>NZ_CP150325.1:0-3740000 GCF_051529605.1 Sorangium sp. So ce296
ACCCCGGCGCCTGGATGAGCCAGCAGTTCCAGAACCCGGCGAACCCCGGCGCGCACGCGCGCGCCACGGGCCTCGAGATCCTCGAGCAGACCGGCGGCGACATCGCGGCGTTCGTCGCCGGCGTGGGCACCGGCGGCACCCTGACCGGCTGCGGGCGCGTGCTCCGGGATCGGCTCGGCAGCGCGGTCCGCATCTGCGCCGTCGAGCCGGCGAAGAGCGCCGTGCTCTCGGGCCGCGGGCCCGGCGCCCACGGCATCCAGGGCCTCGGCCCCGGCTTCGTGCCGGCGATCCTCGAGCGCTCGCTGATCGACGAGATCCTCACCGTGACCGAGGCGGCCGCGTCCCGCATGGGGCGGCGGCTCGCCCGCGAGGAGGGCCTCCTCGTCGGGCCGAGCTCGGGCGCCAACGTCCACGCCGCCGTGGAGATCGCGCGCAAGGTGCACGGCACGATCGTGACCGTCCTGCCCGACTCGGGGGAGCGCTACCTGCTCTGAGCCACGCCCGGCGCCGGCGCGCGCTGCGCGCCCGCGAGGCCCGCCCCCGCGGACGCGGAGCCCAGGCCAGAATCGGCGACGGCGCGGCGGCTCGCCGCCGCCGAGGCGCGCGCCGCCGCGGCGTGGGCGACGCCGTGGAGGACCTTGTCGACCATCGGCTCGTGCAGCGCGAGCAGCCGCCCCGGCGCTACGCCGAGCACCACGGTGAGCGCCACCGTCGCCAGCAAGAACGCCCGCTCGCGGAACAGGAGCGCCTCCACCGAAGCGCCCTGCAGGTGGCGCCGCAGCGGGCCGAGGAAGGCGCGCTGGAACGCGCGGAACAGCGTGATCCCGTTGAGCGCCGCCGCCGTCAGCGCCAGCACCGAGAGCACGGGGTGGACGTGCAAGATGCCGTGCAGGAGCAGGTCCTCGCTCACGAACGAGAGCGCCCCCGGCATGCCGATCGCCGCGCACGCGAGCAGGAAGAAGAAGGCGGCCATGCGCGGCGTCCGGGCCACGAGGCCGCCGAGCGCCCGCGTGTCGGCCGTGCCGGCGCGCGCCTCCAGCGCTCCGATGACCATCGCGAGCCCGGTGAGCGCGATCGACGAGGCGACGCTCTGGAGGAGCGCGCCGCTCACGCTCTCCCGGCTCAGCGAGGCGAGCCCGAGGAGCACGAGCCCCTTCTGGCTCGCCACGAGGTAGCCGAGCATCCGGCGCAGATCGGTCTGGACGAGCGCGAGCACGGCGCCGTGCAGGGCGCTGACCAGGCCGAGGACGGCGAGGATGGGCATGCCCTCGGCGCAGCCCGCGGGCAGGAGCGCCGCCCCGACGCGCAGGAGCACGCAGACGCCGACCTGCATCTCGGCGAGCAGGACGGTGACGCCGAGCGGCCCGCGCTCGAGCAGCACGGGCAGCCAGCCGTGGAACGGCACGGCGGCCATGCGCATCAGCACGGCGATCCCGACGAGCGCGAAGAGCGGCGACTGCCACGCCTCGGGGACGCCGGCGCGGGCGATCTCCTCGATGTCGAACGGCAGGGCCGCGCCGCGGCGCGCGGCGAGCGCGGCCATCGCGCCGATCGCGAGGGCGAGCGGCGCCGTGCCGCCCAGCAGGAAGATGCGGCAGGTGCGCCGGAGGAGCGGGTCCAGGGCGCCGCCCTTCCTGGCGATCAGGCGCTCGATCGGCACGAGCGCGGCGATCCACGCAACCGCGAGCACCGCGAGGTCGAGCGCGCAGAAGACGCCGAGGATGGCGCTCCCGGTGGCGAGCAGCGCGGTGGCGGCCGGCCGATCGACCGCGGCGCGCGGGCCCGCGGCGACCAGGGCGAGCAGGACGAAGCCGAGCAGCGGGAGCAGGGCGATGGTGTAGCCGTCGACGCCGAGCCGGAGGCGCGCGCCGAGGAGCGGCAGGGCGGGCCCCCCGGCGGCGAGCGCGACGCCGGCGCGCGAGAGCGCGAGCGGCGCGAGCGAGAGGAGCAGGGTGAGCGCCGCGCCGACGACGGCCGCGCGGCGCGCGCCCTCGTCGCTGCGCGCCCGTGAGGCGAAGAGCGCCGCGACCGCCGGCGTGAGGACGAGCGCCACGAGGAGCGGAAAGGCGCTCACGTCCGCGCCCCCTTCCGGTCGCTCGCGGCGGGCTCGAAGGCCATCGCGCGCTCGGGTGCGCCGGGCGCGTCCGGCTCCCCCGGCTCGACGGCGGCGCGCTCGGGCCAGCCGCTCAGCGCCGCCACCCACCGCCGCTCGAGCCGGTCGAGCACGCGCCCGAGGCGCATCAGCGGCGCGGCGACGAGCCGCTCCTGCAGCGCCTCGAGGTGGAAGCGATCGAGCGCGAGCCAGTACGCGCGCCGCACGAGCGCCGCCGGCAGCACGCGGGCGGCGAGCCCGAGGGGCGGCAGCGGCTCGCCAGCGTGCGCGGCCCGGATCTCCTGCGCGTCGCGGAGCGCCGACGGGGCGCGCAGCATCTGGAGGCAGCGCAGGCACGCGTGCGCGAACAGGTGGACGAGCGCGAGCCAGTAGAGCCCGAGCCCGATCTCCACGAACATGAGCCCCACCTGCGTCATCGTCGCGTGCGCCAGGGCGCTCTTCACGTCGGCCTGCACGCGCCCCACCGTCGTGCCGTAGACGGCCGTCGCCGCCCCGACGCAGGCGATCACCGCGCTCGCGGCCGGCGAGCGCTGGAGCAGCGGGGCCACGCGCAGCATCAGGTACACCCCCGCGTGCACCGAGATCGCGCCGTAGAAGAGCGCGCTCGACGGCGTCGGCCCCTCCATGGCCCGCGGCAGCCAGCTCCCCAGCGGGAACTGCGCGCTCTTGCCCATGGCGGCGAGGAACAGGCACAGCGCGAGCGCCGTGGCCGCGCCGGGGCCGAGCGACGCCGCGGCCCCGGGCCAGGGGGCGCCGCCGAACACCTCGCCCCACTGCGAGGAGTGGGCGAGATCGTGCATGAGCACCGCGCCCCCGAGCAGCCCGACGTCGCAGAGCCGGTAGGTGATGTAGACGCGCACCGCGGCCCGCGGCGGCGCCTCGCGCTCGTGGAAGAAGGCCACGAGCAGCACGCTCGTCGCGCCGACGAGCTCCCAGCCGGCGAAGAGCAGATCGACGGTGCCCGCCGACACGAGCGCCAGCATGCCCGTCGAGAACAGCGCGAGGAGCAGGAAGAACCGCGCGAACCCCGGCTCGCGGTGCAGGTACGCCACCGAGAACCGGCCGACCGTGAGCGCGATCAGCGAGACGAGCACCATCATCGTCGCCGACAGCCGATCGACGAGCAGGACGAGCTCGAACGCGTAGCTCCTGGTCGCGAACCAGTGGCCGAGCTTCACCGGGACGAACGCGTAGGGCGCCGCGACGGCCGAGCCCCAGATCGCCAGCGACGCCGCGAGCGAGACCGAGAGCGCGGACAGCACGGCGCGCGAGACGACGCGCTCGCTCGGCGTGCGGAGGAGCAGCAGGTAGGCCCCGAGCGCGGCGAAGGCCGCCGCCGGGGAGAGCACAGCAAGCGCGGCGAGCTCGCCGAGCAGCACGTCAGACAGCATGGTGGGCGACCTCGCGTGGCCGCGTGGACGCGGCGCGGATGAGCGCAGGCGGGACGAAGCCGGACCGCCCGGCGTACCAGTCGGCGGAGCGCTGGACCTCGGGCAAAGGGTCGTCCGGGGGCGAGAACGGCGCGAAGCCGTCCCCCGTGAAATGGGCGATCCGGCGCGTGTCCGGATCGACGCAGGCGAGCTGGATCCAGCCGTTGCAGATGAGCTCGCGGAGGGCCGGCTGCCGCGCGCAGAGCGCGGCGGCCGTCTCCGTGCTCGCCTCCACGACGACGAGCAGGCGCACCGGCTCGTGGATCTCGATCATCTGCTTCGGCAGCCCGGTGCGCAGGTCGCTCAGCGATCCCTCCATGACCCCGAGCAGCGAGACCAGGTTGTGCGGCAGCTTGGTGCCGGCGCCATAGCGGCGGTTGTCGACGCAGGAGAAGTAGTACTCGAGGTTGATCCCCGCCCCGACCGGGCCGACCGCGAGCAGGATGCGCTCGAGGATCGCGCCGCTCGGGTCCTGGGTCGGGTCGTACGAGACGAGGAACGCCCTGCGATCCAGGAACAGCCCGCGGGTGAGCGCGCGGCGGCCGACCACGCAGACGGCGTTGGTCACGTGCCCGAGCTCGGGCCGGGCCTCGCTGAGGTCGGCGGCGCGCGACTCGACGTGCGCGAGCGCCCGCGCGGGGCCGCCCTCGGCCGGCGCCGACGCGAAGCGACGGCAGCGCTCGTGCGCGTGCAGCGCGCGCGCCGCGTCCAGGGCGCCGGAGAGCGCCGCGAGCTCGGCGCGGTGCGACGCCGGCGCGAGGTGCTGGTCGTAGAGGACGATCTCGTCCGTCGTCGTGTTGTTCATGCCGCCGACGAAGAAGGTCCCGTCCGGGATGTCGATCCCCCGGCCGCGGAGCAGGGCGCGGACCTCCGGGTCGTTCGCCATGGACGCGAACAGCCGCGCGTTCGGGCCGCCGTGACGGCCGCCGCAGGCGCCGCAGTCGTACGCCGACTGGTGCGGGTTGTTCACGCTGGTCGATCCGTGGCCGAGCACCGCCACGATCGGCGCGAAGCCGCGGGTGAGCCCCATGTTCTCCAGCGTGACGGCCACCCGGGCCGCCTTCTCGGCGGCGGTGAACGGCCGCCCCGCGCCGGCCGCGGCGGAGCCGGCCGCGGCGGAGCCCTCGTCGTGCGGGCTGAGGAGCCGCGTCGGCACGGCCGGGAGCAGGCGCCGCTCGAGCGCGCGGCGCAGCCGCGCCGTCGCCCGAGGGAACAGGATGCGTCCGACGAGCGGGATCGTGGAGAGCAGGCCGAGGGTCGGCGTGAGGAGCACGCCGCGCGCCAGGGTGCGCGAGCCGCGCCCGAGCGTGTGCAGGAGCCGCGCCCAGCGCCTGCGGCGGGCCTGCCGTCGGCGGCCCGCCTCCTCCTCGTGCGGCCGCTCGACGATCTCGTGCGCCGGCTCCACCCCGACCGGGCAGAGGCTCGCGTGGCCGGCGTCGTCGAGCCCGCGGTAGCGGATCGGCACGCCGAAGAACCCGGCCACGCCGAGGGTCTCGTGCCGCGGAGAGAGCTCCTCGAAATGGCGCCGGAGCCCCTCGCAGCGATCGTCGATGCAGAAGGCGACCTGGAAGCGGGGCTCCTTCACCGCGCGCTCCTCCTCCGGGCGGCGCAGGCTCACGGCGATCCCGTGCAGCGCCTCGACCCGGTGGTGATGCTCGTAGGCCTCGTGCAGGACGCGGCGCCGCGCGATCGCGTCGAACGCCTCGAGCGCCGACAGCGCCCAGACGCGATCCGCCACGGGCAGCGGCGCGATCTCGGCGGCCGACAGGCCGGCGAGCTGCGCGAGCTGAAACAGGCGGAACGGCCGATCGTGGTCGGGCGAGCAGGGCGGCGGCGCCGGCGGCCGCGCGGTGCGCCGGGCGTGCTCGACGAGCCCGGCGAGGGGCCCCGCGTACCCGAGCCGCCGGCGCGCGACGTCGCGCAACGCGTACCGGGCGAGGGTCAGGCGGACGGCGAGGTACTCGACCAGCGACGCGGGCGGCGATCCCGGCGGACGATCGTCCGGGGTGTGCTCGAGGCGGTGGATCATGCCGGCCCAGCCCGGGAGCTCGAGCAGCACGCGGGTCACGTATCCCTCCCAGCGATCCTCGGGCACCCCGAGCTCTTCGAGGGCGCGGACGGCGATCGCGGGCGGCGGGAGCCCTGCCGCGTCGAGCAGGCGGAGCTCCTCGTCGAGCCCCCGGAAAGCCGGGGCAGCGAGCCGCGCGCCCTCGAGCGCCATGTCGCGGAAGCAGCGCCACAGCCCCTGCGCTCGATCGGGCATCACCCAGTGCGCGACGCCCTCGTCGAGGTAAGCGGCGAGGAGCCGGATCAGGAGCGGATCGACGAGCTCGGCCGGATCCTCGCCGGCCAGCGCGAGCAGCAGATCGCGGTGCGACCGGCCTTCGCCCACGCGGTCGACGAGCGGCGGCTCCGCGGGCGGGGCGGGCGGCAGCTGCACGGCGCGGCACGCGTCCCAGAGCGCGAGCGCGGCGCGCGACTCCGGATCGAGGCCGCCCTGGTCGCGGAGGCGCGCCGCGGTCTCGGGGCGCGCCTCGAGCCAGCGCTCCGTGCTCTCCAGGATGCGCCAGCGCCGCTCGGCGGGGACGTCGGCCCGGAGCCGCCGCGTCTCTCCCGCCTCGGCGATGCGCCACGCGAGGCCCGCCGCGGTCTCCGCCTCGATCGGATAGCGCAGCGCGATCCGCTCGATCTCGTGCCGGGACAGCGGGCCTCGCCGCTCGTCCGGGAGCGCGGAGAAGCGCGCCGCGAGGGCCGCCTCGAGGTCCTCGCCGTCGATCCGCCCCGAGGCGATGTGCGCGCGATAATCCGCCTCCGAGAGGTACGGCTCGGCCTCGAAGATGGCGCTCGCCGCGGCGAGCGCGTCGTGGAACGGCAGGTGCTGGAAGGCGTGCAGCGTGTTGTGGTGGACGAACACGCCGATGGGCCCCTGCGCTGGCAGGAAGTGCCCGGCGTGCTCGACCACGTCGCAGAGGCGCGCCTGTCGCGCGGCGCTCGCGCGGAGATCCTGAGAGAGCTCGCTGTCCATGGCGATCCCGGAGGTAAGGTGGTTCCTGGGGCGTCACCCGCGACGCGCGGCCGCGGCGGCCGTGCATCGCCTCGGCTCAGCGCTGGGCGACGGGGCTGATGATGGTCCTCTTCCTCGCCGAGAGCGGATGGGACGACAGCTGGAAGTGATCGCCGAGGCCCGAGAGGGTCAATGTCCGCCCGTCTCGCTTCATCACGGCCTCCAGCTCGTGCAGGTTGGACATGACCGTGTGATCGACGAGGCGGGCCTCGGCGAAGTCGATCTCGATGCTGGAGGCGCTCGCGTGGCTCGCGAGCTTCCGCTGGATGCTGAGATAGTTGCTGAAGACCGCTGCGTGCTTGACGCGCAGCACGACGCGCCCTCCCTCGGCGCGCTCCTCCACGTCGGGCCGGAAGAGGACGCGCAGCGGCGCGCCGTTGATCACGTGGATGAGCATCTTCACGGCGACGCCGGCCGCGACCCCGACGAGCAGATCGGAGGCGATGCAGAACGCGGCCGTGGTGCCGAAGATGATGAGCTGCTCCCTGCCGATGCGGAGCGTCCTCACGAACTCCTTGGGGGACGCGAGGCGGATGCCCGTGAACGTGAGCATGGCGGCGAGCGCGGCGAGGGGGATCCGGTGGATCAGCCCCGGCGCGAAGGCGACGAAGAGCAGGAGGAAGGTGCCGTGGAAGAAGTTCGACAGGCGGCTCCTCGCGCCGTAGCCGATGTTGGCGGAGCTGCGGACGATCTCGGAGATCATCGGCAGCCCGCCGAGCAGGCCCGCGATGAGGTTGCCGACGCCCGTGGCGAGCAGGTCCCGGTCGAGATCGGAGCGGCGCTTCGCGGGATCGAGCGAGTCGACGGCCTTCGCCGAGAGCAGCGACTCGATGCTGCCCACCAGCGAGAACATCACGATGTATTTGATTGACGCGGGCGTGCCGACGTGGCTGAAGTCGGGGAAGACGATCGCCTGGAGGAGGTTGCCCGGCAGGTTGACCAGAAAATTCGGCCCGATCGCGTACGTCGTGTGGGTCGCCGCGAGCGTGTAGGTGTGCTCGTGCTCGAGATCGAAGACGTACGCGAGCGGCACGGACAGCGCCAGCACCAGCATCGGCGCAGGGATCTTCTGCAGAAAGCGCGATCTCTTAGCGATCGCCGGATAGCCGAAGAGGATGACCAGCGAGAGGACGCCGATCAGGGCGATCTCGGGGTTCAGCCGGGACAGGCTGCGCGGGATCTCCAGGATCAGGTGGAACGGCTCTTTCGCCGCGGGCGTGACGCCGACGAGCGTGTGGATCTGTTTCGAGCAGATGATGATCCCGATGGCCGCCAGCATGCCGTGCACCACCGAGACGGGGAAGAAGTCGCCGAGCTTGCCGGCGCGCGCCAGCGCGAAGGCGATCTGTGTCAGCGCGGCGACAGCGATGCACGCGAGCGCGCGGCGGTATCCGACCGCGTTGTCGCCGCCGCCGAGCTCCTGCACGGCGCCCAGGGCGATGACGATGAGGCCCGCCGCCGGTCCCTTGATGGTCAGCGGCGCGCTGCCGAGCCAGGTGGCGACCATCCCGCCGACGACGGCGGTGAGCACGCCGGCGATGGGCGGGAACCCGCTCGCCATGGCGATGCCGAGGCAGAGCGGCAGGGCGATCAGGAAGACGAGGAAGCCTGAGACGAGGTCGTTCTTCCACGAGGCGGACGCGGGCGCCTGCGCCGGCGCGCCTGAAGAAATTATCGGGTTGGACATGGGGTGGTCGGCCCTCGGAGACGCGGGTACCCTGTGGGCCCGCTGTTCGTCAGAACACGCCCCAGGACGGGACCACTCGCCCCCAGGTTCCCGACGGGGGTGACGATTTCATGCGATGTGCAGGAACCTGCGCGGGGGCCCGTTCCGTCCTAGGGGGCGTCGATGTACAGCGCTCCCCTGCTCGAGGCGCCGCTGCTCGCCCCGCCGTGGCGCGAGCGGCGGGCTCTTCCCCGCCGTCCATTCCACGCTAGAGTTCCGGGCCTCGACGCTCCAGGCGCTCGAACGGCCCTCATGACCGAATCGCGACCCCTCCTCGGCGAATCGCGCGCGCAGTTCGAGTCGGCCGTGCGCCCGGTGCTCCCGCGCCTCTACCGATTTTGCATTTCCCTCTGCGGCACCCGGGATCAGGCGGACGATCTGTTCCAGAATGCGTTGCTCAAGGCGTACCTGAACGCGGCGTCGTTCGAGGGGCGCGCGGATCTCGGGGTGTGGCTCTGCGGGATCGCTCGGCACGAGTACCTGGAGGCCTACCGGACCGAGGCGCGGCGCCGCGGCCTGCTCGAGCGGCTCGTCGACGTCTGCACCGACGCGCTCGGCATCCTGCCTCGCGCCGATGCTTCGAGCCCGGAGGCGGCCGCGATCCTGAGCCAGGACACGGAGGTGCTCCTCGCGTGCCTTCAGGAGCTGCCCGAGGAATTCCGCACCGTGGTGGTGCTATGCGACATCGAGGAGCTCGGTTATGACAGTGTGGCCGAGCTCCTCGGAATCCCCAAGGGGACGGCGAAGAGCCGCCACGCCCGGGGGCGCGCGCGGCTGCGCGATGCATACGAGCGCGTGGCGGCGCAACTCGTCGTCGCGGCGCGAGAGGGGTCGACGTGAGCGGACAGGACCACGATGTGCCTCCGATTCCGCAGGATCTCGCGGCGAGCATGCGGGCGCTGCGCGCGATGGGCCCCCCCGAGGCGCTCGTCGAGCGCGCGCTCGGCAAGCTCCCCGAGCGGCCGGAGCGCCCGGGGGCGGAGGGCGGCAAGCGATCGCAGCGGGCGCGGAGCCCCTGGCGATGGGGAGCGATCATCGCCGCGCCGGCGCTCGCCGCGCTGGCGGCCGCCGTCGTTCTGGCGGGCGGCGGGGGCGGCGTGAGCTCTCCCGCGATCGAGCGCTCCGAGGAGCGCGCCGTCGCGTTGCCGGACGACGGTCACGCGTGGATGCACCTCGATCTGTGGACGCACCGCCACGCCGAGGAGCCGGCGGTGGTTCACCTCGAGGTCCCGGAGCACGTGCGCGTGCGGCTGCCCGACGGCGAGGGCGGGGCGCTGGAGGAGCACTGCCAGCAGGAGCGCTGCTCGCATCGGCTCACGCGCTACCGCGGCGACGCGCCGCTCAGCGTGGCCGTCGCCCAGCCGGGCCGTTACGAGATCCACGTCCTTCACGAGTCGAACGAGGCGCGCGTGCGGGAGCGCTTCGTGCTGACCGCGGTGCGTGACTGAGCCCGGGCGCGCCCGAGAGCCTGCTCGCGCAGGCTCCGCGCCGACGGGGTTGAGCTCGACGGCTTGTGGGAGCGTGTTTGTGCGGCCGCCGCGCGACCGCCGCCCGACCGGGGTTGGGCTCGACGCCAACGGCCGCCGCCCGACCCCGCCGCCACCCGGCCGCCGCCGCCCGACCGGGGTTGGGCTCGACGCCCATAGCCGCCGCCCGACCGGCGACCGGCCGCCGCCGCCCGACCGGGGTTGAGCTCGACGCCCATGGCCGCCGCCCGACCGGCCGCCGCCCGACCGGGGTTGGGCTCGACGCCCATGGCCGCCGCCCGACCGGGGTTAAGCTCGCCCCCGCCCAACCGAGGTTGAGCTCGACGCCGCGCTCAGGTCCGCCGCTCGCCGCGCTTGGCCTCGTCCCAGTAGCCGTCGAGCTCTTCCAGCGTCAGGGTGTCGTCCGACGCCTTGGCGGGCCAGCCGCCGTGCCGCTCGATGACCCGCCGCTCGACGTGCTCGAAGCGCCGGGTGAACTTGTCGATCGTGCGGCGCAGCGCCCCCTCCGCGTCGACGCCGGCGTGGCGCGCCAGGTTCCCGAGCGCGAAGAGCACGTCGCCGAGCTCCTCCTCGACGGCGGCGGGGTCGCCGCTTTCGAAGGCCCGATCCAGCTCTCCGAGCTCCTCCTCGACCTTCGCGCGCGAGCCTTGCGCGTCGGGCCAGTCGAAGCCGACGCGCGCGACCTTCTCGCCGACCCGCTGCGCCCGGGTCAGCGCCGGCAAGCTGCGGGGAACGCCGCCGAGCACCCCGCGATCATTGCCCTGCCGGGCCCGCTCCGCCGCCTTGATGCGCTCCCAGTTCTGAAGCACCTCGTCCGCGTTCTCGGCGCTCTCGTCCGCGAAGACGTGGGGGTGGCGCCGCACGAGCTTCTCGCAGATCGCGGCGACCACATCGTCGGGGCCGAACGCCCCCTCGGCCCGGGCGAGCTCGGCCTGGAAGACGACTTGGAGCAGGAGATCCCCGAGCTCGGCGCACAGCTCCTTGCGGTCGCCGCCGTCGATGGCATCGATGACCTCGCAGGCCTCCTCGAGCACGTAGCGCCGCAGCGTCGCGAAGCTCTGCTCGCGGTCCCACGGGCATCCATCGGGCGCAAGGAGCCGCTGCATCAGCTCAACGAGGCGCGGAAACGTACGGCCGGCCTGCTGCGGAAGCGGCGGCGCCTCCACAGAATCGAAGGGGCGAGGCATGCAGTGCTACTAGCGCAAACCGCCCCCGCCGCGAAAGAGCAGGCGAAGCGACGTTACGCAATGCGTCATTGTGGATTCGCGGGCGGTGCCGTGAGAAAAGTACAAACGTCGTCGAGGTTTCGGCGGCGAGGACGACCATGAAGAGCGCAGGCTATGTGGTGCTGTTCACGATCGCCGGGTGCTCGCAGGGGGTGTGTCGGAGTGTCGGGAGCGCTCTGGGCCCGGCGCCGAGTCCGGCGGCCTCTGCGGTGGGGACCGTGGGGGTGCCGACGGAGGTGCCGACCGTGGTTGAGGTCCAGGCGGCCGACGGGGGGGAGAGGGAAGCGCTTGACGAGCAGATTGCCCCGTTGCGCAAGGGCGGGCGCCACCTCATCGCAGAGCCCCCCAACGACGTGGAAGAGGCCGCTTACATCATGTGGATCGCAGCGGCGGGGGTCGCCGCCCAGAACCGGCAGCCACCTCCGGCGGCCCCACCCGGGTTCGCGCTGCGGGCGGTCCCCGGGCGCGACCTCTGGGTGCTATCCGAGAACGACTCGCGCCATCGGGGCGCGGCCGCGGTGGTGCTGCGCACAGGAGCAGCAGCGCCGCTCATCGTGGAGGCGCCGCACACCTTCTTCGACCAGGGGACGCTGCCCATCGCGCTCGCCATCTTCGAGGCGCAGCGAGCGCGGGCGCTGATCGTCAACACGTCGCACCGGTACGGCGGCGGCCCTAAGCCAAGCAACGCCGTCGGAGACGACGAAGGCGAAGGAACGGGCGGCGCCAGCGCGGATGAGGCGGCCGCCGAAACGCAGGCAACGGGGGACGGCGCTCGGACGGCGGGCAGCGGGCTGGCCGGGTCCGGCGTCACAGGCGCGGGCGGCGGCGATGGCGTCCAGGGCGCAGGCGGCGGCGCGCGGGGGGACATCGTTGCCGCCCGCGGGCGGCCGGCTGCGACGCTTGCCTTCGCAGACGTGGCGCATGCCGAGCGCTCGTTTTTCCTGTCGGCCCACCGGGCGCTGCTCCAGAGCTTCCCCGGCGTGCCGGCGGTGCAACTGCACGGTTTTCAGGACAGCTCGGCGCCAGACGCCGCCGCCATCGCAAGCGCCGTGGGGCACGGCGCCAACCTTGAGCGGCTGCTCGCCCCGTTGCGGGCGGTCGTCAGTGACGGGAAGGTCCTCGCCTACCCCGCCGACATCAAGAAGCTCGGCGGTGCCACCAACGTGCAGGCTCGGTGGTCGCGCCAGATGGGCGCGCCATTCTACCACCTCGAGCTGTCGCGAGCGTTGCGCGACAAGCTGCTCACGGACGAGGATTTGCGGCGCCGCTTCGCGGCGGCCTTCGCGGGCATCGTGGCCGGAAAAGGCCAGGAGGAGACCCGACCCGGGTTGTCGCCGTAATGGTCTTCCCGCGGATCGGGTCATTGGTTTCCAACCTGGGTTGGGTTCGTGAGTTCAACCTGGGCCGGGTTGGTAGCTGCTTGGGCCCGCAGTCATGTCGCGGAAACGACGCCCGTCACGCTGGCGCCGTGAAACGTATATATCCACCACGTTCCTGCAGGGAATAAAACGCTGCGTACGCCTGCGCGCCATCGCTCGAGCGCCGCGCGGTATGACGCGCGAAATGCCCGCACAGCTGCACCTGCCATTCGCCATGCATCACCCTGCTCACGACCGACCGCAAAAGTAGGATTGCGTTCGCGTAGCGCTTCGAAGCTTGTAGCACGTACGTAAGGGGAAATCTTACGGGCTCGCTCCGCCCCCAGAAACTTACGGCCAAGCTGCTGCATCTGCGCATGAGCCTGCGCCTCCTGCTGCTTGAGCTCGGCGGCGACCTGTTGACGAAAGCCCTCCGCGTCGTGCTCGATCGCCGGCGGCAACGAGAGCGGAAGCGTCACTTCCTCGGGCCAATGCGGGTTTTCCGGATCGAGATACGCGGAGGGGCGCGTCGCGCTCAGCACGCCTCGGCCGATCTCGTCCACCTCCACCTTGGCGCCCGGCCACTCACGCGCATGCCGTACGAGGCCAGCAGCAACCGGATTGGCGAGGACGTAGGCGATCTTCTCCACCACCGCCGCGGGCGTCAGCAGCCGCACCACGCTCGGGGCCTCGTGGTCCCACACTGGTCCTTCCCATGCGCGGATCACCTTCGTCCCGAGCGCGACGATGCGATGATAGAACTGCAGGAAGCGCGGCAATACGCCCCTCACGTCGGTCACGATCAAGTGTAGATGCGTCGACATCGCGCAGAGCGCATGGACCTGGACGCCGTAACGGCGGGCGGAGATCGCTAGGGCATAGATCAGAAGCTGATTGATGACCGCATCAGGTCGGAGGAGCAGGTGCCGACGCACGATGCGACGGGTGATCAGATACGTCGCGCCAGGAGCGATCTCGCGAGGCTGGCTCATGGTCATCGCACAAAACAAACGTCGTGCCAGGATCGTGATGAATGATTTCGATGAGTTACCACCCTCTCAGGGGTGGCGGCCGCGTTCCGCGGGTGGCGGCCGCCAGGTCCCGCGGTGACCTCAACCTGGGTCGCGTCTCCAACCTCAACGTGGGTCACCGCCGGGTGACCTCAACCTGGGTCGCGTCTCCAACCTCAACGTGGGTCGGATCGCTGGTCGCTCAACCCCGGTCCGAGGTCCCCGCAACCCGGGTCGGGTCACTGGGCCCCGCAACCCGGGTCTCCCCGCAACCCGGGTCAGGTCGCGCCAACCAAACCCGGGTCGGGTCGCCGTCGTCGCCGCCAACCCAACCCGGGTCGGGTCGCCGCCACGGGTCGGGTCGCCGCGGGTCGCCAACCCGGGTCGGGTCGCCGCGGGTCGCCGCCGCCCCCGCTACCGCGCGCCGCCCCCGTCTTCCGGCGCCGCCGCCCCCTCACCCACGCTCCACGACGGCCGGCCGTTGAGCTCCTCGACGTCGGTTCCGACCATCCTCGTGTAGCCGCGGCTCATCTCCTCCAGCTCCTCGCCGCTCAGCACGTCCTCGATCCGCACAAAACCCGCGGGCGCTCGCTGCTCCACCAGCGCGATGACCCGCTCGGCGCCCATCGCCCGGTTCGCGAGGACGAGCGCGCTCGTGGGTGGCCGGCGCGCGGCCTCATACGCGGACAGCGCCGCTTCCGGATCGCTCGCCCGGGCGAGGTGCCAGGCCAGCACGCGCGCGTCGAGGATCGCCTGGGAAGCCCCGTTGGAGCCGACCGGGAACATCGGATGAGCGGCGTCGCCGAGCAGGGTGACCCGGCCAGCGCCCCACCACGGCAGCGGGTCGCGATCGACCATCGGATATTCGAACAGGACCGGCGCCGCGGCGATGAGCGCCGGGACGTCGAGCCAAGAGAAGCGCCACGCGGCGAAATGGGGCAGCACGTCCTCCAGGCGACCTCGCCGGTCCCAGCTCGCGGGCGCGACCGTCGCCCCCTCATGCAAGCGCACCTCCGCCACCCAGTTGACCGCGGCCCGGCCGCGGAGCTCCGCGCCGCGCGAGATCGGATATGCGACGAACTTTGCGGCCCGGTTGCTGCCCGCCATGATCATGCTGCGCCCCGTGAGGAACGGCTCGGCCTCGGTCACGCCCCGCCACATGTGAATGCCGTTCCACCGCGGCGGCCCCTCCGCCGGGTGGAGCTGCGCGCGGACCGCCGAGTGAATGCCGTCCGCCCCGACGAGCACGTCCGCGGAGACCACCTCGAGCTCGCCGCTCCGCCGATCCCGCAGCGAGACCCGCACCTCCGCCCCCGTCTGCTCGAACCGCTCGACCGCGAGCCCGGTGCGCACGCCGGCGTCCCCGAGCCGCTGCCGCGCCGCCGCGAGCAGGATCGCCTGGAGCTCGCCGCGGTGGATCGAGATCTGAGGCCAGCGATACCCGGCGGCAATGCCCCGCGGCTGGGCCCAGATCCGGCCGCCGAACCGATCGTAATGCACCAGCTCGGCCGTGGGGATCCCCGTCGCCGTCAGCGCGTCCGCGAAGCCCAGCTCGGCCAGCTCTCGCACCGCATGCGGGAGCAGGTTGATGCCGACGCCCAGCGGCTTGATCTCGCGCGCTCCCTCGACGACGAACGCCTCCACGCCGGCCGATTGCAGGCTCAATGCCGCCGTCAGACCGCCGATCCCGCCGCCGGCAATCATGACACGCATGGCGCCACGGTCGCACGCCGCGAAGGACGCGGCAAGCGCGCTCGCGGGGGCAGCGACGGCGGGGCCGAACGCGGGTAAGATCCTCGAACGAGGTTGAAGCCATGAGATTGCTTGTCTCGATCGACGCTTGGGGTGCGAGGTTGCTCTCGGTGCTGGCGATCGCGCCCGCCCTGAGCTGCGGCGGCGACGTCACGGCCGAAGAGGGCTCTGGCGGCAGCGGTGGAACAGGCTCGAACGCGAGCACGGCGAGCGCGAGCACGGGGGAGGGCCCGGCCGCGAGCTCTGGCGCGGGCCCCGCGGGGAGCACGGGAAGCGGGCCGCCGGGAGGGTTCCCGTTCGCGTGCGACGATCCCGAGCCCATCCTCGTCGCAGGCCAGAACACCGGGTACGTGCGCTGTGCCGGCGGCTGGATGCACCGCGCCGAGGTCATCGCCTGCCCGAGCCCGCTCCCGCGCCCCGAGGCGTGCAAGGACACGGGCGGCGGCGCCGGCAGCTGCTCCTCGGACGCCGACTGCACCGAGCAGCCGCACGGCTTCTGCAGCCCCGGCCTCGGAGGCGAGGCGCCCCCAGGGTGCTTCTGCCACTACGGATGCACGACCGACGCCGAATGCAACGAGGGGCAGATCTGCCTGTGCGGCGATCCCGTCGGGCAGTGCGTGCAGGCGCGGTGCACCAGCGATCAGGATTGCGGCAGGGTGCTCTGCTCCAGCTATGTCCTCAACCCGGGTTGCGGCGGGACCGGCTTCGCCTGCCAGACGGCCACCGACGAGTGCGCCGGGGACGGCGACTGCCCGGGGGACCAGCAGTGCACGCTCACGGCGCTGCGCCACGCCTGCGCGGAGCCGCTCTGCGTGATCGGCCGGCCGTTCCTCGTGGCCGGGGTCGAGCGCACCGCCGAGCCCGCCGCGCGCGACGACTGGGCCGCCTCGCCGGGAGCGCCGCCTCGCCGCGACACGCTTTCGGCCGAGCAGCAGGCGGCGCTCGCCGAGCACTGGACCCGCGTCGCCCTCCTCGAGCACGCGTCGATCGCCGCGTTCGCCCGCTTCACGCTCCAGCTCCTCTCGCTCGGCGCCCCGCCGGAGCTCGTCGGCGCGGCCCAGGCGGCCATGGGCGACGAGGCCGAGCACGCGCGCCTGTGCTTCGCCCTGGCCAGCGCGTTCGCCGGACGCGGCGTCGGCCCCGGGCCTCTCGCCATCGACGGCGCCCTCGGCGGCGAAGGCGCCCGCGAGATCCTCGTGACCACCCTCCGCGAGGGGTGCATCGGCGAGACCATCGCCGCGATCGAGGCGGCAGAAGCCGCCCTCCACGCGACCGATCCCGCGGTCCGGCGCGCCCTCGAGACGATCGCCGAGGACGAGACGCGGCACGCCGAGCTCGCCTTCCGGTTCGCCGCCTGGGCCATCGAGCGCGACCCCTCCCTGGCGAGCGCGGTCGCCGACGAGCTCGCCGCCGCCGCCGCGGAGCCGGCCCCCGCAACCCCGGACGACGCCGCGCGCAGCGGCCTGCTCGGCTTCGGCGTGCTGTCTCCGGCGCACCGGCGGACGCTCCGGGAGCGCGCGCTCGCCCAGGTCGTCGCGCCGTGCGCGCGGGCGCTGCTCGCGCGCGGCGGCGAGCGCAGCGGCCCGCGCCCCGCGGCCGGCCCTCAGCGCGACGAGACCGAGAGCTTGGCGACGAACAGCTGACCGTCCTCTTCCTCGACCTTGCAGTTCAGGAGCGCGAAGTCGGCGCTGGAGGTGCCCGCCAGGTAGACGTCCGTCCCGGAGATCGCGAGCGCCTGGACCCGCTGGAGCCCGGGGCCGCCGAGCGCGCCGAGCCACTCGGTCTCGCCGCCGGAGGCCCCGAGCCGCGCGAGGAAGATGTCCCCCTCGCCGGCGTCCCCGGCGACCTCGGCGTCGTCGGTCATCAGCTGCTGCCGGAAGTGCCCGGCCACGATGACCCGCCCGAACGCGTCGACCCCGACGACCTGCGCCGACTGATCCCCGCTGCCGCCGAGGTGCTTGGCCCACGTGGCGACGCCCCGCCGGTCGAGGTGCGCGGCGAAGCCGTCCTCCTCCGTGGCGACGAGCTCGCCGGCGAGATCGATCTGCCCGTCGAACGAGCCGGCCAGGATGACGCCGGCGCCGTTCACCGCGATGGCGCCGGCGCGCTGGTCCCCGGGGAGGGAAGCGTAGTGTCGGTACCAGAGGCCGGCGCCCTCGGCGCTCGCTCCATCGCAGATCCAGGACGCCGGGAACGAGGCGAGGACGGCGTCGGTCCCCTCCGCGACCGCGTCGCCGGGCGGCAGCCCGCGCTCGGAGCCGGGGAATCCGACGTTCACGCGGCCCTCGAAATCGGCGACCACGAAGGCCTCCCCGGAGGACACGCGGAGCGCCCGGGGCCGGTAGCGCGCGCCCTGGAGACCCGAGAAGACACCGCTGCACGCGTTCGCGAGGGTCTGTCCATCGTAGCTGGAGAACCCCATGTCCGCCCCGCCCTGGAGCGACGTCAGGACGAAGACGCGATCGCCCTCCGCGGCCACCGCCCTCGCCTCGTCGGGGCCGCGCGACCCGTGCACCACGCACGCCGCGACCCCGCCCGGATCGTGCCTGTCGAGCCGCGCCACGAACGCGTCGCCGGCCCCGCCGTCCGCGGGCGCCGCGCAGTCCGCGCCGAACGACAGGCTGCCCGTGAAGTCGCCCGCGACATAGACGCTGCCCTCGCCGAGGGCGATCGACGTCGCTTGGTGCGTGTGCGTCGCGGCGTCGTTCTCCGCGTTCCCGAAGCGCTCGCTCCAGATGTGATTGCCGTCGTGCGCGAGGTGCGCCACGAAGACGTCCTTGCCGGCGCCCCCCGCCGTGAGCGCGCCGCCGGCGACGGTGAGGTCGCCCTTGAAGCCGCCCGCCAGCCACAAGGTGCCGTCGCTGTCAGCCACGAGCCCGCCGAGCGTGGTGTCGGCGTCGCCGAACGACGTCACCCACTGGCACGTGTAGCCGGGCTCGCTGAACGTCCCGCCCCCGACGCCCTGCTCGGAGATCGCCTGGATGCCGGCGATCTCCGCGCAGCCCGCGCCGCCCGCCGCGAGGAGGGCGCTCGCCAGCCAGCGCCGCGCACGCCGTTCGAGCGTCATCAGAACACCCCGAGGACAGCGCCGCCGAGGACGCCCGGCGCGATCTGCACGCCCGCGCTCGCGCGCGGGCCGTCCGGGGGCAGCGTCAGCCAGAGGACGGCCGTGCCGGCGAGCGCCGCGCCCGCGGCGATGAAGGAGAAATCGGAGACGGTCGCGTACGACATCGCCCTGCTGGCCAGATCGGGCACCGGCTGCGCGCAGTCCAGGTAACGCTCCGCGTTCCTGCACGCCGTCCCGGCGCTGTTCTCGACCTTGTCCCACGTGGAGATCGCCAGGCCCCCGAAGGTGCTCCCGAGCGCGATGCCCGCGAGCGCGAGCCCGCCCGTCACCCACATCAGGTTCCGGTGGATCGGATCCGGCCTCGGGCCGTACGGCGTCGGCCGGCGCCGCTCCAGGTCGGCGGCAGCGGGCGCCGGCGCGGCCGCGCGCGGATCGAGCGCCGTGATGCGGACCTCGACGATCTCGCCCGGCTGCCGCGCCTCGACCTCGCGCGAGAACGCCTGCCGGCCGGACGCGGTCGCGGTGACCCGGTGCTTCCCCGGCTCGACGGGGCGGGCCACCCCGACCCCCCGCGCCGCCGCGCCGTCGAGCGCCACCTCGAGCCCCGGCAGCGCCTTCACCTCGTCGGACACGAGGATCGCGAGCCTCGGCAGCCTCTGCGCGATCGCCGCCCCGCGCTCGCGCGCCTCGGCGCCCTGCTTCGCGTCGCCGCCCGCCGCCTCGACGTCGGCGTAGAGCGCCCACGCGCTGGCGAGGCGGCCGGTGCGCTCGTGGCACCGCGCCAGCTCGAGCTTCGTCTCGGTCGACGGGCGCAGCCGCTCGCTCTCCTCGAGCTTCGGACAGGCCGCGTCCGGCCGGTCGCTCGCCAGCAGCTCCTGCGCCTCCCGGCGCAGCGCGTCGGCCCGCGCGCGCTCCGCGATGGTCGGCTCGGCCCAGGCCGGGGCCGCCGCCGCCGACGCGGCCAGCGCCGCGAGGAGCCCGAGCGGGGCGCGGCCGAGGCCCCGCCGCGCCGCGCGCCGCGCGCCGCCGGCGCAGCGGCGGGGTCCTCTGCAGATCTCTTCAGGCATCGAGTCCCCTGGGCGGCCGGCGAGCAGCACCTGCGTCAGGTCCGCGCGCTGGACCGCGACGACCGATAACAGGGCACCGCGAGGAGCGCCAGGCCGAAAGGCCCGCGCTCGGGCGCCGCCGCGCCGCCGCGCCGCCGCGCCGCCGCGCCGCCGCGCCGCCGCGCCGCCGCGCGATGCCCGAGGCCCGAGCGCGGGTCCGGCGAGGCAGCCGCTCGCCCGCGTTCCGCTTCGACCCCCGCGGCCTTTGCGCTAGCTTTCCGCCTTCGATTCCGGTCTCGCCCCTGGCTCTCGCGTCATCGAGCGTACCGGCTGGAGCGCTCCCGCGAACAGGTGCCCTGATGTCCTCCGTGCCCGCCCCCAAGAAGAAGCGGTCCAAGAAGCGCGCGCCCTCCCTGCCCCGCCGGGACGAGGAGTGGATCGGCGGCTTCTTCTCCCTGCGCGCGTTCGTGCACGAGGGAGACGAGGCGTACCGCCCCGAGGCGGTCGTCTGGATGACCGAACGCGGCTTCGTGCTGAGCTGCGCCGCCCTGCGCCCCGGCGACGTCGTTGCGGGCGCGGTCGACAGCTTCGAGGCCGCCGCCACCGGCCCGCTGGAGGGGAAGCCGCGCCTGCCCGAGCGCGTGCGCGTGGCCTCGCCCGCGCTCGCGGACGCGCTGCGGGCGCGGCTCGACCCGGCCATCGAGGTCCGCGTCGCGCCGACGCCGGAGATCGACGTCGTGGCCGAGGACCTCGAGGCGCACCTCGGCGCGCGGGACGGCCGCCTGACCCCGAGCTTCCTCGGCGGCGGCATCGAGGCGCCCGCGATGGCGTCGTTCTTCCGCGCGGCGGCCGCGCTTTACCGCGCCACGCCCTGGAAGGCCGTGCCCACCGACGCGGACATCATGGCGCTGTCGATCCCGTCGCTCGGCGCGCGCGACCTCGCGCTGTGCGTCGTCGGGCAGGCCGGCCAGAGCCACGGCGTGCTCCTGTTCGAGAGCGCGCGCGGGTTCGAGCTCTACCTGGCCGAGACCGCGAAGCTCCCGGACGCGCCGCCCGCGTCGCTGCCGGCGAGCTTCTTCTCGCTGAGCTTCGACCGCGCGAGCGACCTGCACCCCGCGCTGCGCGACGAGGTCGCCGAGCAGCGCTGGGAGCTGGCCGGCCCGGACGCCTACCCCACGCTCGCGATGGTCGACGAGGACCTGATCGGCCGCAAGCCGACGCCGAAGGAGCTCACCGCCTCGGAGGCGCTCGCCCTCGGCCTCGTCGAGCTGATGAAGCGGCGCAAGGAGATCACGAGGGCCTTCCGCGGCGGCGCCCCGGTGGACGCGAGCTACGTGGTGGAGACGCACGCGGGCCCGGTGGAGGTGCTGTTCCGCGCGCCCCACCCGGAGCGGAGCTGAGCCGGCGGCCGCGCCGCGGGCGAGCGGGGGCCGGAGGGGCCCGGCGTCAGCGCGCGACGAGCCGGTAGAGATCGGCGTTCAGGATGAACTCGCAGACGACGTTGCCGAACTGGAGGATGTCGCCGCTGCGGAGCGGGGCGCCGTCCCCGGCCGGCGTGAGGAGCCGGTCGTTCAGGAACGTGCCGTTGGTGCTCTTCCTCGCGTGGAGCATCGGGGTGTCCGCGACGACGGCCGAGATGTGCGCGTGGGCCTTTGATACGGAGGGGTCGCGCAGGACGATATCGCTGTTCGGGGCGCGCCCGATGGTGATGCGATCCTGCCAGGGGCTCTCCGGGCGCTTCGTCACCGGCAGGAGCTCGCAGCCGTGGGACGCGACGCTCATCGCCGACGAGATGCGGTGACGGACCAGGGCCGGTTGGCTGTGCGAGCCGGGCGACGTGCCGGCAAAGACGGTCTTGAACGACGGAGGGGGCTGGTCCTCGGGGCCGAGCTCCCGGAGCAGCCACGCGTGCGGGTACCTCCGGTCGAAGGCCATCCGTGAGAGCGCCCGGCTCTGGGCACAAAGCGTCGCGAATGTCAACATGACAAGATCTTCCCCGGGTTCCGTGCTGTTCGAGCAGGCGGCGCCCGGCCGAGCGACGCACCGCCCGCCCGTCGGGTCCCGATAGGCCTTTATACATCAGTCCACGACGGGATCACCGGGCGCCACGCCGCGCCCCTGATTGGGACCTCCGGCGCCGCGCGGACTACACCGTCGGGGCTCGCCACACCCGTGGGCGGGACGCGCATCGACGCGGCGCCGACCACGAATCGGTGTTTCTGCGACACGACGCCTCTCGTCAAGAACCGATATCCGGGTCGAGGCGACCTCCGGCGCAACCATCTTGTGCCGGACAGGAGGACGACGCCGGCGGCGCACCGCGTTCCGCTCCAGCGAGCACCGCGTCGCGAGCCAGCGCCCCAGGCCCGACGTCTGCTCCACACCGCAGTGCCCCCCCTCCCCCCTGTCCCGCGCGCCACCCCGGCGGCGGCGCGGCCTCGCCGCCGCCGTCCGGGCCCGGGCAGCCGCCGGAGCGCCGCCCCACCTCGGCGCGCCCGCCGGGTGGTACGGAGCGACCTTTGCGACGGCGCCGCACACCGCCTCCACAGGCTCCCTCCGCGAGCGCGCTTCCCGGGAGCGCTCGGCGAGGCGGTTACGGTATGTTGCCGCCGTGACCTCCTCCTACAATGTCCAGCACGCGCCGGTCGGCGCCTTTGCCTCCTTCACGCTCGGCAGCTTCAACCGCCGGGGCGGGTTCGCCTCCCAGGTGGGCCGCCCGGGAGAGTCGAACCTCTACATCGGCTACCGCGAGGGCGACGGGGACTTCCTCTGCCTGCCCTACTTCGAGAGCCAGCGCGGCCCGGACGTCCCGTTCGGCGTCACCTTGAGCAACGACACGCGGATGCGCCGCGTCTTCGGCGATAAAGACATCCGCCGCGAGCTCGGGTGGGCGAGCGACACGATCCGCGCCGGGCGCCTGACGCTCGCGATCTACTCGCCGTTCGGCCCCATCCCCGACCCGCGCACGGCGCCGCCCGCCGAGGTCGCCGCGCGCTCGTGCCCGGCGCTCATCGCCCGCCTCGAGCTTGACAACACCGGCAGCGACAAGCCCCTGACGGGCCTCTTCGCGCTCGACGCGCCGAGCCTGCGCGACCTCGAGACCGAGAGCGACGGCCGCCTCGTCGGCGTCGCGCACGGCCGGCGCTGGGGCTTCGCCTGCCGCCCGGAGCCGGGCCTCCGCGCCTTCCAGGCCTTCACGCCCGAGCACGCGTTCGACGGCAGCGCCGACCGGCTGTTCCGCCTCGGCAAGACCGGCGGCCTGGTCATCGAGGTCCCGGCGGGGCAAAAGCGCGAGGTCTGGATCGCGCTCGGCTTCCACGACGCCGGCGCCATCACGACCGGCGTCGAGGCGCGCTACGCCTACACCCGCTACTTCCGCCGGCTCGAGGACGTCCTCGCCTCCGCGCTCGACCGCCGCGAGGCGCTCGTCCGCGAGGCGGCCCAGCGCGACGCGGAGCTCGCGCAGTCGGCGCTCAGCCCCGCGCAGAAGTGGCTGCTCGCCCAGGCGACGCACGGCTACTTCGGGTCGACCGAGTGGCTGGACACGGCGCTCGACGACGCCTCGCCGCCCGCGCCGCTGTGGGTCGTGAACGAGGGCGAGTACGAGATGATGAACACCTTCGATCTCGCGATCGATCACCTCTTCTTCGAGCTGCGTTACGCGCCCTGGGCCGTGCGCAACATCCTCGACCTCTACGTCGATCGCTACAGCTACCGCGACCAGGTGAAGCGCCCCGGCGCGGGCGGCGAGCTCCTGCCCGGCGGGGTGTCGTTCACGCACGACATGGGCGTCAGCAACCACTTCTCGCCGGCCGGCGACTCCAGCTACGAGCGCCCCAACCTCGACGCCATCTGCTTCAGCTTCATGACGCACGAGCAGCTCACGAACTGGATCTGCTGCGCCGGCGTGTACGTCGCGCGCACCGGCGACAAGGGCTTCCTCGAGCGCCACCGGGGCCTCTTCGCCGAGCTGCTCGCGAGCCTGCTCCACCGCGACGCGCCGGAGCCGGGCGCGCGGACCGGCGTCATGGCGCTCGACAGCAGCCGCTGCGGCACCGGCGCCGAGATCACCACCTACGACTCGCTCGATCACTCGCTCGGCCGCGCGCGCGGCAACCTCTACCTGGCCGGCAAGACGTGGGCGTCGTACGTCGTGCTCGCCCACCTCCTCGAGCGCTGCGGGGACGCCCCCCTCGCCGCCGAGGCCAAGGCGGCGGGCCGCAAGGCGGCGCGCGCGATCGTGTCGGCCTTCCACGAGCCGTCGGGCTACATCCCCGCCCTGCTCGACCGCAGCTCGACGAGCGCGATCATCCCCGCGATCGAGGGGCTCCTCTACCCGCACGTCATGGGCTTGCTCGACGAGGCCGAGCACGGCGAGCTCGTCCGGGTGCTCCGCCGCCACCTCCACGCCATCCTGAAGCCCGGGCTGTGCCTGTTCCCCGAGGGCGGCTGGAAGCTCTCGAGCAGCAGCGACAACTCCTGGGCGAGCAAGATCGCGCTCTGCCAGCACATCGCGCGCGCGATCTTGAAGGCCGATCTCCCCGACCCCGAGCGCCACGAGGAGGCCCACGTCCGCTGGCAGATCGAGGGCTCCGGCTACTGGGCCTACTCCGACCAGATGCAGCGGGGCGTGCCCGTCGGCAGCCGCTACTACCCGCGCGGCGTGACGGCCATCCTCTGGCTGGACGAGCCCGCGGCGGGGGCGGGGCGGAAGGCCGAGGGGTAGTCATGAGGGTCCTCATCGTCGGCGGCACCGGCCTCATCTCGACGGCCATCGTGCAGCAGCTCCTCGAGCGGGGCGATCGCGTCACCCTCTACAACCGCGGCGTGACGGCGCGGCGGTTCGAGGGGGACGTCGAGGTCATCGCCGGCGATCGCTGGAAATACGCCGAGTTCGAGCGCGAGATGCAGCAGCGCACGTTCGACGCCGTGATCGACATGGTCGCCTTCGCCCCGGAGAACGCCGACTCGCTGCTCCGGGCGTTCTCGGGCCGCGCGGGCCACCTGGTCGTCTGCTCGACCGTGTGCGTCTACGGCGGCCCGCTCACGCGCTCGCCGGCGACCGACGACGAGCCGCACCGCCCGGTGACGAAGTATGGCCAGAACAAGTCGCGCATCGAGTCGACGCTGCTCGCGGCGAACGGCCAGAGCGGGCTCAAGACCACGATCTTGCGCCCGTCGTTCACGACCGGCGAGGGGCACACCGCGCTCGGCGCGCTCTATTTCGACGACTCGATGGCCGATCGCGCCCGGCGCGGCCTCCCGCTCATCGTCCACGACGACGGCACGACGCCGTGGGCCATCGCGCACGTCTCCGACGTGGCCCGCGGGTTCGTGAACGCGCTCGGCAACGACAAGGCCTATGGGCAGGCGTACCACCTCACGAGCGACGAGCACACCACGTGGGGCGGCGTCTTCGCCGCGCAAGGAGGCCGCCGGCGGCAAGTCCCCTGTCGTCTCGATCCCGACCGACTGGCTCTACGAGGTCGCGCCGCGCCGCATGGTGGGCGTCAAGTTCATCTACCAGTACGGGTCGATCTTCGACAACGGCAAGGCGGCGCGCGACCTCGGCTTCCGGACCACGGTGCCGCTGGTCGAGACCTTCCGCCGCCAGATCGCCTGGTCGGAGCGCGCGGGGACCTACCGGCGCGCGGACGAAGAGCCGCTCCAGGACGTCCTGCTCGACGCGTTCACCCGGGGCCAGAAGCCCGCGCCGGGGCAGGTGCACGACTTCAACCCGTGGGGCAACGAGCCCGAGTCCTGATCCCTGCTGCCGCCGTCGTCCGACAGGCCGCCTCGCCGCCTCGCGGAGCCTCCCACGCGAGCTTTCGGGTGGGAGCGCTCCGGTAGCGCGGGCGCGGCCCCGGGCGGCGCTCCGGCGGGCGCCACGCCGGCCGGGGCGCCGCGCCGGCCGCCGGACGGCCCGCGTCAGGGCAGGTTCTCGAGGGGATCGATCTTGCCGACGCCCGCGTGCGCGAGGACGATCGCCTTGACGTCGGCCGACCTGTCGAGCGGGTAGTCGTACGGCGCCGCCCAGGTGCAGTCCGCGCCGGACGCCTGCGTCCCCGTGGTCTCCTCGAAGAGGTTGTCCTTGCGATCCGTGCCGCCGGCGTCGCTGTCCAGCGTGGTGATGGGGTTCTTCACCTTGTAGAAGTGGTTGCCCTCGACCCGCAGGCAGGCGCCGACGCGCGAGTTGACCCCCGACGTGGGGACGTTCTCGAAGTAGTTGTTGAACACGTGCCCGTTGCCGCCGCGATAGCTCGGGAGGCGGGAGTTCACGTTGTTGATATGGTTATGATGGAACGTGATGCGGCGATCGCTGTCGTCGTTGTCCGACGAGCCGACGAGCATGCCCTTCCAGTGATCGTGCAGGTAGGTCCACGAGATCGTGATGTTCGAGGATTCGTGGGTCACGTCGATGAGGCCGTCGTACTTGTCCTTGTCGGAGTTCACGGCGGGCGAGTCCGCCCAGAGCTCGCAGTGGTCGATCCAGACGTTGTGGCTCTCGTCCAGGTGGATGCCGTCGCCGTTGACGCTGCTGGCCAGCACGTGGTGGATCTTCAGGTTGCGGATGATGATGTTGGACGATCTCCTCAGGTTGAGCCCGATCCCCTGTATCTCTCCGCTCGACCCGACCCCCACGATGGTCTTGTTGGAGGCGACGTCCACGTCGTCGCCGCTGCCGCTGATCTTGCCGGTGATCTGGATGATCAGGGCCTCGTCCTTCGCGACCTCGGTCCGGAGCGCGTCGAGCGAGCTCACGGAGACGACCGCTCCGCCCTTGCCGCCGGTGGTGCCGCCGTCGGTCGTGGCGTAGCCGTAGAGCCTGAAGTCGGCGCCGCCGGGGCTGCTGCCGCCGGTGCCGCTGCCGCCCTCGCCGCTGCCGGAGCCGCCCTCGCCGCTGCCGGAGCCGCCCTCGCCGCTGCCCGAGCCGCCCTCGCCGCCGGAGCCGCCCTGGCCGCTGCCGGCGCCGCCCGTGCCGCTGCCGGCGCCGATCCCGCCGGAGCTGGCGCTGGTGGTGGAGCCGACGCTCCCGCTGCTCGTCGGCTGACCGTCGCTCTCTTCCGGATCCGACGCATCGGAGCCGCACCCTGCCGTTGAGAGGCCAGTGATGCCGAGCGCGATCATCGCAGCCCAAGCGACTCGAGAATCGAACTTCATGCGCAAGTTACCTTTCCGTGATGAGCCAAGCAGCGCGCGCGACGCGGTGGAGAAGCCGGACAGCGCACGGGCCGTTCGCGGGAGCTTCTCAGCAACGCATGTGCCATCAGCGCACGACGACTCGAGGCCGCCCGGATCACGACCCTTCACGGCATTTTTCCGCCGCGACAACGGCAGCGCGCTTCCGCTTCTCCGGCGGCATCCACAACGCCGCAACGAGCCTGTCAACCGCGGGTTGACACCGTGGACACGTGAGGCACCGCGTCATCGACCCTGGCGCTGACAGACGCGGTGACGCCGGGCGCCTCGTGCGCCACCCGGGCTCGCTGCCGCGGCGCTCCTCGCGGGTCTCAGGGGCCGATTGGTACGAGCTCGATCCAGTCGAGCTTGGACGCGTCCTCGCGGCACGCGAACGTGACGACGTGCATCCCGGGAGCGAGCGCGAACTCGAGCAGCGCCCCTGTATCGTCTTGCGAGTCGCGCACGTAATCTTCGTGGAAATCGGTGCCGCTGAAGTCGTACCTGTATGCGGGGTCCGGCTCGTTGTCCACGCTGACCCAGAACGAGTTGTCCACGCCGTCGGCGGGCCCCTCGGCGACCCTGGCCCTGATCCGGTAGGTGCCGGCCTCGCTGATCTCGAAGGAGCAGTCGACCCGGGAGGACTTGCAATCCTTCTCGGTCTCGGGGACGGCCACGTACTGCCCGCCGCTCGCCAGCGGGTCCTCCACACGCACGAAGAGGCCGGAGAGCTCGCATAGCGCATCGTCCTCGGCCTCGACCGTGATCCTGGGGTAGCCGCCGTCGCCGCCCCCGGTGGAGGACGACGATGTGTCCCACGCCACGGACAGCCCCTCGAGCGAACAGCCGCAGATCAGCACCGGCAAGAGCGCAACCCAGCGTCGCCACCGCGATGGACGCGCGTCGACGACCGTCGCGCGCGCGGGGGAAGCTCTCCCCACGTCACCGGCCGCACGACGTCTCGACTCCGCCCGAGGCTCCGAGATCGCTTTCACCTCCGACGACTCTAGCAACACACGTACCGCGAGCGCGACACAATCTTTCGCGCCGGGGCGCTCAGGGCGCCTCAGCGCGCGGCGGGACGCGCGTAGTCCTGCGCTCGGAACAGCACGCCGTGGACCTCGCCGTCGACCAGCCCCGGCACGAGCGCGCCGGGCAGGACGGACTCCACGTCGTTCGGCGCCTTGGGCCCGCCGAGATCGGTGCGCAGCCAGCCCGGGTCGAGGAGGTTCATCAGCACGCCTGTGCCGCGCAGCGAAGGGACCGTGTCGCGCACGAACTTGTCGAGCGCGGCCTTCGACGCCGCATAGGCCATGAGCTCCGGCTGGTCCTGGATCCCGGAGGTCACCTGGATGATGCGGCCCCAGCGGCGCTCCAGCATCGTCGGCAGCAGCCGGTACGTGATCCGGATCGGGCTGATGACGTTCACCTCGAAGCTGAGCCGGTAGTCCTCCGCCGGCGTCTCCGTGGGCGAGGTGCGGAACGGCGTCATGATGGCGGCGTTGTTGAACAGGATGTCGATCCCGCCCGACGCGGCGATGGCCCCGTCGAGGATCCGGTCGACCGCCGCCTGGTCCGACAGCTCCCCCGAGACGGCGCTCACCCGGATCCCCTTGCCGGCGAGCTCGCCCTGGAGCTCCCGCGTGTGCGCCGCGTCGCGGCTGTGCAGCACGAGGTTGCAGCCGAGGCCGGCCAGGCCCCGCGCGATCTGCTTCCCGATCCCGCGGCTCGCGCCGGTGACCAGCGCCCACTTTCCACGAATTTCCACCGTCATGGCGGCGGCTTATGGCAGAGCCGAGCTCGCCTGGCACCTCAAAAGCGGGGCGGCCCACCCGCACGGGCGCGCCCGCGCCGCGTCCGCCCGAGCCGCGCGGTCCACTGCTGCTCCAGCAGCACTCTTTGCGGATCGCGTGCTGCTGGAGCAGCAGCGCCCGCCGGCCTCCGCCGGGGCGACATGCCTGTAACCGCGCGAAAGGCAACGGTTTCCTGCGTGGCACGGCGGCTGCCAGGGGCCTGCGGTTGCATCCCGGTGCGTTCGTCTCGCCGGCGCCTCGGCACCTGGAATCGGCCAGCGCTGTCCAGGCGCGCCGGAAGGCGCCCGGAAGAACCTCCCATGATCAGGCACACCCCCTTCACGAGGCTCCGCTCCGGGCTGCTCGGCTGCGCTGCGCTGGCGTGCGCCCTGTTCGGCTGCGACCGCGGCGGCGGTGAGCCGGGCGCCGCGCTCGCACCCGATGCCGCCGCTCCGGCGCCGGTGCAGGACCGGCGCGAGGCCGGCGTCGTCCGCCTCGGCTACCAGAAGATCGGCACCCCGTATCTCCTCAAGGACCGCGCCGACCGCCTGAAGAAGGCGCTCGAGGCGAAGAACGCCCGCGCCGAGTGGATCGAGTTCCCGGCCGGGCCTCCGCTGCTCGAGGCGATGCGCGCCGGCGCCGTGGACGTCGGCCACGTCGGCGAGACGCCCCCGGTCTTCGCGCAGGCGGGCGGCGTGCCGTTCGTGTACGTCGCCACCGACCCGCCGGCCCCGAAGGCCGAGGCGATCGTCGTCCCGAAGGACTCCCCGATCACCAGCGTCGCGGGCCTCAAGGGCAAGCGCGTCGCGGTCAACCGCGGCTCCAACGTGCACTACCTCCTGGTCCGGGCCGTCGAGGGCGCCGGGCTGACGCTCGACGATCTCCAGATCTCGTTCCTCGCGCCGGCGGACGCGCGGAGCGCGTTCGAGAGCGGCAAGGTCGACGCCTGGGTGATCTGGGATCCATTCCTCGCCGCGGCGGAGCTCGCCGGCGCGCGCGTCCTCCAGAGCGGCGAGGGGCTCGTCGACAACCACCTCTTCTACGTCGCCCGGCGCGAGTTCGCCGAGCAGCAGCCGGAGCTCCTGCGGCTCGTGCTCGAGGAGTACCAGGCCCTGAGCGCGTGGGAGCGCGAGCACACCGAGGAGACCGCGCAGATCCTCGCGCAGTCGTCGGGCGTCGCCTACGAGGCGTTCCTCACCTCCGAGCGCCGGCGCGCGTTCGGCCTCCTGCCGATCACGCCCGAGATCCTGAAGAAGCAGCAGGGCATCGCCGACACGCTCCACAAGCTCGAGGTCATCCCGCGCGCCGTCCGCGTGGAGGACGCGTTCCTGCCGGCGGCCGCGTACGGGGGCGTTCGATGACGGCCGGCCGCGCGCCGGGCGCGCTCGGCCGGAGCCTGGCCCCCTGGATCGCCCCGCTCGCGCTGGTGCTCGTCTGGGAGGCCCTGTCCCGGCTGCAGGTCATCCCGAAGAGCCTGCTGCCCTCGCCCTCGGAGGTGGTGCTTGCCGCGGTGCACGCCACGAAGAGCGGCGGCCTCCCGGCGCACCTCGGCGTCAGCGCGCTGCGCGCGCTCGGCGGGCTCGTGATCGGCGCCGGCATCGGGCTCGTGCTCGGCCTCGCCACGGGGCTCTCGCGCGCGCTCCAGCTCGTCGTCGACGGGCCCCTCCAGATGCTCCGCGCCATCCCCGCGCTGGCGCTCGTGCCGCTCGTCATCCTGTGGTTCGGGCTGGGCGAGACGGCCAAGCTCTTCATCGTCGCGGTGACAGTGCTCTTCCCCGTCTACCTGAACACCTTCCACGGCGTGCGCAGCGTCGACCCGCACATCATCGAGATGGCGCGCGTCTACGACGTCCGCGGGCTCGCGCTCTACCGCGAGGTCATCCTCCCCGGCGCGCTCCCGTCGATCCTGGTGGGCCTCCGCTTCGCGCTCGGGCTCTCGTGGCTCGTGCTGATCGTCGCCGAGACGATCGGCGCCACGCAGGGCCTCGGCTACGTCGCGATGAACGCGCGGGAGTTCATGCAGATGGACCTGCTCGTGCTCACGATCGTGCTCTGGGCGCTCCTCGGCAAGCTGGCCGACTCCCTGGCGCGCTGGGCCGAGCGCCAGCTCTTGCCCTGGCAGCCCCGACTGCAACGCATGGACGCGGGGTGAACATGCGCGTGTCGAAGGAACACCACAGCGGCGCCCGGGTCCTCCTCGAAGGGCTCGAGAAGCGGTTCGGCGACAAGGCTGTCCTCTCGGGCATCGACCTCGACGTCCAGCCTGGCGAGCTCCTGACCATCGTCGGGCGTAGCGGATCGGGCAAGAGCACCCTGCTCCGCATCCTGTGCGGCCTCGAGCAGCCCACGGGCGGCGCGGCGCGCGTCCTTTCGCCGGAGGGCGTCACGGGCGCCGCGGCCGTGCGCGTCGTCTTCCAGGAGCCCCGGCTGATGCCTTGGCGCACGGTCCTCCAGAACGTCTGCATCGGCCTGCCGAAGGACCGCCGCGAGCGCGCGCGCGACGTCCTCGCCCGGGTCGGCCTGCTCGACCGCCAGAACGACTACCCCGGCGTGCTCTCGGGCGGCCAGCGGCAGCGCGTCGCCCTCGCGCGCGCGCTCGTCCACGACCCCAAGGTCCTGCTCCTCGACGAGCCGTTCGGGGCGCTCGACGCGCTCACGCGGATCGGCGCGCAGCGCCTCGTCGAGTCGCTGTGGGCCCAGCACGGCTTCACGGCCATCCTGGTGACCCACGACGTCCAGGAGGCGGTCCTGCTCGGCGATCGCGTGCTGGTGGTCGACGAGGGCCGCATCGCCGAGAGCGTCGCGGTCGACCTGCCGCGGCCCCGCGCCCGGGAGCTCCCGGAGGTCGGTCGCCTCACCGGCGCGCTGCTCCGGACGATCCTCGCTTCAGGCGAGGGCCCGCCCACGCCGCCCCGCTCGCGCGCGGACCTCCCGCCGCCCGTGGCGGCGCCCCTCCTCGCCGGCGCGGAGTGAGCGCGGCGCGGGGTCAGGCGAAGCACCCCTTCAGGCGCGGATCGGTCCGGAGGATCGCCTCGACCTCGGACACGCAGTCGCGGGACGAGAGGACCGTGTAGTAGCCGGGCTTGATCTCCGGCGCGACGCGGACCGCCTCGAGCCACTCGTCGAGCGAGAACGGGTCGGCCCGGATCGTATCCCAGAAGCCCGTCGCGTCGAGGACGGCGGCGATGAGGTCCGTGTCCCGCCCCTGGAGCTGAGTGACCACGTAGGCGGCCGTGCCGACCTGGAGGCCGTGGAGCCGCGGCCGCCCGGATGTCTGGTCGAGCGCGTGCGAGATGAGGTGCTCGCTGCCGCTCGCGGGCCGGGACGACCCGGCGATCTCCATGGCGATGCCGTTCAGCATGAGCGCCGTCGCGAGCAGGCGCATGCCCTCGAGGTCGCGCCGGGGGCGCGCCATGAACTGGAACACCGTCGCGTCCGAGAGCAGGGCGGCGAAGTCGTTGACCGGCTCGCCGCGCGCGTGGAACGCGAGCTTCCAGTCGTGGACCGCGGTCACCTTGGCCGCGAGATCGCCCACGCCGGAGAGCCACAGCACCTCCGGCGCGCGCAGGCAGACCTCGGTGTCGACCACCACGCCGAACGGCACCGCGCACGGGAGCGAGCGGCGCCTGCCGCCGACCGTGAGGCTGGCCGAGGGGCTGCAAAAGCCGTCGTTCGAGAGCGAGGTGGGCACGGCGAGGAACGGCAGCCGGGCGAGGGACGCGAGGTATTTGGCCGTGTCGAGGGCGCGGCCGCCGCCGAGCCCGACGATCGCGTCGCACCGCGGAGGGAGCGCGGGCAGGAGCGCCGAGGCCTCCTCGACGCTGGCCGAGGCGACCTCGCGCCGGGCCACGACCTCGATCGCCTGCGCGTCCAGGCCCTCGCGCATCGCCGCCTCGATGGCGGCCGGCGTCCCCTCGCTCGCCAGCAGCAGCACGTGGCGGCGCCCCGCCCGCGCGAGGTAGAGCCCGCTGCGCGGGAGCGCCCCGGGCTTGATGCGCACCAGCGTGGGGATGCCGATCTGGGTGGCAGCGGGCATGCGCGGGTCTCCTAGGCGCGCCGCGGCGCGCCGGCCAGTTCCGCGGCTCAGAACTCCCGCCAGGGCTCTGCCTCACGAGCGATAGAGAAATAAACGCAAAGGCGCAAAGGCGCAAAGGCGCAAAACTACGAATCTTTTTTGCGTCCTTGCGCCTTTGCGCCTTTGCGTTGAACTCTCGCTCCGCATCCCTGGCCGGCCTTCTGGCGGGCGGAGCTAGGCCCGCCGCCGCGCCGCAGCGCGCTTGCGGCCGACCTCCAGGCCGCGGCCGAGGCTGCGCAGGACGAGCAGGTCCTCGCCGAGGTCGACGTCCACGAGCGCGCGGGCGACCTCCGGGCGGACGCCGGTCAGGATCGGCCGCGAGCCGAGCAGCTGGATCGCCCGCGCCAGCTGCTCCAGGGCGGCGGCGCCGTCCGGATCCAGCGCGTCGGCGCCGGTGACGTCGAGGACCACGTACGACGCCCGCTGCGCCACGATCGCGGGCAGGAGCCGCTCGCCGAGCTCGCTGGCGCGCTCGGCGTCGAGGCGCCCGATGAGCGGCACGGCGAGCGTGCCCCGGCCGACGTCGAGGATCGGCGCCGAGAGCGTGAGGATCTGCCGCCGCTGCTCCTCCACGAGGGCGAGCGAGCGGTTCAGCTCGTCGATGAGCCGGCCCTGCTGCTCGATCTGCCCCTCGGCGCGCCGCTGCGCCGTGACGTCGAGCTGCTGGACGAGCACCGCGCGGCCGCCGGTCACGGGATCGGTCGTGGGGCGCGCCTCCACCCGGTGCCACCGCTCGCCCTCGGTCGTGAGGACCTTGAGCTCCCCCGACCAGGGCGCCTCGGCGTCGATCGCCCCGCGGATCGCCGCGCCCGCCTCCTCGTCCGGGAACACCGCGTCGATCTGCGGCGCGTCGCCGAGGGCGCGCAGGGCCGCGGGGTTGTGGAAGAGCGCCTTCCCCGCGCGGTCGACGAGGCTGACCAGCACCGACGAGTGCCGCACCGCCTCCACGCCGCGGACCATGGAGGCGTCGACGTCGGAGGACTGCGGCAGCGCCTGGAACAGGACGGCGAGCCGCCCGTCGTCGAGGCGGATCGCCTGGCCGTGGAGCGTCACCGTGGCGGGCGTCCCGCGCGGGTAGAGCGTCCAGTCCTCCACGACGGTGCCGCCCTCGGCGACGGCGCGCACGTAGCCATCGAGCCGCGCGCGGACGGCCGGCGACAGGTCCGAGAGATCGCGGGCGTAGAGCTCGGTGCGATCGGCCGCGCGCCAGAACTGCACGGCCTTGGCGTTGGCCCAGGGGAAGCGGTACCGGTCGTGGTCGTAGACCCAGGTCGGCAGGATGGACAGCTCGAGGGCCGACAGGCGCTGGTCGAGGGACGTCATGTCGTGGCGGCACGTCATACGACGCCCTCGACCGTCCTGCACGCAGCATCAGTGATGCGGCTGGTTCACGTACGGGTCGCTCCCCGCCGCTGCATAGCCGGCCACGGACTGGCTGCTCGAGTCGACGGCCAGCTTGCACGGGCTCCGGTGGGTCACGTTGGAGTTGTAGAACTGCACCGCCTTGATGTCGGGATACCGCTTCAGGGCGTCGACGATGCCGCGCATCCACTGGCCCTTGCGGTTCGGGTCGGCCGGGTCCTCGTGGCTGGAGAACTCGCTCAGGATGTACGGTTTTTCGCCGTGCCAGGCCATCTGCGCGGGCGCGTGCATCCAGTCGTAGTGGCTCCCGAACGTGGTCGCGGGATCTTTCCACCCCGATCCGTTGCACTCGTAGAAGTTGTACGGATCGTATCCGATCCAGTCGACGTAGGTGTCTCCGGGGTAGAGCGCGGGGAGCCGGGCGCGGGTGCCGCTCCAGCCCATCGGGGTCCAGACCCACACCACGTTGGTCGCGCCCGCCGCGCGGAACATGTCGACGATGCGCCGGTACGCGGCGACGTAGTCGGCGTCCGGGCCGTCGGCGCTGTGGACGTCGGTGTTGTCCATCTCGTGGTCGAACGCGATCATGAATTTCCCGGGCGCGTTCTTGGCGCGCTCCGCGGCGGCCCGGATGACGGCGTCCTGCGAGCCGTTCGCGATCTCGGTCCACGTGACGTTCTGGCCCGCGGAGTAGCGGCGCGACTCCCAGGACAGGTGGACGATGTACCCTTCGTTCATCTGCGCCGCCTCGAACCTGTCCGGGAAGACGCCGTTATCGGTGGTCCCCCAGTCGTGGTAGCGATACACGATGTCGAGCTTGCGGCCGGCCTTCGCCTCGAAGTCCTTGATCGCGAGGCCCCAGTCCCAGCCATAGCTCCTCGACGAGTTGTACGCGCCCCACCAGGCGCCGTTCCTCGGCACGAGCTTGTCCGACACGGCGGGCTCCTCGTCCGGGGGCGTACCGCCGCCGTCGTCGTCCGGCGTCGTGACGTCGATCCAGACGATCGAGGAGACAAGCGAGCCTGCGCCGGCGGTGTTCTGGAAGACGAGCTCGGTCCGCAGCCGGTCGCCGTTCGCGACGGCGAGGCCGCCGAACGTCTCGCTCAGGTTCTGCTGGCTCGCGCTGAGCGCGCGCGCCGGGCCGGAGCCGAGCAGGGTGTCACCGTCGTAGAGGTGGACGCGCACGGTGCCCGCGCCGCCGTTGATCGCCCAGGCCTGGTAATTGACGACGACCTGGCGCGCGCCGCCCGCCGGGGCGCCCGAGTAGCCGAGCGTGAGCGACGCCGTGGCGGCGCCTGGCGCGCTCCGCGCGAACGTGCCCCCGCCGTCGCTCGCCGCGAACGAGGTGCCGTCGTCGACGAGCTTGAAGATGGGCGCCGTGCCGCCCCCACCCCAGATCTTGTCGAGCGCGACGTCGCTCGTCGGCGCGAGGCTCGCCGTCTGGGCCACGGCCGACGCGAGCTGCTCCGACGGCTCCGTTCCGGCGAGCTCTCCCGAGCTGCAGGCGGCGAGGAGCGCGGGCGCCGCGCAGAGGAGGAGTCTCACATCGAGCAAGGCAAAGCGGGTCCGAGAAGTCATCATAGGAAAATAGAGAAAGCACATATCGATCGACGGGCAAGACTTTGATTGAATTTCGCGCCTTCTCCAGCCACGCTGCACGCAGAGAGCTCAATAGGATGCCTTGTCGGACATCGCGCTCACCGCGCCTGGCGGCGCCAATCCCTGGGGCTTTCGCGCAGCGCCTCCTGCGACATGCGCAAACGCCCGCTGGACTGTTAAATAGTGTGATGATCAGGAGAAGAGTTGTAGCCGCCGCGCCGGCGGCGCTCCGGGCGTGTGCGGGCCTCTCGTCCGTCGTCCGCCGCCCCTCGCCGGCGGCGTGTCGTCGGGCGCCGTGGGCCCCGCTCAGCCGGAGATCCGCGACAGGAGCTCGAGCAGCTCCTTCACCGCGTCCAGCCGGGCTTTCCGGGCGTCCCAGGACGAGGCCATCGTGGCGACGCTCGTCCGCCGCGCCGTCTCCCTGGCGATCTCCGCCTGCCGGCGCGAGCGCGCCTCGTCCTCGATCTGCTGCTGGCGCGCCCTCGCGGTGCCGCCGGCCTCGGCGAAGGCGAGGAGCTGCGGGAGCTCGCCCCGGTCGAACCAGGTGCCGTGTTCCCTGCAGATGTCGACGATGATGCCGCTCTTTCCGGCGAAGTTCTTGCGGTTCATCGGCTGGCCGCAGGCCGGGCAGCGGACGTAGCGCACGCGGACGTCGACGTGCTCCGGGCGCCGCGGCGGCCTCGGCGCGGCCGCGCCGTAGCTCTCCCGGCGCTCCAGGAGGTCGCGCAGGAGCGCGTGGTCGACGAGCTGGCCGCCGCATCGGCCGCAGTCGCGCAAGAGGCCAGTCGCGGCGCGGAACGCGGAGAAGGGCACGCCGCAATCGGAGCAGAGGAGCGCGTCGGGCTCCGCGATCGGCTCCAGGCCGAGCTCGTGCCCGCATCCGTCGCAGCGCTCGGCGTCGGGCAGGTTCAGCAGGTAGCAGCCGCCGCAGCGCACGGTGGCGAGCGGCCCTGCGCACCCGGGATAGCAGCGCCCCTCGGCGTTGATGAGGAGGCCGCAGCGCGGACACGTGCGCATCGCCCCGATGCTAGGCGAAGGCCGCGCTCGCGAGAAGCGGCGCCGCGGGCTCAGCGCACCCGGAGGGGGCGCGCCGAGGGGCGGGAGCTCCGGTCTCGGCCGCCGGGCGGCGTGCTGGAGCGGCGCACCACCTTCCGGAGCTCCTCGACGAGGTACCCCAGGGCGACGTCCTCGTCGTGGAGCACGACGACACTGTCGTTGTGCTCCTCACGCAGGAGCCGGTTCACCTGCAAGGCGCCCACGGCGGTCCTGACCACGATGGCGACGGCGGCGAACTCCTGGACGAGCATGCTGCGGGTGCGCATCGTCGCGGCCTCGAACGACGGATCGTTGTTCATGGGGGGCCGGCGGAGGTCGATGAGGTGACCGAGGCTCGGGCGCTCGAGCGATTCGTAGACCTGGAGCGCCTCGGTGTGGATGCGGATGAACTCGTCGGGGGACGCGTACGGGTGCTCGGAACGGGTGCTCCGGACGATCGAGCGCTCCTGATCGAGCGAGACCGTCAGGTAGTCGTTCTGCAGCAGCGCCGTCATGCCCAGGAAAGGATAGCGGGCCGGCGGCGCGCTGGCACTGAAAAGCTCTGCCGGGATGGAGGCGCAGCGGCGGGGACTGGGCTGCCACACCGTGGTCAAGCTGAGGCACCACAATCCACCGCTGCCGCAACGTGGAGCCTTGCGAGCTCATCTGTAGCGACCGCCGGGACGTCCTCACTCGGCCGAACGGCGCCGGGGACCAGGAGCTCAGCGCGCTGGCGCTGCGCTCCTCGGCGGGCGCGCTCATTCGCCGCAATGAGCCCCGTGCTCGCAGGGATCGCACGCGGCGGGCAGGCAGTAGCCCGTGACCACGATGTTATTCGCGCAGAGCGCGTCCAGCACGTCGCCGAAGGAGCTTTCTCCGGGGTTCCCCGCGATCGAGACCCGCGCGCAGCGGTCGAACTCGATGTCGTTCAGCAGGGACGCGTCCTCGATCAGGTTGTCCGACAGATCCAGCGTGTGGACGCGCGGTACGCCCACGAGCGGCGAGAGGTCGGTGATGGAGTCGGAGCTCGCCTCGATCCACATGAGGTTCGTGAGCCCCGTGACCCAGCTCAGATCCGCGCCGCTCGGTCCGATGTCGCCGATCTGAACCACCGTCAGCTGCGGGTGGCTGGCGAGCGGGGTCGTATCCGTCAGCGGATTGCCGGCGAGCCCCAGGCTGTTCAGGCGGGGCACGTTCGCGGGATCGATCCCTGCAATCGACGCGATGCGATTGTCGCTGAGCATCAGGACCTCGAGGAACGGAAGAGCCGCTACGATGCTCGCGTCCTCGACCTCGGCGCCCTCCAGATAGAGCATCGTCAGGGAGTGGTGGCTCGGCAGCGTCGCGAGGCTCGTCACCTTGGTATCGGTGAAGTACGCGTTGTTCAGCGCCGGAAACTTGGAGAGGCTCGAGAGGTCAGCGACGGGGGTCCGTTCGACCGAGAGATGGTACAGGGCGTCCAGGCCGTCCAGCCCTTCGAGGGACTCGAGCGGATTTCCCGACAAGGTCAGGTTCTGAAGCTCCGGGAGGTCGTTCAGGTCGCTCGTCGACGACACAAGGTTGTCTCTCGCGTACAGCGTCATGAGCCCTTGGTGCCCGGAGAGCGCGCCCAGCGAGACGATCCGGTTCGCGTCCAGGTGCAGGTTGTAGAGCCGCGGCAGGCCCGCCAGGATCGAGATGTCCTCGATCCGATTGCCCTGGAGGAACAGCTGCTCGACCGACGTGGCACACTCGAGGCCGCTCAGGTTCTCGATGCCGAGGTTGTCGAGGGAGAGCGATTCAGGCACGGCGAGCGCCGCCCCGGGGATCGGCTCGTCGGCATCCAGGCCGAGCTGCTCTCGCAAGCCCGCGGCGAGCGCTGGATCCGGCACTTCCAGGTAGCCGCTGCAGCCTTCCGGGGCCGGCTTGGGGTCGACGCTCGCAGGGTCCCCCGTGCCGCCGGAAGGACCGCTCGTGGTCCCATCGTCGACGGTGACATGGCAGCCGAAGAGGGAAAGGCACGTGGCCAAGGCGAAGCAGCCCTGCAATCTGGTGAGCATACGGTGGCTGCTCAGCAAACCCGGTGCCGTCGCGGAATACCGCCGATTCGCGAGGATTTCGCTCAGCGCCGTGCTCGATGAGCCAACCTGCGCCACGCCGCTGTGCCACTCTTCCCGCCGGCCTCCGATGGGAAGGACCGGACATCTCGTCATGAGCAGCTCGCCGCGCACGAGCCGGTGCATGACGTGGTTGTCGTCCGCCCGGACCGTCGAGATGTCCGGTTTATCCAATCGAAGGCCGCGGGCGCGTGCCATGAACATCCCATGACCCACGTTGACGCCACGATGAACCGCTCCCCCGTCCGATCGACTCCGCTGGGCAAGACCGGGCCCAGCGTCTTTCCCGTCGGCCTCGGCTGCATGGCGATGTCCGGCGCCTACGGCCCGGCCGAAGAGGCCGAGAGCGTGGCGACGATCCGCCACGCCATCGAGCGAGGGATCACCCTGATCGACACCGGAGACTTCTACGGCAACGGGCACAACGAGCTCCTCATCCGGCGCGCGATCGAAGGGGTGCGCGACAAGGTCCAGCTCTCGGTGAAGTTCGGCGCGATGCGCGGCCCGGACGGCGCCATGCTGGGCATCGACACCCGCCCGGCGGCCGTGAAGAACTTCGCGGCGTACAGCCTGCAACGGCTGGGCGTGGAGGTCATCGATGTGTACCGCCCCGCGCGCCTCGACCCGCAGGTGCCCATCGAGGACACCGTCGGGGCCATCGCCGACCTGGTCAAGGCCGGCTTCGTCCGGCATATCGGGCTGTCCGAGGTGGGGGTCGAGACCATCCGGCGTGCGAGCGCGGTGCACCCGATCGTGGACCTGCAGATCGAGTACGCGATCGCGACGCGCGCGCCCGAGGCGTCGATCTTCCCTGCCCTCGCGGAGCTCGGGATGAGCGCGACGCTCTACGGGGTCTTTGCGCGGGGGCTGCTCACCGGCAGCAAGCCTTCGGGAAAGGGCGACTTCCGACAGTACATGCCGCGCTTCGCAGGCGAGCAAGGGGCGAAGAACGCGAGCGTCGTCGAGAAGCTCCACGCCTTCGCCGGCGAGCGCGGGATGACGCCGGCTCAGGTGGCGCTCGCGTGGGTGCTGGCGAAGCAGCCCACGCTGGTGCCGGTCATCGGGGCCCGCACGCGAGCCCAGCTCGACGATGCCCTCGTGGCCCTCGACAAGCCGCTGTCGGCGAGCGACGTCGCGACGCTCGAGACCATCGTGCCGGCGGACGCGATCGGCGGCGCGCGCTACGCCGCGCAGCAAATGAAGGTCCTCGACAGCGAGCGGTAGCCGATCGATGCGGGCCCCGCGTCGGCTTGAACGGCCGCAGGAGAGGCGTAAGAGTAACGTACATGGCCGCAGCAATGGAACTCCCCACCCTCGCGCTCCCGCGCTTCGTCGAGGAAGTCCGTGCGGTCGCGCCGCCCCCTGGTCAGGCGCTCGACCTCGAGTGGCTTCCCGACGGCAGAACGACCCTCGTTTTTCGAGCGCTCGAGGGCGCGCGCGAGGGGGATGTGTGGGTCGCGGGCCCCCGAACGCGCGCGCTATTCAAGACCAAGACCGGGGTCGCGCGGACGGTCACGCTTCGGTTCAGGCCAGGCTGGTCGGTTCCGCTGCTCGGCGTGGCGGCGAGCGAGCTCACGGACCGGATGGTTCCGCTGGAGGACGTGTGGGGCCGCGCGGGGCGCGCGCTCGGCGGTGAGCTCCTCGCCGCGAGGAGCCGCGCCGACGTGATGGACCGCGTCGCCCGGGCGCTCGCCCTTCATGCGGGCCAACCCTTCGAGACGGCATCGGGGAAGCTCGCTCGTCGTGCGGTTCGCTTGCTCGAAGAGGGCGAGGTCCGGGTGGAGGGTGTTGCCGACCGGCTCGGCGTCACGGCGCGGCATCTTCGCCGCGCCTTCGCCGAGAACGTCGGCATCGGCCCGAAGGAGTTCGCGCGGACCGTCCGCCTGCAACGCGCGGTGCGAATGGCAGCGACCTCGTGCGACTGGGCACGCATCGCCGCGGACGCGGGTTACTATGACCAAGCGCACCTCATCGCCGAGTTCCGTCAGCTCGTCGGGCTCACACCGGGAGCGTTCTTCAAACGCGCGGGCGGCCGGATGACCCAACCGAAGCTGATCCTGCCGGAGTTTCCTCTGCCTGCCCTGTAGCTCGCTCGGCACGGCGACCGTCATCGACATCGCAACGGCTTTGGTCCTCCCCCGCTTCCATCGGGGGTGTCGACGGAAGCGGGGGAGGACCAAAGTCTCCCGCCGCCTGCTCCGCCGTGGTACATCTGCGCCATGGGCCTCTTGACCTTCGGACTCAACGTGACGCTGGACGGGTGCTACGACCATCGCGAGGGGATCGCGGACGACGAGCTGCACGACTACTTCACGCAGCTGATGGACGCAGCCGGGGCGATGCTGTGGGGGCGCGTCACGTACGAGCTCATGGAGAGCGCCTGGCCGGCGGTGGCGCGCGACGAGAACGCGCCACGCGCGATGCGGGAGTGGGCGCGCAAGCTGGAGGCCAAGCCGAAGTATGTGGTCTCGGCCTCGCGCCGCGACTTCCCGTGGAACAACACCTTCCGCGTCGAGGGGGATTTGCGTGAGGCCGTAACGCAGCTGAAGGAGAAGACCCCGCAAGGCGTGCTCGTGGGCAGTCCCACGCTCGCGGCGGCGCTCGAACGGCTGGGGCTGATCGATGAGTACCGTCTCGTCGTCCACCCCGTCTTCGCCGGCCACGGGCCAACCTTGTTTCAGGGCCTGGAGCCCTCGCGGCGCCTCGAGCTCGTCTCGACGAGCCGCCTGAAGTCCGGCCAGGTCGCGCTGCATTACCGCCGCAAAGAGGGGTGACCCGATCAGGCCGGGCAGCCCTCGTCGTCGCGCGTCACGCGGCCGCCCCCAGCCCCCCGGCTCTCACTCGAACCGCAGCGCCTCCACCGGATCGAGCCGCGCCGCGCGCCGCGCCGGCCCCACGCCGAACGTGATCCCGATCAGGATCGACACCCCGAGCGCCAGCCCCACCGCGTACGGCGGCACGATGGTCGCCCACTCCCCGAACCGCGACAGCAGCACCGCCGCCCCGTACCCGAGGCCCACGCCGGCCACCCCGCCCGCGAGCGACACCACCACGGCCTCGACGAGGAACTGCCGCAGGATGTCCTTCCGCCGCGCCCCGACCGCCATCCGCACGCCGATCTCGCGGGTCCGCTCCCGCACCGACACGAGCATGATGTTCATGATCCCGATGCCGCCCACGATCAGCGACACCGCCGCCACGCTGCCGAGCAGCGTCGTGAACGTGCCCGTGATCTGCCCCATCGTCGCCAGCATCTCCGCCTGCGACCGCACCTCGAAATCGCTCGGCTGATCCGCGCGCAGCCGGTGCCGCAGGCGCAGCAGCTGCTCGAGCTGCGCGATCACCACCTCCGACCGGTCCTCGCTCGCGAGCTGCAGCGAGATCGTCGACAGGTGATCTTGCCCGAACAGGACCGACCGGTGCGTCGACAGCGGCACGAACACCCCGTCGTCCGGCGAGCCCATCCCGGAGCCCTTCTCCGCCAGCACCCCGACCACCCGGAACGCGCTCCCGTTGATCTGGAGCCGCGTCCCGAGCGGCGAGCCCCCCGGATAGAGCTGCCGCGCCACGTTCGCGCCGAGGACCACCACCCGCGCGCGCTGCTGCTCGTCGAGCTCCGAGAACCCGACGCCGCTCGCCACCGACAGCGACCGCACCTCGAGATACGCCGGCGTGATCCCGGTCACGGACGCGTTCAGGTTGCTCGCCATGTACCGGAGCTGCGCGCTGCCGCTCCGCTCCGGCGCCACCGCCGCCACGCCGTCGAGCGCCTTCAGCGCCTCGGCGTCCGCCTCGGTCAGCGTCTTCACCGTGCCCGAGCGCACCCCGCTCGCCGACGCCGACCCCGGCCGCACCATCAGCAGGTTCGCGCCGAGCGACCGGATCCGCCCCTCCACGCTGCTGCGCGCGCCCTCGCCGATGCCGAGCACCGCCACGACCGCCGCCGTCCCGATGATCATGCCGAGCATCGTCAGCAGCGTCCGCAGCCGGTTCGAGGCGAGCGAGCGCCACGCGCTCTTCGCCGTCTCCTTGATCAGCATGCCCCCTCCATCTCGCTCGCGTGGAACGCCGCCACCACGGTGCTCGACGGGCCGTCGGCCACGATGTGGCCGTCCTTCATGTGGATGGCGCGCGCGAGCGCCCGCGCCACGCCGAGGTCGTGCGTCACCATCACCAGCGTCGTCCCGTCCGCGTTCAGCGACATCAAGAGCTCCAGCACGTCGCGCCCCGTCCGGCTGTCGAGCGCGCCCGTCGGCTCGTCGCACAGGAGGATCGACGGCCGCGTCACGATCGCCCGCGCGATCGCCACGCGCTGCCGCTGCCCGCCCGAGAGCTCGGACGGCAGGTGCCGCGCGCGCGCCGCGAGCCCGACGCGCTCGAGCGCGTGCTCCGCGAGCGCCCGGCTGTCCTTGACCGCCCCGTAGAGGAGCGGCAGCTCGACGTTCTCCGCCGCCGTCATCCGCGGCAGCAGGTTGAAGCTCTGGAACACGAACCCGATGTGCTTGTTCCGGAGCGCCGCGAGCTCGTCGTCGTCGAGCTCCGCCACGTCGCGCCCCCCGAGCCGGTACGTGCCCTCGGTCGGCCGATCCAGGCACCCGAGGATGTTCAGCAGGCTCGACTTCCCGCACCCGGACGGCCCGATGATCGCGACCGACTCGCCGCGCCGCACCTCGAACCCGATCCGGTCGACCGCCCGCACCGCGAGGTCCGCGCGATCGGCGTGGTACACCTTGGAGAGGCCGCTCACGAAGACCGGGACGTCCATCTCAGCGGCCCCCCCGGGCGCCCATGCCCATGCCCATCCCGCGCATCGGGTTCTGCCCGCCCCGCTGCCCCTGCCCCCCCTGCTGCGGGCCCGGCGCGCTCACGACCGGCGCGCTCGCGAGGACGTCGTCGCCCTCGCTCAGCCCCTCGACCACCACCATGCTCGTCCCGTCGGTCGCCCCGGTCTTGATCGGCCGCTCCTCGCCGTTCGCGAGCCGCACGAACCGCCGCTTGCCCGACGACTGTACCGCCAGGAGCGGCACGAGCAGCACGTCCTTCTGCTCCGCCGTCACGATCTCCACGTCCGCGCTCATCCCCGACCGGAGCAGCGACGCCTCCTTGTCGTTGACGACGATCTCGACGTCGAAGGTCACGACGCTCGACACCTCCTTGCCGAGCGGGCTCACCCGGTCGACCACGCCCTGGAACACCCGGTCGCCGTAGGCGTCGACGCGGATGTCGACCCGCTGGCCGGGGGCCACGCGGCCGATCTGCGCCTCGTCGATGGCGCCGACGATGCGCAGGTTCGACAGATCGGCGAGCGTCATCACGGCGCTGCCGCCGCTCACGTTGGTGAGCGCCGACGAGACCAGCGTCCCCTTCTCCACCGCCACGTCGAGCACCGTGCCGGCGATCGGCGCGTAGATCTGCATCTCCTTCAGGCGCGTCTCGGCGTCCTGCACCGCGAGCTCGGCCGTCTTGAGCTGCGCCTGGGCCGCTGTCACCTGCGCGCGCCGCAGCGTCATGTTGGCGCTCGCCACCTTCGTCGAGTGCGCCGCCGATCGGGCGGCGTCGGTCGACCCGAGGCCGAGCTCGGCGCTCTTCTCGGCGATCCCCTGGCTCACCTCGTTGTTCTTGCGCTCGAGGTCGGCGACAGCGAGCGACGCCTGCGCCGCGGCGAGGTCGGCCTTCACCCGGTCGCGCGCCACGCGCGCCGCGGCGAGATCGCGCTCCGCGTCTTTCGGATCCAGCTTGACCAGGAGCTGCCCGGCCTCGACCTGGTCGCCCTCCTTCACGAGCACCTCGATGACCTGGCCCGCGGCGCGCGACTTCACCTCGACCTGCACGTCGGGCTCGATCTTCCCGGACGCCGCGGCGGTCTCGGTCAGGCTCCCGCGGCGGATCTCGACCGTGGGCCCGGCGGGCGCCTTCGAGGGCGTCTGATACCAGGCGTACCCGCCGATCGCGAACGTCGCGATGGCCGCCGCGGCCACGCCGGACATCAGGTAGCGTTTCTTGTTCCTGTTCATGACGACCTCCTGGGGAGCACCGAAGCGAAGCGATCGAGGAGCGCGCCCGCGGCGTGCTCCAGCTGGAAGCGCGAGGTGAGCGCCGTGACCAGGGCCCGCAGCTTGCGGAGCTCCGCCTCGCGCAGCGTCTGCTCCGCCTTCACCACGTCCGCCGACGTCGACGTCCCGAGCAGCAGCCGCTGCCGCTCCGCCTCGGCGAGCTCGCCGGCCAGGCGGGCGGTCTCCGTGGCGAGCGCCACCTGCTCGTCCGACGCCTCGAGGGTCACGCGCAGCGAGGTGAGCTCGGCCGCGATCGCCGCGGCGCGCGCCTGGTAGCGCGCCTCCGCGGCCGCGAGCTGCGTGCGCGCGCGCGCCGCGTCGGCCGACGCCCGGCCCCCGCCGAACGGCAGCTCGAGGTCGAGCCCGCCGAGCACGGTGAACGCTGGCCGCCCGCCCAGGAGCGAGACCCCCGACGTGCCGTCGTCCGCCCACGGGGTCCTCACCGAGGCGGTCGTGAACACGTCGAGGCGGACCTGGTCGGCGTCCTCCGCGGCGCTCACCCGCGCGCGCTGCGCCTCGAGATCGGCGCGCAGGGCGGCGAGCTCCTGGGATCGCTCGGCCGCCGCGCGCGTCAGCGCGTCGATCGGGGGGAGCGGCCCGAGCGAGGGCGGCGCGCCGGTCGGCGAGAGCGACGAGGCCTCCCGCGGGGCCATGCCGAGCGCGCGGCCGAGCGCGATGGCGCGCGCCGAGCGCGTCGCGCGCGCCTGCGACAGCGCGTCCGCGATCGACCCGGCCGAGGTCGAGAACTGCAGGACGTCCACCCGCGTGCCGGTGCCGAGCGTCTCGGCGCGGGCCTTGGCGTCGTTCAGCTGCCGCTGCGCGGCCGCGAGCGCCTGCTCCTGCACGCCGATCGCCTGCTCCGCGTACCAGAGCTCCCAGTATGCCTCGAGCACGTCGAGCGCGGTCTGGCTCGCCGCGAGGTCGCGCTCCTGCGCCGCGGCGATCGCCGACGCCTCCGCCTGCGCGATCGGCGCGAGCACGGCGTCGGTCCCGGCGCCCCGGAGCAGCGGCTGCCGCGCGGAGACGTACGCCTCCGCGGTGGTCGTCGGCCGGAGGACGCCGCTCCCCTCCAGGCTGCGGGCCGCGCCGCCCCACGACTTGTTCGCCGACGCGCCCACCTCGAGGCTGGTCCCGACGTCGGTCGTGTACCGGAGGGCCACGTCCGACGCGACGGTCGTGGTGCCCGAGATCCCGCGGCCCCCGTTCCCGAGATCCTCTGCGTATTGACCGGTCACCGAGGCGGACAGCGTGGGCTTGCGGGCGCCTTGCTCGGCGGCGACGGCCTGCCGCGCGGCGGTGGCCTCGAGCAGGGCCGCGCGCAGGGCCGGGTTCTGGGAGGCAGCGCGGCCGACCGCCTGCTCGGCGGTGAGCGTCTCGGCGCGCGCCGCGCTCCCCAGCGTGCACGTGGCGATGACGGCGAGGGACGCCAGCCACGGCAAGGGAACGGAGCGAGTGAGCGTCATGCGGCCCAGGCTAGGAGGCAGTGTCTCAAGAGGTGTCCAGTTCGTGTAAAGATTCGTCAAGAGCCTTTTGACCAGGCCTTACACAGCGCCGTGACGGCCGCGCTACAGTCGCCGACATGGCCGATCCGCCTCAGATCCTGGTCATCGACGACGACGCCGAGCTCTGCGAGCTCCTGGCCGAGCTGCTCGGTCAGGAGGGTTACGCGGTGGAGAGCGCGCGCGACGCGATCTCCGGCCTCGCGCGCGCGCAGGAGAAGCCGTTCACCCTCGTGGTGCTCGACGTGATGCTGCCTGGCCTCAACGGCTTCGAGGTGCTCACGCGGCTCCGGCAGAGCTCCCGGGTGCCGGTCCTGATGCTGACGGCGCGGGGCGAGGACGTCGACCGCATCGTCGGCCTGGAGATGGGCGCCGACGACTACCTGCCGAAGCCGTTCAACCCGCGCGAGCTCGTCGCCCGGGTGCGCGCGCTCCACCGGCGCGCCGCCCACGCGGGCGCGGCCGCGGCGGGGCCGGGCGCCGCCGAGGCGCAGAGCGTCCTCACGGTCGACGATATCGAGGTGTTCCCCGCGGCGCGGCGGGTCCGGGTCCGCGGCGAGGAGGTCCGGCTCACGACGGCCGAGTACGACCTGCTCGAGGTCCTGGTGCGGCAGGCGGGCACGGTGGTCTCGCGCGAGGATCTCGCGCGGCGCGTGCTGGGCCGCCGCCTCGCGGCGTACGACCGCGGCATCGACATGCACGTCTCGAACCTCCGCCGCAAGCTCGGCCCCGGGCCGAGCGGGGGCGAGCGCATCAAGACGGTCCGCAACGCCGGCTACATCCTGGCCCGGGAGCGCCCGTGAGGCGCCTGCCGCGGAGGGCGCTCGCGAGGCGCCGCGGCCTCGGGGGGCGCGCGTGAAGAGCCTCTTCCTGCGCCTCCTGGTCTCGCTGTGGATCGCGATGGCGCTCCTCGTCGGGCTGTTCGCGGTGATCCACGGCTGGGCGTTCTCCGCCGAGTCGAGCTCGCTGCGCCGCCGCCTGAGCACGCGCAGCGTCGAGCTCCGGGCGGAGAGCGCGCTCTTCTGCGCGCGGGACGGGCTCTCCGGCTGCGAGCAGCGCCTCGTGCCGATCGAGCCGCGGGATCAGCGCGTCGCGGTCTACCGGTCCGGCGCGCTCGTGAGCGGCGAGCCCATCGAGGGCGCGCCGCTCGTCGAGGAGCGGGCGCGGCGCTCGGCGGACGGCATCGCCGTCGAGGTGGGCGAGCGGGAGCTCGTCGCGGTCGTCCTGCGCCGCGACCCGTCCTTCGTGGCGGTCGCGACCGGTCCGGTCCGGTCGCCGTGGATGTTCTTCATCGTGCCGGAGACGCTGCCGCTCCGGCTGCTCGCGATCGTGGTCGTGACCGGGCTCGTCGCGGTGGTCCTCGCGCGCTACCTGTCCCGTCCGATCCACATCCTGCGCGGCGCCACGCAGCGGATGGCGGCGGGCGATCTCTCGGTCGGCGTCGCGCAGCAGCTCGCGGGCGCGGACGGCGAGACGCTGGCGCTCGGGCGCGACATGGACCGGATGGCGGAGCGCATCGAGGAGCTCTTGGAGACGCAGCGCCGGCTGCTCCGCGACGTCTCGCACGAGCTCCGGTCGCCGCTCGCGCGGCTCAACATCTCGCTCGAGCTCGTCCGCCGCCGGTCGCCGCCGGACGTGGCGCCGGCGTTCGACCGGATCGAGCGGGAGACGGAGCGGCTCAACGGCATGATCGGCGAGCTGCTCACGCTGAGCCGGCTGGAGTCGGCCCGGGGCATGGAGCGGACCGAGCGGGTCGACCTGACGGCGCTGGTGGAGCAGCTTGTCGAGGACGCCGCGTTCGAGGCGGAGCAGCAGGGGTGCTCGGTCGAGCTCGGGGCGCGCGACGCGTGCTCCCTGGACGGGAACGAGGAGCTGCTCCGGCGGGCGATCGAGAACGTGGTGCGCAACGCGGTGCGCTTCACCGAGGCGGGCACCACGGTCCGCATCGACCTCGCGTGTTCGAGCGGGGTCGCCGAGGTGCGCGTCCGCGATCGTGGGCCGGGCGTGCCCGAGGTGGCGCTCGGGGACATCTTCAAGCCGTTCTACCGGGTCGACGATCACCGGGCGCGCGGCGCGGGCGGCACGGGGATCGGGCTGGCGATCACGCAGCGGGCGGTGCTGCTGCACGGCGGCGAGGTGGAGGCGAGGAACGCCGAGGGCGGCGGGCTCGAGGTCGCGCTGCGGTTGCCGGTGGGCGGCGGGGGCTGAGCGGGGGGCGGACGGCGAGATCGATGGCCGGACGGAGGCCGCTTGCTCGTCCGCCGTGCCGGCGTCGGGCTATAAAGCTCGACGGCCGACGCGCGTGGGCGCGGGCGGGCGGCGGGCGGCGACGACCATGATCCAGCAGGTCTCTTTCACCAACTTCAAATCGCTGCGCAGGGTCGACGCTGGCCTTGGGCGCTTCATGGTGATCGTCGGGCCGAACGGCTCCGGGAAGACGAGCATCCTCGACGGCCTGCACTACCTTGCGCAGGCGACGCGGTGGCCGCTGGCTGGATTGATGCGCGGTGTCTTTGCGCCTTCCAACCTGAAGAGCCGCGGCAGCTCGGGGCCCATACAGCTCGTAGCAACGGGAAGCTTCCATGACGTGACCGCGGAGGTCCGAATCATCGTCGAGGGCAGGGACGACTTGAACGGCAACGCCAGCTGGCGCGGGACAGTCGTTCGTCGGTGGGGCGATGCCGTGGAGGAGACCTCCGAGGCGGAAGAGGGATGGCAGCTCGTCAAGTCCAGCGATCCGCAGCCGACGCCACGACCAGGTGGCAAAAAAGACGTGTTGCGGACCCATGGTCTCCCCGAGATGGCGGAGCTCGCGAAAGAGCTTGGCTCCGCGCGCAAGCTCCGGCTGGATATCGAGGCGCTCGCGGCGGCGTCGTACAGCGATGAGGAGCTGCCTCGCCTCGATACGGACGGTAGCGGCCTGGCTTCGGTGCTGGCAGACGCCGCAGCGCGCACCCCCGAGGTGTTCCAGTCGATCCAGGAGGCCGCGCGCCAGGTCATCCCGACGCTCGAGAGGATCCGCACGCGTCGCGCCAAGGTACAGAGACAGGAGCGTCAGGAGATCACCATCGACGGTGAGGAAGCGATCCAGCGCTCCGTCGACCGATTCTACTGGGGCCAGCAGCTCGTGCTCGATTTCAAGGGCGCGCCGGACGTCCCGGCGCCGCTCGCGAGCGAGGGCACCCTGCTCGTCATCGGTCTGCTGACCGCGCTGTGGATGGAGCCCAGGCCCCGGCTGCTGCTCCTCGACGATATCGACAAGGCGCTGCACCCGCGCGCGCAGGAAGAGCTGGTCACGCAGATTCGTAAGATCTTGGAGATGACGCCCGAGCTCCAGGTGATCGCCACCAGCCACTCGCCGTACCTGCTGGATCACTTCGATGCGCAGGACGTGCTCCTCACCGCGCTCCTGCCCGATGGCTCCACCGCCTGCGCCCGGCTCGCGGACCACCCCGATTTCGATCGATGGAAGAGCACGACGCGCTCCGGCGAGCTCTGGAGCTTCGTCGGCGAGGACTGGGTCGCGCAGCAGGCGAGCGCCGCTCAGGAGCACGGGTGAGCGTGGCCTCTCATCTCCTCGGGATGGTCGTCGAAGGATCGGATGACGCCCGGACGGTGCCTGGTCTCGTCGACCGGGTCGTCGAGGGAGCGGTCCCCGTCCTGAAAGGCAAGCTCGGGCGAGCTCGATCCTTCTGTGGGCTCGATGCCAACACGCCGTTCGTGATGTGGAGCGCGGTCCATCAATACCCGGTACCTCGAAGGCACGGCCACTTCGGCGGAAAGCCGGCGCTCGAGGACGCCCGTACAGCCGTGCTCGCGCTCCGTTGCTTCGTCGCGCGGGATCCGCAGCCCGAGGCCGTCGTCCTGGTGCGCGACAGCGACGGAAAGGAAGCCGAGCGCCGGCAAGGCTTGGAGCAGGCTCGACAGGACTTTGCCTGGCCCTTCGAGGTGCTCCTTGGCGTCGCCCACCCGATGCGGGAGTGCTGGGTGCTCGCCGGCTTCGTCCCAGAGAGCAAGCGAGAGGAGACATCGCTCGCCGCGCTCCGGAAGGAGCTCGGGTTCGACCCTACCGCCCGTTCGCACGAGCTCGACGCATCGAGCAAAGCGGCGAAGAAGAGCCCGAAGCGCGTTCTGGATCGCCTCACCGGCGGCGAAGGCGAGCGTGAGGCGCGGTGCTGGACGGAGCCGGCGCTCGGCCATCTACGCCAGCGAGGCAACGGCAACGGCCTCGCGGCGTTCCTCGGTGAGGTCGAGGCTCGCCTCGTGCCCATCTTCTCGGACGCTGGCATCGGGGACAACGCCGGCGACGAGCTCGGGCCCCCGCAGCCGGCCGCTCCTGAGAGCGACGAGGCCAGCGCCAAAGGTCCCAGCCGCTCCTGATCCCGGCTCCCAGTCCATCGATCTCGATCCCGGATCGACCCGCCCTCGGAAGGTGATATTCGATCGAACGGCCTGAGGGCGGCCTCCCCGCCGCCTCTGCCCGGAGCCTCGCGAGCATGTCGATCGAGACCACGCGCGCCTTCAACCACCTCGTTTCCCCGCACCTGGAGGACCCTTATCCCCTCTTCGAGGAGCTCCGGCGCGAGGCGCCCGTCGTGTTCAACCCGACCTTCGGGATGTGGTTCGTCTCGCGCCACGAGGACGTCGCGGCCGTGGTCAAGGATCCGGTGCGCTTCAGCTCGGCGCAGGTCCTCGCGCCGCTCCAGGAGCCCTCGCCCGAGCTGCTGGCGATCCTGGGCAAGGACGGGAGCGGCGTGTATCCGCTCCTGTCGAACGATCCGCCGGTCCACACGCGGGTGCGCAGCCTCGTGAGCAAGGCGCTCGCGGGGCCGCGCCTCGCGGCGAGGATGGAGCCGTTCGTCCGCGCGATCACCAGCGAGCTCGTGGGCGGGTTCGAGAAGGACGGGCAGGCGGACCTGATGGCGCGCTTCGCCACGCCGCTGCCGATCCGCGTGACCAGCCAGCTCTTCGGGATCCCGCTCTCGGAGATGGATCAGGTCAAGCGGTGGTGCGACGACGAGACCATGTTCCTCATGGCCTTCCTGCCCGACGAGCGGCGCGCGGAGCTGGCGCGCAGCATCGTCGCCTACCGCGATTTCCTGCGCGCGCTCGTCGAGGATCACCGGGCGAGCCCTCGCCCCGATCTGGTGACCGAGCTCATCGAGGCGCGCGCGGAGGGCGAGGGCCCGCTCGACACGCAGGAGCTGGTGGGCACGCTGTGCGTGCTGATCTTCGCGGCGCACGTGACCACGACGAACATGATCGGCAACACGCTCGTGTCGATCCTGCGCGCGCCCGGCGCCTGGCAGACGCTGCGCGACCGGCCGGCGCTGATCCCCGGCGTGCTCGAGGAGGGCATGCGCTTCGATGCGCCCGTGCAGGGGATGACGCGCACCGTGACCGAGGATTGCCGGATCCGCGGGGTGGCCGTGCCGCGCGGCGCGCGGGTGTTCGTGCTGTTCGGGTCCGCCAACCGGGACCTGCCGGGCGTGAAGGACCCCGAGCGGTTCGAGCTCGAGCGCGCGGCCGGGCCGAGCCTCGCGTTCGGGCGCGGCCCGCACTTCTGCGTCGGCGCGCAGCTCGCGCGCCTGGAAGGCGCTATCGCGCTCGAGGAGCTGACGCGACGCCTGCGGGGCGCGCGCCTCGCCGGCGACGCGCGGCTCTCGTACATGCCCAACCTCGTGCACCGCGGCCCGGCCGCGCTGAACGTCGCGTGGGACGCGCCGCCGCCGGGATCGCCCTCACCCGGCTAGAAGGACCAAGCGCTGCCCGCGGCATCGAGCGCGGGCGCGGTGGCTCGAGGCTAGTTCGCCGTGCACGCGAAGGACGCGGCGCTATCCATATCGCCCGAGCCTTTGTACTGGGGCCATGTCGGATAGACACAAAGGGGCCTGGTTCGGCCCGGGACGCCCGTCGTGTCGACGACGATCTGGTCCGTCGCCGGATCCGCCCCCGCTTCGACCCAGCGCTCGAGCGCGGTCAAGTAATCCCACCCCGCGGTGAAGGCCGCGCTCACGGAGTGACCAAACCCGGGAACCTCGTAATATCGAAGGAAAGAGTCGACCTCGTCCGCCCCCATGTCCGCCCGCAAGCGCGAGTAATAGGCCTCCACGGCGCGCGGGCTGACGAGCAGGTCCTCCGTGCCTTGCAGCATCAAGAGCTTCCCGCCCTTCGCGGCGAAGGCGGTCAGATCGGCGTACGCGACGTCCAGCGCCGAGAGCTCGGTCACCCGTGATGCGAAGGCGCCGGCGTTCGACACATCGAACGTCAGGTAGTCGAACGCGGCGTCCCTGGCGACGGCATAGCGGATGAAGCCGTCCGCGAAATGGGCGCCGTACGACATGCTCTCGGTGACCGGGAACCCCGGCGGCGCGCTCCCCAGCCCGATCGCGGCGACGTGCGGCTGGAGCGGCGAGCTGCTCGCCATGCCCAGATCCGAGATGAACGCGTTGAACCCGGGGAAGCTCGCCTCGCCGCTCGCGAGCGGGATATCGAAGGGCACCTCTCCGTTCGCCTTGCCGAGCGCCGTGAGCTGGGCGTCCGACAGGCACGTGTCCCCGGTGTCGACGCCGTCCGGGCACCGGACAGGCACGCCGTCCAGCGACGCGGTCGACGGGTCGAACGTCGCGTTGCACCCCTGGACGTCGCTGATCACCCCGTCGCTCGCGCCGTCGAGCGCGTCGCAGGCGGCCACGGCGGCGCGGTAGAGCACGCCGCGCTCCTCGGGGTCGAGGTAGGCGCCGGGCGCCGCGAACGCCTGGATCATGGCGAGGGCGCCGACCATCGCGGTCGTCACGTTCCGGGCGGGGTAGAGCGCGACGCATCCATCCCAATCTTCTGGCCAGCGACCCGCGACCGCCAGGGCTTGCCGTCCCCCCGTCGAGCTGCCCAGGAAGTACGCCTTGGTCGGGGCCTCGCCGTAGGTCGCCTCGACCACGGCGATGGCCGCGTCGCGCGTCTTCTTCAAGGCGTCGGACACCCAGTTCGCGTACGCCTCCTGGTTCAGGGCGAAGGATCCGTCGAGGGGATTCGATTGATGACCAGCGTCGCTGGCAAACACCGCATAGCCACGCCCGAGCGGCGTCACCGCGTCGGGCGTGGTGTTCAGCGGGTTGCCAGCGACGTCCGGGATGATCCCGCAGAACCCGCCCCCGCCCAGCATGACCGCCTTCGAGTTCCAGCCGGCGGGGAGCGCGACCTGAAACTTGATGTTGGGCGCCGTCGGATCGACAGGCATGATGTCCCCGGACACGAGACAATGCTCGCCGACCGCGCCCTGCGCCGCGTTCATCTGGGTCGACGTGACGACGGCGCCGGTCGTGGGCAACCCGATGGAGTCGCTCGGAATCTGCATGTTCGCGAGCTGCGCGCAGCGGACCGCGAGCGGCGGCGCGGTGTCCGGCGCGGGGCCGCCGTCGTCTCCGCTGCAAGCAGCCAGGCATCCAAAGGCCAGCGCGCTCGCGGTGGCGGTCCATAAGCCGTTCTTCGACGCAAAGGGAATCAATGTGGCCTCCGATCCCATCGAGGCTCTCGTGCTCGGCGCTGTCGTGCCCGCGAGACCGAGCGCCCTCATGCCCGTACGATGCGGTCCCGCGCCCTCTTCGGCAACAAGCAGTCTTGGTAAACCGATCTCCATCCATGCAAAGCCAAGGCGTACCGCTCCGGGACGACCTCCGCGCGCTCCGCCGGCGGCCGGCGGCGCTCAGGCGGCGTCGCGGGCGAGCAGCGCCTCCAGCCGGTTGCCGGCCGCGCGGCGCGCGAGCACCTGCGCGACCCTCTCGACGATCGCGACGCCCGCCTCCGCGGGGGGCAGCCCGCCCGCGTGGATGTTCGCGATCACCGTGTACTCGAAGCCGATCGCCGGGTTGCCGCTGAAGGCGGCGGCGGCCTCCCGGTCCACGCCGGGCGCGAGGCGGTAGGCGAGATAGGCCGAGAGGCTGCGCGAGGCGAGCTCCCCGCTCCCCGGGCGCTCGCCGAGCAGCATGATCACCAGCCGGGCCCCGAGCCCCGCGGCGACGGCCTCGGCGAGCTTCACCCGGCCGTAGCGCGCGAGCAGCGGCTGGCCGACGGTCACGCCGCGCGCCCCGAGCCCGTCCAGGAGGACCGGGAGCAGGTCGGGGAGGTTGTGGTGGACGGCCTCGGCGCTCAGGCCGTCCGACACCACGATCTGCACCTGGGCGCCCTCCGGCTCGAGCCGGGCGGCGCTCTCCGGGGAGAGGCGCGCGCCCGCGTCGGCGGAGCCTAGGTGCTCGTCCTTGCTACGGGCCATCGTGGTGAGGACCCGGAACGCGGCGACGCGCGCCAGCTCGTCCTCGCGCAGCTCGCTCTCGAGCGCCGCCCGCGCGATGGCCTGATCGAGGCGCGCCCGCCGGCTCACCGCGCTCGCCGGGCGCGGGCCGGCCGTGGCGAAGCCGTGGGCCGCGGGCGTGGCCGCGACGAGCGCGGCGAGCTCGGCCTCGTCCGGGCAGAACTGCCGCACGTCGCCGAAGCGCGGCCCGCGGGTGATCGCGCCCGCCGGCGCCTGCCCCTCCCCTTGCTCATTCCCTTGTCCATCCCCCTGTCCCTCCGCCGCGCGCGCCAAAATTCCTCGGTCGAGCGCCCACGCCAGGAACTCGCCGCCGGGCGCGCGGCCGTGGAGCTCGCGCAAGGTCTGCACGTCATGCCCGCTCGTATCGAAATAGGCGAGCATGCGATCGGTGTTGAGACAGACATCCATGTAGAAGCTGGCGCCCGCGGCCGCGAGGAGCTGGGTCGCCATCTGCTGGCCCTCGAGCGTGACGTGGGCGTGGAGGGTGTAACAAGGCGCCATGCCCATGGGCACGCCGAGCAGCTTGCCCATGAAATGGTCCTGGAGGTTCGCGAGGATCATCTCGCGATCGTCGAGGTGCGTCTCCGGGCCGATGAACCCGGTGACGTTGTTCACCATGAACGGGTCCCAGCGGCGGGCGAGGCCGTAACAGAGCGCCTCGGCCGTGGCCATGTCGATGCCGCTGTGCTTGCCGTAGGTCAGCTCGCTGCCCTGGCCGGTCTCGAAATACATGAACTGCTCGGCCTGGCCAGCGAGCGGGCCGCGCGCGGCCATGCGGCGATAGCCCGCGTCGATGAGGTCGACGGTGATGTCGAACTCGGTGACGCAGCAGGCCTCGGTGCCGGCGAGGCTCTGGAAGAGGATCTCCACGGGCGCGCCCTGGTCGAGCGCGGCGAGCTGCACCTTGAGGTGCGACAGGCAGCAGATCTGCGTGGGGACGCCGGTCGCGCGGCGGATGCGGTCGAGGTGGCGGAGGATCGCGGCGGTGGCCTCCACCGTGCCGGCCGCGGGGTTGAGGCCGAGCAGCGCGTCGCCGGCGCCGACGGACAGGCCCCAGTAGGTCAGCAGGGCGATGCCGCGCGGATCGTCGGTGGGGTGGTTCGGTTGGAGGCGCGAGGCGAGCGTGCCGGGCGCGCCGAGGAGCGTGCGCGCGCGGGTGGGGCGGCTGATCTTGCGGGCGATGTAGATGAGCTCGTGCACGTCGCAGAGCTTGGCCAGCGCCGCGGCCATGACCCCGGTCAGCGCGCGGCCGAGGCGCGCCGCCTCCGGGCCCGGGGCGCGGAGCAGCGCGTCCTTGAGCTCGCCGAGGCGCAGCGAGGCGATCCGCGCGAAGGCGCCGCGGTCGATGTCGTAATTGACCCGCATCACCGCGTCGACCTCGCCCCGCTCGTCGGCGAGCGGGTGATCGTGGAGGTGCTCCAGGGTCAGCTCGCCGAGCAGCTCCCGGGCGGCCTCCCGCGCCGCCTCGCTGGGCGCCGAGAGGCCGGCCTTGCGGTCGCCGGCCTTGCTGGCGTCGGCGGCGCCGAGGAGCCGCTTCAGGCCGAGGAACGAGGCGTCGTGGCCGGGCAGGCGGGCCGCGTACCTGGCGTCCGGGCGGACGCGGGGGACCTCGATCCGGTCGAGCGGGATCAACTCCTTCACGGCGCGCGCCTCCCTCCACGGGATATGCCTCGAGGGACGTCACGGCCGCATCCCGCAGAACGAGACCGGCAGTACCCGATCGCGCATGCAGCCAACCTGCACGTGTGTCCGCCCCGGGCGAACACCTCCCCCTCCCGAGGCCCCCCGTTTCGATCGCGAACCGACCCGCACCCCCTCCCGAGGCCCCCCGTTTCGATCGCGAACCGACCCGCACCCCCTCCCGAGGCCGCCGTCTCGATCTCGAACCGACCCACCCCCCTTCCCGAGGCCGCCCGTCTCGATCTCGAACCGACCCGCACCCCCTCCCGAGGCAACGCCGCCACGTCGCGACCTCTCCGCGCCGCCTCCCGAGGCCCCATTTTCCGGTTCCGCATCGACCCGCCCCCCTTCCGAGGCCGCGCCGCCACGTCGCGACCTCTCCGCGCCGCCTCCCGAGGCCCCATGTTTCGGTTCCGCACGTGTCCGGTCCCCCTTCCGAGGCGACGCCGCCACGTCGCGACCTCTCCGCGCCACCCCCGAGGGCCCGTTTTTCGGTTCCGCACCGGCCTCCGGCGCCTCCCCCGGCCACGCCGGCACGCGACGACCGCTCCACGCTCCCCTCCCGACCCACGCTCCTCATCGGCGGCGCTTCACCATGCCTGAAAGAGTCCAGCGCACGCGCGAGCAACGCAAGAAACCAGCGCAGCCCCCGTCTTGACGCAGGTGACCACAGGACTTCCCTTACCTGCTCACCCGCAATGCCACCTCATGCATTGCCCGCATCACCCCATCAGGAGGTGTCTCTCATGTTGAAGCATCTGAATCTCGACGAGATGGTCGCGCTCCTCTCCCCCTGGGTCGACGATCCCAAGCAGCGCAAGCTGTTCCTGTCGATCCCCGAGATCGCGGCGCTCCACCCGCGGGTCGCGGAGGCCCACGAGGCGGTGGTCGCGGTCCAGCCGAGCAGCGGCGCCGGCGCGGCGTCGAAGCTGCGCGCGCTCGTGGACGAGAGCAACGAGGTCGACCGGTGCCACGACCACCTCGCACGGGCCATATCGTACGGTATCGACGCGCACCGCGAGCTCTGCCTCGCCGAGGCGCCGGCCGACGCCGCCCGCGCCGCGCAGTGCGATGCCGTCCAGAAGAAGCTCTTTCCCAACGGCCTCGCCATCCTCAACGCCTCGCCGCTCGCCGAGGCGGGCAACACCACCCGCATCGCCCGCCTCCTCGAAGAAGAGCCCGAGATCGCCGACTTCCTGAGGTCGATCCCCGCCCGCGGCAAGGCGTCGCTGCTCGACGTCGTGAAGCGCTGGCTCGCCAAGGGCCGGGAGCTCCAGGCGCTCGAGCGCGCCCGCACGGAGCTCGACGCGACCCAGGCCACCACGCCCATCACCAAGACCACCATCCAGGCTGCCCGCAGCCAGTGGTTCAAGGTCGTGTCGCTCGTGCTCTCCAACCTCGAGGTGTCCCGCGCCCCGGCGCGAGACATCGAGATCATCCGCGGGCCCGTGCTCCGGGCCTCGGATCGCGCCGGCAAGCGCTACCCGAGCGCTACGCCCGAGGGAGCGCCGCCGGAGGACGGGGCGCAAGACCCCGCCGCCGGGCCGAGCGAGGCCGAGCCGGGCGAGGCCGAGATCGGCGGCGCGAGCGAGCTGCGCTGATCGATCGACCTCGGGTCGGATCCCGTCGCGCCGCCCAGCACGAGCGGATGCGCCCCTCCGATCCCGCCGCCCTGAGCCGCATTCGCAGCCCTGAGCCCAGCGCGGCCGGCTACGACCGACGCCGGAGGATGTGCTGGAGGAGCTGGCGGGAAATGCTCAAGAGCTGCGCCGCCTTTCGCCGGCTCCCGCCAGCGCGCGCGAGCGCCTCGTCGACCATGATCTCGCGGACCTGCCCCTCGATCTCCTGGATCGATGCCCGGCCCACCGCCGCGCGCACCTGGGGGCGGAGATCCGGGGGCCGGGTGAGCGCGTCGTCGATGGAGCGCTCCAGCGCCTCCAGGCACAGCGGCTTGGCGAGGAACGAGCGCACGCCCATCTGCGCGAGGCGGAACGACACCGCCGGGCTCGCCGATCCGCTGATGGCCACGATCGTCGGCGCGACCGGGTAGGCCATCGCCCGCTCCACGACGTCGACGGCATTGCCGTCGGGGAGCATCACGTCGGCGATGATCCCTTGAAACTCCCGGCCCGCGAGCGCGGCGTGGGCCTCGGCCACCGACGCGCAGGCGACGACCTCGACGCCGCGCGCCTCGAGGGCGTCGCACAGCGCGCGCCTGAGCCTCACGTCATCCTCGACCACCATCCAGCGGGACATCGTGTGCTAGCGTGCCATCCCGTCGATGGGGGCGCATAGCGCGAAAATGGCGGAGCAGGCGAGCCCCCCGGCGGCGCTGACCAGCGTCCAGCTCGACGCCCTCATCACGCGCGAAGCGCTGCGGGGCGAGCGCACCGCCTCGATCGCGCGGAGCGTCTTCTGCGCGGCCCTCCTCGCGCGGTTCGTCGCCCTCGGCGGCCTGACGCAGCCCGACTTTTACCCGCGCTCCGTCGTCGAGGTGCCGCTGCTCCTCGGCGCGGTGGTCGCCTCGATGTACGTGTGGCGGACGAGCCGGCGAATCGACGCGCCCTCCCACCTGCTCCTCGTCTCGGTCGGCCTCGACGCGCTGCTGTGCTTCGTGGCCCTCCTGCCGAACGTGATCTGGCCGTGGGAGGGCTATCCGGGGATCTTGCAGACCCCCGACATCGCCGCGGTGTTGCTCACGGTGGTCGCGAGCGCATTCCGGCTCGTCCGCCGGGCCGTGCTCCTCGCGGCGGCGGCGAACGCGCTCTCCGCGCTCGCGCTCATCGCGCTCGATTTCGCGCTGAACGGCGACCACCACGGGTACTGGACGACGCCCTCGCTGTTCCTGCTCCTGCTCCTCGCCGCCGTGTGCGCGGCGCTCCTCGTCACGACGCGCACGCTCAGGGTCGTCGAGGCGGGGGCGAGCGCCGCGCTGCGCGCGGAGCGGGCGCAGCGGAACCTGAGCTTCGTCCTGCACGAGCACCACGACGTGAAGACCTCGCTCTCCGCCGCCCTCATCGACACGGATCTCCTGCGGCGCGAGATCGCGCGGGGCGAAGCCGCGAGCGCCGAGCGCATGCTGCGGAAGCTGGAGCAGCTCCGCGACAGCATCGAGGAGGTCGCCTCGGCCATGGGGCACATCCGCGAGCGGACGACGCGCGAGCTCGACGCGCTGCGGGCGACGGCTCCCGCCGAGATCGGCGAGGCGGCGCACGGCGCGCTCCGCGCCGTCCAGCGGCGCTACCAGGCGGTGAAGATCGACGTCACGGGTCGCGCGGAGCGCACCGCGGTCCTGTTCGCGGGGGGGCACGACGCGCTGGAGCGAGTGCTCCTGAACCTCCTCGTCAACGCGTGCGAGGGGACCGGCGAGCGCGGCGCGTCCAGCGTGACGCTGGACGCGCGCCCGCTCGGCGGCGGACGGGTGGCCGTCGAGGTGAAGGACGACGGCCCGGGGTTCCACGACACGCCGAGCCCGAAGCCGGGCGGGTCAGGACAGGGGCTCGGCTTCGTGGTCGGCATGGTGGAGTCGAGCGGTGGGCTCGTCCTGCGCGCCAACCTGCCGCAAGGCGGCGCCAAGGTCACGCTCGAGCTGCTCGAAGCGCCGGTGTGAACGCGAGCGCCGCTCCGGCGCACGGTGCGTATCCAGGGCGGCAAGAAAATTTGCCCTTATCGTGCCGCTGGCCCTCCGGTACTTGCTGGCGCCGAAGTGGATCCTCGCCTGGGCTCCGCCGCTCGCACCCCTCTGGAGGATGATTCGGTATGAAGAGAACCGGCCCGATGACAGGCCCTGCATGGGCGACACCCTGGAGCGCGCTCGCCGCGGTCGCGCTGACGCTCGCGGCCCCCGGCCCGGCGAGCGCGCAGGCGCGGCGCTCGCCGATCTTCGAGTCCGCGCTGAGCGCTCCCGGCCGACCGCTGCGCGGGTTCGTCGATCTCCACACCCACCCGATGGCGCACCTCGGCTTCGGGGGGCACGTGCTCCACGGCGCTCCCGACGTCGGCGTGCTCATGGCGCCGGGGACGATCTACGACCCCAGCGGCCAAGGCATGTCGGGCGCCACGTGCAACGGGTCGATGCGGCGCGCCGCCAGCGTCGCGGAGGCGCTGGGGACCAGCTACAGCACGCACCGAGGCCACGATTTCTTGAAGAACAAGTGCGGGAATCACGTCCGCCAGATCGTGCTCGGGGAGATGGCGAAATCCCACGGCATCCGCTCGTTCCAGGTCGAGCGCCCCCTGGGTTATCCGACGTTCGCGCACTTCCCGGCGCATAACGATATCCTGCACCAGCAGATGTGGGTCGACTGGATCCGGCGCGCGAAGGAGGGTGGCCTCCGGGTGATGGTCGCGCTGGCCGTCAACAGCCGCACGCTCGCCCACGGCGTCGAAGCAAACCCGCCCATCGACGACAGGGAGTCGGGCAATCTCCAGATCGCCGAGCTCGTCCGCTTCGTGGGCAAGCACGACACGTGGATGGAGATCGCGCGTTCATCCAGCGATCTCCGGCGCATCGTGGAGAAGAACAAGCTCGCGGTGATCGTCGGCGTCGAGCTGGACGACATCGGCAACTTCGTGTGGAACAAGGCGGCGCCGACGGAGGCCCAGATCCGCGCGGAGATCAGGCGCCTGCACGGCCTCGGCGTGCGCTACGTGTTCCCGGTCCACCTCACCGACAACCTCTTCGGCGGCACCGCCGCCTACGAGGACGAGGTGGCGCGCGCCAACCGCTTCCAGACGGGGAAATGGTGGGACCTCGAGTGCTCCCGCGGAGAGGGCATCACGAAGCGCATCCAGTCGGAGAACGATCTGTTCAAGCTGATGAAGCTCGGCGACGCCGGCGGTCACATCCCGCTCCCGAGCTGCAAGCCGGCCGAAGGCCACAAGAACCGGCTGGGGCTCTTGCCCATGGGCCGCGTCGCCATCAACGAGATGATGAAGCTCGGGATGGTCATCGACATCGATCACATGTCCCAGCGGGCGGTGGGCGACGTGCTCGAGTTCACCCGCTCGACGCCCGGCGGCGCGTATCCGCTCGTCTCGGGGCACAACGGGCTCCGCGGCTCGAGCGGCAACGAGAACGGCCGGACCGACGCCCAGTACATGGAGATCGCCGCGCGCGGCGGGCTCGCGGGTGTCGGGTTCGGCGACTCCGACGCCCGGAGCTTCCTGCGGAACGCAGCCGCCGTGGCGGCGATCGCGTCGGGCGGCAAGCCGCTCCAGATCACCCTCGGCTCGGACATCAACGGGATGGTCGTCATGCCGCGCTCTCCCGAGTGCCAGGCGCCCCGGGACCAGGTGGTGACGGTGCCGGGCGACGCCTGGAGCCGCCCGCCCGCGCAGCTCCGGTGCACGGGGGACGAGGAGATCGACGTGCGCTCCGCGCGCATCGGCTGCCTCGACATCCAGACCAGCGGCAACCTCACGGACCTCGTCGGCCGCGCCTGCAACGCCAGGACGTCCTGCTCTTACAAGGCGCCGTCTCCCGACGAATACGGCCGCGCCGGCGTCCGGGCCGCGACGCGCATGTTCTGCACGCAGGCCATGGAGGTCGTGTACCGATGCGCCGCTCCGGCCGCCAAGGCGTGCGTCGACTACTCCAGGTTCCCCAGGGCCCGGATGGGGAGCCGCTCGTGGGATTACAACGAGGAGGGGGTCGTCCACATCGGGCTCTTCCCGGACTTCCTCAAGCACGTCGAGGCGCTCCCGGGCGGAGAGCAGCTCATCGACCGGCTCTACAACGGCGCCGAAGGCTTCGCGCAGATGTGGGCCAAGGCCGAGACGGTCGGCCGCTCCGTCCCCTGAGCCGTTCGCGCCCGTCCCGGAGCTCCAGCGACCCGACCGGGGTTGGCCTGTGGGGCGCCCCCGGGTCGGGTCGGATCCCGTTTCGCCGCCAACCCGGGTCGGATCCGGGCCGCGCCGCTACTGGCGCAGCCACGCCACGATGAACTTCGTCGTGTTCGACTCCGGGTCGAACGCGTTGCCCTCGCGGATGCTCGCCGAGAAATTGATGAGCCGGGCCCCGGACTGGGATGCGCTATACCCCACAGCGCCGTTGTGGCCATCGATCTGCACGGTGATCGAACCGGGGACGATGTCCGTCGCGCTGACGAGCTGCGTGAAGCAGCCCCGCGTACCAGGCCAACCGCTGTTGCATTTCACCGTGGAGAGGCCGATCTGGAGCGCCTGCTCCGCCTCTCCCACGGCCTCATCGCTCAGGGCCTCATCGCTCAGGGCCTCGTCGCTCAGGGCTTCATCGCCCTCCTGGGCGACGCAGCCTGCGAGCGCCATCGAAGAGAGGACGGCGATCGCCATCTTCATGAGAAACCTCGTGCCTCGACCCTTCCCGCTCGACCGGGCTCGCCTGTCGTCTCCGGGCCGGGCCACGGCGAGGTTGTCCTGGGATTCGAGGAGTGTGCCTTCTTCGCCCTTGATGTCGTGTGTCACGCGCTGCCTCCATTCATGCTTCCGGTGTCTGTCGCTTCAGCGGAGCGGCCGTGGTGAGCGTCTCGCCGGTGTCGCGCGCTGCCCGCGCGCGGCCCCGAAATCCGATGTGTCGCCGAACCACAGAGGCCAGGCGTCCCCCCGCCAGGGTCAGCTACCGGTAGCGGTCTCTCTCATGCAGGTTGTAGCCAAAGCAGGGCCTGTCACGAGGTGGCATTGTCCATGACGAGCAGCCCTTCGGGCGTCGCTGCGTCGCGGAGCTCGCGGGAGACCGTGCCTTGGCAACGCGGTGGTACCGCAGGGTCAGAGACACGATAAGGGCAAAGTTTCTTGCCCCACCTGGCAAATTTTCTTGCCCCCACCCGCACGCGCGCCGCGCGCCCAAGCGGCGCTCGCGTTCACGCCGTGGCGGCGTTCTGCGCCTGGGAGGCGACGCGATGCTCAGCCTCGCCGCCGGGGCCGCCCGGCGCGCCCAGACGGCCGGCTCCCGGCGGCGGCTCGCGGCCGCGGCCGCGCGGCGACCGGGAGCGTCGAGGCTGGCCTCTCGGCGCGGGACGCGGTAGGAGGGCGCCATGCTCAAGCACAACAGCTACTTCAACGGCAGCGTCCAGAGCGTCGGGTTCGAGCGCCACGGACGCCGGCAGACGGTGGGAGTCATCGACGCTGGCGAGTTCCATTTCTCGACCGAGGCGCCGGAGCGGATGACCGTCGTCGCGGGCGAGCTCGCCGTCCGCTTCGACGGCTCTCAGGAATGGCGCGTGTACCCGGCGGGGACGTCGTTCGAGGTGGCCGGCAAGAGCGGCTTCGACGTCAAGGCCGCGCAGCCCACCGGGTATCTCTGCGAGTTCCTCTGAGCCGGGCGCCCGCCGGCGCCGTGTAGCGCGCCGCTCGTCTTCCCTCTCCCGTCTTCCGTCTCCCCTCTCCCGTCTTCCGTCTCCGGTCCCCCTCTTCGTGCGCGTGCTCGTGCGCGTGCGCGTGCTCGGTTATGCCGCCATCCCTCCACCGGAGACAGGTTCTCGTGAGCATCGCGACGCTTCGATCCAGCAGATCTTGGCGTCTTCCCATCAGCAGACGGCACGAAGCCCGTCACACGACAGACATCCACGAGGACACCGCTGCCATCGCGGTTCCACCGGGCATTGGCGTAGAAGCGTGCTGAGTTGTTCACGGAGCGCCCACTCTCCCCGAGGCAGACGCGAGGGATGACTCCACGAGGCATGGGGACGAACCGGAGCGCGCACGCGCACGCGCACGAAGACGGCAGACGGAAGACGGAAGACGGAAGACGGGAGACGGAAGACGGAAGACGGGAGACGGCAGACGGGAGACGGAAGACGACAGTCGGCGGAGTGGGATCCCGTTCCGGCGCCTTCGAGCGCCGGCCTACGCCCCCAGCCACCTGCGCTCGATCTCCAGCGTGGCCGCGTTGTCCGGCACGTTGCCCAGGAACCTCGCCCGCCACGCCGGATCCCCGATCTTCCTCGCCCGATCGAGCAAGCGCTCCCGCGCCGACGCGATCGCCATCATCGCCTCCCGCCGGTGACCGCACGCCGAGAGCGCCTCGGCGTGCGCGAGCCGCACCAGCGACTCGCCCACCTCGGCGCCCACCGACTCGAGCAGGCAGAACGCCTCGGTCGTCGCCGCGAGCGCGTCCACCGCCTGCCCCGCGTCGAGCAGCGCCCGCCCAAGCACCGCGTACGCGAACGCGCGCAGCGGCGGCGCGCCGTACAGGATCGCCACCGCGGCGCGCGCCTCGCGCTCCGCACCGCCGAGATCGCCCGTCTGGAGCAGGATCCTCGCGAGGCACGTCCGCGCGGCGCCCTCCCGGCGCGCGTCGCCGAGGCCCTGCGACGTCGCGATCGCCTCCTCCGCCGTCCGCCGCGCCTCCTCGACGAGGTCGAGCCGCGCCAGCACCGGGCCGAGGCCGAGGAGCGCCCCGAGCCGCGCGTCCGACAGCCCCATCCGCTCCGCGTCCGCGAGCGACGCGCGCAGCGCCGCCTCGGCGCCCTCGAAATCGCCGAGCTCCGCGTAGCAGGAGCCGAGGTTGTTCCGCGCCCAGCAGGCGTTGCGCCGGTCGCCGGCCTGCTCGAACGCCGCGAGCGCCCCCTCGAAGCCCGCGAAGCTCGAGCCCGGATCGCCGCCCGCCATCGCCCGGTACGCGCGCGCCTCGTGGAGCCGCGCCAGCACCTCGACCTCCAGATCGGTCTCCTCGGCGTCCTGCTCGATCGCGTCGAGCAGCTCGTCCGCGAGCTGATACCGCCCGCCGAAGAGGACGCGCCCGGCGCCCGCGCACAGGCACACGCTGCGCGCCGTCCGCGCCGAGCGCCGCGGCTCCGTGGTCTGCGCGACGCGCAAGAGGCGCTCGACCTGGTCGTGGTTGCCGCGCTTCGAGGCGGCGAGGATCATCTGCGTGAGCGCAGAGAACCACGGCGCCGATCCGGGCGAGAGCCGCTCCAGCGCCTCCATCCCCCGCCGCTCCGCCAGCGCGAACTCGCCGCGCCAGAGGTGCGCCTCGGCCTGGCAGAGCCGCAGCGCCCCCGCCGTCGCCTTCGACGCGCCGCGCGCGATGCCGCGCTCCACCCGCTCGATCACCGCGCCGAGATCGCTGCCGAGCAGCGCCTGCTCGGCGGCGCGCAGGGTCGCCGTCGCCGCCCGCGCCGGCTCGCCGCCGCGCTCGAAGTGCTCGGCCAGCGCCATCGCGTCCGCCGCCCCCGTCCGCTCCAGCCACTCGCCGGCGAGCCGGTGGCCGAGGCGGCGATCGTGATCGGTCAGCATCCCGTACGCCGCCTCGCGCACGAGCGCGTGCCGGAACCGGTACTCGATCACCTCCGGCGCGCCCTCCACCGAGCGCCGGACGATGAGCTCCCGCGCCTCGAGCTCGGTCAGCAGCCGGTCGACCTCCGCGCGGCCCACCAGCGCGGCGACCCCGTTCCGCGAGAAGCTCTCGCCGAAGATCGCCCCGGCGCGCAGCACCCGCCGCGCGCCGACGTCCAGCGCGTCGAGCTCGGCCTGCACCATCGAGAGCACCGTCTCCGGCAGGTCCGCGCCCTTGCCCGCCGCCGCGGCGCGGATCTGCTCCTCGAGGTAGAAGGCGTTGCCGTCCGCGCGCTCGACGAGCGTCGCCACGAGCCCCGGGCTCTCGCGCTCGCCGAGCACCTGGCGCACGAGCCGCTCGCTCGACCGGCGCGAGATCCCCGCGAGGCGGAGCTTGTGCCCGCGCCGCTCGTCCCACAGCTTCGGGAAGAGCTCGTGCACCTCCGGGCGGCCGAGCGCCATCACCATGAACGGCCGGTCCTTCAGGTTCCGGAGCGCGGCGTCGACCATCGTGATCGTGGGCAGGTCGCCCCAGTGCAGGTCCTCGAGCACGAGCAGGACCGGGTGCACCGCGCACTCGGCGCGCAGGAAGTCCTCCCAGGCGAGGCGCAGCTGGTCGCCCATGAGCATCGGGTTCCGCCGCGCCGCCCGGAGCTGGACGTCGTCGTCCGGGAACGGCGCGCCGACGAGCTCGCCGAGGAACGTCGCCACACGCGCCGCGTCGAGCGACGCGTGCCGCTCGACCCGCGCCCGCACCTTGCGCCGCCGCTCCTCGACGGCGTCGGTCTCGGAGAGGCCCATCGCCCGCCGGAGCGCGTGCGCGAGCAGGCCGAACGACGAGCCGGCGCTCATCGGGTCCACCTGCCCGAGCCACACCTCGACCGGCTCGCCGTCCTCCCGGATCGCGCGGACGAGCTCGTGGCGGAGCCGCGATTTGCCGATGCCCGCCGGCCCGGTGACGAGCACGACGCTCGGGGTCGACTCCTCGACGCACCGGGCGAGCTCGTCCCGGATGAGCGACAGCTCGCGCTCGCGCCCGACGCACGACGTGGCCTTGCCGAGCAGGAGCGGCACCTCGTCCGGCCCCTCGCGCGCGCCGTGGAGCCACTGGCCGGCCTCGTCCGCGGTGATCTCGAAGCGCGCCCCGAGCAGCCCCGCCGTCACCTCGTCGATGCGGATCGCCGCCGCGCGGGACGGGGCGCGGCGCTCGGGGAGCAGCTGGACGACGCGATCGATGAGGTCGCCGATCGGCATGCGCGAGGCGATCTCGGCCCTGCCCGTGACGACGGCGACCGGCGCGCCGCCGAGCAGCGCCTGCACGGCGAGCGCGCAGCGGGCCGCCCGGGCCGCGAGGTCGGTCGTCGCGCCGGCGCCGGAGAGCACGACGAGCGGCAGCCGCGCCTCGACGAGCTCGAGCTGGCCCCGGTAGCGCGCCGCCGTGGCCGAGAGCGCCTGCGCGCGCGCCTGCTCGTCGACCTCGGGGAGCGCCGCCTCGGCGGCGGCCGGGGCGCGGCCGTCGCGCGCGAGCACGAGGCACATCACCTTGCGCTCGCCGGTCGTGAGCTCCGGCGGGCGGATGGAGCTGGCCGGCGGGCGGACCGAGATCGCCGCGGGATCCATGAGCGCGGCGAGCTCGGCGGCGACCGCGTTGCCGTCGCTCGGCCGCCCCTCGGGCGACTTCGACAGCATGCGCGTGACGAGCTCGTCGAGCGCCTCGGGCACGTCCTCGCGGAGCCACCGGAGCGACGGCGGCTCCTCGAGGAGCACCTTGACGAGCACCGCGAGCCCGCGCGCGCCGCGGAACGGGGCGCGCCCCGAGATGCACTTGTAGAGCACGCAGCCGAGCGCGAAGACGTCGGCGCGCGCGTCGACCTGGGCCTCGCCGCGGGCCTGCTCCGGCGCCATGTAGCCGGGGGTGCCGAGGATGGCGCCGGGCATGGTGAGCTGCTGATCGATGCCGGACATCCGGACCACGCCGAAGTCGATGAGCGTGATGCGGTCGATCGCGCCGCCGACGAGGAGCAGGTTGCTCGGCTTCAGATCGCGGTGGACGACGCCGAGCCGGTGCACGGACCCGAGGGTGGTCGCGACGCGCCGGGCGAGCTTGAGGCTCTCGTCCAGCGTGAACGCCTGCCGGGCGAGGCGCTGCGAGAGGGTCTCGCCGGTGAGCCACTCCATGGCGAGGTAGGGGTGGCCGAGGTCGGTGACGCCGTGGGCGATGTACCGCACCACCCCCGGCACCCGCAGCGTGGCGAGCGCCTGCGCCTCGCGCGAGAGGCGGCTCGAGTCCTGGGTGGCGGCGTTCTGGAGGACCTTGAGGGCGACCGTCTCGCCGGTCGTGAGGTCGTACGCGCGGAAGACGTGGCCCATGCCGCCGGCGCCCGCGAGCTCCACGATCTCGAACCGGCCGTCGATGACGTTTCCCGCTCGCATTGCCCCTGCCGCCCCTCCCCGCGGACCGTCCGTCCTGTGTGGGAGCTACGCGAAGTTCACGAGAATGGCCAGCGGTTCGGGGGTGGTGGCCAGTCGCCGGAGCCGCGCGCCGCGAGGCCCCGGCTCCTCGATGCAATCACCGCCGATTACCGCGCTCCAGCGCGCATCGTCGCCAGAGAGCGCGGCCACGGGCAACTCTACGGCGTAACTCCACGGCGCAGCGACGCGCCCGCGCGCCCCCTGCCCAGGCGCCCGGCCGCGCCCCGCCCCGCCGCGCCCTGCTGCGACGGCATGCCCGGCCGGCGGCGCTCGCCTCCCCCCTCGCCCACACCACGATACTTTTTCGTCCAGGCGACCTCGAGCGCACCGGCCGGGCGACGAGGCCGCGCGATGCGGCGTGGCAGGTGTAGGCGCGGCCTCCTTTTCACCCCGCGACGCGCGCGGCGCTTCCTCTGTCGCGCCCGCGTGATAAATGAGCTTGTCTGGGGACTGGGGGGAGGCGACCGGAACGCGCTGGACCCCCTTTGTCAAGCGAAGGAGGCCGCTCTTGTCAATCGTGCCCGGAACCGTACTGCTCCAGCGCTACCGCGTGGTGCGTCATCTCCGCCGCGAAGGCCTCGGTGAAGTGTTCAGCGCCGAGGACGCGAGCGCTGGCCGCCGCGTCGCGGTGAAGGTGCTCGGCGAGCCTCCGGTGCGGCTGGACCCGGGGGGCGTGCTCAGCGCGCCGGAGCGCATGCCCCTGGAGGAGGCCCAGGCGCGCTTCCGGCGCGAGGCGGCGGCGTGCCAGCGGCTGCGGGGCCCGCACACGCTGCCGTCGATCGACGGCGGCAAGGACCCGGAGCACGGCCCCCTCCTCGTCTTCGAGCTGCGGGAGGGCGAGCTCCTCAGCGACCGCCTCGCCCGGCTGGGGCCGATCCCGTTCGCCGCCCTACACCCGCTGGTCGAGCAGCTCTGGCTGGCGATCGCCGAGCTGCACGAGATTGGCATCATCCACCGCGACATCAGCTCCACGAACGTGCTCCTCGACCGGGGCCCGGACGGCGAGCGGCTGACGCTGATCGATCTCGGCTCGTGCAAGCTCCCGCCCGCGTTCGACGACGAGGTGGTGAGCTTGCCGGGCCGGTGTCTCGGCGATTTCAGGTTCGCGCCGCCGGAGCAGCTCGCGAAGGGCAAGACGGTGGATCACCGGGCCGACCTCTATGCGGCCATGACGGTGGTCTTTCAGGCGCTCACGGGCGAGCTCCCCTACGCCGCGCGCAACCTGATGATGCTCGCCGACCTGAAGACGAGGACGCCGCCGCGCCGCCTCGGCAACCTCATGCCGCCGCCGGTCGACAAGCATGTCGAGGTGTTCGTGAACCGGGGTCTCGCCCACAGCCCAGACCGCCGCTTCGCCAACATCGCCGAGGTGCTCGACGGCTGGCGGGGGCTGCGCCCCGCCAGCTGAACGTCGCGGCGGCATCCGCGCCGCGCCCCGCCGCTCCAGGCTGGACGACCCCGCAGGCGATCGCGCCGCGCTCCGCGGCAACGCCCTCTCCGAGCAGGAAGGCGGCCCGCGGCGCCGTGCGCCTCCCGCCTTCCCGCTCCCCTGACGAATTCTCCGCGCGCCCCTCCGCGCCTCACGGCACCGGCTGAGCCCGCCGCTCCGACGGCGCGCCCGATCGGACGGCGCCCCCCCTGCGCGCCCGCGCTCCGCCGCGCCTTCATCGAGACCGGCAGCGCAGAGGTCCGTCGCCCTGCGGCCCGCGGCGGCGCGCTCATCGGGCCGCGCCGGCTCCGGCGACGTCTCACGCGCTGCCGCGGCGTTCCCGTGCGGGAGCGCCCGCCATCGCTCCGTTCGACCAGCAGCCGCGCCTGACCATTACGATAGCGGTCCCGGTTTTCTCATCATCTCTTCGAATCTGCTCTTCGCCGCACAGGCCGGTTGCCTCGCCGCGGCCGCGGCCGCGGCCACGGCCACGCGAACCTCGCTCGCCGCGGGTGCTTTGCGCGATCGAGCCGCTTTATCCCTCAGCACGTTACGATTCTGCGCCGTTCATCGTCTCGAGATCAGTCCGGGCCTTATCGCCTGAGGTCCTGACGGGGAATACGCCTCTTCGGACGAGAAACCGCATCTCACAGGATTGCAGAGCGTGAGCACGCATGTTAATCCGGGGTTCGCTCGCTCGTCGCCGCGCCCGCTCGCGCGGCGCCAGGGCAACCGGATCGACGTGCAGCTCTCGTTACCGAACCGGGCGGCGCGGCCCAGCCTCGTCCAGCCCGGCGTGTCCGCCTGCCTGGCTGCGCCCGTGAGGCCGGTTCCGGCCTCACGGGCGTCGCTGCGGTGTGTCTCGAGACCGGCCACTCCGGGCCGGCACGTCGTCTGGGATCTCTCAACCCTCGCCGCCACCACGTTATGACGACACCTACCTACCGCTATGTCTTCCTGGGACTCTCCATCACGTCTTCGTGGGGCAACGGCCACGCCACGACGTACAGAGCGCTCCTCCGGGCGCTCGCGGCGCGCGGCCACCACGTGCTCTTTCTGGAGCGGAACCTCTCCATCTACGATCAGCACCGCGACCTGCCCAACCCGCCTTACGGCGCGATCGAGCAGTACTCGAGCATTACCGAGCTCCGCGATCGATTCTCACGCGCGGTGCGCGAAGCCGATCTCGTGGTGGTCGGCTCCTTCGTCCCGGAAGGGGCGACCGTCGGGGCGTGGATCACGGAGGAGGCCCGCGGCAAGGCCGCGTTCTACGATCTCGACACACCGGTCACGCTGGGCCGGCTCGCGCACGGGGACCACGCGTACCTCACGCCGGCGCTGATCCCGCGGTACGACCTCTACCTGTCGGCGACGGGCGGCCCGACGCTGGAGCGGCTGGAGCGCAGCCACGGCGCGGTGCGCGCGCGGGCGCTCTACTGCGCGGCCGACACCGACGTGTATTACCCGCAGCCGACGCCGATGCGCTGGGATCTCGGCTACCTCGGCACGTACAGCGACGACCGGCAGGCGGCGGTCGAGCGGCTCCTGCTGGAGCCCGCGCGGCGGATGCGCCGCGGGCGCTTCGCGGTGGCGGGCGCGCAGTACCCGGCGTCGCTCGCGTGGCCCGAGAACGTCACCCGGACGGAGCACCTGCCGCCGGACGATCACCGCATCTTCTACAACGCCCAGCGCTTCACGCTGAACCTGACCCGCCGGGCGATGGTCGAGTCCGGGTGGTCGCCGAGCGCGCGCCTGTTCGAGGCGGCCGCGTGCGGGACCCCGGTCCTGAGCGACACCTGGCCCGGGATCGAGACGTTCTTCCAGCCCGGCGAGGAGATCCTCCTCGTCCGCACGCCGGAGGACGTGCTCCGGAAGCTCCGGGAGATGAAGGAGGACAAGCGCCTCACCGTGGGCCAGCGGGCGCGGCAGCGCGTGTTCGCCGAGCACACGGCGATGCACCGGGCCGAGGCGCTCGAGCGCTACACCCGCGAGGCGCTCGAGGCGGCGAGCCGGACGCGGGCGCGCCGCGACCGCGACGGGCAGCTCGCGGCGGCGCACGCCGAGACGCAGAGCTGACCTGAGACCGGCGCGGGCGCCCGCCCTCGGCGCTCGCGCCCGTGCCCTTGCCGCTCGGGGCGGCGCGCAGTACGCCACGGAGGTGCGCTCCACCCCGCTTCACCCCGTCGCCCGCCTGCCCGAGGAGTGGTCGGCCTCGCTGGCCGCCCGCGGAGAGCGGTCGTTCACGGCGAAGCAGGTCTTCCACTGGATCCACCGCCGCGGCGTCCTCGACCCGGCGGCGATGACGAACCTCCCGGCGCGGCTGCGCGAGCACCTCGCCGCGGAGGGGCTCGGCGAGGTGCTGACGCCCGAGCGGGTCCACCGCTCCGAGGACGGCACGCGCAAGCTGCTCCTGCGCCTGCGCGACGGCGCGACGATCGAGACGGTCCTGCTCCCGTCGGTGTCGGGGCCCGGCTCGCAGGCGCAGCTCGACGCCGACGCGGCGGCGGCGGCCGACGACGAGGACGACGACGATGCGGAGGCCGGCGCGGCGCCGCGCGTCCGCGTCACCCAGTGCATCTCCACGCAGGTCGGCTGCGCGATGGGGTGCGGGTTCTGCGCGAGCGGCGTGGCGGGGCTCAAGCGCCACCTCGGCGCCGAGGAGATCGCGGGCCAGGTGCTGCTCGGGCGCGCGATGCTCGAGGAGGGCGAGGACCTCCGCAACGTCGTCTACATGGGCATGGGCGAGCCGCTCCACAACTACGAGAACACCGCGCGCTCGCTGCGCCTGCTCACGCACCCGGAGGGGATCAACCTCTCGACGCGGCGGGTCACGGTGTCGACGTCGGGCCTGGTCCCGGAGATCGCGCGGCTCGGCGCGGAGTTCGGCGGGCAGATCGCGCTGGCGATCTCGCTGCACGCCGCGGACGACGAGACCCGCTCGGCGCTGATGCCCATCAACCGCAAGTACCCGCTCGACGAGCTGCTCGCGGCGCTGCGCGCCTACCCGCTGCCGCGGCGCCGGCGCATCACCATCGAGTACACGCTCGTCGCCGGGCAGAACGACGACCCGGCCGAGGCGCGCCGGCTGGCGAAGCTCCTGCGCGGGCTCCCGGTGAAGATCAACCTCATCCCGATGAACCCGATCGAGGCCTCCTCGCTGGGCCCGCCGGCCCAGGAGCGCGTGGCCGCGTTCCAGGAGGTGCTCACCCAGGCGGGGTACTCGTGCTTCGTGCGCCGCCGGCGCGGCGACGACGTCTCGGCGGCCTGCGGCCAGCTCGTGCTGCTCGGGGCCAAGCCGAAGGTGCGGCGCGCGCTCGGCTGAGGGCGCTCGCCAGGCGCCGCCGTACGACGCCGTCGGGCGGCGCACGGGGGGCGCATCGCCCGCCGCGAGCGCCTTGACGCCCCGCCGCGCGGGGGCGTAGCTGTCGGCCGTGTTGAAGAAGATCCTCGTCGCCAACCGTGGAGAGATCGCCTGCCGCGTCCTCCGGACCTGCAAACGGCTCGGGATCGCGACGGTCGCCGTGTACTCGGACGCGGACGCGGGCGCGCCGCACGTCGCCATGGCCGACGAGGCGGTGCGCATCGGGCCGCCGCCGGTCAAGGACAGCTACCTGGTCGTCCACGCGATCGTCGAGGCGGCCCGCGCGACGGGCGCCGACGGCATCCACCCCGGCTACGGGCTGCTCAGCGAGAACGAGGCGTTCGCCGCGGCGGTCCTCGAGGCCGGCGTCACGTTCATCGGCCCGCCGCCCGCGGTGCTCCACGTCTTCGGCGACAAGATCCTCGCGCGCGAGCAGGCGCGCGGCGCCGACGTGTTCCCGCCGCCGGGCACGGGCGGCCCGGTCGACCCGGCCGATCTCGAGTCCGCCCAGCGCGCCGCCGAGAGCATCGGCTTCCCGCTGCTGGTCAAGGCCGCGGGCGGCGGCGGCGGCATCGGCATGCAGGTCGTCGCCGAGCCGGGCAAGCTCGCCCGCGCCCTCACCGCGTGCTCGGATCGCGGCCGCTCCGCGTTCGGCGACCCGCGCGTGTACATGGAGCGGTACATCGAGCGCCCGCGCCACATCGAGGTGCAGGTGCTCTGCGACGGGAAGGGCGGCGCGGTCGCGCTCGGCGAGCGCGAGTGCAGCGCGCAGCGCCGGCACCAGAAGATCGTCGAGGAGACGCCGTCGCCCGCCGCCTTCTTCGAGGGGGAGGCGGGCGAGGCCCGGCGGCGGTCGCTCCACGAGAGCGCCCTCCGGGTCGTGACCAGCGCCGGTTACGTCGGCGCCGGCACCGTCGAGTTCGTCGCGGCGGAGAGCGGCGAGCTCTTCTTCCTCGAGGTCAACGCGCGGCTCCAGGTCGAGCACTGCGTCACCGAGATGTGCACCGGGCTCGACCTCGTCGAGCACCAGATCCGCATCGCCTCGGGCGAGCCGCTCGCGCCGGAGGTCCGGGACCACGCGTACCGCGGCCACGCGATCGAGGCGCGGCTCTACGCCGAGGATCCGGCGAAGAAGTTCGCGCCCCAGCCCGGCCGCATCGCCGCGCTCCGCTGGCCGGCCGCGGGCGACGACCTCCGGATCGAGACCGGCGTCGCCGAGGGGCTCGAGGTGACGCCGTTCTACGATCCGCTGCTCGCCAAGATCGTCGCCCACGGGCCGACGCGCGGCGACGCGATCGCCCGCCTCGACCGGGCGCTCGCCGAGACGACGATCGAGCTCGCCGGCCCGTCGGGCCCCGCCGCGACGAACCTCGCGTTCCTCCGCCAGATCCTGGCGGACGCCGACTTCCGCGGCGGGCAGTACGACACGCGCTTCGCCGAGGCGCTCGCCGCCGGCAAGAAGGCCGGATAGCGCCGGCCCGGGCGGACCAGGCGCGCGCGGTGGGAGGGGCGGGCAGGCGAGGCGCCGCGCGCCGAATCGCGCGCGCCTGGTGCACACCTCGGCCGGCTTGAATTAAAGATGATGTCGTGAGCCACGACTTCGTCCTCGAGCCCGCCGAGCGCTGGCTTGCCCACGACCCCGATCCGGAGACCCAGAGCGAGCTGCGCCAGCTCATCGCCGCGGCCAGGGCGGGCGAGGAAGGCGTCCGCGCCGAGCTCGCCGAGCGCTTCGCCGGCCCCCTGGAGTTCGGCACCGCCGGCATCCGGGGCGTCCTCGGCGCCGGCGAGAGCCGGATGAACCGCGCCGTCATCCTGCGGACGACCGCCGGGCTCGCCCGGTATCTCCTCGCCACGCTCGGCGACAGGGCGCGGAGCGCCGGCGTGGTCGTCGGCTACGACGCCCGCCGGAGGAGCCGCGAATTCGCCGAGGACACCGCCTGCGCCCTCGCCGCCGCGGGCATCCCGAGCCACCTCTCGCCCGTCCCCTGCCCCACCCCGATCGCCGCGTTCGCGGTCGGCCACCTCGGCGCGGCCGCCGGCGTGATGGTGACCGCGAGCCACAACCCGCCCGAGTACAACGGCTACAAGGTCTACTGGGACAACGCCGCACAGATCATCCCACCGCACGACACCGGCATCGCGACGGCGATCGACGCCGCGCCGCCGGCGGATCAGGTCCCGCGCATGCCCCTCGACGAGGCACGGCAGAAGGGCCTCGTGCGCGACTTCCCCGAGGAGCTCGAGGAGCGCTACCTCCGCGCGATCCTCGGCGCCTCGGCGCGGGGCGACGGCGATCGCGGCCTGCGCATCGTCTACACGCCGCTGCACGGGGTGGGCGACCGCCTCGTGCGCGAGGCGCTCGAGCGGGCGGGCTTCACGCGCGTGACGAGCGTGCCCGAGCAGGCCGAGCCGGACGGCGCGTTCCCCACGGTCGCGTTCCCGAACCCCGAGGAGAAGGGCGCCATGGACCTGGCGTTCGCCCTCGCGAGGCGGGAGGGCGCCGATCTCGTCCTCGCCAACGATCCGGACGTCGACCGGCTCGCCGTGGCGGTGCGGCGCCCGGACGGCGAGCTCGTGCAGCTGACGGGCAACCAGGTCGGCGTGCTGCTCGGCCATTACCTGCTCACCGAGGGGGGCGCCGGCGCCGGCGCCGGCGCCGCGAACGAGCGCCGCCTTGTGCTCGCCTCGTGCGTCTCGACCCCGTTGCTCGGCGTGATCGCCGCGTCGCTCGGGGTGCACTACGAGGAGACGCTGACCGGGTTCAAGTGGATCGCCAACCGGGCGATGGACATCGAGCGCTCGACCGGCGCCCGCTTCGTGTTCGGCTTCGAGGAGGCGCTCGGCTACACGATCGGCTCGACGGTGCGCGACAAGGACGGCATCAGCGCCGCGGTGGCGCTCGCCGAGCTCGCGGCGGCGCGCAAGGCCGAGGGCAGGACGCTGCTCGACGAGCTCGAGGCGATCCACCGCAAGCACGGCCTCTACGTGAGCGGGCAGCGCTCCTACACGCTGCGCGGCGTCGACGGGGTCGAGAAGATCGCCGCGATCATGGCCGCGCTCCGGAAGAGCCCGCCGGCCGAGATCGGCGGCGTCCCCGTGGCGGCGTGGCGCGATTTCGAGGCGCGCACGCGCACCTCGAGCGACGGCCAGACCGAGCCGCTCGTCCTGCCGCCGAGCAACGTGCTCGTGTACGAGCTCGACGGCGGCAGCCGGATCATCGCGCGCCCGAGCGGCACCGAGCCGAAGATCAAGTTCTACTTCGACGTGCGCGAGGAGGTCGCCGCCGGCGAGCCGCTGGCGGACGCCGAGGCCCGCGCCGCGGCGCGGCTCGACGCGCTGGCGAGGGCGTTCTCGGCCCTCGCCGGCGTCGGCTGACGGTTCCCGTCAGCCGCCTGGGTTTGCGGACTGACGGTTCCCGTCAGCCGCCTGGGTTTGCGGACTGACGGGAACCGTCAGCCGCCTGGGTTTGCGGACTGACGGGAACCGTCAGCCGCCTGGGTTTGCGGACTGACGGGAACCGTCAGCCGCCTGGGTTTGCGGACGGACGGCCCCCGTCAGCCGCCGGGGCTGCGGAAGGCGGCGCGGCCGACGAAGAACGGGCCCATCTGGCTGATGAACTCCGAGGTCTGCCGGGTCTTCCGCATCGCCTGCACGATGTGCGAGAGCGGGTGGAGCTCCTTGCCGACGAGCCCGATCACGAACTCGTTGTCGCGGGCGTCGAGGCCGTGGCACGCGAGGCGGATGTCGTGCGCGAGGTCCTGCGCGCCGTAGGCGCGGCCGATGGTGCCGTGCTCGCGCAGGATGCTCCCCTGCTCGCGCCCGTCGAGCTTGGCGAAGGTGCCGCTGCGGCGCAGCGGGTACCACACCGCCCACGGCCAGGCGGGGTTGAGGACGGTCTCGGACGGGCGCCGGAGCAGCCAGTAGTCGAGGTCCTGCTCGTAGCCGGTCGAGTACGTGCGCCCGAGCATCGTGAAATCGGGGCGGAGCTCCAGCGCGCGGAGCTCGCCGCGGTTGAGCGCCGGCCGGACGGTCTGGACGAAGACGGCCGGGTCCTCGGCCCACGTGAGCACCGCGATCCCGCGCGGATCGCCGAGGTCCTCGTAGACGACGGCGCCCACGCGCTGGGAGGACAGCGCCTGGCCGACCGCCGCGGTCAGCTCCGCCGGATCGGCGGCGCTGGGGCAGCGAAACACGAGCAGCTGCATGAACAGGCGGCGGTCGATGACCTGGGGCCGGCCGTCGCGCGGCGCCCCCCGCTCGGCGACGTCGATGTGCGGCAGCTCGGGCTCCGCGTGGCCGGCGGCGGGCCGGCCTGTCGTGGATTCGCTCATGCGCGTAGGGGTACCGAGGTTCGCGGAGGACGGCAACTGCGAGGCGCATCACCTCGGCCGCGGCGCGCGGGGGCATCCGCGGCGGGCCGCCCGCCGCCCGGCCCGCGCCGCCGTCGCGCCGCCGTCGCGCCGCCGTCGCTCGTCCCCGGGTCGCGGCCCGCTCGTCCGGGCGCGCTCCGCAGCGCCGCGGCGCCCACCGGAGGGCGCGCCGGCGCCCGCCGCCGCACGAAGTCGCGTAATGCGCGTTACACCTCTATTCGCCTACGGATCCCGACGGGGCCTCCCTGAGGTATGGCGTGTCGGGTCAAAAGGAGAGCTGGACAACGGCGTGATCTTGCCCTCCGCCGCGGCGGCCCGTGTCGCGCGCCTGCTCCCGCGTAATCATCTCTTGCCATCGCGCCCGACTCACGCTCCCCTGCAATGAACAACCACGACTCCTGGAGTTGCCCCGACGATGTGCTCCCGGGACGAGCTTCCCGCCCGAGAATGCACGCGCCGCGCCCGCGATGGGGCTCGGCGTCGCCGGGGCTTCCCGCCGTAGGTTCGCCGCGATGAAGACGTACGATACGAAGAGCAAATCCTCGATCCCCCCCGGCAAATGCAAAGGGACGTTGCTGGTCAACCTCCGGTCGTTCGTCACGACGAACCGCGACGCGGGGGCCTGGGAGCGGCTGGTGACCTCGCTGCCCAAGTCAGACCGGGACGTACTGAATCAGCCGCTGCTGGCGAGCAGCTGGTACCCGATCGGCGTCTGGAACCGGGCCCTGCGAACGCACGTGCGGACAGCGAACGACCAGGCCGCCGAGATCAAGCGGTTTGCCCGCTACGTCGCGGACCGCGACCTCAATACGGTGTTGAAGTTCGCGCTCTCGATCGCGATGCCCGACACGATCGTCGCCCGCACTGGAATGTTCTGGTCGCGCTACTTCGACGCCGGCAAGGTCTTCCCGCGGATGGTGAAGCCGCGGGAGTGGGTGCTGACCATCACGGGCCCCACCGGGGACGACGAGGGGCCCTCGGCGATGAACTGCGGAGACGGCGTCTGCGGCTGGGTCGAGCAGGCGCTGCTCTTGTGCGGCGCGTCCACCCCGAAGGTGACGCACCAGCGGTGCCGGTTCCGCGGGGCGACCGAGTGCCTCTCCGAGGTGATCTGGTGAACGACCTGCGGGGGCCCGGCCCTCGCTTCGAGCTTCGTCCTGCCGGCGCCCTCGTTTGCCTATTGACTTCCTCCTCCGCCCCGATCCAGACTGGTGCAGGCGGGACACATATGTACACGAAGCCTCTCATGGTGAGGTCATCGTGCTGGCTCGTTCGTCCAGTGAGCCTGAGCGTCAGCATCGTGCCCGCGCCGCGACTTGTCTCCTGACGGCCGCGGGCCGGTCAGCCTGCGGGGATGTGGTGGGGTGGAGACCGGCGGGCAGTCACGAGGGAGATTGACCCAGCAACCCTCCAGGTAATTTCATGCTCTCACCTCGCTCGCAGCGGCACAAGGAAGTCAAGGACAGCCTCAAGGCGACGCCGCATCCGGTCTGGGTCGAGGACATGCTCGAGTCCCTGGCCGATCAGTGGAAGGCGGCGGTGTACACGCCGCCGATTGCGCGGACGTTGACGGAGCCTGTCGACCACGAGACCTGGAGCGTGTTGATCCGGGAGTTCTTCTGTGTGGTCGAGGCGTTCCCGAAGTACATGGGGCTCAGCCTGGCGAAGACGACCTACGGCCAGACGCCGCGCGATTTCCTGGTGCGCGACTGGCTCATCGGCAACATCCGGGTCGAGGCGCTGCACGTGCGCTGGTACCTCGACTGGGCGGCGGGGCACGGCATCAGCGCCTCGGACATCACGAGCCACCGTCCGACGCCGGAGGTCGCGTCGCTCTTCGAGTGGCTCTGGTCGGTGTCCTACCGCGGCTCGCTCGCGGAGGCGGTCGGCGCGGTCAACTATGCGATCGAGGGGATCACGGGCGAGTGGTCGCGCGTGGTGTTGCCGGCCTTCACGAAGCTCTACGGCGAGGGGAGCAAGTCGCTGACGTGGCTCGCTGCGCATGCGAACTACGACGACGCGCACCCGCGCGAGGCGCTTGAGATCGTGAAGCTCGCGACGACGTCGGCCGAGGAGATCCGCCGGGTGCATTCGAGCATCGCGCGCTCGCTCGAGCTGTTCGAGCGCGCGCTCAAGTCCTGCAGCGTCCCGCTCCGCGGCGGCAGCTGACGCCGCCCCCGCCCCCCACCGCCCTCGCGGCAGGCGCCCCATCACCGCGCCCGCCCCATCACCGCGCCCGCCTCGCCAGCGCCCAGCACCGGCGCCCGACCTGCGGTGACAGGGATAAGAATTCTCCTGACAACCCATCAGGAAACAAGGTATTCGCCGACGCATCCAGCCGTGTAACGGCCACAGAAACCGTCGAGATCCCTGGTTCACGGCGCTCCGCGCCTCAACAGAAACCGCTCGGCTCACCCCGAGAAACGTCCCAGACGCCGAAAGCCTCAAGCGATCTTCTTCACCATTCTTCTCGCGCCTTTACACTCGCCCGCCGCTGGAGCGCCCTCCCCCCGCCCCCGCGCCCCCGCGCTCCCACACGCGCCCGCGGTCTCCCCTCCCCCGGCTCCTTGAACCCCAGCGCCGCGGTCATCCGCAGGACCCAGAGCGGCGGTCACCCGCACAGGAGACGGGCCCAGATCGGCGTTTTCGGCGCACAGGCGTACTCCTGTACGCCGAGCACCGAAAACGTCGAGATGGGCCCGTATCCGCAGCGGGTGACCGCCGCTCTAGCGGCCGTAGACGGCTTTGCGGACCTTCTTCTTGAGGTCGTCGAGCACGAAGGGCTTCGTGATGTAGTGGCGCGCGCCGGCCTGGATGCCGGCGATGACGTCCATCGGATCCGACTTGGCCGTCAGGAAGATGACCGGCACCCGGCGCATCGAATCGTTCTCGCGGAGCCGCTTCGTCATGCTCACCCCGTCGAGCTTCGGCATCATGATGTCGACGATCACCAGATCCGGCAGCGGCTCCTGCTGGGCCAGCGCGAGACCGTCGACCCCGTTCGTCGCGATCACGGTGTCGAACTCGTCGCTGAGGAACCGGGCGATCATCGTCGCCGTGTCCTCCTCGTCCTCCACCACCAAGACTCTCTTTTTCGTCGAGGGCACCATTGGCGCCGGGAAAGATAGCGCGAAGCGGACGACGGGGGCCGTGTGCCGGGATTTTTTTCGAGGAAATTCAACGCTGAGCGATTTTCTTCATCGTCAGCGCAACCCCCGCGGCGCGCGGCGACGCGGGCGCGCGGCGCCGCACCGCCCGGCCCGGAGCTGGGCAGTCCCGGGCGCACCGCGCGGCGCCGCGAGCGCCGGCGGCGCCACCAGCGCTCTCGTCGAGCCCGCCGCGAAGCGACCCGGGTCAGGCCGCGCCGGCCGCCGCGCGCTCGAGGAGCGACGAGAGGCGGTCGAGCGGCATCGGCTCCACGAACGTGCTGCCGATGTCGCGCATCAGCACCGTCCGGACCGACGAGCCGCGGCGCTTCTTGTCGAGCGACAGGAAGCGCAGGGAGGCGGAGACCGGCTCGTCCTCGAGCCGCGTGGGCAGCCCGAGCCGGGCGAGCAGGCGGACCACCCGGTCGGCCGCCGCGCGGTCGGTCACGCCGAGCGAGCAGCCGACGCGGAGCATCGCCACCATGCCGAGCGACACCGCCTCGCCGTGCGCCAGCCGGACGAACCCACCCTCCGCCTCGAGCGCGTGCCCGAGCGTGTGGCCGAAGTTCAGGAGGGCGCGGTCGCCCGACTCGCGCTCGTCGCGGGCGACGATGGCCGCCTTCACGGCGATCGAGCGGCGGATGAGCTCGGCGAGCAGGCCGGGGTCGCGCGCGAGGACGCGGTCGGCCTCGCGCTCGAGCAGCGCGTGCAGCTCCGGATCGGCGATGCAGGCCGACTTCACCACCTCGGCGAGCCCGCTCCGGAAGGCGCGGTCGGTCTCGGTCGCGAGCGCCGCCGGGCTCGCGACGACCGCGGACGGCTGGTGGAAGGTGCCGACGGCGTTCTTCGCGGGGCCGAGGTCGACCCCGGTCTTGCCGCCGACCGAGGCGTCGACCATCGAGAGGAGCGTGGTCGGCGCCGCGACCCAGCGGACGCCGCGCAGGAGCGTGGACGCGGTGAAGCCGCCGATGTCGGTCACCACGCCCCCGCCGTGCGCGAGCACCACCGCGTCGCGATCGGCGCCCGCGTCGAGCATCGCGGTGAGCGCCGCCTCGACGGCCGCGAGCCGCTTGTGCTCCTCGCCGGGCGTGAGCACGGTGACCGCCGCGGCCGGCTTCGCGTGCGCCGCGAGCGCGTCGAGCAGCGGCGCGCCCCAGAGGCAGCTCACGTTCTCGTCCGTGACGACGAAGACCGACGACGGCGAGAGCGCGGCGACGGCGTCGGCCGCGGACGCCGCCCCGTCGGCGGCGATGCGCACCGCGTAGCTCTTGTCGCCGAGCGGCACGAAGAGCGGGCGATCCTCGTAGGCGCGGAGGACGCGCGCGGCGACGTCCTCCGGGGAGACGCCGTCCGTCACGACGCGCGCGTGGGCCTCGGCATAGACGGAGGCGCGCGCGGCGAGGAGCTCGCGGATGCGCGCCTCCCGATCCGGCGCGCCGTCGAGCAGCGGGCGGCCGCCGCTCGGCGTGCGCGCGGCGATCGTGCGCGGGGTCGCGCTGAGCGCGACGACGCAGCCGCGCTCGAGCGCCTCGAGGCGGAGCGCGGGATCGACAAGCGCGCCACCGCCGAGGGCGATGACGCGCGGGCCGCGCGTGGCGAGGAGCCGGCGCAGGGTCGCTGCCTCGAGCGCGCGGAAGCCGGCCTCCCCGCGGGTGGCGAAGAGCGACGGGACGCCCTCGCCGGCCTCGGCCGCGATGGCGTCGTCGAGGTCGATGAACGGGAGGCCCGCGCGCGCGGCGACGATGCGGCCCACGGTGGACTTGCCCGTCCCCATGAAGCCGGTGAGCAGGAGCGGAGGAGCGTCGGGGGGGAGTGCCATGGCGTTCAGTACGAGCGGACCTGCTGGAGGTAGGTGTCGACGTTGCGCGAGAGCTCGGTGAGGCTGTCGCTGCCGAATTTCTCGAGCAGGGCGGCGGCGAGCGTGATCGCCACCATCGCCTCGCCGACGACCGAGGCGGCCGCGACGGCGCAGACGTCGCTCCGCTCGAAGGCGGCGTCGAACTGCTCCTTGGTGCGCACGTCGACCGAGGGGAGCGCGCGCTTCAGCGTGGCGATCGGCTTCATGGCGGCGCGGCAGATGAGCGGCATGCCGTTCGTGATGCCGCCCTCGAGGCCGCCCGCGCGGTTCGACGGGCGGGTGAACGCGTGTGCCCCCTGGTCGTACGCGATCGGGTCGTGCACCTCGGAGCCCGAGATGCGCGCGGCCTCGAAGCCGATGCCGATCTCGACGCCCTTGATCGCCTGGATGCTCATCAGCGCCTGCGCGAGCCGGCCGTCGAGCTTGCGGTCCCACTGCACGTGGCTGCCGAGCCCGGGCGGCAGGCCGGTGGCGATCACCTCGAAGACGCCGCCGAGCGTGTCGCCGCGGTGCGCGGCCTCGCGGATGGCGTCGCGCATCGCCTGCGCCGCCTCGGCGTCGACGCACGCGAGGTCCGAGGCGCGGGCGCGCTCGCGGAGCTCGGCGAGCGGGAGATCGCCCGCGCCCGAGGCCGCGGAGATCGTCGACCGCACGGCGCCGATCGAGAGGACGTGGGCGAACACCTCGACGCCGACCGACCGGAGGAGCTTGCGGCAGACGCCGCCCACCGCGACCCGCGCCGCGGTCTCGCGCGCGCTCGCCCGCTCGAGCACGTCCCGCAGATCCTTCCGGGCGTACTTCAGGCCGCCGGCGAGGTCCGCGTGGCCCGGCCGCGGGCGGGTCAGCGCCTCGGGCGGCTCGGGGAACGGCTCCGGGCCCATCCGCCCCGCCCAGCTCGCGTGATCGCGGTTCTCGATCACCATGGCGATGGGGCCGCCGAGCGTCTCGCCGCCGCGCACGCCGGCGACGAGGCGGACGCGATCGGTCTCGATCTTCATCCGCCCGCCGCGCCCGTAGCCGCGCTGCCGCCGCGCCAGATCCTCGTCGATGTCCTCCGCGAGGAGCGGCATGCCCGCCGGAATACCCTCGACGGTCGCCACGAGCTCCGGCCCGTGCGACTCGCCGGCCGAAAGCCACCTGAGCTGCGTCATCGTGTGGAAAACCTCCTCTGCGCCCGGGACCCCGGGCCAAGCTTGCTGCGTATTACAGGTCGATCTGCTCCACGTCGACGCCCTGGGTGGCGGAACGCCCCGCGCCGCCCTTTTCTGCTCCGGGGGGAGCAGCGGAGAGGGTCGCGGGGACGGCAGCGGGGGCGGCCGGAGGCCGGCCGGCGCCGTCCGCGACGACCGGCTCGCCCAGGAACCGGCTCGCCACCGCGGCGAAGCTCTTCGGCAGATCGGTGACGAGCAGCCCGAGGCCGCCCGGCGCGGTCCGGGACGTCGCGAGCCCCCGCTCGACGAGGAACGACGCCACGTCCTCCGCCGTCGCGGACGCGCTGTCGACGATCGGGAGGGGGCCGCCGGCCAGCGACGCCGCCTCGGCCTCGATCGCCGCGCGGAGGAGCGGGAAGTGCGTGCACCCGAGCACGACCGAGCGGGCGCCCGCGCCGATGAGCGGCTCCAGGTAGCGCCGCGCGACGAGCCGCGGGACCTCGCCCTCGACCCAGCCCTCCTCCGCCAGCGAGACGAGCAGCGGGGCCGCCTGGCCGGCGACCTCCGTGCGGGTGCTGAGCGACGCCACGGCGCGGGGGTAGGCGCCCGACGCGATCGTCCCGGCCGTCCCGAGCACGCCGATCGTGGCGCCGCGCGAGGCGGCGACCGCGGCGCGCGCGCCGGGCAGGATGACCCCGAGGACGGGCAGATCGAGCTCGACCCGGAGCATGTCGATCGCGACGGCGCTCACCGTGTTGCACGCGACGACGATCGCCTTGACGCCGCGCGCGATGAGCACGCGCGCGCAGCCGAGCGCGTAGCGGACCACCGTCTCGGGGGACCGGGTGCCGTACGGGACGCGCGCCGTGTCGCCGAGGTAGACGATGTCCTCCGCGGGGCACCGCTCGCGGAGCGCGCGCACGACCGTGAGGCCGCCGAGGCCCGAGTCGAACACGCCGAGCGGCGCGTCGCGGTGGGACGTCACGGCTCCTCGATGCGGAAGAGGTGCACCGGCTCGCGGAGGAACTCCTCGCGCGCGACGGCGTCGAGCGCGCTCCGCACCAGCCCCTCCTGCGCGTCGTGCGTGATGAGCACCACGTCGACCGCGGGCTCGCGCGCCGCCGCGCCCGAGCTCCGCTTGGTCGGCCCCTGCTGCACGATCTGCTCGATGCTGACGCCGGCGTCGCCGAGCGCGCCCGCGATCCGCCCCATGACGCCCGGGCGGTCCTCGACCGCGAAGCGCAGGTAGTACCGCGAGACGATCTCGCTGAGCGGGCGGACCCGGCGGGGCTTGATCGACATGCCGCGGCCCTGCATGCCGGCGACGCCCGAGGCGATCGAGCGCGCGACGTCGAGGACGTCGGAGACGACGCTGACCGCGGTCGGCAGATCGCCGGCGCCGCGGCCGTAGACGAGCGACGGGCCGACGGCGCGCCCCTCGAGGAGCACGGCGTTGAGCACGCCGGAGACGTTGGCGAGCACGCTCTGCTTCGGGATCAGCGTCGGGTGCACGCGCAGCTCGATGGCGTCGCCGAGGTCGCGGCCGATCGCGAGGTGCTTGATCGTGTAGCCGAACCGATCGGCGTAGAGGTGGTCGGCCTCCTCGATGGTGCGGATCCCGGACGTGTGCACCTGGGCGGCGTCGACCTGCGCCCCGAAGGCGAGCATCGCCAGCACGATCAGCTTGTGCGCGGCGTCGTGGCCGTCGACGTCGAGCGACGGATCGGGCTTCTCGGCGTAGCCGAGGTCCTGCGCCTCGCGCAGCGCGGCGTCGAACGACGCGCCGGTGTCGCGCATGCGCGTGAGGATGTAGTTGCAGGTGCCGTTCACGATCGCGGTGACGCGCTCGACCCAGTCGCTCGCGAACGCGTCCCGGAGCGTGCGGATGATCGGGATGCCGCCGCCGACCGCGCCCTCGAACGCGAGGTCGACCTGGCGCGCCGCGGCCCGCGCGAGGAGCGCGGGGCCGTGGGCGGCGAGCAGGAGCTTGTTCGCGGTGACCACGCCCTTGCCGCGATCGATGGCGCGCTCGATGAGCTCGCGCGCGGGCGTCTCGCCGCCCATCACCTCGACGACGAGGTCGATCGAGGGGTCGTCGACCACCTCCGCGGGGTTCGTGGAGAGCAAGCCGCGATCCAGGGCCGAGACGCGCTCCTTCTCGAGGTCGCGCACGACCACGCGCTTCACCACGAGGGGCACGCCAGCGCGCTCCGCCAGGTAGCCGGAGTTCTCGGCGAGGAGGCGGAGGACGCCGCCGCCGACCGTCCCGCAGCCGAGGAGGCCGATCTGGATCGGCGCGCCGCCGCGCAGGCGCCTGCGATCGCTGGCGGCGTGGGGTTCAGGGTTCAAGTTCAAGGGCGAGCCGCCTTCCGTCTTCATGCGCGCGGAGCTTAGCGCTTCTCGCGCCGAGAGGTGACGCCTATGCTGCGAGGGCCATGGCGGAAACGATCAAGGGCGTTCTTGGCGACGAGTTCAGGTTCCACGTGGGCGAGGACGGGGGCGCCGTGGAGCGGGGGCCGCTGCTCCCGCTGCGCGTGCTCGTGGTCGCCGATCTCACCCCGCGCGATCCGCACAACGCCGGGGCGAGCCCGCCCGCGGGCGCGGCCCGCGTCGACGCGGGCCGGTTCGACAACCTCTTCGCGGCGCTCCGGCCGCGGATCGCGATCGAGGTGCCGAGCGTGCTCGCGGGCGGCCGGCCGGCGCGCGTCGACCTGTCGCCCACCGGCCTGAAGAGCTTCCGGCCCGACGCGCTCTGCGCCGAGGTGCCGCTCCTGCGCTCGCTCCTCGACGGCCGGCGCGTCCTCGATCGGCTGCGCGACGGCTCGGCCACGCTCGAGCAGGCGCGCGCCGAGCTCGATCGGCTCTGGGGCGGCTCCCCGCTCGTGCGCGACATCCTCGGCCTGCTCCCGGCCGCGGGCGCGGGCGCGCCGCCGGGCCGCCCCGCGGCGGAGCGGCCCGCGGCGCCCGCGCCGGCCTCCGACGTGGACGCGCTGCTCTCGATGGTCGACCTCGGCGGCGGCGGCGGGGACGCCGGCGCGGCGCCCGCGGCGCCGGGCGGCCCCGACGCGAGGCCCGCGGAGGGGGGGCGGTTCGCGGAGCTCATCGCGACCGTGGCGGCGAGCGCCCGCCCGCGCGCGGGGCAGCCCGCGCGCCCCGCCGAGGCGATCGCGCAGCTCGAGCGCGCGATCGGCGCGCAGCTCGGCGCGATCGTGCAGCACCCGGAGGTGCGGCGCCTCGAGGAGGCGTGGCGGGGGCTGAGCCTGCTCGTGGACCGCGTGAAGGCGGCGGAGGGCGTCCGGGTCGAGGTCGTCAGCGCGCGGCCGGACGAGGCGGCCAGCGCGCTCGCGCGGGTGCTCGCGCAGACGGCGAGCACCGAGCCGCCGGCGTCGGTCGCGATCGTGGACGTCGCGATCGACGGCAGCGCCGCCGCGCTCGCGCGCCTCGAGGAGATCGCGCGCGTCGCCGAGGCGCACGCGCTCCCCGCCGTGGTGAACGGCGACCCGCGGCTGCTCGGGGTCGAGGGCCTCGGCGGCGTCGAGCGGCTCGACAACAAGGCCGCGCTGTTCGGCGCGCCGCACCGGGCGCCGTGGCGCGCGGCGGCGGCGCGGCCGTGCATGCGGTGGGTCGCGATCGCCATGAACCGCGTGCTCGGCCGCATGCCCTACGACAAGTCGACCTCGCGCATCCGGGAGGCGGCGATCGTCGAGCAGCCGGGCGACGAGGGCGGCCGCGTCTGGATCTCGCCGGCGTACGCCGTCGGCGCGCTGATCGCGGCGAGCTTCCGCGAGACGGCGTGGCCGTGCCGCATCGCGGGCGCGAAGGGCGGCGGGGTGCTCGGGGACCTGCCGGTGCACGAGGTGAAGGGCGCGTACGAGGGCGACGAGGGCGTCGCGATCCCGACCGAGGCGTTCGTGTCGACGGACACCCAGCGCGATCTCTCGAAGAGCGGCGTGCTCCTGCTCGCGTCGGCCCCGAACAGCGACGCGGTGTACGTCCTCACCGCGCCGACCGCCTATGTCCCTCCGGAGAAGCGCACGTACGACGGCTCCACGGCCGAGCCCGAGGCGCGCCTCGAGCGCGTCTCGCTCGTCGACCAGCTGTTCGTCGCGCGCGTGGTGCAATTCCTGCGCGCGCTCGCCGCGAAGCTGCCCGCGGACAGCGACCCCGCCGAGGTCCAGCCGGTCGTCGAGGGGGCGCTGTGGACGCTGTTCGAGAACGCCCCGCCGGCGAGCATCGAGCTCGCGGTGAAGGCCGGCCGCGGCCAGGGCGGGGCCGAGGTCTCGGTGACGGTGCGGCCGCGCCGCTTCCTCGGCGTCGCGCTCGACGAGGTGTCGCTCGAGATGCCCCTCGGCTGAGGCAGGATTGACGCCGCCCGGCCGGCGGGTGAAGAATCGCCGCATGCGGCTCCGCGTCGCGATCCTCATCTCCGTCCTGAGCACCCTCTTGATGACGTGCCAGCGGCCGCCGGCCCCGCAGGCGCCGGCGGCCGAGTGCGGCTGTCGCAAGAAGTAACTCGCGAAGGACGACTCCGCGGCTCCCGGCGGAGAATCTGCCCCTGTCGCCGCGAGGCGAGCGCTCCTCGGGCGGAGCATGCCTGTCGTGCCGCGGATGAGCCCGGGAGGCCCCGAGATCGCTCCATCCGCCTCGGAGGAGCTTCAAAGAACGAACCCTGCGCGGCGCACTCACACGCACCGCAGGATTGCCACCCGCCGTCCGGCGGCGTTTCCTCGGCGCGATCTCTCCGAGGCGGTCGGCCGGAGCTTCTCCTCCGGTGACGACGAAGCGCACGGAATCCTCGCCCCTCTCGTCTCGACGGAGCGCATCGGATTGCGGTGTTGCGCATTCGCCCGGCGGCGCGGTCGCCCCGTTGCTCAGTCGCTCGGTGACGCGGCGGCGCGCAGTCGCCCCGCTGCTCAGTCGCTCGGTGACGCGGCGACGCGCGGTTGCGCGGGAACTGCCCAGCTCGCGCGGCGCGCGCCGATCGACGCGCCGGCGGGCGGGGGTTGCGTCCGCCCTGCCTTCGTCGCGAACGGCCCGCGGATTGCAATCACCGCGGCGCATGAAGCCTCGAACCCAGCAGAATACCCGCTCCAATCACCCGTTCGCCGGCCGCAGGGCCGTGGTGATCGGTGGGAGCATCGCGGGCCTGGTCGCAGCCCGCGTGCTCGCCGACCATTTCGACGAGGTGGACGTCATCGAGCGCGACGGCATCCCCGACGACCTCCGCGAGGCCCGCAAGGGCGCGCCGCAGGCCCGCCACCTCCACGGCCTGCTCGCCCGGGGAGAGCGCATCCTGAACGACCTCTTCCCCGGCTTCACCGAGGACCTGATCCGGGACGGGGCCGTCGCGTACGACTTCGGGGTCGGCCTCGCCTGGCACCACCTCGGCGCGTGGAAGCCGCGCTTCGAGACCGGCGTGCTGACGGTGAGCATGACCCGGCCGCTGCTCGAGGCGCACGTGCGCCGCCGCACCTTCGCGCTGCCCGGGGTGCGGCGCCTCGACCAGCGCGAGGTGGTCGAGCTCTCGGCCTCCCCCGATCGCTCCCGGATCACCGGCGTCGTGGTCCGGCGGCGCGGCGCGCCGGGCGGCGTCGAGGAGCTGCCGGCGGACCTCGTGGTGGACGCCAGCGGCCGCGGCTCGCGCGCGCCGGCGTGGCTCGAGGCGCTCGGCTACGGGCGGCCCGACGAGTCGGCCATCCAGGTCCGGGTGGGCTACGCCGGCCGGCAGTACCGGCCGCGGGATCCGGCCGAGCTCCCGTGGACGGCGCTGTACGTCCTCGGCTCGCCGTCCGACAGCCGGCGCTTCGGCTGCATCGCGCCGGTCGAGGGCGGGCGCTGGATCGTGGTGCTCGCGGGCCTGTTCGGCGATCACCCGCCCGCCGATCCCGACGGCTTCCTGGAGTTCGCGCGGGGCCTGCCGAACGACGCGGTCTACCGGGCGCTGCTCGCGGCCGAGCCGCTGACCGACGTCGCCACGTACAAATTCCCGGCGCACCTCCGGCGGCATTACGAGCGCATGGCGCGGCTGCCCGAGGGGTTCGCCGTGCTGGGCGACGCGCTCGCGAGCTTCAACCCCGTTTATGGGCAGGGGATGACGTCGGCCTGCCTCCAGGCGCTCGCGCTCGACGCCGCGCTCGCGGAGCAGCGCGGCCGCGCGGGCCCGGGCGCGATCGCGGGGCTCGCGCGCCGCTACCACGCGGCCGCGGCGAAGGCGGTCGATCTGCCGTGGCAGATGTCCACCGGCGAGGACCTCGCCTACCCCGAGACCGAGGGCCGGCGGCCGCTGCTCCAGCCGATCCTGCGCTGGTACACCGGCATGCTGCACCGCGCGGCGCAGGTCGATCGCGAGGTCTACGTGCGGTTCGTGCGGGCGATGCACATGCTCGACGGGCCCGAGGCGCTCCTGGATCCGGGCCTGCTCCTGCGCGTGCTGCGCGCGGGGAGGTCGGCCTCCGCGCCCGCGGTGGCCGCGGCCGCCCCGGCCCACCGGCAGCCCGCCGGCGCCTGAGCGGCCCCGGCCGCCGCCCGGCCCGGGCCGCGTGGCGGCGGGAGCCTCCACCGGCGTGAAGGCCGGCGCCGCCAGGCGACCGGCGTGAGGGCCGGCGCCCCCAGGCGCGAGCGAGCCTCTCGCGGCGCCGGAACGCGACACCCGACCCCCGCAGCACCTCTGAACGAGCGCCTCCCCACGGCCCCGCGCGGTCGCGAGGCGTTGCCTGCCCGGCGAGTTCTGGTAAGAGTTGCGCGCCTTTACCCCATCACCGCTCGGCGCGCGAGGCGGCCCCTCGCGGAGGCAGGACATGACCGAACCGATGAATCCGCTGCTGGAGCTCGTCACCCGCGATCGAGAGCACGACTGCGATGGGTATGGCCAGGCGAGCGTCTGCGTGCGGGTCGTGGGCGTCGCCGAGCTGCCGACGCGCGCCGGGCATTTCCGCATCGTCGCGTTCTGGAACAACCGCGACGCCAAGGAGCACATCGCGATGGTGCACGGCGACGTCGTCGGCGCCTCGAACGTGCCGACACGGCTGCACTCCGAGTGCCTCACCGGCGACGTCATGGGCTCGCTGCGCTGCGACTGCCGCGATCAGCTCCTCGAAGGGCTGAAGAAGATCAAGAGCATGGATCGGGGCATCCTGCTCTATCTGCGCCAGGAGGGCCGCGGCATCGGGCTCATCAACAAGATCCGCGCGTATGCGCTGCAGGACCAGGGGCTCGACACGGTCGAGGCGAACCTGGCCCTCGGCTTCCGCGATGACGAGCGCGACTACGCCGTCGCGGCGCACATGCTGCACAGCCTGAACGTGAGATCGGTCGAGCTCATCACGAACAACCCGAACAAGGTCCAGCAGCTCAAGCAATACGGGGTGTCCGTGGCCGGGCGCATCCCGCACGTGATCCCGCCGAACGATCACAACCGCTTTTATCTGGAGACCAAGGCGAAGCGGTCGGGCCATTTCATCGACATGTGGGGCAAGGCGCACCTGACCGAGCAGAGCGATCCGGTGGTGGTCGACGGGATGTCGCCGCCCGACTCCGAGCCGACGCCCGCGAGCTGAGCGCCCGCGGGCGAGGGCCCGGGCCGAGCCTCGTTGGCGCCCGCAGGCCGTTGCCCCGGAGTGATTCACATGAAGGCGGGAAGACAGGAAGATCATTGATCTTTCCTTCCCGCCTTCCCGCCTTCATGTTCAACTCCGGCCACCCCCCTTCGCGGGGCGCCGCGCGGCGCCCCGCGATCGTGTCAGGGCGCGTCGATCAGGCGGCGCACCCGGCCCGCGTGGGGGCTCGACGGGAACTGCGCGAGGAACGCCTCGGCGCGGGCGCGCGCGCCGCCCGCGCGCCCGCTGCGCAGCAGCGCGTCGATCGCGACGAGCTCCCGCTCCGCCGCGAGCCGGCCGTCCGGGAACTCGGCCCGGTGCTCGTCGAGCAGGGCGAGCGGCGCCTCCGGCGACCGCGCGAGCGCCGCCCTGACCTCGGCGAGCCGCCCGGCCTCCCGGAGCAGCTCGTCGCGCTCCAGCAGGGCCGCTCGCGGCGCTGCCGGCCGAGGCGCGGCCCCGCGCTGGCCCGCGCCCCTCGGGGCCAGCTGCCCGGGCGCGGCGGCCCGGGGCGACGGCTCGTCGCCCGGCACGGGCGCTCCGAGCGCTTGCTCGCTGCAGCCTGCGAGGAGGACGGGGAACGCGGCGGCGAGGCCTCCCGCGATCCATCGATGGCGTGACGAATGGTGAACGACGTGCATGTCGCCGGACTCCTTCATCGGCCGAGCTGGCGGATCTCCGCGGACACGGGCGCGCTCGATCGCGCATGCCCATTCCCGGCCGCAGCTCGCCGTCGCCGATGCCGCGGTGGCGGCACGACGTGGTCGACGTGTTCGGTTCGCGCTCCAGCAACTCCGGCTCGAGCGCCAGCATCCATGGCTGACGGGCGTAGTGTAAAATTGAAGTTGGGATTGTCAACTCTGCTTACATCGATGTCGGCGAGCAGCGCGATCCCTTGTCGATGGCGTCGATCGGCCCATTGAGCTCCTCTGGCTCAAAACGTGACCCAAACGTGCCCGAGACGTGCTCAAAACGTGCCAGCGACGCCCGCGCCGACGCCGCCTCTCGCGGGTGCGAGCGAGAGGCGGAAACCGTGCGTGTCAGGGCCGGCAACGCCTCGGCGCGGCCCGTGAAACAGAACCGGAATCAGCACGCCGGCGGCGGAGCCGAACACGGCGCCGGTGAGCACGTCGGAGAAATAATGGCGGTCGCCGGCGATGCGCAGGTAGCCGGAGAGCGCGGCGATCGCCATTCCGTTCGCCCAGACCCACGGCGCCGCGCGGTAGCCGCGCATCGACGCCACGGTGCCGCTCGCGGCGGCGAGGGCGAACGTGGCGGTGGCGTGGCCGGAGAAGAACGACAGATTGTCGTCGTTCGGGAGGGGGCCCGAGAGGCCCTCGCCGGGGCGGAGCACATCCGGGTTGTCGAAATGGGAATAGGGCCGCTCGCGGCCGACGATGTACTTCGTGACCTGGTTCAGGTTCATCGCCACCACCGTCGCTTCGGTGACGATCACGAGGTCGGCGGCGGTGTTCTCGGAGCGCCCGTCGTACCACGCGGCGAGCGCGGTGAGGCCCAGCGCGGCGGCGGGCGCGACGGCGAGGACCGCCACATTGCTGAGGTCATGGGCGGTGTTCGGGTTGCCCCTCCACACCAGCGCGTCGCGGACCGACGTGTCGAGCGCGTTCGCCGCGCACCAGCGGCACGGCTCGGGGGCAAGGCCCTTCTTCGCGAGCTCGGAGGCGACCCACGCGGCGCCGCCGACGACGGCGATGGGCAGATCGACCTCCGGCCGGTACGCGAGCTCGGGAGGCGGCTCGGCAGCAGCGGCGGCGGCGGGTGACAGGGCGACGAGGAGGGCGGGCAGAGCGATCGCGGCGGTGCGCACGAGGGGCGGGAACGTACCCCGGGCGGGTCAGGCGCGCGACGGCCCCGGCGCGGCGAGCAGCAACCCGTCGAGCAGGCGCGCGTGGGCGTCGTCGACCACGCGCCGGAGCTCCGCCGGACCGGCCTTGGACAGCGCCCCCGACGCCGCGAGGGTCGCGAGGCCGTGGTGCATCGCCCAGATCGGGACCGCCAGCGCCATCGGATCGCCCGGCGGGAACGCCCCGGCGCGCTGCGCCTCCTCGATGAACCCGAGGAGCAGGCCGAGGCTCCGCGACGTGGCCGCCGCGACCCGCGGGTCCTCGGCGTCCACCTCGCTGGAGTACATCACGTGGAAGGGCGCCGGGTGCTCCAGCGCGAAGCGGACATAGGCGTAGCCGGCGGCCAGGAAGCGCGCCCGGAGCGCGCCCCCGGCCTGCTCGAGGGCGGCCGAGATCTGCGCGGCGAGCTCCGTGCTCGCCTGCACGGCGAGCTCCGTCATCAGGGCGCGCTTGTCCGCGAAGTGGCGGTACGGCGCGGCGTGCGAGACGCCGATCCGCCGCGCGACCTCGCGCAGCGTGAAGCGCGCGTTCCCCTGCTCCTCGATGAGCGCGAGCGCCTCCTCCAGCACCGCGCGCCGGAGGTCGCCGTGGTGGTAGGGCCGCTCGACGGAGCGCGACGCAGGTGCAGGGGGGGTGCGCGCGCGCGGACGGCGGCGCCTTGCGGGGGGAGCCACAGCGCAGGGGCACGATACCACGAAGGCCGGCCCCGGAGGGCCGGCGAGGCGGCCCCGAAGAAAATGTAGACGGCGGAAACTTTCCGGATGTTGTCAGTGTCATCATCGGGCGCGCGGGCGGCCCGGAGGGGCCGGCGCGCGGCACGTCCCGTCCATCGCACCCCGTCCAGGAAAGGAGCCCCCGTATGTCCGAGCCCCGTCGATCCCCCGAGCGCGAACGCCTCCTCGCCGCCGTGGAGCGCGTCCGCGGCGTCGCCGTCGCCCACGCCGAGGCGTCCGAGCGGCTGCGCACGCTCGCGCCCGCGGTCGTCGACGCGCTGCAGTCGAGCGGCCTCTTCGCGGCGGCGGCGCCGCGCGCGGTCGGCGGCGCGGAGAGCGATCCGCTGACGCAGCTGGAGGTCTTCGAGGCGATGGCGCGCGCGGACACGTCGGCGGGGTGGTCGCTGATGATCAGCGCGCTGCTCGCCGCCCTCGCCGGGGGCAGCTTGCCCGACGAGGGGGCGCGGCAGGTGTTCGCGGGGCCGTTCCCCACCTTCGCGGGGCTGCAGGTCCCGAGCGGGCTCGCGCGGCGGGTCTCCGGGGGGTACGTCCTCGAGGGGCGCTGGGCGTTCGGCAGCGGCGTGCGGCACGCGCGCTGGGTGTTCACCAGCGCGATCGTGCCGCCGGAAGGCGGGGCGCCGCCGGCGGGGCCGCCCGAGATGCTCAGCCTCGCGGTCCCGATCGAGCAGGTGGCGATCGAGGACACGTGGGATGTCGCCGGCTTGCGCGGCACCGGGAGCGACCATTACCGGATCGAGGGCGCGTTCGTGCCCGAGGCGCTGACGTGCGCCTTCCCGGGCGCCCCGCGGCGGCGCGGCGGCGCGCTGTACGCGATCCCCCTCCTCGCCCTGCTCGCGGCCGGCCACGTCGGCTTCGCGCTCGGCGTCGGGCGGCGCGCGCTCGACGAGATCGCCGCGGTGGCCCCGCGGCGGATCAAGGCGTGGCCGCAGCTCGCGCTGGGCAGCCACGCGGCCTTCCACATGGACCTCGGGCGCGCGGAGGCGAAGCTCGCCGCGGCGCGCGCGTACGCGTTCGACGCGCTCGGGCGGATGTGGGACCGGGCGCGCTCGGGCGAGGGGCTCGCGATCGAGGACTGGGCGGAGATCCGGCTCGTCCAGACGTACGTGACCGAGGTCGCCGCGGAGATCGCGGGCTTCGCCTACCGCGCCGGCGGCGGGAGCGCGCTGTACGCGGCGAGCCCGCTGCAGCGCTGCTTCCGCGACATGCACGCGGCGACGCAGCACATCGCAGCGACCGACGACGCGTACGAGTTCGCGGGGCGCGCGCGGCTCGGGATCGCCGAGCTGCACCCGCTGCTCGCCCCGCGGGAGGCGGCGGGCGGGGATCGGGAGCGACGGGGCGGCTAGATCCGCCCACCAGGAGTCCGGTCAGGGAGCCGGAGAGAGAGTTCAACGCAAAGGCGCAAAGGCGCAAAGGCGCAAAAAAACAGATGTTATCTGTATTTGCGTCTTTGCGCTCTTGGCGCCTTTGCGTTGAAGCGGCGCCCCGGGCGCCTTCACGTAGGCGCGCGCGCAGACGGCCTCGCCGGGCTCGCCGAGCAGCGCCGCATAGCGGCCGTCGGCCGCCCGGATCGGCGGCGCGGCAGGGACGCCCCGCGCCGTCAGGAACTCCAGCCATTCGCACTCGGCCTCGACCGCATCCGGCGACCGGTGCCCGGGATCGCCGAGCTTCAGGACGAGCGCGCCGCCCGGGTACCGCGCCTCGAAGACCTGGCTCTCGAAGCCTCCGAGGAACCGGCAGCTCGCCGGATCGGCCCCGTACGGCGCGAGCGCGCGCGCGAGGACCGCGGGATCGACGCGAGCCGTCACGTCCGCCCCCGGGGCGGCCACGCGGTCAGCGCTGGCCGCCTTGCGGCGGGCACGCGACCCGCTGGGGCGGCGGCGGGTTGCACATGATGACCACGGGAGGGCCTCCGTCGCGAGAGGGCCGAGGACGCGGGCAGGGGCTGGGGAAGAACTGCCTGCACGAGCCGTCCGGGAATCGGACCACCCTTCCCCCTTCCGCGGGCTGCGGAAGGGGCTCCTCCTCACCCTGCGCCGCCATCGCCCCGGCGTCCTGGGGAGCCCCGATCGCGGCCGCGCCTTGCGCCGCCGCGGCTCCGGCATCCTGGAACGCCTCGGCGGCGGCCGCATCCTCCGCGCCGAGCGCGCCCGTCGGCGGGAGTTCCGGGCGCGGCGGATTGGACAGCTCCTCCGGCGGAGGGGGCGGCGGCTGCATCGAAGCGCAAGCGGCCGCCCCGCCGGCGACCGTGACGAGGAACGAAGACGCGAGCGCGCGGCGGCGCCGGCGCGACGGGGGCTTCATGGCGCGCATCGTAGATCCACGGACCAACCCACGTCAGTAGATCCATGGACCAACCCACGTCACCCGAACGACGACCGCCGCGGCGCGCTCCACGCCGGACGTGCGCGTCGATGCCGGCGACGACGCGATGAGCTCCCGGCGACGCGGGGGGAAGCGCTGCGCAGCTCGACGGGATGAGCCCGGAGATCGCGAGTTGCCCTCGGCGGCGCCCGGTCGGTTGACGGCGGCGGCGGCCCCGGTCCAAGGTCCCGGCATGCGCTTCTTCAACACCGCCGGGCCGTGCAAGCCGGAGTGGCACTACATGCTGCCAGCGGCCGAGCGGCTGCCCCAGGCGCGGCGGCTGATCGAGCGGGGAGCGTACTTCGTCGTGCACGCGCCGCGGCAGATGGGCAAAACCACGACGCTGCGCGCGCTCGCCGACGAGCTCACCGCCGAGGGACGCTACGCTGCGCTGTACTTCACCTGCGAGGAAGGGCAGCCGGCCGGCGACGACGTGGAGCAAGCGCAGCTCGCGCTCCTGAACGCCATCCGGCTGCGCGCGGCGCGCGCCCTCGCCCCGGAGTTCCAGCCGCCGCAGCCCTGGCCCGAGGCGCCGGTGCTGTCGCTGCTCGGCACGGGCCTCGCCGCGTGGGCCCAGGCGTGCCCGCTGCCGCTCGTCCTGTTCTTCGACGAGATCGACGCGCTGGAGGGCGAGAGCCTGCGATCGGTGCTCCGCCAGCTCCGCGCCGGCTACGCCGAACGGCCCCGGGACTTCCCCTGGTCCGTGGCGCTCTGCGGGCTGCGCGACGTGCGGGACTACAAGGTGGCGAGCGGCGGCGACCCGGCTCGACTCGGCACGTCGAGCCCCTTCAACATCAAGGTGGAGTCGCTGACGCTGGAGGAGTTCACGCGCGAGCAGATCGCGGCGCTGTATGCTCAGCACACGGTCGACACGGGACAGGAGTTCCTGCCGGAGGCGATCGACCGGGCGTTCGCGCTGACGCAGGGGCAGCCCTGGCTCGTGAACGCGCTCGCGCAGCAGGTCGTCGACGTGCTCGTCGAGGACCGGGCCCAGCCGATCACCTCGGCCCTGGTGGACCGGGCCCGGGACCTCCTGATCGAACGGCAGGATACGCATCTGGACAGCCTGGTGGATCGCCTGCGCGAGCCACGCATCCGGGCGCTCATCGAGCCGATGCTCGCCGGCACCAAGCTGCCCGAGGTGCGCGCAGACGACGTGCGTTTCGCCGTCGACCTCGGGCTGGTCCGGATGACCCAGGAGGGCGGGCTCGACGTGGCCAACCCGATCTACCGCGAGATCATCGTGCGCGAGCTGGCCTTCCCGGTCCGCGCCGGGCTGCCCGCGATCACGCCCACGTGGCTGACCGCGGAGGGGAAGCTCTCCGCTGAGCGGCTCCTGGAGGCCTTCGTCGCGTTCTGGCGGCAGCACGGCGAGCCGCTGATGGGCGCCGCCCCCTACCATGAGGTCGCGCCACACCTGGCGCTGATGGCCTTCCTGCACCGGGTGGTGAACGGCGGCGGGTCGATCGAACGGGAGTACGCGATCGGCAGAGGCCGGATGGACCTGTGCGTGCGCTACGGAGGGGAGATCCTGGGGATCGAGCTCAAGGTATGGCGAGATGATCGGCCTGATCCGCTGAAGGAAGGGCTGGAGCAGCTCGACGGCTATCTGGCAGGGCTCGGGCTCGATCGGGGATGGCTGGTGATCTTCGACCAGCGGAGCGGGCAACCTCCGGTCGCGGAGAGAACGCGGCGCGAAGAGGCGAAGACCCGCTTCGGGAAGACGGTGGCCGTGATCCGGGCGTGAGGCGCCGCGCTGCGAGGGCGGCGGCCGCGAGGACGGCGACGGGCGGGCGGCCTACTTGAAGATCTTCATGTGCGGACGCGCCATCAAGCGGTCCACGTAGGCCTCCAGCTTGGGCCGACCCGGCGGCCCGCCCCACAGGCGCTTCCAGATGAACATCGAGCCGATCATCACGTCGGCCGCGGTGAACCAGTCGCCGAACAGGTACGGACCGTCCCCGAGCTCGCCCTCGACGACGTCCATGGCCGTCTCGAAATTCGTCCACCCCCGCTGCGGCGTCGTCTCGACCTTCATCAGAAGATCGCCCATCGCCGGCTCGAGCTGCGAGGTCGAGTAGACCATCAGCGACAGATAACGCCCCCGCTGCGGCGAGCCGATGGGGGGCGCCAGCCGGGCCTCCGGGAACTTGTCCGCCAGATACAGACAGATCGCCGCGTTCTCGAAGAGCTTGGCGTCGCCGTCCACCAGCGCAGGCAGCTTGCCAGCCGGGTTGATCTTCAAGAACTCCGGCGCCTTGTGCTCCCGCTTCTCGAAGTCGATGGGCACGAGGTCGTACGTGGCGCCGCACTCGTCCAGCATCCACCTGGTGATCGCCGCGCGGCTCCGCGGGTTGTAATAGAGCTTCATCGCAATCTCCCTCGAGTGGTCTGATGAAACACGGCGAGCATGCCAGAACCTCAGGATGCATTCCAGCGCTCAACGACGGTATTTCAGATCACACCGCCAGCGGTTCGCGCTCTTCCTCGCTTCGCATGGCAAACCCCGACGCGAGCTCGCAATGCAGTGAGCGCGAGCCCGAGGGTTGAGTTCGCTCAGGACGGAGAGGTTGCCCGGAGCCGGAGGTGAACGGACAGGAGCCGAGGCGGGTCGTTCCTGGCGGCCTCTGCGTCGCGCCACTCGCCCAGGTGGACGAGCTCGTACCCGGACGACAGGCCCGCATTCACGTACTCGGAGACGTCGTGCAGGAACGCGGGCACGCGCTCGGGCTCGCCCGTCTCCCGGTTGACGAAGTTGGCCTGACCTCCGCGCAGCTGCCGCATGGGGTGCAGCTCGCACAGGAAGAGCTCGCCGCCAGGCCGCAGGGCGCGCGCGGCCTCGGCGAAGATCGCGTCGACATGCTCGATGTGCTCCAGCACGAGCATGGCAATCACCACGTCGGACGAGCCGGAAGCGGACGGCCAGGGAGAGCGGATGTCGTGCTGCGCGAACCGGACGCGCGGGGAGCCCACGCGCGCCCTCGCCTGCCGCAGCATCCCTTCGGAGAAATCCAGCGCGAGGACGCTCCCCGCGCGCTCGGCGAGCCACTGCGTGTTGAGCCCGGTGCCGCAGCCGATCTCGATCACGTCGCGGCCGGCGAGCGCCAGGCCCCGCTCCCGGAGGACGGCAGCCGAGAGCTCGCGGGTCCGGTTGGGGTCGTTGTCGTACGTCGCGGACCAGCGATCGTAGGCCGTGGCGATCTCGGGCTTGTTCGGAGAGGTGGACATCGGCGGCCCTCCCTACAACCCGAGCTCGGTCAGCCCCGGATGATCGTCCGGACGGCGCCCGAGCGGCCAGTGGAACTTCCGGTCCTCCGCCGCGATGCGCACGTCATTGATGCTCGCCTCGCGCCGCCGCATCAACCCATGTGCGTCGAACTCCCATTGCTCGTTGCCATGGGACCGGTACCAAGTGCCGCTGTCGTCGTGCCATTCGTAGGCGAAGCGCACCGCGATCCGGTCGCCCGTGAACGCCCAGACCTCCTTGATCAGGCGATAGTCCAGCTCCCGCTGCCACTTGCGGTGCAGGAACGCCTCGATCGCCTCCCTGCCCTGGAAGAACTCGGCCCGGTTCCGCCAGCGGCTATCGACGGTGTACGCCAGGGCCACGCGCGCGGGCTCCCGGCTGTTCCAGGCGTCCTCGGCCAGCCGCGCTTTCCGGGCGGCGGTCTCGGCGGTGAAGGGCGGCAACGGCGGACGCGACGCGGCGGGATCCTGGCTCACGGCGCAAACCATCGTCGAATCTCCCGTCCCGGGCAACCCCTTTTCGCGCTCGGGGGCTCTCCCGCTCTCCTCCTCCAGCCCACACGCGCGGCCGCCGCTCGGGCTCGCTGCCCCGGGCAATCGTCGCCGCGGGCCCGGCGCGGGCGCCCTGGGAGCCGCGGCGGGGCTTGACGCTCGCGCGGTCGAGGAGAACTCGTTAGAGTTGCTCTGCGCCTGGAGGCGCCCGCACGCTCGATGGAACGATGACCCTCCCGAATGCACCTCGGCGACACGACCTCGGCGCGGGCCGCCGGCCTCGCGGCCGCAGCGAGCCCGCTCGTCCGGAGGTGGCCGGCCCGAGCGGCGCGGCGCCGGCGGCGGGCCCTCGCGCCCGGGGCGCGGGGCCGTGAGCTCCGATCCGCCGGGCGCCGACTACCTCGACGCGATCTTCGCGGCGATCCGCGGGGGCGCGGCCCAGCTCACGGCGATGAAGGCGTGGCTCGGCAGCGCCCAGCGCGCCGCGTCCTCGTCCTCGTGGCGCTTTCAGTTCCTCGCCGCCGCGCGCGCGGCGCACCGGCGAGCCGGCGCCTACCTCGACGAGACCGAGGAGCGGCTGCGCCGGCTCGGCCCCGACGATCAGGTCCCGGCCCCGCTCGACCAGCTCCCGAGGAACGTCGCCGCGATGCGCGCGGATCTCCGCGCCGAGGAGCAGCACCTGCATCGCCTCGAGACGGAGGCCACCGCCCGGCACGAGCCGAGCAGCTCTGGAGCGCGAGGGAAGCAGAGCGCCTCCTGATACCGCGGGTCGGAAAACCCGCCAGGAGTCTGCCCCGCGCGAGGAGAGAGATCTCAACGCAAAGGCGCCAGGGCCACAAAGGCGCAAAAAAATAACATTGTTGTTTTGCGCCTTTGGTCCCGGTAGGGACGGCCCGTGCTGACCTACCTTCGGTCAACCCGGACCGCCCCCCGGACAGAGCCCGGCGAGCGGATTTCCCGCACCGGGCTCCCACCTCGGGTCGACGGACTGGCTCGCGGTAGAGCCGGCCAGGGATGATGGATGCGGGGCTGCGGGAGAGGGAACCGCTGCTCGAACCCCCTTCGTTGCTGCCGGGACCAGTGCGCGCGCTGGCTCCTCCGCTGAAGCTGGCGGTGCCAGCTTGCGCGCACGCGCTCCCGAAACTGCTGCAGCGCCGGGTAGTTGGTGGGCACCCCGTAGTACCGGAAGTGCCCTTCGAGCACGCTGGAGAGCCATGCGTGCTGGGCTCGCACGGGCTCATGCCGACGCTCGCGCATCTCTTCGCGCAGGCTCGCCAGCTTCGCGTTCCGTTTCTTCCGCGAGGTACGACGCTTCAGCTGGAACTCGCCTCGCCGACTCACGCCGGCGATGTGCGTGAACCCCAGGAAGTCGAACGTCTCGGGGCGTGTGCGCCCGTCGCGCTCGGCGTCCTGCCGGGCGAATCTCCCGAACCGAATCACCCGGGTCTTCTCCGGGTGCAGCTCCAGGCCGAACTTCGCGAGACGAGAGGCCAGGGCCTCCCGCATCGCGCGCGCGTCCTGCTCGTACTGGAAGGTCACCGCGAAATCGTCGGCGTAGCGCACGATGTACACCTCACCGCGCGCATGCCGCTTCCTCCACTGGTTGGCCCACAGATCGAACGCGTAGTGAAGGTAGACGTTCGCAAGCAGCGGGCTGATGACCCCTCCCTGCGGCGTCCCTTCCTTCACCTCGCGCAGCTCGCCTTCCTCCATGACGCCCGCGTGCAGCCACTTCATCAGCAGCCGCACCATGCGCCTGTCCCCGATCCGGTGCTCGAGGAACTTCTGCATCCACCCGTGATCGATGGTGTCGTAGAACGATCGGATGTCTGCATCGAGCACCCAGCTCGTCTTCCGGCTGATGGCCTCAGCGAGCGCGTTCAGGGCGTCGTGCGGCCCCCGGCCGGGCCGGAAGCCATACGAGAACCCCACGAACGCCTGCTCGTAGATCGGCTCCAGCACCATCCGCACCGCCTGCTGGACGAGCTTGTCCTCCAGCGCTGGGATGCCGAGCGGTCGCGTACGCCCATCGCCCTTCGGGATGTGCACGCGCCGCACCGGCTGCGGGTGGTAGCTGCCGCGATGGACGCGATCTTGAAGGTCGAGCAGCCGAGCGTCGAGGTGCTCGCCGTACTCTTCCCATGTGACCCCGTCCACGCCGGGCGCCGCCCGCTTGCGCAGGCGCTCGTACGCCTCCTTCAGCACCGGCGCCTTGATCGCGCTCAGCAGGTTGTCGAACCGCTCCCCTTTCTTCTCCTTCGCTCGCTGTCCGATCCGCACCACTTGCGTGGGCGCGCCTTGCCGGTCCTGAGCCCGGGGCGCGTTTCGTGCTGCGGATTTCCCCTCGGCCGTGGGCCGTCCCTCCACCGACTCGACGGGCGTTACCCGCGTCTTCGTCAGCTTCTCCGGTACCATGCCCCCGTCCGACTCCTCGAAGTACGGCACCACGGAGTGCGGCGTTGTGCCTTCCCGTGGCTGTCCGCTGCCCACCACCGGCGACGCGGCTCCTTCGAGGTCTCCCGGTTCCCGTGCATGAGGCGTGTGTGCGCGTGCCGAACTCTTCGACCCCGGAGGGGATGGGCGGCCCAGGTCCACTTTGTTCGGGTCTCCACCGTGGCCTTCCACGAAAGACGAGCGTGTCGGCCCCCTCGAAATTTCAACGTTTCGGGGCTCTATCGCCCGGCCCGCGCACTCGTCCCCCTACGCTTCGCCTCGCAGGTCGCCCCACGCTGCGCAAGGGTTGGCCTTCCCGGGGGTGGACTCCTCCCGGGGCAGGACTTGCTCGATTTGCTGGTGCTGCTCCTCGTTGCTCACCTGCTCCCTCATGCCGGTCTTGACCGGCGCATCCGCCTTGGCGTTGAACTCTCGCTCCGGATCCCTGGCCCGACAACTGGCTCGAGCGGCAGCGGCACGGGCCCTGAACGCGCTCAACGCGCCATGATGAGGTCCATGCCTCCTGGGGGGGCCGGCGGGCTCGGCGGCTTCGCGGCCTTCGGGCCCAGGGCGGGCGCCGGGGGCGGCGGGCCAGGAGGCGGCAAGAGCGGCCTCGGATCCACCACGCCCGCCGGCTCCGCCGCCGGCAGCTCCGCCGCGGTGAGCTGCCGCGTGCTGCCGTCGCCGGAGAGCGAGGTCTCGGTCGAGGCCGCATAGGCCTCGGCCTGCTCGAAGATCCGCAGGAAGTTGCCGCCCAGGAGCTTGAGGATGTCCTCGTCCGAATAGCCCCGCCGGACGAGCTCCAGCGTCATCGTCGAGCGCCCGTCGATGCCGGCGAGCCCGCCCGGGAGCGCGCCATCGACGTCGAAATCCGAGCCGAGCGCCACGTGGTCGATCCCGGCGATCTTCACCAGATCGTCGATGTGGTCGGCGATCCGCGCGCTCGACGGCAGCTGGATCGGCGCTTCCTGGGCCCTGAGCTTCTCGATCTCGCCGCGGGCGCTCGCCGCGTCGCCCGGGGCGCGCTCGCTCAGCTCCTTGAGGCGCGCCCCGTGCTTCCGCAGAAACCGCCCTGCCTGCTCCGCATACGCCTCGTCGAGGAAGAGGGCCCAGAAGTTTACCATGGCGACACCGCCGTTCGTCGCGAGCGCGCGCAGCAGGTCGTCGCCGAGGCGTCGGCGGTGGTGGGCCTCTGCGCGGACCGAGGAAGAAGCGAGGATCGGCGCCTTCGCCACGCGCAGGGCGGCCCGGAACGTGGCCTCGGACGCGTGCGAGACGTCGACGAGCATGCCAATCCGCTGCATTTCGCGCACCACCTCCTCGCCGAAGGGCGAGAGGCCGCGGTGGCGCGCGTTCGCGGGCTCGAGGGCGGCGCCCGCGGAGTCCGCCCAGTCGTTCGTGCTGAGGTGCGTGAGGGCCATGTAGCGGACGCCGAGGCGATGAAACGAGCGCAGCGCAGACAGGGAGTTCTCGATGGCGTGTCCCCCCTCGATGCCCATGAGCGCGGCGACCCGGCCCTCGCGCTTCGCGCGCCGCACGTCCCGAGCGCTCCTGGCGAGCACCAGATCGGCGCCGTGGCGCTCGATCTGCCGGTGGATCCCGTCGATGAGATCGAGCGCGCGGCGCGCGGCGCCGCCGCGCAGGCCGGCCTGCTGCCCCGAGAGCGCGCCGACGTGGATCGGAAAGAGCTCGCCGGCGACGCCGGCCGCCTTGAGCCTTTCGAGATCGGCGCGCGCGGCCTCGCGGCTCAGGTTGGTGGCATCGAACGCGCCGCCGACGACCGGAGACGGGATCCCGTTGTGGCCGTCGACGAGGATCGCCGCCGCGCGCAGGCGCGCCGCCCTCTGCTCCGGGCTCTCCGGGGCCGCGGGGCTCTCCGCGGCGCCGGGCACCGCCGCGGCCCCGGGCGCGGGCTCCTCGGCGGCGGGGGCGTCGGACAGGGGCATCGCCGGCGGCGCAGGAGGAGCACAGGCCGCGAGCGCCGCGGCGGCGAGGAGCGCGAGGCGAGACAACGTGCGCACGGCCTCATCGTATCATGCGCACGCGCGTCGCACGGACGGCGAGCGGCAGAGCCCGCTCGCCGCCCGGCGAGCCGCGACGCGGCGCCGCGGGCGCGCCGAAGCTGGATCAGCGCGGGAGGGGCATCCACGCGCCGTCGGTCGGAACGTGGATGTGCGCGGGCAGGCGCTTCGTCGCGGCGCGCTGAACGAACGCCGTGACCGGCTCGCGGTAATGGCCAAAGGTGGTGTGGTGGATCGGGATCACGTGGCGCGGGCGGAGGAGCGCGGCGGCGGCGACGGCCTCCTCGGCGTCCATCGTGCGGAGGCCGCGCGCGCCGTCGACGCCGACCGCGCCGAGGTGCGGCAGCCACAGGTCGATGGGCGCGAACCGGGCCGCCACCGCGCGCATGGGCTCGGTGAAGACCGAATCGCCGGTCCAGTAGATCGAATAAGGCGTCGCGCCCTCCCAGCGCAGCACATACCCATTGCCCTTCCCGAGCGTCGCGTCGAGCGCCGCATCGTGGGAATGGTTCGCCGGGACGGCGAGGATCCGGAGGCGGCCGGCGCGGGTCGGGATGACCGTCTCGCCGTCCCAGTCGAGCGGCGTCAGCCTGGTGAACCCCGCGGCGCGCGCGGCGTCGGCCGCGTCGGGCGGGAGGACGAAGGTGACGTCCTTCGGGAGGGTCTCCCTCGCGACCGCGTCGAAGTGGTCGGCGTGGTTGTGGCTGAGGAGGATGACGTCGAGTCGCCCGAGCGGCTCGGCGGGAGGATCCGTGTAGCGGGCGACCGGCGCGTTCTCGACGCCGGTCGACGGGTGCTTCGGGAGGACGAACACGGCAGGCCCGCGCGGCCCGAGGACGGGATCGGTGAGGAGCCGGAGCCCGTCGCGCTCGAGGATCGCCGTCGGACCGCCGCGCCACTGGAGGCGGCCGCTCGATGCGTCGGCGGCGGCCGCCGGCTCGGCGCCGGCCGATGCGGCGGCCGGCGGGGCGCTGGCGTCGGCGCGGTTCGCCGGCGCGCACGCGGTCAGCAAGAGCGCGAGCAGCGGCGCGGCGAGGGCGGCCCCGCGCGCCGGCGGCGTCCGCGGGGGGCGCGCCGACCGCTGGCCGGTGCGGGGCTCCGCGCCGGCGCGGCGAGGGCTCGAGGGCTGCTCGGCATGCCGAACCGACATGCTCGGGACACACGGGATCTGGTTCATCGTCGTCGCCTCCTTGGCCGCGCGGTGGCGAGGAGCACCTCGGCGAGGGAACGCGCGCGCGCGGCCGCGCCCGGTCCCCCCTCGCGGACGGCAGTGACCGTCGCGCCGTCGATCAGAAGCAGGAGCTGCGGCGCCAGCGCGGCGGCGTCCGGCGCGCCGGCCTCGCGCAGGAGCCCCTCGAGATAGTCGATGAGACGCTGCTTGTGGCGCTGCGACGCCTCGTGGGCGGGGTGGCTCCGGCTCGCGACCTCGACCATCGTGTTGAGGAACGCGCACCCGCGGAAGTCGTTCGCGGCGAACCGCTCGGAGAGCGCGTCGAAGACCGCGAGCGGCCGATCCAGCGGGTCGCTCGCGAGGGCCTCGACGCGCCCGGCCAGCCACGCGCGGAAGCGCGCGTCGCGGGCGTCGAGCACCGCCACGAGCAGCTCGTCCTTGGTCCGGAAGTGGCGATAAAAGGTGGCCTTGGCGACGCCCGCCTCGGCGATCAAGCGATCGACGCCGACGGCGCGGTAGCCCTCCGCGTAAAAGAGGCGCTCCGCGACCTCGAGGATGTGGCTCCGGGCGTCGCTCACGCCCGCATTTAAGACAGACAGGTCTGTCTTGTCAAGGGCGCATGATGGTCGAGAGGATTCGGGCAGCGTTCGCAGAGAAGCTCCAGGACCGCACAGGGGAACCCCCCCGGCGCCGACGCGCGGGCCCGCGCGGAGCGCCAGAGCGACGCAGGGCCACGCGCCTCTCGTCTGAACACATGGCCGCGCGCGAGGCCTCGATATGTCTCAGGCGCAGCCGGTCATCGGGCGGGCAGCGGCGCACTTCACGCGCGGTTCCGCGCAGCGACACGAACGTTCAAGCAAAAGCAGCTCGCGCACACGGGAACGCGGCTCGCGCGCGCCGATAAACTGAACAACTTGACTATCGGTCTTGCCGTCCTAACCTGAGCTCGTTCACCATCATCAAACGCGGCGCGTGACCCGCAGAGGGGTGGCTCGTGAACTCCGGACATCTGGTTACGCCCAAGCTTCGGCTCGTGAGGCCGCTCGGACAAGGAGGGATGGGGAGCGTCTGGGTAGCCGACCACCTCTCCCTCGGGTCGCAGGTCGCCGTGAAGTTCATGGCCCCGGAGATCGCGCAGAGCGCCGCGTTCGCCGAGCGCTTCCGGCGCGAGGCGATGACGGCGGCGCAGCTCAAGAGCCCCCATGTCGCCCAGGTGTTCGATCGGGGTGTGACGGAGGCGGGGGTGCCGTACATCGTCATGGAGCTGCTCGAGGGCGAAGATCTGAAGAGCCGTATTCATCGCCTCGGCCCCATGTCGCTGCACGAGCTCGCGTGCATCGTGAGGCAGGTCGCCAGGGCGCTGGGGCGCGCGCACCAGCTCGGCATCGTCCACCGCGACATCAAGCCGGAGAACATCTTCCTCACCGATCTCGAGGGCGAGGGCGAGCTCTTCGTCAAGGTGCTGGACTTCGGCGTGGCCAAGCAGCCGGTGAGCTGCGATCAGGACATGACGTCGACGGGGAGCTCGTTCGGAACGCCTCTTTACATGAGCCCGGAGCAGCTCCTCAGCGCCAAGCACGTCGACTTTCGCGCGGATCTGTGGGCGCTCGGCGTCGTCGGGTACTACGCCATCACCGGCCGGGTGCCGTTCGCAGGAGAGACGCTGGGCGCGCTCTCCGTGGCCATTCACGCCGGCGTGTTCACCCTCCCCAGCGTCATGAGACGGGAGGTGCCGCACGCCTTCGACGCCTGGGTCACGAGGGCGCTGCAGCGCGATCCGGCGGCGCGGTTCGGGTCGGCCAGAGAGATGGCCGGCGCGCTCGATCAGGCGCTCTTCGGTCTCGCGCTCGCTCCGACGCTCGCGGCCGGCGGGCTCGCCGCGCCGATGCAGTGGCCGCAGCCGTTCCCGCCGGCAGCATGGGCGGCGCAGACGCAGGTCCCCGACAGCGCGGGGCCGCCGCACAGCGGTGGCCAGGCGCGGACGTTCCGCGAGCTCGTCCTGCCGCGCCCGCGTGCCGGACGAGGCCGCGCCGGGTTCCGGCTCGCGGCAGGCGCCGCGCTCGCGGGGGCTGCGGCGCTCGGGCTCACCGTCTTCTTCAAGCAGGGTGACCTCCAGGCGCAGGGATCGCCCGCCGCCGAACGCTCGGCCTCGCTCGACGCGCCCGGGCACCAGGCCACGCCGCCCGAGCCGCCGCTGCCTGCCCAGGCCGCGCCGTCCGAGCCGCCGCTGCGTGCCCAGGCCGCGCCGTCCGAGCCGCCGCTGCCTACCCAGGTCACGCCGCTCGCGCGACGCGCAGAGGAGCCCCAGCCAGCACCGACCAGCGCTCCGCCCTCGACGCCGCCCTCGCGCCCGACCGCCTCTCTCGCGCCGTCCCCTGCCCTGCCTGCGCCCGTGACGGCCAGGCGAGCCGCTCCGCCGAAGCCAGGGCCTGCCGCGACGACCAGCGCGCGAGCCGCCGTGGACAGGATCGGCTTCTGAGCGGCTCGCCTTGGCGCGGCGGCGCGCTTCTTCAGGAGACGCGGATCTCGACCTTCAGGGGACGCTCATCTCGAACGCCACGCTGTAGTTCGGCTGGGCCTTGCCCGTGACCGAGCCGACGAACGGGTCCGAGTCGCGCAGCTGACCCCAGCGCGTCGTGCCGCCCGGCATCGCGTTCGCTTCGCCGTCGGTCGTCGCCGCGTAGCCGACCATCACGCCGGAAGCGGGGAGGTTCCGCGCCGTGATTTTGACCGCGTCGCCGTCGATCTCGACGCCGCTGATCTCGATCCGGGTGTTGCCGCTCCAGAGCTCGAAGCCGCGGCCTTGCGCCCACTCGGTGAGCGCCGTCTGGTGGGGAGACGGCAGCGCCGTGTCCCACACGAGGGGCGGCACCGGGACGTGGAAGCGCACGGTGACGACGTTACCGTTGCGCTCGACCCGCGTCGGCTGGAGCGGCTGCCAGTCCTTCCCGAGGACGACCTTCTCGAAGTAGACCTGGCCGTATTTCTCGCCGAGCTGCTGGTACCCGTTCGCGTTGAGATGGATGTGATCGTTCGCGTACGGATACTGGTACTTCGGACCCGAGCAGAGGATGTCTCCCGGGTGGCTCACGCCCACGTGCCACTGCGCCAGGGTCGACGTCGACCGCGAGCCCACCTCGAGGTGCACCGAGTGCTGCTGGGATACGAGCATCGGGATGCTCCGCGTCTGCCCGGTGAGCGGCGGGATATCCTGGTTGTAGTCGGACCACAGCTTGACCAGATCGTCCTCGTAGGTCGGGCTGCCGGCGTCGGACTCGCCGTGCGTGATGATGATCGCGCCGACGCCGAACGTCTTGCCGGCCTTGCTGGCGAGCTTCGCGATCGCCTCGGCCTCGAACAGCGTCGCCGCGTAGGCGCGGCCCATGGTCGTGTCGCCGCTGACCACCTCGGTGGCGCCCTTCCGGAGGACGGTCATCGGCTGCCCGCTCTCGCCGACGACCGTGTGCACCGTGACGTGGTCGCCGATCATCGCGGCCTTCGCCAGCGTCGAGATCTGATCGGCCATCGCCGTGTGCGGCGTCTCGCCGTAGAGGTTCTTCGGGTAGGCGCTGGGGTACGTCGTCGCGAACGGGCGGATGGGCTCGACGAGCGGCACCAGGGAGAGGGCGCTGCTCTCCGGATCGAACGGGGGCACGCTCGCGTTCCCGAGGGACAGCTTGAGGTTGCCGAAGCGCTGCCGCGTCCCGAGGGGCGGGTTCGCCTCCGCGCCGACCGACAGGCTCTGTCCCGTGCCGACGATGCCGGTCCAGTCCCAGGCCGGCGCCGGCGTCGCGCCGCCGCCCGAGCCGCCGGTGCCCGCCGCGTCGCCCCCGGTGCCCGCCGCGTCGCCCCCGGTGCCCGCGCCGCCCCCGCCGTCCGCCGCGCCGCCGGAGCCGGTCGAGGCGCTGGCGCCGCCGGCGCCGCTCCCGCTGCTCGTCGCGCTCTGGCCGCCGGAGCCGCCGTCGCCCCCCGTGCCGGAGGAGGACCCGCTCGATGAATCGCACCCGAGCCCCATCAGGAGAAGAGCGAGGATACCTGATGCGCCAAGGCCCAAGAACAAAGGTTTTCGCATGAATGGCTCCTTGTCGCCCACGAGCTGGTCCGCGCGGCCCCGCGTCCGGGAGGGTGGATCACCGGTCTCCGCGATCGAGGCGCCCAGTGATGCTGCGGGGGCGATACGCGCTGGCGCCGGGCACGGCTGTCCGGGGCCGCGGCGTTGGGCGCGAGCTGTGGTGCGTTGTAGGAGCGTAGGAGAACAAAACCGGTTCAGTTTGTCAAGCGCTCTGGCGCCGGGTGGTCGTCGAGAGGCTCATCGCCGGGCTGTCGGCGACGAAGGGCACGATGCCGCCGGCCTCGTGACAGCGCCTCGCCAGGCTCGCGCCGTGCCGCCGCCGCGGCGCCCCGGCGGCCGGCGCCGTCACGCCGCGCCGGACGGCGGCGGCCCGAACCCCGGCGGCGGCCCGAACCCCGGCGGCGACCCGAACCCCGGCGGCGCCCCGAACCCCGTAGGCGACCCCCACCCCGGCGGCGGCGGCGGCACCGGGCCGAGCACCTCCATCCAGGCCGTGCTCTCCACCCACGCCGCCAGGTAGGGCGCGCTCGCCCCGCGCCGCTGGAGCAGCACCAGGAACGGCGCCGTTACCCAGAACGACCGAGGCGGCGGCCCGTACGAACCCAGGATCGCTTCCGCCGTCGCTCCGGCGCCCCCCTCGTTCAGGTGGAACTGCACCCGCTGCTTCGCCTCGTCGAAGCGCACCCCGCTCAGCTCCTCGCCGATCAAGGGCCGCCCCTCGAGCTCCCTGAAGCGCTCCTCCAGATCGAGCCTCAGCCTCGGAATCACGAGCGGCTCGTCCTCGGCCAGCTGCCGTGCATCGCCGCGGAGCCGGTCGAGCCTGCCCAGCGCCCCGGCCACCGTCGCCGCCAGCGTCTCCGCCGGCGCCATCTGCGCGACGACCACGCGGCTGTCCGGATCGTCCGCGACGAGCTCGATCACGAAATCCCCCGGTGCCACCCAGTCGTGCACGACGACCTGCGACCTGCGCGCCGGGTCCGCGCCGGACGGGTTGCCGTCCAGCCCGAAGGCGCGGACCCGCGAGTCCTTGAACGTCCCTTCCCGCACCGCGAACTTCGTCTCGAACTTCAGGACCTTGCTCAGGTAGCCATAGGCCACCAGCGCGTCGGCAGGCACCTCCTCCGGCAGGTACTGCGGCTTCGCGTCAGGGAACTTCGAGAAGAGCTCGGCCCGCAGGGCCTCCACGACGCCCTCCCCGCCGAACCCGGCGCCCGACACGCTCCACGCCGGGTCCACCACCTCGGCCTCGAGCGTCGTCGCGTTCAGCGCGTCGGCCAGCGCCGGCTGGGGATCCATGCGGATCGGGCCGAACCTCGCCCGCAGCCGATCCCAGGCGAGCGCGAACGCGGCGCAGAACACGAGATCATCTTGGGACGATGAGAGCGGCGTGGATAGGCTAGCGCAAACGGTCGGCATTGATACCTCGAGATCAGGGGCGGCGGGTGAAGGGCTGCATCGAGCCGCCCGGGCCGGCGATCGTGACGCCCGGGATCGTGGGGTGGTCGTCCATAATGTCGCCGACGCAGGCCACCGTGGTCGCGCCGGTCGCGTCCGCCACCGACTGGGCCGTCGATCCCCCCGGCCGGCCGGGGGGATCGGTGCCGCCGTGGCAGACCGTCATGTGGATCCTGCTGCCCGTGAAGCCGGAGTTCCGGATGCTGCTTGCGAGCTGGTGGCCGGTCATCGTCGATCCCGTGAACCTGCCGCTCGGATTCGCGTAAAGGATCATCCCCGGCGCTCCGTGCCCGTAGATGTATAGATCGCTCTCGCCGGCAAGCGCCCTCGGATTTCCGAGCTGGTGATAGTGCACGATGTGATGTCCCGTGGCGCGCGCGCGCGCGTTCGCGCCGTTCACGCATTTCGGGTCGTCGCTCAAGAGCAGGATGACGAGGCCGAGCGGATCGACCCACAGCGTGACGTTGGGCACGAACGCCAGCTCGAACATCGAGGCGTCGATCCAGAGCGGGTCCGGCGTGGTGAAGGTGCCGAGCTCCTGGGCGTAGTACCTGGCGCGGTGGTAGGTGAGCCCCGTGAGCTCGTCATGGCGCTGCCCGGCGAACCGGATCGCCGTGAACGGCCCCTCCTGCCGGGTGACCCCGCCGAACGCGCCCAGATCCTGGCCTGTCGCGGCGCCGGTCGGGTCGACCATCAGCCAGGGCGTCGCGGTCGCGTCGGTGACGACGCTCCTCCACGCGCCCGCGGCGCTGCCCTCCAGCAGCGGGGTGATCTCGTCGTCGGCGAACACCCGCCGCACCGACGCCCCGCCGCTGCTCACCTCCTCGACCTGGGTCTGGTCGTCCCAGCCGAACCACGTGCTCACCCCGTCGCTCCGCACCTCGCCGAGCCGCCGGTTGAACGCGTCGACGTGGTACTGGACGACGAGCCCGTCGCTCCGCGTCGCGCGCGCGAGCGCGTCGAGCCCATCGTACTCGTAGGCCCAGCCCGCGGAGCCCTCGGGCTCGCGCGACGCGAGCCGCCCCTGCGCGTCCCAGGTGAAGGCGACGCCGGCCGCGCGGAGCAGGCGACCGCCCGGCCCCACGCGATCCTCGCCGGAGCGCAGCGGGGTGCCGTTCGGATCGTACCGGATCTGCTCCTGGGCCCCGAGGCCGTTCACCGAGAGCGGCCGTCCGAACACGTCGAGCTCGTACGCGCGCACGCCCGAGACGCTGTCGATGATCTGCTCGATCGGGCCGGTCTTGCTCCAGACGTAGCGGCGCGCGCGCACGGGCTTCCCCGCGGCATCCTCCAGCGCCGTGGCGACCGGGCGCCCCTCTGCGTCGCGCTCCGTGCGGATCGCGTACCCGCCCTCGCGGACGCGCGCCGTCTCCTTTCCGAGCGCGTCGACCTCGCGCAGGATCCGCTCGACGCCGGCCGCCGACTCGACCGTGATGGACTCGACATCGCTGCTCGGCCCGCGGCCCATCTGGACCTGCCAGCCCGTCGAGTAGCGCTTCGCGGTGGCCCAGCCCTTCGCGTTGAACGCCCGCTCCACCCGGTACTGCCAGCCCCCGACCCGCTGCTCCTCGCGCACGATGCGCCCCGCCGCGTCGCGCTCGAGGAGCACCTCGGTCGCGCCGCGCGTGCCGCGGCGGACGAAGCCGCGGTCGTCGTAGTCGAGCGTGGTCACGACGCCGCCGTCCTCCCGCCGGATCACGTCGCCGCAGGCGTCATAGGCGATCTTCCGGACCGTGGTCCCGGCCACCTCGGCGCGCACGATGCGACCGCGCGCGTCGTGCTCGTAGGTCGTCTCCACGCCCGAGAACGTCCTCGTCCGGATCACGCGGCCGCAGGCGTCCCGCTCGATGGTGAGCGACTCGCCGGCCGGGTTCCTGACCCAGGCGAGCCGCCCCCGCGCGTCGTAGCCGAACCGGTACCGGGCGCCGTCCGCCTGCACCTCCTCCACCACGAGGTGCCCGACGTAGCGCGCCGACGACACGCCGCCGCCCGGATGGCGCGTCGACACGGGGCGGCGCGCGTCGTTGAACGCCCGCTCGGTGACCACGCCGCCCGGCGCCCGGACGCGCACCGGCAGGCCGCGGCTGTCGTAATCGAGCTCGTACACGGCGCCGCCGGGCATCTCGACGCGGACCAGCTGACCGAAGAGGTCGTAGGTGTACCGCGCCGTCCCGCCGCCGGGCAGCGTCCGCGCGGCGAGGTTCCCGTGCGCGTCGTGCTCGAGGGACTCGACCGTGCCGTCGGGCGCGACGATGGCGATCACCTGCCCGCGCCGATCGTGCTCGTACCGCGTCTTCGCCCCGAGCGGGTCGGCGCGCTCGAGCACCTGCCCGTGATCGCCGACCGTGAAGGCATAGCGAGCGCCCGCCGGATCGCGCACCTCGACGATGGCGCCGTCCTCGCGGCGCTTCAGGCTGAACGAGCGGCCCATCGCGTCGGTGAACGACGCGAGCCGGCCCCTCGCGTCGTAGGTGCTCCGCTCGGTCCCGTCCGACGTGGTCGAGCGGACGACCTGGCCGACGGCGTTGTACGCCAGGTCCTTTTGCTGGCCTGCCGGGTCCTGATATCGCTCCACGAGGCCGAGCGCGTTTCCCTTGTAGCGAAACCTGTAGCCGAGGCCGTCGATGACGGTGGTCTCGTGAGGCCCGGGCCCGTACTCGAAGCGCATGTGGAAGAGGCCCTTGGGCCGCGCCGCCATCGAGGCTTCCGGCGCGCCGATCTCCTGGAGGACGTCCGCGCCCTCGAGGTCGCCCCAGGTCTCCACGCAGCGCCGCTCCCCCGAGACGTCGGCGTACACGAAGTGATACCGGAGGCCGCCCGGCTGCTGCTCCAGGACGAGATAATGCTCGTCGTCGTACGCGTACCGCGTCTCCACGCCGCCGGCGTCGATGGCGCGGACGAGGTCTCCGTTCGTGTCGAGCTCGTACGTCACGAGGCGCTTCGTGTGCTCCACGCCGTCCGCGCCCGTCGCGGCGACCCACCAGCTCTTGAGCTGGCCCTCTCGGACGAGCCACGCGCGGCGCCCGACCGAGTCGACGATCTGGACGACCTCGCGCTCGTCCCAGGTGACCTCCGCGAGGTTGCCGGCCCGGTCGCGCAGCTCGGCGAGGCGGAAGGCGCCGGGCGCGGGCCCGCGCCGGAGGACGCGGAGGATGCCGTCGTCGAGATCCACGACGAGCGCGTCGCCGTCCCAGAACACGCGCCGTCCGAAGGGGAGCAGCACCTCGACGTCGCTCGGCGGGACGGCGAGGGTCGTGGGCCGGAGGGTCTCGTCGATGAGGGTGAGCCGGTCGTCCCGGATCTCGGCCTGCCACCCGAGGGCGTGGGACCAGCCGCGGCCGATGCCGCACTCCCGCAGGACCGAGGAGGTGCGGTAGGTGCGGATCCAGCGGACCGGCAGCGGCCCCGGCAGGAGGAAATCGGTCTCCGGCGGCGTGAACATGGCGCCGGTCACGATGTCGACCGGGTGCCCCGCTGCGGCCTGGCCGTCGGCGCCCGGCGCTGCGGGCGGCCTGGGCGGCCCCGCGCCCTGGTTGCTCCCGCCGCCGCCGCCGCCGGCGTTGCTGCCGCCCTGCGGCCCGCCGCCGCCCGGCCCGCCGGCGCCGCCGCCGCCGCCGCCCCCTCCCCCGCCGCCGCCGCCCGCGCCGCTCGCGCTCGCGCCGGCGCCGACGGTGATCGACTTGTTCATCTGCCCCATGCTGCCGGTGATGCCGGCCATGCCGAGCTCGATGAGCACATTGGGCGCGCCGAGCCAGGGGAAGCAAGGGCCGCCGGTGTTGAGGCTGACGACCTCCTTCAGCGTGCCGGGCTCGTTGCCGTGACAGGCCTTCATGCAGCCGCCCACGGTGAGGATTTTGGCGCCCTCGATCTTGGTGCGCATGCACGGATCGATGATCCCCTCCGCGACGGTGCCCATCGTGGGATACGGGATCGGCAGCGGGCTCGGGGCGGCCGGCGTGAGACACACGCTCACGGCCATTCCGGTCATCTGGTGACCCGATTTCTCCGTGATGGTGTCCATGTGGAGCGCGGTGACCTTGCCCATGGCCGCGCGAGGATCGCACGCGGGGACCGGCCCTTCAAGGGAACGCGAAACAGCACCATTTCGACGTGACGCGACGGCGCGAGACGTCGCCGCATTCGCGTCGCGCCCCCGGATCGCCTTGACGTTAGCATGCTAGCATCCTATCATGGTCTGCACATGGCGGACGACGTGAAGCAGTTCAACGTGTATCTGCCGATCGAGCTGATTCGCGAGGTCAAGCATCACGCGGTCGACACCGAGCAGTCGCTCTCGGCGATCGTGGCCGCCGCGCTGCGCGCCTACCTCGACGAGCAGCGACGCAAGCGGAGGAAGCATGGAGACTGAGGGCATCGAGGGCCTGCTCATCGAGACCCACAACTGGGGCAAGACGGTCGCGTTCTGGCGGGGCCTCGGCTACGAGCTCGATTTCGAGACCGATCACCACTCGGGCCGCCTGCGCCACCCCCGCGGCGGTCCCTACATCTTCGTCGCGGAGCGGCCGCGCGACCGTGCGCTGCAGGTCCTGCCGGTGGTCGCCGTGGCCGACCCCGCGCGGTTCTCGCCGCCGAGCGCCGGCGCCGTCCTTCGCCCGTTCGAGCCGCAGCATTGGCGCGCGCTCGAGATGCTGCTCGCCGACCCCGACGGTCGTCCGCTCAGCGTGCAAGCGCCGCTCGCGGCGGCAGAGTAGACGAGAGGAACACCATGCCTGAAAAGCCAATGACGGGAGCAGATGCAACGGCGGTGCGCGTGGCCCTGTGGCGCGCCATGCACGTCCAGATCGACGCGCCGCCGCACGTCCTCGACGACGAGGTTGGCCTGAAGCTGGCGGCCCCGGACGACGGCTGGCGCCAGCGTCCGGACATGAACCCAGGAGCCACGAGCCGCTTCCGGGCCTCCATCGTGGCCCGCGCTCGCTTCATCGAGGACCTCGTCGTGGAGGAGGCGGGCCGCGGCGTCCGCCAGTACGTCATCCTCGGCGCCGGTCTGGACACGTTCGCCCAGCGCCGGCCGGACATCGCCTCTCGCCTCCGGGTCTTCGAGGTCGACCGGCCCGGCCCTCAGGCCTGGAAGCGGCAGCGCCTCGTCGAGCTCGGCTTCGGCGTCCCGGACTGGCTGCGGCTCGTGCCGGTCGACTTCGAGGCGGGCGCCTCCCTCTGGGAGCAGCTCGCGAGCGCCGGCTTCGACGCGACCGAGCCGGCGGTGGTGGCGTCCGCGGGCGTCAGCATGTACCTCACCAGGGACGCGAACCTCGCCTCGCTGCGCCAGGTCGCCGGGCTCGCGCCGGGCTCCACGCTGGCCCTGACGTTCATGCTGCCCCTCGAGCTCGTCGAGCCCGAGGTGCGCCCCGCCACCGAGTGGGCGCACAAGGGAGCGCGAGCCGCCGGCACGCCCTTCCTCAGCTTCTTCACGCCGCCCGAGATCCTGGCGCTCGCGCGCGACGCCGGCTTCAAGGACGCGCGGCACGTATCGGCGGCCAGCCTGGCCCAGCGCTACTTCGCCGGGAGGGCCGACGGCCTCCGGCCCGTGAACGGCGAAGAGCTGCTCGTCGCGACGACGTAGCGCCGCCGACGGCCGCGGGGGAGCGCATGCGCCGGCGCGTCGTGGACGCGCGCGGGCGCTTCGCGGCGCAGGTGGTCTCCGCGCTGGACGAGCGCGATCTTGATGACCCCGATCGCATTACCTACAAGCTGTTCGCGGCCTTCCGCGCCCCTCCCGCCGCGGACGAGGCGGCGCGCGGCGACGGCCCTCGCCCGGGGCGGCCCGCCCGCCCCCAACCACGAAGGAAGATCCGCAAATGAGCAAGACAATCGCGATCAACGGCTTTGGGCGCATCGGGCGCTGCATCGTGCGCGCCCTGTCGCAGCGCGGCGCTCCGGACATCGAGCTCGTGGCGCTCAACGACATGGCGAGCCCCGAGACGCTGGCTCACCTCTACAACTACGACACGGTGCACGGCCGCGCCGAGCGGCGCGCCGTCGCCGCCGAGGGGCGATTGCTGATCGACGAGCGCCCCGTCCGCGTGCTCGCCGAGAAGGATCCGGCCAAGCTCCCGTGGCGCGAGCTCGGCGTGGACATCGTGCTCGAGTGCACCGGTGTGTTCACCGATCGCGACAAGGCGGCCGCGCACCTCGCGGCCGGCGCGCGCAAGGTGATCATCGGCGCCCCCGCCAAGGGCCACGACGCGACGATCGTGCTCGGCGTCAACACCGAGGAGTACGACGCCTCGGCGCACACCATCCTGTCGTGCGGCTCCTGCACCACCAACTGCCTCGCCCCCGTGGCCAAGGTGCTGCTGGACGCCTTCGGCCTCGAGCGCGGGCTGATGACGACCACGCACGCTTACACCAACGATCAGGTCCTGCTGGACGTGCCGCACCGCAAGGGCGACTTGCGCCGCGCCCGCGCCGCCGCGCAGAACATCGTGCCCACCTCGTCCGGCGCCGCCAAGGCGCTCAGCGAGTGCCTGCCGGCGCTCGCCGGCAGGTTCGACGGGCTGTCGATGCGGGTGCCCACGATGGACGTCTCCGTCGTGGATCTCACGTTCGAGAGCACCCGGCCGCTCACCAAGGACGCGATCCATGCCGCCATGAAGCGCGCCAGCGAGGGTCCGCTGCGCGGCATCCTCGGCTACACCGAAGAGCCGCTCGTCTCCAGCGACTACCTGGGCGATCCTCGCTCGTCGATCTTCGACGCGACGCTGACGCAGGTGATGGGGGATCGCTTCGCGAAGGTGTTCGCCTGGTACGACAACGAGTGGGGCTTCTCCAACCGGATGGTGGAGCTCGCCCAGCTCGTGGCGGCGAAGCTCTGAAGAGCGCCTCGGCGGTGGCGACGATCGCTCTTCCTCGGTAAGCTTCGCGCCAATCCGGCCCACAAGGAGGCTACTCCCGATGAAGAAGATCGACATCTCTCAGGCCCCGACGCGCCTCGGCACCGCATACCCGGCGCCGTACGACGCCCCGTGCCGCGAGCGGGCGCGGTGGCGGCTCGGCAAGGCGGCGGGGCTGACGCAGTTCGGCGTCAACCTGCTTCGCCTGCCTCCCGGCCAGTGGTCGAGCCAGCGTCACTGGCACCATTCAGAAGACGAGTTCGTCATGGTGCTGGAAGGCGAGGTGGTGCTGGTCACGGACGGGGGCGAAGAGGTGCTGCGCGCGGGCGACTGCGCCGGGTTCCGCGCGGGAGATCCCGACGGACACCACCTCCAGAACCGCTCGGATCGCGAGGCCGTGCTGCTGGAGATCGGCTCGAGCGTCCCCGGCGATGTGGCCGAGTACCCCGACATCGACCTGCGAGCCCTGCCCGACGGCTACGTCCGCAAGGATGGGACGCCCCATGTCGGCAAGAGGGTGCGCTGACACAGCGCGATGCTCGGATCATGAGCGGCGTGGACACGGGGCCCGCGCGCCTGAGTCGCCGCTGCCGGCGACACCGCGTCACGCTCACACCCAGCGACGATCGCAGCCTCGGTGCGCGTCCTGAATACATGGATATCTCCAACCATCGCAGATCGTGATCAAAGACCCGTTTACCGGGCATACTCCCCAATGCGCGGGGCTACCCGCTCCGCGCGTAAAACGCTGACGTAAGATTCTTACTTGAGCATCTTTGCCGATTACCTTGCGGCTCACCTGGCCGCTCCAAGGAGAAATTTATGCGTCTTACCAGCTTGCTGGGCTACGGTTCGGTCTCGCTCGCCTGCTTCCTCTTCGCGTGCGTCGGGGACCCCTACGGCGAGGGCGACGAGATGGAATCGCTGGAGGGCGATCTCAGCAGCGCGGACTCAGTGCTCGAGGCGGACCTCGCGCTCCAGTCGCAGTGGTCGACGGGGTACTGCGCGAACGTGACCCTCAAGAACACGACCAACAACACGACCCGGACGACCACCACCGCCTGGGGCATGACCGTCGCGCTCAACGGCTCCACGGTGAGCAACGCGTGGGGCGCGCGCACGACGTCGTCGGGCGGGCAGCTCGTCGTCACGAACGAGACCTACAACGGCACGCTGGGCCCGGGAGCGACGACGAGCTGGGGCTTCTGCGCGAACGGCACCGGCAGGCCGTCGCTCGTGTCCGTCACCGGCAGCGGGACCGGCGGCTCGACCTCGGCGAGCTCCAGCAGCAGCAGCAGCAGCGCTTCGAGCAGCAGCTCCTCGGCCAGCTCTGGCGCGGGCGGCAGCGGCGGCGCGGGCGGCGCAGGGGGCTCCGGCGGCGCAGGGGGCAGCGGCGGCGCAGGCGGCGGTGGCGGCGCAGGCGGCGGCGGCGGTAGCGCGGGCGGGAGCTCCGGGCTCCCGGTCCCGCCTGGGGGCGGCGTGCCGAGGCCGACCGGCTCGCCCGGGAACCTGGTCGTGCTCAACTGGGCGGGCTTCCAGGGCGCCGTCTCGTACACCTTCGACGACTCGAACTCGAGCCAGATCCAGAACTACGACCAGCTGAACGCGCTCGACGTGCCGTTCACCTTCTATCTCCAGACCGGCAAGAGCGAATCGAACAACCCGGTGTGGCAGCGGGCCGTGGCGGACGGGCACGAGCTCGGCAACCACACGAAGAGCCACTCGAGCAACGACAGCGGCGCCGACACGGACGCGGCCACGCAGTTCATCGAGAGCAAGTTCGGCGTCAAGGTGTGGACGATGGCGGCCCCGAACGGCTCGTCGGTGTACGGGAACATCGCTCGGTCGCGCTTCCTTATCAATCGCGGCGTGGCCAACGCCCTGATCGGCCCGAACGACTCGACCGATCCGTTCAATCTGCCCTGCTACATCCCCCCGACCGGCGCCTCCACGCAGATGTTCGACGATCAGGTCACGAGCGCGCGGTCCGCCAACAAGTGGCGCACCGTCCTGGTGCACGGCTTCACCGGCGGCAGCGACGGCGCCTATCAGCCCGTCCAGCTCCGGGCGTTCCTCGATCACGTCCAGCACACCAAGGCGCTCGGCGACGTGTGGATCGACAGCGTGGTGAACGTCGGCGCCTACTGGCGCGGCCAGAAGATGCTCTCCTCGGTCACGCCCACGACGTCGGGCAGCGACAGGACGTGGCGGTGGACGCTGCCGGCCCACTTCCCGCCGGGCAAGTACCTGCGCGTCAAGGTGAGCGGCGGGACGCTCAAGCAGGGGGGCCGCACGCTCCAGTGGAACGATCACGGCTACTACGAGATCGCGCTCGACGAGGGCTCGCTCACCCTGTCGCCGTAGCGGGAGGGAGAGCGACCGCTGGCCGCGCGCGACGGCGACGGGGCGCGGCCAGCGCGCTCATCCGCCCGCCGCGCGCGGCTGGTCCGGCAGCGGCGCCGCGCGCGACGGCGACGGGGCGCGGGGGTCCGCCGGCACGCCGAAGGCGGCGAGGGTGAACACCGGCATGATGGCGCCGAACACGCCGAGCCCCATGAACGCCGCGATCCCGAGGTGCAGGAGCGCCGTGGCCACGATGACGGCGCGCCGGGTGAGCCGCGGCCAGATGAGGAATGCGTACCCGATCTCCACGGCGAGCACCGCCCACCCCGCGGCCTGCGCGATCCACGGGTGCCAGGCCAACCAGGAGAAATCGAGCTGGCGGTACTCCGGGAGCATGACCGAGCGCCAGATCGCCTCGCCGTTCCACCACGACGGGCCCGACGCCTTTTCCAGCCCGCTGGCCAGGTACGCGATGCAGAGGTGCACTTGGACGACGCGCAGCCCGAGCCGCGCGGCCGGCGTCGGCTCGGCGGCCGCGCGGCTCGGTCCGAGCAGCCATCGATCGACGGACAGCGCGACGCCCGACGGGATCCAGACGAGATAGAAGAGAAAGATGTTGGCGAAGAGATCCGCGCCGTAAACGGTCGCGTCCGCCGTCACCATCAGCATCCTGTGGGTGATCCACGCGAGCAGGGCAGAGGTCCTCGTCCAGAACCCGCAGAGCAACGAGGCGAGGGAGAGCACGTACACGGCTCCGACGCATGCGAGGAGCGATGTCTCGCCGATCCCGAGCGGGCCGAGCCGCTCGGCCAGCCAGCCGATCCCCGGCAGCTCGATCTGGGCGAAGGCCTCCCGCAGCGGGCCCTGGAGGATACCTGCTGGACCGTAGAGCTCGAAGAGCGAGGGGGCGACGAGCGCCGCCTGGACGAGGAGCACGGTCGCGAGGCCGATGCGGAGCGCCGCGAGCGGCTCCGCGGACGCAGGGGCGAGCGCGAAGCGCTCGACGCGCGAGGCGACGCGGGAGAGCCCCGCTCTGCAGGAGATCCCGATCGGCCCGATCACGGCTCACCGCCGCTGTTCTGCCGGGCGGCCGGCCCCCTGGACTGCTGGACCAGCTTCGCCCGATAGAGGAGGTTCCACGCGGGCCGGCGGCCCTCGCGGTACTCCTGCATCGGGGGCAAATCGCAGATCTCCAGCCGGACGACCACGCTCGTGGCGCCCGGGTGCCTCGCGAACATCTTGCCTGCCCACGAGGCGACGAGCGACCGCCGCAGCGCCTCGTCCTGCGCCTGCAAGAACAGCGAGAGGATGCTCCTGACGCGGAGATCCGCCTCGTGGTTGGCTCCGGACTCCAGCACCTCGGCGCGGGCCGCGCCGCTCGCGTCGGTGACCTGGAACCTGGCCCAGGGCAGCGCGCTGACCGCGGGAGCGAAGAAGTTGTAGCCGCTGTCGGCGCCGGAGAGCGCGCCATGATAGGCGATCACCCCGCCGAGCCACCCCGCCCTCTGCAGATCGACGTGGAGCGCCCCGAGGACGACGCACCCGAGGTGCACTGCGGCGGCGGCCGCGATCAGGACGGTGCGCCCGCGACTCCGTGCTCTTCCACCCATGAGGATCCCCTCCGACTTCACGCGCCCGGAGGCCCTGCGCGGCCGCGCCGCCGAGGCCCGGAGGCCGGGCCTCGACGCCTCGGCCTTGCGAGCAGCGCGCCATCAGCGATCGTCGGGGAGATTCACCGCGGGCGTGGGAATATCCCTTCCCGGAGCCGCCGAGGAGAGCGAGCGCCACGGCTGATACCACCCGAACGGCTGGAAGCCCGGCCGGTAGCCGTAACCGCCGTACGGCCGGTAGCCGTAACCGCCGTACGGCCGGTAGCCGAAACCGCCATACGGCCGGTAGCCGAAACCGCCATACGGCCGGTAGCCGAAACCGCCATACGGCCGGTAGCCGAAACCGCCATACGGCCGGTAGCCGTAACCGCCATACGGCCGGTAGCCGTAACCACCGTACGGCCGGTAGCCGTAACCGCCATACGGGGCCACGATCCGGGAGGCGTCGAGATCCGGGCTCGCCGTCTCCTCGACGATCACGAGATCCTGGATCGGTGTCGAGGTCTCCGCCGCAGCGAGCTGCGTCGTGCCGAGGGCGACGCCGAACAGGGCCAGCGCACCAAGCGCTTTCACCAGCTTCATCATGGACTCCTTTGCAATGCGAGCCGCTTGATGGGCATCCCCCATCCAGGCTGCGTCCGTCGTGATGCAAGCGTGAGACCCGTTCGCGGCGTATCGCCGGCGCCCCGCGCCGCGGCGTCGACTCCCGAGAGCCCCGCCTCCGCGCAGGGCGCGCCGACCGACGGAGGCTCGAGTGCGCAAATGGCCGTCGGCGCCCGGGGCTCGCGGCTCCGGCGTGCACGATCGCGGGCGTCGGGCGCGCGGCGACCGCGCCCCGCCCGGCTCAGGGCATGATCAGGACATCCGCCAGATCGTCGACGATCCTGCCCGCGTCGCCGACCTCGAGGTTGACGAGCACGGTGATCGAAGCGTCGCTGTCGATCGCGTAATAGGACGAGGACGTGAAGCCCCAGATACCGCCGTCATGCCCGACCTGGGCGCCGAGCCGGGATTCACGGCGGGAGAGCCCGAGCCCGTACCCGGTCACCTCGCCGAGCCTCGCGTCCACCCAGGTGGTCATCTCCGCGAGCTCGGCTGGGCCGAGCAGCTCGCCGCCGAGCACCTTGCGGTAGAAGCGCGTGAGGTCGTCGGTCGTCGAGACCAGGGCGCCCGCCGCGCCGGCCGCCGACGGATCCGCCGCGGAGGTCGTGTCGACGAGCTTTCCCCGGTCGACCCCGTAGCCGTGCACGAGCCCCGGCACGGCCGCCTCGGCGCCGTCGAGGTAGGTGCGCGCGAGCCCGGCCGGCTCCAGGATCCGGGCGCGGAGCAGCTCGCCGACGGGCTCTCCCGACGCGGCTTCGAGGATCAGACCAGCGATGATGTAGTTCGTGTTGGAGTAAGCGAAGCCCTCCCCAGGCTCGAAATACGGCGGCTCCGACGCGGCGATCTCGATGAGCTCCCGGGGCGCCCACGCGCGCTCCGGGTCGGAGAGGGCCGCGGACCAGAACGCGTCGCTCTGCGTGAAATCGTAGAGCCCGCTCGTGTGGTTCAGGACCTGCCGGACGGAGATCTGGTCGCCGCCGGGGACGCCCTCCACGTGCTCGGAGACGGCATCGTCGAGCGACAGGCGGCCTTCGGCGCGCAGCATCAGCGCCAGGGTCGCCATGAAGGTCTTGGTGATGCTTCCTACCCGGAAGAGATCATCGGGCCGCAGGGGGACCTCCGCCTCTGCGTCGGCCACCCCGGAGGCGCCGCGCCAGCTGCACGCCCCGAGGCTCACGGCGGCGGCCGCGCCGGGGAGCCGCTGGTCCTCCACGGCCGCGTCGAGCGCGGCCTGGAGCTCGGCCGAGAGCGCGTCGCAATCGACGGTCGTCCCGCCGCCCGCGCCCCCGGTCCCTGCGTCGCCGCTCTCGATTCCATCGCTCCCGCCGCCCTCACCGTTCAAGCTGGCCTCTACCGGCAGCGGCGCGGGCGAGGAGCCGCCGCACCCGGCGAGCAGAACGACCCCAGCGCAGGCGAACCAAGCGGTCCGCCGAAGAACACGGCTCATCGATCCGATCTCCACGATTCCTAAAAGAAGCTCACTGCTGCGCTCCGCCGCGCCGCTGCCGAGGGCGCCTCAGGGCGGCCTGCGGAGGGCGCGCATCAAGGCGCAAGTCGTCCGAGCGTGTCAACCCGCGCGAGCAATAGCGGTGCTCCCCCCGACACGATCACAGCAAAGCCAGACGCGAGCGGCTTCGCCGCGGTGGGCCGCGCCACCTCAGGGCTCGAGATCAGGGCGGCCTACGGCGCCGCGGCCCATCCGGACAACCCACGGCGGACGCGCTCGAGATAGCCGCTCTCGCGCACGACCTCCTCGTATCCAGGCACCGCGCCGACCCACGCCCGCATGCGCACGTTCGGCGTATCGGTGAGGTACATCGTGGGGATCCCCATGAGCGCGGGGCCATCCATGCCCGCGGTCGTGACGCCGACCTGGCCGACGAGGCCGTGCGTCCGCTTCAGGTGCTCGAAGAACTGCAGCTGCGCCCGGCGCATGTCGAGCTGCCGAAAGATGGGGTCCTTCCAGAAGAGGGTCATGTCGACCGCGCCCTCGGGGACCCGTCCGTCGCGAAGGGCGTCGCCGGTCAACACGGGCACGAGCCCCGCGCGTCGAGCCAGGTCCGTCAGCTCCAGCAGCTCGGCGAGCGTCGTGTTTCGGTGCGGGTGGTGGACGCACTCGCGGATCCAGAGCAGCACCTTCTTCCGGCACGGCGCTCCGGCCCGCGCGTCCGCGAGCCTGCGATCGACCCAGCCGGCCACCGCCTCCGGGATCGGCGCGTCCCCGAGGAACGCCGCGCGGAGCCTCCGCTGGGCGGACGACGGATCGGCGTCGAAGGCGCGCGCGACGATCTCCGTCGTCTGCTTCATCGCGCGCGGGCGCGAGCGGTACGCCTGCAGGTGATCGCTCAGGCCCGCATCGCGGAGAAACGCCTCGGCTTGCGGCGTTCCGGCCTTGCCTGGCTCGATTTGAACGGTCGCGCCCGCGAGGACGGCGGCCGCGGCGACGTGCCACCCCTCGCCGAACGAGAAGCCGTTGTCCGTGTGGAACGTGTACGCGTGGTTTCGCTCCTCGACGATCGTGCGCGCCGCGCGCGCGGCGACCTCGGCCCTGTGCGCCGCCGCGCGCGCCGCGCGGGCGGCCTTCGAGCGAGGCGCGCCGGCCTCGAGCTCCGCGGCGCAGGCCGCGGCCGCGCGGGCCGCGGCCTCCGCGCCGAGCACGATCGCCTCCACGCGCCGCCAGCCGTCGTCGCACGCCTCGCGCGTCGGCGCGCGCTGCGCGCTCATCGAGAGCTGGCCCGCGCCGTGGAGCGCGTCTTCGGCGCGCGCCGCGTGGGCCCTCGCCAGCGTCGAACGGGCGCCCATCCCCGTCGCGAGGGTCCGCTCTCTTCCAGCGGCGCGCTCCTGCCCCTCGAGCGCGGCGCGCTCCTGCTCGGCGGCGGCCAGCGCGCGCTCCGCCTGCGCGATCGCGCGCTCCAGCAGGCGTCGGTAGCGCTCGCGCTGCCCCGGCGCGTGCAGCGTGGTCGCCAGGGCGAGCGCGGCGTCGAGGCTGCCTTCGGCGTCGCGCTCGAGGTGCTCCGCGGCGAGCGCCTCGGCGACGGCCGCCCCCGTGCACCCCGGCTCGGATCCCTCGGTCCTCATGACCTGCGCCTTCTACCCCAGCGGACGACATGTCCGCTATGGTGGAAACACCATGACCTCCTCGCTGGTGCAAGCGACCGCCCTCGAGCTCCTCGCCCTCTACCGCGCCCGGAGCGCCTCGCCGGTCGAGGTGACGCGGGCCGTCCTCGCCCATGTGGAGCGCCACGGCGCGCCGCTCAACGCGTTCGTGCTGGTCGACGAGGAGCGCGCCCTCGACGCCGCGCGCGCGTCGGAAGCGCGGTGGGCCCGCGGCGCGCCGGCGGGGCGGCTCGACGGGGTGCCCGTCTCGGTGAAGGACCTCTTGCTCACGGCCGGCTGGCCGACCCGGCGCGGCTCGCGCACCGTGGACGCGAGCGGCCCCTGGACCGAGGACGCGCCCGCGGTCGCGCGCCTGCGGGAGCACGGCGCGGTGCTCTTCGGGAAGACGACGACCTCGGAGTTCGGCCTGAAGGGCTCCGGCGACAGCCCCCTGACCGGGATCACCCGCAACGCGTGGGACCCCCGGCACACGCCGGGGGGCAGCAGCGCGGGGGCCGTCACCGCGGTGGCGGCGGGGTTCGGCCCGATCGCGGTGGGGACCGACGGCGGCGGCTCGATCCGCGTCCCCAGCGCGTTCTCCGGGGTGGTGGGGCTCAAGCCGACCTTCGGCCGCGTGCCGGCCCACCCGGCGAGCGTGGTGGGCGTGCCCCCGCACGTGGGGCCGATCGCGCGCGCGGTCGGCGACGCGGCGCTGCTCCTCGCGGTCCTCTCCGGCCCTGACGACCGCGACCCGTTCCGGGCCCCGCCGGCGCCCGGGGACGCGGCGGACGCGCTCGACGGCGCGCCCATCGCGGGCGCGCTCCGGGGCGTGCGCATCGGCGTGAGCGCCACGCTCGGCGCCATCGAGCCGGCCGGCGAGACGCGTGCCCGCTTCGCCGCGGCGGCGGCGACCCTGGAGGAGCTCGGCGCCGAGGTCGAGGAGGTGGATCCCCCGCTCGCGGACGCGGGGGGCGTGCTGCGGACGCTGTTCGCCGCCCGCGCCGCGCACACCGTGCGGGAGCTCGGACCGGAGCAGCGCGCGCTGCTCGATCCCGCGGTGCGGAGCGCGGCCGCCGAGGGGGAGGCGCTCGGCGCGGTGGCGTACCTCGAGGCCGAGCGGCGCCGCGCGGAGCTGGCCCTGGTCATGGCCGCGCTCCACCGCCGCTTCGACCTGCTGGTGACGCCCACCTCGGCCGGGGCGGCTCCGCTCATCGAGGGCGGCGGCCCGCCCCCCGCGTCCTTCGCCGGCCCCTTCAGCCTGACGCGCCAGCCGGCCATCAGCGTGCCCATGGGCGTGACCGGCGCCGGCCTGCCGCTCGGGCTCCAGATCGTCGGGCGCCACTTCGAGGAGGCGCTGGTGCTGCGCGCCGCGCGCGCCTTCGAGGGCGCCAGCGTCCCGCTCCGGGCGCCGCCGCTGCTCTCACTCCGGTGAGGCGGCGGCGTCGCGTGCCCCTCTCGGGGGAACCACGGTGGCCTCTGCCCGCTTCAGGCCGAGGCGCGAGAGCCGGACCGGGGCGTCCCCGGGCGCCGGGTGCCGGATCGTCCCTCGGGGCTCGAGCGGCGGCGCCGCCGGCTCGTTGCCGGTGACCTGCTTCAGGCCGTAAAAGCCGTTCATCGCCGCCGACAGCATCATCCCGCCGCGGCTCAGCGACCGCGCGCCGCGCGCGAGGCGCTCGACCACCGCCGCGGGGCCGAAGGCGCGATTCCACATCTGCCGGTGGGCGGCGAGGAGCTGCTCGGGCGACATGCGCGCTGGCCGGAAGGCGACCCCGTAGCCGCTGTAATGGGGCCAGTCGCGCTCTTCGAGGATCCGCCCATCTCGCCGGTGCTCGTCGTACAGCGGCGTGCCCCGGAACGGCGTGAGGATGCTCAGGAACGGGACGTCGACGCCGATCTCGTTCAGCCGATCGGCCGTGGAGGCGATGACCTCCGGCGTCTGATCGTCGAAGCCCGAGATGAAGCCCGCCATCACGCAGATCCCGCGATCGTGCAGCTCGCGGATCGCCTCGCGGTACTCGCGCGCGCGGTTCTGGCGCTTGTCGACGCTCTTCAGATCGGCCTCGTCGAGGCTCTCGATCCCGAGGAAGATGCCGATGCAGCCGGACCGCTCCATCGCGTCGAGGAGCTCCCGGTCCTTGACGATATCGATGGACGCCTGCGTGAGCCACCAGCGATCGAGGCCGGCGAGCTCGCGCAGGAGCTCCTTGGCCCAGCGGCGCTGGACGAGCAGGTTGTCGTCCCAGAACCAGGCGACCTTCTCCTGCCAGAAGCGGGGGAAATGCGTGGTGGCGATGTCGCGGATCACCTCGTCGACGGGGCGCACGCGGAAGCCGGGGTTGAGGTCGGGCACCGTGCAGAAGCTGCAGGTGAACGGGCAGCCGCGCGTCGCCTGGAGCACGCGGGGCACGAGGAAGCGGCCTTCGAGCAGATCGTAACGAGGGGTCGGCAGTCCGGCGAGCGAGGCCGGCTCGCCGTGATACACGCGGCGCTGCGTGCCTCGCTCGAGGTCGCGCAGGACGGCGGGCCAGACCGTCTCGGCCTCCCCGGTGACCACCACGTCCACGTGCTGGAGCGCCTCTTCGATCCAGTACGAGACGTGCGGCCCGCCGGCGACGACGCGCACGCCGAGGGCGCGGTAGCGGTCGGCGAGCGCGTAGGCGCGGCGCGCGAAGCCGGAGAAGAACGAGAGCGCGACGACGTCCGGCGCGGCGTCGACGGGGACGGGGCGCACCTGCTCGTGGAAGAGCTCGACCTCGTGCTCCGGCGGGGTGATCGCCGCGAGGTGGATCCCGGTGACCGGCGGGACGAAGTGGAAGCGGTGCCCCCTGCGATAGCGGGGGACGTAACTCACGACGATCCTCACCTTCATGGGCGCCTCCTCGGGGTCGTGCGCCGCATCGGACCGGCCCCGCCATGACGATGTGGATCCGCGGGCGGACGGAGCTCCGATGAGGCGCGCTGAGGATAACGTGAGGCGGCCAGTGTCGCTTCCAGGAGCGGGAGGAGCGACCGTGGAGAGACGGTGGTGGGCGCGTGCGCGGGCCGAGGAAGCGAGCGCCCCTTCCGCCCGCCAGACGTCCGGCCAGGGATCCGGAGAGAGAGTTCAACGCAAAGGCGCAAAGACGCAAAGACGCAAAGACGCAAAAAAAATTTTTAGTTTTGTAGTTTTGCGCCTTTGCGTCTTTGCGACTTTGCGTTTATTTCTCTTCGCTCGCGAGGCAGATCCCTGGCGGGAGCTCTGATCCGCGGTACTACAGGCCGAAGCTCGCCTTGATCGCGTCGAACTCCGCGAAGGCGTCGCTGCTCGCCCTGGTCGCGCCGCCCTGCGACGTGAAGAGGGACGAGCCCCATGTGCCGCTCTGCGTCGGCTCCCAGAAGAACGTCCCGAGCCCCCTGCCGTCCGGCAGGTCGCGCATGATCCGATTGGCCTTCGTGCGTTCGGGGTTGTATTCCGCGATCGCGAACGACAGCTCCGGGAATGTCTCAGCCAGTTCATTGAAGGTGTTCTGCCACACCTCGGGCTCCCCCTGAAATGCCGTGTAGCAGGAGAGCCCGAGGACGTCGAACGCGACGCCTCGCGTCCTGGCGCTGTTGACCCACCACGCGACGCCGTCGACGTCCTCGGTGTTCTCGACATGCAGCATGATCTTGATGGTGTCGTCGACCTCCTTGACCCCGGCGATGCCTGCCTTGAGCAGCGCGGCCAGGTTGTCCCAGTTCTGGTTCGACGCTCGCCCGGTGAGGCCGCTCGGATTGACGACCGACTCGTTGCCCCAGCAGTCCGTGTCGGCGGACGGCACGTGGATCAGCATGCCCGGCGTGATCTCGTTGCCGATCTGCACCATGTCCGGGCGCGCGCCCGCGCCGACGAGCGCGGCGACGACGTCCTTCGTGTAGTCCTTCAAGAGGCCCGCCATCTCGTCGATCGACCGGGCGCCCCGCCAGGCCTCGGGGATGATCTGTTTGCCGGGGTCGGCCCAGGTGTCGCTATAATGGAAGTCGAGCAGGAACCCCATGCCCGCGGCCTTGATCTGCTTGCCGAACTCGATCGTGTGGTCCTTGTCGCAATAGCTCTCTTCCTTCTCGCAAGAGCCGCCGGTCCCGAACGCATAGCCGTAGGTAGCGCCCGGGTCCACGAACGTCCGGAGCCGGATGTAGTTGAACCCGTGGTTCTTCAGCAGCTCGAGCATCCCTTTTTCGTTGCCGTCCGTGTCCACGTACGTCGCGCCGCTATCGACCGCCTCTTGAACGCTGGAGATATCGGCGCCGAGGATGAAGCCGGGCTCGAACGGCGCCATGCCGCCGGCTCCGCCCGTTCCGGCGCCACCCACGCCCACCGACGTGGAAGCGGACGACGACGAGCTCGTCGCGACGGACGCGCCTCCCCCGCTCGAGCTCCCGGCCGTCGCGCTCCCGCCGCCTCCCCCCGAGGCGGATCCCCCCTGACCCGCGCTGCTTGCGTCGTCTCCACCCGCGCTCGGCTCTGTGCAGTGACAGAGAAAAATTGGAATGAAGAGCGCAGCAAGCCTGGTGCAGGAGCGTACGGTGGAGCGCATTGTGGACATCATGCCACCATCCTACCCGGGCTCGACGGCCAGAGTCACGCGGCGATCGTTCCGCCCGCAGGCGGCGCGGGGTCACCCGCCAAAGCGACAAGCGGGCTGAAACCGCCTGAAAAGCGCAGAACATATCGAACCGCCAAGGACGCCAGGAAGACAGCAAAGATCCTATCTTGGCGTCCTTGGCGGTTGATTTCTCGCTTGATGAACGCGATCGGCCTCTCAAGCGGTCAGGCGCGCGCGCTCACGAGCCAGCAGGCCGCGGTGAAGCGCGCCGCGCCATCGCGGACGTACGGCTCGAAGGCGGCGCGAACCACCTCGGCCGTCCGGGCGCGCGTCGGCTCGTCCGCGTCCCGCAGCGCGAGGCCCACCGGTCCGAGCTTGATGACATAGGTGAGCAGGTCTTTCTCCGCGACGCCGGTGGGCACGTCGAGCGGGCGAATGGCGACGTCGGTCCAGCCGCTCACGTCCAGGATGCGCTGCACGCGGTCGCTGTCCGCGAAGGCGAACGGGCCTGGCGCGTCGGGGCCCGGGGTGGGCAGGTTGGGCAGCAGCGGCGCGGCGGCGCGGGCGGCCTCGGTCATGAACGGGTTCTCGGCCGGGCTGCGCCAGGCCACGAACGAGAGCCTGGCGTCGCGCCGCGCGGCGCGCCGGAGGTTGGCGAACGCCGCGGCGGGATCGGCGAAGAACATCACGCCGAAGCGCGAGATCACCGCGTCGAACTCGCCGGGCTCGAAGCGATGCGTCTGCGCGTCGGCCTGGACGAAGGCGGCGGAAGCCAGGCCCTCGGCGGCGGCGCGCGCCCTGGCGGCCGCCACGAGCGGCCCTGAGATATCGACGCCGAGACAGCGGCCCGCCGGCCCGAGGCGCCGCGCCATCGCGAGGGCCGTGGCGCCCGCGCCGCAGCCGACGTCGAGCACACGGCCGCCCTCGCCGGGGAAGGCTTCTTCGAGGAGCGGCGCCCCGAGCGGCGCCAGCATGGCGTCGAGCACTCCCTGCATCTCCACCCAGATGGGCCCCCCGGCGTCGTTCCACAGGGCGGCCTGGTCGCGATTGGGCTGGTCGGCTTCGGACATCGGAGTCTCCTTTCGCTTGCGATGGGCAAGCACGCCCCGTAGTCTGCAAGTTCAAGTCGACTTGAGGTCAAGGGTGAAAGACAAGGATCTGGACATCGCCGAGGTCGCCCGGCGCTCCGGCGTGCCCGCCTCGACCCTGCGGTACTACGAAGAGAAGGGGCTCATCGCCTCGACCGGGCGGCGGGGCTTGCGGCGCCTGTTCGCCCCCGGGGTGCTGGAGCGGCTGGCGCTGATCGCCCTCGGCCAGGTGGCGGGGTTCTCGCTGGACGAGATCGCGCAGATGTTCGCGCCCGACGGCCGGGTGCGCATCCAGCGCGAGCGGCTGACGGCCAAGGCCGACGAGCTGGACCAGACCATCCAGCGGCTGGTCGCCATGCGCGACGGCCTGCGCCACGCGGCGGCGTGCTCCGCGCCGAGCCACATGGAGTGCCCGCGCTTCCGCAGCATCGTCCGGCTCGCCGGCGCCGGCCGGCTCGAGCCGCCGCCGCGGGGAGCCTCGGGGCGGAGGCGGTCCGGGCCGCCCGCGGAGCCGCGCCGGCGCCCCGTCGGTTAGCTCGTCATTCCCGAGGCGCTGCTGCTCGCCGACGCACCGGCGCTCGCGGGCTGGATCATCGATCGATCTCGCGTGTCGACGCGCGGTCCCGTATGTGGCGACAGCCCGGAAATCGTCATCCAGGCCGACCGAGACGAGGGCGGACGCCGGGTGAACGAGGGGATCGATGAACGTGTGAGAGAAGAGGGTCCGCCACCCGTATGCGCCATTGCAGCGGTCCCCTTGCGCCGACGACGATGATTCGAAGATTCCAGATTTATTCTCCCATGGTTGGTCATGCCGTCAAGAGCACCAAGCAGGCCGAGCTGCTCGCGCTGGAGGGGTCGGCGCGAGCGATGGGCCCGGCCGCAGTAGAAGATCAGGCAAATTCGGACTCTCGCTGAGCGCCCGGGGCGGCACTGCGCTTGCCTCCTGTCATGGCGGTGCGCGCGGTCTCGCACGATTCCCGCACCATTCTCGCAGGATTCCCGCAGCACCCCGCACGAGTCCCGCACGAGTCCCGCACGATTTCCGCACGAGAGGAGCATTCGAATGGGCAGCAAGGCGAAGACGACGACCGCGGTCGCCCGGTCGATCGATGATGTCTCCGAGCAGATCTTCCGGCAGGTCGAGCAGAGCGGCGCGCTGCCGCCGCACCTGGGGGCGCCCGAGGCCGTCGGCGCGGCGCTGTGCACGCTGTCGCGCCGGCTGAGCGGTGGAGAGGCGCGGGACCTCGCCTCGGCCCTGCCCTCGACGATCCAGGCGATCGTCCAGCCATGCGCCACGCACCGCGACGAGGATCCGGAGGTCTTCGGTCGTCGAGAGTTCCTCGAGACGCTCGCGGAGCACCTGCACATCGATACCGACCAGGCGAGGGCGGTGTCCCATGCGGTCTTCGCTGCCGTGGAGCGCGAGATCCCCATGAAGGAGGTCACGGACATCGAGAGCCAGCTCCCGGCCGATCTGAAGGAGCTCTGGGGGCGCCACCGCTTCGCGGGCAGCTCCCACGCGGAGCGGCCGGCGGACACGTCGCTGGCGGAGCCTCCCCCGCGGGCGTCCGTGGACACGCCCGCGCCGGACCAGCTCCGCGACGACGTGGGCGCGGACGGCACGGCGGCGACCTCATCCGGCGACGCCCCCGCCGTCCGGCGCGCGAGCTGACGGCGGCACGGGGCGGCGCTCCGGGGAGCTGGACGGTCCAGCGGGAGGAGCCAGCCCCGGAGCGCCACCTTGACGCGCTCCGCCAGCGCCACCGGGGCGGGGCGCGCGAACGACGGGAGAACCTCGGCCAAAACGACGGGAGAACCTCGGCCAAGAGGAGCGGCGGTCGAGGTCCCGCAGGCGCTCGGCGTCCATCCCGGCGTCCTGCTGCGCCGCGCCACGCTGGCCGAGGTGACGCGCGGGAGGCCCCCGCGCAGCGCGCAGCCTGCGAGCGAGGCGACAGCCGTCGAGGTAGTCCGGCAGCCGCCACGTGATGACACCCTCCTCACAATTCCAGCGTCTGTGCAGAATTACGCAAAGGCTCGGTGTTGATTGTTGATTCGGCGCGGGCGTAACCTGCCCTCACCGGAGGCCGAACGGCCGCCGTCCACCATGGCCACCCAACCATGAGGCCGTCCAGCGGCCCATGGAGAGCACAGCGAGGAGGAGCGAGTTAGATGACAATCTCCGCGTCAGCGCCTGAAGCAGACGAGCCCCAGCTCGCCGGCCTCGCCGCGGAATGGCGCGCCATCGTGGCACGGGAGCGGGAGAACCGCGTGGCGCAGGTCGCCGCGTGGGAGGCGAAGCTCGCCGAGCTCCGCGCCGAGCAAGAGGAGCTCGTGAGGGGTGGCCGCTGGGCCGGCGGGCCGGACGATCTCCTGAGCATCCTCGGGCAGAGCCGGCAGGAGCGGTATCACTCCGCGCTGTTGGCATGGCTGCTCGATCCCCAGGGTCGACATGGCCTCGGCGCTGGCTTCCTCGAGGCGTTGCTCCGCCGCTGCGCGGCCGATCCGCCGAGGGCCGCGCTGAACCGCGCCCGGCCCGCGCTCGACGTGAGCAAGGGCGACGCCCGCGCCGATGTCGTCGTCGCTGGGCCTGGGCTCTTCCTCGTGATCGAGAACAAGGTCGATGCCCGTGAGCAGCCCCTGCGATGCGATCGCCTTTACGAGAGCTTCTGTCGAGAGCCAGGCGCGCTGTTCGTCTTCCTGTCGCCGTCCGGACGAGCGCCCGTGACAGCCACGGGCCCCGCGCGGGAGGCGTTCACGCCGATGAGCTACGCCGACATCGCGGCGATGCTCCGCGACGCGATCGCCTCGGCGCCGGGCAAGGGCGCGACGGCGCATGGGCGCGAGGCCGCCTCCAACTATCTCGCCACCTTGGAGAGGGAGTTCCGATGAACCGCATCGACGATCCGCGTGCCGTATTCTACCTCCGGAATCAGCCGCTCATCGAGGAGTGGGCCGCCATCGGCGAGTCCGTCGCCGACCTCGCGCACGCGTTTCTATGCTCGTGCGCGGATGGGATCGCCGAGCTCGCCTCCGAGCTCTCTCCAGATGTCGACGTCTACAAGTTCCTGGAGGACGACGAGGACTGGCCGAAGATCCTGCTGGTCTTGCCAGGATGGTTCCCGTCGAGCCAGGCCGGGCTCGTCCCCGGCGTCGACGTCGCCCCCAGGGTCGGGGTCGGCCTGGAATGGAACAAGTCGAGGCGCCTGAACTTCACCACCTCTCCTGCTTGCGCGTTCACGGGCGTATGGGTGGATATCGACATCGCCGGCGGCAAGGAGCTGTCGAGGAAGCTCCGCGCGGCCTTCGGAGAGGCCGGCATCCTCAAGCAGCACAGGCTCACCTCCAGCGCCTGGTGGCCCGCCTACCGCTACGAGACCGCGACAGGGGATTACTGGAACGATCTCGCCCCCTACCGCGAACAGCTCATCCAGTCGGTGCGGTCCCACTGGATGGAGTTCGCGCCGCGGATCCGGGACGTGCTGGCGGGCTGAGCGCCTGGCGCCGTACGCCTCGGTGGGGCGCCGCGGCATCCGCGCTCCCCTCCTCCTTCGCAGAGCGAACGCAGAGCGACACCGGCGCCCGCAGCGCCGACGCGAGCTCGCCGTGGCTCGACGAGAGCGCGGCGAGCGCGCGGCGAGCGGCCCTGCGCGACGTCGGGTCGCCACCGCGACCTCGTGGCCTGACATGCGGGGAGCCTCGGCCGCCCATCGGTCGGCCAAGTGGATCGGGGTCGGATCGAGCCGTTCAACGGGGCGCCGTGCGCGCGCCGCGCGCTGGCCACTCCGCGCACGTGACGATTTCCGCGCCCCTGCCGCGAAAGACGGTGTTGACGAGGAGCTCGTGCACCGCCGGGTCCGGGTCGGCGCACCCGTCGCGGAGCACGGTCAGCCCGTAGCCCCGGTCCGACGCGTCGTAGAACGTGGCCGCGACCATGGCGCTCGTCGCGACGCCCGTGAGCGCGAGCGAGTCCACGCCGCGGGCGCGGAGCACCAGATCGAGATCCGTTCCTGCGAACGCGCTCGTGCGCCGCTTGAGCACGACGATGTCGTCCGCGGTGACCTCCAGCGCGACCTCCGTACCCGGCGAGCCCTCGTGGAACAGGTCACCGGCCCGGTGGAAGGCCGCGAAGACCTCACCCGCCAGGTCCGCGCCGTTGGCCCGAAACGCGGTACGCACGAACACCACCAGCACCCCGGCTGCGCGGGCTCGCGGCAGCAGCTCGGTGACCGGCGGCACCACGGCCTTCGCGAACGGGTAATTGTTCAGGATCCCGACCTGGAGGTCACCGACGATCAGCGCGCTACGCATGGTGCGAGCTTCTCCATCCAGCGGTTCACCGTCAACAGCATTCCGAGGGACGAGCACCGCGCGCGCCGTCGCGATGCCCATTTCTTGTCTCCCCTCTGTGCTCTCTGTGCCTCCGTGGTTCGAATCTCTTCATTCTCCGGCGTTTCAAGCTGATCAGTGCCAGCTCCGAGCTCTCGACGGACACGCCGGCGGAGGCTCGTCACCGGTAGGACCAAACGCTCCCAGGCGATGTTTCTCCATCAGAGCGTCTGGGGTGTGCGTGCGCTCCCCCGCGCGAGCGCCGTCCGGCGACTCGTGGGCCGGCGAGCTCGCCGCGTCGTCAGCGGGCCGGGTGCCTAGTCGGAGTCGGGCACCCCACGGGCGCGCCGCTCGCGGACCCGACCTTCATCCATGCTGAGTTGCACGATCAGGTAGATCCAGAGCGGGAAGAGCGTCCGCACGACGTCTACGATCCTCCCTAGCGAGGGAGAATGTGCGTCGTGGCAAACAACGGCCGGGGCTCCGAGCGCGACGCCACAGACCACGATGCCGATCGTCCTTAGCGGCTGGGGGACAATCATGACCGCTCCGCTACAACGGGACGGCGCACAGGAGGCCCATGGCGACTCCGCCCCAGAGCCCGGTGTCGTCGCACTGCTGACGCGCCCTCGCGGTCCTGGCCCGCGGACACACCGCGTAGCGCAACGTCAAGAGAGAGCCGCCAGCGTAAAGGCCGCACATCAGGAGGCTGATCGGGCCGATGGCCTGCTGGACGTCTCCGGTCGGCTCGTCGCCATCGGAGACGGGCATGGCGTTCTCCTCCTGCGCCGCGGCGTCATCGAGCACCGAGGCGCAGGGCACGTCCGCGTAGGCTCCCGGGTCGAGCGGGTCGAAGATGCGGATCGCCGCTTCGGGACAGTCGGCGCACGCCGCGGCGAGCTCGTGCCGCCCGGCCGCCACGATCTGCGGGATCGCGGGCTCCTCCGGGTCGAGGCTCAGCTCGAAGTGGCGCGTCGAAAGGCCGGCCTCCTCCTCTCCCGCCGCGCTCGGTTCGTCCGCTGCTCCGCAGGCCGGCGCTCCCATGAGCGCGGCCACGGCCAGGGTGATCCCGATGTGCACGGTCCACCTCCACGCGACGCATTCCGTCGCGCGCGGGACTTTGTTGCCAGCGGCATGCCAGGGCCGCATGAACCAGCGCGCGTGGGCTCAGGGCAGGGTGAAGTCGTCGAGCTCGTCCCGTTGGCCGAGGCCATCGCGACCATCGCCAAGAACGAAGGGCGCGCCCCGAGCAACCCCACCACCCAACATCGAGCACTAACCTCTGTGGTGCGCTCCAGAGCGGTTCCGACCCCGCCGGTGCGCTCTGCTTTGCGCTTCGGAGGGCTTCCGACCCCGTTCGAACGCTCTGCTTTGCGCTTCGGAGGGGTCCGGACCCCCTTCTGGCACAAGATCTCGCGGTTTTGCGGGGATTCTGGCACAGAATTTCGGTTTGAAACGCGTTTTCTGGCACAATCCTGCCCAGAAAGACGCTCCGCGGAGCGATCTCGAGGGGTCCGGACCCCGGTGTGTCGCAATGCATTGCGTTTGTGCCGGTGCCGGACCCCCCCCACGTGGCACATGCCAAGGCGGCTTGGCACAGGTCGCACGGGGCGTCGGGGGCTCGCTCCGCCACGAGCGCGGCTCGCCCCGTCACGAGGCGCTGGGCGCTCGCGGCGGGCAGAGGAGAACGGGACCGGGCGCCGGGATGCTCGCCGCGCGACCCCGGAGGACGCCATCGGCGGATGCCGGGGGCATGCTCTCCGGGCGGGCGGTGACGGGTGGAGGACGAATCGACGGGGAGGTCGGAGCGCCGCCAGCGGGCGCGCGCGGCGCGAGCCCGCCTCAGAGGTCGGCGGGCACCGGCGCGGCGGTCGGCGCGTCGGCCGGAGGCGGCGCTGTCGCCTCGTCCTCGGGCTTGCCGTTCTTCCGCGCGCCCCGGCCGGTCGGCCCGACGCTCCAGCCCGCGAGCGGCGCGAGCAGCTTGTCGGCGAGCTCCTGCGTCTCCGGCTCGTCGGGCTCCACCGCGCCCATCACCTTGATCACGTACGCGCGCAGCGCCTCGGTGAAGGCGTCGAGCGCCTCGCGCACGCTCGGCGGCGCCGCCGCGGCCGCGGCCGCGGGCGCCGTGACGCCGAGCGCCTTGCCGTACGCGGCGTGCGCGGCCTCGAGGGCGGCGAGGAAGCGCTTGCCGCCGAGCGCCTCGATGCGCGCGTCGAGGCCGTTCTTGCGGATCCGCTGCAACCGGAGCTCGCTCTCGGACCATTCGAGGAGGTACGTGAGCTGAAGGAACTTGAGGCCTCCGGTGAAGATCGCCGCCTTGAGCGAGCTCGCCTCCGCGGCCTCGGGCGCGCCCGGCGGCAGCTTGGTGAACGCGGTCAGGAAGTCGTGGAGACCGCTCCAGCACCCGTCGAGGACACGGTCGCACTGGACCGTATCCTCGCTCGCCTCCCCTCCCTCGGAGAGCGACACCTGATCGCGCAGCGCCGACGCGAGCGCGGCGTGGCTCGACGAGAGCGCGACGAGCGCCCGCGCGATGCCCTTCGCGAGCTGCCTCTTCACGGGCTTCGCCACCGTGACGAGCTGCTCGCCCAGCGCCATGGCCCCGACCGCGGTGAACCGGGGGACCTGGACAACTTCAGAAGCGGTGTATTTGCTCATGAGATCACCCTCGTCCGTGCAGGAGCGCGGGATTGCGCTGCTATGCCGGACGGGCCGGCGTCGTTTATTCATGACGCGAAGAGAGGTGTCCAGAGCGAAGTGGATGGGAAGATAGGTTATAGAAGAAGCTCGGGTGTCGAATTCCTGCCGTGCGTCGGGGCGCGCAAGGGACGCGCGGGGAAAGAGATGGGTGAGAAGAATGAGAGATGTTGAGGAGATAGCCGGGTTGGCACCGATCTGGCCAGGAGGGGAGCTGGAGGCGCGCTGTCCGGCCTGGGGAGGACCCGTCGAAAGAGTGCTTTCGTAGGGGGCGACGTTCTCGTGATGGTGATCGCGCCATTCTCGACGTACAGATCCGGCGGCGGTGAATCTGCGGCTGCCGAGATCCGGACGGGTTAGCGGGAGGACGCAGCCCGGAAGACGGAGGCGAAGCGGCCGGCGGGCGTCACGATGACGTGGTCCTGGAGGGGGACGCCGATCAGGTGGGCGGCGTGCTCGATCGCATGGGTCAGCTCCACGTCGTCCTCGGACGGCGCGGGGTCGCCGCTCGGGTGGTTGTGGGCCATCACGAACGCGACGGCGCCCAGCTCGAGGGCGGCGCGCAGGACATCGGCGGCGCGCAGGGATCCGCTCAGGAGGCCGCCGCGGCAGACCATGCGCGCGCCGCGGACGCGATCGTGGGCGTCGAGCGCCGCGATCCAGACCTCCTCGTGGACGAGGGGCGCGAGCGTCGCGTGGAAGAAGCGGGCGACGTCGCGCGGGCGCCGCAGGCGCTTGGGCCGGCGCATGCGCGCGGCGTGCAGCCGCCGGCCGAGCTCGAAGGCGGCCGCGAGGCGGGTCGCCGCCTGGAGGGCCACCTCGGCGCGCTCCGCCAGCGCCGCCGGGGAGAGGCGCGCGAGCGACGGGAGATCGTCGGCCAGGAAGAGGGGGCGGCCGAGGGCGGGGAGGCCGAGCACCAGGGTCATCGAGGAGCTGATCCGGATGGCCAGGGACGTGAAGGTCGCGCAGAAGCGCGGCGAGGACCTGAAGCTCAACGACGCGGAGCTGGCCTTCTACGACGCCCTCGGGGCGAACGACTCGGCCGTGCAGGTGCTCGGCGACGCGGTGCTCGCGCAGATCGCCCGCGAGCTGACCGAGACCATCCGCAACTCGGTGACGATCGACTGGGCCGTGAAGGAGACGGTGCGGGCGAAGCTCCGCACCCTCGTGCGCCGCAGGCTGAAGAAGCACGGGTATCCGCCGGACAAGACGGACGATGCGGTCAAGAAGGTGCTGGATCAGGCCGAGCTGCTCGCGCTGGAGTGGGCGGCGCAGACACCCTGATGAATGCCTTGAGCTCAGCATCGGGAAGGGTATCGACTCCAGAACAACGCTTGACTCGGGCCGCCGCGCCGTGGCGTCCTCGGTGCGAGGGAGGCTGCGATGGCGCTCGCTCTTCGACGCGTTCTCCGGGCGTTGATCCCGCTCTTGATGTTTCTCGCATGCGTGCTCGCGCAGGCGGGATGCCAGTGCATCTCCGGCGACCCGCCCATGGATCCGCGTCAGGGCGTCGTCGCCTGCCGGACCCAGAGCGCACGCAGCCCTGCCACCTCCCTTCCCGCGCCAGAGGTCGAGACCGTCGCCGCCGGCACCATCCCGGGGGCGTTCTCCATCACGAACACCGGAGAGGCCGTGTACAGCATGGATCTGGCCTCCCCGCCCTCGCGCGCGGGCGTGGGTCCTCGGATCGAGCTCGTTTATCGCAGCGACGGCGGCGACGGCGTGCTCGGGGCCGGCTTCTCGATCGCCGGGCTGTCCGCGATCACGCGATGTCCCAAGAGCCTCGCGCAGGACGGGGAGATCCGCGGCGTGCGGTACGACGGCGACGACGCGCTTTGCCTCGACGGCCACCGCCTGGTTCCCGTGGGAGAGGGGCCGGGGATCATCGAGTACCGGACGTTCCCGGAGTCCTTCGTCAAGGTGGTCGGGCGCTACGGTCCGGAAGGCGGCGCGCCCGCCGAGGCGCTCTTCTTCGAGGCAACCCTGCCCACCGGCCGCGTCGTCGAGTACGGACGCACCGAGGGCAGCAAGCCGCTCGCGCGGGGCGGCGTCCCGCGCGCCTGGCTCGCGAACAAGGCCCGCGACGGCCGCGGCAACGCCATGACGTACGCGTATTGCCTCGCCGAGGCGGAGGACGGCCATGCCGCCGAGTACGCGGTGGACGAGATCCGCTACACGGCTTTCGAGGGAACGCCGTCGCTCGAGCCTTCGCGGGCGGTACGCTTCGTGTATGGGACCAAGGATCCGGCCGCCATTCGCACCGGGTACTCGGGCGGCATGGCGCTCCAGCGCTCGCTTCGCCTGGAGGAGATCCAGATGCTCGGTCCGGGCGATGCGCTGGTCCGGAGCTACGGGTTCCGCTATGAGCTCAGCCCGACGACGAGCCGCACGCTCCTGACCCAGGTCGAGGAGTGCGCGAGCGACCGGGTCTGCAAGCCTCCCACGCGCGTTCAGTACAGCCACGCGAAGCCCGGATTCGAGCGGGTGACGACGGAGATCGACGAGCCGGTCTCCGAGAGGGCGAGCCCGATGGTGTTCGACCTCGACGCCGACGGGCTCGACGACCTCGTGATCCCGGACATGGTCGCGGGGCTCAGCACGCCGGGGAATCCGATCACCGCGTGGCGGGTGGCGCGCAACGTCGGGGCGCGCGCCTCGCCGTCCTTTCTCGCACCGGCGGAGCTCGCCTTCCTCGAAGAGTGGCCCACGGTCGCCGATCCGATGGGGTCTTCCGATCCGGCCCTTCTTCAGCCCGAGCTCGGCACGGTGCTGGACTACGACGACGATGGGCGGGCGGACGTGCTGCTCCATGACGTCTACGATGCCAAGACGACGTGGCATGTGCTCCTGTCCCGGCCGGACTGGACCTTCGCCCTCCATGACACGGGCATACGCAGGCCCTTCCCGCTCGGAGTCACGCCCGCGCCGCCGAGCCTGAGCAGCCCCGGCGCGTCGATGCACCTCGCCGATCTGGACGGCGATGGTGTGCCGGATCTGATCCAGTGCGAGGACCACGCCCGCGAGGGGCAGGCACCGCTCCCGCTCGCTGCCGTGTGGGCCGTCCACCCCTGGCGACCAGCGCGCGGCACGACGCCCGCGGGCTTCGACCCCGCGGGCGAATCGATCGAGCTGCTCACCGGCTACCCCTGCGATACGGAGCTCCACACGCTCGACATCGACGCCGATGGCAAGATCGATCTCGTCGTGCCGGCGCTGCGGCGGTTCGGTGACGGGACGGTCCTCGTCGGATCGAGCTACGACGCGATCATGCGCCGGGGCGATGGGCGCTGGGAGGTGATCGACACGGAGCTCCCCGTCGTGTGGCCCGGGGGCCGCGTCGTCTTTCTCGACGCGAACGGAGACGGCCTGCCCGATGCCGTCGAGTCCGGCCCGGGTGACCACCAGCTCACTACCTACTTCAACACGGGGCCGACCTTCGTGGCCTCGCCGTTCCGGACCGTCGATGCGTTCAGCTTCGGCGATCTGTTCGGTCTTCCCGATCAGGACGTGTTCTTCCGGTTCGCCGTGCCGCTCGACGTCAACGGCGACGGGCGGCAGGATGTCCTCATGCCGGTTCCACCAGGCATGCTGCTGGGCGGCTCCGACGCGCTCCCGTCGTGGGCCGTCCTGCTGGCGACCGGCGACCGCGCGGGGCCGCCCTTCAGGCTGGTCGACGCAGGGCTGCCGTTCGAGGCCAGCCTGGGCGACGCGGTCACCCTCGCCGATCCACGCGGGCCGCGCATCGGCGACGTCGACGGGGACGGCGCGCAGGACGTGATCCTGACGCTCGGCGGCGTGTTCAACGTGTTCCGGAACCTCTCGGCCGATCAGGATCTCCTGGTCGCGGTCTCCGACGGGATGAACGCACACGACCCGACCGAGCCGGGCTTCGTGCCCAATGTGAGCATCTCGTACGGGCACCTGACCGACGCGTCGGTGGCAACGGGCGACAGGGCGGAGGATCCGGCGCGGGAGAGCCCGCTGTACCTCGCGCGTTCCGGCGCGGCGGACGACTGCGGCTACCCGCGACGCTGTGTGATCGGGCCGCGGCGGGTGGTCAGCGCGTACGCCCTCAATAACGGCGCCGATCGACCGCGGCGCTTCGAGGTCAGCTACCGCGACGGGCGCTACCATCGGCTGGGCCGCGGATTTCTCGGCTTCGGCGAGCGGCTCGTCACCGACCTGGATACGGGCGCCGCGACGCTCGATGTGTACGATCACGTCACCTTCGACGACGAGCTCCAGGTCTTTCCGTTCGCGGGGAGCGTCCAGCGGACATGGCGCTGGGCTCCGGGGCTGGCGAGCCAGCCCAGACCGGAGCAGATCGAGCTCTCGTTCGTCGACGTGACGCGGACGCTCGTTCCGACGAACGACGGCGCGACGTATTTCACGCTGCCGACCGAGCGCCGGGTGAGGCGAGCGCAAGGGGTCTATCCGCCTCCAAACGCCGCGACGCCGAGCATCGAGGCGTACGTGCGGGAGGTCGAGGCCGGAGGCGGCAGCGCGACGCTGCTGCGCGACTCGGTGTCGACGGTGACGGACTTCGACACGTTCGGCAATGTGCGCGCCGAGGAGAGCTCGACGAGCGGCGTCGACCTGACGGTCAAGGTCACGCGGACGTTCAAGAACGACACCGAGCGCTGGGTCCTCGGCCAGCTCCAGACGCAGAAGGAGTGCAGCGCCGCGGCGGGGTTGTCGCAGTGCCGGAACGTCACGCGGACTACGACGATCTACGGCGAGGTGGAAACCGAATCCACCGAGAGCGACGACGGTCTGCCGGACACGAAGCTTACGATCGCTTACGTGCGCGACGACTTCGGGAACATCACCGGCGTCACGGCGGAGGACGCCTTCGGACACCAGCGGACATTCAGCACGGACTTCGACGAAGAGGGCATGTTCCCCGAGAAGCACGTGAACGCGGCCGGGCACACCACGCTCGTGGAGTTCGACGACGCGCTCGGCGTGCTCCTCAAGAGGGTCGATCCGAATCAGCTCGTGACGACGTGGGCGCACGACGGTTTTGGGCGCCTCGGCGTCGAGACGCGCCCGGACGGCACGACGACGACGGTCACGCTCTCCCGCACCAAGGACGGCGGCCCGGAGCAGGACGCGTGGCGGGTGAGGCAGCGGAGCACCACGAGCGGCGGAGCCGACGACACGGTCGAGCTCGATGCCCTCGGCCGCCCGATCCGGTGGTGGTGGTACGGGCCCGAGCCGGAACCGGCGCAGGGAGCGGGCGATGCGAAGCGCATCCTGCAAGAGGTTGGTTACGACGCGCTGGGCGAGCACATCGCGCGGCGCTCGGTGCCGGTTCGCGAAGATACCCCCGAGAGCGAGAGGCTGTACGATCGCTTCGAGTACGACGCGGTAGGCCGCGAGGTGCGGCATGCGACGCCATGGAACGCGGTCACGACGACCGAGTACGATGGCCTGCGCGTGCGCGCCACCGACCCGCTCGATCACGTGACCGTGACCGAGCTGGATCCACTGGGGCGAACCGAGTCGATCACCGACGCAGCCGACGGGATCACCCGCTACAGTTACGGCCCGTTCGGCATGCTGCACACGGTCACCGATCCAGGCGATGCGGTGACGCGCACGACGCGCGACGCGTTCGGCCGCGTCCGGCAGCTCGACGACCCCGATCGGGGCACGACGGTCTCGATCCATGACGGCTTCGGCGAGCTGGTTTCGTCGACCGATGCGCTCGGGCGAGAAACCACGTGGGCGTACGACGCGCTCGGGCGACCGCGCTCCCGCGTCGACCAGGAGGGCGCCGAGCGCCTGACGACCACGTGGACGTGGGACACCGCGGCGCACGGGATCGGAAAGCTCCACGCGCTCGCGAGCCCCGACGCAGAGAAGACGTACGGGTACACCGACCACGGCCAGCTCGATGTGATCTCGCTCCGCATCGACGGCGAGCGCGCTCCCCTGGAGGCGAGGCTCGGCTACGACGAGCTCGGTCGCGTCGAGGCGGTCACGTATCCGGCGCCGGCCGGCGCGGCGCCGTTCGTCGTGGCCCACGATCGCGACGCGCATGGCCATGTGCTCGCCGTGCGCGACCGCGGAACGGGCTCCGCCTACTGGCGCTTGACGGACGTGGACGACGCGGGGCGCTTCCGGGAGGAGGTGTTCGGCAACGGCGTCGTCACGGAGCGGAGCTACTTCGCCGACAAACAGCGCCTGAGGCGCGTGGTGACGCAGAGCGGCGCGGGTGAGGTGCAGGACCTCGACTATGGGTTCGACGATCTCCTCAATCTCACGCGCCGCACCGACGCGCTCCAGCCCGAGAACACGACGGAGCGCTTTCGCTATGACCCGCTCCAGCGGCTGACCTGCGCGTACTTCGGCGACCTCGAGCGCGCGTCGGCGCCCTGCGCGCTCCGGTACGGCCACGACCCGAACGGCAATCTCACCTTCAAATCGGACATCGGAACGCTCTCGTACGATGACCCGCTGCACCCGCACGCGGTCACCGGCGCGGGCACGGGCAGCTTCGCCTACGACGCCGTTGGCAATCAGGTCGCGCGGCCGGGCGGCACGATGGTGCGCTATACGCCGTTCGACCTGCCGGAGCGCATCACCCAGGGCGCGAGCACCATCACGTTCGGTTACGACGGCGACCAGCAGCGGATCCGCAAGACCACGCCGGAAAAAGAGACGCTCTACTTCGGCGATCTGTACGAGCGGGTCACCGATCGTGCGTCGGGCGCCGTGGAGCACCGGTACCACGTCCGCTCGCCGGAGCGCGTTGTGGCGATCGTGACCCGCGGAGGCTCGGACGCCGGCACCCGTTACGTGCATGTCGATCACCTCGGCTCGGTCGACGCGCTCACCGACGAGGACGGCGACGTGATCGAGCGGCGGAGCTACGACCCGTTCGGCCTGCGCAGAAACCCCGTGTGGGGAGAGACCGCGCCTGCGTCGTTCTCCAGCGAGACGACGCAGGGGTTCACCGGGCATGAGAGCGACGACGAGCTCGGGCTCGTGAACATGAAGGGCCGGCTCTACGATCCCAGGATCGGGCGGTTCTTGACCACGGACCCGATCGTTTCGATCCCGTCCTTCGGGCAGAGCTGGAATCCGTACAGCTACGTGCTGAACAACCCGCTCGCGTACGTCGACCCGGGCGGCTTTCAGGCAGCGCTCCCGGAGGCCGGGGCTCGCTCACCGCTGCCGGCCGGCGCCGATTTCCGTTGGGAAGTGCTCGACCTGCCCCCGATCGGACTCAAGCTGATCGTCCGCCAAGCTCCGGAGGTCGAGGCGCGCTCCGACGCCGACACCAACACCGTGGCTGCCGAGACGGGCGGCGCCATGCGGCCGATCGACGTCAGCACGACCGGAAGCGCGTCCGGGTATGTGCCGCAGCCGGTGATCGCGGTGCCGGAGGACACGGGCGCCGACGCCGTGGTTGGCCAGAGCTTGCTGGGCGCCGCCGAAGGGACGGTCGAGCTGGCGGCAGGCGTCGCGCGGTCGCTGGCGCTGAACGCGCTGACGCTCGGAATCTACAGCGGATACGAGCTCGGGAGCGCGGCGTGGGCGGGGTACGAGGAGGGCGGGCTCCTCGGCGCGCTGAACGCCGTGAACCCGCTCTACCAGATCGGACAGATCGGGGCGGATACGGCCCTCGCGATCGACCGAGGCGACCACCGGGCGGCGGGCGCGGCGGGGGTAAAGACGATCCTCCTCGGCGCGGCAACGGTGTACGGTGCTGGCAGAGGGCTGGGAGCGCTCGCGGAGAGCTCGGCGGCTGCGGTGGGGGCCACCACGGCAACACCGACAGCGTACTCGGTGGCGTTTGAGACCACCATCCCGAAGGCCGGGATCGGCCGATACCCTGCGCACTTCGCGGCAGCGAATGAGAATTTACTTCGAGCGATGGCTGATCCACAGCTCGCGCCAATGCTTCGTCAGACTCTAGGGCAACAGTTCGAGAGCACGATCCTTAGTCCAACAGGCCGCGTTCTTGGAAGATCACCGGCGGGGTGGACATGGCATCATGTTCCCGGTAGACCTGGCGTACTTCAACTGGTTCCAATCGAGCAACACGCGTCCGGTTCGTCCTGGCAGCATCTACTTCACCCGAACGGACAGGGAGGGATGAGCGAATGGGGACACCTCTTCTAAAAGAAGTTCTTCAGGACTGGCAAAAGTATGAGCCCGATGACGACATCTATGCCCCATTCGGAGCAAGCGTAACCTTGGACACCGCCGTCACCATTCTTCCGTTCGATCGGCATCGTCCTCGGAGGTTCGAAGGTCTCGAATATATCTTGAGTTTTGAGCAGGTCAGGGACGCCATCGTCGGGCTTGAGGCCCAGCTTCGACGCGAGACATCGGCTGAAGAGCGGCTCGCAGCAGTTCTGCACTATGCGCGACATGACGCGTTCATCGATCCCCAGCACGTGTTGGTGGGTAGATTGCGCGAATGAATCGGCTCGCCGCGAGCGCCGTGGGCGTACGACGCGCTCGGGCGACCGCGCACGCGCGTCGACCAGGAGGGCGCCGAGCGCCTGACGACCACGTGGACGTGGGACACCGCGGCGCACGGGATCGGAAAGCTCCACGCGCTCGCGAGCCCCGACGCGGAGAAGACGTACGGGTACACCGACCGCGGCCAGCTCGATGTGATCTCGCTCCGCATCGACGGCGAGCGCGCTCCCCTGGAGGCCAGGCTGGGCTACGACGAGCTCGGTCGCGTCGAGGCGGTCACGTATCCGGCGCCGGCCGGCGCGGCGCCGTTCGTCGTGGCCCACGATCGCGACGCGCATGGCCATGTGCTCGCCGTGCGCAACCACGGAACGGGCTCCGCCTACTGGCGCTTGACGGACGTGGACGACGCGGAGCGCTTCCGGGAGGAGGTGTTCGGCAACGGCGTCGTCACGGAGCGGAGCTATTTCGCCGACAAGCAGCGCCTGAGGCACATGGCGACGCAGAGCGGCGCGGGTGAGGTGCAGGACCTCGACTATGGGTTCGACGATCTCCTCAATCTCACGCGCCGCACCGACGCGCTCCAGCCCGAGAACATGACGGAGCGCTTCCGTTACGATCCACTCCAGCGGCTGACCTGCGCGTACTTCGGCGACGTCGAGCGCGCGTCGGCGCCCTGCGCGCTCCGGTACGGCCACGACCCGAACGGCAATCTCACCTTCAAATCGGACATCGGAACGCTCTCGTACGATGACCCGCTGCACCCGCACGCGGTCACCGGCGCGGGCACGGGCAGCTTCGCCTACGACGCCGTTGGCAATCAGGTCGCGCGGCCGGGCGGCACGATGGTGCGCTATACGCCCTTCGACCTGCCGGAGCGCATCACCCAGGGCGCGACGACCATCACGTTCGGCTACGACGGCGACCAGCAGCGGATCCGCAAGACCACGCCGGAAAAAGAGACGCTCTACTTCGGCGATCTGTACGAGCGGGTCACCAAGGCGGCATCGGGCACCGTGGAGCATCGGTACCACGTCCACTCGCCGGAGCGCGTGGTGGCGATCGTGACCCGCGGAGGCTCGGACACGGGCACGCGGTACGTGCATGTCGATCACCTCGGCTCGGTCGATGCGCTCACCGGCGAGGACGGCGACGTGATCGAGCGGCGGAGCTACGACCCGTTCGGGCAGCGCAGGAGCCCCGTGTGGGGAGAGCCAGCGCCGGCGTCGTTCTCCAGCGAGACGACGCAGGGGTTCACCGGGCACGAGAGCGACGACGAGCTCGGGCTCGTGAACATGAAGGGGAGGCTCTACGATCCCAACACCGGGCGGTTCTTGACCACGGACCCGATCGTTTCGATTCCGTCCTTCGGGCAGAGCTGGAATCCGTACAGCTACGTGTTGAACAACCCCCTCGCGTACGTCGACCCGGGCGGCTTTCAAGAAGCGCCCCCGGAGGCGGGGGCTCGCTCACAGCTGCCTGCCGGCGCGGACTTCAGCTGGGAAGTGCGCGACCTGCCCCCGATCGGACTCAAGCTGATCGTCCGCCCGGTTCCCGAGGTCGAGGCGCGCTCCGACGCCGACACCAACACCGTGGCTGCCGAGACGGGCGGCGCCATGCGGCCGATCGACGTCAGCACGACCGGAAGCGCGTCCGGGTACGTGCCACAGCCGGTGACCACGGCGCCGATCGGCTGGTCGCAGAATCCCTACGTGCAGGTGGAGGGAGGGTTCGTCGCCGGGTTGTTGCTCGGGGCGGTTCCTTTCGCCGGCGTGGGTCACGAGCTGCTGGACGCCGCCGGCGTGCTGGCCCATGGGACGCCTGAAGCCAGGATGGGGCTGGCTATCGGGCAGATCGTGGGTGGGGTTGCCCTCACGCTGGGAGGCTTGACGGGGGAGGTGTTCGGGGGCATCACGAGCGCCACCGGAATCGGCGCGGCGATCGGTCTGCCTGCGATCGCGGTGTCGACCGGGCTCGTCGTCGGTGGGGCCAGCAACATCGCGGCGGGGATCCAGGGGCTGTCGCAGGCGCTGATGTCGCAAGGGTCGGGCAGCAGAGGCCCGCAGGGGACGGCGCCCTCCGCCGGCGGAACAGCGGGAGGTCCTAGATCAGGCAAGAGCTTCACCCCCAGTGGAAAGAAAGAGATCGATGCAGCAAATGCGGCGAGCAATGGTGGCGTAAACAAGTGCGCGAATTGTGGTACTGATGTTGTCCCCGGAAAGAGAAGCGAGGCAGGCGAGAGGCCGCCTGGGAATGAACGCCAGCGCGATCACATCATCCCGCGAAGCAAGGGTGGGGATGGGGGCCCATCGAATGGTCAGATCCTCTGTCGTAGTTGCAACATCCGCAAGTCGGACCGGTGAAGCGTCAATGAGGCACGTGAAGATTTTGTTCAAGTACGACTGCGACATCGCCGACCATTATGAGGTCGAGAGCCTATGGGCGCTCCCCCACGAGGACGGCTATCAACTAGACAATATTCCATTCTACGCTCGTGATGTTGCAGACGGAGACGTCGTGATCGCACAGCGAGGACCTGACGGGGAACTATGGTACGACAAATTGGCAAAATCCTCAGGTCATAGCACTATACGTCTATGGTTTGCCCGTGTAGAGGACGTCCAGAAGACGCGCGAGGAGCTTCGTGCCCTTGGCTGCGCTTCGGAGCAGAGTGATTTGCCGCGGCTGGTCGCAGTGGACGTGCCTCCCAACGTTCCTTATCCGCTAGTGAGAGCGAAGTTGGAGCAGGGTGAGCGAGATGGTGTGTTTGAGTTTGAAGAGGCGTGCCTTGGACAAGCGGCGTAGTCGGCAGGGTTGCCCTTGTGCTTGATCGCCAGAGCTGCCGGCGTTGTCAGCACAGAGGTAAAGATCGCAGCCACCGGCTCGCTGGCTGGATTCTCCAGGACTACGGAAGGTTACACCTGGCACCACCAGCAAGACGGGATGACGATACAGCTTTCAACGGCGGCAGCCCTACGCCAGACACAATTAATATCGAAGGCCTACCAGGGGCATCGGCGGACGTACAAGTATTTTTCGGAATTGGCAGATCAGTAGAGTCGAGCGATCTCGGTTGGAATCTTACCACTCTCGCCGAACGACTAGAAGAGGGGTTGCTGCCGATAGCAGCTGACTCCGGCGGGAACGTCTTCTGTCTCGCCCTCCAAGGACGCCGCCGCGGCAATGTCCTTTACTGCGATCTCCAATCCGTTTTCGGCGACCTTGAAGCCACACCGGACTTGTTGCCGGTAGCGTCGGATTTTGATGCATTTCTGACGAAAATGCGTCCGTTCGCATGACGGAGCGAACGACGGCGAGCGCTCTCCCCTGGAGGCCAGGTTGGGCTACCTATGAACGTGTCAAGCCCGGGAGCGGTCACGTATCCGGCGCCGGCCGGCGCGGCGCCGTTCGTCGTGGCCCACGATCGCGACGCGCATGGCCATGTGCTCGCCGTGCGCAACCGCGGAACGGGCTCCGCCTACTGGCGCTTGACGGACGTGGACGACGCGGGGCGCTTCCGGGAGGAGGTGTTCGGCAACGGCGTCGTCACGGAGCGGAGCTATTTCGCCGACAAGCAGCGCCTGAGGCACATGGCCACGCGGAGCGGCGCGGGTGAGGTGCAGGACCTGGACTACGGGTTCGACGATCTCCTCAATCTCACGCGCCGCACCGACGCGCTCCAGCCCGAGAACACGACGGAGCGCTTCCGTTACGATCCGCTCCAGCGGCTGACCTGCGCGTACTTCGGCGACGTCGAGCGCGCGTCGGCGCCCTGCGCGCTCCGGTACGGCCACGACCCGAACGGCAATCTCACCTTCAAGTCGGACATCGGAACGCTCTCGTACGATGACCCGCTGCACCCGCACGCGGTCACCGGCGCAGGCGCCGACAGCATGCTGCACGCGACCTGCGCCAAGACAATCACGTGTCCCGCGGGACAGGTCGAGGCGTTCGAACCGGGCGACACGGTCGAGTTTGATCCCGACGAGTGCGGCGCGTGCCCTCTCCGAACCAAGTGCACCCAAGCCACCTCGGGACGAGGGCGGACCGTGTCCATCGCCGAGGACGAAGCTTTGCAGAGCAAGTTCCGGAAGCTACAGCAGACTGGGCCAGGGCGCGCCGTGCTCCGGCAGCGCATCCCTGTGGAGCATGCCCTCGCCCACATTGCGGCGCGCAAAGGACACAGCGCGCGCTACATCGGGGCCAGGAGAAACCTGTTCGACCTGCGGCGCGCCGCAGCGATCCAGAATCTCGAGTCGGCCCAGCGGCTGATGCAGGAGGCCGCATAACCTGTCGGAACTAGATGATTTTCAATATGATTGGCGCTCTAGTCCTCCTCGATCCCACGGGCGCGCCGCTCGCGGGCACGACCCTCGTCTATCCAGCATTGCGCGAAGACGTACAGGTAGAGCGGCAGGCCGATGTGGAGCCAGCCGACGGGCGAGAGGGGTGCCAGCGGGTCCGGTCTGTCCATCACCGTTGCAGCCACGATCGCGACGCCGGAGGCCAGGATGCCGATGGTTCTCAGGGTGCTGGCCATGGCTCAGAGAAAGGCGCAGGGAACCCCGAGGGTTCCCAGGCCGTAGGTGGACAGGCGGTCGCAGCGCTGTGCGTCCCGCGGACTTCTGGCGCGCGGGCAGATCGCCTCGGTTGCGAACGCGCCTGCCGCGAGCATGAAGACACCGCATCCGAGGCCGATCGGGCTCCACGGCTGCTGAGCCGCCGCGATCGGCTCTCCCCCTCCTCGGCGGCAGGCTCGATGCTCGCCGCGACCTCGCCGGCGAGCATCGAGGCGCAGGACACATCGGCAATGGCGCCCGGGTCGCGCGGATCGAAGAGGATGACCGCCGCGTCGGGACGGTCAGCGCACGCCGCGACGAGCTCGTGCCACCCGGCCGCCATGATCTGCGGGATCGCGGGCTCCTCCGGGTCGAGGCTCAGCTCGAAGTGCCGCGGCGGAAGGCCGGCCTCTTCCGCTCCGCCCTCCTCTCCCGCCTCGTTCGGTTCGTCTGCCGTTCCGCAGGCCGACGCTCCGACGAGCGTGGCCACGGCCAGGCCGATCCCGGTGTGCATGGTCCACCTCCACGCGACGCATGCCGCCGCGCGCGGAACTTTGTTGCGAGGGGCGTGCCAGGGGATAAGCCAGCGCGCGGGAGGTCAGCGCAGGATGAAGTGCTAACGGACTCGACGAAATCGCGTGACCCCTCGCGCGGCCTCCCCTACGGCGCGGCGAGGGCCGCGATCGCCTCGGCCGAGAGCGCGCCGTCGTAGATCCGGAAGTCGTCGATATACGCCTTGAGCAACGGGTCCGTGAACTGCGACTTGCCGATGTAGTTGTTCACCGTGGGCGCCAGCCGCGACGGCGTCACGTCGTGCGGAGGCGCCGGCGTGGTCGACGCGACGGAGACACCGTCGACCCACAGCTGGTACGTGCCGCTCGAGATCGTGACCGCCACATGCTTCCAGACATCGACGTTCAGCGGGTTCGGGACCCGGACGATCGCCTCGTTGCCCACCATGGCGACCTCCGTGTAGACCGAGAGGCGCAGGGCCCCGGTCTCGTCGAGCGGGGTGAGGAACATGAACCCGTTGCCGCCGAAATCGAAGATGCGAGCCCACCTGTCGACGCTCTTCAGCTGGACCCAGGTCGCGATGGTGAGATCGGTGAGCTCGTCGGTGAGCCCGTCGGGGAGATCGACGTGGGGATCGGCGCCCTGCAGATTGAGCGCGCCGCCGATTCGCCCCTCCGCGAGCCATCCGGCGCTCCCGACCAGCGTGGCCTCATTCCCGTTGCCCGACGCGTCGTGGGCCACGAGGCCGGTCTCCTCGTCGAACGTGTAGTGCACGATGAGCCTCGGCGCCGGCCCGGCGCCGCCGCTGCCGCCCGCGCCGCCGTCGCCGCCCGCGCCCCCATCGCCGCCAGCTCCGCCGGCGCCGGTCGCACCGCCGTCTCCACCCGCGCCGCCGCTGCCGGTCGCTCCGCCGCTGCCGGTCGCACCGCCGTCTCCACCCGCGCCGCCGCTGCCGGTCGCACCGCCGTCTCCACCCGCGCCGCCGCTGCCGGTCGCACCGCCATCTCCACCCGCGCCGCCGCTGCCGGTCGCTCCGCCGCTGCCGCCCTCACCACCGCCCCCGCCTTCACCACCGCCGCCCGCGGCGCCGCTGCCGCCATCGCCGCCCGCGCCGCCCGTGCCCGTCGCGCCCCCACCCTCGCCCCCGGAGCCGCTCGTCGTCGAGCCTCCACCCGACGTCGTCGTCGTCGTCGACGTCGTCCCGCTGCCGCCGCCCCCCGGGTCGTCATCGCTGCTCGAGCCGCATCCGCCGGCCGCCGTTCCCAGCATCGCGGCCGCGAGCAACGCAGCCCTGAGACCACCCGACAAGATCGAAGTCTCTCTCATCGCATCCTCCAATAAGGCCGATACCTCGAGCCCCCGGGAACGCTCCGGCGGTGCTCGACAGGGTTGTTGGGGTCCTACAAAACGCGACGGCGATGACGGCCGTCGTCAAGCTTCAAGCATCCGGTCGAGAGATGAAATCATCTCACATACCGCGGAGCAACACCGAACCCACCACACCGGTCCGGCTCGGCTCCACCGACACGGCGATCGGCCTCTCCTTCGTGGGGCGCAGCAGATACGTCAGCGCGGCGCCAGCGAGCGCCGCCGCGCCTACACCGAGAGAGATGTCGGCGATCAGGTACCGCGTGCGCACGGCGTCCAGATCGCTGTCGGCGCAGCGCGGACTGCACGTCTTCTCCAGGCGATCCTGCTCGGATCGGCCCATGAGCCCCCACACCGCAAAGCTCGCCCCGCCCGCGACCCCCAGGCCCGCCAGCACGTAGGTGAGCGCCGGCACCGGACGGTAGGTCTCCGTGACGCTGGCCTGCGCCGGCGGGACCCGGGCCTCCGCGAGGGGCTCGAGCGCGACGTTCAGCTGCTGGAAGCGCTGCCCCTCGAAGAGGATGATCTCCTTGGACACCGGCTTGTGCCCGGCGCGCTCGACACGGTAGGTGTGCTTCCCCGGATCGAGCTTGAGCGGCGCGCCGCTCGACGACAGCTCGACCGGCTGGCCGTCGACCAGGACCGTCGACCCGGTGACCTGCTCGCCGCCGCTCGTCACGTTGAACACGACCGACGGCGTCGCCCGCTCGATCTCATCGACCCACGCCCCGCAATCGCGGAGGACCGGAGCCGGGCAGTCCGACCGGGCGCAGCCCTTCAGCGCGCGGCCCGCCTCGAGCAGCTGGTGCTCCTTCCGGAGCCGCTGCACCTCGGCGTGCGCGGCGACACATTGCGTGACCGCGGAGGCCGCCCCCGCCTCCGGCGCCGCAGGCCCGTCCGCCGGCGCCGCAGGCTCGTCCGCCAAGGCCGAGAGCGGCCAGAGCGCGGTCGCCGCCAGCGCGAGCGCCGCCCACCCGCCGCGCCCCGTTCCGAAAGGCTTCCCCCTCCGCAGCATCCCTGTCTCTCCAGCCATCGCGCCAAGCTCCTCGTGTCCAGCAGACTCGCACCCGACCGCCTGTCGAGCAAACTTCCGACGGTCGGCCGAGCGGGCCGACCGCGGCCGGCTCACCCGCTCATTGCGCCGCGAGGGCCGCCACCTCGGCCGCCGAGAGCGCGCGATCGTAGATCCTGAAATCGTCCAGGATCCCAATGAGGTAGGGATCTCCCGCGAACTGAGAGCGACCGATGAAGTTCTGCGTCGTGTTCCCCAGATCGGAGGGGCGGGTAACGATCAGATCGCTGCTCGCCACCTCGGCCCCGTTGATGTACATCGACGAGCGGCTCGGGTTGTAGCTCAGCGTCACCGCGATGTGCGTCCACGTGTGGAGCGGCAAGCTACCATTCATGGTGTATTCCTCGACGCCCGCAGGGGAGTTCAACGAGAGGCGGACGCCGGTCGGATTCGCCGCCTTCGGGCACACGTAGAGCCACGCCACCTCTCCGGATCCGAAGTCGAAGATCCGCTGCCACCACTGCTGCTCGCCGAGCGAGATCCAGAAGGACACCGTGAGCTCGTTGAGCGTCTGCAAGACGCCGGGCGGGAGCTCCACGTACTCCTCCTCCCCCGAGAGGGACAGCGCATTGCCGATGTGCCCCTCCACCGACGTCCCCCCGAGGAGGGTCCCGTCGCGCATGCCGCCGGTGGCGTCCACCGCGATGCCCTCCTCGAGCGCGTCGAACGTGTAATGCAAGAAGAGCCCCGTCTCGAGGTCGATGAGCGGACCGCCCCCGTCGCCGCCCGCGCCCCCGCGGCCCCCGGCGCCCCCCTCACCTCCGGCGCCCCCGACGCTTGCAGCGCCGCCGTCGCCCCCGACACCTCCGGCGCCCCCGTCGCCGCCACCACCACCGGTGGCCCCGGTGCCGTCGCGGCCTCCAGAGCCGCTGCTGCTCTCGCTGGAGCTCTGCGTCGCCGAGCCGCCTCCGGCGCCCGCCGCGCCCTCTTGAAGATAGGACAGGCTTTCGAGCGAGCAGGCCCCGAGGCACAAGGGAGCGAGCGCCAGGAGCGCACGCGCCGCCGGACGAAGCGCCGCAGGGCCGGCCAGCACCCTTCCACGAGCTGCCATGTTCATGTCACCTCCCAACCACGATGGACGCCCCGCGGACGCCTGCGATGCCGCTGCCGTGGCCCGAGGACCACGACCCCCACGGGAACAGACGGGAACAGACGGGAACAGAGAAGAAAGGGCCCGGCTCCCCGCCTCGAACCGACGCATCGGCCACCCTCGCATGCCGGCTCACGGCCCGCCGGACTCCGGCCAGCCGTCGGCGCTCCAGCGCATCTCGGCGACGCGAAGGGCGAACATGCCGTCCGCGTCGGCGTCGTACGAATGATAGATATGATACCAGGACTCACCGGCCTGGAGCAAGCCGTTGCTGCCAGGCCCTCGCCACCTCGAGCTGCTCGTCAGCACGCGCGAGCCGCCGCCGCTCAGCATGCGATTCCCGAGCCTGTCCACGTAAGGACCGGCGAGCGCCCGGGACCGACCGACCATGATCTTGTACGTGCTGCTCGCGCCGACGCAGCAGGTGTCGAACGAGGCGAACAGGTAATAATAATCGCCGCGCCTCGCGACGAACGGCGCCTCGATCGCGGTGCTCGGCCGCGCGGCGATCGACGTGAGCGTCCCGTCGACGGGAGCGCCGGCGAGGTCGAGCTGCATGAGCTTGAGCCCCGACCAGAAGCTCCCGAACACGAGCCAGGGCGTGCCCCGCTCGTCAATCACGACGCTCGGGTCGATGGCGTTGTAATCGGTGCCCTCGCTGCAGACGACGGCGCCGTGATCCAGCCAGCGGGTCTCCGGGGCGTCGAGCGACCCCCGGGTCGCGTGGCCGATGCAGGAGCGGTTCGTCCCGAAGAACGACGCCGCGTAATACAGATGATAGAGCCCGCCCCAGGTCGAGATGTCCGGGGCCCAGAGCGCGTCGACGTCGCCCACGGCGCTCGCGACCCAGTCGGGAGTGTCGCTGAACACGGAGCCGGCGGAGTCCCAGCGCACGAGGTCGGTGGAGGTGCGGATCGCGATCCCGGGGCCCGTGGAGAAGACGTAATAGCGATCCCCCGCCCGGATGATCGACGGGTCGTGCACTCCCTGGACGTCTCCGCTGATATCGAGCGCGACCGGACGCTCCGGCTCCCCGGGGCCGCCGCCATCCCCTGCTCCGCCGGTGCCCGCGCCCGTGCTCGCTCCGCCCGAGCCGACTCCCACGCTCGCTCCCCCGGAGCCGACTCCCACGCTCGCTCCCCCGGAGCCGACTCCCACGCTCGCTCCCCCGGAGCCGACTCCCGCGCTCGCCCCCCCGGAGCCTCCGCCATGGCCTGTTTCCCCGGCGCCGGCCCCGCCGGCGCCCGTCCCTCCGGCGCTTGCGCCGGTGCTCGTTCCGCCGGCGCCCGCCCCTCCGGTGCCTGCGCCAGACTCCGCGCCTCCGGTGCCCGCCGCGGAGCCGGACGCCACGCTCGCCGCCGCCGGCCCGCCGGCGCCGCCCTGGGCTCCGGTGTCGCCGCAGGCCCCGCAGCCGCCCATCACGGCCAGGGCCAGCGCGGAGAGCGCTCCCGTACCCGACGTGGTGTCGACACGCGATCTCACATGCACTCGACCTTGAATCGCTTGATCCCCTCGGCGTCGATGGTGTAGGGCGGGTCGCAATTCGCGCTGGTCGCGCTGGCCGGCGCAGCGGGCGTGGGCTTGTCCGCCGTCGCCGCGGCGGCGCCACCAGGCGCGGCCGGCTCCTTTGCCGGCGGCTCGGGATGCTTCGCCGACGGCCTGGCCTGCTTCGCGGACCCCCTGGGCTGCTTCGCGGACCGGTCGGCCGGCTTTGCGGACGAATCGGCCAGCGGCTCGGGCAGCTCGGCCGGCTCGATGGTCGGCTCCGCCGACCCCGCCGACGGCTCGCCCGACCTCGCAGCCGCAGGCGCGGCGGCCGCCGCAGCGACGCCGGCGCCCGACGGCGCCCCGGACGCCGGGACGACGGCGGGCGCGAGCGGCGCGAGCGACGGCTGCGGCGACGCCGACAACGAAGCGGCGTCCAGGGACGCAGGCGCGGAGCGCGGGGAACGGGTGATGGCCGCCGCCAGGACGATGCCGCAGCCGATCCCCACCACGGCCGTGGCGAGGAGCGAGCGGGACGCCCGCTTCAGCCACGGGCGCGGCGCCGGCCCCTGCTCGTCCGTGAGCTTCGAGTCCGAGCCCGTGATCGTGCTGTAGCCGGCGCGCGCGAGCGATTGATCCAGCGGCGGCGGCGACAGGGTGTCGACCGGCATGGATGCCCGCGCCGTGGCGCCCCGGCGCACCATCTCACGGCCGATGATGCGCTTCGTCTCCGCGCGCACGTCCTCGAACTCGCGCGAGACGAACCTGCCGATGTCGCGGTTCGTCACGGGGGCCATACCCGCGACGAACGCCTCGAGATCGGCCTCGAGCTCCGCCGCGGTGGCATAGCGCTGCTCCGGCGCGACCGAGAGGGCCTTGAGGATGATGCGCTCGAGCTCCTCGGGCACGTCGGGCTTGACGTCGCGCGGCCTCGGGAGCTCCCCGTTCAGCACGCGATGCATGATGGCGATGTCGGTCATGCCCTTCCACATCCGCTCGCCCGTCGCGGCCTCCCAGAGCATCACCCCCACCGCGTACAGATCCGCGCGCCGATCGATGGGGCCCCCCTCGATCTGCTCGGCCGGCATGTACCCGATCTTGCCCTTGATCACCCCCGTCGCCGTCTCGACGCTCCCGCCCGTGAGCTTGGCGATGCCGAAATCGATGAGCTTGACCTGGCCATCGTAGGTCACGAAGACGTTGTGCGGCGAGACGTCGCGGTGCACCACGTTGAGCGGCTCGCCGTCGAAGCCGGTGAGCTCGTGGGCGTAATGAAGGCCGCGGAGCGCGTCGATGATGACCCGGAGGTGCATCTCCAGCGGGAGCTTCGTGCGCGCCCGCGACCGCACGATCGAGAGCGACTGGCCCTCGAGGTACTCCATCACGATGGCGGCCCCCCGCGTCGTCTGGACGATCGCGCTCGTCTGGACGATGTTCGCGTGGTTCAAGCGCGCGGAGAACCGCGCCTCGTTGATGAACATCTCCCGCATCTCGAGGTTGTCCAGGAGATCGGGCCTGAGAAACTTCAGGACGACGAGCTTGTCCACGCCCTCCGCGCCGCTCTGCACGGCGAGGAAGACCTGCGCAGTTCCCCCGCGCCCGAGCTCGAGCAAGAGGTGATGCCCCGGGTCGGGCGGTGTGCTGGGCGGGCCCACGTTCACTGGGCGATGATGGCACGAAAAAAACGAGCGCGACCAGACGGTTTCAGGGGGATCTCGAGCCTTCTTCCGCAATGCACTGCATTGTGCCGCCTCCCGTGAGAAGACGCGGGTGCGATAGTGTCGCAGTGTTGTCGGGCCAAGCAGGCGCACCCCCGAGCTCGCGCGTCCGCGCGGCGCGCGGGACCGGGCGCCGGGCCACGCATGCGATGCACGGCGGCCCGAGCCCTCAGAGGCGCGCCTCGAGGGAGAGAGAGACGGCGAGGAGCAGGCGGCCATAGGGGGTGGCGTCGGCGGCGGGGCTCGAGCTGCCGGCATTGCGCTCGGGGTACGGGATATCGATGCTGGGAAGCGCGGCGCCGGCGAGGCCGCCGAGGCGAACGCCCGCGTGATCATGGATGAACCAGCGCGCGGCCGCCTCGAGGTGCGGGACGGCCGCCCACGAGGCGCCGGAGGGGCCGTCGAACACCGGCGACGGGACGTGCGTCTCGTAATGGAGGCGCAGCGCGGACGCGCCAGCCCCGAGCGTCGCGAGGCCGTGCCCGCTCGCGAAGGAGAGCGCGCCGCCCGCCGTGGCGCCGACGAGGGCGACGCCGTGCTCCATCCGCCCGCCGGGGACATCCCAGGAGGCGCCGCCGAGCGTGGTGGTCGCGCCCGCCGCGACGTACCAGCCGCGGAAGATCGCGGTTCCGCCGATCGAGAGCGCCGGCGTCGGGGGGACGTCGCCGAAGGCGAAGAGCAGCGTCGGGCCGACCGAGGCGACGAGGCGCGCGGGCGGGCTCGCGTCGTCGGCTCGCTGGGAAAGCGCGGGGGAGCGCGACGCGGGCGCGCGGACATCGGAGGGCGCGGGGGAGGCCGCCGCGGAGGCGGCCGGGCTGGCGGAGGGGCCGCTCGCGGGGCCGGCCTTCGAGGGCCGGGGGTCCTGGCTGCCGGCGGCGGCGGCGCCGGTCGGAGGAGGAGCGGCGGGGGCGTCGCGGTGCAGGAGGCGGGCGCGGAGCAGCTCGACGGCGGCCAGGGCGAGGACCTCGGGGCCATCGCCGCGGCGCACGGCGACCTCGAGCTCGCCGCCGCCGTGCCGCGCGGCGAGGGCGATCGTCGCGCGCCGGCGGGCGACGACGACGCGCGCGTCGGCGCCCTCGCGCGCGTCGGCCTCCCCGGGGCCGCCGGGGGTGATGCGCACGCCGAGCGCGCGGAGCTCGTCGCGAACCCGCTGGAACGTCGCGTCCGCCGGGTCGCCGGAGAGGGCCACCGTGGCCCGCGCGGGCGCGCTGGCGCCGGCGAGGGCTCCCTCCGCGGCCGGCGGGGGCGCCGCGCGCGCGACGCCGAGGAGGGCCGGCAGCGCGCCGAGCACCGCCGCGAGGCGGAGGCCGGCGCGGGCGGCGGCGCGGCGCGCAGGGTGGAGCTCAGGGCGCATCCGCGATCGAGCGCGCGAGGGGCGCGTAGGCGCCGCGGGGGTACTCGGCGAGGTAGCGGAGCGCCGCGCGGCGCGCGGCCTCCCGATCGCGCCGCTGCTGGAGCTCGAGGCTGCGCCCGAGCGCCTGCTCGCGCAGGGCGCCGCCCGGCGCCTCGCGGAGGTAGGTGTCGAACCAGGACAGCGCGTCGCCAGGATCGCCGAGCTGATCGGCGGCGAGCTTGCCGAGGAGGAACGCCGCGTCGCCGCGCGCGCCGTGCCGCTGGCGCAGCGCGAGGAGCGCGGCGCGCGCGGCGTGCGGGCGCCCCGCGTAGCGGGCGGCGTCGGCGAGCAGCCGGAGCTCGTCGGGCGCGGCCCGCGCGAGCACGGCGTCGAGCCCCAGCCGCTCGACGGCCGCGAGCGCCTCCTGGTGGCGCCCCGCGCTCGCCAGCGCCTGCCAGCGCGGCGCGGTGTCCGCCGCGCCGGGCGCCGGCGCGCGCGCGTCGCGATCCCCGGGCGGCGCCGCGACCGCCGCGGGCGCGCCGGACGAGGGGGCCGCGGCGGCGCCGCTCGGCGCGGGCTCGCTCGGCGCGGGCTCGCTCGGCGCGGGCTCGCTCGGCGCGGTGAGGTCGAGCCGATCGCCGGCCGAGAGCCGCGCCGTCCCGAGCTCCGGGCCCGTCACCTCGACGCTCCCCTCGGCGAGCGCGAGCGTGAAGCGCCGCGCCTCGGGGGCCCAGCGCGCCTCGAAGCGCGTCCCGGTCACGCGCACCGCGTAGGGACCGGCGTGGACGACCCAGCGCGTGTCGCTCCGGTGGACGACGTGGAAGTCGGCGCCGCCCCGCTCCACGCGCAGCTCCGCGCCGCGCGCGTCGGTCGCGAGGACCTCCAGCGCGGACGCCGCGTCGAGCCGCACGGAGGTGCCCTCGGCGAAGGTGAAGGCGAGGGGCGCGTCGCGCGCCTCGACCCGCGCGCCCGCGCTCGGGCCCGCGCTCGCCGGCGCTCCCGCGGTGGCCGCGACGGGACCGCCCTCGGGCGCCCAGGCCGTGCGGAAGAGCGCGGCGCCGCCCGCCGCGAGCAGCAGCGCGGCGGCCGCGGCGGCCCAGACGGCGGGGCGCGCCCGGCGCGGCCGGGCCTCGGCCTCGGCGGCGAAGAGCCGCGCGCGCGCCGCGGCGAGCGTCTCGCCCGGCCTGGCGCGCTGGTCGGAGGTGCGGGCCACCTCGGACCCGAGGGTCTCGATGCGTCGTGTCACGGGTTCCATCGGGTGCCCTCCTCGATCCAGGTCGCGAGCACGGGGTCTCGCTGGGCGGCGCTCACGAAGCGCGCCTCGGCCCGGGCGATCCGCCGCTTGATCGTCGCCAGCGACACGCCGCAGGCGGCCGCCGCCTCGGTGAGCTCCATGCCCTCGATGTAGCGCAGCGCGAAGGCGACGCGCTCGTCGAGCGGGAACGACTCGAGCAGCCGGTAGGTCCGATCGTGGGCCTCCCGGAGCTCCGCGTCGGCGCCGCGCGCCGGGGGCTCGGGGAGGTCCTCGGGCGAGAAGAAGCGCAGCCAGCTCCGGGCCTTGTGGTGGCGGATGCTCTTGCACGCGGTGTGGACCGCGACCGACCTCATCCACGACGTCAGCGCCGCCGCGTCGCTCAGCTGGTGGACGCTCGCGTAGGCGGACACGAAGGCGTCGTGGACGACGTCCGCGAAGGTCGTGTGCCGCTCGGTCCCGAGGACGCGGCGGGCGATGCGCTCGACGAGGGCGCCGTAGCGCTCGAAGAGGACCGCCTTGGCCCAGGGGTCGCCGCGCTGGAGGCGGCGGAGCAGCTCGGCGTCGTCGCGCTCCACCGGCAGCGCGACGAGCTGCCCGCCGCCCGGCGCGGGGCCGGCGCGGCTCGCGGTGTGCGGGAGCGGCGAGCGTGAGCCGCTAGCCATGGCGGCCTCCGCGACGGGAGGCGGCGAGGTCGCCGAGCCGAGGCTCGGCGCTGCGGGACGGGGCGGCTTCGATGCGGTCGGGCACAGCTCTGCATCAAAGGACCGGCAGGGGCCCGAGACGGCTCACGATCGTTTTCGTGCGCTCCGGTGAGCCGTCCGGAGGCGGAGGCGGCCCCTTGGGGGCGACTGGGACGCGATGTCCCCCTTCCTTGCCATGCGCCTCTCCGCCTTCGCTTCTTGCTTCATCGCCGCCGCCGCCCTCGCGGGCGCCGCCGGCGCCGCGCCGCGCCCGCTCCCCGGCGATTGGCGTCACGTCGCCGAGGCGCAGGAGCGGCTCGCCATCGCCGATTACGCGGCGGCGGAGGCCCTCGTCGCGCGGGTCCCCGCGCAGAGCGAGGCGGCGCGCGACGCCGGCACCCTGCGCGGGCAGCTCGACGCGGCGCTCGCCCCGCGCCTCGAGCTCGAGACGCGCGCCTTCTTTGACACGCAGCCGCTCGCTCGCCTGTCGCAGAGCGCCGGGGTGTCGTTCTGGCCGGCGGCGAGCCTCCAGCTGCGGCTCCGCGCGATCGGCCTCTGGTACCCGCGCGCCCCGCGCGAGACGGCGGAGCTCGGCGGCAGCGCGACGCCGGCCCACGCGGTGGGCGGGCTCGTGGGGCTCCTCTTCCGCCCGGCCCGGGCCGACCTCGACGTCGTCGCGACGGGCCTCGGGCGGATCTGGGCGGACGGCAGCGCGCAGGTGTCGGGGAGCGCCGAGATCGAGGGGCGCTGGCTCTCGCCTTTGCGGCTCCGCGCCTCGGCGCGCCGCGACGAGCTCCTCGACACCCACGCGGCGATCCGCGAGCACGTCTCCGTCACCGCGGCGGGCGGCGCGCTCGCCGTGGACGACTGGAACGGCTGGAACGGAGAGCTCCGCGGCGAGGGGCGCTGGTACTCCGATAACAACCGCGGCCTCACGGCCTACGGCTGGGCCGTGGCGCCGCTCCTGCGCGGCGCGCTGAGCCTGAAGGCCGGGTGGGGGGCGGCCTGGGCCGACACCTCGCGCTCGCGCTGGTCGCTCGCGGCGCAGGCCTACGCGCCGTACTTCACCCCCCTCGGCGCGCGCCGCCACGGGCCCATCGTCGTCGCGGCGCTCTCGCTCGGCAAGCTCCGCGTCGACGCGAGCGGCGACGTCGCCGTGCAGGGGAGCGAGCTCGACCCGACCGCGCTCGCCTGGGGCGTCACCTCGCGCGTCGACGGCGCCTACGTCGACCTCCGCGCGGGGGCCTCGATCGACCTCGGGGGCGCCCGCGTGGGCGTCACCTACCACCACAACCACCAGCTCTATTACCGGTTCCATGACGCGGCGTTTCGTCTCGAGCTCCCGCTTTGATCCGGAGCTCTTCCGGTGGTCGTCGGCCGCGCCCGTGCGGCTCGTCGATCGCATGATCGTCTGGGCGATCGCGGCCTTCGGGCTCGCGGGGGTCGCCGGCTTCGCGAGCTTCTGGTTCCAGGAGCGCCACGTCGCCCACCTCCCGGCCTTCGTCGCGCTGTCGATCGCGGTCTGGTACGGCATCGGCCGCATCGTCCTCGCCTGGATCGGCTACCTCGCGCTGGACCGCGTCGAGCACCGCCCGGCGCCCCAAGGGCTCTCCGTCGCGGTCTTCACCACGGCCGCGCCGGGCGAGCCCATCGCGATGTTCGAGGCGACCCTCGCGGCGCTCGCCCGCGTCCGCTACCCGCACCGCACGTACCTCCTCGACGGCACGGGCGACCCGCGCTTCCGCGCGCTCGCCGCGCGGCACGGCGCGGTGTGGCTCGACTCGAGCGGCGTCCCGGGCGCCAAGGCCGGCAAGATCAACGCGGCCCTCGCGCGGACCACCGAGGACTTCGTCCTGGTCCTCGACCCGGACCACCTGCCGTTCCCGGAGCTCTTCGACCGCGTCCTCGGGCACTTCGACGACCCGCGCGTGGGCTTCGTGCAGGTCTCGCAGGGCTACTACAACCAGGCCGACTCCCCGATCGCCCGCGGCGCGGCCGAGCAGACCTACGGGTTCTACGGGCCGATGCAGCTCGGGCTCCACGGGCTCGGCTGCGCGGTCGCCATCGGCGCCAACTGCACCTTCCGCCGCGCCGCGCTCGCGTCCATCCGCGGGCACGCCGTGGGGCTCGCGGAGGACCTCATGACCTCCGTCCGGCTCCACGCGGCGGGATGGCGCTCGGTCTACGTCCCGGAGATCGTCAGCCGCGGGCTCGTGCCCGACGACCTCGGCGGGTACTTCGGCCAGCAGCTCAAGTGGGCGACCGGCGCGGTCGACGCGCTCTTCGCCGAGGTCGTGCCGCGCTTCTGGCAGCTCAGCGCGCGCCAGCGGCTCTCCTACGTGGCCATCGGCACGTACTACCTCACGGGCCCCGCCACGCTGACGTACCTCGTCCTGCCGCTCGCCGCGCTCTGGGGCGATTTCCGGCCCATGCACGCGGATCCGGCGGGGTTCGTCGCCGCGGGCGCCCCCGTCGTCGCGGCGGCGGTCGCGCTCCACGTCTACGGGCAGCGGTGGCTCTGCGACCGCGCCACGGAGGGCGGCCTCCACTGGCGCGCCCTCCTCCTCAAGCTCGCCGCCTTTCCCATCTACACGCTCGGGGTGGTCCTGGCGGTCGCGAAGCGCCTCGTCCGCTACGTGCCCACGCCCAAGCGCGGGCTCGGCGGCCGGCTCCTGCCGCTCGCGTGGCCGCACCTCCTCGTCGTCGCCTCGTTCCTCGTCACGATCGGCGCGAGCCTCTGGCTCCGCACCTCCGCGCACGGGCTCGCCGAGCGCTGGAGCGACGCGGAGGCCTACTGGGCGATGGTCCTCTTCGGCGCGCTCGGGGCCGCGTCGATGAGCGGGGCGATCGCCTGGGCCGCGCGGCGCGGCGGGTGCGCGGCGATCGATCCCTGGGAGCGGCTCCCCGCGCTCGACGCCGCGACCGCCAACACCGCCACGACCCCCCTCGGAGGATCACGATGAAGCGCTCCCACCGCGTCGCCTTGACAGCTGCCGCCACGACCGGAGCCGCCCTCGCGGTGCTCTTCTCGACCTACGCGCGGGCGCCCGCCGAGACCTGGCTCTCGTCGGCCTTCGGCACGGCGAGCGCGGCCGTGGCCACGGCGGATCTCTCCTGGACCGCCGGCCCCGAGCGCGACGCGCGGCTCGCCCGCCTCTCCGCGGAGCTCGCGTCGCGGAGGCTGGACGACCTCCGCGCCCCGGCGCGCCTCCTCCACGGCGCGCACGACGGAGGGCTGCCGCGCGACGTCAGCGGGTACCTCGCGCTCGAGGAGGCGGTGGGCCAGACGCTCCTCCTCACGCAGATCTACGCGGCCTGGGGCGACGGCGCGGACCAGGCTTTCCCGAGCCGGGCGGCGCGGGCCATCTGGGCCGTGGGCTCGGTGCCGGTGATCACGTGGGAGCCGTGGCTCAGCGCGTTCCAGCGCCTGGACGCGTCGCTCCGCCCGGCGGCGACGCGGGACCAGGGCGGCCTCACCGACATCGCCGACGGCGAGTACGACGTCTACGTCGACCGCTGGGCGCAGGCGGCGGCGGAGTACGGGCACCCGATCCTCCTCCGCTTCGCGCACGAGATGAACGACGGCTACCGCTACCCGTGGGGGCCGGCGAACAACCCGGACCCGCGGGAGTTCATCCGCGCGTGGCGGCACGTCGTCGGGCGCTTCCGCGCCGCGGGGGCGGCGAACGTCCTCTGGGTGTGGTCGCCGAGCGTCTCGTACGAGAACTACTGGGAGTACTACCCGGGCAACGCGTGGACCGACTGGGTCGCGACGGGCGTCCTCAATTACGGGACCGCCGTCCGCTGGTCCAAGTGGACCTCGTTCCAGGAGCTCTTCGCGCGCCACTACGAGCGCCTCGCGCCGCTCGGCAAGCCGATGATGATCGCCGAGCTCGGCACGCTCGCCGCCGGCGGGGATCGCGCGCGCTGGTACGAGGAGGCGCTGACGGGCTTCGCCGAGCGCCACCCCGCGGTGAAGGCGCTCTTGTTCTTCCACGTCGCGAGCGACGCGACCGTGACCCACGAGCCGCTCTCGTGGGCCTTTGCCGACGACCCCGCGGTCGCCGGCGCCGTGCGCCGCGCGCTCGCGGCGCAGACCCGCCACGCACAGGAGGTTCAGCGATGAAGACCGTATTGCTCGCCGGCGGCCTCGGCACCCGGCTCAGCGAAGAGACCGCCGACAGGCCGAAGCCGATGGTCGAGATCGGGGGCCAGCCCATCCTCTGGCACATCATGCAGATGTACGCCGCCCACGGCTTCGACGACTTCGTCGTGGCCTGCGGCTACAAGGGCGACGTCATCAAGGACTGGTTCGCGGGGCTCCGGACGCGCCGCGCGGACTTCACGGTGGACCTCCGGAGCGGCGAGGTCGACGCGCTCGGCGTCCACTGCCCGAGCTGGCGGGTGACGCTCATCGACACGGGGCTCCACACCCAGACGGGCGGGCGCATCCGCCGGCTGGACCGCGTGCTCGGGCGGGAGCCGTTCATGGTCACCTACGGCGACGGGGTCGGGGACATCGACATCGCGAAGCTCGTCGCCTTCCACCGCTCCCACGGCAAGCTCGCGACGATCACCGCGGTCCGCCCGCCGGCGCGGTTCGGCGTCCTCGAGCTCCGGGGCAGCGAGGTCGCGGCGTTCGCCGAGAAGCCGCAGGCCGAGGCTGGGTGGATCAACGGGGGCTTCTTCGTCTTCGAGCCCGGCGCGCTCGAGTACCTCGAGTGCGACGACGCGACGCCGCTCGAGCGCGAGCCGCTCGAGCGGCTCGCCGCCCACGGGCAGCTCATGGCCTACCAGCACGAGGGCTTCTGGCAGCCGATGGATACCCTGCGCGACAAGCGCCTCCTCGAGCGGCTCTGGGACGAGGGCCGCGCGCCCTGGAGGACCTGGTCATGAGCGAGCACCTCGACTTCTACGCGGGCCGCCGCGTGTTCGTCACCGGGCACACGGGGTTCAAGGGCTCCTGGCTCACCGCATGGCTGCGCCTGCTCGGCGCGCACGTCACCGGCTACGCGCTCCCGCCGGAGGGCGCGCCGAGCCTCTTCGCCGACGCGCGGATCGGCGACGGGGTCACCTCGATCCTCGGCGACATCTGCGACGAGGGGCACCTCGAGCGGGCGATGGCCGAGGCCCGGCCGGAGATCGTGCTGCACCTCGCGGCGCAGGCGCTCGTCCGGCGATCGTACGCGCGGCCGCTGGAGACCTTCGCGACGAACGTCCTCGGGACGGCGCGCGTGCTCGAGGCGGCGCGGCGCCTCCCGTCGGTGCGGGTCGTCGTCGTGGTGACGACGGACAAGTGCTACGAGAACCACGAGTGGGTCTGGGGCTATCGCGAGACCGACGCCCTCGGCGGCCACGACACGTACAGCGCGAGCAAGGCCTGCGCGGAGCTCGTCGCCTCGGCCTACCGGCGGTCGTTCTACGGGCGCGAGGTGGCGCTCGCGACCGCGCGCGCCGGGAACGTCATCGGCGGCGGAGACTGGGCCGAGGACCGCATCGTGCCGGACATCGTCCGGAGCGTCGCCGCGGGCGAGCCCGCGCGCATCCGGCACCCGCGCGCCGTGCGCCCCTGGCAGCACGTCCTCGATCCGCTCTCGGGGTACCTCCTCCTCGCGCGCCGGCTCTGGGACGATCCGGCGGGGTACGGCGGCGCCTGGAACTTCGGCCCGGACGACGCCGAGCCGACGACGGTGCACCGGCTCGCGGAGGCCATCGTCCGCGCGCTCGGGCGGGGCTCGCTCGATCTGGCCGAGCCCTCGGACGGCGAGCGGCTCCACGAGGCGGGCGCGCTGCGGCTCGACTGCAGCAAGGCGCGATCCCGGCTCGGCTGGCGTCCGCTCCTCGACACCGATCGCGCCATCCAGCTCACGAGCGCGTGGTACGCGCGCTACCTGGAGGATCGCGGGCGCGCGCGCTCCCTCGTCGAGGAGCAGCTCCGCTTCGCCACGGGGCTCGCGTGAGGCTCGGCAAGGCGGTGGTCACGGGCGCGACCGGCTTCATCGGCGCCGCGCTCGTCCGGCGGCTCCTCGCGGGCGGGTGCGACGTCGTCGCGGCGGCGCCCGCGCGGCCTTCGGGGTGGGCGCGCCTCTCGCGCCCCTCGCCGGGCCAGCGCCTCCGGCAGCTCCCGCTCGAGCGGCTGACGCGGGACGCGCTCCTCGATGCGGTCGGCGACGCGCCGCCGGATGCGGTCTTCCACCTGGCGTCGGCCGGGGTGAACCCGAGGGAGCGCGCGCCGGACGCGCTCCTCGAGGGCAACGTCGGGGCGCTCGTCGCGACGCTGGAGGCCGCCGCCCGCTGGGGCGGGGCGCGCGTCGTCTTCACGGGCTCGTGCTCGGAGTACAGCGCGGTCGTCGAGGGGCAGCTCGTCGGCGAGGCCGCGGCGCGCGCGCCCGCCGACCTCTACGGCGCCGCCAAGGCCGCCGCTCACGACTACGGGCGCGCCGTGGCGCGGGCGCTCTCGGTGCCGCTCGTGACGCTCCGCCTCTTCGGCGTCTACGGCCCTGGCGAGGCGCCCCATCGCCTGATCCCGTACCTCGCGGCCCGGCTCCGCGCGGGAGAGCGCGTCGACCTCACCCCCGGCACGCAGCTCCGCGATCTCACCTTCGTGGACGACGTCGTGGAGGCGCTGCTGCTCGGCGCGACGACGGCGGGGCTCGAGCACGGCGCGGCCTACAACGTCTGCTCGGGGCGCCCCACGAGCGTGCGCGAGGTCTGCCTCGAGGTCGCGCGGCAGCTCGGCGCGCCGGAGTCCCTCCTCGACTTCGGCGCCCGTCCGCCGCGCGCCGACGAGCTCCCGTGGCTCGTCGGCGACCCCCGCCGCTTTTGCGCCGCGACGGGCTGGCGACCGCGCATGCCGCTCTCCACCGGCGTCGCCGCCGCGATCGCCGCCTCGTGAGGGCGGTGGTCGGAGGGGACCACGAAGGCGGGTGGCAGGCAGAGACGATCGACCCTCTTCCTGCGTTTCCCCGCGACCAGCACCCTTCCTCTCCAGCGACAGGGCGCGACCTCGGGCGCGACGCTCCGGATGTCGTTGGACGAAGGCGGATTCTCGACATGTGGAAAAGTCGGCGACGCAGGTCGCTCTCGAAGGAGCGGCAACGTGCACAGCGGGTCTCACGTCCGTCCACGCAGATGTGAGCCTCGCCTTGACATTACAGGTTTTCATTGCTTTCCTGCGGAGCAACAAGCCAGTGCTCCCAAGTAACTCCCCAGCAACAGAGTCGATCCGGTCGTTCTTCGCCTCCTGCCCAGAGATGCTCTTCGTCGCGAAGCTCGACGGCGAGCTCTTGCATTGCACCGACAGCCTGCGGCAGGCGGTGGGGCTCGCGCCGGATCAGGAGACGTCGCTCCTGGCCCTCGCCCATTCCGAGGAGCGCGACGCCGTCGAGGCCACCCTTGCCCGGCTGCGGAGCGGTGGCGATCCCGTGCAGCTCGACGTGCGGGTGCAGGACGGTCGGGGAGCTTATGCGCCCATGTCGTACAGCTTGCGCCGGTCGCCCGAGGGGGACGCCATCCATGGGTCGCTCCGGCGGGTCGCCGGCGGCACCACGGACGGCGCATCGACGGCGAGGATGAAGGCCAAGCTCCTCGACTGCATCGCAGACCAGATGGACATCGGTGTCTGGGCAGTCGATCCGCAGGGGACCTTCATCTACCATGACGGCAAGGGGATCGAGCAGGCCGGCGTCAAGCGGGGTGCGCTGCTCGGGATGGACGTCTTCCAGGTCTACGCCGGCACAGAGATCGCCGAGAACCTGAAGCAGGCCCTCACCGGGAAGCAGATGCACGCGTACAACAGCGCGCACGACATGCACTGGGAGAGCTGGTTCTCCCCCGTGTTCGACGCCGATGGCGCAATTCAGATGGTGGCGGGGCTGACGCTCAACATCACCGAGCTGCGGAGAGCCGAGGACGACGTTCGCAACAAGCTCATGCAGATTCAGCGGCAGCAGGAGGTCATCCGCAACCTGTCCACGCCGATCATCGAGGTGTGGGACGGGGTGCTGACGCTGCCGCTGGTCGGCGTCGTCGACAGCATGCGGACCGCCGATGTCCTGGACGCGCTGCTCACGCGCATCGTCGACAAGCAGGCGCGTTATGCGATCCTGGACCTCACAGGCGTCGATATCGTCGATTCGAGCGTGGCCAGCAACCTCATCCAGCTCGTGACCGCGATCCGGCTGCTCGGCGCCGAGGGCGTCGTGGCGGGCATCAAGCCGAACGTGGCGATGACGATGGTCCAGCTCGGACTGGATCTGTCGCAGATCCCCACGCAGCGGAACCTGCGCGCCGCGCTCGCCTTCTGCATCGGGATGATGAATGGGGAGCAACAGAAGCAGGCTCATGCCCAGAAGCCTTGACCTCGCGAGGGCGTGATGAGCGCCCTGTACGTCGACATCAGCCGCGTCGTCGCCTGCCCGCGAGAAGTGGCGTTCGACTACATGACCGATCCGCGCAACGACCCGGACTGGTGGGAGTCCGTGCTCGATACGACGATCATGTCCACGACCGCGCACGGCGTGGGCACCAAGTACCGGCAGCGGTGCAGGCTCATGGGGCACCGCTTCGACATCGATTTCGCGGTAACCGCACATGACCGGCCGGAGATGTTCCGCCTGGAGACGAGCTCCGGCCCGGTCCGCTTCGAGGCCGAGTACCGCTTCACCGCGGCGGACGGCGGGACGCGGGTCCGCATGCTCGCGCCCGTCCGCGCCGACGGGCTGCTCTTCAGGCTCACCGGTCCTGTCTTCCAGTGGTATCTCCTGCGCGTCAACGAGCGCTACTTCGACAACCTGAAGCGGATCCTCGACGCGAAGGCGAGCCGCCAAGCCTGAGGGTCCGTCGCACGAGCATCGCGGGCCCGGGGAGAGCGAGCGAGATTATGCGAAGTTACGCGTCGGTCGTCTCACGATCGTCAACTCGACGGGCCTGGACGGCTGGAGCGTCACCGGGGCACGCGGCGTGATATCGCCGTCCCGGGATAAACGAACCGTGTAGCTCTGCGCGATCCTGGCGAGGACGACCTTTGCCTCCATGGTCGCAAAGTGCTGGCCGATGCAGACGGTCGGCCCTGCGCCGAACGGCAGGTAAGCGAGCGGGGGGAGCGACTTCTCGAAGCCGATCTCGAACCGCTCCGGGACGAACCGCTCAGGGGCCTCGAAGTATCGCGGGTCGCGGTGGATCAGGTACGGGCAGATGAACACGATGCTGCCGGCGCGAACCGTGTAGTTGCCGAACATGACGTCCTCGATGGGCGAGCGGCTGGTGAGCCAGAGCGGCGGGTACACGCGCAGCGTCTCTTTCACGAGCATGTCGAGATAGCCAAGGCGCGGGAGGTCGGCCAGCGTGGGCGTCCTGCCCTGCAGCACCTCGTCGACCTCCCGCTGCAGCTTCTCTGCTACTTCCGGACAACGCGCCAGCCGGTAGAGCGCCCACGTGAGCAGGTTTGCTGTCGTCTCATGCCCAGCCATGAGTATGGCCAGCACTTCGTCGCGCACCTCCCCATCGCTCATCGATGCGCCGTCGTCGCCTGTCGCGTTGATCAGCATCGAGAGCAGATCACCGCCGTCTCCCCCTCGCGCGCGGCGCCCGGCGATCATCTGGCGGGCCACGCTGTCGAGGATCCGAATTGCGCGCTTCATCTCGCGTTTGTGCCTGATGGGCAGCCAGTCGGGGACGACGAGGGCTCCGCGCAGCTCGAGCGCGAGTGTCTTCTGGAAGAGGGTCATCGCCTCGGCGATCGCGTCGATGTGCTCCGATACGTCGGAGCCCAGGATCGCTTCGCAGACGATGCTCAGCGTGGTCTCCATCATCTCGCGTTCGGCGACCACCTTGTCGGCGCGCCTCCAGCGCTCGATCAGCAGATCGGCGTGCCGCGTCATGATCGCCATGTAGCCCTCCAGCCGCTTGTGGTTGAAGGCGGGCTGGAGCAGCTTGCGCTTGCGGCGACGCGACTCGCCGTTGCTCAGCACGAGCGGCGCGCCAAGGAACTTCTTGCTGGCGAGCTCCATCAGCCTGTCCTTGTAGAAGATGTCCCCTCGCTTGACGAGCGCGTCATGAACGTACTCCGCTCTGTTCAGCAGGTACGCGTCAATGGGCCCTATTTTGAAGTGCGTCAGGTCGCCGTAGCGAGCGAGCCCGGAGAGGAACGGGAGGCCAGCGTACATGAGTTCGAGGGCCGAGCCAATGATAGGACGACCACGCGGACCGGGGGGATATACATGGATCATCGGCGCTTGCTCCTTCGGGCTGCTCAGACGGCATACTCACCCAGCGGGTCGTCATAATCCCGCATGTAGAGCGTCTCGTGAAAATCGACGAAGCGGCGAATGATCCGGCCCACGGCCGCGTCGCCGAGCAGTGCGTCGATCTCGCTCGTGCTGCTTGCCAGGCGAGCGCGAGACCGGTGGTACTCCCGCGCGGCGCAGGCGAGCTCCTCCTCGAACACCGGCAGCGCATCAGCGACGTCCGTGCTGTAGTCGTGTACGCAGAGGTTGAACTCCCGGTGCAGGACATCCTTTCGTATACGTGTGAACAGCGGCGCCCACTTTTTCAATGACTCGAGCAGCAGCGCGTCGAGCGTCCGCGCGTCAGAGCGGGCGGCGCTGGCCTTCAGGCTGTCCATGAGGGCCCGGCGCTCCCCGTCGGTCTGCGCCAGGAGGCGTGGGCCCACGTCGTTGAGCAGCCGCACCTGCAAGGCAGCGTCATGGAGCGCGCTGGTCAGGAGCCCCTCGTCGATGGCGATCGACAGCCCCGAACTGGGCCTGATCATCTCAACCAGCACCGCCACGTAGTAGGCCAGCGTGGGGATGACCATGATCGCACCGGTGCTCGCGCGCAGCCGCTCAGAGAACGTCATGCGTGGCTCTTCCAGGAGGCTGTCAACCCCCTCGTAGCGAGAGATCAGCCCCTGCGTGACCATCTCGCCCATGCGGCAGGAGGCGGTCGTCCTGGCGAGTTCGTACGTCGTCTCCACGTTCGCGATCAGGCTCGGCCACAGCGAATACTCAAGCTCCTCGCGCGACACCCCAGCGCGTTCGGACAAGAAGGCGTCGGCGAGCGCTCGATGCTTGTCAGGGCTGAGGCTCTGCTCGAACGCCGAGACGCGGCGCGCCATCGGCTCGACAGGTAGGAGCAACTGCTGCGCGGAACGCGGTGAGCCCTTGAGCCGCTCGATCATCGCGCCGTCGAACGCGCGCAGCAGCGCGCGCCGCGTCGCGAATTGGTCGTCGCCTTCCCTCGGGTGGGCGAGGCCGATCGCCAGGTTGTCCGACACGACCTCGTACATCTGCTGAACGTTGATGCTGGCCGCGTAGCCTGCGAGGCGCTCCCATTCATTGCCGCGAACGATGCCGTCGAGCAAGCCCACGGTCAGCCGGATCAACCCGTTGACACCGGCGAGCTGGAGCCACCCGTCGCGGAGCGAGTCGTCCGCGTCCAGGATCCACGAACAATACTCGCGGTACGTGCAGTGTGGCATCGTTTGCAGGCTGCGCTTCGCGCAGTCGATAGTGGCATCGAGTATCAAACGAAACGCCGTCGTTTCCATCCATACCTCCATGTTTCGCGGGGGCGCGCCGTCGGGCGCGCCTCCCGGGTAGCGTTCGACCAACTCGCGCCGGCTTGCGCGAGCGATGAACTGTCAAGCCGGGATGGTCGTCCAAGCCGCGGGCCACACAACCGCGCGTCTGGGGTGACGGACGCGGACGATAGCTTGGGCGAGCCAAGAGCTTGGCGAAGCCAAGGCAGGTGATGGCGCCGGCCGGACCGCCCAGACGCCAACCTTCCGATTGCGAAGCGCGCTCAGCGAATTGGTCGTGGCGCCACCCCGGACTATCCGGAGCCGTGGCCGAGGACGTACCCGAACTGGAAGCCGGCGAGCTTGGCTCTGATGGCAGCTCGTGCGGGTTGGTCGTCCTTGCCACGAATGCATGATTTTTGCGGCGGCCCACCCGAGAACGACGAGGACGCGCTCGCCCTGACTATCGGTCGAGTGGTCAACCGGAGCGGCCCGATCAGGTCTGTTTAGCTCGTCGCCTTTTGTGTCCTGCCCCACGAACAATCTCACGGATCGGCTCTGCGCCGCAAGGCCCAAATGCTGTCCAGCGCCATAGGGTCGATCCGTCTGACTCCGGCGGCAGTCGCCACGTTTCCGGGGGTCGGGGGCGCGTGGAGGGGGCGCGGCGGACGCGCCGCCGGAGGCGTCGCGCTCGCCGCCTCGTGAGGCGCGGCGTAGCCGCGGCGGCCAAGGCCAACGGCGGCTTCGCGGAGGCGATTTCAGCGACCGCGGGAGAGCACCGCGGCGAGCACCGGGTAACGGCCCCTTCCGCCGAACAACGTCCAGGCGCCGATGGCGGTTCTGTCGTCGAACGAGCACATCGCCACCGACACGCTGGGGGATCCGACGCTGGACCACGTCTGCGCCTGCCCGCCAGAGGCAGCACATCGCTGCTCAGCCCAGGTGGCATGAGCCCCCGGGAGCGGCGCGGCCGTGGATTTCACGAATTCGCGCAGGGCCTTGCCCCCCTCGCGCGATCGCACGGCGCGATAGAGCGTCCACTCCTCGACGATGGAACCATCGGAGAAACGACAGATGCCGACGTCTCCACCAGGCTCGCGGACGATGATCAATCGCCCGCCGACCTCCTCGCAGAAGACCGACGCCGGGTTCGGTATGGCCAGGGACGGTCCGGCTTCGGTCATGCCGGCGACCAGGACCATCAACCCCAACCCAGGAGCGATCGGAAATTTCATGAGCTCTCCTCCGGACCCGGTGTCCACGCCATGGTCTCTCATGGAGCTACACGTGCAGGATCACCAGGGTGCCCCTCACGGCGGGGAGGGCGCGCAACCCGCGCGGGAGCGAGGAAGCGTGCGCCAGCGTGCCCATCGGCGGCGGCGCGCCCGTGAGCGCGTGGAGCGGGGCGTCGGCCCGACCGACCACGCGCGGCGGCGGCGTCGCTCGTCAGGCGCTCGCGCGTCGCTGCGTCGAACGCCTCCCGTTCCCGCGGATGGAGCTCCATGACAAGCGAGTGCCCGCGCGATTCTCCCGCATCGCCGGCGAAGACGAGCGCGCGCGCGATGGAGGCAGCATGAATACGATCCGGATTCGCCTGGGGACCTCTGCGCTCCTTGCCGTGGCTTCCTTCTCGCTCGTGATCGCGGGCTTCGCCGACACGATGGAAGTCGCGGAGGACGAGCGGGAGGTGGATTGGCAGGCCTGTCAGCGGTGGCATGCCCACGCATCCAGCCAGGTGGAGCGCGTCCGGGCCGCTCACCGGGCATGCGCCACCGACAACGATTGCGTCATGGTCGATACGAGCACCGACTGCGGCGGCACCTGTGGCGAGGTGATCCACCGGGCAGGCGTCCAGCAGATGAGGCGCGTCATCTCCCACCTCAACGCGACCGTATGCCGCGAGCACCGGCGGATGGGCTGCCCCTACGGCACGCCTGCGTGCCTGGCGTCCAGGGCCGTCTGCGCCGGCGGGGCGTGCACGTTCACCCCTCTGTAGGCGGCGTCGCGCGAGCCTGCGGAGGGCTCGCCGCCCAGCGCGTGGGACGGAAACCGCTTGCCGCGCGCCCATGAACTGTGTATGTGCACAGATCGGGTCCTTAGGGGGACATTGGGGGGGGAACAGCGACCGCTGGACGGCGGTGCGCCGGGTCACCACCCCCAGGTTTGGCGGCATCCCGACGACGCTCCGTAGCAGCGTCACGCGCTGAAGAGACACCATGCGGAACCTGTTGATCCTCATGATCGCCGCCGCGCTGGTAGGATGCTCGGGCGAGGAGCCCGGGGCGAAGAACGTCCTCCAGCTCGGGGGGATCGTCGACCGGACCGGCGACATCGCCAACCCGAACTGGTACTCGGCCATCGCGATGGCGCAGGACCAGATGAACGTCGCGCTCCAGCGCGCGGGCTACGAGGACCTGGCCTTCGACTTCGCGCTGCGGGACTCCAAGAACACGAGATCGCTGGCCATCTCGCTGGCGCAGGAGCTCGTTTCGGGCGGGGCGAAGGCGCTCGTGCTCGACTCAAGCCCGAACACCGAGGGCGTGGCGAGCCTGATCTACGACCCCGATCCTGCGCGGCGGATCGGCGTCCCCACCGTGTCGATGGCGGCCTCGTCGCCCTTCCTGAACAACCCGGACGACCGGAGCGAGGACCCGCTCGTGCGGGCGGCGCGCCGCGACGAGGAGGGGTGGGTGTTCCGCACCTCCATGAGCGCCTTGCCCCAGACGCGGGTGGTCATGAACATCCTCCTGAGGAAGGGCATCGCCGACAAGGACCACCTCAAGATCTCCGTCCTCGGAACGAAGAACGCCTTCGGCGTCGGCTACGTGTCTGCCCTCGCCACCGCCGCCGAGGCCGTGCGCCCTCGCGACGCGCCCGCGCCGGTCATCGAGGGCATCTTCTACGTGCCGAGCGGCACCGGGGGCGTGCCCACGGACTACAACTTCGCGGACGAGCTCAAGCGCCTCGTCGACGACGTCACGGAGCTGACCGACGAGGAAGGCAACACGATCGGCGAGGCCGCGCGCCGGAGCCCCCCGGACGTCATCATCGACGCGTCCAACTCCGGTCACAACATCAACGTGACGAAGAACTACAGCGCCCCCATTCCGCTGCTGCACCATGACACGTTTCGGCGCGCGCAGGTGATCGAGGGGCTCGGGGGCGCCGCCGACGGGCAGGAGGGGACGTCGCCGGTCCTGTTCGAGCCGGGGCCGTCCGGCGAGGCGTTCGTCCACGCGCTGGGGGTGGCCGGCGCGGTCGAGGTCGGGGCGTTCGACGCGGTCGCTTACGACGCTGCGGCCGTGCTCATGCTGGCGTCGCTGGTCGCGTCCGCGAGGCTCGATGACCCGACCGACGTGGCCCCGGCGCAGATCCGCGACGCGCTGAGCGAGATCAACGCGCCCGCCGGGGCCGTCGTCCGCCCCGGCGAGGCTGGGTTCGCGGAGGCGATCGCGCGGGTCGCGCGGGGCGAGCCCATCAACTACGAGGGCGCCTCCGGCAGCTGTGATTTCGATCCCCAGGGCGATGTGCTCATGAAGGTCGCGCACTGGACGATCGAGCAGCGGTCGTTCCGGGATATCGCCATCTTCGATTGCGTGCAGCCCAGGTGTCCGCTCATCCGGAACCGGTGACCCGAGCTCGTGGGGTGGGATCATGAGGCGTCGCGCGGTTCCGGTTCGAGTCGCGGTGGGCGTGGCGGCGCTCGTGGGCGGCGCGGCGAGCGGCGCGGGCGCGCAGCCGGCCGGCGGTCCGCCTTCGCGGGCGGCGGCGACCTCGATCCAGGGGACGGACGCCCTGGCGCAGATGTCGCTGGAGGAGCTGCTCAACGTCCAGGTGGTCACCGCGAGCGGCGGTGAGGCGGAGGATCGCTCGATCGCCGCCGCGAACCTGGTGGTCATCGGCAAGGAAGAGATCAGGACGCGCGGGTGGCGCTCGCTCGCCGAGGTGCTCGCGAACACCCCGGGGCTCTACGTGATCGACGACCTGGTGCTCCCCTCCGTCGGCGTGCGGGGCGTGACCGGCGGGCTCCGCGCGGGCTCGCGGATCGTCAAGGTGATGATCAACGGGCACTCCGTGATCTTCCAGCCCGATCTGACGGCGCTCCTCGGGCCGGAGTACATTCCGATCGAGTGCGTCGAGCGCGTCGAGATCGCCAAGGGGCCTTTATCAGCGCTGTACGGGGCCAACGCGTTCCTCGCCACGGTGAACGTCATCACGCGAGACGCCCGCGGCGGCGCCTCGGGGGCGGAGCTGTCGGCGCGAGGCAACTGGATCTCGGAGCAACCTGGCTACGGCGGGACCCTCCTGGCGCAGCAGGCGGCGGGCGGCTTCGGCGTCCTCGCCGCGTACGGCTTCGACCGCACGGATCGCTCGGGGCTCCGGATCGAGCGTACGTTCCCCGGGCAGCGCCCGGAGCTCCCGGCGTACGCGCCGTTCTTCGCCGAGGAGAGCCGGGACGACATCGCCGCGCCTTCGAGCTTTTACGCCCAGCTGAGCGTCGAGGCCGGCGCCCTGGGCAGCCTGAAGGTCCAGGGGGGCGTCCAGCGGCTCGACTCCATGGGGGAGTTCCAGCTCAACTCCGCGCTCACCCACGCCTCCCGGCATTCGCTCCAGAACGCGTGGGCGAGCGTCCATCACGACAAGGCGTGGACGCCGCGCCTCGCGACGCAGCTCTCGGCGGGCGTCTCGCGCGGCGCGCCGACCCGGGAGGAGGAGCTGTTCCTCACGGGCGTCCGCGCGACCTCGTTCCGCCGCAATTTCGCGTCGACCACGTTCCAGATGGGGGCGCGCGTCGACGCGTCGCTGTCCGAGGCGATCACCGTGAGCGGCGGGGCGGACTCCATCGTCGATCTCGCCGACGTGCTGTATTACACGGAGATCTACCGGGCCGAGGTCGGCGGCCACGCGAGCGGCGACGAGGTCGACCTGGTCTCCGGCGCGGATCTGCGCGCCGCGATGCTCTCGACGAGCGGGGCCTTCGCGCAGATCCAGGTGAGCCGGCCTCCGGGGCTGGAGGGGCTCCACCTCTCGGCGAACGTCCGGCTCGACAAGCCCAACCACTGGGACGCGCAGGCGTCCTGGCGGGCCTCCGCGGCGTACCGCTGGCACGACAGCCTGGTGACCAAGCTGATCGTGGGGCGGTCCTACCAGGCGCCGTCGGCCGTTCTCCTCTACGGCTTGACCGGCTTCGGGCGGAGCAACAACGTGATCGGCAGCGAGACGCTGCCGTCCGCGCCGCCGCTCCGGCCGCAGGCGGTTCGATCCGCCGAGGTCGTGGTGAGCGGCGGGCTCTCGATGTTCCTGTTCGAGGCCGCCGCCTACGTGCAGGAGATCAAGGATCGTATCGAGTTCACGTCGCACGGCGCGAACTTCGTGGGGCGCAACCAGGGCGACGAGGTGCACGCCGGCGCCGAGCTGAGCCTGCGGCTGGCCCACGAGCGGATCGCGCCTTACGTGAGCGTCGCGGCGAACGGCCGCGTCGCCCGCGCCGAGCAGGGTGAGGAGCTTGTCTACGAGATGGATACGGAGCTCCCGCTGGTTCCGTTCGTCTTCGCGCTGGGCGGCCTGGACGTCCGGATCCCGGAGGCCCACGTCAACATCAATGTTCACGCGAAGCTCGTGAGCGCGCGAGGCGCAGCCCAGGGCAACGTCCTGCTCAACGACAGCGAGCCGTACGCGTTGCCGGGCTATGCCACGTTCGACGCCACGATCTCGAGCGTGCGCGCGGATCTGCTCGGCGATGGCTCGGAGACGGGTGCGAGCGTATCGGTCAAGAACCTCCTCGACCAGCGGCGCTCGGAGCCGGGATTCGGGGGCTTCGACGTTCCCGTCGTGGGGCGGAGCGTGGCCGTGAACGTGACGCACGCGTTTTAGGTGGCGGATCGCGACTCGGAACCGAGGGCTGTTCAGCGCGCGTGAACGCCGAGCAAGAAATCCGCGCCGGTTTCCGCCGGTGCGCGGCGCGATTCACGTTGGCCTCCTCCCCGTCGCATCCTAGATTTCATCGCTCGCTGCTGGAGTTGATGAATCCATGAACCATCGACGACCGCGATGGCCGCTCTTGCTGAGCGCGCTCATGACCTTCGAGCGCCGGGCGCGGCTCCTCTGGCTGAGCACCCTGGTGCTGGCCTTCTTCGCCGGAAGGGCGTCGTCGACGTGCGGCGTCGCGGAGCATGCCGACGTGGCCCCGACCCGGGCCCTGCCGGACGGCGGGGTCGCGAGCGACTCCCCGCATGCCGGGCGGCCAGGCGTCGCCGACGGCGGGTCCCGCGCCGAGGCGATCCCGCTCGACGCGGGGTGGCCGGGCCATGACGGCAGCCTCCGCGCCGTCTACCGCATCGTACCGCGCCGGAACGTCGCCCCCGCGATGGGCAACTCGGTGGGCGTCACCCACGACGGGCGCAGGCTCTGGCTGCTCTCGAGCAACGAGGTCCGGCACGTGCTCTACGAGCTCGACGAGGCGACGAGCACGCCGCTCCGCGCCCACCCGCTGCCGGCGCTGATCGGCGCGCAGGGCACGTCCGCGCACGGCATCGCCTGGGTCGACGGCGCGATCTGGATCGCGATCGCCGGCACCACGAACGAGCTCGTGCAGGTCAACCCGGACACCGGCCGCATCCTCCGCAGGCTCTCGGCGCCCACCGAGCTCGGCCCCACCGGGCTGTCCTTCGATGGCGAGCACCTGTGGCTGTCGAGCACCACCGGGCACGTCTATCGGATGTCGACGCAGAACGGCGGCATCGAGCAGCGGTTCCTCGCCGGGAGCCCCGAGGTGCGCAGCCAGGGCGTCGCGCACCGCGCCGGGGAGATCTGGGTCGCCGGGCTCTTCGAGCAGATGGTCGTCTACTCGTCGCGCGACGGCGCGCTGCTCGGCGCCGTGACGACCGCAGGAGGCGTGCACCTCCCCCGGGAAGACCTCGGGCAGCTGTGCTTCGTGGGGGACGAGCTCGTGGTCCTGAGCCAGCGCGGGCTGACGTACTACCGTCCCGAGCGCGTGGCGGAGTAGCCGCTTCGAGGGCCGGGAGCTCCGGCCGCACGGCGACCACAGCGACGTTCGAGGCTCACATGGGTGCGCGTGGCCGCCGGCCAGCCTCCAGCGTCACGCCTCGAGGTTGCTGTTCAGGGGGCGGTTCGCGCTGTCCAGCGCCGCGCCCCGGTGGTCGGCCCTTGTTGGGCGAGGCTGGTCCGGCTACGGTGCGTCGCCGCGCGGCATGGTCGCTTCGATCGGAAGGGGAAACACGTTGAAGCTCGAAGGCGTCACGAACGGCGCGGAAACGAAGGACCAGCTCGAGCTCTTCGAAGGCAAGACATGATCAAGTCGCTTCATGTCAAGAATTTCACCGTCTTCAGCGAGGCGGATCTCGACTTCGGGCAGCATCTGAACGTGTTCGTTGGGGAGAACGGCACGGGAAAGACGCACGCGCTGAAGCTCGCCTACTCCATCCTCGCCACAAGCTGGGAGGAGGGGCGCAAGCCGCACGCCGCACCCCCGACCAAGGCGGCTCTGCAGACCCGCCTCGCGGACAAGCTCGTCAGCGTGTTCCGCCCGGAGGCCCTGGGACGCCTCGCCCGGCGGAAGCAAGGTCGTGAGCGCTGTGACGTGCGGATGACCTGCACCAACGAGGCCTGGGATATCTCGTTCGGCTTCTCGACGCAGAGCAAGTCGGACGTATCGATCGACGCGCTCCCCACCGACTGGGTCGACGCGGCGCCGGCTTACCTGCCCACACGGGAGCTCCTCACCATCTATCCAGGCTTCGTGTCCGTGTACGAGAACCACTATCTCGAGTTCGAGGAGACATGGCGCGATACCTGCGTGCTCCTCGGCGCGCCGCTCAAGAGGGGCGCCAAGGAAAAGCGCGTCCGGGAGCTCCTTGACCCTCTGGAGGAGGCGATGGGGGGGGCGATCGAGCTCGACAAGAACGGTCGGTTTTACTTTCGCAGCGCGACCGGCCGCATGGAGATGCCGCTCGTCGCGGAAGGCCTCCGCAAGCTCGGCATGCTCGCCCGCCTCATCGCGACAGGGGCCTTGCTCGACAAAGGGTGCCTGTTTTGGGACGAGCCGGAGGCGAACCTCAACCCCCGCATCATCAAGAAGGTCGCCGGCAGCATCGTCGATCTGAGCCTCGGCGGCATCCAGGTGTTCATCGCGACGCACAGCCTGTTCTTGCTGCGCGAGATCGAGATGCTGCTCGCACAGAAAGAGGGAGAGGTCGACGCGCGCTTCTTCGGGCTGCACCTGTCGGACGCCGGTGTCTCGGTCCAGCAAGGGCCCTCCGTGGACGACATGGGGACCATCGCAGCGCTCGACGAGGAGCTCGAGCAGTCGGACCGCTTCCTGAGCGCGGGAGACTGAGTCATGCCGACCGTCGCCGTCGATGGCCTGAATTTCGAGTTCCCGAGCACCTGGGGGACAACCAAGTACGACGAATGGACGTTCTACCGTAAGCAGTTCTCGGTGGTGCGCGACGGGCTCAAGGCGCTCGACCTGCTCGCCGTCGATCCAGAGGGGACCGCGTGGCTCATCGAGGTCAAGGACTACCGGGTCCACGCGCGCACGAAGCCGTCCGCGCTGGACGACGAGGTTGCAGGCAAGGTCCTGGACACGCTCGCTGCCATGCTCCCGGCGAAGGTCAACGCCAACGACGCCGAGGAGGCGGAGATGGCCACGGCCGTGCTCGGCGCGAAGAAGCTGCGGGTCGTGCTCCATCTGGAGCAACCCAAGAAGCACTCGACGCTGCGGCCGCGTGCCATCAATCCCGCGGATGTCCAGCAGGCGCTGCGGCGCCGGCTCAAACCCATCGACGCCCACCCCTTCGTGGCGGAGACGAGCCGCATGGGCTCCCTCGCCTGGAGGGTGACATGACCCGCACAAAGCCCTGACGCGCTCGCTCAGCCTCCTCTCCCCGCCCTACTGCCTCACCGGCAGCTCCACCACGAACGTCGCCCCCTCCCCCGGCGCGCTCTCCACGCTCACCGCCCCGCCGTGCGCCTCGACAACGCTCTTCACGATGGCGAGCCCTAGAACGCCGAACGGGTTGAAAATCATCTAATTCCAATTAGTTACGCAGCCTCCTGGATCAGCCGCTGAGCCGCCTCGAGATTCTGGATCGCTGCGGCGCGCCGGAGGTCGAACAGGTTTCTCCTGGCGCCGATGTAGCGCGCGCTGTGTCCTTTGCGTGCCGCGATGTGGGCAAGCGCATGCTCCACAGCTGTCCGCTGCCGGAGCACGGCGCGTCCTGGCCCGGTCTGCTGCAACTTCCGGAACTTGCCCTGCAGAGCTTCGTCCTCGGCGATGGACACGGTCCGCCCTCGCCCCGAGGCAGCTTGCGTGCACTTGGCTCGAAGGGGGCACGCGCCGCACTCCTCGGGATCGAACTCGACCGTGTCGCCCGGCTCGAACACCTCGACCTGTCCCGCTGGACACGTGATTGTCTTGGCGCGCGGGTCGATCTTGAAATCGCGCTTGCTGAACAAATCGGGGCTTCGAGCCCGCTGGCCCCAAGGCTTCGAGAACACCTGGCCACCCGCGCGGATCACGTCGTCAACGACGGGACTGTTTACGTAGGCGCGATCAATGTGGAGCTCGACGAGGCGCAGCCGCTGACGCTGGACGTCCTCGGCGATCGGTGCGGCACCCTCTTCTTCGGGCCGATTTGCAGGCGTGACCGCGCAGGCGACGATGACGGGAAGGTCAAGATCGCGTGCGATGTGTTCCTTGTAGCCGTCGAACCGCTTCGAGCGACTCTTGCGGCCGTGGCGCATCTCGGCGTCCTCGATCGAGACACGGCGGTCGGGCGCAACCCCTTGCCGGATGCGAACGGTCCCGTCCTCGGCGGTTTCCAGGTCCTGGTCTCCCACCTGTGTGAGCGCATCCAGATACATGCGCAGCGGCTGCTCGACGACGTCGTCCAGATGGCGGTCGACCCATTGCTGCAGTGACGAGACCTGCCGCTCCAGGATCTGAATCGCCGCTGCCTTCTGTTTCGGGTCGCTCCAGTCGAGATCGAGCCCGGCCTTGATGCTGGGAGCCAGAAGCAGCGGGATGCCCGCCTTGCGGCAGATCTCCTCACGCGGACGCTCCGTGATCTTTGACACGACGCGGACGATGCTGCGTGCAGCATGGCCGAGCAGGTTGATCGTGTCTTCAACCCGACCGGCCCCCGCTAAAGGGCGGCTATCGATGGCTACCCGCAGCGCTTTGGATACCGCGCGCCTCTCGCCCTCCGTCATCGCGCCGGACCGAACGAGCGCCACGGTCCGCTCCAGCAGCACCCGGTCCATCTCGTGCGCGACCATCCGCTCTCGGAACGCCTGTAGCGCGCCCTGCGAGAACGGCGGCGTGGCCGCACCCAGGCAGCCGAGCACCATCTGCCAGCGCAGGTCAACTACGGCCAGCTCCACCGCCTCGGCATCCGATGCGCCGACGTAGCCTTGGAGCAGCGTAACCATGCACATCAGCGCCGGCGGATGCGGCGGCTCACCTGCCCCCGTCGTCCGGTACATGCCCTCCAGCTGCTCCTGGAAGGTCTCATCGAACAGCTCGTGCCGGTGCAGCCTGAGAAAGCCGAACAGTGCTCTCACGCGTGTCAGCCGTTTCATCAGCGCCTGCTCCTGCCGCGACAGCTCCACCGGCGGCGACCATCGTTCCATCCGTGAACCTCCGGACGCGGACGAGATCATGGCCCGGGCGAGACGGTCGAGCCTTCCATCGAAGAGCGCAGAATTATCACAAAATCAACCTGATCGGTCCTCTAGCCCCGTCCCGTTCCGGCTCTCGTCGGTCGTGAAGAACCGATCGAAGATCCGCGCCCGATGCTGCGCCGGCACTCCGGGCCCCCGGTCGCGCACCGAGATCCTCGCCGTCCTCCCGCCCTCCCCGCCCTCCACGGTCACCACCACCGCCTCCCCCGGCGGCGAGAACCTCACCGCATTGTCCAAGAGGTTCAGCAGCGCCGTCTCCAGGTCCGTCTGCCGCGCCCGCAGCAGCCGCTTCTGCATCTCGTACCGCAGCACCACCGGCTTCTCGGGGGCCCTGCACCGCTCCACCACCCGCGCCACGAGCGCCTCCAGGTCGAGCACCGTCATCGCCTCGCTCGAGGCCTCGATGCGGCTCAGCTCCAGGAGCCGCGACACGAGCCGATCGAGCCGCGCCACGTCGAGCTCGATGTTCCGCAAGAAGCGCCGCCGCGCCTCGGGATCGTCCGCCGCCCCCTCGTCGAGCAGCTCGGCCGCCCCACGGATCGACGTAAGCGGCGACTTGAACTCGTGCGCCACGTCGGCCGCGAAATCCGAGATGTACCGCAGGCGCGCCCCCAGCCGCTCGTTCATCGCCGCGAACGACGCGCCGAGCTCGCGGATCTCGCCGCTCCCCGAGACCGGCACCTCGATGTCGCGCTCGCCCGCCGCGATGCGCTTGGCCGCGCGCGAGAGCCTGCCGAGCGGCCTCGAGATCGACCACGCGAGCGCCAGCGTCACGAGGCCGGTGAACAGGCTCGCGCTCAAGAGGACCTGGATCAGGCCCGACCGGATCCGGTGCAGCTCCACGAGCACCGGCTGCGTCGATCGCACCACGTAGACGGCGCCCAGCACCTCGCCGCCCCAGCGGATCGGCTCGGCCAGGAACAGGAAGACCGCCGGCTGCCGCTCCCGGACCCGCGTCCTCGCGCCGCGGCGCCCCGAGAGCGCGTCGCGCACCTCCGGGCGGTCCGCGACCTCGGGCCAGCGCTCGCGCGCGTCCCTGCCGAAAGGCCGCACCCCGCCTTCGAGATCGCCGAGGCCGACGCCTGAACCGCCCCGGGAGCGCGCCGGGAGCAGCGCGGGCGCCGCCGGCTCCGGCCCCTCGGGCGGGCCGTTCTCGTGCGAGTCGACGACCACCGCGCCCGCCGCGTCGAGGATCCGCACGCGCGTGCGCGTGCGCCGCGCGGCCTGGGTCAGCACGTCGCCGTGCTCCGGCGCGTCGAGCTCGAGCCCCCGGTCGAGACCCGACGCGAGCATCGCCGCCACCAGGGCCGCCTGGTTCGCCATGTCGCGCTCCAGCGAGCCGAGCAGCTGCCGCTCGTAGATCCGCGCGAACTCGAGCCCCGCCGCCGGCACGAGCAACACCACCAGGTTGACGACGAGCAGCCGGACGCGGATCCGGCCGAGCTCCCGGCGGAGGCGCTCGATCATCGGGCGCATCGCGCGCATCGGTCGGCCCGGCATCGCGGCCCGGCTACGCGCCCTGCACCTTGTAGCCGACGCCGTGGACGGTCGCGATCGGATCGCCGCCAACGGCGCGGAACTTGGCGCGAATCCGGCGAACATGGGTGTCGATGGTGCGCTCGGTGATGAGGTTGTCGTAGCGGTAGGCGCGCTGCATGAGCTGACCGCGCGAGAGCACGACGCCCGGCCGCTCGAGCAGCGCGCCGAGCACGCCGAGCTCGGTCGCGGTGAGCGACACGGCCTGCCCGAGGTAGCGGGCCTCGTGGCGGTCGGTGTCGACCTCGATCGGGCCGTGGCGGAGGACCGCGGCGCGCGCCTCGGCCGGCGCGGGGGGCGGCGCCTCGGCCCGCCGGAGCAGCGCGCGCACCCGCGCCACGAGCTCGCGCGGCGAGAAGGGCTTGGCGAGGTAATCGTCGCCGCCGAGCTCGAGGCCGACGATCCGGTCGACCTCGTCGCCGCGCGCCGACAGAAAGAGGATCGGCGTCCTGCTCCCGGCGCGCAGCCGCCGGCACACCTCCAGGCCGTCGAGCTCGGGGAGCATCACGTCGAGCACCACGAGGTCCACGCTCCCCGCCCCCGCCGCCTCGATCGCCGCGCGGCCGTCGGCGACCGCCGTGACGGTGTAGCCCTCCTTCTGCAGGGCGTAGAGCAGGACCTCGCGGATGCGCGCCTCATCGTCGACGACCAGGATGTGCTTGCTCACGTCGCGATCGGTCCCTCTGATCCGGCGCCGCCGTGCGCGTCGATCGCCGCGCCGAGGCCCTCCACGCGCGCCCAGACCTCGGACACGATACCACCGACGCCCTCGACCGAGGATCCGGCGAAGCGCGCCAGGACGAGCTGCGTGCGCAGCGCCTGGACGAGATCCGCGAGCTCCTCGAGGGCGCGGGCGTCGCGATCGCGCATCGCCCGGAGGCGCCGGATGTTCTCGAGGTGGAGGTGCGCCGTCGCCAGCGCGCGCCCCCCCGCGCCGCCGCGCTCGATCTCGGCGACGCGCGCCGCGGCGGCGGCCTCGTCGAAGCCGCCCTGGCGGAGCAGCGCGTCGAGCTCGGCGTGGCGGGCGGCGGCGCGCGCCACCTCGGCCTCGATGCGCGCGGCGGCGTCGCGCGACAGGAGCGCCTCGAACGACGTGCCGGCGCAGGCGCTGACCCCCTCGCGCAGCGCGCCCTGGACGCGCGCGGCGGCGGTGCCGGCGTCGCCGTCCGGCCGCCCGCCGCCGTCCCCGCGGCCGGCGGTGAGCGCGACGGGGGCCCAGATGGGCCAGAGCGGCACGCAGAGCGCCGCGGAGAGGGCGGCGCGGCGGCGCGCGTCGCCGCGATCGCGCGAGGCGCGGTACACCGCGACGGCGCACGCGAGGCCCGCGAGCAGGTACAGGACCGAGAGGTCGCGGAGGCTCATCGCGCCGCCTCCGTCGGGCCGACGCTCGCGGCGTCGTCGTCGACCGGGATGGGGCCGTCCAGCGACGCGGGGGTGCGCTCGGGGAGCCGCTCGAGCGAGCGCGGATCCTCGTCGTAGATCCCGAGCGCGGAGCGGCAGCTCCTGACGAGCGCGTCGGAGAAGCTCCCCTCGCGGGCGCGCACGAACGGGATCTCCTTCTGGCTGGGCCGGCCGAGGTACGGCCGGAGCATCCACGCGGCCTGCCCGCCGACGGCGAAGAACACGGCCATGAAGGCGACCGCGGTGAGGCCGCGGCCCTGGCCGGCGCCGATGCCGCGCACGAGCACGCCGAGCGCGGCGAGGCCCGCGGCGGCGTAGGCGAGCCAGGCGGCGACCGAGGAGGCGTGGTAGCCGAGCCCCAGGTCGATGAGCAGCCAGAGCACCGGCGCGAACGCGAGCAGCACGAGCGAGGAGCGGCCCGCCGACGCGAGGACGAGGGCGATGATCGACCGCATCGGCCAGGGGCGGCCGAGGACCGCCGCGAGCGCGTGGAACGCCGGGGCGCAGAGCGCGAGCGTGATCAGCATCGCGAGCGGCACCTTCACGGCCGCGTAGAGGATCTGCTCCTTGCCGCGGAAGCTCCCGATCACGCCGCCGAACACGGCGGAGCCGAGGGCGATGGCGCCGAGCGACGCGAGCGCGATGGCGCGGATGTCCCTGTCTTCACGGCAGCTGGCGGCGACCTCGGCGGGCGCCCGGAGCAGGCGGCTCACGACGGCGGCGCTCACAGGACACCTCCTTTCAGGATGGGGAGCGTCCCCCACCAGACGCGCAGGGCGAGCGCGACCGCGAACCCGGCGAACCCGAGGAGCGCCGCGGTGGTGCCGGACCAGGTGAGCGGGCCCCGATCGGGCCGGAGCACGGCGCCGAGATCGTGCAGCAGGACGCGCACGCCGATGACGCCGGCGACCGCGAGGCCGATGAGCCCCATGATCGCCGCCGTCTCGTGCGCCCCGCTCGTGACGACGAAGAGCGCGGCGGCGGGCGCGAGGCCGCCGAGCACGAGCCCGGTCGCCGCGGCGGCGCGCGCCGTGGCCGACAGGGCGCGCGCGGGGTCGAGCGGCGCGTCGAAGAGGGTGAGGACGATCGTCAGCGCGGGGACGCCGAGGCAGGCGACGGCGACCATGGCCGCGGGGACGCCGGCGGCGTGCTGGACGAGCGACACGCCGCCCTGGCGCGCGCCGAGCGCGAGCCCGTACAGCGCGGCGAGGCCGACGCCGACGCCGAACCTGGCGAGGTCCCGGCGGAGATCCGCGGCCTGCCGCTCGGCGAGGAGAGAGGCCGTCCAGCCGGGGTGTGCGGCGCGCGCTGCGGGCCCGGCGGCGGCCGCGCTGGCGGCTGCGCTGGTCGCGCGCTCGGCGGCTGCGCTGGCCGCGGGCTCGGCGGCTGCGCCGGCCGTGGGCGGCGCTGGTGTGTCGACCCGGGACGCCGCGGGCTCGGAAGCGCCGGCGTCCGTGCCGGGCTCCGTCGAGGATGGGGGGATGAGGAGACAGGGAGCTTGCGCCTGCACAGGACCTCCGTGGGGGTGAGCGCTGCGCGGCACGCTCGACCGAGCCTCCTCTGGCGATCGTCGGAGCGCGATCGCTCCCGGGAAGCTCGGCTTGGTCGGTGCCGCCGCACGCCTCGCTGGGAGTACCCCCCGCGCGAGGCGCGCCCGCGCCCGCGACGAGGAACGAACGCGGAGAGGTTGTGGCGAAGTTGTGGCAGCCCGCCCGCTGCGGCCAGAGCCCCCGCGCGCAGGGGCCTCGCCGGTCCTCTGCCAGACGCCTGCCGCAGCCGGCCTGCAAGCCGGCGGCGTCGCGCGGTATGCTGGCGGGATGTCGGTCGCCGTCCAGCGCGGGCCCCGGGCCAGCCTCGCCGATCTGCTGGCCATCCCGGAGGAGCAGCGCTTTCACGAGATCGTCGACGGCGAGCTCGTGCGCAAGGCCATGCCGAGCGGCCCGCACGGGAGGGCGCAGCGCGTCCTCGGAGGCCGCATCGGCGATCCGTACGACCGTCGGCCGGGCGGGCGGCTCCCGGGCGGGTGGTGGATAACGACCGAGACCGAGGTGCAGTTCGCCGAGGATCAGGTCTATCGCCCCGATGTGGTCGGATGGCTGCGCGAGAGATTGCCCGAGCTGCCCAGGACGACGCCGATCTCCGTGCGGCCCGACTGGATATGCGAGGTGCTGTCGCCCTCCACCGCGCGCCTCGATCGGGTGAAGAAGATGCGCGTCTATCAGCGATGCGGGGTACCGCACTACTGGATGGTGGATCCGGAGGACCAGACGCTGACCGTCTACCGGTGGACGTCCGAGGGTTACTTGCTGATCCTCACCGCCGAGCGCGGAGAGCGGGTCAGGGCAGAGCCGTTCGGGGAAGTGGAGCTGGAGATGGACGCGCTCTTCGGGGACGAGGCAACCTAGAGCGGTCTTCGCGTAGCCTTCATGTAGACGTCTTCTGACTTCCGTGCTCGTCCTTCGTCTTCCGTGCTCGTCCTTCGTCTTCCGTGCTCGTCCTTCGTCTTCCGTGCTCGTCCTTCGTCTTCCGTGCTCGTCCTTCGTCTTCCGTGCTCGTCCTTCGTGCGCGTGCGCGTGCGCGCTGACTCCAGGGAATCGCGCACGCACACGCGCACGCGAGAGGGAAGACGGAAGACGGAAGACGGAAGGCGGAAGACGGAAGACGGAAGACGGAAGACGGAAGACGGAAGACGAAAGACGGAGGGGTCCTCGCTGTGTGCGTCGAGGAGCTCTTCTTCAGAGCGCGCTCCGGCGCCGTGCCAAGCGCGTGTCGAGGGACCAGCGCCCCGCGCCGACGAGGACGAGGAAGAGCGCGCCCAGCAGCATCGCCCAGTCCGTCCTCGCCTCGTGGGCCATGCTCCAGAAGCCGTATTGCGGCAGCTTGCGCACGTGGAAGCCGAGGATGTCTCGGCCGAGCAGGATCGGGAGCTTTGTCGAGACCAGCGCCACGACCATGTCGATGACGAGCAGAGCGGCGGCGAACCGGGTCAGGAGCCCCGCGAGCACGAGCGCTCCGCAGACGATCTCGACCACCCCGACGAAAGGTCCCATGACTTCCGGCCAGGGAATGCCGATCTTGGCGAACCGTCCGGCGCCGAGCTCCGCTGGAACCATGAACTTCTGGATCCCTTCGGACAAGAAGACGGCCCCGACCGAGAGGCGAATGAGGAGCGTTGCCGCGGGCGCCTCGGAATCGAGCATCTTGCGCAAGTGTTTCATCATTTCGTCCCGCCCTTCGTTGAGAACCTATCGAAGCGCGTAGACGGTCCTCGCAATCTCGTCAAGCTCGGCCCCCTGCCGTAGAGCACGACCGGCGAGCCGACAATCCTGAAGCGTGCCTTGATGGTCCCCCGGCCGCCGATGCCCCGGCCGCCGATGCCCCAGCCGCCGACGGTCGACCCGACGTGTGCGCCGAAGCCGAGCGACAGACCGACGCCGGCGACCGCCACGCAGCGATGTGGCCGGCGACGAGATCGTCGGCCACAATGTCCTCGTGTTGTATGTCCGCCACGTGCCGGGTCCGCCGCTCTCGGCGCACGTCGCCGAGCTCTGGTACCTTTCGGCTGCGCCGCCCCACGCGGCCGAGCGCATCCTGCCCTCCGGTACCCTCCAGCTGGTCGTCAACCTCGACGAGGACGAGCTTCGCATCTACGACGGCCCCACCCTTCGCCGCCACGCCGGTGCCGCCGTGTCGGGCGCGTACCAGGCCTCCTTCGGCGTCGACACACGCGAGCACGCGTCGATGGTCGGGGTCCAGTTCCGCCCCGGCGGCGCGTGGCCGTTCCTCGGCGCGCCGCCCGGCGCGCTGACCGACACGCACGCCGACCTCGCGGACCTGTGGGGGCGACGAGCGGCGGAGCTCCGCGAGCGCCTGTGCGCGGCGCCGGATCCGCGCGCTCGCTTCGCGCTGCTCGAGCGCGCGTTGCTCGACCGCCTTTCGGCTGCGCGCCCCGGTCATCCCCTGGTGCCGCACGCGATCGCGGCGCTCGAGGGAGGCGAAAGGCGCGTCGCCGACGTCGCGGCCACGCTCGGCATCAGCCACCGGCGGCTCATCGACGTGTTCACCGCAGAGACCGGCCTCGCCCCGAAGGCCTTCGCTCGGATCACGCGCTTTCGGCGGGCGCTTTCGCGGGCCGAGAGGGAGCGCGATCCGGACTGGGCCCGGCTCGCTGCCGAGTCAGGGTTCTGCGATCAGTCGCACCTGATCCGCGAGTTCGTGGCCCTCTCCGGCAATTCGCCGACCGCGCTCATCGCCCAGTCCTCCGGCGAGCACGTCAAGCTGCACCACATCGCCATCGCCGCGTTGGCCACGCCGGATGAGGCGCGCGGAAGGGACCGGCAACGCGCGCGGCCTCGAGGTAAAGTGGCTTGATCCGGTGACTGCGAAGGATGCGACCACAATAAGAATTTCTGCCCGGTGCGCTGCTAACCCGCCGATGCCTCGTGGAGCTCGACCGGGTTGCCGTCCGGATCTTCGATCTGAATCTGCGCGCCCCCCACGCCGCGCTCGATGTCGTTCCGGAAGGGTGTCTCGGCCGCACGGAGTCGATCGATGAGCGCGGCGAGGTCGTCGACGTAGAGGACGACCCGGTTCCAACCGCCGGCGGCCTGAGCGCGGCCGTCGGGCATCGGGCGCGCGCCGGAGCTGCCGGGTCCGCTCAGGAGCAAGCGCAGGTCGCCGCGCGAGACCGCCGCGAACTCCGTGCCGGACTGCATGTCGAGCGCGAAGCCGAGCCGCTCGGTGTAGAAGAGAACGGCGCGATCGACGTCCGTGACCTGATAGCGGACGACTGCCGAGGTGGCATTGGGACCTCCCGCGGTCGAGGCCGATTCCGCCGATGCCTCGTGGAGCTCGACCGGGTTGCCGTCGGGATCTTCGATCTGGATCTGCGCGCCCCCCACGCCGCGTTCGATGTCGTTTCGGAAGGGTGTCCCTGCCGCACGGAGTCGATCGATGAGCGCGGCGAAGTCGCCGACATAGAGGACGACCCGGTTCCAACCGCCGGCGATCTGAGCGCGGCCGTCGGGCATCGGACGCGCGCCGGAGCTGCCGGGTCCGCTCAGGAGCAAGCGCAGGTCGCCGCGCGAGACCGCCGCGAACTCCGTGCCGGACTGCATGTCGAGCGCGAAGCCGAGCCGCTCGGTGTAGAAGAGAACGGCGCGATCGACGTCCGTGACTTGGTAGCGGACGACGGCCAAGGTGGCATTGGGGCCCCCCGTGTCCGGGGTCGGTTCCGTGGTTTGGGACATGCAGCCTCCGAGGGAGAAAATGACCAGGATGAGGATGATCTTGCGGATGATCTTCATGCGCCGATCCTGTCGTCCGCGCGCGCCGCCGTATTGGACAAATTGGAAACCGTGAGTGGACCTTCGGCAACCCTCGCGAGAACAGCCATGGGAGCGTGAGCGGCGGCGGCACCTGGGTCCGCGACGACCGACGCGCGGCGAGCGCCCCGCCGCGCGCCTCAGGCGTGGCTGGCCACGGTGAGGCGCTCGCGCTCCGCCCACATGCCGATGATCCGCCGCGGATGCCCGTCGGCGCGGCGGTTCGCGAACCCTCGTATCTGAACGATGGCCCGCGCGCGCGGATCGACCTCGATCGTGAAGCGCCGCGCCGGCGCCCCCTCCCCGGCCTGACGGCGCAACGACCAGATGCTCGAGACGCCGCGCACGCAGCGATCCTCGTAGCTCGCGACGCAGTGCCGGAGCGCGCGCCCCTCGGCCACGAGCTCGCCGCTGCTCAGGAGCTCCGCGATCCACCACTCGGTCGGCCCCTCCTCGGCCTCCGGCCTCGGCGGCTCGGCGTAGCGGAAGCCTTGTAGCGTGGACGCCGGCCAGGTCCGGCCGGTGCCGCGGCGAACCGCGAGCTCGGCGTGCCAGGCGTCGACGATGCGCAGGAGCGACTGAGGGGTCCGCCCGGCCAGCGAGAACTCGGGATCCGGGGGCCCCTTGATCGAGAGCCCCGCGTCGGTCGCGATCTCGGTCGGGCGGACGCACCGCGCGTAGAGGAAGTCGATGATGGTCGTGACGCGGATCGGGCCGAGGGTGTCCCAGTACCGAGCAAAGAAGCGCAAGGCCTGGCGCCACAGGTCCCCGTGGCCGAGATCGGCGGCGAGGTCCGTCGTCAGGATGGTGTCGACGAGCTCCGGCGGCCCTTCGAGGGCGAGGATCTCCGCGCGCCGCATCGCCGCCTGCAGCGAGAGGTGCGGCGGCGAGGTCAGGAGGATATGCTCCATGCGGCGGGTCATCCGCACCGGCAGCCCGGCGATCTCGCGGAACGGCCGGCCGTTCGCGTGCTCGATGAACCAGCGCTGCGGCTCCGGATCGTCGGCGAGCCACACGGAGACGAAGCCGCGCGGGACGGCGTAGCGGCCGACGACGTGCTGCGCGAGCGCGTGGATCAGCTCGTTCACGCCGGCGTCGCCGCCCGCCCAGGTGGCCGCCGAGGCGACGTGCGCCGCGTGGTGGCGCGCGAGGTTCTTGAGCGCCCGGACGGCCGCGGCGCGCGACGCAGCGTCGCGGCCGGCGCTCAGCAGCGTCGAGCGCTCGCGGGCGTGGCCGAGCAAAGAGGCGAAGGCGGAGCGCGCCTCGAGGTCGCCCGCGAGCTCCGAAAAGGCGCCACGGACGGCCCGATCGAGCTCGCGCCGGGCATGGCGATGGAAGCTGATGGTGTTCGACACAAGCCGTTCTCCTCGCGTGGACCGAGACGTCGGCCACGCCGTGCGGATGGGGAGGCGCCGAACGACGAGGGCTCTTCAGTGGGCCGCTCGCCGCACACCGGCGCCCGTTCAGCACGCACACGCACGCCGCGCGAGGCCGCGCTCGCCCGGGGGCGAGGGGCAGCTCACACGGCGTGTCGCTCAGGAGAAACGGAAGAAGCGCACACGGGCACTATGCTGGACGCACGCGCGAGGGTCAAGCTGGCTCCGCCGCCAGGGCGACTCCACGCGTTCGAGCGCCGTTCACAAGAACGCTTCGAGCGCCGTTCACAAGAACGCTTCGAAACATGCTCCACGGCGGGCCGCCGTGCGGCGTGCGCGCGTCGTTTCCTCGTGCCGAGTCGCCTCGGGCTGCCGTGGTCGGCGTGCTTGCCAGCGCCCCGAGGTCGACACGCCGTTAACCGCCCCGATGCCGGTGGTAGTGAGCGGCCACCTTCATCCGGTTGCCGCACAGCTCCATGCTGCACCAGCGCCGGGCGTGGTTCCTCGACGTGTCGTGGAAATAGAGGACGCAATCCGGGTTCCCGCAGCGCTTCACGAGCTCCGGATCGACATCGCACAGGAGCCCCGCGGCCGCCTCGGCGATGGGGCCGAGGAGCTGCGCCGGCGCGTCGATCCGCGCATGGCCCCGGCGCGCGAACCCGGCGCGCGCCCGCACGACCTCCGTGTACCCCGCGTCGAGGCGCAGGGCCTGGTTGAGCACGTCGAGCGCGCCCGCTGCCGCCGCTCCGCGCTCGCGCGGCCGCTCGATCAGCGCGCGCAGCGCCGCCCGGAGCCGATGCGCCTGCCCGACGGCGCTCGCCCCCTCGCTCGACCCCTCCCAGCGATCGAGGATGCCCGCCGCGGTCGCGCCATCGAGGAAGCCCGCCTCCCTGGACCAGTCGACGAGGCCGCGCAGGTCGGGGAGCAGCTCCACCCGGCCGCCGCGCTGCACCGGCTCGGTGTTGAGGAAGTCGAGCGCCCGATGATGGCCGACCCAGAGGAAACGCGACGCGCCGCTAACCATCGATCACCCACTTGACTGGTTAGCACACCGGCCGCATAACCGTCAAAAGTTCGATACGGAGGTTAGCATGAGCCGCGAGGAGAACGTGGATGGGGAGCCTGGGCGATCGGCGGCGCGAGCTCGGGAGGTCGAGCCGGCGAGATCCGTGGACATGCCCGCCGCGAACGGCGCGGCCGGTCCCACGGAGGCCGCGGCTGGGCGGCGCTCCGGGCTCGCGCGGCTCGGCCGGGCCGTGGGCGGGCTGGCCTCCGCTGCCCTCGTCGCCGCGCTCGTGGGCTGCGCCGGGCCGTCGCTCGCGCCGAGCCGCCACGCCGCCGCCCCGGCCGAAGACCGGACCTCAGCGGCAGCGCCCGAGGCGGTCTGGCCGGAGAAGACGTTTTACCGAACGGTCGAGGTGCGAGGCCGCAAGATCTTCTACCGCGAAGCCGGGCGCCCCGACCGCCCCGCGCTGCTCCTGCTCCACGGCTTCCCGTCGTCGTCCCACGAATACCGAGAGCTGCTCTCCCTTCTCTCGGGCCGATACCGCGTCGTGGCGCCGGACTACCTGGGATCGGGCTACAGCGAACGCCCCTCCCCCTCCGAGGTCACGTACACGTTCGACCTCCTCGCGGAGCACATCACCGGCTTCACCGAGGCGCTCGGGCTCACGCGGTACGTGATCTACATGCACGACTTCGGCGGGCCGGTCGGGCTCCGTGTCGCGCTCGCCCACCCCGAGCGGCTGCGCGGGCTCATCGTGCAGAACGCCAACGCGTACGTCGAAGGCCTGTCCGAGGCGCTGCGGGTGGGCATTCGGCACGCCCACGAGGACCGGTCCCCGGCGAGCGCCGCCGCGGTCGCCCAGCTCGTCAGCGCCGAGGGGGTCGAGCAGGAGCAATACCTCCGGCATGTACCGGTGGCGCACCGCGATCGCGTGAGCCCCGACGCCTGGACCCACGACCTCGCGTTCCTGGCCACCCCGGAGGAGCGCGCGATCCAGGTCCAGCTCATCCAGGACTACCAGACGAACGTCGATCGCTATCCGTCCTGGCAGGCGTTCCTGCGCGCCCGGAAGCCGCCGACCCTCATCGTGTGGGGGCGCAACGACGCGGACTTCATCAGCGCCGGCGCGAAGGCGTATCTCCGGGATCTCCCCGACGCGGAGCTCCACTGGCTCGACGCAGGGCACTTCGCCGTGGAGGAGCGGCCGGTCGAGATCGCCCAGCACATCACGCGCTTCATGGAGCGGCTCCCCCGCTGAGCCCGAGCGGCATCGGGCCGCCCGCTCCGGGAATGAATCCAGGCAACGCGGAGCTACCGCGGGACCGGCGGGGCCACGACGTCGTTGATGCTCTCGACGTTGCCGCCGGCGGGATAGCCGTACGAGGCGTAGAAGTCCGTTCCCCAGACGGTGACGCCGAAGGCGCCCGCGCTGCGCGCCTCGTGCAAGCTCGTCTCGCACGCGGGGCTCGCGCCCACGAAGCCGCGGCTCAGATCGACGTGCGCCACCTCGAACGCGCCCGCGGCCCCGACCCGGCGCCACCCGGTCACCGGACCTAGACAGCTCAGCTCCACGTCCGCGAAGCCGTTCGGGCCCTTGACGCGGGTGATCACCAGGCTCGTCGTGGCGTAGGTCGGATCGGTGAAGAACACGTACCGCTCGAGGAACTGCTCCGGCGGCAGCTGGATGACCCACTCCTCGTCCCCGAGCATGCACGGGGAGCCGGCGATCGGGATCTCCGCCACGCAGCCGGGGCGCGTCCAGGCGGGGGCGCCGGGCATGTATTGCGTGAGCATGAAGGGGTGATCGCCGTCCTGCGACCGCACCGAGAACAGCGAGGTCGCCTCGAACTCGGCGACCTCGCCCGCCGCCAGGGCGGCCGGCGCGCCCGGAGGCGCCGCCGGATCCCACGAGAACGCCGTGCCGTCGGCCACGCCGAGCAGGCGGTAGACGACGCTCTCCGGCTCCTGCGAGGCCAGCCGCGAGACCACGCCGGCGCCGACGTACTCGCTGCCGAGGGCGCTGACCGGCGCGATCTGCTGGTGGGCGGCGTCCTGACCGCCGCCGGCCGGGGAGGTGTCGGTGGCCACCTGCAGGTAGGTGTTGCCGGTCCACACGCCGATGGGCTTGCTCGACTGGAGGACGGCGCCGCTCGGGTCGGCGCCCATCCATTGCATCACGTCGCCGGCGCCGAGCGTCACCTGCGTGGCGGCGTTCGCCGGCGCGCCCGGGGCCCCGCCGCCGCCGGGGAGCCTCGACGGGGGCACGAGATCCACCGTGGTGTCGTCCTCGGCGGCGACGATCATCAACCACGACTTGCCGAGGCCGCGAGCGTGCGGCGCCAGGGCGACGTAGTTCTTGCCCCACGTGCTGCGCGGGAACAGGAGCGAGGCGCTGGGGAGGAAGCTCTTCGCCCCGCCGTACGGCAGGATGTCGTACGCCGATACGGGCGTGTCCGACGCGACCTGGAACGCGGCGCCGGTGCCGCTGTCGTGCACCGCGACGTCGGCGAGGACGGCCGGAGCCCGCGGGCACTCGAGCGACCCGAAGGAGCTCGCCGCGCCCGGCCGGTGCGAGAGGAACAGCACCGCCACCTCGCCCGGCGGGATGCCGCTTTCGGGCAAGCGCGTGTACGTGGTGCTCGGTCCGATGCCGCTCGGGAGGTAGGTGAACGCGCTCGCGTCGAGCGCCTCGCCGCCGAAGGCGACGCGGATCCTGGCGTGGCGGGGCCAGGTGTTCGCGAGGAAGACCGCATGGCACGCGCCGCTGTAAACGGAGGCGTCGAGCTCGTTCTGGAAGAACGGCGGCGACGGCGCGAGGTAATCGCACCCGATGGATCCGCCCGCCTTCTCCGCGGCCTCGCACGCGGGGACGCACTGCCCCTGGAAACACCCCAGCTCGGGCGGGCACACCGCGACGACGTTTCCCTCGGCGTCCACGACGTCTCTCATGTCCGCGGAGCATCCGATCCCGGTCCCGCCGCCGGTGACGTCGCCGAAATTCAGGTCGCCCCCGGCCCCCGAGCCGGCGTCACCCGTCCCGACCGACCACCTCGGTGGGCCGAGGGGTGGGTCCGCCGTCGGGGTGCAAGCAGCGGCGGCGAGGGACGAGGCCAATCCTGCCCAACGAAGATAAGTGGAGAAGAACCTCACCTCCCGAAGTCACCGTGTCGCCGGAGACCTGTCAAGCGCGGTCCGGCCGAGGGCGCGTGGAGCGCCCCGCAGCGACGCGAACTCCCTCGGCAAATCGTCGTCGCGCGCCCCGGCGAAGCAACAAGCCGACGGCGCGGCGAGCGGCTCGACGAGGCGGCGACCGGGAGCGCGCCGTTTTCCCTGCAAATCGACAGCATATCTGCAACGCAGGTGCGCCGTCGGCGGCTGGACGCGCCGGTCCGTCCGCGTCCCATGGCGTTCCGGGGCGCAGGCGAGCGTGCCCGGCGCGTCGGGCAGCGGACGGGCCGCCAGCGGCAGCGCGCCGGCGGCGGGTCGGGCCGCGGTTCGGATCGACGAGGTCTTCGACGGGGAGTCTCCACCTACGCATGGCCCTGCTCCGGGTGACGGGGGCGAGAGCCGCGTTGACTTCCCTCGCGCTGCCATGAGCGCTTCGAGCGCGTCAATGGCCGGAGCATCGAAGCAGCGTCCATCCCGATAGGGAGGTTCGAGACTGGGCACGATACCCCCGCACGACCGGATCAACAGCGGATAGGCCGCGAGGGCTTCAAGCTCGAAATTGTGAAGCTCGCCCACGACGAACAGATTCGATCGGAGGCGGAGCTGGATGCCCATGACGTAGACCGTCCCGTCGTCGGCCTTGAGATGATTGAAGAGCTCGTGGGGCACGCGGTGGATGCCCAGCTTGTACAACTTTCACGCTTTGGTCACCTCTGTGTCGCCGGGAGGCGACCGATACCTACTTGCCGCGCCAAACGTCGAGCACAAAAGGCTCGATGATGGGTTCGCGAATACGGAAAGCGTTGGGCCTCGGGCTCCTCGCGGCGCTTCTCGCCCTGGGCGCCCACCTCGTCGGGCGGCGCGTAGGAGCCGGAGCCAGTTCCGTAGTCACGGTGACGTATGCCTGGGTGCAGTGGCTGGGGCCTCAGGGGCCGAACGTCAGCGTCGACCTCTACGCGCCGCCGCTGGCGGGCAAGCGCGGCCCGCTGGTCGTCTTCTTGCAGGGGAACGAGCCCTCGCAGCCCGACGAGCGACTCGCCTTCGCCGCGAACGTCGGCGACGCCCTGCAGCGAAAGGGGGTCGCCGTCGCCGCCGTCTCGTTCAACATCCACACGGGCTACACGCTGCGCGCGTGCGCGGCGGACGTCGCCCGGGTCGTGCAAGAGGTGACCGGCGCGCGCAACCCGACGCGCCTGGTCCTCGTCGGTCGCGGCCTCGGCGCGTGGATGGCGTCCATCCTCGCGCTCGATCGGCGGCTCCTCGAGGGGGCCGGCATGGATCCCGAACGCGTCGATGGTGTCATCGTCTTGCGTGGCACCTACGACCTCGGCGGGGCGGTGCTCGAGGGGGACCCCGACGCGGCGTTCTTCGCGGGCTCGGTCGAAGATCTCAGGGAGTCCTCGCCCATCACGTACGCGCGGTCCGACGCGCCACCGTTCTTGATGCTGTTCGGCGAGGAGGACGACGTCGGCTGGGCGCGTAAGGCTCGCCCCTTCGCGCACGCGCTCCTGAACGCGGGCGCGCGCGACGTCGACTACTTCATCGTGCCCATGCGCGACGCGCACAGCATCCTGGACTGGGGCGGGAGCGGAAACCCGGTTGGCGATCTGGTGCTCACCTTCATCACCTCGAGCCTCGACGAGCTCTCCATCGACGACCCCTTCGGCGTGCTCCACCGCTGGGGTGCACGGCCGCCGCTCGACGCGTCGGAGTTCCGCAAGGATCCTCGGGCCATCACCACCTACCCGGTCGACGACGCGCTGCGGGAGACGATGATGGTTCTCCTCGGCGAGGCGGGCCTCGAGCGCTCCCCCTTGCCCGGCAAGACCTATCAGGCCATCGATCTGCTCGGCTACCTGGCCCAGCGGCCGAGGTCCGAGGTCGGCGAAGGGGACTGGCTGGTGGTCTCGAACCTCCGGGGCGAGCAACTGTACTTCCCGCGCGAGGTGCTGGAGAGGACTCAGCCGGTCATCGTGGTCGGGCTCGACGACGAGGACAATCTCTACCGCCTCGTCGACTTCTACCGGATGAAGCGCGCCTACTCGTGGATCAAGAGCGACGAGCGATTGCCGATGATGATCCGGCCGCTCGGCGCGTTCCTGCACTTCCGGATGCCGCTGCCGGCCGACCTGCGGAGCGGGACGCTCGCGGCATTCGGGCTCGACGCGGCGAGCTTTCACTGGGTAAGAGACGATCCGCTCGCGCCGTTGCGCTCGCTCACCGGCGGACTGCGCGAGGCGCTGCTCGGCGAACAAGGGTGCATCACGTGCCACGAACTCCGTGGCGTCGGCGCACGGTCGCACCACGCGCTGGCGCTCAACGGCGAGCCGCACGGAGCGTTTGCGCTGCCGTTCGAGGACTATCCGAGCGACGTGCTGCGGCGCTTCTTGTTCGAGCAGGACGCGGTGGCAGAGAGCTTCGGGGTCATGCCGCTCCGGGTGGATAAGGCCGTCGCCGTGCAGCTCCTCGACCTGGTGAACCGCGAGAAGAACGGGAAGCGGTAGCGGCCCGCGACCTCAGGGCTCCACGTGTTCGTAGAGCGCCGCCGCCCACTCGGCGTGCGCGCGCGCCGAGGGGTGCAGGCCGTCGCTGGCGAGCATGTTCGCCTCCGCCTGCTTGTGCATGAGCGGATACAGGTCGACGTAACGCGCGCCGGCGGCCCGCGCCTCGTCGCGCAGGATGGTGTTGAAGGCGACGATGTCCGCGCCGATCTGCCGCGGATCTCCGAACGAAGCGGCGACCGGAGAGAGCGACCAGTCCGGCTGCGGGAGCGCCACGATCCGACTCGGAGCGACGCCAGCATCCATGATCGCTCGGAAGAGCACCCGCAGCTGCGACCGGTACACGTCCGCGCTCCAGCCATGCAGGTAGTCGTTGGCGCCCACCGCGAGCGTCACCAACGTGGGCCGAAATGGCGCCACCTCCGGGAGCTCCTGCTCTTTCACGTCTTCGGTGGTGTAGCCGTTGACCGCCACGTTCTTGAGCGTCACCCGGCGGCCGTCCGCGCGCCAAAGCGAGGCGAGACGCGAGGGGAACGCGTCGTCCGGCTGGTTCCCGGTCCCTGCCGTGAATGAGTCGCCGAGCGCCAGATAGCGGATCTCCTCGCCCCCGCGCGTCTGTGCGGCATCCTCGCTGGCACCGGCGGGAGCGCTCCGTTGACAGCCACCGAGCAGAGGCAAGACGAGCAGGAGAAGCCCGCCGAGCAGGAGCGAGACGAGCAGGAGAAATGAGCGGATCGAGCGCATCACGAAGGATAGCATTCGATCGCCGAGCTGGGTCTCCTTCGAGTCGCTCCTCGCGGGCTGACCATGGGCTCCGCCGAGAGTCATGATGACGTGGACGACTCGTCGATTCACGACGCGCCATCGATCCGAACCTGGCTGCGACGTCACCCGCGGTTTCACGCGCACGTTGCCTCGGCTTACTCGTCCTGGTCAAACCTGGTCGACGGACCGGGCGGCTCAGAAGCGACCGACGAGCCCGAGGCCGGCGCTGCTCGGACCGAACGCCATGGGCGCCGGGAGCACGATGGGCTTGCTGACGTCGTCGCGGACCAGCACCGTTTTCGGCACGAAGAGGCCAGGCAAGAGCAAGGCGGCGCCCGTGATCTGGACGAGCCCGTCGAGGACGAGGGCCATGGTCTCGAGGTCGTCCTGCTGGGTCGTGGCCAGGGTGAGGAACGGGCCCGCGCACGGCACGAACAGCGCCGCATAACCCGAGGATCCGCGGTAAACCGCGTCGCCGCCGCCGATCGCGGTGAACAGGTAGACGGTCCCGAAGACGATCGCGCCGCTGATCACGAGCCCCTTGCGGACGCGCGTCTCCGGGTGATAGCCGGGCGGCACCGGCTCACCATCCCTCCACGGGAGCACCTTCGGGCCCGCTGCCGGAGCAGCGTAACCGCCGTAGAAGCCGGGAGGCGGAGGCGCCTGCGGCGCAGGCGGGGGTTGCTCCTGGAGAGGGGGCGGAGCCGGCGGGGCCCCGTCGTCGGCCCGTGCCCGGCCGGCGCCGGAGACAGCGATGGCCATCCCGGTCGCGACAGCCAGCGACCATCGTTCAAGCGACCGTTGATTCGAACCTTTCGCCCGTCCTCGCTCGCGCTCTTTCATGCTCCACCCCTCACGCCTGGAGTGCCCGATCTGCGATCGTACACGAGGAGCGGTGGGCCGCGGCGTCGACCTTCGCGCGGGATCCGCGTCGGGCGGGGCACACCGCAGCGCAGGTGTGCGCGCCCGCGTACACGCGCTCGCCATCGCCCCGCGCCGCGACGCTGGACAAGCAGGAGAACGTTCGCTAGATTGCTCCGCGATGTCTGTCCTGCCCGCGCGCGCCCTTCGCCCCTGCCTAGGCCTACGGCCTCGGGGGCTCTGCGCGCGCTGCTGACGACGTCCATCTTCGCAGCTCGGCCCCCGTCGGTTCCTTGTCCCGGTGGGGGTCCTCGCATCGTCGTCGCGACGACTCCCATCTTCAGCTTTCAGGGAGTCCTGTCATGTCCACGATGCCCGTCCACAAGTACAAGCCGTTTCAGCCCATCCACCTGCCCGATCGGCGCTGGCCCAGCCGCGTGATCGAGGGCGCGCCGCGCTGGTGCAGCGTGGACCTGCGCGACGGCAACCAGGCCCTCGTCGAGCCCATGGGCCACGAGCGCAAGCTCCGCATGTGGCACGAGCTCCTGCGGATGGGGTTCAAGGAGATCGAGGTCGGCTTCCCCAGCGCGTCGCAGCCCGACTTCGACTTCGTGCGCCGGATCATCGACGAGCGGCTGATCCCGGACGACGTGACCATCCAGGTGCTGACGCAGGCGCGCGCCGAGCTGATCGAGCGGACCTTCGAGGCGATCCGCGGGGCCCGGCGCGCCGTCGTGCACCTCTACAACTCCACGTCGACGCTCCAGCGACGCGTGGTGTTCGGCCTGGACCGCACGGGCATCGTCGACATCGCCGTGCGCGGGGCGAGGCTCGTGAAGGAGCTCGCGGTGCGCATGCCCGAGACCGAGGTCGTGCTCGAGTACTCGCCCGAGAGCTTCACGGGCACAGAGCTCGACTTCGCCAAGGAGATCTGCGAGGCCGTGATGGACGTGTGGCAGCCCAGCCCGTCACGGAAGATCATCCTGAACCTGCCGGCCACCGTGGAGATGGCCACGCCCAACGTCTACGCGGATCAGATCGAGTGGATGCACCGGAACCTGAAGCAGCGCGACGCTATCGTGCTGAGCGTGCACCCGCACAACGACCGCGGCACCGCGGTGGCCGCGGCGGAGCTCGCCGTCATGGCGGGCGCCGACCGCGTCGAGGGCACGCTGTTCGGGAACGGCGAGCGCACCGGGAACGTGGATCTCATCACGCTGGCGCTCAACCTGTTCTCCCAGGGGGTCGATCCGGAGCTCGAGATCCACGACGTCCAGGCGATCAAGGAGACGGCAGAGCACTGCAACCGGCTGCCGGTGCACCCGCGCCACCCCTACGTCGGAGAGCTCGTGTACACCGCCTTCTCGGGCTCGCACCAGGACGCGATTAAGAAGGGGTTCAAGGCGCTGCGCGAGGGCGGGGGCGCGACGTGGGAGGTGCCGTATCTCCCCATCGATCCGCAAGACGTGGGGCGCAGCTACGAGGCGGTGATCCGCGTGAACAGCCAGTCGGGCAAGAGCGGCGTGGCCTACCTGCTCGAGCGCGAGTACGGCTATGCGGTGCCGAAGGATCTCGCGATCGAGCTGAGCCAGGCGGTGCAGCGCAGGGCGGAGCGGACCGAGGGCGAGGTGCAAAAGGCCGAGATCCTCGCGATCTTCGAGCGCGAGTACGTGAACCGCGGCGGGCCGCTCCGGGTCGTCGGGCACAGGACGAGCGGCCAGGGCGCGGGGGAACGACACGAGTTCCAGGTGCAGATACGCGGGGTCCCCCACGCGATGAGCGCCGCCGGCCAGAGCCCCGCCCACGCCTTCGCGAGCGCGCTCTCGCGTCACGCGGGGGTCGCGATCGCGGTGGAGGAGCACGCGGAGCACGCGATCGCGCGGGGCGCAGGCGCCGAGTCCGCGGCGTACGTGGCCCTCTCGATCGGGCGCAAGCGCAGCTTCGGGGCGGGGACGCACCCGGACGCCGTCATGGCGTCGCTCGCGGCGGTCGCCTCCGCGTGGAACCGGGCGCGGCCGGCGGAGCCGGCGCGGTTCGCGCTCTCGGCCGAGTGAGCGGGCGCGGTCGGCGCCTCTTCGTGAGGCGGAGCGCGCCGGGCCTGCGCGCTCCGCCGACCGAGCGGGCGAGGTCCCCTGCCGGACACGAGGCGAGCCGCCCCATCGCCGGTCATGGCGCCGGGCGGTCGTCGCTGTGGAGCAGCGCGGCGGCGTGGCGCTCGATCTCCGCCGCCGTCAGCGCCCTGGCGTAGAGCGCCGCGTAATACAGGGCGCCCGAGAAGGTGCGCCCGCCGAGCTCGCGGTTGCCGAGGACGAGGTGGCGCCCGTCGGGGAAATCGAGCGTCGCGCCCAGCGGGGGGACGCTCACGTGCATCCCGCAATAGCCGCCGACCGAATTGCGCCGCCGGGCCGGTACCCCGTTGATGTAGAGCCGGACCCGATCCGCCGCGGGCTCCTGGACGGTCGAATCGAACACGCCGTGCATCACCGCGCGCTCCGGGAGCTCTGCCTCCCAGGCGCCGCCGCAAAAGTCGCCGTTCCACCAGAGCACGATCTGGCCGGGCGTCTCCGATCGGAGCGTGAGGCGGCCGCCCTCCGCGTCCACGCCGATATGCACGATGCGCGAGCCCCCCTCGACCACCTCCGCGATGCGGAGCACGGCCTCGATCGTGCCGGCGGTGGTCCCTTGCAGCGCGCTCTGGATCTTGGTGCCGTCGATCAGCGCGGAAGCACGGCCGTCGCCGCCGGCCGCCGTCCAGGAGAGCCCGCGGTGCGCCGCGCCGTCGGCGGAGAAGCTCATCTCCGGCCCGTACGTCAGCGCGAGCGGCATCGGCGCCGCTGCGGCGTCCTCGACCTGCGCGGGCGCGCTCCCGGTCGCCGCCTCGTCGAGGAAATACCGCACGACGAGGCCGTCGTCGGCGAGGCAGGACGCGTCGAGCGCGCAATCGAGCCCTCCGGCACCTCCGCCGGCCGAGCCGCCCTCCCCGCCGCCAGCCGCCGCGCCGGCGCCGGCGGCTCCCCCGCCCGCCGCGCCGCCCCCGCCCGAGCCGGCGCGAGCGCCGCCGCCGTCTGCGCTGCTCCCGCCGCCGCCGGCGCCCGAGGCCGAGCCGGGGAGTTCGCCGAGCCGCAGCTCGGGGGCGCACGCTACGATGAACGGGAGCAAGGCAATCCGAAGGCGCGCCCTCATGTGCGCCGCATCCTAACGCCACGCGCACACCAGGAGGAAGGCGGCGCCCCGGGAACGGCCACGGCCCCGGCCTGGCTTGACCGCCGGCGCCCTCCGGCCGAAAGCTTCGCCCGTGACGCGCTCCTTCAACACGGCCGGCCCCAACGATCCCGCCGACCACTACACCCTGCCCGTGATGGCTCGCCTGCCGGACGTGCGGAGGCTGATCCAGAAGAAGCGCTATTTCGTCCTGCACGCGCCGCGGCAGGTCGGCAAGACGACGACCCTGCTCAGCCTGGGGCGTGAGCTGACGGCCGAGGGCCGGTACGTGTCGGTCCTGCTCCCGATGGAGCAGGGCGCCCCCTTCCCCGACGATCTCGGCGCCGCGGAGCTGGCCATCCTCGAGTCGTGGCGCGGGTGGACGGCCGCATGGCTCCCGCCGGAGCTCCAGCCGCCGCCATGGCCGGACGCGCCCGCCGGCAGCCGCCTCAGCGCAGCGTTGCGCGCCTGGGCCGAGACGGCGCCCCGGCCGCTCGTCGTCTTCCTCGACGAGATCGACGCCCTCCAGGACAACGCGCTCATCTCGGCCCTGCGGCAGATCCGCGCCGGGTACCCCACGCGCCCGGGGCATTTCCCCTGGTCGCTGGCGCTCATCGGCCTGCGCGACGTGCGCGACTACAAGGTCGCGTCCGGCAGCGCCGGGCGCCTGGGCACGGCGAGCCCGTTCAACATCAAGGCCGAGTCGCTCACGATGCGCGACTTCACGAGGGGCGAGGTGGCGGAGCTCTACGGCCAGCACACCCGCGAGACAGGCCAGGTGTTCCTCCCCGAGGCGGTGGACCGCGCCTTCTACCTGACGCAGGGCCAGCCCTGGCTCGTCAACGCGCTGGCCCAGCAGCTCACCGAGGTGCTGGTACAGGATCCGACGCAGCCGATCACGGCCGATCACGTCGAGCAGGCCAAGGAGATCCTGATTCGACGGCAGGATACGCATCTCGACAGCCTCATGGACCGGCTGCAGGAGCCCCGGGTACGCGCGATCGTCGAGCCGATGCTCGCCGGCGGCACGCCCGGCCACGTGCCGGAGGACGACCGCCGTTTCGTCGTGGATCTCGGCCTGTTGCGCCGCTCCGAGCTCGGGGGGCTCACCGTGGCAAACCCGATCTACCGGGAGATCATCGTGCGGGCCCTCGCCGGCGGGACGCGCGACGCCTTGCCGCAGATACCGGCCACATGGCTCACGCCCGACGGTCGCCTCGACAGAGAGGCTCTCCTGCGCGCGTTCCTCGATTTCTGGCGGCAGCACGGGGAACCCCTGCTCGCAACGGCGCCGTATCACGAGATCGCACCGCACCTCGTCCTCATGGCCTTCCTGCACCGGGTCGTGAACGGGGGCTCCATCGAGCGCGAATACGCCGTCGGGCGCGGGCGGATGGACCTCTGTGTGCGGTATCGGGGCGAGACGCTGGCGATCGAGATCAAGGTGTGGCGACCGGCGGAGCCGGACCCCCTCAAGGAGGGCCTGGTCCAGATCGACGGCTACCTGGCCGGCCTCGGTCTCACCGCCGGCTGGCTCGTGATCTTCGATCGAAGACCGGACGCGCCGCCGCTCGCGCAGCGCCTCTCGGCCGCGCCGGCGATGACGCCGGGAGGGCGGCAGATCACCATCGTCCGAGCCTGAGGCCCAGAACACGCGCGCGCCGGCGCTCCGGGCCACCGCGCCTCGCCGGCAGCGCGCCCGCTCACGCCGACTCGGGCAGAGGCGCGAGCTCGGCGAGGAGCCGCTCCAGCATGGCCTGGGCCACCGGCTTCGTCAGGTGCGCGTCGAATCCCGCCGCGCGGGCGAGCTTCCGGTCGTCGTCCTGGCCATAGCCGGTGAGCGCGACCAGGAGCGTCCTTCTCATGGCGCTCTCGGCGCGCAGGAGCCGCGCCACGCCATAGCCGTTCATCGCCCCAGGGAGGCCGATATCGCAGAGGATCACGTCCGGCGGCGCCATGCGCGCGGCGGCCACGCCGTCGTCGCCGCTGTGCGCCACGGAGACGGCGTGGCCGCGGCGCTCGAGCAGCATGCGCAGGCTGTCGGCCGCATCGACGTTGTCCTCGATGATCAGGATGCGCCGCGCGCTCGCGCTCGCCGCCGCGCGCTGCGCGTCCGCTGCGCGCCGCGCGTCCGCCGCACGCGCGGCCGCCGCGCCCAGCGGCAGCGTGATCGTGATCGCCGCGCCACGGCCGAGGCCAGCGCTCGCGGCGCGCACGCTGCCGCCGTGCAGCTCGACCACGCCCTTGACCAGCGCGAGCCCGAGCCCGAGGCCCCCGCGGCTGCGGGCGAGGCTCTGGTCGGCCTGGGCGAACGGCTCGAAGATCCGCTCCAGGACAGCCGGTTCCATGCCGATGCCGGTGTCCGCGACCTCGACGGAGACGACCCCGCGCGCGGGATGGGACGGCGCGATAGAGAGCCGGACGGAGCCGCCGTCGTCCGTGAACTTGTTCGCGTTCTGGAGCAGGTTGCCGATCGCCTGGGCGAGCCGGGTCGGGTCGGCCTGCAGCCATACCGGCGCGGGCGGCAGCGCGAGCTCGAAGCGCACGCCGCGCGCGTCGAGCAGCGATCGATAATCGAGCGCCGTGGCGCGGGCGAGCTCGACAAGATCGACGCGCTCGATGGACAGCGTGATCTTGCCCCGAGAGATGCGCGAGATGTCGAGCAGATCGTCGACCAGCCGGGACATGTGCCCGATCTGACGATCCATGATGGTGCGCGCGCGCTCGACGATCGGCGTCGGCGGGCCCGCCGCCTTGATCAGCTCGACGGCGTTCAAGAGGGGCGCGAGCGGGTTGCGCAGCTCGTGGGCGAGCATCGCCAGGAAATCGTCCTTGCGCCGATCCGCCTCCCGGAGCGCCTCCTGGGTCTGCCGGAGCTCGGCCACGAGGGCCGTGAGCTCCCGCTCGCGCGCGCGCAGCGCCTCCTCGGACGCCCGGCGGTGCGCGATCTCCTGCTCGGCGACCTCGTGCCAGCGCACCCGCTCGACCGCGAGCGCGCATTGCTGGGCAATGGAGAGGACAAATGCGTAATCGTCGTCGTCGAACGCGCGCGCGGCCGGAAAGCAGAACCCGAGCGAGCCGACCGTCCTCGACTCGAGGACGAGCGGGAACGCGGCCACGGCGCCCCCGTGCTCCACGCCATGGACGCGGGCGAGGACCGGATAGCGCGCGTTCCGCTCCTCGCGCGTGGGCACGATGATGGGCGCGCCCGTGCGCGCCGCCTCGGCGACCGGCACGGGAGAATCGACCGGATACTCGGCCCAGGCCTCCTCGGTGTCGACAGGGACGCCCTTGAAGCCGAGGTTGCGGAGCGAGGCGCCGTCGGCGGACAGGATCGCGACGACGCCCACCTCGGCGTCGAGCGCGGGCATGCCTTGATCGATGATGGTGCTCGCGATCTCGGTCAGGGTGCGGGCCCCCGCGAGCGCCGCGGTGATGCGCTGCAAGCGCAGGAGCCGCTCCACCACTCGCTCGTGGCGGCGCGAGGCGGACTCGGAGACGGACCCTGCGGAGGTGGGCTGCCCATCGAAGGATTGCATGGAGGCTCCGGGCGCCGACGAGCGTAGCGCAGGCCGGACCGCAAGCACGCCGCTCCGATCGGCGCCGCGCATGAAAAAGGATCCGCGGCGCGCCGCCCCCGGCGACGCAGGCGGCGCGGTCCGCCTGGCACGCCGGCGTCGCCCGGCAGCGCGCGATTCGACGATGCGAAATCCGCGCGCGAGGATTTCTCCGCCGCACGAACGGCAAGGCGGACGCCCGCGACGCGCCGGGCTCGCTAGAGCGAGAGCAAATAGGACGCCACCACCGCCGCCCGCTCGCTGCTTCGCTCGTCGAGGAACGCGCCGACCTCCTCGGCGAGGCCGGCGCGCTGCCCGTGCTCGCCGAGCGCCCGGAGGCGGGCCTTCACCCCCTCGCCAGCGAGAGCGTCGGCCACGCGCGCGTCGGCCACGCGCTGCTGGGCCTCCGCCGCGCGGACCGAATCCATCCACGCGCGCAAAATCGCGCGCGCCGCCTCCGGCCCGCCGCCGGGCCGCCGGACGCGTGCAGGGCGACCACGCGCTCGAAGGCGGGCTGGAGGAGGCGCCACCGCGCTGCGGCCGGCCCGCCGGGCGGGACCGGCGCGAGGGCCTGCGCCTCGAGCCATGCGCGCAGGTCCGCGTGGCGGTCGAGCCAGCCGAGGTTCCGGTCGAGCGCGCGCGCGGCCTCCGCCGCGACGGACGCCGCGTCGATGGGCGTCGCGAGCGCGGGGTGCGGCTCGTCGCCGCGCGTGTCGGGCGGGCCGATCTGCGCGGGCGTCGCGGAGAGCAGCCGGAGCAGGAGCCTCACCCGCCGCGCCTCGTCCACGCCGTCGAGGCGGAGCGCCACACGCATCCGGCAGAGGGCCTCGGTGCTCAGGCGTACGCGCTCGCCGTCGAAGACGGGGGCGACGAGCGCGTCGAAGCGCCGGGACGCCTCGTCCGGCGGGAGCCACAGCCCGAGCTCCTCGAGCACGCTCATGAGCCACGGCGCGGGGAGGCTCGCCAGGGCGAGTGACCTGACGAGCGATCGCGGCGGCGCCGGCTCCTCCGGGCCGAGCTGGTACGTGGTGATGCTCTCCTCGCGGCGCGTGACGAGCGGCAGGAGGGCGCCGGGGTCGCGCGCGGTGCGGAGGCGGGCGACGAGGAGGCGCGAGAACACGAGGGGCTCGCCGCGGAGCGCGGCCGCGCTCTCGTCGGCGAGCTCGTCGCTGCAGCGGGGCGCGCGGGCGAGGCCGCTCATGTCCGGGAAGAGCCCGGGGATGGCCTCGAGGATGCGGGCGCGGACCAGCGGAGAGGGGGCCCGCTCGGCACGGTCCCGCTCGCGCCGCATCAGCGCGAGCATCTCGTCCGCCGCCGGCCGCCCCACCCTCGGCGCGGGGCCGGTGAGGCAGCGGGGCGCGCCGGCGGTCGAGCTCGCCGCGCACGAGCACAGCGACAGGGCGAGGGCGGCGAGCGGGGCGAGGCGTCTCACGACGACGGTTGTACCAGCGGCGAGGCTGCCCTGCGCCCTGCGGCGCAACCCGGGTCGGGCCGCGCAGCGTCACGGCGACGCGACCGGCCGCGGTCCGCCGCGACCCGACCCAGGTCGTTCACCGCACCTCGAACCGACGGCCCGCGTGGACCCGACCTACGAGGGCTGGCCGGTCGGCATGATCGTGACCTGCTGGAGGTTGACGCGCTTCGGCAAGCTCACGGTGAACGCGATGGCCTCGGCCACGTCCTCGGGGGTGAGCCACTCCATCTGCGACTTCGACCCCTCGAGCCAATCGCGCGCGCCGTGGAAGTCGACGTGGCTCTGCAGCTCCGTGCCGACGATGCCTGGCTCGATGGACGTCACGCGCACCCCCTTGGAGCCCAGCTCCGCGCGGAGGTGGATCGACAGGTGGGTCACGAACGCCTTCGTCCCGCTGTACACCGCGAAGGCCGGGAAGATGTTCTTGGCGGCGATCGACGAGATGTTCACGAGATCCGCCGGCCCCGGGCCGGAGCCAGCCTGCACGAGCGCCGACGTGAACGCGCCGATGACGTTCATGAGGCCCGTGATGTTGAGATCGATCTGCTGCTGCCACTGCTCGACACGCCTGGCCTCGATCGGGTTCGGCAGCATGACGCCGGCGTTGTTCACGACGATGTCCACGCGCCCGTACCTCTCGATGACCTCGGAGGCCACGCGCTCGACCGCGCTCCGATCGGTCACGTCGACCTGCCATGCGGCGGACTCACCACCGCCCTTCCGGATGGCGTCGACGAGCGCATCGAGCCTCTCCTTCCGGCGAGCGAGCAACGCCACGCGCGCGCCGCGGGCGGCGAGCGCCTTCGCCGCCGCTTCCCCGATCCCGCTCGATGCGCCTGTGATGACGGCGACCCGTCCCGCGAGCGCGCCCTGGCCCTGCTGAACCATGTCTCACTCCTCTCGTTGGGGCCGCGCTCACCTGCGCGGCCCGTCGACGCGACACTAGATAGCCGCGACGGCCGGAAACGGAAGACACGGAACTATCAAAGGCATGCTCGATCCTATGAGCGAGGCGACGAAGCTCCTGGCGCCCTCTCGGCCAGGTGGGTAGGATGAGGGGATGTCGAGAGCCGCTCGATCGGGCAACTCGTTGGCTGCTGGAATCGCCGCGCTGGCGCGCCACGAGGGCTGCAACGGCACGCGCTATCCAGGCGTCGTCGTCTACCGCGTGACGGTCGCAGAGCCGCCCACGCCCACCCTCTACCCGTCCAGCTTGATCCTCGTGGGTGCGGGAGAGAAACAGGCAATTCTGGGCGACAAGGCGTTCGCGTACAACGCCGGCCACTACCTCGTGGTCACCTCACCGCTGCCGATGCTCTGCAGGACCGTCGCGTCGGCCGCCGAGCCCGTGCTCACCGTGGTTGTCGAGATCGAGCTCGCCCTCCTGCGCGAGCTGCTCCTCGAGGAGGACGCGCCGCCCGCGCCCCAGCCGGCGCGCCCCTCGCGCGGCGTGTTTCGCGCGCCGCTCCGGCGCGACCTCGAGGACGCCGGCGCCCGCTTGCTGGCTTGCTTGACCGATGAGCGGCGTACGCGAGCGCTCGCGCGGCAGACCATCCGCGAGATGCTCTTTCTCGTGCTCGACGGGCCGTATGGCGATTCGCTCCGGGCGCTCGCGGAGGGCCCGGTGAGCCAGCTCGCCCACGTCCTCCGCCATATGAATGCGCGATTCGCAGAGCGGATGAGGATCGGCGACCTCGCGCAGCTGGCGCACATGAGCGTCCCGACGTTCCATCAACACTTCAAGGCGATGACCGGTTGCTCGCCGCTGCAGTACATGAAGGCGCTCCGGTTGACGCGCGCACGCCAGATGCTCCATGCCGGGGGCATGGTGAAGACCGTCGCGCACGACGTGGGTTACGAGAGCGAGTCACAGTTCAGCCGGGAGTACCGCCGGTTCTTCGGCTGGCCGCCGTCTGCGGACTCGCACGCAGCGCCGCGCGCACGTCGCGCCCTGCGAGAGGCGGACGGGGCGGGAGGAAAGCTCGTCCTGGATCCGTCGTGAGCCCTGCGCTGGTCCGGCGCCAGGGCCGGCGCGGCGCGCTGGCGCCCGGGGTGGCACACCCGCGACCGCGGTGTCGCGACGCGCCGGCCGCCGCAGCGCGAGATCGCTGCTGCGCTCGCTGGAACGCGCTTTGCGTCGGTCGCCGGCCGGAGGGACGAGATGCGGAACATGATGATGGGAGCCGGCATGCTCTTGGCGGTCGGATGCGGGGCGGACCTGCCCGAGGGCTGGGAGGACGCGGAGGCGATCGAGGGGCTCACCCAGAGCGAGTGCACGGCGAGCGCGTACGACACGACGGTGAAGGAGACGCTCGCGGCGACGGCCGAGCGCGGGGCCGTTCACGTCGATTACGGCGCCGCGCATTTCCGCTGCGCGCAGGAGGTCGAAGGCTTCGTCCGGATCGCTGGAGGCAAGGTCGACGTGCTCGTACAGCCGGCCGACATGGACCCGAGCGGCGTCGCCGGGTGCGACTGCCGGTACGACATCGGCATGACGATCAAGGGCCTGGGCAAGGGAGCCGTCGCGGTCGAGCTCTACCGCCGCTGGGACAACCTCAACGAGCCGAACGATCCCGTGAAGATCGGCTCCGCAGAGGTCGAGATCCCCTGAGGGGCGCGCGGAACGCTCCGCGGCGTACGGTCAACGGGACCGGAGCTTGGGCGGGCGCTCCCGTCGTGCCCATGCGCTTCACCCAGGACCAGCGCCGCGGCGCCGCGAGAACGACAGGGAGCGTCCGCGCCGCCGTCCCTCGCGCTACGCTTCCCGCGTGACACCCCGGCCAGTCTTCGTCGATCGCGCCCTGTCCGCCCGCATCGAGGCCGCCGAGGCCGCGAAGGTCGAGGCCGCCGCGCTCGAGGTCGCCGCGCGGCTCCCGGCGCGGCGCGCCGCCGTCGCCGTCATCGCGGGCGGCCGCGCCGCGTTCATCGCCCCGCACATCCGGCTCTCGCGCGCCGCCGGCCTCGGCATGAGCGGCCCGGTCGAGGCGCGCGACGTCGAGGCCCTCGAGGACTTCTATGCCTCGCGCGGCACGGCGGCGCGCATCCTGGTCTCGCCGTTTGCCCACCCTTCGCTGCTCGCGCGGCTCGGGGAGCGCGGCTTCCGCCTGGGCTCGCTCGACGCGGTGCTCGTGCGCACCCTCGCCCCGGACGCCGAGGTCCAGGGGCCGGAGCCGGCCGCGCGCGGCGGCGTGGTCGTGCGGCGCGCGGCGCGCGACGAAGGCGCGGCGTGGGTCGCGGCCTCGCTCTCCGCGTTCGCCGCGCCGGGCGGGCCGCCGGCCGATCGAGGCGACATCTTCGACGCGTGCTTCCACGACCCCGGGTCGACGTACTTCTTCGCGTCGTCGACCGACGGCGCGGTCGCCGGCGTCGGCGCGGTCTACGTGCACGAGCGCGTCGCGCTCCTGTTCGCGGGCGGCACGCTCGAGGCCCACCGCGGCCGGGGTGTGCAGCGCGCCCTGATCGACGCCCGCCTCGCGTACGCCCGCGACGCCGGGTGCGATCTCGCCTACTCGGTGGCGCAGGCGGGGAGCACCTCGCAGCGCAACCTGGAGCGCGCGGGCCTCGTGGCCGTGTACTCGCAGGCGGAGCTCAGCAAGTCCTTCCCGTGAGCCCTGCCCCCGGGGAAGAGGGGGCTCGGGAGCGCCTCATCGATGCGCCCGTCGGTAGTGCTCAAATTCGCCCGGAGAGAGTTCACATGAAGGCGGGAAGGCAGGAAGAACATTGATCTTTTCTTCCCGCCCTCCCGCCTTCATGTTCAATTTTGAGCACTGCCCGCCCGTCAGGCCCGGGCGGCGAAGGGGCAGCCGCCGGCCCGCATCGCGGCCGCGAGGGGCTCGGCCGCCGCCGGTTCCGCTGCTTCCGCCCGCCCCGCCGGCGCCGGGCGCGCCGTCCTCACCGGCTCCCGGCGCTTCAGGATCATGCGCATCCCGTTCACCGGCTGCAGCGAGATGAAGCCGCGGCAACGCGGGTCGAAGCCCGGCACCAGCCGGAGCCGATACCGCTGGAGCGCCATCGCCACCATGATCTTGCCCTCGAGCTGCCCCATGAACTCGCCCAGGCAGATCCGCTGTCCGGCGCCGAACGGGATGTAGGCGAGCTTGTCGTCCGCGCTCCGCCGGTGGTTCGCGAAGCGCTCGGGCTTGAACTCCAGCGGATCGCTCCAGAACTCCGGGTGCCGGTGGGTGACCCACGGGACGATGGCCACCGTCGACCCCGCGGCGACGCGGTAGCCGCCGAGGACGTCGTCCTCCAGCGGGCTGCGCAGGATGAACGGCACGGAGGGCAGGAGCCGGAGGCACTCGTTGAAGACCATCGCGAGGTACGGCATCGACTCGAAGTCCTTGGCCGTCGGGGCCCTGCCGCCGAGGACGCGGTCGATCTCGTCGGTGAGCCGGGCGCACACCTCCGGGCGCCGCGCGATCTGGTAGAGCGCCCAGGAGGCGGTGACGCTCGAGGTCTCGTGCCCGACCATCAGGATGGTCTTGATCTCGTCCCGCAGCTGCGCGCGATCCATCTTGGCGCCGGTCTCGGGGTCGACCGAGTTCATGAGGCGCACGAGCACGTTGTCCGCGTCGCCCGCGCCGCGCTGGTAGCCGTCGATGATGTCGTCGATCACGGTGTGCACGCGGCGCATGGCCCGTTGAAAGCGCACGTGGCTGGGGAGAGGCCATGACAGGGGCGGGTTGACCAGCGAGTACATCCGCTTGAGCGCGATCGACAGCGCGTACTTGAACGCCTCGCGGACGGTGTCCGTGTGGGCCTGCAGCGCGGCGCCGAAGAACGCCTCGCCCGCGATACCGAACGTCACGTCCATCATGTCGTCGTTGATGTCGCGCTCGAACTCCCCCGGATGGGCGTCCCAGCGCCGCAGCACCGCTTCCATGTGGTCGACGATGATGGGCACGAACTTGAGCGTGTTCGCGTGGTTGAACTGCGGCTGCACGTGCCGGCGCTGGCGCCGCCAGAGCTCGCCCTCGCTGTTCACGAGGCCCCAGCCGAGCACGTGGGCGAGCTCGTGATACCGCTTGCCCTTGGGGTAGTTCCGGATGTTCGCGCGAAGGACATGCGCGATGTCGTTCGGGTGAAACGCCATGATGAAGTCCTCGGCTCCGGGCGCCCGCAGGCGCACGACGTCGCCGTACCTCGCGAAGAGGTCCTCGTAATGGCGCATGTCGCCGGTCCTGAAATTCGCCAGGTACCGCAGGCTGGCGAGCGGGCCGGGGCCCGGGGGCCGCCGATCGAGATTGGCACTCATGAGTCCTCCTTCTCCACGAGCTGAAAGGAAGCCGAAGCGAGCCGGCGCGCGCCGACGCGGGCCGAGCGCAGCCCGGCGCTGGCCGTCAGATGCACAGCGAGCCCCCGCCGTCGACCGTGAGCGTCGCGCCGTTGATCATCCGCGCCCCGTCCGACAGGAGCAGCAGCACGGCGTTGGCGACGTCCTCCTCGGTGCAGAGCCGTCCGCCCGGCGTGCGCGACTCCCAGTACGGGAGGATCCGCTCGTGATCCGGGTAGTTGCTCGTCACGTGGCCGTAGATCGGCCCGGCGGAGACGCAGTTGACCTGCACGTTGCGCGGGGCGAGCTCGACGGCGAGCGCGCGCGTGAGCGACTCCACCGCGGCCTTCACCGCGCCCATGGCGCCGAAGTGCTCGAGGTACCGCGACGATCCGTTCGACGACAGCGCGACGATGCGCCCGCCGCCGTGGCGCTCCATCAGGCGCGCCGCGCGCAGGGCGCACTGGTGGTAGCCGATGACGTTCGTGCGGAACGCGAGCTCCCAGTGCTCCGGGGTCGTCTGCTCGAGGGGGCCGAACCGGCCGTTCGACGCGTTGCTGACGAAGTGGTGCAGCTCGCCGACGTCGCGCGCGATCGCCTCGAAGAGCTTGTCGACGTGCGCGGGGTTGGCGACCGAGCCCCAGACGTGCACCGCGTCGCCGCCGGCGCCGCGGATCTCGTCGGCGACCGCGTCGCCGTCGTCGCGCGAGTGGAAGCTGTTGACGACGACCCGCGCGCCGGCGCGCCCGAGCTTCGTCGCGATGGCGCGCCCGAGCCCGCGGCTCGATCCGGTCACGAGGATCGTCTTGCCCGCGAGCGCGGCCCCGGGCGCCGGGGTCGCGCGCCGCGCGGCGGGCGCCGCCGGCGCGCGCGCCGAGGCGGCCTGGGCGGGCGGCGGCGCGCCGAGGAGGCGCGCGAGGTCGCCGACCGTGCGGGCCTCGTCGAGGGCCCCCGCGAGGCCGTCCGGCAGGGCGCCGCGCTGCCGGAGGAGCGTGCGGACCTCGTCGCGGCGGCGGCGGTCGATCCCGAGGTCCTCCTCGAGCCGCGCGTCGGGGACGAGCAGCTCGGCCGGGTGGCGCGTCGCGTCCGAGAGCGCCTGGACCACGGCGCGGAGCGCCTCGCCCGCAGCGACGGCGCTCGCCGCGCCGTTGCTCGCGGTGGATCCGCTGGCCGGCTCCGCGTGGCGGTTGGCCCGCCCGGCGGGCTCCGCGAGGCCCCCGACCTGTCCGGCGGGCTCCGCGTGGCCGTTGGCCCGCCCGGCGGGCTCCGCGAGGCCCCCGACCTGTCCGGCGGGCTCCGCGTGGCCGTTGGCCCGCCCGGCGGGCTCCACGTGCCCGCCGATCTGTCCGGCGGGCTCGACATGGCCGTTCGCGTGCCATCCGCCCCCCGCGACGTCAGCCCACGGCGCGACGTCGGAGCGCGCCGTGAGCGTGCGCGAGAGGAGGTCGCTCACGCGGGCGACCGTGCGCAGCTCGTCGGGCGTCGCCTTGAGCGCGTCCGAGAGGCCGAAATCCGCGCGCAGCGTCGCGAGGATCTCTCCGCGCTTCACGGAGTCGATGCCGAGGTCCTGCTCCAGGTCGGCGTCGGGAACGACGACCTCGTCCGGGTAGCGCGTCATGCGCACGAAGACGGAGCGAACGTGTTCGAGGAGATCTTGAGCCTGCATCGTCGAAACCTCGTGGTTGTTGAGAGCCATTCATCCAAGAGCGGTGGCCGGAGGGACCGGCACGGTCGCGAAGAGCGCGAACGCGCCGGTCAGCACGGCCCGGCCGAAGAACTGCCCGCCCCGCGCGGTCAGCGCGAAGGCGCGGACGGAGGGCGGCGCGAGGCGCGCGCCTCCCGGCGGGAACGCGACGTCGATGTCCCGGAAGGAGAACCGGGCGGGCAGATCGAGCGCCCCCGTCTTGTAGAGCGCCTCCTTCGCGCTCCAGAGCAGCGTCTCGAGCGCGGCGCGCGGGGCGCCCGCCGCGGCGCCGCGCGCGAGCCCCTCGCGCTCGCGCGGCGTGAAGTGCTCGTCGGCGAAGGCGGCCGCGCGCGCCTCGACCCGCTCGACGTCCACGCCGACGGCGCGCGCCGTGGTGACCGCCGCCGCCGCGAGGTCGCCCGCGTGGGAGAGCGACAGCGCGAGCGCGCCGTCCTCGAAGCGCGGGGGGCCGCCGCCGGGCCCCGTGACGGCGCAGGCGAGGTAGTCCGCCCGCGGGTGCGCCTCGAGCGCGGCCGCGTCGAGCGCGACCAGCGGGGCGCGGCGGCCGGCGGCGAGCTCCAGCCGGAGCCACTTCGCCGCGACGCGCGCGCACGCGGACTGCACCCGGCGGGCGGCGGCGCGCTGACCGGCGCACGCGCGGCGCTCGCCGGCCGTCAGGTAAGGCTCGAGGCGCGCCGCCGCGGCCTCGTCGGCCCGGACGACCGCGATCGCGAGCGGCGGCGTCACGGCGCCCCCAGCGGCAGCGACGCCGGCGCGGCCGGGCGCGCGTCGGCGGCCACGCGGCCCACCGCGAGCCCCACGAGCCCCTCGAGGTCGAGGAGCACGCCGCCCGCCGGGTCGAGCGCCTGCGCCCACGCGCCGAGGACGCGGTCGCCCGCGGCGGTCGGGGCCGCGGCGACGAGCCGGACCGGGCCGCCCGCGTCGCGGATCGCGAGGTCGTTCGCGGCCGCGCCGAAGCGGATCCGGTCGACGCCGCCCGCGGCGCACACCGGGAACGCGCCCGCCTCGTCGCGGCGCAGGACGCCGAGCGTCAGGAGGGCGTCGAGCAGGAGGAACGGCGTGGCGGCCGCGCGCAGGCGCGAGAGGGCGCGGTCCTTCGGGGGGCGGAACCGGGCCGACGTGAGCGCGGCGCCGAGCACGACGGTGCCGAGGTGGTCGAACCAGCCCGCGTGCCGGAGCGGCGCGCCGGGGCTCGCGTAGGGATCGCGGAACGCCGGCCCGTCGACGCGCCCGGCGTGGCGCGGGGCGAGGACGTCGCGGCGGGCGTCGAGCGCGCCGAGTTCGACGACGCAGGTCGCGAAGGGCACGCCGGCGCGGAGGACCAGCCCCGACCGGTGGACGAAGTCGCCGCGCACCTCGACGGCGCACGCGAAGCGCCCGCCGGCGAGCCGCTCGCTCCGGGTCGTCACCGTGCGCACCTCGCGGGCCGCGTCGTCGGGCAGGCGCAGCAGCTCGAGGAAGCGCACGTCGCGCACCTCGCGGACCACCGCGCCGGCGTCGGCCGCCGCGAGCGCGTGCCGGACGGCCAGCTCGACGAGGAAGGCGCCGGCCGCGACCGCGGAAGAGCGCGCCCGGTGGTCGGAGAGCCACGGATCGACGCGCGGATCGAGCGTCCACGCGCGCTCCTCTGGGCCCCCCGGGGCGCCCGTCGCCGCGGCGCGCGGGCCGGACGCGGCGGCGCGCGGGCCGGACGCCGCGATGCGCGGGGCGAAGCGCTCGATCTCGCTGTCCGTGAGCAGCACCTGGGCCGCGCCGACGGGGCGCTCGGCCGCGAGGTCGAGGAAGATCTGCCGCCCCTCCTCCGGCTCGATGCCCCGGAGCGAGCGCGCCGCGCCGAGCGCGCTGTACTCGGACCCGGCGGTCATGCCGACGCCGTTCCAGCCGAGCCACGCGATGCTGGACCACGGGCCGGCGTCCGCCTCGGCCGCGAAGCACGCGGCGGCGCGGTTCATCGCCTCGTTGGCCGCGCCGTAGTCGGGCTGCCCGTCGTTGCCGAGCACGCTGAACGCCGACGTGACGAGGTGGACGTGCGGCCGGGCGGCGGGCAGGTGGCGCGCGAGCGCGCGCCGGAGGTGGCCGAGGCCCGCGAGCTTCGTGTCGACGATCCGCTCGAAGAGCTCCAGCGATTTCGACGTGAGCCGGCTCGACACCTGGATGCCCGCGCCGTGCACGATCAGGTCGACGCGGCCGTAGGCCGCCGCGACCGCGGCCACGGCGCGCTCGACGTCCGCGGCGTTCGTGACGTCGGCGGCGTGGTAATCGACGCTCCCGCCGCGCGCGCGCAGGTGGGTCAGGACGCGGTGCGCCTCGCGCGCCGCCCGGATGCGGCCGTAGCGCTCGCGCAGCGCGGCCATCCGCACGCCGCGGCCCTCGCGCAGCGCCTCGGCGTAGAAGTCGCGCTCGTACGCGTCGAGCTCCGCGTCGGTCATCGCGAGCGTGCGCGGGGGGGCGTCCTCCAGCCGCGATCGGCCGAGGAGCACGGCGCGGCAGCCGAAGCGATCGAGCAAGGCCTCGACGAACTGCGCCGTGATGCCCCGCGCGCCGCCCGTCACGAGCGCGACCGCGTCGGGGCCGAGCGGCGAGGCCGCGCGCGCGGGCGGCGCCGAGGAGGGGCGGGCGAGCTGCACCACGTGCCGCACGCCGCCGAGATCGACCACCTCCTCGGGGGTGGCCGGCCGGGCGCGCCGCCACTCCTCGAACAGCGCGCCGAGCGCCGCCGCGGCGTCCTGCGCGTCCGTGTGGACGACGCGCACGTCGCCGCCCGGCAGCTCGCGCGCCAGCGACTTCACGAAGCCGCCGACGGCGCCGCTCGCCGGCGCGAGCCGCCCGGCCGGGTCCACCGCGCCGACGACGACCGCGGCGAAGGCCACGTCGCCGCGCGCCACGGCGTCGTAGTAGCGGCGCGCCGCGCCGAACAGCGCGCGCAGCGCCGGCCGGTACGAGCCCGGCGCGCCGTCGACGAACGCGCGCGCGTCCTCGGCGCGGGTGAGCACGACGACCGCGTCGACGTCATCGGGCGCGAGGGCCCGGAGGGACGCGCTCAGCTGCTGCTCGTCGCTGGCGTCGATCGACGGCCCGCCGCCGCCGGCGGCCTCGGACGCCGGCGCCGCGAGCCCGCGCGCGGCGTCGAGCGCCGCGTCGCCGGCGAGCTCGAGGACGCGCGCGCGCTCCTCGGCGGAGCGGGCGGCGCGCCGCACGTCCGCGGCCAGGGCCGCGTCGGCGCAGACGTAGAGGACGCGGGACGGGACGCGCGCCGCGGGACCTGCGGCCGGCACGCGCGCGATCTCGGGGACGTAGCAGTGGATCGGCGTGCCCGTCGCGAACCCCGATGGCGCTGGCGCCGGCGCGACGCTGGGCGCCGGCGCGACGCGAGACGGCGGCGCCGCGCGCACGCCCTCGGGGGGCGCGACCTCGACCGCGCGGGCGTCCGAGGGCCATCGCACGGCGGCGGCGGCGCCGTGCGCGCCCGCGCCGCGGATCGCCTCGAGGAGCTCGACCGCGCCCTCGGCCCCGCGCAGCCGCGCGCGCCCGCGGCCCGGCCCGCTGACCACGAGCTCGCGGCCGGCGAGGCCGCCCTCCGCCGCGGCGGCGGGCGCGACGCGGAGGCGCGCGAGCACCGGAAAGGCGTGGCGCGCCGCGGTCTCCTCGGTGCACAGCGCGACGAGCAGCGCCCCCTCGCCCACCGGCCGCGGATCGCGGGTCGCCGACGCGCCGCGCGCGACGTCGTCGCTGAACGCGTTGACGGCGCCCGCCAGCACGACCTCGCAGTCCTCGTCGAGCACGAGATCGGCGGCCGCGAGCGCGTCGAGCAGCGAGGCCTCGGAGGTGTCGACGACGAAGTTCGGCCCGCGCAGGCCGAAGACGTTGGCGACGCGCCCGGAGATGACGTTGGGCATGTTGCCCGGCTGCGTGTACGGCCCCGTCGCGGGCGAGCCCGCGCGGAGCGCGTCGACCGTCGCGGAGGCCAGCGCCGGGCTCACGCCGCGCGCGCGGAGCGCCCGCGCCACGCGATCGGCGAAGATCCGCTCGTTCGCGCGCGCGCCGCGGCGCGTCTTGCCCTCGTGGCCGACGACGACGCCGATGCGCTCGCCGAGCTCGCGCGCGGGCAGCGCCGCGAGCGCCCTCTCCGCGGCCATCGCCGCGAGCAGCTGCGTCGGGTCCATCGCCTCGAGCGCGTCCGGGAGGACCGGCGCGCGGGCCGGCAGCCGCAGCGCGCGTTCGTCGAACGCGAGCGCGTCCGAGGGCGCGTCCGCGGGCGCGCCGCCCTCGCCGGGGAACACCGCCCCCAACCCGACGACGCACAGCGCGCGGGCCTCGCCGCGCGGGCGCGGGCGCGGGGCGTGGCGGCCCGGCCGGTGCTCCTCGACGACGAGGTGGGCGTTGGTGCCGCCGAAGCCGAAGCTGTCGAGCCCGGCGCGCAGCGGCGCGCCGCCGTCGGCGGTCCACGGGGCGGCCGCCGTCGGGATGGCGAACGGCGAGCGCGCGAGGTCGATGCGCCCGCTCGGCGCCCGGAACCCGTGCTGCGCGAAGATCGTGCGCTCGCGGATCGCGAGCACGACCTTGATGAGCGACGCGACCCCCGCGGTCCAGCCCGTGTGGCCGAGCAGCGACTTGACGCTGCCGAGGGCGATGCGCGGCGCGCCGTCCTCGCCGGCGAACACCTCGGCGAGCGCCGTGTGCTCGGTCGCGTCGCCGACGGGCGTCGCGGTGGCGTGCGCCTCGACGTACTGCACGGAGCGCGGCGCCACGCCGGCGGCCGCGTAGGCGCGCCGCATGGCCAGGCTCTGCCCGCGGCTCTGCGGCACGGTGACCGACGGGCTCGGGCCGTCGCTCGACACGCCGCTGCCGAGCAGCACCGCGTCGACGCGATCGCCCCGCGCGCGGGCGTCGTCGAGCCGCTCGAGCACGACCACGGCGGCGCCCTCGCCGAACACCACCCCGTCGGCCGACGCGTCGAACGGGCGGCTGCCGGTCGCGGAGAGCCCGCCGAACTGCGAGAACTGGCAGGCGTTGGTCGGGCCGGGCTGGTAGGCGCCGCCGGCGATCACGACGTCGGCGAGGCCGCGGCGCAACATCGCGGCGCCGAGGTGCACCGCGTGCATCGACGACGCGCAGGCCGCGTCGACGACCACGGTGCGCACGCCCTCGCGCACGACGTCGCGCACGACGCGCGCGAGCGGCTCGAGGTGGCCGCGGCACGCCGCGCGCCGATCCGCGTCGAGCCCGAGCTCGCCCGCCAGGGCCTCCGCGACGGCCGCGCGGTCGGCCGGGTCCGCGGCGACGCCGGCGAGCGCGCGCTCGACGCCGAGCAGCAGCGTCGCCTCGTCGTGCTCGATCGAGCCGTCCGCCGTCGACCCGAGGAGGCACGCGATCCGGAGCGGCGCGCCGTCGCGGAGCACGGCCGCCTGCGCCTTTGCCTCGGCGAGCGCGCACGCCAGCATGCGGGCCGTCTTGGGCAGCCGCTCGAGGGTGCGCGCGTCGTACCCGGTGCGCTCGGCGTACGGCCCGAGCGCGTCGACCATGCCGACCAGCAGGCTGTACGTCTTGTCTGCGGCGCGGCCGGCGCTCAGGAAGTCGGTCGCGAGCTCCGGGTGTCGCGCGCCGGTGTCGGCGATGCCGCACGTCCCCGACCGCAGCTGCGCGAGGTAGGCGTCGACGCCGCCGGACCCCGGCAGCACCGCGCCCGTGCCGACGATGGCGATCGGCGCGGCGCCCGCCGGCGCGGCGGGGTCGTCGTGGCGGCTCGCCTCGGGCGCGGCGGGGCTCGCGGGCGCGACGGCGCTCGCCGGCACCGCGGCGCTCGCCGGCGCGACGGCGCTCGCCGGCACCGCGGCGCTCGCCGGCGCGACGGCGCTCGCCGGCACCGCGGCGCTCGCCGGCGCGACGGCGCTCGCCGGCGCGGCGCCCTCGCGCGGGCGGCGGTCGTCCCGCTCTTCCCCGGGGAGCGCCGCGACCGCCGTCAGCACGTGGCCGGCGGCGCGCAGCGCCTCGACCGCGCGCCGGTGCTCGGCCACCACGTCCTCTCCGGCGCGGAACGTCGCGATCACGCGCAGGTCGGGCCCCGGCGGCGCGCTCCGTCGTACGAGGGCGGTCAGGGCGCTGCCGCCGCCGCACTCGACGAAGGTGCGGCAGCCCGCCGCGTGCAGGTCGCGCACGGCCGCTCCGAAGTCGAGCGGCGTCACGAGGTGCATGGGGAGCAGGCGCGCGGGCGCGAGCGCTCCCTCGCCGTAGTGGACGCGATCGATCGGCGAGTACGTGGCCAGCGCCGGCCGCGCCGCGCCCGCGCGCAGGGCGGCGCTCGCGAACGGGCCGACCGCCGGCGCGAGCAGGGGCGAGTGGAAGGCGTAGCGGCTCGCGAGCATGGTCGCCCGCACGCCGGCGGCCTCGAGCCGCCGCTCGAGCGCCGCGATGCCGTCCGCCGTCCCCGAGGCGACCGCCTGGTCGGCCGCGTTGATCACCGAGACGAACACATCGTCCCGGCCGAGCGCCCGCACCTCGTCGCGCAGCCGCTCGGCGCCGGTGTGCGCCGCGAGCATGCGGCCGGGCGGCGCGCCGCGCAGGGCGAGCACCCGCCGGCCCACGAGCTCCGCGGCCATCGCGAGCGAGAAGGCCCCCGCGGCGGCCAGCGCCGCGATCTCCCCGAGGCTGTGCCCCGCCACGACGTCCGGCTCGAGCCCGGCGGACCGGAGCAGCGCGACGGCGACGTAGTCCTGGACGAGGATGCCGAGCTGATCGAGGTCGGCGCACGCGTCGAGGGCGGCCCGCGCCTCCGCCTCGCCGGCGGCCACGAGCGCCGCGAGCGACGCGCCGAGCAGCGCCCGCGCCGCGGGCTCGGCCTCGGCGACGGCCGCGCGCGCGGCGTCAAAGCGCGCGTGGAGCGCGCGCAGGAGCCGGAGGTCGAACGAGCCCTGGCCGGGCAGGAGCAGGGCGACCTTCGCGGCGCCTCCGCGGCCCGCCCGCGCGGGCGCTTCCCCTGGCGCGGCCTCGTCCGCCGCGCCCGCCGCGCTCCACTGCGTGCGGTGCGGGCGCGACGCGTGCAGCGGAGCGCGCGCGACCTCGACGGCGTGCCGGAGGAGGCGCTCGGGGAAGAGCTCGCGCAGCGCGGAGCCGCCGCGCAGGGCGAGCTCGACGAAGCGCTGGTGCGGCACCTCTTCGTCGAGCGCCCCGACGTGCATCGTCACGGATCCGGGCAGCGGCGCGAGCTCGTCGCTCGTCGCCCCGACGGCGACGATCCGCTGGTAGCCGCACGCCACGGGCTCGCCGTCGAAGCGGACCGTGCGGAAGTACCCGTACGCGCTCGAGCGCGTCACGGCGCCGAGGGTCATGAAGATCGCGACGCGCTCGCCCACGCGGACCGGCGAGAGGTTCCGGCTGTAGCCCTCGGTGGTGAGCAGCCGGATCGCGGCGCGATCGTCCTCGTGCGGGAGCGAGCCGTCCGCGGCCTCGGCGAAGTAGAGCGTCTCGCGCGCGATGCACTGGAAGCGGAAGTTGGTGAGGTAGTGATGGCTCCCGTAAGCCATGCTGTCCTCGAACTTCACGCAGTACGGAACGACGAAGAACTCGCCCATGGATCCTCTCCACGCAGCCCGCTCGCGCGCGGCGTCGACGCACGCCTGGCACCGCGTGCCAGCCGATGCTCCGTGCGTCCCTCGCCGCCCAGCGGTCCGGGCTGTCGAAATAAGTGTACCTACACCTAAAATGCGCGGCGCGGGCCCACGGCCGCCGGCCGCGCACCCGAGCCGCGGGCGCGCGCCTCGGCGCCGTCGCGGCCCGGGCAGCGAATATCGAGCGATCGACCGACGGATCGGTCAGCGCGCGCCGGGGCCTCCAGGACCCGGCGACGAGCCAGCGATGGAGCGGGGAATGCCGCCCCGCATCGTAGGGATAGGTGTACTTGCACCTGTACGGATGTCAAGCAGTTCGGGACGTCCCAGATGGCGGCTCGACCCGAAACAGTGTAGATACACTTGTGATTGATTTTGCCCGTGCCTCCGAGATCATCGCGAGCCAGTGCGCCCTCGTGCGCGTGCGCCGCGCGTCGCGCGCGCTGACGCGGCTCTACGACGAGGCGCTGCGGCCCTCGGGGCTCCAGGCGACGCAGCTCACGATGCTCGTCGCGGTCGCGACGTGCGGCGACGGGGGCGTGAAGCTCGGCGCGCTCGCCGACGGCCTCGTCATGGATCGCACGACGCTCACGAGGAACCTCGCGCCGCTGGAGAGGGCGGGCCTGCTCCGCGTCGCGCGCGCGCCCGACGACGCGCGCGTCCGCCTCATCTTCCTGACGCGCCAGGGAGAGCGCGCCATCGAGGCGGCGTTCCCGCTGTGGGAGCGGACCCAGAAGCACGTCCGCGAGCGGCTAGGCCCCAGCAAGGCCGACGCGCTCCGCGAGGAGCTCGGCCGCGTCGTGGCCCTGGCCGCGCGCCCCGAGAAGGCGCCCGCGTCGGAGCGGCCGGCGAAGGCGCCAGCGCGGGAACGGCCGGCGCGGCTGGCCAAGCGCAAGGCGAAGCGACGATCGCCGGAGGCGCGATAACGACGGCGCGGCGCCGCCAGAGCGCCGTGAGAGGAGCGCTCAGCGCTCCCGGAAGGCCTGGAAGAAGACGTCGGCCTGCGAGTGCCTCTGACCCGAGATCGGGTTTTTGGGGTGGCGTGGCTCCCTGATCAGATTGCGCAGGTCGCCCCAGGCCGAATAGAGCTTTCTTCGCTCCGACGTGACGTCGAGATACTCGCCGAGGCAGTAACACGGCCGCACGACCCGATCGAAGTTCGTCGTCGGGAAGTTGTCATCGACAGGCGGGTCCAGCGGGATGTTCGTCGGCGCGAGGCGGAAGGAGGTGTCCGTGACGTGCTGCCTGTCGCCGTCGCCGAACGACGCCCCGCGCTCGAACGAGCTCGCCATCTCCACGTCGACGGACCTGTCGCGGTTCTGCGTGTAGTAAACGATGTGCACGTGGCTCGGGTCGTTGCCGACGGTCACGGCCGGGAGCACGTGATGGATGTTCTCCCCGGCCGTGGAGGTGACGGGGATCGGCCGCGTCCACGTCCGCCCGCGGTCGTCCGAGCGGAGGAGGAAGATGTTCGAGCCCGAGTCCGCCTCGCCGACGGTCTCGCTGGTGGACGCCGACCAGGCCAGGTAGACGACCCCGCCGCGCGCCGCGAGCGTCGGCTGGACGATGAGGCGCGAGGCGTGCACATACGTGGGCAAATCGTCCCGCCCCGCGCGGCGCGGCCCGTCGGTGATGGCCAGGCGGACACCGCCGTCATCGCCGCAATCGATGCGCTCGCCGGGCTGGACCACGGGCAGGAGGGTCGGGTCCGGGGCTCCCGGGAGATTGAACTCCACGAACTCGAACGTCTCGCCGGCGTCACGGGACACCAGCATCCGTATGAAATCGGCGTCCATGCCGCTGAATTGAAGGAACGGCAGGTAGAGCGTCCCGTCGTCGGGATCCACGAAGGGGTTCGTGAACTGGATCACGTCCAGCAGGGGCGCGGGCTCCGTCTCCACTTCGGGAACGAAGACGACCTTCGATGTCCAGGTCACGCCGCCGTCGGTCGAGCGCGCGAAGCGGAGCTCGCTCCGGACGGGCGCCTCCGGGGGCTGGAAGCTGGTCCAGGTCACGTACAGGTTGTCGCGTCGCCGGCGGACCGGATCGGGGCCCACGGCCAGCCAGCTCTTGTCGGCCCCGTCGTCCTGGGCCACGAACACCGCATCGGTCCACGTGCGGCCGCCGTCGGTCGATCGGTTGGCCTGCACGCCCCCCTGGCCCTCCGCGTCCTCGGTGAGCCCGACGAAATGGAATACCCCACGGCGATCCGAGCGCACGACGGGATCGCCGAGCGTCCTCGTGCTCCCGGGCAGCGGGGGGATGAAGCCGCTCTCCCAGGTCACGCCGCCGTCGTTCGAGGTCGAGAAGCCGGAGAAGAACATCCTCTGGAACACGACCGCGCCGCCCTCCACGACCGGCTCCACGCCGGCGGACGTGTTGTAGGCGACGACGATGTTGCGATCATGCGCGGCGATCGAGGTCTCGCTCTGGGTCACGTTGACGAAGGGGCGTGTTGGTGGGTCGGTCCGAAGCACGTGAATCTGGTCGAGCGCCGGGTCGTTGACCTGAACGTTCTCTCCGATCGTCCGGATCGACGGCGCAGATTCCGGCCAGTGATACCGGACCGCTCGCTCGGCGATCGTCGCGCGCCCGCGGCCGGCGAGCGTCGTGGGCGCGTTGAGGCTCGCGTCCCGAATGGACAGCGGAACGCCGTTCTTCATCACGGTGCCGAGCGCGAGATCGTGGCTCTCCGCGAGCGGCGCCTCGTCGCGCTCCGGCTCTTGCGAGCACGCCGGGAGCGCGGGCAGCGCCGCGAGGAGCGGTGCGAGATGAACGATGTTCGATCGTAAGGAACGCATGATACCTCCTTGGACTGGACGACTCCGTCGGGCACACGCTCGCGCTCGCGCTCATCGCCCGCGTCGGAGCGGCAGCAGGAGCTGCCGCTGAAGAGAGCGCTCCGCGACGACCTGCGCCCGGCGCGGCGGCTCCCTCGCCCGGCCGAGCGATCTCGAGATCGCGGAGAGTTCTTCATACTACCTGTCCACCAAGAGTGGTGCAACTCGCAGAACCCACGAACTCCACGTTTGATTCGGACGCCCTCTGGAGCGCCGCCGCACGAGATGAACCGACTCAGGAGCTCGCTCCGCGCGCTGGCGCGGGCGCGCTGGCGCGCGAGCGCCGGAGCGGGCGGACGCCTCCATCGCCGCCCGGGGCGCATCGGCGCCAGCGCGGATTGACGGGCAGCGTCGCGGGTTCGAGAGTCGAAGGGCGCTCGCCGGAGCGCGCATGAACGAGAGAAGGAGGACACCATGGACTTCGAGGTGGCACCGCTCCCCTACCCCAAGGACGCGCTGGAGCCCGCCATGAGCCGGGAGACGCTCGAGTTTCATTACGAGAAGCACCACAAGGGCTACATGTCGAAGCTCAAGAGCCTGATCGACGGCAAGCCCGAGGCGAACGCGAGCCTCGTCGATCTCGTGCGCGCGAGCTCTGGCGCGGTGTTCAACAACGCAGCTCAGGTCTGGAATCACACCTTCTTCTGGGAGGGCATGAGGCCGGACGGCGGCGGCCCACCGCCCTCGGGGGACGTGGGCGATCTCATCGCGGGGCTCGGCGGCTGGGAGAAGTTCCGCGGCGACTTCATCGCCGCCGGCGTCGCGCGCTTCGGCTCGGGGTATGCGTGGCTCGTGCTCGACGGCGGCAAGGGCAGGATCGTCGACACGCCGAACGCAGAGACCCCGCTCACGACCGGCGCGGCGCCGCTCCTCACGTGCGATGTCTGGGAGCATGCGTATTACCTCGATCACCGCAACAACCGACAGCGCTTCCTGGAGGTGTTCCTCGACAGGCTCGTGAGCTGGGACGCCGTCGCCAGGAACCTCCGCGCCGCGTCGTAGCAGGGCCCGAGCAGGCCGAGCGGCTGCCGGCGACGATGAAGAGCGATCAGGCTACCGCGCCGGGCCGCCCGTCGGCGTCACCCCCGCGAGCAGCGCCATGAGCGCCGATGGCTCGACCGGCTTCAGCAGGTGGTGATCGAACCCGGCGTCCACGGCGCGCTTTCGGTGGGCGTCCTGGCCGTAGCCGGACACCGCGATGAGCGTGCACCGATCGAGCGCCGGCTCGCGCCGCAGCCGCCGCGCGAGCTCGTATCCATCCATCCCGGGCAGGCCGATGTCCAGCACCGCGACGTCCGGTCTGTGCGCCCGCAGGAGCTCCAGCGCCTCGAGCCCGTCGTGCGCGACCACGACGTCGTGTCCCCACCGCTTCAGGGCGACGGCGAGCAGGTTGGCCGCATCGTGGTTGTCGTCCACCACGGCGATGCGCAGCCGCGCACCGCCCGCCGCCGGCTCGCGCTCGCGGGCGCCCGCCGCCACGACCTCTCCGCGCACCGCCGGGAGGCGCACGATGAACTCGGCCCCCTGCCCCACCCCCGCGCTCACGCACGAGCACGACCCGCCGTGCAGCTCGACCAGGCGCCTGACCAGCGCGAGGCCGACGCCGAGCCCGCCCCGGGAGCGGTGCAGGGACCGATCGCCTTGCACGAAGACGTCAAAGATATACGGTAGGAGCTCAGGGGCGATGCCGACCCCGTCATCGCGCACCGAGACGACCACCTCGTCGTGATCGCCGCGCGCCGACAGCCAAACGTGACCGCCCGGCGGCGTGTACTTGGCAGCGTTATTCAGCAGGTTGCAGAAGATCTGCTCAAGGCGCGTCGCGTCCCCCTGCACGGGCGGCAGGTCCCCCGCGATGGAGAGGTGGAGCTCGTGCCGGCCAACCTCGATCAGCTTGCGGCTGGTCTCGACGGATCGCTGGAGCACGCGCGAGACGTCGACGAGCTCGGTGCGGAGCGAGATCTTTCCCTGGCTGATCCGCGCCACGTCCAAGAGGTCGTCGACGAGCCGCGCCATGTGGCGGACCTGGCGCTCCACCACCTGAGCGGCGTACCCGGCCTCCGGGTCCTCTTCCGGCGTGCGCAGGAGGGTCGTGGCCGTGAGGATCGCGGCCATCGGATTGCGCAGCTCGTGCGCGAGCATGGCGAGGAACTCGTTCTTCCGGCGATCGGCCAGCACGAGCTCCGCGAGGCGCTGCTCCGCGAGCCGCTCTAGCGCACGGCGCTCGGCGATCGCACGGAAGACCAGCACGGCGCCGATGACCTCGCCGCTCGCGTCCCGGATGGGCGCCGCGCTGTCGTCGATGGGCGTCTCGCCGCCGCCCCGCGTCACGAGCAAGGTGTGGTTGGCGAGCCCCACGATGCGCCCTTCCCGCAGCACCCGCCCGGCGGGGTTCTCGATCGGCTCTCGCGTCGCCTCGTGGATGGCGTGGAACACCTCCGTCACCGGCCGGCCGGTCGCCTCGCCCTCGGTCCAGCCGGTGAGCTGCTCCGCCACGGGGTTCATGAAGACGACGCGCCCGTCAACGTCGGTCGCGATCACCGCATCTCCGATGCTGACGAGGGTCACCCGCAGCCACTCGCGCTGCCGGTCGAGCTCCCGGCTGGCGCGCCGCTGGGCCGTGATCTCCCGCCGCAGGTGCGCGAGCGTGCGGTTGAGCTCCACGAACGCCGAGAGCGCGGCCTGCTCGTGCACGAAGCGGAGCACGACGATCCCCGGCTGACCCTCCGACGAAGGGCGCACGACCGCGCCCTCGACGCGATAGCGGCGGCCCTGGTGGAGCGTGAGCGTGCCGATCGTCGGCTGGCGCACGCGCGCGCTGCGCCTCAGCAATCCCTCCACGTGCTCCCGCGCGTCGGAGCAGAGCGCGACGAGGGCCTGACCCTCGCTCGCGCCGCCGAGCGCCTTACGGGCGCTCTGGTTCGCGGCGACCACGAGCCCGTCGGTCGACACGAGCAGCACAGGCTCGGGCAGCACGTCGGCGAGCTGGCCGAAGCTGAGCATCCACATGCCGCGCGCTTATCCCTTGAAATACTCCTGACCTGCCGGCGCGTCGTCGTCAAGCGGCGGCTTCAGGTGCACGACGACGCGGCAGCCGGCGTGCCCCTGCGCGATCGACTCCTCGATGACGACGCGCGCATAGCCCAGGTTCTCCGCGGTGATGACGCCGAAGACGTTCGACGTCATCATGCACAGCGCCTGCCGGTCCTTCACCAGTTCGCCGAACGGACACGCGCGGTTGCCGAGCACGAGCTTGTCGTCGCTCTCCTCGATAACATAGAAATCCCCCTGGATCCGCCGCTTGAGGTCCACCAGCACCTGGGCGACCTGCTCGCGTGTGAGCGCCTCGGCCCGGAGCCCCGACCGGTACTGCTCATTGAGCCTGTCGCCGATCTTCTGGCCCACGATGCTCACGAACCCCGACGCTTGATCGAGGCCGACGACCTCCTGCAACGTGCCGGCGAGCTCGCGCAGGAGCTGCCGCAGAAAACGATCTCTATCGAGCTCTACAGGTAACCGCCGTACGGCCTCTGCTGCGCTGCTCATCGGGAAGCCCTCCTCATTACCGGATGCACGTCTGTGTCTACCATGCGCTGCCCCGACCCACCGAGGCGATGACCAGCGCCGAGCCCCGACCGACCATGACACAGGAAATTTGTTGCTGCACAAAAAAAAGCCAACCCGCGTCGCGTGATGCGGAGATCTGGAGCCCGGCGGCCTCGCGCTGCAGGCGCCGCCGAGACAGCGGCGCGACACCTTCGCCGGCGCACGAGGCGTGCGACGCGCAGGCGCGCATTCGGTCCCAGCGAGGCGCTCGAAGCGCAGATGCCCAGGGGCCGAGAGCAGGAATCGAGATCGGCGCAGGAGCGCTCGCTCGGTCCGGTGCGCACACCGCAGCTCGGGTCCGACGACGGCGAGCGCGCCCGCGTTACGTCAGGAACTGATCGGCGATGACGGCGAGAACGTACCTCCCCGCGTTCTCCATGGCTCTATCGAAACAGGGCCAGCTGGTATAAACAGAGACAGGCGCGTCGAGCCCAGGGGGGGCCTGCGGAGATCGATGCGCAGCTCTACAGCACAGCCCTGTGGGTGAGTCTCCCCAGCGAGCGAGGTCTATGAACACGCAAGCGACCGCGCAGCCTTCTTTCGAGTTGTTCTTCGAGGCCTGCCAGCACCCCTTCTGCGTCGTGACGGCCGAGGGCCGCCTGGTGAAGTGGAACGCGGCGTGCGCGCGGGCGCTCGGCCGGTCCGCCCCTGATCTCACCGGCAAGCCGCTCGACGAGATCGTGGTCGAGACCGATCGCGCGCAGGTGCGCTCGACGCTCGGCGGCCTCTTCCCCGGCCCCTCGACCGCGGATCTCGAGTGTCGCGTGCTCGGCAGCGACGGCTCGACGCGCCTGCTCGCCCTCCGCGCCTCGACGTACGATCGCGGCGACCTCGCGTACGGTGTCTTCGAGGACATCACCGGCAGGCCGCGCCGCGCGGCCGGGCCCCTCATCGCGGAGGAGGTGTATCAACAGATCCTCGATGCCATCGAGGACATGGTCCTCGTCAAGGGCCCGAGGTCGAGGGTGCTCTGGGCCAACAAGGCGTTCCGCGAGCTCTACGGCATGACCAACGCCGAGCTCCGCGGCCTCATCGACGCTCCGCGCAGCGAGCCGGACTTCACGCAGCAGTACGTGAGAGACGACCTGTACGTGTTCGAGACCGAGAGCCGGCTGGTCATCGACGAGGAGCCGGCCGCGCGCCACGACGGCGCGATCCGGACGCTGACCACGGTCAAATCGGCCCTGCGGGGCGAGGGAGGCCAGGTGATCGGCACGGTCGGCATCTCGCGGGACATCACGGACAGCCGGCGCGTCGAGCGGGACCGGGAGCTCTTGGCGCAGGCGATCGGCGCGGCCTCCCAGGGCATCCTCGTCGCGGCGAGCGCCGCCGAGGAGCTGCCCGTCACGTACGTGAACGCCGCCTTCGCGCGCCTGTCCGGGCGGCCGGTGGCCGAGCTCCTGGGCGCCTCGTTCCTGCGGCTCGTGGGCGGCATCGCCGACGCGGCCGCGGCCGAGCAGCTCGCGCGCGCGGTCGCCGAGCGCCGCGAGGTCTCGGTCGAGTTCCCGGCGGAGCGCGACGGCGGCGCGCGCGCCTGGATGCGCATGGCGCTCACCCCGGTGCGCGACGCGTCGGGGCAGGTGACGAGCTTCGTGGCCATCCAGGCCGACATCACGGCCGAGCGGGAGCGGCAGCGGCACGAGCTGGCGCTGAAGGAGCAGCGGCACCTCATCGAGCGCCAGCGGCGGACCATCCAGGCCCTGGTGACGCCGATCATCGAGATCTGGGACGGGGTGCTCACGATGCCGATCATCGGCGTGGTCGACAGCGTCCGCGCGGCCGAGATGATGACCGCGCTCCTCGAGGCCGTCAGCGCGAACCGGGCGCGGTTCGCCATCGTGGATCTCACCGGGGTCGACGTCGTGGACACGGCGACCGCGAACCACCTGCTCAAGCTGGTGCGGGCCGCGCGCCTGCTCGGGACCACGTGCGCGCTCTCCGGCATCTCGCCGGCGGTGAGCGGGACGCTGGTGGGCCTCGGCGTCGAGCTCGGCGAGCTGCGCACGTTCAGCACGCTGCGCGCCGCGCTCCGCCACGTGCTCGGCCAGCTCGGCGTCTCGGTCGTCCGGGCGCGCGCGTGAGCCGCGGCGCGCCCGGCGCGCGAGGCCCGGGCGACCCGGAGCTCGGCGGCGCGTCGTGCCTCCTGAAGCGCACATCGGTCGAGCTCGCCGGCCGCGGCCCCGTGGGTGCGGCCCCCGGCGCTCGGTTGCGGTAAGCTGCGCGCGACGCGCGGCTGCTTCCTGGCGGCGCTCGAGTCAGAATCTGCCCTCTCGCCCCGGCAAGAGCACTCTTCATGGCCGACTTGAACGATCCCGCGCGCCTCGCCGAGCTGCACCAGGTGCTGCTGCGCGACGACGCGGACGCCATCCTCGACACCTGCGTCCAGCGGGCGACCGAGCTCGCGCAGACGCCGATGGCGCTGGTGAGCTTGATCGTCCGCCACATCCAGCTGTTCCGCGCGCACCGCGGCTTGCCGCCGGAGCTGTGCGTGAGCTGCGCCACCTCGCGGAGCAACTCGTTCTGTCAGCTCGTGGTCCGCCACGAGGCGCCGCTCGTCGTCGAGGACGCCCTGGTGGACGAGCGCGTGCCCAAGGAGCTCGTCGAGCGGTATGGCATCCGCGCCTACGCCGGGGTGCCCATCCGGGTGCGCCAGCACGTGGTCGGCTCGTTCTGCGTGCTCGACGTCGTGCCCCGCGGGTTCGGGCCGCGCGTGGTCGAGGGCCTGAAGCAGCTCGCCGCCGAGGTCGGCGCGCGGATCGAGGCGATGGAGAGCGACGCGCCGCCGCCGAGCCGCACCTTGAAGGAGCGGCTCGCGCGGTTCGAGCAGAGCGCGCGCCTGCTGGAGCACGCGCTCGGGGCGATCGCTCCGGTGCTCGCCGAGGCGCAGAGCGCCGCGGCGACGCTGGCGGAGGCGCCGCCGGCGGCGCTGAGCCTGGACGACCTGCGCGCGGCGGTCGACTGCTATCGGGACATGTTCGCGATCGCGACGGAGCTGGCCGAGGACGTGATGCTGATTTCGCGCTCGTTCCCGGCCGAGACGGCCTCGGAGATCGCCCTGGCGACGCGCTCGCTGGCGCGGGACATGGTCGAGATCGGTCCGCTCGTCCGGCTGGCCGAGGGCGTGCTGCAGGGCACGCTCGGCGAGGGGGTCGCCGCCAGGGCGGCGCACGTCGTGCGGGACGCGTTCGCGGCGCACGAGACCGCGTCCGCCGCGGTTCGCCGGATCATCGCCACGGTCGAGCGCGCCCGCGCAACGGAGGTGTGGTGAAGGGCAGAGCGTACCAGCTGCTCCGTTCGTGTCTCGGCGACAAGGACCCTCCGAGCGCGCGCAATGCGTTCATCTATGCGCGGATCATCATGCGCGCGCGCGTGGTGCCCGAGGAGATCACGCCCGCGCTCGACGACCCCGAGGTCGAGCGGCGGCTGGAGCACGCGCTGGAGGAGATCCTCCGCCGCGCGTAGGGGCGCGGGCGCTCGCGCCGCGCGGGGCCGGGCAGGGCGCGGGGACCGAGCGTGGGAGGCGTGTGCGGCCCTGTGCGGCCTGTGCGACCTGTGCGGCCTGTGCGACCTGTGCGACCTGTGCGACCTGTGCGACCTGTGCGACCGAGTCGACGAATCTCCTACTTTCGCCTTCACCCTTCGGGGCGGTCCTGCTATGCAGCGAAGCCATTCTTCGTCGCTGATGCGCCTGCTTGATGCCCATGGCTCGATGCCGGACGCATCGGTCGAGATGCCTTCCTTGGAGAGGACCATGAGCCACGACGTGACGACTGGGTTGTTTGCTGGGCCGAGGTGGACGCGCGGCTTTCTGCATCTTGCGTTACCGGCGATGATGCTGCTCGGCTGTGATGGCTCGTTGGGAGACTTGGCCTCAGGGGGCGGCAACTCAACGGCATCGACGTCCTCGGGGGGCGGCGACGACGCGCCGACGTCGACCTCGGCGTCCACGTCGGCCTCCTCGGGGAACGGCATGGGCGGCATGGGCGGCGACGGCGGCACGGGCGGCGACGGCGGCACGGGCGGCGCTGGTGGCACGGGCGGCGACGGTGGCCTGGGCGGCGCTGGTGGCACGGGCGGCGCTGGCGGCATGGGCGGCGCTGGCGGCACGGGCGGCACGGGCGGCGACACGTCCGCGTCGGCCTCCTCGGGTGGCGGCTCCGGCGGCGCCGGCGGCATGGGCGGCGGCTCCGGCGGCGACGCTTCCACCGCCGCGTCCACGTCGGCCTCGTCGGGTGGAGGCTCCGGCGGCGCGGGCGGCGGCGACGCTTCCACCGCAGCGTCCACGTCGGCCTCCTCGGGCAGCGGCGATTCGTCGACGTCCGCCGTGACCTCCGCATCGGCCTCCTCGGGCGGCGGCGCCGGCGGCATGGGCGGCATGGGCGGCGCCGGCGGCATGGGCGGCGGCGATTCGTCGACGTCCGCCGTGACCTCCGCGTCGGCCTCCTCGGGCGGCGGCGCCGGCGGCATGGGCGGCGGCGACGCGTCCACCTCGAGCGTGACGTCCACCTCGAGCGCCGTGACCTCGACGACGTCGACCGGGACGGGACCCGCCACGGGAACGCCGGTCGAACGGCACGGCCGCCTGAAGGTGATGGGCAACCGCGTCGTCGACGAGTACGGGGCAGGGCTCCAGCTCAAGGGCATGAGCATGTTCTGGAGCATCTGGCAGGGAGAGAAGTTCTACAGCGCTTCCGCCGTCAACACGCTCGTGGACGACTGGGATGTGACCGTCGTCCGCGCCGCGATGGCCGCCAGCGCGGAGGGGCTCGGCTACGTCCACAACCCGGAGGCCGAGAAGAACAAGGTCCGAGCGATCGTGAACGCCGCGATCGCTAAAGGGATTTACGTGATCATCGACTGGCACGATCACGAAGCGATCCGGAACAAGGACGCAGCCAAGCGCTTCTTCGGGGAGATGGCCGCGGAGTACGGCGACGAGCCCGCGGTGATCTTCGAGATCTTCAACGAGCCGGACTACGAGAGCTGGGCAGAGGTGAAGTCCTATGCGGAGGAGGTGATCGGCGTGATCCGCACCGCTGGCTCCGACAACCTCGTGATCGTGGGGACGCCGACCTGGTCGCAGGACGTGGACGTGGCCGCCAGGAACCGGATCACGAGCGACGACAACGTCGCTTACACGCTGCACTTCTATGCCACGTCGCACCGAGATGCGCTGCGCACCAAGGCGTCGAACGCGCTGGCCGCGGGCCTGCCGCTGTTCGTGACCGAGTGGGGCACCTGCGAAAACACAGGCAGTGGCTCGCTCGATTTCGGCGAGGCGCAGCGGTGGCTCGACTTCCTGGACAGCCACCAGATCAGCTGGCTCAACTGGTCCATCGTCGACAAGAACGAGTCCTGCGCCGCGCTGAGGCCCGGGGCGAGCGCGGGCGGCCCGTGGTCGGATGGGCAGCTCACCGAGTCGGGGCGGTGGGTCAAGGAGAAGCTCCGGGCGCCTTGACCCGGGTGGCGGAGCGGAGCGTCGCTCCGAGGAGAGCGCTCCGCCGATGGCCGTGCTGATGCGGATCGCGCGGCGGCCGATGGCCGGCGGGCGCTGGAGCTCCCGGGGCGCGCTCGCGTCGACGTCCGCGTGAGCGAGGATGCGGCCGCTGAGCCTACCGCGCCCTCGAGAACGATGCGCTCCAGGTCGGCGCCACGTCGGCGATGATCTCCCTGAACCGCGGGGGGATGTCCGAGAGCTCGGTCATTTGCTGGATCGTGAGCACCTCGTCGCTCCCGAACCCGACAGGGCAGCGCAAGGCCCATGCGATCGCCTCCTCCTTGGAGCTCACCTCGATCAGGTAGAAGCCGCCGACCAGCTCCTTCGTCTCGACGAAGGGACCGTCGAGGACGGTGCGCTTCCCCCCGGAGATCCCGACGCGGGCGCGGGCTCCGCCGGGGTTGAGCCCCTCGGAGGCGATCAGCACGCCGGCCTTCATCATTTCCTCGTTGTATTTCATGTACGCGGCGAAGAGCTCCTCGTCCGGAGGGCCATCCGCGTCCGCCTTGGTTTCGTTGGTGCCCGGTGCTGCGGTGATGATGAATCGCATCGTCGTGTCTCCTTCCGATGGGACGCGGGCGCCCGGGCGATCTCGACCGGCTGAGCCGTGCCACTGCCGTCACGACGAACCAGAAGACGCGCGATCGACAGGGCGGGCGAGGTTTTGTTCGGCGTCGACAGAATATCGTAGCGAAAGAATTTTACAACAACACTGCTAGCAGCTCAGGTCACCTCAACCTGGGTCGGCCACCTAACAGGTCACCTCAACCTGGGTCGGGTCACGGCCACCTCAACCTGGGTCGGGTCCGGCCGGCCACCTCAACCTGGGTCGGCACCTCAACCTGGGTCGGCCACCTCAACCCGGGTCGGGTCCGGCCACCTCAACCCGGGTCGGCCCCGGTCGTCGGCTCGCTACAACCCATCCACAAGCGTCTCGCCCCCCGTGATGTCCAAAACCGAGCCGGTCACCTGCGGGTTCGTCATCAAGAACACCGCCGCGTGCCCGACGTCCTCCACCGTCCCCATGCGCCGGACAGGCATGGCCGCCCGCACCCGCTCCCGGAGCTGCTCGCGCGCCGCATCGTCGAGAAAGCTCCACATCTCGCTGTCGGTGTACCCCGGACGGATCACGTTGACGCGCAGCGGGCCAAGCTCGATCGCCAGCCCGCGCGCCAACGTCTCGAGCGCCGCAAACGTCGCCGACACCATCGACGCCCCCGCGCGGGGTCGAACCGCCGCGCCGCCCGTCAGGAACGTGATCGAACCGCCGGCGCGCATCCTCGGCGCCGCGTAACGGGCGCACGCCCAGCTCCCGAAGAACTTCGCGTTCATGTACCGCTGCGCCCCCGCGACGTCCTGCTCGAGGAACGCCCCCCACGAGCCAGGCTCCGGCGCGGCGCTGATCAAGAGATGATCGAGCGCTCCAATCCGCTCGAACATCGCCTTCACCGAGCCCTCGTCCGTCACATCCACCGTCTCGTGCCCGACGCGCGCGTCCCCCGGCGCCCCCGCCGCGCGCTCCGCCCTCGGCCGCCGCCCCGCCGCGATCACCTCCGCTCCCGCCCGCGCCGAAGCCCTCGCCGCGCCGAGCCCCATCCCGCTCGTGCCGCCGACGATCACGACACGTCGGCCCTCGAGCGAGCCCTCATGTCCTTTCGCTTCCATGATCCCCCTCAGATCGCCACGAAGCCACCGTCGACGGTGAGCGTGTGGCCCGTCATGTACGGGTTGGTCATCAAGAACTCGATGGCATGCGCGATGTCCTCCGGCTGACCGAAGCGCCGGACCAAGAGGTCCTTCTCCGCCCACGCCTTCATCTGCTCGCGCCGCCCGGCGTGGATCGCCGTGTCGACCACCCCCGACATCAGCACGTTGACGCGGATCGGCGCGAGCTCCAGCGAAAGCGCCTTTCCGAAGCTCAGGATCGCCCCGCTCGCCGCCGCCAGCACCGAGAACCCCTCGCGCGGCGGCTTCACCGCCGACGCCCCTGCCATGAGCGTGACCGAGCCGCCCTCGCGGAGGCGCGGCGCCGCAGCCCGCAGGACGTTCACGAACCCGCGCAGCTTGTCGAAGCTGCGCTCGACCTGCTCGCCGGTCATCGCCCCTATCGGCGCTCGGCTCGCGAGCTCGTCCGCAACCGCCGTGAGCACGAGGTGATCCACGGCCTCGATCGACCCGATCACGCGATCGACCGCGCCAGGATCCAGCATATCCATGGCGATGGCGCGCCTCGTCCCGATGACGCTCTCCGCCGCCTCGTCGAGCCTCGACCGCGATCGGCTGAGCATGACCACGCTGGCGCCCCGCGCCGCCGCCGCGCGCGCCGCCGCGAGCCCGATCCCCGAGCTCGCGCCCACGACCATCACCGTCTGATTCGACAGCTCGCTCATCGTCCTTCCCTCCGGATCTCCAGCACCGCCTTGCCCGCGACCCGCCGATCGAGCAGCGCCGCCGCCGCCTCCGGCGCGCGCTCCCAGCCGCCGCGAAACCCGATCTGCGGATCCAGCGCTCCACGCTCGAGCAGCGAGGCGAGGTACGCGATGTCGGGCCCGAAGCCGGCGCCCACGACGAAGACCTCGACGCGCCTGTCCCCCGCGCGCCGCCGCTCCTGCTCGAAATCGATGGTGCTCGGCTCGCGCGACGCCATGCCGATGCTCTGCACCGAGCCGCCGCGCTCGACGAGGCTCAGCGCCTTGGCGAGCTGCGCGCCGCCGACGTTCTCGAGCACGCCGAAGACAGGCTCCCTCACCTCCGCCAGGTCGACCACGATCTCGTCGGCGCCGAGCGCGCGCAGCCCCTCGGCGCGCGCGGCGCTCCCCACCGCGGCCACGACGTGCGCGCCGGCGCGGCGCGCGAGCTGGACGGCGTAGCGGCCCACGCCCCCCGACGCGCCCGTGACGAGCACGCGCCGCCCCACGACCGGCCCGAGGGCGCGCAGCGCGCGCAGCGCCGTGACGCCCGCCACCGGCACCGTGCTGGCCGAGCCGAGGTCGACCGCGTCCGGCACCACGCCGAGCTCGGACGTGTCGACCGCGCGGAGCTCGGCCCACGCCCCGCTCCGACCGAACGACGCGACCCGCGTCCCCTCCTTCGGCCCAGAGCCGTCCGCCGCGGCGCGGACGACCACGCCCGCGGCGTCCCACCCCGGCACCTCGCCGGGCTCGCGCATCTCGCCGAGGAACGCCACCTCCCCGAAGTTCAGCGATACCGCGTGGACCTCGACGAGCGCCTGCGAGGGCGCCGGCTCCGGCGGCGGCACGTCCGCGAAGCGAAGGCCACGTGGCTGGCTGGGGTCATAGACAAGTGCACGCATCGTGTTTCATGCCTCCTGCCCCGCAGCGTGGAGCCGCCGCCGCGGCCGTTCCATGCTACTTTGTCGCCGATGCATGACCGTTCGTCCGGCGAAGAGGCGCTCTCCCCCGACGCGCTGAGCGAGGTCCTCCAAGACCTCCGGCTCTCGGACGGCACCTACGGCCGCTGCGAGCTGACGCGCCCCTGGGGCATCGATCTCCCGCCGGTGGCGCAGGCGCGGTTCCACTTCGTGGTCTCCGGCGACTGCTGGCTGCGCGCGCCGAAGCGCGGCTGGATCCTGCTCCACGCCGGCGACGTCGCCCTCCTGCCGCACGGGACCCGCCACGCGCTCGCGGACAGGGCGCGCGGGCGCGTGACGCCGCTCGACGAGATGCCGCTCGAGGAGATCGGCGACCGGGCCTACGCGATGCGCGCGGGCGGCGCCGGCGCGCGGACGATCCTCGTGTGCTGCAGCGTGACCTTCGCCCAGCCCGCCGTGCACCCGCTCCTCCAGCTGATGCCCCCGATGCTCCTCGTGCGGGGCGGCGGCGCGGAAGACGGGGTGTTGCCCGTGCTCCTCGACGCCATGGCCGACGAGGTGCTCAGGCGCCGCGTCGGCGCCGCCACGGTGATGACGCGCCTCGCCGACGTGGTGATCACGAGGGTCGTCCGCGCGTGGGTCGAGTCCCGCAAAGAGGACGCGGACGGCTGGCTCGCCGCGATACGAGATCCCCAGATCGGCCGCGCGCTCGCCGCGATCCACCAGCGCCCCGGCGACCCGTGGTCGGTCGAGTCGCTCGCGGACGTCGCGAAGATGTCGCGCTCCATCTTCTCGGAGCGGTTCGCGGCGCTGGTCGGCGCGCCGCCCGCGCGCTACCTCGCACGCTTTCGCATGCACGTCGCGAGCGGCTGGCTGCGCGACGACCGCGTGACCGTCGCCGAGGCGGCCGTGCGGCTCGGCTACGACTCCGAGGCGGCCTTCAGCCGCGCCTTCAAGCGATTCGCGGGCGTGCCGCCGAGCTCGCTGCGCCGGCAGGGCCGCGACGAGGGCTCCCGGGCGTCGCGCGCCAGGGCTCCCTGAAAAAGCAGGCACGAACGACACGACAGCCCGCGCTGGCAGCGGGCGTGAGGAGAATCAGGATGTCTCTTGAAAGATGGTTGATCGCGCTGTTCCTCGTGCTCCTCCCCTCGTGCGCCACGGGCGCCAAGGCGCCCCCGCCGCCGCAGGCGGGGCCGGAGCCCCCCGAGGACGTGCGGCTCTACGCGCTCGACTGCGGTCGCGCCGAGATCGCGGACATGAGCGCCTTCGGGGACGAGCCCCGGGCCAGGGAGCTCGTCGCGTCGTGCTACGTCATCCGGCACCCGCGCGGCACCTTGGTGTGGGACACCGGGATCAACGACACGATCGCCCAGACGAAGGGCGGCGTCGTGCACGAGCGCACGGGGATCCGGTTCCGCGTCGACACGCCGCTGCGCGAGCACCTGAGAGCGCTGAACCTCTCGCCCGCCGACGTGGACTACGTGGCCTTCTCGCACCTGCACGTCGATCACGCGGGCAACGCCAACCTGTTCCCCTCGTCGACGTGGATCCTGAACCGCCGAGAGCTCGAGTGGGCGACGGCGACCCCGCCGCCGCCGACCGTCGAGCCGGAGCTCTTCTCGGCCTACCGCACCGCGAAGCTGAAGCTCCTCGACGGCGAGGCGGACATCTTCGGCGACGGCGCCGTGAGGATCGTGCCGACGCCCGGGCACACGCCGGGCCACCAGAGCCTCGTGCTCCGGCTCAAGCGCGCGGGGACGCTCGTCATCTCGGGGGATGTCTGCCATACCCACGCCAACTGGCAGCATCGCCGGGTGCCTCCCTTCAACACCGATCGCGAGGAGTCCGTCCGCTCGATGGAGCGCCTCGACGCGCTGATCGGCGCCGCCCATGCCCGCTTCGTGGTGCAGCACGAGCCCGACGACCTCGCGGCCCTGCCTCGGTTCCCCGCCTTCCTCGATTGACCACCGCGCGTCCGCCAGAGCGCGGCGCGCCGGCGGAGGCGCCTCTCCTGTCCGCCCCGGCGTAGAACGGCCCTCGGGGTCCCTCTCAGATCAGCGTCGTCAACGCGCCTCGCAGGAAGTCGCGCGCGACGACGACATCGTGGACCTCGTCCGGGCCGTCGGCGATGCGCGCGGACCGGGCGAAGCGGTACCAGAGCGAGAACGGCATATCCTCGCTGTATCCGAGCGAGCCGTGCATCTGGATCGCGTCGTCGAGCACCTGGCAGAGGAGGCGCGCGACGTGGTTCTTCGCCATCGAGGCGTAGGGGCGCGCCTCCTTCTCCTTGCCTTGCTCGAGCAACGCCGCGCAGTGCAGCGTCATCAGGTTGCCGGCGTGGATGCCGGACGCCGCGTCGGCGAACTTCTTCTGGATCATCTGGTGGTGAGCCAGCGTCTTGCCGAAGCTCTCCCGCGTGAGGACGTAGTCGCGGCACATCGCGAGCGCGCGGTCGGCCCAGCCGAGCCAGCGCATGCAGTGCGTGAGGCGCGCCGGCACGAGGCGCCGCTGCGCGAGGAGGAAGCCCTCGCCGACGCCGCCGAGGACCGCGTCGTCGCCGACGCGCACGGCGTGGAAGCGGAGCTCGGCCTCGCGGTGCGCGAGCATCGGCGGGCTCATCACGGGGATGTCGCGCACGTGCTCGACGCCCTCGGCGCCGCGATCGACGACGAACATCGTCGCGCCCGTGCGCGGATCGTCCGACGTCCGCGCCATCACGATGAGGAACGCCGCGTCGCCGCCGCCGGTCGTGTACCACTTGTGGCCGTCGATCTTCCACCCGCCGTCGATCCGGGTCGCCGTCGTGCGCAGGTTCGACGGATCGGCGCCGGCGCCGGGGGCGGGCTCCGTCATCGAGAACGCGCTCGTGATCTCGGCCCGCGCGAGCGGCGCGAGGTACTTGGCGCGGATCGCGGGCGAGGCCGCCTTGAGCAGGAGATCCATGTTGCCCTGATCCGGCGCGTCGCAGTTGAAGCAGGCCGCGCCGAGCGGCGAGCGGCCCATCTCGCGAAAGAGCGCGCACATGCCCATGACGCCGAGCCCGAGCCCGCCGTGCTCCACGGGCAGGTGCGGCACGAAGAGCCCCTCGGCGCGCGCGCGCTCGCGGAGCGCCGTCAGCGTGTCCTTCCGCCCTGCGCGGTCCTCCTCGAGGATCGCGCGCTCGTTCGGGATGACGTGCGCGTCGACGAACGCGCGCACGCGGCCGCGGAGCTCGGACAGCTCGGGGGGCAGATCGAAGGAGATCGTCACGGCGGCAGTATAGGAAGCCGCAGGGCCGCGTGATAGGGTCGGACGCGCGATGGCCCTCACGCCGCCGACCAACACCCGCGCGCCCCGCGAGGCGCACCGGCTCGACGAAGCGGCCCTCGCTCGCTGGCTCGCCGAGCACGTCGAAGGCTGCGCGGGAGGCGCGGTGACGGTCGCCCAGTTCAAAGGCGGCCAGTCGAACCCGACGTACTGGGTGGGCGTCGCCGGCGGGGACGGCGGAGATCTCGAGCTCGTCGTGCGAAAGAAGCCGCCGGGCCAGCTCCTCCCCTCGGCGCACGCCGTCGAGCGCGAGTACCGGGTCATGCGCGCGCTCCGCGACACGGAGGTGCCCGTTCCGGACGCGCTCGCCCTCTGCGAGGACGCCTCGGTGATCGGCACGCCGTTCTTCGTCATGCGGTACGCCGCCGGGCGGATCTTCTGGGACCCGACGTTGCCCGAGGTCGCGACCGCCGGGGAGCGCCGCGCGATCTATGCAGACTACATCCGTGTCCTCGCGGCCCTCCACCGCGTCGACTACGCCGCCGTGGGGCTCGCGGATTACGGCAAGGTGGGCGGCTTCGTCGCGCGGCAGGTCGACCGCTGGTCGAAGCAGTACCAGGCTTCGCGCACGGGCGAGGTCCCGGCGATGGAGGCGCTCATGCGCTGGCTGGCCGCCAACGTCCCGTCGGACGACGAGACGACGCTCGTCCATGGCGACTACCGGATCGACAACATGGTCTTTTCGCCCGGTCCTCCGCACGAGGCGATCGCGACGCTCGACTGGGAGCTCTCGACGCTCGGACATCCGGTGAGCGACCTCGCGTATGCCTGCATGGGTTACCGCATCAACCTCCCCGGCCGCGGCGGGCTCGCCGGGGTCGATGTCGCCTCGCTCGGGATCCCGACCGAGGACGAGATGGTCGCCTCCTACTGCGCGCTCTCGGGTCGAGACGGCATCGCGTCGTGGCCGTACTTCATGGCGTTCGGCGTCTTCCGCCTCGCCGCCATCGCGCAGGGCGTCTACAGGCGGAGCCTCCAGGGCAACGCCAGCTCCGAGGACGCCGGCAGGTACGGCGCGGCCGTGACGGTGCTCTCCGAGCTCGCCTGCGGGATCGCGGGGATCGCTCCGCGCTAGGGCCGAGTGGTCTGAGGACGCCGAGCTCGCGGCTGTCCACGCCGAGGGGCTCGTCGGCGCCCGGGCGCGGCCCGGCGTCGCCTCGAAGCGCCCGCGTCGGTGCGTGGATTCACAATGCATGTGAAAATCGGTTGACATTCAAGGTGCTCTTCCGTCTTTTGCCGCCGCCCGACGCGCGAAGCGTCCGTGCCTGTCCGGGTCACGCCTCCTCGGTGTCCCGTGTCCAACGTCCGCGGGGGGATCTGGAGATCTGGACGATGCGTCGTATCCGTTACCCGCTTACCTGGATCGCTTGTTCGATCATCCCGTCGCTCGCTGGTTGTGCGGCCGGCCCCTCCGGCTCCACGGTGGCCCTCGCCGGCGTCGACGGCGACCACAGCGGCGGAGTCGGAGGCGCACCGGGCTCGGGGAGCGGCGCGGCGGACTGCGACGGGCTCGCCGTCAGGCTTCAGGCGGCGCTCGACGCGGCGATCGGCGCGCAAAGGCTCCCCGGCGCCGCCGCGGCCGTGGACGTCGGAGGATGCTCCTTTCGCGGCGCGGCGGGCATGGCGGACGTCGCGACGGGGACGCCGATGAAGCCAGGGGATCTCTTTCGCGTCGGGAGCATCACCAAGACGTTCGTCTCGACGCTGGTCTTGATGCTCCGCGCCGACGGCGACCTGTCGCTCGATGATGACGTATCGAGGTACGTGCCGGGTGTCCCCGGCGGCGATCGGATCACGATACGTCAGATCCTGAACCACACCAGCGGTCTGTTCGATTACACGGAAACCCACGGCTTCCTGAGCGCCGTCGAGGCCGACCCGACCCGCGTGTGGGCCCCCGAGGAGCTCATCGTCTTCTCGGCCAGAGAGCCGCCGTGCTTCGAGCCGGGGCGGGGTTTCGAGTACTCCAACACGAACTACATCGTCGCTGGCCTCCTCCTCGAGGCGGTATCCGGGAAGCCCGTCGTCGAGCTGCTGCACACCCGCATCCTCGAGCCCGCGGGCCTCGCCAACACCTACCTCGACGGCGCGGAGCCCGCCGTGCCGGGGCTCGTGCGCGGCTACGGGTCGTATGACGGCGAGCTCGTCGATACGACGTCCGCCGTGGATCCGTCGTCCGCGTGGACGTCCGGTGGCCTCGTGTCGAACACGGACGACCTCACCGCGTTCTTCGTCCAGCTCCTCGACGGCGGGCTGCTCGGCCCGGCCGAGCTCGCGGAGATGACCACCGGGGTCGACGCCCTGTCGTCTGACCTGCTGGAATACGGCCTCGGGCTGGCCCAGCGCTCGTCGCCGGCCGGCGCGACCCACGGGCATGGCGGCAGCATGTGGGGCTTCGTGTCTGCATCGTACCACGCGGTCGAGCGCGATGCTGCCATCACCGTGCTGGTCAACCACGAAGACGGCGACGCAGAGAAGATCGTCGACGATCTATCCCGTATCCTGACGATGCCGTGAGCCGATCGGCACTCCACGACGACGCCGTCGTTCACCAGGAGTTCCGCGCGCCCCTCTCCCGCCAGATTCCCCTCGCTGTCCACGCGGGGGGGCAATCGCTGGTCGAACAGGACGCCTTGTCGCGGGGTCAGCGGCCTCGGGGTCAACCTGATGCCGACAGCGCCGCTGTCACCCAATGTTCCGACCAAACCGGCGTACCGCTTGCATCGCCAGGCTCGGTGGCCCCCCCTGTCGGGCGCGCCATGTAGAAGGAGCCGACGATGAAGCACATAGAACTGATCGCCATCCTCGCGGCAGCCGCGGCGGTGCTCGGCAGCGCGCAGCTCGCCGCGGCGGACACCACCACGCCTGTCGAGGATCTCGCGCTGGTCGAGGAGGTGCCCGTCCAGGTCCCCGCCGAGGGAGTGAACGGACGCCAATGGTACCACGGCCATCATCACCATGGCCATCATCACCATGGCCATCATCACCACGGCCACCATCATCACGGCCATCATCATCACGGCCACCATCACCATGGCGACCATCACGGGCGTTCGGTGTCCGGAGCGGCTCCGTACGGAGCAGTGCAGGCTCCCGTCGTGATCCTCGCGGACAATCGCTGACCGATCGTTCACGGGCCGGCGGCTCGGGACGCGGGCCCCGGGTTCCCGGTCGTCCTCCGGCCGCCGCGCCCGAGCTCGCCGGAGGGTGTGTGCGGCGACCGGAACCGGGTGTGAGGGAGAAGCCATGGAAACAGAGACGATCGGCCGGGGACGCGCTCTCGTCCTCCTGGCCGCGGCCGCGGGGCACCTCGGCCTCGTGATCATCGTCGGAGCGTTGCAAGTCGACCTCCGGGACCGAGGCCCTCTGGCGGCCGCCGTCGCCGCCTACGGGACGCTCTCCGGCGCCGACAGCGGGTATGCCTTCTTCGCTCCCGGCGTCGGCTCGCCCCCCACGGCCACGTTCGAGGTCATGGACGCGACGGGGGCGGTGACCATCGACCGCCTCATGTCTGGGGCAAACGCAGAAGCGAGGCTACGGGCCGGTAACATCGTCGATAGATTCTGGCTGGAGGAGGATCAGGCGTTGAAGCGCCTCATGGCCGCCTCCTGGGCGGGCAAGATGTTCGCCAGGCACCCTGCGGCCGCCAGCGTCGTCGTGCGCGTGGAGGAGTGCGAGGTCGCTCCGCTGCTAGAGTATCGCCATCGGGACGAGCTCACGTGTGATCTGCACTATCGAGCGAAGCTCGTCCCCCAGGCCAAGCTCCGCGCCGCCCGGTCGGCGGACCAGGAGGCGCCGTGAACGGCCGCGCGGGTCCTCGGCGCGCCGCCCAGGCGACGCTCGCGCGCGCGTGGCTTTGGCTCGATCGCTTCGCCCTGGCCCCTGCCTCCGCCGTGCCCCTCGCGGTGCTGCGGATCGGGCTCGCGTCGGTGCTCCTCGTCCAGGCCGCGATGGTCGGCCCCGCGCTCCTCGAGCTGTACGGGCGGTCTGGCATCCTCCAGGGGCCGCTCAACGACCTCCTCGCCAGGACCGACCTCGTCCGCATCGGCTCGCTCATCGACCGCCTCGCCCCGCTGGGCGTCGGCGAGGCGGCCATCGTCACGGGCACCGGCGCGCTCTACACGCTCGCCCTCGTCGCGCTCCTCCTCGGGTGGCGGGCGAGGGCGGCGGCGGCGCTGGCCTGGCTCGCCCACCTGATGCTGATGATGACGGCGGACAGCACGAACTACGGGGCGGACAACTACGCCAACATCTTTCTCTTCTACCTCATCTGGATGCCCTCGGGGGCGGCGCTCTCGCTGGACCGTCGGCTCGCCCGCGTGCCCATAGGCCCGCCGGCGACCACGCGGCTCTCGCTGCGCGTCGTCCAGCTGCACCTCTGTATCTCCTATCTCGCGAGCGGGCTCTGGAAGGCCTCCGGCGAGCAATGGTGGAACGGCGAGGCGATCTGGCGGTCGGTCATGCTGCCCGCCTATCGCCAGGTCGATTTCTCCTGGCTCGCAGACCACCCCTGGATCGCCGTGATCGCCGGCTGGCTCGTGGTCCTGGTCGAGGCCGGCTACGCGTTCTTGATCTGGCCGCGGCGCAGCCGCCGGATCTGGGTGGCGGCCACGCTGGCGCTCCACCTCGGCATCGCCGTCTTCATGGGGCTCGTGGTGTTCGGCGCCCTCATGGCGGTGCTCACGGTCGCGGCCTTCGGGGTGAGCGCGGACCGCGCAGCCCCGGCGACGTGCCCGCGCGAGCATCCCGCGCTGGAGCGCGCGTGTGCTCATCCGAACGCGGGGTGAATGCGATCGTCACCGGCTCAGGTCGATCGCGTACACCGACAGCATCTTCCCGCTGCCGTCGTCCTGCTCCACGAGCGAGATGTTGTCTAGCCCGGCGGCCTCCGCCTTCGGCAGCGCGTTCTGGGCCGAGGTGAAGGTCACGAGGCCCATAGTCGAGACCCTGGCGAAGCGCCAGCTGCGGTCCGAGCCGTGCGTGGCGCGCGTGAGATCCTCGATCTCCTTGATGTAGGCGATGAGCACGTCGCGGTTCGTGTCCGGCGCGGCGTAGATCGTCTTCGAGCCGTCGAGGCCGGGGAACCCGCCGCCGCCGCTCGCGCGGTAGTTGTTCGTCGCCACGATGAACTCCGCGGCCGGATCCATCGGCTCCCCGCTCCACGTCAGGTTCTTGATGCGGCCGCTGGCCTTCACCCCCGCCGGCGGGAGCGGCTGCGTGACGTCGATCTCGTACGAGATCCGCTCGTCCGTGAACATATCGAAGTTGTACCCGGGCATCGAGGTGTTGATGAGCGGCTGCGGGGCCGTCTCGCTCGGGTCGATCTGGTTGAAGCGCGTCGCCGCCCGCTCCAGCCAGTCGAGGATGTCCGCGCCGGTCACCTTCACCGCCTGGATCGTGTTCGCGTAGAGGTAGAGATCGGCCGCGTTGTTGATCGCGACGCCCCCCGCCGGCACATCGGTGTAATCGTTGCCTCCCTGGAAGCCGGACTTGAACGGCGCGCTCACCGAGAGCACCGGGAGCGGCGCGAGCTCCGGCAGGTTCTCCTCGATGTAACGGGCGACGTAGTCCGCCTGGGCCTGGTTGACGATCTGGATGGCGCTGACATCCCCCACGTCGGCGAACATCGACGACATCTCGAAATCGGTGGTCCCGATCGGCGTCTGGACATAGGCGATCGTCGCCTGGTGCTCGGCGTCGAGGAGCGACGCGATCTCGGGATCGGCCTCGACGACGATCTTCGTCGCGTCCGGCTGCGCGTCGCAGCGGGTCGCGAACGCGCAGGGCGCCCCCGTGCGCCAGCGCTCCATCGCGTCGCACGCGGCGGGGAGCCCGCCCTGGCAGGTCGTGGAGATCGGCCGAGCCTCGACGACCGTCTTCGCCGTGTCGACCGTCCAGCGCGCGCCGTCGTGGGTGAGCCCCATCTTGATGACGCCGAGGTGCTGGCCCCAGAAGCCCGGCATGACCGCGGGGACGCCCGCGACCGTGCCCGCGTCCTTGTCGACCTCCGGCAGGTCGAACTGGGGCACGGTGCTGCTCGCGTTCGGGAAGATCTGGTGCGAGTGGCCCATGAGCATGGCGTCGACGCCGGGCACGTGGGCGACGTGCCACGCCTGGTTCTCGAGGGTGGGCGCATAAGGCGCGTCGTCGAGGCCGCCGTGGACGATGGCGACGACGATCTCGGCCCCCCGCGCGCGGAGATCGTCGATCAGCGGGGCCGCGACCTCCTGCACGCCCTTGGCGAAGACCTTGCCGTCGAGCCATTTCTTGTCCCAGCTCATGATCGTCGGCGGCGTGATGTCGATGAAGCCGACGTGGAGCGTGCTCTCGATGGTGCCGCCGTCCGGCGCCGTCGCCGTGATGGTCTTCGCGATGAGCACGGACGGCGGGAAGATCGTCTCGTTCGTCTCGAGGCTGAAGACGTTGGAGTTCACCTGCGGGAAGTCGGGGCCCGCGCAGGCCGCGGAGCCTGCGAGATCGAGCCCCTCGACGTCGAACGGGGTGTGGGTCACCTGCGAGAGGAACGGGAGACCGTAGTTGAACTCGTGATTGCCGATCCCGGCGACGTCGAACCGCAGGTGGTTCATGGCCTTGTAGATGGCCAGCGTCTCGCCGCACGCGATCGGATCCACCAGCGCCTGGTAGTCGGCGAGCACGGTGCCCTGGATGGTGTCGCCGTTGTCGATCAGGAGGTGGTTCGGGATCTCGGCCCGCGCCTGGTGGATGAGCGTCGCGGTGCGCTCGAAGCCGATGGATGGCTCCGCGACCAGCTTGAAGTAGTCGAAGCTGAGGACGTTGCTGTGGAGATCGGTGGTCTCCAGCAGCGCGAGCTCGGCCGTGGCCCCGCTCGGGGTCTCGGGCGCTCCCCCCGCGCCGCCCGAACCCGAGGCGCTGGTCGCCGGCGCTCCCCCCGCGCCGCCCGACCCCGAGGCGCTGGTCGCCGGCGCTCCCCCCGCGCCGCCCGACCCCGAGGCGCTGGAGGAGGGCGAGCTCGGGCCGCCCTCGTCATCCCCGCACGCGAAGGCGAAGAGCGCGCTCATGGCCAGGATCACCGAGGAAATCGCCGCATGCCGTCCGAATCGACCTTTCATCGTGAGCTCCTCGTCGAGCGCTGCTGCGGCGGATGCCCCTTCGCGCGGTTACAGTTGCATTGGATGTGAGTAGCAACGTTGTCGCATCGCTGCGCGCTCGGATCAAGGGCTCGATGCGCCCCGCGGGTCCCACCAGCGAGCTCGCCTGGACCGGCTCGGCGCGCCCGTGATACCACCTCTGGGATGACCCATGCGCCGCACCCCCGCTCGGTCCTTGCGGTATGGGACGGAATCGCGGGCGTGGGTGCGGCCGAGATCGCAGCATGAGCGAACATCAGGTCTTGAAGACGCACCCGGACACCCTCGTCACCGTTCCATCGCTTGTCGCGGAGCTCACGGCCCTCGGCGTTCGGCCCGGCATGACCTTGCTGGTCCACTCGTCGCTGAGCAAGCTCGGCTGGGTCTGCGGCGGGCCGGTCGCGGTGATCCTGGCCCTGGAAGAGGTCTTGACGCCGGAGGGCACGCTGGTGATGCCGACGCAGTCGGAAGGCCTGTCCGATCCGGCGCTCTGGCAGGATCCGCCCGTGCCCGAGGCGTGGTGGGAGACGATCCGGGAGACCATGCCGGCCTACGATCCGGATCTGACGCCGACGCGGCAGATGGGCGCCATCCCCGAGGCGTTCCGCAAGCAGCGCGGCGTCCGGCGGAGCGCCCACCCGCTCGTGTCGTTCGCCGCCTGGGGCCGGCACGCCGAGGCGGTCACGGCGAACCACGGCCTCTCGTACGACCTCGGCGAGGGCTCGCCGCTGGCCCGCATCTACGATCTCGACGGCTGGGTGCTGCTGCTCGGCGTCGGCCACGGCAACAACACCTCGATCCACCTCGCCGAGTACCGCACCGACTTCCCGGGCAAACGGATTGAGGTGCGCCACGCGCCCATCCTCGTCGACGGCGCGCGAAGGCGGGTCAGCTTCGACGACGTCGCGACCGACAGCGGCGATTTCGACCGCCTCGGCGCCGATTTCGAGCGGGACACCGGCCTCGTGCGCCGCGGCCGCGCGGGCGCCGCCACCGCCCTGCTGATGCCGCAGCGGCCGCTCGTGGATTACGCGGTCGGGTGGCTGCCGCGGAATCGCGGGTAGGCGAGCTCATGCATGGGCCAGCGCGCTGCGCGGCCCTGGTGATGAGGCCGCTGGCGCTGGGCGGGGTGGTACGCTATGGCCGGAGCGATGGGCGAGCAGCGTGACCAGGCGTCGGGCGTGGAGGGGAGCGCCGCGCGCGGACCAGCGGGAGAGCAGGGGGCGTCGGCGTTCCGCGATTACCGCGCCGAGGTGCGGCCGAGCGTGAAGGAGCTTTACCGGCTGAACCACGAGGGGCAGACCCTCGCCTTCGTGCAGGAAAAACAGCGGCAGTACCTCGGCCTGGATCGGCGCCGGATGGGCATGTGGGAGGCGCTCGAGCTGCTCGATCGGCTGGTCGACGACAGCGATCCGGACACGCAGCTGTCGCAGATCGCGCATGCGCTCCAGTCCGCGGAGGCGGCGCGGCGGGACGGGCAGCCGCGGTGGTTCGTGCTGACCGCGCTGATCCACGACGCCGGGAAGATCCTGTGCACGTGGGGCGAGCCTCAGTGGGCCGTGGTGGGCGACACCTTCCCGGTGGGCTGCGCGTACTCGGACCGGGTCGTCTTCCCCGAGCTGTTCGCGCGGAACCCGGACATGGCGAGCCCGGCGTACCAGGCGCCGTGCGGGATTTACGAGGAGGGCGCGGGGCTCTCCCGGGTGCACATGTCGTGGGGGCACGACGAGTATCTGTATCATGTGGTGAAGGACCACCTGCCGCTCGAGGCGCTCTATATTATCCGCTATCACTCGTTCTACGCGGCGCACCGCGAGGGCGCGTACGGGCACGTGATGAACGAGCAAGATCGGCGGATGATGGAGTGGGTGCGGCGGTTCAACCCGTACGATCTCTACTCGAAGGCCGACGCCCCGCCAGACGTGGAGCGGCTGAAGCCGTTCTACAAGGACCTGATCGCGGAGTTCTTGCCGGCCGAGCTCCGCTGGTAAGGGGGCGGTCGAGGTCCCCCACCGCCGCGCCCCCAACCTGGGTCGGATCGCGCGCGGCTCCGACCTGGGCCGCGCCCGTCAGCCGGGTCAGACAGGCCGTGTCGACCTGGGTCGCGTCGCCGCCAGGGCGCCCGACCTCCGACGCGGTGCGCGGGGCCCGAAGAGGTAGGCGAGCGCCAGGGTCGTGGCCTCGGCCTCGAGCTGCGCCGTGCCGATCAGATGAGGTTCCTCGATGATCACGCGGTGCCCGAGCGCCTCGAGAGCGGTCTCCACCACGAACGCAGCGATCCGCACGTCGGGCACCGCGAGGCGCGCGCGGTGGGGCGCCAGGTGGCGTTCGAGCAACACCGCGAGCCTGCGGCTCGTCTCCGCCGCCTCGGCGAGCCGGCCGACGCGCGGCACCTGCTCGATCAGGATCTTGTGCAGCGCCGGTGAGATCCGCTGTGCATCGAGCCCGGCGCGCACGAAGGCGCGCACGGCCGCCTCCGGGTCCGCCGGATCCGCCTCGGCCAGCGCGCCCTCGACGCGCGCCACGATCGCGGCGGCGTGCCGCTCGACGAGCGTCGCGACCAGCGCCTCCTTGTTCGGGAAGTACTGATAGAGCGACCCGACGCTGACGCCGGCGCGCGCCGCCACCGCGATCGTCGTCGTCCCGTCGTACCCACGGGCGAGCAGAACGCGAATCGTCGCCTCGACGATCGCGTCGACGGTCGCCCGCGACCGCGTCTGACGCGGTGTCTTACGCGGGTTTGTCTCGTGTGTGCCCATCGCAGAGCGCGCCTCCATCAACGCGAATAGCGAACACGAATCAACATTCGTAGACTGACTCAACCCCACGCAGGAGGCAACGTTCATCATGAAGACCACGACTCTCGAGACCCACGGCCCCGCCGCGCCGGTCACCGGCGCTCACGCCGGCGGCGGCGCGCGGACGCGCGGCGTGATCGCCTTCGAGCTCGCCGGCGCCATCGACCCTCCGACGCATCCAGGCGCGCCGCGCATCCTCGGGTCGTACGCGGCCAGCGGCCCCTGCATGGTCGGTGTCGTGACGAAGGCGGCGGGCAGCACCGACGGCTCCTGGGAGCGACACGACGGCGGCGACGAGCTCCTCGTGATCCTCCGCGGGCGCGCGACGTTCACGGTCAACCTGCCTGACGGCACGACGGAGGTGACCGAGGTCGGTCCGGGTCAAGCGCTGCTGATCCCGCGCGGCGCGGCGCACTCGGGGCACATCGCCGACGATGTGTGCGTGCTCTTCGTGACGCCGAGCGACGGCAACGCCGTCTGGAGCGACGTGGAGGCAGGCGCCCGCCGACGTTGAGCGATTCGCTGGCCGGCACATCGGATGGCAGGCGCCGCTACGGCTACGGGCGGCACGGGAGCCACGGCGCCGAGCTCTTCGCCCACGGCGACGCCGTGGAGAATCGATCGTCGCTCCTCCGCCCCGCCCCACCGTCGTGTCCGGGGCCGCTCACTTCGGGCAGTCGAGGTCGATCACCGGGAGATCGTAGTTCACCACGGTCTGCTCGGGGTCGATGAGGAACTCGGCGTCGCGCGGGAGGTGGCGCGTCTTGCGGATGTCGTCGCCGGCATAGGCGCGGATGTCGTCTCGCGACCTCCAGTAGCTGATCACCATGAAGTGCGTCTCCGCGCCCACGGTCTCGCGCATCAGCTGATAGCCGAGGTTCCCCGGGATGGTGCGGAATTTGGGGAGCGCGCTCGAGATATAGGCCGTATATGCCTCGGCCTTGTCGCTCGGCGTGCGGCCGTGCCACACGCGGGCGACGCGCGCCGCGCACGGCGCCGGCGTGGCGGCGGACGCCGCGGGGCCGGCGGGCGGCGCGGGGCCTGCGGGCGGCGCCGCGGGGGCTGCGGCGGGCTGCGCCGGGGCGGCCGCTACGGCGGGATCCGGGGAGGCTGGCGGCGTCTGCTCCATGGGGGACGCGCAGCCGAGCACGGCGCATGCGGCGAGCAGCGCGGCCAGCGCGAGAGGGGCGCGGCCCGAGGCGTATTGCGGTCGAGCGGGGGCGGTCATGGGGCCGAGTATGCACGAGACCGTCGCGACCGGGCGATCTCCGATGGGCACGCAGCGCCCGGGGTGGTGGCCGTGTTCTGGAAGGAGGGCTATCCCGCTACCCCTCCCCGTCGGCCGCGACCGCCGTCTGCCGCAGCGCCGCGAGCCGCGACGGCCGCGCCAGGAGCCCCCCGACCGTCTGGTCCGCGACCAGCTCCGCGATCTGCTCCGGCCGGTACCCGAGCGCGGCAGGGTCGCCGGCGACGAGCGGGTGGATACGCCCGGCCCCCCCGGGGCGGTACCAGTTCTGCACGCTCTCGTCCTGCGCCAGCACCGTCAGCGCGCACAGGTAGGCGTCGACCTCGCGGAACGTCCCCTCCCCCACCCCGCGCCCGATCATCGCCGCCACGGCCTCGGTCAGCGCGCGCCGCTCGGCCCAGTAGGTCGCGAACGCCTCCGGATCCCGCTCGCTGAAGCGGTGGATCTCCGTGATCTCCAGCGGGAAGCCGCACACCGTCTCCACGTCGAACCGCACGAAGCGCCAGAGCTGCACGTCGGCGGCGCCGCCGCTCGCCTCGAGCCTGCGCGCGTACGAGAGCGGCAGGCGGTTCACCTGCTGCAAGATCTCGGCGACGATCAGCTCCTTGCGCCGGAACCAGTAGTACAGCGACGACTGCCGGAGCCCCGCCGCCTGCGCGATCTCGAGCATCGACACGTCGACGACCCCGCGCTCGGCGAAGAGCCGGCCCGCCACCTCCAGGATCTGCTCGCGCGGCGCGAGCTCGCTGCGCTGCGGCGCCTTGCGCGGCCGGCCCATGCGGCGCGGGCTCCCTTCGGCCTTCTGACTGCCTTCGGCGCTCTGCCTTCCTTCGGCGCTCTGAGCAGGGGGAATCTCCGTCTTCATCGTCTCCCGGGGTGGCCGTCGCGCTGATCTATCCGCGCTCGCGTCCCTGCGCCAGCCGCTCTCCCGCCGCGCACCCAGGTTGAGGTCGCGCAGGTTGAGGCCGCGCGCACCCAGGTTGAGGCCGCGCACCCAGGTTGAGGCCGCGCGCACCCAGGTTGAGGCCGCGCGCACCCAGGTTGAGGCCGCGCGCACCCAGGTTGAGGCCGCGCGCACCCAGGTTGATGCCGCGCACCCAGGTTGGGGCCGCGGGGTCCCCCGCGCCGCCACCGGGAAAAATCGCCCGCACCCTGCATTTTACCCCCGCGAAACAGGCCGGAAACCCCGCCCCCGGATAGTCGACCCGTAGTTTCGATTCTCTATCGAAAGTGAGGCGGGCGATGTCTGAAACGGCCACAACGTATGCCGCGCGCGCGCACGCGCGCGCCCAGGAAGGCAGCGTCGTCGAGACGCAACCCACCGTGCCGAGCACGTCGATCGGCGACCCGCCCCCGGGCGTCGAAGCGCGCGACGTCCTCTGGGACGAGACCCTCGGCGCCGGCGGCTACGCGGCGCGCACGCTCCCCGTCGGCAGCCGGCTCCGGATCGTCGACGTCGAAGGCGACACCTGCGTCGCCCTCATGCTCCACCGCGCGGACCGCCCCATCGAGCGGCTCTGCCTCGCCGACACCGTGAAGCTCCAGTGGCAGGCCTATCCAGGCCCCGGCTACCTGCTCCTCTCCGACATGGGGCGCGCCCTCGCCTCCCTCCTCGAGGACACCGCCGGCCGCCACGACACCTTCTGCGGCACCTCGCTCCCGGGCGAGATCGCCTCCCGCTACGGCAGCGACGCCCACGGCGGCGCCCTCCGCTCCGGCCGCGAGCGGCTCCTCCTCGCCCTCGCCAAGCACGGCCTCGCCGAGCGCGACCTCCCCACGCCCATCAACCTCTTCAAGGGCGTCCGCATCGAGGCCGACGGCGCCATCACCTTCCTCCCCGACGCGTCCCGGCCGGGCGCCCACGTGCTCCTCCGCGCCGAGCAGGACGTCCTCGTCAGCGTCGCCGCCGTCCCGCACCGCCTCGACCCGCGCCCGGCCTACCGCGCCGGCAAGGTCCGCCTCACCGCCTGGCGCGGCCGCCCCGCCCCGGACGACGACCCCGTGCGCAACGCCACCCCCGAGGCGCGCCGCGCCTTCGAGAACACCGCCGAGGAGCTCGCGGTCGCCCTCCGGGCAGGAGCCGCGCGATGAGCCCCGCCGCCCCCGGAAAGCCGGTCGCCGCCATGCGCGACCCCGCCCTCGCCGGCCTGCCCGGCGCCCTCCTCTCCGACGAGATCGTCCCGGCCCGCGCGCCGTGGGCGAAGATCGTCCGCGCCGGCGAGATCCTCCGCGTCATCGACCTCGAGGGCAACCAGGCCGTCGACTTCCTCGCCTACGTCCTCGCCGACACCGCCGAGCGCTACAGCGCCGCCGACACCATCGTCGCCCAGCGCAACATCTTCCTCACCACCGGCGCGAAGCTCCGCTCGAACCGCGGCCGCGTGATGATGACCATCACCGACGACAGCTGCGGCCGGCACGACACTTCCGGCGGCGCCTGCTCGTGCGAGTCGAACACCGTCCGCTACGGCCACCACACGAAGCACCAGCACGCCTGCGTCGAGAACTTCCTCATGGCCGCCGCGCCGTACGGCCTCGGCAAGCGCGACCTCGTCGGCAACGTCAACTGGTTCATGAACGTGCCCGTCGAGGCCGACGGCACCCTCGGCATCGTCGACGGCCTGTCCGCGCCCGGCAAGCACGTCGACCTCCGCGCCGAGCTCGACCTGCTGCTCCTCGTCTCGAACTGCCCGCAGATCAACAACCCCTGCAACGGCTTCAACCCGACCCCGATCCGCATGGCGGTGGTGCGGCCGTGAGCGCCCCCCCGCCCTTCCGCCGCGTCCTCGTCGCCAACCGCGGCGAGATCGCGTGCCGCATCCTCCGCACCCTCCGGCGCCTCGGGATCGCATCGGTCGCCGTCTTCTCCGACGCCGACCGCGCCGCGCTCCACGTGCGCCTCGCCGACCACGCCGTCCGCCTCGGCGGCCAGACGCCCGCCGAGAGCTACCTGCGCATCGACGCCGTCGTCGACGCCGCCCGCCGCGCGGGCGCCGACGCGATCCACCCGGGCTACGGATTCCTCAGCGAATCCGAGGACTTCGCCCGCGCGGTGGAGGCCGCGGGCATCGTCTTCATCGGGCCGACGCCGGCCCAGATGGAGGCGTTCGGGAGCAAGCACCGGGCGCGGGAGCTCGCGATCGAGGCGGGCGTGCCGCTCTTGCCGGGCACCGGCGTGCTCCGGGACGCGGACCACGCCGCCGCCGAGGCCGCGGCCATCGGCTACCCCGTGCTGCTCAAGGCGAGCGCGGGCGGCGGCGGCATCGGGATGGCCCGGTGCGACGCGCCGGCGGAGCTCCCCGCCGCGTTCGAGCGGGTCCAGCGCCTCGCCCGCGCGAACTTCGGCTCGGGCGACGTGTTCCTCGAGCGCTTCCTGACGGCGCCCCGGCACGTGGAGGTCCAGATCGCCGGCGACGGCCGCGGCAACGTCCTCGTCCTCGGCGACCGCGACTGCTCGGTGCAGCGCCGCAACCAGAAGGTCCTCGAGGAGGCGCCCGCACCCGACCTGCCGCCCCGGCTGCGCTCGGCGCTCGCGGAGTCGGCCCGCGCGCTCGCCGCGAAGGTCGCCTACCGGAACGTGGGCACCGTCGAGTTCCTCGTCGATCCCGCCCGCGCGGAGCACTATTTCCTCGAGGTCAACACGCGCCTCCAGGTCGAGCACGGCGTGACCGAGCTCTGCACCGGCATCGATCTCGTGGCGTGGATGCTCCGCATCGCCGCCGGCGACACGGCGTTCTTCGAGGGCGGCGATCCGCCGCTCTCGGGCCACGCGATCGAGGCCCGGCTCTACGCCGAGGACCCGGCGCGGGGGTTCTTGCCGAGCGCGGGGCTGCTCACCGAGGTGAGCTACCCCGAGGGCGCCGGCGTGCGGGTCGACGGGTGGGTCGAGACGGGCACCGAGGTCTCGGCGCTCTACGATCCGCTCCTGGCCAAGCTGCTCGTGCGCGGCGAGGACCGGGCCGCGGCGGTCGCGGCGCTGCGCGCCGCCGTCGGGGAGACCCGGCTCGGCGGGATCGAGACGAACCGCGAGTGGGTCGCGGCCGCGCTCGATCACCCCGACTTCCGCGGGGTCCGGCACCACACCGGCACGTTCGCGTCGCTGCCGTTCCGCCCCGAGGCGGTCGAGGTGACCGCGGCGCCGGGCGCGGTGACCGTGCAGGACTGGCCCGGGCGGCTCGGCCTGTGGTCGGTCGGCGTGCCGCCGAGCGGGCCGATGGACGACCTGTCGTTCCGCCTCGGCAACCGCGTCGTGGGCAACCCGGCCGGCGCCGCGGGGCTCGAGTGCGAGGTGCACGGGCCCACGCTGGTGTTCCACCGGCGCGCGGTCCTGTGCGTCGCGGGCGCCGCGATGCGCGTGCTCGTCGACGGGGCCGAGGTGGCGCCGTGGACGCCGGTCGAGGTCGCGCCGGGCGCCACCGTGGCGTGCGGGCCGGTGCGGGGGCCGGGCGCGCGCGCCTACCTGCTCATCCGCGGCGGCATCGACGTGCCGGCGCACCTCGGCAGCCGCGCCACGTTCACCCTCGGCGGCTTCGGCGGCCACGCGGGCAGGCCGCTCCGCCCGGGCGACGTGCTGCGCCTCGGCGAGGAGGTCGACCCGGCGCTCGCCCCCGGCGCGCTGCCGGCCGAGGCCCGGCCGGAGATCGACAGGTCCTGGGAGCTCGCCGTGCTCGACGGGCCGCACGGGGCGCCGGACTTCCTCACGGACGAGGGGATCGAGCAGCTCTACTCGGCCGAGTGGGAGGTGCACTACCACTCGGCCCGCACCGGCGTCCGCCTCGTCGGGCCCGCGCCGGCGTGGGCGCGCACCGACGGCGGCGAGGCGGGGCTGCACCCCTCGAACCTGCACGACAACGCGTACGCGATCGGCGCGGTCGACCTCACCGGCGACATGCCCGTCATCCTCGGGCCCGACGGCCCGAGCCTGGGCGGGTTCGTGTGTCCGCTCGCCGTCGCCGCGGCCGAGCGGTGGAAGCTCGGCCAGCTGAGCGCCGGGGACAAGGTGCGGTTCCGGTCGATCCTGCCCGCGGAGGCCGACGCGCTGGCGCGGCGGAGCGACGAGCTCGTGACGCGGCGCGGGCTCGCGACGAACGGCGCCGCGGCGCACGCGGCCAACGGCACGACGAACGGCGCGGCGGCGCGCGCGGCCGACGGCACGACGAACGGCGCGGCGGCGCACGCGGCCGACGGCGCGGCCGCCGCGGGATCGGGCAGCGCACGGCGCAGGCGCGGCGAGCCGGTGCTCGGCCGCGTCCCGGCGCGCGACGGCCGGCCCGCGGTCGTCTTCCGCCAGAGCGGCGACCGGTACGTGCTCGTCGAGTTCGGGCCGCCGGTGCTCGACATCGACCTGCGCGTGCGCGCGCACCTGCTCATGACGCGGCTCGAGGAGATGCGCGTGCCCGGCGTGGTCGACCTGACCCCCGGGATCCGCTCGCTCCAGGTGCACGTCGACGGCGCGCGGCTCACCGTGGCCAAGGCCCTCGACCTGCTCCGCGAGGCCGAGGCCGACCTGCCCGCCCCGGAGGAGGTCCGGATCCCGAGCCGCGTCGTCCACATGCCGCTCAGCTGGGACGACCCGGCGACGCGCGAGGCGATCGAGCGCTACATGCGCACGGTCCGCGACGACGCGCCGTGGTGCCCGAGCAACCTGGAGTTCATCCGCCGGGTCAACGGGCTGCCGGACATCGCGGCGGTCCAGGAGCTCTTCCTCGCGGCGAGCTACCTCGTGCTCGGCCTCGGCGACGTGTACCTCGGCGCGCCGGTCGCGACGCCGATCGACCCGCGGCACCGGATGGTCACGACCAAGTACAACCCGGCGCGCACGTGGACGCCCGAGAACGCGGTCGGCATCGGCGGCGCGTACCTGTGCATCTACGGCATGGAGGGGCCGGGCGGGTACCAGTTCCTCGGCCGCACGGTGCCGGTCTGGAGCCGCCACCGGCCGTTCCGGCAGACGACGCGCGAGCGGCCGTGGCTCCTGCGGTTCTTCGACCAGCTCCGCTTCCACCTCGTGTCGCCGGAGGAGCTGCTCGAGCTCCGCGCCGACATGGTGGCCGGGCGCGGCGAGGTGCGCATCGAGGAGGCGACGTTCGACCTGGGCGAGCACCACCGCTTCCTCGACGACAACGCCGACAGCATCCGCGCGGCCCGGGCGCGGCAGCGGGCGGCGTTCGACGCCGAGCGCGGCCGCTGGGAGGCGGACGGCGAGTTCGACCGCGTGCGCCGCGCGGGCGCCCGGCTCGAGGGCGCCTCGTCGGCGGACGAGGACGCGCTGCCGGCCGGGATGCTGCCGGTGACGGCGCCGCTCACCGCGTGCGTGTGGAAGGTGGACGTGGCGCCGGGGCAGCGCGTCGAGGCGGGCCAGCGCGTGGCCGTGCTCGAGGCGATGAAGATGGAGTTCGCCGTGGTGGCCGACGTGGCCGGCGCGGTCGACTGGATCGGCTGCCGCCCGGGCCAGATGGTCAGCGCGGGCCAGCCGCTCGTGGGGGTGTCGGCCCATGCGTGATCCGATCTCGACAGGGACGCCGGACCACCGCGGCGCGGCCGGCGCGGGCACCGCGGCGCAAGGCGCGCTCGGCGCGGGCTCGGCAGCGTACGGCGCCCTCGGCGCGGGCAATCCGGCGCAAGGCGGCAGCGACGCCGACGACCTCGCGCGCCTGGGCTACCGCCAGGAGCTGCGGCGCGACCTGGGGAGCCTGTCGGCCTTCGCGGCGGGCTTCTCGTACGTCTCGATCCTCACGACCGTCTTCCAGCTCTTCGTGATCGGCTACGCCTTCGGCGGGACGCGGTTCTTCTGGACGTGGCCGGTGGTCTTCCTCGGGCAGCTCGCGGTCGCGCTCAACCTCGCCGAGGTGGGCTCGCACTACCCGGTGGCCGGCTCGGCCTACCAGTGGGGGCGCCGCGTGTCGCCCGGCGCTCCGGGGTGGCTCGCGGGCTGGCTGAAGCTCGTCGGCGACGTCGTGAGCGTCGCCGCGGCGGCCATCGCGCTGCAGGCGATCTTGCCGAGCGTCTGGGGCGGGTTCCAGCTCCTCGGCGGCGACCCGTCGCTCACGTCGCGCGACGGCGCGGCGAACGCCGTGCTGCTCGGCGCGGGGCTCGTCGCGCTGACGACGGCGATCAACATGGCCGGGGTGCGGGCGATGGCCTGGGTCAACGACGTCGGCGTGATGGCGGAGCTCGGCGGCGTCGTGCTGCTGATCGGGGCGCTGTTCCTGCACGCGGTGCGGGGTCCGGCGGTGGTGCTCGAGCCGATCTACGGGCCGTCGCCGCCGCTCGGCACGGGGGCGGCGGGCCTGCTCGCGGCAGCGCTCATGCCGGCGTACGTGCTCTACGGCTTCGATTCGGCCGGGTCGCTGGCCGAGGAGACGCAGAGCCCGCGGCGGATCATCCCGCGGGCGATCCTGAAGGCCGTCGTGGCCTCCGGGGTGGGCGGCGCGCTGCTCCTGCTCGCGGCGCTGATGGCGGCGCCGAGCCTGACCGACGGCCGCCTCGCGACCGAGGGCCTGGCCTACGTGGTCGTGAGCGCCCTCGGCCCGACGCTGGGCAAGGTGTTCCTTGTCGACGTGGCGCTGGCGGTGTGCGTCTGCACGCTGGCCATCCAGACCGGCGCCTCGCGCCTCGCGTTCTCGATGGCGCGGGACGGGGCGCTGCCGTGCGCGCCGGCGCTCGCGCGCGTGTCGCCGCGCACGAAGACGCCCGTCGCTCCGGCGATCGCGGTCGGCGCGCTCGCGTGCGGCATGCTCGTCGTGAACTACGGCGAGGCGCAGCTGTTCGTGCTCATCACGGAGACGGCCGTGCTGCTCGTGAACCTCTCGTACCTGCTCGTGACGGCGGGGATGCTCCTCCGCCGGCTGCGCGGGTGGCCGGGCAGCTCCGGGGCCCCGGCGGGGGTGTTCTCCCTCGGGCGCGCCGGGCTCGCGCTGAACGTCGCGGCCGTCGCGTGGGGGGTCGCGCTCATCGCGAACATCGCGTGGCCGCGGCGGGACGGCGAGTCGACGTGGATGGAGTACTTCCCGGTGATCGGGGTCGCCGGCACGATCGCGGTGGGGCTCGCGGTGTTCGCGGCGACGCAGAGGCCGAGCGGAGAGCGGGTCGCCGTCAGCCCGCCGCGGGAGAGCTCGGCGTCGCTGATCTCCTGAGGCGGGCTGGCACGTCACCCGCGCTAGACCGAGCGCGCTTCCCCTGCATCGGTCGAACGCGGAGCAGCGGTCTCCTCGACCACCGGCATCAGAGGCAAGTCGACGATGAACACCGCGCCCCGACCCTCTCCGGCGCTTTCGGCGCGAACCTCTCCGCCGTGCATCATCACCAAATCCCGCACGATTGAGAGCCCGAGGCCAAGCCCGCGGCGCCAGCGCGTGGTCGAGCTGTTTGCCTGGCGAAACTTCTCGAACACATGGGGAAGAAAATCTGCGCTTATCCCCTCGCCCGTATCGCTGATGCGGAGTTGAGACGTCGCTCCCACCTCCTCTAGCGACACATCCACGCGCCCGCCAGAGGGCGTGAATTTGATGGCGTTGCTCAGTAAATTATTCACGACCTGCTCCAGGCGGCCGCGATCACCCCAGACCCTGCTGGTCTTTGAGCTGAGCGACAGCGAAATGCAGACGCCCTTCGCTTCCGCGGCTGGAGTTACAGTGTCGAGGACCGCCTGGATGACCTCGGCCAGGCTGACCGGCTGCGGCTTCAGGTCCACCTTGCCGCAGAGGATAGCGGAGACGTCGAGTAGAGCCTCGACGAGCCCCAGCTCGGCCATGCCGTTGCGCTCGATGACCCTGAGGCCGCGCTCCACCGTGGCTGCGTCCGACTTGGCCGTACGGAGGAGAATATGCGCCCAGCCGAGGATGGACGTCAATGGCGTTCGCAGCTCATGGCTGAGCGTGCAGAGGAACTCGTCCTTCAGTCGGTCGGCGGTCTCGGCCTTGGAACGCGCCGCCTGCTCGCTGGCCAACAGCCTCTCCCGCTCTTCCTCCGCCCGCTTGCGTTCGGTGATGTCCGTGGAGATAGCGCACACAGCATAGGGCATGCCTTCCGCGTCGAACAGGGGACACTTGACCGAGATATAGGTGTGCATCCCGTCGTCCTGCGGCACCACCTCCTCGGCCTCCAGGGGCTGCTGGGCCTCCAGCACCCGCCTGTCGAACGAGCGGAAGCTCTCGGCCTGCTCTGGGGGGAAGAGCTCGTGGTCGGTCCTGCCGACGATCGACTCCACGGTCGCGTGGCACAGCTGCCTGAAACGGCGGTTGCTCAGCAGGTATCGGCCCTGCAGGTCCTTGACGTAGACCATGGCCGTCGAATTATCGATGATAGCCCGCAGCAGGCCTTGGCTTTCGCGCAAGGTCTCCTCGGCCCGCTTACGCTCGCCGATCTCTTGTTTCAGGAGATCATTGGCCGCGGCGAGCTCGGACGTGCGCTCCGCCACTCTCCGCTCCAGCATATCGTGGGCGCATCGCAGCTCGGCCTCCAATCGCTTGCGCTTCTCGATTTCCTGCCGCAACTGCACGTTCTGCGCCTCGAGCTCCGCGCGCATCGCAGACAAGGCCAGGTGTGCCTTGATTCGCGCCAAAACCTCGTCGATCTCCAACGGCTTGACAACGTAATCGACGCCGCCGGCCTCAAACCCGGCCACCTTTTGGGCCGTCTCTCCCAGAGCGGTCATGAAGACCACCGGGATGCCTTTGGTGCTTTCAGACGCTTTCAGACGCCGGCACGTCTCGAAGCCGCCCATTCCCGGCATCAATACATCGAGCAGGATCAGATCGGGGGAAATGAGCTCGGCCCGCTCCAACGCATCTTCGCCATCTTGAGCGATCGCCACCCGAAAGCCTCGTTCTTCAAGTTGAGCGACTGTCGCGGCCATGCTTTCCGGCACATCGTCGACCATCAGGATGGTATACGACGGGACACCAGGGTCTGAGGTTCTGTTCATCGGAGACGATGGCAAAGCGGCGCCAGCGTGCACCGGTCGCGACAACCTTTTCACACATTCACCCACTAGGTTTCGCCTCGACGCGCTCGCCGTTGCTGTTGGTCGGGCTGCACGATCAGGGGAGCTGCCGTGATGTATCGGAGCTGCGCCTGGAGCAGACCGCGGAGCCGCTTGATCTGGAAGCTCCGCGCCACCGCGCGCACCTGCCCGATCCACGCCCCGAGCTGCGGGTCGGCCTCCTCGAGCCGATCGAGCTCGTTCAGCACCTGGGAGACGAACCCTCTGTCGGCCAGCTCGACGAGCCGCGCCAGCTCGTGGGCCGGTGGGAGGGTGAGCGTGCAGAGCTCCGCATCGGCCATGAGGGGCATGGTCACGGCCGCGCCCTGCCCCGCTCGGCGCTGCCACTCGAGCTGGAGCGTGCCTCGGAGCAGCTCCAGAAGGGCGCCGGCCTGCACCGGCTTGGGCAGAAAGTCGTCGCATCCCGCGCTGAGGCTCTTGTGCCGATCGGCCTCCGAGATGCTGGCGGACGAGGCGATGATCGCGGTTCTGGCGAGCTCGGGCCTTTGCCGCAAGCGCCGTGTCGCCTCGTACCCGTCCATGCCCGGCATGGCCAGGTCCATCAAGATGACGTCCGGCGTTCGGTCGAGGGCCAGCGCAAGCGCCCGCTCGCCGCTGTCGGCCTCCAGCAGCTCGAAGCCAAGCGGCTGGAGCAAGTCGCGCAGCAGCGCGCGGTTCTCGGCGTTGTCGTCCACCACGAGGATCGTGCGGCGCTCGCCCTCGTACCCGATGATCGCCTCCCACGACAGCCCCGCGCTCCTCTGGGACGTGGTCGCCTCGAGCAGCCGGAGCGTCGCCGTGAAGACCGTGCCTTGGCCGAGCTGGCTATCGACCTCGATGCTGCCGCCCAGCCGCTCGATGAGGTTCTTCGTGATCGTCAGCCCGAGCCCGGTGCCCTCGGCGTGCCGCTTCTCGTCGCCGACCTGCTCGAAGGCATCAAAGATGCGCCCAAGGTGCTCGGGGGCGATGCCGGGGCCGGTGTCCTTGATCTGGAAGCGCACCGTGCGCCATTGGTCCTCCGGCGGCTCCAGCACCTCGACGCGCAACGTCACCCCGCCGTGCTCGGTGAACTTGATAGCATTGCCCAGCAGGTTGAGCAGCACCTGCATCAGCCGCTTCTCGTCGGCGCGCACCCCCAGCCGCTCGGGGCCGACACGCTCGTAAGCGAACGAGAGACCCTTCTCCTCGGCGCGCACCCGGCAGAGATTGGTCACGGTCCGGAGGAGCGTGGGCAGGTCGGCCGCGGTCGGGTGGAGGTCCAGCTTGCCGGCCTCGATCTTGGCCAGATCGAGCACGTCATTGATGAGGCTGAGCAGGTGCGTGCCGGCGGTGTGGATGATGCGGGCAGCGTCGGCGGCTTTGGCGGGCAGGTCGGGCAGCCGGCCGAGCAGCTGCGCATAGCCGAGGACGCTGTTGAGCGGCGTGCGCAGCTCGTGGCTCATGCTCGACAGGAACTCGCTCTTGGCGCGGCTGGCGCGGTCGGCCGCCTCCTTCGCGGCTTCCAGCTCGGCGGTGCGCTGCTCCACCTCGCGCGCCAGCCGCTCGCTGTAGGCCGAGAGCTCGGTATAGAACGTGGCGTTCTCCACCGCCGTCGCCGCCAGCGCGCCGAGGAGCGTCACCAGCTCGACGCGGGCTTGGGGAAAGGCGTCCTCCACGCTCGGGTGCTCCAGGTACATCACCCCGGAGAGGCGCCCCTGGTGCACCAGCGGCACGGCCAGCACCGAGCCGGGCCGGTGGGCGAGCAGGTAGGGGTCCTCGTCGAAGCGGCTGTCGCACGCCGCCTGCCCGAGCACCACCGGCTCCTTGCCGCGCGCGACGTACTGCACGAGCGTCGCCGGCAGCCGCGTCGAGCCGGCGACGGGCTCGTCGAGCGCCAGCTCGACCTGCTGGGGATTGACGGTGAGCAGCGCGGCGATGACGAGCTCGCCACCCTGCACGAGGGCGAGCACGGCGCGCTCGGCGCCGGAGTGCTCGGCGAGCAGGCGGAGCATGTGGCCGACGAGCGAGCCGAGGTTGCGCTCGCCGGAGAGCGCCTGCGCGGCGCGCAGCGCGGAGGCGATGTCCAGGTACGCGTGGAGCGCGCGGTCGGTGATGGTCGTGCTCGTCGGCACGGGCGCTCCACCCGGCGGCTCGTCCGCCGCGAGCGCCGGGCGGCCCGAGGCCGCGATGCTGTCCGGGTACCGCTGGGCGAGCCGCGCGGCGGCCGCGCGTGCCCCCCAGCGCAGGTAGGCGTCGTGCGCGGCCGAGAGATAGGCGCGGGCCAGGGCTCGGTGCCCGCGGGCGAGGCGGTGCTCGCCGGCCAAGCGCAAGCCGAGCGCCTCCGTGTTGACCAGATCATGGTCGCGGGCCTGCTCGATGGCCTGGTCGTACAGCCGCCCGGCCTCCTCGTGCTCTTCCCGGGCGCGAGCGCGGCCCGCCTCCATCAGCAGGCGCACGGCCTCGAAGCTCTCGGGGCAGCCCTGGGCCCAGAGGGCGAGGCGCGCGCCGTGAAAGGCCAGCCGAGCCTCGAGCAGCGCGCGCCGCTCGGCGGTGGCGGTGGGGAGGGCATGCGCTCCGGCGACACAGAGCGCGAACGTCAGGGCGATGAGCATGGGAGTGCCCCACGAGACCTGCCACTCCGACTCGACGGCGAGGACCGCCTCGACCGCCCACGCGTCAGCGCCGAAATGGACCCCGGTCCACCCCGCCATGGCCATCGTGGCGGTCAGGAGCGCCATCGCTGTCGCGTCTCGCGCGGGTCGCGCGATCTCCGCGAGCGTCTGCTCGACGGCGTGCGCGGTCGGAGCCTGCGAGAGCGCGGCGACCGAGCGGGCAATGACGTTCCGGAAGTCCACGGCCATCGGGTCGCGGTAGGCCATGCGGTCGAGGTCGCGCGTGACCCGATCGAGGTCATCTCCGGCGATCAGCTGGAACATCGCCCCGTGGATCTCGCTGAACGCCTCGGCGACGAGGTCGCGCTCCTCGGCGGCGGTGCGCGCCGCGCGCGCGTACAGCTCCCTCATCTTCGGAGGCGGCGTCCAGTACATGGCGGCCACCGTGGAGTTGAAGCGCGCGGCGGCGCGCGCGACGTCGTACTGATCGACGAGCGCCAGCATGGGCTCGTTCAGCCGGCGCCCCAAGGGCAGCTTCCCCAGGAGGTATGCCAGGAGCAAGGCCGTGCACACGCAGCCCGCGAACGAGCTCTTCGTCAGCCCGTACCGCAGCGTCTCCAGCACGAGCATCGGCCAGCAGCACCGGCTCAGCGAAGGCATCCAGAAGGCGGCGCAGGGCCCCAGCACCTCCAGGATCCTGCACCGCAGCGCGTGGGCGCGGTCGGTGCTCATCGGCAGCGCCTTCCAGTCCTCGACGGTCATCTGCTGCAGGGCGGGCTCGATCTCGGTGATGAGCGCGTCGAACAGCGCCTGCTGCTCCTCCGGGGTCCTTGGCAGCGGGCGCCCGAGCCACGCCAGCGCCGAGAGGCCGAGCTCGATGCCCTGCGCGAAGCGGTCGGTGACATGAAGAAACACGATCAAGACGCTGGCCACGCGCGCGCGCGCGAGCGGGTCCCGCGCTCGCTCGAGGCAGCGCAGAAAGAGCCGCTCCGCTTCGTCGATCTGCGCCGCGAGCCAGTGCGCCTCGGCCATGACCAGGTGCACCTCGAAGGTCGTCTCCGGGGCCTCGGTCCACCCCTCCTCGCCCAGCAGCGACGCGGCCGTCCCGAGGAACGCGACGGCCTGCGCGTAAGCCGCGCTGGCGTTGGCCCGCTGCCCGGCGCGCAGGTTCTGCTCCAAAAGATCGCGCTTTTCCGCGGCCTCGGTCAGCCGCTCCGTGGCCCGGTTGCGGTGGTAGAGCGTCGCGAAGAGCTCCCCGTCGGCGCACGCGACGCCGTAGCGGGCCCGCAGCGCTCGGCCGATCCCGAGGTGCAGCGACAGCCGCTCCTCGGCCGTGAGCGCCTCGTACGCGGCCTGCTGCACCCGGTCGTGCACGAAGGCGTACCCCTCCTCCACCTGCTCGCCCTCGCGCACCAAGAGGCCCTCGCGCACCGCCTCCGCCAAGAGGGCGCTGGTCGTCTCTGCCTGCTGCCCGAGCAGGTGCGCCAAGAGCTCCGCGTCGAACCGGTCGCCGACGCACGCCGCCGTCTGCAGCGCGCGTTGCAGCTCGGGCGACAGCCGCTGCAGCCTTCGGGTCAGCAGCGCGACGACGTTGTCGGTGATCCCCGCCCGCTCGATCGCCTCTCGCTGCCATTGCCACCGCCCCGTCTCCGCGTCGCGCACAAGCAGCTTCCGCTCGTGCAAGAGCTGCAGGAACTGCCCGACGAAGAACGGGCTGCCGTCGGTCTTCTCCTTGATCAGCCGCGACAGCTCCTCCACCTCGGCCTTGGGCCGATCGAGCATGTCCGCCACCATCGCCGCGACCGCTTCCGCGCCCAGCGGCGAAAGCGCGATCCGTCCGGTCACGGCGCCCGGGGCCGTGGAGCTCGAAAGCAGCGCGTTCAACGGGTGCTCTGGGCTCACCGCCTCGTCCCGGTAGGCGCCCACCACCAGCAGGTGCTGGCCCGCAGGCTCCTTCAGCAACTCGCCCAGGAGCGCCAGCGACGCCGCATCCGCCCACTGCAGATCATCGATGAACAGCAAAAGCGGGTGCTCGGCCGTGGCCAGCGTCCGCACGAAGCGCAGCACCGTCGTCTGGAAGCGGCGCTTGGCCTCCATCGGCCCCAGCTCGACCAGCGGCTTCGGATCGCCCAGGACGTGCGCAAGCTCGGGCATGAGCTCGACGAGGATCTGCCCGTTCGGCCCCGCGGCCTCCTGAAAGGCCTGCCTCCATCGGTCCAGCACCTCGGCCGGATCCGCCAGCCGCCGCCGCACCACCGATCGCAGCGCCTGCGCCAGCGCTGCGTACGGTGTGCTGCGCTGCAGCTGGTCGAACTTGCCGGCGGCGAAGATCCCCCGCTGCGCGCGCACCTGGCCCTGCAGCGCCTGCACCAGCGCCGACTTGCCCACGCCCGACGGCCCCGTCACCAGCGCCAGCACCGTCGCGCCGCCGCACGCCTGGTCGAACAGCGCCGCGAGCGCGGCGCTGTCGCGCTCCCGACCGAACAGGCCTGAGGGCGCTCGGACCCGATCGTCCCAGTCGCGCTTCGCCAGCGGAAACGGCGCCACCGTTCCGGTCTCGACCCAGGCCCGCGCCGCCCGCTCCAGATCCCAGGCCGCGCCGCTCGCCGTCTGGTAGCGATCCTCGGGGCTCTTGGCCAGCAGCTTGAGCACGATCGCGCTCGCGGCCTCGGGGATGTCTCGCTCGGGCGCGCGCTCGTGGGGGGGCACGGGCGTCTGGGCGATGTGCGCGTGGATCAGCTCCAGCGTGTCGGTCGCGTCGAAGGGCAGCGCGCCGGTCAGCATCTGGTACAGCGTGGCGCCCAGCGCATACAGGTCTGCCCGGGCGTCCGGCGCTCGGTTCATCCGGCCCGTCTGCTCGGGCGCCATGTACGCCAGCGTCCCGGAGACCGCCTCCAGCGGCATCTGCGCGGCGAGCTTGGGCGTCCACCTGGTCGCGAGCCCGAAGTCGAGCAGGCAGGTGCGCGTCCGCTCGGCGTCGACCAGCACGTTGTGCGGCTTGATATCGCGGTGCAGCAGGCCGCGCCGATGCACCTCGCCCAGGCTGCGCGCAAGCGCGGCGCCCAGGCGCAGCGCGACCTCGACCGGCAGCGGGCCCTGGTCGAGCACACACGCCAGCGAGGTGTCGCCCCAGGGCTCCGGCACGAGGACCGGCTTCGCGAGCGCGCGCGGGATCGCCGGCTCGCCGCAGGGAACTTTCAGCATCACAGGCGCGCTGCTCTTGGCATCACAGGCGCGTTGCTCTTGGCCTCGGCCGCTCGCGAGATGCACATGTCCACCCTCCCGTGTAGAGGCCCCATGTGCAGGACCTCCCCCTAACGTACTCGGTGTTTGATTCTCGACGATGGGATGGCGCTTGTCACGCGTTATCGTGAATGAGGTCGATCGCACGCGCCCTATTCCTTTCCGCGTCCATCCCCTCGCTTTCAATTCATGTGGAAAGCCCTGCGAGTCCAATGATTTCGCCAGATTGCGCGATCGTCGGCAGGTTCCCGGACAGATCCCCCCTCCCCGGCTCCCTCGCTCGGGCCGAGGAGGCATGCGGGCAAGGGCGGGCAGGGCTCGCCTACGTCGCCTTGGACGCTCTCCGCTTCGCGGATAGCGCTGGGTGATGCTGTTCATTTGTCCACAGAGGTCCCCCATGAAGATGGGAGGATCATTGATATTTTCTTCCCGCCTTCATGCTCAAATGACAGCATCCCCCGCTCCGTCTACGATTCGAAGAGCCCCACGCTGCGCGAAGCGCAGATCGCCCGCCTCGAGGAGCCCGCCCTGACCGGGCGCAAGGCGCCCTTGCGTGACGAGCTGGGCGATCGTCTCCTCCCAGTGCACGTGCTCCTGGAACGCGGGGGCTCCACGCTTCAGCATCCAGGACGCGAGCCGACGCCGCGTGCAGCCCGCATCGCCGCGGGCGCGGCGCGAAGAGTTGCGCGAGCAGAATCGGAGGGCTCCATCACGTGCCCGGTAGACGCTGCCAGCCGTTCTGGCCGTCGTGCTGCCGCTGCCACACGCCGAGGTTCTGTTCAGGGAACGGCTGCGCCGCAGGAGGGTCGACCAGACGGCGAATCCACCTGGGGCTGGACGGGCGGCGCGGGCGCAGCGCCGCCCATGGTGGTCCCAACGCGGCACCGGCGGAACGCGGCAACGCATCGAGGTCGCGTCCGCCCGGAGACCGCCCCATGAAGGCGGTAACCCATCAGATTTGTTCATTTTTTCCTACCCTTCCCGCCCCTCGCGCGCCGGCTCGACGCACGTCCCAGCGTGGCGCGCCGGCGGCCAACGGGCCCCGGAGCGCCGTGCGTCTCGGGAAAATTCGGACCGGAACCTCAGGCCTCCGGCGAGCCCGTGCTAGGGTCGGGCTCCGTGGTCACCGACACCGACGCGGCCCCTCACGCCTCCGACGAGCCGCCTCGGAGGCTCGAGCGACTGGAGGACCGGCCACCCCCGATCTTGATGGAGAGAGCGGCATGACGAAGCTCGGCGTCTTCGTGGTCGACGATCACCCGATCGTGCGCGACGGGCTGAAGGCGTTGATCAACGCGCAACCTGACATGACGGTCGTCGGCGAGGCGGCGGACGGGCTCAGCGCCGTCGAGGCCGTCACGGAGCTCGGGCCGGACATCGTCCTGATGGACGTCACCATGCCCAAGCTCGGCGGCGCGCAGGCGACCGAGCGCATCAAGCAGGCGCGCCCGGAGGTCCAGGTGGTGGCCCTGACGGGCTACGAGGACAAGGCCAACGTCCAGCCGCTCCTGAAGGCGGGGGCGTCGGGGTACGTGCTCAAGGGCGCGCGCGGCGCGGAGCTGGTCCGGGCCATCCACGCCGTCGCCGCCGGGGGCGTGTACCTCGACCCGTCGATGACGGCCCACGTCGTGTCGAGCGTCGTCGGCCGCACCTTCGGCGACCACGGCTCGGCCTCGGAGCTGAGCGAGCGCGAGGCCGAGGTGATCCGGCTCATCGCCGAGGGGCACGCCATCAAGGAGATCGCGGCCCGCCTCGACCTGAGCGCGCGCACGGTCGAGACCTACAAGGTCCGGGCGATGGAGAAGCTCGGCCTCACGAGCCGCGCGGACACCGTGCGCTACGCCCTCCAGCAGGGCTGGCTCAAGAGCGAGTAGCGCCCGCGCGCCGCGCCCGGCGGGGGTTCACGATGGGCGCATGGGCTCCGCGAGCCAGCGGACCAGCGCCTCGCCCTCGAGATCGAGCAAGGCATCCTCGACCTCGCCCGGACCGATCGCGCGGGCTCGCTCGACGATCGAGCGCTCTTCCTCGTCCGTCGGCCGTCGCCCGATCCGCCGCGCGAAGAGACGACCGAGCAGCGCGACGATCGCCTTCTCCTCCCCTCGTTGCTCTCCTCGTTGCTCGGCTCGTCGCTCGGCCTCGATGATCATCTCCCCGATGATCGGCGTGCGCCGGAGCAGCCCTTCTTCCTTGTCCTCCACCATGGCGATGAGCTCCTTCAGCAGAGTATGCCCCCAGGGATCGATGGTCGCCATCACCAGGAGCGCCGTGTACAGCTCGGCCCGCTCCTCGGCGCCCTTCGCCCCCGCGTGGATCTCCGCGACCACCTCCCGCAGCGCCGCCGCGGTCGCGTTACGTGCAAGCGGCGCAAATACCAGCCAGAGCACGCTGCCGCGCGCTCGCAGCTCGGAGACCGTGCGCTGGTAGACGGCGTCGATGCGGAAGCGCGCGCCGCTGAACGGCCGCCCGGGCCAGGCGATGCGGCGCTTCCCGGCGTTCGGCAAGCGCCGCCTGCGCCCCGAGAGGACCACGGCGACGCTCTCGATCGGCGGCACCGGCTCGCCGGGGGCGTCGAGGCGGAGCGCGGCGAAGAGGAAGCCGAGGTATTCGAAGATGCGATCCGGAACGTCGTCGCGGAGCGAGAAGCAGAACTCGACGTGCAGCACCCGCGGCTCACCGCCGATCCGAAGGCGCAAAGCCTTGTCGAGGCGGCGCTCGATGTTCGTGACCTGGCTGTCGACCCAACCGAGGACCTCGACGGGACGGCTCTCGGCGACGAACGGGCGCACCAGGTCCTCGGGGCGCCGTCGGGCGAGGTGGCGCAACGTGATGTCGGCATCTCCCATGCGCAGCGCCCATGGCAGATCGCGTACCAGGGATTCAGGCGGCTGAATGCGAGGGATTCCGGAGGAGGTGTGCGGTCGGGCGGGTGGCGGCGCCATGGCGGTGACCGCTTCGCGCCTCGCAGGCAGCGCGTCGAGGAGCCAGGCAGCTGGCGACGGCGCCCCCTCCTCATCCCTGCGCGCTGCGCCCCACGACCGGGACGGCGGCGCCCCGCCTGGCGAACCGGCCGGGAGGCCTGATAGACGTGGAGCAGGAGGCTCTCCGTGCGAGCCGCCCCTCGCCGAGCAGGACCGCGCGCGGGCCCACCAGAACCCCTTCCGCGAGCACCGGGAGATCGCTGTCGGCGAGCACGCCTCGATCGCCGCCGCGAAGGGAGACATCGCGAGCGCCGCGGGCGGACCCGGCATCTTCGCCGTCCACGAGAAGCTCGGCGTCGTCGGCCCCCTGAAGCTGCCCGCGGCCCGCGCGCTCAACCTGGGTCGGCCTCGCCGGGTCGGCCTCGCCGCCGGCACCGCCGGCCCGCAGGACGACGCCCTCTACGCGGCCACGCCGGACGGCGCGCTCCACCGCGCCGCCGGGGTCCACGACGCGCTGCGGCCCGACGGCTTCGCGCCGCGGAGCGGCGTCGCCGGGGCGACCGCGTGGGACGCCGCCGGCGGCCTCGTCGCCGCCGCGGCGGGCGAGCGCGTCAGCGTCTCCGCCGACGAAGGCCGGAGCTTCACCGCGGCCGTCGTCGCGCCCGGCAAGCGGGTGCGCGCGGTGCTCGTGCGCCCCCACGGCGTGCTCGCGGCCGTGGTCGAGGCGCCGTCACGCGGGCAGCGCCCGGGGCCGCCGGACACGTTCCTCTCGCTGGATTGTGGGCAGACCTGGAAGCGATCCGCGTTCCAGCCGCGCTCGATCGCCGCCGGCGAGCGCGCAGGGACGCGAGCCGCTGCTGGCGCTCGTGCGCAGCCCGCTGCCGCTCGGCGCGGCGCAGGCGTGGCGGCGCATCGCGGCGCCGGACGGGGTCGCGGCGCTGCCGGCGCCCGGCGGGGCGCGCTGCTCGCGATCTCGCCGGCGGCCTCGGCGGGTGGGCGCCTGGAGCTGGCGCTGGAACGCCCGGCTCGGCCGGTGCTCTCGCTGGTGCGCGACGTGGAGGTCGACCAGAACCTGACGCGGATGGAGGTGCGGGACGACGGGCGCGTGTGGTTCCGCGTGCTGCCGAAGCCCGCGCCGGAGGTCCCGGGGAGGCCGAGGCTCCCGCCGCCCGGGCCGCGGGACGCGCGCTGGCATGAGCTGACCCGCGGGGGTGAGCTCGTGGTGGAGGCGACCGAGACGCCGGCGGGGCCGGCCGAGGAGCGGCGGGTCGGCCCGGCGGGGCGCTGAGCCGACGAGCGGCAGGTCGGCGGGCCGGCAGATGGCGTGCTGGTGCGCCGGCGCGGCGGGCGGATCCGGTGCGCCCGAGAGAGCTCCGTGTGCGGCGGGCGGAGGACCGCGCTCGGGGAGGTCGCGCCGGGGTCCGGCGGAAGAGCGCCGGCCGTCGTGGCAAAGAGACCCCGGCTCGGGCGGCGGGTCGCCGGGGGACGGCGGCGGGATCCCCCGGGGCGGCGGGGGACGCCCCCGGCTCGGAAGGCGAGCGCCCCGCGGGGAATGAGCTGGGCGAAGCGGGGGGGTGACTCGGACGGGCCGGGGGATGAGTCCGGCGAGGTCGGGGACGACGTGGAACGAGGCGGGGACGACGTGGAGCGAGGCGGGGGACGAGCGCGGCGAGGCGGGGGCGGCAGCGCAGGAGGCGGGGCGGCGAGCGGGGGACGTGGGGAAGAGAGCGGCAAAGGGGCCGGGGAGAACGGAAGGGCTGGGCGAGACGAGGAGAGGGCGTGGTATGAAGAGGGAGGGAGCACCGGCTGCGAGCGGTGGAGTGACGCGGAAACACCGGGGGGCGCTCGCAAGGCTGGCAGGTGTTTGAAAAGACGATGGATTTCGGGATGTCCGGGGGCGCGCGGGGCGCCCCCGGACGGCCGGAGCGAGGGGGGCGGCGGGGACCTCTCGCAAACCGTGGTATAACTACGCGAAACGTCAGGTAGGCTTGGGAGGCCTCTCTCCGCCGCTGAAAAGCGGCGGCCCCATTGAAGCGAGCATCCCGGGTTCCCGATCCTGAACTCCGCCGGTGCCTCTCCGCCGCTGAAAAGCGGCGGCCCCATTGAAGCAAATTCGCATCGGTCAGCAGCGCCTGATACCCCTCGACGCTCTCCGCCGCTGAAAAGCGGCGGCCCCATTGAAGCGTCAGCGTGAACCGCTGGGAGCGCGGTCACGCGCAGCTCTCCGCCGCTGAAAAGCGTCGGCCCCATTGAAGCCGGCCGGTGCAAGCGCCGCTCAAGGAGGCTGAGCGACTCTCCGCCGCTGAAAAGCGGCGGCCCCATTGAAGCCGATCCATATGAACGCCCAGCACATCCTCTGCATAGACTCTCCGCCGCTGAAAGGCGGCGGCCCCATTGAAGCCCGCCGGGCACGCTCCACGCGCCGCCGCCGTACGAACCCTCTCCACCGCTGAAAGGTGTCGCCCCCATTGCAGCTAGATCTCGGCGGTGAACGCCAGTGGCGGTCTAACTGACAGCCGGCGGCCCCCCCCGAAGCTCGCACCGCGGGACGCGCTGCCGACGTCCGGCCCCGAGCTCGCCCATGCTCACGTGCACACCGGCGCGGCCGACGAGCTCACGCCGCAGCGCCTCGACGCCGGCTCGCCCGAAGACCTCGACGGCCCCGAGCTCTCCCACATGGTCAGCGTTTCGTCCACGAGTCGCGCCGCTGCCTAGTATCTCGGACGTCGCCCCTGCTGCCCTGTCCAGCCCGCTCGCCGCTCCTATTCTCCTATTCAGGGAAACGCAGCGTCTCGACCTTGTCGCCGTCCTGCCCCGTCACCATCTCTTCAAACCACTCCCAGCTCGTGCCGCCCTTGCCCGGTGGTCCCAGCTCGTACGTGACCCCCTCGATCTCGAGCTGGTCCTCGTCCAGGTAGGCGATCCCGATCGAGTCCCCGCCGCGCCCGGGACCCCCGTAGCCGCCGGGGCCACCGGTGCCGCCGTTGGCCCCGTCGCAGGACCACATGCTGCCGTCGCCGAAGGAGCCGCCCGGCGCGCCTCGGCCGCCGTCGCCGCCGTCCTCGGGCGGCCCGCCGTCGCCGCCGGGGCCTGCGTCAAGGGTGATGATATGGGTATCGCGCACCGTCACCTTGGCATGAAGCGCGACGATGCCGATGGTCGGGTGACCGTTTCCGCCCCCTCGGCCGCCCCTGCCGCCGCAGCCGCCAGCGCCTCCGGAGCCGCCGCCGGCGCCTCCCTTGGTGGCCACGCCGCACAGCGCGAATCCGCCTCGCTGACCGCCCCCTCCGCCGCCGCCCTGGCCCGGCGTGCCCCTTTCGCCGTCGCCGGCCTTGCCCCCTTCCCAGCCTCTCTCGGTGATTCGCCCGATGCCCTCGCCGATCGCGCCCACCGCCCCCGGGTTCCCATCGCTCCCGTGGTCCCCCTGCTCACAGCCGAAGTTTTCCCGCTCCGCACGTCCACCGCGTCCTGTGCTCGTCGGGTTCGACGCCGCGGGCGAGCCGGTGCCCCCGTCCTCCGCGCCGTCGGGCATCCCGTCGCCGCCTTTGCCGCCGAAGCTCGGCATTCCTCCTTCGCACCGGTTCTCCGCCGCCGCTCCACCAGGGACCGTGGCCGCCGAGCACGCGTGTCCCCCGTACTGCCCGTCAGGCCCATCCGCCGCCTGATTCGGCCAGGGCCATTTCTCCCCGTCGCGGCCTCCCCATCCGTAGGAGGTGCGGATCTCGCTTCGGAGGATCTCCACCACGGTGTTGGACTGAACGAGCACCGAGATCGACCCCTCCGACCGCGCGAGGATGTTGGCGATCGTCGATACCCCGTCGGCCGCGCCCGTGTCGCTCGCGCTCGCCGGCTCGACGGTCACGATGGGGTCGGAGCCCCTTATCTCCTGCAGGGTGGACAGCGGATCAGCATCGGCGCGCCCCCAACGCCAGCAGTTGAAGCCCCCGAGGAGGTCCACGCCGGAGGGGAGCCTCACGTTGCCCAAGAACCCGTCGCTGCAGAGGAACACGCGGCCTCGCCCGCGACGCGCGAGATCGATGGCGTATTGAACGGAGAAGACCGGCTTGGCCTTCGTACCAGGGTTGGCATCGTCGCCGCCCGCCGCGATCCCGGCGACGAACACACCGCAGCCATCGTCGAGGATATCGGCGGCCACGTGCTCGCGGCAGACCGACTCCGGCGGCGCCTCGTCCTGGCAGGATGAGGCGGAGCACGGTGTCCCGCCATCCTCGGCTACGTTCGTCGTCGTGCCGCAACCGATGGCCCATGACGATAGGATGATGACGAAGATGGTGGCGGCCGTATTGCACATGGTAGTCTCCTGCCGTGAATCGCCTGCACGAGAGCGGTTCATCGAGGTGGCGCCGGGGCGGGAGCATCGAACCGATACCAAAAGTAGGCGAGGCCCGGAGCGCCCTCGCCCTCGTCCTGGTCCAGAGCTGCGTTCCCTGCGGGACCACCTCTTCCGCCGTCTTCGTGGTGAACGCTCGCACTTTGGGCAAGGGTGACCGTTGCGCCCACCGAGGCAACGCCGAGCGAATGCCCACCGGAGCCGCCGCCGGCATCGCCCCCGCGGCCGCCGTCGCCACCCCTGCCACCAGGACAGGCGGGCCACAGATTGGTAAACGGATGCAGCCCGCCGTAGCCACCTACAGCACCTCGGCCTCCCGGTTGGCCCGTTCCGCCAACGCCACCGCGGCCGCCGGCGCCGGCGAACACGTCGCTGGCCTCGACCGTCAGCTCGGCGCCCTCCAGCGCGATGATGCCGATGCTCGCCCCGCCATAGCCGCCGCCCTTGCCTCCCAGGCCGCCGCAACCGCCGCTGCCTCCCGAGCCGCCCGCCGCACCCCCTTGGGGTCGATCTTGGCACGAGTTCATCTCGCCCCGCCCCTTGCTGCCGCCGCCGCCGCCCCCGCCATGGCCAACGCCGCCGTTCTTCCCGTCTTCACCTCGCACGCCGACCCATCCGTCGATGTCCAGGAACCCAGGACCCAACGCGCCGGCCGCACGACCGGCGGGAGCACCGTCGGCGCCCGCGCTCCCGGCCGCGCATCTCATGGTGTCCGCGCCGGAGCCTCCGCGACCCGTAGCCTCTTGATTCTCCTCGGACATCGGCTGTCCCGAAGCGCCATCGCCGCCGACGTCGAGCCCACCGTCGCCGCCGTATCCGCCGACGGACTCGGTGCCATCGTCGCACCTCGTCACGACCGGGCGAGCGCCCGTCACGACGTCCGCTGTACACGCGTCCGCGCCGTGGTTACCCAGCACGCCGTACGTCGCCCGTTCGGTGGGCGCGTCCTCTCCCGGCTCCCCATCGCCGCCGTCGCCCGCGGCGATCACGCTGTCCCGCACGATCGCCCGCGCTCCCCGGCTCAAGATCATCGCGATCGACGACTTGCCATCGGGCGCCGAGGCGTCCGCCGCCACGGCGCGCACGCCGAAGATCACGGACGTCGCCTCGTTCCCCGCGACGACCGCCTCGCCCCCGCCGAGGACCCGCACCGGGATCCCGTCGGGCGGCGCGATGACGGTCGACGCGTTCGGCCCGGCGAACGACCCCCCATACGACCAATCATCGCCGCCATCACAGCGACGGCTGCCCCAGAGGTCGACCCCGGAAGGCAGCGTGATCTCCTCCGCGAACGCCCCACCGCAAGCATACACCCGCCGGGTCGGCGCCTCGCCGTCGCCTCGGCCGCTCGCGGCGAGCCCGATCGCGTGTTGCATCGTCCTCACCGGCGCGCTCTTTGTGCCCGGGCTCTCGTCGTCGCCCTGCTCGCTGACGAACACCCCGCACTCGTCCAGCGCCGGCGCCGTCGCTGGGTCACCATCACAGGGAGACTTCGGAAGTGAGAGGCAGACGCGTTCGTCGTAGCAGCTATCGTCGTAACCGCACCCGGAGAGGCCCCCCGCGCCGCCCGTGGAGAGGGTCCCCACGGCGAGCAGCAGCCGCATTCGTCGCAATTCGGGAAGAGGCATGTGCTTGCTCCCTGATCACCACGCGCCGTATGCCACGAGGCCAAGCCGTGCCGGCGTCACCGTCGGCGTCAACGCGAGCCGAGCTTTCGTGGGCTCAGTCCGCAGAAAAGCGAAATCCGTCAAGAACGAAGCCAGCGTCGCCGCGCCGACGAGGCCGCTCGTCACCACCATCGCCGTGCCCAGCCCGGCGAAGAGGTCGCGCTCTCGTCGGAGGCGCGTCAGCTCGGAGCACGTCGCGGGCTTGGGCGGTTCCCGACACACCCCCGGCGAGACCCCCGCCGCGTCGAGCCTCTCGTTCCGCTCGTCGAGGTCTCCATCCGTCGTGCTCGCGCGGACCATGAAAGCTGCGCCGAGCGATCCTGCTGCCACGGTCAAGCCGATGCCGGCGATGCGCAGCGTTCCCGGCCAAGATGCCCACGGGCTCGAGGCCTGCGGGCGCGCAGCGGGCGAAGCGCTCGCGGACTCCGGCGCCGCCGGCGCTTCGTTGGCGCTGCTCACCGGAAGGCGCGGCAGCTGCATCGCGATCTCGATCTCCGAGCCCGCGCTGGCGCTGACGACATGCAGCGCATCCTCACGGCCAGGCGCCCGGGCCCGCACCATGTGTCGTCCGGGATCGAGGAACAGCTTGTAAGTCCGTGCGGCCCGACCGATGGATTGGCCGTTGATGAACACCTCGGCGTCCGGCGGATCGACGGACAGCAGGACTCGAAGGAGGTAAAACGCTGCCTTCGCCCGTCCGACTTCGAATCGTATCCGGACCTCGTCCGTGAGCGCATGGCCCTGCTCAAGGCTCCAGGTCAGGTGCTCCGCCGCCTCACGGTACTTGCGGAGCGCGAGCGCACAGAGGCCCAGCTCGCCGGCGAGCTCCGCGCGCTCTCCGATCGCGCTCGGCCCCGCCTCTGCGGCGTCGAAGGCCGCTTTGTAGGCGTCGTAGGCCTCGTTCCACTTCCCTAGCTTCCACGCCTTCCGACCACGGCCAACGAGGTCTTTCACCGCCGAACCAGCGGCTGGTGCCGGGGTCGAATGCTGTCCCGCCGCGTCGGCCGCGCTGGCCAAGCCCGTTGAGGCGCCAAGCGCTAGAAGAATGAAGAGCAGCGGCCTACCGCAACGCATCCAGGGACGCTAGTTGCGCCTGGCGCACGACGTCAACCGAGATCCAATCGCTGGAGAGCAGCGCTTTGTGCGAGAATTTCGTGGAGAATGGCGGAAAGGAACGGTTCTCCCTGGTTGCCGGTCAGCTTGTAGCCGGCAGGGTGGCTGGAGTCACATTCTACTACATCGTCACACTGAGGTCTCGGCGCCGCCGATCGCGACCGCTCCCTGTTCCTCCGCCGCCGTTACCATGGCCTACGCATGCCGCAGCCGCAGCCCCCGCCGCCCGAACCGCAGCCGCAGCCCCCGTCCCCGCCCAAGCAGCCGTTCTCCCTCGCGGACGGCGCCATCGCCGCCCTCGTGGCCACCGGCTACGGCGTGCCCCCGCTCGCGGCGCTGCTCTTCGGCGCGACCGTGCTGGGACGACTCGGCGGCGCCCTCGTCCTCGCCGTCGCGCTCGGCATCGCGGGGTGGCTCGCCCTCACGGTGTGGACCTACCGCGCCATCCGCCGCCGCGGCCGCCGCCCCTTCCAGATCGCCTCCGAGGTGCTCGCGCTCGTCCTCCTGCCCGCGTGGGGCTTGGCCTACAGCCACGACGCGAACCACGCGTGCGAAGTCCAGGCGTGCGACGCCGGCACCACCGCGTTCCGGCCCCTCGCCGAGCCCGAGGTCTACGGCCTCCTCGCCCTGCACGCCCTCACCGCCCTCGCTTACGCCGTCTCGCGGCGCCGGCCCGCAGCGCTCCCCGGCCCCGCGGAGCTCGCCATCCATGCGGCCCTGCTCCTCGGCCTCGCCCTGCACGCCCTCCTCGCCGTGCACTTCGGCCCCTGGGTCCTCGCCGGCCTGCTCGTGCCGCCGCTCTTCCTCCCCTGCGTCGCTCCGGTCATCACCATCGCCCTCTACGCCGTCGAGCTCCGCGCCCGCCTCGTGCGGCGCGGCGTCGAGGCCAGCGCCCCCGCCCCGCTCGCCGGCGCGGACGCCGCCTACCGCGCCGGACCGCCCCAGGTCCCGCTCCCGCCGCCGCCCGCCATCCACCGGCCGACCCTCTGGCGCGCCCTCGCCGCCTCCCCGGTCCTCCTCGGGATCCACGCCGTCGTCCACGCCGCCTGGCTGGGACATCCCTCGGCCGCGCTCCAGGTCTTCACCCGCACCTGCGGATACACCCTCTCGCAGCTCCCGATCGTCGAGCTCCCCGGCGACTGCCATTACCTGTGCACCGTCGCGGCGCGCGGCCACGCCTGGCTGGTGCGCCCGATCCGGCTCGGGCGGCGGGGCGGCACGCCGATCCTCGTCAATCGCCAGCTCGCGATCGCCAACGCCTTCGAGGATCTCCTGCACGAGCGCTGGCCGCGCTTCGGACGCGCGGCGCGCCGGCTCTACGACCGGCTGGGGCTGCCCGTGAGCCGGTACATCCGCGCCGCCTGGGCCGCCGATCTCGTCTACCTCGCGATGAAGCCCCTGGAATGGGCGTTCTACCTGGCGCTCCTGCTGCTCGACAAGCGCGCCCCCGAGGCGAGGATCGACCGCATGTACCGCTGATCGCCGGGCCGCCGCTGCCGCCGCCGGGCGGCGCTTCGCGCACGGGTGCAGCGGCGAGCTCGACGACGTCGGCATCGTGCTCCCCTCGAGCATCGCCGGCACGCCGCGAGACGACTTCGGTTATCTAACGGCGCCGGGTGCGCCGCGACCGACGCCGACTGGCTCTGCCTCTTCGACGTGTTCGAGGGGCAGGTGCCGCTCGGGGGAGAGTGCACCGTCGAGCACGATTGCGAGAACTGGCACTGCGTCAAGCCGGACTCCGATGCTGAGGTGGGCACCTGCGCGCCGTGGTCGCCCGACGGCGCGGCGTGCGAGACGTTCGTCGAATGCGACAGCGGCCGGTGCGACATCTTCGGGACCGAGACGTGCGGGCCGCGGCTCCCGGAAGGGAGCGACTGCGTCCTGGGCCCGGACTGCGAGACGTACAACTGCCTCGAGGACACGGGGACGTGCGGGCCGCCCCTCGACGACAACGGCTGTCCCGTCGACGGGCTGTTGCTCGACAACAAGACGCCGGCGGGCAGCTGGTACTGATCGCGTCGCCCGCGACGCGCGGGTCATGACGCGGATAGCAGCGCTTCGCCGCGCGGCGACGACCGCCGCGCGGCGCGCTGGAATCCGGCGTCAGCTCACCAGCCGGGGTCCAGCGGCGGCTCGACGGGCGCGAAGCCGCTCACGTCCTCGAGATCGAGATTGCCCGCACCGCCATGCCGAAAGCAGGCGGTCGAGCCGTCGACGCGCACGGCACACACCAGGTTATAGCCGCCTTCTGCGAACACGTACCGCGCGGGAGGAACTGGCATGTCCCGACCGTCGTACCGTTTGCAGACGAGGGCATCCTGCTCGTCGATGGCACAGACGACGCCGACCGTCGCGGTGATCGATCGATAGCGCCCCGATGGAAACGCGGGCAGGTCCGGCCCCGCGTCCAAGTTGCCAACTCTGTCGGCGGGTGGCCTGTGACACGAGATGGTGCCGTCCGTCCGGAGGCCGCAGAAGATGCCAATGCTCAGCGCGAGCTCCGCGAAGCCGTCGCCGGGCGGCGCCGTGGCGAAATTCGACAGGACGGTGCCGTCCGCTCGAACGGCGGCGTACATACCTTCCCACGCGCAGTACACGCGCGAAAATGGCCCGCCTTCCACGGAGTGGGTGCGCGTGGAGGGGCCGTCCGGCTCGCGCGGATTGTAGAGGAACATCTCGAACACGCCGTCGGACCGGAGCGAGCAGACCCCGACGTCGCCCCCCATGTTCGTCTGACGAAAGGCGACGACCTGCGAAGGGCTCTCCGGAATCGTGAACTCGGCCGCACGCAAGCGGCCGTCCTCGGTGAGCCCGATGAGCCCGTACCGCGTGAGCTGGACGCGCCGGTAGATCTCGTCGGGCAGCGGCGGGGCATCGACCGCGTCGCTCGACGCCGACGATCCCCAGCAGCGATACGCGCCGTCCGCCTTGGTGACGCAATAGCTTCCGATGTCGTCATCCACGGCCACCGTTCGTGCGCACACGAAGTCCGTCTCGATCCAGGCGCCATCCTCCGCGCACGTTTCGCGGCGGAAGCGCCCGTTACAGCGCGCTTCACCGGCCGAGCACGCGCCGGAGGAGGCGTTCGGCCCGCCACCATGACCGCCCGAGCCCGCCTGCGTCCCCGAGCTCGCCGAATCGTCAGGCCCGGTCTCCGCCGAGCCATCGTGCTCCAGGATCGTCGTTCCCCCGCATCCCCAGGTCGCGAGGAGCAGTGCGCTCGCCCAGAGCCCCGCCGTCCTCCGCAAGCTCGCCATGGCCGAAGAATATCCGAGGCGTATCCCGGCGGCGCCATAAAAACGCGCTGTGCCAGGGGCGCGGTCGCGCTGCTCGAACCCGTGTCCAAGACGTGATTCGCGCTCCGTTTGATTATTTCGACGCAAGGGGATCGAGCGCCGAGGTCCAGGTGTCGCGGCCCCGATCGGGCAACGATTTGCTGTGGCGCGCTCCGCCGAGCAAAACCTTGCCGGCAATGTGTTGCCGAGGTCGCGACGCTCGGGGCCGACGCTCTCCTTCGGAGCTCGTCGCCGCCGCCCGTCGCGGACGACGATCGCGCGCTCTCCTTCCGCAGGGCCCCGCCCCGATCGGCTCGCCATCGCCCCCGAGGAGCGGCATCGCCGAGCGGCTCGCTCCAGCGCATGGCACAGGGGCTGCTGAGCGTGCTCGCGCGGTCGCGGTCGCGCGAATCGCAGTCACCCCATCGAGCTCTCCAGGAGGTCCGCCATGACCAACACGCCCTCACGCACAGGCCTGTTCCTCGTCAACTATGACATCGGCACCCTCGCCATCGGATCGCCGAACCTCACCCTCTCGCTCACCGTCAATACCGTCCACAAGCTCGTGAACGGCTTCGGGCAGATCACGCAGGCGGTGAGCCCGCCGCTCGACCTCCACACCCGGGTCGACGGGAGCTTCACGTACATGACGGTGATGCCCGACGTCACGCACATCCTCGTCGTCGCGACGGGCTACCCGCCGGTCCAGTGGCCTCCGGGCGGCGGCATCGGCCCGGTGCTGCAGCCGAATTTCGAGCTCCGCATGGTCCTCGACAAGGGCTGGCAGGGCGGGACCGCGAGCTACAGCTTCGTCGAGGCGTCGGGGCGCCGGGTCGAGATCGAGAAGGCGGTGGTGACCAGCGCCGGCCAGAGGGGCGGCCCGATCCACACGCTCTACGGGCCCGCGATGCAGGAAGCCGCCGCGAGCGGCGATCTCGCGCGCATGAAGCAGCTCGCCGCGCAGGCCGAGCAGCACCTCTCGCAGAGCGCCGAGATCCAGTCGGCGCTCGCCGCGCTCAAGGCGGAGATCGGCCGGAGCGAGCGCGCGCGCTGAGACGCGCGCAGGCGCGCCTCCGCCCGGTTCGCCGGGCGGAGGCGCGGTCCGCCCGCACCTGGAGGGAGCCATGAGCCGAGCCGTTCGCGATCGAGAGACAGACGACTTCCGGAGGAACGTCCCGGTCCACGCGGTCTGGGAGATCACCCTCGCCTGCGATCTCAAGTGCCGCCACTGCGGCTCCCGCGCAGGCGCGCGGCGAGATCGCGAGCTCGACACCGCGGAGTGCCTCGAGGTCGTCGCGGCGCTCGCCCGGCTCGGCACGCGCGAGCTCTCGCTGATCGGCGGCGAGGCGTACCTGCGCGGCGACTGGATCGAGATCATCCGCGCGGCGCGCGCCGCGGGGATGCGCTGCGCCGTACAGACCGGCGGCCGCAACCTCACCGAGGCGCGCCTCGCCGCGGCGGTGGGGGCGGGCCTCCAGGCGGTGGGCGTCTCCCTCGACGGCCTCGCCCCGCTCCACGACGAGCTGCGGGGCGTGCCGGGCTCGTTCTCCCGGGCGATCGACGCCGTGCGGCGGGCGCGGGCGCACGGGATCGCCGCCAGCGTGAACACGCAGATCGGCGCCCGCACCATGGACGACCTGCCGGCGCTCCTCGACGCGATCGCCGCCGCGGGCGCGACGCACTGGCAGATCCAGCTCACGGTCGCGATGGGCAACGCCGTCGACAACGACGCCGTCCTGCTCCAGCCCTACCAGCTCCTCGAGCTGATGCCGCTGCTCGACCGCCTCTACCGCGAGGGGCTCGACCGCGGCCTGCTCATGGTGGTCGGCAACAACATCGGTTACTTCGGCCCCTTCGAGCATCGCCTGCGCGGCGTCGGCGACGATTCGGTGCACTGGACGGGCTGCGCGGCAGGGCAGAACGTGATCGGCCTCGAGGCCGACGGCACGGTGAAGGGGTGTCCGTCGCTCCGCACCTCCGGTTACGCCGGCGGCAACGTGCGCGATCTCCGGCTCGAGGACATCTGGAATCACGCCGAGGAGATCCACTTCGGCCGGCTGGCGACGGTGGACGCCCTCTGGGGCTTCTGCCGCACCTGCTATTACGCCGACGTCTGTCGGGGCGGCTGCACCTGGACCGCGGACTCGCTGTTCGGGCGCCCGGGGAACAACCCGTACTGTCACCACCGCGCCCTCGAGCTGGACCGGCGCAACCTCCGCGAGCGGGTCGTCAAGAAGCGGGAGGCGCCCGGCGCGCCGTTCGCCATCGGCGAGTTCGAGCTGATCGTCGAGCCCGTGCCCGGCCGCGAGGGCGCATCGCCCGCGCCGCCCGTGACCTCGGCCACGGGCGGCCTCATCCAGCTCCGGCGCCGCCGCGATGGCGCCGCCGCGCCGCGCGACGGCCGCGTGCCGCCGCAGCTCGCCCCGTGCCGCGCCTGCGACCGGTACATCTACCCGCGCGAGGCGACGTGTCCGCATTGCGGCGCCGACGTCGCCCGCGCCGCGGCGGCGCACGCGGAGGTCGTGCAGCGCCGCCGCGCCCTGATCGAGCGGCTCGAGCGCGCGCTGTCCGGGGCCGCCGCGGCGGCGTCGCGCTGGTAGGCCGCGAGGGTCGCGGCGGGGGTCAGCGCCAGTTCAGCCGCGTGTTCCGCGAAGAAGGCCGGCGCGCTCGCGTCACGGCGCGCGCGGCGATGACTCCGGAGCCTCGCCCCTGCGGGCGAGGGTGACGTACCGGAGGAGCAGGCTGATCGCGGACCAGAGCGCGAGCACGGCGAGCGGCCAGGCGAGCAGGCGCGGAAAGTACAGGGCGACCGCGGCGCCGCCGAGGAGCAGGAGCGCCCCGCCGAGCAGGATCGAGCCCTCGGCCGCGCCGAGGACACGGCGGTTCGTCATCGCCGCGCCCACGGTGTTGGCGAGGCGCAGGGCGCCCGCGGCGGAGCGCCCGGTCCCGGCCCCCTGCGGGCGGCGCCGCCTGTCGTGGACCGCGCGGCGCCGCGCGTGGAGGACGATCTCGGTCGCGCCGCGGAGATCTTCCTCGTACTGCGCCTGCATGCGCCCGGCGAACTCCTCGTCCTCGATCGCCACGTCGATCTCGCAGTTTTCGAGCCAACTCGCGATATTGAGGTTGCTCGACCCCACGCGCGCCCAGCGGCCGTCGGCCACCGCGGTCTTCGCGTGGAGCATCGAGCCGTTCCACTCGTAGACGCGCACGCCGGCCTCGAGCAGCGGGCGATAGCCGGCCCGCGACAGCCTGCCGATGGCCGGAACGTCGCTCGTGCCCGGGACGAGCAGGCGCACGTCCACGCCGTCGCGCGCCGCTGCGGTCAGCGCCTGGACGTACGGCGCGATGCCGACGAAGTACGCGTCCGTCAGCCAGAGCGTCCTCTGCGCCAGCGCGGCGACCATCTGATCGAGCCGGTAGAGGCCGGTGGTGCTCGGCAGCTTCGCCACCACGCGCAGGTCCACGGGGCCGACGGCCGGCGGAACCTCGGTGAGGACGGGCAGGTCGGCGGGGAGGCCTCCGCCGAGGGTCGCCCAGTTGTCGGCGAACGCCTCGGCGAGCGCGCGCACCGCCGGCCCCCGCACGGCGATGCCGGTGTCGCGCCACGGCGGTACGCCGCGCGCCGCGTCGCCGAGCCATCTGCCGCTGACGCAGACGCCGGAGACGAAGCCGACCTCGGCGTCGACGACGAGCAGCTTGCGATGATCGCGCGCCACCCAGCCGAACGGGCTGGTGAAGCTGAAAGGGTTGTAGGTGCGGACCTCCCCGCCCGCCGCGCGCAGCGGGCTCCAGAAGTGGTCCGTCGACGCGCACAGGCACCCGAACCAGTCGCGGATCACGCTGACGTGGACGCCCGCCGCGGCGCGCTCGGCGAGCGCGTCGCGGAACTCGCGCGCCAGCGCGTCGTCGTCGAAGATGTAGTTCTCGAACAGGATCGAGGCGCGCGCGGCCCGTATCGCGGCGAGCCATGCGTCGAAGTTCGCTCGCCCGTCGATGAGCAGATCGACCCTGTTGCCGCCGATGAGCGGCGCGCCAGCGACCCGACTGAAGGTTTGCCGTGCGACGGCGCGCAGCGGCGCGTTCGACGGGGGGATGCGCGCAGGGACGCGAGCGGGGGTCATGGCATACGTTCAATGCCAGAGTTTTCGTGCCCCGTCGCGCGCCGCGTCGACGGCGGTCCCGGGGGTTGCCTGACGAGCGCGTCCCGAACGACTGGCGAGGCGTCTCGACGGCGGCCGAGGTGACGGTCGCGCCGCCGTACACCTGGCGCCCTTGAGGCCGCGGGCCGCCGTCGACCGCCGCTCCGGCGCGGCGTGGCGCGGCGCGGCGCGCTCAGCCCTTCCAGGCGATGCGCTTCCCCGCGGCGGAGGCCTCGGCGATCGTGTCGACGAGCCGGTGGAGCTTCAGCGCGTCGCGGAACGTCGGCGCGACCGAGGTGCCCTCCGCGAGGTCCTTGGCGAAGGCCGCATACAGCTGCGCGATCTGGTGTGCGTCGTCGGACAGGCCGGCTCGGGGGATCCAGGACAGGCGCTCGGGCGTCGGGATCGGCTGGAGCGGCTGCCCCTCGCCGCGGGCGCCCGAGAGGCTCAGATCGTGGGACAGGGCGAGATCGCCCTCGGTGCCCGTGAAGGTGCAGTTCAGGGTGGGACCATTGCGCTTCGCGGTCTCGAAATGGCCGGACACGACCGCTCCGCCCACGAGCGTCCCCGCGATGAGCGTCTGGTCCGGCGCCGTCACCGGCACGACCTCTCCCGTCTCGATCACCGTCGCCTCGTCGAACTGGCGGGCGACGACGCTGGACAGGCTCTCTAGCTCGCCGACCGCGGAGAGCACCGTGTCGAGGAAGTGCGCGGCGACGATCGTGAGCACGTGGGCGCCGTTCTTCGCGTCGGCCGCGTACGCGTCGGCGCGCGGCCGCCGCGCGGCGGCCATCGGCAGCGCGACGTGCATCGTCACCGAGCGCAGCCGGCCCACGTAGCCCTCGGCGATCAGCTCGCGCAGGTGGAGCACGCTCGGCGCGAGGCGCCGCTGGAGCCCGATCGCCGTGCGGATGCCGGCGGCCTCGGCGGCCCCGGCGAGCTCGGTGGCCTCGGCGAGCGAGACGCCGAGCGGCCACTCGCACAAGATGTCCTTCTTCGCGGCGACGGCGGCGCGGACGGGCCGCGCGTGCTCGGGGGCGCGGACCGAGACGACGACGAGATCGACGTCGGGGTGCTCGATGAGCGGCTCGGCGCGGTCGAACGCGTGGCGCGCCCCGAAGCGGCGCGCGGCCTCGTCGGCGCTCGCCTGCCTCGTGGTGCTCACCGCCGTGAGCTCGTATGCGCCGCCGAGCGCCGCCAGCGCCGGCAGGTGCGTCGCCGCGGCCCAGCCGCGGTCCGGGCTCGCCCCGATGATCCCCACGCGAATCTTCTTCGATCCCCTGATTCCGCTCATGGTCGCTCCTCGATGGGCCGCTCCGGCCGAACCGGAGGGGCGCTCCGTTATAACCGGAGGGTTGCTCCGGTTAACATACGGAGGGATCCTCCGTTTTGCAATGCCCTCCGCGCGATCGACCCCGACCCCTCCGTCCGCCGGCGCGAGCGAGCCGTCTTCTGCCGGCGCGAGCGAGCCGCAACGCCCGCTCCGCGCGGACGCGCGGCGCAACCGCGAGCGGCTCCTCGTCGCCGCCGACGCGGTGTTCACGGAGCGCGGCGCCGACGCGTCGCTGGAGGACGTCGCCCGGCGCGCCGGCGTCGGGATCGGCACGCTCTACCGGCATTTCCCCACGCGCGAGGCGCTGCTCGTCGCGACCGTCGAGGATCAGCTGCACGCGCTCGCGCGGAAGACGCAGGCGCTCGCGGGGTCGGCGTCGCCGGGCGACGCGCTGGCGGAGTTCATCGCGGCGTTCGTCGCGCACGCGAGCACCTACCGCGGTCTGGCGACCTCGCTCGGCGTCGCGTTCCACGGCGGCTCGCCGGCGTGCTGCGCGGCCTCGGAGGCGGCTTCCCACCTGCTCTCGCTCGCCCAGGCAGCAGGAGAGATACGGCGCGACATCGACCTGGACGACATCGTGAGCCTGGTGACGGCCATCGCGCTCGCCGCGCAGCAGCCGCCCGAGGGCCCGGCGCGCGCGCAGCGCCTCCTGGCGACCTTCCTCGCGGGGCTCCGGACGCCCTCCGCGCCGCCGCAGGCGCCTGCCTCGCCCAAGCGGGCGCGCAAGGGCCCTCCAGCGCCTGCCGCCGGCCGAGGCGGCGCCGCGGCGTCGTCGGGCAGCAGCGGTGAGCGCCGGCGCGCCGTCAGGCGGCGATAGTTCCGCCCGCCAGAAGTCCGGCCAGGGATCCGGAGAGAGAGTTCAACGCAAAGGCGCAAAGGCGCAAAGACGCAAAAAAAAGATTTGTAGTTTTGCGCCTTTGCGCCTTTGCGCCTTTGCGCCTTTGCGTCTTTGCGTTTATTTCTCTTCGCTCGCGAGGCAGGTCCCTGGCGCGAGTTCTGATCCGCGGTACTAGACACTAGAAGGTCGCGAGCTTTTCGGGGTTCATCATCCAGTAGATGCGCTCGATGCCCTCGGCGGACGCGTCGATGGCCGCGAACGCCACCGCGACGCCGTCCCGGCGGATGAGGGCGGACGGCTGGCCGTTCGTCTCCAGCCACGTGACGGTGGTGCCCGGCCAGAAACGGCTCGCGAAGCCAGCGACGAGCTTCGCGACGCGCTCGCGGCCGTGCACCGGGACGCGGGCCGCCATCCGCACGCGTCCGTTGCTGTCCGTGATCGACGCGACGTCGGCCGCGAAGAGGCGCTCGAGCGCGGAGAGGTCCCCCTTCTGCGCGGCGGCGATGAAGCCCTCGAGGAGGCGCCGCTGCTGCTCGACGCCGACCGCGGCGCGACGCTCGCCGGCGAGGTGCTTCCGCGCGCGGACGAGCAGCTGGCGCACGTTCGCCTCGCCGAGGTCGAGGATCCCGGCGATCTCCTCGTACGGGTAGTCGAACACCTCGCGGAGCACGTACACCGCGCGCTCCGTGGGCGAGAGCTTCTCGAGGAGCACGAGCACGGCCAGGGCGAGGCCCTCCTGCGTCTCGGCGCCGAGCTCCGCGCTGGGGCTCGTGTCGATCGGCTCGGGCAGCCAGGGCCCGACGTACGCCTCGCGGCGGACACGCGCGGACTGGGCCACGTTGATCGCCAGGCGCGTGGTGGCGGTCACCAGGAACCCCGTCGGCTCCTGCACGGTCGCCCGATCGGTCGCCTGCCAGCGGACCCAGGTGTCTTGCACGACGTCATCCGCCTCGGCCCGGCTGCCGAGGATCCGATACGCGATGCCGAGGAGCCGGGGCCGGAGCGCGAAGAACGGGTCGGCCGCAGGCTGCGGGCCTCCGGGGACGCGGGGCGCCGTCACTTTTCTTGCTCCGACCTGTCACAAGGCGGCGGGCTGTCCGGTCCTCCCCGCAACGGAGCATCCGGTCGGGATGCGCGAACCAGGAGAATCGTCATGAAGGTCGTCGTGTTCGGGGGTAGCGGGCTCATCGGGAAGAAGCTGGTCGGGATCCTTCGCGAGAAGGGCCACGAGGTTATACCGGCGTCGACCTCCACGGGCGTCGACATCTTGACCGGCGCCGGCGTCGCCGAGGCGGTCCGCGGCGCCGAGGTCGTCGTGGACGTCGTCAACGCGCCCTCGTTCGAGGCCGATGCCGCGATGAGCTTCTTCCAGAGGGCGGCCGGGGTGATCCTGCCCGCCGAGGCCGCCGCAGGCGTCCGCCATCACATCGCGCTCTCCATCGTGGGGGTCGACCGCCTGCCGACGAGCGATTACATGCGCGCGAAGGTGGCGCAGGAGGCGGCGATCCGCGCGGCAGGGGTGCCGTACACGATCGTGCGCGCGACGCAGTTCTTCGAGTTCGTCAACGCGATCGTCGACGCTGCAACGAAGGGCGATACGGCCACGCTGACGCCCGCCCTCCTCCAGCCGATCGCGGCCGACGACGTGGCGGCCGCGCTGGCAGCCATCGCGGAGGAGCCGCCCAGGAACGGCATGATCGAGCTCGCCGGCCCCGAGCCGCTCGGCCTCGACGAGCTCGGCCGCCGGTGGCTCGCGGCGAAGAAGGACCCGCGCAAGGTCGTCTCGGACGCCGCAGCCGAGTATTTCGGCGCGCAGCTCGACGACCGCTCGCTCACCCCCGGCCCGGCCCCGCGCCTCGGAGCCCTCCGCTTCGACGCGTGGCTCGCGCGCGCGTGAGCGACCGACCGCGGCATCCGACGTCACCGGCGAGCTCCGCGTGTCAGAAATGCCGCCAGGATTCCGCCGCGGCGCCGAACCGTCGCGATCCGTTACTTTCGGCGGGATTTCGGGAGGGCGTGACGACGGATCGCACCCCCTCAGGAGGCCTACGAAGGCGGACGAAGGCGCCGCTTCGAAACGCAAGCGTGGCGGCTATCGGGCGATCGACAAACCGCGCCGAGCTCCTGCGCCGCACATTTGCGATCGACGTCCTCGAGTGCCCAGCTTGCAAGGGGCGGATGAAGCTCGTCGCCATGGTGACCGAGCCAAGGAACATCGCCCGCTTCCTCTCCGCGCTCGGCGAACCGACCGACGTCCCAGCACGCTCTCCCAGCGTCCACGCGGCGGCCGCCGTACTGGAAGAGCACCGTTGTGCGCCGCAAGGCGCCCGGGGACGCCGCATAGCGTCTCGCGACGCGCCTCCCGGGCCAGACCAAAGCCCGGACGGACACGTGTGCCCACGGCACGCCGATGCGCCCCGTAGCGCGCTCGGCGCCGCCCGGACCACGCTCTTTCGACCCAGGACCGAGCCATCACGACGCCCGCGGTCCCACCCTTTCGGTTTGCTGCGCTACACTTCTTCGCGCTGCGATCCGGCTTCTTTTACCTACGCGCTTATGGCTACAACCCCGACCAGGCCGACGGCGACGGCGACGGCCTCGGCGACGTGTACGATTACTGCGCGGGGTCGGGGTACTACGACAGCGACGGCGATGGGCTCTGCGATGGGGCGGACAACTGCGCTTATGACTACAACCCCGACCAGGCGGACGTCGACGGCGACGGGATCGGCGACGCGTGCGACACGTGCGGCGCGGTCATCGACAACGGCAACGTCCAGCTCGGCGTCAACTGCCAGGGCCATCTGAACGTCCCGACGCCCGACGATCCCATCGGCCTCGGGTACATCGGGCTGCGTTACCTGGCCACAACCAACCCGTCCGTCGAGCCGGGAGCGCAGGCCGAGGGGTGGGGCGACGAGTACGTGACGATCGACATGGGACGGCCTCGGAGCTGTTCCGAACGGACACCAACGGATTCAACAGCGCGACCCCGCTCACGTTCACGAGCTACCAGCCCGGCCCGGTGACCGACGCGGGCCCGAGAGACCACGGCGCGCTCTTCGACTTCAACTTCGGCGCGCTCGCGCCCGGTGAGAGCAAGGTCTTCAAGACGTTCTACGGCGCCGCGGGCACCGAGGACGACGCCTTGAGCGCCCTGTCGGCCGTCGGTGCCGAGGCCTACTCGTTCGGCCAGCCGAACACCGCCGGCGGGCCGGATCTCGGCGAGCCGAACACCTTCATCTTCGCGTATGCGAGCGTCGCCGACGCCGCGGTCTGCGGCAACGGCCTCGTCGAGGCCGGCGAGCAGTGCGACGACGGCAACGTGGCGAGCGGCGACGGCTGCGATGCCGACTGCACCGTCGGGTGCCTCGACGCGGACGGCGACGGCTCTTGCGACGTCACGTGCGTGACGATCCAGCGGGACGTCTACGGCCAGGTGGCCGACGCGACCATCTGGGCTCGGTATCCGAGCTACAACGACGGCGGCTCGGCCTACGTGCACACGGGGCTGAGCGACGGCGCGGCGAAGGAGGCGCTCTATCGCTTCGGCCTCGATTTCATCCCGCTCGGCTCCACGGTCGAGTCCGCCACGTTCAGCACCACGCTGTACAGCTCCGGCACAAACGAGATCCGGGTGCACCGCATCAACGCCTCGTGGGCGGAGTCCGCGGTGACCTGGAGCAGCTTCGCGGACAGCTACGATCCGGCGATCGAGGCGACGCTGGTCGGCGCGTCGTCCGGCGTCAGGAGCGTCGACCTGACCGCGCTCGTCCAGGGGTGGGTCGACGGCGCGTATCCGAACCACGACTTCGTCCTGGAGGAGGACCCGACGGCGCTCACCGCCTACCGTTCCAGCGAGCACGGCAACCTCAGCAACCGCCCCTCGCTCGAGGTGTGCTTCTACTGATCTCCGCCGGATGACCGTCCGCTGACCCCGGCCGTACCCGCCGTTCGCGGCGCCCGCCTCGCCGGCCGGGGTCCTTCTCCCCTCGACCTCTGCCGTCCATTCCTTCGCCGGCCCTTCGCCGGCCCCTCGGACGCTCGAGATCTCGAAGATGCCGTCGGGCAGCTCGCCCCGTGCGAGCACGCCCACGGCTTGTCGAAGCCGAACGCTCGCTGTTCCTTTCCGTTCCTGACGCTGCATGGCAGCTCGTGCTCGCCGATGCGCTGGGCGAGCTCCTGGTTGATGATCAGGTATTGCCGTCAGCGAGCGCTCGCGTCCGGGCGGTCCCCGCCGGCCGCGATGGATGTCCACTGGTCGTCCGCGTGTGGTCTCACGGGACTCCAGCCGTCATGGTAGACTCGCCGTCGTGACTCCGGGGCGATGCATTGGAAGGCGGTTCGTGATCGAGCACCGCGCCGGCGCCGGCGGGATGGGCACCGTGTATCGAGCGCACGACTTGACGACGAGGGGCCCGGTGGCGTTGAAGGTCGTGAGCGAGCGGAGCCCCGCGGCCCTCGACCGGTTCGCGCGTGAGGCGCGCGTGATGGCCTCGCTGCGACATCCGCGTATCGTTGACTACATCGCTCATGGCGTGACGGACGATGGCGAGCCGTATCTCGTGATGGAGTGGCTCGAGGGCGAGGATCTCGCGGCGCATATCGCGCGCGGTCCGATGTCTGCGGCGTCGGCCCTGTCGCTCTGCGCCCTCGTGGCGGAGACGCTCGCCCATGCGCACACCCGCGGCGTCGTCCATCGCGACATCAAGCCTTCGAATCTCTTCTTGCCGGGCGGGGACGTCCAGCGCGTGAAGCTGCTCGACTTCGGCATTGCCCGGCTCGACAACGCGACTCGCGGGCTGACCGGCACCGGAGCGAGCCTGGGCACGCCGTCGTACATGGCGCCCGAGCAGGCCCGCGGCGAGTCCAGGATCGACGCCCGAGCCGACTTCTTCTCGCTCGGGTGCGTGCTGTTCGAATGCCTGGCCGGACGGCCTCCTTTCCTCGGAGGGCACCCTCTGGCGGTGATCACGAAGATCCTGCTCGAGGAGCCGCCGCGGCTGCGGGAGCTCCTGGCGGACGTGCCCGAGGCGGTCGATGAGCTCGTGGGGCGCATGCTCTGCAAAGACGCACAGGAGCGCCCCGGAGACGGTATCGCGGTCGCCGCGGAGATGACGGCGCTTCGTGAGATCTCCAGCGCCGCGACGGTCGCCTCGCGCTCAACGGGCTGGTTGACGGACAACGAGGTGCGTCTGGTCAGCGTGATCCTCGTCGGCGCGACGCCGGACGCGGGCGGAGACGCGTCGGCGCGTACCCTGTCGATCGAGGAGTCCGAGGCCGACCTCGAGCGGATCCGCGCCGTCGCAAGGCAGTTCCGGGCGCACCCCGAGCCGCTCCGCGACGGATCGATCGCGCTCGCGATCCAGGGGCCGAGCAGCGCGACCGATCAGGCCACCCTCTCGGCGCACTGTGCGCTCGCGCTGCGGTCGTCGCTGCCGGGCGCCGTGATGAGCCTCGCGATCGGGCGGGGGATCTGCCGCGATCGATTGCCCGTCGGCGAGGCCATCGAGCGCGCGGTCTCCCTGCTCGGCGCCAGGGCGGGGCTGCCCGGGAGGATCTACCTCGACGAGGTGACCGCGGGGCTACTCGACCACCGCTTCGAGATCGAGCGCGGCGCTCTCGGCGTCGAGCTCCAGCGCGAGCGCGAGGCAGGACCCGAAGCGGCGCGCCTGCTCCTCGGCAAGCCGACGCCGTACGTGGGCCGCGACCGCGAGCTCGCGACGGTCTTGGCCACGCTCTCCGAGTGCATCTCCGACGGCGTCGCGCGGGCCGTGCTCGTGACCGGAGCGGCGGGCGCCGGGAAGTCTCGGCTGCGGCAGGAGCTGCTCGGCGCCCTGCGGCGCCGCGACGAGCCGGTCGAGGTGTGGAGCGCCGCGGGCGACCCGATGCACGCCGGGTCGCCTTTCCGCCTCGTTCGTCAGCTGATCCGCGCCATGGCCAGCATCTCGCCGAGCGATCCGCTCGAGGTGCGCCGCGACAAGCTGCGGGCGCGCGTGGCGCTCCGCCTCGCCGGCCGCGATGCAGAGCGCGTGACCGAGTTCCTCGGCGAGCTCGCCGGCGCTCCCTTCCCGGACGACGATCGTGTCGAGCTCCGCGCGGCCCGCCAGGAGCCGCTGCTCTTCCGCGATCAGGCGCGGAGAGCGTGGGTCGACTTCCTCACGGCCGAGTGCGCGGCTCGAGCGGTGCTGCTGATGATCGACGACCTCCACGCGGGCGATCTGCCTTCGCTCCAGCTCCTCGACGCTGCTCTCTCCTCCGAGCAGGAGCGCGCCCTCATGGTGCTGGGGCTGGCTCGACCCGAAGTGCACGACGTCTTTCCGAGGCTCTGGGCGGAGCGCGGCGTCGCCGAGCTCCGGCTCGTCGAGCTGTCCCGCAAGGCGAGCGAGCGCCTGGTGCGCCAGGTGCTCGGCGGCAGCGTCTGCGACGCAGCGGTGCAGCGGATGGTCGAGCAGGCGGCGGGCAACGCGTTTTACCTCGAGGAGCTGATCCGCGCCGAGGCCGCGGGGAAGGGCGAGCAGCCGCCGGAGACGGTGCTGGCGATGGTGCAGGCCCGGCTCGCGGCGCTTCCGGCGGAAGCGCGGCAGATCATCCGGGCAGCGAGCGTGTTCGGAGGGGTGTTCTGGGAAGACGGCGTGCGCCGGTTGCTGGGCGGGCCGGGCACTGCCCTCGACGTCGGCGCGTGGATGGCGGCGCTCGTGGAGCGAGAGATCGTCGTGAGACACCTGGAGAGCAGGTTCCCCGCGCATCGGGAGTACGCGTTTCGGCACGCGCTCGTGCACGACGCGGCCTATGGCATGCTGACGGAGAGTGATCGGGCGCTGGGCCACCGGCTCGCGGCCGAATGGATCGAGGAGGCGGGGGAGGAGGACCCGGCCTCGCTCGCCGAGCATCTGGAGCGCGGCGACCAGCGCCGCCGCGCCGCCACCCTGTGGGTCAAAGCCATGGAGAGCGCCCTCGAGGCGAGTGATCTCGAGGGCGTCCTGGCGCGAGCAGAGCGGGCGATCGCGTGCGGCGCGCAGGGAGCGGAGCTCGGCGCCGTGCGGGCGATGCAGGCGGAGGCCCATCGCTGGCGCGGCGACGACGACGCCGCGGAGAACTGCTGCCGGCGGGCGGTGCCGCTCCTGCCTCGCGAGAGCGCGCCCTGGTTCGGCGCCAAGGCGGAGAGCGCCGTAATGGCCGCGTACCGTGGAGATGCGGTGTTGCTCACGGAGCTCGCGGAAGAGCTCGGACGCAGCGCACTCCCCCGAGAGGCCCGTGGATCCGCGCTGATGGCGATGGCCCGGGTGGCGAGGAACCTGTTTCAGTTCGGGATGCATAAGGCCGCAGAGCCTCTGTTCGAGCGGCTCTCCGAGGAGATGGCCGGGGCGGACCCGCTCGTCGCGGGCCAGATCCACGCGGCCTTCGCCCTCCGCGCCTTCTTCGAAGGAGATCTTCCCCGGTGCTGCGCGTCGATGACGGCGTCCGTCGACAGCTTCGCGCGGGCGGACGACCTGCGCAACGTGTCGCTCCGCAGGATGCACCTGTCGTTGTTTCTCTTGGACCTCGGCGCACAAGAGGCAGCCGAGGAGAGCGCCCGCGGCGCGCTCTCGCTGTCGCAGCGCATCGGCGCCCACCGCGTGGAGGCATGGTCGAAATACGCCATTATCCTCGCGCTCTTGCGCCGAGGCGCGCTCGACGAGGCGCTCGTCAATGCGTCTTCGCTCGCCGGGGGCGGCGCGCGGGGCGACGAGAGGTGGAAAGCCATCGTGGCACGCGGCCTCTTCGCATGGGTTCTCCTGCAGGGTCAGAGGCTCGAGCAGGCCGAGCAGGAGGCGCTCTCCGCAGTTCAGGCCGGCGACTCGGCCGGCTTGTCGCACCGGTGCTGGAACCTCGCCATCCTCGCCCGCGCGCGCCTCGCGCGCGGCCTCGCCAGCGAGGCGCGCGCCGCGAGCGACGCGGCGATGCAGCACATGGAGCGCATGGGCGGGCATACCGAGGACGGAGAGGGGCTGATCCGGCTCACCCACGCCGAGGTGCTGCACGCGAGCGGCGCTCCACGCGAGGCGCGGGAGTCCGTCGCCGCAGCGCGAGCATGGGTCCTCCATCGCGCAGGGAGGATTACCGATCCTGACTCGCGCCGTCGCTTCCTCGATGCCGTGCCGGAGAATACGCGCATCCTTGAGCTCGCGGCGGCCTGGCTTTCCGATTGACGCTTGGCTCGAGCCCACGGCCGTCGAGTTCTCGCTGGATCCAGTGATGTCGCCTCTGGTAAACTCCAGAACATCCGATGATCGTCAACGACTTGGCCGCCAAGAGGCGACGGATCGAGCAGCTGCTCGACGACGAGCACGCCTACCCCACAGGCAACCTCGACCACATCGCCGCGAAGATCCTCGAGAAGCGCGGCGCCATCCTGGACGTGGCGGCTGGACGAGCCACGCCGTTCTACCTGTATGATCGCGAGTACTTCCGGAGCGCGCTCGCTGAATTTGTGGCCGCGTTCGGCGCCCACCTCCCCGGGCATCGGCCGTTCTATGCCGTGAAGTCGAACCCCCACCCCGGCGTCATCGAGGAGGCGGTCCGGCACGGCTTCGGCCTGTACGTCTCGAGCGGCCGGGAGCTTCGGCAAGGCCTCGCGATCCCCGGGTGTCCGATCCTCTTCAGCGGTCCGGCGAAGCTACTGGAGGAGCTCCACCTCGCCGTCCTCCACGCGGACAGGGTCATCGTCAACATCGATAGCTTCCGTGAGCTCGAGCGGCTGGGCGAGCTGGCGGCACGCCTCGGTCGCTCGATCCGGGCCGGCGTCCGCGTGCCGGTCGAGCATCACAGCGCGTGGTCCAAATTCGGTATCCCGCTCGCCGAGCTCCCGCGCTTCTGGCGTGCGGCCCGCGAGCACCCGCTCGTCGAGCTCCAGGGGATCCAGCTCCACCTGAGCTCGCACCGCGACCTCGCGGCCTATGAGGGCATCATCGAGCAGCTCGGGCGCTTCTTGGAGAGGGAGCTCACCGCCGAAGAGAGGGCGAGCATTGCGTTCGTCGACGTCGGTGGCGGGTACTGGCCGCATCGAGTGGAAGGCTACTCTCCGGAGCTCCACCCGCTCGGCAAGGTGATCCGCGCGGCCGACGCGCATTACGGGCAGGACACAGAGTTCGCGCAGGCATATTATCTCAGGGAATCCTTCCCGCTGGAGGAGTATGCGCGGGCGCTCGGCGGGGCGATCGATCTCCACCTGCGGCCTTTGCTCGACTGCGTCTACTACACCGAGCCGGGACGGATAGTCTCGACGTATGCCATGCACATCGTGCTCACGGTGATGGACAAGAAGAGCGAGGATCTGGTGATCGTGGACGGCGGCGTCACCATGGTCGGCGCGCCGCGCTACCTCCACACCTACTGCCCCGTCATCAACTTATCGCGCCCTGCCATGCGCGAGATCCCGGTCCGCATCGGCGGATCTCTGTGCGACAGCGAGGATTTCTGGGGGTTCCGCTGCTACGGCGAGAGGATCGAGGAAGGCGATGTCTTGATCGTGCCTCTCCAGGGCGCTTATACGTTCTGCCTCGCCCAGGACTTTGTCCGTCCCATTCCTCCGGTGGTGGAGTTGGATCATCCTGGCGACGAGCGCGCGAGAGGTCCGGGGTGACCAGCGCGCTCCCGAGAGGGCGAGCTGCGCGGCGGCCCGTCGTGCGCGTCAGCGAGCGCCCGCGACGTCTCGCCACCACGGGGCCGGTGTGTCGACGTGCTCGGGCTCGAAGGCCGCGCCGATGCGGGGCGTCACGATGCGCGCGCGGCGCTCGGCCGCCAGGGAAAGCAGCGTCTCGGCCGGCTCGTCCCAGTCGTGGAGGGCGAGGTTGAAGGTGCCCCAGTGGACCGGCAGGAGCGTGCCGCCGCCGAGCATCTCGAACGCGGCCAGCGCGTTCTCGGGGCCGAGGTGGATCGTCCCCCACGCGGGGTGGTACGCGCCGACCTCGAGCATCACGAGGTCGAAGGGGCCGTGTCGCCGGCCGATGTCCGCGAGCTCGGGGAACAGCGCGGTGTCGCCGGAGAAGAAGACCTTGCGCCGCTCTGCCTCGATGACCCAGGAAGCCCAGAGCGTCCTGTTGCCGCTGGTCGGACCGCGACCCGAGAAGTGCTGCGAGGGCGTCGCGGTGAAGTGGACGCCGCCCACCTCCGCGCGCTCGTGCCAGTCGAGCTCGGTGATCCGCGCGGGGTCGACGCCGAGCGCCTCGAGGTGCGCGCCCACGCCGAGGGCCGTGACGAACGGGACGCGCGTGCGGGCCAGCGCCTCGATCGTGGGCGCGCAGAGGTGATCGTAATGGTCGTGCGACACGAGGACAGCGTCGAGCGGCGGCAGCTCGTCGAGCGCGGCCGGGACGGGATGGAACCGCATCGGGCCCGCGAACGAGACGGGGGAGGCGCGCTCGCCGAACACCGGATCCGTGAGGACGCGCCGGCCGTCGAGCTCGAGCAGGACGGTGGATGCGCCGACGGGCACAGACCGTCGAGGAGCGCCGAGGGCGGCGCATCGCCGTGATCGCGCTGGCGCGGCGGTTGTCCTGCGTATTTGGGGCGAGGTGGCGCGACGGCGCCCTCAGGGGCTCAGGGCCACGTGCCCACGCCAAGCATCACGTGGTCGAACCCCAGCGAGGGATCCTTGTCGTCCGTGTGGGTGATGGGACCGTCATACGTTCCGGCGAACCGCACGCGTCCGTCGGGAGCGAACGCCAGACGCTCCACGATGACTTGTCGGGGCCCCTTCAGGAGGAGGGATTCCACCCGCTCACCCTGGGCATCCATCCTCAGCAGCATGCCCTGGCCGGACTCCGTCCAGCTGTTCGTGTCCACCTGCAGAAAATCCGTGACACCCGCGAACCAGGCACGCCCCTCCACGTCCACCTGGAAGTCGTACGGGAGGTCTTCCCGCGCGAAGTCGATGACGCGATGGTGGAGCAACGTCCCATCCTCCATGTGCGCACGCATCAGGATGAGATCCCACTCGGTGGTGTCATTGGGACGGTCATACTTGGGCACACGGCTCGTTGCTCCGATGAGGAGCTCACCCCGGTAGACGCCCATCCCCACCAGTTGCTCGTCATGCTCGTTGCCATGGAGCTGGGCGGCGTGGTGGCGGCCGTCGGGACCGATGCGCTGGACGAGGACGTCCACGCGTCCGCCGCGCCACGCAAGCTCACGGCCGAAGTGCTGTCGCCAGGCCGCCGCTTCGTTTCGATGCATGCTCCAGGCGACGAGCAGGTTCCCCTCCGCATCCAACGTGAGCTGCTCCTGGCCGGCCAAGCTATCCATCCAGTCATGGCCCGGCATCAGCTGCAGGTCCCAGGCGACGTCGAGCCCCGACGTGAGCCGATAGAGCTTCACCCCGTGGGACCAGAGGATGAAGGCGGCCTCCTCCCCGAGGGCCAACGCGCGCAGGTGTACCGATCGGGAACGTTCCCAGTGCAGCTCCTGCGCGGGACTCTCCACCACCTCTGCGACACCGTCCTCGTCCAACAGATACTCCCGCGACTCACCAGGGCGCCCCGGGTCATCGAAGCCGCGCGCTGCGAGGACCCGCCCCTCGGGGGACAACCGACGCAGCCTCAGTCGGTAGGAGGTCGTCTCCGGAATGCGCTGCAGCTCGAAGAGCGTGAGCTCGCCGCTGGGATGACGCACGAACCGGTAGGGCTCGACGTTCTCCTCGCGCTCGAGCGTGAGCACTCGCTGTCCGCTGGGCGCATACACATCCAGTGCCCATCGTCCGGTGATGTCATGCGGGGACATGAAGTCCTGCCGGATGACCCAGCTGCGGCCTTCCTCATCCACCTCGAGCTGATGGACCGTGCCCTGGAAGGACTCTCCCACCTGGCGGTACCGCGTCTGCGTGGGCCAGGCCTCATGCGAGGTCCATCGCGCCGCATCCGTGACGGGAACCAGGACAGCCCTCTCTCCTCCCTCCGGAGCGGAGGGCTGGCACGCCAGCAGGAGCAGGAGGGAACCCAGGAAGCCGCGTGTCACCTTCACCTCAATACTCCTGGCGAAAGGCCAGGTCAGTCGCCGAGCGCCGCCCGCAGCCGCGCCCACATCCGCGCGTCCCCAGGCCGGCCAGGGCCTGCTCGAAGCCCTCCTGCTCGCTGCGGTACATCGCGCGCTTGTCCGGGTGCTCTCGCGACGCCTCGGCGTTCGCGATCCGGTCCGCGAGCTTGAGGATCGCCGCCTCCGGGTGCTGCCGGATCTTCTCGTACACGGCGCGGTTCCGCTCCTTGCGGTTCCTCCCGGTCCCGGTCACCGCCCACATGAGCGCCGCCACGTCCTCCCCGAAACGGGCGGCGATCTCCTCGCGTGTCGTGGCGGTATCTTCCAGGGCGTCGTGCAGCCAGGCGGCGACGCCGAGCGCGCCGCCGTGGCCGAACGCCGCGAGCACCGCGCGCACCTGGGCGAGGTGCACGCAGTACGGGTGCTGGCCGTACCGCTGGCCGGCGTGTCGCTCCTCCACGAGACGCCGCGCCGCCGCCTCGCGGGTCTCCTGGTCGGCCTGCGCGCTGGTCGGGAGCGTGTAGGCGTAGGCAGGGCGCTCCGGCATGGCTGAAGCCTACGCGCTCCGGCCCGGGAGCGCACGGGGGCTCCGCACGTGTGCAGCCCAACCCCGCGTCGGTTCACCAGGGATCGATATCCCCCTCCCGCCTCCGCTCCCGTCAGGGCATCGGGTACACGAGCGAGAGCCCGGCGACGCACATCTCGTCGAACGTGCTCCCCTCGCCGTAGACCACGTCGATCGTCGCAACCATATTCGCCTCCTTGAGCGCCTTGACCACGTACGGGTTCTCCGTCGAGTTATTGTACGTGCACCGGATCCGGAGCACATCGCCCGGCTCGAGCGTCGGGAGCGTCTCGATGGGCGCGTCGTACGAGTACGAGCGCTGCCAGCCGAACTCCCACTTCGGCGCGTGCGCCAGGCACTCCTCCTCCGGTTGATCGGGTGAGCCGTTCGCCCGCGTGACCGTCACCTTCTCGTCGAAGCCCAGGTAGTGCATGTGCAGGAACTGGCCATAGATGCGCGTGCCCGGCGGGAACGGCATCTGTTGCGCTACGGGCGAGTCCGGGGCCGGGACCGTGATCTGCTGCGTCTCCACGTGGTTCTTGCTGTCCGCGGGGATCAGGAACTCGACGCCGTCCTTGTCGCTCGGCCCGGGGAGCAGCCCGAAGCCAAACTCGTTGACCGGATCGTCGAAGTTGCCGATCAGGTGGTACAGGAAGCCGTACTTCGGCTTCTCTTTGGTGAGCCTGAGCTGGATGCGCGTCAGATCCGGGTCGGCCGTCGTGCCGGCGGGGTGGTAATGAATCTGCATCACGATGAGCGACCCCTTCGGGATCAGCTGACCCACCCCCTCGGGCAGATCGACCGGGTCGGTGCCGGGAGCCCAGGCTGTGAGCATCTGGAGCGAGTCCACATCCATGCCCATCGGGACATCGCCGGCGCCACACGGAAAGCTCCCGTCGGGGCCGGCTTGGCTCGCGGACGTCCCCTCCGGATCGATGGAGATGATCCCATGGTGAACGACCTTGTGGTTGCCGGGCACCATCTGTACACCGCTGAGGTACTGGTCCTCGGTGAGCCCGGGATCGATGACGAAGCAGCGGAACTCGTCCTGCTCACCGGAGGTGACGTAGGGCTCGTTCGGATGAACCTCGAGGGTCATGCCCGGCAGCTCGGGGCTCTTCGGCACGAACGAGGCGGGCGCGTCCTTCGGATCACCCTTGGGGGCGCCGGCCTTGCTCCAGGCCTCCAGCGTGCTGATCTCCTCGTCGGAGAGGCGGATGTCGCCCTTCCACGCGTGTCGGGTCGAGCACTCGTCCGTGTCGCGCACGGCGAAGGGCGGCATCGTGCCCGCCTTTGTCGACTGGACCATGAGCGCCGCGACAGCCTTGGCGTCGTCGTACGCGGTAAGGCTGAAGGGCGCGATGTTGCCCTCGGAGTGGCAGCTCATGCAGCTCCTCTGCAGGATGGGCTCGACGTCCCTGTGGAACGTGGGGGTGCTCCCGGCAGCCTGGGGCTCCGTGGGCTCGTCGCCCCCGGAGCAGCCGGTGAACGAGGCGGCGGCTGGCAGGGCGAGGGCGAGGGTCAGGGCGGACCGCGAGACTCGGGCGACGGAACGCGAACGTCTTGAAGCAGGCATGAGACCTCCGGGCAGCCGGATCCTTCACGAGCGGAGGGTCCGGGCGCTTGGTAAGGAGCCACGTTTTGCGCGACTGCGTCTCTTATACGTGTATTATGCATATAGTCGCCCCGCCCGGAGCGTCAAGAAATTTTGTGCAAAATACACGCATCACACAAAAGAAGCTCCGCGAGCTCCACGGAGCCGTGGTCGATCCGATCGCGCTCATGAAGCAGCCGCAGCGCGATCGGGCGCTGCTCGCGGAGGCGGGGCATCTCCCTGGAACGAGCCGTCTCCGCGCTGCTGGTGAGGATCGAGCGCTTCGGGCCGATCGGCGTGGTCGACCTTTCGGACCGCGCCGGGCGCGACTACACGACCGCGAGCCGCCAGGCCGCAAAGCTCGCGAGCCTGGGGCCGGCGCCCGGCGCGTCCGCGCGGGGCCCACCACGGGGAGCGCGCCGGGCGCCCGTTGGCTCTCCCTCGCGGGCGCTCACGCGCCTGGGAAGAGCTCCTCGGCCGTCATGTACTTCGCCCCGAGCGCTTGCGCGAACTCCCGGTCGCTTTCCATATCGCCGACCATGACCAGGTGCTCTCGCGCGAGCTTGTGGCGCTGGATCAGCGCTACCCCGAGCCCCGGCAGGGGCTTGCGGCAGAAGCAGCCGACCGGAAACGCCGGGTGCGGGCAGTACACGACCTCGGCCACGGGCAGGCCGAGGAGCTCGATCGTCCGCGAGAACGCGGCCAGGACAGCCGCTTCGGTCACCGATCCTTTCGAGATGCCGCTCTGGTTCGACACGAAGAAGAGCGTGTATCCGTCGTTGACCCAGCGCTCCAGGACCGCGCGCCGACCGGGCAGGAGCTCGACGTCGTCGGGGTCGCGCGGGTAGATCTCGCCGCTCTTCGTCCTTCGCAGCGTGCCGTCGACGTCGAGGAGCAGGCCCTTGCCCGTGAAGAGCGGATCGACGCGCCGGGCGAACGCGATCTCCTCGACCACCGAGAACCCCTCATCCGCGTGCGGCGCCTCGAAATTCGCGGCCCACCGCGAGAGCGCCTGCGGCGGCGGCAGGTTGGGATCCTCTTTGCCGAGCGCTCTCATGTCCTCCGGGCCAAGCAGCTTGCCGTAGCGCTCGAGGACGCGCAGGACGACGTTCGCGTAGGCCTCGTTGATGGGCGTGGCCAGGTACCGGCACCGGACGGGCACGCCGTGCGCGTGCGCCATCCGGAGCACCGCGTAGCGCGACGCGCGCGTGCCGTACGTATTGTCGAGGACCACCCGCGTCTGCCCCGAGGAGAGCAGCTCCCCGAGCTTCTTGACCACGCCGTCGAGCGTGCCGCCGAGCTCATCTCGGTTCAGGCGCGCGTACCCCTTGGCCGTGTAGCGGGCGACCTCCGACGATTTGCCTGCCCCTTGGATCCCCATGACCACGACCACCTCGGGCGCGTCGCCGGGGCCCTCTCCGGGCTCGAGCTTGCGCAGGCCGGCGGGGACCACGGGGGGCGCGACCGAGGCCAGCACATCGGCCGTGGGCGCGAAGCTGGTCTTCGAGAGGTCGGCTCGATCGGGCGCGCCAAAGGGGACCCGGAGCGCGCGCAAACAGGACTCGACGCTCTCCCGCTTTGTCGCCCCGAACAGGGGAAGGACCGGGGGGCCGAGATCGAGCAGGGCCGCGAGGGCCGCCTCCTGGGGCGTGATGCCGTGCCGCGCGGCGATGGGCTTGATCGCGCGGTTCTTGAGGAGGCTATCGACCTTGGCGTGACCGCCGAGCGGCCGGTGGGCGAGGAACGGGATGCCCATTTGCCTGGCGAGCTCGAAGAGGCCTCGGGCGGCGCTGCCGCGATCGAGGACGCTCAGCTCCTCCTGGATGGCCCGCACCGGGAAATGCCGCTCGGCCTGGCGGACCTCGGCGATGGAGGTGTTGCTGAGGCCGAGGTGCTCGATGAGGCCCTCTCTCTGGAGCTCGGCGAGGGCAGCGAGGCTCTCTTCGAGCGGGGTCCTGGGGTCGGTCACGTGGAGGAGGAGCATGAACATCCGCGAGACGCCGAGCGCCTTCAGGCTGCCCTCGACCGTGCGGCGCAGGTGGTCGCGGCCGCCGTTCGGGGCCCATCGCCCTTTGGGTCGGGTGAGGCCCGCCTTGGTGATCACGCGCACGTCGTCGCGCGGGCCGGACCACGCGTCGAGCGCCTTGCGGACGAGGCGCTCTCCATAGTGGACCTCGCGGTCGGTGAGGCAGTAGGAGTCGGCGGTGTCGAGGAGGCGTATGCCTTGCTCGAGGGCAACGTGGATGACGGCGATCGCGTCGTCTTCCGAGGGGCGCCCCTCCGTGGCCAGCCGGAGCAGGCCGAGGCCGAGGGGAACGTCGAGGTGGCCTAGGACACCGTAGGGCGAGGGGGCGTGCGTCACGGAGGCGCCGACGTAACCAGGTCCGCGGCTCGACGCAAGCGCCAGCGCCGAGATTGCAGGGGCTCGCGCGCGCGGGCGATACCCCCGCCCGGGACAAGGACGCACGATCTCTCGCTCCGCGAGGCCGACCTCAGCCGGCTGGATCGCACGAGGTGACCTCGAAGCGCCCGCACACGGCGAGGTCCGTGCTGCCGGAGCCGACGGAGAGATCCCACGAGAGGCCCGAGGGCGTGCCGACGAATGGCTCGACCGTGATCTCGCCCTCGACCTCGTCGATCCCCCTCCTCGCGCGCGCGATGCCCCGAGGCGTCTCGACGTCGACGACGAAGGTGCCCGGTTGACCGTCCCAATCCCCGATCCCCAGGACGAGGACGTCCTCCGTGTTCACGTTGGATGACGGCACGCAGGCCGAGGAGGCGTCCGGCCAGATCTCGACGAAGAGCACGAGCCCGCCCCCTCCGCATCTCGTCTGCGAGAAGGTCTGGCCGGGTGGAACCATCCGGCTGGGCCCTGCGTCGCCGGGCGCAGCGTCTTGGGCAGCGCCCGCGCTGCTCGAGCTGCTGCCCGAGCCATCGCTGCCCCCGGAGCCCTCGGAGCTGCCAGGCTCCGGGACGGTGGTCACGGATCCGCCGCACCCGGCGAGCGCGGCAACGAGAAGGCAAGCGCGGAGACGCATCGCCGCAGCGTACCGACCAGGACGCGCAATCACAAGCGCGCGACGCGGCTTCGCGGCCACGCCCGAATGCCAGGCGAGGAGGTCGGACTACATGTCCTGAACGACCGCGGACGCCTGCTTCAGCGCGCGGCTATCGCGCAGCGGCGAGTTGCCGAACATGCGCGAATACTCGCGGCTGAACTGCGAGGCGCTCGTGTAGCCGACGCGGTAGGCCGAGACCTCGGCGCCCATGCCCTCTTCGACCATCAGGCGGCGCGCCTCGAGCAGGCGCAGGCGCTTCTGGTACTGCAGCGGGCTCATCGCGGTGGCCTCCTTGAACCGCTTGAAGAACGCCGCCCGGCTCATCCCCGCGGCGCGCGCGAGCGCGGCGATATCGACGTCCTCGTCGAGCGACGACTGCAGGCGATGCACCGCCTCGGCGATGCGGTGCGCCTGGCTGCCCGCGCGCACGAGCTGGCGGATCGCCGGGCCGTCGGGGCCCTTCAGCAGGTGGAACATCAGCTCCCTGGTCACGAGCGGCGCGAGCACGGCCGCGTCGTCGGGCGTCGCGAGCAGCGCGCCCAGCCGGATCGCGGCGTCGAGCAACCGGTCGCTCGCCCTGCCGATGAAGATCGCGCGCCCCGGGCGCTCGACGTCGTCCGGCCGCGCGCGGTCGAGCTGCGCCGCGACCTCGCGCAGCGCGGCCGCATCGAAGTCCAGCTTCAGGCACAGAAGCGGCTGCGCCGACGACGCGCCCACGACCCGGCTCGTCACCGGCAGGTCGATCGGGCTGACGACGTAGTGCGGCTCGCGCTCGCGATAGACCTGCCCCTCGAGCAGGATCTCCTTCGTGCCCTGCGGGACGATGCAGATCGACGCGCGCCAGTGCCGCTTCGCGCGCTGCTGCGGGCGCGAGACTTTGATGCAAGAAATTCCGGGCACCGGCGAGGCGTGCACACCGTCGTCGGGGCACCACCGTGCGATGAGGTCCTTCAGCCGTTCGCGCGCGGCGATCACCAGGGCAGCCTAGCCCCGCGTAGACGATCGGGCAAGAACTGGAGACGGCCGTGTATTTCGCGCGCGCCGCGCAGGTGCCATGGTGGCTCTCGAACCAAGGAGGTCTCTCATGCGTGTCTTCCTCACGGGAGCCAGCGGCTTCATCGGCTCTGCCATCATCCCCCAGCTCGTCCGCGCCGGCCACCGCGTGCTCGGCCTCGCGCGCTCGGACGCGTCCGCCGCAAAGCTCGCCGGCGCCGGCGTCGACGTGCACCGCGGCGATCTCACGGATCTCGATGGCCTGCGCCGCGGCGCCGCCGCCTGCGACGGGGTGATCCACTGCGCGTTCTCCCACGACGACTTCAACGATTACGCCAACAACTGCGCGAAGGACCGCGGCGCCATCGAGACGCTCGGCGGCGCGCTCGCGGGCTCCGATCGCCCGCTCGTCATCGCCAGCGGCATTGCGCGCCTCACGCCGGGCCGCGTCGTCACCGAGGACGAGACGCCCGACGAGTCGACCGGCGGCCTGCGGGCCGCCTCCGAGCGGCTCGCCCTCTCGTTCGCGAGCCGCGGCGTGCGGGTGTCCTCGCTGCGGCTGCCGCCATCGGTCCACGGGGATGGCGACCACGGGTTCGTCCCGATGCTGATCGAGATCGCCCGCAAGGCCGGGCGCTCCGGGTACGTCGGTGACGGCGAGAACCGGTGGCCCGCGGTGCATCGGCTCGACGCCGCGCGGCTGTTCGTCCTCGCGCTCGAGAAGGCGCCGGCCGGCGCGCGGCTCCACGCGGTCGGCGACGAGGGGATCCCGACCCGCGACATCGCCGGCGTGATCGGCCGCAAGCTCGGCCTGCCGGTCGAGTCGGCCCCCAAAGAGCACTTCGGCTGGCTCGGCGGGTTCTTCGCGCTCGACACCCCCGCGACGAGCGCGCTCACGCAGGCGCGGTTCGGCTGGAAGCCCGAGCAGCCCGGCCTGCTCGCCGACCTCGAGCACGGCACCTACTTCGCGCGCGCCTAGGTGAGCTCATGGCTAGGGCCCGGGGTCGGGAGGGCCGGCACGGCGGTCAGCCCTTGCTCAGCGGCCGCGCGATCTGGACGATCTTCTCCCGCGCGAACCTGCAAGCATCGTCGTCGTCGGTGGCGGCGGGCCAGAGCAGCTCCATGTACCCGGGCTGGATCTCGAACGGCAGGGGCTTGGTCCGGAGGTGCGGCCTGACGGCGCGGATGTCGGCGGCGACGATCTCGGGCACGGTCGCCAGCATCGCGGTGCCGTCGATCAGCGCGCCCAGGTTGGAGAAGGTCGCGACGGAACACCGGATCTTTCGCGTCTTGCCGAACGCGTCCTCCACGAAGCCGCGCAGGTCCCCGTTGTACGAGACGATGACGTGCTCGTGCGCGAAGTACTCGGCCTCGGTCAGCTTGCGCAGGCGCGCGTGGCGCGGGTCGTAGAGGCAGGTGAAGCCGGTCTTCAAGAGCCGCTTCCGGCGGATGTTCGAGGGGAGATCGTCGGCGACCGTGATCGCCGCGTCGACGCCGCCCGCGAGCGCCGCGCCCACGGTGCGGAACTGCACGGGCACGGCGATGACGCGCATGCGCGGCGCCTCGCGCTCGAGCGCGCGCAAGAGCGGCGGGAGCAGCCACACCTCGGCCGTGTCGGAGAGCCCGAGGCGGAGGGTGCGCTCGCACGTCTTCGGGTCGAAGCTCGGCGGCGCGAGCGCGGCCTCGATCAGGGCGCCGAGGTGCGGCTTCAGCGCCGCGCGCAGCCGTTCGCCCCGGCTCGTCAGCGCGAGCCCGCGCCCGCTCCGCACGAAGAGCGGCGCGCCGACCGTCGCGGTCAGCCGCCGGAGCGCGGCGCTCACCGCCGGCTGCGTCAGGTACAGCCGGCTCGCCGCCTCCGTGACGCTGCCCGCCTCGGCGACGACGGCGAAGACGCGGAGCAGGTTCAGGTCGAGGTCCTTTCCATAAATATCAGGCATGTCAAGAATACATACTATTCATTGGAGCAATGAAACGCGAGCCCCTAGGGTAACTGCATGACAACGACGAACACCACCAAGCTCGGCAAAACTGGCCCCTCCGTCTTCCCCCTCGCCCTCGGCTGCATGAGCATGGCCGGCGGCAGCCCGTACGGCGCGAGCGACGAGGCGGAGAGCATCGCGACCATCCACGCGGCGCTCGATCGGGGCGTGAACGTCCTCGACACCGGCGACTTCTACGGCATGGGCAAGAACGAGATGCTCGTCGGCCGGGCGATCAAGGACCGGCGCGACAAGGTCGTGCTCAGCGTGAAGTACGGCGGCCTGCGCGCGCCCGACGGCACCTTCATCGGCTTCGACACCCGTCCGGTCGCGACGAAGAACTTCCTCGCCCATAGCCTGTCGCGCCTCGGCGTCGACTACATCGACGTCTACCGGCCCGCGCGCCTGGACCCGGCGGTGCCGATCGAGGACACGATCGGCGCCATCGCCGACATGGTGAAGGCGGGGTATGTCCGCCATATCGCCCTCTCCGAGGTGGGTGTGGAGACGATCCGCCGCGCCGCGAAGGTGCACCCGATCGTGGACCTCCAGATCGAGTATGCGATCGTGAGCCGCGGCCCCGAGGCGACGATCTTCCCCGCGCTCGCCGAGCTCGGCGTCGCGGTCACCGCGTACGGCGTGCTCTCGCGCGGCCTGCTGGCCGGGAGCAAGCCGGCCGGCGCGGGCGACATGCGGGCCCACTTGCCGCGCTTCTCGGGCGAGAACGGCCGGAAGAACCAGGCCCTCGTCGACGCCTTCGTCCGGCTCGCAGAGAGGCGCGGCGTCACCCCCGCGCAGCTCGCGGTCGCCTGGGTCCGCGCCAAGGGGGCCGCGCAGGGCGTCACGATCATCCCGACGATGGGCGCGCGCACGCGGAAGCAGCTTGAGGATGCCCTCGCCGGCCTCGAGATCGCGCTCTCGCCCGCCGACGTCGCCGAGCTCGAGGCCGCCGTCCCCGCGGAGGAGATCGCCGGCACCCGCTACCCCGCGCCGATGATGGCGATGCTCGACAGCGAGAAGTGACCGAGGGGCGCCCGCAGGTGGTGGCCCAATTTACCCCGAAGTGATTCACATGAGGCGGGAAGGCAGGAAGAGCATTGATCTTTTCTTGCCGCCATCCCGCCTTCCCGCCTTCATGTTCAAATCCGGCCACCGCCCGCCAGCAGGCCGTGGCGTGACTACGGCCCCTTCAATGCATGGATGAGCTGTCGATACAGCGTCACTCTTCCAGGAGGGGCGGGTCGCGCCGGCGCGGGGCGGCGCCCAGCGGGCTCAGGGCGCGTCGAAGCGGTACGCGGTCGCCTGCGCCGACGCGCGCTGGCCGAAGTCGTCGCAGAAGGCCGACAGGGCGCGATAGCCGCTCGTGGGCAGCAGCTTCCGGAACTCGAGGTGCGTGACGAGGCAGAACGCGCAGGCCTCCAGGTAGCTGACGTCACGATCCGGGGGCAGCGCGGCGCGCACCGCCTCGATGTTGTCGTCGAGCCAGGCGAGCATGTTGAGCAGGCTCTTTTGCAGCTTCACGAGCTGCGCGTCCTCCTTCGGCGTCCCCGCGAGCTGGCCCATGATCAGCGTGACCTCGGTCGCCATCGCCTGCACGACGAGCTCCTGCGCGTTCGCGGTCAGCGCCTCGGTGAGGTGCTCGGGCCAGACCACGCGTCGCGGCGCGGGCGCCCGGCGGGCGAGCTCGCGGCAGATGTTGAGCGAGCCGAGCCACGTGGTCGCCCCCGTCCGCAGGATCGGCATGCGCAGCGCCGGGTTGCCCGCGTAATCCGCGGCGTCCACGGAGCGCAGATCGGGGACGACCTCGAAGGCGTAGGCGACCCCGAGCTCCGCGGCGAAGAGGCGCGTGACGCGCGTGAAATGGGAGCTCGAACGGCCGACGAGCGTGGGGATGCTGCCAGGATCGGGTGTGGGCTCGGTCACCCGAACGACGTACCACGAGCGCCGCCGCGAGGGCCAGACGGCTGCGGGGTTGCTGCGGCGGCAGGGGTGGCAGGTCCATCCCGTCGTACAGCCACGCTGCACACGTCGGCCGGACAGAGGATCTTCATTCAGTCCCCTCTCGCGAGAAAGCAGCGCTGAATCGAGAATCGCTCACGGATCGAGATCGGACGCTCGCGACGTCGGGCGGACGAGGCGCACCCGACATGGGCTGGCCCTGGACCGCGCCCGAGCGCGTCCCTCCGGAAAAAAACCGCCGAGACGCCGAGGACGCCGGGAGAGCAGAAGATTTTTCCGGCGTCCCGGCCGGCTGTCCCATCCCCGCCTGCGGGCTCCGCCCGTCGACAGCACATGAATCCGGGACACGCAGCGCGACTCGATAGATATTTCCAACACCCATCTTCCTGCGGAAAGCCCTCCAGATGAACGACAACACCCCCTGTGTGCGCACAACAGCAGGAGCTCGCGACAGCCATCGATGTCCAGCGCCGCGATTGCATTGCAGTATTGTCGTCACATATACGATCCCCTCATCCAGCATCGCGCATTGCGTCGCGCGCGCTCGCGTGCTTTCTAATCTTTTCATGAATCGGTCGAGCGGCGAACGTCGCGCGGCCATCACCATGAAGAGGTTACCTCGCTTTACTATAACACTCCGCTTCGACTGGTCCTGTGCCTGGCCATCGGCCTCTCGGCGACGGCCTGCAACGGCCTCAACATCGATCCAGAGGATTGGGGCATCGGCGGCGGCGACGGCTCGGACGACGGCGACGCCGCCAGCACGACCGACAGCGCCAGCAGCTCGAGCCAGGGCGGCGGCAGCGCCACCGCGGGCTCCGGCGGCGCGGGCGGCGACGCAACCACCGGCGGCGTGGGCGGCGACGCCGCCACCACGGGAGCGGGTGGCGACGCCACCACCGCCGGCGCCGGCGGAGAGGGCGGCAGCACCACGACCACCGCGGGCTCGGGCGGCGCGGGCGGCAGCACCACGACCACCGCGGGCTCGGGCGGCGCGGGCGGCGCGGGCGGCGGCGCCACCACCGCGGGCGCCGGCGGCGCGCCTCCGCTGGATCCCGCCTGCGGCCCGGACACCGCGACCTTCGCCGATGTGGCGCCCATCCTGGAGCGGAGCTGCTCGAACCAGTACTGCCACGGCAACGCCAGCTCGCCGGCCGGCGGGCTCGATCTGCGCACGGCCGCGGCGGTCTCCGCGATGGTCAATCAGGACGCCGGCTCGTGCTCCAGCGAAAAGGCGCTCGTCGTGCCGCTCATGCCGAGCAGCAGCTATCTCATGAACAAGCTGAAGGGGGTCGATCTGTGCGACCCTGACGAGTTCAGGATGCCCATAGGCACGCCGCTGCCCGACGCCGAGATCAAGACGATCAACGACTGGATCTGCGCCGGCGCCCCCGACCGCTGAGCATCGTCCGCCCCCGCGGACCTCGCGCCGCCCCCCGCCGGCGGCGCGCATCGACCGAGAACGCCCTCCCCGCCTCCCCCAGCTCGCCCCGTCCAAAGCTGACGAGCGGCCCATCGCGCCGATTTCCGCCGCGCCCCCCCCTGCCGCGCGCCTTATCGCCGACGCACGCGCGCGCGGCGAGGCCACGGCCGGGGCTCATGTGCGCTGCCGCGGTCGGAGACGCCCCCGCGGAGATGGAGACGGACGGAGCCCTCTGCCGGCGACGCCGCGCGCGGGCGCTCCCCCGCAACGCCGCGACGCCGCGAGCCACGAAGACAAACCAGCGCGGACGTCGTCCGCCTCCGCGGTAAGGCGTCGCGATCCGTGCTCTTCACCTACTTTGCAGTTGTCAGTCGCCACGTGTTCTGTAGCATCCGAAGCTGAGCATCTCTCCTTCGCTTGCATCTTAGGCGCACGAGCACGACCCCCCAATCAAGGAGGATCCATGAACGCAAGGAGCATCGGGCTCTCGAGGCGCGGCATTGGCCGTGCCCTCTCCAGGGTTGCCTTCGCCGCGACCCTGTTCGCCGGCGTGTCGTCGGGCCCGGAGGCCATCGCCGCTCCGTCCTACCGGCTGTTCGAGAGCGGGCAGGTCCGTCCGCTCGCGCTCTCGCCGAACGGCAAGCTGCTCTTCGCCGTCAACACCCCGGACAACCGCCTGGAGGTCTTTGCCGTCAACGCGGGCGGCCTGGCCCACCGCGCCTCGATCCCCGTCGGGCTCGAGCCGGTCGCGGTCGCGGCGCGCAGCGACGAGGAGGTCTGGGTCGTCAACCACCTGTCCGACAGCGTGAGCGTGGTGCGCCTCGGCCCGCTCGGGTACCGCGGCGCCGTCGTGCGCACCCTGCTCGTGGGCGACGAGCCGCGCGATATCGTCTTCGCCGGCCGGAACAAGCGGCGCGCCTTCATCACCACGGCCCACCGAGGGCAAAACATCCCTCACGACCCGCAGCTCACGACGCCCGGGGTCGGCCGCGCCGACGTGTGGGTCTTCGACGCCGCGAGCCTCGGCGCCTCGCTCGGCGGCGACCCGCTCACCATCGTCACCCTGTTCGGCGACACGCCCCGCGCGCTGGCGGCGACGCCCGACGGGTCCCGCGTCTACGCGGCCGCGTTCCACTCGGGCAACCGCACCACCATCGTCCACGACTCCCTCGTTCCCGACGGGGGCGAGGAGGCCGGCGGGCTGCCCGGCCCGACGACGAACTTCGAGGGGGTCCCGAGGCCCGAGGTGGGGCTCATCGTCAAGTTCGACGGCGAGCACTGGGTCGATGAGCTGAGCCGCCCCTGGGACGACAAGCTGCGGCTGTCGCTGCCGGACAAGGACGTCTTCGTCATCGACGCCAAGGCCAATCCGCCGGCGCAGCTCCCTGGCTCGAGCGGCTTCTACACCGGCGTCGGCACCATCCTCTTCAACATGGCCGTGAACCCGGTGAGCGGGAAGGTGTATGTCAGCAACACCGAGGCGCGCAACGACCTCCGCTTCGAGGGGCCGGGCATCTTCGCCGGCAGCAGCCTGCGCGGCCACCTGCACGAGAGCCGGATCACGGTGCTGAGCTCCGCCGGCGTCGCCCCGCGGCACCTCAACAAGCACATCGATTACGACGCTTGCTGCGCCCCGCTCCCGAACGACGAGAACGAGAAGAGCCTCGCGCAGCCGCTCGGCATGGCGGTGAGCGGCGACGGCAAGACGCTGTACGTCGCCGCGTTCGGCTCCTCGAAGATCGGCGTCTACGACACCGCCGCGCTCGAGGGCGACACCTTCACGCCGAGCACGGCCGCGCAGATCCCGCTCACCGGCGGCGGGCCGACCGGGATGGCGCTCGACCAGGCCCGCAAGCGCATGTACGTGATGACCCGCTTCGACAACGCGATCTCCGTGATCGACACCGCCGCGCGCGAGGAGATCGCGCACCTGCCCCTCTACAACCCCGAGCCGCCGAGCGTCGTCGCGGGGCGGCCGTTCCTCTACGACGCCCGGATGAGCTCGAGCCACGGGGACTCGTCCTGCGGGAGCTGCCATGTCTTCGGCGATTTCGACAGCCTCGCCTGGGACCTCGGCAACCCGGACGGCTCGGTGGTCAACAATCCCACGCTGGTCGTCCCGCCCATCCCCGGCGCCGGGTTCGGCGACGACGGGTTCTTCGGCGAGGACCCCGATTTCCACCCGATGAAGGGGCCGATGGTGACGCAGAGCCTGCGCGGCATGGACAACCACGGCCCCATGCACTGGCGCGGCGACCGCACCGGCGGCAACGCCGAGCCCACGTCGCAGCCGGACGAGGGCGGCTTCGACGAGGAGGCGGCGTTCAAGAAGTTCAACCCCGCGTTCATGGACCTGCTCGGGCGGCACGCGGAGCTCGGCGACCCGGAGATGCAGGCCTTCACCGACTTCATCCTCCAGGTCACCTACCCGCCCAACCCGATCCGCAACCTCGACAACTCGCTCACCCCGGCTCAGCAGAGCGGGCGCGACACCTTCATGAACACCGTCGTCGCGCCGACGGGCTCGTGCGAGAGCTGCCACCGGCTCGATCCCGGCGCAAACCCGTCGGAGGGCGTCTTCGCCGGCTTCTTCGGGACCGACGGACGCGCGGCGGTCTCACCGGATCCGCAGTTCTTCAAGGTCCCGCACCTCCGCAACCAGTACCAGAAGGTCGGGATGTTCGGCGCGGCCTTCACCACCCTCTCGCACGGCCCCGATCCGTTCCTCGGCGATCAGGTGCGCGGCTTCGGCTTCAACCACGACGGCGCTTTCCCGGACCTGTTCCGCTTCAACAGCGGGTTCGACCAGTTCGAGGGCAACCCCGTCGGCCTCCCGGTGACCCCCGAGAACGCTCAGCTCAAGCGGGACATGGAGCAGTTCATGCTGGCCTTCGACTCGAACCTCGCGCCGATCGTCGGGCAGCAGACGACGCTCACCGCGAGCACCTACGCCGCGGTCGAGGGGCGCATCGATCTCCTCATCGAACGCGCGGACGCCGGCGAGTGCGATCTCATCGCGAAGGGCCGGATCGCGCAGCAGGAGTTCGGGTTCCTCTACCTCGGCGGCGGCCACTTCGCGGCCGACCGGCAGTCGCTCGGCGCCGTGCCGGACGCGCTGCTGCGGTTGCTGGTCGCCCTGCCCGGCAGCGCGCTGACCTACACCTGCGCGCCGCCGGGATCCGGCGAGCGCATGGGGGTCGACCGCGATCTCGACGGGCACCTCGACGGCGACGAGACCTCGGCGGGCAGCGATCCGGCCGATCCCCAGAGCACGCCCTGAGGCGGCGCGCTCCGCCGGAACCCGGCCGCCGCGGCCCGGCGCGCCGCCGCGGAGAATCGGCGGTATCGAGGAGCGCTCGAGTTCTGCGGCGGCGCCGAGCACGCTAGAGTGCGGCGCATGACGTCGACAATTCAGGTGGGGCTCGTCGGTGATCGCGACGACGCGGTGACGGCCCACCGGGCCATCCCGGTGGCGCTGCGGCTCGCGGGGGAGGCGCTGGCGGCGCCGCTCGCGTTCGCGTGGGTGCCGACCGAGGAGGTTGTCGACGCGTCGCGGGTGGCGCGCTACGACGCCCTCTGGTGCGTGCCGGCCAGCCCGTACCGGAGCATGGACGGCGCGCTGCGGGCGATCCGCTTCGCCCGCGAGCAGCGGCGCCCGTTCCTCGGCACCTGCGGCGGCTTCCAGCACGCGATCGTCGAATACGCGCGCCACGTGCTGGGCTGGTCGGACGCCGAGCACGCGGAGACGGCGCCGGAGGCGCGGCGCGCGGTGATCGCGCCGCTTGAATGCGCGCTCGTGGAGGCCGCCGGCACGGTTCGTTTCCGCGCCGGCAGCCGCATCGCGCAGGCGTACGGCCGCGCCGAGGCCACCGAAGGATACCGCTGCCGCTACGGCCTGAACCCGGAGTTCCAGGCCGCGCTGGTCTCGGGGCCGCTGCGCGTCAGCGCGGAGGACGACGCCGGCGACGTGCGCGCCGTGGAGCTGGACGGGCATCCGTTCTTCGTCGCCACGCTGTTCCAGCCGGAGCGCGCCGCGCTCGCCGGTCAGCTGCCGCCGCTCGTGGCCGAGCTCATCCGGGCGTGCTCGGGCCGCGCCAGGTGAACGCCACCAATTCCCCGGGTCAGAAATCCCGCCAGAAAAACCGGTCGATGACGAGCGGTTGCCGGAAACAGTAGCGATTCTCATGGTTTCCGCCTGTTTCGCCGCCGAGGGCGGCTCTGGTGTGGCCCAACGGGGCGCCCTCCGCCGTCGCGTCGCCCGCGTTTAAGGGCCCGCGGCATCACCGATCGGGGTCGGCGCCTGGCCTGGCGGCGCAGCGCCGCGGGATTCTCCTTCGCTCGCCGCCCTGTCGTCGGGCCCCTTGATGCGCTGCCGCCTGTTTCGGGCTCGTGCCTGCGTGCCCGCACTCTGCCAGCCCAACCTTGAATTAATCGAATCGAGCTCCTGCCCGATGGACGCATTGCGTCCTTGCTGAAGACACCTCGGCGGGGACGCACTGACCGCGTCATGAGTCCAATGGAGTTCATGGCCCGGCTCGCGGCTTTGATTCCTCCGCCGAAGATCCCGCTTGTGAGATACCATGGCGTGTTCGCGCCTCGCTCGTCGTGGCGCTCTCTCGTGACACCCAAACCTCCGGCCCGCGCCGCGAAGTCTGAGCCGTGCGCGGGGCACGCGCCTCTGCCCGCCGCGCCCGCGCCCGCCGCGCCCGCGTCGCCGTGCGCTCCGCCGGCGCTCTCAGCGAGGTCGCTCGCGCATGCCGAGCCCACGGTGCGAGTTGAGCCGACCCTGATCTCGGCCTTGCACTGGGGGCGGCTGCTCGAAAGGGAGTTGTTCGCAACGTCGCGCTACGTCGAGTGGGCCGTGCTCATGAAGCGTTCGTTCGGCTTCGATGCGCTCCGCTTCCCGAGATGCGAACGGAGGATGCGCGTGCTTTCCACGATCACCGACTCAGCGGTGGTGCGCCGCATCCTCGATCATCTGAACTTGCCCTCGCAGCCCCGAACGGCAGCACCCGCGCGCGATCCAACGTGGGAACCGATGGCGTTCGGGTTCGACGCGGCGTAGGCGGGCACCCGGCCCGAGCCCGTCATGGCGAACGCACGTCGCGGTCGTCGAGCCAGAGCTGCACCCAATGCACGGCGCGCGGGCCCTGCGACGGGGCGAGCGGGTGTTTGATGCGCGATAGACGGCTCGCCCGGCGCCGTTCCCGCGGGGCTTGACACGGGCGAGAGCACTATGGTTTCCTATCCGCTCGGCCGCATGAAGGAGGGCAAGGACACCATCAGGCTCACCGGCAACGTGCTGCGCGACTACCTGACGGACCTGTTCCCGATCCTCGAGTTGGGCACCAGCGCCAAGATGCTCTCCATCGTGCCGCTCTTGGCCGGCGGCGGCCTCTACGAGACCGGCGCCGGCGGCTCGGCGCCGAAGCACGTCCAGCAGCTGCAGAAAGAGAACTACCTGCGCTGGGACTCGCTCGGTGAGTTCCTGGCGCTTCAGGTCTCGATCGAGGACCTTGCCAACAAGACCAACAACGCCAAGGCCAAGGTGCTCGCCAAGGCGCTGGACACGGCGATCGGCCTGCTCCTCGAGAACAACAAGAGCCCGGCGCGCAAGGTCGGCGAGATCGACAACCGCGGCAGCCACTTCTACCTAGCGCTCTACTGGGCGCAGTCCCTCGCCAAGCAGACCGAGGACGAGGAGCTGGCGGCCAGGCTCGGCAAGCTCGCCCAGACCCTGACGGACAACGAGTCCAAGATCGACGGCGAGCTGCTCGGCGCGCAGGGCAAGCCCGTCGACCTCGGCGGCTACTACCACTTCGACGATCAGAAGACGTTCGCCGCGATGCGGCCCAGCGCCACGCTGAACGCGGCCATCGACGGCTTCTCCTGAGCCGCGCCGGGTCCCCGCCGAGCGCGCGCGTGGTCACAGGCGACGCGCTCGGCGGCCACGGCCGTTCAACCACCGCACGACCGAGTTCCGCGCCGGGTGAGCGCCTTGACACCCACCACCAAACGATGACACCATGTCTGAAATCGTTTGGTGGACTGGAGCAGGGAATGGCCGGACGAGGACGATCGATCAGCGGAGATAAGCCCAAGCCCGGCGCTGGCGGCGGTGGAGAAATCTCTCCAGGGAAGCTGGATCCGTTCGAAGGGAAGGACTCCTTCGACGGTGAGACGTTCGATGGGCTCACCCTGGAACGAGCGGACCTGAGCGGCCGAGATTTTTGCGGTTGCGTGTTCCGGCGTTCGAAGCTCGGCGAGAGCCGCTGGACGCGCGCTCGGCTCGAGGACTGTGTCTTCGAGAGCTGTGATTTGACCAAGGCCGACCTCACCATGCTCTCGCTGCGCGGCGTGGCGTTCAACTCCTGCAAGCTGCTGGGCGTCGACTGGACGAACATCGCGAAATACCCCGACGTGTCGTTCGAGGATTGCGACTTGCGGTATGTCATCATGGATTCGCTCGCGCTGCGCAAGACGCGCTTCGAGCGGTGCGCGATCACCGAGTCGGTCTTCGCCGCGACGGACCTCTCCGGGGCGGTGTTCGAGGAGTGCCGCTTCGCGGGGACGCGCTTCGAGGACTGCGACCTTCGAAACGCGCAGTTCCCTCGATCCCAGGATCTGTTCATCGACCCGGCGAAGAACAACGTGAAGGACGCCCGCATCCCGCTCGAGGCGGCGATCCTCCTCGCGGCCTCGTTCGGCATGCGCGTGCTCGGCTTCACGGAGAAGGACGGCGGATAACGGCCCGGGTCGCCGTGCGCCGCGGCGCGCGCGGAGCGGCCAAGACCGGCTCCGTGACGGCCGTGCAACGCACGTCCAGCGACCTCGGATTGAATCCATACCTGCACGTGCTCTTTCTCGAGACGTGCTCGAGTGCCCGAGCTGCAAGGGGAGGATGAAGCTTGTCGCGATGATCACCGAGCCGAGCAGCATCGCCCGCTTCCTCACCGCGCTCTGTGAGCGTACTTGCGCGGTGCGCATCGCAGCGGATGACGGCGGTCGACGATCCGCGCGCGAGAGGCTCGTGCGGTACTGCTCCCGCTCGGCCTTCGCACTCGATCGAATCGAGCTCCTGCCCGATGGACGCATTGCGTCCTTGCTGAAGACACCCCGGCGGGGACGCACTGACCGCGTCATGAGTCCAATGGAGTTCATGGCCCGGCTCGCGGCTTTGATTCCTCCGCCGAAGATCCCGCTTGTGAGATGGCGTTCGGGTTCGACGCGGCGTAGGCGGGCACCCGGCCCGAGCCCGTCATGGCGAACGCACGTCGCGGTCGTCGAGCCAGAGCTGCACCCAATGCACGGCGCGCGGGCCCTGCGACGGGGCGAGCGGGTGTTTGATGCGCGATAGACGGCTCGCCCGGCGCCGTTCCCGCGGGGCTTGACACGGGCGAGAGCTCTATAGTTTCCTACGGATGGGCCCTGGTGAGCTTCACCGGCCTCGCCGAAGCGGGAAGTCTCAACATGCGCAGGTGGCTGCGGCAGACCTTGTCGGCGTGCGGGCAACCCGACTACAGCCTAGGCGGCATCTTGCAGCGTTTTTCTGAGCGTGCGACCGCGCACTTCCGGACGTGCCCCGACATACAGAGGGTAGCCGCGGCTTCGCGGCGCACGACGTTCATCTTCTCGGCTTACATGTACTACGTGGACGGGACGCCGCCACTCGGAGCGGTGGCGCTCGTGAGCAACTTCGAGAATGGTGCGCTGGAGAAACCTAATGACGAATTCACCATCGCGTGCATGAACGAGCCGCCGGAACTACCCGAGGATCACCAGTGGGTGATTCCGGCTGGAATCTTCCCTTGGGGAGTGGAGGTGCTGCGACCCGTTCGCGAGTTGCTCGCGCGCCGTCTGCCGCCGGAGCACGTCATTGGACGCGCCGTAGCCCTGATGCGTGAGCTCGCCAACCGCCCTCGCGCACAGGGCGCCATCGGGGAGCAACTGCTCTCTTGTATTCTTTGGCGAGACAAGCCCGGGCTGGTCCCATCGTATTATCACGCTCGAAAGGTATGCCTGACGGAGCCGGGACCCGACATCGCCTTTGCGCACCCAGACGGGTCGTGGAACAGCGCGGGCATGCGCATCAAAGGGTTCGGCCCGGATGGTAGGGAAGTGCCCATGTACGTACCACCCGCAAAGCCGAATGCGCCATGTCCGTGCAACAGCGGTCGGAAGTACCGCGACTGCCACGACGTAAGCCGCCGAAAGTACGGCGCACGTCACTAATCGGCGGCATCACCCCAAGGCGCTCTTCGACGCCATGTTCGACTGTCTTGAGACTGGGTCGGGAGGCCACGGAGGAGATCATGACGACGGCGGAGATGCTCAGGCGAGAGGGACGAGACCAGGGACTTCGGGAGGAACGTCAAGAGGGTGAGATCCTCGGCAAGCGGGGAACGCTCCTCCTTCAGCTCCGCCAACGCTTCGGACGCCTCCCCGTGGCAACCGTTACACTGATCGGAGTCCACGCGAGCGGCGGGCTCGACGTTCGGCCCAGGCCTGCTCACCCCTCCGCTGCGACCGGCAGCCTGAGCAGCCGGCCGATCGCCTCGTGAACGACCCGGGCGCCCACCTCATCCCCCAGGGTGACGGCGCAGCTCATGGTGCTGGCGAGCGAGGCGACCACCGCAGCCCGACGGGACGGCTCGGTCACGGCGAGCTCCCCAAGCCCGGGGTTTGGCCGTTGGGCCCGGGTTGGGCCCATTCCGCCCGACGGGCTGCGATCCGTCGTCACGCCCTCCCCAAATCCCCCGGGATGCGACGGATCGCGACGGTTCGCCCCCGCGGAACAGTCCCGCCAGGAATTCCCGGATTCCCGGTCGGAGAGGGGCTGTCGTCAGAAATCTTAGTGATTCCAATAGCCTCCGCCGGTTTCACCGCCGAGGGCGGCTCCGACGTGGCCCAACGCGGGTCCAACGGGCCGCCCTCTGCCGCCCCGTCGCTCGCTGTCGAGGGGACCGCGGCATCGCGAGCCGCTTGCCCACGCCGGCGGCGGCCGCGCTCCTGTGGACGCTCAGCCGGCTCGAGGCGATCCGCAAGACGGGCGCCGCCGGGCCCGGCGAGGACGCTCGGGGACCCGCTGCGAGACGCCATGCAGGAGTCGCGACGCCACCATCACACGGTGCGCGAGGAAGTGAGCTGGCTCCGGGGCTTCGCTCGGCTCCTGGAGTCTCGGCACGTCGGGCGGCTCGCGTTCGAGTGGGACGTGGGCCGCTCGGCGGAGGACTGCGTCCTTCCGGCATTGCTGCTGCAGCCGCTGCTGGAGAACGCGGTTCATCACGGCGCGCTCCGTCGGCCCACCAGCTCGCCTCCTATCTCGGCCTGGTCCCCTTGGAGGACACCTCCGGGGGGCGCGACAAGCGGCGACTGGGCTCGATCACCAAGCAAGGCAACGCCTATCTGCGCGCGCTGCTGACGCAGGCTGCGCACACGATCCTGCGGCACAAGAAGCGGAACGACGCCCGATCAGGGCGAAGGGAGACGCCCATACCGAAACGACCTGCACTGACGACGCCGAGCGCCGCGGCTGCCGAGCCGAAGCCGGCCAGCCGCGCAAGGAGAGCGCTCAAGCCCTTGACCTCAGGGCTGCCTCATCGTCGATGCATGGATAAGTTGCTGATACAGCGTCGCTTTTCCAGGAGGGATGCGGGCTGTACGGTGGGATGGACAGCCGCCCTTCAGAGCGGCCGCTTAGTTCGTTGGCATCCCCGGCGACGTCGAAGCGCTCGTGGTCTCTCCGAGCCCTCTTGCCCAGATCCCGGCGGGATCATCGCTGGCCGGCCTTGAGGCGCTTCATCCGCTCGGTGCCCCAGGCGCCCAGCGGGCGGAGGGCTTCATTGAGCGTGCGGCCGTGCTCGGTGAGCGAGTACTCGACCTTGGGTGGCACCTCGCGGTACACCTCGCGATGGATCAGTCCGTCCTCCTCCATCTCGCGCAGGTGCTGGATGAGCATCTTCTCGCTGACGCCCGGCAGGCCACTCTTCAGTTCGCCGAAGCGGCGGGTGCCGTGATTGTTCAGCTCCCACAGGATCAGCGATTTCCACTTGCCTGACACCACGTCCATCGCGGCGTCGATGCCGCAGATGTACGGACCACGTCTCGCTGTCGTTGCCATCGAACTCCTTTGCGTCATGACTGCGCCCGCTCGATCCTTACCAAAAGGTGTGTATCAAACAAAAAAGTAGGTACTTGTCAGCTCGGCGGTGCGAGCCAATGATGGCTTGGCATGAGAAACAACACCACCCCGACGACGGTGCTCGGCCTCGGCGCGATGGGTTCCGCTCTCGCTGCCGCGCTGATCGACGCCGGGCACCCCACCACCGTCTGGAACCGCTCGCCCGCCAGGGCACGGCCGCTCGTCGCTCGCGGCGCTACCGCAGCGGGCTCCGCCGAGTCTGCCGTCTCCGCCAGCCCCCTCATCGTCGCCTGCCTGTTCGACCACGCCTCGGTCCACGAGGTGCTCGGCCCGACCGCAGGGAGCCTGCGCGGGCGCACCCTCGTGAACCTCACAACCACCACGCCGAACCAGGCTCGTGAGCTGGCGGCGTGGTCGGCGTCCCATGGCATCGACTACCTCGACGGCGGGATCATGGCCGTCCCCGAGATGATTGGCGGCCCGGGTTCCTCGATCCTCTACAGCGGCTCGCAGACCGCGTTCGACGCACACCGGGCGCTGCTCGACTTGTGGGGTAAGAGCACCTACTTTGGGTCCGACGCCGGCATGGCCTCGCTCTACGACCTGGCGATGCTCGCCGGCATGTACGCGATGTTCGCCGGCTTCCTGCACGGCGCGGCGATGGTCGGCTCCGAGGGCGTGTCGGCGACCGAGTTCGCCGCCCGCGCCACCCCGTTCCTTGCCGCCATGACGGGCGCGTTCGCCGGGTTCGCCGCCACAATCGACGCCAAGGACTACGCGGGCGAGGGCCAGCAAAGTCTGGAGTTCTCCGACCTCACCAAGCTCGTCGCGGCGAGCACCGAGCAGGGCGTGAGCGCCGAGGTGCTGCAACCGGTGCACCAGATGATCCGCCGCCAGATCGCCGCCGGGCACGGCAAGGAAGGCTTCGCCCGCATCTTCGAAGAATTGAGGAGCACCCGATGAACTCATCTCACGATCTCGCCCCGGTGACCGTCATCGGCCTCGGCCCGATGGGTCGAGCGATGGTGACCACGCTGATGAACGCCGGGCACCCCGTGACGGTATGGAACCGCACGCCGAGCCGGGCCGCTGAGCTCGTCACTGCGGGAGCCACGCTGGCACCCACGCCGGCCGACGCCCTTGTGGCCAGCGAGCTGATCATCCTCAGCCTCACCGACTACCCGGCGATGTACGACATCCTCGGTGGTTCCACCGGCGCGCTGGCCGGCAAAGTGCTCGTCAACCTCAGCTCCGATACACCGGAGGCCTCGCGTGAGGCTACGGCGTGGGCCGCCAAGCACGGCGCCAGCTTCCTGACCGGCGGCGTGATGGTGCCCGCCCCGATGGTCGGCACCGAGGCCGCGTATGTGTACTACAGCGGTCCAGAGGCGCTGCTTCGGGAGCACGAGTCGGTGCTCCGACTCCTCGGCGCACCGCGCTACGTCGGCAAGGATCCCGGTCTGGCCCAGCTGTGGTACCAAGCGCAGCTGACCGTCTTCCTCACCGCGCTGTCGGGACTCCTCCAGGCGGCGGCGCTGGTGAGCGCGGCGGGCGTGCCGGTGGGCGACTTCCTGCCCGACGCGCTCGACACGTTCACCGGCATCCCGGTGATGCTGGCAGGCGGGCAAGAGCTGGCCAAGAGCCTGGAGACCGGCGTGCACCCCGGCGACCTGAGCACCGTGCTGATGATGGGCGCCACCGCCGATCACATCGTGCGCACCAGCGAGACGCTCGGCGTCGACGTCGACGTGCCCAAGGCGGTCAAGTCGCACTACGACCGGACGATCGCCGCCGGCCGCGGCACCGACAACTGGACCGCCCTCTATGAGGTAATCAAGTCCCGGCGTTGACCCCATACCTCCCAAGCGCCACGAGCGATTTAGCCGCTACCACCGCACAGCTTGCGTGAGGAACTTGTAGGTCATCAGAAGTCGGCCCTGCGGGCCTCGGGGTAGGTGGCTCGTGGCGCACCTCGGCAGCAGCTCGATCGCGGCGGGGCGCGGCGCCTCGGCGCGTAGGTAAAAGAAGCCGGATCGCAGCGCGAAGAAGCGTAGCGCAGCCAACCGAAAGGGTGGGACCGCGAGCGTCGTGATGGCTCGGTCCTGGGTCGAAAGCGCGGCGGCGGAACGCTGGCCGCGAGGCGGCACAAGAGCGAGAGCGGATCCATGTCCACCGCGACAGTCCCGTCAGCGAAGGCGCGCTTGAGCGACAGCCGCACCAGGAGTAGCGGCTTGTTCGGCAGCCCCCGTTGCGTGCGACTACACGTCATGGGCGGTTGGACGATATCACCACGGCGATCGAGCAGGTCGACGGCCGCACGGTCAATGTTCGTGCACTACCGCCTCCAGCCGGTGGCCGTCGAGGTCGCGAACGAACGACGCGTAGTAACCGGGATCGTAGTTCTCGCGAACGCCGGGCGGTCCCTCATCGACACCACCCTTGCTGAGTGCCTCCGCATGGAAACGATCGACCGCCTCGCGACTCGGGGCGGCAAAGGCGAGGTGGAAGCCCCGACCGGGAGGCTTCGCCTCAGGACCGGACGCGACGATGGCGAAGGGCGCCTCAGCTTCGTATCCCTCGGGTCCGTACCCCGCGCTACGGGCGTTTTGCCAAAGCCGGACATAACCGAGCGGCGCGAGACAGGCGTCGTAGAACGACGTAGCACGCTCGAGGTTCTCGACACCGACCGAAATATGATCGAAAACGAACACCCTGGCGTCCTTGGGCATTGCTACGAGATACCCCTCGCGGTCGTCCGAGGCAAGCGAGAAGGTGCGGGAGCGCCGCTGGCGTCGCGGGCTCCGCGCACGTTGGCGCGCCGCCATCGGTGCGATCCGTCATCACGCTCTCCCCACATGCCGGGGCATCCGACGGTTCGAGACGGTTCGCCCCCGCGGAACAGTCCCGCCAGAGATCTGCCTCGCGAGCGAAGAGAAGCTTCAATGCAAAGATGCAGAGATCGAAGGCGCAATACGTAATATTTGTCCCTTCGCGCTTTTGCCCCTTTGCGTTGAACTCTCTCCCCGGATCCATGGCCGGGCTCCTGGTGGCTGGAACTAGCAGTCGCGAGCCGCCCGAAGAGGAAGAGAGACACCGCAAAGGCCCAAGAAAGAAAGAGAGGCTATCTCTTCCTGGCGTCATTCTGGAGCGGTACATTCTCAGAGTTCTTCTTGCGCACGTCGTTTCCCCTCTTGCGCCTTCCGCGCATGGCGATGCGTCCACGCGAGGAAACATGGCGATACGTGCACACGACGAATCATGCCGATTCCTCGCGAGGCGCCGCGCTGCGGCGCAGGCGCTCAGCGCGATCGCAGGAAGTACCTGCGCGCCGCCTCGCAGAGCTCCGGCCAGCGCTGGGCGAGCGCGGGATCGGCGGCAAGGCGGGCGGCCCAGAAGGCGTCGAGCGCGGCGCGCGCGGCGGGGGTCGGGACGCCGTACCGCGCGTGCGTGCTCTCGATGTAGGCGGGGTACAGTTCGCAGGCGACGACGAGGCCGGCGTACTGGTTGAGCGTGAGCGGCGGCGGCGAGCGCATGCTGAGCGGATCCCCGACGCTCGCAGGCGCCGGCGCGGACGGCGGCGGGACGCTCTGCGCGGGGGGCGGGTGGGCGCCCGGCGTGGCCGCGGGCGGGATGCTCGGCGTGGCCGCGGGCGGGATGCTCGGCGTGGCCGCGGGCGGGATGCTCGGCGTGGCCGCGGGCGGGATGCTCGGCGTGGCCGCGGGCGGGATGCTCGGCGTGGCCGCGGGCGGGACGCTCGGCGTGGCCGCGGGCGAGATGCTCGGCGTGGCCGCGGGCGGGACGCTCGGCGCCGAGGCCGGCGGGGCGCTCGGGCCTGCAGCCACGGGAGGGCGCTCGTGGTGGGGCGACACCGACGCGGGGCCGGGGTGCGCCGCCGCCGGGGGAGGCTCGCGCGGCGGCGTCCCGTCGCTCGCGACGGGCTGGAAAGGGAGGGCCGCGTCGAAGCGCGCTACGGACGGCCGCGGGCGCTCCTCGGACGCCACCTGGATGAAGGGCAGCGCCGGGCCGACGAGCCGGCCCGTCTCGGGGAGCGTCTTGCTGAACGGCCTGGGCCGCTCGCTCCCCACGGGCGGCTCGATCCGAGAGGACGGCGGCTCCGTCGCGGAAGACGGCGGCTCCGTCCGGGAAACCGGCGGCTCCGTCCGAGAAACCGGCGCGGACTCGGACGCAGGCGCGGGCGCGGCTACCGGCGCGGGCGCGGCTACCGGCGCAGGCACCGCCACCGGCGCAGGCGCGGCCACCGGCGCGAAGGGCAGTCCCCCGCCCGGCCGTGACAGCGGCCCCGACGCCTCGACCAGCGCCGGCGCGCTCGTCACGGCACCAGCATCCTCCGCCTCGCGCACGGCCATCGGCGGGGGCACAGCCATCGGCGGGGGCACAGCCATCGGCGGGGGCACCGCCACCGGCGCAGGCACCGCCACCGGCGCAGGCACCGCCACCGGCGCAGGCACCGCCACCGGCGCAGGCACCGCCACCGGCGCAGGCGCAGGCACCGACGCAGGCGCGGGCACCGCGGCCAGCGCAGCCAGGCTCATCGGCGGGGGTGCCGCCACCGACGCAGGCGCCGCCACGAAGGGCAATCCCCCGCCCGGCCACGAGTGCGGCCCCGACGCCTCGACCAGCGCCGGCGCGCCCGTCGTGGCAGCGGCGGCCTCGGCCTCGCGCTGCGCAGCGGCCCGCTTCGCCTCGGCCAGCCGCTCGTCGAGCGCGCGGCGCGCGTCCTGAAGCGCGCCCATCGCCTCGGCGCTCTCGCCGTCCGGGCCGAGGACCCGGCCGATCGCCAGGATCATCTCGCGCGCGGCCCGCAGCGCCGGCTCGTCCACCGCGCGGCCAGGCAGGTGCCGGCTCGAGAACGCCGCGAGCTCGTCGTCCTCGCAGCGCGCCAGGTCCGCGAGCCGGGCCGCCACGCGGCGCCGCTCCGGATCGGCGCTGCTGCCCCGCAGCGGGCGCATCGCCGCGTCGAGCTTCGCCAGCGCCTCGGCGAGCGGGCGCCTCTCGGACGAGGACGCTTCCATCGCGGGCAGGGGGCGCGCGCCGCTCACGGGGAGAGCACGACCACCGTGGTGACGCTCGGCACGATCGCCATGCCCACCGTGTTCGTGCTGTTCTGCAGCGAGAGGCTCGTCAGGCGCGTCATCGGCGCGCAGCCGACGATCACCGTGAAGGCCGCGGTGATGTTGCGCGACGGGCCCATCACCATCCCGGACGCGACGCCGAGCGCGACGCCCGGGTTGTCCCCCATCGTGAGCGGCGCGACGGTCAGCATGTTGTGCGCCGGCGCGCACGTGACCAGCACGTTCGGCACGAACAGCACGCTCATCGGGTGCAGCGAGATGTTCGGGTACGGGATCGGCACCGGCGCCGGCGTGGGGGTCAAACACACGTCGGGGAACGCCAAGCACATCCCCCCTGCGGTCGTCTTCGCGAGCATCGCTTCACCCCTCGTCCTTGCCAGCGTCCGCGGCGCCCCGCGGCGCGGGCCCTCAGCCGATCTTCACCTGCTCGCCGTCGAGCTTCGCGAGCGTCCGCGCGGCGACGATCGTGTTCTCCCCGCGGACGGCCGCGAGCCCCTCCGCGCGCAGGTCGAAGACCCCCGCGCGCACCTGCTCGAGCGCCTCGACGAAGCGGAACGCCTGCTTCGCCCGCTGCACGAGGCGGCCTGCGCGCGCTTCCATGCGCTCGGCCACGACGACCGCCTTCTGGAGGTGCGCCTCGAGCGACCCGCCCACCAGCCCGAGCTCCTCGATCGCGGCGGCCGCCGCCTGCGCGCGGACCTGGAGCTTGCCCGCGAACAGCCCCACCTCCCGGGCGGCGGCGATCTCGATCTGGTCCCCCGCGCCGAGCGCGAGGCGCCCCGTCGCCTGCACCTTCAGGTCGCCCTCGGCGACCACCCGCGTCGTCGCGCCGGCCTCGCCCTCGAGCACCGCGAGGACGAACACCTGATCCCCGTCCGTCGCGCAGAGCACCCGATCCCCCGCGTCCGGCGCCACGAGGCAGCTCTTCGCGCGCCGCGCGATCACCGGGCCGCCGCCGAGCTCGACCAGGAGCCCCGACGCCGTGCCCCGGACGACGCCCGTCTCGAGCGACGGCGCGCGCCGCGGCGCCGCCTCCACCGGCGGCAGATCCACCGCGGCCAGGAGGTCGTCCTGCGCGCTGTCGTCGTGTGCCACCGTCAGGGGCTCGCGGGCCGCCGTGCTCTGCATCTCGGATCTCCTCGGCCCGGCTCCGCCCGTTCGGGACGTGCAGGCCGCCGCGCCAGTTTCTGGCAATTTTCGAGGGGAATCAACGGCATCTCGCGTCTCACGGGCGCTCTGCGTCGCGCTCGCCACGCTCGCCACGCTCGTCTCGCTCGCCGCCGCGCTTCGGCTTCCAGTCCTCGAGCGCGGCGAGCTTCTCGTCGTCGCCCAGCCACCCTGCCCCGGCCGGCAGCCGCGCGCCGTCGCGGCGGGCGCGGTGCAGCTTCGCGCGGAACATCGACGCCTGCGTGAAGTCGGCGCCGGACAGATCGCAGTGCGAGAGGTCCGCGTACGCGAGCTTCGCGCCGACGAAGCGCGCGCCGGGGCACGAGGCGAACGCGAGGTACGCCTCGACGAGCTCCGCGCCCGAGAAATCGGCCTCCGCGAGCGCGGCCCGCTCGAAGATCGTGTTCTTCAGCCTCGCCCGCGGGAACCGCGCCTGCGCCGCCTTCGCCTCGCCGAAGAGCGCCTGCGTCAGGACCGCGTCGCTGAAGTCGCAGCCCGACACGTCGACGCCGGTGAAGTTGCACTGCGTCGCGTCGCAGCCCGCGAAGCTGGAGCCCGCGACGCTGCCGCGCATGAACTGCGTGCGGAACAGCCTGATCCCCTGGAACGCCCGCGCGCCCAGCGCGGCCTCGACCAGCGTCGTGAGCGTCAGGTTCGCGCCGTCGAGCAGCGCGGTGCGCAGGTCGAGCCTGTACAGCGTCGCCTTCTCGAGGTTGGCGCGAGAGAAATTGGCGCCGTCGGCCCTGACCTCGACGAGGTTCGCCCGGTCGAGGTTCGCCCCCTCGAACGAGGCGCGCTCGACCGAGCACGTCGTCCACGTCGCGATGGGCGCCTCCGCGCCCGACAGCGCCGCGCCCTCGAGCGTCGACTCGACGAAGCTCGCGCCGACGAGCCTCGCCCCCGAGAGCGTCGCCCCGTCGAGGCGGCTCCGGAAGAAGGTCGTCAGGTGCAGGTCCACGCCCGCCGCGTCCACGCCCGACAGGTCGCACTCCGCGAACGTCGACTCCTTGACGAGCGCGCCCCGCATCGCGCGGGGCATGCGGACCCGGTCGAACACCGCGCCCGAGAGATCCGCGCCCGTCAGGTCGAGCCCGGAGATGTCCACGGCCTGGATCGGCTCCCCGTGGCGGACCTTGTCGAGCACCTCGTCGCGGTTCATGTCGCGCCTCCGGGAGCCGGCGCCGCCTGCCGGTCGAACCGGGCGAAGTCGACGCTCGCCTCGGCGAACGTCGTCCGGCTGTCCCCGCGCGCGCGGCTGAAATCGGCCCGGCAGAGCTGCGCGCCCGTGAAGTCGGCCCCCGCCAGGCGCGATTTCGAGAGGATCGCCTCCGTCAGGTTGCACCCGCGGAGCGAGGCGCGGTCGAGGTTCGTCCGGATCAGGAGGGCGTTCTTCATGACCGCGCGGTCGAAGATCGCGCCCGTCGCGTCGGCCTCGGAGAGATCGGTCATCGTCATCTGGGCGCGATCGAAGCGCGCGCCGCGCAGGTCGGTCGTCCGGAAGCAGGTCCTGTCGAGCACCGCGTCGCGGAAGTCGGCCTCGGGCAGGCCGCTCTTGTGGACGGCGACCCCCTCGGAGAAGCGCGCGCCCGCGAAGCGCGCCCGCGACCCCGTGCAGCTCATCAGCGACGTCTTGTGCAGCCGCGCGCCCGACAGGTCCGCGTCGTCGAGCGAGCACTCCAGCAGCGTCGCCCGCTCGAGGTTCGCCCCGGCGAGGTTCGCGTCGGCGAAGCTCGTCTGGACGAACGAGCAGAGCGAGAGGTCCGCGCCCGAGAGATCCACGCCGGCCCAGCTCACCTGGAGCACGTCCGCGCGCTCGAGCCGCGCCCGCTTCAGGCTCGCCCCGGCGAGCCTCGCGCCCATCAGGACGGCCTCGGTCAGGTCGGCGTCGTCGAGCACCGCGCCCTCGAGGTTCGCCTTGCCCAGGTTCGCGCCCCGGAGCCGCGCGCCCGTGAGGTTCGCGCCCGTGAGGTCGGCCCTCGCGAGCACCGCGCCCTCGAGCACCGCGCCCGAGAGGTCGCAGCCGCGCAGGTCGGCCCCCTCGAGGAACGCGCGCACGAAGCGCATCCCCCGCAGATCGACCCCGCGGAAGTCGGCGCCGGTGAGGTCGCGCTCGTCGAGCGGCTCGCCCGCTTCGCGCGCCGCATCGACGACGACGCGCGCCATCTGCGCGGCCTCGGCGGTCATCGGCAGGGCCTCGGACCGGAGGTGCGCCGAGCCGCGGTAGCCCTCGCGCGCCGTCTGCTCCAGGCGCAAGAGCTGCTCGTGGAACGCCGGATCGGCGAGCATCGCCTCGAGCTCGAGGTTGGGCACGCCGCCGCGGCGCCCCGCCTCGGCCAGCTCGGCGTACTGCTGGAGCTGCGCCTGCGCCGAGAACTTCGGCGGGCCGCCGGGCGGCTCGTCCTCGTTCTCGGCGCGCCGGAGCGTCTCCTCGGACACGCCCATGTCCGCGGCCCGCGCTTTCATGCGCTCCTCGGCCTCCTTCTTGAGGCGCGCGGCCCGCTCCTCCTCCTCCTTCATCTTCCGCGACGCGGCGTCCAGGTACACGACCAGCGCGTCGAGATCGTCGACCGGCGGCGGCGCTTCCTCCTCCGGCAGCGGCCCGTCGAGGCCGTAGCGCGCGGGGTCGATGCCGTCGGCGAGGAGCTCCTCGCGGCGGCGCTCGCGCTCCCGCTCCGCGCCGCGCCGCAGGTTCGGCGCGGCGAGGTTCTCGCTCTTGATCCACTGCATCATCTGGAGCCCGGCGACGTTCGCGACGACGCCCGACTCGCGCGGCGGCATGAGATCGCTGTCGCTGAGGGACGCGATCGCGCCCCGGTCCCTGTCGATCCGCCGGGCGAGCGCCTCGCGGTAGTGCTCGATCGGCCGGGGGCGGCCGATCTCCTCGCAGGCGACGACGAGATCGACGATGTCCGCGGCGTCGTCCTCGGCCACGGGCATCGAGCCGTGGAAGATCACCACGCCGAAATTGGCCGAGGGGAAGAGCCACACCGTGTCGCAGCGGACGGGCAGCTCCACGAACGCCTCCCCGCCCGCGTCGCGGCGGGTGACGAGCACGCGCGCGGCGAGGCCGGGGAGCGCGCCCTCGATGCGCGGGCGCGTCGGGTGCATGTTCTCCACGACGAACGCCTCGTCGCCGCGCAGCGGCTCGGCGCTCCATTGATCGCTCGGCGCGACGTTGAAGAAGGCGGGATCCACGTCGGGCGGCAGGCCGGGCGCCCACTTCTCGGCGTAGTCCGGGCCGTACGTCCCCGCGCGGGCGCGGCGCTGGGCGAACGTCACGTCCATCGGGAGGAAGGACGCCGGGCCCGGCCGGTCGCCGGGCGAGCGGATCAGCGCGCCGTAGTGCTCCACGTTCGGCAGCGGCCGGACGCGCTGCCCGCCGCGCTCGACCTCCTCGAGCCCCTTGCCGTAGGGGTTCGCCGCGTCCTTCGGCCCGCCGAGGGCGTGCGCCCAGTCGATGGGCATCTCCGCGAACGGCTCCGGCTCCGTGAAGCCGTGGCCGGTCCAGTGCCGGTCGCCCAGCACGGCCAGGCGCTTGTCGACGGCGCCGAGCCGCGCGCGCACGAACGACGCGGCGACGCGGCGGCCCTCCGGGGCGTAGCACCGGCCCGCGACGAGCAGCTCGCCGCGCGCCTTCGCGATGCCGTCGTCGAGCGGGAGGCTCCCGAGCTCCGGGGTCGCGGCCTGCCAGAACGTCATCTCGTCGACGAGCGAGCGCGGCGCGTCGAGGGGGAACGCCACCATCGCGCCCACGTGGAACCTGAGGCGCCGCGCGACCTCGACGACGCGCGTGAGCGCCGGGACCTTGAGGGGTTTGACGACTCGCATCCGCGCTCAGAGCTTCGTGAAGCCGGCGTTGTACGCGATGACCCCGGCGAGGATCAGGCCGATCGCCTTCTGCTTCAGGTAGGTGCCGAACTGGTTCATCTTGAGGCCGACGGCCTTCTTGTCCATCCCGACGTAGTCGAGCTTGATCCCCACGAGCTCGAGCTTGAGCCCGTACAGCGTCTGGTAGAGCGCGGCGTGGTCGGTCTTGAGGACGCCGCTCGCGCCCTTGTAGACGTAGAGCTCGTGCTTGTTCGGCGTGAGGTCGAACGTCAGCCCGAGCACCTCCCACTTCAGGTCGGTGGCGGTGATCTTCGCGCTCGGCGCCTTGATCACGAAGCTCGTGTCGCTCTTCAGGTCGACGTTGCCGCCGAAGTGGCCGTTCCAGGTGGTGGCGACCTCGGTCTTCCAGCTCTGGTAGTCGTCGAAGCTCAGGTCCGTGACCTTGTGCGTCCACGGCCCGGTCACCGTCGACGAGCCCTCCGGCTCGATCGTCTGCTCGTACGTGCCGTGGACGTCGTGCTTCATCCCGCCGCTCGTGATGGTCAGCTGCATCCCGTCGGTGATCGTCTGCTTCATGCCGCCGGCTTCCACGGTGTCCACGCGGCCCGTCTTGATCGTGGTCGTGCGCGTCGCGTAGTACGTCTCCGTCGCCGCGCCGGTGACCTGGAACGTGTACGTCGCGCCGACGCCCGCCCAGAGGTCGCCCACCACCATGCTGAACTTCTGCCCGCCGACGTTCTCCCAGGAGTCGCCGCCGATCCAGGACCCGCCGTCGCCGCACGTCGTCTCGAGGTAGCTGAACGTGACGTCAACGAGGCTGCTGCCCGCGACCGCCGGGTCGGCGTTCTCGGGGGACAGGAACGTGCCGACCTGCGTCTCGCCGTCGCCCGTGTAGACCGACGAGTGGCCGCCGCTCGGCGTGCCCATGTAGATGCCGGTGCGGTTGTTCGGCGTGTGGAGGAAGATGAACTCCTTGCCCTGCTCGTCCTCGAGCACGAGCTGGTTGCCGCTGCCGGTCCGGATGATGTTCTGGCTGAGGTTGCGCTCCCCGACGACGCTCGGCCGGTGCGCGTTCGGCACGACCCCGGCGATGAACGGCCGGTCCGGGTCGCCGCCGAGGAAGGCGATCATCACCTCGGTCCCCTTGCGCAGCGGGAAGTGGAAGCCCTCGGTCGTCCCGCCGTGGGGCTGCATCATGCGCACCCGCGTCGAGACGCGCGCGTCGGGCAGGCCGCTCGTGTCGAACTCGAAGCGCACGAGGTAGCGGCCGTCGGCGTCGATCTGGGCGTACTGGCTGTCGGCGGGGCCGCAGACCACGGCGTTCTCGAGCCCGTAGATGCGCGGCCACGGCGTCGTCTGCGGCGCGCGGAACTGCACGTCGGCCGGGATCGCGAGCAGCTTCACGCCGTAGATGTCCTTGTCCGAGAGCCGCGTGAGCTTCGCGATCTCGGGCGTGATCCCGGCGATCGACGCGGTGTGGTGCACCTCCAGCGCGAGCCACTCCTCGCCGACGTCGCCCGGCTGGTCCTCCAGCGAGAACCGGTACCCGGCGCGGGGGCCGAGCACGTCGCCGCTGCCGCGCAAGGTCACCTCGCGGCAGCCGATCGACTGCGCGCGCACCTGCGCGAGGCGCTCGGCGTCGCTCTGCATGAAGACGCGGTAGCCGTACTCGCGGATCGCGCCCAGCCCGTTCTGGGTGATGCTGCTCTCGCCCTTCACCGACGCGGACGGGTTCGAGTAGTTGTAATCGGCGATGGTGACCGACTTCGGGAGCCACTGCACGTCCTGCTCGAGGTGGTGCAGGCCCGGCGGCGCGGTCACGTCTTCGCCGAAGAGGGGCACGTAGCGCACGGCGCCGCCGCCCGGGAAGTCGTCGTGCAGCCCGCGGTCGTCCACGACGACGAGCACCTCGCCGGGCCCGTCCTCGGGGTGCTCGAAGTAGTAGTAGAGCCCCTCGCGCTCGAGCCACCGGTGGAAGAACGCGAGCTGCGTCTCGCGGTACTGCGCGACGAACTCCTCGACCGGGTAGTCGGCGTCGTCGATCGAGAAGCGGAACTCGCTGGCCGCGAGCCCGCCGCTCTGGAGCGTCGCCGAGAGGAACTCCTTGACGGCCTGGTTCGTGAAGACGTGGCTGCGCCAGAAGTGGCGCAGGAGCCAGAGCTTCGGCACGAGCAGCGCCTGGTACAGCGCCCGATCCGCGTTCTGGTGCAGGAGGCGCACGCTCGCGATCACCCCGTGCAGCACGAACGGGTCGTTCCCCTGGCCGCGGTTCGCGCGGACGGTCGCCCGCTCGCCCACCGCCTTGCGCACGTCGGTGTTCGCGGGGACGGAGAAGAAGAGCTCGAACTCGTACGGCTGCGAGACGTGCTCGGTGCCCCGGAAGCCGATGAAAGCGACGCTGGCGAGCGCCGAGCACGAGAGCGTGAAACCGTCGTGGCGCATCAAGAGTCTCCCGTCCCAGACCTAAGTGTTGACGGCGGAATCTCAGCGCATCGCGCCGCGGCGTCAACGCTCAGCTGCTGCCGGGCGGCGCCGCGAAACAGGGGATCCGGCGGTGGGATGAGCGCGCACGTGTGTGCGTCCGGCGCCTGACCGCGCAGCGCCGACGACGCGCGCACCGCGTGGTCGTGCCGCGTCGCCGCGCGGGCGGTATTGTGCAGCGTCATCGTGCGATGGCGGCTTCGTCATCGCGCGATGGCGGCCTCTTCACGGCTTCGTCGCGGCTTCGTCATCGCGCATGGCGGCTTCTTCACGGCTTCGTCGCGGCTTCGTCATCGCGCATGGTGGCTCCGTCATCGCGCGGCGGCGGCGTCCTCGTGCGGCGTCGTCGCGCCGTGATCTCGCGCGGCGGCCGCGAGCGCGGCCACGACGCCGCGCGCGAAGCCGCGGAGGCGCGCGACGTCCTCGGGGCGAGGCGTGAACGAGGGCGCGTCGCAGTAAAGCCGGCGGGCGAGCTCGACCTGGAGCGCGTGCACCCCCTCGTCGCGGCGCGCGTGCCGCTCGATCGCATGGCCGCCGGGGAACGGGTCGTCCAGCGCGAGCGACAGGCCGTGCGCGCGCGCGACGTCGGCGACCGCGTCGCGCGCCCAGCCGGCCGCGCTCGCGCCGCCCCGCGTCCCGAGCACGACGTCGGCCGCGCGCGGGAACAGGACGTCGGGGTAGCTGTGCGCCGACACGAGGATCGCCACGCCGTGGCGCGCGCGCGCGGCGGCGAGGCGCGCGGCGACCTCCGCGTGGTACGGCTCGAACACCTCGCGCACGCGGCGCTCGACCTCGGCGCGCGGCGGCGGGCTGTCGAGCCACGCCTCGCCGCTCGCCGAGCGCCGCCGCACCTCCCGCAGCCCGTAGGGGAGCTTGTCCTCGTAGGGCGTGGGCACGCGCGGGGCCGTGTTGAGGTCGATGACGAAGCGGCTCGCCGTCGCCACCACGAGCGCGGCGCCCTCCTCTGCGACGTCGCCGAAGAGCGCGTCCGCCGCGACGTCCGCGTCGGCCACGAGCGCGCGCTCCGGCACCCGCGTGAAGCGCGCCGCGCGCTCGTCCACGGCGAGGCCCGCGTGCGGGACCTCGACGACGACCGGCCCCGGCACGGCGGGCTCGTGGACGCGGAACGGACGGAGCGGAGGCGGCGGCGCGGACATGATCCTCTCCGCGGGTGTACGCGCGGGACGCGCGGAAGGAAACGGGCTCCCGCGCCCTCGCCGGGAGCGCCGGACCGACGCGCCCTCCGGCGATCTTCGCGCGCGCGACCACGCGGAGGCGCCGCCGCGGAGGCGCCGGGTTTTTCGCACGGGCGCCCCGCTTTGCGCTCTCATGGCGGGCCATGGGACACCGCCTCTTGTCGATCGTCAGCGACCACCACCTCGACGCCTGGCTGTCGTCGGTCCTGGTGGACGGCGTCGCGACGGTCGGCCTGCTCGTCCTCGCCGCCCACGCCGTCCGGCTGGCGCTCCGCGAGCGGCGCGCCGCCGCGCAGGCCGAGGCGTCGTTCGATCCCGGCGTCGCGCTCGCGCCCGGCGAGGCCGTCGTCATGGGCACCGTCGAGCGAGCGCAAGGGGCGGACGTGGCCGTGCGCGTCGAGGTCGAGCAGGAGGGGTCCGAGACGGAGAGCTCCGGCGTCTGGAGCCACGAGTGGTCCGAGACCGATCGCAAGGTCCGGGTGCAGCCCTTCTACCTGCGCCACGCCTCGGGCGCGCGCGTCCGCGTGGAGCCCGGCGAGGACGTGACGCTCGTCGACGCGCTCGACGGCATGATCCTCGTCGATCGCACGAAGCGCGTCCGCGTGGCCGAGCTCGTGCCCGGCGAGCAGGTCTTCGCGGTCGGCGAGCTCCGGCGCGCGCCCGACCCCGAGGCGCCGACCCAGGGATACCGCGGCGCGGCGCAGGGGTTCCTGCTCGTGCCCCGCTCGCATGGGCGGCGCATGCTCCTCTCGTCCGAGCCGCTCGGGCAGCGGTTCGCGCGCCGGGCGGCGTTCCACCTGCGGTGGGCCGCCTTCGCCGCGGTCGCGTCGATCGCGTTCAACGCCGCGTTCGCGGGCTTCCACGCGCGCCGCTGGCTGGGAGAGACGATCGATGTCCGCGTGACCGAGCTGCGAGAGATCGAGAGGGGCGACACCGACTACCACGAGGTGACGGTGCAGGGCGAAGGCGGCGCCGCGATCGTGGACGAGGTGTCCCACGCCGCCTTCGCCCGACTCCGGAAGGGCGACGCGCTGAAGGCGCGCCACGTCCCGTCGTGGCCGTTGGCCAGCGCGGTCGGCCCCGGCGTGACGGCCCACTCCGCGGCCTGGGTCGCCTTGCCGCTCCTCGGCGTCCTCGCGTTCGCCTACCTGATCCGCGCGCACGGCACGCGGCCCTGGTACGAGAAGAAGGTGGTCGATCAGGGGAACGGCAAGCTGCCCGACGTCGAGCCCGGGGCGCAGGCGGCCGTCGCGAAGAAGGCCCCGAAGCGCCCCGAAGGTCGCCGCCGGAAGACCTCGTCCGGCTGACCGGCCGCGCGCGGCGCCGTCGCGCGGCCGGGCGCGGTCATCCGCCCGCGTTCGCGAGCTCGCTCGGCTTGATGAGGGTGAAGGCCGTGCCCCAGGGATCGGTGACGACCGACTGCCGACCATACGGCGTGTCGAAGGGCGGCACTTGCACCTTGCCGCCCAGCGCCTCGACCTTCGCGAGCGCGGCGTCGAGGTCGTCGACGGCGAAATACGTCATCCAGTGCGGCGGGACGTCGGCCGGCCACTGCGCGTTCATCTGGAGCACGCCGCCCGCCGTCTTCTGGCCCTTGTGGAGCGTCACGTAGTCGATCCCGGGCGCGTCGAGCTTCTGCGCCTCGAGGTCGAAGACGCGACAGTAGAAGTCCGCCGCCTTCTTGTGATCGCGGGTGTTCACCTCGTGCCAGATCATCGAGCCGTGCTCGAGGATCGCCTGCGCGCCGGTGTGGTTCTTCGGCTCCCAGACGCCGAAGGCGGCGCCGGTCGGGTCGGACGCGACGAGCATGCGCCCGTGATCCGCCACCGCCATCGGCCCCATCAGGATCTGCCCGCCATTCGCGCGGATGCGATCGGCGATCCGGTCGGCGTCCTCGCCGTCGAAATAGACGCTCCACACCGGGGGGAACGTGGCGCCCGCGGGCCGCTGGCCGATGCCGGCCGCGCGGCGCCCGCCGACGCTGCACGTCGTGTAGTGGTGGAGCTCCGGCGGGCCGACTTCGAACGTCCACCCGAAGAGCGCGCCATAGAACTTCATCGCGCCGTCGAGGTCGGGCGTCATCAGATCGACCCACGATAGGGTCCCCGGGGTATGCCGCTCAATCGTGCTCATGTGAGGTCCTCCGTGCGGTGGCGTGAACGGCGGCGACCCTATCACGGCTCCCCGCCATCGACGGTGGTCCGGCGCGCGCCGCGTCGCCGCTGCGCCGAGCGGAGGCGCATTGCGCGGCGTCGCTTCTTTCTTCCATCCGCCGCGCGCGGGAGCCTCGTATAAGGGACCTGCACCATGAAGATCTCCGAGTACACCGCCTTCGATGCCCTGGGCCTCGCGGAGCTGGTCCGCCGGCGCGAGGTCACCCCTTCCGAGCTCATGGACGTGGCCTCGACCGCCATCGAGCAGGTCAACCCGGCCCTGAACGCGGTGATCTCCTCGCTGCGCGACGACGCCGAGCGGGCGATCCGCGCGGGGCTGCCGGAGGGGCCGTTCACCGGGGTGCCGTACCTCGTGAAGGACCTCGGCATCCTCGTCGCGGGCACGCCGACCGGCATGGGCTCTCGGCTGTTTCAGGGCCTCGTCTCGTCCGCGGACGACGAGCTCATGACGCGCTTCCGGCGCGCGGGGCTCGTGTCCGTGGGCAAGACGAACACCCCGGAGCTCGGCCTCAACGTGGTCACCGAGCCGGCGGCGCACGGGCCGACGCGCAACCCGTGGCGCCCGGATCGCACGCCCGGGGGCTCGAGCGGCGGGGCGGCCGCGGCCGTGGCGGCGCGCATGGTGCCGATGGCCCACGGCAACGACGTCGCCGGGTCGATCCGCATCCCGTCGTCGTGCTGCAACCTCTTCGGGCTGAAGCCCACCCGCGGCCGCGTCCCGACCGGGCCGATCGAGGGCGAGGTCCTGATGGGCTTCGCCACCGACCACGTGCTGACGCGCTCGGTGCGGGACAGCGCGGCGCTGCTCGACGCGATCGCCGGGCCCGACGCGGGCGCGCCGTACTTCACGGCGTCGGCCCCGCGGTCGTTCCTGGAGGAGGCGCGCACGCCGCCGGGGCGGCTGCGGATCGCGTTCACCGACGCCTCCTGGAGCGGGGTGCCGGTGCACGACGAGTGCAAGCTGGCGGTGCGCCGGGCCGCGGCGCTGTGCGAGCAGCTGGGGCACGAGGTCGTGCCGGCGCGGCCGGACATCGCGTGGGAGAAGGTGCGGATCGCCTTCCGGATGCTGCTGTCGTACCACGCCCACATGTTCGACCGCGTCTGCCCGCTGTACGGGCTCGCGGCGGGGCGCGACACGCTCGAGGCGACCACGCTGACCATGGCCGAGGCCGGCCGGCGGATGAGCGCCGTGGATCTGCACGACGTGCTCGTCGCGCGCGACCAGCTCGCGCGGCAGCTCGGGCAGTTCTTCACGCAGTTCGACGCCCTGCTCACGCCGACGCTGGCCACGCTCCCCATCCCGTCCGGCACGCTCGACGCGAACGATCCGACCGTGAGCGCCGAGGGCTGGCTCGACCGGATCTTCGAGTTCGCGGCGTTCACGCCCCTCTTCAACGTGAACGGGAGCCCGGCCATGTCGGTGCCGCTCCACATGAGCGCCGACGGCCTGCCGGTCGGCGTGCAGTTCGCCGGCCGGTACGCCGACGACGCGACGCTGCTGCGGCTCGCCGGCCAGCTCGAGCAGGCGGCGCCGTGGGACAAGCGCCGGCCGGGGATCTGCGCGAAATGAGCGGGCGTCCCCCCGCCGCGCGCCTCCGGCTCAGCTGACGTTCTGCGCGAGCCGGCGCTGCCCGGAGGCGATCAGCGGCTGCAGCACCGCGCGCGAGACCGGCTTGACCAGGTGATGGTCGAAGCCGGCCGCCCGCGAGCGGCGCCGATCTTCATCCTGGCCGTACCCGCTCAGGGCCACGAGGAGCGCCCGCTCCAGCTCGGGCTGCCGGCGGAGCTGCCTGGCGACCTCGTACCCGTCCATCCCCGGCAGCCCGATGTCCAGCAGCACGACGTCCGGCAGGAACGCCGGGGCCGCCTCGAGCGCCTCGGGGCCGCTCCTCGCCATGGCGACCTCGTGGCCCAGGGCCTGCAGCAGCATGACGAGGGACTCGGCCACGTCGGGGTTGTCCTCGACGACCAGGATGCGCCTCGTGCTCGCGGGGCCCGGGCGCGCCTGCGGGAGCGCCGCGGAGGGCGCCTCCGCGCCCGCGGCGCCGGCGGCGAGGGCCTCCGCCGGCAGCCGCACGATGAACTCGCTCCCCTTCCCCGGCCCGTCGCTCGCGGCGCGCACGAACCCTCCGTGCATCTCGACCAGGCGGCGCACCAGCGTCAGCCCGAGGCCGAGCCCCCCTGGGACCGGTCCAGCGCGCGGTCTCCCTGGGTGAACGGATCGAACAACTTCGGCAGGAGGTCCGGCGGCATCGCATGGCTGTCGCGCGGCGGAGCTCCCAGCCGCTCACGGCCGCGACGTTATGACTTTACGGCTGCTGCCGCCTTCCGGTACAACCTCGAGAGCGCCAGCCCTCCGGCTGGCGTTTTCGTTGCTGGCCACGCTCGCGACGAGGCCTGCGCGCGCCGCCGCGGCTCCGTGAAGATGCTTGTCGCCCGCGAGGCGACGAGCGCGCGTGCGCCGTGTCGCACGATCTCGCGCCGATGGATCGAGGCGGTCACTCCATGCCTCGATGCGCAGGCCACGGCTCGTCTCGTCGCGCCCACACCGAGGAGAGGATCCATGAGAGACAGGACGATGGATGAGAGGACGTCTCCGAAGCACGCGTCGTCGGGCGAGCTTCACGCAGCGGCGCGCGGCGCGGCGCATCTCCACCTCATCGCCGGCCCGGTCGGCGCCGGCAAATCGACGTTCGCGCTCGAGCTCTGTCGAGCGCAGCGCGCCGTGCGGATGAACCTGGACGAGTGGATGACGGCGCTCTTCAGCCCGGATCGCCCGGATACGGGCGTGCTGGCGTGGTACATCGAGCGAACGGAGCGGTGTATCGATCAGATCTGGACGCTCGCCGAGAGGATGCTCGACGTGGGCACCAGCGTCGTGCTCGAGATCGGCCTCATCCGCCGGGACGCCAGGGAGAGGTTTTACGAGCGCGTCGACGCCAGCGGATACGGCCTCACCATCTACGTGCTCGATGCGCCGCGCGCGCTGCGGCGCGAGCGCGTGGAGCGGCGCAATCGCGAGCAGGGGAGCACCTTCTCGATGGTGGTTTCACCTCAGTTCTTCGAGCTGGCCAGCGACAGGTGGGAGCCGCTCGACGATGACGAGCGAGAAGGACGCGACGTGCGGCTCCTGTCCACCGGGGGCTGAGCGCGCCGCCGGCGGACGAGCCGTGATGGCCGGGCGAGCGCGAGACGAGGCCTGTCGTCCGTCGCCGGGATCGGCCATCCTTCGCCGATGCAGCTGTGGCTCGCGTTCACCTCGCCGTTCGCTCGCAAGGTCCGCATCGCCGCCCACGAGCTCGGCCTCGCAGGGGAGATCGCGCTGGTCGAGACCGATCCGTGGACGGATCCGCGCCTGCGCGCGGTCAACCCCCTGGCCAAGGTGCCGACCCTGGTCCTCGACGACGGCGAGATCCTCTACGAGTCGTCCGCGATCTGCGATCACCTCGACGAGCGCGCCGGCGGCGGGCGCCTCGTTCCCCGCTCCGGCCGCGAGCGTCGCCGCGCCTTGCGGCTGCAGGGCCTGACCGACGGCGCGGCCACGGCCGCCGGGCGCCTGTTTGCCGCCGAGCGCCGCGCCGCGACGCAGCCGGACCCGATGACCCCGCGGTTCGAGCAAGCGATCGCCGCGTCGCTCGACGCGCTCGAGACCGAGCCGCTGTCGACCGAGGTCTTCACGATGGCCGAGGTCGGGGCCGCGTGCCTGCTCGGCTATCTCGGCTTCCGCTGGCCCGAGCGCGACTGGCGCCCCGGGCGCCCCGCCCTCTCGGCCTTCTGGGCCGCCGTGGCCAGCCGCCCCTCGATCGTCGAGACGGCGCACCGCCTGCCGGCGGCCGCGCCCCGTCCCTGAGGGCGCATCGCCTCGACGCGTGGTCCGCGACCGCGAGGTCCGCGACCCCGACGCCGAGCAGGCCGGGCGGGCGCGTCCGGCGCTTATCGCCGCAGCGTCTTGTAGAACATGTAGCCGAGGCCCAGCGTCAGCGCGACGAGCACGGCCCCGCCGATCGCGGCGAGCGGCAGGACCTTCGCGCGCGCTTGCCGCTCCATCTCGCCGACGCGGCTCACGAGGTGCTCGCGGACCGCGTCGGCCCGCTGTTCGAGGCGCTCGCGCTCCGGCGAGTCCTTCGCCTCCTTGTCCCTGACCTCGGGCCCTGCGCCGCCGCGAGCCATGAGGACCTCCTCCTCGCTCCTCCGCTCGAGCTCGTCCAGGCTCGCGCGGACGCTCTCGCGGAGCAGGGCGGCGCGGTGTTCCAGGTCGTCGATGCCATCGGTGTTCGTGCTCATGCGATCTCTTCCTTCAGCAGGTTGGCCTGGGCCTGGGCGTGCTCCTTCGTGGCGTCGAGCGGCGGCTCCCGCGGGATGAGCCGGTATCCGACGAGCCCGGCGACCCCCGCCGTGACGAGCAGGACGCCCGCGATGACGAGGGCCGGCGCCGGCCCGCCCATCGCGAGCGCCGCCGCGACGAGGAGCATCGCCAGCGTCAGGATCGCGGCGGCGAAGGCCACGCCGAACGCGATGGCCGCATTCTTGAACTTGACGACGTCCCGCTTCGTCTCGTTCCTCGCGAGCGCGACCTCGATCCGGATCAGCTCCTGCGTGTCCTGGATGGCGTCCTTCACGAGCTCGACGAGCCCGCTCTCCCTGGGCTGGTGGTTGTTCGCCATGGCTTCCTCGCGTGGATGGGTCGGCCGGGGAACCTCCATCCGGCGCCTCGCCGGCGGGCTCATCCGCTCGTCCGCATCGGTCAGCTCCGTCAACGGCCAGTCGTGGGAGGCGCCAATGCATCCATCGGACCAGGCAGAGAGTTGGTGGGAGCGCCCCCCGCTGCGCGGACTGACAGGTCTCCCGCGTCGATGGCAGCGTCCTTTGCGCCACATGTGGCGACCCTGCGCGTGCAGCGTAGGGCGCCTCGCCCAATCGCCGCGAGCGCGGCGCTGCCGGCCGGCGCTCCGCCGCGGTGCGGCAGGGCGCGCTGCCGGCGCTGGCCGGGACGCCCGGGTGAGCTGCGCCGGAAGCCCGATCGAGGCGGCGGCGATCGGATCCTCGTCGGCGGGTCTCGCCCCGCGGCGTCGCGGGGCGCTAGTGGACTGTTCGATAAGTTTTTTAACATAATCACGCGGCATGCCGCTCAACCCAGCGGTGCATTTTCTGCCGCGTCCAGGACCACCTGAACGGGTGAGCGTAGAGCTGGTCGTACTCTCGCCAGCTCGCGTCCAGGTGCTCGACGAGCTGCTGGCGGCTGTTCCAGCTGCCGCGCTTCAGGTAGCGCTCGCTGAACGCGCGGAGCAGCAACTCAGCCTGGTTGAGCCACGAGGCGTGCGCCGGCGTCACGAGGACGCGGACGTGCGGGTAGAGGGTACGCAGCAGGGTGGTGGTCTCCTGTGCGACGTGGGACGGGGCTCCGTCCCAGATCAGGTGCACGCGTCGCGCATCGCAGCACTCGTGGAGTAACTCGGGCAGGATCGCGCGCAGGTGCTCGCTATCGTTCCGGTTGGGGCACCATCCGCGCATCTTGCCCGTGTGCACATCGAGGACCGCGGCGAAGTTCACCGTCCCGTGCCGGATGTACTCGAACTCCTGGTGCTCGGCCTGGCCGGGCCTCACGGGGCGCGTCGGTCGCCGGCGTTCGAGCACCTGGATGTTCGGCTTCTCGTCGAAGCAAAGTACAAGCTCGCCGCGCGCGGCTAGATCCGAGGCTCTTTCGTAGCACCACAGGATGCGCGTCACCCTCCTCTCGAAGTCGGCATCGATCGTGGGCGTCTTCCAGTACCGCGAACGGTGGGGTTGCAGATCGGCGGTACGCAGGATCAGCGAGACGGTCGAGTGCGCGATCTTCGGCACCAGCCCACGCTCAGCCGCCACCTTCGCCAGGCTGCGCGTCGACCAGTGCGTCATGTGCAGCCCGAGCCCTGCGGGCTCACAACAGGCGAGCATCTCGAGGCCGACGCGTTGCAGAGGGGGAAAAAGTCCGAGGCCGACCCTCGCGAGGGGCGTCCTCGACCGCCCGAACCCCCACCTTTTCGTACCGACGGCAGAGGTGCCAGATGCTCTCGCGCCTCTGCTCCACGTGCGTCGCCAGTTCCTCCACGACCGTCGCCGGGTCTGCCATGGCCAAGAGCACCCGAGCTCGGCGAGCCACGCGTTGCTCGGTCCGTCCATCGCGCACCAGCCGCTCCAGGTACGCCCGATCCTCCTGCGACAGCTCGATCTTCCTGGGTGGTCGTCCTCGCATGCCGAAGCTTACGCCACCCCGGGGAATATGTTAAAAAACTTATCGAACAGTCCACTAGATGCTCGCGGCGCCGTCCACGCCTGGTGTAGATCCCTGTTCCCCTTCCAAGGAGACAACCATGAAGGCTCGGATGTGGCTGATGGCGCTCGCGATGATCACGGCTGCTGGATGCGGGAGCGACCGCGAAGAGGCGGAGAGCGCGACGTGTACGGGCGCAGGATGTGCGTGCAGCGGGTTCGACTGCGAGTGCGTGGCGGGCGCGGATTGCAAGACCGACTGCGGCTCGGAGGCGTGCGCGCTCGACTGCTCGATGGGCTCCAAGTGCAACGGCAGCAGCGAGGAGGCGCTCGTGATCCAGTGCATCGACACGAGCGAGTGCAAGGGCGACGGCGGCGACGGCAGCGTGCTCACGTGCACGCAGCAGTCGAAGTGCGATTTGAAGGCCGACGTTCGCTCCACGGCGATTTGCCGGGACCAGGCCGCGTGCAAGTTCGACATGGGCTCGGGCTCCATGATCTTGTGCGAGGGCGAGAGCAGCTGCGATATCAAGTGCTTCGCGGATTGCACCGCGAGGTGCGCCGAGACGGCGACGTGCAAGGTGAGCTGCGGCGCTGACGGCTCGCCCGGCGTGACGTGCCCAGACGGAAGCACGGTATGCGGCGCGGCGTGTTGAGGAGCGCGCGGCCGCTGGGCGCCGCCGGGCGCCCGCGGCCGCGGGGGTCGATCAGTACTCCGTGTTGTTCGACGTCGAGATCTTCGAGGAGCTCACGCCCATGAAGAGCTGTTTGCCGATGTCGCTGTAGCGGGTGTTCGTCATCGTCACGGAGCTGCTGCTGCTGTCGGTCCTGAAGATCGACTCCTTCATCTTCGAGATGTCGCACCGGTCGATGAAGACGTCGACCTTGAAGGTGGTGCCGCCGTTCTGCCGGATGAACTTGCCGGCGTTCTCCGCCTTGAAGTTCGAGACCCTGAAGGTGCTGGGCGCGTTGATCTGGAACACCTTGTCCTCGCCGTTCTTCGCGGAGCCGCCGTTCAGGACCACGGTGCCGGACTCCTTGACCGTCATGGCGTCCTCGCCGATGTCCTCCCAGACGATGTTCTCGAGCGTGACGTTGCCGTAGGTGTGGATGCCGTCGGCGGCCGGCGCGCCGAGGACGACGTTCTTCAGCTTCGCGCCGTCCTCGAGCTTGAACACCGGCTTCTGCCCCTCCTTCTGGCTGCCGTCGCCGAGCTTGTCCTTGTCGGCGATGAAGCGCTTGCCGCCGCCGTCGAACGTCTCGCCTCTCTTCACGACGATGGTCGCGCTGACGACGCCGCCATCCCCCGTCGTCGTGGAGCCGCCCGAGCCGCCGCCGTCCGAGCCGCCGCCGTCCACGGGCACGAGCTCGATATAGTCGATCTTGAGGTCGTAGCCCGACGCGGACGAGCTCTTGCCCGTCACCTTGAAGGTGAACTCGACGTTCCCGGAGAGCGACTTCTCCGCGAGCTTCGCCGTCGTCCAGCTGTCGCCGGTGGAGGAGGTATATGCGTCGAAGGACTTCACCGAGGAGCCGTTCGCGAGCAGCTCGTACTTGCCGTACACGTTCCGCTTGGCGTACCGGAGGACGATCTCGTACTTGCCGGCCGCGACCGACGTGGAGAACTTGAAGGTGTCGCCGCTCTGGTTGGCGCGGAGCTTTACGTTGTCCGCGTTGTCCTCGATCCTGTCGCCCGAGGAGATGGCCCAGGACTGATCCTCCGCCTGGATCTTGACCGCGCTGAGCGCGTCGCTCATCGCGCCCATGTCCATCGCGGCCTCGTCCGCCGCGATGCAGCCGACGAGACCGAGCGAGAGCAGCGAACCCAAAGCACCGATCCATTTCAAGCTCATGATATCATCCCTCGTTGATTGGCCGTCCGCGCGACCGAGCAAGTAGTCAAGCCATCTCAGGAGATCTCACCGCTCGACGGTCCGGAGCTCTGCGCCCCTCGCCGCGATGCAGCGCCCCGCCGCACGCCTCGACAGCCCATCAAAGCAACGCTCGGGCCACGAAGCGGCTTTGCCCGAGGTCGTCCAAATGCATGCTATCCTTACATTTTTCTGCCGAAGGATCGCAGTCCGCCGCAATCCGACCGTGCCGGCGGAAAGGCACACACGCGGGCGTCGCGCGGGGTCGTCAACGACGTCAACCCGCGGTTGACGCCGGCGGGATCGAGCGCGGCTACATGGGATGACACGGTGGGAGCACCTCGCCCACGGCGCGGCTAGGGCAGCACCTGACCCATGCCGTCCACGTTGATCCTCCAAGCGCCGCGGGGCCGCGGCGGCGCCGGGCTCGGCGCGCCCACGCTTTTCCAGGGCAGGCGGACCTGGTAGACACGGGGCGGGTCGATTCTTTTTCGCCCGACCGATGAGCTCGACCCCCTGCGGGCGTCAGTAGCTTCGAACCCACCCCACCGTGGAGACGATCATGTCAACGAACCGTTCCCGTATGCTCTTCGTCAACCTGCCCATCCGTGACCTGAAGCGATCGGTCGAGTTCTTCACCAGGCTCGGCTTCTCGTTCAACCCGCAGTTCACCGACGACAAGGCGACCTGTATGATCGTCAGCGAGCAGGCGTTCGTGATGCTCCTCGTCGAGGAGCGCTTCAAGGACTTCACCAAGAAGCAGATCTGCGACACCGCCACGTCGACCGAGGGGATCTTCGCGCTGTCGGCCAACAGCCGGGCCGAGGTCGACGAGCTCGTGAACACCGCGATCGCGTCCGGCGGGACGGAGGCGGGCGAGCCGTCCGACATGGGCTTCATGTACTTCCGGCGCTTCTACGATCTCGACGGCCACCACTGGGAGGTGATGCACATGGACCCGAACGCCGCCCCGCCGCACTAGCACCGCGCCGCCAGGCTCGTTCGCGATGCGGCGCGGCGGGAAACCGCCGCGCCGCTCGTTCGCGATGGGGCGCGGCGGGAGGCCGCCGTCGGCGAGACACGCTCAGAGCGCGAGCGTCACCTCGTAGCGCGCGAGCCAGTCGTTGAGCAGGAGGACCTGCTCCACGCTCGACCGGGAGACCTCGTCCGAGGGCCCCCCGGCGCTCGACGCGGCGGCGCGGGCGCGCTCCGCGTCGAGCAGCGGCAGCACCGGAGCGTCCTTCTGGGCGAGGAGCCGGCCGAGCTGGCCCCGGAGCGCCTGCGCGTACGCGGGATCCTGCGTCGCCGGATACGGGCTCTTGCGCCGCTCCAGCACCGAGCGCGGCAGGAGATCGTCGGCCGCGGCGCGCAGCAGGCTCTTCTCGCGCCCGTCGAAGGTCTTCATCGACCACGGCGTGTTGAACACGTACTCCACGAGCCGGTGGTCGCAGAACGGGACGCGGACCTCGAGCCCGGTCGCCATGCTCATGCGATCCTTCCGGTCGAGCAAGAGCTGCAAGAAGCGCGTCAGGTGCAGATAGCAAATCTCGCGCATGCGCCGCTCCTTCCCGTCCTCGCCCGGCATGCGCGGGACCTCGGCGAGGGCCTCCGCGTAGCGCTCGGCGATGTAGCCCTGGACGTCGAGCCGCCCGAGGAGATCCGGGGCGAGCAGCGTCGCGACGGAGCTCGAGCTCCTCATCCGCGTGCGCATGGAGCTCCAGGGGAACGTCGCTGCCGCCACCGCCTCCGGGTCGTGGAACCAGAGATACCCGCCGAAGATCTCGTCGGCCGACTCGCCGGACAGGGCCACCGTGGAGCGCTCCCGGATGGCGCGGAAGAGCAGGTACAGCGAGGCATCCATGTCCCCGAAGCCGATCGGGATATCCCGGGCCCGGAGCACGATCGCGCGGACGGCGGGATCGGCGAGCTCGGCCGCGGAGAGCACGATGTCCGCGTGATCCGACCCGACGTACCGCTGGACCTCCGCGACGTAGGGCGCGTCCGGCGTGCTCCGCAGCTCGTCCGCCTTGAAGTTGTCGGCCTGGCCCACGAAATCGACGGAGAACGAGCGCACCGGCCCCGCGCCCGCCGCGCGCAGGGTCTTCTGGGCGAGCGAGGTGACGGCGCTGGAGTCCAGCCCTCCGGACAGCAGCGTGCACAGCGGCACGTCGGAGATGAGCTGGCGAGCGACGATGTCGTCGAGCAGCTCGCGGACGGTACGGATCGTCGTCGGGAGATCGTCGGTGTGCGGCCTCGACTCGAGCGCCCAGTAGCGGCGCTCGGTGACGCCTCCTCGCCGGACGCGCACGACGTGGCCGGGGCGCACCTCGCGCATGTCGCGGAAGACGGCGAGCCCCGGCGTCTTGACGAAGGCGAAGAGCTCGCGCAAGCCGGTCTCGTCCACGACCGGCGCGGCGAGCGGGTTCGCCAGGATGGCCTTGGGCTCCGAGCCGAAGAGCACGCCCGAGCCGGTCGACTGGTAGAACAGCGGCTTGATGCCCATGCGGTCCCGGACGAGCAGGAGCTCTTCTTCGCGGGCGTCCCAGAGGGCGAAGGCGTACATGCCGTTGAGGCGCTCGGGGAAGCTCGCGCCCCACTCGAGGTAGGCGCGGAGGACGACCTCGGTGTCGCTGCTCGTCCTGAATCGGTGTCCGAGGGCCTCGAGCTCGCCGCGCAGCTCGCGGAAGTTGTAGACCTCGCCGGTATAGACGAGGACGGCGGCCGGCGCGCCGTCTTCCTCGGCGATCATAGGCTGGCGCCCGCCCTCGAGATCGATGATGGCGAGGCGGCGGTGCCCGAGGCCCGCGCGCGGCGCGAGCCACAGCCCTTCGTCGTCCGGTCCGCGGTTCTTCATCGTCCTCGCCATCTTTTGCAGGACGTCGCGTTCCCGCGTCAGATCGCGGGCGTAATCCACCCATCCAGCAATGCCGCACATGGGATCATCGCCTCCTTCCAGCGCCGCCGCGCCGCCTCCGGCGGGCCCTTCGGCTCGCCGCGGCTCTCGCGGGCGCTCGTTGTTGAGCGCGAGCGTAGACAGCGCGGGCGCGTCGCGCAACCAGCCTGGCCAGCGCGGCATTCGCCGATCGCGCGGGAAGGCGCGGAGATCCGGGATACGAAGGCGATTGGCGGGAGCGCGGCGCGACAGGAGAGCTCACGCCTCCGGTGTCACGGCCAACGCCCAAGCACGCTCGAGCGGCCCGTCCGCACGGCGCGCGGTGGTGGCCCAATTTGCCCCGGAGTGATTCACATGAAGGCGGGAAGGCAGGAAGATCATTGATCTTTTCTTCCCGCCTTCCCGCCTTCATGTTCAAATCCGGCCCCCCCCCGGCGCGCCGGCCGCGAGCGCGGCTCCGCCTGGGTCGAGCGGGGCGCGCTCCGGCGCCCCACGCCACGTCACGACCGGCACGGTTGCTGCAGCCCGTCGCGGCGACCGAGGACTCGTGCGCTTGACGCACGCCGCCGGGAGCGCGGCCATCGATGATGAAACCTGATGACGAGAACGCCCCGATCGATGCGCCGGTGTCCTTCGGGTTCGAGAGCGACGCCGAGGCGGACGCCACGTGCCTCCTGATCACCTGGTTCGCCGTCGTGGAGTCGGCGGCGCTCGGGGTCCTGCCCGTCCTCCCGGCGCTCGATCTGGCGCGGGAGCGCGGCGACCTCGGCTATCTCGATTCGTTCTTTGCGCACGGCCTGAAGCACCTCCGGGACGAGCAGGCGCACGCGAATCTCTGGTGCGAGGCGCTCCTCGATTTCACCCGCGCCTACCCCGACGTCGTCGAACGCGCGCGCCTCCCGGGGTGGCTCATGAAATCGATGCTCCGCAGGGTCGCCGTCCCGCACGACGTGCTCGAGTTCGCGGTCGACTGCCTCGCGTTCGAGGTTGTCATGAGCGCGTTTTACGAGATCGCCGCGCCGCGCCTCTCGTATCCTCCGCTCGGGCCGGTGTTCCGGCGCCTCGCCATCGACGAGCGCGCGCACACGGCCTACGACCGCGCCTACCTGGAAGGCTTCTTGTCCCGAGCCAGCCTGCCGACGTACGTCCGCGCGATCTCGCGCTACTGGTGGCACACGGCTGGCGTGCTCGCGACGGTGGTGCCGCTGCTCCGGGCGCTCGATCGCCACAGGCCCCTTCCTCGCGGCGCCTTCCGCCGGACGCTCGCCGCGCACCTTCGAGGGTCAGGGATGCCGGGCTGCCGCCGCATCGCGCCCGCCCTGCTCGGCCAGCGAGCCGCCTAGTCCATGGGGTCGATCGTCGAGGAAGGATGGATTCATGGCACGTCGCCGCTCGACGGCGCGCCGCTGTCGTCCGTGCGGGTGACGGCCGCCGGCGACATCGCCGGGGTGGTCCACGCCGCCCGGCGGGCGCAGGCCGCCTGGGCACGGCGGCCGGTCGCGGAGCGGGCGCGCGCCCTCGCCGAGGCCGGGCGGCGCCTGCTGGGGAGGGCCGACGAAATCGCGCAGGCGCTCCACCGGGAGCTGGGCAAGCCCATGGCGGACGCGTACGGGGTCGATCTCGGCTCGACCCCCGAGGTATTTCGGTATTACACGACGCGCGGCGAGGCGTTCCTCGGGGACGAGGCGGTCGCCTTCAACCCAGTCATGTTTCCGCGCAAGAGGGCGCGCGTCGAGCGCCTGCCGCACGGGGTGGTCGGCCTCATCACGCCCTGGAACTATCCGGTGTCCGTCGCGATGCACAACCTCGTCCCGGCGCTCCTCGCGGGCAACGCGGTGGTGCTGAAGCCGTCCGAGCACGCCGCCCGGACCGGCGCCGCGCTCGCCGGCGCGCTTCGCGAGGCGCTGCCCGAGGCGCTGCTCGGCCTGGTGCAGGGCGGCGCCGAGGCGGGCGCGGCGCTCGTCGCCGAGGTCGATCACGTCGTCTTCGTCGGCGGCGCCGCGGTGGGGCGGGCGGTGGCGCGCGCGGCCGCGGATCGCCTCATCCCGGCGCAGATCGAGCTCGGCGGGAAGGACGCGGCCATCGTGCTGCGCGACGCGGATCTCGAGCGCGCCGCGCACGGCGTCGCGTGGGCGGGCTTCGTCAACGCCGGCCAGAGCTGCGCGGGGATCGAGCGCGTCTATGTCGAGGCGGAGGTGTTCGAGGCGTTCGTCGAGCGCCTCGTCGCCGTCGCGGAGCGGCTGCGCGCCGGCGACGACGGCGGCGCGCCGGGCACGGTGGAGATCGGCCCCTTGGTCACCGAAGCGCAGATGGCGCGCGTCGAGGCGCACGTGCGCGCGGCGGTCGCGGCCGGCGCGCGGGTGCGCTGCGGCGGGGCGCGCCGGGGCAACTTCTATCTTCCGACGGTGCTCACGGGGGTCGACCCGTCGCTCGACCTCCTGCGCGAGGAGACCTTCGGGCCCGTGCTCCCCGTCATCGCCGTTCCGGACGCGGGCGCGGCGGTCCGCGCGGCCAACGAGAGCGTCTATGGCCTCACGGGGAGCGTGTGGACACGAGACGTCGCGCGCGGCGAGGCGCTCGCCCGGGAGCTGCGGGTCGGGGTCGCCACGGTCAACAACCACATGTTCACCGGCGCGGCGCCGCAGGCCGTGTGGACGGGGCGCGGGCGCTCGGGCTACGGCGTGCAGAACGGCCCCGAGGCCCTGCGGGCGATGACGAGGCCGCGGCTCATCGCGGTCGACGAGAGCACCGCGTCGCGCGAGCTCTGGTGGTTCCCCTACGACCGCGCGTTCGTGGAGATGTCGCGGGGAATGGTGCGCTCCCTGGGCGCGAGCTCGGGGCTCGATCGGCTCTCGTCGGTGGGCCGGATGGTGCGCGGCGCCGCTCGGCGGTGGATCGGGGCGCGCGCGGCGTCGCGCGCCCGGCATGCGTGGGGGCGAGAATGAGGCGGGGCCGGTCCTCGTCGGGAAGATGGATAGGATAGAGTTCGCCGCTGGCTCGAACATCGCACCTGAGGGGATGAGGGGGTGGTGGCCCAATTTGCCCCGGAGTGATTCACATGAAGGCGGGAAGGCAGGAAGATCATTGATCTTTTCTTCCCGCCTTCCCGCCTTCATGTTCAAATCCGGCCACCACCGATGAGGGGAGCGTCGCAGAGCCGCCCTTGACATCCTCGAGTCATTTCGTTTTTCCTTCCCCCTCCATGCGCGTTGGCAAGCTCAATCCGCCCGACGTCCACGAAACTCCCGGCTATCACCATGTCACGATCGTCGAGGCGGGCCGGCTGGCCTTCCTCGCCGGCCAGTGCCCGCTCGATCTCGACGGCAACTTGGTCGGGGCGGGCGACCCCCTCGCGCAGGCCGACCAGGTGGCGGCGAACGCCCTGGCCGTCCTGGCCGCGGTCGGGGCGCAGCCCGCCGACGTGGTGCGCTCGGTGATCTACGTGGTCAGCGACGACCGCGAGGTGCTGGGCGCGGTGTGGCAGCGGCTGAACGACTCGGCGCTCGGCCCGGCCTTCGGTTCGGCTAGCACCCTGCTCGGGGTCGCTTCGCTCGGCTTCACCGGCCAGCTGGTCGAGGTGGACCTGACCGCCGCCCTCCCCGGTTGATCCACGTCCGCCGGGAGGCTCTCCTCGACGCGCACGCGGGACACGCTCGCATCGGGCCCTGCCAGGCTATCCGGAGGCGCGCCGGGCGCCGCCGGGCGATCTCGAGCGCGGGCCGCCCTTCGCCGGCCGCTTCGGCTTCGGCGCGCCCGCCCGCGGGAGGAGATCCCCCCCTCCCCACGCCACCACCGCGTCGACGAAGGCGCGGAGCTGCGGCGGCATGAACTCCCGCTCCGCGTAGATCACCGCGAAGTGAGATTCCCCCTGGATCGCGCCTTTCAGCACGTGCACGAGCGCGCCGCTCTCGAGGTGCGCGCGCGCGAGCGGCTCCGGCAAGAGCGCGATGCCGAGGCCCTTGAGCGCGGCGTCGCAGAGCAGGTGCACGTCGTTCGTGAAGAGCGCCCCCTCGACCTGGAGCTTGCCGCCGGAGGACGGCCAGTGCGTCTGCGGCAGCTCCCCCCGGGCGAAGCCCATGAGGCAGCGGTGGCCCCGCAGATCGCGGCGCGTGCGCGGCGCGCCGCGGGCCTCGAGGTACGCGGGCGAGGCGACCGCGAGGAGGGCGTGGCGCATCAGCGTCCGGGCGACGAGGCCGGGCTCGAGCGCGGCGCTCGCGCGGAGCGCGACGTCGTAGCCGCCGCGCCGGAGATCGACGAGCTGCGTCGTGCTGTGGACGTGGAGGCGGACCTCGGGGTAGCGCCGCGCGAAATCGCAGAGCATCGCGCTGAAGCTCTCGTCCGTCATCGGCGGCACCGAGACGCGCAGCTCGCCGCGCACGGCGTCGTCGGCCTGGCGCACGCTCGCCTCGGCGTGGTGGACGGCGTCGAGCACGATGCGGGCGTGGCGGTAGAGCGCCTCGCCCGCGTCGGTGAGGGCGAGGCTGCGCGTCGTCCGGCGGAGCAAGCGCACCCCGAGCCGCTCCTCCAGCCGCGCGAGTCGGCGGCTGATGGTGGCGCGCGGGACGCCGAGCTCGGCGGCGGCGCGGGACAGGGACCGGGCCTCCACGGTCTTCGAGAAGGCGAGGAGCTCGGAGGTCTCGAGGGGTTCGTCCATTTGGATCAAATCCTGGCAGGTGCTTCCAACTGTTGATGCATTGTTACAGGCGCGTCCACGGCCCAGAATGCTCGCTCATGAACGACAAGGCACGCACCATCGGTTACTGGATCTCGACGGGTCTCCTCGGCCTCGGCGTCGCCTCGGGCGGGGTCGCCGATCTCGCTGGCTCCCCCCAGGTCCTCGAGGGCATGGCGCACCTCGGCTACCCGGCCTACTTCGCCACCATCCTCGGCGTCTGGAAGGTCCTCGGCGCCGTCGCCCTCCTCGCCCCCCGCTTCCCGCGCCTCAAGGAGTGGGCGTACGCCGGCATCTTCTTCGATCTCACCGGCGCCGCCGCCTCGCACGCCGCCGTGGGCGACGCCGCCGGCCAGGTGATGACGCCCCTCGTCCTCGTCGCCGTCGCCGCCGCCTCCTGGGCGCTGCGCCTCGAGGGCCGCAGGCTCGCGGGCGCCCCGAGGCGCGAGGCCGGGGCCCGCGTCGGCGAGCCCGCGCTCGCGACCTGACGGGGAATCTCACGGAACGACTCGCCCCACCTCGACCACGTACCACGGAGCAAGCCTCATGAGCGACCAACTCCTCCAGCAGATCCTCCTCGAAGCCCGCACCCACAACGGCTGGCTCGCCGAGACCATCGACGACGCGACCCTGCGCCGCCTCTACGAGGCCCTGCGCCTCGGGCCGACCGCGGCCAACACCGTGCCGGCGCGGATCGTCTTCGTGAAGAGCCCCGAGGCCAAGGAGCGCCTGCGCCCCTGCCTCGCGCCGGGCAACGTCGAGAAGACCATGAGCGCGCCGGTCACCGCGATCATCGCCTATGACACGCGCTTTCACGAGAAGATGCCGAAGCTCTTCCCGGCGCGCCCGACGATGGGCGAGACCCTGGCCGCGATGCCGCCGGAGCAGCGCGACTTCTTTCTCCTGCAGAACGCCTCGCTCCAGGCCGGCTACCTGATCCTCGCGGCCCGCGCGCTCGGGCTCGATTGCGGGCCGATGGCCGGCTTCGACCGGGAGAAGGTCGACGCGGCGTTCTTCGCCGACGTGCCGTGGAGATCGATCCTCCTCATCAACCTGGGCCACGGCGACCCGGAGAAGCTCTACCCGCGCAACCCCCGCCTCGATTTCGAAGAGGCCTGCCGCATCGCGTAGCGATCGGCGCGGAATCGCGCCGGCGCGGCTTGCACGGCGAGGCCGGTCGGGGGCAGCATCGGGGGCATGAAACCTATCGAGTTCGTCGACGTCGCGACCGCGAAGGCGGCCCGCGGCGTCCGCATGGTCGCGTCGGGGATGGTGCCGAGCCCCTGGTCGGAGGCCGCGAAGGGGCTGTTCCGGCTTCAGGGCGTGCCGGTCCGCGTGGTGCGGTTCTCGCGGGAAGACGCGGAGCTCGCGGCGTGGATGCGCGCCGACAACGTGCCCGTCGTCTTCCACGACGACGAGCCCCCGCGCGTCCACTGGGCCGCGATCACGACCCTCGCCGCCCGCCTCGGCCCGCCGGGCGCGCTGCTCCCCGACGACCTCGATCACCGCGCCCGCACCGTCGGCCTGCTCCACGAGATCGCGGGCGAGGAGGGCATCGGCTGGAACGCGCGCCTCCTCATGATCCACGCCTCGGTGACGAGCGAGGGCAAGCGCGGCTTTCCGCCGCCCGTCGCGGGCTACCTCGCGGCGCGCTACGGCTACTCCCCGGCGTTCGATCTCGACCGCGTGCGCGCCCGCGTCGTCGCCGCGCTCTCCGCCCTCGCCGCCCGGCTCGACGGAGGCCGAGACTACCTCGACGGCGACCGCCCGAACGCGCTCGACGTCTACGCCGCCACCTTCCTGACCCCGCTCTGCCCGATCCCGGAGAGCGACTGTCCCCGCCTCCAACCGTTGCTCCGCCAGGCCTTCGGGACCGCGCGCGAGGAGCTCGGCGACGCGGTGCCGCGCGCCCTCGTCGAGCACCGGAGCCGGATGTACGAGCGCCACCTGGGCTGGCCGATCGAGCTCTGATGGCATGGGGACCCCTCCGAGGGTCGCCCTGCTGGCTTTCATGGCGAGCGCGCTCGTGGCCTGCGCACCCCCTCGCCGATCGCCCCGCGCGCCGTGACGCGAGGGGGCCCCCCTTCACGGATAGATACGTTGCTGAACCAATCTCGCCTTTCCAGGGGGACCGGATCGCATCGAAGAATGCTCTGTCCACCCAGGGCAGGTCCCGCGATTGGGCTTGACGTCTCCGAGACGTTTGGATTTCCTTCTCGCCATGAGCTTCGATCCGGCCGCGGCGCGCGATTACGTTCAGGCCCTGGACCTCGCGGGAATCCCTCGCAAGCTGGTCGCGCAGGACGCGGCGACCGACGCTGGCGACGTCTTCGATGCCGCGAAGAGCCAAGCTCGGGTCATAGGCTCGTCGCTCCTGTCGTTCGCGCAGGGCGTGGACGCGGGCGTCCGGGAGGCCATCTCGGACTCGGCGCTGCTCGCCCAGCTCGTCGCCAACAAGCACGCGTCCGCGCAGGCCGCGCCCCTCGACTGGTACGCGAAGTACGTGGAGGTGCTGCAGAACGTCGGCTGGGTGATGCAGGCCGGCGCCTGGTCCGACTACACGACGCAGGGGACGGGGGCCGAGGTCCACGAGAAGATCATCGAGGTCCTCTCGGTGGCGCTCGGGCCCAGCGCCGCCGCCGCGGCGATCGTGAAGTCGGCGATCGACGCGCTGGCGGCGATGAAGGAGGGCGGCTCCTGGTTCACCATCTTCAGCCGCGAGTCGCAGCACGCGAACATCGCGCGCTTCCAGGTCGGTATCGTCGAGACGGGCGCGAACGACGACGTGTTCGTCTCGCTGCTCGCCTGCCTGATCAAGGCGAACAGGGGCATCACCCAGGTGCTCTTCTTCAAGCTCCAAAAGGAGCAGGCGGCGTTCTCGGCCAGCAGCGCCAAGGTGTCGATCAACCGGCCGTCGCTCGTCGACCTCGGGCCGACGATCCGCAAGAAGGTGCGGGCGTACCAGGCCGATTACCTGAGCAGCATCCTCGATCTCTAGGCCGCATCGATGCCCAGCGACGCCGCGAGCGAAGGATCACCGGTGCCTCCGAATCAGCGCATGGTCGCCTTCGCGATCGGGGTGGGCGACGCGGAGCGCCTGCCGTTCCTCGCAGGGGCGCACAACGGAGCGCGCGGGTTCCACGCGTGGGCGGTCGCGAGCGGCTACGAGTCGCGCCTGGTGATCGACGACGAAGAGCCGGTCACGTTTCCGCGGCTGAAGGCCGAGCTGGAAGCGGTCCTCGCGCCCGGCTCGGGGCCGATCCACCGGATGCTGCTCTACTTCGCGGGGCACGGGCTGATCCGGGAGGCGGAGGAGGGGCTATGGCTCCTCTCGAACTGGTACTCCGAGCTGCGCGCGGTGGCCGTGGAGGTCCTCCGCCGCCGCCTCTACATGCACGGCATCCAGCAGATCGGCATCTTCGCGGACGCGTGCCGGTCGCTGCCCCCGGACGTCGACGCGCTCGACCTCACCGCCGACGCCGTGCTCGGGCGCGGTCCGAGGAAACCGGACGGGACACCCGCGCTCGACAAGTTCATCGCCGCGCAGGACGGCACCGCCACGTTCGCGGTGCCGGGCGCGTCGCCGGACGACGATCGGTGTCTCTTCTCCGGCGTGCTCCTGGAAGCGCTCTGGGGCACGAAGCCGTCCGCGTTCTCCCAGATCCTCCCGGGCAAGATCACGAGCAGCAGCCTGGGCAAATACCTCACGACGGAGGTGCCGGCGCTCTCGAACCGCTACGGCACGAAGGTCGTGCCGACGGCGGTGCCGGCGTTCCCCGAGGGCGACAATTACTATTTCGGCGTCGGGACCAAGCTGTCGCCCCCGGAGTTCCCGCCCTGGCCCCCTGCCCAAGAGCTCGGGGGCGTGCCACGGCAGGTGCTCAGGCTCGACAGCGTGGAGTCGGCGCGGAGCCTGTCGATGGAGGCGAATCCGTCGATGGAGGAGCGGCTGCGTCGCCTGCGCTCGCCGACGCATTTCGAGACCCGCGCCGGCTTCGCGGTCGAGGGCGCCCGGGTGGCGGCCCTCTGGACCCCGCCCGACACGTTCGCGGAGGTGCAGAACGGCGTGGCGCACTGGTGGCGCGTCGGAGAGCGCAACGGCTTCGTGCTGGACAAGCCGGTGCCCGTGCTCGTCGAGCTCGCCAACGGCACCTACGTCGCCACGACGGCGCTCCCCCGCTTCATCGGCTCCATCCTGTGCGACGACTTCGGCTCATCCGCCCTCGTGTACGGCACGGTCCGGGGCGGTTACTTCGCGAGCAAGGCGGCCATCGAGGCGCTCGGGCGCATGGAGCGCGGCGGGCTGCGGGCCAGCGATATCCTGGACGAGGCCGTCGACCTCCGGCATAAAAAGCACGTCGATCCCGTCCTCGGGGCCGTGAGCGCGTATCTCTACGACTCGATCGGGGACCTCGACAACATTCGTCGAATGGCGTCGGCCTATCACGAGAACGGCCAGCCGATCCCCTACGACGTCGCCCTCCTCGCGCAGCTCGAGGCGCACGTCGGCAGCGACGGCCTGATCCGCGTGGATATCCCCGCGGTGGCCGCGCGCGAGCCTCGGACGGAGAAGGAGAGCAGGTTCTCCTGGACGCATCGGGCCATGCCGCCGTCGCGCGCCGTGGTGGCAGGCTTCTGGCCGCTGCTGCGCCAGGGGTGGGCCTTCCTCGACGACCCCGTGCTCGCGACGCCGGAGCTGCTCGAGCTGACCTCGCACCTCACGCGGGCCCGCTTCTCGACGCTGGACCGCGAAGGCGCAGGGCGGCTCTCCACGTTGTTCGGGTTGCAGCGGCAAGCGCGCTGAGCAGCGCCCGACATCCCGAGAGGCTCGGCCCTGGAGCCGCATCATGGTGACGTGGCTCCCTGTCGCCATCGCCCTCGGCTGCTACCTTCCTGGCATGGCTCGACAAGAGAGCTCAGGACACGAAGGCGAGGCGCGGCAGAAGCTCCGGACCAGCCGGCAGGTGTACGACCAGATCCGCTGGGACCCGCGGCTCGACGCGGCCGCGTTCGTCATCGGCTACGAGACCCGCGCGTCGGGAACCGAGGAGATCGGCCTCCCGAGCTTCGACCCGGAGGGCGACATCCCCTGGCATCGAATCCAGTACATCCGCCGGGGCGCGACCACCGTCTGGGACCGCCGCCGGCGCGTGGACCTGCTCGAAGGCCAGCGCAGCGCGCCCGCGCCGCCGCCGCGATGCGGGCTCGACGCCCGGCCCGTTCACCGCAGCGCCCTCGCGCTGATCCCGCCCCGGGAAGCGTGGGCGCCGATCGAGGCGATCCGCCAGGCGCACGACAGGCACGTGCAGCGGTGGATGCCGCACATCAACCTGCTTTACGGGTTCTTGCCGGAGGCCGCCTTCGCCGAGGCGAGGAGCGTCATCGCCGCGGCGCTGCGCGACGTCGCGCCCTTCGAGGTGACCCTCGACGACGTGCGGCGCTTCCAGCACCGCGCCGGCGCCACGGTGTGGCTCCACCCGCGCTCCGAGCCGCCCGGCGCGCTGGAGGCCCTGCAGGCCAGGCTGGAAGCCCTCTTCCCCCAGTGCAGCGAGCAGAGCACGGTCTCCGCCAGCGGCTTCACCCCGCACCTGTCCATCGCGCAGCTCCGCGGCGAGGGCGGCGAGGCGCTCGTGGCCGAATGGCGGCGCATCCTGCCGATCACCTTCCAGGCCCGCGCGATCCACCTGATCAGCCGCCGTGGCGACGAGGCGTTCGCGATCCGCCACGCCATCCCGCTCGGCGAGCCGTCTCCCGACGAAGAGGGAGATCGGTAAGGCGCACGTCAGCCCGCGCCCTTCGGCGCCTCCGGGGGGTGGACGCGGGTCCACGTCTCGCCGTCGAAGCGCGCGACGTCCGTGGGGCCGACGCACCAGAGGACGCCGCCGGCCTGCTCGATCGTGTGGATGTAGCGCAGCTCCTGCTCGAGCCCGGTGCGCACCCGCAGGGCGCGCCGGCGCTCGAGGTCGTAGCGGAAGAGACCGAAGTTCGACCCGAGATAGAGGGTCTCCTGGTACATGGCGACGGCGTGGAAGAGGTGCGGGCTCCTCTCCCGCGACACGCTCCGGAAGCCGTCGCGGTGATTGCCGACCAGCAGCGCTCCCTCGTGCCCGCACACCCAGATGCGCTGCGCGCTCTCGACGTGAACCGCGTTGAGCCCGCCGACCGCCGGCACCTCGAGGCGGCGCCACCGCGGACTGCCCAGGTAATATAGGCTCCCTTCGAGCCCGCGCGGCCCAAGCTGCTGGGCGGCCAGGTAGAGGTCGTCCTCCGCCGGCCCCTGGAGGTCGACGGGCCTCACGAGGTCCTGGAAGTCCACGCCGGGCGCCTGGAGGAGGCCCGCGTCCGCGTGCGCCCACCGGCCGGGGCCGAGCCTCCGGTACACCTGCCCCGCGCTCCCGCAGGCGAACAGGCGCTCGCCGACGCGGCGCAGCGCCGTGAGGAAGCCGTACCCCTTCGACGTCGGCCGGCGGAGCCCGGCCTCCGGGATCTGCTCGAGCACCGCGCCCCGCGCGGAACTGAGCTCGACCTCGCCGTCCAGCGACAGCGCGCACAGCGCGAGATCTTCCCCGGGGGCGGCCTGCTTCTCCAGCCCGACCGTGAAGAAGCCGACGTCGTGCGCCGTCCACGGCGGCGCGCCGGCCTCGTCGTACAGGAAGAGCCTCGTATGCGGGGCATAATCCCCCGGCGCGGCGAACGTCGCCGAGAGATAGACGCTGGAGGCGCTCAGGGCGAGCGCGCCCGTGATCGTCATCGGGGTGTCGCTGGAATCGTCCGGCGTCGCCCGGGGATCCACGGCGATCGTGGTCATCTGATCTTCACTCGCTGGGTGGTGTCGATCCCTTGGAATGCCCTGTCGACCTCGCGGATGATCTGCGCAGTGCACTCCGGCTTGTACGCGACCGTGACGCGCAGCGACGATCCGATCACCTCGGAGAGCGGGAGGGTGCCGTCGGTCGACTCGCCGGCGGCGACCTTGTTGCTGAGGATTCTGTTCAGGTCCGCGTGAATGGCGTTGTGCAGCGTGCCCTTGACGAAGGCGTTTCCGGGGATGCAGATGGCGGCGCCGTCGTCCTCGGAGAGGATCCGGTACTGGGAGCCGTTGCGCGTGCCCGAGCGCACGAACTCGTCGGGGACGATGTGGTGCGACTGGGAGCCCTCGCCCGGCAGCAGCTTGCAGATCCTCTTGAGATCGCCGTGCCGCCCCACGAGGCACGGCGGGCGCCTGACCTGGACATTGCTGTCGAGCCTCGGGGCCGCGCGGAGGTCGAGGCCCATGTCCAGGCCGAGGAAGGGCGTGCGCATCGGCCGGTGAGCCGGATCGGTGAGCGCGTCCTGGGTGAGGGCATGCGTCCGCGAGATGCCGATCAGGCCGATTCCGCCGGCGAGCGCCCCCCACACCCCCGCGCCGACGGCCGCTCCGCCGGCCGCCGGGCCGAGGGTGGACAAGGCGCCCGGCGCCGCCTTCGTGGCGGCCTCCGCCGCCGCTCTCCTGGCGGCCTCCGCCGCGAGCTGCCTGGCGAGCTCCTCGTCGAGCAGCGCCACCTGCGTCCTCTCTTGCTGGGTCGTGTAGACGCGCCCGAGCGCGTTGGCGGGCGGGTTGCCGTCGCCGGGCGTCTCGCCTCGAACGGAGGTGTCGATCTGCGCGCTGGGAGGGAGGGCCACGGCGTCAGACCTTCACGTTCATCCAGCAGCGATCGCCCCTGCGCACGACGCGCCGGCCGTCGGCGCGGACGTTCTTCGACGCCTCGTGCGCCCACACCTTGCCGAGGTTCACGCCCGACTTCACGCCGCCCCCGGTGCCGGGCTCGTCGCCCCGGACGGTCGGCGCCAGGCTGTGATCGTAAACGTAGGTGGGCTTGCCGTTGAGATTCACGCCCTCGATGCATTTCATGCTGCCGTCGAAGCTGGCGTAAAGCATGTACGGGACCGGCACCATCGCGCCGCCCACCGGCGTCAAGCACACGTCCGGGGCGACGGTCACCGCGTAGAAGCTGCTGTCCTTTCGAGCGCCGATAGGCATGTTCTCTCTCCGTACCCCGATTAAGCCGCACCCGCCTGCTGCATGTACCCGAGCGAGAGGAGGGTCACGCCCTCGACCTCGAGCGACGCCGGGATGCGCGCGCGCCACACGAGCGACAGGTGCATCTGCTCGAGGTCGACGATGACCGTGTCGATGGGCACGGCGGCGAAGCTCGCCGCGTCGCCCTTGCCGGCGAGCCGGACGACCACGGCGGCCTCCGGCACGTGGAAGCGGCAGGCCGTGCCCGCGGCCTCGGGCGCCGCGCCCGGCGCGCTCGGCGGCAGCAGGTTCCACAGCTCGGCGAGCTCGCCGCCAAGCAGGTAATCGCATTGCATGTCGGGGTGCGCGCCGTTCCAGTAAGCCATGTCGAAATCGGGCGGCATGTACGGCCAGCGCTCGGCGAGCCAGCGATCGTCGAAGGTGCCTGCCAGCTTCAGCCGCGGCTGCCACGGCTTGGCGATGACGCCGAATCCGCGCGGCGACAGCTCCGGCGCCTCGCCGGCGCGCACCTCGCCCGCCACCATCCGCGCGAAGATCTCCGCCGTGATCCCGGCGCCGGGCGCCTCGATCCGCGGGGCCGGCCAGCGCTTCACCTCGGCCGCGTCGGCGTACCAGCCCTCGAGGAAGCCGACGCCGAACGGATTGTGCGCGCAGGTCGCGTGCGCCACCGGGGCCGCGTCCGCCTCCGGGTGCGCCCGGCGCGCCGCCTCGCTCAGCCGGTGCGCGCCGTCGAGCCGCCTCGCGGCCTCATCCTCGGCGTACACCTTGAGCTGGCCGCCGAAGGCGTGCTCGTAGCGCAGCGGCAGCGCCACGAAGGGCTCCGGATCCGTCAGCGCCCATCCATCGTCCTTGCGCTCGAACGCCCGCGCCCCGTGGACGGCCAGGCGGTGATCCAGCAGCGTGCCGGCCTCCGCGAGGCCGGGGATCGCGGCCAGGCGCCGGATGCGGACGCGCACGTCCACGCGCGCCGCCGCCTCGCCGGCCGGCGCGTGCGCGGCGCCGATCACGATGACGTCGCACCTCGGCTTGCTCTGCGCGAGATCGCTCTCGACCTTGACGCTGCTGCGGTTGATCTCGCCGTGATAGACGTCCGAGACCACGAGCTCGCCTTCGGCGATGGCGGCAACGTGGGTGATCCGCGCGCCGTCGCTCTCGCCCGCGCCCGGCGCGGCGCGCAGCTCGTAGCTGCCCCGCGCGACGACGACATGCGATTCGTCGCCCCGAGCATCGACGATGTCGTACTCCAGCACGGGAAACGGAGTGCGGTTCTCGAGCTCCATCGGGGCGGCGGCAGGATACCCGACCGCTTCGGCGCGGAGCAAGGCCGCTCGGGGGCGGCGCGCGCGGCATTTTCGGTGTCGCGTATCGCGTATCGCGTCGCGCGGCGCCTCAGGCGAGCCACCGCGGCGCCGGTCGCAATGCCGCAATGCCGGGGCCCCTCAGGCGACCCACCGCAGCTCTCGATGAAATAGCTCACCCTCGAGCGAATCCATGCTCAGGCCCGTGTCCGCCGCCGCCTCGGCGCCCGCGATGAAGCTCGCCACCTCCCGGATGACGTGGCTGTCGCGGAGCACGCGCCGGTGGCCCAGCCCCTGCGTCTCGTGGAGGCGCGCGCCCGGCCACGCGCCGGCCAGCGCGAGCCCTTCCTCGAACAGCACCTCCTGGTCCTGCCGATCGTGCACCACGAGCAGCTCCCCGCGCATCCGAGGGGCGAGCAAGCGCCCGTCGAGCTCGCGCAGCGCGATGCCCGTCCGCGCCTCGATGCGCTCCTTCAGGCGGCGCTCGACGCGCGGATCCAGCCCGAAGAACGATACGAACGCCCCGGTGAAGCGGTGCGGGTTGAGCGGCGGCGCGACGAACGCATAGCGCTTCGCGCCCACGCCGCCCCGCTGCGCCAGGACCGCCGCCACGCCCCCGAGCGAGTGCGCCACGACCCCTTCGACGGGGCCGGCCGCGCGCGCGACGTGCGCGAGCGCGTCGGCGAGGTCGACAACCGTGGCGTCGGGCGCGGGGTGGTCGCCGTGACCGGGCGCGTCGAACGCCACGACCCGGAGCCCCGCCGCGAGCAGCCGCGGGACGAAGGCCGACAGCTGGCTCCCGCGCCCCTCCCACCCGTGCACCAGCAGCACCGCAGGATCGCCGGACCGCGGCCGCGGCGGGTTGAACGTCCACACCGGGATCGCGCCCGCGCCGCTCGCCACGCGCGACGGCGCCGCCCCGGCGAGCGCTTCACGCTCCCACGCCGGCCGCGCGTGGCGCCGGGGCGTCCTGTAGATCCGCTCGGCCCACTGCGCCGCCGCCTCCGGGGACAAGGCCCCCACCGCGCGCAGGCCGGCGCGCACCGCGAAGAGGCGCAGATCAAACGATCGAACGTTCGTACTATTTTTTGGTCCGAGGGTCGCTTTGCTCATGGTACCTCCGGTTGTCTCGTCAGCGCGTCGCCGCCGCGTCGCCGACCAGCCGCTCGAACGCGGCGCGGGCGCGCTCCTCTGCTTTAGGGTCGCGCAGCAGCCTGCCCAGGATGTGAAAGCCGTACGCGATCGAGAACACCTCGAACGCGAGCTGATGCACGTCGAGGTCCTTCCGGAAGTGCCCCTCCTCGACGGCGATGCGCGCGGCGTGCGCGAGGGTCTCGATCCAGTCCTTCTGGGAGGCGACGAGCCTGTCGCGGGCCGGCCCGGGTTTGTCGTCGAGCTCGACGCTCGCGTGCAGGAACACGCAGCCGCCGGGCATGAACGGCTGCTCGGTCCAGCGCAGCCAGCGCTCGAAGAGCGCCCGGACACGCGGGAGCCCGCGCGGCTCGCGGAGGGCGGGGCTCACGACCACGTCCACGAAGCGGCTCGTCGCCTCGTCGAGCACGGCGACCTGCATGTCCTCCTTGGAGCCGAAATGCGCGAACAGGCCGCTCTTCGACATGCCCACCCGCTCGGCGAGCAGCCCGATGCTCAGGCCGTCGAGGCCGACCTCGCTGGCGAGCGACAGCGCCTCCGCCAGGATCGCCCTGCGGGTGTCCTCTCCCTTGGTCACGAGGCTACGATAGCACGACCGTTCGCTTTGGCGAGCGTCGTCATCGTGCGCCCTCGCTCAGCCGGAGGGCGGCGCCGGGGCACACGGCGACCGCTTCCCGGACGGCCGCGTGCTGCTCCTCCGGCGGCTCGGCGTCGCGCACGATCACGATCCCGTCCTCCCGCTGATCGAAGACCGCGGGCGCGACCATCACGCATTGGCCCGCGCCGCAGCACTTTTCGACGTCCGCGATCACCCTGAGCTTCGAACCGGTTTCCATGTGTCTCTCCGCTCCCGTCTCACGTCGCGGCCGGCCATCGTCACCAGCGGACCAGGAGCCTCTCGATCCCGCCGACGAGCAGGCCCTCGCGGCGCGGCAGGTCCTGGGGCGCCACCGCGAGATCGAGCGAGGGCAAGCGGCGCAGGAGCACGCTCAGCACGGTCTGCAGCTCGGTCCGCGCGAGCGCCTGGCCCACGCACGAATGGCCGCCCGCGCCGAACGCGAGGTGCGGGTTCGGCGCGCGGCTCAGCACCATGTCGTCGGCCCGCTCGAACGCCTTCTCGTCCCGGTTCGCCGCGGCCATGTTGCAGATGATCGTCGTGCCGCGCGGCACCTTCGTGCCCGACAGCTCGATGTCCTCGGTGATGAAGCGCGGCAGCCCAAAGCCCGCGTTGGCGTCGAAGCGGAGCGCCTCCTCCACCGCGGTGCGGACGAGGGAGGGCTCGGCCAGGAGCCGCTCCCAGCGCTTCCGATCCGAGAGCAGCATGGCGACCATCTTGGCGATCATGTTCGAGGTGGTCTCGTGCCCGGCCACCAGGACGCCCTGCGCCGTGAGCATGAGGACCTTTTCGCTGATCTGCTCTCCCTGGTCGGCGGCCCTGATCAGATCGCTGAGCAGGTCGTCCCCGGGCTGCGCGCGCTTCTTCGCGATATGGCCCATCAGGTACTCGGTGAACTCCGCCTGGGCCGTGTCGACCTCCTCCTGCGTGAACTGCGTCAGGGTGAGCATGGCATTCGACCAGGTGGCGAGCTTGTCGCGCTCATCCACGGAGATGCCGAGGATCTCGGCGATCACCCAGACCGGCAAGGGGAAGGCGAGCTCGCTCACGAGGTCGGCGGGCGGGCCCTTCGCGACCATCGTGTCGATGAGCTGGTTCGCCATCGCCTCGATGCTCTGCTGCATCGCGGAGATGCGCTTGACGGTGAACCAGCGGCTGATGAAGCGCCGCCATTTCTCGTGCTGCTCGCCGGACGAGATCTCGGCCGCGGCCTCGCTCTCGAAGGCGCTGCCCCCCTCGTTGGCCGTGATCCTCGCCGCGCCTTCCTGGCTCAGGTTGCGGGTGAACCGCGGATCCGAGAGCACATGGCGCACGTCGTCATACCGCGTGACCAGCACCGCCTCGTCCCCGCTCGGCAAGCGAACATGGGCGACCGGACACCCCTTCCGGAGCTTCGCCCACTCCTCCGGAGGCTCCACGGCGTTCGGGGCGCGGAACGGATACTCCAGGACCTGATCGCTGCTGTCAGTGCTCATCGAGACCTCCCGCCAGGGGTCTAAGGCAGACGACTTATGAAGTCAACTGACTTAATCCTGATTCCACGGTCAGGAGCCGCTGATGGCCGGGCGGAGCACCCCCACACAAATGTATGTCAAGTTTCATACTTCTAAATTTTCCAGTAACCGGCTGAGGGGATAGCGAAGGGGTGGAGCCGATCAGGTCACGTACCGGACCCAGCACGACTGCAGCCCACGCACGGTCGACGAGACGCTTCACTCGGGCGCTCTCCCCGCCGCTCCCCCCATCCCTGTCAACCGTGGGCTGCACCGGTTGACGGCAGCGGTTGCATCGGCGGCGCGCCGCCTGCCTCCGTACCTAAAGCGGGCGTTCGCGGCTACCTGCGCTGCGGAGCAGCGGTCACGGGAGCGGGCCGTAGGAGAGCAGGCCCACCTTCGGGGTCTCCATCGACAGCAGCGTGATGAGCCCGAAGTTGGTGAGGAGGGCGTGCCTCGTCGAGCCCGACGTCGCGAGCGCGACGCTCGCGGGCCCATCGAACAAGCCGCCTCTGGCGAGCACGGTCGCTTTGCCGTCCGTCCCGACCCGGACGAGCGCGTTGCCCCCGTTGCCCGCGACAAGGATGCTCCCATCCGCGTCTGCGGTGATGCCGTCGGCGCCCTGGAGCGGCAGGCATGTCGCCGGATCCGACGTGGAGAACTCGACCGCGACATCCGGTGTCCCGTCGGCGTTGATCGGGATCTTGATGAGCGCCGCCTTGTCCGTATTGGCCACGTAGAAGGCGCCGCGCGAAAGCGCGACGCCGTTGGCGCCAAACGGGATGCCGAGGACCGTCTTGCAGGGGTTCGTCGCAGCGACGTCCCCCTTGAGCAGAGGATCGGTGAGCCAGTTGGTCACCGTCTTGCCGTCGGGGCTTATCTTGAAGATCGCGCCCAGGGCCGAGTCCGTGACGAAGAGGTTGCCGTCCTCGTCGAAGACGAGCCCATTGGGCAGGTTCATGGCCGCGTCGGTGGCGAAGGCCGTGGTCACCGGACCGCCCCCCGCCGGGATCTTGTAGATGCCGGGCGCGTACGCGGCCGGGTCGAGTGACGCGGCGGCCACGTAGAGATCGCCGGCGGCAGACTGGGTGATGCCGGTCACGAAGCCCGTGTTCGCGGGCGGCGCCGGCACGGTGGCGAAGGCAGACACCTTGTTGTCGGCGAGCGAGACGGCGACGATCTCGCCGGTCAGGGCATAGCCCATATACGCCGTCTCGCTGTCGGCGGTGACCCAGAGCCCCTCGGGGAGCTGGGACTTCGCTGCATCGAGCTCGGCGAGAAACTCGAGCTCTGGCGTCGAGACGCTGTCGCCGCTGCTGCTGCTCGTGGTGTTGTCTTCGCCGCATGCGACGAGAGATGCGCTGAGCCCCAGCGCCGTCAGGAGGATCGAGCGGGAGAGTGCCATGGTCGATTTCATGAGAATTCCTTCGGTAACAGGTCTCTATTGCCAGGGCGGCTGCCGCCCCTCGGTGGGACGTGAAGGACCGTGAAAGGTCGTGCCCGCGCAAACGAGCTTCTGCCCTTGCGCCGCAAGGGCTCGCCGGTGACCGCGTCATGCGGTAGCGCCGCGAGCTGTGGAGGCCTGAACATGACGCGACCTTCGTCCTTGCGGTAGAGTCCTCCGCCGGTTAAACTGTTCTGCCTGGAGGACAATGCTGACCACCTCCCTGGACGACCTCCTCTCGATGGCGATCTTCGCGCGCGTGGTGGAGCGCAAGTCCTTCACCGGCGCGGCGAGCGTGCTCGGGCTCTCGAAGTCGGTCGTCAGCGCGCGGCTCGCGGCGCTCGAGGAGCGGCTCGGCGTACGGCTGCTCCACCGCTCGACGCGGCGCCTCGCGCTGACGGAGGACGGCCTACGGCTCTACGAGAGCTGCGAGCGTATCCTCACGGCCGCCGACGAGGCCGCGTCCGCGATGCACGGCGTGAGCCGGGTCCCCGAGGGGCTCTTGCGCGTGTCGGCGCCCGTCTCGTTCGGCATACTGAAGATCGCGCCCTTGATAGGTGACTTCGCAGCGCGCTGCCCGCAGGTGCGCCTCGATCTCTCCCTCTCCGACAGCCTCGTGGATGTCGTCGGCGGGGGCTTCGACGTCGTGGTGCGCTTTGCGCGGCAGCTCGATGAGGCGCGCGTCGCGCGCAAGATCGGGTCTTACCGTCGTATGGTCTATACCTCGCCCGGCTACCTCGCGCGCCACGGCGCGCCGCAGGTGCCCGGCGATCTCGTGAGGCACAACTGCCTCCGTCTCTCGGGGCAGTCGGGCGAGTGGATCTTCGAATCCGGCGCGGAGACGCTCGCCGTGACGGTCAGGGGCAATCTGGTCGTGGATAATGTCGTCGTGCTCAGGCAAGCGCTCGTAGACGGGCTCGGCCTCGCGATGCTGCCGTACTTCGCCGTCGCAGCGGATGTGGCGGCCGGCCGGCTCCAGCCTGTGCTCTTGGGCCATGTCGGGCAAGAGATCTCGATCTTCGTCGTCTTCCCTCACCACCTCCACCAGCCCACCAAGGTGCGCGCGTTCGTGGAGCTCCTCGTCGAGCACCTCGGGAGCGAGCCAGGGGCGGGCGCCGCGCCGGCGAGAAGGAAACCCAGAGCAGCTCGGACATGATATCCTTGAATCGTTTTGTGTTTTGCGTTTTGCGTTCCCCTCCTCCGAGAGGTGCTGTGGGCCATGTGGCGCGACGGCACGGTTCTACGATGCGCAGAGCGCAGCGGTCGCTTCGGCCAAGGGTTTGCGGCTGCAAGCACCGTCGATCGAGCAGCAGGCGCAAGGGATGAAGGAGGCCGCGGTCAAGGCGCGCCGCCGGCAGCGCTCGATCGACAAGCGACAAGGGACTCGGCGCCGCTGCGGCACCGGCTCGGTCGAGGCCAGCCACAGCTCGCTCCTGCGGACGCGACGAGGTGCTCAAGCACAAGCGGAACGACGCGTCTCCTTCGCGTTGACACGCTCCGCGTTCCGTGCTCTCGAATACGGACGGATCGTCTTCGCGCTATCGTCGCCCGGGCTCGGCGCTCCGCACGACAGGGATCGTATAGACCCTCAAACAGTATAGCAACACAAGGAACGCAAGGAGTCTCATGTCTTCTCTTCGAACACAGTCTCTCGACATCAAGGCGCATCACTCGCTATACCCTGCCATCGATCCCAAGACCACATTGAGCGGTAGCGCATCGGACAAAGTCATTTTTATCACCGGTGCATCGCAGGGTATTGGTCAGGCTACCGCGGTGGCTTTCGCTCACGCGGGCGCCAAAGCGATCTACATCACCGCGAGGTCAGAAAAGGGGCTCGAGGCAACAAAAAGACGAGTGAGCGAGGCGAATCCAGAGACGCAGTGTGAGTGTTCGACCTGCGACGTAACAGACGAAGAGCAGGTCAAGGCGTCCATCATGGATTGCGTGGCCAAATTTGGCGGCATCGATGCGGTCGATTCGAATGCCGGTTATCTCGATCAGTGGAAGAAGATTGGCGAATCTGACCCAGCCAGCTGGTGGAAGACATGGGAAGTCAACCTAAAAGGCACATACCACGTGATTCGATTTTCCATCCCCTATCTCATCGAGTCGGCCAGGAAGCATTTTGCCGCAGGATCGACAGGTGGACATCTGATCCTCGTCTCCTCTATCGGCGCTCAATTGGTAACGCCTGCGGCGTCGGACTATCAGACATCCAAGCACGCGATCAACCGCCTTTGCGAGTTCGTCAACGTTGATCACGGCGAGGAGGGCGTCAAATGCTTTGCCATCCATCCAGGAGGTGTTTCCACCGCGCTCGCAAAGAACATGCCCAAGGAAATTCACGCCGGCCTTATCGACGAACCTGATTTGCCAGCCGGGTTCGCTGTTTGGCTTTGCTCCGGCAACGCTGATTGGGCCAAGGGCCGATACTTGAGCTGCAACTGGGACGTTGATGAGTTGACGCAAATCAAAGACCAAATCATTCAGGACGATTTGCTGGTTAATCGTTTGCGCACAAAAGCTTGAGGGCGAGCGCAAATTGCGGGTGCTGGCGCGCGATATCGGCAACCCGTCGCTAGGGACGTGCAGGGGATGACGCGATAGCTTGGCACGCGACTTCCCTGACGCTGCCCAACAAGAGCGTCAGCCGCGGCCCCCTTGGTCTTGCCGAGGGGGCTCGTGCGTCCGGGCCCTCCGCAGGCGTGAGCGATGCGTCGGGCACGCGCGCGGCGCGCCGTCCCCCGCCCTACCGCCCCGCCCCGTTCGCGGGCAGGGCCACCGGCCGCGGGTGCGCGACGAGCGGCGCCTCGCCCGGGATGCGCAGGGGGCTCGGCAGGTACGGATCCAGCTCGCCCGGCTCGAAGCGGCACAGGCCGATGACGTGCCAGAACGACCCGCCGATGTCGCCGCCGAGCTTGTAACGGCCGTCGGGGCTGAACGCCGCCCAGCCCTCGGGACAGGGCAGCAAGATCGCGAGACACCCGCCCGTGGCCACGTCCCAGAGGCGCAGGGTGCCGTCGGCGGACGCCGACGCGAGGCGCGCGCCGTCGGGGCTGAAGGCGATCCCCTGCACCGACGCCTTGTGGCCCTCCAGGGTGCGCAGGACGCGGCCCCGCTTCACGTCCCAGAGCCGCACCGTCTTGTCCGACGACCCCGACGCGAGCATCTGGCTGGCCGGGTTGAACGCGACCCCGCGCACCCCGCGCGTGTGCCCCTCCAGGCAGCCCAGGGCACGGCCGCTCCCCACGTCCCAGAGCCGCACCGTCCGGTCGTCCGACCCCGACACCAGCAGGACCCCATCCGGGCTGAACGCCACCCCGCGGATCCCGTCCGTATGCCCCTCGAACGTGCGGATCGCCCGGCTCCGGCCCACCTCCCACAGGCGCAGCGTCCGGTCGTCCGAGCCCGACGCCAGCGTCAGGCCCGCCGGGCTCCACGCGACGCTGCACACCCGGTGCGCGTGGCCCTCCAGCGTGCGGACCGCGCCGCCGCTCACGACCTCCCAGAGCCGCACCGTCCGGTCGTCCGAGCCCGACGCCAGCATCTCGCCATCCGGGCTGAACGCCACGCTGCGGATCGCCTGCGCGTGCCCCTCGAACGAGCGCAGGAGCCGACCCCGGGCGACCTCCCAGAGCCGCACTGTCTTGTCGTCCGAGCCCGACGCCAGCGTCACCCCATCCGGGCCGAACGCCACGCTGCGCACCCCGAGCGTGTGCCCCTTGAACGTGTGGATCGCCCGGCCGCTCCCCACGTCCCAGAGCCGCACCGTCTTGTCGTCCGACCCCGACGCGAGCGCCTGACCATCCGGGCTGCACGCCACCCCGAGCACCCAGTCGGTGTGGCCCTCGAAGCTGCGCAGCGCATGACCCCGGGCGACCTCCCAGAGCCGCACCGTCTTGTCGCGCGAGCCCGACGCCAGCGTCTGGCCGCTCGGGCTGAACGCCACGCTGCACACCCCCTTCCTGTGGCCCTCGAGCCTGCGGATCGCCCGGCCGGTCCCGACCTCCCAGAGCCGCACCGTCCGGTCCAGCGACCCCGACGCCAGCGTGCGGCCGTCGGCGCTCCAGGCGACGCCGAACACCCAGTCGGTGTGGCCCACGAATGTGCGCAGCGCGCGGCCGCCCCCCGCGTCCCACAGCCGCGCCGTCCGATCCGACGAGCCCGACGCGAGCGCCTGGCCGTCCGGGCTCCACGCCACGGCGAGGATCCAGTCGGTGTGCCCCTCGAACGTGCGCAGCGCGTGGCCGCTCCGGACCCGCCACAGGCGCACCGTCTTGTCCGACGAGCCCGACGCGAGCGTCTGCCCATCCGGGCTGAACGCCACGCTGCGCACCCCGAGCGTGTGCCCCTTGAACGTGCGCAGCACGCGGCCCGTCCCGGCCTCCCAGAGGCGCACCGTCTTGTCCGACGAGCCCGACGCGAGCGTCTGGCCGTCCGGGCTCCACGCGACGCTGCGCACCCCGAGCGTGTGCCCCTCGAACGCGCGCACCGCGCGGCCCGTCCGGACCTCCCAGAGGCGCACCGTGTTGTCCGACGCGCCCGACGCGAGCCAGAGCCCATCCGGGCTGAACGCCACGCTCATCGCCGCGCCGAGGTGCCCGTGCATCGCCCGGATCGGCTGCCCGGTCACCGCGTCCCAGAGCCGCACCGAGCCGTCCTCGTGGCCCGCCGCCAGGAGATCGCCGAGCCGGCTCCACGCCACCGCGTTGCACGGCGAGACCGGCGCCCACATCGCGTCGGCCTCGCGCGGCCGGGGCGGCGCCGCGCCGTCCGCCGACAGCGGCGCGGCAGGCACCCCCCGCGCGCCGACGAGCTTCGCGCCGCGCAGCTGCGCGCCCGCGAGCTCCGCGCCCCGCAGATCCGCGCCGACCAGCCGCGCGAACGAGAGATCCGCGCCCCGCAGATCCGCGCCGGCGAGGTCGGCGCCGGTGAGATCCGCCCTCGAGAGCTGCGCCCCGCCGAGCGACGCGCCGGCGAGCCGGGCCTCGACGAGCGTGGCGCTCCAGAGGTTCGCCTGCGTGAGATCGGCCTTCCGCAGGTCGGCGCAGGCGAGGTTGCACCCGCTCAGGTCCTGCCCCGCCAGGTTGACGCCGGCCACGTCGCGCTCGGCCCCGTCCCCGTCCTCCCGGGCCCCGTCGTCCTTGGCCAGCCAGCGCGCGACGCGCAGCGCGTTGTCCTTGGCGTTCCCCTCGGCCGCCCCGCGGAGGATCCGCTGCGCCCACGCCGCCGCCGCCCCGCGCCCCGCGAGGGACACGAAGAAGTCGACCATGAGCTCGCTCATCTCGTCGGCCCCGAGCGCCGCGCTGTCGCCCGTCTCCTTCACCTCGCGCGCCGCCGCCTCGGCCACCAGCCACTCCAGCGCCGAGCGGTGCACGAACGAGAACGACCCCTCCGCGTCCCGCACGAGCAGCGAGCCCGAGCCGAGCAGGTGCTCGACGATCCCCCGCTCGAGCGGCGGCGCGTCGGCCGGCTGCGCGCCCCGGATCAGGCTCTCCGGCAGCTCGCCGAGCCCGACCGACCGCGCGCTCCGCTCCCAGAGCAGCCGCGAAAGCGCCGTCATCGCCGCCCGCAGCGCGTCGCGCGGGATGCCCCGCGGCGCGCCCGGCGGGTTCGCGCGCGCGTGCTCGTGATCGAGCCACTGCTCGACCAGCACCTCGTACAGCTTCGCCGCCGTGATCGTCCCGGTCCGCGCCTTCGCCTGCCGCAGCTTGTCCGGCTCGATCTTCGCGATGAACCCCAGCATGCGCGGGTTCTCGGACAGCCCGAGCAGGTCCTTGACCTCGTGGAGCAGCCGGTAGCGCGCCTCGGCCTCGGCGGGCTCCGGGCTCAGGTTGCCGAGAAATCGGCGGATCTGCTTCTCCCCGAACCCCTGGAGCTGCACCAGGCGGTAGCCCTGCAGCTGCTCGGCCCGCCGGGCGAGCTCCCGCTTGATCGGCGGATCGGTGAGGAAATGCTGCGTCCGGCTGGTCACGACGACCTTGGCGATCCCCTCCGCCGCCTGGACCACGGTGTCGAAGTGCTCGAGCGCGCGGTCGTAGGTGAGCCGCAGGGCGAGCTCGTCGAAGCCGTCGAAGAGGAGCGCGATCCGCCCCTCGGCGAGCATGTACCGGAAGGCCCGCAGGTCGACCGGCTCGTTCGCGAGGGCGAAGTGCTGCGCGAGGAGCGAGTCGAGCGAGCGCTGCTTCTCGATGCGGCCGAGCTCGATGAGCACCGGCACGAGCGGGTGCCGGTCCCGCGCCATCCGCCGGGCGAGCTCGCGCAGGAGGAACGTCTTGCCGGCGCCGAAGTCGCCGAGCACCAGCGCGAAGCGGCGGTGGGGCGCGTCGAGCATCTTCCAGAGCGCGTCGACCGCGCTCTCGGTCGCGCTCTTCTCGCGATCGCCGAGGCTCACCACCGCCGGCTGCTCGACATAGAGCCATGGCGGGTACGACGGGTCGGCCTCGACGCGCTCGGTCTGCCACGCGAGGTAGCGGCCGAAGTCGATGAGCCCCTGGACCTCGGAGAAGCTCTTCAGCACGACGCCGCGGCGCGCCGCGCTCCGGGCGAGATCGGGCGGCGCCGGCGGGTCGGTGTGGACGAGCGTGGAGCGCAGGTACGGGTCCCGCTGCCGGAAGCGGTGCTCGACCTCGGTGACGTACCGCGTGACGAGCTCCTCGGTGATCGACCGGTCGAGGACGCCGATCACGCGGACGTCGACGCGCCGGCCGTCCGGCACCGCGATCTCGAGCGCGCCCGCGAACGGCGGCGGCGCGCGGTGCCTGGTCACGGTCGCGCCGGGATCGCGCAGGAGCGCCACGCGCTCGACGCGGTCGAGGAAGCTGTCCCGCCGGTCGTCGAACACGGGCTCCCGCTCGCCCTGGGGGCGCTCGCCGTCCTCGGCCGGCTCGCGCAGGTCCGGCGCGGAGGCGCGCTCGATCCGCGGCTCGGGCGCGAGGTGCTGCTGCAAAAAGGCGAAAAGCGCGGCCGCCGAGGCGCCGCAGGCGAAGGCGCGCAGGCCGTCTTCACCGTCGCGCCCGTCGCGCCCGGCGGGGTCGGCCACCGCCCGCATGAGGATCGAGCGCCGCTGGAAGCGCGCCGCGAGGTCGCCGAGGGCCGCGCCCCCGGCCAGGAGGCCGAGCGTGCCCGGCACGACCCGCTGGAGCCGGTCCCAGATGTCCGGGTCGTCGAGCGCCGCCGAGAAGCTGGCGATCGCGCCGACGTGCACGCGGAGCGGCGGATCCGCCGGCAGCGCGTCGGGGTAGAGCAGCCGCTCCTCGAGCACCTTCTCGCGCCCCGCGGCGGTGAGGGCGAGGGCGCCGCCCTTCATCGAGACGAGGCCGTCCTCGAGGGCCTCCTTGAGCCGCGAGGTCCACCCCGGGCAGGCGCGCCGCCGGTCCGGGTGCGCCACGGGCGTCGGCCCGCCCTCGGTCTCGTGCGCGTACAGCGCGTGCAGGAGCCAGCGCCGCGCGGCCGACCGGGAGGGCGGGCGCGCGCGGGAGAGCGCCGAGAGGTCGAGCTCGCGCGCGAGGTAGGCGGCGTCCATCTTCCACGCGGCCTGGAGGTTGAAGGTGCAGAGGTCGTGGAAGAGCCCGGCCTCGCCGCCCGGCGGCGCGGCCCGCTTGCCGTGGTCGAAGCTGTAGAGCTGGTCGGCGACGATCACGTCGCCCGGCGACACCTTCCTCGGATCGCCGGCGCAGGCGCCGCACATCGCGAGGCAGGCGGGATCGAGCTCGGCGAGCAGGTGCTGCCCGCGGATGACGGCGGTGCGCTGCCCCGCCGCGCCGATCCACGCGGCGGCCACGACGAGCAGGCCGCCGCGCGCGCTCGGGAGCGTGCGCCGGTAGTAGCGGAGGCCACCGAGGTCCCGGAGCTCGCGCCACCCCCGGTCGCCGGCCTCGCCGTCGCCGGCCGCGCCCTCGGCGAGGACCGCGTCGAGCTCGTCCTTCTGCGCCGTGACGACGAGCACGTCCACGTGCCCGACGTCCCGCTCGGCGTCCGGGCCCCCGCCGGGGGCCGCGTCCTTCTGCGGGTCCGCGGCGTAGAGGGCCTTGGCCTCCGAGATGCGCTCGCGGCCCTTCTGGGCGTCGTGCCGGCCGGTCGCGGCGAGCGCCTGGGCGGCCACGGCGGACGCCTCGAGGGCGCGGTCGCCGAGCCGCTCGGCGATGGCGCGCGCCTCGGCGAGCGGCGCCTCGGCCTCGGCGGCGCGGCCGGTGCGCGCGGCGATCCCGAAGGCGCCGATCAGGGCGCGGGCCTCGGCCTCGCGGTCCTCGACCTGGCGCGAGAGCGCGAGCGCCTCGCGGTAGCTCGCCTCGGCGGCCGCGAGGTCGCCGCCGTCCTCGAGCAGGCCGGCCATCTCGAGCTGGGCGCGCAGGCGCAGGACCGGCGCGGCGCCGGGCCGCGCCAGCAGGGCGCCGAGGGTCGCCGCCGCGGCGACGGCGTGGCCGCGGCGGCGCTCGGCGGTGGCCTGACGGAGGAGCAGCTCCGCGGCGGGCTCGGCCGCGCCGTGCGGCGCGGCGCGCAGCGAGCAGGCGGCGCTGCCCGCGCGGTGGGCGGCCATCTCCAGGGCGCGCGGCTCGGGGGCGCCGGGCGAGGGCTCGTCGGCGAGGCGGATCTCGGGGGTGCGGATGGCCCAGAAGTCGGGCGCCTCCTCGCGGCAGAGGGCGAGGAAGGCCGGCGGGCCGCACCAGAGCAGGGGGCAGCCGAGGCGGCTCGACAGCGTGTCGTGCCGCTGGTGCAGGTTGAGGAGGCGGAGGCCCTCGCGCGCGGCCGCCGGCGGGGGGTCGGAGCCGACGAGGACGACGACGCCGCGCGGCTCGGGCTCCGCCTTGTAGAGCGCGGAGACGAGGTCCTTCCAGGTGGCCTCGTCGCGGCGCGGCTCGATGATCAGCGCCCGGCGCCCCTCGCGGGTGAGGAAGTCGCCGAGCGCGCGGGCCACGTCCGGGCCGGGGATCTCGACGGGGAGCAGGACGAAGCCGGGGGTGCGCTGGAGGACGCGGAGCACCTCGCGGAAGCTGCTGAGGAACGGGGCCATCGAGGCCGGGAGCGGCGGGGTGGAGGCGGTCATGATCCCGCGACGAGGCGCCCGGCCGGCGCGGGCGCGCGGCCGTGGAGGGACGAGGTGGTCACGGAGCTCCTCGAAGGGACCGTCGTCGCCGAGATCAACAAGATTGCCTTACCCCCCGCGATGCCGGGCAGCGCTGCGCTGCGCCGCGCCGTGCCTCTCCCCAGGCCACATCACGCATGGTGCGGCCAAAGCGTGGGGCCCTGCAATAGGCTCCGGAGAGGGCGCCGGCGTGGGTGCGGCGCGGGGCGCGTGGGCGGCGCGGGGCGGGCCGGGTGCCTGGCACGCCTTCGCTGTGCCCTGGCACGCACGTCGCCGTGCCAGGCACGCATTCACGGTGACATCCACCGACGTCGCTGAGCCGCTGTCCCGCAGGACGGCGCGTCGCCGCAGCCTGCGCCGCAGTCCTCTGTCGCATCGAGCACTGCAGAGGTCACCGACGTTTCTTCCGCCATCGCGAGCGCCAGCCCTGCGGTCACGAGAATGGCAGGCTCGCTGCCTGAGCGGCGATCGACAAGAGAGCCTGCCGCGGTGTCGCACAGGAACGACGCTGTGAGCGCGTGATCCGGACGGAACAAAGCGCGCGCGCGGGGAGGAGCTTTGATAGCATCGTCCTCGCAATGCCCGGCGAACGCTGGCCGTCGACGAAGAGCCTCGGCACCACAGCCTCGATGCAAATTTGCACGCCGGTCGCCGGACCCGTGGGCTCGGGGGCGGGCATCGTGCTGCTCTATGCGCCCAATTACGAGCAGTTTCGCCCGGCGTACGCCCTGCCCGAGTCGGGCTCGGTCCTCGGCCGCGATCCGAGCGCGGACATCTGCGTACCGACGCGCACCGCGTCGCGCCAACACGCCCGCATCGAGCGGCGCGGGGGCGTCTGGCGGCTCGTCGATCTCGGCGGCCGCAACGGCACGCTGCATAACGGCGAGTTCGTCGCCGAGGCCGTCCTCGCGCACCTCGACGAGATCCGGATCGGCGACGCCATCTTCAAGTTCGTCGAGAGCGACGCCGAGAGCTACGCGCACTACCGCATCGACGGCGCCTATCTCGACGATCCGGACGCGCCGGCGAAGCCCCGGCCGCGCGCCTCGACGAGCCGGATCGTCGGCGGTTACCAGAGCCAGCGCCTCGCCGGGAGCCTGCGCGAGATCGCGCGCAGCGAGCTGTCGGTGCTGATCCTCGGCGAGAGCGGGACCGGAAAGGAGATCTTCGCCGAGCAGCTCCACGATTGGAGCGGCAGGCGCGGGCCGCTCCATGTCGTCAACTGCGCGGCGATCCCCGCCGCGCTCATCGAGGGGGAGCTCTTCGGACACCGGCGCGGCGCCTTCTCGGGCGCCGACCGCGACCGGGTGGGCATCCTCCGCGCGGCCCACCAGGGCACGCTCCTGCTCGACGAGATCGGGGATATGCCGCTCGAAGCCCAGGCGAAGCTCCTCCGGGTGATCCAGTCGAAGGAGGTCATGCCGCTCGGCGCGTCGCAGCCCGAGCAGGTCGATGTGCGGATCGTCGCCGCCACCCACCGCGACCTCGACGCGCTCCAGCAGGCGGGCGCCTTCCGCGCCGACCTGTTCGCTCGCCTGAACGAGCTCAGCATCACGCTGCCCCCCCTGCGCGAGCGCAAGGAAGACATCTTCTCGCTGTGCGTCGCGCTCGCGAGGCGCCACGGTCGGCCCGAGGCGCGCCCCGGCATGGCGTTCATGGCGGGCCTGCTCCACCACGATTTCCCCTACAACGTGCGGGAGCTCGAGGCGCTCATCAAGCGCTGGGCCGCCAGGGCGCGCAGCGCCGAGCTCGACGTCGAGGACCTCAGCGACGAGATCCGGGACCGGATGCGGGGCTACGGCGCCCGGAGCTCGGCGTCGCAGCCGCCGCCCGCGGACGAGGCCCGCGCCACGCTGGCCCCGGAGGACGAGGCGGCGCCCTCGGCCCGCGAGGGCGCCGACGCGCCGAGGGGGACGCTGCCCCCGCGGGCCTGCCCGGACGAGAAGGCGCTGCGGGAGCTCCTGGTGCAGCAGCGGGGCAACGTCGCCGCGGTGGCGCGCGAGCTCGGGAGGGATCGCGCGCAGGTGCACCGGTGGATCCGGCGGTACAACATGAACGTCGACGACTTCCGCTGACCCGACGCGGCGGTCGACGCCGGCTATTCGAAGCGCTGGGGGAGGAGCGGGTCGCTCGCGTCCGCGGGGGGCGGCGCCGCGGCAGGCGCCGCGCTCGCCGCCGCGGGCCGAGGTTTGCGCGCCGGGCTCCCGGAAGCCCGGCGCGACACCTGCTTCCGCTTCGCCGCGGCGGCGCCGGCGTCGGCGACGATGACCTCGGTCTCCCCATCGCCCTCCAGGACGTCGCGGACCTCCCCCGGGATCCCGGGCAGCGCCGCCATGCCGTCGTTCCGCGCCGCGGGCGCCCGGTCGATCTCCGCCGGGGCCTCCCCGGGGGCGATCGCCCGCCCGATCCGGCGCGCGGACGGGGACGCCTCGGGCATCGGCGAGGGCGCCGGGCGCTCGACCGAGGGCGCCTCCAGCGCGCCGTGGATCGCGCGCAGCACCCCGGCGGACGCCGCGCCGGGCGCGTCGGCCGGCCAGGGCATCGCGGCCCCGCCGAAGCCCGCGGCGAGCAGCGCGAAGGCGGAGAGCCGCAACCTGGTCCAGTCCCGGTGCGGCGGCCGCGCGGGCTCGCTCGGCGGTCGCTCCGGTCGCTCGTCGGGGCGGTGGTCCCGTCCGAGCGTCCGCTCGCCGTGCGCGCCGCGGTCCAGGCCGGGCGTCCGTTCGCCGAGGGCGCCGTAGTCCCGGCTGGGCGTCCGTTCGCCGAGGGCGCCGTAGTCCCGGCTGAGCGTCGGCTCGCCGAGGGCGCCGTAGTCCCGGCTGAGCGTCCGCTCGTCCGGGGTCGCGGTCCCGCTGTCCAGCGGGAGGTCCCTCCACCGCTGCGCGCCGCCCGCGCCGCTCATCGGCCGCCGGGGGGCGCGCGCCCTCACCCGCGGCTCGAACCGCGGGGCGACCGTGAGGCGCTCGGACGGCGCCAGGGGGACGAACAGGCTCTCGTCCAGCGAGAGAGGGTCCTCGCCGAGCAGCGGCAGGAGGGCGTCGCGCATCGCGGAGGCGCTCGGATACCGGTCGGCCGGCTGGTACTGGAGCGCGCCGTCGATGACCGCGGCGACCTCGGGCGGGACCCACGGCGCGAAGTCCTGGACCGGCGCGGGCAGGTCGGCGACCAGGGAGGTGATGAGCTCGCCGACCGACTTGACGTCCTCGGTCGGCGTTCGACCGGCCAGCGCGCGGTAGAGCACGACCCCGAGCGACCAGAGGTCGGTCCGATGATCGATGTCCTTGATGCCCCGCGCCTGCTCGGGGGACATGTAGCGCGGCGTCCCGAGCACGTGTCCGGACCACGTGAGCCCCGTGGTATCCCGGCGAGGATCGTGGGCTGGCCGGATCTTCGCGACGCCGAAGTCGAGCAGCTTGACGACGAGCCCGCCGCCCCCCTCGCGCCGCGCGAGGAACAGGTTGGCCGGCTTGATGTCCCGGTGCACGACCCCGGCTTCGTGCGCCCTCTGCAGGCCGACGCACGCCTGGGCCACGATCCGGAGCGCGAGCCGGGGGGGCAGCGGGCCGAGGCGGTCGAGGAGGTGCGCGAGGTCCTCGCCGCGGAGCAGCTCCATGACCAGGAACGGCGAGCCCGTCGCCCGATCCACGCCGGCGTCGAGCACGCGGACGATGTGCTCGGTCCGGATGGCGCTCGCGGCCCGCGCCTCGCGCTCGAACCGGCCCAGGGCGGACCGGCCGCGGGCGAGCTCCGGGGAGAGGACCTTCACGGCGACGCGGCGCTGCAGCGCGACGTCATCGGCCTCGTAAACGGCCCCCATCCCCCCTTTGCCGATCAGCCGGCCAAGGGTGTACCTGCCGTTCATCGTCGTAGCGTCCACGAGCAGCATGTCCAATCAGGCGCGTTGGGCCCTGGCTCGAGCCCGGGTCGGTGGCAGCGCTTGCATTTTCGATGCCAGGCTCATGCGGGGGAGCGCCCGGTCGTGGCGGCTCCGGTGCGCGGCGCTCGCGCGACATTCACTTTCTCGTGAGCCCAGCAGGAGGGGTGCTTTCACCCGTTGATTTCCTGCTCGTTTGCAGGCGGCGCACCCGTGGCCGGGGCTCCGCCGAGCCCACGCCGCCGCCGTTCACCCCGCCTTCGCCAGCGCGAACCCCGCGTACCCCTGGGCCGCGACCTCCTCGCACCGCTTCCTGTAGGCCCCGACGCCGCCGGCATACGGCATGAGGACGCGCGGCTTGCCGGGGATGTTGGCCCCGATGTACCAGGAATGGGCCAGGGGATAGAGCGTGCCGTCGGCCACCTCCTTGACGTGCGCGACCCACCGGTCCTCCGCCTCGGCGATGGCCTCGATGCGCTCGAGGCCGCGCGCGCGCAGGTACGCGAGGCAGTCGGCGATCCACTCCACGTGCTGCTCGATGGAGACGATCGCGTTGCTGAACACCGACGGGCTGCCCGGGCCGGTGATGGTGAACAGGTTCGGGAATCCGGCGACGGCGAGGCCGAGGTACGTGCGCGGGCCGTCGGCCCACACCTGCTTCAGCGACGCGCCGCCCCTGCCCCGGAGGTCGATGCGGGTCAGGGCGCCCGTCATCGCGTCGAAGCCCGTCGCGAACACGAGGCAATCCAGCGCGTGCTCCGCGCTCCGCGTCCGGAGCCCCCGCTCGGTGATCTCCTCGATCGGCGACGCGTTCAGGTCGACCAGGGTGACGTTGTCTCGATTGAACGTCTCGTAATAGCGGGTATCGACGCAGAGGCGCCGGGTGCCGAGCGGGTATTCTCGCGGGCACAGCGCCTCGGCGACCGCGGGGTCGCGGACCGTCGCGCGGATCTGGGACCGGACGAACTCGGCGGCCGTCTCGTTGGCCTCGCGGGAGCGCATCACGTCCGAGAACGTGACGAGGAAGGACGTGCCGCCCTGCTCCCATCGCGCCTTGTACGCGCGCTCCCGCTCCTCGGGCGACACCTCCAGCGCGGACTTCGGGTTGACCTCCATAACGACCCCGGCGCGCGTCTCGCGGGCCTTGCGCCGGTACTCGGCGTAGTTCGCCTTCATCCACGCTTCGTAGGCCGGATCCAGGGGCGCGTTACGCGCCGGCACGCTGAAGCAGGGGGTCCGCTGGAACACGAAGAGCCGGGCCGCCTGCTCGGCGATGATGGGGATGACCTGGACGCCGGACGAGCCGGTGCCGAGGACGCCGACGCGCTTGCCGCGGAGGTCGACGCCTCCGTGCGGCCAGCGGCTCGTGTGGTACCGCGCGCCCTGGAAGCGCTCGATCCCGGGGAGATCGGGCGTCTTCGCCGCGGACAAGCAGCCCGTGGCCATGATCAGGAACCCGGCGGACACGCTCGCGCCGTCGTCGGTCCGGACGAGCCACCGGCCCGTCCCGTCGTCGAAGGCGGCCGCGGTCACGCGCGTCCCGAGCTGGATGTCCCGGCGGAGCTCGAACCTGTCCGCGACGTGCTCGAGATAGCGCAGGATCTCCGGCTGGGTAGCGTAACGCTCGGTCCACTTCCACTCTTGCTGGAGCTCGGACGAGAACGAATAGGAGTAGTCCATGCTGGGGATATCGCAGCGCGCGCCCGGGTAGCGGTTCCAGAACCACGTGCCGCCCACCCCGCTGCCCGCCTCGTAGACCCGCGCCGAGAGGCCGAGCTGGCGCAGGCGGTAAAGCATGTACAGCCCCGCGAACCCGGCGCCGACCACGACCGCATCGAAGCGGCCCACCGGCGCCGCGCCGCCCACCGAACGATTCGACTCCACCTCGGACATGATGTTCGCCTCCCTCCGGACACGGATGTGCGCGCGGCGCTGCTCGCCCCGCGCGGCGTTTGCGGTGATGCGTGCGGCGCGGCGCCGCCCGGGGCGATGGCCTTCAGGCCCGGTGGACGTTCCAGGCGAGCGCCATCAAGCTCACGACCAGCAGCACGCCGAGGTGCAACAGGCCGCTCCAGCCCAGCGCCGACAGGAGCGCTCCGGACGAGAGCGAGGCCGCGCCGCTTCCGGCAAACACGCACAGATCGTTGACGCCCTGCGCGCGAAAGCGCTCGGCGCCCGAGCGGCTGCGCGCGACCAGGGTCGTCGCGGTCACGAACACGTAACACCACCCGATCCCGACCAACGAAAGGCCGACCAGGTGCCCTTCGAACCCCGGAATCCAGCTGAGCATGAAGCCCACGAGCAGGAACCCGAGCCCGACGCCCTGGAGCGCCGCGATCGACATCCGCTTGAGCAAGGCGCCGACCGAGAGCGACGGCAGGTACATGCTCAGGAGGTGCACCTCGATCACCCAGCTCGCCTCCTTGACCGAGCGCTGCTCGACGCCGCACATCTGCAAGGGCGTCGGCACCATGATCAGGCTCATCACCAGGAAGGCGCCTGCGCCCATGGCGACCATCGGCCAGTACAGGGCGCGCGCGCGCGCGTCGGGCGCGGCGGAGGCCCCGGCGGCGAGCGCCTCCTGCGGCCGGTACGCCGCGAACGAGAGCGCCGAGATCGCCTGGAGCGCCGCCAGGATCAGCAGGGTAGTCGGCATGCTGCTGGACGTCCGCCCCTCCAGCAGGCCGAAGAGCGAGATGCCGGGGACGATGCCCGCCGCGCTGGCGAGCTGGATCATCGTCAGCAGGCGCGGCGCGCGACCGCTCGGCTGCCCTTCGAGGATCGCGAAGCGATACTGCTGCACGAAGGCGCCGTGCAGCCCGACGCCGAGGACCGCCGTGCAGAACAGCGCGAAGTCCGAGGTCTCCACCCCGCGCGCGGCGAGCGCGAGGCAGCCGGCGGACAGGAGCGCCGCGGCGATGAAGCAGGGCCGGCGCCCGAAGCGCCGCATCAGCTGGCTCGCCGGCCAGGTGCCCAGCGCCGAGGACAGCACCAGCACGGCCACCGGCACGGTCGCGAGCCGCATGTCCCCCGCGAGCCGCTCGCCCACCACGCTGCCGACGAACTGGATCGAGACCACGCCGGCGATCCCGGCGACCTGGCACAGCAGCAGGACCGCCGTGTTGACGGACGCGGCCGGCGCGGCGGCGAGCGCGCGGCGGATCAACGGGAGCGCTCCGCGCCGGGCCGCGCGGGCTCGCCTTCCGCATCCAGCGCCGCGATGGCGCCCAGGGACAGGCCGAGGCGCTCGCTCAGGAAACGCACCATCGTCCAGTGGGGCAGCGCGCCCTCGTCGAAGGGGCCGAACTCCTCGCGGTAGAGCGGAAGCCAGCGCAGCGCCTCCTCGAGCGCCTGCTCCCGGCTGGGCTGCGTCTCCTGGTAATCCTCGTACGGCAAGCTGCGGTGATGGATGAAGAAGCGCCCCGGCAGGCGCTCCTCGCAGAGCTCGCGGTACTCCCGCGTCTGCAAGATCAGGTAGTGCCAGACCTCGTCGATCGCCTGCTCCACGGGCAGGAACAGCCCGGCCAGCCGCTCCGGGTAGCGCGACACCAGGTACAGGTACCTCAGGCACTCGATGACCTGGCGCTCGACGTACGCGGGCTCCTCGCCGGTGGTCCGCGCGAAGTGCCGCACGACCCCGGAGAAGAAGGCGTCGTCGAGCAACGCCTTCAGCGCGGCGGCCGTCACCCTGGGTTGTTCCGTCTTCATACGCCACCTCGCTCCGCGGCCTCGGTCTCGTGCACCAGCCATGCGTATTTGCCGGACTTGCCGATCGCGATGTGCTCGCGGTGCTCGAGAGCGCAGTCGAGCGCGGCGCCGTCCGAGATCGCCTGTCGCAGCGCGCGCGCCGCGGCCGCTCCGATGGGCCTGCCGTCGAACGTGGTGTACAGGAGCCGCGCCTCGTGCGGGCCGCTCGGGCGGAGCTGGTAGACGAAGATGGACGGCGCGGACGCGGCGATCCAGTCGTCGAGGTGGGCCTGGGAGAGCAGGCCGCCGCGCCCGAGCCGCAGCAGCTCGCGCTCGCGCCCGCAGAACCGCCGGATGCGGAGCGGGTCGGGCGAGCCGTCGACCGTCTCGGCGCAGTCGCCCGAGCGATAGCGGATCAGCGGCATGTGGGGGTTGCGCACGCTCGACACGATGAGGCTGTAGATAGCGCTGCCTTCCTCGACCGGGATCAGCTCGAGGTGCATCTTGTCGAGATAGGGCCAGTATCGCCCGTGACGATCGCTGAAATACAGATACCCGAGCTCGGTGCTGCCGAACAGGTCGACGATCGGGCAGTCGAAGCGCTGCTGGAGCAGCCGCCGCACGTTCCTCGGCGTGTACTCGTAGGCGTGGACGATGCTGGCCGGCCTCGGGAAGCGCTGCCACGCGCCAGAAGAGAGGGCCTTTTGCACGAGGTGAGCGAGGTGGTAGCTGTCGCAGTCGAGGTGGTATAAGCCTCGCGGATGTGCCGTTTGTACGGCGGTCATCTCGCCCAGCATGCGCTCCACGTCGCTGCGCTCCCAGAGCGCCGGGTCGAGCTGCAGGTTGAGGTAGAGCGTCCGCTCGTCGAGCCGGCGCTCCTCGAGGCTCGGATGCGCCGGCGCCGGGGCGCCGCGCCGCTTCGCGCTGAGCCGCGCCACGTGCTCGGTCGCCAGCACGGTGGTGAGCGAGACGCGCTGGCAGCCCTGCTGCCAGGTGATGGCGATGTCGGGGTGCTCGCTCCACAGCCGGTAATAGGACTTGAGCAGGAAGAAGGGCGGGCGGATGATCTGCATCCGCGCGTGGTTGGTCCCGGTCGAGAGCACGAGCTCCGCCTCGCCGGCCTCGAGCGCCGCGGCGAGCCTCGGGGTCATCCAGTTGTCCGGGAAGCCCCTGGCGATCTCCGGCTTCTCGAGGATCGGGAACGAGCCCGCCTCGATGGACGTGCGGTAGATGGGGATGTCCCTGACCTCTTCGATCATCGCGGCGAGCGTCTGTCGTTGGGCGTCCATCGGTCGACTCCGGGAGACGGCCGGGCGGGCCGTCGAGAAGCGTTGTTCCCCAGGGTCCGGGCGGCCGCGAGCGAGGCAGAAGCCCGCAAATGCGATGGCGCTCCGCCTCGCTCGCCGCCCGGGTGGCCCTGTCAGCTGATGCAGCCGGCCTTCTTCGAGATACAGCCCGCCTTCTTCGAGATGCAGCCGGCCTTCTTCGAGATGCAGCCGGCCTTCCTCGAGATGCAGCCGTCCTTCCTCGAGATGCAGCCGGCGTCGAGGGTCGCTTCACCGGCCGAGTTGGCCGCGACCCACTGGTTCCAGAGACGGTCCTGAGCGATCTGCCGAATCAGGTGTTCCATTCGAGCCTCCTAGATTGTGATGATGGTCGATGCGTGAACAGCGCACACGTCCACGACCCGCGCGCTGCCGCGGTCGCGTGCTCGACGGCACGGCAGACACGGATTGTGTGCAGCCCGACCGTCCAGCTGACTATATGGGTCCAGGAATGGGGGTCAAGGAGCGGAGCCCGGGGCTGGATCGCGTTGTCCGGACATCGATCGAGAGGGGCGGCCCATGGGCAGCGCAGCTATCCCGACGCATCACGCAGCGAGCGCGCCATTCAACCGACACGATACGATTGCGGCGCGGGCGTCTGCGATCACACCCGGATCGCGTCATGGCAGATGAACCGATTCGTCCGGGGAGCGCTCCCCTATCTCGTCGGCCGACCCGGCACGGACCGTTCAGGCTGCCGGACGAACGGCACGGGCTCCGGTTTTCGTGTAGATCGATGCAGGAGCGCGTGCGTAGGTGGGGGATGCGGCGGCTCCGCTCCGCCGCGCGAACGGTGAGGGACAGCGATGGCCAACGCAGATCGAGACAGCGAAACGAGCGCGCGCGTGTGGACCGGAGCCGGCGGGGGCAACATCGACGCGCCGCCGCGGCAGCGGCGCCCGGTCCGGCGGTGGCGCCCGACCGCATGGGCCCTGACGGGGGTGCTCGCGGCCGGCGCGCTCGGGCTGGGGGCCGCGGGCTGCGCGCGCGCCGCTCCGGACCGGTCAGGGACGGCCGCTGTCGAGGCCAGGCCGGTCGCCAGCGCCGCGCCCGCCGCCAGCGCCGCGGCGAGCGCCGGCGCCGCGCCCACCGCCGGCGCCGCGCCCACGGCCAGCGCCGCGCCGGCCGCGACGCCGCCACCGGCGGCCGCCGCGGGGTGGCGGTTCGAGAGCTCCCTCGGCGTGCAGATCGAGGTCCCGGCCGACTGGGCCGTCAACGACTACGGCTGCAACATGAGCGACAGGCCCACCGTCGTCCGGGCACAGATGCTCCAGCTCGGGTGCCTGACGCCGGAGAAGCCGACGAAGCAGGTCGCGCAGATCGGCGCCGATGCGCCGGAAGAGGTGAAGAAGGGCCCGGAGTTCACGCGCCGCGACGTGTCGCTCGGCGGCGTGAGCGCCGAGCGCACGGAGGGGCGGGGCGCGGACGGCCGCCATTTCGGCTGGCTGAGGATCCCGTCGCGGCAGATCCTGATCTCGGTCCGGACCCACGATCCCGAGATCACCCGCCGGATCCTCGACAGCGCGCAGCTCGTCAGCGTCGATCACAACGGCTGCCCTGACAGGCGCCCTCCCAAGGCGGCGCACCCCGGCGCGCGCTCGGCCCTGGCGCCTCGCGACCCGTCGTCGCTCTCCATCTGCTACTACGGCCCGAGGGGCGATGTGCTGCGGACCTCCGCGCGCCTGTCCGGGCGAGAGGCGGCCGCGCTGGCCGCCGCCCTCAATGCGTCGAGGCCCGGGCCCAACCCCGATGTCGATCCCAAGCAGTGCCTGCACCCGCCTGCGCCGCCCCCTGCAGATGCGGTGTTGCTCGTGGAGGACGCCGCCGGCAAGGGCGCGATCCATGTCGCGTTCTCCGCCTGCACGGGGCGTGGCCTGGACAACGGCGCTCTGCGCGCCCACGTCAACCTGCCGATCATCCAGCGCATCATGATCCCGCTGGGCACCGGCTTCTCGTACAGCGGCGATCTGAACCCCTGAACGGCGCACGGCGCGGCTCCCGGCGCGATGGCGGGCGCGCGAACCGGTGATGAGGGACGAGGCGAGCCCGCGATCGCCTGAACGATCGCGGAGCTCGGATTTCAACGCAAAGGCGCAAAGGCGCAAAGGCGCAAAAAGACAAGATGGAGTAGACAAGCGCCGCATGACCAGGCTCGTCCGCTTCACATGGGAGGGAACCAGGCACGGAGCTCCTTGCCCCTCCTCACCCTCTTCTTTTTGCGCCTTTGCGCCTTTGCGCCTTTGCGTCAGAATCTCTCTCGCCAGGACCAACAGCCTCGCTCCAGTGGCGCCTCGCGCGGCCCGACCGCACGCCACGGCTCCGATCACCCCGCGCACGGACGCGCCCCCCACGAGCGCCCTCGCGCGCCCCTGTCCCCCCCGAGGATCCATGGGAAAGACCTTCTCCGAGCTGGACGACGACCTCACCGGCTTCATCGCCGAGCAACACCTCTTCTTCGTCGCCTCCGCCCCCTCGGGCAGCGGCGGGCACGTCAACCTGTCGCCGAAGGGGCACGACACCTTCCGCGTCCTCGACCCCCGGACCGTGGCCTACCTCGACCTCACCGGCAGCGGCGTCGAGACCGTCGCGCACCTCCGCGACAACGGCCGCATCACGCTGATGTTCTGCGCGTTCTCCGGCCCGCCCCGCATCGTGCGCCTGTACGGCCGCGGCGAGCCGGTCTTCCCCGGCGATCCGCGCTTCGACGCGCTCGCGGGCCTCTTTCCGCAGCTCCCGGGCGTCCGGTCGGTGATCCGCGTCGCGCTCGAGCGCGTCGCCACGTCGTGCGGATACGCCGTGCCGCGCATGGCCTACGAGGGAGAGCGAGACACGCTGTCGAAATGGGCGGAGCGCAAGGGGAACGAGGGCCTCTCGCGGTACCGGCGGGAGAAGAACGCGGCGAGCATCGACGGCCTGCCAGGCCTGCCCGATCCACCCGCAAACGAGTGATCCGGCGGAGCCGGCGCGGCCCCGCCCGACGCTCGCCGGCGGGCGACCTGGCCCCGCGCACGCTGGCCAGGCCCGTCCCGTGGCCGGGAATAGGACGACCAAGCGCCGGGACTACGGATCTTCCGGGATGGTCACGGCGATGCTCTCGGTCGGCAGGGTGAAGGGCACGGTGATGACCGGGAGCGGCGACGTTGCGATCCTCGTTTCCTCGTCGCGCTCCAGGAAGACCGTGGCCTTCAGCTCGTGGTCTCCGTCGCCGACGAGCTCGAAGCGGTCGCACGTGTCGTGCTCTCCTTCGAGCGACGGGCTGACGCAGCCGGCGACCACAGGCGCCGACTCGGCGAGACGCCCGTGCCAGTCGATCGTGACCGACGCGCCGGGCGCGATCTCGTCGAACGCCACCCCGACCAAGTTGCCGCCGGGCTCGCCCATGAGCAGGCCCTCGCAGGTCGGAATCCTGGAACCGAGCAGGTTCGTGCCGTCGATCCACCAATCGATCGAGCCGAATGGGCCCGCGGAGTAGTACACCGGAGTGCTCCGCTCGTTCGTCACGACGATCGAGATCGGCTCTTCGAGCGCTTCGTCATCGCGCATGGCATCGCAGCTCGCCTCGCCGCCGGCGCCGCCGCCGCCGGTCTCGTCGCCGCCGGAGCCGCCGGAGCCGCCGGTGCCGCCGGTGCCGCCGGTGCCGCCGGAGGCACCGGAGCCGCCGGGGTCGGCGTCATTCCCCGAGCAGGCCACGAGGAATGCGCTCACCAGGAACGCGAGCAGCGAGGAACCTCTCGAGATCGAGAAAGAAGGCATGGTGTTCTCCCGGGAGCCTCTGGCACTCGGCGACAAAAATGTGCCGTAGGCGAGGTATGGCTTCCGCTGGCACTGATGAATCACAGGTCGTGCCGGCCACCAAAACGAGCCTGTTCCGCGACTCGGCGCACGTTTCCCTGGCACATTTGTGCCACAAAGCGCCGCAGCAAGTGAGCTCGAATGTGCCGTGACACAGATCGCGTCGGCGATCGCGGCCTGGGCCGCCGCGACCTCGGCTAGGCTCCTCGGGCGTACCGCCGATGCCTCCTGCGGCGGTCTCGCCCCCCAGCGCTCGAGGAGGCGGAGGTGACCTGAATGGGTCGTGACATCGATCACCTGCACCACGTCGGCCACGTCGTGAGCGATATGAAGGAAGGGCTCGAGCTCTACCGCCGGCTCGGCTTCCGCCTGTCGCCGCCCGCCTACCCCATGCTGTCGCCCAGGGAGGGCGAGCCGCCCAGGCCGTTCGGCGCCGCGAACACCCACGCCAACTTCCGACGCAACTTCGTCGAGCTCGTGAGCTGCGTCCGGGACGACGACCCCGGCGGGATCCCGAGCGACGCCAAGCTCGTCCCCATCCAGGCGCCTCCCGAGCACCTGCCGCGGCTCACCGAGGCCATCCGCAGCACCGTCGCCAAGATCGCCGCGTGCCTCGCGCGCTTCCAGGGCCTGCACATCCTCGTGTTCAAGACCCCCGACGCCGACGCCGCGGCCGGCAGGCTGAGCGCGGAGGGCATCCGCCACGGGGGCGTCAGCGCGGTCCGGCGGCCGGTGGACACCGCACAAGGACCGCGGGTGGAGGCGCTCCGCTTCATCGAGCTCGACAGCGACGCTCCGGAGGGCGCCGGGGCGGGCCGCGCGCCCGAGGGGAGGCTCGCGATCGCGGAGAACCCGCCCGCGGAGCTGCTCGAGGCGCAGCTCCACATGGATCATCCGAACGGCGCGGTGGACCTCGTCGACGCCGTGCTCTGCGTCGCCCGGGCGGCGCTGCCGGAGGTCGAGCGCCGCTACGCGACGTACCTCGGCCGCGCGGCGCGCGCCGACGGCCCGGCGCGCGTCTTCGATCTCGACGGCGCCCGCGTCACCCTCGTCGCCGACGCCGAACTGGAGGCGCTCCTGCCGGGCGAGCGAGCCCCGGCGCTCCCGGCCTTCGTCGCCTACACGGTCGCGGTGCGCGACGCCTCCGCCGCGCGGCAGCTCCTGGAAGGGAACGGCTTCCCGCTGAGGGCGTCGGCCTCCGGCGACCGCTTCGTCCCCGCCGCGGCGGCGCTCGGCGCCGCGATCGTGTTCCGGCAGGCCGAGGGTGTGAAAGCGGGCTGAACCGTGCGACCATCGGGGAGCGCGGCATGGCACGCATCCTCCTCGTCGACGACGACGCCTCCCTGGTCGAGGTGCTCGCGCTCGCGTTCCAGGAGGCGGGGCACGCGGCGCTCTCCGCGCGCGGCGGGACGGCCGCGCTCGCCGTCCTCCGCCAGATCGAGCAGGTCGACACCACCTCCGATCGCGTCGAGACCGTGATCGGCGCCGGCGACCGATTCCGGGCCTTCCGTGGATGACGGGAGGGCGCGGCGCGGCCCGCTCCCCTTCTTCCGCTCACTGCGCTTCCGGGTGACGGCGCTCGTCGTCGCCGTCGTGTTCGCGCCCACGCTCCTCTCCCTGTACCTGCGCATCGAGCTCCCGCGCCTCGTCGCGATCACCCTGCCGCTGTCGCTGCTGCTCGCCCTCTGGCTCACGCGCCGGTTCGTCCGCCCGCTCGAGGCGCTCCGCCGGCGCGCGCTCGCAAAGATCCGCGAGCCCACCCCGAGCGCCGACCTCCCCCTCCAGGGGCCGGCCGAGATGCAGGACGTGGCCGCGGCGTTCAACGCCTTGCTCGCGGCGCTCGCGGAGCGCCGCAAGGCGAACGAGGCGTTCGTCGCGGACCTCGCGCGCGAGTTCAAGGACCCCGTGGCCACGATCCGCGGCTGCGCCGACGCGCTCGCCGAGGCGCCGGCCGAGCGCGAGCAGGCCGCCCGGCTCTCGCGGCTGCTCAAGGAGTCGAGCCACCGGCTCGACACGCTGGTGAGCCAGTTCCTGGAGCTCGCCCGCGCCGAGGCCGGGATGCTCCACGAGGCGCGCGAGCGGGTCGACGTCGCGGCGCTCGCGCGGGGGCTCGTCGTGGCCATGGCCGACGACGAGCGCTTCGCCAAGGTCCGCTTCACCGTCTCCGGCGCCTCGAGCGCCCGGGTCGTCGGCGTCGCCTCTCGGTTCGAGTCCGTCCTCCGCAACCTGCTCGAGAGCGCGGCGTCGTTCTCGGGCGACGGCGGCAAGGTGCACGCGAGCGTCGACGTGGTCGAGGGCAGGCGCGTCGAGATCCGCGTCTCCGACACCGGCCCCGGCATCTCGGCAGAAGATCTCCCGCGGGTGTTCGATCGCTTCTTCACGACGCGCGGGCGCGAGCAGGGCAACGGGCTCGGGCTCGCGCTGGTCCGCGCCATCGTCGAGGCGCACGGCGGCGCCGTGAGCGCCGCGTCGAACCCGGGGCGGGGCGCCACCTTCGCGGTCGATCTGCCGCTCGCGCCGGCCGGGTGACCGCGTTCACGCCGTTTTCACGAGGGTCCCTCGACTCGGCATCTTCGCCTCGCTCGGCGACCACGAGTACCTCGGAAACATCGAGCGCACGCGGCCGATGTACGAGGCGAGCCGGGTGCAGCTGCTCGTGGACCGCGGCGCGACCATCGAGGCCGGGAGCCTTTGGTTTGTACATCAACGAGATCGCGACCTCCGGTCGGAGCGCAAATGTCAAGCGCGAACCAGGTTGCGAAGCCGCGCGGTCGCTCGTGCCACAGCAGCAGAAAGAAAGCACCGCCCCCACCCGGCGCTGCGTCGCGCAACGCGCGTCAATCGTCAGCGGAGCTCTCGTAGCGTCCACCGAGAACGGGACGCCGCGCAGATGTGGCCGAGTGGGGGAGGATGAAGTGATTTTCGTCTAGAGGTGTGAAGGGCGCCCGGGCTACCCTGGAACAGGGTCGTCGACTTTCTGCCCGAGCGCATCCGCTCGTGTTCGTCGAGGTGTGTCGTGAGTTTGAGAACGTCTTATCTGGCTTTGGCGGTGGGATTGCTGCAAGTCGCTGCCGCCTGCGGCGGGGGAGCGCCCTCCACGGGCGATCCCGGCGCAGGCGGCGCAGGGACCGGCACGAACTCGAGTGGTTCCGGCGAGAGCGGCGGCGGCGGCAGCGACTTCGGCGTGGGCGTCGGCCAGGGAGGCAGCGGCGGAGAGCGGCCGGATCCCTGCGCCGGCGACGACCCGCCCCCCGAGTGCGAGCTGCCTCAGGAGCCCGCCTGCGGCGACGGCATGATCAACCAGGCCAGCGAGGCGTGCGACGACGGCAACAGCCTGCCCGGCGACTGCTGTTCCGGGCTGTGCGAGATCGAGCCCTACTGCGAGTGTCCCGCGCCCGGCCAGCCGTGCGTGCTGACCATCGCGTGCGGCGACGGCGTGGTCGACCCGGGCGAGTTCTGCGACGACGGCAACACCGCGGACGGCGACGGCTGTAGCGCCGACTGCTACTTCGTCGACCCCTCGTACGTCTGTCCGACGCCGGGCGAGCCCTGCAAGCTGCTCTACGACTGCGGCGACGGCCGGGTGAACGGCTCGGAGACGTGCGACGACCGCAACGAGGTGTCCGGCGACGGCTGCAGCGCCGACTGCAAGCGCGAGCCGGGCTTCGTGTGCCCTCGGCCCGGGCAGCCCTGCGAGCTCGTCCCGGTCTGCGGCAACGGGGTCAAGGAGGCCGGCGAGATCTGCGACGACGGCAACGCGGTGGGCGGCGACGGCTGCTCGAGCCTGTGCCGGCAAGAGTCCTTCTACAACTGTCCCACGCCGGGCGAGCCGTGCGAGCTGCTCATCCGGTGCGGCGACGGCAGGGTGGACCCCGGCGAGCTCTGCGACGACGGCAACACGTCGGGCGGCGACGGCTGCAGCGCCGACTGCAAGGTGCTCGACCCGCTTTACGTGTGTCCCACGCCGGGCGTGCCCTGCACCCTCCTCTATCGCTGCGGCGACGGCCGCGTGAACAACGGCGAGCAGTGCGAGGACGGCGACGACCCGCCCGTGTCCGGCGACGGCTGCAGCGCCACGTGCATGCGCGAGCCGGGCTACGTGTGCCGGCGGCCCGGGCAGCCCTGCGAGCTCCTGCCGGTCTGCGGCAACGGGCTCCTCGAGAGCGGCGAGCAGTGCGACGACGGCAACACGGCGGGCGGCGACGGCTGCTCGAGCCTGTGCCGGCAGGAGGCGTTCTACGCCTGTCCGAACCCGGGGCAGCCGTGCGAGCTGCTGATCTGGTGCGGCGACGGCGCGCTCAACCCGGGCGAGGTCTGCGACGACGGCAACAACGTGAGCGGCGACGGCTGCAGCGCCGACTGCAAGACGGTGGAGCCGATCTACACGTGCCCCACGCCGGGCGTGCCCTGCACCCTCCAGTACTGGTGCGGCGACGGCCGCGTGAACGGCTCGGAGGAGTGCGAGGACGGCGACAGCCCGCCCGCGTCCGGCGACGGCTGCAGCGCCACGTGCATGCGCGAGGAGGGGTATCAGTGCAGCCGGCCCGGCCAGCCGTGCACGCGCCTGCCCGTCTGCGGCAACGGCCTCAAGGAGACCGGCGAGGTGTGCGACGACGGCAACACCGCGAGCGGCGACGGCTGCTCGAGCCTGTGCCGGCAGGAGGCGTTCTACACCTGCCCGACGCCGGGGCAGCCCTGCGAGCTCCTGATCCGCTGCGGCGACGGCGTGGTGGACCCGGGCGAGATCTGCGACGACGGCAACACGGCGAGCGGCGACGGCTGCAGCGCGGACTGCAAGGCGGTGGACCCGGCGTACGTGTGCCCCGAGCCGGGCGAGCCGTGCATCCTCGTCTACCGGTGCGGCGACGGCCGCGTGAACGGCGGGGAGCAGTGCGACGACGGCGAGGATCCGCCGGTGTCCGGCGACGGCTGCACGGCCGATTGCCGGCTCGAGGAGGGCTGGAACTGCCGGCCGGGCCAGCCCTGCACCGAGAGGACCTTCTGCGGCGACGGCGTGGTGCAGCTCGGCGAGCAGTGCGACGACGGCGGCGGGGTGAGCCCCGTCGGCGGAGACGGCTGCACCCCGCAGTGCAAGATCGAGGTGGGCTGGACGTGCCCGCCGGCCGGCGGCCCCTGCACCCCGCCCCCGCCGCCCGTGTGCGGCGACGGCGTGATCGGCGGCGATGAGCAGTGCGACGACGGCGAGGAGCCGGCCGACGGCGACGGCTGCAGCGCCGACTGCGAGACCATCGAGGACGGGTGGGACTGCTCGCGCGTCGGGTTCCGGTGCAAGACCCTCTGCGGCGACGGGATCAAGGTCGGCGCCGAGCAGTGCGACGACGGCAATCTCGACGACCGCGACGGCTGCGATGAGACCTGCCGGATCGAGCCCGGCCGGGTGTGCGACGACGGCGAGCCCCAGGACTGCACGGGCCGCTCCGTGTGCGGCGACGGCGTCCGCGAGGGCACCGAGGTCTGCGACGACGGCAACGGCAACTGGCGCGACAACTGCACGCCGGACTGCAAGCGCGAGCCCGACTGCAGGGCCGGCGCGTGCCTCTCGATCTGCGGCGACGGCATCCTCCTGCCCGGCGACGCCACCGAGCAGTGCGACGACGGCAACACCGAGAGCGGCGACGGCTGCTCCGCCACGTGCCGGATCGAGCCGGGCTACGTCTGCACCGTGGCGCCCACCGAGATGCGGTTGCCGATGGTGATCCGCGACTTCATCGGCTGGTGCCCGGACACCTACAACCGCAACACGAGCAACGCTCAGTGCGACGCCCGCCTGAACGCCAACCCCATCGGGCACTTCGACTTCGAGATCACCCCCTCGGACGGCGCGCAGCTCGACGGCACCGTCCAGACGACGCTCGACGCCGACGGCAAGCCCGTGAACGCGCACGGCCTCGGCTACTTCGATCCGGCCCGCAACAACGGCTATACCTCGGGGCAAACCAACTTCCAGTGGTGGTACCGGGACAACGCGCAGTTCAACCGGACGCTCCTCACCACGATCGAGCTGACCCCGCAGGGCCCCGGCAGCTTCGTGTACGAGCGGAGCCCGTTCTGGCCGGTGGACATCGACCCCCCCGGCAACGATCCCGCGCTCAACAGCCTCCTCGTCACCGGGGACGAGAACCCGCGCAACGACGGGCACAACTTCTACTTCACGAGCGAGGTCCGGTACTGGTTCCAGTTCAACCCGAACACCGCCGCGGCCGACCCGGTGCTCACCTTCTACGGTGACGACGACGTCTGGGTGTTCATCAAGAACACGCTGACCGTCGACATCGGCGGCATCCACGAGCGCATCCAGGAGAGCGTGACCATCCGGGACGACGGCAGCGCCCTCGTGACCCCCTGCACCGGCGCCAACTGCCCGAACCGCGCCCCCTACCCCGTCAACCTCAACCTCGAGGCGGGCAAGGTCTACGAGATCGCGGTGTTCCAGGCCGAGCGCCACGTCGTCGGATCGAACTACCAGCTCACGCTTTCGGGCTTCAGCGCCGGAACGTCGGTGTGCACGCCGCAGTGCGGGGTCGACCCGCCGGTCGTCACGCCGGGCGAGGAGTGCGACGACGGCCGCGCGAACGGGACCGGCTATGGCCAGTGCAACAACTGCCAGCTCGGCGCGTACTGCGGCGACGGCGTGAAGAACGGCCCCGAGGCCTGCGACAACGGCGTCAACAACAGCACCTATGCCAACGCCTCGAACGCCTGCGCGCCGGGGTGCGTGGCCCCGCCCCGCTGCGGCGACGGCAATGTCAACGCGCCGTACGAGGCGTGCGATCTCGGCTCCGGCAACACCGCGAGCGGCTACGGCGGCTGCACGACGGAGTGCGAGATCGGGCCGTCCTGCGGCGACGGCGTGGTCAACGGCGGCGAGGGGTGCGACGACGGCGTCAACGACGGCTTCTACGACACCTGCAACCCGGACTGCACGCCTGCGCCGAAGTGCGGCGACGGCCACGTCGACGCGGAGTGGGGCGAGGAGTGCGACAGCAGCGACCCGAGCTGCGTGCGCTGCCAGCTCGGCGAGCACTGCGGCGACGGCGTGCTGCAGGCGGAGCTCGGCGAGCAGTGCGACGACGGCATCAACGACGGCGGGTACGGCCAGTGCGCGCCCTCGTGCGTCCTCGGGCCGCGCTGCGGCGACGGCATCGTCCTGCAGGAGGAGGAGGACTGCGATCTTGGCGAGGGGATGAACACTGGCGCCTACGGCGGGTGCGACGCCTCCTGCCACTACGGTCCGTACTGCGGCGACGGCGTAAAGAACGGCGCCGAGGCGTGCGACGACGGCGTGAACGACGGCACCTACGGCACCTGCGGCCAGGGCTGCACGCCGGCGCCGAGGTGCGGCGACCGCAACGTCGACCGGGACTGGGGCGAGGAGTGCGACAGCAGCGACCCGACCTGCGTGAACTGCCGGCTCGCCGCGCAGTGCGGCAACGGGATCGTGCAGCCGGAGCTCGGCGAGCAGTGCGACGACGGCGTGAACGACGGCGGGTACGAGCAGTGCGGCCCCGCGTGCCTGCTCGGGCCGCGCTGCGGCGACGGCATCGTCCTCGACGCGGAGGAGGACTGCGATCTCGGCGACGGGCTGAACAACGGCGCTTACGGCGGGTGCACCGCGTCCTGCGACTACGCGCCGTACTGCGGCGACGGCGTGGTGAACGGCGCCGAGGCGTGCGACGACGGCGTGAACGACGGCACCTACGGCACCTGCGCCCCGGGCTGCACGCCGGCGCCGAAGTGCGGCGACAACCACGTCGACGCGGAGTGGGGCGAGGAGTGCGACAGCGAGACCGACTCGAACTGCGAGAGCTGCCGGCTCGGCGCGCACTGCGGCGACGGCGTGCCGCAGCCGGAGTTCGGCGAGGAGTGCGACGACGGCATCAACGACGGCGGGTACGGCGAGTGCGCGCCCTCGTGCGTGTACGGGCCGCGCTGCGGCGACGGCATCGTCCAGCCCGCGGACGAGGACTGCGACCTCGGCGCCGCCGGGAACGGCGGCGAGTACGGCGGGTGCACCGCGCTCTGCCAGTACGGGCCGTACTGCGGCGATGGCCTCGTCAACGGGACGGAGACCTGCGATGACGGCGTGAACGACGGCGTCTACGGCAGCTGCCTCCCCGACTGCACGCCGGCGGCCAAGTGCGGCGACAACGAGGTCGACGAGGAGTGGGGCGAGCAGTGCGATCCGCCGAACGAGGCCACGGGCTGCAGCAAGAACTGCCGCCTCGGCGCCCAGTGCGGCGACGGGGTCGTTCAGGCCGGCGAGAAGTGCGACGACGGCAAGAACGACGGCGGTTACGGCGAGTGCGGCCCGGGCTGCGTGTTCGGCCCGCGCTGCGGCGACGGCATCCGCAACGGCGACGAGAAGTGCGACGACGGCGACGGCAACAACACCGGCGGCTACGGCAAGTGCGCGCCGGGCTGCGTCTACGGTCCGTACTGCGGCGACGGCATCCGCCAGACCGCCCACGAGGAGTGCGACGACGGCAACAAGGTGAGCGGCGACGGCTGCAGCCTGACCTGCCAGAACGACGGCATTCCGAACTAGCCCGTCGCGACCGGGCGCGCGGGGCGCAGGCAGAGGCCGAGGCCTGCCCCCGCGAGCCCGAGCGGCCCCGTCCCGGGGGCCGCCGCGCTGCCCCATCCCCTCCCTGAACCTGCCCTTCGAGCTCGACGCGGAGCAGCGCCAGCAGCCTGCGCCGCGCCATCGGAGAGCTCCTGGCATTGTCTCTGCTGGAACGTGGCCCTACAGGGGCCCGGCGACTCATGCGCGTCCTGCAGCGCCATCGACGGAGGCCTGGGCCGGCGTGCTGCTGAAGCTCGCGCTGGTGGGCGCATCGGTGCTGCTGTCCTCGCTGGCGGCGCGGCGCTTCGGCCACGCGGTCGGCGGCACGATCGCTGGGCTGCCGATGATCGTCGGCCCGATCATGGGCTTCGTGCTGCTGCAGGAGACGCCCGCTCAGGCGAGCGCGATCGCGCTCGCGACGCTGGTGTGCTTGCCGGCCACCATCGTTCATGGGGTCGTCTTTGCCTGGTGCGCGACGCGCCTCCGCTGGGGCGCGGCGCTGCTGGCGGCGAACGTGGCGTTCCTGTCGCTGGGGGCAGCGCTGCTCGCGCTGCGGTTGCCCCCGCCGTGGGCCTGCGCCGCGGCGCTGCTGTCGCCTGCCCTGGGCGCGCTGGCCTTGCCGCGCCTCGGTCATGCGCCTGCCTCGACGGCCATTCCGCGCGCCGAGCTCGCCTGTCGCGTGGTGGCCGCGATGGCCATGGCCTGGTGCATCATGCGCGGCGCCGGCGTCGCGCCCGCGGGGTTCAGCGGCCTGCTGCTCGCCGTCCCGATCACCGGCAACGTCCTTCCGTGCTTCACCCTGCCCAGGCACGGCGCGGCTGCCGCGGTGGCCTTGCTCGCGGGCTTCGCGCGCGGCCTGTTCGGGTTCGCGGCGTTCTTCGTCGCGCTGCTCGCGGCGCTCGGCGCGATGCCTCCGGCGGCCGCCTACGGCCTCGCGTGGCTCGTTGCGCTGCTCGCGGCGCTTTCGCTGCGCGGGCTCGCGCAGCGCGCGCGGCCTGCGGGGCTCTCGTCGACCTCGTCGACGGCCGCCTGACCCCCTGTTCCAACCCCGACACCCCTTCGACCCGGGCGGCGATCTCGTTCCCAGCGGACGGAGCGCCTACGGCAGCCCGAGCGCTTCCTTCATCACGCTGTCGTCGACCAGCGGGGCGAGCTCGGCGCGGGTTCGCGGGGCGCGGCCGGTCTGCGCGGCGACCCAGGGCTCCTCTTCCTCGAGCACGTCGAGGATGTCGGGCACCAGCGTGCCCAGGAACCGCTCGTCGTCCCAGACCGCCTCGAGCACGGATGGCTCGATGCCGATCGCCTCCGAGATCCTCGGCCAGACGGCCTCCGGGTCCGTGCGATAGAGCTCTTGCGCTCTCGCGAGCGCCCGCACGAGCTCGACGATACCGCGCCGCTTCTCGGGGTCTGCAAGCTTCTCGGCGGTGCTGTGGAGGTTCACGATCTCGCGGTAGAGGGAGCGATCCTGGAACACGATGGCGTCGCTGCCGAGCGCCTCCTTCGCGAGCTCGGAGGAGGGCTCCCAGAGCGCGACGGCGTCCACGTCGCCCCGCTCCATCAGGGAGGGCAGCGTGTTCGCCCCGCAAGGCGTGGAGATGCAGATACCTCCGGGGACAATCGTGTAGTCGTCCGCCGTGAGGCCCACGGTGCCCAGGTACTTGTTGACGAACTATGCCGCGGACGTGTTCGGGATGGTCCCGATCCGCTTCCCGCGGAGATCCGCGAGCGCGCTGATCCCCGCCGCGCGGTTCGCGACGATTCGATAGAACGTCTCCGTCATCGTGAAGATGATACGCAGGTTCGGATGAGCCACCGATTGTCTCAGCGTCTGCGTCTCCGCGTTGGTGCCGAGGTCGATGCTATCGTCATTGAGCAGGCTCACGATGCCGCCGGAGTCGACGGTCGCCTCGCCCGGATAGAAGTCCTGCGAGGCGACCAGCACGGGCGTGAACTCGATGGACGCCGTGTCGCTCGTGATCTTGAGCGAGGGGAAGGGCGCCGCTCCCCCCTGACCGCCCGCGCCCGCGTCGCCGCCCGCACCAGCATTGCCGCCGGCGTCCGCGCCTCCGCCCGTGCCCGCGCTCGCCTTGCCACCACCGCCGCTGCTCGCGCCGGCAGCGCCGGAGCCGCCCGCGCCGCTCAGCGAGAACCCAATCGCGCTCAGCAGTACACCGGCATCTCCAATCAAAGGATCTCATCCCTCAGGATCTCCATGTGACCGAGGGTGCCACCGCCAGCATTGCTGTCGATCCTCGCGAGGGGTCGTCGTGAATTGCCCGCAGGCTGAGCGGATGAGGCCGCCGTGCTGCAAATCGCGTGTTCTCGGCCCCAGGAATGCGCTACGACGGCGCGGGCGCGCATGGATCCCGGAGGACGGAGCATGGTCGAGGAGACGGTATTCCAGGGCGGGGTCAACACCGTGCGCCGGCGCGGGGACCGGGTCCACCGGCCCGCGACGGCGGCGGCGCCGGCCATCCACCGGTTGCTGCGGCACCTGCGCGCGGCGGGGTTCGACGCGGCGCCGGAGCCGTTCGGCTACGACGACGAGGGGAACGAGGTGCTGTCGTACCTCGAGGGCGACGTGCACAACGCGCTCCCGGCCGAGCTGCGCACGCCCGAGCTCCTCACGTCCGCCGCCGCCTTGCTGCGCCGGTTCCACGACGCGAGCGCGACCTTCGCGCCGGGGCCGGACGACCGATGGCAGCTGCCGGCCCGGTCGCCGGCCGAGGTGGTCTGTCACGGCGATCTCGCGCCCTACAACTGCGTCGTCCGCGCCGGCCGCGTGGTCGGCTTCATCGATTTCGACAACGCCCACCCGGGGCCGCGCGCGTGGGATCTGGCCTACGCCGTCTACCGGTTCGCGCCGCTGCACGCGCCGACCAACCCGGACAGCGCCGGCAGCCCCGAGGAGCAGGCGCGGCGGGCCGCCGCGTTTTGCCGCGCTTACGGCGTCGCGCCCGGGGCGGAGCTGCTCGACACGGTGGTCGACCGGCTGGCGGCCCTCCTCGCCACCATGCGAAAGCGGGCCGAGGCCGGCGAAGCCGCGTCCCAGGCGCACATCGCAGCCGGCCACCCCGCGCTGTACGAAGAGGACATCCGCTACCTGCGAGCGCAGCGCGAGCGGCTGCTGCGGGGCTTCGCCGCGCCCCACGGCGACCCGGGGTGATCGCGGAGCCGCAGGCCACCCGCGGTGCGCGCGGCCTGCGCGGCGCACCGGCACCGCCGCTCGGCTGAAGGGCGGGCGCTATGGTGGCCCCGCTGCCCCTCGTGTACCCTCGCGCCCGCAACCGGGGGCCCATGGAGCAGCCAGAGCCGAGATCCAGGGTGCTCGTCGTCGATGACAACGAGCAGAACCGCGCCCTGGCCCAGGCCACGCTCGAGGACGAGGGACACGAGGTCGTGCTCGCCGTCACGGGCGAGGAGGGGATCCAGCAGTTCGAGCGCCACAGGCCGGATTGCGTGCTGCTCGACGTGCGGATGCCGGGCATGGACGGCTTCGCCGTGTGCGCCCGGATCCGCGCCCTCCCCGGGGGCGAGAGCACGCCGATCGTGTTCCTGACGGCGCTGCGCGACGTCGACACGTTCGACAGCGCCCTGCGCGCCGGCGGCGACGACTTCCTGACGAAGCCCGTCCGCCCGTCGGAGCTCCTCGCGCGCGTGCAGGCCGCGCTGCGGCTGCGCCGGCTCGGCGCGGAGCTGCGCGAGCACGTCGAGCTCGTCCGCCAGCAGCGGGACGCGCTCATGCGCCTCCAGCTCCAGAAAGAGCAGCTCACGGCCTTCGTCGTCCACGACCTGAAGAACCCCGTGAGCAGCATGGACCTGCACGCGCAGTTCCTGCTCCGGGACCGCGCGCTCCCGGAGCCGGCGCGCGACTCCGCGCGGCAGATCCGCGATCAGGCGCGCTCCCTGCTGCGGCTCATCTACGACCTGCTCGACATCAGCAAGAGCGAGGAAGGGCGGCTCGCCCCCGAGCGCGCGCGCGTCGACCTCCGCGCGCTCGTCCACGAGGCGTTCGCCGCGCTCGACCTGCGCGCGAGCGCCGGGTCGATCGCGCTGCGCGAGACCATCGAGGCGCCCGCCGTCCAGGCCGACCCGGACCTGCTCCGCCGCACGCTCGAGAACCTCCTCGAGAACGCCATCCACCACGCCCCGGCCGGCACCGCGGTGACCGTGAGCGCCGCGAAGGACGGCGCCGCGGTGGAGATCCGCGTGGCGGACGCGGGGCCGGGCGTCCCCGCCGAGATGCGCGCGCGGGTGTTCGATCGCTTCGTCCAGCTCGGCGGCGGCGACGAGGCCGTCCACCGCTCCGGCCGCGGCCTCGGGCTCGCCTTCTGCAAGATGGCCGTCGAGGCGCACGGCGGGACCATCCGGATCGAGGACAACGCGCCCGGCGCCGTCTTCTGCGTGAGGCTCCCCGATGACCCGTGAACTCTCCTCCAGCGAACGCCCGTCTCCGCCCGACCAGGCGCACGGCGGGCCCGGCGCCCCAGCGCTCGACGACGGCACGTTCCGCCTGCTCATCGACGCGGCGCCCGACGCCATGGTGGTCGTCGACGAGCATGGGCGGATCGTGTTCGTCAACGTCCAGACCGAGCGGATGTTCGGCCATGCGCGCGGCGAGCTCGTCGGGCAGCCCATCGAGCTCCTCCTCCCGGAGCGATTCCGGGGGGCGCACGTGGGGAACCGCGCGGCGTTCACCGCCGCGCCCAGGGCCCGCCCGATGGGGTCGGGGCTGGAGCTGTTCGGGCGCCGGAGGGACGGCAGCGAGTTCCCGGTCGAGATCAGCCTCAGCCCGCTGACGACCGAGCGGGGCACGCTCGTCTCGAGCGCCATCCGCGACATCAGCGACCGCAAGCGGGTCGACCTCGCGATGCGGCGGCTGGCCGCGATCGTCGACTCGTCCGAGGACGCCATCATCGGCGAGGCGCTCGACGGGCGCGTCGTCAGCTGGAACCGGGGCGCGCAGGCGATCTTCGGCTACACCGCCGAGGAGATGATCGACCGGCCCCTCACCGTGCTCGCCCCGCCGGGGCGGGAGGGCGAGGTGCTGCGGACGCTCGAGCGGCTCAAGCGGGGCGAGCACATCGAGCACTTCGAGACGGTGCGCCGGCGCAAGGACGGCAGGGACATCGACGTCGCGATCACCGCCTCTCCGATCCACGACGCCCAGGGCAAGCTCGTCGGCACCTCGAAGGTGGCCCGCGACATCAGCGAGCGGAAGCGCCTGGAGGCCGAGGCGAAGCGCACGAGCGACCTCCTCAGGAGCGCGGTGGAGAGCTTCCAGGGCGCGTTCGCCGTGTTCGACGCGCAGGATCGGCTCGCGCTCTGCAACAGCGCGTACCGGCACTGGCTCGGCGCGCGGGTGAGCGGCCCGATCGTCGGCCGGAGCTACGGTGAGCTCATCGACGAGGGCATCGCCGCGGGGCTGTTCTCCCTCGGCGGCGAGCCGCCGGCCGCCTTCCGCGCGCGGCTCCTCGCCTATCACGCCGAGCCGGGCGGCACGCTGGATCTCTGCACGAGCGACGGGCGCAGCCTGCGCGCGACCGAGCGCCGGACGGCCGAGGGCGGGACCGTGTGCACCCTCTGGGACATGACCGGCGACGTGCAGCGCGCGGAGGAGCTCCGCAAGGCGCGGGCCCAGGCCGAGGCGGCCAGCTCCGCGAAGAGCGAGTTCCTCGCCTCGATGAGCCACGAGCTCCGCACGCCGCTCAACGCGGTCCTCGGCTTCGCGCAGCTCCTCCACCGCGACCGGAAGACGCCGCTCACCGACCGCCAGAAGGAGCGGATCGAGCATGTCCTGAAGGGCGGCGAGCACCTGCTCAAGCTGATCGACGACATCCTGGACCTCTCGCGCATCGAGGCCGGCCGCGTGACGGTGTCGATCGAGCCGGTGAACGTCCCCGAGGTGCTGGACGAGGTGAAGACGACGCTCGACCCGATGGCCCAGCGCGCCGGCATCGAGATCGCCCTCGCGCCCTTGCCCGCGGAGCTCCCGAAGATCACCGCGGATCGCACCCGCTTCGCGCAGATCCTCATGAACTACGGCTCGAACGCGATCAAGTACGGCCGGCGGGGGGGCCGCGCCACGATCGCGGTGTCGATGCCGGAGGGCGGCGTCGTGAGGATCTGCGTGGCGGACAACGGCATCGGCATCCCACGCGAGCAGCACGCGAAGATCTTCCAGCCCTTCCAGCGCGCCGGCCAGGAGACGGGGCCGATCGAGGGGACCGGGATCGGCCTCGCCATCACGAAGCGGCTCGCGGAGCTCATGGGCGGCGGCGTCGGCTTCAGCAGCGTGCCGGGCGAAGGCTCGGAGTTCTGGATCGAGCTCCCGGCGCACGAGGAAGCGCCGGAGAGCGCCGCCCCGGGCCAGGCGGACGCGCGCCTGGAGGCGTCGCCGCTCGCCGGGCCCGGCGGCGTCCGCCATTCGGTCCTCTACGTCGAAGACAACCCGTCGAACATCGCGTTCATGGAGGAGCTGATCTCCGAGTTCGAGCGCGTCCGCCTGATCACCGCGCCGAACGCCGAGATCGGCATCGAGCTCGCGCGGTCGCGGCGGCCCGAGGTCGTCATCATGGACATCAACCTCCCCGGGATGAGCGGCTACGAGGCCGCGCGCAAGCTCGAGGAGTGGCCGGAGACGCGCGACATCCCCGTGATCGCGCTCAGCGCGGCGGCGATGCCCCGGGACACCCGCCGCGCCGAGCAGGCGGGGTTCTACCGCTACCTGACCAAGCCGGTGCGGGTCGACGAGCTCACGGCCGTCCTCGAGGAGCTCCTCGTCCCCGGGGCGCGCTGACGGTGGCCGGATTTGAACATGAAGGCGGGAAGGCGGGAAGAACAGATCACTGTTCTTCCTGTCTTCCCGCCTTCATGTGAATCACTCCGGGGCCAACTGGGCCACCCCCCGGCGGCCGACGCCTATTTCAGGAACGCATCCCGGAGGTGCTTGTTCACATACGCCGGCTTCTCACGCATCAAGAAGTGCCCGCCATCCTGCACGTAATGGATCGTGTAGCGGCTGTACCAGGGTGTGACGAGGTCGGTCCAGGCGGAGGGGACCACGGGATCCCCCATGCCTTGCAGGAACGTCACGCGGCAGTCGGAGATGGTCCGGTCGAGCGGGGTCCAGGGCTGGCTCGTGATGGACAGGTTGGCGCGGTAGAAGTTGAAGCCGCCGTGGATGTTGCCGGGCTTCATGAAGTTGTCGACGTAGATCTCCAGCTCTTCCCCCTGGAAGAGACCCTTGTCGTGCGACCAGTGGTTCAGGAAGTGACGGAAGTAGGTGCGGCACGCGTCGCGGCTCGAGCCGACCAGCTCGACGGCCATGTCCAGCTGGTGGAACTGCGAGTACCACGACTCGGGGAAGTGGCCGGGGCTCAGGTATCGCCCCTCGAACCCCGGCGTGATGGGGTTGATGATCGCGGCCTGGATCACCTTATCGCGGTGCTTGCGCACGAATTTGTGCAGGACGAGCGCGGAGTAGTCGTGGCCCGCGAGGAGGGCCTGCTCGATGCCGAGGTGGTCGAGCAGCTGGGCGATGTCCTCCACGACGCGATCGAGGTGGAAGAGATCGATGCGCGAGAGATCCGGCTTCTCGGAGTCGCCGTAACCCCGCAGGTCGGGCACGATGACATCGAAGCTCTCGGCCAGGGGGCCGATGTTCTTGTGCCACTCCCACCAGAAGCCCGGCCAGCCGTGGAGCAGGATGAGCGGCCTCCCGCGCCCCTCGCGCACATAGTGCAGGCGGATATCCGCGAGCTGGGCGTGGTGGTGGGTGAAGTGTTCGGGGCGTCGCAACGTCATGATCCGCTCCTTTCGGGACAGGCGCGCTGGGGTCGCGCCGCAGCGTGGCAGGCGGCGGCCAGGAGACGCGAACGCGTTTCCGGGTGTCAAGGCCGCCCCGCCCGGCGCCAGCGCAGGGTCGGCTCATCGCCCCGTCCAGACGGCGAGGAGCGCGTACGCGATCGCCACGGCCTGGATGACCGTGAAGCTCAGGAGGCCGGCCGGCAGGAAGTCGAAGAAGCCGAACCGGATGGGCTTGCCGTCGAGGTCGCGCAGGTCGGCCCGCTCCGTGAGCGCCTGCGCGAGCGGGCCCGACGTCGCGGCGGTCAGGAAGAGCGAGCTGCCCGCGCAGACCGACAGGGCGAGGCCGACATAGACGGCGGGCCCGGGCACCCGCTCGGCGAGCGACTCGGCCACGTCGAGCAGCGCCGCCATGCTGGGGCCCGCCGAGAACAGCCCGGTCAGCACGCCGGCGAGGACGAGGAACGCGACGAGCTGGAGCGACGGCGCGACCGGCAGCCGCTCCAGCGAGCGCGAGACCTCCTCGAACAGGCCGGTGCGCCGCACCGCCGCCACCATCACGAAGAGCGAGAGGAGGAAGAGCACCGCCTCGATGTCGAGCCCCGCCCTCGCGAGCCGCTCGCCGAGCCTGCGCGCCATGAGCAGCGCCGCGCCGGTGCCGAGCCAGCACACGAGCTCCGGGCCGACGCCGAGCTCCGCGGGCAGGAACAGCCACGCGACCACCATCGCGGCGAGCGACGCGGCCGCCGGCACGAGGAGGCGCCGATCGGCGCGCACCCGCCGGTGCAGCGCCTCCATCGCCGCGCGCGTGAGCCGCGCCGAGACCGGATCGCGCGGCACGCCAGCGGCCGGGCGCACCACGGCGCCCACGACGAGGAGCAGGAGGGCGAGCGCGAAGAGCGTCGCCGGGGCGGCGCGCGAGAGGTAGGCCCCGAACGTCATGCTGCCCCGGCCGAGCAGCAGGATGGCCGGGAAGTCGCCGATCGGCGTGGCGGCCCCGCCGAGGTTGCAGGCGACGAGCAGGAGGCCGAGCAGCCAGGAGACGTACCGCTGCCGCGTGCCCATGAGCTTGAGCAGCACGTGCAGCACGGGCAGGACGAGCACGAGCGCCGTGAGGTTGTTGACGACGCCGCTCACGAGGTACATCGCGATCGAGAACACCAAGATGACGCGGAAGGGCTCGGCGCCGCTCAGCCGCGTCGCCGCGACGGCGAGGCGGTCGAAGAGCCGCGAGGCGGCGAGCAGCTGGGACAGGAGCCCCAGCGTCACGAGGATGACGAGCACGTCCCACGGCACCTCGGCGAGGAGGCGCTGCGTCGTCGCGACCCCCAGCAGCGTCGACGCGAGGGAGGCGAGGGCCGCGCCGCCCGTCACGATGAGCACGCGGCGCGACGGCAAGAGCGCCTGGAGCAAGAGCGCGCCGAGCAGGATGACGAGCAGCGCGGCCTGGGGCGCCGTCACGTCGCCTCGCGCGCGGGCGTGGGCGCGCGCGGGCGAGGCGACGCGACGGCCGCGGCGGCCCCGTGCCCAGGCGGCGCCGGCCGCACGAGGCACGAGAAATCGGCCGGGCTCGTCTCCACCATCCAGCGCGGGTACACCGTCATGGGCCGCCCGAGGATGTCCCAGCCGATCAGCGAGCGGAACTGGGTCCGCACGTCGGGGCCCGAGACGCGCAGCCACGAGGGGCTCACGTGCGCCGCGTGCCCGTCGGTGCCGTAGACGAAGGTGAGCAGCGCGCTCCTCCGCCCGGCCCAGCGGTGGAGCTCGGACAGCTCCACCGGCGTCATGAGCCCGTCGTAGTTCGCGAGCACCCGCCGGAAGTCGGGGTCGAGCCCGCCCCCGTCGGTGACGAGGCCCGCGTCGACGCCGGAGAGCCGCGGCACGAGCGCGTCGAGGCAGTCGGCCTCAAGCCCCACGACGAGCAACCGGGTCACGCCGCGGAGCGCGTCGAGGACGCCCGCGGGGTCGAGCGGCGCCTCGGCGCCGCCGGAGAGCCACTGCTCGGCGATGAAGTCGAGGACGGGGAACTCGCGCCCGAGCTGGTCGCGGGCCTCGCCGACGAGCGGTGCGCCGCCGGCCGCCATCAGCTCGCGCAGGAACAGCCGCGCCGCCGAGCGCATGCCCAGCTCGGCGGCCACCATCCGGAACGCCTGCCCGAGCGCCGGCGGCAGCGCCATCAGGCCGGCTCCACCCCGGCCCCGACGCGGGCGCGCCCAGCGCGCGCGAAGAGGGCGTCGAGCAGGCAGATCATGGCGGCGTTGGCGAGCGCGTGGTGCGGCGGGCCGTCGGTGAGGCAGTCGACGAGCGCGGCGAGCTCCGGCGAGCCCTTCGGGGCGAGGCGCGCCAGCGGCGCGAGCGGGATGGCCAGCGGGTAGTCGTGCTCGCTGCCGCGCGCGAGGTGCGGCGGCAGGCGGATCGGGACGGGCAGCGCCTCGCCGCGCGGCGCGCCGCCCTCGTCCGGGCCGAGCTCCTCGAGCAGGAGGCCGAGCAGGCAGAGCAGCGTGTAGCTCGCGCCGCGGTGATGGATGGGGCCCTCTCCCACGATGCACCGGACCACGAAGTCGCGCTCCTCCGCGTCGGGCATCCAGGGGGCGAGGAGCGCGTCGAGCCTGCCGGGGCGGATGAGCGCGGACACCGCAGACGAGGGCAACGGAGCGTGGCGCGGGCCATGGTCGCGAGGCGGTCGGGGCGGAGGCATGGGGGCACCTCAGCGTAGCTGCTCGGAACGGCCCGGATCCAGGCTTGATCGAGCGCGCCTCGCGCGCGAGGCGGCGCGGGCTCGACCACCGTGGCTCGCGACGGCGCCGCGAGATCGCCGTCCGGCGCGCTGCGAGGTGGATCCGGCCGCTACGCCCCGCTCGTCGGAGGCTCTCTTCACGCGGCAGGATCGCGCGGGGTCATGCGTACATCGGTGGTGTACACAACGCGCCTTCCGGGCGCGCGCCGCCCCGGCATCCAGAGATCGGGACGGCGTCCGGAGGCCGGCAGTCAACGAACGATCCCGTCGTACAACCGGCGCGACGAACGGCGTCGCCAAGTTCGCGGCCGAGCGGCCCGGGGCCGACATCGCCGACCGCTCAACACCGTGGCAGGGCCGACCTACATCGCGCCTTGAGCTCCTCCACGCGCCGTACACAGCGCGGCTTTGTCCCACGCAGAGCCCGCTCGTCGGCCGATATCCGATCTGCGGCGAGACCGATTTCACTCGACGAAACGGCGGGAGTTCAGCGTAGCGTGGCAGTATGACCCTGCGACGCGATCATGTCCTCTCCTGCACGACGCTCCTGCTCATCGCATGTGGACTGGCCGGGTGCGGCAAGGCCTCCACGAGGCCCGCGGCGGCGCCCGACGCCGCGGCCGCGCCCGACGCCGAGCCCGCGACGCTGACGCTCCGGCGCTCGGCGGACGACATCATCCTCGCGGCGAAGCTGCCGCCGGAGACGGCGCCGCGCGCGTCGCTCGAGATCCACCGCCTCGACGCCTACGCGGTGTGCAACGCGGCGCAGGCGCGCCTCTCCGCCAGCGTGAACGTGGACGCGAGCGCCAGCGCCGGGCCGAGCGCGCTCACGGTGTCGAGCCTCGTCATCGGCGGCCTGGGGCTCGCGGGCGGGATCACCACCACGGTGCTGGCCGCGGGGCTCGAGGCGCCGAAGGTCCCGGCGGGCACGCCGTCGCTCCCGGACGCGGAGCCCCCGGACGTGGAGGGCAAGACCGGCGTCATCGTGGCGGGCGTCCTCACCGGCGTCGTCGTCGTGGGCGCGGTGGTCGGCACGCTGCTGCTCGTCGGAGGCGACGACGACGACGACGACGGGCGCAAGGGCAAGCTCGACCTCGGCGCCGGCGGCCCGCGCCTGCGCGGGCTCCGCGACGCGATCCGCGATTTCGAGGTCTCGTGCCCGGACGAGCCCGCGGAGGACGCCCTCACGGCGTGCATCGACAAGGCGCGCGCCCTCCGGAGGACCTGCGCAGCGCGGTGATCCGCGGAGAGCGCGCCGCCGTCACCGGCTCCGGCGGAGCGGACGCCGCCCCGCGCGCGGGCGCGGCGGGGCTTCGGGCGCGGGGCGCGGCGGCGCGGGGCTCGGCGGCGCATCGCCCGGCGCCGCCGCGAGGCCCTCGAGGATGAGCCGCGCGCCGTAGCGGAACCGCGCGTCGAGATCGGCGTCGGCCATGTGCGGGAACGCCGCCGCGAGGTGCGGATACGCCCCGCGCGCCATCGCCTCCCGGAGGTGCGCCGGGTCGGCCTTGCCGCCGCCCGCCCCGCCGGCCGGGGTCATGGCCTGCTCTTCGAGCGTGAAGCCGATCGTGTAATAGACAAGCGTCCACGCCCCCCACGCGGCGGCGCGCGGCGACAGCCCGGCGTCGCCCAGCGCGCCGAGCAGCATGTCCGAGAACCGCAGCGTGTTCTCCTGCGTGACGTAGGTCCCCGCGAACACCCGCGCCCCGTCCCGGTGCGCGAGGAGCGCCTCACGGAGCCGCCCGGCCATCTCGGCCGCTCGCTCGCGCCACGTCGCCCCCTCCGGCGCGCGGGCAACGCAGCCCTCCAGCATCGCTTCCGCCATCGCGTCGAGCAGCTCCTGCTTGTTCTTGACGTGCCAGTACAGCGTCGCCGCCTGCACGTTCAGCTCCTGGCCGAGCCGGCGCATCGTCAGCGCGTCGAGCCCGACCTCGCCGAGCAGCCGCAGCGCCGTCGAAACCACCTGCTCGCGTGTCAGCCCCATGCCCGCACCCCGCTCTCCCCTTCCCCGGCTCCTCGGGCCCGGAAATCGGGCCAGCGCCTTGACTCTAACACCGTTCGAGTCACTCTAACAACGTTCAAGTCGTTGTTGGACGTGGAGGCTTCGATGGCGATGGATGCCGAGGTGGTGGTCGTGGGGGGAGGTCCGGTCGGCCTGATGCTGGCTTGCGAGCTCGCGCTCGCGCGGGTGCGGGTTCGGGTGCTGGAGCAGCGGCACGCGCGGATGCAGGAGTCGCGCGCGCTCACGCTGCACCCGAGGACGCTGGAGATCCTCGACCAGCGCGGGCTCGTGGATCGCTTCCTGCGCCGCGGCGCCCCGGTGCCGGCGGCGCACTTCGCGGTGCTCGAGCCGCGGCTCGATCTCTCGCGCCTCGATACGCGGCACCCGTACACGCTGTTCCTGCCGCAGGTCCAGACGGAGGAGCTCCTGGAGGAGCGGGCCCGCGAGCTCGGGGTCGAGGTCCTGCGCGGCCACGCGGTGGTCGAGGTCTCGCAGGACGAGGGGGGCGTGTCGCTAGAGGTCGAGGGCCCCGAGGGGCGCTACGGCGCGCGCGCCGGCTACGTCGCGGGCTGCGACGGGGCCGGGAGCTTGGTGCGGCGCTCGCTCGGCATCCGCTTCCCGGGCAGCGACGCGACGCGGACGGCCTTCCTCGGCGACGTCGAGCTCGCGGAGCGCCCCGCCCGGCCCGTCTCCCTCGCGGGCCCGGCCGGCGCCGTGCTCCTGGTGCCGCTCGGCGACGGGCTCCACCGCTTCGTCGTGCACGATCCGCTGCGGGCCCACGCCGACCGGTCCGAGCCGGTGACGCTGGACGAGCTGCGGGGCTCGGTGCGGCGGATCCTCGGGACGGACTTCGGCATGCGCGGCGCGCGCTGGCTGTCGCGGTTCGGCAACGCGACGCGGCTGGCCGAGCGGTACCGCCTCGGGCGCGCGCTCCTCGCGGGCGACGCCGCGCACATCCATTTTCCGATGGGCGGCCAGGGGCTCAACGTCGGTCTGCAGGACGCGATGAACCTCGGCTGGAAGCTCGCCGCCGCGGTCAAGGGCTGGGCGCCGCCCCACCTGCTCGACAGCTACCATGACGAGCGCCACCCCGTCGGCCGGGCGCTGTCGCGCAACACGGAGGCGCAAACGCAGCTCATGGATCTGTCGGATCCCGGCCTATCCCTCCGCGCGCTCATGAGCGACCTGCTCGCGATCGACGCCGTGAACCGGCGCCTCGCCGGGCAGATCAGCGCGCTCGACGTCGCGTATTCCCCCGCCGAGGGCGCGCCGGCGCACGCCTCGGTCGGCAGGCGGGCGCCCGACCGCGCCCTCGAGGCCGCGCGCGGCCCGGCGCGCCTCCACGCGCTGCTCCACGCGGGCCGTTTCGTGCTGCTCGACCTCGCCGGCGACGCCGATCTCCGGGCGGCGGGCGGGGCCTACCGCGATCGCGTCGACGTCGTCCAGGCAGCGATCGTCGATCCGCCGGGCGACCTCGCCGGCGTCGACGCCCTCCTGGTGCGGCCGGACGGGCACGTCGCCTGGGCGAGCGACGGGTCGGGGCGCGCGACGCGCCTCGACGAGCTGCGGGGCGCGCTCGCGTACTGGTGCGGCCACGCGTGAAGCGCCCTGACGCCGCGGCGCGTCTCTGCGCCTGGAAACCAGCGCAGGCCCGTCCGCGCGATCCCTCACTTCCCCGGCGCGAAGTTGAATAGACTGAAGAGACACGGATCACCCGCACGGCGGACGCGCGCGTGCCGCCCCGACGGCACCAGCGCTCGAGCCGCTCTATCGCGCGCCGCCGAGCCGCGCGCCCCCGAGGAGTGAATGAAGCGCATCCATCTGTTCGAGCTCGAAGACTTCAGCTGGTTTCCCGGGTGGATGCGGGCCTGCATGACACGCATGATCGTGACGGTGCACAAGGCGCTCGGATCGAGCGACGAGCTGGCGGAGCTGGTCGCCCGGGCGCTCCGTGAGTCGCGCTCCACGAGCATCGTCGACCTCTGCTCCGGGAGCGGGGGCCCGATGCTCGATGTCCTGGAGCGCCTGAACCAGAAGCCGGGGTTCGAGGGCGTCACGCTGACGCTCACCGATCTCTACCCCAACGCGGAGGCGGCGGCGCGCATCAACGCCCGGGAAGGCAGCAACGTGTCGTACCGGACGACCCCGCTCGACGCCACCGAGGTGGGCCGCGAGACGGCGGGGCTGAGGACCATGATCAGCAGCTTCCACCACATGAGACCGGAGAGCGCGAGAAAGATCCTGGAGACGGCCCAGAGGAGCAGACAGCCCATCTGCATCTTCGAGATCAGCGACAACAGCTATCCGGCGTTTCTCTGGTGGACCGCCCTGCCGGCCAACTTCCTGATGTGCCTCCTCATGACGCCGCTGGCGAGGCCCGTGACGGCGCGGCAGCTCGTCTTCACGTACCTCTTCCCGATCATCCCGCTGTGCTTCGCCTGGGACGGGGCGGTCTCGAACGCGAGGACCTACACGCTCGAGGACCTGGACGAGCTCTTGCGAGGGCTCGGGGACGAAGGGTACCGATGGGAAAAGGGGGTGATCGGCGGCAGGATGAAGAAGATCTACCTGCTCGGCATTCCCACCCAGGCCGCCGGCGACTGAGCCGCTCCGACGCGGACGAACCGGTATGTACCGGTCGTACGGCTAGCGGCGCTCGCTGGCGGGCGGCCAGCGGCGCCGCGTCCCTGTCGTGGAGGTCTGCGGCCGGGTTAAGGTCAGGCCCTGGTTCGCGTTCCGGATTGCCCCCTACTATCGACGTGCGGTCATCGATGTAACGTCGGATGCGCAACCGCGATTCGCCTGTCCGGTTGCGGAGGGGAGCACGATGACCGAAGCGAATGGATCGCTTGGTTCGCTGGACGATTTCATCGCCCACTCTACGGAGATGCTGTTCGTCGCGAGGGGCGACGGCGCGCTGTTGCGATGGAGCGAAGCGCTGGGCCAGGCCGTCGGACCTGCGCTCGCACAAGGGACCACGTTGACAGAGCTCTTCCACCCGGAGGACCGCCGCACGCTCACGACGCGCTGGGAGCAGGTCCGCGGGGGCGCCGCCCCCGTGGAGCTCCGCGGCCGCGTCCTGAGCGCGGAGCAGCGCTACAGGCCGCTCTCGTGCGTCGTGCGCGGCGCGCGCACGGACGGGCTGGTCTACGGCTCGTTCCGCGACGCGCCCCCCGGCGACGGCGCCCAGGGCGAGCTGGCCCGGCTGAGGGAACGGGACCGGATCCTCGGCGCGCTCATCAACGCCCTCCCGATAGCGGTGTGGGCCATCGACGCCGATGGCACGTACACCTACCACGACGGCAAGGGGCTCGCGGCCGCCGGTCATCGGCCTGGACAGCTCGTTGGACAGAACATCTTCGCGCTTTACGGCGACATGGCGGGCGGCATCGAGCGCGCGCTGGCCGGCGAGGCGGTGCACGGGCTGTCGGAGGTCCACGGCTGCGTGTGGGAGAGCTGGATGGTCCCGCTCTCCGAGGCCCCGGGGCGCGTCCGCTCCGTCGTCGGGTTCTCGCTCGACGTGACGGAGGGCCAGCGCGCGCACGAGGCCCTCCAGACGAAGCTCGACGTGATCGAGGCGCAGCAGCGGGTCATCCGGGAGCTCGCCGCGCCGATCATCGAGGTCTGGGACGGCGTGCTGGCGCTGCCCATGATCGGCGTCGTCGACAGCGCGAGGACGGCCGAGGCGATGGAGAGCCTGCTCGAGGCGATCTCGAATCGCTCGGCGCGCTTCGCGGTCCTGGATCTCACCGGCGTGCAGGTCGTGGACACGAAGGTGGCCGATCACCTGATCAAGCTCGTGAGGGCCATCCAGCTGCTCGGCGCCGAGGGGATCATCTGCGGCATTCGCCCGAACGTGGCGCAAACGATGGTGGCGCTGGGGCTCGACCTCAGCGCCATCGTGACCAAGGCCAACCTGCGGGCCGGCCTCACGCACTGCATGCAGCGGCTGAGCCGGCGCCCGTCGGCGCCGCGATCGAGCCCGTGACCTGCGCGCCGCCCCGCGGCGCCGCGTAGGGAGCGACACCAGCCCTGGCGCCGCGCGGACGCCCGGCGCCGCGGACGGCCGGGCGCCTGGGCTCAGAACAGCTCGATGTCGTCGAGCTCGAGGGACGCCGCCTGCCCCGCGGGCGTGCGCCAGATCAGGGCCATGACGTTCCCCGGGTCGAGCGCCGCCGGCGTGCCCCACCCCCGTTGCAGCAGCTCCGACCAGCGCACTTCCACGGTGATCCAATCGGATCCGGACCAGAGCTCGGTTCCATGGTAATCGAGGCAATTCGAGCAGTATCCGCCCTCGGGCACGGTGAGGACCGAGCTGACCTCGAAGCGGATCGGGTAGGACAGGGAGCGCATCTTGAAGCGGATGCCCTGGAAGCTCGCCACGTTGACCGACCACGGGTCGAAGTCGAGCATGACGCCGGCGCCCCACTCGGTGGGGATCGCCGGGGAGTAAACGCCGAGCGCCGTCCCGGTGCCGGGCCCTGCCGACGGGACCAGCTCGACGTACGGGATGGTCGCGTCGAGAATCGCCACCCACGGCCCGGTGAACGGCGGCGAGATGCCGGCGTACGGCGCGCCGCTTATGAAGTCTCCGTCATCGAAGCTCTCGATGAGGATGGCCGGCGTCGCGCAGAAGGGCAGCCACTGGCAGTCCGGATCGCTGCAATCCGCGAGCCCGTCCCCGTCGTCGTCGTAGCCGTTGCTGCACGCCGCGTCGGTGCTCTCGCCCCAAACCGTGCAGGCGGGCTGCCCCTGGCACTCCGGATCGCTGCAGTCCGCGTACCCGTCCCCGTCGTCGTCGTAGCCGTTGCTGCACGCCGCGTCGTTGTCCTCGCGCACCGGCTGGCAGTAGGGCTGCCACTGGCACTCCGGATCGCTGCAGTCCGCGTATCCGTCCCCGTCGTCGTCGTAGCCGTTGCTGCACGCCACGTCGGTGTTCTCGGGATAGGGCACGCAGACGGGCAGCCACTGGCAGTCCCAATCGCTGCAGTCCGTGTACCCGTCCCCGTCGTCGTCGTAGCCGTTGCTGCACGCCGCGTCGTTGTCCTCGCGCCATGACGCGCAGAAGGGCTGCCACTGGCAGTCCCAATCGCTGCAGTCCGTGTACCCGTCCCCGTCGTCGTCGTAGCCGTTGCTGCATGCCACGTCGGTGTCCTCGCGCAATGGCGCGCAGAAGGGCTGCCACTGGCAGTCCCAATCGTTGCAGTCCGTGTACCCGTCCCCGTCGTCGTCGTAGCCGTTGCTGCACGCCACGTCGGTGTCCTCGCTGAGCGCCGGCGTGTCGTCGACCCCGATGGCGATGTCGAGCGTCCCCTGGCCGACGGAGATGACATCGCCGTCCGACCGGAACTGAAACACGACCGTCGACGCCGCGCCTTCGTAGATATAGACCGGCGTCGGGTTCGGCGACGTCAGCGCCGCCTCGACCTGCTGGTAGCCGCCGCCGGTCCACCGCTCGAGGATCCAGCCGGGCTCGAGGTAGACGTCGTAGCGGCCGACCGGCAGCACCTCCGTGAGCACCGCCGTGTCGCCGTCTCCATGGACGAGCCGGTGCGTCGGACCGTAGAGGTTGAACCACGCCTGGGATAGGCGGTAGGTCGCGCCCGTGGCGCTCGTCCCGACCAGGGCGAGGCTGATCGAGCCAACGTCGGAAACCTGCTCGGCGACGTCCGGCGCCTCCGGTCCGCAGCCGACCGGGATCGTGAGCGCCGAAAGAACCGAGCAGACGAAGAGTTGTCGCAAGTATCTCATGATGACTTCGTATCAGAGACGCTCGCGCACGAAAAGCGCGTTCGGCGGACGCGCGACGACGGCGCGCGGCCGTCTCTCGTGCCGCGTGTCTCGTGCCGCGTGCCGCGCGAGCGATACGCTTCACGACCGGGGGAGAGCCTTCGCGACCGGGGAGAGCCGCTCCGTGTCGGAAAATGTCGCAAGACGTACGCCTCCACGTGGTCGGCCGCCGTCGCGCGAGGCCCCCCCCCCCGAGCGCGCAAGTCACGAGCTGCTTGGTCGCCCACGGCGGCCCGACCGTACACGCGCGGCCTCCAGGGCTGGCCGGAGCGCGGCGCGGCGCACCGGTCGCGGCACCAGGGACCCGCGGCCGCGCTACTTGACCGCCTGGTCGATGTAATAGCCCGCGTGCCCGCTCGGCACGCTCACCGACCCGCGCACCGGCACGAACGTCCCGGAAGGCACGATGTTCTTCGGGACGCCGTCGGCGAGGATCTGGTACCACGTGAGCCGGGTGAGGCCGCTCTGGTTCTTGGTGATCCGGAGGTAAACGTTGTCCTTTCGGTAAAGGGCTCCGCCGCTCACCGGGTCCGTCTGGAAGGTCTCCCAGGGCACCTCCCTGGGCAGCGCAAAGCTCTGCGGGCCGCGCTGCGAGGGCGGGTAGCTGTCGCCGCCGCTGTGGGTGAAGACGATGTTCTTGGTTCCGAGCGCCGAGAGGGCCGCCGGATCCACGTACCAATATTCGGTGTTCGCCGTGTAATTGCCCATGTTCGCGCCGCCGATGGCCAGCGCCCTCGCGAACGGGACCCCGCCGACGCTCAGCTTGAAGAGCCGCCAGGCCCTGCCGTCCGGATCCAGCTGCGGCGAGGCGACCTCGCCGACCTCCTCGGAGGCGCCCTCGTCCCCGAGGTAACAGCCGGGCGTGAAGAGGGAAGAACACGCGATGACGCTGAGCAGAACCGACCGCAGTTGCATAAACTGGTCTCCCCGGAGTGTTGCTGGCGCTTTCGCCGGCGCTCTGGCCGCCGCTTCGATCAACGCTCGTCGAAGCGCTGCGCGCAGCTCGCCTTTCGGCGCCAGCCGAGGAGCTCGATATAGAGGATGCCGGATCCGCGCTCAAAGCCAAAGCAGGAATGCCACCCCATGCCGCACCAGCTCCCGTGACGACGCGCTGCGCCGGCCGGCGCGATGCCCGGCCGCGGCCCCGGGCGGCTCGCCCCGGGGCCGCGCGCCGCCGTCGATCTCGTGCGGCGCGCGCAGGTCGCGGTGGATGCGTCACCCCACGGCGCGCTGGGCGCCGGCGGGGAGGCTCTCCCCGTGCCGCTGGGTCTCCCGCACGAAGCGCGCCCACTCCTCGTCGAAGGCGCGCGCCACGCTGGGGCGCGCCCGCAGGCGCGCCTGGTACGCGCGGAGCGCCGGCCAGGCCTTCAGGTCGACGGGCGTGACCGAGGACCAGTTGAGCACCGCGAAGAGGTAGGCGTCGGCGACCGAGAAGCGATCGAGCAGGAACTCCCGCCCTTCGAGCCGCCCCGCCACCCAGCCGAGGCGCGCGTCCGCCTTGGCGAGCGCGTAGCCCTTGACCTCGGCCGGGGCCGCCTTGTCGAGCAGCGGCACGTAGACCGCCTTGTGGAGCTCGGTGCCGATGAAGCAGAGCCACTGCTGGAGCCGCGCCCGGCCGAGCGGATCCCGCGGCGCGAGCCCGGCTTCCGGGGACCGGTCCGCGACGAGCTGCAGGATCGCCGCGTTCTCGGTGAGGATCTCGCCGCCCTCGATCTCGAGCGCGGGCACGAGCCCGAGCGGGTGGACGGCGCGGAAGTCCGCGCCGTCCTCGGTGCGCTTCGTCTTCGGGTCGACCTCGACGAACGAGGCCTCGACGCCGGCCTCGTAGAGCGCGATGCGCGTGGCGAGAGAGCATGCGAGCGGGGAGAAATAGAGCTTCATGAAGACCTCCTGACGGCGAGGAAGGTGCGCCTCGAGGGGCTGTGCGTCCAACGCATCGTCGTGATAGGATCTATGCGTGTCACGCATAACTTCTCTCCCCGCGCCCCCGGCCATCGGCCCGCGACCTCAGCTCGAGATCCGCGATCTGGAGCTCGCCGTCGCGCTCGCGGCCGCCGGGAGCACGGCGGGCGCGGCGTCCGCGATGCACATCACGCAGTCCGCCGTGAGCCGGGCGCTCGCCCAGGCGGAGGAGCGGGTCGGCGCGCGCCTGTTCGAGCGCACCGCGCGCGGGGTCACGCCGACCGCCGCGGGCGAGCGGCTCATCGCGGGCGCCGGGCTCATCCTCGCGCAGCTCCGGGAGCTCGAGCTGGAGGTGGCGGCGCCCGCGGCCCCGACGACGCGCGTCCGCCTCGTGTGCGAGTGCTACACGGCGTACCGCTGGCTGCCCTCGGCGATGGCGAGCCTCCGGCGCCGGCTGCCCCGCCTCGAGGTGGAGCTCGCGGTGGAGCACACCCAGGATCCGGTCGGCGCGCTGGTCCGGGGCGACATCGACGTCGCGCTGCTCACCACCGCCTCGTTGCCGGGCCCCCGCGAGGGGGGCGGCGCGCTCGCGGAGCGGCCGCTCTTCTCGGACGAGGTCGTGTTCGTGGTCTCGACCTCGCACCCGCTCGCCGGGCGGGGGTCGCTCACGCGCGACCACCTGCGGAAGGGCCCGCTCATCACGTCGAACACGCCGCCGGCCGAGGCGCGCTGGTTCATGAGCGCCGTCTTCGGGCGAAAGCGGCCCAGGCTCGAGTTCCTGCGCTTCCCGCTGACCGAGGCCGTCATCGACGCGGCGCGCGCCGGCATGGGCATCGCGGTCCTGTCGGAGTGGATGGCGCACGGCTATCTCGGGGACGGCGATCTGACGGTCAAGCGGCTCTCGTCCGGCCCGCTGCGCCGGCCATGGCGGATCGCCTGCCGGCGCGCGTCGGAGGACGCCGCCGAGCGCCTGAGCGCCGCGCTGGAGAGCTCGGCGCCGCGGCTCTACACCCGCGCCGGGTGAGCCGGCGAGCTGCTCCTCGGGACGTGCGGGGATGACGGAGTCGCCGAGCCAGGGCGCTGGGGGCCGGACGGACGGGTGAGGGCGTGCGGCGCGGGCGCCGCCGCCTCGGGCCGACGCAGAAAAAAAATCGACGGCCGTGTCGATCTCGCGTCCGCTCGTTCGTCGCGTCGACAAGGGCGAGGGCTCACGCCCGGTCGAGGCCGCGCCGAGCCCGGCTCGAGAAGGGAGACACGACGATGCGATTCATGATGCTGATGATCCCGAGGGGGTACGAGAGCGCGGCGCCGGGCACGATGCCGGACGCCAAGGCGGTCGCTGCGATGATGAGGTACAACGAATCCTTGCAGAAGGCGGGCGTGCTGCTCGCGCTCGACGGCCTCCACCCGCCCTCGATGGGCGCGCGCATCTCGTTCCCCGGAGGGAAGCCCCAGGTGGTCGACGGGCCTTTTGCCGAGGCGAAGGAGGTGCTCGGCGGCTACTGGATCATCCAGGTGAAATCGAGGGAAGAGGCGATCGCGTGGGCCTCGCGCTGCCCCGGCTCGGAAGACGCGATCATCGAGGTTCGCCAGGTCCAGGAGCTCGCGGACTTCCCCCCCGACGTCCAGGCCGTGGCCGGGCTCCCCGAGATGCTGGCGCAGCCGGCGCAGCGCATGGGGGCGTGACGCGTCGACCGCGGCGCGCCGGCGGGCGCTTGGGCGCTCGCCGGCCGACGTGACAGCGAGCGCCCAGCGCGCGGCCGGGATCAGCCGAGGCCGGTGTCCTCCGGCGTGCCCAGCATCAGATTCAGGTTCTGCACCGCCGCGCCGGAGGCGCCTTTGCCGAGGTTGTCGAGGCGCGCGACGACCAGGATCTGATCGGGCTTGCCGAACACGAAGACGTCGAGTCGGTTCGTGTCGTTGCACTCGAGGGCGCCCAGGTAGCCGTCGTCGAGCGCGCCCTGGCCGCCGAGCGGCATCATCCGGATGAACGGCTCGCCGGCATAGTACGACGCGTAGAGCTCGTGCACCGACGCGGGCGTCGCCGGTCGGCTCAGGGCGTCCACGAAGAGCGGGACCGAGACGAGCATGCCCTTGTAGAAATCGCCGACGACCGGCTGGAAGAGCGGCGCCCGCTCGAGCCCGGCGATCGCGCGCATCTCCGGCAGGTGCTTGTGCTGCAGGGTGAGCCCGTACGGGCGCGCGCTGCGGAGCTGCTCGCGGCGGGCCGGGTCGGCCTGCTCGTAGGCCTGGATCATCTTGCGCCCGCCGCCGCTGTAGCCGGTGAGCGAGTGAGCGACGACGCGGGCGTCCCTGGGCAGGAGCCCCTGGTCGACCAGCGGGACCACGAGCGCGAGGAACCCGGTCGCGTGGCACCCGGGGACGGCGACGCGCCGCGCGCGCCGGACGGCCTCGCGCTGCCCGGGGCGGAGCTCCGGAAAGCCGTACACCCAGCCGTCGGCGGTGCGGTGCGCGGTGCTCGGATCGATGACGCGCGTGCTCGGGTTCTCGATCATCCCGATGGACTCGCGGGCGGCGTCGTCGGGCAGGCACGTGATGAGCAGATCCGCCTCGTTGATCATCGCGCGGCGCGCCGCCGGGTCCTTGCGCCGCTCCGGATCGATCTCGAGCAGCTGGAGATCGCGGCGGCCCTGCAGCCGCTCGCGGATCTGGAGCCCCGTCGTCCCTTCCTGCCCGTCGATGAACACCCGATGCATGATGGGCATTTCCATACGCCGAGCGCGCCCCCGGGACCAGCGCTTCGCGCGCCCGAGGGGCGGCCGGATCGGCGCCTTTCGCGGATGCGCGCCGAGCTCCGGAGGCACCACGAGAGCTCACCCGCGCCCCGCCGGCCCTCCAGCGCACCCGCCGTCGTCGCACACCCCCTCGGGGCGCTCCCCGCGCGCCCTGGCGACGACCACCTGGATCAGCCCCACCGTCCAGCACATCGGGCATCCGCGCAGCGCCACGAGCGCGACGGGCAGCAGCGCGATCGACGCCCAGAGGAGATCCCGCGCGAGGAGCGCCGAGGCCGCGAGGGCCCCGAGGCCGATCACCCCGCGCGCGAGGTGCGCCGCGAGGCTCTTGCTCGCGAACATGCCCCTACCCTCCTCCGTTACGCGCGGGAGGCGCGGGTGGCGCGCCCTCCCGCCGGAGGACCTCCGCCCGGACGAGCTGCCGCGCCCGGTGGAGCCGGCTCTTCATGGCCGCCTCGCCGAGCCCGAGCATCCGGCACACCTCCTCGCCGGTCAGCCCCTCGACGTCGCGCAGCACGAGCACCTCGCGGTACGGCCGCTCCAGCGCGGCGATCGCCTCGTGCACCGCGCGCACGAGCCGCCAGCGCTCGAAGGCTGCCTGCGGGTCGAGCTCGCCCGAGGGCGCCGCGTCGGCGTCGTCCACCCGCTCGCCGAGCCGCGCGCGCTCCCGCGCGAACGGGCGCAGCATGCGCAGGCACGCGTTCCGGACCACCGTCATGAGCCACGAGAGGACGCCCGGGTCCCGCGCCACCTCGGGGCGGCGCGCGAGCTTCGCGAACGCCTCCTGGACGGCGTCGTCCGCGTCGAAGGCGTCGCGGCACACGCGCAGGCCGAAGCGGTACACGCGGTCGTGGTAGGCGCGCACGAGCAGCTCCAGCGCGCCGTCGTCGCCGCGCGCCGCCGCCGTGAGGACCGTATCGTGTGACGTCGACGCGTCCATCGAGCGCCTCAGCCCGGCCGGAGCCGGCAGGTGGACCTGCCGAGCAGAGCGTACCCGAGGCACGCGCCCGACAGCGCCGTGAACAGCAGGTACACGCCGATCAGACCGAGCGCGCCGAGGCGCGCCGCGAGCGGCAGCGGCGCCGCCCAGGCGCACGCCAGCAGGGCCAGCGCCGAAAGACCACGGAACAGGCGATCCATCTTTCCCACATTGCGTCTCATGCGCTCCTCCATCGTTCGCCCGGAGAAGCCCCGGCGCGGGGCGAAGGATTCAGGAAATCGTCACCGGCGCGAAGCTCGCCCCGTGGGCCGCGGGCGACGCGGTCGCCGGCGCGGCGCGTCGAGGCGGGTGGTACCATCGCGGCATGGCCGATGACCTGAGCAGGGACGTGCAGCTCCTCGATCGCGATCTCGTCGCCGTGCGGCGCGATCTGCACCGGCACCCCGAGCTCGGCTACACGGAGGTGCGCACGTCGCAGATCGTCGCGGAGCGGCTGCGCGGGCTCGGCCTGTCGGTGCGCACCGGCGTGGCCGGGACGGGCGTCATCGCCGACCTCGAGGGCGAGCGCGCCGGCGGCACCCTGCTGTTGCGCGCCGACATGGATGCGCTCCCGGTCGAGGAGCAATCGGGGCACGACTTCCCGTCCGAGACGAGGGGCGTGATGCACGCGTGCGGCCACGACGCCCACGTGAGCGCGCTGCTCGGCGCGGCCACGCTGCTCGCGGCGCGCCGGGATCGCATCGCCGGCAGGGTGCGCTTCCTCTTCCAGCCCGCGGAGGAGCTCGCGGGCGGCGCGCTGCAGATGATCGAGGCGGGGGCGCTCGACGGCGTCGATCAGGCGCTCGGCGCGCACGTGATCTCGCCCCTGCCGTTCGGGGTGGTGGCGACGCGCCCCGGGCCGTTCTTCGCGGGGATCGACACGTTCGAGATCGCCGTGGTCGGGAAGGCGGGCCACGGCGGGCTGCCGCACCTGTCGGTCGATCCGATCTACACGGCGGCGCAGGTCGTGACCGCGCTGCAGTCGATCGTCTCGCGCGAGACGAAGCCGGGCGAGCCGCTCGTCGTGAGCATCTCGGCCATCTCCGGCGGGAACGCGGCCAACGTCGTCGTGGAGCGCGTGGCGCTCCAGGGCACGGTGCGGTGGTTCTCGCAGGAGAGCCGGGAGCACGCGCTCGACCGCATCCAGGGGATCGCCTCGGGGGTGTGCTCGGCGCTGCGGGCCTCGTGCGACTTCAGGGTGCTGTCGAGCTCGCCCGTGACGGCCAACGCCGCGGCGCCCGTGGATCTGGTCGCCGCCGCGGCGCGGGCGACGCAGCGCGCGGAGGTCATGGATCCAGGGCCGCTCACGGTCAGCGAGGATTTCTCGGAGTTCACGAGCCGCGTTCCTGGATGCCTCTTCACGGTGGGAGCGGGCGGGCCGACCGCGGCGCCGCACCACCACCACGCGTTCGACCTCGATGAGCGCGCGATCGGGCTCATCGCGGAAATTTTCACCAGGGCGGCAATTTCCGCGCTCGGGCCGGAGTGACGCGGCCGGCATGCTGGCGGCCGCGATGACGAGAACGCTGCGGACCCTCCTCACGGCCCACCGCTTCACCCTCCTCCTGCTCGCCTCGATCGCCGCCGGCGCCGGGCTCGGCCTCGCGCTCGGCGAGCGCACGGCGGTGCTCAAGCCGCTCGGCGACCTCTTCCTCAACCTCCTGTTCACCCTCGTCGTGCCGCTGATCTTCTTCTCCATCTCCTCCGCGGTGGCGGGCATGGGCAGCCTGCGGCGCCTCGGGCGCATCGTGACCGCGATGCTCGGCGTCTTCGTCGCGACCGGCCTTGTCGCTTCGGCGCTGATGCTCGCCGCCGTCGCGCTCTACCCGCCCGCCGAGGGCCTGCAGGTGACGCTCCCCGGCAAGCCGGAGGTCGCGCCGGTCAGCCTCGGCGACCAGCTCGTGGGCGCGGTCAGCGTCCCCGACTTCGGCGACCTGCTCTCCCGCAGGAACGTGCTGCCGCTCATCGTGATGGCCTTCCTGGTCGGCCTCGGGACCACGGCCGCCGGCGAGCGCGGCCAGCCGGTCGCGCGCCTGCTCGCCTCGGCGAACGAGGTGATGCTCAAGCTCGTCGACTTCGTGATGTACTACGCGCCGATCGGCCTCGGCGCCTACTTCGCGCACCTCGTCGGCGCCTTCGGCCCGACGCTGCTCCAGTCGTACGTGCGCGCCGTCGGGCTCTTCTACCCGCTCGCCGCCGCGTACTTCTTCCTCGCCTTCACGCTCTACGCGTGGCTCGCCGGCCGCGGCCGCGGGGCGAGGGCGTTCTGGAAGAACATCCCCGCGCCAGCGCTCACCGCGCTCGCGACCTCGAGCAGCATGGCGGCCATCCCCGCGAACCTCGAGGCGGCGCGGCGCTCCCGGGTGCCGGACGACATCGCGGAGGTGGTCATCCCGATCGGCGCGACCATCCACATGGAGGGCTCGTGCCTCTCGGCGGTGCTCAAGACGGCGCTGCTGTTCGGCGCCTTCGGCCGCGAGCTCGGCGGAGCCGACACGTACCTGGCCGTGCTGGGGGTCGCGCTCCTGAGCGGCACCGTGATGAGCGGCGTCCCCGGCGGGGGATTCATCGGAGAGCTGGTGATCGTCTCGCTCTTCGGGTTTCCGATGGAGGCGCTGCCCATCATCTCCACCGTCGGCGCGCTCGTGGATCCGCCGGCCACGCTGGTCAACGCGGTCGGCGACAACGTGAGCAGCATGATGGTGGCCCGCCTCCTCGACGGCCCGGCCTGGCAAGAGCGGCAGGCGGACGCCGCGACGCCCGCGACGCCCGCAGGCGCCTGACCCGGTGCGCTCCGGGAGGCGCCGCTCACGCCCGAGCAGCCAGGGCGCTCTCGCGCGCGGCGCCCGAGGACCGGCGCCCCTCACCAGCCGGATTCGTCGTCCTCGCCCAGCACGCCGCCGATCAGCCCGGCGGCGCCGCCCGCGGCCGCGCCGCCGCCGCCTCCCAGCAGACCTCCGACGAGCGCGCCCTCGGCAGCCCCGCCGACGAGATCGCCCTCCGGCGACTCCTTCGCTTCCCGCTCGGCAGCCGGGGCTGGCGTCTCCTGCCGGGTTGCGGTCGTTGCGGTCTTCGCTGGCTGGTTCTTCTTCTGCGTCTTCATGGTGAGCCTGCGTGCAACCTCCGCACCAGCCGCGGCGGGCGCTCACCGGACGTGGAGGAAACGGCTCAGCCCGGTCGGTTGCGCATGAAGTCCGCCACCTCGCCGAAGCGCTGGTCGAGGAAGGCGTGGAGCGGCGCGGGCACGCCGAGCTCGGTCATCGCCGCGCGCATGCAGCGCAGCCACGCGTCGCGCATCGCCACATCGACCGGGACGCGGGCGTGGCGCATTCGCAGCCGCGGGTGGCCGTGCGCCGCGATGTAGTCCTGCGGCCCGCCCAGCCAGCCGATCAGGAAGAGCGCGAATCGGTCGCGGCTCTCCCGCGCGACCTGGCCGCGCTCATCGCACACGTGGAGGCGCGCGAGCGCCGGCTCGTCGCGGCCCATGAGGTCGTAGAAGCGCTCGACCAGCCGGCGCACCGCCGGCTCGCCGCCCAGCAGGGCGAAAGGGGTCTCGGACGCATCGACCATTCGCACGCCGTCTAGCGATCCGCCGCGGTGCCGTCAACGTGGGCCAGGTCGTCCGCTGCGACGTGGGTCGGGTCGCCCGCCCGGCCCGCGCTCGACGCGCTGGCGGCGCGCCGACGCCGGACGACGCGCGGGGGCCACTTTATGAAATGGTGGGCAGCGACATCGGCTGCCCGAGCATCGGACCGGCCATCTCGTCGAGCTCTCCCGGCCACGCGCCGAACGGGCTCGACGGCCGCGATCGGCGCGATGCTCTCGTGGCGTCGGGCCTTCCGCCCGAGGCCGCCGCGGGGAGGCGGCTGCCACCTGAGGGGTTTCGATGAACCGGGAGACTCTCGCTCCAGGGATGGTGTTCCAGGGCCGCTACGAGCTCCTCTCCGTGCTCCGGGAGAGCAGCCTCGGCACCGTCTACCGGGGGCGACGGATCGAGACCGGGCAGCCGATCGCCCTCAGGCTCATGCGCCTCGACCGCGGCGGCGACCCCGCAGATCCAGAAGACCTCGCGCGCTCCCTGCAAGAGATGTGTCGCTGCGCGCGGCTCCACCATCCCAGCATCGTCCGGCCCATCGACTGGGGGCAGGCGGACGAGGGGCACGTGTTCACGGTCAGCGAGCTCGTGCCCGGCCAGAGCCTGGCCGAGCAGCTGTCGCAGCAGGGCGCGCTCGAGCCGCAGGAGGCGCGGCACCTGATGCGGCAGGTCCTCGACGCGCTGGCCTGCGCGCACAGGCAGGGCATCGTCCACGGGGCGCTCCGGCCGACGCACGTGATGATCGTCCCCTCGACGGCGCGGCGGGACGCGCGCGTGCTCGATTTCGGCGTCGCCGCGGTCGCCGCGAGCCTGCGGAGCGGCCGGGGCGGAGGGCCCGCCTCGGGGACCGAGCCCCTGGGCTTGCTGGCGTATGCAGCCCCCGAGCAGATCTGGGGGCCCGCGCCGACGGCGCGCTCGGATCTGTACGCCTGGGCGCTCATGTTCCTCGAGTGCCTCACGGGCAGGCGCGCGGACCGGGCCAGCCCTCCGGACGGGGGCGATGTCCAGCAGCAGGGCCGTGGGCCGGTCCGGATCCCTCCTGCGCTCCTCGGGCACCCGGTCGGCGCGATCGTCCGGCGGGCGACGAACGAGGAGGCCGACGAGCGGCTCGTCACGGCCGAGGGCCTCCTGCGCGAGCTCGACGCCTGCGAGCCGGGCGGGCTCCGCCGCGCGGCCCTCGTCGACCTCGGCGTGCCCATCGGCGCGGAGACGGCGGAGAGCCCGGGCTCGGGGCCTCTGACGCGGCCTGCCGCGGGCGCGCTCCCCGAGGAGGTGGAGACGCCGGAGATGTCAGGGGCCACGCCGTCCGCGGAGGAGGCCCCGACGACGCCGGCGGATGCCCTGGCGACGCCGGCGGATGCCCTCGCGGCCTACGCGCCCCCGAACGTCGGCGACACCATCAAGCACTACGAGATCATCCGCAAGCTGGGCCAGGGCGGCATGGGGGTCGTGTTCCTGGCCCGCGACACGAGGCTCGGCCGCCTGGTCGCCATCAAGCTGCTCCGCGAGCACAGCAGGCAAGGCATCGGGCGCTTCCTCGCCGAGGCGCGCGCCACGGCGCGCTGCAGGCACGAGAACATCGTGGTCATCCATGAGGTGGACGAGATCCAGGGGCACCCCTACCTCGTGCTCGAATACGTCAAGGGCCGCACGCTGCGCGAGTGGATGTCGCAGCGCGAGCACCCGAGCGCGTCCGGATCGCCCATCGCGCACACGCCGCCCGGCCCGCTGTCGCCCAGCCTGGCCGTCGAGCTCATGATCCCGGTGGTCCGCGCGCTGGCCTGCGCGCACGAGCTCGGGATCGTGCACCGCGACCTCAAGCCGGAGAACATCCTCCTGGAGGACACCGGCTCCATCAAGGTGCTCGATTTCGGCATCGCCAAGCAGATCGAGGCCGAGCGGATCTCGATGTTCACGGGCGTGCGCATGGTGCTCGCCGGAGGGGCTCGGCCGAGCGCGCAGAGCACGATCCTGGGCACGCCCCGGTACATGTCCCCCGAGCAGCTGCGGGGCGGGGACATCGACGCCCGCTCCGACCTCTGGGCCGTGGGCATCATCCTCCACGAGCTGGTCACCGGGGCGCACCCGCTCGACCCGTTCTCGGCGGCGCGGCTCGTGGAGATCGTGAACCTCGAGCAGCCGATGCCCGCCGCCGGCGAGCGGCGCCCCGACGTCGGCCCGCTCGGCGCCCTCATCGACCGCTGCCTGAAGAAGCGCGCGGCCGAGCGCATCGGCTCGGCCAAGGAGGTCCTCGCCGAGCTCGAGGACCTCCTGCCGGGCCGAACGTCGCTCGCGCTGAGCGAGGACGAGAGCCCGTTCGCCGGCCTCGCCGCGTTCCAGGAGGCGGACGCCCCGCGCTTCTTCGGGCGCGATCGCGAGGTCGCCGCCCTGCTGACGCGGCTGCGCAACCAGCAGCTCGTCGCGGTCGCCGGGCCCTCGGGGGCGGGCAAATCGTCGTTCGTGCGCGCGGGCGTGATCCCGGCGTTGAAGCGCATGGGCGATCGCTGGGAAGCGTTCATCCTGCGCCCGGGGCACCGCCCGCTGTCCGCCCTCGTCGACGTGCTCGCGCAGGTCGCCGAGGCGGAGCCCGCCAGCGCGACGGGCTCGCCCGAGCTCCCCGACCACGACGAGCTCGTCGCCACGCTGCGCGCGCAGCCGGGCAGCCTGGGCGCCCGGCTGCGGGCGCGCTGCCGCCGGGTGGGGAAGCGGCACCGCATCCTGCTCTTCGTCGATCAGTTCGAGGAGCTCTACACGCTCGGCGCCGCCGCCGAGGCGCGGGCGGCGTTCATCGCGTGCCTCACGGGCGCGGCCGACGACGCCTCCTCGCCGCTGCGCGTCCTGCTCGCCATCCGCTCGGACTTCCTCGATCGCATCGCCGACGACCACCACTTCATGACCGAGGTGACCCGCGGGCTCTCGTTCCTCCCCTCCATGGGTCGCGACTGCCTGCGCGAGGCCCTGATGCGGCCCACCGAGGCGGCCGGCCACCGGTTCGAGACCCCGGCCATGGTCGAGCACATGCTGAGCACGCTGGAGAGCACCCGGAGCCCCTTGCCGCTCCTGCAGTTCACGGCCGCGAAGCTGTGGGAGGCGCGCGATCGGGAGCGCCGGATCTTGACGCGGGAGAGCTACGAGCGGCTCGGCGGCGTGGCCGGCGCCCTGTCCGCCCACGCGGACGCGGTGCTCTCGGCGCTGCCGCCCCACGAGCAGCGGCTGGCCCGGGCGGTGCTCCTGCGCCTGGTGACGCCCGAGCGCACGCGCGCCGTCGTGCGCCTGGAGGAGCTCCGCGAGCTCGCGCGGGACGGTCAGAGCGACGCCGCCCAGGCGATCGCGCAGGTGGTCCAGCACCTCGCCGCCGCGCGGCTGCTGCTCATCGAGCCCGGCGGCGAGCGCGAGGGCACGACCGTGGAGCTGGTGCACGAATCGCTGATCGAGCGATGGGCGAAGCTCGGGCAGTGGCTCGCCGAGAGCGAGCAGGACGCGGGGTTCCTGGCCCGGCTGCGCGCCGCGGCCGAGCCATGGGACGCGAGCGGGCAGGCCGAGGGGCTGCTCTGGCGCGATCGTGCGGCGAACGACGCCCGAGCGTGGTACGAGCGCCGCCGCGCCGAGCACGGGGCCGAGTGGCGCGCCGGGCTCGGCCGGCGCGAGGAGCGCTATCTCCTGGCCGTCGTGGCCCATTGCGAGCGGGCGCGCCGCCTGCGCCGGCGGCTCACCACGGGCGTGATCGCCGCGCTCACCGCGTTCGCGGTCACGGTGTCGTACCTGGCGGTCCGCGCCGACCAGCAGGCCGCGCGCGCCGATCGGGAGGCCCTGCGCGCGCGCAACGCCACCCGCGTGGCCGCGGCGCGCGAGCTGCAGGCCGACCCCACGAGCGTGCTCGCGATCCTGCGCGAGGTCGAGCCGCGCGACGAGCCGCGGGGGTGGGCCGTCCTCGCGCGCTGGGCGCTGTACAGCAGGCTCGCTCGCGCGGTGCTCGTCCACCCGGACGGGGTGCTGGACGCGGACTATAGCCCTGACGGCAAGCGCATCGTCACCGCGTCGGCCGACAGGGCCGCGCGGGTGTGGAACGCCGACGGCACCGGCGAGCCCATCGTCCTCCGCGGCCACACCGATCCCGTCTACTCCGCGGCGTTCAGCCCCGACGGCAAGCGCGTCGTCACCGGGGCGCAGGACCGGACCGCGCGCGTGTGGAACGCCGACGGCACCGGCGAGCCCCTCGTCCTCCACGGCCACGACGCCTGGGTCCTTTCGGCGGCGTTCAGCCCCGACGGCGAGCGCATCGTCACCGCGTCGGCCGACCGGACCGCGCGGGTGTGGCGCGCCGACGGCGCCGGCGAGCCCATCGTCCTCCGCGGCCACACCGATCAGGTCTATTCGGCGGCGTTCAGCCCCGATGGCGAGCGCATCGTCACCGGGGCGCAGGATCGGACCGCGCGCGTGTGGCGCGCCGACGGCGCCGGCGAGCCCATCGTCCTCCGCGGCCACGACGATCGGGTCTACTCCGCGGCGTTCAGCCCCGATGGCAAGCGCATCGTCACCGCGTCCTGGGACAGGACGGTGCGGGTGTGGAACGCCGACGGCACCGGCGAGCCCCTCGTCCTCCGCGGCCACACCGATCGAATCTACGGGGTGGCGTTCAGCCCCGATGGCAAGCGCATCGCCACCGCGTCGCAGGACGAGACCGCGCGGGTGTGGAACGCCGACGGCACGGGGGATCCGTTCGTCCTCCGCGGTCACGACGATCAGGTCTATTCCGTGGCGTTCAGCCCGGATGGCCATCACCTCGTCACCGCGTCGCACGACAGGACCGCGCGGGTGTGGAACGTCGACGACACCGGCGAGCCCCTCGTCCTCCGCGGCCACACGGATCGCGTCTACGGGGTGGCGTTCGGCCCCGATGGCCGGCGCGTCGCCTCCGCGTCGCTCGACAGGACGGTGCGGGTGTGGAACGCCGACGGCACGGGCGAGCCGATCGTCCTCCGGGGTCACGACGACGAGGTCAACTCGGTCGCGTTCAGCCCCGACGGCCAGCGCATCGTCAGCGGGTCCGCCGACAAGACCGTGCGGGTGTGGCGCGCCGACGGCGCCGGCGAGCCCCTCGTCCTCCGCGGTCACGGCGATCAGGTCTACGCGGCGGTGTTCAGCCCCGACGGCCAGCGCATCGTCAGCGGGTCCTGGGACCGGACCCTGCGCGTGTGGCGCGCCGACGGCGCTGGCGAGCCCCTCGTCCTCCGCGGCCACGAGGATCGGGTCTACGCGGCGGCGTTCAGCCCCGACGGCCAGCGCATCGTCTCCGGATCGTCGGACAACACCGCTCGGGTGTGGCGCGCCGACGGCGCCGGCGAGCCGACGGTCTTGCGTGGTCACGACGGCGGCATCAACGCGGTGGCGTTCAGCCCCGATGGCCGGCGCGTCGCCACCGCGTCCTGGGACCGGACCGCGCGGGTGTGGCGCGCCGACGGCGCCGGCGAGCCGCTCGTCCTCCGCGGCCACGAGCACTGGGTGCTCGGGGTGGCGTTCAGCCCCGACGGCACGCGCATCGCCACCGGATCGCAGGACGACACCGTGCGGGTGTGGCACGCCGACGGCGCGGGCGAGCCGCTGGTGCTCCGCGCCTCCGATGCGCCGATCAACGCCGTGGCGTTCAGCCCGGATGGCCAGCGCATCGTCGCCGCGGCGGACGACAGGGTGGTGCGGGTGTGGACCGACCTCGAGGAGCTCCGCAGCGTCGACGACCCGAAGCTGTGGGCCGCGACCACCTACTGCATGCCGGTCGACCGGAGGATGGAGCTATTGCGCGTGCCCGAGGCCGCCGCCAGGGCCAGCCGGGAGGCGTGCGTGCGCCGCGTCGAGGCGGCGCGCGCGGCCGCCGGGAGGCCCTGGTGACGCGATCCACGCGCTTTCCACGGGCTCGTTCACGAGCTCGAGACGAGCGTTCTGACGAGAAAGCTCGGCTCCTCTCCGCCTCCCTTCTCACGAATGAACTTGAGCGCTTTTCCGAGGGGGTTCGCTGCGGCCATCTCTCCTCGAAAGAAGCACCTGTATTTGAGCGGCAGCGTTCCTTGGCCTGCGACGTCATGGAACCATGCGCCTCCGTTCGACGCACCGACCGCGGCGCCTGCGAGCGCGCCGAGCTCCAAGACGGCGGTCCAGAAGGCCGCGACATCCTCCTCCTCTTCGGGGAACCCCGATCTGGCCATCTCCAGCTCCAGCAGCTCGAGGGCTCGAAGAGGTTCGGGCACGGGCGAGTCTTCCACGAGCTCACGGGCCACGAGCTCGCGGGCGAGCTCCTGCATCGCGCCGTTGACGAGTCGATCGACCGCGCCCTCATCGATCGCGGCCTGGGGTAGGTCCTGGTCGAGGATCGCAGGGTCATCGCCGACCCAGAGCCGGGCGCCGCACGCCGCGACGGCATCGCGGAGAAACGCAGGCGGCTCGTGCTGGCAATTGTAGAACAGCTCGAGCTCGCCATAGGCTCGACGCGGGTTGAGGCACCGGATCAGCGCAATGATGGTCGAGAGGGCTGGTCGTGCCGAGCTCTCGGCTGCCGTTCGGTGGTCGGTCTGAATCGCACGCGCACGACCGTCCTTCGGTTCGAGCTCCACGTCGATGCGATCTAGCGAGATGTACATAGGCTGGGTTCCTACGAGAAGGTTGCCTTCGGCTGGGCCGCGACAGCCTCCACGGCTCGGAAGTCGCGAACGCTCCTGCCAACAAGGGTCTCGGCGGTCGCCCGCGCGTCGATGACGCCAGGGATGTGCCGCAGCGCTGACGCGACGCGCTCGGAGAAGGCATCGAGATCCCGCGCGGCGAGGCGCACCGCACGCTGCAGGATCTCTGGCTCAACGACGAACTCTCTTGGACGAGCGGGTATGCCGTGTTCGGATTCTTCCCGAATGTGAAGCATCGGGGCGTCATACCAGGCCGTTAACCATGGGTGACCGATCCAGAGCGTCTCGGGGGTTTCGGCCGATCGATGGGCGGCTGTCCGCCAATTTTCGAGATCGCCCAGATCCCCACAACAGGTCGGTAACAAGAGGACCTCGACGTCGTGGATGAGCGCGAGGCCACCGCTGAGGGCGCCGACCTCGTCGTCAGCTGGAACGCTGTCGCCGAGGTGTGCACGCAGGACCGTGATCAGCGCGTCCTGGGACGTCAGCGCATCGATCGCGACGAACCACGAGCCGGGCACGATGGGGTCAACACCGTCCAGGCCGCCCGCACCAAGGCAGGCCCGCCAGTAGCTCTCGCTCTCTGTTGCCGTCCACGGCCCCGAGCTCGGATAGGGCGCCGAACCGAAGCGGCCGGGCTCGAGCTCCACGACGGGCATCAGACGAAGCGCGTCCGTCGTGACGCGAATGTCAGGCTGCTCCCCGGAGAGGCATCGGGCCATGTCCACCATCGTTCTCGTCCGCCCTATGACCGGGCTTCTGCCGCGGTGCGAAGTACCGCCGGCAGCAAGCCCTTATCGGATAGAATTCTCGATCCGCTCGGCAACGTCACGACCGAAGTCGTCGACGCCTGGCGAAACGGAAAGAGCGCTACACATTTCACGTTCGTCGAGCACGACTTGGAGCGCAGACGCGGGCTCATCCGCAAACAACCCCTATAGCCACATCCGTCAATCGTCAGGAGAGCACTTCGGCGGCGGTCTTCGCCCCAAGGACGTTATCGATCCAGCGGTCGAGGATCGCGATGTCCGTGCATGCCTGGATGCGCGCGCTCTCGTTCTCGCTGAGCACGATCCCTGCACGCGCGAGCAGCCGCAACAGCGTATCCCTCTTGCCCTTGAGCTCGCCCTCACGGATGCCCTCGAGCTTGCCCTCACGCATGCCCTCACGGATGCCCTCGAGCTTGCCCTCACGCATGCCCTCGAGCTTGCCGCGATCGATGAGCTTCTGCACGAACGGGGGAAACGTCGCCTCGCCTTCGATCTGCCGTTCCATGACCAACGCCTCCAGAGCCTGCCGCATCGGCTCACGCAACGCGTTCCAGATGAGCTGAAAGTAGACCATCGCGTGCTCCTGGTCGAGCGGGCCAAGGGCAGCGAGCGCCGCCAGGACCACGGCGGGTCCGTTCGGCCCGTTGCCGTGCGCCACCGCCGAGAGCACGGCGAGCTCCGCCTCCGCCTCGCCCGGATCGGTGATCTCGGGGACGACGGCCGGGCCGAGCACCAGGGGCGCGACGTGGCCGAGGCCCAGGCCGAGGTCGATGCTCTCCGCCGCCCAGGCAGCCACGCCGGCGTCCGGCGCGACCACGAGCACGACCGTGCGGCAGCGCTTCCTGGCGCGCACGACCGTGACGTACGTCGGCCACGAGAACTTCTTGTTCGCATCCATGTCGCGCTGGACCTCGACGACGATCGCCAGCACGATCGTGCCGCTCGCGTCTCGAAGCTCGAGCACCAGGTCAGCGCGGAACTCCACGGGGAGGAGCTGGTCGAGCGACGACTCGACCACCGCGGCGGCGACGTGCGGCGGCACCTCGACGTGAAAGAGCGTCGCGAGCAAGCGGGGCGCGAGCGCCGGCCGGTCACGGAACATCTCGACGAGGGCGTTGTGCTCGAGCGTCGGCATGACGCTCGGCCTCGAGCACGCGGCATGCCGACGCGAAACAGCGGGAAAACCCGGGGAGAAAGCCAGCTCGGGGGGTGACGGCGCCATGGCGGAGCTGGCGGCGACCACGCCCCCTCCACGGCACGACGGCGCAACGTCACAATCAACTGTGCTGCTCGACATACCTCGGCGTTTTCGCATGCAGGCAGCGAACCGGCCCGCACTCGGCGAGCCGTCGCCCGGAGATCAGCTGAGCACGAGGTAGGAGTCGCCGAACTCGTGGCAGAGATACCCCGCCTGCTCGGCGTACGCGTTGGCGCGGTGGAGCAGCGGGGCCGGCGCGAACGCCTCGAGGAGCCGGAAATGGCTCTCGGTCGGGTCGTGCACGCCGGTCAGGAGCCCGTCCACCACCCGCGGCCGGAAGCCAGGGTGGAGGACCAGATCGGTGACGCCCGAGCCGGCCCGGAGCTCACCGCCGTTCTGGGCGGCGCAGCCCTCCAGGGCGCGCGTCACCGTCGTGCCCACCGCGACCACCCGGCGCCCGCTCGTCTTGGCCTCGCGCACGGCCGCCACCGTCTCCTCCGGGATCTCGAAGCGCTCCGGCAACGGGAGCAGCGCGTCGAGCGCCGGCTCGCCGGTCGACGAGATCCCGGCCGCGTGCGTCAGCGAGGCGACGCGCACGCCGCGGCGGATCAGCTCGATCAAGAGCCCCCACACGAGCGGCCGTCCCGCCGACGGGAGCTCGGCGCAGAGCGGCCGGCTCGCGTAGCGCGTCTGCGTGTGCCAGAGCTCGAGCGGCGCCGCGACGTACGCGTACTGGATCGGCCGCCCCCTCCGGTAGAGCGCCGACCAGAGCGGCGCGCCCCGCTCGCGGAAGGCGATCTCGACGAGGCGCGGCGAGGCCGGCGACACCCGCTCGACCGCGGCCGACAGGTCGTCGCCGAACGTCACCGCGTCGCCCGGGCCGAGCGCGGGCGGCGGCGGGCGATCCTCGGTGCGCGTGCGCCAGTCGCCCGCGCCGAACAGGAGGGCCGCGTAGCGCCCCTCGGACAGCTCGCCGATGAGGCGCACCTCCACCGCCGCGCCGCCCCCGGTCGCGCCGTGGAGCGACGCCGGCAGCGTGGCGCCGTCGTTCACGACCAGGAGATCGCCCGGATCGAGGAGCGCGGGCAGATCCGCGATGCGCCCGTCGCGCAGGCACCCGAGGCGGGGATCCACGTGGAGGAGCCGCTCCTCGAGGGGGTTCTCGCGAGGCCAGGCGGCGGGGCTCATGGCGCCTCCTCGAAGCGCGCGGCCTCGACGCGCGCGCCGCTCGGCACCTCGCCGGCGCGGCCGATGAGGGCGACGATGCGCCTCGCCACGTCCGCGGGGTCGGCCAGCGCGCTCGGATCGGCGTCGGGGATCGCCTCGGCGTGCATCCGCGTGTTCATCTCGCCGGGATCCACCGCGTAGAAGGCGACGCCCGTGCCCTCGAGCTCGGCGGCCCAGGTGCGGCTGAGGTGATCGAGCGCCGCCTTCGAGGCGCCGTACGCGCCCCACCGCGGGTAGGCGTTCACGGCCGCGTCCGAGCTGATGTGGACGACCACCCCGCGCCGCCGCAGCGCCATCGCGCCCGCGATCACCTTGGTGAGGCGGAACGGGCCGACCACGTTGACCTCGAGCACGCGGCCGAGATCCTCGCACTCGGTGTCGAGCAGGATCGGCAGCGGCGTCCTGCCGAGCGTGCTCGCGTTGTGGACGAGCAGATCGATGGGACCGACCAGCGCCGCCGCCGCGCCGGCGATCGCGTGGGTCTGGCCCTTGTCGCCGATGTCCGCCGCGAGCGCGTGCGCCACCCCGCCCTGCGCGGCGATCTCGGCCGCCACGGCCTCGAGCGGCGCGCGCTCGCGCGCGACCAGGACCACCTTCGCGCCCCTCCGGGCGAGCTCCCGCGCGAGCGCGGCGCCCAGCCCGCGGCTCGCCCCGGTGACCAGCGCCGCGCGCGGCGCGAACGGCGCGCCCCGCGCGGCGTGGGCGTCCCGCGCGGCGTCGGCGAGAGACGGCTGGGAGATGCCTCCAGCCTGGATCAGCGACTCACTTCCGGTCGACTCGTCGTTCATGGTGCTTCCTCCTCGCCCAGAGCCTAATCTGCGCTGACCCATAATTTGGAGCCACCTCCAGTATCTTGGAATCGTGCTAATCTCCGGTCATGGATCAGGACGCGGAGCTCGCCGGACGGCTCGCGAAGAACATCAAGCAGCTGCGCGAGGCCCGCGGGCTCACGCAGCAGCAGCTGGCCAAGCTCGCCGGCGTGCCCCGGGCGACGTGGGCGCACCTCGAGTCCGGCGCGGCGAACCCGACGCTCGGCGTGCTCCACCGCGCCGCCGCCGCGCTCCAGGTCTCGATCGAGGAGATGCTCTCCGCGCCCCGCGCCACGTGCCAGCTCTACGCGCGCGACGCGCTGCCCACGCGCTCCCCCGGCCAGGCGCTCGTCCGCAAGCTCCTGCCGGATCCGATCCCGGGCATGGAGATGGATCGCATCGAGATCCCCCCGGGCGGGCGCATGACGGGCGTCCCGCACACCCCCGGCACCCGCGAGTACCTGACGTGCGAGTCGGGGGAGCTCCAGCTCGTGGTCAGCGGCGAGCGGTTCACGCTCGGCGCCGGCGACGTCGCGGTGTTCCGCGGCGATCAGCGCCACTCGTACCACAACCCCGGCAAGCAGCAGGCGGTCGGCTACTCGGTCGTGGTGCTCGCGCGGGTGCTCTGACCGGGGCGCGCCGCCCGCCGCGCTGCCGGCGGAGCGCGCGCCTTGCTACGCTGGGCGACCCGTCGCATGCGGCTCCGCGATCTCTTCCTCGTCGACCCCTGCCTCCCGCTGCCGGGCGCGGGCGCCTCGGGGCGAGGCGCGGCGCCCGCTCCGGGCGATCTCGCCGGCGTCCTCGTTCCACCCAGCCTCGGCGCGCCGCTCCTCCGCGCGCTCCGGCGGCTCACCGCGGCCCTCGACGAGGGGCGGGCGGCGCCCCTGCCCTTTCTCTGGATCGCGGGACCTCCTGGTTCGGGCAAGTCCACGCTCCTCCGGCTGCTCCTGACCGGCCTGCACAGCGCACCTCCGCCGGGCGGCCTCCTCCCCGGCGCCGCGCGCAGCCCGCGCGATCTCGCCCCCGAGCTCCGCGATGCCCTCGGCGCGCTGCGCGCGCGCATCGACGGGGCGAGCGTCGTCGTCAGCGCCGCGCGCGAAGGGGCGCGAGGCGCGTCGCTGCACGCCGTGGTCCTCCAGCAGCTGAAGGAGCGCCTCGGAGAGCCCACGGAGCGGCGCAGGGAGCTCTCCGTCAAGGATGCCGTCGAGGAGATCTTCGCCCTCCTCCGCCTGCGCGCGCCGGAGAAGACGCTGAGCCTCGGTATCGACGATGTCGACGCGCTCGCCGCCGCGGACGACGCCGGGCGGCGCAACGTCGTCTCGTTCCTCTCCCACCTCGCCCAGCGCCTCAAGTCGCGGGCCTGGCTCGTCGCGACCGCCCGCGACGACGGCCGCGAGCCCGAGGACCTCGGGCCGCTCGAGGCGCTCTTTCCAGCCGATCTCCGCCTCCGCCTCGATCGCTCCCTGCCGGACGTCCTCCGCCTCGGCGCGCTCGCCAAGCGGCCGCCCGCCGAGGCCGCCCTCCGCGATCTCTTCCGGCAGCGCGCCGCGGATCTCGTCCAGCACGCCCGCGCCTCGGCGTCGCTCACCGAGGACGAGCTCGTCGCCTCCTGGCCGCTGCTTCCCGAGGTGATCGACCTCCTCATCCGGACCGCGTCGGCCCTGCGCGCGAGCGCCGCGCCGGGCGGTGAAGCCCCGCTCTCCGTGCCCGGCTGGGTCGGCGAGATCCTCCGCGCCGAGGGCCTCCGCGACGCGCCGCTCGACCGCTGCGTCCCGCTCGACGCCGCCTTCGACGCGGCGCGCGCCGCGCTCGATCCCGCGGTCCTCGCCGCGGTGGCGCGGATCGACGACCTCCCGGAGCTCGACGGGCAGCGCCCGCTCGTCTCGCGCGTCGCGCGCGCGGTCGCCTTGCTCGAGCTCTCCGCGGACGCGGCCCCCGTCACGCCGTCCGGGATCGCGCGATCGCTCTACGGCGGCCCTCGGGAGAGCGTCCCCGTCGCGGCCGTGAGCGCCTGCCTCGCGGCGCTCGAGGCCGCGCGCCTCGCCGGGCTCACCGAGCGCCGCGGGGCCCAGCTCCTCACCGCGTCCTTCGAGCCGTGGCGCCGCGAGCGGGACGACTTCACCGTGACCTTCGAGCACACGAGCGAGCTGATACGCGAGCTGCTCGGCGAGCTCCTCCACGGCCTCGTCGTCCCCCGCCTCGAGGGGCGGTCAGCGCCGCTGCGCGCGTGGTACTCGGACGGCAAGCGCCAGCACGACACACCGCTGCTCCGGCCTCCGGGGGACGCCGCGCTCGGGCTCGACCTCCGCTACCTCCCGATGTACCGCAGATCCGACGCGGAGTGGCGCGACCGCAGCGGGCGCCCGCCGCTCGCCGGGCGGCTCATCTGGGTCGCCGCGGGCGACCCGGACTGCGCGCGCGATCTCTCGATCGATCTGCTCCGCGCGCGCCGGATGATCCGGCGGGCCGAGCGCCGCGCGCCCTCGCAGCGCGAGGATCTCCGCCTCTTGCAGCTCGAGCAGGCCCGGGACATCGACCTGGCGCGCCGGATGCGCGAGGCGGTGACTCGCGAGTTCATGGCTGGCTCCTTCTATTATCGCGGCGAGCCGTGGCCGGCGGCAGAGCTCGGCGCGGGGTGGGGAGAGGCCGCCCTCGCGGCGCTCGCGCGCGCGTCGCTCGCGCACGCGGCGCACGCGGGCCGCTCGACGGCGGCCGCCGGCGAGCGGCTCACCCAGGGAGGGGAGCCGCCGTGAATCCGTGTTGACGGTCCGGATACCGGCCGATATCGTCTGGATTTGCGGACAGGGCTCGTCCTGGCGCCGTCTTCGATCCCACGTTGGACTGCAACCACCGCGCCGGGGTGTCTGGCGCCCAGGGACCTGCGATGGCCATGAAGGATGTCGTCTCCATCAGCTCCAGCGTCCTGCCCGAGGCCGCCCGCGTGCTCGGCGTGCGAGGCACCGAGGGCATCTCGCGGCCGTATTGCTTCGAGATCTACCTCGCGCTCACCAGCGACGACAGCCGTGACATCGACATGGCCGACACGATCGGCGCCAAGGCCACGTTGACGCTCGATCGCGACGACGACGACACGCCGCCCTTCGTCTTCCACGGCATCCTGTCCACGCTCGAGCTCGTGCAGGAGACCTACAGCCGCGCGCTCTTCCGCGCCACGCTCGTCCCGCACCTCTGGCAGCTCACCCTCACCCAGCACAGCCGCATCTTCACCGATCAGACGATCCCCGACATCATCAAGGCGATCCTCGAGGACGGCGGGCTGCTGCCGGAGGACTACGAGCTCAGGCTCTACGGCGATTACAAGCCGCACGAGCACGTCTGCCAGTACCGCGAGAGCCACCTCGACTTCATCTCACGCTGGATGGAGCGCGAGGGGCTTTATTACTACTTCGAGCACGAAGGCAGCTCCGAGAAGCTCATCATCACCGACAAGTCCTCCGCCCACGGCCCCATCGAGCGGACGCCGGTCCGGTATCACCCGGTCTCGGACACCGATGTCGTCGCCGGGGCGTCGCTCTCGTCGTTCCTCTGCCGGCACACCGCGCTCCCGGCGCGGGTCAAGCTCCGCGACTACGATTACGCGCGGCCGCTGCTCGACGTCTCCGGGAGCGCGCCGGTCTCCATGACGGGCATCGGCGAGATCAACCAGCATGCCGGCCGCTTCTTCACCCCCGAGGAGGGCGCGCGGCTCGCGAAGATCCGCGCCGAGGAGCTGCTCGCGCGGCAGGTCGTGGCCCAAGGCGGCGGCACCGCCCCCTTCTTTCGCCCCGGATACCTGTTCGAGCTCGAGGACCACCCGCGCGGCGCCCTCAACGCGAAATACCTCATCACCCAGACCGAGCACGTCGCGATCGCGGCCGGCGGCGGAGCGGAGATCAAGAAGCTGCTCGGCGTCGAGTCCGACGACGTGTACCGGATGGAGTTCAAGGCCATCCCGGCCGGCGTCCAGTACCGCGCCGAGAGCCGCACCCCGTGGCCGCGCATCTACGGCTTCGAGAACGGGACCATCGACGGCGAGGCCGAGAGCGAGTACGCGCAGGTCGACGACCACGGCCGCTACGCCGTCAAGTTCGAGTTCGACGAGAGCCCCCTCAAGGACGGCAAGGCCTCCACCTGGGTCCGCATGCTCCAGCCCCACGGCGGCGGCGTCGAAGGGTGGCACTTCCCCCTCCGCAAGGGCGTCGAGGTCCTCTTCACCTTCCTCGGCGGCGACCCCGATCTCCCGGTCATCGCCGGCGTCGTCCCGAACGCGCTCAACCCGAGCCCCGTCACGTCCCAGAACCGCACGACCAACATCATCCAGACCGGCGGCCGCAACCGCCTCGAGCTCGAGGACCAGGACGGCGGCCAGCGCGTCACCCTCTCCACGCCCACGAAGAACACCTTCATCCGGATGGGCGCGCCCAACGACGACAGCAACCTGTACCTGAACACCGACGGGATGACGTACTTGTACATCGGAGAGGACCTCGATCTCTGGACCGTCGGCCACAAGAAGGAATGGGTCGACCAGAGCTCGACCGAGTGGATCGTCGGCCCCTTCAGGACGGTCGTCGACAACCTCGTCACGGAGACCTACAAGGACAAGCAGGTGACCACCGTCGCGAAGGGGCGCGAGGAGACCGTCACCACGGGCGGCTACAAGCTCACGGTCAGCGCCGGGGGCGCCACCGTCGACATCACGGACCCGAGCACGTTCAAGGTGCACGGCACCCTGCTCGAGGAGGTCGACGGGGCGCTCACCCAGACGTACAAGGCCGGCGTCACCCAGAACGTCACCGGCGCCGTCAACCAGACCATCAGCCTCGACTACAACCTCACGTGCAACAAGATGAACGTCACCAACAAGGGTGACGAGATCCTCACCACGCTGGGCTCCTTCATCGGCACCACCATCTCCGCCACCTCGGAGACCACCGTCGGCATCAAGAACGAGAACCTGATCGGCGGGAAGATCGAGTCGGTCGTCGGCCTGAAGTTCGAGGCCCTGCTCGCCGCCAACATCGAGATCCACGTCGGCCCGCACGTCGAGATCAAGACCGCCGACATCAAGGCCAAGGCCGCGGAGATCCGCACCAAGGCCCTCGAGCTCTGGGCGACCCACGGCCCCACCATCAAGCAGGCCGCGCTCGATCTCGCCATCGCGGCCGCGCACATCCGTCTATGAAGACCGTCAAGCCGATGCGGCTGGGCCTCCTGTACAAGGTCTTCGAGCTCGACCGCCGCTTCTATTTCGTCACCACCCTGCTCGTCTTCTTCCCCCTCTCGTCCCCCTCCACGCTCCTGCCAGAGATCAACCTCTGGAAGATGGTCGGCGAGGAGCTCGGGAAAGAGGGCGTGCTCGACATGTGCATGCCGAAGCCGCGCGGCGAGGTCCTCCTGAGCGCCCGGGGCTACCCGCCCGGAGGCCGCCCGGCCCCCGCGTGCTCCGCCCGCGTCAGGCTCGGCGCGATCGACAAGACCCTTTACCTGGTCGGCGAGCGGCGCTGGACGCGCGGCGTCGCGTCGGATCCGGCGCCGTTCACCGAGATGCCGATCCGGTACGAGAACGCGTTCGGCGGCGAGGGGTTCGCGAAGAACCCGGTCGGCAAGGGGTTCGCCCCGGTCCGCGGCGAGCAGGGCGAGGTCCACCTCCTGCCCAACGTCGAGGATCCGGACCGACTCGTGCGCTCGCCGAGGGACCGCCCCGATCCGGCCGGCTTCGACGCGCTCGACTTCATGTGGCCGCAGCGCTTCTCGAAGATCGGCACCTACGACGAGGCGTGGCTCAAGGACGGGTTCCCGGGGCTCGCGAAGGACACGGATCTCGGGTTCTTCAACACGGCCCCGGACGACCAGCAGATCGAGGGGTACTTCCGCGGAGACGAGCCGTTCTCGCTCGAGAACATGCACCCCACGGAGCCGCGCATCGAGTCCGCGCTCCCCGGCGTGGCCACCCGCTGCTTCATCCGGCAGAAGACCGACGCCGGCGACGAGCTCCGCGAGATCGCGACCCGCCTCGACACGGTGCGCTTCTTCCCGCACCGCGAGCGCGGCATCCTGATCTTCCGGGGCCTCACCGAGATCGCCGAAGACGACGCGTCCGACGTGCTGGAGATCATCGTCGGCTGCGAGTCGCTGGCGTCGCCGAAGCCCGCGAGCCATTACCGCGACGTGCTGGCGCGGCGCCTCGACAAGAAGGACGGCCACCTGCTCGCGCTGCGCGACGGCGACCTGATGCCGCCCGAGCCGGCCAGCAAGCCGAAGATCGCGGATGACAAGATAGGCGACGTGGGCGACCTGCTCGCGCGGGAAGACCTGCTCCAGAAGAACCAGCGCCGGCGGGCTGAGAAGGAGCTCGAGCGGCTGCGGGGGGAGCTCCGGGCGCTCGGCCTCGATCCGGACGAGCACATCCCCGCCGCGCTGCCCCCGGAGGAGCCCGCGCCCGACCTGGACGAGCTCCCAGCGTACGTCGAGCGCGCCATGGCCGACGTCGAGAAGCTGAAGAGCGAGGCCGAGGACCGGCGCAAGGCGTCCGAGGCGCAGGCCCGGGAGGCGCTGGCGGCGCAGGGGCTCGATTACGACGCGCTCGTCGAGGAGCAGAAGAAGAAGGCCGGCGGGCCGCCTCGGTTCTCGGCGAAGGCCGAGCTCGAGCGGCTCAAGGACATCCTCGTCATGGCGCGGAACGGCGGCGTCGCGCTGCCCGACGTCGAGGCCAAGCTGGCCGATCCGGAGCTCGAGCAGAAGCTCCTCCTGCAAGAGCAGAAGATGAACGAGGCCTACCGGCGTTATACGCAGCACTTCCCTCCCGCCGCGCGCCTCGACCCGGCCGGCTCCGCGCGCCTCCGCGACGCGCTGCTCGCCGGCCGCCAGGCGGGCGAGCGGTTCGACGCCCGCGACTTCACCGGGGTCGACCTCTCCGGGGTGGATCTGCGGGGCGCGGACCTCTCCGGCATCTTCCTCGAGGCCGCGAGCCTCGCGGGCGCGAACCTCGCGGGCGCGAACCTCAGCGACGCCGTCCTCGCGCGGTGCGACCTCTCCGGGGCCGACCTCACCGGCGCGAAGCTCGCGGGCGCGAACCTCGGCGAGGCCGATCTGAGCGACGCGCAGGCGGCCGGCGCGGATTGCACCGGGGCGGTCTTCGCCAGGACCAACCTCTCGCGCGCGAGCTTCCGCGGCGCCCGGCTGAAGGGCGCCGACCTCTCCGAGGCGCTCGTCGCCGGAGCCGACTTCCAGCAAGCCTCGGCGCCCGAGCTCATCTTCCTCCGGAACGACCTCACCGGGATCAACCTCCGCGGCGCGGATCTCACCAAGTGCAATTTCATCGAGGTCACCGTCGAAGGCGTGGACTTCACCGGCGCCACGCTGAAGTCCGCCCTGTTCGTCACCTCGAAGGGCAACCGCGCCAATTTCCGGGGCGCCATGCTCGAGAACCTCCGGATCGTCGTCGACTCCTGCTTCGAGGGCGCCGATCTGCGGGGCGCCAACCTGACGGCCGCCAACCTGCGCGGCACGAAGCTCGCCGGCGCCGACTTCACCGGCGCGCTCCTCAAGGGCGCGGATCTCAGCGAGTGCGACCTGCGCGGCGCCAGGCTGCACCACGCGGAGGCGCGCGAGTCGAGGCTCGTCAAGGCGGACCTGAGCCAGGCCGCCCTGACGGGCGCCAACCTCATCTACGCGCTCCTCCAGAAGGCGAACCTCCGCGGCGCCGACCTCCGGGGCGCCAACCTGTTTCGCGCCGATCTCGCGCGGGTCGAAGGCGACCGCGCGACAAACCTCGACGACGCGCACGTCAACCAGGCTCGGGTCGTGCAAGGGGGCGCCCGTGGACAGGGATGAGCTCGTCGCGCTGGTGCGGGGCGGCGAGGTCCTGGAGAAGGTCAGCCTCGCCGGCATGGACCTGACCGGCGCAGATCTCTCGGGGTGCATCTTCGAGCGCGTCGACCTGCACGGCGCGAAGCTCTCGGGGGCGCGCCTCAAGGAGTCGGTGCTGATGGAGTGCGATCTGCGCGGCGCGGATCTCACCGGCGCCAACCTGCATCACCTCGTCATGGACAAGGGCCGCCTCGCCGGGGCCGACCTCACCGGCGCCACGATGATCGCCGCGAAGCTCGTCGACGTCGACCTCACCTCGGCCGTGCTCGCCGGCGCCAACCTCGTCATCGCCGCCCTGGTCAAGCCGATCCTGGTCGGCGCCGACCTCTCCAGGACCAACCTGGATCGGGCCAGCATCGTCGACGCGAGCCTCCAGGGCACGAGCTTCGCGGGCGCGCACCTCAAGCAGACCGTCCTGATGAAGGCCGACCTCACGGGCGCCGTCCTCGCGGGCGCCCGGCTCGAGAACGCGATCTTGATGCAAAGCAAGCTCTCGGGCATGGATCTCTCGGGGATGGATCTCACGCTCACGCAGTTCATGGACGCCGATCTCGAGGCCACGAGCTTCCGGGGCGCGACGCTCGTCCAGTGCAACTTCAAGGGCGCGAACCTCACCGGCGCGGACCTCACCGGCGCGACCGCCCAGAACGCCGTCTTCGTCCAGGCGAACCTCACGCGCGCCTCCCTGCGGCGGGCCCTCCTGCGCCAGTCGCTGTTCGTCGAGGCCACGCTCTCCTCCACGAACGCGGCCTCGGCCGACCTGCAGCAGTGCGTCTTCACGCGGGCCGCGTGCGCTGGCGCCGTCTTCGCCGGCGCGGATCTCACGTACGCCGACTTCTCCTACGCCGACGTCTCGGGCGCCGATTTCTCCGGGGCGACGCTCTTCCGGGCGCGGTACCACAAGGTCGAGGAGGAGGGCGCCGTCTGGACGAGCCGCGCCGCCGCGCTCGGCGACGACGAGGCGCTGGCAGAGGCGGAAGCGTTCAAGTCCCCCCACTGAGCGTGTGACGATCGGATGAGCAGGACATCGATGCAGAATCTGGCACGGAAGCTCGAGAGCACGGAGACGTTCCAGGAGACCGGGCGGGTCGTCGGCGCGGGCGCGGGCGGCTTCGTCGTCCGCGCGGGCACGGGCGAGCACGAGGCGCAGCGCGCGGTGAGCTGCCTCGTCGAGCCCGAGGTCGGCGACGTCGTGCTCCTCGCCAGGTCCGAGCGCGGCAAGAGCTATGTCCTGGCGGTCCTGGAGCGCGCGCCGGGGGCGGCCGCGCGCGTCGTGCACGACGGCGACATCGAGCTCCAGCTGCGGCGAGGTCGCTTCCGGGTCGCCGCGCAGGAGGGCATCGATCTCGCGTCGGGCAAGGACGTCTCGGTCGCGTCCGCCGGCGTCCGGGTCAACACCGTCGAAGGCAACGTCGTCTTCCAGCGCCTCTCCTGCTTCGGGGCGGCGGTCCACGCCGAGGTGGAGAAGGCCAAGATGGTCTTCACCAGCCTTGAGACGGTGGTCGAGCGGCTCACGCAGAAGCTCAAGAGGTCGTATCGCCTCATCGAGCAGTTCGACCACGTGCGCGCCGATCGCATCGACTACGCCGCGAAGCAGACGGCGAGCCTGCGGGGCGAGAACACGCTGGTCACCGCCGAGGAGCTGGTCAAGCTCGACGGCGAGCAGATCCACCTCGGATAGGAGGCGCTGCCATGTTCGCGAACTCTCAGATGATGGGCCTGGATCTCGGGTTCCCCGACGTCTGCCTCACGCCGACGCCGGCGCCGGTCCCCATTCCTTATCCGAACATCGCGGCCGGCCCGATGGGCGTCCCCGCGGCGTACAACATCCTGTTCATGGGCACCCCGGCGCACAACATGGCGACGACGGTCCCGCTGACGAACGGCGACAACACCGGGATCAACATGGGGGTGGCGTCCGGGATGGTCATGGGCCCGAGCCGCCATCTCACGGGCGCGTTCACGTGCCTGATCGGCGGCATCCCCGCGACGAGGATGACCAGCATGAGCCTGCAAAACTCCACGAACTGCCCGGGGATGCGGCTCGTCCCGAGCCAGGTCAAGGTGCTGCTCCTGGCGCCCTGAGGAGGCCTGTCATGATCATCGCCGGCGTCCTCCTCGCGCTCCTCGGCCTGCTGTTCGGCGCGGCGTCGGTGTCCGACGGCGCGTATGCGGTCCTCTCGGCGCACCTCGGCAAGAACCGAGCGGCGCTCGGCCAGGTCGCGTTCTTCTGCCTGCTCATGGGCGCAATCCTCTTCTTCTGGGGCAAGGTCAACGCGCGGACCGCGCGCATCCGGGCGTCGGGGCTCCCTGGCAAGGCGCTCATCACGAAGTTCGACGACACGGGCGTGACGACCAACCGGGATCCGGTGGTGACGCTCCACCTGCACGTGATGCTCGAGAACCGCGAGCCGTACACGGCCGTCATCCGGCACAGCGTGCCGCGGCTGCGGGTGGGGCAGCTGACGAGCAAGGAGCCGGTCGCGGTGAAGGTGGATCCGGAGGACCCGAAGCGGATCGTGATCGAGTGGGATCAGTGAGGGCAGCGCTCCCTTCGCCGGGCCCGCGCCGCGCACGCGAGCAGCGCGAGCGCCGCTCCCCCGAGGGCCGCCGCGCCGCCCGGGCCGCGCTCGCCGGCGGCGCGGCAGCTGCAGCCGCGCACCGCGGCGTCCTCGTCGTCGTCGCCATCGCCAGCGCCCCCGCCGCCGCTGCCCGGCTCCATCCCTGAATCGCACGTTCCCCCGGGATAGACGTCCTGCTCCGTCCACTCCGGCTCGGACGGCCGCGAAGAGCTCGGCTGCGCCGTCTCCGGATCCTTCCTGTAGAAGCAAGGCCTGCAGGCGTGCACGGCCTCGCCGGCGACGTTCCCGGCCGCATCCATCGCCGTGGCCCGGAAGCAGAGCGCCGTCGGGGCGTCGACGCCGGCGAGCACGTCCACGGTCTGATGGATGGCCATGGTCACCGACGCGTCGGTCGTGAGCCGGCTCGTCGAGAACACCGGCTCCGTGAAGCTGACGTCCCGGAACGCCTCGACCGTGTAGATCACGGGGGACTCGCCGGTCCCCGCGGCCTCGCCCTCGGCCGTGACCCACCACGCGAGGTGGCTGTGCGACTCGCAGCTCCCGCTGCTCGGCGTGGCGTCGGCGTAGTCGTAGAGGTCGAACGAGAGCCCGCTCGGCGTCGGCGGCGCCTCCGTGTCCGCGGCGCCGGCCGTGAGCTCGATCCGCGTCGCCTCGCACCCCTCGTCCGGGCAGAAGCTGCCCTCGATCACGATCGCCTGCCCCTCGCCGGGCGGCGGCTCGATCCGCGCGACGAGGTCGTACCCCGCCGCGGGCACGTCCGGCGCGGCCACGAGGCGCGCCGGCTCGGCGTCGACCGTCACCGACACGGCGTCCAGCGAGAGGGCGTGGCCGGCGAAGAAGAGCGCGGCGTTCCCCGGGGTCGTCGCGCCGCTCGCCGGGAAGACCTCCGTCACGCCCGGATACGGCATGCCGCACGCGCCCGCGCTGGCCTCCATCGCGAGGAAAGAGGCCAGCGCCGCGAGGATCCCAGCAGTCCACGAACCATGGTTCATGACGCCAGGGTATCAAGGCCGCAGATGGAGGAAGATGAGAAGCACGAGCCTGGCGCAACCCGGTCGATTCCTCGAGATGGGCGCCGTCCCGCCGTCCGGCGGGGCTGCTTCCGGCGGGCCGGCTGCCCAGCACGGGCGGATGCATCGCGAGACACCGAGGAGAAGCCCGGGAACAGCCCGGCAGAGCATCCGCCGAGCTGTTCAAGGCCCCGCGAGCTGTTAGGTCCGGCAACACAGCTGGCCAAACTCAGCGCGACGCAGGCGACGAGATCGCGAGCGCAAGCGCTCCGACCTCTGCGATTCGAACGCGACCGCTACCAGTTCGTTCCCCAGCACACATCGCGAGAGCTGCCCAGGCCGCGGTCTCTGCAGTATTCTGCCGCAGTCGCAGTGCACGAGCCATACGGGATGGCGCTCTGCGATCCGACATTGTACCAGGAGCTGCCGTTGCCACACCTGGTCAAGCACCACTGATACCTCTTCGGAGCCCAGCCTTCGCAAGTCCATGCAGCCTGCTCGGCTGTGCCAACCTCCTCATCAACAGCCTCGCTGCCCATGACATCTCCAGCATCTGTCTCAGCAACACACCCCGCAGCCGCCACACACACGCAGACCATCAATCCATAAATGCATCGCATAATCAATCCTCCTCCGTTGCCCAGCACCACTCAGCGAACAGCACAGCTAGCGATCCGTATTGACATTGAATCCCCATAGCCCCGACCAAGCTCGCATCGCCCAGATGCCAGAGCATCGTTGAGCGTCAACCCGAAGGGCTCACCATGCGAGAACTCATCGCGAGCGCCCGATCGGCAACGCCGAACCTGGCGGCGCCCACACATAAAATACCGCTTGTGGTGGCACTTCGGGCGGCAGCATCTCGCGTGGCCGCCCAGCGCGACATTCCGAATCGGCTCACCTATATGGACATTCGTCCCATGTGCTACAGCACTTGGCACGTCGCCCACATCGACGAGCTGATCGGGCGTGGTCGAGGCGACGTGTACGATGCCGCAGAGCGGCATCGCTCATGTCTCCTTTCTCCCGCTTCCTGAAGGAATCTTGCTCGAAGGTGACAGAAAATCGTCAGGTGCCCCGCAGCGCCGCCCGCATCCGGCCGGGGTACCGATGGCCAGGGCCGCTCGGGCGCCGAGGGCGGGACGCTCCAGCTCGGCGATTGCCGAGGGCGGGACGCTCCAGCTCGGCGATTGTCCGTCCCTGCGCGAGCGCGAGCCTCTCGCCGAGGCTCAAGGCGCTCCGTTTCCGGCACCCCGACGAGGCGACGCGACGCTGAACTACCTCGCCAGCCTATGCCGGTGGCGAGCACAGCCTAGCCCAGGGCGCCGTCGGCCCTCGCCGGTAGCGAGCTCGAGCGCTTGACGGTGTACGCTCGTTGAATGGCATGGCACGCGCGCCGCCCTACGCCAGGAGAGTTCTGCACCGGGATACCCGGCGTGGGTCACGCGACGCGCGCTGCGGCGGCAATGGTGGGGGGCCTGCTCGGGCTTCCCACACGCGGTCGCATCTGTTACGGTACAGTTATGACCCGTGATGGGTGGAGAGCCCAATTCCCGGACACTTCGTGGGACATGGTCACCCGTGCTGGACATCCGTTCACCAAAGAGGGGATGAACGCCCTGAATGAGCTCTGTCGACGCTACAGATCGCCCATTCGCAGTTTCGTCAGAGCGTCCGGCTTCTCTGCCGAAGATGCTGAGGATATGACGCAGGGCTTCCTGCAGCAACTCTCAGCGAGCAACGATATAGCCGTTGTAGATCCCTCACGCGGCAGGTTCCGCAATTGGCTATGTAGATGCATCAAGAATTACGTAGCAAACGAGCGCGATCGAATTCGCGCTCAAAAACGCGGCGGGGGCTGCTTGCACGAGCACATCGACGCGAGTGGGCTTGAACCGATAGCTCGCTCGCTGCCTTCCAACACGCCTTCCGCGGAAGAAATCTACGAACACACGTTCACGATAAGCTTTATCGATCGGGTACTCGCTCAGCTTCAGCAATATTACCATGAAAATGGAGAAGGCAAGCTATTCGACGCGCTTAGACCGCGGCTCGTAGATGATGACGCTCCTGAGCACAAGCACGTCGCCCACACGCTAGGGATGAGCGTCGACGCAACAAAAACAGCGTTATCGCGGATGCGCTCCCGGTTCAAGCAATTCGCTCGACGAGAGGCCCGCAGCCTCGTCAATCACGAGAGCGAGGTCGACGACGAGCTCAAGTCCATGATGGCGAGCTTACAACTTGTCAAGCAATAAAAATGTAGTCGACCCATGTAGCGCCACCTGAGAAGCCATTGACGGATGTCGGCGATGCCACCCACATGTCGTTTATGCGGCAAAAACATCCCCCCCGACGCGCCAGGCGGATTGTGCCCCCATTGCATCATCAATAGATGCCTCGACGGGTCCGACGGAGTGTACGATTCTGACGATGCGCCGGACAGCATCGATCAGTACAGGTTGGAGGGTGAGCTTGGCCGCGGCGGCATGGGCATCGTATATCGCGCGCTCGATTCGCTCTCCGGCCGCGCCGTGGCGCTGAAGATAATCCGCGACCGTTCGTTCGCCAGCAGAGGCGCGCGAAAGAGGTTCGAGAACGAGATTCGTGCCCAATGCACGTTCGAGCACCCGAACATCGTCAAGGTTTATCATGTCGGTGTACATGATGGCTCTATGTACTTCACGATGCAGCTTATGGCAGCAAAGACGCTGGCCGAGCGCCGGGCAGACTTCAAGGACCCGCGAGACGCGGCGCGTCTCCTGGAAAAGTTGGCGCTCGCTGTCCATGCATGCCACGAGCGGAACATCCTGCATCGTGATCTGAAGCCATCGAACATTCTGTTCGATGAGAACGGAGAGCCACATCTCGCCGATTTCGGGATCGCCAAGCGCTTGGACACGGACAGTGGCACCGCTACGGGCATGATTGTGGGCACCCCATGCTACATGGCACCGGAGCAGGCAAATGGGCGTTCCAACCAGATCGGCGCGGCAGCGGACGTTTGGAGCCTCGGCGTGATCCTTTACGAGCTGCTCGTCGGGCGAACGCCGTTTGCAGGGGAGGCCACCGAGGTACTGCGACGCTGTAGGGACGAGGAGCCGCCTTCGCCCGTCAAAAGCCGAAAGGATCTGCCGCGAGATCTGAGCGCTATCTGCGTGACGTGCCTGCGCAACGAACCGACGCTCCGATACCCATCCGCTGCGGCGCTGGCCGCCGACCTGAGGCGCTGGCTCGATGGCAAACCGACCCTGGCGCGACCGTGCAGTCTCCCGCGACGCATACTCCGCTGGTGCGGCCGGCACCGAACAGTCCTCGGCGTCGTCGGCGCCTTCGCGCTCATGGCTTCGGCGAGGTTCAGACTAACTCACGCTCAGACACAGGAACAAGCGCGCTCGGCCGCACTGACGAACAACGCCATCATCGCAGAGGTCATGGCGGACTCGCTGCGAGCGGAGATCGCATCGCACGTCCGCATCGTTAGAGCCATCGCGAATGAGGCTCTCCCACGCTGGCTGCTGCTAGACATGGACTGGAGAGGCCTCGAGAGCTATTGCCAGGATCAGCAATCGCTGTATGGATTCAGCGCCTTATCCGTGTTGGATGAAGAGGGGACATTGAGGGCCGAGTGGCCTCCTCCACCGCCGTCGCGCAGGAGCGCGAACCACGCGTGGCGCGATTACTTCCGCGGTGCTCACGAGCTCGCCGCAGCCGAGGCGCAGGATGTGTATGTATCCAGAGCCTTCAGGCAGTTACCTGGGCGAGACTTTGTACTCGCAATTTCAGCGCCTCTTCGCCATGAGGACGGCTCGTTCCTCGGCGTCGTAGCGGCGACCATATCCGTCGAATCTAGCTTCGACATCCTCAGACGAATCCGTTATTGTAGCGCCACGCTCGTGTCGCTTCGCGACCGCGACTCGGACACCGCGGATCCTCCTTCGCCACACGACGAACACGCGTTCCTGATTCATAATGGCGTGAACCACAGCCAAGTGTTTCCTTCGGGCCAAAACGGGAAGCTGCGCATGCTGAGGTCACGACTCCACTCATCCGAAGCGCATCCAGAATTCATGGACATCGTCGAGACCGACAGTGAGTACGTGGATCCGTTGGAAGGCTCGACAGAAGATCGGTGGCTTGCGGCATTCGCGCCGGTGGGAGGTACGAATCTTATCGTGATCATTCAGACCCGCCGGGATGCGCGCGCTCATGTTGAGGAGTGACCTCGCAAACCAACGCGAGCCTGTCGGCGATGGGCTGCGCGACGTCAGCACGCTTGCCTGTAAACGACGATTCTTGCCAATGTGAACGGTCGTGCCGAGACGGAGCCAGCGGTCCCGTGGCGTTGGACCCCACCGGCATGCGAAGAGACGGTTTCTCGCGCCTCTGCCAGTGTTCACGCTGAGCGGAGAGCACGGCTGGAACGCCGGCCTACCCGGCCGCCGGCGCCGCTTCCGCCCGGTGCCTGACGTAGTGCTCGACGGCCTCGGGCAAGGTTGGCAACGTCGCGCGGCGGCGGCTGTGGAGCCCCCCCTGGCGGGGCAGATTCGCCCGGAGGCCCAGGGTGTGCGCCGGACACGCGTGCACCGCGCGCGAGGGCAGACCGAACGCGTCGCACATCATCTTCGCCCACGAGGCGAAGCTCAGGACGCCGTCGTTCGCCAGGTGCCAGATGCCCTCGGCTTGGTCGATCGCGAGATCCAGGCACGTGTGCGCCAGGTGCGGCAGGTACGTGGGCGACACGAAGAGGTCGTCCGCGGCGTGGAACGGCTCCCCGCGCTTCACCGCCGACAGCGCGAGCGCGGCGAAGCTGCGCGCCTCGAACGGACCGAACAGGCTGCCCGTGCGGACGACCAGCGCGCCCGGCAGCGCGTCGAGCACGCCCCTCTCCCCCAGCGCCTGCGCCTCGCCGAACGCGTTGATGGGCGCGACCGGATCATCCTCGACGTAGGGGTCGGGCTTGCTCCCGTCGAACACGAAGGCCGACGAGAACATCAAGAGCCGCGCGCCGTGGCGCCGGCACGCCCCCGCAAGGAGGATCGGCCCCACCACGTTGGCGCGGCGGCACGCCTCGATCTCGTCCTCGGCGTCGTGCACGCGCGTGTAGCCCGCCGCGTTGATCACGAGCCACGGGTCGACCTCGTCGATCGCGCGCTCCAGGGCCGGCGCGTCCGCGATGTCGAGCTCGCCCCGCGTCATGGCCCGGACGTGGAGGCCGCGCTCCTCGCACGCGCGCGCCACCGCCGCGCCGAGCGACCCGCCCGCGCCCGTGATCAGGATCGGGCGCTCGCGCGGCCGGCAGATGCTCCGCGTCGTCGATCGCGGCGCCCCGTAGAGCAGCCGCTCGTCGCGCCGCCACCAGCCCGGCGCCCCGGCGAGCGGGTGCTCGGTCCGGCCGGTGGACGCGAGCTCCTTCGCGACCGCCGCGAGCGCCGTGGGCCGTGGCGCGGGCCCGCGCACGTCGAAGACCCCCGGCTCGTAGTGGCCGCGCGCCTGGGTGACCAGGCTGTCCCAGTCGTACGCCCCGAAGGCGGACCACAGCGTCACCGCCCGCACGTCGGCGCCCTCCGCCCGGGCCGCGCGCGCGCCCTCCCACGCCTCGGCAAGCCAGCGGATCTGCTCCTCCGGCGTGCACCCGAGGTGGACCTCGGTGATCGCGATCGGCGTCGCGTACCGCCGCCACACGTCGCGCAACACCGCGTGGTGGCCGAAGATCCCCTCCTCCCGGACGCGCACCGCCTCCACGTCGGCGTACGCGTCGCGCCCGTTGCCGCCGTGCGTCCACGAGGGGTAGCGCTCGACGCGGTGATCGAGGAACCGATCGCTCGTCAGGTAGTAGTTCACGCCGATCACGTCCGGCGGGCACGGCTCCGCCGCGAGCCGCGCGAGCTCCTCGTCGCTCACGCCGCAGTCGCGGAGGTGCTGGCGCAGCGGGTGCGCGGCGTCGACGCGCCCGTACAGCAGATCGAGGCTCAGCCAGCGCCGGTGGTTCTCGAACTCCGCCTGGTAGGCGAGCCGGGGCGTGCTGGCGATCGCGCCGAAGTCCTCCGTCTGCACGAGCCGCGCGTCCGGGCGCACCCGCCGGATCGCGCGCATCGCGGCCGCGGTGGCGCGCGTCTCCACGAGCAGCGCGCGCATGAGGGAGGCCGAGTCCCGGCGGTGCGGGTACCAGTGCCCGTAGAGCGCGCTGAAGCGCGCGGTCGTGAGCGGCTCGTTCACCGGCGTGAAGTCGCGCACCCACGGGTAGCGCTCCGCCACGGCGCCGGCGAACTCCGCGAGGCCGCTCGCGAAGCTGTCCTCCATCAGGCTGGTCCACGGCGGCCCGCTGCCGTGGTGGACCAGCCCGACGATCACGTCGATGCCGAGCTCCCGCAGCCGGTGGAGGCGCTCGTCTGCCCAGGAAAAATCGGCGCTCCGCGGGCCGTCCGGGGCCGTGCGCTCCCAGAGGACCGGGTACCGGACGGCGGTGACCCCGAGCTCCGCGAGCAGGTCCAGGTCGGTGATGCGGCCGTGGTGGCCCGTGCGCTCCAGCTGGTCGAAGTACTGGTCGCCGACGCGGTTGACCGTGCACTCGACGCCGGCCCAGAGCGCGATCCCGGCGCGCTCGCTCACGGGGTCACCCCTCCCACCAGCACCGTCGCGTGCCGGCCCGGCGTTCGCCCGTAGGCCTCGACGACGGCCCGGCCCACCTGTGCCGCGCAGCCGCGCTTCACCAGGGCCACGATCGAGCCGCCGAAGCCGCCGCCGGTCAGCCGGGCGCCGAAGACGTCCGGCTGCGCCCGCGCGCTCTCCACCAGCGCGTCGACCGCCGGCACCGACACCTCGAAGTCGTCGCGCATCGACCGGTGCGACGCGTCGAAGAGCTCGCCCAAACGGCCGAGATCCCCGGCGCGGAGCGCGGCCACGGCGGCGAGCACCCGGGCGTTCTCGGTCACGACGTGGCGCGCGCGCCGGTCGAGCGGCGCCGGCAGCGACGCGATGCGCTGCTCGGCGGCCGCGTCGACGTCCCGGAGCTGCGGCACGCCGAGCAGGGCCGCGGCGCGCTCGCACTCCGCGCGCCGCGTCTTGTAGTCGCCGCTCGCGTGCTGGTGCGCCACCCCCGAGTTCACGACGAGCAGCTCGGCCTCGGCGGGCAGCGGGATGCGCTCGAACGCGAGGGTCCTCGTGTCGATGAACAGCGCCGTGTGCTCGTCGGCGAGGCTCGCGGCCATCTGATCCATGTTCCCGACGGGCGCGCCCACGAAGTCGTGCTCCGCCGCGTGGGCGATCCGGGCGATCTCCACGTCGTCGATGGAGAGGTCGAGCATCGCCCGCAAGGCGCGGGCGAGCGCCACGAGCAGCGAGGCGCTCGACGACAGGCCGCTGCCGAGCGGCACCGACGACGCTATCCTCGCGTCGAAGCCCGGGATCGACGCGCCCCGGCCGCAGAGGACCGCGGTGATGCCCTGCACGTAGTCGAGCCACAGGCCGCGGCGCGCCTCCTCGCCGGCGCGGAACGAGAGCGGGGCGCCGCCGTCCACGTTCTCGCTCGCGACCTGGACGAGCCCGTCGTCCCGCGGCGCGATCTCGATGCGCGTCTTCTGCGGGATCGCCGTCGGCAGCACGTACCCGCCGCTGTAATCGGTGTGCTCGCCGATCAGGTTCACGCGCCCCGGCGCCTCGGCCGCGAGCTTCGCCGGGCGGCCGAAGACGGCCTCGAAGCCCGGCCCGCGCGCGGTCATCGCGGCGCACCCATGTCCACGAGCCCGGGCATGTCCGCAAAGGCCGGCATGTCCGCGAGCCCCCCGTCGCTCAGCGTCGAGGGCGTCTCGTTCGGGCCGACGAACGGGATCCCCTGCGTCGCCGCCGCCATCTTGTGGAGCGGGAACTTCGGCGTGCGGTCGGCGTGGAGCAGGCCGTTCGCCTCCTGGTACGTGTCGGCGAACTGCGTGTAACAGAAGCCGGCGAGCAGCTCGAGGGAGTTGATCACCTTCATGAGCTTCGTGTAGCGCTCGGCGAACTCCTCCGACGTCCTGCACGCGGAGTACCCCCACGTGCCGCCGTCGCCGCCGCCGGGCGCGATCGCGATCCCGCCGAACTCCGACAGCACGATCGCGGTCTCGTGGCTGACCGACGGGTCGAGCACGAGGGCGCGTCCCCCGGGCCTCTCCCGCTTCAGCAGCTTGGGCACGACGTCGTGCGCGAAGTAGCGGCGCGCGATGCGCTCGGGCGACGGATCGTAGTCGTGGATCCCGATGATGTCGGTCGCCACGCTCTCCCACCCGTCGTTGCCGATGACCGGCCTCGTGTAGTCCATCGACCTCGTGAGGTGATAGAGCGCCTGCACGTAGTGCCGCTCGTTCGGGTTGTCCGGCAGGTTCGGGACGCCCCACGACTCGTTGAACGGCACCCACGCGACGATGCACGGGTGGCTGATGTCCCGCCGGATCGCCTCGAGCCACTGCCGCGCGAGCCGCTCGATCGACTTGCGCGTGTGCCGGTAGGCGCTCGGCATCTCCTCCCACACGAGCAGTCCGAGCCTATCGGCCCAGTAGAGGTACCGCGGATCCTCGATCTTCTGGTGCTTCCGCGCGCCGTTGAAGCCCATCTGCTTCGTGAGCTCGACGTCGCGGCGCAGCGCCTCGTCGTCGGGCGCGGTGATCCCGGTCCCCTCCCAGTAGCCCTGGTCGAGCACCATCCTGAGGACGTACGCCCGCCCGTTCAGGAGGAAGCGGTCCCCGCGGACGGCCACCGAGCGCAGCGCCGTGTAGCTCTTCACGCGGTCGATCGTCATCCCGGACTGGTCGTAGAGGACGATGTCGGCCTCGATCAGCGTCGGGCGCTCGGGGCACCACAGGAGCTCGTTGCGGAAGTCGTCGATGCCTGGGTCGGAGAGCGTGATGCGCCGGTGGACCTCCCCGGCCACGACCGTGTACTGGTCGTTCGCGATCGTCATGTCGCCGACGCGCAGCCGCACGCCGACGCGCGCGCCCTCCACCGGCGCGTTGGCGACGCGGACCTCGACCGCGATCTCCCAGCGCTCGAGGTTCGGGGTCCACCGGAGGTACTCGACGCGCATGCGCGGCACGCGCTCGATCCACACCGTCTGCCAGATCCCCGTGGTCCGCGGGTACCAGATGGAGTGAGGCTCGAGCTTCCAGTCCTGCTTGCCGCGCGGCTTCGCGAGGTCGTTCGGATCGTCGTGGGCCTGCACCACGATCGTGACGCTCTCGCGCCCCTTCACGTGCTCGGTGATGTCGAGCTCGAACGGCGTGTAGCCGCCCTCGTGCTCGCCGGCGAAGCTGCCCTCGATCCACACCCTGGCCAGGTAGTCCACGGCGCCGAAGTGCAGGATGAGCCGCTCGGCGGGGTCGAGCTCCGGCACCTTGACCTGGCGCCTGTACCAGCAGGCCTTGAAGAAGCCGGTCTCGCCGACCCCGCTCCGCGGCGTCTCCGGGGCGAACGGCACCTCGATCGTCCTGTCGAAGCGCGCGTCGGCCGGCGAGCTCCACTCGGCCCGGGGATCGAGGGCGAACTCCCACGCCCCGTTCAGCGAGGTCCAGCCCTCTCGCCGGAGCAGCGGGCGCGGGTAGCCGCGGGCAGCGCCGCTGTCGGCCGGCGGCGGCACCGAACCTGGGATACCGATCTGTGCAAGGTGCTGTCGAGGCATGGGTCCGTTAGGCGGCGACGGTCACCGCTGCTCCGTCGAGCTTGGCTTCGCGGATGTGGTCGAAGGTGGCGAGCGCCTGACCCACGACCTGGTCCATGTTGTAGTACCGGTACGTCGCGAGCCGCCCGACGAAATGCACGTTCGGCGTCGCGTCGGCGAGGGCCTTGTACTTCCGGTAGATCTCCGCGTTCTCGGGCCGCGGCACCGGGTAATAGGGGTCGCCCTCGGCCCTCGGGAACTCGTACACGATGCTCGTCTTCGGGTGCTGCTGCCCCGTGAGGTACTTGAACTCCGTGATGCGGGTATACGCGTGCTCGTTCGGGTAGTTGACGACCGCGCCCGGCTGGAAGGTCTCCTTGTCATGCGTCTCGAACTTGAACTCCAGGGAGCGGTAAGGGAGCTTCCCGTAGCGGAAGTCGAAGAAGGAGTCTACCGGGCCCGTGTAGATCATCTCCTTGAAGCTCACCTCGTTCATGATGTCGCGGTAATCTGTGTTCAGGAGAATCCGGATCTTCTTGTGATCCAGCATGTTCTCGAACATCCGCGTGTAGCCGCGCAGCGGCATGGCCTGGAACTCGTCCGTGAAGTACCGGGAGTCGTAGTTCGTGCGCGCCGGCACGCGCGAGGCGACCGAGGCGTCGAGCTCCGACGGGTCGAGCCCCCACTGCTTGCGCGTGTAGTTGCGGAAGAACTTCTCGTAGAGCTCCCGGCCCACCTTGCTGACGACCGCGTCCTCGGAGGTGCGGCAGTGCTTGATCGGCTCGGCGACGCGGGCGAAGAACGCCTCGACCTCGGCGGGCGAGTAGTTGGTCCCGTAGAGGGCGTTGACCGTATCCACGTTGATCGGGAACGGGACGAGCTTGTCGTCGACGTGCGCGAGCACGCGGTGCTCGTACGGGCGCCACTCCGTGAACTGCGACAGGTAGCGGAAGATCCGCGGCGACGCGGTGTGGAAGATGTGGGGGCCGTACTTGTGGATGAGGACCCCGGCGTCATCGTGGTAGTCGTACGCGTTGCCGCCGATGTGCGGACGCTTGTCGCACAGGAGGACCGACTTGCTCATCTGCGAGGCAAGGCGCTCGGCGAGCACGCTGCCAGCGAACCCAGCACCTACGATCAGAGTGTCGAACACGGTACGTTCCCTTCCGCCCGGACAGCCGCCGGACGCTTGGATTGGAGTGCGTCAGCGATGAGCTTCGACATCGAGCGCCACGTCTTGTCCCACGACGTCGCGCTCACCATCTCGTCCGCGATCGCGATGTGCTCCTCGCGCGGCCCCGCGAGCGCTGCGAGGGCCGCGGCGACGAACGTGGAGGCGTCGGCGATGTGCACCGCCTTCTTCTCGCCGTAGGGCGTGACCACGTCACGGATGGCGGTGGAGACGACCGGCTTGCCCGCGGCGAGGTACTCGAGCGTCTTCGTCGGGCTGATGAACCGGGTCGCCTCGTTGAGCGCGAACGGCATGAGTGCGACGTCCCAGCCGCCGAGGTAGGCCGGAAGATCCTGATATGACTTCTGGCCGAGCCAGTGGATGTTCGGCAGCCGGGGCAGCGTGGCCGGGTCGATCTTCACGACCGGCCCGAGCATGACGAGCTGGAAGTCGGGGCGCTCCTTGGCCACGCGGGCGACGAGCTCGACGTCGAGCCGCTCGTCGAGGACGCCGAAGAACCCGAGCCGCGGCCTCGGGATGTCGCGCTGGTCGTCCGGGTCCGCGGCGTGCTCGCGCGCCCTCGCGAAGTGGGCCGCGTCGACGCTGCTCGGGAAGGCGTGCACCGACGGGTGCTGGGCGCGCTTCGCCTCGTAGAGGCTCTGGCCGCCGGTGAACACGAGATCGGCGCGCGCGAAGAGCTCGCGCTCCCGCTCCCGGAGGATCGGCGGGGCGCCGCGGAAGGCGGAGAGCTCATCCATGCAGTCGTAGACGACGAGCGACGGCTCCACGTCCGCGGCGATCGGCAGCGACATCGGCGTGTAGAACCACAGGATCGGCTGCCGGATGTCCTGCTCCCGCACGAAGGAGTTGAGCAGGCGGCGCTGCTGCGCGAGGGCCTCCTCCTGCTCGGTGCCGTGGCGGAGGTGGGGGACGACGACGGTGAGATTGGCCTCGATGTGCCTCGCCTCGAGCCTCGGGGGCCCGTCCTCGAACACGGGCTCTTCGACGAAGTAAACCCGCCTCTCCTGCGCGAAGCGGCTCATCAGATGGTTCGGTCGCTGGAAGACGAAGTTCCAGCGCAGGTGCGACAAACAGATGAGATCGGGCCCGACCTGCTTCATCTTGTCTCCGATTTCTGTGAATTGAGAACGTACCGCGCCGGCTTTTAGCAATTCACGGGCCGACGACGGGATGAAGCCATTGACGGGGACATCGCGGCCGGGCCGAGCGGCCGCCGTGAAACGCGCGGCAATCCGCTACATGGGCTGGGCAGAGCGCTGAACATCGAAGTACGCTCGCCGGCGCCATGATCGCTGGACGCGAGAACCGGCGAACTTGCCACAGATGAGACAAAATGCGCCGCGTTCGGGCGTTTCCTGTGGGGCCTTCACAAAAAATGCAACCTGCGCCGCGCCCTTCGACGCGCCTCCGGGCGCGAGCGCAGGGTCGTAGATGCACGATGCTTGCCGGAGCGCTCGGGAGTGCCCCTCATGCAGCGGAGCTAAGGAGAGATCCGGATACGAGCTAGGGTATCGCCTGATCGACCACCGCAGTGCGGCCGCGTTTCGTGAGCGCGCGCGGCCGGGTCCTCGACAGGGCGGATGAGAAATGCGCTCGAGTTGAAGGAATGAACCTCGCTCCCGACTTCGCGTCGAGCGACGCGCTTACCGCTCGTCGGGCGCCATCCACTTGTGCTCGACGTTCGGGCGCCAGGCGGCGAGCAGCCCCAGGAGCGCCTCGGCGTCGCTCTCGACCTGGAGCATCGCGCGGTGGCCCGGCTTGAGGAACCGCTCGACCACCACGTGATCCAGAAAGGCGATCAGCGGCCGGTAATACCCGGCGACGTCGAGCAGCCCGACCGGCTTCTCCTGAGACCCGAGCTGCGTCCAGGTCCACACCTCGAACAGCTCCTCCAGCGTCCCGATGCCCCCCGGCAGGGCGATGAAGGCGTCGGAGAGCGCGGCCATCTTCGCCTTGCGCTCGTGCATCGTCTCGACCACGTGGAGCTCCGTCAGGCCCCGGTGCTCGATCTCGCGCTGGTTGAGGAAGTGGGGGATGACGCCGATCGCCTCCCCGCCGGCCGCGAGCACCGCGTCGGCGACCGCGCCCATGAGCCCCACGTGGCCGCCCCCGTACACGAGCCCGATCCCTCGCGCGGCCAGGAGCTCCCCGACCTGAACGGCCGCCGCGCGGTAGGCCGGCGACGCGCCGGCGCTCGACCCGCAATAGACGCAGATCCTTGAGAGTTTCCTCATCGCCCGAGCCTACGCCGGCGGGCGGGCTCGTTCCAGGGCCGCCCGCTTCGCGGCGTCGCCCACGCTGCGTAGCCTGGCCGCCCGCTGCGTAGCCTGGCCGCCCGCTGCGTAGCCTGGCCGCCCGCTGCGTAGCCTGGCCGCCCGCTGCGCGGCCAGGCACCGCGCGGGCAGCGCGGTGCCGTGGCCGGCCGCTCACTCCTTGTCGAGCTTGCCGACGAGGCTCAGCGTGAAGAACGCGCCCATGTACTTGAAGTGCGGGCGCACCTGCATGTCGACCTTGTACCAGCCGGCGTTGCCCGGCACCTCGGTCACGATGATCCTCGCCTTGCGGAGCGGCCGGCGCCCGCGGGTCGCGGCGGAGACGACGTCCTGATCGGCGACGTACTGGCCGATCCACTCGTTCAGCTCCCTCTCGAGGTCGGCGCGCTCCTTCCACGTCCCGATCTGCTCGCGCTGCAGCACCTTCAGGTAGTGCGCGATGCGGCACATGATGAACATGTACGGCAGCTGCGTCCCGAGCCGGTAGTTCATCTCGGCCGCCCTGCCCTCCTCGCTCTGCCCGTAGAACTTGGGCTTCTGCGCCGAGTTCGCCGAGAAGAAGCAGGCGTTGTCCGAGTCCTTGCGGAACGTGAGCCCGATGAAGCCCTCCTCGGACAGCTCGAACTCGCGCCGCTCGGTGAGCATGATCTCGGTCGGGATCTTGGTCTGGATCTCGCCCATCGCCTCGTACTGATGAAGCGGCAGGTTCTCCACCGCGCCGCCCGCCTGCGGGCCGATGATGTTCGGACACCAGCGGTACTTGGCGAAGCTGTCGGCGAGCCGGGTGGCGAAGGCGTACGTCGCGTTGCCCCAGCAGTACGCGTCGTGCTTGCCGACCACGTCCTCTTCGTAGTTGAACGCCTTCACCGGGACGGTGTTGGCGCCGAAGGGCAGGCGGAGCAGGAAGCGCGGCATCACGAGGCCGACGTAGCGCGAGTCCTCGGTCTCGCGGAACGCGTTCCACTTCGTGTACTGCGGCCCCTCGAAGAGCGCCTTCAGGTCCTTCAGGTTGGGCAGCCCGATGAAGTCCTTGAGCCCGAAGAACTGCGCGCCCGCCGCCGCGATGAACGGCGCGTGCGACATCGCCGCGACGGCGGCGCACTTCTGGAGCAGCGCGATGTCCTGGGGGCCGGGGCCGAACTCGTAGTTCGCGATGATCGCGCCGACCGGCTTGCCGCCGAACTGGCCGAACTCCGCCGAGTAGACGAGCTTGTACAGGCCGCTCTTCGGCACCTCGGGGGCGTCCTCGAAATCGGCGAGGAGGTCCTCCTTGGAGCAGTTGAGCATCTCGACCTTGACGTTCTCGCGAAAGTCGCAGCGGTCGATGACGAACTTGAGGCCGCGCCAGGCGGACTCGAGCTTCTGGAAGCTGGGGTGGTGGAGGATCTCGTCGATCTGCCGCGAGAGCTTGACGTCGATCTCCGCGATCAGCGCGTCGACGAAGGCCTTGTCGACCTTCTCACCCTCGCGCCGCGGGGCGACGAGCTCCGAGATGAAGGCCTGCACGCCCCGCTTGGCGATCTCGTACCCCTCGTCGCCGGGCGTCATCTTCGTCTCGGCGAGGATCTCGTCGAGCAGCGACCCTCCCTCCAGGGTCTGGACGCCTGCGCTCCCCGCGGCCTGTGTCTCCGTCGCCATCGCTCACTCCCCTTCCTTGTCGAGCCCGAGCTCGCTCACGATCTTGTTGCGCTGAGCCGGGTCGCTCAGGATCTGCTGAATCTTGTTGCGGAACGCCTTCTCGTTCCCGAGCGGCCCCTTGAGGGCCGTCAGCGCGGCGCGCAGGTCGAGGAGCTTCTTGAGCTCCGGCACCTGGGTCGCGATGGCCTCGGGCTCCATGTCGCTCAGCCGGCGGAACTTGAGGTTGACCGTGAGCTCGCTGTTCTCCTGCTCGGACAGGACGTCCTTGACGTTGAAGGTGAGCGCGAGCTTCTGCTCGCTCATGACCTTCTGGAAGTTGTCCTTGTCCACGTTGATCGGCTTGCGGTCCTCGAGGGGCCGCGGATCCGGCCGCTGCGTGTAGTCGCCGAGCATCAGCATCTTCAGCGGCAGCTCGACGTCCTCCTTCGCGTTCCCCGTGGCCGGCTTGTACGTGATGTTCACGCGCTCCTTCGGCGCGACCGATCCCTCTTTCATCGCAGGCTCCTTTCCCCGTCAGCAGCGGGCGGAGCGCCCGCAGGCCGTACGAGCATAGACCAAAACCCCGGCCCCCCGGGCAAGCTTCTCGGCGCGACGCGCATCCGCCTTCTCATCGTCCTCGGCCTCGGCCCCCTCGCCCCCGTCTCGCCCCCCCGTCAGGCCCCTCAGACCCCCAGCGAAAGTTTCAGGGCGAGCGCAGCGTCGAGCTGGCAGACGCGCTCGAAGCAGAGCACCTCCTTCGCCCTGGCCTCGGGGGTGGCGTCGTCGCGCTCGTTCAGGGCCCGGTAGCATGTATGGAGCGCGGCGTAGAGCTCCGCGCAGAGATCCGGCTGCCAGGTGGTGAGTCGGTGGTGCTCGACGATGTGCTCCAGCGCCTCGAGCTGCGCGCGCGCCACGAGGAACTGGGACAGATCGATGTTGATCTGCGCCATCGCGAGCCGCACGCGGAAGCGGTCCAGCGCCGACGGAGCGGCGGCCGCCGCCTTCTCGAGGAGGACCATCGCGTCGACGGGCTGCTCGTTCGCGACGAGCCCGCGGGCCTCGGAGAGCGGCTTGTCGAGGTAGCTCCGCGGCCTCGCGGGGGCGCCGGCGCCCCCCGAGCCGAAGGCGGCCGCCACGTCGTTCGAGAGCCAGGTCTGCGTCTCGGCGTCCGCGAACGGCGTGCCGTCGTTGAACTTGAGCGTCGCCAGGAGCGGCGCGCGGAGCATGAGGACACCCATCTCGACGAGCACGGCCCGCCGGGCGTCGGCGTAGTCGTCGCCGAGCTGCTCGAGCGCGTTCGCCGCGTACCGGTGCGGATCGAGCCAGAGGGGGTAGCTCTGCGCGTACTCGTCGACGAGCGGCAGGATGTCGGCGAACGCCCTCTGGCTCGTCAGCGCCGGGAGCGCCCGCTGCACGTGATCGGGCGGCGGCGGGACCCCGGTGGTGCTGTTCGGGGATCCGGCCCCGGGGTCGTCGAGGATGTCGATCCAGAGCCCGATGCGGAGGACGCGGTACGCGGCCGCGCGCTTCGGGTTCGTCGCCCGGAGCGCGTCGCCCGCGCGCGCGATCAGGGGCGCGCAGCGGCCGAGGACGGTGAGCGCGGAGTCCTCGTCGACGATCGCCTCCAGGCTGAGCCCCGGGCTGCTCGTGACGACGACCTGCGGCGGCGGCGGCGGCGGCGCCGGCGGCGGGGTGACGATCACCGGGGTGGCCGCCGGCGCCTGGACGATCGCCGCCTCGGCCGCCTTCGGCGGCGGCGGGGGTGGCGGCGGCGGGGGTGGCGGCGGCGGCGGCGCCTCGGCGGGGAGGCTCGCGACGACGCTGCGGATCGCGCTCCGGAGCTGGCCGAAGCCGCCGTAGGCGTCGCCGAGCCGGTTGCTGAGGTCGGCGTCGAGGGCGCGGCTCACCTGGTCGATGGCGTTCACCACGTCGCGCTCCGCGGCGGAGGGCGTCACGCCGGCGAGCGTCGAGGCCGCGATGTCGCCGAACCAGGCGCACAGGTTGCCGCGCGCCTTGGGCCGCCGGAGCGCGGGGTACATCGTGTCCCAGAACGCGTCGTTCAGCTCCTGCACGAGCACGAGCCCGTCGAGCAGGCCGGGGAGCCTGTCGAGCTGCGCCTTCGCCGCCGCGTAGTACAGTGCGACGCGGAAGTCCTTGGACTTCTCGCTCAGGATCTCGTCGGCGCCGGTCACGACGCGGGACCAGTCGACCTTGCCGCCCGCGAGCGACTGCAGCTTATCGACCTCGTTCTTGAGGGCCTCGAACGCCTCGTCGTAGGTGACGTCGGCGCCGACGCCGCCGTCGATGGGAGCGAACAGCGTCTCGATCCGCGCTTTGGATTTCTGGATGGCGTCTTCAGCGGCCATGGGGCGCGAAGGATATCAAGACGTCCCGAGCGTGGACGGCGAATCGGCGGGCATCGATGGCGGCGCGCCGGAGCGGCGGCGCACGCGGCGGATCGGGGGTCGTGGGCTCGGGCACGGGCTCAGCCGAGGGCCTCCAGGAAGCTGTCGAGCGACAGGTCGGTGCGGGCGACGAGGGCGTCGAGCTCCGGCCCGAGCGCGTGTCGGGAAACGTGCTCTTCGACCGGCGGGGGTCCGCAGAGGTCGGCGATGTGCTCGGCCTGGGTGGTGGGGGCGATCATCTCGCGGAACGAGCCCACGTGGGGGGGGCCGAGGTGGAGGAGCAGGGTGCGCTGGGGCGTCCAGAACGCGTTCATCAGCGTGCGTCCCCATTTCGACAGGCGGAGGGTCATGTCCATCCACACGGCGGCGGCGTAGGCGTCGCCTGCGCCGAGCGGCAGCCGGAGCGCGAGCCCTGTCCTGGGGAGCTCCTGGCCGCGGAACGGCATCACCGAGTCGAGGATGTTCTGCAGCACCCAGAAGCGGCTCGCGTCGGTGCCGAAGCCTGCGTCCCAGAGCGCCTTCATCGGCTGGGTCTTGAGCCAGGCGCGGTAGGCGGCGTTCGACGCGTCCGGGTCGTCGAGCGACGGCGGCGCGATCTGGGAGACGCGGTGGAGGAAGGCGTCGACGGGCATGGACCGGCCGTTCGTCGCGGCGTCGTGGGCGGCGGCGAGGAGCGGGAACAGCGTGATGGGGAGCGACGGCCCTGCGGCGAGGAGCTGGTCGTAGTCGTACGAGCCGAACACGACGATCGGGTAGAGCCGGCCGGCGTTGTCGCCGCTCGCGGCCCATGCGCCCACGAGCCCGCGGGCGGGCGGCTCGTCGCCCTTCGGGTCGCCGTGGAAGACGAAGAGGCCCAGCGCCGGCTGGTAATACGCATCGAAATGGGGGCCCATGGCGCGCCGGGCGAAATCGATGGACGCGCCCAGCCATCGGTCGAAGGCGGCGAGCTCTTCGCCTCCTGCGTTCAGCCGGATGAAGTCGCCCGTGGCGGGCAGCTTGCCGAAGCAGCCGATCTGCGGCGGAGCGGCTGGGCCCTTCTTGCGGCGCCAGAACATGACGGCCTGGGAGTGAACCACGAACTGCTCACCGAGCGCTACCACCTTCCCGGTTGGTCGTGGTCGCAGCGGGAGCGTGCGGGGAGGGGGCCGCGCGCGCGGGGGGCGGCGGGGCCCCCTCCCGCGAACTCGCGCCTTGTGGTGGCTATGGCCACACGTACGGATCCGCCGAGATCAGGAGCGATTCGCTTCGCCGCGGGCCGGCGCTCGGATTCGCGGGGCCCTACCCCGCCGCCCCCCGCGCGCGCGGCCCCCTCCCCGCACGCTCCGTTCCGGCCGGCAGGCCCAGGACGATCGCGTCAACCCCCGCGCCAGCGATCGCCGACCGCCCCTCTCTTCTCTTCCCCGCCACAAAGAGCCGGCGGGGAGGGGGTGTCGTGCGGGGGGCCGGCGGGGTAGGGCCCCGCGAATCCGAGCGCCGGCCCGCATCGCAGCGCCCACCTCACAGCCCAGCTCCCCCGTCCCCACGGCCATAGCCACCAAAAGGCGCGAGTTCGCGGGAGGGGCCCCCGCCGGCCCCCCGCACGACACCCCCTCCCCGCCGGCTCCGTTGCTGTCCGGATCACCCTTTGCCGAAGCGATCACCGATGCTGGGCGGGCAGTTGGTCGCCCGGAAGAAGCTCGCCGGGAACGGATGGTTCCCGCGGGTCGGCCGGATCTCCATGGTGACGGTCACGGGCGGAGCGGTCATCTGCCAGGTCACCGTGAAGAGCGCGTCGTTGTCTTTCTGGGCGGTCGTGGTCCCGGCCTCGAACAGCCGGAAGATCCCCCAGGGCCCTTCGCGCACGAGCTCTTCGTCGAGCCCGCCTGCGCCGCGCACCTGGATCCTCGCGCCCTTCGCGCCCTCTCCGGGCCAGTTGAAGGTGTGCCAGAACTCCTTCTCGTTGCGATAGAGCCTCTTCTGGCCGTCGACCTCGAAGACCACCTCGCTCACGATGGGGCTGACCGTCTTCATGTTGATGTGGAAGACGACCTTGGGCCCCTCGGCGCCGCCGCCCCCGAAGAGCGCGTCGGTGATCTCGTCCGAGCGCCTCAGGCAGTTGTACAGGTTCGCGTTGAACGGCGTGAACGGCTTCGCCGCCTGCGGCTGCCCCGACAGGTGCGACTTCGGGAAGTACTCGTGCCCGACCTGGTAGTGGAAGCCCTTCAGGTACGTCTCGTAGAAGCCCCAGAGCACGCCGTCCTTCGGCTTGAAGAAGGCCATCGCGTCCTCGAGCGAGGCGTCGCGGGAGGAGGCGAGGTTGAACGGGTACCGGTCCTTGATCTTGTCGCGGTAGTGCGGCCAGACCTCGACCTCCCAGATGCCGCTCGCCGCGCCGCCGGCGCGCCGCACGACCGCCTTGTACGCCTGCCGGAGGGGGTTCATGAGGAGCGGCTCCATCAGCCGCTGCCCGGTCTGGTCCATCGAGAGCAGGAGCGTCTGGGTCTCTTTCACCGCGTCCTGGAACGCCTCCGTCGCCCTCGAGGTGTCCGTGTCCGGCGGCCCGTCCTCGACGACGCTCATCTCCCCGGCGAGCCGCTCGAGGTGGCCGACGTACTGGCCCAGCTTGGGCGGAGGCGGCGGGGGCTGCCCTTCCTCCGCCGGCGCCGCCGGCACCCCGAAGCCCGCCATCGACTCGAACTTGTCGGGCACCGGGTCGTAGTGCTCGCGCCCGCCCTGCCCCGGGAGCATCGAGCCGATCTGCACGTTCGTCCGCCGCTCGACCCGCTGCGCGAACATGTCCTTGGCCCTGTCGATGATGCCGCCGTCCGCGGTGAGCACGTTCGGCTTCTCCACCGGGAACTGCGTCTCGTCGTGGAGCCGCTGGAGCAGCCGCCGGTAGGGCCAGTCGGGCGTGGAGAGGACCCGGAACTCGTGGATCGCGTCCCGGTTCGTCTTCGGGATGTCGACCTGGATGTCGCGGAAGAACGCCTCCCACTGCGCGATGTACGCGTTGTCGTAGTCCTGCCGGACGCGGTCGAGCTCCTTCTGGATCTGGTCGCCGCTCCGCTTCTCGTCGTTCGACAGCGGGAGCACCCAGAGCTCGCGCTCGAGCTTCTTCCTCCCCTCCTTGAGCGACTCGAGCACCTGCGCGTGCCCCTTGGCCGTGTAGGGCCCCTCCACCTTGAACCAGGGCCCGCCCCGGTTCTTCTGCGCGCTGTGGATGACGGTCAGCACCTCGGGCCGGTCCGCGAACATCTCGTCCAGGGACACCGGCGGGTACTTCAGGTTCTCCGGCGTGTTCGGCCCCGACTCGTCGTACTTCTGGTCGATCAGGCTCGTCACGAACTGGTCGTAGTAGCGCTTCGTCGGGTCGACCCGCAGGAGATCGGCCCGCGCCCTCGCGATGAGCGGATCGTTCAGCTCCTCGGCCTCGAGCTTGTTGCGCCTCACGAGGTCGATGTAATAGGCGACGTGCGGCGTGAGCCGCTCCTTGAGGTCGCTCTCGGGCATGTCGGTGAACGGCTTCAGGATGTCGGCCCAGACCTGGACCAGCCGGCCGGTCTGCCACCGCGCCGCCTGCTCATCCATGTGTTCCTGGAAGCCCTTGCCGAGCAGGAGGTAGCTGCGCAGGGCGTTGTAGCCGTCCAGGAACTCCCCGTCGCGCACCCGCTCGAGCTTCGCCTCGAGCTGCGCCTTCGCCGGGCCGACGAACCCCTGCTTCAGGCTCTTGATGTACTGCCCCATCGTCGGGGGGAAGAGCTTGTCGCCCTGGAACATGAACCAGCCGTGGTCGAGGGGCGTGTTCTCGACGTACTGATCGAGCTTCCCCACGTGCCCCTGCAGCCGGTCGAGCTTGTCGATGTTCGCGGGCACGTTCGGCGGGGCGCCGCTCCGCCCGGACCAGTCCACGAACGCGATCTCGTCCGAGATGCGCCTCGTCTCGGCGACGAGCGCCTTGTTGTTGAAGTACGAGATCACCGCCGGGAGCAGGAACAGGAGGGCGACGAACGCCGCCACCGCCGCCACCAGGATCCGCTGCAAGCGGCGCCGCCGGAGCTCGGCCTCGCTGCGCGCCGCGAGATCCTGATCGGGGAAGACGACGTTCGTGAAGACGTCGTGCAGGAAGAAGCTCTTCGACTCCTTCGGGAGCGCCGCCTCCTCCTCGCCCTCGCCGAGCGCCGCGCGCAGCCCGAACGCCCGACCCATCGCCCCGACCACGCGATCGAGCGGCCGCCCCTCCTGGACGCCGCTCGTGAAGTAGAACCCGCGCAGGATCGGCGCGGGGGCCGCGCCGGCCCCGGGCGCGAACGCCGCCGCGATGAAGTCCGAGAGGTTGCGCTTCACCGCCGCGAACTCGAGCGGGAACTGGTAGGCCTTCTCCTTCACGTCGCGGCTCCGCTCGCCGATGAGCCGCTTCGTCAGGCGGGCGTGGAGCCGCTCGATGAGCACGTCGAACTCGCGATCGAAGATCTTGCCGGGCTCGGACTTGCCCTCGTCGAGCCGCACGGTGGCGCCCCAGGCCTGGGCGCGCTCGCTCTTCTTCAGGTCGCCGAAGTACTCGGTGAAGCCCGCCACGAGATCGGTTTTCGTGAAGAGCACGTAGACCGGCAGGGTCATGTGCAGCGTCCGCTGCATCTCGTCGATGCGCGCGCGGATCTTCTTGCCGGTCTGGTCGATCTGGTCGTCGCTCGCGTCGAGCAGCTCGCTCATGCTCACCGCGACGATGACGCCGTTGAGCGGCTTGTGCTCGCGGTACTGGAGCAGGAGCTCGAGGAACGCCATCCACTCGTCGTGGTCGTCGCTCTCGGTCGTGTACCGGCCGGCGGTGTCGAGGAGGATCGCCTCGTTCGTGAACCACCACTCGCAGTTGCGGGTGCCGCCGACGCCGCGCACGCCGGTGCGCTCCGGGTCGATGTACGGGAACACGAGCCCCGAGTGGCGGAGCGCGGTGGTCTTGCCGGCGCCGGGCGGGCCGACCATCACGTACCAGGGCAGGACGTACAGCGCGTCGGCGCCCCGCCGGCCGCCGCCGAGCTTCGAGGCCTTCAGCGCGGCGATGCCCTCCTGCATCTGCCGGCTCAGCTCCTGGATCTCGGCGCGCCGCTCCGGCTTCGCGTTGATCACCTGCTCCTGCGCCTGCTGCGCGATCGCCTTCTCGAGCGCCCGCGCGGCGCGCGCCGCCCGGATCCGCCGGTAGATCGCGAGCCCCGCCAGCAGCAAGAGGACGGCCGCCGTCGCCGCGATCGGGATCTCGATCGGCAGCACCTCGGCCCCCTCCCCTCCCGCGGGGCGCAGCATGAACCATACTCCCCACACGGCGGCGAGGAACAGGGCGCTCAGGATCCACAGCCACATCGGAAGTCTCCCTCGGGAACAACAGAGGACGGGCGGAGTCGCCTAGGTCCCTGTGCTGATCAGCTTCTTGATCTGGTCGGCCACGCCCTCCGCGTCCGAGGCCACGACGAGCCGGAGCACGATGACCACGAGGACGGCCAGCACGAGCAGGCCGAGCGCGATCGCCAGGTAGGGCAGCTCGCGGCGCACCGCGCCGGCGCCCCCGTCCTTGCGCTCCGCGTTCGGCGCGAGGACGTCCCCGCCGCCCTCGGCGACGGCGACGTAGTTGCCCACACCCTCGATGACCGCGCCGAGGCCCTCCTGCTGCCGGAGACGATATTTCCCCTGGAAGCCGAGGGCCAAGCACAGGAAGTAGATTTGCGCGACGTGGTTTCTGCCGCGCTGGCCGTAGAGGTTGTCGAGGTTCGTGAAGAACCCGTCGCCGGCCGTGTTCAGCTGGAAGAACTGGAACTGCAGCGGGTTCTGGAGCCACTGCGTCCTGCCGGGCCAGTTCGAGTTGAAGATCACCTCGTCGGCGAAGGCCGCGAGCGCGAACTTCGCGTCGATCATGTCCTGCTCGGGGATGCGGGCCTCCCGCCCGTTCTGCATCATCGTGTCGAACAGGCCGAGGACGCGCCGCTGGAGGATGTCCGGCGCCGGCAGGTCGCGCGAGTTCCTGAGCTGCAGGATCAGCGACAGCACGTCGGAGCAAACAAAGTACATCGTCTGCGAGAGGCTCATGGGCTCCTCACCCGGATGGGGCGGCCAGGCACGATCACTTCCCCGTCGGGACCCCGATCAGCCGGAGGTCGACCTTCTGCGGTTCGATAGGCTGGTAGATGGCGATCGTGCCAGAGCCGAGGATGTCGTTCCAGTAATCGCCGGACTGGTTGACGCGGAGGTAGACGAGCCCCGGCTTGACCGGGATCGCGCCCGGCGGCCGGTACTCGATGGCGACGTTCACGCCGGGCGTCGCGGAGTGCAGGATGTGCCCGATCTGCGTCCACGAGCCGATCTTGAGCAGGCGCGGGAGCCGCTCGCGCAGCGTGGCCTCGTCCGTGCCCTTCGCCTCGAGGAACATCTCGTGGGTGCGCGGCACCTTCGGGTCATCGAACCTGCCGAGGTACATGCCGTCCTCGCGCTTCTCGAGCGGCACGATGATGAACTGGTCCGTGACGACCCCGCTGATGAGCGCGACCGCCCGATCGAACATCGGGTCGAGGACGCCCTCCAGGTCGAGGTAGTTGAACTTGGGGATCGTCGTCGGGTCGCTGTCGGCCGCCGAGAAGGTGCAGAGCTCGCCGATGAGCGAGCCGATGACGACGAAGCACTGCTCCGGGTGCGCGCGGCCGTGGTCGACGAGGTGCGACACGACCGGGATGTACGAGTTCAGGGTGTGGAGCAGCCAGAACTTCGTGAGGTCGGAGGCCTGGAAGTCGACCGACGCCGCGGTGCGCATGCGCCGCCCCTCGACGAGCGACTTCTGCTTGCCGACCAGCGCCGACAGCACCCGCCGGAGGCCGGACATGATGTGGTCGGACGAGTTGATGCGGAGGACCGACGGGATGAAGCTCTTCCGGAGGACGATCGCGCCGGAGCGGTCGCGGGTGAGCTGCGCGATGCGCACGGTCTGGTACGCGTCGCGCGGCTCGGTGCCGAAGATGAGCCGCAGGTTGGTGCGGGCCCAGGTGACCGACGTGTCGTTGCGCCCGGAGTTCACGTCCGGGACCGTCGCCTGGGACGCCACGAACCGCTGGGCCGGCCCCGCCTTCGCCGGGTCGAGGCTGATGTTCGCCGCGGTCTCGCGCAGGTTCGGGATGCCGAGGTAGACGTCGAGCTCCTGCAGCGCGGCCGGGAAGGCGCCCTCGAGCGGCCGCGCCTCGACCTGGTCCTCGCCGCGATCGCCGATGAAGAACGGCGTCCCGTCGGGGAAGACGCCGTGGCACTTGACCACCTTGAACTGCCCGGCCGAGAGCGCCCGCTCGTCGAACTGCGCGGACGTGATGCCCCAGTCGTAGCCCACGACCGCGTGGAGGCGCGCGTGGAGCAGCGTCTCGTGGTAGACGTCCGACTGCTGCAGATGCTGAGGGGTCATGAAGAGCCCCTCGGTCCAGACAGGCTTACGCGGGTGGATCATGTCGCCCGTCCAGTCTTATCAGATGTGCCGCGCAGCGCGGCGCGAAAGCTGGCCGCGCGCGTGGCGCCGCGACGCCGGACCGCGCGCGTCGCGCCATCACGCCGCGCCGCGCGCGCCGCGCCGCTCGCCGCTCCCGCGAGCGATCGAGCACCGCATCGAGGACGACCGGGGCGCACCATGGGCCGCTACCGCCTCGGCGCGGACGGCGCCTCCGGCGCGGCCGCCTTCTTCGGCAGGTTGAGCCGCCGCACGGCGGTCGCGTTGGGGAACATCGACTCGTCCATCTCGACCCCGTTGTCGATCTTTGTCGAGTCGATGAAGAACGCGACCCGCGGGTCGGCCACGGGCGGCCCCGCGTCGCTCTCGCGCCCGCCGCACTGGGCCTCTCCGGGCGGCAGCGGGAACTCGTAGAACGTCTTCCAGCTGCTCCCCTTCGGGCTGTGGAACAGGGCGGCGCCGACGAGGTGGCTCGCGTCCGGCAGGCGCTCGAATTTCACCTCGACGAGGTCGTTCGGGAAGACCTCGACCTCGTCGACCTTGGCGAGGTCGTCCTCGAGCGTCTCCTTGTCCCGGAGCAGGATCTGATCGTACGTCGCGTTCTCCATGCGCGCGCTGCTCTTCAGCTGGTAGAGCCGCACGACGACGGGCCGCGGGTTGCCGTTCTCGTTGGGGTTGATGTTGTCGGACGCGTAGATCGACAGCGTCACGATCTGGACGTCGCACGGCTCGGGGGCGGCGGGCGGCGGCGCGGGGGACGTGCAGCCCGCCACCGCGGCGGGCAGGCCGGCGAACACGGCGGCGAGCGTCGCCGCCGCGACCAGAGCGGCGGCCCTCCCCGGTGCCGCCCCGCGGAGGAGCGACGCCGGCCCGGGTCGAGGCGCCGGCCTGCGCGGCGGGCCCTCCCCCGCGGGGGAGGGCGAACGCGGCTCCCCGAGCCACATCGAACGCTGTAGGAGCTTGGCGAACGCGACCATGCTCCGCCCAATTTATGCGGAGTCTCACGGCCCGTACAACTTTCGGTGCGCGGGTGCGGTCGATTAGTCCGAGAACGACACCGTGAAGTTCTTCTCGGCGTCGACCCCGATCTGGAGCCGCTTCGGGAGCGGGCCCTCCGCCATCTTCTCGAGGACGGCGACCGAGAGCTGCGGCAGGAGCGACGCCCGGAGGATGTGATCGATGTTGCGCGCGCCCGTGTCGACCTCGGTGCAGCGCGCGGCGATCGTGTCGACGAGCGCGTCCGAGTACGACGCCTCGATCCGCTGGCTCTTGCGCAGGCGATCGACGAGCGCGTCCAGCTTGAGCCGCGTGATCTCGCCGAGCGCGTCGGGCGAGATCGGCAGGTACGGCACCGTCGTCATGCGGGCGAGCAGCGCCGGCTTGAAGTGCGCCGAGAGCGTCGGCTTGATCGCCTCGACCACCTCCTTGATGAACTCGCCGTCGGCGTCGAGCCGCCGCGCCGGGTCCTCTTCGCGCGCGGCGATCGTCATGTTCGTGATCTTGTCGGTCGCGAGGTTGCTCGTCAGGATGATGACCGTGTTCTTGAAGTCGACGAGCCGCCCCTCGCCGTCGCTCAGCATGCCCTTGTCGAACACCTGGTAGAACAGGTTCAGCACGTCGGGATCGGCCTTCTCGACCTCGTCGAGGAGCACGACCGTGTAGGGCCGCTGGCGCACGGCCTCGGTGAGCATGCCGCCCTCGCCGTAGCCGACGTAGCCGGGCGGCGAGCCGATGAGCCGGGAGACCGTGTGCTTCTCCTGGAACTCGGACATGTTGATGACGGTCATCATCCGCTCGCCGCCGAACATGAGGTCGGCGATGCCGAGCGCGGTCTCGGTCTTGCCGACGCCGCTCGGCCCGACGAGCAGGAACACGCCCTGCGGCGTGCTCAGCGGCTTCAGGCCCGCGCGCGCGCTCCGGAGCTCCTTCGAGATGGTCACGATGCCGTGCGTCTGCCCCTTGATCCGCCGGGTCAGCCGGTCCTCCATCTCGAGGAGCGCCTTCACGTCGTCCTGGACCATCTTGCCGACGGGGATGCCCGTCCACGCCGCCACGACGCTCGCCACCATGGCCTCGTCGACGTCCGGCCGGATCAGCGGCACCTCGCCCTGGCTCTGCTTGAGCTCGTCGAGGGCCTTCACCACCTCGCGGCGGGCGGCGTCGCGCTCCTCGTTCGACTTCGCCTCGTCCATCTTCTTGCGGGCGTCGATGACCTTCTGCGTGCCGGCCGTCTCCTTCGCGTAGGCGGCGCGCACCTCCTCGAGCTCGGCCTTCGCCTTGGCGAGGCGGTCCTTGAGCTCGGCGACCCGCTCGGCGTCGATGTGCACGCCCTTGTCCCGATCGCGCTCGAGCGCCTTGAGCTCGGTCTCGGTGTTCACGATGAGGATCTCGGCGTCCTCGACCGCGGCGGGGCGCTGCTGCAGCGCGACCTTCACCCGCGCCGCGCACGTGTCGAGCAGGTCGACCGCCTTGTCCGGCAGCTGCCTGCCGGTCAGGTAGCGCGCCGAGAGCCGCACGGCGGCGGTCACCGCCTCGTCCTGGATGATGACGTTGTGGGCCTGCTCGAACTTCGGCCGGAGCCCGCGGAGCATCACGACGGCGGCCGGCTCGCTCGGCTCGTCGACCTTGACGGGCTGGAAGCGCCGCTCCAGCGCCGCGTCCTTCTCGAAGTACTTCTTGTACTCGCTCCACGTCGTGGCCGCGATCGTGCGGAGCTCGCCGCGGGCGAGCGCCGGCTTGAGCAGGTTGGCCGCGTCGCCGCCGCCCTGCTGGCCGCCCGCGCCGATGAGCGTGTGCGCCTCGTCGATGAAGAGGATGATCGGCTTCGGCGACCCCTTCACCTCGGCGATCACCTGCTTCATGCGGTTCTCGAACTCGCCCTTCACGCCGGCGCCCGCCTGGAGCAGGCCCATGTCGAGCCCGAGGATGTCGACCCCTTGCAGGAGCGGCGGCACCTTCGGGTTCTCCGGCGTGCTCTCGACGATGAGCAGCGCGAGCCCCTCGACGAGCGCCGTCTTGCCGACGCCCGCGTCGCCGACGATGATCGGGTTATTCTTGCGGCGCCGCGCGAGGATGTCGATGACCTGCCGGATCTCCCGCTCGCGGCCGAAGATCGGATCGATCTGCCCCGCGCGCGCCTTGCCGGTGTAGTCGACGCAGAACTTCGCCAGGGCCGAGTCGGGCCCGGCGCTCGCCATGCCGGCCGGCAGCTTCCCCGCCCCGGGCGCGCCCGCGGACGCCGCGGCGGCCTCGGCCTCCTCCTTCGAGCCGGAGACGATCTTGGAGAGATTGGTCTTGAGATCGTCTTTCGAGATGCCCTCGAGGTAAGCGCCGATGCCGCTCACCGAGTACCGGGTCGGCTGCTGGACGAGGCGCTGGAAGAGCACGCCGCTCCGCACCCGCTGGTAGCCATACTCCATGGATCCGACGAGATAGGCGTCCTGCATCCACTCGAGCATCGTCGGAGAGAGCACCGGCCTGCCGGCGTTGCCCTTCCTCAGCTCCTCCAGGCTGCGCTGGAGCGCGGCGCGGAGGTGCGACGGGTCGAGATCATAGTGGGATACGAGAAACGCGATGTCGGAGTTCGCGTCGTCGAGCAGCGCGAGGAGCAGGTGCTCGAGCGTGACCTCGTAGTGGCGCGCGTTGACACACTGGCCAATCGCCGCCTCGAGGGCTGAAGTGCAGTTCTTGGTGAGTCGCTTGACGATGGCCTTGGTGTCGACGAGCTGCATGCGAGGCATGCTAACCGAGGCGCGCCCTCGTCCGAAAGCGCCGTCGTCAGCCGCGCCCCTTGGGCTTCTTCTCCGCGGCCTCCGGGGCGCGGCCCTCGCCCCCGCCGGCCTCTCCGCGCTCCCGCGCGGCCGGCCTCGCCCCGCCGCGGGCCGCCTCGACGCGCGGCGCGGCGCCCCGCGACGCCGCCGCCCCGTCTTGGGCCCGCTCGTCCTTCGCCTGCGCGACGGCCGCCTCGCTCGAGGCGACGCGGTCCACCATGTCGGGCCGTATCCGCAGCTTTAGCAGGGCGCCGACGCGGAGCTTCTGGTCCGCGTCAATCCCGTTATCGCGCGCGACGTCCTCGACGTCGATGACGAATTGCCGCGCCACGCCGATCAGCGTATCGCCGGGCCCGACGCGGTAGAGCATCACCTCGCGCGCAGCTCGCCCCGCGCGCGCGGTCCGCGATCGCGCCGGGGCATACGCCGCGTCGTCGTCGTCGGACGGGCTCTCCGCGCCGCCGTCGAGCGAGGCCACCGGGTCGCGCATCGAGCGCCGCTTGCCGCTCGCGGGCCGGTCGTCGCCGTCCGCCGGGTCCGCCGCCCGCCGCCGCGCGGGCTTCGGGAGCAGCGAGAGCAGGCTCTCGTCGTCGAGGCTCCTCCGCCGCGGCGCGAAGTCGCGCCCGCCGAGCAGGTCGACCGGATCGAGGATCGACGCGTCGTCCGTCGCGAGCTGCTCCGCGGAGAGCATCGCGGGCAGGGCCGCCTGCGCCCGCGCCAGCGTGTCCGACGGGATCATCACGATGAAGTCCCCCCGGCCGGGCGGCACGCGGTCCCCGAGGATGTCGGGGTTCAGCGACCGCAGCGTCGACGTCGCGACGCCCGCGGCCTTCGCCAGGGTCTTGAGCGGCGTCCCCGGGGGCGCCGCGATCTCGGCGGCGTCGAGCGGCCGGCTCACCTCGACCTGATCGAACCCGAACCGCTCCAGGTTGTTCGCCACGATCGCCGCCGCCCCGATCTTCGGCACGTAGGCGGCCGTCTCCGAGGGGATCGCCTGCTGGCGCGCCAGCTCGTTGAAGTCGGACGTGCCGTACCGATCGATGCGGTCGAGCAGCTGCTCGTAGCCCATGTTGTAGGCCGCGAGCGCGAGATCCCAGCTGCCGAAGCGCATGTAGAGATCGCGCAGGTGGTGGGCCGCGGCCTGCGTGGCGAGGCGCGGGTTCTTGCGCTGGTCGAGGTGCCGCGTCTGCTGCAGCCCGTACACCTCCCCCGTGGCGGGCATGAACTGCCAGAGCCCGACGGCGCCCGCCGGCGACTTCGCCCGCGAGTCGAAGCCGCTCTCGATCATGGCGACCCAGATGAGATCCTCCGGCAGCCGCCGATCGCGGAGCTCGGCCTGGACCATCTCCTGGTAGCGCCCGCTCCGCTTCAGCCACGTCTCGAACATCCCCCGGCCGCGGTCGGTCCGCGTGAAGAAGCGGACGTACTTCAGGGTGCGGCGCGACACGGAGAGCCGGAGGTCCGGCAGCTGCAGCTTCGAGAGCGCCTCGGCGCCGGGCGCGTCGAGGTCGTCCGCGTCGTCGGCGTAGCTGCCCTCGGCGGAGAACGCGCGCGGCGGCCGCGAGAAGCTCGGCCGATCCACCTCGCAGGACGCGCCCTCCCGCGCGTCGCGCCCCGCGGCGTCGCGCAGCCGGAGCAGCTCCCGCGACTCGCTCCCCGGCGGCAGCGCCGGCGCGTCGACCCCGCGCGCCGGCGGCGCGTCGACCCCGCGCACCGGCGCGGCGGCGAGCGCCGCGACCGGCGCCCCGGCCCGCGCTCCGCCCAGCTGGTAGGTCGACACCGCCGAGTGGACCGACGAGATCGCCGACTGGGGCGCCGCCATCCCGACCCCGTAGCCAAACGCCAGGGCGGAGACCATGGGAGGGATCTTATGGACGAGGCTCATGTGTGGTTTAAGGTCGCACCATGTAGGCAAGCCCGTCAAGAAAGCGACCGGCTTGCTTTCGCCGTGCGCTGCGGGCTGGTGGGCGGACCGCGCGTCGGCGGGATGGCGGCGCGGAGAGGCGTCAGGCACTCCCGTGCGGCGGAGCGGGTCTGCTAGTCTGCACCCATGCCGGCGGCGCTCTCGGCCCGCGTGTCCGACACCCAGGCCAACCAAAGCTTCGAAGCTTCGTTCGAGCGCTTCCCTGTCCGGATCGGCAGGAACCAGCTGAACGACCTTCACATCGACCGGCCGTACATCTCCCAGTTCCATGCGGCGGTGGACGTGCGCGATCGCCGGATCCTCGTCCGCGACCTCGGCTCGACCAACGGGACGATGTTCGCCGGGCACCGGCTGGCGCGCGACACCTCGGTGGACGTGAGCAGCCAGCCGGAGATCACGATCGGCCCGATCCAGATCCGGCTGGCGATCGTCGAGGCGCCGCTGAAGTCGGAGAGCCCGAGCGACGGCACGCTGCTCGGCACGGGCGGCGAGAACCTCTCCGCGCTGCTCCACCCGCAGAAGCGCGCCGCGCCCGGCGGCGAGGACCCGTACCTGCGCCAGGTGGTGCCGTACCTGGAGGCGTACCGGACCGCGTGGGGCGCGGTGTACCGGATGATCTGGGATCACCTCGCGCGCCTCCCGCCCGACGCGCGCCAGAGCTACCTGCGCCGGCTGGGCGAGGAGCACCCGAGCGTGCTCGCGGAGCGTGATTTCCAGAAGATCTCCCAGTACTACGGCGTGGACTACCGCACGCTCGGCGAGCTGGCGCCGGCGAACGCCGCGTTCGCTGCGCTGTCCGAGCTCGCGGGCGCCCTCGCGCCCGGCGCGAAGCCCCCGGACGACGTGGCGGGCATCGTCAACTTCGCGCGGCGGCTCCGCGACACGATGGAGGTCTTCCTGAAGTGCTTCGTGAGCTTGCGCGACGGCTACCAGGAGTTCGAGGCCGAGGTGCTGGCCCGCGATCGCTCCGCGGAGACGGACAACGTCGCGAACGCGAAGGACGCGAAGGAGCTCGGCACGGTCCTGCTCACGCCGGTCGGCGGGCCGGAGGCCGCGCGGCACCTCCACGAGATCTTCGTCGATGTCATGAGCCACCAGATCGCGCTCCTGAACGGCGTGATGGGGGGCGTGAGGTCGCTGCTCGTGAAGCTCGCGCCGAAGACGCTCGAAGAGAAGCTCGAGCGCGAGGGCAAGAAAGGCGGGCTGTTCTCCAGCAAGTACGAGGAGCTCTGGAAGCTCTACGAGCGCCGCCACGGCGACTACTCGGGGGAGGACAAGGAGACGTTTCGGGAAATATTTGGCGAGCAGTTCTCTCGGGCGTACGCTGCGACCGCCGGAGAGGACTACGGGTCAGCCGGCGAGTCGGGAGGCAGGAGCATCGTCCGCTTCCCCGTCTCTGGGAATTCGAACAAACGGTAGCGCCCCAAAACGGCGGGGCTTCGCGCGGCGCGCCGCGCCTTGAGCTCGCCGCCCTTCGCCGGTGGCGCGGCCGAACGCGAGGCGCCGTTCATGCGAATCAGGGAGAAAGTCGTAGCAGCAGGTTGTCTTTCGGTGGCCGCGTGCCTCCTCGCCCCGCGCGAGGCGGCCGCGGAGGCGGTGCGCGATAAGGGCTGGGCCACGGTCTCGGACGTGAGCCTCGCGCTGGGCTCCTCGGTCGTCTTCCTGATGCCGCGCGTTTATTACAGCGATCCCGAGGCCACGGTCGGCTGGAAGGGGCGCTGGCATTTCTCGGTCCTGGCGCCCGCGATGACGATGACCGCGCTGACGCTGCTCGTGGATCTGCCGATCAAGGACGCGATCGAGTCGACGCGCCCCGGATGCGGGATCGAGGAGACGAAGACGGCGCTGCCCGACTCGGGCTGCGAGTCCTTCGGCGGCCCTTCGACGCATGCGTTCGCCTCGTGGGGCGCGACGGGCGCGGGCACCGGCATCTTCCTGGTCGACACGTTCCGGTACTCGTCGGGTCGCTTCAACGCCGGCGGTTTCATCGGCAATGTCGCCTTCCCCCTCACCGCCTCGGTCGTGACCACGATCGCGCGCGGCGTCGCCCCGGAAGGCACGCGGCCGCACGAGAACGCCGGTCAGATCGCGATCGGCGGCGTCACCGGCTTCCTGAGCGGCCTCGCCGTCGGCACCGCCTACGCGATGTTCCAGCGTCCGAACTGCGGTTACGGCAACGCGCTGTTCTGCTGGTAGCCGCCGCAGCTCGCCGGCGAGCCCACTCGCCGGCGAGCCCTCCGCGCCGGCGGGCGCCCCTCCCCGTCACGACGGCAATTTTCCTCTCTGGCCGTCCTCCGAGCCGATCCACGCGCGGCTCGTCCGCGCCCTGCGCGTGCGAGCCGCGCGTCCTGCGAGCTCGGCGGGCCACCGCCGCCCCCCCGGCGTTCCCCCCCTGGCGCCGCCGCTGCAGTTCTAGTCCTGTCCGACGACGCGCTCCCAGAGCGGATCGTTCGACGAGAAGAGCGTATCCCGCTCCACCCGGAGGAACCGCTGGAACTCGACGCGGCGGAGCTCGCGATCGCTGTCGCGGTTGCTGTCGTCGTACTTCACGATCTTCACGCGCACCTGCTCGAGCAGCTGGATGCCGTTCGGTTTGTAGGACACGTCGGTGCGCAGCACGTAGCGCGCATAGAGCCCGCGCTCGGTGACGGAGGGCACCACGGCGGTCCGTTCCAGGTCGACGGAGGCCGCCTCGATCAGGCGTCCTCGTCGCGCCAGGTAGAAGTGGGCCCGTTGCCGGCAGTCGTCGGGATCCGGGCAGCTCTTCGTCTCGGCGACGACGAGGTTGTCGTTGCCGAGGCGCACCGGGGACAGCTTGGTCCCCTTGCCGGGCGCGCGGAAGCTGCCGACGCCGTAGACGTCGGCCCGGTCGCCCGCCGCGCGCACGAGCGCCACGAGGCCGCCCTCGTCGCCGTTCTCGAACTTGAGGACGCGCACCCAGATGGCGCGCAGCCCTTCTGGCCCGGAGCGGATCTCGACCTCGTCCGGATCGATCTTGCGCGGCCAGCCGGATTTGGAGACGCCGCCGCGCAGCGTCTCGTTGGCGAACACGTAGTGCCCGGTGCAGTCGACGTCGGTCGGCCCGAGCCCTCGCTCCTCGTTGTAAGCGGGGACGACGACCCCCAGCCACTGGTCGTGATCGAGGGTACGGACGGCCGCCTTGTTGCCCGCCGCGCGCCGCGCGGGCGGAAGCTGGGTCGTGCAGACCGGAATCGGGTTCTGCTTGCGTGTCTGCAGCTCGCCGTGCGGCTGCTCGGGGTACGCTCCGCAGCCCGAGAGGGCGGCGGCGAGCCCCAGGCCGGCGACGGAGCCGAAGCGAACGATGTTCACGCGTCCTTCGTATCATGCAAGGCGTCGCCGAGGCGAGTTCGCGACCGAACGCCCTGGCCGGCCACGCTGGCCGGCCGCTCCGGCTGGCCGGCCAGCCCTGTTGGCCGGCCAGCCCTGTTGGCCGGCCAGGCCACCTTGTTCTCCATGTCGGCGGTCGTGCCCACCGTCGGATCGAGCCGTTGCGCCGCGCATCGTCACGTCGCCCACAACCTCCGCAACGGGCTCGACACACGAGCGCCGCCCTATCGACGCGGTGGCCCAGCGGACGGAATATTGCGGCCATCGAGAACATCGAGAACCAAGAAACCTGCAAGCGTCGGCTGCCCTGGGACACAAAAGTCTTGACGCTCCCATATAGGGAGTTACCTTCTGGGCTCCCTGGGATGAACAGGGATAGAGATACGATGAGAGTCGTATCTCTCAGGCTCTTACTCCCGATGGGACGAACCGTCTGCCAGCGCGCAATGGGGCGTAGACTGAGCCCAGGCGGCGAGACCTTGAAGGAAGAGGCAATTGACCATGGCGTTGCAAGCTCATCTCACCTTGGAGGGTGTCACGCAGGGCCCGATTCACGGCTCGGTCACCCAGGCTAAGCGCGAGAACACGATCGCCGTCATCTCCGTGCAGCATCAGGTCGTGAGCCCGCGCGATCCGGCGACCGGGTTGCCCAGCGGCAAGCGGCAGCACAAGCCCTTCGTGATCACGAAGGAGCTCGATAAGGCGACCCCGCTCCTCTACAACGCCCTGGTCAACAACGAGAGCATCAAGACGTGGGAGCTCAAGTTCTACACGCCGGGCGCGAAGGCGATCAACAACGACGGTAAGGAGAAGAACCACTACACCGTCAAGCTCACGAACGCGACGGTCGCGAGCATCGACTTCCACATGGAGAACACCCGGCGGGACGCGCAGACGCCGGAGTACGAGAAGGTCGCCTTCACGTACCAGAAGATCGAGTGGTCGTACGACGACGGCAGCGGCGCCCGCCAGGCGGACGACGACTGGGAGACGCCGAACCAGTAGCCCCTAGCCTCCGGCTTCGGGTCTCGTCGCGCCGGGCGGCCTTCGGGTCGCCCGGTCGCGTTTGTGGTCCTGGAGATCGAGCCGGCCGGGAGGCCGCTCGAATTCAGGCATGGCGATACGGCGTCCTCGGATCAGAATGTTGGCATGCCCCTCAACGCCTACCTCAGACTCGTCGGCGCAAAACAAGGGGAAGTCAGGGGTTCCGTCACCCAGAAGGGGCGAGAAGGTAGCATCCTGGTCACGGAGGTGTTCCACTCGCTGGTGGGACCGCGCGACCCGGTGACCGGCCGCCCGACGGGCAAGCGGATGCACAAGCCCTTCATCGTCACGAAGGACCTCGACCGGTCCACCCCGCTCCTCCTCAGCATGCTCAGCCACAACGAGAGCATCCCCCGCTGGGAGCTCCAGTTCTACCGGTCGGTCGCGATCGGCATCGAGAAGCCGGTCTTCACGGTCCAGCTCACGAACGCGACCATCTCGAGCATCCAGTTCCACATGCTCAACGTGCGGCACCCGTCGCAAGCGCGCGTGCCCGAGCAGGAGGAGGTCGCGTTCACGTACCAGAAGGTGCTCTGGACCTGGAACGACGGCGGCCTCTCGGCCGAGGACGACTGGCTCACCCCGCGCTGAAACGCCGGGCTTCCGCTCGAGGCGCGAGCTGATCTACGATCCGCGCCGTGGCCGGCCCATCGCTCCTCACCCGCATCCAGCACGCGGCCGACCCGCACTCGACGGAGCGGCACACCTACCGGGATCACGACCTCGAGTCGGCCATCCTGACGCACCTCGGGCACATGCTGAACACCCGCCAGGGCAGCTCGCTGACCTGCCCGGACTACGGCCTCATGGAGGTCTCCGAGGTGCTGCACGAGTTCCCCGAGGCGATCGGCCTGGTGCAGCGCTCGCTCAAGAACTGCATCCAGGCCTACGAGCCGCGGCTGAAGAACGTGCAGGTCCGGCACCTGCGCAGCGACTCGGTGCTGCAGTCGATGATCCTCGAGTTCGAGATCACCGCGCAGATCCAGTTCCCCGACGGCCGGCGCCAGGCGCTCCGGCTCGGCGCCGCGGTGGACCAGAGCGGCAACGTCCGGATGACGTAGCTTCTGTCCGGCGGCCGAGCTCACGGCGGTTGACACGCTTCGGCCCAGGCGGTCGACTGGCGGTGGCGAGAGGATGTTCAACAAGTACTACCAGGACGAGCTCACCTACCTGAGGGACCTGGGGCGGGAGTTCGCCGCGGCCTACCCCGGGATCGCGCCCATGCTCGCGGAGCGCGGCGGCGACCCCGACGTCGAGCGCCTGCTCGAGGGCGTCGCCTTCCTGACGGGCAAGATCCGCCAGAAGCTCGACGACGAGCTCCCCGAGGTGATCCACTCGGTCGCGTCGCTGCTCTTTCCGCACTACCTCCGTCAGATCCCGGCGACGTCGATCATCGAGTTCACGCCGCTGCCGAACGTCGTGCGCGAGAGGCTCGTCGTGGCCCGGCACGCGGAGGTCGGGTCGGTGCCGGTCGACGGCGTCTCGTGCCGGTTCCGCACCACGCAGGACGTCGAGCTCGTCCCGCTCGCGGTGGAGGACGTGCGCGTCGACACGGGCGCGCAGCTCGCGCAGACGCTCCGCATCGAGCTCCGCCTGACCGGCGGCGCCGCGCTCGCGGGCCTGTCGCTCTCGTCGCTCCGCTTCTACATCCACGGCGAGCGCCGGCTCCAGGACGACCTCCGCCTCTGGGTCGGCGCGCACGTCGACACCGTCGCGCTCGCCGCCGTCGACGCGTCCGGGCGCGACACGACGATCGCGTCGCTCCCGGGGCGCGCCGTGCGGCTCACCGGCTTCACCGACGAAGAGGCGCTGATCCCGTATCCCAAGACGGTCTACCCGGGCTTCCGGCTCTTGCAGGAGTTCTTCACGCTCCCGCAGAAGTTCGCGTTCTTCGAGGTGACCGGCCTCCAGGCGCTCTCGGCGGAGCGGATCTCCGACCGGTTCGCGATCTTGCTGCAGTTCAGGGACGGGCTCCCGCCGGGGACCCGCGTCAGCCGGGAGAACCTCCGGCTGTTCTGCTCGCCGGTCGTGAACCTGTTCGAACACACGAGCGATCCGATCAAGCCCGAGGCCACCAAGCACGAGTACCTGTGCCGCCCGGCCGGCGCGACGCCCGCGGCCTTCGAGATCCACAGCATCGACAAGGTCGTCGGGATCGCCCGCCGCACGAGCCAGCGCGTCGAGATCCCCTCGTTCTTCAGCTTCCAGCACGAGCTCGATCCCGAGGCCGCCGCGCGGACGATCTTCTACCAGACGCACCTCCGCCCGGCCGCGATCGGCGACGGCATCGACATGTACCTGTCGTTCGGCTCGCCGCAGGACGCGGGGGCGCTCCCCGAGTTCGACGTGATCAGCATCGAGGCGACGAGCACGAACCGCCGCCTGCCGGCGCAGCTGAAGCTCGGCGATCTGCGGGTGCCGACGGCGACCTCCCCCGCGGTGGCGAGCTTCACGAACCTCACGGGCGTCACCGCGCCGCTCCCGCCGCCGATCGGGCGCGAGCTGCAGTGGCGCGTGCTGGCCCACATGGCGATGAGCTACCGCTCGATCACCGATCTCGAGGTGCTCCGGGCGACCGTCGATCTCTACAACTTCCAGGCGATCGTCGATCGCCAGGCGGCGCGCGCGAACCAGCTCCGCCTGGCCGCGATGAAGTCGATCCGGGTGCGGCCGACCGACCGGCTGTACCGGGGCGCGCCGGTGCGCGGCGTCGCGGTCGACGTCGAGCTCGACGAGGGCGGGTTCGTCGGCGAGGGCGAGATGTACCTGTTCGCGAGCATCCTCAACGAGATGCTCGGGTCCTACGTCTCGTTGAACTCGTTCACGCAGCTGACGGTCACCGGCACGAACACACGCGTGGTGCACAAATGGGAGCCGAAGAGCGGCAGCCTGACGCTGATCTGAGGGCGGCCGCGCCGAGGGGCGCCGCGGCCGCCGACCCCGCGGCGCTGGAGGCGCTCCGGCGCTTCGCGGAGACCGCGCCGCGCTTCTCGTACTACCGCCTCGTCTACCTGCTCGAGCGGCTCTTCCCCGCCGCGCCGCCGGTGGGCCAGCTCGGGCCGGTGCAGGACGAGCGCATCCGGCTGCGCGGCGATCCGTCGCTCGTCTTCGCGTCGAGCGACGTGAGCGAGCTCGCGCCGGTCAAGTACGCGGACGGGGTCCAGCGGGCGCGGGTCTCGACCACGTTCCTCGGCCTGTACGGCTCGGTGTCGCCGCTGCCGGCGTACTTCATCGAGCAGATCGCGCTGGCCGACTACCAGGGCGGGCCGCAGCCGGTCCGCGAGCTCCTCGACGTCCTCCACCACCGGCTCCTGTCGCTGCTCTACCGCGCGTGGACCAAGTACCGGCTGCCCGTCACGTACCGCAAGCAGGGCGCCGATCCGTTCTCGCGCCGGATGCTCTGCGCGGTCGGCCTCGACGGGTTCCGCGACTACGAGACGCCGCTCGACCGCTTCTTCTTCCTCCGGTACGCGCCGATCCTCGCCTCGAAGTCGCGCTCGGCGCGGAACCTCGAGACGGTGCTCTCCGAGATGCTCGGGGACATCGGCGTGAAGATCGAGCAGTTCGTCGGCCACTGGACGAAGATCGAGAAGCCGTTCAGGAACAAGCTCGGCGTGATGAACCACCAGCTCGGCGAGAGCCTGACGCTGGGGCGCTACGTGTTCGACGGGTCGGGCCGCTACAAGGTCGTGCTCGGGCCGGTCGGCTACGACGAGTACCTCTCGTTCCTGCCCGGCGGCCAGCGTCAGGAGCTCGTCCGCGGCATCATCGAGACGTTCACGCCGGGCATCCACGACGTGATGCTCGAGATCCACGTGGACACGGAGGAGGCGCCGCGGTTCCAGCTCGGCTCGCCGCGCGCCTCGACGCTCAAGCGCACCGCGTGGATCGGCGGCTCCGCGGCGGAGCGGCTCGTGATCACGATCCCCCTCGACGACAAGCACCTCGCGGGCGGCGACGACGAGGACGACGAGGATCGGGGCGAGCCCCCGCCGATGTGACGGGGGCGCGCGGCGGGCGCTCAGTACACGGTGAGGCTCTGCAGCGCGGCCGTGATCTCGTCGGCGTTCGCGTCGATGTTCTCGTGGTGCACGATCTGCACGAGCAGGACGCGGCGGGGGCTCCGGACGAGGATCTCGTGGGCGAAGGCCTCGGACACGGGCTTCGAGGGGATCTTCGCCTTGACGAGGTAGCTGCGCCCCTGCGTGTTCGCGGTGGCCACCGGGGCGCGGCCGGAGAGGATCTCCGCGCCCTGCTCCTCCAGGTCGGCCTCGTAGCGCTTGAGCACGTCGGGCCACGGGTCCTCGGGGCTGTCGATGCGCTCGTAGATCGAGAACAGGAACTGGCGCGGGGACTGGTACGTGATGAAGCGGCGCTCGGGCGTGTAGTCGGCGCCGCCGACGTTCCAGTCCATCGGGCGGCTGATGCGGACGTCGCCGTTCATGAGGCCCACGCCGATCCGGCGCGGCACCCGGTCGGTGGCCGGCGCGTCGAGCGGCGGGAAGTACACCTCGAAGCTCTGGTCCTTGCTCAGCAGCCCGCTGGCGCCGTGGAGATAGAAGACTTCGTCCTGCCTGGGGGCGGCGGGCGACCCGCCGCAGCCGGCGAGCAGCGCGATCATGGCCGCGGCGGCGCAGGCCGCTCCGGCGCGCCCCGCGGCGGCCGCGAGCCCTGCGCGGAGGGCGGGGACGTGCGCGAGCATCGGCGTTCCGAGGTGCCTCATCGGGCGAACTTTAGGCCAGCGGGGGCGCGCCAGCCAAATGTTCGCAGAGGAGTTTGCCCTCGGGGCGTCCGGCATTGAATGATTGCCCGGCCCGGGCAGCGCTGCGCCCGCCGATCGAGGCGACGCCCCAGGTGCCGCGAGAGAGCCATGTCGAACGAAAGCAAACCGAGCCGCAAGGGCGCGCCCGCCGGAGCACCGGCGGCGAGCGCGCCGAGCCCCCCCTTCCGCAGGAGCCCCGCCCACGGACGTCCGGCGCCGAGCCGCGCGCCAGGGCGCCCCGCGCTCGCGGCGGCGTTCGCGCTTTCGCTGGGGCTCCCGGCGTGCAGCGGCATCGACGCCGGCGTGGAGTACCCGGGCGATCTGCCCGAGATCGACAGGTACCTCTTGACGCCCGAGAACGGCCGCGAGCCGCCGCTCACGCTCGGGAAGTTCAAGGTGGGCCCCGAGACGTGCCAGGGCGTCGACACGCACCCGGTGACGCAGAAGCTCGCGCCCGACGACCTCACGCGCTTCCTGTCGGCGCAGGGCGCCGGGAGCATCGCCCCGAAGCAGGCGAGGTCGAACCTGTACTGGTTCGACTTCCCTTCGAGCGACAAGTCGTTCGTCCGGCTGCGCCTTGCGGTGCTCGAGGATTCGGAGCGCGCGACGAAGGACCTCCACGACGCGGTGCTGCAGCACGGGCCCGGCTGGTGGGGCGTCCGCCGCTCGAACCTCGCCGTGCTGGCGCCCAAGGCGAGCCTGCGGGAGGCGATGGCGTTCGCGATCAAGTACAAGCTCGTCTGCTGGGGGGTGTTCACGTACGCGGGCAACGACGACGCGTACGTGGTCCCCGGGCCCTACGCCGAGCTCTGAGGCGAGCCGACCGCGGACGCGAGGCCGAGGCGCCCCCCGGCGCCGCCGTGCCTTGGCGACCTCTGCGGATCTGGCCCACCTGCGGGGAGTCCGCGTAGACTGCGCCCATGCGCCGTTACGTCTTGTTCGCCGCCGCCGTCGCTCCGCTCCTCGTGGCCGCAGCCGTCACCGTGCCCGGCTGCGGCGAGGAGTTCGAGAACATCTGCGCGTTCCTCAGGGATCAGAACAGCTGCTACGCGACCTTTCACGACGACATCAACGACAGGTGCGGCGCTCCGGGCGCGGGGAATGGGCCGAAAGGCAGCTTCGCGACCCGTGAGAAGCTCGACGTGTGCTTCCTCGAGGGTGGCGGGCAGGTCATCTTCGATCCGCCGCTCGACATCGCGGCGTTCCCCCCGACGAGCGTCTCGTTCAAGCGCATCGACGCCCAGGCGCAGGAGTGCGGATCGTTCACGTACGCTGGGGAGTTCACCTACTCCGTGACGATCAATCCTTGCGGTGAGCCCGAGAACGCCGGGGGCGCCGGGGGCACCGGCGGCAGCGCCATGCTCCCGCAGTGCGAGGATGGCAGCGGCAATAACGAGGGTGGCGGCAGCGACGGTGGCGGCGGCAGCGGCGCCGGCGGCAGCGGCAGCGGCAGCAGCGCCGAGGTTCTCAGCGTGCACGGCGGGACTGTCTCGATCACGACACCGGAGGGCCGGGACATCCTCGATGTGAGCTGCGCCGACGGGACGTCGCACCATTTCAACCGGATCGACGCCGCCGAACGGGAGTGCGGCGGCTTCGATCAACTGCTGCCGAGGGCGGTGCTCGAGTCGAGCGCTGGCCTTCAGCCTCCGCCGAAGGCTGACCTGACGGACGCTGAGGAGGTGGAGAAGTACGCCGGATTCATCAGCTTCCGCGTCCACTACCCGCCGATCGATCCGGAGACCGACAATGAAGGTATCGTGAAGGAGACGCCCGCCGCGGTGGTCGAGTACTTCAATTGCCTGATCCCACCGGCCGCGCCGCTCTGCTCCAACGGCGAGAAGGATGGCCTGGAAACCGACATCGATTGCGGCGGCACTCTCTGCGGTAAGCCCTGCGGGGATGGGCAGTCCTGCGTCGCCAACACGGACTGCACGTCCGGGATATGTGACGTCGACCCGATGACCCGCTTCAAGGTGTGCCAGGCGGCCCCGGCCGGCGAAGGCGGGGCAGGCGGCACCGACGGCACCGGTGGCGCAGGCGGCACGGGCGGACAGTGAGCTCCGTGGAGGGCTGGGCCTGCGACGCAGCGCCCAGCCCCGCTCCGCTCACGCCACCAGCACCTTCACGACGAACGTCGTGCTCCCGAGCCGCAGCCGGTCGTTGTCGCGCAGCTGCCGGCGCTCGCCCTGCCCGAGGCGCTGCTCGTTGACGAAGGTGCCGTTGCGCGAGCCGTCGTCCTCGATGAAGACCTGGCCCGTCGTCGGGTCGGCGTGGAGCGACGCATGCCGCGACGAGGCGCTCGCGTCGGGCAGCCCAATCTCCGTCGTCGGATCCGCCCCGGCGCGCCCCACCTGGGTGCGCCCGCTATAGATCGGCCAGAAGCTGCCCCCCGGGTCGTTCTGGAACGTCACGAGGAAGCCGACGAGCACGCGTGACGGCTGCCCCGGGACCGGCTGCACCGCCGCCGGCACCGCGCCCTGCACCAGCGGCGGCGCGACGATCGCCGGCGCCCTTCCCTGCGCCGCCGCAGGCACCCCGGCCTGCACCAGCGGCGGCGGCGCCATCCCCCCGGCCTGCACCAGCGGCGGCGGCGCCACCCCCCCGCCCTGCACCAGCGGCGGCGGCGCCACCGCCCCGGCCTGCACCAGCGGCGGCGGCGCCACCCCCCCGCCCTGCACCAGCGGCGGCGGCGCCACCATCCCCGGCGTCGCCGTCGGCACGACCATCGGCGGCTGCGCGACGATCTGCGGGGGCGTGCCGAAGACCGGCGCCGGCGACGCGGCCGGCTGCCCCATCGCGCCGCCCATCGACGCGCCGGGCACGATGCCCGGGATCGGCGACGCCAGCGGCGGCTGGGCGGGCATGACGCCCGGCTGGTTCATCGGAGGCGACGATGGCTGCGACGTGAGCCCCGCCGAAGGAGCCGCGCGCGCCCATGGAGAGACCGGGAACGGAGAGTCCACGCCGCTCGAGAAGGGGACGCCTCCCGGCGACGCCGCGAGACCACCCCCCACCCCGACCTGAGGAGGAGGCGGGTACGCCCCCTGCGCGCCGCCCACGGCGCCGTACCCCTGCGGCGCCGCACCGCCGTACCCGGAGGCGACCGATTGCCCCGGATAGCCCGGCGGGCCAGGCGGAGCGTAGGCGCCCGCGCCCCCCTGCACCGGCGGCGGAGGCGCGACCGGACCGGAGGCTGAAGGCGCAGCACCCGCCACGCTCGCGCCGCACATCGTGCAGGCAGCGTCGGTTTCCTTGAGCATCCACGCGCAGTTCGGGCACGGCCTCATGCGACCACGAGGCTACCGATTCGCTTGACATCCGTCGAGACGAAAGCCGGCGGCAAGCGCGCGCACGCCCGCGGCTCCCGGCGCGGCGCGCGACGAGCCGCTCGCCCCTCTTGACGAAAGGGTTGACGAAAAAGGCGCCGCGCATCCAAGCCGCGCGGCGCCTCGCAGACCGACCGCAGAGCGATCGCCCCCGGATCAGTTGCTCGCGATCGAGCTCTTCTCCGACTTCTCCAGGTCCTTCTTCTCGCCGTCCTTCGACTCCTCGGTCGCGGGCGCGGGCTCGGGCATCCGCTCGAGCGCCGCCTCGAGGACCTGCTCCATCCGGCTGACGAAGAAGAACTGCAGCTCGTCCACGACCTCCTTCGGGACCTCCTCGAGATCCGCCCGGTTGCGCTCGGGGACGATGATGCGCTTGATGCCGGCGCGGTGCGCCGCCAGCACCTTCTCCTTCAGGCCGCCGATCGGGAGCACCCGACCGCGGAGCGTGATCTCGCCCGTCATCGCGACGTCGTGGCGGACCTTGACCCCGGTGAGGAGCGAGACGAGCGCCGTGAACATCGTCACGCCCGCGCTCGGCCCGTCCTTGGGCATCGCGCCGGCGGGGATGTGGATGTGCAGGTCGCTCTTCTCGAGGAAGTCCTTCGCGATGCCGTACCTCGCCGCGTTGCTGCGCACGAAGGACAGCGCCGCCTGCGCCGACTCCTTCATCACGTCGCCGAGCTGGCCGGTCAGCTGGAGCTTGCCCGTGCCGTACATCCGCGTCGCCTCGATGAAGAGGATCTCGCCGCCGACGCTCGTCCACGCGAGGCCCGTCGCGACGCCGCTCTCGGCGGTGCGCTCGGCGACCTCGCTCGTGTACTTCGCCGGGCCGAGGAACTCGTGCAGGTCGTCCTCGTTGTCGACGCGCCGCTTCTGCGTGTCGCCCTCCGCGACCTTCACCGCCACGCCGCGGATGACGCCCGCGATCTGCCGCTCGAGCGAGCGGACGCCGGCCTCGCGCGTGTAGTGATCGATGATCTCCTCCAGCGCCTTGTCGGTGACCTCGAGCTGGTCGGTCGTCAGCCCGTGCTCGGACAGCTGCTTCGGGAGCAGGTGCTGCCGCGCGATCGCGAGCTTCTCCTTCCGCGTGTAGCCCGGGATCTCGAGGATCTCCATGCGGTCGCGGAGGGGCGGCGGGATCGGATCGGCCACGTTCGCGGTCGCGACGAACATCACGTGCGACAGGTCGTACGGGATCTCCAGGTAGTGATCCGCGAACGTGTTGTTCTGCTCCGGGTCGAGCACCTCGAGCAGCGCCGCGGAGGGGTCGCCCCGGAAGTCGTGCCCGATCTTGTCGACCTCATCCATCATGAAGACCGGGTTGATCGTCCCCGACTTCTTCATGCCCTGGATGATCTGGCCGGGCAGCGCGCCGACGTAGGTGCGCCGGTGGCCGCGGATCGCCGCCTCGTCGTGCACGCCGCCGAGCGAGACGCGGTGGAACTTGCGGCCGAGGGCGCGCGCGATGCTCCGGCCGAGCGACGTCTTGCCGACGCCGGGCGGCCCGAGCAAGCAGAGGATCGGGCCCTTCTTGTCCTGCTTCAGCTTGCGGACCGCGAGGTACTCGAGGATGCGCTTCTTGACCTTCTCCAGGCCGTAGTGGTCCTCGTCGAGCACCTTGCGGACGCTGCCGATGTCCAGGTTGTCCTGCGTCGACTGCGTCCACGGCACGTCCAGGATCCAGTCGAGGTACGTCCGCACCACGGTGTACTCGGCCGACCCGACCTGCATCGTCCGCAGCCGCTTCAGCTGCTTCTTCGCGACGGTCTCCGCCTCGGTCGGCAGGTTCGCCTTCGCGATGCGATCCTCGAGCCCGTCGAGGTCGCCCTGATCGCCGTCGTCCTCGCCGAGCTCCTCCTTGATGGCCTTGAGCTGCTGGCGGAGCACGTACTCGCGCTGGTTCTTGCCCATCTCCTCCTTGATCTGGGAGTTGATGCGCTCGCGCATCTTCAGGATCTCCAGCTGCCGCGTGAGCAGCCGGAGCACCTTGCGGATGCGCTCCTTCACGTCGATCGTCTCGATGAGCTGCGCCTTCTCCTCGACCGGCGCGTCGAGGTTCGCCGCGACGAGGTCGGCGAGCGCGCCCGGCGCCTGGATCGAGTCGATGAGCGAGCCCGCCTCGCGCGGGAGCTCGGGCATCAGCTGGATGACCTGCTTCGCGATGTCGCGCAGGCTCATCGCGAGCGCCTCGGCCTCGACGTCCTCCGTCGCCGGCTCATCCATGCGGCGGATCTTGGCGCGCAGGTACGGCGTGTGGGCGGTGACGGTGTCGAGCCGGATCCGCGTGAGGCCCTGCAGGATTAGCGAGTAGTTGCCCGAGCTGTGCTTGAGCGCCTTCAGCACCCGCGCGGCGCAGCCCATGGGGTACAGATCCTCGGCGCCGGGATCGTCGGTCGACGGATCGCGCTGGGCAAAGATCGCGATGACCGGGCCGGGAAGGTTGTCGACATCCTCGACCAGCGCGACCGACTTCTCGCGGCCGACATCGAAGGGCGCAACGGCGCCCGGGAACAGGACCGCATTGCGGATCGGCAGAACCGGCAGCTCGTCGCCGAAGACGACCTCTTCCTCGGAGCGCGGCGGCATCGGCGGGTTCTTTTTCTCGGACATGGCGATCTCCTCTAGGCACCCGACCGGGGGAGGTAAACCCCTTCATCAACCTGACGCCGGGTCGCGCGGCGGGCGCGCGCCCCGGTCATCCTGGCTTGCATCCAGACGGATGCGAACGGTGCGACGCGGAGCCCTGCTGGCAGCTCTGGTGGAAGACAGCCCGCGAGGCTACGGGAACTCACCATAGACACGGCGCATGCCGCGTGCCACAGCCCTGGCCATTTTTTTGAATGGGGATATTCTGCGGGTCAGCTCCGACCTGCAGCGCTCGCTTGTCGGGCGGCGCGGCGACGCGGCGCAGGGCCCACCGCGGCGCCTACCGCGTCGCCCACCGCGTCGCCCACCGCGTCAGACGAGAGGCGCATCGTCTCCCCACCGTCCCCCGCCGTCGCGCCGCGACGCGGGCTCGGCCGCGGCGGCGCCCGGCGCGGAGCGACACCGGAGCCCTCGCGAACGATGATCGATCCCCTGCTCGGCCTCGGCGCGCTCGCCCTCGCGATGCTCAGCCTGCCAGCGGCGCCGTCCCTCGATCCGGGGCCCAGCCCGGCGTGCCCGCCGGACATGCGGCTCGTCACCGGCACCCACCATGACGACGTCCAGCATGTCTGCGTCGAGCCGGTCAAGAGCGGCAAGGCGACCCACTGCTTCGCCTACTGGGAGGGGATCACCGCAGAGGAGGGGCCGACGACCGAGATCGCGGTGTGCATGGATCAGTTCGAGGCGCCGAACCAGCGGGGGGCGAAGCCGCTCGTCATGCAGTCGTTCGAGATGGCGACCGCGTGGTGCGCGGCGCGCGGCAAGCGGGTGTGCGCCGAGCAGGAGTGGGAGCTCGCGTGCGAGGGCCCCGAGCGGCGCCCGCTCGTCTACGGCTGGCGCGTGGACAGGGCCGTCTGCAACAGCGGCAAGGCGTGGCGGCCGGTCGACGAGCGGAAGCTCGGCGCCTCCGGCGACGTCGCGCGGCGCGAGGTGGAGCGGCTCTGGCAAGGCGCCCCGAGCGGCTCGTACCCCGGGTGCGCCTCGTCGTTCGGCATCTTCGACATGATGGGCAACGTCGAGGAGTGGGTCGCGTCGCGCCGCGGCCGGCGGTGGCCGGGCGCGCTCATGGGCGGCTTCTGGGCCAAGCCGTGGACGGGCTGCCGCGGGACGAACGACGCGCACGACCCGAAGTTCGTGTTCTACGAGACCGGCTTCCGCTGCTGCGCCGATCCGCGCGGCGCAGCGGCGCGCGGGAAGGACGACGACGCCGGGCGGCCGGCGGCGCCGCCCTGAGCCACGTCCGCGCGGCGGCGTCGGCGCGATCGCGATGAAGAAGGCGGCCGTGCCGGGCGCCGCTCCTGCTAGAAGCTAGGGCGTGCGCGCGCTCTTCTTCGGTACCCCCGCCATCGCCGTGCCCTCGCTCGAGGCGCTCGCGTCGATCGCGGACGTCGTCGGCGTCGTCTGCCAGCCCGACCGGCCGGCCGGTCGCGGGCTCGAGCTCAAGGCGCCGCCGGTCAAGGTGAAGGCCGGAGAGCTCGGCCTGCCCGTGGTGCAGCCCGAGAAGATCCGCACGCCCGAGTTCGCCGCGTGGGTGAAGGACGCCGCCGCGGACGTCGCGCTCGTGATCGCCTACGGGCGCATCCTGCCGAAGGCGGTGCTCGATGGGCCGCGGCGCGGCTGCATGAACCTGCACGCGTCGATCCTGCCGCGCTACCGCGGCGCCGCGCCGATCACCTGGGCGATCGCCGGGGGCGAGGCCGAGACGGGCGTCTCGCTGATGCAGATGGACGAGGGCATGGACACGGGGCCGGTCTACGCGATCCATCGCATCCCGATCGGCCCCGACACGACCGCCGACGAGCTCGCGGTCGATCTCGGGGCGCTCGCGGCGCGCGTCGTGCGCGAGGACCTCCGCCGCGCCGTGGACGGCGAGCTCCAGGCGACGCCGCAGGATCACGAGGCGGCGACGCACGCGCCGCTCCTCAAGAAAGAGGACGGGCGCATCCGCTGGGACCGGAGCGCCCGGCAGATCCACGACCACATCCGGGGGATGACCTCGTGGCCAGGCGCCTTCACGACGATCGAGGGCAAGGCGCTCAAGGTGCTCGCCGCGCGCGTCGAGCGCGAGGCCGACCGCGACGGGGCGCCGCCGGGGACCGTGGTGATGGCCGGCCGCAACATCGTGATCGTCGCCTGCGGCGACGGCGCGATCCAGATCCTGCGGGCGCAGGCCGAGGGGCGGAAGCCGCTCGCGGCCGCGGATCTCGTCGCCGGGCGGACGCTGCAGACGGGGATGGTGCTCGGCCGCTGAGCGGCGCGCGGCGCGCAGCTGACCTCGCCCGCGCTACGGCCCGGCCGGGTGCCAGATCGTCTTCAGCTCGACGAACCGCTCGATCCAGCGCGGGGACGTCGCCGCCCGCTCGTCGAACCACTCCGCCTCGCCGAGCGAGCGGGACCGCACCCGCTTGACGCTGGCGGCGGCCGCCTCCTCGAGGCGCTTCGCCAGGGCCGCGTCCACGCCGTGCAGATCGAGCGCGGCGACCTCCATGTGCGCGGCGAGGTGCGGCAGCACCTCGGCAAGCTGGCCGGTGAGGAGGTTGACGACGCCGCCCGGGAGATCGCTCGTGGCGAGCGCCTCGGCGAAGACGAGGGCGGTGCGCGGATCCGCCTCGCTGGCGAGCACGACGCAGGTGTTGCCGGCGGTGATCACCGGCAGGAGCGCGCCCGCGAGGCCGAGGAGCGCGGGGCGCGGCGGCGCCGCGATGACGACGACCCCCATCGGCTCGGGCACCGTGAAGGTGAAGTGCGGGCCGGACACGGGGTTCAGGCTCGCGAAGAGGCTCTGGTACTTGTCGGCCCAGCCCGCGTACGCGACGGCGCGATCGATCGACGCGAGGACCTCGCGCTCGGCGGCGCCGGCGTCAAGGCCGCCGCGCTCGAGCGAGGCCGCGAGCTCCGCGCGCCGCGCCTCGAGCATCTCGGCGAGGCGGTAGAGGATCTGCCCGCGGTTGTAGGCCGAGCGCGACGACCAGCCGCCGAGCGCGCCGGCCGCCGCGACCACCGCGTCGCGCCCGTCCTTGCGCGAGGCGCGCGGGATGTTCTCGACCGCGCCCGCGCCGCCGTGATCGCGCACCTGCGTGTACCTCCCCGACTCCGAGCGCACGAACGCGCCGCCCACGAACATCTTGTACGCCTTGCGCACGCCGACGCGCGCGCCCGCCTCGCCGTTGCCGAGCGCCATCAGTCCACCTCGAGGTAGGCGAGCAGCCCCTGGCGCCCGCCCTCGCGGCCGAAGCCGCTCTCCTTGTAGCCGCCGAACGGGGAGCTGGGGTCGAACTTGTTGAAGGTGTTCGCCCAGACGACGCCGGCGCGGAGCCGCTGCGCGACCCAGAAGCTCTTCGAGCCCTTGCCCGTCCAGACGCCGGCCGACAGCCCGTACATCGTGTTGTTCGCCTTCTCGATCGCCTCCTCGGGCGTGCGGAAGGTCAGGATCGAGAGCACCGGGCCGAAGATCTCCTCGCGCGCGATCCGGTGCGACTGCGCGACGCCCGTGAACAGCGTCGGCGCGAACCAGTAGCCGCGCTCCGGGAGCGCGCAGCTCACCGAGAAGCGCGCGGCCCCCTCGCGCTCGCCCGCGGCCACGAGCTCCTGGATCTTCTCGAGCTGCGCCCGCGAGTTGATGGCGCCAACGTCCGTGTTCTTGTCGAGCGGATCGCCGACGCGCAGGGTCGCCATGCGCTCGCGCAGCTTGACGAGCAGGGCGTCGTGGACGCTCTCCTCGACGAGCAGGCGCGAGCCCGCGCAGCAGACGTGGCCCTGGTTGAAGAAGATGCCGCCGATGATCCCCTCGACCGCCTGATCGAGCGGCGCGTCCTCGAAGACGATGTTCGCGGCCTTGCCGCCGAGCTCCAGCGTGAGCCGCTTGCCGGTGCCGGCGAGCGCGCGCTGGATGCGCTTGCCGACCTCGGTCGAGCCGGTGAACGCGACCTTGTCGACGCCGGGGTGGCCGACGACCGCGGCGCCCGTCGCGCCCGCGCCCGTGACCACGTTGACGACGCCGGGCGGCAGGTCCGCCTCCTCGATGATCTTCGCGAGGAGCAGCGACGTGAGCGGCGTCGTCTCGGCGGGCTTGAGGACGCACGTGTTGCCCGCCGCGAGCGCGGGCGCGAGCTTCCACGCCGCCATGAGGAGCGGGAAGTTCCACGGGATCACCTGCCCCGCGACGCCGAGCGGCCGCGGGTCCCGCCCGGGGAAGGCGTGCTCGAGCTTGTCGGCCCAGCCCGAGTAGTAGAAGAAGTGCGCGGCCGCGAGCGGGAGGTCGACGTCGCGAGACTCCTTGATGGGCTTGCCCCCGTCGAGCGACTCGACGACCGCGAGCTCGCGCGACTTCTCCTGGAGGGCGCGGGCGATGCGGTAGATGTACTTGCCGCGATCGAGCGGGCGCAGGCGCGACCAGTGCTTCTCGTACGCGGCCCGGGCCGCCTGCACGGCGAGGTCGACGTCGCGCTCGGAGGCCTCGGCGAACTCGCAGAGCTTCTCCTCGGTCGACGGGCTGACGCTGTCGAGGTAGCGGCCCGACTCCGGGGCGCGCCACGCGCCGCCGATGAAGAGGTCGTACCGCGGCGCGATCTTCACGTGGTCGCGCCCCTCGGGCGCCGGCGCGTAGCGCCACGCGTCGCCGAACACGACGGCCGCCTCGCGCGCGGGGCTCGCGTCGCGCGCGGCGCGCTCCACGCCAGACTCCCGGGGCGCGCCCCCGTCGCCGCCTGCCGCGGCGGTGCTCCTGTCGCTCATGCCGCGCACTCTACGCCGGCGGCCGCGCGTTGAACATCGGCCCCGGCCACGCCGCGCGACGCCAGGCCGCGCGCGCGCCCCGACCGCGCGCGGTCAGTCCTTGCTGAAATAGTCGCCGCCCTGGTAGGCGCCGGTCCGCTCCTTCTCGAGCTGCATGAGCACGTCGTTGAGGAGCGTGGACGCGCCGAAGCGGAACAGGTCGCTCGTGAGCCAGGCGTCGCCGAGGGTCTCCTTGACCAGCACGAGGTAGTGCAGCGCCTGCTTCGCCGTCCGGATGCCGCCGGCCGGCTTCATCCCGACGCGCTGGCCGGTCGCGTGCGCGTGATCGCGGATCGCCTCGAGCATCACCAGCGTCACCGCGGGCGTGGCCGCCGGGGTGACCTTCCCGGTCGAGGTCTTGATGAAGTCGGCGCCGGCGAGCATCGCGATGCGGCTCGCCTTGCGGACGCGGTCGTAGCTCCCGAGCTCGCCGGTCTCCAGGATCACCTTGAGGTGCGCGCGCCCGCACGCCTCCTTGGTCGCGGCGATCTCGTCGTACACGGCGTTGACCTCGCCGGCGAGCATCGCGCCGCGGTCGATCACCATGTCGATCTCGTCGGCGCCGAGCTCGACCGCCTGGCGCACGTCGGCGAGCTTGACCTCGAGCGTCGACAGCCCGCTCGGGAAGGCGGTCGCCACACTCGCCACCTTGACCGTCGAGCCCGCGACCGCTCGCCTGGCGACGGGCACGAGCTTCGGATAGACGCACACCGCCGCACACGGAGGGATGTCCGCGCGCTCGTGAGGGCGAAGCGCCTTCTGGCAGAGCTGCTCGACTTTTCCGGGCGAGTCTTTTCCCTCGAGGGTGGTGAGGTCCATCATGGAGATGGCGAGCTTGAGGCCGGCGACCTTGGCCGGGCCCTTGATGCTTCGTTTGCCGAGCCCGGCGGCACGCTCTTCCACCATGACCTTATCCACGGTAGGCGAAGAGAAATCGGGGTAGGTGATTCCCCTGCCCTGGCGCACCGCGCCGGGGGCGGCGCCGCTGCCGTTTCCGTAGATCGCCATCGGCCTGGTCTCCTGTCGGCGCAACGTACCAGAAGCGTCGGATCGATCCTACCGAGTGCGTGCTAACGTGGCGCTCTGATGAAGAGACGCTTCCCGACTGCCCTCGTTTTTGTCGTTGTTGCTGTCGTCTTTGCCTTTGTCTCGCTGCTCGCGTGTGGCGCGGCCGAGCGACCCGACGGTGGACAGGGGCTCCTCCCGGTCGGCGCGACGGCGCCCGACGTGTTCGCCGCCGATCAGAACGGCGCGATCCAGCGGCTGTCCGACCAGCGGGGTCGCGCCGTGGTCGTGTACTTCTATCCGAAGGACGGGACGCCGGGCTGCACGGAGGAGGCGTGCGCGTTCCGCGACGCGTGGGATCGCTTCAAGCAGGCCAACGTGCAGATCTTCGGCGTCTCCCCCGACACGCGCGAGTCGCACGAGGCGTTCGCGACCGAGCACAGGCTGCCGTTCCCCATCCTCGTCGACACCGACCAGACGTGGGCCAACGCGTTCGGCGTGCCGACGCGGCTCGGGTCGATGGCGCGCGTGACGTTCCTGATCGATCCCGACGGCAAGGTCGCGAAGGTCTACCCGGACGTCGATCCCGGCGTGCACGCCGACGAGGTGCTGAAGGACGCCGCGCAGCTCACGGGCGCCGCGCTCCCGGCGGCGCCCGCGGCGTCGGCGAGCGCCGCGCCGGCCGGGTCCGACGCCGCGGCGCCGGGCGCTGCGGGCGCGCCGCCTGCGGCGGCGGGATCGGCCGCGCCGGTGGCGACGGGGACGATGCTTCCCCCGGCAGCTCCTGCGGCGCCGCCTGCGAAGCGGTGACGGCGCCGGGCGCGCGGCGCGCGCGGGGGGTTGACGTGGGCGCCTGCACGCGAGAGCACGCGCGTGGTGAGTAGGACGTCCGAAATTTGGAAGACCAACGGTCTGGAGCTGTGCGTCCATCGCTTTCGCGACGACGCCGCGCGGCCGTCCGGCCTCACGCTGCTCTTGCTCCACGGCTTCCTCGACGCGGGGAGCACGTGGGATCTCGTGGCCGAGCCGCTCGCGCGGGCGGGGCACGACGTGATCGCGCCCGACCTCCGCGGCTTCGGCCGGAGCGGCCGCGTCGGCGCGGGCAGCTACTACTACTTCCCCGACTACATCGCCGACGTCGCGGCGCTCGTCGACGCGCTCGCGCCGGCGCGGCTCGGCGTGGTGGGCCACTCGATGGGCGGCGCGGTCGCGGTGTACTACGCGGGCGCGAGCCCCGGCCGCGTCGAGCGCCTGGCGCTGCTCGAGGGCCTGGGGCCGCCGGCGCGCGGGCCCGACGTCGCCGTCGCGCGCATGGAGACGTGGCTGCGCGAGATGAAGGGGCTCGATCGGGCGCCGCGGCGGCTCGCGTCGATGCAGGACGCGATCGCGCGGCTCGCGGCGCATCACCCGCGCGTGCCGCTCGACGTGCTCGCGACGCGCGCGCCGCTGCTCACGCGCGAGGAGCCCGGCGGCGGGCTCGCGTGGGCGTACGATCCGATGCACCGGACGACGTCGCCGCTCTGGTTCCAGGCGGAGGCGTTCGCGGCGTTCCTGGAGCGCATCGCGTGCCCGACGCTGGTCGTGAGCGGCGGGCCGACCGGGTGGCGCCCGCCGGACGAGGCGGCGCGGGTGGCGAAGCTCGCGCGCGCGGAGCACGTCGATCTGCCGGACGCCGGGCACATGATGCACTGGTCGGCGGCGGCGGAGCTCTCGGAGCGGCTGGGCGAGTTCTTCGCGAGGGGGAGCGCCGGCGACGCGGCGGGCCCGAGGAGCGGGGAAGCAGAGGCGAGGACGAGGACAGCGGGCGCAGCGGCGGCGGGCGGCGGGCGGGACCGGGCTGACGGGGGGCGCGAATAAAAGAGCTTGACTCGGTAGGACGAGTGGGTAATCTGCGCGCCTCCTCGACGCGAGGCGTGCCACCTTAGCTCAGTGGTAGAGCAACGGTTTCGTAAACCGTAGGTCTCGGGTTCAAGTCCCGAAGGTGGCTCCAAAAAAAGAACAGCGAGCATCCCCGCTCCCCAGCGGATGCGGCTCGTTGACTAGCCGGATGTCGCCGGCGCCGGGCGCTCTGGGCAACATCGCGAGAGGGCGTGTCGCGCAGCGCGACGAAGCTCACCCTCAAGGGTCGCTGAGGTCGTCGCAGTCCGCGAGCTCCCCTCCGCCGGGCGATCTTCCCGCGCGTCGCCATCGCCCTGCCGGCGACCTGCCGCCGCTGCTCGAACGGGCACCGGCAGACGGTGCGCGCGACCGAGCCTCGCGCGCGGCCGAGGCACTTCTGGTCGGCCTGCGCCGCGAGCAGCGCCTCGGGGGTGACGTCCGGCAGGCCGAGCGCGCCGGCGTCCTCTGCGAGCAACGCCGCGCCGTCGTCCACGATGCCCGCGTGTAGCCGTGCAGCGCCTCGCGCAGCCGCGCCGCCAACCTCCAGCGCGGATTCAGCAGCAACGCGCCGGGCGCGCGCCCGCTACCGCGCCGGGCGCGATCCTGCTCATCCGCCGCGACGCGCGTTTGAGACGCTCCGGCGGTGTCGGCGGAGATCCGGGAGGCCTCGGCCCACGTTCCCCTTCAGGGGAGGGGTGTCGCGTCCACGCGACGGACAATGAGCCACCCGCCGTGACGTGCGGCCCGCTCCACCGTGACATGTCACGGTGCGCTGGGTGACATGTCACGGGGCCGCGCCGTGACATGTCACCCAGCGCAGGGCGAAATGACCGTCAAAATCTTTCAGCGCTCCCGGATCCGTCGTGCGTTTGAGCTGGCGCGCTCGTTGCACTGCCCCCTGAGCGGTACTCTTTATCTGACCCGCTGCATCGCTGGATCGTAATCCAGCGGAAGACGGGCGGTCCCGGGTAAAGCGTATCCCGCGATGATCCCGATGCTGCAGGCGGAGGCTCCCTCCGACCGAGCATGTCGGAAGCATCGATGTGGCCGCGTTCGAAGGCCAGCGATGTGGCCCACGGGCTTCGGTGACGAGCCCTGTGTGTCGCTCTGCGCGCCGCGAGCAGCGGAGAAGAAGAACAACCACTCAGGACGAAGGCGAGAACCCCAATGACGGACATCAAGGATTCGAAAGGTTGCCGCGGGATGGTAGGAGCTGGGCTCGTGTGGGCTCGCACGGGCGCAGCCGGCGCGCTGCTCGCTCTGGCAGGCTCGGCGTGCGTCGCCGCAGGTCCGAGCGCCGACCTCTCCGACGAGCCGCTCGGGACCCACGCGGAAGAGATCCGCGCCGGCACGGAGGGCGGCGGAGTCGGCGCCGTGGAGATCGGAAACGGGACTGAGGGATTCTGCACGGGAACGCTGATCGGTCGACACATGGTCCTCACCGCGGCTCACTGCTTTGACCACCTGCTCAACACGGCGCTGATCGGGTCTGTGAACGTCTCGGTATCCTACGCGCGCACCGGGACCACCTGGAGCTGCATGACAGGCACCCCCTCGAACGGCAAATGCTCGACGAACCGCAGTGTCTGGGTGCGACGCCTGCAGCACGGATGGGACGCGCAAGCCGACATGGCCGTCGTCTTCACCCAGGTTGCGGGTGGCGCGTTCCAGAACGTGACGGCCAGCGACGCCGCCGATGGCATCTACGCAGGGTACCTCGGCTCCACGGAGCCCTATACGCTCTACGGGCGGGGCTACTACCACTACAATGGCACGGGCGAAGATGTCATGCGCTTCATGAATGATTCGTTGAACTGGGTAGGTGCCGAGCACTTCGTCACGGACGCGGACGACATCCGAGTCTGCGAAGGCGACTCGGGCGGCCCCTATTTCCTCAGGAACACCAACTGGATCTTCGGCATCCATTCCAACTCGGAGAAGCCGGGTGACGATCACTGCGCCGAGGTCGGCGGCAAGGCGCGAGGCATGCGGATCTCCAGCACCCGGATGAGCCAGATCAACAACTTCCGCAGCCTCGAAGGGCTTCCGGCGTGCACGCCGCAATCGAGCGCATTCCCTGACTACTGGGTCTGCCAGTGAGCGCTCGCTGACGTCGCGCTTCCGCGCCGATATCCAGATCGCGCGGCGCCGCTTCGGGCCTGCCGCCCACGCCCCGGGTTGAGCCCGACGAGCTCACGTCAGCGCCGCGCGCCGCCTCGCGCAGCCTCTCGCCCTCGACCTCCAGCACAGCATCAGCAACATCGCGACGAGCGCGACATGGCCGTCGTCTTCACCGCGGCCATCGGCGGCACGTCCAGCAACGTGACTGCCAGCGACGCCGCCGGTCAACGCCCGGCCGCGGCCGCGGCGGTGGCCGCGGCGAGCCGCCGGAAATGCTCGATGCCGAGGAGGTTGCACAGGGTCTCCAGGTGCTGCCGGCGCGCCCTGTTCTCGTCCAGCAGGCGCGCGGCGAGCTCGTGCCCGAGCAGATCCACGGCGATGCTGTCTCGCGAGACGAGGACGTCGCGCGCGTAGTCGTGGAGCGGCCCCGCGACCATATCGGCGCGCATGGCGTCCACCGAGCGGCGCCGCTTGGCCGAGCGGCCCCGCCACGCGGTCGCCGCTCGCCAGAGCTCGCCCGTGACATAGAGCAGATCGCGCGCGACCATGCGCCCGAGCCCGGGCCCCTGGAGCCGGAGCAGGGCGTTGTCGTTCACGAGGATGCCGCGCGCGGGCGGCAAGAAGCGGCGCACGATGGCGTCGTGCAAGCCCGCGTGCATGCCTATCGGGGAGGGCAGGCTGAACGCCAGCCGCACGACGGACGGGCTCGCGTACGGGCTGAAGCTCCTCCACCAGGAGAAGCGCGACGTGAGCGCGCCCCAGCGGCCATACCGCTCGAAGAGGTAAAACTGATCGAGCACGTCGTGCACGTCGGGCGAGCGCCGGAACATCGCCTCGACCACCGCCTGGGTGCGCTCGCGGACGGCGGCCGGATGCTCGGGCGAGCGGAAGCCTGGCGCGGCCAGGCGGCGCCACTTCCGGGCGAGGAAGGCCGCGACGTCGCCGGCGCCGGCGCCGGCCACCCGCCGGTACTGGCCGGGGCGAGCATAGTAGTAGCCACGGAAGATCTCGCCCCCTCCCCCGTCGAAGCCCAGCGGGCGCTCGTCGTCCCAGCTCGGATACCTGTCGATGGCGCGCTTTGCGCTGGAGTCGCCGTTCATGTGGAACGCGATGAGATCCGCGTGACGGCTGAAGTCATCGTGGATGGGCAGATCCAGCTCGCGGTGCTCGTGCCGCACGCCCGAGAGGGCGGCGATGCGCCCGGCCACGCGCACGTCGAGGCTGTCGGGCGCGCCCGAGGTCTTGGCGACGATGCGCTCCGCCGGCACGACCGACGCGACGAGCGCGAAGACGGCGCGGCTGTCGATGCCCGCGGTCAGGTCGGCCCGGACCGTGTCGAAGCCCGCCGCGGCGAAGCGCGTGCTCTCGCGCATCGTGTCGACCATCTGGTCGATTCGCTCGCTGACCGCGGCCCCGTCGCGGGCGTCGACGCGGCCCTCGAACAGCCCGAGCGGCGCGGCGAGCCGCTCCAGGCGGCCGCCCCGCAGGCGCAGCCAGTGCGAGGGCTCGCACGGCTCGACGCGCGCGAGCAGCGGCCGCCCGCCGATGGACCAGTCGGCGGCGACGATCGAGCACGCCGAGGCGTGATCGATCTCGACGGGGCACGCCCCGGTCGCCACGAGCGCGATGTCGTGGGGAGAGACGTAGAGGACCCCGTCCGCGTGCAGGGTGCGCAGCGCCCGGCGGCCGAGCAGGTCCGAGATCACCGCGACCGTGCGCTCCGCGCGGTCGACGACCACGGCGGAGAAGTTGCCGTCGAGCGCGGCCACCGCGCCCCCGCCGCCCGACTTATAGGCGCGGAGGACGGCGCTCGCGGGCGACGCCCTGGACTCGCCCTGCAGATCGCCGAACACCAGCACGGCGTGCGTGTCGGTGACCACCTGATCGAGCAGGTCGAGCCGCGGCCGCGGCTCCGGCGCGAGGAGCGCCCACCCGCCGCCCACCTCCGGCAAGACCTCCAGCGCGATCCGGGGCTCCGGGCCCACGGAGGGCATCCGCTCGCCGATGAGGAGCGCCGTGCGGCGGAGAAACGCGGCGGGATCGCGATCGCTCGCGTCCGGCAGGTTGAAGGCGGCGATGAACGAAAACAAGATATTCTCCCGTGACCTGTGATCCCCGTCCAGAAGAGCGGGTGATGGAGCGCGGCGGCGATGAGCGCTTCGCGCGCGATGAGCGCCAGCGGCGGAGAGCGCGCTGGCGCGCGCGAATCTAGCCGGAGCTCCCCCAGCGCCGCAAGCGCCTGAGCGCGCTCTGCCGACCCGGGGCAGGCCGCGCGGGCGGGGCCTGCCGCCTCGCAGACGTCGAGGTTTGCCGGGCGCGCGCCGCGCGGCGTCGCCCATGAGCGCCGCGCGCGCTCTGCGGCGAGACCATCCTCCACCCGACGCTGGAAACCTGTGCGCCCGCCACGGGGTGACACGCGGCCTTCGACCACGTGCCATGTGCCACGTGCCTCGTGCCTCGTGCCTTGTGACACCGTGCCACGTGCCGCCATGCGCGGGGTCGCAAAAGCGGGCGAGCTTCGGCTCGCCGGCCGTCTCACCGCGCTCTGCGGGAGGCGCGCTCGCAGTGGCACGGCCGCTGCTTTCGCGGTGCGCTGCTGCGAAGGGGCCGCCTTCACGTCACAGCCCGCCGGCAGGCCCAGAGAAGGAGACCGATGCGTCACTGGTTAATATTGCTTGGATCCATCGTCCTGGTCGGCGTTCCAATCACCGCCGATGCGCAGAGCGCTCAATGCAGAGGCGAAGCTCAGCTCTTTGCCGTCTCGCGGTATCGCGAAACGGCAAATGAACCGTCGATCTTCGTGTACGACGGCGACCACTCCTTCAACGTGCGCGGCGACGATTACGGCGAGCCCTATTACGCCACGGCCATCACGTTCGCCAACATCGACGACGATCCGGACCTCGAGCTCATCGCGGGGCGCAACGCGCGCAGTTGCGTGCTGGGCTGCGACGTCCAGCCGCGCCTCGTCGTGTACGACGACAAAAACAACGAGTTCAAGCAGATCGCGACGCTGGGCGAGTGGGACACGAGCAAGGGCGTGACTGCCCTGGCAGCGGGCGATCTGGACGGCGATGGCAAGGACGAGGTCGTCGTCGGCTTGAACGAAGCGACCGACGACGTGGCGGCCAGGGTGCTGATCCTGGATGACTTCACCCGTGACGGCGGGCCCCCCCATTTCCAGACGATCCTCGAGCGGCGCTTGAACCCGGAATGGGGGCCGGACTACTACGTGACGGGGCTCGACGTGCGCGACATCAACGGAGACGGTCGCGCCGAGATCGCCATCTCCAGGGACGGCCCGTGCGGTGTCTTCTGCGGGGGCCTCGGGCTCCGCGTCGAGGTCGCGAAGCTGGATAGCAGCGGCGAGCTCACCACCGTCTTCAGCGCGGGGGAGAGCGTGTTCGGCAGTGACACTCTCGTGCTCGGGGTCAAGTTCCTCGACTTCGACGGCGACGGCAAGGGGGACCTCGCGGCGATCGCGGAAGGAGATCACGGCGACCAGCGCGTGTTCGTCTTCCCCGGCGCGCACGACCAGATCTTCATGCCGATCGACTTCGGCGCTCCTTTCGACCCCGGCAGCAGCAACTGGGACGGCGACCTCCAGGCCATCTCCATCAGCTCCGGGTACATGAACGATGATCAACGGGAAGAGCTGGTGATCGGGCGGAGCCCGGGTGACAAGCGCTCGAAGCTGGTGATCTACAGCAAGAACGCCGACGGGAGCATCTCCGAGACCACCCGCGGTCAGGAGTGGGGCGAGGACGTCGGCGCGAACGCGGTCGCCGTCATCGACACGGATATGGATGGCCGGGGCGAGCTCGTGTTCGGGCGCACCGACAGCCCGAACCCGAGGTGGGGCGTCTACGACGACCTCGACACAGGCGTTGCCTACCGGAGAGGGGGTACCAGCGACTGGTCCGAGGACGAGGACTACTACATCACCGACATCGCCGTCGGCGACAAGGTGTGCATCATCCAAGGCGAGTCGCACCCCATCCCCGACTCGATCGCGGACGCCAACGACGAGATGGACGACCGCTTCCAGAAGCTGCTGCGGGTGTGGATGCGCACGTTCGAAGGCAACTTCAGAAACTTCGGAAGCTGGGATAGGGCGGCCATCACGGGCTTCCGCCGCATCGCCGCGGGGCTCGCGGCGCTCGTCCACCTGCCCCCGGGGGACGCTCTCAGGCCGCCGGACTGCTTCCCGCAGTACGTCGAGGACTGGCTCCTCGAGAACGCGCACATGCATGACGACGTCGGCTCGAAGGCGGACTTCGATTTTCATCTCATGGGCGCGATGACGCTGCTGAACGCGTTCGGGGACACGCCGCTGCTCACAGACGCGTCCGTCAAGGCGCTCCTCCAGTACACGAGGCTGACCCCGGCGGGTTGTGAATCCTTCCTCCAGTACGAGAACAACACCTACCCGCCCGGCCGTTACGAGCTTTTTTGCACACCCCAAATCCCGTACGCCGGGGACAGGGTGCGCAAGCTGGTGTACGAAGCGCCACTCACGGATTTGTTGGGCTTCCACGTCTCCGTTCCCGAGACGGAGAACCACGTCCTCATGATCAACACCTGGATCTATCTGGCGAACCAGTGGATCCGCAACAATCCACGGCAAGATCCGGACATCCAGGCCCTTTACGACCGGAGCCCGGAGAAGTACGTCAACGACGGCACGGAGCTCGAGCAAGCGCTGCTCGCCATCCTCGGACGGATCACGAAGAACGGCTTCTTCGAGACCAACGCGCGCCCGTACCAGGGCCTCGCGCTGCGCGCCTTGATGCAGCTCGCGGGAAACGCCGAAGGCAAGAAGGTGCGAACCGCCGCACGCAACGCCGTGGACTACACGGCCGCCATGGTCGCCTTCCAGTCCTACCACGGCAAGCGCTATGCCCCGATGCGACGTCAATGGGAGTACAAGGACCGGCTGGAGCTGTACACCGCCGACTACCCGCCGATCATGTTCGGTATCCTGACGGGCGTGTATTCGTTCAACGATGATCCGGACTGCCCGAAGACGGCTCGCAACTGCATGTGGTGGAACGGCGGAGATCAGTACAGGGGGTTCGCCCTCGACGCCGCGCTCAGCGGCTACCAGGTGCCGGAGCTGATCCACCACTTCATGCTGAAGCCGGACAACGAACAGCCCGGGTTCGGCGCGTACACGCGCGCCGCGGCGCGCTACTCCACGGAGATGTACCGGATCCACGGGCCGGCGCGCTACCCGGCGCCCAACGTGATGGGCGACCCGGACCTCGACGCCATCGCGCGTGACCTGAGCAACAACCCAGAAGAGTGGCCGCTCGGGACGACCGGGTCATGGCGATACGAGCCCGCGGCCGAGCACTACTTCTCCACGAGCAGCTTCCTGAACAGCTCCGGCGGCAGGCACCAGCACTTCGTCAACGCGGGGCTGGAACCTCACGAGCAGTTCTTCGAGCCTGCGGACAAGGTGCATACGCACGACTTCGTCGCGAAGCCGAGCGTGCTGCTGCTCCCGGACGATCAAAGCAACTGGGGTGTGCCCGAGGCCCAGCGCTTCACGCCGATGATGAGGGGGAACGGCTATACCTCGAACAACGGGCCCGTGTACAAGAACGTCACGCTGGGCTTCGATCCCAATGCAGATTGGCCTGCGCAGACGCCGGATGGCTGGGGCTCTACCGACGTCGTCATGCTCGACAACGGGTCGAGGGCCAAGGTGATCACCAAGCCGGACGGCAACCTGCACGTCGTCCTGGTCTCCTTCCCCGTCATGCACGGCGGTCTGTGGGAGGTCGTCCCTGGTCACTGGGGCTCAGGCACCGAGGAGGTGGGCGTCCCGGCCGCGGAGGTCCTGAGCGCGGTCGTGTCCAGGAACGCCGGCCTGACGGCGCAGGGCAACATGCTCCCCTACAAGACGGTGGTGAGCGACGAGCGGCTCGACATCGGCATCTCGGAGGAGGAGTCCCTGATGTGGATTGACAAGATCGGTGGCCTCTCCGCGGGCGCGGTCGACCCGCAGGAGCCGCAGGAAGTCATCGATTTCCCGCTGCTCTTGGTCCAGCAGGTCGACGCGGACTACCAGTTCACGAACGTCGAGTACGTGCGCGCCATGGGCGACGGGCTCGTCACAATCCACAACCCGCACCTGAACTCGACGTTGATCCTCGACTCGAGGGACCACCAGAACCCGGACCGCGACGGGGACCTGCCCAGCCAGGTCCGGTTCGACGGGAGCTGGCTGCCCGCCCAGCCCGGCTCCGCCGCGCACAACGCCGACGGCAGCGGCTTCACCATCACCCCGAACGGCGCTGGCAGCGCCCGCATCCACCGCGAGTACCCGCGCGAGGGGACGAGCTGGACGCCGGGGTCGGTGCGGTTCTCCGTCGCGGTCACCGGCAACCCGACCCGCAGCGCCCGGCTGAAGGTCACGCTGAGCGCGGCCTCGACCGGCACCGTCCAGCTCGGCTCGACCGTGGTGCTCGCCGACGTCCTGACGGCGGGTGAGACGGACGTGCTCTTCAACGTCCCTGCCGCGACGCTGGCGGCGCTCCAGCAGACGCAGGAGCCGGTCACCCTCGCCATCGACGTCGCGGGCGCTGCCGGCGCCATCGTGGACATCAAGTCGCTGCGGGCCAAGACCTATCGCACCACGTCGCCCGGCCAGGCCCTCGTCGGCCGCTGGGACGACCCCTGGACGACCACGGCCAGCAACTCGATGAGCCCGGTCGCGACCGTGGGCGAGACGTCGCAGCGGGTGTGCTCCTCGGGCTCCCGCACGCTCGAGAGCCCGCCCTTCACCCCGAAGGACTTCACCTGGATCTCTCGCCACCTCGCGCTCGACGTCCGGATCCCCACCGGCCTGCCGAACCCGGCATGGCAGGGCTCCGTGCAGCTCTACTACCATGATCGGCCCGAGGACACCGTGTCCCAGTTCGCCGGGCAGTTCGATCTGACCGGTTATCCCGCGGGCGAGTGGGTCACGGCGCACTTCACGCTCCCCGAGCCGGTCTTCGCCGCCCTCCAGGAGACCGACCGCGGCTCCACCCTGCAGGTCTCGCTCATGGCCGACGCGGCGAACGGCGACTGCTTTCAGTTCGACAACGTGCGGTTCATGGGGGGGCTCCAGTGGAACGGGACGATGAGCTTGCCCGCGAACGACGGGCCGTTCGTGCCGGTCACCACCCTCGATCGCATCTTCGGCTTCGAGACCGAGGACGCCTGGCACGTCGTGCAGGGGACCTCGGCGAGCCTCGTCGAGTCGCCGAGCCAGCCGGAGGCGAAGGCGCTGTCGGTCGCGGTCTCGAACTACACCGTCATCGAGAGCACGTCGTTCCCGACCAGCGAGCTCGCCTCGTTCGGTCCGACGCTGAAGCTCCAGGTGGTGTTGCCGCCTCCGGTCAACCCCGGCTGGTCGGGCGATGCCTCGATGTTCCTGAAGTGCATGGGAGCGAACATGTCGCACCAGGAGGTCGCGACGAACACGGTCCCGCTGCCGCAGGGCTCGGGCTCCCACGTCGTCAGCTTCACCGTGCCTCCGGCGGGTCTCGCGCTCCTCGCCCAGGACAACGAGTGCCAGCTCCGGCTCGTGCTCAACGCCCCCACGAACGCAGGCACCTACGTGGTCGACCACCTGCGCTTCTCCTTCTGACACCACCGCCCGCAGGGCCGCGCGACCCCGCGCGGCCCTGCCGGCCTCGCGCGCTGCGCGGCGAGGCCATCGCCACGCGTCACTCACCTGGAGTCACCAGCGCGTCAGCGTGCTGCGGCTGGCCGGAGAAGCCGTCGGCTGATCCCGACGGCGCCTCACCCCCTCACGGTTCCAATCACGGCGACGGCGAGAAGCGCCACCAGACAGAGCACCAGCACCCCGACAACGACGATCCCCCAGCGCTTCCGCGAAGACATCGCGCGCGCTGTCATCGCGCCAGCGCCACCCCTCGCCTCCTTCCAGGGCTCCGTCCTCGCCAATCGCTCGCCTGCTGCCGCGCCCGCCATGATCGCGGCCGCCCCGTGCCACTTCTCCGTGCTCGCCGGCGTGCCCTCCCCAGGCCCAGCCGCGGCGGCCCCTTCCCACCGCTCCGTGCTCGCCAGCGTGCCCTCCCCTGGCCCAGCCGCAGCGGCCCCTTCCCACCGCTCGGTGCTCGCCAGCGGGCTCTTCCCCGCCTCGCCCGCCGCCGCCGCCGCCGCCCCGGCTCCCTGCCCCGCCGTCTCGACGCCCGCTGCCCCGCCCTCCGCCGGCAGCGCCGGCGAACGCGGCCGCTCCCCGGCCGCATCGCCCCCGGTTCCGGTCCCCTTCCCCGCGCTCGCCCCGCCCAGCCCCCACGCCGGCTCCACCCTGAACCGCTGCGCCATCGCCAGCCTGCTCCGCGCATCCGCGCCCGCCGCCGCGCCTCCCGCCACCGCGCCTCCCACCGGCAGCGCCACCCGCTGCTCCGCCTTCGCCCCTTCCTCCCCCCGACCCGTCCCCCCGCGCTCGCGGATCGCCCGCGCCCGCGCCGCGTCCCCCGCCTCGCTCAGCAGCTGCCGCGCGCTCGCGTCTTCCAGCGCCCGCTCCGCCGGCACCACCGCCCGCGCCACCTCGCGCAGCGCCGCCGCGAGCTCCGCCGCCCGCGCGAACCGCTCCTCCGGCCGCTTCGCGAGGCACGCGGCCACCGCCCGCCACAGCGCCTCCGGGCACGACGGCAGCACCTCCGGCAAGGGCGTCGCCGCGAGGTGCACGTGCGCAGCCAGGATCTCGGTCTCCCCGATCCCCGACGCCTCGTCGAGCACCGCATACGGGTGCGCGCCCGCCAGCATCTCGTAGATCACCACGCCGAGCGCATACAGGTCCGCGCGCCCGTCCACGGCGCGCCCGGCGATCTGCTCGGGCGCCATGTAACGTGACGTCCCGACCACGGTCCCCTGCCGCGTCAGCCCGGAGACGCGCGCGTCCTTCGCCACGCCGAAGTCGAGCAGCCGCGCGCGCACGCCGTCGCTCACCAGGATGTTCTCGGGCTTCACGTCGCGGTGCACGAGCTCGGCCTCGTGCGCCGTCGAGAGCGCGTCCGCGATCTGGATGGCGTAGTGGAGCGCGCGCACCGGATCGAGCCGCGCGCCGCCGGCGAGCATCCGCCGCAGCGGGACGCCGGAGACGCGCTCCATCACCATGAAGAGCCGCCCGTCCGCCGCCCTGCCGGCGTCGTACAGCCGCACGAGGTTCGGGTGCGCGACCCGCGCGGCGAGCCTCGTCTCCCGCAGGAAGCGCTCCGCGTAGCGCGCCTCCCCCGCGAGCCCGCGGTGGATGATCTTGATCGCGACCGGCCGCTCCAGCGCCGTGTCGAGCGCGGCCCAGACCTCGCCCATCCCGCCGCGCCCGAGGAGGCACTCGATCAGGAAGCGCCCCTGGAAGAGCGCCCCGGGGGCGGGCAGATCATCGGCGCTCGCCACCCCGCGACACCCCACCTCGCAGCACGCCACGCCGCAACGCCCCGGCCATCTCGCTTCTCTATCCTTGTTGACCTCCGCCGGGAACGGTAGCTTCGAGGGAAGAAATCGCGCCTCCGGCCGGCGCACGCAGCGCCGGCGAGCGGCGCGAGGCACCTGTCTCATGTCGAGCCCGCGCCCCGAACCCGACGACGACGGCGATCCGATCCTCGAGGCCCGCGTCGCGCGCGCCGTCGCCCCCTACGCCGATCTCCTGCCCGCGGAGGATCTCGAAGCGCTGCGCGCGCTGACCGCGCGGTTCCTCGCGACGCACCCGGTCGCCGCCCCGCTCGTCGACCGGCTCCGCCCGCGCGCGCCGCCCGCGTCGAGCGGCGAGGTCGACAGGCGCGACCCCACGGCGCTGGCCGAGGCGGCGCTGCGGCTCGCGGAGAAGGCGAGCGCCGTCCGAGGGGGCGGGCGAGGGCGCCCCCGATGAGCCACGGCGACCGGGCGGCGAGGCCGCTGAGCCCCGACCAGCAGGCGCTCGTCGCGCAGGCCGTGCCCCTCGCCGAGCAGCTCTGCGACCACTTCCTCCGGCGCACGCGGGCGCGCTACGTGGCCGACGACCTCCGCTCGGCCGCGTTCCAGGCGCTGCACGAGGCCGCGCTCGGCTACGACCCCGCCCGCGGCGTCCCCTTCCCGGCCTACGCATGGCGGCGCATCGACGGCGCGCTCTCGGACGCGCTGAGGCAGGAGTCGAAGCACTGGCGCGCCGCCCGCGACGACGCGTACGACGCCGCCGAGGCGGTGCACGACGCGAGCGACGTCCTCGCCGACGGCGACGCCGAGACCAGCGCGCAGGTCGACGGGATGGCCGACGAGGTCGCCGCCGCCGCGGTGCTCGGCCTGGCCGGCCGCGCGCTGCGGGCGCCGGGCGAGGAGGGCGAGCGGCTCCGCGCCACGTACGGCCGCGCGATCCGCGCGGCGGAGGCCGCGCTGTCGGGGCTCAAAGACGAGGAGCGGCGGGTCCTCGTGCTCCACCACGTCGAGGAGCGGACCTGGCAGGCGATCGGCGCGGCGCTCGGCTGCTCGGAGCGGACCGCGAAGCGGCGCGGGGCGGAGGCGCGGAAGCGGTTCGCCGAGGCGCTGCGGGCGGAGCGGGAGGGCGCGCAGGGCGGCGCGAGCGCGACGGAGCGGGCGGGGATCGCCGGCGAGGCATCGGGATGAGCTCCGGAGCTCCCGCGGCAGCTCGATGGCGCCCGCTCCTGCTATGCTGAAGCTGTCGAGGAGACCATGACGGACCAGAGCCTGCTCGAACGCATCACCGCCCAGGCCGAGATCATGGACGGAAAGCCAGTGGTGCGCGGCACTCGCCTCACAGTACCGTTCCTCTTGGGTTTGCTCGCCCACGGTGCCACCGTGGACGAGATCCTCGAGGAGTACGAGGGCCTGACCCGCGAAGACATCCAGGCCTGCCTGCTCTTTGCCAGCCGCTCCCTGGAGCAGACGTCGTTCCTGCCGAGCGTGCGGGAAGCGATCTGAGTGCGGTTCCTCGTCGATGAGTGCACCGGACCGCGCGTAGCGAGCTGGCTGCGCGACCAGCAGCACGACGTCTTCTCGGTTTACGAAGGCGCCCGCGGCCTGGACGACGCCAGCGTGCTTGCAATGGCTGTCCGTGAGAACCGGATCCTGATCACCAACGACACGGACTTCGGGGAGCGCGTGTTCCGCTCCCGCCAGCCGCATCGCGGCGTGGTCTTGCTTCGGCTCGCAGACGAGCGCAGCGCCAGCAAGATCGCCGCCTTGCAGCGCCTCCTGGCACAGCATGCTGCCGAGCTGGCCGGCGCGTTCGTCGTGGTGGGGGAGGCATCGATCCGCATCGTCCGCCCGTAACGTTGCTCAAGCGGCTCCCTATGGGGTTAGCTCGTCGCGGGCCGGAAGCCGAAGCGCTTCACCGCCGCCCTGCCCGCAGGTGGAATGCATGCAGGGCGGCGCGTTCGGTCCGGCTCAGGCGGGACGCTCGCTCACCTCCTCCGGGCCCGCCGTCCTCCCCGGCTCCTCCCCGCCGCCGCTCCCGCCGCTCTCCCCGCCCTCGTCCCCCTCGCCGCCCCGCGGCGCCTCCTTCTGCGACCGGCCCACGTTCGGCCGGCCCGCCGCGAGCTCTTCGCACGCTGTGCGCGCGTGAGGTACGCTCGGGGCATGGATGACGCCCAGGCACGGCGGCTCGCGCGGGCAGGTTGGCAAACGCGGATTTTCCGGAACGATCCGGAAGGCGAAGCCGACGCAGACGCCCGCTTCTGGGCGCGGATGTCGCCGGCCGATCGCGTCCTCGCCGCGTGGGCGCTGAGCCAGGAGATGCATGCCCTTGCCCACCCCGATGCTCCCCCCGCTGAGCCCGGACTTTCGCGATCTATTGTAAGAGTTATCCGCGGCTGAGGCGCGCTTCCTCATCGTCGGCGGGTACGCGGTCGCGCTCCATGGCCGCCCGCGGGCGACGAAGGATCTCGACGTCTGGGTGGATGCGACCAAAGACAATGCGCCGCGTGTCATGACGGCTCTCAGGGCCTTCGGCGCGCCTCTCCAGGGTCTCGTCGAGAGCGACCTCGAGACGCCGGGCGTAGGTTTGCAGATCGGCATTCCTCCGCAGCGCATCGATGTGCTCACCCACACGAGTGGGCTCCGATTCGATGAGGCGTGGTCCAACCGCATCGAGGTCGCCATCGCGCCGGACCTCCTCTGCCCGTTCCTCGGCCTCGCCGATCTGCTGCGCAACAAGCGCGCGGCAGGAAGACCGCAGGATCTCGCCGATGTGGCTGCGCTTGAAGCCGCAAAGGCCAAGGCGCAAGACGGGTGAACCTCCGTCTGGATGACGAGGCGCTGCAGGCGCGAGCCCGGAGACGCTCCACCGCCGCCCTGCCCGCAGGTGGAATGCATGCAGGGCGGCGCGCTCGCTCCGGCTCAGGCGGGGCGCTCGCTCACCTCCTCCGGGCCCGCCGTCCCCCCCGGCTCCTCCCCGCCGCCGCTCTCGCCGCTCTCCCCGCCGTCGTCCCCCTCGCCGCCCCTCGGCGCCTCCTTCCGCGACCGGCCCACGTTCGGCCGGCCCGCTGCGAACAGCGACGGGAACCGCTCCTGCGCGCGCGCGTTCTTCCGCCACAGCCACAGCCCTGCCGCCCGCACCTCGTCGTAGCGCTGGCAGAGCAGCGTCCAGACCCGCACGTAGCGGTCGTAGGCCTCGCGGGCCTTCGGCGTCAGCGCCGTCGAAAGCTTCTGGATCATCGCGCCGGCCAGCTCCCGCGCGCGCGCCGCGTCGCCGGCCCGGTAGAGCTTGCTGTCCGCCTTCACCACGTCGGCGCAGAGCTCGTAGATCCGCGCGTAGCCAAGCAGATCGTTCGCGAGATCGCGGTGCCCCGTGCCCGGCCGGAGGCGGTCGAGCTCCGGCTTGATCGCGGGATCGTCGCCGAGCTGGTACTCGCACAGGGCCTGCATCCGCGCCTCGACCTCCATCGCCTCGGTGACGAGCGCGATCGGCAGCCGCGCGTCCGTCGCGAGCGCGCCGGCGGCCCGCGCCTCGGCGAGCGCGTGGAGCGCGGCGAAGCACGCGAGCTCGAGCTCGTCGAGGTGCGAGAGGTCGAACTCCTCCCGGGGCAGCCGGGCGAAGCGCGCCCGCACGTCGGGCGAGGACACGAAGCCGACGACGCCGAGGGCCGCATACGTGGCCGCCTCGACATCCATCCTCACCGTGACGAGCTCGGCCTCGGCGAGGCCGTCGAGCGCCGGGGCGAGCGCCTCGAGCGCCTTCTTCCCGGCCAGCGGCGTGTAGATGGGCGGGGCGTACGGCGGCTCCCCGGAGGCCACGGCGGTCAGGGAGCGCTTCTTCGTCTTCATCGCAGCAGGCATATCTCTCCTCCTGGAATCTCCTCGAACAGGGAGGCTGTCGGTTGAGCTCGACCCGAGCCGCCGCCTCGCCGCGCGCGCGGCGCGGGCGGACGATGGACCAGGGTCAACGGGACGGAGCGCGCCGCGAGAGCGGCGATCCGTCGCGCGGCGTGCTTCTGTCCCGTCGACGAGATCAATCGGGAGCGCGACCCCGATCGGGTCACGGAAATCGACCAGGGACGCCGTCGTTTTCTTGTTCTTGTCCTGCTCGGAGCCGGCAGCTTCGAGAGATCCGCCGGCGCGAGAAAAAGCCGGCAAGTTTGTCCGCCGTCCGCCGCGGCGGTCCAGCTGAGGTTCGATTCAGCTCGCGGCTGCCGGCACCCCGCGGGTTGAAAATCAATTCTCCCCGGAGCCTCTCGACAGCCTCCGGGTTGAATTTCAATTCTCCCGGAGGCTCTCGACACCCTCCGGGTTGAAAATCAATTCTCCCCGGAGCCTCTCGACAGCCTCCAGGTTGAATTTCAAATCAATTCTCCCCGGAGCCTCTCGACAGCCGCCGGCTACATCGTCAGCACCAGCTTGCCCACCGTCTTGCCCGACTCGATCGCCCGGTGCGCGTCCGCGGCCCGCTCCAGCGGGAACGTCGCCACCGGCGGCGCCGCGATGCGCCCCTCCTCCACCCAGCCCGCGAGCCGGTCCATCGCCTCGCGCAGGATCTCCGCCTTGTGGAACAGGTACGAGAGGTTGAACGCCAGCACGCTCTTGTTGTCGTTGCAGAGATCGAGCGGGTTGAAGCGCGGCATACGGAGGAAGTCGACCGCGAGCTTCGGGTAATTCGGGCGGCCGCCCTGCCGCGGCAGCATCGTGTGGAAGCCGTACACGACGAGCTTCCCCGCCGACGCCAGGTGCCGGTAGCTCTGCCGCAGCGTCTCGACCCCGTTCGCGTCGAGGACCACGTCGTAGCCCTCGGGCGCGTGCCGCTCCGCCGCCGCCCAGAGCGGCTCGCTGCTCTTGTCGATCACCGCGTCGGCGCCGAGGCGCCGCGCCGGCTCGACCTTGTGCGCCGCGCCCACCACGCCGACCACGCGGCAGCCGGCGATCTTGCCGAGCTGCACCAGCGCGCTGCCCACGCCGCCGGCGGCCGAGTGCACAAGCAAGACCATGCCCGGCCGCAGCCGCACCAGCTCGAACAGCGCGTAGTACGCCGTCATGAACACCGCCGGGAAGCCCGCGGCCTGCTCCGGCGTGAGCCGCGACGGCAGCGGGAAGACCTGGTGGCGCGGGACCACGACGCGCGACGCGTAGCCGCCGAAGCGGACCACGCCGACGACGGGCGCCCCCGGCGCGAGATCCGAGACGCCATCGCCGAGCGCGGCGACGGTGCCCGCGACCTCGAAGCCGGGCGTGATGGGCCAGCCGACGTACTTCTTCGCCGACTCGTAAAGGCCCATGCGGACGACGCAATCCGCGTAGTTGACGCCCGCCGCCCGCACGTCGACGAGCACCTCGCCGCGCCCGGGGCTCGGGTCCGGGTGCTCCTCGACGCGGAGCTTGTCGTGGCTGCCGGGCTCGTGGACGACGATCTTGCGCATGGGCACCTGTTGGGCTGCCGTGGTCTCACCACGGGTCGCGACGGCGAAAGGGACGGCGACCGCGGTAGTACACCGATCGGGTTCGAGAAGGAAAGGCGCAGCGGACGCGCTCGCGACACGCGCCGCACGGCTCGAGACGCGCTCAACACGCGCACGAGACGCACGAGACGCGAGCGAGACGCGAACGAGACGCGAACGAGACGCGAGACCGGCCCGCCCCTGGTCTCGCGGGTTCTGCTTGACAGGAAAAGCGCCCCTCGCTCTCCTGTCCGATGGCCGCGTCGCGCCCCGCCCAGGTGAACCCTTGAGCCGCATGTTCCTCGCTTCCTTCCACGAGCCGCTGGAGCTGCGCTCGACGCTCGGCATGACCGACCCCGGCGACGGCATCGCCGTGACCGATCCCGACGCGATCGAACGGCATGTGCGGCTCCTGCTCGACGATCCGTCGAACCGCCACCGGCTGCTGCGCGCGCTCGAGGACGACGCGCTGGAGCTCGCCTTCCCGCCCGACGATCACCAGCTCTGCCTGCTGGTCACGCGGCGCCTCTCGCTGGGCACGATGGTGCTCGTCCGCCGGCGCGAGCTCTCGCGCGAGATCGCGCGCCTCGACTCGCTCCCGGCGCAGAACGGCGCGAGCCAGGCGGCCAAGGAGGAGAAGCCGCCCGAGCCGAAGCCGAAGGAGGCCGAGGCCAAGATCCGCGACTGGAAGATCGAGTGCAAGCACCACGCGGCCGGCTCCCGACCGTTCTTCGAGCGCGGCACGCTCATCCAGGTCGTCCCCGACAAGGGCAAGACCAAGGACACGGTCACCGTCCACTGGCGCGACGACTACCTCGGCAGCATGCCCCCCTCGCTCGCGCTCACCACGCCCGGGCACCCGGAGGCCAAGGCGAGCCAGTCCGGCGCAAGTGCGGGGTACACGGGGTACAAGGCCGAGGTCGCGTACCTCGGCGACCTGAACGAGCTGCGCTTCCCCTTCCCCCCCTTCTGGCGGGCGCTGAACGAGAAGACGTCGTACACGTTCGGGGCGGGCCCGCGGCCGGTCAGCGTCGAGGTCTACAATCCGCGGCAGTTCAAGCTGGAGCTCAAGTTCCCTCCGCTGGAGAGCTTCAAGGCGGGTTACAAGTACACCGCGTCGTCGCAGTCCATCGAGGGAGACTCGCTGTCGAAGCTCTCGATGACCAAGAAGAAGACGGTCAAGGAGAAGCTCGAGGTCAGCGCGGAGGGCTGGAAGCCGTCGACCTTGAAGATCGCCTCGAGCAAGTCGTCGCACACCGCGACCACCACCGGCGGGAAGACGACCCAGGAGCACAAGCCCGAGTCCGAGACGGGCACGAAGCTCGCCGACGCGATCGTGCTGAGCCGCGACGGCGGGGCGCTGTCGATCGACGCCGCGAAGATCGTCGGGAGCCTGCTCGAGTTCATCAAGGAGGGGCTCGACATCATCAAGACGATCAAGAGCTACGCGCCGCAGGTCGGCTGGTACGTCGATCTCGAGATCCAGGTGATGCAAGGCGGGCTCGCGGCCGAGTGGCACTGGCAGGAGTGGGAGGATCACCGCGTCTTCCGCTATATCGACGTCAAGGCAGCGCTCGACATCTTCAGCATCACATTCGAGATCGGCGTGGGCGTCAGCGCCTACAGCTTCAAGCTCCAGGTCTTCGGCCAGGTCTCGGGCTCGCTCGGGGTCGAGGTGAGCGGCACCCGGTACAAGCCCGACGGCGCGCCGGGGGCCGCGCTGCAGGGCAAGGGCAGCATCGGCGGCGCCCTCGGCGCGCGCGCGGAGGCGGGCTATTTCTTCAAGTTCAACGCGAAGATGGAGACCGCGCTCGAGGTCGATCTGACGCTCGGTATCAACCAGCCGAACCGCTCGCAGATCGTCAGCATCGACGGCGGGTTCGTGTGGACGGGCATCGAGTGCACCGCGACGGGCTCGGTCGGGATGTGGGGCATCGGCGGCACCAAGAAGTGGAAGGGCACGCTGGTCCCGAAGAGCGAGCGGCTCCACGTCGAGTGGCCCAGCCCGAAGGAGTACAAGCCGCCGTTCATGAGCCGCAACGCGATCAAGGCGGTGCTGGCCAAGGTGCTCTCGAACAGCTGGGATATCCGCGTCTTCACGCCGTCCGGGAGCGCGTTCGTCGCGGACAAGGCGTGGACGGTCGACGAGGTCGCCGGCGCGCTCGCGGCGCGCATCGAGCGCGACAGCGCGTTCCACCGCACGCCCGAGATGGTCGACGCGCTCGCGAACGCCGTCCGCCAGGATCTCGACGCGCTCGGCGACCGCTGGGGGCGCGACTGGATCGAGGCGGATCGGTTCAAGGCGTACCTCGACGGCACGATCGACGGCCGCAGCCTCCAGAAGCACCTGGACGACGGCGCGAGCCCGCTCCGGAAGCTCACCGGCTGAGCCCGCCGGGACGCGGGGGACAGGGCGCGACGCGGTAGAGGGCCGTTCGAACGATAAGTTATTCTAACTAACGATGAGCTTTCCCATCTATCACCTCGAGACGAAGGCGGAGCGATGCCGGGTGCGCGTGCGGCTGAACGACGTGCCCGTCGTGGAGCTCACGGCCGAGGGGGAGCAGCCCGAGTGGTTCGCTCCGCCGATCAACCTGTACCTCGTCGCGGGCGCGAACCGGCTCGACGTGGAGGTCTCTCCGCTGCCGCGCGACGACGGCTCCCCCGGCGATTTCCGGGGCGTGGAGCTCGAGGGTGCGGTGCGCGTCTACGGCAAGGGCGACGCGGTGGCGCCGGGCGAGGGGCCGGTGGTGGTCGAGATCGAGGTGATGCGCGAGCTCGCCCGCCGGCTGGAGGCCGCGGGCGAGCGCGGCGAGGAGCTTCCGGCTCCGCAGGCGTTTCGCTTCGCGTTCGACGCCGCGGGGCCGGACTTCACGGCCGAGCTGACCGCGGGCGAGCCGCTGCCGGGCGAGGAGGCGCTGCGCGACTACGCGATCCGGTTGCGCGACCTCGCGCGCGCGGGCGACGTGGACGGGCTCGTGGCCGAGATGGAGCCGAAGGTGCAGGCGTACGCGGCGGCTTACGACGACGACGCGGGGGCGATCCGGGCGAGCCTGCGCGGTGTGCTGCAGGACGAGTATGCGCCGCGGGGGTTCGTGACGGACTTCGAGCGCGAGGACGTGGAGCTCGCGCCGTGCGCGGGGGGGAGGCTCTGCGAGCTGCGGCGGCCCGGCGGGGAGCCGCTGCTGCAGACGCCGGCGGACGCGGAGGAGAGCACGATGCAGATACCGATCGTCGTCGGCAGCCGCGGCGGGGCGCTGCGGGTGGTGCGTTGAGGAAAGCGGCTGGGCGTCGCGACCTGTTCATCGCGGATCCATCGAGCACGAGCCCCGCCGAACGACAGACGCTCGAGATCCGCCACGTCGCGCCCCTGAGCTGGACGACGCCGCTCACGTCGGTGCCTCCTCCACGAACCGCCACGCGTCTGGCTCGTACGGGATCGGGGCTGCCTGGTAGGTGATGTCCGGCACATGCCTATACGTCTCGCCGATCTTCATGTTCTTGATCGACGCTAGGCGTAGCAGGGCCAGCCCCTCGCTCGAGAAATACCGGAGCCATGACCACGCCTCCTCCGGCATGGCGCCACGCGCGATCGCCTGCTCCACGAGATCTGCCCGCCGATCCAGGAGAGCGCGCAGGAAGACGTCGAACCGCGCGGCGTCCCCGGCGAGGAGCGCCGCGCAGAGATCCACCCGCGTACGATCCGCGCCCTGCAGGGCGGCCTCGCACCTCGCCAGGATCGCTTCGCACTCGGCAGCGCTCGCCCCCAGAAAGAAGTGCTTCATCAGGAGCTGGACATAGAGGAAGTCCTCTACGTATTCCCGGTCAGGGTCCGGGCTCATCCGGCTGTGGCTGGCGATGTCCGCCGCGCAGGACCAGGCGCCCGCCCCGATGGCGTCGAAGAAGGGCTTGGCCTGACTGGTGATCTTCACTGCCTCGGGCACGCTCCTCAAGTGATGCGCGAAGGCCGCGCCGCTCTTCATCAGATCCTGTTGGAAACCCCGGACCGTCCCGCCGAGGAGCAGCGTGCAGACTGCGCGCTGCCGGAAAGCTCCGCAGAGCCGTTGCACGTCGCTCCAACCCAGGCTCCCCGAGGCCAGCAGCGGGACCCACCTGGCGATTCGGGTGCCGGCGTTGTCGATGTATGCGTCGAGGTATGCAGAGCTCAAGACGTACTCTCCTCGATCCTCATCCCATCGCGAGCTCGCGAAACACGAAGTTGGTGAAGCCGGCTGCGCGTATAGCGTCGACTAGATCGCCGCTGAACAGATACCTACTGGGGACCTCCCTGATACGGAAGAGGTCCGGGGCGCCGACCAGCTTGGCCGGATCGAGCACCATCTTCGGGACGTCGAGGACGTCGCCACTGCGCGCCCGCCGCACGACCGACAGCGCCATGTTCATGCAGTCCACCGCCCCGACTGGGTTCAGGAAGACATAGTCGCTGCTCTTCTCGCGCTTGCGATGATCGCGCAGCACGAAGGGCACGACCTCCAGATCGTCACATCGGTAGCGCTTGACGAGATCGCTCACGTCGCGGTGCACGGCGAGGAATCTTCCGGTGTTGCCCAGGAACGAGGAGAGCTTGATTCCTTGGTAGTCAGCCCCGAAGGCCCAGGTCAGCGTGACGTCGCCTTCGACCATCTCGCGCAGCGGCTCTCCCAAGGCGAGCCTATAGGTCGACGCGCCGATCCCCTCGGGATCGGCGCTCATGAAGCAAAATTCACCCTGTCCCCGGTCGGCCAGCGTATCGAGCAAGAACCGCTTCATCGATCCCCCTCCTAAAAGTCGAGGCTCTGGAAGACGGACGAAGGCAGCTCGTCTACCGATCCAGGATCGACGCCCGCCTCCTTCGCGCTGATCGCAACCGTGATGAACTCGATGTACATGACGTCGGAGATCAGCTCGAGCGCATCCTTGAGATTGCCAGGCTTCGGGCTGTCGTGCTTGCGATTGTTCGCCACCTGCTCCGCGATCCGCTGGTACGGTCTCAGCGCCGCGGTCACACGATCCTTGATCTGCGCGCTGTATCCGGGGTGGCTTCCGCAGTGGGTTGGGAGACCGATCTTCCTCGCTTCACGCCCCCGAACGGGGAGGATGATCATGTTATCCATGTGGTTGATGTTGTACTTCTCGCCGAGGAGCCCCTTACCGATCGTCTCGGCGACGCTCGGCGCCGGCTTCGAGACCTCGAGGATGCTCTCCCGGAGCGCCGCGGTCGGGAGGATGTGATGAACCTGATTCGGGTATGGAGCGAACCCGTTGGTGAAGTTCTTGGCGAGGATCTTCTGCTTCTCGATGTCCTTGCCTTTCTTCGTCTTGTAGGTCTTCTTCGCGTACGTGGCCTCCACCACGCCCGCGCGGCCCTGCGTCACGGCTTGCACGGATGCCCAGCCATAACCCGAGCCGTCGAGGTGGCACTTCGGGTTCGGATGCGAGTCGTAGACATCCTTGCCTGGCTCCAGCTTCGCCTTTGCCAGCCCTTGCCAGCGGTAGGAGCAGCTGTCCTTCTCCTGGTAAAATCCGCTGTGCCCCCGGAGGCACGCGCCACCTTCGTAACTCGCCACGGAGCTATGCAGCTTCTCGAACTTCTCGTAGAATTCATGCTTCGACATGGTGTTCACCCACGAACGACGATGGCGCCGACGTCACCGTCCTCGGAGCTCGACAGGATGAGGATGTCGCGCCCGCTGTTGTAGCCGCGCAGGCTCGCCCGCGCGGCGCAGACCAGCGCCAGCGCGCCGCTCGCTGCGCCGGTCTCGCCCACCGAGGCCGCGGGGGTCATGAGACGGTAGCGGCCGAGGTGCGCCGGCTGGAGGCGCCCGAGCGCGAGCGCGAACTGGCGTGCTCGCCAGGGCTCTCCATTGAGATCGACGACGAGGTCACCCGCGAACGGAAGCTCCGCCCCCGCGCGGCCCAGGGCCGACGCTGCGACGTCGGCCAGCGCGCGCGCCTGACTCACGTCGTCGATCTCTTCGGCGATCGCGCCGCTCCAGCACGCCCCGGCGATCGTCACGCCCCGTCCCGCCACGCTCGCGCCGGCGTTCTTGCGGCGCTCGATCAGGATGGCGGCCGCGGCTTCCCCCGGGGTGAAACCGACCGGCCGCTCCCGTCCCTTCAGTCGCCCCGACGACGCGGCCCAGTCGAGCGACACGGCGTCGAGCCAGGAGTCCGCCGCGATGAGGAGTATCCGCTCCAGGGGGTGCGGCATCAGGCGCGAAACGTCGGCAATCACCTGGGCGACGCCCGCGTGCCCTGCCGGGATCACCGAGGCCCGCGAGGCAGGGATCGCCCCTCCCAGGCTGCTCAGGAGCGGCTCGACGTAAGACCGGGCGATGCGATCCGGATGGCACTGCTCCACATAGGCGAAGCGCTCTGAATCGAGCGCTGGCGTGACCAGCGCCACCACGGTGCGGCTCCAGGCCGAGGCGTCGTCGAGCACAGGTAGGTTTCCGGACCGGACGAGATCGAGGACCGCCCGCGCCGCCATCCGTGTCCAGCGCCCCACGCCGGAGAAGCCGTCCGAGACCCCCTCCACGGCGTGGCCGGTCAGCGGAAGCGACTCGTGGGTCTCCGGGTCGAGCACCTCGAAGTGAGCCAGCGGGGTCGTCCGTGACAACCCCGCGCGGATCGCCGCCGCGCCCGTCACCGCGTCGTGTCCGACGGAGCAGATGAGACCGACCGAGGTGATTGCCAGATCCACGCGGCCCCTCCATCGTCGGGCGATCAGTCGCCTCTTCGTGCGCTGGAGCGCGTCCTCATATCTTCTCTTCGCAGACCGCGCACAGCCGCTCCGGCGCCTGTCCCGGCATCTCGATCACCACCACTGGCCCCTGCATCACGGGGAATGGTGGCGTGTTCTTGTCGTTGTGCAGCATCAGATCAAACGCCCGCGCCACGCCCTTCCCCTCGAACTTCACGTCAAACGAGTAATTGACGAACTCCGCCTTCCCCTTCGTCTTGTTCGACGCCACCCCCCCGCCGGCCGTTCCGGCCTCGTCGCCCACGCTGGTGCTGAAGTTGGAGTCCGCCACGCAGACCGGGTTGCCGTCACACTTCACCTTCTTCGTTCCCTTCGCGGCGTCGCTCGCCTGTGCGATGTTCGGGTACGGGATCGGGATCGGCCCGCCCGGGCTCGGGGTCTTGCAGACGTCGGGGAAGCACGGGGTCACACCGCCGCTGTCCTTGTGGATCACCGACATCATGTTCACGCCCACCGTCACGCTCATCGCCGTCTCCCTCGCGTCGGCCGCCTGTCAGGCCCGCCACTGAGCCGCCCACGGCGCCGCCGACCGCGCGGGTGCCGCCAGCTCCTCGATCACCACCGCCCGCACGTCGTGCGGCCCGTCTCGCAACGCCACATGTCCCCGGTACTGCATCACCACCCGATCCTCGTCGGTATCGACGATCACGGTGTCGAGCTTCAGCTCGATCTCCGCATCCTCCCGGCTGGCCAGCGATGCCCGGCACCGCGGCGGCCGCAGGCCCGGCAGCCGGAAAGACAGCTTTCCGTGCCGCGAGGCGCCCTCCACCCAGACCTGCTCGTCTCCGCGCAGGTACCCCGGCGCCACGAGGCCAGGTGACGCGGCATTGAAGAACCGCCTGTCGAAATCGCGTGGCAGGAGCGGCATCCGCGCCTTGGACCAGGCGTCGTCATACGTCCCCGCGAACGACGCGCGCGGCTGCCAGTTCGGCGAAACGAATCCGACGCCGGCGGGCGTGACCACCTGGCCCCAGCGGAGTACGGGATCGGCGGGGTCCTCCAGGTTGGGGAGCTGCACGCCTTCCTCGAATCGGCCGGGAGGAGCGCGAAACCCGACACCGACCGGGTTCCGGGACTCGAACGAGTGCTTCGACGGATCGGGATCGCTGCGGTCCCAGCCCCCGAAGGCGCGCTCGTAGGTGAGCGGCATCCGGTCGAAGGGGAGCGCGCGCGTGGCAGCGATGGCGCTGGCGCTGCGCACCCAGAAACGATCGCCGACGACGCGGACGGCCTTGCCCACGGGGCCGACGCGGAAGACGACCTGGGTCTCGGTGGTGTGGCGAGCGTACGCGTGGCCGAGCAAGACGACGTCGGTGGCGGGCTTGACGAAGGCGAAGGCGGGCTCGACGCGGTAGCTCGATGTCTCGGCGTCCTTGCCCCACAGCACGCCGCAGAGGTTCACGGGGGCCTGCTCGCCGGCTGGAGAGAGGCCACGCCCGGGCGCGAAGGTGAAGGTGGCCTGCACCAGGGGAACCAGCAGGGGACGGCCGTCCTCGTCGGCGAGGAACAGCAGCTCCAGCGCGAAGACGGTCCGGTTCTCGACGGCGGGGTGGGACATGTCGCGCTATGAGGAGGATTTCAGAGTTGCGTGGAGACCGCAAGACGCGGAGCGACGGACGGCCATATGTCTCCGCTCGGCACCTTTGATGTCGAGCGACGAGCGAACGCCTTGAGTCATTTCAAAGCTCCCTGCCCCGCCCCCACGCCGGTCCCCTCACCTCCACCACCCCCCGCCGCGCCCCCCGCAGCGCCAGCTCCACCGCCGCCGCCGCCCTCGCCGGCTGGCTCCCCCGCTTCAGCACCTCCTCGAGCCACGCCACCTCCATCGGCCTCCCCAGGAGGTACCGCGTCCCCCGCTTCAGCTCCTTCCCCCGGCTCCCCCACCACGCCGCGATCTTCTCCCGGTCCGGCCACGGCAAGCTCTCGTCCGGATCCATCGCGACGTCCTCGTCCTCCGGATCGTCGCTCGGCCCGCTCTGAAACCCCGCCGGCCTCTCCCCCCGCAGCTTCGCCTCCTCGAGCCCCACGCCGGTGATCATCATGAACGCCCCGCCCGCCATCCGCGCGAGCTCCGGCGTCCCCATGCACTCGAGGATCCACGGCATCAGCGCCGGATCCCCCAGCGCCGCCGCCCCCGCGAGCGCCGCGCGCGCCCCCCGCGGCGCCCCGGCGATCGCGCGCAGCCACGTCGACGCCAGCGCCGGCTCCATCCGCCGCATCGCCATCGCGCACGCCCGCTCCGCGAACCGCCCGCCGGCGTCCGCGACGGCCCCGAGCGCCCGCAGCGCCGCCGTATCGCCGAGCACCGCCCCAGACCACGCCGCCGCGAAGCGGCACGCCTCGTCCTCGCTGCCCAGCGCGCCCCGCACCTCGTCCAGCAGATCCGCCCGACCGAGCTCGCCCACCGCGCGCAGCGCCCTGGCCCTGAGGCGCAGATCGCTCGACACCACCGCGTATCCCAGCGCCGCCCCGGGATCCTGCCGCTGCACCGCGCACGCCGCGATCCCGATCGCATAGAGCTCCGGCCCGACCCGGTGCGACAAAAGCCCCGGTAGGATCGCCCGCACCTTCGAGAACGACACCCAGCCCAGCGCCGACACAAGCGCCCGCGCGAGCGCCGGCACGGCCCCGCCCACGTCGAGCACCTCGGCGATGCCCTTCAGATCCCGCCGCTCGACCGCGAGCACCATCGGCGCAAACACGCTCCCCGGCTCCTCCTCGTCGACGGCCGCCCGGCAGATCTCCCACCCCGCGTCGCCCGCGAGCCGGAGGCCGTCGACGTGCGCCTCCAGGCGCTCGTCGAGCTCACCCAGGCTCTCGAGATCATACAGCGGGTCCAGCACCGCCGCGTCCCGGTACGACCACAGGAACGCCGCCTCGGAGGCGTGCTGCTCGAAGACTTCGGCTTCTATCGTCGAGATCAATTGATCTGCACCGAGCCGCCCTGGATCCGGTTCACCCCGGAGGACCGCGTGAGCAAATACGCGCCGCGAATCAGGATCTTGCCAGCCCGCGTCAGCGTGATGCTGGCCTTGCCGCACTGGAGCACGATCTCCTTCTCCGCGGTGAGCACCAGCCGCTCGCCATCCGCCGTCGCCGTCGCGCCGTCGCGCCTCGCCGCGCCCGCGCCCGCGCCCGCGCCGTCCCCCGCCGCGTGCATCCGCCCCATCACCACCGGCCTGTCGCGCCGCCCCCCCTCGAACAGCAGCGCGACCTCCCGCCCCTCGTCCTCCGGCCCGAGCGCCGTCATCGACCGCGCGAGGACGCCCCCACCCGCGCCGCCCCCCAGGACCGCCGCCTCGACGAGCGGATCACCGTTCTGCCCGAACCCCACGATCCGCCCCACCACGACCCCGTCGATCGGCCCGGCCTTCGCGGCCTCCGCCGCGACGCGCTCCTCGTGCGCCGCGACCACGAGCTCGAGCAGCCCCTCCGCGCCCTCGAGCGCGTCCGCCTCGCCCGCCGCCTCGTCCACCCCCGCCTCGCCAGAGGCCGCCGCCTCGCCGCCCTCCTCCTCGATCAGGATCACCTCGCCGCCCTGCTCCGCCGCCGGCGCCCGCCCATCGTCCCTCATCGCCCTGCTCCTCCGCTCCCGCTCGCCTCGAAGCGCCCGCGATCCCCTGCCCGCCTCAGTTCACCCCGACGTTGCTCCCCTTGATCTTCACGTTCCCCGAGGCCTCGACGTTCACCGCCCCCTCGCTCTTCACGTCGAGCTTCTTCCCCTCCACCCGGACCGGGCCCTCGCCCTTCACCGTGATCTTCTTCCCCTGCACGGTGACGTTGCCGTTCTTCTCGATCGTGATCGTGGCGTCCCCGCACTGGATCGCGAGCTTCTCGCCGATGATCATCGTCTTCTTCTCCTTCACCTCCTCCTTCGCGCTCTTCCCGATGGTCACCGTCATGTCCTTGCCCACCGTCAAGGTGTAGCCCTCGTCCACGCTCGTCGACTTGCCCTTGGAGACGCTCTCCGAGCTCGAGCCCCCCACGGACTCGCTCTTGTTCTCGCCGATCGACGCGCTCTGGCTCTTGCCCACGTCGATCGACTGGCTCCCCGAGACCGACTCCGTGTGATCCCCGCCCACGCTCACGGCCCTGTCGCCCCCGACCGAGAGGGTCTCGTCCTCGCCGATCGTCTCGGTGTGGGTCTTCGCGACGTCGATGCTCTTGTGGCCGCCGATCTCCTCGCTCTGATCGTTCCCCACCACCTTGCTCCGGTCGTGGGCGACCTCGAGCATCTCGTCGTTCCCGATCCACTGCTTCTTGTCGTGCTCGATCGCGATGTTCCAGTCCTTCTGGCCGTGCAGGAAGATCTCCTCCGAGCCCTTCTTGTCCTCGAACCGGAGCTCGTTGAACCCGCCGCCCCCCGTCGAGCTGTTCGACTTGATGGTGCTCTTCGTCTTCTCCGCAGGGAGCGCGTACGGCGGCACGTTGGTGCCGTGATAGACGCTCCCCACCACGAGCGGCCGGTCCGGATCGCCCTCGAGGAAATCGACCACCACCTCGTGGCCAATCCGCGGCAGAAACACCGCGCCCCACGCGGCGCCGGCCCAGATCTGGCTCACGCGGATCCAGCACGAGCTCTGGGCGTCCTTCTTGCCCTCCCGGTCCCAGTGGAACTGGACCTTGATGCGGCCATGCTCGTCCGTATAGACCTCCTCGCCAGGAGGACCGACCACGATCGCCGTCTGGATCCCCTTGATCGTCGGCCACGGCGTCACCGACGGCGGACGGTAAGGGACGTCGGAAGGGATGACCTGAAACCGGTTCCCGTACGCCGGGACGTCGCTGTCGGTGACGGCGTCCACCGCCGGCTCGTGGCCGTGATGGTACACGGAGACGAGCAGATACTCGCGGTTGAAGGCGTCGCGGCCGTGCTCGGCGAGCGTGAAGGTCTGACCCGGGACGAAGCGCGGGCAGACGCTCTCGCCGCTGCCCGTCCTGCGCGAGGTCTGGAGCTGCTCGAGCCGGATCTTCGCGAGGCTCGAGCCCGCGCCGGGCGCGTCGTAGTCGCCCGGATAATCGTAGACCTCGAGGTCGTCGTCCGCGTCCGCCTGGGCGTTGCTCTCGAGCGACAGGCCGGGCTTCTTGAAGTTGTAGTCGCGCAGCGTCACCTTCCCCGACCGCACCCGCTCGACGTACCGGAAACGAGAGACGTGCTCGCCCTGGAACAGCGCGCCGAGCTGCGGCCGGAACACGACCGCGCTCTCTCCCGCGATCGGCCCGTGCGCAGAGGGGCTGTCGGCGAACACGAGCACGTGGCCGCCCTCGTCGTGCTCGAAGTAGTAACAGATGCCCTCCTCCTCGAGCAGCCGCGACACGAAGGCGAAGTCGCTCTCCCGGTACTGCACGCAGTACTCCCGCGCGCGGTAAACCCCGCTCAGCAAGAAGCGGTAGCCCTCGCTCGGGATCCCGGCCGCGCGAAGCACCTTCTCGATGATCTCCGGGGCGGTGAGCGCCTGGAAGATCCGGCTGTTCCGGCGGTGCTTGAGGCGCGCGACGTCGGGCACGATCGTGGCGTGATAGGCCGTGAGCCGCTTCCCCTCCTCGCCCTGCTCGAAGCTCGCGACCACGCCATGGACGAACCGGGGCTGCTCGCCGATCTGGAAGGTGAGCAGCGCCGCCTTGCCCACGACGTCCGTGAACGCGATGTCCTTCTCCGGCGAGGCGACGAGGACATCGAAGTGAAAGAGCTCGGAGATGCCCTCGCGCCCCTCGAACCGCGTCACACGGAGCTCGTGCTCCAGTCCGTCGACCTGAAACAAGTGCATGGACTCTCCCTTGAGCAGACGTGAGCCGAGCGGATGCGCGGACGGACCGCGGGCAGCATTCAGCCGGATGCCATCCTACGTGCGACGCCCGCTCGACCGCAATGGACGACGGCCCTCGATGCCGGCGAGATGCCGGCGAGATGCTGGAAAGATCCCGGGCGCGCCGGTCGAGCCGCGCGCCGGGACGGCGCCGCCGCGCCATTTCCGGTCTCGCTAGATGGACGCCAGATCGGCGTCGGCCATCGCCGCGAGGAACTGCGCGCCGAGCCCCTCCGGCCGGCCGCGCGCATCGCCGATGCCGGGCGGCTGCGCGGGGGGCGGCGCCGCCTGGGCGTGCGCAACGGCGGGAGGCGCCGGCGCGAGCCGCGCGGGCGGGGCCGGAGGCGCGCTCGAGGGGGCGGGGCGGCGCGCGGGCGCGGCAGCGGCGGCGGCCGGCGCTCGCCCGGCGTCGAACGGCGTCGCCGCGAAGGCGATGGCCTTCGCCGCCTCCTCGGCGCTGAGCGCGCTCGTCTCCCCGAGCGGCTCGCGGGCGCCGTGCCGCGCGGGCGAGGACGCCGCCGCGCGCGGGGCGGCGGCCGGCTGCGACGCCGCCGGCGCGGCGGGGCGAGGCGCAGCCGCGCGCGCAGGCTCGGAGGGCGCGCGGCGCGCCCCGAACGGCGTCGCGGCGGAGGCGGCCGCCCTGGCCACCTCCGCGAGGCTGAGCTGGCTGGTCCCCCCGAGCACGGCGGTCTCGCCGGGCGGCGCGGTCTCGCCACGAGGCGCAGCCTCACCACGAGGCGCGCTCTCCCCGCGCGGAGCAGCCCCCGCGACCGGGGCCGTCTCCGCCGGCGCGTCGCTCTCGCGCGCGCGCGGCGCAGGCACCTCGGAGCGATGCGCGGCAGCAGCACCGGGCGCAGCCGGCGGCGCGGCGCTCGAGCGCGCCGCGCGGGCCGGCGCGCGCCACGGGTCGAACGGCGTCACCGGGGCCGCGACCACCCTGGCCGCCTCCTCGAGGCTCAGGTGGCTCGTGCCCTCCAGCGCGCCGCCCCTGTCGCCTCGCTGCGACGCCGCCGCAGGCGGCGCGGCGCCCGCGGCGGACGCGCCGCCGGCGCCGAACGGATCGGCCCACGCCACCGGCTGCCCCGGGAGCTCCACGCCCGCGAGCACGCGCAGCGACGCGAGCTCCGCGGCCTCCACGGGCAGATGGCCACGCCACACGACGGAGCAGCAGCGCCGATCCACATCGACGTGCACGGTGTCGGCGCGGAGCGCGATCGGCTCTCCAGCCCGCGGCGCCGCGCCCTGCCTCCGGTAGAGCCGCGCGGCGCCGCGCGCCTCCGGCAGCTGCGTCCGGAGCTTCGGCCGCTGCGCGATCATGCCGCCGAGCACGATCCACTCGTCGCCGCGCAGCGCGCCGAGGCGCTGATCGGCCGGCGCCGCCTGGAAGTAGCTCGCGTCGAGCCCCTCGGGGATGTCGAGCCAGAGGCCCGCGAGGCGGCGCGCGTCGACGCCGCCGAGCAGCCGGCTGCGCGGCGGCGACGCGCGCGAGAGCGGCCCCATGCCTTCGATGCGAACGTGGGAGCGACCCGCGCCGACGCGCGCCGAGCCGTCGAGCTGCGCTTGCTTGTCGATGCGGACCTGGCCGCCCTGCACCGCCGTGAGCCGGACCATGACCTCCGGCGACGAGAAGCCTGGCGGCAGCTCTGCGTGGCCGGTCACCACGACGTCACACTGCGCGCGGTACGGCGCGAGGTCGCCCGCGGTGCGAAGCCCGCGGCCCGACGGATCCGGCTGCTCGTCCGGCGCGATCGGCTCCGGCTTCGCGAGGGACATGCGCCCCTCGGGGACGAGCGCGAACGTCGCCTTCACGACGACGGTGACATGGAGCTGGCCGCGCAGGAGCCAGGCGACCGTCGCCGCCTCGGCAGGACCGAGGGGGGTGATCGCGACGTGCTGCGTGGAGGGGCTCATCGAAGCTCGACGCAGCATGCCTCACGATCCCCCCGGGCATCCAGTGACGAGTCGCGCCCCGGCCCGGGTCGTTCGCGAGGCGATCGGCGGCTGCTCGGGCCGCCAGCCGACCCCGACCCAGGCTCGAGCGTATTCATAGGTTTTCCTCATGCGGAGGGTTCAGTACTCTCCGGGCGACCTTGGGTCGTTGCTGGCGAGTCCCGAGGCTCGCCGAGGTTCTTGACGTGGTCGGGTCCAGCCTGACCAGCGAGGTGTTCTTCATGAAGAGCTTGTCTGCGATCGGTGCCCCTCCTGGAAGCGAATGGAGGCGCGGGGACGCGCTGGTTGGTCGTGAGAGCGAGCCGAGTCAGGCCCGGTCGTCCGGGGTCTCTGGCAAGCTGGTGTCCGTCGATGGAGGCCCACGGCTGGCGGGGCGCTCCCATCGGCGCGTTGCGCGCGTCACCTTCGTTCTGCTGGCGCTCCTCGCGAGCGCGTGCTCCAGCGAGGACGCACCCCCGGGTACGAGCGGCGATCAAGGCCCCGGATCGGGCAGCGGCGGCGCCGGCGGCGATGGCGGCACCGGCCCCGGCTCGGGCACCGGCGGCGACGGCGGCACCGGCGGCGACGGCGGCACCGGGGGCGACGGCGGTACCGGCGGCACCGGTGGCGACGGCGGTACCGGCGGCGACGGCGGCGCCGACCCGGATACCTCGATGCCCCCCAGCAAGAACCCGCAGTTCAGCTGGTTCGAGTACGAGGGCAAGGACCCGGTCTATCAGGAGTCCACCGCGGGGGAAGGCGAGTACTCGAACCCGATCCTGACAGGGTTCTACCCTGATCCCAGCCTCTGCCGGGTCGGGGAGGACTACTACCTCGTCAACTCGTCGTTCTCCTACTTCCCCGGCGTCCCCATCTTCCACAGCCGCGATCTCGTCCACTGGACGCAGCTCGGGCACGTGCTCGACCGCCCCTCGCAGCTCGACCTCGAAAGCCAGGCGATCTCCGAGGGCATCTTCGCGCCGTCGATCCGGCACCACGACGGCGTGTTCTACATGGTCACCACGCTCGTCGGCGGCGGCGGCAACTTCTTCGTGACCGCCACCGATCCGGCGGGGCCGTGGTCGGACCCCACCTGGCTCAACAGCGTCGACGGGATCGACCCCTCCTTCTTCTTCGACGACAACGGCAAGGCCTATGTCGTCAACAACGGCCCGCCGGCTGGCGCGTCGCTCTACGACGGCCACCGAGCGCTCTGGATCCAGGAGTTCGATGTGGCGACGCAGAAGATGGTCGGCCCGCGCTCGGTGATCGTCGACGGCGGCGTCGACATCTCGAAGAAGCCGATCTGGATCGAGGGCCCCCACATCTTCAAGGTGGATGGAACCTACTACCTGATCGCCGCCGAGGGCGGCACAGGCGATCAGCACTCCGAGGTGGTGTTCCGCAGCGCGTCGGCGACCGGCCCGTACGAGCCCTACACGGGCAATCCGATCCTCACGCAACGCCACCTCGATCGCAACCGGCCTTTCCCGGTGACCTCGACCGGCCACGCCGACTTCGTTCAGCTGCCGAACGGCGACTGGTGGTCCGTCTTTCTGGGCACCCGGCCCTACGAGGGCGATCTCTACAACACGGGCCGCGAGACGTTCCTGATGCCCGTCCGGTGGGTCGACGGCTGGCCGGTCATCACGGCGGGCACGGAGACGGTGCCCTACGTGCACGACGCCCCAGCCCTGCCGCCGCAGCCGGCGCCGGCCACCCCGACCAGCGGCAACTTCACGTACCGGGATGAGTTCGACGGCGACGAGCTCGCCCCGGCCTGGAACTTCATCCGCACGCCCGTCGAGCAATGGCACGATCTCACCGCCTCGCCCGGGTGGCTGACCTTGAAGGCGCGCGCGGCCCACCTCGGGCGGCGCGAGCAACCGTCGTTCGTCGGCCGGCGGCAGCAGCACGGCTGGGCCTCCGCCTCCACGGCCATGAAGTACCTGCCGGAAGCGCCCGGGGACGCGGCGGGGCTCGTCGCGTTCCAGAACGACGACTTCTATTACTTCCTCGGCGTCACGCTGGCGGACGGCAAGCCGGTCGTCCAGCTGGAGAAGAAGGCCGGGAGCACCGCGAACGGCGAACCCCAGGTGATCGCCTCGGCGCCGCTCGATCTCTCCGCAGGCACGCCCATCCACCTCAAGATCGAGGCGCAGGGCGCCGCCTACAGCTTCTCCTACGCGCGTGAGCCCGGCGCGTGGGTCAGCCTCCTGGAAGAGGTCGACGGGAAGATCCTGAGCACGCAGCAGGCCGGCGGCTTCGTCGGGACCTACATCGGCCTCTACGCCTACACGGAGCAGCCGTGAGGGGAGCGGAAGTGCTCCCTGGCGCGCCTGCCTGAAGGGGTCGCGCGGCGCCGGCGGCCTCCGAGGGAGCCGCCGCCGGCCTCGACGGCATCGCGGTCGACCGGCCCGGACGCTCCTCCGGGCCTGTGCTAGACCGCCGCCCCGCATGCGCATCGCGCTCGTCTATCCGCCGACCTGCGACCCCACGGCGCCGTACCTCGCGGTGCCGATGCTGACCGGCTTCCTCCGCGCGAACGGCGTCGAGGTGCTGCCCGTCGACGCGAACGTCGAGGCGTTCGACGCCCTCCTCACCCAGGACCGCATGGCGGGGCTCCTCGACCGGCTCGAGGCGCGCCTCGGCGAGCTCGACCGGCGCGCGGCGCTCCCGCACGCCGAGCAGCTCGAGTACCTGGCCCTCGCCCGCGCGCGCGGCGACGCGCACGCCGTCCCGGGCGCGGTCGAGGGCGCCAAGGCCGCGCTCCGCTCCGCCGATACTTTCTACGACCCGGACGCCTACGCCCGCGCGGTCGCGACGATCGAGGCGGCGCTCGGCGTCGTGTCGGCCACGCACCACCCGCTCAAGCTCGACTTCACGGCGTACCGGACGCCGTTCGGCCTGATGTCGATGGACGAGATCGCCCGGTCGAGCCGCCCGGAGCACGATCCGTTCGACGCCTGGGTGCAGCAGGTCCTCGTGCCCCGGCTCCGCGACGCGCGCGCCGACATCGTGGGTCTCTCCGTGTGCTTCCCCGGCCAGCTCCAGCCCGCGTACGCGTTCGCGCGCAAGATCAAGGAGGCGCTGCCGGGCGTGCACGTCACGTGCGGCGGCCCCGGCGTCACGCAGCTGCTCCTCCGGCTCTCGGGCGAGCGGCTCGCGCGCGCCCTCGGCCCGTTCGACTCGGCGTGCCTCTTCGAGGGCGAGCACACCCTGCTCGCGCTCGCGCGCGCCCTCGACGAGGGCCGGCCGCTGCGCGACGTGCCGAACGTCGTGGCGCGCGACCGGCTGATGGGCGCGCGCTGGACGCCCGGCCACGGCATGGAGGACCTGAAGGCGCTCCCGGCGCCCGACTTCGACGGGCTCCCGGTCGGGGCGTACCTTGCGCCGACGCTGGTGCTCCCGTACGACCCGACGCGGGGCTGCTACTGGGGCAAGTGCACGTTCTGCCATTACGGGCTCGCGGAGGTCGGCACCGCGGCGTACCGCGAGCGCGCCGTCGAGACGATCGTGGCGCACCTCGGGGCGCTCGCCGCGCGGCACGGCACCCGCCACTTCTACCTGTCGCAGGACTCGGTCGCGCCGAAGACGCTCGTGAAGATGGCGCAGGCGATCCTCGACGCCGGCCTCGACGTGCGGTGGGCGACCGACCTCAAGCCGGAGAAGTACCTCACGCAGGAGCGCGCGGACGTGCTGCGCCGCGCGGGCGCCGTCGCGTGCGCGCTCGGCGTCGAGTCGGCGTCGCCGCGGGTCCTCGGCCTCATCGACAAGGGCGCGCCGGTCGAGGTCGTCTCCGACGTCATCGATCACCTCGCGTCCGCGGGCGTGGCCGCCGAGGCGATGTGCTTCACGGACTTCCCCACCGAGACGCACGCCGAGGCGGTCGAGACGCTCGATTTCCTGCGCGAGCGGCGGGAGGCGCTCGCGGTGTACATCGTCGGCGAGTTCGGGCTGACGCACGGCTCGCTGGTCGCGCAGGCGCCGGAGCGGTTCGGCATCGACGAGGTGTTCGAGCTGGAGGGCGACGAGCTCGGGCTCGGCCTGTTCTTCGTCCCGCGGGAGCCGTGGAAGACCGACGCCGAGCGCGCCGACGTCGACGAGCGGCTCGCCGACCTGTCGCGCGGCTGGACGCTGCGCAGCTATCCGTGGGCCGGCGCGGTGTCGACGGCGCACACGATCCTCCAGTACGACCGCTTCGGGCCGGGCGTCTTCCGGGAGCGCGCGGCGCGGCGCGCCGAGGGCGGCGTGCCCGGCGCGACGGCCCTCGAGCGCGGGCTGCGCTTCGATCCGCGCGCGGCCGAGCAGGCGGAGGCGCGCGAGGCGGAGATCTGGGCGACGCTCGTCCACGAGGAGCGGCGCGTGGGGCGCGACGCGTACGAGCGGCTCGCGCGCTCGCTGCCGCCGCTCCGGCCGAAGCCGGTGCGCGTCAGGTTCGTCGCGGGCGCCGCGCCGGCCGTGACGTCGGGGCGGCGGCCGTCGCACGCGGCCAGCGCGGCGCGCTGAGGGAGCTTCGTCGTGACGCCGGGCCTGTCCGCGTCCCGGACAGTGCTCGTCGAGATCGTCGACGCGTGGGTGAACGTAGCGCATCCACGCGCAGCAGAAGCCGAAGTCGTTGGGCACATATCATGGCCGTAACACACGGGCACGGCAATCCAAGCTGGACGCGGGACGAGGTGATCCTCGCACTAGAAATCCATGAGGCCAAAGTTAAGATTTTTGGGAAGGCGAGCCTAGCGACCGAATGAGGTCGACGAGGAGGGGTTCGCTTTCATCGCGTTCGTTGGCGGCTCATTCGGAGCGTTGGGCGCGCCAGCAGTGAGGAGCCACACGAGGATAAACGGTTCGCCCGACATCGCCGCCGAGGAAGGCGACTTCACCAGCTCTGAATGCTCACGCTCCGGCGTGGTCAACGCTCCCGGCGGGCCGTGGTCCGCGTCAGCGTCCGCGCGCTTGATCCAGTCGCGCATCGCCGTCTCGGTCAGGTCGAGGTCCTTCGCTACCTGGCCAATGCTCCGGTCGCCCGCCTTAGCCAACCGTACCGCCTCCGCCTTGAACTCGGGCGTGAACGCCCTCCTCTTTCTCCGTCCCATCCCTGCCCCCTGGGTGCCTCCGGGGGTGTCCACGGAAGCGGGGAAGAATCAGACGGCGCCGGCGATGTCCAACGTCCAGCACAGAGGGCGTATTGGATGGGGACGCTTGAACTTCAAATCGGTGACCGCCTGGCGGTCGCACGCGCCGGTCAAGCGGCGGCGCGCCGTCTGCGCTCATTAGGGCACCACCCCTGCAGGTCGCTGCCGCCTGGTCTCGCCCACCCCGCTGCCGCTCATTAGGGCACCACCCCTGCAGGTCGCTGCCGCCTGGTCTCGCCCACCCCGCTGCCGACCTGCAGGTCGCTGCCGCCTGGTCTCGCCCAGCCCCCTGCCGACCTGCAGGTCGCTGCCGCCTGGTCTCGCCCAGCCCCCTGCCGACCTGCAGGTCGCTGCCGCCTGGTCTCGCCCACCCCGCTGCCGACCTGCAGGTCGCTGCCGCCTGGTCTCGCCCACCCCCCTGCCGACCTGCAGATCGCTGCCGCCTGGTCTCGCCCCGGTGGCACCGGAGGCGCGAGCAAGCTTGGGCCGAACGTCGAGCCCGCCGCTCGCATCGGCTCACGATTTCGTGATCCCGGCGCCCGCCTCCGAACATAGCTGCAGCAGACCATGATCAGCGCGACCTTGGCCGACCACCCTGCGCGCGCGGAGGCGGCGCGCGACGCGGCCACGACGGCGCACGCGGAGCGCGCCGAGCAGGGCGCGCCGCCGCCCTCCGCGGAGCGCTACCGCGCGCTGGTCCCTCATCGCCCGGCCTCACGACCGGGCAAGAGAACATAGGATCTACCAATGCACAGGCGAGGGCACCTGCTGAATTTGTGTCACGCCGCTCAGCTGTCTTCCTGGCTCAGGTTGGTTTGCTCTCCAGGCGTCGTGGAGCTTCACCGGATGTGGCTCCGAGGAGCCCTTGCAGGGTCCGGTTGGAGCCGACCATCCCCTCGCCGCCAGCGAGCCCGTCGCCGAGGAGAGGAGGGGCTGCCCATCGGCGAGCTCCAGCGGATCGCGACCATTGCGACACAAGGCGGCACAATCTGTCAATTGTGAAAGTCGTTGCCATGGCGCGTGGGAGCACGAGTATCAAGTGTGACCGTGGCTATTGCGCAGAAAATCGAGTGGCACGTCTGTTGCGGAGCGGCCACGCACTGGAGTGGCTACGCATTCCAAGGAGGCGATCGATCATGGGAAGACAATTGAATTCGCTCGACCAATGGATCTTGAGCGCCGGCATCCTCGCCGGCCTGTGGCTGACGGCTGGGTGCCAGATCGATATCAAGGGGTCGCCAGGCGCAGAAGCGGCAGGCGGCGCGGGCGGTCAGGGCGGCGCGGGCGGTCAGGGCGGCGCGGGCGGTCAGGGCGGCGCGGCGGTGACGTGCGATTCGCGGCCGGGCAACCACGACGACGCCTGTCCTGCGGACGCGCCATGCGCGATCACGCTCGACGTGGAGGTGACCTGCACCGAGTCCAATTTTGCGTTCGGCGGAGTGATGGCCGCGCCGGCGGCGGGCGCGACGTACCTCGTGGCGCTCGGCAACGACCCGACGCGGCTGTTCGAGCTCGACAAGGAGGGGGCGACGCAACGCGATCTCGACATGGAGGCCATTTACATGCACGTGGCGCTCTCGCCGGATGGAGAGGCGTACGCCGCAGCGGATGAGACGCAGGCCAGCCCAGGCGCCTATCCCGGCGGTCTCGTGTTCCTGCCGCTCGCCGGCGGCGCGACCGAGGAGCAGCCGGTGTTCGACCCCGAGGACAAGGCCGTGCCGGTGTACGGCTTCGCGATGGATTCCCGGGGCGAGCCGCACATCTGGTTCGCTGCGGACGGGCCCGACCGCTTCGTCCACGCGACGCGCGCGCCGAGCGGCACCTGGGACCTCGTGCCGGCGAGCCGGCCGAGCCGCAGCGACTGGACCCATTTCGGCCTCGCGCCGGACGGCGCGCCGCTGGCCTTTGGGTTCGCCGAGGCGGATTCGTTGAGCTGGCAGCTCAAGGTGCTCGATGGCACCACGGAGCGGAGCCTCGGCGCTCCGGTCGCCGGATATTGGCCGCTCGACTACGGCGTCATCGCGCCGCCGCAGCCCGCCGGGGAAGCGATGGTTCCGCGCGCCGCCGCGGTCGTGCAGCACCCCGACGGGCTGCGGCTGGCGAGCGCCGCCGAGGGCGCCGGCTTCGACGAGATCGCGATCCCCGGAACCGCGACACCGACGTTCGAATGTTCGCGCGGCTTGGTGCCCGCGGACTCCAGCGAGCCCACCGGCGGCTGCCCGGCCGAATGCCACGACGTGACCTCGGGGCTCGGGTGGTCGGCCTTCTCGGCCGCGCGCACGAGCGATGGCGACGTATGGATCGCGGTCGTGATCAGCCATATCGACTGGACGATCGACTACGAGGTGCGGAACATCAACGGATCGTTCGTGTGCGCCGGCGACGTCACGGTGGACGAAAGCCGGGGCGAGCTGCGCCTCGTGCGCGTGCCGTCGGCCGGAGGCTCCCCGGAGGTCACGCTGGTGGTGCCGCTCCCCGCGCTCGGGAACAACGGCTACATCGAATCGAGCCGGGATCAGCCGCTCGTCCACGCTTCCGCGTTCGGCGCGGAGCTCACCGTCGCGGTGCGCACGCAGGCGTCTCCCATGGGGCCCTACACGGCGCGCGCCCTGCGCATCGACACCTCGCTCCTTGCCCCTGTCGCGCCAGGCGACTGAGACGCGCGCCGCCCCCTCTGCCATCCTCGCCCGCGGGCTGTGCGTGGTCCCATGCAGCATCCGGTTGACCGGACGGAGGTGGGGCTCGTTGCGGCGCTCGTCCGATAGCTCCACGCCGTACGCTTGCGCCCAGTGCTGGTTCAGCAGCAGGCCCTGCTCGACCCGGACGAGCGAGGGTACGTCGCGCGGCAGCTCGTCGAGCCGTGGCGCATGGGCGCCGGCGGACGTAATCGCCGCGGGGCGCGTGTAGAAATCGAGGATTTCCTGGGCTGCCTTCATCGTCCGTCATCCACGAGCGGTGTTGTTCCGGGGGGTGCTTTCGTCGGCCCGGAGGGGCTTGTCATGAAGGCGGTGAATCGGGAAGCTCGTGAGGCGCGAGAACGCGAACACGCAACGAGATCCGTTGCCACGCGTTCGTCAGCAGCCGCCCTCTCCGGAGAGCCGGGAGGGCGTCCAGCGCGTCACCGCGAGCTCATTCGAGGAAGCTGCGGACGGTCCGGCGTGCTCGGGTCCTCGTCGCGCTGCGTGATCAAGCACAGCAGGGAAACGACGCGGTCGGGGGCTGTTTCGGTGATCGACGATCGCGGGGGCCGACATTCACCAGTCAACAGTCGGGCGGCCGCGCCTCGTGCGCCCTGACATGCGCCGAGCGCGGCGGTTCCTCTCGAGACGATTGTGCCTCGCGCGCATGGAGAACAATTTCATGAGACCGTCACATCTTGCTCTGACAAAAGCGCTTTGCATCGCGGCAGCGGCCCTCGCCTCCTCGGCCAATCCACGCAGGGAGACTCGAATCCATGATGAAGCGCGCTGAACACCCGCACCCGTCCACGCGCCCGCGCGCCCTCCGATACGTGCTGCCCGGTCTGCTCGCCGCGGCGCTCTCCGCGTGCGCCGCGCCCGCGCCACCCCCGGCGGCCGCAGAGGCCGCGACCGGATCGAACGCGCCCGCCGCTGCGTCATCCAGCGATGCGGCCGCGCCCGGTGCGGCCGCGTCATCTGGCGGCGCGGCCGCCCAAGTGGCGCCGAGTGACCCGTACGCCCAGAGCGCGAAGCACGAGGACGACCCATGGACTGAGGAGCCCGTATCCTTCGACCCGGCGACCCTCCCGCTCCCAGCGCCCCCTGCGGGGCTGTCCCCACCGCCTCTGGAATGCTCGGCCCTGGTGCGCAGGACGCCGTCGGCGGACGCCGGCGCGCCCGCCTGCGCGACGCGACAGAAGACGCTCGCCGCCCTCGCCGCCGCGCTCTCCGCGCCGAGCGCGTCCGAGCGCAGCGCGAAGCTCGCGGCGCTCGAGGGGTGCGCCGGCCTGCCCGCCGGCGTCGTGCGGGCGCTGCGCGCGGAGCTCGCGCCTCCGGCCTGCGCCGAAGCGCTGGTTGTGCCGATGCTCGCCGCACCTCCGCAGGGGATGAGCCGCGCGATTTACCTGACCCTCTATGGCCATGCGCTCGCATCCAGGGTATCCCGCGTGGCGCCCCATTTGCCGCCGCTCGACCTCAGAGCGAGCCCCACCCGAGAGGACGTGACGCGCCTCGCGCAGACCCTGACGCCGGAGTGGGAGGCGCAAAAGGCCCTTCTGGACGAGCTCGGGGCACAGGTGCTCTCGATGCCGGCTTCCTACGGCCGCACCATCGCTGCGTCTGCGCTGGCGGAAGTGTCGCTAACGACGGTTGACGACGTGGTGATGTGGGTGGCCGGCCCATCGAGGAAAATCGGCAGGGCTGAGATGGGTCTCTTCAATGCCTATTCCCTCGGCCGGCGTGCCTTGTATAAACCGCTGGTGGACCAGGCCGTCCATGCCTACCTGGTAAGCTTCCGCGACTTCGCTGCGCTCGGCGTGCTCGACGACTATCGCGCCAACCGGGGCGGGATATTCATGCGCAAAACGCAGCCCTACTGCCTGATGAGCATCTTTTTCGACACCTCCTCGGCATTGATGCCGTATCCGCCGCTCCGGAAGGCCGCCCCCCCGTCGCCCCCGCGGAGGGTCGCGCCCGATGGGACGTTCCCGCGGAGGAGCTGGCCCGCCGGGGCGCTGTCCCCGCCGTTCGGGTGGATATCTTCCCTGGCGTTGAACACCATGCCTCCCGAGCTTGCCCTGAAGCTACCACCGCCCCCGCCTGCGTCACCGGGCTCCACCAACGAGCGGCTCGCCGGCTTGCTGCCGACGTTCTATGCGGGGCTGCTGCTCGAGCCGTCGCTCGCCCGCCAGCCTGCGTTCTTGCGGGCGCTGATGGACAAAGGGCTTCCGGCGCCGCACCGCGCGGCCCTCGAGGCGGCCGATCTGCCGGCCGACGTGGTGTGGCTCCACGCGCAAGCGCGGTTGCTGCTGGGGCTGCAGTGGATGCGCGCGTCGGACATCGAGCGCGCGATCTCGCTCGCCAGCTCGCTGCCACGATCGCACAAGGTGGATCTCTTCCTCGCGACGGCGACCGCGCTTCGACACGCCCCGGACTACCCGAAGGCGTGGACGCCGAAGGCGTGGGTGCACGATCCACGCCCTCTCCCCGCGGGGTTCGGCGACACAAGGGCGCTCGCGGCCATCGTCGAGGCGGTTCCCAAGGCGCCCTACGCGGGCGAGGCCCTCTACAACCTCGCGCTCGTGAAAGAAGCCGTCTCGTCGATGGACATCCGCGAGTCCCCTGCCTTCAAGCAGGAGCAGTCCAAGCGTTACCGCGACGCGGCCACGCTGCTGCCGGACCCGTGGCGGCAGAAGGCGTTGGAGCGCGCATACAACGCGGAGCGCTTCGTCAAGCCCACCCCAAGGAAAAGGAAAGAAAAGGGGATTTTATTTTAGAAACCGGATCGACCAGGTGGATGGCGCGATCTCCATGCTGCCGGGACATCTTGAAGCGAACGGTCGCACTGAGACGTGGATTTCCGATCGGACCGGGCACAAGTCGAGCCGTCAGATCCACCGCTACAAACGCGCCGCGCGCAAGGTCGCTGAGCTCGGCCTGGGCGACTTCGCCCCCCTGGATGAGGCACTGAGCTTTCCAGCCACCGCTCCTCTCCGACCGGAAAATCCCTGGCGGGATTTCTGACCCGTGATGCTAGTGGACTGTTCGATAAGTTTTTTAACATATTCCCCGGGGTGGCGTAAGCTTCGGCATGCGAGGACGACCACCCAGGAAGATCGAGCTGTCGCAGGAGGATCGGGCGTACCTGGAGCGGCTGGTGCGCGATGGACGGACCGAGCAACGCGTGGCTCGCCGAGCTCGGGTGCTCTTGGCCATGGCAGACCCGGCGACGGTCGTGGAGGAACTGGCGACGCACGTGGAGCAGAGGCGCGAGAGCATCTGGCACCTCTGCCGTCGGTACGAAAAGGTGGGGGTTCGGGCGGTCGAGGACGCCCCTCGCGAGGGTCGGCCCCGGGCTTTTTCCCCCTCTGCAACGCGTCGGCCTCGAGATGCTCGCCTGTTGTGAGCCCGCAGGGCTCGGGCTGCACATGACGCACTGGTCGACGCGCAGCCTGGCGAAGGTGGCGGCTGAGCGTGGGCTGGTGCCGAAGATCGCGCACTCGACCGTCTCGCTGATCCTGCGTACCGCCGATCTGCAACCCCACCGTTCGCGGTACTGGAAGACGCCCACGATCGATGCCGACTTCGAGAGGAGGGTGACGCGCATCCTGTGGTGCTACGAAAGAGCCTCGGATCTAGCCGCGCGCGGCGAGCTTGTACTTTGCTTCGACGAGAAGCCGAACATCCAGGTGCTCGAACGCCGGCGACCGACGCGCCCCGCGAGGCCCGGCCAGGCCGAGCACCAGGAGTTCGAGTACATCCGGCACGGGACGGTGAACTTCGCCGCGGTCCTCGATGTGCACACGGGCAAGATGCGCGGATGGTGCCCCAACCGGAACGATAGCGAGCACCTGCGCGCGATCCTGCCCGAGTTACTCCACGAGTGCTGCGATGCGCGACGCGTGCACCTGATCTGGGACGGAGCCCCGTCCCACGTCGCACAGGAGACCACCACCCTGCTGCGTACCCTCTACCCGCACGTCCGCGTCCTCGTGACGCCGGCGCACGCCTCGTGGCTCAACCAGGCTGAGTTGCTGCTCCGCGCGTTCAGCGAGCGCTACCTGAAGCGCGGCAGCTGGAACAGCCGCCAGCAGCTCGTCGAGCACCTGGACGCGAGCTGGCGAGAGTACGACCAGCTCTACGCTCACCCGTTCAGGTGGTCCTGGACGCGGCAGAAAATGCACCGCTGGGTTGAGCGGCATGCCGCGTGATTATGTTAAAAAACTTATCGAACAGTCCACTAGGCCAGCTGTCGGATCCCGTGGAGCCGGTGCGCTTCGCGCCGTCAGCGGCGGTGGCTCACCTCGACGAGCACGCCGCCCGGCGCCCGCGTGTAGAACGCCGGCCCGCCGCGGACATCCCGCAGCGGCGACACGTTCTCCGCGTTCGCCTCCCTCATCCGGTCATACGCCTCCTGGACCGCCGCCTCGCTGTCGAGCAGGAAGCCCACGTGGAACTGGGCCGGATAGCTGGTCGGGTCCCCGGCGCGCAGCCGGCTGATCACGAGCGTGAAGCCGGCCTCGTCCTGCAGGATGGCGAGCGCGTCGCGCCCCTTCTCCCGCTGGCATCGGAAGCCGAAGAACCGCTCGAAGAACTCGCTGGTCTCTCGGACGTCGGGTACGCACAGGTCAAGGTGGTTGAGATGCATGTCGGGTCCTTTCAGGGGGTTGAAAGGTCGGGACCCACCATGCGCGACCCGTCCGGCGCCGGCGTGTGCCGGCGCGCGTTCCCGCAGGATGCTGGTGATGGATGTGCTCGCCCATGGATGCCCCGACCAGGCGCAGCGCAGACTGCGTCCTGCTCGTCGTGGGTCCTGGCGCTGGTGCGTCGGACAGAGCTCCCTCGCGGAAGCGACCGGGCTCACCGAACCGGTCCGCCTTTTTCGACGCCCTTAGGAAAGCGCAGGGTGGCAGGTGCGTCAAGCCGGACGTACGGAACAAGGCGGGTCAGGGAGCTCGCGGGTGACGCTCGGGCCCGAACGCCGGGGCGGTCGCCGTCATCTGCGCCTGAGCCTGAGATGGGCTCACGTCGGCTCCCGCCAGTTCTCCAGAACCAGGGGGTAACCGGCGGATTGAACGCGGCGGTAATCCGACGTGTTGCCGGTCACGAGCGGCATCCCGTGATGAATCGCGGTCGCGGCGATCATCGTATCCGGTACGCCGATCGGCGTGCCGGTCCTCTGCAGATCGGCCAGGATGCGGCCAGCGAGCTCGGCCGCAGTCGCGTCCAGGAGCAACACCTCGCTCCGATGCGCCATCTCCAGGAACCGCCTCGTCTTCTCCTCTGCCTGCCGAAGCGAGTAGCCAGCCACGACCTCCATGACAGAGATCACGGAGAACGTGAAGCGGCCATGGAAGCCGATGTACGAGCGCGCGCGCGCCACGACAGCCGGGCTCTTGGCCTTGGTGATCTCGGACAGGATATCCGTGTCAAGGAGCGCCTTTCTCACCCGCTCCCTCCACGTCGCGCAACCTGGAGGAGCGACGATTCTCCCGGACGACCTCCATCATCGCGTCGACCGCCTCGGGGTCGTCGGCGAAGAGCCCGAGCAGGGACGGCGCTGCCTCTGCCTCGCGTGATAGATCCTCGCTTGCGGAGCCATCCGCGAGCTCATGGACCACGCGTTCGATGAGCCGGAGCCGCTCCTGGACCGGCAGGCCCTGGATCTCTTGGAAAATTCGCTCTACGTCGGTCATCGGTCGACCTCCTGCTCAAGCCCGCCGAGGCCCAGCGTAGCGCGACGCCGGTCTGTGCAGGCCGGTCCAGTGGTGCGCAGAGAGGCCCGCCTGGCGGCTGGCGAGCGGGCGCCCGTCAGCGCCCGCAGCCTCTCCCGGTGCGTGGAGGTGGACTCCCCCCGGCACCTACACCGCCGCCGCCCCGCCCCCGCCGGCCGCCTGCGCGCGCGCCCGCTTGCGGACCTGGATCTCCGGCGACTCCGCCACCGCCATCCCCACGAGGCGCATGCCCTCGAGGAAGTGCCGCACCCCGGTGCGGACCAGATCCGGGCTCGCCGACCCGACGTCGGGGTAGCCTTGCCCCTCCGCGTCGGGCTGCACCTTGCCCCAGTTCGCGAACAGCCGCCCCCACGGGCTCTCCAGCACGGGCGCCATCTTCTCCTTCGCGTACCGCGGGTACCAGAACATGTCGTGGTACGTGACCGACGCCACGTAGGCCCACGGCGCGAGCCAGGTCTTGAGCGACCACTCCACCGGCTTCTTCAGCGGCCCCCAGTAGATGCGGTGCTGGTTGCGCGAGGCGAACGTCATCTCCTTGAACGGCCCGTCGAAGTTCCAGTTCTCGTTCGCCGCGTCCAGGTCGCCCACGAGCTCGATGTCGCGCACGTCGCCCGTCCCGAGGCCGAGATCGTGCGCGAGGCGCACGAACTTGCAGTCGCGCATCGGGTCGAACCCCATCAGCTTCGCCGCCACCGCGTCGATCGCCACCTGGTCCGCCGACGCGAGCAGCACGTTCTTCACGTGCGGCACCATACAGCGCGGCCCGGGGCCGTCGCCCGCGAAGGTGCCGTCCATCACCGCGAAGACCCCGCGGTGGATCTTCTTCTGGATCATCAGGAGGTCCACGAGCGTCTCGTGGATCACCGGGTGCGTCCAGTGCCGGTGCTCGTTCAGCAGGCCGCCGAACGCGTTCTTCATCGCGCCCGTGGTCGTCGTGAAGATGTGCGTCTTCACCGTGGGCAGGTGGATGATGTTCTCCCCGATGAAGCGCTTCGGGATCGAGAACCCCTTCGGGTACACGTCGTTCAGACAGAGGAACTTCTTCCGGAGATCCCCGACCGCGTCCCCGATCGGGATCCACTCCTCCCCCTCGTAGAGGTGGACGTTGCGCAGGCCTTGCGCCTGCACCACGTCGATCTGCTTGTTCTCGCGCTCGCCGAGGTGGGCGTCGATCACGACCGTGCGGTTGTGGCACGCGTGGATCAGGTCCTTCGAGTACCCGTCCTTCGTCATCGCCCGGATGACGCCCTCCAGCTGCCAGGGCGTCGTGGACGAGCTCGGGTAGAAGAAGTGCCAGGAAATGTTCACCTTGAGCGCCGTGTCGGCGTCCTTGGCGACCACATCCTGGTAACCGGCCAGGTTCATCAGCCGGTGGTAGTCCGAGAGCACCGTCGCAGGGGACGTGCGGATCACAGCAACCTTGGATTTCGGCATGGCCGGGTCGTTATAGCTCGTCCCGAGTCGCCCGATCCGGGAAGTTGTGGGGCGTCCCCGTGGAGCCTCCGTGCAGCGCGGCCGGCGCCGAGCAGCGCGGGCGCGAGCAGCGCGGCGCGGCGCGCGCCCCGGATCTGCGCCCGCACAGGTGTCACGGTCGGGGCATCATGCCCCACGGCAGAGGCAGCCGCGCGGGCCCCAGGACGGAAGCGGCGGCGCCGAGCTCGGCGCCGCGCCGCCGCGCCCGCACAGAACCCCGGGAAACACGCCTCGGACCGGTCGCTGCCGCCCATCGGCACGGGGGCTGCAATCAACCTCAAACAGAATCACGTTGAGGTCGTCCCCACGAACACAACGGGTCGACCCCTGAGACCCCTTGGAGGACATCATGCTCGGCTGGACTGTCACCTTCTTCATCATCGCGATCATCGCTGCCATCTTCGGGTTCGGCGGTATCGCCGCGAGCGCCGCGTCCATCGCGAAGATCCTGTTCGTCGCGTTCCTGGTGCTCGCCGTCATCTCGCTCGCGCTGGGGCGCCGCGTCCCGTCGTGATCCGCCGCGCCCCGGCGCGATCCAAGGAAAGGTGGAGCCATGAAGAACGCTTCGCAGCAATCAAGCGGTGAGCCCGCCCGGCCCGGCGCGCCGCAGGTGAGCCCTCCTGGCGAGAAGCCGGAGAACCCAGGCTCGCCTGGCCGGACCTCACCGGACCGCGAGATCCAGCTCCCCGGGACGGAGCGGCCCGGCGGGGATCCGGCGCCGAGGACGCACCAGCCCGAGGTGCCGGCGCCCACGCACACGCCCGAGGTCCCCGACCCGTCCCCCTACGAGGTCCCGCGCCACGACTTCCCGCGCGCGTAGGACCGGGCCGCAGCAGGCCGCGAGCGCCCGCCGTCCAGCCGACGGCGGGCGCGCGCGCATGCCGGAGGACGCGCCTCGCCCGCCACCGGCTGGACGTCCGTCGCGCTCTCGGGGAGATCTGCATGAGGCCGTCGGGCCTCCCCGGATTTGTCGGTTCGACGGTCTCCCAGAGCTGCGGTCCCGCGCGCCATCCCTAGCTGATCTCTATGCCCGACCCGCCCACCCATCCTCCCGTGCCTGGCGCAGCCGTCCCGCACCGGCAGGGCCGCTTCCGCCGGGCGCTCGCCCGCGCGGCCTCCGTGACGGCCAGCGTGATCGGCCTGGGGGGCGTCTTCGTCGCGGCGGTCGGGGTCGGCGCGGTCGTCCACCTGAACACCGCCGCGACCCGCAACCTGACACGGCAGCTCGTCAACGACGTCCTGCGATCGAGCCTGGAAGGGCAGATCGAGATCGCGCGGATCGACCGCCTCGGCATCTTCGCGACCGATGTCTCCACGGTGACGGTGCGCCACCCCAGCGGGACGGAGCTCCTGCGCGTGAGCGGCGTCCACGCCGAGTTCAACGCGCTCTCGATCGTGAGAGAGCTCCTGCTCGGCGACGGCGACCTCGCCATCACGATCCCGCTCGTCCGGGTCGCCGACGCGGATGTCCTGCTGGAGCAGGACGAGCAGGGCGCGCTCACCCTCGCCGAGGCGTTCACGCCGAAGCCGTCCGAGGAGCCGCCCGCCGAGGCGGGGCGCCCGCTCCGCCTCGAGCTCTCGCGCGTCGTCCTCGATCGCGCCGCGGTCCACGGCACGGTCGCCCCCGGGAGCCCGATCGACGCGGCGATCGAGGACCTCGCCGGCGGCATCGTCGTCGCGGACCGGAGCCGGTACGCGCTCGAGCGCGTGCGCATCGCCGAGCGGCGCCTCCTGCCGGTCCCCATCGAGGTGACCCGCGTCTCCGGGGACGTCGACGTCCCCACGGACGCGCCCATGGCGCTCACCGCGAAGCTCGAGGGGAGCGTCGGCGCGATCCCGCTCACGGCCGAGGGGACGCTGAAGGACGAGCGCCTCTCGGCGCGGGTCGCGTCGCCGCGCGTGACCCCCGAGGCGGTCCTCGCGATCGACCCGAGCGCGCCGCTCGCGCGGCCGATCTCGGTCCTGGTCACGGCGGACGGGGCGCTCTCGGACCTCGCCGTGACGGCGCGCGTCGCGGTCCTCGATCCGCTCGTCACCGACGACGCGGTGACCGGCGAGATCACCGCCCGCGCCCGGCTGGACGCGCTCGATCCGAAGCGCATCACGGCCGAGATCCGGATCGCCGAGCTCGACCCGCGCGCCTTCGCCGGGGCGGCCCCGGCCGCGCGGGTGAGCGCGGAGGCCCGCGGGGAGATCCACCTCGACGACGAGGGCGGCCCGCGCGTCGTCGCCGAGGCGAAGACGAAGCCGTTCCTCATCGTGGGGCAGCGCGTGCCGGCGACCGAGGCGCGCGCGACCTTCGAGCGCGGCGCGCTGCGCGCCGCCGCGACGATCCACGAGCCCGGCGCGCCCATCGAGGCCACCGTCGCCCTCTCCAAGGAAGGGGAGATCCAGTTCGAGGCGCAGAGCGAGATCCCGTCCCTCAGCGCCGTGCAGCACGTCCCGAGCGGCATCCACGGCAGCGCCGCGCTGCACGTCGAGGGCGCGCTCAAGAACGACGAGCTCGACGCCAAGGCGACCGTGCGCGTCGCCGGGCTCCGCGTCGGGTCGGATCTGCGGCTCGGGCGCGGCGAGGTCCGGGCCAAGGCCAGAGGTCCCCTCGACAAGCTCACGGTCGAGGGCACGTTCCGGGGCGCGGATCTCCGCGCGCAGCAGTACGCGTTCAGCAGCGTCGCGGCGAGCGTCGCGGGGCCCGTCACCGCGCCGCGCGTGCGCGCGTCGCTGGCCAGCGCCGAGCGCCGGATCTCGGCCTCGGCCGATCTCGACATCGAGCGGAGCGAGGCGCGGCGGATCCGCGTGGAGGTGGCGCGCGGCGAGGACGAGATGACCGCGCAGGCGGCGCGCGTCGCGTGGGACCGCGGCATCGCGCTCCGCGGGCTCGAGCTGCGCGGCGACGGCGTGGGCGAGCTCGAGGGGAACCTGTCGCTCGTCGGCAATGAGGTCGAGGGCGACCTCCGCGGCACCGCGATCCACCTCGAGCGCATCGCCGAGATCGCCGGGGTGCCGCTCGGGGTCGGGGGCCTCGCCAACATCGACGTGTCGATGCACGGCCGGGGCAAGCGCCGCGCGGGGCACGCGCTCATCGAGCTCGAGGACGGCTCCCTCCCGGGCGTGGCGCCGCGGCTGTCGATGAACATGACCGCGCGCGTCGAGGGCGAGGCGCTGAAGGCCGACGGGCTGGTCCGGCTGATCGCGCCGCCCGAGCCCCCTCCGGCCCGCTCGCGGGAGGCCCTGCGCCAGGGCGCGACGCCGGGCGAGCCGTCGGCCACGGTCGGCGACCTGGCGCGGCGGCCGAGGACGCCGCCGCCCCCGGTGTGCCAGGGCGCGATCGCGCGGGTGCTGATCGACGGGGACGCGAAGGCGCTGCGCGGGCCGCTGCTCTCGGGGCGCACCTGGGAGACGGTCACCGGCTCGGCGCGCATGGACGCCGACGCATGGCAGCTCGGGTGCCTGGCCCAGGCGTCGCCGGTCCAGCTCGCCCTGAGCGAGCTCGCGGGCCGGCTCACCGCGCGCCTCGCGGTGGCGCGCGAGGCGGGAGAGCGGCTCCCGTCGGTGCGGAGCCTCTTGATCCGCACCGAGGGCCTGCGCGCGGCGGGGCCCATCGACGAGACGACGGGCGCGCCGGCGTGGGTGTCGAGGAAGCTCGACGCGCGGATCGCCGGCGATCTCGACGCGAAAACGGGCGACGCGCACGTCACGCTGTCGGTGTTCGACCGCCAGCTCGTGGCGGAGCTCTCGGCCGCGGTCGACGCCGATCTCCCGGCGCTCATGGCGGATCCGGCCGCGGCGCTCCCGCGGATGCCGGTCGCGGCGCACCTCAGCGTGCCGCGCCGCCGGCTCAACGATCTCGCCGAGCTGGCCGCCCTCGGCAAGAGGACCCCGGTGCTCTCCGGCTCCGCGGGCCTCGACGTGTACTTCGCGGGGACGATGGCCGATCCCCGGCTCGTGGCCCGCGCGACCGCGACGAACGTGGGCGGCAACGGGGGCCGCTCGCCGCTCGGCAAGCTCCGGCTCGACACGCTGCTCGTCTACGACGGGCGCGACGCCGCGCTCGACGCGTTCGCGTTCCGCGGCTCGCGCACGTACATGACGGCGAAGGCGAAGGTCGGCGCGAACGCCGCCGCCTTGCTGGGCGGCGCGGGGGGCGGTCCGCTCCTCAGCAAGGGCAGCCTCGAGGCGAAGATCGCGGACCTGCCGCTCTCGGAGATCCCCGTCCTCGCCGACATGCAGATCGGCGGTCAGGCGCGCGGCGAGGTCGCCGTGCGGGGCCTGTTCGAGGCCGCCCCCGAGGTCGAGGCGCGCCTCCAGTTCCCGGGTCTCTCGCTCGGCCCCGACGTGCGGTACGAGACCGCCGAGGTGTCGCTCGACATCGCGCCGCCGGGCGGCGCCGGGCGCACCGCGGCGGTGGCGAACGTGCGCCTCGTGGGGCGCGACGGCGGCCGGCTCGAGGCCAAGGCGGAGGCGCCGATGAGGTGGGAGGCGAACGCGATCCCGACGCTCACGGACGACGAGAACGCCAAGGTGTCGCTCGCGGTCGATCGCTTCCGCCTGGCGGCGCTGGAGCCGTTCGTCCAGGGCTCGGTGAACCGGCTCGACGGCACGCTCGACGGCGAGGTGCGGCTCGGGCTCGGCGCGCAGGCGGGCTTCTCCGGTCAGATGCGGCTCACCGACGGCCTGGTCCACGTGGCCACGATCGGCCAGCCGTTCGAGAACGCCTCGTTCCGCGTCACGGCGAGCCCCTCCGGCGAGCTTCGCATCGACGACATCCGCGCCGAAGCCGGCAGCGGCCAGGTCCGCGGCAAGGCGACGCTCCAGATGGAGGGGTTCGCGTTCCGGAGCGCCCGCGCCGAGCTCGAGATCCCGGAGGGCCGGGATCTCCCGATCGCGCTGGAGGGCGTCCCCATGGGCGACGCGCGCGGCCGGGTGGTGCTCGCGGCGGAGAGCCGGGACGAGCAGATCGTCGTCCGCGTCGACGTGCCCACGCTCAACCTGACGCTGCCGCCCACGATCGGGCGGAGCGTGCAGCCGCTCGACGAGAACGAGGACATCGTCACGTCGGCGCCGCTCAGCCGGGAAGAGTACGAAGCGCGGCGGGCGCCGGCCGAGCCGACCGAGGAGGCGAAGAAGCGCGAGGGCGGCACGCCGCTGCTCATGGACGTGCGCCTCGGCAGGATCGGCGTCGAGGGCGACATGGTGCAGGCCTCGCTGTCCGGCGATCCGGAGCACCCGATCCGGATCAAGGTCGCGGGGGAGACCCAGATCGAGGGCAACGTGAAGATCCTCTCGGGCAAGCTCGAGGTGATCGGCAAGGAGTTCGAGATCGAGCCCGGCGTCGTCGCGCTGCAGGGGGATCCCTCGAACCCGTACCTGAACGTGACGGCGTTCCACGACACGCCGGAGGGGACCCGCATCTACATCGACTACGAGGGGAAGCTGAACCCGATCACCGAGGAGAAGGTCACCTTCCGTTCGGAGCCCGCGCGCCCGGAGAACGAGGTGATCGCGGAGCTCCTGCTCGGCAAGCAGTACGCGGAAGGGACGCTGGCGGGCGGCACGTCCACCGAGGAGCCCGGCTCGGGCGGCGGCAGCAACGCGGCCGGCGGGGTCGCGGCCGGCGTGGGCACGGGGCTCGCGTCGGCGCAGATCAACATGATCCTGCGGAGCATCGGCCCGCTCCAGAATTTCGAGACGCAGCTGGACACGACGGACCAGGGCGCGCTGAAGACCACGGTGGGCTACCAGCTCGGGCAGCGGGTGACCGCGAGCGCGAGCTACGAGGCGGGGCCGACGGGGGGGGAGGGGCAGGGGGCCGGCTCCCCGAGCAGCCCCGCCGCCGCGCGAGCCCGCACCGAGGTGAGCCTCGAGTGGCGGTTCCGCCGGGACTGGTCGTTGCGGGCCGGGATGGCGACGGGCGAGAGCCCGGCGACGACGCTCGACCTGCTCTGGAAGCACCGGTACTGAGCGCGATCCGGCGCGGGGCGCGCGCCTCGCGACGGCGGCGCGCCCCGCGCGGGTCGGCTCACCGCTTCACGCAGATGCCGCCGCAGTCCGCGCCGATCGCCGGATCGCAGTCGTCGCCCGGGTCGTCGATGCACACCAGCCCCTCGGGGCACGGGCGCGCCGTGATGCCGCCGCACGCCACCGGCGCGGGCTCGGGCGTCACGCAGATGCCGCCGCAGTCCGCCCCGCCGTGCTCCGGGTCGCAGCCGTCCGACGGGTCGTCGATGCACAGCTGCCCGTCGGGGCAGTCCAGCCCCGCGAAGCCGCCGCACGCCGGCCCGGGCTTCGGCTCCACGCAGATGCCGCCGCAGTCCGCCCCGCCGCGCTCCGGGTCGCAGTCGTCGTTCGGGTCGTCGATGCACACCAGCCCCTCGGGGCACGGTAGCCCCGCGATGCCGCCGCACGCCGGCGCCGGCTTCGGCTCCACGCAGATGCCGCCGCAGTCGGCCCCGCCGTGCTCCGGGTCGCAGTCGTCGCTCGGGTCGTCGATGCACTCGAGCCCGTCGGGGCACGGCAGGCCCGCGAAGCCGCCGCACGCCGGCGACGGCGGCTTCGGCTCGACGCACACGCCGGGGCAGTCCGCCCCGCCGTGCTCCGGGTCGCAGTCGTCGGCCGGATCATCGACGCACTCGAGCCCATCAGGACAGCCCGTCCCGAGGAACCCGCCGCACGCCTGAGGGCCCGGCGGGTCCGTCGTTCCTCCGGTGTCGCCGCCGCCTCCCCCTGGGTCGCAGCCCACGAGCCCGATCACGATCAGCAAGAGCCCTAGTCCTTTGTGGCGCATCAGAACCTCCGCATTGTGCTTGTCCGAAATCCGGCGTGGCCACCAGCGCGGCGGCCGCGCCGCGAGCCCATCGCGCGGGCGCTGCCGACGAGGACGCCCCCGGTGTGATCGTCCGCGCCACCTGCAGCGCTGCTGCGGTCTGCGCCCTCGAGCAGCGCGTCGTTCGAGGGCCGCGTCCCACCATGCGCCCGCCCAGAGGCAGCTTCGGTGCCACTGGAAATCGCTGAATTTCGCGCGGAGCTCTCGACGTCGAGCGCGATCACCGCGATCGGGATGTCTTGCTGTGTGGCAGTTGTGCCAACGGCTTGACGGGAGGATCTCGGGGCCTCGAGGGCGGAGGCCCTTCCCATGGGGGCATGGATGGCGCGCCCGGTCGGCGCGCAGGAGGCGCGCCGACCGGGCGCGGGTCACGGGACGCGGTCGCGGGGCGCGGCCGCTGCCGCGGTCAGAGCGACGCGTCGAGCCGCTCGAGCACCGCCCGGATGACCGGCGTGTAGCCGAAGTCGCCCAGCTCGCTGTCAGGATCGTTCGTCTGCGCCGGGCAGATCGAGCCCGCGATCGCCTGATCCCCGAGGCTCTTGAGCACCCGCAGCTCGCGGATGCCCGGGTAGGCCTTGGCCTTGATCTGCGTCGTCGTCCGCGCGCTGGGATCCGCCGGGTCGTTCCCCTGCTGCGGCGCGCACAGCGGGTTGTCGGTGGCCTGGCCCGCGATCTCCCTGCAATCGCAGCTCTGAGTGTTCCCGGCGCATTCGCGCTCCTCGACGTCGAAGATGCAAGCGTACTGGAGGTCGCCGGTGCCGCCCCCCGGGATCGTGTACTCGCGGCCGTTGATCGCGTTCCACCCCGTGGCGCTCGGCGGGACGATCGCATCGCCGGTGATCGGGTTCGCGCCCGCGCGCGGCGCCATCGACTCGATCATGAACGGGTCCGCGGGCGGGACGTTGTTCGCCGGATCGCCGACGACGAGGTCCCAGACGTTGTTGGAGCTGCCGGGCAACGTGGAGCCGAGCTCGGCGGCGCTCTTGAGCCCGCCGACCGGATTGCCTTGCTCGTCGAGGCCCGCGTCGAGGTCGGGGACCCCGAGGGCGTTCTGGCGCGCGAGGTCCTGCCACGGCACCCCGACGATGCCGGTGAAGATGACGTGCTGCGGCCCGCGGGTCAGGGTGTTGCCGTCGTCGGGGTGGGTGAAGATCGGGTTCGGCACGAGGTCTCCGGCCCGCGTGGCCACGTACGGCGACGAGAGCGCGTTGGTGTAGCGCTCGAGCGGGTAGAGAAAGTCGAACCCGAAGCGGCGCTTCTGGTCCCAGCACCGGGAGTTCACCGGGTCCTCGGACGCGGAGAGCCTGGCGGGGAAGCCGTCGGCGCCCGTGCAGGCCGGGTCCGGGGGGCACCCGTCCTGGTTCTGGCTGCAGGACTTGCAGCACGCGTGATTCGGGTCGATGGCGCACTCGCTCCGCGGCCGCCAGAGCCTGAAGCCATTTCTGGTCTCGGCGACGAGGTAGTTCCTGCCTTCGTCCCGGATCGAGCAGTCGTTCTCGTCGGAGAGCATCACGATGAGCAGGAGCGAGTCCGGCCGGAGGAAGTTCCGCCGCTGGGTCAGGAGCGTCTCATCGACCCCCATCGGCGTGGCGACGTCGCCTCGGATCTCGATCCGCTCGTAGGGCTCGGGATCGGCGAGGAAGCGGTACATGCTCTCCAGCGGCGCCTCGAAGCCGCACCCCGCCTGTCCGACCCCGGCCACGATGGCGCTGAGCTTGCTGTGAAGCGTCGTGACATCGGAGTCCCCTGCCGGATCGTGGGCTCCGGCCGGATCCCACACGAGGAAGCCCCTGTCCTGGTAGGTCGGCAGATCGTTCGAGCTCGACTCGTTGGAGCGCGCGAGGAGGTGGGCCATGTCGACGTTCGAGGGGGACGTCATCGCGGGGCAGGCGCTCGACCCGTGGCCGCCGAGGCTGCTGCTGATGACGCCGATGTGCATGTCGTGCACCGGGTTGCGCACGCGCGCGGTGCCCGCCGGGCACGCCTCGAACCCGGTCGCGGGCTGCTCGGCGTCGCTCACCGGCACGCCGCTCGGGTTCACGCAGATCGGGTTGACGATGTTGGACACGAGGTCGGCGGTCGCCAGGCGCAAGATCTGCTGTTTGTCCGCCATCGATCCGGAGTTGTCGATCACGAAGAGGACGTCGACCTTGTCCGGCGTGAACTCCGGCCAATCCACGTTCACCCCCCCCGAGGCGCTGCTGGTGACGACGCTGCTGGAGCTGGTGGCGACGTCGCTCCCGCCGACGCCGCCTCCGCCGCTCCCGCCGACTCCCGAGCTCGACGAGCTGGTGTTCGCCCCTCCGAGCGAGATCTCCACTTGACATGCGGCGAGCGACACGGCGCTCACGACGACAAAGGGCGATACGGTCCTCAAAAGCCTCGATGACATGGCTCCTCCATGAGCGGCCCCGAGCGCCGCCGCCGAAAGCCTGCTGTGACAGAGCGTGAAGGGGCGCTCGCCCCGCTCCCCATTTCAAAAAAGCATCTCCCCCACAACAAACGTCCCACGCCCTCCCCCTCCCGCACCCAAGACGCCCCCTCCGCAAAAACCGAGCCCCCCGATCCAAGGATTCAAATCGCGCAGACACTAAGCACGCAGCCCCCCGCGCTCTCCATGCCTCCGCGCATTGCTCCCCCCATCGCTCTGCCGCGCATCGCGCGCCCCTCCCCTCCTTCCAACCAGCGCATCCAGAGGGGGGCTATTCCGCACAGGAGACGGGCCCATATCGGCGTTTTCGGCGCGCAGGCGTACTCCTGTACGCCGAGCACCGAAAACGTCGAGATGGGCCCGTATCCGAAGCGGAATCGCCCCCCTCTAGTGGGTGAAGGAGTGGAGGCGGGAGACGTGGGGGCTGGAGGGGTAGGCGCGGAGGAACGCCGATGCGCGCTGCGCCGCGGCCGCGCGCTGGCCGCTGTGCCAGAGCGCTTCGATGGTGAGCGCCTCTCGCTCCTGGGCCAGCGCGCCGCCCGGGAAGCGGAGCCGCGCCTGCTCGGCGATGACCAGCGCGCCGGCGGCGTCGCCGCGCCGGAGCGCCGCGCGCGCGTCGGCGAGGAGCGTCAGCTCCTCGCGCAGCCGGCTCTCTCGCGAGGCCGCCGGGCTGGCGGCCCCGTCCGCGAGGGCGGCGCCTGCGGCTTCCGGCGCGGGCGTCCCTTCCGCCTCGGGCGCGGGCGTCCCTTCCGCCTCCGCGGGCGCTGCCTCGGCGACCTCGGCCACGTCCGCGGGCGGCGCGCTAGCGACGCGCTCCCGCCGCGGTGCGTCCGGCCTCACGGGAGCCGCGGCCGTGCGGGGCCTGGCCGGCGCGAGCGACCGGTCCGCCACCGCCTGCGCCGCCTCGGCCGGCGCAGGCGCTTCGGCCGGCCGCGCCGCCTCGGCCGGCGCAGGCGCTTCGGCCGGCCGCGACGCCTCGACCGGCGCAGGCGCTTCGGCCGGCCGCGACGCCTCGGCGTACGCTGCCGGCCCTTGCGCCAGCTGCGCCGCCGGCGGCGCGACCTCGACGACCTGAGCCGGCGGCGCCGCGCTCGGCGGGGCCACGACGGCATAGCCGGCGAGGAACAGGCCCCCGCAGGCGGCGCCGAGGAGCATCGACTTCACGATGCCCGCGGCGCCCGCCGCGCCCGCGGCGGCGACCGCTGCCGCCGCGCTGGCGGTGCCGGCAGCGCCGGCGCCGCCCGCAGCGCCCATCGCGCCCGCAGCGCCGACCCCTGCGGCCGACGCCACCTTGCCCGCGGACGCGGCGGCGGCGATCTTGCTCGCGGACGCGGCGGCGACCTTGCCCGCCGACGTGGCGGCGGCGACCTTGCCCGCGCCGCTCGCGGCAGCGCTCGCCGCGCCCCCCGCGTTCGCGGCAGCGCTCGCCGCGCCCCCCGCGTTCGCGGAGAGCGCCCCTCCTCCGGCGCCCTGGATCCCGCCGAGCGAGGCCGCTCCGGCGAGGCCGAGCTGCGCGGCCATCGCGGCCCACACCCGCTCCTGCGCGCCGTCGGGCGGGTCCACGGGCGGAGCTGCACGGAGGAGATCGCGCTCCGTGTCGAGCGCGCTCACCTCGGCATCGAGCCAGCGCACGGGATCGCTCATCGCTCCCCTCCCGCGCGCTTCCAGAGGGAGCGCCGTTCGACCCCCGGCAGGGGGAGGACGATCGAGGAAGGCCCTGGCGGCGCCGGGCCCCGCTCGAGGGCCGGGAGCCCGGCGTCGACCGCCGCCGCCTTCAGCACAGGCTGCGATTTCGTGGGCGTGGCCCCGCCCACGCGGAACTGGTCGCGCGCGTTCAGGCGCACGACCGCGCGGCGGAACGCGTCGCGCGCGAGGCGCAGGCGCGAGTAGACGGTCCCCAGCGGGACGTCGAGCAGCTCGGCGACCTCTTCGCCGCCCATGCCGTCGAGCTCGAAGAGCGTGAACACGGCGCGTTGCTCGAGGGGCAGCTCGTCGAGGATGGCCTCCAGGAGCTCGATCGCCTGGCGCCGCTCGGCCTCGGCGCCCACGTCGGCCCGGTCGTCCGCGCAGTCGAGCAACGGCTCGTCATCGTGAGCGCGCCGCCTCATGTGCGCCAGCTTGCGCCGGTCACGGGCGACGTGGAAGCAAATACTGTAAAGCCAAGTTGTAACTTTTGAGCGGTTCTCGAATTCCGGCAACCGCCGATGGACGACCAGGAACACGTCCTGAACCGCGTCGGCGGCGTCGCTCTCGGGCACGCCGAGGCGTCGCAGCGAGCGCCAGACGAACCGGAAATGCTGCGCATAGACCTCTCCGAAGGTCATTCTGTCCTGCCGCTCTTCGCCATGCTCACCCCGTCTGTGGAGGGTCTCCTGCCTCGCCATCAGAAAATCGACACGCGGGCGCTCAGGCCGACGAGCAACCCGACCGGCGACGGGTCGAGCGCGGGGTCCTCGGTGACGGCGGCGCCCGCCTCGGCGCCGGCGCGGCGCTCGATCGTGACGCGCGCCCGCACGACCGGCGCGAGGAGCGTGGCGCGCGCGGCCCACCCGAGCGCGCGCGTGCCGAAGAGGGGGCCTTCCGCGAGGGCCGAGGCGCCGAGGGCGAACCAGGGTGCAGCGGCCTCGCGGTTCGGGTCGAGCCCCTTGCCTGCGCCGTGGACGGCGCCGAGCAGCGACACGGCGCAGGCGGAGAGCCGGAAGCCGTCGAGCTCGCCGAGGAGCGTCGCGCAGCCGCGCGCGGTCGCGGCGACGAGCCCGACGGAGACGGCGCCCGGGGCGATCTCGATGTCCTGACGCGGCAGCCACACCGCGCCGAGCCCGGCGGACCAGGCGCTGCGCCGCAGGGAGACGTCGGCGACCGCGGCCGGTCGGAACAGATCGAGCATGCCCATGGTCCCCGCGGCGCCGAGCTCCAGCGCGACGTCCCCGCGCGGCGCCTGGGGCGCAGGGCGCGGCGGCGGGACGGCGACGGGGGCCGGCGGAGGGGCGGGCGCGGCCGGGGGCGGTGCGGGAGGAGGCGCCGGCTGGCTGTCGAGCAGGATGGCGACGGTCAGCGCCACCGCCTCGACGAGCTCGTCACAGGTCGCGCCCGCCTCGGACGAGAGCTGCCGGGCTCGTCCCCCCGCCTGGAGGACGGCGGTGTAGGTGGCATCGGTGCGGAGGAAGTGCACCTCGAACTCGGGTGCAACGCCGGTGATCGCCGGAGCGGCGGCGGCGCCGGCGCTGCTGGGCGCGCCGGCGCCTGCGGGGGCGTCGCCGGCGGCTGCCGGCGCGCTGCCCGGGCCTGCCGGCGCGCTGCCCGGACCTGCCGGCGCGCTGCCCGGACCTGCCGGCGCGCTGCCCGGACCTGCGGCGGCGTCGTCGACCCCCGTGGGAGCGCCGCCCGAGCCTGCCGGTCCGCCCGCGCTCGCCGGCTCGACGGCGCGTCGGTTCATCACGCGCTCGATCGCGGCGGCGAGCGATGCCGCATCGGGGCAGTCGGCCGCCGAAGGCGCCCGGTGGACGGCGAGCCGAGGGAGCGGCGGGGCGCCCAGGGCGACGCGCGACGAGCCGAGGGAGACGGCGCACAGGGCCAGGACGGCGCACAGCGCACCCCGGCGCGAGGGATGAGGGCAGGTCACGGGGGCTCCCATTACCGCAAGGAACGGCGTAAGCGGAATTAGGACGCGCCGGCCGCGACGGCCTTGGGCCGACGCATCGCGATCTCGAACGGCCACGGCCGCCGATCCGCCCCGGCCAGGCTGACGTGACGAAGCAGGAATGCAGCGGCGCTCGCGGCGCCGCGCGCGTCCGAGGAGGGCGCCGCCGCCGCTCCCGCGCGCGACGACACGCCGCGCGATCGCGGGGACCGGCGACGCGGGCCGCGCGCGCCGCGCGCGCAGGATCGGAGCGGGCCGCGAGCACCGCGCGCGCAGGATCGGATAGAGTGGCGCCCCATGAACTCCTACGATCTGGTTACGTGCACGAGCTGCTACGGCGAAGGCGAGATCAACACCGACGCCGGCCCCTTTCTGTGCAAGGACTGTAACGGGAACGGCCGCATCTATCCGACCGGCGAGCAGATCGAGGAGCGCATCCGCGAGATCGAGGTCGCCCTGGAGCGCCACCCGCTGGAGGCGCGACCGGAGACACGGTGGCTCGTGTTCGAGCTGCGGCGCACGCGCAAGCTGCTCTGGCAGATCCGGTCGCTCTGCGAGGAGACGGAGGGCGACGCGGAGAGCGCGCTCCTCGTCAAGATCCGCGACCTGGCCGACGCGGTCGTCGCCCCGAGGAGCCCGGCGCTGCCGCGCGAGATGCTCCCCGAGGACGGCTGACGAGAGGTCCCACCGGACGGGCGATCGCTCGCGCGAGGCGCCCTCGCGCTCCTGCTCGATCGCGACGCGCGGTGCCCCGATGCCTGCCCTCTACCCTGCCCTCCTCGGCTCCGCGTGGGCCGCGCTCGCGCCGCCGGTCCGGGCGCTCCACGCGGGCGGCGCGCGCGCCCGCGGCCGCTTCCGCGTGCGCCGCGGCCGCGGGCTCGCGGCGCGCCTGCTCGCCGCCCTGCTGCGCATGCCCGCGGCGGCGGAGGACGTCGTCGTGACGCTCGCGGTCGAGCCCTCGGGCGACGGCGAGCGGTGGATCCGCGCCTTCGGCGGCCGACTGCTCTGCTCGTCGCAGTGGCGCTCGGGGGATCTGCTGGTGGAGGCGCTCGGCCCGATCCAGTGCTGGTTCCGGCTCCGGGCCGAGGGCGGCGCGCTCGTGTTCGAGCAGGCGCGGTCGACCTTCGGGCTCCGCGGCTTCGGGCTGCCGCTGCCCCGCTGGCTCGCCCCGCGGGTCGAGGGGCGGGCCGAGCCCTCGCGCGACGAGGTCTGCGTCGACGTGCGGATCTCCGCGCCGATCGCCGGGCTGCTCGTCGCGTACGAGGGCCGCGTGGCGGGCGAGGAGCGAGGCGCGGCGCCCTCCGCGCGCGCCGTCGCGCCGCCGCCGCCAGAGGGCGCCGCGTGATCACGGCGCTCGTGCTCCTCGCCGTGCAGGGCGCGCTCGGCGCGTTCGACACGCTCTACTACCACGAGTGGCGCGCCCGCCTGCCCGGCGGCGTGCCCGGCACCGCGCCCGAGCTCGTGCTGCACGGCGCCCGCGATCTCGTGTACGCGGTGCTCTTCGCGTCGCTGCCCTTCGTGCGCTGGGAGGGGCTCGCCGCGTGGGCGCTCGCGGCGCTCCTCCTCGCGGAGATCGCGATCACGCTCCGCGACTTCATCGTCGAGGACGACGTCCGGAGGCCGCTCGGCGGCGTCTACCCGGGCGAGCGGGCGATGCACGCCGTGATGGGCATCGTCTACGGCGCCGCCCTCGCGCACCTGCTCCCCGAGCTCCGGCGCTGGTCGCTCGCTCCCACCGGCTTTTCCCGCTGGGACGCGCCGCTCGCCCTCCGCGTGATCCTGCCGCTCATGGCCGCCGGCGTGCTGCTCTCGGGGCTGCGCGACCTCGGCGCCGTCTACGGGCCTCGCTGGCTCCGCTTCCCCTGGGGGCGCGCGTGATCCGGCGCCCGCGCCGCGCGCCGCCCCGTCAGCCCTTCACCGCGCCCGCCGTGAGCCCCGCGAGGATCCGGCGCTGGAAGACCAGCGTCAGCACGACCAGCGGCACGGTCACGACGATCGACGCCGCCATGGTCTGGCCCCAGGGGATCTCGTAGAGCCCGCTGGTCGTCGTCGAGAACGCCTGGATGGCGTAGGTCACCGTGCGCTTGTCCGGCGTCTGGGTGAACGAGAGCGCGAACAGGAACTCGTTCCAGGCGGCGATGAAGGCGAGGATGCCGGTCGTCGCCATCCCGGGGACCGACAGCGGCAGCATGATCCTGGTGAACACCTGCCACGGCGTCGCGCCGTCGACGTAGGCGGCCTCCTCGATCTCGCGCGGGATCGCCTTCAGGAAGCCGGTGAGCACCCAGACCGTGAAGGGGAGCGTGAAGATGAGGTACGTCAGGACCAGCGCCGGCAGCTGGTTGTAGAGCTTGAAGAAATTGATCATCTCGAACAGGGCGCCGAGGACGGCGATCTGCGGGAAGATGGTCATCGCCAGGACGACGTAGAGGACGGCGCTGCGCCCGCGGAACCGGAACCTCCCGAGCGCGTAGGCGGCCAGCGAGCCGACGGCGAGCGAGAGGGCCGTGACCGAGACGGCGACGATCACGCTGTTCAAGAGCGCCGTCTGGAACTCGCCGTTGTCCAGCACGAGGCGGTAGTTCTCGAGCGTCGGGCGCCCGGGCCAGTAGCGGACCGGGGTCGTGAAGAGCTCGTCGTCGGGCTTGATGGAGGAGACGAACGCCCAGACGAACGGGAAGACGGTGAACACGACGACCGCGGCGACGAGCAGGTAGAACAGCGCCCGCAAGACGCGCTGCGCCGGCGAGCGCTGCACCCCCGAGCCCGGCGAAGAACCTGAAGGACCGTTCATCTCACGCCTCCTCGGTGCGGAACACCGCGAGATAGATCAGGATGAACACGGCGATGATCAGGAAGAGGGCGACCGAGATCGCCGAGCCGTAGCCGATGTTCGAGACGCTGACCAGCGTCTGCTGGGCGTACGTCGCCATGGTCTGCATGTCCGGCCGGTTGCCGAACATGACGAAGAAGACGTCGAACACCCGAAGCGCGTCGAGCGTGCGGAAGATGAGCGCGACCAGCATCGAGGGCTTGAGGAGCGGCAGGGTGATCCGGGTGAACTGCTGGAGCGGCGTCGCGCCGTCGACCCGCGCGGCCTCGTAGAGATCGCTCGGGATGAGCTGCAGCCCGGCGAGCAGGAGGAGCGCCATGAACGGCGTCGTCTTCCAGATATCGATGATGGCGACCGCCCAGAAGGACACGTCGGGATCGGCGACGAAGGCGACGTTGCGCGGCAGGACGCCGAGCCGGTTGACGAGGAGATCGTTGAAGACGCCGTAGACGTCGTTGTACATCCACTTCCACATCTGGGCGGAGATGACGGTCGGTATGGCCCAGGGGATGAGCATGGCCGCGCGCACCGCCGAGCGCCCCTTGAACTGGGAGTTGACGAGGAGCGCGACGCCGAGCCCGAGGGCGAGCTCGCTCAGCACGGTGACGACCGTGAAGAAGACCGTGAGCAGGACCGCGTCGTGGAAGTAGCTGTCCTGCACGAGATCGACGTAGTTCTGCGCCCCGACGAGCGTCGCCGGCTCCCCCGTACCGAGGCGCGCGTTCGTGAAGCTCAGGTAGAACGTCTGGGCCAGGGGGTAGAGGGCGACGAAGGCGACGACCACGAGCGTCGGCAGCAGGAACAGCCAGGCGCGCCGCTGGCGCCGCTTCTCGAACGACGCGCTGTCCGCGCGGGGCGCCGCGCTCGCGGCCTCTCTGTTCTCCGGCGTGCTCATGGGACGCTCCGTTCTCGCGAGGTGGTGTGGCCGGGAGATCTCGGGCTCCGACGCCGCCCGCCGCGGCGTGCGGCGTGCGGCGTCGAAACCCGGGCGACGCGACGGCGCCGGGTCAGCGGAGCGCGCGCGTGAGGCGCTGCTCCACCTGCCCGAGCACCGCCTTCGGCTCCTTGCCCTGGAGGACCTGGCTCACCCCCTGGAAGAACGCGATCGACGCCTCGTTGTACCGGGCGCCGGTGCTGTTCGAGGGGCGCGGCACGAGCGCGATGTCCTTCGCGTTCGCCAGGAAGGGCAGCGACTTCACCACGTCCGGGTCCTGCTGCACCGACGGGATGGTGGGGATGAACGAGCCCGCGGTCGCGCGGAACTTCTGCGCCTCGGGGCTCGTCATGTAGCGGACGAACTCGATGGCCGCGTCCTTGTTCGGCGAGAACTTCGAGACGGCGAGCTGCCACCCGCCGACCGTGCCCGAGCTCTTCTGGCCGGGCTCGTGCGGCAGCGGGCCCGCCCCGAACTTGCCCTTGATCGGCGACTTGTCGGCGTTGCCGGCCGCGTAGGCATAAGGCCAGTTGCGCATGAAGGCGGCGTGGCCGCCCTGGAACGTGTTGCGGGCGTCCTCCTCCTCGTAGCTCGTCACGCCGGCGGAGGAGATCGAGCCCACCCAGCCCTTGGCCCGCGCGAGCGCCTTCTGGGCGCCCGGGTTGTTCACGGTGATCTTGCCGTCCTCGATGATCGCGCCGCCGCCGTGCGAGGCGATCCACTCCAGCGCGTTGCACGTCAGCCCCTCGTAGGCCTTGCCCTGCCAGACGAAGCCGAGGAAGTTCGGATTGCTCGCCCGCTCGCCGTCCTGGATCTTCTTCGCCATCTGCTCGAGCTCGTCCCACGTCTCCGGCGGCTTCTTGTAGCCGTATTTCTCCAGCAGATCGGTGCGGTAGTAGAGCAGCCCGAAGTCGGTGAACCACGGCATCGCCACGAGCTTGCCGCCCACCGTGTTGTTCCGCACGATGCTCTCGATGTGCTGCTTGGCGGCCTCGCCGAGCTTCTCGTTCAGGTCGACGAGGTTCTGCGCGAAGGCGCCGGGCCAGATGACGTCGAGCATCATGACGTCGACGTCCCCGGACTGCGCCTGGAAGAGGCGCTGGTAGACAGCGTACGTCTCCGTCGCGTCCTTGGGCCTCGGGATGATGGTCACCTCGATGCCGGTGTCCTGCTGGAACTGCTTGACCATTACCTTGTCGAGCTCGGCGCCCACCCCCAGCGGCTCGCTGTAATATTTGAGCTTGCTTCCGGCGTGCTTCTTCGCCTCGGCGGCGTTCGGCACCGCGGGGGGCTGCGCCTTGATCGCCGTGTCGCCCGGCGCCTCGGCGACCGCGGTCGTGGCGGCCGCGGTCGTGGCGGCGGCGGGAGGGCGGCTCTCGCCGGCAGGCGGGCTCTTGTCGCCGCGACAGGCGCACAGCCCGACGACGAAGAGGAGGAGCGCTGTGGCTCGCCACGCGCGGGGGTCATGTTGCCGAGTGGGGTCCATCGCAGGATCCTTTCTGAGCTCAGTCCTGAAGAATTTCGACATGCCCGGGGCCTCGGAGCTATCGAGACACGCCGCTCCCGAGCGCCGCGAAGGTGAAGCTCGCGGAAGCATCGGACAATTGCGCGCTCCGGGGCAAGGGATCTCATGCGTCGCTCCGCAGGCGCCGAGAGCGAGCGCCCTCGGATCACACAGAGGACGGAGCACCGCTCTCTGTGCTGACGGCGGGTGGCGCGGCCGCGACAAGGCGTTTGGCGAGCGCGACAGTCGGAGATGAGACGCGGGGCGAGGTGCGCGGGGCTTCGCGCGGCGAGCGCGCATCGTTTGCGCGAAGCAGGACGCGCGTCCGAGAGCGCCATTTCAGCGGCCGAACGCCGCGCCCTCGGGCCCTCGACGCGGGCTGCTTTGCGCTTGCGGAGCCTTTCCGGAGGCGGTAGAGCCGATGCTGCGCGGCCGGCGCTCGCGATCCGGCATGGAGCCGCGGGCTCTCGGCCTGCCGGTCCCAGGCTGGTCCTGCCGGGCAGGACGAGCCCGAACCGACCTGCGCACCGCTGTGCATGACCCCCCTCACGCTCTCCTCTCCGGCCGACGCCCCCCGCCTCGCGGCACGGCTCGTCGCCCGCACCGTCCGGCTCGACGCTGACACGCTCGCGAGGATGCCCGGCGGCATCTCGGCGCTCGCGGGGGACGGCGCGCGCGTCTGGATGCACCCCAGCGCGCAGCTGATCGCCCACGGGGTCGCCGCCCGCCTGGAGCTGCCGCAGGGCATCGAGGGCGGCGTCGCGTGGATCCAGGAGGCGCTCTCGTCGATCGCCGCCTCCGACGCCGTGGGCCGCCCGGGGTGCGGCCCGGTGGCGCTCGGCGCCCTGCCGTTCGACCGGACCGAGCCGGCGGCGCTCGTCGTGCCGGCCCAGGTCGTCGGCGTGGCGCCCGACGGGACCGCGTGGGTCACCACCGTCGGCGAGGGCGCCGCCCCCGCGCCGCACCTGGAGCGGGCCGAGAGCCACCGGCGCTCGCCCGACAGCTTCACCCTCAAATCGGCGCTCCCGCACGAAGAGTGGTGCGGGCGCATCGCGCGCGCGGTGGCCGACATCCAGCACGGGGACCTCTCCAAGGTCGTGGTGGCGCGCGCGGTCGACGTCGAGGCGAACCGGCCCATCGTCGTCGAGGAGGTCCTGCGCCGCCTCACCGCGCTCTACCCCTCGTGCGCGATCTTCCACGTCGACGGCTTCCTCGGCGCGAGCCCGGAGCTCCTGCTCTCGCGGCGCGGCCGCGCCGTCTCCTCGCACCCGCTCGCCGGCACGTACGCGGTCTCGGCCGACGTCGACGCCGATCGCCGGTTCTCCGAGGTCCTCCGGAAGTCGGCCAAGGACCAGCGCGAGCACCGCTTCGTGGTGGAGGCCGTCGCCGCGGCGCTCGCCCCGGAGTGCGCGTCGCTCGACGTCCCGAGCGAGCCGTCGATCCTGAGCCTCCGCAACGTGATGCACCTCGGCACCCCGATCCACGGCCACCTCAAGGAGGCGGCGCCGGACGCGCTCACGCTCGCCGCGCGGCTGCACCCGACGCCCGCCGTGTGCGGCACCCCGCGCGCCGCGGCGGAGGCCTGGCTCAGCGCGCACGAGGGCATCCGCCGCGGGCTCTACGCGGGGCTCGTGGGCTGGGTCGACGCCCGCGGCGACGGCGACTGGTTCATCGGCATCCGGAGCGCGACCGTCGACGGCGCGCGCGCCCGCATGGTCGCGGGCGTCGGGGTCGTCGCCGGATCGAGCCCGGAGGCCGAGCTGGTCGAGACGCAGCTCAAGCTCCAGGCCATGCTCGCCGCCATCATCCGCCCGTGACCCCAGGGCCGCCGCCCGGGCGCCTCACCCGCGCCGCGCCGGCGGGGCCGCGCTTTCGGCCGCCGCGCGGGCCCGGAGGGGAGCTTCGCCGTGAAGACACTCCTCATCGACAACTACGACTCGTACACCCACATCCTCGGGCAGTACCTCTGGGAAGTGACCGGCGAGGAGCCGCTCGTCGTCAGGAACGACAGCCTCTCGCTCGCCGAGATCAGGGACCTGGAGGTGGACGGCATCGTCCTCTCGCCCGGCCCCGGCCGCCCCGAGCGGCGGGCCGATTTCGGCGTCTGCATGGACGTGATCGAGGCGCTCGCCGACACGCCGATCCTCGGCGTCTGCCTCGGCCACCAGGGGCTCGCGGCGCGCTTCGGCGGGCGCGTCCAGCACGCGCCGCGGGCGATGCACGGCAAGGTCTCGGAGGTCGAGCACGGCGGCACCGGGCTGTTCGAGGGCGTGCCCAGCCCGTTCCAGGTGGTGCGCTACCACTCGCTGATCGTCGGCGGCGACGCGCTCCCGCCCGAGATCGAGGTGACCGCCCGGACGCGCGGCGACGGGCTCATCATGGCCCTCAAGATCAAGGATCGGCCGCTCTACGGCGTGCAGTTCCACCCCGAGTCGATCGGCACGGAGCACGGCAAGAAGATCCTCGCCAACTTCCGTGACATCGCCATGGAAGCAGCCCGCGGCCGGCGGGCTCCGCGCGCCGGCGCGCGCGCGCCTTCCGCGCCGGGGGGCGCGCAGCCGCGCGGCCGCGTGCGGCACGTCCGGCTCCCCTGGGTCGACCCCGAGCGGGCCTTCGCCGGCCTCTTCGCCGCGGCGCCGTACGCGTTCTGGCTCGACTCGAGCGCGGCGGGCCGCGACGGGCGCTTCTCGTTCATGGGGAGCGCGACCGAGGCCATCGAGAGCCGCGGCGCCGCCGCGACGCGCTGGAGCGCCAGCGGCCCCGGGGGCCTCCTCACCCCGGCCATGTCCGAGGGGAGCCCGTTCGCGGCGCTCCGGCGGGAGCTCGCGTCCGTGTCGCTCGAGCCGAGCGGCCTGCCCTTCCACTTCACCGGCGGCCTCGTGGGCTACCTCGGCTACGAGCTCAAGGAGCACCTCGGCTTCGGCGCGTCCGCCCACCCGCGCCGCGCGCTCCCGGACAGCGCGATGATGATCGCGCGGCGGCTCCTCGCCTTCGACCACGTCGAGCGCGCGGTGTACGCGTGCGCGCTCGTCGCGGACGAGCCGCCGCCGCCCTCGCCGGAAGCATGGCTCGACGAGATCGCGGCGCGCCTCCAGGGCCTCCCGGCCCTCCCGGAGCTCGCCCTCCCGCCCGTGCCGGAGGGCTTCGCCGATCGCGTCGCGCACGCGCCGCACCTCTCGCGCAGGGAGCACCTCGACGCCGTCCAGGCGATCCTCGGCGAGATCCGGGAAGGCGAGACGTACGAGGTGTGCCTCACGAACGAGTTCCGCGTGCGGACCTCGGTGGACCCGTTCGCCCTCTACCGCGTCCTGCGCCGCACGAACCCCGCGCCGTTCTCGGCCTACCTCCGGCTGCCGGACGGCGCGGTGCTGTCGTCCTCGCCGGAGCGGTTCCTGTCGGTGGACCGGGAGCGGCGCGTGCGCAGCGAGCCTATCAAGGGGACGCGGCCGAAGGGCGCCACCGAGGAGGAGACGCTGGCCCTGCGCCGCGATCTCGCGACCAGCGACAAGGACCGCTCCGAGCTCCTCATGATCATCGACCTGGTCCGCAACGACCTCAGCCGGGTCTGCGCCATGGGCTCGATCGAGGTCGAGGAGCTCCTGCGGATCACGGAGCACGCGACCCTGCTCCAGCAGTCCTCGGTGATCACCGGCGCGCTGCGCGAGGGCCGCTGCGCCCTCGACGCGCTCGAGGCGTGCTTCCCGGGCGGCTCGATCACCGGGGCGCCGAAGCACCGGACGATCGCGATCATCGACGCCCTGGAGCGGCGCGCGCGCGGCGTGTACACGGGCTCGATCGGGTACCTCGCCTACGAGGGCCCGATGGACATGAACATCGCCATCCGGACCCTCGTCGCCGACGCCGAGGGGGTCAGCTTCGGCAGCGGCGGCGCGGTGGTCGCGGAGTCGAGCCCGGAGGCCGAGTACGAGGAGGTCCTCGTCAAGAGCTTCCCCCTGCTCCGCGCCGTCTACCTCGCGGAGCGCATCGCGGACGCTGGCCGAGCGCCCCCGCCGTGCGCGCGCGCGACGGGTGCTGCGCGCGCAGCACGCGGATGACGTGCCCGACGAACCCGTGCGCGCGGCGAAGAAGCGGGTGCGGCGCGTATGCCGCACCGCGTATACTCGCCGCGTAGAAGGAGACGTGGTCGTGAAACGAGAGAGCAACATTACGCGGAGGGGCGTCGCGGTCCGGCGGGAGGTCGAGGATCTCGCCGTCGACGGCGCGATCCAGCCGATCGTCGAGGCGCTCGACACCCACCTCGGCGTGGTCCTGGCGTCGAGCTACGAGGTTCCGGGCCGGTACACGCGCTGGGACATCGGCTTCGTCGATCCTCCGCTGGTGCTCGTCTCGCGCGGCCGAGACTTCCGGTTCACCGCGCTGAACGAGCGCGGGCGCGTGCTCCTGCCGGCCATCGAGGAGGCCCTCCTGGGCTACGACCCGATCGAGGCCGTCGAGCGCCGCGCGGACGAGGTGGCCGGCGCGGTCCGGCCGGCGGGCGGGCGGGTGCCGGAGGAGCTGCGGAGCCGGCAGCCGTCCATCTTCTCGGTGCTGCGGCGGATGATCGAGCTCTTCGGGGTCCCGGGCGATCCGCTCTTCGGGCTCTACGGCGCGTTCGCGTACGATCTCGCCTTCCAGTTCGAGCCCATCCGGCTCCGCCTCGAGCGCCCGGCGGATCAGCGGGATCTCGTCCTCTACCTCCCCGACGAGATCGTCGCCGTCGACCACCGCCGCGAGCGGGCGACGCGCACGCGCTACGAGCTCAAGTTCGGCGATCGCTCGACCGAGGGGCTGCCGCGCGACGGCGCGACGCGCCCCTACGTGGGCGCCCACAGCGCGCCGCCGAACGAGTACGCGCCGGGCGAGTACGCCGCGCTCGTGCGGGTCGCGCGGGAGTCGTTCAAGCGGGGCGATCTCTTCGAGGTGGTCCCGGGCCAGACGTTCTACGAGCCGTGCCCCGTCGCGCCCACCGAGCTGTTCCAGCGCCTGCGCGAGCGCAACCCGGCGCCTTACGGCTTCCTGATGAACCTCGGCGAGGCCGAGTACCTGGTCGGCGCCTCGCCGGAGATGTACGTCCGCGTCGAGGGCAACCGCGTCGAGACGTGCCCCATCTCGGGCACCATCCCGCGCGGCAGCGACCCGATCGCCGACGCGGCGCAGATCGCGCGCCTGCTCGCGTCCGCGAAGGATGAGTCGGAGCTCACGATGTGCACGGACGTCGATCGCAACGACAAGTCCCGCATCTGCGTGCCGGGGAGCGTGCGCGTGATCGGCCGCCGGCAGATCGAGATGTACTCGCGGCTGATCCACACGGTCGATCACGTCGAGGGGCGGCTGCGCGACGGGTTCGACGGGCTCGACGCGTTCCTGGCGCACACGTGGGCGGTCACGGTCACGGGGGCGCCGAAGGCCTGGGCCATGCAGTTCATCGAGGATCACGAGCGCTCCCCGCGCGCGTGGTACGGGGCCGCGGTCGGGCTCATCGGCTTCGACGGCGGCATGAACACGGGGCTGACGCTGCGCACGATCCGGATCAAGGACGGCGTGGCGCAGGTCCGGGCGGGCGCGACGCTGCTCTACGACTCGGATCCCGACGAGGAGGAGCGCGAGACCCACGTCAAGGCGTCGGCGCTCATCGACGCGATCCGGAGGCCGCGCGGGGTGCCCACGACCGCGCCGGCGGCGATCAACCCGGTGCCGGGGGGCGGCCTCAAGGTGCTGCTCGTCGATCACCAGGACTCGTTCGTGCACACGCTGGCCAACTACCTCCGGCAGACCGGCGCCGAGGTGGTGACGCTGCGCGCCGGCTTCCCGCACGAGGAGCTCGACGCCTACGCGCCCGATCTCGTGGTGCTCTCGCCGGGCCCTGGGACGCCGAGCGATTTCGATCTCTCGGGGACGCTCTCGGCGCTGCTCGAGCGGCGGCTGCCGGTGTTCGGCGTCTGCCTGGGCCTGCAGGGGATGGTCGAGCACTTCGGCGGCAAGCTCGGCGTGCTCGACTACCCGATGCACGGCAAGGCCTCGAAGGTGCGCGTGCTGGGCGGGCGCATCTTCGAGGGGCTGCCGCGCGAGTTCCACGCGGGGCGCTACCATTCGCTCCACGCGCTGCGCGACGCGCTCCCCGCGTCCCTGAAGATCACGGCGGAGACCGAGGACGGGGTCGTCATGGCGATCGAGCACGCGGAGCTGCCGATGGCCGCGGTGCAGTTCCACCCCGAGTCGATCCTCTCGCAGGACGACAACGTGGGGCTGCGGCTCGTGCGCAACGCGGTGGCCGAGCTGCGCCGCGGCGCGCGCGGTGAAGCGGTGAAGCGTTAAAGCGGCGCCGGGCCGGGCGCCTCGATCGCCCGGCACCGCGAGAGGGAGTGAGCCGCGCGGTGCACTCCCTCTCGCGGGTCGGCTGAACCGATTCAGACCACAAAATGAAAAAGCGCCGCCGGGGCCTCGGGGGGGGAAAGGCCACGCCAGCGACGCTGGGCTGCCTTAGAGCACCGAGCGTGCCATGGGGTGATTCCGTCGTAATCGGGCATTTCGCAGGGTTGTCCGGGGCGTTCGTTTCGCTTCTGCAATTGCAGCGGTGCACGCCTGCAAACACGGGGCGGCGCGAGGACAGCCTGCGGCGCCGGGGAAAGCTCAGGTCAGCAATCGCTGGCTACCCTTTCGCTGTACAAAGACACCCTTGCTGTAGGCCATGAAGAACCCGAGCCGCAGGGCGTTGCGCTCCGTGGGGATACCGGGGCTCGCGCTGATGCACGCCAGGCGGCGACCCCGCTCGCGCACCCGCTCGAGGCGGCGGACGATGAGCAGCTGCTGAATGCCGCGCTCGCGGAACCGGGGAAGCACCGAGGCGCCGAAGAGCGCGGCGCCGTCGCCGGCAATCTCCACGCTGCCGCCGCCGGCGGGCTCGCCGTTCACGAGCGCCAGGTACGAGTCGCAGCCGGGCTGCGCGACCATGCGGCGGGTGATCTCGAAGAGCGCCGGCGTGATCGGCTCGTCCTCGGCCCGGAAGCCGCTCGTCGACACCTCGATGAACGCGCGGACCTGCGCCTCGTCGCCCGGATCGACGCGCGCGATCTCGAGCCCCGCGGGGCCGTCGTGCCGCACCAGCGCGCGGAGATCCTCGTCCGGCGCGATCTCGCGCGCGAGCACGTTCTCGAACTCGCGCAGCACGAACCCGCGCTCGGCGAGGCCGCGCACCAGCGACTCGTGCGCGAAGGGACAGACCTGGATCTGCGGCTCCATGTCCCGCGCCGCGTAGAACGCCACGAGGCGATCGAGGTCCTCGTTGGAGACGGGCCCATCGAGCCCGAGCCCCGCGGCGAAGTTGCCCCAGGAGCCGTCTCCATCGAAGGCCATCCACCCGCCCGCGATGGGCTCGGCGCAGGCGACCACGGAGGAGGTGCCGAGCGCCAGCCGGCGCTCCTCGATCCGCGCGATCTCGACGTACGAAAGCTTCGGCATGGGCGTGTACCTCATCGGAATCGGAGAAGACGGAGATGAGAAGAGCTCGCGAGACACGGCGCCCACCATCCTAGTACCTCGCCGCCCAGGCGGCCCGCCCCCTCCGGCGCGCCGCCGCCCGGCGATCTCCGCTCGCGCCTCCGCGGGCGTTGCGACTATGCTGCGCCGTCATGAGTAGGATCTTCCGTTCACTTCCCCCGGCCGGCACCCACCTCGGCATCGCGTTCTCGGGCGGGCTCGACACGCGGTGCGCGGTGGCGTGGCTCTCGCGCAACGGGCTCAAGGTGCACGCGTACACCGCCGATCTGGCGCAGCCGGACGAGGACTCCCCCGGCGACATCCCGCCGATCGCCCTGCAGCACGGCGCCGTCTCCGCCAAGCTTGTGGACTGTCGCGACGCGCTCGTCCGCGAGGGCATCCTGGCCATCCAGTGCGGCGCCTTCCACCTCTCGACGGGCGGCAAGAAATACTTCAACACCACGCCGCTCGGCCGCGCGGTGACCACGACCGCGATCGTGCGCGCCATGCGCGACGACGACGTCCACGTCTTCGGCGACGGCAGCACGCACAAGGGCAACGACATCCAGCGGTTTTATCGCTACGGCATCTTCGTCGACCCCTCGCTCAAGATCTACAAGCCCTGGCTCGACCCGAAGTTCGTGGGAGAGCTCGGCGGGCGCAAGGAGATGAGCGAGTACCTCGAGCGCCACAGCCTGCCCTACCGCATGGGGACGGAGAAGGCGTACAGCACCGACGCGAACGTGCTCGGCGCGACGCACGAGGCGAAGGATCTCGAGCACCTGAACACCGGGATCAAGATCGTCCAGCCCATCATGGGCGTCGCCTCCTTCCGGCCGGAGGTCGCCATCGAGGCCGAGACGGTCACCCTCGGGTTCGAGCGCGGCGTCCCGACGACGATCAACGGCAAGCGCTACGGCTCGCTGTTCGAGCTGTTCGTCGAGTGCAACCGGATCGGCGGGCGCCACGGGCTCGGCATGAGCGATCAGATCGAGAACCGGGTGATCGACGCGAAGAGCCGCGGCATCTACGAGGCGCCGGGCATGGCCCTGCTCCACGCCGTCTACGAGCGGCTCCTGTCCGCCATCCACAACGAGAACACCCTCGACGTGTACTTCACCCAGGGCCGTCGCCTCGGGCGCCTGCTCTACGAGGGCAAGTGGTACGACCCCGAGGCCATGATGCTGAAGGACGCGCTCTCGCGCTGGATCGCGCCCGGCGTCACCGGCGAGGTGACGCTCGAGCTGCGCCGCGGCGACGACTACAGCATCCTGAACACGCGCGCCGACTACATGGCCTATGCGCCGCACAAGCTCTCGATGGAGAAGGTCGAAGAGGCCTACTTCACCCCGGAGGACCGCATCGGCGCGCTCGAGCTCCAGAACCTGTCGGTGACGGACAACCGTCAGCTCCTGATCCACCTCATCGAGAGCACCCAGGCCCTCGGCCCGGGCGGCGCCCCCGCCATCGGCGAGCTGCTCGGCGGCGACAAGCCGAAGGAGTGATCGGGCGAGGCGGCGCGCCGCCTCTCTCTTCGCCGGGCGCGCGCATGTTCACCAGCGCGCGCGCCGCCTCTCCACCGGAGCTGCCCGGCTGCTCACCTGAAGCTGTTCACCTGAAGCTGTTCACCGGAACCGGAACAAGCGTCCGGGCGATCCCCTCCCGTGCCGCGCGGGGTTGCGCTCGGCCCGCACCTGGGTCACCAAGAACGGGCGAACACCGGCCCGCCACGAGCGGTGCCGGCCCAGGGAGGTGGTCATGAAGACGCTCATCATCCAGGCGCTCGCCGCGGGCATCGCGGTCCTCATCGGCGCGAAGCTCATGCCCGGCGTGCGGATTCGCAGGACCCAGACGGCGCTCGTCGTCGCCGCCGTGTTCACGCTGCTGAACCTCCTCCTCGGATGGCTCGTGAAGTTCCTGGTCGCCGTGGCGCTCCTGCCCGCCGCCATCCTCACGCTCGGCCTGGCCTACCTCTTCTTCGGCCTCGTCGTGAACTCCGTGCTGCTCTGGGCGACGGACAAGCTCATCGACGACTTCGAGATCCGGGGCTTCGGCTCGCTCTTCGGCACGGCCGCCCTGGTCTCCTTCGCCGGGTGGCTCCTGCCGCGCATCCTCTGATCGGCCCCGACCTCCCGGCCGACACGGACCGCAAGGACAGCGGGCGGAGCCGCGGCGCCCGCCGGCCGCGGCGCTCCTCGCCGAGGGCCTACCAGCGGTGGTGAACCGCCGCCCGCAGCCGGCGATCGTAGATCGCGCGGATCTTCGCCATCGTCTCCGGCGGCAGGGCCGGCAGGTCCGCCGCGCTCGCGTTCTGGTCGACCTGATCGGGCCGCTTCGCCCCGGGGATCACGCACGTCACCGCGTCCTGCATGAGGATCCAGCGCATCGTCCACGCGGCCATGCTCACGCCGGCGGGCACGAGCGGGCGGAGCTCCTCGACCACCTCGAGGCCGAGGTTGAAGTCGACCCCGGAGAATGTCTCGCCCTTGTCGAACGCGGCGCCCTCGCGGTTGAAGTTGCGGTGGTCGTCGGCCGCGAACGTCGTCGCGGCGCTCATCTTGCCGGTGAGCAGCCCCGAGGACAGCGGCAGCCGCGCGAGGATCCCGACCTGACGGCGCTTCGCCTCGGGGAAGAAGAGATCGGCCGGGCGCTGCCGGAGCACGTTGTAGATGATCTGCACCGACTGGACACCGGGATACTCGATCGCCTTGAGCGCCTCTTCCACCCGCTCGACGCTGGCCCCGTAGAAACGGACCTTGCCCGCCTTCACCAGCCGATCGAGGGTGTCGAACACCTCGGGCCGATAGTAGACGTCCGTCGGCGGGCAGTGCAGCTGAACGAGGTCGAGCGCGTCCGTCTCGAGGTTCTTCAGGCTGCGCTCGATGAACGCCGTGAGGTTCCCCTCGCTGTAGCTGTCCGCCGTGTGCGGGCTCAGCCGCCGGCCCGCCTTCGTCGCGATGACGATCTCCTCGCGCCGCTCCTGCCGCAGACGCGCGAGCAGCCGCTCGCTCCGGCCGTCGCCGTACACGTCCGCGGTGTCGAAGAAGTTCACGCCGCGATCGACGGCCCGGTGCAGCGCCGCGAGCGACTCCTTGTCATCGACGTCGCCCCAGGTGCCCCCGATCGCCCAGGCGCCGAAGCTCACCGAGGAGATGCGGAGACCCGTTCTGCCAAGAGGTCGATATTCCATGGCGGCGCATACAACCAGATTTTTCCGCCCCCGGCGAGCGCGCCTTTCCGCCGGCCCGCGCGCGCTCAGGCGGGCTCGAACCCGCGGCGGCGATGCGCGCGCTTGCTCCGCTCGACGAGCGCGACGAGCTCCTCGCGCGTGACGCCGAGCCGCGCCGCGGTCCGGTGCGCGAGCGACGTCCGGGCGACCCCGTCCACGAACTGGTACGTCGGCCACTGCTGCGCGTCGAGCTCGACCTGCAGGAACACGAGCCGATCGACGGGCCGCTCCCGCTCGAGCCGCGCCGCGAGCTCGAGGAAGTGCGTCGTGATGAAGGCCTGGGGGCGGAGCTCCGCGAGCAGCGAGATCACGAGCTGGAAGATCTCCTCGCCCTCCGACGGGTTCGTGCCGGAGCAGAGCTCGTCGAGCACCACCATGTCGCCGACCTGCATCGCCTCGAAGAGCGACCGGATGCGCAGGAGCTCCATCCCGAGGCGGCCCTCGCTCTGGTCGGCCTGCGCCTGCTCGATCAGCGACACGAAGAGCCCGTGGCACGACGACAGGCGGGCCTCCGCGGCCGGCACGAAGAAGCCCGCCTGCCCGAGCATCTGGGCGAGCGAGAGCGCCTCGAGCAGCCGCGTCTTTCCCCCCGAGTTCGGCCCGGTCACGATGACGGTGGCGTCGTGGCGCTCGGTCGCGATGTCGCACGCGACGATGCTCGCCGACGTCGCGAGCAGGAGCGGGTTGAAGAGCCCCTTGAGCGCGCGCCCGGGGGCCTCGTCGCGCGCGGCGCCGGGCCAGGCGAGCTCGGGCAGGCAGACGGCGAGCCCGGCCGCGCGGGCGCGCTCGCGCAGCGCGAGGCCGGCGAGGTAGAACTCGAGATCTCCGAGCAGCTGCACGAGCGCGACGAGATCGTCCTCGATGCCCTCGAACACGCCGTTGACGTAGCGGGTGAGCAGCTCTTCGTCGCTGAACCGGTATCCCCGCCACAGCATCACGAGCTTCGTGACCACGCGCCCGATCGGCGACTGGTAGAAGCGGTTCTCGCTGTTCTCGCGGATCGACAGGGCGCGGAGATCGCGGACGTGGCCGTCGGAGCCGACGCGGATCCGGACCTCGAGCGTCGCGAGCTCCTCGTCGTACGCGAGCAGGTCCGCGAGGCGGCGGTACGCCTCGGTCTCGCGCACGGCCGCGCCGAACGCGGGGAGCCGCGCGAGGCCGGAGCGGGCGCCCGCGAACCCGTCGGCGAGCGCGTCGAACGCCTCCTTCGCGGCGACGAGGATGTCCAGCCGCCGGCGGCTGCCCTCCCGGCGGGAGATGGAGATCGTCTCCAGCTGGCCCACCCAGCGGCGCAGCGCCGCGTAGGCGCGCGCGAGGTCGCGGCGCAGCGCCTCCGAGCCGGTGAGCTCCCGGAAGATCTCGCGCCGGAGCTCGACCGTGTCGCGGTCGCTCGGCGGCTGGGAGAGGGCGCGGCCGAGCAGCGCCGGGCTCGGGATGCGCGTGCGCCCCTCGCTCGTGAAGTGCAGGCAGCCCACGATGAGCTCCTGGAGGAAGACGTGCTGCGCGAAGCGGGCCGGGTCCCAGGTCGACGCGGGCAGCGACGCCGACTCGACGTGCCGGTCGAGCGCCCCCGCGGGCGCGCCGCCCGCGAAGGCGAACGTCATCGACTCCTTGACGGCCCGCGCGTCGACCCGGAGCGCCGGCCGGTGGCAGAGGAGGTCGGGCGCGGCGCGCTGACCGGGCGAGGCGTCTTGCAGGACGGGTTCCGGCGGCGCCGCGCTCACGATCTCGAGCCTACGATGGGTCGGGCCGGAGCGCTCGTCCGGCGTCCGGCGCCGCCGCTCTGCGGTGGCCAGGGAAGGTCTCGGCATGGCGGTCACGACACGCGCGCCGCGCGGTTGTTCCCGAGCGGCCGGGATCGACCGCGCTCGTGGCACGGCGCCTGCCTGGGTGTGCGGCCGGAGAGGCACCATGAGCTATCGCTGCACGATGAGCAGAATACGCTGGTTCTCCGGCTCAACCGTCCTTGCGATCGCCCTCGTCGGCACCGCTTGCAGGAGCGAGAGCGAGAGAGCGGAGGGAGCGGTCCGCGAGCCGGGGGACCGGACCACGAGCAACAAGATCGCGCCGCCCGAAGGCCAGAACCAGAAGCCCGGCCAGGAGCCGCGCGGGCAGGCCGAGCGCGTGGGCGACAAGGCCGAGCAGCTCGCGCGGGAGGGCCAGGAGCTCGGCCGAGAGGCGCGCGAGCAGGCCGAGCGCGTGGGCGAGAAGGCCGAGCAGCTGGCCGAGCGAGGGCGTGAGGTGGGCCGCGAGGCCAACGAGCAGATGAACCGGGTCGGCGAGCAGACCGGCGCGCTCAAGGGCGATCGGGGCTCGGGCGCGCGCGAGCAGGCGGCGCCGACGCCGACTCCCAGGGACCAGGGCGCGGCGCAAGGGCAGACGCAAGGCCGCGAGGCGCAGGGCCACATGCAAGGCCGCGAGGCGCAGGGGCAGACGCAAGGCCGAGCGGCGCAGGGGCAGACGCAAGGCCGCGAGGCGCAGGGGCAGACGCAAGGCCGCGAGGCGCAGGGGCAGACGCAAGGCCGCGAGGCGCAGGGGCAGACCGGCGGTGCCAGGGACAAGGATCAGGCTGTAGGCGCCGCCGCGAGCACGCGCGATGCGTGGACGCAGGAGGCGAAGGACAACGATTACCAGGTCAGCTTCAACCGCGACGGCTCGGTCGTCGCCACCAAGGAGGCGAAGGGCTCGGGCGAGCGGCTGGCCGACGAGGCGCTCCGCAACGCGGTGGGCGGCAAGCTCGCGGACAGCGACCACGAAACGGTGAAGAAGCTGAGCGTGACGGTGCACAACGGGGTGGTCACGCTGCAAGGCAACGTCGCCAGCGTGAAGGAGGCGACCGAGGCGGTGAAGGAGGCCATGGAAGCCAAGGGCGTCACCAAGGTGATCTCCCAGATCCGCTACGGATCATCGCCGTGACCTCGCCTCTCCAGCTGCCGTGAGCGCCGGGCGCGCTGAGAGGAGAAGAATCTGAACCACCGAGGCGCAGAGGGCACAGAGGAGGGAGAAATAGCCTTTCTCTCTCCTTCCTCTGTGCCCTCTGCGCCTCGGTGGTTCCCGTTCGCTTCTCTCTTCTCCTTGGCTCGGCGGTGCCCTACCCGCCTTCGCCCCCAGGGTGCTCTCGACCGTGGAGGACCGCCTGGGCCGTTCAGTTCGTGGGCCGCAGCTTGACGGAGCGCTCGACCGACTCGTCCGGGGTGAGCGTCAGCATGATCGTCTCATCGAAGCTGCCGGACCGGGACACGACCACGACCTGCGTGCCCACGGGCAGCTCGGTCTTGAGCGGCGTCTTGCCGAGCGTCGTCCCCTTCCAGCTCACCGTGGCGTCGGGCGGGTCGCTCGCGATCACCACGCTCACCTTGGGGGCCTCCTGCGGCTTCTTCTCGACGGCCTCCACGGCCTCCGCGCCGCGCGCAGCGGCGGCGGCGGCCACCGGAGGCTCGACCGCGGGCGCCTGCTTGCTCGCGACGAGCAGCGCGCCCCCGGCCACCGCGGCCAGCACGGCGAGCCCGGAGGCTCCGAGCAGGTAGCCGCGCCTCGAGGGCGTCGAGGGCACCGACGTGGTCGCGCGCAGGCTGACCGAGTCGCTCACCGGGGTCCTGGGCCGCTCGATGCCCGAGCCCCGCTCGATGCCCGAGCCCCGCTCGATGCCCGAGCCCCGCTCGATGCCCGAGCCCCGCTCGATGCCCGAGCCCCGCTCGATGCCCGAGCCCCGCTCGACGCCCGAGTTGCTGGGCTCGCCGACGTAGGGGAGCCTGCTGCCCGAGCGAGAGCTCGTGGGACCCGCCGAGAGGCCGATTCCGCTCAGCGTCACCTGGCCCGAGCCCTCGCTCATCATCATCGAGCTCGTCACCCGCTCGATCTGCGCCTTGACCTGCTGGCGGATGCTGGCCCTGCTCTCCGCGAAGATGCCCCGCATGCAGGCGCCGAGGAACTCCCCGCGCACGTCCTCGCCCGACCACTGCAGGTAGCTCTCGAGCACGTCGCACATCTCCTGCGCCGTCGCGAAGCGCTTCGACGGATCGCGCTCCAGGGCCTTCGCGGCGATCTGGTCGAGCGCGATCGGGATCCCCGGCACGACGGTCGAGAGGCGCGGAATCTTCCCCAAGAGGAGCTGATGCATCACGGTGATCTGGTCGCCCTCGAACAGCCGCCGCCCGGCGAGGAGCTCCCAGAACACGACGCCCACCGCGAAGATGTCCGCCCGGCGATCCACCGTCTTGCCCGCCGTGACCTGCTCGGGCGCCATATAGGTGAGCTTGCCCTTGAAGGTCCCGCTCTCCGTGTTGGAGGAGTTGACGGCGGCCTTGGCCACGCCGAAATCGACGAGCTTCACCGCGCCGTCGTACGTGATGAAGATGTTGTGCGGGGAGACGTCGCGATGCACGATCCCGAGCGGCTTGCCATCGAAATCGCAGAGCTCGTGCGCGTAATGAAGGCCGCGAAGCACCTCGGCGACGATCCGGATCCACGTGCCGCGCACCAGCCCGCCGGTGCCGGACGCCCGATCCATGGCCGCCTTCATGACGCGCTTCAGCGGCTGGCCCTCCAGGTACTCCATGACGATGAAGTACCCTTCCTGGTCGCTGCCGACCTCGTAGGTCTGGACGACGTTCGGGTGGTTCATGCGCGCCGAGAGCTTGGCCTCGTCCATGAACATGAGGACCTGACGATCCTCCTCGTCCGCGAAGCTGCGGAGGCGCTTGACGACGACCAGCTTGTTCACGGAGGCCGGCCCGTGAGCCATGGCGAGGAAGACGTCCGCCATCCCCCCGCGGCCGAGCTTCGCAATCGGACGATATCGGCCGAGCCCAAGCTGGGTCGGCGTGTCTCTGAGGATCGACGCTCCGTGTTCTCCGATCACACCCACCTCAGTATGCAAAATTCATTAATTGTGCGTCCGAGTCAATACGAAGAGTTTGCGTTGTCGTCATCGGGGCCCACAGGCGCACCAGCGCCCGGTGAAGTGAAAAACCTGGAACCGTGTGGTCGAGAATGATGCAAAACGACATCCGAACACACGTACTCACGCGCGCGTGAGCCCGCGCGCGAGGCCCTCGGGCAGCGCGTGTCGCGTGCGTCGCGCGTGTCACGCACCTGTGCTGCTCGATGGCCGCGCATTCCGCGCGGCCGCCGCGTTTTCCCCGTTGATCGCTGCTCGTGGGCCGCTTTCGTGCGACCCCTTCGCGCTTCTTTCGACGGACGCTCGCCGGAGGGGGAGCCAGTGCAGCCGAGCCGTGATGTGGCTCCCCTGCCGGCGACGGCGCCAGGTGGACCGCACTGCCGACGCGGGGCTCGCCGCAGGCGGTGATTCAACCGTAACAAAGACAACGCCGCGTGCAACGCGCCACGGTGCGCTCGGTCGAAAATTTGACAGAGCTCCTTGCCGAGCGCGACAGCGCGCTGGCCGCGCTGCGGCGCTATCGCCGGGCGGCGACGACGCCGGCGAGCTCGAAGTCGAGCGGGATGCCGTCGGGCTCCCGGTAGACCTCCAGCCGGGCCGCGAACTCGTCGCAGAGCGGCTGGAGCACCTCCGGAGGGAACTCCCGCAGCGCGGCGTGGGTCACGAACCCGCTCTCCTGCAGCCAGCTCGCCACCTGCGCCCCGGCGCCGAACCACAGCCGGAACCGGTGGGTCCACGCCTCGACGGTGCGGAGCCCGCCGCGCTGGAGCGCCTCGCTGACCTGCCCGGGGCTGTCCGGGACCGGCAGCTCCACCCGTCCCAGGTTGAGCTCGTCGACCATCCGGCAATAGACCGCGTAGGCCTGCGGCGTGCTGCTCGAGAGGTTCGTCAGGATCCCCGCGCGACCACCGGGCCGGACCATCCGCCCGAGGCACGGCAGCGCCGACCGCCAGTCCAGGTAGGCGAGGCAGAAGCGCAGCGTGACGACATCGAAGCTCGACGCCTCCGCGCGGCGGATGAAGAGCTCGGCCTCGGCGCGCCTCGTCGAGAGCGCGAGCCCAGCGGCCCGGGCGCGAGCCCGGGCGGCCCGGAGCATCTCCTCGGAGCAGTCGACGCCCACGACCTCGCCGGGCGCGACCCGCCGGAGCATCTCCACGGTCTCGATCCCCGTGCCGCACCCGAGGTCGGCGCACCGCGCGCCGGGGACGAGCCCGAGCCCCGCCGTGAGCCGATCCTGAGGCTCCCTCATGTGGCGCCCCCATCGGTCGTCGTACCGCTCCGCGATCCGGTCGTACACGGACCGCACCAGCTGATTCGCGCTGTGCACCCCCGCCGCGCTCCTTCCCTGCTCAGGCGGCCGAGGCGCGCGGGATCCAGAGGATCCGGCGGGATCTGACGGTTCAGACCGGCGCACCCCTCCGCCGGCCCGGAGGCGAAGCGAGAACGGTGCCAGGCCCAGCAGGGCGCCGGGCCGGCGATTTATGTACAGCCGCTCAGCTCAGAGCTTCCAGAGCGCGCAGCCCCAGTGGACGCCGGTCCCGAGCGCGAGCACCATGGCGAGCTGGCCCTTCTTCACCCTGCCGGCGCGCATCTCCTCGTCGATGAGGATGGGCACGGTGGCCCCGCTCGTGTTGCCGAATCGGTCGATGTTGCTCGGGAGCTTCTCGACCGGCACGCCGAGGTCCTTGCGGATGTGCTCATTGATGCGGCCGTTCGCCTGGTGCGCCAGGAACACGTCGATCTGCTCGAGCGTGACGCCCTGCGAGGCGCACAGCTCCCGCGCGGTCGCCGGGAGCTTGGTCACCGCGAACTTGAAGAGCTCGCGGCCGTCCATGCGGGGGATGTGGGCGTCGTCCTCGAACGAGCTCTGCTTCCAGTACGGCCGCGAGCGGAAGCCGCCGCCGGGCACGTAGAGGAGCTCGGCGAAGCGCCCGTCAGAACAGATCTTGTTGCCGCGCAGGCCCGCGTCGCGGTCGGTCGCGCGAAGGACGAGCGCGCCCGACCCGTCCCCGAACAGGACCGCGAGGTTCCGGTGGCGGTCGGCGCGCGCCCGCGCCTCCGGCGTGGCGGACCGGCCGTTCTTCGGGTCGAGCGCTCCCCAGTCCTCCCAGGGCATGAAGCCGGCGTGCGCCTCGGCGCCCACGAACAGGATGGTCTTGGCGGCCCCGGTCTGGATGAGCCCATCGATCGTCTGGAGGCCGAACAGCATCGCGGCGCACTGCTGCCGGATATCGAGCGCAGGGACGCCCGGGATGCCCAGCTTCGCGCCGAGCAGCGCCCCGGAGCCGGGAAAGATGTAGTCCGGCGTCATCGTGGCAAAGAGGATGTAATCGATTTCCGACGGTGAAATCCGCGCGGACTCGATAGCGCGCTTCGCCGCCTCGCACGCCAGATCGCTCACGCCGACTCCGTCCGGCGCGTAATGTCGCTGGTGGATGCCGGAGCGCTGGTAAACCCACTCGTCGGAGGTCGTGATCACCCGCGCGAGGTCGTCGTTGGTGACAGGTTCGCCGGGCACGTAGTGCCCGGTCCCGATGATCTCAAATCCCATCTTTGCCACAGAGCTGCCTTACTCGAACCGCACGCCCGCGGCGACCGGGAACCGCACGAGGCCGCGCCCGAAACCGAGCGGCGCGACGCGGCGAGCCGCACGCCCCCGCCGCCGCATTCAGGCCGCCGCCGGAGCGGTGCGCCCAGCTTGACGGCCGCCGGCGCTCCGGATAGCCTGCCGCCTTCCCGGGGGCGCTGGGTCGCCGCCGAGCCGGGCCGGACGGCGGCGGTGGCCGGACCGCGCCGGTCGCCGGCCGCCGGTCACCAGCCGGCGAGCGCCGCGCCTCAACGCCGGCGCGCGGCCCAGCTGCATATCGGGCAGCCGGCCGTGTCGTGGCGCAGCGCCGGGCAGTGCTCGCGGCCGAAGTAGATGAGCTGCAGGTGGAGCTTGTTCCACCGCTCGGGCGGGAACGTGCGCTTCAGGTCGCGCTCCGTCTCGACGACGTTCTTCCCGGACGACAGCCCCCAGCGCGACGCGAGCCGGTGAATGTGGGTGTCGACCGGGAAGGCGGGGTGGCCGAAGGCCTGCGCCATGACCACCGAGGCGGTCTTGTGACCGACCCCCGGCAGGGCCTCCAGGGCCTCGAACGAGGCGGGGACGACGCCGCCGTGCTCGACCGCGATCCGCTCGCTCAGCGCCTTCAGGTGCCTCGCCTTCGTGGGCGCGAACCCGATCCTCCGGATGAGCTCGGCGATCTCCTCGGTCGGCACGGCCGCCATCTCGGCGGGCGTCCGAGCGCGCGCGAGGAGCGCCGGCATCACCGCGTTGACCATCTTGTCCGTGGTCTGCGCGCTGAGCATCACCGCGACGAGCAGCGAATACGGGTCCTCGTGGATCAGCGGAATCGCCGGCTGCGGGTACAATCGATCGAGGATCTCGGCGATCCTCGCGGCTTTCTCGGCGCGCTTCACGGGCGGTGTCAGGGCAGCTCGTAGAACGAGAGGAGATCGCCGAACTGCTCGTCGGAGAGGACCTCGAGGGAGAAGGGCGGCATCTGCCCGCCGTAGCCGATGAAGCCGCCGTGGCGGACCTTCTCGACGAAGACCAGCCGCCGCTCTCGCTCGGTGTACTCGCCGAGCGGGTGCTCCTCGAGCGTCTGATCGGGCAGCGCCGGCGCCCGCTCGACGAGCCGCCCCTCCCCGGAACGAGCGCGCCCGTGGCACGAGGCGCAGGCGCGATCGTGGATGAGCGCGCCCTTCCCCGGATCGCCGGGCGGCGGCTCCCTCAGCCCGTAGACCGGCGTGAACGGGACGGCCTCGGCCGCGTCGCCGTCGCTGGGCAGCGATTCCAGGTAGGCGTACATGGCCTGGGCGGCGGGGTCGTCCGCGGCCCAGGGCAGGTCCTTGGTCATGAAGTAATAGAGGCAATGGTTGATCGCGCCGAGGAGATCGACCTCCTGACCACCCCAGTAATGCGGGCGATCCACGGCGCCGGCGAGCGGGGCGCCGGGGAGCATGGCGTCCCCCGCCTCCCCGGCGATCGCTTCATGGCACGTCGAGCATGAATAACGATTGAAGCGCGTCTCCGCGATCGAGGGGTCCCGGAAGAGCGCCGCGCCGTGGTCCACGGCCGTCGCGTCGACGATCTTCGTCTCCGGATCGCCCGTGCAGCCAGAGGCGAGCGCCGCGCAGGCGAGCGCGGCGAGAGCGAGGGAGCGCGGCCTCACGGCGCCTCCGCGGCGACGCGCGCGAACGCGTCGGGAAAGAGGCCCACCTCGGCTTCGCTGCGCGTCTCCAGCGTCTCGGGATCGAGCCGGAGCACCTTGCCGGGGGTCTCGGTCTGATCGCCCTCGCAGACGAGGAAGAGGCCGTCTCCCCCGTCGTAATCCACGACGTGCGGCTTCTCGCAAACCCCGGAGAGATCGCGGTAGGCGACCTCGGCGTTGCCGTTCGCCACATCGATGAGCGCGATCGCGTCGGGCGCCTGGGTCGGCACGTAGAGGCGGCTCCCGTCGGGGGTCCACGCGACGAAGTACGGCGCGCCCTGCAGCGTCAAGATGGACTGGGGCTCCCAGAACGACTCCGACGCGACGTCGAAGAAGCGCACATCCCGGCTGCGGGTGTTGCTCACCGCGATGGTCTTCTGATCCGGGGACATGACCGCGGCATACGGGCCGTAGGACGGGACCCACACGGCCGGGCTCGGCCCCACGGGCACGCGCTTCACCTCGGCGCCGGGGTCGGTCAGGTCGACGACCGCGAGGGCGTCCTCCCCCTCGCAGGCGACGTAGGCGCGGGCGCCGTCCGGACGCGAGAGGGCGATCCCGTGCGCGGCGATGCAGGTCGGGATGAGCACCGGCTGGGCCGAGCCCGAGCGCGAGATCTCGTCGGGATCGATCACGGCCAGGGACGAGCGCGCCGCCTCGATGTCCTGGGGGTTGTCGATCGCGCGCTTGAGATCGTAATGAGAGGCGACCACGCGGCCGCCATCCTCGGAGATCACGATGTCGCCCGGGTTGGGCTCGATGCGCACCTGCCCGAGGACGCGCATGTCGTCGAGCGCGAGCTTCTGGACATAGCCGGCCATCGCGCTCGATCCGTGGCTCGCGTGGGGGCCGATCGTGCCGGCGAGGACAGGGTACGACAGCGCGACATAGACCGCGTTTCCCGGAGCGTCCACCGCGACATGGTGAGGCCCGTCGACCGTCACCGGATCGCGGCCCACCGGGTAAACGCCGAACCGCTCCCCCGTCGCGAGCGAGATCAGCGAGAGCGTGTCGGAGCGGCTATCGCTCACCACGCCCATACCCCCCTCCGGAATCGTGATCTTCGGGCGCCGATCCGGATAGGCGTCCCCCTCGTAAGCACCGTAATGCGTCTCGATGATGGGATCGGGCTCACCGCAGCCCGCCAGCGCCACCGCCGCGAGCGCGAAGCCCACAAATCGCGAAAGGACCATGTGATGACCTCGAGAGGAGCGCCCGGAGCCCGGACGCGCCGCATCCTAGCAGCCGCCGGCGCGCTGGCCGCGGCTTCGCCCTACCATGGTTCAGCCCGCCCGTGCGCATCAACGTGACGCCGCGCGGCGCCAGCCGTGTCACGTGGGTTGGTTAACCCGCATTCCGGAAAGTCTCTTTTCATTGCCTGATGGCGACCGACATCACGAGCGCTACCGCTCGAATGAACATTTCTTGATCAGGCGCTGCTGTCTTGTCATGTAAGGAAGCGATGAGCCAGACACGAGCAGGGAGCACGGTAACGGCGGAGCTCGTCCGATCGCTCGACGCGCGCGCGCGCCGAGCTGGCCCAGCGGCGGTCCTGTCCCTCGCGCTCGTGGCGGCCTGCGCGGCGGAGGAGCCCGTCGGTCCCGCGTCCACGCCCGCGCCGACGCCGCTGCCGGCGCTCGCCGACGCGCCGCCGCTGACGACCGAGCGCACCTTCGTGCCGCGCGCCGCGGTGGTCGATCCGCCGGACAGGAACCCCGCGGTGCCGGCGGAGATCGAGCAGATGCTCGCGGAGGGCTACGGCGAGCTCGAGATCGGGCCGGGGCTGCCGCTCGCGCCGGCGACGCTCGACGGCGCGCCCCCGCCGCCGCGCAGCCCGCAGCCGAGGCTGCTCACGCGGTTCGTGCACCTCGCCGACACCCAGCTCGCCGACGACGAGTCGCCCGCGCGGCTCGCGATCTTCGACTCGCCCGCGATCGGCTCGGCCTTCCGCCCGCAGGAAGGGCACGAGTGCCGGATCCTGAACGCCGCCGTCCGCACGATCAACGCGTTCCACCGGAGCACGCCGCTCGACTTCGTGCTGCTCGGCGGCGACAACGCCGACAGCGCGCAGACCAACGAGATCGCGTGGTTCACGGCCATCCTCGACGGCGCCGAGCGCGTCGAGTGCGACTCGGGCGACGACGACGATCCCGTCCAGGGGCCGGACAACGATCCCAAGGATCCGTTCGTCGCCGAGGGGCTGCTCGTGCCGTGGCGCTGGGTGACCGGCAACCACGACGTCCTGCACCAGGGGAACTTCCCGGTGGACACCCGCGCCGCGATCGCGACGGGGAACATCGCGGACGGCGGGACGCGCAACTGGGCGCTCCCCGGCGGTCCGGTGGTCACCGGCGAGGTCGTCCCCGATCCGCGGAGGGCGCTCCTGAGCCGCCCCGCGCTGCTCGATCAGCTGGCGGCGGCGGGCGACGGACACGGGATCGGGCCCGACGCGCAGGCGTACGGGAAGGCGTTCTACGAGTTCGACGTGAAGGACACGCCCGTGCGCGTCGTCGTGCTCGACACCGCCGCCGAGACCGGCGGCCCGGGCGGCGTGATCCTCCAGGACGACGTCGACCGGTTCATCCGCCCGGCCCTCGACCGCGCGCGGCGCGATCGCAGGTGGGTCGTCCTCGCGTCCCACCACGCGTCGCGCCTGCTCGGGGACGGCTCCTTCGCCGCGACGGGCACCCCCGCCGTGCCCGGCGCGCTCACCGTCGAGGCCTGGCAGTCGCTCGTCGGCGGCTACGACAACGTGCTCCTCCACCTCGCGGGCCACACGCACGTGCACCGGGTGACCCCGGTGACGCCGAGCGGCGGGCACGCGTACTGGGAGCTCGAGACCTCCGCGCTCGCCGACTACCCCCACCAGGTCCGCGTCATCGAGATCTGGGACGAGGACAACGGCTCCGTCGCCATCCGCGGGGTCGCCCTCGACTACGCCGTCGACGGCGACCCGGTCGCCGCCGAGGGGCGCCGCCGCGCCGTCGTGGACGTCACCTCCGGCTTCGGCAGCGACGGCAGCGGCGAGCCGTCGTGGCGCAACGTCGAGCTCTCGATCGCGCGGCCGGACTGACGGCGCCGCGCGGGCGGCCTCGGCCGCCGCTCATCCGTCGCGGAGCGGCACCGTCTCCCGGAGCTCGATCGACAGCGGCGGCGCGCCCCCCGTGCGGATGGCGGCGGCCATCGTGTGCCGCGCCGAGGGCTGGTAGAGCGCGAACTGCCAGGCCGAGCGATCGTCGCCGAGCCGCGGATCGAACGAGATGCCGATCGACGGCCCGTCGTCCAGGTGGAACGAGAACTGGTCGAGCGGGATCGCGAGCCCCATCCCGCGCGCCTTGATGTACGACTCCTTGAGCGTCCAGTACTCGAAGAAGCGCGCGCGCTGCCTCTCGGGCGGCAGCGCGCGCAGCGCGCGCACCTCGGCGGGCGAGAAGAAGCGGTCGGCGATGTCCACCGCGCTGCTCGAGCGCTCGGTGTCCTCGACGTCGACCCCCACGTCGCGATCCAGCGCGACCAGGCAGGCGATGAGCCCCCGTGTGTTCGACAGGTTGAACCGCAGCGGCGGCACCCCCGCCGGCCCCGCGATCTGCGGCCGTCCAAATTCGTTCCGGACGAACGTCCACGCCTCGGGCGCGACGTCCGCGTACTTCGAGAGGGTCGTGCGCACGAGCGCGCGCGTGAGCAGGTACTCGTGCCGGTTCTCGGCGAACACGAAGCGCGCCTGCTGCGCCGCCTCGTCCGGCGCCATCAGCCGGTGGTACGCCGCGAGCAGCGCCTCGTCGCGGACCGGCTCGGAGAAGACGTACCAGAGGTGCGCGGCGCCGGGATCGATCTCGAGCATCTACGTCGTCCCCGGCAGCGGCGCCGCGGCCGCGGGCCCCGGCAGGATCTCCCGAAGGCAGCTGTCGGCGGTGAGGCCGATGGGCCGCTGGCGCGGGTAGCCGAACGAAACCTCCTCGAAACGAACACCATCGATCCAGTCGGTGCGGGGGATGTGGAGGTGGCCTGAGACGACCACCCGCGCGCGGAAGCGCGTGTGCCAGTCGTGCGTGCGCCGCGTCCCGCACCAGATCGAGAAGCGCGGGATGTGCCGCAGGCGCACGAGCTCTTCCCGCAGCGGGAAGTGGTTGATGAGCACCGTGGGGTGCCCCTCGATCGCGGCGAGTCGGGCCTCGGTCTCGGCGAGGCGGGCCCGGCACCACTCAGGCCGGCTCGCGTACGGGGCCGGGTCGAGCAGCTCCTCGTCGCTGCAGAGGACGCCGCTCTCCATCGCCCACGCCACCGCGTCGAGCTCGGCCACGCCGGCCGGCCGGAAGCTGTAGTCGTAGAGCAGGAACATCGGCGCCAGCACGTGGGGCCCGCCCTCACCCTCCCAAAGCACGTACGGGTCCTCGGGCGTAATCACCCCGCGGCTCCGGCATAGCTCGACCAGCCGATCGTAGCGGGCCGGGCCGCGCGGCCCGCCCCGCTCACTCGGCATCGTATAGAGCTCGTGGTTGCCCGGCGCCCACACGAGCTGCTTGAACCGGGGGCCCAGCGTGTCGAGCACGTAGAGCAGGTGCTGCTCCGTCTCCCCGAGGTCGCCGGCGAGGATCAGCCAGTCGTTCGGGCGCGGCGTCACGCGCTCGAGGGCCCAGCGGTTCTCCGCATAGCCGACGTGGAGATCACTGAGTGCGAAGAGCTTCATGCTAATGACACATCACCGGCGGCCGGGCCAGCAGGCCGGCCATGTCCACCTTCACCACGGGCGGCGACGGGCGTCCACTGCCGCGCGCCCGCGCGCCGCGGCCCATCCGGCCCGGGGAGCGGCCCATCCGGCCCGGGGAGCGGGGGGCCGTTCCCCCCGGGTTTTGCGCCCGGTTCCGGGTGAGCTGGCGCGCCGCATTAACTAGGGCTCCAATCCTTGTGCAACATGTGCTACGCGCGTGTGAAGTCAGCACCATGCCTCTGCCCCAACGACAAGGTCTTTACGATCCGGCTTTCGAACACGACGCATGCGGTCTCGGATTCGTCGCCACGCTCCGCCGTGAAGCGACGCACGAGGTCGTTTGCCAAGCGCTCGAGATCCTCGAAAATCTAACCCATCGCGGCGCCGCGGGCTGCGACCCCTGCACCGGCGACGGCGCGGGCATCCTCCTCCAGATCCCGCACGAGCTGTACGCCGCCTCCCTAGCTTCCCTGGGCATCGCGCTGCCTCCTCCCGGCGACTACGCGGTCGCGACGGCGTTCTTCTCGCAGAGCCCGTCCCGGCGCCGCCAGTGCGAGGCGATCCTCGAGGCGGCGGTCGTGCACCACGGCCAGCGCGTCCTCGGCTGGCGCGACGTCCCCATCGACGACGGGGCGATCGGCCCGGTCGCGCGCGACTCGCGCCCGGCGATCCGCCAGCTGTTCATCGGCAGGGTCGCGCCCCGCCAGTCCTTCGAGCAGGTCCTCTATGCGATCCGCAAGCGCGCCGGCCGCACCGCCCACTCGGACGACTTCTACCTCGCCTCCTGCTCGTCGCGGACGGTCGTCTACAAGGGCCTGATGCTCGCGGAGCAGGTCGCGGCGTTCTACCCCGATCTGTCCGACAAGCGCACCGTGTCGCGGCTCGCGATGGTGCACTCGCGCTTCTCGACGAACACCTTCCCCACGTGGGAGCGCGCGCACCCGTACCGGGTCATCGCGCACAACGGCGAGATCAACACACTCCGCGGCAACACCGCGTGGATGTCGGCGCGCGAGGCGCTGCTCAAGAGCGATGTGTTCGCGAACGCGATCGAGGACTTCAAGCCGATCATCCGCCCGGGCGGGTCCGACTCGGCCGCGCTCGACAACGTTGTCGACTTCCTGCTCGCGAGCGGCCGGTCGCTGCCGCACGTGATGATGATGCTCGTGCCCGAGGCCTGGGCGCTCGACCCGGACATGTCGGCCGAGAAGAAGGCGTTCTACGAGTACCACGGCTGCCTCATCGAGCCCTGGGACGGCCCGGCGGCGCTGTGCTTCACGGACGGACGGCTGATCGGCGCGACGCTCGACCGCAACGGGCTGCGCCCGGCGAAGTACGTCGTGACGAGCGACGGCCTCGTCGTGCTCGCGAGCGAGTTCGGCGTGCTCGACATCGAGCCGGCGCGCGTGATCCAGAAGGGGCGCCTCCAGCCGGGCAAGATGTTCCTCGTCGACACGACCGAGGGCCGCGTCGTCAGCGACGACGAGATCAAGCGCCGCGTCGCGACCCAGAAGCCGTACGCGGCGTGGGTCGCCGAGAACAAGATCGACCTGCGCGCCCTCGAGGACGTGCCGAGCCTCTACACCATCCCGCACTCGGATCTCCGGACCCTGCAGCAGGCGTTCGGCTACACCGACGAGGACCAGCGGATGATCCTCGCCTCGATGGCGACGCTCGGCGAGGAGCCGGTGGGCTCGATGGGCATCGACATCCCGCTCGCCGTCCTCTCCGAGAAGCCCCAGCTGCTCTTCCGCTACTTCAAGCAGCTGTTCGCCCAGGTCACGAACCCGCCGGTCGACCCGCTCCGCGAGGAGATCGTGATGTCGCTCGTGAGCTGCGTCGGCGGCGAGGGCAACCTCCTCGAGGAGACGCCCCGCCAGTGTCGGATGCTCGAGCTGCCGCACCCGATCCTCACGCAGGACGACCTGTCGAAGCTGCGCAAGAACGTCTTCCCCGACTTCCGCGCGGCCACGCTGCCCATGTACTTCTCGGTCGACGGCGACCCGGAGGACAACCTGCGCAGCGCGCTCGCGAAGCTCTGCAAGGACGCGAGCCGCGCGATCGCCGACGGCGCGAGCATCCTCATCCTCAGCGACCGCGGCATCGACGAGACGCTCGCCCCCATCCCGAGCCTGCTCGCCATGGGCGCCGTGCACCACCACCTCATCAACGAGGGGACGCGCACGCGCGCCGGCATCATCGTGGAGACCGGCGAGGCGCGCGAGGTCGGCCACATGGCGCTGCTCATCGGCTACGGCGCCGGCGCGGTGAACCCGTACCTCGCGTTCGAGTCGATCGCGGCGATGTGCCGCGACAAGACCCTCGGCCCCGACCTGTCGCCGTCCGCGGCGAGCTCGCGGTACGTGAAGGCCCTCAAGAAGGGCATCCTGAAGATCATGTCGAAGATGGGGATCAGCGCGCTGTCCAGCTACCAGGGCGCGCAGATCTTCGAGGCGATCGGCATCGACCAGATCGTCATCGACGCGTACTTCACCGGCACGGCGTCGCGCGTCCGCGGCGTCGGGCTGCGCGAGATCGCGGAGGAGGCGCTGGCGCGCCACCAGGCGGCGTACGGCGAGCGGGCGCGCGCGCACCTCGACGTCGGCGGCCACCACCACTTCCGCGTGTTCGGCGAGCGGCACCTCTGGACGCCGCAGTCGATCTCGTCGCTCCAGCGGGCGGTCCGCCTCGACGACGCGAAGAGCTACGCCGAGTACGCGGCGATCATCAACGAGCAGCAGGAGCACCCGATGTCGCTCCGCGGGCTGTGGGACCTGAGGCCCGCGGGCCCGCCGGTGCCGATCGAGGAGGTCGAGCCCGCCGCCTCGCTCGTCAAGCGCTTCGCCACGGGCGCCATGTCCTTCGGGAGCATCTCGAAGGAGGCGCACGAGACCCTCGCCGTCGCGATGAACCGCATCGGCGCGCGGTCGAACACCGGCGAGGGCGGCGAGGACCCGGCGCGCTTCATCCGGCTGGCGAACGGCGACTCGAAGCGGAGCTCGGTGAAGCAGGTCGCGTCGGGGCGGTTCGGCGTCACGGCCGAGTACCTCGTCAACGCCGACGAGCTGCAGATCAAGATGGCGCAGGGGGCCAAGCCCGGCGAGGGCGGCCAGCTCCCGGGCCACAAGGTCGACGCGGTGATCGCGAAGGTGCGCCACTCGACCCCCGGCGTGACGCTGATCTCGCCGCCGCCGCACCACGACATCTACTCGATCGAGGATCTCGCGCAGCTCATCTTCGACCTGAAGAACATCAACTCGAAGGCGCGCATCAGCGTGAAGCTCGTCGCCGAGGCGGGCGTCGGCACCATCGCCGCGGGCGTGGTGAAGGCGCACGCCGACGTGGTGCTGATCAGCGGCGACTCGGGCGGCACCGGCGCCTCCCCGCTCACGTCGATCCACCACGCGGGCGTGCCGTGGGAGCTCGGGCTCGCCGAGGCGCACCAGGTGCTCGTGATGAACGGGCTCCGCGGCCGCGCCATCGTGCAGACCGACGGCAAGCTGATGACCGGCCGGGACGTGGCGTTCGCCGCCTTGCTCGGCGCCGAGGAGTTCGGCTTCTCCACGGCGCCGCTCGTCGCGACGGGCTGCATCATGATGCGCAAGTGCCACCTCAACACCTGCCCGGTGGGCATCGCCACGCAGGACCCGGAGCTCCGGAAGAAGTTCACCGGCGCGCCGGAGCACGTCATCAACTTCTTCTTCTACGTGGCGGAGGAGCTCCGGCAGATCATGGCGAGCCTGGGCTTCCGCACCCTGACCGAGATGGTCGGGCGCTCGGACTGCATCGTGCAGCGGCGCACCGGGCTCCACGCGAAGGCGAGGAAGATCGACTGCTCCGAGGTGCTCTACCGCCCGAAGGAGGCCCTCACGAGCCCGAACCACTGCGTCGAGCCGCAGGACCACAAGCTCGACCGGGTGCTCGACCTCAAGCTCATCGAGCAGGCGCGCGCCGCGATCGACGGCGGGCCGCCCGTCGTCATCGAGACGCGCGTGCGGAACTCGGACCGGACGATCGGCGCCATGCTGAGCGGCGAGATCGCGCGCCGCCACGGCAGCGCCGGGCTGCCCGAGGACAGCATCGTCGTGAAGTGCGCCGGCAGCGCCGGCCAGAGCTTCGGCGCCTTCGCCTCGCAGGGCATGACGCTCGAGCTCGAGGGCGACGCGAACGACTACGTCGGCAAGGGCCTGTCGGGCGGCGTCGTGGCGGTGCGCCCGCCGAGCGTGGCGCCGTTCAAGCCGGACGATCAGGTCATCGTCGGCAACGTCGTGCTCTACGGCGCCACGAGCGGCCGCGCGTTCTTCAACGGCCGCGCCGGCGAGCGCTTCGCGGTCAGGAACAGCGGGGCCACCACCGTCGTCGAGGGCGTGGGCGACCACGGCTGCGAGTACATGACGGGCGGCACCGTGATCATCCTCGGCACGACCGGCCGCAACTTCGGCGCCGGCATGAGCGGCGGGCTCGCCTACGTGTTCGACGAGGACGCGCTCTTCGAGGCGCGCTGCAACAAGGAGATGGTGCAGCTCGAGACGATGACCGCGGCCGACGCCGAGTCGGTGCGGGCGCTGCTCGAGGAGCACGTGCGGCGCACGGGCAGCCGGAAGGCGACCGAGCTGCTCGACTCCTGGCAGGCGGTCCTGCCGAAGTTCGTCAAGGTCGTCCCGAGCGAGTACCGGCGGGCCCTCGAGGCCGCGGCGTCGCCCGCGACGAACGGGGCCGACGCGTCGAGCGGGATCGTGTCCCTCCTTTCACCCTCCACCCCCTACGTTTCCACTGGACGTTACATCCCCGCCAACGCGGGTCCCGCGAGCACGGGAGAGAGGTCGGCCGCCCATGGGTAAGGTACGAGGCTTCCTCGAGATCCAGCGGGTCGACATCAAGAAGCGGCCCGTCTCCGAGCGATTGAACGACTGGCAGGAGTTCGAGCTCCCGATCCCCGACGCCGAGCTGCGCGATCAGGCGGCGCGGTGCATGGACTGCGGCATCCCGTTCTGCCACGACGGGTGTCCGCTCGGGAACCTGATCCCCGACTGGAACGATCACATGTTCCGCGAGCGCCTCCCCGAGGCGATCGCGGCGCTCGACGCGACGAACAACTTCCCCGAGTTCACCGGGCGCGTGTGCCCGGCGCCCTGCGAGGCGGCGTGCGTGCTGAACATCGAGGGCAAGCCGGTCACGATCAAGAACGTCGAGCGCGGCGTCGCCGACCGCGCCTTCGAGCGGGGTCTGGTCGCGCCGGTCATCGCGAAGCAGCGCTCGGGCAGGAAGGTCGCGGTGATCGGGTCGGGCCCGGCCGGCCTCGCGGCCGCGCAGCAGCTCGCGCGCAAGGGGCATGACGTGACGGTCTTCGAGCGCGACGATCGCATCGGCGGCCTGCTCCGTTACGGCATCCCCGACTTCAAGATGGAGAAGCACCTCATCGACCGCCGCATGGAGCAGATGCAGGCCGAGGGGGTGACCTTCCGCACGGGCGTCCACTGCGGCGTCGACGTCACCGGCGACGCGCTGCGCGAGCAGTACGACGCCATCGTGCTCTGCGGCGGGGCGCGCCGGCCGCGCGACCTGCCGGTCCCGGGCCGGGAGCTCAAGGGCATCCACTTCGCCATGGATTTCCTGACGCAGCAGAACAAGCGGGTCGCCGGCGACGTGGTCCCCGACAGCGAGGCGATCCTCGCGACGGGCAAGCGCGTGGTCGTCATCGGCGGCGGCGATACCGGCTCGGACTGCCTCGGCACGAGCCACCGCCACCGCGCGGCGCACGTGACGCAGCTCGAGCTCCTCCCCCGCCCGCCCGAGCAGCGCTCGCTCACGAACCCGTGGCCCGCGTGGCCGCTCATCCTCCGCACGTCGTCCTCGCACGAGGAGGGCGGCGAGCGCGACTGGTCGGTGTCGACCACCGGGTTCGCGGGGGACGAGCACGGGAACGTCCGCGCCCTCAAGGCGACGCGGGTGAGCCTGGAAGGCGGGAAGTTCGTGCCCATCCCGGGGAGCGAGTTCGAGATCCCGTGCGAGCTCGTCCTGCTCGCGATGGGCTTCGTCGGCTCCGAGCGCGAGGGGTTGCTCGAGCAGCTCGGCGTCGCGATGGACCAGCGCGGCAACGTGAAGGCCCCGGGCGGGCGCACGAGCGTGGAGGGCGTCTTCGCCGCCGGCGACATGTCGCGCGGCCAGAGCCTCGTCGTGTGGGCGATCGCGGAGGGGCGCAAGGCCGCCGAGGCGGTCGACGCGTACCTGATGCAGCCGGCGAAGCGCCGGCTGGCGCTCGCGGCGGGCTAGGCTCGTCCGTGCGAGCGCTGGTCTGGGACGGCACGGCGGCGCGCGTCACCGACCGCGCCCCGCCCTCGATCGCGGCCGGCATGGCCGTGGTCGAGGTGCGGTGCGCGGGGATCTGCAACACGGATCTCGAAATCACCAAAGGTTACATGGACTTCCGCGGCACGCTCGGCCACGAGTTCGTCGGGGAGGTCGCGGAGGGGCCCGCCGAATGGCGCGGCCGTCGCGTGGTCGGGGAGATCAACTTCGCGTGCGGCCGCTGTGACGCGTGCGCGCGCGGGCTGGGGCGGCACTGCCCGGCGCGCACGGTGATGGGCATCGCCGGCGCCGACGGCGCGCTGGCGGAGCGCGTCGCGGTGCCGGTGGCGAACCTCCACGCCGTGGACGACCGGGTGGACGACGAGGAGGCGGTGTTCACCGAGCCGCTCGCGGCGGCGTTCGAGATCCTGGAACAGGTGCGCGTGGCGCCGGGCACCTCGGCGCTCGTGTTCGGCGACGGGAAGCTCGGCCTGCTCATCGCCCAGGTGCTGCACCAGGCCGGCGCCCGCGTCCTCGCGGTCGGCAAGCACGAGGAGAAGCTCGCCCTGCTGCGCGCGCGGGGCATCGCGACCGAGCTCGTGCGCCCGGCCGCGCTGGCCTCCGCCGACGCCGGCGGAGGCGCCGCGCCTCCTCAGGGCGCCTGGGCCGGCGAGCCGGCCGAGCTCGTGGTCGAGGCCACGGGCACCGCCGAGGGGTTCATGAGGGCGGTCCGCGCGACCCGGCCGCGCGGGACGCTCGTGCTGAAGAGCACCGTCGCCGGGCTCTCCAGCGTCCACCTGGCGGAGCTCGTCATCCACGAGATCACCGTGGTCGGGTCGCGCTGCGGGCTGTTCGAGCCCGCGCTGCGCGCCCTGGCGGCCCGGACCGTCGACGTGCGCTCGCTCGTGTCGGCTCGCCTCCCGCTGGAGCGCGCCGAGGAGGCGCTGCGGGCCGCGGCCGCGCCAGGCGCCCTCAAGGTGCTCGTGACCCGTTGAGCTCGGTCCCGAGCCCGACAGCACACACATCACGCGACATTTACACACCTTGCAGGGCCTCCTTCGGCCCACCTCGACCTGGTAGGACGCCCACCTTCACCCGGTACGACGTCCGCCTGCATCCCCTGCCCGTGAAGCCGCGGTCCGTCCGCCCAGGGGCCGCCCGCGCCGGTGGTGCTCGTCTGCGACCGCAGGTGACTCGGGATCCGCTCGATCGGCGTCAATGCCTCCAGCGCGGGCCCGACCGCGCCGTGCGCCGCGCGCGTCCAGGCGGGCGCTGCTTCGATTCGACGGCATCCCAACGCCCGAGGTGCGCGGCTGCGGCCACCGATCGCTGTGCAGCGACGCGCCCCGGCACACCCAGGATCAGGCTCGGAGATCCTCGATATTTCGAAACGAAATTCTCAGAGCATCCGTAAAGAGGAGATCGCGAACGCGAGCGCGAGCGAGCGCCCCTCGCGTGAACGGCGCCAGCTCGGCGCTGTCGGCCGGGCTGCGGATGCTCCCCCGAGCACGACGCGTGAGAAATCCCCCCGGCTGACTGGAATAGATCCTCGTAGGAGTCGCAGGTTGCGGCAGGGATCAGGAGCATCGATGAGCGCCAAGGACAGCCCACACCATCACGACCGCCCGACGGACGATTCGGACGAGGCCCGTCAAGCCAGGGAGAGCTGGGAGCAGCAGCAACTGCGGGAGCTCGGCCTCGACGGCATCGAGGAGGATGCGTCGGCGTTCTGCCCTCATTGCCGTCGCGAGATGCTGGAGCGCCTCGCGCGCGCCCAGGAGCGCGGCTCCGTGCTGTTCGATATGGTCCGACGTCATGGGCTGAGCCCCCTGCCCCCTCGCGGCGTACGGCCCAGGACCTGGCGCTGCCTCGGCTTCTTCTCGGAGCTCGCGAGCGAGCTCCGGGCCCTCGCGCCGCGCGGCCGCCGCGCGCTGTGGCTCGTCCTCGCGACCCTCGCGATCGGCGCGCTGGCGGTCTGGGCGGCGCTCGCCAGCCTGAGGCGTTGACGCGACGGGCCGCCCGCGTCGCGGGCGTCCCTGGCAAGGCAACGGTCAGCCGGTCCGGCGGAACAGCCCGGAGATGAACCGCGACGGCGGCGGCACCTGCCGCGGCCGCCACGCCGACGCGGCCACGATCGACACCCCGTTGCGCATGAGCAGGAGCGCCGGCTCGTCCGCCCGCACGTCGAACCCCGTGTTCAGGCGGAGGCCTCCGCGGACCATCGACTCGTGCGGCGAGACGCGCAGCGGCTCGAAGCCGTTCATGCGGAGTCGGCGCTGCCAGGCGCCGCGGCGCTCGTGCCGCTCGACCCGCGCGGCCCCCTCCCCCACCACCACGTTCATCACCTCCTGCCCGAAGAAGACCTGTTCGATCGTCTCGCGCGCGGCGATGTGCGGCGGGAGCAGCGCCTCGAGCGCCTGGAAGACCGCATAATAATGGCCGATCGCCTCGGACAGGCGCGGGAGGAACGGGAGCGCGTTGTGCTCCACGTCCGGCTCGACGAGCGTCAGCACGCGCGGCGACAGCGCGCGGATCCTCGTGAGAATGGTGTCGCGGTTCGCGGTGGCGTGCACCGAGGCGTCGGGTACGTGGTGCAATGCGAACGCCGCATTGACGGCGATGGGCGCCGTCGAGCGGGACGCAATACGGCTCCAGTCGACGCGCTCCACGGAGGACGCGACCCCGTGGAACTCGAAGGGCACCTTCAGCCGCTCCGCCCATCCCCCGATGAACGCGCCCGCCCACCGCAGCCGCTGCTCGGGGTCCGGGCCCCGACAAGGCAGGTCGATGCCGGTCAGCCGGACGCGCGGCGGGCCGCCGGGCCGCGTCGCGAGCCGGTGTAGCAGGAACGGCCACTGCGTACCGCCCCCGACGCCGATGTCGATGACGTGGATCTCCTCCTCGTGCTGGAACGCCTCGACGATCGCCGCGTTCGCGCTGAGGTATCCGAAACGGATGAGCGGCGTCGCGTGCACGAGCAGCTGAAACGCCGCGAGCATGTCCCGCGGCCCGGCGCTGCGCAGGTAGAGGTTGCCGTCGCCGGAGCGATCTCCGTCCAGGCGGGCGAGCAACGCCCGGCCGAACACGCCTGAAATGCGCTCCGAGGCGTCACCGGTATCGGGCTCCGCCCGCAGGATGCCCTCCACGAGGGCCCGCGCGCGCTCGAGGTCCCCTGCGTCGATCGCCTCGCCCGCCGAGAGGAGGCGGCTCAGGAACGGGCGGCGGCGCGAGTGGGTCTGCCGGGTGCCCGAGCTCGGCTGCTGTCCGAGCCCCGGGCCGGACGCGGCCGAGCTGGTGGGCCCCTCGACGTGCGCTCGTAGGCTGACAGACGCCTCTTCGGCCGATGCGTGTCTACGGATCGCGTTCATGGTGTCCTGGGCTGTTCAACCAGGCAGCCCGCCGTCCTGGCTGGGCTCTCCACGATGGGACGATTTCAAGCGCGAACGCATGACGTCGACTACCTCGCAGGAGCCGGGGGGTTCAATGTTTGCTGATGTCGCTGCGGGAGGGCCCGACGGCGAGCCGGGGACAGGCGCTCGGCAGCCGCGCGCCCGCGGCGACGCCGCGAAGCGCAGCGCCCGCCCATGACGCGACGGGACCTGAGCTCGCACGAGGGCCCGACAGACAACTCTCTGTACATCGATGAAGCCGCTCGTCCGGTCAAGTGCAAGATCATGATTGTGCATCGCGCCCCCTCCCCCGCGCGCCTCGGGACGTCCGAACCCACCTTCCGGCGGCAGACGTAGGCTTTCGTAGGCAGCGTACGAGGCGACCGCCGCCGCCCCGCAGGGGGAGTCCCCACCCGCCGCAGGCCGCGAGCGGACCGCGAGCCGCGCAGCGCCGTCGGCGCAGGCTGCGCGGCGCGCGCGCCGCGGCGTCGCCGCCGGGCGCGGGGCTAGGCGCACCTCACCGCTGCTCTCTTTAGAGCGCATCGCGCCCTCCGACCTGGCGCGCCGCGCGCGCCGGACTCGTTGACTTGACCGTGGTCGTGACAGCACCTCGCTGGGAGACGGGGCTTACACACTACATTACAACCTGCATAACCAGGTCTGTAAAGTCCCTATACATGGGTCTTCGGTCGATCGAGCCCGCGCTCCGTCGCCGGATGGAGGCAACCCTGCGACGACCGTGCTCCCCGACCGGCCGGGCCTGCTTCCGGTGCAGAGCGGCGCTTCGGCCCGCAATCGCCCTGAAGGCCAGAGCGCTTGGTGGAGGCAATGTATGGAACGACCGCCCTATCGGCCTCAGCCGCCTACGCCCGGAGCGACGCCGGCAGCGACGCGGGAGCGCGGCGGGCAAGCGCTCCCCCGCGATGGAATGCCGCCATTGACGTACTCCTGTACTTGTGCATACAGCGCCCGGCGAGCGGATCAGTCGTTATCGGACAGCTCGCTCCCCTCGGCGAAGTGGGAGCGATCCACGCCATTCTTCTCGAGCCACCGTCGAATTCGATTCCTGTGCACGCCGAGCCTGTTGGCGGCGCGAGACACATTGCCTCGCTCGAGGCGAAGCGCCTCGGCGATCTCATCTTCGGGCGGCGCCTGGCTCGGGCGCGAGGGGCCCGGCCGGACGTCGCCCCCTGTCTGACGGGCGTGCGAATCGGTCGCCTCCGGGCCCAGGCCGACGCCCGCGAGCGGATCGAGATCCTTGGCCTCGACCGTGCGCCGCCCCTCGTCGAGCGCGCGCGTCACGGCGCGCCGCGCCTCCCCGACGAACTCGCGCAGGTTCCCTGGCCAGCGGCGCATCGCGCACGCGATGATCATCGAATGGTGAATCGCCGGCGGCGCCTTGCCATAAGCCGCGCCGACCGCCTTCATGCATTGCGTGAGCAGCCAGGGAATCTCCTCGAGGCGCTCCCGCAGCGGCGGGAGCCGGACCTCGGGCCGACCGATGCGGTAGTAGAGATCGTCCCGGAAGCGGCCCTGGGCGACCCGCGCGCGCAGGTCGTGCGTCGCGGCGCAGATGCGGATCTGCACCGGCCGAGGCGCGACCGCGCCGAGCTCGAGCACCTGCCGGGTGTCGATCGTCCGGAGCAGCTTCGCCTGCACCGCCGCGTCGAGCTCGGCGACCTCATCGAGGAAGAGCGTGCCCCCGTGAGCGGCCTGCACGTAGCCCTCGGTGTCGTGCGTCGCGCCGGAGTAGGCGCCGCGCCGGGCGCCGAAGAGGAGCCGCTCGGCCAGGCCCTCCGGGATGGCCGCGCAGTTGACGGCCACGAACGGGCCGCGCGCCTGCGGCCCCGCCTCGTGGTAGGCGCGCGCCGCGAGCTCCTTGCCGGTGCCGCTCTCGCCCGTCACGAGCAGGCTGTCGCCCGCGGCCGCGGCGCGGATGATGGTGTCGTAGACCAGCTGCAGCCTGGGCCCGAGGACGCTCTCCTTCTCGATGCGCACCGCGCCGCGCGCGAAGCTCCGGATGTCCGCGAGCGCGAGGAACACCGACGTCCCCGCGCCGACGACCTGGATCGCGTCCCTCCGCACCTCGCCGCGGATGGGCTCGCCGTTCACCGACGTCCCGTTGGTGCTGCCGAGGTCCTCCACGGTCCACGCGGCCCCGTCGTACGCGATGCGCGCGTGTCGCCGCGACATGAGCGAGTCGTCCACGAGGGGCACGCCGGCCACGCCCCCGCGACCCAGCACCACGGCGCCGCGGTCGAGCGGGATCGGCGCGCATCGCGGCTGATCCCCCGAGAAAATCAGGACGATGCCGGGAACAGGCTCGGCGACCGAGGGCTCAGGCGGGACCGAGACGCGGACGGTGGAGTGGTCCATCAGGATCTATCTTACCTGTTCAAGAACCTGGCCGGCCAGTGGCCGGCCATCCCATCGATCGCCTTCGAGCTAGCTGGGCAGAACTCCTGGGAAATCAACGTCGTCCCGTTCGCCAGGCTCGGCACGAGTTGTGCTTGTCTGGTCGGTATGGTGGCCTCTGCAAGAGCTCGCATCCATCGGGACCGGGGGACCGCCCTCGAGGTGAACATGGGTTCCGGCCGCACCATCGACGAAGCGGGCCGCCGCTCACCCCGGCGTCTGCACACCGCCCGCACCCTGCCGAGCTTCCCGACCCATCCCGGCCTCCAGAGCATCAGCGGCCTCCGCGGCGCGCTCGAGTTCCTGGAGTGGCCGGCCTCCGAGTGGACGCTCAAGGACCTCCAGGACTGGTTCGTGGACCACCTCGTGGCCCCGGGCCTGATGAAGCGCCCCCAGATCGTGCGCGAGCCCGGCGCGACGCCCGTCATGCTCGACCCGCGCGCCGACGGCGGCAGCAACCTGGAGGAGCTGATCCACAAGGCCCGCGGGCGCGTCATCACGGCGCTGCGGGGCCTCATCGCGCCCGTCACCGACGATCGGTTCCTCAACGCGGCGATCTACGGGGGCAGGGTCCGCCGGGCCGCGGTGGGCGGCCGTCCCGTCTGGGTCGCCTCGCCGCGCGAGATCGACTTCCTCGGCGACATTGTGCTCAGTTTGCTCGCTGCCGACATCCTGCTCGATCGCGAGTTCTATCGCGCACACCTCTGCATCTGCGAGGTGTGCGGGAGGGTGTCATTCAAGGACAACCCGGACGCGCGAGGCGTATGCAGCGAGCACCGGAGCCATGTGTCCGGGTTCACGCCGCGCGTGCGCTGAGCGCCTGCGGCGGAGCCGCGACGCTGGAGACGATAAAGGCCGGCGGAGGAGCCGGCCTTCGTCATTTCTCTCGCCACGGAACCGATCCGCCCCTCACGCGACGAAGGGCCGGCGCGGACGGCGCGGCGTCAGTTCGCGTCGAACGAGACCCAGGCGCCCGTCGCCCAGGTGTCATCCACCTTCGAGGCGCCGATGTATTTCGCCTCGGCGTCGAAGAAGCCGTCGTTGGGCGGCGTGGCCGCGTTCTTGACGAGCGTGGCCTTCGGCCGGAAGTCGGGCTTCGCGGCGAAGCAGCCCGCGATCCCCGGATCCTCGACGCTGTTGGACGCCTCGCCCTCGAACCACGCGATCTCGTCGAACCCCGCGTCGTCGTCGTCGTCCAGCTTCGACGCGGTGGTCGCGTTCACGTCGGTCTCCTCGTAGGCGATGTTCGCCGTGACGTTGCCGAAGAAGATCGAGCTCGCGAGCTCGACGTCGGTGTGCGCGTCGCGGATGTCCACCCCCGCCTCGAAGCCGGTCACGATGGTGTTGAAGATATGGGCCTTCGTCGAGCGGCGGAGCAGCATGCCGTACTGCTGCTTGTCGACATCCTTGTTCTTGCCGCACAGGGTCGCGTTGTAGATCGTCGGCTCGCTGACCGGCGCGTTGAGCGACGAGTCGGCGTCGTTGTCGCCCTCGAAGCCGTTCGTGTCGTCGGCCACCGAGGGGTCCTGCTGGACGACGATGAACTGGAGCTTGCCGACGTAGCCGAGGTCCCAGTCGATGCCGTCATCGCCGTTCTGCGCGCAGATGAGGTGCTTCGCGTTGACGGTGCCGCCGAAGAACTCGAAGCAGTCGTCGAGCGTGTGGTGCACCATCACGTGATCGATCTTCGTCTTGGAGCCCACGCCTGCGAGGGTGAGGCCGTTCACCTCGTTGTCCTGAGAGAGCAGGATCCCGCTGAACTCGATGCGCACGTACTCGAGGACGCCGCTGTTGTCCTCCGGCTTGTTGCCGCCGTACTCGGTGCCTTGGCCGGTGATACCCTCGACCGTGGCCTTGCCGCCTTTGACGTTGACCGGCGCCTCGCCGAGCAGGATGACGCCGCCCCAGTCGCCCGCGGCGCGGTCCCCCTTCTCGCCCTGGCTCGTGAACACGATGGGCTTGTCGGCGGTGCCCTTGGCGTTGATCTTCGCGCCGGGCTTCACGACGAGCGTCGCGAGGCTGACCTTCTCGCCCATGATCGTCGTCCCGGGCTCGATGGTCAGGGTAGCGCCCCGCTCGACGAAGACGATGCCCTTCATCAGGTAGCACTTGTCGGCGGTCCACGTCACGTCGGCGCGGATCGCCGCGGAGACCTCCACCGGGGCGGAGCAATCGGCGGTGGTGCCGCCGCCGCCGTCGCCGCCGGAGCCGCCGGCACCGCCGTCGCCGCCGGAGCCGCCAGCACCGCCGTCGCCGCCGGAGCCGCCAGCACCGCCGGAGCCGCTCGTGGTCGAGGTGCCGGTCGCGGCCGGAGAAACCGAGTCGTCGTCGCCGCAAGCGGCGAGCGCCGCGACGGAGAGCGCCGAGACGCAAGCCAAGGCAATTCCGAATGTACGCATGTTATTTACCTCCTGGCGGGCCACCATGAATCATGCTCGCGAAATCGCGACGATCGCCGCGTGACGATTCAATGGCACGCGCTCAATAGGTGTACGAGGCGCTCAACGTCACAGTCGTCCCATTGCTGTATTGATTGACGATGTTGTCCTCGTCGTTCTCCCTCCCCTGCGTGATGCGCACGGGAGCGTCGATGAGGTTCTCGCCGGCCAGCTTCAGCTCGACGTGCTCGCCGAGGCGCTGGGCGACTGTCAGGTCGATCTGGTGCCGCGGCTGCTCGTACTCGTCCGGCCGGTTGCTCCCCACCCTCCTGAGCCGGACGCCGAACACGTTGTAGAGGAGCCGAGCGCTCGTGCCGGTCGACTCTCCGGTGTAGTCGAGCCCCAGGTTCACGACGAAGGGGGATTGCCCCTGGAGAGGGTGCTTCGGGCTGCTCTGGATGGTGATCCCTCCCACTCTGACCTCGGGATCGATCGTCACCTCCGACGTCACGAACGTGAGATTGCCGAGCGCGGTGATCTCCCGCAGGATCGGGGAGATGAAGCCGAGGCCCTTCCTGAGCTCTAGCTCGACGCCGGCGACGTAGCCGGCGTCTCCGTTGACGTAGGTGAGCCTGCCTCTGCCGCTGTTCGGGATGATGACCTCCTCGATCGGCTCCTGGAAGTGCTTGTAAAAGACGCTGACCGCAGCCACCTCTCCGGCCGTCGGGAAGACCTCGAAGCGAAGATCGCCATTGATGACGCTCGTCCGTCGCAGCTCAGGATTGCCCTGCACTTCTCTGCCGCTGTACCCTTCCTGATACAGGGTCGGGCTGAGCTCGCGGAGCTGGGGCCGAGCCAGCGTCTTGGCCACGCCGAGCCTGACATTCGAGTTTGAGGTCGTCTTGACGATGACGTTGAGGGCTGGCAGGAGATCGATCTTGTCGCTCTCGACGTTGATCTCGGGGCTCGCCGGGGAGTACCTGTCGAACGCCCTCAGCGTCAGCGAGGAGGCCTCGATCCGGGCGCCGAGCACCGCGCGGAGCCATCGCGTCACGGCGGTGTCGGTCATCACGTATCCCGCGTAGAGGTTGTTGTTCGCCGTATAGGAGTCGGTCTGGCGCGTGATCTCCTCGAGCTCGACCACCGAGCCGATGTTCTCGTCGGAGAACAGCGCTTCCGGCTCCTGGCGCAGGAGAATCGGATCCGCGCCCTGGCGCTGCTTGAACCGGAACCGGCGCGTGTTGAACTCGCGCTCTCGGAAGTTGAGCAGACCGCCCGCCTTCAGCCGGGTCGGGGTGTCGCCGCGGACGAGGGGCTGGGTATAGGAGAGCTGCCCGCCGTAGTTCGTGTCGGTCATGTCGCTGAAGAAGTGCGCGCCGCTCAGCGTTCCCTCGTCCCACGAGAAGGCGCCGCTCGCGTCATCCCGGATGTAGACGGTCTCCCTCGTGTCGGGCTCGTCGGACGTCGCGAGGGAGAGCGATGCTTTCCAGTCGACGGTCCCGCCGCCGAGCGCCCCGAAGCGGTGCTCCCCCTGGAGCTGACCCAGGGTGAGCGATCGCGAGATGAACCGCAGCATCGTGTCGCGAAACGCGCTGTCCCCGCTGCTCGGGTTTCCGTCGGCCTGGCTGGCCAGGTCGTCCGACGAACGGCTGTGGAGCCCGGTCAGCGTCACCTTATGGTCCTGATCCGGGTTGTAGGTGACGCTGCCGAAGCTGCCCCAGGACACCTGATCACGGACGCTCTCCGTCGTGATCTCGCTGACGCGAACGAGCTCGCCGGTTTGAGGATGGGGATCGAAGACGCCGAGTGTCTCGTTCTCGCGCGGAGAGAACTTCCGGCCGTAGCTCAGGGTGGCGATGTAGCCGAGGCGCCGCTCGCCGCCGAGCTTCAGGGTATCGCCGACGACCACGCTGCCGCTGCCGTTCGGCGGGGTGAACGACCGCGTCGTCGCCATGGACGAGTTGATCGCCCTCCCGTAGGCCGTCATCTCGTCCCTGGAGATGGTGCCGCCGCCCGGCTTGGGGCCGAGGCGCAGCACCTTGTAGTCGGGGATCTCGTCCGGCAGGGCGCGGGCACCGCCGTCGATCCCGAGCCAGTCGGTCCCGGATCCTTCGTAGCTCAGGCGATCCCGGAACGTCGCCCGGGAGTTCAGCCCGAGCGACAGCGAGGCCTGGAAGAGGAACTTGGTCGGGAGCTCCCGCGTGTTGATCTGGACCGAGCCGCCCGCGAAATCGCCGGGGATGTCGGGGGTGAACGTCTTGACGACGGTGATGTCGCTGAGGACCAGCGACGGGAAGAGATCCAGCGGGACGGCCTGCCGGTCGGGCTCGGGGCTCGGCAGCGGGGCGCCGTTCAAGAGCGCGTTCGTGTAGCGCTCGCCCAGGCCGCGCACGTACACGTACCTGCCGTCCACCACGGTCGCGCCGACGATGCGCTTCGCGGCCTCCGCGGCGTTGCGATCGGGCGTCTTCGCGATCTCCTTCGCGCCGACGGCGTCGCCCACGTGGGCCGCGTTCTTCCGGATGAGCAGCTGCGCCGCGACGCTCGCCCGCTCCGGCTCGAACTCGACCTCGACGACGTCCTCGACCTGCTGATCCGGCTCCAGGCCGACGTCGACCTGGCTCACCTGCCCGGCGGTCACGCGCACGTCCTGCACGCGCTGGGGCTTGTACGCCTCGTACCAGACCCGCAGCTGGTAGCTGCCCGGCGGGAGCTCCAGGCGGTAGCGGCCGTCGAGATCCGCGATGACCTTGAGCTTCGTCCCGACGACCGACACCTGGGCGTCGAAGACCGGCTCCTTCGTGGCGGAGTCCGTGACGACGCCCCACACGACGCCCTTCCCTGCCGGCGGCGGGCGCGACGGGCTCGGCGCGTCGAGCCCTGCGGCGTCCTCGGCCGGAGCGGCGCCGGCCGGGGTCCCCGCGCCTGCCGGCGGCGGCGCGGCGTCCGGCGGCGGCGCGGCGGCGCCGGGGTCGCCCTGGGCGAGCGCCGTGGCCCCCCAGCAAAGCGGTGCCACGAGCGCTGCGACTACCCCCGAGATCCTCCTGCGAATCATGCACCTGTCCCTTCACGCCCCGAGCTCGGGCGCGCCTTCCGATCCGATGTCCGGGCGCACCTGCGCCCCGTCGATGAGGAGGGCGGAGAGCCAGCTCCCCGCCACCCTCTCCTATGCACCGCGCCGCGCGCTCGCGGTCAGGCGTCGGCCCCCGCGACGCCTCTTCGACGCCGCCTCGGGGCCGCGCGCCGCGCCGGCTCAGCGCCCGGTCTTCTCTGTCAGGACGGCGATCGTCTTCGCCCCGCCCATGCGCGCGGCGTCCATGGCCTCCACCGCGACCGCGTAGGCGGCCTCGTCCTCTGCGTCGAAGTACAGCACGTCGTCCGAGCGCGCCGCGAAGATGCGCGCGAGCCGCTCCTTCAGCTCGTCGCGCTGCACCTCGGCCTGGTTGATGCGGATGACGCCGCGCTCATCCACCGTGAGCACCACGGGCTTCAGGGCCTCGTCGGGGGGCGGCGAGAGCTTCGCGGCGTCGTCCTTCTTGGGCAGGTTCAGCCAGAACTGCTTCGCGAGCAGCGGCGTGACGACCATGAAGATGATGAGGAGCACGAGCACCACGTCGACGAGCGGCGTCACGTTCATGCTCGGCGCGACGCCGCCCTTCCTGGCGCCGCCCTGCGGAGCGCTCATCCCCACGGCGCTATCCCTCCTCCGGCGCCGGGGAGGCCCCGCCGCCGCGCTGGCTCACCTGCAGCGAGATGCCGGCGAAGCCGACCTCCTGGCACAACGCGAAGGTCTCCCGCACGCGGCCGTACTTCGCCGAGGAGTCGCCCTTGATGACCACCCGGCGCTCCGGCTCCGCGGCGCGGATGGCCCGCAGCCGCTCGCCGAGCGCCGGGAGATCGGCGACGGCCTCCTTCTCCAGGAACACGGTGCCGGCGCCGGTGATCGTCACGTAGATGGGATCGAGCTTCGACTTCGACTTCGGATCCGGCTGGAAGACCGCCGGGAGCTCGACCCGCTCGCCGTGCTCCATCTGGGGGGCGATGACCATGAAGATGATGAGGAGCACGAGCACCACGTCGACGAGCGGCGTGACGTTGATCTCCGGCTCAGGCTGCTGCCGACTGGAGCGCTTGCTCTCCGCTTGAACGCCCATGCTCGTTCTCCATCTCGTCGATGAGCTCACCCGCGCTGCGCTCGAGCGCGAGCTCCACCGCGGCGATGCGGGTGGTGAGGTAGTTGAAGCAAAGCACCGCCGGGATGGCGACGCCGAGGCCGAGGGCGGTGACGATGAGCGCCTCGGCGATGCCGGCGCTCACGGCGCCGAGGCCGCCCGAGCCGGTCGACGCGATGGTCTGGAAGGCGGTGATGATGCCGATGACCGTGCCGAGCAGCCCGACGAAGGGGGCCACCGAGCCGACCGTCGCGAGCACCGAGAGGCCGCGGCGCAGATCGGCCGAGATCGCCTCGCGGCGCCGCGACACCTCGCGGCGCGCGAGCTCCACCGGGGGCACGCCGCCCTCCCCGGCGTCGAGGGCGCGCTGGAACCGTCGCACCGCCGCCGCGACGATCCGGGCGAGCGCCGATCGCTCGTACTGGCCGGCGATCTGCACGAGCCGCGCGGTGTCCCACGCCTCCATCACCGGCCGCGCCTCGGTCGCGAAGCGTCGGGTCTCGGACGCCTGACGGGCGAGGGCGATGAGCCGCTCGACCACGACGGCGACGCTCGCCAGCGCCATGAGCACGAGGGCGAACGCGACGAGCTTGCTCAGGAGGCCCATGCTCGCCCAGATGTGCCCGAGATCGAACTGCATCATGACTCTACTCCTTCGTTCCTCTCGCGAGAGGCCGCCTCCGCGGCCGTACGCTGGAAATCACCGCTTCGCCTTGAAGCGGAATGGAATCGTCCTCCAGACGGACACCGGCTTCCCTTCGGAGATCGCCGGCCTGTAGCGACACGTCTTCATCGCCGCGAGGACCGCGCCATTGAAGAGGGGGTGGCCGCGGACGATGGAGACATTCGTGACCTCGCCCGTCTCGGTGACCACGAACCGGACGGCCACGGTCGCCTCCACGCCCGCGCTCAGCGCAGCTTCAGGGGGGACGGGCGGCGGACAGGAGAGCGCGACCGGCGGCGTCGCGTTCTCGGGCAGGTGAATCGGCCCCCTCTGCGGCGGCGGCGGAGGCGGCGGTGGCGGAGGCGGCGGTGGCGGCGCGGCCGTCACGGCGGCCGTCCCCGTGCCGCCGGGGACCCCGCCCGGCACGCCGCCCGGCGCGCCGCCCGGCTCTCCGTAGGTGTCTTCGTCGCTCGCCTTGGCCTCGCTCGGGTCGGCCTCGGGCGGCGCCTCCTTCGGCACCGCGGTCGGCGCGACGAGCGCCGGGCGCCGGGGCGCCGCGGGGCGAGGCGCCGGGGCCTCCGACGCCGGCGATGGGGGCGCCGGCGCCGGCGCGGGGGGCGGCGCCTCGGGGACCCGGGTGGCGAGCTTGACGTCGACGACCTCCTCCTCGGGCGGAGGAGGTTGAATCGCGCCGCTCAGGCGGGCGGCGAGGAGCGCAATGCCCGCGAAGAGCAGGAGCCCAGCCGCATACCCGATCGCGAGCCGCTTCGCTCGGTCAGGATCGACCTCCCCCGCATTCCACGTCTCCAGGTGCATCGAGGCTCCAGGTGCCAGCTGGCGAAAAAGCCAGAGCTCCACCTGAGCTCAGGCGAGCGCCACCGGCTTCAATGGGTTGGCCCATGCTGTGAACCAACACGCACACGGTACGCAGTTTTCGTTACGCCAGAATGACGTGGTGGCAACGATTGCCGGGAATCTCCCGATATGGCGATCAGGCGCTGCGGCTCTCGGGCACGTCGGGCGAGGCGGCGAATCGATAGCCGATGCCGCGGACGGTCTGGATGTAATCGCCGGCGCGGCGCAGCTTGTCGCGCAGCCGCTTGACGTGGGTGTCCACGGTCCTCGTCGTGATGCTCACGTCGATGCCCCAGACGCCGTCGAGGAGCGCGGTGCGCGTCTGCACGCGCTCGCGCGCCTCGTACAGCGCGACGAGGAGCTTGAACTCGAGGAGCGTCAGCTCGACCTCCTCGCGATCGACCCACACGCGATGAGCGCCCTCGTCGATGCGGAGGCAGCCGAACTCGATGCTCCGCTCCCCGTCCCCGGAGGACTTCGCGCGGCGGAGCACGGCTTGCACGCGCAGCACGAGCTCTCGCACGCTGAACGGCTTGACGACGTAATCGACGGCGCCGAGCTCGAAGCCGACGATGCGGTCGACCTCGTCTCCGCGCGCCGAGACGATCATCACGGGGATCCGCTGGGTGGCCTCGCTCTGCTGGAGAGCGCGGCACACCTCGATGCCCGAGAGGTCGGGCAACATGAGATCGAGCAAGACGAGATCGGGCCGCTGGTCCAAGGCCAGCCGGACCCCCTCACCGCCCTGTCCCGCGAGGAGCACCTCATGCCCGGCTTGCCTGAGGTTGTAATCGAGCACCTTCTGGAGCGCCGGCTCGTCCTCGATAACCAAAATACGCGCCATGCTGAAGAGCGCGTGTACCCGAGCGATGTGACGGGCAGATGACCGGATGGCAACAGCGCGGTGCGCCTGTTCCTCCGGAGAGAATGCGCCGCGGTTCGTCGTGAAGGGGCCAGCCGGCCATGCGCCGGACGCGCGGCGAAAGGTCGCACCGGCGGGGCGAGATGCGCTAGTCTCGCGGGGATGCTGCGGACTTTGCGACTCATCGCTGCCGACGTGCGCAAGAAGGCGACATGGTGCTACGGCAGCGATCCATGGCCGACGATCCTGAAGACGCTGGCGACGGACGGCACGGCGGCGATGGTCCTCTACCGGTTCACGCAGGCCGCGCGGACCCACCGGATGCCCGTGGTCGAGATGCTGCTGAACAAGGCGACCAACCTCGCTGGCGGCTGCGTCATCGGGCGCGGCGCGGACTTCGGGCCGGGGTTCGTGCTGATCCACTCGAACGGCGTCGTCATCAACGGCAACGTCCGCGGCGGCTCGAACGTGCTCATCGAGCACCAGGTGACGATCGGCGCGGATCGGCGGCAGACGCCGGTGCTCGGGAGCGATCTCTTCATCGGCGCCGGGGCGAAGATCGTCGGCGGCGTCACGGTGGGCGACGGCGCCCGGATCGGCGCCAACGCCGTGGTCGTGCACGACGTCGCGCCGAACACGACGGTCGTCGGCATCCCCGCGAAGCCCGTGCAGCGGCGCGAGGACCGCGCCGCCCAGGCCGCCTCGCGGCCGAGCGCAGACGAGACCAACGGCTCCCAGAGCTGACCGCACGCCCGGACTCCAGAGCGGCGGTCCTCCGCACAGGAGACGGGCCCAGATCGGCGTTTTCGGCGCGGAGGCGCACTCCAGTGCGCTGAGCACCGAAAACGTCGAGGTGGGCCCGTATCCGAAGCGGAGGACCGCCGCTCTAGCGCGGAGCTCGGGCTAGGAGCTCTTGCCGGAGCTGCGCGATCTCGTGCCGGAGCGGGCCGATGAAGTCGGCGCTGAGCGTCCGGTTGCGGCCCTCCAGCGCGCGCGCCGTGTGCCACTTGCTGAGCGCGAGCCGCGCGCCGGCGCGGATGAAGCTCCGCCCGGTGGCCCCGCGCCAGCCGAGGGTGCACCGGAGCCGCCCGATCGGCGAGCAGACCAGCTCGAGCTCGTCCTGGGTGAGCATGCCGAGCGCGACCTCGTCGCGCAGATGATCCCGGATCACCCAGCCCTTGCGGATGACGAGCGCCACGATGATCCCGAAGAACGACGCGACGAAGCACAGCCAGAGCAGCAGCCACGGCATGAAGAGATCCCCCATCGCGCGGCCCAGCGCGGTCGGGAGGAAGTTCCACACCGCGTGCAGCGCGACGCCGAGCAGGTAGCCGCCGATCGGGGCCGCGACGCGCACCCAGGTCTTCGACGACTCCCGGGCGAGACCGAAGCCGATCCCGGTCATCGACGTGAACAGCGGGTGGAGCCAGGGCGTGAACACGCCGCGCAGGACGAAGGTGCCGGCGAGCACGTCGCTGCCCTGCATCGACGCGCGCGCGTAGTACAGCACGTTCTCCACGGCGGCGAAGCCGAGCGCGCAGAACGTGGCGTAGATGATGCCGTCGACGATGCCGTCGAACTCGCGGCGCAAGAAGTAGAAGAAGCCGAACACGCCGAGCCCCTTGAAGAGCTCCTCCGCGAACGGGGCGCTGACCGACGCGCTGACGAGCTCGCCCATCGGCTCGCCGAAGCTGCTGGAGACGCCGACGTGCACGCCGGTGTTGATCAGGATCGAGAAGCCGGTCGCCGCGAGCGCGCCCCACAGGAACGCCATCAGCAAGCACCACCACGGCTCCGGATCGTACCGATCGATGACCATCGGGACGAAGAGGTAGAGGACGAGCGGCGGGAACGCGAAGAGCGCGCCGACGACCATGGCGCCGAGCATGCTCCCCCCGGACTCGATCACGCCGAAGAGCGTGAAGATCACGTTGAGGACCGCGCCCGCGACGATACCGTTGGCCCACAGCCACAGCCCGGCGATGCGCCGCCGCCGGTCCGGGTCGGGCCTTCGCGCCGCCCGCAGGACCGCAGGGTAGCCGGCGTGGGGATGCGCGGGCGCAGGCTGCGCGGCGCCGTGCGGCGAGGGAGCGCCGTGCTGCGGGCCAGGGCCGTGCGCGGGCATCGGCGCACGGGACGGGGGCCAGTAGCCCTGCGGCGCCTGTCCGTAGCCCTGCGGCGCCTGTCCGTAGCCCTGCGACGCCTGACCGTAGCCCTGCGGCGCCGCCCCGTGCCCCTGCGGCGCCTGTCCGTAACCCTGCGGCGCCTGTCCGTAACCCTGCGGCGCCTGTCCGTAACCCTGCGGCGCCTGTCCGTAGCCCTGCGGCGCCTGTCCGTAGCCCTGCGGCGCCTGTCCGTAGCCCTGCGGCGCCGCCCCGTGCCCCTGCGGCGCCTGCCCATGCCCCTGCGGCCAGTGCGGCGGCTGTCCCGGGGAGTGCGGCCCCGCGCCGTGCGCCGGATACCCCGGGCGAGCCTGCCCGCCGCCGGGCTGGGCGTGCTCGCTCGGGCGCTCCGACGGCCGGGGTTGCTGCGGCAGGCCGCGGAAATCGGGACGGTGTCCGTGGGCGTTGTCCATGGCTCGAGCGCTCTCGCGAAATCCTCGTGACAGCGGGTGACCGCTCAGCCGAGACGGACCCCCACCGCACGCATGGAGCCGCCAGAAGCGGCGACGATCCGCGGCGGGCAACGGCAGTCTCGGAGCTGTCGTTCACACCCGCCGGATCGAAGCATCACACGATATTTCTACCACGCCGGGACGCGCCGGGCATACCTCCCTGAGGCATCCGGCGCGGCGCGCTCGGCGAGGAGCGCGGGCGCCGTGACGCTCCGCTTCCTCGAGCTATCGGCGGAGGTGACGCGCGGCGGCCGCCGCGCGCCGGGGTGGCGTCAGGGGCGGACGACGCGCGTGCCGGGAGGCGGCGTGAAATTGAACTCGTTCTTGGCGACAGGCTGGTTGACGACCGGCGACGCGAAGTCGAACCGGTTCCGGTTGCCCTGCGCGTCGAGGATCAGCACGCGGCGCACCTGGTTGGTCTGCCCGTCCACGTAGAGGAGCATCTTCTGATAGGCCGGGGTCGCCTCCTTCGGCGTCCCCTCGAGGACATAGCCGCCCTCGAACTTCATCTGCGCCGGGTCGAGCAGGCGGAGCGAGAAATCCTTCGTGAGCTGGCCCTTGCCCATCAGGAACGCGAGCGCCGCCGGGTACTGGGAGCCCTTCACCGGCGTCTCGAACATCTGCTCGTTGTCCTTCTCGTAGACCTTGATCGTCTCGCCGTCGGAGACGACGCGGTTGCCGTTCGGCGCGTCGTAGACCCAGCTCATCTTGCCGGGCTTCTCGAAGATCACCTTGCCGGTGGAGACCTTCTTCACGTCCTGGACCTTGATCGTGTAGGTCTGCGTGAAGCTCGCCTTGAAGGTCTTCGTGGAGTCGTAGAACTGCTGGACGCGCCTGCCGAGCTCTTCGGCGGTGGGGCCCGCGGCCTGGGACTCGCCGGGCGTCGCGAGCACGGCCGTGACAGGCGCCGCCAGCCCGATGAGGCACGCGGCGACCAGGCGGTAAAGTGAGGTTCGCGTCATCCTTCCCGATCTCCTTTGATGTCCAGAGGCGTGTCGCCTCCGCGCTTCGTGAGACAGGGGCACCGGTGTTCACCGCCGGTCCCCCCGGCGACCGCCGCCCTCGCTGAAGCCGGGGCGCGCCGCAACTTTTCACTTTGGACGCGGCGCGGGCGCGTCCGATGCAGGCTCCATAGCACACGGTGTGTGCGCCCGGACCGCCTCGGTCGCGCCTGGCGGGGCCACGTCGCGCCGAGCCGCCGCGCGCGGCCAGGCCGCGCTCAACCGAGGCGCGCCCGCCGCGGCCGGGCCCGGGACGGGGCGGGCGCGCCGGACGCCGCCAGCGCGGCCGCGAAGCCCGCGGCGCTGAGGTGGGTCATCGCGATGGCGAGCGCGTCGGCCGCGTCCGGCCGCGGGGGCGCGGCGAGCCGCAGGACCGCGGTCATCACCTGCGCCACCTGCGCCTTCTCGGCCGCGCCGCGGCCGACGATGGTCCGCTTCACCAGCGCCGGCGGGTACTCCGAGATCGGCACGCCGGCGCGCGCCAGCCGGAGCAGCACGACCCCGCGCGCGTGGCCGAGCTTCGCCGCGCTCTGCGCGTCCTTCGCGAAGAACAGGCTCTCCACCGCCGCCGCGTCGGGCGCGTGCGCGGCGATCACCTTCCCGAGCTCGTCGTCGATCTCCACCAGCCGGCCGGCGAACGTCCCGCTCGTGTCGATGTCGATGACGCCGTGCGCGACGTGCTCGACGCGCGTGCCCTGCCGGACGAGCAGGCCCCAGCCGAGGTGGCGCGACCCGGGATCGATGCCGAGGACCCGCACGGCTCAGCACGCCCCGTGCGACGGCGCCGCGACGTGGGTGGGGAAGCCAGGGGCGCGCTCGGCCCCGCCGTCGCGCTCGCCCCGCTCGGCGGCGGTGAGCGCGCGCCGCGGGAAGATCTTGTGCGGGTTGAGCAGGCCCTTCGGGTCGAACACCGCCTTGATCCTGCGCTCGATGGCGATGAGCTCCGGCGACTGCTCGAGCGCGAGGAACTCGGCCTTCGACGTCCCGATACCGTGCTCGCCGCTCAGCGTGCCGCGCATGCCGATCACCGCGCGGAACAGGCGCGACAGCGCCGCCTCGACCTGGGGGACGAGCTCCGGCTCGTTCCAGAGCAGGTTGACGTGGAGGTTGCCGTCGCCGGCGTGGCCGTACGTGAGCATGCGGACGCCGGTCGCCGCCGAGATCTCCGCGACCTCGTCGAGCAGCGCCGGGATCTTGTCGCGCGGGACCACGACGTCCTCCGAGATCTTGTGGCGCGCCATGGCGCGCGTCGTGGGCGAGAGCTGGCGGCGCGCCTCCCAGAGCCGGTCGCGCTGCGCCTTGTCCTGCGCGACGAGCACGTCGAGCGCCCCGGCGTCCATGCAGACCTGCCCCACCCGCTCGGTCTGGACCTCGCAGTCCGCGGGCTCGCCGTCGACCTCGATGATCAGCATCGCGCCCGCGCGCTCGTCGACCCCGACGCCGCGCGCCCGGACCGCGTCGAGCGTCGGGCGGTCGAGCAGCTCGAGGCAGCGCGGCACGACGCCGGCGGCGACGAGGGCGCTCACGGCGCGCCCGCTCGCGCGCACGTCCGGGAACAGGCAGAGCAGCGTCATGACCGACGGGGGCTTCGCGATGAGCCGGAGCGTCGCCTCCGTCGTGATCGCCAGCGTGCCCTCGCTGCCGACGAGCAGCGCCGTGACGTCGTAGCCCGTCACGCCCTTCACCGTGCGCCGGCCGGTGCGGAGGCGCGTGCCGTCGACGAGGATCGCCTCGAGCCCGAGCACGTACTCGCGCGTGACGCCGTACTTGAAGGCGCGCGGGCCGCCGGCGTTCTCGGCGATGTTGCCGCCGAGGGCGCACATCTTGAGCGAGTTCGGATCGGGCGGGTAGAAGAGCCCCTCGGCCTCGACGGCCGCGTGCAGGTCGGCGAGGATGACGCCCGGCTCGACGACCGCGACCTGCTCCTCCCGGCTGATCTCCTTGATGGAGCTCATGCCGATCGTGGCGATGACGATGCCGCCCGCCACGGGCACCGCGCCGCCCGACTTGCCGCTGCCGGCGGCGCGCGGCACGACCGGCACCTCGGCCTCGCTCGCCGCCCGCACCGCCTTCTCGATGTCGGCCGGCGAGGAGGCGAGCACGACCGCGTCCGGGCTCACCGGCGGCTGATCCGACTCGTCCCCCGCGTACGCGGCGCATCCCTCGGCCGACGTGATGACCTTGGAGGGGCCGAGCGCGCGCTCGAGGAGCCGGCGCGCCTTGTCGATGGCCGCCGCCGACGGGCGGGGGAACGTGGGGTGAAGTCGCATCTCGCCTATTTACCGCGGATCGCGCGGCGATGCTGCGGGATCCGCGCGGGCGGGCCCGGGGCTCGGCCGGCCGCGAAAAAGGGGGGACAGACGCGCCTCTGCGCAGCGCCGAGCGCGCGCGGGTCAGAGCAGATCGAGGAAGGCGAGCAGCGCCTCGATCGACCCGGCGTCCAGCGCGGCGAGGCCCTCGCCCGCGGGGGCGCCGTCGTGGAAGAAGGCGCCCGGCGCGGCGCCGACCGGCGCGTCGGCGCGGCCGCCCCCGTCGTGGAAGCGCGCCCGCTCGAGCACCTGCCGCAGGCTCTTCGCGGAGCCGTTCGTGAAGTACGGCCGCTTCTTGTAGAGCCGCCGCAGCGACGGCACCCGCGCGCCGTCCTCGTGCACGTACGGCACGACGCCGGTCCTCTCGTACCCGGCGCGGCCCCACACGATCGCCCCCTCGGGCGCGAGCACGAGCTCCTCCCAGCGCTCGAACGGCACCGCGGAGCCGGGATCGTCGCTGCGGAGCACGGGCGCGTGGCAGCGCGCGCAGCGGTCCCGGAACACCCGGGCGCCGTTGCGCTCGAGCGGGGTGAAGCTCGAGCGGCCGAGGGCCGCGGGGTTCGCGCGGTGCGAGAACGCCATGAGGAAGCTCATGAGCGCGCGGCGGAGCGCCTCGGGGGGCAACCCGGCGCGCGCCGCGTCGGACAGCCCGAGCTCGGCGAGCCACGGGGCGTCGGCGGCGGAGAGGGAGAACCACGGGTCGTGCCCGCTCAGCGCGCCGGCGACGCGGAACTCGTTGTCCGCCATCGTGGTGAGGTCCGGATCGAGGGCCCGGGAGAAGTGGGGGCGGTTGTTGAACAGGCCGAGCAGCGGCTTGGTCGTGGCGCGCACGTCGCCGCGGCCCGTGTGGTGCGTGCGGCCGTCGACGTAGCCCTCGAAGTGGCACGTCTCGCAGGTGAACCGGCTGAGCGGGCCGTCGGTCCTGTTCCACGGCGCCATCAGCGACGTGAAGAAGAGCGCCTCCCCGAGGCGGAGCTCCTCGGCGCGGGCGTCCGCGCCGCCGTCCTGGACCGGCCGCTTCGCGACCGCGGCGCCCTCGCCGCCCGCGTCGAGCAGCCACGCGTCGAGCAGGGGGTTCGCGTAAGCGAAGGCGCCACCGCCGAGCGCGGCCATGGCGGCGACGCCGGGGGCGAGCGGGCGCGTGGAGACCTCCGGCGCGGCCGAGAGGCCGGCGTCCGTGGCGCGGAAGAGGAGCTCGGCCCGGCGGTCGCCGCCGTAGCCGGTCGCGACCACGCGCACGCCGGACGGGAGCGCCGAGAGCGCGATCGCCTTCGGGGTGAGGACGCCGTGCTCCGAGACGTTCACGGCCGAGAGCAGCGCCGCCTCGGGCCGGGCGCCGGTGGCGACGCGGTAGAGGAAGACGAACGAGTCGATGTAGCCGAACGAGCCGCCGGTCCGGTCGAGCGGGCGATCCTCGACCCCGCCCGCGGCGAGCAGGAGCCCGCCTCCGGCGTCGTCCGTCTCGATCGCGTCGAAGCTCCAGATCGGGCCGTCGTGGCGGATGCGCGCCGCGCCGCCCGGGAGCGGGCGGCCGTCCGCGCCGACCGGGAGCACGACGAGCGTGTGGTCGAGGAGGCAGTCGACGATGAGGTGGCGCGCGAGCCGGACGACGCGGAACGGGCCGGCGCCGATCGGCTCGTCCCAGCGCTCGACGTCGAGGCGCCCGTCCGCGCGGGCAGGGCCGGGGCGCAGCGTGAGGAGGGCGCCCGCGCGCTCGTCGAGCGCGTAGAGGACCCCCTCGGGGCCGGCGGCGACGTCGCGGACGCCGCGGACGCCCGCGAGCTCGATGCGCCCCGCGAGCTCGAGCGAGGCGCCGCGCACGACGTAGCGGAAGAGCGCGGGCGACGCCTCGCCGCTCGCGAAGACCTCGCCGGAGGGCATGACCGCGACCCCCGTCGGCGAGGCCGGCGCGGGGGCGCGGGAGAGCTCGCGCAGCGACGCGTCGAGCAAGACGAGCGCGTCGCGGCCGCGGAGCGGCGAGAGCAGCGCGGGCGCGCCCGGCGCGGCGGGGCGGCCCAGCGGATCCACGGGGCGGAGCGCGATCGGATCGGGCCCGAGCAGCCGGTCGGAGCTGGGCAGGCGGGAGAAGTCGGTCGCGGCGCGACGGGCCGCCTCGAAGCGCCGCAGCGGATCGAGCGGATCGGGGCCGCCGCCGGGGGCCGGCGGCGCGGGGCGGCCGTCGCAGGCCGCGGCGGCGAGGCCGAGCGAGAGCGCGAACGCGAGGGGGCGCGCGGCCATGGGTCGGCGCCACGGGGCAGCGGGCCGAGCCCCCGCGCCGATCACCAGCCGCCGGTGCTCGCCGGCTTGGCGCTCTCGACCGGCGCCGCCTTCGCGGGCTCGGCCGGCTTGGGCGCGGGCTTCGCCGCCTCGGCCGTGGTCGCGCCCTTCGGCGGCTCGGGCGTCACCTGCTGGGGCTTGTCCTCGCAGCCGACGAGACACACGGCGCCGAGCGCCACAAGCACGGTCAAGACATTCTTCATGGGGAGCCTCCTGAATGAGCGGCGCAAGCGAAGCACATCCGCTGGGCGCTCGGTAGGGGGCGCGCCGCCGGCAGCGATCGGACGCGGCACGACGGCTGCAACGATGGCGGATTGCCGTGAGGGTGGCGCAGCGGGCGCGCATGGGCGCGCGCGCGGAGGCGGGGACGCGCGCCCGGAGGCGAGCGCGCGCCAGGGGCAGAGCACGACGCGAGGCGCCGGTGATCCGGCGCCCGCGCCGTGCTCGGGCTCGCTCACGTCCCGGGGACGATCTTCACCAGGCTGTTGCGGTTCGCCACGAAGTAGAGCTCGCCGGCGTTGTCCTCGACGATCGCGGTGAGCCCCTCGAAGGTCGGCAGCCCGCCCTGACGCGTGAACGCCGGAGCGTTGGGCGTGTTCGGATCGGGGTTCTTGAGGATGAGCGTGAGGGGCGACGTCTTGTCCCCGCACTGGACGAGCGCGCCCATGCGCCCTCCGGTGTAGTCGCCGAACAGGTACACGCCCTTGAGCTGAGGCACCTCGGCGCCCCGGTACACGAAGCCGCCGATGACCGACTTGTAATCGCGGAACGGCCCCGTCGCGCTCGCCCTCCGGTCCATGTCGACGATGGGCCGCGTGTGCGTCGAGCCCTCGCGCAGGGTGCGCCCGCGGCAGGTATCCTCGTGGTCGCCCTCGAACTTCGCCCAGCCGAAGTTCAGCCCCGACACGCCCGCGGGGACGTAGTCGACCTCCTCGTACGAATCCTGGCCGACGTCGCCGATGTAGAGGTCGCCCGTCGCGCGATCGAAGCCGAAGCGATACGGATTGCGCAGGCCATAATGCCAGGTCCGCGCGCCGTCGCCCGGGAAGGGATTGCCGGCCGCGGCGTACGGCTCGGGAGCGTTCGGATCGAGGCGCAGGATCTTGCCGAACAGCGAGCTCGGATCCTGCGGCGCCCCCTGCTTGTCGTTGTTGCAGGACCCGCCTCCGTCGCCCGTGCCGACGTAGAGCATGCCGTCAGGCCCGAACACGACGTGGCCGCCGTTGTGGTTCACCTGCGAGCTGTCGAGCCGCAGGATCGTCTTCGTGGGCGTCGGATCGGCCACGTAAGGATCGCCGGCGGAGCGCTTGAACTCGAGCACCGTATCGCGGTTCATGTTCGTGCCCGTGGTCGGCGTCATCATGACGTAGAATTTGCCGCTCGTCTCGTAGTCGGGCGGGAACGCGATGCTGATGAGCCCGCGCTCGTCGTCGAAGGAACCGCTCTGGAGCCGGATCTCGCTGCTCACGTCGAGGAAGACCTTGGGGCGCAGCGCGCCGCCCGAGAACACGCGGATCTGACCGGTCTGCTGCACGAGGTACCAGTCGTCCGAGCCCTTCGGCTGCGCGGCATAAACCAGCTTGTCCAAGTTGGTGACGACGGGAGCGAGCGCTAGCTTCCCGACATCGGGAGCCGCGGTGGCGTCGCACGCCGTCGGCTCGTCGCCGCCCGAGCCGCCCTGTCCCGTCGTGGTGGTCCCGGTCGCCGTCGTCGTGCCGCCGCCCGCGCCGCCGGAGCCGCTCGTCGTCGTCGCAGGCCCAGCGCCCGTCCCGCTCCCAGCCCCCGTTCCCGTCGTCCCGGTGGAGCCCTGGCTCCCCCCCGGGCCGGAGGTCGCGCCGCTGGAGCCCGTCTCCCCGTCATCGCCGCATGCGCCGGTGCCCAGCGCGAGACACGCGCCGCCACCCAGCGTCAAAGCCATCCACAAAGCCAAGGTCGTACGCTGTTTTTTCATGGGGCGCATTCTACATGAGAGGCGCCGTGGCGCACTCATGATCTACTGCCGGGGCGAAAGAGCGTGGCCCGTAGTCCCAGCGGTCATCGACCACAGGACCGAAGACCGCCGATAAGCCCGCTCGACGGGTCGCCGCCGGGATGAAGTGAAGGGGCGTCGCCCCGATCGATCGGTATCGAACGGCATCGCGCCGCTCATGGGCTCAATCCGCCGTTCAGGCGGAACGCGCCTGACAGGCGAGGCACTCCGGCGGTGCGACGGCCATCTCTCCAAGGCAGACATTTGAAGCAGAGCGGTACGCGTGAATCTGTTTCTGGTCGAAGCCAGGGCTATATTCCCGCCCACCGCCCCTCTGATCACCGCATGCACGGATCCCGCCGGCGAGGGCCGCCGCACGGGCTCACCGGCCGTCGTGGGCCACTACGGCTCTCCGTACGTCGGAGCTCAGCGCGCAGACAGACAACTACGTTGTCTGCCATCTTTGCTCGTCCCGCGCGCCGCTCAGAACGAGCCCGCGATCCACGCGCTGCCAGGGCCGAGGCCGACGCGCGCGCGAAAGGGCACGCCGCCCGTCCGCCCGCGCCCGCCCCCGGACGCCATCGCCGCGTCGGGCGCAGAGGGCGCGGTGATCCAGAGGACCGCCCCGCCGGCCGCGAGCACCGCCCCGGCGATGAACACCACCGTCCCGATGTTGCCCATCCTGACCGCATCGTCGCGGAGATCGAGCCCCGTCTGGTCGACGCAGCGGCCCGCCTCGTCGCAGTGGCCGCCCTCGATGGACTCGTCAAAGGTCGACTTGGCCACGAAGCCGAGCGCCGTGCCGACGCCGAGCCCGACCACGCCGAGCCCGACCCCCACCATGCCGATCGGCTTGCGGAGGCTCCCGCCCTGCGGCGGAGGCGGCGTGTCCGCCGGCGGACGGGCCGCCGGCGGCGCGACGGGCGCGCCGGGCGCGGCGCTCGAGCGCGCGGCGGGCTCCGGCGCCGGCCCGCGCTCGAGCGCGGGCACGGCGACGCTCACCACGCCCGGCTTGTCGATCACGACCTTCGTCTCCCACGGCGTGTGCCCGGGCGCCGCGGCGGCGACCCGATGCTCGCCAGGGTCGAGCGGCACCGCCGTCCCCCAGAGCGCCCGCCCCACGGCGACGCCGTCCCGCGTGAGCGAGAGCCCGGAGATCGCCGCCTCGTTCGGGACCACGATCTGCAGGCGCGAGAGGCGCGGCTCGAGCGCGGCGGCCCGGCCGCGCGCCACCCGCTCGCGCTCCGTCTGGCCCGCCGACAGCGCGGCGGCCGCGACGTCGCGGAAGCCGATCCACGCCGTCGCGATCCGGCCGATGCGCTCGTAGCAATCGGAGAGGTTGAACAGGGTGCCGATGCCCGGATCGATCTGGTGGCTCTCGGCGAACTTCGGGCAGGCCTCGGCGTGCTTGCCCGCCGCCATCAGCGCGCGCCCCTCGTCGAACAGCGCGACCGCGGCGGCGCGCTCCTCCCGGCTGGGCTCCGCGGCGCGCGCGGCCGGCGCGAGCGCGGTGAGCGCAGAGAGCGCCGACAGGAGCGCGAGCGCACGGAGACGCGCGCCCCCGATCCGCGGCGCGCTGGAGGCCGCCGCACGGCAGCCGGCCTCGGGACAGGTGCTCGGGGGACGACGATGGCAGAGCAAGACGGGACCTCTCCTGGGCGCACGCGATGTCATCGCGGATCGGAAAAAAGATCGTCCGGGCGGGACGGCGTAGGCCGAGGCGGCGGCGAAGGCCGCCCGGGCGGCCGCGCCGCCCTCGCCGATGCGCTCGGCTTCGGCGCAGCGGCCGCGCTCGCCGCCGGCCGCGCCGTCCCGATGGCGCTGACGGTCACGGTCGCGCTCGCCCCCGGCTGCAGCGCGGCGCCGCCGTCGGGGAGCTCGGCGAGCCCGCCGGCCGCGGGCTCCGCCGTGTCGCGCGGCGACGATGCCTCCGGCGCCGACGAGGCCGTCGGCGCGCCGGGCGCGGCGTCCGGCGCGGGAGCGCGGAGCGCGAACACCCACGCGAGCCCCGCGCCGCCCAGGAGCGCCGCGGCGATGGCCGCCGCGATCCCGAGGGCGCGCGCCCCGGCGCGGCCGCTGCCCGACGAGGCGCGCGTACCGCCCCAGGAGCGATCCGTGGCCGCGCCGTCCGTCAGGAGCGCCGTGGGCGCACCCCACGCCGAGCCGGCCGGCACGCCCCGGCCGCCGGAGCTGCCGCCGGGCGGCGGCGGCGCGCTGCCGGGCCCGGGCGCCGTGGAGAGCGGGCGCCGCCCGGGCTCGCGGCCCCCCTCGGCGCTCCCCTCCCCGATCGCGTCGAGGCGGACCCGCAGCACGCGCGCGGCGCGCTCGGCGAGGTGCTGCGCGTGGGGCGGCGCGAACGGGGCCAGCTCGGCGGCGAGCTCGGCGATGTTGCCGAACCGATCGGCGGGGTTCCGCTGGAGGCAGCGCTGCACCGCGCGATCGAGGCGCTCGGGCACGTCGGCGCGCAGCCCGCGGAGCCGCGGCGGCCCCTCCAGGATGCGGTCGTAGATCTGCATCACGGAGTCGCCCTGGAAGGGGATGGCGCCCGTGAGCAGCTGGTAGAGGATCGCGCCCATCGACCAGACGTCGGCGCGGGCGTCGACGCTCTTCGAGGAGACCATCTGCTCGGGCGCCATGTAGAGCGGCGAGCCCAGCATCGCCGAGCTCTCGGTCATGTCGTGCGCCTTGGGCGCGGCGGGCTCGGAGGCGAGCGCCATCTTGGAGATGCCGAAGTCGATGACCTTGATGAGCGGGCTGCCGTCGGCCCGCTGGCTGAGGAACAGATTGCCCGGCTTCAGATCCCGATGGACGATGCCGAGCGCGTGCGCCTCCGCGAGCGCCTCGCACGCCTGCAGCAGGTAATCGCACGCGAGCTCGACCGAGAGCGGGCCGCGATCGCGCAGGAGGGCCTTGAGGTCGGTCCCCTCGAGGTACTCCATCACGAGGTAGGGCTCGCCCCGCGCGAGCGTGCCGACGTCGAACACGCGCGTCACGTGCTCGCTCCGGATGCGCGCCGCAGCCTGCCCCTCGCGCAGGAAGCGGGCCACCAGATCGGCGCGCTCGCGGGCCTGGGGCAGCAGGAACTTGATGGCCACCCGCTCGCCGAGCAGGCGATGGCGGGCGGCGACCACCACGCCCATCCCGCCCTCGCCGAGGACGCGCTCGACCTCGTACTTGTCCGCGAGGACGTCCCCCACGTTGACCGGTGCGACCATGCACGCCCTCGCTCTGGATCTCCGCTAGTATCAAAACGACGAGTGCGCGACAACGCGGGCTTTCCCGGAAAGGAAAGCCGCCGCGCCCTCCCCCGCGCGTCCTCGCCCCACGCGCGGCTCGTTGCCTCGCCGCGCCGGCAGCGGCGCCGCCGCCGCGCGCGGCGCTCAACCCGAAGCGGCGCGGCCGATATTGGCCGTTCGGGTTCGCCACGCGCGCTCGCTGCCTGTATATGAATGCCGCAATTTCACATGACGAACGAGCCGACCGACCCCTTCGTCCTCGCGCGCGAGCTCCTCGAGCAGCGGCAAACCACCGAACCGACCGACGCGACGGCCATGACGCTGGCCACGGCGGACGCGTCGGGGCGCCCGTCGGCGCGGATGGTGCTGCTGAAGGGCATCGACGATCGCGGGTTCGTGTTCTTCACCAACTACGAGAGCCGCAAGTCGATGGAGATCGCGGCGAACCCGTTCGCCGCGCTGTGCATCCACTGGGCTAAGGCGGCCGAGCAGGTCCGCGTCGAGGGCCGCATCGAGCGGGTCAGCGACGCGGAGTCGGACGCCTACTTCGAGACCCGCCCGCGGGGCAGCCAGATCGGCGCCTGGGCGTCTCGGCAGAGCGCGCTGCTGCCCTCGCGCGAGGCGCTCCTCGAGCGGGTGCGCGAGATCGAGGCCCGCTTCGACGGAGGGCCCGTGCCCCGGCCGCCGTTCTGGGGCGGCTTCCGCGTGGTGCCGGAGCGGATCGAGTTCTGGCGCGGCCAGGAGAGCCGCCTGCACGACCGCGTGGTCTACCTCCGCGACGGCGACGGCTGGCGCGTCGAGCGCCTCTACCCCTGAGCGCAGCGCGCCGAGCGCCCTGCCCCCCCGCGCCGCGGGATGGCCCCGCTACGTCCCGGCGCCGCGGAGGCGGCTCGCCTTGCGCTCCCGGAGCCGCTCGATGATCGCGACGAGCTTCGGGTCGTCGCGGCGCCGCACGTCGAGCCGCATTCCCTTCAGCGCATTGCACCGGCCGCACGCGAGCGCCAGGTTGTCGAGCGCGTCCGTCCCGCCGTGCGTGCGCGGGACGATGTGCTCGATCGTCGCGCGCTGGATCGGCTCGCCGTCGAGGCCGACGACGACGTGCGACAGGCAATGGATGCACTTGCCCACCCACGCCGGTTGACCGCGGATCTCCGTGCGCTCGAACGTGGCGTCGGTGGCCACGATGTCGAGGATCAACCGTCGCCGCGCGGCCTTCACGGCGCTCGAGCGTAGCCCCGCGGCGCGGGGCCCGCACGCGGTTCGCGCCGGGCCGGCAGGTGGGCTATGGAGCCCCGGAGCCGGCGCGCGCCCGCGGCGACAGGCGGCGCGGCCGCGCGGTCGTAGGGTCGTTGATTGCGCGCTCCGTCACGCCCCGTGACGCGCGCGCGGGAGGAGCCATGAAGTCGAAGACCGAGTATTTCTACTTCGAGACGAAGGCCAAGCGCGAGCTCATCAACGTCACCGACCGCGTCGCGGCCGTCGTCGCCGCGAGCGGCATCCGGGAGGGCATGGTCCTCGTGAGCGCCATGCACATCACCGCCGGCGTGTTCGTGAACGACCACGAGCCGGGCCTCTGGGAGGACATCTGGGCCTGGCTCCAGCAGCTCGCCCCCGACGGGCCCGACTACCACCACCACCGGACCGGCGAGGACAACGGCGACGCCCACCTCAAGTCGATCCTCGTGCACCACCAGGTGATCGTGCCCATCACCGCGGGGAAGCTCGATCTCGGGCCCTGGCAGCAGATCTTCTACGCCGAGTTCGACGGCAAGCGGCGCAAGCGCGTCGTCGTCAAGGCGATGGGCGAGTGACGCGCCCGGCGCTCTAGCCGCCGGCCTGCGCCGCGGGCACCTGCGCCTCGGGCCGGCCGGCGCAGTACGCCCGCGCTCCGCGCTGCATGAGCGAGGCGATGGCGCCGAGCGCGTCCGTCCAGGCCTGCTTGTGCTCGGGGGTCCAGTCGGCCGCGGCGACCTCGGCCATCGCGGAGATCAGGGCGTCGGCGACCCAGGGATACATCGCGTCCGTGACGCCGTAGTCGACGTGCTTGGCCCCCATCGCCATGAGCTTCTCCTCGAGCCACGGCGCGTCTTCCAGCCGGTCGATGACCGCGACGAGCGCCTCGGCGAGCATCTTCTCCTGGTGCTCCCGGCTGTTGCGGCCGAAGAGCGGCTTCACCTGCGGATATCGCGAGAACAGGATGCCGTAGAAACGGTGAGTGAGGTTGGGCTCCCTCCCGATCACCAGCTCGAAGCTCTCCCGCAGCAGACCCACGTTCAATCCCATGACAAACCTCCGTGCCCGCGCGCCGTGCCCGCGCGCCCATCGCCTTCGCCGTCGAGCTCCCCCGCCGGCGCCCAGGGAATCGCACGGGCTGTGCCAGCCGCGTTTCTCCGGCCGAGCGCGCCGATCCCGCCGGCTCGGCGCGCGCCGCGAGCCGCGGCGGTTTCCTCCAGGAAACCCGGGTCCCCGATCGCGCGCAGCGGCGCTGGCCGCGAGAGGCCCGTCGCCGCTTGCCCCGCCGGTCCCCTCGGTGTTTCCTGCGGTGGTTTCCGGAAGGAAACCGCCGCCGCATCCGTCTCCTCGAGGAACCCGCGTGACGCTGCTCGACGCCGTGCTCAGCCTGTCCGAAGCGCCCGAAAGCGGCGAGGCGCTGCAGCGGATCCTGCGCGCCCTGGCGCAGGTGACGGCGGCCGACGCGCTCTCGGTGCTCGCGGCCGCCGAGGACGGGTCGGTCGGCGTCGCCGCGCAGATCGGGCTGTCGCCGGCCGCCATGGGGCTCAGCTTCCGGCCCGCGGAGCACCCGCGGCTCCGCAGGGCGACGCTCGCGGCCGGGCCGATCCGGTTCCTCGACCCGAGCGAGCCCGACCCCTACAGCGGCTGGCTGCTCGGCAACGCCGGCGAGATCCACCCGATCCACGCCTGCATGGCCGTCCCGCTCCGCGTGCAGGGCCGCCTCGCCGGCCTGCTCACGCTCGACGCCCTCGATCCCCACGGGCTCGGCGATCTGCGCGACGAGGACGCGCGCGTGTTCGCGGCGCTCTGCGCCGGCGCGCTGCGGCTCGACGCCGGCCTCGCGCCGGCCCTCGCCCCCGGGGCGCGCGAGGCGCCCGGCGGCCCGGCGCTGCCCGGCCGGTCGGCCGCGATGCAGCGGATCGAGCGCGAGATCGCGATGCTCGCCCCGCTGTCCGTGCCGGTGCTCGTCACGGGCGAGACGGGCGTGGGCAAGGAGCGCGTCGCCCGCGCGCTCCACGAGCGGTCGCCGCGGGCGAGCCGGCCGCTCGTGATCGTCAACTGCGCGGCGATCCCGGCGCAGCTCGTCGAGTCGGAGCTCTTCGGCCACAGGAAGGGCGCGTTCACCGGCGCCACCGCGGCGCGCGCCGGCAGGTTCGAGGCGGCGCGCGGCGGGACGATCTTCCTCGACGAGATCGGCGAGCTCCCGCTCTCGGCCCAGGCGCAGCTCCTGCGCGCGCTGCAGGAGGGGGAGATCCAGCCCGTGGGCGAGGATCGGCCGCGCCGCGTCGAGGCGCGGGTCGTCGCCGCCACGAACCGCGATCTCCGGCGCGAGGTCGCGGAGGGGCGCTTCCGCGCCGACCTGTTCCACCGGCTCTGGGTCTACCCGATCTGCGTGCCGCCCCTGCGCGAGCGACGCGAGGACATCCCGGCGCTCTGCGAGCGCTTCGCCGCGGAGGTCGCGGCCGAGCTCGGCGCCGAGCGCGTGGACTTCACCGAGTCGGCGCTGCGCGCGCTCGCGCAGGGCGCCTTTCCGGGCAACGTCCGCGAGCTGAAGAACACCGTCGAGCGCGCCGTGCTGCGCCGGACGCTCGCGGAGGGCAAGGGCGCCGCGGGCCGGCGGCTCGTGCTGCGGCGCGAGGACGTCGGTCCCGCCGAGACGACCGCCTCCGGCGCGCTGGAGCGCTCCGGCGCGCCGCTGGTCGAGGCCGCCGGAGAGCGGCTGCTGCTCGGGGGCGCGCCGCTGGTCGAGGCCGCCGGAGAGCGGCTGCTGCTCGGAGGCGCGCCGGGCGAGGAGCCCGTCGAGGCGCTGGCCGAGACGCTGGAGCGCGCGCGCCGCGAGGCGTTCGCGCGCGCCTTCCGGGCCGCGGGCGGCAACGCGGCGACGGCGGGCCGGCTGCTCGGGCTGAGCCGATCGTTCGCCTACAAGGAGGCCGTGCGCCTCGGGCTCATCCCCGCGCCCGTCCCGCGCAAGCGCTGAAGCGCTCGCGGGGGCGGCGCGCCGCGGGCCCGTTCTCGATCCCGGGACGCGCGGGCGTCGGGGCGCCGCGACGCGACGCCGACGCCCGGGCGGCGCTCAGCGCCCCTGCTCCGGGGCGCCGATCCCCTCGAGCGGGACGCGGGCGAGCGCGGTGTAGCGCGCGCCCTTCGGGGTCATCTCGCTCTGGTAGACGACGATCTCCTCGACGCGCGTCTCGCCGAAGTCGACGTTGCCGATCGCCTGAGCGCACGCGTCGAGCGCCGGATCGCCGCGCGGGTCGCGCGAGCGGGCGAGGGTGAGGTGCGGCTCGAACGGCCGGTCCTCCGGCACGTAGCCCGTCGAGAGCGAGAGCGTCTGCTCGAGATCGCGGTGGATCGCGGTGAGGGCGCCGACCGCGCCGCCCACCCCGAGCCAGAGCACGCGCGGGCGGCGCCGCGTGCCGAACGCGCCGCCCTTCTCGATCCGCAGCGTCAGCGGCCTGTGGAAGGCGGCGACGCTCCCGGCCGCCGCGATGACGAGCGGCAGGCGCTCCTCTCCGATCTCGCCCATGAAGGCGAGCGTGATATGCAGCCCTGCAGGCTCCACCCACTTGGCGGACGGAGCCCGGGGCGAGATCTCCCTGAGGAGCTCTCCGACCTTGGCGAGGAGCTCGGCTCCCGGATCAACAGCGACGAAGACGCGCACAGCTCACCTACGCTCGATTACCACCCACAGACTTCACCCTTGTTCTGCTCCTTGAGCCACCTCCGGAGCGGCTCGAAGTACTCGAGCATCGCGCTCGGATCGGCCTCGGTCTCCCCCGTCATCGCCTTCATCGCCTCCTGCCACGGCCGGCTCGCGCCGAGCGACAGCATGGCGCGCAGCTTCTCGCCCGCGGCCGCGCTGCCGTAAATCGAGCACGCGTGGAGCGGCCCCGTGTGCCCGGCCGCCTTGCAGAGCGCGCGGTGAAACTGGAACTGATAGATGTGCGCGAGGAAATACCGCGTGTACGGGACATTCGCCGGGACGTGGAACTTCGCCCCCGGGTCGAAGTCGGCCTCGCTGCGCGGCACCGGCGGCGCGACGCCCTGGTACTTGAGCCGGAGCGCCCACCACGCCTTGTTGTAGTCGGCTGGCTTCGTCTTGCCCGAGAAGACGTCCCACCGCCACTGATCGATGAGCTTGCCGAACGGGAGGAACGCGACCTTGTCGAGCGCCGTCTTCAAGAGGAAGTTGATGAGCCCCTTCTCGTCCTCCGGCACCCTGTCGACGAGCCCCTGCGTCTTCAGATAGCTCGGCGTCACGGAGAGGGCCAGCGTGTCCCCGATCCCCTCGTGGAAGCCGTCGTTGGCGCCCTCCTGGAACAGGATCGGCAGCTTGTAGTACTGGTTATAGTAATAGATGTGCCCGAGCTCGTGGTGGATCGTGATGAGATCCTCCTCGTTCGGCCGGATGCACATCTTGATGCGGAGGTCGTTCCTCTGGCCGACGTCCCAGGCGCTCGCGTGGCAGACGACCTCGCGGTCGGTGGGCTTCGTGAAGAGCGACCGCTCCCAGAACGTGGCCGGCAGCGGGTCGAACCCGAGCGAGGTGAAGAACCGCTCGCCGAGCGCGACCATCTGCTTCTCGTCGAGCTTCTTCGCCTTGATCTTGCGCGTCACGTCGAGCGACGGCTGGCCCTTGTACGGCTCCATGAGGCCGTAGACGTTCGACCACGCCTGGGCCCACATGTTGCCGAGCAGGTGCGCAGGGATCGGGGCCTTGTCGCCGATCCTGTCCTTGCCGTACGTCGCGCGCAGCCGGGCGCGCACGTAGCAGTGCAGCTCGTCGTAGAGCGGCTTCAGCTGGCCCCAGAGCCGCTCGGTGTCGGCCTCGAACGCCTCGGGCGGCATGTCGTACCCGGCCCGCCAGAGCGCGCCGAGGTCCGCGAAGCCGACCTCCGCGGCCCCCTTGTTGCCGAGGGTGACGAACCGCTCGAACTTCGGCCGGAGCGGCGGCGCGATCGCGTGCCAGCCCGTCCACGCGTCGAGCAGCTCATCCCATTTGCGGCTGGTCTTCATGATCTCGGAGAGATCGTCCAGCGCGAGACATTTCTGCGCCGGCGGAGCCCCCGCCGCCGCAGCGGCACCGGCCGGGGCCGGCCGCGCCGCCTTGCCTTTCGGGCAGTACTTGCCCTTGCCATAGAGGCTCGTCATCTCGACCGAGAGCGCGGCGAGCTCCGCGCGCTCCGCCGGGTCGCTCGGGGCCGGCAGGGTGGTCGAGATCTTGAGCAGCTTCAGCTGGCGGGCCAGATCCGCGGGCAGCGCGAGGCCGTCGAAGCGCCTCGCCGCCTTCATCGTGCGGTTGAGGTACTCCATGCTCGCCTCGTCGGCGGAGGCGGCGAGCGCGTCGGTGTCGTCCGTGAGGAACGTCTGGTTCACCCACCCCGCGCGCGCGGACTGGAGCCGCAGCCGGCGCAGGTCCCGGTCGACGCCGGCCAGGAAGGCCTGCGCCTCGGCGACGTTGGGCGGCGCCTCCGCCGGGAGGGCGGCCTGGGGCCGGGGGGCCGCGGGCGCCGCCGGGGGCGCGGGCGCCTCCCCGCCGGGGGCCGGCGGCGCGGGCGCCGGCGAGGCGGCGCCGCTGCAGGCCGACCCGAGCCCGAGCGCGACGAGCATCAGGGGGCGCAGGATCGGTGTCCGGGCAAGGGCGTAGCGGACCACGCGCCCTTCATACACGCCGGACCGTGCCGAGGGAACCAGGAGCGACGTGCCTTCGTCGCGGCTCGGCCCCGCGGCTCGGCCCCCGCGACCAGGACGAACCGCGCTCGCCGTGACGGCTGCCAAGCGGCCGTGAACTGCCGTTACAATGCGGACCCACCATGAGGAATGCGCTCGCGCCCAGGCCCCCGCTCCCGGCAGTCCTCGGCCTCGCCGCCCCCGCCGCCCCGCCCGCCCGCGGACCCTGCGCGCAACCGAGGGGCGGCGGCCCGGCGCAGCGCCCCGCCGCGCCGATCCGCGACGCGGCGGGGGGCGCAGCGCGCTGCGACCTCCCGGGCCGGTGCGGGCGGGTGCCCCACCGCGCGGCGCAGCTCACGACCGTGTGCGCACCGGGCGGCGGCCATGAGTGAGCTCGAGAATTTCTCGTTCGTCCTGCCCGGCGAGCTCGCCGGCATGGCGTACCCCCACGCGCCGCGGGCGGTCGAGGAGCTCGTGGAGCTCGGCTTCCGCAGCATGGTGTCGCTCTCGCGGCGGGCGCCTTCGCCGCACGCGCTCGGCTCGCTCGTCCACCTGCACTGCCCGCTCGCGGACTTCACGCGCATCCCGAGCGTCGACCTCCTGCGCGCCGTGGCGTTCCTCGAACGGGCGCCGCGGCCCGCCGTCGTGCACGGCGAGGGCGGCATCGGGCGCACCGGCGTGGTGCTCGCCTGCCGCCTCGTGGCGCTGGGCCGGTCGTCGACCGAGGCCATCCACGAGGTGCGGCGCGCGCGGCCCGGCTCGATCGACGACCCCGAGCTCGAGGCGTCCGTCGAGGAGTTCGAGCTCTTCTACCGGAGCGGGCGCGAGACGTCGACGTCGGCCCCCTTCAACTTCGCGCCCGCGTCGCCGCTCGACCGGGTCGTGCACGGCGCGGAGCGCCCCGGCTTCGGGATGGCGCTCTGGTCGGCCTCCGGGATCCGCTCGTCCGTGGTCGCGCCGCCGGGCGCCGCGCAGCACCCCGATCCGAGCGACGCCCCCGTCGAGGCGTGGCTCGGCTTCATGGCGCGGCAGGGGATGCGCGAGGTGCTCTGCCTGCTCGACGAGGGGGAGCTGGCGCTCCATCGGGTCCCGCTCCTCGGCCGCTACCAGCGCGAGTTCCTCCGGGTGACGCACGTGCCGCTCGAGGGCGGGGCGATCCCCTCGCCCGACGCCCTGGAGCGCGCGCTCGCCGCGCTGCGGCGCGCGGAGGCCGGCGGCGCGCCCATCGTCGTGCACTGCGCGTCCGGCGCGGGCCGCGCGGCCGTCGTGCTGGCGGCGTGGCTGCGCGCCCGGCACGGCCTCGCCCCGGACGCGGCGATCGGGGCGATCCGGGATCACGCGCGGCACTTCGGCGCGCGCCGCGAGCCGCTGAAGGCAGGGCCGGCGGTGCGGGACCTGCTCGCGAGCGTGCCGGCGCGCGGCTGAGCGCGCGGCGGCCGTCAGCGCGCGCCGAGCGTCACCCGCCGGCGGGGGGGCCGGCCTTCCGGTGCCGCTGCTCGCGGTAGAGGCGCTGGACGAAGGCGCCGGCCGGCTCGGCGCGGAGCGCCTCGATGAGCTCGCGGAGGACGGCCGGCAGCCCGGCGAACGGGAAGGGCACCGGGTGGCGCTCGGGCACGATCAGCGGCGCGGCAAGCGCGGCGAACGTGAGATCGGCGGCCGAGAACCGATCGCCGACGAGGAACGGGCGCCCGTCGCGCAGGCGCTCGTTCACCGCGTCGAAGACCGCGCGGAGCTTGCCCCCCGAGCGCTCGGCGCCGGCGGCGTCGATCCGCATCGCGCGCCTCATGACCGCCCGCGCGACCGGGAAGTAGGCGCGGAAGGCGCCGCGCCCGAACCACGAGGGCGGCGCCGCGCCGGCGCCCTCGAGCGCGCGGAACGCCCCGCTCATCACGGAGAACATCGCCTCCTCGTCGGGCAGGGCGTGGAAGTACGCGACGCGGCGCACGGCGGGGCCGAGCTCGCGATCGAAGCGCGCCTCGAGCGCCTCGATGTCGTCGCGGCGCGCGCCGGGCTCGCCGGAGAAGAGCGCGTGCTCCGACGGGACGAACGCGTCGGCATAGCGCAGGATGTCGGTGGAGTCGGAGACCGCGCCCGCCCGCGTGACGAGCACCGGCACGGTGCGGCGCCCGCCGGCGCGCAGCGACGGGAGCGCGTGGGCGAGCGGGAGGTAGGGGTCCTCGCGGTACGGGACGCCGGCGCGGTCGAGCGCCCACCGCGCCTTCTCGCAGTAGTGGCTGAAGGGGATGGTGACGAGGCGGAAGGGCGCGCCGGCGCCGGTGTTCGACATGGGGACCTCCAGGCGCGGGGCGACCGGGCGCCGGCCGATCAGCGCCGGATCTCGAAGAGGTGGACGCCGTAGGCGGGGAGCTCGACGCCGAGGCCGCGCGACAGATCGACGAGCTCGTCGCCGTCGCGCGGGTGCTCGTTGCCGGTCATGAGGTCGACCAGCAGGACCTTGCGGCCGGCGACGCCCGCGACGTCGAGCGGGATGCGGCAGCCGCCGCGCGACGGGGCGAAGTTGACCACCGCCACGAGCGGCGCCGCGCTGCGGGGCGCGCCGCAGGCCGGGAGCGGCTCCCACCGGTAGGCGACGAACGCGTCGGCGCCCGGGCCGCGCGGGGTGAGCGTGGCGAAGCTGCCGGTGCGCAGGATCGGGCGGCGCACCGCGCCGAGCAGCCGCTCGTGGAAGGCGAGGCACGCCTGGTCGACCGGCTCCTCGGGGGCGCGGGCGAGGTGCAGCGAGGCGCGCACCGTCCGCCCCTCGAGCTGGCCGTGGTGGATGAACCGCATGCCGGGCACCGTCGCCGCGATGAACTCCGCGGCCCGGCGCCGGTCCGGCGGGAGCACGGCCGCGATGCGCGGCTCGTCGTGGTGCTCGATGAAGCGCACGCTCCGGCGCTGGTAGTCGGGCGTGGCCGCGAGGTGGCCGCGGACCGAGGACGCCGAGGCGTGGCTCAGCCGATCGTAAAGGCTCTTGTCGAAGGTGTAGTCGAACCCGAGCATCTGCAGGCGCCACTCGAGGTCCCAGAACGCCTCGCCGATGAAGACGAAGCTCGGGTGGTCGCGGCGCACGGCGTCGATGGCCTCGGCCCAAAACTCGCCCGTGGCCTCGGCCTTTCGCTCCTTGGGCGGCCGCTTGGACCACGTGTGCCGGAAGACGTCGTCGAGCACGAGCATGGCCATGTCGCAGCGGACGCCGTCGCAGCGCGACGCGACGCTGCGGAGCGCCTCGGCGGACGCGGCGCGCGTCGCCGCGAGGCGGTAGTCGAGCTGGGCCGTGTCGGGCCACGGCGGGATGTAGGGGTCGCGCCCGCTGAGCGGGGCGCCGTCGTCGCCCTGGATGAAGCACTCGGGCTTCTCCTTCACCCAGTGGTGGTCGCGCGCGACGTGGTTCGGGACGTAGTCGAGGATGAGCCCGATGCCGCGCGCCGCGAGGCGCCGGCGCAGATCCGCGAGCGCGGCGTCGCCGCCGAACGCGGGGTTCACCTCGTACCGCGCGACGGCGAACGGGGAGCCGACCACGTCGGCGTCGGTCCAGTCCGGCAGCACGCGGTCGTACTCGGCGCGCAGGTCGGGGTGCGCGAGCGAGAGGCGCTGGCCCTCCTGGCCGAGCGTCCAGACGCCCATCAGGTACACGTAGTCGACGCCGAGCGCGGCGAGCCGGTCGAGCGCCGCGTCGGGCACGCTGGCGAGCGTCACCCTGGCCTTGGCGGCGCGCGAGAGCTCATGGAGCCAGACGCGCACGAAGATCGCGTACAGCAGAGGGTGCTGGTGGGCAGGGACTAGGGAGCTCATCGATTGGATTGGGGACGGCGGGCCCGCGAGGGAGTCGCGGGCAATCGGCGTCGGCGGGCGATTGTCGGCGGGCTCGGGTGGTCCCTGCAAGCGCGATCACGCGAGGCGGGCGCCGCGCCGAGGCTGCGCGCGCCGTCCAGCACAGAGGTCGCCTCGAAGAAGACCCGTCCGCCCTGGCTGCGGCGTGGGCGCGAGCGACCGGCGCACGCGCCCGCGCGCCACGCGCGCCACGCCTGATTGCGGCGTGCGCCGGCGCGGCGGGCGGCGCTAGCCGCGGCGCGCGCGACGCGCGCGGTTCCGTCGAGCGACGGCGGCCGCCGCGCCCAGGGCGACGAGCGGCAAGGCGAGGGGCGTCGCGGCCTCCTCGGGGGACAGCCGGCAGCCGCAGCCGCCCTGCTTCGGCTCCACCGGCGGCGGCGCCTCGTCGGGCGGGAGCTCGGCGGCGGAGGGCGCCTCGGCCTCCGTGGGCTCGGACGCGGGCTCGCCCTCGGACCCCTCCGCCTTCTCGGTCTCGCCGCTCTTCTCGGCGTCGGCCTTGTCCGCCGGCTTGTCCTTCTTTTTCTTCTCGCCGGTGAAGACGATCGCGCGGCGATCGATGATCTCGTTCTCGCCCTGCAGGGTGATCTTCTGCTTCTGCCCCATCTGCACGCCGTCGCTCGCGCGCTTGATCACGAGCTCGTACTCGCCGGCCTCGAAGCCGCGATCGCGCCGGAGGACGAAGTCGAACTTGGTGATGGAGAAGACCTTGCCGCTGCCGTCGGAGAAGCCGACGTCCATGCTCTCGTTGATCGACTGCTGGTTCTGGAGCGGGATGCGGTTCAGGATCGGCTTCTCGGGCGACTGGTCGGTGAGCGCGCGCTCGTAGTGCACCGTCGGCGTGAACGAGAACAGCATCGGGATGTGCGAGAGGTGCGGCGTCCCTCCGTAGTTGATCGTCATCTTGAGCTTCCAGCGGCCGTCGTCCTCCTTGGGCGAGCGATCGGCGATGGTGACGGTGCCCGCCGCGTGCGCCGCGGTCGCGGGCAGCCACGCGCCGATCAGGGCGAGCGCGGCGGCGACGACGCGCGCGAGCAGGAGCCGGCGGCCGCCTCCGGCGAGGCGGGACGCCGCTCCGGGGCGCGCGTGGGCAGGGCGAGCGTGAGGACGCTCGGCGCGCTGACGTCGCGCGCCGAGCTGAGACAGGGGACCGGTTCGAGGTCGGGCGGTTCGCATGCGCAGCACGCTACCAGGGATTTCATGGAGACGAGGCGCGGACGAGAGGGCAGGCGGCGCGGGCACGGGGCCTCACGGCGGGCGAGGCGCCGCGCCGACGCGCGGCGTCCGAGGGGGCGCGGCGCCCGCCGGGGAGCGCGGGCTCAGTCCGGGAACCAGAGCAGCGCGTCGGAGGTGGGCTTGTAACAGGCCTGGCGGCCCGCCTCCTCGTTGTCGGTGCAGCTCGCGTTCTCGAGGCAGTCGATGATCTCGTAGCGGCCGGAGGCGTTGTAGATCGTGGTGAACATCGCGCGCTGGGCCGCCTCGAGCTTGGTGAACGCGGCCTGGCAGTCGGGGACCGGGATCTTCTCGCACCGGGACATGCGCGCGCAGCGGGCGTCGATGACGGGCTTCGCCGTGGGCTCGTCCGGGTTGATCTTGACGGCGATCTCGTCGTTGCACTCGAGGATGATCTGACTCCGGTCGGGCGAGCTCTCGGTGGCGGCTTCCATGCGCCGCGAGAAGCAGCTCGTCATGGCGCGGAGATAGGTGGGCGAGGAGGTCGGGTAGGCGGCCTTGCACGCGTTGAGGTGCTCCCAGGACGCGCCGGCGCGCTGGAGCTTGGCGAGCGCGGCGCACCACTCGGCCTGGGCGGCGATGACGCCGTCGCGGTCCGGGAAGTTGGTGGGCCGCTCGGAGCAAGAGGCCAGCTGGCCGAGCATCGACGCAGCCACCGCGATCGGCAGGGCCAAGGATCGAAGGGCGGGCATGGGGCCGACCCTAGCACGTAGGCACCGCGGAGCGCAGTTTCCGGGACGCGCCGATCGTCAGGGCCGGTTTGGCAGGAGCTCGCAGCGGAGCCGCGCGCCCCCGCGGAGCGCCGCGGCCCCGCCGGGGCCGAAGACCGCGCCGAGATCCTGCGCGCCCCGGGCCGCGGCCCGGATCTCGATCGCCTCGACGCACAGCGCGCCGCGGCCGCCGGCGAGCAGCGCGGCCGCGGGGGCGTCCTCGTCGAGGAGCGGCGCGCCGCCCCTCGACGAGAGCCGCAGGGTGATCGGCAGCTCGGCGATGAACCGGTGCGACGGCCGAGCGCCGCCGCAGCCGCCGGCGCCGATCTCGGCGAGGGACGCGAGAGACCCGAGCGGCTCGACGGGGCCGACCTCACCCCGGGCGGCGTCGAGCGGCGCGGCGACGACCTCCCCCGAGGCGACGGCGTAGCCGACGAGCGCGAAGCCCGGGGCGTCGAGCCGCCGGCCGAGGGTGAGCCGGGCGCCGGCGACGTCGGGGACGGGCGCGAGCCCGGCGACGGCGAGGGTGGCCTGCCGCGTGGCCAGGACGAGGCTCCGCTTGCCGGCGTCGAAGGCGAGCAGGTCGCCGCCCGGCAGCTCGGCCGCGGCGGCGATCGCGCCGGCGTGATCGAACGGCAGCAGCGCGGGCGGCGCGGCGCCCGCGGGCACGCGGAGGGCGCGCCGCCCGTGCGGCTCGTCCGCGTCGAGGAGCAGCAAGAGATCCGCGGGCGCCTTGGCGCCAGGCGCGAGCAGCACGGGGACGGCCTCGCCGGTCGCCATGGCGAGCGAGCGGTCGCGGAGGGAGACGCGGCGGGGCGCAGCCGTGCCCGCGAACGGCGGGAGCACGCTGACCATGAAGACGCCGTCGCGGAGCGCGCCCAGGGGGGAGGACGCAGCGGTCCACAGCGAGACGACCGGGGGCGCGCCGCCGAGGAGCCGGGCCGCCGCGGGGGCGCCCGGCGCTGCGAGCGCGATCCGGCCGGCGCGGCCCGCAGGGGGGCGCGGCGCCGGGAGGGCGGCGGGGGGCGGGGGCGTGGGGGGGTCGTCGTCGAGGCGACAGGAGACGAGCGGCGGAGGCGCGGTCCGCGGCGCGGGGCTCGCCGCGGGGGCGTAGGGCGGCGGCGCGCCGCGCGGCGGCGGCGGGGAGCCGCCCCAGCCGAGACGGACGAGGCCGTGCTCGCCCATGGCGCAGCCGATCGGCGAGCAGGCGAAGGGGGCGCCCTCGTCGAGCGGAGGCTCGATCTGGCGAGCGGGCGGGCCCTCCACGGGGCGCCACGAGCGGCCGCCGTCGGTCGACTCGAAGTAGGCCGGCGGGTCGTCGCCCGTGGCGGCGAGCGCGAACCGGCCGCCGGCGACGACGTGCGCGACGGCGGCCGGGAGGGGGTAGACGGTGATGCCGCCGCGCGCGTCGATGCGCAGGCCGGCGAGGCGTCCGCCGCGGCGGGTCGAGAGCAGGCGCGCGGCGGGCGCGTCCACGTCCGGCGGCGCCGCGCGGTCCGGCGAGGCGCCGTCGGCCGGCGAGGTGGCGTCGGCCAGGTGGAGCCAGCCGCGCACGGCGCCGTCGTCGTCCTCCCAGAAGTCGGTGTCGACGAGGCGCGGCGAGGCGGGGTCGGCGAGCGCCGGGAAGACGCCGCCGGCGAGCGCCGGGTCGCGCTCGCGCACGCGGATCACGCGGACGCCCTCGGGCGGTCGCGCGCGCTCGCGCGCGACGGGAGGCGCCTCCAGCACGAGCGCGGTCACGGTCCCGCGCTCGCCGGCGATCCAGCGGTAGAGGTGCGCGGCATCCTCCCCCTCGATCCGGCGCTCGACCCAGCGGCCGCCGCCGGCGCGCACGCAGACGCGCGCGGCGCGGTCCTCGGCGGGCGCGCCGCGCGGGGGGCGCGCCGCCGGGGCGCGCGGCTCGTCCGGCAGCGGCAGCGCGGTAGGCCAGGGCGACCGCTCGCCGTCCGGCGAGGCGGCGCCGTCCGGGCTCTCCTGGAAGTCGTGGAGCCCGGGAGGCGCGCTGCCGCACCGGCCGGCGAAGGCGAGGCGGCCGCGATCGTCGCCGAGGAACGCCCCCCGCGAGGTCGCGATCGGATCGGGGTCGCGGCCGCGGGGCGGAAACGTGGCCTCCAGGCGCGGCGCGGACAGCGTCGTCTCGAGCCGGAGCACGTGGGCGGCGTCGTGCGCGCACGCGAGCAGGACGTCCTCGCCCGCCCGGAACGGCTGGCAGCGCGCGTAGCGCGGGTCGAGGCCCTCGATCTCCGCGTCGGCGATGGGCTGGGCCGTCGCCGCGGCGAGCACGGCGAGGCCGCCGTCGCGGGCGACGAGCAGCCTGCCGCCGGGGAGGAGGGCGCCGGCCGCCGCGGCCAGCGCGAGCGCCTCCGGGGCGAGCCCGCGGCTCGAGGACGCGCCGGGCAGCGGGTCCCGCGCCGGCGGGAGGTGGAGCGAGGGGCTGGGGCCGTCGCGCGGCGGCGCGGGCGCGGCGCGCACGAGGCCGGCGGCGGTCACGCGGAGCGCGGGGCTGCCCGAGGGGCCGAGCAGCGCGACCTCCCCGCGCCCTTCCTGGAGGAGCGTCGTGGCGAGCCCGTGGGCCTCGAGCACGTCGACCCAGGTGACGCCCCCGTCGAGCGTGACCGAGGCGCGGCCGAACAGGTCGAGGCGCGCCGCGCGCCGTGCGTCGACGGCCACCGCGTCGACCACGCCCGCGACGCCGAAGCGCCGGACGGCGAGCGAGGACGGGTCGACCTCGAGGAGGCCGCGGTCGCTGCGCAGGACGATGGCGTCGAGGTACGGCCGCGCGCCGCCGGGGGCGCCGACGTCGGCGATGGGCGCGAGCGCGCCGAGGAAGTCGCTGGCGCGGTAGACGCGGCCCTCGGACCACAGGACGAACCCGCCCCCGAGGCGCGCCGGGATCGACCGGAACCCGCGGAGCGGCTCGGACGCGGGCGCGGCGGCGAGCACGACGCCGCCGTCGAGGCGCACGCGGACCCCTTCGTGGAGCGCCGGCTGCGGGCCGGGCGCGGGCGCGCCATCGCCGGGCGCGGCGGCGTCGAAGAGGACGCCGACGCCCTCGGTGAGCGCGTAGCGCGCCGGAGAGAGCGGCGGCACGTCCGAGGGCGCGGCGGCCTGGGGTTTGGCGGGCGGCGGAGGGCGCTCGGGGGCGGCGCTGCAGGCAGCGGCGAGGGCGAGCCCGAGGAGGACGCCTGCGCGGGAGGGCATCGCGGCGGCGGCGGTCGCGCGGTGCATCGGGTGGGCGGTCGAAACGTACACGGCAGTGGGGTCCTGGTCGAACGGTTCGAGCGCCGTCGGGTGCCGCCCTGCGCTCTCGCGAAGGTCCACCATCGTGCCGAGACCACCGCCCTGCGCTCTCGCGAAGGTCCACCATCGTGCCGAGACCACCGCCCTGCGCTCTCGCGAAGGTCCACCATCGTGCCGAGACCACCGCCCTGCGCTCTCGCGAAGGTCCACCATCGTGCCGAGACCACCGCCCTGCGCTCTCGCGAAGGTCCACCATCGTGCCGAGACCACCGCCCTGCGCTCTCGCGAAGGTCCACCATCGTGCCGAGACCACCGCCCTGCGCTCTCGCGAAGGTCCACCATCGTGCCGAGATCACCGCACGGCGGTCTGGCAAGGCACGACGGTGTTCTCGCGGCCCGAGCGCTTGCCGCCGCCTTGCGCACAGAACGCGGCGCCTCGCCGCAGACTACAACCGGAGCAGCAGCGCCTCGCGCCCGGCGGGCGTCGTCACGTGCTCGATTCGAGGCTCGTCTGCGGAAGGCGCGACGGCGCCGACCAGGACCAACGCGGCGTGGCCAGCACCGGAAAGCCCGACATATGTATCGAGCTCCGCAGCGCTCGCGACGTCTTCGTCGCGGGCAGGATCGTGGACCACGTTCACCTGGACGACGGCGCGCTGTGAACCCGGCTCGCCCATGGTCCCGATCACGAGATGTGAACGCACGTCGGAAAGCGACGAGACGGAGGCTTGACGATAGACCGGACCGTCAAGGATCAACTCCAGAGCGGCACGGATCACCAAGGGTGCGTCTCTCATGAACGCCCCGCGATCGATCTCGAAGTCTTGCTCAAAGCGGCGGAACGCATGAGCCGCACGCAAGAGCGCCTTCTCCATGAACTGAGGATCTGTCCTTTCGATGCGTCGTGCGTCCTTACTCTGCTCTTCGATCACCTCGCGGACCAGCCCGACCCATCGGCCAAGGGCCCACAAGCGCGCGACGTCCGGCGAGAGCGCCACCGCCGCATTGGCAGCCTTCCGCAAGGACTCCGCCGACAAGCGCCCTTCGGGCACAACGATTCCAAGCTCCGCCGCTAGCTCGCGCTGCTCCGCCGGAGGCGCGGACGAAAGGACCATCTCCGCCGCGCGCTCCAGCGGCTTCGCCAGCGCGCTCTTGACGCGCCGCTTCTCCGGCAGTGAAAACGTGTGGCAGTAGCCCTGGTCCGCGTCGTCCGGGAAGACCTTCGGGTCGAGCACCCACGGATCGGCGCCGGACGAGAACGCATAGGGGCGCAGCCGCACGGCGCGACGGCGCGCCCAGATCTCGCCAAGGAAACAGCCGTTCGGCCATTGACTCCCCTGGTAGGCCGCCGGCCCAGCCACCTCTACATAGCCGCCTCGCGGGCTCAGGATCGTGCGCGTCTTGTCCTTGTGCAGGTGACCGCGCAGGACGAGTTCGAACGAGCGCTCGAAGATCCGCTCGATCTCCTCGCGCTCCACCTCGTGCAGGTAGTCGAACGGGTGGTGCAGCAGCGCGATCGCAAAGGAGACGCCCTCGTCCGCGAGCCGCTGTGCCGCACCATGCGCGTTGGGCTCGCCCAGCCAGAGCTTGCCGTGATCGTCATCCCCCTGCGCGAACCACGCCGAGTTGAACGACGCGACGCCGATGCGCGCGCCGCGCACGTCCACGACCTCGACGGCCTCCGCGCCCGCCGCGAGCCCCAGCGGGCGCGAAGCGCCGAGCAGATCGCGGAGTCCTCCGCGGTAGGCGTCGAACTTCTTCTCGTGGAAGCCTCGGCTCGCCGGCTCCTCGAAGAACGCGATCGCCTCGTCGTCTCTGCTCAGGGTCCGGAGCAGCCACCGGCCCACGTCGCGATCCACGTCGTGGTTCCCGGGGATCACGAAGAGCCGCTCCGGCGGCACCCCCGTCACCTCGATCAGCTTGCGCAGGAAGTCCACGACCAGCGCGTACTCTTCCCGCTTGCCCGATTGCGCGAGGTCGCCCGTCAAGAACACCAGATCGAGCGGGAACTCGGCCCGGTCCCGCTCCAGGAACTCGAGGAGACCGCGCAACACGCGATCCTGGTCGTAGCGCTTGACCCGCTGAGGGCGGAGGTGGATGTCCGAGAGGTGCAGGAACCGGATCGGCTCGTCCTGCAGCGCGGGCGCTTCGATGGCCGACGGCGCGACGCCGAGCCGCGCGGCGATCGCCGCCATCTCGCCGGCGGGGGGAACCTCGTAGCTCTGCGCGATCCACGTGAAGAAGTCCGGCGCATGGCTCCGGAGGATCCGCTCCGTGTCGCGCGGCACGAGCAGCACCATGGGGCCGGCGAGCTGGCGCAGGAGCTCGCGCTCGGCGTTCAAGAGGCGCGCGAACGCGGCGCCCGCGAGCGCCCCCCGGGGGTTCGCCGCCAGCACGAAGCCGTCCGCAGGCGCGCGGCGCGTGAGCTCCGCCCAGCGCGCTGGCCCGTCGTTGAACGCGCACTCGCCGAGGTCGGTCACCGTCATCGGCGCCGCGCGCAGGACGTCGAGCAGAAAGCGCCGCGAAGGCTCTAGATCGACCTCGCTGGCAACGGTGGCGAGCAGCAGCGTGGCGGCGCCCCGCGCGAGCGATAGCCGCGCCCTCAGCTCCTCCATGCGCGCCTCGGGCGACACTCAGCAGCGCTCCATCTGGCGAAGGAGCTGCTCCACCGGCTCGGGCAGGCTGTACCACGCCGTGCCGTTCCGGTACTCGACTACCCAGAGCCCGTAGAGGAGCTGCTTGCTCACCTCCCCGCCGCCCTCCAGCTGGCACTCGTCCCGGACCTTCTTCAGCACGGGAAGGAACCGGGGCTCGTAGGCGCGCCGGAACGACTCGCGCTGATCCGCGATGGCCGCCTCGACGTCCTGCGGCTCGACGAAGCTGCCGCGCCGCACGTGCGCCTTCACCACGCTCGACTGCATGAGCCGCGAGAGCTCGCGGATGTTGCCTCCAGAGCCGACGATGGCGCGATCGAGCGCCTCGCTCATCACGATCCCGAGGTCGATCGGGTTGACCCGCGCTTCGACGATCCTCCGCAGGATGCGCTCGCCCTTGCTGGATCTCCGGCGCTCGCGCGTCGTCGGATCGAAATCCCAGAGCCGCACGGCAGGGAGCACGGCGCTGTCGGCGTTGTTGTACCGCTCGCTGAGCACGTTGAACGTCGGCTCGTACACGATGGAGAGCGGGATCGTGAGGATGGCCGACCCCGGCGCCTCGGCCATCGGCTTCCGCTTGTCGTCCAGGAAGGTGTCGCGCGCCTGCGCGGGGGGCAGCTTGTCCAGGCCGTCGAGGATCACGACCGGCCGCCGCTCGGACAGATCCTGAAGGATCAGGGTGAGCAGCTCCAGGGTATGGTCCGCGCCGCCCTGCGCGGCCCGATCGCGCAGCTCTTTGCGGATGCCATCGCTGTCCCGAGCCCTCGCGAGATGGCGCCTCAGGGCGGTCGCGAGCGCGTCGGGCTCGGGAGGCGGTGCCGAGCCCTCCAGCTCCTCGATCCAGCCCCGGCATGCCTCGATTGTGCCGGCCGACGGCACCGCTCCCGTCCCTCTGGCCTGCGAGAGCAGCGCGGCCATCGCGGCGAGGTGCATCTCGACCGCGCCGAGATCCTGCACCGCGGTCTGCGCCTCGAGGTCCACGAACGCGGCGATCCGCCCTTCGCTACGCAGCCACTGGGCCACGCTGAGGAGCAGCGTCGTCTTTCCGCACCCGGGCTGGCCGGCGACCAGGAGCTTCGCGTTGTCGTTGAGGTCGAGCGCCGCCTCGAGCTGCTCGCGGTAACCCTCGTGGGCCTCCCGCACATACGAGGAGCCCGGACCGTCCCCGGCGTCCTGGTAGGGCCGGTAGATCGGATCGAAGACCCGCGTCAGCTCCCGGAACTTCTCTCGCGCATCGATCATGGCGTCCCCGCGACCCGAGGCGCAGGCAACGCACGATACGCCGCGAGGATCGGGCCTGCAAGCGAGCCAAGGCGCTGCTCCGCCGAGCGCCGCGGGCCCGCCTCAGCGCACGATCGCCTCAGCGCCCCGGCACGACCGCCGTGCACCGCACCGGCTGCCGCACCTCCTGGCCGGGCTGGACGAGCACGAGCGTGCCGCCGCCAGCTTCGCGCGCCGGCGCGCCGCGCTCGCCGACGCGGGCCGCGGGCGGCGGCCCCGCGAAGCGCGCGACGAGCTTCTTCACGACGCCGGGCGGCTCGTAGAAGCCGAGGTCGGCCTCGTAGCGCTCGTCCCGCACGTTGAGCTCCAGGGCGTCGAGGCACGCGCGATCGCGCGACCACCGGATCACCGCGACGCCCGCCGTCCCGGCCTCGGCGATCCCCGGCAACGCACCGGGCGCGAGGCCGATCTCCGTGTCGAACGGCAGGACCACGCGCGCCTCCCCGCGGCGCGGGGCGCACGACGGCGCGCTGCCCGCGGCGAGCTCGCCGAGCGGCGCGAGCGCCTCCTCGGGGCCGAGCTCGCCGAGCTCGGGATCGACCGGCGAGAGCACCGCGCCGCCGTCGCCGGCGACCGCCACCACGACCGGCGCGCCGCCGCGCGCGCCCGCGCCGAAGGCGAAGCGCGCCTGCGGCCCCGCCATCGGCGCGGCGCGCTGCACGTAAAGCTCCCGCAGCGCCCCGCTGCCGGACGGCCGCGGGCTCGCCGGCGCGCCGCGCGCCGCCTCCCCGCGCAGGTCGACCGCGCTCACCGCGAGGCCGTCGTACCGGGGGCTCAGGAACACCGCGCGATCGCCGAGATCGACGCCGATCGAGGGCTGGGGGGCGCAGCCGCCGATCGGCCGCGTCACGCGCGCGGCGTCCAGCAGGCCGGCGAGGCACGCCTCCTTCGGGCCGACCGCGACCGGCGCCACGCGGCCGTCGCGATCGATCGCGAGCCCGACCTGCGCCTCGTAGGGCCGGTACGCGAGCCGAGAGAGCTCGGCGCCCGCGACCGGCACGCTCGCGCGGCGGATCTCGGCGCGCAGATCCAGCGGGGCGATCCAGGCGAGCTCCGCGTCGGCGAGGGCCGCCGGCAGCGCGCCGCCGACGGGCGGCAGCGTCAGCACCCCGAGGGTGCCGAGCCGCAGCGGGCTCGCCGTGCGCAGGGGCGGCGCGGCGACCGCGCCGAACCCCTGCGACTCCGGCACGCGCGCGGCCGCGATCGGCCCCGCGAAGCGGCACGCGAGCCGCGCGACGGGCGGCGGCGCCAGCGGCCGCAACGGCCCGTCGCGCTCGCGCCGCGGGGGTAGCTCGGCCGCAAGCGCGTCGGGCGGCGACGCCGCGCGCGCCCTGCCGCCGCGCGCGGCCGACGCCCACCCGATCCGAAGGAACGGGCCGAGGCGGCACCCCACCGCGGAGCAGCCCGAGAGCCGCGCCGCCGCGCCGCCCGGCGGCGGCGCGATCGGCGTCCACCGCCTCCCCCGATCGATCGTCTCGAAGAGCCTGCCGTCCTCCGTCTCGACGAGCGCGAACGGGCCCGACGCCTCGAGCGAGCGCGCGCGCGCCGGCAGCGGGAGGCGGCGCAGCCGGCCGGCGGCGTCGATCGCGATCGGCGCGAGGCCGACCGCGCCCTGCGCGGGGAGCCAGCCCTCGACGGCGCCGTCCGCGTGCGCGACGAGCGCGCGCGAGAGCAGCCCGGGCCGCCCTTCGCCGTACGAGGGCAGGTGGAGCGGCGGCTCGCCGCGCGCGATCCGCACGACGCGCAGCGCGCCGCGCACCTCGACGCGCTCGCGGTCCGGCAGGAACGCGCCGGGGCGCGCGACCAGGGCGACCGCGTCCCCGCCGGCGCGCGGGATCCAGGCGATCACGTCGGTCGCGTCCGCCGGGTCGAGGCGGTGCTCGACCCAGACGCCCGGCCCGCGCCGCACGCAGAGCACCGCGCTCTCGGGCGCCGCGCCGCCGGCGAACGCCGCGCGCGCGATCGCGCTGAGGTCGAGCCGCGGCCTCGGCAGCCCCTCGCACGGCCCGAGGTAACCGAGCGCATCGCCGTCGACGCCGACGAAGCGGCCGCCCTCCCGCTCCGGCTCGGGCCGGAGCTCGAACGCGCGCTCCAGCCGGAGCGCGCCCGCCCCGCGCGCGTCGCTCGCGAGGTCCACGACGCTCGCGCGATCCGGGCCGGCGCAGACGGCGAGCAGCGCGTCGCTCGCGCGGAACGGCGCGCACGCGCCGCTGCCGGGCGGGAGCGGCGCGACCGACGAGGCGCGGCCGGTCGCGAGGTCGATGCGGCCGGCGGCGCCGTCCGCGGCGATCACGGCGCCGCCGTCGTCGAGCGGCAGGCCCGAGGCGACGGCGTCCGCGAGCTTTTCGAAGGGGGCGCCGGGGAGCCACGCGGCGTAGGAGCCGGCGCCGGCCGGCGGCCGCGCGCGCGGGGCGCGGGGCGCGCCGAGGCGCCCTCCCGCGTCGACGGCGCGCTCGAGGCCCCCGCGGAGCGAGGCGACGATCTCCTCGCCGCGGACCTCGAGCGCGATCGCGCCGCCGACCTCCGCGGTGACGTCGCGGTAGGAGGCGCCCGCGTCCACCGTGAGGAGCGCGCGCCCGAAGACGGTCAGGCCGAGCGCGCGGCGGTCGCTGGCCGCCACGGCCGCGACGAGGGACGGCATGCCGAGCGGCCGCAGCGCGCCGGTCGCGCCCTCGACGGCGAAGCTCCCGGCCGACGTGATCAGGCCGACGCCGTCGAGCCACGGGAACACGCCGGCGACGCTGCCCGGCAAGGTCGCGCGCTTCTGGAGCTCCCCGGCGAAGGTGGTCGCCGTGTAGACGTCGCCGCCGCTCCAGAACACGTAGCGCGGCCCGGCCTGCGCCCAGGCCGGGAACGCCGCGCCGCCGGCGAGCTCCGGGCCGCCGGCGCCGAGCGGATCGAGCCGCGCGAGGCCGTGCAGCTCGACGCGCAGGCCGCTCACCACGGCCCTCTCGATCTCCTCGCCGTCGACGACCGCGCGCTCGACGAGCCCCTGCGCCGCCTGCGCGACGTACCGGGCAGGGCCGAGCGCCACGACGGCGGGGGCGCGGCGCGGCGGCTCCGGCGCGCCGGGCGGCGCGGGCGCCGGCTCGGCCGCCCCGCAGGCCGCGAGCGCCGGCGCGGCGAGGAGCGAGAGCCGGCCGAGGGCGCGCGGCGTCACTCGTCGCCCGACCTGGCGCCCGCGGCGCACGAGAGCCGCTGCATCGTCGACGCGGTCCGCAGCACCCCTTCGCCCCCCGCCCCGCCCCCCTGCCCCCGCGGCGCCGTCCACCGCGCGATCAGCGCCGCGTCCGCCGCCGCCTCGCCCCGCCGCCTCGAGTCGGCGACCGCGAGGTGCAGCGCCTCCAGGCACACGCGCTCGCGCCCCCAGCGCACCGCCGCGATGCCCTGGTCGCCGAGCGCGATCGCGGGCAGCGCCCGCCGGTCGAGGCGCAGCGCGCGCTCCGGATCGAGCGCCACGAGCGCGCGCCACGCGCCCCGCATGGCGCGGCAGCGCGCGTCGCTCGCGGCGGTCAGCGTCGACCAGGGCGCCAGCGGGACCACCTCGCCCGCCGTCCCGGCCAGGCGATCGAGCGCCGCGGCCCCCGCGGTCTCGGCCGCGGGGCCGTCGAGCACCAGCACGCCGGCCTCCCCGTCGTCGCGCCGGGCGAGCGCCATCGTCCGGCCCCGCAGCTCCTCGCGATCGAGCCCCACGACGCGCGCGGGCTGCCGGGGCTCCGGCCCGTGCTCCTCGAGGGCCGCGCGGCGCCGGTGCTCGCCGAGCACGAGGGCGCGGCCCGGGCCGAGCAGGAGGCCGGGCGCCCGCCCCGCGGACCCGTCCACGGGGCTCCGGCGCGGCTCGAGCGCGGGGAGCGCCCGCGCGCCCTCGGGGCCGAGCAGCAGCTCGCCCGCCTCGGCGACGACGAGCAGCGCGGCCTCGCCGCCCGGCGCGAGCAGCGGCACCGCGGCGGCCCGCTGCGCGCCGCGCCTGCCGCTCGGCGCGAGCTCGGTCGCGTTCAGCCGCAGCGCCTCGCCGCGCAGATCGAACGGCAGGCGAACCACCACGCTGTGCGTCCGGAGCGCCGCGGCCCTCGGGCCGCCTCGCCCCGGCGCGGCGCCGCCCTTCGCCGGCGCCGCGCCCTCCGGCGGCGCCTCCTCGGACAGCGGCGGCGGCGGCGCGCCGTCGTCCGGCCGCGCGGCGCGCTCCGGCTCCGGCGCGTCGGCGACGATCTCCAGCGTGTCGCCGTACGGCGTCGCCACGGTCCATCGCTCCGACCCCGCCGCGGGCGCCGCGCCCGGCAGCGGCGCCGGCAGGCCGACCGGCGCGCACGACAGCACCGGCAGCCCCGCCGCCTCCTCCGATCGGCCGCCGCCCGGGCACGCCGCCGCGCCCGCCACGCCCGCCTCCGCTCCCCCGCATCCGGGCCCCGGCGCGGCGGCGACGGCCGGCGACGGCTCGCCCGCGCCCCAGCCGAGCCGCACCACGCCGACCAGCGCGCAGCCGAGCGCGGAGCAGGCGCCCTGGAACGACGACGGCGTCACCGGCGAGCGCCCCGCGGCGCGCCACGTCCGGCCGTGATCGAGCGTCTCGTGGAGCTCCGCGCCGCGCGTGACGAGCACGCCGTGATCGCCGGTCACCACCATCCCCGCCGGATCCGGCGGCAACTCGTGCGGCGAGATCGCCCCGTCCGCCGCGATCGTGACGCCGAGGCTCGCCTGCCCCACGGGATCGGGCCACTCGATCGACGACAGCCAGCCGTCGACCCCGCCGTCCTCGCGCGCGCGGAAGCGCCGGTCGACGAGCACCCGCGCCCCGTCGCGCGGAGGCGGCGTCCAGTACCAGCCGGCCGGGCGCGCCCCGAGCTGCACGACCCGCGCGCCCCCCTCGTCGCGCCAGAGCCGCGCGCCGACCGGCGCCGGCAGCGCGCCGCCCTCGCCCTGCAGCAGCGCGACCGCGCTCCCGTCCCGGCGCGGCGCCCAGCCGACCAGCGACTCCGTCTCGCCGAGCTCGATCGCGCGCTCCACCCAGGCGCCCGGGCCGCGCCGCACGCAGATCCGCGGGTGGACCACGACCTCGCCGTAGCGACGATCGCGCTCCTCGTCGCTCACGAGCCGCGGCGACGCCGCGCAGCCGCCGACGTAGCCGACCGCGCCGCCGTCGTCGGCCACGAAGAACCCCTCGTCGCTGAAGGCGCGCTCGACCAGCGGCGCCTCGCCGCGCTCCGAGCGCAGCACGTAGCTGCCGTGGCCCTCGTAGTCGTCCCACGCGCACAGGAAGAGCAGCCCGTCGTCCGCGCGCATGGGCGCGCAGTCCAGCCCGTCCGGGAGCCAGCCGGCGAGCCGCTCGCGCGTCGCGCCCGTGCGCGCGTCGATCCGCGCGACCCCGCCCTCGAACACCCCGAGCGCGGTCCCGTCGGGCAGGAGCGCGCCGGCCGAGACGGCCGCCTCGAGCGGCGCGAGCTGCGCGCGCTCCTCGAGGGCCAGCGCCTCGCGCTCGGCGGCCCGGCCGCCCGCGACGAGCAGCTGGAACGCGCCGGCCGCCGGCGTCGCGCGGAGATCGCCGTCGGGGCGGCCGAGCGAGCCGTCCGGCAGCACGGCCACGCGCCCGAGCGCCGTGGCGAGCCAGAGCGCGTCCGGCGCGGCGCCGAGGCCGCGCGCGCCGAGCCCGATCCGCCGTCCGACGTCGATCCACGTCCGACCGCCGTCCGCGGTCGTCGCCGCGCGGCCGAAGACGTCGAGGCGCACCGCGCGCTCCGCGTCGAGCGCGGCGAGATCGTGGATCGCCGGCGCCTCGAGCGCCCGGCCGCGGTCCTCGCCCGGCGGGAGCGCGCGCGGCCCCTGCTCCGTGAAGATCACGACGCCGCCCAGGCCGTTCCTGGCGCCCCGCACCGCGCGGGCGCCGCCGCCGAGCGCCACCTCCGCGAGCGGCCCCGTGAAGCCGCGCGACCGGAACGCCCTGCGCCGCGTCCAGTGGAGGAAGCCCCCGCCGAGGTGGGGCGCGATCGCGAGCGACCCGACGACCGGATCGCCGGACGCCCACAGATCGGGCTCCCACGCCGCCGCGACCACGCGCCCGCCCTCGCCGAGCTCGAGCCGCGCGCCCGCCGCGACGACGCGATCCACGACGGCCGCGTCCGGCCCGCCGTGCGTCACGCGGAACACGTCCGCGAGCCCGTGGACGTAGCGGACCCCCGCCGGCGCGGCGCCGGCCGCGACCAGGGCGCCCCACGCGCCCGGCGCGCCCGGCACGCGCGACACACCCGCGTCCGCGGCGCGCCCCCCGCGCGCCGACCGAGCGGCCGCCGCGGCGCCGCGCGCGGGGGCCGGCTCGGGCGCGCGCGCGCAGGCGGCCGCGAGCAGCGCCGTGAGCAGACCGAGCGACCGCGCCAGCATCGGGGAACGCACGACGGTATCCGCTGTACCGCCCCCGTCCAGAGCCGATTCACCTCCTCCAGCCGACAGCCGCGCTCTCCCCTCGCGCCGCCGTCGTAAGCTGCGCCCCGCCGCGCCCCGCGCTCGCCCCCGAAAGCCCGTGCCCACCCCTCGCCGACCCCGAAGGCCCACCCGCGAAGAGATCCTCGCCGCCGCCGGCAAGACGGTGCCGGACGTCATCGCCCCCGACCTCCGCGTCCTCTTCTGCGGCATCAACCCGGGCCTCTACACGGCCGCTGTCGGGCACAACTTCGCCCGCCCGGGCAACCGGTTCTGGCCGGCGCTGCACGCCGGCGGGTTCACCGATCGCGTGCTCTCGCCGTTCGAGGAGCGCGAGCTGCTGAAGCTCGGTTACGGGATCACCAACGTGGTCGAGCGGGCGACCGCATCGGCCGATGAGCTCTCCGCCGACGAGCTCGCCGCCGGCGGAGAGCGGCTCGCGGCCAAGGTGCGGCGCTACCGCCCGCGCATCCTCGCCGTGCTCGGGATCGGCGCCTACCGGAGCGCCTTCGGCAGGCCCCACGCCGCGCCCGGCCCGCAGCCGGAGACGCTAGACGCGACGAGGATCTGGGTGCTGCCGAACCCGAGCGGGCTCAACGCCAGCTACCAGCCGGACAAGCTCGCAGCGATGTTCCGCGCCTTGCACGACGCGGTCACGTCTGCCCCCGTCCCGCCGTGAGTCGCCGCGCGCGCCGACTCCGTTCTCCCGAAAGGTGGTGCCCCGTCTGCCGCCGTCGCGCGATATCCGTGCTCCGCCGACTCGGCCCCTCGCGCTCAGGCCAGCTCGGCGCTCGCGGGCGACAGGCGGGCTTCCCGCCGGCGCGCGCTCGCCGCCTCGCGCGCATTCGCGCCTACTCGGGCAGCGCGCTCTCCTCTTCCTGAGGCACCTTCGCGCGGGCGCTGCGGGCCTCTTCCCGCAGGGCCGCGAGGCCGGGCGGCCCCTCGGGCGAGCGCGCGCTGCGGTTGCTCACCGCGGCGAGCCAGGCCATCGGCGAGTCGGGCGTCCTCGGGGTGACGAGGAGGACCCCGCGGGTCGCGTAGCGCGAACAGCCGTCCTCGCACACGGGCAGCACGAGGCGGAGCCCGCCGCCGCCGCCCTGGCTCACGAGCGGCGCGACGCGCACCTCCGCCGGCGGCGGCGCGAAGGCGGCCAGCATCGTTCGCTCGAGCAGCGCCACGAACGTCCCTCGAGACGTCGCGGGCGGCTCCGGCGCCGGCATCGCGGCGCGCGCCGACGCGTCGGGCCGGCTCGGCGGGAGCGCGAAGAGCCCCGCCCCATCGGCCGCGTTCGCCGGCGACGGCGCGCTCGCGAGCGCGAAGGCGAACGAAGCCAGCTTGAGTCCGAATCGCATAGGTGCTCCCTTGGCGAAGCATCCAGCAGGCCCCATGCCAGCCGCGCGCGGCCCGCCGCCGCGGCGCGACGCCCCTCGGCGCTGTCCGCTCCGCTCGCCGCGCGTGACGGATCGCCACAGCGTGGTGAAAGTCGTACAAGGTCCAAGGTACAAGGCACGAGGCCCCCAAGGCGCCCGGTCCCGTGCAGCGCAGCGCCGCGGCGAGTGAGCGCGCGGCGGTGAACCAACGTTCGACCGTCCGCCGCGGCCGTGCGAGCGCCGCTTTCGCTTGCCAGACGGTCCGCGCGCCGTTAACCGTCATCGTTATGCCCGACCGAAGGCCAGGGCTGAGCCCTTACGAGATGAAGGCCCCACACCAGCCTGGCGCCCCCCTTCCCACGACGCCGTCCGAGCCCGTCGCGAGCATTCTGCTCGTCGACGATCACCGCCCCAACCTCCTCGCCCTCGAGGCCGTGCTCGATCCGCTGCGCCAGCGGCTCGTCACCGCGCAATCCGGCGAGGAGGCGCTCGAGCACCTGAGCCGCGAGGAGTTCGCGCTCATCCTCATGGACGTGAAGATGCGCGGTATCGACGGCTTCGAGACGGCCGCACGCGTGAGGGGGCTCGATCGCGCGAGGCACACGCCGATTATCTTCATCTCGGGGCTGCCGGAGGACGAGGACCGACTGTATCGCGGCTACCGCGAGGGCGCGGTCGATTATGTCGTCAAGCCGTTCAATCCCGACATCCTCCGCGCCAAGGTGGCCGTCTTCGTCGAGCTGCACCGCAGGGCCGAGCAGATCAAGCGGCAGGAGGCGGCGCTCCGCGAGCTCGAGCGCCAGGCGAGCGACGAGGTGTTCCGGCGCATCATGGACACCACCATGATGGGCCTGCTCTTCAGCGACTACGAAGGGCGCGTGCTCGAGGCGAACGACTGCTTCCTCTCGATGGTCGGCTACACCCGCGAGGACATCAAGGCGGGCCTGCTCACCTGGCAGCAGCTCTCCCCGCCGGAGTACGAGCACGTGCACCACGACGCGGTGAACGAGCTGAGCCTCCGTGGGGCCACGAAGCAGTTCGAGAAGGAGTACATCCGCAAGGACGGCAAGCGCGTGGCGGTCCTCGTCGGCTCCGCCCGCATCGAGACGCAGAAGCGCAACCTCACCTACGTGCTCGACATCAGCGAGCGCAAGCGCGCCGAGGCCAACGTCAGCCTCCTCGCGGGCGCGGGGGAGATCCTCTCGTCCTCGCTCGATTTCCGCGAGACGCTCGGGCAGCTCGCCCGGCTCGTCGTCCCGCTCCTCGCCGACTGGTGCGCGGTGGACATCCAGGCGCAGGACGGCGCCATCCAGCGCGTCGCCGTCCAGCACACCGACCCCGAGAAGGTGACGCTCGTCCGGCAGATCGAGGAGAAGTACCCCGTCGATCCCGCGGCGAGCCGCGGGGTGCCGAGGGTGCTCCGGACCGGCGAGACCGAGTGGTCCTCCGACATCCCGGACTCGCTGCTCGTCGAGAACGCGCGGGACGAGGAGCACCTCCGGATGGCGCGCGAGCTCGGCCTACGGTCGTACCTGGTCGTGCCGCTCGCGGCGCGCGGGCGCGTCCTCGGCGCGATCACGCTCGCGCACGCGGAGTCGGGCCGGCGGTACACGAAGGCCGACGTGCAGTTCGCCGAGGAGCTCGCCCGGCGCGCCGCCCTCAGCGTCGACAACGCGCTGCTCTTCGAGCGCGAGGTCACGGTGCGCAAGGAGGTCGAGACGCTCGCGGAGGAGCTGAAGCACAGCGAGGCGCAGTTCCGGCTGCTCGCCGAGACGATGCCGCAGCTCGTGTGGACCAACCGCTCGGACGGCCACCACGAGTACTTCAACCAGCGCTGGTACGACTACACCGGGCTGACCGCCGAGGACACGGGGGGCGAGGGCTGGAGCCGGATCATCCACCCCGAGGAGCACGAGCGGGCGATCGAGACGTGGCGGCAGGCGCTGCGCACGGGCGAGCCGTACGAGAGCCAGTGCCGGCTCCGCCGCGCCGACGGGGCCTACCGCTGGTTCATCGGCCGGGCGGTCGCGGCGCGCGACGGGTCGGGCCGCATCGTCCGGTGGTTCGGCACGTACACGGACATCGACGATCAGAAGCGCGCCGAGGAGGAGCGGCAGCGGCTCGTGCAGGCGCTGGAGCGCAGCAACAAGGAGCTCGATCAGTTCGCGTACGTCACGAGCCACGACCTCAAGGCGCCGCTCCGCGGCATCGCCAACCTCTCGCAGTGGATCGAGGAGGACCTGAACGACAAGATGACGGCGGAGAGCCGGAAGCAGCTCGATCTGCTCCGCGGGCGCGTCCACCGGCTCGAGAACCTCATCGACGGCATCCTGAGCTACTCGCGGGCGGGCCGCGTCCGGGAGAAGCCCGAGGCGATCGACGTCGGCAAGCTCCTCCGAGAGATCGTCGAGCTGCTCGCGCCCCCGCCCGAGACGCGGGTGGAGATCGCCCCCGACATGCCCGTCCTGGTCACCGAGCGCGCGCCGCTCCAGCAGACGTTCCTGAACCTCATCAGCAACGCGCTGAAGCACGCGGGGCGCGCCGACCCGGAGGTGCGGATCGGCGCGCGGGACGCCGGCCCGTTCTGGGAGTTCTCGGTCTCGGACAACGGGTCGGGCATCGCGCCCGAGTACCACGACCGGATCTGGGGCATCTTCCAGACGCTGAAGGCGCGCGACAAGGTCGAGGGCACGGGCATCGGCCTGTCGGTCGTGCAGAAGATCGTCCAGAGCAAGGGCGCGCGCGCGTGGGTCGAGTCCGCCGTCGGCGCCGGCGCCACCTTCCGGTTCACCTGGCCGAAGCTCGAGGCCAGGGAGCCCTCCTCGCCCGGCTGATCCGGCCGGGCCCCGCGGCGCGCGCGTGACGCAGCGCCGCGCGCGGCGCTGCGTCACGCGCGCGCCGCGGCTTCCGGCTCGGCACGGAGCTTGAACTACCCACCGCGGTACAACAGGCGGCTCGAGGCGATGCGCGCCGGGGATGGCGGGACGAGGAAGGCACCGCACCTTCTTCGGCGTCGTGTCGGTGTCTCTCGGGCCGCGACCTCGAAAGGAGGGTCCCGATGCCGTCGGTAATCCATCTGCCCAGGCTCTGCCTGGGCGCGCTTGCGATCTCGCTGCTCTCCGCGTGCGCAGCGGCCCCGCCCGTGGAGCAGGCGCGGGCCGAACCCAGGTTGCCCAACCCGGGCCCCGATGGGGTCTACAAGGTCGAGTGGCCCGATCTCCGGGAGGGCGAAGATCGGTTCATCCGGCTCACCCTCGGCGACGACATCGCCGATGTCTGCCGGCTGCCCAAGACGAACTTCGCCTTCGACTCGTCCGAGCCGCTGCCCCAGGACCACCTGGAGCTCCGCGCGATCGTCGACTGCCTGCTCACCTCCAATCTCAAGGACGTCAGGATAGAGCTCGTCGGCCGGGCCGATCCGCGAGGTACGCAGGCCTACAATCAGGATCTCTCGCTTCGCCGCGCCACGCGGGTGAAGGAGATCCTCGTGAAGGAGGGCATCCCTGCGGACCGCGTCTCGGTGCGCGCGACGGGCGCGTCCGAGGCGGTCGGCAACCAGCCGATGTACTCCTACGGCTACGACCGCCGGGTCGACGTCGTGCTCACCGGCCTCACCCACTCCCCCCGTTGAGAGGGGCACGCCCGCTGCGGATACGGGCCCACCTCGACGTTTTCGGTGCTCGGCGTGCTGGAGCACGCCTGTGCGCCGAAAACGCCGATCTGGGCCCGTCTCCTGTGCGGGCGTGCCCCGCTCGGCGGGCGTGGAGCAGGGGGCGCTTCTACCTTCCTGGTCACGTTTCCCGATAGACCATCTTCCGTTTGCGACGGCGCGGCGGGCTGCCTCGGCGGCGCAGCGGCCGGCGCGCGGCCTCGGGGGGTCGCTGGGCGCGCCGTTTGGGGTGGGCATGCGCGCGAGGCGCGGCACGACAGATGTGGCATTTCGTCACGGAGGCGTCACGGTGAGGTGGGTGCGGCCGCGGGGACAAGCGGGCCGTACAGCGCGGTCTGCTGGTTGGTCCGGGGCCTGCAATGCATCCCCTCACGAACCGGCGGACGTCATGTCCGTCACAAGGAGACAAGAGCCATGACGAGACTGAATGACGCGGTGGGGACTGCGAAGGGTGTGTACGAGTCGGCGGCCACCGGGGCGGGCGTCGCGGCGACGACGGCCAAGACGACGGCGTTCGACGTCGCGAAGGCGGTCGCCGGGATCGCCGCGACCATCGGGGCGCTCGGCTTCGACGACGTGCTCGGCTGGGTCGGCCTCGCGCGCAAGCGGAGCCCGCTCACGACGCTCGCGTTCTTCGGCGCCGGCGTCGCGGTGGGCGCGGGCGTGGCCATGCTGCTCTCGCCGACGTCCGGCGAGGCGCTGCGCCGTGACATCCTGAACCGCCTCGACGGCCTGAAGCGCCAGGCGACGCGCGGGGTCGAGCAGGCCGAGCGCACGGTCCACGACAAGGTCGGCGGCGCGGTCGACGCGGTGAAGGGCGCGGTCTCCTCCGAGACCGGGAACTCGCATTACGGCATCGAGGGCGGGCGAGCCCAGGGCGGCGAGAGCGGTCACCACCTGAGCTGAGGCGCCAGCCGTGTGGCTCGAAGCCATCATCACGCGTGAGGATCTCGCCCAGGTCTTGGGCGAGTTCCTCCCTGTGAAAATTCACCTGGACGACGACGACAAGACCGACCGCTGGCTCTACCTCGGCAAGGCGACCGAGATCACCTTGGTCGAGGACATGGGCTTGCGCGTCACCTGTCCCGCGGAGCTGAAGTGGTCCATCGTTGGCGTGAACCCCACCATCAAGCTCGACGAGCTCAGGGTGATGATCACCCCGGAGATCATCGAGAGGAACAAGGGGAACGTCCTCGCGTTCAACGTCGAGCTCGAGGAGGCCGACATCCGCGGCATCCCCTCGATCATCGACCATACCATCATGAGGGCCGTCAACTCAGCGCTTGCGAACAAGAAGCCTGAGTGGAATTTCACGAAGACGCTCACGCACACCGTAGGTCTCCCCTCCAACCTCGAGCCGATCGAGGGGCTGCACATCGGGGTCGCCTGGGGCAAGCGGCGTATCAGTCAGGACGCGCTGGTGCTCGTGGTCTCCTTCAAGCTCAATTTCGTGCGAAACGATTGAGGCTCCGCCTCTCAGGGACAATCCCCGACGCCCCGCCCCCCGTCCCCGGTGGGCGGGGCGTCTTCGTTCGCGTGACTCGGGGCGCGGCCAGCAGCTCAACCCCAGTCCCCTATCCCGATTGACTCCGCGGCTCACCCCCAGGCCCCCGGAGGGGTGATGGTGGGGCGGCCCGGCGCGGGGGATGGGCCGATGTCTGAGCCCTGGATGTTACCCCTCCGGCGCAAGCGCCGGAGGGGTAACATCCAGGGCGAGTCCGGCGGGGCCCCCGCGCCGGGCCGCCCCACCATCACCCCTCCGGGGGCCGTTCCGCCCGGCAAAGCCTCTGGCCTACCCCGCCTGCGCCGCCGCCAGCCGGATCCTCCCGAGCCTCCCCCCGCGCCCCCGCGTGAGCGCCCCCGCGATATCCGAGTGCTTCACGAGCCCCAGGTAGCTCTCCCCGTCGAACACCGCGACCACCGGCGTGTTCTTCTCGACCATCTTCCGCCCCACCTCGTCGAGCGACACGTCCGCCGCCACCCGCGGCACGTCGCAGCGCATGATCCACGCGATGAACGCCCCCTCCTCGCCGGCCGCCAGCGCGCGCATCACGTCCGTGCGCGTCACGATCCCGATCACGCGATCCTCGTACACCACCGGGAAATCGGGCTCATGGCTCGCCAGGATGCGCCGCGCGGCATCGCCCACGAGCTCGCCGGGCCACAGCTGGACCGCCCGACCCTCGAGCCGGCGCGCCTCGGACGACGCGACGGGCGCCCTCACCACCTGCGCCGCGCTCCACTCCCGCCGCGCCCCGAGGAACAGCAGCGCCGACAGCAGCGCGATGAAGAGCTGACCGCCGATCAGGGCGATGAAGAACAGCACGGCCGCCATCGCCTGCCCGAGCGTCGCCGCCAGCGACGTCGCGAGCCAGGTGCCGGTGAGCGGCGACAGCGCCTCGCGCAGCACCCGCCCCCCCTCGAGCGGCAGCGCGGGCAACAGGCCGAGCATCGCGATCCCCAGGTTCGCGCTGGCGATCCACACGACCGCCGTCTCGCGCGACGGCGCCTCGACGGCCTGAAGCACCGACGCCCACCGGAGCTCCCCCGCCCCGTGCTGGGCCCCCGCGGCCAGGAAGACGATCACCGCCAGCGCGAAGTTCGCCGCCAGGCCGAGCGCCCCGCTCTGCGCCCACCCCGCGTCCGGCCGCGAGCGCCTCGCGATCGCCCCGAGCGGCGAGAGCAGCACCTCGCTCACCCGCAGGCCGAGCTGCCGCGCCACGAGCCCGTGGACGAGCGCCTGCAGCGCCACGCACCCGAGCAACGCCGCCCCCAGCGCGCATCCGAAGAGCGCGCCGCTCCCGCCGTGCCGCGCCCCCCACTGGAGCGCCCCGATCGGGATGAGCAGGCCGAACGCCGCGTGCGCGACAACATCGATTCCGCCAACCCGCGTGATCCTGATGACCCATTTCATGGCGCGTTGCTCCTGGACTCCCGCGCAGGCAGCTGCACAGAGCGGGCGGGGCAGTTAGACCTGCCACGCCCCCATTCCCCCCAGGGGTGTGGCGAAACCTCGTCGCGCGGTCGACGGCTGACGGGCCAAGTGCCGGATCTTTCTGTTTTTGCTGCAAAGCACATGCCGTTTTCCTGCGCCTGCCGGCGAGCGGAACGACCCCGGGCACAGCGGTTGGGCCCCGGCGCGCGACGGAGCGCGCGGACAGGCGTGGAGGCCTGTTCCGCGCGTCGAAGGTGTCATCGAGTCGACGGGGGCGAGGCGGGAAGCGCACGCGACGGTGACGCGCCGGAAGAGCGCGCCGACGTCCATCGCCCCAGCCTGGGCGTCGCGGTGTGGCGTTCCGCTACGTAGCGGGCGCGCACCGTCACGACTTCACATCGGCCACCCCGTCGACCGCTCCAGCCCGCCGCGCCCGACCCGAGGCCGGACCACGCCGCTCGATCGCCTCGACGACCGGAGCCGCCCCCGAGAAGCGCTCCTGCGGCAGGTACATCCCCTCCTCGAGCTCCTGGACCCACCGGAGCATCTCCTCGCGAACCCAGCACCGCAGATCGAACAGCTGCCCAGAGTCGCGGGCAGAGACGAGAAAACGCACCTCGATCGTGCGCTCTGTCACGTTCGTGACCTGGACGGCCTTTACCCGCTTGTCCCAGAGCTCGCTGTTCGGGAGGATGGACTCGAAGTGCCGCCGCACGGCGTCCACCGGCGTGCGGTAATCCACGTAGATCTCGACGGTGCCCAGCTTCTCCGATCCGTGCTTCGTCCAGTTCTGGAACGACTGGTCGAGGAGCCGCGCGGTGGGGACGATGAGCCGCCGCTCGTCCCAGATCTTCATGACCACGTGGGTCAGCCGGATCTCCTCGATCGTCCCGAACTCACCGTCCACCACGACCTTGTCGCCGAGATCGATCGGCCGGGTGAACAGGATGTGGAGGCCCGACAGGATCGCGCCCACCGGCTTCTGCGCCGCCAGGCCGAGCACGACGCCCGCGATGCCGGCGGAGGCCAGGAGCGACACGCCGACGTTCCTCACCGTCTCGAAATTCAGGAGCACGAGCGCGCCCGCCACGATCACGATGATCACCCGCGCGACCCGCTCGAGCACGCGGGCCTGCGTGCGCAGCCCGCGGGACGACTCGCTCCCCTCCTCGAGGTGCCGCAGGGCGCGCGCGTCCAGCACCTCGGTGAGGATCCCGACGAGGCGCATGAGCAGCCACGCCACGCCGCCGATGAACAGCGCCGAGAGCAGCGATCGCAGATCGGCCACGAGCTCCTGCCCGAGCCGCGTCATCTTCGCGAGGCCGGCCGTCAGGATGATCCCGAGACAAAGCGTCACGGGGCCAATTGCCGCGTCGAGTGTTTTTTCGTCCCATGGCGTCGCCGTCCGTCGCACGACGATCGAGCCGGCGCGCCGGAACAGGCCCACTGCCAGCCGAGCGAGCGCGAAGCCGACCGGAACGCTCGCCGCGACGATCACCCACTGCCATACGCCGTCCGCCGGGAGCCCCAGCCGGGCGCCGAGCGATTCAAAGTTCGAATTCTGCATGGGTCTGCTCCTTCAACCAGCGCCGCGCGCCGTCAGGCCAGGCCCCCTGGGGCACGGAACACCCCGCCGCGCCCCGCGGGCGCGGCGGCATCAGGCCGTGACGCAGCGAGGCGCGACGGGCTCATCCATCTTGTGCGCGGCGTCGCACGGCACAGCGCATGCCGCCGAGTCCGCTCCCGCATTTCCCGCGGGATGTCCGGCACGCTCCGCGCGAGCCGCCGAGATCGCGATTGCACGGTGGAGGCAGCGTTGCCACGCTGCGACAAATCGCTACACCGCAGCTCTACGCCGCCCTTCGACGTCCGTTCAAGGGACCCGCGCTCGCTCGGCATGCGGTGTGCAGCTGAACTGGCCAGAGAATCGAGATCGGCTGAAGAAACGCGGCAAAGGACTCGTTTATGTCAGAGCGCAGAAGCCAGGTCGATGATTTCGCGCGGCTCACCGAGGAGACGGAGCGGCTCGCGAGGCACGTCGAGGATCTCCGGCTCCGGATCGCGGCGACGACCGCGAAGCGGCGCGCATCGTCCGGCACGCTCCCTGCGCAGAGCGCTGCCACCATCGAGGGGCCTCACGGCTCGCCCTCGGAGCGGCCGCTCCACGGCCCGACCTCGGAGCGGCCGCCCCACGGCTCGCCCTCGGAGCGGCCGCCCCACGGCTCTCTGTCGGAGCGGGTGTATCGATCGATCTCGGACCGGCCGTACGATGCCGCGGAGCGGGCCCACGACGCTGCCGCGGAGCGGGCCTACGACCTCGCTGCCGAGCGGGCCCACGACGCCCCGGAGCGCGCCTATGACGCCCCGGAGCGCGCCTATGACGCGACGGAGCGGCCGCACGACGCCGCGATGGAGCGGCCGCACGGCGCCGCCACGGAGCGGCCGCGGCCCCGTCACTCCCCGTTCCCCGAGCGCACCTCGTGCCTCGCGAACGTGTCCCGATGGCTGCCGCCGCTGAGGCCGGCGCGAGAGATCACGGAATCGGGCATCCACGAGCGGGTGGGAGAGGCAGGACGCTACTGCATCGTCACGCCACGGAAGCAGCCCGGCGGCGCTCTCCTGCCGAGACGCCGGCCCCCCAAGGCCGACGTGGCCTGAGGCAGCCCCTCGACCGACCCCCGCACCGACGCGCGACACCCGCGGCCCGCACCAGCCCACAGGGTCCGCGCCGGCGCACAACAGCCGCGCCCGCGCGCAACGCCCGCGCCCGCGCGAACGCACCTCACCGCCTCGCTCCTCGCCCTGGCCACATCGCCCGCGCCCGACCGCGCGCCCTGCCACGGAATCCCACGAGAAGCGACCCGAGAAGCGCGCGGCCAGCGCGGCGCGATGCTTGCCCGGCTGCGCGCCTGCGTAGTATACGAACCCATGCTCCTGCGCGGTGGGCGCAGGCGCGCATGGCCATCGTTCCTCGAAGCCTGAACCCGATGGGACCCGACGGAATCTGCGCGGTCGGGCAGCGACAACCCCGCTCCCGGGCGGCGCGCGGCGTCCGGCGGAAGCCCGAGGCGGCCGACGATCCCGCGCCCCGGACGAGAGGGCCAGTCCTCCTCTCGCCCTCTCGCCGCCTCGCGGCGGCGCCCCGGCGCCCGAGCGGCGCGCCGGGGCGCCTGATCCCACCGCTCTCGGCGCCCTGGGTTCCCTCCGCGCCCGGGGCGCGCCCTCGTTTCCCTTCACCGATCGGCCCTGACTGCAATGCAGGGCCAGGAGAACAGCGGCATGGAGCAGCGTAGCGACCTCGACAAGGCCCGCAGAGCGAAGGCTGGCAATGGCAAGAGCAAGAAGGGCGCGTCGGGCGGGGGGTCGCACGGCGCCGCGCGCGCGAGGAAGGCCCCCGCGGCGGAGCCCCCCCGCGCCGCGGCGCCCATCGAGAGCGACGGGCTCGACCGGCGGACGCTGCTGACGTCGCTGCTGAGCCTCAAGAAGGGCGATTTCTCGGTGCGGCTACCCGTCGACTGGCTGGGGCTCGACGGGAAGATCGCGGACACCTTCAACGAGGTCGTCGAGCTCAACGAGAAGATGGCGAAGGAGCTCTACCGCCTGAGCCGCGTGGTCGGCAAGGAAGGCCAGCTCTCGCAGCGCGCCTTCATCGGCGAGGTGAACGGCGCGTGGGCCGACGAGGTCGCGTGCATCAACGCCCTGATCGGCGATCTCGTCCACCCCACCGCCGAGACGGCGCGCGTCATCGGCGCCGTCGCCAAGGGCGATCTCTCGCAGACGATGGCCCTCGAGGTCGACGGCAGGCCGCTCGACGGCGAGTTCCTCCGGACGGCCAAGACCGTCAACACGATGGTCGAGCAGCTGGGCTCCTTCGCGTCCGAGGTCACGCGCGTCGCCCGCGAGGTCGGCACCGAGGGAAAGCTCGGCGGGCAGGCCGACGTCCGCGGCGTCGCCGGCACCTGGAAGGACCTCACCGACTCCGTCAACTCGATGGCGTCGAACCTCACGGCCCAGGTGCGCAACATCGCGACCGTCACCACCGCCGTCGCCAACGGCGATCTCTCGAAGAAGATCACCGTCGACGTCAAGGGCGAGATCCTCGAGCTCAAGGACACCATCAACACGATGGTCGATCAGCTCCGCTCGTTCGCGTCCGAGGTCACGCGCGTCGCCCGCGAGGTCGGCACCGAGGGAAAGCTCGGCGGACAGGCCGACGTCCGCGGCGTCGCCGGCACCTGGAAGGACCTCACCGACTCCGTCAACTCGATGGCCGGCAACCTCACCTCCCAGGTGCGCAACATCGCCGCCGTCACCACCGCCGTCGCCAACGGCGATCTCTCGAAGAAGATCACCGTCGACGTCAAGGGCGAGATCCTCGAGCTCAAGAACACCATCAACACGATGGTCGATCAGCTCAACTCCTTCGCCTCCGAGGTCACGCGCGTCGCCCGCGAGGTCGGCACCGAGGGAAAGCTCGGCGGCCAGGCCGACGTCCGCGGCGTCGCCGGCACCTGGAAGGACCTCACCGACTCCGTCAACTCGATGGCCGGCAACCTCACCGCCCAGGTGCGCAACATCGCCGCCGTCACCACCGCCGTCGCGAAGGGGGATCTCTCGAAGAAGATCACCGTCGACGTCAAGGGCGAGATCCTCGAGCTCAAGGACACCATCAACACGATGGTCGATCAGCTGAGCTCCCTCGCGGCCGAGGTGACGCGCGTCGCCCGCGAGGTCGGCACCGAGGGCAAGCTCGGCGGCCAGGCCGACGTCCGCGGCGTCGCCGGCACCTGGAAGGACCTCACCGACTCCGTCAACTCGATGGCCGGCAACCTCACCGCCCAGGTGCGCAACATCGCGACCGTCACCACCGCCGTCGCCAACGGAGATCTCTCCAAGAAGATCACCGTCGACGTCAAGGGCGAGATCCTCGAGCTCAAGAACACCATCAACACGATGGTCGATCAGCTCAACTCCTTCGCCTCCGAGGTCACGCGCGTCGCCCGCGAGGTCGGCACCGAGGGGAAGCTCGGCGGGCAGGCCGACGTCCGCGGCGTCGCCGGCACCTGGAAGGACCTCACCGACTCCGTCAACTCGATGGCAGGCAACCTCACCGCCCAGGTGCGCAACATCGCCGCCGTCACCACCGCCGTCGCCACGGGCGATCTCTCGAAGAAGATCACCGTCGACGTCAAGGGCGAGATCCTCGAGCTCAAGAACACCATCAACACGATGGTCGACCAGCTGAGCGCGTTCGCGGCGCAGGTGACGCGCGTCGCCCGCGAGGTCGGCACCGAGGGCAAGCTCGGCGGGCAGGCCGAGGTGACCGGCGTCGCGGGCACCTGGAAGGACCTCACCGACTCCGTCAACTCGATGGCCGGCAACCTCACCGCCCAGGTGCGCAACATCGCCGCCGTCACCACCGCCGTCGCCAACGGAGATCTCTCCAAGAAGATCACCGTCGACGTCCGCGGCGAGATCCTCGAGCTCAAGGACACCATCAACACGATGGTCGATCAGCTCCGCTCGTTCGCGTCCGAGGTCACGCGCGTCGCCCGCGAGGTCGGCACCGAGGGCAAGCTCGGCGGCCAGGCCGACGTCCGCGGCGTCGCCGGCACCTGGAAGGACCTCACCGACTCCGTCAACTCGATGGCCGGCAACCTCACCTCCCAGGTGCGCAACATCGCCGCCGTCACCACCGCCGTCGCCAACGGCGATCTCTCGAAGAAGATCACCGTCGACGTCAAGGGCGAGATCCTCGAGCTCAAGAACACCATCAACACGATGGTCGATCAGCTCAACTCCTTCGCCTCCGAGGTCACGCGCGTCGCCCGCGAGGTCGGCACCGAGGGAAAGCTCGGCGGCCAGGCCGACGTCCGCGGCGTCGCCGGCACCTGGAAGGACCTCACCGACAACGTGAACTCGATGGCCGGCAACCTGACGAACCAGGTGCGCGGCATCGCGAAGGTCGTGACGGCGGTCGCCAACGGCGATCTCAAGCGCAAGCTGATCGTCGACGCGAAGGGGGAGATCGCCGCGCTCGCGGACACGATCAACGGCATGATCGAGACGCTCGCGACGTTCGCGGATCAGGTGACCACGGTGGCGCGCGAGGTCGGGGTCGAGGGCAAGCTCGGCGGCCAGGCGAGCGTGCCCGGCGCGGCCGGCACGTGGAAGGACCTCACCGACAACGTGAACCAGCTCGCGGCGAACCTCACGACGCAGGTCCGCGCCATCGCCGAGGTGGCCACCGCCGTCACCAAGGGCGACCTCACCCGGTCGATCAAGGTCGAGGCGCAGGGCGAGGTCGCGGCGCTGAAGGACAACATCAATGAGATGATCCGGAACCTCAAGGACACGACGCTGAAGAACAGCGAGCAGGACTGGCTCAAGACCAACCTCGCCAAGTTCTCGCGCATGCTCCAGGGGCAGAAGGATCTCCTCACCGTCGGCCGCCTCATCCTGTCCGAGCTCGCCCCGGTGGTCACGGCGCAGCAGGGCGTCTTCTACATCATGGACTCCTCCCGGGAGGAGCCCGTCCTCAAGCTGCTCGCGAGCTACGCGTTCAAGGAGCGCAAGCACGTCGACAACCAGTTCAAGCTCGGCGAGGGGCTCGTCGGGCAGTGCGCGCTCGAGAAGGAGAAGATCCTCCTCGTCAACGCGCCGCCCGACTACATCACGATCACGAGCGGCCTCGGCGAGGCGCCCCCGGTCAACATCATCGTGATGCCCGTGATCTTCGAGGGGCAGGTGAAGGCCGTCATCGAGCTCGCGTCGCTCGAGCGCTTCAGCCCGACCCACCAGGCGTTCCTCGATCAGCTCACCGAGTCGATCGGCATCGTGCTCAACACGATCGAGGCGAACATGCGCACCGAGGACCTGCTCAAGCAGTCCCAGTCGCTGGCGCGCGAGCTCCAGAGCCAGCAGGAGGAGCTCCAGGAGACGAACGCCGCGCTGGGCGAGAAGGCGCGCCTCCTGGCCGAGCAGAACGTCGAGGTCGAGCGGAAGAACCACGAGGTCGAGCAGGCCCGCCAGGCCCTCGAGGAGAAGGCGCGGCAGCTCGCCCTCACGTCCAAATACAAGTCGGAGTTCATGGCCAACATGTCCCATGAGCTCAGGACCCCGCTGAACAGCCTGCTCATCCTCTCGGACCAGCTCTCCAGGAACAACGACCAGAACCTCACCCCGCGGCAGGTCGAGTTCGCGAAGACGATCCACGCGTCGGGGACCGATCTCCTCGCGCTCATCAACGACATCCTGGACCTCTCGAAGATCGAGTCGGGCACCGTCGTCGTCGACGTCGGCGAGATCGGCTTCAGGGACCTCTCGGACTACGTACAACGTACGTTCCGGCACGTCGCCGAGTCCAAGAAGCTCGACTTCGAGCTCTCGTTCTCGCCGGCGCTGCCGTCCTCGATGCTCACCGACGCGAAGCGGCTCCAGCAGGTGCTCAAGAACCTGCTCTCGAACGCCTTCAAGTTCACCGAGCGCGGCAAGGTGGTCCTGGAGGTGACAGTGGCCCGCGACGGCTGGAACCGTGAGAACGATGTGCTCAGCCGGGCCGACTCGGTGATCGCCCTCTCCGTCCACGACACGGGCATCGGGATCGCGCCGGACAAACAGCAGATCATCTTCGAGGCGTTCCAGCAGGCCGACGGGAGCACGAGCCGCAAGTACGGGGGCACCGGGCTCGGGCTCGCGATCAGCCGGGAGATCGCGCGGATGCTCGGCGGCGACCTCGCGCTGGTGAGCGCGCCGGGCCGCGGCAGCACGTTCACGCTCTACCTGCCGCGCACCTACCGGCCCGTGCGGGCGGCGCGGCGGCAGCCGACGCACGTCCTCGACACGCCGCCCGCCATCGAGGACACCGTCCACAGCAGCCGGCCGTCGGATCGCATGGCCGCGGGCCCGGACACGCAGGTCATCGACGACAGCGAGAGCGTCCGCCCCGGCGACCGCGCGATCGTGATCGTGGAGAACGACACCGTGTTCGCCCGCTTCCTCGTGGACGTCGCGCGCGAGCACGGCTTCAAGGCGGTCGTCGCCGTCCGCGGCGCGACGGGGCTCTCGCTGGTGCGCGAGCTCAAGCCCGCGGCGATCACGCTGGACATCAACCTGCCCGACATCGACGGCTGGCGCGTGCTCGACTGCCTCAAGCGCGATCTGTCGTCGCGGCACGTCCCGGTCCAGGTGATCACGACGGAGACGGACGAGGAGCGGAGCCGCGCGCGGCGGATGGGCGCGGTGGGGCTCCTCAACAAGCCGCTCAGCAGCAGGACGGCGCTCGACGAGGCCTTCGCGCGCCTCGACGGGCTGGTCAGCTCGCCGCGGCGCCGGCTGCTCGTCGTCGAGCCGGACGCGGCGTCGGGCGATCCCGTGGTCGAGCTGCTCCGGGACGAGGGGGTCACGATCGCCAGCGTGGCCACCGGCGAGGCCGCGCTCGCCGCCCTCGAGCGCGAGCCGTACGAGGCGATCGTGCTCGGGCTGCGCCTGCCCGACATGCCCGGCCTCGAGCTCCTCGAGCACCTCGACCGGGCCGGGCGCTTCACCGATCTGTCGGCCATCGTGTATACGCCGGCCGACGTCGCCGGGGACGACGAGGTGCAGCTCGGCCGGCTCGCGCAGCGGCTCCCCGTGAAGCACGTCCAGTCGAGGGAGCGCCTGCTCGACGAGGTCACGCTCGCGCTGCACCGCCGGCTCTCGGATCTGCCGGAGCCGAAGCGGATCGCGATCGAGCAGCTCCACGAGTCGACCGCCGCGCTCTCGGGCAAGTGCGCGCTGATCGTCGACGACGATTTCCGCAACATCTACGCGCTGAAGATCGTCCTCGAGAGCCAGGGGATGACCACGCTCGCCGCCGATACGGGCAAGGCGGCCATCGACCGTTTGGAGAGGACGAGCGGCATCGACGTCGTGCTCATGGACATCATGATGCCGGAGATGGACGGATACGACACGATGCGCGCGATCCGGCAGCGGCCCGCCTTCCAGACGCTCCCGATCATCGCCGTCACGGCCAGGGCGATGAAGGGCGATCGCGAGAAATGCCTCGAGGCCGGCGCGACCGACTACATCTCCAAGCCGGTCGATACGGAGCAGCTGCTCGCGTTGCTCCGCATCTGGCTGCATCGCTGAGCTCGCTCTCCCCCTCGCCGCCGCGCCGCGCGGATGTGCCCGGGCGCACGCGGCGGTTCGTCTTCGCTGCAACGGCGCCTCAGTGTGGCGTCTCTCCGCAGGCTCAGGCGTCTACCGTCCACAGCCGACGGCGCAGGAGAGCGTGCATTTGCGGCATCCTTCGTTGGCACGGCGCCTGCTGTACGGGGTGGGATTCCAGAATACAGCGAGGGTACGCGTCCGGGCGAGGACGTCCTTCGGGAAAGGAGCTGTCGGTGAGGGCAAAGCTGGTGACCGGTCTTGTGAGGACACGGCTCGACGCCGAGAGAGTGGTTGAGCGCGTCATGAGCTGTGGATACAAGCGTGACGCCATCAGCCTTGTCATGAGCGACGCCGCGCCCGGAGAGCGTGTCGAGAGCGGAATCGGCTCGAGGGCGGCGGCGGACGTCGGCGTCGGCGGGGCGGGCTTCGCGGCGTTCGCGACGGCCGGCGCGAGCGTGGCGTTCCCTGGCCTCGAGCTCGCGGTGGCGGGCCCCCTGGAGTCCGCGCTCGCGGGCGCGGGCAGCGCGGCCGGCGGGCTCGTCGGCGCGCTCGCCGGCGCTGGTGTGCCCGAGCACCGCGCGCGCGTGTACGAGAGCGGCTTGCGGCAGGGCGCGGTCCTCGTGGGCGTTCACGCGACCTCGGAGCGAGACGCGGAGATCCTGGCGATGATCCTCGAGGTTTCGGGCGCCGAGAACGTCCGGAGCGAGAGCGCGCAGCGACGTCCTTACGACAGCTTCATCTAGGCAGCGCGCGGGGGTGAGCGCGCTGGCGATGCTGGGGCGCCCGGCGCGTGGCAACTTGCCTCGCTGAGGCGCGCTGCCGCCGACGCGCTCGTCCGGGATTTCAGGCGCTCCCCGAGAGGAGCGCCTGGCACGAGCGATGCTCCAGATTTGAAATCGTGGCGAAGCGTGGCGTCGTGGGCGGCGGATGGCCGGAGCAGGCGGCAGGAGAGCGCATGTCGAGCAACTTGACCCAGGGGTTCGAGCACACCTTAGGGGAGCGCTTCGAGGCTGGCACGGTGGTGGGCGACAAGTACCAGCTCCTCCGCAAGGCGGGAGAGGGGGCGATGGGCTCTGTCTGGGTCGCTGCGAACACGGCGCTCGAGGCCAACGTGGCCATCAAGGTGCTGCGCCCGGAGATGCGCTCTCCCGCGATCGCGGAGCGCCTGCTGCGCGAGGCGCGGGCGGCGGCGAAGCTCAGTCATCCGGGCATCGTGCGCGTCTTCGATCTCGGCAAGACCGCGGGCGGCACGCCGTACATCGTGATGGAGCTCCTGGAGGGCGAGGCCCTCCGGGACGTGCTCTGCCGCGAGCAGCGGCTCTTGCCCGAGGCGGCGATCGCGATCTTGCTTCCGGTCGCGAGCGCGATGCACGCCGCCCACGAGCGCGGCGTCGTCCACCGGGATCTCAAGCCGGACAACGTGATGCTGGCGGAGCAGGGCGACGGGAGGATCCAGCCGAAGGTCGTCGATTTCGGGATCGCGAAGGTGACGTGGACCGAACCGCAGTCCGGCTCGACGGGCGCGGCGGTGATCGGGACGCCGCAGTACATGCCGCCCGAGCAGGCGCTCGGGCAGGGGCAGCTCGATCATCGTGCGGACATCTGGGCGTTCTGCACGATGCTGTACGAGTCGATCGCGGGCGAGACGCCCTATGCCGGCGAGCAGGGGTTCGGGACGCTGCGGGCGGTCATCCAGGATCCGGTGCAGTCGCTCGTCGAGCGGTGCGGCACGGATCCGGCGTTGTGGTCGATCATCGAGCGCGGGTTGCGCAAGGACCCGGCGGATCGCTGGGGGAGCATGCGCGAGCTCGGCGTCGCGCTCGCGACGTGGCTCCTCTCGCGGGGCGTCTCGGAGGACGTGTGCGGCGCGTCGCTCCGCGCGCAGTGGCTGGACGAGCGGACGAGCCAGATCCCCGCGCCGTCGCCGCGGCCGATGGTGGTGAGCGCTGCGCCGACGCTGCACTCGCGGCGCTCCGACGACGCGCTGGAGCTGCAGCTGCCCATGGCGTCCGCGCGGCGGGCGCCTGACGAGACGAGCCGCCGCGCCGCGGTGGTGGTGCGGCGCGGATCGCTGGAGGAGAGCGGCGAGCGGGCGTGGTCCGAGGCGACGGCGATGGTGAATCCGCCGGTGGCGGTGTCCCCGTCTCAGCGCCCCTCGTTGCGGGATCGCTTCCCGTTCCGCCGCGTCGCGGCGGCGGGCTTCGTCCTCATGGCGGGTGCGGCGGCGTGGAGCGTGGCGCCGGTCTCGACGGGCCCAGCGGTCGAGCTGACGCCGACGGCGCCGGCGTCTCTGGCCGCGCCACCGGCGCCGGTCGCAGAGCCGTCGTCGCCGGTGCGCCCTGCGGCCGAGGCGAGCTCCCTGACGGCCAGCATCGCGCGCGGCGTCGTGGCGCCCCCGGCGCCCCCGGCCGAGCCTGTGGCCCCGCGCCCGACGCGGGCTCCGAAGCCGGCTCCCCCTGCGCCTGGGCCCACCGCTGCGGCCGCCAAGTCGCCGGCGCCCACCGCGAGCGCGCCGCTCCCGGATCTGCCCTCGTCCGACGCGGGCGTGGAGGCGCCGCAGCTCCTTGCGCAGGCGCCCACGTCCGGCGCGTCGCCGGAGCCCGGGGCCGCTGCCTGCGCGGGTGGGCAGGAAGGCGCGGGGTCGGCTTGCCCGCCGCCGGTGGCCGACGCATCGGCGCCTGCGGTCGAGGTCCACGAGGATGCGGGGGCGGCCAGTCAGGAGCCCGCCCCTCCCCCGCCAGCGGCCGAGCCGGCCCCGCCGGCTGCCGACGCGGGCGCGGCTGAGGAGCCCCCGAGCGCTCCAGCGGCGCCGTAGCGGATCGGCCTCACGCGTCGGCCGGGGGACCGAGATCGAACCGGGAGCGGTTTTCGCTCGGGTTCGATGCGCGCGTCTTCCGTGCGTCGTTTCTCGTCCCGTCTCTCGTCTCCGTCTCCCGTCTTCCGTCTCTCGTCCCCGTGCACGTCTGCGTGCGCGTGCGCGTGCGCGCTGACTCCGGGGAATCGCGCACGCGCACGCGCACGAAGGACGAACACGGAAGAGGGAAGACGGGAGACGGGAGACGGGAGACGGGAGACGGGAGACGGAAGACGGAAGGCGGGGACGAGAAGCGACGCACGGTATCAGTCGCAGCCGAAAACCGCTCCAGAGCGGCTTTCGCCCCTCTCTGTACACGCGTTCCAGAGCGGCGGTCACCCGCACAGGAGACGGGTCCAGCTCGGCGTTTTCGGCGCGGAAGCGCACTCCAGTGCGCTGAGCACCGAAAACGTCGAGATGGGCCCGTATCCGAAGCGGGTGACCACCGCTCTAGACTCCGATAGCCGGCAGGAACCCACCCTCCCGCTCCGGCTCGGGGAGCGCCCCGCGCCCTCTCCCGGACGCGTACCGCGGCTCCAGCAGATCGAGCCCCAGGCTCCACAGCGCGTTTCGCATCCGCGCGAGCGCCCCCAGCTTGGGAAGGTTGCTGAGGCACACCTCCTCGCTCCGATCGACGTCCCGCTCGAACAGGTTCGCCGCGTCCCTCACGAAGCCAGGCTGCTTGACGATGAGGTTCGCCTCGCTCACCCACCGCAGGCTCGTCGGGTTCACGTTGAAGGTCCCCACGGTCGCCCAGTCGTCGTCGATCACCGCGAACTTCGAGTGCAGCATCGACGGCAGGAACTCGTAGATCTGAAGCCCGTTCTCCAGCCACCACCTGTACCGCGCGAGGCTCGCGTTGCGGATGGCCGGCAGATCGGAGTTGCGCGGGACGATGATCTTCACGTCGATCCCGCGGCGCGCGGCGTCGATGAGCTCGCGCTCCAGCCCGCGGGGCGGGCAGAAATACGCGTTCTCGATCCACACGCGCCGCCGCGCCGAGCGCACCCGCTCCACGTGGCGCTCGTAGATGATCGCCGGCGGCCTGGGCGCGTCGGTGATGAACTCCACGTCCTCGTAGACGCCGCCGGTCCAGTAGTCGAACGAGCGCCCATCGGCCTCGTTGGCGAGCATCCAGCGGCACTCGAACGCCCGCGCCATGTCGCCCACGCAGGGCCCCACCACCCGGCTACAGACCTCGTGCCAGCCGTCACCGCCCTGATCGCGCGGCAGCCACTCGTCGGCCCACGCCGCGCCGCCGACGTACCCGGCGCCGTCGATCACCACGATGCGCGAGTGCTCCCGCGGGAACACGACGCCCCGGCGCAGCACCGTGCCGAGCGGCCGGTACGCGCGCGCGCGGATGCCGCGAGCCCGCATGTCCTCGAAGAACTGCGCCGGCGTCGCGTGGCTGCCGAGCGCGTCGTAGAGCAGCCGCACGTCGACGCCGCGCCGCACCGCGGCCGCGAACGCATCGGCGAAGCGATGACCCATCAGATCGTTGCGGTAGATGTACGTCGAGATCCAGATCCGCTCCCGGGCGCGCGCGATGTCGTCGAGGAGCGACTCGAGCACCACCGTCATCCCGGGCAAGAGGCGCGTCGCGTGGAGCGCGCACCCCCTGTCCGGCACCGCGTGGCTGGTCCTGGAGTTCGCCCTGGAGCCTGGAAAGGTCAGCACCGAGCAGGTCATGTCGAGTCCCGGCGCGGGGCGGCTGCAGCTCGATTGCCGCAGTGGCCCGCACGCCCTCACCACAACGGCTCAAGCAGCCCGTGTGCCACCTCGCGAAGTCGCGATCGCGCAGGGATGCCTGCGGAGGAAGATGCGCGACGTGGCAGCTTGCCACGCGAGGCCACCACGCCACAGCGCCGCCGGGGCAAGCGGTCTCTCCGGCGCAGACCAGGCCCTCCGGCGCGCGCGGACCGCGGCATCGGATTTGAAGGGCGTCGTGCGCGATGGTCCCGTCCCGTCATGAGATCTCCGCTCGTCGGCCCGGCCAGGCGAACGGGCGCGCGCCCGCGGCGCCGCTCGAGACCGCGTCCGAGCCGCCGCCGGCGCCGGACATGCGGCGCCGGCTCAAGCTCAGCCCGAAGCACGCGCTCGGCGCGCTCGCGCTCGCCTGCGTCGCCGCGAGCGCCCTGTTCATGCACGCCCGCGAGACCGGCGAGGCGACCGCGCCCGGGCTCGCGCTGCGCGTGGCGTACCCCGAGCGGATGCGCTTCCGCGACACGGAGCAGCTCACGTTCGACGTGACGCGCACGGCGGACGCCCCCTGCCGGGCCGCCGCGCTCACGATCGACCAGGCCTACCTGGACGGCTTCGAGGAGCGCCGCGCCACGCCCGAGGAGACCGCCATCGGCCGCTTCGAGCTGGGCGGCCTCGCGCCCGGCGAGCAACGCCGGATCGTCGTCGATCTCCGGGGCGAGCGCTCCTGGCTCGCCTCGGGCAACGCAACCCTCTCGTGCGATGGGGAGCGCGGCGCCGTGGCGCCGCTCCGCACGTTCATCTTCCCCTGACCGCCATGGAGACCGTCGCCCGCGTCGCCTTCGTCTATGTGTTCCTCGCCGTCGCGTTCCGCGTGCTCGGCAAGCGCGAGCTCAGCTCGCTGTCCCCCTTCGAGCTCGTCACGCTCATGCTGATCCCGGAGATCGTCTCTCAGGCCCTCGTCCGCGAGGCGTCGCTCGCGAACGCGCTCGCGGGCGTGTCCACCCTCCTCGTGCTCGTGTTCCTGACGTCGATCCTGACGCACCTCTCCCCGCGGGCGTCCAAGGTCATCGACGGCACGCCGACGGTCCTGGTCGCGAACGGCCGCATCCTGGAGGATGCGTGCAATCGCCAGCGCATCCAGCCGGAGGAGATCGTGTCCGAGATGCACAAGAGCGGGCTCGCGCACCTCTCGCAGGTGCGCTGGGCCATCCTGGAGGCGGACGGCGATCTCACCATCATCCCGGAGCAGGGCCAGCCCCTGCCCGTCGCGCGGCCGAGGACGCGGGACGTGGACGCCTGAGCGTCCGTCAGGCCGGGCGGGAGGCGAAGCGGCGCGCGCCGCGACGGGCGATCGCCGCCGCGAGGGCGAGGGCGCCGAGCGTCATGCCCACGAGCGTGCCCTGCCCCCGCGTCCGCGAGGCGCGGTCGCCGTCGACGAGCGGGAGCGCCGCGCCGCAGAGCACCTCGGCGTGGACGCTCAGGCGGGCGCGCATCCAGTTGTCGACCCGCTCCTGCTTCGCGGGGCTCAGGACGAGGTCGGTGTCGAGCGCCGCGCGCGGCAGGTTCGCCTCGAGGCGCGTGAGCCACACGTCCCTCGGGTGCAGGCCGATCATCGCGACCGCGAGGTCGTCGAGCGGCCCGCACGCGAGCTCGCGCGCGTCGATCTGGCCCGCGGCGACCTCGCCGCAGCTCGGGTCGGAGAGCAGGACGCCGGCCGGACACGGGCTCGCCACGGCGCGGCTCTCCGTCGCGATCTCGGCGAAGCGCACGGCGCAGTCGGTGTCCAGGGTCTCGCCGTTCGCGAGCCCCTGCTGGGCGAACGCCGCGGCGATCGTGTCGACCGGGGTGGTCGAGCCGCTCGTCGTGTACTGCACGCCGAACGGCGCCGCGGAGCTCGACACGGGCGAGAACAGCGAGCCCTGCTGCGCGTAGGGCGTGAGGAACGCGCGGCCGCCGTCGTGCGCCGCGAGCGCCTTCTCGCGGAGCTCGCCGTAGTTCGAGTCCTGCGAGGCGAAGTCCCACGCGAGGAGGTCGACGGGGACCGCCGCGGCCGCGAACCCCTCCGGAGCGAGCCGCGCCTCGCTGATGGTGAAGAGGGTGATCGCGACGTTCGCGCCCGTGCCGGCGGCCACCATCCGGAGGGGCAGCGCGGCGTTCGCCCCCGGCATGACGACCCGCACCGGCTTCATCTCCTTCACGTCCTTGCCGGGCTGGAGCCTGAGGGCGATGAAGTCGAATTGCTCCTCGACGTAGGCGTCGATGACCGGCTGCGTCGATTCGTCGACGCCGAAGCCGTTCCTCTCCAGCCACGTGTTCAGCGCGCCGGGCGTGTCGGTCGTGAGCGTCACGGTCTCGTAGGGGCCGACGGTGCCGCGGTGGAGGACGGTGACCTGGTCGTTGCCGAACCCCCCTGCCACGCCGCTCGCCGAGTCGGCCGAGCCCAGCGCACCGCAGCCGCCCCCGCTCGCGGCGCAAAAGGAGTTCGGCGCCGTGATGCGGACCGACGTGGCCGCGTCGAGCGTCTCGAACCAGGCGTCCGAGCCGACCTCGATCGTCGCGCCGGGCTTCACCGGGAGCACCCAGGCGAACTCGCGCGGATCGCCGGAGTACTGGATCTGATCCCAGAGCACCGACTGGACGGGCGACACCGAGAGGACCATCCGGTGCGCGTTGACGACCGTGGTCTCGGTCGGCGGGGCGAAGCACCCGCCGCAGGCGAGCGCCTCGCGCGGCGAGAGGAGCGTCGCGGAAGGAACGGCGAGCGCGAGGAGCGCGAGCAAGCGAAGTTTCATCGGGTACCTCCATGGGCGCGGGTCCGCGCGGGCGGGCTCCCGGAGCGCGCGGTCGGCGCGCGGCGCACCACCTCCAGGCTACCCAAGCCCGCGCGCGGCAGGCAGCCCGCGCACGATTGGCGCGCGGCCCGTGCGCCGCGCGGCCCCCGCGCCGCGCGTCAGCGCTCGCAGGGAGCCGGACCGCCAGAAAGAACCTCAATGTTCTTCCCGACTTACAGCCTTCCCGAGGGCTCGCCTGGCCGCGCGCGAGCGCGGCCCGCCGAGGCCGCCCGTCAGCCCGCGGCCCACCACGCGTCGAGGTCGCGGAGGGCGCGCTCGGCCATCGCCTCGTAGCGGGCGCGCTTGCGCAGCTTGCCGTGGGCGGGATCGAGCGGCGCGATGTGCGCCCAGGTGATGTTCGACGGCTGATACGACGACGGCTGCTTCCGCCCGAGGTGCGTGAGGATGCCGCCGAGCGCCGTCGTGGGCGGCGGCGGCCGGAGCGGCTCGTTCCGCAGCCGCTGCGCGAGGAGGATCGCGCACACGAACCCGGCCGCGGCGCTCTCCACGTAGCCCTCCACGCCCGAGATCTGGCCGGCGAGGTGCACGCCCGGCAGCGCGCGCAGCTCCATCGCCGGGCCGAGGAGCGCCGGCGCGTCCACGAAGGTGTTCCGGTGCACGGAGCCCATGCGGAGGAACTCGGCCTCCTCGAGGCCGGGCACCATCCGGAACACCCGGAGCTGCTCGGCGTACTTCATGCGCGTCTGGAAGCCGACCAGGTTGTACGCCGTCGCCGCCTCGTCCTCCGGGCGCAGCTGGAGCACCGCGTACGGCCGCCTGCCGGTGCGCGGATCGGTGAGCCCGACCGGCTTCATCGGCCCGAACGCGAGCGTCTGCTCCCCGCGCGCGGCCATCACCTCGCACGGCAGGCACCCCTCGAAGTAGCGCACCTCCTCGAAGTCGCGGGCCTCCACCTTCTCCGACGCGACGAGGGCCCGGACGAACGCCTTGTACTGCGCCTCGTCGAAGGGGCAGTTCACGTACGCCTCGTCGCCGGCCTCGGCGTCGTCGCGGCGCTCGGCCGCGTCCTCCGGCGGCGGCGCCGTCGGCTCGGGCCGCGCGGCGCCCTCCGCCGGCGCGGCGCGCTCGCCCCGGACCGCGCCGCCCTTGCCGTAGCGCGACTGCTTCCACACGCGCGACCAGTCGATCGAGTCGGCGCTGACGATCGGCGCGATCGCGTCGTAGTAGGCGAGGTGCTCGGCGCCCACGGCCGCGGCGAGGCTCGCCGCGAGGGCGTCGGACGTGAGCGGACCGGTCGCGAGGATCACCGGGCGCTCGGCCGGGATCTCCGTCACCTCCCGCCGCTCCACGGCGATGCGGGGGTGGGCATCGATCGCCCGCGTCATCGCCTCGGCGAACCGCTCGCGATCGACCGCCAGCGCGCCGCCGGCCGGCACCGAGGTCTCGTCGGCGCACCGCAGGGCGAGCGAGCCCACGCGACGGAGCTCCTCCTTGAGCAGCCCGACCGCGTTGCTCAGCGCCGCGCCGCGCAGCGAGTTCGAGCACACGAGCTCGGCCAGCCGATCGCTCGTCTGCGCGGGCGTGCGCTTGTGCGGCTTCATCTCGACGAGGCGCACGCGCAGCCCGCGCTGGGCGAGCTGGTACGCCGCCTCGCAACCGGCCAGGCCGCCTCCGACGACGACGACCTCGTCGCGCGGGCTCTCCGCTCCGTTCATGTGCAGCTCACCAGGGTGGGAGGTCTCGCGGCCTTCTTAGCTCGCCGTGCGCCGGGCGCGCACGGCCCGCGCGGGCTTTTCGGCTTCACCCTTCGGCGCGCCGGCCCCCTTCGGCGCGGCCTCGGGCCGGTCGGCCGGCGCGGGCTTCGGCGGCTCGGGCCGGTCGGCCGGCACCGCCGCGGCGCTCGCGACGATCGCCGCGGCGTCGAGGGAGGCGGACCCGTCCGCGGCGCCCTCCTCCCCCTCGCCCTCGACGATCTCCTGCTTGAACCCGCAGTCCTTGGTCGCGCAGACGAGCATCGCCTTCTTGCCGGCGGTGCGGGTGACGAACTTCGCGCCGCACTGGGGGCACGGGACCGGCACCGGCTTCTGCCAGAGCTTGAAGTCGCACTTCTGCTCGGCGTTCCAGTTCGAGCAGCCGTAGAAGGTGCGCCCGCCCTTCTTGCGGGGCCGGATCTCGATGAGATCGCCGCCGCAGCTCGGGCACGCGACGCCGAGCGGCACCGGGCGCGTGTTCTTGCAGGCCGGGTACCCGGTGCACGACAGGAAGTCGCCGAAGCGCCCCGTCTTGATGATCATCGGCTTCCCGCACTTGTCGCACGAGATGTCGGTCTCGCGGACGGCGGCGGTCCCGCGCGCGTCGGACAGGTCGCGGGTGGCCTTGCACTTCGGGTAGCGCTCGCAGCTCAAGAACCAGCCGTTCTTGCCCCACTTCTTGAGCATCATCGACCCACACTCGTCGCAGACGATGTCGGTCTTCTCCGCCTCGGGCTTCCACGGCGCGAGCTTCTTCGACTTGTCGAGCTGCTCCCGGAACTTCTTGTAGAAGCGCTTGAGCAGCTGCTCGCGCTTCAGGTTGCCGGCGCCGACCGCGTCGAGCTCCTCCTCCATCTGCGCGGTGAAGTTCGGATCCATGATGTCGAGGTTCGACCGGACGAGGCCGTCGACCACGAACTTGCCGAGCAGCGTCGGCTGGAACGCGCCGCCCTCGCGCTTCTCCACGTACGCGCGCTGCTGCACCTTGCTGATGATCTCGGCGTACGTCGACGGGCGGCCGATGCCGCGCTTCTCCAGCTCGCGCACCAGCGAGCCCTCGTTGTAGCGGGGCGGCGGCTGCGTGAACTTCTGGTCGGTGACGACGCCCGGCGGCGACACCGCGAGCGCCTCGCCCTCCTTCATGTCGGGCAGGAGCGCCTCCGAGTCCTCCTCGGCCGACGGCCCCGGCGCCGCCCGCTCCGCCTCGCCGGCGCTCGCCTCGGCGGGCGCCGCCGCGCCGCCGCCGCCGTCCGCCGCGGCGCCGGCGCTCTCCTCCTCGCCGGCGAACTCCTGCTGGCCCTCCGTGACCTGCAGCCAGCCGGCGAACTTCAGGATCCGCCCGCTCGCCCGGGCGAGGTAGCTCCGGTGCGCGGGCTCGGCCACCGTCGGCGCGACGTCGATCTCGACCGTCGTGCGGTCGTACACCGCCGGGTTCATCTGCGAGGCGACGAAGCGGTTCCAGATGAGCTTGTACAGCTTGTACTGCTCGTCCTTGAGGTGCTTCTTGATCGAGTCCGGGTGGATCTCGACGCTCGTCGGCCGGATCGCCTCGTGCGCGTCCTGCGCGTTCTTCTTCGACTTGAAGACGTTCGGGCGCTCGGGGACGAACTCCTTGCCGTACCGCTTCGCGACCACGCCGCGCACCTCGGCGACCGCGTCGTCGCTCACGCGCGTCGAGTCGGTACGCATGTACGTGATGAGGCCGACCGGGCCGCCGTCGCGCTTGAGGTCGATGCCCTCGTAGAGCGCCTGGGCGATCTGCATCGTCCGCTTGGCGCCGAAGTGCAGGTAGTTCGTCGCGTCCTGCTGGAGCTTCGACGTCGTGTACGGCGCGGGCGGGTTGCGCTTCTGCTCGCGCCGCACGACCTTCGCCACCCGGTAGCGGGCGGTCTCGAGGTCGGCGCGCACCTTCGCGGCGACCTCGCCGTTCGTCACCTCGAGCTTCTTGCCGTCGGCCGAGGCGAGCTTCGCGACGAACGGCGCGCGCTGCGGCGGGCTCGCCGCGGTGAGGCCGACGGCGATGTTCCAGTACTCCTCCGGGACGAACGCCTCGACCTCGCGCTCGCGGTCGACGATGAGCCGCAGCGCGACCGACTGCACCCGCCCGGCCGACAGGCCGAACGCGAGCTTCGACCAGACGAGCGCCGAGACGTCGTAGCCGACGATGCGATCGAGCACGCGCCGCGCCCGCTGGGCGTCGTAGAGGTTCTCGTCGAGCTTGCGGGGGTTGTGGACGCCGTGGTCGACCCCCTTCTTCGTGATCTCGTGGAACTCCACCCGCGCCACCTTGAGCTTCGGGTTCTTGATTTCCTCCGAGATGTGGAACGCGATCGCCTCTCCCTCGCGATCGGGGTCGGTCGCCAGGAGCACCTCGTCCGCCTTCTTCGCGGCGGACTTGAGCTCCTCCAGGACCTTCTCCTTGCCCTCGATGACCTCGTAGGTCTCGGCGAAGTCGTTCTGCACGTCGACGGCGTTCTGCTTCTTGGGCAGATCCTTGACGTGGCCCTTCGAGGCGAACACCTCGTACCCGTTGCCGAGATACTTCTTGATGGTCTTCGCCTTCGCCGGCGACTCCACGATGACGAGCGTCTTGGCCATCACCACCTTCTGAGCAACGCGATCGGGGCTTGTGAGAGGATTGAAGGGCGACCTTCGGTGCGAGGGAGGCCCCCCTCGCGAGGAGGCGGCCACCCGGAACCGCACTGGGCAGGGTGAGCCGGCGCGCCCCTTCAACGAAGAGCCCGCCGAAACAACCCGGCGGGCCCCTCTACTACTACGGCCTGGAGCGTCAACGTCAAGAGTGCCTCCACGGCGCGCCTGGGCGGAAGCCCCGTCCTCTCGCAGACCTCGTCCACGTGCGCCGGGCAGGCGTCCAGGGCGTCGAAAACGGCGCGCTCGACCGCGCTCATCGCCGGGATTTGCGCGGTTTCCTCGGGCGGAGCGCTCGCCGGCGCGGCGACGGCCGGGTCCGGCAGCGGCAGGGTGCCGGCGGCGGGCGGGCTGTTGCGCGGCGACCGCCGCGCCCGCCGGCGGGGCGGCGGCGCCGGCCCGCCGAGGACGTCGATCACGTCGGCCGCGCGCGTCACGGGGCGCGCGCCGGAGACGAGCTCCAGCGCGCAGCCGACGCCGCGCGGGCTCCACGGGGCGTGGGGGACGACGCAGAGGTGGCGCCCGAGGCGGCGCGCCGCGGCGGCGGCGGAGCGGGCGCCGCTCTCGATGCCCGCCTCGACCACGACGGTCGCGAGGGTGAGCGCGGCGAGCACGGCGTTGCGCTGGAGGAACAGCCCCGGCAGCGGCGGCGTGTCGTCGGGGACGCGCGCGAGCAGCGCGCCGCCCGCGGCGAGGATGCGATCGAAGAGCGGCGCGTGCTCCCGCGGGTAGGGGCGCGCATGGCCGCCGCCGCTGACGACCACGGTCGGCGCGCGCGCCGCGAGCGCGCCCTCGTGCGCGGCCGCGTCGACGCCGCGCGCGCCGCCCGACCAGATCGAGTAGCCCGCCTCGCCGAGCGACGCGGCGAGCGCGCGGGTGAACCGGAGCGCGTCGTCGCTCGCGGCGCGCGTGCCGACGATCGCGATGCCGGGGCGCGACGGGAGCGCGCCGCGCAGGTAGAGCGTCGGCGGCGCGGCCTCGGTCTCGGTCACAAGGGCCCAGAGCGGCGCGGGGTAGGAGGGATCTGCGGGCTGGATCTCGATCGACGCCATACGCGGCGTGTCGACCGGCGCCCGGGCCGAGTTGCGCAAAATGCGGAGCGCGCCCGGCGCGCCCGGGCCGCCGCGGCGCTACCGGGGCGGGGCGCGGAGCGACGCGGCGCCTGGCGGCGCGGCGCTGGAGGACGGCGCGGCGCTGGAGGACGGCGCGGCGCTGGAGGACGGCGCGGCGTTCGGCGGCGCGGCGTTCGGCGGCGCGGCGTTCGGCGGCGCGGCGTTCGGCGGCGCGGCGTTCGGCGGCGCGGCGTTCGGCGGCGCGGCGCTCGGCGGCGCGGCGCTCGGCGGCGCCGTGTCGGGCGGGGTCGCGCCGGGCGGCCCGGCGCCGGGGGGAGCGGCCGGGCGCGGGCCGCGGTAGCCCTGCACGAGCACGACGCCCGCGCCGCGCCGCACCTGCGCGTGCAGGCTCCCGGCGAACGGCGCGCCTCCGGGCGAGGTGAAGCACGCGCCCCGGCCGCCGATCACCGCGATCGGCCCGCTGTCCGCGTCCTGTCCGACGATCTCGTGCGACGGCGGCGCGCCCTTCGTGACGAAGAGATCGACCTCGATCACGCCGAGCCCGCCCTGCGCGATGAACACCGCGCACTCCCCCGGCGCCACGCGCACCGGGATCGCGCTGCTCTCCCCCTCCCCGATCGCGAGCGACACGACGTCGCCGAGCGGCGTCATCCCCCTCGCCTCGCCGCGCGCGGTGTTGGCGAGCGCGAGCGCGGTCACGCGCGGCGCCGGCGCGCTCGCCGCGGGCCGCTGCTGCGCCACGCGGCTCAGGAACAGCCGCGCCGCCTCCGGGTCCGGCGCGGGCGCATCGCTCGGCGGCGGCGGGTTCCGCACCTCGCGCGTGGGCGCGGGGGCCGGCGCCGGCGGAGGGCTCGGCTGCAGGACCTCGGCGCGGGGCGCGGAGGCGCCTCCGCAGCCCGACGCGGCGAGCAGCGCGACGAGCGGCGCGGCGGCGAAGCGGCGCGCCGGCCTGAACGGATGCAGTGCGAGGGGAACGAGGGCACGCCGCACGGCGCGGAGCCTATCAGAACCGCCGCGCGACGCTCGGCCCGCGAGCGGCCGGCCGTGAGGCGTGCTACCCCCTCGCCCGATGAAGCCCAGGGACATCGTCGTCGCGACGCACGGCCACTGCTTCGACGGCATGGCGAGCGCGGCGCTGTTCACCCGCTTGATGCAGGCGCTCCGCCCCGGCGAGCCGCTCGCGCTCCGCTACCGCTCCTGCGGGTACGGCCCGGGCATGACGATGATCCCGCCCTCGTGGCTCGACGGCGACGAGAACGCGATCCTCGACTTCCGGTACACGCCGACGAAGAAGCTGACGTGGTACTTCGACCACCACATCACCGGCTTCGGCTCGGACGACGAGCGCGACGCGGCGCTCGCCGGCGCGTCGCGCGGGACGGCCGTGGGCGACGCGCCGCACGTCTTCTACGACGCCGCCTACGGCTCGTGCACGAAGCTCATCGCGGACGTCAGCCGCGATCGCTTCGGCATCGAGATGTCCGGCGTCGATGAGCTCATCCGCTGGGCCGACCTCATCGACACCGCGCGCTTCCCCTCGGCCGAGGCCGCGGTGAGCCGCGAGGAGCCGATCATGCAGCTCGCGTCGGTCGTCGAGCACCACGGCGACGGGCCCTTCCTCGCCTCCGTCGTGCCCCGGCTCGTCGAGCGGCCCGTGAGCGAGGTGGCGCGCGCGCCCGACATCCAGGAGCTCTGGCGGCCGCTCTCCCTCTCGCGGCAGACCTTCGTCGCGCGCATCGAGCGCGGCGCGCGGAAGCTCGGCCGCGTCGTGCTCGTCGATCTCTCCGACGCGCCGCTCGAGGCGGTCGGCAAGTTCATGACGTACGCGATGTACCCGGACTGCGTGTACTCGGTCACGCTCTCCCGGCACAAGCAGCACTACAAGCTCTCGGTCGGCTACAACCCCTGGTGCGGCGTCGCGCGCGATCGCGACATCGCCCCGATCTGCCGCCGCTACGACGGGGGCGGGCACCCGGCCGTCGGCGCGGCGTCCTTCCCGCTCTCCGCGCTCGAGCGCGCGCGCGAGGCGGCCCGCACCATCGCGGAGGAGCTCAACGAGGAGCCCGCGCGGTGACCTGGGCCGAGCAGCGCTTCCGCCGGAGCGCGCGCGCGGCGGGGCGGGCGGCGCCGCGGAGCGAGGCCGGCGCGCTCGGGCCTTGCGCGCCGCTCCTCTTCGGTCACCGGGGCGTGCGCGGCGAGGGCGCCCCCGCCGAGAACACCCTCGCCGCCTTCGAGGCGGCGGCCGCGCAGGGCGCCGACGGGATCGAGCTCGACGTGCGGGTGTGCGGGTCGGGCGAGCTCGTGGCGCTGCACGACCCGGACCTCGAGCGGGTGACCCAGGGCGCGGACCCGCGCGCCGCCGCGGCGCTCCGCTGGGACGAGCTGCGGCAGGTCGACCTCGGCGGCGAGCGGGTGCCGCTCGTCTCCGAGGTGCTCGCGTTCGCGCGCGGGCGGCGGCTCGCGGTCAACATCGAGATGAAGCGGGACGTGCCCGACCGCGCCGCCGTCGTGCTCGCGACCGCGCGCCTCTTGCGCGCCTGGGATCCCCGCCACGCGGTGCTCGTCTCGTCGTTCGATCCGGTCATGCTGGCCTCCTTCGGGGTCATGGCGCCGGCCGTCCCGCGCGCGCTCCTCGTGCACCGGAGCCGCTACCACGACACGGCCGTGCGCCTCGCGCCGGCGCTCGGGGCGCTCGCCGCGCACATCGAGCGGACGATCGCGTCGCCCGAGCGCATCGCGCTGCTGAAGCGGCAGGGGCGCGTGATCAACGTCTGGACCGTGAACGACCCGCGGGAAGCGCGGGACCTCGCCGCGCTCGGCGTCGACGGGCTGATCACCGACGTGCCGCGCCGCATCCGCGAAGCGCTCGCGTGACCGGCGACGCCGCCGAGCGTCCGCGACCGGCGCGCTCGGGCGCGGCCGGCCGCGGGCGCGCGGCGCCTCGGGCGATGGCGGCGGCTACCGTCGCTGCCAGGGGTCGACGATCTCGCGCGCCCGGTGCGGCGCCCGGCGCGGCGCCGAGCGCGCCGGCGGGTCCTTCCGCGCCGCGGACGCCGCTGGCGCCGCCGTGCCCGAGGGCGCCGGCGAGGGCGGCGCCGTGTCCACGGCCGGCGCGCTCTCGGGGACGAGCAGGCGATCCGCCACGGGCGTCGACGCGCGGGCGACCTCCACCGGCGGCGCCGTGATCGCCGGCGCGGGCTCGACAAGCGCGGGCTCGACCGGCGCGACCACGGCGCCAGCGCCCTCCTGGCCGACGGGGCGCAGCGCCGTGAGCGCGGCCGTCCCGCTGAGCACGAAGAGCGCGCCGCACGCCAGCAGCCAGCGCCGCGTCGCGCTCGCGCGCGGCCTGCGGGCGTCGCGGACCTCGCCGGCCGCGGCGGCCGTGAGCGTGCCGGGCTGGGACGGATCGGGCAGCGGCGTGAGCGCGTCCTCCCGCGGGGCCGCGCCCCGATCCTCGGACCCCTCGGACCACGAGAGCGCGCCGACGTCGCCCGGCCCCGAGAGCTCGGCGGCGCCGGCCGGCGACAGCCCGAGCAGCGTCCCCGTGCGCGACGCGGCGGGCGGGGGCCGCGGCACGGAGGGCGCGGGCAGCGGGATGCCGAGGTCGCCCGCGGCGGCCACGAAGGCGTGCGCCATCTCCTGCGCCGACTGGAACCGCTGGGACCTCTCGCGCGAGAGCGCGCGTAGGAAGAACCCGTCGAGCTCGGCGGGCAGATCGCTCGCGAGCTGCGTCGCCAGCGGGATCGGCTCCACGAGGATCCGCGACAGGACCGCGCCGAGCACGTCGCCCTCGAACGGGAGCTTGCCCGTGACCGCGCGGAAGAGGATGACCCCGAGCGACCAGAGATCGCTGCGCGCGTCGAGGTCCTTGTCGCCGCGCGCCTGCTCCGGGCTCATGTAGAACGGCGAGCCCAGGAGCTCGCCGGTCTTCGTGGTCTCGCCGCTGAGGAGCTTGCCCGCGAGCTGCTTGGCGATGCCGAAGTCGAGGACCTTGACGATCTCCTCGTCGTCGTCGACGCGCGCGAGGAACAGATTGCCAGGCTTGAGGTCGCGGTGGACGAGCCCGGACTCGTGCGCGCGGCGCAGCGCCTTGCCGGTCTGGACGGCGATGCGCGCCGCGTCCGCGAGGGGGATGCGGCGGACCCGCCGCAGGCGGCGGCTGAGGTCCTCGCCCCGGAGCAGCTCCATGACGAGGTACGGGACGCTCCCCTGGATCCCGTAGTCCTGCACGCTCACCACGTGCGGGCTCTCGAGGTTCGCCGCGGTGCGCGCCTCGCGGTAGAAGCGCGCGCGGAACTCGGGCGAGGCCGCGTGCTCCGGGTCCATGAACTTGATCGCCACCGGCGCGCCCAGCTGGACGTGCCGCGCCGCCCACACGGAGCCCATCCCCCCGCGCGAGAGCGGCTTCTCCAGGCGGTACTTTTCGCCGACGATCGTTCCCGGCTCGACGTCCATCGCCGACTCCTCCCGCCGAGGCGAGGTGAATTGGGCAGATCTAGACGTTCGAGCGAGCGGCGTCCATGCCGTCTGGCGAGCACAGCAGGCCGGCGGCCGGCGCCCCCGCGAGGTGCGCAGTTGGTTTGTGGCTCCCTCAGGGACCGCCTGAGCGCGCGGACTCAGTCCTGGCAGTCGACATAACGGCGGACGACGCCGCCGGGGATCGGCTGGGTGAACGCCCCGGAGAGGAGAGGCGGATTCCACTTCGCCTCCTTGTATTGAAAGATGACGTCGTCCTCCGTGTTGGGCACCCGCATGCGGATCGAGCGGGGGACCTCGGCCTCGCAGGCGCCGCCGCTCGGCGGGATCGGATCGTCGATCCCCTCCGGGTCGACGCGCGGCGGCGCGGTGCGGATGACCCCGTGATTGCTGAGCTCGGCGTGATAGAGGTCCATCCCCCGCTGCGCGACCCGGACCTGCCGGACGCGCAAGCGCTGCTGGCTCCACGGCAGGCGCCAGTCGTCCGGGCGCGGCTCGAGGTGGATCTCCTCCATCGCGTCGCGGGTGCTCTGGATCAGCACTCGGTAGAAGCCGTCGCCGTCCCAGGCGATCGAGGCGCCGTGTGGCTCGTGGGCGAGCACGGGCGCCTCGCCGCGGAGGAGCGAGACGAGCGCGTGCCCGGGGATGGGCACCTGAGTGAGCCGCGCCAGGTTGCACGCGGTCGCGGGCCCGTGCAAAAGCTGCTTCTCCCCGACATCGAGCATCTGGAACAGGGTGCCATTCGACGTGAGCGTGTAGAGCGTCGCGCCGAAGGGGCTCACCACATCGAAGCGGACCCGATCGGGATTGACCGCCAGGATGTACACGTCACCGCGGATCCTCCCCTGACGCGAGAAGTGGTCGATCTTGGCGGTGCCCTGGACGCCGTTCACGCAGGCATACGTGTCCTTCATCCGGGCGAGCGCCGCGTCGGCGGTCGGGAACCGGGATGGCGGCGGATCCACGGCGGCACAGCCGGTCACGAGCACGGCGAGGGTCGCGGCCCAGGCGATCGCGCGATGGCGCATGGGCGCGGACGCTGACAAGGATCGCGGAGCCCGTCAACCGCGGAAGCGGCGAGGGAGCCGAAGAGGGGCGCCGCGCGCCCGGCCGGAGCGAGCCCCGGCCGGAGACGCGCGGCCGAGATCAGGACGCCCGGAGCGCCTCGAGGAGATCGACGTCGGGGATCGCGACCGGCAGGCGGGCGCGGAGGACGGCGACGTCGTTGTCCTCGCAGACGCGAGCCACCGCCAGCCCGTCGAAGAGGGAGATGGGCGCGGTCCCGGGGATCGCGGCCTCCTCGCGCGCGCCGGAGAGCATCTGGCCGGCGGTCAGGATCCAGCCGGCGGTCGCCGGGCCGTAGTGGTGGAGCGAGCCGCGCAGCTCGGTGACCCGCTCGCGGCCGACCTCGCGGCCGTCCCGCCGGATGACCAGCGCCAGCTTGATCTCGTCGCCCGCCGTGCGGAGCGCCCCGGAGAAGTGGCTCTCGCCGCCCGGCGCCCCGGCGCGGCGCACCGCGCGCAGCTGGCCGAGGCCGATGCGCTCGAGGGCGAGGACACAGATCTCGACGAAGGCGTGGCCCGGGAGCTCCGAGAGCTTGCGCGCGAAGGCGCGCCGCGCGGCGTCGCGGTAGCGCTCCACGGCGGCGAGCGCCTCCTGCTCCAGCCGCGCCAGGTCGCCCGGGAGCAGCCAGTCGGTCAGCGCGATCCGGCCGCCGGCGAAGCGGAAGCGGGGCCGCTGCCCCGCGGCGGTGCGGCGCGCGTTGTCGGCGCGCACGGCGGCCGCGACCTGGGACTGCACGAGCTGCACGTCCCCGGCGAGCCGGCCGCGGCGCTGCGCCGTCTCCGCGATCTGCCGGAGCGACACCGCGCCCGCGTTCCGATCGAAGGTCGAGAGGATGCCCGCGACGGCGTCGGCCAGATCGCGGCCGGCCAGGTCGTCGAGCGCGTGCCCCTCACCGCCCGTGAGCTCGATCACCTGCGGGCCGCGGTAGACCGGCTCGGCGCCGAAGCCCTCGGCGCGCTCGGCGCGCTCGACGCGCTCGACGCGGTCGAAGCGCTCGGTCCGGTCGGAGCGCTCGGTCCGGTCGGAGCGCTCGGTCCGGTCGGAGCGCTCGGTCCGGTCGGAGCGCGGCGGCTCGCGGCCGTTCTCGCGGCGCGCCTCGAACACCGGCGTCGCGACATAAGAAGGCAGCCCACCGGGGCTCGCGCTGGCCTCCGCGGTCCCGCGGCCGCGCCGGCGGCGGCGGCGGCGGCGGCGGCCCTCGCCCTGCTCGCCCGACGAGCCGGGGGTGGCGCGGTCCTCACCGCCGAGGATCGGCTGATCGTCGTCGTCCTCCTCGTCGAAGAGCTCCGCGGCGCCGGCGACGGCCTCCGCCCGCATCGCCTCGTCCGGGCCCGGCGGCTCGGCGTCTTCGAGCTCGCCGTCCTCCTCGTCGAGGTACGCGCCGGCGGCCCGCGGGGACGAGGGCGCCGGCGGCGGCACGGGCTCGCGCGCTGCCGGGATCTCCACCCCGTTCATCGCGGCGGCGGCGGCGGGCGCGGCGACGAGCGCCTCGTCCTCGTCCTCCTCGTCGTCGAGCGCGGGCGCGGCCTGCGCCGCCTCGCCCGCGGCCTCGGTCTCGACGTCGGCCGCCTCGGCCTCCACCTCGGGCTCGGCCGCGAGAGCCCCCGAGTCGCTCTCTTCCACCGCCTCGTCGTCCGCGGCCGTCTCGAACAGGGTCGGCTGCTCCTCGTCCTTGCGCGCCTTGGCCGCCTCGGGCTTCCCGCCGCGCTTCCCCTTCTTCCCGTCGAGCCCGGACTTGATCGTCTTCTCGTCCCACTCGCGCAGCGCGAAGACGCCCGGCTTCACCCGCACCAGGGGGTTGTCCGCCGTGTCCTTCTTCAGCGTCGCCGCCAGGCGGGCGCCCATCGTGACCTCTGGGCTCTTGCCAACGTGGCTAAGGAGGTTCTTCTCGATCGCGATATCGGTGATCTCTTTATAGTGAAGCGGTCTACCGATGAGGCGAAGCACCTCGGCGGCTGCATCCGTGAACGTCATTTTGTTCGCCCTTCGGGGCGCGCCGCCCGGCGGGCGCCCTCGTCGTCCCCATCGCGGCCGCCCCGTCCACAGTGGCTGACGAAGCGCGCGGGATACCCCACCGCAGCCGGGAAACGCACATTCGCTCCCACTCGGCCACGACGCGCGGAACGGCCTGCTCGTAGCATGCTCGAGCGCCGCGGTCAACGGGCCGCGCGATCTGGCTCAAGATAAGCCGCTGGACGACCTCTGGGGCTGGAACCAGGGCGCGGCCGGCGCGAAGCCCGCGCCTACCGCGCGAAAGCGGGCGTGCGGCGGGGGCGAGAGCGCGACCGGCGCGGGGCGCGGGCCGCGCGCGAGCATCGATGTCGCCCGTGATCGGCTGTCGGCCAGTCCGGAGCACGGGATATGGGAGCGGGAGATGGGCTTAGCGCTCATCGCGGGGCGCGGCGGCTCCCGCGCGGCCGCGGCGCGAGCTGCGATGATGGAGAACGCGATTGGACGTGGCGCGCCACGCCGGCCAGCGCGAGAGCAGGAGCGCGCCGAGGACGGGAATGAGGCGCGCCGAGAGCGGGAGAGCCCTCCCGGCCAGGGCGCCGCCGCCGCGCCGCGGCGCGGCGCGGCGCGGCGCGCCCCGGCGACACCGCGCCGCCGGCGCGACCACGACACCGCGCCGCCGGCGCGACCACGACACCGCGCCGCCGGCGCGGCGCGGCGACAACAGAGCGGCGGCAACATCGCTTTTGCGCTTTGCCATCTGCCGGATAAGGGGGTTACGCTGCGTGGGTGGAGCTTTCGCGGCTTCTCGATGAGCTCACCCTGGCGGCCAACCGGGTCGGCATCGCCGTCCGGATGGAAGCGTTCGATCCGCACCTGTCGGACGCGCGCAATCCGCGGGGCGGGCTCTGCACCGTGCTCGGCCGCCGGGTCATCCTGGTCGACGCCAATGCGTCGCTGCCCGATCGCATCGCCACGGTCGCGGCCGCGCTCGCGCGCGTGGACCTGGAGTCCGTGTTCCTGCCGCCGATCGTGCGCGCGACCATCGGCGCCCACGCCCGCGGCGCGCGGCCGCCGGCGCCCGCGCCGGGCGAGCCCGTGCGCCTGCCGACGCGCCACGGCAAGCGCGGGAAAGCCTCAACGCTGCTCCCGCTCGCCCGCACCAAATGGCGTGACTCCTGATCGCGGCGGCGCCCCCCTCCCCCGGGCGCGCCGCCCTCGCCTCCCCCCTCACGAGGGTGATGGCCGGATGTGAACATGAAGGCGGGAAGGCGGGGAAGGAAAGATCAATGATCTTCCTGTTTTCCCGTCTTCATGGGAATCGCTCCGGGGGCCGATTGGGCCACCGCCCCGGCGGGGGCTCCTCGCGCGCCGCCGCGCGCTACGAGGTGAGCGCCCGCTCGACCTCGACGTACGTCGCGGCGATCGCCGCGTCGAGCTGCGCGACGTCGGTCCCGCCGGCCTGCGCCATGTCGGGGCGCCCGCCGCCGGAGCCGCCCACGATGCGGGCGATCGGCTTGATCAGCTCCCCGGCCTTGAGCCGCTCGGTCGCCGGCTTGGAGACCATCACGGCGAGCTGCGCCTTGTCGCCCACCGCCGCGCCGAGCAGCACCGCCGCGCGATCGCCGAGCTTGTCGCGCAGCTTCTCCGCCAAGTCGCGCAGCGCGCCCGGGTTGGTGCCGTCCGGCACCCGGCGCGCGAGCACCTTGATCCCGCCGATCTCCCGCGCGCCCTCCAGCATCGCGTCGATGCCGCCGCCGCCCCCGCCCTGCGCGGGGCCGGCGCCCTCCAGGATCCGCCGCTCGAGGTCCGCGACCTTCTTCTCGAGCTCCCGCTCGTGCGCCACGATCTTCCCGATCTTCTCGGCCAGATCGCCGCCCTGCGCCTTCGCGACCTGCCGCGCCCGCGCGAGCTCGGCCTCGACGCCCCGGGCGTACGCGAGCGCGTTCAGCCCCGTCGACGCGAGGATCCGGCGCACCCCCGCGGCCACGCCGCCCTCGCTCGTGATCTTGAACAGCCCGATGTCGCCGAGCGCGCGCGCGTGCGTGCCGCCGCAGAGCTCCACCACCTCCGGCGTCATCGTGAGCATCCGCACGGTGTCGCCGTATTTCTCCTCGAAGATCGCCATCGCGCCCCGCCGCCGCGCCTCGTCCATCGGCAGGATCTCGGTCGTCACCTTCGCGTTCGTGAGGACCTTCTCGTTCACGAGGTCCTCGATCCGCGCGATCTCCTCGCGGGTGAGGGGCCGGTTGTGCGTGAAGTCGAAGCGGAGGATGTCCGGGCCGACCCGCGAGCCCTTCTGCTGCGCGTGCTCCCCGAGCACCTTGCGCAGCGCCCAGTGCAGCACGTGCGTGGCCGAGTGGTTGCGGCGCGTCGCCGACCGCGCCGCGTGGTCCACCTCGAGGTGGACGCGCTGGCCCACCGCGATCGCCCCCTCGCGGACCACGCCCTCGTGCACGACGAGCCCCGCGACCGGCTTCTGCGCGTCCTTCACCTCCACGCGCGCCCCGTCCGCCGTCAGCTCGCCGCTGTCGCCGACCTGGCCGCCCGACTCGGCGTAGAACGGCGTCTCGCGGACGACGATCTCGACCGCTTCCCCCGCCTCCGCGCGCTCCACCAGCGTCCGCACCTTGCGCGCCCGGTCGCCCTCGCCCTGCACCTCCACCCGGAGGATCGCGGCGATCTCGCTGTCGCCCTCCTCGCGCTCGTAGCCCGTGAAGACCACCGGCTGCGCGAGCTTCGCGCGCGCCTCGCGGTGCGCGGCGTCCACGGCGGCGTTCGGATCGATCGGGCCGTCCGCCTCGGCGGCGCCGCGGATGACCGCCTCGGCCCCCTGGACGTCGACGTCGAAGTTCGACTCGGCGCAGATGACCTGCGTCAGATCCAGCGGGAATCCGTAGGTGGTGTAGAGATCGGCCGCCGCGGCGGCCGGGAGCGTCCTCTCGCCCGACGAGCGCATCTCGTCGAAGCGCTCGTCCAGGATCTTCATCCCGCGCTTCAGCGTGGAGCGGAAGCGGATCTCCTCGTCCTCGGTGACGCGGGCGATGAGCTCGCGCCGATCGCGCAGCTCCGGGTACGTCTCGCCCATCCGGCGGACCACCTCGAGCGCGACCTCGTGCAAGAACGGCCGATCGATCCCGAGCCGGTGCCCGTGGCGGATCGCGCGGCGCATCACCCGGCGGAGCACGTACTCGCGCCGCTGCCGCTCGGGCATCACGCCCTCGGCGATCAGGAACGCGGTCGTCCGCGCGTGATCGGCGATGACCCGCATCGACACGTCGTCGTCGGCGCTCCCGCCGGTGTACGGCTTGCCGCTGAGCTCCGCGGCCTTGTCGACGAGCCCCCGGAGCAGGTCGGTGTCGTAGTTCGCCGTCACGCCCTGGAGCACGCTCGCGATCCGCTCCAGGCCCATGCCGGTGTCGATGCTCGGCGCCGGCAGCGGCACGAGCGGGCCGTCCTTCTCGGCGCGCTCGTACTGCATGAACACGTTGTTCCAGATCTCGGTCCAGCCCGTGCCGTCGATGCGCGGCTCCTCGCCGAAGCGCGAGACGTCGGGCTCGTTCCCGTGGAAGAAGTGGATCTCCGAGCAGGGGCCGCACGGGCCGACGTCGCCCATCGTCCAGAAGTTGTCGGCGAGGCCCAGCCGCAGGATCCGATCGTCGCCGAAGCCGGTGACCTTGCGCCAGATCGCCGCGGCCTCGTCGTCGGCCGGAAAGCCCCCCTCGCCGTTGTAGATGGTGACCACGAGCCGCGACGGGGGGACGTCGTAAACCTTGGTCAGGAGCTCCCACGCGAAGGCGATCGCGTCTTCCTTGAAGTAGTCCCCAAAGCTGAAGTTGCCGAGCATCTCGAAGAACGTCTGATGGCGCGCGGTCACGCCGACGTTCTCAAGGTCGTTGTGCTTGCCGCTGATCCGGATGCACTTCTGGCTCGAGGCGGCGCGCTGGTAGGGGCGCTTGTCCTTGCCCGTGAAGACGTCCTTGAACGGCACCATACCCGCGTTCACGAACATCAGCGTCGGATCGTTCTGCGGCAGGAGCGGCGCGCTCGGGACGACCTCGTGCCCGCGCTGGGCGAAGAACTCGAGGAACGTGCGTCGGATCAGATCGGAGCTGGCAGGCGTTGCGATGGGCATAGGAGGAGGCGCGGTCTAGCACGACCGGAGAGCGGCATCCGCCCGCTCGAGGGGGCGAGCCCGGCCGCCGCCGCGGCGGCCGGAGGCCCGGGTCGACCCCCGCCGGCGCGGGCGCCGGCCGATCGAGCGCCGCGGCGCGCTGCCCGAGCACCGCACGCGGCGGTCGAGGACCGCCGCGCGCTGGTCGAGCGCCGCACGCGGCGGTCGAGGACCGCCGCGCGCTGGTCGAGCGCCCGCGGCGCGCCGGGTCAGCGGCCGGCGGGGACGACGCTGCTGCCCGAGGCGGCCTCGAGGGCGAGCGGCGCCCGCTGCAGCGCGCTCTCGATCGCTCCCGCGACGGCGTCGGTCTGCAGCTGGGCGAGCTCTCGCCGGCCGCTGGCGCGCCGCGCCTCGGCGACCGCCTGGGCCGATCCGGTCATCGAGCCCTTCAGCGTCTGGCTCGGCATCTCGCGGATCACGAACTCGACCTTGGCCGCATACCCGATGCCGTCGGCCCCGTGGCGCTTGCTCAGGTGCGTGACCGAGCCGTCCAGCGTGAACGCCGGCAGCTTGCGGCTCTTGCCCTCCGCCGCCACGTCCGCGCCGTCGGCCACGATCTCGATGTCGGCGAACTGCATCACCCGGTTGCGCGTCTGCTGCTTGAGGAGCGACCCGAGCATCGCGTCCTTCACGCCCGAGCGGTTCTCGAACTTGCCCAGGCTGACCAGGAAGCGCGCCTTCGCGGACAACTTGGAGAGCCGCTCGATGGCCGCCTGGATCGGGCGCTTCTGGCTGGGGGTGGACTCGACGGTGAGCGCCGCCTTGAGCGCCGGGACCGCCGCGGGGTTACCGAGCGCGCCGAGCGCGGCCGCGGCCGAGGCGCGCACCGCCGGGTGCGGATCCTTGAGCGCCTTCTCGAGGGCGGGCCTCGCGCCCGGGCTCTTCGAGCGGCCGAGCGCCAGCGCCGCCGCGACCCTCAGCCGGTAGTCCTTGCCGACGGCGATGTCGCGGAAAGCGGAGGTGTCGGCGTCCTGCGCGCTCGACAGGGACGTCGCGCCGAAAACCATCGAAGTCGCCAAGAACATCGCAATGAAGAGACGACGAACCATCACGTCCCTCCGGAGATCGGCGGCTCTCGCCCCTCGCTCTCCTCGGTGATCCACGGAAGTCTCGCGACGCGCCTGGCGTCCAGACGGTCTTATCCTTGGCCAGGACGGTCGCGAGATCAAGGCCCCTTTGGCCCGCGATGGCTCATGCAGGAGGCGTGACGAGCCCGGCAGACGTCGTCGTCACACGCCGGAGCGCTCCGGTCTACCGCCCGGAGCGCTTATTTCCAGACACACTGCCACGGCTGAGCCTGGATCGGCTGACCAGCTCAGAAATCGGCTGACCAGCTCAGAAGAGGATACCGAGATACCAGCGCACCGTCTGTGCGGTCTCGAGATCGATCGGCTGGAGGTTCTTCTCCCCCTGGAGCTGGCCGAGCCCACCGAGCGGGAACAGCACGCCGTACTGCACCGCCGTGTAGAAGCCGCCCATCTTGTCGGGATCGTCGTTGAGCGTCCCGTCCTTCGACTGGAAGTACAGCTGCCCGTTCAGCTCGATGCCGAGATCCCTGGCGTTCCCGGGCGCCTGCACGAACTCCGAGGCGCGGCTCCAGATGGCCGCGGCGCCGAGGCCGGCGCGCTGGCCGTTCTTGTCACGAGCGAAGTCCCAGTCCACGCCGGGGCGGAAGTAATAGGCCCCCTGGACCCGAGACAGGATGTTCCTGAACAGGATCTGGTCGACGCGGTAATCCGGGTGGAAACGGAAGGTCGAGTAGGTGCGATCGGTCGAGTTCTGGGGGTCCATGCCCCCCTCGCCGACGGGCTTCAGGGAGGGCACGTCGTCGTCTCCGGTCGCGTAGCCGAAGCCGAAATGGATCCGCAGGCGGCCTTCCATCTCGGTGAGCTCGGCCTGGGTCGCGATCCCGAACTGCCGGACGCCCCAGCCCGTGTCCTCCGGCGAGAGGGCGTTCGCGTAATCGCTCTCGTCCTGCCCGCGCAGGTCGAGGGACCCGTAGATCATCGCCGCCTCGAGCTCGAAGCGGAACTTCTTGTAGAGGAGCTGGAACCACACGTCGGGGATGACCATCTCCGCGCCCCGGTGCACGTACCCGCTCGCGACGTTGTCGATGGTCTGGCCGAGCGAGGCGGTCTTGTCTTCGCCGCCGCTGCCGGTGTTGTCGTTCGCCAGGGTCTGCTTCCGGTAGGCGAAGTAGACGCCGCCGTTCATGACCGCGTTGCCGCGGGCGAGCTCGAGCTTCTGGAGCTCCGGGTTCTTGCGGCGGACGGCGACGAACACGTACTGATCGACGTCATCGGACTGGGCGAGGTCGTAGGGCTGGCCCTCGAGCTCCTGGAGGGAGGCGCTCGTCGCGCCCTCGTTGGCCCAGTCCCACGCGCCGGCGAAGTAGAGGTCGTATTTCTTGATCCCCGTGACGAACATCAGCCGATCGACGGTCGACTGGTAGTCGGAGTCGTGCCCATCGCCGCTGTTCGCCACCATGCCGAGGCCCCAGTGGTTCGGCATCCGGCCGAAGCGCAGGAGGCCCACGGGGGTCATGTACTCGCCCCAGATCCGCTTGACGGAGATCGAGTCCCTGGTCGAGTTGATGCCGGCGCTCGGCGCCCACTGGGTGCTGGAGAAGGCCCCGAGCGGCGAGTACCCGCCCCGGCGGGCGACGTCGTAGCCGCCGCGGATGCGCCCGCTCGGCTGGTTCGTGTAGCCCTCCGGGGTCGAGCCGAGCACGACGTTGTCGAGGAGATCGACCTGCGAGAGGATCCGCAGGTTGTCGCTGATGTGCAGCTCGGGGTTGAGCCGGAAGCGCATGTTCGCCCCGGCCTGGGTGTCGCTCTTGCACCAGTGGAAATCGCGCGAGCCGCCGCTCGTGGTCTCGCTCGGGTCGCAGAGGTTGACGAAGTGGCTCGAGTCGTAGGAGTTGTCGGCCGGCTGCGGCCAGAGCGCCGCGTTGCGCGGGTCGACGCGGCCGAGGGCGAAGCTGTTGAAGAGCTCCCACCGGAGCCGGTAGTAGCCGTGGAACTCGAACGTCGGCCGCGCGTGGGACCACCAGTCCTCGGCGTACACCTCGCTGGGCCGGGCGCCGATCTCCCCCTGGGTCGCCTTCCGCTCCGTCCCCTCGGCGGCCGCCGCGGGCCCCTCCGACGCGGCCGGCCTGGCCGGCTGGGGCGCGGCCGGCGCGGCCGCGTCGGCCGGCGGCATGAGCGGCTCGCGCGTCGGCGCCGGGGGCTCGAGCGCCTCCACGTCGCTGCCGCCGACCGGCGCCGCGCCGGGCTGCGCCGGGGTCGCCCCGGGCTGCGCCGCGCCGGGCTGCGCCGGCGGCGCGGTGGCCGCCCCGGGCTGCGCCGCGCCGGGCTGCGCCGCGCCGGGCTGCGCGGGGGCCGCGGTGGCCGCGCCGGGCTGGGCGGGTGCGGCGCCGGGCTGCGGAGCAGGAGCGCCGGGCTGCCCGGCGGGCGGCGGCGCCGCCGGCGGCTGGGCCGGCCGGCGCGCCGGCTGGGCGGACGCGGAGGACGCGCCCAGCACGAGCGCGAGCGCGAGGCCCGACCGGAGGCGACGGCGAGGGGTGCCAGGGCTGCACGACGTTCCCGTAGACCGCGACGAGATGGGCATCTGCTTGGTTTCGTTCGCGCGTTTGGCCCCGCGCGCAGGATGAGGTTGATGTTCCGAGCTCTCGGCGGCCCGGAGGCCGGGCGCCGATGTCTCATGCCCGGCTTGTGTGGTCAAGGCGCCGCTCGGCCCCGACCCCTGGAACCCGCCCCCCGGAACGCCCCCGGGCGCCCCCGAGCCGGCGCCCTGCCGCGCGCGCGCCCGGCGCCACCCCGGCCGCCCCCGACCGCGCCCGTCCCGCCGCCCCCGACCGCGCCCCCGACCGCGCGCCCGACCGCGCCCGTCCCGGCGTCTCCGACCGCGCGCCCCGACCGCGCCCGTCCCGGCGTCCCCGACCGCATGCAGCGGCTTCTTTGAGCCCTCTTGGAATTCTGCGCATGATCCGGGAACATCCACCGCGTTGCGTTGGATGCCGCCGCGCGCGCCGGCTGCCGTACTCGCCTCACCGTCCGCGCGAAGCGCCTCCGTCCCAGCGAACGTCCATCCTGGAACGGCCGTGCGCTGCCGGAGGCTCACCGACCGGGAAGATGCCTGAAAGGGGATAGATGAGAACGCTGCGAGCGCTGTGTCTGCTGTCGATCATGGGCGCTGGGGTGGGGCTCGCCTCGGGCGCGGCGCGCGCGCAGGAGGCGGTCCGCGAGGGGGAGTTCTCGGTGCAGCGGTTCGAGCCGGCGCCGGGCTCGAAGAACTACCTGAGCGTCGAGGGCGCCCGGATGGAGGCGTCGCTCGGGATCACGGCCGGCCTGATGTTCGACTACGCCCGGGAGCCGTTCGTCCTCGAGAGCTGCGTCTCGACGACCGACTGCTCGTCCCCGGACGCCCGGGACCACCGGGAGCTGCCGGTCATCTCGGACATGCTGACCGGGAACCTGCTGGCCTCGATCACGCCGACGTCGTGGCTCCAGGCCGGCCTGCGCTTCCCGGTCGCGTACGTGAGCGGCCAGGGGGTCGACGCCGCCACCGGCGCGGCGGCCGCGGAGGGGCTGAAGGCGTTCGGCGCGGGCGACCCGACGCTCGAGGCCAAGGTGCGGTTCTTCGGCGGGCCGCGCGATCCGCTGGTGCTCGGCGCCGCCGCCGACGTGAGCTTCCCGCTCGGGCACGCGACGAGCGAGGGGAGCTACCTCGGCAGCTCGTCGCCGGTGACCGCGGGGCTGCGCCTCATCGTGGACGGCAGCGCGGGGCCGCTCTCGTTCGGGCTCAACCTGCGCGGCAAGCTGCTCCCCGAGGCGGCGCGGATCGCCTCGACCGAGGTCGGCCCGGTCGAGTTCCGGTACGGCGGGGCGCTCGGCTACCAGATCACCCCGGCGCTCCGCGTGCTCGCCGAGGGGTACGGCGCGACGCAGTTCAGCGCGCAGGGCGGCACGAACTCGCTCGAGGTCGACGGCGCGCTCCAGATCGCCCCGCGCGACCTCGGCCTCGTGTTCACGGTCGGCGGCGGCGCGGGCGTGGTCGAGGGCATCGGCGTGCCCGTGGCGCGCGGCATCGCGGGGATCATCTTCGTGCACGAGCCCGGCGACGGGGACGCCGACGGGGTCGGCGACGCGGCGGACCAGTGCCCCGCGCTGCCCGAGGACCGCGACGGGATCGCCGACGAGGACGGCTGCCCCGAGGACGACGGCGACGGGGACGGCATCCCGGACGAGAGCGACCGCTGCCCGGCGAAGGGGGAGGTGATCAACGGGCTCGACGACAAGGACGGCTGCCCCGACGAGGTGGCGGATCGCGACAAGGATCGGGTCCCCGACGCGCAGGACAAGTGCCCGGATCAGGCGGGGCGGGTGCTCCTGCCCGCGCATTACGGCTGCCCCGACAAGGACGAGGACGGCGTGCCGGACCGGGTCGACAAGTGCGCCGACGCGCCCGAGGACACCGACGGGTTCGAGGACGAGGACGGCTGCCCCGACCCGGACAACGACCGCGACGGCGTGCTCGACCAGCAGGACGAGTGCATCGACCAGCCCGAGGTGAAGAACGGCTTCAAGGACGAGGACGGCTGCCCCGACGAGCTCCCCGACAGCGACGGGGACGGGATCCCGGACGACAAGGACCGGTGCCCGAAGCAGCCGGAGAACCTGAACGGCGTCGAGGACCTGGACGGCTGCCCGGACCGCGGCGCGAGCCTGGTGCAGGTCGGCGACGAGGACATCAAGATCCTCCAGCGGGTCGAGTTCGCGCTCAACAACGACAAGATCCAGGGCGCGCAGAGCTTCGCGGTGCTCGACGCCGTGGTGTCGGCGCTGAGCATCCACCCGGAAATTTTCAAGGTGGAGGTCGCTGGCCACACGGACGACGCCGGGCCGGCGGACATGAACCGATCGCTCTCGCAGCGGCGCGCCGAGGCGGTGGTCGCTTACCTCGCGAGCAAGGGCGTCGACCGGGCGCGGCTCGTGGCGCGGGGCTACGGCCCGGACAAGCCGATCGACGACAACAAGACCGCCAAGGGCCGCCAGAAGAACCGGCGCGTCGAGTTCGTCATCGTGCACTCGGTGAAGAAGCCGCAGCAGGCGTCCGCGGAGCCGGGGGCGGCGGCGCCGTCGCCGGCGGCGCCGTCAGCGCCGCCCGCCGCGCAGGCAGCGCCGCCCGCCGCGCCGGCAGCGCCGCCTCGGGCAGCGCCGCCGGCGGCTCCGCTGCCGCTCGCGCCTCCGCCGCCGAAGCCCTGATCCGCCCTGTCCTGCGGCGGAGGGCCGCGTGGACGGGCGGATCTCGCCGTCCTCTCCTCTGGATCTCTCGGCCGAGCTGAGCGAGGCTCCCGCCCGCAGCATCCCGCTCCGCGGGACGGAGCCATGGAGAAAGCGCTCATGAACCGGACACTCATTGCACTACCCCTCGTGCTGTCGTCGCTGTTCGCCGCGGGCTGCGGCCACTCCGAGCAGGAGTGGAAGGCGCAGCTCGGCAAGTACAACGACCTCCAGAAGCGGAGCCAGAAGAGGGAGGCGGAGCTCGAGAAGGAGCTCGCCGACGCGAAGCAGCGCGTCGAGGAGCTCGAGAAGAAGCTCGCGGACCAGGGCGCCGACATCTCGAAGATGAGCTCGACGCTGGAGGACCGCGAGAAGGCGCTGGCGGAGTACAAGGCGCGCGCGAAGCAGCTGGAGGCGATCCAGGCGCGGTTCGACCTGCTCCGGAAGAAGCTCGAGGAGCTGACCAAGCTCGGCCTGGAGGTGCGGGTCCGCAGGAACCGGATGGTCATCTCGCTGCCCGGGGACGTGCTGTTCGACTCCGGGAAGGACAGCCTGAGCAAGGACGGCCAGGAGATCCTGAAGAAGATCGCGGACGTCATCCGGGGCGACAAGTCGCTTGTCGATCGCGACTACCAGGTCGCGGGGCACACGGACAGCCAGCCGTACAAGAACGGCCCTTTCTTCGACAACTGGGGGCTTTCGCTGATGCGGGCGCGGTCCGTGCTGCTGTTCCTCATCGGCAAGGACGGCCGTCTGCCGACGCGGCACTGGAGCGCGGCCGGGTTCGCGGACACGGACCCCGTGGCGGACAACACCACGCCGGCCGGCAAGCAGAAGAACCGCCGGTGCGACCTGGTGGTGGTGCCGGACGTGGACGAAATGCTCGACCTGACGAAGCTCGCCACGAAGTGAGGGCGAGCGGGTGAGCGGGGCTCGCAGGGCGGGCCCCGCGAGCGGCGCGGGGGTGGCGCGGCCGGCAGATTCGTGATTCAGATCACGTCAGCGTAAAAAGTTGGGCGATTTCGGGGACCTGGCTCCTGGGTCGACCACAACGCGTTGAGGTGGCGGGCGTCCGGGGACGCCGGCGACCACAATGCGTTCTGGTGTCCGGGCGTCCGGGGACGCCGGCGACCACAACGCGTTCTGGTGGCGGGCGTCCGGGGACGCCGGTGACCACATCGCGTTCTGGTGCCGGGCGTTCGGGGACGCCGGTGACCACAACGCGTTCTGGTGCCCGGGCGTCCGGGGACGTCGTTGACCACAACGCGTTCTGGTACCCGGGTGTCCGGGGATGCCGGCGACCACAACGCGTTCTGGTAACCGGGTGTCCAGGTTCGCGAACGACGGGCGAACGCCACCACCAGGGCACGCTGGCCACCTCGTGCTCCGCTCTCTAGACTCGCGCTGCGATGCCCCGCTGGTTCAACACGGCAGGCCCCTGCAATCCGGCCGATCACTACATGCTCCCGCCAGAGGAGCGCCTGCCTGGCGTACGCGACCTGATCGACCGCAAAGCCTGCTTCGTTCTGTATGCGCCGCGGCAGATCGGGAAGACGACTTCGCTGCTGACGCTCGCCCAGGCGCTCACGCGCGAAGGGCGTTACGTCGCGATCCGCGTCTCGATGGATGTCGGCGCCCCTTTTCCGGACGACCCCGGTGCTGCGGAGCTCGCGATGCTGAGCGAGTGGCGCGGCCTCGCCGGCTCGCAGCTGCCGGCCGAGCTCCAGCCGCCGCCGTTCCCCGACGCGCCCCCTGGCGAGCGTATCGGCGCCGCGCTCGGGGCCTGGGCTCAGGCGGCGCCGCGACCGCTCGTCGTCTTCCTCGACGAGATCGACGCCCTGCGGGACATCACGCTCATCTCCGTCCTGCGCCAGCTCCGGAGCGGCTATCCCGGTCGCCCCCACGGCTTCCCGCACGCGCTCGCGCTCGTCGGCCTTCGCGACGTGCGCGACGTGCGCGACTACAAGGTCGCCTCCGGCGGAGGCGGCGGCTACCGACTCGGCACCTCGAGCCCGTTCAACATCAAGGTCGAGTCGCTCACGCTGCACAACTTCACCCGCGACGAGGTCGCCTCCCTTTATGCCCAGCACACGGCCGAGACGGGCCAGGGCTTCCAGTCGAGCGCCGTGGATCGCGCCTTCGAGCTCACCCAGGGTCAGCCGTGGCTCGTCAACGCGCTCGCCCGCCAGCTCGTCGATGTCCTGGTCAAGGATCGCGCGCAGCCCATCACCGCCGCGGACGTCGTTCGCGCCAAGGAGATCCTCATCGAGCGGCAGGACACGCACCTCGACAGCCTTGTCGAGCGGCTGCGCGAGCCGCGCGTCCGCGCCGTGATCGAGCCCATGCTCGCCGGCGGCACCCTCGGCCGACCGGCGATTCGCCGTCGATCTGGGCCTCGTGCGCCGCGCAGCGGAGGGTGGCCTCGTCATCGCCAATCCCATCTACCGCGAGATCATCGTACGCCAGCTCACGAGCTGCTTGCGCGAGTCGTGATCAGGGCCTGATCTCAGCCATCCAGCATCGCCCCCCGCTCGCGCGGGGCGATGCTCGTCTGTCCGTCCTGCCAGCTACGGAGCCTGCGGGCAGCAGCCTCGCTCGTCGCAGCCGCACTCCGAGCAGGACCGCGCCGACGTCGTCCCGCAGTGTTCCTCCAGGCGATCTCTCAACGCCTTGCGGGCGCGGTGCAGCCGCACCATCGCGTTGCCCGGCGTGACACCGAGCTCGGCCGCGACCTCCGTGACCGCGACACCGTCGACGATGACGCGCTTCAAGATGAGCGCGTACTCGGGCTTCAATCGATCGGCCTGGAAGAGCACGCACCCGCAGTCGACGCTGTCCTCCTCGACGGAGGAAAGCTCGAGCTCATCGACCGGGAGCGCCACGTCGTGCTTCCTGCGCAGCTCGTCGAGGAGGACGTTGCGCACGACCCGCCCCACCCACGCCGCGGCTCGTGCCGGGTCGCGCACCTGGTCGCTCCGGACAAGCGCCCGCTCGAGGGCGCGCTGGAGCACCTCCTCGGCATCGACGCCTGCCCTGGCCCTGCGTCGCACGCTCTCCAGCAGCGCGCCGCGCTGAGCGGCCAGGGCTTCGCGCACGGCCTGGGCCGCTCCGGTCAGCTTGTCGGGGTCCATGGACACCTCCGATTCTGCTCACGGCGGGCTCTTCTCTCAACCCTCCCAGAAAATTTTGCGGCGCAGCGAGACGGGCCTCCGCGAGCCGCCTCGGCGTCGGCTCGCGGCATCGGCGTAAGGTTGGAGGGGTCGGCCCGTCGATCCTTGCGAGGTGGAGGCCCGCGATGGAGATGATCGGTCGTCCCTGGTTCGCCCTTGTTCTGTACGGCGTCTACATGGCGCTCGCGTTCGGATGGCGGTCGCTCCGGCAGCGCCGCGCGACGGGATCGACGGGGTTCCGCGGCATCTCGGGGCCGCCGGGATCGCTGCCCTGGCTCGGCGGCGTGCTCTTTGCGGTCGCGATCCTCCTCGGCCTGGCCGCCCCGGTCGCGGAGCTCGCCGGCTGGATCGGGCCGCTCGCCGAGCCTGGCAGCCTCGTCGTCGGGCTCGGGGCCGCCGCGATCCTCGCAGGGATCCTCGGCACGCTGTGGTCCCAGGGGGCGATGGGGGCGTCGTGGCGCATCGGCGTGAGCGAGGCGGAGCGCACGAGCCTCGTGACGCGAGGGCCGTTCGCCGTGGTGCGGAACCCCATCTTCAGCTTCATGATGCTGGCTGCGCTCGGGATGGCGCTGATCCTCCCGAACGCCGCTGCGCTCGCCTCGTTCGCGGCGCTGGTCACCGCGATCGAGCTCCAGGTCCGCGCGGTCGAGGAGCCCTACCTGCTCCGCACCCACGGCGAGGCCTACGCCGCGTACTGCGCGAAGGTGGGGCGCTTTCTGCCAGGCCTCGGCCTCGCCCGCCGATAACGGCGGTTTCGTGACGACGATGGCAGGAGCTCGACATCACCAGCACCGGCGAGCTTACGGAGAGGTCGACCGGTGAGCCCTTATGTGCCGCTCAGCCGCCGAGCCACTGCCGCGCGAGCTCGAGCGTGCGGGCGTTGTCCGGAACGTCGCGGAGGAACCGCTCCCGCCAGGTCGAGTCGCTGAGCTTCTCGGCGCGCGCGAGCAGCGCGTCCCTGGCCGACGCGATGGCGGCGCTCGCCTCGGCGTGCCGGCCGCTCGCGGCGAGCGCCTCGGCGTACGTCAGGCGGACGAGGGACTCGCCCTCTTCGAGGGTGCCGAACGATTCCAGCATGGAGCTCGCCTCGGCGGCCGTCCTGGCAGCCTCGTCGACGCGACCGAGGCCCAGCAGCGCGCGCGCGAGGACCGCGTATGCATGGACGCCGGGCGTCGGGGCGCCCGGCGCGAGCGCGACCGCGGCGCGCGCCTCGTCGTCGGCGGCCTCGAAGTCGCCGCCGGCAAGGGCGACCTTTGCAAGGTAGCAGTGAGCAGCGAGCTCCGTGCGCACCAGACCCGCTTGTCGGCTCGACGCCGCAACAGACTCGGCGAGCGCCCGCGCCTCGGCCATCTGACCGCGCCACGCGAGGACCTGCGCCAGGTTCGCTTCCACCGAGAGCTTCAGCTCCTGCAGGTGCATCCGGTCAGCCTCCGCCAGCGCTGCTCGCAGCGCCGAGTCCGCCTTCTCAAAATCGCCGAGTTCCCCATAGATAGCGCCCAAGTTGGCGCGTGTGGCGCAGGCGTTGCGGCGATCACCGGCCTGCTCGAAGGCAAGGCTCGCGGCTTCCATACCACCCGCGCTGGCGGCGAGATCGCCCGTACAGATGGCATAAGAAGCGCGCGCCTCGTGAAGGTGCGCGGCGACCTCGACGTCAAACGAGTCGGCATTCGCACCCGCGCGCTCGACGATGTCGAGCAGCGCGCGCCCTTCCGTGTAGCGACCTACCGTCGACAGCACCCCTGCGCCGGCCGCAAGACAGATGAGCTTGACGCTCTGCGCGTCGGCCATCGCGACAGTGCCCGCAGCCACGGTTGTCCAGCGCTCGATATCATCGAATCGGCCCAGCTTGAAGGACGCAATGACCACCTGCGTGATGGCCGAGAACCATTCCGTCGAGCCACGCTCGAGCCGCTCGACCGCTTCGAGGGCCCGCTCCACGGCTTTGGAGACATCCCCGCGCCAGAGGTGTGCCTCGGCCTGGGCCCGGCGGAGCCTGCCGGCGACTTCTGGCGCCGCCCCGCAGCGGATGCCGCGGTCGGCCCGCTCGATCACCGCGGCGAGGTCGCCACCCCGGAGCGCCTCGTCGGCCGCGCGCAGGTACGCGTCCGCCGCCCGCGCCGGCACCCCGCCGACCTCGAAGTGCTCCGCCAGGGCCATGGCGTCGGCGCCGCCGGCCCGATCCAGCCAGTCGCCCGCGAGGCCATGCCCGACGCGGCGGTCACGCTCGGTGAGCATCTCGTACGCGGCCTCCCGCACCAGCGTGTGGCGGAACTCGTACTCGACCTCGCCGGCGATGCGCGCCTGGGGCCGCCGCCGGATGAGCTCCCGGCGGGCGAGCTCGGCGAGCTGCCGCGCCACCGGCATACCGCCCACCAGGGCCCGGGCTCCGCCTTCCCAGAACGTGTCGCCGAAGACGCTCGCCGCCCGCAGCACGCGCCGCTCCTCGATGCCCAGCGCCTCCAGCCGCGCCTGCACCAGCGCGAGCGCCGTCTCGGGCATCCCCGCGCTCCTGCCCTCGGCGACGGCACGGATCTGCTCCTCCAGCACGAACGCGTTGCCCTCGGCGCGCGCGACGAGCCGCTCGACCTGGTCGGCATCGATGGCATCGCCGAGCACCTCCCGGACGAGCCGCTCGCCCGCGCGCCGGGGCAGCGGCGCAAGGCGGAGCCGGAGCCCGTGACGCTCGGTCCAGAGCGTGGGGAAGAGCTCGTGAACCTCGGGACGGGCGAGCGCCAGCACGAAGAACGGCAGGCTCCCGGCGTGCTGGAGCGCGGCGTCGACGAGGGTCACCGTGGGCAGGTCGCCCCAGTGCAGATCCTCCAGCACGAGGATCAGCGGCCTCCGCTGGCATTCGGCCCAGACGAAGTCCTCGAACACCTCGCGGAGGCGATCGCTCATCAGCATCGGGCTCTGCCGAGCTGTATGCAGCTGCACATCGCCCACGTCGGGGAACTTCGCCCCTACGAGCTCGCCGAGGAACGCCGCGACGTGCGGGGCCTTGGCCCCGAGCGCGCCGAGCCGCTCCACCCGGGCGAGCACCTTGCGCCGACGCGCCTCCAGCGGCTCGTAGTCGAGGATGCCCATGGCGCGGCGCAGCGCCTGGGCCAGCAGGCCGAACGCGGAGCCGGCGGCCATCGGATCGGCCCTGCCGATCCAGATCTCGGCTGCGTCGCCGTTTTCCGTGAGGGAGCGGAGGAACTCCCAGGCGAGGCGCGACTTGCCGAGACCCGGGGCGCCCACGACGACCGCGGCGCTCGCGGAGGGCTCGTCCACGCAATGGCGCCACTCGGCCTCGAGCTGCGCGAGCTCGCGCTCACGCCCGAGGCAGGGCGTCGGCTTGCCGAGGAGCCGCGGGACCGTGTCCGGCTCCTCCTTCGGGCCCCGGAGCCACGCGCCTTCGTCCACGTGCGCCATATCGAAGGACCTGGCGAGCAATCCTGCGGTCGCGCCGTCGAGCCGGATGCCCGACTCCAGCGGTCGAGAGCGCTGCGGAAAGAGCTGCACGACGCGGTCGATTAGCGCGCCGACCGGCAGGCGCCCGGCGACCTCGGCCATCCCTGTGGCGACGGACACCGGAACGCCCCCGAGCTCTGCGCGGAGGGCGAGCGCGCAGTGGGCCGCGCGCGCGGCGAGATCCGTCGGGGCCTCGGCGCCGGACAGCGCGACGAGCAGCCACTGCGATTGCAGGAGCTCGAGGCGCCCGCCGTGGCGCGCCGCGACCTGGCGCAGCGCCTCGGTGCGAGCGGCGCATTCGGCCTCGGAAAGCGTGGCGTCCGCCTCCGCGCTGCCATCGGCAGCAAGGAGGACGCACATGACCCGGCGTTCTGCCGTCGTGATCTCCACGCTCGGCGCGGGCGGCTCCGCGGTATCGCGCGCGCCGGCGGGGGGCCCTGCCTGCGCCAGCGCAGCGAGCTCCTCGGCGACGGCGGCGCCGTCGCGCGGCCGATGTTCCACCGGCTTCGAGAGCATCCGGGCCACGAGCCGCTCGAGCGGCTTGGGGACGCCGTCGCGGAGTTCCCCGAGCCGCGGCGGATCTTCCAGGACGACCTTCATGATCAGCGACAGCGCGTTGTCGCCCACGAAAGGCGGGCGCCCCGCGAGGCACTCGAACAGCATGCAGCCGAGCGCGAACACGTCGGCGCGGGCGTCGATCGTCGACTCACCGCGCGCCTGCTCGGGGGCCATGTATCCGGGCGTGCCGAGGATCGCGCCGGGCGCCGTCAAGCTCCGCGCGAGCCGGAGGTCGCGCGCGATGCCGAAGTCGAGCAGGGTGGCGCGCTCGATGGCCCCGCCCACGAGCATCAGGTTGCTCGGCTTCAGGTCGCGGTGGACAACGCCGAGCCGGTGGATCGCGCCGAGCGTCGTCGCCACGTGCGCCGCCAGGGTGACGCTCTCGGCGATCGAGAGCGGTCCTCCGGCGAGCCGCTCCTCCAGCGTCACGCCGTCGAGCCACTCCATGGCCAGGTACGGACGTCCTGCGCCGGTCATCCCGTGCGCCACGTACTGCACGACCCCTGGCAGCCGCAGCGTGACGAGCGCCTCCGCCTCCCGCGAGAGCCGGCCCAGATCGCGTACGCTCGCGCTCTGCAGCACCTTGAGCGCCACCGCCTGCCCGGACAGCCGGTCGCGCGCGCGGTAGACGTCGCCCATGCCACCGGAGCCGGCGAGCCGCTCGATCTCGAAACGATCTTCGACCACGTCCGCAGGGCGCATCGCTGTTCTTATGTACTGCGAGTGAGCCCCCGTGTCTGTGTTCTCCGAGGGACGGCGCCGCGATATTCCGCGCAACCACCCCCCGTAACTCAGTGAACACAATATCAGGAATTCGACACCACCAGCGCCCGCGCGTACGCAGGGATCGACCTGCTGGCCGCTACGCGTCGCTCAGCCGCCGAGCCACTGCCGCGCGAGCTCGAGCGTGCGGGCGTTGTCCGGAACGTCGCGGAGGAAGCGCTCCCGCCAGGTCGGGTCGCTGAGCTTGTCGGCGCGCGCGAGCAACGCGTCCCTGGCCGACGCGATGGCGGCGCTCGCCTCGGCCTGCCGGCCGCTCGCGGCGAGCGCCTCGGCGTACGTCAGGCGGACGAGCGGCTCGCCCTCTTCCAGGGTGCCGAACTCCGAGAGCAGCGCGCTCGCCTCGGCGGCAGCCCGCATCGCCTCGTCCGTACGCCCGAGCCCAAGGAGCGCGCGCGCCAGCACAGCGATGGCCTGCACGCCGAGCGTCGGGGCGCTCTCCAGGAGCGCGATGGCGGAGCGCGCCTCGCGCTCGGCCGCCTCGAGGTCCCCCAGGCCGAGAACGATGTTCGCGAGGTAGCAGCGAGCGAAGAGCTCGGTGCGCACCATGCCCGCTCCCTGGCTCGACATGACCGCCGCCTCGGCGAGCGCCCGCCCGTCGGCGAGTCGACCACGGCACGCCAGGACACGGGCGAGATTCGACTCCGCCGAGATCTTCAGCTCCTGCAGCCGCAGCCGGTCGGACTCCTCCAGCACTTCGCGCAATGTCGATTCAGCCGCTTCGAAGTCGCCGAGCTCTGCATAGACGGATCCGAGGTTTCCGCGTTCACCACAGGCATTGCGTCGATCCCCGGCCATCTCGAAGGCGAGTATCGCGGCTCTCATGCGGTCCACGCCGGCGCCCAGATCGCCGGTGCAGATCGCATGGTAGGACCGCGCCAAGTGAAGCCGCGTGGCGACCACCTCGAGGCCTCCTGCCTCGACGCCCGCCAGCGCGCGCTCGACAGCCTCGACCAGCGCACCGCCCGCCGCGTAACGTCCGTTGAGCAGCAGCGCGATCGCACACTCGGCAAGGCAGATGAGCTTGACGGCCGTGTCGTCGCCCCGAGCGGCGGTATCCGCCGCGATCGCCGTCCAGCGCTCGACCTCATCAGGCCGGCCCAGCTTGGACGAGGCCAGCACGACCTGGGTGATGGCCGAAAACCACGCGGCCGAGCCGCGCTCCACCAGGCCCGCCGCCTCGCTCCCCCGCTCCGCGGCGAGCGCGAGATCGCCTCGCCACACGTGGGCCTCCGCCTGGATCTGGCGGAATCTGCCGGCGATCTCCCCGGCCGCGCCGCAGCCGATGCCGCGGTCGACCCGCGCGATCGCCGCGTCGAGATCGCCGCCGCGCAGCGCCTCCTCGGCCGCGCGCAGGTACGCCTCCGCCGCCCGCGCCGGCGCCCCGCCGATCTCGAAGTGCTCGGCCAGCACCATCGCGTCCGCGCCGCCGGCCCGGGCCAGCCAGTCGCCCGCGAGGCCGTGGCCGACGCGGCGGTCGCGCTCCGTGAGCATGCCGTACGCCGCGTCGCGCACCAGCGCGTGCCGGAACTGGTACTCCACCTCGCCCGCGATCCGCGCCTCGGGCCGCCGCACCAGCAGCTCGCGCCGCGAGAGCTCCGCGAGCGGCTGCTCGACCTGCGCCCCGCCCACCAGCGCCGCCATCGCCCCTTTCCACGACGTCTCGCCGAACACGCTCGCCGCGCGCAGCACCCGCCGCTCCTCGACATCCAGCGCCTCCAGCCGCGCCTGCACCATCGCGAGCACCGTCTCCGGCATGCCCTCGCCACGGCCCTCGGCCACCGCCCGGATCTGCTCCTCCAGCACGAACGCGTTGCCCTCGGCCCGCGCCAGCAGCTCGTCCACCTGCGCCGCGCTCACGCCGTCGCCGAGCACCTCGCGCACGAGCCGCTCGCTCGCGCGACGCGGCAGCGGCGAGAGGCGCAGCTGCAGCCCGATCCGATGCCGCCAGAGCTCGGGGAACAGCTCGTCCACCTCCGGGCGCGCCAGCGCCAGCACCAGCAGCGGCAGGTCCCTCGCGTGCTGCAGCGCCGCGTCGATCAGCCGCACCGTCGGCAGGTCGCCCCAGTGCAAGTCCTCCAGCACCAGCAGCACCGGCTGCCGCTGGCACTCGGCCTTCACGAAATCCTCGAACGCCTCGCGGATGCGGTCGCCCATCAGCACCGGGTTCTGGCGCGCCGCCTGCAGCTGCACGTCCCCCTCGTCGGGGAACGGCGCCCCCACCAGCTCGCCGAGGAACGCCGCGACGCGCAGGCCCCTCGCCCTGAGCGCGTCGAGCCGCCCCACCCGGTCGAGCACCTTGCTCCGCCGCACCTCCAGCGCCTCGCCGTCGAGGATGCCCATGGCGCGGCGGAGCGCCTGGGCGACGAGGCCGAAGGCCGAGCCGGCCGCCATCGGGTCGGCCCTGCCGATCCAGATCGCGGCGCCCTCGCGCTGCTCCTTGAGCGTGCGGAGGAACTCCCAGGCGAGGCGCGACTTGCCGAGGCCAGGCGCGCCCACCACCACCACCGCGTTCGCGGAGGGCTCGTCCACGCAATGGCGCCACTCGGTCGCGAGCTGCGAGAGCTCGCGCTCGCGCCCCACGCAGGGCGTCGGCTTGCCGAGGAGCCGCGGGATGGTGTCCGCCTCCTCCTTCGGGCCGCGAAGCCAGCACCCGCCGGGCCCCCGCACCGTCTCGAAGCGGCTCGCGAGCAGGCTGGCGGTCGCGTCGTCGAGCCGGATCTCCCCGGGCGGAGGGCCATCGCGCCCGGCGATGAGCTGCGCGACCCGATCGATCAGCTCGCCGACCGGCAGCTTGCCCTCGACCTCGGTCAACCCGGTCGCGACGGACATGGGCACGGCGCCGAGCACCTTCCGGAGCGCGAGCGCGCAGTGGACCGCCCGCGCGGCGAGATCCGTGGGCGACTCGGCGCCGGACAGCGCGACGAGCCCCCAGCGCGCTTGCAGCCGATCGAGGCGCCCGCCGTGCCGCGCCGCGATGTCCCGCAGCGCCTCGGCCTGCGCGGCGCCGTCGTCCTCCGAGAGCGTGACGCCGGCCTCGGCGCCGCCGTCCTCGGCCAGGATGACGCACATCACCTTGCGCTCGGCCGTCGTGATCGCCTCGCCCGGCGCGGCCGGCGCCTCGGCCGCGCTCGCCCCGATCGAGAACCCCTCGCCGGCCACGGCCGCGAGCTCCGCGGCGGCGGCGGCGCCGTCGCGCGGCCGCTCCCCCGCGTTCTTCGCCAGCATCCGCGCCACCAGGCGCTCGAGCGGCTCCGGGATACCGTCGCGGAGCTCCCCGAGCCGCGGCGGCTCTTCGAGGACGACCCGTATCAGGAGCGCGAGCGCGCTGTTGCCGAGGAACGGCGGGCGCCCCGCGAGGCACTGGAACAGCACGCACCCGAGCGCGAACACGTCGGCGCGGGCGTCGACCGGCGCGTCGCCGCGCACCTGCTCGGGCGCCATGTACCCGGGCGTGCCGAGCACGGCCCCGGGCGACGTGAGGATCGGCGCGAGCCGGAGGTGGCGCGCGATGCCGAAGTCGAGCAGCGTGACGCGCTCGACCGCGCCGCCCACGAGCATCAGGTTGCTCGGCTTGAGGTCGCGGTGAACGACGCCGAGCCGGTGGATCGCGCCGAGCGTCGTGGCCACGCGCGCGGCCAGCGCCACGCTCTCGGCGAGCGTGAGCGGCGCCCCGGCGAGCCGCTCCTCCAGGGTCACGCCGTCGAGCCACTCCATGGCCAGGTACGGCTGCCCTGCGCCGGTCACCCCGTGCGCGACGTACTGCACCACGCCCGGCAGCCGCAGCGTCACGAGCGCCTCCGCCTCCCGCGCGAACCGGCGCAGGTCGTCAACGCTCGCGCCCTGCAAGACCTTGAGCGCGACCGCCTGCTCGGACACCCGGTCGCGCGCGCGGTAGACGTCCCCCATCCCGCCGGAGGCGGCGAGCTGCTCGATCTCGAAACGATCCTCTATTACGTCCGCTGAACGCATCGCCGTTCTCATGTACTTCGAGGGAGCCCCCGCAGGTGCTCTCCCAGGGCGATACCTCAGGTTCTCCGCGCCGGCACGAAGCCACCCGAGGACGACGAGGCCAGGAGCTCGACGTCACCAGCGCGGGCGAGCCTGCGGAGAGGTCGATCCATGGCCCCTACGTGCTGCTCAACCGCCGAGCCACTGCCGCGCGAGCTCCAGCGTGCGGGCGTTGTCCGGAACGTCGCGCAGGAACCGCTCCCGCCAGGTCGGGTCGCTGAGCTTGTCGGCGCGCGCGAGCAGCGCGGCCCTGGCCGAGGCGATCGCGGCGTTCGCCTCGTGCTGCCTGCCGCTCGCGGCGAGCGCCTCGGCAACCGTCAGCCGGACCAGCGACTCGCCCTCTTCGAGGGTGCCGAACGACTCCAGCATGGAGCTCGCCTCGGTGGCTGTCCTGACGGCCTCGTCGACGCGCCCGAGCCCCAGCAGCGCGCGCGCGAGGACCGCGTACGCCTGGACGCCGAGCGTCGGGGCGCTCTGCGAGCGCGCCACCGAGGCGCGCGCCTCGTCCTCGGCGGCCTCGAGGTCGCCGAGGGCGACGCAGATCTTGGCGAGATAGCAGCGAGCAAACAGCTCCGTACGGACCGCGCCCGCTTGCCGGCTCGCCGAAGCAGCCGCCTCGGCGAACGCCCGCCCCTCGGCCAGCTTACCGCGACACGCGAGGACCTGCGCGAGGTTGGCCCCCGAGGAGAGCTTCAGCTCATGCAAATGCATCCGATCGGACTCCTGGTGAGCCTCGCGAAGCATCGACTCCGCCCTCTCGAAGTCGCCGAGCTCGGTGTAGGCGACGCCCAGGTTGGCGCGTGTGCTGCAAGCGTTGCGGCGATCCCCGGCCTGCTCGTAGGCACGGCTCGCGGCTTCCATCCTGTCCGCGCCGGCGACCAGATTGCCCGTGCAGATGGCATAGTAAGAGCGCGCCTCATGGAGCTGCGCGGTCGCCGCCACGTCTCGTGCATGGGTGTCCTCGAATGCGCGCTCGACGGCCTCGATGAGCGCGCGCCCCTCCACGTAACGGCCGACCACGGTCAGCATGGCCGCGCCGTTGGCAAGGCAGACGAGCCTCGCGCTCTGCGCATCGGTCGTGGGGACAGCGCTCGCCGCCACGGTCGTCCAGCGCTCGAGCTCGTCGAGCTGGCCCAGCTTGGACGTCGCGAGGACCACCTGCGTGATCGCCGAGAACCATGCGATCGAGCCGCGCTCGATCCGCTCGATCGCCTCCGTGCCTCGCTCCACGGCCAGGAAGAGATCGCCGCGCCACACATGGGCTTCTGCCTGGACCCGGCGGAGCCTGCCGGCGGTGTCCCCGGCCGCCCCGCAGCCGATGCCGCGGTCGGCCCGCGCGATCGCCGCGGCGAGATCGCCGCCGCGGAGCGCCTCCTCGGCCGCGCGCAGGTACGCCTCCGCCGCCTGCGCCGGCGCGCCGCCGATCTCGAAGTGCTCCGCCAGCGCCATGGCGTCCGCGCCGCCGGCGCGCTCCAGCCAGTCGCCCGCGAGCGCATGCCCGACGCGCCGGTCGCGCTCGGTGAGCATGCCATAGGCGGCCTCCCGCACCAGCGCGTGCCGGAACTCGTACTCGACCTCGCCCGCGATGCGCGCCTCGTCTCGCCGCCGGATGAGCTCCCGGCGGGAGAGCTCGGCGAGCCGCCGCGCCACCGGGGCGCCGCCCACGAGGGCCCGAACTCCGCCCTCCCAGAGCTGCGGAGCTTTTGGTAGACGCAGGAGAGGCGGAAATTCCGGCTGAAACCGGCGATTTGCTCAGCTTGGCCGGCCGGAGTAGGATCAACCTTTTGGACAGGCGCAACAAATGAAAGACGCAATCCCCAACACCGCGATCCGTCGGACCCTCGGCTACCCGCGCGTGTCAACGAGGGAGCAGGAAATCGCGGGCGTCTCCCTGGACGCCCAGACCGAGAAGATCGGCAACTACTGCCGGCTCCACTCGCTGCCGGAGCCGATCCTGTTTCCGGAAGTCGAGAGCGGCGGCGAGGAGAACGAAGCGAACAGGAAGAAGGTCGCCGCGCTCCTGGCCGACGTCCGCCGCGGCGACATGGTGATCGTGACGGACATCGACCGCTTCGGCCGCGACGTGGTCTTCATCGTGAAGAACGTCCGGCAGATCATGCGCAAGGGCGCCGTGTTCGTCGCCATTGACAAGGGCTTCGATTCGCGTTCGCCGATGGCAGAGGACACGCTGGCCAACTGGGCGGTCGGCGCGGAACAGGAGCGCCGTCGGATCAAGGAGCGGACCGAAGGGGGGCGCAAGCACCTGCGCGTCCAGGGGTACTTCGTCGAGGGGCAGCCGCCGTTCGGCTACGAACGCCAGCCGAAGCCCAAAGGAACGAAGACGCCGCTGCCGCTCCGCGTCGTTCCGGAGCACGCCGCGGTGGTGCGCCGCATGTTTGCGCTCTCGCTCGAAGGCTGTAGCGTGTTTCAGATCGCGAAGCGGCTTCGCCAGGAGTACGGCAACATCAAAGCCTTCGGACGCGCCTGGGTGGTGGTCGCTCTGCGGAACCGCGTCTACACGGGCCGTATTGCAAAGACCGCCGTGCGGCCGAAGGCCACACGCGGCGCCGTGCAGCTTCCGGCGGAATGGATCCCCGCTCACGAGGCGATCGTCGACGATGAGACCTTCAACAACGTCCAGCTTGCACTGAGAGACCGGCGCCGCGGGAGAAAGCCACAGGCCGAGTCTGTGACGGCGAACCACTTGCTGCGAAGCATCTGCCGCTGCGCGGAATGCGGCCGCAGCGTCGCCGCGATTCCGCCGTCACGCAGCGGCCGACACAAGGTAGGCTACTACGTCTGCCGCGGCCATGTTGAGCAGAAAGAGAAGGGCGTGCGGTGCAAGTCCTCCGCATACCTCCGTCAGCCGGACGCGGACGCCGCTGTGGGAGAGCAATTCCTGGCGTTTGCTCGCTCGCTACTCACCTCGCTCACCAGGCCGCCGCGCCAGATCGAGAAGCCCGATTTCGCCGCCCAGCGGCGGGAGATCAAGATCGCGCGACAGCGCGTCGTGGAATTCGTTGCAAAGGGACTCTTCACGGTCGAGGACGTGAAGGTAGAGCTGAATCGCCTGGATGACTCGCTTGCAGCAATCGAGGCGAAGGAAGCCGAGCTCAAAGAAATTGCGGGCAACGACACCATCGAGACTAGAAAGCACGCACATGCCTATGTTCAGCAGATAGTCGACGAGTGGAGCATCTTGCATGTAGACATCCAGCGCGCGCTGATCCGCGCGTTCGCCTTGAAAGTCGAGGCGACGAAGGACAAGCAGATCAGAATCACGTGGCGCGATCCGTCGCAGATATCAGCGGCGCATGGAGCGCGGGAGCTGCCGGCGCTCCGCCCTGCGCCGGCCGTCGCTGCGCTCCCCGCCCCCTCGCCCGTCGCCTTACCGTCCCCGATCGTCGCTGTGCTTCCTGCGCCAACCATATCTGCGCGTGATTACCTCGGCTCGCCAGAACGTGCCGTCGCTCCCGTCGAGCGTCGGCAGAGCTGACGCGCCGCTCGGTGGGTTGCAAGTTGCAGGCGGGCTGGTCGCGCGAACGGCTCGACGAGCTGCTGCCCGACGCGTGGGCACGAGCGTCGCTGGCGGCTGCGACCGCTGACGACGCCGACGCGTCCTGAACGACGCGAACCTCAATCCTCGCCGCCGGGGGGTCCGGGGGGGAGAGCACCTCGCCGGCCCTCTCGTGTCCGCCCGCGTCTGCCCGGACCATCGGTAGGCGCCGCCCCGCGCCCAGCATCGTCGACCCCGTGAGAGCCGCAAGCGGTCGCCCATGGCGATGGTCGGGCGCTTACGAAGGGCCTCCTCTGGCCCCCCAGCCCGCGGCGCTGCTCATCCAGCATGTACGGCTCTGCCGGCACGTGCCCGGCGGCACCGTGATCGACGTCCCCTCGTAAGCGCCCGACCATCGCCACCGTGATCGTCGGCGCGCCCCCACACGTCGGTCATCAAGCCCGAGTTGGGCGGCATTTTTCCACGGTGGATTCCTTACTTCAGATGCGCTCGGAGGCTCCACAACTTGCAACAACAAACTCCTCGACCTGCGCGAGATGTTCAGAACAATTCCATTGCAGTTCATGCTCGGCAAATCCGGGCATCCGCAAAGCGGCACGCATCATTTCGACCTTGTTAGCCGACCCCCAAACGCTTCTTCCTTTTGCCAAAGGGCGCGCGAGATCACGCTTATTATCATCGGTCACCCCCTTTGCAATGAGATGTGCCGCCAGAGTCTCGTGATACGCATCGTATTGAGTAACAGAGAATCCCTCATCCGCGAGCTCAGACGCATACTTTGCGGAGTCCGCCCATAGTGTCCGAACCGCATGCAGAACTGCCCGCGTAGGTAAGTAATTCTCGATCTCTCTGCCGGCAGTCCACAAAAGGAGGGCAGCGCCAGGCCTCTTTGAATTCAGGTCCACGATCTGCTTGTAGAGTCGCGTGGCGCCTGACTTCAAAAATTGATCCGGAGCCATTCCTGCGGGCTCGACGCGCAAATCCGAATCGAGCAATATCACAGGATGTCTGCACAAGCTAAGCAGATCAAACGCTGACTCGAATTGAGATTCGTCGGCAGCTGAGACGTACGAAATGAGAGCGCCGCCGTACTGCATAAATGTGTAGTGAAAACCCTCAACCAGCTTGCGCTCCGAAAGGCGTGCGTTCAACCAATGTCGATAGAAAATCAATTCGGTTGGCCCCTCAACCCAGATCACGACGTTGGCAGTAAACAGCGTTCTCGCGGGGTGTATCCCGAGTGCCTCAAGCGCACTGAAGGCATCGCGCCGATTAGCCACATGTTGAACACTAAGCCGAATGCTAAGGCTCTCACGATCGTAGTCAGACGAACAGCGAAACGCCTTACCTTGCGAGGAGAAGATGGGAGCCAACTCCGACGCATGCGTTGCAAGCACGTACTGTCGACCGTCAGCAAACATGAGATCGAGCAGCCTAGCCCGCCGCGTGGGATGCAGCCCGTTTTCAGGCTCATCCCACAGAATAAGGCAATTACGTTTGCCCAATCTGGTCAGACCAAAGAACGCGAGGGTAGTTTCAGTTCCTGACGACGCATTCTGATATGGAACGCCGTCAATGTGGAGAGATTCTCGACCATCGATGTCTGACAGATCGACGTCGGCCTGTAGTAAGTGACTGAGGCGCGCAGTAACTGCTGAATACTCGGCGAAATGGTGCCTTCGTCCTTTCTTCAACTTCATGAGTTCCGAGATCAGCGCAGGAATCGCAACGTCGGGAGACTTGCGCGGTGGGACATAAACTGGCGCGGGAAAAAGGAGCGACGTCCAGAACTTGTCAACCTCAGGGCGTGAAAAAGAAACTGGAGTTTCGGAGCCCGAGACCTTTGCCTTTACCGGCATACTTTGTTCCAGGTCGCGCTTCTGACGCTCAAGCACTTTGGTCAGCTCGTTAACTTGGGATTCAACTTGCGCACGCTGATTTGCGTTACCCTGCGTGGCATTCTGCTGGGCGTCCTTGAGGCGGTTCTGTGTCTGGGCGACTACAGCCTCCTGCTGAGTGATCCTGGTCCTAGTGTTCTGGGACGCCGCGAATTCGATTGTGCGTCCATCGCTGTGCACACGTCGCAGCACAAAGATTGAGCCAGTACACTCGATATGCAATTCAATTTCGTTGAACGACTCGCCCAGATGTTCGCCAAATCGCTCGAACTTTGTGCGCACCGGTGCACGGAACCGCAACTGCGCTCTCGTAAACCGCTGCCAAGTGTCGTGCTTGGGCAGCTCGTCACAAAGGGTCTCCATGTGGAGAATCGTCAGGGCGAGATCCAGGACCTTTAGGATGGTACTCTTCCCTGCTCCGTTGGGTCCAACGAGTGCCGTGAGCGCGACAAGGTCTCCGAGGACAAGCGTCTTGAATCCAGGAAGACCTTCGAATTGGCAGTACGTGAGCTGCATCATTGGGGCCGTACCGAAGGCAGGGGATCATAGCTCGGACATGGCGTCAAGGCCCGCCTGCCGTTTCGTCATGACCCGCCAGCCCGCCCAACGGGATGGCGTGGACGAGGGCGCCGCGGTAGACTAAGCGCCCAGCCATCGCCGTGGGGCTACCCCTTGCGGCTCTCGCCGGGGTCGACGATGCTGGGCGCCGGGCGGCGTCGGCCCACGACTCGGTGCGGCCACGGGCGGTCATGCAGGGGGCCCGGCGAGGCGGCCTGCGCACTCCTTGACGCACCTGGAGCTGCACGACGTCGCCCGTGCACCAGCGTCGCCCGCTCCCTGAATAGGATCGGCGAGCGGGCGCGGTAGGCACGCGTGGGAGAGGTACGCGGCGGAAGTGCAACGAGACGCCGCTTCATGTGCTCGACTGGCGCGCTTCTCACCGGGCAGCGCTGGACCGCAGATGAGCATGCCGATCGCCCGGACGTGAGCTTGGGACCGCGAGCGTCCCGCGCTCCGCCGCCTCCCACGCGGCTCGCAGGCTGCTTGCAAGTTTTCCTCCCCCCTCCATCGGCGGTCCCATTCGCTTCAGCGCCTCCAGGCGCGCAGCCTCCAGCCTCGACCGGCGCGGCGCCGTCGCCCGGCGCTTCTCCACGAGCTCACCGAGCACCTGCTCCGCGCGCTCCCACTGCGCCGCGGCCCCCGGTGCGTGCGCGATCCTTCGCACGGCGTTCCACGGCGCCTCAAGCTGATCGCACAGGTTGCCGATCTCGGGGTGCAGCCGTGCAATCGCGCGCAGGTGGCACCGGGTCTGCTTGTTCATCTGAAAACACTCTTCGAGGACGTGGCTCGGCGCGCGGACGACTCCGCACGCAAGCTCGTACCAGCGCCGCGAGCTCATGCGCCTACAAAAGCACGGAGTCACAGACCTGCCACAGCGAAGCCTTCATTTTTTCGTTCAACCTTAAAGAGCGTTAAAGCAGAGTACAAGAGTCGGCACCATGCGAGGGCGACGTCATCAAAGTGTGATGTAGCGTGCGACCACCAGGACGCCGGGTCTCACGTGACACCGTGACCTGACTGGCATCCGCTGCGACCCGATCACGTGCCCGCGGTGTGCGGGGTGACCCCGCCGGCGATCCCACGGTCCGGCCGTCGAGCGGGGCCAGCTCGCCCGGCGCCGCGGCGGGCCACGCTGGCGTCCGCCTGGGCGAGCTCCGCGTTGCGCCAGCCTCCCGCCTGGACGAGCTCTCCGGCCCCATGCGCTGAGCTCGCGCCCCGCCACGTGCTCGGCTCCAGACCCAGGCCGCCCCGGCGTCCGCCGGGACCAGCTCGTGCCGCGCCGCTTGGGCTGCCCCGCGGTCGTGCCCGCCGTGCGCCGCCCTGTCGCATATGTATGCGACAAAACGGAGGTGGCCGACGCGCCGGAGCCCCTCAGCCGACCCCGCGCAGAATTACCAAATCGACCCCATCGCGCCCCCCCAAAACCGGCCCCTCGGGCGCTCCCTCGAAACGACCTAACTGCGCGGCACCAGAGCGGGTTCCCCGGCTGAGCAGATCCCGGTAACTCGCGACGAGTTACCGGATCGTCAGAATTACCATTTCGGGCCTCCTGGCGGGCTCTCGTTCAGGCTCGGCCCCGAACCCGAAACACCACAACAACGGAGGTTCGATATGGCAGGAGCAGCTACCCCTGCGCCGTCAGCGGCTCCAGAAGGGCGGTCGTCGGGCCGCGCCGGCAGGCGACGCTGCTGCACAGGCGGCATCGTGCGCAGCCCCCCGGTGTTCGGCCGTCAGCGCGCCGTGACCGCGACCTGTCCCACAACGCGCTCCGACGAGCCGCCTGCGCGCGGAACGGTCACGCACGGCGACATCGTCCCGTTCCAGACGCGCAGCCCGCGGACGTCGCCACAGCAGCGGGCCCGCCCCGGGGCGGTCGTCGTGCGCCTCCGTGATGCCGCTCACGCTATCCGCGCCCGCCATGGGTGGGAGACCGAGCGACAGCGGTGGCCTTCACGTCAGACCGGCCAGACCCGGCGATGGGGCGCGGACGTCCAGGCATGCCGATCCAGCCGGCGCACGGCGACGCTGAACGCGGGCGCCACAGTGGAGCCCTGCGCACGTCGATCGAGCACGAGAGCACGGGGGCGCCGGCCGACGTCGCAGGCGCCGCGACGTGGAAGACGTGGAACCAGAGGGTGACGCACGGGTCGGCGGGCTCGGTGACCGGCCGACACTGACGGCCTCGAACCGCGGTCCGCCAGCGCCGAGTTCGGCGCCTATTCTTCGCCCAGGAGCGCGCGCATCTTGTCGAGCAGATCTCGCCTGACCCGCTGCCGGTTCAGGTCGTCCTCGTAACCGGCCTCGACGGGTGCCACCTTGACGACGCCTTTGATCATCATAAGAGCGTCGATCATTCGCTCCGCCTCATGGTCATCCAAGTCACGCCGGAAGTGAACAACCAGCCCCTTGGCGCTCACTGCAGCCGCGCTCTCCGCGTGAAGGTCTCTCCGGCTTCCCGACACCTGATGATGTCGCGTAGCGCTCCGATGGCCCTTGTGCGTCGCTTGTATATCGTGGAGAGAGGCACCCCTGCGTCTTGGGCTACCTGGGCCATCGGAACTCCGTTCAGGTCGTGTGCCACGAGAACAAATCGCAGCTCCGGAACGAGCTTATTCACCGCATCGATCATGTTGGCCCTGACGTCGTCGGACTCCATCACAGCAGCAGCATCCGGCGCCGGATCAAGCACCTCGATCAGATCGACCAGCTCCTGCCTGCGGTGCTGCGCACGCTCGTGGTAGTGCGCGGCAACGTGTACGGTGATCGCGTTCAACCAGCGCTCCGGCCTGCCGAGCTTCGGATCGAACCTGTGCCAGCTCTCGCAGACATTGACCCAGACTTGGCCCGCGACATCGCCACGGTGGCACCGTGGGACCCCCAGCCTCTCCAACCAGCGCAGCACGGAGCGGACCAACATCGGGCAAAACAAGCGCGCGTACGCCTCAGCGCGCTTGCCTTCGTTCGGACGATCCATGGCCTTACCCCCTTGGGCGATCGCACCCTATGATGAACGCGACGCACAGCCACGCTCACCCATGGCTCCCTACTCCCGGAAATGTCTTGTTCAGAGGAGAGCGCTCGGCCTCCTCCGAATCGGACGCGTCGGCAGAGCTCGCCCCCCCTTCGTCACGCTGTAGCGGGAAGCTCGTCAGCGTCCCAGCGCGCCGGGCGAGCTCGGTCCCCATGGCGGCGCGGACAGGGAGCGGCGACCGAAGCCGCGGCAGTGGAGGCGGCGGCAGCTTCGCCCGCGGGCTCCTGGCCGCAACCTCGGGAGACGGCACCACAGGCGGAGGAACATCGAGCGCGCGAGGAGGTATCGTCGGCGGAGTCAGCGGCGCCGACTCCGCGTGACGCGCCGCGCTCTCGCGCTTGGTGACGGGCTCGCCGACCTGGATCATCACGGTCTCCTCTGCGTCCGTTCGGCGGTCGTCGTGTAGCCGCCACAGGCGCTCCCAGTACCGAGCGGGCGTGCCGGTGAAGGCCTCGAGCTGCCGGGCGAGGCCGGGCGTCATCGGCAGGTCGCTCCTCAGGAGCCGCTCCACCTCCGTCGGCTCCAACCCCGTGCTCTCGGCCAGCTTCCTCCTCCACGAAGGCATCGTCGCGCAGCACGACTCGAGGACCCTTCCTGGCGAGGGGACGGGTCGCGCGCGGACGTCTGCCGGCTCGGCGAGCACCGCATCGACGTGACAGTCCAGAAGGCGCCGGTATCGGTCCCGCTCCCCCTCTGCCTGCTCCTTCGCATCGGTGAGGGCGGCCTCCTCGTCATCGTGCGCGTGCTCGCGCGCCTCGCGAATCCCCCGCTCCCGTCCCAGCGCTTCGCGCGCGGTGACCGCGTAGCCGATCGCGACGCAGGCTATCATCGCGAGCCCGAGCGGCGAAATGAGCCACATCGCACCAAGTAGATCCTCCATCGTATTCATCGCGTTTCGTCTCCTGGACGTGATCGTTCTTGTCGGGACGCGAGGCGGATCTTCGCCTTGTGCCGTCCGAAGACGTCACCAGGGTCACCGCCTGCTAGCTGCCGAAGGACAGGCGAGGATTCAGCGAAGCTGCCGGAGGAGCGCTTCGCGCTCGGCGACCAGCCGCCCACGGGGGAACTCCCGCGCGTGGGTCTTCAGCAGCCGGAGAGCCTCGACGTTCGCCGTGGCGTTGCGGGCCTCGACGGCCCTGCGGGCCTGGTTGATCAGGCTCCTCTCGCGCTCGCTGCCGGTCGGTCGAACGGCGCTCGCCGAAGACGCGGGCCGGCGCTCGGTCGTCGCCGAGGGAGCGGGCCGGCTGCTCGCCACCGGCTGCGCGCGCGCGCCCCCTTGCTCCTTCGGCGACGAGATCTCGCGCGCGATCGGCGCGGCCGGTGGCGCCGCGCTGTGCGCGCGTTCTCCGCCGGTGGGCGTCGCGGCGCTGGGCGCGCCGTCTCGCGCAGGGAACGCGGCAGCCTCCTGCGCAGCGTGCGAGGTGGCAGGGATCGCAGCCGCCCCGAGCCACGCTTCCGGGTCGGGCAACGATGCCGCCGAGGAGACGAGCGCGCCGGTCAGCACGACGAGCCCGCCCTGGACAAGGATCCTCAGGCCCAGACGGCGCAGCGAGGCCACCCACGACGCGCGACGGCGGAAGCCCAGTGCAAGCGGCACGCAGGCGCTGTCGTCCCATCCCTGAGAGCGCTGTTGCTCCTGCCACCGCTCCCGCTGGACCCTGAGCGCCTTGCGCGCCCGCCAGTGTCGCGTTCTCACCGTGTCCAGCGGAAGTCCCTGCTCGGCCGCGATCTCGGCGAGCGGAACCCCTTGGAGGTCGTGCTTGATGAAGACATCTCGGTACTTGGGATCGAGTCGGTCCAGAAGCTGCCGCGCGATCTCTTCCCGCTGCCGTCTCCGGAGCAGCTCTTCCGGCGTGGGGCACTCATCTTGGATCTCGCACCCATCGAACGATGTCAGCACCTCGCCGCGGCGGTGTGCGTCACGGACGTGATTGCGCGCTTGGTTGATGGCGATCGTGACGTGGTACGGGCCTGGGTCTGCCCCCGGCTCGATCCGCTTGTCGGCCTGCAGGCCCCGCAGCAGCGCGTCCTGGGCGACATCCTCGACGTTTCGCGCCGGCACACCGTGGCACCGGGCGAGGCGTCGGAAGAGCTCGAAGCTGGGGGAGACGGTCGCGGGCTTGTCCACGGTTAGCAGCACACTTGAGCCACCCCCAATGCTTCAGAGAAAAGAACCAACGAGCGATTTTTGGTCGGCCAACGTGTGCCAATATGCCACTTTTGCCTACACCCGAGCGGTCTTATCAGGACGGCCGAGCTCATTCCGTCATACGGCCGCCGATTCTCACCCAAACGGCCGACTTGCCGCGGCCCCCGCCGGTTGACGCCGAACGGCCGGCGGAAGTACCGTCACCGGATGCGTTGCATTGCGCATTCGCTCTCGATTTCTCTCATGCTCGGGGTCGCAACAGGCTTCCCGATCGCGGCCAGCGCGAATGATGGCCCCCCGAAGGCGCAACAGGCTTCACGAAGTCTGCCAGCGCCGCCGATCTCCCCCCCACAGGCGAGATCGCGCGAGAGCTCATCGGTGAAGGATGATGTTCGCCGTGGTCAGAGAGCGCGCAACGCCGGGCGGTGGACGGAGGCATATGCTGCCTACAAGGCCGCTTTCGAGGCCGCAGACCCGACGACCAGCACCGAGCGAGAGCGGGCGGAGATCGCCGGCGAGCTCGGCCTCTGCGAGGTCGCGTTGCGCAAGTACCGCGATGCGGCCGAGCACCTTGCCAAGAGCCTCGAACAGCGCGAAGCGCTGCCGGACGCGCTCGAGCGGCGATTCGAGGCAGGCCAGCGCGAGGCAGTGAAGCGCGTCGCTACGCTCGTGCTCTCGGTCGATCCGCCCGACGCCGAGGTGCTCATCGGCGGCGAGCGCGTCGGGAGGACCGCGCGGACCTACACGCTCTTCTTCGAGCCGGGCCAACACGTCATGGTGCGGGCTCACGCACCGGGCCGCACGGAGGCGTTTCAGAGTTTCCGCAGCGTGGTGGGCGCGGAGCACGAGATGACGCTGGAGCTGCTCCCCCGTGCGGTGGCGAGCAGCGCCAACGAGGCCAGCAGCGCCAAGGATACCGCGCCAGCGACGCCGCCCCCCTTGCGCACGTTGCCCGCTGCGCGCGCGCAGGCTCCCAGCCCGTGGGCCTCCTGGCCGGGGACGCTGCGCATCACGGGGATCGCCGTCACGACGGCCGGCGTGACGGTGGGCACCATCCTCATGGTCCGGGCGGGCAAGCTCGACGACGATCTGAGCGCCCGGCGAGCTCGGCTCGAAAGCGAGCCGTCATCGAGCGCGTCGATGTGCTGGCAAGCGCCTCGGAGCTCGCCGTGTGGCGAGCTGGCGCGCCTGCTGGACGCGCGCAACATGCACGGCCGCGCCGGTCTGGCCGCGGTGATCACCGGCGGTGTCGTCGGTGCCGTGACCGCCGCGTCGTTCTTCACGGACTTCTCCTTCCTGCGATTCACGCCGGCTCAGGATCGGGTCGATGTCTCACCCGTGGCGAATGGGAGCGAAATCGGCGCGCGAATCGAGGGGGTATGGTGAGCGCGCGGGGGGCCGAGAGGACGGGTTCGCTCGCGGGCCGAAGCGCGGTGACGTCGGTCGCCGCTCTCGCTGTCTGCGTGTGGGGAGCTAGCACGCTGACAGCTTGCGCGGCGTATCCCGATGATTGCTCGGCAAAGCTGGCGTGTGCTCCGGATCCGGAGCCACAGCCCGACCTCTGCGCGGGAGAGCCCGGCACAGCGCCAGCGCTGGACAAGTGCGGGGTGTTCGTCAGCGAGCAGGGCGACGACAACAGCGCCGGAACGAAGCGCGCGCCGGTGAGGACGTTGCAGCACGCGATCGGGCTCGCCGCGCGCGGGCGAAGCCACGGCGAGCTGCCGACCCGGCGCGTGTACGCGTGCGGCGGGTTGTTCGAGGAGGCCATCTCGCTCCCCCAGGGTGTCGACCTCTGGGGCGGTCGTCTGTGCGCGGGCGGCGACTGGTCCTACGGAGGGCCGCTCGACGGGCAGCACGCGTTGACCGTCATCGCGCCGCCCGTCGGGATCCCGGTGCGGGTTCTCGGGGGGGACGATGGGGGCATCGCGGGGGACGACACGACGTCGGTGATCTTCGGCGTGCGCGCCCTGGCGGCCGACGCCTCCGCGCGGGATGGCAAGTCGTCGATCGCGATGATCCTGGAGCATGGGGCCAGGGCGATCGTGCAGTCGAGCGTGATCCACGCAGGCGACGGCAAGGACGGAGAGCCTGGCGAGGACGCGCCGAGCTACCGCGCGAACTCTGGCGTGGTGGGGAACGACGGCGCGGATGCCTGCAGCGCGAACGTGGCGCCGGGCGCCCTTCCGGTTGTGACCGTGTGCGGCGACGGCATCGAGTCGACGGGTGGCCAGGGGGGCGACGGAGGCCTCGAGTCGGGCGGCGACGGGACGTCAGGACTGCCGGAACCGCTCGGGACTCCGGACAACCTCGGCCGGGGCGGCTTGGGCGCGTCCAGCATGGCGTGCAAGGACGGGGAGCGGGGAGCAGACGGCGCCGATGCGGAGCGCGCTGCCGGAGCAGTGGATCCTGGTCTCCTGGACGTCGATGGATGGATCGGCGGCCGCGGGAACGATGGGAAGCCAGGCGGCGTCGGCCAGGGCGGCGGCGGGGGAGGTGGCGGCAAAGGGCGCAACGACACCTTTGCGTGTCCGGCAGGTCGGTCCCAGGGCGGCGCGGCCGGCGGATCGGGTGGCAGCGGCGGGTGCGGGGGCAAGGGGGGCAAGGGGGGCAACTACGGCGGCGCGAGCATCGGGATCGTCGCCTTACAGGCGAGCGAGCTCACGGTCGATGCCAGTACGGTCCTCGGGGCCAAGGGCGGGAACGGCGGCGTCGGCGGAACCGGCCAGTGGGGAGGCTTAGGCTGGGACGGCGGCCGAGGTGGACGCGGTCATGTGACCGACACGTCGCCGTCGCGAGGGTGCCGCGGCGGCGGTGGCGGCCACGGCGGTCGCGGGGGCGACGCCGGCGGCGGTCTCGGCGGCCACTCGTTCGGCATCGCTTCCGTGGGCGCCTCCGTGGCCATCTTGCAGAATGCGACGGTCTCGCCCGGCCAAGCCGGCACCGGGGGGCTCGGCGGCAATACGACCCCGGAACGCCCGCTCGGCCAGGGGCAAGACGGGACTGCGGCGTTCTGGTACCGGTTCGATGCGCCAGCCCCGGAGCCGCCTCGATGAACCGCCCTGTGCTGGCCGCCCCCTCAGGAGACGCACATGAGAAAGAGCACCGCGGCGACCTTGATCCTTCTGCTGTCCTCGTGGGCGACCGGCTGCGGGACTGCGCCCGGCGTGAACGATCCTGGCGTGACGCCGTGTGAGGGCACCTCGTGCGAGGACGAGCCGCCCCCGGAGTCGGTCTGCGTCGAGCACGTCGCCGCCGATATCATCGACGACGGCTGCGGCGTATTCGTCGCCGGAGCCTTGGGTGGGGGCGACGACAGGAACCCCGGCACGAAGGCGAAGCCGGTGTTCACCGTCGAGCACGCCGTCGAGCTCGCGCGCACTGGACGAGGGCGCGTGTTCATCTGCAATGACGGATTTGTTGTGCATCAGATCAGGGTGCCCTCCGGCGTGGACCTCCTCGGGGGCTTCGACTGCCGGAAATGGGTCCGCAGCGACCTACCCAAGCGGTCCTCGTTTTTTCACGAGCGCGTCGCCGGCCCCATGGTGATCGTCGAGCCCGCGGGGCCCGAGGACAGGGGGGCCGCGGACGGGGTGTCGACGCTCGCCGATCTCTACGTTCGCTCGTGGGGCCCGGTCGGTGTGCTCGTTCAGTCCAACGCGGCGGTGGAGATCGTGCGGAGCGAGATCTCCGCCAGCGTAGGGGATGGAAATGGACACGGCGAGAAGTGGCCGACCACGCAACCGGACGGACCGGATGGCATGTTCGGTGGGGACGCATGCTCGGCGACCGTCGTCGCCGGCGGGCCTGCAGCCGTGAATCAGTGCGAGAGCGGGCTCACGAGCATCGGTGGCAAAGGAGGCAACGGGCGGCCCGACAGCGCCGAGGATGGCGGCGACGGGGAGCCCGCCTACTCTTCGCCCTCGCACGGCGGTCTCGGGGAGCAGGACAACCGCGGTTGCAGCAGCGGATCCGAGGGGGGCCCAGGGGCTCCGGGAACACAGGGCGCACCGGGCAAGGGCATCGGGCGTCTCACCGAGACAGGATGGGAGGGCGACACGGCGGGCGAGGGGACCTGGGGCACGCCGGGCCAGGGCGGCGGCGGCGGCGGCGGTCGTCGGGGCGGCCTCGCCGTGTGCGGCGCGGCCTCCAAGGGAGGCCCAGGCGGAGGCTCGGGAGGAGCCGGCGGTTGCGGAGGCCGAGGAGGCCGCGGGGGAGCGAACGGTCAGCCGTCCATCGGCGTCCTCGCGCTTCACGCGCGGGTGACCGTGCGCGACACCAAGATCACGGCGAACGCTGGCGGCAACGGCGGCGACGGCGGGCAACCCCAGCGCGGCGGCCGCGGCGGCCGAGGCGCACCGGGCGGAACGCTGGGGGATGAACTCGCCGCCTGCTTCGGCGGCCGGGGCGGCGAAGGAGGGCCCGGCGGCTACGGCGGCCCGGGGCGCGGCGGCGACTCGATTGGTGTCGCCTACATCGACGATGACCAGCTCACTCTTGAGGGCGTCACCATCGAGACCGGCGAGCCGGGCAAGGGCGGCACGAGCTGGAGCCACGATGGCAGCACGACGGTGGGAGAGAGCGGCGATGCCCACCCGACGCTTCGCTTTCCCGAATAGCCGAAGTCACGTCCCGACGAGGGGCGCAGAGCTCCACGACGGCTACGAGGGAGCTGCGGAATCCGAGTCCACGAGCCAGCTATCCAGGAAGCTGGAGGCCCAAGCGACCATGGAGGTCGGCGGCTCGCCTTCACCGTCCCACGAAGCGACCAGCGCTTCGAGCTCACGCTTGGCGGCCATGGCGCGGAGAGTCGCCGGCGATTCGTCGTGCGCGCGCATGCGCGCAAGCTCCTCCAGCATCTTGTCCTTGTGCAGAAAGCCATCCGTCGACGCTGACAAGAAAACCGCTGCCGACTGTCGTTCTGACTCCGGTAACCTTCGAACCATCGCAGGCCACCTGAGAGTCCATCCAATCTGGTGATGCGCCCGGAGCACAGTAAGCACCGCAACGAACCGATCCGTGAGGCTGCTCTCATCGACCTTTGCACGGGGTGCCGGCACTTCGGACGGCGATGGCTTCACCCATGTGTGGCTATCCGAAAACAGGCAGTCGTAGAGCCTGACTTCCCCCGGAATCCGCAGATTCGTCGCCACCCCCGGCACGAGTACGGTTCCGACCTCTGGCGGCATGCGCTCGCAACCGAAGGATGCTTCGATCTCGTGGGCGATCCAGTCCGCGTACGGCTGCTCGTCAGGCGCCAGATCGAAGCTGACGTAGTCCCGCGTTATGGTGACGGTCCTTCGGCGCTCATGGTCCGGATTTGAGATGAGCCTCGGATCGAGCGGACTTCGAGACACGATGAACAGCATGCCCCGGAAGGAGATCGAAAAAGCATCCCTTAGATTCTTCACTATTTCGATCGTGCGAGGACTGTGAATGATGTAGTAAGGAGCGAGAAAGCTCACTTCAAACCAGAGCGTTCGGCCGGCAGGTTGTGGCAGATTGATCGTAAAGGAATAACAGCCATCGCAGCCACCGCCGTGGAGATGCAGCGACTGATCCGTGAGCATGCCGGGAAAGCGTTCTCCGATGCGACGCCGCATGGCGTGCCAGCGCTCATCCTTCGAAGCCTGGATCCGCGCGGCCACTAGCCGGGCATGCTCTTCGGTTTCATGGCGGAGCTGTTCGTCGACATCATCGGCTATCCCAACACCGCGCGGATAGTATCTGTAGACAATTTCTAGCAGCTCGTCCAGGTTGTGTTTCATGGACTCATCACCCTAGCACCGAGACCCTCGTACCTCTTCGCAAATCGTATTCTCATCTCGCTCTTGAGCCGATCGCAGAATATGCCAGGTGGAAGATCCTCGCCTCCTTGATTTTCGTACAATTCTCTCGCCGACGCATTCGTCACATCAGCGCTGATGGATGCTGCTCTGTCCGGGGAGATCTTGCCCCAGGCGTCACTTCGGATAGGCATCCCGATGCGAATCACACACGCGTCATCGCCCTCTTGGTTGTGACCAAAAAACAGGTTTGCCTTTGCCTCCTGCCAACCGCTCACGGTTCCGTCGTCGGCGACGATCGTAACAAAATTGAATGCCCGCGGGTCAATCGGTTTGGTACCTGTGCACCCCATGCTGGGAGCGCCGCTCTGCTGGCAGGGCTCTGCCGGCTTCTCCGGGCTCGGTGTCGGGCGCGCGTCTTCCTCCGCCTCCTCTTCTTCGTCCTCCGTTTTGTTGCACTGGATCTTGCGCTCGCCGCCTTCCGGCGGCTCCGCCCCGAAGTCACCCGACGCGACGGAGGTGATGACAGGAACTGGCGGCCCGACTGGGCCACCTGCACCTTCACCCTTCACCCACTCCTCGCGGGGATAGCAGTCTCCTACCGTCCAATTGCATGCCGCCAGGACGCAGATGGCAAAACCCACGATCAACAGCAGAACCATTCTTACGTTCATCTTATGCTCCATCGAAGCACGGGACCGACGACGACAAGCACGGACACGTAACCTGAGAGCACAAGGCTGCTCCCGCCGATCCAATCCACATTAGCGCTCACCGACACGCCGAGCGGCCCTGCGACATACGCATTGGTTTGCGCATGCGCGCCCACCGCCATCCCGGCGACGTGCCCACACAATGTGCCTCCGCAAGCCGGCATGAAGTAGATCGCGACGGATGGGCCAGCGCTGAGATCGCCATTCTTCCAACCATATCCGAGAGCGACGATGGTGCTATTGTAGACACCGACCCCACCCATCTGAATTGGAGGCACGACGCTGAGCAGATCGTGAACATTTAATAGGATGTTGCCGTTGATGCGCCACGATATTCCCGCGTGCGGGCTGACCGCCAGGTGCGTCACGGTGCCAGCCTGGATCCCCCCGAAGCTAATTCCGGCACTCAGCTCGGATGCGTCTGCCCGCGTCGGAACGACATTGAGCAGGAGAGCGAACACTGCCGACGATGAGATCTGCCGGTCTGTCGTTCTCATCGTCTCCCTCCCGGTCCTCCGAAACACGCGAGCAACGTGGCGACGCGACCCATTCTTCTGAGCACAGGATCGGCGTCAAACGGAATCTAGACGAGACCACTACACGGGCCAGGGATCGTACCGTCCAGAGCGTGCGCCAGCGCGCAGCGACCTGCGCGGCTCCGGCGCGTGTCGGCCTGCTGGCGCCAGCTGCGTGCCCACGCCGCCGCGAGAGCGCCCTACCGACCACGCGCCCCGGGCTGCGCGTATCGGCTGCAAGCCCGACCCAGCGCGGCGCCGCGCGCAGGCAGCGGTGACCGCGCGCCGTGACGTCCACGCGCATGGCGCGGCACGACATCGCCCGCGCGGCCACGCCGCCCGCGAGCGCAGCGCCTGACGGTGGCCTGCGCGATCGGCGGCGACGACGCGCTAGTACTCACGCGCCTGGAGCTGCACGACGTCGCTCGCGTGTCCGCGTCGGCGCGAGCGTCACGCGTCGTGGTCCCATCGGCGCGCAGCCATGAGACCGGCTACGGATGGCCCGATAGGGCTTCGCGGGCCCGGCAGCCCGGACGACCCCGCGGGCCGCTCCGCTGCTCAAGGGCGTCCCCGCGGTGGTGTTGCGCAGGTGCGCAGGCGGCTACGCGGCGGGAGTGTTCGCCAACCAACTGGTGGACGAACAACCGCGCTGCGGACGCAAGCGGCCCCGAGCTCGACCTGGTGGACGGCGACGGCCCCCGAGCTCGCCGGCGCTGAGCACCGGTGCCCTGTCACCAGCGCCCGACGTGGCCCTCGACCTGCGCGGCCACCCGAGCTCGCCGGCGTACTCCTCGACGCCGCGGCCCCGCTGCCTGCTCCGGCGCCATGTACGACGCCAGCGCGATCGCGAGCTCGCTGGCGTCCACCTCGCCCCCGCGGCCGCTCCACGCTCAGCCAGGCCGGGGCACGGGCCCGCGCTCGATGACCTCACCGGCGACGTGGCCGATCTCGGCCGGGTGGATGGCGACCGACCCGAGCCCGCGGCGCTGAGCACCGGTGTCCAGTCACCACCGCCCGACGTGCCCCATCGACCTTCGCGGGCCGCTCCGCGCCGGCCAGGGCGTCGACGGCCCCGAACTCGCCGGGGCCATCTCGACCCCGCGGCCGCTCCGCGCCTGGACAGGTCGCGACCGCCACGCGCTCGAGGACCTCGCCGGCGAGGTGACCGAGCCCGACCAGGTGGACGGCCACGGTCCCGTGCTCGCCGGCACTGAGCACCGGTGTCCAGTCACCACCGCCCGATGTATCACTCGACCTTCGCGGCCGCTCTGCGCCCGTCCCGAGCTCGCCGGCGTCCACCTCGATGCCGCAGCTGCCCCCCGCGTGCCGCTCCGGGTCCGATGCAACACTAGCGGAGGGCTACACCTGCGTGTACTATTGTGGCATGCGACCGGGAGCGCAAAGAAGCGCACTGATCGCGCCGCGGAGGAAACACTGGATGTTCACACAAGACGATCTGGAAGCGGACGACGCAGTCGCCGTCCTCAAGGTGTACTGGCCCATTGGGCAACGGCTCGATGATGCAACAAACGAATGGGCGAAGTGCCATGACCATTACCCTGGATACGCACCGATGCGGGCATGTCTGCAACGCACACTTGAGGCATCGAAAGCCGCGGCCCGTGAAGTGCCACACAAGAAGATGGCGCGCTTGCCTTGTGGGATGGAGATAGAAGACGCGCACCTGCGGTACATCGAAAGCCAAATTGCACACTTTACCCGGATGACAGAGTGGACCGAACGAAACGCGAGCAACCTGGAAGAACGGATGCGCGACAAGCCGCTCGCGGAGGTCTGGACCGAGATCGCCGACAAATATCCGATCGATACGTCCAATGGGTACGCACAGATCATGGATGTCGAGCGCACAAAAACTCTGTTCCAGTGCGGACCGGAAAACAACGTTGCTTGGATAAACAAGGTTGCGGCGCGGCTCAAGTTGGGCCCAGAGTCAGACGGCGGTGGCCCCCTGCGCGTTCGTTCATCGCAACGTGTTCTCGTTCCTTGAAGTGTGCCGAGCACCGGCTCGCGAGCCCCACTCGCCGTCGCCGTGCTCAATAGGTTCCGCATCGAGCTCCGCCAGCCGACTTTCAGTGGCCCGCGGCTGTTCGTCAGACAACCGGTGGACGAACGGCTAGTCACCAGCGCCCGATGCGTCCCTCGACCCTCACGGCCGGTCCGCGCACCTGCCCGGCGGACACCGACGGCCCCGAGCCCGGCTCGCGGGCGTCCACCTCGCCCCCGCGGCCGCTCTGCGCTCAGCCTGGCCGCGGCACAGGCCCGCGCGCGAGGACCTCACCGGCGACGTGGCCGAGCTCGGCCGGTTCGATGAGCCCGTGCTCCAGGGAGTGGCCGTCCTGGCGGCTGGTAGGACGGGCGCGCCGGGAGGCGCACCACGCCATCTCTCCCACCTGTGCTCGTCCGCGTCATCGAACGGCCGGTAGTTCGCCGTCAGGTTTGGCCGTTGGCTCCGCGTTCCCGTTGCGCTACTCGCCCGAAGAATGACCAGTCATCATCGACGGATCCAGACGTACATGGACCTTGAAACGAAATCGCTGCTCGTTGCTGCGGAGCGTGCCCGCGTGCTTGACCACAACGGAAACCGCGGTTTCGACGCAGAGCACGCCATCAGGGAGTGGCTGCGGCGCCGCGTCGAGCCCGAGTACACCGTTTCCTCTGGCGAGATCATCGACGCGTTCGACACCGACGCAGACCTAAAAAGCCGACAACAAGACATCGTCATCCATCTCAATAACAGAGAATCGAATCGACTGGCACTCCCAAGCGGACTTCGTCTTATACCAATCGAGACAGTCGCAGCCATTGTCGAGGTAAAGCTGACACTAGACAAGACTGCGTTGTTCGACTCTGACAAAGCTGCTACCCAGACCGCCAACCTCCGTCTTTCCGTCGAGTGGGAGCCCGCCCCCGCGCGCGGAGCTGGCGGCGTCCCCCAAGACGCTGCCGCGGCCGAGGAGTTCAACCGTGAGAAGGCTCCGCAAGGCGTGAAACTCTGGGATCGAGAGGTCCGAAATCGAACGACGTTTGCCGTTTTTGGCTTCAACGGTCCGTCCAACCTCCACACCATGGCCGAGTGGATGAAGGAGACGGCCACGGTCAGCTTGGCTGCATGTCTAGAAACCGGCTGCGTGTTCCGCCGTCCTCCGTCGGGGGCCATTCGCGAGCCATGGGAAAACCGATCGATTGTCTATCCTAGCGACGAGGCGTTGATGGCGTTCGCAACGCTTATAGATGCTGCCATCGACAAACACCGGGAGAGCTCGAGCAAGTTCGTGTGCCAGATCCGAAGGTACACTCAGCTAAACGGCGTCCCGCTTGAGGACAGTAGCAGCAGCGGCTAGCTGCCTCGCCGCCGGCGCGCTCGACGAGCTCGCGCTCCAGGGTCTCGCCGCCGGCGGCGCCGTGCTCGCCCGGGTGGACTTCGGCCAGGCCGCGCCGCGCTACGAGCTCGCGCCCAGGGCCTCGACGCCGGAGTGCTCGACGAGCTCGCGCTTCAGGGCCAGTCACCAGCGCCAGAGGTGTCCCTCGACCGTCGCAGCCGCTCCGCGCCCCGGTCAGGTGGACACCGACGGCCCCGAGCCCGAACTCGCGGGCGTTCACCTCGCCTCCGCGGCCGCTCCGCGCTCAGCCAGGCCGCGGCACCGGCCCGCGCTCGCGGACTCGCCCACTCCGCCTACATGTTGCTCAGCACACAAACACGCAGGTGGGACATCGCCGCGGCCACAGCGAGCCGCGGCCCGGCGCAGAGCTCTGCCTCCCGCGCGGTCAGCGCCTCATCGAGGCCCGAGCTCGCCCACGTCCGCCTCGACGCCAGCCGCGCCGAGCTCGGCGAGGTGGCCGCCTGCGCCGCGCAGCACAGCCGTGGACGTGCTGAGGGCGTCGCGGGGAGCTCGGGCGGGCGCTCGTCCTCGGCAGGCGGGCCGCAGCGCCGTCCAGTGGAGGTGTGGGCGCGCCGCAGGCCGAGGTCGCCGGGGTACGCCTCGACCTTCACCCCGCGCTAAAACTCAGTATTGTGATGCAGAGCTCGGCCACTAGCATGCGCCTCGACCTTCATCGCCGCGGCCGTGATCGGAGGGTCGGCGTCCGGAGCCCGCCGCTCGAGCTGCTCGTCCTCGCCGGCATCGTGGTCCGCGCTCGGCCGGGTGGACGGCACCGCCGGATCATCTCCTCCGGAGAAGCGCCGCAACGCTGAGCTCGGCGTGGTACCTGGTACCGGCCCCACTGCCCGACCATCGGAAGTCGGCGTCGACCGCGCGGTAGCTGGCGCTGCAAGTGATTGCTCTGGAAGGAGACGCCGGCGGGGGGAGGCCCCCGCCGGCGACGCGGTCAACGCAGCAGGACCCTGACCGGGCCGGGGTACACCTGGATCTCGACCTGACGACCGAGAAGCAGGGCGATCACCATCAAGATGGGGATCAGGACGAGCACGACGACGCGCTTGCCGCGCGTACCTCGCCGGACTAGCCTTCCGGTGGGTTTAGGGCCCGCGACGCTGCACCAGGATTCCAGGGCGCTCTTGGACGGGGCTCGCCTGGTGGTTCTGGGTGCGGCGTCGATCTTTGTGGGCTTCGTGCGCTTCGATGGCCTGGATGTCCAGGGTGCGGCTGCATCTCGTGGGCGAGACGCAGCGCCTCGTGGGCTGATGTTCATTTCTTGGAATTCACTTTCTTATAACGGTTATACTGGCCGGGAGTGACCAGCTCACCGGCCGACCAGTCGGCAGGTGAGCCCTCGCGTCGTAGCCTATCTGCCATGCCCTGGCAACTACGATCTTCCGGGCGGACAACAATTCTCCAGCGGCGCTCGGCAGGACTCGCCAGACTGCGGTGCAGCGGCGCTGCACTGCATCGCCGAGAGCTTATCCATGAAAGAGCTTTTCCATGAAACGACGCCCTGAACCTGGGCGGCGGAAGTGTTCACTTCTTCTTCTCCCCAGAGGTTGTCTTGTATGACCAACACCTGGGCGGCCGATCCACGGCGGCTTCTTCTTCTCCCCGGAGGTTGTCTTGTATGGCTAACACCTGGGCGGCCGATCCACGGCGGCTTCTTCTTCTCCCCAGAGGTTGTCTTGTATGACCAACACCTGGGCGGCCGATCCACGGTGGCTTCTTCTTCTCCCCAGAGGTTGTCTTGTATGGCTAACACCTGGGCGACCGATCCACGGCGGCTTCTTCTTCTCCCCGGAGGTTGTCTTGTATGGCTAACACCTGAGCGGCCGATCCACGGCGGCTTCTTCTTCTCCCCGGAGGTTGTCTTGTATGGCTAACACCTGAGCGGCCGATCCACGGCGGCTTCTTCTTCCCGGAGGTTGTCTTGTATGGCTAACACCTGGGCGGCCGATCCACGGCGGCTTCTTCTTCTCCCCGGAGGTTGTCTTGTATGGCTAACACCTGGGCGGCCGATCCACGGCGGCTTCTTCTTCCCCCGAGCTTTCCTCGGGGGTTGTGGTGCATGACCAGAACCTGGGCGGCCGAAGTGTCTACATGACGAGCCAGGGCGCCGCGCTCGGTGAAAAGCCTTATCGAAGCTCGAATCTGTACAGCCCCAACGGATGGCATGCTGGCGCTCTGGTCCAGGACCGGGCCGGGCGGCCGCTGTTCAGTACCGCGGGGTGTTCGTCAACCAGGTGGTGGACGAACAGCACCCACACAGGAATCTGCCGCGTCACGCACGATGCCGCTTGACAACGGCGGCGACACCGTTCTTGCCGGCATGCGCTTCGACCTCTACGACCGGAGCGGCGCCGCGCCGAGCTCGCGCCCGCGCTCCTCATCGCCGGCACCACTCGTGCGCTCGGCCAGATGGGCGACGGCGCTACGCTCGCCCTCGAGCTGCTCGTTGCCAGCATTGCTCCTGCGCTCGGGCGCGTGGAGAGCCACTGGCCAAGCTGGCCGACCTCCGCCTCGACATCTGCGACGGCCCCGAGCGTGCCAAGGTGGACGACGGCGGCCCCGAGTTCGTCGGGGGCCTCGACGCCGGCCAGGCGTGGAGCGGCCCCCGGCCCGACGCTCGCGCGGCGGCGAGGGATCGCGCCGATCGGCTCCGGCGCCATGTGCGCGACGGCGGCCGCGCCGAGATCCTCCTCGTCGAGCTGCTGGATGGTGAACGACCGCAGCCCCGAGCGCGTGCCCCAGACGCAGCGATCCGAAGCCGCGCCCGTAACGACCCGCGATCGCCAGCACCGGCACGAGCGCGCGCCCATGGTCCCCTACAACTCCCCGGCTCCCCGCGCCTACCGCCGCAGCTAGCGGGCACAGCAGCCAACATGCTGGATCCATTCGGGATTGTTTTTGCGTCTCTGAATCGTTTCCCCCTTGCAGAACGTCTCCCCGAAGACGCTCGCCGCCCGCAGCACGCGCCGCTCCTCGATGCCCAGCGCCTCGAGCCGCGCCTGCACCAGCGCGAGCGCCGTCTCGGGCATGCCCTCGCTCCTGCCCTCGGCGACGGCGCGGATCTGCTCCTCCAGCACGAACGCGTTGCCCTCGGCGCGCGCGAGCAGCCGCTCGACCAGATCGGCATCGACGGCATCGCCGAGCACCTCCCGCACGAGCCGCTCGCCCGCGCGCCGCGAGAGGGCGGCGAGGCGGATCCGGAGGCCGTCGCGCTCGCTCCACAGCGCCGGGAAGAGCTCGTCGACCTCGGGACGGGCGAGCGCCAGCACGAAGAACGGCAGGCCTCGCGCGCGCTGGAGCGCGGCGTCGACGAGGTTCACCGTGGGCAGGTCGCCCCAGTGCAGATCTTCGATCACGAGGATCACCGGCCTCCGCTGGCATTCGGCGTGCACGAAGTCCTCGAAGGCCTGGCGGATGCGGTCGCCCATCAGCACCGGGTTCTGGCGCGCCGCCCGGAGCTGTACATCGCCGTCGTCGGGGAACGTCGCTCCCACGAGCTCGCCGAGGAACGCCGCGACGTGCGGGGCCTTGGCCCCGAGCCCGCCGAGCTGCTCGACCCGGGCGAGCACCTTGCTCCGCCGCGCCTGGATCGGCTCGCCGTCGAGGATGCCCATGGCGCGGCGGAGCGCCTGGGCCAGCAGGCCGAACGCGGACCCGGCGGCCACCGGGTCGGCCCTGCCGATCCAGACCTCGGCGGCCTCGCTCCGCTCCTTGAGCGTGCGGAGGAACTCCCAGGCGAGGCGCGATTTACCGAGCCCCGGGGCGCCCACGACGACGACGGCGCTCGCGGAGGGCTCATCCACGGCGTGGCGCCACTCGGCCGCGAGCTGCGCGAGCTCGCGCTCGCGCCCGAGGCAGGGCGTCGGCTTGCCGAGGAGCCTGGGCACGGTGTCCGGCTCGTCCTTGGGGCCGCGCAGCCAGGCCCCTTCGGCCCCTTGTATCGTGTCGAAGCGGCTGGCGAGCAGGCCCGCCGTCGCGCTGTCGAGCTGGATGCCGGACTCCGGCGCTCGGGCGCGCCTCGGGAAGAGCTGCACGACGCGGTCGATCAACGCGCCTACGGGCAGCCTCCCTGCGACCTCGGTCAGCCCGGTGGCGATGGACATGGGCACGCCCCCGAGCTCTGCGCGCAGGGCGAGCGCGCACTGGGCGGCGCGCGCGGCGAGATCCGTCGGGGTCTCGGCGCCGGAGAGCGTGATGAGCAGCCACTGCGATTGCAGGAGCTCGAGGCGTCCGCCGTGGCGCGCCGCGATCTGGCGCAGCGCCTCGGTCCGCGCGGCGCCCTCGGCCTCGGAGAGCGTGGCGTCCGCCTCCGCGCTGCCGCCTTCGGCAGCCAGGATGACGCACATGACCCGGCGCTCCGCGGTCGTGATCTCCACGCGCGATGCGGGCGGCGCAACGGTCTCGCGCGCTCCGCCGGGGAGCCCTGCCTGCGCCAGGGCGGCGAGCTCCTCGGCGACGGCGGCGCCGTCGCGCGGCCGATGGTCCACCGGCTTCGAGAGCATCCGGGCCACGAGCCGCTCGAGGTGCTTGGGGACGCCGTCGCGGAGCTCCCCGAGCCGCGGCGGATCTTCCAGGACGACCTTCATGATCAGCGACAGCGCGTTGTCGCCCAGGAAGGGTGGGCGCCCCGCGAGGCACTCGAACAGCATGCAGCCGAGCGCGAACACGTCGGCGCGGGCGTCGATCGTCGGCTCGCCGCGCGCCTGCTCGGGGGCCATGTACCCGGGCGTGCCGAGGATCGCGCCGGGCGCCGTCAGGCTCCGCGCGAGCCGGAGGTCGCGCGCGATGCCGAAGTCGAGCAGGATGGCGCGCTCGACGGCGCCGCCCACGAGCATCAGGTTGCTCGGCTTCAGGTCGCGGTGAACGACGCCGAGCCGGTGGACCTCGCCGAGCGTCGCCGTTACCTGCGCCGCCAGGGTCACGCTCTCGGCGATCGAGAGCGGCCCTCCGGCGAGCCGCTCCTCCAGCGTCACGCCGTCGAGCCACTCCATGGCCAGGTACGGACGTCCTGCGCCGGTCACCCCGTGCGCCACGTACTGCACGACCCCCGGCAACCGGAGCGTGACGAGCGCCTCTGCCTCCCGCGAGAGCCGGCTCAGGTCGCGCACGTTTGCGCTCTGCAGCACCTTGAGCGCCACCGCCTGCCCGGACAGCCGGTCGCGCGCGCGGTAGACGTCACCCATGCCGCCGGAGCCGGCGAGCCGCTCGATCTCGAAACGATCCTCGACTACGTCCCCGGCGCGCATCGCTGTTCTTATGTACTGCGAGTGCGGCCCCGTGTGTGCGTTCTCCCACGGGTGGCCCTGGAGCATCTCCGTGCAGGCGCCACGTAACTCAGGGAACACGACGCCGGGAGCTCACCGCAGCCAGCCGCCCGCGAGCATGCCGGGAGGCCGACCAGCTAGCCCTTGCGTACAAACAGCTGAATTTTCTGACGTGACCGCGTCAGGGTAGCAGGAACGACGTGATCACCGAGTCCGTGCGCACCCATGGCGATACGGCGACGCGGTCGATGCACCCCTTGTAGAAGCCGTTCACGCTGTCCACCCCGTTGCAGACGGCGTCGCATGAACCCACGATCTCGAGTGCGCCACATGGCTGAGCTAGCGTGGCGCCGGTCACGGGGTCCACATTGATGTGACCGGCCGCACAATCGCGCTGCACCTGGCGCGCACGTGCAACACCGCTCGGAGAATAGCAGGCTTGTAGATACGGCGCCTCGATATGAGTAAACACATTTCCCCAGAAGGCGCCCTCTCTTACCGTGTAGGTCGCTCGCTCCGACGTCGACGATGAGGCTTCGACGCCGCGAAGGGAGATCATGACCGAGACACCGTACCAGTTCACCCGCGACGCGAGACATGCGGTCAGCGTGCGCTGGACATAAGCATCGTTCGCTATGGGGGTTGATTTCCACCAGTGCGCAAGCCCAAGCTCGCCCCGGTATGTCTCTGAATGGACGCCCCCGCTGCTGTCGGTCCAAGAGAACGCGAACGACTGATCCGGCTTGAGCGCGCAGCCCACGATGTAGCGCAGGAGCTCCCTGGACAGGTTGCCGCGCGTACCCGGATCCTGGATGGCGCTGAGCGCGTTCGGGCTGAGCGCGTTCGGGCTGAGCGCGTTCGGGCTGAGCGCGTTCGGGCTGAGCGCGTTCGGGCTGAGCGCGTTCGGGCTGAGCGCATTAGCAAGGAAGCCGTTTTCAGCGACGGCCGCGCTCTCTTCTACCTCGACGAACTCCTCCGACGCCTCATCGATGTCGGCGCCAATACAGGCGGTGGTAGCCAGAGAGACGGCGAGGAGCACAACCATGCGAGGATAGAAAGATACCATCAGGATCCTCCTTTCGGCGCTGGGTGTCAGCGTAAGGCCACGCAGCGACAAACTCTCAATCTATCATTTCTAAGCGCTCCTGTGCAGGGTTTAGCAATATCCCCACGGGGTCGGGAAGACACACCCCTACGCAGCCCCTGACGCACTGCACAATGAGGAGGCCGCATCCTGGGTGGGTAGTGGTCAACTTTGCCCAGAGAGAGTCCACATGAAGGCGGGAAGATCATTAAGGTTTTCTTCCCGCCTTCCCGCCTTCATGTTCAAATTTGACCACTACTGTCAGCTGGAAGCGATCGGCAATGCGCGACGGAACGAGGTCCACGCTCTTCGCATGACGGGAAGGCATACGAGCGGGGAGCTCGCCGCGGAGGCGCTCAGCGTCGCGCAGAGCACCCGCTCGGGGTCGGGCAGCGCGCTGGAGCACGCCGCCCGCCGCACGCCGGCTCCGTTACTCCGTGGTCGCCGCCGCGTCCCCCGCCCCGGCCGCCGCCGCCGCCGCCTCCACCTCGCAGCGCACGACCAGGACCTCGCCATCCGCGAGGTCCGGCCGCTCCACGAGCTCGTGCGCGCCCGCGCGCACCGCCGTGAGCACGTCCCCCAGCGCCGGCTTCAGCCGCGCCAGCGTCGCGGCGTTCGCCCCGAGCGCGAGGTCCGAAACGACGCGCCCCACGCTCGCGCCGAGCTCGCTCTTGCGCTTGTTGACCGCCGCCATCGCCGCCGCCGCCAGATCCAGGAGCCCCGGATCCGAAGGCGCCGCGACCGCCGCGAAATCCGCCGCCGACGGCCACTTCGCCCGGTGGATCGAGGCCTCGCCCGTCTCCTCCGCGTACACCCAGCGCCAGACCTCGTCGGTGATGTACGGCAGGACCGGCGCGAACAGCCGCAGCAGCACCGACAGCCCGAGCCGCAGCGCCGCCACCGCCGAGCCGCGCGCCGCCTCCCCGGCGCCGCCCTCGCCGCGCGCACGCGCCTTCGCGAGCTCCAGGTAGGCGTCGGTGAACCAGCGCCAGAAGAAATCCTCCGTCCGCTCGAGCGCCGCCGCGAACTCGTGCTCGTCGAACGAGCGCGTCGCGTCCTCCACCACCGCCGACAGCTTGTGCAAGAGCGCCCGGTCGAGCTCCTCGGAGATCGGGTGGACCTCCGCCGACTGGCTGAGCACGTACTTGCTCGCATTCCAGATCTTCGTGACGAGCCGCTTGCCGATCTTCAGCACCTTCTCGTCGAACGCCGTGTCCGTGCCGAGCCGCGCGCTCGCCGACCAGTAGCGGACCGCGTCCGAAGAATACGTGTCGAGCAGGTGCATCGGCGTGACGACGTTGCCCTTGCTCTTCGACATCTTCTTGCGATCCGGATCGAGGATCCACCCGGAGATCGCGATGTGGTGCCACGGGACCGACGACTCGTGCAGCATCGCCTTCGCGATCGTGTAGAACGCCCACGTCCTGATGATGTCGTGGGCCTGCGGCCGCAGATCGGCCGGGAAGAGCCGCGCGTGTCGCGCCGGATCGTCCCCCCAGTGAGAGCTGATCTGCGGCGTGAGCGAGCTCGTGAACCACGTGTCGAAGACGTCGGTCTCGGCGGTGAAGCCGCCCGGCTGATCGCGCTGCGAGGCCTCGTACCCGGGGGGCACGTCGACCGTCGGGTCGACCGGGAGCACCTCGCGCGCCGCGAGCAGCGGCCGGCTGTGGTCCGGCTTGCCCTCGGCGTCGAGCGGATACCAGACCGGGAACTGCACGCCGAAATACCGCTGGCGGCTGATGCACCAGTCGCCCTGGAGCCCCTCGGTCCAGTTGCGGAACCGGAGGCGCATGAAATCCGGGTGCCACTTGATCTTCTCGCCGAACTCGAGGAGCTCGGCCTTCTTGTCGGCGAGCCGGACGAACCACTGCCGCGTGGGCACGAACTCGAGCGGCTGGTCGCCCCGCTCGTAGAACTTCACCGCACGCTCGATCGGCCTCGGCTCGCCCCGCAGCGCCGGCCCCCGGCCGGGCGCCGCCGCGTGCTCGTCGCGGCGGAGCAGCTCGACCACCGCCGCGCGCGCCTGCTTCACCCCCTTGCCCTGGAGCGGGGCATAGGCGGCGTTGGCCGCGGCCGGGTCGCGGCTCTCCCACGGGCCCTCGCCGAACGTCACCGGCAGGACACGGCCGTTCTTGCCGAGCATCTGCCGGAGAGGGAGCTTCTGCTCCCGCCACCAGATCACGTCGGTCGCGTCGCCGAAGGTACAGACCATCAGGATGCCCGTGCCCTTCTCGCGATCAACGAGCGGGCTCGGGAAGATGGGCACCGGCGCGCGGAAGATCGGGGTGAGCGCCGTCTTGCCGAAGAGGTGCTGATACCGCGGGTCCTCCGGGTGCGCCGTGACGCCGACGCAGGCCGCGAGCAGCTCCGGGCGCGTCGTGGCGATGACGAGCTCCTCGCCCGTCCCCTCCACCGCGAACGCGATGTCGTGGAACGCGCCCGACTGCGGGCGATCCTCGACCTCCGCCTGGGCGACCGCGGTCTGGAAATCGACGTCCCACATCGTCGGCGCGAAGACCGAGTAGAGGTGGCCCTTCTCGTGGAGATCCAGGAACGACAGCTGCGCCGTCCTGCGGCAGTGATCATCGATGGTGGCGTACTCGTGCCGCCAGTCGACCGAGAGGCCCACCCGGCGGAAGAGCGCCTTGAAGACCTGCTCGTCCTCGCGCGTGACCTTGTGGCAGAGCTCGATGAAGTTGGGCCGCGACACGATGCGCGGCGGGTCCTTCTTGATCGTCTCCGGCGCGGCCTGCGGCAAGGTCAGGCCGCGCTCGTACGGCGTGCGCACGTCCGTGCGGACGTGGAAGTAGTTCTGCACGCGCCGCTCGGTGGGCAGGCCGTTGTCGTCCCAGCCCAGCGGGTAGAAGATGTTGAAGCCGCGCATCCGGCGCTGGCGGACGACGACGTCCGTGTGCGTGTAGCTGAAGACGTGGCCGATGTGCAGCGAGCCCGAGGCGGTCGGCGGCGGGGTGTCGACGACGAAGGTCTCCTCGCGGGGGCGCGACGGGTCGTATCGGTACGTCCCGTCGGCCTCCCACACGTCGGCCAGGCGCAGCTCGGCGACGGGCGAGTCGAAGTGCTTCGGGAGCGTCGCGGGATCGATGGAGCGGAACGTCTTCTTGATCGTCACGTGGTCACCTGCAGAACAGACCCCGCAGGAACCGCCCGCGGGGGTGGCATCCTACGTCGTACCCAGGGTGCCGCTCAAGGAGGACGCCGGCGGCGCCGCGGAGATCGCGGAGAGGCTGGCGCCTCGCTCGCGGCGCGGCCGGGGCTCAGTCGTAGCGCTCGACGTGGACGTGCTTGCGGGGGACGCCGAGCTCGCCGCGGGCGAGCTCGCGAACGGACGAGACCATCCGATCGAGGCCGCAGATGAAGACGTGCGGGGCCGGATCGCCGCTCTTCTCCGCGAGCTCCCGGTAGAGCTCGGGCACGTGCGCCTGCACGTAGCCGCGGCGGCCGGCCCAGGACGGGCCGCCGCGCGAGAGCGTGATCTCGTAGCGGATCCGGTCGGATCCGCGCGCGAGCGCCTCGAGCTCGTCGCGGTAGATGACGTCCTCCTCGAAGCGCGCGCCGAACAGGATCCACAGGTGGGGCGCGGCCAGCCCCGCGCGCAGGGAGGCGCGCAGCATGCTCCGGAGCGGCGTGATGCCGGTGCCGGTCGCGACGAACAGGGAGGGCGCGGAATCCCCGGGATCGCGGGTGAACAGCCCGTGCGGGCCGATGGCGCGGAGCGTGGCGCCGGGCTCGAGCCGGTGCAGGTGCTCCGAGCCCGCCCCGCCCTGCACGAGCGTGACCGCGAGATCGAAGCGCGGGGAGCCGTCGGGCGCGGAGGCGATGGAGTAGGCGCGCTTCACCTCGCCGCCCGGGAGCGGGAGGACGAGGTTGACCCACTGGCCCGCCTCGAACAGAAACGACCTCCCGTCGGCGCGCTCGAACGAGAGCTCGCGCACGAAAGGGCTGAGGGGCCGGGCGGCGACGAGGCGGGCTTCGAACGGTTCGGCGTGGATCATGGTCGGGCCCCGGCGGGGCTCGGCTGCGAGGCCGCGCGGGTGGCGAGGTCTTACCGCAGCCTGCGCCCCGGCCCAATCGCGATCGCCTCCGAAAGGGCGCCGCCGGGGGGCGCGCAATCGCGGGAATCGCGGGCTTCCGCCCCGCGCCGCCGGAGCGCGCGGCCGGGCCGCCGCCCGGGCCCGCGCTCCGGCGGGGGAGCCGTCGCGGGCTCTACCGCACGCCCATGCGGCGGCGCTGCGGGATGTTCACCGCCGGCCGGGAGCGATCCAGGTTGGGGAGCCCGCGCGGCGGGCGGGGATCCCGGTGCGCGGGCTTCGGCGCGGGGAGCTGCCCGCGCTGCGCAGGCGTCCGGTCGGGCGATTTGGCCGAGCCCGACGCGAGATCGGAGACGGGGAGATGCGCGCTTCGCTGCATAGGATCCTCCATGGAATCGGTCATCAACACATCGGGAAGAGCACCCAGGCGGAACGAGACCTTCGAAGAACCGACTCTCATACACCCTCCATTCATCGTACGTCCCCGGACTCAGGGCGGATCGAACCCGTGAGGGACGCTGTCTCTCTGGGCCTCTCCCTGCTCGCTCGACCGGCGCTCTCTCGACGCAACTCCGCCGCTCGTCGGGGCGGGACGGTCCGCCTCGCCGCACGCTCCCCGTCGAGACGACTCAGCGTCTCGACGTCAGGAGAGAGGACGATTCGGCCCGTCGCGCCACGAACGCTCCGGCTCGGTGCTTCGAGCGCGCGGCCAGCGAGCGAGGGACGATCGCCAAGAGATCACGAATCTCCCGGTCGTCGGCCTCCAGCGCCTCTGGCTCGTCCGCGCGTCACCCCGCTCCGTCCCAGCGCGCACACGACGCGAGCTCGCGCGGGGATCCGCGGGTCGCCGTCGTGGCTGCTCATGCGCGACGATACAGGGGGGGGCCGTGCCTACCTGGGCAACAGGCGCTCATCTTCTACCACGGCGAGCACTGCGTGAGTGTTGCCGTGAGTAGGCCCCTGAGGGTCCGCGCGACGGAGCGTGGTGTCAGTGAGAGATGCGCATGGTGGACGCGGGCTACGCGTCGAGAGGGACACTAGCACTCGACCTCGATCTTGCCCAGCACTTTTTGTGGAGGAGGGGTGTCCTCCCGCTCGCTTCACGCTGGCCGCTTGGCCGCTGGCGCGCGGCCCTGCCCCGGGGCCGCGCACATCGAACATGGATAATCGCTGAGCTGGAGACACCGGCGCTCGTGAAGGATCGGCGCGCCGCTGCGGATCCTGCCCGACCACGCCTGCGCGACCGCCGCGCAGCACGCGCGGTGCCATGCCGTGGCCGGCGGGACGGCGATCGAGGCGGTGTGGGAGCGCCTCGGCGGGTGGTGATCGCGCCCGGCGCTCAGAACGCGACGCGCAGCCCCGCGCTCAAGGGGCCTGCGCCGGGCGACGCGGCCACGGCGCCCGGGCCGACGAGGAGCCGCGCGACGGCGGGCGCGCTCGGCGCGTCGTCTCGCCGCACCCGCCGCTTGCCGAACACGTAGAGCGGCAGGCCGACGGCGATCCCGGCCACGCCGCCGAGCGCGGTGGCGATCGCCACCCTGGACGCCTCGGTGCGCGCGGCGGTGCTGTTGTCGTGGCTCGCGAGGACCAGCGCCGCGCCGCTGAGGATGGCGGCGCCGCCCAGGGTCGTGAGGACGAGCCCCGAGATCACCATGACCGGGCTGTTCCACTCCGTCGTCCGCTCCTCGAAGTCGCGGAACGCCTCCCTCGCCGCCGCGAGCTCCAGCTCGATCCGGCGCTGCTCGGCGCGCCGCTCGTCCGCGGAGCCGAGCTCGTGGACGCGGCGGGCCTGGCTCTCCAGCGCCGCGATGCGCGCCTCGTGCGCGGCGGCGGTCGCTTCCCACGTGGCCCCGGGCGGGACCCCCGCCACGGCCGGCGCGGCAGGGGGCGCCGGCGCCGGGGTCGAGGCGGGAGGCGCGGGCGGCTCCGCGGCCACCGAGGGCGCGGCCGCCGCGGGAGGCGCGGGCGGCTCCGCGACCACGGAAGGCGCGGCCGCCGCGGGAGGCTCCGCGGCCACGGAAGGCGCGGGCGGCGCGGGCGGCTCCGCGGCCACGGAAAGCGCGGGCACCGCGGCAGCCAGGCCCAGCGCCCACGCGACGACACGACGACGCGCCACGGCCGCGCGCGGGCGCGCGAAGCGGAGGTGGGCCTGCTTCATGCGCGCAGCGTCACCCCTCGACAGGGCCGGGTCAAGGCGCGGGTGTCCGAGAGCACGAGACCTCCGCTCCGCAGGAAACAGGCGCGCCGGCGGTCCACGCGGCGGCTCGCCGCTCACCCCTCGCGCGGCCGGCCGCGGCGCCGCTTCCCCTCCCCGGCCGGCCGCGCGTCGGCGGCCACGCGGAGCAGCTCCCGGAAGTGCCGCTCCACCGGGCCGAGATCGATGCCGTCCATGAACGACGTGAACGCGAAGTACGGCAGCAGCGTCTGCCAGGCGCGCAGCCAGCCCGGCAGGAAGCGCGGCCGCTCCAGCACGCCGGCGGCGCGCAGCTCCGCCAGCACCGCGATGTCGTCGAGCGCGATCCGGCCGCACACGAGCAGCTCCACCTCGTCGCGCAGCCCGCCGCGAAGGACCGCGGCCAGGAAGGCGTAGACCTCGAGCAGCCCGGCCAGGTAGCAGGCGTCCTTGGTGAACGGCGCGCCGCCCTCGACGAGCCCGCCGCGGCACACGCGCTGGGCGTCGAAGTAGGCGTCGCGGCGCTCGGCCCCGCGCTCGCGCAGGTGGCGGTAGAGATCGAGGAAGCTCGCGCCCTGCTCGGCCATGTCCACGAGCCGCACCCGCTCGGCGAGCCGGGTGAGGCGGCCGATGGAGAGCGAGCGGCTGTAGAGCTCGGCGAAGATGGCGAGCCCCTCCTGCGTGCGCGTGGTGCGGGGGCCGCCCGAGCGCAGGAACGCGCACCGCGGCTGCGCCGCGCCGTTGTGCGCGGTGAGCGCGTGCGTCTCGACCTCGTGGTGCCACAGTCCCTCGGCCTCCCAGGAAGCGAAGGTCGCCTCCGGCCGGATGCGGACCCGGCTCATGCCGGCGACCACCTTGGCCGTGACGCGCGGGTCGAGGGTGACCTCGATGTCGAGCCGCGGCGCCCGGGCGGCCACGCGGGCGGCGAGCATGTCCCGGAGCGCGCCGGCGTCGAGCGGCTCCTCCTCGGGATCGCTGGCCTCGTCCCAGCCGTGGACGCGCAGGCGCTCGGCGAGGTGCTCGGCGAGGTCGATGTTCCTGAGCGGGCCGCCGAAGAACCGCGAGCGCGCGCCGCCGTAGAGCTCCTGCGACCGCGCGGAGAACGCGCGGGTGCCCGCGGCCTCGAGCAGCTCCGCGGCCTGGATCTGCGCGCGGACGTTGTCCCGCAGCCAGTCGAGCGCCGGCGCGTCCCCGTCGATGGACCCGAGGAGCTCGCGCAGCTCGGCGACGCGACGCGCGAGGCCGTCGCGATCGACGCGGTGCTCGACCTCGGGGAGGCGGTCCTCGCCGGCAGCGAAGAAGCGCTCCTCCACCTCGCGCGGCCAGGCGATGTCGTCGAGCAGCTTGAGGGCCTTGCCCTCCGCCAGGCGGCCGCCGACCCGATCGAGCTGCTCCAGCACGGCGCGGTCGATGCTCATCGAACGCAGGATCGCCGAAGTCGCGAGTCGCGGGAACCGCCATTCCCTCGACGAGGCAGCGATTGCCATCTTCCGTCCTTTTTTTGAGCGCCGTCGTCGCGCTCGACGGCGGGCTCCGGCGCTCTGGCGCCGTTGCACGCAGCGAGGGTGTTCCGGGGCTGGCTCGGGAGCGTCCTTTGGCCCACACCCGAGACACGAAGGCTCCGCGCCGAGCGCGGTTGACCGTGGACCCGCCGGAGAGCCGATGATACGGTCCGGCCGATGTCGGAGAGTGTAGCCCAACTCGAAGAACACCGCGCGGCGCTCACTGGACACTGCTACCGGATGCTGGGTTCGGTGGTCGACGCCGACGACGCCGTCCAGGAGACGATGGTGCGCGCCTGGCGGAGCCTCGATAAGTTCGACGGGCGCTCGTCGCTGCGCACCTGGCTGTACCGCATCGCGACGAACGTCTGCATCGACCTGCGGGCCGACCGCGCGCGCCGGGCGCGCCCCATCGAGGAAGGCCCGGTCGGCACGGTGGACGACGCGCTCGAGACGCGCCCGCGCACCCACTGGCTGGAGCCCGTCCCCGACGCGCACGCCCTGCCGGCGGACATCGACGCCGCGGAGCGGGCGATGCTCCGCCAGAGCATCCGCCTCGCGTTCGTCGCGGCGCTCCAGCACCTGCCGCCGAAGCAGCGCGCCGCGCTGCTGCTCACGGAGGTGCTCGGCTGGTCCGCCGCGGAGGTCGCCGACAGCCTCAACACCTCGGTCGCCGCGATCAACAGCGCGCTCCAGCGCGCGCGGGCGACGCTCGCGAGCCGCGATCTCGGCGACGCGCGCCCCTCGCTGCCGGAGCCGCAGTCCGCGCTGCTCGACCGCTACGTCAACGCCTTCGAGCGGTACGACGTCGACGCGCTCACGGCGCTGCTGCACCAGGACGCGACCCTGTCGATGCCGCCGTTCACCCTGTGGCTCCGCGGCCACGAGTCGATCCGCGCCTGGCTCGTGGGCCCGGGGGCGGGCTGCCGCGGGTCGCGGCTCATCCCGACGGCGGCCAGCGGCTCGCCCGCGTTCGCGCAGTACCGCCCGGCGCCGGAGGGCGGCCACCGGGCCTGGGCGCTCATCGTCCTCGACGTCGCGGGGGACCGCATCGTCAGCATGACGTCCTTCCTCGACACCGAGACGCTCTTCCCGCGGTTCGGCCTGCCGCTCGATCTACCGGCCTAGCCGCGGGCGCCCTGCCGGCCTGACCGCGGGCGCCCTACCGGCCTAGCCGCGGGCGCCCGGTCAGCGACGGCGCGACGATTTTTTTTCTGAGCGACCGATGATTCCTGACGGGGGCGGGGGTCTACGGGGGTGAATCCAGCACGGAGGCACCCATGACCGCGAGCGTCGCCAGCATCAATCATCGTGACCAGAATCTCGTGACCCGGCCCCAGGCCGAGGCGCCGGCCCCCGCCACGGCGCCCAACGCGGCGCCGTCCAGGCGAGCCGTGTGGGCGGGCCGCGTCCTGAGCGGGCTGGCCACGCTGTTCCTGACGTTCGACGCCGCGGTGAAGGTGCTGAAGCTGTTCCCCGCGGAGGCGTCGACCGCCGAGCTCGGGTTCCCGGCGCACCTCGTCCCCACCCTCGGCTACCTCCAGATCGCCTGCCTCGTGGCCTACCTGATCCCGCGCACCGCGGTGCTCGGGGCGATCCTGTGGACCGGCTACCTGGGCGGCGCGATCGCGATCCACGTGCGGGTCGAGAACCCGCTGTTCAGCCACACCCTCTTCCCCATCTACGTGGCCGCGTTCCTCTGGGCGGGGCTCTGGCTGCGCGACCGCCGCGTGCGCGCGCTGACCGCGAGCCCGTCGTCGCAGGGCCGATGAGCTTCACGTTTCACGACAGTCCATCACGGTAAAGGAGAAGCAACCATGACCACGAACACCCCTCGCAAGCTCTTCGTCAACCTGTCCGTCCGCGACCTGAAGCGATCGATGGAGTTCTTCAGCAAGCTCGGGTTCGAGTTCAACCCGCAGTTCACGGACGAGAAGGCCGCCTGCATGGTCGTCAGCGAGGAGGCCTATGTCATGCTCCTCGCGGAGTCGTTCTTCAAGACGTTCACGAAGAAGGAGATCTGCAGCACGAGCACGCACACCGAAGGGCTCTTCGCGCTCTCGTGCAGCAGCCGGGCCGAGGTCGACGACATGGTGAAGAAGGCGATCGCGGCGGGCGGGTCGCACGCGCTGGATCCGCAGGATCACGGCTTCATGTACGGCTGGAGCTTCTACGATATCGATGGCCACCACTGGGAGGTCATGTGGATGGATCCCAAGGCGATCCAGCCGTAGCCGGCGGGGCGCGGGCGCGCCGCCTGGAAGAGCCACCATGAAGGCGGGGAGGTGGGGAGGTCGTCGTCCGTCCTCCCCGCCTCCCCGCCTCTCGCGATCGAGGACGTCACCGATGATCAAGGTCTACAACTTCGCGCGCGGGGCCCGCGGCCTGCGGGTGATGTGGCAGTGCGAGGAGATGGGTTTGCCCTACGAGGTCGAGATGGTCTCGTATCCGCCGAGCGAGGCCTATCGCGCGCTGCATCCGCTCGCCAACGTGCCGTTCCTCGAGGACGAGGGCGGCGTGGCGATCCACGAGTCCGTCGCGATGATGCTTTACCTCGCGCAGAAATACGGGCCCACGCCCCTCTTGCCCGACAAGGACGATCCGGCGCTCGCGCGCGTGCTGCAGATGACCGTGTTCGGCGAAGCCGCGATCGGGGCGGGCGTCAACGCCCTGCTGACCGCGCATTTCGGCGCGCCGGAGGCGGACAAGCGCAACTGGTCGGTCGTCACGCACGAGGCGAACGTCGAGCGGGCCCTGCGCTTCACGGCCAGCCTGCTCGGCGACAGCCCGTTCCTCGCCGGGGAGCGCCTCACGCTCGCCGACATCTCGGTGAGCACCGCGATCGGGATCTACCGCGGCGCGCTCGGCAAGGCGCTGCCCGACGCGCTCGCCGCCTACCAGGAGCGGATGGCCGCCCGGCCGGCGCTCGAGCGCGCGCGCGCGAGGTGCCGCGGCCCGGAGAGCCCGTCGCGCGCGTGAGCGCGACGCCGGCGCGTCCGCCCCTGCCCTAGCGCTTCGAGCGCTCCCCCTTGTTCTCCCGTTCCTTCAGCTCCTCCAGCAGGTCGTCGAGGCGCTCGTAGCTGCCCTCCCAGAAGCGCTTGTAGTTGTCGAGCCAGCCGCTGGCGTCCGCGAGCGGCTTGGCCTCGATCCGGCAAGGCCGCCGCTGCGCGTCGCGGCCGCGCGAGATCAGGCCCGCGCGCTCCAGCACCTTGAGGTGCTTGGAGATCGCGGGCTGGCTCATCGCGAACGGCTTCGCCAGCTCGGTCACCGACGCCTCGCCGGACGCGAGGCGCGCGAGGATCGCTCGCCGTGTCGGATCGGCGAGCGCAGCGAACGTTGCGTCGAGGCGCTCGGACGGGGTCATTGCATAACTCCTTGGTATAAAAACCATTTAGTTATACAATGGGGTGTCTGTGTGGTCAAGCCTCCCGGCGACGGCGGCTCGGCCGGGAGGCTCCTGTCGCGTCCCACGTCACGTACGCCGCGCGGCTACGCGCGCGGCGCGGTGAGCACGTCCTGCAGCGTGGCGCCGCCCACGGGCTTGATCAGGTGCAGGTCGAAGCCGGCCCGCCTGGACCTGGCCTGATCGTCGGTCCCGCCGTAGCCCGACAGCGCCACCAGGTAGAGCGCTTCGCCGCCCGGCGCGGCCCGCGCCCGCCGGGCGACCTCGTAACCGTCGATGCCGGGCAGGCCGATGTCCACGAAGGCCACCTGGGGGCGCAGCTCCAGCAGCTTCGTCACGCCCTCCAGCCCGTCCGCCGCCACCGCCACCTCGTGCCCCAGCGCCTCGATGTACGCCCGCATCACCCGGCGCACGTCCTCCGCGTCCTCCACGACGAGCACCCGGCGCCGGTCGGCCGCCGCCTCCGGCGCCTCGGCGCGCTGCGCCGGATGCGGCGGCGGCCCCTCGCGCGGCGCTGGCGGCGGCTCGTCGCGCGGCGCGAGCGGCCCGGCGCTCGGCGCAGGCTGCGGCGCCGCGCCCGGGCCGAGCGGCAGGCGCACGGTGAACTCGCTGCCCTGGCCCGGCCCGGCGCTCGCCGCGACCACGCTGCCGCCGTGCAGCTCCAAGAGCCGCCGCACCAGCGTGAGCCCGAGCCCCAGCCCGCCCGTGCGCCGGTCGATCGTCTGGTCGACCTGCGTGAACAGATCGAACACCTTCTCGAGCATCGCCGCCGGGATGCCGCGGCCCGTGTCGCGCACCCGCAGCACCGCGGCCTCGGGCGCGCCGCCCGCCGCCTCGCGCGTGAGGCGCACCGAGATCGAGCCCCCCGGCGGGGTGTACTTCGCGGCGTTGGTCAGGAGGTTCGTCACCACCTGCTCCAGCCGCGTCGCGTCGGCCCGCATGCCGAAGCCCCCGGGCCCCACCGACACCGAGAGCGCATGGCGCCGGGCCTCGAGGGCCGGCCTCGCCGCGGCGGCGGCGTCCTGCACCACGGCCGCGAGATCGACGTCCCCGAGGCGCAGCTCCACCGTGCCCCGCGTGATGCGCGACACGTCGAGCAGATCGTCCACCAGCCGCACGAGGTGGCCCATCTGCCGCCGCGCGATCTCCCGGAAGCGCGCCGACGTGGGCCCGTCGCCGTCTACGTCGTCGAGCAGCGTCAGCGACAGGCTGATCGAGGCCATCGGGTTCCGGAGCTCGTGCGCGAGCATCGCGAGGAACTCGTCCTTGCGCTGATCGGCGAGCTTGAGCGCCTCGACGAGCGCCTCCACGCCCCGCCGGGCGCGCACCTGGTCGGTCACGTCGAACGCGAAGACGAAGACGCCCTCGATCGCCCCGTCGCGATCGCGCATCGGCTGGTAGACGAAGTTGAAGAAGACCTCCTCCGTCGTGCCGTCGCCCCGGCGGTCGAGCCGCACCGGGAGCTCCTTGCCGACGATGGGCTCGCCGGTGCGGACCACGGCGTCGAGGAGCTCCCAGATGCCCTGTCCATCGAGCTCGGGCAGGGCGGCCCGGATGGGCTCGCCCACGAGCGCGCGACCGCCGACGAGCCGCTGGTAGAGCGGGTTGACCACCTCGAAGACGTGCTCCGGCCCGCGGAGGATGGCGATGGGCCCCGGGGCCTGCATGAAGAGGTCGTTCAGGTACTGGCGCTGCCCCTCGGCCTCGCGCCGGCGGCGCGCGAGCTCCACGTGGACGCGGACCCGCGCGAGGAGCTCCTTCGCGGAGAACGGCTTCACGAGGAAGTCGTCGGCGCCGGCCTCGAGGCTGTCGACGCGCGCCTCCTCGCCCGCGCGCGCGGAGAGCATCACCACGGCCACGCCGCGGGTGCGCTCGTCGGCGCGCAGCGCCCTGAGCAGGCCGAAGCCGTCGAGCCGCGGCATCATCACGTCGGTGAGCACGAGATCCGGCGGGTGGGCGCGGGCGCGCTCCAGGGCGGTTTGACCGTCGGCTGCGGCCTCCACCGTCCACCCCTCCGCCGCGAGCAGCCGCAGCGCGTACTCGCGCATGTCCGCGTTGTCGTCGGCGACGAGGACGCGCCCCGGCAGCTTCCTACCCGGCCCCTCGCCCGCCGGCCGGGACGCCGGCGCCTGCTCGCCGCGGAGCCACTGCGCGGCCTCGTCGAGGAAGGGCGCGGCGTCCCGCCCCCCCGCGGCCGGCGGCGAGGCCCGAGCGACGCGGTCCTCGGGCAGGTGCGCCTTGCCGAGCGGGATGGACACCGTGAAGCGGCTGCCCTCGCCCAGGCGGCTCTCCACGGCCGCGACGCCGCCGTGGAGCTTCGCCAGCTCCTGCACCAGGGCGAGGCCGATGCCGCTGCCCTCGTAGCTGCGGCCGCTGGCCCCCTCGACGCGGTGGAACCGGTCGAACACGTGCGGCAGCTCGGCCTCCGGGATGCCGGTGCCGGTGTCCGCGACCGACAGGACGGCCCGCCCGCCCGCCGCCTCCAGCGAGACCCGGACGCCCCCCGCGAAGGTGAACTTGAAGGCGTTCGAGACGAGGTTGAGGACGATCTTCTCCCAGAGCTCCCGGTCGACGTAGGCCGGCTCGGCGAGCGGCGGGCAGTCGACCGTGAGGGAGAGGCCGGCCCGCTCCAGGAGCGAGCGGAACGAGCTCGCCAGGTCCGCGGTGAAGGCGCCGAGCTCGGTCGGCTGGTAACTCGCCTGGATGCGGCCCGCCTCGATGCGCGAGAAGTCGAGCAGCGTGTTGACGAGCCGGAGGAGCCGGAGGCTGTTGCGGTGGACGATCGCGAGGCGCTCGCGCTGCCGCGGAGGCAAAGGCTGCTCGGCGTCCGAGAGGCCGTCCTCCACGGGCCCGAGGATCAGCGTCAGCGGCGTCCGGAGCTCGTGGCTGACGTTGCTGAAGAACGCCGTCTTCGCGCGGTCCAGCTCGGCGAGCGCCTGCAGCCGGCGCTGCTCCTCCTCGCTGGCCCGGGCGTTCTGGATCGCCGTCGCGCAGTGGCCGGCCACGAGCCGCAGGAAGGCGCGGTAGTCGTCGTCCAGCACGAGCCGGGGGCTGACGCCGGCGACGAGGAACCCGGCCGGCCGCCCGCCGGCGCCGGCGCGGGGGAGCGGCAGCACCACCGCGCGGCGCGCGGCGTCCGGCCACGGCCCGCCCGGGAGGGGGCCGACGCCCGCGGGCAGCTCGGCGAGATCCACCTCCGCGTCCTCGCGCAGCGCGCGATGCAGCGGCCACACCGCGCCGCCGGCGGCGTCGAGGCTCACCGTCGCCGGCGCGGCGGCGTGGCCAGGGTCGAGCCCGGCGGTCGCCGCGAGCCGGGCCTGCGCGCCGCCCTCGTCGGCGACGTAGAGCAGCGCGAACGGCAGGTCGCGCCCGGCCTCCGCCACGGTGTCCATCATGACCCGACAGGCGTCCTCGACGTTCTTGGCGTCGGCCACCCGCGCGCCGAGCGCCGCGAGGAGCTTCAGCCGGCGCTGCCCGAGGATGTGCCCGGTGCTCTCGGAGCACGCCACGAAGACGCCCGCGACAGCACCCCTCTCGTCGCGGATCGGGCTGTAGCCGTAGTTGAAATAGCACTCTTCCAGGAAGCCGTTCCGATCGAGGATGAGCAGGCCGTCCCGGAGGTACGTGGCCCCTCCGGCGAAGACCTTCTCGATCATCGGCTCGATGACGTCCCAGATCTCCTTCCAGCACGCGCGCCCCGCCTGGCCTATGGCGGCCGGGTGCTTCTTGGAGCCGAGGATGGGGCGGTAGCCGTCGTTGTAGAACTGGATCAGCTCTCGGCCCCACCAGAGGAACATGGGGTGCTCGGACGAGAGCAGGATGGAGAGCGCGGTGCGCAGCGACTGGGGCCACGCCTCGACGGGGCCGAGCGCCGTCCGCGACCAGTCGATGGAGCGGATCAGCGCCCCCATCTCCCCGCCGCCCGAGAGCGCGGCGCCGCCCGGGTCCAGCCCGTCTCCGGCGCTCGCCGCCTCGACCCGGCTCATGCCGGCCTCCGCTCCCCGCTCCGATCGAGGTGGCTCGCGCGCAGTCCCGTCATGGCGACCGTTCGCTTGTACCACACCCCCCAGGGACCGGCCTCCGGCGCCGCCGCGTCGCGGGGTCCCCGCGCGTTTTACCTGATGAGTTCGTCAGAGGCTCTGTACACCGCTCGACACGATCCCTGCATGTCCATCGCCGCCGCGGAGCGGTGATGATGGGCTCGGCGCGTCACGCGGCGGCGTCGAGCAGCCGCGGGTGCTGGCTCACGTGCTCGTAAAGCAGGTCCAGGAAGACGCGGACGTGCGCCGGGACGGCGCGCGCGCTCGGCGTGACGGCGAACAGGCGGAGCGCCGGGCCGGTCCAGCGAGGCAGGACGCGCACGAGGCGCCCGGCGCGGAGATCGGCGTCGACGACGAACGGCGGGAGGAGCGCGATGCCCGCCGCGCCGAGGCAGGCCGAGCGCAGGTGGGCGTCGCTCGTGGTCAAGAGGCGCGGCACGGCGCGGACCCGGACGGCGCGGCCGGCGCGATCGACGAGGCGAAGGGAGAACGCGCTCCGATCGCGGCCGAACGCGCACAGGGCGTGCGACGACAGGCCCTCGGGCGCCCGCGGCGCGCCGCGCGCCTCGAGGTAAGCCGGGGACGCGCACAGGACGGGGCTCGTCTCGCCGAGGCGGCGCGCCCCCTGCGCGGAGCGGTCCCTTGGCGACAGGACCCGGAGGGCGACGTCGATGCGCTCGCCGACGAGATCGACATAGCGATCGTCGGTGAGGCACTCGACGCGGACGTCGGGGTAGGTCGCGAGGAGCCGAGTCACCGCCGGCGCGAGCAGCCGCTCGACGAACGCCTCCGGGACGGAGACGCGCACCGTGCCCTGCGCCCGCGAGGCGCGCGCCGCCATGAGGCGATCGGCCTCCTCCGCCTCGGCGACGATGCGCCTGCAGCGCTCGTGGTACTGCGCGCCGGCGTCGGTCAGCCGGAGCTTGCGCGTGGTGCGCTCGAGCAGGCGAGCGCCGAGGCGCCGCTCCAGCGCGGCGATCGTCCGGCTCATCGTGGACGGCGGGATCCGGAGCCGGCGCGCGGCCGCGGCGAAGCTGCCCTGGTCCACGACGTGCGCGAAACAGACCATCTCGTTGAGATCGATCACCGGTCGATTGTACCCCTCGATCGTTCCACCGGCGCACGAGTGAATTGAAGATTCGTGCATGGACGCCACGGCCCGTGGGGGCCACGGTCAGCGCTGGAGGTCACGCATGGACGTCAAGGAACCCCAGCAGATGAACGCGATCTTCGCCGATGCCTTCAACGCCGGCGATCTCGACCGGATCATGGCGCTCTACGAGCCCGGGGCCGTGCTGGCGCCGGCGCCGGGCCAGCGCGCCGCCGGCGCGCCCGCCATCCGGGAGGCGATCGGCGCCCTCCTCGCGCTGCGAGGCCGCATGGCGTCGAAGAACAACTACTGCATGCAGGCCGGGGACGTCGCCCTGCTGCAGGGCGAATGGCGCCTGTCGTTCGTCGGCCCCGACGGAGAGGAGGTCACCGAGACGGCGCGCTCGGCGGAGGTGGTGCGAAGGCAGCCTGACGGGACCTGGCGTTACCTCATCGATCACCCGGCCGGCGACGACACGCCCCGATAGCAGCGCCGCCCGGCGCGCCGCGCGCCACGTCCGCCGAGGGCGTCACTCCTTGAAGCTGGCGGAGGAGAGGCCGTGCTTGCGGAGGAGGTCGTAGAAGTCCGTCCGGTTCCTGCCGGAGAGCTTCGCGGCGGCGCTGACGTTGCCGTTGGCGCGGCGGAGCACCTCGACCAGGTAGGCGCGCTCGAACGTGTCGCGCGCCTCCTTGAGCGACGGGAGCGCCGAGCCGGGGTCGCCGAAGGCCACCGACAGGATCTCGCCCGCGGCGTCCGGGATGGCCGGGGTCTCGGCGTCCTCGGGCTCCGAGCCGCTCGACCAGCCGTCGAGCTTGCGGGCGGGGGGGACGAGGAGGGTGCTGAGGTCCTGCGGCCGCAGGCGCTCGCCGCGGCAGAGCAGGACGGCGCCTTCCATGACGTTGGCGAGCTCGCGGACGTTGCCGGGCCAGGGGTGCGCGAGGAGCACGCGCAGGGCCTCGGGGGTGAGCTTGGGCTCGGAGAGGCCGTGGCGGGCCGCGGCGCGGGAGAGGAACACCTCGCAGAGCAGGGGGATGTCCTCCACCCGCTCGCGGAGCGGGGGCATGACGATGGGGACGACGTGCAGGCGATAGAAGAGATCCTCGCGGAAGCGGCCGTCGCGGACCTCGGTGAGGAGATCGCGGTTGGTCGCGGCGACGACGCGGACGTCGACCTCCTCCTCGTTGAGCGAGCCGACGCGGGTGATGCGGCGCTCCTGCAGCACCCGGAGGAGCTTCACCTGGACCGCGGGAGGGGCGTCGCCGATCTCGTCGAGCAGGAGGGTGCCCCCGTTGGCGGAGGCGAAGAGGCCCTCCTTGTCGCGCGTGGCGCCGGTGAACGCGCCGCGCACGTAGCCGAACAGCTCGCTCTCCAGGAGCTCGGCCGGCAGGGCGCTGCAGTTGACCGCGACGAACGGCTTGCCGCGGCGCTGCGAGAGGGCGTGGAGCGAGCGCGCCGCGAGCTCCTTGCCGGTGCCGGACTCGCCGAGCAGGAGGACGGTGGCGTCGGTGGGGGCGACGCGGGAGATGATCTCGCGGACGGCGGCGATGCGGTCGCTCGTCCCGAGCAGGCGCAGCTCGTCGCTCTGGGCGCCGATGATGCGGCGCAGGCCGGCGACCTCGCGGCGGAGCGAGCTGCTCTCGACCGCGTGCGCGAGCTTCTGGAGCAGATCGAGGTCGTGGAACGGCTTCGTGAGGAAGCCGTACGCGCCGCGCCTCATCGCCTCGACGGCGATCTCGATGGTGCCGTGGGCCGTGAGGATGACCACGGGCACGTCGGGGGAGCGCTTCTGCACCTCGCTGAGCACGTCGAGCCCGTCGCAGTCGTCGAGGCGGAGGTCGACGATCATCGCGTCGACGGGCTCGCGGGAGAGGGCGGCGATGCCCCCGGCGCCGGTCAGCTCCGTGGTGACCCGGTAGCCGTGGTGCTCGAGGCGGAAGGCGAGCAGCTCGCAGAGGTGCGGCTCGTCGTCGACGATGACCACGTGGGGCTTACGGGCAGGGCTCATGGAACCGCGGGGAGGGGGTGTAGCGCAGCGGGGGCTTGCTCGGAAGAGCGCTCGGTCGAGAGCGGCAGCCAGAGGCGGAAGGTGGCCCCCGCGGCGCGGGCGTCCTGGCCCGCGCAGGCGGCGCTCGCGGCGTGGTCGTCGAGCTCCAGATCGCCGCCGTGGGCGCGGGCGATCTTGCGGGAGAGGGCCAGGCCGAGGCCGATGCCGACGCGCTTCGGGGAGTTCGCGACCGGCTGCGTCTTGAACTCCTCGAAGAGCGACTGCCGGATCTCCCCGGGGACGCCCGGGCCCTGATCGGTGACGCTGATCATCACCCGGCGGCCGGGCCGGCCGCCCTTCGTGTCCTCGACCAGCTCGCGCCGCACGAGCACCCGCTGGCCGGGCTTGGAGACGGAGGTCGCGTTGCGCACCAGGTTCGCGACGGCGCGCTCGACCAGGGCCACATCCAGGCTGCACGGGGGGACGTCGCCCGGCGTCTCGACCTCGATGGTGACGCCGCGCTCGCGCGCCTCCGCCTCCTCGTCGCGCACGGCGCTGCGGATCAGATCGTCGATGGAGGAGCCGTCCTGGAGGCGGATGGGAGAGCCGGCGCTGAGGCGGGAGAGGTCGAGCAGGGTGGTCACCATGCGGATCTCGCGCTCGCAGGCGACGCGGGCGATGTGGAGGATGCGGGTCTGGCGCTCGCTCAGCGCGCCGCCGCCGACGCCGTCCTCGAGCAGGGAGATGGCCTCGCGGATCTTCGTGAGCGGGGTGCGCAGCTCGTGGGAGACGGAGGCGAGGAAGCCCTGCTTGAGCGTCTCGATCTCGGCGAGGCGCCTGCGCATGGTCTCGATCTCCAGGGCGAGGTCGCGCACCTCGGCGGGGCCGCGCACCTCGGCGGCCGCGTCGAACTGGCCCTTGCCGAGGCGCTGCGCCTGCGTGGCGATGGCCGCCAGCGGCTCGGTGACGGTGCGCGCGATCCGGTGCGCGAGGAGCGCGGCGACGACGCAGGCGGCGATGGAGATGGCGAGGCCGTTCGAGAGCGCCGAGGCGCTGGCGCCGCGGGCGTCCTCCTCCTTGGAGCGGACGCGGTCCTGGAGCTCGCCGATGCGCATGACCCACGCGTCCGTGAGCTGCTCGTCGAGGCGCACGCGCTCGTGCTGGACGTCGGGGTCGGTGAGGTGGCCGCACGTGCCCCCGTCGAGCGCGCCCTGCGCGAGCTGGAGGTGGCCGTCGATCGACGGGAGCATCGGGTCGGACGTGAGCAAGGCGGGGTCGCCGGTCTCCGCCTTCAGCGCGGCGATCCGCGTGCGGAGGATCGGGGCGACCTCGTCCCACGAAGCGCCGCGCGAGCACGCCTCCTGACCGCGCCGCATCGCGAGCCCCATCGCCCAGGCGGCGTGGTGGAGCGCCGCCTCGCGCCGGAGCTCCTCGGTCTCGTCGCTCAAGAGGTTCTGCAGCGACGAGGTGATCTGGGCGAGCGACCCGAGGACCACGCCGAGGGCGACCAGCATCACGAGCACCGGGGCGGTGTGAGACAGCACGAGTCGGGTCAAGAGGCGCATGCGAGACCCCGACTATGATCTCGCGCGTCATCGAACGCACGAGCCGCCGACATTCCACACTTTTTCGAGGACACGGGACGTCAGGAGCGCCCCTGTGGGAGACCGCCGACAGCGTCGGCCGGGCCCCTCAAGCGAGTGTCGGCGGATCCAGACGCCGGGCGGCGGCGGCGCGCGGGGACGCGGGATTCCGGCGAGGCGCGGGCCTGGCACATCGCGTGAATTGCGGCGCCTCATGACCCCCTCGCCTACTCTGACAACGACGGCCCAACCGAACTTCTGGCGTTCGATGTGGGCAGACACGGTGACCTCCTGGAAGGAGATGGTCGCTCCCAGGAGCCTCGCGGACAACCTGCTGAGCGGGCTGACCGTGGCCTTCGTGGCGCTGCCGCTGAACCTCGCGCTCGCGCTGGCGTGCGGATTACCCGCGAGCGCCGGGCTCATCACGGGCGCGGTGACCGGCGTGATCGCGGCGCTCTTCGGCGGATCACGGCTGCAGGTCACGGGGCCCGAGGTGGCGCTGGTGCCGCTGACCTTCGAGATCTTGCAGCGGCACGGGCCGCACGGGCTGTTATGCGCGACGTTCCTGTGCGGCGTCCTCCAGGTGCTCATGGGGGTCGCGCGGGTGGGGCGGCTCATCCACATGATCCCCGTCTCGGTGATCGGCGGCTTCATGGCCGCGGTCGGTCTTCTGGTCTTCAACTCGCAGCTCCCGCGGCTCCTGGGCCTGCCGGCGGAGATGCGGCTCGTGTCCTCGCTGCCGGGGACGGGCTGGCTCGCGCACATCGATCCGTTCGCCGTCGGCATCGGCGCGCTGGTCGTCGCGGCGACGGTGCTCTTGCCGAAGCTGCACCGGCGGCTCCCTGGCGGGCTCATCGGCCTCGGGGCGGCGGTCCTCGCCGTGAGCGCGCTCGGCGTCGGCACGGCGTCGGTGGGGCCCATCTCGGCGTCGTTCCCCGCGCCCTCGCTGCCGGCGTTCGACCGCCTCGAGCTCATCGCGATCTTGCCCGAGGCGATCGCGCTGGCGCTCCTCGCGTCGATCGACTCGCTGCTGTCGGCGGTGGCGATCGACGCGCAGAGCAACGCGAAGCGCCACTCGAGCGAGCAGGAGCTGATGGCGCAGGGGGTGGCCAACATGGTGAGCTCGATGATCGGCGGGATGCCGGTCGCGGGCGCGATCGTGCGGTCGTCGGCGGCGCTCCAGTGCGGGGCGACGACGCGGCTCGCGGCGCTCACGCAGTCGGTGACGCTGCTCGGGCTCCTGTACCTGGCGCGGCCGTTCGTGGAGCGGCTGCCGCTCGCGGGGCTCGCCGGCATCCTGCTCGTGGTCGGCTACCGGCTGATCAACTGGCAGCAGGTGCGGCTCATGTGGCGGGTCTCGCGGTTCGAGGCGTTCGTGTTCGTGGCGACGGCCGGGTCGATCGTCGCGACCGACTTCGTCGGCGGGGTGCTGATGGGCCTTGTGCTGTCGCTCGTGCATTTCGCCCACATGCAGCGGCGGGTGGACGTGTCGCTGGTGACGGCGACCGACGAGCCGGAGGAGATGCCGCGGCTGCTCGAGCTGCCGGCGCGCCGGTCGCTCGGGCCGACGCCGCCCGTCGCGGTGGTGCGGGTGGAGGGGCCGATCTTCTTCGCGTCGCACACGGAGATCCGGTCGCTGGCCGAGGGGGGGCCGCTGCCGCGGCACCTCGTGTTCGATCTCGCCGGGGTGCCGCTCATCGACTGCACGGGCATCGAGGCGTTCCGGGCGTTGCTCGGGAAGCTGCGCGAGCAGGGGACGCGGGCGCTCCTGTCGCGGGCGTCGGATCGCGTGGCGGATCGGCTGCAGGAGGCGGGGCTCCTCCAGGCGTTCATCGGCGGCCGGGTGTTCTCGACCGTGGCCGAGGCGCTGGAGTCGCTGGACGAGCCCGCGGCGAGGGCGAGCGTGTTCGAGGCGCGGAGGCAGCAGCCGCCGTCGCCGCTGCTCCGGCCGGAGGCGCCGGCGGGCGCGTCGTGAGCGCGGTGCGGCGGGGCGCGCGGGCGGCTCGGCGCCGCGCGCCCGGCCTGGACCGGTGGACCGAGCCACGGATGAAGGTCAGAGGCGCTCCGCGCGGCGGAGGCGTCGGAGCAAGGGAGCAGAGCATGTCGACGTGGAGCCCGAGCACGAGGATGGACGCGGGAGCGGAGGGCCGGCCCGGCGCGGGGGGTCTGGCCGCCGGGGCGGCCGCGTTGCCGCCGGCGGGGAGCGGGTCGACGTCGAGCGAGCCGGACGCGGGCGCGGCCCTGGAGGACGGCCGCGAGGGCGGCGAGGGCGGCGAGGAGGTCCAGCCGGGGGCGGCGCGGGCGCTGGCGCAGGCCATGGCGGACGGGTCGCGCGCGCTGGGCGAGTCGATGGTGCTGTGCAGCGTGCTGCTGACGGTGGCGATCGGGTGCCTGGCGTGGTCGGTGCCGAGCCCGGGCGCGAGCGCCGGGCTCGCGATCCTGAGCCTGGTGCTCATCAGCGTGGAGCACACGAACGCCCGGGCGAGGTTCCGGCGGGCGGTGGCGCGGGCCGGCGCGGCGCACGGCCTGACGGCGCCGGAGGCGGAGCGCGCGGCCCGGGCGCTCCTCGGGGCGGGGGAGAGCGCGACCGCGGACGAGGAGCGCGACGGGCCGTCCCCGCGCGCATCGCGGTAGGCGGCGGCTTCCTCGACCAGGGGATGGGCGCCGTCCCGACCCCGGGCCAGCGCGCCCGCGCTCCGGGATGGCGAGCTCCATCCCTCTCGCGCTGCACGATCTCCTACGATCTAGACCGATTCCCGGGCGCGCCGCGCTCGGCGTTCCTCTCCTTGACAAGCACGGTGCGGCGATGTACTTAACCGAAAAGTTAATTAACCTTTCGGTTAGATACGGGTGCCGCCCCATCTGCGGCGCACCACGTTCAGGGACGGTCAGCGCAGGAGGAGAAGAGTCATGGTCGCAACCAGCGCAGCAAACAAGGACAGCTTCCAGGTCACGACGCCGTCGGAGCAGGAGATCCACATGACACGCCTGTTCAACGCGCCGAGGCACCTCGTGTTCGAGGCGATGACGAGGCCCGAGCACGTGAAGCGGTGGTGGGGCTGCCTGGGCGAGGGCTACGGGGTGTCCGTCTGCGAGATCGACCTTCGTCCGGGCGGCGCGTGGCGCTTCGTGAACCGCCACCCCCACGGCGAGGCCGCCTTCCACGGCGAGTACAAGGAGATCACGCCGCCGAGCCGGCTCGTGTACACCGAGATCTTCGAGATGTACCCGGACACCGTCTCGCTTGTGACATCGGTCCTCACCGAGGAGGGCGGCAAGACGCGCGTCACGACCACGACGCGCTATCCGTCGAAGGAAGTGCGCGACGCGGTCATCGCGTCCGGCATGGAGCACGGCGCGGCCCTCAGCTACGACCGCCTCGAGGACCTGGTCGCGCAGCTGCAGCAGCGATGAGCCTGCCGGCGGGCCGGCGCGGGCCTCGGCTGGCCCTCGCGCGCTCCTTCCGGCACTCCCCTGGATGCGCCGAGCGGGCGCGCGCGGCGCCCGCCCGGATCATCGCCGCGCGTCAGACCTGCTCTTCATCCGACGTCTCGCGAATCCACTCGACGGCGGCGTCTCGCGTCTCGAACACCCCGAAATACGCGCCGCGGCGCTCCTCGGCCAGCATCTCACCGAAACGGCTGCTGAAGCCCGACCCTCCCGGCGGACACACCACGGCGAGCCGGACCCAGTAATTCCGTAGCTTCTGCAGGATCTCCCCCGCCTGCCGCGAGCTCAGGTCGAAGAAGGGGGCCGGCAGGTTCGCCGCGTAGAGGAGGGCGCACCGCACGCCGTCCGAGAAACAGGCCTCGAGCAGGCGATCGACGTCGCGGTCGCTCGACAGGAAGGCCTCGTCCGGCACGCCTTCCACGAACTTCACACCGCCCTCGTTGGTCAACGTCAGTTCCATCGCTGCCTCGCATGCGGCCTCGGTGCCGCGCGCCCAGCGCTCGACGCCCGCCGGGCCCGCGCAGCGTAACCCCGGCCGGTCATCGCTGTACAGACGCCGTACGCCGGGCCGGCCCGGGGGGCGAGCGCCGCTCCGTCAGACCACCACCGTCCCGGCGATCTTCGTGATCGCGAGGACGGCGCGGAGCACCTCGCGCGCGCTCGGGGCGACGTAGCTCACGCGGCGCGCGTCCACGCGGACGACCCCGGGCACGAGCTCCGCCGCGTCGGCGTACGCGGTCGTGAGCAGCGAGAACGTCACGCCGATCGGCGGCGGGAGCGTGTACGGCCTGACGCGCGCGAGCCCCCGCAGGGCCTCGCTCGCCGCGGTCCGGATGCGCCGGCACGCCTCGTCGGGGTGGATCGACCGCGCGCTGTAGCGGGTGATCGACGACTTCACGGCCACGGTCGTCACCCCCGGGAACCGCTCGCTCGCGTGCGCGGTCACCGCCTCGTCCCCCGTGACCAGCGCCACGGGCACCCCCGCCTCCCCCAGGACGAGCGCGTTGATGGCGGCCTCGTCGACCCACAGCCCGGGATCGTCCGCCGCGCCGCTCGCGGGGTGCAGCCGGATCTCGCCCACCACCGCGCCGTAATAGGTGTGGTCGAGCACGCTCGCGCGCAGCCCCGCGCCCCCGTGATAGCCGACGAAGAACGCGGCGGCCGGCTGCCCCGCGTCCATCCCCTGCACCATCGACAGCGGCTTCAGCGCGCCCGAGATCACCTCGACGCGGGGATCCAGCTCTTCGAAGAGGAGGTTGCGCATGTCCGCGTGGCTGTCGTTGACCACGACCCGCGTGGCCCCCGCCTCGAACGCGCCGAGCGCGGCGGCGTTCGCCTCGCGGCTCATCCACGCGCGGGCGCGCTCGTAGTCGCCGCCGCCCCGGCGCGTCTGGTCGACATGCACCACCCCCGCGCACCCCTCCAGGTCGATCGAGATCAGCACGAACATCCGTGTCCCCTCCTCGCGCCGCCGCGGCGGTCGCGCGAGGGGCCTAGCGCCGCGCGACGGCAGAGGCCACATCGGGCCGACGTCGAGGGAAAGGTCGCGCGCGCCGGCCCGCGGCAGGCCGAGCACGCCGGTCCTGCTCCCCGCAGCGACGCTATCTGCCGGAGAACGGCCCCGGCCAGGGACGACAGCTCGCCAAGCACCTCCAGTAGCGCTGGTAGCACGCGTACGGCGGAGCAAACCGGTACGCCAAGCAGAAACGAAGCGCGCTCTGGCACCTCTGCCTGCAATACCACGGGAAGGGCTGCCGGGAGCTGCCGATGGCCTCGGAGTCCGTCTCCTCAGCAGCCCGAGGCTGAGCATCCCCAGCGGCGACGCCCGACGCCGCTTCCCCTGCGCTGGCAGCGCGCGCTGCGCCAGCGAAGGCCGCCAGCACGCCGAATGCGAGGATTGCCTGAATTCTTCTCGTCGACCTCATGGTCGCCCCCTCCGCGTTGAATCCACTGCAGACGATGAACGATGGGAATCGCGCACCGTCTTATGCCCGCACGACATCTTGTGCGGACCTCATCGGATGTCCACCCGGCCGGGCGAGGCGGCGCGCTGTCGCTCTTCTTCGCGTCTGAGGGGGCTGTCCATGCTCGCTCGTCGAGGGCAGCCGACGGGTGGAGGGCCGCGGGGACTCACACGGCGCGCCGCACCTCGTCGGAGAACCGCACCGCCTCGCGCAGGACGTGATCGGCGAGCGATGGATCGATGATGCTCTTGATCTGCCCCGCCTCGATGCCGTGCTCCGCGGCCGTCTTGAAGTCGATGACCTCGTCGGCCATCGTCGCGAGCTGCCCGCTGCCGACGCGGTGCGCGTGCGTCTGGTACAGCTGCTCCGCGCGCGCCTTCGCGTCCGCGACGAGCGCGCGCTCCTGCGGGTCGAGCAGGTGCGCGACGAACTCGAGGTGATCCGCCATGATCGTCGTCCAGAACGCCGCCACCTCGTCGCTCTGGAGCGCGGCGCTGCCTTGCGCGAGCAGAGCGAGCCGGTCGGCGAAGCGCTCGGCCTCGCGCGCGATGTGGTCGAAGAAGAGCGGCCAGACGAGGCTCTTGAGGGTGCCGGCCTCCTGCGCGCGCTGCATGCGGCGCTTGTACTCGATGAACTGGAGCACGTCCGCCCGCGTCGAGAGGAGGAGCGAGGAGAGCCCGTCATCGCGATAGCCGCGGTCGCGGGCCGAGAGGAAATGCCCGGCGAAGGTCATCTGGAACTGCCGCGCCTCGCTCCGCGGCCCACGGAGGCGGTCGCCGGGCATCAGCAGCGCGATGAACATCCCGTGTTCCATCAGCTGGTCCGTCCAGAAGAGGACCTCCGACACGGCGTGCGCGGCATAGCCGGCGTTCGCGCCCGGCAGGTAGATCGGCTTCCTCGCGCGCTGATCGACGTAGACGCCGGGCGTGAAGGCGGCCCCTTCCGGGAGGGAGATCGGCCCGACCGACTCGCTGTCTGCGCCCTTGCCCGCCCCGATCGCGAGGCCCGGTGTGGCGAGCAGCGATATGCCGGCGGTGGCCGCAGCCCTGCCCGCGAATTGCCTGCGTCCAAGTTTCCCTTGCAAAGCACGCTTCTCCATCGACGCTCCTCCAGGTTCGATCAGCGGTGAGAATCCGAGCGCGAGGGTGCATGTCCCGCGCCCGGTCCGAGGAGCGGGCCCGGCGCGCGAGGCGCCACGCGCGCGCCTCGCCGGGCGCGTCGACCCGCGGCGACGGGATTCGCCACGCCGAGGCACCTCACCTCGAGAGGCGCCGCCCACGACCGCGAGGGGGCGCAGGGCCGCGGAATCCGCCCGCGATGGGAGGCCGGTGGGCGACAACCTGCGAAGACCGAGCACACACCCCCTCATCCGCCGGGCACCTGCGACGGCCGAGCACACGGCACCACCCATCCCGCCGTCCGCGGGAGAGCCCGGACGCGCTTCGAGGACGTACCGTCGCTCGCCCCTCGCCGTCGCACGACGCGGGCGCAGCCGATAACGTCGTCCACGCAAGCGCGAGGGCCGCATCGCGGGCCCGGCGAGCGCCGCCGACGAACGCCCACCGCCGGGCGCGACGCCTACACTCACCCACCTTGGACCCTGTGTCGGTCCCTAAATTTCTTCGCTATCGTCGCCCGGGATGTCGAGACCCCGCCTTCGGCTCCGACCTCCCCATGAACGCGCCCCGATCCCCGGGGCGCCCGCGATGAGAAGGAGTCGGCCATGAAATACATCATGATGATGCACACCCCGCACGGCGGTCCCTACCAGGTCGCCAGCTGGCCTCAGAAGGACTTCCAGGCGCACATCGCCTTCATGAAGCGCTTCCACCAGCAGCTCAGCGCGTCGGGAGAGCTCGTGGGGGCCGAGGGCCTGGCGGGGCCCGAGCAGGCCAAGCTCGTGCGCGCCGGCAAGGACGGCAAGCCCATCACCGACGGTGTGTTCCCGGAGACCAAGGAGTTCCTCGCCGGGTACTGGATCGTGGACGTCGACAGCCCCGAGCGCGCCTACGAGCTCGCCGCCCAGGCGTCCGCCGCGCCCGGCCCCGGCGGCGCGCCGCTCAACCTGGCGATCGAGGTGCGCGAGGTGATGAGCGCGCCGCCCCCCCAAGAGCTGCCTTGACCTCACGGCCGCGGGACACCGGGGCCGAGCGCCTGCTGCGCGATCTCGCGCCGCAGGTGCTCGGCGTCATCCTCCGTCGATTCCGCGACTTCGGCGCCGCCGAGGACGCGGTCCAGGAGGCGCTCGTCGCGGCGGCCACCCAGTGGCCGCGCGACGGCGTGCCCGACGAGCCGCGCGCCTGGCTGATCCAGGTGGCCTCGCGGCGCATCACCGATCACGTCCGCAGCGAGGCCGCCCGCCGGCGCCGCGAGGCGTTCGTGGTCAGCCTCGTGCCGCCGGAGCAGCAGATCGCCCTCGCCGCCGACAGCGACGAGGCGGTGGAGCAGGACGACACGCTCGCCCTGCTCTTCATGTGCTGCCACCCCGCGCTGTCGACGTCCTCCGCGATCGCGCTGACCCTGCGCGCCGTCGGCGGCCTGACGACGGCCGAGATCGCCAGGGCGTTCCTCGTCCCCGAGGCGACCATGGCGCAGCGGATCAGCCGCGCCAAGCAGACCATCAAGGCGTCCGGCGTGCCGTTCCAGATGCCCACGGCGCCCGCGTCGGAGGAGCGCTCGGCGCGGCTCGGCGCCGTGCTGCACGTGCTCTATCTGATCTTCAACGAGGGCTACACGACGAGCTCCGGCCCCGCGCTGCACCGCGACGATCTGTCGAGCGAGGCGATCCGCCTGACGCGCGCCGTGCGCGCGCTCCTGCCGGACGACGGCGAGGTCGCGGGCCTGCTCGCGCTGATGCTCCTGACCGACGCGCGGCGCGCGGCGCGGACCGGGCCCGAGGGCCAGCTGATCCCGCTCGCCGACCAGGATCGGAGCCTGTGGGATCAGGGGGCCATCGCCGAGGGCGTCGCGCTCGTGACCGCGGCGCTGTCCAGGGGCTCGATCGGCGTTTACCAGGTGCAGGCCGCGATCGCGGCGGTGCACGACGAGGCGGCGCGCGCCGAGGACACGGACTGGCCGCAGATCCTGGCGCTGTACGACCTGCTCCTCGGGATGTCCGACAACCCCATGGTGGCGCTCAGCCACGCGATCGCGACGGCCATGGTGCGCGGCCCCGAGGCGGGGCTCGAGCTGCTGAGATCGCTCGACGCCGACCCGCGCCTCCAGGGCCATCACCGCCTCGACGCCGCCCGCGCGCACCTCCTGGAGCGGGCCGGGGATCGCGAGGCCGCGATAGCGCACTTCCGGAAGGCGGCCGGCCGCACGACGAACCTCCCCGAGCAGAGCTACCTCCTGTCGCAGGCGGCGCGGCTCTGCGACGCCCGAAAGTAGCGAGTCACGGGATCTCCGCGGGGACGACGCTGGCTACGCCGGCGTGAGGGCAAACCCGATGCACGGTGTGCATGAGGCTCATGCCGACTATCCATTGGGACCGCGCCGACCGGGAAACTAGAGTCCGACGCTGACCAGCTCTCGTGTCTTACGAAGCTTGAGCGCATTCGATGTCCTTACATTGCAGCTCGGGAGTTTGCCATGAAGATATTTCGATGGATCGCTTGCACGGGTCTCGTGTTCGCCGGGGCCGGCGTGGCTTGCGGGACGCCGGTCGATGTCGATGACGAGGCCACAGGGGAGATCCGCTCCGAGGTCATCTACGGTGACGACGACCGGGAGGAGCCGTTCACGTACTCGGATCCCGTGTGGGCGCAGCGCGTGCTGGATTTCACCGTGGCCCTGGTCCCCACCTCGGCGGTCGACGACTCGGACCCGAACGACATCCAGATCGCCGGGCCCAACTGGATCGGGCGCGACAACGTGTGCCCCGACGAGCGCTTCGCCACCCAGCCGGCGCTCGCCGACTGCAGCGGCACGCTGATCGACGACGACCTGGTGCTCACGGCCGGGCATTGCATCAACAACTGCAACGACAGCCGCTTCGTCTTCGATTACGCGATCAACCCCTCCACCGGCCAGCTCAACCAGATCACCAGCGACGACCTCTACCGCTGCGTGGACTTCCTTGCGTGGTACCGGGACCCGAGCGGAGCGGACTACACGGTCGTGCGCCTGGACCGGCCGGTCGTGGGGCGGCAGCCCGCGGACGTGCGCGCGTCGAGCGCGCCACTGGACGAGGAGACCGACCTCATCGTGCACGGCTTCCCCCGCGGGTTGCCGCTCAAGCTGGCCGACGGCGCGAACATCCGCGATGCGAGCGACCCCGAGTTCTTCGTCGCGAACCTGGACACGTTCGTGGGCAACTCGGGCTCGGGCGTGTTCGATCTCGCCACGCACGAGCTCGTGGGCATCCTGGTGCGCGGCGCGGCGGATTTCGAGCCCGACCCGAACGGCGCCGCCTGCGTGCGCCCGAGGCAGTGCGCGGACGACGGGTGCCGCGGCGAGGACGTGACCTACGCCCACCTCGCGGTCCAGGCCATGTGCGAGATGACGGTGTCCGACGTGTGCTCGTGCGGCGACGGCGCCTGCGGCCCGCTCGAGAGCCCGGCCTCGTGCGCGACCGATTGCTCCTGCGGCGACGGCGTCTGCAGCACCGGCGAGAGCACCTCGTCCTGCCCGGCGGACTGCCGGCTGGAGGTGCTGTACGACGAGCACACGCCGCAGGCGAACTGGGTGACGCCGGGGATCCAGGTGCGCAACACCGGGACCGACAGCCTCCTCCTCTGGAACACGACGGTGCGGTATTACTTCACCAAGGAGCCGCCTGGCACGCTCGCGGCCGAGTGCTGGGGCTGCTCGACCACGCCGGCGATGACCTTCCATGAGGTGCCCGGCGGCGGGTGCGCGAACGCGACGCACTACGTCGATGTGGCGATCCCGGAGGTCACGCTGGCGCCCTCGGGCACCACCGAGCAGTTTCGCGTCGCGTTCCACGCATCCAGCTGGCAGGACTTCAATGAGTCGAACGACTACTCGTACGCCGGAGCCAGCTGGAACTGGGCGCCCAACCCGAAGATCACGATGTATCGGCTCGGCATGAGGGTCTTCGGCGACGAGCCCTGTCCGGGCGTCTTCATCCCGCCTCCGAACTGAGCCGGCGTCGCTGACACCTCTCCGCGTGCCGTTGCCCCCGTCGCCAAGATCAGTAAGTTTGGCTAACTAATCAGCCGATCGGGGAGCCGGGAGCGCTGCCCCGCGCTGGCCCCGCGCTCGGGCCCGCAAGCGTCCCGCGGCTCAGAAGCCGTCTTCCACGCAAATCGCGATCTTTCCCACGGTGCGCGCCGACTCGATGGCGCGGTGGGCCTGCGCGAGGTCGCGCACCGGGTAGGTCGCGCTGACGACGGGCCGGACGTGGCCTTGCGCCGCCAGCGCCGCGACCGCGGCCAGCGCGCGGCCCTGCGCGTGCGGGTCGAGCCGCCACATCGAGGCGGCCCCCATCACGTGATAGACGAGCGACGCCGCCTTCAGGAAGAGCCGATCCGCGACCGGCGCCGGCGTCGGCACGATGCTCACCACGGTGCCCATCGGGGCCACCGCGTCGAGCGCCTGATCCAGCGCGCTGCCGCCGGCGTTGTCGAACGCCGCCGCGACGCCCGCCCCGCCGGTCAGATCCCGGCAGGCCTGCCCGACGTCCTGCGTGGCGTGATCGAGCACGACCGCGGCGCCGAGCTCGCGGCACAGCGCCGTCGACGCGGGCCGGCTGGCGGTCGCCACGGCGCGCAGCCCGAGGTGCCGCGCGAGCTGGAGCATCAGGTGCCCCACCCCGCCGGCGCCCGCGGTGATCAGCACCGTAGCGCCGGCCGCGGGCTGCGCGCGGGCGAGGCACTCCCAGGCCGTGACGCCGGCCAGCGACAGGCACGCCGCCTCCTCATGCGACAGGGCCGGCGGCTTGCGGGCGATGGTGCGGCTGTCGACCACGACCAGCTCGGCGTTCGCGCCCTGCCCGAACAGGCTGGGCGAGCCGAACACCTCGTCGCCGACCGCGAACCCCTCGACGCCGGGGCCGACCGCGTCGACCACGCCGGAGACGTCGTAGCCGAGCACCAGCGGGAGCTGCCGCTCGATGCGGCGCGGCCCGGGCGACGGCGAGCGCGCCCGCACGTCCGCCGGGTTGATCGACGACGCGATCACCCGCACCCGCACCTGGTGCGGCCCCGGCGCCGGGTCGGGCAGCTCCAGCGGCACGAGCTGCGAGGCGTCGCCGTGGCGATGGATTCCGATTGCCTTCATGCGCTTCGCTCCTCACGATCGGCGCCGACGTCCGCGGCGCCGGAGCAAGGTGACCACCGGCGGCCGGCGCGTATTGAACGATGTCGACATCGAGGCTCGCCACCGCCGCCCGCGAACGCCGCGCGTCGCCGCTCCTCGCGCACGCCGCGGCCGGCGCCGGCCAGCCCGGGATCACCGGGCTCGTCGATGTGGCCGGGAGCGTCGCGTCGTGGGGGCCGCCGGCGCCGCGCGCGCTGCCGTCGCTGCACGCGGTCCTGAGCGTCGGCCTGGTCGGCGAGATCCAGAGCGAGCGCGACGACCGGGCGGGCGGCGCGGTCTGGCTGTCCGGGGTCGCGACGCGGCCGTTCGGCTACCGGTTGCCCGCCGAGCTGCACGCGGTGATCGTCCTGCTCGAGCCGTGGGTGCTCCCGGCGTGGTTCGGCCTCGACGCCGGGAGCCTCGTCGACCGCCGCATCGATCTGCGCGACGCCATCGGCGCGGCGCCCGTGGCTGGGCTCCTCTCGGCCGTGCGGCGCGAAGGCACGCCGCACGGCCGCCTGCTCTCGGTGCGGCGCTGGGCGGCCGCGCTGCCGCCGCGCGCGGCGGCGCCGGCCCCCGCGCTGCGCGACGCGCGGCTCGCTGACCGGGACGCGGCTGGCCTCGCCCGCGCGCTCGGCGTCTCGCTGCGCCAGTCGGAGCGGCTCCTGCGGCGCCACCACGGGGTGACGCTGCGCGAGATGAAGGGCATCCGGCGCTTCCAGCGCGCGCTGGAGCATTTCGACGAGGGCCTGTCCTGGGCCGCGCTGAGCGCCGACGCCGGGTTCGCCGATCAGAGCCACCTGTGCCGCGCCGTGCGGCGGTACGCCGGCATGACGCCCGCGGCGCTGCAGGGCGCGGCCGGGGCCAGCCTGATCGCGCCGCTGTACCGGCCGCTGATCTGCCGCGACCGGTTCGTCGCCATCTGACGCCGCGACGAAGGGGCGGCGCACGGCGACGACGGCGGGGCGGCGCACGGCGACGACGGCTCTCTCTGCAAATCTCCTCCGGCGCCAGACGTGTGCGCCGGGGCTGTAGAGATGAAGCGTGTCGACACAAAGACGTGTGCGCCGGAGCTGTAGAGATGAAGCGTGTCGACACCAAACGTGTGCGCCGGAGCTGTAGAGATAAAGCGTGTCGACACCGGACGTAGTCCCGGGAAATGTGCCACTGAATTGAGATTCTTTTTTTCGTGGAGCGAAGCGACTGCCATCGCGAGGGAAACCTGGACGTGACATCATCGCGCGCATGCGAACCATCACGGATAGGCTCACTCGCAGCATAGGAATTCTCATCCTCACAAGCGTGCCGCTCGCAACGTTGAACTGCTCCGACGATGACTCCGGGCCGTCGGGCGACGGCGGGGGTTCCGCGACGAGCACCGGGACCACGAGCGGCCCCGGGAGCACCAGCAGCACGGCCTCGGCGAGCTCCACGACCACGGCGGCGACGACGGGGACCGGCGGAACGGGCGGCGCGGGCGACGGCGGCGGCGGCGGCGACGCGGGTGGCGCGAACGAAGGCGGCGGCGGCGGCGAGTCCTCCGCCGAATTCAAGCTCACGAGCCCCAATCACGAGGAAGGCGCCGAGTTCGCCGACAAGTACACCTGCGCGGCGGCCGGCTTCAACGGCAGCCTCCTGCCGGAGCTCAACTGGACCGCGGGGCCTCCGGGCACGAAGAGCTACGCCATCACCTTCATCGACGTCACCCTGGCGCATAAGACGCCGCCCAACATGAACGGCTATCACTGGGTCATCTACAACATTCCGGCCAACGTCACCTCGCTGCCCGAGGAGTTCAAGGACGCGGCGTCGATCGGCGCCAAGCAGAACAGCAACTACCTCGGGCCTTGCCCGAATTTCGGCGGCGGGAGCGCCAACACCGACACCTACGAGTTCACCATCTACGCGCTCGGGGAGGAGTCGATAACGATCGCGGGCACGAGCACCGCCGCGGTCAAGGACGCGGAGACCAAGCTCGAGGCGAACAACCTGGCGAAGGCGAAGCTCACCGGCATGTCCAACGCCTCCCCGCCCTGACGAGCGACAGCGGGCCTCGACGCGGGTCGAGGCCCGGGTCCTCGCGGTCACGGGACCGCTGTTTCGAATCCTTCGAGTCGACGGACGGCGGCGCGCTTCCACGGCGCGCCGCCGCGCTCGGCGGGGAGACGAGCCACCGCTCGCGCCGGCTCTCCGGCGAGCGCCGGAGACCCCTGCGCAGGCACAGCACATCACTTAGTTTGGCTAACTATCGAAGGGGTACGGCGCACGTTAAGCACCCGTCGGGGGATGTTCGAGCGCGGGCGCCGGACCTTCATCGCATTGCCGCGACCCAGGTCGAAGTGCCATGCTCCGGTCGCCGCGCTGCGCTGCCTCGCGGGTCCACGCGAGGGTAGCAGAGCAACGGCCTTGCGACGAGGGGAGCTGACGGCGGCAGGCGGACTGCTCGGGAGGCACGGAGGAGGAGAGCGCACCTCGACGGTGTCGCAGCCAACTCGCTGTCGTGCGGGCAGCGAGCGCCGCGGGCGGCTCACGCGACGGGGAATTGCTCCGCGACCCAGTCCTGCCAGCCCGGCGGCATGCGCGTGGCATCGAGGTAGCGGCGGAGCTGCTCGGCGTCGTCGAAAGCCGACATTCCCCACAGGCGGAACGCGTCGACATAGCCCATGTCGTCCTCGAAGGAGTCGGCGAAGTCGGCGAGCGACAGGCCGAGCTGCCAGGGCGCCTCGACGTGCCCGGCGCAGAGCAGCTGGGCGAGCGACAGGAGCCCGCGCTGCGGGTCGATCGCGCCTGCGTCCCCGGTCTCGAGCGCCCGCGCGCACGCTCTCCAGGACGCCGGCACGGCGGGGGGCGCCCATTCGCGGCCTCTCCGGAGCTCGGCGACCTGGCGCGACCAGAACCAGAGCTCGCGGGTGTCGTAGCGGGCCGCCTCCTCGGGGACGGGGTGCCGTTCCCACGGCCAGCGCAGCCCTCGCTGCTGGCCGAGCCAGGTGGTGAAGGCGACGTCGGACGCGATGAGGCCCTGTTCCAGGAGCGCAGAGCGGCGCTCGGCCGCCGCGCTCGGGTCATCTTCGTCGCCGTCGTCTTCGTCGCCGTCGCCTGGCTCCGCGGGGTACAGGACCTCGTGAACGGCGTCTGCCCAGCTGATGGGAGCGGGCGGGTGACGCCGCAGGTAAGCGATGCGGGTCTCGGGATCCGGGGCGAGCTGCTCGAGGAAGACGCTCCACATCCCCATCCAGTCTTCCCCGGCGCCCATGCGCCAGCCGAGGGTGTGGCGCTCGTAATCGGGGAAGCGCTCCCACGGCGGGGCGAGATCGCCGCGCGCGTCGAGGTGCTCGCGGAGGCGGGAGCGACAGCTCTCTTTCCAGCTCATGACGGCAGCATACGCCAGGACGCGCTAGCTCCGCCCGCCCGAAGCCCCGGCGCCAGCCGAATCCCCCGCGAGGCGCCGGGCGTTCATGAATTCGCTCGACGCCGCCCTCGATACGCGGCACGTTCACCGACGGTCGTTTGCGTGGCCCATGAGGGTGAGAACCGGCGTGCAACAGGCCGCGGACCGCTCGGGCTTCATCTCCGATCACGAGCGACGCGACGTCCCCGAGAGCGAAGGAGATCTCATGAAGAGAGCGGCCAATCGTCCTGCAGCAGGCCTCCGACCGAGCTTGCCGGGGGTGGTCTTGCTGAGCGCCCTCCTCGCAGGGTGCGGTGACGGCGAGATGGCGTCCAGCTCCTCGTCCATGTCTTCAGGCACCGGAGGCAGCGGCGGCGGAGGCACGAGCGGCGGAGGCGGTGGTGGAGCGGGAGGCGGCGGCGCGCCAAGCACCAGGGGCTACCCCGATCGCTTCACCGTCGGCGCCCCCGGCGTGGGCCCCTACGCCCAGTCCGATCCCGAGCTCCCGGTGCCGCCCGGGTACACGGAGGTGTGGCCCAGCGACGACGAGAGCAAAGAGTGGGATCTGTACGATTGCGACGGCACCGTCAACCTGGACCACATGTATTTCCACGCGTTCATTTACATCGGCACCGGCTGCCACGGCACGGTCAACATCACCAACTCGATCATCGCGCCGCCGCCCGGCTCCACGAACCGCAGCATTCTGGTCAACGCCGACGAGTCCGCGCCGCTCACGTTGAACATCAGCGATACCACCATTCGCCCCGAGCCGGTCGGCCTCGGAGGTACGAACGCCGCCCTCACCGAGCATGCCGTGAACGCCTGCGCGACGTGCGCCATCCGCTTGACCCGGGTGGACGTGGCCAATACCGGTGGCATGTGCCTTTGCGGCCAAAACACCGTCATCGAGCAGAGCTGGTTGCACGACAACTACATCGCGCACCTGGAGGACCCCTCTTTAGCGCATACGGGCGGCGTCTTCCCGTACGGGGGCAGCGGGCCGCTCGAGATCAGCCACAACCGACTCGAGCCGGGCGTCGACGCCGCGACGGGCAACGAGGTGCCGAACTACTGGCAAGCCATCACCGCCGTGCTCTTCACCCAGAGCGTCGATGGCTCGACGCTGAAGAACTACGATGTCCACGACAACTTCGTCTCGCTCGGCGCCTACGACTTCTACCCTCAGAACGGCGAGGACATGATCCTGCGCAACAACGTCTTCGGCCCGAGCCACTGGGGGTACACGACGTCGTGCGCGACGTGTACGTACGCTGAGTGGTCCAACAACGTGGTCGGGGACATCGACGGCAACCCCACGAGCGAGGTCGTCCCCCAGCCATGAGGCCGCGCCCTCGGCGGCGCCGAGGGGACGCGCGGCGTTCGCGAGGCCGCTGCGGCCACCGCTCCCTCGAGGCTAGCCGCCCGGGCGGCGGAGCGCGTACGCGATGCCGCTCCGCAGCGTCCCCATCGTGACGAGGTCGCCGAGGTCGATGTCCAGCGCGACGAGCGCCTGGGCCACCTCGGCGCGCACCCCGGTGAGCACGACCCGGGTGCCGAGCAGCCGAAGGGCACCCGCCGCCCTGAGCAACGTGCTCGCGACGCCCGTGTCGACCGCTCGGATCCCCGTGATGTCGATGATCACCACCTCGGCCCGATGCGCCGCCGCTCCCTCGAGCGCCGTCGAGAGCATCTGCTCCGCGCGCTCTGCATCCATCTGGCCGATGAGCGGCATGACCAGGATCCTGTCGGTGATCGGGATGATCGGGCTCGACAGCTCGAGCAGCCGGGCCCTGTGCGCGCGCAGCACCTCGTCCTGGAGCGCGGCCCGCTCGCGCTCGGCCCGCTCGCGCTCGGCGAGCTCGCGCGTGAGCTGCTCGTTGGCCGCGCGGAGCTGCTCGGTCTGGGACGCGACCTCCCGCGCGAGCGACGCGTTCGAGCGCTGGAGCTCCTCGCGCATCGCCTCCACGCGGGCATAGAGCTGCGCGTTCTCGATGGCGCTCGCCGCCTGCGACGAGAGCGCCCGGAGGATCTCCAGCCGCGCCGGCGAGAAGGCGTCGCCGAGCGCGCCGTGCTCCAGGTAGAGCACGCCCGTGAGGCGGCCCTGGTGCGCGAGCGGCAGGCAGAGGATCGACCTCGGCCGCCTCGCGGCGATGTGGGGGTCGTCGGCGAAGCGCCGCCCGGCGGCGGCGTACCCCGTGATGACCGGCTCCCGGGTCCGCTGGACGTGGCGCACGACGCTCATGGCCAGCGCGTCGCCCACGCGCGCCGCCGCGTCGGGGCCGAACGCCCTCTCCTCCGGAGCCACCGCGATCACCGCCTCGACGCGCAGCGCGCCCCCCTGCTGGAGGAGCAGGATCCCGCGCTGCGCGCCGGTGTTCTCGACGAGGATCTCGACGAGCCGCGCGAGCAGCCGGTCGAGGACGATCTCGCCCGAGATGGCCTGGGCCGCGCGGAGGACGGAGAGGGCGTCGAAGCCGAGCCCCCCGGTGCTGCTGGACGAGCTGGAGACGGTGGCCGACGGGACGAAGCGCGCCGCCGGCTCGCCCGACAGGAGGAGGTGCGCGTGGCGCTGCGCGAGCCGCGCCGCCTTGGCCGTCGCGCCCCACTGGAGGTAGCCGTAGTAGGCGTCGGTCATGTAGATGCGCGCGAGCTTCGGCCTGCCTCGGTCGAGCAGGAGCCTCGCGCACAGCTCGCTCGCGAGCGCCGCGTGGTGCGCGAAGCCGTTCTGCCGGGCCGCCTCGATCGCCTCGTCGTAGAGCGGCAGCGCGGCGTCGAGGCCCTCGCCCGACACGCGCGCCGCCTCGGCGCGGACGAGCGCGTGTTTGTGCTGGAAGTTCTCGGGGCAGCGCTCGGCCCACGCCGCGAGCTTCGCGCCGTGGCGCGCGAGCGCCTCGGCCGGCGCGGCCGGCGGGTCCGCCGCGAGCGTCGCGAGGCACGTGTAGAACGAGAGCTCGGTGAGGAGGTAGAGGTTGTTGCCGCTCGCGCTCCGCGCCTCGGCCTCCGCGGCCATCGCGAGCGCGGCCGCGTGCTCCTCGTGCAAGTACGCGAGCTCGGCCTTCAGCAGGTAATAGGCGCAGGCGATGAACTCGGCGTCCGGCCCCCGGTGCGCCTCGACGAAGGCGGCCTCGTCGAAGCCGTCGCCGTTCAGGCTCAGCGGCCCCTCGGTGCCCCCGGCGAGGCTCGCGGCCGCCTGCTTCACGAGGAGCAGCCCGGCCTCGCAGATCGCGACCTGCGTGCGCCGCGTGAGCTCGACGCCCCGGCCCGCGTCCGCGCGCACCGCCCCGAGCTCGTCGCCCGCGCAGAGCCGGATCGCGACCGCGTGGAAGAGCGCGTACGAGAGGTAGAGGAAGTCTCCGGACTCCAGGCCGGCCTGCTGCGCCCGATCGAGGTAGGCGAGCGACGCGCGGACGGGCCGGAAGAAATGGCTGAAGACGCCGATGAGCTCGTTCAGCTTGCACGCGAGGCCGTCGTTCCTGAAGCGCTCCTGGAGCGCCAGGCCGAGCTCGCTGAACGCGCGGGCCTCGTCGTGCCGGTCCAGGACCATCGCCAGCATGAACCCGAAGGAGATGGCGCCGTACGCCGACAGCTCGGTGTGGCCGTGCTTCAGGAACAGGTTGATCTGCGTGACGTTGAGGAACCCGTAGAGGACGGGGCCGATGAGGGGCCCCGGCTGGATCAGCGTCGAGAGGATCTCGCAGGCGGCGCGCGCGTCCGGATCGGTCATCTCCGGCGCGGCGGCGAGGTCGCTGGGGCTGCGGCCGGCCAGGTTCCGGCTCACCTCCTCGAGACCAGCGCCGAACGCGGCCCCGAGCGCGGCCTCGCCGTTCGGCACGTCGATGCCGAAGAGCGCGAGGGCCTCGACCCCGGCGCTCACGGCGTCCGCGAACCGGCTCGAGGTGAGGTAGAGGACCGCGCGGAGCCTGAGCACGCGCGCCCGCTCGACGCGGGCGCCCGCGCGCGGCAGGAGCTCCTCGAACAGGCGCTCCGACGCGCCGTGGTCGCCGGCGAGGTACTCGCACTCGGCCCGCTCCAGCCGGAGCGCGAACGCGAGGTCGGGCTGAGCCTCCCAGCCCGCCTCCCCCAGCGCCGCGATCCCGGCGCGCAGGTACGCGGCCGCCGCCTGGTACGCGGTCGACGCCTTGGCCTTCCGCCCCGCCGTCAGGTTCCAGGCCGCGAGGCGCCGCCGCTCGTGCGGCGCGTCGAGCCGCGCCGCGACGAGGTTCAGGTGGCGCAGGGCGGCGAACAGGTGGTCCTCGTCGACCTCGCGATCGCCGCTCGCCAGCAAGAGGCGCCCGATCGTGAGGTGCGCCTCCTCCCGGAGATCGCCCTCGAGGAGCGCGTACGCGGCCTGGTGGATCCGGTCGTGCAGGAACCGGTACGAGACGTCGAACGACGCCGCGGTGCTGTCGTCGTAGAGGAGGCGGTACTCGGGATCCCTCGGCAGGACGAGCCCCTCGCGCAGCGCTCCCCAGAGATCGCGGCCCGTCTCGACCGGGGACTTCCCGTGCAGCGTCGCGAGCAGCTTCAGCGTGAACTCGTGGCCCACGCAGGCGGCGAGCTTCAGCGCGCGCTGCGTCTCGGGCGCGAGCCGCTCGATCTTGCTCGCCATGAGCGCCACGACGTCGCGCGCGAGGCCGCGCTCCCGGATGCGATCGAGGTCCCAGGAGAAGGCGCCCTCGCGCTCGTCGAAGGCGAGCTCTCCCGCCTCGTGCAGCGCGAGCAGCACCTGGCTCAGGAAGAACGGGTTGCCCCCGGTCCGCTCGAAGACGAGCTCGGCGAGCGGCGCGGCCCGCTCCTCGCTGCAGGCGAGGGTGTCGCCGATGAGCCGGGTGACGTCGGAGAGCGGCAGCGGGCCGAGCTCGATCGCGCGCACGGCGCCGCCCGCCTCCCTCAGCGCGTCGAGCGCCGTCGCGAGCGGGTGCGCCGCGTCGACCTCGCCGGCGCGGGTCGCGCCGATGACGAGCAGGTGCCCGCCGTCCCCCTCCGAGGGGCCGCTGGCCGGGCCCGCGAGGAGGAGCGGGAGCAGCTTGAGCGAGGCGGGGTCGGCCCACTGCAGGTCGTCGAGGAACAGGCAGAGCGGCCGCTCGGCGGTGAGCGCGTGGAAGAAGCGCTGCACGACGAGCGCGAAGCGGTTCTGCGCCTCGGTCGGGCCGAGCTCCGGGACCGGCGGCTGGGGACCGATCAGGAGCCCGAGCTCCGGGACGAGGTCGACGAGCACCTGACCGCCCTGGCCGACGGCGCGCAGCAGCGCCGCCCGCTGCCGCGCGAGCGCCTCCGCCGGCTCCGCCAGGATCTGCCGCACGACGTCCTGGAGCACGCGCGCGACGCCGACATACGGCGTGCCGCGCGAGAGCTCCTCGAACTTGCCGGCGGCGAGGAGGAACGAGCGCCGCTCGCCGGTGAGGACCCTGGGCAGCTCGCCCACGAGCGCCGATTTGCCGACGCCGGCGTGCCCCGAGATCAGGACGAGCTCGGCCGCGCCCGCGGCGGCCCGCAGGGCGGCGGACGCGAGCGTCGAGAGCTCCGCGTCGCGGCCATAGAGCTTCTGCGACAGGCGCAGCTCGCCCGACGCGTCCCGCTGGCCGAGCGAGAACGGCGCGACGCGCGCGGTCGACTCGAGCCTCTCGAGGCACGCCGCGAGGTCGTGCTTGAGCCCCTGAGCGCTCTGGTAGCGGTCCTCCGCGGCCTTCGACAGGAGCTTCATCACGATGTCCGAGACCACCTCGGGCACCTCCGGCGCGAGCGCGCGCGGCGGCGGCGGCGTCCTCGCGATGTGGCTGTGCACGAGCTCCAGCGGGTCCGTGACCGGGAAGGGCGGTTTTCCGGTCAGGAGCTCGTAGAGGGTGGCGCCGAGCGAGTACAGGTCTGTCCGGCGGTCGACGACGCGGTTCATCCGCCCGGTCTGCTCCGGCGCCATGTAGAGCAGCGTGCCCTCGAGGGCGTCGGGCGCCTGCGCGCGCTGGATCTCCTGCGACAGGAGCGTGGCGATGCCGAAATCGGCGAGCTTGACCGAGAGCGGCTCCTCCGTCCGGACAAGGATGTTGTGAGGCTTGATGTCCTTGTGGATGACGTTGCGCTGGTGCACCGCGCCGAGCGTGTCCGCGAGCGACACGGCGATCCGGAGGACCGTCTCCAGGCCGAGGCGCTCCCGGGCGATGACCTGGGCCAGCGACCGGCCGCCCGTGTCCTCGAGCACGAGGGCCACGCCGTGGTGGTGCTTCTCGAGCGCGTGGGCCCGCACCACGCCCGGCAGGACGAGCTGCTTCAGGATGGCGAACTCGTGCCTCAGCTTGGCGATCTCCCGCGGCTCCGGGTACTCGCTCCTCAGGACCTTGGCCACGATCGGGACGCCGTCGGCGCTGCGGCGCCCCCTGTACAGGATGGCGGATCTGCCTTCGTGAATCGGCTCATCGAGCGTGTATCGGGAGAGTAGGGCCATTGTCTCTGCGTGAGGAGCTCTGTCGGGGCGGGGGGTGCTCGCGAGGCGCCGCTCGCGTCGGACAAGCTATATCGTGAGGTGTCGAGCGGCGAGAGAGAGCGTCGAAGGCGCAGGAGATGACGGGACAAGGCACATCGCCTCCGGCGTCCCCCGCGCCTTTCGGTTCACTGTCTCGTCACTTCTATCGCATGCGACGCGCGGGACCAACCGGCGATGAGGCGCGCAGGGCGCGCCGGCCACGTGACGTGAGCCACATGCGTATGGCCCAATACCGATTCGGTGGCCGACGCGGAAGCTCTGGGATGATGTGCTGTGGTGTACGGAGCCCTCACGCGTCTCGACGAGCTTCGCGGTGCGCCTACCGGACGCGCACCACCCGCGTACCGCCCGCGAGCAGGTCGTGCTTGCCCTGGCGGAGCGGGCTCGAGCGGATCGTCATATCGATCCACACCCAGGCGGCGAGCGCGAGCAGCGGCCCGACGATCGGGATCGAGCCGACGAGCGTGAACGCCTCGCGGACCAGCGCCTGATTCAGCGACGGCCGGCCGCCGTCCGGGCCGACGACCCGGAGGCCCGACGGACGAGACAGCGGACATGGCGGCCTCCGGAAAAGGGCGGGCGGCAAAGCCGTCCGGATGTAGAGACCCGGCCACCGGGCGAAGCTCATCGGTCCGCGCTAGAAGAAAGAAGAGGCGCAGCCGCCGATGCGGGTCGAGGCCCTCCGAGCCGCGACCGCCGGCGCGGCGCTCCGTTCGATCACGGCGTCAGCCAGTTGCGTGAGACGCACAGCATCGACAGCAGCTTGAGCGTGTCGCCGTAGTAGTCCTCGGTGGGCGCGGTGGAGACGATCTCGTTCCACAGGCTGTCCAGCCACGCCTGGCCGCCGGCGTCGGTGGTGGCCGCGACCGCGAACGGGGCCATGAACACCATGTCGTTGTAGGGCTCGATCGCGCGGCCGGCGAGGGTGTATCCGGCGCGGATGCTGCTCGGGTTCCCCCCGGTCTTGCCGCGGATCCAGCGGCTGATCCTGCTGGCCGCGTTGCGCGAGCGCGTGTCGCCGCTGATGGCGGCGTCGATGCCGAGGCGCCACGGCACGCGGGCCGCATTCCAGGAGTAGCTGCCGTCGTGCGGCGCCTCGAGGAAGTTGGCGTCGGCGGGGCGAGGCGTCGTGTGGGTGTTGATGATGAAGTCGGGCAACAGGCCGGTCGAGCTGGCGTACCGGTTCTGCATCGTCTCGATCAGCGTCTGGTGCGCGCTCAGCACCTGCGACCAGTCGGTGCCGGCGCGGCCGATGAAGCTGCGGAAGTGGCCGAGCATCCAGTCGGAGCTGCGCGTGGCATAGTAATACGTCGGGTCATCCGGCCACTTGGCCCAGTCGCCGAGGTTGACCAGCCGCGTGGTCGGGTTGACGTTGCTCGCCGCGATCGCGTTGAGCACGCGGGTGGCCTCGGCCGCGTAGTCGATCCCGCCGCTGGAGCCCCATTGCGCGTCCGCGAGCAGCAGCGCGTAGGCGATGTCGAGATCGCCGTCCGTGGCCGAGTCGTGGTCGAGGATGTCGCTGCAGCTGGAGTCCTGCGCCCACGCCATCAGATCGGGGTTGTTCTGGCTGGGGTGACGGCGGTTGTAGCGGTGCAGGCCGTCGAAGATCGTCCGCGCCTGGGCGTCTTGCCCGGCCATCATCGCGGCGATCAGCATGCCGTATCCCTGGCCTTCGGACACGACGTGAGCGCCGTCGCCCGTGCTGGCCCGGATGCGGTATTCGTCCGGCCGACAACCGGGCTCGACGTAGCGACTCTTCCACTGCCAGTAGAAACTTGATGTTGCGCTGTCGGCCGCGGCCTGGCCGGCCGACACGCGCAACGTCGACGCGTGGTAGGCTTGGTGGTGGCTACCGAACGGGTGGTTCTGGGCGTGCGCGCTGCCGGCGATGCAGAGCAAGCTCAGCGTCAGCCCTTGCAGGGCCCGCTTCGACGCTCCGGTCCGTCGTGACGATGAGACCGTCGAGGGTGACATGAACATGGAAGCAGCCTCCGATCGGAGAAGGGTTGTCCGAAACGACAGCGTGAGCAGCGGCGAACGCGATGGAACGGCCCGCACAGGGCCGTTCCGCTCCGTCAGCCATGCTCCGGGGAGAGCCCAGGAGTCACGCTGCCAGGCTGAATGCCGCCGGAGGCGACCTCCCTTCAGAGAATCTGCGCTCTAATCCACGATCGCGAGCGCTTTTCGCGGACACGCCCGCACCGCGCGCTCGATCTTCGGGCGCAGCGCCGGGTCCACCTCGGTCAGGAGGACGTGGAGCCGATCCTCCTCGTCCACGCGGAAGGCCTCCGGCGCGGCCCGCATGCAGGCCTGGTTGGCCTCGCAGAGATCCCGGTCCACGACGATCCGGCTCATCGGGCCACCTCGGACCGCGCCGCGGGCGTCACCGCCACGCGCAGCGACGCGAGCTTGCGGAGGGTCGGATGCCCCGCGTACGTGGGCTCGCCGACGACCCGCATGTCTGCATAGCGGCGGAGCAACGTGCCGATGGCGACCTCCCCCTCGAGCCGCGCGAGCGACGCGCCCAGGCAGTAGTGCGGCCCGAGGCCGAAGCTCAGGATCTCCTCGTGCTGCCGCCGCGCGTCGTAGCGATCCGCGTCGGGGATGGCGCGAGGATCGCGCAGCGCCGCCGGGAGGATCGCGACGATGATCGACCCCCTGGCCATGTTCACCCCGCCGATCTCGACGTCCTCCGTGCAGTAGCGCACGATCCCTCCCTTGCCGAAATTGTCGAAGCGCAGGAGCTCCTCCATCGCGCTGCGCAGGAGGGCGGGCTCGGCCCGCACCGCGGCCGCGCGCTCGGGCACGCAGAGCAGCGACATGACGCCGAAGCAGATGAAATGCACCGTGGTCTCCGAGCCGGCAGCGATGATGGCGGCGACGAGCCCGAGCATCTCGTCCTCGCTCAGCCGGTCCCCCTCGGCCTCGGCGCGGAGGAGCGTGCTCAGCAGATCGTCGCCCAGGCGGCTGCGGCGCTCGGCGATGAGCTCGCGGAGGAGCGCCATGCCCGCGGGCACCGGGGCGACGACCGCCGCGTACGCCTCGGGGGTGAGGCGCGGATCGACGGTCTTGATGAGCGCCTCGCCGAAGTCCCGGAAGGTCTTCTCGTGCGCGCCCGGGATGTCGAGCATCGCGGAGATGACGCGCAGGGGGATGAAGTCGGCGAACTCCGCGACCTCGATCTCGCCCTTCCCCTCGAAGGGCGCGAGCGCCTCGTCGACGATGCGCTGGATCATCGGCCGCAGGCGGTCGCACGCGCGCGGGGTGAAGGCGGGGCTCACGGCCCGGCGGACGCGCGCGTGGTCCTTGGGGGCGAGGCGGAACAGCGACCGCTCGAACGGCCCGCGAATCGCGTCCGGCAGGCCCGCGTCCGGCGCGCGCAGCCCGGCCGCCACGGGGTCGGTCGCGAGGCGCGGATCGCGCAGCACGGCCGCCACGTCGTCGAAGCGGCTGACCACGTAGGACTGCGCGTCCGGCCAGAAATACACCGGCGCGGACTCGCGCAGCGCCGTGTACGCGGGGTAAGGGTTCGCGTCGAACCCCGGCGCGTCCGGCTTGAAGTGGAGCACCGGACATCCCTTGGCGGCTTGATTCGGCGTCATCATCGTCGCTCCTTGGCCTGCAGAGACGGGCGCCCCTCCGGCCTCCGCCGGCGCCCCTCGCACCCAGCGTGACCGGCGAGCGAGCCCGCCATCCCGTCGGCCAGCATACTCAGGAATCGAGCGGGGAACGCAGCTCGAAGCCCCCTGAGCAGCGCTTCGACGCGGCGCGGGACCTGTCCTCCCACAGGAGATTTCTCCATGGGCGTAGCGAGCGGATGGCGCGCTTCCGGGGAAGGGCCGTGCGCCTCGCGGGCGCAGGGCGACCCGCCTCGCCTGGGTGGCGCGCAGCGCTGGCGTGAGCAGACGCCTTGCTTCTTCTTGAACGCCGGCACCGCGCAGTGCTCGATCTACCCTGTGCGCCCGCTGGTCTGCCGCCTCCACAACTCGGTCGATCGGGATCAGTGCCAGCGCGCGTCCGAGGATGCGACGCAGAACACGCCCGTCCCCAGGCATGCTGCCTTCGAGATCCTCTATGGCCTCGCGCAGTCCGCGATCATCGTCGCGTGCCTGGAAGCGGGGCTCGACGCGCGCTCCCTCGAGCTCACGACCGCGGTCGACGTCGCTCTCCGCGGACCGGACGCGAGCGCGCGATGGGCGTGCGGCGAGAAGCTCTTCGAGCCCGCAGCGACGCGGAGCGAGCCGGCGCCCGCGTCTCCCGCGGCGCCTCGGGCGGTCCGGCCCGGCCTCGTCCCGTCCGAGCGCCTCGTCGCAAACACGAGCAACGTCGCCAGAAACGCGCGCAAGCGTGAGCGGCGAGCCCGCGGAACGGCACGTGACTCGCCCTGCGGGCGCCAGCTCCTGCGTGCCGTCTTGCGCCCGCGGCGGGTCCGTCGGCCAGCGCCGCGCGGCTTCGTTCATGCAGGCGCCGCGCCAAGGCGCGCCCCACCCGGGTTGACCCCTCGGCGGCGGCGCTCCTCAACCTGGGTCGGTCGCCTCAACCTGGGTCGGTCGCCTCAACCTGGGTCGGTCGCCTCAACCTGGGTCGGTCGCCTCAACCTCGGTCGGTCGTCGCCGCCTCAACCTGGGTCGGGCGCCTCCGCCTCCAGCTTGGGCCCCTGACGTGAGTCGGCTCGGCCCGCCGCCCGTACCGCAACCTGGGTCGGTCGCCTCAACCTGGGTCGGTCGCCTCAACCTGGTGGTGCCAGATCGTCTGGCGATGCCCCCCGCGTGTGACACCTTCGACAGAGGTGACGCAGGACGGCCGCTCGCACGCGCCACGAGGCGCGCACCGAGCGCTCGGCACACCCCTTGCGCTCCGCCATCCGTGACTCTCGCTCGCCGTCGCCTGATTCTCGCCCTGGGGCTGATCGCCGTCCTCTCGCTGGCCATCTGCGTCGCGTGGACGGCGCGACGCTCGGGTGCTGCCAGCGCCTCCGCCCAACCTCGGTCGACGTCGGCAGCGGGGAGCTCCGGCGCTCCGGCGCCCGTGCCGCCCCCCCTCCGCGCGCACCGGCGCGCCCCCAACTCCACGCCGACACCGATCGGGCCAGCTCCCGGCGCTCCTCCCGTCGCGCCGCCCGCGCGGACGGCGCCGGGGCCGGAGCCCCCCATTCCGCCCGGACCCCCGCCTGCCCCCGTCGACGAGGGCTCGTCCGAGCGCCCCCTCACGGAAACCCCCGCCCACGCAAGCGCCGCCCCGCACCGCGCGCGCCAGCTGGATCAGTCCGCCTTCCGGCGGCGGTTGCAGCCTGGCCTGTGCCCGGACCCGAGCGAGGCCGCCCAGATCCGACAGACGTTGATCGCGCGCTTCCGCAACGAGGACTGGGCCGCCGCCGGCCGGCTCTATGTCGATCCCAGGCTGCCGGAAGGCGCGCATCTCCCTCTCCTGCATCACCTCCAGCAGGCGGAACGCGAGGTGCTCGCGCAGCTGGGCCTCGATCCCGAGCCTCCGGACGTCTTCGCGTACTTCGACAAGGAGCTGCTCGTGGCCGCCGCGTGCACCAACCGCAACGTGGTCGCCTACTACGACGGCGCCCTGCACGTGGTCCTCGATCACGACGACGTGCAGGCCAGCGTCGTGCACGAATACACGCACCACGCCCTGATGAGCCAAGGAATCCTGGGGCCGGCCTGGGCGCAAGAAGGCATCGCCATGCTCGTCGCGCGCGAAGCCTGGTGGCTCGATCCGGCCCGCCTCGAACAGGTGAGGGATGCCCCCATGCCCCTCGAGGTGATGGAGCAATCGATCCCGTACACGCTCCTCCCGGAGCAGGCGGTCCTGTTCTACGTGCAATCCGCCACCATGGTGGCCTGCCTCGTGCGCGGCACCGACGCGGGGCTGCGCGGGCTCATGGGGGCCCTGGGCACGCCCGCAGGAGCAGCGCAGGGCGCGGGATCGTACGATCCATCGCAGCTCCTCGACCCCTCCGCATGGCCAGCGTGCGTCGACGGGTTGATGAGGGCAGCGCTCAGCGAGCGTTAGCGCCGCCGCCAGGCGCGCCCGAGCTTCGCTCAGAAGAAGCTGTAGAGCGACAGCTTGAAGCGCTCGTTGGTCGCCGTCACGTCGTCGGCGAAGGTCTGCTCCGATCGCTGGAACGAGAGGCCCGCGCGGAGCGCCGGCATGATGTCGACGAACAGGTTGCCATCGATGTAGCGCGACTCGCGGAAGGCGGTGCGAAGGTCCCTGTAGCCGTGCTCCGCCGTGATCCGATCCGACCAGCCCTGGGTATAGTTGGCGGAGACGGAGACGCGGCCCGAGGGCGGCAGATAGTACTGGAGACCGACCATCATCCCGCGCCAGCCGATGGTCTTGAGGTTGTTGTTCGCGTCGTACACCGCGAGGCCGTTGTCGATGTCCGGCGTGTAGACCGCGCCGTCCGGGAGCGGCGGGCTCGGCACGTTGCTCGCGACGCCCACGATGTCCGCGATGCCCGTGCCGGAGAAGAACGAGCCGGTCAACGTCAGCGCATTGCCCGGATCGTCGAGCGCGCTCGCCGGGATGATCGGGACCATCGCGTCGACCGAGATCGCGTAGCCGTTGGCCGACCTCGAGTAGAGCGGGGCGGCGGTGTGCTCGGCCACCTTCAGGTGGCGGAACGTGCCGGAGACGCCGATGGAAAGCGGGTCGATCAACATCCCGCCCGCGCCCAGCGTGTGAATCCCCTTCCAGCCGTTGACGCCGAAGCGCATCCCCGCCTGGATGTCCGGAATCTCGGAGTCACGCTGCGGCGGTTTGACGGCCGCCGCCGCGAGCTCGAAGTTCAAGGGCTCCGACTTGAAGGTGTGGCCGACGCGCAGCTGCGGCATCCTGCCGAAGACCTGATTCATCACCGGGAAGAACGACGTGGTGGCCGGGAAGAAGAACGGCTGCCACCCGAATAGGTGATAGGTCTGGCCAATCACCACGTCGACGTAATCCGACTCCACCTTGATGTACGCCTGGCGCAGGCGGAAGGTCCCGCTGCTCACCAGCGCGGCCTCCGAGACGTTGGGCGGCTGGCTGCCGAAGAAGTCGAGCTCCAGGGCGGCGGTGGTCTTGAACCCCTCGTACTCGGGCGCGCTCACCTTGACGCCGAGCCGGGAGTTGCGCGTCGTGAAATGCGTGCGGGCGTGCCTGCCCGCATAGGTGTCCTCGCGCTGGATCACCGTGGCCCCCACCGACTCGCCGAAGCTCTGGGTGGAGTCGTGCATGATGTCGAACTCCGCCATCCCGTAGATCGTGGCCTTCCACTTGGAGGTCACGGGAACGGGCGTCGCGGCGGGCGGCTTGGCCAGGTCCGCGGGGGGAGCCGGCGGCGGGGCCGCGGCCGCAGGCCCGGTGCCCAGCATCGGCGGAGGCGTGGCCGGCGCCTGCGTGCCGGTCGGCAGCTGCGTCATGCCAGCGTCCGGCTGGGGAGCCTGCGCCGCCGCCGCCGGCGCGGCCGCCGCCGGCGCAGCCGCGGCCGCCGGGGCGGGCGCAGCCGCCGCGGGCGCAGCCGCCGGAGCAGGCGCAGCCGCCGGAGCAGGCGCAGCCGGACCCTGCGGCGGCGCCGGCGGGGGAGCCTGGCCGTGCGCGGCCCCCGCCACGAAGAGAATCGACGCACCCAATAGGTTCGCAACCTTCGATTGGTTCATGTCCGAAGCCCCTGGTGTTCGATGGCGCCGGGAATCCTCACTGGCGCCGCAAGTGATTGATTTTATTGACATTTTCATTGCACTACACCGGACAGATCACGGCCCGGCGTCGCGTCGATCTCTGCCCGGCAGCGCGGGAGAGCTCGACGCGGCGAACGGCGCTTACGTTTCCTGTTGCCCCTTCAGGCCTGGCGGGCCGCTTCGCGGAACGCGCGGGCGCGGGCGACGAGCTCCTCGCGCCGCCCCTCGCGCAGGAGCTTGAGATCGACGAGGTTGCTGCCGACGCCGACGGCCACCGCGCCCGCGGCGAGGAACGCGCCCAGGTTCTGCAGCGTCGCGCCGCCGGTGGGCATGAGCGGGATGTGCGGCAGAGGCGCCTTGAGCGACTTCAGATACGAGGCGCCGCCGAGGGCGTCGCAGGGGAACACCTTCACGACGTCCCCGCCCGCACGGTGCGCCGCCACGACCTCGGTCGGCGTGAGCGCGCCGGGCGCGCTCACCACGTTCATCGCGAGGCACGCCTTCACCGTCCCCTCGTCGAGCGCGGGGCTGACGACGAAGCGCGCCCCCGCCTCGACGCACGCCTCGGCGGTGCGGGCGTCGAGCACGGTGCCCGCGCCGACCAGGGCCCGATCGCCGTGGCGCGCCGCGACCTCGCGCACGACCTCGACCGCGCCGGGCACGGTCATCGTGATCTCGAGGACGTCGATCCCCCCCTCGAGGAGGGCGTCGACCGCCTGGAGCGCCTCGTCGGCCGAGCCCGCGCGCACGACGGGCACGACGCGCGTGCGACCGATCCACCCCAGCACGTCTTGCTTGTTCATCGATCCACCCGGGCCGTGCCCATCTTCATCGCCTTGAGTACCTCGTCGAGGGTCGCCATCGTGGTGTCGCCGGGCGTCGTCATCGCGAGCGCCCCGTGCGCCGCGCCGCAGTCGACGGCCCACTGCGGCCCCTTGCCGGCGAGGAAGCCGTAGATCAGCCCCGAGGCGAACGAGTCGCCGCCGCCCACGCGATCGTAGATCTCCAGCTCCTTGCGCTCCGGCGCCTGGTAGAGCCGGCCGCCCTGGTACAGCACCGCGCTCCAGTCGTTGCGCGTCGCCGACGTCGCCACGCGCAGGGTCGTCGCGACCGCCTGGATGTTCGGGAACGCCTCGATGACGCGCTGGATCATCGCCTCGAATGCGCCGACATGGAGGTGCTTGTGCCCCTCGTCGAGGTCCTCGACCTCGAAGCCGAGGGCCGCCGTGAAGTCCTCCTCGTTGCCGAGCATCACGTCGACGTACGGCGCGAGCGCGCGGTTGACCTCCCGCGCGCGGGCCTGGCCGCCGATCGACTTCCAGAGCGAAGGGCGGTAGTTCAGATCGTAGGAGACGACGACCCCGTGCCGCCTGGCCGACTCCATCGCCTCCTTGGCTACGCCCGGCGTGGTCTCGGAGAGCGCGGCGAAGATGCCGCCGGTGTGGAACCACCGCGCGCCCTCCCGGCCGAAGATCGCGTCCCAGTCGATGTCGCCGGCCTTCAGCTGCGACGCGGCGGTGTGGCCGCGATCCGAGACGCCGACCGCCCCGCGGATGCCGAAGCCCCGCTCGGTGAAGTTCAGGCCGTTGCGCACGGTCCGCCCCACGCCGTCGTGGGGCACCCAGCGCAGGTGCGAGAGATCCACGCCGCCCTGCAGCATGAGGTCCTCGATGAGCCGCCCGACGGGGTTGTCCGCGAGGGCGGTCACGATCGCCGACCTCAGCCGGAAGCAGCGGCGGAGGCCGCGCGCGACGTTGTACTCGCCGCCGCCCTCCCAGGCGTTGAAGCTGCGAGCGGTCGAGATTCGACCGTCGCCGGGATCGAGGCGCAGCATGACCTCGCCGAGGGAGACGAGGTCCCATCGGCAATCGGCAGGATCGCGGAGCGTGATGGACATGGCTTACCCGTAGGTGGGCTGGCCCCGCGACGGAAGGGCCGAATCGAGGAGGTGGCCCCGAGGGGCCGAGCAAAGGCGATGAGGCGCGCCGAAGGCGGTGATCACGGGCTGCCTCCCGGCGCGCGCGTCGACTGCACCTCGGTGGCGGACGGGCCGATGTAGCCCTTGGCGCCGGCGCCCTTCGACTCGACGATGGGCCGCCCGTCGCGGTCGAGCTTGACGAGCTCGGCCTTGGTCCCCTGGGCCGTCGGCCAGAGGTACCAGCGCGCGTCCATCCAGCCCACGTGCGCCGCGGGGCCTTCGACCGGCGCGCCCGTCGCGCCGAGCTGGCCGGGCCGCGTCGCGCGGTAGTCGTCGACGGAGGCGTACGGAGGACGGTTGAGGGCGAGCTGCAGGCCCGCGATGCTGGCGAGCATCGCCAGGCCGCCGGCGACGATCGCCGCCTGCGGCACGCGCCGCTTGGGCGTGACCGGCTCGACGCGCGGCAAGAGGAGGTGCAGCACGAGCAGCCCGACGAGGTACAGGCTCCCCGCGAGCAGGAACGGCACGGCGTACGAGCCGGTGAGCGTGAGCGACCGGCCCACGAAGATCTGGAAGATCGCCCCGCCGACGACGCCAAAGGCGGTCTTGATGCCGACCACCGTCGCCATCGCCGGGCGAGGCAGGGTGTCCGAGACCAGCGTGTAGAGGTTGCTGCTCCAGCCCTGGTGCGCCGCCGCGGCGAGCGAGATGAGCGCGACCGCGACGTACACCGACGGGATGCCGGCGACGCTCGGGACGTCGACGAGCTGCCCGACCGCCATGACGGGCACCGCGGCGAGCGCGCAGGCGAGCATCGCGAGCTTCCGCGCCGTGCCGACCGACCGGCCGCGCGCGATGAGCTTCGAGGAGAGCCAGCCGCCGCCGACCGCGCCGACGTCGGCCACGATGAACACGACCGGGATCGCGTAGGCCATGAACGTCGGCGTCAGCTTGAACTCGCCGACGAGGAACTTCGGCAGCCAGGTGAGGTAGAACCACCACGGCGCGTCGGTGAAGAACTTCGCCATCGCGACCGCGTAGACGGGCCGCATCCCGAACACCTCGCTGACGCCGAGGGACTCGGTCGACTCCTTCGCGTCGGAGCGGATGTGCGCGAGCTCCTCGGGCGACACCTTCGGGTGCTCCTCCGGCCGCCGGTAGAGGCGCGTCCAGAAGAAGATCCACACGACGCCGATCCCGCCGAGGACGAGGAAGCAAGCGCGCCAGCCGTACGCCTCCGCGATGCGCACCGCGAGGAGCGGGGCGAGGATGGCGCCCACGTTCGAGCCGCAGTTGAACAGGCCGGTCGCGAGCGCCCTCTCCTTCTTGGGGAACCACTCCGCGACGGTGCGGACGGCGGACGGGAAATTGCCCGCCTCGCCGACCCCGAGCAGGAAGCGGATCGCCGCGAAGCCGCCGAAGCTGCCGACGAAGGCGTGGGCCGCAGAGGCGATGTTCCAGACCAGGAACGTCGCGCTGAGCCCCTTGCCGGTGCCGACGCGGTCGATCCAGCGCCCGACGAACACCATGCCGAAGCCGTACGCGAGCAGGAAGCTCACGTTGATGAGCGCGAGGTCCGTCGGCCCGAGGCGCAGCTCGTTCTCGAAGAACGGGACCAGCAGCGAGAAGAGCTGCCGATCGAGGTAGTTGATCGTCGTCGCGAAGAAGAGGAGCGCGCAGATGGTCCAGCGGGTGCGCGTCATCACGCCGCCGCTCGCCGGCACCACGGGAGAGGCAGCGGTCACTGGTTCACCCCCGAAGCCAAGAAGCCACCGTCGACGGCGATGCTCGTGCCGGTGATGAAGCTCACCGCGTCGGAGCAGAGGAAGAGGGCCGCGCCGATCAGCTCCTGGGTCTCGCCGAAGCGGCCGAGCGGCGTGCGGGCGAGCAGCTCCCGCCCGCGCGGGGTGCCGTCGAGGAGCGCGCGGTTGAGGTCGGTCACGAAGACGCCGGGCACGAGGGCGTTCGTGCGGATACCGTGCTTGGCCCACTCGGCGCCGAGGCTCCGGGTGAGCGCCATCACGGCCGCCTTCGACGCGCCGTAGGCCGCCACCTCGTGGAAGGCGACGAAGCTCGACAGCGAGGCGATGTTGACGATGCGGCCCCGGCCGCTCTCGCGCAGCGGGCCATGGAACGACTGGCAGGCGCGGAGCATGCCTGTGACGTTCGTGTCGAGCAGGCCGTTCCACTCGGCGTCTCCGACCTCGGCCGTGGGCGTGCGGAACGTCCTGCCGGCGCAGTTGACGAGGATGTCGACGCCGCCGAGCGCCTCCACCACGCTGTCGCGCAGGGCGTCGAGGGACGCCCGGTCGCTCACGTCGCACGTCGCCTCGAGCGAGCGGACGCCCCGCTCGCAGATCTCGCCATAGACCGCGCGGGCCCGATCGGCCCGGGTGCCCGAGGCGACGGTGTGGACCCCCGCCTCGGCGAGGCCGAGGGCGATCGCGCGGCCGATGCCAGAGGTGCCGCCGACCACGACGGCCCTGCGGCCCGCGATGTCGAAGAGCTTGGTCATGCTCCCAGCCATTCCCCGGCGATGCCGCCCAGGAGCGCGCGCGCGTCGCGCTCGATCTGCGCGTCGGTCGGCGGTACGGGCATCGCCCCATAGCGTCGCGCAAGCGCGCTCGCGATCGACCGCCGCGAGTGGCGCCACTTGTAGATCAGCTGATCCAGGACGCGCGCGTCGGAGTGCTGCGGCACGAAGGTCGGCCCCAGCATCTCCAGGCGCATCGAGGTCGTCTCCTCGATGAGGCTCGGGTTGTTCATGAACCACCAGCACCCGAACGGGAGGACGTTGGCGAACTTGCGCGCCACGACGCAGAGGCTGTGCGTGTTCTCGCGCGAGAGCGTCGTGACGAGGAAGCGGACGTCGGGGTTGTCGCCGGCGAGCCGCTCGAGCGGGGTGAGGTCGACGGTGCTCACGCCGTCGCCGGCCACGCCGAGGCGGAGGTTCACCGCGCGCCGCACGCCGATCATCATCGCGAACGGCAGGCCGTGCGCGCGGCACGCGTCCAGCACGGCCCGGGGCGGGGCCGCGACCTCGTTGACGGAGATCGCGAGGTAGCGCGGCCGCATGCGGGCGATCCAGCGGTCGAGCTCGGCGGCGAGGTCGTTCGCGGACACGAGGCGGTCGATGCGCAGCGCCGCGTAGAACCGCGGATCGGGCGTGACGCCGGCCTCCCAGATCGCGCGCTCCGCGGGGTCGGTCGGGTCGTTCGTCATCGCGAGCGCGCTCACCCCCGCGAGGCGCAGCACGTCCTCCAGGTGATCCTCGGCCTTGCGGCCGGCGAAGTAGGCGCGCGCGTCGCGCAGGTTGGGCGCGGCGGGGTCGAGGCCGAGCGCGTCGAGCACGGTGGCGACCCCCGCGGTCGCCTCGGACAGCGGCGATCGGCGGACGAAGAGCGCCTCCCACACGAGGTCGGCCTGCGCCTTCTTGTCGAGGGCATAGAACGCCTCGGGCGTGACCTTCGGCTCGGCGCGCAGGGTCTCGGCGACGAGGTAGTGGTACGTCAGGAGCTCGTCGACGCCCCAGAGGTTCAACGCCTGGAACTGGGGGGCGAAGAGGTGGGTGTGGAGATCGATGATGGGCGCGGCGTCGATCGCCTTGGCAACGCGCTCGGCGAGGGTCATCTCGGCACCTCGGGGATCCGGTCGTCCTTGGGATCGGCCCAGCGCTCGTTCGGCACGGTCGCGCACCAGGCCGGGCGCAGGGGATCTTTGTCGTAGGGATAGGGGCCCAGGCGGCGGTATTCCTCGGCGTAGCGGGCGACCTTCTCGCGATCGAGGCGGACGCCCAGGCCGGGGCCGTCGGGCACGCGGATACGGCCGTTCTGGTAGGGGAGCGGGCCCCCGCGGATCACGTCGTCTTTCAGGTGGTGGTAGTGCGCGTCGGCGGCGAACGAGAGGTTCGGGATGACGGCGCCGAGGTGCAGCATCGTCGCGAGCTGCACGCCGAGCTCGCCCGAGGAGTGGACGGCGACGCCGAGGCCGAAGGTCTCGCAGATGCCCGCCGCCTTCACGCACGACCGGATGCCGCCCCAGAACGTCGTGTCGAGCAGGATGACGTCCACCGCCGTGTCGAGCACGTTCGCGGCGAGCTGCTCGAAGTTCACGACGACGGTGTTCGTCGCGAGCGGCATCCGCACCTTCTGTCGGGTGCGCCGCATCGCGTGCAGGCCGAAGACGGGATCTTCCAGGTAGTCGTTGTTCAGGCCCTCGATCGCCTGACCGAAGCGGATGCCCTGCTCCGTCGACCAGACGGCGTTCGGGTCGAAGCGGACGCGGTCGTCCGGGAAGGCGTCGGCCACGGCGCGGTAGCACTCGAGCTCGTAGTCCGGGTGGAACACGCCGCCCTTGAGCTTGTGCGAGGTGAACCCGTGCTTCTTCTTCAGCGCCCTCGCCTCCTCGACCAGCTGCTTCGGGGTGCGGACCTCGCCAGAGCCGTCCGCGTTCGGGTAGCGGAAGAAGAGGTAGGACGCAAAGGGCACCTCGTCCTGCAGCTTGCCGCCGAGCAGGTCGTAGACCGGCACGCCGTAGGCCTGTCCGAGCAGGTCCAGACAGGCGAACTCCAGCGCGGCGAGGATCTGGGTGCGGTTGTTGTAGAGAGAGGCCGTCGGGTTCGCGATCTTGAACCGCATCTCCTCGAGGCGGGCCGGATCGTGGCCCGCGAGGTACCCCTTCATGGCGCGGAACACGGCCTCGGCCGACTCGCCGCCGCCGCCCATCTCACCGAGGCCGACCAGCCCGTTATCCGCCTCGACCTCGACGAGCGTGCGCACGAAGCGGCCCCAGTGGCAGCCGTTGGCGTGGCGCAGCGGCGCCTCGAGGGGGACGGTGACGGTGATGGCGCGAATGTCGACGATTCTCATGCAGGACGGGGCTCCCGGGGCCCCAGCGTTCGATGGGTTGGACTAGAAGCTCTCGATGGTCAGCGACACCTGCATGGCGCACCATCGCCCGATCGGCTGAAGCGCACAGCGACCCGATCGGCAGCGATGACGGTAAAAATTGCAGCGAGCACGCGATTCACGAAGGCGTGCTGCGGGGCGCCGGTGAATTCCCTGACCTCGGATGTTTGATCACGCTTCTATCCTAAACGTGCGAGCTGCGCTACCTCGCCGACGACGTCACGCGAGGAGACGTCCGGGAGGCGCTCTGCGGCTGCACGAAGAGAAGCCTACAGGACGCCAAGAGAAGAAATTTCCGTGTCCTCGCGACACCAGCTCGCAGGTGGGCGCGGTAGTCCCCCAGCCCTTCGGCGTGCTGCCGGCGACGAACCCCGCGAGAGGACGACGAAGATCTCCGCCTCGGGGCTGCGGCGCGCGAGCGAGCCCTCGATGCGGCGGCGAGCGAGCGCACGGCGCGGCTCGGCCTCTCCGGCGCGAGCGAGGCGCGGTGTGGCTCCTCCCGCCGCCCCTCCGCGCGCTCGACCCGAGCGCGGGAGCTCGATCCGCGCGTGCTCCCGCCCTCGCGCCGCGTGAAGCCTTCTCGTAAATATGTAGCGCAGGCCAGAAAGACGAAGTACGTCCACGCCGTTATGGCGTGCGCCAATACGTCTTTGCCATTCGGCGCACGATCCTGGCCGCTTCTGTCCTTGCGGAGCCATCCCCGATGGCTGATAACGAGAGGCTGGCCCGGGGGGAGATCGGGTTTTCTCCATGGCGTTCACGCTCCCGTGCATCGACGTCTCGGACTGGAAGACCTTCGAGCTCCTCCAGCTCGTCATCGACACCATCCCGGATCCTATCTTCGTCAAGGATCGTCGACACCGCTGGATCGCGTGCAACCCGGGCTTCTGCCGGCTTATCGGGCGGCGCTACGAGGACCTGATCGGCCGGAGCGATCCGGATTACTGGCCGAAGGAGCAGGCCGCGCTCTTCTGGAGCTACGACGATATCGTCTTCAACTCCGCTGAGCCGAGCGAGAACGAGGAGCACGCCACGGGCGGGGACGGGGTGACGCGCACGATCTGGACCCGCAAGTTCCCCATGAAGAACGCGCAGGGCGAGGTGGTCGGCCTCTGCGGGCTCATCACGGACATCACCGATCTGAAGCGGCGGCACATGGAGGCCGAGCGGATCGCGGCGGAGAACCGGGAGCAGCGCGCGATCATCGACGCGCAGGCGGCGCTGCTCGATCGCATGGCGATGCCGGTCATCCAGATCTGGCAGGGGATCCTGCTGATGCCGCTGGTCGGGGAGATCAACGACCGGCGCGCGGCCCAGGCGCTGGAGAGCATGCTCGTCGCCATCGGGCAGCGAGGCGCGGAGTTCGTGATCCTCGACATCACCGGCGTGCCGGTGATCGACACCGCCGTGGCGCGCCACCTGATCCGCGCCGTGCAGGCGGCGGAGCTGCTCGGCTGTCGGAGCGTGATGGTGGGCGTCGGCCCGGACATCGCCAGGACGCTGGTGAGCCTCGACATCGACTTCAGCCGGATCGCCACGCAGGGCACGCTCCAGAGCGGGCTCGCCTTCGCGATGAGCCGCCTCGGCGCGCAGCGCGCCGCGGGCGCGCCCGCCCGCTGACCCTGGACCGGAGCGGGCGCGACCGGCGCGGCGTCAGCTACCGCGCGCGGGCGTCGCTCGCGTGCATGTGGCGGGCCCCCTCCTCCATCGTCACCTCGTCGGCCCTGGCGGTCTCCCAGTGGGTGACGGCATAGTTCGGCTGGACCAGCTCGTTCACGGCGTCCATCGCCGCCAGGTGAGCGGGGCTCATGACGAACTCGTACATCGCCTCGGTCGACGACCAGACGGCCAGCGTGCGCCCGGAGCCGCAGGACGACGACTGCGCCAGCTGGATCGCCACGAGGCCGGGCTGAGACGCGAGCTGCGCCTGGATCGCCCCGAAGTACTGCACGTATTTCTCCATCACCGCGTCTCCCGGCCTCGGCATCCCGTAGGTCGCGCTGACCGTGTACGACGAGCCCTCCGGAGGAGGCTGGAGCTCCCCGGTCGCGGGATCGACGCCAGGCCCGCTCAGCGGGTCGGCCTCCAGATCAGCCTCGATCACGCCGCCCGTGCACCCGGCGGGGAGCGTGTCAGAGGGCGCGTCGGAGGGCGTCGCGCCGGTGTCGGATCCGCACCCCGCGAGGAGCGCCGCGAGGACGGCGGCGGCGAGCGCGCGCGAGGGGCGTTCGAGGGTCTCGTTCAACATACGTGTCGTCGTGGTCATGGTCAGGGTCCTTTCTGATTCGGGCGCTGCTCGGGGCTCAGTCGGCGCGCGAGACGACCCCGAAGACGAGCTCGGGGAACGTCCGCGCGAGGCGGCTCGAGTGGAAGTTCGTCCTGCGTCCCATGCTCCGCACCTGCACCGGGGTGCCGGGCGGCGGGGCGTCGCCGACCGTGACAGCCCACGTGAGGGCCTCGCCGGCGCGCACGGCGAAATAGGTGTACGAGCCGGCCGGGAGGCGCTCCTCGACGCGGCCGACGAGGAGCGCGCGATCGGCGGCGGACCGGGAGAGCTGGCCGAGCGGGCTCGCGGCCACCGCCGCGAGGGGCCCCGCCGCCGTGGAAGGCCTGTCGTCCAGAGCCCACGCCAGCGCGAGGAAGAGCGCCGCGAAGACCATGAGACCGAGCAGCGGCTTCACGAGCCGGCGAAAGGCGGATCGCGGCGCAGAGCTCCGCGCCAGAGGGGCAGAGGAGACGGGCGTCATCGGTGACTCCTTGTGGGCGCGCCCAGGCGCCCCTCCACGGGGCCGCCGTTGCGTTGGCCGAACGAACCTCCGTTCCCGGACGCCCGCGAAACGTTCAATCGACGCCGCGATTTCGCTCATGGCGGTCTCCCCAGGCGCGAGGAGGCGCCGAGGGCGACGATGACGCAACGCGTCGAACTCGACGGCTGGGGCCGAGATCCCCCGGGATGTCCGCCACGATCGCGCAGGATCCAGCGATGACATCAGGGGCCATCCCCGCGGCCGCGGATTTACGACATGTCCAGGCCGGGCGACGGCGCGGGAATGCGCGGTGGTCCCCTCCAGCGCAGCCCGCCGTTCGCACGCGGATTGCAAAGCGCGTCGACGTGCGTCGACGTGCGTCGACGCGCGTGGACATGCGTCGACGTGCGTCGTCGACCCCGGCTGGACAGGGGCCGTGATCGCAGCGAGCGCCCGCCGGGGAGCCGAGCGCCGCGGGAGGGGGAAACCACATGAAGAGCGCGGTGGTGGACGAGGAGCGCGGCGCCGGGCAGGCGCCCGCTCCGGGGGCCGGGATGGCGCGAGCGCTGAGCAAGAAGCTGAACCTCGTGCTCGAGGGCGGCGGCGTGAAGGGGATCGCGCTGGTCGGCGCCCTGAAGGCGCTCGAGGCGCGGATCGCGGAGTTCAACCGGGAAAACGCGCGCGGGCTCGCGCTGTCGCTCGACGAGTCCCGGTACGCGGGGACCTCGGCCGGCGCCATCGTCGCGGCGTTGCTCGCGGCCGGCTACACGCCCGCGGAGCTCGAGACCATCGTCGCCAGCACGGAGTTCTCGCGCTTCGCCGACCACGGCGTGCTCGCCCGGATCCCGGTCGTCGGCAGGCCGCTCAGCGTCGCCCACGGGGTGCTGTGGAAGCTCGGGATGTTCCGGGGAGACTACTTCCTCGATTTTCTGCGATCCAAGCTGCGCGACAAGGGGGTGAGGACGTTCGGCGACCTGCTCGCGGATCACAAGGAGCCCGAGGGGTCGCTCCGGCGGTACAAGCTCTACGTCACGGCGTCGGACATCACGCGCGGACGCATGCTCTTCCTGCCCTCCGACCTGAACTGGCGGCAGTATGGAGTCAGCCCGGACGACATGGATGTGGCGCTCGCCGTGCGCATGAGCATGGGCGTGCCGTTCGTGTTCCGGCCCGTGACGACGACGGGGGAGAACGGGGTCGTCAGCTACCTCGTCGACGGCGGTCTCCTCAGCAATTTCCCCCTGGAGGTCTTCGACCCCAGCATCGCGCGGAGCGAGCCGCTCCCGCTGGATCGGCCCGCGACCGTCGGCATCCGCATCCTTCGCGACCGGTACCACAGCATCCGGTTCCCCGGGAAAGCGCTGCGGGCGATCTACGCGCTCGCCTCCACGGCCGTCGAGGCGCACGATTACCGCGTCTCGCGCAACGCCGTGGACGAGCTCAAGTGGGCGAGGGCCATCGAGGTCAACACCGAGGCGGTCCCGGTCTTCAAGTGGGACATCTCGCAGCTCGAGAAGGAGATCCTCTTCAACGAGGGATACCAGGCGACATATCGAACGGCCACCGCGGAGTACCTCGAGCGGCTGCTCGACATCGACGAGCTCCTCCGCGAGACGTACCGCGCGGCCATGGGCGGCGGAGGGCGCGCAGAGCAGCCGGTCGATCTGCTGCAGCACCTCCGGAGGCCCTAGGAGGCGCAGCGGCGCGGCCCGCCCCGGAGCCGGCGCCCGGCCTACGTGAGCACGAAGTTGTTCAGCGCGGCCACGACCACCCCCACGAGGCTCTCCCCCGCGATGAGCCCCGAGGCGACCGGCACCACGTACGCCTCGGCCTTGCCCTTGCGCGCGCCGACGATCGCCGCGATCACGGCCCCGAGGAACATCGAGAGCGGCTGATAAAAGGGCAAGATGAGCCCGAGCCCGACGCCGGTGGCCGACGGGACGTATCTCCTGTACGCCTTGTGCCTCTCCCCCGAGAGCGCCTTGTCCGCGAGCACGAGGACGATCGCCGCGACGATGCCCCCGGCGATGCACGCCCGCGCCATCGGGTGCAGGTTGCCGACCCCGAGCTTGAAGAGCTGCGCCACCGCCCTCCACTGCTGCGCCGCCGGCGCGGGGAACGGGGCCTCACCGCCGCTCCCGCCCGTGAGCGCCGACGCGTCCGGGACGAGGAGGTGAAACCCCACCACCGTGGCGACGGTCCCGGGGACGATCCCGAGGATCTGCGCGATGAACTGGCGCCTCGGGTCGGCGCCGAGCAGGTAGCCCGACTTGAGATCCGTCATCAGGTCGGCGCTCGCCGCCGCCGCGCCCGACGTGATGCCGGCCGTCATCAGGTTCGCCGTCGCGTTCTGCGGGATGAGCACGCCGTAGACGAGCTGCATGATCTTGCCCATCGCCCCCGTCGGCGTGACGTCGCTCTCGCCGGTCGCCCGGCACGCGACGAGCGACAGCACGAACGTGAGCAGCACCGCGAGCACGCCGAAGTAGGGCGGAATCTCGAAGAATCGCCACGCGATCGCGACCACCCCGGCGCCAGCGAAGAGCCCGCCGCACCAGAACCACGCGCCCGGCACCTCGGTCCGCGCGACCCGCTCGGCGAGGCCCTCCTGCGGCCGCCCGCCCTCGCCGCGCGGAGGCGCGCTCGCCGGCCCCCTGCCCCGCAGGCCCGTGAACGCGCGCGCGATCGTGCGCCACTCCAGCGCCAGCGAGAGCAGGCCGACCGAGACGAGCATCGGCGCGCCCGCCCACAGCCCGATCTCGCGCCAGGCCGCCTGCGGGCGCGTCACGGCCGGGACGGTCGCGCCCGCGGGGTTGGTCCACATCGACTCCATGCCCCAGGGCCGAGGAAGAACGTCCACGCGGCGAGCACCGGCCAGGGCAGGTGCTCGCCCCCCGGGCGCTCGGCCGAGGCCGAGAGCATGAGGAGCGCGGGGATGGCCGAGACCATCGTGCTGCCCGTCGAGAAGCCGGCCGCGGAGGCCGTCGACTGCATGCAGTTGTTCTCGAGGATGGTCATCGGCGTGCGCGCCACGCCGAGCCGCACGAAGGAGCCCCAGATCGCGAATGACAGGAGGCACGCGGTGATCGCGACGCCGATGTGCCAGCCGATCTTGAGCCCGAGGTAGAGGTTCGTGAACGCGAGGACGAAGCCGAGCGCCGCGCCCATGACGATCGCGCGCACGGTGAGCTGCGGCGTCTCGTCGCCGCGGTAGGCGCGCGCGTACCAGGCCCCCTCGTCGAGCTCGCTCACCTCCTCGGGGGACAGGTCGAGCGGCCTGTGGCGATCCATCTCCTCGGGTGTCGCGGGGGCCTTTTGAAAGAGCGGCATGCGATGTCTCCTCGGGCCGGCGCGGGCCCCGCGAGCGCGCTCGGGTGGGCTCCTGCCGCCCGCCGCGCCGCCCCCTCGACCTGCGATACCCATTCATGAAGATACCTGAACGTGACGAAGTCACCGGTGCGCGCCGCGCCGGCTCCATGACACGATCGCGCCGCCCCTCCGCCTTGCCAGGCCCTCGGGGGACGGTGCATCCTGCTCACAGATGCTCCCCGGCAGGCTGCTCGACGACCGCTTCGAGCTGGCGGAGGTCGCCGGCTCCGGAGGGATGGGCACGGTCTACCGGGCCCTCGATCGCGCGAGCGGCGAGGTCGTCGCGATCAAGCTGCTGCGCCGGCTCGACGCGCGCGCCGAGGCGCGCTTCCTCCGCGAGGCCGCGGCGCTGTCCCGGCTCTCGCACCCGCACATTGTGCGGTATGTCACGCACGGCGTGGCGCCGACGGGGGAGCCGTACCTCGCGATGGAGTGGCTCTCCGGCGAGAGCCTCGCGGACCGGCTGTCGCGGCAGGAGCTGCGCGTCGACGAGAGCGTCGCCCTCGCCCGGAAGGTGGCGGACGCGCTCGGCGCGGCGCACGCCCGCGGGATCGTGCACCGCGACATCAAGCCGAGCAACCTCTTCCTGGTCGACGGCGCGCTCGATGGGGTCAAGCTGCTCGATTTCGGGATCGCGCTGCTCGCGGACGCCACGTCGCGCCTGACCGGGACGTCGGCGGTGGTGGGCACGCTGGGCTACATGGCCCCGGAGCAGGCGCGCGGCGACCGGGAGGCGCTCGACGGGTGCGCCGACGTCTTCTCGCTCGGCTGCGTGCTGTTCGAGTGCCTCACCGGGCAGCGGGCGTTCCGCGGGCAGCACCTGTCGGTCGTGTGGAAGCTGCTCCTCGAGGACCCGCCGCGGGCGCGGGAGCTGCGGCCCGAGGTGCCCGAGGCCCTCGACGCGCTCGTCGCGCGGATGCTGGCCAAGGATCCGTCGGAGCGACCCGAGGACGGCGCGGCCGTGGTGCGCTGCCTCGACGCGCTCGGCGCCCTGGAGGGGAGCGGCGCCGCCTCGGCCCTGCCCCCGCCCGCGGCGATCTCCATGCGGGAGAGGCGGCTCGCCTCGGTCGTCGCGGTCCGGTCCGCGCAGCCCTCGTTCTCCGCGACGACCGAGTCCCTGGACGCGCACGCGCCGCCGCCGGGCACGCTCGCCTCGGTGCGCCGCGCGGCCATGACGCTCGGCGCTCAGGTGGTCGAGCTCGGCGACGGGATCGTGGCGGCCGTCGCGGCGAGCGCGGGCTGCGCGACCGATCAGGCGGCCATCGCCGCGCGCTGCGCGCTGCAGATCCGCGCGATGCTCCCCGGCGCGGCGGTCGCGCTGGTGACGGCGCGGGGCGAGGCCATGGGGGGGTCGCCGTTCGGCGAGGCGCTGGGTCGGGCGGCCGCGCTGCTGGACGTGGCCGCCGCGCCCGCCCGCGCGGACGGCCGGCGCGAGGGCGTCCTCGTCGACGCGGCGACGCGGGCCCTGCTCGACGCGCGCTTCGAGGTCGTGGCCGAGGGCGGCGGGCTCGCGCGGCTCGAGGCGGAGCGCGAGATCGGCGAGGGAGCGCGCTGGCTCCTCGGCGGGCCGAGCCCCTACGTCGGGCGCGAGCGGGAGCTGCAGCAGCTGCTCGAGCTCGTCGACGACAGCTTCACCGAGCGGCGCTCCGCGGCGGCGCTGGTGACCGCGGCGGCGGGCATGGGGAAATCGCGCCTGCGCCGCGAGGCCGTCGAGGCGCTGCGCCAGCGTCACCCCGGCGTGGCGCTGAGCGTCGCCCGCGGCGACGCCCTCGGCGGGGGCGCCGCGCTCGCGCTGCTCGCCGGCGCGCTGCGGAGCGCGCTCGGGCTCGCCCCCGGCGAGGCGCCGGGCGCGCAGCGGGCCAGGCTCGCGCAGGCGCTCGGGTCGCTGCTCGCGGGCGAGGCGGGGCGACGGGCCGCCGCGTTCCTGGGCGAGCTGCTCGGCCTCGCCCCGCCGGACGAGGCGCCGGCGGCGCTGGAGGACGCGCGGCGCGACCCGGCGCGGATGGCCGAGGAGATCCAGCGCGCGTACGTCGACTACGCGCGGGCGGTGACGGGCGCGCGCCCCATGCTCGTGGTGCTCGAGGATCTCCACGGGGGAGACGCGTCTTCGGTGGGGATCTTCGACCGGGCGCTGCGGGAGCTCGGCGATCGGCCCTACGCGGTGCTCGCCTTCGCCCGGCCCGAGGTCCACGCGCTCTTCCCGCAGCTCTGGGCCGAGCGCGGGCTCTCGGAGCTCCGGCTGCGCGAGCTGCCCGTCCGGGCGGCCGAGCAGCTGGTGCGGAGCGCGCTGGGCGCGTCGCTCGCGCCCGAGGAGGCCGCCGCGCTCGTGCAGCGGGCCGCGGGCAACGCGTTCTGCCTCGAGGAGCTCGTCCGGGCCGCGGCGGAGGGGCGCCGCGCGCCGCCGGAGGCCGCGCTGGGGCTCGTGGAGGCGCGCATCGCCGCGCTCGGGCCCGAGGCGCGGCGGCTCCTGCGGGCGGCGAGCGTCTTCGGGGAGGTCTGCTGGGCCGGGGGCGTGCGCGCGCTGCTCGGCGCGCCGGCGCAGGGGCCGAGCGAGCGCGCGGCGTGGGCCGAGCTGCTCGATCGCGAGATCCTCGAGCGCCGGCCGGGCTCGCGGCTCCCGGGCGAGGAGGAGCTCGCCTTCCGCAATGCGCTCCTGCGGGAGGCGGCGTACGCGATGCTCACAAATCGCGACCGGGAGCTCGGCCACAAGCTCGCCGGCGCGTGGCTGGTCGAGGCCGGCGAGCAGGATCCGGAGGTCCTCGCCGAGCACCTCGCGCGGAGCCGCGAGACTGGGCCGAGGAGCCCGGATCGGTCGCTCGGGTGGAGCGACGGCCGTGGGAGGGGCGTCGCATGAGCGCAGGGTGGGACCGGGCCGAGCCGAGCCGACGGGAGCACCTCGGCGAGCCGCTCGCCGGCCGGCAGGGCGGCGCCGCGGCGGCTCACTCGGGCGGCGCGTCGCCCCGGGCGCGGGCGATGGTGTGGATGAGCTCGCGCGCGTCGAACGGCTTGCGCAGGCACGTGTACCCGCCCTGGCTCATGATCGCGCCGACCATCTCCGGGACCGAGTGGCCGGTCATGGCGATCACCGTGACGCGCTTCTTCAGCCCCCGCATCTGCGCGCACGTCGCGACGCCGTCCTGATCGGGCATCACGATATCGAGCACGCAGACGTCGACGCGCCGCTCGAGGACGTGCTGGACCGCGGTCCGCCCGTCGTGGACGGCGTGGGCCGACAGCCCGGCCGCCCGGAGCACCGCGACGATCGAGTCGGCGACCTTCGGGATGTCGTCCACCACGAGGACGGCCGGCGCGTCGACCGCGCGAGCGACGACGCGCGCCAGGTGATCCATCGAGAACGGCTTGTAGATCACGGTGTAGACGCCCTCCGTGATCGCCTCCTCGATGAGCTGCTCGAGCGCGAACGCGGTCATCAGCACGACGGTGAGCTCGGGCTGGATCCGCTTGAGCTCCCGGAACGTCTCGACGCCGTTGAGCCCGGGCATGCGGACGTCGCTGAGGACGAGCGTGAACGCCTGCCGCTCCGCGAGCTCGAGCGCGTGGGCGCCGTCCCTCGCCTCCACCACCTCGTACCCCTCGAGCTCGAGGTTGGCGGCGAGCGTCATGCGCATGCCCTCCTCGTCGTCGACCACGAGCACGCGTTTGACCTGCTGCATGGACCCCTGCATGGCTCGACCCCCCTGTCATGTGCCCTGCGCCCCGGAGGGCGCGGCGGTGGGCTCCGCGGCCGTCGCGGCCTCGCGCGCCGGCAGCCGGACGACGAAGGTCGCGCCGCCGCCGGGCTCGCTGTTCGCCTCGAGCGTGCCGCCGTGCCGGCGGGCGATCCCGGCGCTGATCGCCAGGCCGAGGCCGGTCCCCTTCAGCTTGGTGCTGAAGAGCGGCTCGAAGATGTGCGCGAGCATGTCCGCGGGGATGCCCGTCCCGTTGTCCGCGACCGAGAGCGTCAGCCCGTCGCTCCCCCACGCCGCGGCGACCCGCACGCGCCCCTCGCGCCCGGCCGGGATCGCCTCGGCCGCGTTCTGGATCAGGTTCACGAGCACCTGACGGAACTGGTCCCGGTCGAGCTCCACCACGGGGAACGCCGCGGGCACGTCGTTCTCGACGCGCACGTGCGGCGGGACCTCCACGACCGAGATGGCGTCGTCGACGAGGGGGCCGAGCGCGCACGCCGAGAGCAGCGGCCGCCGCTCGCGCGCGAAGTCGAGCAGGTTGCTGATGATCCGGCCGCACGCCGCGAGCTCCTTGTCGATGATCGAGAGGAACTGCGCGATGCGGGGCTCTCTGCCGAGCTCCGTCGCGGAGAGGCGCTTGCCGAGGTAATGGCTCGCGTTCCGGACGGCGCCGAGCGGGTTCCGGAGGTCGTGCCCGACGCTCGCCGCGAGCTGCCCGACCGCCGCGAGCTTTTCCATGCGCAGCCTGGCCTCCTGGGCGGCCTGGAGGCTCTGCGCCATGTGGTTGAACGCGGCGCTCAGGCGGCCGAACTCGTGCTCATCGAGCTCGGGGAGGCGCAGCTCGAGATCGCCGTGCGCGATCCGCCGGGAGCCCTCGATCAGCGCGTGGAAGCCGCGATCCATCGCGCGGAGGAGCCTCCCGAGCAGCGCGACCAGGATGACCAGCGCTCCGCCGATCGCCGCCGCCCCGAGCGCCGCCACCCGCGCGCGGAGGCGCTGCTCGTCGGCGAGGACCCTGGCGATGTCCCGCTCCGCGTCGTGGACCGCCGCGTTGATGTGCGGGAGGAACCGCTCCTTGTACTCGTGATCGGAGAGCCGCACGAACATCGCGTGCCGCTCGCCCGCGCTGCCGTCCGCGACGCGGGCGATCCCCGCCGTGCTCGCGACGATGTGCTCGAGGCTCTCTCGCATGAAGCGGATGTGGCCGAGCTCCTCCGTCGATTCCTCGTCGCTCTCCCTGACCTCCTCGTCGGCGATCATCCGCCGCTTGAGCGCCTCGATGGCGCCGAGGTCGCGCGCCGCGTCCTCGGCCGCGTCCGCGAGCTCCGCGGTGACGCCGCCGAGGAGCGCGACCTTCGCCGCCTCGTTCATGTACCGGCTCGCGTCGCTCGCGAGGGTGACGTGCAGCGTCAGATCCTCGTACGACGCCTCGGCCCGCCGCTGGAAGATCAGCATCTCCGCGATGGTGAAGTAGAACGCTCCCCCGGCGACGAGGACCGCTGCCAGCGCGACGCCGAAGATGGAGGCCAGTCTGGCTCGAATGCTCATGGGGAGCGGCTCCTGCTTCCGTGCTCCAGGGGTTCATCGCCGCCGCGGGCGAGCTCGATCTCGGTCGTGACGAGGAGCAGGAGCCCGACGTCGGGCGTCTCCCCGGCGAGCCCGAGCTCGAGCGCGGCGCCGAGCTCCAGGCCGGGCGCCGGGTGCCAGAGCACGCCGGACGCGACGGCGAGCGACGCGGCCTCGTCGAGCTCGGCGGCGAGCTCCACGGTCGGCGCCACGGGGCCGACCGGCAGGACGACGGCCAGCGCGACGCCAGGGCTGAGCTCCGCGGCGCCGCGCCGCGTGGCCGGCAGCCGGACCTCCGCCGAGGCGGAGAGGCCCACGTGGACGCCAGCCATCGCCTTGTCGACGCTCACGAACGGCTCCAGCGCGTAGCCCGGCGGGCCGAGCTCGCGCGCGCCGGCGGGGAGCGCGGCCTCCAGCCCCGCCGACAGCGCGAGCCCGAGCGCCCCGCTGTCGACCAGGTTGACCATCGCCCCCGCCTGGACGGCGCCGAGCCCGGCCGTCGCCCCCCGGTCGTGGCGCACGAGCTCGAGGGGGAGCTCGGCCCCGACCTGGAGGCGATCGGTGATGCCGAGCTCCAGCAGCAGCGGGACGCCGAAGCGGACCCGGCGCCCGGCGCGCTCCCACGCCGGCGCGCTCGTGACCTGCAGCTCGAGCGCCTCCTGCGGGAACGGCGTCTCGCCGAGGAACAGCTCCTCGACCGGGGGCTGCGCCGGCTCCCCCGCGGCCTCGGCCCGCTCCCGCTCCGGCGGCGCGGCCGCCGTCGACGCGGCCAGGAGCAGGCCCAGCGCGATCCCGGGGCGCGCGCGCCGCGGCGCGGTCGCCGCCGCCGGCTTCCGGGCGGCCGGCGGGCGCCTCGGGCGCCCTCGAGGCGGTCGGCCCGCGCTCACGGCGCCGGCTCCGGCCCGGCGCCGCCGGCCTCTGGCGGGGCGGCGAGCGGCAGCTCGATGACCGCCGACGTGCCGCGCGACCGCGGCTCGAGGGCGAGCGTGCCGCCATAGCGCCGGGCGACGCGCGTCGCGATGTTCAGCCCGAGGCCGAAGTGACCCGGCTTCGTCGTGGTGAACGGGCGCAGGATCGCCTCGCCGTCCACCTCGCCGGTGGAGCCCCCGGCGTCGGTGACGTCGATCAGGTACCGCGCGCCGCTCGCGGCGCCCTGCACCGTGACCACGCCGTCCCCTGGGGTCGACGCCACGGCGTTCTCGATGAGGCACCTCACCGCGACGGCGAGCTCGATCGGGTCCGCCTCGACGTCGCCGTCCTCGGCCGAGAGCTCGATGCGGGCCCCGGACGCGCCGACGCGCGCGCACGCCGCCGCGCGCCGCACGCAATCGGCCGCGCTCACGCGCGCGCTCCGGCGGGTGAAGACCCGCGCGGCGTCGACCGACTCGTCGAGCCGCGCGCTCGCCGCGATCACCTCTTCGTCGATGATCCCGAAGAACTCCGCGATCCTCGGATCCGCCGAGTAGGCCGCGTCTCCCGCGACCTTGCGTTTGATGTAGAACGACGCATTGCGGACGATGGCGAAGCGGTTGCGCAGGTCGTGGCGCAGCACGGACAGGATCTCGTCCGCGACCGCGGCCTGCTCTGCTGCGCCCAGGGGATCCCAGCTGATCATACGGCTCCTCGTCCCTCCGCCCGCATCGACGCCGCGCGCGGACTCATCGGCAAGAGCGCCCCGGGACGCCGGGCGCCGCGGGGGCGGCCCTCGTGAGCTCCGGCCCCTGCTGCGGCCCGCGCGCCGTGGACCCGGCCGCCGCGCCCGCGCCGAACCTCGAGGTGGGGGGCGCCGGCGAGGAGTCCGGCGGCGAGCCGGCGTCGGCAGGCTCGCAGGAGACCATCTCGCCCCCGGCGGCCGCCCCCGTCGGGCCCGACGATCCGAGGGAGTCGGCCATCGAGTGGACCGACCGCTTCATCTCGGCGAGGCGCGAGAGCTGCAGCACGATCCCGATGAGGCGGTCAGGGTCGAACGGCTTCAGGATGACATAGTTGTGGCTGCCGCTCATGGAGCGGATGTACTCGTCGGCCCCGGTGACGAGGAGACAGCTCGTGTACACGGACATGCCCGACACCCGCCGGAGCAGCTCGTCTCCCTTCATTCCAGGCATCAAGAAGTCGGAGCAGACGAGGTGGAACCGCCTCGCCTCGAGCAGCTTCAGCGCGTGCTCTGCCGACGAGCAGGTCACGACATCGACGTCCGTCGACAGGACGGCGGCGATGCTGCGAAGCGCCCTCTCCTCGTCGTCGACGACGAGCACTCGAAACCTTCGTCGTGAGACGAGATGGACGTCGCTCTCGTCCTCCCCCTGCGAGAGTGTGCGATGAGCTCTTAGAGACATGGGCACAACTACCGTCTCCTCTGGCTATCGCGCGGCGAAGCCTCGTACCGCTGCGTCGCGGGCGTACGAGAGCGCGCTTGGGTGATTCCTGCTGTCCCGTGCGACGCCCCCCTTCGGCCAGCGTCGCCTCTTCGTAAAGCTACGTGACAAATTCCGCGTCAGTCAACGGCATAATACGGCTGTCTACGGCTCACGGCGGAAGAGTGTATTTCCGTTCGGAGCGCCAGCGACTTGGCCTGTTTCCGTCCGTATACCGCCGTGCGTCGGGAACGAACCGCTGCGCTCGTGACGTCGGTTCATGTCTCTTCACCTCGTCTCCCCTGTCGAGGGGCGGCCGCGGAGCGCCGGAGCTCGCGCGGGCTCGATTCCGACGCTGTTTCAAAAATGCGGCAACGAGGCCCCGGTGCGCGCCTCGGTGGGCAGCTCCGAGAAAAAAAACGCCCATCGGTGATTGATTGGAAGGTGTCCCGGACACAGGGATGCAGGAGGAAGGCATGCTCATTCACCTGGATTTACGATCTGCCGCTCGTCGGCGGGCGGCCCGCGCGTCGGGGGTCGCGCTGCTCGCCCTGGCCTGTTGCACGGATGCGGAGGGCGCGGCCGGCGACCCCGGCGCAGGGACGGGCGGAGGCCCGCCGCCGGGAGCGAGCAGCGCGAGCGCGGGCGCCGGGAGCACCGCGGCTTCGTCGGGCGCCGGGAGCACGGCGGCTTCGTCGGGCGCCGGGAGCACGGCGGCTTCGTCGGGCGCTGCTGGCGGCGGCGGCGCGGCGGGCTCGGGCGGCGCGTCCGGAGGCGGCGGCGCCGGGTCAGGCGGGATGGAGCCGATGCCGGACATCACGATCTGGATCGCGGGCGACTCCACGGTCGCCAACGGGCAAACCCCCTGCCCGGCGGGCTGGGGCGGCCAGATCGCGGCGCTCTTCGACGAGCGGGTCACCGTGGTGAACAGCGCGGTCGGCGGCCGCAGCGTGCGCACGTGGCTCTACCACGTGCAGAGCACCATGGATGCCACCGGGGAGTGCGCGCTCGAGCGCGACGCGAGCGGCGAGCCCGTACTTCAGGACAGGTGGGTTCAGATGCTCGACGGCATGAAGGCGGGCGACACCCTGTTCATCCAGTTCGGCATCAACGACGGATCGCGCACGTGCGATCGGCACGTGGGGCTCGACGCCTTCAAGACCAGCTACGGGATGATGGCCCGCGCCGCGCAGGAGCGGGGCGCGCATCCCGTGTTCGTGACGCCCGTGAGCGCCATCGCCTGCAATGGCAGCACGGCCCGGGGGACGCGCGGGGAGTACGTGACCGCGACCCACGAGGCGGGCGAACAGCACGGCGTGCCGGTGATCGATCTCCACGAGCGCAGCGTCGCGCTCTACAACGAGCTCGGCTTCTGCCCGGTCCCCGGCGGAGACGTGAGCGCGACGACCGGAGGGCCGGTCGGCGAGTTCTTCTGCGATGATCACACGCACTTCTCGCGCTCCGGCGCGGCGCGGATCGCCCGGGTGGTCGCCGACGCCATCCGCGATCAGGGGCTCGGCCTGGCCGCGTACCTCCGGTGACGTGGCGCCGGCGCGCCGGGGCGCCCCCGCGCCGCGCCGCGCGGGCCGCGCCGCAGCGCGCCCTCAATAGCCGATGTCCTCGCGGATGGCGATGACCATCTTGCAGTGGTTCACGAGGTCGTCCGTCGTCTCGACCTCGCTCGTGTAATTGAGACCGTACGGCCAGAAATGCTGGTTGTCCGCGTGCACGGCGTCGCTCGCGTTCCCCGTGATCGCCCTGAGCTGGCTCGTCGCCGCCTCGCCCGTGAAGACGCCGTCCCTCACCATCGCCGCGAACTCGAAGCTGCCGACCCCCAGGGTGTGGGAGATCTCGTGCATGGCCGTGATGTAATTCATGGAGCTGAACGCGCCGAACCGGATGGATCCGTTGACGTTGCCGTCGGCCGTCGCGACCGACGGCACATAGGACACCGACAGGCTCTTCTCGATGCTCGTGTAACAGTTGTAGTGCGACAGCGCTTCATCCATGGCGCTCGTGATCATGGCGTACGCGGACTGCTGCTCTGCGGTCGGCGCGGGGGCCATCGCGAGCGTGTAGGTGATCCCGCCCATCCCCACGCAGCCGGCCCCAGCGCCGCCCTCGCCCCCGCCCGCGCCGCCGGCGCCGGCGCCGCCCGTGCCCGGGCCCGCGCCGCCCTCGGCCGCCCCGCCCTCGCCCGCCCCGCCGCCCCCGTCCGCGCCGGCGCCCGCGCCGCCGTCCCCGCCCGCGCCGCTGCTGGCCGAGGTCTGCCCGACGGACGCCGCCGCGCCGCCGCTCCCGCTGGCGACGGCGCTGCCGCCGGCGGCCCCAGGGCCGTCCCCCGATCCCGAGCACGCGATCGGAAGAGCCGCCGCGAACGCGAGCAAAACGATGTTCGTCGCCAGTTGCCTCAGCATGTCTCCCACTCCTTCAAGGAACCTCGCGCCGTCGCTCACCGGCCGTGGGGCGCTCGCGGCGCACCTCGCGACAGGTCGCCGGCGGAGCCGGCGCCATCGCCCTCTCACCGGCGGCGTCAGAGGTCAATTCGCTGCACATCGAAGCGATGGAGTCGATAGCTCCAGCAGAACATTCTAGCGACCTCGCACAGCGCCGGACGAGCTCCGCCGCCGGGCGAGCGGCGCTGCGGGCGCGCTCCGGTCCGCCTCTCCGCCTCTCCGCCTGCCGCCGCTCCGCGATCTCCGCCCCGAGGCGCCGGACGGGCGCGGGCGAGATCCAGAGTTTGTTCACCAGGCGCGCCGGAACCGGACGGCCATCGACGGACGTCCATGGGTCCACACCTTATATGAGCTACCGTGAGCAGCGAGGTCGGCCGTGGGACAGCCGCAACGACGAGGTCGGCGGCCGCCGTGCGCGAGCGCTCCATCGGCCAGGCGGGCCGCTCGGCGCCGCGCTCCGCGCCTCCCGGGGCGCGCCCGCTCGGCCGGTCCCGCGGCGCCGCCCGGCGGAGGGAGCGGCGATGACCCCGACCGCCATCGCCCCGGGCGCCGTGTTCCAGGAGCGCTACGAGATCGTCTCCGCGCTGCGGGAGAGCGGGTTCGCCGACGTCTACAAGGGGCGCCAGCTCGCCACCGGACAGATGGTGGCCATCAAGGTCATGCGGCCGGCCCGGGGCGGCAAGCCCGCCGACGTCGCCCGGCGCTGCGCCCGCTTCCACCAGGAGACGCGGTTCTGCGCGCAGCTCCACCACCCCAACATCGTCCGGCTCATCGACGCCGGCCAGACGGACGAGGGCACGCTCTACACCATCTTCGAGTTCGTGCCCGGCAAGAACCTGGCAGAGGTGCTGGCCGAGGAGACCGCCCTCGATCCAACCGAGGCGCGGCACCTGATGCTCCAGGTCCTCGACGCCCTCGGCTGCGCCCACGGGCAGAGCGTCGTCCACCGCGACCTCAAGCCCAGCAACATCATGATCGTCTCCACCGGCGCGCGGCGCAACGCGCTGGTGCTCGACTTCGGCATCGGCGCGCTCATCGCCGGGGCCATGGAGGGCGTCGACGCGAAGCTCACCCCGAGCAACGAGATCCTCTGCACGCCCGCCTACGCGGCGCCGGAGCAGCTCCTCGGACAGCCGGTGAGCGTGCGATCGGACCTGTACGCCTGGGGGCTCGTCTTCCTGGAGTGCCTCACCGGGCGGCCGGCGATCTCCGGCAGGTCGCTGCAAGAGGTGCTGTTCCGACAGGCCAGCTCCGAGCCGATCCCGATCCCCGCGGCGCTCCTCGGCCACCCGCTCGGCACCCTCCTCCGGCGCGCGACCCTGAAGAACGTGGCCGAGCGCGTCGCCACCGCCTCCGGCCTGCTGCGCGAGCTCGAGGCCTGCGGCGTGGAGGGGCTGAGCCGCGAGGATTTCGTGGCGCGCGGGCTGGCGTCGGCGCCGGAGCCGGACCCCGGCGCGTCGGACGAGGGCCGGTGGGGCTACGGCGCGAGCGCGACGACGCCGCTCGACCGGCCCCCGCGGGAGGGCCGGCCCGTGCCCAGCAATCGCGCGGCGGCCGACACGCTGCCCTCTCCGGCGACGCCCCGGCCGGAGGACACGCCCTCTCCCGTGGACGGGGAGCTCGCCAGCGGCGCCGGGTGCCTCGACGCCGAGCGGCGGCCCCTCACCGTGGTCTGCTGCGCCTTCTCGACCTCGGGCCCGGGCCTGAAGGACACCGACGTCGAGGAGGTCGACGATCTGCTCGGCGAGCAACAGGACGTCTGCGACGAGATCGCCCGCCGCCACCGCGGGCGCTTCGCCGGCGCGCTGGGCGATCAGATCCTGCTGCATTTCGGCTATCCGTCGGCGCAGGAGGACGACGCCCGGCGCGCCGCGCGCGCGGCGCTGGAGATCGCGGAGGACGTCCGCGCGCGCAGCGCGCGCCTCGCGGCGGCGCGGGGCATCGCGCTCGAGGTCCGGATCGGGCTGCACACCGGCCTCGTGGTCGCCGGCCAGCCGCAACGCTACACGCAGCACCTCGGGACGACGCCGCGGATCGCGACCCGGCTGAGCGCGCTCGCGGCCCCGGGCACGATCGCGGTGAGCGGCGACGCCTTCAGGCTGCTCCGGAGCCGGTTCACATTCGAGCCGATCGCGTCGCGCGACCTCTCGGGCGCGGAGCGGCAGAGCGCCATCTACCGCATGGGGCGCGAGATCCCTCGCTCGACGCAGGACCAGGACACCGCGGGCCGCGACACGGAGCCGCTGATCGGCCGGAGCCAGGAGCTCGAGCTCCTGCTCCAGCGCTGGAGCCAGGTCCGGCAGGGCATCGGGCAGAGCATCCTCGTCACCGGCGGGCCCGGGATCGGCAAATCCCGCCTGACGTGGGAGCTCGCGCGGCGGCTCCGCGGCGACGGCCACAGCTGCCTGGAGTGCCGCTGCACCCCCGACCGGCGCAACAGCGCGCTCCACCCCCTCATCGAGCTGCTCGAGCGGCTGATCGACCCCGGCCGGGACGACGCGCCGGGGCGCCGGCTCGCCCGGCTCGAGGCGCTCCTGGCCCGCCGCGGCTTCGATCTGGCGGAGACGGTGCCGCTGTTCGCGGCGCTCCTGTCGATCCCCCTCGACGCGCGCTACGCCGCGCCTCAGGACCCGCCGCCGCGGCAGAAGGAGAGGACGCTCAACGCGCTCGTGTCCATGCTCTTCGACATGGCCGAGGAGCGGCCCGTCCTGTTCATGGTCGAGGACCTGCACTGGGCCGATCCGACGAGCCTGGAGTGGCTCGGCATGCTGATCGTCGATGTGCCCTCGGCGCGGCTCATGATGCTGCTCACCGCGCGGCCGGAGTTCTCGCCGCCGTGGTCGACGTCGGGCATGCTCCAGATCCAGCTCGGCCGCCTGGATCGCGAGCACGTCGAGCACATGGTCGCGCGGCTCGCCGGCGGCCGCTCGCTGCCCGAGCCGCTCCTGGAGCAGGTGGTCGACCGGACCGACGGCGTCCCGCTCTTCGTCGAGGAGCTGACGCGGATGGTGCTCGAGTCCGGGGCCCTCATCGACGAGGGGGACCACTACACGCTCGCCGAGCCGTTCTCGGAGCTCGCGATCCCCTCGACGCTGCGGGGCCTCTTGATGGCGCGCCTCGACCGGCTCGGCAGGGCGAAGGAGACCGCCCGCATCGCCGCGGTGCTCGGGCGGGAGTTCAGCCTGGAGGTGCTGAGCGCCGTGACCACCCTCGACGGCGAGCTCGTCCAGGAAGATCTCGACCGGCTGATGGCCGCGGACCTCATCCACAGGAAGCGCCGGCTGAACAACCCGACGTACCTGTTCAAGCACGTGCTCATCCGGGACGCGGCTTACGAGTCGCTCTCGAAGCGGAGCCGGCGGAGGCTGCACGCCTGCGTGGCCCGGGCGATGGAGGAGCGCTTCCCCGAGCTCGTCGCGGCGCGGCCCGATCTGCTCGCGCACCACCACGCCGCCGCCGAGCAGAAGCAGCAGGCGATCGCCTACGCGGAGATCGCGGCGGAGCGCGCGCTGAAGCGGCCGGCGAACGCCGACGACACCGAGGCCATCGGGCACGTGACGCAGGCGCTCGGCTGGCTCTCGGCCATCGCGGACGACCGGGAGCGCGCGCTCGCCGAGCTGCGGCTGAACAGCCTGCTCATCGTGGCGCTCCTGGACCGCCGCGGGTACATGCCCCGGGAGCTCGAGGCGGCGGTGGAGCGCTGCGAGGAGCTGAGCGACGGGTTCGGGGACAGCCCGATGACCGCGCCGACGCTGTGGGCGATGTTCTGGTATCACCACATGCGAAGCCATCGTCGCGAGGCGCGGGCGCTGGCGGAGCGGCTCCACGGGATGGCCACGCGGTCACAGGACACCGGCCAGCTGGTCTCGTCCATGGTGCAGCTGGGAAACTGCTTGTTCCTCGAAGGGAGGCTCGCGGAGGCTCGCCCGCACCTCGCTCGCGGCATCGAGCTCTACGACCCTTCCCAGCGGGAGCGAGTCTTCCTGTATGGCATCGATCCCAAGGCCAACGGCCAGTACACGCTCGCGCTGCTGCTCCACCTGATGGGCTGCCCGGCGCAGGCGGTCGCGCAGGGAGAGGCCGCGGTGGCGTGGGCGCGCGAGCTCGACCACCCGAACACCCTCGGCATGGCGCTGCTCCACCTGGCCGGCGTCTATCACTACGGCCGCGAGCGGGAGAAGGTCGACGAGGTGACCGACGCCCTCATGCAGCTGATGGAGCGCCACCCGCTCTGGTTCAAGGAGCTCTGCTGGGCGATGCGCTCCTGGGCGCGGCGGGATCTCGAGAAGCTGAGGCGGGACGTCGAGGCGATCCGGGACACCGGCCAGAAGATGGGCTTGCCCTACTGGCTCTCGCTCGTGGCGGAGCTCGAGGCCGAGCGCGGGCAGCACGAGGCCGCGGTCGAGCAGCTCGCGGGCTGCTTGCGGCTCGCCGCGGAGCTCGGCGACGTCTACTACGTCCCGGAGCTCTACCGTCTGAAGGCGCTGTCTCTCCACGCCTCGGGCGCCCCCGCGGAACAGGAGAGCGAGCGCTGCCTGCGTCAATCGATCGCGATCGCGCGCGAGCAGGGCGCGCGGATGATCGAGCTGCGCTCGATCGTGGCGCTCTGCCGTATCCTCGTGGGGCAGGAGCGGCGCGACGAGGCGCGCTCCCTGCTCCGGGAGCTCGGCGGCTGGCCGGCCGAGTGCGCCGATCTGCCCGATTTCGTCGAGGCGCGAGCGCTGTCGCAGGCGCTGAGCCGTTGAGCTGCCGCGGCGCCTGCTCGAGCGCTCGAGTTGCCCGCGGAGGGCTCGCAGAGGGCTCGACGGCGCGCGGCCGCGGCTCCATGCATCCTGTGCGCGATATGCGTTACCTGCAACGGAGATAGCCATGGGTTCCCGTGCGTCACCCCACTACCCATCTGGTACATCGGAGACCGACAGCACACCTGCGCAGCGCGACGGCGGTTCGGCCGAGGTGCGCCCCCCGCGCGAGCGAGGCGAGATGGCGGACGAGCTCTCGGCGCTGGAGGCGGCGTGGTTGCGCGCCGTCGCGCTGAGCTGGGAAGACCCGGCGCAGCTCGTCCGGCTGAAGAGCGATCCGCGAGAGTTCTTGATGGCCTGCTGCGGCTATCCGCTGCCGCGGGGGATCGAGCTCACCGTCCGCGAGGCAGGGGAACCGGGCTCTCCTTGCGGCGAAGGGTGGCGCTTCTGCGAGCAGCGCAAGGGCTGGGATCCGTCGGCGAGCGTCCTCGTGCTCTACGTCCCGCCGAGGCCGCACCTGGACGATCGCGCCGTCGCGCTGGCCCAGCTCGCGAGCGACGCGCCGCTCGCCGTCATGCTCTGCTGAGTCACTCCTCTAGCCCGTAAAACCGGGCGCCGTTGTCCCAGAGGAGCTTGCGGAGCGCGTCGCCGGGGAGCCTGCCGCGGAGCGCGAGCGCTCGCTCCGTCATGCCGGCGTCGTGGTCGATGTGGGGGAAGTCCGTCCCGAAGATCGCGCTGCCCTCCCCGATCCACGGGATCGCCTGCTCCAGGAGCGGCTCGTCCGGCTCGATCTCGACGAAGCACTGGCGTCGGAAATACGCGGACGGCTCGCGGCGGACGTGCGGCGCGACCTCCTCGGCCAGGCCGCGGTACTCGATCTCGTCGAGGCGATGGAGCCAGTAGGGCAGCCACCCGCAGCCGGCCTCGAGGAAGGCCACCCGCAGGCGGGGGTGGCGCTCGAGCACGCCGCCCTCGATCAGCGCGAGCAGCGCCATCATCTGCTCCATCGGGTGCGAGCACGCGTGCAGGGCGAAGCGGCTGCGGAAGCGATCGGCGCCGGCCGCCGGAAGGGAGGCGTGCGCGCCCTCGTGGACGGCGACCGCGATGGAGCGCCGCTCGCACTCGGCCCAGAACGCCTCGTAGGCGGGGTCGCCCAGGGTCCGGCCCGCGACGGGGTTCGGCCGTATCACGACGGCGCGGAAGCCGAGCGCCGCCGCCCGCGCGAGCTCGGGCACCAGCTGCGCGGGATCGTGGGGGCTCATCAGCGCGACGCCCCGGAGCCGCTGGGGCTCGTGGTCGCAGAAGCCGCGGAGCCAGGTGTTGTACGCCCTCGCGAAGGCGCTCGCGAGCGCCGGTTCGAGCGGGGACATGCCGAGGAGCATCAGCGCGAGGGTCGGATACAGGAAGGCCACGTCGATGCCCTCGCGGTCCATGTCCTCGATGTGCGCCTGGGGCAGCTCCAGGGGGCCGAGCCGCGCGAGCTGCCCGGCGCGCCGGCGGCTGGCCGAGGCGACCGCGCGCCACGTCCGCGCGCTCGTCCGGTGAAGGAGCGGCCGCCCGTCCATCATCGGCTGCGGAGGGAGCGAGACCAGGCCCTCCGGTCCGGGATACGCCACGCGGTCGGCCAGCGGCTCGCCCTCGCCGACGTACGCGAGGTACGGCGCGTGATCGCGGAACTCCGGCTCCAGGTGGACCTGCCAGAGATCGAGCGGCTCAATCACGTGGCGATCCGCGTCGAGGATGCGATAGCCGTCGCGCATGGGAGGTCTCCTCGGCCGAGCGCGGCCTGGATGCAGAGGGGCACCGGGCTCAGGCCCCCTTCCCGGTTCGCCCGGTCGAGCCCCCCGAGGCGGACCGGCACATCGTGGAGCCGCGCCGGCCCGAAGCGTGGCGCCCGCGGAGCATGAAGCGCGCGCGCCCGCCGATCGGGAACACGGTGTCCTTGTCACCGGCGGGCTCGACCCGCGGGTGGTGCTTGAATTGCAAGATGTGTGACTTGTGCGACTGGAGCGACTGGAGCGACTCGAGCGACATGAACACCCGACCCCGGTGAGCCATCTGGTGCGTCGCGGCGCGCGGGAGACGCCCGTGGCGGTGCGCAAATCAGCGTCAGCGAGCGCCTGCCCGCGGGGCGGGCGGGCTCCGCCCGGCGCGCGTCGCGCACGCGGGCGGCGCGGCGCCCGGACCCCGGGACGGGATCTTGTGAGAGGGGGGTTAACAGAGTGTCAGTGATTCGCGAGGACAGCGGAATGGAAACGACGCCGCTGTCGAGCAGCTTCATCGATGCGATCCAGCGTGTCAGGCAGGACGACCGGCGCGTGGCCCTGCTCGTGTATCACCGCGACGGCGCCGAGCGCGTCGTGCTGCGGCCGAGCGCGCCGGTCGTCATCGGCCGCGCGCCGCCGTCGCAGGTCCAGATCCGCGACGTCAGCCTCTCGCGCGAGCACGCCCGCTTCACCGTGTCCGGCGACAGCGTCCTCGTCGAGGATCTGCGCTCGACCAACGGCACCTGGCTCGGCGGGGCGCGGGTCGCGCGCGGCGAGGCGAAGCCGGGCGACGAGGTGATCCTCGGCAAGGTGGTCGTCGCCGTCCGCTCGATCACGGCGGCCGAGGGCGAGCTGCCGGGCCTGATGAGCCACGAGCAGCTCCGCGTCGCCCTCGAGGAGGAGGTGAGGCGCGCGCGGTTCTTCGGGCGGAGCTTCGCCATCGTCATGGCCCGGCCCGCGCGCCAGCAGGGCGGTCACGTGAGCCACCTGTTTCCACGCATGCGGGCGCTGCTGCGCCCCGTGGACCGGATCGCCCTGTACAGCTCGGACGTCGTGGCGGCGCTGCTTCCCGAGGCCGGGGCCGACGCGGCGCTCGATCTGGCGCGCGCGCTCGCCGCGTCGGGCGCGGACGGGGCGCCGGCCGTGCTCGCGGGCTTCGCGATGTTCCCCGACGCGGGGACCGTGGCGGAGGACCTGCTCTATCGGTGCTGGAACGCGGTGCGCAGCGCGACGGAGGATCAGCCCGTGCGGTCGGCGCCGGGCGGGGCGTGGAAGAGCCACGCGGGCGCCCCGCACGCCGATCTCGTCGTCGTGAGCCCCGCGATGCGGCGCGTCTTCGAGATCGTCACGCGGGTCGCGCGATCGTCGATCCCGGTGCTTTTGCTGGGCGAGACGGGGACGGGCAAGGAGGTCGTGGCGCGCGCGGTCCACGACCGCGGCCCGCGGAGCGGGAAGCCGATGGTGTGCGTCAACTGCGGGGCGATCCCGCAGCAGCTCGTCGAGAGCGCGCTCTTCGGCCACGAGCGCGGCGCGTTCACGGGCGCGTGGCAGCAGCAGCGGGGGGTGTTCGAGGCGGCGGACGGGGGGACGGTCTTCCTCGACGAGATCGGCGAGCTGCCGGCCGCGGCGCAGGCCGCGCTCCTGCGCGTCCTGGAGACCCGGCAGGTGACCCGGGTCGGCTCGAACAAGCCGATCGACGTCGATGCGCGCGTGATCGCGGCGACCCACCGCGACATCGAGGCGATGTGCGCGTCCGGCGCGTTCCGCTGCGATCTCCTGTACCGGCTGAACGCGATGACGGTGACGATCCCCCCGCTCCGGGCGCGACCGGAGGACATCGAGCCGCTCGCGCGCCGCTTCCTCGAGCAGGCGAACCAGGCGAACGGCCGCTCCATTCGCGGCTTCGACGCCGGGTCGCTCGCGCGCCTCCGGGCGTACGCGTGGCCGGGGAACGCGCGGGAGCTGCGGAACGCGATCGAGCGGGCGGTGGTGATCGCCGAGGGCGAGTGGATCGCGGAGGAGGATCTGCCCGAGCGCGCGCGGGCGGCGCCCCCGGTCGCGCCGGCCGTGGACCGCGACCTTCCGTGCGATGGAGCCGAGCCCACCTCCGCGCCGCCGGGCGCCGACTTCCTGAAGGCGCGGCTCCAGCGCTGCGAGGCCGAGCTGATCGTCCAGGCGCTCCGCAAGGCGGGCGGGAACCAGACGGAGGCGGCGCGCGCGCTCGGCATGCCGCTGCGCACGCTCGTCTACAAGCTGAAGGCGCTCGGGATCAAGCGGCTCGGGTACGCGCCGCCCGGCGATCCGTAGCGTGGGCCCTGGGCGGCCTGCCGGTCGGGCGGGCCGCCCAGGGCCTCGTCGCAGCGCGCCCCGCGCGGCGGGCGCTCGCGGATCTCGCGCGCGGCGGTCGGCTGGGTTTTGGGTGGGGCTAGAGGGGGAGGTCGACGACGAACGTCGAGCCGCGGCCCAGGGCGCTCTCCACGCCGATGCGACCGCCGTGGGCGTGCACGATCTCGCGCGCGATGTAGAGCCCGAGCCCGAGACCACCGAAGTGCTCCACGTCGCCCGCGCGCTCGAAGCACGCGAAGATGCGCTCCTGGTCCTCCTCGGCGATGCCTGTGCCGCGGTCGCGGACGAGGAGCTGCGCTCCGCCGGGAGGGGCCTTGACCTCGATGGAGACCGGCCGGTCTTCGCCGAACGCGATGGCGTTCTTGACCAGGTGGAACACGAGTCGCCCGATCTGCTCGCGGTCCCAGAGGCCGACCACGCCCTCGGGCGCGTCGACCGAGATGGCGGCGGACGGGGCGCGGAGCTCGACCGGGAGCCCGGCGACCACCTCCCGGACGAGCGCCCCGAGATCGACGCTCTGGCGATCGGGCGCGAGCTGGCCCGCTCGGAGCGAGATCGCCTGGAGCATGTCGTCGCAGAGCCGGGCGAGCCGGTTGACCTGGCGGCCGACGACCTCGAGCGAGGCGACCCACGTCGACGCGTCCTCTGCGTGCCGCTCGCTCATGCGCTTCATCCGCTGCACCTGCAGCGCGAGCGAGGTTAGCGGCGTCTTGAGCTCATGCGATGCGAGCTTGAGGAACTCGTCCCGGAGGCAGTCCGCTCCGTCGTGCTCGGAGGCGCGAGCGGGCCGGCGTGCGTCGAGGGTTCCAGTGCGCTGCGGGTTCAGAGCGGACATGGCGAGAGCCCCGTTCGAGGATGGATGGTCGTTCGCGATCGTCTCCTGGACGCCCAAGCATCCTCGATGCCAGGCGCCCATGCCCCGCCGGAGCGTCATTCGCCCGTGATCTGAGCGAGGGCGCCGTCGAGCGCAGGCGATCGCCGCGTCGCGCTCGCGGGTCGTCCTGCGCCGCGCTTCTCCAAGGTCTACAGGAACGCGCGCCTCGTGATGCGCCGGCGCTTGCGCGATCGAGCAACGCGTGACGCGCAACCGGCGTGACGCGCAACCGGCGTGGCGCGTGGATTTCGGCGCGTCATCCGTCCAGCGGCTTCCATACGTCGTAGTCGAACCGCTCGTAGGGCGGCGTCACCTTCTGCCGCCGCTCGTCGTACCGCTCGAGGCACCAGGCCTGCGTGTCGACGCGCTTGCCCTGGGCCTCGATCCAGCGCGACAGCCCGAGGTAGGTCGCCTCGATGGCCTCCGCGGTCCCCTCGACCCGGGCGACCGCGTAGGTCCGCGCTGGGAGCACCAGCGGCCGCACGCCCTCCGGGAGCGCCCCGCTCGCGCTCACCTCGGCGCACACCCAGTAGGTGTAGACGCCGTCGTGGCTCGCCTTCCGGTGATCGCTCTCCGGGAACGCCCCGTAAAGCACGCTCCGGTCCACCAGGTGGGGGACGGCGTCGAGGCGGTCGACGAGCTCTAGCCACGCGAGGGGCACCCGGTGGCTGAGCTCACTGCGGCGGCCCACCACCTTGATGCCGGCCAGCCGGAGCTCGCCCCGGGTCACGACGGAGACGTTCATGCGCTCTTCTCCTGGGAGGTCCTTGGAAGCGACGCTCGAACCCTGCACCTTGAACCAGGTTGAAGCTCAAGGAGAAATCCGCCGCATGCTCACGATTTCCCAGTTCGCGGACCGCAGCGGCCTCTCGCCGAGCGCGCTTCGCTTCTATGAGCGCAAGGGCCTCCTGCTGCCGACCGGCCGGCGCGCGAACGGCTACCGCGCCTATGCGCCCGGGCAGGTCGAGGAGGCCCGCAGCATCAGCAGCCTGCGGGCGGCGGGGATCCCCATCGCGGCGATCCGCGAGTTCCTCCGCCTGAGCGGCCGGGCGCGGGAGGCGATGCTCGCGACGTGGCAGCAGGAGATGACGGCCCGCCTGCTGTCGCTCGAGATCGCGGATCAGTACCTGCGGGGGGTGTCGTCGTCGCAGCTGCCGATGCACCTCGAGCACTGGAAGGAGCGCTCGGTGCTGGTCTGGTACCCGGCGACGGCGCCGGAGGGCCCGCTGGCCTTTCGCGCTGACGTGGCGGCGCGCAAGCGGGAGCTGGCGCGCCGGCGCGTTCCGGTCCTGACCAGCGGGTACGTCCGCACGCTGGACCTGAGGGACGGTGAGCTTCATGGCGAGGTCGGGTTCCGGATCCGACCTGGCCGGCGGCTGCCGCCGGGGGCGCGGCGCCAGGACGTACCGCCGACCGTGTTCGCGACCCTGGAGTGCACCGCGCGCGACGAGAAGGCCGCGCACCGCGTGTTCCGCTTCCTGCACGGGCTCGGCTTCCGGCCCGGGGAGCTCCACCTGGAGCGGTACCTGCCCGGCGCTCCGGACCGTTACCTGCTCATGATGGCCGTCCGACGCATCCAGCCTTCCGGCTGCGGCGGCGGGCGGCCGCGCTGACCTCACCCCCGGCGGGGCGGGGCGGTCGTCCGTCCGTCGCCGGAAGAGGCGGGGCGACGAGCGTGTGTCGGCCAAGCCGCCGCGGGCGGCGCGTGCGCAGGCGGAGCGTCGCCCGGGTGAGCGGCAGAGGCGCGCCGGAGCGGGCCGGTCGAGGCAGCCGCGAAACGGCGGAGGGGCTTCCGCGTAGCAGCGGATGACCCCGCCTGACGGGGCGCGCAAAGACGCGCGCTCCCAAGGGCTCGGGGCGCGTCGTGCGCTGTCGTCACGACCGAGATGCGCCTCGACGATCGACCCACCGACAAGCCCGCGCCGCTGGGTTCACGGCGCCGTTCCAAGGAGCTTTCTCATGTTTCGCAGCACGATGAACATCACGGCCCTGAGCTTGGGGATCTTCGCCGCGAGCGCGCCCGGCGACGCCATGGCGCACGGCGCCGGCGTCCACCGGCACGGTCAGGTCTTCGTGATGACCAACGCCGGAGATGGAAATGCCGTGGTGGCGTATGACCGGGCCGCGGACGGCTCGCTCGCGTACGCAGGGACGTATGCGACCGGGGGGCTCGGCGCGCCGAGCCGGCCGATCAACCCGCTCGGCTCGCAAGGGTCGCTCGTCCTCAGCGAGGACGGAAAGCTGCTGTTCGCCGTGAACGCGGGGAGCAATGAGGTGTCGATGTTCGGGGTGGGGCCGCACGGCCTGACGCTGCTCGACGTGGTTGACTCGGGCGGCGACTTTCCCGTCAGCGTCGCGTCGCACGGCGGCCTGGTCTATGTCCTCAACGTGGGTGGCGACGGCAACATCGCCGGCTTCGAGGTGGACCCGTGCGGCGAGCTTGTGCCGATGAACGGGTCGGTCCGCGATCTCGGTCTCGGCGGCACGATTCCGCCGTCGCTCGGCGCGACGCCGGGTCAGATCGGGTTCTCTCCCGACGGGGAGGTGCTGGTCGTGGCAGGCAAGGGGTCGAACCAGATCCACGTGTTCCCTGTGAGCGGCCGCGGCTTCCCCAGCGACGCTCCGGTCACGACGATCTCCAGGGGTCTCGTCCCGTTCGATTTCGCCTTCGACCGGCGCGGACACCTCCTCGTGGCGGAGGTCGGCGGCGACGGCGTGCCGGCGACCGGCGACACGAGCGCGGTGTCCTCGTACGGCATCCGTGCGGATGGCAGCCTCGCCGTCATCAGCGACACGGTCGACACCTTCCAACGGGCGACCTGCTGGATCGCCGGCGCGCCTGGGAGCCGGTATGTCTTCACGGCCAACACGGGCAGCGACACGGTCTCCGGGCTTCAGGTCGACGCGCGCGGCGCGCTGACGTTGCTCGACGGCGGCGTGTCGGCGTCGTTTCCCGCAGGCACGGCGCCGATCGACCTCACGATGACGCGCGACGGGCGGTTTCTATATACCCTCAACGCCGGGGCCGGGACGATCGCGGCATTCCAGGTGAGCCGCGACGGTAGCCTGCTCCCGCGAGGCGAGGCAGGTGGGTTGGTGCCTGGTGGCGGCGCGCAGGGCATCGCAGTTCGGTGAGGAGGATGACCAGAATGAACCGACCCAGGTTGGGGATGAATCGACCCAGGTTGGGGGATGAATCGACCTGGGTCCGGCTGACCGGGGCTGGCGGTGCCGTACCCACGTTACGGTGGCTTAAGTGGCGGATAGCCTGGCGGCCGCCACCCCCCCGACGCACGTCGATCCCTTAAAATCCGTCACCAGAACCCTGGCACGGCATTTGTTAATGTGCGCCGGCCATGACCCAGCCCCGCGCGATCATCCCCGGCGCCACATACCTGATCACCCGCCGCATCCTGCGCCGGCATCACCTCCTCCGCCCAGACGCAGGCATCACCCAGCTCTTGGTCTACGCCCTCGCCGTCTCGAGCCGCCGCTACGGCATCGAGGTCCACGCATTCTGCGCGATGTCGACGCATCTTCACCTCATCGTAACGGACGTCGACGGCGTTCTGCCGCGCTTTCTACAGTTCTTCCATCGTATCGCGGCGCTCGGGACGAAGGTGCTACGCGCGTGGGAAGGACCGGTGTGGGACCACGAGCCCACGAGCGCGGTACGGCTGCTGACACGCGCAGCATTGGTAGAGAAGATCGCATACGTCCTCGCAAACCCTGTTGCCGCCGGCCTCGTCCGGCATGCGCATGAATGGCCGGGCGCCAAGGTCGACGTACGCGAGCTCGGCCGCGGCGTCCTGCACGCGATGCGGCCCTCGGTATACCTCGATCCGGAGAACCCACAGTGGCCCGAGGAAGCGACGCTCCCGCTCGCGCTGCCCCCAACCGTAGAGCAGGACAGCGCGGAAGGGTTTCGCCGCGACGTCGCCGCCGAGCTCGAGCGGCAGGAAGCGCAGGCACATGCCAAGACGCAGCAGCAGGGACTCCGCTTTCTGGGCGCCGAGCGAGCCAGCAATGTCTCCCCTTACGAGCGGGCCACGAGCACGGAAGCACTCCGCGAGCGCAATCCGACGTTCGCGGTGGGCCGTAATCAGGGTGACGCGTGGAGAATCGCCGGTGACGCCGTACGGACATTTCGCGCATCCTACCGAGCGGCGCTCGAACGCTGGCGTTCCGGTATACGCAGTGTCGTCTTCCCGATAGGAACATGGTGGATGCGCACGTTCCACGGCGCGAGCGTGGCTGCGGACGCTCTCAGCGCGTGACGACGAACCCCAGGGCTTCGACGCTCGCGCCGACCTCCCCGTTCCAGCCCAGCTGTGCATCCAGGCGCAGCTCGCCCGGTGCGAGCGATTCTGCCAATGCCAGCAGGGCGCCGACCTCGACCGCTTCGAGCTCGGCGCCGACGTCGCCCGCGAAGGGCGGGCAGAGCACGCGTCCGGCCGGCGCGAGCGCGAGCGCGGCGCGCAGCGGCTCGCCGAGCGCCGTGCGCAGGTCGGCGAGATCGCTGCCGATGGCGGAGGGAGCGGTGGCGGACGGCCAGAGCCAAACAGCGAGCCCGGGCAGACGGGCGATGCAGGCGGCTGCCGCGCGCTCGGACGGGAGCACGAGGCCGCGGACGTTGACGCTCGAGGCTGCGATCGCGGCGACGACGAGGCCGGGCGGGGCGAGGGTCAGCGCTGCGAGGCGGCCTAGATTGCGGTGCGCTGCGGCCCTGTGGGCGGCAACCACGGTGAGGTCATCCGGCCGGTCGTAGACGAGCTCGACTTCGCGCTGCACGGCCACATGCGGCGAGGTCTGCGCCGCCGCGGCGAGCGCCCGCTCACGAATCCCGCCGTCCGACACCGGCTCGCCGTTCTCCGGCCGCGGCGCGGCCTCCTCAATCTCCATCCGCTCGCGAAGGAGCAGCACCACGCGGGACGGCAGCCCCAGCGAGCCGAGCGCCCAGGCGGCGGAGAACCAGTCGACCGTGGTTGCGGGCTGCACCGTGGTTGCGGGCTGCACCGTGGTTGCGGGCTGCACCGTGGTTGCGGGCTGCACCGTGGTTGCGGGCTGCACCGGCGCGACCGGGGTTGTGGACCTCACCGGCGCGAGCGCCTCGGCCGAGGCGCGGTCCCACGCGGCGAGCGCCTCCCCGAGCGGATGACCGAGCTCCCGGAACAGCGCCCCCGCCTCCTCGAGCGCAGCCGCGGCGCCGAGATCGCCAAGGTCTCGCCGCGCGCGCCCCATCGCCCGCGCCGCATAGGCAATCCAGGTCCGCAGCGGCGGCGTGGCGCCCGCCGCGATGTCGCGGGCGGAGGTCGCGAGCGCGAGGGCGTCGTCGGCGCGTCCGAGCTCGAGCGCCAGCTCCGAGAGAAACGTGAGCGCGCGGGCGCGGCCGAACGCATCGCCGAGGCGCGCGCACAGCCACTCTTGCCGCTGGAGCGCCGCGCGGGCGTGCTCGACGGCGCCGAGGCCGAGCGCCGCCGCGCCGAGCTGACCGTAGGCGATCGCCTCGCCCACGGCGTCTCCCCGGCGGCGGTGGAGCTCGGCCGCGTGCTCCAGCAGCGCCTCGGCCGCCCCGTGGGCGCCGAGGGTCACATAGAGCGTCCCCAGCGAGTTCAGGATCTGCGCCCGCTCGTCGAGGAACGGCTCCGATCCGCGCAGCGCAGACAGCAGCGTGCGCTGCGCGGCCGCCGCGTCGCCGGCGATCCGCTCGGCCGTGGCGCGGTAATGGGCGGCCACGACCGCCGCGCGGCGACGGCCGTCGCCTGCGCCCGCGATGGCATCGAGCTCCGCGACGGCGGAGGCGCAAGCCGACCGCGCGTCGCGGCGCAGGCGCGCGAGCACCGCCTCGCACCGGGCGAGGTCCCGGGCCTCGGCCGCCCCTTCCTCACCGAACGCCGCAGCGGCGCCGTCGAGGAGGCGGACCGCGGCGTCCAGCGCGCCTTCGCGCAGCGCGAGCGCGCCCCGCCCGAAGGCGAGCGCCGCGGCGAGGAGCGGGCCTCTTGGAAGCGGCGGAGCGGCCGGTGCCGCCGCAGGCGCGTCGCCTTCCCCGAGGAGCGCCTCGATGCGGTCGAGCTCGGCGCGGACCTCGGCGCCCGGCGCGCTCCGGAGCAGCCGCGACAGGGGCGACACGCCGTCGAGCGGGTCAAGCGGGCGCACGGCCATCCTCCGGCGCCTCCGCGGCCGCGCGCCCGGGCGCGGCGCCGCGGCCCGCCGCCGCGGCGCCAGCGCCGACCTCCGTCGCGCCCTCCTCCGCGCTCCTCCCCGCCCCGCTCCCCGACCCGCGCGCGAGTTCGTGCAGCGCCGCCTTCACCGCCTCGATCGAGAGCTCCGGCCGGGCGGCGCGGATCCGCGCGACGTGCGCGGTCACATGGGGCGCCGCGAACGAGGTTCCGGTCCAGCGCCGGTCGCCGCCGCCGGGCGCGGGCGCGAGCACCTCGTCGCCGGGCGCGAGGATCTCGTGGTCGTCCGTGAGCTCGCTCCGGAGCGCCTCTGGGTCCTGGAAGGGCCCTCGACCGACGCCGATCAGCGACTTGAAGCGCCCCGGATAGGTGCGGAACGCCGCCGCGTTCGGGCCGGCGGCCACGAGCACGACCTCTGCCGTGTAGGCCGCGTCGGCGACCTCGTAGAGTTCGACGAGGGACCGGTAGTCGCCGGGGCGGAGCGGCGCGCTCTTCGGGATATCGATGCCGAGGCTCAGGTTGATCACGGAGAAGCGCTCGCGGACGCAGAAGCGCAGCGCCGCGATGAGCCCGTCGCGGGAGCATCGTCCGTCCTCGCCGAGCGCGCGGACGCTCGTGATTTCGGCCCCGGGCGCCATGCGGTGGACGATGCCCGCGCAAGCCGTCCCGTGCCCGCTGACGTCTCCTGGCGCGCACGGCGCGACCTCGTGCGCTGCTCCGCGGCGGCTCAGCGTGACATGGCGCAGCGCCGCCGAGCGCAGCGCAGGGTGCGAGGCGTCGACGCCGGAGTCGACCAGCGCGACGCGTACGCCGGCGCCGCGGCGCGCGGCGTCGCGGAGATCGCCGCCCGGCCCCACCGGAGAGGGCCTCGTCACGCCGCGCTCCCTTCCCCCTCGCCGAGCGGCCCCTGTACGCCGCCGCCGCGCGCGTAGGCGTCGATCCGCGCGAGGAGGTCGAGGGCGAGGCGAGCCTCGACCTCGCCGTGCTCGGCGAGCCTCCCCACCACCGCCGCGAGCTCCAGACGGCGGCGGTACTCGGGCGTGAGGCGGAGCGCATGGATGTGCCGCTCCAGAGCGGCGCGGAGCGAGGTCGGCGGTGGGTCCGCTGCTTCCTGAAGCGGCCGACCAGGGCCCGCCGCCCCAACCTGGTTCGGGCCCGCCGCCCCAACCTGGTTCGGGCCCGCCGCCCCAACCTGGTTCGGGCTTGCCGCCCCAACCTGGTTCGTGCTCGCCGCCGCCCCAACCTGGTTCGTGCTCGCCGCCCCAACCTGGTTCGTGCTCGCCGCCCCAATCTGGCATGGCGCGTGCCCGAGCAGGTCTGGCATAGCGCGGGCGAAGAGCTCGAAGACGACCCGTTCGGTGCGGAACGACTCCACGGTGAGCGCGAGGACCTCGGCGAGCCGCTCGGCCATGTCGAGCTCCCGACCTCCGAGGGGCGCGTCGTGCGAGAAGAGCGCCGCGCCGCCCACGATCGCCGCGCCGACGCGAATCGGCACAAATATTGCATAGGCCGGCACCCCGCCCAGAATCCGCCGGAACGGCGCAATCATCGCATCGCCGTCGGCCAACGCCACCGCGTGCCCGCCGCCGCCGCCGAGCAGGTACGCGAACGGGGTGCCGCTCGGCGGCAGCTCCGCGCCCGCCGTGCGGTAGCCGGCGGCGTTGGCGACGACGGGTACCGTGAGCCGCCCGAGCGCCTCCATCTCGAGCGCCACGAGCGCCTCCGAGCACGGCATCGCGAGGCAGGCGAAGCGCAGGTGCTCCCCGAGCCCGCGCACGCGCGCCTCGACCGCGCCGAGGAGCGCCGCGGACTCGACGGTCGAGAGCAAGTCGCGCAGGCGCGCGGTGAAGGGGGCGAGCGGCGAGCGCAGCGCGTGCGGATAGGGCGGGAGGGCCCGCGCCGGGGCGGGCGGCGCGCCCGGCGCGGAGCGGTCGGCGATCGGCATGGGGCGGCGATGCTACCGCCGGACGGCCGCCGAACGAACCGCAACCACGCAACCGGCAGCGCGCCGCGGGCTGGCCTCCCGCCCTGCGAAGTTCCGGTTGACGTGCCCCGCTCCTCTCCTAGCATGGCGAGGGCATGCGGCGATTCGGCTGCCCGGCGCACCGTCCGACGCGATCGTCCGCGCACGCGGCAGACGGCTCGCGGTCCACGGCCATGGAGCCCCTCAATCCAGCGTGGGTGCGATGAGCTCGTCCGACTGCGAGCATCGGCGTCGTCTCGCCATCGTCCTCTGGGGTGTCCTCGGCGTCGTCGCCGTCCTGGTCGAGGCCATCTACCGGCTCGGCGCCACGGCGGCTCGCATCCTGACGGCCCACGAGCTCACCACAGGCCAGCTCGTCCTGCTTGCGGCCTGGACGGTCGTGATCGCCTATTTCGAGGGATATCGCGGCTTTCAACAGCGCTTTTCGCCGCGGGTGGTCGCGCGCGCGCTCTACCTCGCAGAGCATCGTCGGCCGCTGCACGTGGCGCTGGCGCCGCTCTACTGCATGGCGCTCTTCCACACGACGCGCCGCCGGCTGATCGCGACGTGGGTGCTCATCGCGGGCATCGTGGCGCTCATCCTGCTTGTCCGGCGGATGTCCTCGCCGTACCGCGCGATCGTCGATGCGGGCGTCGCGCTCGCGCTGGCCTGGGGGACCGCGTCCATCCTCATCTACCTCGCGCGGGGTCTCGCGGGCCGCCCGCCCGACATCTCGGCGGACATGCCCGAGGAGGCGATCCGCGCCGGACGCGATGCGGAGCAGCTCGCCCGCCCGCCCGTACGCGTGGGCGGCCCCTGCGATCCGTGAGGGCGCACAGGCGAGCGGGCGGCCCCTGCGCGCCGGGAAACCCGTGCAAGCGGCCAATCGGCACGACGATAAGGGCGACAGGCGAGCGACCCAGTGATCCGCGATCGACGCGCCTCACGGTGCGCCCAGAGCTGAACCGCGTTGCGGCCTCACGTGTGGCCTTCTGGTCATCACCTCTGGCGTCGCGATCCCCGGCAACAGGCACTTTGTAAAGATTCCTTCGCAGCAGGCCTGTGGCGCGATGCCTCGCGAGGCGCGGCGCGCGGGCGGAGGAGATCGCGCTGCCCACCGCGCCTCGGCGCCTGCGATCGCGCTTGGCCCGGACCGTGCTCCAGCCGGGGAGCGCTCATGGGGAGCGACTCAACCGACGATCGACCGCGCTCCGTGGAGGGGCGCGCACCGGGGCACCGTGCAGGACTCGAGCAGCAGCCAGGAACCGGCGGATAGGAGCGTAGAGATCACCGACGAGCTCATCGTGCCAGTCGTCGCGCAGGAGCTCGAGGTGAAGAAGCGTACGGTCGAGTCTGGCCGCGTCCGCATCACGAAGCAGGTTCACGAGCGGGTCGAGGCCGTCGAGGAGCCGCTCGTGAGCGAGCGCGTGGTCGTGGAGCGCGTCGCCGTCGATCGGGTGGTGACGGAGCCGCCGGCGACCCGTCAAGAGGGTGACACTCTGATCGTACCGGTCGTCGAGGAGGTGCTCTTCGTCGAGAAGCGCTTGGTGCTGAAGGAGGAGCTCCGCATCACGCGGGTCCGCTCGGTCGAGATGAGCCCGCCGGAGCGCGTCACGCTCCGGCGCGAGGACGTGCGGGTGGAGCGCGTGCCCCCGCGCGATCGCGACGAGAAATAAGGATCCTCGGACGGGCTCCGGCGCCCGGGCGATCGAGTCACGAACCCCACCTCCGCGCGTGGCGCGAGGGGATAACGGTCCACATGGACCACGACATCATGGAGGTCACGTCATGAATCACAGCGAACGTTCCATGTCCCCGTCCCAGCGTTCTCAGCAGCTGAGCAGGTCCCAGCAGACCGCCAAGGCCGCCCCCTCGACGGCGAAGACGGATGAGCTCCGGGCCGACGTCCTGCAGGAGCAGATCGCGGTCCCCGTGATCGAGGAGGAGCTGCAGGTCGGCAAGCGCGACGTGAACCGCGGCGGCGTACGCGTATCGAGCCGGCTGGTCGAGCAGCCGGTCCAGGAGTCGGTGAGGCTGCGCGAGGAGCACGTCCACGTCGAGCGGCACCCGGTGGATCGGCCGGTTCAGCCGGCGGCGCTCGACACCTTCCAGTCCGGCACCGTGGAGCTCGTCGAGACCGACGAGGAGGCGGTCGTCGCGAAGAAGGCGCGCGTCATCGAGGAGGTCGTCGTCAGCAAGGCGGTGACCCAGAGGACCGAGCAGATCCGGGAGACCTTGCGCCACACGGAGGTCCACGTCGAGCCGGTCAGCGCGGCGGAGCGCAGCAACGGGACGACGGCGTACGAGCGCTACGACACCGACTTCCGGCAACACTACCAGGCGGGACCTTACTCCAAGCACGGCTATGCCTACGACCAGGTCGCGCCCGCGTATCTGTTCGGCTATCAGCTCGGGACGTCCCAGAACTTCAAGGGACACGACTGGACGACCATCGAGGCGGAGGCGGGCAAGGCCTGGGAGGAGCGCAACCCCGGGACCTGGGAGCACATGAAGTCCGCCGTCCGGCACGCATGGGACAAGGTCACGGGCAAGGCGTAGACCTCTCCTTCACCTCCCGCCCATCGAGCTCGCATCCTGGGATTTCCCGGAGGCGCATAGCGCGTCGCTCGAGCTCGTCCCTGTGATCCTTAGGGGAACCGCGGGAGCAGCCGTGGTTCCCGTGCATCGCCTGGATCGTCGTACGACGAGGCATCAGGGACGGTCCACGGTCGATCTCCGATGTATTCCGGAGGGGATCACGCTGGCTCCACGAAGACGGTGGCGATGAGCTCGTGGTTGCTGGTCATCTTGTACATGACCCGTTCCACGCGGTACTTCGACTCGCATCCATCTTTCTCGATGAGCAGCAGCTCTCCCTGGCGAGGGATGACCGCTCCGTGGAAGACCTGAAGCAGCTCCCACGACGTGAGGCAGATTCGGTGTCCGGGATGATGAATCATAGACGGGCTCGGAGCGTAGCCTATCCCGAGGCGTTTCGTTCCGACATTGCGCCGCGTCCCGCGATCCGACCCAGGTGGCGCCGCTGACCCCGCCCCGACCCAGGGTTGAGTCGCCGGAGGCGAAGCGCGGCCCAGGTGACCCGACCCAGGTCGCACCGGCGACCCGACCCAGGTTGAAATCGTGCTCCCGTCAAGTTGCGCGACCCGACCCCGACCCGCCGGCCCGACCCAGGTTGAGGCCGCCGACCCGACCCAGGTTGAGGTCGCCAACGCCGACCCAGGTTGAGGTCGCCGACCCGACCCAGGTTGAGGTCGCCCCGACCCAGGTTGAGATCGCCGCACCGCCGCCGCCGGCCCCACCCAGGTTGAGGTCGCGCCGCCGGCCCCACCCAGGTTGAGGTCGCGCCGCCGGCCCCACCCAGGTTGAGGTCGCCAACGCCGACCCAGGTTGAGGTCGCCCCGCATTCCGTTGCCGCTCGCCCGCATTTCCTATATGTAACACGCATCACATATCACAGGGCATCAGGTAGGAGCCTTTCCACCGTCTTGTCACCACGGAAAGAGGCCAACGAATGACCTTCAAGCACCTGGCTTTCACAAGCGCGCTCTCCGCGCTCCGCGGCGCCCTCGCGCTGACCGCAATCGCGGCCTGCTCGTCGGACCATGCGCCTCCCGACGCGGCCGAGCCCGCGGCGCACCTCGCCCCAGCGGCGCTCGACCCGGCCGAGCGCTCGACCGAGCTGGCCGCCGACACCCCCATTTACCTGAACCGCCGCTACTCGCCCGAGGAGCGCGCCGCGGATCTCGTCTCTCGCATGACGCTCGCCGAGAAGGCCAGCCAGATGGTCAGCAGCCAGGCAGCGGCCATCCCATCGCTCGGCATCCCCGCCTATGGCTGGTGGAACGAGGCCGCGCACGGCGTCGCCCGCGAGCAGGTCAACCACGGCGGCAACCCGCCCAACACCGTCAACACCACGTCCTATCCCGTCGACCTGTCCCTCGGCTCGACCTGGAACCCGGAGCTCATGTACCGCGAGGCGCGCATGATCTCGGACGAGGCGCGCGAGATCTTCCGCGACAACAAGCTCGACCTCAACGTCTACGCCCCCACCATCAACCTGGCGCGGGATCCACGCTGGGGCCGTAACGACGAGGCCTTCAGCGAGGACCCGGTGCTGACCGCCGCCATCGCCGCGCAGTTCGTGAACGGCATGGAGGGCAAAGACCAGCGCGGCCGCCCCCTGCCCGAGGGCCGCGGCTACCTCAAGGTGAACACCACGCTCAAGCATTACGCCGCCAACAACAGCGAGTTCAACCGCCGCAGAGGCAGCTCGGACATGGATGAGCGCACCCTGCGCGAGTACTACACGGCGCAGTTCCGCGACGTCATCCGCGCCGCCGATCCGGCGTCGATCATGAGCGCCTACAACCGCGTCAACGGCGTCCCCGTGGCCGCCAGCATCCAGCTCAAGGAGGTGCTCGCGCGCTCCACGTTCGGCTTCCGGGGCTTCTTCACCTCCGATTGCGACGCCATCCGCGAGATCCAGGCCGGGCACCGCTGGCAGCCGCCCGGCTATCCCCACCCGCTCGACGCCGTCGAGCGCCACGCCTTCGCCGCCGTCGCCGGCGAGGATCTCAACTGCAACTGGGGCTATCACGACCGCTTCAGCTACGCGAACACCCTCCCCGACGCGGTCGCGCGCGCCATCCCCACGCCGACGGGCATCTTCAACGAGAACGACGTCGACCCGCTGGTCACTCGGCTCTTCGCCGCGCGCATGCGCCTCGGCGAGTTCGACGACGACGCCCGCGTCCCCTGGGTCACGCAGGCGCGGGCCCGCGTCGCGCCGGGGACGTGGCTCAACAGCGACGACAACGGCGCGATCACCGAGACGCCCGAGCGGCTCGCCATGGCGCGCGAGGTCGGGGCCGAGGCGATCGTGCTCCTCAAGAACGGCGAGACCCGGCGCAAGGACGGCAGCACTGGCAAGCTCCTGCCGCTCCGCGTCCCGCGCCGCGGCGCGTTCCGCCTCGCCGTGATCGGCACCTACGCGAACCCCGCCGAGGTCTTCCTGGGCGGCTACTCCAGCGACCAGGGCCCCGCGGGCAACGCCAAGACGGTGAACGGCTACAGCGGCATCAAGGCCGCCGTTCAGGCCATCAACCCCGACGCCGCCGTCGACTTCTACCCCGGCGTGACGCCGGAGACCCTCGCCGAGGTGGACGCGGCCTCCGTCGCCGCCGCCGCCGATTACGACGTCGTGGTCGTCTACGTGGGCACGGACGGTCGCCACTCGCGCGAGGACGTGGACCGCACCACCCTCGATCTGCCCGGCGCCCAGGCCGAGCTCATTCGACAGGTGGCCGCGCAGAACCCGAGCACCATCGTCTATATGGAGACCGTCGGCCAGATGGACGTCGGCAGCTTCGAGCCCGGCGTGGCGGCGCTGCTCTGGAGCTCCTACAACGGCCAGCGCAAGGGCGAGGCGCTCGCCGACGTCCTGCTCGGCGCCGCTGGCCCGAGCGGCCGCCTGCCCTTCACCTGGTACACGAACCTCTCCGACCTGCCCCCGATCGACGATTACGCCGTTCGACCGACGGCGAGCAGCCTTGGACGAACCTATATGTACTTCCAGGGCCCGGTCACCTATCCGTTCGGTCATGGCCTGAGCTACACCAGCTTCCGCTACACCCGACTGCGCGCGGATCGGCAGCGCGTGGACGCGAATGGCGCGCTGCGGGTGAGCGTGAATGTCAGCAACGCCGGGCGCGTCGCCGGCGCCGAGGTGGTCCAGCTCTACGTGAGCACGCCCGACGCCCCCGCCTCGCTCGAGCGTCCCAGGAAGCGGCTGCGCGCGTTCCAGAAGATCTCGTTGCGCCCCGGGGAGACCCGGCGCGTGAGCTTCGAGCTGCCCGTCGCCGATCTGGCCTTCTTCGACCAGGCGCAGGGTCGCTATACCGTCGACGCGGGCACCTACGCGCTCCAGATCGCGCGCTCTGCCGCGGATGAGGACATCGAGGAGCAGACCTTCGTGACGGTGACCGGCGCGCTCCGCCCGACGGCCGCCGTGGCGACCGCCAAACCGCAGATCGTGGGCGATCACGACCTCGGCATCCAGCAGCGGGTCTTCTTCCCCGTCGGCGCGGAGATCGATCCGCAGCTCACCGTCTCGCTGACCGACGAGACGCTCTACGGCTACATCACCAAGGGCGAAAGCCGCCCGCTCCCCGCGGGCACGCGGGTGAGCTTCCGCAGCAACCGCCCCCGCGTGGTCTCCGTCGACCGCCGCGGGACGATCCGCACCGAGGCGCCCGGCGTGGCCACGGTGACCGCGTCCGTGGAGTACCGCGGCGCCACCGCCACGGTCGATTTCGTCATCTACGTGCGATCGACGTGATCGGATCCGGTGCCGCGGAGCTCCCCCGCCGCACCGCACGACGGGCAGTGCCCCAAATTGAACATGAAGGCGGGAAGGCGGGAAGAAAAGATCAACGATCTTCCTGCCTTCCCGCCTTCATGTGAACTCTCTCCGGGCAAATTTGAGCACTACCGCAGGACGAACACATCGGCTCGCGGCGCGGCTCAGAATGACGGCGAGCGAGCTCCGCCAACCCAGGTCACCGCGCGCGAGCGAGCGCCTCGGGCTCGTCGGCGCGCCGCGCTCGTAGCGAAGTGAATTCTGCTCGGGGTGCTCCCGGCCGCCGTCGCTGAATGCACCGAGTTTGACGGGCTCGGCACCGGAGACGCGGAGTCCGAGCTCGTCCTCGAGATCAAATACAGGGACGAAGGGCATATACCGGGACTGGTCAGGCGCAGGTTCCGAAGACGCCTTGCCCGATCCGCCCTTCCTGGAAGAGTGACACCCTATCAGCAACTTTACACGTCGGAAGGGCCGTCTTCGCTCCGTCGCCTGCCAGCATGAGCTCATTCAGAGGCCGAGAGAACATACAAATCCAGTAACACCCAATATCCCTGCTGCATGCTCGCTCCGCGGAAGGAGCAGGCATGCCGCTGATAGTGTGTGGTTGCCCGCTCCGATGTGGGAGCGGGTCGCACCTGACGGATTAAGCTTACCGGAGTGCGAGAGCGACATGCGATTCAACGACCTGCTACACGTTTCTGCAACCGACCGCCGTAGATCTCGACAGTGCCTGGCCGCGCTCGCGGCGCTGGCCGCGTTGTCGCTGAGCGCGTGCGGCAGCGACGATGGGAACTCGTTGACCGGCGAGCCCGAGGGCGGCGCGGGGGGGCCCGGTGCGACGGTCGGAGCAGGCGGCGCCAGCTCGAGCTCGCACGCGGGCACGGGCTCGGGCTCGGGCGCGGGCGCGGGCGACCACGCGAGCGTGGGTTCGGGCGGCACGGGCGCAGGCGGCACGGACGACCATCCGTACGACCACTGCAAGAACGGCTACATGCCCGACCCGAGCGACTCGAGCCCCACCATGAAGGACGGGCCCGCTGACTTCTTCCCGCCCGGCAACAACGATCCGGAGATCGTCGACACCACGGTGCAGCCCGAGGTCCTGAAGTGGATGTATGACCACTCCTGGCAGGCGGCCCACGTCGAGTGGCATGCGATCCGCGCCTGTAACCTCCCGGGCGGCGGCGGGTTGAGCAAGGTGAACATCTGCTCGTTCACCAACCTGGTCCCGAAGGATCAGAACTGCCAGACCGCCGGCGACGGCTATCAGTTCCTGGTGTTCCACCGCCACATGATCCAGGCGCTGAAGCAGCTCTGGCCCAACCACAGCGAGCAGTTCGAGGGCTTCTCCAAGTTCCCGACCAAGGCGGAGGACGTGCCGCCCCAGTGGCGCAACCAGTGGAAGGACTGGGATTCGGCCGCCCTCGAGGCCGGGAGGATCGGCGACGAGATCGACAAGCCCGAGAACCTCGCGAGGTTCCCGGACGAAGGCACGCTCGGCTTCTGGCTCCAGTGCAACGTGGGCCAGCGGCTGGCGGGGGCGACCAACATGCCGTGGGTGGGCCTCCACTTCGTGCTGCACGCCAAGTGGGCGCGGCCGGGCAACACGACGCACGGCGTGAACAACACCAACGCGAACATCGACAACTACATGTTCTGGAAGCTCCACGGCTGGATCGACAACGTGTGGGAGAAGTATCGCCGCGCCAAGGGCCTCACCCCGGACGACCGGAAGCTCAAGGAGGATCTCGAGGCGCAGTGCCGCGAGATGGACACCGAGATCAAGATCATCCAGCAGAACCTGGATCCCGACGACGTCGTGAATCCCAACGAGCCTTTGCCGGTGGAGTCGGGGTTCTTCCACGAGAAGGTGCGGCCCATCTTCGAGAGCCGGACCAACCTGTGCAGCGGCTGCCATGCCGAGACGGGGCCCAACGCGAAGCTGACGCTCGGCGGCCACATCAGCTCCAAGAAGATCGTCGACGGCCTTGTCAACCAGCCCTCCATCGGCGGCGGCCAGTACAGGCTCGTCGTCCCGGGCGATCCCGACCGCAGCTGGCTCTACCTCAAGGCCTCCGGCAAAGCGGAAACCGCGGGCTGCGTGCAGACCGACATGGCGCAGTGCATCAGTGGTGTGATGCCGCCCAGCACGACCGGGCCGACCGTCAGCCCGCAGCAGCTCGAGGTCTTGCGGCAATGGATCCTGGACGGCGCCCAGGGCCCGACCTGATCCGGAGCGAAGACGAAAGGGAAACGACACCGATCGGCGCTGGCGACGCGCGCCGGACGGGCCGCGGGGGCGCTCCAGGGACGGAGCGCGCCCCCGCGCCCGCGGCGCGCGCAGGCCGAATCCACGCCGGGCCTCATCGCGCGGCGTCCGGCGAGCGCGTCGGGCTCGCCGCGGACCGCTGCAGCGCCTCGGCCAGGAGCGATCGGTACAGCGGCGAGCTCTCGCGGAGCGACTCGTGCGTGCCCACCGCCGCGACCCTGCCCCCGTCGAGCAGCACGTTGAACGTCGACCGGAGGAGGTGCGGCGCGTGGGTCACCACGATCGCGGTGCGGCCGCCGGCGACCTCGCACGCGGTGCGCAGGAGCGCCTCGGCGGTCGCGCCCGGCAGGCCCGCCTCGGGCTCGTCCAGGACGAAGACGCGCGGATCGCGCAGCAGCACCCGGGCGAGCAGCAGCCGCCGCACCTCGCCGCCCGACAGGCTCGGCGGTGAGGCGCGCACCTCGGTCGCGAGCCCGCGCGCCGCGGCCGGAGCGGCGCCCGCGGGCCCCGCCGCGCCCGCGGCGGCGGCCGTCGTCGGCGGCGCGCCGGGCGGAACCTGCGGGCCCGCGAGCTCGTCGAGCTCCACCTGGCGGAGCGCCTCCCGCATGCGGTCGTCGGACGGCGGCGGCTCGAGGCCGAGCGCGAGGTTGTCCCGGAGGCTCCGCTCGAACAGGCGCGCCGGCTGGCCCACCACGCCGAAGAGCCGCGGGAGCTCGCCGGGCGGGATCCGCCGGAGGTCCACGCCGCCCACGGCGATCGCGCCGGACGACGGCTCGTCGAGCCGCAGCAAGAGGCGCAGGAGCATCGACTTGCCGCTGCCGGATCGGCCGCAGATGCCGACCACCGCGCCGGCCGGGATCGAGAGCGACACGTCGTCGAGGACCGGGCGGGTCGCGCCGCTCGGCGTGAACGTGACGCGCTCGAACGCGATCGCCAGCGGGCGCTTCGCCTCGCCGCCGAGAGCGGCCGCGAGGCCGCCGCCCGGCCCCTGGGCCACCGCGGCGACAGCGGGCCCGGCGGCGGCAGGGCCGTCCTGCGCGGGCGGGTACGCCGGCAGGCGCAGCAGGGCGAGGGTCGCCTGCAGCAGCGGGGCGCGCTCGAGGAAGCCGGCGCGGAGCGCGTCGAGCGCCTCGAGGCGCGCCATCAGGAGCGGCACCACGAGCAGGAGCTCGCCGACCTCGCCCGCGCCGGCGTCCCCGCGGGAGGCGGCGATGGCGGCGACGATGACCAGCGGCGAGAGCGCCGCGAACACCCCCTTGATCTGGCCGGAGACCGCGAGCGCCTGGCCGAAGCGGCGGCGGGCGTCCGCGACCCGGTAGGCCGCCCCGGCGAGCTCGCCCTCGACCTGGGTGCGGGCGCCGAGCAGGCGCAGGTCCTCGGCGCCCGCGAGCGCCTCGCCGAGGGCGCTGAAGACGGCCGTGTCGGCGTGCTGCATCTCCCGCATCGCGCGCGCCACGCGGCCCGAGGCCCGGTCCGCGGCGAGGCGCGAGAGCGCGAAGAGCGCGGCGCCGCCCGCGAGGACGAGCGCCATGCCGCTGGAGACGAGCGACGCGGCGAGCACCGCGAGGGTCGCGAGGGCCTGGGGCAGGCCGGCGGCGAAGGCGACGCCGAAGTCGGCGACGAGGCCGGCGTCGCGCGCGATCGCGAGGCGCACGACCTCGACGCCCCGCGCGGGCGGCGCGGGCCGCGGGCCGGGGGCGGCCGGCGGCAGGGGCGGCGCGGGCCGCGGGCCAGGGCCGGCCGGCGGCAGGGGCGCCGCGGGGCCCGCGGGGCCCGCGGCGTGCGCGTCGAGGAGCGCGCGCCCAGCGGCGTCGACGTCCCGGGGCGAGGCGGACAGCGCCGCGCGGAAGAGCGCGACGCGCAAGGCGGCGGTGAGGTCGCCGGCGAGCTCGGAGCTCTTCCGGCCCGACAGCACCGCCGCGGAGGCGGAGGCGAGCGTGGCGCCCAGCGCGGCGAGCACCACGGCCGCCGGCGGCGCGCCGTCGAGCAGGCGGGCGAGCGCGCCGCCGAGGCCGCTCGCGGGCGCCGCGCCGCCGGGCGACGCCGCGCGGCCGGCCACGGCGCCGAGGGCCGCGCCGGCCATCGCCGGCAGGAGGCCGGACAGGGCGCCCGAGAGCGAGGAGAGCGCCACGACCAGGGCCAGGCGCGCCCCGGGCGCGCGGCGCAGGGCTCGGGAGAGGGCGCTGCGGCGCTCTGCCGGCTCTTGCGCCTGCGCCCCGGCCTCTTGCGCCTGCGCCCCGGCCTCTTGCGCCTGCGCCCCGGCCGGCTCCTCCGACATGTGCGCCCCGCGCCCCTCGCGCAGCGAGCGAAGACCGATCCGCAGGATCGCGAGGAGCGCGCGCATCGACGTGCGAGGTCACGCTACACCGCCGACGCCGTTGCGCGCGACGCCCATCCGATCGACCCTCTCGGCGTGCGCACCGCGCTCGTGGTCCTGCTCCCGCTGCTCGCGTCCTGCGGCCGCCCCGAGCCCGCGCCGCCGGCGGAGGCCGACGCCGGGGCGCACACCCCCTGGACGCGCAGCGCCGCGGCGTCCCTGAGCGAGCGCGGCGCCCAACCCCGGTCGGGCGGGCCGCCGGCGGCGACCTCCGCCGAGCCGGGCGCGCTCGAGGAGATCCTCGCCGCCGCGCGGCAGGCCGCGCCCAGGCCGGGCGACGGCGCGAGCCTCGCGAAGATCGGCACGAACACCGGCCTGCCGGCGCCCTCCGCGCCCCCGCCGACCCCGGCGCCCTCCCCTTCCCCCGCCCCGCGGTCGCGCGTCGAGATCGGCGCGCCCATGGTGCAGGCCGACATGTCGAGCCCTGCGATCGAGAAGGCGGCGCGGGCGCAGCTCTACTGGGATCTCGTGCAGCGCTGCCGCGACCCGGACGGCAAGATCCTGCCGCCCGACGCCGTCCGGGTGGAGTTCAACGTCGACGCCGAGGGCTACATCGTGGTGCCGACGATCATCGGGAGCGCCTCCGACCCCCGCTACGACGAGGCGGCCACGTGCATGCGTCGGGAGCTGTCCGGCGCCGCGTTTCGCGCGCCGGCGGGCGCGCGCGGGCTGCCGACCCGGGTCGACGCGACCGTGCCGTCGGTCGACTGACGCGTCGGCGCCATGCGCGCAGTCCCTATTCAGGGAAACGAAGCGTCTCGACGGCGATGCCGTCCTCCGCTGTCACCGTGCTGCCATCGTGGTTCAAGCGGATTGCCGCCGTTGCCCGGCGGCTCCAGCGCGTAGGTGACGCCCTCGAGCGTGAGCTGGTCCTCGTCCAGGCACTCGATGCCGATGAGTCGTGTTCGCAGTCACGTGGCACCCTACGACGCACTGCTGTGAACACCAGCATCGGTGGGACAAAGGCCGTGCATCGCGAGCAGCGCCCCTTGCCGCCCGGTAGCCGCCCGCCCGGGCCGCGGCACAGGACGCTTACGCGGACGCGCTCTCGTCCGTTTGTGTCGGGCCAGGCCAGAACCAACCGCGCGACCTTACGGTCTGCGCGCACAGTCTGGTACGCTCGCAGCATGCGTCCCGCCCGTCGCCCCCGCTCCGCCGCCGCGATCCTCCGCTCCGTCCCCCCGGAAGATCGCCTCATCATGCGCCGGCTCGGCTTCGACCTGAACGACCCGGAGTTCGCCGCGCTGTTCGTCGAGGGAGTACGAGCCGCCGACGACGCGATCGCGGAGCAGGAGCGGTGGGAACGAGAGCTAAGTCTACGTTGAGCGCGCCCGTGCCGTTCTGCGGCCGGGACCTTGATGCTCGGCGCCGTCGAGACCTGCCCGAACTGCGAGCGCATCGACGGCCGGCTCGGCGCGCCCCGGACCCGGGTTCGATCCTCTGCGCCTCCACCACGAAGACACGGCGAGAGCCGTGTCTTCTGCTTTTTGTGTGCCCTGCGTGTGACCTGACAAAGTTCAGCAGGGTGGATTTGGGGCAGAACCGGTGTGGTCCCGACCACCAGGAGCGGGCGCAGCGGGGGACGCGAGGGTACGACCGTCGCTGGTTGCGAGCGCAGGCGTCCAAGCCGTGCGTGGTCGCGGCACGAGCCGTAAGGCACCGGCGCGGCCTGCCCTTGTCGCGCGGGCGCCGTAGATCGAAGACGGGCGGCTGCGCAGCGGCATGATCGAGCTCTTGAACCGTTTGTTCTCCCGCTCCGCTCGCCGGAGTACCGCGCGCGGTGTGAGCGAGGTGATGGCGCTCCTGGGCGATCTGCATCGCCTGCGCGAGGTGATCGGCGTAGGCGCGGGTCGGCAGCTCGACGACGCCGAGAGGCCCGCCGGCCGGAGCAACAGCGGCGACGCCCTCGAGCAGCGGCGAGGACTGCGGACCGTCTGTAGCGCGTCAGAAAATTTTACTGACGCTCTACACGCGTACCCCACCGCTGTCTGTGGCAGGTCCTGGCCAGCTGGCGGCCTCCTCTTGACACGGGACGGCATCTCCGCTGGCCTCGCAGAGGGGCATGGCGACGCGGGGTACCAGGAGCAGCGGCGAGAGTCAGGAGGAGACCTCCGAGTGCCACGCCGCACGGCGTGAGCATACGCCATCGGCCGACATCTTCCAGCCAGTCTGGAATTGCGAACTGGAAGAGGCGAATTCAAATAGCCTGTCGTCGGCACCACGGCATCGTTGAACTTATCTAGCGAGGAAGAGAGGACGCCCGATGGGACGCCGAAAGAGCATTCTCGGAACGTTCGTGCGCGAAATGGAGAAGTCAGCCAATCGAGCCGCCGCCGATCGCCGCCGACGAGAGCGGCGTCTCGAAGGGGTCCAGAGCCGCGCGATTGAGCGAGAACTGGTCCGCCACGAGCGTGAACAGGAGAGAGCCCGGATACGAGCTGAGCGCGAAGCCGAACGCCGTCGCATTACCGAGGAGAGGGAACGTGCTCTGCTACAGAAACAGGAAGCGAAGGATGCGCAGATTAGGGCCTGGCGCTTGGAGTACGAGGAACACAATGAGCGCGAGCAGGAAATCGAGCGTATCGCCAACGAGTCCCCAGAAGTAGAAGATCGCGACCGGCTCTATGCCGAACTCTTAGAGCGTAGAGCATTCGAACCGGCCCTCTTCGTCGCCCCGACTCCACCAAACAGCAAGGCCAAAGCAAAAAAGCTACACGAGCAGGCCGAGCGGGAGGTCGAATCACAGTTGACCTCCTTCCGGCCGAAGGTTGCTAGCGTGCGACGAGTGCAAGCTGTTGCGTGGGCAGTCCTTGCCGCCGGACTGGCACTGTTTTTCACGGAAGCCATGAGCGACTCATCGGCTCCATTAGCCACCATCTTCATCGGGGTTGTCGGCATTGTAGTGACACAGGTTGTGGCAACGAGGCAAGCCAATCACCAGCGCGACACGTTTCAGGCGAGGGTGGAGCAGGAGGTGAATCTCCGGTTACAGGAGGCTCTCGAGGTGCTCACGCGCGAGGACGAGGCGCAAGCTCAGGCAGCCCTCCAGAAGGCACGAACCACCTACGAGACTGAAACCGAAGCTGCACGCGAAGAGTTCGACCGCGAAGAGGATGAGCGCCTACGCTCATTGCACCAACTCCAGGACGGCGACACTGGCCGTATGCGAGAGGCTCTCGAAGCCGCGCTGCCGCTCGATCTGCCGGTTCCATGCCAGGTACGTTTCGATGTGCAGTCCGCCCACACCATCTCGCTTGAGCTCGATGTGCCAGAGCCGAGTGTCATACCGACGACGGAGGCGAAGCTCCTCTCCAGTGGCAAGGTGACCTACAAGGAGAAGAGCGAAAAGCGGCTTCGCGAACAGTACTTGCGACTTGTTGCCGGGCTGGCGATCCGGCACGCTTCCGAAGCGCTCCTGAACCTGCCAACCTGCCAGGTAGTGGAGCTTCGAGCATTTCGTACCGCGCTGGATCCGTCGATCGGAAGACCGACACGACGCATGGTACTGGAGCTGAGCGTTGATTACCCCACGCTTGCACCAATGACCATGGATGGCATTGACCCATTGAGGGCACTAAAGCATTTCAGTCACCGAATCAACGTGGATCGAGACCGCGATCTACAGCCACTCGGCGCAAGCATTCATTAGGCACCGCTCGATGTGAGGCACGTCTCGGTGTCGCTCGGGGACACGCGCGAGATGGCCGGCTTGCCCGGGATAGTGAGGGGGACGCCGAACCTCATCTCGCAGGTTCCTCGGTCCGCTTCCGCTCGCGCCGCGCCCGCTTCCGGCAATGCTCCAAGTACCTGGAGGAAGCTCTCGGCTCAGCAGCACATCATGACACGGCTGCCAGATCCCCGGGATGCGATACGCTAGAGGGGAGAATGAGAACGTTCGGTCGCATGCGGCGGCAGCGAGCTCAACGCCGCCGACACGCTCGGAACGTCATTCGTCTAGTCTTGAAAGCCCATCGAGACGGCTGCGGAACCTGGCTTGCCCGGGTTCGCGTTTAGATCGCCAGCGCCTCCGCAGTCACCAGGAATACCGAACTTGATCGGCGAATCGGGCTCGACATTGGGGCCCAGATCGGCGGTATGTGCCACCGCAAGCGAGTGTCCACCGTGGCCTCCACCGCCCCGACCGCCGTTGCCGCCTTTCCCACCATCGCCGCCACGACAGCCTGGCTGCGAGCCAGCCCTGTTACCCCCGCCAATACCGCCGTACCCACCGACGCCGCCGTACTGACCGTCCCCGCCTCGTCCGCCGCTCCCGCCCCGCCCCGCGGTGATGCTGGTTTTACTTACACGGACGCTGGCGTGGTAAGACAGGATCCCGATGCTGGATCCGCCTGGACCGCCGCCCTTCCCGGGCTTGCCGCCGCAACCGCCAGCACCGCCGGAACCTCCAGAAGCGCCGCCCTGTGCCGCTCCTGCGCCGCAGAACATAGATCCACCGCGCGAGCCGCCTCCACCGCCGCCGCCGTATCCGTGCTGCCCCGCTTGGCCATCTTCGCCTGCGCTGCCTTCCAGCCCCGTGTCTGTGAGCCTTCCCGGCCCTGAAGCACCGTTACCGTTCGCGCCGTCATCCCCCGCCAGGCCGCCCCGTCCCTCTGTGCAGGGCAGAGTGCCTTGTCCGGTTCCACCCAGACCGTAGCTCATCGGATTCGTGATCGGCAGAGGGGAACCACTTTCGCCGTCGCCACCATCGTTCTTTGTGCCGATGCCGCCCATCCCCCCCGATGAGATGCCATCGTCACACGAGGTTATGACTCGCGCCCCTCCCTTCACCGTATCGGCAGAGCATGCCATGGCTCCGGGTTTCCCCGGTGCTCCCTCTTGTGCTGGTACAGCGCCTCCGTCAGCGCCAGTGGTCCCATCGGCGCCGTCCCCCGCGACGATCTCGCTCAGGCGCACCTCTACCGCCGCCCCCACCAAAGCGCGCATGGCGATGGCAGAGCCGCCCGGCACGGTGGCGTCTTGCGCGACCATCCGCATCCTGGTGAGCGTCGTGGCCGCAGCGCCGTCGGGTGTAGGCTCGGCCGCCTCGTCCACGACGGTGAGGGGGATCCGGTTCGGTCCCGGAGCGATTGTCGTGACTTCGCCGAGCGGATGCAGAGGCCAATGCCCCCGGGGATCGCGACAGTCGAGCCCGCCCCACACCTCCATGCCTGCCGGCACACGCACTTCGACGTTGAAGATGTCTGCACACGCGTAGACCCGCATCCCATGATCACGGGCGAGATCAAACGCCCGCGCGAAGGTCGCGACCGGCTTGCCTCGCGTACCCGGATTATCGTCACGTCCATCGACGGTCAGGTAGACCCCCTCGCAGTCGACCGCACGACCAGGGATACCGGGATCGGCGTTGCAGGCGACTACGGGTGTGCACGTGAGGGTTTCCTCGCACCATTCCCACGTACCCGACTCGGCCCCGCACCCGAGCGCTGCGATTCCGCACGATAGCGCAGCTGCGACCCGTAGCGACCATTTCGCGGGTGTGCGATGTCGCAGGTTGAGCCTCGGACATGTGCCCATCATCGTTACTCCTCGTATCGCTGCCGCTCACTCCGGCGCTCCGGAGTTTGGGTCGTTCGGATCGTCGGCCGCGAAGGGCAGGAACTCGGCCGCGACGCCATCGTCTCCCCCGCTCCCGGCGGCATCTGGGTCGCCACCAGGCCCGCCCTTGCCCGCGGTTCCGAGAAGAAACGTTGCCTCGACGTCCTGCCGCATCAGTTCCACTGTCCCCAGGTACGCGACGCCCACTGAGTGGCCGCCGAGGCCGCCGCCTCCGCCGCCACCGGGCCCCCCATTGCCGCCATCTCCTCCTCGGCATCCTGGAAGCGTACCCGTCACTGCTCTTCCTCCCTCACCACCAGGAGCTCCGCTCCCCCCTGGCAAGCCTGCCCCTCCCGCACCGCCACGACCGCCACGACCCGTCTGGACGGTCGACCCGCGGATTATGACCTTGGCCCCCCTCGTAGCAATGCCGATGCTCGCTCCTCCCGCGAAGCCGCCTTTGCCCGGCTTGCCGCCGCAACCGCCTGACCCGCCCGAGCCGCCGAACGCCCCACCAACCGGTCCTGCACCACAGGCCGTCGCACCGCCGCGTGACCCACCGCCGCCACCACCGCCCTGACCAGGGCGCCCGAACTGCCCATCCTGGCCCTTGCCCAGCGTACGACCCCACACGACAACGCCGGGGCGCCTCGCTCCGTGCCCCTGCACTCCGACGGCACCGTCAAGGCCGCGCTGCCCATCGCTGCATGCCACGTCTCCCTGCTGACCGAGGCCTCCCGCACCGGCGCCGGTCGGGTTCGGAGCTGGCAGAGGCTCCCCATGCCCTCCGTCGGAGCCCCGATCCGCCAGCCCTAGACCGCCGTCGCCGCTGATCGAGCTCCCGTCGTCGCATTCGGTCGTGACGGCCCGCGTCCCCGCCGTGGCGTCCATCGTGCACGCGTCGGCTCCTGAGCGTCCTGGCTCGCCGTCGGCAGCTGCCGCGCCCTCTGCCGCGGCTCCGGACTCACCGTCCGCTCCGTCACCTGCAACGATGCGGCTGTCGATCACCTCGATTTCGCTACCAGCACGAAGATAGATTGGGATCGAGCTGCCGCCTGGTTTCCCGCCCCGTCCTGTGATGACCTCGCTCGCCACGAGCTTGAGCTGGACCCCTTCGAGTGTCGATATCCCGATGGATCCTCTTTGCGCCCGATCCACGTCGTTGCCAGCCGGAGCCACCAGCCGCAGGTTCGTAAACGTAATTCCTTGCCCGCCGAACCGCACCACCTGGGGAACCGGCCCCTTCGGGGCAACGACGGTTCTCGCGCTGGCTCCCAGATGCCGCCAGCCGTTCGCGCAGTCGAACCCACCCCAGATGCTCGTGCCGTAAAACCAAAGCGTTTCTTCGAAAGTTTCCGCGCACGCGTAGACACGGTGGCTGCCCATGTCTGCAAGCTCGAGTGCTTTCGAGAAGGTTTTCACCGGCTTCGCGCGGCTTCCGGGGTTCGCGTCGTCTCCGAGAGTTGCACTCAGGAAAACGCCGCATCCGTCATCCGGAGGCCTTAGCGTGGGGTCGTCTTCGCAGATGGGGTCCTCGTTGCCGGAGGAACACCCGCAGGCGACAAGAGCGATTCCGCACCCGAGCGCGATGCGCATCCAGGTAGCCAACCCGCGCCGGCCTTCCGAGGAGGTATTCATGTCCTCGAGCTCCAGTTTCGTCACCATGCACCGACCATGATCAGCCCTGCGTGCTGCCCGCTCGCCGTGGGAACGACACGTACGCCATCACTAGACGACGAAGTTCGGCCCACGAACAGAGAGACGAGCGTCAGCGCACCGACTGCGCCGCCGGTCGCAAGGCTCACCCATCCGACTTGCCTCAAGAGATCCCGCTGTTTCTGGAGATCGCGCAGCTCCGAGCACGCACGCGGTGCGTTCGGGCGGGCACATCGATCCGCTTCCCTATCTGCGCCGCGCAGCGCGGTCGCTCGATCGTGGAGTTCATCCTCGGTGTACGCACTCCAGGTCAGGAACCCGCCGCCGGCTAGCATGGTTGTTCCCGCCAGGACCGCGCCAGCGATGCGCAGCTTCGACGCCGTGGAGGAGGGCGCCACGGACGAGGCCTGTGCTACTCGCGCGGACCGCTTCGGCTCACGTGTCACCGTGGCGGCGTCTTTCGCCGGAATGGCTGCCTGTGTCGCGGCGCGCGGCACCTGCATCGAGATGGTCGTCGCCTTGCCCGCCTGCGCGTCGAATGACTGGAACGCTTCCTCGTGGCCCGCCAGCCGGGCGCGCACCATGTGTTGCCCGGGCTTAAAGAATAGACGGTAGGTCCGCGCGGGGGTACTTATGGGCTTGCCGTCGATGAGCACCTCTGCGTCGGGTGGCTCGACGGACAGGTAGAGCGTCGCGACGTGCGGCGCTGCCTTGCGCTGCCCGGCCTCGAACCGAAGCTGTAGTTGAAGGGGCAAGACGTTGCGCTGTTCGAGGCTCCAGGCCAGATGCTCCGCCGCATCGCGGTACTGCTTCAGCGCGAGCTCACAGAGGCCGAGCTCTCCCGCGATCTCCGCGCGCTCTCTCTCCGTGCTCGACGCCGGGTCCGTTGCCTCGAAGGCCGCCTTGTAGGCCGCCTGTGCCTCGGCCCACCGTCCGGCATCGCGAGCTCTCCGACCGCGGCGAACGTTGTCGCTTACCGCTGGGCCTTCGCTTCGTTCGGGCATCGAATAGATGTCCTCCTCGGCGCTGGCCGAGCTCGTAAAGCCAGCTGTCGCGCCGAGCGCCAGGCAGAGAGCCCACGAAAGCGCAACGAATCGCATGCGGGGACCGTACTTACGCCGGGCGCGCGGCGTCAACCTCGACCAATTCGCAGCGGACGGACGCTTTGCCGGGCAAAAATCAGCTCCATGGCGTAAAGGCCCCCGTCGACTCTCCGGACGGGCAGTCGCGCACGCAAACTCACCACATTCACTTACATTGCCGCACCAAAGTCGGCCGGTCCTGCTTTTTCTTGAACCCTTCCGGCCAGCTCAGGGGTGCTACCAGCTGTGGGCAAGCCAGCACGAACTCCCCCCCACTTCGAGCTCTTCCGCCGCCTCGTCAGGCGAGCCGGCGTCCCTGCGCGAAATGCCGAGGACCTCGCGCAAGAGGCGCTCCTACGAGGCTGGGAAGCGAAGGAGCGGATCGAGCCGGGTGGGGATCCGGCGCCGTACTCCGTCACGATCGCCCTGAACCTCGCCCGCAGGCACCTACGGGACGCGAGCCGTCGGGGTGAGGTCCTGACCCCGTTCGACGAGCACGACTTCCGCGGGGACCAGCCGAGCCCGGAAGCCCTGCTCCGCAGGCAACAGCGGGAAGCCGTCATACGCGACCTGATTGAGCAGGTCGACCCCAAGTACCGCGACATCTTGGTCAAGCACGAGCTCGAGGAGAAGTCGCTCGCCGAGATCGCTGCCGAGCTGGGGCTCAAGCTGGACACGGTGAAGACGCAGCACCGTCGGGCGCGCGAGGACCTGAAGGAGGCGAAGCGGCGCTGGATGGCGCAACAGGAATCGCGGGGCTGGGACAAGGAGGCCTGCGTCCCGGTGGCGTTCGGCCTGTTCCGTCGCTCGTGGTGGACGACCGCGCTGCACCTGCAGAAGGTCGGGGCGAAGGTCCTCGTGCAGGCTGCGCTCGTCGTGCTGACGGGCGCCGTCGTCGCGACGGCTCCACGCTCGTCAAGCTCGGCCAGTACGACCCCGCGGTCACGGCCGGCAGCGGTCCACGCCCGTGCGGCGACGCCCCCGGAGCAGCACACCGCGCCGCCCGTCGGTCAGCCAGACGCCCCCCGTGAGGTCGCCACGGCCTCGCCCCCGGTGCAGGGCAGCCCAGCACCCGGCGAGCATCCACCGGCCGAGATGAACGGCAAGCCCGCTTCGAACGGCAAGCCCGCTTCGCCGGCCGCAACAGGTGCTCGTTCCTCGCCTCCCTCCGGCGAATTACGCCCGGTCGTGAGCGAGCGCGAGAAGGACCTGATCCTCCGGGCGCGCAAGGCCATCGAAGCCCACAACGCCAGGGGTGACGTGGAAGCGCGACGCCTGCTCGAGATGCACGCCATGGAGTTCCCGCGCGGTCAGCTCGCCGCGGAGCGCGAGGCGCTGCTACTGCAAATTCGCTGAATCCTCGGCTGCCCAGCGACAGGTAGCCAGCGGTGGAGTCGGCGGTGTCCTTGCGGCGCCAGGCCGAGATCCGCCCTGCGCCCGGGCAGGACGAGGAGCACGTCTAGGAGACACGACGTCGTGGAAGGAATGTTGCCGCTGAACACAGCCTCGCCGGAGCAGGTGGCCATGGCGGAGCGTAAGGGTACATCGCGCCCAGCCGGAACTGCTGCGAATCCCGCAGTGCGCGTTCCGTTCGACGCCATCATGAGGGAATCGGGGATGATCCGCACGGTGCTGCGCCAGCTCGCCGTCACCGCAGGCGACCAGCCGGACCTCATGCAGGAGATCTTGCTGTCCGCCTGGCGTAGCGTGGAAGCTGGACGATTTCAGCCGTACCAGCACGTCCCAGTGAAGAAGGCCCTGAGACGCTGGTTGTTTGCCATCGCCTGGCACCATGTGATCCACTACCGGGAGCGCGTGTACCGGTGGCACAAGGAGCGAGCGGCATGCGCGACTCCGGAGAACGCACCGTCGCCCTTCGGCCAGGTGGAGGCCCGGCTGGCGCTTCGTTGCCTGGAGGGGCTCAAGCCCGAGCTCCGTGCCGTGCTCGCGGGCACCGCCGTTGGCTACACCGCTGAGGAGATCGCAACAGAGCTCGGTGCCCATCCAGGCACCACGAACAAGCGGCTGCACCGCGGCAGAGGGCAGTTGCGGAAGCTCCTCCGCTAAACGAGGTGCTGAATGACCGTCCCGCGCCCGGAGCCCCCGCGCGAGGCGGACTGGCCGCTCTCTCGCCAAGACAGGCAAGCTACCGTCCGCCCGTCATGACCCGTGACCCGGCCCCCTCCACCTTCGCGAGTCGCTTCTCGCATCTCTCGATCGCCTCGACGATCCTCGCCTTGCGCTCGCGCTCCGTTCGCCAGCGCCGCGGCTCCGGCAGACCGAGCCACCGGGCGAGGCGCTCGAGCGCAGCGACATCGGCGCGGAAGAGACTCTCACGGCGCAGGCGGATCACGATGGCGGCAGGGTAGATCCTCGATGCCGTCGCGTCCGCATTTCGCTCGGCGAGCATCCCACGTACACCGCCGCCTGCATGCTCTCGCCGCTCCGGGCCGAGCCGAACGCGCGGCACGCTTCGAGTGGGCAGGGGTGGCGTAGCTCGCCACGGTCGGGCGTGCGAGCCGGCCGACGAAGCGCTGCGCGCCTTCGCCGATGCCACGCGGGCGCTCGACGGCCTCGCAGAGCAACCGGCGGGTCGAGGCGGTGCACCTCGCCTCCTGGGGGAGCGAGGAGGTCAGCGTCGGCTTGCCCCCGACGACGACGTACGCCGACTGGCTAGACGCCGGCTCCCGCGTCTTCCGCGTCGACGTGCCCAACGTGGAGCCGCTCGACGTCCTGCTCCTGGACTGCTCCTTCACGCTCGAGTTCCTGGCCAGCGGCACGAACGACCAGGCGCGCGTCCGCCTCGTCGCCGCGGCGCCGAACGGGTCGACGGTGGTCCCCACGGGCGCGCACGTCGCCTCCGAGTTGCGCAACTCCAGGGCCCCGGTGGCGATCTCCGGGTTCCTCGTGGCGGCCCAGGCCGGCACCTACCGCGTCAAGCTCCAGGGCAAGACCCGGAACGGCGACCCCGGGCAGCTCGGCATCTACGACGCCTTCGTCCTCCGCGTCCTGCACCTGAAGAGGTAACCATGTCGAGGGTCCTGAGCTGGATCGACACGCTGTTCTTCGGCGTCCGCCGCATCTTCGCCGCGGGCGTCGAGCTTCCGGAGCGTCCCGCCCTGAACTTCGTCGGGGCGGTGGTCACCGACAACCCGGCCGAGAATCGGACCGACGTATTCATCCCGGGGACGTGGCTCATCAGCCCCGTCGTGACGACCTCCTACACCGCCCGGCCGGGCGAGCTCGTGCGGGTCAACACGCACGACCCGGTGACCGTGAGGTTACCGTCGGCCGCGGGGAACGCCGGCGCCGAGGTCGTGGTCAAGGAGGTCGCGGGGGAAGAGGAGGCGCTCGAGGTCATCACGAACACCGGCCAGCAGATCGCGCGGGTGGGTGGCTCCTACGTCACCATCCGGCTGATCTGCGACGGCGCGACGTGGATCGTGATCTGACGGGCGGCGTGGTCGGGCAGGAAGAGGGACCCGAGCCCGACGGGGAGGAGGAGCAGCCGGCGGAGCCCGAACACGGACATCGACAACCATATGGTTCATTCGCACGCAACGATAGTTTAGCGCGCAAACCAGTTATACACCTCAAGGCCTGGTCGCCAACTTAGACAAGTTCGCAAGCCTACTGATCGATACAACGGTACTGCCGCTTCCGAAGCTAAATTCGCCGTTGAGACGATGACGCTGATAGCCGCCTTCCAACAGTTGTCGAAACTCGTCAGAAGTGGCAACTCCCAACAGGCGCAACACAACCAGAAAATGCTTAGTCGACTCAGCCAACACAAACAGCTTCATAGACTCGTAGTGAGCAGCATAGATAAGCGTAACAGGAACCCAAAGCGAATCACAACGCAGTATACTGTACAGCGCGAGAACAAAGTCGGCCTGCTGAATATCAGAAAACGCAACAACTTCAGGCCTCGCACGCTCCTTGACCAAATCCGCCATTATAGATATCCGAGACTGCTTGAGTCGCGCATTGCGATGACGCTCTAGATTATCCAGATACGGACGGAACTTTGAAAAGGAGACCAACTCCTCATATTTTCTATGATAATATGCGGATGACATAAGACCGCGCGCCTGGTCGTAAAGCTTTTCACGAATCAGCACAGCAGTCGCATAAAGAAACAGCTCGTAGGCCAAGAATCGCTCAACCTCGGACTGATACGCTTCGCGAGGCCCCTCGCGGCCAAGCAGATCGCCGAAGAAGTCAAACAGCTCTTCCTGCAACTCATCTCCTGGTACGTGAAGCGCAAGATACCTAACAAGCTCAACAAACTCGTCGCGCCTCGGAAGAAAACGGTCTATGCAGACCAGTATGCGCTCATCGATGGGCAGTTCCGGCGGACATTCGTAGGCTGTCGCGTCGGCAAGATCCTGAGAGAATAGTCGCAGATATTCACGCGTCAGACCTCTGGCTTGCCTACCACGCGACACCGCATCTTTAATTTGAATGAGCCGAGAAGCCGTCCTCGAACGCGTCGGCTCTTCTTCAAGCAAGTATGCAGGCGGCTCTCCGAGAGGTGGCTTCCTATCAAGTGGCTTTTCGAAGATCGTTCGAATAATCGTCTCCAGATTGCCGTGAAAGGATTCCGGAGTAGATATATCGATGTACTTCCGCGACTTCAGAAACGCGGGCAAACACGCTTCCCCTCCGTCGCGCTCCGCCACAAGGGGAATGAACTTTGATTGCTCCACCTTGCCGTATATCTCTGGCGATATGATCTGCGTCTCCGTCCCAACGCCGCCCGATCGATTGTTGGCCTTCGACGCGTACAGCTTGTCACAAACAACGAGAACTTTAGTCACCGCCGAATCGGTAACCATCTGCTCCATGAATCTGTGTACGTCGTGCCCCTCCTTCAGGTCCCATCTATCCAATATGATGTCTACCCCGTTGTCTCTGAGCATGGTCGCCAAGTCCAGCACGCGCTGCTTGTGCTCTTCAGATGACCAGCTATGTGAGACAAACACCTTGGGAGTCACAACGCTGCTCATGGGCACCTCAAAGGTCTGATTCAACAACGAAGAGTTGGCACGTTATACGACACCCCGCGACCGCCACCCATATAGCACCCCTACACTGGGCATTCGAAACATGTGCCAGGCTGCGTCGTGCGAGGGATCTGTTGGCGCGGGGCAATGTGTTGCTCGACAGTTGCGGAGGACCGCAGCGTTGCTCAGGAGCCGCTCGTGGCGAGGAGCTCCCGGGCGTCGCTGACGACCACGGCTCGGCGGAGCCAGCGGTCCAGCTCGGCGAGGTCAGTGCTCGCGAGGACGCGCTCCCTCACATCTGCTGGAACCTCCAGCCCGCGGACTTCGAACACGGCGAGCACGTCGTGCGCCTTGGCTTCGAGGATCCCCTCCAGCCGGCCCTCCTGCCGTCCCTTCGCCACGTAGCTGCGCGCGAACTCGCTCTGGAACTCGTATCCGCTCTTCATCATCGCCTCCAACGTCCGCCTCGCCGCTTCGTTCAGCGAGGATAGCACCAGGTCCCCGTACAAGGCGCGCCGCTCCTCATCGAGCCCGGCTGCCGCCGCCAGGAACGCCACGCCGATCGCCTCCCCCACCTCTTCCTGTCCGTGCGCCATCGCCGAGAGCACGACCACCTCGGGCGCCGCCTTCGCCTGCTCGGCGTCCGTGACGACCGGGACGCCCTGGGGGCCGAGCACCAGCGGCACCAGGATCCAGCCAGGGTGGCCCGTGTCGATCGGCTGCGAGCACCACCGCGCCATCTTCGGGTCGATCGTAACCGCCAGCAGCCGGGTCGGGCAGCGGTACCGGGCCCTCGTCTGGGTGACGTACACGGGCCAGACGTACGGCTTGTCCGGGTCCGTGCCGAGCTGGACCTCGACGACGATCGCCATCGCGGGGCGCTCCTGCTCGCCGACCAGCAGGACGACGATGACGTCCGCCCGGCGAGCCGAGGGAATGATCTCGGTGAGGTCGGAGGGCTCGACGTGCGCCTCCGTGAAGGCCGGGACCGTCTGGCCGAGCGCGTCCTGCAGCAGCTCGGCGGCCAGCGTCGGCCGGTTCTTGAACAGCTCCACCAGGGCTTCATGGGTCACGGAGGGCATCGGTCATCTCTCGGGTGGGTACAGTCCTGCTGGATTTCAAGCGGCGTGCCAGGCTCATGAGGTGAACCCCTCCGGGGCCGAGCAGCCGCTCCGTACTCTCTCTATTCCGGGCAGCCTCCCGGGTTCGCCACGCCGTGTGACCTCCGTGTGCCCCGACGCCAGGGCACGGGGCTCCACGAGAGGGCACTCGGGTATACGAGAGGAATCGAGCCCTCGATGGCCTCTGACACCGCTCCGACGCGTCCGACGCGGCGTCCGCCGTATCTCTCGCGCATGCGCCCCTCAGGTTCAGCTCCGGGTTCGATTCCCGGCGCCTCCACTCAGAAGACACGGCGAGAGCCGTGTCTTTTTTCTTTTGTGTGCTCTGCGTGTGACCTGATAAATTTCGGCGACGCTGGACTTGTGGCGGATCGATGTGACCGGGAGCACCGGCAGCCGGCGTGGCAGGTGACGCTAGGGTACGGGGCTTCACGGAGCTCCACGGCGGGCACGAGGCCGGCGAGGGCGACCCCGGGTCCGAGCTGGATGCTACGGCAGCTCGAAGACGAGCGAGCGGGCGCCACCGCAAAGGATCCAGGCGGAGAGCGGGCTCGTCGCCCTGCGGCGGCCGACCCGTCCCCTACTCCGGCCGGGCCCCTGCCGAGCGCATGCCCCTTCTTGACACGGGACGGTGTCTCCGCTGGCCTCCCATAGGGTGGCGGCTATGGAGGTAGCAGGAGTAGCGACGGGGTAGCAGGAGTAGTGACGAGGACCAGAGAGCTACCGCCGGACGCCTGCCCGCGGCAGCATGTCAAAACACGAGACTCGGGAACTGACGGCGGCAAGCCTTCAGCCAGCAACCGGTCGCGTGCCGGATGAGCATTTCCAACCAGCAGTAAGCTGGATATAGTGACACGATCGGCATCTGTCCCGGTAGATGCTCCGTGCCGAGGGAGAGCACTGGCCGGGGTCTACGGATCCAACGTGTCCGTCGCGGAGAACCTACCATGCGTCATCGCACATCACCCACTCGGCGCCAGCCTCGTTCCTCAGCTCCAACTTCGGCGTCGGTGCCGCGGCTCCACCGAGTGCGCGTCGGACTTTTTCCTTGGATGCTCGTTGGAGTCATGCTCTGCGCGAGCGCCGCGCATGCGCAACCTGATGACGTAGACGGCGACGGCGTTCCGCACATAGCCGACAACTGCCCCACTGTCCGCAACCCCGATCAACTCGACACCGACGACGACAGGCTCGGCGACGCGTGCGATCCCGACGACGACAACGATGGCGTAAACGACGCAGCCGACAACTGTGCTCGTGTCCCCAATATCAATCAGAGCAACAACGACCTCGATGGCCTCGGCGACGCGTGCGACCCCGACGACGACAACGATGGCGTGGACGACGCCGCCGACAACTGCCAATTCGCGCCGAACCCGAACCAAATCAACACCGACGGCGACAGCCTCGGCGACGCGTGCGACCCCGACGACGACAACGATGGCGTGGACGACGCCGCCGACAACTGCCCTCGTGTCTCCAATCTCGATCAGCGCGACAACGACCTCGACAGCCTCGGCGACGCATGCGATGCCGACGACGACAACGACGGCCTCACGGATGCCCAGGAGGCGGCGCTCCGGACCGATCCGACCAGCGTCGACTCCGACAGCGACACCATCGCGGACATCGAGGAGGTGGCGAACCCTGCTGATCCGCTCGACGTGGCCAACGACACCGATGGCGACGCGACCATCGACGCATCGGACCCGGACAGCGACAACGACGGATTTCTCGACGTCGAAGAGGCAGGGGATGCCCTGCTGGAGACGCCGCCCGTCGACACCGACAATGACTCGATTCCAGACTACCGGGACGTGGATTCCGATGACGACTCCGTACTCGACGCCGACGACAACTGCCCCTATACGCGAACGTGGCCCCCGGACCAGACCGACACGGACGGCGATGGCAAAGGCGATGCCTGCGACGCCGACTCGGACGGCGACGGGGTCAGCGACGAGGACGACAACTGCCCGGTCCTAGCGAACGCCGGGCAGGAAGACGCCGACGGCGACGGCATAGGCGACTCGTGCGATCCGGACGTCGACTCCGACGTCGACTCGGACGGCGACGGAGTCAGCGACGCGGACGACAACTGCCCGGTCCTAGCGAACGCCGGGCAGGAAGACGCCGACGGCAACGGCATAGGCGACTCGTGCGATCCGGACGTCGACTCCGACGGCGACGGGGTCAGCGACGAGGACGACAACTGCCCGCTCCTGGCGAACGCCGGGCAGGAAGACGCCGACGGCGACGGCATAGGCGACGCTTGCGATCGGGACGGGGACAGCGTCCCCGACCTTCTCGACAACTGCCCGGACCTCTCGAATCCCATACAGCCCGGCAGCTCGGTCCAATCCGACAACGACGGTGACAACATCGGCGATCCATGTGACACCGACGACGACGACGATGGCGTCATCGACTCGCAGGACAATTGCCGTCTCGTATCGAACCCGTCCCAGATCGATGTCGACGACAATGGCATCGGCGACGCCTGCGACTGCGGTGATCCGGCTCAAGTATCGTGCGACGACGGCAATCCGTGCACGCAGGATGACATCTGCCAGGCTGGCGTCTGCACCCCGGGGCCCGAGGTGATCTGTCCCGATCCTCCCGGCATCATGTGCCAGGTCGGTTTGTGCAATCCGCGCAACGGCGCCTGCGCGATAGCGCCTGAGCTGGAGGGCACACCCTGCCCTGGCGGCATCTGCCTGGCCGGCGGATGCTTGATGGATCCGGATACAAACGACGGCGCCGGCGGCTCAACAGCCGGCGGCGGTGCGGCGAGCGCAGCCGACGGCGGCGCGGGCGGAGCCCCGGCGGAGGGCGGCGCGGGCGGCGCTGCCTCAGCCGGCACCGACGATCCCTCATCGGTTGAATCGCGAGGCGTGACGCGCCTGCATGGCAACGGGTGCGCGGCGGGCGGTTCGACACGGCCGGCGAGCGACGGCGCAGCTTGGTTGCTCCTCGCCCTCCTGGGCCTCCGGGCCTCGAGGTCACCTCGGCGCGCCTGGGTCTTCCACGGGGCGAAGGTACCCGGCCGGTGGCCCAGCCGTTCGTGAACGCCCGCCTCAGCCCTCCTCAGCGCGACGTGGCCGCGTCCGGCGTGGTCACCCGATTCAGGCAGGAGGCATGAGCGGCCTCGCACGCCTCCCGGCTCTTGAACATCATCTCTTCGCAGGGCCTCTCGCCGCACACGTAACAACCACACGGAAGCGGCCTGCATCCGTGGCCATCCCAGGCGAAGGACCCCTGCCCATAAGGACAGCAGGACCTCGCGACGAGGTCGAGGCCCTCGTTGATGGTTGGCCGGCAATCGACCTTCTCGGATGAGCCTGTGGATTGCGCGGCACTGCAGCCGATGAACGCGCACAGGACTGCCGCGAGCTCGGCGATGGTCACGAGGCGTCGCGCGCGCGGCGCCCCGGTAGAATCATGTGCCATATCGTCCAGGTTGACTCGAGTTCTTGAGGACAGGAGGTGAGAAGCCATGGATCGCTCGACCCGCGGACATGCGCCCCGTGGCGGGCGCAGGCGAGACGCCGCCACCGACGGCGCCGCGACCAGCACCATGGCCGAACCGGCTCCTGAAGGCCAGCGTACCGCGGCTGCGCAGACGGAGGCTGCCCCGCGCGCGAGCACGAGCGACGCGGAGCTCGCCGAGGCGCTCACCGAGGCCGATGACCGCAGCATGACGTCGCTCGCGTGGAGCGCTTCGCGCCAGGCAGAATCCCAGCGACCTACGTACACCTACAGCGGAACGGCTCCAAACGCCGCTGGCCGGGAGCATGGCGGCCGGGCCAGGCCCCGGCGGTGCGCCGCGCGGGGTCGCGAAAAATGTCTCGCCCTGTCGATCCCGCCGGCGGTCGTTCGTCGCGCCAGTGAGGCCAGGGTCGTCAACCCGGTCGATAACCCCCGGAGCCCGGCTTCGCGTAGCGCATATGGCGCGGGCAAAGAGCCGCAACCCGAGGTAAATGACCTGCTCGTGCGTGGAGGAGATGCGTGATGATCGGTTTGAAATTGACCCGTCGGGCGACCCTGGGAGCGTTTGTGTTGACCCTCGCCGCCGCCGGCTGCGGCGGCGACGACGAGGTGCCCGTCGCGAGCTGGACAGCCGCGTGGGGGACGACGATGCAAGGGCCGGACTCGCCGTTCCCCGACACGACGCCGCGTAGCTTCGCCGACGAGACCTTGCGCCAGCGGCTCGTCGTCACCGCCTCCGGCGATCGGGTCCGGCTGCGGCTCTCGAACCTCTTCGGGACCCAGCCGCTGGAGCTCGCCGAGGTCCGCGTGGCGAAAGAGGCCTCGCCCTTCGTCTCGGCGCCGGGCACCGACCGGCGGGTCCAGTTCTCCGGCCAGCCGAGCGCGTCGATACCGCCGGCCAGCGAGGCGGTGAGCGACGGCGTGGAGCTCGCGGTGAGCACGGGCGACCGCCTCATCGTGAGCATCTACAGCGCGGCGACGTCGGAGCCCGCGACGTGGCACCCGTTCTCCTTCACGACGCACGCGGTCGCCACGGGGAACCAGGCGGCGAGCGAGGCATTGACGTCACCGGCCAACATCACGTCCACGTATTGGCTCGCGGGCGTCGACGTCGAGTCCACGGAGCCCCAGAAGGTCGTCGTCACGTTCGGCGACTCGATCACGGACGGCTCGACATCGACGATCGACGCCGACAAGCGCTACTCGGATCGGCTCTTCGCGCGGCTCCAGGCGGATCCGGAGACGCGGACGGTCGCGGTCGTCAACCAGGGCCTCGGCGGGAACAGGCTGCTCCGGGACAACATCGGTCCGAGCGCCGTGTCGCGCTTCGAGCGCGACGTGCTGGGGACGCCGGGCGTGACGCACGCCATCGTCTTGATCGGGATCAACGACATCGGCATGCCGGGCTTGTTGGGGGAAGCCGAGAAGGTGACCGCCGCCCAGCTGATCGACGGGCTCGAGTCGCTCGCCGACAAGGCGAGAGCGAGGGGTGTCAAGGCGTTCGTCGGCACGCTCCTGCCGTTCGAGGAAGCGTTCCCGCCCTACTATACGCCCGAGGGGGAGGCCGTACGCCAGGAGGTCAACGCGTGGATCCGCGGCAACACCTCCTACGACGGGGTCATCGATTTCGAGGCCGCCGTGCGTGACCCGGAGCAGCCCACGAAGATCCTCGCCTCGTTCGACAGCGGCGACCACCTGCACCCCAACGACGCCGGCCACGAGGCGATGGCGAACGCCGTGCCCCTCTCGATCTTCAAGTAGCCGGTCTGCCTCAATCCATCCGCGACACGCTGAGCGGCCGCATCAGCGCCCGCTTCTTGTCCTGGTGCTCGTGCATCCGCTTCAGCACGTCGACCACGAACGCCACCGTCGCCACGATGTTCTCGCCCTGATTCAGCATCACGCACTCCGCCCGCGAGCTCATCGCCGCGTCCGTCACCTCCCCGCGCGTCGGCACCCCCGTCTTGTTCAGGCTCTCGAGCACCTGCGTCGCCCAGATCGCCGGGACCAGCGCGGCCTCGCAGAGCCACAAAAGCTCCTCCTGGACCTCCGCCAGCCGCACGAAACCCATCTCGACGGCCATGTCGCCGCGCGCGAGCATCACCCCCACGTGCTCGCTGCGCATCGCCGCGAGCAGCAGCCGCGGGAACTGCCGGAACGCAGGGGTCGTCTCGATCTTCAGCACGATCCCGAGGTGCGCCGCCCCGCGCGCGGCGAGCTCCTCCTGGAGCCGCTCCACATCGGAAGGAGACCTGACGAACGACAGCCCCACCATGTCGGCGTTGCGCGCGATGAAGTCGAGATCCTCGAGATCCTTCGGCGTGAGCGACGCAATCCCGAGCTCGGTGTCCGGGAAGTTCAGCCCCTTTCCCGGCTTCAGCTTCACCCCACCCTGGCGCGCGAGATCCACCTCCACCAGCGCGGCCCCCTCGGTCACCCGCTCGACCGTGCCGCCCAGCCGCCCGTCGTCGTAAAACACCCGGTGCCCGGGCCGGAGGTCGTCGATGACCTCCGGGATCGTGCAGCTCACGGCGAGCGCCTCCTCGACGTCGGCGTCGCCCGCCGCGGCGCGCGCCCTCTTCGCGTCCTTCACGTCCTTGCACAGCCAGAGCTTCGGCCGCTCGCCCGACTCCGGGAGCGCCACGCGCGCCGACCCCCCGCCGATCTTGCTCACGCGCGGGTTGGGCCCGGAGATGTCGCAGAGCACCTTGCAGGCGATCCCGGTCTCCTGCCCCGCCTTCCGCAGCCGCGCGATGAGCTCCGCCCACCCGTCCGCGTCCCCCTTCGAGCAGTTGATCCGCGCGATATCCATGCCGCCCTCGAGCAGCCTCTTCAGCTCGCCCTTCCGCGCGTCCTCGGGCAGCGTGACCATCACCCGCGTCTGGCGCCCCTCCCTCCCCTCGCCGAGCAGCGCCCGCGCGTGCTCCTCGAGCAGCGCGGCCCCCGACTCGAACGAGGTGGGGCACTCGCCGGGCGCCCGCGGCTCGGGGCGCCGCGCGAGCGCGTCGAGCGCGCCGAGCACCGCGTCCAGGGACGCCAGCGTGCAGCTCTCGAGCCGGCCCAGGGAGCTCAAGCCCAGCGCGGCGAGCCGCCGCTGGAGGCCGCGGATGTCCTGCTGCCGGACGGCGAGGTAGTGGAGCAGGTTCGTCGCCCCCGCCCGATGCTGCGGGTGCACCGCCTCGAGCAGCGGCCGGTAGCGCTGCTCGTGCTCGACGGCGCTCGCGCGCAGCGCCTCCACGGCGGCGAGGGCCTGCTCAACTACCTGCGGGTCGGGATAAGCCATGTCGCGATCTCTCGGCTGGAGTGCGCGGATCCTCGCGTCCGCTGCAGCGCGCCGCACCGCGCGGCGCCCCGGCGAGTCCAGCACCGCGCCCCGAGGCAGTCCAGCGCCGCCGCGCCCCGGAGCTCCGGTGAGAAGAGGACGTCACCGCCCCTCCGCGGCGCCGTCACAGAGCCGTCACCCGGCGACAGCGCCGCGGCGGCGGCACACAGCGCCGCGGCGGCGGCCCCCCCGGGCCGCTACGCGGGCGCGCGGTACCGCGCCACGACCACCGTGATGTCGTCGTCGGGGCTCGGACACCAGCCCTCGACCTCCCTCAGGATCCGGTCGCGGATCGCCTCGACGGGCGCGGCCTGGGCGGCCTCGATGGCGGCGCAGAGCCGCTCCACCCCGAACTGCTCGCGGTGCGCGTTGCGGGCCTCCGTCACGCCGTCGCTGTAGAGCACGAGGACGTCCCCGTCCTCCAGGAAGAACTCGGCGTCCCGCGTCGCCGCGTCGATGGCGGGCAGCACGCCGACCCAGACACCCGAGCTCGGAATGCACACGCACCGCCGCGTCCGCGCCGAGCACACGATGATGTCGTCGTGCGCCCCAGCGAACGTCACCCGGCCGCTCCGCTCGTACCGGAGGAGCAAGAGCGTCGCGTGCTCGTCCCGCTTCAGCCGGTCGCGGACGTTCTTGAACACCGCCTTGTTGAGCGCCGCGAGCAGCTCGCTCGGGCTCGCGCCAGGCTCCCGGCTCGTCAGCGCCGAGACCATGCTCTGGATCATCAGCATCACGAGCCCCGCCGCGAGCCCGTGCCCCGCGACGTCGCCGATCCCGAGCCACCCGCCCCCGGGCGTCGGGATGACATCGTAATAATCGCCCCCCACCTCGGCGGCCGGCGTCATGATCGCGCTGAGCTCCAGCCCCTCGACCTCGAGCCGCTCCGGCACCAGCGTGGTCTGGAGCCGCGCCGCGAGCGCCGTCTCCTGCCGCTCGCTCTCCTGCTCCAGCCGCTCGCGCAGCTCCACCTGGCGGACCATCTCCCGGTGCAGCGACACCGTCTTCACCGCGGAGCCGACCTGGAGCCGCATGGCGTCGTACACCATCTCGTTCACGCCGCTGTTGAGCGCGATGATCCCGAAATAGTCGGCGTCGCCGAAGATGATCGGCATCACGACGGTGCTCCTGCGCTCGCGCGAGCTCAGGAACCCGGGCGGCGCGAGGGCGTGCACCGGGAAGCTCTCCTCGGGCGGCTCCACCTCGCGGCCGTCCTGCATCAGAAAGAGCGTCTTCAGGGTGTCGCGCTGGGCGTCGTCGTAGAGCGAGACGGCGACGCGCGTGAAGAGCAGCCTCGGCATCTCCGAGGCCAGCATCCGCCGGAAGAGGGGGAGGCTCAGGGACGTCGAGAACCACCTCGCGCTCCAGTTCAGGCCGATCGAGGCGACCTCGACGTCGAGGCGATGGCGCCCCTCGGCGCGCACGGACGCGCTCCCGATGAGGATGCGGGCCGCGTGCCAGAGCTGCTCCAGGGTCTCGTTCGCGGCGGCCCCGACCGGGTCCACGGCGGGCCGGCGGAGCCGCGCGCGCAGCAGGCTGATCACGCCCTGGAACAGGTCGAGGAACACCCCCTCGCGCGCCGCCGCGTCGAGCAGCCGCTCCAGCACGTGCAAGAAGCGCCCCTCGGTCCCCTCGAGCTCCTCCTCCAGCGCCGACAGGAGCTCGCCGGACCAGCCGGCGAGCGACGCCGCCGAGACGCCCACGGCGCGCTCCAGCGCGCGCTCCAGCTCGTCGCGGCGGCCGCCGAGCGAGAGCGCACCGAGGCGCGGCGGCGGGTCCGTGACCGGTCGCATGAAGACGACGGCCTGGTACGAGCAGCCGCACGACTCGCGCCGCGTGAGCTCGATCTCCTGCGTGGTCCGCTCGGGGACGCGCTCGCCGTCGAGCATGCGCAGGACCGTCTCGAGCGCGAGCTCCCCGAGCCGCTTGATCGGCTGGCGCACCGTGGTGAGCGACGGCTTCGCGTACCGCGCCACGCCGACGTCGTCGAAGCCGCACACGAGGACGTCCCGCGGGACGGCGCGGCCGGCCGCCATCAGGACCTCGATCGCGCCGAGGGCCATGTTGTCGTTGGCGGCGACCACCGCGTCGAGCTCGACCCCGCGGGCCAGGATCTCGGCCATCGCGGCCCGGCCGGTCTCGATCGTGAACTCGCCGGCCGCGACGAGGCGCTCGTCGCAGGGCAGCTCGCGCGCGGCGAGCGCCCTCCGGAACGCCTCGGCGCGGAGCCGCGCCTCTCCGTTGCTGTCCGGACCGCCGATGTAGGCGAGGCGCCGGCAGCCGTGGTCGTCGAGCAGGTGGCCCGCCGCCATCTCGATCCCGAGGGCGTTGTCGACGAGGATGCTCGGCACGCCGGGGATCGGGATCCCGATGCTGCACACGGGCAGCGGCGCGTAATAGTCACAGAAGCGCTGCACCCCCTCGACGCCGACATAATTGCCGAGCGTCGGCGAGGCGATCACGACGCCGTCGACCGCCTCCGGGCCGACGAGGTGGTAGATGGTCCGCTGGGCGACCTCGGAGGGGCTGTGGCCGGTCAGCACCTCGCCGACGGCGATCACGAGATTGACGTCGTGCGCCTCGGCCGCGCGCTCGATCGCGACCCGCATCGCGGACTGGTACTCTCCGCGCAGATAATCCATCACGAGGGCGATCGTCCGGCGCTTCGTCATGTCCTCGGGCCCCCGGCTCAGGCGTCCACGATCGAGACCAGCTCCGGGGACATGCGCTCGATCGCCGCCAGGCACCGCCGCTGCCAGCCGAGCCGCGCGTCCGTGACGAACACCACCTTGCTCTTCGCGCCCTGGCCCGCGAGGCCGCAGATGAAGCTGATGAACGCCTTCAGACAGCTCGAGTTCAGGAAATAAAGGGGCCTCACGTCGAACTCGACGGCCGGGATGGAGAGGCGCACGACCTCCACCTGGAGGTCCTTGAGGCAGATGCCGAGCGGCGGCGCCGCCGCCATGTCGCCTGTCCCGCTGAGCCTGACGCTGAGGGCGTCGCCCCTCAGGCTCGGCTCGATCCCGAAGCTGTCCGTGACGACAGGCTCAACCCGCAAGCTGCTCATCGACCCTCCATCTCCCGACCGGCGCGCGCGGCGAGCGACCGCACCGCCGCGCTGGCCATCCGTTCACTCCGAAAGAGCGTGACGCGCGAGAACGGTGAGCGGCCCTGGCTCGGTCCGGAGGCTGACACGGCCCGACCAGCGTACGTGGTTCTCGCAGTGGAGCCAATCCCCATGGGTCCGCCGTACGATCCTGTGACCAAACCCGCGACCGCGAGCGCCGGGGCTACTGGGGCGCGCGGTACCTCGCCACGACGATGGTGATGTCGTCGTCCGGGCTCGGGCACCAGCCCTCGACCTCGTTCAAGATCCGATCGCGGATGGCCGAGACGGGCGCGGACTGGGCCGACTCGACGGCGGTGCAGAGCCGCTCGAGGCCGAACTGCTCATGGTGGGCGTCGCGCGCCTCCGTCACCCCGTCGCTGTACAGCACGAGGACGTCGCCGTCCTCCAGGAAGAGCTCGTCGTCTCTTGTCAGCGCGTCGATGGTGGGCAGCGCGCCGATCCAGACGCCCGTGCTCTGGATGCACACGCAGCGGCGGGTGCGCGCGCGGCACACGATGATGTCGTCGTGCGCCCCCGCGAACGTCACCCGGCCGCTCCGCTCGTACCGGAGGAGCAGCAGCGTCGCGTGCTCGTCCCGCAGCAGCCGGCCGCGGACGTTCTCGTACACCGCGGCGTTGACCGCCGAGATCAGCCGGGCCGGGCTCGCCCCCGGGTCCCGGCGCGTCAGGGCCGAGACCATGCTCTGGATCATCAGCATCACGAGCCCCGCCGCGAGCCCGTGCCCCGCGACGTCGCCGATCCCGAGCCACCCGCCCTCGGCGGTCGCGAGCACGTCGTAATAGTCGCCGCCGACCGCGGCCGCCGGCTTCATGACGGCGCAGAGCTCGAGCCCCTCGACCGAGAGCCGATCCGGGACCAGCGTGGTCTGGATCCGCGCCGCGACGACGCTCTCCTGGCGGACCTTCTCCTGCTCCAGCCGCTCGCGCAGCTCCACCTGCCGGATCATCTCCCGGTGCAGCGCCGCGGCCTTGACCGCGGAGCCGATCTGGAGGCGCAGCGCGTCATAGACAAGCTCGTGCGCGCCGCTGTTGAGCACCGCGACGCCGAACTTCTCGAGATCGCCGAAGGCGACCGGGATCGCGATCATGGTGTTGCGCTCTCCCCCGCTCAGGAACCCCTCGGGCGCGAGGAGCCAGGCCGGGAAGCTCGCGGGCGGCGGCTCCACCTCGCGGCCGCCCTCCATGAGGAAGAGCGCCTTCATGGTGGTCTCCTGCGCGTCCGGCGCGCTGTCGTACAGCGACACGGCGACGCGCGAGAACCCGAGGGCGGGCAGCTCCGACGCCATGACGCGCTTCAGGATCGGCAGGCTCAGGCAGGTCGAGAAGCTCCGCGCGCTCCAGCTGAGGTACGTCGACGCGAGCTCCACGTTGAGGCGCCGCTCGCCTTCGACGCGCACCGACGCGCTCCCGATGACGATGCGCGAGGCGTGCCAGAGCCGCTCGAGGGCGTCGTGGAGGGCGCCGCCGTCCTCGGCCGGCCGGAGGAGCCGCTCGCGGAGCACCGCGATCGCGCCCTGGAAGTGATCGAGGATCGCCCCCGCCCGCCCCGCCGCGTCGAGGAGCGCCTCGAGCGCGTACAGGAAGCGGCCCTCCTTCCCCGCGAGCTCGTCCTCCAGCGCCGACAGGAGATCGCCGGGCCAGCCGTCGAGCGAGCCGGTCGGGATCGACACGCTCCGCCGGAGCGCGCGCTCCAGCGACTCCCGCTGTCCGGCGATCAGCGACGCCCCGCCCCGCGTCGAGCTGCCCGGCGGCGGGAGCGAGGCGCTCGCCTGGACGCCGCAGCCGCAGGACTCGCGGCACGTCAGCTCGACCTCCAGGAGCCCCACGTCCTCGACCTCCTCGCCGTCGAGCATGCGCACCAAGCTGTCCACCGCGAGGGCCCCGAGCCGCTTCATGGGCTGGCGGACGGTGGTCAGCGACGGCTTGGAGAAGCGCGCGATGACCGCGTCGTCGAAGCCGGACATGAGGATGTCCTGCGGGACGCGGATCCCGAGCTCCTTGAGCAGCTCCATGGCCCCGAGGGCCATCTTGTCGTTGGCGGCGACCACGGCGTCCGGGTCGCCCCCGCGCGAGAGCAGCTCGCGCATGGCGGTCCTGCCGCTGTCGATCGTGAACGCGCCGAGCGCGAAGAGGCGCTCGTCGAGCGGCGCGCCGCGCGCCGCGAGCGCGCTCCAGTACGCGTCGGCCCGCGCCTTCGCCTCCTCGTTGTTGGCGGGACCGCCGATGTACGCGACGCGCCGGCGCCCGTGGGCGTCGACCATGTGCGCGACCGCGAGCTCGATCCCGAAGGCGTTGTCGACGATGAGGCTCGGGATGCCCTCTATCGCCATCCCGATGCTGAAGACGGGCAACGGCGCGTAAGCGCGGCAGAACTCCCGCATCCCCTCGATGCCGATGTGATGGCACAGGGTGGCCGACGCGATGATGATGCCGTCGACCGTCTGCGAGCCGATGAGGTGATAGATGCTGTTCTGGGCCGCGGCCGTCTCCCCGGGCAGCGCGAGCGTCTCGCCGAAGGCGACCAGGAGATCGACGTCGTGCGCCTCGGCGGCGCGCTCGACCCCGAAGCGCACCTCGGACTGGTAGTCCCCGCCCACGTAATCCATCAGGAGGGCGATCGTCCGGCGCTTCTTGCTCATGGCCCGCGGCTCTCGGTCAGGCATCGGCGATGGAGACGAGCTCCGGAGACATGCGCTCGAGCGCCGTCAGGCTCCGCCGCTGCCACCCGAGCCGCGCGTCGGTGAGGAACTCGATCTTGCACCTGAGCCCCTGGCCCGCGACACCGGAGATGAAGCTGATGAGCGCCTTGAGACAGCTCGAGTTCAGGAAATAAAGGGCCCTCACGTCGAACGCGACGGCGCCGACGCGCAGGCGCAGCGCCTCGGACTGGAGCTCCTTGAGGAAGAAGCCGAGCGGCGCGACCGCCGCCATGTCGCCCGTGCCGGTGAGCTTGACGGTGAGGGTGTCCTCCCTCAGGACCGGCTCGGCCCCGAAGCTGTCCGTGACGACGGGCTCAACCCTTAAGGCGCTCATCCCCCCTCCACCTCCCGACCGGCGCGTGCGCGATGATCGTCAGCTCGTTGCCCTCGATCTTGTAATCCACGTCGAGCCCGCCCTCGGCGCGCACCCGCGCGAGGCCGAGCCCCGACACCCCTTCTACCATCGCTGTCTCACAGATGAGGTCGTCATAATGCTTCACCGGATCCGTCGCTGTCTTCAGCTCGAACAGCCGCCTCTCCACCTCGCGCAGCCGCTCCGGAGAGGCCTCGTTGCGCGCGCAGATCTTCATGACGCACGAGCTCTCGCTCTCCTCCAGCGCGAGCTCGAGGCTGACCCGCGGGCCGGAGGAGTACTTGATGACGTTCTCCGCGAGCTCGTGCGCGGCCATGTAGAACCGCGAGCTCACGTTCGGGTCGTCGAGCACCATGCTGCAGAAGCTGGACACCAGGCGGAGCACGCTGCCCGCCATGCGCTCGGTCGGATAGAACGTGATGCACAGGAACAGTGACCCGCTGCTGCTCGGTTCGGACACTGGCACGATTGACGCATCCTACGTGGTTCTCGGCCCGAATCCAGTCCCTTCCGCCCTCGCGTGGGGTAGCGCTCATGTAGGAAAGCCGGCGGACTGGAGCGAGAGCGCCCGGGGCGCGCTGTACCTCGCCACGACGACCGTGATGTCGTCATCGGGGCTCGGGCACCAGCCCTCGACCTCCCTCAGGATCCGGTCGCGGATCGCGTCGGACGGGGCGTGCTGGGAAGACTCGATGGTAGAGCACAGCCGCTCGAGGCCGAACTGCTCCCGGTGGCAGTTGCGCGCCTCCGTCACGCCGTCGCTGTACAGCACGAGGATGTCGCCGTCCTCCAGGGAGAACTCGGCGTCTCGCGTCATCGCGTCGATGGCGGGCAGCGCGCCGATCCAGACGCCCGAGCTCTGGATGCACACGCAGCGGCGGGTGCGCGCGCGCCACACGATGATGTCGTCGTGCGCCCCCGCGAACGTCACCCGGCCGCTCCGCTCGTACCGGAGGAGCAAGAGCGTCGCGTGCTCGTCCCGCTTCAGCCGGCTGCGGACGTTCTCGTAGACCGCCGCGTTGACCGCGGAGAGGATGTCGCTCGGGCTGGCGTTCGGGTCGGTGCGCGTCAGGGCCGAGATCATGCTCTGGATCATCAGCATCACGAGCCCGGCCGCGAGCCCGTGCCCGGCGACGTCGCCGATCCCGAGCCACCCGCCCTCGGGCGTCGCGATGACATCGTAGTAGTCGCCCCCGACCGTGGCCGCCGGCTTCATGACCGCGGCGAGCTCGAGCCCCTCGACCGCGAGCTGCGCCGGCACCAGCGTGGTCTGGATCCGCGCCGCGACGGCGCTCTCCTGGCGGACCTTCTCCTGCTCCAGCCGCTCGCGCAGCTCCACCTGCCGGACGACCTCCCAGTGCAGCGCCGCGGCCTTGACCGCAGAGCCGATCTGGAGGCGCAGCGCGTCATAGACAAGCTCGTTCGCGCCGCTGTTGAGCACCGCGACGCCGAACTTCTCCGCGTCGCCGAACGCGACCGACAGCGCGATCACGCTCCTTCGCTCCCCGTCGCCCAGAAACCCTTCGGGCGCGAGGCGGCGGGCCGGGAAGCTCGCGGGCGGCGGCTCGACCTCTAGGCCGTCCTTCATCAGGAAGAGCGGCACCATGGTGGCGCGGTGCGGGTCGTCGTAGAGCGACACCGCGACCCGCGAGAACTGCATCCGCGGCAGCTCCGACGCCATCATGCGCCGCAGGACGGGCAGGCTCAGGCAGGTCGAGAAGCTCCGCGAGCTCCAGCTGAGGTAGAGCGACGCGAGCTCCACGCTGAGCCGCTGCTGCCCCTCGGCCCGCACGGACGCGCCCGCGACGAGCACGCGCGCGGCGTGCCAGAGCTGCTCGAGCGTCTCCTCCAGCGCCCCGTCGCGCCGGCCGTCGGGCCGGCGGCCGAGCCGCTCGCGGAGCAGCGTGACGACGCCCTGGAAGTGCTCCAGGTTCGCGCCCTCGCGCCCCGCCGCGTCGAGGATCGCCTCGAGGGCGCGCAGGAACCGGCCCTCCTGGCCGGCGATCTCGTCGTCCAGCGCCGACAGGAGCTCGCCGGCCCAGCCGTGGAGCGAGCCCGCCGGGATCGCGACGCTCTTCTCGAGGGCGCGCGAGAGCGCGTCGCGCTCGCCGGCGGGCGGGGGCGCCGCGCGGGGCCCCCTGCTCAGGGGCGCGCCCGCCGCGCCCACCGGGCTGCCGCAGCCGCAGGACTCGCGCAGCGTGAGCTCGACCGGGAAGAGGTCGCAGTCCGGGACCGGCGCGCCGTCGATCATGCGCATCAGCGTGTCGACGGCGCGCGCCCCGAGCCGCTTGATCGGCTGGCGGATCGTGGACATCGACGGCTTCGTGAAGCGCGCGATGACCGCGTCGTCGAAGCCGCACACGAGGACGTCCTCCGGGACGTCGAGGCCGCGCGCCCGGAGGGCGTCGATCGCGCCGAGGGCCATGGCGTCGTTGGCGGCGATCACGGCGTCGAGCTCCACCCCGCGATCCAGGATCTCGCGCATGGCGGCGCGCCCGGAGTCGATCGTGAACGCGCCGCACGCGAACAGGCGCTCGTCGGCGGGCAGCGATCGGGCGGCGAGCGCCCGCCAGTAGGCGCCGGAGCGCACGTCCGCCTCCTCGTTGCTCGCCGGCCCGGCGATGCACGCGACGCGCCGGAGCCCGTGGCGCTCGACCATGTGGCCGACCGCCATCTCGATCCCGAGGGCGTTGTCGACGACGAGGCTCGGGACGCCGTCGATCGCCACCCCGATGCTGCAGACGGGCAGCGGCGCGTAGGACCGGCAGAACCGCTGCATCCCGTCGACGCCGACGTGGTGGCACAGCGTGGTCGAGGCGACGATGACGCCGTCGACCGTCTCCGGGCCGATGAGGTGATAGATGCTGTTCTGGGCCGCGCCGGGCGACCCGGGCAAGGCGAGCGTCTCGCCGAAGGCGATCACGAGGTTGACGTCGTGCGCCTCGGCGGCGCGCTCGACCCCGAAGCGCACCTCGGACTGGTACTCACCTCGTACGTAATCCATCAAGAGGGCGATCGTCCGGCGCTTCTTGCTCATGCCTCTGGCTCTCGGCTCAGGTATCGGCGATGGAGACGAGCTCCGGGGACATGCGCTCGAGCGCCGTCAGGCTCCGCCGCTGCCAGCCGAGCTTCGCGTCGGTGAGGAACTGTATCTTGCACTTGAGCCCCTGGCCCGCGAGCCCGCAGATGAAGCTGATGAACGCCTTGAGACAGCTCGAGTTCAGGAAGTAGAGGGCCCGCACGTCGAACTCGACGGCGCTCACGGACAGGCGTATCACCTCCGCCTGGAGGGTCTTGAAATAGGAGCCGAGCGGCGCGGCGGCCGCCATGTCGCCCGTGCCGGTGAGCTTGACGCTGAGGGTGTCCTCCCGCAGGCTCGGCTCGATCCCGAAGCTGTCCGTAACGACCGACTCGACCTTCAAGCTGCTCAATCTGCCCTCCATCTCTCGACCGGCGCGTGCGCGGTGATCGTCAGCTCGTTGCCTTCGATCTTGTAGTCCACGTCGAGCCCGCCCTCGGCGCGCACCCGCGCGAGGCCGAGCCCCGACACCCCCTCGAGCATCGCCGTCTCGCTGATGAGATCGTCATAGTGCTTCACCGGGTCGCTCGCGGTCTTCAGCGCGAAGAGCCGCCTCTCCACCTCGCGCAGCTGCTCCGGAGAGGCCTCGTTTCGCGCGCGGATCTTCAGGATACAAGAGCTCTCGGCCTCCTCCATCACGAGCTCCAGGCTGACGCGGGGGCCGGTCGAATACTTGGTGATATTCTCGGCGAGCTCGTGCGCGGCCATGTAAAACCGCGAGCTCACGTTCGCGTCGTCCAGCACCATGGCGCAGAAACTGGACACCAGACGCAGCACCGCGGTGGCCATCCGCTCGCTCGGGAAGAAGGTGATGCAGAGGAAAAGCGAGGCACCCTGGCTCGGTTCGGACGCGGGCACGATGGGCGCAGCGTACGGCGTCCTCGGACGGGAGCCAATCCCTTCTGCTCCCTCGCGGCCCCGGAGGTGAGCGCGCGCCCTACAAGGTTTTTACCTTGGCGGTCCCAAATACCGCATCTTCATCCGTGACATCCGTGACATCCGTGACATCCGTGACATCCGCGCCATCCGTGACATCCGTGACGCGGGTCACGGTCATTCGTGGCGCGCCACGAGCCGCTTGCCCTCGGCCCTGAGGTTCGACACCGCCTCGCCCACGCGCTGGGCCAGCGGCAGGCCCCGGGGCACCACGACGCCGACCGGCCCGCCCACGCGGCCGAACGACCAGGAGAGCGCCGAGCCCTCGGCGTCCCACGCCGCGAGCCGCTCGCGGCCCTCCGACGGCATGGCGCCGACGATCTCGCGCCGCTCCAGGTCGAGCACCGCGATCCGGTCCGCCGACGCGAGCAGCATCGTCCTGCCGTCCGGCGCCACGGACAGGTCCTCCCACTCCGCCCCGCTCACGCCCTCGAGCACCCGCTCCGCGAGGCCGGCGCGGCGGACCAGGACGACGCCGGTCGCGTCCGCGAACGCCACGTCGCCCGGCAGCGGGCCGTCGGCGATCGCGGTCGCCCGCGGCGTCGCGTACCCGAGCACCCGCACCTCCCCCCGCGCCTCGTCGATGCGCGCCACCGCGCCCGAGCTGAACGCGAGCCACAGCCCCGGGCCCACGCCGCCGCGCGCGGGGCTCGGGCGCGCCTCGTAGACGTAGCCGTCGGTCACCGCGATCGTGCGCGACGACAGGTCGCGGAGCGACGTCGCCACGAGGTTGCCGTCGAGCTCCTGCGTGAACAGCGTCCGGCAGGCGGCGTCGACGCCGAGCACGAGCGCGGGCGCCCTCGGCACCGCCTCGACGGTCGCCCCGGTCGCCGCGTCGAACAGCGTCCACACCCCCTCGTCTTTGCGGTACGCGAGCAGGCGGCCGTCGTCGCAGGCGCGCAGCAGATGGCCCCGCCGCGCGGCCGTGCGGCGCCGCGACCCCTCGTCGTAGAGGCGCACCTCGCCGCCGATCTGGAAGGCCACCGCGCCCCCGCGCCGCAGCACCGCGGCGGCCGAGGCGCCCGGCTCGCGGCCCTCCGCGCCGCCCGCCGGGCCCTGCCCCTCGAACCGGAGGAAGCGCTCCGCGGCGGGCGGGCCCGGGCTGAACAGGATGAGGTCGCGCGTGAGCACGCGGCGGTCCGGCAGCCGCCACCCGCCGACGAGCCCGTGCGGGCCGACGTCGCGCTCGGCGATGTCGGCCGCGTCGCCGCGCGCGCGCAGCGGCCGCGGCGCGCGCTGGCCCGGGGGCGCCTCGCACGGCGAGCCCTCGGGCGGCGCGTCGCCCGGGGCGCGGCCGCCCTTCCGGAGGTAGTGCCAGACGCTGCCGCCGCCGCCGCAGACGCCCAGATCGAGCCCGCCCGCGTCCCAGCGCGCCGACGCGGGCGCCGGGTCGGTGTCGAGCTCGAGGAGCGGCGCCTCGGGCCGGTCGAAGGCGTAGATCGACGTCCTGCTCTGCTGCACGAGCGCGATCGCGGGGTCGCGCGGGCTGAAGCGCCCGAGCACGGCGGGCGCGCTCAGGGTGATCTCGGCGCCCGCGCCGCCCTCCGGCCCCCAGAGCAGCGCCCGGCGCCCGAGCACCGCCGCCACGCGGGCGCCGTCGGGCGAGACGCCGAGCACGTTGCCGCGGAACGGGTGGCGGTCGACCGCGCCGGCGCCGCCGCCGCGCCGCAGGTCCCAGCGCGCGATGCCGCCGTCGGTCGAGCACGCGAGGACGGGCGCCGCCTCGGCCGCGTGCACGGCGCTGCTGCACCGCACCGGCGCGATGGCGGCGAGCGCGACCGTGCCGTCCTCCCGCAGCCGGAAGACGCGGACCTCGCCCGTGACCGAGCGCGTCGCCACCGCCGTGTCGAACGCGAACGGCACGCGCTCGACGTGCGGCGCGTCGTGCGGCCGGAGCGCGATCACGCGCGGCGTCTTGGCGCGGTCGACGCTCTCCGGATCGACGTCGAGCGCGACGTCGTCGATGACCTCCGGGTCGGGCGGGCGCAGGTCGGCGACGAGCAGGGCGCCGCCGGGGCCGCCAACGACGACCCAGCGGTCGTCCCACGGCAGCGCCGGGCCCACCACGCTGTCGACCGTCAGGAAGTGCGCGCGCGGCAGGCCCATGGCCGCGGTCGCGAGGTCGAGCGGCAGCGCCGCGTCGTCCGCGCGCCGGGAGAGCGCCGCGGCGATCCACGCGGCGCGGTGGTACGGGTCCTCGGTGCGGCGCGCCTTGCCGATGAGCTCGGCGAGGTCGGCGCGCTCCTCGGCCGCGCGGCGCGCCGCCTCGGCGCTCGCCTGGCGCGCCGAGGCCCACCGCTCCGCCGCGAACGCCGACGCGGCGGCGAGCCCGAGCGCCGCGGCCGCGCCGAGCTTCTTGGCGCGCTGGCGGCGGGCGCGCCGGAGGCTCTCGCGCACGAGGGCCTGCTCGCGCCGCGGCAGCCGCGAGGCGAGGGCGGCGCCCGCGCTCACCTGGTCGAGCAGGTCGCGGCGCAGCAGGAAATCGGGGTTCTCGCCGGAGCGATCCCACACGTCGGCGGCCTCGCGGAGCCGCTCGAGCAGGATGAGCCGGTCCATGTGCAGCGCGCGGGTGGACGCGAGGTGCGGCCAGCCTGCGACGAGCGCCTCGTGGGCGAGCTCCACCCGGAGGTCGCGGCGGACGAGCAGGCGCGCGCGCTCGAGGGCGCCGAGGACCCGGGCCGTGTCGGCGGGCGGGGCGCCCACGGTCTCGACGAGCTCCGCCTCGACCCAGCGGACGCGCGACCCGTCGACGGCGCCGAGGCGGAGCAGCGCTTCGTCGGCGATCGCGCGGTCCTCCGGGGTGAGGGCCAGGGCGGCGGCGTCGGCGTGCCGCGCGAGGGCGCCGCGCACGCCGCCGAGGGCCTGCCACGCCTCGCCGGTGAGGGCGCCGCGCTCGTCGCGCGCGGCGGCCCACCAGTCGGCGAGGGCGAGCGCCACGAACGAGAGGGCGGCGCCGCCGCTCCGGAGCTCGCGCCGCACCTCGGCCTCGACCTGGGCGAGGCCGCGCACCTCGGCGCCGGCGAGCCTGGCGGGGCCGGCGACGAGGTCCTTCACGGCGGCGGCGGCCGGCGGCCCCACGTAGCGCAGCGCCGCCCGGAGGCCCTCGCCGGCCGGCGAGGCGAGGAGGGCGGCGGCGCGCTCGTCGGCCTCGTCGAGCACGCCGATGAGCCGGAGCCCGCGCCGCGCCTCGCCGGTCGCGAGCGCGCCCACGAGGGCGGCGAGCCGCCCGTCGCCGAGGGGCGCGATCGGGTCGACGACGAGCGCGACCCCGACGGCGGACGCCATGCAGAACCGGGTGAGCGCGGCGAGGTCGGCGGCCTCGAGCTCGGGGGAGACGGCGGCGAGCGCGCGGGCGAGTGCGCCGTCCGGGTCGCCTTCGGGGCTGACGCGCGCCTCGATCCAGTCGTCCTTGTGGTCGGCGTGGCGGCGGGCGAGGTGGGGCACGAGGCCGGCGGAGGCGAGCGACGACTTGCCGGAGCCGCGGGGCCCCTGGAGGACGAGGCACGGCTCGAACTCGAGCTCGCGCCCGAGGCGCGCGATGTCGTCGTCGCGCCCGAACAGGAGCCCCTCGTCGGTGGCCGAGAGGGGGGCGAGCCCCTTGTACGGCCGGTCCGGGACGCCGTGGGGGCGCTCCCAGACCTCGTCGAGCAGCTGCTTCAGCCGCCCCGGCGCGACGCGCCGGTGCGCGGGGTCCACCGAGAGCAGGCGCCGGAGGAGCGCGAGCAGGCCGCGCGGCAGGCGCGCCGGGTCGGCCGCGAGGTCGCGCATGGCGCCGCGCAGGGTCGCGGCGCGGAGCTCGGTCCACCAGGCGGAGACGCTCGCCGCGTCGGAGCCGTCGGCCGGCTCGTCGGGCACGGCGTGCGGGAGGCGCCCGGTCGTGAGCTGCGCGATGCAGACGGCGAGGGCGTAGGCGTCGGTGGCGGCGGAGGGCTCGGCCATCTCGAGCACCTCGGGGGCCATGAAGCCGGGCGTGCCGATGACGCTGCGCGCGGCGGCGGGGCTGTCCGCGCCGACGAAGGCGCGGCGGGTGGAGGCGTAGACGTCGCGCTCGGCGAGGAAGGCGGCGGTGCCGAGGTCGCCGCCGCCGGCGCCGTCGCTGCCGCCGTCGGCGCTGCCGGCGGCGCGGCCGCTGCCGCCGCCGACGCTGACGGCCGGGGGAGCGCCGGGGGCGCGCGAGAGGGGGCCGCCGGGCGAGGGGCCTGCGCGCCGCGAGATGCCGAAGTCGAGGACCTTGAGGGCGCCGTCCTGGGTGAGGAACAGGTTGGCGGGCTTGAGGTCGAGGTGGACGACGCCGCGCGCGTGGATGACGTCGAGCGCGCCGGCGACGTCACGGGCCCAGGCGACGACGCGGCGCCAGGGGATGCGGCGGCGGAAGCGGATGAGGTCGGCGAGGTTCCTGCCCTCGAGGAGCTCCATCGAGACGAACGGGGTCCTCGGGGCGCCGTGGAGGATGCCGGCGGCGTAGATCGTGACGAGCGAGGGGTGCCGGAACGAGGCGAGGAGCTTGGCCTCGTCGGCCCAGTCCGCGGCGTCGGCGAAGTCCGAGACGAGGAGCTTGAGGGCGACCTCGCGGAACGGGGCGCCGTCGGGCAGGAGCTCCTCGGCGCGCCACACGTCGCCGAAGCCGCCGCGGCCGAGCCGGACGCGGAGCCGGTAGCGGCGGTCGAGCACGTCGCCGGGGACGTGCGCGAGCCCGCCCGGGGGCAGCGGCACGACGCCCGGGTCGCGGGAGGAGCTGCCCTCGTCGACGAGCGTGCGGTCCATCGCCGGACGACGGTATCAAAAGCGGCGGGAGAGGTGGACGGTCCCGCGCCCTGCGCCCCGGCGCCCCCGCGGCGGCTCGCCCGGCTGCGCGTGGACATCTCCGGCCCGCCACGCGACACTGTCGCACATGGGCGTGGCGGCATCGCGACGGAAGCTCTCGCCGGAGGAGTACCTCGAGCTCGAGCGCGCATCGGAGGTGAGGCACGAGTACGCCGCCGGCGAGATCTTCGCGATGTCCGGCGGCACCTTCGAGCACAGCGCCGTCGCCGCGAACATCGGCCGGCTGCTCGGCAACGCGCTGGGCGAGGGCGGGTGCATCGCGCTGAGCTCCGACATGCGCATCAAGATCCCCTCCGCGGACCGCTACGTCTACCCGGACGGCTCCGTCGTCTGCGGCCGCCCCGAGTTCGAGGACGAGCGGCGCGACACGCTCCTGAATCCGGTCCTCGTGGTCGAGGTGCTCTCCGATTCGAGCGAGGCGTACGACCGCGGCGACAAGTTCGCGCATTACCAGACCGTGGCGTCGATCCGGGAGGTCGTCCTGGCGTCGCAGAAGGCGCCGCGCATCGAGGTCTTCGCGCGCCAGGCCGACGGGAGCTGGGTGCTTCGGGTCTATGGCCCCGGCGATCGCGCTGCGCTCTCGTCGGTGGGGTGCGACATCGGGGTGGACGACGCGTACCGGGGCGTGTTCGAGGCCGCCGGCGTGGCCCGCTGAGGCGGCCCCGCGCTCGACGGGGCTCGCGAGCGCGCGCCGGTCCCAGCGCGCCTGCGCTGGTGGTAGAACGACCCGGTGACATCGGATCGTTCAGGCCGTCATTCACCGGCCGGGGCGGCGCCCGCGGGCGATCGCCCCGCGGCCGGGGACCCGCGCTCTCCTGCGGCGCGGGAGCTCGTGGTCTTCGCCGGCGACGCCGTCGTGGTCCACCCGCTGCCGCCGGGCGGCTCGGTCTCGATCGGCCGCTCCTCCGAGAACGGCATCTGCATCAACCACGCGTCCGTCTCGCGCCGGCACGCCGTCCTGCACCTCGATCCCCCGCTCCGGATCGAGGATCTCGGCGGCACCAACCCGATCTCCGTGCGCGCCGCGCGCGCCGACCAGGCGCGCCTGCCCATCGAGACAGGGAAGACGGAGGACATGCGGCAGGTCTCCGGGCAGACCATCGAGATCGCGCCGGGCGACTGCATCACCCTGGGCTCCGCCCTGATCGTCGTCCGCCTGGCCGAGGCGGCCGTGAGCGCGCCTCCGGCCGGCCCTGGCCGCCCCGCCGCGCCGCCGGACGGCGGCGACCTCGTCCTCCGGGACCCGGCGATGCGCGCGCTCTACGAGCAGGCTTCCCTCGCCGCCCCGGGCCTCATCAGCGTCCTTTTGCTGGGCGAGACCGGCACCGGCAAGGAGGTGCTGGCCCGGGCCATCCACCGCCGCTCTTCGCCTGCCCGCGCGCGGGGGCCCTTCCTCGGGCTCAACTGCGCGGCCCTGTCGGAGACGCTGCTGGAGAGCGAGCTCTTCGGGCACGAGAAGGGCGCCTTCACCGGGGCGCTGCAGGCGAAGCCTGGGCTGTTCGAGGCCGCCGACGGGGGCACGGTGTTCCTCGACGAGGTGGGCGAGCTGCCCAAGGCCACGCAGGTCAAGCTGCTGCGCGTGCTCGAGGAGCGCCAGGTGCTCCGCGTCGGCGGCCGGGCCCCGCGCAGCATCGGCCCGAGGCGCGTCAGCCCACCTCACCGCTCCTCCCCTCACCCATCTCACCGGGTCTCCCAAGCGCTGCCGCGCCGCGCAGCGCGACCGTTGCCGGTCGAGCCCACTTTTCGGGTAGTCTGCGTGGTTGATCATGCCGCAGCACGAGCTGTCCGACATCCCGACCGCGCCCGGCGCCCCACCGGTCCTCGGCGCATCGACGGCCCCCCACGCGCCCCCCGCCCCCGGCGCGGCCGCCGTCGCCGCCCTCGTCCCAGGGCACGTCATCGCCGGTCGGTTCGAGCTCCGCGCCCAGCTCGGCGCGGGCGGCATGGGCGCCGTGTGGCGCGCCCTGGACCGCGCGGTGGACGAGGAGGTCGCCGTCAAGGTCCTCCTCGCCGGCGCGTCGTGCGAGCCGGTCGTGGTGGAGCGCTTCCGCCGTGAGCTGAAGCTGGCGCGGAAGATCTCCCACCCCAACGTCTGCCGCGTCTTCGATCTGGGCGAGGCCGACGGGCTGCGCTTTTTGACGATGGAGCTCGTCGAGGGCAAGACGCTGCGGGCCGTCCTCCTGGAGCGCGCCCTGGAGCCGAGGCGGGCGCTCTCGCTCCTCCAGCAGGTGGCGAGCGGGCTCGCCGCGGTGCACGACCAGGGGATCATCCACCGCGATCTCAAGCCCGAGAACGTGCTGGTGCGGCGCGACGGGCAGGCGCTCGTCGCGGACTTCGGCCTCGCGCGGGGCGCGCTCGCCCAGGCGTCCACCGACGGCATCGTCGGCACGCTCGCATACATGTCTCCCGAGCAGCTGCGCGGCGATCCGCTCGGCCCGGCCAGCGACATCTTCTCGCTCGGCATCCTCGGCTTCGAGCTGCTCACCGGCCGCTCCCCCTTCGGCAGCGGCGCCCCCGCCACGGTCTTGAGCGCCATCCTGCGCGACGCGCCGCAGCGCCTCGAGGGGCTGGCGCTGCCGGCCAGCGCCGTCCGCGCGCTCGACGCACTGCTCGCGCGCGCCATGGCCAGGCGCCCCGAAGAGCGCTTCCCGACCGCCGGCAGCTTCGCGGCCGCGCTCGCGGCGGTGATCGCCGATATGGACGCGGAGCCCCGCCTGGCCGCGGTGGGCGAGCCCCTGGACGCGGCGGGCACGACCCTGCCGCTCGGCCGCGAGGCCCCGCTGGCCGGCGCGACGAGCACGACGCTCCCGGGCGATCGGGCGGCGCTGTCGATCACGCTGGACTCCACGACCGTGGGCGTGCGGCCGTCGGTGCCGGCGGCGGACGCGGCTTCCGCGGGCGGCCGTGCGTCGCCCAGGCCCCGCTGGCGGCGGGTCGGTGCGGCCGTCACCGCGGCGTCGGCGATCGGGCTCGCCGCCGTGGCCTTTCGCGCCGGCGCGGGCGGGCAGGCCGCCTCGCTCCGGGTCGCCCCGCCCGAGGAGCAGGCGCAGGGCGCGCGCTCGGCCCCTCCCGAGGACACATGTTCAAATCCGGCCACCACCCGCGGCACCCGCGGCACCCCTGCGCGCGCCGCGCGGGGCGAGCATCGGCGTCGGGCCGCATGGCGCCCTCCGCGGCGTGATCGGCCGGAGCTCCTCCAGGCAATGCGGTGAGATCCGGCCACCCGGCCGCCCGCTGCCGAGGAGCGCTGTACCCGCGGTATCTACCGCTTCCCGTCGGCCTGCGCGGCGGTGCCGTAGACGACGCCAAGCCGCGGCGCCTCGCCGCGCGCGCCGCCGTGGAGCGACATCGAGACGTACCGCCCGCCCGGCCAGCTCCACGCCACTCTCCTGCGCGAAAGCGCGAAGAGCACGGCGGCGCACGAACCGAGCCAATACCCTCGTTCCATCGATCCCTCCTTGCGGCTCGCGCGCATCAATCGCACCTGTAATGCTGGGCCGTGCTCGGATCGCCGCAGAGGCTCTGCTTCAAGCTCTCACAGCTCTGGGACTCGATGGAGCTCGACATCATGTCGCAGGCGTCGTCCGTATACGTCTCCTGAAGCGCCTCCGCGCAAGCGTCGATCTCGGCGTCCCCCGAGGGACCTCCCAGACCGCAGCTCTGGGTCCTGCCGACGAACGTCTCGCAGACGTCGGCGCAGGGGGAGCTGCACCCCGCGCCGAGCGCGAGCGCCGCCGCCAGGGAGATCACGCCGAGAATGCTCTTGATGATCATCGATGATACCCTCGCCTTTCCACGCACACCGCGTTCGGAGCCGACAATTTCGCGCTCGCGCGAGCGCCGGAGACCCACCACGGTCGGGCCTCGCGCGGCGTTCATCTCGCGTCGTTCCTCTCGCGCCGGCTACCCGAGCACCGCGCGTGCCAGGCGGACGGCGTCACGCGGCGACGGCGGAGCGCGCGGGAAATGGGGCTCCCGGCAGGGCAGCGCTGAGCGGTTGGATCGATCCGATCGATCGAACGATCCAATGCGGGAGCCCGCGTGGGACCCACCGCGGGCGATCGCCGCCGGGAACGCGGCCGTGGCCGGAGCGCCTGCCGCCTAGTTCTTGTCCGATCCGAGCTCGTTCGCGGTTGGTACCCACCCCGTCCGTGGTGCTCTCACCTGCGCGCACGCGGGCCACGACAACGAACCCATGATTCCATTCCTGAGCTCGGTGCGATACCTGCTGTGCTCCCGACGGTTGCACGCGACACTCGACGAGACGAGCTTGGTCAGAACCGACCACAGCTCGCTGAGTGCATGCACGCTCACCACACCGTCGAGCGTCCCTTCGGACACTGCGCTCAGCCACACCATGGCGCGCGCATGATCCCGGTGCGAGGCGACCAGGGCCGCGGCGAGCACCGACGTGTCAAAAGCGACCTTCACCGGAGCCCTTTACGATCGCGTCGATGCGTTCGTCGCGTTCCGAGCGATGATCGGGGATGTCCTCGGCCGCGATCTCGCCGTTGAAGACGAGAAACCCGTGCAGCCGCACGAACCGCGGATCCAATCCTGCCTCGCCCGCTCCCGAGTCGCGCCCTTCGGCGATGCTCGGATCCGGCTCGGCGCAGAGCCGCTCGCGAAGCAGCCTCGAGGCTTCTTTCTCCGGGGTCGTGCCAAGCCGTTTCGCGCGGAGCTCGAGCTTCTCCACGATTTCCGGCTCCAGGTTGTCCAGAACGAGCTGCGCCATCCGTCCTCCGGCGTTCGACGTCACAGTGTACCGGATGTCGTCGCTGACGCGACCTGGATCGTCCCCTGACGATCCAGGTCGCCCTCACCCGAACGCGCAGGGCTCAAGCGCGCTCCCGGCCGAGGTCGACCGCGGAGGCGGCGAGAGCGGCGCGGCGCCCGGAGGCCCCGCGCCGCCCTCTGCCGCGCGTCAGCCGGTCACGAGCCGCTCACAGGCTCATGCACAGCGTGAGCTGGTTCGCGCTCTCGATCAGCACGTCGGTGCAGCCGGCGCCCCCCAGCATGGGGCCCGTCGAGAACGGGCCTGGCATGTTGCAAGCATCCCAATCCATGCCCCAGTCCTGGAGCTCGGTCGATTGCTCGCTGTGCGCGATGCAGCAGTTGCCCGACGGCTGGGTCTTGTACGTCTTGCCCGCGAACCGGTTCGCGATGCTGTTCAGCACACTCTGCGGAGCCAGCGTGTAGCCGGCCTGGCACGCGGCGCCCGAGCCATCCAGGTAATAGCAGCGCCCATCGAACTCGACCTCGGTCGCCGAGTCGCACAGGCCGCTGTCGCAGGGCGCGCACGGGCCGCCGCAGTCGACGCCCGCCTCGCCCTGGTTCTGGATGCCGTCGTCGCACGTGGGGGCGGAGCCGCCCTCGCCCGCGCACACGACCGAGATCGTCTGGCTCGGCGGGAAGCAGGAGTCGCTGTTCACCCCACCCCAGGCCTCCATGCCGATGCACGGCCGCGCGACGTACGTGCTGCTGCAGCTGCACTCGAAGCCGTCCGCCGTGAGCTCGACCACCCCCCAGGGGCCGCAGCCGATCCCGACGGTCCAGGTCCGGCCGTCGCACTCGATCGGCCCGGTGGGCGTCCCGTCGTGGAGCGCCTGGCAGAGCGTGTTCGCCGCCGCGCCCGTGCAGGTCACCCCGTCGGGATCCAGGCTGCCGCGGAGCGTGACGGACGAGTACGAGCCCGTGAGCGACGCGCGGAACGCGTCCCAGGCGCCGCACTGCTCGACCGGCGCCTCGCCCTGGGTGAACTGCTGCGAGAACTCGACCGTGGTGCCACCGCAGGGCGCGCACGGGCCGCCGCAGTCGACGCCCGTCTCGCCCTGGTTCTGGAGGCCGTCATCGCACGTGGGGACAGGACCGCCCTCGCCCCCGCACACGACCGAGATCGTCTGGCTCGACGCCCAGCAGGTGCTGCCGGCCACGCCGCCCCAGTTCTCGTTGCCGATGCACGGCCGCGCGATGTACCCGTCGCTGCACGCGCACGTATCGCCGTTCGCGGAGATCTCGACCACGCCGGGCGGACCGCAGTCCGTGCCGACGGCCCAGCTCCGGCCGTCGCAGTCGATCGGCCCGGTGGGCGTCCCGCTGTGGAGCGCCTGGCAGAGCGTGTTCGCCGCCGCGCCCGTGCAGGTCACGCCGTCGGGGTCCTGGCTGCCGCGGATCGTCACGAACGAGTACGAGCCCGTGAGCGACGCGCGGAACGCGTCCCAGGCGCCGCACTGCTCGACGGACGTCGAGCCCTGCGTGAACTGCTCCGAGAACTCGACCGTGGCGCCGCCGCAGGGCGCGCACGGGCCGCCGCAGTCGACGCCCGTCTCGCCCTGGTTCTGGAGGCCGTCATCGCACGTGGGCGCGGGGCCGCCCTCGCCCTCGCACACGACCGAGATCGTCTGGCTCGGCGGGAGGCAGGAGTCGCTGCCCACGCCGCCCCAGTTCTCGTTGCCGATGCACGGCCGCGCGACGTACCTGCTGTCGCAGTTGCACTCCGCGCCGTCCGCGGTGAGCTCGACCACCCCGTCGGGGCCGCAGTTGGTCCCGACGGTCCAGATCCGGCCGCCGCACTCGACCGGTCCGGTGGGCGTCCCGCTGTGGAGCGCCTGGCAGATCGTGTTCGCCGCCGCGCCCGTGCAGGTCACGCCGTCGGGGTCCAGGCTGCCGCGGAGCGTGACGGCCGCGTACGTGCCCGTGAGCGACGCGCGGAACGCGTCCCAGGCGCCGCACTGGTGGGTCGGCGGCTCGCCTTGCCTGAAGTCCTCCGAGAACTCGACCGCGGCGCCGCCGCAGGGCGCGCAGGGGCCGCCGCAGTCGACGCCGGTCTCACCCTGGTTCTGGATGCCGTCGCTGCACGTCTCGGAGCCGCCCGGGTAATCGAACTCGAGGGCCAGGCCGTTCGTGAGCGCCGGGCTCTGGCACGAGTACACGAGGCTGCTCGTATCGCCCGAGATCCCGGACGTCGCGCTCGCGCCGTGATCGACGGAGGCGTTGTTGACCGCGGTGTTCGCGTAACAGAAGCGGATGTCGTTCGAGCCCTCGAACAGCACCGCGCGGATGTCCAGCCGGTCGCCGCCCTCGATGTGCGGAGTCTGCCACTGCACGACGAACCGGCGCGACGGGGCCGTGCCCAGCGTCTCGTACCAGACGAAGCCGACCGGCGGGTAGAGGTCGTCCCAGAACGGCGCGATGGTCTGCGGCTCGAGGGTACAGCTGTTGCTGTAAGACGTCGTGCCCGGGAAGCCGAGCTTGCCGTTCGACACGATGCTCACGGTCGACTGCGGGGTCCCGTAGTAATTGAACTCGAAGGGGAGCGCGACGCTGCTGAGGCAGTCGTCCTCGTTGCAGGCGAGGTTTCCGGTGAACGAGATGTCATCGCACGACGGGACCTCCTCGACGCGCGAGCAGCCGACGTATCCGAACGCATCGGAGCCGAAGACCTGGCAGTCCGTCGAGCCGCAGTCCGAGGCCGAGACGTGGATGGGGAAGGTCAGCGAGGCGCTGCCGCCCAGGGCGTCCGTGGCCCTCACCCGCACGGTGACGTCGCCGGGGCCGTCCGGAGAGAAGGTCGCGGTGTTGCCGTCGCCGGTGATCGAGCCGGCGCCGGCGGCCAGCTCCCACGTGTACGAGACCGCGTCGCCGTCGGGATCCTCCGCGACCGCGGTGATCGTGGCCGTCTCGCACTGGGTGATGAACTTGCTCGGCGCGACGTCGATGTCCTGGAACGCCGGCGGATCGTTGAGCGCGACGACCGGGTCGAGCCCGCCGTTGCTCGCCCCGAGGCACTGGGAGACGAGGAAGAGCTCGGTCGTCGCCTCGGAGATGACGGTCGCGATCCCCTCGGCGGGCCCGCACTCCACCGACGGTCCGGCGTCGCCCATCGGGGTCGCGCAGACGCGGTAGTCGCCGGGCGGCACCACGAACAGGCCGTCGGCGCCGGCGTGGGTCCCCGAGCCCGGGGGGAGCGCGCCGCCGGGGAGCGCTTCCTCTTCGAGGGGGCTCGTGGTCTCGGCGATGGCCGAATCGCTGCACGAGCTGCTCGCGCTCACGACCTTGTAGTGGACGGCGGTGACGTCGTGTCGCGCGCCGCCGACGGTGAGCGCCGCCTGGATGGATCCGCTCTCGGCCGATTCTCTCGCTGTGGAACCCCCCTTGTCCGCGTCGCACGCGGAAGCTCCTAATGCCAGCGCAATGACCATCGATCCGCACGCGCCTGCGCGTGCATCAAACCGCTGTGCCATGGCTTCTCCTTGTCCAAGGATGATCGACTTAAGACGAGCGCCGCAGTCCCGCGGGGCTGCGGGCGGCTCGAGGCGGCTTCGTCGTTGCCGGGACGCCCGGCGCAGCTGCAAGCACCGTATGTGCCATGAAACCTTCTGGGAAGGTCCGGCCTGGTGCGCGGGTTGGGGGCGGGTTGGGGGAAGAGGGCGCGCGTTCTTGCGTCAGGGTTTTGCCGGATCCCGCAAAACGCTGCGCGGGGGGGCGGCGTGGGGGATGGCGCGGCGCTGGGCCGACGCCGGAGTTGATCCATGGGCGGGGTCGTGCGGTGCGCGCGCGCCGCGGGGCGCGGAGGATGACGCTCTCACCGGAATGGCCACGGTTCGCCGGCGCGCCGCGACGCGATGCGGTCGTCGCCGGGGGCGCGCCGCCTCGGGGCGGCGACGGCCTCGTCGGCGTCGGTGGTCGCGACCCGGATGCCCACGTCGTCGCTGCTGCCGCAGGCTGCGCCCACCGCCCGGTCAAGAGCTCACGAGCGCCTGCCTCCCGGGCGCCCACCGGACTGCATACTCGGGGAGCACGAAGTCGGTCGCCGCGTCCTTCACCAGGCGCTCGAAGAACCCGACCAACCGCGGCCCCGTGAGCACGCCATAGAGGGTGTTGCGGAGCCACAGGCCGGCGCCGGTCCGCGGGGCGAAGAACGAGCCGGCGCGCCGCGCTCCGGTCTGGCATCCCGTCGCGTAGGGGCGGAGCATCGATTCGTATCGCGCGAAGGCGGCGCCGGGATCGCCGGCGCGGGCGAGCTCGCCCGCGAGGACGTACGCGCCGACGATGGCGAGCGAGGTCCCCTGTCCGCCGAGGGTGCCGCCGTAGGCCGCGTCGCCGAGCAGCGCGACTCGCCCTCTGGAATAGCTCTCCACATGGACGGTGGCGATCCCGTCGACGTAGAGATCGGGCGCGCGGTCGAGCGCGTCGAGGACGCGAGGCACCACCCAGGACATGCCGGCAAAGGTCTGACGGAGCGACCGCTTCAGCTCGCCGCCGTCGCGGCGCTCGGCGCGCGTCAGCGGCCCACCCGCGTGGATGAGGAGCGCGCGCGCCCCCTCCGGCGATGTCGGAAATACGCCGACCGCGCGCCCGGGGACGCTGAGGATCTGCGCCTCGCGCGCCCCATCGAGGACGTTCGGCAGCGCGAACGTCGCAATCCGATAGCCGTGATGGCGGAGGAAGCGCGACTCGTCGCCGAAGACGAGCGCGCGGACGTTCGAGTGGAGGCCGTCGGCGCCGATCACGAGATCGAACGTCGCCGGCGCGCCCCGCTCGAACTCCACCGCGACCGCGTCGCCGCGCGCCTCGATACCGGTGATCTGATCCCCGAAGCGGTAGTCGACCGCCTGCCGCGTGCGCTCGTAAAGGATGCGCACGAGATCGCCGCGCAGGATCTCGACGTCGCCCGACGCCATCACCGCCGGCAGGGTCACGCGCGGCCGCGCGGCGGGATCGAGGAGGACGATCGCGCTCGCTCGGGTGCGGTGGGCGTGGATCGGCGCCCAGAGGTCGAGCCGCTCGAGGACGGCGCGGTGGACCGGGCCGCGAAAGTCGACCGCCTGCCCACCTTCGCGGAGGGCGGGCGCGCGCTCGACGACGGTGACCGCGAAGCCGAAGCGGTCGAGGCAGAGCGCGAGGGCGGGGCCGGCGATCCCTGCGCCGGAGATGAGGACATGGGGTCTGTTCATCGTGGTTCCTCCAGGACGCGTACGCTGTACCAGAATGTCCGTACACTGTGCGCATCGCCCTCGACTCCGCCACTCCCATGTGCGGCTCACGCGTCGATTTGCCGGAAATGTACTAGATCAGCGCTCGACACGCAGCTCGCTCGCGCGCAGAAGCTCATGCGTCTTCGGTCCATCTGTACTAGAACAGGCGCTCCATGGAACGAACAGGCGCCGAACCTCCGTACCGCCGCATCGCCGCCGAGCTCCGGCGTCGGATCGAATCCGGGGAGCTCCGCCCGGGCGATCGGGTGCCGTCGACCCGCGAGCTCGCGCGGGCGCACCGCGTCGCGACCGCGACCGCGGCCCACGCGCTCAAGGAGCTCGCCGACGCCGGCCTCGTCCGCGGCGTCGCGCGCGTCGGCACCGTCGTCGCGCACGTCCGCCAGCGGGCCCCGCGCGAGCACGAGCTGACGCGCGCGCGCATCGTCGAGGCCGCGATCGCGATCGCCGACGCCGAGGGGTTCGGCGCGCTGTCGCTCCGCGGGGTCGCGGCGAAGCTCGGCGCGCCGGTGATGTCGCTCTACCGCCACGTCGCCAGCAAGGAGGAGCTCGTCTCGCTCATGACCGACGCCGCGTTCGGCGAGGCGGCGCTGCCGGCGACGGTGCCGCTCGGCTGGCGGGCCCAGCTCGAGGCCTCGGCGCGCGTCCAGTGGGCCGCCTTCCGCCGGCACCCCTGGCTCGCGCGCGTCATCAACATGACCCGGCCCGAGCCGCTCCCGAACGCCATCGCGCACGCGGAGTGGATCCTCCGGGCGCTCGACGGCCACGGCCTCGACGCCGCGGAGCGGATGAAGCTCCACATCATCCTCTACGGTTTTCTCCAGGGGATCGCGACCAACCTGGAGGCCGAGGTCGACGCGACGAGCGCGACGGGGATGACGGACGACGAGTGGATGGCGGGGCGGGTCGCGCAGTTTCATGCCCTCGCGGCGTCGGGGCGCTACCCCGCGTTCGCGCGCGTCCTCGACGCGTTCGCCGGGACCGGGGGCTTCAGCCTGGACTTCGATGAGCTGTTCACCCTCGGCTTGCGCGCCCTGCTCGACGGGTTCGCCCGCGTGATCGAGCGCGCGCCTAAGGGAGCCCGCGCTCGCTGACGCAGGCGGAGCGCGCCGCCCCCCGTCGCCCCGGGGCCCTCAGGCCCTCACCCGCCCGCCGCGTCCACCATCGCCCGCAGGAGCGGCGGCATCCTCCGCGCGTCGCACGGCGCCTTCACGGCCCTTCCCGCCACGACCGCGCTCATCTGGCACATCCCCTGTCGCGGCAGGTGATCCATCCAGTACAGGTCGAACCTGTCCTCGTGCAGCACCCGCCGCACCATCGGCTCGAGCGGCAACATCAGCCCTTCCCGGAAGCGCGCCAGATACACCACGTTCGACAGCCGCACCGGCGAGTTCAGCCCGATGCGCCGCCGCGTCCCCGACGCGAACGGCCCGGTGTGATCGATGAACTCCACCGTCTGGAGATCGCCATAGAGATCCGGCTCGGTCTTCTCGACCGTCACCAGGGTCCACGCGCAGAGCGGCCGCTGCGCCCGCAGGAGCGCGCGGGTCATCTGCTCGAAATCGGGCAAATCCGCGGCCGCGCGCGCCTCGGTGTAGTGGCCGTGCGCGAACTGGTTGCGCTCGGCCTGCATCAGGTTCGAGAGCGTCTCGAACGTCTGGTTGTGCGACAGCTTGACGTCGAGCACCTCCCTCGCCATCGAGCCGATCGGATCGTCGCGATCCCCGAACGCCCGCGCGGCCGTGCGCGCGAGCTCGCGCCACGCGCCGAGCGCGAGGCCGTCGCGCGTGCGCGTGCGGCCGTAGAAGTCGAGCACCGCGCCCCACCCGGGCGGCGGCCCGCCCGCGCCGGCACCCCCGCCCGCGCCGCCGCCGCGCCCCGACCCGGGCGGCGCGCTGCCGCCGCTGAAGAAGGCCGACACGAGCACCGTCGCGATGAAGCGCCACGTGCCCTCGAGCACGTCGAACAGCATCTTCACCCGCTCGATCGCGCTTGACGCCCCGATCGCCGCCCGCACCCTCCCCGCGATCGGGTACGGCAGCCCGCCGCTCAGCGCCGAGAGCACCCCGTGCGGATCGCCGCACTCGCGCGCGATCTCCGCCGCCCGCGCGCCCGCGTCGGCGCCGTGCAGGAGCTCCCACGACAGCGTCCGCGCGTGCTCGACCCGGCCGTCCAGGATCGGCGGCCGAGCGTGCCAGTCGCACTGCACCGCGCTCGCCATCGCCGCCGGATCCGCCTTCCGGGGCACGCACGCGGCGACCACGCCGGGCGCGAGCGGCGCGATGAGCGCGCCGGCACCCGCGTGGCTCGCGACGACCGCCGCGAGCTCCTGCGCGAGCGCGCCGATGACGTGCGGGCCGACGCCGGACAGCGCGCTCTGCTCCTCGATGCCGAACAGGACCGTCGCCCGGCGCCCGCTCCGCGACGCCTCGAGCACCTCGACCGGCGCGGCGAACCGCGCGCTCGCCGCGCCGTCGCGGAGCTCCGTCACGGGGGTGGACGCCCCGGGGCCGCTCCGCTCGCGCTCGGCCGCGAGCGAGGCGATGGCGTGGAGGCCGAGCTCGACCTCGCGGCCGGCGACGTCCGCCTCCCCGGCGATCGCGAAGGTGCCGCACGCGAACGGCCCGAGCCCGGAGGCCTCCACGGCCTCCAGCGCGCGCCGGGCCGACGCCGCCGCCTCCGCGGCGCCGCCGCGCACGAGCGCCACCGCGGTGCCGTCCGCGTCGCCGACCGGCAGGTCCGGCCAGAGCCGGTGCACCGCGACGAGCGCGGCCGCGGCGCGCGGCGGCGCGCCCGCCCCGATCGGCCGGAGCAGGACGAGCGCGCCCTGGCCTTTGCGCGCGAGCAGCGACGCGCACTCCTGCTCCAGGCCGGCGCGCGCGAGCAGGCCCGTCGCCGGATCGACCGCGCCGGCGGGGACCGACAGCGCGGCGTAGCGGCGGTCGAAGAGCGTCGCGCGCATGCCGCCGACGCAGACGAAGGTGCCGTGCACGAGCGGCGACTCCTCCCCGCGCGCGAGGTGCCGCGCGCCGACCTGCACGGGCACGCTGCACTCCTCGCGGCGGCGCAGCCACCAGCGCACGCCGTCGTGGCGCAGCGTGGCCGCGAGCCGCGACGCGACGTCGGGGTAGACGAGCTCGTTGCGCTCGTCGCCGACGCGCTCCGCGCGGCCGAGCCGCAGCACGCCGACCGGCTCGAGCCGGAGCTCGTGGAGATAGCCGTCGTGCCCCTCGATCCGCAGCCGATCCGGCGCGGCCACCTCGCCGCGCCACAGCGAGAACCCGGGCGACTGCGTGAGCCAGAGCGTGGCGCCGCCCGCGGCGACCGAGCGCAGCTCGGCCCCGGGCGCGCCGTCGGGGGCGCTCGCCGCGGGGGGCGAGGCGCTCTCGGCAGGCGGGAGGCTGTCGGCGGGCGGGAGGCTGTCGGCGGGCGGGAGGCTGTCGGCGGGCGGGTTGGTCGCGCCCGCCGGGAGACCCCGGCCGCTGTCTCGTGCGCCCGTCACGCGTGCCTGTCCATGAGGATGCCCAGGGGCCGCGCCGTCCGAGCGCCCGGCGGGCCCTTCGAGCGATTACCGCACCGCGCCACGGCAAATTCAACGCAAATGTGCCGCGGCACATTCCGCGAGCGCTGCCCGCCCCCTGCCCGCTCGCCCGCATCGTCCACGGCGGCCGGCTGCCTCGACTGCGATTGACGCGCTGGAGGTGCGTCGACCGCGATTTGCGCCGACGCTCGCGGCGCGGAGCCTCAATCCCGGTCCGGCGCTCCCAGGGGGAAGAGCGGCCGGAACTGCCGCGCCTCCTCCACCGCGCGGGCGAAGGACGGGCGCGCGAGCAACCGCGCGCGGTAGGCGCGCAGCACGGGAAACGCCTCGGAGATCCGATGCGTCCAGTCCGCGTAGAACAGCGAGGGCGCGGCCGCGCAGTCCGCCATCGTGAAGTCGGCGCCAGCGGCCCAGGTCCTGCCGGCGAGCTGCCCTTCGAGCCAGCCGTAGGCGAGCTCCAGCTTCGTCGCGGCATGGGCCAGTCCTTCCTGGCGCTTCACCGGATCACCCGTCAACGCGCCGTCGACCGCGCGCTGCATCGGCGTCATGACGTGCAGGTCGAAGAAGCGGTCGAGAAAGCGCACGTCCAGCGCGGCCATCGGGTCCGCGGGCAGCAGGCGCGCTGGCCCGGGATGCGCGAGCTGCAGGTACTCGATGATGATGCTGGTCTCGACGACGTTGCGCTCGTCGTCCACAAGCAGCGGGAACTTGCGCAGCGGCCAGCGCTGCAGCCACTCGGCCGCGTGCTGCGGCGTATCCGGCCCGAGGCAGCGGAACTCGAAGGGTGTGCCGTTCTCGTACAGCGCAATGAGCACCTTCTGCGTGTACGAGGAGAAGGGGTGACCGTACAGCGCGAGCGACATCGTGGGACTCCTGGTTCAGGCCACTTGCAATTTGCAACTGGTCCGCACCCTACGCCTACCGCTTGCGGTTTGCAAGTACTAGTCTCAGGAGCATGGCCGTGCCGCAGACAGGACGATCCGGCTGCCCGATCAACCTGACGCTCGAACAGCTCGGCGACCGCTGGAGCCTGATCGTCATCCGCGACGTCATGTTCGGGAACAGGCGCAGCTACGGCGAGCTGCTCGCGCAGAGCGAGGAAGGCATCGCCTCGAACATCCTCGCAGACCGGCTGAAGCGCCTGACCGCGTCCGGCCTGCTGACGCGACGCTCCGATCCGAAGCACCGGCAGAAGGGGATCTACAGCCTCACGGAAGCGGCCATCCAGCTCGTGCCGCTGCTCGCGCACATGGGCGCCTGGGGCCGCCGCCACACGCGCCCGAGCAAGGAGCTGTCCGTGCGCGCGGAGCTGCTGGAAAAGGGCGGCGCGCCGCTCTGGGACGCCTTCATGGACGAGCTGCGCCACCTGCATCTCGGCGCGCCGCGTCCGGCGCGCTCGGTGTTCGGCGAGCTGCAGGCCGCCTACGAGAAGGCGCTGGCGCGCCGCGCCCGCTGAGGGACGTCGAGGGGGGGCCGCCCGCCGGCTGGCAGACCCCGAGCTTCGGCAGGCGCGTCGCCTCGGCCGCCGAGATCTTCGCGGGCCCTTCGAGCTTTTGCGCGTCGGAGATGAGCGCTCGGTTCTGATCGAACAACGTCTGGCAAGCGCGCCGGTGCGACACGACGGAGCCGGACCATTCCAGCTTCGCGTTCGTCCCGTCGATCTGGAGCTCGTAGCGCGTATCGGTCGAGCGCAGCGAACTGCCGTCGCGGGCTCGAGGAGCGGCCGCGGCGTGTGTCGGGGCGGCCACGGCGGCGTGTTCCGAGCGCGCCGGACGAACCGCGCTCGACTCCGGTCGACGCATCACGGCTTCGACGAGCTCGCGCTGCGGGTGCGCTACGACCGCGCTGCGGAGCACTTCGATACGCGGATCCAGGTGGCCCAGTACAACGCGAAGGTGGTGATGACGAGCCGCTCTCAGCACTTCCTGTCGGACCGGCAGGTCCCGATGGCGCTGGCCCAGCGGGCAGCGCTCATCCAGGGCCACCGCCTGACGAAGCTCTTGCCGTTCACGAAAGAGCAGATTCACCGTTAGATTGGGATCGCGCACGGGCCAGAAAGCCGTGCATGAAAGTTCGAGGGTGCTCGGCTCCTGGATTCAGGCCCTGCCTGAGCGCATCGAGTAAGCAGGGAACCTCGACCACGGAGACACCTGAACCCGTCGAGGTCGCTGGTGGCGCGGTCAGGAGCCAACGCCGCAGGTGTGGGCGGAACGCTGTTGCGTCCGGGCGCCCGCATCCTTTACGCTATCCATGTCTTGATCGGCCAGCTCCACGACGGGAAGTACCGGATTATCCGCTTGCTCGGGCAAGGCGGGATGGGCGCGGTCTACGAGGCCGAGCACGCAGAGACCGGTGAGCACGTCGCGCTCAAGTGCATGGATGGATCCCTCCTGGTCCCGGGCAAGAGCAGCGTGGAACGCTTCCACCGCGAGGCGAAAGCCATGGGCGCCATGGACACCGAGCACATAGTCCGGGTGCTCGATTCAGGCACGGATCCGGAGACCAAAGCGCCTTATCTGGTGATGGATCTCCTGGAAGGGGAGGACCTCCAGCAGCTGCTCGATAGGGTCGGGTGCCTCGAGCCCGACACCGCCCTCCGTATCGCGGCGCAGGTCTGCCTCGGCCTCCAGAAGGCTCACGAAGCGGGCGTCGTGCACCGGGATATCAAGCCTGCCAACCTCTTCCTCGCCCGGCACCGTGAGGGCGAGATCATCGTCAGGATCCTCGACTTCGGGATCGCCAAGATCAAGCGTGAGCCCCATCAGGTCGGCCCGACCACGGGCCTCACCCGCACCGGAGGGATCCTCGGCTCGCCGCTCTACATGTCGCCCGAGCAGGCCCGGGGGCTCAGCGACATCGACTACCGCACGGACATCTGGTCGCTCGGGATGGTGCTCTACCGTGCCCTCGCGGGGAAGCTCCCATACGAGCATATCGGCGGCTTCGGCGACCTGATCATCGCGATCTGCTCGCAGCCGCCGCCCTCGATCCAGGCGCTCGCGCCCTGGGTCCGAACGGAGGCGGCGTCCGTGGTGCACGGCGCGCTCCGGCTCGACACGGGCGAGCGATTCCCCACCGCGGCGGCGATGCTCGACGCACTACGATCGCTGCTGCCCGGCGGCTTCGATCTGCGGGACGAGCTCCTGGTCCCCGTCAGCGTGGCGACGCGCGCAGCGGTGACGGCCCCGCTTTCGACGGTGCGCACCGCGGACGACGCGGACCGGCCGCTCGTGAGCCCCGTCGTGCGCGGGGAGCTCGGCGACGACGACACGACCATCGTCGCGGAGTCTCCCAGCCTCGGCTCCAGCACGACGGTGCACGTCGAGCCCTGGCGCCTGGTCGCCCAACACACGGACTACATCCTGGCGAGCTGGCGCCAGATCTTCTGCGTCATCTGGCGCCAGGAGACGACCGAAGAAGGCGTTCGCCGCTTCTCCGACGCGTGTAAGAAGTTCTCAAAGCAACATCCGCGCGGCATAGGGCTGCTCACCGTCATCGAGCGCGGGGCGTCGTTCCCTCCGGCGCGTGTGCGCGAGGCGATTTCGGCGTTCCTCGCGGAGGCGAGCGCGTTCGTCAGATGCTCGGCAGTCGTCGTCGAAGGAGCAGGCTTCCAGGGGGCAGCGATGCGCAGCATCGTAACAGGACTCACTCTCGTAGCCCGCCAGCGATACCCGCACAGGGTGTGCGATCTGAGGAAAGCCGCGCTGATGTTCGCCGAGAGCTTGCCCGCGGCGACGGGCGTCGGCGTGAGCGACGACGCTTTCAGAGCGTCGCTCGACAGGCTGCGCGAGACCGTCGGCCGCCGGTGAGCCGTCGATGCTGGATCGACTGCTGAAGAGTGACGTGCCGGCAGTCGAGATCGTTGCGCTCGTCGACGAGCTCTATGCGTCGCTGCGGTGCCATGTAACGGCGTGCCCCCCCACACGGCTCCGGGCGGTGGGCTCCGCATCGGCCTGCTGGGCCGCGTCGGACGGGCTCCCCGCAGGCCGTGCGCCGGCGGCGGCTCCCTTGATACGGGCAAGGTTCGATACAGCGTCACTTTTCCAGCGTGGAGGGGTCAAATCGCGGTACGAACGCGCTGTCCACCCGGCGCCGCTCGCCCAGCTCGGGCTTGACGCCCCCGAGGCGTTTGCCTCTCCTGCTTCCCGCGCCGGCATCCTGCCCGCCGGGCGCGCCCATGGCGACAGCTCCGACCCAGCGTGTGCAGATCCGGGCCAATGAACCTGCATCCCCCAGAACCAGGGGGAGTTTCCCGCGTTCCACGCGAACCACCGAGAGAGAACCGATGGCAGATCGACAGACACCCCACGGAGTCACCCCAGAGCGCCGCAACACCGCGCGCACCTCGCTCAAGCTGCCGGGGCCGAAGCTCGGCCGCCCGCCGCGCGCTTCCTTCCTCGCCGCGGTGGTCGCGCTGATCGCCGGCGCATGGGGCCGCCCCGCCCTGGCCGCAGACCCGGCGGCCGACGGGCGGTGGGTCTCCTCATGGCACGCCAGCGCGACGCCCGGCGGCACGTTCAACTCGCAGGATTGCCCCTCGGACGTCGGCCTCTCCGGCCAGACGGTCCGGAACATCGTCCGCCTGAGCGCCGGCGGGAGCTCGGTGCGCGTGCGGATCTCCAACGCCGGCGGCAGCGAGCCGCTCCGGGTGGGCGCGGCGTCGATCGCCGCCTCCGCGGGCGGCGCTGCCACCGTCGCCGGGTCGTCGAAGCCGCTGCGCTTCGCGGGCCAGGCCTCGATCGTCATCGCCGCCGGCGGCGAGGCGGTGAGCGACCCCGTGGCCATGAACGTGCAGGCCCTCCAGACGCTGGCGGTGAACATCCACCTGCCGGCCAATACCGGGCCGGCCACCCAACACTACTTCGCGGCGCAGGACAGCTTCCTCGCCGCGGGCAATCAGACGGGCGCCGGCGCCGACAAGCAGTTCACGCGGAAGATCTCGTGCTGGATGTTCCTGTCGGGCGTCGACGTCAAGGCCGCACCGAACGTCGTCGGCACCCTGATCGCGCTCGGGGACTCGATCACCGACGGATACCTCTCGACCAAGAACACCAACCAGCGCTACCCCGACTTCCTCGCGCAGCGCCTGGCCAGCCGGAAGGGGCAGACCCTCTCCGTGGTCAACGCCGGGATCATCGGGAACGAGCTGCTCACCGTCCGCCCCCAGCTCCAGTTCGGCTACCCCGTCCCGGCCCGCCTCGCGCGCGACGTGCTGACCCAGCCGGGCGCGCGCGCCGTCATCCTGCTGGCGGGCATCAACGACATCGGCGACCGCTCCGCAAAGGCCGCGGATCTGATCCCGGTCTACCAGCAGATCATCCAGGCGGCCCGCGCCGCCGGGCTGAAGATCTACGGCGGCACCCTGGTGCCGTTCGCCGGCTCGACCGGGACCTACAAGGGCGATTATGGAACCGCCAAGGGCGAGCAGGAGCGGCAGAAGCTGAACACCTGGATCCGCACGAGCGGCGCCTTCGACGGCGTGATCGACTTCGACAAGGCGGTGCGCGACCCGGCCGACCCGAGCCGCCTGCTCCCGGCCTACGACGCGGACAAGCTGCATCCGAACGACGCCGGGTACCAGGCGATGGCGAACGCGGTGAACCTCGACGCGATCATCGGCGACGTCCTCAAGGGGACCTCGCCGTAACGTCACCCTTCCCGGCGCCGCGGGCGCCGCAGCTCCGAAGGCCGGCGAGCCGCCTCATCTGCGGGATGGGGCTCGCCGGCCCCCGACTCAGGCCCTCTTCGCGGCCGTGACCGGATCCACGTACAGCGCGATGGCGAGCTGCTCCCAGGTGTCGTGCAGCCCGTCGAGATACATCACCGGCACCCCGGTGAGGTCCGCGCCGTCGAGGCAGTTCAGGTTGACCGAGCAGTACTCTCCGCCGAGCTCCGGCAGGTTTCCGTGCCCGAAGACGCGGACACCGCAGGTCTTGCAGAACCGGGCGTGACCGGCCTCGGACCGCGAGCAGTCGCCGAGGACCTCCTCGCCGGCGACGAGGCGGAAGGCGCTCGGCTTCATGATGACGCCCCACCACCGCGTCTTCGTGCAGATGGTGCAATTGCACTGCGTCGTCCCGGCGCTCGGGTCGAAGTCGGCCTCGAAGCGAACGGCGCGGCAGGCGCAGCTCCCCCGGTAGGTGCCCATGCCGGGGGTCGTCGTGGTGTGCGCGGAAGCGGCGTTGCTCATGGCGATAGCTCCAGGGGGTTTGGGGGGCGGGACGCCTCCGAGCGCCTCGCCCGCGGGATGAGAGGAAGCTACACTCAATTGCGGACAGATTCGGTCCGCGATGTCGCGCGATGTCGCGCGACGTCGCGCGACGTCGAACGACGAGGTGCGGCGCATGATCCAGACCTCCGCGCGGCTGCTGAAGCTGCTGTCGCTCCTGCAGTCCCGGCGCTTCTGGACGGGCGGGGAGCTCGCCGGCGCGCTCGAGATCACCGAGCGCAGCCTCCGGCGCGACGTGGACCGGCTCCGGAGCCTCGGGTACCCGGTGCACGCGGCCCCGGGCGTCGGCGGCGGCTACCAGCTCGGCGCCGGCAAGGAGCTGCCGCCGCTGCCGCTCGAGGACGACGAGGCCGTCGCCGTGGCCGTGGGGCTGCGCGCGGCGGCGACCGGCCCCGCGCGGGGGCTGGAGGAGGCGGCGGTCCGCGCGCTCGCGAAGCTCGAGCAGGTGCTCCCGAAGCGGCTCCGGCGCAAGGTGAGCGCGCTCTCGGCCGTGAGCGTGCGGCTCGGCGACGGTGGGCCCACGTTCGACGCGGACGCGCTCGCCGCGCTCGCGAACGCGTGCCGCGACGCCGAGGTCCTGCGCTTCGACTACACGAGCTACGGCGGCGCGGCGAGCGCGCGCGCCGTCGAGCCCTACCGGCTCGTGCACACGAGCCACCGCTGGTACCTCCTCGCGTACGACCTCGATCGCGCGGAGTGGCGGACGTTCCGCGTCGATCGCATCGAGGGCAGGCCGAGGCCCGGGGGGCGGTTCAAGCCGCGCCCGCTGCCCGCCGAGGACGTGGCCGCCTACGTGTCGCAGTCGGTCTCGGTCGACGCGTACCGCTTCCGCGCGCGCGCGACGGTGCACGCCCCCGCGGACGTGGCCTCGGCGCAGCTCTCCGGCACGGCGTGGCGCGTCGAGCCGCTCGGGCCGGACCGCTGCGTGGTCCACACCGGCGGCGCGACCCTCGACGCGCTCGCGTTCCACTTCGCGTTCCTGGGGTTCGAGTTCGAGGTGCACGAGCCGGAGGAGCTCATCGACCTCCTCCGCCGCCTCTCCGAGCGCCTCGGCCGGGCCGCGGCGCGGGCCGGAGCGGCGACAGAGGGCGGATGCGCTCGGTGAGGCGGCGCGCTGGGCCCCACGCAAGGGGCGCGACCACCCGGACCAGTGCGGGCAGCGCCGGTGAGCGGGGCGCGATGTCAGATCCGGTCGCAGAACTCGAGCGAGTTCAGGTCGGAGGTGGCCTGGACTTCCACTTCCGAGCAGCCGACCGGCTCGCACGGGTCGAACTCACCGTCCGGCCCGTCAACACAGTTGCCGCAGCCGCTCCTGACCGGGAGGCTCCGGACCAGCCGACGCGCGGTTCTCCCTCCTCGGGTTGACCGTGGCGGATACGTCGAGCGCCGATCACGTCGCCAGAGTCGTCCGGGCGGTGGGGCTCCTCTCGGCGTCGTGTGCGGGATCGGCCCGCCGCTGCCCGAGCCTGCCCTCTCCAGCCGCCCCGCGGCTGTGCTAGCGTCGCGAGCCGTCGATGATCACCAAGCTCAAGCTCCAGCGTTTTCGCGGATTTCGCGCGCTCGACGTCGACCTGAGGCCGCTCACCGTCGTCGCCGGCCCCAACAGCTCAGGCAAGACGTCCATCCTGCATGCTGTGCGCATGGCGGTGGACGCGCTCACGATTGGCCTCGATGAGGCCAGCCCATACGCGGGGACCACAGACGGGTGGGTCGGGATATGTAGCGATCACATTGTCTGGGATCAGGAGCGACTCTGTCCCGTCGCTAACTGGGAGGAGCTGTTCACCGATAGGGAGGTGCGCGAGGGAGCATCAATCTCCATCGCCCTCCAATTCGAGGAAGCCGACATCATTCAGGGCTTGAACGTCGATCTCGCATATGCGCGCAACTACCAGCTGAAGATGACCGTGCGCGCGCGCAGCCGCTCCGCCCGCGAGCAGGTCGACGAGCTGCCGAAGAAGTCGAGATTCCGATCCCAGAGGCTCCGCGACATTCTGAAGGACGGTCTACCCAAGGCCGTCTTCGTGCCGGCGTTCTACGGCGTCACCCGCACCGAGGAATACCGGACGCGCGCCCTTGTCGATGGCTTGCTCGGCGGTGGCGATCAGAGCCGGATCGTGCGGAACCTGGTCGCCCGGCTGGAGGGCGCGGCCTTCGATCGGATGAACGATTTCTTGCGGCGCTCGATCGGTGCGATCCTCGTCCGCCGCACGACCGCCCAAGCCGCTGAGGACGTCCGTCACCTGGAAGTATACTTTCGAGATACCAACGGAGATCTCGAGCTTTCTTCCGCGGGCGCCGGCCTGATCAACCTCGTCGCACTGTATGCGGCGATGGAGCGATTTCGTCCCACCCGCCAAGCTGGCGGAGGCGGTCCCGTGATCTTCTTGCTCGACGAGCCGGAAGCCCACTTGCACCCCAAGCTCCAGGGTGATGTGGGCGAGGCGCTGGGGAGTATTCGAGCGGAGTTCGGCGCGCAGCTCGTCATCGCGACTCACTCGGTGGAGATGATGAATCGCCTCGGCCAACGCGCGGACACGCTGCTACTCGCCGTGGATCGCGCTGCTTCGACGGTCACGGAACTGGGCTCCGAAGCGGCGATGGTGCGCGAACTCGGGCGATGGTGTGACCTCACCCCCTTCTCGAGCCTGAACTTCCTCGCGTCGCGTCGCATCCTGTTTCACGAGGGCCCCAGCGACGCGGAGATACTGACACGGTGCGCTGCCCTCTACTACCGGAATGATACGCCGCGGCTACTCCGATTTCGCGCGTGGACCCTGGTCTCACTGGGCGGCGTGGGCAACGCCAGGGCGCAAGCAATGCTCCGCGCCGTCCTGACGCCAACGCTGTTTCCGTCATTGACAGCGACGCAGAAGGTCCGCGCTGTCTGCCTCTTCGATCGAGACGCCGAGCGGACGCCAGGTCTGAGGCAGATCCCGGAGATGACGAAGGACCATTTCGAAGGGTTCGAGATGGTGTGGTCGCGGTACAGCATCGAGTCGCTGTTCCTCACGCCTGCTTGCTTCGCGGCCTGGATATCGCTGGTTCTACCGGTTGGCGCGATCTCGGACGACGACCTCCGAAAACGCGTCGAGGAGGGGCTCGCGCTCGCCGACAAGGATCAAGAGTTGGAGGATGCGGCGATCACCGGGTTGTTGCAGGCAAAGCTCCGAACGCGGCCGGACCCGAGCGATCGTTCGAAGCGCGTCACGACGTCGCCCGAGCACGCGCTCAAGGAAGCGCGAGAGGAGGCAAGGAGTAACCCCGAAGTCTGGCAGCAAGGTAAGGGTCGCGCCAACGTCGTGCTCAAGCATGTCCGCGAAGGGCTGCCAGGCAATCTCCAAAACAAGGTACGCGGGAGCATCGCCGGGCTGGTGGACGCAGCATCCGTTGACAAGATCGGTGACCTCAACTTGCTGCTGCCCGACGAAATACGAGGGCTCCTCGACCACATGACCGCCGGCTGACGCCCTGGAACACAATGGCGTCGCAGCTGGAAGGCCCGTTTCTAGCACGGTCCGCTCGATCGCGTAAACGCTGATCCGGCTCGCTCCATCGAGCGCAACCCCGCTCAGTCCGAGAGCGCCGCCGCCACCGTCGCGTCGAGCCCGGCCTCCCGGCCCTCGGCGAGGCGCGCGTCGTGGACGGCGGCCCCGAGCGCCGCCCGCGCGGCGTCGGCGCACGCGGCGAGCGCCGGCCGCTCGATGGGCGGCACCGGCGTGCCGATGGCCTCGCGGAGCGCCGCCGCGCCGCCGAGCAGGCGGGCGCCGCGCTCCGGCCTCCCCGCCCGCACCGCCGCGCGCGCGAGCGCCTCCAGGACGCTCGCCGACCGCCAGAGATCGCCGAGCTCCCGGTGCAGCCTGAGGCTCGCCCGCAGCCGCCGCCCCGCGAGGGCGAGATCGCCGCGCTCGATCGCGACGAGGCCCAGGATGTTGCTCGTCCAGGCGATCCCCTCCTTGAACTTCACCGCCCGCGACAGGCCCTCGCTCTCCTCGCAGAGGCGGGACGCCTCGTCGAGATCCCCGCGGTAGAACGCCGCGCAGCCGAGGTAGAGCAGCGCCGTCGCGGTCCCCTCGCGATCGCCCCCGCGCCGGAGCTCGGGCAGCGCCAGGCGGCACGCGCCCTCCGCGCGCGCGGTGTCGCCCGAGAGCCACGCCGCGAACCCCGAGTAGCCGAGCGCGCGCGCCGCCTCGAGCGTGTCGCCGCGGCGCGTGGCCAGCGCCAGGCTCTCGCCGTGCAGCGAGAGCGCGCGCTCGTAGTCGCCCTGCTCGCGGGCGACGCTCCCGAGGATCTGGACCACCGAGGCGAGCCCGCGCTCGTCCCCGAGCTCGCGGTAGAGCGCCGCGCCCCGCTCGAGCAGCGCGCGCGCCTCGCGGTAGTCGCACTGGAGGAGCGCGAGCGTCCCCGCGCCCCGGAGCGCCGCGGCGACGTGCTCGGGCGCGACGCCCGCCGCGCCCGCGAGCGCCCGGGCGAGCCACGCGCGGCCCTCCTGGTAGTGCCCGTGGATGTACCAGAACCGCGAGAGCGCGGCCGCGAGGCGGACCGGCGCGCCCGCGCCGCCCGCGTCGCCGGGCTGGAGCGCGAGCTCCAGGGCGAGGCGGAGGTTGTCGTGCTCGAGCTCGAGGGCCGCGAGCCACGCGGCCTGCTCGGGCCCGCGCAGCGCCTCGGCCGCGCGCTCGGCGAGCTCCAGCGAGAGCTCCACGAAGCGCCGGTTGCACGCCGCGGCGGCGCCCTCCTCCGCGAGCCGGTCGAGGCCGTACTCGCGGAGGATCGCGAGCATCTGGAACCGGGGCTCCTCGCCCGCGACCGGGAGCAGGAGGCTCTTGTCGACGAGCGACTCGAGGATCGCGAGCGTGTCGAGCGCCGCGTCGCGGAAAGCGCACATCTGGTCCGCCATGGCCAGCGAGAAGCCGCCCGCGAACACGGCGAGCGTGCGGAAGGCGAGCTGCTCCTCCGGCAAGAGGAGGCCGTAGCTCCAGTCGATGGCGGCGCGCATGGTCTGCTGGCGCTCGGGCAGATCGCGCGCGCCGCCCGTGAGCAGGCGGAACGAGCCCGCGGCGGGCGAGGCGCGGCCGGCCGCGCCGCGGTCGCGGAGGCGCGCGAGCAGCGCCGCGGGGGTGAGGACCTTGAGGCGCGACGCGGCGAGCTCGATCGCGAGCGGCAGGCCGTCGAGGCGCGCGCAGATCTCCACGACGTCGGCGACGTTGTCGGGGCCGAGCTGGAAGCCGGGCTTGATCGCGGAGGCCCGGCGGCAGAACAGGCTCACCGCGGAGCTGGCCAGCGCCGCAGAGGCGGTGACCTCGCGCGGCTCGGGCACCTCCAGCGGCGGCACGACGTAGCGCCGCTCGCCCGAGAGGTTCAGCGCGGCGCGGCTCGTCACGAGGAGCGACAGGCGCGGGCAGCTCGCGGCGAGGTGCGCGACCACCGGCGCCGCGGCGGTCAGGTGCTCGAGGTTGTCGAGCACGAGCAGGTGCCGCCGGTCGCGGAGGAAGTGCGCCACGCGCTCCAGATCCGGCCGCGCGCCGCCCTCGCCGAGGCTGAGCGCCTGCGCGATCGCCGAGGGGACGAGCGCCGGCTCGCGCAGCGACGCGAGGGGGACGAAGCAGACGCCGCCGGAGAACGCGGGGACGAGGTCCTCGGCGACCTGGAGCGCGAGCCGGGTCTTGCCGGTGCCGCCGACGCCGGTGAGGGTGAGCAGGCCGGCCTTCGGCTCGAGCAGGAGCGAGGCGATCTCGGCGCGCTCGCGGGCGCGGCCCACGAACGGCGTGCGCTGGACCGGCAGGTTGTGGCGCGGCCGCTCGGTCGCCGGAGAGCCGCCCAGCGGCGGCGAGGCGCCCAGCGGCGGCGAGGGCAGGCCGGGATCCCGGGGGTTGCTGGCGACCTCGCGGAGCGTGCCGCCGGCGAGCGGCTCCGGGGGGGCCTCGACCGTCCCCGCGAGCTCCATCGTGTCGGTGCGGAGCATGTCCGTGGCCGCGGGGCCTCCCGGCGACCACGGCTCCCCCGCGCCGGGCGGCTCGGCGGGGGCGCCGGCCGCCGCGAGCGCGGCGCCCAGGGCGAGGCTCTGCTCGCGGACCGAAGGGAAGCGCGCGGCCGGGTCGCGGTCGCACGACCGCAGGAACCACGCGTCGAACGCGGGCGGGAGCCACCGCCAGCGCGACGACGGCGGGTAGAGCCGCATGACGAGCAGCGCCACCATCAGCTCGGCCATGCTGTTCGCGGTCCAGTAGATGTCGCCGGTCAGGAGGCGCACGGCGATGAGCCCGATCGCCCACACGTCCGCCGCGGGGCCGAGCTGGTCCGAGCGCCCGCGCGCCTGCTCGGGCGCCATGTAGATGGGCGTGCCGATGGCCGTGCCCGTCGCCGTGAGGCCGCCCGACGCGCCGAGCGCGCCGGGGTCGACCTCCTTGACCAGCCCGAGGTCGAGGATCTTCACGCGCTCCCGCCCGTCGTCGCCGATCGCGAGGAAGAGGTTCGCGGGCTTGAGGTCGCGGTGGAAGAGGCCCTGCGCGTGGGCGACCTCGAGGGCGTCGGCGACCTCGCCGAGCCAGCGCTGCACCTCGGCGGGCGAGCGCCTGCCGTGGGTGGTGACGAGGTGCTCGAGGTCGTGGCCCCGGAGCAGCTCCATCACCAGGAAGGGCGCGCCGTCGAGCTCGGGGGCGACGCCGGCGTCGAGCATGCGCACGAACCCGGGCGCGTCGAGGAGCCGCATCGCCCGGATCTCGCGCTGGAAGCGGGAGGCCGCCGCCTCGCCGGCCGACGGCGTCCGGAGCAGGACCTTCACCGCGACCCGGCCGCCTCCGTCGAGGTCATCGGCCATGTAGACCGCGCCCGCGCCACCCCGGCCGATCTCGCTCAGGAGACGGTAGCGGCCACCGAGGACGGTCAGGCGGTCTGGGGAGCGCATGGGGCGGCCGCGGTGGGGACGATTTCGCGAGGGCCGCGGCCTCGGCAGCCTACCACACGGCGCCGACGCGCCGCCCTCGCCGCTCCAGCTCCACGGCGAGGGTTGCTCGGGACGAGCCCACCCGCGGAGCCCCTCGCCGCGCGCTCGAGCGGCGCCTGGGGCGAGCCCGATCGCGACCTCGGTCGTGGAGCTATGAACGACCGCTCGGACCGGGCACATACGGGGCTCGCGGATGGAACCTCGGCCGAGCGTCGTCGGCGTGCAGCTCGCGAGGCGGCGGAGCCCCGGATGGGCGAGTTCGTTCCTCCGGAGCGGTGCTCCGACGAGGAGGCGAACCGCGAAGGCGCCGAGGAAAGCAACCGCAGAAGGCTCCGGGCTCTCACGGCGTCGTCGTCGCCGTTGGCAGCCTCCTCGTCCGAGCCGCCGCATCCGAACGAGCCGAGCGCCGCTCCGGACCAGACACCAACGACGCGTCGCGTCATTCCCCGACGTCCCGCGCTTATGTCAATTTGGTGCTATCTGCAATTCGGTTGCGAAAAATGCTTCACCACGAGCACCCATTGGCAGTATAGGAAGCGCGCACCTTAAAGCGTTAAACCACGAGATGGCGGGCCTCCGCATTCGCGCCCTGGCGAGCCTGCGTTCGGCCGCCGGGCATGCGTCGCAGCACGCTCCTGGCGCGTTATTGCCGCGCTCGGCCCGGATCGGCGGCGGACGAGTGAATCGCTCGTGTCGCCCGCTCAGGAGAGATGGATGCGACTGCTGAAATACAAACCCAGCAAGCTGGCCCTCATCGCCCGGAGGAACCGACAGGAGATCATCCAGGCCGGGCTCACCCGGCGCGATCTCGTCAAGATGGGGCTCATCGCGGGCAGCGGGTACCTGGTCACCAAGACCGGACTGAGCGCGCGCGCCAGCGAAGAGCCCGAGAGCCCGCCCACGACGCCGTGGTCTCAGCCGCTGGTCGTTCCGCCCGTTGCCTCGAACGTCACCTTGACGCCGGCGCCGGCGGAGCTCGCCGTGACCGGGGAAGCGGCGCGGGCGGCGCACCCGTTCTGGACCCGCTTCTTGCCCCAGAAGAGGTATGAGCTCCGGGCCCAAGTGTTCCAGCACAGCTACCACCCCGAGCTGCCCTTGAACACCGCCTGGGGCTGGGGCGGCACGCTGCCGGGCAAGACGATCATGGCGCGCTACGGCGAGCCCATCTCCGTGCGGTTTCGCAACGAATTGCCGGCGGTCTCGGCGCACTCGGGCTTCGGCCGGCCCGAGGTCTCGACCCACCTGCACAACCTGCACACGGCGCCGCCGAGCGACGGCTTCCCCAACGACTTCTACGCCACGGGCCTGTTCAAGGACCACCATTACATCAACGCGTACGCCGGCTTCGACACGCCCGCGTACTTCCCGCTCGGCGACCCGCGCGAGGCGCTCGGCACGCTCTGGTACCACGACCACCGCGCCGATTTCACGTCGCAGAACGTCTACCGCGGCCTCGCCGGTTTCTACCTGCTCTTCGACGACGTCGACTCGGGCGACGAGCAAGACACGAGCCCCACGGCGCTCCGGCTGCCGAGCGGCGAGTACGATGTGCCGCTCCTGTTCACCGATCGGGTCTTCGACGAGAACGGCCAGATCTATTTCGACATGTTCAACTTCGACGGCATCCTGGGGGACAAGTTCCTCGTCAACGGCAAGATCCAGCCGTTCTTCAAGGTCGCCCGACGCAAGTACCGGTTCCGCCTGCTCAACGGCGGACCGTCCCGTTACTACCGGTTCTACTTGAGCAACGGGGCCAACTTCAAGATCATCTCGAGCGACGGCAACCTGCTGCCGGCCCCCATCACCGCGCAGAGCGTGCTTCTCGCCGTGGCCGAGCGGGTCGACGTCATCATCGATTTCACGAACACGAATCTCGGCGACAAGATCATCCTCGAGAACCGCCAGGAGCAGGACGACGGCCGCGGGCCGGATGAAGATATCCTGCCGGCAGGGCAGGGCAATGCCGTCCTGCGCTTCGAGGTCGACCGCGACGCCCCCGACCCGAGCCAGGTGCCCGCCTCGCTGCGCCAGCTGCCGCCCATCAACCTGAGCGAGGTCGTCGCGACGCGCACGTGGGAGTTGGAGCGAACGAACGGCGCGTGGGCCATCAACGGCCAGTTCTACAACCCGAACGTCGTCCGGGCGAACCCGACCCGAGGCACCGCCGAGATCTGGACCCTGCGCAACTCGTCGGGCGGCTGGTCGCACCCGCTCCACATTCACCACGAAGAGTTCCGGATCCTCAGCATCGACGGCGCGCCGCCGCCGCCGCGCCTCGCCGGGCGGAAGGACGTCGTCGACGTGGGTCGGCTCACGGGCTCGGAGATCCAGATCTTCATGCGGTTCCGCGACTATGTCGGGCGCTACGTGATGCACTGTCACAACACGCTCCACGAGGACCACGCCATGATGCTCCGCTGGGACATCGTCCCCTGACCGGAGCTGGAGACGTCGCATGTCGAACCGTGTCCGGATACTTCGCTGGGGCCTGTACGCGCTGTGCGCGCTCGCCCCGGCGGCCTACGTCATGGCGAGCGAGGGGCTCCCGGCAAAGCCGCGGACGACGGCGCGCTTCGCGCCCACCCCGGGCGGCTTCGGCGCGGACTATTTTCCCAACGTGACGCTGCGCACGCACGAGGGCAAGGAGGTTCGCCTCTATGACGACCTCCTCAAAGACAAGGTCGTCGTCATCAACTTCATGTATGCGCGCTGCGAGGGGATCTGCCCGGGCACCACCGCCAACCTGCGCAGGGTGCAGAGCAGGCTCGGGGCCGCGGTCGGCCGCGACGTCTTCATGTACTCGTTCACCCTCAAGCCCGAGGAAGACACGCCCGACGTGCTGCGCACGTACGCGGAGGCCCACGGCGTCGAGCCGGGCTGGCTCTTCCTGACGGGGAGCGCGGGCGATCTCGAGCTCGTGCGGCGCAAGCTCGGCTTCGTCGATCCCGATCCGGAGATCGACGGGAGCGCATCCTCCCACATCGGCGTGGTCCTGTACGGGAACGTGGCCCACCAGCAGTGGGCCGCGTGCCCCTGCCTGACGAACCCCGACGTCATGCTGGAGCAGATCCTCTGGATGCTCCCGCAAGAGAAGCGCCCCGGCATCGGCGTCGCGCCCCGCGCGCCCTCCGAGGTCAGCCAGCTGCCGCCGGTCCAGCCGTGACGCCGCCCCGATGCGCCCTCGCGATGCTCGTGCTCGCCCCGCTCATGGCCGTGCTCGCCTGCCGCGGCGAAGGCGGGGACGGCACCCGGTATCACAGCCGGGGCGTGCTCCGCAACATCGCGCATCCGAACGGCCAGCGGGTCTTGCTCATCCATCATGAGCCGATCCCCGATTTCGTGAGCCGCGACGGCCGCAAGAAGGGGATGGCCTCGATGGCGATGCCGTTCGGCGTCGCGCCAGAGGTGTCGCTCGATGGCCTGGAGATCGACGACAAGATCGAGTTCACGTTCGCCGTCGACTGGGAGCGGTACCCCACGTCGTTCGTCACGGACGTCAAGGAGCTGCCGCCCGACACGCCTCTGCAGGCGTGGCCTCCGTAACACACGCCCTGCCGATCCGGACGCGGCGCCCCCGCTGCGCGACGCGCTCCCGCGCGCCGCGCGAAGCGGGTATGCTCGAGGCAGCGTGAAGGGACGGCGCCGAGCCCCCGGAAGCGCCCGCGCCCCATCCAGCGCGGCGCGCGTGCCGGGAGCCGGCGCCCCGCGCCGCTCGCAGGAGAGAGCGCCATGACCAGCACCGTTAGCACCGTTGACGAGAGCGACGTGTTCCTCATCCCGATGCCCGGCAAGCGCGTGGCGCGCGTCCCCGTCGCGGTCCTGGAGCGCTACGTCGATGAGGGGACGCGCGCCGTGCACGACCCCGGCGAGCCGGAGGACGACGTGACCGCCCACGGGATGTCCGTCGATCCCGCGACGGGCGCGAGCGTCTGGCACACCGAATGGGAGCTCGGCCCCTGCGACTACACGGACGAGAGCGGATTCCCGCAGAGCGCCTACGCCTGGCACCGCCACCCGCTCGGGACCGAGTACACCGAGATCTACCAGAAGTGATCGCCCCCCGACCGGCCGCGCCCCGCTCCTTCCCGCGCGCGCCCCGCTCCTCCCCGCGCCGCGCTCGCCGCCCGCGCCGGCCGCGAGCGCCGCTCCTCGCGGCCGGCGCCCTCGCGCTCGCCCTCTCCGCCGCCTGCATCGAGCGCGGCTACCCGCTCGCCGGGAGCGGGCAGGTCGAGCTCCGCGCCGACGTCGCCGGGCCGCTGTTCGCGGCCGACACGCTCGACGCGGCCGGCCGGCCAGTGCTGCCCCGCCAGAGCCCGTGGCGCACCGAGGTCTCGCTCAAGCTCACCGAGGCGAACGAGCCGGCGTACGGCGCCTACGTCGAGGTCCGCGTGGCCCCGAGCGAGGCGCTCGCGCTGCGCCCGGCGGGCGGCGCCGAGGACGACGGGGCCTCGTGCGGCGTGAAGGACGGCGCGTTCCGCTGCACCGCCGGCACGCAGGGCTACGCCCGCTTCACCGCCGCCTCCGAGGGCGACTGGTCCGGCGAGGCGCGCCTCGTCGTCGCCTGGGCCGACCGCACCGAGGAGCTCCCGATCACGGTGCTCCCCGCGGGCTTGCCCGGGGACGCCACCAACTTCGCGCTCATCGCCGGGGGCCTCGGGGACAGCGACCGGGTGCTCGCGACGTACGTGCCCCTCACGTGCACGATCGGGCCCCTGCCGGACGACCTCGGCGCCACCTGGCGGCCAGGCGCGATCCGGTCGCGCGAGGCGCGCGTCCGCGCGTCGCCCCCCCAGAACGCGCCGGGCGTGGTGGAGCACGCCCCCGTGATCGTCGAGTCGCTGCACAGCGAGGCCGCCCTCTCGCTCGACCCCCAGTGCCGCGAGCGGACCACGCGCCTGCGCGTGCTGCTGGGCGCGACCGGGGAGAGCCCGCCGTTCACCCTGTGCTTCAGCGACCTCGGCGGCGAGGTGACGCTCGCCGTGAGCTCCGGGCAGAAGGCGCTCGAGCCAAACCCCTCCCTCACCGTCGACCCCGAGCCGCGCCTGCTCCGCGTGCGCGCCCTCCGGAGCGCCGTGACCGCGGGGACCCCGGGCGATCTCTTCGAGGTGAGCGCCTACAACGCCGAGCGCGTGCGCATCGCCGTCCCCGTCGACCTCACCGTCGGCGACGACCAGGTGATCGCGCTCGGCGAGGCGTCCGTGACCCTGCGCGGCGAGGACAGCGAGGCGACGATCATCCAGGGCGTCGCCGTGGGGCCGGGGACGACGGCGCTCCGGGTGACGCCCCGCCTGCTCGCGAGCCCGGAGTGCTCGTCCGAGCCGATCACCGTGGTCGCGCCCGAGCCGAAGCCCGAGCCAGGAGACGAGGAGGGCTCGCCGTGAGCGCGCGCAGGCCCGCGATGCTCCTGTCGGCCGTCGCGCTCGCGCTCGCGCTTTCGGCGCCCGCCGCCGCGCCGGCGCAGGACGAGCCCGAGACGGACGCCGGCGAGGCCGAGAACGGCGCGCCCGCGGGGGGGCCGGCCTCGGCGCGGAGCGCTGCGCCGCCCATGGCCGTCCCCGCCGACTTCGGCGGCAGCCTCCAGGTGGTCCGCGCCCCGGCGGGCGCGGTCGGCGCCGCGACCTCGTCGGCGGGCGGGCCGGAGATCTTCCCGGACGCGCGCCGCGTCTGGATGACCGTCCGCGACACCGATCCGGTCCCGATCGAGGCCGCGCGCCGCGGCGGCCGCTGGCTGTGCAGCGGCGGCGGCTGCGCGGCGCAGACCGGCGACCCCGGGCAGAGCCCCGTCGGCGACCAGATCCTGCGCTCGATCAAGCTCCAGACCCCGACGCTGCCCCTCCCGCTCACGGTCTGGGGGCGGCTCAGCGAGGACGGCCAGCGCCTGCTCGACTTCGATCCGGTGCTCCTCGGCCGCCGCTCGTACCGGCACGTCTGCGCCTACCGGCCGGTCGCCGAGCCTGCGAGGTCCCCCTCGGGCGCGCCGGCCGCGCCGCCGCCCGAGCGCGTCGACGCGTGCCGCGACGGCCGGCCCGAGCCGCCGCCCGCCGACGCGGGCGAGCTCACGCTGGGCATGCAGTGGCCGAAGCAGTCGGAGATGGCCGACTTCCACTACCTCGCCATCGTCGACAGCTGCGGCAACGCCCGGGTGCAGCCGTTCCAGCGCACGTTCACGGTGCCGGTCCTCGAGGTCGCCTCCGGCGCCTGCGGGCGCCCCGACGGCAAGGTGCTCCGCGTGTTCCCGGGCGGCGGCTGGCTCCGCGTCACCGCCTTCAACCTGCACGCGCCCGCGGCGGGCAACGTGGTCAACGCGACGTACCGGGTCACGATCCCGCCGCTCGAGAACCTCGTCGAGTCGAACCCCGCGCGGCTGCTCTTCCCCGATCCGCTCGCCGACGACCTGAAGGTCGACTGCGGCCCCACGCCGATCGCGGCCCCCCGCGCCGAACCCGGGAGCGCCCCGCCGCCGGGGAGCCCCCGCCCGCCCGGGCCCCGCCCGCCCGCCGCCGCCCCGGCGGCGCCGCAAACGGGCCCGCCGGCGCCGCAAACCGCGGCGCAGGCCCCCTCCCCGGCGCCGCGCGCCGCCCTGCCGCGGCGGGCGCCCGCCGTGGATCCGTCGCGCCCCGGGCCGCAGCCGCTCGCGCACGGCGCGGTCGTCATCTCGCCGGCGCCGCTCCGGCTAGGCAACTGCCGGATCCGGCTGACCGGCCAGACCAAGCACCGGCTCGTGGCGCCGCTCGCGCTGCACGTCTCGCTGACCCGCACCGACCAGATGCGGGGCGGCGCGCCGATCGAGCTCCTCCGGGACGGCACGTGGATCGTCACGCCGAGCAGCGCGGAGTTCCCGCTCCCGCCGCTCGCCGACGATTTCGACGGGGACGCGCGGCTCCGGCTGGCCGTCTACAGCGATCCGCTGAGCCCGCAGGGCAAGGTCGTGCTCCTCTCCGACGCCGGCCGCGTCGCGAGCTCGCTCCGCTCGAACGAGCCCGGCGATCCGGAGCGCGCCCGGCGGCTCGTGGGCTCGGTGGCGATCCACTCGGTCCCGCTGTGCGGCGAGGACAACTTCGAGACGCTCGACGCGGCGGGGAACTGCTTCCGCGCCTACCTGACCGTCCCGGCGATGCTCGCGACCCTCCAGGTCACCCGCGCGCCGTGGGTCGAGAAGCCCCTCGTCACGCGGAGCGTGCTCAGCGCGGTCGGCGTGGCGCTCGCGATCGACCGGTACGATCCGGTGGAGCGCCGGGCCTTCCCGGTCGCGGCGCAGGTCGGCGGCTTCGTGCAGACGCTCGGCGAGGGGCGGGTCGGGCTGCTCGGCTACGTGGGCGTCGCGCCGACGGTCCCGATCCTCGGCTCGGGGGGCAACACCACGTCGTTCGGCTTCCTGGCGGGGCTCGGGCTGGAGTACATCACGAACGAGGCCGGGCCCGACGAAGGGCTCAAGCCGGCCGCGTTCCTCTCCGCGGTCGTGCAGGTGGGCCAGGCCGCCCCGCAGGTCTCCACGAGCGGCCGCGCGAGCTTCGGCACGTACGCGGGCGAGTGAGCCGCCGGGGCGCCGCTCACGGATCGGGCATGGAGTCGTCCAGCTCGTCGAGCAGGCGCCGATCGATCGCGGGATCGAGCCGGGCCTCGTCGAGCAGGGCGCGCGCCTCCGGGAAGCGCCTCGCGAGCACGAGCGCCTGGAGCCAGAGCACCTTCCGCTCCACCGCGAAGGCGCTCTGCGGCACCTCGCGCTCGTAGCGCTCGAGCGTCGCGATCGCCCGGTCGGGCTCGCGCCGCCGCACCGCCGCGCTGCACGCCTCGAAGAGGTCGATGTCCCGGCTGCTGCCGGGCACCCCGATCTCGAGCGCCGGCGCTTGGGGCGCGACCGGCGCCGGCGCGCGCTCCTCCCGGTCGGGCGCTCGCCGCTCCGGGGCGCGCCTCGGAAGCGGCGCCACGGGCTCCGAGCCCGGCGGCGAAAGCGCCGAGGGCGGCGCCGGCTCCGCGGGCGGCGGCGCCGGCTCCGCGGGCGGCGGCGGGGCCACGGCGGTGATGATCGCCGGCGCGACGTGCCTCACCGTCGGCGGTGGCGGCGGGTCCTCGGTCCGGAGCGCCAGCCAGAACGCCCCCGCGGCCGCGATGGCCGCGATGGGCGCCGCGACCGCGGCCCCCGCGCCCACGGTCGGCACCAGCTGCTGGACGAGGCTCACCACCCCCTTGAGCCAGGCCGCGGCGTCGTTCAGCGCCTTGCCGACGCCGGCGGCGGCCTTCTCGACGTTGCCCTCCTTGAGCGCCCGCGCCGACTCGTGGACGCCGCGGAGGATCGACAGCCGCACGTCGTCGGGCATGCGCGGCGCGAGCCTGGCGGTGGCGAAGAGCGCCGCCAGATCCAGGGGCAGCACGAAGCGCTGGCCCTCTTTCTTCCGATCCTCGCGCCGGCGCTTCGCCACGACGTCGTGGAACATGGCCAGGGCGCGCGCGCGCCACTTGTACGCCGTGGACAGCGGGATGCCGCGCTGCTGCGCGAGATCGGCCATCGGGATCCCGTCGAGGTCGTGCGCGACCAGGATCGAGTGCGCGTCCACGTCGAGGTGGTGCAGGAGCTCGAGCACCATGAGGCGCTCCTGGTCCGAGATCATCAGCTCGTCCGGGGTCTTGGACTGGTCGACGAGGGTCGGGAACTCCTCCTCGGGCACCAGCTCCTCGTAGCGGTGCTGGGCCCGCTCCCGGTAGTGCGCGGCGGTGTGCACCGCGATGCGGTTCAGCCAGCGCTCCGGACGGGAGATCTCGGGCTTGTAGTTGTCGAAGCTCAGGTAGGCGGAGAGCAGGACGTCCTGCGCGAGATCTCCGCGGTCGCGCAGAGGAACGCCCAGGCGCGTCAGCCAGCGCCAGATGAGCATGAATGTCTTTTCACGAAAGAGCAGCTCGAAGGCCCGCTCTTTTTCGGGTGGACCACCTTGGCCCGGGCGGCGAGGTCGCGTCATACACAACAAAAATTCCGGGCGCAGATGAGCGCTTGCCGCTCGCCGCAGCCCGCGAGCGGCGGGCGCACGGGCCTGTCGGCCGCTCCCCGGCGCGTGGGGAGCTCAAGACCGCGCGAAATCCTCGCGTCGGCGGCGCGCCGAGGCGTCCGTGGACCATCCGAATTTTGAATATATTTTTACCGGAGAATTCTCCTGGAGAATTGCACCCTCCTGCCCGATTCGGCGGTCTGAAGGAGGCCTTTGGGACGTGAGCGTCCACCCGCGAGAGCCACCGGATCGCCTTGTGACCGCCGTCCGGAGCGGGGCGCGGCGGACTGCCGCGGCCGCGCGGCCGCTCGCTCGAGCGCGGCACTGCCCACCATGCTCGCGGCGGCCTCACCGCGGCGCGGGGCTGCTCGGCGTGATTACGGGGCGTCTGCGCCGCTCGTGGCGCCGAATGCGCCGCTCTCGTGGCCCCTTGACGCGGCTCGCGGCGTGTCGGACGGGCTGTCGCCTCGCTGTGCGGCGGGAGCGCGGGGAGCAACATTCCGGGTGCGTGCGCGGGCGACTTGAGGCACGCTGCCGCTGCCACGCGGGTCCAGCGCATGAACCTCTCCGACTTCTCTCTCGCATCCATCGCGGCGACCTCGCGCCGCAACACCATCCGCGACCTCTGGGACAAGCTGCACCTCCTGCCCGGGGGCAAGCGCGTGTTCAGCCGGCTCATCGGCGCGATGGCGCCGTACACCGGGACGATCCGGGCCCACGTCGAGGTCCTCGAGCGCGGCCGCGCCGAGGTGTGGATGCGCGACGTGCCCGGGCTGCGCAACCACCTCCGCTCGGTGCACGCCGTCGCGCTCGTCAACCTCGCCGAGCTCACCGCGAACACGGCGCTGGCCTACGCGCTGCCCGACGACGCCCGGTTCATCGTCGCGGGCCTCTCGATCGAGTACCTGAAGAAGGCGCGCGGCACGATCCGCGCCGTCTGCGAGTGCCCTGTCCCGGACACGAGCGAACGCAGGGAGTACCCGATCCCCGTGAGCCTGCTCGACGCGACGGGGGCCGAGGTCGCCCGCGCCGTCCTCCGCAGCCTCGTGGGCCCGAAGAAGCAGCCCTGAGCCGGAAGCAGCCCTGAGCCGGAAGCAGCCCTGAGCCGGAAGCAGCCCTGAGCCGGAAGCAGCCCTGAGCCGGAAGCAGCCCTGAGCCGGCGGCATCGAAGCGCTCCAGAGCACCCCTGTGCTCCGGAGCAGCCCCGATTCGGGCGCTCGCCTCTGCGCCAGAGCACCCCGGGTGCTCCAAAGCACGCTGGCCTCGAGCCCTCCTGTGCTCCAGATCCCTCCTGCGCGCTGAACCACCCCTGAATTGCGGGGTTCCACGCACCTCGCCGGAAGACCTCTCACCCCGCACCACATCGGGCCAGATTCCAGACGAGCGTCGGATCGATGCGCTCGACAAGGACCGGTCAGGGTGTTTGGATTCTGCTCATGGAGAACCGCTCAACGATGGTGGCGCTCGCCGCGACAGGGATCTGCGTGATCTTCGCGGCGTGCGGTGGGGCCGATGGCGGCTCGGTCTCCGGCGGCGGGACCGGCGGCGCGTCGACGGGGGCCGGCGCAGGCTCGGGGACGAGCTCGGAGAACGGCTCGGGGACGAGCGCGTCGACCGGTTACGGCGACGAGCCGGGAGGGATCAACGCCGCGAGCAGCAGCGGCGCGGGCGAGGGCGCCGGCGGCGACGCCTCGTGCGCGGGCGAGACGAGCACCGCGGAGCTCGTGCCGCTCGACCTCTACATCATGCTCGACGCGTCGGGGTCGATGGACGAGCCGCTCAGCCGGGGCACCACCAAGTGGGACGCCGTAACCGACGCGCTCGAGGCCTTCTTCACCGACGAGCAGTCGGTGGGGCTCGGCGTCGGGCTCCAGTACTTCCCGCAGCCGGACGACGACGTGCCCCTGAGCTGCACCAGCAACGAGGAGTGCGGCGACAACGGGCCGTGCGCGCTCCGGGTCTGTCACGACTCGTTCTCCACGACGGTCACGGTCTGCGTCACCGACGCGGACTGCGGCGCGGGCGACACGTGCGTGGACCTCGGGGTCTGCTCCCGGAGAAACCGGCTCTGCGCCGACGTGGGCGAGAGCTGTGAGGGCAACGCGGGCACGTGCATGAAGGTGATCCGGAGCAACTGCGCGAACCCGGACTCGTGCGTCGTCGAGGACTACGCGACGCCCGCCGTGCCGATCACGCCGCTCGACGCCGCGTCGGCCGAGGTGCTCATCCGGTCGATCGACCGGAAGACGCCCGACGGGGGCACGCCCACCGCGGGCGCCCTGTCCGGCGCGCTCGCGCAGGCCCGCGCCCACGCCGAGCAGAACCCGACCCACCGGGTCGTCGCCGTGCTCGCCACCGACGGCATGCCCACCGAGTGCAGCCCGAAGGACGCCGCCGGCCTGGCAGAGCTCGCGGCCGGCGCGGTGGCCGGCTCGCCGAGCATCTCCACCTTCGTGATCGGCGTCTTCGACGGCAACGACGACGGCGCCCAGGCCACGCTGGACCGCATCGCCGTCGGCGGCGGGACCGAGTCGGCCTTCTTCATCGACACGAGCTCGGACGTGACGCAGGCCTTCCTCGACGCGCTCACCGAGATCCGCGGCAAGAGCCTGGCGTGCGAGTACCAGGTCCCGGCGCCGTCCTCGGGGCAGACGCTCGACTACGACACGCTCAACGTCCAGCACACGCCGACGGACGGCGGCGCCGCGACGACCATCTTCTACGTGGCCGACGAGGCGCGCTGCGACGCGGCCGCCGGCGGCTGGTACTACGACGTCGACCCCGCGACCGGCGGCACGCCGACGAAGATCGTGATGTGCCCCGCGACCTGCACCCGGTTCCAGGCGGGCGGGCAGGTCCAGCTCAACGTCGGCTGCAAGACCGAGATCCCGCCGGTCAACTGAGCCCCGTCCTCGCCATGCACGCCCGCGGCACGCGAGCCCACGACGCCCGCCGCGCCCGCGGGCTCCCTGCCCTCGCCGCGCTGGCGCTCGCCGCCGCGGCCTGCTCGTCCGAGGAGGCCGTGGCGCCGGCGCCGCCGCCGCAGCCCGACATCGCGTACGCCGGCCCCGGGCCGCTCGCCGGCGCGTCCGGCGCGGGCAGCTTCCGCCTGGGCGCCGCCAGCGCCGCGACCCAGATCGAGGACCGCAACCCGACCACCGACTGGTACGTGTTCACGCTCCCGAGGGCCGAGGGCGGCCTGGGCCGGGGCGCCGAGTTCGTGGGCGACGCCGCGCGCGGCTTCTCGAGGGCGATCGAGGACGTCGCGCTGCTCCAGGAGATGGGGCTCGACTCGTACCGGTTCAGCGTGGAGTGGGCCCGGGTCGAGCCGCAGCGGGACGTCATCGACGAGGAGGCGCTCGCCCATTACGACCGGCTCCTCGACGCGCTCGTGGCCGCGGGGATCCGCCCCGTGATCACGCTGCACCACTTCTCGAACCCGGTCTGGGTCGACGATCCGCGGCGCACCGACTGCGCGGATGGGCCGGGCGACGACAACCTCTGCGGCCTCGGGCACCCCGAGGGCGGGCCGCTCGTGATCGAGGAGATGGCCGAGCACGCGGCGCTGCTCGCCGCGCGCTTCGGCGACCGGGTGGACGACTGGGGCACGCTGAACGAGCCGTTCAACTACCTGCTCGCCGCCTACGGCGTGGGCGTGTTTCCCCCTGGGAAGGCGGCCCTGCTCGGCGACCTGCTCGGCGAGTTCGTCCCGGTGCTGCGCGACTACCTGCTCGCGCACGCGGCGGCGTACCGGGCGATCAAGGAGGCGGACGCCGTCGACGCGGACCGGGACGGCGGCGCGGCGGACGTCGGGCTGTCGCTCTCGGTCGGCGAGTGGGTCCCGGCGCGGAGCCACCGGGTGAGCGACGACCCCGAGGACGTCGCGGCGCGCGACCGCATGGCCTACGTCTACAACCACCTCGTGGTCGACACCGTCCTGAGCGGGCGGCTGGACGTCGATCTCGACGGCGCGCCCGACGTGGAGCTGCCAGGCCTGCGGGGCGCGCTCGACTGGCTCGGGGTCCAGTATTACTTCCGCGCCGGCGTGACGGGCGACGGCGGCCTCGTGCCGGTGCTGAACCTCACGCCGTGCGTGAACGGGCTCGATTTCGGCGCGTGCGTGCCGCCGGTCGACAAGACGTTCTGCGTGCCGGCGATGCGCTACGAGCACCACGCGCCGGGCCTGTACGGCGCGCTCACGGACCTCGGCGCGCGCTACCCCGGCCTGCCGCTCGTGGTCACCGAGTCGGGGATCGCGACGCGCGTGGGCGAGCGGCGGGCCGAGGTCGTCGTGCGGGCCCTCGAGCAGATCGAGCGCGCGCGCGGCGAGGGCGTCGACGTGCGGGGCTATTACCACTGGAGCCTCTACGACAACTTCGAGTGGGCCGAGGGGTTCGCGCCGAGGTTCGGGCTCTACACCGTGGATTACGGGTCTTACGAGCGCACGGCGACCGAGGGCGCGGAGGTCCTGGGCGAGATCGCGCGGGGGCGCGCGCTCACGGGGGCGCTGCGGGCGGCGTACGGCGGCGCGGGGGCGATGACGCCGGAGCCGGAGGCGGCAGAGGGGTTCGAGGGGTGCAGCGGGACCTGGTGACGGGGCGGCCAGGGGCGGGGTAGGCGGGGAGTGAGAAGAAAATGATGTTTGAAGGGCTTCCCATCCTGTCGGAGTACGTTATTTGCATCAGCACGGTAGCTCAGAAGCGTCCTTGCGGCTCGCTGGCGCTCGTCGTCTACCACCTGCTCGGGGACATGGTGAACGCTGCCGAGCACGCCCTGAGCCACTACTTCCCGCTCACGTTGACCGAGCCATTCCTTCAGAATTCTAGCCTCGGGAGCCCTTACCAGAAGTGGGCCAGATTCACGAACGAGGACTTCAGCATGCTCGACGCGTGCGCACGTCGCGTCGTCCTCGCAGGATGGAAAGCCTATGAAGAGGCTGTCGGCCCTCTCGAACCCGATCGGAGCAGGAAGGACGCTTGGCGCTGGTTTCACTCGGTATACACGCAATACGCCAGCTGCGTCATGAGCCGCGAGGAGCCCTCGCTGACGCTCTCGACCGTCAGCCTCATGGGCTGGGTAGAGCCGGGAGCACATAGGTTCATGAACGTCGCCAATCGGCCCGATCCGCCGGAGTCAACGCCGCCGATCGTCGCCCTCACGACGCGAGACATCTCGGACCGGACCGCGATCGCGGAGCTGCGCGAGGTCGGCCTGGGGAACCTCCGGGAGCTGCGCAGACTGAACCACCAGTTTGCGCTGTGGCTCCGCAGCAATTGCACGATCGAGGACCTAACCGCTCCCCACAGCGGCACTCTGTCGGACACGCCCCTCGAATGACGGCGATGGCCAGGTGAACGATGCGCGCCGCCATCTCATCCCCGAGCGCGACGGCGCGGGCCAGGGATGCGTGGCTCGGTTCACCCGTCGCGCACGAACTGACGTGCAGTGACGTGCGGCCACGACGTCATTGTCTCCGCGCGGGCGAGTTGCGTTTCTACATTGCGAGCATGCCTGTCCAGGCTTATCCTTGCTCCGCTCTTCGACATCTCCAGAGATTCGACGGATTCCACGAAGCGGTCTTCGTTCAAAACAGACGCGGATGTATCCGCCTCAGTGCCCGAGACGGCGTCGATGGCCAGGTCTGCGATATAGCGCGACACGACCTCTTCGCTGAACCGTCTACGGCGATGGGGTCTCGGACCGTGCTGAGCGCACGTCGAGCGCGACGCCGATAGCGCTCACCGCGCCGCTGGACGCCGGCGTCCAGGGACGCTCATGAGAGCTCGCTCGTCCGCGTACGTTCGCCCGTGACGTTCAACCTCCTTCGCAAGGAGCCAGAAGATGAATACGAACGGCGCTCTATCCCTGTTGACCTTCGTCGCAGTCGCCCTGACCCACGGGGCGGCGGCAGCTGCGACATTTTACGTCGATGACACCGGCAACGACACCAACAACGGCTTGACCCCGAGGACGGCATGGGCGACGCTCCAAAAGGCGGTCGACACCATCCGCCCTGGCGACACCATCAAGGTATTACCGGGGGTCTACGCGGGGTGTCGTATTCGAAAGTCAGGCGCGCCCGGCCGGCCCAAGACCCTGCGGGCAGAGCCTCCCTGGGGAGCCGTGGTGAACGCTCCCGGGCCGATCAACCGGCACGGCAGCAACATCGAGGTCGAGGACTCCGACGACGTCGTCGTTCATGACTGGGTGATCGACGGCTTCGAGCTCGCGAACGCCGCCAGATCCGGCGTCGACGTGCGCGTCACGCGCGACATCACGGTCCAGAACTGTCACGTTCACGACAGCGGGAGGACCGGCATCTTCACGGCGTTCAGCGACCACGTGGTCATCCAGCACAACGAGTCCGAGTTCAACGGCGAGCACGGCGTCTACACCAGCAACAGCGGCGACTTCCCCGTGGTCCGCGGCAACCTCCTCCACCACAACCGCTCTGCCGGCGTTCACATGAACGGCGACAGGAACTTCACGCCCGGCGATGGGCTCATCAGCTTCGCCGAGGTCGAGGGCAATATCATCTGGGAGAACGGGCTCGGCGGCGCCTCGGCGATCAACTGCGACGGGGTGAGCGACAGCGTCATCCGGTACAATGTCCTCTACGAGAACCACGCGAGCGGGATATCCCTCTTCGCGATCGACGGCAGCGAAGGCTCCAGCCGCAACAAGGTCTACAACAACACCATCGTGATGGCGGAGGGGAGCCGCTGGGTGGTCAACATCCCCGAATCGCCGGAGGGCATCTCCAACCCGAGGTGCAACAAGATCGTGAACAACATCCTCTATACGCCGCGCCTCGACAGGGGGTCTATCCTGATTTATGAGGGCGGCGCGGAGGACCCTTGCTTCTACAGCGATTACAACGTGGTCGTGGATCGCTTCAGCAGGGACAACGGGGAGACGATCATCAACCTCGCGACCTGGCGACGAACTACAGGGCAAGACAGGCACTCGATCCTCGCCCCGCCGTGGGCGCTGTTCGTCGATCCTGCGAGCGACGACTATCGCCTGAGGGGCGGCTCGCCGGCGATAGACCGTGGGCTCTTCCTCTGGGACGCCCTCCCGGACGCTCTGGAAGGGACCCCTCCGCCCATCGGCGCGACGCACGACATCGGCGCGTACGAGGCCGACACCTCGTCCGAGCACGGTCCACGTTGACGTTGAACGGCGGCGAGCCCCGCGGCCGGCGCCGCCGCCTCGCGGACCTGCTCTCTCGATCGGGGGGCAGGGCTCGGCTTACTGATCCTCCGGCGACGGGCGGCGGCTCAGGCGTCGAGCGCCGGCCGGGCGGCCGGGACCGGGGCGCGCGTGCGCAGCCAGAAGTACCCCGCCGACGCGGCGAAGAGCGCCGCGCAGAGGAACGCGGTCGCGTAGCTGAAGCCGAGGAAGAACTCGAGCCACGAGAGCTTCGCCTGGCCAAAGCTCTTGTAGAGCAGCAGCACCACGCTGCCGAGGTAGCCGAACGCGTCGGCCGCGGTGATCAGGAACCCCGCCGTCGCCACCGAGCCCACCGCCGCGATGAGCCGGTCGAAGAGCACGCAGTTGTAGGGGACGTACCCCACGTAGAGCCCGAGCCCGACGCTGATCATCCAGCCCACGGGCCCGATGACGCCCGCCTGGTAGAGCGCCGTGCTCAGCCCGGCGAGCAGCGCGCCGCCGAGCATGATGCCGTGCACCGCGAGCAGCGCCTTGCGGTTGCTCCGGATCCCCATCATCACCGCCACCGAGAGCAGCGCGCCCATGGCCACGGGGATCTCGGCCGTCGTCAGGATCGCCGGCTGGTCGGCGAAGCCCAGGGCGTCCCAGATCTCGCGGGCGAAGTTGTCCCGGAAATCGCGGTACGCGGTGAGCACGATGTAGCCGAGGACCAGCGTCGCGAGCCCGCCCGCGTTCGCCAGCACGAACGCCCGCCGCGCGGCGCGATCCATCGGCGCGCGCCGGGTCCGGTGCGCCTCGTCGGTCGCCGTGGGCGGCGGGATTTGCGCGAGCATCCACACCGAGGCGAGCAGCGGCGGAAAGAAGAGCGCGCCCGTCACCGCGGGCATCCAGACCTCCGGCACGCCCCAGCCGAGCGTGAGCTTGCCGACGGTCTTCACGAAGCCGCTGGCGACGATGAAGCTGGCGCACAGGCCGGCGCCGAGCAGGTCGCTCACGAGGCGGCCCTCGAGGAAGCCGAAGACGAGCCCCCAGACCATGCCGAGCGGCAGCCCGTTCAGCACGAGGAAGAGCGCCGCGTACGGGGCGGGGGCGAGCGCGAACAGGACGAGCGCGGCCTCGCTCACGCCGATGCACGCGAGGATCGCGAGGGCGCGCCGCTCGGGCCGCATCTCGGAGACGACCTTGATGCCGAGGAACTTCGAGGCGCAGTACCCGAGCACCTGCGCGATGATGTAGAGGCTCTTCAGATCGAGGTCCGGGAGCAGCGGCAGCGCGACCGCGCCCTTGAAGGTCCCGACCGCGAACGGCTTGCGGAAGGCGTACATGCAGAAGTAGGTCGCGAACGCGGCGAACACGGCGAAGGCCGTGAACACCGGGGCGGGCGCCCGTTCGAGCCATCTCGTCACGCTTCTCTGGGCCGTCATGGGAGCTCCGAGGAAGGCGCGAGGGTAATCGCGGGCGCGCGTCGGGCGCATGAATTTTCGGTGAGGCGCGCGGCCCGTTCCCTCCGACCCGCGTCCGTGCGAGACATGCAGCCTGCGCCGTGACCCGCGGCGCGGCCGGGAGGGCACGCCTTGGGAGATCGATCAGCGCTCGCCGCGAGGGAGATCGTGGACGACGCCGCGGCCGCGGCCCCTCTGCGCGGCCGGGACGAACGGCTGCGCGGCGCGGTCGCCCTGCTCGCGCTGGGCCTCGCCGCCGGGGGCGCGGGCGAGCTCTCGTACGACGGGCTGAAGCAGCGCTTCCGGAGCGCGATGACGCGCGACCCCCTCGACGCGCTGGCGGTGATGCTCGTCGGGTGCTCGACCCTGTTCTACCAGGCCGAGCACGGCGAGAACCCGCGGTGCGCGAGCTTCCTGGACGCGCTCCTGTTCATCTCGACGTGCGTGTCCGGCGGCTACGCCGACCGGCTCGCGCAGACCGCCGCGGGCAAGGCGATCGCCGCCTTCGCGATGACGATGGGCCCCGCGCTCGCGGCCTCCGCGCTCGGCGCGCCGCAGGGCGCGCACGACCAGGGCCGGGCGGTCGTCGAGCGGCTCGACGCGATCCTCGAGGCGCTGCGCGCGCCGAGGTGAGCGCGGGCGCCGGCGGGCCTCCGGGCGCTCACCCGCCCGGCTTAGGGTGGTGGCCCAATTTGCCCCGGAGCGATTCCCATGAAGGCGGGAAGGCAGGAAGATCATTGATCTTTTCCTCCCGCCTTCCCGCCTTCATGTTCAAATCCGGCCACCTCCCGGCTTCGTCCCCTCGACCGCGCGGAGGACCATGACCAGGCCCTCCGCGACGTCGCGGCAGAAGTCCGCGTAGTCGCGCCGCGCCTCGGCCTGCTCGGGCTCGGTGAGCGCGCCGGCCGAGATCATCGCGGGGCCGCAGCCGTCGATGACGTGGAGCCAGATGTCGAGCGCCGCCCCGAAGCCCGGGTCGCCCCGCCGGGAGCGCTCGTCCTGGTCCGTGACGCGGACGGCCTCGAGCCCGTGCGCCGCGAAGCGCCCGGCGAGGTCGTCGGCGAGCGCGTTGTCCATGCCGAGCCCCGCGCGCCACGCGAGGAACGCCGCGTAGAACCGCCGCATCGACGCGGGGGGCTCGGGATCCCAGCGCAGGCGCTCGTGGCTGTAGTCGAGCACGACGACCAGGCCGCCCGGCTTGTCGCCCGCACCATGCGCGCGAGCGCCTCGTCGAGGCGAGGCACCCACTGGAGCGCGCGCGCCGCCGTCACCACGTCGAACCGCGCCTCGGCGTCGAACGCGAGCACGTCGCCGCACGCGAAGGACAGGCCGGGCCGGCCGGCGAAGCGCGCCGCCGCCCGCGCGAGGAGGTCCGCGTCTCGGTCCAGGCCGAGGACCTCGCCGCCCGGCTGCACGGCCTCGGCGATGCCCGCGGTGATGGAGCCCGTCCCGCAGCCGACGTCGAGCACCGACTGACCCGGCCGGAGCAGCTCGGCCAGGCGGCGGTGATCGCCCGCGAGGGTGCGGCGATCGAGGACGTCCTTCGACGATTGATGCTGCTGGCTCATGCGCACGGCATGGTCGAGTCCGGACGCCTGGATGTCAACGCGCCGGCAACATCGCGCCCGGTCCGGAAGGTCGCGGCGCGCGCCCGGCACGGCAGCCGGGCTCTACCGCAGGAGCGGCTCGGCACGGAATGAGCTTCAGAAGAGACCGGGCAGCCCGAGCCTTTGCGTCGGGCACCGAGCTCGGCAGCACGTCGACGGCGCGAATCGGCGTCCGGGGCAGCTGCTCGGGGTCGTCGCCCGCGGCTTTCCATGGCCCGATCGACCGAGTCCGCGCCGCTGAGAGAGAGCATCCGTGGGCTCCCTAGGTATTCTCGGGAGGAGCCCTAACTCGCGATGTCGCTGTGGCACAACGTCTCGATGGGACGCTTTGCCGCTCCGACGTGAGGCACTTTGCACCTCGGCGCGTGCGCGGCGGGCGTGATCTTCCTGAAAACGTACCGAAACACCGCCCTGCCTGTTCTGGAATACCCCTTGCGACGCGGGGCCCCGCTGGGGCATCGAGGCCTCGGTTCTTCAGGTCACGCGGCAACGGACGGGCGCGCCAGAGCGGGCGGCCCGATCACGGTTGCCCCTCGTGCCCTCGAGCGTCGACTGGACCACGCAAGGGGCGAGGCGGTTTCGCTGCCGTGTCGCTCGTGTCGCAAGAAAGGCGGAGGAGTCATGCCGAATCGTCAGGGATGGATCGACGAGGAACATAACGACGGCCGGGGGCGCGACGAGGAGAGGTTTGGGCGACACCAGGGACAGCGAGGCGATGAGGGATATCGAGGCGAGCGCGGAGCCGCCGGCGATGCTAGCTACGGGCATCGTGGCAATTACGAGCAAGTCGTCCAGCGAGACGATCAGCGCCATGCCCGAGGCGGCCAGGAGGACTTCCGCGGCGGATGGGATCAGCGGGAGTTCGGCGGCCGCGGTCACGAGGGTGAGCGCGGCTTCAGCGGCGAGCGCGGCTACGGCGGCGAGCGCGGCTGGGAGGGCCGGCAGGATCGCGGCTGGTCCCAGCGCGAAGATTTCGGAGGCCAGCGCCAGGCGTCGGGCGGCTACCGCGATGACTTCCAGCGAGGAGGTCGCGACGATCTTGGCTCCAGGGGTGGCTACGGCGGCGGCCAGGGCGGCTTCGGTGGCGGCCAGGGCGGCTTCGGCGGCGGCCAGAGCGGTTACGGCGGCCAAGGTCACTTCGGCGGCGGCCAGAGCGGCTACGGCGGCCAAGGCGGCTTCGGCGGCGGCCAAGGCGGTTACGGCGGCGGCCAGGGCGGATTCGGCGGCGGCCAGGGCGGCTTCGGTGGCGGCCAGGGCAGCTTCGGTGGCCAGGGTGGACTCGGCGGCCACGGCGGCGGCCAGAGCGGATTCGGCGGCAGCCAGGGCGGCCATGGCTACCACGGCGGTCAGGGCCACTTCGGCGGCGAGCGCGACCTCGGCGGCCGGGGCGGCTACGGCGGTCAGGGTCACGCCGGCGGCCAGAGCGGATTCGGCGGCGGCCAGGGCGGCTATGGTGGCGGCCAAGGCGGCTACGGCGGCGGCCAGGGCAGCTTTGGCGGTCAAGCCGGATTCGGCGGCGGCCAGGGTGGCTATGGCGGCCAGGGCTACCACGGCGGCGGCCAGGGTGGATTCGGTGGCCAGGGTGGATTTGGTGGCGGCCAGGGCGGCTTCGGTGGTCAGGGAGGCTTCGGCGGCGGCCAGCACGAAGGCTACGGAGCCCGGGGCGGCCTCCGGCAGTGGGCCGACGACGAGCGCGGCTGGAGCGAGCGGCGCGGGTACGAGGGCCAGGAGCCCCGCTACCGCGATCAGGGCCATTCCCCTTACCAGTCCGGCGGGCAGGGCTACCGGTCCGGCGGGCAGGGCTACCAGTCCGGCGGACAGGGCTACCAGTCCGGCGGACAGGGCTCCGGCGGCCGGAGCTTCCTCAGCACCGTGGGCGGAGACGTCGGGGGTTCGCGCGGTCGTCCACCCAAGGGATACAAGCGCTCCGACGAGCGGATCCGGGAGGACATCTGCGACCAGATCTCCGATCACCCGGATCTCGACGCGAGCGACGTCGAGGTGAAGGTGCAGAACGGCGAGGTCGTCCTCACCGGCACCGTCCGCGAGCGCCGCTTCAAGCACCAGCTGGAGACGCTCGCGGAGCGGATCTCGGGCGTGACCGACGTGCGGAACGAGATCCGGCTGTACCGCGAGCAGCAGCAGCAGGGCGAGGCGAAGACGGGCGGGCTGTCGTCGAGCGAGCGCTCCACGGCGGGCGCGACCGGCGCCGCCGCGGGCACGTCCGGCGGCGCGACCTCGATCGGCGCCACGTCGTCGACGTCGGAGACGAAGAACAACGAGTCGCGCCGGAACGCCTCGTAGCTCCGCCCGCCCGGGGGTCCGGCCACGGATGGCGATGGCCGGACTCCTGCGCACCCCAGGTCTCGGGTGGTGGCCGGATTCGAACATGAAGGCGGGAAGGCGGGAAGAAAAGATCAACGTTCTTCCTGCCTTCCCGCCTTCATGTGAATCACTCCGGGCCAGATTGGGCCACCACCGGATCTCGCGACCGCATCCAGGGCGAGCGCGGCGCGCTCGCGCTCCTTACAGCGCGCAGACAAGCCGCTGGCCGCGCACCGAGGTTGCGCCGTCGTGTTGCTCGATCCAGGCGACGAGCAGCTTGGTGCCGAGCTGCGCGACGGTCGAGCCGAGGATCTGCGCGCTGCTGCCGTCCGGGAGGGAGAAGATGTGCTCCTGAGGGAGCAAGGACTCACCCGTCCGCGTGAACCAGCCCAGATTCACCGTCTTTCCAGGGTGCGGCACCAGCGTCACATACACGTTCTCGCCGTCGCTCATGGGCGGGCCCGGTGGGTTGAACTGGCTCACGTTCTGGAGCTCGAAGACGGGGGTAAAGCCAGGCGGGGGGACCTCGACGAGCGACGAGAAGTCCCTCACGACGCCGACCTCCGCCGAGACGGCGAGCCTCGGCGGAGGTACGATGTGCGCGATCAAGAGCGTGACCCCATCGCCCTCGGGCAGCGGGAACGCGCCGAAGAACGACTCCACCTCTTCAGGAGATGGGCTGAACTGGATCTGGTGCGCCACGCCGAGATCGGCGGCGGCGGCGCCCGTCCTGAAGAACGCTTCTCCGGTCGCGCCGTCGTCCAGCAGGAGGAGATGCCGGCCGCTCGTGACCGTGTAAAAGCGCACGTTGAGCGAGGCATCGGTGCGCGGGCCCTGGGCCACCAGGGTCGGCGCGGCCGCGGCCGACCCGCCGACGACGAGCGCTCGCGTCGAGCCGCCCGGCGCCTCGCAGGTCGCCGCGTAAAAGACCTCATCGCCCGCTCGGGCGAACGCCATCGACGCGGCGACGTTGGGGCTCGAGCACTCCGGGGCGAGCGCGGGGAACCGCTGGAACGTCCCCTCCGACGAGACGCCCTCGGTGGTCGTGAGGAAGAGGAGCTGACCGATGTCGGACCCCACCCTGCCCAGCAGGGTCAGCTGCCCTCCCGACTCGTGGCCGGTGACAAAGGCCGCTCCGTCGGGGAGGGGGAACTCCGCCTTGGATCCGGCAGGGTCCCGGAGCTCGCGCACCGTCCCGATCACGAGCCGGCTCGCCGTCTTGTCGATGACGGAGACGAAGGCGCGACCGGGGCCGCTCGCCAGCACGAGCGAGGAGGCGTCGACCTCATGGCCTCCGAGGTCCTCGGACGTGAGGATGTCGAACGGATCGAGGTCCCGCACGCACGTCGCCCCGGCCGGCTTGCAGACGCCGCCCTGACAGACGCCGCCCGGGCAGTCGGAAGGCACGCTGCACCCTTTGCCGCCGCTCCCCTCTTGGTCCAGCTCCGCGTCGGTGCGCACGCCCGCGACGAGCTGGCAGCCGGCGACGAGCAGAGCGCCCCCGGCGATGACGAGCTTCCATGGTCGCGTCTCTCGCATCTCAAAAACTACCTCGCAGCGACATCCCCGCCGTTCCCACCCCGACCGCGGGCTGAAGGCGCACCTCCAGCGCCGCCTTCGGCGCGGCCTCGCTCGACGGCGCGGTCAGGAACACGACCAGGCCCGCGATGAGCGCCGCGCCCCCCGCCGCGAACGCCACGTTGGAGATGTTGGCGGTCGTGTTGGCGGCCTGATGGAGCCTGATCCCCTCGGCGTCACAACGGGGAGGGTCGTCGTCGGTGCACCCGTGCTGGCTGCGCGCCTCGCCAACTTTCAGGAGCGTATCGACGCCGAACACGGCGCCTACCGCGATCCCGGCCAGGCTCACCCCGCCCAGCACGAGCCCCACGGTCTTCTGCGCGCTCCACGCGCTCGCCGCGGGCGGGGCGCTCGCGGCCGCACGCGGGCGCGACGGCCGCTCCGGCGCGGGCGCGGTGGCCGCTTCTGGCAGGGGCGCGTCCTCGAGCCGAGGGACGCGCACCGTGCTCTGCCCTGCCTGCGGCGCGATGAGCACCTTCGCGCTCCATGCCTTCTTGCCAGGCGCCGCCGCCTCGATCGTGTGCTCGCCCGGATTGACCGGGATCGCCGAGCCGAACAGCGCCGCATCGAGCAGCTTCGTGTTGCGCCGCACCTCGAGCCCCTCGATCCGGGCCTCCGGCGCCACCTCGATGACGAGCCTCGAGAGCTGCGGCTCGAGGAGCCCCGCCCGCCGCGCCGCTTCCTTCGAGCGCCGCGGATCGCCCGCTTTGCGCGCCATCGCCTCGGCGTCGTTGAAGGTCGCCCAGGCGCTCGCCGTCTCGCCATTGAGCTCGTAGCAGTCCGCCAGGGCGAGCAGCGTCCCGGCCATCGGATCCAGCTTCTGGCTGGCGGCGAGCTTCGAGCACCCGGGGGCGTACCTGCCCTGCTTGATGAGCGCGCGCCCCTCGCGGAAGAGCACGTCGGCGGCCGCCCGGTCCTCGGCGGTCGGGTCCGCGAGGGCGCGCGGCGCGAGCGATAACGAGAGGACCAGCGCACTGGCGGCGATGACGCTGCGCTTCACACGCATCGGGCCTGGGCCACGCACCTCCCGGAGGATATCGGCCCCCCTCGCCCTTGTCCCAATGTCAGCGCCGCTCATCGTACGAAATCGTCGGCTCGGGCTTCGGGGTGCGAGGGCCCTCCGCCGGGGGCTTCGCCCGCGGGAGGGGCTTCGTCGCCTTCCGCGTGGACTTCGCCGTCGCCGTCGCCGTCGCCGTCGCCGAAGGCGAGGTGGGCTCCGCCTGCGCCGTCGCGCTCGCGCCGTGAGGGGCGCTCGTGGAGGGGGGAGCCTGGGGCGCATCGGGCGCCGGCGGGGCCGCGTCCGGCGCCCCCAAGGCGGCCGCCGGCGAGCCTGTCGGAGCCGGGGGTGGCGCCCCCTCCTGCCCGCCGCCAACGAGCGCCGCGAGCGCAGCGCCCGCGACGAGCGCGCCGGCGAAGAGGAGGAGCGCCCGGCGGCGCGGCTTCGCCCCCAGCAGCTCGTAGGACGACGAGGTGCTGCGCGGCGGGGACAGGGTGTGCGCCGTCTCCTCTGCGGAATTCAGCGGGAGCGGCGCCGTCTCCTCGGCGGCTCCGGCGCTGGCCGGCGGCGGAGGCGGCTCGATGGGGCGCGCCCCCGGCTCGTCCTTGGATCCCGACAATGACAGCCGCTGCATGTCGAGCACGCGCGAGACCCGCTCCGGATAGCCCCGCGCTCGCGCGGGCGCGTGGGGCGCGAGCGCGCCGGCGAACGCCGCCACGTCGCGCCAGCGCTGCTCGCGATCGTGCGTCAAGCACCGCTGGATCGCGGCGTCGAGCTCCGGGGGCACGTCGCTCCGGCGCTCGCGGAGCGGCGTCGGCCGGGCCGCGAGGATGCGCCCGTAGAACTCCGGCAAGCTGTCCGCGTGAAATGGCGTCTGCCCGGCGATGAGCTCGTACAAGAGGATGCCGAGCGCCCAGAGGTCGCTGCGCGCGTCGACGTCCTTCGACGAGATCATCTGCTCGGGCGACATGTAATAGGGGGAGCCGAGCGTCTGGTCGTCATCGGTGAGGGCGAGGTCCGCGCCGCTGATCTTCGAGATGCCGAAGTCGAGGACCTTGATGCACGGCGAGCCGCTGACGTCGTGCGTGACGAAGAGGTTCGCCGGCTTCAGGTCGCGGTGCACGATCCCGGCGGCGTGGGCCTCGCCGACGGCCTCGCACGTCTGGAGGACGTACTCCACGGCGTCGTCGAGCGAGAGTGACCCGCGCTCCCTGAGCAACGCGGCGAGATCCCGCCCTTCGAGGAACTCCATGACGATGTACGGCGCCCCGCCCTCGAGGGTGCCGACGTCGAACACGCGGGCGACGTGCTGGCTGCGCAGCCGCACCGCCGCGCGCGCCTCGCGCAGGAAGCGCGCGCGCGCGCCGGCGTCGACGTCGTGGGCCGAGCGCATGAACTTGACGGCGACGCGCTGGCCGAGCTCGACGTGGACCGCCCCGACGACGACCCCCATGCTCCCCGTGCCGAGCAGACGCTCCACGCGGTACTTGCCCGCCAGGATGTCGCCGGGCTGGACCGGGACGGTGCGCATGGCTCCCCATGTGGTCTCAGCGGCTCCGCGAGGTCAAGCGCCGCTTGATGGCCTCGCGCGCCCGCCGCCGCCCTGAAACTCGCTGGCAACCCCCGCATGCCCGGGGGAGAGGATGCCGCGGGCAGCAGGAGCGTCCCCGATGTGGGACATGGTGTACACAACGCAGGGCGCGAGCACGATCACGTTCGCGTCCTGTGACGTTCGGCGACGCACTTCAGTACGTTTGGCAACGTGCGCGCCGAAGGAGCACCGACCCGCTCGGCGGCTCCACGCGCTTCCGCTACTGGCCTGATCGACATGTGCGACCCAGGCCTACTCAAGACGGTCAAGCTCGCAAGCGACAAGAAGAACGTCTGTGAGACCTGCGCCGATCGGGCCGCCCAGGAGGGCGCCACCGCCGAGGAGAGCGAGATCGTTATGCGCTCCGGCAGATCGAACGGCGTAAAGCGCACCGTCGTGCCGCCTGGGCACGCGAGCTGCGCGATCTGATTGCCGACGGCGTCGGTCGATGCACCGCTGCATGTGAGCCCGGTGCTACCGGACAGGCAATTCATCATTCGAACTTGACGCGCTTGTATGGGGCACCAATGGCGCCAGCCGGAGTCCTTACCAACATCGGCTGCTTTGTGAATGGATTGATTATCGCACGTTCGTGAAATACGAACATCTTCCCAAACAATTTTTCACCGGCGAGCCAATCGAGCAGCCACGTATGCAAACGCCAGGGCGTCTCAGTAAGGCCGCTTTCGTCCAATGTGAGCACGGCACCCGTCTCCTCGTCGATACAAGACCAAATGGAGTCGCCCCAATCGCACAAAGCGAGTACATTTTCTGGCAATCCTGCGCTCTCCGGGCCACTCCATAGAACGTGCCGAAGCTCCACGATAGACCGACCATTGTCATCCAAACGTCCGCCGGGAAGACCAATGAGACCATCACCAGGACCGAAGCCACCGTTACCGACGTCGATCAGCAACCGCCTGTGGAGTGGATGCAGCGGGAAGCCCAGCACGGACTCAGCCTGGGCCACGGCGTATGGCGCTGCTGGGGGCGCTAGCTCAGGACAGTCCCGGTCCGCGTAGTCCGTGCGCGTCCGCACGTCCTTGACGCGCTGTTTTAGAGCGTGGATCAGCTCGTCTTGGCTCATCGAGATGTCGACCTCAGAACTCATAGCTATACTTTCCGACTGTAGCGCCTAAACCACGGAGAAAGTCGGCGCACCCTCCCGGACCACTGCAGATGATGGTGGACGTGGCTCCCCTCGTCGGGGTCAAGCCCAGCTCTCCAGCACCAGCAATGGCCGTCTTCTCAGCGTGAAAGCCTGGCATCGGGGGCGCGGGGATCAGCCCTAGCCGATGGGCCTCCGCAATCTGAGCGGCTGACAGATCGCTTGCGCCCCCTGCAACGAGTGTTGGCCCTTCTGCCGTTTCTAGGACAGTGACCGTCCGGCTGAAGTTCATCGGCGCGCGCTCGACGTTCGCGACTTGCTGCGCCAGTGCGCGTGTCGCCGCTGGTCCTCTAACGACTCCGGCCGCCGCCGAGCCCTCCGCCGCTCCCCCCAGCCCTCTTCCCGCACCGTACACCGTTGCCGCGCCGAGGAGGATCGCCTTCACCCCCGCCGAGCCCGCCGCTCGATAGTCGCTCCGGTCGATGGCGAGGGCCGTGTCCGCCCCGTGGCGCCCAATCTCATAGAGCGGGTTGAGTGCGTTGATCGCGCCGAGGAAGCCGGCCGCCTGGTAGCCGTCCCACATCGCGCGGCCGTGCTGGTAGGCCCCGTAACCGCCGAGCGTCATCGCACTCAGGACCAGCGATTGCGCGAGGCCGAGCGCCAGCTCGCCCGTCCCCTCGGCAGTGCCGAGCAAGGTGTCGCCGACCAGGCTGGCGGGGCTCGTGGCCTCCGCCGACGACAGCGCCGGCTCGGGCACGAAGCCCGCGCTGGTCCCGAGCACGCTGACGTCGATCGGCGGCGTGGCGCCGCCCGTGTTGGCAGCCGTGGCGTTGGTATCGGCGTCGGCGCGCGCCTCGTGCTTCGGCAACGGGACGACGCGCAGATCGAGTCCGATCGGCGCCAGGTCGAGCACTTCCCACCTGAGCTCCGTGCCGGGCGGCGGTGGCGAGCGAGCCCCGGCCTCCGGGAGCGCTTCTTGGAAGCCGCCCGGGTCGACGTACGCGAGGGGATTGTTCAGCACGTAGCTGTACGGATTCCAGCTCTGCCCGAAGGACGGGATCGAAACGATCGGGTCCGTGGTCAAGAACCGTCCGATGCTGGGATCGTAGAGCCGGCCCTTCATGTTCACGAGCCCGAGCTCGTCGTCGCTCTCGTGCCCGGTGAACCCCTGCGTCGTCTCGCTGGAGAACGAGGCCGGCGCGCGCTCGCCCCACACGGGGTTCCTGCGCTGGCCGAACGGGTCGTAGCTCCGCCGCTCGATGACGTCGCCGTCCTCGTCGGTGAGCGCATCGACGGAGCCGAGGTGGTCGACATGCACGTAACGGGTGCCGTCGTCCGAGCCTCCGCGGGTCACGATCGCCACCACGCGCTCCGGCGAGTGGACGTGGTACCGATGCTCCACGGTGCCCGACGCCGCCTTGGTGACCCGCTCGTACAGATCGCCGAAGTAGAGCGTCTCCTGCTCCGGGGTGGTCTTGCGGATCCGCTGCTGGTCGCCGTCGTAACCGAACGTGATGGTGCTCGCGCCCTGCGTGATGCGCTCCGGCAGGTCGAACGGCGTATAGCGCACGGTCGTGCCTCCGGGCCGCGCGATCTGATTGCCGACGGCGTCATAAGCGAAGCTGTCAGCGCCGACGCCGGTTACCGCGTGCGGGTGCAGCGGGTCATCGTACGAGAGCGTTCCGATGTCCGATTTGAAGGTGAGATTGCCGTTCGGATCGTGGCCGTACCGGAGCGCGCAGGGCGCCGACGCGCGCTCGACGTCGCCGAAGTACGCGCAGGTCAGCCGCTGGAGTGGATCGTAACGGAAGCGCTCCATCGTGTTCTCGGGCTGGAGCGCGTCGGTGCGGCGCGTGAGATTGAGGAGATCGTCGAACCCATAGTCGAGGTCCTGCACCTCACCCGCGCCGCTCTGCGTCGCCATGTGCCTCAGGCGCTGCTTGTCGGCGAAATAGCTCCGCTCCGTGACGACGCCGTTGCCGAACACCTCTTCCCGGAATCGCCCCGCGTTGTCCACGTCCGTCAAGCGCCAGTAGGCGGAGCCCGTTCCGCGGTCGCGCACGGCGAGCACATGGCCATGCGCGTCGTGGTCGTGGGCCACGACGAACGGCGCCGCGCCGGCCGGCGCCGGATACGTGACCGCCTCGACGCGACCGAGCTCGTCGTAGCCCAGCCTGGCCTCCAGGGGAGCGCGCTCGCCGTCGATGCGGAGCGAGATCGCGTCGAGCTGGCCGCGGTCGGTGTACCCGTACGTCTTCTCCGCGTCGGGGCTCGCGAGCGCGTGGAGCTTTCCGATCCCGTGCGCCGCGGTGTCCCACGTCCACGTGGTCGTCAGGCGCTCGGCGCCCTCCTGGTCGACGCGGGAGCGCGGTCGGCCGAGCGCGTCGTACGCCCACGTGGTTTCTCGCCCGAGCGCATCGGTCGACGAAACCAGCTCGCCGAAGCCGTCATGGTTCGAGACCGTCGTGCCCCGATCGGGGTCGTCGAGCTGCCGGACGCGGCCGAACGCGTCGCGCGTCGTGCGCGTCACCGCATCGCCTGGATCGGTGACCGTGTGCAGCATGCCGAACGGGCCGTAACTGTAGCGGGTGATCCCGTCGGCTGCGTCGGTGATCGACTCGGTTCGCCCCAGCGGATCCAGCTCGGTCACGGTCACGTGATCGAGCGGGTCGGTGACGCGCACGTGCAGGCCATCGTACTCGGTCGTCGTGACCGCGTTCCACGGCGTCGTATGCCGCACCTCGCGGCCTACCGCGTCGTACTCGAAGCGATCGTACAGCCTCTCGCTCTCGGGGGTATCTTCGCGGACCGGCACGGAGCGCCGCGCGATGTGCTCGCCCAGCGCGTCGTAGCCAATCTCTTGCAGGATGCGCTTCGCATCGCCCGACCCCTGCGCCGGCTCTGGCTCGGGCCCGTGCCACCACCAGCGGATCGGGCGGCCGAGGGCATCGAGCTCGATCGTATCGTCGGCCCCGCCGGTCGTGGTGCTTCGCTGCCTCACCCGCCACGCGTCCTGCTCCGGGCCGCCGTCCTTGGTGCGGGAGAGCGTGACCGTCGTCGTCGTGCCGTCCGGACGCGTCTCGACGCCGAGACGCCCGAAGCCGTCGTGCGCCCACGTCGTCACGAGCTGATTCGGATCGACCCGCTCGAGGAGCACGCCGAACGCGTCGTCGAACTCCACGAGCGTGGTGTGCCCGGCCGCGTTCACGTACTTTTCGGGGAAGATACCCTCTTCGTCGTACGCGGCTCTGGATGCCCGCTGGTGCCCGAAGGCGTCCTCCGCCGTGACGCCGGTGATGTTCCCGAAGTCGTCGCGCGCATAGGCGATCGTCAGCTTCGTGTCCGGCAGACCGTCGTCGCTCTCGGTGGATTCGGTCTCCACCTCGCCGTAGATCGTCGTGGTCCGCGTGACGTTCCGGCACTGCGAAATCCCCGCCGCCGCGCTGCACTCCTGCTGTGTCAGGAGCTGGCCGAGGACCCAGCGCTCGGGGTCGTTCTTGAACGTCCGCGTGACCTTGAACGTCAGGTCGACGCCGCCCGTCGAGACCTCCTCGGCGCGCACATTGCCGAACGTGTCGAAGTCCGTCACCGTCGACACCGAGTCGCGCAGCAGCGTCACGTCGTCGCCGCCGCCGCGCTCGATCTCCCGCACGTACGCCTCGATGCCTGTCGTCGCGCCGTTTGGGGGCCGATAGACCCCTTGCGCTCGCCTCACCCGGCGCTCGGTCGGCAGCGTGAAGTACGTCGCGCCGTCGTTCGTCGGAACGAGCGTCCGCGTCACGTCGACGAACGAGAGCTCGATCTGCTCCGGCCTGGGCTGGCTCGGCAGCCCAGGCGCCCAGCGCCACGTCCGCTGGACGCTGTCCGCGAAGGGAAAGACCTGGAGCTCGTCGTCGAAGGTGACGTGATCGTACACATCGAGCGTCGCGGCGCCCGTATCCAGGTCGGTGACGAGCCGCTCGCCGAAGCCGAGAAATCCGCGGCCCAGCCGATGGTAGCGCCCGTCGCGGTAGCTGACCTCGAAGCGCCGCGGTCGATCGGCGCCGTTGTTGAGGGCGTACGCGCTGACCACCCGCCGCGGCCCGACCACGCAACGGCGCGGATAGCCGCAGTCGTCCGCCGCGCCGGAACGCGCGAGGTACAGCGGGCTCTCCCGCGCCGGATCCTCCGCTCCGTCGCCCGTCGCCGCCGACGCGTCGGTCAGATGCCCGTACGAGATGCTCACATTGGGCACGAAGCCCGGCTCGGTCGGGTCGTGTGCGTTCATCCCGTCGGAGACCGCGACCAGGAGATCCTGATCGGCCGAGAGGTTCCGGAACACGTTGAACACGCCGCCGAGCGACAGGATCACGTCCTGCGCGCCGTCCCCGTCGACATCGCCGGTGCGCGGCCCGCGCGGATCCGCCAGGGTGACCGCGTCGCCGAGGCTGGCCTCGAACGGCAGCCCCGGGTCGACGAGCCTGAAGGGCGGCCCGGCGCGGTCGCCCGTCGCGAGCAGGACGGCCCACGACGGGAGCGCGTCGGAGCCGCCCAGCAGCATGCCTGGTGGAACCGGCATGAGGAGATCCTGCCGCCCGTCGCCGTTGACGTCGAGCGGCACGGCGAACCGGAAGAACGCGTCCTGATCGGGAAGACCGAACAGATCGCCGAAGCTGAACGCATCGACGGTCCGGAACGGCGAGGCCACGAAGGTCGGCCCCGTGTTGAAGTAGGTAGTGAGCTGGTGGTCACCCGGACCGGATTCGACAGCATCAGGCAGGCCGTCTCCGTTCACGTCGAGAAAGACGACGCGACCCCCGGGCCACACGACGGGGAGCTCCGTGTCGATCACCTCCCAGCGCCCCTCGCCCCGGCGCATGATCGCGTCGTAGCTCGATCCGACGAGGACCGTCCCGTCACCGAACCGTTGCAGAGCGGGCACGACGAGATCGATCTTGCCATCGGCGTCGATGTCGAGCGTGTGGAGCTCCGTATCGCAGGGGTAGCCGGTGAGCAGCTCGATCGATTCGCCCGCGGGGTCGAAGCCCGCGGGCGTCGTGCCGCGCGCTGGTCGCCAGGGGTGGACGGTCCACACGGAAGACGTCGGGAGCGGTGCCTGTCCCTCGCGGGCGTGGTCCTCGCACTGGATCAGATCCGGCACGCCATCGCCGTCCAGATCGGCGAGGTGCATCGACGCGCCGGGGCTGCTCAGGCTCGGCGGCGCGGGCGTAACTCCGAGCGGGAAGGGCCGGCGGATCCCCGTGTCATGGAGCGCGAAGGTCCAGTCCGGCCGGGACAGGAGCACATGCCACGTCGTCTTGGCATCGTAGACGTCATGGAGCAGCACGTCCGCCCGCCCATCGTCGTCGTAGTCCAGCACCGTGCCGAGCTCGGGCTGAAGAAGGGCCGGATCGGAGGACCCCATCGGATCGGCGACCGTGGGCCACTCTTCGAGGAAGGCGAGCTCCGCCGGTGCGAGAAAGGACGGCGAGGCGCGCGCCCCGACGTTGCGCGCCACCCGCCACGCGGTGATCGGATTCCCCGGCGTGCTGAGCCCCGCGACCATGTCCGGGATCACGAGGTCGTCGAGCCCGTCGGCGTCGATGTCGAACACCATCGGGCTCGCCCTCTCGGAGACCGGCTCGTCGATCTCCGTCGTCACCCGCTCGAATCCGGGCTTCGCGTGGCTGTACTGAAAGCGCGTGGGAGGCTTGCAGACCTGGTCGCTCGCGCATTCCTCGACCTGGGTCAGGAGCGTGCGGCTCGTCGTCGGGCTGAGCTCATAGCGGAACCCGTAGCTCCGGACCAGCGCGTCGCCCGGACCGAGCATCTGGATCTCTTCCAAGCGAAGCGAGCGCTGGAGCGCCATGCCGCCCGAGTAGCCGGTGCGAATGGCGGCCGGGTCCTTGGTCCCATACACGAAGCGTACCGCCCGCGAAGGCTCGATCGACGGCGTTCCCTCGAAAGCCGTGTAGCGGATCTCGTCGACGGCGTACTCGGCGGCATGGCCGTCCTCCGCCTCGGCGAGGCAATACGCGTACGTCATGGCGTTGCCACGGCCGTCGCGGGCCTTGTTCGCGAGCCAGGCGCGCGGGACGCCGCCCCGCGCGAGCGGCTTGCTGCCCTTGGTGCGCCCGTACTCGACCACGCGGCCGGTGGGCAGGGTTGCCTCGAAGAAGAGCGCCTCGGCGGGCGCTCCGCCTTCCGGACCGTAGCGCCCGACCACCTTGACCAAGGTATCCGGGAACGTCCGGTACTCGATGGTTCCCGGCCCGTCTCCCACGGGGACGAGGCGCTGGCCGTCGAGGCAGAGCGCGTCGTCGCCGTCGTACCGCACGCCGCGGATCTCCCCGTCTTGCGCGAGGCTCTTCGGACATCGCGTGATCGCGGACAGCCCGGCGAGCGAGAAGCCGGCGCCAAGCACGCCGTCGCCGCCGTCGCTGCGATAGACGAGCTCGATCCGAGGACCCATGCCCGCGCGCGGCGGAGGGGAGGCCAGATGCATGGTGTACACCGCCTCCCCGGTGCTCGTGATGGAGAACGCCCCCGGGATGGTGCCGGCGGCGACGGTCTCGACCTCTGGCGCCGCGCGCGACGTGGCAGGGCTGCGTGCGCTCTGGGTCCGGCAGGCGATGACGCCCCGAGGCGGCTCCTGGGGCGGGTCGCCGACGGTGCAATGGCATCCCCCTTGCGCGAGCACGCAAGCAAAAAACATCAAGAGCGGGATGATCGCTCGGGGCACACATCGTGGAACGGGCGCCATTGCAGCCTCCCTCGCACCGAGGAGGCCATGGCGCTGCACCGCGCGTCAAGCGCTGCACACAACCCGGCTCCCTCTCTCGATGCCAATGTCGAGGCATCGTGCGCGACACCAAGAGCACGGCGGACTTCGGCGGCAGGAGCGGTGACGGCGGGGAACCCAGTTGCATGCCGCCAGCACCCCGATGGCGATGGCGACGACCAGCAGCAGAGTTTTTTGAGCGTTCCTCTGGAAATCCATCGAAGCTCGGGACCGGCGGCGACAATCACCGACATATAGCCCGGAAGCATGAGGCTGCCCCCGCCGACCCAATCCACGTTAGTGCTCACCGACACGCCGAGCGGTCCTGCGAAGTACGCGCTGGTTTGCGCGTGCCCGCCCACGGCCATCCCGCGACGAGCCCGCACAATTACCAAACCGCGCCTCCTGCGCAGCCCCGCCGCGCCTCCTGCGCAGCCCCGCCGCGCCTCCTGCGCAGCCCCGCCCCCCCTCCTGCGCGCTCCAGTTGTGTCCTATGCAACACGTTCCCGCCTCCTACGCATCCCCCGGCCCCCCGGCCCGCTGCCCGCCGCGCGGCGCCGCGCACGCGGCCCAGCTCGACTCCGCGGCACACCACCTCTCTCGCGACCCTCAAGCCCGCTATCTCCCTCGCGACGTGAACGAAACGTGCTCTCCCATGGCTCGTGCCTGCACCCGCGAATCCCCTCGCCGATCGTCCAGCCCCTCATTGACTACGCGCCCTTCCCCGTCTCCCGCGGCGCCGCCTCCATCGGAGGTGAAGAGGAAGGCGAAGCCCGCGCAGAGGACGACGGCGCGCCGGACGAGGACGAATCGAAGGGCGGCTCGCCGGACGCGGGCAATCAGGAAGACGCGGCGCCGAAAGACGTCGCCCCGGGCGAGGACGCGGGCGACCGATAGCCGCCCTGCACCCGCCGCAGGTCGCTCGGCCCCGGCTCCGACCGGCTCGCCTCGGGCGCCCGTCCGCACATGTCAAGCCTTTTCGGCGGCATGCTGGGGCATCCCGGACGGCCGAATTTGGCCCCATCCCTCCCCTCCCTGTGATCCAATCGAGGCGCCGGTCGCGGGCGCCGCATCGCACATCGCTTCCCCTCCGCCTGCGCCTGCGCCCTGCCCGCGTCTTCCTATGGCCGAGGTGCTCGCCGCTTCGCTCGCGTTCCCCGCCGTGATCTTCACGGTCCTGCTCGCGCTCGCGCTCATCTACTGGCTCTTCGTCGTCCTGGGCGCGCTCGACCTCGACCTGCTCGGCGGCGCCCACGGCGACGCGACGCCCGACCTCGGCGGCCTCGAAGGCGCCGCCAAGGGCGCGCTCGAAGGCGCCGCCAAGGGCGCGCTCGAGGGCGCCGCCAAGGGCTCGCTCGAAGGCGCCGCCGACGGCGCCGACGCCCCGCACGGCGTCGGCGCGCTGCTCGTCGCCCTGGAGCTCCACCGCGTGCCGGCGACCGTGACGCTCACGCTGATCGCGGCGTTCGGCTGGTTCACGAGCGCCCTGTCGACGATGCTCGCCGCGCCGCTCTGGGCCGGCGCCGGGCTGCCCCGCTGGGCCCTCGGCCTCGCGGCGCTCGCCGGGTCGCTCGTCGTCGCCGTGCTGCTGACCTCGGTCGCGGTGCGGCCGCTCGCGCCGCTCTTCGTGACCCGACACGCGACGTCGAAGAAGGACCTCGTGGGCCGCGTGTGCGTCGTCTCCACCGGGCGCGTCGACGAGCGCTTCGGCCAGGCGGTGATCGACGAGGGCGGCGCGAGCCACATCCTCGACGTCCGGTGCGACACGCCCGGCGCCCTCCGCCGCGGCGACCGCGCGCTGCTCGTGAGCTGGGACCCACACGGGGAGGTCTTCAGCGTCGAGCCGCTCGACGGCCTGCTGGGCCCACCCCCTCCCCTCGCCGAGCGGCTTGCGTCCCGCGTGGAAGCTCCCCCGGACGGCGCCGAGGACGAGGCCATCCCCGCGGCGCGCGCCAGGGACGAGCACCGGCGCGGCGGCTGAACGCCGCTTTCGCGCTGCTGGTTTCGTGTACGCTCTCCCCCGAGGGGGCATCGTGCGGCCCCCGACCCGGCTCGGAGCGGGCCCGGGCGTCGACCCTCGCTGGCGCGAGGATCAGCGCCCTCCCCTCCGCCGAATCGCGAAGGAGATGCGCGTGCCCACTGTGACCGTCCCCCTCATCCTCGTCCTCGTCGGTGTCCTCGCCTTCGTCGCCCTCGGGATGCTGGTCATGTACGCCAAGTTCTACCGCCAGGTGGATCAGGGCAAGGCGCTGATCATCAACACGCGAGGCCAGGACCCCATCGTCACCTTCACCGGGACCCTCGTCCTGCCGATCATCCACCGCGCCGAGTACATGGATATCTCGGTCAAGACGATCGAGATCGACCGGCGCGGCAAGGAGGGGCTCATCTGCAAGGACAACATCCGCGCGGACATCAAGGTCACCTTCTTCGTGCAGGTGAACAAGACGCAGGACGACGTGCGCACGGTCGCGCGGACCATCGGCTGCGTCCGCGCCTCGAACCCGGAGACGCTCGAGCAGCTGTTCGCCGCGAAGTTCTCCGAGGCGCTCAAGACCGTGGGCAAGCGCCTGAACTTCGAGGACCTCTACAAGGAGCGGCAGAAGTTCAAGGACGACATCATCGACGTCATCGGCAAGGATCTCAGCGGGTTCGTGCTCGCGGACGCGGCGATCGACTACCTGGAGCAGACGCCCATCGAGCTGCTCGACAAGGACAACATCATGGATGCCGAGGGCATCCGGAAGATCACCGAGCTCACGGTCGCGCAGAACGTGCTGACGAACGAGCTCCGCCAGAAGGAGCGGATGGAGATCGGCAGCCAGAACCTGAACTCCGACGAGGCGATCTTCCGCTTCGAGCAGCGCCGGGCCGAGGCCGAGGCGAAGAAGGCGAAGGAGATCGCGGTGGCGCAGGCGCGCGAGCAGAACGAGGCCGCCCGCATCACGAGCGACGAGCGCAAGAAGACGGTGCTCCTCCAGGAGAAGAACGACGAGGAGGCGTTCGTCGCCCGCGAGGCGAAGGAGCGCGGCGTCCAGGTCGCCCAGAAGAACAAGGAGCGCGAGGTCGCGGTCGAGACCGAGCGCGTCTCGAAGGCGCGGGAGCTCGAGATCGTGAGCCGCGAGCGCGACGTGTCGCTCCAGAAGATCGCGCGCGAGAAGGAGATCGAGCTCCAGAAGAAGGACATCGCCGACGTGGTCCGGGCGCGGATCGCGGTCGAGAAGACGGTGGCCGAGGAGGAGGAGCGGATCAAGGACGTGCGCGCCGTGGCCGAGGCGACGCGCCTCAAGGACGTGACGCGCATCAACGCCGAGGCGGAGGCGCAGGAGCAGCTCGTCAAGCAGATCAAGGGGGCCGAGGCGAGCGAGGAGGCGGCGAAGTTCCGGGCGCGCGAGAAGCTCGTCATCGCGGACGCGGAGCTCGAGGCGAGCGACAAGGCGGCGCGCGCGAAGATCCGCCTGGCCGAGGGCGTGCAGGCCGAGTCGGCGGCCGAGGGGCTGGCGCGCATCCGGGTGAAGGAGGCCGACGCGCAGGCGATCGAGAAGCAGGGGTTCGCCGAGGCGCGCGTGGCGCTCGAGAAGATGAACGCCGCCGCGGTCGGCGAGGAGAAGCAGGGCCTCGCGCGGGTGCTCGTGAAGGAGGCGGAGGCGCAGGCGATCGAGAAGCAGGGCCGGGCCGAGGCGCTCGTCGCGCGGGAGCGGCTGCTCGCCGAGGCCGCGGGCATCGAGCAGAAGGGGCTCGCGGCGGCGCGGACGCGCGAGGCGGAGGCGCTGGCGCTCGAGAAGACGGGCCTGGCGGAGGCGACCGCGATCAAGCAGCGGCTCCTGGCCGAGGCGGCCGGCACGGCGGAGAAGGCCGCGGCCATGAAGGCGCTCGACGGGGTCGGGCGGGAGCACGAGGAGTTCCGCCTGCGGCTCGAGAAGGAGCGGGCGGTGGAGCTCGAGGCGCTGCGCATCCGCGCCGACATCGCGCGGGCGCAGGCGGAGATCCTGCGGGGCGCGTTCGAGCAGGCGAAGATCAACATCGTGGGCGGCGACGGGGCGTTCTTCGACCGGTTCGTCAAGGCGGTCACGCTCGGCCAGTCGGTCGACGGGATGGTCGACCAGAGCGCCACGGTGCGGGCGCTGGTCGGCGACTACCTGAACGGCAACGCGAGCCTCCCCGAGGACCTGAAGCAGCTCGTCGCGCACCCCTCGCCGCTCGCGAGGTCCGCGGACGGCACGCTGTCGGGGATGCTGACGTCGCTCTTGCCGAGCGCGGACGCGGACGGGAAGAAGAAGATCGAGGCGCTCGCCCAGAAGGCGCGGGAGCTGGGGCTCGATCAGCTGGCGCAGCAGCGGACGCCGCGGACCTGAGGGGAGACGAGGCCGACGCGGCGCTCGGCGTCGCGTCGGTCATGTCTCGCGTCCCCCGTCCCCCGTGCCCATTCTCCCGTCTCCCGTCTTCCCTCCCCCGTCTCCCGTCTCCCGTCTCCCGTGCTCGTCTCTCGTGCGCGTGCGCGTGCGCGTGTCCGTGCTCGCTCGTGCACGGACCGGAGCGACCACGGGAACGCGCACGCGCACGCGCACGAAGAGGGATGAGGGAAGACGGGAGACGGGAGACGGGGGACGGGAGGGAAGACGGGAGACGGGAGCTCCGTGCTCGCGAGAGGCGGAGCTCGCGCTCGTTATTGTCTCTTGGTCAGGTAGATCAGCGCGGCGAGGCACATCTCGTCGAGCGTGCTCTCGCCGAGGCGAACGTCCACCGGGCCAGGCATGTTCTGCTCCTGGAGCGCCTTCACGAGGAACGGATTGCTGTTCGAGTTGTTGTACGTGCACCGCATCGTGAGCAGATCGCCCCCGTGGATGCGCGGGAGCTCCGCGATGGGAGCGTCGTAGTAAAACCCGCGCTGCCACGAGAAGTCCCACCTCGGCGTCTGCACGAGGCACTCCTTCGCAGCGTTGTCGGGATCGCCCCGCGTGTGCTCCAGGGTGACCTTCATGTCCGTGCCCACATAGTGCATGTGCGTTCCGGCGCCATAGAGGTACACCTCCGCGTCAGACATCGACTCGGGCATCCGGAACTGCATGGTCTCGACGTGATCCTCCGCGCCGGCCGGGATCAAGAACTCGGCGTCATCCCCATCGTTGGGGCCGGGCAAGAGGCCGCCGCCCTCGCCCACCGACGACTCGAAGTTGCCGATCAGCGCGACCCCCATCGAGTACTCCGGCACCCCCTTCGTGAAGCGCATCTGGAGGCGCGTCGTGTCCGGGTCCGCGGTCGTCCCCGCCGGGTGGTAATGCACCTGCATCACCAGCCGCGCGCCGGCCGGGAGCTCGGCGCCGATGTTCGGCTCGAACTCCAGCGGGACGCCCCCCGGCGCCCACGCGGCCACGAGCTCGCCCGAGAAGCCGGGACCGCCGAAGCAGTCGTATCCCCCGTGCTCGTCCGCGAGCTCGTCCGCCGCGCCCTCCCGGTCGAGGAACACGAGCGCGTGGTGCACCACCTTGCTGTTGCCAGGAACGATGTGCACGCCGTTGATGTAACGCGTCTCCGCGAGCCCAGGATCCATCACGAAACACCGGAACTGGTCGGCATCGCCGCTCGCGACGAACGGCTCCTCCGGCGCGACCTCCAGCTCGACACCGCTGAGCCCGCCGGCGCCGGGGACGAACGGCGGCGGCGCGTCGGCAGGATCCCCCTCGGGGCTGCCCGCCGCAGACCACGCCTCGAGGACGGCGATCTCGGCCTCGCTCAGCCGGAGATCATCCTTCCAGCCGTACGGGGGCTGGCACTCGTCGGTCTCCTCCGCCCCCCACGGCGGCATCGTGCGCTCCCGCGTGGCGTGCGCCATCAGGCCCGCCACCGAGCGCGCCTCCTCGTACGTCGTCAGACCGAACGGGGCGATGTTCCCCGGGGAATGGCAGCTCATGCAGTGCTTCTGCAAGAGCGGCTCGACGTCGCGATGAAATGTTGGCGACGTCCCCGCCGAGCCCGGCGCCTCCTCGCCAGAGCAACCCAGGAGCAGCGCCGGCAGGAACGCCAGCGGCGTGAGCACGAACGACATCGACTTTCGCATGAAACTCCTTCTCGACAGCGTCCGCCGCGCAGACGCGCCGTCGGGGTCGTGATGGCTTCATCGCGCAGCGGCGCGCCGGCTCGACCGGAGCAGCCGACGAAAAATCGTAGGGCAGCCTACGAGCGGTACGGCATGTCCGGAGACGGAAAGCGATCACGGGGGCGCAGAATAATTCCCGAGGAGACTGGAGGCCCCGACGAAAACGTGCGCACCGCGGAGATCTGGAAGCAGGGGTCTGCAGAGGCGCGCGTGGCGCTCGAGACGAGGAACGCCGCCGCCGTCGGCGAGGAGAAGCAGGGCCTCGCGCGGGTGCCCGCGGAGCTGGCCCAGGAGGCGCGGGAGCTCGGTATTGCTGAGCTCGCCAGGCGAGGCCCGCGCGCCCGAGCGGCGCCGCGAGGGCCTCCCCCCGCCTCACGCCTTGATGGCGTCGAGCTCCCCCGGATTGCTGATGCCGGGCCCGTCGATGACCTTGCCCGCGCCGTCGGTGGTGAACGACGGAGCGCTGCCGCCGAAACCAGCCGAGACCGCATCCGACACGCCGAAGCGATCGACCGGTTCCCAGTCGGGCATCCCGGCGCCGAGCGCGTTGATCAACGTCGTGTAGAGCTTGTTCAGCGGGACCGTCCCGCCCGACGAGCCGGTGTTGCCGCTGTTGTCCTCGCCCTCCGCGCCGGTCGCGCAGCTGGCCTCGCTGTTGCCCACCGCGAGGTTCCCGCCCGCGACGTTCACTGACACGCCCTGCTTGAGGTAACCGCCGGCGCTGCCGGCGATCACGATGGGGAGGTTGTTGTTGTTATGCGCGTTGCCATCGGCGAGCTCCGGCAGCCACATGACCGCGGAGTTGTCGAGCATGGTGCCGTCCCCCTCCGCGATGCTGTCGATGGTCTTCACCAGCTTGGCGTAGCGCCCCGCGTACCAGCGGTCGATCTCGTGGATCTGCTCGATGACGCCGCTCACGCACTGGCCGCCGGTGGCGGCGCTCCCGTTCCGGTGCGAGAGCCCGTGATGATCGTGGGTGTGGGCGATGCCGTCCCAATTGAACGTCACGTAGCCCGGCCACTGGAGCACGATGGAGCGGTTGCTGTCGCACATCATCGTGAGGGCGATGAGGCGGATCATCATCTCGCTGCCGAGCGTGTACACCTTCTCGCTGTTGGGGAAGCCGCCGCCGCGGGCGGGGTAGCCCGCCTCGGTGAGCGCGGCGTCCGTGACGCCGAGCGCGACCGCGGCCTCCTCGGTGCAGGCCGAGGGGACGACCTGCTGCTCGGTCTCGCGGAGCAGCGAGAGCCAGTCGTCGACCTTCCTCCGATCGGGGGCGCTCATCTTGCGGGCCTTGAAGGCGCTGAGGTCGGCGCTCACCAGATCGATGATGCTCTCGCCGCGCGCCACGCGATGATCCGCCTCGGTCTCGGCGCCGCTCGCGAAGAGCCCGGTCAGGCTGCTGTACACCGTGCGAGCGTTGGTCACCGGCGCGTACGGCGTCTTCGACGCCGAGTACGACACGATGCCCTTGACGTTCGTGAACGCGTTGCCGACGGAGAGCACGAGCGGGGACTTGTTGGTGCCCTGGTTGAAGCGCTGCGCGATCTCGTGGTCGAGCGAGTGCGACAGCGCCCAGTGCTCCCCGGCGGGATCGAGGGGCGCGCAGGTCAGCTTGCTGCCCATGCCCTGATCGTGCGGATCGAAATGCACCACCCCGTCCACCTTGTTGTTGAAGCCGTTCAGGGGCATCGCGAGCCCGCGCGGGAAGAGCAGCTTCGCCGCGAAGGGGGCGAGCGCTGCGAGGGTCCGGGGCTTCCCGTCCGCCTGCACCGCCTCCAGGGACGCCGCGGTGACGCTCCCGGACCCGCTCTCGATCGTCGGGAACCAGCGGTTCGTCAGGCAACCGTTGTTCGTATAAAAGATCACCAGGCGCCGCGGCGACGGGACCTCCTGCGCTCGCGCGGAGCGGACGAGCGAATTCAAGAAGGGGACCGCGAGCGCTGCGCCACCAATTCCGCGTAGGAATAGCCTTCGGTTCACGGCGCCACCTCCGTCTGCAGTGCACGAACTCGGAACGATTGACTCTGTGTGAGGTCCGCGATCAGGTCGAGGACGGTGTAGCCGCCCTGGGTGAGCTTGGCGCTCAGCTCGTCCACGGTGCAGGCGTCTTCGCTGTTGAGCTCGCGCTCGTAGGCGAACGAGACCCACTTTCTCACGTAGCACTTCTGCGCTTCCGGCGAGCTCGCGATGGCCTCGGAGAGCGCCACCGGGCCGTCGAGCTCCACGACGCTCTGGCCCATGTCGACGCTCACCCGCGTGTCGATCGGCGCGCCCGAGAACGACTCGGTCTGCTGGTAGGCCCCCACGGCGTCGTACGCCTCGAGCGCGAAGCCCGTCGGGTTGATGTACGTGTGGTGGCAGAACTTGCACGCGTCCGGGGCCGTCTGCGCGTCGACGCGAGCGCGGTTGGTCGTGAGGTCTTCGTCCGTGGGCAGCGGCGTGCCCTCCACCATCGGCGGCGGCGGCGGGATGTCGGCGCACAGGACCTCCTTCTGCAGGAACGCGCCGCGCAGGATGGGCGACGTCCGGTCGTACCCCGAGTGCGACACCAAGAAGCCCAGGCGCGTGAAGAGGCCCGAGCGCTGCATCGGGTCGAGATCGACCGGCACGAGCTCCGCGCCGTTGAACTGCGCAGGATCCAGGCCGTAGAGCGGCGCCAGGGAGGCGTTGACGAAGCCCACCGGCGTGGTGACGAGCTCCTGGAACGCCCCGGCCTGGTCGAAGACCACGTGCTCGATGAAGCGATCGGTCTCCTCGGACAAGAGAGGGACCATCGAAGCGTCGAAGTCCGGGAAGGCCGCCGGATCGCGCTGGATGTTCGACCAGCGGGTGCCCGGGCCCATGTGCAGGTAGTGCTCGTGGAAGGCCTTGACCATGCCGCGGCTCTTGGGATCCGCCAGCATTCGCCGCGCCTGCGCGAGGATCTGCTCCGGGGTGAGCAGCGCGTCGGCGTCCGCGGCGGCGAACAGCGCGTCGTCCGGCATGCTCCCCCACAGCAGGTACGAGAGGCGCGACGCCACTTCGTGGCTGTTCAGCGCGAAGTACTCGCCCTCGGGCGTCTCGTTGATCTCCGCGCGCATCAGGAAGGAGGGGGAGACCAGGAACCCTTCGATGATCAGCTGGGCGCCGTCGTCGAACGAGCCGGTCTCCGTGAGCTCCTGGCGACGGGCGAAGAGGGCCTGAAAGCGCCCCCTCTCCTCGTCGGTGAGCGGGCGCCGGAAGGCGCGCCGCCCCAGCGCATCGATGAGCTCGTGCGCGCACGCGGTGCCGTCGCCCTCCGGGGTGCAGGGGATGGCCTTGGCGCGCGCGCCGGGGTCCGCCATCACCGCCGCCGCCACCGTCGCTGCCGCGGTTTTGTATCCATCCCACGCGCGCTGATCGACGCTCCCGACGCCGTCCGGCGCGAGCATCGACGAAGGCTGGCTGTCGATGCCGACCAGATCGCGAATCATGTTGTCGTACTGCGCCTTGGTCAAGCGCGGCAGCGCCGACGTCCGCGGGACGCCCGGCACGCACACCGTCGGCTCGACGCCGGGGCCGGAGCCCGTCGAACCGCTCCCGCCGGTGCCGGCGGCGGCGCCAGGCCCGCTGCCGGGCCCGGCGCCAGGCCCGCTGCTCTCCTCTTCGTCATCCAGGCCGCCGATGTTCGCGATGCACCCGAGCATCGCCGCGCAGCTCGTCGTGAACAGCGCAGGAACGATGAACCGCCTCGCCCACGTGTACATGGCACTCACCTCGTCCGGCGGGGCGCTCACATCGGCCATCGCCCAGACATAGGATGCCTTGTCATGGGCTGCAGATCACTCGTTTTCTCGTATTTTCGTTATGGCGCAAGTTTGTTTTCTGCGCCGAAATGCCCCTGGATAAAACGTTGTCACCGGCGGCGCCCGGACGCGCCCGAGTCCAGGGAACCGGCGGCTCGCTCGTGCTGCTGAAACGACCCGAGGAGAACGTCACAACGCGAGCGACCCGTGGAGTCGGGCCCGACGCGCAGCGCGCCTCATCGTCAAAAGAGAGGACAGGGTAGTGCTCAAATTTGCCCGGAGAGAGTTCACATGAAGGCGGGAAGGCAGGAAGATCATTGATCTTTTCTTCCCGCCTTCCCGCCTTCATGTTCAATTTTCAGCACTGCCGAGGACAGGACCCGGCCGGCCTTGGCGTCGTGGACGATCCGGCGCGACCCCGGAGCGCCGGTCGAGCTGGGCAGGCGCCCGCGACGCGCGGTGCGCCCCACGCGCGTCAAACCACGGCCGGCGGCCCGCCGCCCGAGGAACGCGGCGCGTCCAGGCGGCCGGCGGGGTGACGCTGCGCAATGCGGCGAGGTGCGATATTGGCCTCCATCCATCGGGGACGCAGGGAAGGCCAATTCCGCCATCGCGCCAGGTCTCGTTCCGGCGGCCGCGAGATCTGTAGACAGCGTAAGGCCTCTGAGCTCCACTGGCCTTATGGCGCGCGATAGGAATTTTCTGCGTCCGAACCTCGCCACGCTGTTCGTCCGGGTGGCGCCGCTCGTCCCCGTGCTCGCTTTGGTCGCCTCGCTCGCCGCAACCGGCTGCGCGGGGGGCTCGGAGGTCCCGACAGGGCCGACCGGGACCGGCGGCGCGGGCGGCAGCGGAGGCCTCGGCGGCGCGGGCGGCGGCGGCGGCGGCGACGGCGGCGGCGGCGGCGCTGGCGGGGCCGCGAGCGGGAAGCTCGAGCTCTGCGTCCTCAACGACGGAGGGCCGACCGGCGCGTGCGCGAGCCCCGAGGTCCTCGACTTCGCGTCGGTGCCGGCCGGCCGGCAGCGGACACGCTTGTTCCGCGTCGAGAACCAGACCGGGAAGGACGTCGTCTTCACCGAGGCCGGCATCGCCAGCGCCGACTTCGCCGTCCAGCCGGCGCGCTACGAGCCCGATCCGGCGAGCCCGGGCGCGTGGATCCGCGCCGCCGAGACGCTGCCGGCCGAGACCGAGCCGGGCGGCGCGCTCTATTTCGAGGTGACGTTCACCTCGAGGGGCGTCGCCGGGCCGCTGCCCGCCGATCGGGTGACCGTGGAGGCCGAGATCGGCAGCGCGCGCGCGCCCGACGTGGTGGTGCCCGTCATCGGGCGGTCGGGCAGCTGTCCGGTGGGGACCGCGGCGTGCGACGACGAGCCGGACAACGGCTGCGAGACCGACCTCCTGACCAGCGCGGCCCACTGCGGCGCGTGCGAACAGCTGTGCGTCTCCCCGAACGGGACCACCGGCTGCATCGAGGGGGTCTGCACGGTGTCGTCGTGCACCGACCACTTCGCCGACTGCGACGGCAACCCCACGAACGGCTGCGAGACCAACCTGCTGACCGACGTGGGGTCGTGCGGGGCGTGCGGGACGAGCTGCCTCAAGGAGCACACCACGGCGTTCTGCAACGGCGGCAACTGCAACATCATGGGGTGCGCGGAGAACCACGCCGACTGCGATCTCGACCCGCTGACCGGCTGCGAGACCGACCTCCTGACCAGCGCGGCCCACTGCGGCGGCTGCAACGTCGCCTGCGACTTCGCCCACGCGAGCGAGGCGTGCGTGGCCGGCGCGTGCGAGTTCGGGGCGTGCGACGCCGGCTACGCCGACTGCGACGGCGACCTGACGAACGGCTGCGAGGCGAACATCGGGGCGAGCCTCGCGAACTGCGGCGCCTGCGGCGCTTCGTGCGGCTACCCGGGCGCCGCGGAGGCCTGCCTCTCGGGCGTCTGCGTGATGGGCGCCTGCGACAGAGGCTTCGCCAACTGCGACAACGACCCGGCGAACGGCTGCGAGGTCAACACCGGCACGAGCCTCGCGAACTGCGGCGGCTGCAACATCGCCTGCTCGCTCCCGCACGCCGCCGAGTCGTGCCTCGCCGGCACCTGCGTGCTCGGCGACTGCGAGGCGGGGTATGCCAACTGCGACGACAACCCGGCGAACGGCTGCGAGGTCGACACGAACACCAGCACCGCGCACTGCGGCGCCTGCGGCGCGACGTGCGACCTCCCGAACGCCACCGAGTCGTGCGTCGACGGCGGCTGCGTGCTCGGCGCGTGCGCCGCGGGGTACGCCGACTGCGACGGCGACCCGGCGAACGGCTGCGAGGTCAATCTCAACAGCAGCGCCGCGAACTGCGGCGCCTGCGGCGTCGCGTGCGACCTCGCGAACGGCGCGGAGTCGTGCCTCGGCGGGACGTGCGTCCTCGGCGCGTGCGACCCGGGGTTCGCCAACTGCAACGCGAGCGCCCTCGACGGCTGCGAGGTCCACACGGCGAGCGATCTCGCGAACTGCGGCGGCTGCAACATCGCCTGCGCGCTCCCGCACGCCGCCGAGTCGTGCCTCGCCGGCAGCTGCGTGCTCGGCGCCTGCGAGGCCGGCTTCGCCAACTGCGACGGCCAGGCGGCGAACGGCTGCGAGGCCGACACGCGCACGAGCGCCGCGCACTGCGGCGCCTGCGGCGCGGCGTGCGAGCTCGCGAACGCCGCCGAGGCGTGCGTCGCGGGGGCCTGCGGCCTCGTCGCCTGCAACGCGGGGTACGCGAGCTGCAACGGCATCGACGCCGACGGGTGCGAGATCAGCACCGCGACGGATCCGGCGAACTGCGGCGGCTGCGGGATGAACTGCGCCGCGGCGATCCCGAACGCGGCGGTCGGGTGCGGCGCGGGGGCGTGCACCTTCGAGGGCTGCCTGCCGGGCTTCTACAACGTCGACGGGTCGCTCGCGAACGGCTGCGAGTACGCGTGCACGTTCCTGAGCGACGTGGACCTGCCGGACGACGCGTTCGTCGACGCGAACTGCGACGGCATCGACGGCGACGCGAGCCAGGCGATCTTCGTCGCCACGGACGGGAGCGACGCCATCACCACCCCGGGCACGATGGCGCAGCCGAAGCTCACGGTCATGGGGGGCATCAACGAGGCGGTGGTGCGGGGGAAGACGCAGGTCTACATCTCGCAGGGGCTCTACAACGGCCGGGTCACCCTCACGAGCGGCGTGTCGCTCTACGGCGGCTACAACCGGGCGCTCGGCTGGGCGCGATCCGCCTCGTCGATCGTCACCGTGCGCTCGGGGAGCACGGATGGCGGCTACGCCGCGGCGGTCGAGGGGACGAACATCAACGCGCCCACGACGCTCGATCGGCTGACGATCATGACCTTGGACCTGGGCGTGTCGGCGGCGGGGACCTCGAACTACGCCATGCGGTGCGTCAACTGCACGGCGGTGACGCTGAAGAACAGCAGGCTGGAGGCCGGCAACGGGGCGCCGGGCGCGGCGGGCGGCAGCGGGGCGGCCGGCGAGGCGGGCGGCAACGGGTCGACCGGCGGGGCGGGTAGCTGCGACGACCGAGGCACGCGCACCGGCGGCGCGGGGGGGACGTCGACCTGCGGGCGCGCCGGCGGCAATGGGGGCAACGGGGGCCCCGAAGGGGAGCACGCGGGTAGCGGCGGCCAGAACGGCGTGGGCGGGTCGCTCGGCGGGAACGGGGGCGCGGCGGGATACGACGCCGCCGGGAAGCCGGGCGCAAACGGCCAGAACGGCGCGAACGGCGGGGCCGGGCTGAACGGCACCGGCGGCAACGGCGGGACGATCACCGGCAACCTCTGGCGGGCGAGGGTGGGCAACACCGGCGGAACGGGTGTGCACGGCAACGGGGCCGGCGGCGGCGGCGGCGGCGGCGGGCAGGGCGGCATCATCGCGAACGACGGCGCCGGCAACGGCGGAGGCGGTGGCGGGGCCGGGGGCTGCGGCGGCCTCGGAGGCGTCGGGGGCAACGGGGGCGGCGGCTCGTTCGGGCTGTTCCTGGTGAACTCGAACGGATTCCAGCTCATCGCCAACCAGATCTCCAGCGGCAACGGCGGCAACGGCGGCGCGGGAGGCGTCGGCGGCGCCGGCGGCAACGGCGGCAACGGCGGCAATGGCGGGACGGTGTGCACCAGCGAGGTCGGCGCCGGCGGCAACGGCGGCCGCGGCGGCAACGGCGGCCAGGGTGGGTACGGCGGCGGCGGCGCGGGCGGCGTCTCGTATGGCCTCTACCGCGTCGGCAGCAGCTCGGTGACGTTCGGGGGCAACGTCCTCGCGGCCGGCTCGGGGGGCGCCGGCGGCACCTCGATGGGGTTCCCGGGCAGCGCGGGGGCCTCGGGCAACTCCCTCTGAGAGGCCACGACGGCCGCCCTGCCGCCTTTCGGCTTCACCGCCTCCAGCTCGCCGCACGAGCTCCGCGGCGGGTGGTGGCCGGATTTGAACATGAAGGCGGGAAGGCGGGAAGAACAGATCCATGATCTTCCTGCCTTCCCGCCTTCATGTGAATCACTCTGGGGCAATTGGGCCACCACCCCGCGGCGCTCCCGCGGGCCGGACCGGCGCCGTCGCCGTCATCGAAGCACAGGACAAGCGAGCTATCAGATGAGATTCTGCACCTTCAGTCATCCGCCGCGCGGGACCATGCGGCCAGGCGTCCTCACCAGCGATGGCGCGATGATCGTCGATCTCGGCGATGCCTTCCCGGAGATGCTGTCGATCATCAAGGGTGGCGCGGAGGCGATGGCGCGGGTACGCGACCTGCATGCCAAGGCCGAGATCCGCGTGCCTCTGTCGGAGGCCGAGCTGCACGCGCCCGTGCCGGTGCCAGAGCAGATCCGCGACAGCATGCTGTTCGAGAAGCATGTTCAGCAGGCGATGGAACAGATCGCCAAGATGCGCCATCCCGTGCTCGGCCCATGGTTGGTCAAGCTGGGCATGGTCAAGGTCGCGCCGGCCTGGTATCGGATGCCGATCTATTACAAATCCAATCGCTTTTCGGTGATCGGTCCGGATGGCGACGTCATCTGGCCGCGCTACAGCCAGGTGATGGATTTCGAGCTGGAGCTCGGCTTCTTCCTCGGCAAGAAGGGCAAGGACATCAAGCCGTCGGAGGCGCGCGACCACATCTTCGGCTTCACCATCTTCAACGATTTCTCCGCTCGCGACGCGCAGAGCATCGAGATGCAGAGCATGCTCGGCCCCTGCAAAGGCAAGGATTTCGACACCGGCAACAGCATGGGGCCGTTCCTCGTCACGACGGATGAGATCGGCGATCCTTATCGCTTGCGGATGCAGGCGCGGGTGAACGGCGAGACCTGGTGCGACAGCAACTCCAGCACGATCCACCACAAATTCGAGGATCTGCTGGCGCGCGTCTCGGCCGACGAGACGGTCCATCCCGGTGAGTTCTTCGGCTCCGGCACGGTTGGCGACGGCTGCGGCCTGGAGCATGGGCGCTATCTCAAGGACGGCGACGTGGTCGAGCTGGAGGTCGAGAAGATCGGCGTCCTGCGCAACCGCGTGGTGCGGCAGAAATAATCAGCCGTCGAAGGGTTGCAATCGCGAACGCGACAGAAGGTGCAGATGAGCATGATCGAGCTGAGGTATCAATTCAAGGGCGACGCACCTCGGGACATCACGGTGCGGCTGTTTGATGTCAGACAGGTGCGCGACGCCGACGATCCCGCGCCTTGGGGCATCAACGTAACGATTGTGTGGGGCGCGGAGATCGCGTTCGATCGCCCGCTGGCCGGTGCGGATCCGCTCCACGCTGTGGAGCTGGCTTGTCAGTTTGCCGCCAAGTACATCCGCGGCCGAGCGGAAGACGAGGGTGGCACGCTCGAGCCACCGATCTCGCCCTGAAGGCGACCAGCCCCCCGAACGCGGCGTTCTTCCAACCCACGCCTCGCCCACGGAGACCTCGCAGGAGCACCCAGGCCATTCGAGACCAGGAGCCGCCGCGCCGCCACCGTGCTCCACCGCCTGCCGTCGATCTCCGTCGGGTACACTGCCGGCGCCCCCGCGCCTCCACCTCCTTCACGGAAAGCCCGCCCCCATGAAGCACGCCTTCCTCGCGGCGCTCTCGCTTGCCCTCACCGCGTGCGCCGGACCGCTGGCGAAAGGGCCCTCGCCCGACCTCCGCCTGCGGCACGTCGTCCTGTACCAGAACGGCCTCGGTTACTTCGAGCGCACCGGCGTCATGTCGGGCGAGCGGCTCTCGCTCCGGTTCCGGGAACGCGAGGTCGACGACGTGCTGAAGAGCATGGTCGTCGTCGAGCAGAACCTCGGGCCGAACGACACCCCCTCCACCGTGAGCGCGCTCTTGCCGCGCTCCGGGCAGGCGAGCGGGCCCGAGGATCCCGCCGAGGTCGAGCTCGTCTTCTCGCCGGCCGCGAAGAGGCCCGTGTCGATCGCGTACGCGGTGCCGACCGCCGCCTGGAAGGCGACCTACCGCGTGATCCTGCCGGCCAAGGGGCAAAAGGAGAAGCGGGCGCTCCTCCAGGCGTGGGCGCTCATCAGCAACATCGGCGACGAGGACTGGAGCGAGGTCAACGTGACCCTCGCGACGGGCGCGCCGCTCTCCTACGCCTCGAACCTGCGCACGCCGGCGATGCTCGACAGGCCGGAGCTGAAGGGCGTCTACGACGGCGAGGGCGGCGCGCTCGCCCCCGTGCTCGCGGAGAGCTCGCCCGGGCCCGACGCCGACCGCGACGGCGTGTTCGACCACGAGGACGCCTGCCCGCGCGAGCCCGGCTCGGCGAGCCCGCAGCCCGGCCATCACGGCTGCCCGAAGGCCGTCCGCGCCATCAGCAGCGAGATCCAGATCCTGACCACCGTGCCCTTCGACAAGGGCTCGGACGTCATCCCGCCGCGCGCGAGGCCGCTCATCGAGGAGATCGCGCGCACGATCAAGGGCATCCCGCACATCCGCGTGTTCGAGGTCGAGGGGCACGCGTCGGCCGACGAGGCCGGCGCGGCGGATCTCGCGGCCCGGCGCGCTGCGGCCGTGCGCGCTGCGCTCCTCCAGCTCGGGGTCACGACCGAGCTCGTGACGCGCTCGCAGGGCGCCGCGATGCCCCTCGCCGCCAACGACACCGAGGAAAACCGGCAGCGCAACCGCCGCGTCTACCTGCGCGCCGCGGACGTCGGGCAGGCGCAGGCCCCCAGCCCGGAGCGCGAGGCGCCGGCCGTCACGCCCGAGGCGATGGCGAAGGTGCCGGAGGGCGCGGCGAGCGTGGACGCCGTCGCCGGGGCCTTCCGGTACGCGATCGCGAACCCGGTGACGCTCCCGAAGAAGTCGTCGGCGCTGATCACGCTCATCAACCGCCCGGTCGCGGGCGAGGACGTCCTCCTGTTCCGCCCCGATCCCGCGGCGCCCGCGAGCGCGACCCACCCCTTCCGCGCAGCGCAGATCGAGAACCGGAGCGCGCTCGGCCTCCAGCCCGGATCCGTGTCGATCTTCTCCGGCGGGACGTTCGTGGGCGAGGGCGTGCTCGCGCGCCTTCTGCCCGGGCAGAGCGCGACGATCCCGTACGCCATCGACAGCTCGACCGAGGTGCGCGCGACGAGCATGACCACGGAGGTGCCGGTGCGGGTCGTGTCGCTGTCCCGCGGCGCGCTGCGCGTGGAGGATCGGTACCGGCGCGTGACGGTCTATGACGTGAGGCCCGGCCGGGACGTGCCGGAGACCTTGCTCATCCGCCACGCGCGGGCGTCCGGGTTCGAGCCGCTGGGCCTCCCGGGGTGCACGGACGCGACGCCGCACGCGTGCCTCGTCGAGAAGAAGCTCGCGCCCGGCGCGCCCCAGAAGGTCGTGGTCGAGGAGACGCGGCTGTCCCAGCGCGAGATCCCGCTCGTCCAGGCCGACAGCGAGCGGCTCTCGCTGTACCTGAAGGGCTCGAGCCTCCCGGCCGAGCTCCGCGCGAGGCTGGACCGCGCGCTCGCGCTCCGGCGCGCGCTCGACGCGGCGAACGACGAGCTCGACCCCCTGCGGCGGAAGCGCGCCGAGCTGATCGACCGCGCCGCCGAGCTGCGCGAGAGCCTGAGGACCATCGAGCGCACGCCCCAGGCGGGCAAGCTCCGCCAGACCTTGCTCGACCGGCTCGCCGAGGTGGCCCGACAGTCCGAGGAGACCGGCGCGAAGATCACCCAGCGCGTCGAGGACGCGGCCATGGCGCGCGCCGAGCTCGACGACACGCTCCGCGATCTGGTCATCGAAGGCCGGTGAGCGCCGGAGGACGATTTGGGGAGACCGCGCGGCCGACGGGGAGCCCGAGCGCGCTGTCGAGATCGATCACGGAGACGTCGCGCGTGAAGCGGTCGTCGTCTCCATCACGTACGGCATCACGTACGGCGCCGCGCGGGTACGGCGCCGCGCGGGCGCCGCCGACCTCGGCCTGCGCGATCTCTCGGAACGGCTCGTTCAGCCGTTACTCACTCACGCTGTTGATCGTGTTCCGCACAGTCGAGACCAGGTTGTGGTCCGATTCGCAAATGTGGTACTCTCCGCCCACCAAGCAGAAACGCCCGCCCTCGACGATGCCGGTGAGAACGTACGAGTCACCGTTCACCTTGTAGCATGGGCCGCCAGAGTCTCCCGGCGCCGTGATCTGTCCGAGCGAGTTCGGGACGATCGTGTAAAATTCCGAGTTCGCCCGAGCTATCGAGAGCGACGCGTACCGCCAGAGCCCACCGCCGTCGGTGTCCGGACCGCCGTCGACGTAATACGTGTCGCCGCGCCCGTAGCAGCGCACGGCCGTACCCGGCAGCGTCGATGCCGACGCCGAGGAAAGGAGGTTCGTGTTGGAGTACGGCGTGGTTCCGTCGCGAACGACGAAGTTCGTAGGAACGCGGAGCATACCGATGTTGTTTCCGGCGTTCACCTTCTGCACGGCGGTCTGCGTCACGTCCGCGAGCGTCACCTGTACCGAGCCTCCCGTGCAGTGCTGCGCCGTCAAAACCCAGTTGTTCCGATACAACACACCCGAGCACGAGCCGCCGGAGTGCTGCACGCGCACGAGCCCGCGTAGGATCTGCGTCCCTTCTCGCGCCCGGGCCGACGCCGCGGCAATGATCGCCGATTCGTCGCTCTCGACGTCCTCGATCTCGGGCTCGAGCGCTTCACTGCCACAGCCGAGCGCGAGGCTCGCGCTCGCAATCAAAACGCACCACGAACGATTTCGCTCACGCATGGGTCCCTCACGGAGCAGAGTAGAGCGCGCTCGCGTTCGTGTCTACGGAGCGGAGCGACTGCAGTTCCGGCCCAAGTAAGTACGCGCAACCACGCGCGATCGCGCACCCAGAAGACTCAGGGGCTAGGAAATCCAAACGCGATCCGAAAGTCAATCTCCTCGTTACGGTGGGACCGCTGATGCCGCGGGCCCTTCACCGCGGGCGACGCGGCGGTGCAGGGCGCCCCGCTCGGCCACACCGGAGCCGCCCTCGGCAGCGCAACAGGCGGGGTCGAGGGCGTACGCGGCGAACCTCGATCGAAGCGGTTCTCCAATATTCCACAGCCTACGGCACGAACGCCGAACGGTCCGACAGCGCGAGCGTGAACGCAGCCTTGGACCTCACCGGGGTGAAGTCCTGCGTGAAGTCGAGCGTGCGCTGAATCTGCGCGAGCGACCCGGACAAAGGACCGCTCAGCAGCGGCGGACGACCCTGAAACGGCGAGCACGATTCGGCTACGCAGGATCGATGCTGATCTGGCCTCGTTCCGTGCGTCAGGCGCGCATCCACGCGGCCGCCCGATAGGCGCGCGGCGCCATCCCCACCTCGCGACGAAAGGCGGTGCTGAACGCGCTCTCGGACTTGTACCCGAGGTCGAACGCGATCTGGCCGATGGAGCGCGCCGGCTCACGGACCAACGCGTCCCGCGCCAGGCTCATGCGCCACGCGATCGCGTAGTCGTACGCCGGTCTCCCCACGAGCGCCTTGAAGCGCGCTGCGAACGCGGTGCGCGACATCCCGGCCGCGCGCGCGAGCTCGCCCACGACGATCGAGGACGCCGGGTCGCGGTGAATACACCGCAGCGCGACGCCGATGTGCGGATCGGCGAGGGCGGCGATCCACCCCACTCGCTTGCGCAGCTTCGTGCCGTCCAGCGACCGCAAGATGCTCACCAGGATGAGCTGCGCGATCCGGTCGAGCACGAATCCACGCGCCGCTTGATTCTCGACCACCTCGCGCACGAGCAGCCGTGCCAGCTCGTGCGTTGCCCCCGCCGCGGTCGCCGGGATGCGCAGCAGCGGCGGCAGCACGCTCGTCACCAAATGGGCGTGCTGGGGATCGAAGTTGAAGTATCCGCCGATGATTTGCACCTCGGCCACACCCCGCTTCGGACCGATGCGCAGCGTCTACGCGATCGCCCCACTGCTCGATCCTCACTTGCAAGAACAATGGCGACGCCTGCTTGGCGTCGGCCACTCAAAAGGGAAATAACATGACGACTCAAACGAACAAGCGTCTTGTTGAAGAGTTCTTCGCAAAAGTCAGCAACAATGACCTGGCCGGCGCATTCGCGATGATCCATGACGACGTTGCCTGGTGGAGCGCCGGGGGCGAACATCTTCCATTTTCCGGCGTCAAAAATAAGTCCGAATTTATTGAGGCGATGAACGCCGTCGGCGCAATTTTTCCAAGGGGGCTGAAACTCGTTCCCACCGGCTTGGTCGCGGAAGACGACCGCGTCGCTGTGGAATTGGCTGGTCACGCGGTGACGGCGGATGGCCGCAACTACGACAACCTTTATCATTCCGTGATCGCGTTCAAAGACGGGAAGATTGTCGCCGTAAAGGAGTATCACGACACGTTGTACGCAAAAATCGTTCTCGTCGACGGCCAACGGTGACGGCTGAGCAGGGAACCGGATCGCGCTGGAAAAGCGGGGCGGAAACCTCTAGATGGCATGGCCGACGTGGTCGTCCTGCCCGAACGTCGTCGTCGCCATCGTCATCGCGTTGAGCATGGCCTCTTCCGCCGCCTGGAACAGCGGGTTCAGCCGCCCGTCATATAGGGTACGATCCTGCCGACTGAGGCGGTCATGTAAGGAACTGGTCAAGGACATCTACCTTCCCCCGGACCTTCCCGTCATCGTCGCCTGCGCGGTCGCGCCAGCGAAGCGGCCCGAAGAGGAGGGCCACGCGCGACAGATCGACGTGTTCGAGCCGGGCCATAACGTCGAGCTTGCTCGACAGGAGCGCGGCGCCTGCCCTCCCCGAGCCAGGCGCAGGCCCACGCCGGAGCCGCCGGACGCCGCGCATCGGGCTCTGCCGGCGACGTCAGGCGCCCGCCGCGCTCGGGAAGCGCCGCGCCGATGTTAGGATGGCGCGCATGCCCCTGCCGCCCCGCGCTCCCGGAGCGCTCGCCGCGCTCGCCGCAGCGACCGACGATCCGCACCCCACGGAAGCGCTCCGCGCGCGCCGGCGCCCCGCGCGCCGCCACGGGTGAAGAACGCTCCCATGGACCGAGAGTGGCCGCTCGACGCAGAGGACTTCTTCGCCTACTACGCCTTCGCGCCCGCGGCGCTCGCCATCCGCGAGTGCGTGCGGCTGCGCGCCGTGCGCGAGCTCGACCTGCCGGAGCCGCTGCTCGACGTCGGCTGCGGCGACGGCCTGTTCGCGCGCCTCGCCTACCCGCAGAAGCAGGCGTGGGGCATCGACATCAACCCGACCGAGGTGCAGCGCGCGCAGCGGACCGCGTCGTACCGGACGCTCATCTGCGGCAACATCGTCAGCGTCCACCTGCCCGAGGCGTTCTTCGGCAGCGCCATCGCCAACTGCAGCCTCGAGCACGTGCCCGATCTCCACGGGGCCCTCGTGAACATCCGGCGCGCGCTCAAGCCCGGCGCGCGGCTCGTGCTCATCGTGCCCACGCCCGACTGGACGTTCCACCTCGCGCTGCCCGAGGCGATGCGCGCCGTGGGCCTGGTCGGCCTCTCGCGGGCGTACGGCGACGCGCTCGACCGGGTCTTTTCGCACGTCCACCTGTACGACGAGGCGGGCTGGCGCGATCACCTCGCGCGCGCGGGCTTCGACCTCACGGAGACGCGCCCGATCGCGGGCAGGCCGACCTCGTGGGCGTTCGACTTCATGCTGTACCCGAGCCTGCTCGGCTACGTGATGCGCAAGCTCACCGGCCGGTGGATCGCGATGCCAGCGCTCCGCCCGCTCACCGCCGACCTGGCGCGCGCCGTGGTCAACGCGGTCGGGCGCCTCGCCCCGGGCGGCGACGCGGCCGCCGAGTACCTGCTCGTGGCGCGGGCGCGGCCCGATGGCTGACCCGGCGGCGCCGCCCGGCGACTACTTCTCGAACCACCGGCGCCGCGAGCGGTTCCCGTGGTCGCTCTACCACGGCGCGCTCACCCGCCCCCTCGCGCGCGCCATCGCCGCGCGCGGCCCGCGGCCCCGCGTGCTCCTCGTCGGCTGCGGCCTCGAGGGCGAGATCCCCGGCGCTCCGCCCGCGACCGAGCTCTACGGCTGCGATCTCGACGCGCGCGCCATCGAGGCGTGCCGGCGCCTCTACCCGGCGCGCGCGGCGCGCTTCGCCGTCTGCCCGGGGCCCTACGAGCTGCCGACGGGCGGCGGCTTCGACGGCCCGTTCGACGTCGTCCTCGCGAAGGAGGTCGTCGAGCACACCCTCGATCCGTCGCGCTGGGCGCGCGGGCTCTCGGCGCGCCTCGCGCCAGGCGGCACCCTGCTGCTCACGACCCCGAACTACGGCCGGCTGTCCACGCTGCCGCTCCTCGAGGCCACGGTGCTCGAGTGGATCGCGCGCCGCGACGGCTTCTCGCGCAAGCACATCCACCCGAGCAAGTTCGACGCGCGCCGCCTCGCGGCGCTCGACGTCGGGGAGCAGATGCGGCTCGTGTCGGTGCGGCGGACGCTCACCGGCTGGTCGCTCCTCGGGACCTGGCGGCGCGCCCCGGGCTGACGCGGGCGCCGGCGAGCTCTATCCATGCTCCTCCTCCTGATCGCGCTCGGCGTCCTGGTCCTCCGGCTGGCCGAGCTCCGCGCCGACGCGGCCTCGGCATCCGCCGCGCCCGCGTCCGCCGCGCCCTCGCCCGCGCCCGCCTCGCCCGCGGCGCCCGCGCCCGCGCCGCGCCTCGCCTGGCTCGCCGCCGCCGCGGCGGTGGCGGCCGCGCTCCTGCCGGCGCTGCGCGACGCGCGCGCGCTCGCCGGGCCCGGCGCCGCGCTGTGGAAGGACGCGAGCTCGCACCTCGCCATCGCCTACGACATCGCGACGAGCGGCCTGCCGCACGGGTGGATCGACACGAACAACGGCGGCTTCCCGGTCGCGCTGCACTACCCGCCGGTCGGCTGGCTGCTCACGGCGGCGCTGATCCGCCTCGGCGTCGCGCCGGTGGTCGCGGCGAAGGGGCTCGGCCTCGCCGCCTTCGTCGGCGCCCCGCTGGTCGCCCTCGCCGCGGCCCGCGCGGCCGGCGCGCGGCCGGCGTCGGCGGCCGCCGGCGCGGTGGCGCTCGCGTGGGTCGCGCCGTACGTGCAGTTCGCCGGCGGGTGGCCGTCGTTCTTTCTCCTCGGGCTGCTCTCGCAGATCCTGGTCATCCCCCTCGTCGTCGCCTGGGCCGCCGCGGTGATCCGCCCCGCCCGCTTCGAGCTCGGGCCGGCGCTCGCCGCGGCCTGCGCGGCGACGCATCCGCAGGTCTTCGCGGTGAGCGCCGCCGTCCTCGCCGCGGCCGCGATCGCCGCGTGGGATCGGCGGCTGTGCGCGCGGGCGCTCCGCTCGCTCGCGGGCGGCGGCCTTGTCGCGGCCGCGCTCTACGGCCCCGGCATCGCGTCGATGGCCGTGCCCTTCGGCTGGCCAGCCGGCCTCGGGTGGCGGCACATCGGCTTCGGGCCCGAGCGCGTGCTGCCGTGGACGCTCGAGGGCGACCTGCTCGACTACGAGCACGCCCCGGTGATCGGCTCGGCGTGGATCGCCGCCTGCCTCCTGCACGCGACGCGCCTCCGCGCCCCGGCGTCGCGGGCCCTCCTCGCGGCGTCGGCGGCCGCGCTGCTCCTCTCGATGAGCGGCGGCTGGATCGCCTCCGCGGGCCCGCTCGGCCGCGCGCTGCTCTCCGTGTTCCAGCCGATGCGCGCCCTCGCCCTCCTGCCGCTCGTCGCGGCCGCGGCCATCGTCGCCGGGCTCGACCTCGCGGCCGCGGCGCTCGCGCGCATCGGCGCCGCGCTCGCCGCGCGCCCCGCGCTCGCCGCGCTCCTCCCGCGCCCCGCGCTCGCCGCGCACCTCCCGGCCGCGCTCGCCGCGCTCCCGCCCGCCGCGCTCGCGCTCGTCGCGGCGCTCGAGATCCCCGCCCGCGCGGCCGAGCTCCACGTCCTCGCGGAGAACCAGGCCTCGCTCGTCGCGTCGCGCGGCTGCCGGCCGCACGTCGAGGGCTTCGATCCCGATCTCATCGCCCGCTGGCTCGCCGAGGCGCCTCATGGCCGCGCGAGCTACGGCGCCGAGGACACGTTCGCGGCCTGCTCCAAGGTGCACGCCGCCGATCTCCGCAGCGCGGTCCCGATGGCGTTCTCGACCGGCGCGGGCGCGCACGTCGGCGCCCACGCCGCCGCCTTCCTCAAGCTGGCGCCCGAGCGCCCCGGGAGCGCCGCGCGCGCGGAGGCGCTCGGCGTCCGCACGCTCATCCACCTGACCGCGCAGAGGCCGGGGCCGCCCGAGGCGTGGGCGCTCGTGGACAGGCGCGGGCAGGTCGAGCTGTCGCGGCGGGTGGGCGGCACGGACTACGTCGGGCTCGGGTGCGTGCGCGAGGTGTGGCGCGGCCGCGAGGCCGATCTGCTCGCGGCGCTCTTCGAGCACCTGGCGCAGCCGCGCACCGTGCTCGACGCGCCCGGCGAGCTCGTGGCGCTGGAGGCGGCCCGCGGCCCGCTCGAGCGCCTCACCGCGGCCGACGACGGCTGCGACGCGTCCCGCGCCCGCGTGCGCGAGGCGCCGCGCGAGCCGGGCGCGTACGAGGCGATCGTCGACGCCGAGGCGCCGGTCGACGTGGTCTTCCGCGCCACGGCGTACGGCGGCTGGCGCGTGCGCGACGGCGGCGCCGAGCTGGTCCCGCGGCGCGTCGCCCCGGGCTTCTTCGCGGTGCGCGTCGGCCCTGGCCGGCACCACCTGGAGGCGGTGGCGGCGCTGCCGCGGCTTTACCTGCCCGCGCTCGCGCTCGCGTGCGCCGCCGCCCTCGCGCTCGGGGCCTCGTGCCTCCGGCGGCCGCTTTCGCCGCGACCGGCTCCCCTCCCGCCGCGGCGAGGGTGCTAGGATGGCGGCCCGACTCATGACCTCTCGAGCGACGCAGGCATGGCCAGAGCGGAGCTCTCATGGGCCGCGACGACGAACATCTCCGTCTCTGATGACAAGCGAGCCCATCGGACCACGGCGACGCCGTGTCGCAGGTGACGCCGAACGGGCCCAGGAGCGCTCATGAGGAACAGGTCTCGATCTGCCGGGGACAGCCGCGTTCCCCCCCGCCGTCGTCGCGCGTTCGGCGCCGCGTGGGCGGCGTCGCACGCCCTCTTCGCGATGCAGGTCGCCTGCGGCGCGTCCATGCCGCCGGCCGCCGACACGGTGCTGCGGAACGGCTTCGTGTACACCGTCGACGGCGCGGACTCGGTGCACCAGGCGGTCGCGGTGCGCGACGGCAAGATCGTTTATGTCGGCGCTGACAGCGGCGCGCAGGGGTATGTGGGTCCTCGGACCGAGGTCGTCGATCTGAAGGGCCGCATGCTGATGCCGGGGCTCGTCGACGGCCATTTGCACGTGATGTCCGGCGGGGCGCAGCGCCTGATGTGCAGCCTCGAGTACAAGACGCACACCATCGCGCAGCTCCAGCAGAAGATCCAGGCTTGCCTCGACAGCGAGCCGGCCAAGGGTCCCGACCAGTGGCTCGAGGTGACGAGCTGGGATCGGCAGGGCACGGTCTCGGTGGACGCCGACCCGACGCGGGCCGCGCTCGACGCGCTCAAGACCCAGCGGCCGATCCTCGTGCACTCCACCGATCACCACAGCGCGCTGACCAACTCGCGCGGCATGGCGCTGGCGGGCATCACCGCCAAGACGCCCGATCCGGTCGGCGGCAAGATCGGCCGCGACGCAGGCGGCCAGCCGACGGGCATCTTCGAGGATGCCGGCATCGCGCTGGTATCGGCGGCCATGCCGCCGCCGACGCCGGAGGACGACGTGCGCAGCGCCAAGGCGGCGCTCGACGCGATCCGCCGCCAGGGCGTGACCACCTTCATGGATGCGTGGTCGGACGAGCGCGCGCTGAGGGCGTTCACGGCCGTGCAGCGCAGCGGCGAGCTGACGGCGAGGGCGCTCTTCGCCATCATGCTCGATCCCGACCAGGTGGCGAAGGGTCCGGAAAAGGCGATCGCCGCGATCAAGGCGCTGGCGTCCTCCTACGATCAACCCGCCGCGGCGCCGGCCCCTTCCGTCACCGCTCGCCACATCAAGATCATGCTGGATGGCGTCCTGCAGGCGCCGGCCCAGACGGCGGCGATGCTCGCGCCGTACCATGTCAACGTGGGCACGGACGGCGCGCCGCAATGGGTCCCGGGCAAGCACAGCGGCGACGTGTACTATCCGCCGGACACGCTGAAATCGGTGATCCTCGCGGCGGTCGAGGCCGGGCTCGATCCCCACGTCCACGCGATCGGCGATCGTGCCGTGCGGCAGACGCTCGACGCTTACGAGGCCGTGCGCGCCCGGCTGCCGGGCAACGACGTTCGCCCGGCGATCGCGCATTGCGAGACGGTCGACCCGGCGGATTTCGGTCGCTTCAAGGCGCTCGGCGTGATCCCGGTGATGTCGTTCCAGTGGGCGCAGGAGGCCCCGTATTCCGTCGATGCGATGAAGCATCAGCTCGGGCCGGAGCGCTATGCCCGCCTGGAGCCCGAGGGCAGCCTGCACAACGCCGGCGCGAGGATCGCTTACGGCAGCGACTGGCCGATCGATCCGTTCGCCGAGTTCCTGGCCCTCAAGATCGGCGTCACGCGCAAGGGGGACCCCACGCATCCGGCCAGCTTCGGTCCGTCCTATGCTGGCCGGCTCAACGACGACCCGCTCCTGCCGCGCAACGTCGCGCTGCGCGCGATCACGATGAACTCGGCCTACCAGCTGCGGCTGGAGAAGGTCGTGGGCTCGATCGAGCCGGGCAAATTCGCCGACATGATCGTACTGGACCAGAACTTTCTTCAGATCCCCGAGGATGATCTCGGCAAGATTCAGGTGCTCATGACCATGGTCGGGGGGAAGATCGTCTACACCGCCGATGCATGGCGGCCGAAGGGGTAGAGGGCCGCGTCGCCCGAGGCCTCCCGAATCGCAAACCCCTCGCAGCCGGAGGATTTCAGCGTGTCGATCAAGGACCACCTCTCCATCTCCTCCGAGGTCAGGAAGGCGCTCGCGGCCGGCCGGCCGGTGGTGGCGCTGGAGTCGACCATCATCACCCACGGCATGCCTTATCCGCAGAACCTCGGGATGGCGCAGCGCGTGGAGGCGGTGGTCCGCCGGAGCGGGGCCGTGCCGGCGACGATCGCCATCATGGACGGCAAGCTCCGGGTGGGCGTGAAGGCGAACGATCTCGAGCGGCTGGCCAAGGCGGGCGGCAAGGCGGCCAAGGCCTCGCGGCGCGACGTGGCGGCGCTCCTGGTGTCCGGCGAGGTCGCCGGGACGACGGTGGCGACCACGATGATGGCGGCGGCCTGGGCCGGCATCCGGGTGTTCGCCACCGGCGGCATCGGCGGCGTGCATCGCGGCGCGGAGACGACGTTCGACATCTCCGCCGACCTCGAGGAGCTGAGTCGGACGCAGGTGGCGGTGGTCTGCGCGGGGGCCAAGTCGATCCTCGACATCCCCAAGACGCTGGAGACGCTCGAGACCAAGGGCGTGCCGGTCCTCGGCTACAAGACCGGGGATTTTCCGGCGTTCTGGGCGCGGCAGAGCGGGCAGAAGGTGGACCACAGGATCGAGAGCGCCAAGCAAGCGGCCAGGGTCATCGCGCTGCAGTTCGAGCTCGGCCTGGGCGGGGTCCTGGTGGCCAACCCGATCCCCGAGAGCCATGCCCTGGACGCGCGGGAGATCGAGGCGCGGATCGAGGAGGCGATCCAGGGCGCCGAGGCCGAGGGCGTGAGCCGCAAGGACCTGACGCCGTTCCTCTTGAAGCGCATCGTCGAGCTCACCGGCGGCAAGAGCCTCGTCGCCAACATCGCCCTGGTCGAGAACAACGCGGCGGTGGCGGCGGAGATCGCGGTGGCGTTGAGCAAGCTGAAGGCGAAGACGAAGGCCAAGGCATGAGCGCGGCCGGCCGCGTGCTCGTGGTGGGCGACGTGATGACGGACGTCATCGTCCGCCCCGAGGGGCCGCTGGTGCGCGGCTCGGACCGGCGCGCCAAGATCCAGCGCCGGCCGGGAGGCTCGGGGGCCAACCAGGCGGTGTGGCTCGGCGCGATGGGAGCGCGGGTGTCGTTCGTCGCCCGGGTGGGGGCCAGCGACAAGCCGCAGCTCGAAGCCTATTTCAAGGGCTGCCAGGTGGATGCCATCCTGGCGGCCGATCCGCGGGAGCCGTCGGGCGTGCTGGTCGTCCTCGTCGACGCCGACGGGGAGCGGAGCTTCCTCACCGATCGAGGGGCGAACCTCGCGCTCGAGCCTTCGGACATACCGCTATGGCTCCTGGACGACACGCGGCTGGTGCTCGTCTCGGGGTATTCGCTGTTCACCGAGGGGCCTCGGCGGGCGGTGCTGTGGCTCGCCGGAGAGGCGCGGAGCCGCGGCATCCCGGTCGCCATCGACGCCGCGTCGGTGGGCTTCCTGCGGGAGGTGGGGGCCGGGGCCTTCCTCGAGTGGACGAGGGGGATGTCGACGCTGCTCGCCAATGCCGACGAGGCGGAGGCGCTCTCGGGCACCGGCGACCTCGCCGCGCAGATGATCGCGCTGGGGGCCTGTTTCGAGCGGGTGATCATCAAGCGCGGGGCGCGGGGCGCGGCGCTCGGCGGACGGCGCGGCGTGCGCCTCGACGCGCCGGCGCCGCTGGTGGAGGTGGTGGACACGACCGGGGCCGGCGACGCGTTCGCGGCCGGGTTCATCGCCGCGGAGCTCGAGGGCGCGGGCGAGGCGGCGTGCCTGCGGCGCGGGATCGAGGCGGGATCGACGGCGGTGACGCAGCTGGGCGGACAGCCGGGGTAGCCAGCGTCCTGGGCCGCTGGCTCCCGGCCCCCTCGCCTGCCCATCGGGCGCCGTCGTGGCGCTTCACGTGGCCGCCGGCTCGTCCGCCCTCCAGCCGCTGTCGTGCTCGCGGTCCGCGCGGGGGCTCTGGTAGCCTGCGGCGTCGGTCGAGCGCGGGGTGCGCGGCCTCGCCAAGGACCGCCAGGAGGGAAGACCGTGTTCGTTTCCGTCAAAGGGGCTGAGCTGTTCTACTCGGTGCAGGGCGATGGGCCCGCGTGCCTCGTCCTGTCCAGCATCGGCACGCGGCCCTACGAGCGGCAGATGCCGGCGCAGCTGAGCGACCGCCTCAAGCTCGTCCATGTCGACCTGCGGGGGAGCGGGCGATCGACCGGCGATCCGGCCGATCTCACCTTCGATGCGCTCGCCGAAGATCTGGAGTCCGTCCGATCCGCGCTCGGGCTCGAGCGGATCGCGGTCCTGGGCCACTCGATCCTCGGCGCGCTGGCGGTCGAGTATGGCCGGCGTTGCCCCGGGAGCGTCTCGCACGTGATCGCGGTGGGCACGCCGCCCAGCGGCGACATGGCCCTGCTCTCGGCGCGCTCTGCGTCGTTCTTCGAGGAGGACGCGTCGGAGGAGCGAAAGAGGATCCTGCGAGACAACCTGTCCAGGCTGCCCAAGGACGCGCCGCCGGGCCACGCCATGCTCGCGCAGACGCCCTTGCGCTTCTTCGACCCGCGCATCGACGCCGCCCCGCTGTTCGCGGAGGCGGACGTCAAGCCCCAGTTCTTCGCCCATCTCCTCGGGAGGCTCGCGCCGGCCTGGGACATCCGGGTCGACTCGGGCTCGCTGCGCGTCCCGATATTCCTCGCGCTCGGGCGCTACGACTACGCGATGCCTCACGTCCTCTGGGAAGGCGTCGCGCCGACGCTGCCCACGCTCACGCCGCACCTGTTCGAGCGCAGCGGGCACCAGCCGTTCTTCGAGGAGCCGGAGCGGTTCACCGCGGCCGTGACCGCCTGGATGGATCTGAAGCGCTGACTCCGGCGGCCCCGCTTATCTGGATTCGACCCGTCCGAGCGGGTTGGGTGCGCCAGTCAGCGCGTTTTGCGCTTCCTGCCAAGCGGGATCTCCGGGGTAGAGCTCGGTGCGGAGGTAGGCCCAGGTGAGACGCTGGACGGCAGCCACTCGCTCGGGGTTTTCGTCCGTGGTCTCGGCGACGTCATATCCCGAGACGCCGCCCAGCCCGTGCCCTGCATCGAACAGGGTGACCAGGGACTTGGGGCTCGGGGAGAGGAAGTAGGGATCGGCGTGCCAGTCGGCGCCTGCGACCGTCAGGTGGGGAGAGGCGTCTTTATCGCCGGCGATCACGAGCGCGGGCGCCGTCATCGTGGAGAAGTCGATGGTCGAGAAGATAGGATACTTCTTGGCCGCGAGCTCGCTGAGGGCGTCGCCGCCTCTGCCGGGCGCGGCGAGCAGCACGCCCGCCTTGATCCGAGGCTCGGCGAGGTTCACCTCCGTTCCGTCGTGGGGATCTCTGAGCCGCGCGCCCAGCAGCACGCTCGCGGTGTGCCCGCCCATCGAGTGCCCGACGACGGCCACCTTGCTTCGGTCCAAACGCCCGGCGAGCGCAGCGACGGCGCCCTCGATCGCGTCGAGCTGGTCGAGGATGCGCTTCATGTCCTCGGCCCGCGATCGCCAGTACAGCGGCGCCTCGGGGTGATCGGAGTCCCTGAACGGGAGCGTCTTCGAGTCGAGATGGGTCGGCTGGATCACGACGAAGCCGTGTGCCGCGAAGTAGTTGGCGAGCGGGGCGTAGCCGTTCAAGGAGGAGAGGTGGTTGGAGGGGCCGTGGCCGTGCGAGAGCAAGAGGATGGGCAGCGCGCTTCCGGTCACGGGCGCGGAGACGCGCACCTGGAGATCGACGGCGCGGCCGGGGGCCGGCAGCACGACTGGGCTGACCGAGAGGACCGGCGTGGGTGCGCGGGGGATGTCGGCTGCGGGAGTCGGTTTGCTCATGATGTTGATTTCCTTTCGTGGGCTCGGCCCCGTGAAGAGGGCCCTGGCGCCATCGGGACGCCCCGGCCTCACCCCGGCTGCTTCTCCAGGTACTCCCGCACGCGCGCGAACGCGTTCGGCTGCGTGTAGACGTCCCCGCGGCCGCTCAGGGCTGCGTCGCACACCAGCCTTCGTACCTCCCGCCGCCGCCCTCCGGTTGGAAGGATCGGACATTTTCGTCGGCCCTCCCGCGCCGGCTTGACCGGCCGCGGTGCGCGCGCGAGACTACGAGGGTGCCGCGCACGATGGACTCTGCAACCTCGACGTTCTCGCTCTCCCGCTTCGTCGAGGAAGTTCGCGCTGTCGTACCCGTCGCTGGACGCGCACTCGACGTCGAATGGCTGCCCAACGGGAGGACGACCCTTGTCTTTCGAGTCATCGAGGAGGGCCGGAGAGGGGATGTGGCCGTCGCGGGCACGCGGACGCGTGCGCTGTTCAAGAACGCAACCGGCGTCGCGCGGGCGGTGATGCTTCAGTTCAAGCCAGGCTGGTCGGGGCCGCTGCTGGGCGTGGCCGCCAACGCGCTGACGGACCGGATCGTCCCGCTGGAAGACATCTGGGGCCGTTCTGGCGGCGACCTCTGCCTCGATCTCCTCGCGGCGCGCAGCCTGCCGGAGGTGCTCGACCGACTCTCCCACGCGATCGCCCTTCGTACCCACGAGACCTCCGAGCCGGCGTCGGCGCGGCTCGCTCGCCGCGCGGTTCGCCTGCTCGAAGGAGACGAGGTTCGGGTGGAGCGCGTGGCGGAGCGGCTCGGCGTCACGGCGCGGCATCTCCGCCGCGCCTTCACGGAGAGCGTCGGCATCGGGCCGAAGGATTTCGCGCGGACCGTTCGCCTGCAGCGCGCCGTGCGGAGGGCGGCGAGCTCGAAGGACTGGGCACGCATCGCCGCGGACGCGGGCTATTACGACCAGGCGCACCTGATCGCCGACTTCCGGGAGCTCGTCGGGCTCACGCCGGGCGCCTTCCTGAAGCGCGCGGGCGCTCGGGGCGGCGAGGCCATGGCCGGCTGCGCCCCCTCGCGCTGACGCCCGGCCACGGGGCGCCCCGGCCCCCCCGCCCGCGCGCTGCTCAGATGCCCGAGGCCGACGCGAGGCAGGCGTCGAGCTCGGGGGTGTCCCGCCAGCCGCACTGGCCGGACGCGTCGCGCTCGCAGACGCCGTGCTCGCCGTAGCACGCGTACTCCTCGCGCCACTCGCACGTCGTGAGCACGTCCTGGTCCGCGCAGACCTGCCCGCTGCAGCCGGTGACCACGCAGCGCGCGGGGCCGCCGCCACGCGCCGCCTCCAGCACGCCCCCGCCGCCGAGGCACGCCGCGAGCTCCGGCGTCTGTCGCCAGCCGCACTGGCCGGACGCGTCGCGCTCACAGATGCCGTAGTCGCCGTAGCACGCGTACTCCTCGCGCCACTCGCACGTGGTGTACACGACCTGGTCCGCGCAGACCTGCCCGCTACAGCCGGTCGGCCTACAGCGGCCGGGCTTGATCCCCCCGGCCGCCGCGGAGACGAGCTCGGCGGGCGCGCTGTCCACGCCGTCGACCTCGGGGACAGCCTGGCCGCAGCCGTCGTCATTCGCCCCGGCCAGCAGCGGGACGCACAAGAAGAGCACAGAGAAGGCAAACCGATGACGCGTGGTGAAAGAATTCATAAGACCTCCTTAACAAACCAAAAATAAAGTACGGAGTGCCCGGAACCGGCGAGCTCCTGTCCTTAGATCACACGGCGGCCCAGCGCAACCCGCGGCGTCGATCGCACGATCCAGCGTCCCGGGGTCGGCGGCTGCTCGCGATCCGCGCGGCCTCCTGGACGGCCTAATCGGGTCATGCCGCCGTGGCCATGGCACACATCGCCGTGGGCACACAGCGGCACACTCGCGGTAGAGTCGGCCCGAAAACGCCGTCTTATCATTCGTTCAAGAGTGGCACGCTTGTTGACTGGAGGCGTGTTCGGAGGCGATGATGATTCGACCAGCGACAGCGATCTTGATGGCTCATGTGCTCGTTGGATGCGGCGGCGAAGCCAACGATGGTGGTGAGGCGGCCGCCGGCGGTGATGAAGCGGGCGCGGCCGAGTGCGGAGTCCTGCAAGGGCCGCCCAGGGGGGCGTGCAGCGCAGGTGAGGAATGCAGCTTCCACGACGCCGGCTGCGACTACGATAGCTATTGCAAGGATGGCTCTTGGGCCACCATCCGCACCTGCTCGGCCACGAAGACGTGCCCGCGGGGAGGCTTGACGGCCGGCGGCTCGTGCTCGGACGAGGGCGCCGGGTGCCGCTACGACGAGGGCGGCGCGTGCGTCAGCGATCTGACCTGTACCGGCGGTGTCTGGACCGAATCCGACCCCGGCTGCTGAGGAGATCGCCTCCGCCGTCGGTCGGGTCGGGCTGGCGCGCAGGGGACGGGGCTAGATGCCGCCGCCGTCCTCGAAGACGTCGCTCCGCACGTTGGCCTGGCTGATCCGGCTGTTCGGCGGGACGCTGCGCGTGAGCCACACGTTGCCGCCGATGCTCGAGCCGTGACCGATGGTGATGCGCCCGAGGATCGTCGCACCGGCATAGACGACCACGTTGTCCTCGACGATGGGGTGGCGATCGATGCCCTTGATGGGGTTCCCGCCCCCGTCGAGCGGGAAGCTCTTGGCGCCCAGCGTGACGCCCTGGTAGAGGCGCACGCGATCGCCGATCCGGCACGTCTCCCCGATGACGACGCCCGTCCCGTGATCGATGAAGAAGCTCGCGCCGATGTGGGCGCCGGGGTGGATGTCGATGCCGGTCTCGGCGTGGGCGATCTCGGAGAGGATACGCGGGATGAGCGGTACGCCGAGGGTGTAGAGCAGGTGCGCGATCCGGTGGTGAAAGATCGCGGTGATGCCCGGATAGCAGAACACCGCTTCGTCGATGCTCGTCGCCGCCGGATCCCCCTCGAACGCCGCGCGTACGTCGGTCTCGAGCAGCGCCCGCACGGCCGGGAGGCCAGCGACGAAACCGCGCACGATCTCGGCCGCGCGGCCCTCGCGCCGGGCGAGCTCGCGCGCGTCGAGATCCCGAGAGAAGCCGAGGCCTCTCCGGATCTGCTCGTGGAGCGCGAGCAGCGCCGCGTCGAGCGTCCGCCCGACGAAGTAGTCGGTCCCCTCGTCGGTGAGATCCGGAGGCCCGAAGTGCGCCGGGAAGAACGCCGCGCGCAGGTCGCGGACGATGCCGACCAGCACCTCGCGCGACGGCAGCGCCGGCCGTCGCCCGAGCGGACGGCGCGCGCCGCCGGTGTCCGGGGCGGCCGCGCGCAGCTCCGCGACCACCGAGCCGAGCGCCCAGGGAGCCCCGGCCGGCGCGGGAGAGCCCCAATCGGCCTCGCGATCGGTCGCGCTCACGTCGCGAGCCCCCCCTCGTCGGAGGGCCCGTCGAAGAGCGATGTGCTCAGGTAGCGCTCGCCCGAATCGGGGAGGACGACGACGATCGTCTTGCCCTCGTTCTCCCTGCGCTTCGCGATCCGCGCCGCGACCGCCGCCGCCGCGCCGGACGAGATCCCCGAGAGGATGCCCTCCTCCCGCGTCAGCCGCCGCGCATAGGCTGCCGCCTCGTCGTTGGCCACCTGCTCGACCTGATCGACGATCGAGAGATCGAGCACGTCGGGCACGAAGCCCGCGCCGATCCCCTGGATCTTGTGCGGCCCGGGCTTGAGCGGCTGGCCCGCGCGCGTCTGCGTGAGCACCGGGCTGTGCGTGGGCTCGACCGCGACGGAGGTGATCGCCTTGCCCTTCGTGTTCTTGATGTAGCGCGAGACCCCCGTGATCGTGCCGCCGGTCCCGACGCCGGATACGAGGACGTCGATCTTCCCGTCCGTGTCCTCCCAGATCTCGGGGCCCGTCGTGCGCTCGTGGATCGCGGCGTTCGCCGGGTTCTTGAACTGATGCAGGAGCACGTACCGGTCGGGGTTCGACGCGGCGATCTCCTCCGCCCTCGCGACGGCGCCGCTCATCCCCCTCGGCCCTTCGGTGAGCACCAGGTTCGCGCCGTAGGCCGCGAGGAGCTTGCGCCGCTCGATGCTCATCGTCTCGGGCATGGTGAGCGTGAGCCGGTAGCCGCGCGCGGCCGCGACGAAGGCCAGCGCGATCCCCGTGTTGCCGCTCGTCGGCTCCACGATCTCCTTCCCCGGACCGAGGAGCCCGCGCTTCTCGGCGTCCCACACCATCGCCGCGCCGAGGCGACACTTCACCGAATAGGCAGGATTGCGCCCTTCGATCTTGGCGAGCACGAGCGCGCTCGCGCCGTCGAGGACGCGACGGAGGCGCACGAGCGGCGTGCGGCCGATCGACTCTGCGTTGTCTTCGAACCAGCGGCGTGTGACGTTCGACATGGTGCCTCTACGATGCGACGACGTGCGACGGTGCGCCTACACGCGTCCTCGACGGTCGTGGGGACCTCGAGCGGGCAGCGGACGCCGCTCTTGAAACATCAACGGATATCTATCTTACATAACGGAAATCCAGCGCAAGCACTTTGTCTCGCGCCGCCCCGCTGCCGTGTGCCGCCGCCCCGGGCAGGCGACCGTGTCAGCGGCGCTGAGCGACCCGGGACCGGCGGACGGCGTAAGCGACGCTTCGCCGCCGAATCCGCGGTGTTTCGCGCCGTGCCCTGTTGAAGCTGTCAGGGGAGATAGTACATCAAGATCGCCCTGACCGAGACGTGCCTCACCCCCCACGCGTCAGAGCGCTAGGAAGAGTTTGTCATGAACGATGGAGCCCACTCGCTGAGCGAGCGCGCCGCGCGCCAGCTAGCGAATACGACCAAGTCCGCGCCGCAGTGGGTTGGAGTCACCCCACGCTGGCTCGTCCAGCTGCTGCGCTGGGTGCCGCTCGAGGCGGGCGTGTTCCGGCTCGACCGGGTCGTTTGGACGATGTGATCCCCGGCGGCGCGCAGCGCGGCGGCTCACCCGAGCCGCCGCGCGCTCCTCTCGATCACGGTTCGACCCGGGTCATTTGACCTCGGTGCGGCACGTCGCGCTGCAGTCGTCGCCGCTCGCGGTGTTGCCGTCGTCGCACTCCTCGTACGGCTGCTGCCGCACGCCGTCGCCGCAGTGCGGACCGAACACGCAGCCCGGAGCGCACTCGCCGTAGCCGCCGTCGTTCTCCGCGTCGTCGCACTCCTCCTCCGGCATCTGCGTCACGCCGTCGCCGCAGCGCGGGCCGTACACGCAACCCGGCGCGCACTCGCCGTAACCGCCGTCGTTCCTGCCGTCATCGCACTGCTCGCCGAGGTCCTGCTGGGGCACCCCGTCGCCGCAGACCGCGCCGATCCGGCAGCCGAGGCACCCCATGCTGCCGTCGTTCACGCCGTCGTCGCACTCCTCGCCCCACTCGTCCTGGGTCACCCCGTCGCCGCACTGCCCCGCGTCGCGGCACTCCGGCGTGCAGCCGCCGTAGCGACCGTCGTTCACGCCGTCGTCGCACGTCTCGTCCGGCATCTGGACCAGCGCGTCGCCGCACCGCGGCCCGACGAGGCAGTCCGTCGTGCAGCCGCCATACCGGCCGTCGTTCACGCCGTCGTCGCACGTCTCGCCGAACTTGCTGTCGATCTCCGCGTCGCCGCAGCGAGGCGCCGCAACGCACCCCGGCGCGCAGGCGTTCGAGCCATAGCCGCCCAGGTTGGCGCCGTCGTCGCAGATCTCGTACGGCATCGTCCGGACACCGTCGCCGCAGTAGAGCCCGAGCTCGCACCTCGTGGAGCACTTCCCGTAGCCCGCGCCGTTCTCGCTCCCGTCGTCGCACTCCTCGTCCGGCGTGACGATCCCGTCGCCGCACACCGGCTCGCAGCGGGACGGCGCCGCGTTGAAGCCGCCGAGCGTCAGCTTGTAGCTCGACCCCGTGACGTGGCGCTCCGCCTGGAACACGACGACCTCGTAGACCCCACCCACCGTGAGGCCGAGCTCATCCATGAGCAGCGTCCCGCGGTTGTCCGCCACCCCGGCGATCTCGCCGGTGCCCATCGGGGCGTGGATGCCGCCGAGGTCGATGCGGAGCCGGTTGTTGAGGAACACCCAGACGTCGTCGTCTCCGTAGAAATCGAGCCGCTCCCCGCCGTGGTACTCGAACCAGTAGCGGACCTCGCTCGTGAAGTAGAAGTTGTGGTTGCCGGCATTCGCCCAGTTGTTGAACGGATCGCCCGCCGCGCGGCTCGCCTCGCGCTGCGCCGCCGGCAGCGACGGGTCCTGCCAGCCTCGGTCGTCGAGCGGGAAGAAGACGTGATCCTCGAAGAGGAACACGTCCGACGTCCCGATCCGGTCGAGCGTGAGCCAGTCCACGACCGTCTTCGAGAGGGTCGAGTCGTTGTACCACCGGTTGAAGTCCGCGGCGTTCGTGAGGAAGGCGTTCGGCCGCGCCGCCGCGAACTGCGGCTTGTTGTCCGCGCCGAGGAGGTTCTGCACGATGCCCGTCACGACGGCGTTCGGCGGATTCGTGTCGGGCTCGAAGTTCGGCGCGTTCTCCTTGAAGTCGCGGTACACGATCGGCACGCGGAGCTCGTCGCCGAGCGCGACGTCGTTGGTGCAGCTGTACCCCGGCTCGACGGTGCACGTGGACGAGCAGCCGTCCCCGTCCGCCGTGTTGCCGTCGTCGCACGCCTCGCCGCCCAGGCGCAGCCCGTCGCCGCACGCCGAGGTGCAGCCGGTGTCGCCGCAGTCCGGCTCGACCTGGCAGAACGGCGTGCAGCCGTCGCCCATCGTGTTGTTGCCGTCGTCGCACGGCTCGGAGCCCTCGCGCTCCCCGTCGTTGCAGACCGTGTCGCGGCAGATGTAGCCGCCGGGCGCGGGCTCGCACACGACACCGTCCTCCCACTTGCACGCGGCGTTGCACCCGTCGCCGTCGTCCGTGCGGCCGTCGTCGCACTCCTCCCGCCCGACGACCATCCCGTCGCCGCAGACGGCGGTGCAGCGGCGCCCGGCGCGCGCGCAGTCGAACCCGGGCTCGGTCTGGCACGTGGCGGAGCACCCGTCGCCCGAGACCGTGTTGCGATCGTCGCACCCCTCGCCCACGCCGATCTGGCCGTCGCCGCAGACGACCGTGAAGACGCAATGCACGCCGTCCTCGCACGCCCAGCCGGCCTCGACCTGGCAGCTCGGCGAGCAGCCGTCGCCCGGCGCCACGCCGCCGTCGTCGCACTGCTCGCTCGGCCGCAGCAGGCCGTCGCCGCAGCGCTCGACCGGCCTGCACGGCTGCCCCGGCCGGGGGCAGGTGATGTTGCCGGGGTCCTCGAGCGCGCAGACCTCGGAGCACCCGTCCCCGCCCACCGCGTTGCCGTCGTCGCAGGTCTCCCCGCCCGAGACGCGCCCGTCGCCGCACGAGTGGAGCCGGAAGCACGGCTCCCCGGGCCTCGGGCAGATCCAGTCGCCCTGCTCCCGCTGGCAGCGATCGTCACAGCCGTCCCCCGAGGCCGTGTTCCCGTCCTCGCAGCTCTCCCCGGGCTCGATCGCGCCGTTGCCGCAGGCGATCGTCGTGCGGCAGGGCTCCCCCGGCGGGCACTCGCAGTACGGCTCCACCTTGCAGGCGCCGGAGCAACAGTCCCCGGGCAGGCTGTTGCCGTCGTCGCACGCCTCGGTGTCCTGGTTGATCTCGCCGTCGCCGCACGCCGCGTCGACCGCGTCGCACTCGGGCGGAGGATCCGGCGACTCGCACGGATCGCCCCCGCTGCCGCCGGTCCCGGAGCCGACGGTGATGAACCCGCCGAACGCCCCGGAGCTGTCGTCGGTCCCGCCGGTGCCCGACGTGCCGCTGCCGCCCGCACCGCCCACGCCGCTGCCCGCGCCGCCGTCGCCGCCGCCGCCGCCGTCGTCCCCGCAGGCGGCGAGCGGACCGGCAAGCAGGACGAGGAGCACGGAAGAAGTAAGTCTCTTTCCCAAGCGCATTGATGCCACCATCCCAACTCGCTGAAGAGCGTCGTGTTGTTCAGCCCGCGCCGCCACAGGCGCGCACCGGCCTTCGGGTGCGCCGCCGGAGGCGGCGTGGGCGCGCGCCGCACAGCGCTCGCGCGCGTATGCGCGCGTAGGTCGCCCTCGTTACCGGCACATCGCAACGCAACACCCCCCGTGCGGCAAGCGGATTTGACGCCGCAGCGGCTTTGCGACGCGCCGGTCGCCGGGTGGCGATGAAATCGGCGGGCGGCGCGCGGGCCGGCGGGGGGCAGAGCGAGCTTGACATCCCGGCGCGCACCGGCGGTGCGGTGCTCCACAGCGCGCCCGGGCAGGGCGCGCGCCGGGGACGCGACCGCGCCGCCCCGCCCGGGCGCGCGATCGCCATCTCGCCCCCCGGGCGCGGCGAACGGCGGTAACCTGGCCGCCGGCGAGCCGAGGCCCGCGCGGATTCGATGCGGGGGCGGGCCTCGAGCCTGACCACACGGAGCATGCATGGTGTCGACAGGGGCCTTGGACGGCGCGGCCCAGACCGCGGGGGCTCCCCCCCCGCAGGCGGCAGAGTCGCTCGATGGGGGCAATTACGAGGTCATCCGCCGGCGGCTCGTCGAGCGCGCCGAGGAGCTCGGCCGCCGCGCCGAGGCGCTCAACGCGCGGCGAAAGCAGGTGTTCGGCGGCGCCGACCTCGCGCTCCTCGAGAACGCGCGCGTCCGGACCGAGAACAACTGCCTGCCGCGCGACATCGTGAGCATCCGGGGCAAGCTGCTCGTCGGCTACCTCGTGTTCATGGGGCTCAAGGAGGTGAACGTCGGCGACGTCTTCAGCCTCCACCGCTTCGCGAAGGACGGCGGCGTCCTCGACCTGACGCACGTGCCGCTCGACGAGGGCGACGCGTTCCTCGGCGACCCCGCCTTCGTCAAGGAGTTCAAGGACCTCCACCGCTACGTCAAGGAGCCGCGGCTGCTCCAGCTCCGGCGCAGCGACAGCAGGCTGCTCGCCATCTTCCAGGTCGGCGCGACCGAGCGCGACGCGAAGGTGTTCCGCTGGAGCATCGACGCGACCGGGCGCATCCGCTACCTCGACTCCCGCGGCGACGAGGACAACGTCCGGCCGCGGGCGCACGACTTCGCCTGGACGCAGACCACGCGCGACGACCACGTGCAGGGCAAGCACCCGCACGTCGCCATCCTCGGCGAGATCTTCGTCGAGACCGTCGGCGGCGACCTCACGGTCAAGGTCGAGAACAACACGGCCACGGGGCTCGGCATCTACCGCGAGCCGGTCGACGACGCGGGCCAGGCGCTCGACGACGCCGACATCCAGTACGCGCGGCTCGGGCCGCTCATCCTGCTCAAGATCAAGCCGTTCCGGGAGCCGTCGTACCGCTACCTCGTCTACAACGGCCGCACCCGGAAGGTCGCGCGCATCGACGCGATCGGCCTCGCCTGCCTGAGCCTCCCCGAGGAGCAGGGCATCGTCTTCCCGAACGGCTACTACCTCATCACCGGCGAGACGAAGCGCTTCGAGGGCAGCACCGACAGCCTCGTCTTCGAGCGGGTCATCCGCTCGCCGAACGGGGAGGACGTGCTCTACGTCTTCCACCAGGTCGTGGAGGGGCGCTACGTGCTCTTCCCGTACAACCTGATCCGCAAGGAGATCGCGACCCCGATCCAGTGCCACGGGTACAGCCTCTTCGACGACGGCAAGATGGTGATCTTCCGCGCCGCGAGCGAGGAGCCGACCCGCGTCCACCCGATGCAGATCTGGCAGACGCCGTTCATGACCGCGGAGTTCGCGGCGTCGGCGCCGACCGACGGCTCGTACCTCGCCAAGGTGGGCAACGCCGACCTCGTGCGCGGCATCTCGGACGCGCTCAGCATGCGGCGCGCCGCGCTCGAGGCGTCGCCGACGCGCCAGACGTACGAGGACCTCATCCGGACCGCCGAGCGGATGACCGACGCCTTCTACTGGCTCGGCCACGCCGAGGCGGGCGACCTCCTGTCGACCGTGAACGAGCTCCGGGCCGTCTCCGAGAGCATCGTCGACGAGTTCGAGAAGGTCGAGGCCATCAAGGCGCGCGCGGCGAGCGCGCTCGCCGAGACCGAGGCGGCGCAGCGGCAGCTGCTCGGCGGGGTCCGGCCGGAGGACGCGGCGACCGTCGACGCGTTCCTCGGGGCCCTGACCGCGCTGCGGCGGCAGCGGGGGCACCTCATCACGCTCCGCGAGCTCAAGTACATGGACCTCGGCCGCGTCGACGCCCTCGAGGCCGAGATCGTCGGGCGGTCCGACGAGGTGAGCCGCGCGTGCGTGGCGTTCCTCCTCGGCGACCACGCGTTCCGGCCGCTGGCCGACCGGCTCGCGGGCCTCATCGCGAAGATCGAGGCGGTCGCGAAATCGTCCGAGCTCGCGCCGTTCGCCGCGGACCTCGACGCGGTGAGCGAGGGGCTCTCGGTGCTCGCCGACATCGTGGCGGGCCTCAAGGTCGACGACCCCACGGCGCGGACCCGCATCCTGGAGGGGATCAGCGAGGTCTACGCGCAGCTCAACCGCGCGCGCGCCACGCTCGGCGCCCGCGGCAAGGACCTCCGGGGCGCCGAGGGGCGCGCCGAGTTCGGCGCCCAGTTCAAGGTGTTCGGCCAGAGCGTCGCGAGCGCGCTCGCGGTCTGCGACTCGCCCGAGCGCTGCGACGCCGAGCTCTCGAAGCTCCTCGTCCAGCTCGAGGAGCTCGAGGGCAAGTTCGGCGAGTTCGACGAGTTCCTGGGCGAGCTCGCGGCGAAGCGCGAGGAGGTGAACGACGCGGTCGCCGCGCGGCGGCAGGCGCTGCTCGACGAGCGGCAGCGGCGCGTCGCGAACCTCGTCGCCGCGGCGGACCGGATCGTCCAGGGGGTCTCGCGGCGGGCGCGCACGTTCGCGACGGTGGACGAGCTCAACACGTACTTCGCGTCCGACGCGATGGTCGCGAAGATCCGCGAGCTCGCGGCGAGCCTGCACGCGCTCGGCGACAGCGTGAAGGGGGACGAGGTCGAGGCGCGGCTCAAGTCGGCGCGGCAGGACGCGCTCCGGGCGCTGCGCGACCGCGAGGACCTGTTCGAGGGCGGCGGCGACGTCATCAAGCTCGGCCGCCACCGCTTCAACGTGAGCACGCAGGCCCTGGAGCTCACGCTGGTCCCGCACGGCGACGGGCTCGCGCTGCACCTCACCGGCACCGATTTCTTCGAGCCGATCGAGGATCCGGCGCTCGAGAGCGCGCGCGACCTCTGGGGCCAGGAGCTCGTGAGCGAGACCGGGGACGTGTACCGGGGCGAGTTCCTCGCGGGCTCGATGCTCCTCGACGCCGAGGCGGGGCGCGGCGGGCTCTCGATCGAGCGGCTGCGCGAGGCGTCGCTCGGCCCGGGCGGGCTGCTCGCGGCGGTGCGCGCGTACGCGGCCGATCGGCACGACGAGGGCTACGAGCGCGGCGTCCACGACGCGGACGCCGCGCTCATTTTGGAGAAGCTGCTCGCGCTGCGCGCCACGGCGGGGCTGCTCCGCTTCGGCAGCGCGCCGCGGGCCCTCGCCTGCCTCCACTGGGCGGGGCTCGACCCGCGCGCCCGGGATCTCGCGCACCGGCGGGCGCGGAGCCTCGGCCGGCTCGCGGCGCAGCTCGGCGAGGGCGAGGCGCGGGCGGCGCTCGCGGCCGAGCTCGCGGAGGGCGTGGCCGCGACGGCGGCGGCGCACCGGCTCGGCGCGGACGCGAGCGGCGCGGCGGACGTGCGCGTCGCGGCGCGGTACCTCGTGGAGGAGCTCGCCGCGGAGCGCCCCCGGTTCGTGACCAGCGACGCCGCGCTCGCGCTGCGCGACGCGCTGCTCGCGCGCCTCGACCTCGAGGGGAGCCGCGCGGCGTTCGACGACGACCTGCGGCAGCTCGAGAAGCACCCGGCCGAGCGGCTGGAGCTCGCGCTGGCGTGGATGCGGGGGCTCACGGCGCGGGACGCCGCGTGGGCCCGGATGGGGCACCTCGCGCTCGAGGCGGCGGTCGTGCTGGTGACGGAGCGGCACCTCGAGCGGGAGCCGAGCGGGGCCGTGACCGAGGCGCGCGTGGAGGGGCTGCTCGGCCAGCACCCGCGCGTCAAGGAGCGCGCGCTCGCGCTCCGGCTCGACGAGTTCCTGAGCAGGATCGAGGTTTTCTTGCGCGAGCGGGCGCCGCGCTACCGCGCCTACCGCAAGGTGCGGAGCGAGATCGCGGAGCGGGAGCGAAGGCGCCTGCGCCTCGGGGAGTTCGCGCCGCGGGTGCTCACGTCGTTCGTGCGCAACCGGCTCATCGACGAGGTGTATTTGCCGCTCGTCGGCGCGAACCTGGCGAAGCAGCTCGGGGCCGCGGGCGACGTGAAGCGCACCGACCTCATGGGCATGCTGCTGCTCATCTCGCCGCCGGGCTACGGCAAGACGACGTTGATGGAGTACGTCGCGAGCAAGCTCGGCCTCGTGTTCATGAAGGTGAACGGGCCGTCGCTCGGCCACGAGATCACGTCGCTCGACCCGGCCGAGGCCCCGAACGCGACCGCGCGGCAGGAGGTCGAGAAGATCAACCTGGCGTTCGAGATGGGCAACAACGTGATGCTCTACCTCGACGACATCCAGCACACGAACGCGGAGCTCTTGCAGAAGTTCATCTCGCTCTGCGACGGGCAGCGCCGGGTCGAGGGCGTGTGGCGGGGCCGGACGAAGACGTACGACCTGCGCGGCAAGAAGTTCTGCGTGGTGATGGCGGGCAACCCGTACACGGAGTCGGGCGCGCGCTTCCAGATCCCCGACATGCTGTCGAACCGGGCCGACACGTACAACCTCGGCGACATCCTCGACGGCAAGGAGGAGCTCTTCGCGCTGAGCTACCTGGAGAACGCGCTCACCTCGAACCCGACGCTCGCGCCGCTCTCGGGGCGGGCGCCGGGGGACACGCACAAGCTCATCCGGATGGCGCGGGGCGAGGCGATCGCCGCGACGGAGCTCGAGCACGCCTACGCCGCGGCGGAGGTCGCGGAGATCGTCGCCGTGCTCGAGCGGCTCTTCCGGGTGCAGAGGGTGCTCCTGTCCGTGAACCTCGAGTACATCCGGAGCGCGTCGCAGGACGACGCCTTCCGGACCGAGCCGCCGTTCAAGCTGCAGGGCAGCTACCGCAACATGAACAAGCTGGCCGAGAAGGTCGTGTCGGCGCACACGCCCGAGGAGATCGAGCGGCTCATCGACGATCACTACGTGAGCGAGTCGCAGACGCTGACGACGGGCGCCGAGCAGAACCTGCTCAAGCTCGGCGAGCTGCGCGGGCGGCTCTCGCCCGAGCGGCAGGCGCGGTGGGACGAGATCAAGAAGGGGTACCAGCGCATCAAGCGCATGGGCGGCAAGGAGGACGACCCCGTCGTGCGCGTGACCGGGACGCTCTCGATGCTCGGCGAGCAGCTGGAGGGCATCCGTGGGGCGATCGGCAAGGCGGCCGCGGCGGCCCAGGCGGGCGACGGGCGGGCGCGGGAGGTGAAGCAATGGCTCGCGCCGGAGCTCGAGCGGCTCTCCGGGGCGCTCAAGGGGGTCGCGCAGCCGAAGGTCGAGGTGAAGGTCGAGACCGATCGATCGGTGTCGGAGTTCGTGGGCCACCACCTCTCGCTCGTCGAGCGGCTCGTCGCGCCGCTCGCGAAGGCGACCACGCAGAGCGCGTTCGGCATCCGGGCGATCGAGGCGCAGATCGCGGAGCTCGGCCAGGCGCTCCGGTCGCTCGACGAGAAGGTCCGCGGGGCGGCGCGGCCCGAGGCCCAGCCGACGCCGGGCGAGCTGCCTGGTGAAGCAGACCACGCGCGCGGGCGCGGAGGTGCGTGAGCGGATCACAGCGCCCGAGCTCTGCCGCCGCGCGGCCGCGGGCTCCGCGCCAGGCGGGCGGCCGCACGGGGCAGAAGTCTGCAAGAGGAGTAGAGGGGCGTCCCTCGTGCGTGTTATCACCGACCCGCGACGCGTATCGTCAGCGATGGCCTGGACTCGAAGCCCCGCGCTCCGGCGCTGGGCAGGCAGGAGCTTCGGCGCATGAAGATGATGACCCTCGGACCCTTTGATGGGAACGCCTGGCTGCTCGGACGGAAGATCGAGCGAACGGTCGCCGAGTGGAAGGAGCCTGCGCGGCTCGCGATCGTGGCGTTGCCGAGCGGGACGAAGCACGAGGAGTACCTCGCCGCGGTCGAGGACGCGACGGGCGTCCCGGTGATCGGGGCCACCACCGGCGGGGTGTCGTTCACGGAGCGGGGCTTCAGCAGGAGCGGGGTGTCGTGCGCGTTCCTCGGGGGCGCGGGCGTCGAGGTTGCGTGCGCTGCGGCGCGCGAGCTGCGGGCGGATCACGGCAAGAGCGTGCGGGCGGCGCTGAGCGACATGGACGAGGCGGTGTCGAGCAACGGCCCGCGCAGCGGCGCGCCGAGCTCGATCCTGGTGCTGGCGGACGCATTCGCGTGCGACGGGGACGAGCTGGTGGCCGCGCTGCGGCAGGGTGTGCCGCCGCACATGCGGGTGTTCGGCGGGACGGCGGGCGACGGGTGGACGTTCGAGGGGGCGCGGGTGTTCCTGGGCCGGAAGGCGCTGACGGACGCGGCGGTGCTGGTGCGGCTGACGCACCGGCACCGGGTGAACCTCGACGTGGTGCACGGCTTCCGGGCGGCCGAGGGTGGTCGGGATTTCACGATCACGGACATCGAGCGGAACGTGCTGCGGACGCTGGACGGGCAGCCGGCGGCGCGGGTGTACGAGGAGGAGCTGTCGCGGCTCGGGCTGCGGTCGACGGGCGAGGGGCTGCTCCAGACGATGGCGAAGCACGCGCTCGGGGCGAAGACGCCGTTCGGGGAGGCGCTGAAGATCCGGTCGCCGATCGCGATCCGGGGGGACGGGGCGGTGGTGCTGACCGGGGGGCTCTCGCGGGGGCAGGTGGTGCGGGTGGTGAGCGCGACGGCCGACGCGCTGCTGCAGGCGGCGAAGGGGCTGTCGACGAAGGTGCTCGGGCCGCTGCCGGCGGTGTCGGGGGCGCTGGTGTTCGACTGCGCGTCGCGGTTCCGGCTGCTGGGGGAGCGGTACCGCGACGAGGTGCGGGCGTTCCTGTCGCCGAACGCGGCGCCGCATCCGATGTTCGGGGTGGCGTGCTACGGGCAGATCGCGAAGTTCGGGGGGAGCGTCGAGGGGTTCCACAACACGAGCGCGGTCATGGTGGCGTGGGGGGAGTCGGACCAGGGGACGGGGCCGGTCAGCGGGTGACGGCTTTCGCGGGGTGGGGTCTTTCCGCCGTGGGGCGGCGGATGATCGCGTACACCCCTCAGTCGTTGGAAGGAAAGAGGGAGCCCATGACGGTTGATCTGGAGCAAACCATCGAGCAGGTGAAGGCATTCGCCGAGCAGTGGAACAAGCTGTACGCGGAAGAGCGGTTCGAAGAGATGAAGGAGCTCGCGACCGAAGACGTGGGCATCGCCAACGCCCCCGAGTCGAGGTCGGGAACGGGCCTGATTTACGGGCGGCAGGCGTATTACGATGGGATCGTGGGCGCCTACCGCGGCGCGAGCGGCAAAGAGAAGAACCTGCTCGTCATGCAGTACGAGGGCTGGGAGTACGTCTCGCTGGGGGACCCGCTCAGCTTCTACACGATCGGCAAATACACGCTCCAACCGGACACCGTCGGCGTCAATTGCTGGCTGCTGCGCAGGACCTCACCGACAGCGCCCTGGCAAGTCTATCGGGTCATCAACACGTAGCCTCTGGCATCTGGCCAGGGTCCCACCTCTGCGAAGCTCTCTCCGCCGAGCTCGCGCGCACGCTGGGAATCGGGCTCGCACCCCAGCTCGCAGGCACGCCGGTCGTACGGCGCCGCAGAAGTAACCGTCGTTGATCATTCGGCGGATCGCGCCGACAGGTGCTGGGCGGTTCGCCCCTCTCGCCGCCGTGAGGGGCCGGGCGGCCTGCGCCGCCGCCCCGCCGCATCGCGCTCAGGAGATGACCCGGTCCACGTACTCGAAGGTCAGGCCGGTGCTCTTCTTGGGCGGTCGGCTCGTCAGGTCCGGGTCGCTCGGATCCGGCTGGCCCAGGACCTCGTAGGCCAGGATGCGGAGCTGGTACATCAGCCCCAGCACGGCGTTCAGGTTCCTTGGTTGACCATTGAATGTCGTGTCCAGGGCCAGCAGGATCTGCATGTAGGCCTGATTGAACTGGTCCACCAAGAGGCGCGACCGCGAGCCCACGGGATAATCGGCGGCCTTGGGGTTCGGCGGCATGCGAAAGACCTTCGCCTCGTCGAAGGGGATCGCCGGACCGGTGTACGACCAGCTCTGGTCGAGTCTCTTGGCCTCATGGTGGACCATCTTCGCGCCATAATAGATCTCGCCGAATCGGTAGAAATGCGCTGGGTCGCCGTCGCCGTCGACCGGGGAGGTCGTCGCCCCCTCGCCCTCGGTGACGATGACTTGTATCGCCTCCTCGGCGGTCTCCAGCGAGCTGATGGGAAACCAGTCCGAGGTCCGGAACCAGGCTGTTCCAGTCGTCTCCGGCGTCACCTGCGCCTCTCTTTGCCCCCAGGTGACGGTCAGGCTCCGGAGCTTGTCGAGCAGCACATTGTAGAATTCACTGATGGTGGAGTACTTCCCCGGCGCCACGCTGGGGTAGCTGGAGTAGCTGCCGTCCGGGAGCCGCAGCGAGAGCGGATGCTCCGGCTGCTCGATGCGCATGAAGGTGTTGTAGATGAGGTCCTTCGAGCAGGGGGCGAGCCCGACCACGAGCCCGTCGTCCACCTCCATGGGCAGCGTCCCCGGATATCGCGGGATGAATTCCCGCTTCGAGAAGCACGGCTTGCCCCCGAGCGCGATCAGCAGGTTCGAGGCGATCGACATGTGCAGCATCTCCTCGCGCAGGACGGAGGTGAAGATGTCGGCCGCGGCCTGGTTGCTGCCCGGCAGGAGACTGTAGAGCGCCGTGAGATAGGGCGGGATGGTCGAATGCTCGAGCTCGATGGCGCACTGGATGAACGTGAACAGCTCTTCCTGGCTCGTGACCTGTCTCAGCCGCGAGATCAGGGTCGGTTTCACGCGGAGCATGGGGTCCTCCTCCTCGTCTTCGGTTGGGCGATCGCGCCTACTCGGCGCCGTTCTTGATGGCCTGGCTCTTGCTTAGAATGGAGGTGCGGGCGGCGGCGGCATCCCGGTTCACGACCGGGATGGGCGCGCCCACCGGCCTCGGGGCGCTGGTGCTTTGCAGCGACTTCGGCGCGGCCGCCGGCTTACCCTGCACCTTGCGAAGATAGGCGAGCACGGTCTGCTGCTTGGCCGGCGACATGTCGCGCGTGACCGGCATGTAGTTCGGGTCGCTCATGTCGAGGCTGAAAGCGAGCTCGATGGACGCGGCATGGGCAGCGACCGATTGCTCGTCGCTCAGGTCGACGAGCCGCCGGCTCATGACCGGATAGAGGTTGGCATACTGGGAGAAGATCGGGGCGACGTCCTGCCAGGTCGGATCCAGCTTCGCGGCATAGCCGTCGCGCACGTGCAGGTTCACGTAGTCCAGATAATGCTGCTGGGCAGGAGGCTCTTTCGCGCCCGACGGATCGGGCGTGTACTTGTACAGCTCCCAGTCCGACGTCTCCTGGAGCTTGTAGATGAGGCTATAGATCTGGCCGTCCATGTAGGTCCCGACGAGCGGAGTCGGCTGTTTCGCGGGGGTAGGGAGCGGGTCCTCCTCGTTCGGCGGCGGCGTGTAGTAGTAGACGAGGCGCGCTCCCGCGGGGTCGGTCGCCGTGACCGTCACGACCGCCCGCCCCCCGGAGAAGGATGTCTGGGACTGGGTCACCACCTCTGCCGGCAAGCCCGTCCAGGGGACCTCGATCCCCTTGATATCCTGCTGGGCCCCCGTACCGAGGCTCGTCGGCCCCAGTTGTTCCACGTGGAGGCCAGCGCTGTTGAAAGGTTTCCCCCACTGGGCCGCGTAAACCGTCACGTCGGCCGAATCGGTGGGCTGCGGATCGGGGAGCTGGCTCTGCGGGTTGAGGCGCTGGACGAACTCGTCGGCGCGGACATGGTAGCCCATGACGGTCTCGCGAGCCCAGATCGTAAAAGTGGGCGGCAGCAGGTCGCGCCGCGTCGGCGTCACGATCGCCAGCGGATGATCGGCGACGAGCGCGAGCGCCGCGGCGGGCAGGGCCAGCGAGACGATGCCCGCCGTGGTCGCCATCCAGTCCGGATCGGCATAGGGGAGGTCACCGATCTGGGCGAAATCGCCGTCCGACAGGTCACTGCCTTCCGGCAGGAATGTCGGCTGCCCGTTCGCGAACGTGTCGGCCTTGGCCAGCACCACGAGCGACATTCGCCCCAGGTTGGTCTGCACCTGGCCGTTCTCGTCCAGCGGCAAGGCGTTGCCGAGGTCGACGGACACGGTGCCCGACGCCATGTCCACCACGGCATCGAAGTAGGCCGACGCATACGGGTTCTTTGCTCGCTTCGTCGGGGCGAAGCGACGACCGAGGACGAAGCTCTTGGGTTCGCCGGGGAGCGCCACGCCGATCGCCCCCACGACATCGCCGAAGGTGTAGCGCTTGGCGATCTCCGGGTGATCGTAGTTGCGGCAATAATTGTAGAGGTTGAAATGGATCGAGAGCGCCGCCTCGGGGCCGTGCTGCTGGAGCAACCGCCTGATCTGCTCGAGCACCCGAGAAGCGATGGTCGGGGACGGATTCCACATCAGGTTCTGCAGGACCGAGGTATAACTGGCGCCGAGCGGCTGCCCGTATTGCTTGGGCGTCTCCTGCCGCATCGTGAGATCGCGGAAGCAGGCCGGCCAGAAGTCGCCCGCCACATAGCCCGGGCCGGTTCCGTCGGTCAGCCGCACGCCCATTCCCCAGATGCCCGAGGCCATCTGCATCTGCGGATCGAGGTCGACCATCTTGCCCGCCGAGCGGCCCAGCGCGTTGGCGACGAGCAGGCCGACGGCTGGATCCTCGGCCGGGTCGGTCACCCAGGCGCCGTCGTGCCAGGCGCTGGTCACCTTGCAGTCGACCAGGCGGAAGGCGCCGGACCCGGTCGGGTTCCACCAGCCGCCTTCGTCGGGGTTTCCGGTCGGCCGGCGGTCCTGGAAGGCCGGGTCGAACGTCTCGTTGTAGTAGTACCGGACCTCGTTGTTGATGGTGGAGACATCCGCCTGGAACTGGCCGGCGAAGGTGATTCGCGGCCCGATCAGATAGCTCACTGGCACCTCCTCGCAGGGCGAAGCCACGAACGACGTCCGTCGTGCGGTAGGCCTCGCGCATCGATAACCACGCTACCGGCGCCGCGCGCTCCCGGCAACGGTCACGTCGGCCAAACGGCGAGGCCCGCGCATTCACGCGAGCGCACGGCGGGGCGCGGCGCGGGAGCCGAAGTTTGCGTTGACAACCGCAATCGGACCATGGTCCGATTGCCCGATCGAGCACTGGGCTCGATGGTCGAGCGCATGCATCGACGCGGGCGAAGCACCTTCGCGCGTCTGCGGCGCGAGCGCACGCTGGAGCGAGTACATGGCCATGCCCTCTGAAAGAACATTTTCATCCTCGATCGATCGCAGCCTGCGCCTCGGGCCTGCGGCGCTGCTGCTCACCGCCGCGTGCGGCGCGGGTCCCAGCGGGGACGCCGGCGCCGGCCCGGACAACGTTTTCCCGACGAACGGAACGCACAACGAGCCCGATGCCAGCCGCAAGTGCATGGCCTGCAGCGACTCGCCGACGTGCACCTGCACCCGCAAGAGCGGCGAGCCGACGCCGGACCCCCAGTGGCCGGCGGCCTGGGTGAGCGACTGGAACATGTACCGGGCCCACGAAAACTGGCAAGCCAACCCGCCGCCCTACGCGGATCCGCCGAAGACGCTCGCCCCGAGCGATTACGAGCTCTCCCAGGGCACCTCGTACTACGACTCGACCTACAAGCCGGCGGACGGCGACGGCGAGGGCGCGATGATGGAATACTACCGCCGGAGGTGCCTGCCCATCTTCCCCAAGAGCAATCATTATTCCTGCGCGTTCGTGTCGCTGGGGAACAAGGCCTACTTCTTCGGCTTCCCGGAGGAGGCGCCCCAGGCGCCGGATCTGTCGAAGACCGCCTATTTCTGCCTCTTCTCACCGAAGAATCACCCGCCGCGGCCCAATTTCGTCGAGCACCTGCCCTACAACACGGAGGACACCGCGCGCGTCCCGGATATCCAGGCGTACTCGCTCACCGCGCCCGGGCCAGCGGGCCCGCCGATCCTCTTCGGATATGCCTTCGAGAAGAACAGCCGCGCCGACGCGGGGGGCGGCGCGCCGTACCAGCACCCGTTCGCGTTCTACTTCTCCGGTTACATCGAGCTCGACGAGCACGGCCAGCCCACGCACGGCGCGCCCGACGCCCCGTACGTGAGCCAGAATTACGTCGGCTTCCACCAGGAGAAGCCGGGCGCATTCGCCGATCTCTGGGCGAAGGCCGACCAGTACCGGAAAGAAAAGAAGGCTCCGGACTGCACGCTGTTCGAGAACGGTTACCCTCTGCTCGACCCTGGAGCGCAGGCCGTTCAGGGCGCGACCGGCGGCAAGAAGCGCGGGCGCTCCTGGCAGCACCTGAAGCGGTGAAAGGCGCACGCCATGCAACAGAACGAACGCGACGACCCCGCGATCGCGCCGATCCATCCCGCCCTCGCCGGCCCCGAGCGCTGGCCCGGCAGGCCGCCGCTCTCTCTCACCCTCGGCAGGGGCACGGGCCACGAATCGCCAGGCTCCGCCCCCGCGTTGATCCATCATCTATCTTCGTCACTAGCCACGGTGCTGGGGCAGGAGGTCCAAGGAAATGCCGCTGTGTAGCCGTTCTTTCTTCGTGGAACGAGTCCTCGCGCGCGCGCGGCGCTCTGCGCGCCGCGCCGGCGCGGGGCTGCTCATCGCGCTCTCCTCCCTGCCGCTCGCCGCCGGCTGTAGCGCTGACGAGGGAGAGCTCGAGCTCAACGCCGGCGCGAGCGCGCGTGCCTTGCAGGTGCCCAGCGATCCGCTCTTCTCGCTGCAGTGGCACTACCCCGCCATCCGGCTCCCCGAGGCGTGGGAGCTGACGACGGGCACCCCCAACGTTCGCATCGCCATCCTCGATACCGGCCGCGATGTGCATCCCGATCTGAATGGCAAGTGGGTCCCGGGCCTGGAGTACGACGCGGTGGCCCAGGATGCGAACGCCTCGAACACTGGCTGGGCACATGCGAATCACGTGGCCGGCATCGCCGGCGGCAGCACCGACAACGCGGAGGGTGGCGCCGGCGTCTGCTGGGGATGCCAGCTCCTGAACGTCGACGTCGCCCACGGGGATCATCCGGATTTCCTGAACATGCCTCGCGCCATTCGCTGGGCGGTAGACAACGGGGCGCAGGTCATCAACCTGAGCCTTGGGGAAAACCTGAATGTGCCCTGCTCCGACCCCCGCTATTCAGCGCTGCGCGACGCGCTCGCCTTCGCCGCCAGCCGGAACGTGACCGTGGTGGCGGCGGCGGGGAACTTCTCGAGGGACTTCGCCAACACCGTGCCGGCCGCGTGCCCGGGCGTGATCTCGGTGGCCGCCACCGATCACAACAACCAGCTGGCGTCTTACAGCAACCACGGCGCGGTCACCCTGGCGGCTCCCGGCGGTGGCGGGGTGTTCACCACTCCCGACGGCTTTGGCGCACCGATCGGATGCCCGGAGGACTACCTCAGCAAATTCACCTCGGACACCGTCGGCGTTGTCTCCGCCTGGACCACCAGCAACGGGACCCCCTGCTACCGCTACCTCTCGGGGACGTCGATGGCGGCGCCCCATGTCGCCGGCGTCGTCGGCCTGATGCTGTCGCGGAACCCGAACCTGACGCCAGCTCAGATCCGGCAGATCTTGCAGAGCACCGCGCAGCCGATGCCCAGCTGCGGCGGCAATTGCGGCGCCGGCCTGCTCGACGCCGCGGCCGCGGTGGCGCAGGCGGCCGCCCTGCCGATCGACGACGCGGCGCCGGTCGCGCGCTTCACCGCGCAATGCACCGGGCTCGACTGCTGGTTCGACGGCAGCGGCTCCACCGACGACCGCGGCGTCGTGGCCTATCAGTGGATGCTCCCGGGACCCGTCGTCGGCCCGTCGATGACGCCGGTGTCCCATCCCGGCCAGCACCTGCGCACCGGCGCCACGACCTCGTTCCTCTTGCCCGGGTATGGCAGCCACCTGGTGCGGCTACGCGTGACCGACGCCGCCGGGCAGAGCCACGAGCTCACGCAGACGGTGACGCCGCAGCAAGCCCCGCTCGATCCGAGGCCCGGCTCGTACATCAACACGCAGCGCGCGGGGAACACCCTCGATCTCCACCAGACCGCCAACGGCAACTGGGTGCTGGGCTGGTTCACGTTCGACACCAGCGGCGAGCCCGTCTGGTACAACAGCGCCGTCGGGCCGGTCACCGACTCGCGGTTTCAGCAGCCGCTGATGCGCTACACGTGGGCCAATAACGTGGCGACCGGGACGCAGGTGGGCACGATCGCGCTCGACTTCTCCACCTCGCAGGCCGTCTGGGTGTCGTGGGTGCTCCACGGGGTTGCAGGCGGAGAGCGCTACCAGTATCTCCGCGGAGGGGATGGCCGCAGCGGCCTCTGGTATGCGCCCAGCCAGCCGGGGTGGGGCTTCAGCGTCCAGGAGAGCTTCTGGTACTTCCACGCCGCCGTCACGTTCTATCTCCCCAACGGAGAGCCGCGCTGGATGAGCGGCTGGAACTGGGCCGGCAACAACGTGAGCCTGGCCCTGGAGTACCTGCGCGGCCCCGGGCTCTGCCCTTCCTGCGGCGGCAAGGACGCCACGGTGGTGGACCAGGACTGGAGCCGTCCCGAGCGGCCTTCCTCGATGAACCTGCAGATCGTCGACGGCGCCTCCACCGCGGGCTGGGGGAGCACCGACATCAGCCGGTATATCGCTTCGCCCCCCACCAACGGGGTCGTCTCGGTGTGGGCGCGCTCGCTGCTGCCCATCGGGTTGTTGACCAGGCCCTGAGGAGCCGGGGCCGCCGGCTCCGTCAAATGCGGAAGGCGGCGCCGAGCTGGAGGCCGAAGGTCTCGTGTCCTCGCCGAGGAGGCCGAGACGTTCTCCCTCCCCGTCGCCCCCTGCCTCGTGCTGGAACTGGCTGGCTTGCGTAATCGCATCCAGGGGGCCGCGTTCACTCCACAGCCTGCGGCGTGAGCGCCGCGCTGTACTTCGCTTACGCCACCGGTTTGTCACGCGCGCGGCGTCACGCTGCTTCCCAGGAACATGCGGCTCGATCCACCAGCCGCGCTGGGACGACACAGGTAGCCTCTCGGTGCCAGGGTGGGCCGAGCAGCCGACCGATCGCCGCGTGAACGATCCGGGCCCCTTCCTGATCCCCGAGCCCGACGGCACGGCTCGATGTTCCAGCAAGCGAGGCGACCCCACCGGCCCGCGGGGACGGCTTGGTCAGGCCGAGCTCCCCCGACCCCGTTGGCCGTGCCACCGGGCGGCCCCAGCGGTTATGGCGACCGGCCAGACTCTTCGTTGCTAGGGCCCTGGCGCCGGCCACGCGCGGGTCAGCGGCAGCTCTCTGGCCTACGCACGAGGCGCGCGGTACCCTCGCTGCTGAGGGCGCTGGCGCGGCTGGATGACCGACGAACCCAAGGTCAAGGGAGTGGCGTTTCGTTCCGTGTACGTGAGCCTCGGCAAGCTGCGCGGAGAGCCCCTCCAGAAGCTCAGCCTGGACGAGATGTCCGAGCCGCTGCGCGCCGGCATGCGCTACGGCAGCATCGTCTCCACCGGCTGGTACCCGATCGCCTGGTACAAGGATCTCTTCCAGGCCATCCGGCGCGCCAGCGGCGAAGGCAAAGACCTCGTCCACCAGATCGGCCGCCAGTGCACCCGCGACGACATGAGCGGCATCTACAAGGTCATCGCCGCCCTCATCTCGCCCTCCACCCTCTTCTCCCTGGGCCAGCGTGTCTTCGCCAACTACTATTCCGTCGGCCGCGTGCAGGTCGTCGAATCCCGCCGCGGCTTCACCCACGCTCGCTGGAGCGGCTGCTACGGATTCGACGAAAACATGTGGACCGAGGTCATCGGCTCCTGCGAACAGCTCCTCGAGATCGGCGGCGCCAGCCACGTCCGCCAGCGCATCATCGCCGGCGGCGGCGACGACGACGATCATCTCGAGTTGACCGCGCACTGGAGCTGAGGCCCGAGCCGGGTCGCGTGAGCGCTCGCACCTCCCACGCTCCGCGTTCGGCTGGGTCTCGCGCCCGACCTTGCGCGGCGTGACTCCCCTCGCCGCGCTCGCGAGCGCCGGCGGCGCTCAGCGGCGCCGGGGCAGCGCGCGCAGGCACACCTCGATCCCGGCGCGGAGGTTGCCATGGGTGGTGACGCCGGAGAGGTCGACCTCGAGGCCGCACATCGACTGGGCGACGGCCGGTCCGATGCCGGTGAGGACGCCGCTCGCGCCGAGCAGGCGGATCGCGCGGACGATGCGGACGAGGTGGTCGGCCGTCGCGGCGTCGACGCTCTCGATGCCGGTGACGTCGATGATGGCGAACCGAGCGCCCGTGCGCACGACCTCGTCGAGGAGCTTGCTGGTGACGTCGGCCGCGCGCGCGTCGTCGAGCGCGCCGATCAGGGGCACGGCGAGCACGCCCTCGGCGACCTGGAGGACGGGCGTGGACAGGGCCCGGATGAGCGCCTGCTGGCGCTGGATGACCGCGAGCTGATCGGCGAAGGCCTGCCTCTGCCGCTCGAGCTCGGCGATGGTGGCGGCCATGTGCTCCTCGTGCTCCCGCTGCGCCGTGATGTCCATGCCGATGGCGAGGATGTGCGCCGTGCCGTCCTGCTCGACCAGGGGCACCTTGACGATGGACATCCACCGCACCTGGCCGTTCGGGCGCGCGATGGGTTGAACCCTCGAGACCGGCTGCATGCGCGTGAGCACCTCCCGGTCCATCTCGCCGATGGTGGAGAGCTCCGCGTGGGAGGACGGCAGATCGCCGACGGTCTTGCCCACCGCCGCCTCCGGCGTGGTGTCGTAGAGCGCGGCGTAGCTCTTGCTGACGAGCTTCATCTTGCCGTCCCGGTCCTTGACCGTGACGACGATCGGGATGGTGTCGAGCACGAGGCGGATGAACTGCCGTTCGCGCTCGAGGGCGAGCTCTGTCTGCTTGATCTCGGTGGTGTCGATCCGCAGGCCGACGATGCCGCCGTCGGCGAGGCGGGTGCTCTTGAGGGTGAGCCAGCGGTCCCCGAAGCGCCGCATGTAGACGTCCCCGGAGCGGCGATGGTCCGCGAGGCGACCGGCGACCCACTCCTCTTCGCTGAGGCCGCTGTGGAGGTGAATCCCGTTCCGGCAGCCCTCGCGGACGACGTCTTCGAACGTATTGCCTACCTGAATGGCGGCGGCGCACTCGGGGTAGTGCGATTTGTACGCCGTGTTGAAGAAGCAGAGCCGCTCCTCGGCGTCGTAGATGACCAGGCCCACGTCGAGCGCCTCGACGGCCGCGTGCAGGCGCGCTGCTTGATCGCGCGCCGCCTGCTCGGCCCGGCGTCGCTCGGTCACGTCGCGCAGCGCGAGGATCACGCCGGCGCACGCGCCCGCGGGGTCGACGAGCGGGCTGAGGCTCCCCTCGGCGAGGACGGCGCGCTCGCTCGCGAGGTGAAGGGTGAAGTCGGGCGGCAGGGCGCGCGGCGCGCGATCGCGGATGACCTGATCGAGCAGCGCGCCGAGGGGCGGATGGGGCCGCAGGGCCTCATCGACGGGCCCTCCGCGCGCCGTCGCCCCGGGCGTGGAGAAGAGGCGCTCGGCGGCGGGGTTCAGCGCCAGGATCCGGCCGGTTTCGTCGAGCAAGAGCAGCGGGTCGACGCTGCAGGTGAAGGCGAGCGAGTAGAGATCGACAGGAGCGTCGCTAGGCATCGGGAGGAGCTAGCGTAGAGCAAGATCTCCTCAGGGTGTCGGCCTCGGTGACCACACGGCACCTCCACAGGCCGCCAAGCTGCTGGCCGAGCTCTGCTTGGGCTCGAGCCCTTGGATCGACGGACCATGGGGCCGCCGACGCCGCGTCACCTGGACCAGATGCGCTGTGGCACACCTGCAGGCCGTCGTGGCTTTGCCCGCCCATGCACCCACACGCGGTGAGATCGAGCGCTGGGTCCCCCACCCTCGCCCCCACCACGGTCGTAGCCGGGGTCGCCGCGCCGTGCACGCGCCCGCCCCCGGCGCCCACCGACGGCAGCCCGTCACTCCTCGAGGAGCGCGAGCGTCCGCGGATCCAGCTCGCCACCACAGTACTTCTCGAGCGCCGCGCGGAACGTCTCGTTGTCGGGGGCCGCGCGGGCGAACAGGGTCATCGACGAGCAGAACTTCATGTCATCGGGGCTGTCGAAGATATCATATAACGAGCACCCCTCGATTTGGTTGACGAGGCGAGCGCACTCGATCAATCTCGGGCCGAGCGTCGGGTGCTGTAGATAGGCCTCTGCTTCGGCCTTCGAAGCGATGCCATACCTGTGAGCCATGGCGCTGTGGCCCAGGCCCCGCATCTGCGGGAAAATGAACCACATCCAGTGGCCGGTCTTCTGTCCTCGGCGCAGCTCGGCCAGGACGCGGTCATAGACCGGAGCCTGCGCGTCCACGAATCGTTGCAAGTCGTACGGATCCGGCATGGGCGCTCCTCCGCTGCCAGCTTAGCACTTCATCGTCGGATCGCAGCGCACGGTCGTGCTCACCGGATGGCTCCTCATGAGAAAAGAACCCCAGAGGCACAGAGGAGAGAGAAAAAAAAAGATAGGTAGCTTCTTCTCCCTCCTCTGTGCCCTCTGTGCCGCTGTGGTTCAAATGCTTCCCATCACCGCGCCAGCAACGCGCTCAGGCGACGCGGCGCGAGGTCGCGTCAGAAGCCGAGCGACCGGATCGCCTTGCGGATCGTGTCCGCGCTGGCGCGGACGCCGGCCTCCTCCTCGGGGCTCATCGGGATGGGCAGCTGCGACTCGATGCCGGAGCGGTTCACGACGCAGGGCACGCTCAGGCACACATCGTCGATCCCGCGGTAGCCGCTGAGCAGGCTGCTGACGGGCAGCACGCGGTTCTCGTCGCGGAGCAGGGCTTCCAGGATCTTGGCGGTCGCCAGGCCGATCGCGTAGTTGGTCGCGCCCTTGCCGGAGATGACCTGGGCGGCGGCGTTCTTCACGTTCGAGAAGATCTCCGCGCGGTCGCCCGCGGCGAGCTTGCCGTGGCCGGGCACGGACCACGCGTCGAGCGGGATGTTCGCGACGCTCGCGCTGCTCCACAGGGGCACCTCGCTGTCGCCGTGCTCGCCGGCGATGTACGCGTGGACGTTCTGCACGGCCACGTTCAGCCGTCGGGCGATCAGGAAGCGGAAGCGGCTGCTGTCGAGCACCGTGCCGCTGCCGAGGACGCGGGCGGGCGGCAGGCCGGTCAGCTTGAGCGTGACATAGGTGATCACGTCGACCGGGTTGGTGACGAGCAGGTAGAGCGCGTCGGGCGCGACGGCCTGGAGCCGCGGCAGGAGCTCGCGGCAGATAGCGACGTTCGCGGTGGCGAGGTCCATCCGGCTCTGCCCGGGCTTCTGCTTCGCGCCGGCGGTGATGACGACCACGTGCGCCCCGCGGCAGACCTCGACGTCATCGCTGCCCTCGAGCGTCGCCGCCGGGACGAACTGGAGGCCGTGGTTCAGGTCGAGCACCTCGGCGTCGACCTTGGCCCGGTTCACGTCGAACAGGGCGACCTCCTTCGCCACGCCGCGGAGCAAGCACGCGTAAGCGATCGTCGCGCCGACGCTGCCAGCGCCCACGACCGCGATCTTGTTGGGGGAGACGGGCTGGTTGTCAGGCATACCGCTCGGCTACCGCAGCGGCGCGACCGGACCAAGCCAAATTCAGGGTGACGGCGGCCCTCGGACGGCCGCGGCGGGCCGCGGAGCCGGCCGCGGCGGGCCGCAGAGCCGGCCGCGGCGGGCCGCGGAGCCGAAGCGATGCCGGGCGCTGGCTGGCGCCGATCGTGCTCAGCGCTCCGGGAGCGGCTCGGCGGAGCGCCCCTGCTGGCGCGGCGGTCCCGCGTCGGGCTTGCCGCTCGCGACGGCGGGCGCCGGGGCGGCCGGCACCGCGACGATCGCCGGCAAGACCACCGGAGCTGCGGTCGGATCGACGGCGGCGCGCGGATCGACGGGGGAGTGCGGGTCGAAAGCCTGGGGATCGACGGCGAGCCCCGGCTGCGCCGCGGCGGGGCTGAGGGCGACGCCTTCGTCGCGGCAGGCGCGGAAGAACGCCTTCCTCAGCTCGGACTCCAGCAGATCGTGGCGCTCGAAGTCGGCGATCCAGAACTTGATGACATAGCGCTGGAAGAGGGGAGTGACGGCCGCGAGCCAGAGCCTGGGCGGCGGCTCGCGGAGGATGTCCGGCACCTGCGCATAGGCGCGCTGCGCCGCGCGCTCCACGGCCTCGGGGGCGGCGTCGAGGGCGACGAGCATCTCGATGTTGCGCGCGCACGTCCGGTCCGGCGCGCAGAAGTTCTGTACGCGGGCCTTGGCGATGATCGAGTTCGGCAGGATCACGATGTCTCCGGAGAACGTCCGGAGGCGGGTCGAGCGCCATCCCACGTAGACGACCTGCCCCTCGATCCCGTCGACGAGGATCCAGTCGCCGACGCCGAACGAGCGCTCGGAGTGCAGGGCGAGCCCGGCGAAGAGGTTGCCGAGGGTGTCCTGGAGCGCGAGGCCGAGGACGACCGTGATGACGGTCGACGTCGCGAGCAGCGGCACGAGGTCGACGCCGGTGACCGCGCCGACGATCGATAGGCCGGCGACGAGGTAGAGGATCGTGAGCAGGAGGTGCCGTACGAGGGCCGGGAGCTGCACCTTCCGGCGCTCGGCGAGCCAGTAGTCGATGACCATGGTCTCGGCGATCTCGATGGCCAGGTACGACGCGAGCGCGAGCTCCAGGAGGAGCACGCCTTTGTGGAGCGTGGGCAGCTCGGCGCCGCGCAGGGCGATGAACGTGTGCAGCGCGAGCAGCGCGACGAGCAGGCGCGCCGGCAGCCGCATGCGCCGGATGAGGAGGTCGTCGAGCGACGTCCGGGTCGCGCGGGCGGCGCGCGAGAGCAGGGCGAAGAGCAGGCGGTAGGCGAAGAACCCGAGCGCGAGGACGGCGATGGCCGCGCCGAGCGCGACGAGCAGCGAGGTGGGGTGGCGGGAGAGGTCGGCCCAGAGCGCGGGGAGCCGGTCGAGGTTCACGCGGGGGAGTCTGCCACAGGAGGGCCGCCGCCACGCCGGCGACCGCGGCTAGCCGGCGCTGCCCGCGTGGCTCATCCACGAGATCAGCGCGAACAGCGCGAGCGCGACGAGGAAAAAGCCGTAGGTGGCGGCGTTCGCCCTCTGCGCCCAGCGGAGCGCGTCGGCCGCCGGCACGCGGCGCCCGGCGCTCCGCGCCTCGATCCACACCGAGGCGAAGAAGAAGGGCACACAGAGGAAGGCCCCGGCGGCGAGCACGCGCCAGCCCTCCTTCACCGGGCCCAGCCAGGGCGCCGAGATCGGCAGCATCAGCAGGGTGGCGGCCGGTCCGAGATCATCGCGAGCCATCGACAGGATCGGCCCTACGGTCATCTCGAGGACCGTCAGGAGAGCCCACGTGATCGGGATCCCCGCGAGCGTGGACCATGCGTTCGCCACCAGAGAGAGCTTGATCGCCTCTCGCGTCGGCAAGCGCAGGACCCGGCGAGCCACCGCGGCCTCGACGAGCACGACGGGAACGAAGGCTATCCACGATGCGGGCCACGCGAAGACGAGCATCGGGATGCCGGCGTTCGCGAGGGCGGGCTTCGGCCAGAGCAGGATCGCGGCGCCGGACAGGAGCCCGATGGCTAGGGCGAGCCGGCGGCATGCGTTTTGGGGGCTAGGGACAGCGAAAGACATGCCGAGCGCGAGGTCAGCCCGGGGCGCCTGGAGCCGGTCGAGGTTCACGTCGCGGAGTGTGCCACGAGCGGCGGACGGGGAGCTGCGCTGAGCTGGATACCGTCGCGCCGCTGCATCCACGGCGGCGGGGGCGGGTCGATCAGCGCGGGGGTGCAGGGAGCGGCTGGCAGCAGAAGGTCGAGGGATGTGTGGCGGTGGCTTTCCCGAGCAGCTCTCCGCCGCTGGCCTCGCACGTGCCGGGGCGGTGCGTGGTCCATCTCGCGCTCATGCTCTTGAGCGCGACGCCCTCCATGACGTCGGCGCACAGCCCTGCCTCCGTGCCGACCGTGATGGAGGCGAACGCGTCGGTGCACGCGTCATCGGCGTAGGCGGAGACGGAGGCGGAACAGGAGCTCTCCCCCGTCGGGGTGCACGCGCACGGTGTGCATTCGCGGGTGTCTTCGAAGTCCCTGTAGAACACGTGCATGAGCGGGTAATCGTCCGGGCACACCGGCTCACCGCCGCCCAGGTACATGATGCATTGCCGGAAGCCGGGTGGCGGGGGCTCCGGTGCTGGCCAGCACTTCTCTCCGGCAGGGCATACGGGCTCATCGGTGTCCCCGAAGACGTCTTCGTAGTCCAGCGCGATCGGGTCGCCCTTGCATGCGCGCGCGAAGGTCTTCCAGGGGGAGATGAACCCGTCTCTGGCGCTTCGGCGCGGCACCGGCTCGGGCTCGATCGGCTCGCATGCCGTCGCCGTGACCGGCGCGATCACCAGCGAAGCCAGCCGTTCGTCCGGGACCGCGGTCGCCGCGACGCAGGATCCGTCCCAGCCCGCAGGAGCGCCGAAGGCCGTGAACGTCGGGCCCTGGCAGAGAGGAGCGTCGCTCGCCCGCAAGACGGAGGGCAGCCCGCAGGTCGGCTCGCTGCACCGGCACGCGGGACACTCGAAGGGGACGTCCAGATCCGCGTGGCCCTCGTAGACCTTCGCCGGAGCGCTCACAGGCGGACATTCGGGCGCCGACAGCTCGCTGCCGATGTAGAGCAAGACCGGATCCGTGAAGCCCAGCGGCGGAACAGGGGTGCACTCGCAGGGACAAGAGAGGGTTTCCCGGCAGTCGTAGGAGTACGGGGAGCCGCAGCCCTGCCACAGAGCCGCAGCACATGCGGCCGCGACAAGGACTCCTGAGGAACGCCGCGCCATGAGGGCAGCCTATCGCACGTGCCCTCGGGGATCCAGATGGAGCGCTCCAGTGAGACTGCAAGCGCGGCATTGCGTCGAGGGGTGATAATTTTCCATGACGATTCGCAAACGGTGAAGGATTACGCGGGGATGGGACGTCGCTGCGTGCAAGTAAGGGCGGGCTGGGGGTGCTTTGCTGTGCTCGCAGGACCGGGGGCGTCGACGGAGCAAGGGGAGAGGAGGAGCGGGTAGACGTCCTCGCGGCGGGCTCGGCTGCCCCGCGAGCGCGAGGTTCGGCGGCGCCTATCCGCAGGAGACGGATGTGCAAAGCAGGGGGAGCCTCGATGAAGCAGCGGCCGTCGGACGGTCGGCGGCAGCACGCATGAAGAGAGCCGCGGCGCGCGATTGAAGGCGACGCATTAGCAACGACCCGTTTTCATGAACGCAGCGGCGGAGAGCTGATCCCCGGGACGATGATCAGAGCTTCGTACAGGAGGCTTCGGTGGGCCGCCGCTTTTCAGCGGCGGAGAGGCCATGTCGGAGCCGTTGGTCTCGTCGGACCGTCGCTGCTTCAATGGGGCCGCCGCCTTTCAGCGACAAGAGCGCCAGGACGGCCTTTGGGGCACTGGAGAGCCTGTTCCGGCTTCAATGGGGCCGCCGCCTTTCAGCGGCGGAGAGACACCGCTGCCCGAGGGTGTTGTATACTCCACTAACACGCTTCAATGGGGCCGCCGCCTTTCAGCGGCGGAGAGCAGGCCCAATGGCGTAACGGCGGCGTGATCGTGCTCCAGCTTCAATGGGGCCGCCGCCTTTCAGCGGTGGAGAGAAGGTCGACCGGGACGCGGCGGGTCGGTTCCGGATCACGCTTCAATGGGGCCGCCGCCTTTCAGCGGTGGAGAGCTCGTGTCCGCCCTGTTGTTGCCTAGCTGCCTGAGTGGCTTCAATGGGGCCGCCGCCTTTCAGCGGTGGAGAGAGGCCTCCAGGCCTACCTGAAATTTCGCGCACTTGCACCCCGGTTTGCGAGAGGTCCCCGCCGCCCCCCTCGCTCCGGCCGCCGGAGGCCGGCCCGCGCGCCCCCGGCCATCCCCAAATCCATCGTCATTTCAAACACCTGCCGGCCTTGCGAGCGCCCCCCGGCTTTTCCGCACCACTCCACCGCTCGCAACCGGTGCTCCCGCCCTCTTCTACCACGCCCCCTCCTCCCCTCGGCCAGCCCTTCCGTTCTCCTCGGCCGCTTTGCCGCTCCCTCGCGCGGCTCCCCGCTCCTCTCGGTACGGACCGGTGACCTGGGTAACGGTTCAGACCGGGAGCCTGGGTAGCACCCGGACGGACCGGGAGCCTGGGTGACACATGTCGTAGAGGGTCGGCGACGGAGGATCGCTGGTGCCCTGGAAAGAGACATGTTCAGTGGACGAGAGGCTTCAGTTCATCGCGCAGGTCAACGAGTCGGACGAGACGTTCGCGGAGCTGTGCCGACGGTTCGGCATCAGCCGGAAGACGGGGTACAAGTGGGTGGAGCGCTACGAGCAATCCGGACCTCGTGGTCTGGAGGAGCGGCGGCCCGTGGCGCACACGTTCCCGCATGCGACGCCAGCGGCGATCGTCGACGCGCTGGTCGAGCTGCGGAAGGTGCGACCCACCTGGGGTCCGAAGAAGCTGCGCGCCCGGCTGGAGAGCATGGGCCTTGAGGGGCTGCCGGCGACGAGCACCATCGGCGAGCTGCTCAAGAAACACGGGCTGATCCGGCCCCGGCGGCGCCGCGTGGTGATGCCGACGTCAGCGATGCCGTCGACGCTGGCTCCAGCGGAGCAGCCTAATGACACATGGTGCGTCGATTTCAAGGGGCACTTTGCGCTTGGCGACAAGACCCGGTGCCACCCGCTGACGTTGACGGACCAGGCGTCGCGGTACTTGCTCAAGTGCGAGGGCGTAGCGAAGCCGGACGAGGCCTCGGTGCGGCCGCACTTCGAGCGCGCGTTCCGCGAGTTCGGGCTGCCGAACCGTATCCGCTCGGACAACGGCCCGCCGTTCGCCACGCTGGGCATCGGAGGGCTCTCGGCGCTGTCGGTGAGCTGGATCAAGCTCGGCGTGGCTCCCGAGCGCATCGAGCCCGGCAAGCCGCAGCAGAACGGCCGTCACGAGCGCATGCACAAGACGCTGAAGGCGGAGGCGACATCGCCGCCCGGAGCCACGCTCGCGGCGCAGCAGCGCGTCTTCGACCGCTTCCGGCACGAGTACAATGACCAGCGGCCCCACGAGGCGCTCGGCCAGAGGACGCCGGCTTCGCGCTACACGCCGTCGCGGCGGACGATGCCGAGCAAGCCCTCCTCGCCGGAGTATCCGGACACGATGGCCGTGCGACGCGTGGGGGACATGGGACGGCTGCAGTTCGGTGGCGCGAACACCTTCGTCTCCAAGCTGATCGCCAACGAGCCCGTGGGGCTGCTTCCGATCGCCGACGACGTCTGGGAGCTGTACTACGGGCCGGTTCTGCTCGCGCAGGTCACCTTGAAGAACAAGGAGCTGCAGCTCGCCAAGGCACGGTGACCTGCGCGCACTCACGCCGGAACGTGAGGAGAGGCTCGCGTGTACCGAGACCGCGGGAAGCGGTTCGTGTATAGATCCTGGCGGTCCGAGAGAGCGCGGTGAGCGTGTCGCGTCGACGAGGATCCGGCCTCTGTTTCCAGTCCTCCCGGAGCAGCGGCCCGTAGCTCTAAGGAAGTGTCACCGCGGCTCCCGGTCAGAAGTGTTACCAGGGCTCCGCTCGTACACTCCCCCTCCTCCTTTCCCCACATCCCCGCCCCTCTTCTCTCGATCCCCGCTCTCCCGCACTCGATCCCCGTATCCCGCGACCTCCACCCCCACCTCCCGCTCGTCATCCCCCAGCTCCCCTCACTCGATCCGCACCTCGCCCGACTCGATCCCCCGCACCGGCGCCTCCCTCCCCCGGGTACTCCGCCCCGCCGACCGGGGGCGCCCCTCGCCCGCCCTGGGTTTCCCGTTCCCGGCCCCGGCGCTCTCCTGCTCTGCCCTGGTGGACGCGTCCCCCGACCCCGTACAGTCGTCTTCCACGGGAGGTCCTCATTCCTCATGGCCCGGTTGACGCTCCGGCAGAAGGCGGTGCGGGTGCTCCAGCTGCTGATGGGCCTTCGCAGGGACGAGATCGCCGCGGCGCTCGTCGCGCACGGCTTCACCGACGCCGACCTCGCGGAGGGGTGGCGCCTCCTCCAGGGCCTCACGCGCCCCCGGCTCGGCATCGACGTGCGCCCCAGCGCTCCCGAACCCGACCTCATCGCCGCGCTCGACGGCTGGGAGAACCGGTGGTTTCCCATTGCCGCGGCGACCCTCAAGCGCCGTCGCCCCGAGGTCCATGCCTGGATGTTCAGGAACCTCGGCCAGACCGAGGGCGCGGCCGTCGTCGTGTCCGTCGGCACCTTCGTCGAGCGCTGGGACCAGCTCGCCAGGCGCAAGGACAAGGGCGGACTCGAAGGAGACGGCCGCGACGCCAGGACGCTCCTCGCCAGGCGCGGGATCACCAGAGAGGTCGTCGACGAGGCCAGGGAGCTCCTCGCCCGCGCCGCGAAGGTCGAGCCCGCCGCGGATCGGTCGCCAGCAGACCCCGACAACGACGGCGAGCAGGCCGAAGCCGACCTCTGGGGCTGGTACCTGGAATGGAGCGCCGTCGTCCGGTCGGCCATCCAGGATCGCAAGCTCCTCCGCGAGCTCGGCTACCGCCGTCCGAGCGGCCGCCCCGGCGGCGGCACGACGCCCGCCGCGCAGCCCACGAGAGGCTCGACCCGACAACCAGAAGACGAAAGCGACTCGCCCCCACGCCCCAGGCCGAGACGCGCTCGAGCCTCCGCCGGCCGACGCCCCCGCTGAACGCAGCGATCCCGGCGCCAAGCGCCGCCCAGGCCCCACGCCTCCGGCTCTGCATCGCGCCGTCCCGGGTGCCGCGCCGGCTCGGCGGACGTACACTCCCCGCATGAACGACATTCGCGACATCAGCGATGACGATGCCCGGGTGGCCGAGCTGGTCCGCGGGGCGCGGCGCGTCGCCGTGCTCGGCATCAAGACCGAGGCGCAGGCGGATCAGCCCGCCTTCTACGTCCCGAGCTACCTGCACGGCGCGGGCGTGGAGGTGATCCCGGTCCCCGTCTACTACCCCGACGTGAAGACCATCCTCGGCCAGCAGGTTTACCGCCGCGTGGCGGACGTCCCGGGCCCGATCGACATCGTCGACGTCTTCCGGCGCGGCCAGGACGTCGCCGCGCACCTCGACGACCTCCTCGCCGCCCGGCCGCGCGCCGTCTGGCTGCAGAGCGGCATCCGGAACGACCAGGTGGCCGAGCGGCTCGTCGAGGCCGGGATCCTCGTCGTGCAGGACCGCTGCCTCATGGTCGACCACCGCCGCTTCGCCGGGCGAGGCTGAGGTCAGCTCCCCCGGTGGCGTCGATGAGCGCGATCCGGGTAGAGTTCCGCGCATGCTCCTCAAGAGTCTGCGGCTAGATCGGTTCCTGTCCTTCGGTCCGGGCTCCGATCCGATCGAGCTCAGCAAGCTCAACGTCCTCATCGGACCCAACGGGTCAGGCAAGTCGAACTTCATCGAGGCCATCGGCTTCCTTCGCGCCGCACCCACGGATCTGCTCGCCCCGGTACGACAAGGCGGGGGGGTGAGCGCATGGATCTGGCGAGGCGAGCCGGGCGCGAAGGCCGAGGTGGAGGCCGTCCTCGCGTACCGGCCGGAATCGAGCTGGAACCTGCGCCACCGGGTCTCCTTCACCGAGCTCGGAGCGCGCCTGGAGATCGTCGACGAGCGCATCGAGGACGAGGAGCCGCCGGCCGAGCCGACCGGCCAGCACGTCTACTTCGGCTACGAGCACGGACGGCCGATGCTCAACGTGAGAAACGGCAAGCGCGAGCTCCGCCGCGAGGACATCGACCCCCAGCAGTCCATCCTCTCCCAGCGCAAGGATCCCGATCATTATCCGGAGCTCTCGTTCGTCGGGGATCACTACAGCAAAATCCGGCTTTACCGTGACTGGGGCCTCGGGCGCGCCTCGTCCCCACGATACCCGCAGCCGTCCGATCTGCCGACCGACCACTTGCGAGAAGACGCACAGAACCTCGGGCTGATCCTGAACCGGTTCCGCCGGGATATCCCGACGAAGCGGGTGCTGATCGACGCCTTGCAGCAGGTTTTCGATGGGGTCGTGGACTTCTCCGTGCAGATCGAGGGAGGAACGGTCCAGATATTCCTTGAGGAAGAGCGCTGGACGCTCCCCGCGACGCGCCTCTCCGACGGCACGATCCGATGGCTTGCGCTGCTCGCCATCCTGCTCGATCCAGCGCCGCCGCCGCTCGTCTGCATCGAAGAGCCGGAGCTCGGCCTCCATCCGGATCTGATGCCCACGCTCGCGCGCCTCCTGCTCGGCGCATCGGAGCGCACACAGATCATCGTGACGACGCACTCGGATGTCCTCGTCGATGCACTCTCCGACACCCCGGAAACGGTGCTCGTCTGCGAGCGCCACGAAGGACGGACGACCCTGCGACGCCTCACGCGGGAGGCCCTCGCGACGTGGCTTGAGACGTACACGCTCGGTGAGCTCTGGCGCAAGGGCGAGCTCGGGGGCACACGATGGTAGCCGTGCGCGTCTACGTGGAGGGGGGCGGAGCCTCGCGGCGGGCTCAGGAGCCGCTCCGCGAAGGCTTCAGCAAGCTGTTCGAGAGAGTCCTCGGCGGGCGCGCCAGACCGAAGGTCATCGCATGCGGCAGCCGCAAGGAGGCGTTCGACGATTTTAGGCGTGCGGTGAAGAGCCATCCGGATGCGCTGTGCATCCTGCTGGTCGACAGCGAGGAGCCCGTGAAGCCCGGTACGTCAGCGTGGGACCACGTCCTCAAGCGCGAGGGAGATCAGTGGCCCAGACCGGACGGCGTGAGCGATGAGCAGCTCCACTTGATGGTGCAGGCCATGGAGGCCTGGCTGGTCGCGGACCCGGAAGCGCTCGCGGCATACTATAAGCAGGGATTCCGGAGGGACGCGCTACCCCGTCAGCCGAACGTCGAGCAGGTCGCCAAGAGAGACCTCTACGACGCGCTCGATCGTGCGACCAGGGATTCGAAGACCAAGGGGAAGTACGCGAAGTCTCATGGGTTCGAGCTGATCGGGCTGGTCGATCCCAGCAAGGTGCGCGCCGCTTCCGGGCATGCCGCTCGGTTCTTCGATACGCTCGTCGACCATGCTGCGGCCGGCCCGCCGTGAGCAGGATCCGGCCGACATCACCCGCCTCATTTCGCGTCAGCCGGCGCCCGGCCCCGGAATGTCGGGTGGCAGGCTCGCCCCCACGCAGCTACAGCGGCCGGTGCTGCGTCCCCTTGCCGTATGTGATCGACAGGAGGTCCCCCGGCTCGCGGACGAGGATCCGGTGCCACGCGCCTTGCGGGACCTTGCACGCCGCGCCCGCGAGCAGGGCGACGACCCGCTCGCCGCCCTGCTCCTCCAGCACGACGTCGCTCGCGCCGGACAGGAGGACCAGGATCTCGTCACCCGCCGGGTGCATCTCCCACTGCGGCGTGTCCTCGGTCAGCGGATACCGTATCACCAGCCAGCCTCCCTCGTCCGTGATCCGCCGGATGTCCGCGGCCTCCGAGTCGCCGGACATCAGCTCTTGCCAGAACGTCGGCCTCACCTCGATCTGCAGCGCGTCGCCCCCGTCCGCGAGGTGCAGGTACGTGCTGCGGAGATCGAACCCGGGCTGTTTCGGAGTGGCCATCTTGTCCCTCACCTCGCTCCTGAGCGCCCGCATGCCAGCAGGCGTTCCCTCGGCTGTCAATCCGCTCTCCCCGCCCCTTCCCCCCGCTGCGGCCCCCAGGCCGCGCCCGCCGCCCGCAGCGCCTCCCAGGCCGCGCCCGCCGCCCAGCCCGCCACGCCGCGTGCCAGCGCCCACCGGGCTCTACTGAACAAACGCTCCCACCCGGACGAGGACGCGCTACACTGCGCGCGCAGCGCCCGCCCCCTCGCCCGGCGCGCCCCGCACCATGCCGCGCCCCGTGAACAACCCTCCGAACCCGTGGTCGTCGACGCAGGTCGAGTACCTCGAAGAGGCGCCCCCGGCGACGCTGCAGGTCTTCGAGGAGCAGGCCCGCTCCATCATCACCGCCAACGACAGCCCCGATCTGCCGTTCCAGTACAGCGTCAACCCGTACCGGGGCTGCATCCACGCCTGCGCCTACTGCTACGCCCGGCCCTCGCACCAGTACCTCGGGTGGGGCGCCGGCACCGACTTCGACCGCAAGATCGTGGTCAAGGCGAACGCGCCCGAGCTGCTCGAGAAGGAGCTCAACAAGCCGGGCTGGCAGGGCGACACGATCGTGTTCTCCGGCAACGTCGATTGCTACCAGCCGCTCGAGGCGAGCTACGAGCTCACCCGCCGCTGCCTCGAGATCTGCCTCGCGTTCCGGAACCCCGTCGGGCTCATCACCAAGGGCGCGCTCGTGCGGCGCGACGCCGCCCTGCTCGGCGAGCTCGCGCGGCACGCCCGCGCCCGCGTCCACCTCAGCATCCCCTTCGCCGACGACGCCGTGGCCCGCAAGATGGAGCCGTACGCGAGCCGCTCGTCGCTGCGCTTCGAGGCCATGCGCGCGCTCTCGGACGCGGGCGTGCCGACCGGGATCTCCCTGTCGCCCCTGATCCCCGGGCTGAACGACAGCGACGTCCCCGAGCTCCTCGAGCGCGCCCGCGACGCCGGGGCGCAGAGCGCCTTCATGATGCCGCTGCGCCTGCCGCGCGAGGTGCTGCCGGTCTTCGACGAGCGCCTGGAGGAGGCCTTCCCGGACCGCGCCAGCAAGGTGCGCCGCGGCATCCAGGAGATGCGCGGCGGCAAGATGAACGAGGCCGCCTTCGGGGCGCGCTTCCAGGGCGCAGGCGCGCGCTGGGCGGCGATCCAGCGGCTGTTCGAGGTGCACTGCCAGCGCCTCGGGCTGAACGCCGCGCGCGAGCGCGAAGCGGCAGACGAGCGCTCGACCTTCCGGCGGCCGAGCCGGCAGGGGACGCTGTTCGACCTCTGAATGACCCTTGCGACCGGCGCCGGGAATGGGGTACCAGTGAAACCGCAGTGCGTTTTCCGGGGGGGTCGCACCGCGGCGGCCCCGCTCATGCCATGTCCTGTGCTGGCGGTCATGCCGTCCGCCCGCTGACGAGACCTCATGACCTCTCCCGCCCAGGATCGCGCCACAGCCCGCCCGGCCCCCCGCCGCAAGCTGCTCCTCAACCCGCGATTCCAGCTCAAGTACACGGGGCTCCTGGTGTCGGTGGTGCTCGCCGTCATGGCGGTGCTCGGACTCGTCATCTGGCAGACCGCGAGCGTCGCCAACGAGCAGGCGCAGTACGCGGCGTCCCAGGCCGAGCTCGCGCTCAAAGAGGCGGCCAACAGCGCCAAGATCCTGAGGATGAGCACCGCCGCCCTGGGCGGCGACGGCGCCGAGCTCGGCAATACCCTCGACGAGGAGCTCGAGAAGACGAACCGCGAGTACGAGCGCAACCTGGCGGAGGTCGGCAGGCGGCGCTCCGAGGTCGAGGCGCTGCGCCAGCGCCTCCTCAACATCCTCGTCGGCGGGGGCGCGTTCCTCCTCGTCGTCCTCGGGGTGCTCGGGATCTTCATCACCCAGCGCATCGTGGGGCCGGTCCACCAGATGAAGCGCCTGTGCCGCCAGGTCGGCACGACGCGGCTCACCATCGGAGAGGGGCTGCGCAAGGGCGATGAGCTCGGAGACCTCTTCGACACGTTCGTGCAGATGACCTACTCGCTCAAGGCGCTCCAAACAGGGCGGCTCGCGACGCTCGACGCGGCCATCGAGCGGGCCGAGGCCGAGAAGGCGTCGGCCGAGGTGCTCGCGGGGCTGCGCGCGCTCCGGGCGCAGCTCTGCCTCGGGCTCAGCGAGTCCGAGACCGTGCGGCGCCGCGCGCCGAAAGGTGGTGAGTCATGAGGCGAATCGCCGGAGCGGAGGCGACATGAAGCCTCCCGCGTTGGTCCACCAGGCGGCCGGCTTGCTCCGCGCCCGCTTCGACCTGAACGAGTACAACCCGACCCCGATCGTCGACCTCGGCGCGCTCGTGGCGAACGCCGACGGCAACGTGGACGCCGAGGAGATCGACGCCCTCCGGCAGCTGATCGAGCCGATGCTCGGCGCCGAGCTGAACGCGGAGCTCGTCCGCTACCTGATCGAGGCGAGCCTGAAGGTGATCGCGGCGGCGGGCGTCGAGCCGCGGGTGCGGCTGCTCGCGGAGATCCTCATGGACTGCGACGCGGTGGAGGAGGGCGTCATCGTCGCGCTGGCGGTGGCCCACGCGAGCGAGGGGATCTCGGACGCGGAGCGCGCGGTCATCGCGTCGCTCGCCCGCGCGGCGGAGCTGCCGGCGCGCCGGCTGGATCAGCTGAACGAGCAGGTCCGGGCGGCGTTCACGGCCTGAGGGCGGGCCGCCCTCAGGCGGAGCGACGGCGTCGCAGCCTGGGCCCGGGGGCGCCGCAGCCCGGCCGCGGGGCGCTTCGCGGCCTGCGCGCGAGGCGCGTCGCCACCGGCGCGAGCGCCCTTCGTCAGCCCTCTTCCTTGGTCGCGAGCAGCCGCGACAGGCGCGCCCCCTCGATGCGCACGGCGATGACCTTCTCCCGATCGAAGACCACCGCGCCCGGGGCCGCGCCGCGCGGCTTGCGCACGTAGCGGCGCGGGACGTAGCTCACCTCGCAGACCGCCTCGCCGCGCGCGTCGCTGAAGTGCGCCGCCAGGGTCGCGGCGTCCACGAGCACGTCGGCGGGGCAGCTCGCCCCCTTCGGGAGCGGCACGACGACGTGCGAACCCGCGACGCCCTTCGCGTGGAGCCAGAGGTCGTGCGGCCGCGCATGCTTCGTCGTCAGGGCGTCGTTGTCCTCGGCGCCCCGGCCGACGAGGATCGCCGCGCCGGACGCGCTCCGGTAGGCATGGAACGGCCGACGCGGGGCGGTCCGTCCGGCCCGCGGGGCGCGCGCTCCTCCGGCCGCCCCCGGCCCGCCGGCGACGGCGGCGCCCGCCCCGGCGATCTCGGCGCGCGCCACACCGAGGGAGCGCGCGCGCTGCGCGAGCGGCTCGAGCGCCTCCGGCCGCGCCTCCGCCGCCGCGACGTCGGCCTCGAGGGCGGCGATCGCCTCGAGGGCGCGCTCGGTCTCGGCGAGGCGCGCGCGCATCACCGCCTCGCCGCGCTGGTAGCGCCGCGCCTTGGCGAAGAACGCCTCGGCCTGCGCCTTGGCGGGGCGCGCCGGGTCGAGCGCGACCTCGATCTTGCCGCCCGTCTCCCAGTCGTCGAGGAGCGCCTTCGCGGCCCCGCGCGGCACCCGCGCGCCCTGCGCGAGCAGGAGCTGCCCCGTCTTCTGGAGGCGCGCGACGCTCCCCAGCCGCCCGAGATCGCCGCGCACCGCCTCGGCCCTGCGCTCGAGCGCGGCGCGCCGCGCCTTGACGGCGCGCGCGAGGGCCGCCTTCTCCTGGCCGGCGGCGGCGTCGTCGCTCGCCTCGACCAGCGCCGCGCCGGCGGCCAGCGGATCCTCCGGGTAGGCGATCTCGGCCGGCGGGGCGCTCCCCTGAGGCGGCCAGCGGAGGATCAGGTTGCCGGCGCCGTCGAGCAGCCGCACCTCGCCGCGGCGCCCCGGGGCGAGCTCCAGCCGCGCCGCCGCGGCGGGCGCCGGGTCCAACCCGGGTGCGGTCGACCCCGGGCCCAACCCGGGTGCGGGCGACCCCGGGCCCAACCCGGGTGCGGGCGACCCCGGGCTCAACCCGGGTGCGGGCGCCGTCGGGCTCAACCCGGGTGCGGGCGCCGCCGCCACCGACGGCCCCGCCTCACCAGGCAGTTCATCGTCTTGGTCTTCTTCCACCGTAGACAGATCGCCGACGATCACGGCGATGCCGTCCCCCCGCACCTCGATCGCCAGCACGCGGCGGCCGACCAGGTGGGCCCGCATGGCGGCCAGGAGCGGATGCGCCCCGCCGGCGCGGAGCCGCGGCAGCCGCGGCAAGACCCCCACCCCCGCGACGCGCGGCCCGATGCCGGCGCCGAGCACGCGCCGCGCTCCGGCGTACACGGCCAGCGCGACGAGCCCCGTCGCCGGGTTCGCGTGTGCGGCGTCGATCCGCGCCCCCACCCAGCTCGCCATCTCCTCGGCGAGCGCCCCGCCTCGCGCTGCGCTCCGTCGATCCTCCTCCATGGCGAACGCCGCTCGCTCGTGCCTCTCAGCGGAACTGCTCGAAGCTCGGCTCGCAACAGTCGACGGCGAGCGCGCACCCCGAGCCGGCCTGCGTGCAGGTGGCCACCTCCGAGCCGTTGACGAGGCAGGAGCAGGAGATGTCGGAGCGCCCGCTCGGCCTGCACTCGACGGCGAAATCCCAGCCCGGGCACGAGCCCTTGCAGCTGCACGCCCTGTCCCCGCCGCCGAAGCACTCCAGCCCTCCACAGCCGGAGTCGGCGTCGAACGCGCACGTCTCGTACTGAGTCAGCAAAGGCTGGCACCTGGACGGGGCGACGGAGCAATCGAACGCCTCGATCGCGCAATCGAAGAACGGCGCGAGCCGATCGTTGCACGGGGGCGCGGCGGACAGCCGCTCGTCACAGACGTCGCCGCAGCTCCCCGGCGCCGCGCCGCACACCGGCAGGAACATCTCGCAGTACGCGAGACACTTCGACCGCACGTCGCCGCCGCCCCCCCCGGTGGAGGTCACCCCCACGTTGCTCGTCCCGCTCGCGCTGCTGCTGGTCACGCCGGCGCCTCCCGACCCTTCGCCGGGCATCCCGTCGACCACGACGTTGCCACCGCAGGCGCTCCCCCAGGCCAGGAGCGCGAGCGCGGCGAACCGCATCCTAAGCAGCGTCATTCCCATGGCGCGAGACTAGCCCGGCGCGGGCGCGGGCGCGAGCGCCGCGCGAGGTCCGGTGAGGCGAGCCGCCGCGCGGCCTCTCGTGCGTCGCGCGCGGCTTTGCGATAGAGAGCCGCCGCGTGCTCCTCGACCTCCTGCTCGCCCCGCTGCTCGTCCAGGCCGACGCGCTGCCCCGGCCCGGGGCTCCGGCGTCCTGCCCGCCCGACATGGTGCTCGTGGAGGGCACGCACCACGAGGACGTGCAGCGGATCTGCACGAGCTACCGCGGCGGCCACTGCTTCAGCTTCTTCCCCGGGCTGTTCGCCGCCGAGCCGCGCTTCACGCCGGTGCGCACGTGCATGGATCGCCACGAGTGGCCGAACCGGGCGGGCGCGCTGCCGGTCGTGATGCTCCGCTTCGTCGAGGCCGAGCGGGAGTGCGCCGCCGTCGGCAAGCGCCTCTGCACCGAGTTCGAGTGGGAGCTCGCGTGCGAGGGGCCGTCGGCGCTCCCCTTCCCTTACGGTTACGCGCAGGACCCGGCCGCCTGCAACGTGAGCAAGCCATACCGGGGCATCAGCGAGCGGCGGCTCGCGTCGGACGACCCGGCGGTGCGGGCCGCCGAGACGCAGCGGCTCTGGCAGGGCGAGCCGTCGGGCTCGTATCCGGCGTGCGTGAGCCCGTACGGCGTCGTCGATCTGGTCGGCAACGTGGAAGAGTGGGTATCGACGTCGCGTCCCGAGTGGCCGCACCGCTCGTCGCTGAAGGGCGGCTACTGGTCCAAGCCGTGGGCGGGGTGCCGCGGGACCAACGACTCGCATGGACCGATGTTCCGGTTTTACGAGATCGGGTTTCGTTGCTGCAAGGATCCGGGGGCGGGGACGTAGCGCCGGGGGCGAAAGGGATTCCCCGAGCGGGGGGCAAGCGCGAAGCTGCTGGAAGGACACGCCATGGTGCTCGATCGGTTCGAGGGGTGCCTCTGCCTCAACCCCGGTCGGGTCCCTCAACCCCGGTCGGGTCCCTCAACCCCGGTCGGGTCCCTCCATCGTCGGTGCTCCGGCGCGGGTCGCTCCGCCATGGCGCCGCCACCCGCCCGATGCGCACGCCAGGCCCCGGAACCCCTTGATTTCGGCATCTCGAACGCCCGGCACGCGATCTGCCATGGGCGCCACGCCATGGGAGACGCCGACATCACCTTGCGCCACCTCGCCCGAAGGCGCCCCGAGGACCTGGTGCGCGCCCTCGTCCCTGAGAGCCGCCCCATCGAGGTCCTCGGCTGGGTCGACAGCCAGGTCACGAACATCGAGCGCCGCCTCGACAAGGCGCTGCGTCTACGGGTCGGCGGCGAGCCGCGGGTGCTCCACGTCGAGTTCTGCTTCTCGCTCCGCGAGGACGTGCCGGATCGCATCTTCGAATACCTCGGCTTCCTCTTCGCCGCGCTCCGCCTCGAATCCTCTGGCGCGCCGGTGCCGCCCATCGAGAGCGTCGCCGTGGTCCTCTCGGGACGCAGGCGGCGCTTGCCGAAAGCCGGGAAGCGCCGCATCGCCTGGCCCGGGCGGCCGTTCAGCGGCGCGCGCTTCCGTATCGACGCCGTCTACCAGCGCACGGTCTCCGAGCTGCGAGCGCGCGGCAGCGTGCTCTGGCTGGTATTTGCGCCGCTTGCACGTAATGCGACCGCGGCGGCGCTGCGGGAGGTGGTCGCGGAGATCCACACGGGGGCGAAGGCCGCGGAGGAGCGGGCTGAGCTGTACACGGCGCTCCTGGTGATGGCGACCATCGATCCCTGGGGGCATAATCTGCTGAAGGAGCTCATCATCATGGTAGAGGACAAGGAAGAGGGGCTGCTCCGGCGCACGCCGATCATCGGCGAGATGATCATCGAGGCCGAGCAGCGGGGAGAGCAACGGGGAGAGCAACGGGGAGAGCAACGAGGAGAGGAGCGCGGGCAGAAGGCGATCGCAGAGCTCCTCGGCCGCCTCTTCGCGCGGCGCATCGGGCGACGTCTGACGGCCGAAGAAGAGCGATCGATCGTCGAGCGCGCTCGCGTGAACGGTCCAGACGAGGTCGAAGCCGCCTTGATCGAGCTCGAGGGCGAGGCGCTGGTTCGATGGCTCGCGGAGCCGATGCGCAACGCCTGAGCTCCCGGCGGAGGAGGGAGCGCCCAGCGCGCGACCGCCGCTGTTCGGCAGCGACGCGCGGCCCCCACATCCGGCGCGTCCCGGCCGCCGCGGGACGCCGTACGGCGCCTTCGTGCCCACCGCCTGCGGCGCGATGGCGCGCCCTCCGGTTCGTGGACATGCTGCCGCGATGGAGCCGCCGTCCGATCCCGTGGCCCCGTTTCTCCCCACGGTCGCGCGCGCCCGCACCGAAGGCCTGGCGCTTCCGCCCGGCGCGCCCGCCGAGGAGCGCCGCGTGGCCGCGCTGGTCGTCCTCGCATCGATCGTGCGCCGCGAGGGCTGGACGGAGGTCGTCGACCTCAGCCCGGCGGCCGCGGCGCAGCTCGAGCCGGGCGACCCGCCCCGTCCGCTGTGCTTCGAGCCGCGCGCCTACCGGCGCCTGGTCGAGGATCTCGGCCTCGCGCCCTGCACCGGGTGCGCGAGCGCCTCGGGGCGCGCGCGCTGCCCCCGCTGCAGCGGCCGGGCCCGGCCGTACGCCTGCTCGTGCCGCGCGGGATACGTCCGCTGCCCGTCCTGCATGGGCGCCGGCCGCGTCCGGCGGGTGCGCATCCGCCATCTGCAGGACCGCCCGCTCGAGATGCGCGAGCTCTACGCGCCGCCCGAGATGACCTTCGTGCCGTCGCTGTTCTCGTTCGAGGGCGCCCTGGAGCGCCGTCTGGGCGCCGACACCCCTCCCGAGCCCCTGCGCTGCCACGACCTCCGCCCCCGCGCGAGGAGCAGCGCTTACCGCGGCGGCAGCGATCGGACGGTCGAGCCGGATTTCCACGGCCACCGCTTCGCCGGCACGATCGAGCGCGCCGTGTCCGGCCTCACCGCGCTCGCCGCCGGGGGCCGCCTCGTGGCCCAGGCGGTGCGCGCTTATGCATGGCCGCTGCTGTGGTTGCGTTATGGTCCGGACGAGCCCGCGCGCGACGTGGTCGTCTATCCCGATCTCACCGGCGCGCTCCGGATCTTCGCCGGCGTCGCGGGCGCGGCGACCGCAACCCACGTGCAGGAGAGGACACGAGGCGCTCGCGTCCCGGGGGTGGCGCGATAGCTCGCTCGTGCATCGATCGAGCGCCCCGCCCGCGCCGCGCGCCGCCGGCTTCTCTGCGGGAGGCGCGCGGCGGTAGAGTACCGCGATGCGACAGAGCGAGTGCACCTGCCTCGCGGTGTGCGCCGCCTTGAGCACGGCGCTGAGCTGCAATGCGATCTGGGGGATCTTTGAGGGTGAAATCCGCGATGATCCCGCGACGGCGGACGGCTCCGGCGCCGGGACGCTCGCGGCGGCGAACTACCCCACCCGGATCCTGGCGGACGCCACCTTCGTCTACTGGTACAGCGATGGCGCGAAGCAGCTCCAGCGGGTGCGCACCTCGGGCGGCGCCCCCGAGACGCTCGCCGACAGCACGTACATCAACGGCCTCGCGCGGGACCGCCGCGCCATCTACTGGACGACATGGCATACCGAGGAATTGCCGGCCTCGGTGTTCAAGCTGGCCAAGTGACCCGCCGGGGGCCGGCGCACCGAGCCGGCCCTCGCGGGGCGCGCGGTCGTCAACGCGGCGTCTGCTTGCCCGTGGCCTGCGCGAGCTCGGCCCGCAGCGCGTCCAGCTCGGCCTGGAGCTTCCTGTTCGCCTCCCGCGCCTCGGCTTCGGCCTCCCTCGCCTTGGCCGCGGCCTCACGCTCCTTCGCCGCGACCTCACGATCCTTCGCCGCGACCTCGTCCGGCGTCGGCAGCAGCTCACGGCCCTCCCTGTCGCGCGCCAGCCGGAGCATCGGGCCGACCGACGGGTCCTCCACCACGGTCCACCAGAGGCCCAGCGTCTCGCACGCGCAGAGATCCGGGTCGTCCGGCGACCGCTCCACGAGATCGCCGTCGAGCGCATCCCAGACGCGGATCGGCCGCGCGCCGTCGTCGGGATCGAAGCGCACGACCTCGCGGATGCCCGCGGCGCGGTAGCGCTCGAGCTTCTCCTCCCACGCGGGCTCGCCCTCGTCCGAATCGCTCACGATCTCGACGCCGAGGTCGGGGGCCCCGTGCAGCCACGTCTTCCAGGTGCGGAAGGTCCGATGAGGCGCGCCCAGACGCACGAAGGCGTCGGGGGCGAGGCGCTTCCTCGGCGTCGTCGGGTCCCAGTAAACGAACTGGTCGGAGCCGAGCGTCGCTGCGTGCGCGAGCTCGCGCTTGAGGATCAGGTACAGCGCGGTGCGGAGCTCCAGGTGGCGGTTCGTTTCGGGCACCTCTTCGGCCTCCGGGAAGACCACCGGCTCGGGCGGGCGGCGATAGACGTGGGCTCCCAGCCGCCGGTGAGGCGCAGCGGGCGGACGGGCGGTCATCTCGGGCTCGACAGCGGACATGGCCTTTCGCCGAGCGTAGCACGACCGCCGCCGTGCGGAGGCGGTCGCCCCCTCTCCCAGCCCGGCCCAGCCCACCCGCCGCGCCGAAACCAGAGCCGCTTACGTCTCGCGCAGGCGCCTCATTTCGCGCAGTCGCCTGAGCCGCACGCCGAGCAGCGTCGTCCATCGCGCCCGCCGGGACGCTGGGCTCGCCACGGCCGGCGAGGGCGCGGGAGGACCCACGAGGCAGCGAGCAACACCTGGTCAGCTCCGATCGAGCTCAGCTATGTTGGAGACGGATCGCTCGCCGGCCGCGCCGGCATCCCCCCTTCTTGAGCAGAGCGGAGGAATGCATTGACGTCCATGAATCTCGAAAAACCTACCTGTGACGACTCCTTGATGCGGCAGCTCGGGTATTCGGTCTACCAGCTGCCCATCATCAGCGTCGCCGACGAGCTCGGGGTGTTCTCGCTCCTCGAGCGGGAGCCCGCGGGCATCGCGGAGATGGCCGGGAAGCTTCACCTCAGCGTCCGCGCGACCGAGGCCCTCCTGGCCTCCCTGGCAGGCATGGGGCTCCTGGTGCGGTCTCATGGCAAGTTCCATCTCACCGAGACGTCTCGCAACTTCTTGATCCCGACCAGGCCGTTCTACTGGGGCCACTATGTGCGGCTCATCTGCCAGGTTCCCATCACGCACGGCACCTTGCTGGAGACGCTGCGGCGGGACGGGGCCGTCGCGTGGGGCGAGGGCCAGGGCAAGGTCATCTCGGAGGAGTGGGCAGAGGCGGACCTGTCGGACGAGCGGGCATTCGTCTTCACCCAGGCGATGCACAGCCACTCGTTCGCGACCGCGGTCGGGCTCGCGCAGCGGGCCGAGCTCTCGGGCGTGGGGCGCCTCCTCGACGTCGCCGGCGGCTCCGGCTGCTTCAGCATCGCCCTGGCGCAGCAGAACCCCGGGGTGCGTTTCACCGTCGCCGAGCTGCCGCCCGTGTGCAAGGCGACGCGGAGGTACGTCGCGGAGCACGGCCTCGAGCATCGCATCGACGTGCTGGAGCTCGACATGTTCCGCGACGCGTGGCCTTCGGGTCACGACGCGATCTTCTTCGCCAACATCCTCCATGACTGGGACAGCGCGCGCCAGCGGCGCCTGGTCCAGCGCAGCTTCGATGCATTGCCGCCGGGCGGCCGCGTCCTCATCTACGAGCTCCTGCTCTCGGACGGGCAGGACGGCCCGCTCACGGCGGCGCTGTTCTCCATGAACATGGTGTACATGACCCCCGGCAAGCAGCTCACGGCCGGCGAGCTCGACGAGCTCGTCCGCGGGTGCGGGTTCACCGACGTGTCCGTCATCCCGGTCTACGCGGGATACTCGCTCATCAGCGCCAGGAAGCCGCTCGCTCGGTGACCTCCTCCACCGCGGGCGCCCAGCGCCGCGGCGCCCCGAGCGAGCGGCACGGCCGGCGCGCCCGCGCCCTCTTCACGGCGCGCAGCGCGTGATCGTCACCTCGCGCAGGCGCAGCTCCACGAGCGGTTTGTCGTCCTCGTCGGTCTCCACGTGCGTCATCGCGGTGACCACCTCGACCGGCGCGCACTGGCCGAAGATCGTGTAGTCGCCGTCGAGCCAGTCCGTCGCCACCTCCGTGATGTAGAACTGGCTTCCATTGGTGTCGGCCCCGGCGTTGGCGTAAGCGAGCGTCCCCGCTCGATGCTTCAGCGCGGAGATCTCGTCGTCGAACTCGTACCCTGGCCAGCCCTCGCCGGTGCCGAGCGGGTCGCCGCCTTGCGCCATGAACTCCGGAATCACCCGGTGGAAGGTCAGCCCATCGTAGAACCGCCGCTTCACCCAGCTGCCGGTCGCCGAGTCCCGAAAGGGCCGGCGCCCGCGGGCGAGGCCGACGAAATTGGCGACCGCGTTCGGGGCCTGCTCCGGGAAGAGCTCGCACGTGATCTCGCCCTTGTCGGTGTCGAGGATCGCGCGCAGCGGCCCAGGCCCCTCCGGGAGATCGGCGAGCGCCTCGGCCAGGGTGAACACCCCCGCCTCGGGATCGGCGGCGCCGGGGAGCACCTCCTCGGGCGCGTCGACGTCGGGGCCGCACGCGGCGGCTCCACCGCCCCCGGCGCTCGCGCTGCTGGTCGAGGCGGTCGAGCCCGCGGCGCCTCCCCCGTCGCCCGCGCTCGCGCTGCTGGTCGAGGCGCTCGAGCCCCCGTCGCCGCCGCCATCGCCATCGTCACAGCCGGCGGCGAACGGGAAGGCCAGGAGCATCGCGGCGCAAAGGACGCTCGCATACCCACGAGGAGAAGAAGCGGTTCGGATCTGCATCCGATCGACGCTCGCACGAGCCGCGCGAAAAAGCACGCCCGACTCGCCCGGGGATCTCGCGCGCCGCGAGGCGAGACAACGCACCTCGCCGGCGGGCCCGGGGCGCGGAGGCTCCACCGGGCCCGCCCCGTCGTCACAGCGCCACCACGCCGAGCTGCTGAAACAGCGTCAGGTTGTCCTCGATATGCCAGTTGTCGGTGATACGTCCGTTCTGCACGCGCAGGATGTCGGTGGCGATGAAGTCCACGGCCTGCCCGGCGCCCTTCGTGTCGCCGAACGTGCCGGTGAAGTGGCCTCGGAAACGCAGGTGCGCCACCACGTGATCGCTGACGACGATCAGCTGCTCCACCTCGCAGCTCAGGTCCGGCACGGCGGCGCGGAAGCTCTTCGACGCGAACGCCGGGCCCGCCGGGCCCTGCGGGCGCCCCTTGGGCAAGGTGCGGTCCGTGAAGGTCGGCGCGATCGCCTCGTCGAGGTAGCCCTCATCGCCGGTGTTCCAGAACGCGTAGAACCGGCGTGCCGCGAGCATCTCCGCGTCGGCCTGCTCCCTCGGCAGGCTCCCGTCGACGACGGTCGACCGCGGCGATGGCAGGTCCTCCGCGCCGGCGCCCTGCACGTAGCAGGCGCTCGCGGCGGCGAAGAGCGAGAGGGAGAGGGCGCTGATCAACAGGGTCTTTTTCATGGGACGTGTCTCCTCGGAACAAGCGATCTCGGACAGCCGATCGGGTCGACCGGCGACAGGAGCCACCTTGATCCTTTCCGGCGCGTAGGAGAACGGCGGCGATCGCCGAACCATCTTTTCGGAAATGTTGAAGATCGCCCCCGGAGCGGCTACCCTGCCCCCGCTTCGCTGCCCGTGACTCGCCGGGGGTGCGCATGGTCGAGCTGGAGGACATGCAGCTGTTCGTGTGCGCCGTCGCGCGGGGCAGCCTCTCGGCGGCGGGGCGCGAGCTCGGGTTCTCGCCGGCGGTGGCCAGCAAGCGCATGACGCGGCTGGAGGCGGCGCTCGGCGTGCGCCTCCTCCAGCGCAGCTCGCGGCGCCTCACGCTCACCGCCGAGGGCGCGACCTACCACGAGCGCTGCGTCGCCATCCTCGCCGACGTGCGCGAGGCCGAGCTCGCGGTGACCGCAGGCCAGGCCGAGGCGCGCGGCCTCCTGCACGTGTCGGCGCCGGTGGATCTCGGCCGCCAGTGGGTCGGGCCCGCCGCGGCCGACTTCGCGGCGGCGCACCCGGGGCTCCGCGTGCGCGTCAGCCTGTCGGACCGCGTGGTGGACCTGCTCGACGCCGGCGTGGACGTGGCCGTGCGCCTCGGCGCGCTCGGCGACTCGCGCCTCGTCTCGCGCCGGCTGGCCCGGAGCCGCCGCGTGGTCTGCGGCGCGCCGGCCTACCTCGCGCGACGCGGGTGGCCACGCACGCTCGCGGACCTCGACGCCCACGCGTGCATCGTGCTGCAGCGCCCCGGCATGCGCGCGCTCTCGTGGACCTTCCGCACCGGAGAGGGGCTCCACACCGTCCGCCCCGCCGGCCGCCTCGTGGCCGACAGCGGCGATCTGGTGCGCGACTGGGCCGTCGCCGGCCACGGCCTCGCCTTCAAGTCGATCTGGGACGTCGCCGCCGACATCGACGCCGGGCGCCTCGTCCCGCTGCTCACCGACCTGCCCTCGCCGGGCTCCGCCGTGCACGTGCTCTATCCGAGCCGCCGCTTCCAGCCCGCCAGGGCGCGGCTGTTCGTCGACTTCCTGGCGGAGCGCTTCGCCGCCCACGAGGCCGCGGTGCTGGCCGCGGCGACGCCGCGCGCCGCGCCGCCGGCCGCCCCTCGCCGCGCGCGCCCGCGCTCCGCCTGAGGAGCGCCGCCGCGAAGGCGGCGAGAGGACACGCGCGCCTCAGGCGCCGCCCTGCCCGCCCGCGCCGAGCGCCGCCAGGAAATGCTCCCGCTCCGCGGCCGTCGGGCGCCGGCCCGAGAGATAGCGCCGCTGGTGCGCGCGGGCCGCGCCGATCGCCGCCTGATTCAGGATCTTGATCGGCACCCTGGGCGCGTACAGGCTCGTCACCTCGAGCAGCGTCGTCGCGCCGGAGCCCGGCGAGAAGCGGTGAATCGCGAGCCCCCGTTTCCACAGCATGTTCTCCTCGATCGTATCGACGCGGATGGCGAACGACTCCGGCGCGACGCGCTGGGCCGAATACCGCGACGTCTGCGTGAACGGCCCGATCCCCGCGAGGCTCAGGCTCGTCCGGAGCACGAAGGTCGGCTCGCGGTACGATCCCGACTGCATCGCGCACTCCGTACCAGGGAAGAGCTCCCGCGCCTGGCCGTGCTGATCCCAGAAGACGGCGGCGGCGTCGAACGGGTCGATGTGCCCGAGCTCGATGGTGAACCGGACGCCGGAGAGCCCCTGCGCCTCGTCGCGGACGTCCTCTGCGTGCTCGAGCTCCGTGTCCTCCTGCTGCCACATGATCGTCTCCTCGCCCGACGAAACGAGCCTATGGGAAGCACGGCAGCGCATCAAGGAAGCGGCGGGCCAGCTCACGGACGCGCGACTCCGGCGAAACCCTACGGCGCGTCCAGCGCGCCGGCATGGACCGCGCGCGGGGCGCGTTGCTACCCTCCCGGCACCATGAACCACCGCAATCTCGGACGCACCGGCCTGAAGGTCAGCCCTCTCTGCCTCGGCACGATGAACTTCGGCCCGGAGACCAGCGAGCCCGACAGCTTCGCCATCATGGACCGGGCCCTTCAGCACGGGATCAACTTCTTCGACACGGCCAACGTGTACGGCCGGAAGCGCGGAGAGGGGATCACCGAGCAGATCGTCGGGCGCTGGCTCGCGCAGGGCGGCGGGCGGCGGGACCGCATCGTCCTCGCCACGAAGGTCTACGGCCCCATGGGCGAAGGGCCGAACGACAGGAGGCTCTCGGCCTATCACATCCGCCGCGCCTGCGAGGAGAGCCTGCGCCGCCTGCAGACGGACCATATCGACCTCTACCAGATGCACCACATCGACCGCGAGACGCCCTGGGACGAGATCTGGCAGGCGATGGAGCAGCTCGTCCGCGAGGGCAAGGTCCTCTACGTCGGCAGCAGCAACTTCGCCGGCTGGCACATCGCGCAGGCCAACGGGCTCGCCGCGCAGCGGCACTTCCTCGGCCTCGTCTCGGAGCAATGCGTGTACAACCTGAACGCGCGCACGGTCGAGCTGGAGGTCCTGCCCGCGTGCCGCGCGTTCGGCCTCGGCGTCCTGCCCTGGAGCCCGCTCGCCGGCGGGCTGCTCGGCGGCGCCCTCCAGAAGGCGCGCGAGGGCCGGCGCGCGTCGGCCGACGCGCAGGCGCGCATCGAGAAGAACCGCGCCAAGCTGGAGGCCTACGAGGCGCTCTGCGCGGAGCTCGGCGAGAAGCCCGCCGACGTGGCCCTGGCCTGGCTGCTCGAGAACCCGGTCGTGACCTCGCCCATCATCGGCCCGCGGACCGCCGAGCAGCTCGACGGCAGCCTGCGCGCCCTCGAGCTCCAGCTGTCCCCGGAGCACCTGAAGCGCCTCGACGAGGTGTTCCCCGGCCCCGGCGGCGAGGCGCCCGAGGCCTTCGCCTGGTAGCGCGGCGCCGGGCGGCGCTCGCCGGCGCCGCCCGGCCCACTCGGCTCCACCTTCGCCGGCGCCGTGCGCAGGAGTCGCGCCGCGGGCCGGGTCGATTTCGATTCCCTGGCGTGGAGCGGGTGGCCTACGCTCCTGAGCCCGGAGGCGCGTCCAGCGGCGCGCGCGGCAGGGGGTGGACATGGGCCGATCGCGGTATGAGCAAGGGTTGCAGGAGGTCGGCGATGGCTGCTTTGCGTATCTCCAGCCGGCCGGCACCTGGGGGCTCAGCAACGCGGGGCTCGTCACCTCGGACGGCGAGGCGCTGCTCGTCGACACGCTCTTCGACCTGAAGCGCACGCGCGCGATGCTCGACGCCATGCGCGCGGCCACCCCGGCGGCGGCGCGGATCGGCACGGTCGTGAACACCCACGCGAACGGCGACCATTGCTACGGCAACGCGCTCGTCGAGGGCGCGACGATCATCGCCACGCGCGCCAGCGCCGCCGAAATGGATGAGGTCCCCGCGCCGATGCTGGCCATGCTGATGCGACAGGCGCGCAGCGGCGCCGCCGGCGCGCTGGGCGATTACCTCGTCCATTGCTTCGGCGCCTTCGATTTCGACGGGATCGCGCCCACGGCGCCGACCCGGGTCTTCGAGGGGGAGCTGACCGTCGCGGTCGGGGCGAAGGAGGTCCGCCTCCTCGAGGTGGGCCCCTCGCACACGAAGGGCGATCTGCTCGTGCACGTGCCCGCGGACCGCGCGATCTACACGGGAGATATCCTCTTCATCGACGTGACGCCGATCATGTGGGCGGGGCCCGTCGGCAACTGGATCAAGGCGTGCGACACCATCCTCGCGCTGGACGCCGACGTCATCGTGCCGGGGCACGGCCCGATCACGGATCGCGCCGGCGTGCGCGCGGTGCGCGATTACCTCGTGTACATCCGCGACGAGGCGCGGCGCCGCTACGACGCCGGCATGCCGCCGGCCGACGCCGCCCGCGACATCGCGCTCGCCGATTACGCGAGCTGGAGCGACGCGGAGCGCATCGCGGTGAACGTGCACACGCTGTACCGGGAGTTCAGCGGAGGGAAGCTCAATCCGCCAGGCGTGGTCGAGCTCTTCGGGCTCATGGCCGAGCTGGCGCGGAGGGCGCGCTGAGGTCTGCACACCACGACGGGCTCCGCCGACAAGACAGGACGCCGGATCCCGCTCATGAGATCCAAGCAAAGATAAGCCAAGCGCACACCAGCCGTCATCCGTGGCAGCAGGCACATCTCGGCGCCTCGGCCGCGCGCGAGAGGGGCACCGCAGCCGCCGTGGACAGAGAGCTTCCCCCGAAAGCGACTAAGGATCAAGCGGCGGCGAGGCGCGCACGGACAGCCAATGTCCTTGCCGTCGCGCCGCCGTGACGCCGCGCGTCGGGCCGCCCATCACCCCTTCAAGCCGGTGCGGGCGACCCCCTCGATCACGTATCGCTGCGCGGCGATGAACACCGCGAGGATCGGGACGCTCGCCACCACCGCGCCCGCCGTGACCAGCGCGTAATCGGTGGTGTGCGCCCCCTGCAGCAGCGCGAGGCCGGGCGACAGCGTGAGCTTCTCGGGGTTGAACAGCACGTAGATCGGCCAGAGGAAATCGTTCCAGTTGCTCAGCAGGCTGAGCACGGCCAGCGTGGCCAGGGCCGGCTTGGACAGCGGCAGCACGATCTTCCAGAAGACCTGGAGCCGGGTGGCGCCGTCGAGCGCCGCCGCCTCCTCGAGCTCCCGCGGGAGGCCGAGGAAGAATTGGCGCAGGAAGAAGACGCCGAACGCCGAGGCGGCCGGCGGCACGACCAGCGCCGTGAGGCTGTCGAGCCAGCCGAGGGCCCGGACGATCAGGTAGTTCGCGGGCAAGAACATGATCGGCGGGATGAACAGCGTGGAGAGGACCGCGGCGAGCACGAGCCGCTTGCCGCGGAACTCCATGCGCGCGAGCGCGTACGCCGCAGGGGCCGCCGTGGCCAGCACGAGCAGCGCGTGCGCCGCGGCGGCGAGGAGGCTGTTCAGGAGCCAGCGGAACACCGGCGCCCCGGCGCTCGAGCCCGCGAGCGCCTCGTAGCTCTCGAGCGTCGCCCGCGCGGGCACGAGCGTGGGCGGCACCGCCGTCGCCTCGGACGGCGATTTGAGCGACGTGAGCGCCATCCAGATCAACGGGGCGAGGTACGCCACGGCGAGCAGGAGCAGCGCCGCATACGACAAGGACCTCCCGATCTGCCGGCGGCGGACAGGGCAGCCGTCCTCGAGCAGCCGGAGCTTCATTGAGCGTCCTCGTCGCTGCCCCGGCCGAAGAACAGGAGGAACATGACGAGGTTCACGACCGCGAGGAAGAACGCCTGGACGTAGCTCATGGCCGCCGCGGCGCCGAGGCGGAAGCTCCGGAAACCCTCATCGGCGATGTACATGATGGTGGTGCGCGTCTCGCTGCCCGGCCCGCCCCCGGTGACCAGATAGGCCTGTCCGAACATGTTGGCCGACGCGAGGACGGTCATCGTCACGACGAACACGAACACCGGCCTGAGCCCAGGTATCGTGACGTGCCAGAACTGCTGCCATCGGGTCGCGCCGTCGATGCGGGCGGCGTCGTAGAGCTCCCGGTGGATGTTCTGCAGCCCCGCCAGGTAAATCACGGCGTTATAGCCGAGGGTCCACCACACCGTCATCCCGACCAGCGAGACCCACACCCACGGCACCGCCGTGGTCCAGCCGGTGTCCGAAGGCAAACCCACCTTCCCCAGAAGGTGGTTGATCGCGCCGACCTGGGGATCGAGGAGCAGCCGCCAGATCATCGCCACGACCGCCACGCCGAGCACATATGGCGCGAAGAACATGGCCCGGAAGAACGATCGGCCGGGAAAGCGCTGGTTGAGCGCGAGGGCGAGCAGCAGCGGGAGCGTCACCAGGACAGGCACGCTCAGCGCTGTGAACAGCGCGGTCGCCCGCAGCGCGCGCCAGAAATTGCCGCGGGTGGGCGAGCCGGACCGGAACAGATCCGCGTAGTTGTCGAGGCCGACCCACGGCCGCGACGGCAGGAACGGGTCCCAGTCGTGGAGGCTGAGCCACACGCCGAGGGCGATCGGCGTCGCGACGAAGAGGCCGAACAGCGCGAGGTACGGCGCGAGGAACAGGTAGGGCGCCCACCGCCGCGGCCGCGCGAGGCCGCGCTTCCGGAGCCGGCCGACGCCGGGGGCGCTCTGCGCGCCGCCGTCCGCCTCGGCCTGGCCGGGCTCCACGAGGGGTACGTCGACCGCCGTCACAGAACCCTCCCGAACTTCTTGAGGTTGCCCGCGAGCAGCGCGTCGGCCTCGCGGGCGGCGCGGCTCAGGGCTTCGCGCGGCGTTGCCCTCAGCAGCACGGCATCGTTGACGGCGAGATCGAGGGTGGACGCGCGCACCGCGTCGGCCCCGGCGATGGCCGGCGGGAAGCGGACCGCCGGGAGCTGCTCGGCGACGATCGCCTGCTCCGTCATCCGCCGGAACGCGGCGCTCTCCCGGGCCTCCCGCCGGGCCGGCACCATGCCGGCCGCGGCCCAGTCGAGGGAGTGCTCGCTCAGCCAGGCGAGGAACACCACCGCCGCCTGCAGGCGGCGATGGCCAGCGCCGGCCCCGGGCTGGCGAGGGAGCACGAGGTGGTGCGCGTTGCCCCAGACCGCCCGCTGCGCGCCGATCACGGGCACCGGGAGCACACCCCAGCGGAGCCCGGGGACCGCCTTGAAGGTGTTGATCATCCAGACGCCGTTCCAGAGGAAGGCGTTCCGGTCGTTCATGAAGGCGATGCTGTCGGCGTCCTGGCCGACGTCGCGCGGGCTGTAGCCGCGCCGGATCAGCTCGACCATGAAGCTCAGCGCCTCGACGCCGGCCTCGGCGTGGAACATCGCCCGGGCCCCGTCCTCCGAGAACAGCTGGCCGCCCGCCTGCCACAGGAGCGACTGGAACATCAGCCCGCCGGTGAACAGGACCGGCGACACCCACGATCCCTGGATCCCCCGCCGCTTGAGGTGCTCGAGCGCGGCCAGGTAATCGCGCCGCGAGCGAGGCGGCGCGGCGTCGTCGAGGCCGGCGCCGGCCAGCACGGCGCGGTTGACGTAGAGGCCGAGCGGGTGGACGTCGAGGGGGACGCCATAACGGCGCCCCCGGAAGACGCCCGCGCTCCAGAGCGTCTCGGAGAAATCGCCGGCGCCGAGGCCGAGCGCCTCGGTCACCTCGTCGAGCGGAAGGATGGTGCGGTGGACCGCCGCCGTGGCCAGCTGATCGGCGTGCATGACGGCCACGTCGGGGCCATGGCCGCTGTCGACCGCCGCCGGGATCTTCTGATAAAAATCGCCCCACCGGGTCACGCTCATCCGCACCGTGATGTTGGCGTGCTCGCGGTTGAACCGCGCGATGAGCCGCTCCATCGGCGGCCGGTCGCCCCCGGTGAAGCCCGTCCAGAACGCGAGATCGACGGCCGGGCCCGCGTAACCCCGGCTGCCGCCGGCGGCGATGGCGGCCTGGGCGCGCAGGTCGACCGGCTCGCCGCGACAGCCGAGCAGCAAGAGGCCTGCAGTCGCCCCCATGCCGGCGAGGAGCTCGCGGCGGCGCGGCGGCCGACCGGCATCTCCCCGCTCCGTCGGTGCTCGCCCCCTCTGCATCTGCCCTCCGCGCACGATCGCACCGCGGAGGGCTCGCTTTCGGCTTGTTGCCCGCGACCGAGCTGAGCCACGGCTCACCTCCGGTCCCCCGGCTGCAACGGCGATCTACACCGGTGTCATGCACCGTCCAGCAGATTATTCCCGGAGAGCAGCGGCGCTCACCCGTCGATCCCGGATTGCGTGGATCTCCCCTTTTCGATGGGAGGTTTCATCCAGGCTCGTCGCCGATGACATGAATGTCGTCTGACGGCGCGCCGGGGGCGCGGCGGAGCGCGCCCCCGGCCTTCGCGCCGAGCACCACGACGTCGATGATCGACGCCAGGACGCCGTCGTCGACCGGCGCGCGCAGGCGGAAGAGGCGGTTCGTCACGGTGCCGCGGATCATCTCCACCATCAGGTCGAGATCGGTGCCCGGCGGCAGCTCGCCGCGCGCGACGCCGCGCTCGAGCACGTCCCGCCACGGGGCGAGGCGCTCCTCGCGGAGCGCGCGGACGAGCGCCTCGACCTCCGGCACGTGCATCTCGGCCATGAGCATGCGGGAGATGCCCTGCCCCTCGGGCGTCGACGCGGCGGCGACGACGCGCCGCACGAGCTCGAGCAGGTCCAGCCGCAGCGCGCCGGTGTCCGGCGGCGCCTCGCGGTCGTCGGAGAACGAGCGCAGCGTCGCCTTCACGAGCTCGGCCTTCGTCGGCCAGCGGCGGTAGACCGTCGTCTTGTTCACGCCCGCCCGCGCCGCCACGTCCTCCACCCGCAGCGCCGCGTAGCCCGCGCGCGCGATCTCCGCCGCGGCCGCCTGCATCACCGCCCGCACCACGCGCTCGCTGCGGCCCCCGTGCCGCGCGCCGCGCGTGCCGGTCCGGCGGCGCCCCCCCGCGGCGCCGGGCTCAGCCGGAGAAGGCTCTTTCAGAGGGGACGACGTGACGCTCCGCATCCCGAGGGGGCTCCATTCAACCACGACGGCGCGACCCGTGGAGCATGGCTCGTCCGGGCTATGGCAACAAGTCGTTGTCTTTGTCAGTCCCCGTGGTATCTCTATCGCAACCATAGGTTGCCTTAGGTACGCGGCGCCGGTTGCGCCCGCCGTCGAGGCGACGAGGAGCAGGCGGCGACATGTCCACGACGACGAGCGCTCTCCCTGGAGAGGCGGCGGCTCCCCCCGACGCGGTCTCCGGGGCGGTCAAGACGGGCAAGCCGAGCAGGGCGGTCGGCATCACGGCGGCGGCGATCGCGCTCGCCGTCGCGGCGGGCGCGGGCTGGTACGTCGCGCACCGCGGGCTCGAGACCACGGACGACGCGCAGATCGACGCCGAGGTGGTGTCCGTCCCGGCGCGCGCGTCGGGCGTGGTGGTGAAGGTCCTGTTCGCGGAGAACCAGGCGGTGAAGGCGGGCGACGTGCTCGCCGAGCTCGACGCCGAGCCCGCGCGCGCGCGGCTCGCGCAGGCCGAGGCGAGCCTGTCGGCGGCCAGGGCGAGCGCCGACGCGGCCGACGCCGACGAGCGCATCGCCGAGACCAACGCGCGCAGCAACAAGTCGGTGGCCGAGGCGTCGCTGCACGGCGCGGCCAGCAGCGCGAGCGCGTCGAAGCAGCAGATCGCCGAGGGCGAGGCGCACGTCGCCTCGGCGACGGCGACCCTGGAGCAGGCGACGCTCGAGCGGGACCGCGCGAAGCGGCTCGTGGAGACCGGGGCGCTCGCCCAGGCGCAGTTCGACCAGCTGGAGGCGGCCGTCGACGTCGCCGGCGCGTCGCTGGAGCAGGCGAAGGCGCACCTCGCGGCGCTCAAGGCCACGACCACGCAGGCGTTCAGCCGGGTCGAGGAGGCGAGCGCGAGGGTCCAGCAGGCGAGCAACGTCGACGCCCTCATCGCGCTGGCGCGCGCCCGCGCCCGCGTAGCGCACGCGCAGGTCGAGACCGCCCAGGCCGCGCGGGACCTGGCCGCCCTCGAGCTGTCGTACACGCGCATCGTCGCGCCGCAGGACGGGGTCGTGTCGAAGAAGACCCTCTCCGTCGGGCAGCTGGTCTCCCCCGGCCAGCCCGTGGGGATGCTCGTCCCCGCGCGGCAGGTCTGGGTGACCGGCAACTTCAAGGAGACGCAGCTCGCGCACATGCGCGTCGGGCAGCCCGCGCGCGTGTCCGTCGACGCCTACCCCGGCGTGACCGTGCACGGCGAGGTCGAGAGCTTCTCCGCGGCCACCGGCGCCCGCTTCAGCCTGCTGCCGCCGGACAACGCGACCGGCAACTTCACCAAGGTCGTCCAGCGCGTGCCGGTGCGGATCCGCCTCCACGACGCGCCGTCCGACCTCGCGCTGCGCCCCGGGATGAGCGTCGAGCTGACGGTCGACGCGAGCAAGTAAGCATCGCGCACCTCGCGCGGGAGAGGAGGAACCATGGCAGAGGCGGCAATCGCGGCCGCGCCGGCGCACGCCGTCGCGCCCGTCAACGCGAACCGGTGGCTCGTGGCCGCGGCCGTGGCCCTCGGCGCGCTGCTCGAGATCGTCGACACGAGCATCGTCAACGTGGCGCTCACCGAGATGCAGAGCTCGCTCGGCGCTACGCTCACGCAGGTGAGCTGGGTCGTCTCGAGCTACGCCATCGCGAACGTCATCATCCTGCCGCTCACCGCGTGGCTCGGGCACCGCTTCGGAAAGAAGCGTTACTTTGTCTTCTCGCTCGTCGCCTTCACCGCGGCGTCGGTGCTCTGCGGGGTCGCGAACAGCCTGCCGATGCTCATCGTCGCCCGCGTGCTCCAGGGGCTCGGCGGCGGCGGCCTGCTCGCGAAGGCGCAGTCGATCCTGTTCGAGACGTTCCCGAAGGAAGAGCAGGCGATGGCGCAGGGCTTCTTCTCGTCCATCGTCATCGCCGGCCCGACGATCGGGCCGACGCTCGGCGGCTACATCGTCACGAACATCAACTGGCGGTGGATCTTCTTCATCAACGTCCCGCTCGGCATCGCGGCCGTGCTGATGTGCCTCGCCTTCCTGCCGCCGGACGCCGCGGGCGAGCGCGAGCGCGGCGGCGTCGACTGGATCGCGATCGCCCTGCTCGCGGCCGGCGTCGGCTCGCTGCAGACCGCGCTCGAGGAGGGCCACGCCGAGGAATGGTTCGACTCGCCGTTCATCGTCGCGTGCTCCGCGATCGCGGCCGTGAGCCTCGCCCTGTTCGTCCACCGCGAGCTCTCGTCGGAGCGCCCGATCGTGGACCTGCGCGTGCTCCGGCACCGCTCGCTCTGGGCGGGGAGCCTCCTCTCCGCCGTCATCGGCATGGGCCTCTACGGCGCGCTCTTCGCCGTGCCCATCTTCGCCCAGTCGATCCTCGGCTACACGTCGCAGCAGACGGGCATGCTCCTCTTGCCGGGCGCGCTGGCCTCCGCCCTCTCGATGCCGCTCGTCGCGCGGCTCGTGAACCGGTTCGACCCGCGCGCGCTCCTCGTGGCGGGGGGGCTCATCCTGCTCGTCGCGCTCTTCCAGCTCCACCAGCTGACGCCCGCGACGGGCGCCGGCGACCTGTTCTGGCCGCTGATCATCCGGTCGTTCGGCACGACGCTGATGTTCCTGCCGCTCAGCATGGCCACCCTCGGGCCGCTCCCCAAGCGCGACATCGCCGCCGCGACCGGCATCTACAGCCTGACGCGGCAGCTCGGGGGCAGCGTCGGGGTCGCGGTGCTCACCACCGTGCTCGCCGACCGGCAGGCGTTCCACCGCGCGGTCCTGGTGAGCCACATGGGGGCGAGCGACCCGACGACCCTGGAGCGCGTCGCCGCGTACACGTCGGCGTTCGCCGCGAAGGGGTTCGATCTGGCCGACGCGCGCGACAAGGCGCTCCACGTGCTCGACGGAATCGTGAACCTGCAGGCCGCCGTGATGTCGTTCAACGACACGTTCTGGGTGACAGCGGTGCTCGTCATCGCCACGCTCCCGCTCGTGTTCCTGCTCGGGAAGGGCAGGGGCGGCCCCGTGTCCGCGGGGCACTGAGCCGAGCGCGCGGGAAGCTCACCGCCCGTCGCCCGCCGTACCGCGGATTCATCAGGAGGCGCGCCGCGCCCAACCATCAAGCAACGGAGGGAACCATGCGTCACACGTTGAATCTCCTCGCGCCCGAGGTCATCGAGAACCCGCACCCCCACTACGCCGAGCTGCGCGAGGGGGCGCCCGTCTGCCAGGTCGAGCCGAACGGCTTCTGGGCCGTGAGCCGCTACGACGATGTGGTCTACGTCCTGAAGCACCCCGAGCTCTTCTCGTCCCGCACCTCCGAGGTGAGGCGGAGCCTCCTCGACGAGCGGCTCCTGCGCGAGCCCCTGCTCATCGGCGATACGAGCCTCCTCAGGAGCGATCCGCCGGACCACACCCAGATGCGCAAGCTCATCAGCGGCGCGTTCACGCCGCGGGCGATCGCGCGGATCGAGGCGCGGGTCCGCGACATCGCGACCGAGCACATCGATCGGATCCTCGCGCAGGACACCTTCGACATGATGGAGGACCTGGCCGTTCCGCTCCCGGTCACGGTCATCGCCGAGATGCTCGGGGTCGACCCGTCGCTCCGCGCCGATTTCAAGCGCTGGTCCGACGACACCATCAACGTGCCCGCGGGCTCCCAGCCGCTCAGCGACGAGGAGGTCGAGCGCATCCTCCGGAGCCGCCGCGAGATGCGCGCCTACTTCCACGAGATGATCGCGGACCGGAAGCGGCGGCCGCGCGAGGACCTCATCAGCGACATCGTCCGGGGCGAGGTGGAGCACGGCGTGCTGACGGAGGACGATGTGCTCGACATGGTGGTCCTCCTGCTCGTCGCGGGCAACGAGACCACGACCAACCTCATCGGCAACGGCACCCTCACGCTCCTCGAGCACCCGGACGCGCTGCGCCGCCTCCGCGAGGAGCCGGCGCTGATCCCGGGCTTCATCGAGGAGGTCCTCCGCTACGAGGGGCCGGTCCGGCTGCTCACCCGGCGGGCGACGCAGGACGTGACCCTCTCCGGGGTCACGATCCCCGAGGGCGCGACCGTCCTGCCGCTCGTCGCCGCCGCGAACCGGGATCCGGCGCAGTTCCCCGACCCCGACCGGTTCGACATCACCCGGGAGCAGCGCGGCCACGTGGCCTTCGGCTTCGGCATCCATTTCTGCGTCGGCGCGCCGCTCTCCCGCGTCGAGGGCAGGATCGCCTTCGAGGAGATCCTCCGGCGGCTGCCCCCCTTCTCGCGCGAGCCGGGGCCGCCCTCGTGGAACCGATCGTTCGGCCTGCGCGGGCTGCGGCGCTTGCCCCTGCGCTTCGACCGCGCCATCACGGAGAAGACATCATGAGTTACGCGTTCAGTCTCATCGGGCCCGAGGTCACGCAGAACCCCTATCCGGTGTACGCCGAGCTCCGCGAGAAGGCGCCGGTGTGTCAGGTCGAGCCGGGGGGCTTCTGGGCGGTGAGCCGCTACGACGATGTGGTCTATGTCATGAAGCACCCCGAGCTCTTCTCGTCCGACACCTTCGCGGCGAGGCAGAGCACGCAGGACGAGCGGCTCCAGCGCGAGCCGCTCGTCGTCAGCGACGTGAACATCCTCATGAGCGATCCGCCGGTCCACACCCGGATACGCCAGCTCGTCAGCGGCGCGTTCACGCCGCGGGCCATCGCGCGGCTCGAGCAGCGGGTGCGCGCGATCACGACCGAGTACATCGATCGGATCCTCGCGAAGGACACGTTCGACATGATGGACGATCTGGCCGTGCCGCTGCCGGTCACGGTCATCTCCGAGATGCTCGGCGTCGATCCGTCGCTCCGCGCGGACTTCAAGCGCTGGTCGGACGACTCGGTGAGCACCGGAATGGGGCGGCTCCCCGACGAGGACGTCGAGCGCATCCTCCGGAGCCGCCGCGAGATGCGCGCCTACTTCCACGAGATGATCGCGGAGCGGAAGCGGCAGCCGCGCGAGGACCTGATCAGCGACCTCATCCGCGGCGAGGTGGAGTACGGCCAGCTCTCGCCGGACGACGTGCTCGGCATGGTGGTCCTCCTGCTCGTCGCGGGCAACGAGACCACGACCAACCTCATCGGCAACGGCACGCTGGCGCTCCTCGAGCACCCGGACGCGCTGCGCCGCCTCCGCGAGGAGCCGGCGCTGATCCCGGGCTTCATCGAGGAGGTCCTCCGCTACGAGGGGCCGGCGCAGATCCTGATGCGGCGGGCGACCCAGGACGTGACCCTCTCCGGCGTCCCCCTCCCGAAGGGCGCGATCGTCATGCCGATCATCGCCTCCGCGAACCGGGATCCGGCGCAGTTCAGCGATCCGGACCGGTTCGACATCACCCGGGAGCAGCGCGGCAACGTGGGCTTCGGCTTCGGCATCCACTTCTGCGTCGGGGCGCCGCTCTCGCGGCTCGAGGGCAAGATCGCGTTCGAGGAGATCTTCCGGCGACTGCCGCCCTTCTCGCGCGAGCCGGGGCCCGTCGTGTGGCGCACGATGTTCAGCCTGCGGGGGTTGCAGAGCCTGCCGCTGCGCTTCGACCGGAGCGCCCGGGCCGCGTGAGGCGGCGCCCGCCGCGCAGGGCGCCGGGCGCCCCCGCTCACATCGAGAAGCCGTCGCCCTGCGCCTCCGCAGGCGGGGTCTCGCCCGCGGGGGTCTCCCCCTCCTGGAGCTCCTCGACCGCCTTCGCGTGCTCGGGGACCTCCGGCAGCGCGGAGGGGTCGTATCCGGGCGCGACCCAGAACACCTCGGGCGCAGGCTTGTACTCGCTCGTATAGCTGCGCTCGGAGGCCCGGCCGTCCTTGTAACGGACGGTGACATACGATCTCACGTCGTACCCGCACGAGCCCTTCTGGTGGCGCTTCACCTCGCCCTCGGAGAGCTCGGACTTCACGTAGATGCGGCGGATGAAGTCGTCGGTGTGCTCGGCCGAGATGCGGTGATCGACCTCCGCCACCGGGTCGCCGCCGAGGAGCTCGACGCGGAGCACCGTGGGCGTCGGCAGGTAGGCGTGGATCATGATCGGGAACGGGAGCGTGTTCTTGATCTTCAGATCCGACTCCGGGTACGTCACCATGGCGTCGAGCCCCATCGGGATGTAGGCGCTCGGGCGGGAGTGGCTCTGGCGGTCGGGCGTGTCGAGCGCGCCGAAGAGCGACGCGGCGAAGAGCGTGCTGGAGACCTGGCACGTCCCCCCGCCGTAGCCGGGGACGGTCTCGTCGCCGAGGATCTCCGGGGCGATGGTGAACCCGTTCTTGCGGGTCCGCGGGCCGACGTGGGCGTTGAACGAGAAGGTCTCGCCGGGCGCCAGGATGGTGCCGTCGATCTTGGACGCCGCGGTCCTGATGTTGACGGCGCGCCCGGCCTCCTTCCCGTGCCGCTTGAACTTCGTCTCGTACGCCGCGACGACCCGGCTGACGTCGACGCTCACCAGGTCATCGACGGTGATCTTGGGGGCGGTGTACCGGACGGCGAGCTCGATGAGCTCCTCGTCCTCGTGGTCCCCGGCGCGCAGCGCGGCGAGGGAGGCGTCGACGTCGAGCTCCCGGCCGGCCTGCTCCGGGATCTTGCGCCGGTTGGCGAGATCCAGCCGCGCGTCCACCGGGATCCGGAAGACCTGCGGGGCGAGCCGCTCGAGGAAGGCGCGCGCCCGCGCCTCGTCGACGGCCCAGACGAGCGGCACGTCGATCTCGCCGTGCCGCGCCCGCCGCGCCTCCCGGAGCCGCCGCGCCCACGGCCCCTCGTGGCCGACGCGCCGCGCCCCCGCGAGCGTCTCGCCGACGTCGACCTCGACGCCCGCCTCGCCGAGCGTCGCCGTCAGGTCGACGTCGTCGTGGCGGAGCCGGACGAGGCGGCCGCGGAGCGCGTCGCGCCTCGCCTCGAGCCACGCCTCCGGCGCGGCGCCGTCCGGCACGAAGCGCTCGCCGATCGAGAGGCCGCGGACCACCGGGGACGCCGGCAGCGCGTCGCGCACCGCCAGGGCGGCGCCCACGCCCGCCGAACTGCCGAGCGCCAAGACCAGAGCGAGGGCCCTCGTATCCACGGCAGCTGGCGATGCTACCCGGATCGCGGACGAACTGGAAGAACGCTAGATCACGAGGCGGGCTCAGCCGCCGCCGACGAAGTGCACGATCTCGATCACGTCGCCCTCGGCGAGCTCGGCGGCCGTGTGCTCGGCCCGCGGCACCACCTCGCCGTTGCGCTCCACCGCCACGGGCCCCTCGGTCAGCCCGAGCAGCTCGACGAGCCTCCGCACCGTGACCGCCGACGGCACCTCGCGCGCTTCCCCGTTCACCGTGATGTTCATGGCCTCTTCACCTCGTGCATCGCGCCACCATCGCACCCCGCCGCGGCGGCCCCCGGCTCGCCGGCCGCGGACGACGCCGCGGCGAGCGCCTCCCGGAAGCGCCGCGCGTTCTCCACATAGCTCGCGGCCCCCAGCCTGCCGAGCTCGGCCTGGTCCGGCCGCACCTCCCCCATCACCTGCGCCGGGTTGCCGCGCACCAGCGACCGCGGCGGGATCACCTTCCCGGGCGGCACCACCGCGCCCGCGGCGATCACCGACCCCTCGCCGACCACCACGTTGTCGAGCAGGATGCTCCCCATCCCGATCAGGCACCCGTCCCCGACGCGGCAGCCGTGCAGGATCGCGCCGTGGCCGATGGTCACGTCGGCGCCGACGATCGTCTCCGAGACGCCGCTCGTCAGGTGCAGGCACGCGAGGTCCTGCACGTTGGTCCGCGGGCCGACGCGGATCGCGCCGATGTCCCCGCGCAGCACCGCGCCGAACCACACGCTCGCCTCGTCGCCGAGCTCCACGTCGCCGATCACCGTCGCGTTCGGCGCGAGGAACACGCCGCGCCCGAGCCGCGGCGACGCCCCGCCGAAGTCGAGGACGAGCGCCACGTCAGCCCCCCTCGGCGGCGACCACCGGCAGCGAGCGCCGGGCCGGCCGCGGCTCCGCCGCGCCCCGCTGCCGCGGCCGGGCCGCGGCGCGCGCCGCCTCCGTGAGCTCGGCCTGCAGCGAGTGCTTGTTCGCCCGCGCGATCGAGACCTCGACGACCTCGCCGAGCAGGTCGAGCTCCGCCGCGCCCTCGATGTGCGCGATCTCGTGGCGCCCCGTCCGGCCCGACCAGAGCGCGCCGCCCTGGCCGCCGTGCCCGCGCTCCTTGTCGCGCCCCTCGACGAGCACCTCCTGCGTCGTCCCCACGAGGCCCGACAGGTGGGCGGCGAGCAGCGCCTCGCTCTCCTCGAACAGGCGCGCGAGCCGCTCGCCCTTCACGCCCTCGGGCACGTCGTCCGGCAGCTTCAGCGCCGGCGTGTGCGGGCGGCGCGAGTACTTGAACCCGAACAGCCCCTTGAACCCCACCTCGCGCACGAGCGACAGCGTCGCCGCGAAGTCGTCCTCGGTCTCGCCCGGGAAGCCGACGATGATGTCGGTCGAGAGCGTCAGCCCCGGGACCGCCTCCACGAGCGCGCGCGTCCTCGCGACGTACTCGGCGCGCGTGTAACGGCGGATCATCCGCCGGAGGACCCGGTCGCTGCCCGACTGCACCGGCAGGTGCACGTGGCGCGGCAGCACGGCGAGCTCGGCGTGGGCGAGGAGGAGCGAGGGCGTGAGGTGCCGCGGGTGCGGGCTCGTGTAGCGCAGCCGCGCGAGGCCCGGGACGTCGGCGGCGACGCGCCGGAGCAGCGCCGCGAACTCGCTCTCGTCCGGGTCGTCCGCGCTCGCGCCGGGGGCCCGCGGCAGCGCGCCGAGCGGATCGCGGTAGCTGTTCACGGTCTGGCCGAGGAGGGTGACCTCGCGCGTCCCCGCGGCCACGAGCCCGGCGATCTCGGCGACGATCTCGTCGCTCGGCCGGTAGCGCTCCGGCCCGCGGGTGTGCGGGACGATGCAGAACGAGCACCGCTCGTCGCAGCCCTTCATGATGGTCACGAACGCCGTCGGCGCGGCGCGCGATGCGGGCGGCGGCGACGCCACGAGGAACCGGGGCGCGTCGAGGTCGAACACCGTGCGCGCGACCGGCAGGCCGCCGAGCGCGAGGTCGCCGAGCAGGCCCGGCAGCTCCGGGATGTTGTCGGGCCCGACCACGACGTCGATCGTCCGCAGCTGCTTGAGGAGGCGCTCCCCTTCCTGCTGCGCCACGCACCCGGCGACGACGACCACCCGACCCTCGCCCTCGCGCTTCCAGCGCGCGAGCCGCCCCACCTCGCTCCGCAGCTTCTGCTCGGCCTTCTCGCGCACGCTGCAGGTGTTCAGCACGAGCACGTCGGCCTCGTCCGGGCCGCCGGCCTCGGTGTAGCCGGCGCGGCGGAGCACGTCGTGCATCCGCTCGGAGTCGTGCACGTTCATCTGGCAGCCGAACGTCGTGATCGAATACCGGGGCATCGAAGCGATGCACCCTCTAACAGAAGGGGCCCGAGGCCGCCACCTCGCGCGCCCGGCGCCCGCTCCCGCGTGCCCCCGCCTCCCGCGGCGCGGCGCGGCGCGGCGCGGCGCGACGCGGCGCCCTCCCCGCGCGCGACGCGGCCGGGATCCGCGGACGGATGCGGACGGGCGGGACAGATCCAGCGCTGGCCCGAGCAACGCCGGCGCCGCGCACCGCCAAAAGGACGCAGAGCCGGCCGGGGCATCATGGTAAAAATCGCCCCGGGAGGAGACCCGATGGCGAAACTGGAAAACCTGGTAGAACTGCTCGATCGCTCGCTGAAGCAGCATGGGCCCCAGCCGATCTTCGGCACGAAGACCGAGGGCCGCTGGGACTGGATCACCTATGCGGAGTTCGGGCAGCTCGTCGCCAGGTTTCGCGGCGGCCTGGCGTCGCTCGGCGTCCAGCGGGGCGATCGGGTGGCCCTCATCTCCAACAACCGTGTGGAGTGGGCGGTCACGGCCTATGCCTGCTTCAGCATGGGCGTCGCGGTCGTGCCGATGTACGAGGCGCAGCTGCCGAGCGAGTGGGCGTTCATCATCAACGACTGCGAGGCCGTCGCCGCGATCGTCGCCACGCCGCAGATCTACGGCAAATGCAAGGATCTCCCCGAGAAGGCGCCCTCGCTGAAGCACGTCGTCTGTCTGTTCGAGCCCGCGGGGCCGGCGGACGGCGTCCCCGGCGCGCGGACCACCTCGTACAAGGAGCTGCTCGCCGCGGGCGAGAAGAGCCCGGCGCCCGCCATCCAGCCGACGTCGAAGGACACCGCGTGCCTCATCTACACCTCGGGCACGACCGGCAATCCCAAGGGGGTGATCCTCTCGCACGGCAACATCGCCTCCAACGTCTGCGCCGTGGTGGATCTCATCCCGTTCGGCAGCGGCGACCGGAGCCTGTCGTTCCTCCCGTGGGCCCACTCGTTCGGCCACACCGGCGAGCTCCACGTGATGATCACGGTCGGCGCGTCGATGGCGCTGAGCGAGTCGGTCGACAAGATCGTCGCGAACCTCGCCGAGGTGCACCCCACCGTGCTGATGAGCGTCCCGCGGATCTTCAACCGCATCTACGAGGGCGTGCAGAAGCAGATGACCGAGAAGCCCGCGGTCATCCAGAGCCTGTTCCGCGCCGGGCTGCGCGCCGCGACGAAGCAGAACAAGGGTGAGCCGCTCCACCTCGTCGAGCGGCTCACCCTCGCCGTGGCGGACCGGGTCATCTTCTCGAAGATCCGCGCCAAGTTCGGCGGCAAGCTGAAGTACGCGATCAGCGGCGGGGCGGCGCTCTCGTACCAGGTGGCCGAGTTCGTCGACGCGCTCGGCATCACCATCTACGAGGGCTACGGCCTCACCGAGACGTCGCCCGTCGCCTCCGTGAACTACCCGGGGGCCCGCCGCCTCGGCAGCGTGGGCAAGGCGATCCCGGGGGTGCGGGTCGTCATCGACAAGTCGGAGACGCACGATCCGAAGCAGGGCGAGATCGTCATTTACGGCCCGAACGTCATGATGGGCTATTACAAGCGCGACGAGGAGAACAAGGCCGTCTTCACCGAGGACGGCGGCTTCCGCACAGGCGATCTGGGCTACCTCGACGACGACGGCTATCTCTACGTCACGGGCCGCATCAAGGAGCAGTACAAGCTGGAGAACGGCAAGTACGTCGCGCCGGCCCCGCTCGAGGAGAAGATCAAGCTGTCTCCGCTGATCAACAGCGCGATGATCTACGGCGACAACCGCCCCTTCAACGTGGCGCTGATCGTGCCCGAGATGGCGGCGCTCACCGAGTGGGCGCGGGGCCAGGGGCTCACGTTCGAGTCGCCCGACGCGATGCTGAAGCACCCGCGCGTGGTCGCGCACGTCCAGGAGGAGGTCGACCGGTACGCGGCGGATTTCAAGTCCTTCGAGAAGATCAAGAAGATCGCCCTCGCGGCCGAGGACTTCACCGCCGACAACGGGATGCTCACGCCGACCCTGAAGCTGAAGCGGCGCGTGGCGCTCCAGAAGTACGGGCCCGCGCTCGAGGCGCTCTTCGGCGGCGCGTCCAAGGCCGAGCCGCGCGAGGCCGCGCCGGCCGGCTGAGCGGCCGCCGCCCCCCGGGCCGGCGCGCCCGCCGCTCCCCGCTGTTCCCCGCCGTTTCCCCTCCACGCCCTCTCCCCTCCCGGCGCGCCTTGGCGTAGGCTGACGCGCGCTGGCGCGGGCAGGACGCCGGGTCAACGGACGGGAGCGGCATGACGATGACAGGCACCCAGAGGCGAACGCTGTATCCCGAGATCGAGCCGTACCGCGCCGGCAGGCTCCGCGTCTCCGATCTTCACGAGATCTATTTCGAGGAGTCCGGCAATCCGCGCGGCAAGCCGGTGATCTTCGTGCACGGCGGCCCCGGGGGCGGCACGGAGCCGAAGCAGCGGCGCTTCTTCGACCCGGCCGCCTACCGGATCGTGCTCTTCGACCAGCGGGGCTGCGGCAAGAGCACGCCGTACGCGAGCCTGGAGGAGAACACCACCTGGCACCTCGTCGCGGACATGGAGGCGCTCCGCGAGCACCTCGGGATCGAGCGCTGGCTGGTGTTCGGCGGCTCGTGGGGGAGCACCCTGTCGCTGGCCTACGCCGAGAAGCACCCGGAGCGGGTGACGGAGCTCGTGCTGCGCGGCATCTTCCTCCTGCGGAAGCAGGAGCTCGAGTGGTTCTATCAGCGCGGCGCGAGCGCCATCTTCCCGGACGCGTGGGAGGAGTACCTCGCGTTCATCCCCGAGGCCGAGCGGGGCGATCTGCTCACGGCCTACCACCGGCGGCTCACGAGCCCCGATCCCCAGCTGCGGCAGCAGGCGGCGCGGGCGTGGAGCGTGTGGGAGGGGCGGACGAGCTGCCTGTTCACGAACCAGGAGCTCGTCACGAAGACGTCGGGAGAGGAGTTCGCCCTCGCGTTCGCCCGGATCGAGTGCCACTATTTCGTGAACAAGGGGTTCCTCGCGTCGGAGACGCAGCTGCTCGACGACGTGCACCGGATCCGCCATGTCCCCACGGTCATCGTGCAAGGCCGCTACGATGTCGTCTGTCCGCCGGAGAGCGCGTGGGCGCTGCACCGCGCGTTCCCGGAGGCCGAGCTGCGCATCGTGGCGGACGCGGGGCACTCGGCGATGGAGCCTGGCATCCTGCACGAGCTCATCGAGGCGACCGACCGGTTCCGCTGACGCGCGGCGGCCGGCCCTCTGCTCGGACGGGCGCTCGGACGGGCGCGCGCAGGCCCGCGTGAGGTAGGATGGCGGCATGAGCACCGGAGCGCCCTTCCTGCGAGCCGCCTTCGTCCGCGTCCCCGGCCAGCGCGATCGCATCTACGTGCATCGCCGCGACGGCACCGAGACCTCCTGGGTGTTTCCGACCTACGGGGACCACCTGCCCCACGACCTCATCCACCTCGTGGTGGAGTCCGCGTTTGGCCTGCGCCACGGCTTCTGGGGTCGGGTCGACGCGGGCATGGATCCGGCGCGCATCAACGCCGAGGCGACCCGCGCCGGCGGGGCTGACAAGTACCGCGGCTTCGGCGAGGACCGCCGGGAGCTGCTCCTCGCCGAGGCGCTCGCCAACGCCGGCTGGTACGACCCCCTCGTGTCGAGCGAGGCGCGGCGCGCCTCCATGCTCGAGGGCGCTGCCGGGGCCGGCATCGCGCCGCCGGTCGCGATCACCGAGGAGCGGGTGGCCTCGACGCACGCCGCGCTCGAGGAGCTCCGCGGCCGGTGGCGCGCGTTCGGCGCGACGCCGAAGGGGACGCTGGAGCTCCGCTTCTTCCCGGACGATCCCGAGCGCGGCTTCGCCGAGCTGCTCGCCGCGCTGCGGTAGGGAATGAAGCCGAGCGCTCGGCGCGCCTCATCGACATCCGGCGTGTCCTGATCCGGTGAAGGGCAAGCGCAACCACCCCACCGCAGCCGCAAACATGTGAGCGCTCACATAAGCGACGTCGCTCCGAATCGGCCGAGGGTGGGGCGAGCTCGTGGCCGGAGCGCGCGCTCGAATCGCCGCGCACGAGAGGCGATCCCAGGGCGCCGGCCGCCTGCGGCGTCGAGCGCCGGCCGTCGCTGCGCAGGTCGGCGTCGAGCGCATCGGGCCGGCGATCCGCGCTCGCCCCCTGGTGGCGGGGCGCTCCGGAGGAGCCCGCCAGCGTTGTCCTCCCCACAGGCTCGAGGATCCGGCTCGGGCCGTTCGATTGGGTTTGACACACGAAATGTGATCGTTCACATTTCGAAGGGGAATACTTGTTCTTTGTCCTGGGTGGGTCGCCCTGCGTGCCTTTGCGCGGGCCATCCGCTCATTTGATGGCGCCTCCGTCGAGTCAGCACCAGGGGTGCGGGGCGCCGGCAATTCCGCTCGCGAGAGGATTCAACGTGCGCCTGAACACAACGTGGAACCGAGCAAGAAGCATTACCCTGTCGGGGATGGCGCTGGCCATCGTCGCCGCGATTCCGTCCCTCGCTCGGGCGGACAACCCGATCGTGCAGACCTTCTACACGGCCGACCCCGCTCCCATGGTGCACGAAGGCAGGTTGTACCTCTACACGTCCCACGACGAGGACGTGACGGTGAAGGACTTCTACACCATGAACGACTGGAGGTTGTACTCCACCGTCGACATGGTCAACTGGACGGACCACGGCTCGCCCGCGGGCTACAAGAGCTTCCGCTGGGGGACCGACAATGCGTGGGCGCCGCAGGGGATCGCCAGGAACGGCAAGTACTATCTGTACGTACCGCTGAACAACAACACCGGCGCGAAGATCGGCGTTGGCGTATCGGACAATGTGGCAGGCCCGTTCATGGACCCGCTGGGAAGGGAGCTGGCCGTGGCGCCCGGAGGCGGCAACATCGACCCGACGGTGTTCGTCGACGACGATGGACAGGCCCACATGTACTGGGGGAATGCCAAGCTCCGGCACGTGAAGCTGAACTCGGACATGATCAGCACCTCGGGAAGCATCACCGAGGTGCCGTTGAACGGCTTCACCGAGGGTCCGTGGTTCTACAAGCGAGGGTCGCTGTACTACCTCGTCTACGCCGCCATCGCCGGGAGCGAGAAGATCAGCTACGCGACCAGCAACAGTCCGACCGGGCCCTGGAACATCCGCGGCGACATCATGGACGCCGGGCGCACCTTCACCAATCACGCCGGCGTCGTCGACTACAAGGGGCACTCGTATTTCTTCTATCACAACAGCGCATTGCCAGGCGGCAGTAACTACAAGCGCTCGGTCTGCGTGGAGGAGTTCACGTACGGCGCCGACGGCAGCATTCCGAAGATCACGATGTCCACGAGCGGGCCGTCCGCCGTCGACACGCTGAATCCGTTCAGTCAAGTCGAGGCCGAGACCATCGCCTTCTCGTCCGGGCTCAAGACCGAGGTGTGCACCGACACCGGCGCCGGCATGAACGTCACGTCCATCAGCAACGGCGACTACATCAAGGTGAAGAACGTCGATTTCCTGGACGGCGTGACCTCCTTCGAGGCTCGGGTATCGTCCTCGGCCGGCAACGCGAAGATCGAGCTCCACCTCGACAGTCAGGACGGCACCCTGCTCGGGACGTGCGACGTCTCGGGCGCGTCGTCCTGGACCACCAAGACCTGTGCGGTCAGCGGGGGCAGCGGGAAACACGACTTGTTCCTGAAGTTCGTCGGCGGCAACGGCGACCTCTTCAAGTTCAACTGGTGGCGGTTTACCGGACCCACGATGCCGGGTGACGGGGGTGACGGAGGCGGCGGAGGCGGTGCCGGCGGCAGCGGCGGCGCCGGGGGCGCGATGTCGGGCAGCGGCGGCTCGGCCACCGGAGGCACCGGCGGAGCGACCGGCACCGCTGGCTCGGGCAGCGGCGGCAGCGCCGATCCCTCCGGTGGGCCTGGCAGCGGTGGCAACGACAGCACGCAAGCTGCCAGTGGCTCGGGTGGGAACGACGCGGCCGGCGACGATTCAAGCGGCTCGTGCGCTTGCCGGACGGGCGCGGGCACTCGGAACGGCGGGCTCGCCGCCGCTCTCTCGCTGGTCGCTTCTGCGCTCGTTCTCCGGCGTCGGCGCCGGTAGGCGCTCGCGATCCGGTCGCGGATCACCGCGAACGGCCGGACGCGCCGCGCTCGCGGCGTTGCTGGCGCGTGACGCACGGCGGCGACGAACGTGGGAGCGCCGGTGAGCGCCGTTCAGGGCGCCTGACAGGACACGCGGGGGCACGGCGCCTCTCCTTCGCCGATCGTCGCGCGCGGCGATGACGTTGCGGACGCCACGTTCCCGTGATGTCGTTTCCCACGAACCCATGGCCCAGCCCGGACCATGCTAGCCCAGACGGGTGGCGCCGCGGCGGCGGCGCACGAGCCCTCCAGCCACGGGAAGGCCCACCTCGGCAAGGCCGTGCTGATCACGACAGCCGTGCTCTGGCTGCTCGACTGGGTCAGCACCAGCAGGCTCGACGCCCGGGAGGCGCTGGGGATCGCGGCGTGGGTGTCGGCGGTCCTCGGCGCGCTCACGGCGGTGGCGCACAGGCTCGACACGCAGCGCACGCCGGTCTGGCGGCAACTGCTGACCCTCGCGCTCACGGCCGGGATCGCCAGCTCGCTGATCCACCTCGCCGCCCTCCTGCTCGTCATGGCGCTCCCCGGCTCCTTCGCCGAAGGCCCGCGGCAGACGTTCGGGGCCACCGCCGTCGTCGGCTTCTTCGACGGTGACGCGCTGTTCGGCTTCTGGGCCCTGCTCGTCGAGCTGCCGCGCCGGATCGGCGCCGAGCGAAGGCTGGAGCAGGAGCGACACGCGCTCCGCCAGGAGGCCGAGCTCGCGCGCATCCGCGCCGCGCTCGAGCCCCATTTCGTGCTGAACACCCTCAACACGATCGCAGGCCTCGTGACCGAAGAGCCGCGCGAAGCCCGCGACCTCATCGCGACGCTCGGCGACCTGCTGCGAGACGCCATGCAGGAGTCGCGACGGCACCATCACACGGTGCGCGAGGAGGTGAGCTGGCTCCGGGGCTTCGCTCGGATCCTGGAGTCTCGGCACGTCGGGCGGCTCGCGTTCGAGTGGGACGTGGACCGGTCGGCGGAGGACTGCGTCCTTCCGGCATTGCTGCTGCAGCCGCTGCTGGAGAACGCGGTTCATCACGGCGCGCTCCGTCGGCCGGGCCGCGGCCGTGTCGCCCTGCGGATCGCCGACGACGCGGACCGCTTGCGCTGCACCGTCGAGGATGACGGGCCCGGCTTCGACCCGGGCGCCGCCCGGCCCGGGGGCCGGGGTCTGGACCTGGTGCGGCGCCGCATGGCCCTCGAGTCCGCCCACGCATCGCTGCGGGTCGACGCGAAGCCAGGCCGGACACGCGTCGAGATCGTGTTGCCAAGGAGGAGCGCATGAAGCCCCTGTCCGCCCTGATCATCGAAGACGAATGGCCGGCGCGCAACTTCCTGGTAGAGCTGCTGCGCGACACTGGAAGCTTCGGGGACATCGCGGCGGTGACGAGCGTCGAGGATGCCCGAGAGGTGCTCGAGCGCCCTGAGCTCGGCATCGAGGTCGCGTTCGTCGATGTCCGCCTCGTCGATCGGCCCGGGGATCGCTCGGGGCTCGACTTCGCCCGGTCGCTCGCCGGCCTGGCGAGCCCCCCGGCGGTGGTGCTCGCCACCGCCTCGGCGCAGTATGCGCTCGACGGGTTCGAGCTGGGCGTCGTCGACTATCTCCTGAAGCCCTTCGCGCTCGATCGCGTCACGACGTGCGCGGCACGGCTGCTCGAGCGGCGCCGGCCGCCGACCCATGGCGCCGCGCGGCGGCGCCTGGTCGCCCGGAAGAGCAACAGCCTCGTCTTCCTGGACCTCGATGGCATGTTTGCATTTCAGACCGAGGATCGCCTCACCTACGTCCACCACGTCGATGGTGTATTCTCGATGGACCTCTCCCTCAACGCGCTCGGGGCCGCCCTCGGCAGCCGCGTTTTGCGCGTGCACCGCAACTGGCTCATCGCCCCCGCGCACGTGCAGGGGCTGAGCCGGCTCGCGGGAGAGCTGTTCGTCGAGGTCGGCCCCACGCTCCGCGTCCCCGTGTCGCGCGATCGGGCGCGGGAGGTCCGGCAGCAGTTGCTGGAGAACACCGTGGGCATCCGTCAACCAGGCTGAGCTCGTCCTATTTCGCCGAGAGAACGAATTTGGCCAGCTCGCCCCCGAGCTGCTCGATATCGAACGCGTCGGACGCGTTCGTCCCGAGGATCACGCGGGTGTTCGCCTCCGGGCAGTCCGCCGCGTACCCCCCGAAGCCGAAGTCGCTGCCCCCGGCGTAGCCGTACACCGTCTTGCCCTCGAAGCTCGCGCCCGAGAGGTACAGCGTCCGGTAGGCGTCGAGCGCGGCCGGGGCCAGCACGTCCCCGCCCCAGACGGCGACCAGCCAGCGCTCCAGATCGGAGACCGTCGTGACCAGCCCGCCGTTGCCGACCAGCGACCACGTGTACGGCCACGCGGCCGGGTCGTTACTCCCGAACGTCGATTCGCCGTACCCGATGGCGGTGTCGACCCGCTCCCACACCGGGTCGCCGAAGAAGCCGCTGTGTTGCATCCCGGCCGGCGTCAGGAGCTCGTCGCGCACGTAGTCGGTGAACCCTCGCCCCGAGACGGTCTCGACGATGTCGGCCAGCAACGTGTAGCCCGAGTTCGAGTACTCGACCTCGCTCCCCGGCTCGAACCGCAGCTCCTGCGCGAAGATCCGCCGGCGGGCTTCGAGGCGCGCCATGGGCTCGAAGTCTCCCTCGGTGTCGTGGTACTCGTCGAACCCGGCGCTGTGCTGGACGACTTGCAGGACGGTGATCTCGGCCTTGTCGGCGGGCACGTCGTCGAAGAGGGTAGCGAGCGAGTCGGTCACCCTGAGCTTGCCCTCGCCTTCGAGCTTGAAGATGGCCGCCGCCGTGAGGTCCTTCATGACGGAGCCGAAATCGTACGCGGTGTCGGTGACGTTGGGCACGCCGTCGTCTCGGTCCGCGAGGCCGTAGCCGCGCGCCAGCACCGTGCCCCCGTCCACCGTGACCAGCGCCGATCCGGAGAACCCGGCCATCGCCGCGGCGTCGAGGCGGCGCTCCAGCTCGCCGCGGAGGTCGTCAGGCGCGTCCGGCGTACCGGAGCTCGATCCGCATGCGGGGTTGAGGGCAGCCAGCGCGGTGAGGGCGACGACCCTCGGCAGAGGATCTCGTCGTGTACGGGATGTCATAGGGCAGCCACGTTGCCAGACGACGTGGCGGGATCGAGCGACGGATGACCAGGCAGGGGTTTTGCCCGACGAGGGGCGGGTTCTCCGGTACGAGGCGCGGGGCGGTGCCGGCGGAGCGCGCCCTTGCTGGCGCCGCTCACCGCACCTACCCGCGTCGCGGTCGCCGCTGGCGCTCGCGCTCATGTCTTCGCAGCCCCGTCTCCCGATCGCGAGGAGCGACGCCGAGCTCGCGCACCAGGTCAATGAGCGGCTTTAGCAGGAGAGACGGCGCGTCGGGTCGCCACATCGCGATGTTGAGCATCTCCAGACCGAGATCGCTGACCGGCCTCCAGATCGCGGTGCCGACCGCGAGGAAACGAGCCGCGGGCTCCGCGCCGAAGGTCAATCCGAAGCCGCTCGCCACGAGCGTCAACAGGGCTTCTCCGTCGAGGATCTCCGAAGCCACGTTCAGGGTCACGCCGCGCGCGCGGACGGCGGCGATGATGTCGTCGTACAGACGAGGGTTGCTCTTCCGCGGATCCATGAGCACGGGCTCGGTCGCCAGGTCCTTGACGTTGATCGTGGATGCGGTCGCCAGCGGGTGCTGCTTCGGCACGACGATCCCCAGGCGATGCCGGGCGAGCACGACGCTCTCGAGCGAGGAGTCATCAGGGACGTAGTTCCCATAGCCGAGCGAGATCTGCCCCGCGCCCAGGGCGTCCCACTGCTGGGCGCTGCTCATGGGCACGAGCTCCACGTTGACTCGAGGCGCCAGCTCCCGAAACCGCGAGAGGATCGTCGACAGCGGGCCTATATACGCAGAGCCGCTCTCGAACCCGATCGTGACGGTTCCGATCTGGCCTTCGGCCGTCTCCCTCACCTCTTTGGCCGCAGCGTCCACGTCGGAGAGGATCGTCTTCGCTCTGTCCAGGAGCAGCCGCCCGGCGGTCGTGAGCTTCACGCCGCGCCCCGATGGCTCGAAGAGCTCCGCGCCGATCTCCTCTTCGAGCTGCTGCATCTGACGGCTCAACGGCGACTGTGATACGCGCAGCTTCTCTGCCGCGCGCCTGAAGCTCTCCTCCTCGGCGATGGCGATGAAGTAGCGCAGGTGGCGGAGTTCCATCGGCTTGCTCCTCGATCCCGGGGCTGGCCGCAGCCCTTCATCGATGCTCCATAGGTCTCAAACCGAGCCCAATATTGTCCTGGACGACTCGGTTGTCAAACGGTACCAACCTCACATGGTCATGGTCGTTCATTCAGAAAGAAAGGGAACGCAGACATGAATTCAATCAGCAACGGCCAGGTCGCAGAGGTCCTCGAGCGTCTTCATCAGGAAGCGGAGGCGGCCGACGCGCCGCTGGCCGCCAGCGCCCAGAGCGAGGCGGCCACCCGAGAAGAGATGATCACCCAGGTCCTCGAGGACGAAGCCAGCGATCTGAAAGGCACGTATGACGGGTTCGCGGAGAATTTCCTCAATGTCTCCCCGGAGTTCGGACGTTTCCTCTACATGTGCGCCCGCGCGTGCAAGGCCAAGCGCATCGTGGAGTTCGGCTCCTCGATGGGGGTCTCCACGATCTATCTGGCTGCCGCGCTCCGCGATATGGGCGGCGGCCGCTTGATCGGGACCGACCTCGTGCCCAGCAAGGTCGAGCGGGCGCGGGCGAACGTCGCCGCCGCCGGGCTGTCCGAGTTCGTCGAGCTCCGGGCCGGCGACGCTCGGGAGACCCTCAAGTCTGGCATCGCCGGCGATGTCGACCTGGTGTTGCTCGACGGCGCCTTCACCCTTTATCTCGACGTCCTCAAGCTGCTCGAGCCGCACCTGAAGCCTGGCGCGATCATCATCGGCGAGAACGCGTTCGAGCAGGCCTCGGGCTATATCGACTACGTGCGCGACCCGCGGAACGGCTATCTCTCCCAGTCGCTCCCGTTCGAGGCGGGGCGCGGCAACGAGCTCACGATCAAGACGAGCTGAGCCCCCTGGCCCGAGGCACGCCGAGCCCGGCAGGAACGCCGCACGCCCGCCCTCGAACGGCAGCGGCCGCGCTCTCCGCCCACCCCGGAGGCCCACCGCGAGCTGGTGGCGCGCTTCGCCTACAGCGTGGGCTCGGGCGATCTGCGCGGGCTGGTCGACCTGCTCGCGGAGGACGTCGCGCTCGACGCCGACGGCGGCGGGCGGTTTCCCGGCGCCGTGCTGGCGCCGTTGCGCGGCCGCGAGGCGGTGGCGCGCTTCGTCGCCTCGACTCCGCGGCTTCCGGCCGGCCCTTTGACGGGGCGAACGGCGACGTCAACGGCGAGCCGGCGCTCCTCCTGCGCGGCGGCGCGGACGCCGCGATCCGCGTCGTCATCACGCTCGAGATCGACGGCGGCGTGGTGCGCGCCATCCGGGCGATGGCCAATCCCGACAAGCTGCGGTGGCTCAACGCCAGGCGCGATCGGTGATCGGGGAGATCGGTTTCGATCGGCCTGGCTGCGCGCCCATCGATAGCTCGACGAACGTCCGGCCGAAGATCGTTCCACGGAGCGGCCGGCGGGCACTGCCATCGAGGCATATGCCGCTCTCTTCCTGCGTGGTGGCACTTGATTTTTCTAGGCGGATCGGTGGATCGTACTTCTTGTACGCCACGTCAACTGTCGGTCTTGGGCGGAAATTTCCTGACAGGTCGGAGTCACCTTGTGCGGGCGAACCTCTCACGGTCGCGCACCTCGAAGCTCTCGGCTGCATCCAGTTCGCCGTCTCCGCTCTCATGACCTCAGCACACTCCATCCCCAGGGGGAAGACTCATGTCGTCCGTGTCCGACCGTTCGTTCGTCTCGTTCTCTCCCCGTAGCGCCGTCCCCAGCAACTCCCCCCTTTGGCAGCGCGCCCGCAGGGGCGAGCCGCTGCGGCGAGACGCGGCCCCGCTTCCGTCGCCCATGGAAGAAGGCGTTTCGATCCTTTCCACGCTCCATGAGGCGCCGCCCCGCACCAGTCACAGTCGCGCGCTCGTGCGCAGCAGCCCGCTGCCGCCGGAGGTGCGCGCGATGCTCGAGTCGCGGGCGTTCGGTCGCCCCTTCGATGCCGTGCCCATGGACCTCGACGCGATCGGCGACCGGCTGCCCGCGCTCGCATGCCCGTCCGGCGACGTGGCGTTCCTCGCCTGCGACGACACTTTGGAGGAGCTGAGCTTCTCGGTCGACGGATTGCTCCGCCACCGCAAGCGCCTCGTCTCGGCCTCGGTCGATCCGGGCATTCCCCGCAAGCGCGTGCTCATCCTGGGCGCAGGGCCTGCGGGCCTCATGGCGGCGATTCAGCTTCGGCTCCGGGACCACGAGGTCGTCGTCTGCGAGCAGCGCGAGGTGTATGGCCGGAACCGCCTGATCGGCGTGTACAAGGAGGTCGCGCACCTCATGGCTTCGCTCGGAATGCCCGAGCGCATGACCTACGACTTCTCCGAGTACCGCGGCAAGCGCGGGATCAAGCTTGCCGACATCCAGACCTTCCTGCACGGCGTCGCGCTCAAGCTCGGCGTCGTCATTTACATGGGCGCGGTCGCGCGGCGAATCAGCGCGGCGGTGGTGCGGTCGGGCGAGATCGAGCTGCACTGCGCGGACACGCTCAGCGCGGCCGATACCGCGGTCGGCATGATGCGCTGGCAGCACGACACGATCGCGCGCGTGCGCTCCGGCGTGATGATCCGCTTCGAGTCGATCGTCGAGGCGACCGGCGGGCGCTCGGGCCTGCGGGAGGCGCTCGTGGGGCAGGACAACGTGGTGCGGATTCGCACGCTCGGCCGCGCGGCGGTGGCGCAGGACCCGACGCTCGACTCGTTCTTCGCCGACCCCGAGGACCACACCGCCGAATATGTCGAATCCAATTACGGCTGCCCGCCGGGAATGCGCGAGGCCTTCGCGGCGGCGATCCTTTCGGACGGCCGCGATCAGATTCCCGATTCGCTCCCGTGCTTCGTATCGAACATCGACGCGTCGATCTTCACGCGGCCGATGCAGCGCGCGGACGATTCGCCCGTCCTCGCCTGGCGCGTGGGCGACCGCGAGCTCGCCATTCCGCACGACTGGCTCGTGGTGGAGTGCCGCCTCCCGGACCAGTCCATCACGCGCTACCACATCGAGGGGCCGCTGCCACAGACCTTCGAGTTCGGCGGCAAGCGCCTCGCCACGCGCGACGTGCTCGCGAAGCTGAGCCCCGTGAGCTTGCTGCTGAAGATCCTGTACGCCATGGGCGTGCCGTTCGACGCCGTGGATCGCCGCCGGCTCGTGGACTTCTACCACGAGGAGAGCTCCAGCCGCGATGCGACCGACATCGTCGCGACGTGGGTCGGCGGTTTCCAGAGCCTGCGCCTGGGCGGCGAAAAGCCCGTCTGGTGCGGGACCGTTCCGGGCAACGACGCCATCGAATACGCCATCATCGGTGAGGCGCTGCAGAACGCCTGGTATCGCTTCGGCGTCGGCGTGGACGATGCGTTCGCCGGAGCGACGCTGCTCGCGCAGGGCATGGACCTCGCGGGCGAGGCGCGGCTCTCCAGGGCGCGGCGCTTCGAGCACGTCATGATCGCGAGGAGCGTGCATATCCTTTATCATCTCTTCGCGGTCACGCGGAATACCGAGCAGGGCGTGGTGGGCGCGGTGCTCACCGAGTACTACATGGGCGAGCAGCACGGCGAGGACGTCGCGGATGCGCGGCTGCGCGACGTATCCTCGCAGGGCGCCGAGATGCTCGCCGCCGCCTGTGACGTGTGGACCGACGATCCGGGCTCGCTCGTGGATGCCGCGCTCGACCACCTGCGCGATGGCTGCTGCCGGCGCGTGATGTCGCTCCTCGGCGCGTTCTCGTATCCCGCGGAGGTCCTGGATCGCGCGAGCCTGCCGATGAAGGTGGGCGACCCGCGATGGCGCTCGCATGCGCTCGACACCCTCGCGCCGGCGCTCTCCTCCGAGCACAACGAGCTCGTCGCTCAGCTCTTTACCTCACCCGAGGTCCTGCTGCGCGGCCGGACGCTCTCCGAGCGCCCGCGCGCCGAGCGCCTGGTGGAGCTCGCGATGGGCCGCTACGCGTGGGTGAGCCCGTGGCTTCGCGCCTGCGCGTTGCGCGCGCTCGACCCGGAGTCTGGCGCGGCGCGGGGAGCGATCGAGCGGGCCGTGAACGATCCCGACCCGCTGGTCGCAGAGACGGCGGCCGCGCGGCTGGGCGCCCCGTCGAAGACGGCCGGTTACACGACCATCGACAAGGTCATGGTGCTGCATCAGGCGAGCCTGTTCCGCGCGATTCCCCACCAGGTGCTCGCAGGCGTGGCGGCGCTCCTCACCGAGCGGGAGGTCGAGCCCGGCGAGCGCGTCGTGGAGAAGGGCGAGCTCGGCGACTGCCTTTACGTCGTCGCGTCGGGGCGCGTGCGCGTGCACGACGGCGACCGCACCTTCCAGCAGCTCGGCACGCACCAGGTATTCGGCGAGCTCTCGCTCCTCGACGCGAGCCCGCGCGCCGCGAGCGTGACCGCCGTCGAGAGGACGCGCCTCTTCCGGCTGGAACAGGGCGACTTCTATGCGCTGCTCAGCGAACGTCCGGACATGACGCGGGCGATCAACCGGGCGCTCTGCGCGATGGTGCGCGCGGCGAACGCCGCCGCGAGCGGCGCCGGCTCAGACCGCGATCATGCGCGCGCCGACGCGCGGCGTGTCGCCGTGGAGCTCGAATGAGACGGGGCGCAAGATCGCGCGTGTATCTTCGTATCGGGACGAAGAACGAAACAGAGAGGAGAGAACGATGAGCCGATTCTACGGTGAGCAGCATCGCGCCTTGCAGGAGCGATTCAACACCAGCAAGCTGGCGGACCGCGTCGAACAGCTCGTGGTCCAGCCCGAGGTCACGGACGACAACAAGGCCTTCATCGAAGCGCGGGACATGTTCTTCCTGTCGACGATCGATCACCAAGGCCGGCCCACCGTTTCGTACAAAGGGGGGGCCCCCGGGTTCGTGAAGGTGATCGATCCCAAGACCGTCGTGTTCCCCAGCTACGACGGCAACGGCATGTTCTTCTCGATGGGCAATATCGCGGGCAACGCGCAGATCGGGATGTTGTTCATCGACTTCGAGAACCCGCTGCGCCTGCGTCTTCAGGGGGCGGCGTCGGTGCACACGGACGATCCGCTGCTCGCGGAGTACAAGGAAGCCGATCTCATCGTACGGGTCACGGTGTCGGACGTATGGATCAACTGCCCGCGTTATGTTCACCGGTACACCAAGGTGGCCCCGTCTCGGTACGTGCCGAAGGACGCGTGTGAGACCCCGCTCGCCGAGTGGAAGCGCATCGATCTGATGCAAGACGTCCTGCCGCCCAAAGACCACGGACGGCCCGAACAATCAGGGGGTGTCATCACGATGGGAGAATGGATGGAGAAGGTCAAGGTAGGCGAAGGTTAGGGCGGGTAGCGGGTCCATACGACGGCGACTACGACGCCCGGGCGCCCGGGCGCCCGGTCACCGGGCGCCCGGTCTACCCCGTGCTCGCCCCCCGTGTGCTGGCACCAGACCGAGCAGCCCCGCCGGAGATTGCTGGCGCGCGGAGCTGCGGCGGCGGCGGCGGAGCGGACGCCGGGGTGCGGAGCGGGGCGGAGGTCCCAGGAAACAAGGCTGAGGCCGCCGGCGCGAGGCCACCGCGAAGCTGCCGAAGCCCGGCCCCCCGGCAGGACATCGGGCGGACAGAGCTTCTCGGCGCGGCGGCCGGCGCGCAGCGTGAGGGCGAGCACCTCTGTCGCGCGACAACCCGAGCCACCCGCCGCGGCCTCGGCTAGTACACCGAAGGCCGTATTTCTCACTCAACAACTTCCTGAGCCGCTCTCGCCCTCTCCCGTTCTCCTCGAATTCACGCACATCAAAGTGGATGAGCCCGCTCGATCCCGCGCCCTCGCGTGCAATCCGGTCGAATCTCGTCGGTTTGGGCTCTCTGGCCGCTTGCGATGGAGGGGGTCGGTCTTTAACGTAACCCAAGGGAAGCGTTGATTCCCTGTGGAGGCTTATGGCAAGCAAGGCAGCACGGAAGACGTGGATCCTGGTCTCCGACGCAAGCCGTGCCCAGCTCTATCGTGAAGAGCCTGCGGGCAAGGGCTTTACCCTGCTCGAGTCCTACAGTCACGACGAGAGCCGGGCGCGCGTGCGGGATCTGATGGCCGACGCGCACGGGCGGAAGCCGAACGGCACCCCGGGCGGGAACGGCAACATCAGCGGCGGCGGGGGCGGCACGTACCTCGGCCGGCCCGGCGCGGCGCCCGATACCGATCCCAAGGAGGTCGAGAAGCAGAAGTTCGCCCAGGAGCTCGCGGAGGTGCTGGAGAAGGGTCTCAACGAGCACGCCTACGACTCGCTGGTGCTCATCGCGCCGCCGCACTTCCTCGGCCTGCTCCGCGGCACGGTGAGCAAGCAGGTCAGCAACCGCATCGAGACGAGCGTGGACAAGGACCTGAGCTGGCTGGACGAGCCCCGGCTCACGGAGCGCCTGCGCGAGCTGCGGGCCGTCTAGCGACGCTCGTCCCCCGGCGGCGCGGCGCGGCCGTCACGGCACGTCAGCGCGGCGCCTTCGGCTCGCTCGTCGTCTGCGCCTTCGGCTCGCCCGCCGCGTCCTCGAACGTGTACGCCACCCCGAGCCCGACCACGTTCGCGCGCACGCTGTACGCGCCGCCGTTGATCATGTTCGGGTTCTCCGGCGGATTCCCCTGCACCGGGCTCATCTGCGGGAGCCGCGCCTCCCTCGGATCGACCCGCACGTCCGCGGCGAACGCGTGCGCGTAGGTCGCGTCGAGGCGCCATCGACCGAGGTGTACGCCCAAGCCGAGCGCCGTCGTCAGCTTCGGCGCGTCGATCGTGAGGACCGACACGTACTCGGGCGGGACGGCGCTCTGCTCGAGGCTCACGCCGGCGCGCAGCGCCCACCGCTTGCCGGCGGCCTCGAACGCGTACTCGCCCCCGAGCCTCGCCGAGAACGACGCCTCGAACCGCCGCGGGAGCGTGACCGGAGGCACGCGGAACTCCTCGGGAAAGCCGGCGACGTTCCGGAGCACCACCCCGTCGGGCTCGACCACGACCTCGTCGTGCATGCCCCACCCCTCGACGCCGAGCCCGAGCTCCACGCGCAGGTCCTCCACGGGCCGCGCCTCGACGCCGGCGCGGAGGATCCAGGGCAGATCGAACGAGACGTCGGCGTCCTCGCCCTCCTGGACGGCGCGCTCGAAGACGGGCGCCGCGGGGAGCCGCGCCCGGAAGGTGGCGGGCGCGCGCACCCAGGCGGGCAGCTGGAAGGCCAGGCCGATGCGCCACGCCGGGGTCGGGATGAAGAGCGCCCCGAGCTGGCCCGTCGGCGCCACGATCGGGGCGACCGCGAGCTCGGACTCGATGTCCCACTCCGGATCCTCGGGCGCACAGAACATCCGCTCCGGGACGCACCCGGAGACGATCACGCGGCTGTTGAACGTGCCGACCACCGCGCCGATCCCTGCGCCGAGGCGCCACCTGGGCGACGGCGCGTACGCCGCGCCGACCCCGACGAACGCGAGCGCCGAGCCCTCGAGGGTGAGCAGCGCATACCGCTGCGGCGCCGGCGCGCCCTTCACCTGCTCCGGGTAGCTGGAGAGGGCCGCGTACGGCGTCCACACGCCGCCCCAGACCACCCACCGCGGATCGACCCGGAACGACGCGCCGAGCGTGGGGATCGGCAGCACCGGCGCGCTGCCGGTGACGGGCTCCATCGTCTGCACGAAGCTCGCGGCCGTCGGCTCGCCGGTGTTCGGGTCGACCTGCCGCACGATCGCCTGGCGCGTGTGCTCGCTGCGCCACTCGAAGAGCCCGGCGTCGACCAGGATCTGCGTGCCGGCCTCGAAGACGCCCGCGGGGTTGTAGGCGATCGCCCCGAGGTCGTCGCCGCCGGCGATGTATGCCCCGCCGCGCGACAGCGGGCGGACGCCGCGATCGGTGAAGTACAGCCCGGCCGCGCCCGCGTCGCCCGGGAGCAGCGCGAGCGCCCCGGCGGCGGACGCCGCGGCGAGCGCGGCGCGGAGCGCGGTGTCGTGCGCGCGGCTCACTCGACGGGCCGCTTCCGGAGGATGGCGTAGATCTGCTCGAGCCCGCGGGTCTCGTCGGTGAGGAAGTCCCGGAGCGAGACAAGGACCTGCCGGTAGTCCTCCGCCGCCAGGGGCTCGCCGCTCGCCGCCTCCACGCGGTGCACGTCCGCGAACGCGTCGACGAACACCTCGAGCGGCGCGCGGCCGTCGTCCTTCATCGGCGTCACGAGCCCGGGGAGGACGTGATCCATCGCGTGGTACCGGTCGTACCGGTCGTCGTTGAGCGCCTTGAGCGCCGCGAGCCCCGCGTCGGCCGCGCCCGGGCCGCCGCGGTCGCCCTCCGGGGTCAGCGCGGTCGACGCGGCCTTCAGGACCGGGATCAGGGTGTCCTCGTCGCCGAGCAGCTGCAGGACGTCGGCCAGCGCCGGCAGCAGCGCGCGGAGCGGGGCGTCGTCGGCGCCGGCGTCGAGCAGGTAGGTGAGGAACCGCTCGAGCTCCCGCCGCGCCGGCTCGTGGGCGCGGATCGCCTCCGACACGTCGACCGCCGCGGCGAACAGCGGGTGGCTCACGAGGTCGCTCACCTTCGCGCCGAGCTCCTCCTGGGCCCAGGCGCACCGCCCGGTCCTCTCGCGATCGGGGCAGCGCGCGTTCAGCTGCTCGCGGAGGACGCGCAGGGCGACGGCGCCCATCCTCGGGAGCGCGCGGTTCTTGAACCGGGTCTCCGGCCCCGACCCCTCGACCGCGAGGAGCGCGTCGACGAGCTCGCTCGTGGCCCGCTCCCACTGGCCCTTCCGCGCCGCGGCGTCGGGCGCGGCGCTCTCCGCGAAGCGCGCGTCGATGCCGTTCAGCGCGTCCGCGAGCAGGGTGAACCCGGTGAGCTGGTCCTGGGTCCGACCGTCGGCCCACGTCGCCTGCTTCTTTCCGTGGCGATCGACCATCCCCACGTTGCCCGCGTAGCGGGTGCTGAAGAAGATCCGCGCGAGCTTCTCGATCGCCTGCGCCTTCGTCCAGGTCTGCCGCGGCTCGGCCGCGGCCCCGGGGCCGCGCTGCACCGTCACCGGGGCCGATCGGTCGGCCAGCGTCCGGGCGAACGCCACCGACGACGCCAGGACGTCCTCGGCCTGGAGCGCGTCGGCCATGAGCGGCTCGTACGTGTTGGCCCCCGCCTCCGAGCAGTACGCCGTGTTGGTCGCCGGCGAGCCGGCCTTGATGCACTCCGGCCCGTGCTCCTTGCCCGGCCAGTGCCGGTACGCCGTGCTGAAGAGATCGATCAAGATCGCCTCCCCGGTGGTGTCCGGGGCGACCTCGGCGAACGCCGCCACGATCGGGCTCAGGTACGCGCCGAGCCCGAGCCGCTCGATGAGGAAGGTCGTCCCCGGGTGGCGGATCCGGATCAGGTTCTCCGGGGAGCTGCACTCGTTCACGCCCAGCTCGTTCTTCGGGCAGTGGATCGTGCCGGCCGGCTCGAGCGTCCCCGAGATGAAATCGTTCGTCGTCTCGTTGGTCAGCTCGCGCAGCGGGTCGAGATCGACGAGGTTCGGGAACTCGTCCGAGTCGGCCCCGAAGTAGATGAGCCGGCTCAGCGCGGCCGGCGTGGGGTGGCTCGTCAACCCGTCGATGCCGCTGGAGAACTCGAGCACCGAATCCGGAACGAGGGCCGAGAGGACCGAGGGCTTGATCTTGAGCTCCGCCTTCTTGGGATGCCCCTCGGGCAGGAGGGAGTCGAGGTAGAAGGCCGCCAGGTCGTCGATCTGGAACAGCTCGCACGGCGCATCGCACCCGGGGCACGACACCGAGACGCCGAACACGCTCAGCTCCGTGTCCCGCTTGTTGCACTGCCTCACCCCGGCGGTGTCGTGCATCAGGTGCATCAGCCGCTCCATGGCCGAGCGGTTGTCGCCGATCTTCGGCTTCGTCGGGTCCACCGGCGTCTTCGGATCGGACGTCGATGGCGCCCCGACCGAGAGGTTGATCGCCGGACCGTTCAGGTCCTCCGGGTCGTACGCATACTGATCGCGGTACCTGAGCATCGCCGCGATCGCGTCGCCCGCGTGCTTCGCCCTGCCGTGCGGGGCGAGGAGCGCGTCGCTCGCGAGCGCCTCGACGAGGCGCGGCACGAGCCCCGGCTGCTCGACGGCCCGGTCGAGCACCGCCGCCACCTCGTCCCAGAGCGGCGCCTCGCCGTCGAGCTGCGCCGCCGGCTCCTTGCCCTCGGCGGCCAGCCGGTCGTGCTCCCGGGCGAGATCGCGGATGCGCAGCGCCGCGCCCATCATGCGGGCGAGCTCCGCCTCGTGGTTCTCGAGCAGATCGATCAGCGTGAGGAGGAGGACGTCCGAGTCCTTGTCGGCGAGCACCTGGCCGACCGCGTGCGCGAGGTCGGCGAGCGGCGAGTCCTCGCCGCGGAAGCGGCGGTACGACAGGCGGCCGTCGCGCTCCTCGCACGTCGGGTCCGGCGGCAAGACCGTGTCGGTCCGGAAGTCGTAGCAGGCCTCCTCGCGGTCGCCGAAGAGCAGGATCGAGCCGGCGAGGGCGTACATGAGCCCTTCGTGCTCGGTCTTCCACGGCTCGGGGTCGTCCTTGCGCGCGTACCGGGTCCCGTCGACGAGCGGCACGATCGCGCGCAGCGCCGCGCCGAGGAGCGTCCTCGAAGCATCGACGTAGGCGTAGAGCTCCGGCGAGAGGCGCCCGAAGTCGTCCCGCGGCGGCGGGGTGACGCCGGGGATGGCGAACGGCGGGTCGATCGCGAGCGGCTCGCCGCGCTCGTCGACGAACCTGCCGGAGGCGTCGACGTCGGCGAGCCCGTCCCCGTCGGCGTCGGCGAACGGCGCGGGGACCCCGCCGCCCTGCGGGAGGACCCACCCGCGCCGGTCGCGGCGGGCGACGAAGCTCGACGGCGGCGACGCGAACGCGTCGTCCTCGGCGAGCAGCGCCGCCTGCGCGAGCTCCAAGAGCGTGCGCGGGCGGTTCGGCTGGGCGGTGGGCGCGTCGACCGAGAGCGGCGCCCGCTCCTCCGGCGAGAGCGCGGCCAGCTCGCGCTTGCCGGCCGCGAAGAGCGCCTGGAGCGCGGGCGCCCCCGGGCCGCCGGGGCCGATCGCGTCGAGCGCCGCCACGGTCATCGGGCGCAGGCCCGGGTACGCGAGCGCCGCGCGCGCCGCGCCGAGCCCCGCGTCCGCCGAGCGATACCCCGTTCGCCCCCAGATCCCGGAGAGGGCGCAGGCGACCGCGCCCCCCTCCCCCACCCCCTCCCCTTCCCGGTCGCAGTCGATCGGCGCCCGCTCTCGCCGCGCCTTCTCCTCCCCCTCGACCCGGGCCGCGCTCTCCTCGCTGCCGTGGATGAGCGCGTCGAGGAGCCGCCCCATCCCCTGCGTCGACGCCGGCAGGACCGCCCTCGCCTCCGGGCTCGGATCGAACGGGTTCGCCTCGTAGAGCGGGGCGATCGTCTGCGACAGGCTCAGGAAGGCGTCGCGCAGCCGGATCTTGCCGCCCCCCTCGCCGGCCGCGACGTTGGCGATCTCGACGTCCGGGACCGCGGCGTTGACGGCGCGCACGAGGTCCTTGCGCCACCGGGCCATGGCCTCGACCTTGGCCACGCCGAGCCTGCGCGCCCGCTCCGCCCGCTCGCCGGAGACGGGCGGCAGCAGCAAGATGTCGACCTCGTCCAGGTAAACGCCCGCGTCGTCGTAGTGGCAGACGCGCTGGTACGACGCGCCCGTGTGGTCCTCGTAGAGGCTCGACGCCCCCACGCGGTCGCAGAGCACGCCGAAGACGTCGTCGCCCAGCGTCGCCTTCGGGGGCGCCCTCCGCGCCGTGTCGAGCGGCTCGTGACAGGAGACGGCGACCGCGCCGGACGCGGCGAGCGCAGCCAGCCGAAGCACACCAGCGGCCGAGGAACGCAGCGTACGCGTGCGCATGAGGAAACCTCCCCGAGACGGCGCCAGGGTAGACGATTCCGCCGGAGCCGCGTAGCGCTTCCCGCCCGCGCGGGTGAGGGCGATGAGGACATAGTGCGCGTTTTCCAGGCTCGCCGTGCGCGATGGGGACGGCGGCGGGGCGGAGGGTGATAGGCTCCGGGGCGATGGCGACCGCCCAACCCACCCCGCTCACCGCTGTCGTTCTCGCTGCCGGACAAGGGACTCGGATGAAGAGCGCCCGACCGAAGGTGCTCCACGAGCTCTGCGGCCGGCCGATGATCCACTACGTCGTCGACGCGGCCCTCGCCGCGGGCGCCTCGGACGTCGTGGTCGTCGTCGGCCACGGCCGCGACGAGGTCTCCGCCTACCTGGACAGGGCGTTCGGCGCCCAGGGAAAGAACGTCCGCACCGCGCTCCAGCCCCAGCAGCGCGGCACCGGCGACGCGGTCCGCTGCGCCATGCCGCACCTCCAGGCGACCGCCGAGGCGGTGCTGATCCTGTGCGGCGACACGCCGCTGCTCGATCCGGAGCAGCTCGCGCAGCTCCGCGGGGCGCTCGACGGCGCGGGCGACGCGCCGATGGCGATGCTCACCGCGCAGGTCGCCGATCCGACGGGCTACGGCCGGATCCTGCGCGACGGCGCGGGGCGCGTGATCGGCATCCGCGAGCATAAGGACGCGAGCCCCGAGGAGCGCGCGATCACCGAGGTCAACCCCGGCGTGTACCTCGCCCGCGGCGCCTTCCTCGAGCGCGCGCTCGCCGGGCTGACGACCGACAACGCGCAGGGCGAGCTCTACCTGACCGACATCGTCGCGCAGGCGGCGAAGGCCGGCGGCGCCGCGGTGGTCGTGGCGCGGGACGCCGGCTCGCTCGTGGGCATCAACGATCGCGCGCAGCTCGCCGCCGCCGAGGAGGTGCTCTACGGCCGCATCGCCGACCGGCTGCGCCGGAGCGGCGTCACGATCCGGACGAGCGCCCGCGTCGACGCCGGCGTGGTCGTCGAGCCGGACGCGGTGATCGAGCACGCGGCGGTGCTGCGAGGCCAGACGCGGATCGGCGCGGGCGCGCGCGTCGACGTGGGCTCGGTGCTCACGGACGTGGTCGTCGAGGCGGGCGCCTCGGTGAAGCCGTACACCGTCGCGTCGCAGTCGTCGATCGGCGCCGGCGCGCAGATCGGGCCGTTCTCGCACCTCCGCCCGGACAGCCAGATCGAGGCCGACGCGCACATCGGCAACTTCGTCGAGACCAAGAAGACGGTGGTCCGCAAGGGCGCGAAGGCGAACCACCTCGCCTACCTCGGCGACGGCGACATCGGCGAGGGCGCCAACGTCGGCGCCGGGACGATCTTCTGCAACTACGACGGCTTCCGGAAGCACCGGACCGAGATCGGCCCCGGCGCGTTCATCGGCAGCGACTCGCAGATCGTCGCGCCGGTGAAGATCGGCGCGGGCGCCTACGTGGCGACGGGCACCACCGTGACCCGCGACGTGCCGGCGGACGCGCTGGCGATCGGCCGGGTGAAGCAGGAGAACAAGGAGGGCTACGCCGGCAAGCTGAAGGCGCGGCTGAAGGACGCGGCGAAGAAGTAGCCGGCGCGGCCTCCGGCCCCGGGCCGACGAGGTCGCACCGCAGCTTGAGAACCGCGGGATATGGCTGAAACCGGCTGGGTCAGCCAGTACACTCGCGCGCCATGCCCGCGGTCGCCCTGCTCCTCTTGCCATTTCTTGGAAGCGTGCTCACCGCGATCCTGCCGACGCGGGCGCGGTCCGAGCTCGCGGCTTGCGCAGGGCTCGTGTCGGCCGGCGCGGCGGCCTGGGTCATCAGCCTGTTCCCGCGGGTGCGTGACGGGGGCGTGATCCGCGAGACGATCTCGTGGGTACCTTCGCTCGGCCTCGATCTGGTCCTTCGGATCGACGGGTTCGCGTGGATGTTCGCCGTGCTCATCACCGTCATCGGCGCCCTCGTCTGCCTGTACGCGCGCTACTACATGTCCCCCGAGGATCCGGTGGCGCGCCTATACGCGCTCTTCCTCGCGTTCATGGGCGCGATGCTGGGCGTCGTGGTCTCGGGCAACCTCGTTCAGCTCGTGGTCTTCTGGGAGCTCACGAGCCTCGTTTCGTTCCTGCTCATCGGCTACTGGCATCACCGGGTGGACGCGCAGCGGGGCGCGCGCATGGCGCTCACCGTGACCGGCGCGGGCGGGCTCGCGCTCCTCGGAGGCGTGATCATCCTCGGCCACATCGTCGGCAGCTACGAGCTCGATGTGGCCCTCGCCTCGGGCGACCGCGTGCGCGCACACCCGCTCTACCCAGCCGCGCTCGTCCTCATCTTGCTGGGTGCGCTCACCAAGAGCGCTCAATTCCCGTTTCACTTCTGGCTGCCGCGGGCGATGGCCGCGCCCACGCCGGTGTCCGCCTACCTGCACTCGGCGACCATGGTGAAGGCGGGCGTATTCCTGCTCGCGCGGCTCTGGCCGGTGCTATCGGGGACCGAGCTGTGGTTCTGGATCGTCAGCGGCGCGGGCATGACGACGCTCCTGCTCGGCGCGTACATCGCAATGTTCCAGAACGATCTGAAGCGCGTGCTCGCCTACTCGACCGTCAGCCACCTCGGCCTCATCACGCTCCTCTTCGGGCTCAACAGCTCGCTCGCCGCCGTCGCCGGGGTGTTTCACATCATGAACCACGCGACGTTCAAGGCCTCGCTGTTCATGGCCGCGGGCGTCGTCGACCACGAGACCGGGACGCGCGATATCCGTCGCTTGAACGGCCTGATCCGTTCCATGCCTCGCACCGGCGCGCTGGCGCTGGTGGCGAGCGCCGCGATGGCCGGCGTGCCGCTGCTCAACGGCTTCCTGTCGAAGGAGATGTTCTTCGCCGAGACGATGTTCTTGTCCGCGCACCCCTCGGTGGAGGTGGGGCTCCCAGCGCTGGCGACGCTCGCGGCGATCTTCGCGGTCGTGTACTCGCTGCGCTTCGGCTACGACATCTTCTTCGGCCCGCCGTCGACCGATCTCCCTCGGCAGCCGGAGGAAGCCCCGCGGTGGATGCGGACGCCGATCGAGCTCCTGGTGCTCAGCTGCCTCATCGTCGGCGTCGCGCCGACGATCTCCATCGGGCCATCGCTCGCGACGGCGGCCCGCCCCGTGGTCGGTGGGACGCTCCCCGACTACAGCCTCGCCATCTGGCACGGCTTCAACCCGCCTTTCGTCATGAGCCTCGTCGCCATCTCAGGCGGCGTCGTCGGGTACCTCTGGTTGCGCAAGCATCAGGAGCAGGGGCGACTCCAGGACACGCCTTTCGTCGGACGGCTCAACGGGAGGCGGCTGTTCGAGAGCGCGCTGTTCGGGCTCACGCGCCTCTCGCGGAGGGCGCTTCGGCTCGTCGGGACTCGACGACTCCAGACGCAGATGTTCGCGATCGTCGCGGTCGCGCTCCTCCTCGCGCTCCTCGCGGCGCACGGCGTCCCGCTCGAGTGGGGCGACCGGGACAGGCTGCCCGCGTCGCCTGCGTTCGTGCTCTTGTGGGTCATCGGGGCGGTCTGCGCGGTCGGCGCTGCCGTGATGGCGAAGTTCCACAGGCTGATCGCGATCACGTTGATGGGCGGCGCGGGCCTCGTCACCTGCCTGACGTTCATGTGGTTCTCGGCGCCCGACCTCGCCCTCACGCAGATCGTCGTGGAGGTCATCACCACCATCCTGTTTCTGCTCGGGCTGCGCTGGTTGCCGATGCGCATCGAAGGGATCTCCCGTCCGGTCACGGCCCGCGACAGGGTGCGGCGCGCGCGCGATCTGCTGCTCGCGATCGGCGCCGGCAGCGGCCTCGCCGCGCTCTCCTATGCCATGCTGACCCGGCCGGCGCCGCACAGCATCTCGCCGTTCTTCCTCAGCCGCGCGCTGCCGGAAGGAGGGGGCGCCAACGTCGTCAACGTCATGCTCGTCGACTTTCGCGCCTTCGACACGCTCGGCGAGATCACGGTGCTCGGCGCGGTCGCGCTCACGGTCTACGCCCTCCTGCGCCGCTTTCGACCGCCCCCGGAGAGCATCGAGCAGCCCGAGCAACAGAGAGCCTTGCCGGCCGACGTCGTCACCGACCTCGTGAAGCCGCGCACGGCCGAGGACGCCGCGCGCGGATACATGATGGTGCCGGCGGTCATCGCGCGCCTGCTCCTGCCGGTCTCCGTCCTCGTCGCGGCGCACTTCCTCCTTCGTGGGCACAACGAGCCAGGCGGCGGCTTCGTGGCCGGGCTCGTCATCGCGATCGCGATGCTCATGCAGTACATGGTCTCGGGGGCGCTCTGGCTGGAGGCGCGCGCGCGCCTCCGTCCGGTGCGCTGGATCGCCGTGGGACTGCTGCTCGGGGCGGCCACGGGCCTCGGCGCGCTCGCCGTCGGCTATCCCTTTCTCACGACGCACACCGCGCATGTCAGGCTGCCGCTGATCGGCGAAGCACACCTGCCGAGCGCCACCTTCTTCGACCTCGGCGTGTTCGCGGTCGTCGTGGGAGCGACGCTCCTCACCCTCACGGCGCTCGCTCACCAGTCGCTACGTGCGCACCGGCGACCAGCCCAGAGCCCGGCGTCGTCGACGAGCGAGGGCGCGAGCTAGATGGAGGCCCTGCTCGCGCTCGTCATCGGTGTGCTCGGCGGGTCCGGGATCTGGCTCGTGCTGCGCCCGCGGACCTTCCAGGTGATCATGGGGCTCACGCTGCTCTCTTACGCGGTGAACCTCTTCATCTTCAGCATGGGGAGCATCTTCATCGACAAGCCGCCGCTCGCGCGGCCCGGCGTGCCTGCCGATCTTCAGCACTACACGGATCCGATGCCGCAGTCCCTCGTGCTCACGGCCATCGTGATCGGCTTCGCGACCACGGCGCTCTTCCTCGTCGTGCTCCTCGCTTCGCGCGGCTTCAGCGGCACCGATCACGTGGACGGGACGAGGGAGGAGCCATGACCGAGCGCTTCCCGCACATGATCGTCGCGCCCGTCGTGCTGCCGCTGATGACGGCGGCCCTGTTGCTTCTGCTCGGTGCGAAGCGCAAGCGCGCCAAGTCGATCGTCAACATCGGCGCGGCCTTGGCGGGCCTCCTCATGGCGCTGGAGATCATGCGCGGCGCCGACGCTGGCGGTTCGTCCGGCGCCGTCGGTGTGTATCTCATGTCGAACTGGGAGGCGCCTTTCGGGATCGTGCTCGTCGCGGACCGGCTCTCTGCGCTCATGCTGGTGCTGGTCGGCGTGGTGAGCCTCTGCGCTGCCCTGTACGCGGAGGCCGCGTGGGGTCGCGCGGGCGCGTACTTCCATGCGCTCTTCCAGATTCAATTGATGGGGCTCAACGGCGCCTTTCTCACGGGAGACCTCTTCAACCTCTTCGTGTTCTTCGAGGTGATGCTCGCGGCGTCGTATGGCCTGCACCTCCATGGATCCGGGTGGCCGCGGGTGCGCTCGGGGCTCCACTACATCGCGGTGAACCTGCTCGCGTCGTCGCTCTTCCTCGTCGGCCTCGCGGTGCTCTACGGCGTCATGGGCACGCTCTCCATGGCCGACATCGCCGAGAAGCTCGCGCTCGTCCCGGCGCGCGATCGCGGGCTCTTGCACGCAGGCGCGGCGGTCCTCGCCGTGGCGTTCCTCATCAAGGCGGCGATCTGGCCCCTCAACGCCTGGCTGGTGCCGGCCTACTCGGCCACGAGCGCGCCTGTCGCGGCGCTCTTCGCGCTGATGACGAAGGTGGGCATCTACGCGCTCGTTCGCTTGTGGACGCTGCTCTTCTCCGCGGGCGCTTCAGCGCAGTTCGGGGGGACAGTCCTGCTCTACGCGGGGCTCGCGACCATCGCCTTCGGCGCGATCGGCCTCATGGCCTCCATGTCCCTCGGGCGCATCGCGGGCTTCTCGGTGATCGTGTCGTCGGGGACGCTCCTCGCGTCGCTCGGGACGGGGACGCCCGCGGTGACGTCGGCGGCGCTGTTCTACATGCTGAGCGCCACGTTGGCGGTGAGCGCTCTCTTCCTCCTCGTCGAGCTGGTGGAGCGCATCGGCTCCGATGGACAGCGGCGGGTGCCGGACCTCGACGTGGAGCCAGGCGAGGACACCAACCTCGATGACGAGGAGGCGCCGCTCGTCGCCCGAGCGTTTCCGGTATCCATCGCGTTGCTCGGCCTGGCGTTCATGGTCTGCGCGCTGCTCGTCGCAGGGCTGCCGCCGCTCTCGGGCTTCGTCGCGAAGGCCTCGTTGCTGACCGCCCTCCTGTCGCCCCGAGGGGGCGGCCACGCGAGCGCCAGCGCCCCCGTCCCGCCCGCCGCGTGGCTCCTCTTCGGGCTGCTGCTCCTCTCGGGGCTCGCGGCCACCATCTCCCTCGCGAGGGCGGGCATTCGACACTTCTGGTCGTCGGGCGGGCGGCTCCCGCCCAGCTTGAAGGTCGTCGAGGCAGCCTCCGTCCTCGGCCTCGTCCTCTCTTGCATCTTGCTCACGCTGTGCGCTGAGCCGGTCATGCGCACCACGAGCGCGACAGCCGCGGGGCTGCACTCGCCGAAGGCGTACATCGAGGCCGTCTTGTCGATGAGGCCTCGACCGGGCCCGACGCGCTCCGCGATCGAAGAGGAGGGGGCACCATGACCTTCATCGAGAAGCCCGTGTTCGCGCCGCTCTTGTCCGCCGCTCTGTTCGCGTTGTGGCTGGCGCTCGCGCGCTCGACGAGCGTGGGCCAGGTCGTCCTGGGGCTAGGGCTCGCGCTGGCGGTGCCGCTCCTCACCTCGGCCCTGCGGCTGACGAACGTCCGGGTGCGGCGACCGCTGGTCGTCGCGCGCTTCATCCTGAGGGTCGGCTACGACGTTTTGCTCTCGAACCTCCAAGTCGCCTGTGGCGTGGTCGCGTGGCGATGGCGGCGACCCCAGTCGAAGTTCGTGATCGTGCCCCTCGATCTGCGTGACCCCCTCGGGCTGGCCGCGTTATCCATGGTGACGACCGTGGTTCCGGGCACCGTGTGGTCGGAGCTCGCGCTCGACCGCAGCGCGCTCTTGCTGCACGTGTGGAATGTCGGTGATGAAGGCGCCTTCGTCGCCCATTTCAAGGCTCGCTACGAGGAGCCTCTCAGGGAGATCTTCGAATGAGCGCACTTCTGTCTGGCGCGATTGCCTTCGCGCTCGGCTGCTACGCCGTCGCGTCGGTCCTGGTGGTCGTCAGGTTGATCCGCGGGCCGCGGGCGCAGGACCGCGTGTTCGCGCTCGATTTGCTCTACTTCCACGCGATGCTGGTCATGCTGGTGCTGGGTATTCGTCACCGGAGCGACACGTACTTCGAAGCCGCGCTGTTGATCGCGCTCTTCAGCTTCGTGAGCTCATCCGCGATGGCGAAGTTCATCCTGCGCGGGGAGGTGATCGAATGAACCAGCTCCCCCTCTGGGTCGAGGCGGCGGTCGCTGCGTTGCTCGTGCTGAGCGGCCTGTTCGTGGTCATCTCCGCGTTCGGGTTCCTGCGCCTGCCAGACTTCTTCCTGCGCATGCACCCCCCTGCGCTCGCGTACACCTTCGGCAGCTGGTGCGTGACGCTGGCGAGCATCCTCTACTTCTCGATGATCGAGTCCCGGCCCGTCCTGCACCCGTGGCTCATCATCATCATGCTCTCCATCACGGTCCCTGTGACCACGCTGCTCCTGGCGCGCGTGGCGCTGTTCCGCCGCCGCGCTGCGGGAGCAGCCGACACTCCGCCTCCGCTCACCCTGCGCCGCGACTCCTGAGGGCGGCTCGAGGCTGGAAGACGGCGGTGCGCAGGCGACGATGGGCAAGGTCCGCGATCGGAGGCGGCGAGGCCTGGCGCTGGCGGGCTGCGCGCCCGGCACGCAGGAGCGCAGCCTCGCCGGCGGGGGCTCAGCGCAGGTCGCGACGCATCGCGCCCACCCCCGGCTACTCGGCGTCGCCGGCCGCGGCGCTCTCGGCGGCCGCGCCGTCGCGCAGCGACGGGATGGCGTGGCCCATCCGGAGGCGCTTCGCCTCGAGGTAGGGCGCCGAGAACGGGTTCGCGGGCACGACGGCCGGCGAGCGCGACGAGATGCGCACGCCGAGGGCGCGGAGCCCCTCCACCTTGTCGGGGTTGTTCGTGAGGAGCCGGATCGACTCGATGCCGAGGTGGTCGATCATCGCGGCCGCGGGCTCGTAGCCGCGGGCGTCGTCGGGCAGCCCGAGGATGCGGTTCGCGTCGACCGTGTCGTGGCCGAACGCCTGCAGCTGGTAGGCGCGGATCTTGTTGGCGAGCCCGATGCCGCGCCCCTCCTGCCGCAGGTAGAGCACGACGCCGAGCCCGCGGCGGCCGATCTCCGCCTGGGCCGCCTCGAGCTGCTCGCGGCAGTCGCACTTCAGCGAGCCGAACACCTCGCTCGTGAGGCACTCGGAGTGCACGCGCAGCGTGACGTCCGACTTGCCGCGCACGTCGCCCATGATCAGCGCGACGTGGTCGGGCGATAGCCCCTGCTCGGGGTTCGTCGCTCCCCCCCAGTGGAACACGAGCATCTGGAAGACACCGTGCTTCGTCGGCACGGGCGCCTGCGCGCGAATATCGAGCTGAGGCCGGATCGCCGTCGTCGGGACGTACATCTCGCTCTCCTGGTGAAGGAGTCCTGGGTCTCGTGTCAAGCAAGGAGCGCCGCGTCGAGTTTGCCCGCTTACCCTGCCGATGTCCGGCCACCCCTGAAGGTGGCGTCCATCAAGTAGCGTAAGCACCGGACAGGGACAAGGTAAGCTCTCCAAGATGTTGCTCCGCGGACATGCCGGGGGCAGCTCCGCGGGCTCAGCGGCGCGCGGGCGCGGCGGTGCGCAGGTGCGGGTGCGGGTGCGGGTGCGGGTGCGGTGCGGGTGCGGGTGCCGACCTAGCCGACGTCCCGCGCGAGCTGCGCGGCGAAGAGGCGCGCCACCGCCGTGAGGTCGAAGGGCCATGCGTAGCGGAGGGTGACCGATGGGTGCTCGGCGCGGAGCCGCGCGAGGGCCTCGGGGATCTCCACCTCGGCGTGCACGCCGCCCGGGGTCAGCATCGACGGGACCACCTCGACCTCGGTCGCGCCTCGCTGGACGGCGGTCGCGACGGCCTCGGCCAGGGTCGGGGCGCAGAACTCGTTGTAGGCGACGAGGAGCTCGGCGCCGCCGAGCATCGGGGCGAGCTCGGCGGCGAGGCGCTCGAGGCCGGCGCGGTAGGGATCGTTCTCCGGCGTGCGCGGCCAGGCGCGGACCTTCGCCTCGAGCTCGCGCTCCTCCGGGCTCGGCGCGCTGCCCCCGCCCGCCGCGCGGCGGCCCTCCAGCGCCTTGAGGCGCGTCACGAGCTCGCGCGGGCAATCCGCCGCCGGCGCCCCGTGCCCGACCAGGATGACCACCCTCTTCATTCGATCGCTCCTCTCGAGGCGCCCCGGCGCCCCGCGCCCCTCAGAACCACTCCGGCCGCATCCTCGCGTACGAGTCCTCGCCCGACCGGCAGAGCGCCGCGAGCGCCGGGGCCCGCGGCAGCTCCGTCGAGAACCAGTACTGCGCCGCGCACAGCTTGCCCTCGTAGAAGCCGGCGGGCGACGCGCCCCGGGCCAGCCCCTCGCGGGCCGCCGCGGCCATCGCGAGCCACTGCCACGCGACCACCAGGATCGAGGCGAGCTCGAGGTAGTCCGCGCTGTGCCGCAGCATCCGCTCGACGTCGCCGCGCAACCCCGCCTCGGCGAGGTGCATCGTCAGCTCCCCGAGCAGCGACATCGACGCGCCGAGCCGCTCGCACCACGCGGGCTCGACGCCGGCCCGCCGCGCCCGGCCGATCGTCTGCTCGACCTCGGCGCCGAGCGCCATGAGCGCCGCGCCGCCCCCGGCCACGACCTTGCGGCCGAGGAGATCGAGGCCCTGGATGCCCGTCGTCCCCTCGTGGATCGAGTTGAGCTTCTGGTCCCGGAGCCACGCCTCCGGGAGGTACTCGCTCGAGTAGCCGTAGCCGCCGTGGACCTGGAGCGCGAGGGCGTTCGACTCGAAGCCCTTCTCGGCGGGGAAGGTCTTGGTGATGGGGGTGAGCAGGTCGAGGAGCCGCTGCGCGCGCTCGCGCTCCGCCGGGTCCGCGGCGTGCGCGGCGAGATCGGCGTACCGCGCCGTCGTGGAGACCAGCGCGAGGCTGCCCTCCACGATGGCCTTCTGCCGGAGCAGCATCCGGCGCACGTCGGCGTGCTCGACGATCGGCACCTGCGGCGTCCTCGGATCCTTCGAGCCGAGCGGCCGGCCCTGCGGCCGGGCGAGCGCGTAGCCGAGCGCCTCGTGGTAGGCCGCCGAGGCGGTCGCCGCGGCGTTGACGCCCACCATGATGCGGGCCTCGTTCATCATCTGGAACATGTAGGAGATGCCCTGGTGCGGGTTGCCCACGAGGTAGCCGTGGCAGTCCCCGCGCTCGCCGAAGCTCATCGCGAGGCTCGGGAGCCCGCGCCAGCCGATCTTGTGGATCACGCCGGCGACCTCGACGTCGTTCGGGACGAGCCGCCCGCCCTCGGGCCGCCGCTTGGGCACGGCGAACAGGCTCACCCCCTTGATGCCCGGCGGCGCGCCGTCGATCCGCGCCAGCACGAGGTGGACGATGTTCTCGGCGAGGTCGTGATCGCCGGCCGAGATGAAGATCTTGGATCCGCGGACGAGGTAGTGCCCCGCCTCGGTCCGCTCGGCGCGCGCCTGCACGTCGGCCAGGCTCGAGCCCGCCTGGGGCTCGGTGAGCGCCATGGTCCCGGTCCACTCGCCGGCGTACAGCCGGGTCATGAAGGTGGCCTTCAGGGCGTCGTCGCCGAACGTCTGGATCAGGTGCGCCGCCGCGGTCGTCAGCCCGAGGTAGCCGCACGCGCTCAGGTTGGCCGCCATCAGGTACGCGCCGGCGAGCATCGCGACCACGAGCGGCAGCTGCTGGCCCCCGACGTCGGCCGGCCGCGCCGCGGTGAGCACGCCGAGCTCGATCATCGGCCGGAAGACCTGCTTGAGGGCGGGGTGCACCGCGACGGCGCCCCCCTCGAAGCGCGGCGGCGACGCGTCGACCGGCCGGTAGGTCGGGAACAGCACCTCCCGCGCGAACCGGCGACAGCTCTGGAGGTAGAGGTCGAAGGTCTCCCGCGTGTGATCGGCGAAATAGGGGAGCTCGCAGAGGCGGGGCGCGTCGAGCACCTCGTAGAGGAGGAACTCGACGTCGCGGTCGTTGAGGAGCGGGTTCTGAGGAGCGGTCATTGTGTCGTTTGCCGGGCTTGGCGCACGCTAGGCGCGCACGCAGCGGGATGTCGAGGGGCTTCTCGCGGCGATAGGGCCGGCGAGCGTGGGCGAACGCGCGCGCGGATCACGACGGCGCGGCGCGCAACGCCGTCGGCATCGCGGCGGCGGGTGTCGTCGGCCGCGGAGGAACCCGTCGTCATCCCGGGTGGAACCCGTCGTCAGCCGACGTGGCGCTCCTCGTCATCCAAGGTGAAGCCCGGTAGCCCGCCGCATCGGGACGGCCTGTCTCTACTTCGCCGGGAACGCGGCTGTCCTGATGGCCGTGCTCCCGCGCAGGGGACACCGGCGCCAGCTGTGCGCCACCGGAGGACGGACAGCCTTTCGCCGCGGATCCGCTGACCCACTACGCCGGCGGGAGCAGGCGGGTCTCGCTGAAATTTGCGCGCCGTCGTTCTGTGAGAGGGCACACACAAAACGCTCCGGGAGAGCAACCCCCGCCTCTCTCCACTACCACCGTATGCCAGAGACGGGGGCTTGCGGCAAGCCCCGGGTCGTGCCGTACGGTCGCCGGCCGCAAGCCAGAGATGGCATGCACAGGAGGATCGAAATGCACGACGAATCCGGACGCGGTGTCGCCATGACAAAGCACGCGGTTGTGATCGCCGGAGGAGGTCCGACAGGGCTGATGTTGGCGGGCGAGCTGGCGTTGGCGAGGGTCGACGTCGCCATCGTCGAGCGGCGTGAGAGCCAAGACCTCGAGGGCTTGCGCGCAGGCGGGCTGTACATACGCACGATCGAGGTGCTCGATCAGCGAGGGATCGCCGATCGCTTCATTTCGCAAGGGCAGGTGTTTCGGAGCGCGCCCTTCGCGCGGGGCACTCTCGACATCAGCGACATCCCGGCTCGCCACAACTACTATCTCGGGCTCTGGCAGCACCGCACCGAGCGCATCCTGGCCGACTGGGTCTCCGAGCTGGGGGTGCCGATCTATCGCCGAAGCGAGGTCACGGGTTTCGCGCAGGACGACAGCGGCGTCGATGTCGAGCTGTCCGACGGCCGATCGTTGCGAGCGGAGTATCTCGTCGGGTGCGACGGCGGTCGCAGCCTGATCCGCAAGAAAGCAGGCATCGACTTCCCAGGGTGGGATCCGTCGACCAGCTACTTGATCGCCGAGGTCGAGATGGCCGAAGAGCCCGAGTGGGGCATCCGCCGTGGTGAAAAAGGCATCAATGCGATAGGCAAGCTCGAGGACGGCAAGAGCGTGCGCATGGTGTTGAATGAACCGCCCCTCGCCCAGGGCGACAAGCCGACCCTACGCGACGTCCGCGAGGCGCTCATCGCTGTCTACGGGACGGATTATGGTCTTCGCAGCGCCACCTATATCTCCCGGTTTACCGATATGGCTCGGCAGGCGGCGTCCTACCGAAACAACCGCGTGCTCTTGGCGGGCGACGCGGCGCACGTGCATTCCCCGATGGGCGGACAGGGGCTCAACATCGGTGTGCAGGACGCGGTGAATCTGGGATGGAAGCTCGCCCAGGTGGTCCACGGGACATCGCCGGAGAGCCTCCTGGACACGTACCATGCCGAGCGGCACCCAGTCGGTGCCCGCGTGCTGCGGAACACCATGGCGCTCACCGCGCTCGATCGCGGCGACGATCGCATCGAGGCCTTGCGCGGGATGATGTCCGAGCTGATGCAGAGGGACGCGCCTCGCCAGCAATACGTCGCGATGATGTCTGGTGTGGACATCAACTACGATCTCGGCGAGGGACACCCGTTGCTCGGGCGTCGCATGCCCGATCTCGACGTGGTCACCACGGACAGCCCGCAGCGCGTGTTCGCCCTGCTGCACGATGCCCGACCGGTGTTCCTAAACCTCGGCGAGCCCGGCGCCTTCGACATCACGCCGTGGGCGGATCGGGTCCGGCGAGTCGACGCGCGATACGCCGGCGCGTGGGAGCTCCCGGTGCTGGGCGCGGTCGCTGCTCCCACCGCGGTCTTGATTCGCCCTGACGGCTACGTCGCGTGGGTCGGAGAAGGCACGGACCAGGGCCTCGGTGACGCCCTTACCACCTGGTTCGGACCGCCCACGGCGTCGACCGGCAGTTGACATAACGTACATATAACAAAGTACGATCCACCGTTCCGCCGATAAAACCAACAGAGCCAACGAGGTCACTCGGCTGTTCAATATTGCCTACGCCACGCTGGCAGAGGCCGCAGACCGTCGCGTCAGCGCGACCGAGCTCAGCGGCTGAGGACACTCGAACGACCCGTGCAGGATTGCAGCATGGCTGTTCGATCACCGGGCGCGCGGGGGATCGCGAAGGGCTCGAGCGATTGTGCTGGCACGGCGCGCGCCCGCCGTTCAGCTTGGAGCGCCTCTCGATCCTGGCCGATGGCCGCGTGGGACACCTCCTCCGCAAGCCGAGGCGCAACGGCGCGACGCATCTGGTGATGACGCCGGTCCACGATTGGCCTACCCTCTCTTGCAAGCGCGTCGTAAACATAGGATACTGGTTCTATGAGCTGGATTTTTCCGTTCCCTACAGCGCGGCTCGTCTGCGCGAACATCACCGCCATCAATGACCCCGGTCCGAGTCCCGATACCGCAGGGATGCGGAGCATCTGCGCAACGCCGGCGATGGCCCTGCTTGCGCTGCTGCTTACGGTCGCCGGATGCAGCAGCACCGAGACGGGCGGCATGGATGGAACCGGGGGAGCAGCGCCGGGCGATACCGGTACGCATGACGCCGCGTCGGGCTCGGGTGGCGACGGTGGCTCGGGTGGCGGCGGTGGCTCGGGCGGCGGCGGTGGCTCGGGTGGCGGCGGTGGCTCGGGTGGCGGCGGTGGTGCCGTCGAGGCAGGCGGCGGCGGCGCCGCTCCAGACCTGGCAAGCTATGCGAGCGGGTTGGACAAGCTGTTTATCGATGCCCAGTGCGACCCGTCGACGCCCTTGCCGCTGGCGTCCATGGCGACGTGCAATCATCCGCCCAACACCCAGCACATCGAGAAGCAGGTGACCTTCGGCGGCGACCCGAACACGACGTACACGGTCAAGCTGCGGGTGCGCGGGATCTGGGAGCCGACGGACATCGTGGGGGGGGAGATGCCCGTGAAGCCGTTCATGATCGGCGGTAGCATTGGCCCCAACGATTCCATCAATTACCAGCAATATTCGATTGAGGTGAGCGAGCCGCGCCAGACGTACTGGCTGAACAATTATCAGTACCGCGCTCACGACATTCACAAGGAGGACTACGAGGCGACGATCCAGGTCAACGGCGGCGCCATGGTCAAGGTGGTGATGAACGACGGCAACGAACGCCAGATCGCCAATTGGACCAAGGACTATTTCGAGGGGCTGCCACCGTACGACACGGCGCCGACCACCGGCCAGATGCTGCACCTGGACGTGCTGTCGGTGAGCGAGTAGAGCGTGTCGGCAAACCTGCTGCGCGCCCCGGATCGTCGCTCGCCCTCCCGCTAGACGCCTCTCCCGGCGGCAACGCTGGTCGAGCCGGCCGAGGGCAACGAGCGCCGGCTGGACCACGGCGAGTCCGTTCGGCCCGTTGCCGTGCGCCACCGCCGAGAGCACGGCGAGCTCCATCTCCATCTCCGCCTCCGCATCGGCTGGATCGGTGATCGCTGGGACGACGGCCGGGCCGAGCACCAGCGGCGCTCGAGCTCAGCTGCGAAGGCGCGGGGGTGGAGCTGTACCTGCGGCTGGAGCGTCGCGCGCCTTCGTCAGCTGCAACGATTCGTCAGGCCGAGGCGCACGAGCAGCTAAGCGAGCTCACGCAAGAACGACAGGACCACCTCTCCCAGGCGCTCGGGTTGTTGAAAGGGAAGGCCGTGGCCGGCGTCCTGTACCTGTTCGACGCGTATGCGTGGGTTGAGGCTCCGCAGCTCCGTCGCCATCTCGAGCGTGACGACGGGGTCGCTGTCGCCGATGACGAGCAGGCTCGGGACGTCAATCGCGCTCACCACGCCGCGAACCTCGGGGTTGGGCGGCGTGAGGACGTCGAACGCGGCCATGCGGGTCTTCAGCCTCGCCTCGGCTTGAAGCTCGATGAGCTCGGGCGAGCGACGCGGGTTTCGGGCGCGGGCCTGCGCAACGAGGTCAGACCTCTGTAAGCCGAGGATCTGGCGGTGTTGATCGGCGACGTCGCTGTCGCGCACCTCGCGCTGGCGCTCGGGGCTCAAGAACGTCGGGTCGACCAGGATGAGGCCGCGGATGACCCCCGCCCCTCGACTCGCCACCACCGCGGCGGTCATGCCGCCCATCGAGTGGCCAAGCAGGACCGGACGAGAGAGCCCCAGGCCGCGGATGAGGCCCACGACGTCGCTCGCGTGATCGTCGTACCGGTAGCCGTGGTGCGGCGCGCTCGAACCGCCGTGCCCCCTGGCGTCGGGCATGACGACGTCGAATTCACCTTCGAGCGCCCGCGCCACGGGAGTCCAGCAGGCGCCGCTCCCCATCAATCCATGCAGCAGAACGACGGGAGGCTTGGCGCCTCCAGTTCGGAGGTAGTGGATGTCGACGCCGTTCGTTTCGCAGACTCCGCTGATCCAGGTCGTCATGAAACTGTCCTCGCCTGCCGCAGCTTCGCAAGCGTGATGAAGTGGTTCAGATCGGTAGTGCTCAAATTTGCCCGGAGAGAGTTCACATGAAGGTGGGAAGGCAGGAAGATCATTGATCTTTTCTTCCCGCCTTCCCGCCTTCCCGCCTTCATGTTCAATTTTGAGCACTGTCTTCAGGTTTAAGTACGCGGGAATATCGGCATCGATGCGAGCCCTGCTCCCCGGGCAGCGCCGCGCATCCGACGACCGGCCCTAGCCCTCCGGCGCGGCCGGGTGCGCCGGCCCGGCGGGCGCGTGACGCCCCGCGCGCCGCGCCCGGAGCCGCGCGATGCGGCCCTGCACGTCGTCGGCGAGCACGTAGAACGCCGGCACGACGAGGAGGCTCAGCGCCGTCGAGACGAGGAGCCCGCCGATGACCGCCGCGGCCATCGGGGCCCGGATCTCGGCGCCCGGGCCGAGCGCCAGCGCCGACGGGACCGCCGCCATCAGCGTCGCGATCGACGTCATCAGGATCGGCCGCAGCCGCACCGGGCCGGCGCGGAGCATCGCCGCGCGGGCGTTCATGGCCTCCCCTGCCCCCTCGCCGTGCCCGCGCCGCACCTCGATCGCGTGATCCACGAGGATGATCGAGTTCTTCTTCACGATCCCCATGAGCAGCAGGATGCCGATCATGCTGAAGATGTTGAGCGTGTGCCCCGACAGGAGCAGCGCGAACGCGGCCCCGGCGATCGACAGCGGCAGGATCGTCAGCACCGTGACCGGGTGCAGGAACGAGTTGAACTGGGACGCCAGCACCATGTAGGCGACCAGGATCCCGAGCACGAGCGCGAAGATGAGGCCGCCCATCGACTCGCGGAACGTCACGCTCGCGCCGCCCAGCACCACGCGGTAGCCGGCCGGCAGGTCCCGGCCGAGCTCCTCGACCCGCGCGACCGCCTCGCCCTGCGAGCGCCCGGGCGCGATGTTGCCGAAGATCGAGATGGCGCGCTCGCGGTCGCGCCGCGTGATCGCCTGCAGCGCGGGGAGCTCCTCGTAGCTCACGACCGACGTGAGCGGCACCAGCGCGCCCGACGCGCTCCTCACCTGGATGCGCGCGAGGTCCTCGGGCCGGCTCCGCTGCTCCGCGAGCAGGCGCGCGCGGACGTCGATGCGGCGCCCGTTGTCGTTGTACTTGGCGATGCGCCCGCCGCCGACCAGCGTGTTCAGCGTCGTCGCGATCGACTCGACGCTCACGCCGAGATCCGCGGCGCGCGCCCGGTCGGGCACGATGCGGAGCTCGGGCATGCCGAGCTGGTAGTCGGTGTCGAGGTCGACGACGAGGCCGCTCTGCGCGAGCTCGCTCCGGATCCGCTCGCTGTGCCGCGTGAGCTCGCCCCAGTCCGGGCCGCGGATCGAGAACTCGACCGGGAAGCCGCGCTGCGCCGTGAAGCCCGACTGCGAGAGATCCTGGACCACGGCGCGCAGGCCGGGGTAGCCGTTCAGCTCCTTGCGGAGCACGCCCTGGAGGTCGGCCTGCGAGAGCGACCGCTCCTCGGGCGGCTTCATCGTGATGAACAGGACGCCCGTGTTCACGGCGCCGCCGCCGAAGCCGCCGACCACGGCGAAGACGCGCGACACCGCCGGGTGCTCGCCCACGAACGCCTCGGCGCGCCGGAAGAGCCGGTCGGTCTCCTCGATGTCCGAGCCGACCGCCGTCTGCAGGCGCACGAGGAGCCGCCCCTGGTCCTGCGACGGGACGAACTCCGTCGGGAGCCGCTGCATCGTGACGATCGCGCCGGCGAAGAGGAGCGCGCCGAGCAGGACGACCACCACCGGCAACCGCAGCGCCCGGGCGAGCAGCCAGCCGTAGCCCCGGGAGAGCGCCTCGAAGCCGCGGTCGACGAGCTGCCCGAGGCGGCCCCGGCCCTCGCGCGAGACGTCGAGGATCTGCGCGCAGCGGGCGGGCGCGAGGGTGATCGCCTCCAGGTACGAGAGGAGCACGGCGATGCAGAGGGTCACGCCGAACTGGAGGAAGAAGCGGCCGACCACCCCCTCCATGAAGATGATCGGGATGAAGATCGCGACGACCGCCAGCGTCGCGGCGAGCGCCGCGAAGGTGATCTCGGCGGTGCCCTCGCGGGCGGCGCGGACGCGGTCCTTCCCCCCCTCGGCGTGCCGGTGGATGTTCTCGAGCACCATGATCGCGTCGTCGACGACGATGCCGACGGCGAGCGAGAGCCCGAGCAGCGTGAAGGTGTTCAGCGTGAAGCCGAGGAAGTAGATCGCGGCGACCGTGCCGAGCAGCGACATCGGGATCGCCAGGACGACGTTGATCGTGCTGGAGAGCGAGCCGAGGAACATCCAGCAGACGAGGGCCGTGAGCGCGATGGCCATGCCGAGCTCGAGCTCGATCTCGTGGACCGACTCCTCGATGAACTTCGTCGAGTCGAAGTTCACCCCGACCTCCATCCCCTCGGGCAGGGTCTTCTGGACCTCCGCGAGCGCGGCGCGGACGCCCTGCGCGACCTCGACCGCGTTCGAGCCCCGCTGCTTCCGCACGCCGAGGCCCTGCGCCGGCTCGCCGTTCACGCGGGCGAGCCGGCGGACGTCCTCGAAGCCGTCCTCGATGAGCGCGACGTCCTCCAGGTACACCGTGGCGCGCGCCGACGACGGCGGGCCCGCCGGCTGCGCGGCCGCGCCGGGCTGGGCGGCTCCGTTGGGATCGCCCTCGCGGATGACGATCTTCTTGAAGGTGGCGAGGTCGAGCGCCTCGCCCATCACGCGCACGTTGAGCTCTCGCCCCTGGGTCTCGATGCGGCCGGCGGGGAGCTCGATGTGCTGGCGGCGCAGGGCCTCGGTGACCTCGGCGACGGTGAGCCCCTTGGCGGCGAGGCGGTCTGCGTCGATCCAGATGCGGACGTTGCGCTCGAGGTAGCCGCCGAGGGTCAGCTCGCCGACGCCGGGCACCGTCTGGAGCTTCTCCTTCAGCCGGTAGCGCGCGATGTCGGCGATGATCTGCGGGGAGAACGGGCCGGAGAGCCCGACCCACATGATCGGCTGGTCCTCCGGGTTCGTCTTGGAGACGACGGGCGGGTCGAGGTCGAGCGGCAGCCGCCGCTGCGCCTGGGAGATCTTCGTCTGCACGTCCTGGAGCGCGACGTCGACGTCGCGCGACAGGTCGAGCTCGATGGTCACCGAGGCGCTGCCCTGGCGCGACGTCGACGTGATCGACCGGATCCCCTCGACCTGGACGGCCGCCTCCTCGAGCGGCTCGACCACGTCGTGCTCCATGATCTCGGGGGCGGCGCCCTCCAGGGTGGCGGAGATGGTGATGGTGGGGAAGTCGACGTCGGGGAACTGGCTGATGCCGATGCGCGACACGGCGACGAGGCCGAAGACGATGGTCGCCGCCATCAGCATCCAGGCGAAGACCGGCTTCCTGAGGCACGCTTCGGTGAGGCTCACGGCGCGCTCCGCGTCGAGCTGGCGGGGGAGATCGCCGGCGCCGAGCCGGCGGGCGCCGGCGGTGAGCCGGCGGGCGCCGGCGGTGAGCCGGCGGGCAACGTGGGCGGAGGCGCGCCGGCCGATGCCCCTGGCGCAGCGCCGGCGCCGGCGCCCTCCCCGGCGTGGCCCGCGGCCTGGCCGCCGGGCAGGCTGCCGGGCGTCGCGATGCGGACCTGGGACCCGTCGCGCAGCGCCTCGGCGCCGCGCACCACGAGGCGCTCGCCCACGGAGAGCCCCGACTTCACCTCGACGCGCCCGTCCGCCGTGCGCAACCCCAGCGAGAGCACGCGCTCGCGCGCGGTGGTGCCGTCGACCACGTAGGCGAGGAACCCGCGCTCGCTCGGCCGCACGGCGGTCTGCGGGATCACGGGCGCGTCGCCGCTCGCGCCCACGGGCACGGTCACCTCGGCGAACGTGCCGGGGCGGAGCAGGTCCTTGCCCTCGCCCTGCACCTCGCCGGTCGCGGCGACCATGCGCGTCGCGGGATCGGCCGCGTCGGCGACGTGCGTGAGCTTCGCGGTGTAGGTCCGCGCGTCGCCCTTCACGGCGAACCGCGCCTCCATGCCGGGGCGGACGCGCATGGCCTCGGCGGCGGGGATCTGGAAGCGGAGCAGGAGCGGGTCGCGGCGGAGGAGCGTCGCGAGCACCGTGCCGACGGCGACGTGCTGGCCGGTCTGCACGGTGCGCGTCTGGATCTTCCCCGGGATGGGCGCGCGCACGTAGGCGTCGCGCAGGTTGAGGAGCGCCTGGTCGACGGCGATCTTCGCCTCGGCGACCTGCGCGGCGGTCGTCGCCGCCCTGGAGCGCCACGACGCGACCTCTTCCTTGCTGAAGACGCCCTCGGCGCCCTCGGCCTCGCGCCGCTCGAGGCCGGCGGCGGCCTCGGCCTGCGTGGCGGTCATGCGGTCGAGCGTCGCGCGCGCGGCTCGCACGGCGAGGTTGTACCGGGCCGGGTCGATCTCGACGAGCACCTGCCCCGCCTTGACCTCGTCGCCTTCCATGAACCGCACCGCCTCGACGACGCCGGCGACGCGCGTGGTGAGCTGCACCTGCTCGAACGCCTCGACGGTGCCGACGGCGGGCACGGCGTACTCGACGCGCTCCGCCGCGACGGGCGCGACCTCGACCGGGAAGCTCATCGCCTGCTTCCCTGGTTTGCGCCCCTGCTCGGGCGAGGCCTCCTCGCCCTTCTTGCAGGCCGGAGATCCGAGGAGGGCGAGGCCCGCCACCAGGGCGAGCGCGGCGACGCGGAAAGGTTGGAGCGCCATCGAGTTGGAGGAGTAGCGCAACTCGCGGCGGTGTGCGCGTGCTTCGGCGCGGGCGGCAGGCCGCGTCACGAAGGCCGCGGGCGCGCTGCGGAGGGGCGAGGCGCTGCGGGGTCGCGGCGCTCTGGAGGGGCGCGGCGCTGCGGGGGCGCGGCGCTCTGGAGGGCGCGGCGCTTCAGCCGAGGAGAGGGCTCTCCCCAGACCCCTTCGCCGGCGCGCTCTCAGCCTTCGCCGCGTCACGGGCGGCCTTGGCGCGGCGCGCGGCGGCGCGACGGCGGCGCTCGTAGCTGCTCGTCACCTCGCGCAGCACCTCTGGATTCCGCTGGAACACCCGCGCTGCGGCCTTCCGCACCAGCGCCATCTTCTCCTGGAGCAGCCTGAGCAGCCCGTTGCGGATCCGGGTCGCCTCCTTGACCTCGGAATCGGCCGGCGGCCGCGCTGCCGGCGCCGCGGCGAGCGCGCGCGCGAGCTCCTTCGCCTCGGTGATGAGGGCGACGTCGAAATCCTCGTCCACCTCCGCGAGCCGGTCCTTCAGCGAGCCTGCGAGGCCGGCATAGTCGCTCAGCGCCTGGTGCAGCGCGCTGGAGCGCTGGCCGATGTCGGCGTGGAACTCCTGGATGGCCGCGAGCTGCGCGTCCGCGGGCTCCTCGACCCCGTCGTCGAGGAGGAACTCGAGGGCGGACTCGATCTCGTCGAGGACGAGGCGCGCGCGCTCTCCGTAGTCGACGACGACGGGATCGACGAGCAGGAGCAGCTTCGTTTGCGCCTCCTGGACCGCGTACACCAGAGAGACGATCTCCTCACCGGTGCTCTCGGGCAACCGCGCCTTGACGCGCCTGAGGCCCGGCAGCGCGTCCGTGGGATTCCAGTGCTTGTTGAAGAATCCGGCGACCTGACCTGCCTCCTTGAGGGCGACGTCGTAAGGCACCTTGAGGGGGTTCTCCGTCTGAGCGGCGGCCTTGGCCTGGTCGCGCCAGCGGTCGTAATGAGTGTTGTTCTGCTTCTTGGGCATAGCATGAGGCTTACGCGGAGGGAGACGGTCTGGGAAGGTGCCCGAGGGGTCGCGAATGTGCTGTCGAGCCGGCAGGAGCAGTTCAGCGGCGCCAAAATTATTCAGATCGCGTGCAGGTCACACGTTCAGACGGACACGGCTCTCGCCGTATCCTCCGGGTGAGGTGCCGGGGATGGACTCCGGAGCTGAATCGGCGGGCAGCACGCGCGAGAGATACGACCCTCCCCGCGTCGGAGGGCTGTCAGCGACTGCCGAGGGCTCAGTTCCTCTCGCCACCTCGCCCTTCCTCTCCCGGAGCTCCCCCAGGCGTCGGGGCATAGCGAGATTACACGCCGCGACGGATGCGGGTCGACGCCCGTATGCCGACGCCGTGTTGACGCTCCCGGTAGATGATGGGTTGGGGCCGCTTTTCGCTCACGCAGGATGATGGCTCGCCCACGCGCGCGATGGCCATCGCCCGCCCATCCGGTGCCCGGAGCCCCCGCCGGAGGCTCCGTCCGCCCATCGCCCGCGCGACGCGGCCGCCGGGGCGCGCAGGGCGCGTCAAGGGCGGCGCAGCCGCCGAGCCCTGCGAGGGAACCCTTGACGCGTCCGAGCACCCCGGCACGCTCAGGACGCGATGGGCCGACCATCACGCCCGTGACCGAGGCCCGCTCACCGTCGCGATGGCCATCAGCCAAACCGAGCGCGAGAGCATCAACCAGCTTGATTCTCAACACGCCGGAGGCAACGAACAATCCTCCGAGGACGTCCCCGCCGAGCCGGCGAACGGAGACGGCATCGAGCTGCCGCTGCGGGCCTCGACCCCGCGGCGCGGCCGACCGGCCCTGCCCATAACGTCGGCTCGATGCCGTTGAAGACAGAACTGCGACCGAGACCACCTGTTGACTCCGCTCATTCGCTGGGGCAACGCTCCGCTCATCCGGAAGGAGGAAAGATGGGGGACGGTCTGAGGGCGAAGGTGAGCGCGCTCGTGCTGTGCGGCGGGGTCGGATTGATGCTCGCATCGGCATGCGATTTGTCCTACACCTGCGACACACTGGAGCCGGGAGGCGCGGGTGCTGGATACCCGACAGGATCCGCGGGAGCGGGAGATTACCCGAACAACGACGAAGGCGAAGAAGACGGAGCCGAGGAGATAGGTAGCGCAGAGCTCGCGATGGCGGGTTCGTGCTCGCCAAGCAAGACATGTACCGATATGTTCACCAACTGCCAGGGCAAGGGCTGGCCTTGCACGCGCATCATCGAGGGACGTAAGACTCTCTGCGCCATCTGCCGGCGCGATTGCCAGCTCGAGAAGAGTTACTCATATCGCGAGTGTTACGATTGCGGGTTTGAATGAACATGAACGGCCATCCAATGCTTCGCGCAGGAACGCACGTCGCCTTCGACACACGGACGGCGGAGCGTCTATCGCACATCGGCGCAACCAACTTGGTACGCTCGTCCGATTGCCTAATTATAGGACCGAGCCGCCGGGACGCCGTGGAGCATGCGCGGTCGCGCGAGGCGTGGTGGAACATAGGCGAAGAGTGGGATAGGCTTTATTCGTCGGATGTCCGCTGGGAGCCCCCGGTCGCCGTATGGGTGTCGGCAAGCCTTCACGAGCGGGTGAACCTCTGGAGGACCTGCAGCTGGTTGCGTCACCTTGGGATACCGCACAGCGATGTATTTCTTCTCGACTTTGAGCCAGTTCCGCTGTCGAGCGCAGCGAGCCGTGAGGTTTTGACGCGTCCGTTCACCTCTTCGGAGTCCGTGTCTGATCATCCAGATGAGGTCCTCCTCGAACGCATCGCAAGTGCGTGCCCGTGGCCGCGCGAGCGGCACGATCGTGCCGTTGGCCTCTGGGACAGCTACGTGGACGAGAACCCGTTGCCATTCGTTGAAAGCTGCATCCGTGGCGTTGAAGGATTTCCAGAGCTCGCCTCCTTATGGACACTTCTCTCTTGCTTCTTTCCAAGGAAACCCGCGGATGGCTCCCTACGCCTCAGCCGGTTCGACGCGCTAGTTTTTGCCCTCCTCTCGACGGAGTGGAAGACCCCGTTGGCCTTGGTCGCCCACGAATCGGAAACGCAAATGAACCTGTGGCATCTCCTTTCCTGTACGGGAGATCTGTTCCTCCCGCAGCGGCTGGAGGACTGGGCAGGGCACGACTCAAGCGCGACCGTGGAGCGCGCTCCTGGTCCGAAGCCGCCTCACGCTGGCTACCCGATGCTCTCGGAGGTCTACCGCCTCACCGAACGTGGGGTGCAGATCCGAGACAAGGGGCTCGATCAGCTCACGGATGCGCCACGTCTGCCCATGGCCGGAACCGAGGCGTACGCGGCATCATCCCCCTGGGTGCTCCTCGAAGATGGACGGCTCACTCGGCTGTGACGGCTCACGCCGTCGAACGCCTGGCGCGGGGCGCAGAGCTAATTGCAGGGAGGACAGTCCCCGCCGCAGTCTGCGTCTTCCTCTTCCCCATTCCGCCGGCCGTCGCTGCACGTTCTCGGTTGACACGTGCCAGCGAAGCAAACGCCGCTTTTGCAGGTCTCGTCTCCCTTGCACTTGTAGCCATCTGCGCACGGGTAGCAGCCGTAGCCGCAATCCACGTCGGTCTCGTTGCCGTTCTGCACTCGATCAAGACACCTGTCCACCGAGCATACCCCATCAGGGCCGCACACGCGCGTGATGCAGTCGTACTTGTCGTTGCACGGCAGGGTCACCCTGCATGGATCGCAGCGGCCGCCGCAGTCCGTGGAAGTTTCACCGATATCGGCATCAAGGTCGCCGTTCTTGCATTTCAGAGGCGTGCAGTTGCCATCAGAAGAGCAGTACAGCGTCGCGTCCGCGCAGTCCGCATCGTACAAGCATGCGACCTCCTTTCCATAACCGTTGCAGAACCCGGAACCAGAAGGCGAAGGGGAGGGTGCCACATGCTTGTTGATGGGTCCCGTCGGCTCACAGACGTCGTCCGTGCACGGATTGCCGTCGTCCCACACATCATCCAGGTCGCGCTCGAAGACGCGCCGCCCGTCACGACACAGGACGAGCTCACAGTCGCCTCGATACTGGCTTCTCGACACCTCGAACAACTCGATCTCGCAGGCACCTTCGATGCAGTCCATCTGACTGCATCTCGGGTCCATGTCGTATGGCAGCGCGCAATCCGCGGCGGTTCTGCACTCCGGCGGCGGAATGTAGGGGAGCGGCGGGCTGTCCGAGCAAGCGAGCCAGAGCGATGCAACCAATAGCGCCACCAGTGTGGCGGCGAAACTTCTCCTTCTATTCATAAGCCCTCAACATCAGACGTCCAGGGGTCGATATAGAGTGGGCACGCGGCGCAGAGTCCACCGCAGTCGACGCCTGCCTCCTCGCCGTTCATGATCCCGTCGCCACAGGTCGCAGGGCGGCACAAACCGTCTACACATACACCGCTCTTGCAGGATTCGTGCGAGTTGCACCATTTGCCAAAATCGCAAGCAGGACATGATGGCGCACCGCAGTCGACATCTGTCTCAACGCCGTTTTGTACGCTGTCGTGGCACGTGGGCAGCGCGCATTTCTTCTCCGCTGTGCATACATGGTCGTGGCAGTCCTCCGAGGTCAGACATGCTTGCCCTGCGGAGCATGGGTCGCACGCCCCCCCACAGTCGGTCGCCGTTTCCCCGAAGGGAGCGTCAAAATCCCCGTCGACGCACCACTGTGGGACACACCATCCGCGCTGCGAACAAGCCACGGAAGACGGATTCCCGCAATGTTCGTCGGTCAGGCACTCAACCAGATGTCCCTTGCCATCGCAGCGCCCGGAGCTCTCCTCGGCCCTCCCCGCCTCTCTCGGGCGGTGAACGCCGACGCCCTGCGCACACACATCGACCGTACACTCGTTGCCGTCATTGAATACGTCGCTGTCGTCGAGCTCGGCGACCACCCGCCCTGACTCGTCGCACCGGAGGCTCACGCAGTCGCCGATCCGCTGGTTCTGAAGCTGCTCCGGCAAGGCGAGCCTGCAGACGCCGTCGACGCACACGGCCTCGCCGCAGCGCGGGTCCACGGGCTTAGGACAGTCCCGAGGCGCCTCGCAACGCATGGCGTTGCACTCGTCAATGGGCCGGCACTGCCGCTCGCAGCGATCTCCCTCGTCCTCCTTCGCGCCAGGTTCGCAGCAGCTCTCCTCACCAGGGCTCGGACACCGGCAGAGCCCGTCGATGCACTGCGTTCCTGTCCTGTCGGGGTCGCATTCCTCCGTCGACTCGCACGTGGGCTCTTGCTCCACGTCGACGTAGGCGTCACCGCTGCAGGCCGCCCAGAGGAGACTCGCGAGGAGCACCGCGCAGGAGGCGCACAGACGCCGCTTCCACATGCGCGGCACGCTACCAGGCCTGCTCGCCCTCGGGATCACGGAGATTCATGGCAGGCGTCGAATCACGCACGCACATCGCATTACGACGATCGCCATCGAATTCTCATCTGAAGTGAACGATCACGCAGAGCATCGGGCGAGAGCGGCCCCCCGCTCCCCCGGAGCCCGCCGGCGCGAGGCCGCACCGCTACCACCCGAACGAGAGCGCCGCGCCGGGGGCGCCCCCGACGGCCCCCACGCGGATCGTCGCCTCCGGCGCGAGCAGGAACCCCGCGGCCACGGCGCCGCCGGCCGCGAGGCCAGCCCCGATGAACGCGCCCACCGACAGCCCGGTGAACGTCCTCGCGCGCCCGTCGGCCTCCGCGTAGGCGTCGCACGCGGGCAGCCCCGGCCGGCAGCGGAACGCCTCCCAGCGCGCCCGGACGAAGGCGGCGTCCCGATCGCCGGCCGCATCGTTGGCCTCCGCCACCGAGACGCCCCCGACGACGGCGAGCGCGACCGACGTGGCCGCGAGCCCGCCCACGGTCCACCACCGCAGCGCTGGATCGCGCGCGGCCCGAGGCGGCGCCGCGCCCAGCGCCGCGCCCGTCTTGCTCGTCGGAGAAGCGGCCGCCTTGCTGGTCGTGCTCGTCGATGGACGCGCAGGCGCCTCCGCCTCCGCGCGCCGCAGCACCAGCCACACGGTCCGCTCGCCGCCCGCGTCGACGGCGGCCGGCACCTCGACCTGCCGCCCGGCGAGCTGCGCGCCCACGCGGTGCTGGCCGGGGGCGACGTAGACCGGGTGCGGGAGCGGGGAGACGCCGACCTGCCGCCCGTCCACGAGCACGGCCGCGCCCGGCTCGCTCACGCGCACCTCGATCGCCCCGACGTGCCGCCGCGCCTCCGCGAAGTTCGCCCGCGCCAGCTCGTAGCCCTCCTTGAAGCCCGGCGGCACCCAGATCTTCGGCGCCTCGGGGGTGCCGACCATGTCGAAATAGATGGCGAGGAACTCCGCCGCCATCTGGAAGTCGCGCAGCCGGAACGACAGCATCCCCACGCGGAACGCGTCGGAGGCGCTCCTCGTGAGCCGCCACAGCGTCAGGTGGATGTCGCGCGCGTCCGCGATGCGCCCTTGATCGACGAGCCGCTTCGCCTCGTCGAGCATCTCCTGCTCCGGCCCGGTCGACGGGCGGCGCCGCGGGAGCGGCTCCGCCGCCGCCGGCGCGGCGCACGAGAGCAGCAGGAGGACCGCGGGGATCGGGCTTCGTGGCGAGCGTCGCATGGTCTTGTCTCCCGGGCACCCTCCGCGCAACCGGCGCCCCGTGCAGTTCGCGAGGTGCTCGCAGGCGCCCTGTCCCTCGATCGGCGTCGGCGACCTGCACGAGAGCCCGAGCAACGCGATCTCCCGCCCTCGGCGGCCCCTCTTAGCAGAGATCGCCGCGCGATTGCGCTAGAAGCGATCGACAGGCACGCAGACGCCGCGCGAGCCGCGCATTACGTCGAACGCTCTTTGATTCTCTATTTTCGTGCATCGACGCGCAAAAACAGCCTCTGTGTGTCCGGGTGACCACCTCCCCTGTCCGGGCGGCGCGCCACGTGTCCGGGTGACCGCCTCCCCTGTCCGGGCGGCGCGCCACGTGTCCGGGTGACCGCCTCCCCTGTCCGGGCGGCGCGCGACGTGTCCGGGTGACCGCCTCCCCTGTCCGGGCGGCGCGCGACGTGTCCGGGTGCGGTACCCCTCTTGAGATCTCCGGACCTGCGAGGGCCGGCACGGGAGGCGAGGCGTGCTCATCCGCGCCGTCGCGCCCTGTCGGAGGGGCGTTCTGACGGCCCCCCGCCGCGCCTCCGCGCTCGCCCTCGGCCCCACGCCTCCGCGCTCGCCCTCGGCCCGCGCCGCATCTACCATGGGGACATGCGCCCCACGGTCCTCCTCTGGGACATCGACGGCACCCTGCTCTCCACCGGCGGCGCAGGCCGGCGCGCCATGGAGCGCTCGTTCGACCGGTTTGCCGGCCGGCCCGACGCGTGCGAGGCGTTCTCGTTCGCCGGCATGACCGACAGGGCCATCATCCGGGCGGGGCTCGAGGCGCTCGGGCGCGAGGTCACCGAGGGCGCCATCGACGCGCTCCTCGCGATCTACGTCGAGATCCTCGCCGAGGAGATGTCGCTCGCCGGCGAGACCCGGGTCCACCACGGCGTCCTCGACGCGCTCGACGCCGCCGCCCGGCGGGCGCGGTGCGCCGTCGGCCTCGGCACGGGGAACGTCCGCGCGGGGGCGCAGGCGAAGCTCACGCGCGTCGGCATCTACGAGCGGTTCGCGTTCGGCGGCTTCGGCTGCGATCACGAGCTCCGCGACGAGCTCCTGCGCATCGGCGCGGCGCGCGGGGCGGCGCGGCTCGAGGCGCCGCTCGACGCGTGCCGCGTCGTGGTCATCGGCGACACGCCCAAGGACATCGCGGCGGCCCGGGCGATCGGCGCGGAGTCGATCGCCGTGGCCACCGGCACCTACGCCCTCGCGGAGCTCGAAGCCTGCGCCCCGACCCACAGCTTCCGCGATCTCCGGGAGAGGGGCGTGCTCGAGGCGCTGCTCGGATAGCGCCGCTCCCCCGATCGAAAGATCCGCCGATCCGCCAACAAACGACGCCCTTCAGCGGCGGCGCCGCTCGCGCTACGCATCGAGCAGGGCCAACGAAGCGGAGGAGCGTGGGACCGATGATCGACATGGTTGGAGAGATGACCGACCGGCTGCTGGCCGATGCGGGCCTCGGCGCCGGCATGCGCGTGCTCGACGTGGGCTGCGGCGCCGGGGATGTCTCGTTCCGGATCGCGCAGCTCGTCGGCGGGCAGGGGCAGGTCGTGGGCATCGACCGCGACGCGCGCCCGCTCGCGGCGGCGCGCGACCGGGCGCGCGAGCTCGGGCTGCAGAACGTGACCTTCGCGGAGGGGGACCTCGGCGCGCTCGCGCCCGAGCACGGCCTCTTCGATGCCGTCGTGGGCAGACGCGTCCTGATGTACCAGCCCGACGCGGCCGCGGCCGTGAAGAGCCTCTCCCGCGCCCTGCGCCCCGGCGGCCTGGTCGTCTTTCAGGAGCACGACGCCAACATGGTGCCTGCGAGCCTGACGCCGCTGCCGCTTCATGAGCGCGCGCATCAATGGATGTGGCGAACGGTGGAGCGCGAGGGCGCCGACATCCACATCGGCTTCCACCTCGCCGCCGTGCTCGAGCAGGCGGGCCTCGACGTCGTGCGCGTGCGCGCGGAGGCGATCGTGCAAACGCCGCGGGCGTACCACCGCACCGCCGCGATCATCCGAGCGATGCTGCCGCGCATCGTGCAGCAGGGCGTCGCCACCGAGGCGGAGATCGACGTCGACACGCTCGAAGAACGCCTCGCGGACGAGCGGACGAAGGCGAACACCACGTACGTGAGCGACATGGTCTTCGGCGCCTGGGCGCGAAAGCCCGCCTGATACCGCATCGCCCAGCCTCTTCCCTGTTCATGAGAGGAGGAACCACAGAGGGCACAGAGGGAACGAGGAGAGAGGAGAAACTATTGTCCTCTCTTCTCTCTCCTCTGTGCCCTCTGTGCCTCGGTGGTTCAAATTCTTCTCATGGCGGAGCCACGTACGAACTCGGGCGACGCGAAACCAGGCATCGCGCCCCGGCCTCGTTCGGCGGCTCCTCGTCCACGAGGGCGGGCCCCCGCGCATACCCGATCTCGCCGCCGCGGCCTGCCGCTCAGCGCGCGCACATCTCGATCAGCATCGTCTCCAGCACCGCCTGCGCCGGGCGGCGGCTGCTCTTCAGCGCCAGGTCGGCCTCGGCGAGCAGGCGCATCCAGCCGCCGAGCGCGCCCCTCGGGAGCTGGCGGATGGTCTGCGCCACGTCGTTCACCTTGTAGGGGGCCACGCCCGCGCGCTGGGCCGCCTCGGCCTGGCTCGCGCCCCCGGCGAGCGCCGACTCGAACTTCACCATCTGGCGGACCGACCACGACACCGCCCCGAGCAGGCGCAGCCCCCCGTCGCGCGGGTCGTACGCGTCCGCCAGCGCCGCGAGCGCGCGATCGAGCCGGCGCCGCCCGAGCGCGTCGATGAGCTCCCAGACCGTGCTCTGCCGAACGCGGATGACCACCTGCGCGATCGCGTCCTCGGTGATCGGCTGCTTCGGCCCGACGTACAGCGAGAGCCGCTCGATCGCGTCCACGACGTAGCCGAGCTCCGGCCCGGCGAGCTCGGCGAGCTGGTCGGCCACGTCGCTCGAGATCGGGTTGCCCTTCTCGCGGGCCATCGACGTGATGAAGCCGGGCAGGGCGCGGCGGTTCAAGGGCTCGCACGAGACGAGGAAGTCGCCCTTCTTCGCCGACGTGACGAGGCGGCGCTGGCCGTGGAGCTTCGCCGCCACGAGCACGAGGACCGCGCTCGGCGACGGCGCCTTGGCGTACTCGGCGAGCGCATCGAGCGGGCTCGCCTGCTTCGACGCGCCCCGTTTACCTCCCGCACCGCCCGCGCCGCCGCGCTCGTCGTCCCCGTCGTCGCCGTCGGCGTCGTCCTTCTTCTCCCAGCGCTCGACGCCGCGGACGAGCACGAACCGGCGCGGGGCCATCATCGGGAGCATCCGCGCGGCGCCGAGGATCGACTCGACGGGCGCGTCCCCCGCGGTGAACTTGTCCTCGTTGAACCCGGCGATGCCCCCCTTGGCCGCCGCTTCCCGGATCGCGCTCACCACGCGATCGACCAGCCAGCGCTCCTCCCCCATCACGAGGTAGACCGGGCGAAGCGCGCCGCTGGTCGCTTCCTTCAAGGCTTGGTCAGGCGTCACCGCTCCGGCATCGGGCGTTCAGGCGGGTGCGTCAAGGGCGACGCGCGCGGCCCCCTGCCCCGGCGGGCCCGGCCCCCGTCACGGCAGCGAGAACGGGACGTCCACGCGCACGCTCGCGCCGGGCGGCTCGACCGCCACCGGCGGGAGCGCGGTGGCCAGGCAGGCCGTCACGTCGGGGCGCGACGCCTCGCGGTCCTCGATGATGCCGCGCGCGATCTGCCGGCCCTGGGCGTCGAACGTCAGGTTGAAGACGTACTTCACCTCGCGCGGCGCCGGCCGCGCCGCGATCGCCGGCTTGTAGCAGCGCTCGACCAGCGCCGGGCGGCGCGCCTCGAGCGCCCGCGCGGCCTGCCTCGCGACCTCCTCGCGCGGCACGGCCGGCGCGCGCTGCGCCGCCGGCGCGCCCTCCCCCGGCGCGCCCTCTCCCGGCGCGCGCTCTCCCGACGCGCGCTCCGCCGCCCCGGCGGGCGGCGCCGGCTCGCCCCGGTGCGAGGCGTCGCCCGCGGCGGCGCGCGAATCCGGGGCGACGGCGGCCGGGCCGTGGCGCAGGCCGAGGTAGACCGCGGCGGCGATCATGGCGCTGCCGAGGAGGATCGCGGTGGGGGTCGAGAGCTGCCTGCTCATGCCTTGGCGTTGCCACGGAGCCCGGGAGAGCGCCCCGCCCGCGCGCCGCTCCGCGGCCACCGCTGCTTAGCCGGAATGCAGGCCGGCGGCGAGCGCGGCCCGCGCCGCTCCGTTTGACACGCGCGCGCCCGGCCGCTCTGATGCCGCGCCGTGTGGTCCGTCCTGCTCGTATTCGCCGCGACGTACATCCTCATCGCCGCGCGGCGCCTGTCGATCTTGCCCATCGGGCGCCCGGCCGGCGCGCTCGCGGGCGCGTGCGCCATGGTCTTCCTGAGCGCCATCGAGCCCGGCGCCGGCCTGACGCCGCACGAGGCGTTCGCGGCGGTCGAGCCGAACACCATCGGCCTGCTGCTCGGCATGATGCTGCTCTCGGCGTCGCTCGACCTGGCGGGGGTGTTCGAGCACGCCGCCGCGTGGGTCGCGCGGCGAAACCTCTCGCCGGTCCGCCTGCTCTACCTGGTCACGCTGGGCGCCGGGCTCGCCTCCGCGGTGCTGCTGAACGACTCGGTCTGCGTGATGCTGGCGCCGCTCGTCGACCGGACCGCACGGCGCGCGGGGCTCGATCGGGTGCCGTACCTGCTCGCGCTCGCGATGGGCGCCAACGCCGGCAGCGCGCTCACGCTCGCCGGCAACCCGCAGAACATGCTCGTGGGTCACCTGTCCGGCATCTCGTACCGCGCGTACCTGCTGGAAGCCGGCCCGGCCGCGCTGATCGGGCTCGCCGTCACGGCCGTGACGCTGCACCTCCTGCTCCGGCGCCGCATCGCGGTGCAGGCCCCCGCATCCGCGACGCCCGCCCCCGCGCCCGCATCCGCGACGCCCGCCCCCGCGCCCGCATCCGCGGCGCCCGCCCCCGCATCCGCATCCGCGGCGCCCGCGGCGGCGGGGGACGCCCGGCCGAGCGCCCTCGTGCCGCTCGCGTGCATCGCGGTCGTGTCGGTGCTGTTCGTGCTGGGCGCGAACCTGGCGTGGGCGGCGATCGGCGGGGCGACCGCGGCGATCCTCCTGCACCGGCGGGACGCGACCGGCCTGTTCGACCGGGTCTCGTGGACCGTGCTCGTGTTCTTCGGCGCCCTCTTCATCGTCGTGGCGGGCCTCCAGAAGACCGGCATGCCCGAGCAGGCGCTGCGCGCCGCGAGCCCCTACCTCCCCGCGGGGCCGACGATGGGCGTGCTCGGGCTGGGCATCGCGATGCTCGTCGGATGCCAGATCGTCTCCAACGTCCCCTTCATCCTGCTCGCGGAGTCGTACATCCGCAGCCAGCCCGATCCGCACCTCGCCTGGATCGCGACCGCCGTCGTGTCCACCCTCGCCGGCAACCTCACCCTGCTCGGCTCGGTGGCGAACATCATCGTCGTGGAGACCGTGGGCGCCGAGCGCGAGATCGGCTTTCGCTCCTACGCCAAGGTCGGTGTCCCGGTGACCCTGGCCTCGACCGCCGCGGCGCTCCTCTGGCTCCTCCTCGTGCGCTGAGCCGGACCGCGGCCGTGCCGACGAAGCGCCGTGTCAATCGCAGCCCGCATGCTCCCGCGGCCGCTGGAGGCGATGCCGCACCGCAGCGCGGCCGAGTCGACGCCGCTCGCGCGGCCGGCGCCGCACGTCGAGCCAGGCATGGATCAGCGTGATCCCCACGGCCGCACAGAACACCGGCCCCATGGCGAGCATCACGAGAGGGCGCAGGGCTTGTCGCATCATTCGTGGTTTCATGTGTCCCAGCGTACGATGCTCAGAGGTCGATCAGTAGCGCATTGCGTTGAAAAACTTCACTTCTACGGTGAGAAGATTCACATTACGACGCAGCAGCACGACAGGATGACGGAAAAATCTTGTATTGCTGGACCCCAGTCGATACCACCTGCGGCGACCGATCCTGGCCCACTGCGCGCGGCGAGCGGCTCCGCGCGGGAGGGAGGCTCCCGGAGGCGCGCTTGCGCGGCCGATCTCCTTCGCGGCGCCGGGCGATCCGCGGTCACGCATCCCCTGGAGAGGCCTGAATGGTGCACGATCTATCGAAACGAGTAGCCCTGGTCACCGGCGCTTCCCGCGGCCTCGGGGCGGCCATCGCCCGCCGGCTCGCGGCCGCCGGGGCGCGGGTGGCGGTGAACTACTTCGCCGGCCGCGACGGGGCGGAGCGCGTGGTCGAGGACATCCGCCGGGGCGGCGGGGAGGCCGAGGCGTTCCAGGCCGACGTGCGCGACGAGCGGGAGGTCCCCCGCCTCGTGGACGAGGTGCAGGCGCGCCTCGGCCCGATCGAGGTGCTCGTGCTGAACGCGACGGGCCCGCAGCCGCACGTGACCATCGACGAGCTGACCTGGCAGCACTGCCTCGATCAGCTCGAGTTCTTCGTGAAGAGCCCGGTCCTCCTCGCGCGGTCGGTGGTCCCCGGGATGAAGGAGCGCCGCGCGGGCCGCATCATCCAGATCGGGTCCGAGGTCTTCGAGCAGGGCGTCCCCGCGTTCTCCAACTACGTCTCGGCCAAGGGCGCGCAGCTCGGCCTCACGCGCTCGTGGGCGGTGGAGCTCGGCCCGCACGGGATCACCGTCAACCTGGTGGCGCCCGGGTGGGTCCCGGTCGAGCGCCACCTCAGCGAGGGCGCGAGCCAGGCGGCCATGGAGGGCTACGCGGCCGGCAACCCGCTCCGGCGCCTGGGCACGCCGGACGAGATCGGCGACGCCGTGGTCTTCCTCGCGTCCGACGCCGCCAGGTTCATCACGGGCCAGAAGCTCTCCGTGAACGGCGGCAGGACCCTGGCCTGACCGGCCCGGTCGGCCCGCGGCCGAGGGCCCGGAGCGCCGCCCTCAATGCCGCTTCTTGCGCTCCGCTTCCTCGACGGCCGCGGCGTGGAAGGCGCCGAGGACATCGTCCCAGAAGCTCTCGACATACGCCCGCAGCGCGCTGAGCCCCTCGCGGTCGACCTCGTAGAAGTTGTGGCGACCGCGCTTGTGGCACCGGAGCAGCCCGGCGTCCTCCAGCACGCGGAGGTGCTGCGACACCGCGGGGCGGCTCACGCTCACCGTCTTGGCGATGTCTCCCACGGAGAGCGGCTGTGCGCGCACCCGCTCGAGAATCTGCCGGCGCGTCGGATCTGCGAGTGCCGCCAGCACCGCACCGACCGGATCCATGGAGCCAGCATGCGCAGGCGCAGAGGCAGCCGCAAGAACGATCTTCCGCTTGACCGGACCCCTCGAACCGGTAAGTATTGGCTTACGCGATACGGCGTGCGGGGTTCGGCCGCGCGCTGGCGCGAACCGCCGGAGGCGCGGCGAGGGGGCGCTCCATGCCTGCTCGCGCCGCGCGTCTGCGCCCCAGCCTCTCGTCAAAGGAGCCGTCATGTCGCGCATGATCGTCTATGGCACCCCTGGCTCGACCTACACCTGGAGCGCGGAGATCGCGCTGGTCGAGAAGAAGATCCCCTATGAGCTCGTCGAGGTCGCCTTCGGCGCGCACCTGTTGCCGCCGCACCGGGAGCTGCATCCGTTCGCGAAGGTGCCCGTGCTCGAGCACGACGGCTTCAGGGTGTACGAGACGCAGGCGATCCTCCGGTATCTCGACCAGGTGGTCCCCTCCCCGCCGCTGCAGCCGAGCGACCCGCGCGACGCGGCGCGGATGAACCAGGCGATCGGCATCGTCGACTGGTATTTCTGGAGGGCCGCGGGCCCCGGCATCGTGGGCCAGCGGCTGTTCGCGGCGGCGCGCGGCCTCGCGCCGGACGAGGCCGTCGTGCAGGCGGCGGTCCCGGTCGTGCGGACGAGCCTCTCCGAGCTCGATCGCTTCCTCGGAGACCGGCAGTTCCTGGCGGGCGACCGGCTGACGCTGGCGGACATCATGGTCCTGCCGATCGTGCGCTATCTCCAGCTGACCCCGGAGGCGTCGCTCTTCGAGCCCCACCCGCGCCTGCGCGCGTGGTGCGAGCGCCTCCGTTCCCGCGAGAGCGTCAAAGAGACCGAGCCGCAGCTCGCGCGGGATCGCTGAGCGAGCTCCGCGCCGCCCGGGCTCATCTCGCGCTCTGCCCGGCGGCGGCCCCCGAGGGAGGCGAGGCCCGCCGGCCGCGCGAAACGTGAGCGGGTCTAAGGGGCCAGGAACACCGTCACGGCGGCCTGCTGCATCTTGCCGGAGGGATCCCTGCACTTGTCGTAAGCGCCGTCGCTGAGCTCGCTGCCGCAGACGTCATCGCACTCCCCGAGCACCTCGATGGGGGAGCAGGCCCGGATGGACGGCCCGCACACCCGCGGGATCTGCGACGCGCCGGGCGCGACGCAGGCGTGGAGCTTCTGGGGGGTCGCGAAGATGTCTCCGAAATAGGCGCCCTCGCGCCTGGTGTATCCCTCGCGCTCCTCCCTCGTGCTGGCGAGCGCCTTGTCCTTCCCCCGGATCGAGATCCGGACGGTCTCGCCGAGGTAGTTGACCCGGGAGATGACGCACGCGGACACCCAGGACTTGCAGCTCTCGCCGCACGCGCCGCCGGGCTTGCCCCACTCGGGCGCGAGGCCCGTCGAGCCCTCGAAGGCGTAGTCGGCGCCCTGGATGTTCAGGCGGATGACCTGCCCCTTGGGGAGCGCGCAGCCCACGATGGTGGACAGCTGCTGGCGGCCCAGCGGATCCGAGAGCGCCGCCATGACAGACCCGTTGAAGGTCAGACCGTTGAACGTCAGGGCGTTGGAGGTCAGCCCGTTGTACGTCAGCCCGTTGAACGTGAGCCCGTTGAACGTCAGCCCATTCCCCATGATCGCGGCCTGCTCGTCCGCATCGACCGGCTCCTCGGCCGTATCCTCCGGGAGGACGGCACAGCCAAGTTGCACGAGGGAAGCCGCGGCGGCGACGACGAGGGCAAGGAGGGGCGACTTTGTCATGGTTCTTAACAATTGCCCGTCCCCGGCGCATGTTCAAATTTTTCTTTCCGTAAATAGACGGTGCTGCTGGACGGCGCTAGCTCGGTCGCGCAGGCCGCCAGCCGCGGTGAGCGGCCGAAGTGAGCACCGCGTGGCCGGACGCCGGGCAGCCTCGTCACGCGGCGCGGGTGAGCGGGGAGCAGGCCTCGCCGGCCTCGGTGTCGAGCGCTCCATCCCGATCGAGCCGCACGAGCCGCGCTCGACGCAGCGCCGCCTCGGAGGCGAATCGAGGCGCGCGCGGGGTCATAGAAGCCCTTGATGCCACAGGGAGAGCAGGTCCATCGACGTCGCGACGGCGACGTGGATCGCGCAGCCGCCCCAGATGGAGTCGCTCTTCAGGCTCACGGTGCCGAGGATGAACCCGGCGAGCACCGAGCCGAGCGCCTCGGGCAACGGCTTGCCGAAGTGGATCATCGCATAAGGCACCATCATGGCGAAGATCGAGGAATAGCCGAGCGCGCGGCGGACGCCGTGGATGAAGAAGCCGCGGTAGAAGAACTCGAGCGCGACGAACTGCGCGGCATAAAGGGCCTCCCACGCCCAGAACCACGGCCAGAGGTCCTCGCCGCGCGCGAGCTTGTAATAGGGGTACTTCGCCTGGAACGCGGGCGAGAGCGACGCGACGTAGAGGACCGGCGCCATGACCGCGAAGAAAAAGGCATAGATGGACATGTGCCGCGCCGTCCCGCGGACGCGCAGGCCGAGGGTCCGGATCGGCACGCCCAGCACGAAGCGCGCGACGAGGAGGGTCGGGAGCAGGTAACCGGTGAGGCGGCCGACCGCCCAGACGATCCGCTGGTGAAAGCGGCGGTCCGGGGAGGTGTTCAGCGCGTCGTGGAGCCGCGCCGCGGCGTCCTCGAGGCCGACGGCGCGCAGGCCATCCACCATCCAGCGCGTGTCGTTCTCGTTGCCGGCGAACCGGACGAAGATGAGCACGCCGATCACGGTGAGAAACACGCTCACCATGCGGCGGGTGACCTCGCCCGCGGGAGTCTCGGCCCGATGGAGCGCCGCCTCGGCGTCGAGTCGATCGCGCAGGTCGATGACGTACTCCTGCCAGATCCCGCGGAAAAAACGTCCGATCACGCGCCGTGCCTTATCACCGCGGGCGCCCCCGGCACAATCGAGAAGGCCTGCGCCCGAGCGCGAGCGGCCCTCCGGCCGGGCCGCTTTGCTGCCCGTCAGTCGTCCAACGCACGATCGTCGGAGTCGTCATCGTCCGCGTCGCCTCCCGACGGCGCGGCGCCGAGCACGCCGGTCGGGCGCACGTCGAGGATGGCCTGCGCCTCAGTCATCATCTCCGCCACGATCTCGGCTGCTGGCTTGACGCTGGCGATGGACAGGACGCTCTCCGAGCCTGCGGGCATATCCATCTCCTCGAGGTCGCCCACCGTGTCCGGCGTGGGCACGAACGCGCTGAATTTCGGCATCTCGTACGGGACGTCCAGGACCCCGGGAAACAGCACCGTGGTGCCGATCGTGGCCGGCGGGGGCGGCGGATCCGGGATCCGCGGCTCTCTCCCGGCCCACTGCCGCACGACGCGGTTCCGCAGGACGCGCTGGCGCTGGCCCGGCCACTCCGGGCCGAAGAAGGTCTGTACCGCCGTGGCCCCGGCGCCCGCCGCGACGAGGCGAGCCTTGTAGTCGGGATGGGCGTAGGCCTCCGTGGAGGCCACCAGCCGCGTGCCGACGACAACGCCGTCGGCGCCGTCCCGCAGCGCCCGCACGACGCCGGCCCCGTCCGCGATCCCGCCCGCCGCGAGGAGCAGCGCCGGCTTCACGTCCCTGCGGATGGCATCGACGAGGGGCTTCGTCTTCACCGTGGCCCGCGCGTGCCCGCCGGCCTGCGACCCCTGCGCGATGATCCCGTCGGCGCCGACCGCGACGGCGTCGCGAGCGGCCGCGACCGAGCCCACCTGGACCCAGACCTTCGCGCCCGCCGCGTGGAGCGCGTCGACCCAGGCGACCTCCGGCGCGTTCCAGTGGAAGACCACGAGCCGCACCGCCTCGGCGACGCAGACATCGATGTGATCCCGCGTGACGAACGCGCCCGCGGGCCCGGTCGCGACGATGAAATCCACGCCGAACACGCCCGCCGTGAGCGCCTTGGTCGCCCGGATCCGCGCCTCGACGACGGAAGGCGGCTCGGTCGCCGACCCCAGCACGCCGATCCCACCCGCGTTCGAGACCGCCGCGACCAGTGGAGGAAGGCTGACGAACGCCATGCCGGCGCTGACGAGCGGAAACGGAACACCGTAATCCACGGTGAGCCGGGTCCGGAGCGAGAGCGCCGGCCCCGCGCGCAATCCGTCCGACAGCGCCTCGCCGTCCTCCTCAGGCCCGCGCCCCGCATCGCCCAGCACGCAGCCCGGGCCCAGGGCCAGACCGAGCCCGCTCAGCCCCAGGAGATCCAGAAACGTACGTCGATCGAGCTTGTGCACCGATTCCTCCGTGTCTTGCGTCCTGCGCGTCGCCCACGCCCACCCAGAACCACCTCGGCCGACGGCCGCAGGGCCCCTCAGCGCTCCTCAAAGCAGCTGGCGACGCACCGGACGTTCCGTTTTCGGTATGTGGTTTGCATTCTTACGGGCTCTCGGAGAAAGCCAGCCCATGAAAATCGTTCAGCAGCACATTGTGCGCCATCAGGAGCAGTTCAGCGACCACCCCTTCTTTGCACGCCTCGCGACGGATCCGCCGTTCGAGCGGCTCGCGCCTTTCCCGGTCTGTCTGACATTCTTCGTGATGACATTTCAGGACATCCTGCGCATCTGCGATGAGCGCGCGACGGAGCCGGGATACAAGTCCATGGTGCACCGCCATCGCCTCGAAGACGCGGGGCACGACCGCTGGTTCCTCGGCGATCTGGCGGCGCTCGGCCTCGAGCCTCCCGCGGCGGCCGAGCTGTTCGGCGAGCGTCATCGCGCCGCGCGGAACGCGAGCCTCGCGCTGCTCTCGGAGGCGCTCCGCGCGCGCCACGACGCGTGCCGGCTCACCCTGCTCCTGACGCTGGAGTCGGCGGGACACGTCTTCTTCGAGCGCGTCGCGCGCTACCTGGAGCGCATCGGCGAGCGGCGCCGCCTGCGCTACTTCTCCCAGACGCACCTCGACGTGGAGAAGGCCCACGACGTGTTCGAGGAAGACACCGACGCTCGCATCGAGGCCATCTCCCTCGACCAGGAGACGCGGACCGAGGCGCTGCAGCTGATCGACCGATGCTACCGGGAGCTCACGGGGATGTTCGACGCGATCGAGGCGCAGATCGCGGCCGGCGCGGCGCGCCCCGCCCTCGCCCCGTCGAGGCCTCGGTCGGCGCGAGAGGCGGCGCGAGAGGCGGCGCGAGGGGCGGCGCCCCGCGTCGTGAGGACGCCCGTGATGAGGCCGTTTGCGCGGCGCGCTCCCCGGGGCGACGGGGGCAGCCCCGGATGACCGGCGCCGCGCCGTCGCTCGCCGTGAGGTGGTGATCGGAGAGAGGCAGGGAGGCGGGAGGTGCCGATGGATGCTCTCCCCGCCCCCCCGGCGGCGTCACTGCGCCGAGGTGGGATTGACGATGATCTCGACGCGCCGGTTGTTGGCGCGGCCCTCGGCGCTCGCGTTGTCCGCCACCGGGCGATCCGGCCCGTGGCCGACGGTCGCGATCTTGTCGGCCGGCAGACCCACGCTGACGAGGTGAGCCTTCACGGAGTCGGCGCGCGCGAGCGAGAGCTTGCGGTTCGCCTGGGCGGAGCCGGTCGAGTCGGTGTGCCCCTCGATCCGCAGCGGCGGCGACCCCTGATCCTTCAGGGTGGTCGCGACCTGGTTGAGCTTCTCCTTGGCGATCGGCAGGAGCTCGGACTTGCCCGAGGCGAAGAGCACCGCGCCGGAGAGCGTGATGACCACGCCGCGCTTCTCCTCCTTCACCGCGGCGATCTCCTTGAGGCTCGCGAGCGCCGCGTTCGCGACGCGCTCGGCCTCCCGCCGCGCCGCCTCGGCCTCCTGCCGGGCCTTCTCGGCCTCGGTCCGCGCGCTCTCGGCCTGGAGCCGCGCGCTCTCGGCCTGCGCGCGCGCCTGGCGCTCGCGCTCGATCTGCTGCTGGCCGCTCTGCAGCGCGTCCTTCGCGGTGGCGAGCTGCTGCTGCGAGAGCTCCTTGAAATCTTCCTCGGCCGCGGCCTTGTCGCGCTGCGCCTGCTGCAGCGCCGCCGCCGCCTCGGCCTCGCGCGCCTTGCGATCGGCGATGTACGCGAGGTCGCGCGTCTGCTGGGCCTCGGGATCCTCGTTGAACGCGCCCTCGGCGCGGGAGAGCGCCTGCTTCGCGGTGTCGAGCTGGGCGGGCGCGAGGCTCGACGCCGGGCCCTGGGCCGCGCGCTTGTAGCTGGTGCGGGCGTCGACGAGCTCCTTCGGCGGCATCGCCGCGCTGCACCCCGTGGCCGCGACGAGCGCGGCGCACAGCGCGAGGGACCAGCCCCGCGACGACACGTTGTTCACGAAAGAAGCCATCTCCTTCACCTCTCGCTTCACTGGACCCCCGCCTCTTGCAGCTTCTCGACCTGCTTCAGCGCCTCCTGCGCCTGGGCCTGCGTGGCGCGCGCCTTGGCGATGGCCAGCGCGAGCTCGGCGTCGGCCTCGGCGCGCTCGAGGAGGCGCAGGGCGGGCTCGTTCTCCTCGGCCTCGATCAGCTTCTTGGCCTTCTCGAGCTGCTCGCGGGCGAGCTTCAGGTGGAGGGTGGCCTGGGGGTCGGCCTCGGCGCCCACCTCGTCGGCCGCGCGGATGGCGGCCTGAGATTCGGCGAGCTGGTCGTTCGGCGGCGGCAGGGAGCCGCCGCAACCGGCGACGGCGAGGCCGAGCAATGCAGCGAGCGCCGCAACCGGGCTCGCGAGACGGCGTAGGGCTGGCTTGTTGTTCGGGCGTCGGTTCACCCGGCCTTTGTACATCACCTGAGGTCGTCGAGAAATCAGGAAACCCCTGCACTTGCTGGCGATCGTCGCCGCAGGGCGCGAGCGCGATCGATCGCGGCGCGGCGGCGCGCGCCGCCGACGCTCGGCGAAACGCTCGGCGACGCGGCTAGTCGACGCGCATCGAGCTCGCGCGGACGATCCGGATCCGCGCGTCGCGCGCGTCGGGCTGGTTGACCGCGCGCGCGAAATCGGGCGCGGCGGGGGAGGCCACCTCGACGACCGACGCGGTGGAGCCGATCCGGATCGCGCCGATCTGACGGCTCGAGACGCCGCCGCGGCGGCACACGAGGGCGAGCAGGCGCCGGGGATCGGCGCCGTGGCGCTCCCCCCAGTTGACCTGGAAGGGCACGAACGGGAGCCGCGGGGGCTGCTCGCCGTCGCCGCGGCGGGGCGCGGGGCGGCCGCGCGGCGGCGCACCGGACCAGGGCGCCTCGGCGGAACGGCCGCGCGACGGCGCACCGGACCAGGGCGCCTCGGCGGAACGGCCGCGCGACGGCGCGCCGGACCACGGCGGCGCCGCGGGGCGGCCGCGCGGCGGGGGCTCGGACCGCGGCGGCGCGACGGGGGTGACCGGCTGCGGCGCGCAGGGGCCGGTGTGCTTCGCCCGCGCGAGCAGGGCCGCGACGAGCTCGGTCGCGTCCATGTCCGCGAGCAGCCGCGCCGCGAGCTGCTGGAGCCGCGCGTCGGGCGCGGGGCAAAACGCCTCACGGGGCTCCCGTGCACCGGGCGCGGGGACCGGCGCCTCGCTCGCCCCCTCCGCGGCCGCCTCGACGGCCGCGTCGGCCGCGCCGCCGCGGCGCGCGCCGGCGAGCTCGGCCGCGAGCCGCTCGTCGGCGGCGCGCAGCACGTCCTCGGGCGACGGGGCGGGCCGGAACGTGGCCTCGACGCGCGCGCGCCGGAGCAGCCTCAGCGCGTGCTCGCGCGCCGACGGCGTGACGAGCAGCACGCTCGTCCCCTTGCGGCCCGCCCGCCCGGTGCGGCCGCTCCGGTGCGTGAAGACCTCGGGGTCGCCCGGGGGGTCGGCGTGGATGACGCGCCCGACCTCGGGCACGTCGATGCCGCGCGCGGCCACGTCGGTCGCGACGAGGGTGGTGACGGCGCCCGAGCGGAACGCGTCGAGCGTGCGCGTGCGCTCGCGCTGCTCGAGGTCGCCGCTCAGGGCGCGCGCGGGCAGGCCGAGCGCGGTGAGCTTGTCGGCGAGCTCGGCGGCGCCCTCGCGCGTGCGCACGAAGACGAGGGTGCGCTCGCCGGGCGCGAGGAGCAGCAGGTTGACGAGCGCGGCGTCGCGCTCCGCCGGCAGCACGAGGTGGGCGACGTGCGCGATGTCGACGTTGGCCGCGCCGGGGCGCGTGCCCTCGACGCTCGCCGGGTCGCGCTGGAAGCGGTCGGCGAGCGCGCGGACCTCGCGCGAGAAGGTGGCCGAGACGAGGTGGGTCCGGCGGTCCTCGGGCATCTTGCCGACGATCGCCTCGAGGTCATCGCGGAAGCCGAGATCGAGCATCTGGTCCGCCTCGTCGAGCACGAGGTCGAGGACGCCGCGCGGATCGAGGGTCCCGCGCTCGAGGTGGTCGAGCAGGCGCCCGGGCGTGCCGGCGATGACGAGCGGGTCGCGGCGCAGCGCGCGCGCCTCGGCGCCGAAGCTGGTGCCGCCGGTGACGCACGCGACGCGCGCGCCGAGGGGCGACAGGAGCCAGCCGAGCTCGCCGGCGATCTGCGCGGCGAGCTCGCGCGTCGGGGCGATGATCACCGCGGCCGGGGCCGCCGCGATCCGGGGAGCGGCGTCGGGCGCGGCCGCGGCGTCGGGCGCGGCCGCGCGCCCGGCGAGGGCGCGCTCGAGGCGGGGGGCGAGCGCGAGGCCGATGGCCACGGTCTTCCCGGAGCCGGTCTGCGACGAGATGCGGAGATCGCGCCCGGCGAGCTCGGGCGCGAGGACGGCGTGTTGAACGGGGGTGAGGGAGGTGAAGCCGCGGCGGGCGAGCGCGCCCGCGAGCGGCGCGGGCAAGGCGTCGTGCAATGAGTCTGGATTCATGAAAGCCGCGCAACCTAGCAGAACCTGGACGGTTGTCGCGGCCAATCGCCCGGCGGGGCGCCGGGGGCTGCCGGCTCCCCCGCCGGGGGGGAGCGCGCCGCGCGATCACGGGACCGCGCGGCGCTCCCGCGTCGCTCGCGTCACTGGGCGGTCTTGGCCTTCTCGTCGAGCCAGGCGACCGTCCACGCGAACGGGCTGTTCCAGTTGATGGTGATCTCGTTGACCGACCACGCCCCGATGTCGTCGAGGTAGCACCTTTGCGGGGCGCACTTCGCGCGCTCGGCCGTCTCGTCGAGCGCCGCTTGCGCCACCTCATCCTCCAGCCCCGAGTTCGGCCCGCCGGAGACCGCGCCGGGCGGAGCCGACGGGTACTCGGGGTCGACCTGGGCCGCCCAGAAGCGATGATGCGGGTTCTCGAGCGGGTTCTCGCCGTAGCCGGAGACGTAGGACTTGTCCATCGGGTTGCGCCCGAGGAGGTAGTCCGCGCCCGACGCCACGCCGTCGAAGTACTTCTGCTCGCCGGTGAAGTCGTGGGCCAAGGCCAGGACCAGCATGTTGTTGAGCACGAACGAGTTGGAGCCCCAGGGATACCCGCCCGCGCCCACCGTGAAGGGCACCCGGTACCCCTCCGTCGCGACGGCCTCGAGGTACTTGTCGGCGATGGCGATCAGCTGGGTGCGGGCCGCCTCGCGCTCCGCCGCGGCGTGCTGGGCCTCGACCACGGCGAGCGAGATGGCGCCCAGCCCGTCGACCTGGCCCCAGGTCATGGCGCTGAACGTGCCGTCCACGCCGATGAGCTCCTTGCTGTAGTCCGACGCCGCGAGCTCGGCCTTGTACGCGGCGTCGCCCGTGGTGAGGAACAGCTCGGCGGCCGCCCAGTAGAACTCGTCGTCCAGGTTTTCGTCGCCGTAGGCGCCGCCGCCCGCAACCATCCCCTCGTTCGGGAGGGTGACCTTCGGGTTCGCCTTCGCCGCGGTCCACGCCCGCGTCGCGGCCTCAAGGCACTTCGCCGAGAACGCGGGGTCGAGCTCCTTCCAGATGCGCGCGGCCTGGGCCGCGGTCGCGGCCAGGTTGAGCGTCGCCGCCGTGCTGACCGGGCGCAGGAAGCGCGGCTGCGTATCCTCGTGCGGCGCCAGCGGCAGGCCGGTCCACGCGAGGTCGTGGATCTTGTGGTGCACCATGCCCGCGTTGGTCTCGCCCTGGGGCACCTGCATCTTGAGCATGAAATCGATCTCCCACCGGGCCTCGTCGAGGAGGTCGGGGATCTGGTTCCCGTTCTCGGGGATCTTCAGCTTGCCGTCGGCGAAATCCCCCGCCGTGGTCCCGAGCGCGACGAACCGCTCGTACTGGTTCAGCAGCGTCCAGGCGGAGATACCGCCGTTGACCACGTACTTGCCGTGATCGCCGGCGTCGTACCACCCGCCCGTGACGTCGAGCGTGTACGAGCAGCCGATGCCGTCGGCGCAGGGCGCCTCATCCGGCTTGTGCCCCGCCGGGCGCGCGTGGTCCGGGCCGACGTACTGCTCGAGGATCTCGATGCCGGAGCGGTTGTGGTAGAAGTACGCGAGCGCGTCGTACTTCATCTGGGAATAGATGGTCGGGCTCACGTCGAACGGGTGGCTCGTCACGGTCCCGACGCGGAGCTTGTAGCCCTCGCCGACGGTGGTGAAATCGCTGAAGTCGATGGTGTGCACGTGCTCGCCGGAGGCGGCGTCGTCGCCCACGACGCGGGTCGCCCCGCTGTCGACCACGGTGCCGGCCGCGTCGACGAGCTCCCACGCGTGCGGCTTGTCGGCCGCGGCCACGACCGTGGCGACCTTGGCGGCGGCCGGCAGGTACCCGACCTGATTGACGCGGATCAGCTCCGAGCCGGAAGGCGGCACCGTCTCGACCGGCTCCTCGCCGCCCGCGCCGCCCCCGCCCGAGGCCCCCACGCCGCCGTCGCCGCCCGCGCCGCCCGCGCCGCCCGAGGCCCCCGCGCCGCCCGAGCCGTTGTTCGCGCCGTTCGAGGAGCCGTCGTCGCCGCAGCCAACCGCGGTGAGGCCGCCCACGAGCGCCAGGAGAAGCGACCCTCCCAGGGACAGCCATGAACGCTTCCAACCAGCCGACCTACCAGCACAAAGCATGATGAGCATCTCCGGAAGAAGAAGAAGTTGAGGGCCGCGCAGCAGTGAACGATGCGAACGTCACGTCACGGCGCGGCAGCGACACCATTGATGGATACGGTGTGATTGTCAAGCGCAGATAGGCGCCCCTCCCGCCGTGCGATCACCCGACCTCGTTGACTCGAGATCACGCATCGCGGCGTCACGAACATGCCGCATCCGTGCGTCCGCGATGGATTTTTGCAGGTCCGCGCCCCCGTGTAGACCGCGGGAGCGGCGCCCGGCCGCCCGGCTCTACATCAATTTTTCTACATGTTTCCGATGATTTATGGGAGGCCATCGGGGCCCCGGGAACAACCGGCGGCGCGGCGCCGTCAGTAGTGCCAGGGAAAGCGCTTGAAATCTGGACGGCGCTTGTCTAGAAACGCATCCCGACCCTCCTGCGCCTCCTCCGTGCCGTAGGCGAGCCGCGTCGCCTCGCCGGCGAAGAGCTGCTGTCCGACGAGCCCCTCGTCAGGCAGGTTGAAGCCGTACTTCAGCATCCGCATCGCGGTCGGGCTCTTCGAGTTGATGATCGCCCCCCAGCGGAGCGCCTCCTCCTCGAGCTCGGCGTGGGGCACCACGGCGTTGACCATCCCCATCGCCGCCGCCTGCTCCGCCGTGTAATCGAGCCCCAGAAAGAAGATCTCCCGCGCCTTCTTCTGACCGACCTGCCGCGCGAGCAGCGCCGAGCCATAACCGCTGTCGAAGCTCGCCACGTCCGGGTCCGTCTGCTTGAACATCGCGTGCTCGCGGCTCGCCAGGGTCATGTCGCAGACGACGTGGAGGCTGTGGCCGCCGCCCGCCGCCCAGCCGGGCACCACGGCGATGACGACCTTCGGCATGAACCGGATGAGCCGCTGCACCTCGAGGATGTGGAGCCGGCCGAGCCGCGCCGGATCGGCCTGCCCCGCGCTCTCGCCCTCGTACTTGTAACCGTCCTTCCCGCGGATGCGCTGATCGCCGCCGGAGCAGAACGCCCAGCCGCCGTCCTTCGGAGAAGGCCCGTTGCCGGTGATCAGCACACAACCCACGTCGGAGGTCGTGCGCGCGTGCTCGAGCGCGGTGTACAGCTCATCGACCGTGCGGGGACGAAAGGCATTGCGCACCTCCGGCCGGTTGAACGCGATACGCACGGTGCCCTGATCGACGGCGCGGTGATAGGTGAGATCCTCGAACGAGAAGCCCTCGACCTCACGCCAGCGCGCCGGGTTGAAAATCGCAGAGACGGTCATGGTCCACTCCTTGTGGCGCGGACCCTACCCGCCTCATCATGGCCTTGCAACCTCGCTCACACTGACAGCGGACGCCGCCCAGGGGCGAGCACGCACACCAGGCTCCGGCCGCTTCCGGCGGCTTCCCGGCGACGCCGCGGAGCCCGCGAAACACTCTTGACATAAAAGTCGATCTCGTGGACAAGCAAGCTCCGAAGCATGGGTGGGCTCGACCTCCCGCCGTGTGGACGCGGGCGCTTGCGCGCTCCGGCCGGACGGCGGAAGGGCTCGCCTGCGCCGGCACAGGGGAGTCGAGCGGAGCGGCCGGACGCGACGAGGAGCGCGCCGCGCCCGCACAGGGGAGGACATCGGCTTGAGCCACGAAAAGTTGTTCGAGGTCGCTTCAGGGCTCCTGGCTACGGCGGACGCACGCGGCCATTTCCACGATCTGAACCCCGCCTGGGAGCGGACCCTCGGCTGGTCGCTCGACGAGCTCAGGGCGAAGCCGTACATCGAGTTCGTCCACCCGGGCGACCGGGAGGCCACGCTCGCGGAGACCAACGCTCTCTTCAACGGTCGCACGACATCGCGGTTCGACAACCGCTATCTGTGCAAGGACGGGTCGTACCGCTGGCTCGGCTGGGCCGCCCGCGTGGACATGGCCGAGCCCGCCGAAGCGCGCCTCATCTATGCCACGGCGCTCGACGTGACGAACGACCGGGAGCAGGCGGCTCGGTTCGAGCAGGTGGCGCAGCTCGCAAAGGTGTACGAGCGGCTGTTCCAGGTCTCGGTGGGCCTGCTCGTGACCCTGGACGCCGACGGGTACTTCCGGCACGCCAACCCGGCCTGGGAGCGCACCCTGGGGTGGACGCCCGAGGACATGACGTCGCGGCCGTTCATCGAGTTCGTCCACCCCGAGGACCGCGAGGCCACGCTCGCCGAGGCCGCCGCCCTCTTCCAGGGCCGCACGACCATCCGGTTCGACAACCGCTACGAGTGCAAGGACGGCTCCTACAAGTGGCTCGCGTGGACCGCGCACCTCGACGCGGCCGATGACCCGGCGAACCGCCTCGTCTATGGCACCGCCCACGACGTCACGTCGTACCGGGAGCTGCTCGGCGAGTTCGAGCGGACGCTCGCGCGGCTCCGCGACTCGATGCAGGCGATGTCGACGCCGCTCATCCCGATCACGGATCGCATCGTGGTCATGCCGCTCGTGGGGCAGATGGACACGGAGCGCGTCAGCCAGGTGATGGCCGTCGCGCTCGATGGAGTCCAGTCCAGCCAGGCCCAGATGGTCATCCTCGACGTGACGGGGCTCAAGGAGATCGACACGCGGGTCGCCTCCGCCCTCGTCGACACCGCGAGGGCGCTGCAGCTGCTCGGCGCAAGGACCATCCTGACCGGCATCCGGCCGGCGGTGGCGCAGACGCTCGTCGGGCTCGGGCTCGACCTGGCGGGCCTCATCACGAAGAGCACCCTCCAGAGCGCCATCTCGTTCGCGCTGCAAAGCGGGCAGACCCCGGCCCGGGCCCTCTCCCCCTGACCGTCGCGCGCCGGCGCCGCGGCCACGCCGCGCCGGCGCCGCGGCCACGCCGCGCCGGCGCCGCGCGCCACGCCGGCGCCGCGCGCCACGCCGGCGCCGCGCGCCACGCCGGCGCCGCGCGCCACGCCGGCGCCGCGCGCTACGCCGGCGCCGCCCCGGTCGTGCTCGGTCGTTGGGCGGGGCGAGGCGGCTGGTGTATAAGGCAGCGTGGCGCGCGCTCGGTCCTCTCAAGAGTCCCCCCAACACCGCACGGTGCTCGGCCAACGTCCGGTCGCAGGCGCCTGCTGCGCGGCCGTCGTGTGGCTGGCCGCCGCGCCGGCCTGCACGACGAAGGTGCGGAGGTTCGGGGAGGACGGCGCCGGGGGGGGCGCGGGCGGCGCCTCGGCGAGCGCCGGCGAGGGCGGCGCGACGGCGAGCGGCGGCGGCGCCTCGGCGAGCAGCGGCGGCGGGCCGTGCGAGCCCGGGACCCAGGACGGCTGTTATAGCGGAGAGCCCGACACGATGAACCGCGGCGTCTGCCGCGGCGGCGTGAGGACCTGCGACGAGGACGGGAAGGGATACGGCCCCTGCGCCGGAGAGGTGCTGCCGGCGTCCGAGCGCTGCGACACCGCCGAGGACGAGGACTGCGACGGTGTGATCAACCAGGGGTGCACCTACGCCCGGTGCGCCGATGTTCCCCGCGGCCAGCCGAGCGGCGTGGTCCTCCTCGATCTGGACGGGGCCGGCCCAGAGCCGGAGCTCCCCGTCTACTGCGATCTGACGACGGACGGCGGCGGCTGGGCGCTCGTCTACAACAGCGTCGGCTCCGACGCGGGAGCGACGCTCCCTTTCTGGAACATCCCTTACGCCGAGCGGCTCGGGACCCGGGGAGCGCCGGCGATCTCGCAGAACTATTACCGAGGCTCGCTCTACTTCGTCGGTCGAGAGTACCGCGACGAGATCGAGGATATCGAGGGGACCGTCAAGACGGTCATGCGCGCGACCGCCGAAGGCATCGACTCGGCGACCATGAAGCTCCTCCGCCCCGAGCACGTCTCCGGGAACGCCGACATCTACGTCTCGCAGTTCCTCTCCGGGTGGTCGTCCCGGGACCGCGACGTCGACCCCGACCCGGGGAACTGCGCGCTCCAGAACCAGAACGTCACCCAGCACTACGCGCAGTGCTGGGAATACAACCTCGGCGCGGACGGGGACGAGCCGCGGGACGACGGCGGCTGGGGCCCCCACCTCGGGACCCACCTCGCGGAGCGGCTCGGGCTCGCCAGCGACGACACACGATTTACACGCGTTCGGCGAATCTCTCGCTGGACGCGGTGGTGAGCCGACCTCGGGGCGCACCTCCGCGGATTTGGTGACAATTTCCGGGCGGCTCGAGTATGCTGCCCCGGCCATGCGCTTCTATGCACTGTGTTTGCTCATGCTCTTCGCGGGCCTCTGCCTGGCGAGCTGCTGGAACAGCGGCGCCTGCGTCGAGGGAGAGGCGTGCGAGTGCTTCAACGGCGACGATTGCTACCTCGGCTGCGACGGTGATTTCTGCGACCAGCGCTGCTTCCAGATGGTCCACTGCGGCGCCGTCTGCGAGCACGGGTGCTCGTTCGAGTGCTTCGACGTCAACGACTGCTCGGCCTCGTGCGGCGACGACTGCGATCTCAACTGCCATAACACCGCGTCGTGCGGCGCCATCTGCGACCGCGGCTGCCGGTACGAGTGCCACGACACGAGCCGGTGCGGCGTCAGCGTCGGGTCGAGCAGCGTCGTGACCTGCCGGAACGTGGGGACCTGCGAGATCGAGTGCCGGGGCTCGTGCCATGTGTTCTGCGAGGCCGTGAGCGGCGAGTGCCGCGTCAGCTGCCCCGACGGCGAGGCCGCGGTCAGCTGCCCGGACGGCTCGCGCGCGTGCGGCGGATGCTGAGGAGACGGAGATCCATGCAGAGAGCGATGACATCGCAGCTTCGCGCGCCGCGCCTCCTGGCCGCCGCGCTCTCGTTCGCGGCGCTGACCGTCGGGTGGGCCGAGGTCGGGGAAGCGCAGATGACGATCAAGCGCCCCGGGGATCGCCCGGATTACAAGGTCGAGCTCGAGCCGCACCTGCTCTTCGCGCCGTTCGAGCCGCTGGGCCCGGGCGTCGGGACGGGCGTCGGCGCGGGCTTCCGCGCCACCATCGATATCGTGCCCGACGGCTTCATCAAGCGCATCAACGACTCGGTGGGGCTCGGCTTCGGCATCGACGGCCTCCACTACGCGGGCAACGGGAATTATCGCGGCGACTGCAGGCGCTTCGAGAACGGGCCCGCGGGCACGCGCATCTGCACCGAGGTCGACGCGTACGGGGACGCGTCGAACTACGTGTTCGGCTCGGTCGTGATGCAGTGGAACTTCTGGCTTCACCGGCGCTGGTCGGTCTTCGGCGAGCCGGGGCTGTCGTTCTATCTGGGCGACCTCGGGCGCGACCCGTACCCCGGGGTCTCACCGGTGGTGTTCATCGGAGGGCGCTTTCACTTCACCGAGAACGTGACGCTCACGATGCGCCTCGGGTATCCCGCGTTCTCGCTCGGCGTGTCGTTCCTCCTGTGAGGTGCGTCGCCGGGAGGCGCGCGCGCCCGCGCCCCTCCCGGCGCTGCGCACCTTCCCCGCGGCGCCGGCCGACCTGATATCCTGCGCCGCATGCCGGAGACGCCGCGATCCGAAGAGCCGCTCGGCTCGGCCGAAGAGCCGCTCGGCTCGGTCGAAGAGCCGCTCGGCTCGGCCTACATCGAGGAGCTCGCGGTGCCGAAGGTCGGAGCGCCGGCCGCCGCGCCGCTGGAGGAGCTCTCGAGCTCGGCGCTCGCCGAGGACATCGAGGCGGCGGCCGCCGCCGGCGCCGCGGGCGGCGACGCGCTGGTCGGGAGCCTGATCTCGGGGCGGTACCGCGTCGACGCGCTCATCGGGGAGGGCGGGATGGGCGCCGTCTACCGCGGCGAGCAGGTGCACCTGCGCAAGCGGGTCGCCATCAAGGTGCTCAGGCCGCTCGCCCGGCGGATGCCGGAGCTCGTGGCCCGGTTCGAGCGCGAGGCCGTCGCGGGCGCCCACATCCGGCACCCGAACGTGGTCGCGGCCATCGACTTCGGTCAGCTGGACGACGCGTCGTTCTTCCTCGTCCTCGAGTACGTCGAGGGCACGCCGCTCAAGGACGTGATCGCCGGGGGGCGGCTGCCGCCCGCGCGGGCGCTCCGCGTCGCGCGCCAGCTCGCGTCGGCGCTCTCGGCGACGCACGAAAAGGGCATCGTCCACCGCGACGTGAAGCCGCTGAACGTCCTGCTCGACGCGCACGATCAGGTCCGGCTCATCGATTTCGGGCTGGCGAAGGTGGATGTCGATCTCCTGTCCAGCCAGAGCCGGAAGACGGCGGGCCCGACCCCGGCCCTCACGAACGCGGGCGAGGTGTTCGGCACGCTCGCGTACCTGGCGCCGGAGGCGCTGCGCGGGATGGATGCGGTGGACGCGCGCGCGGACCTGTATGCGCTCGGGCTCGTGCTCTACGAGATGCTCACCGGACATCACCCCTTCGACACGAAGAACATCGTGGCGCGGCTCAAGCAGCAGGGCGCGGCGGGGCCGCCGGCCCTCAGCCTGCGCGCGCCGGATCTGGTCGTGCCGTACGAGGTCGAGCAGGCCGTGGCGCGGCTCATGGAGCACGACGCGTCGTTCCGCTACCAGACGGCGGCCGATGCGGTCGCGGCGCTCGACGAGGCGCTGGCGGCGATCGCGCGGGCGGCGGTCGGGAGCGCCGCGCAGGGGGCGCACGCCGCGCAGGCGACGCAGGCCGGGCAGGGAGTGCACGCCGCGCAGGGGGCGCACGCCGCGCACGCCGGGCCGGGAGCGCAACCCGCGCCGCGAGCGCCAGCTGCGCAGGCGGCGCCGGGGGCGCCGGCGACGCAGCCTGCGCAGGGCGCCCCCAAGGCGGCGCCGCCGGCCTGGTCAGGCCCCCGGAAAACCCTGCTCGCCCACGCGCACCGCCGGCCCGCGCCCTCGGCGCGCTGGGTGCCCCTCGCGGTGGCGCTGGCGACCGCGGCGGCGCTCCCGATCGGCGTCGCGCTCTGGCTCGTCGTCCGGCAGCCCAGGCCAGCCGCGGAGCCGCCCGCGGCCGCCGCCGTGGTCACCCCGCCCGCGCCGATAGCGCCGCCGCCGGCAGCGCCGGCGAGCGCGCCGCCCGAGGAGGACGACCGGGGCGCCGCCGGGCTGCGCGCGCAGCTCGGCAAGGCGGTGGCGATCAGGAACTGGGTGCTCGGCGCGCAGTCGCTGCTGGCCCTGGCCGAGGCCGACCCGGAGCTCGTCCTGAGCCGGGGCCTGCGCGAAGAGGTCCTCTCCACGGTGGCGGGCATCGCGTTCGAGGAGGACAACCCGGCGGCGGACCAGGTCTTCGACCTGCTCACGAACCGGCTCGGCACCGGCGGGCTGGACGTGCTGCTCGACGTCGTGCGCGCCCGGGGGGGCACGAAGGCGGCCCGGCGCGCCAGCGAGATCCTGGCGAGGCCCGAGGTGATGGCGCGCGCGACCCCCGCGCTCCGCGTCACGTTCGCGTTCCGCAAGGCCACGTGCAACGGCAAACGGGCGCTGTTCGGCCGCGCCGCGGCCGAGGGGGACGAGCGCACGCTCTTCGAGCTCCAGGTGCTGCACGGCGCCCGGTGCAGGCGGAACGACCCGTGCTGCTTCCGCGAGGACAAGGCGATCGCCGACGCCATCCAGCAGCTGAAGGCGCGCCTCGGGACGTGACGAGGTGCGTGGCGCGCGCGGGCAGGCCGCGCGCTGCGCCCGCCGGCCGGCGCGCGGCGAGCTCCCCGGCCGCCCGCCGGCGCCGGTCAGAGCAGGCCGCAACCTGGGTAGAGCGGGAGGAGATCGGCGTCGCGTAGCTGGGTCCGGATCGTCTCCGCGTAGCTGGGTCCGAGGATCGGCCCGAGCAGCGGCCCGAGCAGCGGCCCGAGCAGCGGGAGCGTGTTGCACGTCTTGTTGCCGGCGGTGTCCGCCGTGCAGGCCAGGCTGCAGAGCCCGACGAAGGCGATCCCGCACGTCGGCACATGACCGCAGAGCCTGTCCAGCTCGAGGAGGTTGAGATCGAGCGGGCAGCTCAGCGAGAGCCTCGAGAGCTCCCCCGTCAGATCGGGATCGATGCAGGCAAACCCGGCAATGGGCCCGGCAAGGAAGGCGTTGCCGAACATCGTGGCGTCCCGCACGATGAAATCGAGAAAGGGCGCCTCGTCCGGGGAGCACGCGAGGGCCGAATGGCCGCCCCTGAGCAGGATATCCACATGCGCGCCGGAGCCGTTCAGGTGCTGAAAGATGCACGCCGAAACCCAGCGCTGCTCCGAGAGGTTGAGCGCACGACCTGTCCAGGCCGGTGCAAAGCCAAAGGAGCCGTAATACGGATCGCCGTTCGGTGCGTGGACGACCTGACCCTCGGACAGCGCGCAACGTATCGTATAGTCGAGCACGCTCCTCCCGCCCTCGGTGCCGAGCAGCGACGTCGCGGCCAGGACGCCGCCGACGACGAGCGGAGCGCCGCCGAGCGCCCGGAACGCCGCGCGGTTCTCCTGCGCCCAGAAGTGAGCGGGGGCCAGGCCGTTCGCGCCGATGGGCGCCACCGGGCGGCGCATGATCGGCGCCTCCGCCGTCTCGGCCGTTTCGGCCGGCTCGACATCGGATGGTCCGATGCACCCCGCCGTGAGCACACAGGCGCCAAGGACACCAACTGCGACGAAGCGAATCGAGGACATTCCGCTTTCCTCCTGGGTCATTACAGCGTCAGACATAAGACTACAAGCGCTGTTTTCTTAATCCTACACTATTTCATTTTCCAGGAAGACGCGCAATACTGAAAACTGGTATACACTGCGTGCACGGATAGCCGTGCTCGCCCGAACGCGGCGCGGGGACATGGCTTGTCGAATCAAGCCGTCAGGGTTGGACGAACGTCCGTTCGCGACGCCTCCTCCAGCCTGCGCTCGAGCTCGTCGAAGCGAGACAGCCACATGGGGCTCGCCGCGCGGAGCGCCCGCGCGCTCGCGAGCGACTCCTCCGCCTCTCCGGTGTGTCCTCGACGAAGCGCCATTCGAGCACGCCAGTAGAAGAGCTGAAGCGTGTTCTCGACGATGGGCTGGTCTCTCGCGAGCGCGATGGCCTCGTCCCACGACAGAGAGGCGGACCCGGCCGGCCGGAGGCCGACCTCGGAGAGCACGAGCTCGAGCAAGGCGTAGTCCCGGACGTCGCCCGGCTCGAGGACGCAGGAGCGCGCGATCCACAGGGCCAGCTGGCTGGCCTGCTCGTACTCGTCGAGCACGAGGTGGATCTGCGCGAGCAGGATCGCCGTGTGCGGCACGGGGCGCTCCGAGGCCTGCTCTTCCAGCCACCGGGCGCGCCGCGCGAGCGCGAGCGCCTCACGCTGCCTGTCGCTCCAGTGAAGGAGCACGGCGACGTTGTACGAAGCCATCTTCTCGAGCCACGGATTGCCGATCTCGCGCGCGAGATCGACCGCGCGGCGGAGGTCGTCGACCGCGCCAGGCAGCGACCACCTCCAGGCCCACAGCGCGATGCGGTTGATGTACGCGGCGCAGAGGTGGAACCGGTCGCCGGCCGCCGTGAGCAGGGCGATGAGATCCCCGAAGGCCCGCTCGGCCTCCTCGCGGCGGCCCGCCGACGCGAGCTGAAAGGACAGCATGATGAGGGCGAGGACGCGCGCGTCGTAGTCGCCCGACGCCCCGGCGCGCTCGGCGCAGTCGGTGAGCTCCGCGATCGACGCCTCGAGCTTCCCCCGCCGCCACGCGGTCCGGCCCTCGGCGACCCGGAGGAGCAGCGCGAGCTCCGGCGAGCGCTCCGCGTCGACGAGCGGCCGCGCCTCGTCCACCCGGCGCGCCGACGCCTCGAAGTCGAAGTCCCAGTCGAGCGCGGTCGCGTCCTCGAGCAGCAGGCTCGCCCTCTGGTGGGCGTCGCCGAGCGCCTCGGCCAGCGCGAGCGCCTCGCCGAAATCGCGGCGCGCCTCCTGGAGGCGGCACATGCGGTACCGGCTCCTACCGCGCCCCGCGAGCGCGCGCACGCGCCGGCGCGCGTCGCCCGGCGCCGCGACCTGGAGCGCGGCGCCGTAGCGCTGGTCCGCCTCGACGACGTGGTGCCGCGCCGACGCGAGATCGCCGAGCGCGAGGTAGGCGTCGGCGGCCTCGGCGCACTCGCCGCTCGCGGCCGCGTGGCGCGCGAGCGCGCGGAGCCCGTCGGTCGAGCCGGCCGCCACCTGCGCCCGCCAGTACGCGAGGGCGCTCAGGTGGATCGCGGCGCGGTGCGCCGGGTCGAGCATCTCGTAGACCGCCTCCTGGAAGATCGCGTTCTGGAACGCGTGGCGGTCGTCCGCGCCGCCGCCGACCTCGCTGTCGCGCAGCAGGATCCGCCGCTCGACGAGCGCCGAGAGCCCGAAGCCCGCGTCGACCATCGAGCCGGCGGCGCCCGCGCGCTCCAGGCCGTCCAGCACCGCCTCGAGCTCGGCGCGATCGAACGACATGCCGAGCGCCGAGCAGACCCGGGCGCACGCGGCGAGCTCCGCCGGGAGCTCGTCGAGCTGCCGCGCCGCGAGCCACTGCCACGCCGGCGCGGGCGGCAGCGCCTCGACCTCCGCGGTCGCGAGGTAGAAGCCGCCGCCGGCGCGCCGGCGCACGACCCCGGCGTGCTTGAGGGAGCGGACGATCTGGCGCAGGCAGTCCGGGTTGCCCCCCGCCCAGTCGGCCAGGCGGCGGAGGGTCTCGGCCGGCGGGAACTCGGCGGGCAGGAGCAGCCGCGACGCGAGGTCCATCGCCGCCTCCTCCGCGAGCGGCGCGAGCGTCACGCGGGTGTGGCGCTGGTTGCGCTGGCCCCAGCTGGGGCGGGCCTGCTCGAAGCGCGGGCGCGCGGTCACGACCGCCCAGAGCAGGACGCCCTCGCCGTCGAGCGTGGCGTACTCCAGGGCGTCGAGCAGCACGTCGTCCGCCTGGTCGGCGTCGTCGAGGATGACGGCGAGCGGGCCGCGGCGCGCCCGCTGGCGGAGCGCCTCGGCGAGCGCCAGCATCAGGCCGTGGCGGGCCGCGCCGGACAGCCGTCCGCCCCCCGGATCCGCCCAGCCGAGCGCCGCCGCGACCGCCTCCCACGTCGCGCTGCCGAGCGGCTCGCCGAGCCGCGCCACGCAGAAGCCCCGCGGGTCGTCGGGCGCGTCGTCGGGCGCGTCGAGCGCGACGCGCAGGAGCGCGCGCACCGCCTGCGCGGCGCCGCCGTGGATGGGGTGGAGCGCGCGCACGACCACCACGCGCACGTCCGGGACCGGCACGCCGGCGATGCAGGCGGCCTCGGCCGTGAGGCGCGACTTGCCGAAGCCGGCGTCTCCGATCAGCGTGAACAGGCCGGGGCACGCCCCGTCGAAGGCCTCGGTCGCGCTGCCCGCGAGCGCCGAGAGCACGTCGTCGCGGCCGAGCAGCGGCGGCTCGCCCAGGCTCTCTGGGTCGTTCGGCGGCGTGGGGGCGAGCTCCTCCTCGGGCAGCGCGCGCTGGAACTCCTCGGTCATCGCGAGGCCCCGCCACGGCTCGGGGGGGAGCCACGTCTCGGGGCGCTCGACCGGGGAGCCGTAGGCCGCGTGCATGCCGCCGGGGACCCGGCGCAGGCGCACGCTGGCGAGGTGCAGCGCGACGCGCGCGCCGCCGCGCTCCGCGATCTCGCGCGCCGCGGCGAGGGCGGCGCGGGCCGGGTCGTGGACGTCCCGCGCGGAGAACACGGCGAGGCAGCGCTGCCCCCGCTGCCGCGCGACGAACCCCCGGCGGCTGCCGACCGCCGCGATCACCGGCCCGGCGCCGGCCTCGGCGAGGAGCAGCGCGACCGGCTGGCGCCCCTCGGCGGCGGCCGTGGCGACGCCGTCGACCGGCCGCGACGACCGCGGCCCGGAGCGCGGCGACGAGGGCGGCGGGAGGGTGTCGGCGGCCGGGCGCGCGCGCAGGGCGTGCAGGGTGCGCCGGAGCGCGGCGGCGCTGGCGGGCCGGCGGCTCGGGTCCTTGGCGAGGCAGGCGAGCGTGAGCTCCTCGAGCCCCTCGGGGACGTCCGCGAGGTCGCTCGGGCGCGGCGGGCGCAGCGCCAGGTGGCCGTGCTCGATGGCGTCCTCGTTCCCGACGAACGGCGGGCGCAGGGTGAGCAGCTCGAACAGGACGACGCCGAACGCGTAGATGTCGGCGCGCGCGTCGATCCGCGCGGCGTCGCCCCGGAGCTGCTCCGGGGCCATGTACTCCGGCGTCCCCACGACGTCGCCGGCGCGCGTGGCGCCGACCGACGATGCCGGCTGGTCGTCGCCCGGGGCGAGCTTCGCGAGGCCGAAATCGAGCAGCACGGCGCGGCCGCTCGCGCGGAGCAGGAAGAGGTTCTCCGGCTTGAGATCGCGGTGGACGACCCCGCGCGCGTGCGCCGCCTCGAGCACCGCGAGGATCGCGTCCGCGCGCCCGGCGGCGCGGTCCGGGTCGAGCGGGGCGCGGAGCGCGGCGAGCTCGTCGGCCAGGGTCCGGCCGAAGAGCCGCTCCATCGCGAGGTAAGGCCGGCCGTCGGCGAGCTCGCCCTGGCCGTACAGCTGGGCGACGTGGGGCACCCCCACGCGCTCGAGGAGCGCGGCCTCGCGCCGGAACCGCTCGCGGACGCTCGACGCCGCCTGCCGCGCCACCTTGATGGCCGCCGGCGCGCCGTCGTCGTCCCGCTCCGCGGCCCAGACGTCCGAGAAGCCGCCGCGCCCGAGCGGACCGAGCAGCGAGAAGCCGTCGATCGCGGGCGCCGCGCCTGCCACGACGTCGGGCTCGCCGGGCGGCGGCGTGAAGCCATCCCTGGCGCACGGCGCGCCTTCGGCGAGCCGCCCGTGACATACGGCGCAGCGGTGCATGATCGGCTCGATTTCGGGCAGCCGACGGTCGCGTTGGACACCGGCCTACTCCTACAGTAACGCAGGAAGTCGACGGCTGTCATGTATGAAGACCTCCTCTCGAGACGATGAGCCGTCCCTCGCCGAGCCGGCGGTGGACGCGCCCGTCGCGCCCGCGGCGGGCGCGACGGCGGCCGGCACGGCGCCGACCTGGGACCAGCGCACGCTCGATGCGCGCGATCGCGAGGGCGACGGCCCCGGCATCCCGATCGCCGCGGCGCCGCGGGCGGGCGAATACCTCCTCGACGGGGTGATCGCCGAGGGCGGGTTCGGCGTCGTCTACCGCGCGGCGCACGCGACGAGCGGGGCGCCGGCGGCGGTCAAGATCATGCACGCCGAGCTCATCTCGCGCACCGACGTGGTGCTCCGGTTCCAGCGCGAGGTCGACGCGATCGGGCGGATCCGGCACCCGAACGTCGTCGAGATCCTCGACGTCGGGCAGCTCGAGGACGGGCGGCCCTACTACGCGATGGAGCTGCTGCAGGGCAGGAGCCTCGAGCAGCACCTGTTCTCGCGCGGCCGGCTCCCGGCCGACGAGGCGCTCGCGATCCTCGATCCGCTCTGCAGCGCGCTCGCCGCGGTCCACGCGCTCGGGATCATCCACCGGGACGTGAAGCCCTCGAACGTGATCCTGTGCGAGCAGGGCGGCGGGCTCCGGGTGGTGCTGCTCGACTTCGGCATCGCGAAGCTGCTCGGCACGACGGATCTCTCGCTCACGTCGTCGCGGCACGTCGTGGGGACCCCGGCGTTCATGTCGCCCGAGCAGCTCCTGAACCGGCCGGTCGACATGCGGACCGACGTCTACGCGCTCGGCGCGCTGCTCTACACGATGATCGCGGGCGCGATGCCCTTCTCGGCGAGCGCGTACCCGGTGCTGCGCCACCTGCACCTCCACCAGGCGCCGCCCCGCCCGAGCCTGCACGCGCCGGTCGACCCGGCGTTCGACGACATCGTCGTGCGGGCCATGAGCAAGGACCCCGCGGGCCGCCACCCGGACGTCGCCGCGTTCCTGGAGGACGTGCGGGCCGCGACGGCGCGGGTCCTCCGCACCGACGCGAAGGAGGCGGGGCGCGTCCGCCGCCTCGCCATCGGGATGCTCGTCGAGGTCCTCGCCGAGACCCGGGCGCTCGAGGCGCCGACCGACTCCTTCCTGACCGATTTCGAGGCGGTGCTCCCGGAGGCGATGACCGAGCTCGCGACCGCGGGGTTCTCGCCGCTCGCGGTCACGAGCACCAGCGTGCTGCTCTCGGCGGACTGGCCGCGCGACGAGCGCGGCGCCGAGGAGGCGCGCGGCCGCGCGATCTCGGCCGCGCTCGCGCTGTACGAGCGGATCGCCGGGCCGGACCGGCGCGACCTGCGGGTCGGCGTGCGCTTCTGCCTCCACGCCGGCGACGTGGTGGTCACCGAGGACGGCTCGGTGGTGGGCGGGAACGTGCTCGAGCTCTCCTCGTGCCTGCCGGAGACGGCGGCGACGGGCGTCTACGCGTCGCCGGCCATGCTGGACGGCCTCGGCTTCACGTCGCACCGGGCCACGGGGGCCCCGGGCGCCGCGATCCCGATGCGCCGCGTGGTCGCGCGGCCGCCCTCGGACAGCGCCGCGGCGCCCGCGTAGCGGCGGGTCGGCGCGGCGCGCGAGGCGCGGGTGGGATCTGCGCGGGCGGGGGTCAGCGGGCGGGCTTCACGAACTTGAGGGTCATCCGGTCGCTCTCGCCGATGGCGGCGTAGCGCGCGCGGTCCTTGTCGCCGAGCCGGAAGTTCGGCGGCAGCGTCCAGACCCCTTCCGGATAGTCCTTCGTGTCCTTCGGATTGGCGTTCACCTCGGACTTCGTCGCGAGCTTGAAGCCGGCCGACTCGACCTTCTGGATCACCCACGCTTCCGGGAGGTATCCCTGCTTGGCGCTCTCGTCGGGGTTCGCGTCGGGCTTGGCGCGGTGCTGCACGATGCCGAAGACGCCGCCCGGCTTGAGCGCCTTGAACGCCTCGGCGACGTAGGTGTCGAATTTGCCGTTCCGTTGCCAGCCGTGCGCCTCGCGGATGGCGAGCACGAGGTCGGCCTTGCCGTCGATTCCGAGCTTCGGGTCGTCGCGGTCGATGACGACGACATCGACCTTGCCGAACAGGTCGAGCGACTTATCGAGCGTGCGCTTCAGCCGCTTGCCATAGAGGGTGTTGCGCGAGTCCGCGGGGCCGTTGGGGTCGAAGGACGTGACGATGAGCTTGCCCTTCTTGGCGAGCACGGGCGCGAGCAGCTCGGTGTACCAGCCCTCCCCTGCCCCGAGCTCGACGACGGTGCTCGTCGGCTTGAGGCCGAAGAACTCCAGGGTCTCGACGGGGTGGCGGGCCGCGTCCCGCTCGGCGTTGCCCGGGACGCGGTGCTTGCTCTTGAGCGCCGCGCGCAGCGCCGCGCCGGCGCTCGGGTGATTGGCCGCGAGGAGCGCCTTCACCTCGGCCTTGAGCGCGTCGTCGAACCGCGCGGCCTCCTGGTCGGCCTTGGCCTCCATGGCCTTCGTGTCCTCGGCGAGCTTGGCCAGCTCCGCCTTCTTCTTCTCCTCTGCCGGATCCACCGGGGGCGGGGCCGCCGCCTCGGGCTGCGCGGCCGGCTCGGCGGCCGGAGCCGGAGCCGGCGGCGGGGGCGGCGGGGCGGTCTCGACGGGCGGCGGGTTGGACGCGCAGGCGGCGAGCGCGCCCGTGAGGACGAACAGCAAGGTCCTTGAAGTGATGTGCATGCACGCCTGCGTAGATCGAAGACAGGACGGCCGCAAGCGTGCGGAAAACCACGGGAACGGGCGGGAACGGCGACGATGTTCCGCGTTGACCGGGGAGCGACGCCAGGGTAGCGTACGCGGTCCGGGGGGCAGCTCGCACATTCACGCAGGTGGCCGATGCCGCTCAAGGTCCATAACACGCTCACGAGGAAGAAGGAGCCATTCGTCTCCGCCCAGCCGAAGATCGTGCGCATCTACACATGCGGCCTCACGGTCTACGCGCCGATGCACATCGGTCACGCGCGCACCTACTGCTTCTGGGACGTCTTCCGCCGCTACCTCGAGTACCGCGGCAATCACGTGCTGAGCATCATCAACTACACGGACATCGACGACCGCATCATGCAGCGCGCGAACGAGCGCGAGGGCGCGGTCGACGTCGCCGAGCGGAACATCGCGGCCTTCCGGCGCGACTGCCGCAAGCTCCACATCAAGGACTACGCGGTCTACACGCGCGCCACCGACTTCGTCGACGAGCAGGTCGACATGGTGAAGCGCCTCATCGAGAAGGGCCACGCGTACTCGGTGAACGGCGAGGTCTTCTACGAGGTCGCCACGTGCCCCTCCTATGGTGAGCTCTCGGGGCGCAAGGTCGACGAGCAGGAGGTCGGGGCGAGCGGCCGCGTCGAGGAGGACTTCGCGCGGAAGCGGCACCCGGCGGATTTCAGCCTCTGGAAGCCGACCTCCCCGGGCCAGCCGAGCTGGCCGACCGGAGAGGGCGCGTGGCCGACGGGGCGGCCCGGCTGGCACATCGAGTGCTCGGCGATGAGCACGGCGCTGCTCGGCGACCATTTCGACGTCCACGGGGGCGGGATCGACAACATGTTCCCGCACCACGAGAACGAGATCGCGCAGAGCGAGCCGCTCTGCGGGAGGCCGTGGGTGCGCTACTGGCTGCACCCCGAGCACCTCGATCTCAAGGAGGTGAAGATGTCGAAGAGCCTCGGGAACGTCATCTCCGTCGAGGAGCTCCTGTCCCGGCACGGCCACGACGAGGCGCGGTGGTTCTTCGTGACGCACCATTACCGGTGCAAGCTCCCGTTCGGCTGGGATCTGCTCCAGCAGAGCGCCCAGGGCTACGCGCGCATCAAGAAGCTCGCGGCGGTCCTCGCCGAGAAGCTGCGCGGCGCGGGGGAGGAGCCGCTCGCGCCGGGCGCGTATGCGTCGCAGCGGCCCGAGGAGGAGCGGTTCCCGAGGATGCGCCACCAGTACGTCCACGGCCAGTTCAAGGAGCACACCGAGCGGTTCATCGCGCGCTTCGTCGAGGCGATGGACGACGACCTGAACACGCCGAACGCGGTGGCGGCCTTCTTCGATTACGTGAGCGCGCTTTATTCGGCGGGGATCGAGCAGTGCGACGACCGCGCGTCGCTGCTCGCGGTGTACCGGGCGGTGGCGCGCCATCTCTGGGTCTTCGGGGTGGAGGTGGCCGAGCCGGCGCTCTATCCGGCGCTCGTGGCCGACTATGCGGTCGCCCCTTCCGAGAGCGCGGCGGGGCGCGGGGGCGACGCCGCCATCGACCGGCTGATCGCGATGCGCCAGGCGGCGCGGAAGGCGAAGGATTTCGCGAAGGCGGACGCCATCCGCAACCTGCTGGCCGAGGCCGGCGTCGTCCTCGAAGACACCCCCCAGGGCCCCCGCTGGACCTCGTCCTGAGGAGCCCTCCCGCTTCGGATACGGGCCCATCTCGACGTTTTCGGTGCTCGGCGTACAAGAGTACGCCTCCGCGCCGAAAACGCCGATCTGGGCCCGTCTCCTGTGCGGGAGGGCTCCGCTGACGTGGGTCAGAGATTAGGGGGGAGGCCCGTCTCCTGTGCGGGAGGGCTCCGCTGACGTGGGTCAGAGATTAGGGGGCAGGCCCGTCTCCTGTGCGGGAGGGCTCCGCTGACGTGGGTCAGAGATTAGGGGGGAGGGCCGTCGCCTGTGCGGGAGGGCTCCGCTGACGTGGGTCAGAGATTAGGGGGGAGGCCCGCCTCCTGTGCGGGAGGGCTCCGCTGACGTGTATCAGAGAATAGGGGTGAGGTTGTAGAGGGGGGAGCGGCGGAAACTTGCCGCGATCGACCGGGGCACCGCGGCCGCCAGGAACGCGGCGCGACGGGAGCTGCTCCGTATAACGACCTCGCGCAGGGCGACGGACGGCAGAGGCGCGGCGTTCGGGGCGAAGAGCGACGGGCGCGCGGCTCCAGAGAGGAGCTTTGGCGTAGACGCGGCGCAGCGGCGGACGGTGAGGACGCGTTGGAAGCGTGCTTGTCGGGGCTCGAGCACCCGCCTGTCATCGTAAAAATGGTGTGCCACATGTGCCAGTGTCAGGCCGCCGCGACATGGCCGGACACGCTGGGATCGATGCGGCAAGGGGGAAAGCGTCGTCCAGCAGCGGGCATATCCATTGCTTGAGAAACAATGGGGCGCTCGGCACCAGCGCCCAAGCCCGAACAGCCCGGTCGGGTCTGAACCAACGCCTGCTCGCGTCACCAGCCGCAGATCGCGCTGCGGCCGGACCACGCTCGTGCAGTCAACTCTTACCCAACGAGAACGTAGATGCGGAACCTCTCCTTCGGCTTCGCCCATCCTCTCGCAACCAAAACCAGCTCGGCTGCGGTCCTCGCCCTGTTCGCCTTGGGCGCCGCCGCATGCGGAAGCTATGGCGTCGATGAAGGCTCGCTCGGCAACGCAGAGCTGGCGCTCGACGAGGCGGAAGGCGCCTCGATCGCCGTCAGCGTCGGCGTCGGCGGCAGCGGCGGCAGCGGCACCGGCGGCAGCGGCACCGGCGGAATCAGCACCGGCATCAGCAGCAGCAGCAGCAGCAGCACCGGCGTCGGCGGGGGCACCGGCGGCGGGCCGGTCGAGCCAACCCCGGTCGGGCCGCCGGCGGTCGCCTTCTGGCAGTTCGACGACTGCAACGGCTCGACGACGGAGCTGCTCGATTCGTCAGGCAACGGCACGACCGCCACCCGCTCGGCCAGCGCCGCCTGCGCTCAGGGCATCAGCGGCCTCGCCATCTCGTTCGACCAGAAAAAAGACACCGTCAGCGCCGACGACAATCCCCTCTTCACCTTCGGAAAGAACCTCGCGGTCGCGGCGTGGGTCAACCCGACCTCGGTGTCCGAGTCGACCCTGCAGACGATCGTGCAAGAGCGAGACAGCGGAGACAGGGGCTTCTCGCTCGGCATCCGCAACGGCGAGGCGCGGTTCGCCGTGACCCTGACCGACGGCCGGACCGTCACCTCCCGCGCTCCCATCGAGGCCAACGTGTGGACGCACATCGCGGGCATCTACGACGGCAGGTTCGTACGGCTGTTCCTGAACGGCGAGCAGGTCGGGCAGCTCAGCGCCGCAGGCACGATCCGCGACGTCAACGCGCCCATCCACATCGGCGGCAACGAGCAGAAGCAGCAGCGCTTCACGGGCCTCATCGACGAGGTGTGGCTCTCCGCCAGCCCGACGACCGCGAGCGAGATCGCCCAGCTCTCCTGCCTCAGGCGGCCCGGGACGATCACCGTCACGCCCGCGAGCACCGGGCCGGTCCCCCCGAACACGCCGGTGGCGTACCAGGTCGCCGTCGCCAACAACGATGTCGGCGCGTGCGCCCCGGGGGACTACGCCCTCCAGATCTTCAACCCGTCGCCGGGCATCAACGTCTCCGGAGATACCACGTTCATCCCCGGCGTCCCGCCAGGGAGCACGGCGACCTTCGCGGTCACCGTGAACGGCACCGAGGACGCGGATCCCGGCGTCCACGAGATCCCCTTCGACGTGCTCAATTTCAGGTCGACCGAGCTCCTCGTCGGCTCAGGCGCCCTCAACTTCGAGCTCGCCGAGCCCACCGGCTGCTTCGTCCGGACGAGCCGCGAGATCTTCGTGAAGCACCTCAGCGTCGTCGAGGATCCCATCCGCACGACCTCCAATGGGCCGCCGGAAGACCCCCGGACCGGCGCGTGGACGTTCGCGCGCCTCATGGAGGACATGGCCCCCACGCCCGCCGAGGCGCCAGCCATGGTCGAGCAGATGCTCAATACCTGGCTGACCGACCAGGTCGTGAACGGCTTCACGGTGCCGGCGCGCCCGGCCATTCAGCAGGTCGTGCTCGACGAGTGGCCGAGGAGCCCCGACGGGTCGCTCGACCTGACGCAGGCGCCGCTCCTGCTGCTCGGCATCGTCAACAGGATCGACGTGCGGAACCTCGCCGAAGGTCACGCAGGCGAGGGGCGCTTCGTGTTCGGCGTCGTGAGCCAGGGCTTCCCGCAACAGTTCACCATCATCCTGGAGTACAAGCTCCCCGCGTCGACCGAGGCCGACGTGCTCGACTGGGCGAACGACTGGCACGCCCTCGGCAGCCTGCCCTTCCCGTCCGAGGAGTACAACGCCGCCCTCCAGGACATCACCTCCCGGTTCGCGGGCCGGAACGCCGCGCCCGGCAGGCCGAACGGGAGCTCGCTCGGGCAGCTCCGCACGAACGAGATCGCGCTGGCAGGCCCGTGGGAGCTGCGCGAGTTCGTCCTCTCGGCCGACACGGGCTTCTTGCGCCCGGAGACCGTCAAGCTGACGCCGGACATCGGCTTCGACGGCTCGGCCACGCTCGCGGCCTACGTGAACCAGAACGAGGCGGCGATCGTCGCGGAGCAACACACGGTGCCCGACTCGTTCCAGGGGAGCCCGTTCCTCGGCGGCTCGTCGTTCAACAACCTGACGGCGTGGACGGCCCCGGGCATCCTCAACAACGAGGCGCGGCACAAGTTCTCGCTCAACACCTGCAACGGGTGCCACGGGGCGGCGGAGACCGGGACGCCGTTCCTGCACGTGAACCCGAGGTCGCTCGGGGGCGAGGCGACGCTGTCCGGCTTCATGACCGGCATCAACATGCCTGACCCGGTGACCGGCGAGCTGCGCTTCTTGAACGACCTCGGGCGCCGGAACCAGGACCTGAAGGCGCTGGTCTGCGAGCCCGCCCCGACCTTCGCAGGCGCCGCGGGGCGCGGCGGCGCGGCCGGCGCGGCCGCGAGCCGCTCGGCGTTCATCCGCCGCGGCATCGGGCGCGTCCACTGACGCGGCAGCGCGACGGGCGGCGGGCGCGGCCGGCGAGCCGCGCCCGCCGGCCCGTCGCCGCCTCGCCCCCGCGACGGCCCGCGCCCGAGGCGGCGCGCGCCGGACATCCCCGCTCGCGGGGCCGCCGCTTCAGCCGTTCAGGCCAGCGCAGGAGAGCCGCGCTCCGGCCGGGAGCTCCAGCCCGAAGCGGGTCTTCAGGACGTCGATGAGCTCGTCGTCCCCGAGCTCGAACCACTGGACCTGGCCGCCCCGGAGCACCCCCAGCTGGCGGTTGCGCAGCGTCACGCGCGCCTCCGGCGAGGAGATCGCCGCGAGCACATTGCTCACGAACAGCGAGTCGGGGTGGGTGGACGTGTAATGATTCGCCACCTCGTAATCGACCGGGAATTGCTCCTCGAGCGTGAACGCATAGAGGTCCTGCCACGGCTCGCGCCCCCTCGTCTCGAGCACCCACGCGTCGCCCTCCCGGCGCAGGCCGACCACATCGTGCGCCTGCGCCTGGCTCTCCCCCTCCACGAGCCGGATCGGCTGCGTGAGGCCCGGACCGCCGAAGCCGACGTCCGCGATGAACGGCCCTTCGGGCAGCTCGATCAGGGACAGCATATGAGTCCGCGGGCCGATATCGCTCCGATGGTACCTCACCCGCGCGATGAGCGTCGTGACCTTGAATCCGATCCGGCGCAGCGCCGCGACGAACAGGGTGTTCTGCTCGAAGCAGTAGCCGCCGCGGCGCGCCTTGACGAGCTTTTCCTGCACGCCGGCCAGGTCGATGCGGATCGGCCGGCCGAGGAGGACATCGAGGTTCTCGAAAGGGATAGAGTAGGAGTGCGCGGTGTGCAGCGCATCGAGCACCTCCCGCGTGGCAGCGAGCGCCCCGCGGTAGCCGATGCGGGCGAGGTAGGCGTCAAGGTCGAGCGAAGCGGTATCGGGTGCGGGCGGATGCATTGGGCCCACAAGGATACGCGCGTCGCCCCCGGCCGCGCCAGACGGAAGCTCCGCGAAGGCCGCGGGGCCGCCGGAGCGAAGCCGTCGTCGCGCGCGCTCGAGCCCGCATCGCTGCGCCGCGCGCCGCGCGCCTTCGCGGCCCGAGCTGCGGTGGACGCGGTGGACGGCAGACGTCGATACGCCCCCGCGGCTTGACCGCCACTGTGCCGGCCAGCACACTCCCTACAGTGGAGCCGATCTACCGGGCCAGCCCGCGGCGTGCTCGGTCGCCCTCTTCTGTGGAGAGCGCTCGGTGGCGCTCTGCGCGAAGCCGCCCGCCAAGCCGGCCAGTAGCGCGCCGGGGCGCGCGCCGCGCCGAGCGCGGGCGGACTCGACGGCTCGCGCGGCGCAGCCTGGCCGCCGGTTGAGGGCCATGCCCAGGCCCGATCGCTACACGCTGACGGAGGTCCTGCGCGAGGAGACCAGGTATGTCGTCCACCGCGGCGTGCGGAACGAGGACGGCTGTCCGGTATTGCTCAAGATTCCTCGCGCAGAGCGCCTCGATCGCCGGGACGTGGCGCGCCTGCGCCACGAGCTCGAGATCGGCCGGAGGCTCAGCGAAGAGACCGCCATCAGGCCCTGTGAGCTGACGACGTACCGGGACCGGCCGGCGCTCGTCCTGGAGGACTTCCGCGGGCGCTCGCTCGACCGGATGCTGGGCGCGCCGATGGAGCTCGGGCGCTTCTTGACGATCGCCGCCCGAACCTCCGCCGCGCTCGCGGACATCCATGCGAAGGGGGTTGTCCACAAGGACATCAAACCGCAGAACATCCTCCTCGATCCCGAGTCGGGAGAGGTGAAGATCGTGAGCTTCGATCTCGCGTCCTTCCTCCCGGAGGAGGAGAACGATGGGCGGAGCCCGGGCGTCATCGAGGGGACCCTCGGCTACATCTCGCCGGAGCAGGCAGGACGCCTGGACCGGGCGGTCGATCACCGCGCCGACCTCTACTCGCTCGGCGTCACGCTCTACGAGATGCTCACGGGCGTCCTGCCCTTCTCGGCCAGCGATGCCCTGGAGTGGGTCCACTGCCACGCCGCCGTGCTCCCCCGGCCGCCCTCGGAGCTCGTCCCCGGCATCCCGCGGACCGTGTCCGAGCTCGTCATGAAGCTCCTGGCCAAGGCCGCCGAGGACCGTTACCAGAGCGCGCGCGGCGTCACGCGCGACCTCGAGCGCTGCCTCGAGCGGCTCACGACGGTCGCTCACATCGACCCATTTCCGCTCGGAGAGCACGACTTCTCCGGCCTCTTCCGGATCTCGAAGAAGCTCTATGGCCGCGAGCGCGAGGCCTCCGCCCTCCTCGCCGCCTTCGCGCGCGTCGCCCTGCGCGGCGCGCCCGAGCTCGTCCTGCTCGCCGGCGGCGCCGGGGCCGGCAAGACGTCGCTGGTGCAGGAGCTCCACCGCACGTCGGTCCGCGGGCGCGGCCTCTTCGCGGCGGGCAAATTCGACCAGCGGCACCGGCACGTCCCCTACGCCACGCTCGTCCAGGCGCTCCGCGAGCTCCTGCTCGGCGTCCTCGGCGCGAGCGAGCCCGTCGTCGGCGCGTGGCGGCGGCGGCTCTCCGCGGCGCTCGGCAAGAACGCGCAGCTCGTCATCGACGTCCTCCCCGAGGTGGCGCTCATCCTCGGCGAGCAGCCGCCCGCCCCCGAGCTGCCGCTGACCGAGGGGCAGCGCCGGTTCGAGGCGGTGCTCCGGCAGCTCGTCGGCGTCTTCTGCCGCGCGGAGCGCCCTCTCGTCCTCTTCCTCGACGACCTCCAGTGGGCAGACCCGGAGAGCCTCTCGCTCCTCGAGCAGCTCGTCACCCACCCCGAGGCGCGGCACCTGCTCGCCATCGGCGCCTACCGCGACGTCGAGGTGGGGCCGCTCCACCCGCTCGCGCGCATGATCGAGCGCGCGCGGGGCGCCGGCGCGCCGCTCCGCGAGATCGAGATCCCGCCGCTCTCCACCCGGGACGTCCAGCGGCTCGTCGCCGACACGGTCCAGGCGAGCTGCGAGGACAGCGACTCGCTCGCGCGGCTCGTCCACGAGAAGACCGCCGGCAACCCGTTCTTCGCCACGCAGTTCCTGGCCATGCTCCACAAAGAGGGCCTGCTCGAGGCCGATCTGCGCGCCGGCGCCTTCCGGTGGGACATCGGCGCGATCCGCGAGAAGGGCCTCGCCGACAACGTGATCGATCTCATGATCACGAAGATCAAGCGCCTCTCCGAGCCCGCCCAGGAGGCGCTCACGCTCGCCGCCTGCGTGGGGAACACCGTCGACGCCGGCACCCTCGCCGTCATCCGGGATCGGCCCGCGGGCGCGATTCACGAGGACCACCGGGAGCTCGTGCGCGAGGGGCTGCTCCTCCGGTCCGGCGACACCTACCGCTTCCTCCACGACCGCGTCCAGCAGGCGGCCTATGCGCTCATCCCGGAGGAGGATCGCGCGGCGGCGCACCTCCGCATCGGCCGGCTGCTCTCCGCCCGCGCGGCGGCGGACGCCGCCGACCCGCGCATCTTCGAGATCGCCGGCCACCTCAACCTGGGCTCGGCGCTCGTCACGGACCGCCGCGAGAGGGACCGGATCGCCAGGCTCAACCTGATGGCGGGCCGGCGGGCCAAGGTCTCTTCCGCCTTCGCGGCGGCGGCCCGTTACCTCGCGGCGGGCATGGCGCTGCTCGCGGACGACGCGTGGGAGAAGGACTACGCGCTCGCGCTCGAGCTCCACGGCGAGGGCGCGCGCTGCGCCTTCCTGAGCGGCGATTTCGCCGCCGCGGAGCGGCTCGTCGGCGCGCTCCTCGGGCGCGCCCGGTGCCGGCTCGATCTCGCGGAGGTCCACCGCATCGAGATCGATCTGCACACGACGCGGGCCGATTTCGAGCGGGCGGCGCGGAGCGCCCTCGCCTGCGCGCGCCGCTTCGGCGTCGACCTCCCGCTCCACCCGGCGCGCGACGCCGTGGAGCGCGCGGCGCGCGAGGTGTGGGGCGAGATCCGCGATCGCCGCACCGAGGCGCTCGCACGGCTGCCGCGCATGGCCGATCCGGACACCGCGGCCCTCATGCTCACCCTGTCGACCGCGCTGCCGTCGGCCTACTACACGGATCCGGACCTCTACGGCCTCATCGCGTGCCACATGGTCCGGCTCAGCCTGCGCGCGGGCAACTCGGACGCCTCTCCGCCCGGCTACGTCGCGTTCGGCGGGACGCTCGGCCGCGTCCTCGGGCTCTACCGCGAGAGCTACCGGTTCGGCGAGCTCGCCCGCGCGCTGCTCGACGCCGGCGGTCAGGCCGGGAGCCGGGCGCAGATCCTCCACATGATCAGCACCTTCATCGACCCCTGGATCCGCCCCTTCCGCGACGTGGTCGGCCTCTTCCACGAGGCCTTCGACGAGGCCGTCGAGACCGGCGCGCTCATCTACGCGTCGTACTGCTGTTTTCACATCGTGGCGCTGCGCCTCGCGTCGGGCGATCCCCTGGCGGACGTCGCCGCCGAGGCCGAGCGGCGCCTCACCTTCACGCGCCGGGCCCGGCACGACGCCATCCACGACATCGTGGCCGTCCTGCACCGGCTCGTGCAGCGCCTGCGCGGCCACGAGCCGGGCCGGGCGGGCGAGGGCGCGGAGCACGAAGGCGCCCGGCCGGGCGAGGCGGCGTCGCCGCTCACGCGCTTCTACGAGCGCCTCTACGCGGCCCAGGCGGCGCTCGTGTTCGGGCGCTACGGCGAGGCCGTCGACGCGGCGGCCGCGGCGGGCGAGCTGCTCGGCCTGGTGACCGGCCAGATCCAGGCCGCCGACCACGGCTACATCGCGGCGCTCGCGCTGTCCTGCCGCGCCCGCGCGCTGCCCGAGGCCGAGCAGCGCGCGGTCCTCCCCGCCCTGCGCGCGCACGAGGCGGATCTCCGCCGCTGGGCGGAGGTCGAGCCCGCGAACCAGGAGGACCGCCGCGCGCTGGTGTCGGCCGAGATCGCGCGCATCGCGGGCGACGAGCTCGCCGCGATGCGCCGCTACGAGCAGGCCATCCGGGCCGCGCGCGCGAACGGCTTCGTCCAGGGCGAGGCGCTCGCCCAGGAGCTCGCCGCCGCGTTCTACCGCGATCGCGGCTTCGACCTGATCGCCGACACCTACCTCGGCGCGGCGCGCTCGTCGTACGCGCGCTGGGGCGCCGACGCCAAGGTGAAGCAGCTCGACCAGCTGTATCCGCACCTCGCGGCGCGGCTGCTCGCGGCGTCCAGCACGGTCACCATGCCGGCCGAGGAGCTCGATCGGCTGGCCGTCGTGAAGGCGTCGCAGAGCATCTCCGGCGAGATCCTCGTGCCCCGGCTCGAGGAGGCGCTGCTCCGGGTCGTGCTCGCGCACGCGGGCGCGCAGAAGGGCTACCTGCTGGAGGCCGGCCGCGGCGCCGCGTCGGTCCGGGCGAGGGCGCGGATCGAGGAGGGCAGGCCGTTCGCGGAGGCGCTCGCGGGCGAGGCGCGCGCGCCGGCGTCGTCCGCCGCGCTGCCGCTGTCGATCGTCGACTACGTCCGCCGGACCGGCGAGCCGGTCGTCGTCGACGACGCGGCGGAGTCGCGGTTCTCGGCGGACGAGTACGTCGCGCAGGCCCGGCCGCGATCGGTCCTGTGCATGCCGATCGCGCGGCGCGCCGGGGCCTCCGCGATCCTCTACCTGGAGAACGCGGCGATGCGCGGCGCGTTCTCCGAGGGCACGCTCGCGGTGCTCGAGCTGCTCTCGTCGCAGGCCGCCATCTCGCTCGAGAACGCGTCGCTCTACGCGGCGCTGAAGAAGAGCGAGGAGCAGCTCCAGGCCATCGTCGACAACTCGCCGGCGATCATCTACGTCAAGGACCTTGAGGGCCGCCTGCTCCTGGTCAACCGGTGTTACGAGCGGGCGGTCCAGCGGCCGCGGGATCGGATCGTCGGCCGGAGGGATCGCGACCTCTTCCCGCCGGAGATCGCGGAGCTGTTCGCCGCGAACGATCGCCGGGCGATCGAGATGGAGACGCTGCTCGATCTCGAGGAGGTGTTCCCGCAGGAGGACGGGCCGCACACCTACCTGACCGTCAAGTTCACGCTGCGCGACGCGGCGGGGGCCGCGTATGCGGTCTGCGGCATCTCCACGGACATCACCGAGCGCAAGCGGGCGGCGATGGCCGAGCGCTTCCTGGCGGAGGCGACCCGGCGGCTCGTGGCCGATCTCGGCTACGAGGCGACGCTTCAGGCGATCGCCGAGGTCGCGGTGCCGGAGCTCGCCCAGGGCGCCGCGCTCTACGTGCTCGACGAGGCGGGCGCGCTCGAGCTCTCGGCCGTGGCGGCGGGCTCGCCGGAGAGCGCCGGGCGGCTGCGCGCGCTCGCCTCGCCCGAGGGCGCGCCGTGGGCGCCCCGCCGCGCGCTGGGCGCGGAGCGCGCCGAGCTCGGCCGCGTGGACGATCGCGTGATGCGGCGCTGGGCCGCGGCGGCGGCGCGCCCCGAGGCGCTGTTCGCGCTCGCGCCGGCGGCGTACCTGAACGCGCCGCTGTTGACGCGGGATCGCTGCCTCGGCGTGCTCTCGCTGGTGCGGACGGGGGCGGCGCCGCCCTATGGCCGGGCCGACGCCGAGCTCGCGGAGGAGCTCGCGCGGCGGGCGGCGATCGTGCTCGACAACGCGCGGCTTTACCGCGAGGCGCAGCGGGCGATCCAGCTCCGCGAGGAGTTCCTCTCGGTCGCCTCCCACGAGCTCCGCACGCCGCTCACGCCGCTCAAGCTGAAGCTCGGGCTGCTGCAGAAGAAGCTCGCGACCGAGGCCGCGGCCCCGTCGCTCGAGCGCATGGTCGCGGCGAGCCTGGGGCACGTCGATCGGATCGAGGTGCTCCTCGACAGCCTCCTCGACGTCGACCGGGTCGCCCGCCGCGGGCTCGACCTGGAGCTCGCGGAGGTCGACCTCGCCGCGCTGGCGCGCGAGGTCGTGGTCGAGCTCGGCGAGGCGATCTCGCGGGCGGGCTGTCGCGTCGAGCTCGACGCGCGCGGCCCGGTGCTCGGCCGCGTCGACCGGCTCCGCGTCGCGCAGGTCGTGAGGAGCCTGCTCAACAACGCGATCAAGTTCGGCGCCGGCCGCCCCATCGAGGTGACCGTCGAAGCGCGCGGCGACGCGGCGCGCGTGGTCGTGCGCGATCACGGGATCGGCATCGCGCCCGAGGACCTGGAGCGCATCTTCACGCGCTTCGAGCGGGCGGTCTCGTCGAGGTTCTACGGCGGGCTCGGGCTCGGGCTCTACCTCGCGAACGAGATCGTCCGGGCGCACGGGGGCACGATCCAGGTGGCGAGCCAGCGGGGCGAGGGCGCCTGCTTCACCGTGGATCTGCCGCGCCGCCTGGCGGCGTGAGCTGCTGGAACAGGGGTGTCGGACGAGAGAGGGAGAATTTAACGCAAAGGCGCAAAGGCGAAGGCGCAAGGAAGAGAGAGATATTAAAAATTAATTCTCTTTCTTTTTGCGTCTTTGCGCATTTGCGTTAAAATTCTCTCTCTCCTTCATCATCCAATCTTCTACCGCCTTGACAGCTCCCCTCACGCCCCCTGCGCGTCGGGAAAGAGCCGCTGGAAGGTGTCCTTGTCGATCGCCTTCTCGAGCGCCGCCTGGACGGAGATGGTGTCCTTCTTGACGAGCCGCTCCAGCGCCATGTCCATCGTCTGCATGCCGGCGGAGCGGCCGGCCTGCATCAGGTTCGTGATCTGGAACGTCTTGCCCTCGCGGATCATCGCGGACAGCGCGCTCGACCCGACGAGGATCTCGTGCGCGGCGACGCGGCCCGTGCCGTCCTTCGTGCGGAGGAGCTGCTGGGCGATGATCGCGGCGAGGCTCTCGGCCAGCATGCCGCGGACCTGGAGCTGCTCGTCGGCAGGGAACGCGTTGATGATGCGGTCGATCGTCGCGGCGGCGCTGTTCGTGTGGACCGTGCCGAACACGAGGACGCCGAAGCTCGCGAGCTGCAAGGCGAGCTTCATCGTCTCGTTCGTCCTGAGCTCGCCGATCAAGATCACGTCGGCGTCCTCCCGCCCGGCGCTGCGGATCGCGCTCGCGAAGCTGCCCGCGTCGGGGCCGACCTCGCGGTGCGTGATCTGGGCCTTGATCGGGCTGTGCACGAACTCGACCGGATCCTCGATCGTGAGGACATGGCAGGCGCGCGAGCGGTTGATGTGGTCGATCATCGCCGCCAGCGTCGTCGACTTGCCCGAGCCGGTCGGGCCCGTGATCAGGATGAGCCCGCTCGGCCGCTCCGACAGCCGGCGGATGATCTCGGGGCAGCCGAGATCGTCGAGGGAGAGGATCTTGCTCGGGATGGTGCGGAAGACGGCCGCGAGCCCGGTGGTCTTGTAGAAGTAGTTGGCGCGAAACCGGGCCTTGTCCGCGTAGGAATAGGCGAAATCGAGGTCGAGCTCGTCGACGATGCGCCGCCGCTCCTCGGGGGTCGTGATCTCGAAGAGGAGCGCCTCCATCTCGGCCGCGTCGAGGGGCGTGTCGCGCAGCGGGACGAGCTCGCCGCGGGCGCGGACGAGCGGCGGATAGCCGATGCCGAGGTGCAGGTCGCTGCCCTTCCTGATCAGGAGCTCGTCGAAGAGGCGATCGATCCTGGCCACGCTAGCCTCCCTTCTTCCCGAAGAGCGCGCCCGCGCGCTCGAACAGGCCCTTGCCCGCCTCGGGGGCGCCGGGCCGCGACGCCTCCGGCGGCGGGGCGGGCGGCTTCCTGTCCGGCGCGAGCGCGGGCTGGCGCTTGCCGGTGAGGACCGCCTCGAGCTCGTCCGGCGCCTCGGCCACCGTGAGCGCGGCCTCGAGCGTCGTCTTGCCGGCGCGGACGAGCTCGGCCAGCGAGTCGTCGAGGCGGATGATCCCGAGGCCCTTCCCCCGCTGCTGCAGGCTCGGGATCTGGAACGTCTTCGAGTCGCGGATGAGGTTCCACAGCGCGACCGAGCCGGGCAGGACCTCGGCGGCGGCCACCATGCGCTTGCCGTCCGCGCTCGGCAGGAGCCGCTGGCTGACGATGAGCCGGAGGCCGCCCGCGAGGGTGACGCGGACCTGCTGCTGATCGCCGGGCGGGAAGAGGTCGATCAGCCGATCGATGGTCTTCGCCGCGCTCGGGGTGTTCATGGTGCCGAGCACGAGGTGGCCCGTCTCGCTCGCCGCCAGCGCCATGCGCACCGTCGCGGTGTCCCGGAGCTCGCCGACGACGATGACGTCGGGGTCCTCGCGCAGCGAGGCCTTGAGGGCGTTCTCGAACGAGCGGGTGTGGGTGCCGACCTCGCGCTGGCTGATCATCGCCTTGCCGCGCGCGTGGACGAACTCGACCGGATCCTCGACCGTGATGATGTGGTGGCTGGTCTCGCGGTTCAGGATGTCGACGATCGCGGTCAGCGTCGTCGTCTTGCCGTGCCCTGTCGGCCCGGTGATCACGATGAGGCCCTGATGGTGGCGGGTGGCGAGCCCGATCGCGTCGGGCAGGCCGAGCGACGCGAGGGTGGGGATCGTGCGCGCGATCAGGCGGAAGCAGCCCTTGTAGCCCCGGCGGTGGCGCGCGATGTTCACCCGGAAGCGGCCGAGCGCGGCGAGGTCCAGGGCGAAGTCGCAGGAGCCCTCGGCATCGAGGACCGGCGAGAGCCGCGCGGGGACGCGCGGGAGCAGGAGCGACGCGACCGCCGCCGGGTCGAGCGGATCGCCGTGCGGCACGAGCTCGCCACCGACGCGCAGGAGCGGCGGGCGGCCGGCGACGAGGTGGAGATCGCTCGCGCCCTGATCGCGCGCCATGGCGAGTAGCCCGTCGAGGGCGCCCGCCGGGACGTCGGCGGACGAGGGCCGCGCGCGCGGGCCCGCCGCGGCCGGCCGGGCGCCGGCGCGGGGCTCGGCGGGCGGCGCCGACGCGCGGCCGGCGCGGGGCTCGACGGGCGCGTCCTCGCCGCGCGGATCGAAGCGCGGCGTCGAGGGGCGACCGGCGCGGGGCTCGACGGGCGGCGGCGACGCGCCGCGGAGGTCGAACGCGAGCTCGGAGGAGCTCGGGCGCTTCGCGTCCGGGTCGCGCGGCGGCGGGCGCTGCGCCTCCTCGGGCGCGAGGTGCTCCCGCATGGAGAACTGCTGCGAGGGGCGGGCCGGCGGCGCGGCGGCGGCCCCGGGCGCGGCGGCGGCGGCCCCGGGCGCGGCGGCGGCGGCCCCGGGCGCGGCGGCGGCCCCGGGCGCGGCGGACGACGGCTGCATCCGCGTCATGCGGGCGTGCACGAGGTCGCCCTGGCGCGCGGCGACGACCGAGATGGCGCCGATGCCCTCGATGCGGATGTGCCACTGCGACGGCTTCGCGCCAAGCGCCTCGATGTGGCGGCCACCGCCGAGGGCGCTGAGGAGCATGAGGATGTCCTCGGTGGTGAGGGCGCTGGGATCGACGGCCTGGAAGGCGCCCGAGATCTTGACGCTGGGCATGCGCCCCGTGGCCACGGCGAACTCCGTCACCTCGGGGCGATTCAGTTGCGAGAGCCAGGATCGAAGGGCGTTCATCGTCGTCGCTCGTCTCCGCAAGGCGACTCTATCAACGATGAGGCGCGGCGTTTCAAAATGTCGTGCGGCGACGGCGAGATCCGGAGGGCGGCCTCACCCGGGCCGCGCGCGGCCTGGCGCGGCCTGGCGCGGCCTGGCGCGGGCCGCGCTGGCGGCGCGCCGCTCCCCTCCGCCGCGACGGCGCGCGGCGGCTGCAGCGGCGGCCCCTGCGCGGCGCGGCGCAGCTCACGCGGGCGGCGTGCTCAGCAGAGGCGATGTCGGGCCTACTGGATCGCGAGCTTGAGCCGCGCGCCCTTCACGAAGTGGCCCGGCGCCTTGCCCTTCTCCGCGGCCGGCGCCTGCTGCTCCGAGTCGATGGTGAGCTGCATGTTGCCGGTGGCCTCGATCTTCTTCATGGTCACCCTGGCGATCTCGACATACTTCGTGGGACTCGCGCCCTTGGGATCCTCGATCCTGCGGAAGAGCACCGCCTTGGTCCCCGCGGCGACCGGCGTCGCGCTGGTGGCGACGAGCGGCCGCAGCGTCGCGACCTTCCCGGCGCGGGAGACCAGCATGCCGTAGACCTCGACGGAGTAGCTGTCCCACTCGCCCGCACCGGGCGTGGCGGCGGGCTCTGCCGCAGGCGCGCTCTCCGCCCCCGGAGCCGCCGCCGGCGCACCCCCGGGCGCGGCCGGCCGCGTCGCCCCCGGGTGCTCCGCCGAGGCCGTGATCGGCGAGGCAGAGAGGAGCGCGACCGCAGCCGCCGCGACGAGGGATCGCGAGTACCTGGAGAGCCCAACACCCAACGTCTTCATGCACTCCGCTCCTTCGCTTCAATGAGACCCCGCGGCCCCCGTCCACCCGGCGAGGCCGCAAACACCCCAGTATCAAAACTTCTCATCCTGCCCGAGACTGACACTCTCCGCAACTCTTTTTCTTCGGCTTCGGCTTCGGCTTCGGCTTCGGCTTCGGCTTCGGCTTCGCGGCGCGGTCGCGGTCGCGGTCGCGGTCATCCCGCATCGCCGCCGCCACCGCATCGCCGGATTCTCCGGATTCCGATCCCGGCGCGGGCTGCTCGGCGAGGCTGACCGGCCCTGGAGGAGCGGCGCGCGCACAAGAGCGCGTCGCGGCTCGCCCGAGCTCACCTGTCACCTGCTCCTGCGGCTCGCCCGTCGTTCTGGCTCGCCCGCCGTTCGGCGCTGTCGTTCTGGCTGCCTGGTTACCCGGCTCGACCGCTCGCCTGGGCTCTCCGGCTCGCCTGGCTGGCTCCGCCTACGGGTAGGTCAGCGCGCTTCGCGCGAGGCGCGCTCTCGAAGAGCGAGAGGCCCGCGCGAGCGACCGGCGTGCTCGGTCCAAGCTCGCCGCATCTCATTCTGACCCGTCCGACGACACCAGCTGCGCACAACACCGCGACCTCTCCCTCGTCAACATCGCCCCGGGACATCCCCGTTGCCTTCCAACATCGCCGACGCGAACATCGATGTCGGAGTAAAAGTCGCGTTTCAATCAAGATATCACGCCTTCGTCAAAGCAGAACAGAAATTTTCGAGAGCAAGCGATTCTGGTGCGCCCTCGTGCGTCCATGTACGCTGTCACGTGGCCGCGTGGTCACGTGGCCGCGTGGTCGCGTGGCCGCGTGGCCGCGTGGTCGCGTAGGTTCCGCGCGTGCGGCGGTGTACGGCGGACGGCCGCGCGGCTGTAGGATGGCCGCGGAGGAAGAGAGACTATGCCCACCGTCACGGATCACTACGACAAGCTCCTCGCCGAGCACTACTCCAGGATGTTCGGGGACCACGACGCCAAGGTCGCCGAGCAGCGAGCCCTCTTCGAGCGCCTCGGCGTTCGCCCCGAGGGCGCTTCGGAGGCCATCGACCTCGGGTGCGGCTCGGGCTTTCAGTCCCTCGCGCTGGCGCAGCTCGGGTTCCGGGTGACGGCGGTGGACACCTCGGACAAGCTCCTCGCCGAGCTCGCCTCACGCCGCGGGCAGCTCCCCGTCGATGTCGTCCGAGGCGATCTCCTCGACGCGCTGGAGCGCCCAGGCCCCCCCTGCGCGCTGGCCGTGTGCATGGGCGACACCCTCCCTCACCTGGGCAGCAAGGGGGACGTAGAGCGGATGTTCGCCGGCTGCGCGCGGCGCCTCGCGCCCGGCGGCCAGCTCGTGCTCACGTTCCGCGACCTCACCCGAGAGCTGGAGGGCGCCGACCGGTTCATCCCCGTGCACGACTCGGCGGACGTGATCATGACCTGTTTCCTCGAATACGAACCGGAGACCGTCAAGGTGCACGATCTCGTCCACACGCGCGGCCGCGAGGACGGACGGTGGAGGCTTTCAGCGAGCTTTTATCGCAAGCTGCGGCTCTCCCCCGAGTGGGTCTGCGACAGGCTCGAAGCGGCCGGATTCCACGTCCTCCACCGCGAGATCGCGCGCGGCCTCGTCACCCTCGTCGCGCGCTCCGGAGGCGGCGTGGGCCGGGATACGAACACCGGGTCAAAACCCTGCACAGGAGGTTGATGGCCACGTCGCGGCGGCGCTACCTTGATAGGGGAGGATGAGACCCATGTCCGAGAGAGCACAGCAGACAGGCACGAAGGACGCCGGGCAAGCGGCGCCCGTGAGCCGGCCGCCGCGGGATGAGGTCCAGGACCTGCGGCGCGAGCGGGACGAAGCGCGCCAGCTCCTGAGCACGCTGGTGACGGCGCTCAAGCGCGCGACGTTCCGGCACGGCACGTACATCGACGGGCTCGGCGCCGCGATGGTCGCCGTGGACCGGTGGTCCAAGCCGCAAGGCTGAACACACCGCCAGCGGCGCGCGTCGCGCCGGGGCGGGCCGGTACGTTACCGACGGGCTCGTCCACGCGGCTCGACGTCCCTGACACCCCCTTCACCCAGCCCCGACGCGGGCGCCTCGACCGAGGCGCCGAGAGGGCGCGACGCCGTTCCACCGCGCACCGCGCACTCGCGTCCTCCAGCGCTGCCGGCTCTCCCCGGGCCGCGCCGACGACACCATCCCTGTAAAGCTCGCAATCCACGCGGGTCGACTGCGCCGGCCGGACGCGAGCAATTCTAATTGACGGCGATCTCACAAAGTCACAAAGTCGCTCACCCGGATTGCTACCGGATCCAGGCCAGTCCACGGCGGACGGCCGCGATCCGGCGCAGTGGAGACGCACGGGGCGCGGTCGGCGCGCCGTGCGAGGCGCGTGCCTGCGCGCGTACCGAGGAGAGGACAACCTTGATCAGGAACAGGCTGCTCGAAGCTGTCGGCTGGGCCGCGGTGGCGCTCGGCGTCGCGGGCTGTGGAGCCCCGGACGTCGATGCGCCCGAGGAAGAAAGCGATGAAGTTGCCGCATCGGAGCTGAACGATCATCCGACGAGCGGCAGGACCGTATTCGCCGATGTCGTCGCGCTCGATCAGGTCTACGTGTACAACCGGTTCGGGTCGTTCAACCCGGCCGGCATGATGTACGCGCTCAAGCGGGACGTCGTGCCGATCGACGGGCGCAAGCCGCTCGGCCCGGGCAACGCCATGCTGCGGCCGGGCAAGCGCCCGAGGCCGCTCGTGCTGCGCGTGAACGTCGGGGACGCGCTCCGCGTCCGGTTCACGAACCTCCTCCGGCCCGCGGACGAACGCCCTGACGACTCGACGGCGACGAGGAGCGCCTCGGTGCACGTCACCGGGCTCGAGATCAGGAACATCGAGGCGCTCGGCGGCAACATCGGCCGGGGGCCCGACTCGCTCGCAGAGCCCGGCGAGACGCGCGTCTACGAGCTCTTCGCCGACAAGGAGGGGACGTTTCTGTTCCACAGCGGCGGCGCTCAGGCCGGCGGCGGCGAGGGGGACGGCGGACAGACGGTGCTGGGGCTGTTCGGCGCGGTCAACGTCGAGCCCGCGGGGGCGGTCGCGTACCGGTCGCAGGTCACCGCCGAGGAGCTCGCCGCCGCCTCGCTGCCCACGCGGAACCCCGACGGGACGCCCAGGATCGACTACGACGCGCTGGACGAGCACGGCGAGCCGATCCTCAGGATGCTCAACGATCGCGACGAGATCGTGCACGGCGATCTCAACGCGATCATCGCCGGCTACGAGGAAAGCCAGCTCGACAGCCCGACCCCCGTGGCCCCTGGGCGGTTCCGCGAGTTCACGGTGCTGTTCCACGACGAGCTCAAGGCCGTCCAGGCGTTCGAGAAGCTCGAGGTCGACGAGACCTTCCACGGCGTGCGCGATGGGTTCGGGGTCAACTACGGCGCCTCCGGGTTCGGCTCCATCCTCCTCGCCAACCGGGCGAGGCTCGGTCCCAGCAAGAAATGCATCGAGTGCGCGTACGAGGAGTTCTTCCTGAGCTCCTGGGCCAACGGCGACCCGGCGATGATCGTCGAGCGGGACAGGCGCGGCAACGCGACGGAGGCGCTGTTCCCCGACGACCCGTCGAACGTCCACCACGCATACCTCGGCGACCCCGTCTGGTTCAGGAACGTGCACGCCGGGCCGAAGGAGACGCACGTCTTCCACCTCCACGCGCACCAGTGGCTGAAGACGCCGAACGACGCGAACGGGAACACCCTGGACGCGCAATCCATCGGCCCGGGCGCGGCCTTCACCTACAACGTCGGCAGGGGCGGCAACCGCGTCCTGACGCCCGGAGACTCGATCTTCCACTGCCACCTGTATCCCCACTTCGCGCAGGGCATGTGGGAGCTCTTCCGCAACCACGACGTCTTCGAGGCGGGCACGCGCGATCGCTTCCTGCCCGACGGCGAGATCAAGAAGGGGACGCCCACGCCCGCCCTCGTGCCCGTCCCCGAGATCGCGATGCCGCCCATGCCGACCTACAAGCCCACCGTCGTGGAGCTCCCCGGCGGCGGCAGGGAGGTGCGGCCGCCGATGCCGGGATATCCGTTCTACATCGCTGCCCTGAAAGGCCACAGGGCTCCTCAGCCGCCGCTCGACCTGATCGTCGACGGCGGGCTCCCGCGCCACGTCGTCACCAGCGTCCCGCCGGGCGGCGCCGAGTTCGGCAGGCGCGGCAAGTTCGACGTGGAGATCGAGGAAGCCAACATCAAGCTCCTGCCGAACGAGGGGACCCCCTCGGAGCTGGCCGCGCAGGCGTTCCACGCCGGCCGGTTCCCGGGAGCGACGCCCATCACGACGACGGACGGCTTCCCCGCGCAGGCATATCCGGCGTTCACGCCCGAGGGTGAGCCCGCGCTGTTCGCCGTCAACGGCCAGCCGCCTGCCCCCGGCGCGCCGTACGCGAACCCCTGCCCACCAGGGTCGCCGGAGCGCAGGTACCGCAGCGCGTTCGTCCAGCTCGACGGCGTGGTCAACCGGCGCGGCTGGCACGACCCGCAGATGCGCATCCTCGTCCTCGAGGACGACATCGACGCGACCCTGTCGGGCGCCCGGCCGCCGGAGCCGCTGTTCATCCGCGCCAACTCGAACGATTGCGTCGTCTCGGAGGCGACAAACTTGCTCCCCAACGCGCTGGAAGCGGATCCGTTCCAGATCTTCACGCCCACCGACACCGTCGGCCAGCACATCCACCTCGTGAAGTTCGACGTCACCGCCTCGGATGGATCGACGAACGGATTCAACTACGAGGATGGGACGTTCGCCCCACAGGAGGTCGTCCAGCTCATCGACGCGGCCAACAACCTCGGCGGCGCCCTGAAGGCGGACGGCACGGTCGAAGAGCGCGGCCGCCGCGTCATGCTGACGGCGCAGCGACACCCGCGCATCCACGACGACCGGAAGGGCCTGCAGACCACGGTGCAGCGCTGGTGGGCCAACCCCGTCCAGAGCCGGCGCGGCGATGACAACACCCTCAACACCTCGTTCTCGCACGACCATTTCAGCCCCTCCTCCCACCAGCAGCACGGCCTCTACATGGGCCTGATCATCGAGCCGAGCGGCTCGGTCTGGCGCGACCCGGTGACCGGGGTCGTGTTCGGCGACCGCCCCGACGGCGGGCCCACGAGCTTCCGCGCCGACATCATCCCGCCGCGCGGCTCCGCGCATCCGCCCTTCCGCGAGTTCGGCCTCGCCTTCGCCGACTTCGCCCTCCTCTTCGACGAGTGCGGCGAGCCGGTGAACCCGCCGACCACGCAGGAGGCCCCGCTCCCGCTCGCGGTCGAGCACCGCGACGTGCTCGCGCCGGAGGCGATCTCGGCCGCCGATCCGGGCGGTGGGCTCATCAACTATCGCAACGAGCCGATCCCGCTGCGCATCGCCCGGCGCGACTGTAGAACCGGCCGCGTCGAGCAGAAGCCGGGCGAGGAGGGGGAGATGCACAACGTGTTCAGCTCCCGGGTCCACCCCGATCCGTTCACGCCGCTGCTCTCGGCCCACGAGGGCGACAACGTCGTGGTGCGCCTCCTCCAGGGCGCGCAGGAGGAAGAGCACGTCTTCTCGATGCACGGGCAGCGGTGGTTCAACGAGATCAACGACCCGGACAGCGGCTACTCGAACGGCCAGCCCATCGGCATCTCCGAGCACTTCGAGTTCGGGCTGACGCCCTCGGCCTCTGCGCGGGGCGATCGCGAGCCCGGCGACTACCTCTACCAGAGCGCGCCCACCGACGACCTCTGGGACGGCATGTGGGGGATCATGAGGGTGCGGCCGCGGACCGACACGGCCTTGCTGCCGCTGCCTGGATCGCGGGACGGCGAGCCCCGCGAGGTGCGCCGCTTCCCGACCTGCCCGGCGGGCGCGCCGGTGACGAAGTATGTCGTCCACGCGATCACCGCGAAGGGCAATCTGCCGGGCGATCGGCTCGTCTACAACAAGGAGTTCGACCTCTACGATCCCGACGCCCTCCTGTTCGTCCGCGCCGAGGATCTGCCTGACCTCCGCGCCGGGCGCCGCGCCCCGGAGCCGCTCGTCCTGCGCGCCGCCGCCGGCGACTGCATCCAGGTCACGCTCGTCAACGACCTGCCCTTCGAGCTGCCCAAGACGCCGCACTGGAACTATAGCCCGCCCATCGTCGACGGGTTCAACACGAACCAGGTCAGGCCGTCCAACCACGTCTCGCTGCACCCGCAGCTCGTCGCCTACGACGTCAGGACCGACGACGGGGCCAACGTCGGGCTCAACGAGGAGCAGACCGTCGCGCCCGGCGAGTCCCGCGAGTACACGTGGTACGCCGGCGAGTTCGCCCAGAAGGACGGCAGGTGGGGCCCCGTCGAGCCGAGGGCCGTCGAGTACGGCGCCATCAACCTGAGGGACATGGCCGACGTCGTGAACCACGGCATGCACGGCGCCGTCGGCGCCCTCATCATCGAGCCCAAGGGCGCCACCTGGCGCGCCGATCAGGGCACGCACGCGCAGGCGGAGGTCACCTTCAAGGATTACTACGGATACACGCGCTCGTTCCGGGAGTTCGTGGTCGTGTATCAGGACGAGGTCGGCCTGCACTCGGGCGACCCGAGGTTCCAGTGCGTCGATCAGGATCTCAACTGCGGCACCGCCATCCGCAACTATGAGGCCGAGGACGACGCGGAGGACACGGGCCACGAGGCCTTCAACTACCGCACCGAGCCGTTCTGGGCGCGGCTCGGGATCGCGCCCGAGCTCGCGAGGGTGCTGCTCAACGAGAAGGACCTGAGCGACATCTTCAGCTCCCGCGTCCACGGCGACCCGGCGACGCCGATCTTCACGGCCGGCGCGACGCAGAAGGTGCGTGTGCGCCTCGTGCAGCCGTCCGGCCACCGGCGCATGCACTCCTTCGGCCTCTGGGGCGCGGCGTGGCCGAACAACCCGTTCGCCGAGGGGGAGCGCTCCCGCCGCATCGGCGAGAACAGGGACGTGCTGAACATCGGAATCGAGAACGCCATCGGCCCGATGACGAACCACAACGTGGTCCCGTTCTCCGCAGCCGGCGGGAGGTTCTTCGTCCCCGGCGACCGGCTCTACCTCGATCAGCCGAGCTTCAAGGTCTCGGACGGCCTCTGGGGCATCTTCCGGGTGACGCGGTAACCGCCTTTTTCACGCCGGCTCCCGCCGCTCGCAGGCCCGCTCGGCGCCGCCATGGCGCCGGCCGGCGAGCGGCGGGGGTGACGTCCTCCACCCCGGCACACGGCCGGCGCATCCGCGGCGCGGGACGAGGGAAGCCCGCGCGGGATCAAGCGAGCTCTCGCCACGACACATGGCTTCGTGCGCGCCGGATCCCCCGTCTCCGCCCGCGATCGACTCGATATCGCTCTGTCCGCAGGAGAGACCAGCCAAAGAGCGCCGCGGAAATCGGTTGACCTCGATAGGCCACACCACAGATTTGTGAGCCATATCACGCGCCAATGGATCGGCCGATGCTCGGTGGACAGCTGCGCGCCGATCTCCTGTGGACACGTGGGCGTAGCCGCTATCCAGGGCTGGGCGTGCAGGTGTGGCATTCGGAGGAGACGACACCTTGTTCAACAAGAGGCTGATTGGAGCTCTCGCCTGGGCTTCCGTAGCGCTAGCGCTCGCAGGCTGCGCCGGCGAAGACGCTCCGCGGGACGAGGATGGGGACGAGGATCTGTCCGGCAAGTCCGGAGACAACGGCGCGCGGGCGAACACCAGGGTCGTGTTCGCGGACGTCGTCGCGCTCGATCAGGTCTACGTGTACAACCGATTCGGGTCCTTCAACCCGGCCGGCATGATCTACGCGCTCGCGCGGGACGTCGTGCCCATCCGGAAGGACGAGCCGCTCGGCCCGGGCAACGCCATGCTGCGGCCAGGCAAGCGGCCGAGGCCGCTCGTGCTGCGCGTGAACCTCGGCGACACCCTGCAGATCAGGTTCACCAACCTGCTCAGCCCGCCGAACCAGCGCCCGGACGACTCCCCGAAGACACGGAGCGCGGGCATCCACGTCACAGGGCTGCAGATCGAGAACATCGAGTCGCTCGGCGGCAACGTCGGGTTGAGCCCCGACTCCCTCGCCGAGCCCGGCGAGACGCGCTTCTACGAGCTGTTCGCCGACCGGGAGGGGCCGTTCTTCATGCACAGCGCCGGCGCCATGGTCGGCGGCGAAGGGAGCGGCGGGCAGATCGTCCAGGGGCTGTTCGGCTCGGTCAACGTCGAGCCCGCGGGGGCGGTCGCGTACCGGTCGCAGGTCACCGCCGAGGAGCTCGCCGCCGCCTCGCTGCCCACGCCGAACCCCGACGGGACACCCAGGATCGACTACGACGCCCTCGACGCGTGGGGCGAGCCGATCCTCAGGATGATCAACGATCGCGACGAGATCGTGCACGGCGACCTCAACGCGATCATCGCCGGCTACGACGAGAGCCAGCTCGATCCGCCGAACCCGGAGATCCGGGGCCGCTTCCGCGAGTTCACGGCGCTGTTCCACGACGAGCTGAAGGTCGTCCAGGCGTTCCGGGAGCTCGAGCAGGACGAGGCGTTCCAGGGCGTGCGCGACGGATTCGGCATCAACTACGGCGCCTCCGGGATGGGCGCCATCCTCCTTGCCAACCGGGCGAGGATCGGCCCGAGCAAGGAATGTATCGAGTGCAAATTCGAGGAGTTCTTCCTGACCTCGTGGCCCAACGGCGACCCGGCGATGAACGTCGAGCGGGACAGGGACGGCGACGCGATCCGGGCGCTGTTCCCCGACGATCCCTCGAACGTCCATCACGCGTACCTCGGCGACCCCGTCTGGATCAGGAACCTCCACGCCGGGCCGAAGGAGACGCACGTCTTCCACCTCCACGCGCACCAGTGGCAGCGGGCGCCGAACAACGACAACGGCACGACCCTGGACGCGCAGAGCATCGGCCCGGGCGCGGCCTTCACCTACAACGTCGGCAGAGCGGGCAGCCGGGCCCTGACCCCGGGGGACGCGATCTTTCACTGCCACCTGTATCCCCATTTCGCGCAGGGCATGTGGGAGCTCTTCCGCACCCACGACGTCTTCGAGGCCGGCACGCGCGATCGCTTCCTGCCCGACGGCGAGATCAAGCAGGGGACGCCCACGCCCGCCGTCGTGCCGATCCCGAAGCTCGGGATGCCGCCCATGCCGACCTACGCGCCCACCGCCGTAGCGCTCCCCGACGGCACGATCGCGACGCGGCCGCCCATGCCGGGGTATCCGTTCTACATCGCCGCCGTGGCGGGCCGCAGGCCCTCTCAGCCGCCGCTCGACCTCCTCGTCGACGGCGGGCTCCAGCGCCACCTCATCACCAGCGTGCCACCGGACGGCGCGGTGCTCGGCGCGCAAGGCAGGTTCGACGTGGACCTCGTGGCGGCCAACATCAAGCTGCTCCCCCCGGAAGGGACGCCCCTCGAGCTCTCGGCCCGGGCTTTCCACGCCGGCCAGTTCCCGGGGGCCCGCCCCTTCGAGACCGGTAGATTCCCTTCCAGCGTCTATCCTGCGTTCACGCCGGAGGGCGCGCTGTCGGTGTTCGCCGTCAACGGCCAGCCGGCGGCCCCGGGCGCGCCGTACACGGACCCGTGCCCCGTGGGGACACCGGAGCGCAGGTACCGCAGCGCGTTCCTCCAGATCGACGGCGTGGTCAACAAACGCGGCTGGCACGACCCGCAGATGCGCATCCTCGTCCTCGAGGACGACGTCGATGCGACCCTGTCGGGCGCCCGGCCGCCGGAGCCGCTGTTCATCCGCGCCAACTCGGGCGAGTGCGTCGTCTCCGAGGCCACGAACCTGCTCCCCGCCTCCCTGGAAGAGGACCCGTTCCAGATCTTCACGCCCACCGACATCGTCGGCCAGCACATCCACCTCGTGAAGTTTGACGTCACCTCCTCCGACGGCGCCGCCAACGGCTTCAACTACGAGGACGGGACGTTCTCGTCAGAGGAGGTCGTCCAGCGCATCGACGCGGCCAACAACCTCGGCGGCGCTTTTCTGCCGGACGGCACCGTCAATGAGGGCGGCGTCCGCGTCCCGCTGATCGCGCAGCCGCACCCGCGCATCCACAACGGCATGGTCGGCCTGCAGACCACGGTGCAGCGCTGGTGGGCCGACCCGGTCGTGACCCAGCAAAACGTGGACCGCACTCTGGAAACCTCATTCTCCCACGACCATTTCGGCCCCTCTTCGCACCAGCATCACGGCCTCTACATGGGCCTGGTCATCGAGCCGAGAGGCTCGGTCTGGCGCGACCCCGAGACCGGGGCCGTCTTCGGCACGCGCGGCGACGGCGGGCCCACGAGCTTCCGCGCCGACATCCTCCCGCCGAGCGGCTCCGAGCACCCGCCGTACCGCGAGTTCAACCTCGCGATCGCCGACTTCGCCCTCCTCTTCGACGAGTGCGGCAATCCGGTGAACCCGCCGACGGCGCAGGAGGCGCCGCTCCCGCTCGCGGTCGATCACCGCGACGTCTTCGCCCCGGAGGTGATCTCGTCGCGCGACCCCGGCGGCCAGATCGTGAACTACCGCAACGAGCCCATCCCGCTCCGCATCGCCGAGCGCGACTGCAGGACAGGACGGGTGAAGCAGAAGCCCGGAGAGGAGGGCGAGATGCACAACGTGTTCAGCTCGCGAGTCCACGGCGATCCCGTCACGCCCCTGCTCCTCGCTCGCCAGGGAGACGCCCTCCGGTTGCGCCTCATCCAGGGCGCGCAGGAGGAGCAGCACGTGTTCTCGGTCCACGGCCAGAAGTGGAACAACTCGGACGAGGATCCGGACAGCGGCTACTCGAACGCTCAGCCCATCGGGCTCTCCGAGCACTTCGATTTCGCGCTCACGCCGGCGGGCGCCGGGCCAAGCGGCGACTACCTCTACCAGGGCGCGCCCACCGACGATCTCTGGGACGGCGTCTGGGGCATCCTCAGGATCATGCCGCCGTGCGATCCGGGCGGTCCGTGCGGTCCGGGCGGTCCGGGCCTCTTGCCGCTGCCCGCGCCCCCAGGCCCGCCAGCGCCCGCGCATCGAGGCTTCGAGACCTGCCCGGCGAGCGCGCCCGTCACGAGGTATGTCGTCCACGCGATCACCGCGAAGGGCAACCTGCCGGGTCACCGCCTCATCTACAACGACAAGTTCGAGCTCTTCGATCCCGACGCCATCCTGTTCGTGCGCGCCGAGGATCTGCCCGATCTCCGCGCCGGGCTCCGCGCCCCGGAGCCGCTCATCCTGCGCGCCGCCGCGGGCGACTGCATCCAGGTCACGCTCGTCAACGAGCTGCCCTTCGTGCTGCCCAAGACGCCGCACTGGAACTATAGCCCCCCGATCATCGACGGCTTCAACACCAACCAGGTGCGGCCCTCGAACCACGTCTCGCTTCACCCGCAGCTCGTCACCTACGACGTCAAGACCGACGACGGCGCCAACGTCGGGTTCAACGAGCCGCAGACGATCGCGCCCGGCGAGCTCCGCGAGTACACCTGGTATGCCGGCGAGTTCGCCCAGCTGGACGGCATGTCGGGCCCCATCGAGCCGCGCGCCGTCGAGTACGGCGCCATCAACCTGAGGGACATGGCCGACGTCGTGAACCACGGCATGCACGGCGCCGTCGGCGCCCTCATCATCGAGCCCGAGGGCGCGGTCTGGCGCAGCGATCCGGGCACCCACGCCCAGGCGGACGTCGTCTTCACCGACGAGCATGGCGCCGCGCGCTCGTTCCGGGAGCTCGTGGCCGTCTACCAGGACGAAGTCGGCCTGCACTCGACCCAACCGAGGTTCCAGTGCCTCGATCGGGGGCTCAACTGCGGCACGGCCCTGCGGAACATGGACGGCGAGGACGACGCCGAGGACACCGGTCAAGACGCCTTCAACTACCGCACCGAGCCGCTCTGGGCGCGGATCGGGGTACCGCCCGAGATCGCGAGCGACGAGCTCAATGATCGGGACCTGCGCGATATCTTCAGCTCCAAGGTCCACGGCGACCCGGCGACGCCGATCTTCCTGGCCAACGCCGCCCAGCCGGTGCGCGTGCGCGTCGTGCAGCCGTCCGGCCACCATCGCCAGCACGCCTTCAGCTTCTGGAGCACGTCGTGGCCGCACAACCCCTTTGCCCTGGGAGCGCGCTCCCGCCGCATCGGCGACAACCACGAGGTGCTGAACATCGCAGTGGAGAACGCAATAGGACCCATGACACACCGCAATATCGTCCCCTTCGCCCCGGCAGGCGGGGATTTCCTCGTCCCCGGCGACCGGATGTACAACGAACAGGCGCTCCCCATGCTCGCGAACGGGCTCTGGGGCCTCTTCCGGGTGCTGCCGTGAGGGCCTCCGCCGCGTCGCGCCGGCTCTCGCTGGCAGCAGGCCTCCTCGGCGCCGCCGCTTCGATGGCCTGCAGCCGGCGGGAGCCGCCTCCCCTGCCGGCCGCCGGGGCCCCGGCGCCCGCCGGGGCCCCGGCGCCCGCCGAGGCCGCCGTCGGGGGTGAGCCCAGCGCGGCCGTGAGCCGGATCGAGCGAGATGGGCTGTCGATCGCCTTCGAGCTCCGGCCGATCCCCGGCGCCGGAGGGCGCCTCGAGGCGCGCTCCGACGCGACCGCCGTCTTCACGATCACCGACGCCGCCACGGGCGCGCCCGCGCGCGACCTGTCGCCGCTCGCGTGGATGACGAGGCGCGCGGGGGCGCCGCCCGACGACGCCGGGTGCCAGGAGAAGATCAAGAGCTTCATGGCCGGCCTCATCTCGGTGCGCCCGGACGTCGACATGAACGCTTCCCTCCTGTGGACGCAGAACGACGACAACACGCTGTCGGTCATCAACTCGCAGATCGCGTTCAGCCGGAGCAAGCTGCGCAGCCTCGTCACGCTCGCGGCCGGCTCCACGTCGCTCGCGCTCCACCCGGACGGGAGCCGCCTCTACGTGACGCTCCAGAACGGGCGAGGCCTCGCCGTCGTCGACACGAGGCGGAGCATGGTGGAGGCCAACGTGCCTGTCGGCGCGGACCCGATGCGCGTCGCGGTGGCCCCGGACGGGCGCACCGTGTGGGTCGGCAACGACGGCGACGGGACGGTCAGCGTCGTCGACGCGCGCGTGGCGGAGGTGCTGAAGACGCTGCACGTCGGCGCCGGGCACCACGAGATCGCCTTCTCGGACGGCGGGCGCACCGCCTGGATCACGAGCCGCGACGCCGGCTCCGTCACGGCCGTCGACACCGGCGCGCTCGAGCCCGTCGCCGAGATCGAGATCGGCGAGGGCGCCGCCGCCGTCGCGGCGAGCGACGCCGCCGGCGCCGTCTACGTCGCGAACGAGCAGCGGGGCGAGATCGCGATCCTCGACGCCGGGCGCCGCGCCCTCTCCAGCCGCGTCGCCGTCAAGCCCGGCGTCAGCGCGGTCCAGTTCGAGCCGAGCGGCCGCTTCGCCTTCGCGCTCAACCCGGCGAAGGGCGAGGTGTCGATCCTCGACGCCTCGACGGGCGCGCTCGCGCACACGCTCGCCGGGTTCGCGAGCCCCGACGCGATCGCCTTCACGAACGCGTACGCCTACGTGAGGAACCTCGGCGAGAACCGGGTCTCGCTCATCGAGCTGCCCTCGCTACAGCGGCCCGGCAAGCTGGCGGTCATCGAGGTCCAGGTCGGCCAGCAGGCGCCCCGCGCGTCGAAGAGCGCGAGGAGCGCCGCGCCGTTCGCCCTCCTGCCGGAGGGCAACGGCGCCGTCATCGCGAGCCCGGCCGACAAGGCGCTTTACTACTACGTCGAAGGCATGATGGCGCCGATGGGCACGCTCTCGAACTACGACCGAGAGCCCCGGGCGGCGCTCATCGAGGATCGCACGCTGAAGGAGGTGCAGCCCGGCGTGTACGCGACGACGGTCCGGCTCGGCGAGGCGGGCGCGTACGACGTCGAGCTCCTGCTCGGCGACCGCCGCGTGGCCGCGTGCCTCGAGGCGACGGTCGCGCCGTCGGGCGTCCCGGTCGAGGACCGCTCGCCCGGGCTCACCGTCGAGCCGCTCTTCGACGGCAGCGTCGAGCTCGAGGTCGCGAAGCCCGTGACGCTGCGCTTCCGCGCGACGCCGAGGGCGCCTGCGCCTCCCCTCGAAGCCAAGGAGATGAAGGTCATGATCTTTCGATTCCCGATCGGATTCCGCGACGTCGCGCTGCCCCGCGCCGAGCCGGACGGCGCCTTCTCGGTGACGTTCACGCCCCCCGAGCCCGGCCGGTACCGGTTCATGGTCGAGGCCGAGTCGCGCAAAGCTCCGCTCGGCGCGCTGCCGTACGTCGATCTCCACGCCGGCTCGCCCGGCGCCGCGCCGGCGGCGGGAGGCGCGCGATGAGGCGCGCGATGAGGCGCGCCGCGCCTGTGCTCGCGGCGGCCGTCGCGCTCGCGCTCGCGCCCGCGAGCCCGGCCGCGGAGCCGGCGCCGGAGCGGCCCCGCGCGCGGGCCGCCGCCTCGCCCGCCGGCGACGCCGCGGCCGCGGCGTACTTCACCGACACGGAGCTCGTCGATCAGGACGGTCGCGCGCGGCGCTTCTACACCGACCTCCTGCGCGGCCGGAAGGTCCTCATCCACTTCGCCTTCACCTCGTGCAAGGGCGCGTGCCCGACGATGACGGCGAACCTCGCGCGCGTTCAGGCGCTGCTCGGCAAGCGCGCCGGCAAGGAGGTCGCGATCCTCACGATCACGGTCGATCCCGTGAACGACACGCCGAAGGTGCTCAAGCAGTTCGCCGCCAAGTTCAACGCGGGCGACGGCTGGCGCTTCCTGACCGGGACGCCGGAGAACGTGGAGAAGGTCCTCGGGCGCCTCGGCGGGCTCACGAAGAAGCCGGAGGAGCACACCTCGACGCTGCTCATCGGCGACACGACGACCGGCATGTGGGTGAAGACGATCGCCACCGAGCGCCCCGAGACGATCGTGCACCTGGTCGATCACATCAACGACAAGCCGTGAGGTGCACGTGGGCCATCTCGTGACGATGCGGGGGCGCCGCGCGCTCGCCGCCGCGCTCTCGGCGCTCGGCCTCGCCGCCGCGCTGAAGGGCGCCGCGGCCCCCGGCGACGCGCCCGCGCCCGCGCCCGACGGCGCGGCCTCGTGCGCCGCGCTCAGCCCGGCGGCCCTGCGCGGCAGGCGCATCTTCCACCACGGGGCCCTCGCCTCGGGCGAGCCGGTCGAGGGCCGCCTCGGCGCGAGCGGCGCCGCGCTGCAGGGCAAGGCGGCGGCGTGCGCCGGCTGCCACGGCCGGAGCGGCGACGGCACGTCGGAGGGCGGCGTCGCGGCGCCGCCGCTCACCCCCGAGCGGCTCTTCGCCGCCGATCGCGCGGGGGGCCCCTACACCGCGGAGGCGCTCGCGGCCGCCGTCCGCGACGGGAGGACGCCGGCGTCCCGGGAGCTCAACCTCGTCATGCCGCGCTACCGGCTCGACCGCGCGCACATCGACGATCTCGTCGCGTACCTGCGCTGCGTCGGCCGCGACGCCGATCCCGGCGTCTCGCCGGAGGCGCTCCGGCTCGGCGCCGCGCTCCCGCTCACCGGGCGCTTCGCGGCGGCGGGCGCCGCGGCCCGCGACGTGCTCGCCGCGGCGTTCGCGGAGGTGAACGCGCAAGGCGGTGTCTTCCGGCGGCGGCTCGAGCTCGTGGTGGCCGACAGCGGGGACGCCCTCGACGGCGCGGCCGCGACCGCGCGCCTCCTCGACCAGCGGGTCTTCGCGCTCGTCGGCAGCGTGTGGGGCGGCGACGCCGGCGCGATGGCGCGCCTCTCCGCCGACGAGGTGCCGCTCGTGGGCCCGCTCGGGTCCGGCCTCCCGGCCTCGGATCCGGGCGACGGCGTCGTGTTCCACCTCCGGCCCGGCCTCGACACGCTCGCGCGCGTCGCCGTCGCGCACCTCGCCGGCGCCCCTGCGCCCCCCGGCGCCGAGGCGCTGCTCGTCGTCCACCCGGCGGACCCGCGCGGCGACGCCTTCCTCCGGGGGGCGCGCGCCGAGGCGCAGGCGCGCGGACTGCCGGCCCCGGCCTCCCTCTCCTTCGAGCCCGGCCGCTTCGACGCCGCCGCCGCGGCGGACGCCGCGGCGCGCCTCCGGCCCCGGGCCGTCCTGCTCGCCGGCGAGGGCGACGAGCTCTCGCGGTGGCTCGATGCGGCGCGGCCCTCGTCGGGCCCGTCCCCCGCCCTCTACGCGCCCGCGTCGCTGCTGCCGCGCGATCCCGCGTCGCTCCGGCGCGCCGCCGCCGCGCGGCTCCTGCTCCTCCACCCGGGCCCGCTCGACGACGCCGAGCGGCTCGGCCTGCGCGCGCTCTCCGCGTTCCTGGAGCGCAGCCGCGTCCCGCCGCGGCACACCGCCTTTCAGGCGAGCGCGTACGCCGCCGCCCGCGTCCTCGTCGAGGCGCTCAAGCGCGCCGGCGCCCACGTGACCCGGCCCGCCCTCATCGCGGCGCTCGAGGAGCTCCGGGACTTCGATCCCGGCCCGGGTCCGGCGATCACCTTCGGCAGGAACCGGCGCGTCGGCGCTTACGGGGCGAGCCTCGCCGCCGTCGATCCGGCGTCGCGCGACGTCGCGCCGGTGTCCGCGTGGGTCGAGGTGGTACCCTGACGCCGGCCCCGCCTGTCGGCTAGGCGCCACGGCTGGAACGGAGTAGGTTCCGGGCATGGCCGGATACCGCAGTCGTACATCCACCCAGGGACGCAACATGGCAGGGGCGCGCGCGCTGTGGCGCGCCACCGGCATGAAGGACGCGGACTTCGAGAAGCCGATCATCGCCATTGCCAACAGCTTCACGCAGTTCGTCCCGGGGCACGTCCACCTCCACGACGTGGGGCAGCGGGCGAAGAAGGTCATCGACGCCGCGGGCGGGTGGGGCGTCGAGTTCAACACCATCGCCATCGACGACGGCATCGCGATGGGCCACGCCGGCATGCTGTACTCGCTGCCGAGCCGGGAGCTCATCGCCGACAGCGTCGAGTACATGGTCAACGCGCACTGCGCCGACGCGCTGCTCTGCATCTCGAACTGCGACAAGATCACGCCCGGCATGCTGCTCGCGGCGATGCGGCTCAACGTGCCGACCGTCTTCGTCTCCGGCGGTCCGATGGAGGCGGGCAAGATCGTCGGGACGCACGACCGCGACGGCAAGCCGCTCATCCGCAAGCTCGACCTCATCGATCCGATGATCGCGGCGAGCGACGACAAGGTGTCCGACGCGGATCTCGCCGCGATGGAGCGGTCCGCGTGCCCGACCTGCGGCTCGTGCTCCGGCATGTTCACGGCGAACAGCATGAACTGCCTCAACGAGGCGCTCGGCCTGGCGCTGCCCGGCAACGGCACGCTGCTCGCGACGCACGCGGCGCGCTGGGAGCTCTTCGAGGCGGCCTCGAAGCGCGTCGTCGAGCTCGCGAAGCGCTACTACGTCGACGGGGACGCCTCGGTGCTGCCGCGGAGCATCGCGACGTTCGAGGCCTTCGAGAACGCGATGGCGCTCGACATCGCGATGGGCGGCTCGACGAACACGGTCCTCCACCTCCTGGCGGTGGCCCGCGAGGCGCAGGTGGACTTCAAGATGTCGGACATCGACCGGATGTCGCGCAAGGTGCCGAACATCTGCAAGGTGGCGCCGTCGTCGCACCACCACGTCGAGGACGTGCACCGCGCGGGCGGCGTGCTGACGATCGTCGGGGAGCTCGATCGCGCGGGGCTCATCCACCGGCAGGTGGGCACGGTCCACGCGCGCACGCTCGGCGACGCGATCGACGAGAACGACATCCGCCGCCCCACCGCGACGGCGGCCGCGAAGAAGCGCGCGCTCGCCGCGCCGGGCGGCGTCCCGACCACGGTCGCGTTCTCGCAGGACAAGTACTTCGCCGACACCGACGACGACGCCGAGAAGGGCTGCATCCGCGACGTCGCGCACGCGTACAGCCGCGAGGGCGGCCTCGCCGTGCTCTACGGCAACATCGCGGCGGACGGCTGCATCGTGAAGACCGCGGGCGTCGACCCCGAGATCTGGAAGTTCGAGGGGCCCGCGCGGGTGTTCCAGTCGCAGGAGGCGGCGTGCGACGCGATCTGGAACAACCAGATCCGCTCGGGCGACGTGGTCGTCATCGTCTACGAGGGGCCGAAGGGCGGCCCGGGCATGCAGGAGATGCTCTATCCGACGTCGTTCCTGAAGGGGAAGGGCCTCGGCAAGGCGTGCGCCCTCATCACCGACGGCCGGTTCAGCGGCGGCACGTCGGGCCTGAGCATCGGGCACGTCTCGCCCGAGGCGGCCGAGGGCGGGAACATCGGGCTCATCGAGGAGGGCGACCGCATCCGGATCGACATCCCCGCCCGGACCATCGACGTCCTCGTCAGCGACGCGGAGCTCGAGCGCCGCCGCCGCGCCGCCGAGGCGCGGGGCGCCGATGCGTTCAAGCCGAACCGCGATCGCAAGGTCTCCCCTGCCCTGCGGGCCTATGCGCTCATGGCCACGAGCGCCGCCAATGGCGCTGTCCGCGACGTCGGCCAGATCGAGCCCGGGCGGCGCGAAGGCGGCGCCGCGCAGCGCAAGTAGCCAATCCGGAGCCGTCGAGTCGTTGCCCGCCTGACGAGGTCACGGCGCGGGCGGCGCGGCGGCGAGCGCGGCCCCGCCATCACGGCGGCCGCCCCGGCCGACAGAGCGCGCCCGGGCTCGCGCTCGCCGGAGGCACGGCCCGCGTCGCCCGGGTCGAGCCTCCCTGCGCTCGACGCGACGCCGTGGCGCATGCCATGGCGTATCATGCCGTACATGAGACAATTGGCGCTCCTCGTGTCCATCTCTCTCGTGTCGGGTTGCAATGCGCGGGTCCGCGATTTCCCCGACGATCGCGGCGACGGGGGCTCCGGCGCCGAGCCTGGAGACGGCGGTCGCGGCGGCAGCGGCGGCAGCGGCGCCAGCAGCAGCAGCGCCAGCGGCAGCAGCGGCGGCGCCGGCGGCGGCGACGGGCCGGGGGCCTGCGTCGATCCGGCGGAGGACTGCCCGCCGGCGCAGGGCCCGTGCATGGAAGCGGTGTGCAGCGAGGGCGCGTGCGCGCAGCGGCCGCGGCCGGCGGGGACGCCCTGTGGGCCGGACGGCGGCGCGGAGTGCGATGCCGCCGGCGTCTGCATGCCGTGCGAGGGCGGCGATGAATGCGGCGAGTGCGGGGACCCGGGTTGCCCCAACGCGTGCGGCTCGCCGGACGTGATGGCCATGCCGCCGAGCTGCGCGAGCGGCGCGCCCGGCGCCGGGGACAGCTGCGGACCTGGCGGCGCGAGCTGCTGCGGCAACAGGTTGGTCCCCTGCGGCACGTACCTGAGGAGCTACGACGGCGCTTCGAGCACGGACGACTCGTTCCCTGCGGCCGTCAGCGATTTCCGGCTGGACAAATTCGAGATCACGGTGGGTCGATTTCGAGCCTTCGTGGAGGCCGGCCGGGGCGTGCAGGGGAACCCGCCCGCGATCGGGGCTGGCCGGAACCCTCACGTCGACGGCAGCGGATGGATCGCGGGGTGGAACCAGCGGCTCGAGCCGAACACCGCGGCGCTGAAATCGGCGCTGCAATGCAATGGTGATCGCCTCTGGACATGGACCGACGCGCCGGGGCCGAACGAGGAGCTCCCGATCAACTGCATCACGTGGTTCGAGGCGTTCGCGTTCTGCGCGTGGGACGGCGGCCGCCTGCCCACCGAGGCGGAGTGGAACTACGCGGCGGCCGGCGGCGACGAGCACCGGCCGTACCCGTGGGGCGCCGCCCTCGACAGCGAGCGCGCCGCCTATGGTTGCACCGGCGATGGGAGCGCCGCGGGAGACTGCGCGCTGAGCGACATCCTGCGGGTGGGGTCGAAGCCGAGCGGAGACGGGCGATGGGGGCACTCGGATCTGGCCGGCAACCTGTGGGAGTGGACGATGGACTGGTGGCGCGACGCGCTCCCCACGCCGTGCATCGACTGCGTGCATCGCGTGGACGGCGAGCGCGACGCGACGCGGGTCACGCGCGGCGGGAGCTACCGCGCGCCAGCGGCGGACCTGCGCGCGGGCAACCGCGACTTCAGCTACCCCTTCGACCGCGTCAACAACATCGGCGCCCGCTGCGCGCGGGACCCGTAGGCCGCGCAGCGCGGCTCGCTCGTCGCGCTCGTCGCGCTCGTCTCGCTCGTCGCGCTCGTCGCGCTCGTCTCGCTCGTCTCGCTCGTCTCGCTCGTCTCGCTCGCGCGCTCGCGCGCTCGCCGGCGCGAGCGCGACGCGCTCACGGGCGGCGGCCCGCGGGCGCGGTGGCTTCCTCGGGCCAGACGTTCTCGGCGACGAGCTCCGAGAGCGGGCGGCGCGCTGCCCAGCCGCACGCCTCGAGCATGGGGCGACCGTAGAACTCCTCCACGTGACCGACGCAGAGGATGGCGAGCGGCCTGCTGCCCGGCGGCATGCCGAGCAGCGCGGCCAGCCGGTCCGGCTCGAAGAGCGACACCCACCCGACGCCGAGCCCCTCCGCGCGCGCGGCGAGCCACAGGTTCTGGATGGCCGCGGCCACCGACGCGACATCCATCTCGGGCATCGTGCGGCGGCCGAACACGTGCGCCTCGCGCCCCGCCATGAGGCCGGCGACGAGCAGCTCGCCGCACTCCAGGACGCCCTCGACCTTGAGGCGCATGAACTCGTCCTCGCGCTCGCCGAGCGCGCGCGCCGTGGCGAGGCGCTCCGCCTCGACGAGCGCGTGGATGTCGCGCCGGAGCGCCGGCGCCGTGATCCGCACGAAGCGCCAGGGCTGCATCATGCCCACGCTCGGCGCCGCGTGCGCGGCCGCGAGCAGCCTGGCGAGCGCGTCGGGGTCCACCGGCCCGGGCAGGAAGTGGCGCATGTCGCGCCGCTCGTGGATGGCGCGGTACACGGCGGCGATCTCCGGATCGTTGAAGCGGTGGCTCGACATGGTCCCTCGCGTCGCGCGCCGGGCCGCAGGACGGCCGCGATCCGGCGCTGCGGATCCGCGACTGCGTAGCACCGCCTGCGCGGCGGCGTCAGCGCGCCCGGGGCGGCCGGCCGATCGGCCTCGCCCGCCGACCGGCCTTGCCCGCCGATCGGCCTCGATCCGCGGGCGCGGCGCGCGGTCTCGACGCACGGGCTCAGCGTGCTAGAGCGCGCGATCGTGGAGTCATCGGCGAAGCAAGCTCCGGGGCTGGACGTCACCGTCGTGGGCGCAGGGGTGATCGGATTGACCACGGCGGTCGTCCTCCAGCGCGACGGCCACCGCGTGCAGGTGATCGCGGCGGAGCGCGGCGAGCACACGACGTCCGCGGTCGCGGCCGCGCTGTGGCACCCGTTCGCGGCGAACCCGCCCGAGCGCGTGAACGCGTGGTCGCGGGCGACGCTCGATGAGCTCACGCGCATCGCCCGGGAGCACCCGGAGGCGGGGGTGGATCTCCTGACCACGCGCGAGGCGTCGGACGACGTGCAGCTGCCCTGGTGGGCCCCGAGCGTCCCGGACCTCGCGATCGAGCCAGGACCGCACCCGCTGGGCGCGCCCCACAGCTTCCGGTTCACGGCGCCGCGCATCGAGCCGTCGCTGCACCTGCCCTGGCTGGAGTCCCAGCTCCACCGCCCGGTGCGCATCGAGCGCGTGCGATCGCTCGCCGAGGTCGAGGGCGACGTGGTCGTGAATTGCACCGGGCTCGGGGCGCGCGCCCTCACCGGCGACGGCGAGCTCCTCGCCCTTTACGGCCAGGTAGCGATCGTGGAGCCGGGCGAGGTTCCCCTAGATGTCGCATTGGGTGATGAAAGGGACGAATCCGCGCTCGTCTATGTGATCCCGCGGCGTCACGAGATCGTGATTGGCGGCTGCGTCGTTCCGTCCCCTGACGACCGCTCGCTGACGCCCGACCCCGAGCGTACTGACGCAATGCTCCAGCGGGTGCGGGCGGCCGGCCTTCGGCCAGGCCCCTTGCTCCGCGCGCGCGCCGGCCTGCGCCCGTACCGGAGCGTCGTGCGCCTCGAGCGCGAAGGCCGCGTGATCCACAATTACGGCCATGGTGGCGCGGGGTACACGCTCGCGTGGGGTTGTGCCAGCGAGGTGAGCGCGATGCTGCGGCAGGGCGGCGCTCCGGCGCCCGGCGGCGCCTAGAAGGAACTCGAAGGAGAGAGAAAGAAAAAGCGCGCCCGCACTGTTCCGACGGCGTCGGCGAGCTCAGCGCTTCGCCTCCGGGTTGGCCCCGGACACGCCGTCAAGCCGCGCTCGCGCGGCCGCCGCGCGGCCGCTGCGCGGCCGCCGCGTGGCCGCCGAGTGGCCGCCGAAACGACTGCAACAGCCGCGCCCGCTGCGAACGCCGTGAAGCCCGTGAAGCCCGTGAAGCCCGTGAACGCTGCGAACGCCGTGAAGGCCGAGCAGAAGAGCCTGCCCCTGAAATCCAGCCAACCAGAAGCCCAACGCATCGCTCCGAAAGTCTCGTTGTGCTCTTGTTGCGAGGCTGCTAGATTGGATTCGTGCTCGTCTGCGAGCAACTCTCGCCTTCTCTCGCAGCGGAAACGCCCATGGCGCTCCCCTGTTCATTCGAGAGAGCGGCCGTGGAGGACCTCGCTCTGGAGATCGCCGGCCGCTGACGATCTCGCGGCGCGATCCCTGGAGCGCGGTCTCGGGTGGTCGAACGTTCGCTTGCGCTTGATCCGGCGGCCGTCGTCCGCTGTACCAAAGTGAAGAACCGAAGCTTCCCCCGGGAGTGTTGAACGCCATGAACAACGACGAGAATCGACTCAGTCGTCCATCGGGGCGGCCAGCGGTCTGGAATTTCACGATGAACGACGACGAGCCTCGCTCCAGCCGGCCCTCGGGGCGGCCGTCGGCGCGACCGTCGGGGCGGCCCTCAGGGAGGCCGTCGGGGAGACCGTCCGGGCGGCCGGCGCTCTGGAGCGTGCTCCCGCTGGCGAGCGGCCTGCTGCAGACCCGGCCGATCGAGTGGCCGACGCTGGCGCTCTTCGCGGGCTCGTACGCGCTGTTCGCGGCGTCGGTCTACGCGGGGGTCGCGGGCCTCGTGTCGACGGTGCCGGCGGTGCTCGCGGCGGCGGTCGCGGCGTACGCCGTGTTCACGCCGATGCACGAGGCCGCGCACCGGTCGCTGGCGCGCTCCGCGCTGCTGAACGGCGTGGTCGGACGGCTGTCCGGGCTGCTGCTCATGGCGCCGTTCCTGGCGGTGCGTCACTTCCACCTCGAGCATCACAAGCACACGAACGACGCGGACCGGGATCCCGACCACTGGAGCGGGCGCGGCCCGTGGTACCTGCTCCCGCTGCGCTGGGCGACGCAGGATCTCCACTACTACTACCTGTTTCTGCGCTCGTACCACGCGCAGAAGCGCAGCGAGCGGATCGAGACGATCGCGACGCTCGCGGCGATGTTCGCGATCGTGGCGCTGGCCTTCGGGCTCGGCCACGGCGAGCTCGCGCTGCTCTACTGGATCGTGCCGGCGCGGCTCGCGATCTTCTTCCTCGCGTTCGCCTTCGACTACCTGCCTCACTACCCGCACGAGACCACGGCGGCGCAGAACCGGTATCGCGCGACGCGCGCGATCGACAGCGCGCTGTTCAACGTGCTGCTCTTCGGGCAGACGTATCACCTGATCCACCACCTCTACCCGGCGGTGCCGTTCTTCCGCTATCGGACCGTGTGGAAGTACCAGCGCGAGGAGCTCATGAAGCTCCAGTCGGAGACCCTCGCCCCGCCGCGCGCGCCCTTGCCGCTGCTCGCGGCAGGCAGCCTCGCCGCGCCGCGCGCGCCCACGATCCACGCCGCCCACCCGGTGCAGGCGGCGGCCGAGCTCGACGCCCTCTGATCCGCGCGGCGCGCGCGCCGCGCCGCTGCCGCGCGCGCCGCGTGTGAGCGCGCCGCGTGTGAGCACGCCGCCGTCCCGGGCGCCGCATGTGAGCGCGCCGCCGTCCCGCGCGTTGCATGTGAGCGCGTCGCGCGTGAGCGCGCCGCCGTCCCGCGCGCACGAGCGCACGTCGCCGCCGGCGGGACGATGCGGCGCGCGCGCTTCGGAGGATCATGCCGCGCGCCAGTGCGGCGGGTACGTCGCGTCGTAGCCGGGCAGCGCCTCGATGCGCGCGCCCCACGCCGCGAGCTTCGGGTAGCGCGCGGCGAGCGGCGTGACGGCGAGATCGAGCGGCGCTGCGGCGGGGCGGGTCGCGGCGCGCACGGCGAGCTGGATCGACGGGTAGACGGTGAGGTCGGCCGCCGAGAGGCGCGGGCCTGCGAGGTAGTCGCGCAGCGCGAGCGATGCCTCGATCCGCGCGAGCTCCTCGTGCAGCGTGGCGACCGCCGCGCGCACGGCCGGCTCCTCGCCGGCGAGCGCGGTCGGGTCGCCGGAGAAGACCGCGCGCGCGATCTGGCCGAGCGCCGGGTACAGGTAGTTTTCGTGCTCGGCGATGACGCGCGCGATCGCGCCCGCCTCTTCGGCCGACTCGCCGAAGAGCGGCGGGGACGGGTGCTTTCTGTCGAGGTAGGCCATGATCGCCAGCGACTCGTGGAGGCAGAACGCCCCGTCGCGGATCGCCGGCACCTTCCCGCGCGGGCTCACCTCCAGGTACGCCGGCGCCGTGTGCTCCTCTCTCGAGAGCTGGAGGAGCTTGGACGTGTAAGGCACCCCCTTCACCGCGAGCAGCAGCAGGACCCGCCAGGCGGGCGGGCTGCCGCTGGCCCAGTACACCTCGAGCGCGCCAGCTTGCGGCGCCGACGCCGCAGCGCTGGCGCCGGGCGCGTCGAGGTAGCTGGTGATCTTCGCGATCTTGCGCTGCTCGTTCAGCTCGAACACATCGACGCCGTCGAGCGTACCGTCCCGGCCATCGGCCGTCCTCGTGCGCAGCGTGAACCGCATGGCGGCCCCGAGGCCGAGGGAAAAGACCTTCCGGTCCAGGAACTCGATCTCGCTGAAGGAGGCGAGCAGCCCCTCGACGTGGCGCCGGACCGCGTCCCGTCCCACGAGGCGCGGGGTGGAAGGGTCGGACACGACCACATCGTCGGACAGCATCGCCAGATACGCATCGACATCGCGGGCGACGAGCGCGTCTTGAGAAGCATGGATGATTTTCACGATCTCGTCCACGGGCACCTCCGCTGAGGGCAAGCGCGGAGCAGACATCACCCATGACCCCGCTGTCAACCGGAGGGAGCGCCCTGATACGGAGCCTCGGGGCAAAGACAGCAGGAGCGCCAAGACATCAAGAATACCAAGAGATAGATAGAGCGATACACCTCCTCATCATCTCCACGCTCGTCTCTCGTCTCTCGTGCTCGTCTCTCGTGCTCGTCTCTCGTCTCTCGTCTCTCGTCTCTCGTCTCTCGTCTCTCGTCTCTCGTCTCTCGTCTCTCGTCTCTCGTCTCTCGTCTCTCGTCTCTCGTCTCTCGTCTCTCGTCTCTCGTCTCTCGTCTCTCGTCTCTCGTGCTCGTCCTTCGTGCGCGTGCGCGTGCGCGATTTTCCGGCTTTAGCGCGCACGCGCACGCGCACGAAGAGGGGGACGGAGGACGGGGGACGGGGGACGGGGGACGGGGGACGGGGGACGGGGGACGGGGGACAGTGTGCCACGGTGCTCCGGTCGAGCTCGGCAGGCCGCAGCATCGCCGCGTCGAGGGCGCGCCTCCGCCGCGCGGGCAGCTCACGCGGATCGCCTCGACCGCGGTCGCGCACGCCGGCGGGCCACGACCCCGCGGCGCTCAGCCGCCGCGCGCCATGAACCTCGCCACCGCGTCCGCGAACTCCTCGGGTCGCCCGACGATCCAGTCGTGGCTTCCCTTCGCGGAGACGACGAGGGTCGAGCCCGGGATCAGGCGCTGGATGGCGAGCGCCGAGCCGAGCGGCACCGTGCGATCGCGCGCGCCCCACGCGAGCAGCGTCCGCACGCGCACGCGCACGGCGTAGCCGCTCACGTCCACCGTCGCGGCGATCCGCACGAGGCTCAGCACGCTCCGCGTGTGGACGAGCATGTTGTAGAGGAAAGCGGGCGCCGTCCGCACGGAGAAGCGAGGCTCGAGCAGCATGTCGACCGCGCGCGCGCACACGAGCGACAGGACCGAGCGCGGCGGGTTGACTCCGACGGAATCGGCGAGCACGAGCCCGGATAACCGCTCGGGGTACAGGGCGCCGGTGACCAGCGCCACAGCGCCCGAGAGCGAGTGACCGATCAGCGTGACGCGATCGAGCCGCAACGCGCGCAGCGTGTCGTCGACGCAACGCGCGTACCGCTCCAGCAACCACGGCGCGCGCAGCCGCGAGCCGCGGCGCGAGCCCGGCAGCTCCAGGACGAACACCCGGGCGCGCCGCGCGATCGCGTCCACCGCCGGCCGGTAGGTCGCGCCGCCGACCAGCATGCTGGGCAGAAGCACCACCGGCGCCCCGGTGCCCGTCTCGGTCACATAAACGACCTCATCGCCGACCCGGATCTCCCGTCCGCGGCTCTCCTCCCGCGCCGCTCGCCTCGCCGCGAAGTCCGCGGAGCGGCGCCGGCTCTCGTCTCTTCGAGCCGGCCACAGGACAGACACCTCGGCGGCGCCGCGCGAGCGTCCATCGCAGGGTTCCATCGTTCCATGTCGTCGGGCGCGCTTCCCCATGAGCCGCGAGGCGATGCCGGACGCGTGCCACCGCGCGCGCGGCGCCGGTGCGAAGTGGCGACGCGGAGCGCGTGCAGCGCGGACCGCCGCATGCGAAAACCTGGAAGGTCGTTGAGCCCGTCCCGCGCCGCGCTAAGCTCTTCGAAACAGCAGCAATCTCCAGGCTCACGGGAGCCAGCAGGCGTGTCGGCGCGGGCCGAGGGCCCCGCGGCGCCTGCTCGGATAACCAGCTCTTCGGGAATGACAGAGGCGAAATGTTGAGGTTCCGCTCCACGTCCGGAGATCGGAAGACAGCTGAGCTCAGGGTCTCGGTGCTCTCGGTATCCGCTGCGATGTCCGCCCTCTCTCAGGGTGCATGGGGGACGGACGCCCCGCCCGCAGCAGAGGTCCAGTGGGCGTATGCGCTCGTCGCCGCCCTCGGGTACCTGCCGGCCGCGATCGAGATCGCCGCGGCCACGCTGCGGCGGACGGGGATGTCGGCCGAGGCGTATCTGCGGAAAAATGCAACGCACCTGGATCCAGGAGGGCCTGGGGACGAGATCCTGGGCGTGGTCTTCGGTGACGCGCTGGAGTCGCTCGGCGAGGAGGCGCGCGGCGTGGTGCAAGCGCTCGCCGTGCTCCCCGCGGCGGGGGTCCCGCTGGAGGCGGTCGCGGCGGCGGCGGGGAAGCCCGCGCCCTCGGCCGCTCGGCCGCTTCATCTGCTCGTGCATGGCCGGCTGGCGTCGCTCGATCAGGCCACGCAGACCTACCGGGTGACGCCGCTCGTGCGCGCCGTGGCCCGCAAGGACGTGGCCGGCGACGCGGGGCGCTGGGACGCGCTGCACCGCGGGGCGGCGGACGCGATGCAGGCGCTCCTCTTCTGGACGGCCGCGGTCGAGGGGCGGCCCGAGGCGGCGATGCGCCGGCGCGTCGCCTGCGAGGTGTTCGCGGCCCTCGACATCGCCCCGTTCCGCGACGGCGCGCGCGGCGGAGGCGTGCTGGCGCGGGCGCTCGTCGACGCCTGCACGGTGCTCGATCTCGGGCTCCCGACCGAGGTCCAGCAGCGGCTGCTCGAGGAGGCGGCGCGCCTCGCCGGCGACGCGCTCCCCGAGCTCGGCGCGCGCGCGCTGGCGGCGCTCGAGGGGGCGCGGCGCGCCGAGCTCGCGAGCAAGCGGCGGGGCACCTTCGGGACGCTCCGGGCCACGCCGGCCGCCCGCGAGCGCGGCCGCCCGGGTCACCGCGACGTCCTCCGCAAGGCGGTGCGCGCGAACGCGCAGCGCGCCGCGGCGCGGAGCGCGCCGGTCGAGGACGACGCCCTCCGCGGCGCGAAGGAGCTCCTCGCGCGCGGCGCCCTGCACGTCCGCGAGGGCGCGCTCGAGGCCGCCGCGTCCGACTACGGCGAGGCGCTCGCCGCGTTCGAGGCGGCGCCGGCGGCAGGGGACGGGCGCGGCCAGGCGACGGCGCTCCTGCTCCGCGGCGACCTGCGCCGACGGCAGGGGGACCTCGCGGCCGCCTCGCGCGACGTGGAGCGGGCGCTCTCGGTGTTCAGGGCGGCGGCCGACCGGACCGGAGAGGCGATGGGGCTGCTCGCCCGCGGCAACCTCCGGCTCGACCAGGACGATGCGCAGGGCGCGGCGAGCGACTACGGCTGCGCGCTCACGCTCCTCAGGGCCTGCCGCGATCGCCCGGGCGAGGCCAACGTGCTGAAGGCGCGCGGCGATCTGTGCTTCCGCGAGGGGGATCTCGCGGGCGCGGCGCGCGACTACGACCGGGCGCTCTACATCCTCGAGGGCGTGGAGGAGCGCGTCCTCAGCCAGCTCCGCTCGCCGCCGAGCGGCGCCGAGGAGCGCCGCGGGGCGAGCGCCCGCGCCCCGCGCGAGATCCTCCCGCAGGCCGAGCTCCTCCGGGCGCTCGGCTGCGAGCAGACCCACGCGCGCACGTGGCAGGCCCGCGGCGACCTCCGGCTGCGGGAGCGCCAGACGGCGCTCGCGGCGCGCGACTACGGCAATGCGATCCTGCTCTACCGGGACAGCGGCGATCGGCGCGGCGAGGCCGCCGCGCTCAAGGCCCGCGGCGACCTGCGCCGCGAGCGGGGCGCGCTCCCGGGCGCGGAGCGCGACTACGAGGATGCGCTCCGGCTCTTCGAGGCGCTCGGGGACGGCGCCGGCCAGGCGGCCGTGCTCAAGGCGCGCGCCGACCTGCGCTGCGAGCGGGGCGACACCGCCGGCGCGGCGCTCGACTACACGAGGGCGCTCGCCCTCTTCGACGCGACGGGCGACCCCGCCGGTCAGACGAACGTAAAGAGCGTTCTCACGAGCATCTCGCATCGCGAGGACTCGCCTCGCCCGGCCACAGCGGCTGTCCCGCGCTGAGGGCGCGGCGCCGCGCGGGTCACGCGGGTCGCTGGAGCGACCCGCGCGCCTGGGCCGCGACATCGAGGCACCTTTACGCCGCTCGTTACGCCGCTCGACGCGGGCGAGGTCGGGATTCGCCGCTCACCGATGGATGGCGCGTGACGCCGCGTCACGCGCGCTGGATCGTTCCTGCTTTGTGACTTCGTTGTTCGTCCGTCCTGCGCTAGGGTTCCGCTTGTCCGGATAATTCGCCCCGGCACCGAGGTGGCCCCGTGCGACGACGCCGCTCCTTCGTCGGTATCAGCTTCGCTTTGCTCTCGCTCCTGCCCAGGGCGGCCCTCGCCTCGCCGACGGTGACCGGCTCCACGCCGGAGCTCGGGACGTGGGATGCGCGCCGCGGCGCGCCGCTCCGCGACGACGGGATCGCCCCGGACAGGGCGGCCGGGGACGGCGTCTTCACGGCGGCCGTCTCGTTCGCGGCGCCGGGAGACGTCGAGTACAAGATCTCGCGAAACGGCGTCGATCTCGCGGACGGCGGCGCCGGGGCGGCCAGCGGCGAGAATCTGCGTTTCACGCTGGCCGGCGGGACACCGCCCTACGATGTCACCTTCTACTACGACAGGCGCGACCTGACCGCACAAGGGTTCTTGCCGGCGACCGAGTCGGCCTCGGACTCGCGCAGCGCCTCGCTCGACGAGGGCGGCGCACCGCAGGTGTGGGTCGCCGTCGGAGACTGGCAGAGCTCCGTGGGCGACACCGACTGGAACCCGTACTCGTCCCTCACGGTCGCGCGCGACGACGGCGCCCTCGGCGATCGCGTCGCGGGCGATGGGGTCTATACATACCGCTTCGTGGCCCGGACGGCGCTCTCCGGCGCGTCCTTCAAGTTCGCGGCGCAGGGCCCCTGGAGCACGAGGCTCGGGGCGAACGGCTGGAGCTACGCCCCGCGAGACTCCTCGAGCGGCGCGTTCAGCGCGGCGGCGGGGCAGGTCGTCACGCTGGAGCTCGACGCGCTCCACGGCCGGATGCGCGCGCACGCGTCGAGCCCGGCGAAGCTCCTCCTGACGGAGCTCCTCGTCCACCCGACGGCCGCGGAGTTCGTCGAGATCTATAACCCGGGCAGCGCGCCGGTCGATCTGTCGGACTACTACCTCGCGGACTACCGCTTTTATTATCAGCTCGTCACGCCGGACCCGACGCTCCCGAATACGAATGATTTCCTGGTGCGCTTCCCGGATGGCGCCGAGATCGCCCCCGGTGAGGTCCAGACCGTGTCGCTCGGAGGCGCCGAGTGCTACCGCATGGGGTGCAACGAGAGCAGGGCGTTCAACGGCTGGGGCGCGCCCCCCACCTACGAGATCCAGAGCGCCGGCGGCCCGGAGGGCAAGTCGGCCGCCGCGGTGCCCGACATGCGGCTGCCGATCCCTGGATCGGTGGGAGAGACGCGCGGGCTGACGAACGATCATGAGCTCCTGATCCTCTTTTACTGGGACGGCGTGAGCGATCTCGTGAAGGACGTCGATTACGTCTTTTATGGCGCGACGGGGGCGAACACGCCTGTCAACAAGACGGGTGTATCGATCGACGGGCCGGATCCCGGGGCCGCGCCGAGCGCCTACCTGGACGACGCGGCGGACGACGCCGCGCTGCACGCGCCGCTGTCGGCCGCGAACGGGAGCTGCCGGCAGGACTTCACCGAAGGCGCCCAGAGCGCGAGCGGGGGGAACGGGGTGACCGGCGCGATCGAGACCGGCGAGCCGACGTCGTCGACCTGGGCCGCGTGCGCCGTCCCGACGCCCGGCGCCATCGACTTCGACGGCGACGGCGTGCTCGCGGGCGACAACTGCCCCCATGCGGAGAACCCGCGTCAGGAGGATCTCGACGGCGACGGCGCCGGCGACGCCTGCGACCCGGACGACGACGACGACGGCGCGCTGGATGGCTCGGACAACTGCCCTTCCATCGCCAACTCGACCCAGCGCGACACCGACGGCGACGGCGCCGGCGACGCCTGCGACCCGGACGACGACGACGACACGGTCCTCGACGCCGACGACAACTGCCCTCGGACGCCCAACGCCGATCAGCGGGACTCGGACGGCAACGGCGTGGGCGACGCGTGCGACGCCGACGACGACGGAGACGGCGTGAACAACGACGCGGACAACTGCCCCAAGGCGGCGAACCCCGGCCAGGAGGACTCGGACGGCGACGGGACCGGCGACGCGTGCGACGAGGATCTCGCCGACTCGGACGGCGACGGCGCGCTCGACGGCATGGACAACTGCCCTGACGTGAAGAACCCGGACCAGGCCGACACCGACGGCGACGGCGTGGGCGACGCGTGCGACAACTGCGAGGCTCGAGAGAACGCCGATCAGGCCGACACCGATGGCGACGGCGCAGGGGACGCGTGCGACGCCGACGACGACAACGACTTCGTGAGGGACGTCCACGACGAGTGCCCGACCGAGCCCGGGCATGCGTCGAACCACGGTTGCCCGGGGGGGGAGGGCGGCGGCGCGGCGACCTCGGGCGCGGCGAGCTCGTCGAGCGAGGCGTCGTCGTCGTCGTGGGGCAGCAGCGGCGGGCTCGGCGGCGGCGGACCCGGCTGTGACTGCCACGCCGCGGGCGGCGCGCCGTCGGGCGGCCCGCTTTCGCCGTGGCTCGCGCTCCTCGGCGGCATGCTGCGGCTCGCGTGCGGCCGGCGACGCGCGTGAACGCGGCGCTGCGTCAGCCGTCGAGCCACCGCCGCGCGAGCTCGAGCGTGCGGGCGTTGTCCGGGACTCGCTCCACGGCGAGGGCGGGCTCGCCGCGCCATCCATGGGCTCCTAGCTCCCTCGCTGCCGCTCGAGCCGCTCTCTCATCCAGTTGGGGATCCGCTCGGCCGCCTCGATCGCCCGCGCGAGCGCCGCCTTCCCCTCGGCGTGGCGGCCGCGGCGCGAGCGCGACCGCGCCCGCGCCTCGATCACCTCGATCTGCTCCTGGCCCACGGAGCAGCGGGCCGACCGCCCCTCGAGCTCATCCCATTCCTCGTCGGTGGCGTCGCGCGTCGCCAGGTCGATCATCGACCACAGCACCTCCTCCGCGGGGGCCATCTCCAGGCCCCCGCGCCCCGCGGCGATCGCCTTCGCCTGCTGGGCCCGGATGGTCTCGATGATCTCCCGCGCCTTGTCCTCGTCGCCTCGGTAGAGGAGCAGCCTCGCCTGGAGGAGCTGCGCCCAAGGGCGCGCCTCCTCTCCCCGCTGCTGGCGCTCCAGGTGCGCGGCCCGCTCCACGTGCGGCATCGCCATCTCGAGGTTGCCCACCATGTACAGGTACTCGCCGAGGTTGAACTCCCCCATGAGCTCCATCGCCCCGAGGCCCAGCTCGCGCGAGAGGGCGAGGAGACGGCACATGTCCAGGATCATGCCCTCGTTGTCGCCGAGGCACGCGCGCAGGAGCGCCCGGTTGTTGATGGCCGGCCCGAGGTGCAGGAGATCGCCGCGCGCCTCGCACATCCGGATCGCCCGATCCAGCGCCGCCCCGGCCTCGTCCAGCTTGCTCAGCCCCTGGTAGATGAAGCCGAGGACGAGCAGCGACACCACCAGCGTCTCGTAGCCCGCGTCGCCCAGCGCCTCCGCCTGCGCCGCCGCGCGCTCGAACTCGCGCGCCGCCTCTTCCTCCCGGCTCTCCCGGTGGAGCGACAGCGCCGCCCCCATCGACAGGCGCGCCGAGAGCGCCGGAGGCAGCTCGCCGCTCGCGAGCGCCTTCGCCTGCTCCACCCGCTCCTTCGATCGCCCGTAGTCGTCCATCCAGTCGAGCGTGATGGCCTCGTCGAGCAGGATCTCGATCTGCTCGATCGCCTCCCCCTCCTCGATCGCCATCGCGCGCGCGCGCGCGAGATCCCCGAGCGCGTCGTGGTAGCGGCCGAGCCGGTAGCGCATCAGCCCCCGGCCCCGGTAGGCCGCCCTCCGCCGCGCGCCGCGATCCGGGGCCGGCTGCGCCAGCGCGCGGCTGTAGTGCAGCTCCGCCTCCATGTAGGCGTGCCGCTCCCGCGCCCGCTCGGCCAGCTCCAGGTAGGCCGCCTCCGCCACCGCCGAGAGCCCCGCCTCGGCCGCGTGGTAGGCGATCTTGAACCGCCGCTGCTCCCGGCTCTCGTGCGCCGCCTCGCGGTGGTGCTCGTACGCGGCCAGGTGGATCCGCCGCCGCTCGCCCTCGGCGACCCCCTGCGCGATCGCCTCCCGCATCAGCGCGTGACGGAACCCGAGCCGGCCCTTCCGATCGGCGACCAGCACGCCCGCCTTGAGCAGCCGCTCGGTCCCGACCCGCGCGTCCAGCGGGAAGGCCGCGCCCTCGCCGCGCCGATCGAGGTGGCTCAAGACGCCCGCGATCTCGTCGGGCGACACCTCGGCGCCGAGCAGCGAGACGAGCCGCGCGTGCGCCCCGAGCGCCGGCCCGAGCGCCTCGATCTCCCCCTGCGCCAGCGGATCGAGGAGCGGCAGCGCCGGCAGGCGCTCGAGCTCGTCGGTCGCCAGGTACCACGCGTCGCCTCGCGGGTGCCGGCGCAGGATCCCCTCGCGCTTGAGCCCGTGCACGAGCTCCACGAGGAGCAGCGGCACCCGCTGCGCCCGCTCGATCAGGCGATCGATCGCCGACTCCGGCACGTCCCGCGCGGGCAGGAGCAGGCGCCGGCAGAGCGCCCGCGCGCTGTCGGCGTCGAGGGGATCGAGCCGCACGACCTCGCGCCGCGCCGCCCGCTCGCCCCAGGAGGGCTGCGCCTCGGCGAAGGCGGGGCGCCCCATCGCGCACACCCAGAGCGGCGCGGCCCCGTCCCCGAGCGCCGCGTACTCGAGCGCCGCCAGCGTCACCTCGTGCGCGAACTGCGCGTCGTCGAGGATGATGACGGCCGGCGCGGCCGCGGCGCACCGGCGCAGGCACTCGCCCGCCGCGCGCACGCACGCCGAGCGCAGCGCGCCGGGAACGGCCTTGAGCGCCTCGACGTCCCGGAAGAACTCGCCGCCCGTCCGCTCGTCCACCCACCCGAGCGCCATCGCCAGCCCCGAGCCGAGCTCCTCGCCGAGCGCGGAGCCGAGCCGCTCCGCGAGCGCCGCGCGGACGCCGCTCTCGGGGGGCGCCTCGGGGATGTCGAGCGCCTCGCGCACGAGCTCCTGGAGCGTCGCGTCCGCGACGCCGCTCGTCGGCTCCCGCCCGCGCAGATCGATCAGCCTGGCCTGCGGCAGGCGCTCCCGGAGCTGCCTGACGAGCTCGACGAAGAGGCGGCTCTTGCCGTAGCCGGGCTCGCCGATCACCGACACGACCGTCGGCTGCCGCAGCCGGAGCGCCTCCTCGGCGCTGTGGACGAGGTGCTCGAGGACCTCACGGCGGCCGATGAGCGCGCCGGGGCCCGTCGTCTCCCGCGCGTCGTCGCCGGGCCGGGGCTCGCCATCCCCCGCGCGATCGTCCTCCGGCGCGGCGAGGGACGCCTCCGGGAGCGCGGCCGCCGCCGCGGGCGTGAGGAACGGCCCCGGCGGCCCGGAGGCGGCCGGCCACCGCTCGGCGCGCGAGAAGAGCGGGCTCAGGAAGCGCCGGGCCCCGCCGGGGCGGGCCTGGACCGACACGGGCGCGAGATCGATGAGCACCCGCTCGCACAGCCCCGCGCGCAGGAGCTCGTCGGCCGCGCGCCTGGCGTGGCGCGCCGGGCTCGCCGCGCCCTCGTGGCCGAAGACCGCCGCGTAGCGAGCGCCGGACGCGTGCGCGAGCTCGCCGCCGAGCGCCCGGACCCTGCGCTGCACGGCCATCCGATCCGCCGCGCCCTCGAAGAACAGGAGCCCCACCGCGCGGCGCTCGGCGCCGGCCACGGAGCGAGGCCCTCCGTGCTCGCTCGCGGTGAGCTCGTCGCCGAGCGCGCGCTCCAGCGCGGCGCGGAGCTCGGTCGCGCTCGCGAACCGCTCGCCCCGCTCCTTGGCCAGGCACCGGTGCACCACCTCCTCGATCGCCCGCGGCACGGCCGCGCGCGCCGACAGGCGCGGCGGCCTGCGGCTCCGGTGATCCTCCAGCACCACCGCGCGCGGCCCCCAGAACGGAGGCCGGCCCGCGAAGAGCTCGTACAGGATGACGCCCATCGCGTAGATGTCGGCGCGCGCGTCGAGATCCGCGCGCCCGGCGGACTGCTCCGGCGCCATGTACTCCGCGGTCCCCAGGGCGAGGTCCTCGTCCGGCGCGCCGTCGCGCCGCCCCACGACGCGGGCGATGCCGAGGTCGATGAGGGTCGCCTTCCCCGAGCGATCGACGAAGATGTTCTCGGGCTTGAGATCGCAGTGCACGTAGCCGCGCGCGTGCACGGCCTCGAGGGCCGCGAGCGTCGCGAGGCCGAGCTGGGCGGCCTCGTCGAGCCGCGGCGCCGGCCGCGCGGCGAGGCGGGCGGCGAGCGTGGGCGCGGCGACGAGATCGAGCACGGCGTACGGGGAGCCGTCGTCCAGCGCGCCGCGCGCGTGCACGGCCGGCACGTGGGGCGGCCCCACGGCGAGGAGCGCCTCGATCTCGCGCCGGAGCCGCGGGGCCGCCCCGCGGCGATCGGCGCGCGCGAGCTTGATCGCCGCCGGCTCCCCGCCGCCCTCGGGCTCGGCCTCGAACACGGTGCCGAAGCCGCCCTGCCCCAGGACCCTGCGCGTCCGGTAGCCCGGGAAGCGCGGCAGCGAGACGGGGACGACCTCGGTGATGTCCGGCGGGCTCGCCTCATCGCGATGCGGCTGCGGCGGGCACTCGGGGCACGAGCCCGGGTTCCGCCGCCCGCACGACGGGCAACGCCGATGGTCCGGAGGTGCGCGCTCGGGATCCTGGTTCCGCTGGACCTCGGAGCCCATGCCGCATTTTACGGCGGCAGGAAGGACGTGATCACCACATCCGTGCGCGCCGAGGACGAGATCGCCGGGTTGTCGAGGCATTGGGAGTAGAAGCCGCCGTCGGCGACCACCGCTTCGCACACAGTATCGCACGACCCCGCGAGCGCGATGGGGCCGCACGGCTCCGTGATCGGCGCCCCGGTCGCCGGGTCGGGCTTGATGTGACCTGCCGCACAGTCACGCTTCAGCGCCCGCGCGCGCGCGACGCCTGCCGGCGAGTGGCAGGCCCGTAGGTAGGGCGTCGAGCTGAACAGGTTGCCCCAGAACGCGCCCTCCCTGACCGAGTAGGTCGAGCGCTCGTTCCACGACGAGCCCATGGATACTTGGCTCGCGCGCAGGGAGATCATCACCGGGACGCCGTAATAGTTCGTGCGCGCGGCGAGGCACGCGGAGATGTAGCGCTGGTAGAAGGGATCCGTGAGCGGGCCGTACACCCACCAGTCCACGATCCCGAGGTAGCCGCTGTACGTCTCCTGTCGGCTCGTACCGCCGCTGTCGGTCCACGTGAACGAGAACGACTGGTCCGGCCGGAGCGCACAGCTCACGACGTACTGGAGGAGCTGCCTTGACAAGGCGCCCTGAGGTCCTGGATCCTGGATGGCTGCGAGCGCGGCGGCGCTGAGCGCGCTGGGCTTGAGCGCGTTTGCGCCGAGCAGGCTCGGGGTGAGCGCGCCGGAGAGGAGCGCGTTCCGGTTGATGATATTGGACAGGGCGCCGTTCCCAGCCACGACGGCGCCCTCCGCCTCGCCGATCGGCTCTTCGAGCTCTTCATCGGTCACGTCGTCGATCTCGGCCCCGATGCAGGCGGTAGTAACCAGAGGTATTGCGAGCAGCGCAACAGTCCGTGTCCAGCAAAGGAACATCTTGTTCCCCCTTTCAGCGACGGGTCCCGGCCGGCGGTTCAGTGTCGAGGTGCGGCCAAGTTTAAGTTACCATTTAGAAACGCTCCTGAGTATACCGGTTCATCAAGATCATCCTCGAAGGGGGACAGCGGCGCGCGCGGCGGCCCGTGACGCGCCGCACGGTGGGGCAAGATGACGAAAGAGGACGAGACGAGGCCGTTTTCGGAGGTCGAGCGGGCCAGCGCGCGCGGCGAGCTCCCGGCGGGGACCCTGGCCGGCGAATACATCCTCGAAGGATTCATCGCGCGCGGCGGCTGCGGGGTCGTCTATGCAGCGAGGCACGCCCGTTCAGGGAGGCCCGCCGCGGTCAAGGTGCTGAGCGAGGCGGTAGCTCACTCGCGCCGCGTGGTCGAGAGATTCGCGCGCGAGATCGAGGCTTTACGCCTGATCTCCCACCCCAACATCGTAGAAATTTACGAAGTAGGTGAGCTGAACAACTATCAGCCGTTCTACGTGATGGAGCGCCTGGAGGGGCAGACGCTCGACGCGCTGATCAGGGCCGAGACCCGGCTCGCGCCGCGGGAGGCGCTCGATCTGTTCGAGCCCATCTGCGCGGCGCTCGGGGCCGCGCACGCCGCCGGCATCATTCACCGCGACGTGAAGGCCAGCAACATCTTCATCTGCTCAGGCAAACCACGGACCGTGAAGCTGCTCGACTTCGGCATCGCGAAATTGATGGGACCCGAGGAGGGCTCGACCTGGCTGACCACCGCCGGAAGAATGCCCGGGACGCCATCGATCATGGCGCCCGAGCAGATCCTGGGCGGCCCCATCGATGCGCGGGTGGATGTTTATGCGCTCGGAGTGCTTCTCCATCGCATGCTGGTCGGAAGATTACCATTCCACACACATGACATGGATGAGATGGTGCGGAAGCACCTCGAGGAGCCGCCGATGCCCCCGAGCTTGCGGGTGCCGCTTCCTCTCGAGCTCGACGCGGTGGTGCTGCGGTGTATGGAGAAGCGGCGGGAGCGGCGGTTCGGCTCGGTCGAGGAGCTGGTGCGGGCGCTCCGGGAGGCGATCGGCGAGCCCGCGTCGGGGACGAGGGGCGGGCCCGATCCGACGCAGCCGGCGGTGGGCGTGTACCTGGAGGTGAGGACGCGCGGCGGCTCCGACGACCTCGACGACGCGCTCGCGGCGGACATCGGGCAGGTGCTCGACATGGCCGAGTCGCAGCTCGAGCGCGCGGGGTTCATCCTGGCCTCGACGACCGGCAACGAGGTGCTCGGCGTGCGCCTCTTGCCCGCCGGGGCGGACGCGGAGCGCGACGAGCGGCGCGCGGCGCTCCGGGTCGCGGCGGCGCTGCACGAGGCGGTGGTCCGCCGCGCGGGGGCGGACGCGCGCGTGCACGTCAACGTGAGCGTCCACGCGGACGACGTGCAGGTGCGCCCGGCGGCGCAGCCCGAGATCCTGGGGGGCGCGCTGATGTGCGCGGGCGAGTGGGCGCCGGCCGGCGAGGAGCCAGGGGTCTTCGCGACGCCGAGCGCGACCGCGGGCCTCCTCGGCGAGGAGCTGCGCCCGATCCGCGGCGCGTGACCCATCGCGAGCGCCGCCCGCGCCGCCGGGTGCGTCAGCGGAGCGCGTGGGTGCGGGTCATCCGGTTCGCGAACGTCGACAGCGTGTAGGTGCCGATGCCGACGATCACCTCGAGGGCCTGCTCGGCGGTGAAGCCCGCGCCGAGGAAGGCGTCGAGATCGGCGTCCGAGACCTGGCCGCGCTCGCGCAGCGTCGCCTCGGTGAACGCCGCGAGCGCCTGGAGGCGCGCGTCGGGCGCCGGCCTCCGCTCGAACAGCGCCGCGGCGATCTCGGCGGACGCGCCCGCGCGGAGGAGCAGCCCGCGGTGCATCGCGCGGCAGAGGTCGCAGCCGTTCTCGCCGGCGACGACCATCACCACGACCTCGCGCTCCACCGGCGAGAGCGTGGCCCCCTCGAAGACCGAGAGGAGCTCGTCGAAGGCGCGCACGAGGAGCGGCGACGTCGCGAAGCGCGCCGAGGGCAGCGGCAGGAAGCCGAACTTCCGCGAGGTCCGCTCGAGCGCGGCGCGGGCCGCCGCGGGCGCCGTGTCGAGCGTGTGCGCGGGGAAGTGAGGGGAAGCAGCGGCCTGGCCAGGCGGAGCAACGGTCTCGGTCATGCGGGCGTCTCCTGAGTTGGTTGTCAATGCAATCAATTGGGGATGAAGCGGCCGGCGCGGGGGCTGGGCCGCGCTCAGCCCTCGGGCTCGAGGTTCGCGAGGATGCGCTGGAGCGTGCGCCGGGTCGTGAGGAGATCCTCCTCCGGGATGCCGGCGCGAAGCTCGTCCACGAGGGCCTTCGCCTCGCCCGACAGCGCCTTGCGCAGCGTCCGCCCGCGCGCGGTGAGGTAGACGAGCCGGGCGCGCCGGTCCGTCGGGTCGCGCCTCCGCTCGACCAGCCCGTCGCGCTCCATGAGCGCCAGGATCCGGCTCATCGTGGGCACGTCCCGGAAGGTGCGCTCGGCCAGGTGCGTCTGCGTGACGCCCTCCTGCTCCCACAGGCGGACGAGCACCATCCATTGCTCCGGCGTGATCTCGACGCCGTGCGCGCGGAAGCGCCGGTACATCGCGGCGCGGGAGGCGAGGTACACCCGCGCCATCCAGTAGCCGAGGGCGTTGTCGAGGATGATCCCCCCTTCGGCCGTGAACTGGTCGCGCATGATGGCCGAGCGTAGCGCCGAACAATTAATTGTCAATACAACTAATCGTGCGGCGCGCGGCGCGGGGCTCGCTGGCGCGGCCGGCGCGGGCCCCGTGCGGTCATGGCGGCGCAGGCGGCGAGCAGCGCGGGGCTCGCCGCGGCGTGGCCGGCGCGGCCGAGGAGCGGCGTCGAGAGGATGGGCGCGCCGTGGGACCGCACGCCGAGCTGCGGGACCTCGCCGTGCTTCGTCGAGCGCCGCCGGGCGGCTCCTCGGCGCCAATCCACGGCCGGCGAGCGCCGCCCGATGGCGGTCGAATGTAAGCCCTCTTTCCCTCGAACGCCGCCCGGCGGCGCCCGGCGCAAACCAACTCTCGGCAACCGCCGCCCGGCGGCGATCCTGCGTAAGCCATCTTACGTGCGACCGCCGCCTGGAGGCGCTTCGGCGTAAGCCATCTTCCTCGAGATCGCCGCCTGGAGGCGCTCTGACGTAAGACATCTTCCTCGAGATCGCCACCGACCACCGATCGGCGCCAGTGGACAGCCTCGCACCCCCTGGCAGGCGGCAAAAAAAGAAAGATGGCTTGCCTAAATGGGGTGGAGGACGGCGGTTCGAGCAAGGTGCCAACCTTCGCGCGCCTCCTCGACCGCGGGCAGGAGCGGCGCGAGCAGCGGCAGCGACGTGAACACCTTCCGATCCTGCGCCGGATCGAGCCACGGCGCGGAGATGTTGACCATCGCCTGGGGGCTGAGATTGCGATAACCCATCAGATACCCTCCTTTGGTCAGGGGCGCCCCGAGTCTCGGCGGCGGTCGAGCTCGATGCAACCTCGCGGCACCTCTGCGGCCGTCGCGTTCGTGCTGCGTCGCCGGGGGATCGCCGCCCGCCCTCGGGACCGAGCCCGCGCTCGACGAGCTCGCCGGCGACGTGGTCGAGCTCGACCAGGTTGACGGCGACAAACCATGGCGCACCTCCGAGCGCAACACGAAGCTACTTATGAGCTCTCGATAGCTCCCTGTAGACGCCGTTGATGGTCGGCCGATCATCGCGGGAGGACATATGCATGCCGTTCATTTCATCGCGGTCGCGTTTGCCGTGTTCTGCGGCGCCATGTGCGCCGGCGTGTCCGAGGTCGAGCCGGCGCGCGCGCCGGGCTCGCACGCCGAGGCTGGTGCCGTGGCCTCGCCCATGGTACCGGCCTCTGTTCGGAGCTCGATCATGACGTGTCTCGCGGCGCTGACGTCGGCGCTGCGCGGAGGGTCCTGGATGCGAAAGATTCATATTGCTTTGGGTGTGAGCTCACTGGCGGACTCCATCGCGGAATACACGCAGCGCCTGGCGGCCCAGCCGCAGGTGATCGTGCCGGGCCAGTACGCGCTCTGGCGCACCGACGCGGTGAACTTCTCGATTCGCCAGCTCCCCGATGGCGGGGCTCCGGGGTTGCGCCATCTGGGGTGGGAGGACGATGACGCCAGCGCCTTCTCCGAGGCTCGGGATTGCAATGGCATTCTCTGGGAAGAGTTCGGTCCCGAGCACCAGCTGCAAGAGATCCTCGGGCTCTGGCCCGATGCCCAGATCAAGCGCTGACCTCGAGGCGGCGATGAACCGGCCGGAAGAACCTCGACGACCGGCGCCTGGAAGGCCCCGCCTCGGTAGCTTGCACGGCGGATAGGTCGCCGGCCACCGTCGCGACGGGGGCGTCGTGAGGAGCGTGACGCGACGATCCAGTCAGAGCGCTGGGTGGGGCCAAGCCCCCGCCGTCCCTCGAAAAAGGGCGCAGGGGACGCAAGGGGAAGAGAAGAATATCATCTCTCTTCCCCTTGCGCCCCTTGCGCCCTTGCGGTCCCTCTTCTTACTGCATGCTTGCTGCATGCCGTGCCCTTCCAGCTCGCTCGCCCACGTCCGTCCGCCTCGACCTCCGCGCCCCGCCGTGGGGGCTGCGCCGAGCTCGTGCTCGAAAACTCCCGTCCCGGGCGTCACAACGCGCCGAGCAGGCTCAGGGCTGAAACCACGGCGCCGCACCGGACGCCTCGACCCGGGGAGGCGGAGCCGGCAACGCTCGCCTCGGAGCGGCGGCCGCGCCGACGTGCGCCTCGATCTCCAATGGTCCGCGCCCATCTCGGCCGCGACGATGTGCAACCCGCTGCGTCCACCTCGAGCTCGGCTTCGGACCGGGACGAGGTTGACGAGCCGTAGCGCAGGGACGCAATCTGTGCTCTGAATCAGAGTTGACACCACCCCTCCGCACGCGCATCTGGAACGACCTGGAGGATGGGCATGCGCCACAGGCTGAAAATGAAGGCGATCCCTCTGCTTATTCCTCTCGGTCTCACGGTGTGGGCGTGCAACTACGACGTGGGCGAGTGCTATCTTAGGGGGACGGAAGGCACAGGGGCCGGAGAACCATACCCACCGGGGTCAGCAGCTACGGGGGACCGGTTCGGAAACGGTGACGACGTGGGGAGCGGAGCCGATGAGCAGATGGCAGGGTGCACGCCCGACAAGACATGCACAGACATGTTCGTCGATTGCCAAGAGATCGGCGGCAAGTGCATCACGGGATATCCAGGCTGCGACAAATGGCGCCACACATCGTGCAGGAGCTGCTTTGAAGCCTGCAAATCGGGCACACCATACCCGCCAGCGTGCAAATGCAGATCGTGTGGATTCAGATGATGAATGAGCCGATACAGGGCGCAGTCTACGTCGCCATGGGCAGGGTTGCCGGAGCGGCTCTGGCCAAGGTTGCATCCCCCGTCGTGGTCGACGATGACGAGCTCCTGCTGGGGCCATCGAGGCTCGATCCTGAACGTCATCGCGCTGCGCGCGTCAGATACTTGGGTGGAGAGCCGTCCACCGATCTCAATGAAGAGCTCGCGCGTCCTGATGGGCCGCCGATCTGCGTGGCGCTTCCGCCGACACCAGGCGGCCTGATGAGCCTCTGTCGGATCTGCGCTGCCGTCGTCGAGCGCGGGCGCGCGCTGTTCATCGTCGATCTCAGCCCGGGCGCCGCCGGAGCATCTCCGCAAGGGCCCGGCCCGGGCAGGGCCATATACCTCAATGTCGCGGATGCTCTGCTACGCAAGCCGCCCGTGGTCCAATGGTCGAAGCTCGAGACAGCCCTCGCCGCGACGCTCTGGAAACTGTGGTGCCGCCGCTCGCCCGTCGCCTTTTCCAGGTTCTGTGCATCTGGGAGCACGTTCCACCCGCAGCTGGCCAACCTTGGGCGCTATCATGCCGGACTCTTTCCCCGACGGGCAGGCGATGGGCTCTACCTGTCGCGCTTCGACGAGCTCCTCCTGCGACAGCTATCGCAAGAGTGGCTCTCGCCGGTCAAAGTCTTTGCCAACGCGATCAACGCAAAATCCGAGCTCGATGCATGGTTTTCACACACGGGGGATCTGTACGTCGCCGAACGGCTCAATGATTGGTATCGCCATACGCGAGGCCGTATCATCGAACGTCGAGACGCGCATCATCCGAGACCTTCGGAGATGACGAGATGGTGCTTTCGATGGCGTGCGGGGGGCGAGGCGATCCTCGAGGCGCTGCCGAGCCTACAAGCGGCCCCGCCTGTATCCATTGGAGGCGCTACCGCGTATGATCCCGACCACCCATGGGTATGCCGACTCGACGCGCGAGGCGCGCCTTACCTGAGCCGATTCGACGCCGCATCGTCAGGCGACAGGCTGGAATAGGGCGTATCCGATAGCGCCCGAGACGAGGGACGCGGCCGCGCCTCTCAGGCGGCGCGCGCGGTCGCCACGAGGCCGCCGGCCGCGACGAGGGCGCAGGCGGCGAGCAGCGCGAGGCTCGCCTCGGCGTGGCCGGCGAGGCAGAGGAGCAGCGTCGAGAGGACGGGCGCGCCGTAGGCCAGCACGCCGAGCTGAGAGACGTCGCCGTGCTTCGTCGCGTGATCCCAGGCGAAGAAGGCGACGCCCACGGGGCCGAGCCCGAGCGCGAGCAGGCCGAGCGCCTGGCCGGCCGTGGGCGCGACCGTGCGCTCGAACGCGAGGTGCCCGGCGAGGCCGAGGGCCGCCGTCGCGGCGCAGGGGCCGACGAGGGCGTCGACGGGGACGTCGGCGAAGCGGCGCTGGAGCACGGAGTACGTCGACCAGAGGAGCGCGCATCCGAGCGCGGCCGCGTAGCCGGGCAGGTGCGCGGCGCTCGGGATGACGGCGCCCCCGGCGGCGAGGACCGTCCAGACGCCCGCGAGCCCGAGCAGCGCCCCGGCCACGTGCCGGAGGCGCAGGCGGCCGCCGGGGAGCGCCGCCGAGAACAGGACGATGAGCAGCGGCCACAGGTACGAGATCACGCTGACCTGCACGGGCGGCGCGACGGTGAGCGCGTAGAAATAGAGGGCGTGATAGCCGAACAGGCCGCCCACGCCGACGAGCCACCACCCGAGCGGCTGGCGGAGCGCGCCGAGGCCGGCGCGGCCGCGCCGGGCGAGCCGCGCCGCGCCGAGGAGCGCCGCGATCGCGAAGGTCGACGCGAGCACCTGGAGCGACGGCAGGCCGCGCACCGAGGTCGAGAGCAGCGTGAAGCTGCCCCAGAGGCAGATGGCCGCGACGCCCGCGAGGGTGGCGGCGCGCGGCGAGGGGCGCGCCGCCGATGTCGCCTCCGGCAGCGCGCGGGGGGCCGCCTCCGGCAGCGCGGGAGAGATCGGATCCGACATGGCGCGGAGAATGCCGCGCGGGCCGGCCGCCGTCTTGGCCCAGGCTCCGCGGTCCTGTGCCGGGGCTGCGGCGCGCGCTCGCGCCCGCACGCGCGCCGCCCGGCTACGCGCCCCCACGCCGCGGCTCGGCCGGCCGCCCGGACCGGGCCCCGCGGCGCAGGGCGGCCGGGGTCACGCCGCGGCGGCGCCGCAGGCTGCGCGTCAGGCAGCTCTGATCGGCGTAGCCGCAGCGGAGGGCGATCTCGGCGATCCCGAGATCGGTGCGCGACAAGAGCTCGGTCGCGCGCGCGAGGCGCACGTCCGCGATGCGCGCCTGCACCGTCGTCCCGAGGACGGCGCGGAACAGGTGGTGGAGGTGCCCGGGGCTGAGCTCCGCGCGGGCAGCGATGTCGGCGACGGTGAGCGGCTCGTGCGCGTGCTCCTCGATGAAGCGGAGCGCGCGGCGCAGCTTCTCCGGAGCGCGCGCGGCGCCGCGATCGCCGCGCTCGGCCAGCGTGAGCACGAGCAGCCCCGCCCACTGCCGGCGCAGCGCGACCGAGCCCGCCCCGTCGAGCTCGGCCGCCGCGGCGTGGACCAGGAGCGCGGCGGCGGGGTCGAGGGCGACCGGCCCGCCGGCGCTCCGCTCGAACCACGGCGCCGCGCCGAGCGCCTCCGCGGAGGCGGGCGGCACGTCGATGACGAGGAAGCGGTTCCGGTCCGACGCCGCGAAGGCGTGGCGCGCGTCGCACGGGACGAGCACCCCCGAGCGCCCCGCCGCCCGGAGCTCGCGCCCGGCCATCGCGATCGAGAGCGCGCCCTCGACCGGCAAGACCAGCTGGTGGTGCGCGTGCCGGTGCGCGACCACCTCGGCCGAGTAACGCTGGACGCTGAGCTCGACCTCGCCCATCGCGCGCCATGATCTCACGCGCGCCGCCCGCGCGCCATGCGCGGCGCCGACCCGCGGGAGATCGCCGGAGATCGCAGGCAGACGACGCCGCCGGCCCGCCGGAGCCCCGGAGGAGCAGGGCCCCGCGCGCCCGCGGCGGAGCGCGTTTCGCTGGACGCTCGGCCGCGGTTCGCCAATCTTTGGACGCATGAAGCTCACGGGCATCGCCGCAGAAACCGTGCAGATCGCGAGCCGGGGCGAGTACACCGCGCCTTCGGGCGCGACGGTCCGCATCCGCGACCGCGTGCTCGCCGCGGTGAAGGGCACCGCGCTTCACCGGCCCGGATCCCTCGACACCTGGGAGCCGAAGGAGCGCCTCGAGCGGCCGGCGAGCATCGAGGTGACGGGCGAGACCACGGGGGCGGCGGGCCGCCGGCTCGTCGAGCAGGAGGGCGAGGCCCGCGTCGCGGCCCTCAACTTCGCCTCCGCCAAGAACCCCGGGGGCGGGTTCCTGCGCGGGGCCAAGGCCCAGGAAGAGGACCTCGCCAGGTGCTCCGCGCTGTACGCGTGCCTGGTCGAGCAGCGCGAGTACTACGACCAGAACCGCGCCTCGGGGAGCTTCCTGTACACCGATCACCTCATCTACTCGCCGGACGTGCCGTTCTTCCGCGACGAGCAGCACAACCTGCTGGAGCGGCCCTTCGCGCTGTCGATCATCACCGCGCCGGCGCCCAACGCCGGCGAGGCGCTCGAGCGCGACGAGGGGGTGGAGCCGGACATCCGCGCGGCCCTGGAGCGCCGCGCGGCCATGGTGCTCGCGGCGGCGGGCGCGCACGAGCACCGGTGCCTGGTCCTCGGCGCCTGGGGGTGCGGCGTCTTCCGCAACGATCCGGGCGAGGTCGCCGACGTCTTCGCCCGGTGCCTCGAGCACCCGCGCTTCCGCGGCGCGTTCTCGCGCGTGGTGTTCGCCGTGTACGACCGGGGCGCCGACCAGCCGAACTACCGGGCCTTCCGGGATCGGTTCGCGGGGGCGTAGGCGCGCGCCGTCGCGGGCACGACCGCGCCCGCGAGCCCGCACGCGGGCCACATCGTGGGAGACATACGCCCGGGCTGCGCCGAGGTCGCTTTTCCGTCTAGCTTCAATGGAAACGTCGAGAGCCATCGAGGACCGAGCTCGCGCGATTGCTGCTTTCGATTGTCGGACCGTGATGGAGGAGCGAAAATCACGGTTCCGCCTTGAAGACGATTGGCAGCATCTTCGCCGTACGCCTCGCGACGGCCGTCTTCTCCCTGTCGCTCCCGCTCCTCGGCGGGTGCGCGAAGACCGCGCCCGCGCCGCGGGCCGCCCGGCCAGCGGCCCCGGCGCCGCTCCTCCAGCGCTTCGCCAGCGAGCCCGCGCCGGCGCCGCGCTTCCTCGATCCGGAGCGCGGGCGGAAGCTCCGCGCGGCCGCGCCCGAGGTGCAGGCGCTGGCGCAGCGCACCGCGGAGCGGGAGCGCCTGCCCGCCCTGGCGCTCGGCGTCGTCATCGACGGCGAGCTCGCGATCCAGAAGGTGATCGGCGTGCGCGACGTCGCGCGGGGCGGTGCGGTCGACGAGCACACGCGCTTTCGCATCGGCTCGATCACGAAGGCGCTGACCGCCGCTGCGGTCCTGCGGCTCCGCGACGAGGGGCGGCTGTCGATCGACGCCCCGGCGGCCCGCTACCTGCCCGCGCTCGCCGGCGTCGTCTACCCGACGCGCGACTCGCGGCCGATGACGGTGCGCGACCTGCTCACGCACAGCTCCGGCCTGCCCCGGCTCGGCGTGTTCTCCCCCGCGTCGACGGCGCGCGACGTCACCGAGCGCGAGATCCTCGCCACCCTCGACGGCTTCGGGCTCGAGAGCGCGCCGGGCACCGAGACGTCCTACTCGAACCTCGGCTACTCGCTCCTCGGGCTGCTCGTCGGGCGCGCCGCCGGCGTCCCGTACCGGCGTTACATGAACGACGCGCTGCTCGCGCCGCTCGGCATGCGCGACGCCGCGTGGGACGCCGCAGCGGTGCCGCCCGACGCGCTCGCGTCGCCGCACGTGCGCGCGGGCGACGAGGTGACGCCCATCCAGCCGTGGCGGCTCGGGGCCTCCGAGTCGACCGCGGGGCTCTACGCGAGCCTGTCCGACATGGGCCGGTTCATCGGGCTCCAGCTCGCGGCCTGGCCCGCCCGCGACGCGCCCGAGACCGGCCCCCTGCGGCGGAGCACGCTGCGCGAGTCGCACATGATGGCGCGCAACGGCTCGGCGTTCCCGGCGGCCGGCGGCGCCGACGGCCCCGGGCTCGGCTGGCACGTGCGCGAGGACTGCGACCTCGGCCACGTGGTCTTCCACAACGGCCTCATCGACGGCTTCTCCGCCTCGGTGATGATCCTCCCGCAGCGCGGCGTCGGCGTCGTCGCGCTCGCCAACGTGGCCGGCGCCGCGCTCGAGCCGCTGAGCGCGAAGGTGCTCGGCAAGCTCGAGGCGACCGGCGCGATGGTCGCGCGCGTCGTCCCGCCCTCCCCGCCGGTGCGCCGCGCGGCGCAGGCGGTCGCCTCGGTCATCGGCCGCGCGCGGATGGAACCGCTCGATCGCAGGCTCCGGCCCGGCTGGTTCCCCGAGGATCACCTCGCGTCGCTGCGGCAGGAGCTGCGGGACGTCGGCGCGAGGGTGGGCGCGTGCGCGCTCGACGGCTCCGCGATGGTCGAGAGCGCCACGTCGGCGCGCTTCGGCCTGCGCTGCGAGCGCGGGGCGCTCTCGGTGGCCGTGCGCGTGGACACCTCGCCGGACCCGCTGATCACCTCGCTCAGCGTCGAGGAGCAGACGGGGGCGATCGCGTGGGAGGGCCTCCGCGCGCGCGCCCGCCCGGCGCGCTGCCGCTGAGCCCGCCGGCGGCCGGCCATCGCGCCACACCTGTGGCAGAGCGCCCCCACACGAACGCGCGGCTGAGCTCGCGATGACGGCGTGACGGCGACGTCCGGAAGTGACCTGTTTTCCGGGGCTGCCGTGCGGCTGGCTCGCGCCGTGCATTGGGCCGCCACCGCTCACACCAACGGATTTGCCGTTGTTCCGAGACTCCGGGACACCGGAGCTCGCTTCAGCGCTGCCACGCCCGTCTCGGGCGGCAGCGAGGAGACTGATCACATGCGAACTCTCGTTCACTCTCTTGCGCTCTCGACCGTGCTCGCTCTCGCCGGATTCGGCTGTTCCAGCAACTCGCAGCCTCCGCAGAGCCCTGCTGGCTCCAGCTCCCCGGGCACCACGGAAGGAACGCAAGCGCCGTGGGGCTCTGACGCGAGCGGCGCCGGGACGAACATGGGGACGAGCGGCGCCATGGGCGCTCCGGGGACCGGCAGCAGCACGGGCCAGCCCTCGACGGGCGGCATGGGCTCCGGCACGAGCGACATGGGCGCTGGACAGGGGGCTTCCGGAACGGGCATGGGCACCGGCGCCACCGGCACCGGGACCAGCGGGATGACGGGCACCGGCACCACGGGCGCCACCGGAACGACCGGCACCACGGGCACCACCGGCACCACCGGCACCACGGGCAGCAGCGCGACGGGCACCGGGACGCCGGGCGCGGGCACGGGCGCGGGGGTCCCCGGCGGCTTCCGCGGCGACACGAGCAGCGGCACGCAGTCGCCCACCACGAGCCCGCAGCAGGGGAATCAGCAGAACAAGAAGGGTGGAACGACCGGGACCGGCACCGGCACGGGCACGCAGAGCCCGGGCACGAGCCCCGGCGCCACGGGCACCACGCCGGGCTCCGGCGGCATGCGCTGATCCGGCGCGGCGGCCGCCGTCCTCGCCCGGCGGCCCGGGCCCGCCCACGAGCGACCCGGCGCCGCGGTCGCCCGCGACGTCGGCGCGCCGGGCGAGACAGGCGCTGAACGAAGGAACCGCCAAGGCGCCACGAGACGCGGAGAATTCGCTCTCTCGGCGTCCTTGGCGCCTTGGCGGTTTGTCTGTCTCTCCCTTTCGTCCGATCACCGCCCCGGCGCGGCGGCGCCTCACCGCCCCGGCGCGGCGGCGGCGCCCCGGGGCCGGCGCGCCTCCCGCGCCGGGCTGGCCGGATTCACCCGGTGATCGCGGCGGTTGCAACCACCTCGCGCAACATGGTATTCGGCTCGACCGGTCCCGAGGATCGGCTAGTCTAGTCGCGCCCATCGCTCCGGGCGTCGAACCGTCCCCCTCACCTGCGGAGGTCCGCTTGAAGCACAACGACGTGGTGGTTTTGATCCTCGGCGGAGGCGTCGGAAGCCGCCTCTACCCACTCACCAAGCTGCGCTCGAAGCCAGCGGTCCCGACCGGCGGCAAGTACCGCCTGGTCGACATCCCGATCAGCAACTGCCTCAACTCGGGCTTCAACCGGATCCACATCCTCACGCAGTACAACTCGGTCTCTCTCCACAACCACATCACGCAGACGTATCGATTCGACGTCTTCTCCGCGGGCGCGGTGCAGATCCTCGCCGCCGAGCAGACGCCGACGCACAGCGACTGGTACCAGGGCACCGCCGACGCGGTCCGCAAGCAGCTGGTCGAGGTCAAGTCGCCGAACCCGCGCGACGTCATGATCCTCTCGGGCGACCACCTCTACCGCATGGACTACGAGCCTTTCCTCGCGCGCCACCGCGAGACCCGGGCCGATGTCACGCTCGCGGTGCGGCCCGTCCCGACCGCCGAGGTGTCGCGCCTCGGCATCGTGGACACCGACGACGACGGGCGGGTGGTCAAGTTCGTCGAGAAGCCGAAGGACATGAAGCTGCTCGACGGCGTGCGGCGGCTCCCCGATCCGAAGAACCCGTGGCTCGCCTCGATGGGCGTCTACATCTTCAGCGCGAAGGCGCTCTACGAGATGCTCGAGCGCGACAACGCCTCCGACTTCGGCCACCACATCCTGCCGCGCGCGCTCGACACCCACCGGATGGTGACCTACACGTTCGACGGGTACTGGGAGGACATCGGCACGATCCGGAGCTATTACGAGGCCAGCCTCGCGCTCACCGACTCCAATCCTCCGTTCTCGTTCTACGATCCTCAGCGGCCGATTTACACCCGCCCGCAGTTCTTCCCCCCGGCCCACGTCAGCGCCGGGTCGGTCCTCGACCAGGTGCTCCTCGCCGAGGGGAGCCGGATCATCGAGTCGAAGATCTCCCGGTCCGTCGTGGGGCAGCTCTCGTCGATCGGGCCCCACGTCACGATGTCGAACACGGTCATGATGGGCGCGGACTACGAGGTCCTGTTCCAGGGCCACGCCGCCGACAGCACGAGAGGCCTCCCGCCCATCGGCATCGGCCGGGGGTGCAGGATCGACGGCGCGATCATCGACAAGAACGCGCGCATCGGCGAGGGCGTGGTGATCCGCAACATCCCCGATCGCGAGGACGCCGACGCCGAGTACTACGCGGCCCGCGAGGGCGTCGTCGTCGTCCCGAAGAACGCCGTCGTCCCCCCGGGCACGGTCATCTGAGCAGGCCGCCCGCGCGCCGCGCGAGGCCGGCGGCGAGCTCGCCCGCGCAGGTCGGCGCCGCGGCGCCCGGGCGCCCCGGATAGGCCGACCCGAGGCCGCCGGGCATGGCGCCCTGCGCCATCGGGGCCGCGGTCGCCGCGCCCGACCACTGGCCCCTCGTCGGACGGGCCCCGGTCTGGTAAAGAACGCCCCTATGCGAATCTGCATCCTCGGCGCTACGGGCCTCGTCGGTCGCGAAACCATCACCCTCATCGCGCGGGCCTGGCCCGGCGCAACGCTCGCCCTGTTCGCGAGCCGGGACCAGGAGCTCACCCTCGACGGCAAGTCGTACGAGGTGCTCGGCGCGTCGCGGCTCGAGGCGCAGGACGCCCCCCGCGGGGACCTCGCGTTCGTCGCCCTGGATGACGAGCACAGCAAGCGGTACGTCCCGCGGCTCCTGGAGCTCGGCTACCGCGTCATCGACAAGAGCAACACGTACCGCACCGACCCGAAGGTGCCGCTCGTCGCCGCCGGGGTGAACTCGAGCATCATCGACGACTCGGTCCGGCTCGTGGCCAATCCGAACTGCACGACCATCCCGCTGACGCTCGCGCTCTCGCCCCTGCGCCGGGAGTTCGGGCTCAGCGCGGTCACGGTGAGCACCTACCAGGCGGTCAGCGGCGCCGGGATCGCCGCCCTCGACACGTTCCTCGCGGACGCGCGCGACGGCTACCAGGCCGCCGACCGGCTGGGCCTCCCGTTCAAGCAGTCGGGGTACGCCGGCAACGTCGTCCCGCACAACGGCGGCACCGACGAGAGCGGCTTCTCCTCGGAGGAGCGGAAGCTCATCTTCGAGAGCCGCAAGATCCTGGCGATGCCGGAGCTCGGCGTGTCCGCGCAGTGCTGCCGGGTCGCGGTCGCCGTGGGCCATTACGAGAACGCGTGGGTGACGTTCGAGCGCCCGGTGGACCTCGAGCGCGCGGCGAGCATCCTGAGCGATCCGGCGCAGTCGCCCTATGTGAAGTACCTCCCCGGCGCCGCGGGCGAGGGCCTGAGCGCGCTCCACTGCGTGCAGGACCGCGATCGCGCCCTGGTCGGGCGGATCCGCCCGGACGCCCGGGACCGCGACCGGAAGACCGTGTGCCTCACGGTGGTCGGCGACAACCTCCGGCTCGGCGCGGCCACGAACGCGGTCCGCATCGCGACGCGCTGGTTCAAGAGCGCCGACCAGGACCTCCAGGCGCCGTGACCGGCGCGCCCGGACGGGCGTGAACCGCCGCGACGGCCGCGATGGCGCGGCCTCACGCGATCTCACGGGCCGACGGCCCGCCACCCGACACCGCTCCTCACTCCCTGCATTTCTGTCGGCCAAAACCCCCTGGAGGACTCAAGAAGATGACGACCGGGCAGCCGCTCATGATCCTCGTCGCCGGGCCCTATCGCTCCGGCACCAACGACGACCCCGCCCTGATCGCCGCCAACGTCCGCGCGATGAACGACATGGCCGTGCGCCTGTTCCGCGCCGGCCACCTCCCCGTCCTGGGCGAGTGGTTCGCGCTGCCGCTCATCGAGCACGCCGGCTCGCGCCAGATCGGCGACGAGATCTTCAACGAGATCTTCCACCCCGTCGCCCGCCGGCTCGTCGCCCGCTGCGACGCTTGCCTGCGGATCGGCGGCCCCTCGAAGGGCGCCGACGAGATGGTGGAGCTGTCCCGATCCATGGGCAAGCAGGTCTTCTTCAGCCTCGACGAGGTGCCGAGCTGCGGCTAGCTCCGGCCGCCAGAAATCTGGTCGAGCATGAGCTGCCTGTCGTAGAGCGTGTCCTCGCCCTGCGCCCAGGCGATGCCCGAAGCATCAGACCTCGTCGCCCTGGCAGTTACCACACGGGGGCGGCGTTGACGATCGGGGCCAGGCAAGCGTCGACCGCGGCGACGATCCCGTCCAGCGTATCCGTCTCTGGTCCGAGGCGCCGGAACAGCCCCAGATCCATCTCCGCCGCGAGATAGTCCTCGGGCCGCGCGAGGATTCGTTCGTAGATCTGCCGCGCGGCGTGGCCCGTGGCCGCGATCGGGAGCACGAGCTTCCGCTGGGCTACCGCCATCTCGAACTCCTGGAGCACCCCCGATGACATGGCGCCATCCTTCAGGCCGCCAATCACGATGACCGCGCCCGACTGCGCGATCAGCTCCTCCCGGTAACGTCGTCTGAACTCCCGGAGCTCGACGCCGTCCGGGGCCGCCTTCGGCACCGGCCGCAGGAGCAGACGACGGCCCAGCGTGGACATGGGGACATCGCTCCGGCCCTTGATCTCGTCCAGCATACCCACGATCGCACCGCTCCCGACGCTCCTGCCGAAGCCCGAGACGAGGTTCATGCCGCGGCGGGCGATCACCCTCCCGACGCCGCGGGCCACGGCCTCGATGAAGGCACGCTCCGCCGCGTCGCCGTCGTCCGGATAGGTGCCGGACACGAGCACGTTGCGCTGCGCGGACGCGCGGCCGATCCTCTCGAGCAGCCTGGTGATGTCGGCGTAGTCCTGCACAACCACGGTGCGGACGCCATACCGCTCGAGATCGGTGGTGAAATGGTCGAAGCGCCTGGCGTCGTAGTCGTCGACCGGGCGCTTCAGGATGGTGAAATGCTGTCGCTGTACGCTCTCGAACGAGGCTCGCAAGGTGCCCATGAGGTACGCGAGGTTGGGATCCGTGAAGCTCAATCCGAGGAAGAGGAACGTGCGGGTGATCAGGTCGCTCCCCAGGACCTGCAGGAACCCGGGACGATTCATGCGGTAATGCTCGTAGTCGTCCGTGGTCAAGACGATCTCGTCCGGCTGCGACGCCGTCCCGTGCATCTTGTAGAGGACCGCGTGGGCCTCCGGGTCGCTCGTCGTGAGGTCGGCGTTGCGCGACTTCACGTCGAGGCGCCTGCCCTGGAGCTCCCATGCGCGCTCGATCAGATCATCGTAGTTCGTGGTCCAGACGTGCTCGAGGGGGAGGCGCGCCAGCAGCCGGTGGTTCTCGGTGGGCGTCGCGGGCCGCCGGAACGTGCTGCGCACGAGCTGCGCCAGCCGGCCCCGGTTGTTGGCAAAGCGATTCAAGTAGAACTGCGCGACCGCTGGCAAATCGTGCTCCCGGTCGACATCGAGGCCGAGCTCGCCGGCGAGCCCGCGGAGGAGCTTCCGCCAGTCGGGAAGATCGGCGGCAATGGACAGGCCCGCGCCGATGAAGGCCGCAGCCGTCCCCTGCTCCAGCGCTTCCACGTAGGTCTTGAGGAAATCGGCTTCTGCGCTCATGCCCGTCGACCGCTATCGCAGCACGCTGGGACAGGAGCGGTCAAGCGTCGCCCCTCGGGTTGGACCAGGGGGGCGGGCAGGTCCGAGATCCGGTGGTGGCCCAATTTGCCCCGGAGTGATTCACATGAAGGGGGGAAGGCAGGAAGATCATTGATCTTTTCTTCCCGCCTTCCCGCCTTCATGTTCAAATCCGGCCACCACCCGAGATCCATCGTGAAGGGTCCTCTCTGCATCCCGCGGCAATGGGCCCTCATGCGCAATCGCCGCTCGTCGAGGGAGGGATCCTCTCGGGTGGGCTTCTTCCGTGGGCTGCTCGCCGATAGGGGCCCTCACGCCGCGTGCGCGGGGCGGGACTGCGCCCCTCCCCGCGCCGGCGCGGCCGCTTCATGGCGCCACCGCCGGCCAGCCGGCGCCGACGGGCAGCGCCTGCACGTCGGGGAACAGCATGTACACGCGCTTCCCGTCCCTCGTCTGCCCGTGCGGCGGCGACGGCGCGGCCGCGGTGGCGCTCGCGCGCACGGCGCGCCCGAGCGCGGCCGCGCCGTCGAGCGCCTGGCTGAGCGCGGCCAGCGCCTGCGCGAGCTCGGGGAGCGACGCCTCGCCCGACGTGCCCCGCGCGACGAGCGCGTCGAGCTCGCGGCTCCGCACCCCGAAGTCCGACGGCAGCGGGTGCGCGGGGTGCGCCGTGAGCGCGGCGGCGAGGAACTGGCGCTTCGCCACGGCGCCCGCCTCGCCGAAGCCCACGGCGAGCTCGAAGAGCGCCGACGCGACGCCGAAGCCGGGCTCGAGGCCCTCGCGGCCCTGGAGCAGGAAGCCCCCGATCCCCAGGTCGTCGAGGTACTCGAGCCCCGTGTAGCTCGGCATCGCCGAGCGCTCCGTGTCCGGCAGGGGCGGCGCGACGCGCACCTCGCCGCTCTCGAACACGACGACGCGCGCGTACGTGAAGCCGGCGTGCGGCACCGCGAGCCGCACGCGCGCGAGCTGCGCGGCGACCTCGGCCGCCGCGCCGATCTCGAAGCGCGCCCCCGGGAGGTAGCGCGCGATGCCCGCCAGCGTCATGCCCGCCGCGTCGGGCCAGGGGCAGACCGCGACGTGCCGCGGCGCGGCCTCCGCCTCGCCCGGCGCGCACACGCGCTCCAGGCCGAACGAGGTGGGCGCGACGAGCGGCGGCCGCTGGCCCTCCACCCGGCGCAGATCGCCGAACAGCCAGGCGCGGTTCTCGCCGTGGTGCTCGGGCGCGAGCATCCGCGCGCCCACGAGCAGCGCGACCGTGCCCCCCGCGCGGGCGAGCCAGGCCTCCGGCACCGAGAGGTGCTCGTACAGGTGAGCCTCGACGATGAGCTGCCACTCGCGAGGCGGCTCGGGCGGCAGGGTGGCAGCGGTTCGGTACATGGCGGGTGCGGGGCCTCGAAGAGCGGCGTGCTCGGCACCGGATCCACGCGCGAGACGGGCGAGCGCGCGAGACAGCGTATCCAAGCCGGGACGTCCGCGAAACACGGCCGTGCGCCGGCGCGGCCGATCGGCGCGCGCTCCGCCAGAGGTATCGTCATTATCCATCTCCGGCGTGCCCGGCCGCCGCGTGGCATCGCCGCTGCATCGCGGCCCGGCACGGACATCGAGCCGGCCCGCCGCCCCGGCGGGCGAGCGGCTCGCGTGAGGGCAAAGATGCGGAAGAAAGACGTCGCCGCGGCGACCCTGCTCGGTACGGCCGCCGCCGCCGCCCTGGGCTTCGGCGTGCTCGCCGACCGCGTGGCCGATCGCAAGACGTGGGATCTCGACGAGCGCGCGCGCAAGAAGGCGAAGAAGCGCGCCAAGCGCGCGCGCAAGAGGGCGGCGGAGCTCTCGGGCCCGCTCGGCAAGTGGTACGTCCACGTCCCGCTCTCGCTGTTCGCCGCCGGCGCGCTGCAGCGGCAGGGCAAGACGGGCGGCGCCCTGACGATCGCGGGCGCCTCGCTCGGGGCCGCGGCGCTGAGCCGCCTCCTCGACCGCGCGGTGAAGCACCGCGCCCCTCCCCCGGGGCGACAGGAGCCCTGGGAGCAGAGCTTCCCGAGCGGCCATGCGCTCGAGACGACCGCCGTGGCGATCGCGGGCGGCTACGTGCTCGTGCGCGAGGACGTCGCCGGCCCGTGGATCGCGGCGCCGCTCGCGCTCGCCTCGGCGGCGTCGGGCCTCGGCCGGCTGGTGCTCGACCGGCACTGGTCGACCGACTCGCTCGGCGGGTACCTCGCCGGCGTCGCCCTCGGCACGGCGTGCGCGGGCGTCTACGAGGTCACGCGCCGCGGGTGAGGCGGCCAGGGCGGCCCCGCCGCGGGTGAGGCGACCAGGACGGCCGCCGCGCGGCGTGTGGTCAGCGTGTCACGCCATGGGGCGGAATGCCCGTGGCACTTCGGCAAGGAGCGATTCGATGGGTGGTTCTCGAGACAGGGTTTCCCGCCGCGGCCTCCTGCGCACCGCCGGCGGCGTCGCGGTCGCGGGCGTCGTGGCCAAGCTGGGCGCCGCGTGCGCCAGGGCCGAGAGCGGCGTGGGCGCGTCTCCGGACCGGCCCGCGGCCGTCAAGCTGCCTCGCCTCATGGCGCCCACCGAGCGCGAATCCGAGCGTGTCGCGCAAGATGCCCGACAGCCCGATCGAGGACGCGAGCGAGTGGAAGCTCCCCGAGAAGAACCATTTCGCCCTGGAGATGGACCACTTCTCCCGGTGCGTGCTCGACGACAGGCAGCCGCACACGCCGGGCGAGGAGGGGCTCCAGGACATGCGCCTCATCGAGGCCATCTACGCCTCGGCGCGCGAGGGGCGCCCGGTGAAGCTCGAGCCGGTCGCCGGGCTCGACGCCTTCCGTGGGCCGCCTCCGGAAGAGGGATAAGACACGTCGGCCGCGAGCGGCCGCGCGGCCGCCCCGCTCACGCGAGCCGCTTCACCCAGGCGAGGGCGAAGTCGCGGAACACGGCCACGTTCCGCGCCACGTGCCGCGCGCTCGGATAGACGAGGTACGCGGTCCCCGCGCGCTGCGACCACTCGGGCAGCACGTGGACGAGGCGCCCGCTCGCCAGGTCGGGCGCGGCGAGGACGCGCGGGAGCGGCCCGATGCCGCCGCCCGCGCGGAGCACCGAGCGGATGAGCTGGAAGTTGTCGGTGGCGATGCGCCCGGTCGACAGCGCGTCGCGCACCGAGCGCGCGTCGCCGACCGGCCACTGGCCGCGCCGGGAGCTCGGGAGGAACACCACCCGCTCGTGGTCCACCAGGTCGTCGATCGCGCGCGGCAGGCCGCGGCGCGCGAGGTACGAGGGCGCCGCGAAGAGCTGCACGTCGGAGTCGAACAGCTTGCGCGCGACCAGCGAGGAGTCCGGGAGCTCGCGCGTCGCGCGGATCGCGAGATCGAAGCCCTCGCGGAGCAGGTCGACCTGGCGAGAGGAGAGGTCGACCTCCACGGAGAGCAGCGGATAGCGCGCGCAGAAATCGACGAGCAGGTCGCCCACGAAGGACTCGCCGCCGTCGGGAGGCGCGCTGAGCCGGATCAGCCCCTGCGGCTGGCCCTGGTAGGCGTCGAGCGCCAGCGCCGCGTCGCGGAGGCCGGCGATGTGCGGCGCCACGTCGCCGAAGAAGCGGCGGCCCGCGTCGGTCAGCGCGACCGCGCGCGGCGACCTGTGGAGGAGCCGCACCTTGAGGCCCTCCTCCAGCCGCGTCACCGCGCGGCTCACCGTCGACTTCGGGACCCCGAGCTGCGCGGCGGCGGCCGTGAACGAGCCGAGCTCCGCCACCTTGGCGAACGCGGCGATCTCGTCGAGCTGGGGCGCCCTGTGCGATTGCGCGCGGGCGGCCGCGCGGGGGCTGGACATCGAAGGACCTCACGGGGGTTTCGGCGTCGTCGCTCGCTCGGGCCAGGTTGCGCAGGCGCAACGCTGCGTTGAGCCGTTGCACGATAGCACCGGTCTCGGCGAGCGCTCATAGAAAGGGGGCGGGCGCTCCGAGCGGGAGGGCCCGCCTCACCTCAGCGAGGCTTTGTCATGAACACCGTCAAGCGTTTCGCCCCCTCCGCAGCCCGCATCCTCCTTGGGCTCGTGTTCTTCGTCTTCGGGCTCAACGGCTTCTTGCAGTTCTTGCCGCAGCCCCCGGCGCCGGAGGCCGCCGGCCGCTTCGCGGCCGCGCTGGCCGCGACCGGCTACATGTTCCCGTTGATCAAGGGGACCGAGGTCGTCGCGGGCGCCCTCTTGCTCTCGAACCGTTACGTCCCGCTGGCGCTGGCGCTGCTCGCGCCCATCGTGGTGAACATCGTCGCCTTCCACACCTTCCTGACGCCGCCGAACCCCGTCGCCTGGCTCGTCCTCGCCCTCGAGGTCTACCTCGCCTTCGCGTACCGCGCGGCGTTCCGCCCGATGCTCGCCGCGCGCGTCGACGCCGGCGCCCCGGCGAGCGCCGGCGTCGAGCGCGGCAAGCTCCGGCCCGTCGAGAGCGCCGCCTGAGCCGCAGGCCCGCGCGGCGACGTCCGACGCCCGCGCGGCGACGTCCGACAAGGGCGCGCGTCGCGCGGGCGCGCTACTCGCAGGGCAAGATGCGCAGCACCCGGATCCTGGTGCTCGCGCTGCCGGGCGCCGCGACAGCCACGCTCCCGTCGGGGAAGGCGACGAAATCCTGGTATCGATTGCCGAGCAGGTCGACCTCGATCGGCTCGCCCTCGGCCTCGCCGGTGGCGCGATCGCGCGTCTGCACGTACAGCGTGCGCTCCGGGTCGTTGCGCGCGATGTCGCCGGCGCGCGAGGTGGTCTCCCAGGCCGCGAGCATGCGGGAGGCGCCGTAGGCGGCCAGGTGCGGCGCCCGGTGGTTCAGGCCCGGCTCGCTGGCGATGACGAGGTCCTTGTCCGCGGCGCCGCCCGTGAAGTGGAGCAGCCGCACGTCCGCGAGCCCGTTCGAGCCCGCCGGCTGGCCCGGGCGGATGTTGCTCGCCGTGAGCCAGTAGCCGCCGCCGGACGCCGCGACGAGGTTCCCCAGGTTCGAGTAGGCGAGATCGACCGGATAGATGGTCTTATAATCGGGCGCGAACGCGATGCGGTTGCCGTTGTCGGTCTTGCACACCGTCACGAACTTCCGGGCGCTCTCGTCCCAGAGGATGCGCTCGTAGCCGCTGTGGCTGCAGCCCCAGTCGAAGCCGCCGCTCAGGAGCGCCCCGCGCGCGTCGACCACCTTCATGCGATCGCCCTGATGGATGTTGATGCACCCCCCTTGCGAGACGCTGATCGCGGCGCCGAAGTAGCCGGCGTAGCGCGAGCCGTCGAAGGCGATGCGGCCGTGGTGCGCATACCACCAGATCATGTACACGTTCGGGCCGGTGGGGCCGGTCGAGTACGGCGGCAGCGCGGCGCTCGAGCTGGTGAGCTTGGTCGCCCAGGTCTCGCGCGCGCCGTCGAAGCGGACCATGTACATGTCGTGACAGGGGATCGGCGGGGAGGGCGGCGTGCCGCACAGGTTCTCCGGCGCGCCGCAGTTCAATGTCCCGCCGCCCTCGGCATCGCGGGTGAGCAGCAGCACGCCGCCGGCGTCATCGGCGTACAGGTCGGAGAAATCGTTCGCCGGCAGGCCGAACGAGGGCCCCACCGGCCGATCGGCGTCATCGAGCTCCACGACGTGGACCTGATCGTCGTCGCTCATCCATGCGAGACGCGACCCGCCGGACCGTTTCGGCGAGATGACGAGCGGCTTCAGCGCGGCCTCGTCCTCGTTGTTGATCACGGGGATCCCGACCTCGAACTCGATGAGGCGCATTCGGTCCAGGGTGGCGCCGCACGCGCCGGGCCCCGGACCGCCGCCCGCGCCGCCGCCGCTCGCGCTCGACGCGCCGGCCTCACCGCCGCTCGCGCTCGACGCTCCACCGCCGCCGCCGCTCGCGCTCGACGCTCCACCGCCGCCGCCGCTCGCGCTCGACGCTCCGGCCCCGCCGCCGCTCGCGCTCGACGCTCCGGCCCCGCCGCCGCTCGCGCTCGACGCTCCACCGCCGCTCGCGCTCGACGCTCCGGCCCCACCGCCGCTCGCGCTCGACGCTCCGGTCCCGCCGCTCGCCGCCGACCCCGACTCTCCCGTGCAGCCCGCGGTCAAGGTGGCGAACATCAGCGACCAGGCGACTCCCACGCATCTCGTCGACATGGCATCAAGCTACTTCTCGGATGCTTTGCGCCGCAAGCATTCCATGGGGAGCATGTCGGCCGATGTGGGCGGGCTCTCCGCTGCGCTCGGCGCATCGCCCTCGGGCCTCCGGGCGCCTGTCCGGAGACGTCGCCGACCTGGATACCGCCGCAACACCTGGGACCAGAACAGGCATCCACGACAGACATCCACGCACACCCCACAGCGAGATTCGTCCGCCACAAAGTGTCGTCGTGGTATCATCCCGGACACAACCACTGCCGGTCACGCCGCGCCGTGGGCCGTCCGTGCTTCGAACGGCGCCAGAATACGTCCACGTCCGTCGAGGGGAGCGATGCTGACGATCTCGGGTTATCAGGCGATCGCCAAGATCTACGAGAGCGAAAACTCGGTCGTTTACCGGGGCCGGCGCGCCGGCGACGGGCGCCCGGTCGTCCTCAAGCTGCTGCGCTCAGACTATCCCAGCCCGACGGAGCTCACGCGCTACAAGCATGAATACGCCGTGCTCCGCAACCTGGAAGCGCCGGGCGTCGTCCGGGCGCTCGACCTCTGCCGGCACGAGAAGGGGCTCCTCCTCGTCCTCGAGGATTTCGGCGGCCACGCGCTGGCGCACCACCTGCAAAGAGGCAGGTTCGACACCGCGGCATTCCTCCCGCTCGCCATCGCGATCACGCGCGCCCTCCGCGATGTCCACGGGAGCAGAATTATACACAAGGATATCAATCCGTCCAATATCGTTTTCAACCGCGAGACCGGAACCGTCAAGATCATCGACTTCGGCATCTCGACGCGGCTCTCGCGGGAAGAGCTGTCGATCACGAGCCCCGCGGTGATCGAAGGGACGCTCGCCTACATCTCTCCAGAGCAGACCGGTCGCATGAACCGGTCGCTCGACCATCGGACCGATCTCTACGCGCTCGGCGCCACCTTCTACGAGCTCCTCACGGGCGCGCCGCCCTTCGACGCGAAGGACGCCATGGAGCTCGTGCACTGCCACATCGCGCGCGACCCCGCCCCGCCGCGCGCGCGGTGCCCGAGCGTGCCAGAGGCCCTGTCGGACATCGTGATGAAGCTCATGGCGAAGACGGCCGAGGACCGTTACCAGAGCACCGCGGGCCTCCTCCACGACCTGGAAGCGTGCCAGAGCCGCCTCGACGCCGCGGGCGAGATCGCCCCGTTCCCGCTGGGCCGCGCCGACGCCTCCGGCGACCTCCGCATCCCGCAGCAGCTCTACGGGCGGACCAGCGAGGTGAAGGCGCTGCTCGAGGCGTTCGGCCGCGTCGCGCGGGGCGGCACCGAGCTGATGCTCATCGCCGGGTACTCGGGGGTCGGCAAGTCCGCGCTGGCGCACGAGCTGTACAAGCCGATCACCGAGGTGCGCGGGTACTTCGTCGCCGGCAAGTACGACCAGCTCAAGCGGAGCACCCCGTACACCGCGATCACCAGCGCGTTCCGGGACCTCGTGCGGCAGATCGTCGCCGAGCCCGAGGCGCAGTTCGCGGAGTGGCGCTCGAAGATCAAGGCGGCGCTCGGGGTGAACGGGCAGGTCCTCGTCGACGTGATCCCGGAGATCGAGCTCGTCGTGGGCGAGCAGCCGCCCGTCCAGGCGCTCGGGCCCGCCGAGTCCCAGAACCGCTTCGTCCGCGTCCTCCAGAACTTCGTCCGCGTGTTCTGCGACGCCGAGCGCCCGCTCGCCGTCTTCCTCGACGACCTCCAGTGGGCCGACGCGGCGTCGCTCCGGGTCATCGAGCTCCTGTTGACGGACGCCGGGCTGCGCGGCCTGCTCGTGATCGGCGCCTACCGGGACAACGAGGTCGGCGCCGCTCACCCGCTCTCGACCGCGCTCGCGTCCCTGCGGCGCGAAGGGGCGATCGTGAACGAGATCGCCCCGGGGCCGCTCAGCACCGAGATGGTCTGCCGGATGCTCGCGGACGCGCTGCGCGCCGACGCCGCGGCGGTCATGCCGCTCGCCGCGCTGGTCGCCCGGAAGACGGGCGGCAACCCGTTCTTCGTCAACGAGTTCCTCCGCACGCTGCACCAGACCGGGTGCCTGCGGTACGACGCCGGCGGCGCGGCGTGGACGTGGGACGTCGAGCACATCGAGTCGAGGAACATCACCGACAACGTCGTCGAGCTGATGATCGACAAGCTCCGCGGGCTCCCCGCGGACACGCAGCGCGCGCTCATGTCCGCGTCGTGCCTCGGCAACCGCTTCGACCTGGGCAGGCTCGCGGTCATCCTCGAGGCGACGCGCGGCGACGCCCACCAGCGCCTCCTGCCCGCGCTGCACGAGGGCCTCATCGTCCCGCTGTCCCCGATGGAGCCCGCGATCCCCGACGACCTCGCCGCGCCGCTCGTCTTCCCGGACTACAGGTTCCTCCACGATCGCGTCCAGCAGGCGGCCTACGCCATGGTCGACGAGGGCGAGCGCGGCGGCCTGCACGCCGACATCGGCCGGCTCCTTCTGCGGAGCCTCGGCGGGCGCGCCCCGGAGGAGGAGGTCTTCGACATCGTCCACCACCTGAACCGCGGCGCCGACCGCCTGAGCGACGCCGCCGAGCGCCGGCGCCTCGCGGAGCTGAACCTCCTCGCGGGCCGGCGCGCGCTGCTGTCCGCCGCCTTCGACGCCGCGCGCGGCTACTTCGCCGAGGGCCTCGCGCTGCTGCCCGCGGGCGCCTGGCGGAGCGACCACGCGCTGACGAGCGCGCTCCACGTCGGCGCCGCCGAGGCCGCGTGCATGAACGCCGACTTCGGCGCCATGAAGGGGCTCGTGGACGCGGCGCTCAGCGAGATCCGCGACGTCATCGACAGGAGCAAGCTCTACGAGCTCCTCATCCTCTATCACCACACCCAGGCCGAGTTCCGGAAGGCCGTGGACACCGCCGTGGAGGCGCTCGCGCAGCTCGGCGAGACGTTCCCCGCGAGCCCCGGCATGCAGGACTTCCTCGACGCCTACACGAAGACGACGAAGCAGGTCGCCGAGCTCGGCTTCGAGCGCCTCGGCCGGCTCCCGCCGATGACGGCGGCCCCGAAGCAGGCGGCGCTCGTGATCCTCCGGCGCGCGATCCACGCGTCGTACTTCGCCGCGCCGGAGATGCTCGGGCTCTTCATCTGCCGCGCGCTCGACCTGACGATGGATCACGGCGAGTCGCCGCTCGCGCCCTATGCGTTCGCGGCGTTCAGCGTCCTCGTCAACGCCGGCGTGGGCGACATCGCGACGGGCTCCCGGTTCGGCGAGCTGGCGATCGAGGCGCACCGGCGCCGGGACGAGCCGCTCTACAAGGCGAGCGTCTACAACTTCTATTACGGGCTCTCGCGGCACTTCTACCGTCCCGCGCGCGAGAGCCAGGCGCCGCTCGTCGAGGGATACCTGAGCTACGCCGAGAACGGCGACGCGGAGAGCGCCGCGTACTGCCTCATCAACGCCTTCGTCTGCGGCGCCGTCTCCGGGCAGAACCTCCTCGAGCTCGAGTCGACGTTCGAGCGGTACATCGAGGAGGTCTTCAAGTTCAAGCAAGAGCAGGTCATCAACCAGCTCAGCGTGTGGCGCCAGGCGATCCGGAACCTCACCGGCAGGTCCGAGCACGCGGCCAAGATCAAGGGGGAGTTCTTCGACGCCGAGCAGGTGCTCCCCGGCCTGTACGCGACGAAGAACTTCAACACCGTCAATTACATCCACACGGCGCAGGCGATGCTCTATTTCGTCTTCGGCGACTACGAGCTCGCGTACAAGCACGCCGCCGAGACCGAGCCGACCCTCGGCGCGAGCACGGGCAAGGTGTTCACGCCGCTGCACAACTTCTATTACTCCCTCGCCATGATCGCGCTCTATCCGGCGGCCTCGCCGGAGGACAAGGAGCGCTACCGCGCCAAGGTGTCGGAGAACCAGGCGAAGCTCAAGGCCCTGTCCGAGACGTGCGCCAGCAACTTCCTGCACAGGGTCCTGCTCGTGGAGGCCGAGCTCGCGCGGATCGACGGCCGCGTGGCCGAGGCGCTCGACCTGTACGACCGCGCCATCGCGTCGGCGTCGGAGCACGATTACGTGAACGAGGCCGCGGTGGCCTGCGAGCTCGCGGGCCGGTTCTGGCTCGCGCAGGGCAAGGAGAAGCTCGCGCGCGTGTACCTCGCGGACGCTTGTTATCACTACAACCTCTGGGGCGCCGTCCGCAAGACGCAGGATCTCCAGGAGCGGTATCCGCAGCTCGCCCCGCGCGAGCCGCTCTCGCAGCGGTCGACGGAGGTCGCGCCCTCGCGGACGTTCGTCACGACGACCTCGCTCGGCGCCTCCCGCCTCGATCTGCGGACGGTGCTGAAGGCCGCGCAGGCGATCTCCGGGGAGATCGTGCTCGACCGGCTCCTCATCAAGCTCATGGCGGTCGCCATGGAGAACGCCGGCGCCCAGCGCGGCTGCCTCGTGCTCCGGGAGAGCGACGGCCTGCGGGTCGAGGCCGAGGTCGACTGGACCGACGGCCGCGAGGACGCGCGCTTCCCGGGGCTGCCCCTCACCCAGGCCGTGTCCGACGATCGCCCGCTCGTCTCGGCCGGGATCGTGCAGTACGTCGCGCGGACCGGCCAGAGCGTCGTCCTCGCCGACGCCTCCGCGGACCGGCAGTTCCAGCGCGACGAGTACGTCGCGCAGCGCCGCCCGAGATCGGTGCTCTGCACGCCGATCATCCACCATAACGACCTGTACGGGGCGATCTACCTGGAGAACAATACGGCGACCGGCACGTTCACCCAGGACAGGCTGGAGCTCCTCACGATGCTGTCCTCGCAGATGGCGATATCCATCGAGAACGCGAAGCTCTACACGGGCGTGGAGCAGAAGGTCCGCGAGCGCACGGCGGAGCTCGAGGAGGCCCACGCGACCATCGTCCGGCTGGAGCGGGAGGCGGTCGAGAACCAGATGGCGGGCGGCTTCGCGCACGAGATGCGCAACGCCCTCTCGGGGGCCGCGATGGTGCTCGGGACCGTGACCCAGGGCGGCGAGACGGTGTGCGCGAAGAACGCGGCCCGGCTCGGCGAGCTCTTCGACCTGCTCAAGGACGACATCCCCGACGGGAAGCTCGGCTCGGTCCTGGCCCGGCTGGGCGACATCGAGGAGGCCGAGGAGACGCTGGACAGCGTGCTCTGCATGGTGGGCGACTGCACGGCGCGCGCGCTGAGCGTCACGAACAGCATCCTGGAGTACTCGAAGCTCGGCGTCGCGCTCGCCGGCAACGAGGTCGTGAGCCTCCGCCGCATCGTCGAGTCGGTCGCGGCGCGGCACCGCGACGAGTTCGCGCGCCAGGGCGTGTCGGTCGAGCTCGAGCTGCGGGGCGGCTCGGCGGTCGTGGGGCACGAGTCGCACTTCGACTCCATCGTGAACAACATCGTCTTGAATGCGCGCGACGCGCTGCTCCTGGTCGACGACGGCCGCGGGCGGCGGGTGCGGATCGAGACGGCCGAGGAGGGGGATTTCCAGGTCCTCACCGTCAGCGACAACGCGGACGGCATCTCCCCCGACAACCTCGCGAAGATCTTCCAGCCGTTCTTCTCGACGAAGCCGACGACCGGCGTGGGCCTGGGGCTCAGCTTCGTCTCTCGCATCGTCGCGATGTATGGCGGGACCATCGACGTCGACAGCGACGCGGGGCGCGGCACGACGTTCGTCGTCCGGCTCCCGCGCGCGGTGCCGCGCGGGCAGCCGCAGCCGGCCAGCGCCGCCGCTGGCCGGATCGAGCTCAACCTCGCCGGGAACTGAAAGGGGGCGCCAAGATGACAACGGCGAAATTCACCAGGCGCTTTCGCGGAGCCTCGGACGTCACGCCGGAGGAGCCGCAGAAGGAGCGGCCGATCGTGGTCGTGATCGACGACGACCCGAGGATGCGGTCCGCGCTCGCGTTCACGCTGCGGCACGACTACGACGTGCGCCTGTACGCGAACGCTCAGGAGGGCATCGCCGGCGTGACGGAGATGACCAGCCTGGTCATCCTGGACATCCGCATGCCGGGGATCGACGGGCTCACCGCCTACCTGAAGATCAAGGCGCTGTACCCGAAGGTGCCCATCATCTTCTACACCGCGTTCCAGGACATCCTCGAGAAGCAAGACCTGCTCTCGACCCACAAGGCGTTCGGCTATTTCGACAAGAACGGCGACGTGTCGGGGCTCAAGGCGGCGGTGGAGAAGGCGGTCCAGCACCACAGCGTGGTCTCCAGCATGGCGAGCGCGCAGAGGCTGGTGCGCGGGATCATGCCCCCGGACGATCACTGACCGGGGCCACACCTCCCGGCGGCCGCTCGGGCCGACGGCAGGTCACACCGCCGAGAGCTCGGCGCTCCATGCACAGCCGTCCGACGGCCCGCTACGCCTTGAAGGTCATACCCGCCTCCCGCAGGATCGGCCGCCCGGCGCTCGCTTGCAACCTGGAGAAGGCGCCGTCTCCCTGCTCGGCGCGCACGATCTCGGCGCCGACGAGCGCGCCGCGCCGTGAGGGCGACAGGACCGTCGCGGAGGAGCTGGCGGGTGTGCCATCGCGCGGGTTTCCGCGGGGATCCTCGGGGCGCCGGTGGCACAGTCGCTCAGGCACGAGCGTTGCACTCACGGCTCGGCATGATGACAATCTACAAAATCATGATTCCCGTTTCTCTCATGGCCCTTCTCTCGGGGTGTGGTGACAGCGACGCGGAGCGCATCGAACAGCAACGTGAGACGTGGAACGACAAGCACGTCGCGAGCTACGTCGTCGAGACGTGCGAGACGGGCTTCTCCGCCGGTTGCCGGCGCGTGGCCGTCGAGGATGGCCAGGTCGTCGCCGCGCGCGAGAAATTCCCCAACGACGACTCGCCTTGGACCGATGTCGACGATCTGACGAGCGTGAACGAGCCCATCGCGTGGATGTTCGATGCGGCCGAGGACAGCCCAGAGGATTGCGAGCTCTCGCAGCTCTCGTTCGATCCGCAATTCGGGTTCATCCGTGAATATTTCGTGTCCTGCGGCGAAGAAGGATCCGGCGAGCGTGTGACGTGCTTCGCTCCCGACACCGTCGACCTCGCCGCGTGCGAGTAGGCGTCGGTCGCCCTGAGCTCGCCCCGTCATGGCCGCGGCCTCGCGCCGCGGCGTCCGGGCGGGGCTAAGGAAGGGTGTCCACAAGGGCAGCCGAGGACGCCCGGAAGCCGGCCACCCGCGCGTCCACCTCGGCCTGCGACAGGAGGACGTCCTTCGCGAAGTAAACCCAGTCGACGTCCTCGGCGTACGTCCGCGGGTCGGTCTCTCCGGCGGCGAGCTCGTCGAACCACAGATTGAAGTCGAGGTGCTGGTTCGTCTCGGGGACGTAGCTGGCGTCATGCGTGCAGAGCAGCGCGCCGTCGATGTAGTAGTGGATGCCGGACTCGTCGATCTGGAGGAGGAGCCGCTTCCAGCCCGACTGGTCCCCCGCGACCTGGTTCGACTGCGTATCCTCGAGCGTGGCCGTCTCCCACGAGGTCAACCACAACGTGCTGGTGTCGCCCTGACCCCACCCGCCGTTGGGCATGTACTCGAAATCCTGCTCCGAGTAGTTGGGATCCGTCTCGGGGTCGTTGACCCATGGGCTGATCGTGAAGAACGTCTCGACCAGCTTGTCGGCGAGGTGCCGGGTCCCGGTCAGCGGCGTGTTGCTGAATTTCACCCTGGCGGAGTACGTCCCGAGGCGGAACCTGTCGTCGTTGGACTGGATCTCCGCGTGCGAGGTGCTCGCGCCGGAGCCGCTCGTGGTCGCCTTGAGCCGCAGCAGCCGGTTCGAGGCGAGATCGGGATCCTCGATGAACGAGACGTTGGATGAGAGCCATTGTGCGCCGTCGACCCCGGGGGCGCCGTCGGTCGTCCGTACCCACCACCGGCTCGTGAGGTTGTCGTCGGCGATGCCGGTGTAGCTGAAGTCGTCGAAGAGCTCGGCCGACACCGTGACGCCGCCGCCGCCGCTGCCGCCCTCGCCGCCGCCGCCGCTGCCGCCCTCACCGCCAGCGCCGCTGCCGCCCTCACCGCCGCTCCCCCCGAAAGCGCCGCTGCCGCCCTCACCGCCGCTCCCCCCGAAAGCGCCGCTGCCGCCCTCGCCGCCAGCGCCGCTGCCGCTCGCCCCACCAGGGGCGGCGGTCTCGCTCGAGCAACCGAGCAGCGCGTGCACCGCAAGGAGCGCCGCCCCCGCGGCGGGGACGAAGCGCGCGCCGCGGGGCGCCCGCTCCTTCGAAGCAGCGATCCTCTGGCCTTCGCGATCCATTTGCATCGAGGCTGTTCCTTTCGTGTCGAGCGTCCCATCGCCGGGACCGAGCGCCGCGCCTCAGCGCTTCCGCAGGTACTTGCGGAATGGACCGCGGCGGCCGCCACGAGGAGGATACCCTTCGCCGGTGACGTAGCGCTCGGCCTCGAGCGACGCGCTGGCGCCGAGCGCCATGCCGACCGCTGGTCGAGCCCACGTGGACCGGCGGGCTCTACGGCCGCGCGGGCTCCGCGCGGCGCGGCTTGCGCGTCCGCCGCGGGTTCGCAAGAACATCGGACGATGTCGCGCGCGGCGCTGCTCCCCGCCCGGAAGGGCTCCGGCGATGAAGAGCGGCTCGCGCGGCTCCGCGGCCTCGTGCGGGCGGGCGCCGAGAACCGGCCCGGCGTCTACCAGATGGGCGCCGAGGACGGCACCGTCCTCTACGTCGGCAAATCGAAGCGGGTGCGCACGAGGCTGCTCGGTTATTTTCGCTGCGAGCCCGAAGAGAAGGGCGCGCGCATCCTCCGCGAGACGAGCCACGTCGCGTGGGAGTACTGCCCGAGCGAGTTCGCCGCGCTCCTCGCCGAGCTCCGGCTCATCCGGCGGCTGTGGCCGCGCTTCAACGTGGCCATGAAGCGCGACCTCAAGCGCTACGCCTTCATCAAGGTCACGCGCGGGCCGGCGCCGAAGCTCCACGTCGTGCGCGGCCCGGCGCGCGATCCGGGCGCGCTCTACTACGGGCCGTTCACGGGCGCGGGCCGCGTCCGCGAGGCCGTGCGCGCGCTCTCCAACGCGCTCGGGCTGCGCGACTGCGCCGAGGACGTGCCGGTGCTCTTCAACGACCAGCAGACGCTCTTCTCCCTCGAGCGCCGCACGCCGGGCTGCATCCGCTACGAGATCAAGCGCTGCCTCGGCCCCTGCGTCGCGGGCTGCTCGTCGCGGGAGTACGGCGATCGCGTGGCGCTCGCCCGCGCCTTCCTCGAGGGCCGGAGCGACGGCCCGATCGGCCGCTTCCGCGACGAGATGGAGGCGTGCCGCGAGCGCGCCGAGTTCGAGCGCGCCGCGGCGCTGCGCGACCGGATCCAGCGCCTCACGGCCCTGCGCGGCGAGCTGGGGCGGCTCCGCTTCGCCATCGAGTCGCTCTCGTTCCTCTACACCGTCCCCGGCCACGAGGGCGACGATCGGGTCTACCTCGTCCGGCGCGGCAGCGTGCGCGCCGAGGCCGCGGCGCCGCGCTCGGACGACGACCGCCGCGCGCTCGCGCGGCTCACGGCCGACGTCTACGGCCCCCCGGAGCCCGCCGCCGCGCCGGTGCCGCTCAGCGAGATCGACGAGGTGCTGCTGCTGTCGTCGTGGTTCCAGCGCTACCCGGACGAGCTCGCGCGGACGCAGCCGGTCCCGGGGCTCACGGGGTAGCCTCGGCCGCGCGCCGGCGGTGGTTGCGCGGAGCAGCCTTTCGGCGCCGGAGAGGGTTGCGACACGCAACGATGTGTCCTGAACTGCGCGCTCTTGCGCGTGACCGAGGAGCAGCCCCATGCGAGCGATGCGAGCGAAGGTCTCTAGCGTTCTCCTCGGCGCCCTCCTGGCGTCCGTGGCCGCGGCCTGCACGCGCTCGAGCGAGCCCGCGCCGGGCGCGCCCGCGGCCGAGCCCGCGCCGGGCGCGCCGGCGGCGGTGCCCGCGCCGGGCTCGTCCGCGTCGGTGCAGGTCCGCTCGTTCGGCGCGCTCCGCGCGATCATGCACGAGGGGCAGACGGGGCCCGCCGTGCGCATCGGCGATGTCGTGCCGGGCCCGCACGCGTTCGGCATCGGGGCGCTCAGCGAGCTGCGCGGGGAGGTGACGGTGGTCGACGACGCGATCTGGACGTCGTACGCGCGCGATGACGGGGCGCTCGACGTGCGCGCCACCGGGGCGGAGGAGCAGGCGACGCTCTTCGTGGTGGCGAACGTCGCGCGATGGCAGGAGGCGACGCTCGACGCCGACGTGCCCGACGGGCAGATCGACGCGCGCATCGAGGCCCTGCTGCGGGAGCGCGGCCTCGACACGGACGTCGCCGTCCCGGTCCAGGTGCGCGGGGTTCTCCGCGATCTCAGCTGGCATGTCATCGACGGGAGAAAGCTCGCGCCCGGCGGCGGCCACGTGGACCACGTCCGGGCGTCGGCGCGCGGAACGCTCCCCGCCGCCGAGGGGACGCTGGTCGGCTTCTTCTCGAAGCGCCACCACGGCGTCTTCACGCACATGGGGTCGAACACGCACTTCCATGTCGTGCTGCCGGAGCGATCGCTGATGGGCCACGTGGACGGCGTGACGCTCGCCCGCGGCGCGCGCGTCCTCCTGCCGGCGCCTTGACGCTCGACCTCCCGCGCCGCTGCGCTGTCTGGCACGGCGGTTGAACCACCTCTCCCCATGAGCCCCAGACACCGCTGCTCGCCGCCTCCCGTCACCCGGGCGCACGTCGCGGCCGACCGCACCTCGCCGCCAGGGCGCGGACGCCTGCTGTCCGGACGAGGCAGTCCGCGCGCCCGTCGCGCCCCGCTCCATGGATCCTGCAGGGGGCGCCGTGCGCGCCCGTGACCTCGGCGTCGCGCCCGGGATCTTCGACCCGGGCCCGCTGAACGCGATCACCGACGTGCGCGGCGTGCGCGTCGGCCACGCTACCGTCGTCGAAGGCGACGCGATCCGCACCGGCGTCACCGCCGTCCTCCCGCACGGGGAGAATCTCTATCTCGATCGCGTCCCCGCGGCGATCCACGTGGGCAACGGGTTCGGCAAGCTCGTCGGCGCGACGCAGGTCCGCGAGCTGGGCGAGCTCGAGACTCCCCTCCTCCTCACGAGCACGCTCTCCGTGTTCCGGGCGGCAGACGCCCTCGTCGAGTGGATGCTGGAGCAGCCGGGCATGGAGGAGGTGCGCTCGCTCAACCCGGTCGTCGGCGAGACCAACGACGGCGTGCTCAACGCGATCCGGCGCCGGCCGATCACCGCCGCGCACGTGCGCGCGGCGCTCGCCTCGGCGCGCGAGGGGCCCGTGCCGGAGGGGTGCGTGGGCGCGGGCACGGGGACGGTCGCGTTCGGATGGAAGGGCGGGATCGGCACCGCCTCGCGGGCGCTGCCGCCGTCGCTCGGCGGCGCGTCCGTCGGCGTGCTCGTCCAGTCGAACTTCGGCGGCGTGCTGCAGGTGATGGGAGCGCCCGTCGGCGAGGAGCTCGGGCAGCACGCCTTCCGCGCGGAGCTCGATCCGGACCCGGGCGGCGGGTCCATCCTCATCGTGGTCGCGACCGACGCGCCGCTGTCGGATCGCAACCTCGGTCGCCTCGCGGCGCGCGCGCTCTTCGGCCTGGCGCGCACGGGCTCCTCCGCCGCCAGCGGCTCCGGGGACTACGCGGTGGCCTTCTCGACGAGCGCCTCGGTCCGGCGCCCCTCCGGCGCGAGACGGCTCGTGACGACGGAGCTCGCCAACGAGGAGACCTCGGCGCTGTTCCAGGCCGTGATCGAGGCGACCGAAGAGGCCATCTACAACTCGCTCTTCACGGCCGAAACCACCTCGGGAAACGGCCGTACGGTGGAGGCCATTCCGCTGGATCGCGTCCGTGAGGTGCTGTCCAGGTACGGCGTCCCGCGGCGCGACGGCCGCTCTCCGCAGGCCTGATCGGGAGGGCGCCGCAGGCGAGCCGGGCAGTGCTCGAAATTGAACATGAAGGCGGTAAGACGGGAAGAAAAATAAAATCAATCGTCTTCCTGCCTTCCCGCCTTCATGTGAACTCTCTCCGGGCAAATTTGAGCACCACCGCGAGCCGGCTCGGCGCCATTTGTCCGTATGCCCGGGAGATCACATGACCTGGCGCAGGCGACCCAGATACCACATCTCACGATGGCGAGTGGTCTGAGCCCAAGAATGCAGCGGTCGGTCCAAGCGTGGATGTCCGTGGTGCACCTCGTGTTGGCTTCCCAGGGCGCACGGCGCTGCGGGGCCGATTCCGGCCATGTCCTCGCGATCGCGTTCGACCACAAACGGGTCCGCCCCCGCAGTATCGTTACGAACGGGACGGACGTCGGGGGCTGATGGGAGCGCGCAGCAAGCGAGCCGACGCGGCGCCGCACCGCCATTTGTCCGTGGCGAAGCGCTGCACTTTTGGCAACATCAGGCCCCACGTCGGCGCCTCGGGAGCCGCCCGGCTTTCGAAGATCTCCCTATGCCCCAGAGCTCACGCTACCTCGTGCTGGAGGTCCTGCACACCGGGGCAGATACGATCCTCTACCGAGCCAGGCGCGCGGAGGACGGCCGGCCGGTCGTGCTCAAGGTCCTGCGGCGCGACCACGCGAGCCCCCACGCCCTCGGGCGGCTCCACCACGAGCACGAGGTGGCGAGCGGGCTCGCCGCGCCCGTCATCGTCAAGGCGCACGCGATCGAGGCGTTCGGCGACCAGGTGGCGCTGGTCCTGGAGGACTTCGGCGGCCGCTCGCTCGACCTGCTCCAGCGCGGGCCGATGCCGCTCGAGCGCTTCTTCCCCCTCGCCCTGCGCCTCTCCGCCGCGCTCGCCGAGCTGCACCGGCACCACATCGTCCACAGGGACATCAAGCCCCAGAACCTGCTTTACAACCCCGACACCGGGGAGGTGAAGATCACCGATCTCGGGATCGCCTGCACCTCGCCCCGCGGGCCGGAGGACCTCGCCGACGACGCGCTGATCGCGGGGACGCTCGCGTACATGGCGCCGGAGCAGACCGGCCGGATGAACCGCTCCATCGACGAGCGGTCCGACCTCTACTCCCTCGGCGTCACCTTCTACGAGCTGCTGACCGGCGCCCTGCCCTTCCAGGCGAGCGATCCCGTGGAGTGGGTGCATTGCCACATCGCCCTGACGCCGCCCCCGCCGCACGCGCTCGTCCCCTCGATCCCCCCGCAGCTGTCGGCGATCGTGCTCAAGCTCCTGGCCAAGGCCGCGGAGGAGCGTTACCAGAGCGCGCTCGGCCTGCAGCACGACCTCGACCGGTGCTTCGCCGAGCTCCGGTCGCGCGGCGCCGTCGAGGCCTTTCCGCTCGGGCAGCGCGACGCCTCGGCTCGGTTCCAGATCCCGGAGCGGCTCTACGGCCGCGAGCGCGAGGTCGAGGCGCTGCTCGCCGTCTTCGAGCGCGTGGTGGCCCACGGCCGGCCGGAGCTCGTGCTCGTGTCGGGGTACTCGGGCGTCGGCAAGTCGTCGCTCGTGGCCGAGCTGCACCGGCCGGTCGTGCGCGAGCGGGGCTTCTTCCTCTCGGGCAAGTTCGAGCAGCTCAAGCGGGACGTCCCGTACCACGCCTTCCTCCAGGCGTTCCGCGGCCTCGTGCAGGAGATCCTGTGTGTGAGCGAGGAGGAGCTCGAGCGCTGGAGGCAGCGCCTGCGGGAGGCGCTCGGCGCGAGCGGCGGGCTGCTCGCCGGCGTGCTCCCCGAGCTCGATCTGCTCCTCGGCCCGCAGCCGCCCGCGCCGGAGCTCCCCGCGGTCGAGGCCCGGCACCGGGTCCACGCGACGCTCCAGCGCTTCGTCGCGGCGTGCGTCCACGAGGAGCACCCGATGGTGCTCTTCCTCGACGATCTCCAGTGGGCCGACGCCGGGAGCCTCCAGCTGCTCGAGCAGCTCGTCACCTACGCCGAGGCCGAGCACCTCTTGCTGATCGGCGCCTTCCGGGACAGCGAGGTCGGCCCGGCGCACCCGCTCGCGCTCATGGTGGCCGACGCGCGGCGGCGCGGCGCCCTGGTCAGCGACATCGTCCTCGCGCCGCTCTCCGCGTCCGACGTCGGAGCGCTCGTCGCCGGCGCGCTCCACGCCCCGGCCGAGCAGGTCGAGCCGCTCGCCCAGCTCGTCCACGAGAAGACCGGCGGCAACCCCTTCTTCGCGATCCAGTTCCTGATCGAGCTGCACCAGGGGAGGCTCATCGCCTTCGACGCCGAGGCGGGCGCCTTTCGCTGGGACATCGCCGCGATCCGCGACAAGGGCTTCAGCGACAACGTCGTCGATCTGATGGTGGGCAAGCTGAAGCGGCTCTCGGCCCCGGCGCAGGACGCGCTCAAGCTCGCCGCGTGCCTCGGCAGCAGCCTGACACTCGACACCCTCGCGGTGGTCGCGAAGCGCCCCGCGGCGGAGCTCTCCGAGGCGCTCTCGGAGGCCGCGCGAGAAGGGCTGCTGCTCCGCCGGAACGGCGCGTACCGGTTCGTCCACGACCGGGTGCAGCAGGCCGCCCAGGCGCTCATCCCGGCGGCGCAGCTCGCCGAGGTGCACCTCTGTATCGGCCGGCTGCTGCTGGAGGGGCGGAGCGCGGCGGAGCGCGAGGAGACGCTCTTCGACATCGTGGGCCACCTCAACCGCGGCGCCGCGCTCATCCGCTCTCCGGCAGAGCGGGCCGAGCTCGCCGCGCTGAACCTGCGCGCCGGCAGGAGGGCCGAGGCGGCGGCGGCCCACGAGACGGCCGCGTCCCTCTTCGCCGCGGGCACGGCGCTCCTCCCCGAGGAGCGCTGGGAGACGCACTACGAGCTCGCCTACGACCTCGGCCTGGAGCGCGCGCGCGCCGCGTACGTCACCGGCAGCTTCGACGAGGCCGAGCGGCTGCTCGCAGAGCTCACCGAGCGCGCCAGGAGCAGAGCCGAACGGGCCGCGGTCGTCGAGCTCGCCGTCGCGCTGAACGCCACCCGCGGGCGACCCGCGCGCGCCGTGGAGATCGGGCTCTCGTGCCTCCGCGCCTGGGACGTCGAGGTGTCGCTCCCCGTCACCGACCCGCAGGTCGAAGAGGAGACCGAGGCCGTCTGGCAGCTCCTGGGCGACCGGCGCATCGAGGGCCTGCTCGATCTGCCCGCCATGACACACCCGGAGATCAAGGTCGCGATGGGCGTCCTCCGGGGCGTCATGATCCCTGCCTTCTTCGTCGACCAGAACCTGCACTATCTGCTCGTCGTGCGCATGGTCAAGCTCAGCCTGCGCCACGGCAACGCGGAGACCTCCGCCCAAGCGTATGCCGCCTTCGCGAGGGTGCTCGCCCCGAAGTTCGGGAGATACGAAGAGGCGTATCTGTTCGGCAAGCTCGCCTACGACCTGGCGGACAGGAGCCCCGTCCTCGCCACGAAGGCCTCGGTGTTCACGCTGCTCGCGCAGCAGGTGATCTTCTGGACGCGCCACTACCGGGAGACCTTCTCCTATGCCCGCCTCGGCTTCAACGCCGCGGTCGAGTGCGGCGACTGGAACAACGCCTGTTACAACTGCATCTGGGCAGCGGCGTTCCCGCTGCTCTGCGGCGAGCCGCTGGAGGACGTCCTCCACCAGACCGAGGACCGGATGGGGTTCGTGCGCAGGGCCGGCTACACGTTCGTTCATGGCGCCCTGCTCGGCGTCCGGTACCTCATCCAGGCGCTGCGCGGGCGGCCGGTCGATTTTCCGATGCTGGACGGGTCCAAGCTCGACCAGGAGGCCTTCGAGGGCTGGCTCCTCTCAGGGGCCGCGGGCAGCGCGCACAGCATCTACTTCAGCCTGAAGGCGCAGGCGCGGTTCGTCCTCGGCGCTCCGGCCGAGGCGCTCGCGGCCTCGTCCCGCCTGGTCGTCGATTACGACTGGAGGAACGACGCGCACGCGCTCGTCGTCGAGAGCTTCTATGTCCACGCGCTCGCGCTCGCCGCGGTCTCGGACGAGGCGTCGCCGCCCGAGGAGCTCCCCCGAGCGCTGCTCGACTGCGAGCGGCGGCTCGGCGAGTGGGCGGAGAGCTGTCCTCCGAACTTCCTCCACAAGCACGCCCTCGTCTGCGCCGAGATCGCCCGGCTCCTCGGGCGGGAGGGGGAGGCCGTCCGGCGCTACGAGCAGGCCATCGCGTCGGCGCGCGAGCACGGCTTCGTCCAGCACGAGGCGATCGCCTGCGAGCTCGCCGCGGGGTTCTACCGCGCGCGCGGCCTGTCCACGCCCGCCGACGCTTACCTGCAGAAGGCCCGCGCCGCCTACTTCCGCTGGGGCGCCCACGCCAAGGTGGAGCAGCTCGACCAGCGCTATCCCTTCCTCGTCGAGCGCAAGCCGATCGCGCCCACGGTCACCTTCGCCGTGCGGGCCGAGCAGTTCGACGTCCTTTCGGTGGTCAAGGCCGCGCAGAGCATCTCCGGCGAGCTCAAGCTCCCGCGCCTGCTCGAGATGCTGCTGCGCATCGTGGTCGAGCACGCGGGCGCCGAGGAGGGCTATGTGCTCCTGGTCCGGGAAGATCGCCTGTCGACCGCGGCGGCGATCGCGGCGTCCGGCGGCGCGGCGCGGCTGCTCGACGCGGGCGAGGCGGAGGCGGCGGCGCTGCCGCGGTCCATCCTCAACTACGTTCGTCGCAGCCATGAGCGCGTGCTCCTCGACGACGCCGCCGCCCGGCACCCGTTCTCGGAGGACGCGTACTTCGCCCGGAAGCAGCCGAGATCGGTGCTGTGCCTCCCCATCGTGCAGCAGGCCCGCTTGCTCGGCCTGCTGTACCTCGAGAACAAGCTCGTCGCCGGCGCGTTCACCCCGGCGCGGCTCAGCGTGCTCGAGCTGCTCGCCTCGCAGTCGGCCATCTCGCTGGAGAACGCCATGCTCTATTCCCAGGTCGAGCAGGAGAACGCCGAGCGCCGGCGGGCGGAGCAGGCGCTCCAGGCGAACCAGGCCACCCTCCAGGCGATCGTCGACAACTCGGCCGCGGCCATCTACCTGAAGGACCGCGAGGGCCGGTATGTGCTCGTCAACCGTCAGGCGGGCCACCTCGTGCGCCTGCCGCGCCACGAGGTCCTCGGAAAGACCGACGCCGAGCTCTTTCCTGGGCCGACCGTCGGGACCCTCCAGGACAACGACCGGCGCGTGTTCGACGCGGGCGAGCCGCTGGAGTGCGAGGAGGAGGTGCTGCTGGCGGACGGACCGCGCACCTTCCTCTCGGTCAAGTTCCCGCTCGGCGAGGGGGTCATGTCGGGCGTGCTGTGCGGCATCTCCACCGACATCACCGAGCGCAAGCGGGCCGAGCGGGCCGAGCGCTTCCTGGCCGAGGCGAGCCGCAGGCTGATGGCCCTCGGCTACAGCGCGACCCTCGAGAGCGTGGCCCAGCTCGCGGTCCCCGAGCTGGCCGACCGGTGCGTCGTCGACATGCGCCTCGATCCCGACGCCCCGGGGCACACGGCCATCGCAGGCGTGCCCGCGGAGCTCGTCGACGCCGTGAGGGACGCGGTGCGGCCCCTGACGACGGCGGCGCCGACGCCGCCCGAGGTCGGCGACCTCGGCGCCGCGCCGCTCCTCGGGCAGCTCGGCGTTCACGCCTTCATCCGGGTTCCGCTCCTCGCGCGCGACCGCTGCTTCGGGGTCATGCTCCTGCTGCTGATGGGGCCTCAGCGCCGTTACGGCCCAGCCGACCTGTGGCTGGCCGAGGAGCTGGGCGCCCGCGCGGCGCTGGCGCTCGACAACGCCCGTCTGTTCGCCGAGGCCCAGCAGGCGATCGAGCGGCGGGACGAGTTCCTCCTCGTCGCTTCGCACGAGCTCAAGACCCCGCTGACCTCGCTCAAGATGCAGGCGCACCTCATCGAGCGGCTGCTGCGGCGCTACCAGCGCTCCGAGCTCGCCCCCGAGCGCCTCGACGCGGCGCTGCAGGTCTTGAATCGGCAGATAGCGCGGCTCGCGCACCTCGTCAACGAGCTGCTCGACGTCACGCGGCTGAGCGCCGGGCAGCTGACGCTCGCGCGCGCGCCGGTCGATCTGGCGGCCCTGGTGCGCGAGATCGTCGAGCGGATGAGCCAGCAGCTCGCCGACGCGCGCTGCGGCGTCCAGCTCGATCTGGACGAGGCCGTGGTCGGGCGCTGGGATCCGTCGCGCATGGAGCAGGTCCTCATCAACCTCCTGTCGAACGCGATGAAATATGGCGCCGGCGGCCCGATTCACGTCATGGTGCGCGGCCAGGCCGATCGGGCCCTGCTCGTGGTCCGCGATCACGGTATGGGCATCGCGGAGGCGGATCAGGCGAGGATCTTCGAGCGCTTCGAGCGCGCGGTGTCGGTCCGGAACTTCGGCGGCCTCGGCCTCGGGCTCTACATCGTCCGATGGATCGTGACCGCGCATGGCGGCACCATCCGCGTGGAGAGCGCGCCGGGCGCCGGCGCCACGTTCATCGTGGAGCTCCCCTTGAACGCGGCCGAGGCGGAGACCGACACGGACGGCCTGGGCGCCGCGCGCCCGCCGGCGTAGTCGTTCACCTGGAGCCGCTGCGGGGGCTCGACCTGCTGCGCTGCCCCTTCCGTGACGCTCGAGGGCCAGGCCGGATCCTGGGAAGGTACGACTCTGGCGATCCCCTGCGACGGATTTACCAGAGGATCATCGCCGCGTTACGCCTCGTTCAATCTCAGCAGGTCCACTTCGCCATACAACGCCGGACAATTACCCGTCCGGATCGAAAGCGCTCTCTCGCGGACGCCTCGGCGATTTCGGCAGACATTTCCGTCCATCTCCACGTCATCGATGCCGGGCGAGCTGCCCCAGGTGAGCGTGATAGACGCGCGCCGGGAGATCTCGTCGTCTCTTTCTGACAGCAGTATCTTCATCGCGCCGGGAGGTGTAGAACCGTTCCACGTGACGGGCGCATGTGTCCACCGGCCAGCGGGGGCCCCGGCTGGGGCGCATCGCAGGCGAGCGCCGACCCCGGCGAGGCCCGGGACGTGGGAGGAGGCTCATGGAGGATCGCAGTGCAGTCCGCGAGGACGCGGACCACAACGTACGTCTCAGAGTGCTCATCCCTCTGGCGCTCGCGCTGGCCTTATTGCTCGCACTCTATGTGGCGACCACGTACAGCGTGTTCGCCTCACGGCGCGACGAGGCGATCCGGCAGGACACCGAGCGCACAACGGAGCTCCTCCGGCGGGCGCTCATCGACAACGTCGAGACCCTGAGCTCGCTGATGAGCGCCATCGAGCGGGATCCGGTCCTCGAAGATGCCATGCTCCGCGGGGACCGCGAGGCGCTCCTCCAGCGGGGGGCGCCGCTTCTCCAGGAGCTCAAGGCGCGCGCCGGGATCACCCACCTCTACTTTCATGCTCCCGACCGCGTGAGCTTTTTGCGGGTTCACGAGCCCCCCCGTTTCGGCGACACGATCTCTCGAGTCACGCTCCTGGAAGCGGAGCGGACGGGACAGCCGAGCTTCGGAAACGAGCAGGGGCCCCTCGGCACATACACCCTCCGCTATGTGGTGCCCTGGCGCTCCGGGGGACGCCTCCTCGGGTACATCGAGCTCGGCAAGGAGTTCGAGCACGTCGCCGCCTCGTTGCGCGACGTCCCGGGGGTCGAGCTCGTCATCCTCGTCGACAAGCGGTACGTGCAGCGAGAGCTCTGGGAGCCGACCGCCCAGAAACAGAGGCTGCCGCCCTGGGACACGCTCCCCTCGATCGTCTCCGTCTTCAGCACGGTGCAGGCGATCCCCGACGAGCTCTCCGCGCTGCTATCGCGGCAGGGCCTGGCCCTCGACGCGCCGACCGCGACCATCCGGGCGGACGGCCGCGTCCTGCAGTGCATGCTGCTCCCGATCGATGACGTCCGGGCCCTCGAAACAGCGAAGTTGCTCGTGATGCGCGACGTGACGAACATCGCCGCCGCCGCCCGCGCGCAGCTCGCGGCAGGCTGCGCCGCGTTCGCCGGCGTGAGCGCGGTGCTGCTCGCGATGTTCCACGTCCTCCTCGGCCGCATCCAGCGGGCCCTCCGGGAGCGGTCGGCGCTGCTGAACAGCGCCAAGGAGCGTCTGGAGCAGGAGATCGATGAGAGGAAGGTCGCGCAGAAGGAGCTCGAGGCGGCGCTCAGCACGTCCGCGGCCGCGTCCCAGGCCAAGACGGAGTCGCTCGCCCAGCGCGAGGAGGCGCTCCGCGAGCTGCGCGCCGCCAAGGTCGACCTCGAGCAGCAGCTCCAGACCATCGAGCGCCAGCGCATCACCATCCGCGAGCTGTCGCTGCCCATCGTGGACATCTGGGACGAGATCCTCGCGCTCTCGATCGTCGGGCCCGTGGACGCCGCGCGGGCGACCGAGATGATGGAAGGCCTGCTCCGCCGGATCGTCGAGGCGCAGGCCCGCTGGATCATCCTCGATGTGACCGGGCTGCCGGCCATCGATGAGGAGGTCGCGGCGCGCCTGGCCCGAGTGGCCAGGGCCGTGCGGCTGCTCGGCTGCTCCTGCATCGTGACGGGCATCAGCCCTCATATCGCGCGCACGTTCGTCGCGCTCGGCGTCGAGCTGGACGACCTCCGGCCATTGCGCAGCCTGAAGGAGGGCATCAAGCATTGCATGTCCGCCCGCCAGGCGGCCGCGCTCCGCTCGACCCCGGCGCTCTGAGCGCTGCGTGGTCCCCGGGCCGCCCGCGCCGCGCCTCACGCCGGAGGCGCGGAGAGCGCCTCGACCAGCGCGTCGCCGAGGTGAGCGGCGTCGTTCCAGACGACGACGCGATAGCCGCTCTTCGGGTCGTGTTCGATCAGGCAGACGCCCGTGTTCGCCGGCACCTGGAGCGCCTTCAGCCCGCTCCCGTCCATCTGGAGCATCCGCCCGACCGCGGTCTTGATGGCCGCGCCGTGGGAGACGACCCCGACGGCCTCGCCGGCGTGCCGCTCCGCGATCCGGTCGAGCGCGCGCATCATGCGATCGCCGAGCTCCGCGTACGTCTCGCCGCCCCCGCGCCGGACGTCGACGCCGCTCCGCCATGCGGCCCACTCCTCCGGGAAGCGCGCCTGCACCTCGCCGCGGCTGAGCCCCTGCCAGGCGCCGAGGCTCACCTCCCGCAGCGCAGGGTCCGCGACGGCCCGGAGGCCCAGCGCCGAGGCGAGGCGCGCCGCCGTCTCCTCGGCGCGCTCGAGGTCGGAGCAGTAGACGGCCGCGAGCCGGAGCCGCGCGCCGGCGAACCGCGCCGCGAGCCGCGCCGCCTGCTCGCGCCCCCGCGCGTTGAGCCCGCGCCCCGCCTGTCCCTGGAACACCTGCGCGCGGTTGTCGTCGGTCTCCCCGTGCCGGATGAGCATCAGCTTCGTGGTGGCGTGCACGATGGGCCGCACTGTAGCAGGGCGCGCGACGCTCGGCGGCGCGGCGCGCCGGCGTGCCTTTCTGCCACGCGCCGGCCGGCGCCGAGCCATCGTGCCACAGCGCGCGGGTAGCCAGTTTGTAAGAGGTCCTCGCTTACCCGCCGGGCTCCCAACAGGTACGCGGCGTGCTTCGGTCCTCGCCCGAACAAGGTCATCCAGCGAGGGTTCCGGGCGGAGGGCGCTCCCCGACGCCCCCGGGGCCTCTCTTGCGGAAAGGGTCGCTCGCATGAAACGGCAATTTGCGCCTTGGCTCATCCTGTTGCTCGTCGCGGCGTGCGGCGAGGAAGGCGGCGTTCAGCCCGCCGACGTCCAGGCCGGCTCCGGAGGGAGCGGCGGCGCGCCATCGGATCAGGGCGCGCAGGCAGGAGGGGGCGGCCAGGGCGCAGGCGGCGGCAGCGGCGGCGAGGGCGGCGGCGGCGGCGAAGGCCGCAGCGGCGGCGAGGGCGGCAGCGGCGGCGAGGGCGGCAGCGGCGGCGCCGGGGGGTACAGCCCGGAGAACGACAACACCTTCCGGCCCGAGGAGCGGCCGTTCTCCGACGAGCTGCTCGAAAAGCTCAAGACGAAGCCGGGGTTCACGATCAGCGTGTTCGCGAGAGGGGCCGACAATGCGCGCATGATGGAGCTCGCCCCCGGCGGCGGGGTGTACGTCACGCGGCCGACGACCGGGGACGTGCTGCTCCTGCGCGACACCGACGGCAACGGGGCGGCGGACGAGTCGACGAAGGTGTTCACGGGGGGTCCGGGCTTCCAGACCCTGCACGGCATCGCGCTCAACGCCGAACGCGACACCATGTACCTGGCGACAGCGACGAGCCTTTACGCCGCCCCCATCGACGGCGACGGCCGCCTCGGCGACGCGTCGACCTTGATCACCGATCTGCCCGACGGCGGCCAGCACGGCAAGCGCACGATGCGCTTCACCCCCGACGGGACATCCCTCCTGTTCTCGGTGGGCAGCAGCTGCAACGCGTGCGCCGAGACGAACCCCGAGCACGCCGCCCTGCTGCTCATCGACCCATCGCTCGGCCCCCAGACGCAGCAGGACCGCACCGTCTTCGCCAAGGGCCTGCGCAACACCATCGGCTTCGACTGGTACCCGGGCACCGACGAGCTCTGGGGCATGGATCACGGCAGCGACCAGCGCGGCAACGTCGTGCCTCCCGAGGAGCTCAACCGGCTCGTCGAGGGCAACAACTACGGCTGGCCTTATGTGTACTCGAGCGGCCCCGGCGAGCGGGGGCTCGATCCGATCATGGACGACCCGCCCGACACGACGAAACAGGAATACGCCGCCGCCACCGAGCCCGCGGTGCTCATCTACGACGCGCACAGCGCGCCCATCGATTTCCGCTTCTACACGGGCGACCAGTTCCCGGCCGAGTACAAGAACGACGCGTTCGTCGCGATGCGCGGCTCGTGGAACCGTTACCCGCCGGTGGGCTACAAGGTGGTGCGCGTCCTCTTCGACGACGCGACTCACACGCCGACGGGCTTCGAGGATTTCATCACCGGATGGCTGATCGAGGACGGCCGCGCCACCTTCGGCCGCCCCGCCGGGCTCCTCCAGATGCCGGACGGGTCTCTCCTCGTGAGCGACGACACGAGCGGCATCATCTACCGCGTCTCGTACACCGGCCAGTGAGGTAGGGCGCCCGAGCAGGGAGCCTGTCGCTCTGGCCCTGGGATGCCTCCTCGAGCGCGAGCTTCGACGTGAAGCGCGCGCTCGGAAACAGGAGGAATGCGAGGACCGGCGAGAGCGCCGCCAGGACGGCCGCCAGGCTGAAGTGCAGCGGATAGCCGAGGCGCCCCGCGGAGAACCCGCTCGCCGCCGAGGCGACCCCCGTGGCGATCACCATCGCGCTCGCCTGGAGGGTGTAATCCGTGGCGGCGCTCTCCCGATCGGTCCAGTCCATCATGCACGTGAAGAGCGCCGCCGTGGCCATCCCGCCGGCGAAGTGCTCGAACGCACAGAGCGCCGCCAGCAGCGGCACCCCTGCCTCGGCCCGGGCGGCGTACGCGTACCCGAGCACGCTCGCCGCCTGGAGGACGGCGAAGCCGACCAGCGACGAGCGCCGCCCGAGCCGCAGCACCAGCGCCCCGCCGGCCAGCGCGCCGAGCAGCCCCGCGACGAACCCCACCGCCCCAAGGAGCCACCCGATGTCCGCGAGGGAGAGGCCGAGATCGGCGAGAAACGGCCGCAGCATGCCCACCGCGAAGGCGTCGCCGAGCTTGTAAACGACGATGAGCGCGAGCACCTGCCGGGCATGAGGGCGCTTCCAGAACGAGGTGGCGATGGCGACGACCGAGGAGGAGCGAGCGCCCTCGCGCCCACTCGCCGCCTCGCGGGCGAGCAGCGTGGGAATGCTCAGCAGGGCAATCGACAGCGCCATGAGCGCGAAGGTGAGCCCCCAGCCCAGCCGGTCGAAGAGGACGAGCAGCGCCCCGCCGCCCACGATCATCCCGGCCCGATACCCGGCCACCTGGATGCCGTTGGCCAGGCCCCGCTCGCCCGGCGCCAGCAGGTCCACCGCCAGGCCGTCCGTGGCGATGTCCTGGGTGGCGGAGAGCAGATTGACGATCAGCACCGCCGCGAGCACCGAGGAGAGCCCCTCCCCCGGGTCCCGCAGCGCGAGCAGCCCGAGCGCCGCGATCGTGAGCCCTTGCAAGGGGAGGATCCACGAGCGGCGGCGCCCGAGCCGGGGGAAGAAGAAGCGATCGACGAGCGGCGCCCAGAGGAACTTGAGCGCCCACGGGAGCGCGAGCAGGGAGGCGAGCCCGATGCCCTCGAGCGAGATCCCCTGCTTGCGCAGGAGGACCGGGAGCGCCTGGGTGAAGAAGCCGAACGGGAGCCCCTGGCACATATACAGCGACGCCAAGAGCCCGAGGCGTCGCCAGGACAGGTGGGGAGAGCGCATCAGCGGCTCGCCTTCCTGGCGGCGGAGGAGAGGCCGAGGAGCCCCGACGCCATCGCCCACGTCGCGCCGGCGGCCGAGCCCGGGGGGATGAGCTCGCGCGCCGTGGCGGCGAGCACGAAGTACCCCTGAATGGCGGCCACGATCGCCGCGGCCGCGGCGTCCACGTCGCCCCGCGCGCAGGAGAACACCCGCGCCCGCGCGCCGCGCCGCACGATCGCGGCGAGCTTCTTCACCGCGCCCTCGAGCGCGCCCGCGAACGCCTTCCGGACATCGGCGTCCCGGAGCGCCTCGCCGCTCACGCAGATCCAGCAGGCGAGCGCCCGCGGGTCGGCCCCCTCGCCCACCCGCAGGTGCGCGTCGATGAACGCGCGGAGCTCGGCCTCCGGATCGCCCGCCGCGGCGGCGAGCCGCCGCTCGATCCGACCCTCATGGTCCCGCGCGAGCAGCTCGACGGCGGCGAGCAGGATCTCTCGCTTGCTCTCGAAGTGGTAGTGGACCAGCCCCGGCGCGATGTGGGCCGCCGCGGCGACGGCCCCGATGGACGCCCCCTCGTAGCCGCGCTCCGCCATGACCTCCAGGAGAGCGCGCGCGATCTGGGCTCGACGTTCCGCGGTGTTCGAGGGGCGAGGCATCCTGCCGCTCCTGCGCTCGCTGGCGCCGGTTTGTTGGTTGGTCGTACAACCAACTTATGAAGCGGCCTCAGCCGCCCGTCAAGGAGGGGCGCGGGCCGCTCGAGCAGGATCGCGCCGGGCGAGCTGCAGGGGCGGCGGGTAAGCTACGGCGTCTCGCCATCAAGGAGCTCGATCGATGACGTCGCGTCCTCTCTCGCTGATGATCGCAGGGCTGCTCTCCTGCGCCGGCCTCGTGTCCGCGTCCTGCGCGCCGTCGTCGCCCCCCGGCGACGCGGGCGGCCAGGGCGGCGGCGGGGCGGGCGGCGCTGGCGGCGAGGCCGGCGCCGGGGGCCAGGCCGGCGCTGGCGGCGAGGCCGGCGCAGGTGGCGAGGCCGGCGCCGGGGGCCAGGCCGGCGCCGGCGGCGAGGCCGGCGCTGGCGGCGAGGCCGGCGCCGGGGGCCAGGCCGGCGCTGGCGGCGCCGGCGGGAGCGGGCCGGGGGACGGGGAGTCCGAGCTCCTCTCGGGGCGGGACGAGGCCAGCGCGCCTTTCAGGGCGGTGGGCCGGCTGAGCGGCGGGCTCGGCTCCGGGGCCTGCACGGCGTTCCTCGTCGACCCCGCGGGGCGCCCCGAGGCGCCGGCCCACGTGCTCACGAACGCTCACTGCACCCACGAGTGGGCCGCGGAGACCGCGGCAAACGCGGTGTTCGTGGACACCGAGGCGACCCCGCAGCTGCGGATGATCTTCAATTACTTCCGCGACACCGAGGGCGCTCAGGTGGAGGTGCCGGCGAAGGCGATCCGCTATGCGACGATGAAGGGCACCGACCTCGCGGTGGTCGAGCTCGACACCACGATCGGCGCCCTCGCGGAGCGCGGCGTCGTCGCGCTCGGGCTCGCGCCCTCGGCGCCGCCGCCGGGGGGGCGCGTGTCGGTGGTGGGCGCGCCGCAGCTCGACGTGGAGTTCCTGCGGCGCGCCCGCTGCAGCGAGGAGGGCACCTTCGATATCGTCGAGTATCGCTGGCACTGGTTCGGCGCGCACCGGAACCGCTGCGCCGACATCGCCAACGGCAGCTCGGGCTCGCCTTTGCTGGACGACGCGCAGCGGGTCTATGCGGTCGTCAACACCACGACCCTGGGGAGCCCACCCGACGGCGACTGCTTCCTCGGCAGGCCTTGCGAGGTCGGCGCGCCGCCCGGCGTGTCGGTCGAGGGCGCGAGCTACGCCGTCGACGTCACCGGCGTGAGCGCCTGCTTCGGGGACGACGGCCGCTTCGCGCTGGATCGCGAGGGCTGCGCCCTCGACGCCGGCCGGGCGCTCGACGTGCTGACCTACCCCGCTCCCCGCGAGCGGCCGAGCGATCCGGCGACGGGCGCGACGAACACCTGGGAGGTGACGCTGGGCGCGCGGGACGCGCTCGGGTTCTTCCGCTACAAGCTGGGGCGCGCCGGCGAGGTCGACTGCCGCCGGCAAGAGGGCTACTCGGCGCCGATCAAGCTCGATTCCCAGGACCTCTCGGCCATCGCGCTGCCCGAGGCCGAGGGGGTCCACCTGCTCTGCGCGATCGCCGGCCCGACGGCGACGCCCGACGCCGCGTGGCAGCCGCTCTCGTTCCCCACGGTCGTCCTCACCACGATCGACACGACCCCGCCGTCGCGCCGGCCCGCGCTCTCGCGCGGGGGCGACGCCGCCGAGGGCATGCGCGTCGAGCCGATCTTCTCCCTGCCGGAGCACGCGGATTTCGAGTACCGCTTCGGCCCCCCGGACACGACCGATTGCGACGATCCGGCGGCCGAGTGGCGCAGGTACCGGCGGATCCCCATCTTCCTCGACCCCCGCGACCTGCCGGCCCGGTTCTGCGTGCGCCCCACGGACTGGGTAGGCAACGTGGGCGAGCCGTTCGATTACCTGCTGCCCGAGTGAGCCGCGTCGCCCGCCGTCAGAGGCCGGACATCCTCGACGTCACGCCGGCCTCGGCAGCACGAACTCTTCCGCCGCGAGCCCCTTGAACACGGTCGGCCCCGTCCGGCGGAACCCCAGCTTCTCCAGCACCCTGACCGACGCAGTGTTCTCGAGCATCGCGTGGGCGACGAGGCTCGGGAGCCCGAGCTCCTCGAACGCATACCGGATGCACGCCGCGCCCGCCTCGGTCGCGTAGCCTTTGCCCCAGTGCTTCCGGAAGAAACGATATCCGAGATCCGCGACTCCAAGCTCCTCGTGCCACCTCAGCCCGCACCAGCCGAGCTTCTCCCCCGTCTCCCGGTCCGAGGCGACGAACCGGCCCATGCGGAAGGCCTCGAACTGGTGCGCGAGCCGCGCGATCACCGCGCGCGCCTCGTCCTCGCTGGCGAACGCAGGGTCGCCCGTGTAGCGGATCACCTCGGGATCGGCGTTCAGCTGCATCATGAACGGGACGTCGCAGGGCCGGTGGGGGCGGAGGCTCAGGCGTTGCGTCGTGAGGACAGCGGGGGTTTCGTCAGGCTCGTTCCTGTCGAGGGCGACCATCCCGCCATCTTACCGGGTCCGCCACGGCGATGCACCGCGGGGTCGGCCAGGCGCAGCATCGCGTCGGCCCCGGCCCGCGCGTGGCACAGCGCGGCTGCGGTCGCGCCTCGAGCCTGCGCGGCCGGCGCGTGGCGCGCTCGACGGCGGCCGCCCTCGTCGGGCTGTGCCGCGGGCGTCCGGTGCGACGACGATGTCAGGCCAGCGAGCGTTCGCCGTCCGCGCGAGCCTGCGAGCCCTCCGCGCTGTCCTCGCCGGCACAGAACTTGTTGGGTGAGGACGCATATGGCCTCTTCGAACCCCATCGACAAAATCCTGCTTCGTGTCCTGTCGCTCTCGCTCGCGCCCCTCGTCGGCGGATGCGGGATCGACACCAGCGTCTTCGAGCCCATCCCTTGCGCGAGCGAGGGGCGCACGCCGTACCTGGCGGGCGCCGAGCCCGGGGCTCCTGCCGATTACGTAGAGCTGAGAGTGATAGCGAGCCCGTCGGGCGCGGCGACGCCGAGCGCGCTCGAGTCGGTGGGCGAGAAGTGCTCCGGGGCGGCGGACAGGCCCGCATGCGAGGAGAAGATCGCGGCGGCCACGTCGACGAAGGGGTTCCGCCTCGGGGACTGCGTGGATTTTTGCCCGGAGCACATCCTGATCGTCAACGCGGGCGACGAGGTGACGGTCCTCGATACGCGGGACGCGGTGAGGGCGTGGCTCGGCCCCGTGGACGCGCCCGCGGACGCGGTGCTCGCCGCGTCGCTGGCAGGCTACACCGTCCGCTGCGGCAAGCCCGACGAGGGCGGCGTCCGGCCTGACGGCGACGCGTACGAGGTCCTCGCGACGCGGTACACGGCGACCTGCGCTCCGATCGAGCGCACGCTCTATGTGCTCGGGGTCGACGCGGGCGGCGGCGTGCAGGAGCTGGAGACCGAGGTGATCGAGTCCGAGTCCGGCGCCTGCGTCGGCCGGAGGCCGGCGGGGCTGCTGCGGGCTGCGGGCCGGGGCGCGACGCCGGTGGGGGCGTACTTCGCGAACGTGGCGCGGCTCGAGGCGGCGAGCGTCTGGGCCTTCGATGTGCTCGGGCGCGAGCTCGCCCACCACGGGGCGCCGCGGCCGCTCGTGGAGCGGGCGCGCGCCGCCGGGCGCGACGAGGTGCGGCACGCGCGCGTGATGCGGCGCCTCTCGGCGCGTTACGGCGGCCGCTGGCAGCCGCCGCGGGTGGAGCCGAGGCCGGTCCGATCGCTGGAGGAGCTCGCGATCGACAACGCGACCGAGGGGTGCGTGCGGGAGACGTACGGGGCGCTGGTCGGCATGTGGCAGGGGCGCTTCGCGCGCGATCCGCTGGTCCGGCGCGTGATGACGCGCGTCGCGCGCGACGAGGCGCGGCACGCGAAGCTCTCGTGGGCGATCGACGTCTGGGTGCGGCCGCGGCTCTCGGCCGCCGAGCTGCGGCGCGTCGACGAGGCGCGGCGCGAGGCGCTTTCGGCGCTCGAGGAGGAGGCGCGGCGCGAGGTGGATCCGGCGCTCGTGGCCCACGCCGGGATGCCGGGCCGGGAGGCGGCGAGGAGGCTCTCGCGGAATTTCGCGGAGGCGATCGCCGCGGGCGCTGCGGGCGTGGGCGCCTAGCGGGGCTAGCCCCGAGCGCACCCGCGGTGCCTCTCGCGTTCGCCAGAGGCCTCCTTCGTCAACCTAGAAATCCCGAGAACAAGAGAAGACGAACCACAGAGCCACAGAGGGCGCAGAGAAGAAGAGGAGAAAGAGCTCTTTCTTGCTCTCTCCTCTGTGCCCTCTGCGCCTCTGTGCCCTCTGCGCCTCTGTGGTTCATTTTTTCTCTTCGAACACCTGGCCCGCGCGCGGGACGCTGAAGCCGTCTCCTCATTTCGCGGAGATGGTCTCCTGGCGCCATTGCGCGGGCGCGGGCCGCTGCTTCTCCAGGCATTCGCCGCGCGCTGGCTTCGTTCTGATTCCGCGACGCGCCCGGGCTTCGCGGGCGCGGCCGCCGCCCAGCGCTCCACGCATACGCGGCCGCGGATCGACAGGAGCCCTGATCGTCAAGCCCTCGGCAGGGGACTTGGTGAGCCGCCCCCATCAACTTAGGATCGCTCCAGACACAGCGGGTTGGCGACTGGAGCCTTCGAGCGCTGGCGGCACCTGATTGCGCCACGCGTCGTGGCATGGCCCGCAGGGTGTCGTATCGACGCATCGCCCTGGCTTTTCGTGCCGGCAATTGGTGGGACTTTCATCGAGAGGTCGGGGCAGGGCCAGGGCGGAGATCCGCCCTGGAGTCGCCCTTCGCCCGATTCGCTCGCCTGTGGGCTCCACCTGATCTGAACACGACTGTCTGCGGGAATCGAGCGCATCAAAGCTCGAAATCGATGGAAAGGCGGACTCACATGCGAAAGTATCGAGCGAGTGCGGTTTCTGCTGGAATCGTCGCCGGATTTGCGGGCGTGATGGCCAGCGCAGGCGTGGTCTGGGCCGCCGATTCGGATCAGGGCACGGCTGACGCCCATCTGAGCTACGCGTGCAAGCACCAGCACACTGGACAGCTCCGCAGCGTGGACAGCCCGGGCCAGTGCCAGGCCTCGGAGGAGCTGGTGTCCCAGCCCCGCACGAGCAAGGGCTTCGTGGGTCAGCAGGTCTTCAAGGGCGAGCGCGGTCCCCAGGGGCCCCAGGGGCCCAAGGGCGAGCCAGGCCCGCAGGGGCTGCAGGGGCCCAAGGGCGAGCGGGGTCCTCAAGGGCCCCAGGGTCCGCAGGGGCCCAAGGGCGAGCGCGGCGAGCCGGGCGCGCCGGGGCAGGCGGGGCTCGTCGGCCCGCAGGGGCTCGTCGGCCCGCAGGGCATCAAGGGCATCGACGGCGTGCGCGGTCCTCAAGGGCTCAAGGGCGAGATGGGTCCTCAGGGCTTCAAGGGCGCTGACGGCGCGCGTGGGCCTCAGGGGCCCATGGGCCCCAAGGGCGAGCGCGGTCCGCAGGGTCCGCAGGGTCCGCAGGGGCCCAAGGGCGAGCGCGGCGAGCCGGGCGCGCCGGGGCAGGCGGGGCTCGTCGGCCCGCAGGGGCTCGTCGGCCCGCAGGGCATCAAGGGCATCGACGGCGTGCGCGGTCCTCAAGGGCCCAAGGGCGAGATCGGTCCTCAGGGCTTCAAGGGCGCTGACGGCGCGCGTGGGCCTCAGGGGCCCCAGGGCCCCAAGGGCGAGATGGGTCCTCAGGGTCCCAAGGGCGAGCGCGGCGAGCGCGGTCCCCAAGGGCCCGCGGGTGCTCCGGGCGCCATCGGTCCCCAGGGCCTCAAGGGCACGGACGGCGCCAAGGGCCTCCAGGGTGCCCAGGGTCTCAGGGGCGAGATCGGTCCTCAGGGCCTCAAGGGCGCCGACGGCGCGCGCGGTCCTCAGGGTCCCCAGGGCCCCAAGGGCGAGATGGGTCCTCAGGGTCCCCAGGGCCCCAAGGGCGAGATGGGTCCTCAGGGCCCCAAGGGCGAGCGCGGTCCGCAAGGGCTCCAGGGTCCGCAGGGCCCCAAGGGCGAGGTCGGTCCCCAGGGCCCGGCGGGCGCTCCGGGCGCCATCGGTCCCCAGGGCCACAAGGGCGTCGACGGCGCCAAGGGCCTCCAGGGTCCCCAGGGGCTCAGGGGCGAGATCGGTCCCCAGGGCCTCAAGGGCGCCGACGGCGCGCGCGGTCCTCAGGGTCCTCAGGGCCCCAAGGGCGAGATGGGTCTTCAGGGTCCGCAAGGCCCCAAGGGCGAGCGTGGCGAGCGCGGTCCCCAGGGCCCGGCGGGCGCTCCGGGCGCCATCGGTCCCCAGGGCCACAAGGGCGTCGACGGCGCCAAGGGCCTCCAGGGTGCCCAGGGTCTCAGGGGCGAGATCGGTCCCCAGGGCCTCAAGGGCGCCGACGGCGCGCGCGGTCCTCAGGGTCCCCAGGGCCCCAAGGGCGAGGTCGGTCCCCAGGGTCCGCAAGGCCCCAAGGGCGAGCGCGGTCCCCAGGGCCCCGCGGGCGTTCCGGGCGCCATCGGTCCCCAGGGCCACAAGGGCGTCGACGGCGCCAAGGGCCTCCAGGGTCCGCAAGGCACCAAGGGCGAGCGCGGTCCCCAGGGTCCGCAAGGGCCCAAGGGCGAGCGCGGCGAGCGCGGTCCCCAGGGCCCCGCGGGTGTTCCGGGCGCCATCGGTCCCCAGGGCCACAAGGGCGTCGACGGCGCCAAGGGCCTCCAGGGTCCGCAAGGCACCAAGGGCGAGCGCGGTCCCCAGGGTCCCCAGGGTCCGCAAGGGCCCAAGGGCGAGCGCGGCGAGCGCGGTCCCCAGGGCCCCGCGGGTGTTCCGGGCGCCATCGGTCCCCAGGGCCACAAGGGCGTCGACGGCACCAAGGGCCTCCAGGGTCCGCAAGGCACCAAGGGCGAGCGCGGTCCCCAGGGCCCGCAGGGTCCCCAGGGCCCCAAGGGCGAGCGCGGCGAGCGCGGTCCCCAGGGCCCCGCGGGTCCCGCGGGCTCCATCGGTCCCCAGGGCCTCAAGGGCGCCGACGGCGTCAAGGGCACCCAGGGTCTGCAGGGTCCGCAGGGGCCGAGGGGCGAGCGCGGCCCGCAAGGGCCCATGGGGTCGCCCGGCATCGCCAAGATCCGCGTGGTCTCGGTGACGCGCGAGGCAGGGCCGACGAGCGCGTTCGTCAACGTCAAGGCGCTCTGCAACGCGGGTGAGGTCGTGCTCAGCGGCGGATTCTCGATCTCCGGCGGAGCCCAGGCGACCAGCAGGGTGGTGGAGAACTCGCCGCTCGAAGCCGCCGACGAGGGCCGCGCGGGCTGGACCTCGACCGCCGTGTTCGAGGGCGGCTACGGCAAGAAGGGGCAGACGGTGGCGCTGACCACGTTCGCGGTCTGCGCCGAGGTGCCCGAGCGCTGACGGCGATCGACCGCAGGGCCATGCTCACGGGCTCGTGAGCCCCACCTCTCGACCAGCTGCCCCCTGTCCCCTTCACAACGGCCCTGAGGACAGGGGACAGCTGGCTCACCCCCTCAGCTTGCTCCTCGCGCACCGCACGCATGGCGAGAGGCCGCACCCCGTCCCGCCGTCCAGCATGGCGAGACCCGCGAGCCCCCACCGTCGCGAGCCCAGCCGGTGGCCGGATTTGAACATGAAGGCGGGAAGGCGGGAAGAAAACATCAATGATCTTCCTGCCTTCCCGCCTTCATGTGAATCACTCCGGGGCAAATTGGGCCACCACCCGAGCCCACCGGTCACCGGTCACGAGCTCGCAGCCTCCCCCCCGGCGCGGACACCGACGCGCTGCGACGCGCCACGACGGCGAGGTGCCCCCGCACGCCGCCCAAAGCCCACAGTGTAGGACAAATCCCGCCATCGACCCACCACGGTCCAGATGCCGGGCCGGACCGTGGCGCAGCTTGCACGCTTTTCGCAAGGAGCCCGGGCGGTGACAACGTGAACATTGGGCTCTTCTTCGGCACCGAAAAAAATGCGCGGCCGCGGCGATTTGTGCCGGAATTCCGGCGCGCCATGGCTGCTGTGCTCGGGGGAGAGGCCGCGGCGCGCGACGCCTCGGTGGTGCCCTTTGTCACAGCTGTCGTCATGTGCCACAGCAGTGCTTTCACGTAGTCAGCTCACCGGCTGGTGAAGGCATCCCCTCACTTCAACCCAGAGGTACGAGGCATGCTGAGGAGATTCACAGAGAATCCTCCGAGCCTCATAGACTCTGTGGTAACTTCCCCCAGTGAACGAGGACACGAAGGAGGGGTTTCTCTCAGGTCAGACCACATGCCTCCGAGCGCATCCCAGAGGGGAACCATGAGCGTAGATTACCCTATGAAGACGACCCAGCATGCACCGATGACCCGCGCGCGCCACAACCGTCTTGTGATCGCGCACGTGCTGAACTCCTTCCAGGTGGGAGGCGCGGAGCAGGTCGTGGTGGATCTGGCCGGGCTGCAGCGCGAGGCGGGGCATGAGGTGATGGTCGTGGGCATCGAGACGAACCCCGACGGGCCGCGCGCCGCGCAGCTCCGGGAGCGCGGCGTCGCGGTCCACATGCTCCCGAAGCGCCCCGGCTTCGACCTCAAGCTGCCCGGGAAGCTCGCGGCGTTCTTCGCCAAGCACGGTGTCTCCATCGTGCACTCGCACAACCAGCTGCCGCTCATCTACGCGACGGCCGCGGGCCGGCTCCACCGCGTGCCCGTGTGCCACACGCTGCACGGCGCCATGTTCGATCAGGGCCGCCGGGCGTGGCTGCGGCACATCGCGGCCAAGCTCGCCGACGCGCACGTGGCCGTGTCGCAGCCGACGGCCGACTTCATGCTGAAGCACAACGAGGTCCCGAGCTCGAAGCTGCACGTCGTCCTGAACGGCATCGATCTCTCCCGGTTCAGGCCGGACTCCGCGGCCCGGCGCCGCATCCGGACCGAGCTCGGCATCCCCCAGGACGCGTGGGTCGCCGGGGCGGTCGGGCGCCTGTCCCAGGTCAAGAACCACGCCCTCCTGCTCCGCGCGGCCGCGAACGCGGGTGTCCTGTCGGAGAGCGGGCGCCTGCTCCTCGTCGGGGACGGGCCGGAGGCCGCCTCGCTGCGCGCCCTCGCCGAGGAGCTCGGCATCACCGACCGCGTCGTGTTCGCCGGCGAGCGGCACGACGTCCCGGAGCTCCTCTCCGCGAGCGACGTCTTCGTCCTCTCGTCGACGTCGGAGGGGCTGCCGCTCTCCATGGTCGAGGCCATGGCCACCGGCCTGCCCGTGGTCTCGACCGCCGTGGGCGGCATCCCTGCCCTGATCACCGACGGCGACACGGGCTTCCTCGTGCCCTCGGACGACGTCGGCGCGCTCGCCGCGAAGCTCGCCGAGCTCAAGGCAGATCCCGCGCGGTCCGCGGCGATGGGCAAGCGGGGGCGGAAGCTCGCGCTGGGGCGCTACTCGGCCGAGCGCATGATGGCGAGCTACATGGATATCTACGAGACGCTCCTGGCCCGGCGGGAGTCGGAGCGCCGCGCCGTGCTGCGGCCGAGCGAGCTGCTCGCCGGCTTGAACGCGTAGCCGCACGCCCCGCGAGAGGCGCGGCCACCCCTTCGCGGGGCGTCGAGGCCGCGCCGACAGCGACCGAAAAGGCACGGGAGACGCAGAGAGTGGACCCATTCTCTGCGCCCTCCGTGCCTTTTCGGTCAGCGCTCGCGTCAAGGCGCGCGGGGAATCGTCGAGATCGCGCGGGGGACCGTGGCGAGCGACGCCGGCGACGAGATCCCCGACGTCCGGGAGGACCGCGTCTGCGTCTGAGCGCGACCGGACGGCGGCCGCGCCTCCAGCGCGCCGACGTCGCGCATGTCCCTCGACGAAGGCGCGAGCGCTGCCCGCGGCGGCGGCGGCGCGACCGTGCTCCGGGGCAGCGGCGCGATCGCGCTCCGCGACGGCGGCGCGATCGTGGCCCTCGACGGCGGCACGATGGTGGCCCGCGACGGCGGCGCGATGGTGGCCCGCGACGGCGGCGCGACCCCGACCGCAGCCTGCGCCTCGCGCACCGCTGCCAGCATCGACCGCGCGTCCGGCCAGCGGTCCGCCTGCGAGAACTCGAGCGCGCGGTCCACCACCCGCACCACGGCGGGGTGCATCGACGGCTGGATCCGGGCGAGCGACGGGATCGGACACGTCATCCGCAGGAAGAAGAGCTCGTTGACGGTCGGCGCGTCCTGCACGTACCGGTTCGTGAGCAGCGAGAACATCGTCGCCCCGAGCGCCCAGATGTCCGTCCGCGCATCGACGAGATCCCAGCGCGCGCGCGCCTGCTCGGGCGGCATGTACGCCGGCGTCCCCATCGCCCGCAGCCCCGCGAGCGACGTCTGCGACGAGGGGACCCGCAGGCGCGCGATGCCGAAGTCGAGGATCTTCACCCCGTGCTCGCGGGTGAGGAAGATGTTGTCGGGCTTCAGATCCCGGTGAACGACCCCGTTCTCGTGCGCGGCCGCGAGCACCTCGAGGATCTGCTCGCTCAGGGCGAGGACCTCGGCCGGAGGGAGCGGGCCCTTCTGCGCCTTCCAGCGCTGGAGGAGCGTCTCGCCCTCGAGGAGCTCCATCACCAGGAAGGGCGACCCGTCCTCGGTCACGTCGTCCGCGAGCACCGCCGCGACCCCGGGGTGATTCACGGTGTTCACGATGGCCTTCTCGCGGAGGAACCGGGCCCGATCCACCTTGTCCCGCGCCCGCGCGGGGTGCAGCAGCTTGATCGCGACCCGCTGGCCGCCCCGATGCGTCGCGGCATAGACAGCCGCCATCCCCCCGAGGCCGATCAGCGCATCCAGCCGCCACGCGCCGTTGAGCACCGCCCCTACGCGTGCCTGCGCCATCTGGACATGCGTGACATTCTCGGAGTCCATGGCTGCTTCTCTCTGTGTGCGTGCCCTCGGGCAACCGACGCTTCAACGCTCGCGACGCAAGAACGGCTGTCTTCTCTACGTTCCCGGTGTCATGCACCGGCGCTACGGCGGAATCGGAGCTCCACGATGGCGGGCTAGGGGTGCAACTCGTCGGAACCGCGACCGGTCCGGCCGTCCTGCGTCACCGAACCAGGAGACGCCTGGGGTGGGCGGTGTCCAACAGCACGTCATTTCATGGAAAAGTTCAGCAAGAGCTGCGCCACGGAGACCCGCGGCGAGGACCGCGGCGAACGGGCAGCGCGCATGGGGCGAATCGCCTCCCTGCGGCAAGATGCCACGACCATTGCGCCGCCACGGGTCGCTCGGGTCCTCGTGGGAGCGGGCGCCGACACGGTGTCGACGCCTCCTTCGATGAGCCCGCTGCAATCGTGATCTCCGGGGCGAGCGGCGCTCGGCATCGCAGGGTGTGGGGAGGAGCGCGCCGCGCGTGTCCTCGCGCGGCGCGCGTCGTCCGCGGAGGGCCCGCTCGCGCGCGAGGTCAGTGGAGGCCCCTCATCGTCGGGTCGCCCAGCTTGAACGCCGACAGCGCCTGGCGGATGAAGACCGGCACGGAGACGTAGCCCTCGAGCGCGACGCAGGCGCGGTTCGAGGAGCACGTGCAGCGATAGAAATCGCTGAAGTCGTCGTCGTCTGCGTCGGCGTCCTCCTGGCATCCGGGCACGCCGTCCCGCAAGACCTCGCCGTCGGGCGCGATGGCGGCGACCGTCGGATCCCACCGCACGATCGGCTGCCCGCTCTCCGGGCTCAGCTTCACCTTGTGCCAGTCCGCCTTGCCGTCGCCGTCGAGGTCGGGGCCGGGCTCCGTGACATACGCCCTGGCCAGGAGCTCGTTGGCATACTCCAGCACGCGCGCGCCGATGCCCTTCTGCACGACCTTGCCGAAGATGGTCTCGGTCCCGTACGCCTTCGCCACGAACACCTTCCCCGACGGATGGTGGAGCTCGATCCGGTTCGGGAAGCCAGGATCGGTGTCCGCGCCGGTCTCCCAGATGTGCATCATGTCCAGCCATCTCTGCTTCTGGTTCTCGGGCAGGTAGAGGAGCGTCCAGGCGATCAGGAACTTCTGCTGCTCCCAGCCGATCTGGGGGTCGAGGATCGCGACCTTGGCCGGGGCCCGCGGGTTCCACGGCGCGCTGTCGACCGCGCCGTACGCGCTGCAGACGATGCTCCCGGCGCCGGGGAAGCAGCTCTCCGGCCCGGCCTCGCCCCACCACGACGTCCAGCCGAGCGCGCTGGCCGGATACCCGCTCGCGTCCCTCACGGGACGGCCGCGATCGTCGGCCTCGACGCGCACCCCCTTGATGGCGTCGTCGCCCGTGAGGTTGTTGGCCAGCCAGCGGCGGTACCCTTCCGGGAACACGTCGGCGAGCGAGACCGCGCGGTAGCGCGCGTCGAGGAAGTCGTGCCGCGAGTCGCTGACGAAGTTGTCGACCGACTCGGTCATCAGCATCGCCACCCACGCCTTGTCGTAATAAGAGCCGGCGTTCATCGTGTACGACGAGTCGTACTCGCCCTTGTCCTCCGCGAGCGCGTTCTCGAGCGGCTTGCCGCCGAAGGCCACGTCGCCGAAATAGCCCGTGGCGCCGTTCGGGACGACCACCACCGTATCCCCGGGGTCGCCGAAGACGTCGCTCGACGACCGGAGGACGGTATCGCCCTCGGGCAGGAAGTGCTCGCCCGGCTGCGGGCGCGCCATCTGGAGCGCGAAGTGATCGAACGCGATCCCGGCCGCGAGGATGTTCTGCTGGAAGAGGCTGCCCGCGACGTGCACCCAGAACGTGTCGAAGTCGTAGCCGCGGTCCAGCGCGAACTCGCGGTAGATGTTCGCGACCAGCCCGAGGCCCTTCGCGCCGTCGCGCATCTTGGCGTTGTAGCGGTTCAAGGTCCGCTCCGACGCCGCGCGCACGCTGAAGGCCTGCCGGTCGCGGCGGTAGTTGTCGAAGATGTGATTCACCTCCTGCTGCGTGATGAAGAAGTTGAAGAGCTCATAGGCGTCCGCGCCGCTGTCGTGCCGGTACACGCTCAGGTTGCCGAGATCGGCCCACCGGTCGCTCGCGAAGCCGTAGGGGACGCGGGTGCGCCCCGCGGGGTCCACCGAGGGCCCCTTCACGCCCTTCGGCGTCTCCAGCGCGCGCCACGGCACGTAGTCGACCTGCTGCTGCCGGCACCGCGTGTACTTGCCGTCGACCGGCACGATGTGCCCGTCGAGCACGGGGTGCCAGGCGCCGCCCTGCTCCTCGTCCCAGTCCGAGGGCCTGAAGGCGCTCGGGTCGACCTCGACGCAGCTGCCCGGCCGGATCAGATCGTATTTGTTCTGCAGGTCGGAGTAGTGGATGTCCTTGTCGTCGTACTCGGGCTGGATGCCGAGGATGCCGCCGAAGTCGTCGATCTTGGCGAGCATGCCCTTGCCGCGCGGGGTGCCCGCCCTGTAGCTCGGGTCGGCGTGCACCGAGACGACGTCGCCGTAGAACATGCGGGCCGCGGCGAAGTCGTAGGCGCCCAGCCCGATGAGGTCCTGCGTGGGCTCGCCGGCGTAATCCATGGTCGACGAGTGCATGAACATCCAGATCAGGTTCTTGCGCTCGTCCTCGGTGACGGGGTCGTAGTAGCGCGGCCCGACGCACGCCTCGCCGTCCTCCGAGAGCGTCTCGCACGGCGTCTTCACGCGCCCGTTGTTCGTGCGCAGCTGCCAGTATTGCGGCCGGTAGCCCCAGGCGTCGGACGAGCTCACGAAGTTGTGGCGCAGGCCGACGGAGTGGCCCATCTCGTGGAGGATCACCGCGTAGTGCGCCCGCTGCGCGAGGTAGCGCCGCATGGCCTCGGCGCGCCGCAGCTTCTGCGCGGCGTCCCCTTCGCCGAAGCGGCCGTGCTTGCTCGCGAATTTCTCCTCCAGGATGTCCGCCAGGTCGGCGGTGGCGAGCGGCGCCGGCGCCTCGTGCATCACGCACGCGCCGCGCTCGGCCAGCGCCACCTCCTTCAGGTTCCTGAGCTCGCGCTGCACGCTCGGGTTCGCCCCGCGGAGCGGCGAGGCGAAGCGCATCACCTCGTCCGTGAGCGGCAGCGCCTCCACGCCGGTGAGCTGCTGGATCGTCTTCGTCGTGAGCTCCGCCTCGAGCTCGGTGCCCACCGCGGACTTGCGGCGCGCCTCGTACACGGCGCGCATGCTGTCCGGCGCCGTCGCGTCGGCCGCGATGGCGCGCACCTCCTTCGAGAGCCGCCGGAGGTCCTCGCGCAGCGCTGGATCGCGCGCCAGCTGGCCGGAGACCCCGGCGGCGTCCTCCGCGGCGACCCCGGCGGCCCCGGCGACCCGCCGGGCGATCTCCTCCCGCGTGAGCCGCGGCAGCGCGCCGCCCTTCGACGCGCCGTCGCTCGCCTGCGCCCAGTCCCGGACGTAGTCGCCGTCGGTGACCTCCTCGGTCTTCAGCTCTCCCTGGATGTAACGGGCCGCGTCGACGATGCCCTGGCTCCAGATGTCGTTGACGTGCGTCCAGACGTTGATGCTCGACGCGATCTTCTCGCCGGTGAGCGGGTCCTCCGAGTCGCTGTAGATGCCCCAGGCCGAGGGCGACTGCGGCGCCTCGAAGTTGTTGATCTGGTGATAGCGCAGGTCGCCGATCCGCGCGTTCAGCGCCGCCCCGCACGCCTTCATCATCGCGGGATCGCGCCCCGCCTCCTTCCGGCGCTCGTCGCTGCACATCCTCGCCGTCACCCCCTCCGGCAGCCGAGGGCCGCCGCACGCCTCCGGGTCGGCGGCCTCGACCGGGCTGTGGCAGAGCACGATCATCTCGGGCATCTTGGCGAGCGCGACGACGCCCGGCGCGTAGCCGCGCCGCTCGCCGAGCTCGTCGGCGAGGGCGTCGCACCCCTGCCCCGCGCGCGCCGCGTCGCGCCGGCACGCGTCGACCTCGCGCGCGAGCGCGACGGCGTCGGCGCTGTCGTCCATCTGGCCGTCGTAGACCGGGAACGCCGCGCTGCAGCGCGCCGCGTCGCCCGTCGTCCGGACGCACTCGACGTGCTTGGCGGTGACGACGGCGCTGCGCAGGGCCACGTCCCACTCGTGCGCCGCCGAGGCCGTGGCGTCGAAATAGTCGGGGTTGCTGTTCGACGTCACGTACCAGGCTTGCGGCACGGCCTCTCGACGCTGGTACGGCAGGGTGCATCGCTGCTTGAACGTGTCGCACCGCGAGCCGGGGCCCACCGTCACCCGCGCTCCATCGACGTCCATCGTCGCCCCGGTGACGGCCTCGCACTCGTCCTCGGTCCCGTTGTCGTCGTCGTCGCGGTGCGGGTCCGCGCCCACCGGGGTCGTCTCGGGCGTGAAGCACCGGATCTCGCCCGTCATGCCCTCCGGATCGGCGTAGTAGTGGCTGCGCTCCCAGAGGTTGTACCGGGTGATCATCCGGTGCCATTTGGCGTCGCTCATGCCGTAGTTGCGCGCGTACCCGAAGCGCTCTCGCACGAAGGGGCCGAACGCCTGGAACCGGTATCCGTCCCACTCCGCGGGCTCGTAGTCCCGATCGACGACGCGGCGGAACGACTGCCGCAGCGTGACCTCGACCGGGTTGCAGGAGCCGACCGGCGCGGTGCCGCCGGGGAAGTCGGCGTCGAGCATGCAGGCCGGGAAGCTGCCGACGCCCCACCCGAGGTGGCTCAGATCGATGAGCTGGGGCATCGCGAAGGCCTTGTTGGTGACGTCGAAATATCCCTCCTCGGGGTCGAAGTGGGGCGCGTCGGGGTGGCTCGGGTCGCTCACGTAATAGGAGAGCGGCTCGTACTGCACGCCGCCGTAGACGCCGATGAGCGACAGCGTGTCGAAGTCGTAGGAGTCGACGTTCAGGTTCTTCGACCAGTCGACGCGCATGTACTCCCGCGCGTACCAGGGGCGGTCGGTCGTGTTTTCGACGACGACGTTGGTCTCCTCCCCCGTCGCCCGGTTGTAATCGCGCTGGACGTCGAAATGCGAGAGGATCTTGTACGCGACGGCCACGACGCCGTCGTCCGTGGCGGCGCCGGCGCCCTTGCCGTCGGTGTCGTTCACGCGCTCGTAGGTGAGGCGCCCGATCAGGAGGTCTTCCTGGATGACCCACTTGATGCGCGCGACCTCCGCCTGCGCGTACGAGGACGAGAAGAGCCCGTCCTGCGAGGCGCCGTAGCCCACGTCGACCACCGTGGTGCGCGTCCAGAACTCCGGATCGTCCTCCTTGCTCTGCAGATCGGCGCCCACGAAGAACGATTTCGCCAGCGCGTTCGCCTGCACCTGGCTGAGCGGCCTCCGCTCCTCGGCGCAGCCCGCGATCGAGCCCGCGGCCGCCGCGAGCAGTGCCAGTCTCACGATCCAACTCATCGCAGCGTCCTCCTCTGCAGCTCGGCCCGAGCGCGCCTGCCCCCATGAGAGCCCCGGCGTCCCCACGCGATCTGCGTGACGGCCGCCCTGATTGCGCGGTCGGCCTCTCTGCTCCCCCATCGAGTCGCCTCATCGAGTCGCCCCATCGAGTCGCCCCATCGAGTCGCCCCATCGAGTCGCCCCATCGAGTCGCCCCATCGAGCCAGCGGCACATCGCGTGCCACACGCCTCCAATCGCCCTTCTTGGCGGCGAATCTCCGGTCGTGCGGTGGGGTCCTGTCGACCTCCGCCGCGACCGTGCGGCGCCGCCAGCGTTAGTGGACTGACGCCTCCGCCCGCCCGCGCGCGAATCCCCGGCTCGCTCGGGCTGCTTCGGGCGGAAACGGCGCTCAGCACACGAATCGATCCTCGAAGCCCGGTTGTTCCGGGCGTTCACCGCAGGCTCCCGGCGAGGGCGCTCGTCGCGCGGCGCGGCGCGGGGGATGGCCTCCCCCGCCCCGCTGCGGTAATGACGACCTCACCCGATCGGGAGGAACGCAGTGCCTGAGGGAGACGTCCTGCTCTCGAACGCCGACGGCGCCATCCGGGCGCTCGGCCCCACCGTGCTCGTCTGCGAGTGCCCGGGCGACGACCTCGACCTCGCCGTGCGCCGCATCGCCGCGTTCGCGCTGACCGCCTCGCTGATCATCGTGGGCATCGTGGCCGCGCGCGCGGCGCCCTTTCCCATCCTCTTCATCGCGGGGACATGGACCGCGGGCGCCACCGCGGCGCTGCTCATCGTCCGCCGGCGCCGCCGGCTCCACGGCCTGTTCCTCCTCGACTTCGAGCGGGCCGAGATCGTCCAGGAAGGCCGCGGCTTCCGGCGGACCTTTCCCATCCGGGCGATCGCCCGCGTGTCGACCCCGCCGGCCTCGGACGCCGACGTCGACGAGCCGGGCCTCGCGCCGCGCTGGCTGCTCCTCCACCTGTCGACCGGGGAGCAGCTGCGCCTGGGCAGGGCGCCCGCGTACGCGCTCGGCCCCGCGCTCGCGTTCCTCAAGCGGGCCGGCGTCGACGCGTGAGCGCGCCCGCCGCCGGCCCCGGCCGCGACGTCAGGGCCTGGGCAGGCTGGGGTAAGGCGGGCCGAACTGCCTGACCACGGTCCGCGCCTCCGAGAGGAACGGCGTCTTCATCGTCTCGTCCTGGTAGATCGGCCGGACGACGCAGGTGGGGTTGCTGCATTGCCCCGGATCGGGCTCGGGGAACATGACGTCGGCCACGAGCCAGAACCTGTCGCCCGAGTCCTCCGGGGTGAACGCCACGGGCTCCTCGGGATCGTAGAAGCCGGTGGGCCCGAGATCGGCCCCGAGCTCGCCGTTGCAGAAGATCTTGATCCGCGGGTGCACGTCGAACGACGCCGTGCCGCCGAAGTAGTGCACGGCGACCCGCATCCAGCCGTCCTTCGGCGGGAAGTCGACGTTGATGTTCTCCGGCGCGCAGAAGTTCGGGTTGTCAGGGTCGGTGATGCGGTGCAGGCAGGCGATGTTGTCGAGGTCGAGCCGCGGGTTGTGGCACCCCTGGCCGTAGGAGCGCCACGCGTCCCCCACGCCGCGGGGCGCGTAGAAGCACGTGTTGTTGGTCTCCTCCGGATCGAGATACCAGTTCACCGGCTCGGGCGGCGCCGCGTCGTCGCCGAACCAGCGGATGGATGAGCCCTCCACGAGGCCCTCGAGCGTGCAGTTCCCGTAGCCGCACGCGACGCTCGAGCCGCCGATCGTCCAGGGCTGCGTGTTGTTCGGCTTGTGGAGGTAGAGGTCCAGATCGACGCTGTACGGATCGTGCTCCCACTCGAGCTCGACGCGCAGGCCGCGGGCGCCGACGAACAGCGGGTAGGCGCAGGTCGCGGTCTCGCCGCCCGCCGCGCGCTTCGTGTACGTGACCGTGTACTCGCCCGACTGCAGGGGCTTGAAATCGTCCGCCGGGCCCGAGCCGCCGACCGAGGGGCACGGGTCCACGCCCGGCGGGCAGGCCACGGTCCAGACCTCGGAGCCCGGGAGCGCATCCTCGCTGAACGAGCCGGTGCCCTCCTTCAGGTCGACGTTCGCGAACGGGGCCGCCTGGATCGGGTGGCACCCCGTCGCATCCCTCATGTGGCAATCCTCGTCCGCGTGCACCCCGCCGACGCACGGGCCCCACGTGCCCGTCTCGTCGCAGAGCTGGGTGCCGGGGTAGCACCCCGGGCTGTGCCGGAACGACGGGTCGCCGCGAAAGCAAGAGTGCGCCTGGCCCGCGATGCACGCGCACGTCTCGTCGATCATCCCGTTGCAGTCGTCGTCGAGCCCGTCATGGTCCACGCCGAGCTCATCCACGCCGCACAGCTCCACGGGACCGCAGGCGCTGCCGCACGGGTTGACCGCCACGTCGGGCGCCTCCTCGGGCGCCCCTCCATCGATGTTGAGCATGCCGCCGAAGCCGTCGGATTCGCCCGTCTGGGCGCCCGGCTCGCCGGCGGAGCCGCCCGCCTCGCCGGCGCCGCCCGACCCGCCGGCGCTCGCGCTGCCCCCCGGCGTCCCGTCGAAATCGAACCGTATGCCTTCGGCGCTGCAGCCCGCCGCGACGCCGACGCCCGACGCCGCGGCTGCGATGACGACCGGGAACACGGTCAGGACACGATGACGAAACATGAGACCTCCACTCGGGACCTCGACACGCGGCCGCAGGGAGACTGCGGCCGCTCAGCGCCACAGCGAAGAGCACCGTACCTTAGCAAAGCCGAGACGCTGCAGCCCGAGGGCGCGCGCGATTGCGCGCGCAGGGATGGCAGCCCACGATGCCTCGGCCTTCATCGGTGAGAGATAAACACAGCTTGCGGGCTCGACAGGCGACGCGCAGCGCTCCCTAGCACGGCCTCCGTCCGGCGTCGGCGACAACGAACCGACGAGAGCCAGCGAGGAGCGTTTTCCGGAGCCTTCGAGTCAGGCGAATCACTATCAGGCGAACCACTACAGATTCACCGGCCCGGCGAGCGCGGCAGTGCGCCTCGGGGCGCCGGCGTGCGGGGCACGGGGGGCAGGCTCGTTCGACGAGCCGCGGTGCGCCCCGGTCGACCGGTCGAGCTCGCTCGGGGATGTGCACAGGGCTCCTCGCCCTCCGGGGTCAGGCCGCTCGGGGCCGTCCGTGGGGCGCGCGGCGCGCCCGCCGGTCACGGGAGCGACGGGTAGGCGGGACCGAAGCTCGACTCGACGTACGCCTCGGTGGTGAGGAGCGGCGTCTTCGTGTCCTCATTCCGGTAGATCGGCTGGACGATGCAGTTCGCCTGACCGCACTCGTCGGGCTCGGGGAAGAGCACGTCGGCCACGAGCCAGAACCTGCTGCCCGAGTCGTCGGGCGTGAAGGTGACGGGCCGCTCCGGGCTGAAGAACCCCGTGGGCCCGAGGTCGGCGCCGAGGGTGCTGTTGCAGAAGATCTTGATCCGCGGATGGATGTCCTTGGTCACCCGGCCACCGTAGTAATGCACGCCGATCCGCATCCACTGGCCCTTCGGCGGGTAGTCGATGTTGATGTTCTCGGGCGCGCAGAAATCCGGGTCGTCGGGGTCGCTCACCGTGGGATCGCACTCCCGGTTGTCGAGGTCGAGCCGCGGGTTGTGGCAGCCGCGCTCGTAGTCGCGCCAATCCTCCCCGACGCCCCGAGGCGCGAAGAAGCAGGTGTTGTTGCTCTCCACCGGGTCGAGGTACCAGTTCACCGGATCCGGCGGCGTCGCGGTGTTGCTGAACCAGCGGATCTCCGTGGATTCCACGAATTGCTCGATGGTGCAGTTGTTCCAGCCGCAGTCCGCGGGCGAGCCCGACGTCGACCAGGGCTGCGTGTTGTTCGGCTTGTGCAGGTGCAGGTCGAGATCGACGTTGCCGAAGTCGTGCTCCCACTGGAGCTCGACGCGCAGGCCGCCCGCGCCGACGAAGAGCGGGTAGTGGCAGCTCTGGGTCTCGCCGCTCGCGACGCGCTTCGTGTACGTGACCGTATACTCGCCCGATTGCAGCGGCTTGAAATCGTCCGCCGGGTCCGATCCGCCCACGCCGGGGCACGGGTCGACGCCCTCGGGGCACTCCACCGTCCACACCTCGGAGCCCGCGACCGCATCCGCGCTGAAGATGCCCGTGCCCGGCTTGAGATCGACGTCGGCGAACGGCGGCGCCTGGATCGGGTGGCACGCGATGGAGCTGTTCGAATAGCAGCCCTCGTCGGCGTGCACGCCGCCGACGCACGGGCCCCACGTGCCGGTCTCGTCGCAGAGCTGGGAGCCGGGGTAGCAGCCCTCGGCGTCCCGGAACGACGGATCCCCGCGGAAGCAGGAGTGCGCCTGGCCGGGGACGCAGGGGCACTCCTCGTCGATCTCGCCGTCGCAATCGTCGTCCAGGCCGAGGTTGGCGCCTGCGCACAGCTCCTTGTCGCCGCACGCGCTCCCGCACGGGTTCACCGTCACGTCGGGGGTGTTCTCCTGCCCTCCATCGGTGTTGAGCAGCCCGCCCAGCCCGTCGAGGCCGCCGACCCCGCTGCCCTCTCCCGCCTCGCCGCCGGCCCCGCCCAGGCCGCCCGCTGCCCCTACCCCGGTGTCGCCACCTCCGCTCGGGTTGAACGCGCCGGGCTTGCCCGTCGCGCTGCAGCCAGCCGCGATGCCGGCGCTCGACACCGCAGCGCCCACGAGGATGAGGAGCGAGGACGAGAAACGAAGTCGACCCATGAGACCTCCATTCGAGGGCAATGCGGTGATCAAGCGGATCCACCCCCGCCCGCCACCCCGGCATTCAGAGCTCACGCGAGTGTAGCAAAATCAGCAACCGACAACTGCACTGTAGCGCAGCAGGGAAATGCGGCCCGCGAATGGTGCGCCGCCGCTGATCCAGACGCCGTCGACAGGCTCACATGTCAGGCGAGCTGCGGCGATCGCGAGGCCGCGGGCGCTCGACGAAGGCTGCGGGCGCTCGACGAAGGCCGCGGTCGCTCGACGAAGGCCGCGGGCGCTCGACGAAGGCTGCGGGCGCTCGACGAAGGCCGCGGTCGCTCGACGAAGGCCGCGGGCGCTCCCGCCGCCGACGCGCGGCGTCCTGTCGGGGCCGAGGAGCGCCGCGCCGGAACACCGCGTCACCGCGACCCTGGAGAGCGCTGTGGCGTTGCAGTGCCGCTTGCAGGCGGCCAATGCGGGACGGACGCGCCCCGGCCGCCGGAGGACGCTATCCGACGATCGGCAGCTGCCGGCCGCCCTTGGCCCTCGCCGGCTGCGGCGGCTGCGGCCCCTGCTGCGGCTGCGCCGCGGGCGGAGCGGCCGTCTCCTCGATGTGCACGCCGGACCGGAAGCGCTGCTCGCCGCCCGCGATCTTCCGGTGCGCCAGCGTGTGCTGCATGAAATTCAGCGGAAAGAAGCCGGCCAGCTGAATCCAGCTCGACTGTCGCGTCAGGGTAAACCTGCGCCATATCGAGGACGGCGCGTAGAATTTCGTCCACGCCGACACCCAGCCCTCCCGGAGCCGCTCCCGGGACATCTGCTTGGGCACGAAATACGGTGAGCCGGCGTCGTGGTCGCGGCGCAGCCACCAGCGCTCGTCCGTGAGGCGCCCCTCCGCCTTCAGGCGGCGGTACAGCTGCGTCGCCGGGTACGGGGTGAGGATGGCATACAGCGCCATCGTCAGCTTCATGTCGATGCCGAACTCCACGGTGCGATCGAACACCTCGGGATCGTCCGTGTCGAAACCGAAGACGAAGCTCCCCCAGACCGAGATGCCGTGATCGTGGAGCATCGCCATCGTCTCCTTGTACTGCGAGGGCCGGTTCTGCCGCTTGCCGGTGAACTTGACCGTCTCCTCGTCGATGCTCTCGAAGCCGATGAAGAGCGCCTTGCACCCGCTCTCGGCCATCAGCTTCACGTTCTCGAGGCGCTTGACCGCGGCGAGCGAGCACTGGCCGATCCAGTGCTTCTTCAGCGGCACCATCCGGGTGAACAGCTCCTTCGAGTAGGCCCGGTGGATCATCACGTTGTCGTCCGCAAACATGATGAGCTTGCCGAGCGACCTGAGCTCGCTCAGCACCTCGTCGGTCGGGCGGAACCGCATCGTGGTGCCGTTCGCCGTCGACACGCTGCAGAACTCGCACGGGTAAGGGCAGCCGCGCATCGTCTGCACGACCTGGAACGGGATGTACTTCTTGGAGGTGAACAGATCGCGCCGCGGCGGGGGCCTGCCGGCCAGGTTCGGCAGCTCCGGACGGTAGATCGGTTTGAGCTCACCGCGCTTCGCGTCCGCGAGCAGGACGGGCCACGCGTCCTCCGCCTCGCCGACCACGACGGCGTCCGCGTGCTGCATCGCCTCGTCGGGGCAGGCCGTGGGGTGGATGCCCCCGAGCACCACCTTGACGCCGCGCCTGCGGTAAGCGGCGGCGATATCGTAGCTCCGGCGCGCGGTCTTGCTGTCGACGCTGATGCCGACGAGATCGACGTCCTTGACGTCGCGCTGGAGATCGAAGGGCTGCACGACGTCGTCGGTGTAGATGACCTCGTCCTCGGGGGGCGTGAGCGCCGCGAGGGTGCCGAGCCCCACCCGGGGCAGGTACGCGGAATCTTCGCTTGCCGTGGCGATGAGCTCGATCTGCATGGCGGATCGTGCTTATCACGGGGCCGCGCCGGCCCGTACCGCCGAGGCGCGCCGCACGAGGATCTCCGGCCGCGGCTGGCCCGGCGGCGTCGGCACCTCGGGGCTCGCCGGCGGTCCCTTGTCGGGGGTGTGCGGGGCGGGCGGGACCTCGTGCGGCACCTCACGCTCCGGCCGCGGCGGCTCGGGGTGATGCGGCACCTCTCGCCCCGGCTCGGTCGGGGGGAGGATCTCCGGCCCGGGTCTCGCTGGCGGAGTTGGCACCTCCGGCGCCGGCCTGCCGGGGACTCCCGGCCCGGGCTGCCCTGGCTCCGCAGGCGGCCCGGGCACCGGCTGGAACGGGACCTCGGGGGTGATCGCGGTCGTCGCGGCCGCACCGCCGGGCCCGCCGGCGCTGCGGATCTCGTCGCGCGTCGTCATCCACGGAGGGTAGGGCCGCGACGCCCCGCCCGCATCGGGGGCTCCCTGCTTTGCGCTAGGCGCGCCGCCTCGTCCGGCGCACGCTCCGGACGCGGAGCCCAAGGAGACCCAACTACGCATGAGCCTGCTCTCTCACGCCGCCGTCTTTCTCGGCGCCGCCGTGGTCGCCGTGCCGCTGTTCAAGCGGCTCGGCCTAGGCGCCGTGCTCGGCTACCTCGTCGCAGGCGCGCTCATCGGCCCCTGGGGCCTGCGGATCGTCACCGACGTCGAGAACATCCTCCACTTCTCGGAGCTCGGCGTGGTGCTGCTCCTCTTCCTCATCGGCCTCGAGCTCCAGCCGTCGCGGCTCTGGGTGCTGCGGCGCGCGGTGTTCGGGCTCGGCGGCGCGCAGGTCGCCGTCACGGGCGCGCTCATCGCGCTCATCGGCGTCGCGCTCGGCCACCGCGCCGACACGGCGGCCATCGCCGGCCTCGGGCTCTCGCTCTCGTCCACGGCGTTCGTGCTGCAGATCCTGGCCGAGAAGGGCCAGATGCAGGCGCAGCACGGCCGCTCCGCGTTCGCGATCCTGCTGTTCCAGGACCTCGCCGTCATCCCGCTGCTCGCGCTGCTCCCCCTGCTCGGCCCGGGGGGCGGGTCCCCGGCCGAGGGGAGCGCCCTCGCCTCGTCGTTCAAGGCGGTGGCCGTGCTGCTCGCCGTGGTCGCCGGCGGCCGCTACCTCGTGCGCCCCGTCTTCCGGGCGATCGCCGCCGCCCACGCCCACGAGATCTTCACCGCCGCGGCCCTGCTCGTCGTGCTCGGCACGGCGCTCCTCATGGTGCAGGTGGGCCTGTCGATGTCGCTCGGCGCCTTCATGGCGGGCGTGCTGCTCGCCGACTCGGAGTACCGCCACGAGCTCGAGGCCGACATCGAGCCGTTCAAGGGGCTGCTGATGGGGCTGTTCTTCATCGCCGTCGGCATGTCGGCGAACATCGGCCTGCTCATCGAGCGGCCGCTGCTCGTCCTCGGGCTCGTCCTCGGCATGATGGCGCTCAAGGCCGCCGTCCTGTTCGTCCTCGGCAGGGCGAGCGGGCACGCCGTGGGCTCCGCGCGCGACCTCGCGCTCGCGCTCCCGCAGGGGGGCGAGTTCGCCTTCGTCCTCTTCGGGCTGGCCGCGGGGCAGGGCATCATGGACAGGCTCCTCGCCGACCTCCTCGTCGTCGTGGTCACCCTGTCCATGGCGCTCACGCCGCTCGTCATCGCGCTCGGCGACCTGCTCCTCCAGCGATGGCGGCGGGCCGGCCCAGCGCGGGAGTTCGACGCGATCGAGGACGGCGACCCCAAGGTCATCATCGCCGGATACGGCCGCTTCGGCCAGATCGTCTCCCGCGTCCTCCGCACGAGGAAGATCCCCTTCACCGCGCTCGACGCGAGCGCCACGCAGGTCGACTTCGTCCGCAAGTACGGCAACAAGATCTATTACGGCGACGCCTCCCGGCTCGACCTGCTCCGCGCGGCGCGCGCCGACAAGGCGAAGATCTTCGTGCTGGCGATCGACGACGTCGCGTCCTCGGTGAAGACGGCAGAGATCGTGAAGCGGCACTTCCCGGAGCTCAAGATCTACGCGCGCGCCCGCAACCGCCAGCACGCGTACCAGCTCATGGATATCGGGGTGGAGCTGCTCGAGCGGGAGACGTTCCGGTCGTCGCTCGAGGTGGCGGCGCGCGTGCTGGAGGGCCTCGGGATGCGCGCGCCGGACGCCCAGGCGATCGTCGAGCGGTTCAGGGCCCACGACGAGCGGATGCTCCTCCGCGGGCACGCGGTCCACAACGACGAGGCCAAGCTCATCGAGGCCGCGAGGCAGGCCGCGCAAGAGCTGGAGGGGCTGTTCGAGACCGACGAGAGCGCGCCGTCCGGCAGGGACGAAAAAGCCGCTGCCGTGTGAGGCTGGTCGTCGCGCGGCCGCGGCCTGCGCCTCATGGCCGCGAACAAGTTCGTCAGTCTAACTAAGTTGCCCGCCGCGCTTCGTGCGACGCACGCAGCCATCGGCAGGACCTCCCCGCGACCTGAGCTTCAGGGCCACGAACAAGTTCGTCAGTCTAACTAAGTTGCCCGCCGCGCTTCGTGCGACGCACGCAGCCATCGGCAGGACCTCCCCGCGGCCTGAGCTTCATGGCCACGAACAAGTTCGCGCCGCGTCGCTCACTCCTGTTCCTGCTTCGCGCCGATGCCGTGGCGGCGAAGGTAAGCCCGCACGTGCGCCCGCTCCATGCCCGCGCGCCGCGCCATCTCGCTGACGTTGCCCTTCGCCTCCTCGGACAGGGCGGCGAAATAGTCGCGCTCGAACCGCGCGAGCACGTCGCGCTTCGCCTCCTGGAACTGGCGGCCCTTCAGCGAGGCGAACGAGCCGTTGAACGCGCCGCCGCCGCCGCCGGCGGCCGGGTGGATCGAGGGCGACGAGTTGCCGTGCACCGGCGTCTCGGTGAGCGCGCCGAGGTGCGCCGCGATGTCGATCTCCTCGCCCTCGCCCGCGAGCGCGAACGCGACGGCGACCGCGTTCCTGAGCTCGCGGACGTTGCCCGGCCAGTCGTGCCGCATCAGCCGCTCGAGCGTGCTGTTCGAGACGCGCTCGTAGGCGGTCTCGTCGCCGAGATCCTTCAGCATCCGGCGGACGAGCACCGGGATGTCCTCCACGCGCTGCCGGAGCGCCGGCAGCTCGATCTTGATCTGCGCGACGCGGAAGTAGAGGTCGCTCCGGAAGTTGCCGCCGTTGACCGCGCGCACGAGGTCGCGGCGCGTCGCCGCGAGCACCCGCACGTCGACCTCGCGGTAGCTCGACCCGCCGACGCTCTTGATGCGGCGCTCGGCGAGCGCGCGGAGGAGCTTCGGCTGCACCTCGAGCGGCAGCTCGCCGAGCTCGTCGAGGAAGATCGTGCCGCCGTCCGCCTCGATGAACGGCGAGAGGCGCTTGTCGACCGCCCCGGTGAACGCGCCGCGCTCGTGGCCGAAGAGCGTCGCCTCGGCGAGCGTCGGCGGGATCGAGCCGCAGTCGACGACCACGAACGGCTTCTTCGAGCGGGCGCTCGCCTGGTGCAGCGCCTGGGCGACGAGCTCCTTGCCCGTCCCGGTCTCGCCCGTGATGAGCACCGTGAGATCGGTCGGCGCCATCTTGGAGAGGCGCTCGAAGATGGCGCGCATCCCGGGGCTGCTCGCCACGAGCGGGCCGAACGACGGGATCGCCGACACCGTGATGCGCTCGGGGCGCAGCGGCTCGAACTGGATCTCGGTCTCGCCGAGCCGCAGCTTCGTGCTCGTGAGCAGGTAGATGTCGCCGACCCGCACGCCGCCGACGAACGTCCCGTTCCTGCTGCCGAGGTCGCGCACGCGGACGCCCTGCTCGGTGGCGACGAACTCGGCGTGCACCGCGCTCACCTTGGCGTCGTCGAGGACCAGCTGGCAGGCCGCGTTGCGGCCCACGATGACGGGATCGGTGCCGATCTCCAGCCATCCGCCGCCGCGAGCGGCCGACGACTTCGTCGGGCGGATGCGCCCGCCGCGCACCTCGACCCTGTTCTTCGTGCCTACCGTGGCGTCGAGCAACTCAATGCCTCTCTGTCTTGCGGCGCGAAGGAGGGCCCTCCGGCCGGGGAATCTCTGCGGCCCCCGTCCTGCTCGGCGGCGCCGGCGGCACCGCGCCGGACCTGCTCGGCGGCGCCGGCGGCACCGCGCCGGACCTGCTCGGCGGCGCCGGCGGCACCGCGCCGGACCTGCTCGGCGGCGCCGGCGGCACCGCGCCAGACCTGCTCGGCGGCGCCGGCGGCACCGCGCCAGACCTGCTCGGCGGCGCCGGCGGCACCGCGCCGGACCTGCTCGGCGGCGCCGGCGGCACCGCGCCAGACCTGCTCGGCGGCGCCGGCGGCACCGCGCCAGACCTGCTCGGCGGCGGCGGGGGCACCGAGCCCCCGGTCCTGCTCGGCGGCGGCGGCAGCGAGCCCCCGGTCCTGCTCGGCGGCGGCGGCATCGAGCCCCCGGTCCTGCTCGGCGGCGGCGGCGGCATCGAGCTCGGGCCGACATCGGCGAAGCCGCCGTTCTCGGTCATCGTCGGGGGGCCGTCGACGACCGTGGGGTTGTCCTCCAGGAACGCCTCGGGCAGCTCCGAGGGGTACCGGCTCCGCTGCGAGCGGCGCACCGCGCGCGTGATGTTCGCGGGCTGGATGGCGCGCCAGCTCGCGAGCGCCTCGGCCGCGGTGCTGAAGCGACCCTCGCGCCGGCGATCGAGCGCCCGCTCGAGGAAGCGCTCGATGCCCACCGGCCACTTCTCGCCGGTCGCCTCGGCGAGCGACGGCGCCGGGCGGTCGAGCTTCATCGCGACGAGCACCGCGGCCGTCGCGCCCTCGAAGGGCAGCCGCCCGGACAGGGCGCGGAAGGCCACCGCGCCGACCGCGTAGATGTCCGCCCGCTCATCGGCCCGCGCCGCGCCGCGCACCTGCTCCGGCGCCATGTACGCGAACGAGCCCAGCGTCGCGTCGAAGGCGGTGAGCGTCGGCTCCTCCTTCTCGCGCCGGGTGAGCTTGGAGATGCCGAAGTCGAGGATCTTCGCGCGCTCGCGCCGATCGGGCAGGCCGAGGTGCTCGAGGTAGATGTTGCCGGGCTTGAGGTCGCGGTGGATGACGCCGGCGGCGTGCGCCGCCACGAGCCCCTGGAGGACGTCGTCGATGATCGGGCCGACCTCGCTGAAGGGCAGGTACTGCTCGCGCTTCAGCCGGTCCGCGAGCGACTCGCCGTCGAGCTGCTCGAACACGAGCAGGTGCGCGCCGTCCTCGGTCTCGCCGACCTCGAGCAGCTGGCAGACGTACGGGCTCTTGATCGCCGAGGCGATCTTGGCCTCGCGGTCGAAGCGCCGCACGAGGTCGGGCTTCATCGCGGCGCGCGCGAGCAGGACCTTGATGGCGACCTGCTGCATGTCCGATTCCCGTGTCGCCGCCCAGACTTCGCCCATGCCCCCCCGCCCAAGCAAGCGGGTGACTCGGTAGCCAGCAACAACGTCGCCCGGGTGGATCGCCACGTAACCTGGATCGGGACCGTACCACCGCCAATCTCAAAAGGTGAGAAAAAAGCGAGCGTCCAGGTAAACCCCGTGATTCCCGGAGCGAGCGGAACCGATCACGTCAGGCGCGCGAAGCGGCGGCGCGGCTCGCGGCGGCTCGCAGCGGCTCGCGGCGGCTCGCAGCGGCTCGCGGCGGCTCGCGAGCGAAGCGGCAGCGGCGACCGCGCGGCGCAGGTGCCCGCGCGCGGCACGGCACGGCTGCGCGCGGAGCGAGCACGAAACGGACGAGGCGCCGTGCCGGCGGGCGCGCCCAGGGAAGCCGGCGCCCGGCGCACGTCGGTTCGGAGGACCACGGCCGCGCGGGTCGCGCTCGGCGGGCGCGGCCCGAGCCCGCGCCGCAGCGCGGAATCCCGGGAGAACCCGAGGGGCGGCGGCACTAGCCCGATGCGCCATGATTCTGTAGGCTCGCCGCGCCATGCCGCGCACAGCCGAGGACGTCGAAACCTACCTCCTGCAGCTCGATCGCCGGTTCGAGAACGATGCCGGTACCTACCTCGTCTCGGGGGGCGCTGGCGCGCCGCCGATCGCGATCCGCATCGATCCACCCATCGTGGCGGTGCGCGTCTCGATCGGCCCCGTGCCCGCCGACGACGCCCACCAGACCAAGCTCTTCCGCCGCCTGCTCGAGTACAACGCGACCGACCTGATGCATGCTTCGTACGGGATCGAGGCCGGCACCATCGTCCTGTCGGCGGCGCTGGAGCTCGAGAACCTCGACATGAACGAGCTCGAGGCGATCCTGAGCGACATCGATCTCGCGCTCGCCCGCCACGTCCCCGTGCTGCACGATCTCGCGCTGAGCTGACCTGCCGCGCCTTTCGACCCTGCGCTACCCGAGAGTTGGAGCTGATCTATGGGAATTTTCGCGCGCCTTGCGACCCTCATCAAGTCGAACCTGAACGACCTCATCAGCCGCTCGGAGGACCCCGAGAAGATGCTGAACCAGGTCGTCATCGACATGGCAAACCAGCTGATCGAGGCGAAGAAGCAGGTCGCCGTCTCGATCGCCGACGAGAAGCGGCTGGCGAAGCAGGCCGAGCAAGAGGCGGCCAACGCCGCGGAGTGGGAGCGCCGGGCGATGCTCGCCATCAAGGCGGGCGACGACGCGCTGGCCAAGGAGGCGCTGAACCGCAAGAAGGAGCACGACCAGCTCGCCGCGACCTACAAGGACCAGTGGCAGAAGCAGAAGCAGGCGGTCGACCAGCTGAAGACGGCCCTGCGCCTCCTCAACAACAAGATCGAGGAGGCGAAGCGCAAGAAGAACGTGCTCATCGCCCGGAAGAAGCGGGCCGAGGCGCAGAAGGCGATCCAGGAGACCATGAGCGGTCTCAACAACGCCTCCGCCTTCGAGACGTTCGACCGGATGTCGAACAAGATCGACCAGATCGAGGCCGAGGCGGAGGCCGCCGGGGAGATCGCCGAGCAGTACACGGGCGACACGCTGGCGCACCGGTTCGGGCAGCTCGAGGCGACGGCGGGCGCGGACGACGAGCTGCTCGCGCTCAAGCGGAAGATGGGCGTGCTCCCGCCCGAGCCGCCGCCCGCGGCCACGCCGCCGCAGGTGCGCGTGGCCGGCGCGGGCGGCGCGCCGACCGGCATGCCCCAGGCCGAGCAGGACGAGCTCGCGGCGGCCATCGCGGAGCTCGAGGCCGAAGAACAACGTGAACAAGCCAGGATGAAGCGCTAGAGCACGCCCGCCCATGAGCCAAGCCGCTACGGCGCTCCGCCGTCCCGAATCGAACGCCGCCCCCGCCGCTCCCGTCCCCGTACACGCCGAAGAGGTCGGCGCCTTCCTCGAGCGCGTCGGCGTCAGCTCGTCCGGCGGCCTCTCCGAGGCCGAAGCGCAGAAGCGCCTCGCGGAGCACGGGAAGAACCTCCTGCCCGAGACGAAGAAGAAGAGCGCGCTCGTCCGCATCCTCGAGCAGTTCGCGAACCCGCTCGTCCTCACGCTGCTCGCCGCGGCGACGATCGCCGTGGTCGTCGGCTTCACGGCCGAGAAGCACGAGAGCTTCCTCCACAGGTTCGGCGACGCGATCGCCATCCTGCTCATCGTCATCCTGAACGCGTTCCTCGGCTACTACCAGGAGCGGCGCGCGGAGGCGGCCCTCGAGGCGCTCCAGAAGCTCAGCGCGCCGAGCGCGCGCGTGCGCCGCGGCGGCAAGACCGTGGTCATCGCGGCCGAGGACGTCGCGCCCGGCGACATCCTCGAGCTCGAGGCGGGCGACGCGGTCCCGGCCGACGCGCGGCTCGTGCAGACGATCAGCTTCGCGACCGAGGAGGCGGCGCTGACGGGCGAGAGCGCGGCCGCGGTCAAGGACGCCCTCGCCCCGGTCGCGCGCGACGCGCCGCTCGGCGACCGCGTGACGATGATCTTCACCGGCACGAGCGTCGTGCGCGGCAAGGGGCGCGCGGTCGTGACCGCGACCGGCGTGAACACCGAGCTCGGCCGCATCGGCGAGATGATCCGCTCGGTCGGCGAGCAGAAGACGCCCCTCGAGGAGCGCCTCGATCGCTTCGGCGCGATCATCCTGCGGGTGTGCCTGGCGCTCTCGGCGGTGCTGCTCGGCTGGGGGTTCATCCGGGGCGGGCGGCCGTGGCACGAGCTCCTGCTCGAGGGCGTGAGCCTCGCCGTGGCCGCCATCCCCGAGGGGCTGCCCGCGATCACGACGATCACGCTCGCGCTCGGGATGCAGCGCATGGCGAAGCGCGGGGCGATCGTGCGCAAGCTGCCCGCGGTCGAGACGCTCGGCGCCGCGACGATCATCGCGTCGGACAAGACGGGCACGCTCACCCAGAACGAGATGACCGTGCGCAACGTGTACGCGGGCGGCCACCGCTACACCGTGTCCGGCGAGGGGTACAACCCGGTCGGCGCGGTGCGCGACGAGGCCGGCGCGGAGGTCGTCGACCTGTCGGCGCCCCTCAGCTACCTGCTCGCGACCGTCGCGCTCTGCAACAACGCGTCGCTGAACGAGGACCAGGCGACGGGCCGCTGGAACATCGTCGGCGACCCGACCGAGGGGGCGCTGCTCACGCTGGCCGCGAAGGGCGGCCAGTCGCGCGAGTCGGTGGCGCCGTCGCACGCGTTCGTGCACGAGCTGCCCTTCGACAGCGATCGCAAGCGGATGACGGTGATCACGCGGGACGAGCGCGGCCGCGAGATCGCGCACGTGAAGGGGAGCGTCGACGTGCTCCTGCCGCTCTGCGTGAAGTTCGCGGACGACAAGGGGGTGCGGGCGCTGACCGAGGACGACCGGCGCGCGATCATCGCCGAGGCCGATCGCATGAGCGAGGCCGCGCTGCGCGTGCTCGCGATCTGCCGCCGCGTGCGGGTCAGCCACGACGCGGACGACATCGAGCGCGAGCTCACGTTCCTCGGCCTGGTCGGGATGATGGACCCGCCGCGGCAGGGCGTGAAGGAGGCGGTGGCCGAGTGCCGCCGCGCCGGCATCCGCGCCGTCATGATCACGGGCGACCACCGGCTCACCGCGACGGCGATCGCCAAGGAGATCGGGCTCTGGGACGAGGGCGACGAGGCGCTCAGCGGCGCGGAGCTCGCGGCGATGAGCGACGAGGAGCTCGCGCGGCGGATCATGCACCTGCGCGTCTTCGCCCGGACGACGGCGGAGCAGAAGCTCCGGCTCGTGCGGGCGTTCAAGGCGCACGGCCACATCGTGGCGATGACGGGCGACGGCGTGAACGACGCGCCCGCGCTCCGCGAGGCGCACATCGGCGTGGCGATGGGGCGCGGCGGCACGGACGTGGCGCGGCAGGCGGCGGACCTCGTGCTCGCGGACGACAACTTCGCGACCATCGTCGAGGCGGTGCGCGAGGGGCGCGCCATCTACCGCAACATCCAGAAGTTCATCTTCTTCCTCCTCTCGTCGAACATGGGCCTGCTCGTGGCCGTGTTCGTGGTCTCGTTCTTCGGCAAGTGGCCGCCGCTGACGCCGCTGATGATCCTCTGGATCAACCTCGTGACGAACGGCCTGCCGGCGCTCGCGCTCGGCATCGATCCGCCGGATCCGCAGCTCATGTCCGAGGCGCCGCGGCCGCGCGACGAGGGCCTGCTCGTCAAGCGCGACTACCTCGGGATCCTCTACGTCGGCGCGTTCATGGGGCTCGCGGCCGTGGCGCTCTACGCCACGTCGGAGCAGACCGAGGACGCGCTGCTCCGCACGCGCGCCGTCGCCTTCTCGCTGCTCGCGCTGTCGCCGCTCTTCCACGCTTGGAGCTGCCGCAGCCCGGTGATCTCGATCTTCGCGTCGAAGCCGCTCGTCAGCCTCCCGCTCCTCGTGGCGGTGGCGGCCAGCGCGGCGATCCACCTGATCGCGCTGCTCGTGCCCGCGCTGCGCCCGGTCTTCCGCACGTACGCGATGTCGTCGCACGAGTGGATGGTCCTGCTCGTCCTCTCGGCGCTCATCGTGCCGGCCGTCGAGATCGCGAAGCTCGTGTACCGCCGGATCCGGCCGGTCGACGCCGGCCCCGCCCGCCTCCCCGCCTCCGCCGGCCCCCGCTGATCCCCTGACATGGGCCGGCGCCGCCGGCCCCTTCCTCGCCGCGCGAGGTCGCCGCCCGCCGCGCCGAGGTCGCCGCCGGGGCGCTGTTTTCGCGCGACGGCGGAGCGGCCTCGGGCGCCGCGGCGGCCGCGGGCCCCCCGCACGCTGAGCGATCCGGAAACAAAGTGCTCGTGGTAAGAACAAGCGGGCGCGGAGAGGCGTCCAAACCCGAGCTTATGAGACGTAAAACACCTTCTCGCCGTACGCCGGGGGCGCCTGCCCTCGGTTCCCGCCTCGCCGCGCTCGCGCCGGCCGCGCTGGTCGCCCTGGCAGCCGCGGCGCCCTCCCCCGCCCTCGCCGCCGGCGCGCCGATCGCGGCGCCGCTCGTCGAGTCGAAGTGGCTCAAGCTCGATGGAGTCCCGAAGGAGTGGCCGGTGGCGCTCACCTCCCTCGGCGTCAAGGTGAAGGGCAAGCCGAGCAAGGCCGACCTCGCCGCGCAGGTGGCCATCGCCTACGACGACGCGCGGGTCTACGTGGCGGCCGACGTGACCGATGACGCGCTGCGCGGCGGCGCGGATCACGTGAAGCTCGTCCTCGGCTTCCCGGGCGGGAAGGTCCAGGAGGTCGCGCTCTACCCGGGACAGCCGGGCAAGAGCCGGGGCATCGTGAAGCTGCCGGGCGGCAAGGAGGCGGCGGGGGCGAAGGTGATCGAGGCGCCGCGGGCCGGCGGGTACACGCTCGAGGCGAGCGTCCCCTGGTCGGCGTTCCCCGAGGCGGCGACGACCCGGGTCGGGCTGCGGGCGGGGCTCTTCGTCCACGACGCCGACGGCGCCGGCGGGGTCGACGCGATCGTCGGCAGCGCCGCCTCGGAGGCGTACGCGTCGCTGTCGCCGCTCGCGACCGAGCCCGAGCTCGCGGTCATCGACGGCCTGCTGAGGAGCAAGGGCATCCGCAGCGCCCCGAAGTACGACCTCGTCGCCGACGTCGCCGGCGACGCGATGCGGGAGCGGGTGACCGTTTACGAGCGGTACCTGGTCGTCCTCGGCCCCGGGTTCCGGAAGGGCGCGCAGTACTACTTCGAGGACCTCGGGGTCGACGCCAGCGAGGGGATGGTCCCGTCGCTCACGGCGCGCGACCTGACGGGCGACGGCCAGGCCGAGCTCATCCTGAGGAAGCGCACGGGCACCGGCGCCAAGTACCGCGAGGTGATGCACGTGCTGCAGTTCGGCGCCGGCGACACGCCGAAGCCGATCTTCCAGCACGAGATCGCGATCTCGACGGACAAGGGCTCGGTCGTCAACGACGTCGAGCTCGTGCCCGACGGCGCGAAGCTGGCGATCCGCATCGAGCCGGGCAAGGCGACCCGGTACGACGCGAGCAACTACGCGGAGGGGGTGGAGCAGACGTACGACCCGCTGCTCTTGCCGTGGGGGCCGATCAAGTCGCAGCTCTACAAGCTGAACGGCGGGGTGTTCACGAAGGCGAGCGAGCAGCGGCAGGCGCCGGCCGCGGCCGCGCGCCCCGCGGCGGCGCGCGCCGAGGAGCCGCGGGCCGCGGCGAAGCCGGCCGGGCTGTCGCCGGCCGAGATGCTCGACAAGGTGTACGCGCTCTACCGGCGCGACCGCGGGGCGTCGTCGAGCAAGCCGCGGTTCGACCTCGGCGCCGACGTGGCCGGGGGTCGCGAGCCCGAGCGGGTGCTCCTGCACGACCGCGACCTCGTGGTGTTCGGCAAGGGCTTCCGGGGCGGCGCGGGGTACGCGTTCATGACGCTGGCGCAGTTCGCCGCGCCGGGCGACATCCGCTCGGTGCGCGCGCTCGATCTCACCGGCGACGGCAAGGCGGAGATCATCGTCCACGGCACCGTCCGCGCGGCGGCGCCCAAGGAGGCGGGCGCCGCGACCGTGGACCGCGACGTGGTGCTCATCTTCCGGCTGGAGGGCGAGGGCATCCAGCGGGTCTTCGCGGCCGAGGTCGGGCGCAGCATCGGCGACAAGAAGATCGTCGGCGAGCTCAAGTTCGTGCGCGCGGACGACAAGGTGGGGATCGAGCTCGCCCCCGGGCGGGCCGTCGAGTGGACGGAGCAGACGTATCCGTTCAACCAGGACAAGGGCCCCGTCGGCGGCTTCGAGCCGCTGCTCCTGCCGTGGGGGGGAGCGCAGCCGGCGCGGTACGTCTGGAATGGGTCGACCTTCGCCAAGTAGGCGGGCAGAGGGCCTCGCGGGGTCGCATGCCCCCATCGCCTTTCGGGGTGTGCGCGCGCCGCACCGGCTGCGGAGGGTAACTGCCGCGGTGGATGCGACGTGCGCATCCGCCTCGGCGGTTCATCTCTCGATCGATCAGCGGGATCGGCGCTCGAGTCGCCGATCGAAGGGGTCGCCTCCGCTCGACGGCTCGCGGGCTTGTCCGCTCACGCGCCCGGAGCCGCGCGCGAGGGCGTACGCGATGCCCGAATCGAGCGTGGACCGCACCAGGATCCCGCCCAGATCCGCCCCGAGCTCCACGAGCGCCCGCGAGATCGCGGGCTGGATCCCCGTCACGAGCACCTGCGCGCCGAGCAGATTCACCGCCCGCGCCGTCCGCACCAGCGCGCTGGCGACCTGGGTGTCGATGGTCGGCACGCCTGTAACGTCGAGGATCACCATGGAGGCCTGGTGGGCGACGATGCCTTCCAGCAGGGTCTCGAGCACCTGCTGCGCCCGGGGCGCGTCGATGTTGCCGACGAGCGGCATCACCACCACGCCGCGCGCGATCGGCAGCAGCGGCGTGGAGAGGGCGCGCAGCCTGGCCTCCTGCAGGCGGATGATCTCGTCCTGGAGCCGCTGAGCCTCGGCCTCGGCCGCTCGGCTCTCGGTGACCTCCACGGAGATGCCACACACCGCATACAGCCTCCCTCGTGAATCGAGCAGCGGGAACCTCGTGGTCACGAAGTAATGGGTGCGGCCCTCGAGCAGGAGCTGCTCCTCCATGACGAGCGGCGCCTCCGTCGCGATGACCTGCCGCTCCGACTGCTCGAGACGCTCGGCGAGCTCCGAGGGCACGACGTCGCGAGCGGCGCGCCCGAGCACCGCCTCGCGGGAGAGGCCCATGAGCCGCTCGAAGTGCCTGTTGACGAGCGCGTAGCGGCCGTCCAGATCCTTGACGTAGACGGCGCTGGGCGCGTGCTCGACGATTGCGGTGACAAATGCCGCGCCGTCCTGGTACGCCTTCTCGGCGCGCATCCTGTCCGTCACGTCGAGGTTGATCCCGATCACGTAGCGCGCGTCGCCCACGTCGGCCCGTGACATCCTGGTCTCGGTCCACACGGTGCGGTCCTCGGCGCGCTCCAGGCCGGCGTCGGCCGTGTCGTACGGGGTCGGCGCCATGATCACGCATTCGCCGCTCCGGATCACCCGATCGAAATGGGCGGTGTATCCGCCCGCCACGGCCACCGGATCCTCGTACATATTGTGCTTGCCGACCATCGCTTCCTTCGACGGCACGGCCAGCATCTCGCGGTTCCGGCGGTTGATGTCCGCCAGGACGCCGTCGGCGCGGTAGAGAGCCGACGGGACGGGCAGGTGCTCGAAGACGCCCTGGTACAGGGCCGCCTGCGCCTCCGCGGCCTGGGCGCGCTGCTCCAACGCCTTGATCTCACGGCGGAGCCGCTCCAGCTCAGCCTGCATTCCGTCGATATCCACGCGCCCCCTGGGTCATCGTGCCTGCACCGCCAGCTCGCGAATGGCCGTCGCGCTCACGACAATTATATTTGATGATATGCCGGACCCTTACATGGTCTGCCCAGCATTGCCAAGCCCATTCGATCCGAGCTCGGCTGTCGCGGGTGGTGTGTGGCGGCGCTCACGCCTGCGTGGACCTGTGCTCTGACGCACGCGAGGTAATCCGCGTTCAGCCAATGTAGGCACGGCGGAGCCTCGCCCGCGCCTGGCGGGCGGGGCCTCTCGCCGCCCCGCGCATCACCGACGGTCCGCCTCGCCCGGTTCATCTCGTTCGGCATTCGCTTCAGCGGTGCCCGTGCCGCCGCGGGCTCGGCGCGCGACGGGGTTCACGGACGCCTCCCTGCGCGCCTCTGCGGCAAGATCCAGGCGAACTCGTGGTACACGCTAGCGGCGGCGGACCGCCGCGCGAGCGGCCGCGGCACGGAAGCGCCCCGCGAGGAACAATGTTGCTGGCCGAGATCCAGGGAAAGCTGAAGGGCACGTTTGCCTGTGCCGCGTGCGGCAGCAGCGACGGCGTCCGCCTGGAGGCCGCGAGCGCCATGGAAGACGTGCTCACGTCCAACGTCTTCGGCGCGCTCCGGTACCTCCGCCCGGAGCTCGGCGTGCTCCCCTTGCTCGAGCACCTCGATTTGAGGCTCGATCCCGCGCACTCCCCCCGGTTGACCGCCTGGCCGTCGAACGTCGCGTCGATCGTGGCGCTCGGAGATCGTGAGCTCCGGGACGTCGGCTGTGAGCCGGACGTGGTGCTCGAGGGCCGCGCGGCGCTCGTGCTCGTCGAGGTCAAGCTCGGCGCACCTCTGGGCGCGGATCCGATGCAGCTCCCCAAGGAGTCGATCGTGGCCCACCAGCGCGCGAGCGGGCGGCCGTGGCGCCTTCTCTGCGTCACGCCCGGCGCGACCGCGCCTCACCTTCAGGGCTTCCGCGTCGAGGAGGGCCGCCTCGCCAGGGGCCCCGTCGTGCCGCTGGCCGAGGCCGTCGCCTCGTACTTCACCGCGGCGACGATGCTCCGGCCGGTCGCGGACTGGCCACGGGCCTCGGAGGTCAGGGCGAACGTGCGCTGGATGTCGTGGTCGTCGGTGGGCAAGCTGTTGCGAGCGGCCTTCGAGCGCAACGCGACCGCTCCGCACGAGGAGAACCTGCTCGCGGACGTGCTGGCGCTGCTCCAGATGCGGGGGCTGCTCCGCCCGGACTTTCACGGGTTCACGAGGCTTGAGGCAACGCTGTTCCAGCGGCTCGGCCATCCCCTGTGGCGACGTCCCCGCCCGCGCGCCCGCTCGCTCTGGAGCTTCGCCTGCACGGTCACTCCCTGGCCGAAGCTCCGCTGGTTGGCCTCCGTTGCCGGAGGGGTCGGGCCGCGCGGGTTCGCGGCGCTCCGCCCGCGACCGCTGGCATCATGGCCTGGCGCGATCTGGCGGCAGCGAGATCAACGCGGCAGCGTGCCGAGGAGGAGGTGATCAGCATGGGTGTCGAGCCGGAGAAGATCCAGCAAGCGATGCGCTCCGTGACCGAGGCGCACGAGGTCCTGGCGGAGTTTCACAAGGAGATCGTCGCGTTCTACGGCATCGTCGACGAGCAGCTCGCGGACGCGCATGGCCCCGTGAAGCTCGAGCCGCACATGGATGGCTATATCGTGCGGTACCCGGCCGACAAGCTCAAGACGCCCCAGGACTGGGTGCCGAAATGGATCGGTCGTTTTTACTGCGATATCGCCGCGGAGAGCGGAGGCGACGACGAGGACGACGCGGCGAAGGCAACGCAGGGCAAAGATGCGGACGAAGGCGAGCTGAACGTCGCGTTCGTCTGGATCGCCGCCCATGCGCCGGCCGACGAGGCGCCCGACTGTTCCACGCCTGAATGCTGGTTCGGCGTCGCCCACCCCGGCGTCGGGAGCGGATTCAAGGACTCCTGGAGCGCGGCTCGGTATGGAGTCTGGTACAAGCTCGATACGTGCTCGGTGCTCCCGGGCAGGTGGGTCGAGGGCGAGTTCTCCGAGTCCGGGAAGTTCGGCAAGGGAGGCCGGTGGCACGCCCGGCGCGTCCCGCTCGTGGAGCTGCTCGACGAGGAGCGCATCCGGTCGCTCGTGACAGACCCGCTGCGAAAGAAATATGCCGAGGTGTTCGCCGCGGGCCGTTGATCCGCCGATCCGGAGCGGCTCCTCCTGGCTCCCGACGACGTGCTGCGGCTGCTCCCCGAGGACTACCTGCGCTCGCTTCCGACGGACGTGCAGGCGAAGATCCGCGCTCGGCTCGACCCCCGACCCGAAGACGCCTGACGGCGGGCGCGCCCGGCGCCTACCGCTCGTCCGCCATGCGCCGTCGTCGTCGGCGCCGCGCCGCCGACGCGGCCGCGAAGGCGAGGCCGAGCAGGGCCAGGGCGACGCCGCTCCACGACACGAGCCGCAGGCGCGGGTCGGCGTCGAGCGCGACGGCCTCGTCGGCGCGGCTCTGGACGATGACCACGAGATCGGTGTGGCCGACCGGCGCGATCCCGGCGAGAAACGCGCCGCCGTACTTCACGGGATCGCGCTCGGCGAGCGGATCGCGAAAGTCGTCCACCGAGGCCACCAGCTCGGGCGGCGGCAGCCGGAGCTGCCCCAGCGCGGGCGCGCCGGTGACCGGCGCCGGCAGGAGCCCGCTCAGCGTCGCGCTGCGGAGCGCGGCGCCCTCGCCGTGCTCGAGGCCGTCGTGGACCAGCACCGTGAGCTCGTCGCTCGCCGGCGCCGACTCGCCGCGCTCGCGGTCGCGGCGCGCGGCCAGCGCGGCGAAGCGGCGGCCATCGCTGAGCTGGAGCGCGCCGAGCCGGGAGTCCGTCGCGATCGTGGCGATGAGCGCCCCGGCGAACTCACCGGAGGCGCTGCGGATGGGGGACGCGAGGGCGAACTTGTGGTTGTGGTCGGTCTCCGACTGGAAGGCGCGGGAGACGTACGCCACGCCGGGATCCGGCCCCTCGGCGAGGCGCCGGGCGCCCTGGAAGTAGTTGCGGAACTCGTACGTCCCCCGGGGCGCCGACGCCCGCGGCCAGTGCAGGAGCAGCACGCCGTTCCGGTCGACGACGAACCAGGTGACCAGCGAGGGGCCTCCGTGCTGGCCGACGTACGCCTCGCGGAGCGCCTCGAGCGCCGGCAGGTGCGGCCGCTCGACGAGCGCCGCGGCGCGCGGATCGGCGGCCGCGCGGGCGACGAGCTCGCCGTAGTGCCAGAGCTGCGCGAGCACCGCGCCGGCCACCGCCCGCGCCGCGTACACGTTGCCCTCGAGCACCTCCTGCCGCCGCGCCTCCTCCTGGGCGCGCGCCGTCGCCACCGCACCCCCGAACGCCAGCGTCGCCGCGAGCATCAGCGCCACCGCGGCCGGGTGCCGGGCGCACCAGCGCAGCGCGCGCTCGCCCCGCCCCGGCGTGCGCGCCGCGACGGGCTCGCCGCGCAGCCAGCGCTCCAGATCCTCGGCGAGCGCCTCGGCCGAGCCGTACCGCCGCTCGGGCTCCTTGCGCAGGCACGTCAGGCAGATCGTCTCGAGGTCGCGCGGCAGGTCGCGCCGCACCGAGCGCGGCGGCGTCGGCTCCTCCTCGGCCGTGCGCTGCAGCGTCTCGTGCGGCGTCGGGCCGTCGAACGGGCGGCGGCCGGTGAGCAGCTCGTAGAGGATCACGCCGAGGCTGAAGATGTCGGCCGCCGGCGTGACCCGCTTCGCGTGGCCCATCGCCTGCTCCGGCGCCATGTAGCCGGCCGTCCCCACGCGGTCGCCCGTCGCGGTGCCGCCCTCGTGGCCGAGCTGCTTGGCGACCCCGAAGTCCGCCACGTACGGCTCCTCGGCCTCGTCGAAGAGGATGTTCGCGGGCTTCAGATCGCGGTGGAGGATGTGCTGGCGGTGCCCCTCGTGGACGGCGCGGGCGAGCTTCGCGACCAGCGCGGCGGCGCGGCGCGGGTCGCGGTAGCGCTCGAGGCGGGCGGAGAGGGCGCCGCCGGCCATGAGCTTCATCGTGAAATAGGCGCGGCCCTCGTGCTCGCCGACGTCGTAGATCGGCACGATGTTCGGGTGATCCAGGCGGGCGACGACCTCGATCTCGCGCTGGAACAGCCGCGCCGCGGTGGCGCTCGCGAACGGGCCGCCCGGCAGCATCTTGAGGGCGACGATCCGGTCGGCGCGGATCTGCCGCGCCCGGTAGACCACGCCCATCCCGCCGGCGCCGAGCCGGTCGAGGATCTCGTACGCGCCGAGGCGCAACGACGGAAGGGGGCAGTCGTCCTTGCCCGGCGGGTCGGGATCGACCGACGGCGCGCGGCGGTCGACCACGCGGGCGATCAGGCAGGAGGGGCAGAGGCCGAGCGGCGCGTCGGGCTCGATGGCCTCCCGGCATGTCGGGCAGACGCGGACCGTCAGGGCCTGAGCGGCAGCGGTGTGGCCTCCACGATCCATCACCCGTTCTTCCGGATCCGTTCGTGAAGGTTACCCGTCATTCGATGGGTCACCCCTCAGCGCGAGGCGCAGCGAGCGCAGCTCGTCTTCCACGTCCTCGACGCGCGCGACCGTGCGCGCCACCTCCTCGCGGAAGGTTCGCTGATAGCGGTCGTACAGGCGGGAGGTCGCGGTCTTCACCGCCTCCACGCTCATGCCGAGCGCCGCCGCGACCTCCTTGTGCGGCCGCTCCTCCTCTTCGCCGGTGAGCCGTCCTTTGAGCGCCTCGAAGACCCGCGCCTGTCCGGTCTGCGCGTAATGATCTTGCAGCACGGTGAGCGTGCGCTCGATCAGGTCCATGGCGAAGCGCCGCTGGTAGAGCGCCTCCGGCGTGAGCAGGTGGCCCGCCGCGTGGGCGTGCACCGGCTCTGCCTGATAGCGCTGCTCCGCGCGCTCGGCGTCGAAGCCGCGGAGCGCGCCGTCGCCGCCGCGCTTCTGGGCGCGGGCGCGCTCGCGCTCGTTGGCGACGTAGTGCTTGACGCAGGCGATGAGCCACGACCGGAACCGGCCGCGGTTCTGGTCGGCCATGGCGAGGTCGTTCCGCTCGAGGAGGCGCGCGAAGAAGCCCTGGGTGAGGTCCTGCGCCTCCTCGGCCGGCGCGCCGCGGCGGCGCACGAAGGCGTAGACGGGGTACCAGTACAGCTCGCAGAGCGTGGCCAGCGCCTGCCGCCCCTCGGGGGTGAGCGGCTCGCCGGCCTTTCCGACCAGACCCCAGGAGGTCTCGGGGAAGCGGCGCGGCGGGTCGGAGGACGGGGGCATGGGAGCACAGAATAACCGTCCTGGTACGAGCGCGGGAATTTACTTGCACGGCGCGGATCTGGGCCTCGAGGAGCTCATTCCGAGCTGCCCGGCCCCAGGAGAGGGTGTTCGTGGGGCGGCGCGGGCCCTACCGAGCTCGCGTTGGACGTTCTTTCTCCGGCGTGCGATGCACACCAGAGAAAGTCCGTCCCCCGTGCCGCCCCACGAACACCCTCTCCTGGGTGGTGGCCTAATTTGCCCCGGAGTGATTCCCATGAAGGCGGGAAGGCAGGAAGATCATTGATCTTTTCTTCCCGCCTTCCCGCCTTCGTGTTCAAATCCGGCCACCACCCTGTTCCACGTGCTTGCGAACATCGCCACCGTGTGCCCCGACGTCAGCTTGGCGAGCACCTTCGCTGCCGCACGTTCCGCTGCCAACGGACGCACCAGAAAATGGTTCGCGCCAATGGCAAGTTGGCGGAGCATCAAAGACACACGACGGTTGGCGCAGATGTCGCAAGCGGACTGGCATGCGCAGCAGAGATCTCACGGCTGGTTTGGTCCTGCTCTCCGCCTCGTCATGTGTGGGCGACGTGAGGGGCGAAGCGGCCAACGAGCCGCACGAGTAACCGAGCGTCGCCCATGCAAGCGCGGGAGCGGACCAAGCAGAGCCGCGAGGCACCTTCGAGCTCACCCTCTGCGTTGCGCTTGCCGCGGACAGGGTAAAGGTCAAGGAGGCGTTCTGTCGCTCGCTAAAGGAGCCTGATCAACGGGGCCGCTGTTGGTCCCATCGATTCGACAGACCCCTCAAGTGGATCAACTGGTACATCTACGAATTTTAGCTATGATCCACGGATGACTCGCCACAAGTACAGCATAATAGCCGTACGTCGATACGGCGTTGAAGGCGAACCCGGCCGCGAGATCGTGCTAAAAATTGGGGAACCAATACGGCCGGGCTCGCCTAGCGGCTCGTGGGCATGCGCTGTTCTCCTTGATGGACTTGAACCAGACGTTGAATACGTAGAAGGGATCGACGCTATCCAAGCCATTCAAAGTGCCATGCGGTACGCGCGACACGCGCTAGACAATTGCGGGCTGCCGATCACATGGATGGACCAGGAATCTGGAGACATCGGACTTCCACTTCCTATCGAGAGTCCTTTTGGGCTGTGGTTCCAGCGGAGACTCGAGAAGCTGGTAGAGGACGAAATTGACCGGGTGGGCGAGATGGTGACCGAGGTCCTCAAGGCTCGCGCACGACGACGACAGCGTGGATCTTGAGGTATCCGGGCGAGTGCGCTCGCTTGGCTGCATACCGGAGGGCGAGTTCGTCGTTCATGGCCACCTTGCAGCGCGTCAGTCGGCGAGAGGAGCTCGAGCGCAGATTCGTCGCTGTCGCTCACCGCGGCGGCGCGGATGGAGGTTGAGGCGCGCATCGGCGAGCTCGGCACCGTCGCCGCCCACCGCCCGAGCGGGCATGTCCTGAGCGGACTGAGTGATGCCTCCAGCGCGACGTCGCACCGTCATTCTTCGGGCTCCGGCAGGCAGCAGACGGTGCGCGGGTGCGGTTCCCCGCCGAACGGCGTGCAGCCTGGCAGCTCGCTCACTTCCCATTCCGCGCTGAGGCTCCCGAGCGCCGGCCCGCGCTCGACGTACAAGCAGGCGTCCCCCTCGCCGCCGGCCACCTCCGCGGTCCCGAGGAGCGCGCTGTCGCTGCACGCGCGGTCCGCATAGGCGCTCACCCGCGCATCGCACCGGCCCGGTGTCGTGGTCACGCAGCCGCACGGCGCGCAGTTTCGAGGGTCGGAGAAATCGCGCTCATAAAAGAGGAGCCTGTCCGAGAACTGCGGTGGATCGCCCGGTGCGGCAGGCGCCTCGCAGTTCCGGACACCTGGTTCTTCCGCGACGGTGCAGTAGCGCCACTCCGGGGACACATGGGCCTCCTGCTGGTTCAGCATGCACGAATCAACGAAGTTCGGGCAGTAGTTATCGATCACGCCGCCGAGACACGCGACCGCGACCTGGGAAGGCCCCTCCGGGACCGGGGGCGCATCCTGAACGCGGGGCTCGCAGGACGACTCGCTTATCGGCCCGATCCAGATCGATCCGACCTGCGACGACGGCACGGTGCCTGGCGAGGTGCAGCGTCCATCCCAGTTGCGAGGCGGATTGAACGGCGTGTTCGTCGCCTCCGGGGTCTGCTGGCAGGACGAGCTGGAGTTCGCCGCGACGGTCCGCGGCAACCCGCATGCGCCGCGGTCGCAGACGCAGTTGCCGCAGACCTTCTGGCCGGGCTCGACCGAACGCAACCGCGCGTAGGTGTACGGGACGAAGCTTTGAGGCTCGCCCGTGCGAGGGTCGTCGGCCACGAGGTCCTCGCACGACGGCTCGGACTCCTCGGGCCCGATCCAGAAGAGCAGCGGATCAGAGAAGCTGGGCAGTCCCACGCGAGGCACGCATTTGCCCCAGCAGACGCCGTTGCTCGTGCCGTCGGGGTTGACGACCGGGCAGGGGTTCCACAACTGGCCGCAGGACGGCCAGTCGTCGTCGCCGCAGCCTCCCGCGCCGAGGGTGCCGGCCAGACCGGCCAGCGCGAGCGCGCCCAGCGAGCGCAGCAGCCACCGCGTTCTTCGCGATCTCATCCCGACCTCACCGCCTCCCTCGGCCCGCCCGCGACGAGCCCGCGCACGTCCTTCGCCTCCAGACGGCCGGCGCGACGCAACCCGTCGCCCCGGCGCCCGCGATCCGCCGGCAGCATCACCGTTCCCTGGGCAGGCAGCAAATCGTCGCCGCCCCCTCGCCTGGTTCGCCCACCGGCGTGCCCCCCTCCGGCGTGCAGGTCCCGGGCACGTTGACGATCCACGTCGCGCTCAGGCTTCCGATCGCGGCGTCCGACGCTGGGTCCACGCAGACCCCTTCCCTGGGCACGCTGATGCCGACGAGCCACTCGCTGCACGCGCTGTCCCTGTAGGCGGACACGGCCGCCTCGCACTGGCTCATCTCCGGCGGCTTGCAGGAGCACGGCGTGCATTCGCGCGTCTCGTTCACCGCCGTGTAGAACACCCCCAGCTTCTCCGAGTAGGTCGGCCAGGGGCTCCCCGGCGCCGCAGGCGCCTCGCACGGGACATCTTTCCCCTCCGCGCGGACACAGTGCCGCCACCCCTCCGGCAGGTGGTCCTGCTGCTGGTAGATCATGCAGAGCTGGCGGGGCATCTTGCACAGGTTCCCGACCAAGCTGCTCTTGCACGCAACCGCGACCTCGACCGCGGGCGCATCGCGGGGCACCGGCGCCTCCTCGACCACGGGCGTGCACGGCAGCTGGCGGGTCGGACCGATCGCGAGCGAGCCGAGCTGCTCCGGCCCCACCCGCCCGGGCGACACGCACGCGCCGTCCCAGTCCGGCGGGGGCGCGAACGGCGTCCGCGTCTCCTCGGGCCCTTCCCCGCACAGGGACAGCGAGCTCGCCGTCACCTCGGACGGCAGCGCGCAGGACGGCGGGGTGCACGCGCACGTCGGACATGCGAGCTCCCCGCTGGGCGGCGCCCACCCCCTGAACGCAGCAGGCCCGGGGGCGAGCCGCACCACCTCGTCCATCGTCCCGGGGACGGCCCAGACGAGATCGTCGCACGACGGCGCGAGCAGGTCAGGCCCCGTCCAGACGAGCTCTGGCGGGAAGAAGGGCTTCGGCGGGTCAGGCACGCACCGGCCCCAGCAGTGCCCGTTGCTCGTGCCGTCGTCGTTGAAAATCTCGCACACGAGGTCCTCCGCGCAGTCGTACTCCCCGCCGCCGCCGCACCCGCCCGCCGCCGTCAGGGCGCAGGCACCGAGCAGCGCTCCCCCCGCCAGCCACCGCAGCACGCTCCGCATCGTCACCTCTCCTCTCTTCGCCTCCGCCGCCTACCAGGCGCCGACCACGACGACGCCCCCGCCCTGCGCCGTCGCGAGCGGCACAGCGCGCACGGCGCTGCTGCCCGGCGCCGGGGTCCACCAGAAGGACGAGAGCGCGACCGCGCCCGCGACGCCCGCGCCGATGAAGCTCGCCCAGGCCGCGGCCTCGAGCGTGTCGCGCGCGCTGCGCTCGTGGTGCAGCGCCGCGCACGCCTCCGCGTGCTCATCGTACAAGCACGCCGCCAGCCCGCCGCGCCGGTGGATCGCCTCCGCCTGCGCCGCCGCCTCGTCGCCGCGCGCCGCCGCCGCGAGCGTGAAGCCCGTACCGAGCGCGGCGCCCGTCAACGCGAGCGCGAGCCCGCCGATGCGAACGACCGTGCCGGCCGCCAGGCCCCCGGCGGCGGGCGCCGCAGCCGCCGCCGGCGCGGGCGCGGGCGCGCGCGGGGCCGCGGGCTCCGGCGGCGGCTTCGGCTCGAGATGGAGGCCGATGATCGACTCGAGCCCCCGCCGCGCCTCGAACGGAAAGACGCCGTCGACATAGCCCTCGAGCTTGCCGCGCGCCTCGTGCCGTCCCGGCTCGACGTAGACGAAGTAGTCGGCCTGCCCCTGGCCGATCCGCCGGCCGTCGATGAACACCTCGGCCTCGGGCCGGCTCACCGCGATCGTCGCCGGTGACACCTCGCGCTCCGCCCGCTGAAGCCCCTCCGAGAACCGCCGCCTCGCCGCCTGCTGGAGCGCCTCCGGATCCCGCAGCGACTCCCGCAGGTGCTCCGCCGCATCCCGGAACCGCCCGAGCGCGAGCTCGCACAGGCCGAGCTCCCCCGCGAGCTCCGGCCGCGGATCCGCCTGCCACGCAGCGCGATACGACGCCTCGGCTTCCTCCCACCGCCCGGCGCGCCGCGCCCGCTCACCCCGCGCGAACGCCTCCTCGGCCTCGGAGCGCGCCGAGGCCGCTCCGGACGGCCAGCAGGACGCGCTTCGCCGGCAGCCGCCGCCACGAGACTCCACACGACAGAGGCTGCGGCTACCGCAAGGAGCAACCGGCCCGTGGTGCCCATCTCCCCGGCACGCTACGTAGCAGGCGCCACGCGGTCAAGGCACATTGGCGCGAAGACGACGACGATCTCGGCACAACCATCAGGCAATCTGGGTGGCATCTCCGGAACGCACCACCGCATCCTGCACGGCGTGGTGCAACGAGCGCGTACCTGAGCACGACGGCCCCGGAGCGGCTCGGCCCGGCATGCCGTTTTTCAAATGTCGAACGGGCTCGCCACGTAACTGGGCTGGTATGGGGAAACCTTCTCGCAAGACCCACGGCGCCGCCGAGGGCCCGCCGCTCACCCTGGAGGCGATCATGGCCGAGCACCTGGAGGACATTCGCCGCTACGTGGAGCGGCAGGGTTTCCGGGGCGCGGATCGGGACGACCTGGTCCAGGAGATCTTCCACGGCGCGGCGCGATCGCTGTCCCGGTTCGATCCCCGCCTCGGCACCGTGCGCGCCTGGCTGCTCAGGATCGCGTACAACCTGACCTCCAACGAACGCAAGCGCGCCTATCGCCGGCGCGAGGCGCTGTGGCCGGAGGAGGCGCTCGACGAGCTCTCCAGCGATGTGCCGGACTCCGAGACACGGCTCATCGAAGCGCAGCGGAGCGAGATCCTCGCAGAGCTGCTCCTGGAGGTCCCTCCAGCGCGCCGAGAGATCCTTGTCGCGCACGATCTGGAGGAGGCGGCGGTCCAGGACATCGCCGACGAGCACGCGATCCCGCGCAGCACCGTGTGGAACCACCTCCGGCTCGCGCGGCTGAGCCTCGGCGCCGCCGCGCGGCGCTGGCGGGCGCGGAACCGCGGCCGCGGCGCGCTGCTCGCGCCGCTCGCCGTCGCGTTCGGCGCGGGCGAGGCGCGTGCCTCGTCGGGGCCGCTCCACCGAGGCCCGCTGCAGCGGCTGCTCGGCTGGGCTCGCCGCGCTTTCCGGCGCTCGCCGTCTCGCGGGGAGTCCAGCCCGGCGGCGAGCTCGCGGCGCAGTGCACTCGTGCCGACACGGGGCGTCCGGCGATCGATGGCCAGCGCCGTAGCTGGCGCAATAGCAGGTGCGCTCGTCCTACTCACCTCGGGCGGGCGCAGCGACGTGGCGACGCCGCCAGCCGCCGCGGTCGCGCTGCGCTCGTCGACGTTCATGGCGGCCGTTCCGCGCGGCACGGATCGTCACTGGGCTCGGGCGCTTCCTCCGGCCCTTCCGGCCGCCGGCGCCGCAGGCGGCGGTCCCAGGGCGACGGGTCGCAGCCCGTCGAGCGCGCGGCACGCACATGGCCCGCTTCAGGGCGGCGGCGCCCTGTCCACGAGCGAGGACCGCCTATGGCGACAGGCGATCGCGACGCTCACCTCCGGTCGAAGCGACGCAGCGCGCCTGCTGCTCGAGCGACACCGGCGCGAGTTCCCCCGGGGTGTTCGCGCAGCGGACCGCGAAGAGCTCCTACGATGGCTGCGAGCGGACATCGACAGCGATGGACACGGCCACGGGCCGGTGAGCAGCATTCCGTCGCGATCGCGGTGAGCGGCGCGATGGCGCAACAAGGAGGGTGAAAGAGATCAGCGGCGATGGAGAAGCGAATGGGATGCTCAGGCCTGCAGGGCGCCCGATTCGTGCCATCCCGCCCCGGCGATGCTGCCGGGCATTGCCATGGCCGCCGGCCCTGCCAACATGGCCCCGTTTTGCTCAACCCAAGGAGGCGCCTGTGGCAGACCCCTACATCGATCCTTTCGAGACGAAGATTTACGGGAAGTTCGCGCGCGAGCAGATGGCCGCGGTCCTGATGGGCAAGGTCGCCGCGCTCGACGGCATGGTGGAGTTCGCGATCGGCAAGCAGCTCGTCGCCGATCAGGCGATGTCCGACGTCCTCGATCGCCAGCCCAAGCCCGCGCCGGAGCTCGACAGCGGCGCGGTGCTCGACGAGGCGCGGGACGTCATCGTGCGTTTCGGCTCGTACCTCGACTCGCTCAAAGGGAGGCCGGTCGAGCCCAAGGTGTTCTTCCGCGGCGAGATGCCGAGCGTCCTCGCGCGCCGGCGGATCACGAAGCTCACCGCCGCCGTCGGGCACATCGCCGACGAGCTCGAGCGGCAGCGCGAGAGGGTCCGCGGCGCGGACGTGTGGCTGGCCGAGCTCCGGGAGGTGCACGAGAGGCTCGGGATCGTGGAGCGGCAGCAGCGCGCCACGCGGGTCGAGCGGGTCGAGCTCGGCCCCGAGGTGTCGACCGCGCGCGACGCCTGGCTGGGCGTCTACAACGCCAACAAGAACCTCGTGCGCGGGCTGCTCGCCCACCTCGGCAAGCCGGAGCTCCTGCCGCTCATCTTCGACGACCTCGCCGAGGTGCACCGCACGAGCGGCGTGAGCGACGCGCTCCCGCCCGGCCAGCCGGCCGCGCCGCCCGGCCAGCCGGCCGCGCCGCCCGCCGGGACGGAACCCGCGCCGGACGCGTGAGCCCGCGGCCCGCTGCAAGGCTTGATGCAAGCCTTGCAGCGGGCGACTCGGTCGCCGAGTCGGCCGTTTCAAGGCTTGAGACGGCCGACTCGTCGGGCCAGCGGGGCGGTTCAAGGCTTGAGACGGCCGGCTGGACGGCCAGGGGAGCCGTTTCAAGGCTTGAAATCGCCGGCTGGGCGGCCGAGTCGGGCGTTTCAAGCCTTGAAGCGGGTGACGGCGCGCCGGGGAAGGCGCTCTCAAGGCAATCTCGGTCGCTCCGTCGAGCTTCGGGGAGCGCTGCGCGCCAGTCCGGCCGGTCTCGCCGGTCGACTTCCCGGACGAACCGCGGCGCAAGGGCGCGCGTCAGAGCCCGTTGGGGATCACGGTGAGGGTGCCGGAGCCGCGGTTGGTCAGGACGAGATCGTCGTACCCATCGCCGTTCAGGTCCGCGGCGGCGATGGCGTTGGGGCCGGGCGACGTGCCGGTCGGGACGACCGGGCCCGAGGCGAAGCCTCCGCCGCCGTTGCCGGTCATCGGGCGGACGCCGCCCGAGGAGGTGGTGACCAGGATGTAGGCGTCGAGCTTGCCGTCGCCGTTGAAATCGCTGGCCACGACCCCCAGCGCCGAGTTGGCGATCGCGCTGGCCCCGGTGGAGGACTGAACGCCGCTCGCGAACGTGCCGTCGCCGTTCCCTTTGAAGAAGTAGAGGTACGCGCCGGCCGCGCCGTTCGAGAGGATGTCGAGCTTGCCGTCGCCGTCGGCGTCGCCGAAGGCGATGCCCGCCGTCTGGCCGTTGGCGGAGTTGGTGTAGGCGACCGGCGCGGCGAACGAGCCGTTGCCCTCGTTGATGAGGATCGAGAGACGCGCGGCGCTGGGGCTCGTCACCACGAGATCGGAGAAGCCGTCGCCGTTCAGGTCGCGGCAGGCGATGCTCGACTGCACGCCGCCGGTGGCCGCGATGGCGATGAGCGTGGGCGCGCCGAAGCTGCCACCGCCGGTGCCCAGGATCACGCTCACCTGACTCTGGGTCACGCTGGTTGTGGCGATGTCGGCCACCCCGTCATGATTGAAGTCCCCGGCGCAGAGGTGGACGGAGCCCGGCGTTCCGGTGGTGAAGCTCGTCGGTGTGTCGAAGGTTCCGGGCGCGCTCGGGCCCAGGTTGCGGTAGACGCTGATGCTCCCGTTGACGGCGGACAGGTTGGTCTGGCCGTCGACGGTGACGGCGTCGAGCCACCCGTCGCCGTCCACGTCCACCGCCACGACCGCGTTGCCGGAGAGCGGGGCGCCCATGGTGTAGAGCTCCGGCTGGAAGGTCGCGTCGCCGTTGCCGTGAAACACGGAGAGCGACCCGGAGGGGGTCATCGACGATCCGGATTCGGCGTTGGCCACCAGGACGTCGAGCGCACCGTCGCCATTCACATCGGCGACCGCCGGAGCCAGCGGGTTGTGGAGCGCGGAGGTGCTGATCGGCGTGTCGGGGACCTGGCCGGAGGGCGGGGTCTGGCAGCCGCCGTTCGAGCAGATTTCACCCGCCGCGCACGCGATGTTGCAGGCATTGCAGTGAGAGGGGTCGCTCTGGAGGTTCACCTCGCAGCCGTCGGACGTGAGCCCATTGCAGTCCGCGAGGCTGCCTTTGCACGCCTCGCAGCGGGCCCCCTCGTAGGTGGGCAAGCACGCGCAGGAGTAGCTGTCGATTCCGTCGGTGCAGGTCCCGTCGTTCTGGCACGGGCTTTCGGCGCACTCGTCGATGTCGGTCTCGCAGCTCGCGCCGGTGAAGCCGGGCAAGCATTCGCAGGTGAAGCTGTCGATGCCGTCGACGCAGGTCCCGCCGTTCTGGCACGGGTTTTCGGCGCACTCGTCGACATCGGTGCAGGTCACGCCGTCGCCCTCGTACCCCGCGTTGCAAGCGCAGGTGAAGGAGCCCGGCGTATCGGTGCATGCAGCGTTCGCGTCGCAGTCGTCGGTGCCCAGGGCGCACTCGTCGACGTCGGCGCACGTCACGCCTTCGCCCTCATACCCCGCGTTGCAAGCGCAGGTGAAGGAGCCCGTCGTGTTGGTGCATGTAGCGTTCGCGTCGCAGTTGTCGGTGCCCAGGGCGCATTCGTTCACATCGGCGCATGTGCCGCTCTGGCAGGTGAGGCCGTCGCAGCACGGCACCGCGGGGTCGCACGGCGCGTTCGCGGCCAGACAGCCCTGGCCGCCGCAGGTCGGCTCGCAGCTCGGCTCGTCGCCATCGCCGCCGGGCACGGAGGGGCCGGCGCTGGTGCAGCTCGCGAACAGCAGGGCGGAGAACGCCGGGATCGCCAGACGGCTGAAAAGAGAGCTCTTGCGATGGCTCATGGGTTGTCCTCTGTTTTTGTTGAAGCGGCGGGGGGGTGCCGCGCGATGTTAGCCTGTGCTGGCGGGTCAGAGTCCGTTCGGGATCACGGTGAGGGTGCCGGATCCTCTGTTGGTCAAGACGAGATCGTCGTACCCATCGCCATCCAGGTCCGCGGCGGCGATGGCGTTGGGGCCGGGCGAGGCGCCGGTGGGGACGACGGGGCCCGAGGTGAAGCCTCCGCCGCCGTTGCCGGTCATCGGGCGGACGCCGCCCGAGGAGGTGGTGACCAGGATGTAGGCGTCGAGCTTACCATCGCCGTTGAAATCGCTGGCCACGACCCCCAGCGCCGAGTTGGCGATCGCGGTGGGCGAAGCGGTGGATGAAGCGCCGCTCGCGAACGTGCCGTCGCCGTTCCCCTTGAAGAAGAAGAGGAACCGGCCGGCCGCGCCGTTCGAGAGGATGTCGAGCTTGCCGTCGCCGTCGGCGTCGCCGAAGGCGATGCCCGCCGTCTGGCCGCTGGCGGAGTTGGTGTAGGCGACCGGCGCGGCGAACGAGCCGTTGCCCTGGCTGATGAGGATCGACAGACGCGCGGTGCCGGGGCTCGTCACCACGAGATCGGAGAAGCCGTCGCCGTTCAGATCACGGCAGGCGATGCTCGACTGCACGCCGCCTGTGCCCGAGATGGAGATGAGCGCGGGCGCGGCGAAGCTGCCCCCGCCGGTGCCCAGGATCACGCTCACCTGACTCAACGTCACGCTCGTGGTGGCGATGTCGGCCACCCCATCGTTGTCGAAGTCCCCGGCGCAGAGGTGGACGGAGCCCGGGGTTCCGGTGGTGAAGGTCGTCGACATGCCGAAGGTCCCGGGCGCGCTCGGGCCCTGGTTTCGGTAAACGCTGATGCTCCCGTTGCTGGTGGGCAGGTTGGTCTGGCCATCGACGGTAACGGCATCGAGCCACCCGTCGCCGTCCACGTCCACCGCCACGACCGCGTTGCTGGAGAGCGGGGCGCCCGTGTAGTAGAGCTCCGGCTGGAGGGTCGTGTCGCCGTTGCCGTGGAACACGGAGAGCGACCCGGCGGGGCTCTGCGACGATCCGGATTCGGCGTTGGCCACCAGGATGTCGAGCTCGCCGTCGCCATTCACATCGGCGACCGCCGGAGCCAGCGGGCTGTGGGTCTCGGGCACGCTGATCGGCGTGCCGGGGACCTGGCCGGGGGGCGCGGCCTGGCAGCCGCCGTTCGCGCAGATTTCACCCGGCGCGCACGCGCTGTTGCAGGCGCTGCAGTGGGAGGCGTCGCTCTGGAGGTTCACCTCGCAGCCGTCGGACGTAAGCCCGTTGCAGTCCGCGAGGCTGCCTTCGCACGCCTCGCAGCGGGTCCCCTCGTAGGTGGGCAAGCACGTGCAGGAGTAGCTGTCGATGCCGTCGGCGCAGGTCCCGTCGTTCTGGCACGGGCTCTCGGCGCACTCGTCGATGTCGGTCTCGCAGTCGGCGCCGGTGAAGCCGGGCGGGCACGCGCAGGAGTAGCCGTCGATGCCGTCGGTGCAGGTCCCGCCGTTCTGGCACGGATTGGCGGCGCACTCGTCGATATTGGTGCAGGTCACGCCGTCGCCCTCGTACCCCGCGTTGCAAGCGCAGGTGAAGGAGGTCGGCGTATCGGTGCAGGTAGCGTTCGCGTCGCAGTCGTCGGTGCCCAGGGCGCACTCGTCGTTCTCGGTGCACGTGCCGTGATGACAGGTGAGGCCGTCGCAGCACGGCACCGCGGCGTTGCAGGGCGCGCCCTCGGGGAGGCAGCCGTCGCCGTGACAGGTGGGGTCGCCCAGGGCGATGTAGTCGCCGAGATGCAGCAAGTGCGCGGGGAGGCACAACAGGTTGATCTTGAGGATCGTGTAGGGGTACGTCGTGGAGCCGTTCCTGTGGCACATCAGGATCGTGCCGTTGACGTCGAAGTCGTTGCAATGCTCGGGGGTGAGCGCGCCATGGGCCTCGCCCACGGCCTCGTCGTCCTCGCCGTCGGCCGCGGAGGGGTCGGCGCCGGCGCAGCTCGCGACCAGCAGGGTGGAGAAAGCCGGGATCGCCAGATAGCCGAGAAGAGAGCCCTTGCGATAGCGCATCGCTTGTCCTCTGTTTTCTTGAAGCGGGGGGTGCCGCGCGATGCCGGGCCTGCGCTGGCTGAAGAAATGTCAGGTCGTCCACATCTGCCAATTCAAGTTCGAGGCCAGCGCGAAGACGTCCTTGGCCGAGGTGATGTCGAGGCAGGCCCCGGCGCGTCTTCCGCGTTTCGCGCGCGCCGTCGCGCGAGCCGCCGGCTCCCGCGCTGAGCTCGCGCCGAAATCAGGGCACACCGCCTCATCGGGCGCGTTTGCCCAGCACCGCGCACATCACGGTACCGGGCACGAGCAGCCCGCGGGCCCGTCGCGCTCCGCTGCCACGGCTGCTGCTGCCTGAACGCCTCAGCTGCGGAGTACGCGCCTCATCGTGCGGAACGACCGCGCCCACTCCGCCGTCGATGGTGGGTTTTCAGCGCACGCAGGGCGCTTCAATCAGGCGAGCCACGTCCCGCCCGGTCGGCGCCGGGTCCGGATGGCTGGCGGCGTCGCTCCAGCGCGCTCACTTCTGGCGCGCGCGGAGCGGAGCGCGGGCGCTCCTCCGCAGACGCTCCCGCGCGTGCGCGTCGGCCCGCGGCCGCGCGGCGTGGCGCCCGTGAGCGCGGCGAGGTCGGTCGGCACCCCCGACCATCGGGCTGCCTGGCGCGTCGCTGGCCTCGACGCTCGCGTCGTCGCCGCACGGATCACTCTCGGTTACGCTCCGCGCGCCGGGGGAGGGCTGCGCCTCGGCGCGAAAGGAGACCTTCTTGGGACCACATTCCCGCGAGTCCGAGGTGGACGCGCTCCCCGAGACGCCCGCCGTGCCGCGCGCTCACGCCTGGCTGGTCTTTGCCTTGAGCTTCGGCCTGCTGCTGTCCGACTACATGTCGCGCCAGGTCCTCAACGCGGTCTTCCCGTCGCTGAAGCTGGAGTGGGGCCTTTCCGATACCGAGCTGGGGGCCCTGAGCGGCGTCGTGGCGCTGACGGTCGGTGTGCTCGCCATTCCGCTGTCGTTGCTGGCCGATCGCCTGGGCCGCGTCCGGAGCCTGACCCTCATGGCGACGCTGTGGAGCGTGGCGACGCTGGGGTGCGCGCTGTCGGCCGACTTCGGCCAGATGCTCGTCGCTCGTTTTGTCGTCGGCGTCGGGGAGGCCGCGTATGGCAGCGTCGGTATCGCCGTGGTGCTGTCGGTGTTCCCGCGCCACCAGTGGGCCAGCCTGAGCGGCGCCTTCGCGGCCGGCGGCGCCTTCGGCGCCGTGCTGGGCATGGCGCTCGGCGGCCACGTGGCGGCGAGGCTGGGCTGGCGCTGGTCGTTCGGCGTCATGGCCCTCTTCGGCCTCGTCCTCGCTGCGATCTACCGCTTCGCCATCACCGAACAGCGGTTGCGACCAGCGCTGGAGGAGGGCCAGCGCGCCGCTGTCGCACGGCCCCCTGCGCGCCAGCCGATGACGTTCCGCTCCGTGTTGGAGTCGCTGTTTCCGACGCCCTCGATCGTCTGTGTCCACGTGGGCAGCGGTCTGCACCTGTTCGTCATGGGGGCCGTGCTGTCCTGGATGCCCAGCTACCTGAACCGTTACTACGGCATGACCGTCGATCGGGCGGGCGCCGCCGCGGCCGTCTTCGTCCTGATCGGCGGCGCCGGCATGATCGCCTGCGGTGTGTTGACCGATCGCCTGAGTCGCGGCCAGCCGGCTCGCCCGTGGCGGATGGCGGTCGCCTACAGCCTGACCTGCTGCACCTTGCTCGGCGTGGCTTTCCGGCTCGAAGCAGGCCCCATGCAGCTGGCGCTCATCGGGGCCGGGACGCTGTTCGCCGGGGGCACGGCCGGCCCGGCCAGCGCCATGGTCGCCGGCATGACCCAGGCGTCGATCCGCGCGACCGCGTTCGCGACGCTGGCGGTGGCCAACAACCTGCTCGGCATGGCCGCGGCGCCGCTCGTGACCGGCGTCCTCGCCGACCGGATCGGCCTCCTCGGCGCCCTGCAGGTCGCGCCGCTGGCCGCGCTCGCGGCCGCGCTGGCCTTTGCTCTGGGCGGACAGCATCGTGGAGCCGGAATGGATGAGCGCCTCTAGCCTCGACCTGGGCACAGTTGCCCGATGTCAGGCAGCTGTATCAGCAGCGGTTACCGGCCGCCTCGACCCCCCCCGGGACCCCCTGCGTTCGATTGTACCCGTCCACCCAGATTGCTCCGATGGCGCCGTGGCGGACCCTGCCATGCATCGCAGCGAGCGCGACGATCTGTGGTACGCCATCCATCAGATGGTCGACTTCACGCTTGCTCTCTGCACGCGGGGCAGAACGCAACGAGATCCCACCCCCGCTTCGGGTCGCGTCATTGTCATGTGAATCGCATCGCTCGCATGTGAATTCACAAGACGAGGTTTCGCCGGCGCAGTAGGAGGCGGAGTTGCGGTCGAGATGCGCTTCGAAGCTACCAAGCGCGCACCACCGCAAGGATGTACCGCCCCCTTCCACAATGCCCCTTGCGGGCCATTGCCCGAGGAGACGTTTCGTCATGAGAACGCTTCCCAAGAACCGCCGTGCCACGTTCGGCTCGATCCTCTGCGTCGCCTCCCTGGGCGTCTTCGCGTTCGGTCCCGGGTGCAGCGCGGCCTCGTCAGACTCCGCCGGCGCGGAGCAGGTCGGCGAGGCTGACGAGCACGTCACCGCGACACAGTGCGACTACTTCGATGTCAACGGCAAGGTCACGATCTGCCACTACACCGGCTCGGCCAATCACCCCTACACCGTCCTCAAGATCAGCGACCAGGGCTGTATCAACGGGCACGCGATGCACGCGCAAGACTACGTCGCGGTGAACGACCCGACCTGCCAAGGCGGCGGGTGCCTCCCCGTGAACGCGCCGTGCGACGCCACCCTACCGTGCTGTGATGGCACGCAGTGCATCAACGGCGTCTGCAAAGACCTCTGCGAGGGCGTGACCTGCACGGCGTCCGACCAGTGCCACGTGGCCGGCACCTGCGACCCGCAGACCGGGCTCTGCTCGAACCCCGTCGCCCCTGACGGCACCGGCTGCGACGACGGCGACGCCTGCACGCAGACCGACACGTGCCAGGCCGGCACCTGCACCAGCGACAACCCCCTCACCTGCACCGCGAGCGACGAGTGTCACGTGGCCGGCACCTGCGACTCCTCCAGCGGCGTCTGCTCCAACCCCAACGCTCCGGATGGGATCTACTGCAGCACAGGGATCTGCAAGACCGGGGCATGTTACATGCCCACCCTGAGCTTCCAGGCGAATCAGGACTACGCCGGCTTCAACCGCCCGCAGGGCGTGGTAGCGGGGGACGTCAACGGCGACGACAAGCCCGACCTCATCGTGGTCAACGTCAGCGGTGCCAACGCGAGCGTGCTGCTGGGCAACGGCGACGGCACCCTCACGGCCGCCGCCCCCGTCGGCGGCATCGGCTCGAACCCCGGCGGCGTGGCGCTGGCGGACCTCGACGGCGACGGCAAGCTCGATCTCCTCGTCGGGGCCTTCAACGTCCCCGGCATCGGCGGCCTCCGGGTGCTGCCGGGCAACGGCGATGGCACCTTCCAGGACCCCGTTCTTTATGCCGTGGGCAATCAACCGGTCGGCGTGAAGGCGGCGGACTTCAACGGCGACGGCAAGCTCGACGTCGTCACGGCCAACTTCGTCGGCAGCAGCCTGAGCGTGCTGCTGGGCAACGGCGACGGCACCCTCCAGCCCGCCGTCGACTACGCCGACCCCGGCGCCCGCACCCCCAACGACGTGGCGGTGGCGGACGTCAACGGTGACGGCAAGCTCGATCTCGTCTCGGCCAACTTCAACAGCCACAACCTGAGCGTGTGGCTCGGCAACGGCGATGGCACCTTCCAGTCCGCCCTCCTCTACGCCTCCGGCGCCTCCGGCCCCGGAGCCGTGGCGGTGGGAGACCTCAACGGCGACGGCAAGCCCGACATCGCCGCGGCCCACCAGAGCGCTGCTGACGTGACCGTGCTGCTGGGCAACGGCGACGGCACCCTCCAGGCCCCCGTCGTTCATCCCGTCGGCGGCGGGTTTCTCCTCGACGTAGCGATCGCGGATCTCAACGGCGATCTCAGGCCCGATATCGCAACGACCAGCTTCAACAACCGCGCGGTGGGCGTGCTGCTGGGCGACGGAGCCGGCGCCTTCCAGCCCGTCACCTTCGCCTCCACCGGCAACAACAGGCCTTACGGCCTGGCGGAGGTGGACCTCAACGGCGACGGCAAGCTCGACCTCGCCACGACCAACCTCTTCGAAAACAGCGCGAGCGTGCTGATCAACCAGTCGTTCTAGCTGGGACGGGGTTCGAGATTCGACGCCGCGCAGTGCTGTGCAAGCCTGCGCGGCGCTCCGTACGGCGACCGTGCGTCAAACACTGTCGCCGTTTTCTTCCGTCGTTCCCCTGACCGGCCGGCGTCCTTCCCCGCCGGCCACCCCCACGGGGCCCCGCGCGCTCGCGCCTCCCGGGGCTCGCGGTTGGCCTTCGTCTACGACGACGACAACACCCTCGCTAGCGCTGCGCGACCCCGAGGGAGAGCCCCAGTGGGCCGGCGGGTTCAGCACCCGGAGCGGCTGCGAGGAGCTTCCGCATGGACGAGCCGCCGCCGGCCCGCCTCGACCGTCTCCCCGCTTCAGCCGAGCCCTGCGAGCGCGAGCGCCCCCACGAGGTCGTCGACCAGGGCCTGGTCCGCGGTCATGCGGCGGACGACGGCCCGGGGATCCCGCGCGACCTCGGGCAGGATGGCGGCGAGCTCGCAGCCGGCGGCGCGGGCGTCGGCGACGCGGCCGAGGCGGGCCAGGGCAACGGCGCGGTCGAGCGCGCTCCAGGCGAGGTTGGGGGTGATGGCCTCGGCCTCGACGAGGGCAGCCGCGTAGTCGCCGCGGCGACAGGCGTCGAGCGCGAGGGCGTGGTGGACGGTGCCGGGATAACGCTTCGTCAAGCCCCGATGCCTGCGGAGGATGGCAGTGCCGCGCTCCCAGTCGCCGGAGAGCGCGAGGAGGAAGCCCGTGAACATGAGCGGCCCGCCGAGCTTCAGGGCGACCTTGGCCTCGGCCTGCGCCGCCGGGCCGTCGCCGGCGTCGAGCAGCACGAACGCGAGCACCTGGTGGGGGTTGGCCAGCTTGGGCTCGAGCGCCACGGCACGGCGCGCATGTTCGGCGGACCGGCAACGGTCGTGATCCCTGCCGGCGGCCGTCCACGACGAGAGCACATGAAGAAACGAGGAATAGGCCAGCAGCACCCCGTCATCGGGGTCGCGCTCGAGGAAGCGCGCGCAGTGGTCCGCGAGCTCGGTTTGCAGGCGGGGCTCGAAGGTGGCGAGCCACCGGGGGAAGCGCAGGAGCACCTCGTACGCCGAGCGCGGAGGGTGGACGCAGCGCTCCTCGGCCTCCATGGCATGGACCGCGCCGAGGGGAAGCGCGACGAGCAAGGTGGTGATGTCGCGGGCGATCTCGTCCTCGACCGCGAACAGGCGGTTGTCGACGTCGGAGCGGTCGAACGTCTTGCTCCACGCCTGGATTCCGCGCGTCGTGTCGTGGAGCTTGACCGCCACGCGAAGCGCGCCGGGGATGAGGCGCACGCTCCCCTCGACCACGTAGCGCGCGCCCCGCGCCTCGGCCTCCTCCAGGGTGGCGGCGCGCGAGAGCACGCGCACGCGCGGGGCGCGAACGAAGAGGTCGCCGAGCCGGTCGGTCAGGCCGTGGGCCATGGCGCGGCTCCGCGTGCCGGTCGAGCCCGGCACCGGCAGCTCGCTCTCCGATCCGTCCGCGTTCAAGGAGGCGGAGACGGCGGTGATCGAGGCAAAGGGGAGGATCGCGATGACGGGCCCGTCGGCGCTGGCCGCGAGCCGCGGCCCTCGGGGGGACGGTGGGCCCGGCCGGTCGGAGGGCGGCGAATCGAGCGAGGGCCGCCGGGAGACGGAGGGTTGGGCGGGGTCGGGCGCGGCCGGCCCCGCGACGAAGACGGGGGCATAGCGGCCGCGCGGCAGCTCGATGCGCACCGCGGCGGCGGGGCTCGCGGCGTAGTAGCGCTCGAGGGCGCGCCGGAGCTTGCTCATCTCGACGCGCACGATCGAGTCCTCGGTGGAGTCGAAGCCCTCGGGCCGCTCGAAGATGCGCGTGGCGAGGAGGGGCGCGCGCAGCTCGGCGCCGCGCCCCGCGAGCACCTCGCCGACCAGGAAGCGGAGCAGCCGGATCTGCCGCGCAGACCCGCCGAACACCGGGCTCGTCACCACCCGCTCCAGCTCCGCCACCATGGCCGCGCGCAGATCGGTCTGCGGAGAACTTTCCATCTACGGCAGCATGCTCACCTAGGTGCCCCTCCGGATGCAACAGCGTGAATCGCACCGCTCTCCCCTCCCGGAGGAGAGCGTGTGGCCTTGCCCCACGCCCGGCCGTTCCGCCGCGGAATGCGCGAGGATCGGCGCGAGCCGCGGAGCGGGCGATGTGATTCACAGCGAATTCACGGTAAAAATGCGTGAAGGGCCGCTGCGCTGACGTTTACCGTGCGCGGTCAGGGCACACGCGCCTCGGACCCGTCGGGGGGGCAACGTGGGGCCTGCGACGGATCGCACCGGGGGCGGCGTCCCTGCCGGAAGGCCGCCAGGGAGGACCTCTCCATCATGAGCACATCGAGCTTCCTGAGAGGCGCGTCCGCGCTCTTCACTGTCCGTCCAGCCGGTGCACGGCGTGACGGAATGAAGGTTTCGACATAAAGGAGCGTTCAACGATGCGCATCTCTCGAACTCATCTTGCAGCCACGGCGCTCGCCGCAGCGCTCGGGGGGCTCTTCGCCGGCGCCGGTGGCGCCTTCGCGGAGGGCAACGACTTCGCCGGGGCCTACGTGGCGAGCCTCCCGGATCGCGCGGAGATCATGCACCTTCACCGGGACGGCACGGCCGGGATGACCCTCTCGGATCAGGTCACGTTCGGCGCCGGAGGGTTCACGTTCAGCGACAGCCTGGGCTCCTGGAGGCGCGCGGGGAGCCATACGGTCTCCGTGCGCATGCTCAACCTCAACTTCGATCTGACCGGCGCAGCGCCCGCGTTCTCCGGGATCGCCGTCGTCGACTACGTCCTGGTGTTCGCGCCGGACAAGGAGACGTTCACAGCGAGCTGTCAGGGCAAGATCTTCGCCACGGGCGTCGACCCGCTCGATCCCGGCGCCACCCCGGTCACGGAGTTCGATTGCGCGTACCTGGACGGCCATCTCTACCATCGGTCGCCCGCGCCGTAGCTCCCCGCACCGAAAAGGCTTCCGATGGCGTCACCGCCGTGAGACAAGAAGAGTTTTTCCGTGCTCGGTTGAACGGACCTGTCGCGGCGTACTGGCGCGAGGACGCGCCGAGAGCACGTGGCACCGGTCCATGGAGAAGGATCGAAACCGATATGCGCCAAAGGCTTTTGTTCGCTCTCTCGCTGCTCCCGCTCGCGGCCCTCGGGCTCGCCCTCCGGCCGGCGCCCACCCTGGCCGGCGGCTTCCCCTCCGCCTGCGCCGGGACCTACCTGATCTCGGAGGCGGGCGGCGCGCGGGATTTCTGGACGTTCGCGGCCGACGGGTCCTTCTTCGGGACCACCTCGACGCAGCCCCTCTACAATTTCTCGAACCAGCAGGGGAGCTGGGAGAAGGTCGGCAACGACGGCGCTCGAGGCGCCCTGTTCGCGTTCGTCTACGACGAGGACAACACCCTGCTGACGACGGCCCGGATCGATATCGTCCTCGACACGGTCGGTCAGGGCTGCGACGAGATCGCCGGCTCTCTCGTCGTGCGCACCTTCGAGGACGGGGAAGATCCGCTCGACCCTTCGAGCGACACCGGCGATCCCATCGCCTCCGACACCTTCACCGGCCGGCGCGCGACGGCGAGCCCCTGACGGCCTCCGCGACCTGAGATTTCTCTAGCCAACGCAGGCGCGCCGTCGCGCGGCGCCCCCAATTCAACGACAACGGAGGACAAACGATGAGCTATCGCAAGCGCTCTCTTCTCGGCTATCTGGCGATCCCGGCTTTCTCCACCCTGCTGGTCGCGAGCTGCACCAGCGCCGGCCCCTCCGCGGCCGACGGCGACGACGACGAGGCCGTGGGCGAAGCCCATGACGCGCTCACCCCCGAGCAGTGCAACTACTTCGACGTCAACGGTACGGTCCAGATCTGCCACAGGACCAGCTCCGCGACGAAGCCGTACACGATCCTTCGCGTCAACGAGCAGGCGTGCATCAACGCGCACAGCGCCCACGCCGGGGACTACGTCACCAGCCTCGACCCGAGCTCGCCGAGCTACGACCCGACCTGCGGCGGCCAGGGCTGTCTGGCTGTGAACGCGCCGTGCGACCCCACGGTGCCGTGCTGCGACGGCCTCACCTGCCAGAGCGGCGCGTGCACCGATGTGAACGAGTGCGCCCTGGGCACCGACAACTGCGACGCGAACGCGGCGTGCACCAACACGCCGGGCTCCTTCACCTGCGCTTGCAACGCAGGGTACGAGGGCGACGGCGTGACGTGCACCGACGTCGACGAGTGCGCCCTGGGCGCCGACAACTGCGACGCGAACGCGGCGTGCACCAACACGCCGGGCTCCTTCACCTGCGCTTGCAACGCGGGTTACGAAGGCGACGGCGTGACGTGCACCAACATCGACGAGTGCGCCGCCGACCCGTGCCAGAACGGCGGGACCTGCGTCGACGGCATCAACAGCTTCACCTGCGTGTGCTTGCCCGGCTTCACCGGCGCCAGCTGCGAGACCGACATCGACGAGTGCGCCGGGAGCCCGTGCCAGAACGGCGGGACCTGCACCGACGGCATCAACGGCTATACCTGCGCGTGCTTGCCCACGTACGAGGGGACCAACTGCGAGGCGTGCCAAGGCAGCCTCGCGGACTGCAATGGGCTCACGTCCGACGGCTGCGAGGTGAACCTCCAGAACGACGCCTCCCACTGCAACGCCTGCAACAACGCGTGCGCGTCGGGTCAAATCTGCTCGAGCGGTGGCTGCCAGACCCCGCCCTCCGGCCAGGTCCCCGGCACGCCGATCAACACCTCCGTTCCCCACAACCCGCTGGCACCGGCGGTCGCCGACGTGAATGGCGACGGTAAGCTCGACGTCCTGGTGGCCAACGCCGAATCGGGGTCGTTGCTGTTCCCCTCCGGGTCGCTCTCCGTCTTCCACGGCAACGGCGACGCGACCGTCCAGCCGGAGCTCTACTATACGGGCGCCCCGCTCTCCAGCAACGCGGTCGTGGCGGTGGACGTGGACGGCGACGGGTGGCTCGACGCCGTCACCGTCGACGGCCAGACCAACCTGCCCCTCATCAACGGGAGCATCAGCGTCTACCGAAACCTGGGCCCGAGCGCGCCCGGGACCTTCGACGCGCCGACGAGCTTCACCACCGGCACCCCGGGCTCCGTCCACCTCTGCGCCGGGGATTTCGATGGCGATGGGGTCGCCGACATCGCCACCACCAGCGTGACCCTGAGTCAGGTGAGCGTGATCCTGGGCACCGGCGGGGGCAGCTTCGGCGCGCCCACGCTCATCTCCATCTCGGGCACAGGCGGCGTGCAGTCGAGCATCGCCTGCCGCGATCTGGACGGTGACGGCCTCTCCGATCTCGTGGTGACGAGCCCCGGCACCGCGCGCCTGTCGATCCTCATCGGCCAGGGCAACGGCTCGTTCGCCGCGCCGGTCGCCTACACCAACTCCGCCGGCGGCCAGACGGCGGGCATCGCCTTCGGCGACGCCAACGGCGACGGCACGCTCGACATTCTCTCGAACGGCGCGGCCGGCCGGTTCCTCTTCTTCTTCAGAGGGAACGGCGACGGCACGTTCGCGAGCGGCGTTCAGTCCACCGCCGCGGCCACCGCGGTCGCGAACTCGGCGCTGGGGGTCGTGGCCAGTGATTTCAACGGCGATGGCAAGCTCGACGCCTACATCCTGGTCACCACCGCCTCGGGCGGCGTCCGCCCGATGACCGGCAACGGCAACGGAGCCTTCACCTCGGGCCCCGTCGTCCCGACCGGCACCTCGCCCGGCCCCAACGCCATCGCCGCCGCGGACCTGGATGGCGATGGGTACGACGATCTCGTCCTGACCAACCGCGGCTCCGGCACCCTCACCGTGATCCCCAACGGGCTCTGACTCGCCTTCTCGCCGTCACGCTGCGGTTCGTCCGGCGCGCGACGGCGAGCCCGTGACGGCCTTCGCGCGTGCGGGCGTGTCGAGGGCGGAGGAGCGGGACATGCCAAGAGCAAGTTCGCCCGTACACGAACGGTACCGCCCGTAGACGAACGGCATCGCCTGTGTACCCACGGCAGCGCGCGTCCACGAACGACAGCGCCTGTCTGCAAACGACAAGAATGTGTGCCAGGACCATTTTCGATTTACGCGGCTCGCCTGGCTGGAGCATCATGTTCCGGCGACACTCCGTCATCGATTTCGGCAGAGTGTCCGCGGTCGTTCATGGCGGTGAGGGGCGCACTCCGCAGCTGAGGCATTCAGGCAGCAGCAGCAGCGGCGGAGCGCGGCTGGACCTGGGGCTGCTCGTGCCCGGTACCGTGATATGCGCGGTACCGGGCAAACAGGCCCGATGAGGCGGTGCCCTGATTTCAGCGCGAGCTCAGCGCGAGAGCCGGTGGCTCGTGCGACGGCGCGCCGAAAGACGCGCAGGGGCCTGCATCAACACCACCTCCGCAAAGGACCATTCACACTGGCATCGGTCTTGAGTTGGACGATTGGACGATTGGGCGATCGAGCGATTGGACGACCTGAGATTTCTCCAGCCAACGCAGGCTCGCCGTCGCGCGGCACCCCACTTCAACAAAAAAAAAAAAGAGGACAAACGATGAGCTATCGCAAGCGCTCTCTTCTCGGCTATCTGGCGATCCCGGCTTTCTCCACCCTGCTGTTCGCGAGCTGCACCAGCGCCGACCCTTCCGCGGCCGGCGGCGATGACCACGACGCCGTGGGCGAAGCCCATGACGCGCTCACCCCCGAGCAGTGCAACTACTTCGACGTCAACGGTACGGTCCAGATCTGCCACAGGACCAGCTCCGCGACGAAGCCGTACACGATCGTTCGCGTCAGCGAGCAGGCGTGTATCAACGCGCACAGCACCCACGCCAACGACTACGTGACCAGCCTCGACCCGAGCTCGCCGAGCTACGACCCGACCTGCGGCGGCCAGGGCTGTCTGGCGGTGAACGCGCCGTGCGACCCCACGGTGCCGTGCTGCGACGGCCTCACCTGCCAGAGCGGCACGTGCACCGACGTGAACGAGTGCGCCCTGGGCACCGACAACTGCGACGCGAACGCGGCGTGCACCAACACGCCGGGCTCCTTCACCTGCGCTTGCAACGCGGGGTACGAGGGCGACGGCGTGACCTGCACCGACATCGACGAGTGCGCCCTGGGCACCGACGAGCCCGTCTACGAGGATGGCCCCGGCTCGGCGTGTGTCTCCGCGCGCGCCCCCCGCCGCCTCAGATCACCCGGTCCACGAGCGGCTCCCCCCGCTCGAACCGCCTCAGATTCGCCAGGAAATGCTCGACCTGCGCTACCGGCTCCTCGCGCCGCCCGCCGGCGGTGTGCGGGGTGATGAAGCAGCCCGGGGCGCGCCAGAGCGGGTGATCTGGCGGCAGCGGCTCGGGATCCGTCACGTCGAGGTACGCGCCCGCGAGGCGGCGCGCCTCGAGCGCCTCGAGCAGCGCCGCCTGGTCGACCGTGGCCCCCCGGCCGACGTTGAAGAACCACGCGCCCGGCCGCATCCGCGCGAGCAGCGCGGCCGAGACCAGCCGCCGCGTGCCCTCGGCTTCCGGCAGGCTCGAGACCACGTGGTCCGCCCACGCGAAGGCATCGGCGAGCTCCTCCCGCGCGACGGCGCGGCCAGGCTCGTCGCCGCGGGGACGGGCGCGCAGGACGCGGAGCTCCACCTCGAACGGGGCGAGCAGCGCGGCGAGGCGGCGGCCGATGGCGCCGAAGCCGAGGAGCAGCACCCGCCGGCCCCGGAGCAGCGCGCTCCTCGACCGCACGGCCGCGTCGGGCCAGCCGCGCGGGCCGCGCTGGTTCTCGAGGCACTCGGGCAGCCGCCGCGACGCGGCCAGCAGGAAGGCGAGCGCGTGCTCCGCGCACGGGTCGGCGTAGACGCCGCTGCTCGTCGTGAGGACCGCGCCGCGGGCCGCGAGCGCGGCGCGCACCGCCGCCACGTCGTAACGGGCATAGCCGGCGGTGCTGAGGTGCACCCAGCGGAGGCGCGGGGCCGCGCACACGTCCTCCGGGTGCGGCTGGCCGAAGACCACGTCGGCGCCCTGCACCGCCGGATCGCGCCCGACCTCGGCGAGGTTCTCCGCCGAGCGCGCGCCGGACAGCACGAGCTCGTGCGGCGCGACGCCCTCGGCGAGCACCCGCGCCGCCTCCTCGGGGAACACCATCGTGCAGGCGATGACCCTCCGATCCATGGCCGCCCCGCTCACCCGTGCACCGCCCGGCCGAAGTCGCGCATCCACGCGTCCTCGTCCGCGGTGAGCGGGCCCTTCGCGAGCGCGTCGAGGTTCTCCTCCACCTCGGCGCGGCTCCTCGGCCCGGTCAGCGCGACGTCCACGTGCGGGCTGGAGAGCTGGAATCGATAGCAGTCGCCCGCCGTCATCGCCGGGCCCGACCAGCCGTTCGGCTTCTTCAAGAGGCGCCGCCACGCCGTCGCCGTGTAGGCGAGCACGCTCGGCCGCGCGTCGCGCACGTGCGGGAAGATGTCCCGCTCCGCCCCCGGATGCGCGGCGTTGTAGCGGATCATCAAGAGATCGAGCGGAGAGGACGCCGCCAGGTTGCCCGCCCGCGCGCGGTCGTGGATGCTCACCCCGAGCGCGCCCACCTTGCCGCTCTCGCGCAGGTGCACGAGCTCCCGCTCGGTCGCGCCCGTCAACGCGGAGCCGACGCCGAGCCAGCTGAGCAGGTAGACGTCGAGGTGATCGGTCCCGAGCTCGCGCAGGAGCTTCTCGGCCCCGCGGCGCACGCCCCAGCCGAACCAGCCGATCTGCGCATAGCCGACCACCGCGACCTGATCGCGCCGCCGCTTCAGCGCCTCGCGCAGCGGGTTGCCGAGCCCGCGCGCGCGCATCGTCCAGAGGAAGAGGTTGACGCCGCGATCCATCGCCGCGCGCACGCCATCCTCGTCGATGCCGTAGTTCGCCGCGAGGCCGAGCCGGAAGAGGCGCTTGCCGCGGAACGCGGTGGGGGCGCGGTGGAGCCAGTCATCCATGCGCCGGCAGCTTACACCACCTCAGTCGATGTCGTCGTACTCCCGGTATCGGAGGCCCGGAATGCGCGGCGTGCGGACGTCGAAGCCAAAGCTGCGATCGACCGCCTCGAAGAGCTCGATCTTGTGCGCGAGCCCCTCGGGCTCCCCGCAGGCGGAGGCGCGGTGCCGCTCGCGCCAGCGGGCCTCGGACCGGACGAGCGGGTAGCCGCGCGTCGCCAGGGCGACGGCGAACGTCCCCGGGGCGAGACACCCCACGTCCGAGCCGTCGCCGCGATAGGCCTCCATCCGCGGCGACTCCACCCATCCGAGCCGATCGCCCTCGCGCGAGGCGCGGATGAGGTGCTCCGTCCGGCCGTCGACCACGACCCCGAACGCGGCCTCCCGCGCGCCGATCGCGATGTCGTGCGCGGGCAGCCCGGCGCGAACGATGAACGCGAGCGCGTCCGACCAGCCGGCGACCCACATGCGCAGGCCGAGATAGAAGCGCACGGCGGGCTGCCACGACCACGGGGTCTTGAGCTGCAGGCCGGGCACGCCGTGGGCCCGCGCGACGCCGTCCGCGCGGCGCAGCAGGGCGCTCGCGACGCCGCGCCCGCGGTGGGCGGGCAGCACGTAGAGGCTCGAGACCTCGAGCAGCGGCTCGCCGCGGGCGCCCGTCGACAGCGCGACGGCGCCGACCCGGCGGCCGCCCCGCGCGAGCCAGTACGGGACCGCGTAGCGCGCGCCCGCGTGCGGCGTGCCGAGCTGCGCGCCGTCGCGCGCCGCCCGCGGCTCCCACACGGCGCGCAGCTCGGCGCCGCGCGCCGCCGGGTCGACGCGCTGGAAGAAGCGGTTCTCGACGAGCGACGCGAGCTCGCAATCCATCCACGCGCGCGTCTCGGCGTCGTCCATGGCGAGCGGCGCGATCGCGCCGCCCGCGACGAGCGCCGCGTGGATCGCGCGCATGCGCCGGTCGACGGCGTCGTCCCCAGGAGCGCCCACCGCGCGACGCTACCACGCCGCGCGGCCCCCCCGAGCGGCGCTCCGAGGCCGACAGCGCGGCACACCGCCGCCGCGGCGCGCCCCGCCGCGCCGCCGCGCCGTCCGCGCCGCCGCGCCGCCGACGAAGCGCAGGAATCCCGCGCCGCCGCGCGGACTGAGCCGTTGCCGACGCCGGCTGGCGCGCCCGGCGCGCCACACATTCGCCGCCCACGACGGCCCCGACCTGTGCGAAACTCCCCGCGACCGATGGGCCAGGACGCCTCTCTCCGGTGCGCCGGCTGCGGCTCTCCGCTCCCGGAGAACGCCCGCTTCTGCCCCTCGTGCGGCCACCCCGTCGCCGCGCTCGACCCCGGCTTCGCCGCGACGGCGTTCCCGGCCACGCAGCTCGGCGCCGGAGGGCAGTCGCCGCCGCCCCCCTCGCTGCCGCTGCCGCCGGTGCGCCTCCTGCCCGGGACGGAGATCAGCGTCTACCGCATCGAGGCGACGCTCGGCGAGGGCGGCATGGGCGTCGTCTACCGGGCGCACGACCGGGCGCGCGAGCGCGTCGTGGCGGTCAAATGCCTGCACTCGAACCTCTCCGGCAACCCCGAGATCCGGCGGCGCTTCGCCCGGGAAGCGCGGGTGCTCCGCGCCTGGAACCACGACAACGTCGTCGCCGTCTACGACTTCGTGGAGCGCGAGCACCTGCTCGCGATCGTGATGGAGTATGTCGAGGGGTCGACCCTGGTGCGGCACCTCGAGCGGTGGCGCGGGCGCATCCCCTTCCAGGAGATCCGCGCGCTGTTCGGCGGGGTCCTCGACGCGATGGACGAGGGGCACCGGATGGGCATCATCCACCGCGACCTCAAGCCCGACAACATCCTTGTCACGGCCGGCAAAGACGGCCTGATGCCCAAGATCGTCGACTTCGGCATCGCCAAGATCCTCGAGGGGACGACCTACACGCTGAGCGGCGCGTTCCTCGGGACCTGCTGTTACATGTCGCCCGAGCAGGTGAAGAGCCCCCACGCCGCGGACCCGCGCTCGGACATCTACTCTCTCGGGGTGACGCTCTACAAGCTGTCGACCGGGCAGGTGCCGTTCGACAGCCCCAACCACTTCGCCGTGATGATGGCCCACGTCGCCGATCCGCCGGCGCCCCCGTCGTCGCTGCGGCCCGACATCCCGCCGGCGCTCGACCGGCTCATCCTCGACGCGCTCGCGAAGGATCCGGCCGGGCGGCCGGCGTCGTGCGCGGAGTTCCGGGCGCGGCTCGACGAGGCGCTCTCGGAGTTCGCGCCCGCCACGTCGCGGCCCTCGTCCGACGGGCGCGAGCTCGCGCCGACGGTCCGCGAGAAGACCGGCGAGCAGATGATCCTCGTCCCCGGCGGGACGTTCCTGAGCGGGCAGCAGCGCAGGAAGGTCCACGTCGACGCGTTCTACATGGATCGCACGCCGGTCACGAACCGGCAGTTCAAGGCGTTCGTCGACGTGACGGGGTATCGCCCCGACGACGCCGACGCGAGCCGGTTCCTCTCCCATTTCCGGCGCGGCGAGATCCCGCCGGGGCTCGAGGAGCACCCCGTGGTGTACGTGTCGTGGGACGACGCGCGGGCCTACGCCAACTGGGCCGGCAAGCGCCTGCCGACCGAGGCGGAGTGGGAGAAGGCCGCGCGCGGCACCGACGGCCGCAAGTACCCGTGGGGGCGCGCCGAGCCGGGGCCTTCGCGCGCGAACTACGACAACCGCGAGGGCGGGACGGTGCCCGTCGGCTCGCTGCCGGCGGGCGCCTCGCCCTACGGCATCCTCGACCTCGCCGGCAACGTGTGGGAGTGGTGCGAGGACTACGACGATGCGCACTTCTACGCGGACGGCCCCTCGCACAACCCGCGCAACACGCGCCCTCCGGACAAGCCGCTGCTCGTGATGCGCGGCGGCTCGTGGATGTACGGCGCGCAGTCGCTCCGCACCTGGGCGCGCACGAGCTTCGAGGCGCATTACCGCTTCGCCGGCGGCGGCTTCCGCTGCGTGCGCACGGCCTCGTCGAGCTGACCGGCGGGCGCGGCGCTCACGAATGCCGGCGCGGCGGGCGCGGCGTTCACGAATGCCGGCGCGGCGGGCGCGGCGCTCACGAGCGCCTGGCCAACCGGCGGCGGCGCGGATAGAACGCCGGGCGCAGATGAAGAACGCGATGGCGAGCGGCGGGGTCCGCGTGCGGCTGACCGGCATCCGGCGCGTCTTCCCGGTGCTCGACGACGCCGGCCGCGCGCTCCGGGGCAGCGGCTCCGGCGTCGTCGCGCTCGACGGCCTCGACCTCGACGTCGCGCCGGGCGCCTTCGTCGCGCTGCTCGGGCCCTCGGGGTGCGGCAAATCCACCTTGCTGCGCCTCGTCGCCGGGCTGGACCGCGCCGACGCCGGCACGGCCGTCGTGGAGGCCGAGGAGGGGCCGGCCGGCGCGGGCGGCGCGCGCGCGCGCGCGCCGATCGCGTACGTGTTTCAGGACGCGCACCTCTTGCCGTGGCGGAGCGTCCTCGAGAACGCCGCCCTGCCGCTCGAGCTCGCCGGCGCGCCGCCCGAGGAGCGCCGCGCCGCCGCCCGGGCCGCGCTGCTCCAGGTCGGCCTCGCCGACGCGGACGCGCGGTACCCGGCCGAGCTCTCCGGCGGCATGCGCATGCGCGTGTCGCTGGCCCGCGCGATGGTCACGCGGCCCCGGCTGCTGCTGCTCGACGAGCCGTTCGCCGCGCTCGACGAGCTCACCCGGAGCCGGCTCGACGATCAGCTCCGCGCCCTGTGGGCCGAGCTCGGCATGACGGTGCTCTTCGTGACCCACTCGATCACCGAGGCCGCTTACCTCGCCGAGCGCGCGGTCGTGCTGTCCCCGCGCCCGGCGCGCATCGTCGCCGACCGCACGCTGGCGCTGCCGGCGGAGCGGACCGCCGCGCTGCGCACCGAGCCGGCGTTCGCGCGCGAGGTGCGCGCGCTGCAGGAGGCGCTCGAGAGCGGCGGGGCGTGAGGGGCGGAGGGGGGCGAGAGCAACCCCTCGAGGCCGTGGTCCTCGCGGCGCGACCGTCGCCCCGCCATCACGAGCGGGAAGGTCGGTTGACGCGGACGAGCTGCCCCGCGAGCGACGGCTGGGACGCTACCGCCTCGTGAATACGGGCGGTCTGCCCCTGGGTGTCCGGGTCCTCGGTGCACACCACGATGCCCGCGTGCTCGGCGCTCCGCCGGTGGAGACGAATGAAGTCGCGACGGTTGAGCGTGAGCACGGCGCGTTGCGAGCGCGTCGCGAACTCGAGGACCATCTCGTCAGGGATCGCTTGTCCTGCATTGCCTGCCTCCTGCGTCGTGAGCACGTCGTGCCCCAGCGCGCGGAGCCCTTCCACGACCTGACGCGGGAAATTCTCGTTCGCGTAAAAGGACGCCATCCGTCAGGCATCCTCGTTCTCTTGGATCGATCTCTCGATCTCCCCGGGATGCGCGTCGGCGTAGGACCAGGCATTCACCAGATCCGCGGCGCGGAGGGTCGGGAAGTTGTCGAGGATTCGAGCCTCGCTCCAGCCGAGGCGGCGGTAGCGTTCGAGCGTCCACACGGGGATGCGGGTACGCACGATGCATGCGTCCCCGCCGCAGACGCCCGGCCTCTTCTCGACGCCCGCGAACGCGCGCGTGATGGCGGGGAAGAGCGCGCGTGCGAGCTGCGCCTTCTCGGCGTCGCTGAGCCGCGCGAGCTCGTGCTCGAGATCCTTGAGGGTCACCGTCATGCGCGGAGCGTAGGAGGAACACCTTCGCGAAGGAAGCCTGGTCGCGGCGCTCGCCGCGAAGCCGCGCTTCGCGGTCGTTGAGGCCCGGCCGCGAGCGGCGAGCTTCACCGACGTCGCCCGCTCCCCGAGCAACGGCTTCCACCAACGAGATCGCGGCGCCCGACCGGCGCGGGCGGCCCGGCAGCACCGCTCCCGGCAGAGCCCGCCCTCTCCCCACGGCCGTCCCGCACGGCCCGCGCGGTGCGGGACGTCTGGCCCGCGCTAGACTCTCGCCGGTCGACCATGGCCAACGCGATCCGCATTCACACCCAGGTCACCTCGGATACGCTCCACATCCCGGAGCTCTCGGCCCTCGTAGGCAAGAACGTCGAGGTGATCATCCTCGAGGAGGAGCCGGCCCCGCGCAGGCCCACGCCGCCGGCGCGCAAGCTAGGAGCGCTCCGAGGCCTGTTCGACGTCCCGGAAGACTTCGACGCGCCCTTGCCGGAGGACATGCTGCGCGCCTTCGAGGGAGATGGCGAGCGTTGAAGCTGCTCCTCGATACCCTCGTGTGACTCTGGGCGGAGCTCGCCCCCGAGCGCATCGCGACGACGGCGCGCCAGGCCGTCGAGGATCCGCACGACACCCTCATGATCTCCGCAGCAGCGCCTGGGAGATCTCGGCGTACTCGATGGGCCGCTCGGCCGTCGACCAGGGGCGTGCGCATGGCGACCGAGCGCGCGTACGTCCGGTGCCTACAGTGGCGCCGATGCGGGCGAGGGGTCGCCTTGGGACCTGGTCCCCATAGCTGAACCGGCGTACATTGATGTGCCAACATCGGCCACCACAGCGACCCGACTCATGAGTGAGCACTCGAAGATCGAATGGACGGATGCCACGTGGAACCCCGTTCGCGGCTGCATCAAGGTGAGCCCCGGCTGCAAGCACTGCTATGCCGAGACGTTCGCCGAACGATTCCGCAGCGTACCGGGGCATCCTTACGAGCACGGCTTCGATTTGCGGCTGATCCCAGACAAGCTCGCCGAGCCTCTTCGTTGGTCAGCACCGAAGAGCGTCTTCGTCAATTCGATGAGCGATCTATTCCAGGATGGAATACCAACCGAATACATCGTCGAAGTCGCTCGCGTGATGCAGCGAGCCCCTTGGCACGTCTTTCAAGTGCTGACGAAGCGCTCGGAGAGGCTGCGAGATCTGCTCCTGGGTCCCCTGCGATTCGCCTCCCAGCTACCACACATATGGTGGGGAGTCAGCGTCGAGGACAAGCACTACGGCCTGCCACGCGTCGTTCATCTTCGCGCGGCACCGGGGGCTGTCCGGTTTCTCTCGATCGAGCCCTTGCTCGAGGACATCGGAGAAATTGACCTCTCCGGCATCAACTGGGTCATCGTGGGTGGAGAGAGCGGACCTGGCGCACGACCGCTGCTGAGATCGTGGGTGGAGTCGATCAGGCAACAGTGCGACGAAGCTCGCGTGCCGTTCTTCTTCAAACAATGGGGAGGCGTTCAGAAGAGCAAAAACGGAAGAACGCTCAACGACCGGACGTACGATGCGCTGCCCCCGCGCCAGGTCGCGACGATCCCCGACCGAGCGGCACGTTTGGCGCTCATCGGCGACGTGGAGCGCGAAGCAAAGAAATGGTCGAACGATCCTCTCGTCAAGCTATCTCGTCGCACATCTCGCGCACCCGATGTCGCTGCGGAGTGACATGACTATCCATTCACCTTGAAGGGAGCCTTCCGGGCCTCGCTCCAGCCGAGGCGGCGGTGTCGTTCGAGCGCCCACACTGGAACACGGGTGCGCGCGACCCTCGCGGGTCATATTCCGCGGCGCCCGACCGGCGCGGGCGGCCCCGGGCAGCACCGTTCCCGGCGGAGCCCGTCCTCTCCCCGCCGCGCCCGTCCCGCACGGCCCGCGCGGCGCCCTCCCCTGCGCCGCGGACCGCGCCGCGGGCCACGCCCACCGTGGGCGGAGCTCCCACTCGGCGCACGAAGCCGCGCGCGAACGCGCTTCCATGGCGACAGCGCGCCCGTACAATCGCCTCATGCCCACGTGCCCCCGGCGGATAATTCCCCTCGCGCTTCCTTGGCTCCTGTTCGCTGCAGCGGCCTGCAGCAACCCCGAGATCGTGAACAACCCCGGCCAGGGCGGCGGGGGCGACGGCGGCGGCGGCAGCACGAGCGAAGGCACCGGGTTCGTCGGGACCACCACCGGCAGCGGCGGCGCGGGCGGCGTCGAGAGCGGCTGTGAAGGCGTGAGCTGTCGGCCCGATCAGCACTGCGAGGTCGAGGACGGACAAGGCACCTGCGTCAACAACACCTGCGAAGACCTCAGCTGCGACCCGACCGAGCGATGCCTGATGACCCCGGAAGGGGGCGCCACCTGCGTCGATATCGGCTGCGAGAGCGACCTGGAGTGCCCCTTCAACCAGTACTGCAACGGCACGATCTGCGTCGACGACACCTGCACCGCCGGCGAACGGACGTGCGACGGCGAGAGCCTCCTCGTCTGCGTCTCGAACGGCAGCACGACGCGCGAGCTCTTCACGTGCGGCGGAGAGGCCTACTTCGAGAGCACGTGCACCGACGGCGGCGCAGGGAGCGCGAGCTGCCCGTGCGAGGACGACTGGGACTGCCCCACCTTCGCCGCCTGCGAGGTCGGCTCCTGCACCGGCACCGGCGACGCGCCCACGTGCCTCCTCGACCCCGTGCCGTTCGAGCGCGTCCTGCCGCAGATCGAGATCCAGTGGGGAGGGCAGAACCGCGCCAACGCGAACGCGGCCGACAGCCCGTTCCCGACCTCGGCGCAGAACGTCATGACGCCGCTCGTCGCCAACCTCGACGACGACAACGGCGACGGGCTCATCAACGAGCTCGACTTCCCCGAGATCATCTTCACCACGTTCTGCAATTCGGTGTTCCAGAATAGCGGGGTCCTCCGCGCGATCCACGGCGGCGGCCCCAACAAGGGGCGCAACTACTTCGCGGTGCTCGGCGGGCTGGTGTGGCACGAGGGGGACCCCATCGACACCCCCTACACCTGCAGCAACGCGACGCTGCTGCCGACCGCCCAGCTCGCCGTCGGCGATCTCGACGCCGACGGCGTCCCGGAGATCGTCGCGGTCACCGAGTCGTACGGGCTCCAGATCTTCAGCAACACGGGCGAGACCCGGGTCCTCGCGAACAACCTCTGGGCCGAAGCGGACCTTTACAACGAGCCGGCCCCGGCGATCGCCAACATCGACGGCGCGGGGCTCCCGGAGATCGTGATCGGCCAGCACGTGTTCACGCTGCGCTACGACTCGACGACCCGCGAGCTCTCGATCCTCGACCGCTTCAGGGGCGACGCTACGCTGATGAAAGGGGTTCAAGGGGACGCGACGAAGCTGACCAACCCCAACCGGCTCGGCCCCATCACGTGCGTCGCGAACCTCAACGACGACCACCGGCTGGAGATCGTCGCGGGCAGCACCGCCTACGCGCTGCCCCGCCCGCCGGACGGCGTGACGAGCAGGGCCGAGTGCGCGCCCCCCTATGCCGACGCCGAGGCGACGGCGTTCTGCAACGGGCAGCTCCTCGTGGTCTGGGACGGGCAGACCGTCAACGGCAGGGGCGACGGCGCTACGCAGATCCCGGACACCCGCCGCGACGGGTTCTGCGCCGTGGCCGACATCCTCGGGGCCGACCAGACCGCCGCCCCCGGACCGAACAACCCGCTCGACCAGAAGCCGGAGGTGATCCTGTTCAACAACGGGTACTTCTTCGTGCTCAACGGGCAGGATGGCACCATCAAGCGCCGGACCGTGATGGGCGAGGGCGCCCAGTTCGACGGCGGGGCGCCGAACGTGGACGACTTCGACGGCGACGGCTTCCCCGAGGTCGGCACGGCGTTCGGCGGGCGCTACGTGATGATCGACCTCCAGGAGCCGACCGCGGAGTGTCCGGCGTGGCCCAACCCGCTCAACGACAACGGCTCGGGCACAGCCAACCCCCCGCGCACCCCGAACGGGAAGGCGTGCACCACCGACGAGGAGTGCAGCGCCACCGGCGCGGCGACCTGCAACACGCAGGCGGGCACCTGCGTCTGCTACCACAACAGCTGGCTGCGCATCATCGAGGACGACTCCAGCCGCTCCACCGGGTCGAGCGTGTTCGACTTCAACGGCGACGGCGCCGCCGAGGTCATCTACAACGACGAGTGCTTCTTCCGCATCTACGACGGCGTGACCGCGAGCGTCCTGTTCAAGGAGCACTCCCCGAGCCGCACCCGGACCGAGTACCCGGTCGTGGCCGACGTCGACAACGACGGCAACGCCGAGATCGTGTTCGCCACCTCGAACGAGTCCGGCACCTGCGACGCGTTCGTCGATTCCAACAACGGCCTCGAGGTCTGGGGCGATCCCAACGACCTCTGGGTCTCGGCCCGCCGCATCTGGAACCAGCACAGCTACCACGTGACGAACGTGCTCGAGAGCGGCGGCATCCCCACGCGGGAGCCCGAGAGCTGGAAGGCGTACAGCGGCCGCGTCTACAACACCTACCGCTCGAACCCGCGGTCGTACGGGATCGCGCCGGACCTGGCGCTCAGCGGGATCCAGATCTCGTCCCCCGACGCGGCCTGCGGCGAGCTCACCGACAACGTCGAGATCACGGTGCGCGTCGACAACCTCGGCGACCTGCGCGTCGGCCCCGGCGTCGTCATCAACTTCTACGGCGAGTGGGACACCCCGGCCGTCGACGAGGCGCTCCTCGACGAGGCCGGCGCGCCGCTGCAGGCGGTCCTCCAGAGCAGCATCGAGCCGCACAGCTCGCTGCTCCTCACGGTGAGCTACAGCGCCGCGAACAACCCGCAGGGGACGCTGCCCACCCGGCTGCGCGCGGTCGTCGACGAGGGCGCCACCGAGCGCGAGTGCAACGAGGAGAACAACGAGGAGACCGTGGTCGTGGACGAGGGCGGCGCGCTGCCGGACCTCCAGATCGAGATCGGGCGGGTGACCGACGCGAAGTGCGAGCTGCAGCAGGTCGACGTCCCGACGGTCGTCAGGAACGCCGGCTCGGCGCCGGCCAGCGACGTGCGGGTCCGGTACTACGCCGGCGATCCCGGTCAGGGCGGGACGGCGCTCCACGAGGAGGTCGTCCCGGGGCCGATCGCGCCGGGGCAAAGCGTGAACCTCGTCGCCACCATCGACGAGTTCCCGTGGAACCTCTCGATCCTGGTCTACGGCGTCGTCGACCCGGACGGCGCGATCGACGAATGCAACGACGGGAACAACAAGGACGCCGCCTCGGACAAGGTCGTGTGCGAGCGCATCCGTTGACCCGCCAGCGCCCTGCCGCCGGGGCCTCCCGCCTGCGGCAGGGCGCGCGCCGCGCCGCCCCCGCGGCGGCCGGGCGCGCGCCGCGCCCCTGAGGCGCCGCGGCGGCGCACGAACCGCCCGCTCCGCCGGGGCGCGGTGCTATGCCTGGGGCCCCCGCCGCGCCGCTCCCGGCCGCGCGCGCGGCGCGGCGCGCCGCTCCTTTCGCCGCGCGCCAGGCGCCGCGCGCCGCGCGCCACGCGCGGCGCCGATCGATCGACCCAAGCCCCCAACCGCCATGCTCGGAACGTCCAACCTCGCGAAATCCTTCGGTGATCGGACCCTCTTCGAGGGCGTCTCGCTCAAGCTCAACGCGGGGTCCCGCTACGGCCTCGTGGGCGCCAACGGCTCGGGGAAGACCACCTTCCTCAAGATCGTGGCCGGCGACGAGCCCGCGACCGAGGGGAGCGTCAGCTTCCCGAAGGACGCCCGCGTGGGCGTGCTCCGGCAGGACCGGTTCCTCAGCGACGACCAGATCATCCTGGATCTCGCGATGATGGGTGATCGCGTCGTCTGGGACGCGCTCGTCGAGTCGCGCCGCCTCGCGGAGGAGGGCGGCGACGCCGGCCGGGTCGCCGACCTCGAGGACCGCATCCGCGCCCACGACGGCTACACGCTGGAGGCGCGCTCGAGCGCCGTCCTCGAGGGGCTCGGCATCCCCGTGGAGGCCCACAGGAGGCCGCTCTCGACGCTGTCGGGCGGCTTCAAGCTGCGCGTGCTGCTCGCGCAGGTGCTCCTCGGCGGCTCGGACGTGCTCCTGCTCGACGAGCCCACGAACCACCTCGACATCCTGTCGATCCGGTGGCTCGAGAAGTTCCTCGCCGGCTACAAGGGGTGCGCCGTCGTCATCTCGCACGACCAGCGCTTCCTCGACAACGTCGCGACGCACATCCTCGACGTCGACTACGAGACCATCACGCTCTACACGGGCAACTACGCCGCGTTCGTCGTCGAGAAGCAGGCGATCCGCGAGCGCAAGCAGGCCGAGATCGCGCGCGCGGAGAAGATCATCGCCGACAAGCGCGCGTTCGTGGAGCGGTTCGGCGCCAAGGCGACCAAGGCGCGCCAGGCGCAGAGCCGGCTCAAGCAGATCGAGAAGATCGAGGTCGAGGAGCTCGCCGACACGTCGCGGCGCACGCCGGTGTTCCGGTTCGCGATCCAGAGGCCGAGCGGGCGCGACGTGCTCGAGGCGCGCGGGATCTCGAAGTCGTACGGCGACAAGCAGGTGCTGCGCGACGTGTCGCTGTCGGTGCGGCGGGGCGAGCGGGTCGCGGTGATCGGGCCGAACGGGCTCGGCAAGTCGACGCTGCTCAAGATCCTCGTGGGGCGCCTCGCGGCCGACGCCGGGGGCGCGTCGTGGGGGCACGAGGCGCGCGTCGGGTACTTCGCGCAGGACCACCGCGAGCTGCTCGTCGACGGGTCGATGACGCCCCTCTCCTTCCTGTGGGCGGCGTGCCCCGACGAGTCGCCGAGCTACGTCCGCGGCCAGCTCGGCAAGGCGCTGTTCTCGGGCGACGAGGTGGAGAAGAGCGTCGGCTCGCTCTCGGGCGGCGAGGCGGCGCGGCTCATCTTCTGCCGGATCATCGTCGAGCGGCCGAACGTGCTCGTCCTGGACGAGCCGACCAACCACCTCGATCTCGAGGCGATCCAGGGGCTCGTCGAGGGGCTCAAGGCGTTCGAGGGGACGGTGCTCTTCGTGTCGCACGATCGGTTCTTCGTGTCCGAGCTGGCGACGCGCATCCTCGAGGTCACGCCGAATGGGCCGCGCGATTTCCCCGGCACCTACGAGGAGTACCTGGCCGGCTGCGGCGACGATCACCTCGACGCCGACACGGTGGTGCTCAAGGCGAAGCGCGAGCACCAGAGGGCGGGCGCCGCGCCGGAGGCGGGCGGCTCGTGGGAAGAGCAGAAGCGGCGGCGCAACCGGCAGAAGGAGCTGCCCGCGCGGCGCGACAAGGTGCTCGCGGCCATCGAGGCGGCGGAGGCGCGGAAGAAGGCGATCCACGACCTCTATTGCAGCGACGGGTTCTTCGAGCGCACGGGGAAGGCGGAGATCGCGGCGCTCCAGGCCGAGGAAGAGGCGCTCGGGCCGCGCATCGACGCGCTCATGGCCGAATGGGAGCAGCTGGAGCAGGAGATCGCCGAGATGGGGGCCATCCAGTGATGCCCCCGGCCCCGGTGGAGGGAGGGCGCGGCGCCGCGCGGCGTGGGGGCCCCGCCGAACTCGCCTGAGACGATGCTCCTCCGGCAAGCCGGAGGAACATCATCTCAGGCTCAGACATCGGCCCATCCCCCACGCCGCGCGGCGCCGCGCCCTCCCTCCACCGGGGCCTACCGATGTGCGTTTAGCCGCTGGTCGGGCCGCTCGTCATGCGGGGATCTGCGCGACGTCCTCGCGGTCCCAGTGGCGGTGCTGCGCGATGGCGCGGAGGAGCTCGTGGGCGAACGGGGCGAGGCCCGCGGGGTCGCGCAAGGTGACCACGCCCTTGTCGGACAGGAGCGGCGCCCCGGCCTGCACGTCGGCCAGCGCGACGCCCTGGATGTCCGTCGCCACGAGGAGATCGACCGCATCGCCCGTCGCCCCGATCGCCTTGCAGTGCTTGAACGCCTCGTTGACGAAATGCACCGCCTCCCCGAGGGCCGCGAGCGCCGTGACGCTGGCGCGCCCGCCGGGGATATAGACCGCATCGAACATGACGGATTTCGCCGTGAGCAGCGACCGGTCCGCCTCCACGGCGCTGCCGTCGTCGCCGGCGATCAACCCGAGCCGCGTCGACACCACCTGCGCGTGCGCGCCGGCCGCCTCGAGCGCCGCCCTCACCGCCGCGAGCTCGGCGACGCTGAACCCGTCGGCCACGAGCAGGGCGACGAGCCGGCTCTTCACCGTGTCCTTCACCGTGTTCTCCATGCTGAGCGCCGGCGAGGCGTCCACCGAGCGCTTGCCCGCGGCCTTGCCGCCCTTCGAAGGCACGTGGGGCTGGCCCGCGGGCGGCGCGACGCCGATCGCCTCGGCCACCAGCCGGCCGAGCTCGGTGTCGACCTCGCCGAGCCGCGCGACCATGCGCTCGCGCACCTCCCGGGTCGCTACTTTGCCGAGCTCGAAGCGCGCCGCGCGGACGAGGTGCTTCTTCTCGGGCACCGAGAGGCTGTTCCAGAAGAGCCTCGGCTGGGTGATGTGATCCTTGAAGCTCTCGCTCCGCACGCGCTGCTTGAGCCCGAGCACCCGCTCGGCATAGTGCACGAACGCGCCCGTCTCCCACGACGCCGTCACCGGACAGCCGCCGGCGAGCGAGTTCGGGATGTAGTGCGCCCGGCCCTGCTTGATCCGCTGCTGCATGAAGCCGTCCCGGTTCTGGTTGTGCACCGGGGCCAGCGGGCGGTTGATGGGGATCTGCGGGAAATTCGGGCCGCCGAGCCGCAGGAGCTGCGTGTCGAGGTACGAGAAGTTCCGGACGTGGAGCAGAGGATCGTCGGTGAAGTCGATCCCGGGCACGACGTTGGCCGTATGGAACGCGACCTGCTCGGTCTCGGCGAAGAAGTTGTCCGGGTTGCGGTTCAAGGTCAGCTTGCCGATGCGGCGCACCGGCACGAGCTCCTCGGGGACGATCTTCGTCGCGTCGAGCAGATCGAAGTCGAAGGCGAACTCGTCCTCTTCCTCGATGATCTGCACGCCGAGCTCATACTCGGGGTAATCCCCCCGCTCGATGGCGTCCCAGAGGTCGCGGCGGTGGTAGTCCGGATCCCTGCCGGCGAGCTCCTGCGCCTCGTCCCAGACATGGGCGTGCACGCCGAGGAGCGGCTTCCAGTGGAACTTGACGAAGCGCGATTTGCCCTGCGCGTTGACGAGGCGGAAGGTGTGGACGCCGAAGCCCTCCATCATGCGGAAGCTCCGCGGGATGGCGCGATCCGAGAGCACCCACATGGCCATGTGGGTCGACTCCGGCATGAGCGAGATGAAGTCCCAGAACGTGTCGTGCGCGGACGAGGCCTGCGGGATCTCCCGGTCCGGCTCCGGCTTAATCGCGTGGATCACATCCGGAAACTTGATGCCGTCCTGAATGAAGAAGACCGGGATATTGTTGCCGACGAGGTCGAAGTTCCCCTCCCTGGTATAAAACTTCGTCGCGAAGCCGCGCACGTCGCGGACCGTGTCCGCCGACCCGCGCGAGCCGACCACCGTGGAGAACCGCACGAAGACCGGCGTCCTGACGCTCGGGTCCTGCAGGAACGCCGCCCTAGTGTATTCGGCCATGGACGCGTAGACCTGGAAGTAGCCGTGCGCCCCGGAGCCGCGCGCGTGCACGACGCGCTCGGGGATGCGCTCGTGATCGAAATGCGTAATCTTCTCGCGTAGATGGAAGTCCTCAAGGAGCGTCGGCCCCCTGGCCCCGGCCCTGAGCGAATCGTCGGTGCTGTCGATCCGGATGCCCTGGTCGGTCGAGAGCACCGTGCCCGTCAGGTCCTCCCGGTCAGGCTCCAGGCTATCGATCTTGCTGTACGCGCTGCTCTCCGGGCCCGCGCCCTTCTCGCCTTGCTCGGCCATGCGTCCTCCCCATCCTCCCCGCCGGCTCCCGCCTGCGCAGGTGGCGATTGGATGCGAGAGCCGGGCGCGCGTCGCACCGGGGGGGCGCGCCCGGGCCGGCGCGGGGGGGCGGCAGAGAGGTGGAGTCGCGGGCGGAAGGGGGGTGACGCCGGCGGAAGCGTCGGTGGGCTCCGCCCCTGCGCGCCGCAGGGGCGGCGCGGCTCAGTGGCCGCGGCCCTTGCGGCTCGCCATGTCGATGCCGACGGCGAGGATGAGGATGACGCCCTTGATGATCGGCTGCCAGAAGCTCTCGGTGTTCATCAGGCTCATGCCGTTGTCGAGCGAGGCCATGACCAGCGCGCCGAGCAGCGCGCCCCAGATCGTGCCCTGCCCGCCGAGGAGCGACGTGCCCCCGATGACGGCGGCCGCGATGGCGTCGAGCTCCATCATGCGGCCGGCGTCCGAGGTCGCCGAGCCGACGCGGGCGGTGAGCACGATGCCGGCGATGCCGCACATCACGCCCATCAGCGTGAACACGGCGATGAGGTGACGATCGATGTTGATGCCGGAGTAGAAGGCCGCCTCGCGGTTGCCGCCGATCGCGTAGAGGTGCCGCCCGAACGTGGTGTGCTTCGCCAGCACCGTGAACACGGTCGCGAGCAGGAGGACGAGCAGCACGGGGAACGGGATGCCCTCGTAGGAGTTCATCAGCGCGGTGAACGCGATGGCGAACGCGGCGAGCCCGATCCACGGAAAGCGCGCCGTGCCGGTCGCGCGCACGGCCTTGTACAGCAGCACGAGGCAGAGGAGGCCCGCGCCCGCCCAGCCGAGCGTGTGCGGCACGTACGCCTGGCCGACGAACAGGTAGGGGCGCGCCGGCGACACCGAGACGCCGCCGGTGGTGCCGAGGATCGAGCCCTGGAAGATGAGCATCCCGCCCAGCGTGACGATGAAGGGGGGAATGCGCAGCCGCGCCACGAGCGAGCCTTGCACGAAGCCGAGCAGCGCCCCGAGGGCGAGCGGCAGGAAGAAGGCGGCCGGCAGGGGCCAGCCGAGGTTCACGTAGATCATCGCCGACGCCGCGCCGAGCAGGCCGGCCATCGCGCCCACCGAGAGATCGATCTGCCCCGCGACGATGACCATCACCATGCCGATGGCCAGGATCGAGGTCACCGACATCTGCCGCGCGAGCAGCGTCAGGTTGCGGGGCGTCACGAACGTCCCGTCGGTGGTGATCGAAAAGGCGATCCAGATCGCGATGAGCGAGCCCACCATCGAGAGGGCACGCCAGGGGATGCGTACGCGAAGCTTCGCCTCGCTCATTCCGTCACCTTCCTCGTTGCTGCAAGCATCACGCGCTCGGCGGTGGCGTCGTTCCGGTCGAGGCAGGCGGTGGCCCTGCCCTGGGAGAGGACCAGCACGCGGTGGCTCATGCCGAGCAGCTCCGGCAGATCGGAGGAGATAAGCACCACGGCGAGGCCGTCCGAAGCGAGCTTGTGGATGAGCTGATAGATCTCGGCCTTCGCCCCGACGTCGATGCCGCGGGTCGGCTCGTCGAGCAGGAGCACGCGCGGCCCCGCCATGAGCCATTTGCCGATCACGATCTTCTGCTGGTTGCCGCCCGAGAGCTGGTTCGCGAGCGCGAGCGGCCCCGGCGCCTTGGTCCGGAGCGCCCTCATCTGCTCGACCGCCGTGGCCTCCCGCTCGGCGTGATCGAGGAAGAGCCCCTTCACGAACCGCCGCAGGGTCGCGAGCGTGATGTTGTCGAGGAGGGTCGACTCGAGCACGAGGCCGTAGCGCTTGCGATCCTCGCTGACGAGCGCGATGCCCGCCTCGATGGCCTCGGCGGGCGACTTGAACGGCGGCGACACGGGCCCCCCGCGGACCGAGATCGTGCCGGTGACGCGGCTCTGGGCCGCGCCGAAGATCGTCGAGACGAGCGCGGTGCGCCCGGCGCCCATGAGGCCGCCGATGCCGAGCACCTCGCCGGCGCGCACCTCGAAGCTCACGTCGCGCAGCACGAACCGCCCGGGGTGCCCCGCGTCCTCGACCGACCAGCGATCGACCGAGAGCGCGACCGGGCCCTCCGGCGGCGGCGGGCAGGGGTAGAGGTTCGTCACCTCGCGCCCGACCATGTACGAGATGACCTTGTCGGGCGTGAGCGCGGCCCGCGGCTGCGTCGTGATCGACTTGCCGTCCCGGAGGACGGTGATGCGGTCGGCGATCTCGAAGACCTCCTCGAGACGGTGGCTGATGTAGATGCAGGAGACGCCGCGGGCGCGCAGGTCGCGGAGCAGGCCGAGCAGCGTCCTCACGCCGGAGTCGGTGAGCGCCGCCGTGGGCTCGTCGAGGACGAGGATCTTCGCGTCCTTGAGCAGCGACTTCGCGATCTCGACCATCTGCTGCTGGCCGATGCCAAGGTCCTTGATCGGGCGCTCGGGGTCGACCTCGAGCCCCACGCGCGCGAGCGCCTGCCGCGCGTCGGCCCGCACCGCGTCCCAGTCGATGAGCCCCCCGCGGACCGGCTCGCGCCCGAGCACCAGGTTCTCGGCCACGGTGAGCTCGGGGACGAGCGCGAGCTCCTGCGCGATGAGCGCGATCCGGTGCTCCTCGGCGCTGCGCATGCCGCTGAACTCGACGACGCGGCCGTTCAAGCGGATCTCTCCGCCGTAGGTGCCGGCCGGATAGTAGCCGCACAGGATCTTGATGAGGGTGCTCTTGCCCGCGCCGTTCTCGCCGCAGAGGGCGTGAATCTCGCCTTCCTCGAGGTCGAACGACACGCCGTCGAGGGCTTTCACGCCGGGGAACTGCTTCGTTATCGATGCGAGCTCGAGGAGGGGCATTGTCCTGGCGCAGGTGCAGAAGCGCGGCCACGTTTACCCGGGACGCGCCGGCGATGCAAGCACTTATTTTGCCAGCGCGCGCCGGAGCAGCGCCGCCCGGGCGGCCTGGAAGCGCGAAAGGCGCAGACTCAATGAAGGACCCCGGGCGCGAGGGCACCCGGGGCGAGGCCGGCGCGAGGGCGCTCAGTTATAGAAGGCGAGGTCGTCGATGTAGAGGTCGAACGACTCCGCCATGCCGACCTGGAACTGGATCGAGTAGAGCTTGGTCGCGTCGATCTGGGTGGTGCCCGCCGGCGTGCCCCAGCCGCCCTGCTTCAGGTCCGCGAAGGGAATGGTGAACTGCTGCCACTCCTCGGAGATGCCGGCGAGCGACTTTTGCCACGCGTCGCACTCGTCCGTGCAGACGCCGCCGACTGTATCCGTGCCCGGGTCCGTGATCAGGATGCTCGCGGTCGTGCTGGCGCCCGGGCCGACCTTGGCCCAGAACGTGATTCCGGTGTACGCCGAGGCGTCATAGGGCGTCTTGTCCCCGTCCTCGCTCTTCAGATCGAAGCCGAACCCGATGCCCCAGCCCGTGAAGCCCTCGCCCCACGACCGCGCCGCGAACTTGCTCTGCCCGCGCGCCGGCTCGAGCGCCGTCATCGTGAAAGGCGTCTCGCCGGTCCCCGTCGGATCGGGCGGAGGGTTCTGCGTGGCCCCCTCGGTCTTGTCATTGAAGGTGTACCAGTAACCGAGCCGGCCCCCCGCGGCCTCGATGGCGTTGTCGTCGTCCTCCATGTCATCGATCATCTCGAGGGTCTGAGGACCGCCGCCCGCGCCGGTCGTCGCGGAGGTGGTCGAGGCCGCCGTGGTGGTCGAGGAGGTGGAGGGCTCCGTGCTCCCCGTGCTCGTGGCCGACGGGCTCCCGCTGCCCGAAGAGGTGGTGGTGCTGGTGCCGCCGCCGGCGCCGCCCGAGCCATCGCCCCCGTCGTCGCCGCACGCCGCGAACGCCGCGACCGCAAGACCACACAACGCCAAGTTCAAGCTACGCAGGAAAATTCGATTCTTCATAGCGTCTCCGTAGTCTACCTTAGGCTAATCAGGACGTACCTTAAGTCCGGACAACATGTGAATAAGCGCCGTCCGGGCGCGCCGAGTATCACCCGGAATTTCAGGCTTCGCAACCTTCTTCTTTCCACGCTGCAATCCATCTTCCTCGCGCCCGCCGGGATGGGGCCGCTCGCCCGGAGCTCTTGACTCGGGCCGCTCGCAACGGCGGTGGCGCGTTCGGAGCACCGTTGAGACGTGAGCGGCTGGATCATCGCAAGTGGCCGCCTGCTTGCAACGCGCCTCCGCGGGCTCTCTGGACGAGGCTCGAGGGGGGAAAGATGGCAAAAAAGAAGGCTGTCTTGCGAGCGCGCGCCGCCGCGCAGCGGGCGGAACAGAGCGCGCAGCGGGCGGAACAGAGCGCGGGCCGGGAGCCGAGCGCGGTCGAGATCGCGCCGCCGGCAGCGCAGGAAGCGCAGGAGAGGCCCGCGCCCCGAGAGCAGGGGTTCGCCGCAGGGCAGCGCGAGCCGTGCGCGCCGCTGCCGGGGAGGAGCGGAATCGCGAGGCGGCTCTGGAGCCGCGTGGAGACGGCGGCCTACCGCGCCTACGAGCGGATCTCCGGCCTGTCCGAGGATCGGCCGGCCCTCGGGGTCGTGGCGGCGGCGCCGGTGCTGCGGGCGCTCGGGGTCGCCGCGCCGCGGATCGCGAGCAGCGTCACGGTGAGCAGGGCGCGCGCGGCGGTGCTGGGCGCGCTGCGCGACGCGGAGGGCGTGCGGCGGTACCTGCAGCGGATCGCGCGCGTGGAGATGGGCGTGGCCGAGGCGACCTCGACGATCTGGGCGGCCGGCATGGGAGGCCGGGAGCGCGTGAGGACGGGGATCGTGTCGCTCGCCGACGCGCCGGGAGAGCGGGGCACGGAGATCCGGGCGGTCCTGCCCGGCGCGCGGCCGAGGGGGTGGCTCGCGCGGGCGGCCGGCAGGCTGCTCGCGGAGGAGCCGAGGCGGCGTCTGAGGGGCGATCTGCGGCGGCTGAGGCAGTGGATCGAGGTCGGCGAGATCCCGACGACGGTGGGGCAGCCGTCCGGCCGGACGGGCCGTGAAAGGACATGATCATGCGAGCGATCTGCTGGAACGGGGTGAATGACGTCGCGGTCGCGTCGGTGCCGGAGCCGAGGATCCTGAGCCCGCACGACGCCATCGTCCGCGTCTCGCTGTCGTCGGTCTGCGGCTCGGACCTGCACCTGCTCCACGGGTACGTCCCGACGATGAAGGAGGGCGACATCCTCGGGCACGAGTTCCTCGGCGAGGTCGTGGAGACCGGCGCGGAGGTGAAGCGGGTGCGGCGGGGCGATCGGGTCGTTGTGTCGTCCATCATCGGGTGCGGGCAGTGCGCGTATTGCCAGAGCGAGCTGTGGTCGCTCTGCGAGAACTCGAACCCTCACCACGTGGTGGCGGACAGGATCCTCGGGGACACGACGGCGGCGATCTTCGGCTACTCGCACGCCTTCGGGGGGTTCGCGGGGAGCCACGCCGAGTACGTGCGCGTGCCGTTCGCGGATCACGGCGCGTTCAAGGTGCCCGACGGGGTGCGGGACGAGAGCGCCCTGTTCGCGTCCGACGCGCTCACGACCGGCTACATGGGGGCCGAGCTCTGCGACATCCGGCCGGGCCACGTCGTGGCCGTGTGGGGGTGCGGCGGGGTCGGTCAGATGGCGATCAAGAGCGCGTATCTCCTCGGCGCCGAGCGCGTCATCGCGATCGACCGGGTCCCGGAGCGCCTGGCGATGGCGAAGGCGCACGGGGGCGCCGAGGTGCTGAGCTACGCCGAGGTCGACGTGCAGGAGGCGCTCCGCGAGATGACGGGCGGGCGCGGCCCCGACGCCTGCATCGACGCGGTGGGCATGGAGGCCGACGGCGTGGGCCTGCAGTACGCGTATGACCGGGTGAAGCAGACGTTCCGGCTGCAGAACGACCGCCCGCTCGTGCTGCGCGAGGCGATGCTGGCCTGCCGCAAGGGCGGTACGGTGTCGATCATGGGCGTCTATTCCGGGTTCGCCGACAAGATCCCGCTCGGGGCGCTCATGAACAAGGCCCTGATCGTCAGGACGGGACAGCAGCACGGACAGCGGTACATCCCGAGGATGCTGGATCTCATCCAGCGCGGAGACCTCGATCCGTCGTACCTCGTGACGCACCGGATGTGCCTGGAGGACGGGCCGCGCGGATACCGGCTGTTCGAGGAGCGCGCGGAGGGGTGCATGCGCGCGGTGTTCGCGCCCTGACGCCCGCATGCAGCAAGAGGAGAGACCGCAAGGGCGCAAGAGCGCGCAAAGGGACAGAGCTGGAATCGTATTCCTCTCTTCCCCTTGCGTGCCTTGCCCTTGCGGTCATCTCCCCATGAACGGACCTTCGCGGGATTTCGACGTGATCGGCGTTCTAGCGACCCTGTTGTTGCTTCGCCAGATTCGCCTGGATCGCCTGCGCATGCTCCAGGTGGTGAACCACCTTCTCCCGGATGCTCTGGAGCTCCTGCCTCAGGGCCGGCTCCTTCACCTTCGGGATGAGCTGCTCGTCCAGCATGCGCAGCTGATAGCGGTGCATCATCACCTGGGCGTTCATGAACGCCTGGTCGAATTTCTGGGCCGGCTGCCGGCGGAGGTGGGCCGCGAAGAGCGGCGCGTGCCCGACGAGCATCGCGCTCACCCGCGTCGGCTGCACCTGGATCCTGAGGCGCCGGAGGAGCGCGCTCAGATGACGCTCCGCCTGGGTGTGGGATTCGATCATTTCACAGGCGAAATCCTTGACCTCGCGCGACCGGGCCTGCTTGCGGGCGATCGTCGCCAGGGAGATCTCGAGCTGGTTGGCCGCCGAGACGACCCCGGCGATGGCGCCGTCCGACACCTGTGTATGCGCGCGCTTCGGCGTCGCCTGCTGCGGCCGATGCTGCTGCGGCCGCTGCTGCTGGGAGATCTGCGCGCCTTGCTGCTGAGCGTAACCTCCCCGCCCGGTCGCGTGCGCAGAGCTGCCTACGACGCTCGCGGCGAGCGCGGCGATCACCGCGACCCGATGCCTGAAATGATGGCGCATCATGGTGAATTCCCCTTCCCTGTTTTCCGCGGCGCGCCTCACGGACCGATCCATGGAACACCCGCGGGTCACTACGTCTCCAACATCAAGCAAGCAGCGGACCCGCTCTCGACGGAATCACCGGGACGGCGCTGCTCACCGCGGCGCGCGAGGGCGCGCAGCGAGGGCAGGCGCCGCGCACCCGGGCTGGCCTCCGGCGCCATGTCTCAGGCCTTCGCGGGAAGCGATGGATAGGCTGCCGTCAGCCATCCACGGGACGTCGCCTCCGCGAAAGGCGCCCTCTCCGGCGAGCCCTGGCTCCCGGGGCCGCCGCGCTCCTCCGGGAAATCCGTGGCGCCGGGGGTGAGACGGGGCTTGCGGGGGGCCGGTCCCGGTGGTCAAGTGCGGCGTGGCGCGGAGCGGTCCCGGGCCGCCCCGCGCGCCGGCGACGAGCTCGCCCGGAGGCCTCAGCGCACGCGCACATGCCCGACCGCGGCTTCATCCTCACGCCCACGTACCGGGTCGTCGCCGGATGCCCGGAAATCCATCTGTACGCGGTGATGGAGGACGGCACGCCGGCGCTCGTCATCGAGGACAGGTTCAGGCCGTACTTCTTCGTGCGCGAGCGCGACGCGGACATCGCGCGGCGGCTCGCGGGCAATCGCGTCTCCCCGGAGGCGCTCGAGACGCTCGACGGCGAGCCGGTGCTGCGCGTCTTCGCCGCGCTCCCGCGGGACGTCGCGGCGCTGCGCGACAAGCTCGCCGAGGCCGGCGCCGACGCCCTCGAGGCCGACGTGCGCTTCGCCTACCGCTTCCTCATCGATCGCGGCGTCCGCGGGGCGTTCGCGGTCTCCGGGCCGTTCGAGCTCCGCCCGGGCGTCGGGCGCGTGTACAAGAACCCCGAGCTCTTCCCCGCGACGTTCGTCCCGGCGCTGCGCGTGCTGTCGCTCGACATCGAGACGAGCCTCGACGGCGAGCATCTCTATGCGATCGCCGTCGCCGGCGCGGGCGGCGAGCGCTGCCTGCTGGTCCGGGACGAGCCCGTCCCGTCCGGCCTGCCCGCCTACGTCGAGCGCTTCCCCGACGAGCGGACGCTGCTCGAGCGGTTCCTCGCGCACGTCGCGGACGCGGATCCCGACGTCCTCACCGGCTGGAACATCCCGGATTTCGACCTGCCGGCGCTCCAGCGCTATTGCCGGCGCGCCGGGCTCTCGTGCGCGCTCGGGCGGGGCCCCGAGGAGGTCTCGATCCTGCGCGACCCGGGCTTCTCGCGCGAGGCGCGCGCCGTGCTCCCGGGGCGCGTGGTGCTCGACGGCCTCGCGCTGCTCCGCAGCGCCTTCATGCGCCTCGAGGATTACCGCCTCGAGACCGCCGCGCAGGCGATCCTCGGGCGCGGCAAGCTGTTCGCGTCCGACGACCGGGGCGCGCACATCGAGGCGTCGTACCGCGACGATCCGGCGCTGCTCGCGGCGTACAACCTCGAGGACGCCCGCCTCGTCCGGGACCTCCTGGAGAAGACCGGCCTCATCGAGCTCTCGGTCCGGCGGAGCCTGCTCACGGGCATGCAGCTCGACCGCGTGGGCGCGCAGATCGCCGCGATCGACTCGCTGTACCTGCCCGCGCTCCGCGCCCGCGGCAAGGTCGCGCCGTCGGTGTCGCAGGGGGCGCCGGACGAGGAGGTCGAGATCGCCGGCGGCCTCGTGCTCGAGTCGGTCCCGGGGCTGTACCGCAATATCGTCGTCTACGATTACAAGAGCCTCTATCCGAGCCTCATCCGCACGTTCAACATCGATCCGCTCACCTTCGTGGCGGGGGACGGGGCGCCGCCGGAGGCGCTGATCGTGACGCCGGGCGGCGCGGCGTTCCGGCGCGGGGAGCCGGGCATCCTCCCCGAGCTCGTCGCGCGCCTCTGGGACGAGCGGGCCGAGGCGCGGCGGGCGGGCGACGAGCGCGGCGCCATGGCCATCAAGATCCTCATGAACTCGCTGTTCGGCGTGCTCGGCTCGCCGGCGTCGCGCCTGTTCTCCCCGGCCGTCGCGAACGCGATCACGAGCGCCGGCCAGCACGTCATCCGGCTGACGGCGGAGGCGGTGCGGAGGGCCGGGCACCGGGTCCTCTACGGCGACACCGACTCGCTCTTCGTCGACATCGGCGAGCCGGACGCCGCGCGCGCCGCCGCCCGCGCCGAGGAGCTCCGCGAGGCCGTCTCGGCCTCGGTCGCCGCCGAGATCGCGAGGACCTTCGGGTGCGAGAGCCGGCTGGAGCTCGAGTTCGAGAAGGTCTATGCGCGCTTCCTCCTGCCCGAGCTGCGCGGCGCCGCGCAGGGCAGCAAGAAGCGCTACGCGGGCCTCGTCGCCGGCGATGGCGGCGGCAAGCTCGAGATCGTCGGGCTCGAGGCGGTCCGGCGCGACGCGAGCGCGGTCGCGCGGCGCTTCCAGCGGGAGCTGCTCGATCTCGTGTTCCACGATCGGCCGGTCGAGGGCTTCGTGCGGACGTTCGTGGCGGAGCTCCGCGCGGGGCGGTTCGACGCGGAGCTCGTCTATAAGAAGGCGCTACGCAAGCCGCTCGGCGCGTACACGAAGACGACGCCGCCGCACGTGAAGGCGGCGCGCAAGCTCGTCGGGGACGCGGGGCGGATCGTGGCGTACGTGATCACGCGCGCCGGCCCCGAGCCGGTCGGCCAGACGACGGCGCCGCCGGACTACGATCACTACGTGTCGCAGCAGCTCAAGCCGATCGCGGACTCGGTGCTGCGGTGGCTGGGCGGCGCGGACTTCGACGCGATGACCGGCGCGAAGCGGCAGCTGTCGCTGTTCTGAGGCGCGGCGGCGCCCGCGCGGCGCGCCGCGCCGGAAGAGCCCAGCGGCGCGGCCGGCGCTCCGCGCGGCGGGGAGGGCTCCTTCGCCAGGAGTTCGAGACGCGGGGCGTGGCCGCGCCGCGGACGAGCCTCGTCGGCTTCCTCGGCAGCGGGCTCGGCCTGACGGTCGACCTGCCGTCGGGGTTCTACCTGCTCGGCCAGGTCGACGCCCAGACCTACTTCTTCCAGCGGGCGAGGCGCGGGTCGGGGGAGAGCGGCCCGGTCAGCGCCGAGTTCGCGGTGCGGCCGCTCGCCGGGCTCGGCAAGCGCTTCTGAGCGCGGCGAGCGCCGCCCGCGCTCACTTCGCCGACAGCGCGTCGGCGACCATCGCGCGCGCCTCGTCGAGGATGCGATCGAGGTGCGCCTGGTCCTTGAAGCTCTCCGCGTAGATCTTGTAGACGTCCTCGGTGCCCGAGGGCCGCGCGGCGAACCAGCCGTTCTCGGCGACGACCTTGAGCCCGCCGATCTCGCCGCCGTTGCCCGGCGCGCGCGTGAGCTTCGCCGTGATCGGCTCGCCCGCGAGGCTCTGGGCGCGCACCGCGTCGGGGGAGAGCTTCTTCAGCACGCTCTTCTCGGCGGGCGTCGCCGGCGCGTCGATGCGGGTGTAGAGCGGCGCGCCGAAGCGCTGGGTCAGGTCGCGGTAGTGCTCAGCCGGGTCGCGGCCGGTGCGCGCGAGGATCTCGGCGGCGAGCAGGTCGAGGATGATGCCGTCCTTGTCCGTCGACCACACCTGCCCGTTCCGCCGCAGGAACGAGGCCCCCGCGCTCTCCTCGCCGCCGAAGCCGAGCGAGCCGTCGAGCAGCCCGTCGACGAACCACTTGAAGCCGACCGGCACCTCGCGCAGCGGCCGGCCGAGGTCCTTCGCCACCCGGTCGATCATGCTGCTCGAGACGAGCGTCTTGCCCACGGCCGCGTCGGCCCGCCACGCGGGGCGGTTCTGGTAGAGGTAGGACACCGCCACGGCGAGGTAGTGGTTCGGGTTCATCAGCCCGGCGCTGCGCGTGACGATGCCGTGGCGATCCGAGTCGGCGTCGTTGCCGAACGCGAGATCGTAGTCGTCCTTGAGCGCGATGAGGTTCGCCATCGCGTACGGCGACGAGCAGTCCATGCGGATCTTGCCGTCGTGATCGAGCGGCATGAAGCTGAAGGTGGGGTCGACCGCCTGGTTCACCACGGTGAGGTCCAGCCCGAATTTCTCGGCGATCGGCGCCCAGTACGCGATGTTCGAGCCGCCGAGCGGATCGACGCCGAGGCGCAGCTTCGCGCCGCGCACGGCCTCGAGATCCACGACGTTGCCGAGGTCGGCGACGTAAGAGCCGATGTAGTCGTAGGGGTGCGTCGTCGGCGCGTGCAGCGCGGCCTCGTAGGGCATGCGCTTCACGCCCGCGTTGCCGGCGCGGAGCAGCTCGTTGGCGCGGTCCTCGATCCAGCCGGTGACGGCGGTGTCGGCGGGCCCGCCGTTCGGCGGGTTGTACTTGATGCCGCCGTCGTCCGGCGGGTTGTGCGAGGGCGTGATCACCACGCCGTCCGCGAGCTTCGAGGTGCGCCCGCGGTTCTGGGTGAGGATCGCGTGCGAGATGACCGGCGTCGGCGTGACGCCGTTGCGCTCGGCGATGAGGACGTCGACGCCGTTGGCGGCGAGGACCTCGATGACGGAGCGCTGCGCCGGCTCGGAGAGCGCGTGGGTGTCCATACCGAGGTAGAGCGAGCCCGTGGTGCCCTGCTTCGCGCGGTAATCGCAGATGGCCTGCGCGACCGCGAGGACGTGCGCCTCGTTGAAGCTGCGCCGCGCGGCCGAGCCGCGGTGGCCGGAGGTGCCGAAGGCGACGCGCTGCTGCGGATCGCTCGGGTCGGGGCGCTCGCTGTAGTACTGCGCGCGCAGCTTGTCCGGATCGATCAGCACATCGGGCGGGGCTTTGCGGCCCGCGAGGGGGTGGAGCGCCATGGGCCTCCGCATAGCCGAGCGCGGGGGACGAGCCAACCCTTCCACGAGGCGCCGGGGGACGCCGCGGGGCGCGCCGGGGCGCGCGGGGGCGCCGACGAAACACCGCGGGGGCGCCGACGGGACACCGCGGGGGCGCCGACGAGACAGCGCGGGGGCGCCGACGGGACGCCGCCGGCGCCGCGCGCGGCCGCGGCTGGATTGCCGCCCGGGCGACGCTCGGCGATGCTCGCGCCGGTGACCGCGCCGCTGCGCCTCTTGCTCCTCCCGGGTCTCGACGGCACCGGCGCGCTCTTCGCGCCGTTCGTCGAGGCGCTGTCCGCCGAGTCCGCCGACATCGCGCCGGAGGTGGTCTCGTACCCCGCGGACCGGGCGCTCGACTACGACGCGCTCGAGGCGCTCGTCGCGGCGCGCCTGCCCGCGGACGGGCCGTACGCGCTGCTCGGCGAGTCGTTCTCGGGGCCGCTCGCGCTCCGGCTGGCCTGCCGGCGCGCCGGCCAGCTCGTCGGCGTGGCGCTCGTCGCCACCTTCGTCACGAACCCGGTGTGGCTCGTCCCGTCGCTCGCGCGGCACCTCGTCGGCCCGTGGCTCTTCCGCCGCCGCGCGCCGGAGCTCGTCGCGCGGCGCTACCTCGTCGGCGCGCGCGCCGAGGCCGCGTGGCTCGAGCGCGTGGCCGCGAACGTCGAGACCGTCGATCCCGCGGTGATGGCGGCGCGCGTGCGCGAGGTGCTCTCGGTGGACGCGCGCGCGCCGCTCCAGCGCTGCGCCGCGCCGCTGCTCTACCTGGGCGCCGCGGGCGACGCGCTGGTGCCGCCGCGCGTGCTGCGCGAGCTCCGCCGGCTGCGGCCCGACCTGGAGTGCGTCACGGTCGACGCCCCGCACCTCGTGCTGCAGCTCGCGCCGGAGGCGTCGGCGCGGGCGATCGCGGGCTTCCTGAGGCGCGCGGCCGCGCAGGCGCGGCCCTAGCCTGGTTGTCTCGGGGCTGCGTCCCGGTCCGCCCCCCGGCGTCCCCCGGCCCTCGGGACGGCCATGTGGTCGACATCCGGCGGCGCCGCGGCCCCGCGTCCCGCCACGTCACGCGCCGATCGCGGATGGCTCGTAGCGAGTGACCCAGACCTTGATGTGCAGCTCCCCGAAGATCAAACAAGGCTCCACGAAGTCTGCTCGGGAAAGGAGCGCGAACACCTCCTCATCCGAGGCCGGGACCCTCAGCGACGCCATGGCCTTGCGCCGTTGCTCCGCCGCCTCGGGCGGCCACCCCCCCGCGGAGGCCCGCCGCTCCTCGACGGCCATCAGCCGCGGATCGTTCCCGGTCCGGCAGCCGATGACGAAGGGCGCCCCCGGCTTCAGCCGCCCGGCGATCTCCCGGAGCAGCTCGAGGCGAGCCTCATCCCCCGGGAGGTGGTGCAGGACGCCGATCATCTGGGCGCCGTCGAACAACGGCCCGCGCGCGAGATCGCGCAGCTCGCAGGCATGCAGGCTCGTCCGCTCGAGGAGGCCTTCCGCCGCGAGCTTCTCTCTCGCGACAGCGAGCATCTCCGGCGAGGGATCGACGCCCGTGAAACGGACGCCGGCCCCCACGTAGCGCGCGAACGGCTTCACCTCGCTCCCGGTCCCGATGCCGACCATCAGCAGCGACGCGGCCTCGCTGTCCGGGAGCGCCGCGGCCATCACCTCGGCGGCGACCTGCTGCAGGACGCCGTAACCTGGCCAAAAGCGGTTCACTTGGTCGTCGTAGCTCGATGCGCGCTCGCGCCCGAAAGCCGCCGCGTGCTTTCCGTGTTCGTCCGTCCCCATCTCGCCTTCTCCTCGGCTGACGGTCGCTCGGACCGCCTGCAGCGAAGGAGTACCGCTCTTCGCGCGGCACCGGCAGGGCGGGGTTTTCGATCCGATGGTCGGGGCTTTCTGTCGCGGGCCTCGCGGAGGGCGGGGACCCGGCGCCTGTCCAGTCCGGTGGAGCCGCCAGCGGCGGCCTCCGCCGGGAGCTTCGGATCGTGGGACAGGCGCAGCGCTGCGCCTACCTGGCTCACCTGAGCCTGCCATTGCATGTTCACCTGACCTGCCATTGCTACATGGTTCACCTGACCTGCCATTGAACAATCGCCTGACCGGTCCTTGCGTGAGCGTCGCATCCCCCACGCCGCGCGGCGCCGGGTCATTCACGTTGCATTGCAGATTCAACTTGACAATCGCTGCCCATAGTAAAGACCTCTGCCTGCCAGGGCACGACGCAACGGTCGCCCTGCGATCCGCGGTTTCACGTCGGAAGCTCGCTCATCACGTCCGCCGGGCCTTGGAACGGCGGGACTTGGTCAGCGCCGTCCTTCGAAACAAACAGCGAGGTAATCCAATGTCCGCATCTCTCTCACGTCGCTCGACGGTCTTCCTGGCTCAGGTTGGTTTGCTCTCCGCGGCTTCGTGGAGTTTCATCGGATGTGGCTCCGAAGGTCCCATGGACGGTCCGTTCGGAGCGCACGACCCTGGGGCTGCCGAGAGCGAGCCCGTCGCCGAGGGGCGTGCGGGCCTGGACGCCGGCTTCACGTCGCGCGAGATCGTGCGCGGGCTGTCGTTTCCGATGCGGATCGTCTGGGGGCCGGACGGCTATCTGTGGTTGACCGAGCGCGTGGGGAAGCGGGTCGTGCGTGTCAGGCGATCGGACGGCCAGAAGACGACCGCGGTCACCATCAGCGAAGCGTACCAGTCGGGAGGACAGGACGGGGTGCTGGGCCTCGCCCTGCACCCGGATCTGCTCAAGGGCACGGGCAACGACTATGTGTACGTCTCCTACACCTATGACGTCGATCCAGGCTCAGCGGTGAGCCGCAGGACGAAGATCCGCCGCTACACGTACAACGCCGCGACAAAGACCCTGGGGAGCCCCGTCGACATCATCACGGGCCTGCCCGGGAGCGACGATCACAACTCGGCGCGGCTCCTGTTCGGCCCCGATCAGAAGCTCTATTACACCGTCGGGGACCAGGGAAACAACCAGTTCAACAGGAAGTGCCTCCCGGTCGGCGCGCAGGATCTGCCCACGGCGAGCGAGGTCGCGGCGCAGGACTGGTCGAAATACGCCGGCAAGATCCTGCGCCTCGACCTCGACGGCTCGATCCCGGGCGACAACCCGCAGAGCGCCGGCGTCCGCAGCCACGTCTACTCGTACGGCCACCGCAACCCGCAGGGCCTCACGTTCCTCGGCGGCAAGCTCTACGCGGCCGAGCATGGGCCCAAGAGCGACGACGAGCTCAACCTCATCCAGCCCGGCAAGAACTATGGCTGGCCGCACGTCGCCGGCTACCAGGACAGCCAGGCCTATACATACGACAACTGGTCCGCGTCGAGCCCGACGCCGTGCTCGTCGCTCGCGTGGAACGACTACACGCCCCCTTCCTCGGTCCCCCGGCAGCAGGAGAGCGCCTGGAGCCACCCCGATTTCACGCCGCCGCTCGCCACCTTCTACACTGTCCCGAACGGCTACAACTTCAAGGATCCGGCGTGCGGAGGCAACGATTACATCTGCTGGCCGACGATCGCGCCCTCCTCGCTCCACACCTATGCCGTTGAGCCCGGCATCCCCGGGTGGGAGGGCTCGCTCCTGATGACCACCCTCAAGAAGGGCGCGGTGTACCGGGTGAAGATGAGCTCCACCGGAGCCCCCGTCGCGGGCGAGCCGGTCGTCCACTTCCAGACCACCAACCGCTACCGCGATCTCGCGCTGAGCCCGGATGGCCTGACGGTCTACGTGATCACGGACAGCCAGGGGAGCACCAGCGGGCCGACCGGCGGGGCCACATCGGCGCTGAGCAACCCGGGAGCGATCCTGGAGTTCAAGTACACGGGCACCAACTGAGCCGACGCCGGAGGGCGGGGCCTGCGCCCCGCCAGCGCAGCTCCGCGACCGCGTGACCGTGCCCCGGACGAGCGGCGCCTCGCCCCGGCGCCGCCGGCCCGGGGCGAGGCTGCCGCGCCCCGCTGCCGGCGGCTCTCCATGCGCGCCGCGCGCCGTGATAGCCTGGCTGTCCGGGTCCCCTTCCCTCTGCGGGTCATCGCATGGAGAGGCGTTCGATGCGCGCATGGCTCTCGTTGTCGTTGCTGTTCGTCGGCGGGTGCGGTGGTACGGAAGCCGTCCCGCCGGAATCGACGGGACCGAGGCGGGTGACGCTCGTCACGCCATCGGTCGCGACCGAGAGCGACGGCGTGCGGCTCGCCGACGGCGCCATCGTCGCGGGCGCCGGCGACCTGAGCCTCTATCAGGCGATGGTGCTCTCGCTCTCCTCGCCCACGCCGGGCTCCCTCTGCGCGAAGGGGACCTTCAGCGCGCTGGGCGACGTCCCGACGGACGTCGACACCTGCCCGGCGGGGCTCTCGGGCACCTGGGAGCAGAGGACGTACCTGAGCGGAGCGACGACGCACACGACCGAGGAGTCGTCCGTCATCGGGCTCGGGCTGCTCGTGTGGAACGCGGACCACACGGCGCTCTACCGCCTGCGCGTCATCGGCGATTCGTATGACGGACAAGGGGTCTCGACGGCGACGTTCGACGTCGAGCCCGTGCCGTAGACGGCGCGCCCGGCGGTCGCCTTCCTCCTCGAAACGCTGGCCGACACACCCGGACCGCCTCGACGCCCCAACCGGCGCGTCCTCGGCGGCGACCGCCCAGGTGCTCGCCAGAGAAGGCTGGCCTGGCGCGGCGCGAGCCGGGCGCCCCCTCGGCCCGCCCGAAGCCCGGCCGACGAATGTGACGCCACAATCCTGCGCGCCGTGACATGTCACGGCGCAACCCGTGACATGTCACGGTGAAATGGGCCGCATTTCACGGCGAGCGGCTCACCGTCCAGCGCATGGCAAGCGACGGATTGGGAAATCGAGCCATTTTTGCGCTTGGCACGTCGGGTGCTTTGTGCCCCGGAGCGAGGCCGAGCAGCAGCGTCGAGCTTCCGGAACGCACCTGGTTGCGCCCTTCTGCCGCTGGCAGAGGGGAGAGGACGATCGCCGCTGACTCGAGCTTCGCGCTGCGTGAGGACGCAACGTCTGCTCGCCGCGATCGAGGCGGCAACGATGACACACGCCGCGCCCTCGTGGTGAATCTCAGCGAAGGAGAATGGACATGAAGAACGGTTTGATGGGGAAGGTCGTTCATGTGATCGCAGCGTCGACGGCCATGCTGGCGCTCGGAGGCACGATGAAGAGCGCCGAGGCCGAGGTCGTGCCCATCTGCCTCACCGTCCCGGAGCAAACCCAGATCGCCAGCCTGGTCAATCAGTTCTACCAGGCGTCCACCAACGGTGATATCGACTTCATCGAAGATATCATCTCGGACAGCCCGGGCGCGCTGTTCCTCGGCACGGCGCCCGGCGAGGTGTATGCCGGCCACGCGGCCATCGTTCAGTGGTGGCAGGACATGTTCACCTTCCTCGACGGCCTGGGATACCCGAACGACGGGGGGCTCCCGATCGAGGCCACCGGAGGGCTCCTCCAGCTGCAGCAGCAAGGCACCGTCGCCTGGGTGGCGGACGACCCGACGTTCGCTTTCCTGGGCGGCGACGTCCCGACCCGATTGAGCCTTGTGTTCCACAAGCAGGGCGGGCAGTGGAAGATCATCCAGGGGCACTGGTCGGTCGGCTTGCCCAACGAGGAGCTCCCCCTGGAGGCGCCGTGATCCTGGAGGGGCGGCTCGCGCGTCGCTGACGTCGCCCCCTGTCCCGCTGGCGAGGCGCGCGCTTCGCGATCGCGCGCGACGCGCTCAGCGCACGTGCAAAGCGCGCCCCCACGCATACGCGTGGGGGCGCCCATCATCGCGACCACCGCCGTGCGTACCGGCGAGGCGCCGCGAGGCCGAGCGCGTGGCCGGGCGCGCCGCCGCTCGCGGCGCGAGGGAGGCGCTAACGGCCCAGCAGGGCGTCCAGCACCCTGTTGTAGGTCTCCTTCTTCTGATACTGGTCATTGAAGAGCAGCGACTGCGAGCTCTGCCCGTTGCACAAGGCCCCTTGCCAGCCGTTGAGCCACGACCTGCCGTCGTTGATCCCCCAGAACGTGATCGCGACGCACTTGGGCAGCGAGAAGCAGGCCGCGACGATGTCGTGGTAGTAAGTGAGCTGCTCCTCGGCGGTGACCACGCCGCCGCAACGGTTGATGTCCATCTCGGAGATCAACACCTCCAGGCCCAGATCGGAGAAGCGCTTCAGGTTCGCCGCCACGTCCGCGCCGCCGGCCTCGTTGTTCGGCGGCCCGATGTGCATCTGGAACCCGACGCCGTCGATCGGGACGCCCCGATCGACCATCCCCTTGATCATCTCATAGACGTAATCGGCCTTATCGTTGAGCGCGTCGATGCTGTAGTCGTTGTAATAGAGCTTGGCTTCCGGGTCTTGCGCCCTCGCCGTCTGGAACGCGAAATCGATGAAGTTCACCCCCATCGCGTTGAAGAACACCGAGGGCCTCATGCGGGGATTGCCGACGCCCGTGTCGCTGTCGGTAATGACCGCCTCGTTGACGACGTCCCAGTGCTTGATCTTGCTCTTGAAGTGCCCCATGACGTTCTCGATGTGCCTGCGGATGGCTTGCTCCACCGCGGTCGAGCCAGACAGGGAGTTCGCCCACCCCGGCAGCTGGTTGTGCCACACCAGGGTGTGGCCCTTGACCTTCATTCCATTGCTCGTCGCCCAGTTGACGATGTTGTCCGCGGCACCGTAGTTGAAGCTGCCCGGCTGGGGCTCCAGCGCGTCCCACTTCATCTCGTTCTCTGCCGTCACGTAGTCGTGCTCGGCGGCGGCGACGCGCTTGTAGTTCGCGTCGTTGAGGCCGGAGCCGGAGATGGCCGCGCCGATGAGGATGGGGGGGTTCGCCTTCGAGCCGGCCTCCTTGAGCGAGCTGGCGCTCGCGGCGGGGATCCGGGCGTCAGCGCCGCCGCTGCCGCCCGAGCCGCCGGCGCCGCCCATGCCGCCCGAGCCGGCCATGTCGCCGCCCGCGCCGCCGGAGCCGGTCGTCGGGCCCGCGGTCGTGGACGTCGTGCCGCCGGGGCCGCTCGTCGTGCCGCCGCCGGTCGTGGCGGTCGTGCCGCCGGAGCCGCTCGTCGTGCCGCCGGGGCCGCTCGTCGGGCCCGCGCCGCCGTTCTCCCCTCCCCCGTCGCCGTCCGAACAGCCGAGAGCACAAAGGAACGCCGAGAGTAGAAGGGTAAGGGGTGCTGACCTCATGCTCGCATCCTCCGAAGGAAAAATCTCGTCACTTATTCCCGCGAAGCGGCGCCGTGATCATCGCCGGGTCACACCGCGCACGGGCGGCCCCCGATGGGGGTACCGAAGCGACAGTAGAGCGGACGCTCCCCCCCAAGTCCACAGCCTCAACGATGTGGGCACGAGGGACATCGGACTCAGGAAGAAAATTCCGGGTTCATGCGAGGTTCTTCGCGCCGGCGGCCGGACGGGCGCGTCGCGCCTTCTTCTCCGGTGGGACCGCGCGGCGCAGGAAGTCCACGAACGCCCGCAGCGCAGGGGGCGTCTGCCGGCGGCTCGGGTAGTAGAGGTAAAAGCCCGGGAACGACGGCGACCAGGGCTCCAGGACGCGCGTCAGCCTCCCGGCCTCGACGAGCGGCCTCGCTTGCTCGTCGAACACGTACGCGATGCCGACGCCGTCCACCGCGGCGCGCAGCGCGAGGTCCACGTCGTTGACGATGAGCGGGCCCTCGACGGCGACCTCCAGGGACTGCCTCCCCTTCTCGAACTCCCACCGGTACAGGCTGCCGTCGGTCGGCCAGCGCGTGTTGATGCAGCGGTGCCGGTGCAGATCGCGCGGGGTCGCGGGGACGCCGTGGCGCGCCAGATAGGCCGGCGACGCCACCGCCATCATCGAGAAATCGCCGCTCAGCCTCACGGCCACCATGTCGCGCTCGAGGCGCTCGCCCAGGCGGACCCCGGCGTCGAAGCGGCGCGCGACGATGTCGGCGATCGCGTCCTCGACCACCACGTCGAGCACGATCTCCGGGTGCTCCTCGTGGAACGGGCCGAGCAGCGGGGCGAGGCACCAGACCGCGGCGACCCGCGCCGTGTTGATCCGGAGCACGCCCGACGGCCTGTCCCGGAGCGCCCTTACGTCGGCGACCGCCGCCTCCAGCTCGGTCAACGCCGGGGAGAGCCGCGAGAGCAGCCGCGCCCCCGCCTCGCTCGGCGCAACGCTGCGCGTGGTGCGGTTCAGGAGGCGCACGCCGAGCCGCTCCTCCAGCCCCCGGATGGTCTGGCTCAGGGCCGACGGCGAGACCCGCAGGTGCGCCGCCGCGCGGGCGAAGCTCCCGTGCTCCACGATGGCCGCGAACGCTGTCAGATCGGCGAACTCCCTGCCGCGCATTATGTACCCCTGGCTAAACAGGCTCCTTCGATCCTGTCGGATTCTTCGCGGGGCGCCAAGGCCTTAACGTCCGGATCCAGGCAGGGCGCCTGACGCGCCCGCCGCACCTGTGGAGCCAACCATGACCAACGCACTCTCTCTCGACACCTACCGGCTGCTGGGGCGCTCGGGCCTGCGCGTCTCCCCGCTGGCGCTCGGCGCGATGACGTTCGGCAGCGACTGGGGGTGGGGCAGCGACCGCGACGAGTCGCGGCGCATCTTCGACGCCTACGTCGATCGCGGCGGGAACTTCATCGACACGGCCAACAAATACACGAACGGCACGTCCGAGCGGCTGGTCGGCGAGTTCGCCGGCGATCGGCGAGAGCGCCTGGTGCTGGCCACCAAGTACACGCTCAGCATGCGGCCGGGAGACCCCAACTCGAGCGGCAACCACCGCAAGAACATGGTGCGCTCGGTCGAGGCGAGCCTGGGGCGGCTCGCGACCGATTACATCGACATCCTGTACCTGCACGCGTGGGACGGGACGACGCCCGTGGACGAGGTCCTGCGCGCGATGGACGATCTCGTCCGGTCGGGGAAGGTGGTCTATGTCGCCATCTCCGACGCGCCGGCCTGGCAGGTCTCCCGCATGCAAGCCATCGCGGATCTGCGCGGGTGGGCGCCGCTCATCGCACTGCAGATCGAGTACAGCCTGATCGAGCGCACCGTCGAGCGGGAGCTCATCCCGATGGCGCGGGAGATGGGCCTCGGGGTCGTCCCGTGGTCGCCGCTCGGCAGCGGGGTGCTGACCGGGAAGTACTCGAAGGCCGATCTGGCCGCGGGCGATGGCGCGGCGGATCCGGCCGGCACGCGGAAGAACATCGCCGCCGCCAACGGCGCGCTCACCGAGCGGAGCCTCGGCATCGCCGAGGTGGTGAAATCGGTCGCGGCCGAGAGCGGCAAGACGCCGTCGCAGATCGCGATCGCCTGGACGCTGCTGAATCCGGCGGTGACCGCGCCGATCCTGGGCGCGCGGACCCTGAAGCAGCTCGAGGACAACCTGGGCGCCCTCGACGTGCGGCTGACGGACGACCAGCGCGCCCGGCTCGACCGGGCCAGCGCCGTCGAGCTCGGCTTCCCGCACGACTTCCTGGCGCGGCCGCTGACCCGGAGCGTCGTGTCCGGCGACGTGAAGATCGCCGCGCGGCGCTGACCGGGCGCGCCCGCCGCAGGCTCAGCGCTCGCGGTCTTACAGCGGCCGATCCTTCGCGAGCGCCTCGAGCCAGTCCGCGCACGCGCCGTCCTCGGCGGGCGGCTGCGCGCCCTTCAGGAGGTACCACGCCTCCCGGTGCAGCGCGCGGGCGCCGGGCTCCACGCGCTGGAGCGGGCCGAGCGACTCCACCTCGAGCATGTCCTGGTTCGTGAAGGTCTCGAAGTTGACCCCCATGTCCGGGTACGTGGCGCCCTCGACGAACGGGAACCGCTTCAGGAACACGTTCCCGTGGTTCGCGTACGCCGCGTAGCCCTGGCTCACGAGCATCCCCACCTTCTGCGGGCCCTGGCCGGCGACCTGCCGCAGGCGGAGCACGCGCTTGCCCCAGGTCCACCGGGGATCGGTCATGTCGCTGTACGGCCACAGCACGAGCGGCCGCGCCGGCAAGACGCGCTCGGGGTGCGGGAAGAACGGCGCCTGCGGGAACAGGCACTCTCCGCCGCCCGCCATCACGGTGAGCGCCCACGGCGTGAACTCGACCGCATAGGCGCCGTGGTTCTCGATCGCGTGCTCGAGGACGAACCTGCCCGCCGCGGCGTCCGCCGTGATGCGGATCTCCTTCTGCATCCCGTGCTTGTCCGCGGCGGACCGGAACACGTGCGCGCCGTTCTCCTCGCGGTGCTCGACCGGGTCGTTGTCCGGCTGCAGCGTCCGCTGCTCGTCCTCCGGGCCGATCCAGAGCCGGTGGCCGCCGTAGAACCTGTACTGTGTCCCGCCGGTCGCGCCCTGATCCTCGGGGATCTCGGACAGCTCGTTCGGGCCGCCGATGACGCCATAGCGGATGATCCGCGGGCCGATGTCGAGCGTGACGACGACCTCCGTGTCGCCGCAGACGATGCGCGCGGCGCGCTTCCAGCCGCCGTAGGGGATGATCTCCATGATCGCGCTCGTACCGCAGAACGGGAGCGCGGTTCAACCCCGACCGCCGGGCGCGCTCGCGGAGCGGGGCCCGCCGGACGCCGGCGCCGGCCGCGCAGGGCGGCGGGGGCCCTGGGCGGCCTCGCGGCGACGGGCTCTCGCGCGCTCACGTCTGGCCGTCGGCGAAGCGCTCCGGAGGGGCGAAGTCGGCCGGACGGCCGCCGAGGCCGACCGCGATGGCGCGCTGCCAGTAGCGGCCGCCGAGGTCGAGCGCGATGTCCTGCAGCGACGGCAGCGCGTGCGCGCGGCTCGAGGCGGCGGCGACGGCGCGGAGCAGCGGCACGGCGAGGAGCGAGCTCTGCCGGGGCACGCCGAGCTGCTCGGCGAGCACCTCGCCGAGGACGGCGCGGGAGACGCAGCAGAAGACGGCCATGATCTGCTCGGCGCGCCGGCGCTCGCCGTCGCTCCGCGCGCTGCGGATGCCGTGGGTGACCAGCGCGTCGACGAGCATGCGGGAGTCGTCGTCCGGCGCGCCCTGCGTGGCGAAGATCATCTCGGCGAGGCGCCTCGCCTCGGCAGCGGAGCCGGGGATGAGCTCCGGCTCGACGCCGATGACGTAGGCCACGTAGCGCCAGAGGTGGACGAGGTCCTCCCGCTGGTCGGGCGGGACGTGGTAGCCGAGCTTGTCGAGGCCGTCGAGCACCGCGACCGAGAAGAGCAGCGCCGTCGCGACCATGTCGTGCTGGTTGATCGGCTCGCCCCAGAGCGAGGTCTGCCACCGGCCGCTCGCGCGGACGAGGCGCCGCACCTGGGCGTGCATGACGCGCACCTTCACGGTGATCGCGAAGCCCTCGCCGGAGCGGCGCATGCCGTTCGCCTGGCTGACGGCGTAGACGAAGCGGCTCGTCTCGCCGAGGCGGCGCCCGGCCTGCTCGCGGAGCCTCCCCGAGAAGACGAGCGGTTTGTTCCCGCCGGGCGAGGCGTAGCCGAGGATGAGCGCCTGCATCGCGAGCAGGATCCCGCCGAGCGCGCCCGTGCGCAGGAACGCGGCGCCGCCGCGGTTCACCGCGTCCCAGTCCACCCAGACAGGGACGTGATCGACCTCCGCGAAGAGCGCCCGCAGCTCGGGCGGGGCCTCGGCCGCGACGTGGTCGACGCCGCGCGCGAGGGCGGCCTCGAGGAGGCGGAAGCCCTGGCCCGAGGGCATCGACGCGAACGCCTCCACGACGGCGTCGGCCGCGGGATCGACGCGCAGCAGGAAGGGGGCGAGACGGTCGAGCCGATCGCCGAAGCGACGGCGGGCGTCCGCGGTGTCCTGGAACCGGGCAGGGATCGTCGCGTTCTTCATGGGGGTGGAGTCGAGTTCCTTGGCACATGGCCGACATCGCGCAACGCGGAGGCCGCCCGCCCGGTAGGCTCGCGTCCCGCGTGCAGGCGCCACCACGCCCGTGGACCAGCCCGACGAGCGCTGCCTTCGGCCCGATGCGCGTCGCGCCGCGCGCTTGCAGCGCGCGCCCCTGGGCCGTCGTCCTCCGCGATCGCGTCGCAGGCTCCATGCGCCCACGCCGACGAGCGCGAGCGCCGCCGGCGCTAGCGGCGCGGCCGCCTCGGCGCTCTCGTCGAGGCGACGCTCAGCACTCGCACTCGTCCTCTCCTTCATAGGACTTGGCGATGAACGTGATGTCGTACGGGTAGGCCGCCTCCGGCGGCCCATAGATGCGCAGGAGCAGATCGTTCGCCGAATCCAGCCCTTCGCCATCGAGCCACACCCGTCCATGCTCGCTCTGTTCAGATCCGATGAGCTCCATCGTGGCCGCGCTGTAGACCTCCACGATCACCGTGTTCTCTGGGCCGGGTGGCGGGGTGTACTGCTCGCACCCCGCGCCGCACAGCTCTGCCCCGGCGGCCAGGACGCGGAGCTTCCAATAGAGCTCTTCGTACCCGAGAGAGGTATCGAGCAGGTACCAGTCCTCATCGCCTGAACAGAGGACGAAGCCGACATGCGAGAACCACGCGTCGGGAGATCCGCTGCCGCCTGCCGTGTAGGCGAGCGGCGCCGCGGAGGCGGCCGCGTCGTTCTCCTCGTGGGCGTCGTCCGCGCAAGCCGGCGCTCCGCCGCCCCCGCTCGCGGAGCCGCCTCCGCCGACCCCGCCAGGACCGCCGCCACCGCCGCCGCCGCTGCTGGCGCCGCCGCCATCACCGACGCCGCTGCTGCTGGCGCCGCCGCCATCACCGACGCCGCTGCTGCTGGCGCCATCACCGACGCCGCTGCTGCCGCTGCCGGTGGCGTTGGTGCTGCTGCTGCCCCCGGCGCCGGGGCCCACGCCATTGTCCGACCACGGCGAACAAGACGTCGCTCCGAACAACGAGGCGCAGAGCGCCGTGAACCCCATGAATCGAATCGAGCTACGGATGAGCGACATAAAGACCTCCTGAGAACAGATAACAATGCCCCCAAGGGCGAGGCGTCGCCCCCTGAAGCACGCGCATCGAGCATTGCATGAACCACGATTGGAAGCGCGATGTCAGATCATATCATTTCTCACGACTCCATTCTTTTCCATGGCGCCAGCGAAGCCGCGGAGTATCCTTGCCGGCGATGGCTCCGCGTCGTTCAATCCGCTCTCCGAAGGCCGCCCACACCTATCGCGGGGCCCGACTCCGCAGCATCTCGCTGGGAGCTGCGCTCGCCGCCGTCCTGGGGTGCCGCTCGTCGCCGCCTCCGCCCCGCCAGGAGGTCATCGACATCCATGTGCACCTGACGCACGCCGACGCGGTGACACCATTGCTCGCCCACATGGCCAAGCACCGCATCGATCGCGCCGTCATCCTCGCGAGCCCGGACCTGACCAGCGGCCGCGGCGGATCCGGGCTCGCCGGCTACCGCACGGGCAACGATATCGTCCTCGACGCCGCGGCGGCTCACCCCGGAAAGCTCATTCCGTTCGTCACCGTGGATCTGGGTCACGGCGATCTCGCGTACCTCGGCGAGCTCCGCCGCCGAGGCGCCTGCGGCGTGAAGCTCTATCAAGGGCACAACCTCTTCCACGAGCGTCCCCTGGACGACCCCTCGCACCAGGCGATGTGGCAGGCGCTGTCCGATCAGGCGCTCCCGATCCTCCTTCACGCCAACACCGTCCGATACCGCGGCGAGCTCGAGGCGGTCCTGCGCTCCTTCCCCGACCTGCGGCTGGTGTGCGCACATCTCTGCGGCAGCCGCACCGACCTCGCGCGCGTGGAGTCCCTGATGGAGGCGTTTCCACGCCTCCTCGTCGATACGAGCCATGGCTCCGCCGGCCCGGCGGCGGAGGGGTTCGCGAACCTCGAGCGGGAGCGCGCCCAGCTCCTCAAGCTGTTCTCTCGATGGCCCGAGCGCTTCCTGTTCGGGACCGACCTCGTGACCAGCGGGCTGGACCCGCTGTCCATGGAGCTGTGGGATCTGCAGGTGGAGTCGAACATGGATCTCTTGAAAGAGGACAATTTCCGTTTCTTTCGTCAAACCGCCGACCAGCCGGCCCGCACCCTCGGCACCTATCAGGGCCTCCACCTGCCCCCCGAGCTCCTCGGCCCCGCCCTCGGACAGAACGCCGCGCGATGGCTCGGCGCCTGCGCGCGGTGAGGGCCACTTTGCCGGCCCCGTCCATGCGGGGCGCGGCTCGCGCGACCGATGGCTCGGCGCCTGCCCGCGACGAACGTCGACCCTCGGATCACCGCCCGCGACCTCAGGGCCCGAACTTCACGAGGAAGGAGTCCGAGGACGGCTCCGACGGCGCGTTCACGAGCGGCCCCGTGCCAAAGTCGATCGTGCCCAGGAACGGCCCGGCGGCGAACACGCTGCCTGTCGCGTCGATGGCCGTGGATTGGCCGTACTGGCGCCCCCTGTCGCCGGTGTGCTTGGCCCAACGCACCGTGCCCGTCGCGTCGAGCTTCGCGGCGAAGGCATCGCCGTAGGTGCAGTCCATGAGGCCCGTGCCCAGATCGACGTCGCCGTACAGCAGGCCCGTGATGGCGATGTCGCCTCCCACGTTCGCCGCGACGTCCAGCGCCGTCTGAGGCCCGTATTCCCCGAAGCGCTTGGCCCACAGGAGCTCGCCCGCGGGGCCGAATCTGGTCACGAACATGTTGCCGCCCCACGTGACCGAGCCGGGCTCGAGAAAATCGAACCCGCCCGCGCTCACCAGAGCGCCTCCGCCGAAATCCACGCTCCCGAGGAACGTCCCGCCGATCACCACGGCTCCGGAGCCGTCGACCGCGACGCCGTACGCCCTCTGGAGCGCCTCGTCGCCGAACCGCTTGCTCCAGAGGTGCGCTCCGGCGGCGTCGAGCTTCGCCACGAAGACGTCCTCGCGGCCAGCGGAGGTCAGCGGCCCGCCGCCGAGGTCGATCGTCTTCATGTCGCCGTACCCGAAGCTCCCGGCGAGGGCGACGTTTCCCGTCGCATCGAGCGCGACGTCGTGCGTCTCCGTGGCGCCGAGCTGCTTGACCCAGAGGCAATGCCCCGCGGGGTCGAATTTCGCGACGTACGAGTCGTCCACGGTGGCGCTGGTCAGCGAGCGTCCGCAGAGGCTGATCTGGCCCGTGAAGCTCACGGCCACGACCACGTTCCCGGCTGCGTCAACGTCGATGCTGTCCCACACTACATAGGATCCTGCGCCGCTCCGAGCCGACCAGACGTGTTCTCCGTCTGCCGTGAAGACGGCCACGAAGGCGTCGAGCGATCCGCCCACGAGCGGGCCGCCTCCGAGATCGATGCTGGTCTGGCGAGCGCGTCCCGCCAGGGCGATGAGCCCCGCCGGATTGACGGCGACATCCTGCACGTAGCCCGCGTCGAAGAGCCTCTTGTGCCAGATGAGCTGCCCTTCCCCGCCGAATTTCGCGAGGCTGACGTCCGAGCGGCCCTCGGTGGAGAGCGGGCCGTCGCCGAGGTCGACGCCCTCGGCGACCTCGATCGCGAGGATGACGTGGCCCGCCCCGTCCACGGCGATGCGGCCCCCGGAGACGCTGGCCTGGCGCACCGTCGATCCGAAGTGCAGGCTCCAGAGGGAATCGCCGGTGCCCGGCGCGCCGCCGCTGCCGGCGCTGCTGCCGTTGCCGGCGCTGCTGCCGCTGCCGGCGCCGCTGCCGCTGCCGGCGCTGCCGCTGCCGGCTCCGCCTTCTCCCGCGGCATCGCCGCCGGCGTCATCGCCGCGAATGGGATCGAGCGGAATCCTGTCGCATGCCGCCGTAAGCACGCTGAGCGCGATGGTTCCAGGTACGATGAGCTGCTTCAAGGAGCACTCTCCGATCTCGGTTGAGGAAGCGCGTGTCCTGCTCCTAGGAATGGCCGCCTGCCGCGCCGGCGGCTCACCGCTCGACGACGACGCCGAGCGAGAACGACGCGAGCGGGCTGAAGGTCGAGGTCACCCGTCCCGCGAACCGGATATCGACAGGGGGAATCGCCGCGCCGCCGAGCGCGCCCGCCGTGAGAACCAGGGAGTCGATGAGCCGGAGGCGCGCCTCGCCTCGCCCGTAGACGAGGGCGGTGATCGCGGACTCGTCGCTGTCGAGGTAGGGCGGCCTCGCCTCGCCCGACGCGCTCACGTGGGCGAGGCCCACGCCAGGGGACAGGACGAGCCCGAAACGGCCCGTCCTCGCGACGGGCGCGAGGACGAGCTCGGCGCCGAGGAGCGTGGCGCGAAAGCGGACCTCGCCTTCCGGCGCGTCGATCGTCGGGCCGGCGAGCGGCAGGTCCGCGAGGAGCCCGACGCCGACCCGGGCCGAAGGCCAGATCCGGAGCGAGGCATCGAGCGCCAGCGACACGCCCGGCGTCTGCCACCCCACGGCCACCGCGACGCCCACATCGACGAGCGCGGCCCGCGGCGCCGCGGGCACCGGGAACGCGGGCGCCGGAGGCCCCCACGCGCCGAGCGGCGGGCTCCGCCACGCGTCGCCGGGCCCCACGGCCACGGCCGAAGGCGCGACGGGCGCGGGCGGGAGCGGCGCCGGCGCGACCGCCGCCGGCGTGGCGTCGGCGGGGGCGCCGGCCGGCGACCGCAGCGCCCGCACCAGCTCCGCCGCGCGGAGCACCCGGGTGTCGAGCGGGCCGTCAGGCGCCACGCTCGCGACGAGATCCGCCCGGCCGCCCGACGCCGACCAGATCTCGATCGCCCCCTCGTCCCCCTCGGGGACGACGATGAGCAGCCCGCCGGGCGCGACCGCCACCGGGCTCACCTCGACCTGCACCGGCAAGCCCGCCGCTTCGAGCTCCTGCGAGAGCCGGTGCGCCAGCGCGCCGCGCACACCGGCGACGACGGTGATCGGCGAGCGCTCGTCGGCGAAACACGGCGCCGCGAGCGCCAGGGACGCCAAGAGCGCGACGAGCGCGCCGCCCATCGGGCGCGCCGCGGCGCGCGCTCCGGACAGGCTCCGCCGACGCCGTCCCGACGCCCGTGACGCGCGCGGGCGCAGCGTCAATCGGCCCCACCGGCGAGCGTCGCCGCGAGCCCGGCGTGGGCGCCGTTCGGGTAGGCCGCGAGGTAGCGCGCGGCGAGCTCGCGGGCGCGCGCGTGGAGCTTCAGGTTCGTCGCGCACTCGATGGAGCGGCCGAGCGCCTCCGGCGCCAGCGCGCCGCGCGGCCTCTCCGCGAGGTACACGGCGAACCAGCGCTCGGCCTCCGCCCAGGCGCCGCGCCCGTCGAACGCCATGCGGCCGAGGTGGTACGCCGCCACGGCGGCGGCGTCGCTCCCGACAAACCGCGCTCGCGCCGTCTGGTAGAACCGGGCCGCGACGTCCGGCTTGCGCGCGAGCCGCGCCGCGGACCCGAGCTCGACGAGCTCCGCGCCGGCGGCGCGCTCGAGCACCGCGTCGATGCCGAGGAGCTCCACGTCCGCGAGCGCCTCGGCGAGCTTGCCCGCGGCGAGGTGCGCGCGCCAGCCCCCGGCGGGGGCCGCGGCCGAGGGCGCCTCCGCGCGGGCCGGCGGCGCAGGAGGCGCCGCCGGCGCTGGCGCGGCGGCGCTCGCGCTCGGGGGGAGGGCCGGCGGGTCAGCGGGCGGGCTCGCCTCGGGATCGGGCGCCGGAGGCGGCGCGGCGGCGCGGGGGGCCGCGCACGTCAGCCGGATCGACTCGGGCGCGGCGACGGCGCGCCCCGGCGGCTCGACGCAAGAGCCCAGCACGCGCACGCGCCCGGCGCTCATCGAGACCGCGAGCTCCTCGGCCTCGGTGTCCCACGTGACGTCGAACTCGGTGCCGATCACGTGCACCTCGAACGGCCCTCCCGCCACCACCCACCGGGTGTCGTCGCGATGCACGACGCGCACGTGCAGCGATCCGCGCTCCAGGAGGACCCCGGCGCCGAGCGGGCCGACCTCGGTCACACGGGCGCGCGTCCCCGACGCGAGGTCCACGCGCGAGCCGTCCGAGAAGTCGAGCCCGACGCGCGACGCGTCCGCAGCCACCCACCGGCCCACGACGCCGGGCGATCCGTCGACCCGGTAGGTCAACGGGTCGCGCGGCCGGGACAGCGCGAAGAAGAGGGCGGAAGCGGCGACGCACGCCGCAGCGAGCGCGAAGCCGAGCCGCCGCCGCGGGGAGCGAGCCGCCCCTTCGCGCAGCGAGAGCGCGGCCTCTTTGCGGTAGATCGCCTGGAGCCGATCTGCCGCTCCGGGCCGCGCCAGCCGCTCGAGCGCGGCGTCCTGGTGCGCGGCGACCCGGCGCCCCAGGGCCGCGATGTCCTTGGTCCTCACGTCCATCGGTCGCCCTCCGCGAGCCAGGAGGCAAGCACTTCATCCTTCTTGCAGCGCTCGACGAACGCGGCCTCCGCGCGCTGGAGCCGGCGTTTGACGGTCGCCACCGACACATTGCAAGCGGCGGCCACGTCGGCGAGCTCCTGGCCCTCGACGATCCGCAGCGTGAAGGCCAGCCGCTCGTCGGGATCGAGCGTCTCCAGGGCTCGATAGAAGGCGCGCACCCCCTGCCGGGCCTCTGGATCGACGCTGGCCGCGATCTCCGGCAGCTCGTCGCTCGCGAAGAACGCGAGCCAGCGGTGCCGCCGCTTCTTGCGGATCGCCTCGCGCGCGACGAAGACGGTGACGCTGGAGATGAACGGCTTCAACGCCTCGGGCTCGCGCACGTCGTCGATGCGGGAGAACACCCGGGCGAACACGTCCTGCACGAGATCCTCCAAGGTCCGGAGATCGCCCAGGATGCGAAACAGCATCCGCTCGACGAGGCCGGCGTAAGCGTCGAGCAGGCGGCGCTCCGCCGCGGGATTCCGGGCGTGCAGGCCGCGCAGGACCTCGGGCAAGGTGGGCTGCGCGTCGACAGGGGGATCCGGCGAGCGGGGCTTTCGGACGACGCGGAGGTGCGCGGACATCGCGGTAGCCTCTTCAATGGCCGGTCCCCGTCGCGACGGCTCAGCGCCGGCGTCGGAGCGCGCTGAGCCTGCTCGGCACGGAGGCCGTGCTCACCGGCATGCGCGCCGAGGTGGCGCAGGCCAGCCCGCGCGCGCCCGCTGGCGAGGCGACCGCGCGCCGACGCTAGGTCTGCGTGCGGGGTGTCGCGCGCTCCCCGTGCGCTGCCAGGGCGGCGCCGCCCGCCCTGCGCTGCGCCAGGCAGAACCTGAGGCCCTCCCGCAGGCTGCGCATCGGGTTCAGCTCGTCGAACGAGACGCCGATCGCCACGAGCGTCTCGGCGACGTGGCCGCCCAGCCCGGTGAGGACGCAGCGAGCGCCGAGGAGCTGCACCGCCTGGGCGAGCTTGACGAGGTGCTGGGCGGTCATCGAGTCGATGACCGTGACGCCGGTGAGGTCGAGGATCACCCACTCGACGTCGCTGTCGTCCGCCACGCGGGCGAGCAGCCGATCGGTCACCTCGACGGCCCGCACCGAGTCGATGAGCCCGACGAGCGGGAGCGTGAGGATGCCATGCCAGATATCGATGATCGGCACCGAGAGCTCCCGGATGGCGTACTCCTGGCGCTGGATGGTCTCCAGCTGGCTCTCGAGCTCGCGCTTGGAGGCAGCGAGCGCGGCGAGCGCCTGCGCGTTCTGCTCCGCGGTCGCGGAGAGCTCGGAGAGAAAGACCCGCAGCGCCTCCTCGACCACCCCGAAGGCATCCTGTTCGACGGCCCCGAGCTGCTTCAGGGCGAGCTCGACCTCTCCCGTCGACGCGAGCGCGACAGCATCGATGACGCGCTGCATCCGGCGCTCCTCGAAAGAGATCATGTTCTCGGATTCTTGCATGGGCTCCTCTGCGCTCGACAAAGGTTGACCGGGGGCCTCGGTGCGATGTCGCTGCGGCGCGGCGCCGGCGTCGCCGGCGGCCTGCGCGCGGACGCGCTCGCAACGACGTCACCGCGCGCTGGACCACACGACCACACCTGTCCAGATATCCTATCTCGCCGCTCGACGTGTGAATCTACCTTCGACCAAGGTCAAACAGATAGCCCATCTTCATCGCGGCTGGAAGGAACCTGCTCGCCCGGCCGGCAGCGTCGAGGCCGCTCGCGCGTCCCCGGCAGCCCGCGATCAATCGAGCGAGCGGGCGCAGCGGAACCCGGTCGAGACGTCGCCCGCCTCGCGGTCGAACGCCAGGCGGAAGGTCGACTTCGCCGTGCTCGCCGAGAAATCCCACGATCCGCCGCGGAGCACGCCCTTGCTGCCGGTCGCCGGCACCTGGGGATCCGTCTGGGCGCCCTTCGCGTAGGCGCCTGGGTCCCAGCCGTCGGCCACCCATTCCCAGACGTTGCCCGCCATGTCGAGCGCGCCCGACGCGCTCGCCCCGGCCGTGGCCGAGCCGACCTCCTGGGTGCCTTTGCCGAGCGCGCCGCAGCCCTGCCCGGCGGGCCGCGACACGACGGCGTGCGCGCACCCCGGCGGCTCGTTGCCCCAGGGGTACTCGCGGCCGTCGGCGCCGCGCGCGGCGTATTCCCACTCGGCCTCGGTCGGGAGCCGCTTGCCGACGAAGGCGCAGTACGCGGCCGCCTGCGCCTGATCGACGCAGGAGATCGGGTGCTGCGCCTTCGCGGGATCCGCCGCGGTGCAGAGCGCGCCGCGCTGCTCCACGTCCGCGTCGCTGGCGCGGGGGCCGTGCAGGCCGCTCGGCGTGCACCGGCCCGCGTCGACGCAGCGCTGGTAGGCGGCGACCGTGACCTCGGTGCGATCGAGGTCGAACGCGCGGGTCAGGGTGACCTCGTGGGGCGGCCGCTCGGATTTGCCGCCCTTGGCGCTGCCCATCGTGAACCGGCCCGCGGGCACCCGGACCATGTCCGGCGGGGGCGGCGCCTTGGCCGGCGGCGCGGTCAGGCCGCCGCGCGCGCGCGCCGGCAGCGCGTCGTCGGGGGCGCGGTGCTGGAAGAACGCGACGGCGCCCGCGCCGAGGGCGGCGGCCAGCGCGACCGCCGAGACGACCGCGGGCAGCAGACGGCGCCGCCGCGCGGACGCGGCGGTCGCGGGCGCGGCCGGAGGCGAGCCCGGAGGCAGCGACCCCGGCGGCGGCGCGCTCGCGGTGATGCCGCGCATCGTGGTGAGGGGCGCGCGCGGTGGCGCGGGTCCGGGGGCGAGCGTCGAGGCGAGAGCGGGCGGCGCGCCGGCAAGGCCGCGGGGCGCCTCCAGCGCGGATGCCGCGCCCGCCGGGCCCGGCGCGACGACGGCCGCGCTCGCGACCGCCGTATCCGCCAGGCCCGGCGCCGCGCCCGCCGCAGGCACGACCGCGCCGACGGACGCGGCCGCCCCGGCCATGGCGGCCTCGAGCGCTCCCCAGAGCTCGCCCGCCGTGCGGTAGCGCTCGCGCGGCTCGACCGCGAGCGCGCGGCGCACCACCGCCTCGACGGCCTCGGGCGCGCTCACGCCCGCGCCGCGCAGGCTCGGGCGGAACGCCGGATCGGTCGCGGCGATGTAGAGCTGCGTGACGTCGCTCCCGAGGAGGGCGCGGTCGCCCGACGCCACCTCGATGAGCACCAGGGCGAGCGCGAAGACATCGGTCCACGGCCCGGTCGCGCCGAAGCGCTGGTGGAACTGCTCCGGCGCGCCGTAGTGGACGGTGAAGGCCCGGAGGGCGCCGCCCGTCTCGGCCATCGCCTGCGTCATGCTCGAGAGCTCGCCGAGCACCTTGGCGATGCCGAAGTCGAGGACCTTCAGCGTGCGCCGGCCGCCGATGTCCGTGAGGAACAGGTTCGCGGGCTTGATGTCGCGGTGGGCGACGCCCTGCGCGTGCGCGACCTCGAGCGCGTGCGCCGCGGGCGCGAGCAGGGCGATCGCCTCGGCGAGGGGGCGCGCCGCCCCGCCGCCGGCGCGCCGCGCGGCGATGTCGTGGTCGAGCGGCGCGCCCTCGAGCCACTCGAGCACGAGGTAGGGCGTCCACTCGCCCGACGGCGAGACCGCGGCGCCCGTGTCGAGGGCCTGCACGATGCCGGCGCTCGCGCGGGAGAGGCGGTGGAGGAGCCGGCCCTCGTTGAGGAGCATCCGCTGGAACGCCTCGCGCTCGGCCGGCGCCAGCGATCCGAGCGCCTTCAGGCACTTGACCGCGACCGGCTCGTCGAACCCGAGGTGATGGCCGCGGTAGACGACCCCGAACCCGCCCTCGCCGACCACGGCGTCGAGCCGGTATTTGCCGCCGATCGTCGCGCCCACCCAGCCGAACGGATCCGAAGGTGCCATCTCGCGGCGCGAGTCTACACCGGGCGCTGCGGCCGCGCGGAGATCGTGCCGTCATCGCGCGTGAATCGTGGGGTAATCGCGCGGTGTTCGCGCACGGAGGCCTCAGTCGCGCTCATCGCGTTTCGGCGCCCTAGAGGTGCGGACGCTCCGGAGGAGGCCTGTGTCCCTCAGCCCCCTTCGCGCGCCCGCGCCTCCGCCCCGCCCCAGCTCAGCGCCCGCTCGAAGAACGCGCACAGCTCCTCGTGCCGCGCCCGCGCGTCCGCGCGGCCTATCTCGATGAGCCGCCCCGCGAACTCCCCATCGAAGAGCAGATACGACAGGAAGTCGGCCTCGCGCTGCTCGTCCCCCTCGGCGAGGCGCCGCATCACGCGGCCGAGCACGCTCGTGGTCCGCGCGCGGAACGCCGGCGAGCGCACGAACTCCGCCGCCAGGCTGCCGATGTCCTTGGAGGCGCGGATGAGCAGCGACCGCAGCGGCCGGAGCGCGCGCCCCGGCGGGAGCCCGAGCTGCTCGTTCAGCGCGTCGACGAAGCCCTCCCCGTAGCGGCGCCGCCCCGCCTCCAGGATGCCGTTGATGCTCTCCAGCCGCGCCAGGTCGTTGTCGATCCGGTCGAGCATCAGCGCGTTCAGCGTCTTCCCGAGCAGGAAGAGCGGCCCGGGGAAGCCCGGCGCGTCGCGCTCGGTCGCGGCCGAGGCGGGCTCGATGTACCGCGGATTCACGACGATCACGCCGTCGGCCCCGAGGCGCCGCGCCGGCGAGAGCGGGACGTTCTGGCGCAGCCCGCCGTCGCAGTAGAGCTCGCCGTCGATGCTCACCGGGCGGAACAGGATGGGCAGCGCCGACGAGGCGAGGGCGTGCTCGGCGCGGATCGCGGTGGCGCGCGGGGAGATCGTCGGGTCGTGGCTCCAGGGCGGCAGGCCTGGCTCGCGGCGGTGGACGAAGACGACGGTGCGGCCGCTCTTGACCAGCGTCGTCGACACGGTGACGGCCGACAGCAGCCCTCGCTCGAGGTGGCCGTCGATCCGCTCGAAGGGGACGGCCTCCGCGATCTGCCGCTCGAGGCCCGACGTGTCGAGGAGCGAGGCGTGGCCGCCGCTCGCGGGCGCGCCCGCGGCGCCGCCGCGGAGCAGGTCGTGCCCCACGGCGAGCACGCCGCGCACGTCGAGGCGCACGAGGTCGTCGATGCGCAGGCGCGTCCACACCGCGGCGAGCCGCCGGGCTCGGCTCCGCGCCTCGTCCGCGAACGCGGCGAGCCCGCACACGTTGATGGCGCCGACGGAGGTGCCGCACAGGATGTCGAGCGGCGCCTCGCGGCCGAGGTCGCGCGAGACCTCCTCGAGGATGTGCTGCACGACGCCGACCTCGTAAGCGCCGCGCGCGGCGCCGCCGGCCAGGACGAGCGCGATCTTGGGGGCGCGGCCATACCGGGTCGAAGCGGGCGCGACGTGGGCCATGCTCGCAGAGTACCACGATCGCCAGCGCGACACCGACCCTGAAAAGCGCGCCTCGCGCGGCGCCATGCTACACACCCGTGGCCGTGGCCATGGCGCGCACGCGCGCGGACGTGGCCATGGCGCGCACGCGCGCGGACGTGGCCATGGCGCGCACGCGCGCGGACGTGGCCATGGCGCGCACGCGCGCGGACGTGGCCATGGCGCGCACGCGCGCGGACGTGGCCATGGCGCGCACGCGCGCGGACACGGAGGCGCCCGATGACGGCAATCTACCTCGTCCTTGCCTACCTCCTCGGAGCGATCCCGACAGGCTACCTCTTTGCGCGGTTCGTCAAAGGCGTCGATATCCGCGCCATGGGCTCGGGGAACATCGGCGCCACGAACGTCCTTCGCGCGTTCGGCTGGAGGCCCGGGCTGGCCGTCCTGGCCGCGGACATGGCGAAGGGCGCGCTCGTCGCCGGTCCCCTCGCGTCATGGCTCTCCGCCGCGCCGGGCGGGTGGGTCGCGGCGGCCGGCGGCCTCGCCGCGGTGCTGGGCCACGACTACACCGTGTTCCTCGGGATGCGGGGCGGCAAGGGCGTCGCGACGTCCTGCGGTGTCCTGCTCGTGCTGGCGCCGCGGGCCACGCTCGTCACGCTCGCCGTCTTCGCGATCGTCGTGCGGGCGACCCGGATGGTCTCGGCCGGCTCCCTGGCCGGCGCGCTCGCCTTGCCGGCGCTCCTCTGGCTCCTCAACGAGCGCGGCGCCCCGGTGCTGTGCCTCTCGCTCCTCCTCTGCGCCTTCATCTGGCTGAAGCACATCCCGAACCTGCGGCGGATCCTCGCGGGCACCGAGAGCACCCTCTCCTTCGGGAAGCGGCCCGACGGCGGCGCGAGCGCCGGCGCGCCCCGCGAGGGCGAGCGGCGCTGACGCCGCCGGCCGGCCGCGGCCGCGCGCCTCGCCAGCTCACTTGGTGATCGTCTTCGCGTAGATCACCGCGCCTTGCTTGTCGATGAACTCGAAGCGCAGCACGTTCTCCTCGAACTCCAGGTAAGCGAAGGCCTCGGTCTCGTCGTTATAGAAGAGCTGCCCGGGCTCGTTCGGGGCCGAGGTCAGCCACGGGCGGGTCTTCGAGCCGGCGCCGCTGACGGCGAAATAGGTGTCCGGGCAGAGCTCGTCGCGCCCCTTGTCGATGAGCTCGAGATTGTGGTCGTGGCCGCACATGTACATGTCGGCCCCGCAGTAGATCGCGCGCTGCATGGCGAACATCCCGTCCAGCCCGAGCTGCTGATTGTCGGCGGCGTGAGCGCCCGACGTGTAGCGGGGGTGATGGCCGAAGACGATCTTCCACCGGGCGTCCGAGGCGGCGACCCGCGCGCTCATGTCGACCGCTTGTTCATCGGAGGTGAAGTCGACGGTATCGATCCCGAAGAGATGAACGAACCCCACGCGGACATCGTAATACGCGGCGGGCATGCGCCATTTGTCGGTCATCCGCGTTCCCGGCCCGTCGCCCACCGGCAGCAGCGAGTAATCGATCTGCGCCTGCCGCACGCCGCTGCTGCTGGGGCCGTGATCGTGGTTGCCGAGGACCGCGTAGAACGGGAGGCCGTTCAGGCCCGGTCGATCGTAGGGCTGCTCGAACTTCGGCCCCCATTGGGCGTCGCCGGTATCGAGCACGCCGTGATCGTAGAAGTTGTCGCCGTTCATCATCACGGCGTGACAGCCCCCCACCGCGAGGCACTTCTCGCTCATGCGATCGGCGACCTGGTTCTGCGCGAGGTTGCCCTCGCCGGTGTCGCCGATCGCGATGATCCTCACGACCCTGGACGGCTCGCCCACGGCGCCGTCGACCTCGGCGCCCCCGTCGACCTGGGAGCCCCCCTCGTCCGTGGCGCCGCTCGGCGCGCCACCGCTGCCCTCGCTGCTCGAGCGGCCGCCCGCTCCCTCCGGCGCGACGCCGACGGGGGGCGTCACGCTGTCCGCGACACCGCAGCCTGCGCCCGAGGCGACGGCCGGCAACGCGCAGAGGGCGAGGACCGCAAAGGACCGGAAAGCGCCGGAGAAACGACAGAAGTGTGCCATCGGCGCGCATTCTAGCCGGCGCCGTTTTCGCTTGACACCCGCAAGACGTTCACCTATCGAAGTTGAACATCACTTTCAATATCAACAACGGAGCCCCCGTGAGCCGAGAGATGCCCCCTGCCCCGAGCCCGTCCCCATGCGCAGCGCTCGCCGCTTTCCCCGGGTCCGACGCGCCCCAGGCGGGGCTCTCGTGAGCGCGCGCACGCCGCTCGCCGTGGATCCCCCGCGCCGGACCGATCCCGCGCGCCCCGCGGAGCCCGCGCGCGACGAGGGGTGGCCGCCGCCGCCGCACGATCCTCGCGAGCGCGAGCTCGCCCTGGTCGTCGCGGGCTGGGAGGTGCGCCTCTTCGTCGGGCGGAAGTTCGAGTACTTCGTCGCGCGCGGCTTCTGGCACCTCCAGCTCTGGCACCCGGAGGCGCGCGTCTCGGTGCTGACGCCCTCGCGGCTCACGCGCGGGCTCTACGAGGCGTACCCGATCGCGAACTGGAAGGCGCAGGCGCCCGACTACGACAAGCTCGTGACGCTCCTCGGCGGCCTGTTCGCGGCGAAGCTCCCGGACAAGGCCGCGGTGCTGCGCCTCGAGCGCGCGCTCGTCGACGAGGTCGTCCGCGGCGGCGGCGGGGTGCCGTCGTGACGCGCCGGCCCCCGGGGGCGCGCGCGCTCGCGCGGCCTCGCGCCCCGCGCCGCGGGGAGGGCGCATGATCTCCACGGCGGTCTCCAGGCACGCGGTGCTCTCGCTGGTCGGGCGCGCCGAGGCGCGGGTGCGCTTTCCGGACCTCGGCTTCGCCGACCCGTGGGCCGAGGCGATGCTGGCCTCGCTCGACGTGGACCCGGCGGGCTTCGACGCCCGCGCGCTCCGCACCTCGACCGTGCGCACCATGGCGGTCGATCGGCTCGTCCGCGACTACGTCGCGCGGAACCCGCTCGGCCTCGTCATCGCGCTCGACGCCGGGCTCTGCACGCGGTTCTCGCGCGTCGACAACGGGACGCTCCGCTGGGTGGAGCTCGATCCGCCCCACCTCGCCGAGTTCAAGTGCGCGCATCGCCTCGGCCACGCGTCGGACCGCCACGCCGTCGCGCGGTGCTGCTCGATCGCGTGCACGGGCTGGATGGACTGCCTCCGCGGCGCGGGCGACGTGCCGACGCTCCTCATCGCCGAGGGCGCCCTGGCCCGCCAGCCGCCCGAGGTCGTCGACGCCTTCCTCACGCGGGCCTCCGTGCGCCTCGCGCCGGGGACGGAGCTCATCCTCGATCACGAGGCGTCGCCACCGCTCCGGATCCCGCCGCGGTCGCGCGCCTGCTTGGAGCTCCCCTCGCTGGACGGCTCCGTGTCGCGCTATCCGCGGCTGCGCCCGTTCTGCGAGGGCGACGCCTCGACCGCGCTCGGGCGAGCGTTGCGCGACGCGAGCCGGATGCCTCGCCTGTACCAGCACGGAGGCGCGCCGCCCGTCCTCCACCTCCGCTTCGCGTGAGCCCGCCGAGCGCGACGGCGCTGCGCCCGAGCCGCGATGTGCCCGCCGGGGCCTGGATCGCGAGCGATCCCGCGCGATCGCGGGGCAGGACGCGCCTCCGGTCAGTACACGCGGAACTGCCCGCTCAGCGTGATCAGCGAGAGCAGGTGGAGCAGCCCCGGGTAGTAGCGCGGCAATCCGGTCGCCGGCTCGGCCGCCCACGCCGCCTCGATGTACTCGGCGCGATCCCTGGTCGTCGCGACGAGGCCGACGACGCCGTTCGTGACGACGAGCGCCGGGTCCCTGGCCTCGACCAGCACGCCGTCGAGCGTGTAGGCCCCGCCGTACCAGTCGATGCCCTGCCTCGAGAAGAACGCCAGCAGCCGGTTGGCCTCCTCCACCTGCCACGGGTCGACCCCGAACCAGATCTGGTCGAGCGCGAGGTTCAGCAGCGTGCGGTAGGACTCCGAATCGAAGTTCGCCGAGCCGGTCACCGGCGTGCCGTCGAAGTGGGCGCGCACCGGGATGAGCCCGGTGATCGGGTGCGCGGTCCGCCTCCAGTGCTCGCGCGCGCTCTCCGCGGCCTCGGACCAGAACGGGTCGCCCGTGGCCTGCGCCCAGAGCTCGTAGTAGGCCGGCATCTCGAGGGAGGGGCGGGTCGTGTCCGCGGCTTCGACGTTCGGGACGTCGAAGACGAGCTTCGTCTCCGGATCGAAGGTGTTCGTCACGCCGTCATCGACGCCCCCGTTCAGCGTCTCCTTGTGCTGCATCACCTCGAGCAAGGCGATCGCCTCCGCTCCGTAGTCGATGGTCCCGGTGTCGCTCCCCCAGCGACCGTGGGCGAACAGCAGCGCCATCGCGAGCTGCTGGAGACCGAAGGGATCGGAGCAGAACACCGGCTTCTCGCTCCACGGCACGTCGCAGAACGACACGAAATAGCCCTGCTTGGGGCCGGACGTGTGCTCGTGCCATTCCTTGGCGTATCTCCAGAGCCGATCGAACTCTTCCCGCTTGCCGAGCTGGACGGTGATCATCATCCCGAAGCCCATGCCCTCGGTGCGCACCTGCCCGTGCAGGGTGTCCCAGATGTAAGCCCGCTCGGCGTCGTAGGCGTCCGTGTAGAAGATGGCTTCGTTGAACTTATCGCCGTAGAAGAGCTGCCGGAAGGTCGCGTCGATCTTCGACGCGATCTCTTCGTCCGACTTGCCCAGCACGTCGCTGAGCGCGTTGGGGTACTCCTGTGGGCCGGTCAGCGGGCGGAGCTCGTCGCTGGTCATCCGGTCGTAGCCGAGCCAGTCCACCGTGAGCCCGCACGCGGGCAGCGCGCAGAGCGCCAACGAGCCACAGGCAATGCCCGATGCTGCGCGGAACAAGCGGAGGAGGACGGGACAGCGCATGACCCGGAGTTTAGTCGTTCACATAGCGTCGTACCCTGGAAGCGAGCACGCTGTTCGGATGTCGTTGTAGAAATGCCTTCGCGCGCTGCGACGCGGCGTCGAGCCGGCCGCTCTTCGCGAGCGCGTCGATCCGCAGGACCTCGGCCTCGAGCCCGAGGCGGCCGCGCGGGTGCTCCTTGGAGTAGGCGTCCAGGAGCGTGAGCGCGCCCTGCGCGTTCCCGCTCGCCAGCGTCGAGCGCGCCGCGTCCAGCGCGCTGAGCTCCGCCTTGAGGGCCGCGCTCGAGGAGGCGGGCTTCGGGTCGACCCTGGAGGCCGCGCCGCCGCTGCTGCCAGCGCGCGCCGGGGCGGGGGTCTCCTCCGGCTCAGCCTCCGCCGGCGGCGCGGGCGCCGGCGCCGCCACGGGCGCCGGGCGCGCCGCGACCCGCCCGACCGGTCCCGCGAGCGCGCCGCCGAAGCGGTGGACCGCGACGAGCTCCGGCGCCTGATACCCGCGCCAGGCGAGGTAGCCGGCGGGGATGCCGGCCAGCACGCCCACCGTCGAGAGCGCGACGAGGATCTTCGTCCAGCCGAGCTTCACGGCGACCGACGAGGACGCGACGGCCGTCCCCGCCGCGGAGACCGCGGCGGGCGCTGCGACGCTGGCCGAGAGCGCGGCGGCGCCGGCGATCCCCAGCGCGGCCAGCGTCTTCGCGCGCGTCTCCGGTGAAGTCTGGTACGACGCGCCGGCGCTCAGCAGCGCGCGCTCGAGCGGGCTGTCGCTCTCTTCCAGCAGGCGGCGTGGTTCGCTCATCGTCTCACCTCGCTCGTCGAAACGAGCTCGAGCGCTCGGACGCGCTCTCGAAAATCGGCCCTGGCCCTTCGTAGCCGAGAGGCCACGGTACCCTGCGGGATCCCCAGCACGCCGGCGATCTCCACCATGCTCATCTCCTCGAATTCGTACAGCACGAACACGGTCCGCAGGTCCGACTCCATCTCGTCGAGGACCTGGTCTAGCATCTGCCGCGCGTGCTTCTGGCTGGTAAGCTGCTCCGGTGTCGCGGCGTCCACGACCTCCGGCGGCTCGGCCGCCGGGAACTCCCGCCGACGCGCAGCGCTGCGTCGCGCGTGGGCTGCCACATGAAGCGCGGTCTGGAGAAGGAAGCTCTTCTCCGCCCCCGGCCGGACGTCGTCCAGCCGCTGGGCTGCGGCGATGAAGGTGCGCTGCACCGCATCGTCGATCTCGGCGGCCGGGGTCCCCGCGTTGCGGAGCACCCGCCCGATGAAGTCGAGATGGGCGTCCACCATCCGGCGCAGTCGCGCGTCTCGCTGTCTCAAGCTCTCTGCCGAAGGCTTCACGCTCGCCGGCTCCAGGTCAGATAAAGCAGGCGATGTCATGACCTCGACGACCATGTTTCCGCTCAGCGGGAGGCGAGGCCTGAGACCCGTGGACTCGAGTTCCGAAGGAGCGACGTCCGGCAGCAGCGAGCGCGGACCAGGTGCCCCGGCTTGCGAGGGGCAGCCTCCGCGACGCGCTGCTTCCAGATGACGTCCATGTCCCATAATTCCCAGGCTGCATCGAAGTGATCACGGAAGTCCAGCCTCAGAAACTGTGCACGATCCCGACGCCCGCCAGCGGCGAAATCACAGGAGTTTCGCCCACGGTTTCCGCCGGCAGGGAAATGGTGAAGCTCCGACGAACGAGCGGCACGCCGGCCCCCACTTCGATCTCGATGGCGGTGCCCCCGCCGAGCGGCACGGCGGCGCGCGCGAGGGCCCCGGCGCTCCACCACGATCGCACGGCGGAGCGCGGGTGCGACACGTCTTCCGCCGTCGCCGTGAACCAGCCGCCGGTGACCACGACACACGGCTCTGCGCTGAGGAAATCGGCGATCTGCCAGCGGAGGGGGCAGGCGGTGAGGGCAGCGGCCGCCCAGTGTATCAACGCGTTGTCGGTGCCCTGCAGGATATCGTTTCGGGCGTAGTTCAGCGAGAGCCCGAGCGAAGGGCTCAGCGCGCCGTCCGTGTGCGCGGTCGCGCGGGCGACGAGCGCGCCGCCCAGGCTCGCGTAGGGAGAGACGACCTGCGTCACCAGGAGCTGCGCGCCGACCCCGAACGTGATCGGCGGCCACGGGCGCGGGGCCGCGGGCGGCGGCTGGACCGGCCGCGGCGGGGGCGGCGCAGGCGGCGGGGGCGGCGGCAGGGGCGCGGTCTCCTCGGCCGCCTCGTCGAGCGCCAGCGCCGCGGTGAGCGAGAGCGCCTGGACCACGACCTCGCACGAGGTCGCGTCGACGGTGCGCGTGTCCGTCTCGCCGCGCTCGTGGATCACACGGAGCTCGCCGTGGACCCCGGACCCGCCGCGCGTCAGCCGGACGCGGAGGCCCCAGCCGCCCTCCCCGTCCTCCGCCTTCCGCACGCGATCCGAGCGGGCGTGGATGGCTTCGTAGAGATCGTCGACCGTCGCGCAGTCGGCCGGCGCGTCGAAGTCGACGCGGATGGGGATCGGCGTCGGCGCCGCGGTGGCCGAGGACCAGCCGAGGACGACGAGCTCGATGAACGAGATGCCGTCACCGGAAGCCACGGGCCCGAAGGTGCCACGAACCGCTCACGAACCGCCAGAAGCTCATGCGCTCCTCGCCGGGGTCGTGCAAAAATCCACTCGTCCGCGCGTCGCGCCGCGCGGCGGTGGGGGTGACCGGGCTGGCGCCGTGAGCGACCTCATCGTGCGAGCGTGCGATCACGCGCGCGCTCCCCCGAGTCGCTCGAGCACCTCGCGCAGCGAGCCGAGCTCCGCGTCCGCGCCGGTGAAATCCGACGCCGCGGTGAGCGGCGACGGGACGACCCAGCACGTCAGGCCCGCCGCCTTGGCCGACCGGAGCCCGCGCTCGGAGTCCTCGATGACGAGCACGTCGCGCGCGGCGAGCCCCAGCCGCTCGCAGGCGACCCGGTACGGCTCGGGATCCGGCTTTGCGCGCGCGTACTGCTCCCGCGTGAGCGCGAACTCGAACCACCGGAGCAGCCCCGTCGCCGCGTGCGCGCGGTGGAACGGCTCGGGCTTGCTGCTCGTGACGATGGCCATGCGGAAGCGCGCGGCGAGCGCGGAGACGACCTCGCGCACCCCCGGCAACAGGGGATCTCCGCGCGCGATGAGCTCGAGGTACCGGCGATCCCGCTCGTCGGCCAGCCGCCGCACCCCCGCCTCGTCGACGCCGCGCGCGCTGCAGAGGTGCCAGGCGCCGCGCGCCTCGACGAGGAACAGCTCACGGTAGTCCTCGGCGGTGAGCTCGACGCCGACCGACGCGATCGTCTCGCGCGTCGCCTGGAAGTAGAGCCCTTCCGTGTCGACGAGGACGCCGTCGTTATCCCAGAGGATCGCCTTGAACACGCGGGGCGTTCCTAGCGCCGCCCCTCCGTGCCGGCAAGAGAGGGCCGCGGAGCGCGCGCGTCACCCCTCGATGAGCTGCCGCTCGGCGAGGGCGCGGCGGCGGGCGAGGGCGAAGGCGGGCAGGATCACGGCGCCCGTGGCGAGGACGATGAGCGGCGGGATGAGGTAGAGAATCCCACCCGGCAAGAGGCTCGCGAGCGCCGCGTAGCCGAGCGCGCGGACCGCGCCCCGGGGCGCGCCGGCGGCGAGATCGGGCGTCGACGCCGCGTGGATCTCCCGCGCGTGGCGGAACGCGAGGTACGCGACGACGGCGTGCACGTGGCCCACGAGGACCAGGGAGAGGCGCACCCATCCGTCGAAGTCCTCGACCAGCTCGCTCCACGTCGCGAACCAGCCGCCGAGGCAGCAGTAGATCGCGAAGTGCAGCGTGAGCGGCGCGAGCACCACGGCGCCGGCGAGGGGGAGCGCGACGCTGCGGCGCTCCTCGGCGTCGATCATGCCGCGCACGCACGCCTCGGGCGCCGCGGCCTCGAGCCTCGCGCGATCCGCGTGCACGTCGCCGCTCTGCTGGATCTCGCGGGAGAGCGCCCGCCGGAGCCTCCCGTCGGCGAGCTCCCGGCCCACGACGTAGGCGAGCGCGGACGTCGCCCACGCGGCGAGGAGCGTGATCGTGGCGGCGCCGTCATCGAGGACGCCGAGGAGGGGGGGCGCGCCCGCGGCCATGGCCACCAGAACCGCGCCGCCGAGGGCGACCTGGCCGGCCAGCGACCGGGCGGCGCGGCGGGCGTAGAGGCGACGGAGGTGCTCCGGGATGGCGTCGACCTGATGGCGGTGGCGCGCGAGGAGCGATTCGATATGTAACCGCGCGACGTCCTCATCGTTCCGGTACGTGGCTCTCATGACAGGCTCCCCTCGGGCCCGGTGAACGCCGGCAGACCACGGCGGTTTCCCGGTGCCCTTCGCTCGGGCGGTTCAGCAAGCCCGGTGCCGGTTTGAAAGCCCTGGTTTTTGGCGACTTTCACGACCGGAGGCCCCGCCGTCGCCCAGCCGGTAGGCGGCCGGTGTCCACGGCGTGGACACCGGCGTCGCGGCGCTTCGTCCGGAGAAAGCAGGCGACCATGCTGAAGGGATCGCCGTATTCCGACCGTCCTGCCTATCCGCTGGCGGCGGAGGCGACGAGGCGGCAAGCCTGCAAGACGACGAGGCGGCGAGGCGGCGAGACGTGAACGATCGCGAAGTACAAAGTTCGTGACTCCGCCACCGGAGTTGGTGCTAGCCTCGCTCAAGGTGGACTTTTAACAACGCATCCACCGAGGCGGTGCTCCCATGGGTGACAAATCTCCGAAGGCCAAAGAGCGACAGAAGAAGCAGGACGCGGCGGAGAAGAACCAGAAGAAGGTAGCCGCGACCGCCAAGGCGTCGCCTGCTCCGGCCGCGCCTGCCAAGAAGAGCAAGTAGTCGGGCCGAGAGGCGCCGCGCTCAGCGCCCTTCACGCCCCGTCTCGACAAAGCCCCCTCTCAACCAGAGCCCCTCCTTCCTCCCGCGGCCGCGGGTGTTCCGGACGCATAGCGCGCCATCGCGGGCAAGCACCGGCCCTACGATGTCGCTCTCCACCCCATCTCTCCTCGATCGCAGAGGGCCCTCGACGCAGCTCCTCTGCGCGACCAGCCGCCCTGTGCTCTCGGCCTCTCCGCCTTCGCGTCGAGTCGCTCTCTCCGCTGCGCGCTCGGGCCGTCGCGCCTGGGCCACGCCCGCGCGCCGGCCGGATTTCCTCCGCCGGGCCTCTTCCTGGCGAAGCGACCTCGCGCTATGAGGCTCCAGCCGTGCGACCCACTCTGCTCCAGGCCGTCGCGCCGCCGCTCGCCGCGCTCGTGCTGTTGCTCGCGCTCTGGGAGGTGGTCGCCCGCGCGCTCGGCATCCCCGCCTACCTCCTGCCGCCGCCCTCGGACGTGGCCCGCGCGGGCGCAGCGGACGCCGCCACCCTGCTCGCCGGCGCCGCCACCACCGCGAAGGCCGCGCTCGCCGGCTTCTGCCTCAGCGCCGCGGTCGGCGTGCTCTCCGCCATCGCGCTCGCCTCGTCGCGCGCGCTCGAGAGGGCGCTCTATCCCTATACCGTCTTCCTGCAGACCGTCCCGATCGTCGCCATCGCCCCGCTGCTCGTGCTCTGGTGCGGCCCCGGCCTGCGCGCGGTCGCGGTCTCGGCGTTCATCGTCTCCGTGTTCCCGGTGATCGCGAACACGCTCACCGGCCTGCGCTCCGTCGAGCCCGCGCTGCGCGATCTCTTCCGGCTCTACGGCGCCCGCCGCTTCGCCATGCTCCGCAAGCTCGAGCTCCCCTCGGCGCTGCCCCACATCGTGACCGGGCTCCGGATCGCGGCGGGCCTCGCCGTCATCGGCGCCATCGTCGGGGAGTTCGTCGCCGGCTTCTCGGAGGACGCCGCCGGCCTCGGCATCCTGGTCCTCTCCGCCTACCGCCAGCTGCGCACGGATCTGCTCTTCGCCGCCGTGCTGCTCGCCTCCGCGCTCGGCCTCGCGCTCTTCGGCGCCGTCGACCTCGCCGGCAAGCGGCTCTTGCGGCGCTGGCATCCTTCGGAGATCAATCGCTGATGCACTCCCGTGACAGCCGCCGGCTGGCCCTCCAGCGCCTCGCCTCCCTCGTCGCCGTCCCCCTCTTCGCCCCCGCCTGCTCGCGCTCGTCGTCGCCCGAAGGCGACGGCCGCTCGTCGGCCCCCTCCGCTCAGGGGAGCGCGCCCGCCGCGCCCGCCCAGGGCGCGTCGGCCGCGCCTGCTCAGGCGGCGCCGGCCGCGAAGGTGAAGCTCGCGCTCAACTGGGTCCCCGAGCCCGAGTTCGGCGGCTTCTACGCGGCGCGCGAGTCGGGCGCGTTCGCGAAGGAGGGGCTCGAGGTCGAGATCCTCGGCGGCGGCGCCGGCGTGCCGGTCGTCCAGATGGTGGCCGGCGGGCAGGTGGACTTCGGCCTCTCCGGCGCCGACGAGGTGCTCACCGCCCGCGCCCGCGGGGCGGACGTGCTCCCCCTCTTCGCCGTGTTCCAGACCTCGCCGCAGGCCATCATGACCCACGAGAGCCGCGGCGCGAAGGGCATCGCCGACATCCTCTCGTCGGGCGGCACGCTCGCCATCGAGCCGGGGCTGCCTTACGCCGCGTACCTCAAGAAGAAGTACGGCTTCGACAAGGTGAAGGTCGTGCCGTACGACGGCGGCGTCGCCCGCTTCGTCGCCGACAAGGACTTCTCGCAGCAGTGCTTCATCACCGCCGAGCCGATCGCGGCCAAGCGCAAGGGGAGCGATCCCGCCGCGTTCCTCGTCGCCAGCGAGGGGTTCAACCCGTACGTGGTGGTCGTGATCACGCGCGCGGCGCTCTGGAAGGAGAACCCGGAGCGCGTCCGCGCGTTCATCCGCGCCACGCGGGAGGGTTGGCGCGGCTACCTGCACGATCCGACGCGCGCCAACGAGGTCATGGCCAAGCTGAACACGTCGATGGACGCGGAGACCTTCGTCGCCGCCGCGGAGGCGCAGCGGCCGCTCATCGAGACCCCCGAGACCAAGGAGAAGGGCCTCGGCGTGATGACCCGCGAGCGCTGGGAGACGCTCGCGAAGCAGCTCGCCGACCTCGGCGTGCTGGAGAAGGCGCCGCCGATCGACGACCTGCTCGTCGCCGCGCTCTGATCGACGCGGCAGGCGCGCCTCCCGCGCGGCGCGAGGCGAGATCTCGGCGCGCGACTTCGTCTAGAATGCGGCGCGCGCGCGTCGCGCCCCCACGGCGCCGCCGCGCCACAACGCAAGGGAAACACCGCCCTCCATGGCTTCCACGCATCGACCTCGGGCCAGCCGGCTCCCGTTCGCCTCGCTGCCCCTCGCGGCGGCGTACGTGCCCGCCGCTGTCGCCGTCGCCGCCGCCGTCGCCTCCGGCGCGTGCGGCAAGGAGTTCACGGCGCGCCCGCCCGACGCGTCGACGAGCTCGAGCACCGGCGGCGGGAGCGGCGGCAGCGGCGGCAGCGGCGGCGGGTGCCCGGGCGGGGGCGAGGTGTGCGGCGACACGTGCGTCGACACGAGGACGGACGCGGAGCACTGCGGCGCGTGCGATGTCGTGTGCTCGCCCTTCGGCGGCTCGCCGAGCTGCAACGACGGCGTCTGCCAGTCGCCGGCGTGCGAGGAGGACCGCGGCGACTGCGACAAGGACCCCGAGAACGGCTGCGAGGAGGACCTCCTCACGAGCCTCGCGCACTGCGGCAGCTGCGACAAGCCGTGCAGCGGCCAGTGCGTGCGGGGCGCCTGCGTCGTGCCGAAGCACATCTCGGCCGGCACCGATTACACCTGCGCGGCGCTCAGCGACGGCTCGGTCTGGTGCTGGGGCAGGAACACCTGGGGCAACCTCGGGGACGGCACGCAGCAGCAGGATCGGCCGATCCCGAGGCAGGTCGTCGGCCTCGGCGGCGAGGCCGCCACGGTCGCGACGAGCATCTCGTCGGCGCGCTCGCACACCTGCGCGGTGCTGACCGACGGCGCCGTGGCGTGCTGGGGCGCAGGCAACAGCGGGCAGCTCGGCGACGGCGAGGCGATGAACGCCCTCTCCCCCGTGCGCGCGAAGGAGCTCGCGGGCGCGACCCAGGTCGCCGTCGGCGGGAGCCACACCTGCGCGGTCACGACGTCGCACGATCTCTGGTGCTGGGGCGAGGGCAGCTCCGGTCAGCTCGGGTACGGGGACGAGGCCGATCAGTTCGAGCCCACCGTGGTCCTCGACGACGTGGCCTCGGTGAGCGCCGGCCTCTCGCACACCTGCGCGGGCATGATCGAGCGGATGGGCGAGCGCCGGATGAGCTGCTGGGGCCACAACGAGAGCGGTCAGCTCGGCTCCGGCAACTTCCAGCCGTCGAGCGTCCCCGTGACCATCCCCGGCCTCACCAGCGTCGCGATCACGGCCGCGGGCGCCTTGCACACGTGCGCCGCGCCGGCGACCGGCGTGGCCTCCTGCTGGGGCGAGGGCGCGCAGTTCCGCCTCGGGACAGGCACCGTGAACGTCGAGGCGGCGCCGCGCGAGATCCCGGACCTCGCGGGCGTGCTCCGGCTCTCGCTCGGCGCGAGGCACTCGGGCGCGGTGCTGGCCGACGGACAGGTGCTGCTGTGGGGCGACAACACGAAGGGGCAGCTCGGCAACGGGACGCAGGACCCGGCCTTCACCCCGCAGCCGCTCGAGCTGACCGACGTGATCGAGCTGGCCCTCGGGGCGGACCACAGCTGCGCGCTCAGGCGCACGGGCGAGATGCGCTGCTGGGGAGACAACCGGAACGGCGAGCTGGGCGACGGGACCAACGAGCCGCGGCTCGTGCCGACGCGCGTCAAGTGGCCGTCGCGGCCGTAGCGGAGGGCTCCGGACGAATCCGGCGACCGCCATGTCACAACCGGGCCCCCCCTCTCGTCTTGCCGCCGAGCCCCGGGCATCGGGGCGGGAGGCACTCATGGACGAGAGGAAGCAAGGCGGGACGAAGGTCTCCGGCCGCGCCCGGGTCGTGGTGATCGGGGGCGGGTACGCGGGCGTGGCGGCGGCGCTGCGGATCGCCGGCAAGGCGGCGCGCCGCCGCGTGCCGGTCTCGGTCGCGCTGGTGAACCCGTCGCCGCTGTTCGTCGAGCGGATCCGGCTGCACGAGCTCGCCGCCGGCAAGGCGCCTCGCCGGATCGAGCTCGCGCGGCTCCTCGGGGCGCGGGGGATCGAGCTCGTGCTCGGCCGCGCCCGCACGATCGACGCGGCGGCGCGCGCGGTCGAGGTGGAGCTCGGAGGCGGCGGCGACGCCGGGGCGGAGACGCGGCGGCTCGGCTACGACGCGCTCGTGTACGCGCCCGGCAGCGGGGCGGCGCAGGAGATCGTGCCCGGCGGCGGCGAGCACGCGCTCTCCGTGGCGGACGCCGCGAGCGCGCGCGCGCTCCACGAGCGCCTGCGCGCGGCGCCGCCCGGCGGCAGGGTGGTCGTGGTGGGCGGCGGGCTCACGGCGATCGAGACCGCGGCGGAGATCGCCGAGGCGTTCCCCGCGCTCCGCGTCGCGCTCGCGACGCGCGGGCGCGTCGGCGAGGGCCTGTCGGTCGGCGGGCGCGCGTACGTCGGCCGGGCGCTCCGCGAGCTCGGCGTCGCGCTCCACGAGGGCGTGCGCGCGGTCGCCGTCGACGCGAGCGGCCTCGCCGTCGCCGCGGAGGCGGGCGGCGTCGCCCCGGGCGCCGGCGCGGCCGAGCGCCTGGCCGCCGACATCGTCGTCCTCGCCGCGGGCTTCCGGCCGGCGGCGCTCGCCGAGAGCTCCGGGCTCGCCACCGTGGCCGGCGGGCGGCTCGCCGTCGACCGGTGGCTCCGCGCGCCCGCGCACCCGGAGATCTGGGGCGCGGGCGACGCCGCGGCCGTGCTCGACGGCGACGGCGCGCCGCTGCGCATGGGCTGCGCCACCGCCATGCCGCAGGCGGCGTACGCGGCGGACAGCGTCGTCGCCGCGCTCGCCGGCGACGCGCCGCCGCCGCCGTTCCGCTTCGCGTTCTTCATCCAGTGCATCAGCCTCGGCCGGCGGCGCGGGCTCATCCAGCGGGTCGATCCCCGCGACAGGCCGCTCGATCGGGTGATCACCGGCCGCCTGGGCGCGTGGATGAAGGAGCTCGTCTGCCGCTCCACGATCGTGGCGATCCGCCTCGAGGGGCTCCGCGCCGGCGGTCACGGCTCGCCCGGTCAGGCGCCGCGGCCGCGGGGCGCGCCGTCGCTCGGCAGCGCCGCGGCCGGCGAGCGGCTCCCGTCCGGTGCCGCCACATGAGCGCCGCCGCGGGCGTGAGCGCCGAGTGCTTCACGGCGCACCGGCGCTCCCTCTTCGGCCTCGCCTACCGGATGCTCGGCAGCGCGGCCGAGGCCGAGGACGTGGTCCAGGAGGCGTACCTGCGCGCGCGGGCCGCCGGGGAGGTGCCCGAGGCGCCGGGGCCGTACCTCGCCACGATCGTGACGCGCCTCTGCCTGGACGTGCTGAAGTCGGCGCGCGCGCGGCGCGAGGCGTATGTCGGGCCGTGGCTGCCCGAGCCCGTGCCGACCGGCGATCTGCTCGACGTCGGCGGGGCCGCGGCGGGCTACCCGGGCGAGGGCGCCGGCGCGGAGAGCCCGGCGGCGCGCATGGACCGGGTTGAGTCGATCTCGATGGCGTTCCTCGTGGTGCTCGAGAGCCTGTCGCCGCTCGAGCGCGCCGCGCTGATCCTGCGCGACGTGTTCGACTGGGAGTTCGACGCCCTCGCCGGGGCGCTCGGCCGCTCGCCTGCGGCGTGCCGGCAGCTCGTGCACCGGGCGCGCGAGCACGTGGCCGCGCGCCAGCCGCGGTTCCGCGCCACGGAGGCGGAGCGGCGGCGCCTGTTCGAGGCGTTCCTCGACGCGGCGGCGCGCGGCGACGCGGGCGCCCTCGCCGCGATGCTCGCCGAGGGCGCGAGCGTGACCCCGGACTCCGGCGGCAAGGCCAGCGCGGCGCGCCGGGTGCTGAGCGGCCGCGATCGCATCACGCGCTACCTCATCGGCCTGTGGCGGAAGGGCGCCGGCGCGATCGTCACCCGCGTCGCGTCGGTCAACGGCGCGCCTGCCCTCCTCGTTTACGAGGGCGCGCGGCTCGCGACCGCCGTCGGCCTCGACGCCTCGCCGGCCGGCATCGACGCGATCTGGCTCATGCGCAATCCCGACAAGCTGGCCCGGCTCGAGGCCGCGCTCCCGCTGCTCCCGTCGCGCGGCCTGCCCGACGCGCGCGCGTGACGCGCGCATGACAGACGCCGGCGCCTCGCGCCGAGCCCGCGCCGACGAAAGAGTGCTCGGCGCGGGTTCAATGCCAATCCGACGGCAACTAACGGCAACTAACGGCAACCAACGGCAATCTAACGGCAATCCAGCGGCATCGGCAACAGGGCGACATCCGCCTGTTACACACACGTGTCAGCACGTGGGGACACGTGGTTCAGCGGGGGCGCAAAAAAACATGAATGCAGAAGTGCGCAGACGCATTCATAATAAAGACTATAACCTAACCGCGTCGCGCCGCCGGCCTCGCCGAGAGTGCCGAGACTTCAGAGACCAAAGAAAATTATCTCGACAGCCGATTGGCTTATCGGCATATACTCCAGCCATCATGGACGCGTCTTCGTCCTGACGAGGCCGGGCCGATCGCACCTTGGCTTCTCGATCGCGTTCATCAGCGTCTCTTTCGAGCGTTCACTTCGACAACCCCGGTCCGTGAGCCACGGACCCAGGAGGGATCATGTCGCATTGTATGCAGTCAAAACTATCCCGCTCCAGCAAAACGGGGCTTGTTTGCGGCGCGCTGTCGCTCCTCTCCGTCGCATCGGCGCAGATCTCGGATCCGGCCTGGGCGATGGCGGCATGGCACGGAGAGATCAAGCCGTTCGCGACGTTCCCGACGCCTCCCGGGTTCCCTGAGGGGATCGCGGTCGATGGCAATCGGGTCTTCGTGTCTGGTCCGGCGACGTTCGGCACCGCGGGATCGGGGCCATCGAAGATCGTCGTTTACGACAGGGACAGCAAGATCCTGAAGAGCACGATCACGGTGGCGGGCGAGGCGCTCGACGCGGAGCATGCGCTCAGCTGCATCGCGGTCGACGGCCCGGGCCGCGTTTACGCGCTCAGCACGCAGCTCGGGCTGCTGCGCTTCAGGAAAACTGGACATGGATATGTCCAGGAGAGCTACGGCGATCCGCTGCCGGATCTCCCGTCGTGCGCGACGGCCTCGCCGGGAGCGGCGTGCTCGCCGGTGCCCTTCGAGACGCCGCCGATCCCGAACGACATCGTGTTCGACGAGGACGGCTACGCCTATGTGACCGACTCGCTCCAGGCGACGATCTTCCGCTATGCGCCCGGCGGCGGCGCGCCGGAGATCTGGTTCCAGAGCGCGGCGCTCGTCGGAGGGGGCCCCCAGCCGTTCGGCGTCAACGGGATCAGGCTCGATCCGCTGCGGGAGCACGTCTATTTCTCGGTCACCTTCTCCCTTTCGGATCCGAGCCTCGGGTCCATCTACCGGCTCCCCCTCGTCGACGCCCCCGAGGAGGCCGATCTGGAGCTGGTCCACGACTACGCCGCTGGCGAGGCGCCCGACGGGATCGCGTTCGGCAAGTCGGGGAAGCTCTATGTCACGCTCGCCGCGGCCAACGCGATCTCCGTGCTCGACGAGGACGGGGACGAGGTGTCGCGCATCGAGAGCTCGCCCTGGGACGAGGTGCCGCTCGACGCGCCCGCCAACGTCGCCTTCAACGACCCGGCGAAGACGCTGCTCATCGTGAACCACGCGCTCCTCACCGGGAACCCCGACAACTTCGGGGTGCTGAGGGTCTGGGTCGGCGACAAGGGAGATCCGCTGGAGAAGCCGTGGCTGCCCTGAGGCGAGGCGGGTAGCCCGCGCGGGGGCCGCCCCGCGGAGCGGGGCTCGCCGCGCCTCAGGCGAGCCCCCCGCGCCGGCGCACGATCCAGTGCGCGCCGAGGGCCGCGGCCGCCGCGAGCGTCCAGGCCCACGGGGGCAGGAGCGGCGCGACGTGGCGCTCGGCCGCCACCTGCGTCGCGGCCGGCAGCGGCAGCGAGCCGGCGTCCGGCGGGAGCACCGACGCGCCGCCCGTGGCCTTCGCGATCTCCTCCAGGCGGGCGACGTCGGGGCGCGGATCCGCCCACTCGTCGCCGCCGCGCTCGCACGCGAAGTCGCGCCGCGTTGTCGCGCCCTTCGCGTCGCCCGCGCCCTCCGCCGGGACGATCTCCACCGTGGCCGCGTAGCCGCCGGGATCGAGGCGGCCGGCCGCGAGCTCGACCGGCTCGCCGCCCTCGCCGATCCGCGCGCTCAGCGTCCGCACGACCGCGCCGCTGCCGAGGCGGGCGATCGTCACCTTGGCCTCGCCCCGCTGCCCGGCGAGCGGGCGCAGGACGAGCGTCGTCTCCTCGCCCGCGAGGCAGCCGCCGCGCGGCTCGATCGCGGCGGGCTCGAAGCGGGGGTCGCGCATGAGCCAGCCGAGCAACGCGTCCCAGAACGCGCCGTGCGCGCGGCCGGCGGAGCTCGAGGCGAACGCGCTGAAGAGCAGGCGGTGGCTGCCGTCGAGCGTCAGCGCGATCGTCCGGCCGCTCTCGTGCTCGCCCAGCGAGAGCACCGGCATCGGCGCGCCCGAGGCCGTCGTGCGGGTCGGGTGCGTCATCAGCACCGTCGCCCCGGGGAGCGGGTCGCCGACCACGTTGGTCCCCGGCATCTCGGGCATCTCGTCGCCGATCAGCGCGAGCAGCGGCGCGAGCACCGGCGCCGCGCGGCCCGCGGCGGTGATGCGCGGCACGAAGGCGCCGAGATCCACGCCGGGCGCGCTGCCGATGTCGAGATCGACCGGCAGCACGCGGGCGAGCCGCGTGCGCGCGTAGTTGCCCGGCACGAAGGCGTTCGGGCCGCCCACCATGATGAGCCCCCCGCCCTTGTCGACGTACTGGGCCAGCGCCGGCAGGTGCTTGGTCAGGCCGTACGGCTTGGCGTCGAAGTCCTGCAGGACGACCGCGTCGAAGCTCGACAGGTGCACGCTGAAGAGCTCGTCCACCGGGAAAGGGATGAGCGCGAGCTCGTCCGAGGACGCGTTCACCTCGTCGCCCGGGGTGCGCAGGATGAAGAACGCCACGACGTCGACCGAGGCGTCGGCCTTGAGCCACATCCGGAGCGCGCGCACGTCGTACGTCGGCCGGCCCGCCACGTGGAGCACCCGGATGCGATCGCGCGCGACGTCGAGCGTGACGTAGCGGACGTCGTTCTCGGGGAGCGCGTCGCCGTCCGGCGCGTCGATCGCGACCTCCAGGATGCGCGTGCCGGCGCGATCGAGCGTCACGCCGAGCTCGACCGTGCCGACGCCCCCCTCGTCGACGTGCGCCGTGCCCGTCGCGAGCGTCGTGGGCGCGCCCTGCTCGCGGAGCTCGCGCGCGACGACGGGGACCGCGTCGCACGCGAGGCCGCCGCTGCAGCCGATGTCGATGCGGAGCGAGAGCGGCTGGTGGGCGACGGCGGCGCCGGAGGTCCGGACCGCGCGCACGCTGGCGTCGCGCGGGGACTCGGTCGCCGCCGCGACCGTGTGCACCGGGACGCCGAGCCCCTCCAGCGCGGCGCGCGTCGCCGCGGCGGTGTCCTCGGGGCCGGGGCGGTCGAGGCGGCCATCCGAGACGACGACGAACGCCGACGGCCGCTCGTCGGCGGCGCGGGCGAGCGCCTCGAGCGCGGCGCTGAGGTCCGAGCGGCGCTGCGGCCGGCCTCGCGCGGCCGGCGCGGCCGGAGCGGCGGGCGCCGCCGCGCCTGCCTCCGCGCGCGGCGTCGACGCCGGCGCGGCGCCAGCGCTGCCGCCCGGCGCCGGCGCCGGCGCGGGGCCGCCGCCATCGCCGGCCTGCCCGTCGGCCGGCAGCGGCGCCCCCTCGCCGAACAGGTAGCGGGAGAGCCGGACGTCGGCGCGCTTCCCGAGCTCCGCGAGCGCTCGCTCGGCGCTGTCGCGGCGGGTCCCCGCGATGCCGGGCAGGTCCATGGACCGGGAGCCGTCGACCAGCACCACGACCTTCGGGCCGACGAGGCTCCCGCGCGACGTGACCGCGACCGGGCGGAGGATGGCGGCGAGCAGGCAGAGCACGGCGATCGCGCCCGTGAGCGCCGTGGCGAGCGCCGCGCCGCGGAGGCCGCCCGACCCCGCCGCGGTCCGGCCCCGCGCGCGGACGAGCTCGAGCACGAGCAACCCGAAGCTCAGCGCGGCGACGACGCAGGCGACGGCGACGACCGACGAGGAGAGATCGCCCGAGGGCGCGAGGCTCTGGGTCACGGCCGCTCCGGGAGCGAGGGAGCGAGAGCGGGTGAGGGCGAGGAGGGAGGCCCGCTGGGTGCGCCGGCGGCGTGGGAGCGCGACAGCGCGAGCAGCGAGTCGAGGGCGCGCGACACGGGCGGAGCCTAGTACATCGGGCCGGGGTGTCCCAGCCCGGCGCTCACATCGACGCCGGGCGCCCCAGCGCAGCGCCATCTCTGCGACCTGAGAGGCAACGTGAAACGACCCAAAGCAACCTTGCAACGCCGCAGATGCCCCGCGTAGGCTCGAATCTGGCCGATGATGCGCGAAGATCTGAGCGAGGCTGGGCGGCTTAGAGAAGAGAACGCGGAGCTCCGCGCGCGCGTCGCGGCGCTGGAGAAGGCGCTGGCAGAGCGATCCGACGGGCGCGCGCCGGACGGAACAGCGCGGAACGGCGCGCCGTCGAACGGCGCGCCGTCGAACGGCGCGCCGTCGAACGGCGCGCCGTCGAACGGCGCGGCGCTGGACGGCGCGGCATCGAACGGCGCGGCGAGCGCGGGCGACGACGCCGCGCTCGACGGCTCGCCCACGGCGGTGCCGGCGGTGATCTACTGGCGCCCGGATGGCACGGTGACGCACTGGAACGACGGCGCCGAGCGCCTCTTCGGGTGGAGCGCGCACGAGGCCCTCGGCCGCAGGCTGGCCGACCTCGTCGCCGCGGATCCCGTGTCCCCCGACGCGGTGCGGGCGTTCGATTCCCCGCGGGTGGAGAGCCGGTTCGCCGCGGCCTCGAGCGAGGCCAGGACGAGAGAGGGGCACGCGCTCCTCTGCCGGTGGACCTACGCCGTGCTGCGCGACGACCGGGGCGACGCGCGCGAGATCGCCGCGATCGTCGACGACACGAGCGACCAGCGACGGAGGGAGCGGACGGTGCACGGGCGCTACCAGATGCTCCTCCAGCTCGTGGACAACGCGCGCAGCTTCATCTTCGTCAAGGACATCGCGGGACGCTACGTCTTCGCCAACCGCGCCTATGCGCAGTCCCAGCCCGTGGAGAAGCACGTCGTCGAGTTCATCGGCAGGGACGACAGGGAGGTGCTGTTCCCCGGTATCGCGGAGGCGCTCGCGGCGAAGGAGCAAGAGGTGATGGCCGGCGGGCGGGTCATGCAGTTCGAAGAGGCGCTGCAGACCGTGAACGGTCTGCTCCACTATTTCACGGTCAAATTCCCGCTCCACGACGAGCGCGGCCGGCCGATCGGGCTCGGCGGCATCGTCACCGAGATCACGTCCCTGCGCCGCGCGGAGGCCGAGCGGGCCGCGCTGCAGGAGGAGATCATCGCCGCGCAGCAGGCCACCCTGCGGGAGCTGTCGACGCCGCTCATCCCGCTCGCCGACGGGGTGGTGGCGATGCCGCTGGTCGGGACGATCGACACCGGGCGCGCGGAGCAGATCATGGAGACGTTGCTCTCCGGCATCAGCAGCCAGGGCGCCCACACCGCGATCCTCGACATCACCGGCGTGCGCGCGGTCGACACGCACGTCGCGGACGCGCTGACGCGGACCGCGCGCGCCGCCCAGCTGCTCGGCACCCGCGTGGTGCTCACGGGCGTCCGCCCCGAGGTGGCGCAGACGCTGGTCACCCTCGGCGTGGACCTCTCCGGGATCACCACGCTGAGCACCTTGCAGAGCGGCATCGCGCACGCCATGCGCCACGCCCGGCGGTGACGGCGACCGCCTCGACCGACAGGCCGGTGAGCCGGGCGACGGTGGAGCGGTCGCGCCCGTCAGCCAGCGCGCCGGTCCGCGACGCGGCGGGATCAACCCGACCGGTTGAAAACGAGGAGCCAGGGAGGTCGCGACCAACGCCGGCGCTCGTCCGCGAGGCTCCGGTGAGGTCGTGACCTATCGCGGAGGATAAAATTATACCTGGAAGCAGGTCCCAACCAAAAGAATTGTATTTTATTATACAATTTGAGCGATCGCGACCCCGCCGTGGGCTCCCCTGGAGGCGTCGTGGTCGGTCGGGACCTCGCGGGCGGCATCGGCGCGACGGGGCGCGACGGTCCGAACCTCTCACGGATTCCGCTCGTGAATCACCCCGACCGCATCGTCCAGGCTCAGCCCTGCTGCGTGAGGTACCGCAGGAGCGCGGCCTCGTCGCTCGTGACCAGCCGCCTGACGCCGTCCTGCCTCGCATAGCGCTGGGCCTGCATCGCGCCGACGACCGTCTGCACGAGCACGCCGATCCTGCGGAAGCCCCGGAACCACCGCGGCCGGAGGCGGGTGATGGCGGCCTCGAACTCGGGATCGTTCCGGCCAGGGCCGGCGCGGATGTCGAGGAGGAGGGAGTACCGCGGACGGTCCAGCCCATCCATGTAATCGACGACCGCGCCCATCCTGGTATCGAGCTCATCGAGCGAGGCGAACGGCTTGCTGCTGCGCACGTTCCAGATGATGCCCAGCTGCGCGTCGACCAGGATCGCGTAGTAGTCGTTCTGCCAGACCAGCTTCGGCGCGGGGACGAGGCGGTCCGACATACCGGCTCAGGGCGCCCCGCGGGGCGCGGCGCGTGGTCGCGTGTCGTCGACGGCGCGGCGGCGCATCAGGAACGGCGCGTGCACCTGGTCGTCCTTGTAGTTCGAGCAGAGCACGTACATCGCGATGTTCACGGCGAGCCGGAACGCGCGCTCGCGCTGCGCCTCGCCCCCGGGCGTGACCTCGACGCTCGGACCGCCGCCGTCCGAGCGCGCCAGCGCGCCGGCGAGGTCGTGGTCGGAGAAGATCACCTGCGGCATGCCGCCGCGCACGATGGCCGAGAGCTTCTGCGGGCCCTCGACGCGGCCGACGGCGCGCGGGAGGAGATAGAAGGAACGGAAGACGACGTTCTCCGTGCCGATCGGGATGGGCGAGCCCTCCGGCAGGACGCGGGCGAGCTCGCGCCGCGCGGCGCGGCCGAACGCGCCGCTCCCCGGGGCGAAATCGTCGACGAAGAGCACGCCGCCGAGCGCGAGGAAGCGCCGCAGGCCGAAGACCTCGCGCTCGGTGAGCGGCGGGATGTCGCCCTCGCCGCCCCAGAGCGCGAACGGCTCGGCCAGGAGCGCCGGGTCGTCCGCGCGGACCGTGGTCGGGTTGCGGCGCGCCGGCGCGCTCGTCCGGCGCTCCAGCTCGAACGACCAGCGCGCCGGCGCGGTGGCGCGGACGCCCTCCCAGCGCGCGTTGCCCGTGAGCAGCGGCCGCGGGTTCCACGCCCCCTCCTCACCGAAGGCGCGCGCGGGGCGCGGCACCGCCGCGAGGAGCAGCGCCGAGACCAGCACCAGCGCCGCCGCGGCCAGGCGGCGGGGCGGCGCCGCCGCAGCCAGGCGCCGGAGCGGCGCCGCCGCGGCCAGGCGGCGGCGTGCGGAGCCGCCGGCGGCGCCGAGCTGCCGTGTCAATCGAAGTCCTCCACCCGCCATACACCCGCCTCGCGCCGGAGCTTCACCTCGTGCCCACCAGGGATCTGAACCGTCGCGGAGTCGCCCGCAATCCGGACCTCGAGGCCCTCGGGCTGGGCGAGCCCCTCGACCAGCGAGCGGAGGTCGCTCTCGATGGCGCTGCGCGTGGCCGGCGTGAGGACGCGCAGCAGGCCGGCGTAGCTGCGGCGCGCGAGGACGCGCCGCAGCTGCTCGAGCGCCTGCTCGGGCGTGCGGCCGCCCGCGGGCAGCGCGTCGGCGGCCGAGATCCGGAAGGCGCGCTCGCGGTCGTCGAGCTCCAGCGTCGCGATCTCGCCGTCCGGGTAGCGGACCCGGGCGCGGGTCTTGATCACCACCCCGGGCGCCGTGACGCTCCTGGCCTGCTCGGCGAGCTCGGCGCGCGCCTCGGCCACGCGCCGCCGCACCTCCTCGCGCGACATCGCGGTGCGGCTGCGCTCGCTCAGCATGCCGTAGATGGCGTCGGCGTCCCCCCGCGCGGCCGCGTCCGCGTAGGCCCGCACCGCCTCGTTCGGGTCGGGGAGCGAGGGCGACGCGCAGGCGAGGCCGGCGAGCGGCACGACGAGCGCGAGCAGCGTGAGGAGGGCGCGCGGCACGGGGGCGAGCCTAGTACATCGGCGGCGGCGCGTCCCAGCGCCGTGGAGGCGCGCCGGGACGCCCGCCGAGGCGCGCCGCCGCCGCCGTGGGGGCGCGCCGCCATCGCCCGCGGGGCGCGCCGCCGCCGCCGTGGGGGCGCGGCCGTGGTAAGGCGGCTCGGCCCGCGCCTCCTCGACCCGAACGAAGCCAACGCCGCATGACCGATGTTGTTGGAAAGCTCTGGGGGTTCTGTCACACGCTCCGCCACGACGGCATCGACCACGGGGACTACATCGAGCAGATCACGTACCTGCTCTTCCTGAAGATGGCCGCGGAGCGAGGCCTCGATCTCTCGCGCGTCGCGCCGAGGGCGCCCCGCGGCGAGCTCGATCCGGTGGACTGCTCGTGGCCCGCGCTGCGCGCCGCGAGCGGGCAGGCGCTGCTCGACCGCTACGCCGAGGTGCTCCGGTCCCTCGAGCAGGCCCCCGGCGTGCTGGGGGAGATCTACGCGGGCTCGCAGCCGCGCTTCAAGAGCCCCGCGAACCTCGGGCGGCTCGTCGATCTCATCGACGAGATCGAGTGGACCGGCCTCGGCGTGGACATCCAGGCAGCGGCGTACGAGGGCCTGCTGGAGAAGGCCGCCGCCGAGGGCAAGAAGGGCGCCGGGCAGTACTTCACGCCGCGCGTCCTCATCCAGTCGATCGTGCGGTGCATGCGGCCCGATCCGCGGGGACAGCCGGGCTTCGCCCTCTGCGACCCGGCGTGCGGCACCGGGGGGTTCCTCGTCGCCGCCTGGGAGTGGCTCGAGGCCGAGGCGCGAGGGGCGCTCGACCGGGAGACGGCGGACCGGATCAAGTCCACGGCGTTCTTCGGTCACGAGCTCGTCGCGCGCCCCCGCCGCCTCGCCCTCATGAACCTGGTCCTCCACGGGATCGAGCCGAGGATCGCCCTCGGCGACTCGATCGACGCCCCGCCGCCCGCCGAGCGGTTCGACGTGATCCTGACGAACCCGCCCTTCGGCACGAAGGGGGCGCGCCAGACGCCGGGCCGCGAGGACTTCGCGATCGCGACCGCGAACAAGCAGCTCAACTTCATCCAGCACGTGCTGACGATCCTGAAGCCCGGCGGGCGGGCGGCGATGGTCCTGCCCGACAACTGCCTGTTCGCCGACCAGGCAGGCGCCGTGTTCGAGATCCTCGCCGAGGGCTGCGACCTGCACACGGTGCTCCGCCTGCCGCGCGGGACGTTCACGCCGTACAGCCCCGGCGTGAAGGCCAACGTCGTCTTCTTCACGAAGGGCCGCGCGACGGAGAAGGTCTGGATCTACGACGCACGGACCGGCGTCCCGTCGATCACCAAGAAGGATCGGCCGCTCTCGCCGGCGCATTTCGCCGAGTTCGAGCGGTGCTACGGCGACGACCCCGACGGGCGGGCGGGGCGCCAGGCGGCGAGCTCCCGCGAGGGCCGATTCCGCAGCTTCGAGCTCCGCGAGATCGAGGAGCGCGAGTTCAAGCTCGACGGGTTCAAATGGCTCAGGGAGGAGTCGCCCGACGACGCCGGCGAGCTGCCGGAGCCGGAGGAGCTGGCGACCGACGCGATCCTGGAGCTCGAAGAGGCCGTCGCCGCGCTCGGCCGCGTGCTCGCCCTGCTCGAGGGCGGGGCGAAGGCGGCCGAGGCGTGAGCGGGCGCCTGCGCCTGCCCGAAGCGTGGGCCGAGACGACGCTCGCGTCGATCTGCGCGCACCGGACCGGGAGCTCGAAGCTCATCAAGGGCAAGCTCCACGCCGAGCGGCGGCCCGGGCGCTACCAGGCGTTCAGCGCCTCCGGCCCCGACGTGTGGTGCGACCGCTGGGAGCACGAGGGCGAGGCGATCGTCGTCTCCGCCGTGGGGACGCGGTGCGGGAAGGCGTTCAAGGCGCGCGGGCGATGGTCGGCGATCGCGAACACCCACGTGGTCTGGCCGGACGGGCGGGCCATCGATCTCGACTACCTGTTCCTCCACCTCAACGACGAGGGCTTCTGGGTGAAGGGCGGCTCCGCGCAGCCGTTCGTGAAGGTGCGCGAGACCTTCGAGCGCCCCTTCGCGCTGCCTCCCCTCCCCGAGCAGCGCCGCATCGTCGCCAAGGTCGAGGCGCTGCTCGCCGAGGTGGACGCCGCCAAGGCGCGGCTCGCCAGGGCGTCGCTCGTCCTCCGGCGGCTCCGGCAGGCCGTGCTCTCGGCGGCGTGCTCGGGCAGGCTCACCGAGGATCTCCGCGCGCCGCGGCCGGCGCTCGCCGCCGCCGCGCCGCCTTCCGCCGAGCTCGCGGAGCCCCTCGCGCGCGCGTGGCCGCTGGCGGCGAGCGACGGCCGCGGCGCGCGGCCCCCGCCGGCGTCGTGGGCCCTCTGCCCGTTCGGCGCCCTGGTGGACAACCACGACGGCAAGCGCGTCCCCCTGAACTCCACGGTTCGAGAGCGGCGCCCGGGCCCGTACCCCTATTACGGCGCCTCGGGGATCATCGACTCGATCGATGGCTATCGGTTCGACGGAGACTACCTGCTCGTCGCCGAGGACGGCGCGAACCTCCTGTCCAGGAGCACCGCGGTGGCCTTCGCCGCGAGCGGGCGGTTCTGGGTGAACAACCACGCGCACGTCCTCCAGCCGAAGCCCGGCGTCGTCCTCGGGTACCTCGAGCTGCTCCTGAACTCGCTCGATCTCCAGCACCACGTGACCGGCTCCGCGCAGCCGAAGCTCACGCAGGCGGCGCTCAACGCCATCCCTGCCCCGCTCCCCCCGACCGAGGAGCAGGCCGAGATCGTCCGCCGCGCGCGGGCGCTGTTCGCGCTCGGCGGCGCGATCGAGGAGCGCGTGACCGCCGCCGCGGCCCGGGCCGACCGGCTCCCGCAGGCGATCCTCGCGCGGGCGTTCTCGGGCGAGCTCGTCCCCACCGAGGCGGAGCTGGCCCGCGCAGAGGGCCGGGGCTGCGAGCCCGCGGACGCGCTCCTGCGCCGCGTCCGCGCCGAGCAGGCGGGATCCGGGGCGAGCGGCCGCGGGGGCGGCGGACCGGGGCTGGCCTAGTTCTTGGTCGGCGCGGGCGCGCCGTCCTGGATCCACTGGCGGAGGGTCGCGAGCTCGGCGCTCGTCAGGGTCGGCTTGTTGTCCGCGCTCTGCGGCATCACGCCCGTGTTGCAGCTGGCGGTGGCGCTGGGCCTGCATCCGGCGCTCGCCGCCGTGCCCGCGACCTTGCGGTAGAGCCAGCTCTGCTCCGGATCTCCCGGCACCACGAGCTTGAACTGCCCGCCGCCCCTGGCCGGCTTGTTGACGAGGCCAGCGACGATGTCCGCCGAGCTGATCTCGCCGCCGAGCGACAGACCGGCCTGCGGGCCGGTCGACGGCGCGGCGTGGCAGCCGCTGCACTTGTTGACCATGCTCTCGAAGATCGGACGGACGCTGGTGTGGAACACGCCCGACTCCGTGGGCAGGGGGTCGACCGGGTCCGGGTTCAACTCAGGGTTGATGACCCGAGCGATCGCGTCCATCTCGTAGCACTGGGCCGCGACCGCGTCCTTCAGCTTCTGGTCGTCGGGCGACAGGCCCTTGGCGACGCGGTACTTCTCCCAGACCTTGTCGATCCAGCCGTGCAGCTTCCAGAACATGTAGTTGTCGATGTTCGTGAACTGGTTGCCGAGGCCGTGGTCGGTGTTGTTGCTGCGGACCCATTTGAAATGGAGCTCGCCGTGCAGGCCGCTGGCCGTCACGCTCGCACCCGGGATGGCTTGACCGGTGAAGCACTGGAGCCACATGCCGAACGCGCCTTCGTCGGGGAAGCGGCTCAGGTTCTCCGGCTTATCGATCTCGTCGGCGATCTTCGCGTTGGCGATCGTCGTGGCGCTCCAGGGCCTGAAGTCCGCTCTCCACTGCTGCGGCAGCTCCTCCGCGCTCGTGGGGAACTTGTCGAAGCCCTCGAACTGCTCCGAGTGGTTCGGCCAGAGCTGCTTCAGCGACTGGATCATGTGCCGGTGCATGGCGAGGAACTGGAAGCCGTCGCCCGTGGTCTTGCACTCCTGGTCCGACGGGACCGGGACCGACGAGTTGCAGATATCGACCCTGCTCATCCCGCCGAGCCCGCCGGGACCGCAGCGCCGGATGCTGTGCCACTCGAAGTGGGCGGCCTGCCATTCGTTCTCCTGCATCCAGGCGATCACCTCCGGCTGGACCGTGAGATCGGTCTGGCCGTTCTTGACGAACTCCGCCGGGCCGTCCTTGATCGTCGCGTCGCTGGGGTGGGGATCGAAGCCGTCCACGCAATGATCCTTCGGGTGCGTGACGCCGGTCCCGCTGGAGCCGCCGCCGCCGCTGCCGACGGCCGGTCCGGCGGACGAGGAGGTCGTGGTCGCGGAGGAGGAGGAGGACGGGCCGCTGCCGCTGGCGACGGAGGTCGCGCCGCCCGCTCCACCCCCGCCCTCCCCTCCCCCAGCGGTGCCCTCCGCGTCGGGATCTCCGCTGCTGCAGGCTCCCAGCAGAAGGGCCGTGACGCACGAGACGAGACAGAACGTGCGCTGCGAGATCTTGCCGAATGACACGGTGGACAAGCCTGCCTGATCGTTGATTCGCATGGTGCTCCTAGGTACCGCTGGATGCCGGGTGCGTGCTCCCGCGCAGACGCTGAGCGAGACGCCGGATGGGGGGCGTCGGGCAGCGGCTGGTCGCATCGCCTGGCACGAGGCCTCCAAGCAGAAAGGCGAGTAAAAAGATTGTTGAAAAGATCGTCGCCGTCGTTGGATGAGCCGAGGGAAAAGGAAGAGCGAAGCGACTCCGATGATGTCAAGGGCGAATCGCCACGCTCGCCTCGGGTGACAGAAGGTTCCTTACGCGATCCGCCTCCCTCTTGGAAAAGTGATGCCGTATCAAGAACTTACCAATGCATCGAAGATGCGCGTCACGCCCATCAGGAACGGAGCTTTGGTGTCGAGCGCGCGTGGCGAGCTCTGCCTCCCCGGCCGTCTTCAGGTGGAGCCAGCCCCGATGCCGATGATCGGCCCGGGATCCTCTGCGCGACAGGCTCATCCGCGGAGGATTCAAGAACGCTCGCGCTTCAGGGACATCAAACCTGCTTTCCTTAAGCTCTACGCAGGCAGCACACGGCGCCATCGCCGTGGACCACCCCACCCCTGACATTCCCGCGGCTCCGAACTTTGATCACCCGGACTCGCCGATCGTATCAATACCGCGTTCAGCAGAACATTTTCACGAGACGAGATCACGGGCGCCGCGGGCTCGCGCGCCGGAGTGCGTGTTCCACTGTGCCCGATGAAGCTCAGTGGATGCGCTCGCAGACGCGGGCGCCTCGCCCGGGTTCGTCGAGCTCTGCCGTTCGGTCGAGCGACGTCCTCGCCGTCGGGGCTGGTGGAGAGGTGTACCGACGCTCCATCAAGGATGCGTCGACGCATCCGTCGACGCATCGACCGGGCCGCCTTCACGCCACAGCCAGCCTGCGGGCGCAGGCGCCTCCCCGCGGATCACCTGCCGCACCGTCAGGACGACCACGCGGCCCGCCTCGCGCTCCTCCGCGAGCCAGCCCACGAGCGTGGAGAGGTCCTCGATGGAGATGCTGTAGTCGTCGCAGGCGTCACAGATATGGTGGAAGGTGAGCTGTATCCATCCGCCATCCTGCTGCCCGCGCCGGACGAGCGCCTGAATCGTTGAGAGGCGGTGAACGAGGTGGAGGGAGCCGGGCGTGCGGGTGGCCATGGGGTCGCGCGGCGGGATGGTCTCCGCGCGTGCGCAGAGGAGGCACGGGGGTATGCCGAGCCCGCCCGCCCTCCTGGCGCTGTCGTAACCGCAGGAGCGCACCTGCTCGGCGCTGACGCTGTCGTAGGCGCCGCGGGGGTACGCGAAGTCGCTCACGTCGAGGCCCAGCGCGAGGAGCGCGCGGCGATCGTCGCAGACCTGCCGGCGCAGCTCTCCGGCAGGGAGCCCGGGCAGCGACGCGTGGTCGACGGTGTGGCCGCCGATCTCGTGGCCGTCGGACGCGAGCGCGCGGAGGTCTGCGACCGTCAGGTAGCCGGGACGGCCGAGTCGACCGCTGTTCACGAAGAACGTGGCATGCATCCGGTGCTCGGCGAGGATGGAGCGCGCGGAGAGCTGATTCGCCAGCGTATCGTCGAACTCGAGGGACACGACGGCGACGCCCGGGGGACACCCTGCCAGGAGGATCGAGGCGAGGAGGACGGCGGCGAGGCACGCTCCGATGCACAGAAGCACCGCCTGGTCGTGGCGCGTCGCGAGGCGCCGCGCGCCGCCCTTGTTTGTGCGCAGGCTCTCCACAGCAGACACCGCCGTATCATCGGCCGTGCCTGCGCCTCCGGCGTCCTCCGACGGAGATCAGCGCGCTATGCGCCTTCCGGGAACGTCTGGCGCTCCTCCCGGGACAGGGAGCGACGAGCTCCGTGACCTTTATGGAGTGCGGATAGCTGCTGGGTGAGCGCCAGTAGGTGCCAGCGCCGGGCGTGGCGGAAGGAGGGCCGCCGCGTCGCGTCATCAGCGCAGTGACCAAACGCGTGTACGCGACTGGGTGCTCGATCTGAGGCAGCATGACCTGCGAGGTGGCGTGCGAAGCCGCGGACGTGCTCGCGGCGGCCGCTCCGGTCGATTTCGACTGCGTCGTCGGCCCCACGAGCGGTCCGGCGTGCCGGCGGTTGAGCTGCGGCCAAGGTTCCTCGGTGACTCTGTGCACGGTGCAGAGCGGCCCTCACTGCGGCAGCTACCAGTCGTTCGGGGTCGCGAACCTCGCGTGGGACCTGTTCGAAAAGTCGGCGCTCCCCTGAGCTGAAGAGGACCATCCGTCTCCAGAGAGAGAAAAGTGGCCTCGGGGCGCCCGTCTTCATCTCCATCTCGTCATATGGCGCGCAGCCCTCTCAATGCGGTGGACCTTTCTTGCGCTTACGCGCTGCCCCTGCGGGCTGGCGTGATGGTTGCTTCCGTTCGACCAAACCGGTCGAGCGTTTCGCCAAGCCGTCTGGCTCGTGAAAATCGATTCCAATGACCGCGAGGTTCTCGATGTCCGAGCGCTGCGACCGAAGATCCTCCGCTCGCGCAATCAAGCAATGAACGAGGGCATCGAATTTGGGCACTTGATTTGGGGCGCTGCCCCACTCCTTTTTATTCCTGGAGGAAACCAGGACAAGCACACCATGTTGAGCAGCTGCGTCCCTCATGTACTGGCCTACGAGCTGCTTCTCGAGCGCAGTCTCCAGGGCGGTAAGCGACCAGCAATCGGCGATCTTCACCTCGATGCTGATCGGACCGAGGCCATTGGCCCTTATGCGTAGGTCAGGCCTGGTGCCATCCGCGAGTTCGTCTTCTCGCGAGACCGTGTAGCGACCATGCGCCCGCACTTCCAGCTCTTTGCGCAGGAGCCTCTGAAAGTGAGATTCATCAATGTCGTCTCGGCAGTAGGTGGCCTTGGGACTGTCGTCGTCTCTCTCGATATGGTGGCGGATGTCAGCGAGCACATCGAGCGTAACTGCGAAGAGATCGGCGGTTATGCGCGGGGCGAGCAGCCCGCGTTCGAGGAAGCAGCGGATGTCCTCAAGTGACCACTGCCTTGCGGCGGCGCGCGCGGCGCATCCATCCGCGGCATGGACGAGCGAGCTCCTGGACCAGTCGCTGTTCCAAGGTGCGCTCGCCAGGCTTTCCAGGAGCCTGATCGCCTGGAGCGTCCCGGTCGCTTCGACTGCGTTCTGGAGGCGCCAGCGGAGCTGCTGGGCGTCGTATCGTGGATGGTTAAAATCCTCGATATCCTCGCTGGGACGAACGTGTCTGAAGACGACATCAAGTAGCGATTGGAGCTCTGCTTCTTTACCTTGGAACAACTCCAGCAACTGCTCCGGCCTGCGCTCGGCCATGCACGCGACGACGCACGCATCCGACGCCTCACCGGGCGCGGCCCCGGAGACTTCGTCGCGAAGGAATGCCACACCCTCGCCCGCGTCCAGGACGACCCATGCGCACCACCACGCTGCAAAGCGCCGGGGAGCATCCCGGCTCGCCGCACAGCGAGACCGGCACAGCGCGCGCAACTCATCGGTGTGAGCGCTCAACCCGTGCAACGCTTGAAGCGTGTACTCCAGAACGGGTACGTGCGGGGGATCGGCCGACCGCAGCAGATCGAGCAAGAGGGGCGCACAGGCCGCACGCACGGGCTGCGAGGCGTGAGCGATCTTCCGAAGGAGCCGCTCGCCGTGCTCGGAGGCGTGGTCGAGGCGGAGCGAAGAGCCGAAGATCTCACAGAGCACCGAGGGCGATCGTTTCGCGCATCCGTCCAGCCAAGCGGGGAATTCGTTAAGCTGCCAGCCGGCATAGGTGATGGCTCTCCGCAGGCGCCCCTCGTCAAGCTGCGTCACGTCGAGCCCCTGCTGGATCTCGAGGCTCAGGCCCAAGGCGCCGATCACGCCGACCTGAGGGAGCACGTTCGCTGGCATCTCGTGCAGCGCGGGGGGCGTCTGCCTCTGCCATACTCGTTGAAACCCCTCCGCCGCGGCTGCCGCCAGTTCGGCATCGTATTTGCTCGTGACGGCGGCAGGAGACCACCCGTCATCGCTACACCCGACCTCGTACAGGTGCATCAGCGCACGAAATGCCTCGCCGCTGCGAATCTGCAGCAGCTTCTCCCGGAGCACGGCGCGCGCCTTATTGCGCCTCCGTTCTTCCTTAAACGGCACTTGGCGAAGCTGCCAGCTCAGTCTCCACGCACCTTCAAGTTCTTTTCCCTGTAGCGGGGAACCCATGATTCTTTGGAGATGCTTCATCAGCTCCGGCCGCTGTTTCGCCACGCGCTCCACCCGGCCACGATCGCCGGATTCATCCCTCTGGACGCTCAACACGTCTATCAGACCGTCAAACGCCAGGAGACGACCCTCGACGTGGTCGTGAGTTATAGCATCCCCCTCCAGCCAGTCAGCATCTTCCGAGGAGCGGCTGAATAACGAGTAAGGCCATACTTCAGCTACGTGGCGCGGCCAGTGGCCGTGCTTGCCCCGCCACCGCTCGACCCTGTCCCAGAACATCGCGCGCCGCAGGGGAGCTTTGTCGGCGAGGAGATTCGCGAGCTCTACACGCCCAAATGCGCTGAGATTATTCGCCTGTTCCAATACGTGAATGCCGGCCGGAAGCAGGGTAACCACATCTCCCGTCCGGAGCATGTCGTCGAGAAGCACCACCACAAGCGGCAACCACTCCAGCGGCTTGGCGTCCTCATTCCCCTTCTCGGCGGAGCGGCGTTCGAAGAGCTCTATGAGACCGGAGAGCAGGCTGGCGCGCATCTCGGGAGGACATCGGGTCCCGACATGCTTGAAAAGACGACGGTAGCCATCGCTGACATCTGAGGTTGGCGGTACCACCTCGATGAGGGCTATCAGCTGGTCACCCGTGAGCACATCCGGGAACAACGTCTCCACCAGCTCGCGGGCGGTGTTGCGGTCCCCCGCGAAGCGAGGGATCATCGCGTGGAAGAGGGAGCATTTTTCCAGGAGCGTTCCCGTAGCGGCTACCGCCCGGACGGCCTGGCACCGAAGGAAGGAGGGGATCGCTTCCTCCTCCGCCACATGCCGCGCCGCTTCGGCGAGCGATGGCAGCTTCTTCCGCTCGATCATCTCGAGGAGTGCCTTTCTTAGATCGTCGGAGACGTGCGGCGCGAGCAGATCGCGGATCTCTGCCGTGAGGTCCGGCCCGGCAAACCGCTCCAGCCCGGCCCCGTCGAAGCGGTGCAGCGTGCGTTTTCGGCCGGCGAACCGGCGCGCGTAGCTTCGCAGCACCTCGCGGCGTGTCTCGGGGGAGAGTTCCGAGGGGTCGCCGAGATCCATCAGGTGCTCCGGCGCGATCTCCACGGCGCGCCGACAGACCTCCGCGTCGTTGATCGCGAGCCACGCGACGACCGCCTCGAAGCCTGGTCGGGCGAAGTGGCGGCCCTCCACCGTGGCGAACACCAAGCGAGCGAGCTTATGGGCCGTAAGGCCATGGCCCAGACGGAGTCGTCCAAGGCACGAGGCCGCCAGGTACTCGCGCATCGTTCGGTGGTGGAAGCGGACGCGACCATAGGTGGCCGGATCGAAGACCGCCAGCCGAAGCAGGGACAGGATCTCAGCGTCCTTCCAGTCAGAGAGGAGGTCTCGAAGACCAAGAGCGCCAACCGGAGCCTCAGCCGTCCATCCCGGGAGGGCGATGGTTTCGCTGTGCGCCATCGTCAGCGCCAGGGCAACCCGCTCGATGCCATCGCGAGCCTGGGTGCGAGAGATAGCGATGCCATGGAGGACCGGATCGCGATTGTCGTCGAGCTTCTCGCGTATGCCTTCCTCGAGCATGGTCCGGAGCGAGCCGAAGGCGCGCCGCCGTTTCCACGAGAGCGCGAGCCACTGGACGTCCTGCGGCCGGCCCGCGAGCCCCCAGAGGTCCGCTCGACCGATGGCGGACATGAAGTCTTCGACGTCCGTCAGCCCAGCGCTTTGCTGAGCGTAGGTTCGAACCTGTTCCCAGCTTAACGGCGCGAGCCGGAGGATACGAAATGACGTGAGGGCCCGTTCCCCATCGTCGCGCAGCGCCCGTCTCCACCGGAGCGCGTGTCGCACAGGGCGGGCCTGGGGCTGGGGCCCCGGTGGCGCTTTCGGCGCGACAAGCCGCCCGGCGAACCGGCGGAGTTCCTCCGCGTCCTGCTCACTCCAGTCCGAGTGACGGCATGAAACGACCACGTGACACCGGACGAGCGCGCTCGCGAGCGTCTCTTCGAGCTTTGCGAGCGCGCGCCGCAGGCTCTGTCCGTGGAGCTTGGCCTCGTCCACAGAATCGAGGAAGAGCCATCCCTCCTCGGAGCCTTGCCTCCAGCGCTCCAAAACGTCGCGATCGCCCTCAAGGGCTGCAGCCACACCGTCCTTCGCGAGATCTTCCACGCGGAGGAAGAATCCCTCGCGACCGTCCATCCGGAGCCGCTCGGCCTGCGCCCGCAGCTCGCGTGTCTTGCCGGAGCCGGCTTCACCAAGGATCACGATGCAGGGACTCGACAGTGCCCGGGCCCACGTGAGCGCGTCTCTGGGGACGTAACGAAGTGCCGCGAGCGAGGGCAACTCGTCCAGCCGCTCTGCAGGCAGCAGGAGGCGGTTCAGATCGATCCACGAGGACATCGCAGGTCTCGTACGGCGGTCGAGCTGCCGAAGCAACGACGCGCGATCCTGCGCCGGGCTGCTGTGTCCGGTCGCGGCTGTTCGACAGGCTTGCATGGCGCTGCCTGCCTCCCACACTGTGTGTCGCGGCGCAGAGTGCTTTCTGCAGGCCGTCGCCCTGCGCGACGGTCACCCCGGCGGCATGACCACGTGGCTGCCGCGGCTCGTCGAGCGCTCTGGCGCCGCGAGCGTAGAGACCTTCCTTACCGACCCGCTCTCTCAGGGCGCGACGAGCGCCGCGTGCCCACGGAACGGGTACGTCGGAGCGGCCTAATTTGCTTGATTTCTGAGCAGTTTTTCTGGATCTAGGTCGCGATCGTCTTGGTTTTTGAATCGATTTTCTAGATTTTGCCATCGTTTGACTGAATTTGACCAATAAATTTCTAGATGAAGCCTGTAACCGTCCACAAATCCAGACAGTATTTCTGGATTTCGTGGTTCTTTGTCTGATTTGTCGGCTAGGATGTCCCGATGGCCCTGGTCCCCACGCCCCCCGCCGCCCCGCGCGGCTACAGCGCCGTCGAGCTGGCCCGCGCCGCCGGCGTGAGCACCGGCACGATTAAGCACTGGTTCGCGGAGGGACTGATGGACAAGCCCGCGTTCCGCGGCCGCCGCACCACGTACGGCCGCGAGCACCTCGTTCGGGCGCTCGCGATCAAGAAGCTGCGCGAGCACAACCTGCTGCTCTCGGAGATCAAGCGGAAGCTCGCCGCGATCCCGCTCGAGGAGCTGGCGAAGGAGGTGCTGCCGCCGGAGCCGCCCACGAGCGAGGCGCCCGGCGCAGGCGAGCGCGCGGACGCGGCGGAGATCGGTCGGGCGTGGCGGCGCGTGGAGCTGATGCCCGGGCTGGAGCTGCACGTGCGCGCGGACGCAGGCGCGGTGGTGCACCGGATGGCGGCGGAGATCCGCGAGAAGTATGGATGTGAACGCGAGGAAGGGTGAACGAGGGGCGGGCCCCGCGGAGAGAGAGCGCCGGTCGCGCTCCCCGCAGCCGGCGCTAGCCGCTCGCCTTTCGCGCGCCGAGCGCCAGCATCGCGTCCCAGAACATCTTCTCGTAGGCCTGAAATAGCCGGGTCGTGCGGCGGATCGCCCGGGGCTCCACGCCGCGGTCGAGCCCGTCCTGCACGATCGCGACCGCGGTGTCCTCGAACGACGGCAGGTTCGCGAACGCGTCCAGGAAGGCCGTGTGCTCCGGGCCGAAGCCGTACCGGTCGCGGAGCGCCTCCCCCATCCTGCCGCAGCTGAACCCCCACGCTGGAAAGTTGATGAGCAGGGCACACGCGATCTCGGCCGCCGAGGCGTTCGCCGCCGCCCAGGCCATCTGGGTGGCGTAGGCGAACCCCTCCGCGGTGACCTCGTACCGATCCAGGTCGTCCCTCGTCATGCCGAGCTTCTCGCCCATGGCGGCGATCGCGGCGGGCGCCGCGAGCTCGCCCTGAAGGACGCCGCTCCAGAAATCGCGAAAGGGCGTGTCCGCGAAGCGCTGGAGCATCATCGCCATCGACCGCATGTCGCTGAGCACCACATGGTGCTGGTGGCCCGGAAACGCCTTCAGCCCGTCGAGCGTGATCTCGCCGCGCGAGAGCGCGCCCGGATAGGGGTGATCCCTCAGCTGATCGTCGATGTTGCGGAGCTCTTCGCGGATGTCCTTCACCAGCGCGGTCGCGGCCTTCATGGATGGCGTCCTCCGTTCGGGCCTCATCCTACCACCGCGCGGCCCCTGCGTTCCCGCGGATGTGCGCGCGGAGATCGGGCCATGACGGCGGCAGCGCCGGTCGCGGTCACGCCCCGTCCGGAGCGCGCCCCTTCGCGCAGTAGCGCTCGACCCACTCGGCGATGCGGCGGCTGTAGAACACCCGGTGGCTCGGCTTGCCGCGCTCGGCGAGGTGGTGGTCGCCGCCGGGAAAGCGAATGAGCTCGACGGGCGCCTTGCCCGATCGCACGAGCGCCGCAAAGAGCTCTTCCGACTGGCCGATGGGGCAGCGGTGGTCCTCCTCGCCGCACAGGATCAGGGTGGGCGTCGCGGCCTCTCCGGCCCAGGACACCGGCGAGAGCTCGCGGTAGCGCTCTCGCCTGTCGAACGGCTCGCCGCGCATGTCGTGCGGATCGACGTAGTAGCCGGTGTCGGACGTCCCGTAATGGGACTCGAGGTTCGCCACCGGCGCGCTCGAGACGGCGGCGCGGAAGCGCTTCGTCTTGCCGATCGCCCAGGCCGCCATGAAGCCGCCGTACGACTTGCCCGCGATGGCGACGCGATCGCCGTCGACCGTGCCCTCGGCGACCAGCGCGTCGATCGCGGCGAGGTGCTCCGGCAGGTCGCGCTCGCCCCAGCGCCCCCGCAGGCGATCGGCGAACTCCTTTCCGTACCCGCCCGAGCCGACCGGGTTGAGCGACAGGACGGCCCACCCGCGGGACACGAGGACATACCAGTACGGCCGGTACGTGAAGCCGAACTCGACGTAGGCGTGCGGGCCCCCGTGCACGTGGACGAGCAGCGGCGCCGGCTCGCCGCCGCGATCCGGCGGCAACATCAGGAGGCCGGCGTTCTCCATGCCCGACGCGCCGCGGAACTCCCGCAGCGCGACGTCGGGCCAAGCGCGGCCCTCGCCCCAGGCCTCGTTGACGTTCACGAGGAGCCGCGCGTCCGAGCCGTCCCAGCGCGCGCTCCCGAGCAGGCCGCAGAGGCGCATGGTGCTCCACAGGAACGCGAGCCTGCCCGCGCCGGGCGCCGCGCTGATCTGCGTGATCTGCCGGTCGTCCGAGATGGCCTTGCGGAGCGTGCGCTGCTCGACCGAGACCAGCGCCACCTCCGAGGTGCTCTCGGTCGCGAGGACCACGGCGAGCTCGCGCCCGTCCGCGGACCACGCCGGGGGCATCACCTTGCCGAGCGGGAAGCTCGCGACCTCCGTGTCCTCGGAGGTGACCATGCGCGGCTCCGCCTCGCCCCGCGCGTCGACGACCCAGACGTGCTGTCGCGAGCCGCCCTCCTCGCGCGGGCTGTAAAACGCGAGGGCGCCGCCGTCCGGCGACCACGAGGGCATCGCGGCGAGCGGGCAGCCGCGCGTCACCTGCCGGAGCCCTTCGCCCGACGGCGTCATCACCCAGAGGTCGCTCCGGTGGGCGTCACGGGGGCCCGTCCGCGTCCGGCTGAACGCGATGTGGCGCCCGTCGGGCGACCACGCCGGGTCGCTCTCGTTGGCGTCGCCGCGCGTGATCTGCCGCGCCTCGCCCCCCTCGGCGGGGACGACGAAGAGGTGCGTCCGGCGGTCCAGCACGAACCCCTCCCCGTCGCTTTTGTACAGGGCCCTCGTCACCACCCGCGGAGCGCCCGGCGGCGCGCCCGAGGCCACGCTCGCCGAGAAGACCAGGGCCGCTCCGTCGGGCGACCAGGCGGCGAGACCGGCGCCCGACGCGAGATCGGTCAGCCGCCTCGCCTCGCCGCCGTCGATCCGCATCACGTAGAGCTGCGCCGGGCCGCCGCCGCGATCCGAGAGGAAGGCGATCCGAGACGCGTCGGGCGAGAAGCGCGGGCTCTCGTTCGTGTCCGAGCCGAACGTGATCTGCCGGGGGGCGCCGCCGGCCGCGGGGATCAGCCACAGGTTGGAGACATAGGCGTCCGCCTCGGCGTCGACCTCCTCGAGGACATAGACGATCCACCGGCCGTCGGGCGAGAGGACCACCTCGGAGACGAGCTTGAAGGACAGGAGGTCATCCGGCTCGAAGCGGCGAACGTCGGGCTTTCGCATGGGCAAAACAAGGTGGACCGGGAGGCGGACGTCAAGCCTCCTCGGCGGGGCCATGACCTCGCGAGACCGCGCGCCGGGCTGCCCCGATGACTCCGCCCGGCGGCGGGTCAGGCGCGCTGGGCGAAGAAGCGGGCGTTGATCTCCCGGTAGTGCTGCCACTCGGCCGGCAGCTCGTCTTCATCGAAGATGGCGTCCACCGGGCACTCGCCCTCGCAGGCGCCGCAAGAGGTGCACGACTCGGGATCGATGTAGAGCTGGAGGCGCGCGAGGCGCGTCTTCCGCTCTCCTTCGGGGAGCTCCGCGATGCGCGCGATCTCGTCCGCCGGGAGCGGGCCGTGGATGCACTCCACGGGGCAGACGGAGACGCACGCGGTGTCGCAGGTGGCGATGCAGGGCTCGGCGATGACGTAAGCCATGAAGGGGTCCTTTCCGCGGAACGATCGCCCGCGCTCTCTTCACGCCTTTGTGCATGTGCACGGCGCATACCCGCGCCCCGAGCGGCCTTTTCCCGGGCTCGCGCCGGCCTTGTGCGGCCCTGGCAACGCCCGTACGGTGCCGCGCAACGCCATTTCGGTGGCGTCGCTCCCCGCCCGATGACCGCCCCCGCCGATCGCGCCCTCCTCCTGCTCGCCGACCTCGGCGAGGCCGCGGCGCGCGCGCACACGGAGGCGACGCTCGTCCCCGCGGTGAGCGCCGTGCTCGCGCGCCACCTCCCGCTCCGGCGGCTCGATCTCCGCCGCGGCGCGGCCGCGCCGGGCGCGCCGGAGATCCGGCGCGGGGCGGGCGACGAGGCGATCGCCGTCTTCGCGCTCCGCGACGCGGAGGGCGACGTCGGCTGCGCCGCGATGGAGCTCGGCGAGGGCGCGGCGCTCGACCTCTCGCCCGCGCTGCTCGAGGCGCTGGGCCGCCTGCTCGCCGTGGCGCTCCGGCAGGTGCAGGTCCTCGGGCGCGTCGCGGCGATCGCGCGCCGCGCGCAGGGCGAGAAGCGGGCGCTCCAGGAGGAGCTCGACCGCGTCGCGCTGCCCCGGGAGGTGGTCGCGAGGGGCCCGGCGATGCGGGCGATCTTCCTGGAGATGGTGCCGCTCGTCGCGCGGCAGGACACGACCGTGCTGGTGCGCGGGGAGACCGGCACGGGCAAGGAGGTGATCGCGCGCCGCATCCACGCGCTCTCGCGCCGCGCGGAGCGGCCGTTCCTCGCGGTGAACTGCGGCGCGCTGCCCGAGGGGCTCGTCGAGAGCGCGCTCTTCGGCCACGAGCGCGGCGCGTTCACGGGCGCCGCGGCGCGCCACATCGGGACGTTCGAGCGCGCGAGCGGCGGGACGCTGCTGCTCGACGAGATCGGCGAGCTGCCGCGGGCGGCGCAGGCGAAGCTCCTGCGCGTGCTCCAGGAGGGCGAGATCGAGCGCGTCGGCGGCGAGGGCGCGGTGCGCGTGTCGGTGCGGGTGATCGCCGCGACGCACCGGCCGCTCGAGGCGATGGTGGCGAGCGGGGCGTTCCGCGAGGACCTGTACTACCGGCTGCAGGTGTTCCCGATCGTCGTCCCCCCGCTGCGGGAGCGGCCCGAGGACCTGGAGCCGCTCACGCGGGTCATCGTGGAGAAGGTCGCGGCGAGCTTCGGCCGGCGGCCGCCGCGGGTGAGCGCGGAGGCGATGGCGCGGCTGCGGGCGCACGGCTGGCCGGGCAACGTGCGGGAGCTGGAGAACGTGATCGAGCGGTCGATGGTGATGTCGACCGGGGACGAGCTCGTCCTGTCCGCGCCGCTCGCCGCGGCGCCGCGCGCGGCCGGGCGCGCGGTGACGTACCGGGAGGCGGCGCAGCGCTGCATCGAGGACGCGCTGCGGGCGTCGGGCGGGAAGATCTACGGGGAGGGCGGGGCGGCCGCGGCGCTCGGGCTGAAGCCGACGACGCTGCAAAGCAAGATGCGGAAGCTCGGGATCCGGCGGGAGGATGGCGGGAACGGCGGGAACGGCGGGAAACGATGACTCGAGGGCAGCGCGGCCCGGCATCGGGTGCTCGGCCGCCGTCGACGAGGCCGCGTCAGCGCTCCGCGACGGCGAGCCGCTCGATGGCGCGGACGCCGCGATGCGGGGGCCAGTAGCGCGCGGCCCAGTCCACGGTCGACTCGTCGGAGAGCACGCGGAGGCCGGCGCGCGCGAGGAGCTCGCGCATCTCCTCGCGGGCGAGCGGCGTGCGGACGGGCTCGCCCAGGGAGCGGAACATGCCCCGGATCACGCGCTCCGCCCAGGCGGGGAGCTCGGCGTCGGGGAGCATCCCGTAGGTGAGCGCGATGCGGCTGCCGGGCGCGGAGAGCGCCGCCGTGAGGCGCAATGTCGCCTCGATCGCCTCGCGCGTCAGGTAAACGGCCACGCCCTCCCAGATCCAGAACGTGGGCTCGGCCGGGCGGAAGCCGGCCGCGAGGAGCGCCGCGTCGAGGCGGTCTCGCTCGAAGTCCACCGGCACGCGCGCGAGGCCGCGGGCCTCGAGCTCCGGCGCGGCGCCCGGCGCGCCCGCGGCGCTGCCGTCCCCGCGCGCGAGCGACGCGAGGCGCTCGACCTTGTCGCGCTGCGTGCTCGGGTGATCGACCTCGAAGACCTGGACGCCCGCGAGCTCGGGCAGGCGCATCGCGCGGCTGTCCAGGCCAGCGCCGAGCACGACGAGCTGGGATGTGCCGCGCGCGACGGCCTCGCGGAGCGCGTCGTCGATCGCGCGGGTGCGGAGCGCGACGTGGTAGCCGACGCCGAACGTGGCGACGCCGATCGCGCGGTGGAGGGCGCGGGCGGCGGCAGGAGAGCCCGCCGCCAGCGGGAGCGCGCGCGCCGGCAGCGCGAGCGGCCACGGGACGAGGCGGGCCGCGAGCGGGTCGGGCGCCACGCGGTAGGGCTCGGGCATCTCGGTGTAGAGCGCCCGCAGGGCAGCGACGAGAGAGGCGGTGAGGCTTGGGCGTTGAGATCGCACGGGGTGCCGGGGCTCGCGGTGGGCCGCCCTGGATCGTCCGCGGCGGCGCGCCGGCAGCCTACATGCCACGTCGCCGGCGCGCCCGCCTCCCGTCGTTCGGTTCCCGCTCAGCTCCAGGTCGCGGTGGCCGCGGCTCGCACGCCTTGCGTCAGCGCGCTGTCGCTGCGGAGATCCAAGGCGCCGAGAGCCGCGGGCGCGGCGCCGCACCGAATGCACCGGTTCTTGCTTGCCACGCGGCCGCGGGCCGGTAGAGCCGCCGTGGCGTGTCGATAAATTAACGGTTGCCCTTCACGTGAGGTGCGGGGCTGCACCCCTTCTTCAGGAGTGTTGAGCATGAGAGCGAGCCTTGCTTGCGGCGCGATGGTCATCTTGCTTGCCCAGGGCATGCTGGGATGCGGGGACGACACGGAGCCCGGTGGAACCGGGTCGTCGAGCTCCTCGACCAGCGGTAGCGGCGGCAGCGGCGGTGGCACCGGCGGCAGCGGCGGCGGTGGCACCGGCGACGGTGGCAGTGGCGGGGACGGCGACGGTGGCAATGGCGGGGACGGCGACGGCGGCAGCGGCGGAGAAGGCGGCAACGGCGGAGGCGACGCAATCGCCTGGACCCCTTGCCCGCTCTTCACCGACGGCACCGGCGAGGACGCCGAGTGCGCCGAGATCCCCGTCCCGCTCCGCTGGGACCAGCCGGAAGGCGAGACCATCACCTTCTTCGTGAAGCGCAAGCTCGCCGCGACCCAACCGAGCCGCGGACAGCTCTGGCTCCTGAACGGCGGGCCGGGGTACTCGGGCGCCGATTTCGAGCCGTCCGTGCAGTTCCTCGCCGGCGTCGACCCGACGCTCGACATGTACATGCCGGACCACCGCGGCACCGGCCGCTCGAGCCGCCTCGGCTGCGCGGACGGGGAGACGCCGGAGAGCGAGGCCGGCAGCTATCTCACCGACGCCGAGCTGACCGCTTGTCTGCCGTCGATCAAGGCCGAGCTGGGCGGCGACATCCAGGGCTACACCGTGACGAACGCCGCGCGCGACGTCGGCGAGACCATCGCGCGGACGCGCGCCCCAGGCGGCGACGTCATCGTCTTCGGCGGCTCCTACGGCTCGATCTGGGGCCACCGCTACCTCCAGCTCTATCCCGACCAGCCAACGGCCGTGTCGCTCACCGCGCTGGCCGTCAACTCGCGCCTCTCGGACATCGATGTCTGGCTCAACGACCTCGGCCAGCGGTTCATGGGCCTCTGCGGCGCCGACCCGTCCTGCTCGGAGAAGCTCGGCGCCGATCCGTGGGCGACGATGACGGAGACCCTGGATGCGTTCGAGGAAGGCGCGTGCCCGGAGGTGGCCGCGCTCGGCTATGACCGGCCGGTCTTCCAGGCGCTGTTCGCGCAGGTCCTCTACCAATGGGCGCCGCGGCCGCTCATCCCGGCGCTGATCTACCGGCTGGACCGGTGCTCTCCTGCCGACGTCGCCGCGTTCACCCACCTCGCGGGGATCGTGCTCGCTCCCCTCCCCGAGCCGCTCTCGCCCTCCCTGCGGTTCTACTCCCCGGTGCTCCGCAACAACATCATGCTGTCGGAGCTCTGGGCCGACCCACCGCCGCCCGCGTCCGAGATGCAGCAGTACCTCGCGGAGGCCAACGTGGCCCTCGGGCTGACGGACGACGCCGCCGCGGTCCACGAGAGCTGGCCGCGGTACACCCCCGACGCCTACGCAGGGCAGTGGGCCACGACGAGCGTGCCCCTGCTGCTCCTCCACGGGGGGCTCGACTTCATCCCGAGCGCGATACCGGAGGCCGTCGAGCGCCACTTCACCGGCCCGAACCAGACCTTCGTGATGATTCCGCGGGCCCCCCACGGCCTCGAGAGCCCGACCAGCGGCGGCACCTCGTGCGACCTGGAGATCCTGCTCCAGTTCATCGCCGATCCCGAGGCGCCCCTCGACACGTCGTGCACCGAGCGGATCCTGCCCCTGGATTTCAGCGTCGATCCGACCCTGAGCGCCACCTACCTCGGCACGGACGACGCATGGGACGGCGAGCCGGGCGCGGAGCAGCGCGCGTCCACCGCGTCGCCCGAGCACGAGCGCGCGCTCGCGCGCCTGCGCGAGGCGATCGCGGCTCGGTGACGACGACGGGCTGCATAGAGTTACAACAAGACTAGATCAGGAAGAACGTCTCCCGGGGTACGGCGAATTCTGCTAGAGCTGTGAGCCGCGTCGAGCGCGGATCGCGCCCCGACGCGAGCGGCGGATTCTTAGGACGACGGCGACCGTGCCGCGCTGCGGCAGCGCGCAGCTCCGGCGAGCGGGCCTATCACCTTTCGGGCATCGACATGACTTCTTCTTTGCATCGCGACATCGCACGCTTCACTTGGGTTGGGATCTCCTGTCTGGCCCTGTCCGCCGCGGCGGCGGGGTGCTCGGACGACGGGAACGGCGGCTCGGACGCGGGGGGCGCCGGCGGCTCCGGCGCGGGGACCGGCGGCGCCTCGAGCGTGAGCTCGGGCACGGGCAACCCCATCGCCACCAGCAGCAGCGCCGGCGGCGGCGCCAGCAGCAGCACCACGACCAGCAGCAGCACCACGACCAGCAGCAGCACCACGACCAGCAGCAGCACCGGGACGCCGAGCGCGACGAGCACCACGTCGAGCACCGGCACCGGCACGCCGACCGGCGCGTGCCCGGCGAACGCGACGTTCTGCGCCGACTTCGAGGGCGACGGGCTCCCGGAGGGCGCGACGTACCGCCCGTCGTACCAGGCGGCCGACGCGCTGAAGAACATGGAGATCGACGCCTCGATCGTCCACGCCGGCGCGCGCTCGCTGCACGTGAAGCCCGGAATGAGCGGCTACGACTGGAGGATGCTCTCCGTCCCGGCGCCCGGTCCCACGTTCTGGGTCCGGCTCTACGTGCGCAGCAGCGTGGATCTCGGCCAGTCCGACCACAACGCCTACTTCCAGGCCATGACCGGCACCGGCGAGCCGAACGAGGGGGACAACGTGGAGGTCGCCGAGCAGTACTGCCAGATCGTCCTGAACATGCGCGACGATGTCGTCCTGCCGACGGGCGGCGACTTCCGGTGCGGGAGCGGCGGCGCGAGCCTGCCCAAGGACCAGTGGCACTGCATGGAGGCCTACTTCGACGGCACCAAGGGCGATGTCCAGATCTACGCCAACGGCACCAAGATCATCGACAAGACCGGCTGGAAGAAGCTCGACTTCAAGACGTTCAGCTTCGGCTACCTCGGCTTCCACGGCCCCGCGCGCTCGATGTGGTACGACGACGTGGCGGTCGCGCCCGAGCGGATCGGCTGCGCCTCCCCCTGACGCGCCCGCGCGCCGGCGCGCACGTGGCGCCGGCGCGATGCTCTCCTGTCGATCCTGGCCTCTCCCTCGCTGGGCAGACGCGGCCGCTCCCCCTCTCAGAACGTCGCTCGTAAGCCGATGAAGCCCGGCCCGAGCACCGGTGTCAGCGCCGCGCGCGCGCCCGAGGTCGAGCCCTGGGCCGGCAGCATCAGCAGGCCGGCGACGCCGACGCCGGCGCCGATCGCGAGGACCGCGAAGCCGGCGTTGGAGACGTTGGCCAGCGTGTTGGCCGCGCCGAGCTCGCCGCGCCGGCTCGGAGGGCAGCGGTCGTTCGGGCACGCCTCGGCGAGCGCCCCGGACCTCGCGAGCGTGAGCGCGCCCGCGACGGCCCCGACGCCCAGCCCGATCGCGCCGACGCCGAACCCCGTGGCGGCCAGCACCATCCCGGCGCTCCCCGCCCGCGGCTCCCGCCCGGACGCCGGTCCGGCCGCGCGCGGCGACGGCGCGCCCGCGGACCCCGGCGCAGCCGGCGGCGCGTCCTCCAGCGCCGGGACGGCGACCACGATCGCGGCGCGCTCGGGCGGCACCTCGACCTCGGTCGACCACGCCCTCTTGCCCGGCGCCGCGGCGGCGACCCGATGCCGGCCCGGATCGACGGGGAACGGCGCGTTCAGGGCGGCGCCGTTCAGCGGCTCGCCGTCGAGGGTGAGGCGCAGGCCCGCGGGCGGCTCGGCCATCCTGACCTCGAGCCGCGCGAGCCGCTCCTCCAGCGCCTCGCGCTGCGCGCGCGCGAAGCCCTCGCGGTCCTTCCGGCCCTCGCGCCGCGCGATCTCCTCGACCGAGCGGAGCTCGGCCCAGGCGGTCGCGAGCTTCCCCACCTTCTCGTGGCACACGGCGAGGTTGAGGAGCGTCCCGGGCTTCGGCTCGAGGCGCTGGCTCTCCTGGAACTTGTCGCAGGCCTCGGGGAACTGTCCCCGCTTGAAGAGCTCGCGCCCCTGTCGAAAGAGCGCCTCGGCCACGGGCTTGACCGCGCGATCGGCGCGCTGCGCGGAGGCCGCGCCCGACAGCGCGACGGCCCCGAGCAGCACGCCGGAGCCGAGGAACGAGAGCCCTCGCTTCATCTTCCCGGCTCACTCACGCTGATCGAGGAGCCTCTCCACGTTGCCCTGGCTCGCCGCCGCGGCGCGCCGCGGCCGCGCCGGCAGCGGCGACAGGCTCACGTCGACGTCGTGATCTCGGTCCGGGCGGAGCTCGATGCTCCTGTCCTTGAAGCCGGGCTTCCTCAGGACCAGCGCGACGGGCTCGCTCCCGCGCGGCAGCGCGATGGGGTCGCGGGCGCTCCCGACCCGCCGCTCGCCGAGCCAGACGTCGGCGTCCGCGGGCCGGGCCGACAGCCGCACGACGACCGTCTCCGCGGGCGCCGCGGGCGCCTCCGCCGGCGCGGCGGGCCGCGGCGCGAGCGTCCCGGCCTCCGCGGGCGCGCCCTCCGGCGCCGGCGCGGCGCTCGACGGCGCCGGCGCGGCGGCGGCCGAGGCGAGCGGCGCGCCGCTCGACGGCGGCGCGCCGCTCGATGGCGGCGCGCCGCTCGACGGCGGCGCGGCCGCCGAGGCGAGCGCCACGGCGCCCGGGCCGTCGACGAGCGGGGGGAGCCCGGAGGGACGCCCTGCGGTCCACATCCACGTCGCGGCGAGGAGCCCCGCGGCGGTCGCGACCACGAGCTTCCAGCGCCGCGCCGCCCGCGCGGCCGGAGCGCTCGGCGGCGCCTCGACGGCGGCCAGCGCGCGCAGCGACGACCGGCCGCCCGCCTCCGCGCCGCGCGCCGGATCCGCGGCGCCGATGCGCGCCCCGGCCGGACGGGAGCTCGCGCCTCCAGGGCCGGCCATCCGCCCGGGCGCGCTCTCGGTGACCGCGAGGGTCGAGCCCTCGATCGCGACCGAGGGCTCCGGCGCCCGGCTCCCGTCGGTCGACGGGGGCTCCGTCTCGAGGAAAGCGCCGAGCTCCACGGTGGCCGTGTCCTCGGTCGCCGCGGGCGAAAGCCCCGGGGTCCACGTCGCGCTCACCGTACCCATCCCCTCCGCGGCCGAAGGCTCCGCTTCCGGGGTCCACGTCGCGCTCACCGTCCCCACCCCCTCCGCGGTCGAGGGCTCCGCTTCCGGGGTCCACGTCGCGCTCACCGTCCCCATCCCCTCCGCGGCCGAGGGCTCCGCTTCCGGGGTCCACGTCGCGCTCATCGTCCCCACGCCCGCCGCGGTCGAGCTCCCCTCTCCCGGCGCCCACGTCGCGCTCTCCCGCGCGACGTCCTCGGTGGCCGAGCTCCCCGCTCCCGGCGCCCACGTCGCGCTCCTGGGCGACGAGGCCGGCCCGTCCGGCGCGCTGGCGCGCGTGAGCCCGATCCGCCGCGCGGCGTCCAGCAGCGCGGCGACCGCCTTGCTCGCGGTCTCGGGCCGGTCGCCCGCGCGCTTCTCGAGCATCGCGAGCACCGGCAGGTCGAGCTCGCGCGGCAGATCGGGGCACACGCTCGACATCCGCGGCGGAGGATGCAAGACGTGGTTGTACATCACCGCCACGGCGGACCCCCCGGCGAACAGGTACTTTCCCGTCAGCATCTTGTGGATCATCACGCCGAGCGCATAGATGTCTGCGGCCGGCCCGATCCGCTCCCCGCGCGCTTGCTCGGGCGCCATGTACTGCGGCGTGCCCAGCACGACCCCGGTGCTCGTCTCCTCCGAGCCGTCGGCGAGCTTCGCGATCCCGAAGTCGAGCAGCTTCGGGAACCAGGTCCCGTCGCGCTCCGCCGCGAGGAAGACGTTGTCCGGCTTGAGATCCCGGTGCGTGATCCCCGCCTCGTGCGCGGCGTCGAGCGCGTCGGCGATGCCCCGCAGGATGGGGACGACCGTCGGGAACGGCAGCCGCCTCCGGCGCCGGCACAGCTCGCCCAGCGTGAGGCCGTCGAGCAGCTCCATGACGAAGTAGTGCCGCTGCTGCTCCGGGAGCACGCCGAAGGAGAAGATATCGATGATGTTGCGCTGGCGGATCCGGTTCACCGCGCGCGCCTCGGCGACGAACCGGGCGACGGCCTGCGGCTGCGCGGCGAACCGCCGGTTCAGGACCTTGATGGCGACCTTCTTGCCGATGAGCGGGTGCTCGCCGGCATAGACCTCTCCAAAGGTGCCCGCGCCGAGCTTCCGCTCGATGCGGTACTCGCCGACCATGGTGTGCGGCGCGAGGAGCGGCTCGGCGGGGAGGCTCAGGCCCGCGGGCAGGAGCGGATTGCCGTCGGCCGAACACGCCTCGACGTCTTCATCGTACACCGCACCGCACTGGGGGCACGTCGCCATACGAAGCCATGCAAGCGAGGGGTCGCGTGGTCCTGGCTGCCCCACGCGGGGCAAGTCGTTGCAAAGCCCTAGAATATCGGGCTCGTGCGGTCTTGGCTACCCCCATCCCGGGCGGCGCCGCGCCCAGGCGTCCCGCGGGTGTCGCGTCGCCGCCGCGCTTTCCCTCGCTTTCCCTCGCTTTCCCTCGCTCTCCCGCGCGTTCCCGTCATGCGCGCCGCGCGGCGCGGCGACCGCGCGGATCACTGGCACATCGACATGCACGAGCACGATCTCCCGCACGTTTGATCGACGATGGTGGTCTCGAGGATGCAAGCAGCGAGGCAAGTGTTCGCCCCACAGTCCAATTTTACGTTGCTCGCGCAACCCGAACGGCTGCACTCGAGGTAACACGGACCGTCATGGCTGCAATGCATGTGCAGGCCTTGACACCCGCCGTCGCCGCAGACGACCTCGCACGGGTACGGTCCTATGCAGACCACGCGGATGTTGTTGCACTGGTCGTTGCACTCGAGCCGCGCCGGGCGCTCCTTGGCGTCGAGCATCCGGTCCCGGACGCACTCGCCTTCGGTGTCGCACCGGGTGATGCACTTGCCGCCTTCGCAGCGCTCGCAGCCGTCGCACGGGGCCGGGTCGGGCGGGCTCGCCCCGCACGCCATGCACGTCGCGCTCATCGTGTCGCAGACCGCGCGTTCGACGCAGCCGTTGTAGATCGAACAGCTCGTGGCGCACGCGGTCCCGCTCGGGTCGCAGTCGTACGACCCGCAGCTGGTCGGCTCGGCGGAGCACGTCCCGTCATCCCTGCAGGTGCCCGGAGGCGTGACGATGCCTTCCTTGCACGTCCCGCCGCACCTCTCGCCCACCGGCCCGCAATCGCCGACGACGCCGCCCGCCGACTCGTCGACGTCCATCGCGTCGATGCCCGAGACGAGCTGGCATCCCGCCGCCGGAAGGCCCACGAGCAGCGCCAGCGCGCCGCGGACAGCGAGCGCCCTCAAGTCAAGGTCGTACATCCCGGCGGAGAGATCAGCCCAGCGGGGCGCTCCGGACAAGCTCAACCGTCAGCGCCCGAGCGCTCAGGCAGACAAATTCATACAGGGTGGATTTTTCTTCTCTGACCGCCCTCCGCGGCGCGGCGGGCCCGCTTCGCCGCCGTCCTCCGGGCGCGGACGGCGGCGAACGGAGGCGAACGGGGGGCGGCGTGCGTGGATGCGCTTGCTCCCCCGCGCGGCCGGCTCCATAGCCGACCGGCCGGCGCGCCGGCGCGGCGAGCCGGGATGACCACATGCCGGTGATCTCGGCACAAAGGTAGATGCGATGCCGTACTTTGCTTTCCGGAATTTCCCCGACGATACGCCGATCCCCGATGACTGCTATAGCTGCGACGGTTCGCCGGACTGGGCGGCATTGCTGGAGTGGATATGCCCCGACCTCTCGCGCGACGAGGCGGAGCGCCTCGCCGCCGTCGGCGAGGCGAGCGGAGACCGACCGGACATGGCGGGCCTGAAGCGGCTCATCGAGGCGCACGCGAGGCCAGCGCCGCACGGCGCGGAGCGCCCGGACGCAACGACGTGAAGGCGCGGCGGCGCGACGACGTGAACGACGCGAACGACGCGAACGACGCGAACGACAGATGAAGGCAAAGACCCGAGAAGGATGCCGCGGAGCGAACGTGATGACTTGGTGTCATGCGTCTGACGTGCTCGTCTCGGCAGCGAGGCCGCGCCGTTTCCTCCGCGCGGCGCCGGCGGCTCCGGCCCTCGGCGCGCGCGGCGCCCTGGCGGGGCGCCTCGCGCGTCGCTAAGGAAGGGGCGATGGCGACGATCATCGACCCTCGACGTCACACGTGGTGTAGCACCCCGGTGGACGACTTCGGCCTTCTGGTCGATGCCGACGAGTATTACCCCGAGTTCTACCGGGTCGCCGCCAAGGCGCGGCGCTACCTGCTCCTCGCCGGCTGGCAGTTCGACAGCGACGTCGCCCTGCTCCGCGGCGGGCGGGAGGCGGAGGTGTCGAGCCCGATCACGCTGCTCAAGTTCCTGAACCACCTCTGCGAGATCAACCCCGATCTCCAGATCTTCATCCTCGCCTGGGATTTCCACCTCGTGTTCGCGCTCGAGCGCGAGTGGCTGCAGCAGCTCGTCTTCGAGTGGACGAACCACCGGCTGCACTTCCTCTTCGACTCCACCCACGTCGAGCGCGCCTCGCACCACCAGAAGTTCGTGGTGGTGGACGGCGAGCTCTCCTTCCTCGGCGGCCTCGACCTGTGCGACCACCGCTGGGACGACCGCAGCCACGCGAACAAGAACCCGTTCCGCGTCAGCCGCGGGGAGCCGCACAAGCCGTTTCACGACGTGCAGGCCTACCTGCGCGGCCGCGAGGTCGCCCGGGCGCTGACCGAGATCTTCACGGATCGCTGGCGGCGCGCCGGCGGCGTGCCCATCGCGCTGCCGGACCTCGAGGGGGCAGAGCCGACGTTCCCCGACTACCGGCCCGAGGGCGGCATCCCGATCGCGGCGCGGCGCGTGACGCTGAGCCGCACCGATCCGCACGGCGCGCCGACCGGCGCCCCGAACTGCACGGAGATACGCGACCTCTACCTCGACGCCATCGACGCCGCCGAGCGCTTCATCTACATCGAGACGCAGTACTTCAGCTCTCACGTCATCGCCGAGGCGATCGCGCGGCGGATGCGCGCCGAGGGCCGGCCGCTGCTCGACGTGGTGCTCATGTTGAACATGGAGGCCGAGACGATGAAGGAGCAGATCGCCGTCGGCCTCTCGCAGGCCAAGGTGCTCGGCGCGCTGCGCGCGACGGCGGCGGAGACCGGCCACCGCCTCGGCATCTACTACACCCTGCCGGCGTGCGGCGAGGACGAGACGGCCGAGCGCGCCACGTACATCCATTCCAAGCTGATGATCGTCGACGACCGGTTCCTCACGATGGGCTCCGCCAACCTGACGAACCGCAGCCTGTCGATCGACACGGAGATCAACGCCTCGGTCGAGACCGAGGACCCGGGCGACGCGCTGGGCCGCTCGATCCGCAGGGTGCGCGCGTCGCTCATCGGCGAGCACCTGGGCGACACCGAGTTCGACCGGGCGGACGACCTCGTCACGTACCTCGACGGGCTGGCGAGCCCCCCGACCGGGCCGCGCACGCCCGGGAGCTCGTGCCGGCTGAGGCTCCACCCGTCGCCGACGGCGGACGAGCGCGCCCTGCTCGAGCTGATCGACCCGCATCAGCTGCCGTTCGACCCCGCCGCGGCCGAGGACATCGACAAGCGGAACGGCTCGCTGTTCGTGGGCGGGCTCGGCGCGCTCTGGCGCCACCTCTTCAGCAGCCGCAGCGACGCGAACCACGCCGACGCCAATCACGCCGACGCCAACCACGCCGACGCCAACCACGCCGACGCCAACCACGCCGACGCCAACCGCGCCGGCATGAGCCTCACCGACGCCAGCCGCATCGACGTCAGCCGCACCGACGCCAGCCGCACCGACGCCACGTAGCCGGCAGGCGGCGCTCCGCGCGCACCGACGACCGACGGGCGGGCCGCACGGAAGGCCCGCGCGGCGCGCGCCGTTGCGGGCCGCCGGTGGCACATGGTATGCTGGTGTACTGGTAACCTGCAAAAGGTTCCTTCGGGTGTTCTCTCGAGTTTGAAGCGTTTCTGAAGCGTTGACGCGACGAGGAGTATGCAAGAGGCAGATATCAAGATCGGGGGCATTTCGGTCCGCGACCTCGCGGAGCAGTACGGCACGCCGCTCTATGCCTACGATGCCGAGCGCATCCGGGAGAACTTCCGTCGACTCACGCGCGCGCTGCGCAGCTGTTACCCGGAGGTGTCGGTCTTCTACGCCATCAAGGCGTGCAACAACCTGGAGATAGCGAAGCTCCTGGTCGAGCAGGGCTCCGGCGTGGACGCGGCGAGCCCGAACGAGATCCGCCTGGCGCAGGCGCTCGGGCTCTCGGGCGAGCAGATCATCTACACGGGCAACAGCCTCTCGGACGAGGACCTCGCCGCGGGGCTGCGCGCCGGGGTGATCTTCAACGTGGACGACCACGGCATCCTGCGGCGCCTGTTCGCGCTCGGGCGGCCGCGCTGCATGTCCTTCCGGATCAACCCGAGCGGCGAGGACATCGCGACGCCGGATCTGAAGCCGTTCGCTGGGCCGTCGGCGAAGTTCGGGATCCACCCGCGCTACGTGGAGGACGCCTACCGCACGGCGCTGGAGAACGGGGTCGAGCGGCTCGGGGTGCACATGATGCCGCACTCGCAGGCGAACAAGCCGGAGAGCTTCGCGCACGTGACCGCCAAGCTGCTCGACCTGATCGGGCCGGTCGCGCGGAAGCTCGGCTTCGACCTGGCGTTCCTGGACATCGGCGGCGGGCTCGGCATCCCCTACCGGAGGGAGCAGCCGGCGCTCGACGTGGACGCCGTCGCCCGCGAGATCGCCGCGGTGGTGCAGAAGAAGTGCGCCGAGCACGGCATGAAGGCGCCGCGCCTCGTCATGGAGCCGGGGCGCTACTTCGTCGGGGACGCGGGCTACGTGCTCGGGCGGGTGATCTCGATCAAGCAGGGATACAAGACGATCATCGGCACGGACATCTCGATGAACACGATGGCGCGGCCGGTGATGTACGGCGCGTATCACGAGGTGCGGATCAACGGCCGCCGCGGCAAGACGGCCCCGATGGCGATGACGGGGCAGGTCTGCGAGAACACGGACATGTGGATCAGCGAGCGCGAGCTCCCCGCGGACGTGGCCGAGGGGGACGTGGTCGTGTTGATGGATGCGGGCGCGTACGGGCACGTGATGAGCTACGACTACAACGGCCGGCTGCGGCCGGCGGAGGTGCTCGTCGACGGCGGGAAGAGCCGGCTCATCCGGCGGAGGGACACGTTCGAGGACATGGTGTCGCGGATGTGCCTGTCCGACGATATCAAGGAGCGGCTGCGCACGATGGGGGTGGATCCGGCGGGCGCGGCGGGGCGCGGCTGAGCGGCGGAGCCCGGGAGGCCGCGGCTGCTCGGCCCCGGAAGGGGCCTACCGCCTTCACGAGAGCGATGGGTGGAGCCTCACGGGAACGGGGCGAGCGGATCCTGGGGGACAGGCGCGCCGAGGCCGGCGGACGGAGGGGGCCAGTCACCGAACTGAGGGCCAGGGGGGCCTCCGCCGGGCGGGGGCCACTCGCCAGGTTGCAGGCCAGGGAGACCGCCGCCGGGCGGGGGCCACTCGCCAGGTTGCAGGCCAGGGAGACCGCCGCCGGGCGGGGGCCAGTCGCCAGGCTGCGGGCCAGGGAGACCGCCGCCTATCGCGACGACAGGAGGGGGCACGGGCCCCCACTCCGAGGCCGGCAAACAGATGACGTTGCCGCGACCCGTCAGGATGGCGCCGTAACGGCACCCGTAGGCCCCCGGCGTGGCATCGAACCGGGCAGGCTCCGAGACACAGGTGTTCACCACGGCGACGTACGTGGTCCCCGGCGGACAGCCGTGACAATGCTCAGCGGCCGGCGCCTCACCCACGCTCTCCTCGACGTCCGCCGGCGCCAGGGCGGCAGAGGGGGCCTCCCGCCCATCCCCCTCGTCCGTCGCCGCCATACAGCCGGCGAGCGCCGCCGACAACGAGGCTGCGAGCAGCACGACGATCTTCCTCGATTCAGCCATGTGGAATCTCCTGATTGAAGGGCGAGACAAGATCGCTCGACCGCCGCGTTGAAAGACGACAGAGTCGCCGCGACACAGCTGGCCAGCCCCGACTACGTTGGATGACACAGTCAGCTCGTCAATCGCGGCGGAGCGGTCGAGAGAGGCGGCAAACGACGCATGGATTCGCGCGAATCCTGCGATAACCATCCGCCGGACGGCGCGTCGATCAGCGCATGTGGCGCCCGACGCCGCTCGCGATCTGCCCTGCTTTCTTGTATACCTGGCCTATGCCGTTCACGTTCGTCTGCATCGATCACGTGCAGCTCGCGATGCCGCCCGGACAGGAATCGCGCGCCGTGGCGTTCTACCGGGACGTGCTCGGGATGGAGCACGTCCCCAAGCCCGAGCCCCTCGCGTCGCGCGGCGGCGCCTGGTTCCGCGCAGGCGCCGTGGCGGTCCACCTCGGCGCGGAGCACGACTTCAGGCCGGCGCGCAAGGCGCACCCCGGCCTCGTCGTGAAGGGCATCGACGACGTCGCAGCAGCGCTCGAGGCCGCGGGCCACGCCGTGCGCTGGAGCGACGAGCTGCCCGAGGTGCGGCGGTTCCACACGGACGATCCGTTCGGGAACCGCATCGAGATCATCGACGGCGGCTGAGGCGCGCCGCGCAGCCCGAGCTTCACGGCGCGACCGCCCCGGGGACGCGCGCCGCCCGCACCGCCTTCCCGTCGAACGCGGCCGCCAGCGCGTGAATCGGCGCCGCCCCCGCCGCCCGCAGCTCCGCCGGACCCAGGCGCCCTGCTCCGCGAGGGCGCGCCTTCAGGCCGCCGACGCCCGCGACCCGGCCTTGCTCGCATGGCGGTTCGCCGGCCGGGCCAGCCCGAGGTTCTCGCGCAGCGTGCGGCCCTCGTACTCCGTGCGGAACAACCCCCGCCGCCGCAGCTCCGGGATCACCAGCTCGACGAAGTCGTCCAGCCCGCCCGGGAGCCACGGCGGCATCACGTTGAACCCGTCGGCGCCGCCCTGCGTGAACCACGCCTCCAGCTGGTCGGCGATCTGCTCCACCGAGCCCACGATCGTCCAGTGCCCGCGCGCCCCAGCCACCCAGAGGTAAAGCTCCCGGATGGTGAAGTTGCGCTTGCGGGCGATGTCGAACATCAGCGCCTGCCGGCTCTTGTTGTTGTTGGTCTCCGGCAGGTCGGGCAGCGGGCCGTCCACCGGATACCCGGACAGATCGATCCCGCCCGACAGCCCCGAGAGCAGCGACAGGCCGACCTCCGGCAAGATGAGGTCCTGCAGCTCCTGGTACTTCGCCCGGGCCTCCGACTCGGTCCGGGCGACCACGGGGAACACCCCCGGCATGATCTTCAGCTGGTCGGGGTGGCGCCCGTACTTGGCCATCCGCCCCTTCACGTCGGCGTAGAAGGCCTGCGCGTCCTCCAGCGTCTGCTGCGCGGTGAAGATCACCTCGGCCGTCTCCGCCGCGAGCTCCCTGCCCGCCTCCGAGGATCCCGCCTGCACGATCACCGGGTGCCCCTGGGGCGGGCGCGGGATGTTGAGCGGCCCGCGGACGGAGAAGAACTTCCCCTTGTGATCGAGCGTGTGCAGCTTCTCCGGGTCGTAGTAGACCCCCGACGCCTTGTCGCGGAGGAAGGCGTCGTCTTCCCAGCTGTCCCAGAGGCCGGTGACCACGTCGACGAACTCCCGCGCCCGGACGTACCGCTGCGCGTGGTCGGGGTGGGCGTCGAGCCCGAAGTTCCCGGCCGCCTCGCCCCCGCCGGTGGTGACGACGTTCCACCCGGCCCGCCCCTGGCTGAGGTGGTCCAGCGAGGCGAACTTGCGGGCCAGGAGGTAGGGCTCCTCGTACGTGGTGGACGCCGTGGCGATGAAGCCGATGCGCTCGGTGACCGCCGCGAGCGCGGAGAACAGCGTGACCGGCTCGAAGCTGGCCCCGTAGGCGGTGCGGCCCTGCGCCCCCGGCCGGTTCTGCAGCGCGAGCCCGTCCGCGAGGAACACGGCGTCGAGCTTGGCCCGCTCCGCGGTCTGCGTGACGCGCTTGTAATGCGCGAAGTTGATGCCCCCGTCCGCCTGCGCGCCCGGGTGCCGCCAGGCGGCCACGTGGTGCCCTGCGCCGGGCAAGAAGGCGCCCAGACGGATCTTTCGTTGATGGTCGCTCATGGATGTCCTCGGTCCTCGCGTCCGCGTGTGGGCGCGCGCGCGGACCGCCGCGCGGCCGCGCCGCAGCCGCGCCGCGCACCGCAAGCGTCGTGCCCGGAGGCGGAGCCACGGGCACACCGGCTGGGAGCAAGGCACTTCCCCTCCCCTGCAACGAAGCTGTGCTGCGAGAGCAGCACTGGACGGCCCACGCTGCGGAACCATTGCTGTCAGGGCAACACCCGGCCGCGGCCGGCGCGGCGCTCGACGGTCGTCCTCCCGGCGGGGTGCTCGCAGACGCCCCCGCGCGGCCTGTCACGCCGCGGCCACCCCCATCACGGAACCCGATTCGGGTCGGCCGGGTCGCTGCCCGCGTCCCGCTCGTCGCCGTCGCGGAAGCCATCGCCGTCGCGATCGATGCCGATACGCTCGCCCGACCCGGGCGGCACACAGGTATACGTCAGCTCGCCGCCGCGCCCCGTGGGGAGCAGGCGGAGCTCGGCGTCCGATCGCCACGGCTCGCGCGCGCGGTCGGGGTCGAACCAACCATTCCCGAGGTAAAGAAAGCCCAGCTCGGCGCCGTGCGACCGGCCCTTGACGACGAGATCGCAATCGCCGGCGTCGGCGCGCGCCACGAGCAGATCGATGCGCGGGCCGGCCGCCGCGGCGTTCGACGACGTGAGCGTGATCTGCTGGCCCACGATGGGCTTCAGGTTCGACTCCAGCGCCAGCATGTACGCTGCCACCTGGTGCTTCAGGAGGTCCCCCTCGGGGCCGACGGCGAAGCCGCCGGGGTTCTCCGGGGTCTGGACGAAATCGGAGAAGGAGTTGAAGCGGAAGAGCGTATCCACGGCGCCGTCGTGGAGGAAGCCGAAGCCGCGGACCTGGTCGCCCATATGCGCGTTCGAGCCGCCGAACGGGAACACGAACGACTCCGCCATGCCGAACATCCCGACCTTCTGGTACTGATTGCGCAGGTGCGGGACCTTGAACACCTGGGACTCGTTGGCGTTGGCCGAGCCGCCGTCGCTGCCGAAGAAGCCCGGCGCGGGGTCGTCCGGGTTGGCGTCGGGGTCGACGACGTGGCACCCGATGCACGAGGCGCCGAGGATGCTCGAGACGGGCCCCCCGAAGAAGGCGCGCCCCGCGAGCTGATCGGGCGTGAGCGCGTCGTCGAGCGCGCGGATGGGGTTGGGCGGATAGGTGATCTGGAGGATGAAGTCCGTGAAGTCCTCCATGTCCTCTTCTGAGATCGTCTGGTCTCGCCCCAGCAGATCGACGAACGCTCCACGGAATTTCTTGAACGCCGCCCGCTCGTCGAACACCCCGCTGTCCGGCTGGGAGGTGGGCTCATCATGGCCGCCCGTGCGGTCGCCGCGCCAGTGCATCGGCCCGTGGTTCGCCATGCCGCGCAGGCTCTGGGTCGTCATCGGCCCCTTCATCGGATGGAGGCTCGGATCCAGGCCGAAGAGCTCGGTACAGAACGGCCCCGGGTTGTCGAGCACGGAGCCGTCCGGGTTTCCGAGGTCCCACGCGAGGCTGTCGAAGTCGCCGAAGATGTGGCAGCTCGCGCACGACGAGTCGCCGTGGCTCGAGCTCAGCGACGCGTCATAGAGGAAGCGGCGTCCCCGGACGACGCTCGGAGGCTCCGGGTTGTGCATCGGCACGTGCGCGACCTCACGGCGGGTCCGTGTATCGATGACCGAGATCGCGTTGTCGAAGCGCGTGAGCACATAGAGCCGCCGCCTGCCTTCGTCGAGGACGAGGCCGGTCGGGCCGCCTCCGGGGACGCGGATCTGGTTCGCCGCGCTGGGCACGAACGTGCCGTCCTCGAGCCTCGCGGTGTCGAAGATGCCGATCTTGTCCGAGCCGAGCGCCGCGACATACAGGGTCGCGCCGTCCCTCGTCACGGCCATCTCCGCCGGCTGCGCCAGGCTCTTCTCGCTCTCTGCGTTCGGTACCGGCGCGCAGCAGCTGCTGTAATCGATGTGCTTGTTGAGGTGCCTCGGGACGACGCCGTCTGGGCCGAGGACGGTGATCCGGCTCTCGTGCAGGTGGCCTCGCGCGCTGTGGCCAGCGAAGAGGCCCGGCCCCTCGAAGCGCTGCTCGTTTCGGGCGTCGGTGTTGGACACATAGACCTTCCCGCTCACCGGGTTCACGACCATGTTGAAGAGGACGGTCCCCACCCCCGTGAAGAAGCCGCCTGGCCCGTCCACCTGACGCGGCGGGTTGGCGGTCGCGTCGATGACGAAGACGTCCTTATCGGGCAACGAGAAGCGCACCATGTCGTCCCAGGGGCGACCCAGCTCGTCGACCCAGTGGGCCCCGTCGAACTTGACGATCAGCCCGACCTCGGGCTGCGGAACGCCTTCGAAATTCGTGTTGGGCCAGGGCAATCCGCCCGCGGCCTCCCCGCCGTTCGGCACGAGGCTCTCGTCGATGGAGGTGGTGCGGTTCCCCGAGTGGAAGGCGGCGGCGTAGACCCGGCTGCCGTCCGGCGTCACCGCGAGCGCGCGCGGCGTGTCGCTGAAGAGCGTCACGATGGAGAGCGGCGTGCCGCCGAGCGAGGTCCCGAGCTGTCTGGCGTCGAACACCCACACGTCCGCGCGCCCCACGCCGGGCGTCGTGATCTGCGGATCGAAGGGGATGTTCTGCCCGCGGTGGGCCGTGGTGATGAAGGCCCGCGAGCGCTTCGGTCCGGCGAACACGATGTCGCGCGGTTCGTCACCCACGAGCAGCGTGCGGACGACGCGCGCCCTTTTGGCGTCTCGAACATCGACGACGCTCACGCTGTCGGACAGGTGGTTCACGACCCAGACTTCGTCGTCGCCCCGGGCAGCCACGGCGACAGGCTCGAGGCCCACGGGCACGGACGCCTCGAGCCGCAGACGATCGGCCTGGACGCGGAAGATCTCCAGCCGGTTGTCGGGGGTGTTCGCCGCGAAGAGCAGCTTGCCGTTCGCAGAGAGAGCCAGCGGGCGGACCTGGCCCGATTCGAACGTCGTGAACGAGGTGGCCGCCGCCGCGGGGAGAGGGGCAACCAGGAGCATGGCTGTAACACTGGAGCTCACAGCCAGAAGGAGGCGCAAAGAGCGTGATGGCAGCATTGTCTCAAATTATAGAAATTAAGAATATTTTACAACATCGCGCGCCGTGGCCCGGTGGGCTGGCCGGGTCCGAGGAGCATGATGCGACGGAGGTGCCGGCGAACCGCCCCGCTCCTCCGCTGGCCGCCGTGCGGGGGCTACTGCCAGCGGAAGAGCTTGAGGGCGAGCGCGAAGCAGACGACGCCCCAGCCGGCCAGCAGGGCGAGCTCGGGCGCGAGCGCGGCGAGGGGCGCGGCCTCGAGCATCACGCCGCGGAGCGCGTCGTTCAGCGCCGTGAGGGGCAGCGCCTGGATGAACGGCTGCATCGCCGCCGGGAAGCGCTCGGTCGAGAAGAAGACGCCGGAGAAGATCCACATCGGGAACATCGCCAGGTTGGTCAGGCCCGAGACGCCCTCGAGCGTCCGCGGCCGCGCCGCGACGAGCAGGCCGAGCCCGACGAACGACAGCGCGCCGACCACGATGACCAGCGCGAGCGCGGCGAGCGAGCCGGCGATCGGCACGCCGAGGGCGAGGACCGCGAACAGGAGCAGGGCGACGACCTCGATCGCCAGGAACACGAGCCGCGCCCCGAGGTGCGCGACCAGGAGCTGCCAGCGCTTCATCGGCGCCGCGACGAACAGCTTGAGGAGCTTGCCGATGCGCTGCTGCACGATCGAGAAGCCGATCGCCCACATCCCGGTCGACATCACGTTCATGCCGAGCAGGCCGGGCACGAGGAAGTCGATGTAGCGCGAGCCCCGCTCGGTCATCTCGAGCGCGGCCGGGCGGAACGCGTCCGCGCGCCCCGCCGCGCGCTGGAGCGCCTCGTCGACCTCGAGCCGGGCGGCGCGGCTCTCCGGCCGCGTCGGATCGAACCAGTACGTGGGCGGATCGGTGTCCAGCACGACCAGCGCGACCTTGCCGGTCCGGAGCTCCCGCTGCGCCTGCTCCCGCGGGACCACCCGGGGGGCGACCTGCCCCGAGGCCTCGAGCGCGGCGCGCCGCGCCTCGGCCCCGGCGCCTGCCTCGACGCTCACCGGCAGCGGCTCAGCGGCCCCGCCCCCGAACGCGACGGCCAGCGCCGACGAGAGCAGGATCGGGAACACGAGCATCCAGAAGATCGCCTCGGGCTCGCGCAGGAACTCCACCACCCGCGCCCGGATGAGGAGCGCGAGCGGCGAGCCGCGCAGGGAGCGGAGTCCCCTTGCCATCACGCCGCCTCCTCGCTCGCGAGCTTCCGCCCGGCGAGCGCCATGAACACGTCCTCCAGGCTCGCGTGGTGCGTCGCGAGCCGCCTCGGCGCGGCGCCGCGCGCGGCGCAGAGCGCGAGCAGCGGCGGGAGCACGCGCGCCACGTCGCGCACCGTGAGCCGGAGCGCCCCCTGCGCCGAGCGCACGGCCTCCACGCCGGGCAGGCCCCGGAGCTCCTCCTCGTCGAGCGCGCCGTCCACCTCGATCTCCACGACGTGCTCGGCGCCCAGCGAGGCGACGAGCGCCGCCGGCGTGCCGAGCGAGAGCAGCCGCCCGCGGTCGACGATCGCGACCCGATCGCAGAGGCGCGCGGCTTCCTCCATGTAGTGCGTGGTCAGGAGGATCGTGCGGCCGCGCGCCTTCAGGTCCTCGACGATGTCCCAGATCTCACGGCGCGACGCCGGATCGAGGCCGGTGCTCGGCTCGTCGAGGAAGAGCACCTCCGGGTCGCCCGCGAGCGCGCAGGCGAGCGACAGCCGCTGCTTCTGCCCGCCCGACAGCCCGCGGACGAACGCGCCCGCCTTCTCCTGCAAGGACACGCGGCGCAGCGCCTCCTCCGGGTCGAGCCCGCGCGGGTAGAAGCTGCGGAACAGCGCGATCACCTCGCCGACCCGGAGCTTGTCCGGGAAGCGCGTCTCCTGGAGCTGGATGCCGAGGCGCCGGCGCAGCGCGATGCCGTCGCCCGTCCAGCGCTCCCCGAGCACCTCGACGTCGCCGGCGTCGGCTCGGGTCAGCCCCTCGAGGATCTCCACCGTGGTCGTCTTGCCCGCGCCGTTCGGGCCGAGCAGGCCGAAGCACTCGCCGCGCCGCACCTCGAGGTCGAGCCCGTTCACGGCCACGACGTCGCCGTAACGCTTGACCAGACCGCGGCAGACCAGGGCGGGAAGAGCGGACACGGAACGCATGTATCGCGACGAGCGCCGAAAAGGAACCGCCGCGCTGCAATCATGCGCAGACGACGCGGACGACGCGGACGACGCGGACCGCGCAGGCGGCGCGTGCCGGGCGGAGGCGCGCTCCAGATCGCCCGCGGCGCACGGAGCGCGCCCGCACGCGCCCACAGGAGCGCCGGAAAATTCGACAGCCGACGCGACGCATTGCCTCTCCGGAGAATCGAATCTCACCAGAGCCTGCGGCAAGCGCGACGAGCGTGGCCCTGCAAGGAACCATCCGGTCCGAGATCGTGGCTGGCCGGTCTGCAATCTCAGAGCGACGGAGTGGGGGGCGCGTGGTGAGCGATGAAGAGGGAGTGGTGCCCGTGCACTGCGGCGAGGTCATCGCGGACCGCTACCGGGTCGAGCGGCTGCTCGGGATCGGTGGGATGGGGGCCGTCGTCGCGGCGCGGCACCTGTCGTTGGGCGAGCTCGTGGCCATCAAGTTCATGCGGGCGGAGCACTGCGGGAACGCGGCGCTGCTGAGGCGGTTCCAGCGCGAGGCGCGCGGGATGTTCCGGCTGAAGACCGAGCACGTGCCGCGGGTCTACGACCTGGGCGCGCTCGCGCCGAGGGCGGGGGTCGCGCTGCCGGTGCCGTACATCGTGATGGAGCACCTCTCGGGCAACGATCTCCGCTCGATCGTGGAGCGCCGCGGGCGGCTGCCGGTGGACGAGGCGGCCGAGTACGTCCGCCAGGCCTGCGTCGCGCTCATGGAGGCGCACGCGCTCGGGATGGTGCACCGGGACCTGAAGCCCGCGAACCTGTTCCTGACGTACCGGACCGACGGCACGCCGCTCGTCAAGGTGCTCGACTTCGGGGTCGCGAAGTTCACGTGCGCGAGGCCCGAGGAGGACGGGCTCGAGATGACGACGGCGCGGTCGGTCATGGGCTCGCGCCGTTACATGGCGCCCGAGCAGATGCTCACGCCCAAGGACGTGGACCTGCGCGCCGACCTGTGGGCGCTCGGGGTGGTGCTCTACCAGCTCGTGAGCGGCGCGCTGCCGTTCGGCGCGGAGACGCTGGAGCAGCTCGTGCTCGTCGTGTCGGAGCAGGCGCCCCGGCCGCTGCGGAGCGCGTGCGCCGAGCTGCCCGAGGGGTTCGAGGAAATCGTGATGGGCTGCCTCGAGAAGAACCGGGCCCGCCGTCCAGCCTCGGCCCGCGAGCTCGCCGCCGCGCTCTCGCCGTTCGCGCTGCGCGGGCCGCCCGACGCGACGCTGCCCACGGCGGTCCACCGGAGCCAGCCGACGTACACGTGGCTGGACGAGGGGCCGCCCACGTCCGCCGTCCGGCCGCCCACGACCGCCATCCGGCCGTCGGAGGCGCCGGGATCCGGGGTCCGCCGCCCGAGGCGGGCTTGGCTCGCGGCCGGCGCCTTCTCCGCGAGCGCCGCGCTGGCCGCGACCGTCGCGCCGCCCGGGTGGCCGCGCTCGACGGGGGTCGCGTGGTCCGACGGCGCCAGCCCGCAGCACCTCGCCGGGGTGCCGCAGGGGCTCGCCGCAGGGCCCCTGGGGACCACCGCGGCGGACGGATCGCTCCTCGCGCCCCGCACCGCCGGCGACGACGCGCTGCACGGCGGCGACGGCGCGGCGTGCGGCGCGCCCGAGACCGACGTCGGAGCGATGCTCCCGGACGTGTGCGGCGGGGCCGGCGCCGTCGCGCCGGCGAGAGGCGCGGCGCACGCGCGGGCGGGCGCCGGGAGACCGCCGCGGGCGGCCGCGCGCACGGCGCTCGTGGCCGGGGCGTGGGTGGGCCCGGCGCCGCAGGGGCGGCCCGAGCGACAGGAGCCGTCGGGGGCTTCCGGGGATGCGCCCTCGGCAGGGCGCGATGGGGCATCGCGGCGGACTGGGCCGACCGAGGCGCGCTCGCCGGCGGCGAGCGCCGTCGCCGCCGCGGGGGCGGCGGGGACGGCGGCCGCGGAGCTGGCGGCTCCGGTGCCGGCGTCCGGTCCGGGCACCGCGGCCGGCGCGCCGATCCCCGTGGCGGCGCCCGGCCGCGGCGCGGAAGCCCCGCCGTCGGCAGGCACGCAGGACAGCCCCTGGTGATCGCCATGTGCCGAGGAGCTCTCCCGAAGCTCAGCTGCTCGCGTCCGCGCGAGCTCGCCTGTGCCCTCGCGGCGCTGTCGTTGCTCCTCTCGCCGGCGAGCGGCACGGCCGCCGCGCCCGGCATGGGGCACCCCAACCCGGGTCAGCTCAACCTGGGTTCGTCCGGCTCGCACCTCAACCCGGGTCAGCCCAACCCGGGTTCGTCCGGCTCGCACCTCAACCCGGGTCAGCTCAACCCGGGTTCGTCCGGCTCGCACCTCAACCCGGGTCAGCTCAACCCGGGTCAGCCCAACCCGGGTTCGTCCGGCTTGAGCCACCCCAACCCGGGTCAGCTCAACCCGGGTCAGCCCAACCCGGGTTCGTCCGGCTTGAGCCAGCCCAACCCGGGTCAGCCCAACCCGGGTCAGCTCGGGGCGCACAAGGAGCAGGTGCTCGCGCTGTATCAGGCAGCGAGGCAGCTGCTCGACGCGGGGCGCGTCGCGGAGGCCTGCGCCGTGCTCGAGCAGGGCAGGACCCTCGATCCGACGGCGATCAACCTCCTCCTGCGGCTCGGCGAGTGCCTCGCGCGCGCGGGCAGGACCGCGGGCGCCTGGAACGTCTTCAGCGAGGCCGCGGCCGTCGCGAGGAGCGCGGGCGACCCCCGCGCCGCGCGCGCGGCCGCGATCGCAGCGGCGCTCGAGCCGCGGCTCTCGCGCATCACCATCGACGTGCCCACGGCCACCGCCGCGCCCGGCCTGGAGGTCCGGCGCGACGGCGTGCTGATCCCGCCCGCGCAGTGGGGACGGGCGCTCCCGGTCGATCCTGGAACGCACACGGTCGAGGCGCGCGCGCCCGGCAGGAGGCGCTGGTCCACCGTGCGCGCCGTCCCGCCCGACGGCGCGCGCGAGCTCGTCCACGTGCCCACCCTGGAGCACGATCCGCCCCCGCGCGCGCCCTCCGCGGCGCTGCCCGGCCCCGGCGGGCAGGCGCCTCGCCTCCTGGCGAGCGCCGGCCGCAGCGACGGCGACGGCGGCGGGCGCGCGCAGCGGGTGATCGCGCTCGCGAGCGGCGGCGCCGGCCTCGTGGGGCTCGGCCTCGGCGCCGCGTTCGGCCTGGAGGCCATCGCCCGCCGGGATGCCTCGAACCGGGGCCACTGCGACGCGCGGAGCCGCTGCGACGCCGCCGGGGTCGCGCTGCGCGAGGACGCGCAGGCGGCCGGCACCGCCTCGACGATCGCCTTCTCGGCCGGCACCGCCGCGCTGCTCGCGGCCGGCCTGCTCTTCTGGACCGCCCCGCCGAAGGCCGCCGCCCCGCCCGCGCGCCGCGCCGCGGCGGCGGCCACGGCCGGCCCCGGGGCGTTCTCGCTCGTCGTCGGCGGGAGCTACTGACATGCGCGCGCGCGGCTCGATCCCGATCGTCGGACGGCTCTCGCGCGGGGCGCTCGCGGCGCTCGTGGCGCACGGCTGCGCCGGCTGCAACGCGCTGCTCGAGCTCGAGGACGGCATCCTCGTGGAGGAGCGCTGCGAGCCGCTCTCGGCCGTCGCCTGCTACACCGGGCCGCCGGCGACCGAGGGGGTCGGCGCCTGCCGGACCGGCCTCCGGCGGTGCAACGCCGCCGGCGACGGCTACGGCCCCTGCGAGGGCGAGGTGACCCCCGCGCCGGAGCGCTGCGGCAACGCGGCCGACGACGACTGCGACGGCGCGGTCGACGAGGCGGACGGCGGCGCAGGCGACCCCGCGGACGGCGGCGTCTGCGCCTGCGCCCCGGGCGCGGTCGAGGCGTGCCCGTACGGCGGCCCGCCGGGGACCCTCGGCGTCGGCGCGTGCAGCGCCGGCCAGCGGACGTGCGGGAGCGACGGCCGGTGGGGGGCGTGCACCGGCGAGATCACGCCGCGCGCCGAGGACTGCGCCACCCCGGCCGACGAGGACTGCAGCGGCGGAGGCGACTGCGGCGCGGTGATCCCCGGCGGGGTCCTCGGCGCGCTCCTCGGCGGCTCCGGCCACCAGTGGGCGCGCGCGCTCGCGGCGGGCCGGGACTTCGCGATCCTGGGCGGCGAGTTCGAGGGCTCCCTCGATCTCGGCGCCGGCCCGATGCCGACCGGCGCCGATCGGGACATCTTCGTGGCGCGGATCGAGGCGGACGGCGCGGTCGCGTGGGTGCGGCGGCTCGTCCGCGAGGGGAAAGGCGCGCTGCGGGCGCTCGCGGTGGACGCCGAGGGCAATGTCGCGATCGTGGGCGAGCTCGAGGGCATGATGGACGCCGAGCTCACCGCGGACTCGCTGCAAGGGTTCGTGATCAAGCTGGACGCCGACGGCGGGCTGGTGCGCTGGAGCGAGTTGCTCTCGGGCAAGCCGCAGGACGTCGCGATGTCGGCGGCGGGCGACGTCGTGGTCGCGTCGGCGCTCCTCGGGCACGGCGGGAGCGACGTCGAGGTGACCCGGTACAGCCCCGAGGGTGAGCAGCTCTGGGAGCGGGTCTTCGACGGGCCGGGGACGCAGGAGCCGACGGGCGTCGCCGTGGACGCGTACGGGGACGTGCTCCTGACGGGGACCTTCGAGGGCGACCTCCACTTCGGCGCGGGGACGCCGCACCTCTCGTCCGCGGGCATGAGCGACCTCTTCCTGGCCAAGCTCGACGAGGGCGGCGAGCACGTCGCGTCGCGGTCCTTCGGCGACGGCCGCCGCCAGCGCGGGGGCGACATCGCGATCGGGCCGGGCGGCGAGATCGCGCTGAGCGGGACGTTCGAGGGGCTGCTCAGCCTCGGCGGCGGCAGCGCGCTGTTCTCGGACGGGTTCTCGGCGTTCGTTGTCGAGCTCGGGGCCGCGCGGGAGCACCGCTTCAGCCGGACCTACGCGGCGGAGCAGCCGCCGCACCTCGCGCTCGAGGCGGACGGTGGGCTCGTCCTCGCCGGCACCGTCGAGGGGCCGACCGATCTCGGCGGCGGGCCGCTCGACGGCGCCGGCCGCGGCAGCGACATCGTCGTGGCGCGGCTCGACGCCGAGGGGCGCCACGTGTGGAGCAAGCGGCTCGGCCCCAGCGCCGGGGAGCGCGGCGGGAGCCGGTCCGCGGCGGGCGTCGCGGCGCTCGTGGACCGCGGCCACGTCCTGCTCGCGGGGACCGTCGAGGGGAGCGTGGACCTCGACGGGGTCGCGGCGCAGGCGCGCGCGGCCGACATCCTGCTGGTCCGGCTCTCGCCGTAAGGTCCCCGGCGGCTGGCTCGACCGCGCGCCGACAAAAACAGGACAGGCGACCCACGGGTGGTCGCCTGTCCTGCCCGGCCAGCGCCGGTCGCCCCAGGATCTCTGGCGCGCGGCGCTCGCTCAGCGTTCGCGAGATCTCACTCGCTGCAGGAGATCAGGCACTCGAAGTACGGGTTGCAGTCCTCATCCCCCTCGCAGTCCGTGGCGGCGGCCTCGTAGCAGGGAGCGTCCGCCTCGAGGTCGTTCAGACACATCACGCAGTCGGGGTTCGTCACGTCCGTCATGCCACCTTCGTCGGAGCAGGAGTCGGTCGTGGCATCGGTCGTGTCGCACACGTCGGCGCACGGCGAATCCGCCGCACAGCCACACTGAGAGAAGATGTAACCCGCGATGAGCGCGCTCTCGTCCGGGAGCTCCGTATCGCAGCAGGTCTGACAGTCATCCGCGGCCTCCTCGGCGCACACACCGGCGCCGCCCTCGCCGCCCGTACCGCCTTCACCGCCGGTCCCCGACGTGGTGGTCGTCGTGGTGGTCCCCGCGCCGCCCTCGCCGCCGGTGCCGCCCTCGCCGCCGTCGCCGCTGCCGTCGGTGACCGTACAGGCCGCCATCGCACACACGCTGACCAGGATCGCCGCAAAGTTGAAAGCTTTCATCCCTGAATCCTCCGACAAGAAGAGTTGCGCTGCTCATGGGGAAGGACGCGTCGGGCGACGCCGCCCGGCAGCCCTTCCTGTGCACTTCAGCGCCGCCGTTGGCGCCGGGTTCTGTTCCTACACCAGAAATTTACGCGATGGTATCCGCTGCGTGCTCACAGCTGCGCCCAGGGGGCGCCTCCCGGCGGTCGTTCGGCGGGCATGCGCCTCCGCGAAACGCGCCCGCCATGGTGTGTGCGCGATCGGCCATCAGCGAATTTGTGAAGCAGGAGCAGACCCTACCACGGACGCGACGCGAGGGATCGAGCGCGCCGCGTAGATAACCTGCTCTCCGGGGCCACGGCGAGATGCACCACGAGCGGAGGCGTGCTCAGCGGTTCGTGCGAAGACACGAAGCCGGCAGAGCTCGCCCGTGTGACATCGCCCTACAGGCGAGCGGGCGAGCGGTTCCGACCTGTTTGTAGCGGTGCGTCGTCCGGACGACCGCGCCGCGCAGCCGGGCTGAGCCGCGCGGCCCAGCGCGCCGGCGAGACGCCTCGGCAGCTTGCTTTGCGCTCCGACGAAGCGCTTTGAGCTCCCGCGAAGCAGGGAGTTCGCGGGCGCCTCGCGGGGCGCGCGGCGCTACGAGCCGCCCGTCGCGCGCCGCATGGCGCAGTCGAGATCGCCCTTGCAGGGATCGCTCGCCGCGCGCGCGCCGCCCAGGCTCGGCGGGGCGGCGCCGCCGCCTGCCGGTCCGCTGCTCTCGGCGCGCCTCGCCGCCGCCTTGCCCGCGCCTCCCGGGGCAGCGGGCCGGGCCTTCGCGCCGCGCGCGGTGCGCTCGTTCGCCTTGTCGCCGCGCTTCGGCGAGGTCGCCGCCTCGCGCTCGGCCTGGGCCTTCGCCTCCACCTTTGGCAGGCGCGAGAGCGCCACGCTCGCCGCGGAGCGCACCCCGGGCTGCGCGGCCGCGCGGAGCGCCTCGCGCGGGGCGCCGAGCCACACCGCGCTCGCCACGACCGCGGCGCCCGCGAGGCCCATGACCCCATACCGCGCGCCCGCCGCCCGCCGCGCGCGCGGCGGACGCAGATCGACGGGGACCTCGGAGGGCACCGGCGTGAGATCGGGTGGCCTGAACGCCGGCTGCTCCGGCCCGCCGAACGGGAAGAGATCCAGATAGCTGCTGCGCTGCTGATCATCGCCGGCGGCCAGCCCCTGGATATCCACCATCCCGGAGCCCTTTGGCCCCTGATCGCCCCGCGCGCCCGCTGGCTTCGCGGCGGCGGCCTCCACCGCGAGCAGCGCGCTCAAAGAGATCACCACCGAGTTCTCGTCCCGCGGCCCGGCCGCCGCGCCGTCCGGCGCAGCATCGCCGCTCGAGGATCGCTTATCCGCATCACCGGACATGGATTTCGTGCTTCCCATACGCTCCACCCCGCCTGCCCTCCGTGTCGTCCGAGCACAGGGCGCAGACAGCATCCACCAATTTACGTGGACTCCTCCGCTCTTGATACAAGTTTTTCGCTGCACTGGAGAGCGCACCTCCGCGCAACAGCGCCGGAGCGCTCAGCGCTCGTGCGCGCCGAGGACAGAGCGCCCCACACCGGTTCGCGCCAGCGACACCGGCGCGGCGGGTCGGACGTCCGGGCCGGCGCTCCGGCGCGGGCGCCTGGGGCGGCTCCGCCTGCGCGCGCCGCCTCGCCGCCCGCGGCGTTCCGCCCGCGCATCGCCGCGGCGCTGTCGAGACTCGCTTTGTGATCGGGGACCCCGATTGACGCTGCGGAAAGCGCACCTCGTCCCCCGGCCGGTCGACATTTCATCTCGACGAAACCTCGAGGAAACATGGCGCTCGGCATAAGACATCTCACCACGACGTCGTGTCGCTGGCCCCTGTCCGAGGGCCGAGCCTCGCTGTGCGGGGCGGTCCTTCGGTGTCCGGCCGGGAGTCTCCAGTTGCCGACTCCCGAGCTTCCCAACGGCTCTTGTGCAGTCGGTTCGCCGCGCCGCGTCGATGCAGGGCATCGAACGCGCACCGGCACCCAAGGAGGATGCGTTGAATATGTTCACGTCTGGGCTGAGCGTCGAGGAGCGGCCGGCGGCGGGCTCCTTTCGGCGGCGGTCGCTCTGCGTCGCGGCGGCGGCCCTCGCCGGCGCGGCCTTGCTCTCCGCCTGCGGCAACGAGGGCAAGGAGGCGCCGGCGCCGGGGGCTTCGCCCGGGGCGGCGCCCGCCTCGGACAGCGCCACCATCAAGGTCGGCGTGCTCCACTCGCTGAGCGGCACCATGTCGATCAGCGAGGTGGCCGTCAAGGACGCGACGATCCTCGCGATCGAGGAGATCAACAAGGCGGGCGGCGTGCTCGGCAAGCAGCTCACGCCGGTGATCGAGGACGGCGCCAGCGACTGGCCCACGTTCAACGAGAAGGCCAGGAAGCTCGTCCAGCAGGACGGCGTCGCGGTCGTGTTCGGCGGCTGGACCAGCGCCAGCCGCAAGGCGATGCTGCCCTCGTTCGAGGAGCTGAACGGCCTGCTCTTCTACCCGGTCCAGTACGAGGGCCTGGAGCAGTCGCCCAACATCTTCTACACCGGCGCCGAGCCGAGCCAGCAGATCGTCCCCGCGGTCGACTACCTGCTCGAGAAGGGCAAGAAGCGCATCTACCTGCTCGGCTCGGACTACGTCTTTCCGCGCACGGCGAACAAGATCATCAAGGCCCAGCTCGCGGCGAAGGGCGGCGAGCTCGCCGGCGAGGAGTACCTGCCGCTCGGCGGGACCGAGGTCAGCACGATCATCAGCAAGATCGCCGCGGCCAAGCCGGACGCGATCTTCAACACGCTGAACGGCGACAGCAACGTGGCGTTCTTCAAGCAGTTCAAGGACGCCGGCTACACCGCCGACAAGGTGCCGGTCCTCTCGGTGAGCGTCGCCGAGGAAGAGGTGCGCGGCATCGGCGCCGACAACATCGCCGGACACCTCGTCTCGTGGAACTACTACCAGACCACGGAGACCCCGGAGAACAAGAAGTTCGTCGAGGCGTACAAGGCCAAATACGGCGCCGCGCGCGTCACGGACGACCCCATCGAGGCGGGCTACTTCGGGGTCTACCTCTGGAAGATGGCCGTCGAGAAGGCGAAGTCGACCGAGGTCGCCAAGGTGAAGGAGGCGGTGAACGCCGGAGGCATCGAGTACGCCGCGCCCGAGGGGCTCGTCCGGCTCGACGGGAAGAACCAGCACACGTGGAAGACGGTGCGCATCGGCAAGGTCCGGCAGGACGGCCTCATCGACGAGGTCTGGAGCACGGGCAAGCCGATCCAGCCGGATCCGTACCTCACCGCATACCCCTGGGCGAAGGAGCTCGCCGCGAAGTAGCGCGGCCGGCCGCGCGAAGCGCACAGGGGGATCGCCGTGGTCCCCGCTGTGCCTCTGCGGCTCGAACCTCTCTTGCGCGGCGTCTCAACCGCTTCGGTGCTCTAGCATGAACGAAGTTCTCCTCCACGCCTTCAACGGCCTGAGCCTGGGCTCGATCCTCCTGCTCATCTCGATGGGCCTCGCGTTCTCGTTCGGGCTGATGAACGTGATCAACATGGCCCACGGCGAGTTCATCATGGCGGGGGCCTACACGACGTACGTCGTCGGGCAGCACCTCGCGCCGCTCGTCGGGGGGACGGACGCCGGGCTCTGGTTCCTGCTCGCGCTGCCGGCCTCGTTCCTCGTGGCCGGCGTGCTCGGGCTCGTGCTCGAGCTCTCGATCGTGCGCTTCCTCTACGGCAGGCCGCTCGACACGCTGCTCGCCACGTGGGGGGTCGGCCTCGTGCTGCAGCAGGCCGCGCGCAGCCTGTTCGGCGCGTCCAACGTGCAGGTCTCGAGCCCGTCGTGGCTGAGCGGCGGCGTCGCGCTGTCGGGCGGGGTGCAGCTGCCTTACAAGCGCGTCTTCCTGATCGCCCTCGTGATCGCGTGCATCGCCGCCGTCTACACGTACCTGCACCGCTCCGCGGGCGGCAGGCGCCTCAGGGCGGTGATGCAGAACCGGGAGATGGCCTCGTGCCTCGGCGTCCGCACGCGCCGGGTCGACGCCGCGACGTTCGCGCTCGGCGCGGGGCTCGCCGGGATCGCCGGGTGCGCGCTGACGCAGCTCGGCTCGATCGGCCCGTCGCTCGGGACGAACTACATCGTCGACGCCTTCATGGTGGTCATCCTCGGCGGCCTCGGGCGGCTGCCCGGGACGGCCATCGCGGCGCTCGTCATCGGCGTCGCGAACACGCTGCTCGAGCTGTCGACGACGGCCTCGCTCGGCAAGGCGCTCGTGTTCGCGCTGGTGATCGCCTTCCTGCAGTGGCGGCCGACAGGCCTGCTCGCCCTGCGCACCCGATAGGAGAGGACACGGACATGGCCCCTCGAGACTCCGCCCTTCGCACCTTCCTCTGGACCTGGGGAGCGCCCCTCGCCGTGGCGTTGCCGCTCCTCGTCGCGCCGCTCGTGCTCTCCGACTTCCGGCTGAACCTGCTCGGCAAGTTCCTCACGTTCGCCATCGTCGCCCTCGGCCTCGACCTCATCTGGGGCTACGGCGGGATGCTGAGCCTCGGACAGGGGCTCTTCTTCGGCCTGGGCGGCTACGCGATGGCGATGTACCTGAAGCTGGAGACGTCGGGCTCGCGCCTCCCCGACTTCATGAGCTGGAGCGGCCTCGAGGCGCTCCCGCTGTTCTGGGAGCCGTTCCGCTCGCCGGTCGTGGCCCTCTGCGCCGTGGTCCTCGCGCCGATGGCGATCGCGGCCGCGGTGGGCTACCTCGTCTTCCGGAGCCGCGTCCAGGGGGTGTATTTCTCGCTGATCACCCAGGGGCTCACGCTGATCGCGTCGATCCTCTTCGTCGGCCAGCAGGCGATCACGGGCGGCACGAACGGGATCACGAACCTGAAGACGATCTTCGGCTTCGCGCGGGGGGCCGCCTCGACGCAGACGGTGCTCTACTTCGTGACGCTCTTCTGCCTGGGGGCGCTGTATCTCCTGTGCCGGCGGCTCACCCAGTCGCGCTTCGGGCGCCTGCTCGTGGCGACGCGCGACGACGAGAACCGGGTGCGCTTCCTCGGCTACAACCCGGTCACGCTGAAGACGCTGGTGTTCGCGCTGTCGGCGGGCATGGCCGGCATCGCGGGCGCGCTCTTCGTCTGCCAGGTCGGCCTCATCTCGCCGTCCTCGATGGGCGTGATGCCGTCGGTCGAGATGGTGACCTGGGTGGCGGTCGGCGGGCGCGGCACGCTGATCGGCGCGGTGGTCGGGGCGATCCTGGTGAGCCTGGGCAAGAGCGCGCTGAGCGAGTCGTACCCCGAGGTGTGGCAGCTCGGCTTCGGCGCGCTCTTCGCCGCGTCGGTCATGCTGCTCCCGACGGGCATCGCCGGCTTCCTGCGCCGCCACGCGTCGCGGCTCGCGCGCCGCGACGCGGGCGGCGTGCCGGCGGGTACGCATGAGGCCGCCGTCGACGGGCCGGTAGGCGTCGGCGAGGTGGAGGCGCGCTCCGAGGCGCCCGCGACGTCCGGGCGCTGAGGGGGAGGAAGCGGACATGAGCGGAGATGAGCGCGAGAGCGAGCAGAGGAGCGATGGGATGAGCCGCGGCAACATCGTCGAGGTCCAGCAGGTGACGGTGAGCTTCGACGGCTTCAAGGTGCTGGACGGGCTCGACTTCTCCATCCAGCGCGGGGAGCTCAGGTTCCTCATCGGGCCGAACGGCGCCGGGAAGACGACGTTGCTCGACATCCTCACCGGGAAGACGAAGCCGTCGAGCGGGCGTGTGGTGTTCCACGGAGGTGGGGAGTCGGGGCGAGAGGCGGTCGAGGCGCACCGGCTTCCGGAGCACGCCCTGGTCCGGCTCGGGATCGGGCGGAAGTTCCAAACGCCGGCGGTGTTCGGCAGCCTCACAGTGCTCGAGAACCTCGAGGCGGCGATGGGCTTCCGGGAGAGCGCGCCGGGGCTCCTCCGCGGGCTGTCCGCGCAGCAGGAGAAGGAGATCGCCGAGGCGCTCGATCGGATCGGGCTCCGGCGGCGCGCCGACGTGCGGGCCGCGGTGCTCGCGCACGGGGAGCGGCAGTGGCTGGAGATCGGCATGCTGCTCGTGCAGCAGCCGAAGCTGCTGCTGCTCGACGAGCCGGTGGCGGGGATGACCCGCCGCGAGCGCGATCGCACCGGGGAGCTCGTCCAGGAGATCGCGAAGGAGCGGTCGGTGCTGGTCGTGGAGCACGACATGGAGTTCGTCCGGCGGTACGCGAGCACGGTGACGGTGCTGCACGCCGGCAGAAGGTTGTGCGAGGGGCCGGTGGAGGAGGTCCAGCGCGACGCGAAGGTGATCGAGGTCTACCTCGGTCGGGCGCACGACGCGGGGGGCGCGCGCGGCGGCGCTCGGGCCGCGGTCGCGGCGGAGGAGCGGTAGAGAGATGCTGGTGGTCGAGGATCTCGCGGTCTATTACGAGGAGAGCTGCATCCTGTCGCAGGTCAGCCTGGATGTCGCGCCCGGCCGGGTCTCGTGCCTCCTGGGGCGGAACGGGGTCGGCAAGACGACGCTGCTCAAGGCGATCATGGGCGTGCTCAAGCCGCGGCGCGGGAAGGTGGCGCTCGACGGGGCGGATCTCACCTCGAGGTCGCCGAGCGACAGGGCGCGCGCCGGCATCGGCTATGTGCCGCAGGGGCGCGGGATCTTCCCGTACCTGACGGTGCGAGAGAACCTGCTCATGGGCTTCGAGGCCAGGAGCGACGCCACGCCGAGCCCGGCGGCGCTCGAAGAGATGATGTCCATGTTCCCCATCCTCAAGAAGTTCGAGGCGCGGGCGGCGGGGACGCTGAGCGGCGGGCAGCAACAGCAGCTCTCGCTCGCGCGCGTGCTGCTGCGCAAGCCGAAGCTGCTCTTGCTCGATGAGCCGACGGAGGGGATCCAGCCGTCGATCATGCAGGAGATCGGGGAGGTGATCAAAGACCTCGGGAAGAAGGGCGACATGGCGATCCTGCTCGTGGAGCAGTTCCTGGATTTCGCGCTCTCGACGGCGAGCGAGTACTTCATCATGGATAATGGGGGGATCGTGCGGCGGGGGAGCGTGGCGGAGTTCAGCGACGAGATCGCGAGGGAGTTTCTGGCGGTGTGAGGGGCGCGCAGGCGCGGTTCGGGACCGCTCCTCGGTCCTGCGGCGCAGCCGCTCGCTGAGCCAGGCGCGGGCGCGCGGCGGTGGACAGCGCCCGCGCGGCGGCTGTAGGAGTAACCATGCTCAGCAGGCGCGCGGGATGGGTATGGGCGGCGCCGGCCGTCCTGGCCAGCGGTTGTACGGCGCTCCTGGGGCTCGACAAGGACTATCACCCGCTCGACGGCGCGGGCGGCGACACCGGCTCGAGCGGCGGCGACGCCGGCTCCGGCGGCGACGGCGCGAGCTCGGGCCGCGGTGGCGCCGGTCATGGCGGCGGCGGTCCCGGAGAGTGCACCCCCGACGACGCGCGGTGCTCGGACAACCTGCTCGCGCGGTGCAACGACGACGGCCAGTGGGGCGCCCCGGAGCCGTGTCCCGCGGAGGCGCCCGTGTGCCGCGGGACGGCGTGCACGCCCCCCCCGAGCTGCGACGGTCTGCCATCGACGTGCGGCCCCGGCGCGACCGAGAGCTGCTGCGCGAGCGCGGTGGTGCCCGGGGGGACGTTCAACCGCGGCAACGATCCCGCGTCGTCGGCGACGGTGAGCGACCTCCGACTCGATCGCTTCGAGGTGACGGTGGGGAGGTTCCGGAAGTTCGTGGCGGCGTACCCCGGGAGCCAGCCCGCGGCCGAGGCGGGAGCGCACCCGGGCATCCCGGGGAGCGGATGGAACCCGGCCTGGAACGGCGAGCTGCCGGCAGACGCGGCGGCGCTGCGCGCCGCGGTGATGTGCAATCCGGACAACCCGGACATGCGGACGTGGACGGAGGAGGCAGGCGCCCAGGAGCACCTGCCGATGAACTGCGTGAGCTGGTACGTCGCCTTCGCGTTCTGCGCGTGGGACGGGGGCCGCCTCCCGACCGAGGCCGAGTGGAACTACGCTGCGGCCGGAGGGAGCGAGCAGCGGCAGTATCCGTGGTCGAATCCACCGGAGTCGACGACCATCGACGCCAGCTACGCGTCCTACGATTGCAGGGAGAGCGCGGCGCCAGGCTGCACGTTCCAGAGCGACTTCAGCGACATCGTGCCCGTCGGATCCCGCTCGCCGAAGGGCGATGGGCGGTGGACGCAGGCGGATCTCGGCGGGAGCATGCGGGAGTGGATACTGGATGGATACGGGACGTATCCGGCGGAGTGCGTCGATTGCGCCAACCTGACGGACACCTCGAACCGGGTGGTCCGCGGCGGGAGCAGCTTCGGCGCGCCGAGCTACCTGCTGACGTCCGCGCGGGTCAGCGTCGCGCCGTCGGCCCCGTACTACAGCCTCGGCATGCGGTGCGCGAGGAGGCCGTAGGCGCCGCGCTCAGCTGAAGAAGTCGAACGCCGTCCCGGCGCCCCTCTCGCGCGCGGCGGCGTAGATGACGCGCGCGAGCGCCACGTCCTGGATCGCGAGGCCGGTCGAGTCGAACACCGTGATGGCCGCGTCGCCGCGCCCCACCAGCTTGCCCGCGACCACCTCGCCGAGCGTCCCCTGGATGTGCTCGCGGTGCATGGCGCCCTCGTGCAGCGGCACGTTGACCTCGCCGCTCTCGGTCGCCTGCGCCCAGTCGTCGATGATCACGCGCGCGTCGCGGAGGATCTCCGGATCGAGCTCCTGCTTGCCGGGCGCGTCGGCGCCCATCGCGTTGATGTGCGCCCCCGGGCGGACCCACGCGCGCCGCACGACCGGCGCGCGCGCGGGCGTGGACGTGCAGAGGATGTCGCAGCCGGAGGCCTCCTCCACCGAGACGGCGCGCCCGCCCGCCTCGGCCGCGAACCGCTCGCTCGCCTCGCGCGACGCGTCCGCGGTGAGCACCTCCAGACGATCGCCGTAGACGGCGCGGTGGGCGTCGAGCAGGAAGCGCGCCTGCACGCCGCAGCCGATGAAGCCGAGCGTCCTCGGGCTCTGCCGCGCGAGGTGCTTCGACGCGATCGCCGCGGCCGCGCCGGTCCGCACCGCCGTGAGGCGGGTCGCGTCCATCACGGCGAGGGGCGCCGCCGTGGCGGGATCGCTGAGGATGTAGAGCCCCATGACGGACGGCAGGCCGAAGCGCGCCGGGTTCTTCGGGTGCGAATTGACCCACTTCACCCCGGCCGCCCCTTCGGCGTAGGCCGGCATCGCACGGAGGTCGCCGTCGTGGGCGGGCAGCCCCAGGTACACCTTCGGCGGCATCGCGGCCTCGCCGCGGCCGTACGCCGCGAACGCCGCCTCCACGGCGGCGATCGCCGCGTCCATCGCGAGGAGGGAGACCACATCGGACTGGGAGAGGAGCAATGTTTTCTCGGGCTTCATCCGATGCGACCGTACGCGACGCCGAACGCGAACGCACGCGTTCCCACGTGCGGATCGGTGTGCGCGCATGCTCCGCGCGCCGCCTCGGTGGGCGCTCTTTTCGCGAAAGGGACGGCTGTCCCGCTCGGATCCGGCGGCCGAGAGCGGCAGTCACGCAGCGCCGGCGACATGAACCGGGGGGTTGGCAGGCCACGTCGTTGCGCTGAAGATGGCGTAGCTGCGCCGTGGGGTGGGGTGCACCCCGCGTCTCGATGATCTCTCTTGTGGTGGAGCGGGTGGATGAACGTACGACTCGTTGCAGGTCTCTTGGTGCTCGCGCTCTCGGCGAACGCCGGATGCGGTGATGATGGAGGCGAAGGAGGCAAGGGCGGAGCCGGCGGCGCTGGCGGCGCCGGCGTCACGGGCAGCGGCGCCGGCGCATCGGGCGCGACCAGCACGAGCAGCAGCGGCGGCGCCGAGCCCACCGGCACCGGCGGCGCCGGCGGCGCCGAGCCCACCGGCACCGGCGGCTCGGGCGGCGCCGAGCCCACCGGCACCGGCGGCACCGGCGGCACCGGCGGCGCCGAGCCCACCGGCACCGGCGGCGGTGGAGGGACGCCCGTCAACTACGGCGCGGCGTGCACCTACGACGCGGCGTGCGACGGAGAGTACTGCATCAGGGAGACCGACTGGGGCTGGCCGTCCGGTGCCTGTGCGGGCCTCTGCGATCCTATCGTGGGCGCCTGCGATGACGGCGGCGTCTGTGTCGATTTCGGCGATCTGGGCCTGTGCATCCGCCGCTGCACCACGACCGACGAGTGCCGCGACGGCTACACGTGCAGCGACATCGGCGGCGAGATCACGGCGTGCATCCCGGCGTGCACCGAGAACGCGCAGTGCGCGGAGCTCGGCCTGTGCGACAGGTTCGACGGTCTCTGCAAGCTCGGCGAGCTCGATTGCTCCGACGGCGAGGACGACGAGGGCGACGGCCAGGTCGACTGCGCGGACAGCGACTGCGCCGCGACCTGCCGTCCGCTCGTCGACGCAGCCTGCGCGGGCGCTGCGCCGGTGACGACGACGATCGAGGGCGACACGTCGAGCGGCACGCGCGTGATCCATGGCAGCTGCACCGGCGCCGGGCCGGAGAAGATCCACGTGTTCACGCCGCCCGCCGGCCAGTCGGGCACGCTCCTCGTCGTGCTCCAGTCGGAGAGCAACCACGGCCTTTATACCCGCACGGCATGCGCGGACGCGTCCACCGAGAGCGCGTGCGAGGATGAGCACGCCGCCTCGGGCGCCGAGCCCGACGAGGAGGAGCTCGAGGTCGTCGTGCACAAGGACCAGGCGGTGCCGATCGTCGTCGACGCCCGCACGCCCGCCGACGCGGGGCCATACACGCTGGATCTCGTGTTCTCGCCGGCCACCTGCGGCGATGGGATCGTCAGCAAGCCGGAGGAGTGCGACGACGGCAACACCGTCGCCGGCGACGGCTGCTCCGCCGCGTGCACCGTGGAGATCGACGACGTCTGCGCGGACGCGCCCGTGGCCGTCCTGGGCAGCAACGCGGGCGACACGACAGGCGGCACGGCGGTGTTCGAGGGCACCTGCACCGGCCGTGGTACGCCGGAGAGGCTCCACGCGTTCACGCCGCCGAGCGACGGCACGCTCAGGCTTGTGCTGTCCTCCGAGACCGACCAAGGCTTCTACGTGCGGATGGGCTGCTCGGGCCGCCAGCTCGCGTGCGTCGAGAGCGAGATCGCCGACAGGGACGAGAGGCGCTCGATCGACGTCGAGGGCGGCGTGCCCCTGATCATCTTCGTCGAGGCGTACCGCCTGACAGACGTGGGGCCCTACTCGCTCCGCCTCTCCTTCACCCCCTCTCCCTGAGCTCTGACGCCGCGCGGCGCGGCGTAGCGCTCGCCGGGCCGGGGGATGAGGTACGCTGCGCGCGTGCCTGTCACCCCTCCTTCAGCTCAGCCATGGCGCCGCGCGCGCCTGCTCGCCGCCGCGCTGCTCGCCGTGTGTGCCTGCCAGCCGGACGCCGCGCCGCCGGCCCACACCTCCCAGGACGCCTCGCTGCACCCCGGCGCCGCGACGCCGTCGTCTCACGTCGCCGCCCCAGCGCCGCGGCCCGCGCCAGCGGCCGCGGGCGACAGCGCCGCGCAGCCCGCGCTGAAGGCCGCGGGCGATCGCGCGCCGGGCGCGGCGCGCGCATCGTCGCTCGACGGCAGGTCCCCCGTGGAGCTCGCGCCGCCGCCGTTCGGCCAGGCGCTCGTCCGGCCCGCGCCGGCCGGAAGCTCCGCCGCCCCGCGCCTCGTGAAGATCGCCGAGCAGAAGAACAAGATCACGGACGAGGCGGCGTGGTTCACCGCGAACGGCCTGTCGCTGCCGACGCTGCAGGTGCCGAGCGCGGCCGCGGGCGAGGCGAGCGGCTCCCGCCCCCTCCCCGCCTTCGTCCCCGAGAGCTACCGCGATCAACCGCTCGTCAAGGCGATCGATCATGGCGACCACCTCGCCCTGTTCTACGGCCCGAGCTTCGCCGCGGAGCGCTTCGTCGCGATCCTCGACGCGGCGCACAGGGTCGTCGCCTTCTTCGATTTCGAGAGCTTCCTCACGCCGCCCGAGATCGCCCCCAACGAGGCCGAGTTCGTGCGGGGCCACGTCGGCTGGGCCGTGGTCAAGGACGGCGTGCTCTACGTCTCGTCGGGACACAGGACGTACGCGGCCTCCTCGAAGGGCAAGAACGCTTACCTGTCAGCCATCGATCTCGCCTCCGGGCAGCTCCTCTGGCAGAGCGCGCCGCTCGTCTGCAACGCGGAGAACTTCGTCCTGCGCGGAGATCATCTCCTCTGCGGTTACGGCTTCACGGCCGAGCCAGATTTCCTCTATGTCCTCGAGCGCGCCACCGGCAAGGTGGTCTCGAAGCTCTCGCTGAAGAGCGGGCCTTCGTTCCTCATCGAGAAGGACGGCAAGCTCTTCGTCCGCACCTACGACACGGATTACGTCTTCGAGATCCGCTGAGCGGCGCTTGGGACACGGCCGGCGCGCCCGCTGACGGCCGGCCCGATGCGCGGCCGCGCGAGCGGCGCGCTCGCTCCCCTGGTGCCGCCCAGCGCCGGGGCGACGCGCCGTGCGCACCTGCTCCCGATCGGCACGGCTGCGGCGCGGCGGGCGAACCACCGAGTCGCTCGGCGCGATCGAAGGCCCGCTGCGATGGTCAGCCCCCGCGCCCGGCGCGGTCGAGCTCGTTCGCCTCGCGCTACCTCGATTTCCCAGACCGGACGGGCGGGTGGCATTCCGAGGAGATGTGACGGAACGACGCGAGATGCCCCGCGTGTCGCAAACTGCCCCAGCGGAGGACGCTCCGTCGCTCCTCGCCACGCTCCCGGCGCCAGCCTGGAGATCCACGACGGACGCAAGAACCTGCGCCTGTCGCGCAGAGCTTGCGCCGCCCTGACCCGACCCGGCGCTGCTCGACCGCGGAGCTCGCCGCCCGCGGCTGCCGCACGCCGGAGCGACCGTGGCAGCGAACTTGCTACCTGCTCACTTCAGGCACACACGAGGTGTTCATGGTCGCGAAGAACAACCACTCGGAACCTGCGCCGCACCGGGCGACCGCGCAGATGCTCGCGAGGCCGGGACAGTACCTGGTGCCCACGTCAGACACCCCGCACATGTACTGGAATCGGCTGGTACGAATCAGCGATTCACATCGACTGCAGTGACGCGTCCCAGCGACGCAGGATGAAAGGAGCGAGCATGCAAGTGGAGCTCACCTTCCGACATATCGACAAAAGCCCCTCGCTCGAGGAGCTGATCCGGGAGCAAGCGAACAAGATCCAGCGGTTCAACGACCACATCAACAGCTGCGCCGTGGTCGTCGAGCGCGAGCACGCTAGCCAGGGCACGGGCGGCGAGTACCGCGTGCGCGTCGATCTCCACGTCGCCGGCAAACACGAGATCGTGAGCGAGGAGCGGGCCGCCAGGAATCTGCTGCCCACGGCGGTGCGCGACGTCTTCCAGCGCGCCGGCCGCCAGCTGAAGAAGCTCGCGAACGAGCAGCGGAGCGAGGTGAAGTCCCACCCGGCGCAAGACACGGCAGGCGTCATTACCAAGCTGTTCAACGACTACGGGTTCATCACGACGATCGATGGTCGGGAGATCTATTTTCACGAGCGAAGCATCGTGTCGGCGCCGTTCTCCGAGCTGAAGATCGGCATGGGCGTCGCCTACACGGAAGAGGACGGCGACGAGGGGCCCCAGGCGAGCACGGTGCGGATCGTGGACGCGCGCGGCGGCAACCGCGGTCGCGAGGAGATCCCTACGCTCAGCTAGCCCCGAGCGAAGAGGTCGCGGGGCTCGTGCGCGCGGCGCGCGAGCCCCGCGCTCGCTCGCTCCCCCCACCGAGCGGCTATATCGTCGTACCGCGCGGCAACGGCGGGAGAGGCGCCGGCGGCATCGAATCCAGCGGGGGCTCGGCCGGCGGCGTCGCGATCTCCTCCTTCTCTTCCTGTCCAGGGACCGCGTCCCCGTCCCGGGGCGGATCGGGCTGCGGCTGCCCCCTGGGCTGCCGCATGACGCACTCCTCGCGCTGCCGCTCGAGCGCGTCGATCCGCTCGGAGGCCTCGTCGAGCTTGCGCTCGAGCCAGCCCACGCGCGCGGACTCACGCCGCAGCTCCGAGAGCGCCGTCCTGAGATCGTGATCCCTCGAGCGGAGGGCGGCCCTCGCCCGCTCCCGCTCGCTCTCGGCCTGATCGAGCCGCGCCGCCAGGCGCTCGCGGTCGCTCTCGAGGCCGGCGATCTCGCGCTCCAGCGCGCTCTTCGACTGCTCGTAGCGCGCGTCGGCCTCGGCCTTCGCGGCGGCCGCGGCCTGGGCCGCGCGCCTCGCCCGGAGCTCGGCGTTCTCGGCCAGGCGCTTTGCCTCGGTCATCGACTCCTTGGCAGAGTTGGCGCTCTTCGCGTCGTCGCTCGCCTTCATCGCCAGGGCGAGCGCCTCCTCGGTCGCGCGCTGCGCCTCGCTCATCTTCGCGAGCGCCTCCTGCGCCGAGGCGTTCGCCGCCGCCTCGAGGCGGCTGTGCTCGCGCGCGGCGCGCTCGGCGGCCTCCGCCGTCTTGCGCGCTCGCGTCGCGTGCATCCAGAACACGGTGGTCGTCGCGACCATCCCCATCAGGACGACCACGCCGAGGGCGAGCAGCACCCGCGTGAGGCGCTCGCGGCGCGCCTCCGCGGCGACGGCCGCGTCGAGGAAGCTGCGCTCCAGGCCGGAGAGATCGTCGATGTCCCGGGCCCAGGCGGACAGCTCGTGCAGCGCCTTGCCGCGCGGCAAGAGCCCCGGCGCCCTGCCGCCGGCGATCCACGTCGAGAGCGCCTCGTCGAGCTCCTTCTTCGCCCGGCCGAGCCGGTGAAGCGCGCTCGCCACCTCCGCCATGCGCGGCCGCGCCTCGGGATCGAACGCCAGCACCCGGTGGACGAGGGCAACGAGATCGGGCGGCGCGGCGGCGCTCATCGGGGGCGGCCACGCCGCGCTCGGCGCGTCGGGCGTCCGGCCCTCGAGCAGCTCATAGAGGATGACGCCGAGGGAGTAGACATCCGCCTTGACGTCGACGCTCCCGGAGTGGCGCTCCTGCTCCGGCGCCATGTAGCTCCTCGTCCCGAGGCCCCACACGCCCTCTTGCGTGAACGGCATCGTGGGCTGTCCCGCGCCCTCGCTCTGCGGCGCGGGCGCGCCGGGCTCGATCGACGCGCGCGACCCGCGCGCCGACGCGGAGGAGAGCGCCTCGGCCGGGACGTCGACCGGCGCGGGGTTGATCGCGGGCCTGCCGATGCTCACGACGGGGAGGCTCCGGAGCGCGTCGTCCTCGTGGGCCTCGCCCTCCGGCGTGGCGCCCGCGCGGCCCAGGGCGCTCTCTGGCGTGGCGCTCGCGCCGCCCAGGGCGCTCGCTGGGCCGGCCGCGGCGCCCACCGTCAGCGCCGGCCGCGTCGAGAGCTCGGTGCGGATCATGGGCACGGACGCGGGCGCCAGGGAGCCTCTCCCCTCGAGCTCCAGCACCTCGGGGAGACCCCCCCAGAGGACCTTCGCGATACCGAAATCGAGGATCTTGACGCGGCTCCCCCCGGGCGCGAGCTCGTCGTCGACCACCATGATGTTCTCCGGCTTCAGATCGCGGTGGACGACCTTGGACGCGTGGGCCGCGGCCATGGCCGACGCGATCTGGTAGCCGAGCCGCACCACCTGCCGCGGCCGATCCGCGGGCGGCACGGCCTGTACCCAGTCGCGCAGCCCCCGGCCATCGAGGTACTCCATCACGATGTAGGGCGAGCCGTCGTCGAGCTCGCCGGAGTCGAAGACGCGGACGATTCCCGGGTGGTTGATGATGTTGACGGCGATCGCCTCCTGCCGGAAGCGGGCCACGACGTCCGGCCGTCGGGCATAGTCGCCGAGCAGCACCTTGATCGCCGCCCGCGCCCGCGTCTTCGGGTGCCGCGCCCGGAACACCCGCCCCATCCCGCCGCGGCCGAGCTCGCCCTCGATGAGCCAGCCGCGCAGGACCGCGGGGAACGGCGCGAGCTCGTCCTCGATGCGGTCGGACGTCGGACGCGTCACCATGGCCCGACCATCCTGCACCTGCCCGCCCGGCGGCGGAAGCCCCGACGCGCGCCGGCGCGCCCGACGACTCGCCCGTGAGGCGGCGTCATCGTCGCGCCGGCGCGCGGGGCGCGGGTCATCCCGCGCTCGCGCAGTAGCCTGCCCACAGCTCCGGGATACGCCGCTCGCTGAGACCCAGGACGGGCGCCGGGGGCAGCCACTTCGGCTTCACCGGGGCGCGGAGCAGCTTCATGCCGGCCTGCTCCGGCGTCCGGCCCCGCTTCATCGTGTTGCACGCGTAACACGAGGCCACGATGTTGTCCCAGACGGTCCTGCCGCCCTGCACGCGCGGGATGACGTGATCATAGTTGAGCTCGCGTGCCTCCTTCTTCACGCCGCAGTACTGGCAGCGGAAGCCGTCGCGCAGCAGGACGTTGATCCTCGAGAACTTCACGCCGCGCTTCATCCCCAGCGTCGGTCGCTTCAGCCGCACCACCGCGGGCGCCTTGATGGAAAGCGACGGCGACCGGATGACGTCGTCGTACTCCTCGATGACCTCCACCTTGCCCAGGAAGCTCATCGTGACAGCGGTCTGCCACGGGATGACCTTATGGGGCACCATCCATGGCGTCAAAAGCAGCGTCTGCGCGGTCATGGCCCACCTCGTTATCGTCTCTTTCTCTTCATGATGTCGCTCCAGGTCACGTGCGATCGGTGCCCGGGGAGGGAGTCGAACCCCCAGTAGGCTGGGTCTAAGCCAGCAGCGTTTGCCGTTTCGCCACCCGGGCAGGGTGTCACCGGTGGGACTCGAACCCACATACCCCGAAGGGCGCAGGATCTCAGCCTGCCACGTATGCCGTTCCGTCACGGTGACATCCGCGCGCCGCGGTCTGGGTGAGAGGATTCGAACCTCCAGCCCCCGGCTCCCCGAGCCGGTGCTCTACCAGGTTGAGCCACACCCAGGGATCTCCGTCGCGCGTCGCGGCGAGGCTTCGCCTCTCCGCGGTCTGGGTGGGGGGATTCGAACCCCCAGTCCCCGGCTCCCGAAGCCGGTGCTCTACCAGGTTGAGCCACACCCAGAGATCTGTCGTTGCGCTCAGGGATGGAGCGGTGGAGGAGAATCGAACTCCCGTCGCGAGCTTGGCACGCTCGCACTCTACCTTTGAGCTACCACCGCAGGTTACGACGAAAAAAAGGAGGCGGGCCGCCGGGCGCCGCGCGCGCCCGCACGAAGTGCGGCACGCCGGCCGGCGGCCCGCCTCGGCGACGAGACGAACGGACGGGCAAGGGACGCCGTGGGGGGCACACGTAACAGGTATGGTAACCCACGAGCTTCGGCCCGTCCGGTGGAGCGACGAGGGGTCGAACCTCGATCCCTGCCGTGCGAGGGCAGTGTTCTCCCGGTTGAACTATCACCCCGGACCAGCGATCATCGCGTCAGATCTTCATCGTCATCTCCTTGTGCATTGGACAGCGAGCAGTCGGTCTCGTTGGACCAAGCTCGCTCTTTTTGGAGAGAGCCGGATAATGAAGCAATCAAGCCGTTTCGCAGGAGCTCCGGAGAGCTCCCGAGGCGCCCCCGAGGAGGATCGAACTCCCCTCACCTGATCGACAATCAGGCTGCTTCACCAGATGCATACGAGGGCAAAGCGGCGCCGCCGGCGGGACTCGAACCCGCGACATCCTAGGTTACGGTAACCGTCCTCCTTCGGCCCGGGTCGGGCAAGCGGGCGGAGAACGGCATAGGTGCTCTACCAGGCTGAGCTACAGCGGCAAGGTCGGGATCCGAGAACCGTCGTCCTTCGGCCCGGGTCGGGCAATGATGCGGACGACGGAGGGCGGGATCCCGGCGCCCCCGGCGGGACTCGAACCCGCATCGACCGGCTTCGTAGGCCGGCCCCTATCCGATCGGGCTCGGGGGCAGCTCCTGGGAGCGGGACGCTGGAGTCGAACCACGAGAACTGTCCTTCGGCGGCCCGGGCGAGCCCGGGCAAAAGATGAAGAACAGGTGCCATCCATCATGGCGGCGTCCCGCAGGAGGGGCGCCCGCGCGGCGCCCCGGCGTCGGACGGACGGGCCGGCGGAGCCCGTCCGTCACGCTGTCTGTCACGAGACACCCCGGGTGAAATCCGCCATCACCTGGGGGGCCGCCCCGTCGAACCCCACGACATCGAGCATGCCGGGGTCCGTCGGGTCGGCGATCGAAAAGCCGGTCGACGTCAACCCGACGACGATCAGCTTCGCCGGTCGGCCCATCGCCTGCCGGTACTCCCTGAGCGCCTGAAACGGGTGAACGTCGCCCGCCCAGGTCTCGTTGTCCGTGTAGATGACGAACGAATCGACCTCCACCCGGTTCCGCTTCGCCCAGATCATCGGCAAAGCGCAGTCGGTGCCGCCGAAGGGGAGGCCCTCCACCGCGCGCAGCACGTCGTCGAGCCGCTGCTCCGGCGAGATCGAGAGCGGCAAGAGGCCGGAGACTCCCCCGCCCCACTTGCCGCCGTACCCGCCCGACGCCGCCGAGAAGCCGACCACGCTGTACTCGCGCTCGATCCGCGCCGTCGCCATGGCCATGGCCGCGCTCGCCACGCGCGGCGTCAGGCCGGGGACGCCAGCGATAGAGCCGCTGGTCATGGATCCGGAGATGTCGAGCGCCAGGAGGTGCTTCTTCCTGGTCGGCTCGGCCGACCGGAACGCGAGGTAGAACGCCTCGTTCAGCGCATCGACGAGCTCGCGGACCGGGGTCCACGAGAGCGCGTTTTCGCGCCGGCGAGCGCGCTCGCCGTGGCCCTGCTCATAGACCTTGAGGGCCGAGAGCACGGCGACGGGGTGGACCCGCGCCGCCTTCAGGCGGCCGGCGTCGGTGAGCTGTTGCGCCACCCTGCGGGACGCGTCGCTCATGGGCGCGAGCAGGCCGATCGCGGTCATCTTCCCCAGGTTCCGGATGAGCGCCGTCTGGGGCATGTGCTCGAGCAGCGCCTCCCACACCGCGGGGTCGTTCTTCCACTCGGTCTGGAGCATCTCGTGCGTGAAGCGATGCTGTCGGATCAGCGCCGTGACCTGCTTCCGGTTCGTCGCCGCGCGGAGCGACTCGAACGCGCGCACCGCGTCCGGCAGCTCCCCGAGGGGCAGCGCCTTGCCGCGCGCCGACTCCTTGCCGAGCGCCTCGGTGCCGCCAACGATCCAGCGGTAAAGGGCGTCGTGCTGCGGGGTCGGCGCGACAGGATGCGCGAGCCGCAGGAGATCGCGCTGGCTGAAGCCGTCGCGCTGCTGGTACTTGATCGCCTGATACGCGACCTTGTCGGCGGGCTTGCCGTTGTACCACGCAGCGACGGCGGACCGGAGCCCGCGGCCCCACTTGCGGAACCCCTGCACGTCGCGCGCGAAGTGGAAGAGGTCCGTCCCCGTGCGGCACACCTCGGGCAAGGCCGCGAGGGCGGCCTTCCGGGTCTCGAGCTTCGGGTCGGCGGAGGCCATGGCGAGCGCGAAGATCGCAGGCGCGTTCTTCGGCGCTCGCCCCGAGCCGCTGACATCGACGACGCGCCGCACGGCGCGGGGCCCATCCGCGGCGAGGCAGGCCTCGACGGCGCGGGCGTTCTCCACGGTGAGCTTCCGCTCGGTCGCGTAGTAGGTCCCCCCCTCCGCGCCGAGGATCAGCCAGCGGTCGAGCCTCGCCCACTCGTCCAGGGCGAAGGCGAAGCCACCGGCGCTGTTCTGCACCTGATCGGCGCGGGCCTTCCGCCGCTGCGGGGTGACCAGCGCGGCGAAGTGCTTCAGATAATTGGCCATGTCACCACCTCCGGCCCGAGAGCCCGGGCAAAAGAGGACGGATAAGCGGCGCGCTCGGAGGATCTACCAAAGATAACCGAGCGCATCGACCCGTCCTGGGTGGGCGTACGGGGATCGAACCCGTCTCCGCAGGGTCACAACCTGCCCTCTTCACCAGAAGAGCAACACCCACGCAAGCTATCGTCGGGATGGCCGGATTCGAACCGGCGGTTTTCCTCACCCCAAATGAGGCGCCTCTCCACTGGGCTACATCCCGGAGCGCCTGCTCGCGGCAGGCGCCGATGCGCCCCCGGCCGGAGGCGAGCCCGGGCCTCGCGTGAGCGAGGCGGGCCCTGCCTCCGAGCGCCGGGGGCGCGGCTCCGGCGGGAGGGATCGAACCTCCAACCCACCGCTTAACAAGCGGGCGCTCTACCATTGAGCTACACCGGAACATGGAGGCGCAGCGCGCCTCCATCTACATTGCACATCCTGGTTGTCACAGAACGAGCGACCCCTCCACAGAGGGATCCATCAGAGCGCTTCGACGATCTCAGCGCTCTCACGGCGCGCGCGCCGGCATGGAATGCCGAGCGCGCGCCGGGTGGATCCGGGAGGAATCGAACCTCCAGCCGTCCGCTTAAGAAGCGGCTGCTCTATCCAGTTGAGCTACGGGTCCGCGCGGAGGGCGCACCTCCGCATCGCCTGCCGCGCCGGCAAGCCGTCATAATCTGAAGAACTCGAGCCTCCGGGCCGGAAGAGACGGCGACCTATGGCCGCGCGGGCGGTGCCGCGCCCACAGCCGACGCACACGAATCCCTATCGCGCCCTCGCGAGCGCGCATCATGCCCCCCGAACGTCATTCGTTATCGAATCGAATGCCTCCAGCGCATTCTCTACCGCGCCTCCTTTCCATGGGCGCAATCCCCCCGCCGCGGCGCGCGGCGACCCCGCACGCGCGCTGCAAGCAAGACAATCTCTCTCCTCGACGAGCCTATCGCCCGCGCCCCACAGCAGGCCTGAGGCCCACGAGGCGGCTATGGCCCACGACAGGCCTGCAGCCAACATCGGACCTACAGCTCACGAGCCCCAAAACGCCGAAGGCCGCCTGGGTCTCCCGAGGCGGCCTTCGCGAACGTCGTCGATCGACGCGTGCTTAGCTGCCTCTAGGCGCTATTCTCCGGGTTACCGAGCTTCCGCGACGGGCGGAGGCCGCAGGAGTATCCGGGGCTATGCGCCAAGGGATCGCCACCCAGCAGATGGTCCCATCCCACGATCGCTTCAGGCGTTCCCGCCTTGGGCTGGTTGGCGATGAGCTGCATGTTGTCGCGGCGGCTGAACATAACGAATCCCTGTTCGACGAATGAGTACTCCCCTTGAAGGGGCTGCGCAACAGAAAAGTTCTTCGAGTCGATTCTTTTTTCTTCGCCTTCGAGACCAGGGCTCGCCGGGCCTCGGCGCCGGTCGCCGCAATCGGGAACTACCGCGGATCTACGGCGATTTGCCCTGGATATGACGAGGGTGGCGGAAGGAAGCTGCGCAGTGCACACCTCGTGCCCTATCGGGCACCGGCCTCGATCCGGAATCGCTCATTGCACCCGGCCCCCGAGACCACCACGTGACCTTGCCTCAGTCGTCGCCTCGCCGGGCGCCTCCCCGCCGTGAGCCGAGTCGATGGGCATGTAGCAGCTACCGGTGAGGGGCGTGGTCATGGTGCGCAGCCTCCTCGCGTGCGGGTCGGGGACGTCACGGCAGTGCGCCGACGCGCTCCGCGGCCGCCTCGGCGGAGCGCACGGCCGCATCGATCCCCGAGCCGTGGAACGCCGAGCCGGCGAGGAGCACCCCGCTGCCGGCGAGCGCCCGCTCGGTCTCCCGGACCCGCGCCGCATGCGCGGGCGTGGAGACCGGGAGCGCGCTCGACCAGCGCGAGACCCAGGCGCGCTCGGCGGGCCCGCGCACGCGCAGCACGCGCGCGAGCGAGGCCTCGGCGCGCGCCGCCCACGCGTCGTCGCCCATCTGCTCGAGGTCCGCCGGCTCGGGGCGGAAGAAGAGGCGCAGCGCGACATGGCCGGCGGGAGCGCGCTCGGCGAACTTGGAGGTCGTGAACGTGCACGCGCGGAAGCCGTGCGCCTGGTGCCCCGCGGCGACCACGAAGCCGGTGCCGTCGAGCGGGTGCTCGATCGCGGCGCGCGGGTAGGCCAGCGAGACGGTCACGCTGGAGAGCGTCTCGGCGTCGCGGAGCGCCAGCGCCGGCTCGCCGAGGAGCGCGGCCGCGCCGGCGGCATGGGTGGCGATCACCACCGCGTCGGCGTCGACCTCGGCCCCGCCGGCGAGCGCGAGCCGGAAGCCGCCGCCGGCCGCCCGCGCGAGCGAGGCGACCGCGGCGGAGGTGCGCACATCGGCGCGCTCGTCGCTCGCGAGCGCGCGCGCGAGCGTCTCGGTCAGCTGCGCCATCCCGAGGCGGAAGGTGCGGATCCCCTTGCCGAGCTCGTCGCGCGGCACCTGGAAGCCGAGGAACGCCGCCGCCTCCCCGGGCGCGAGCTCCCGCAGCGCGGCGCCGTCGAAGCCGAACGACCTGTGTGTCTCCTGGCCGACGAGATCGCCGGCGATGCCGAGCGCGCCCGCCAGCGCGGGCACGGCCTCGCTCCGCGCGATGAACCCCTCGGCGCCGTGCTCCACCACGAACCCAGCCGTCCGCTCGGTCCAGAGCTGCCCGCCCAGCCGCGGCGCCGCCTCGACGAGCGTCACCCGATCGCCCGCCGCCGCCCGCCTGAACGCGACGATGCACCCGGCCAGACCGCCTCCGACGATGGCGACGCGTCGCATCGACCCCGTATACCACGCGGCGGCGCCCCGAGAGGCGCGCTCGGCCACGGGCCCCCGGGAGGTCGACTCGACCGGATCGCGCTCGTCAGGGCCGCGCCACAGGATGTCTTTTCTGCGCGGCGCGCCGCCGGCCTGGCCGAACCCCTCGACGGCCCGTCTTCCTCGGTGCCCGCCGGCGCGTCAGCCGAGCTGCGACAGGAACTTCCGGAGCTGCTGCGCCTCCACCATCGTCATCACCGGGACGAGCCAGGCCTCGAGCGACGTGGTGTCGCGAAACGCCTTTCGGCTCGAGTTGTGCGCGTCGCGGATGAGCCGCTCGACCTGGAGCCCGAGGATCGCGTTCGCCACCGGCAGCAGGTAGGCGGTCCGATGCACCGTGGCGTTCTGCACGCGCATCATCTCCAGGAACTTCTCCGCGCTCTCGGGCGCGAGCACGTCGACCTGGAGCAGCTCGATGCACACCACGGCCCCGTGCCGGTTCTGGGTCACGATGCCCTGGATCCTGGCGATGCACGCGTCGACCTCGCCAGCCGGGAGCGGTGAGGCCAGCCTCACTTCGATGAGACGACCGGCTCTATTGTCAACGGAGTACATGGGCGAAATTAAACCTACCGTAGACGTCCGAGCCAGAGCGCGTCAATCAACGGCGAATCCGTGCGGTACGGCCCCGTACGCGCGCCCACGACAATGACCCTTTGTCGGCGGCCGCCTCGACAGACAAAACCGCCCGAGACGGTGCTCACGCGCCGGACGAGAAGATCACCTTCCCCGGGCGCGCCTCGTCCTCGGAGGCGGCCTCCCGCTCGGCCTCCAGGGCCTTCGCCTCGGTCTCCAGATCCGGAAAGCGGTACCGGATCCCGTCGCCTGCCTCGAGGTCCACATCACCCCCGAGCGCGACCACCTCGCGGGTGATCTCCTCCGAGCGCGGCGCCTCCCCGGCCGCGTCCTGCCAGGCCCGCTGGAGCACCGCCTCCGTGATCGGCTCCCGGGCCTGCCGCGCGCCGATGCGGGTGAGGATCGCCCGCAGCACCGCCCGCCGGGCGTTCCGCCGGGCGAGCCGCCGCCGCTTCAGCGGGCGCAGGAGCGCGCGGCCGAGCGGCAGCGCGAAGAGGGCGAGCGAGAAGACGAGCGGCACCACCCCGAGCGCCACCGCCGTCCCCGTGGCGGGCAGCTCCGCCATCGGCACCCCGCGGGCCAGGAGACCGAGGTTGTCCAGCGTGAGGTGCGCCCCGAGGGCGTAGACGCTCATCATCAGGTTGAACCCGTTGAGCGCCACGATGAGCGCGTTCACCCCCGGGCCGTTCCCGGTGAGCGGCGGCAGCTCCTCGCGCTTCGCCCAGACCGGCGCCGGCGCCCGCGACGGCGCCTCGGCCGCCGTCCGCCGGATCGCCTCGAACCGGTACACGATCCCCCCCTCCTCCGAGACGTCGACCGTGCCGTCGTAGTCGAGCATCAACCGCGCCATCATCGGGTCCGCCTCGTCGCGCGACAGCCCGGTCACGCGCATCACGTCGGCGAGCCCGATCCGGCCCCGCTGCGCGCGGATCTCGGCCAGGATGAGCTTCTCGCTCTCCAGCGGATCGCGCGGCGCCGGCGTCGGGCCGAAGAAGAACCGGTTGACCTTCTCGTAGAACGGCGTCTCGTCCCTGGGCTGCCCGAACGCCCCGCGGCGCCCGTACGACGAGGACGAGGACCAGGGCGGCTCGGCCGTCCACACGAACGGCGAGAAGGGGTGGAACGTCCAGAAGATCGCGTCGAAGACCATCCGGAAGAGGACGTAGCCCGCGAACGAGCCGGAGAAGCTGCCGTGATCGCGCGAGTCGCTGTTCGACCGGGCCAGCAGCTGGGCGATCAGGATCCCGACGAAGATCACGACGTACGCGATCAGCACGATCGCGATCCACGCGCGCACGACGAAGCGGGCCACGCCGGCGGCGCCGCGGAGGACGAACCCGAGCGCGCGCTCGAGCCGCGTGCGGGTCTCCCACGGCTTGGTGAAGCCGTGCGGGAAACGGAAGAGCAGCTCGCCCTCGGACGTCGCCTTGAGGTGCCCGCGGTACTCGCTGACGAGCAGGTGCAGGCCGCTCTCGGCGTCGCGCAACGGCAAGCCGCTCCGCGCGGAGGCGTCGGCGAGCGTCAGATCGCCGGTGTGCCCGCGCAGGGCGGACTCCAGGATGCCGGCGGCGCGGCGGGCCTCCATCAGCTTTGGAGATTTCAGCGTCAACGGTCGCTCGCCCTCGTTCTGCGCGGCGGCGCAGCCGCCCTCGCTCGCGGCACGGCCGCGCTCGGTGGCACGGCGTCGCCGCGCGCCCTCCCGGAGGCACAGTTTCCCCCGTGCTGACCTACATGGTGACGCACAGGGCTCCGCGCAAACGCCGCGGCGATTTTTTCGGAGGCCGCGGCGCCTCCCGCGGGTCAGCCGCCGGAGGTCGGCGGGTGCGATCTCGGCGTGGCGTCGACCATCCGCACGTCCAGGCCGAGGGCGTCGCGCAGCATCCCCGCCTTCGCGACGACGGTCCACTCCTCGAGCGCCCGGTCCTCCGCGCCCTGCACCTCGAGCACCAACGTGTCCTCCTCGATGCGGCCGCTCACGTCCGCGACCTTCGCCCGGTGCTCGCGATCGAGCGCGTCGGCGATGCGGAGGATCGACGCCATCGCCTTCACCTTGGCGCGCGCGTCGCGCGAGAGCGCGCGGAAGTTGTCGTGATCCATGCTGGGCGGCGACTTCCTGTGGTAGCGCGCGATGTTCGCGACGATCGCGCGCTCCTCCGGGGTCAGCCCCATGAGGTCGCTGTGGGCGATGATGTAGTAGCTGTGCTTGTGGTGCCCCTCGTAACGGACGAAGTCGCCGATGTCGTGGAGCAGGGCCGCCGCGCGCAGGAGGATCCGGTCGCGCTGGCCGAGGCGGTGACGCGGCGCGAGGTCGTCGAAGAGCCGCTCGGCGAGGCGCGCCACGAGCGCGCCGTGCTGCTCGTCGAAGTGGTAGCGGCGGCCGAGCCGGGTGCAGGCGTCGCTGACGGCGGCGGCCTCGCCGCGGAAATCGGGCCCGAGGAAGTGCGCGTGGGCGAGGTCGACGAGCACGCCCTCCTTCAGCCCGACCCCCGGCGCGACGATGAACGGCTGCACGAACGACTGGGCGACGCGGCCCAGGATCGTCGCGGCGGGGACGATCGTGTCGGCGCGGTCCGGGCGCAGGCCGTAGATCTGCGCGCGCTCCTCGGGCGTCTTCGACACCAGCTCGTCGAGCAGGCGGGACATCGCGGCCACGTCGATCGCCCGCCCCTCCACCGGCGCGCCCGGCAGCGGGCAGAGGTCCGCGAGCGTCTCGATGTTGCCGCCCGTGCCCACGAGCAGGTCGACCCCCGAGCCCGAGCCCTCGCCGAGCAGCTCCACGATCTCGCGCGTGGCGTCGACCATGACGCGGTCGACGTACTCCTCGACGAGCCGCCGGTGCCCCGCGTCGACGGGGCGGCGATCCTCGAGGAAGGTCTCGACCATCCGCACCGTCCCCAGGGGGAGCGAGCGCGAGAAGACCGCCCTGCGGCCGCGGAGCAGCGTGAGCTCGGTGGAGCCGCCGCCGATGTCGACGAGGAGCGCGGTCCGGTCGCCGAGCGCGACGCGCTCCAGGACGGCGAGCTGGACCAGGCGCGCCTCCTCGATGCCCTCGATGACCTCGACGTGGACGCCGGCCTCGCGCGCCGCGCGCTCGACGAAGAGGTCGCCGTTCTGGGCCTCGCGCGCGGCGCTCGTCGCCACGGCCCGGTAACGGTCGACCTTGGCCGCATCCATCGCCGTGCGGAAGCGCCGGAGCGCCTCGCAGGCGGCGCCGATCACCCCCGACTCGAGCCGGCCCTTCGTGAACACGTCGTGCCCGAGGCGCACGGAGGCGCGGTCCGCGTGGACGTCGCGGAACGGGTGGAAGCGCGGCGCGTCGTGCGCCCCGGCCGGGCCCCCGGCGAGCGCCGGCTCCCTGCCGCCCCCGAACGCCCCGAGCGCCGGAGGATCGACGTCGACGATGCGGAGGCGGATGGCGTTGGATCCGATGTCGATGGCAGCGAGCCGCGCCATGCCGGGAGAAGTAGCGAAGCTCCGGGCGGTTGGCTACTCTCATGCCCGCTCATGTGGAGGAAGCTTCAACGCGGGTCGGGGGCCCGCCATCTCGGTCCCCTTCAGCATCGGCCTTCAGCGCGCGCGGCCCTGCCCGGCGATGCCCGGGGCGCGCGCCGTCTCCTCGGCGGCGCGCGCGAGGCGGCGCGCGCCGCGCTGGGGATCGCGGCCGCGGCGCTCGCGCTCGCCGGCTGCGGCGGCGGTGAGGCGCGCGCGCCGAACCCGCTGCGCGCCCTCGACGAGCGCCGGGCGATCGAGGTCATCCGCCGCGCGATGGTGCAGGAAGGCGCGAAGCCGGTGCTCGGGCGCGAGGTCGATCTCGTCAGCGGGGGCAAGGTCCGCGTCGACGTCGGCGTGCAGAACCGCTCGTACGGCGTCGTCTACGTGACCGAGGAGGACGCCCAGGCGCTCGGCGCCGCGCTCCCGCCGCCCAACGGCCGGGACGAGAAGCTGCGCATCGTCCGCGGCGGGCCGGACGGGGCCGTCCGCGTCGTGCTCCTCTACCAGCAGAACTACCTCTACGACGACCTCGTCGGCGAGTCGCACGAGCGCACGACGATCACCGCGGAGCGCGAGCTGACGCGCGACGTGCAGGACTTCATCACCTACGCGCGGACGCAGAAGTTCCCGTGAGCGCGGTCGATGAGGGCGAGGGCGCGCGCCGCCCGGCGCGCCGCCGGGGGCAGCGGACGGAGGAGGAGGCGCGCGCGCGCCGCGCGCTCGGCGGCGGGGGGATGCTCCTCGTCGCCGGGCTCGCGCTCGTCGGCGTCGGGCCTTCGGACGCCGGCATGGGGCTCACGCTGATCGCGCTCGTCGTCCTCATCTACGGGATCCACAGCTTCGGCCGCCTGGGGCCGGAGCGGGACGAGCGGGCGCGGCTTCCGTCGCGTTGAGGCTTGCGCAGCGCGGCGCCTTCGAGCAGCATCCGCCGCCATGCATCGCCCTACGCGCCAGCACCAGCACCTCACCCTCAAGGTCACCCAGAAGCAGGAGAGGAGCTCCCAGAGCTCCCGCAAGCCCGGCCGCAAGGCCAAGCGCTGGAACAAGTTCCTCGCGCAGTACGCGCCGCTCGTCGCCGGCGCCGAGACGGCCGCCCCCGCCGAGAGCTGAGCTCCGACTGCGGTCGTCTGCCGACGGCGCCCCGACGCCCGACGCCCACTTTCCATTTTTAATTTAATTTTACAGAACCACCACCTGGCGCGAGCCTCGTCCGCTCCGGGCGACGGCGGTCGCGCCGTCCCCACGCCCGGCGACGGTCGCGCCGTCCCCACGCCCGGCGACGGTCGCGCCGTCCCCACGCCGGGCCACGGCCGCGCCGAGGCTGCGCGACGCGACGACCGCAGCACCCCTGCGCGACGCGGCGGCCGGCCCGCCCTTCCTGTGCTTCCTGCATTTTTCGTGATGGCGTCGCGCGGCTCTTGCCACGCAGCCAAGAGAACACCCCCTCTCCGCGTCTGAACTCGCGATCGCCAGGCGGCCTGTCATCCACTCCGCGCGAGACAGGCGCGCCGGCAGAGCGCGCGCGCCGCGTGCGACGCGCGAAGGGACCACTCCATCTCTCGCGCAAGGAAGGATTCATGGCCGATCGTCCTCCGTCCCGCGCTGCCCGCGCAGCCGCGTTGCTCTGGTGCTCCCTCGTCGTGGGCGGCACATCGCTCATCTCGGGGTGCCTGACCCGACCCATCGCCGATCAGGATACGCGCACGACGGGCACCGTCGTCGAGCGGCTCCCGCAGCGCGTCGACAAGATCGACCTCCTCCTGACCATCGACAACTCGTCGTCGATGAAGGACAAGCAGGAAATCCTCGCGCTGGCCGTGCCGGACCTCGTGAGGCGACTGGTCAACCCCCAGTGCGTCGATCCGCTGGACCCCGCGAGATCGTCGCCGCCGAAGAACGGCGTCTGCGATAGCGGCATGGAGCGCGAGTTCGAGCCCGTCCTCGACATCCACATCGGGATCATCAGCACGAGCCTCGGCGACCATGGCGCTGCGGCCATGACCCCCGACGGGAAGAGCGCGTGCGCCGGGTCGACCGTGCACTTCTCCAACAACGACATGGGGCACCTCATCGCCCGGAGCGACGGCGACGACGCCCCACCGACGTATGAAAACAAGGGGTTCCTCGCCTGGGATCCAGAGCAGAGGCTCAACCCTGCCGGCGAGTCGATCCTCGACGACGGCGCGGGGCACGGCCTCGTGCCGACGCTGACGAACATGGTCCGAGGGGTGGGCGACGTCGGGTGCGGCTACGAGTCGCAGCTGGAGAGCTGGTACCGCTTCCTCGTGGACCCAGCGCCCTACGACACCCTCGAGGTGGTGAACGGCAAGGCGATCCGGACAGGGCTGGACAAGGCGCTCTTGGATCAGCGCAAGGCGTTCCTCCGGCCGGACTCGCTCCTCGCGATCATCATGCTGTCGGACGAGAACGACTGTTCCATCCGGGAGGGCGGGACGGACTTCTGGGTCGCGCGGCCACCCCCGTTCCGGATGTTCCAGCCGCGCAAGGAGTGCGCGGAGAAAGGCCCGGACGATCCGTGCTGCGCGTCGTGCGGAGTGGACGCCCCTCGCGGGTGCCCGGTCGATGAGACCTGCAGCGAAGGAGGCAAGGTCAAGGCGCTCGACCTGGAACATGACCCGCCCAACCTGCGCTGTTTCAATCAGAAGGAGCGGTTCGGGATCGACCTGCTCTACCCGATCGACCGCTACACGGATGCGCTCACGAAGACGCAGATCGAGGATCACGACGGCGATATCGTCGACAACCCGCTCTTCTCGGATCTCGACCCGACCGACGAGCTCAGCACGGTGCGATCGCCGGAGCTCGTGTTCTTCGCGGGCCTCGTCGGCGTCCCCTGGCAGGACATCGCGCGCCAGAACGACGCGGGGCAACCCGACCTCAAGAATGGCAAGGACAAGGACGGCAACCCCGTCGGCGGCTTCAAGAGCGCCGAGGAGCTGAGCGCCCCGATCGCTGGCTTCCAGAGCACCTGGGACATCATCCTCGGAGATCCCAAGGCGCGCCGCCCCCCCGCGGATCCCCACATGGTCGAGTCGCCGAGCCCCCGCGATGGCGTGAACCCGATCACCGGGACGCCCATCGCCGGCGTGAGCTCGCCGGACGACGCCAACGTCATCAACGGCCACGAGTGGGAGCCCAAGACGACCTTCGGCGACCTCCAGTTCGCCTGCGTGTTTCCGCTGGAGAACCCCGTGATGAACGGAGACTGCGACAAGTCGACCGACAAGACGGACTACAACAGCCCCCTGTGCCAGGACAACCCCGACGGCACCGACAGCAACATCCAGGTGAACGCGAAGGCCTATCCGGGCCTCCGGCAGCTGGAGCTCATCCGGAGCCTCGGGGACCAGGGCATCGTCGGCTCGGTGTGCCCGGCGCAGCTCAAGAACGCGGCCGACGGCGCGCTCGACTACGGCTATCGGCCGGCGATCGGCGCGATCGTCGATCGTCTGAAGACGAAGCTGGCCGGGCAGTGCCTGCCCCGCGCCCTCCAGCCGAACGACAACGGACAGGTCAGCTGCCTGGTCCTGGAGGCGCGGACCGTGGCCGACGGGCAGTGCAGCTGCGACGGAGCCGCGGCGCGGCGGAAGGTGCCCACCGAGCACCGCTTGGCGGAGCAGATGGTGCTCGACGATCCGGTCGCGACGGCGAACGGCTGGAACTGCGTCTGCGAGGTCGAGCAGCTCAGCGATCCGGCCGAGCTCAAGGCCTGCCAGGACACGGTGCCGCCGGCGCCCGTGGAGGTCGGCGGCGAGAAGGTGCACGGGTGGTGCTACGTCGACCCGCGGCTCGGCCTGGGCCGAGACGAGGTCGTCGCGAAGTGCCCGTCCACGGAGCGCCGGCAGGTCCGGTTCACCGGCAACGGCGGCGCCCAGGACGGCGCCACGCAGTTCGTCATCTGCTCCGGCGACACCGCCAAGCAGTAGCCTATTCTCCCAGCTGCTGCCCCCAGGCCCCCGGCGCCTCGCGCGTCTCCTGGAGAATCGCCTGCCACGCCCCGAGGCACCGCTCCTGCTCCGTGACGAAATCGTGCGGATCGAAGCGCGCCCATCTCCCTGTCTGCGCCGCAAGCTCCCTGCATAGCCGCCTCCGATCCTCGACCGGGAGCGAGAGCCTCCACAGCTCGTGAAGCGACACCGACGGTGAGTACATCCGCCCGCGCCGCAGTCGCCGCTTCGGGTCGAAGCGCCCCCTGTGCTCCGACCAGTACGCCCGCCAGCGCGCGGGATCCGTCGATGGCACCTCCAGCGTCTCTCTCGATCCGACCGGCGGGCGGTCGCGCGGATCGCTCACCAGCTCTCCGAGCGGATGACGCCGCCGGAACGGCGCCGGGTCCGGATCGATCACCCCCACATCCTCCAGCGCCTCCGGGTCGACCTCCACCTCCTTCACGAGGTTCGCGCCGAGCAGCCGTTCGAGCGCGGCGCCGGCGGCGCGCGCCACCCCTTCCACCGCCGACTCCAGCAGCTCCAGCAAGCTCGGGATCGCCTCGACGAGCCCGGCCCACCCTACGGCCTCGACAGCGGCAGGCGTCGGCGATCGCTGCATGCGCTCGAGCAGCCAGAAGGCGTCTTCCTCGCGGGCGGCCAGCGAAACGCGCACGAGCGCCCGATCCCCGAGCGCCCCTTGCGCCGCCCTGCGCGCGGCCTCGGCCGTACCCGGGTGCGCCGCGAGGAGCATGGCGTCGAGCGCCACCGCCTGGACGTCGAGATCCTCGTGCGCGAGCGCCCGCTCCATCGCGCGTCGACCGCGCGGATGTCTCGCCGCGGCGAGCGCGGACAGCCCCAGCGCAAAGACGCGCGCGTCTTCCTCCTCGCTCAGCCCCTCGAGCTCCGCGGGCGTGAGCCAGCCGCGGTGGGCCAGCACCTCCACGGCGATCGCCCGGCACCCTCGCTCGGAGGACGCGGACAAGGCCCGCAGGCAACTCGGCAAGAACGGGTTCCGGGCAAGCTTCATGGCCGAGACGAACGCCCCGGCGACGACCGGATTGCCGGGGCCGAACCGGAACAGCACCCGTTCGGCGCAGGCGAGCACGTCGCGACCCTCGAGGCACCCGGCGATCATCGCGGCTGCAAAGACCCGCATGGGGTCGGCGGCCGGCGCATCCATCGCCATCGGCTCGACGTGCGCGATCGCCGTCGGACCGAGCGCCGCCAGCGCGTCGATGGCAGCGACCATGCGCAGCTCGAGCGCCTTACAGGAACGCCAGTCGTCACCCGGGAGCGGCGCCCGCTGGACGCCCAGCATCCCGATGTCCTCGAAGCACAGGCGCGACCAGCGACGAACGAAGTCCCCGTCGGAGATCGCGGCGGGCGGCGCGAACGCAAATCCGGGCGGCGCCTCTCCCCCGGCCGAGACCGGCTTCGCCAGCCTCGGCGCTGGTCTCGTCGGACGGACGAGCGCCTCGGTCCGCTCGCGTGCCACACGGCGCATCGCCTCGGCCATGGCGGCCAGCTCATCGAACGTCCTCGGCTCCGAAGGCGCGAGCTCTCGCGCTTCAGGCTCGGGCTCGGGCAGCTTCGGCGCGCGGAACGATGGGACGAGCGAGGCCCGCTCGACGACGTGCAGCGGCGGACCATCGACGCCCGCGCGAAGCACGGCGGCGTTGGGCCCGGCGAACGGCGCGCCGGCGAACTGCTCCTCGGCCGCGACGAGCGCTGCGCACGCGTCCCGGAGGGAAGCGAGCACCCGCGGTTGACCCGCGCGGGCCACGAGCACAGCGGCCGCAAAGGCATGGCCGTGCGCGCGACCGATGGCCGTGACGCGGTCGGCGCGGCCATCGAACGCGTCGTACAGCGCGCCGAGGCCGCTCTCGAGCCTGCGCGCCGCGGGCGCGAGATGGGCGCTCGGCTCACGCTGCGCTTCGATGAAGCGCGCGACCGCGTGGAGGAGCGCGTGCGCGCGCTCCAGGTGCCGAACCCAGGGCGCGCCAGCGTCGAAGGCGGAGAGCTCGTCGGACATGGCTCGCCGCCTCACCCGATGCGTTGCGTGCGCACGCTCCCGGCGGGACCGCGGCGCCCAGGGCCTATCGACATGAATCAGAGCCCTCCCTTGTTCAAGAAGCCGGGGCTGCCGGTGATCCCCACCATGCCCAGCTCCACGAGCACGATCGGCGCTCCCATCACGAGGAACGACGGCCCGCCGGTGTTGAGGCTGACCACCTCCTTCAGCGTCCCTGGCTCGTTGCCGTGGCACGCCTTGAAGCTCCCCCCCACCGTCAGGATCTTGGCGCCGCCCATCTTCGTTCGTACCGGCGCGTTCTTGATCCCGTCGGCCGAGCTCGCGAACACCGGATACGGCACCGGAACCGGGCCAGGCGCGGCCGGCGTCGTGCACACGCTGGCCGCCAGCGGGACCATCTGGTGCCCCGACCTGGCCGTGATGCAATCCATCCCGCACGCCGTGATGCTCATGCCTGCTCCTCCCTCTCAGCCCCTCGCGCCGCGCTCGCGAGCAGCACCGCCGCCCGCTCCCCGCCGTCGTTCCCCGCCGTCGCGATCGCCACGGGCGACGGTGCATACCCGTGTTCCCACGCTGTGGCCGCCATCGCGACCAAGAGCGGCACCGCCGCGGCCCCCAGGTAGCCGATGCGCTGCGCTGGAGAATCGATGACATAAGGGCGACCGAGCACGTCCTGCATCCGCACGAACGCAGCCTGCCACTCGCGGAGCCGCCGCATCTCCCCCGTGAGATCGGTCAACATCCACCCCGCCGTCCTCCCGGCCCGCGCCAGGGGCTCGGCCGCCTGCTGCGCCGCGCTGGTCAGCCCGAGCGCCTCGTAGGCCGGCGCGTCGTCGCCAGGCCGGGCGCGCTCCCGCCCCGCGCCGACGCCGAGCACGCGCGCGAGCGCGCGGAGGCCCTGGCGCTCCGCGTCCGCGTCGCGCATCAGCGCGAAGAACACCGCAGCTTCTCCCGGGATGCGCGCGTCGAGGTTGTCGGGAGAGAAGAGCCGCCCGCTCTCCTCGAGGGCCGCAATCGCACGCGGGTCGTAATCGCTGTGCACGCCGCCCAGGATCACCGCGTCGGCGAGCCTCGACGAGAGTGCGCTCAGCGCCTCGGAGAGGAGCGGTCCCAGGGCCGCTTCGCCTCCGGCGACGATGCCCACGGTCGCCGACGGCATCGAGCGCTTCACGGCAGCCGCGAGTAGCTGCGTCGCCGCCGGCGCGTCGGGATATCCCTCGTCGAGCGAGAGCCGGACCAACGTCCTCCCGTCGCGGATCGGCGCGGCCGCCTCCTCGAACGCCGGCACCGCGAGCAGGACGAGCCGCTCGGGCCCCACGATGCGCGGATCGATCACCGGGATGAACCCCATCGAGATCGCCTCGCCCGCCGAGCTCGCGAGCGGCGCCTCGGCGACCGCCGGGAAGCCCGCGCGCAGCAAGAACCCCGTCTGCCGGGCGTTCAGCCCGATCGGCGTCCGTGCCCCGACCCTGACGACCCCGACCGCGCTCACCCTGCCCCCGTCTCGGTCACGACGATCTCGACATCCTTCATGCGCCGCGGGGGCTGGAACGCCGCTCGCCACACGAGCTCGACGACGACGCCCGCCGGCGCGAGCGCGTCGACGAGGACCGTATCGACCGCGGGCAAACCGACCTCAGGCGCTCGCCCTCTCGCCCTCATCGCGATCTCGACGGCGACGCTGGGGAGCCGGAAGCGCGTCGTCCCCCCTCCCGGCGTGAGGTTGAGCAGGGCCACGTCCTCTCCCCCGCGCAGCGACGGGGCCGCGATGAGCCCTGGCGAGGCGCACAGATTGGCGCGGTCGTCGTGATCCAGGGGCAAGAGCGGCGCGCGCTGCCTGCGCCAGGCGGCGTCGTAGGTCCCCAGATGACGCCGCCGCGGCTCCCAGTGCCGGCCGATCGCGCCGAGCCCCGCGGGCGCCGGGCGCGTGCTCGCCGAGGCGATGAGCTCCGCCGGATCCTCGATGAACGGAGCAGGCTTGTGCGTCAGCGCCGCCGGATCGCGCGCGATCCCCATCCCCACCGGATTCCGCGGCTCTTCCACGGGGCGCGACGAATCGCTCCGATCCAGCCCGCCCCACGCGTGGTCGTACCGCACCTCGATCCCGGTCGTGGGGCGCGGCTCGGACAGCGCGGCGCCGTTCGCCTGCCAGACGCGCAACCCGAAGATCCGCACGACCCTCTCCAGCGCGCCGATCCGCACGCCGGCATCGAAGAAAGGGACGGCCTTCCCGCCGGGCGCGTGCGCCGCCGCCACCACGATGACGTCCGTGCCCGGCTTCGCGATGCACAGGTCCGCTGGATACTTGATGCTGCTCATCTCCGGATCTCCCCACGGCACGTCGGCGCTGCGGATGCGGCGCTGCTCCGCCCTGTCCGGGAGCTCGAGCTCGCCCTGCCCGGCGACCAGCACGAACGTCGCCTTCACCACGACGACGAGGCGCTCGCCGTCCTTGCCGATGAGCAGGAACGGCGCAGCGGCGAAATCGGTCCTGTTGTCCACGCGCGGCGCATCCATATCGCCTCACATCAAGGACACGTTGCGCTTCAGCCTGACGTCGGGCGCGGAGATCGTCACGAGCCCGGCTTTGATCGTCACGCCCCCGCCGTCGATGACCACCTCGCTCGGGCCGCACTTGAGCAGGATGGCCCCCGAGGCGTCCACCTCGTGAAACGCGCCGATGAACATGCCCTTGCCGCCTGCCACGACGGTGTGCGAGCCCCCGATCCTGTCGATCACGGCGCCGCCCACCATCGTCGTCCGGCTGCCGCCGACCGTCTCCGACTCCGGCGCGCCGCTCACGACGGCCAGGCCAGCCGCCTTCTCCGTCTTGTCGGCGAGGCACGTCTCGACCCGCGCACCGGCCACGAGCTCGACCCGCGCCGCCCCGACGCGCTGCACCCGCGCGCCCCCGACCGTCGTGTGGATGCCGGCCGCCGCGATCGTCGCCCTCATGCCACCGACCTTCTCGTCGTGCGTCGAGGCGCACACGTTGACGGAGTGCCCCGGCCCGGTGGCGCTGTCCGATGCCGAAGGGCTCGCCGCTCCGCCGTCCGGCCCCGCTCCGCTTTCGCCCGAGGCGCCGGAGCCGACGCCCGACGCATCGCCGGGGCGGCCCACGCCGGCCTCCCCTCCGCCCCCGAGCAGCGCCTCGAGCCAGCCAGCGTCGCCGCCCGCGGGCGCCGGCCCGCCGGCGATCGCGCCGAAGGCCGCCGGCGAAGGCAGACTCGCTGCCGCGTCGAGCGCCTTCCCAGTGGCGCCCAGGTTCCCGGCCCCGAGGGCGTCCATCGCAGCTCCCAGATCCCCGAGCTGGTTCTCCAGGGCATGGACTGGCGCCATCACCTGGTCGACCTTCGCAACGACGGCCCGGTCGAGCGCCATGAGCGTGCGGCGCGCCTCCGCTGTCGCCGCCTCGGTCGGCGCCTTGCCGGCGAGGGACAGCAGGGCGCTGGCCGGATTGCCGTCCATCTCCTTGTGCGTGCCGCCCACCGTCGCCGCGCTCGCCCCCCTAGCCGTGAGCCCGAGGACGGCGCTCACCTGCACCGTGCGATTGCCGCCCACGGTCGCGGTCTGCGCGCCGTCGACGGTGCTCAGGTAACCGTTCGTCACCTCGATCTTCTGGTCCGCGCCCACCGTGAGCCGCGCGTCGACCTCGACGCTCTTCGACTCATGGACGCCCGTGGAGCGCGTCTTGTCGTTCGCCGTCGCGAGCGTCGTGTTCCTCTGGGATCGGATGCTGAGCTCCTCGCTCCCAGCCCTGTCCTCCAGGCGGATCTCGTTCGCGCCCGACCCGCCAGGCGACGAGCTCGTGCGGAGCGCGGTGCGCGATTTGCCCTCGGGCAACGCGTAAGGCGGCATGAATCGCCCGTTGAAGACGCGCCCCGTCACGACAGGCCTGTCGGGGTTGCCCTCCAGGAACTCGACGATCACCTCCCATCCCACCCGCGGCAGGAGGATCGCCCCGCTCGCTTGCGGCTGCGCCACGCGGATCCAGCACGAAGCCGTGTCATCGCCCTCGCCGTGGCGATCCCAGTGGAACTTCACCTTGCACCGGCCGTGCGCATCCGTATGGATGTCCTCGGTGGGCGCGCCCGGCGGCGCGACGACGACCGCCGTCTGCGGGCCTTCGATGATCGGCGCGGGCGTGCGCCGCGGGCTGCGGTAGCGGACGCCCCTCGGAACGGTCGTGGCGCGGGCAAGGTACACCCCGTCGCGCAGCTCGTGGTCGGCAGCGGTGATGAAGTAATCGCCGTCCAGACCGTCGGGGGCATCGACGAGCTTGAGCCACCGGCCCGCCATGAGCCGCGGGCATCCGGACGCCAGCTCGAGGAGCGCCCGCTCGGCCTGCAGGGCCTCCAGCCGGACCCGGGCGAGCCGCTCCCCCTCGCGCCGATCCGTGTACAGCCCCGGATGGTCGTACACCTCGAGGTCCGCGTCCGTATCCGCCGCCGCGGTCACGGTCTGGTCCAACGTCGGCGCCTCGAAGTCGACATCGCGCAAGACCACCTTGCCCGTCGCCGTGCGGCACCGCCGCGTGAGGACGCCGATCGCGTCCTCGACGCCGGCGAGCCCGGCGCCGAGCCGATAAGGCACCTCGTTGTCTCCGTCGATCGGATCGCTCGACGTGCTGTCGTCCTCGAAGACGACGACCTCGCCAGCGTCGCCGGACTCGGCGTGAAAGTAGATGCCCTCCTCCTCGAGGAGCCGCGAAACGAAGGCCAGCGAGCTCTCGTTGTATTGCACGCAATGGACGCGCTTCGGATAGCCGCTCACGATCCGCCATGACTGGCGCTGGTCGTCGATACCAGCGCGCCGCAGCACCTCGGAGACGATCTCCTTCACGTCCTTGTCCTGGAAGATGCGGCAGTCGACCTCGCGCTCGAGCAGCCCCATCCACGAGGCGACGTGGATCCGGTACAAGGCGCCCTGGAGGTCGTGGTCCGCGGGCGTGGCGGCAATCTCGACGTCCGTCACCACGCCGTGGACCTCGTGCTCCGGGCCCTCCCAGCCGAATGCAAGGGTGGCAGGGCTGCCGAGCAGCTCGTCCGGATCGACGTAGGCCCCGGAGCGCAGCTCGACCTCCGCCCTGGTGACGAGCCCGAGCCGGCGCTCGACCCGGAACCCGAGGACGTCCCGCGACGCGATGGCGTGGGCTCGGAAGAAGGTGCTCAGCGTCCGGGGTGTCACGGCTCAGTTCTCCTTGATGACGCCCAGCTCGTCGCAGTCGCCGTCGAACGTGATCGCGGAGGCGGCGATCGACACCGACGCAGGGGTCAGCGTGATCGTCGAGGCCCCCATGACGACGCTGAGCAGGGTCTGGGCCTCGAACACGACGTTCGTCGCCTTGACGATCTGCGCGCCCCCCGCGATCTCGAGGAAATCCGTCTCGCTCACGTCGTGGCGGTCCCCGGCGACCTGGTTGAGGATCGCGCCCGCGGCCTTCTGGCTCAAGCGGGTCCCGACCTCGACCGAGCGGCCGCCGCCGGCGAGGATCACCTTGGCCGCCCCCGCGGTCTCGGTCCGACTCCCCTTCACCGTCACGGTCCGATCCGAGGCGGTCATCTCGATGAGCGCCGCGCCGACGGTGTCGTTCATCGTGGCCAGGGTCGCCTCGTCCACCGAGCCGGCCGCGACCTCGACCTGCATGCCGCCGATGGTCAGCGTCGAGCTCCCGGTGACCGTGCGCTTGTGATCTCCGCCCGCCGCGAGATCGCGGTTGCCACCGACGGTGAGCGAATGGCTGCCGACGTCATCCACCATGAACGTCGAGACGCGCACGCGCTGGTCGCCGCCGATCGCGAGGTCCTGGTCCGCTCCGACCGCGGCGGATAAGCTGTCGGCCACCGCCAGCGTCTGATTGGCCCCGATGGAACGCGACTCGTTGTTTCCTATGCTCTCGGTCGTGTCGTTCCCTGCGCGCACCGATCCGTCCCGGGACGCGCTCATGAGCATCTCCTCGGCGCCCGCCCGGTCGTCCATGCGGATCTCGTTCACCGAACCGCCGCCGGGCGTCGTGGCGGTTTGAAGGGCGATCCGGGTCTTGTGCGCCGGCAGCGGGTACGGCGGCGGAGACGCCGCGTTGTACAGCCGCCCCCCCACGAACGGCCGATCCACATCGCCCTCGACGAAGGCGACGCACACCTCCCAGCCCACGCGCGGCGTCAGCATGCCGCCGCCGAGCGGGAGCTGGCTCGTGCGGATCCACGGGCTCGAAGAGTCGTCGGCCCTGCCGCGGCGGTCCCAGGGAAACAGGACCTTCACGCGGCCATGCCGATCCGAGTGGATCTCGCTGCCCGGCGGTCCCGTCGTGACGGCCGACTGCGCGCCTGCCACCGCCTTCGCCGGCAGGGCTCGCGGGGGCCGATAGGGGGTCGTCGACGCCGGGATCGCGCGGAAGGCGACGCGCGCGCCGCGCCCCGTCGCGTCCCCGCGCGGCTGGGCCGTCGCGCGCGCCTCCAGCGCGATGTCGACCTCGACGACCAGGTACTCCTGGTTGAGCGGCTCGTACGGATGGTCGACCAGCGAGAACCTGCGCCCGGGGCGCAGCCGGAGGGTGTTCGTCGTGCCGGTCGCGAGCTCGTGCCGGGCGCGGAGCGACTCGAGGAGCACCCTGGCGCGGCGATCGCCCACGGCGGGCTCGGTGAACCGGCCGGGGTGCGCGTACACCTCCAGCGCCCTCTCCGGCGCGTCGTCCCCCTCGGCCGTGGCGTCGAGCTTCACCCGGGGTCGCTCGAAATCGTGATCGCACAGACGCACGCGCCCCGGCGCGGTCGTCCTCTCGCAAGAGAGGGTGGTTATCGCGTCATGCGCCGTGTCGAGCCCGTCCGCGGGGCGGAAAGCCAGCTCTTTTTCCCCCTCGATGTCCTCGGGCTCGCGGTCGAAGAAGACGACCGTGTCGGCGCCCGTGCTCGAATCGACGAAGAAGGCGATCCCCTCCTCCGCAAGGAGCCGCCGGACGAAATCGTGATCCGTCTCGCGGTACTGCGCCGCCATCTCGCGCGTCGGGTAGCTGTCCACGAGCCGCCAGCGCTGCGCGGAGGCAGGGATGCCCGCGCCCGCGAGGACCTCCTTCACGATGTCGGGCGCCGACATGCGCTGGAAGACGCGGCAGTCGGCGCGCTGGGTGAGGCGGAACAGCCGGGGGCGCGCGACGAGCCGCGTCCCGGGCTCGTCCGTGCCCCGCGTGGTCCCGCGCTCGGCCTCGACGACGACGCCGGCCAGCCTGCGCTCCTCGCGGCCGCCGCGCGACAGCGTGAGCACGAGCGGCTTGCCGACGAGGGTCGCCGGGTCCGGCCCGCCGGCGAGCTCGCACCGGAGCGAGCCGATGCCGTCGATCGCCTCGCGCGCCTCGAGCCAGAGGAGGGGAAACGGAGCGCCGTCGATCGTGAGCTCGTGTCCGATCTCGATGAGGTCTGCCACGCCTGGCCTCGTTCACCCGATCTTGAGGCTCGCCGCCTGCCGGACGATGAGCGCCGCCTCAATGGCGATCTTCGGGCCCTCCAGCGTCATCGGGCCGCCGTCGAGCTTGATGGCGCTCCCGCCGCCGACGAGCCTCGCCACGCCGCCCGCGAGGACGATCTGCGGTGCCTCGACGACGCAGTCGCCGCCCACGTTGCGCAGGTGCAGCCCGCCGATGAGCTGCTTCACCTCGCCCGCTTGCGTGGAGAGCGCGCCCACGCTGTGGATCTCGCCCGCGGACGACGTCTGGTCCTTGCTCGCGGCGACGCTCTCGACGCTCGCGCCGGCGACGAGCTGCGCGATGAGCGCCCCGGCCGTCTCATCGTAGGTCGAGAGCATGTCGTCATCGATCGAGGCGAGCGAGAGGCTGGTCTGGACCGAGCCGACGTCGCGCGTGAAGGCGCCCGCGATCTGCTGGCGGACGCCGCACGAGAGGGTGATCTGGTCCCCGCCCACGGCATAGTCGCGCGCCCCGCCGACCTTCTCCACGAGATCGGCGCTCGCGTGGATCCGCTCGTCGCCGCCCACGGAGATCGCCTGCGCGCCGGCCACCTTGTTCTGGAGCGCGTTGCCCACGGCGATCGACTGGTTCGCGCCCACCGTGACCGACTCGCTCGCGCCGATGGAAACCGCGTAGTTGCCCCCGACGCTGTGCTCCTCGTCGACCCCCACGGTCTCGTCCTTGTCGTGGCCGGTGGCGATGTGGAGATCCCGCTGGGCGGAGATGGAGAACCCCTGACCGCCCGCCGTGTCGCTCATCGTGATCTCGTTGTGCCCGGCGCCGCCCGGCGTGGACAGGCTCTTCAGCGCGCTCCTGGCCGCCGCGCCGGGCAGGGCGTAAGGAGGGGTGTGCTCGGCGTTGAACGCGCGCCCGAGCACGAGGGGGCGGTCCGGGTCGCCGTCGAGGAAGCCGACCGAGACCTCCCAGCCGACGCGGGGCAGGATCATCGAGCCGCCGAGCGCGAGCTGCGATACGCGCAGCCAGGCGCTCGAGGTGTCGTCCTGCTTGCCCGAGCGATCCCACAGAAACCGCACCTTGATACGGCCGTACCGGTCGACGTGGACGGCCTGAGGCTCGTTCGATGGCCCGGTCACGATGGCCGTCTGGACGCCGCGCGCTCTCGGCTTCTTCGTGCGGCGGGGCGGGGCGAACGGCGCGCCCTTCGGGATGGCGGAGAACTCGTTCTCGCACGCCGCCCCGCCCGCCCGGCCTCGCGACCGGAGCTCGACGACCACGAACTCTCCCTCGAGGAACGGCGCGGCCGCACCCTCGATCGCCACCGGCGTGCCGCACAGGAGCCCCGCCGCGCCGGTCTTGCCGCGGCAGAGGTCGACGTCGCCGCGGAGGGAGCTCAGCCGCCGCGCGGCCTTCCGTGCGCCCTCGGCGGCCGCGGTGAAGCCGCCGGGGTAGTCGAAGTGGCGAATCGCCCGGTTGCCGGGCGCCGCCGCCGAGGCCGTGGGGAAGACCTCGGGCTGCTCGAAGTCGTGGTCGCGCAGCGCGAGCTCCGTCGGCCTCAAGGCCTTTCTCCGGCGCAGATCGAGCACCGGCCGGGCGTGCGCGCCAGCCCCCTGCCGGACGGAGAGCCGCACGTCGGGGGTCCCGTCCAGCGGCGCGAACGCCGCCGGGTCGTCGGCGAAAACGAGCCTGTGCCCGTCGGGGCCGTGGAGGAAGAAGTAGAATATCCCCTCTTCCTCGAGGAGCCGGTGGACGAAATCCAGCTCTGTTTCGCGGTACTGGCACAGGAGCTCGCGGGGCGCGTAGCCGTGGCGGAGCCGCCATTCCATGCCGCGGTCGACGCCGGCGTCGGCCAGGACGGCCTTGACGACATCCACCGGGCTCCTGTCCTGGAAGATGCGTGAGCCCTCGCGGTGCTCGAGGGCGGCGACGGCGGGCCGGAGCCGGAGCTCGAAGACGTATTCGCCGGCCCGGTACTCGAGGAAGCCGACGCGGTCGGGCAGGCCGTCGTAATGGCGGACGCTCCCGTGGCCATCATCGACCTCGAGCAGCATCCGGCGCTGGAGGCACGTATCGACGCGAAAGGACGGGTCGCAGGTCGAGATCTCGACGCGGACCGCGTACGGAAGCGAGACCGCCTCGTGGGCTTCGTAGGAATGAACCCGCACATCGCCGGGCAGACCGTCGCCCGCGAGGAGGAGGTGGCCGAGCGTGGCCTCCATCAAACGAGCCCTCCACGATCGCGAACCCAGAGGAGCGCCCGTGCTCGCCGCCCCTGACAACGCTCCTCGCGCGGGGCCAGCGGGATCTCCTCGGGGCGCGGGCCGCGCCGGCGCGGGCGCGGGCTCAATTCAGCCTCAAGATCCGCCCGACGATGCGGAACAGCCCGCGGGAGGCGGCGCTGATGCGGCTGCCGATCACCTCGATGTCCCCGTCCTGACGGATGCGGACCGCGCCGTGTCCCGAGCGCAGGAGCACCTCGTCCTCGGCCTCGATGTGGACCGTGGCCGCCTGCAGCCGGAGCTCGCGGGGCTTGCGCGTCGCGAGCGCCGCGACGACGAGCGGCGCTTCGCCCTCGCAGCACTCGACAAGCACCGAATCGCCGTTGTCCAGGGCGTCGGCGATCACCTCGGGATCCACCTCGGGCGCGAGCTCTGCCTCGACCGCCGCGGGCGCGCCGCGGAGCACGATCGTCGCGCTGCGGCCGGCCACGGCGAGCACGCGCGCCGTGCGCGTGCCGGCCGCCGGCGCGACGCCTGGCGCGACGCCCGCCCGGCGCGGCGCCGGCTCCGGCGAGGTGGGATCCGGCAGCAGATCGTCGATGGAGAGGCGCGACGCCGGCGCTGCCTCCTCCAGCGCGACGGTCGCGCTGACGGCGGCGTCGGCGCTTTTGTCGTGAGCTTCCATCATGTCTCCGATACGCCACGTGGCGGCAGCGCTCGACCGCGGCGACCTCGATGAGCGACCATGGGCCTCCATGTCGACCGTGCGGCCAGCGGCGCCGAGGTCGACGCGCTCATTCCGGGGAGCCTCCGGCCTCGCCGCGGAGCGCCGCGTGGAACCGCCTCTCCATGCCGGCGTCCTCGGCCATCCGACGGCTCCAGTGCTCGCTCCCGCGCACGTAGTCGGCCAGGGTCACGCCCACCTGGGCGAGCGCGGCCTGCACGTCGCCGGTCGACTGCAGCAGCGATGTCACCCGGGCGAACTGCTCGAGCGAGACCGGCGGCGCGGCCGCGCGCGACGCCGCCTGGTAGGCCTCGCAATACGCGGCGAGCAGCGCCGGGACCGGTTCGTCCTCGTCGGCCAGAGCGCCGGAGAGGCGCGCCTGCCAGTGTGCGTCGGCGGCGTCCCACCGCGCCTCGTCGACCCCGTGTCGCGCGAGCACCTCGGCCCGCGCGCCGCCGGACTCGGCGAGCCGAGCCATCACCCGCGCGTACGTCTCCAGATCGAGCACCATGAGCGAGCTGCTGAGCCTATGCGAAGCGGGTGTGTCGATCCACCACGGAGCACGGTGAGCTCCGTCGACGGAGCGATCAGCGCGCGTCGCCGAGGCCCGAGGCGCCGCGGCGCTCCTCGTGCAGGGCGATGGCGCGATCGAGCGCCTCCCTCGCCCCGCGCTTCTCCCGAGGGAACGCCTCCACGTGGTCGCACCGAGGCCACGCCAGCGCGCGCGCGATGTCCGGGAGCGCCGCCGCCGGCTCGTTCGGGTCGGCGTAGCGGTGCACCTGGAAGAGCACCGGCACCTGCTCGGGCTGTCGTCCCGCCGCGATCAGGTCGGCGCGCAGCGTGGCCGCGCGGTGCACGCCGAGGGAGAGCCGGCGCGCCCGGCCGTCGATCGGGAACACGACGACCTGCGCGCGCCTCAGGGCGTCGAGCTCGCCGCGCACCTCGTCGCTCTCGGCTGCGAGGCCCTCGATGGGCTCGTGCCAGGCGACCCCGCGCGTCACGATCAGCGAGAGGCGCAGCGGGAGCACGGCGGCGCCGCGCGGCCAGAGCAGCTCGGCCCGCGCCGGGGTCGGGCCGGCCTCGATCGACGCCGAGCGGGCGAGGGCGGCGAGGTGCCGGAGGAGCCGGTAGGGGCTCCCGGTGGGGCCTGTGTAGTAGGCGACGTGGAGCGGGTGCGGCTGGGCGGGCGTGCTCACCAGTCCAGATCCTCCTGCTCGACGAGCACGCGCGCGTTCTCGAACAGCGCGGCGACGAGCTGCCGCCGGTCGTCGAAGACGAGGCCCTGGGCGTAGTCGATGATGCGCCCGCCGGGCTCCTCGTTGACGCAGTGGACGCCCCAGGACACCAGCTCGCCCGTGGCGTCGTCCCAGGTGCGGAGCGGCTCGGGCGCGCCGTCGGGTCCGCAGGCCACGAGGACGAGCGGCGCGCCGCCGCCGTCGGCGGCCGCGCGGGCGGCGAGCTGCCGGCAAAGGAGGTTACCTGGCTTCATGTTCGGCCCTCATTCTTCGTAAAGGGCGATGGCGCGGTCAAGCGCTCCCTTCGTGCAGCGCTCCTCTCCAGGAAAGGCTTCGAGGTGATCGCAGCGCGCCCACGTGAGCGCCGGGACGATGTCGGAGGTCGGGGTCGTGGAGTTGCGGATCGCGATGGATGCGGCTCTACTCGTTCACCATGACCACGATGCCTCACCGCCCCATCGACGACGATCGGATCCTCCAGCTGCTCCCGGAGAGGCTCGACGACGTGATCGCGGGCATGGACCGGCGTATCGCGGCGCAGGTGGACTTGATCCTCCACGACCCGCGCTTTCAGCGGCTCGAGCGGGCCTGGCGCGGGCTCTGGTTCGTCGTCGAGAGGACGCTCTTCGACGAGAACATCCGTATCGACCTGCTCAACTGTTCCAAGGAGGACCTGCGGGTTGATTTCGAGGCCGCAGGCCAGGCCGACAAAGGCGGGCTGCACGCGATCGTCTACGCGCGCGCGATCGGGAGCGGGCACGAGCCCTATGGAGCGATCCTCGCGAATTTCGAGTTCGGCCCGGAGCCCGAGGAAATCGCCCTGCTCCAGCCCCGCACCGACGAGCCTCCCGCGGCCAGGGCGCTCGAGATCGCCGCCCGCGAGCTCGTGGTCGTCGAAGAAGCATCGGTGATCACGCTGCGCGCCTACGTGCGCGCCGCCGGGGAGCCCTCGATCCGGCGGGCCTTCGAGTCGCTGCTGCGCGACGAGGTGCGCCACGCCGCCGCCGGGAGGTCGCTCGTGGCGCTGATCGAGCGCTCGTACCCGGAGAGCGAGCTCGCGACGGTCAAGGCGCGCCTTCGCGCCCGCCTGCCGGAGGAGCAGCGGCACTTGCACGAGCAGGCGCTCGCGCGGGCCGTGGGCGGCCCGGGGCGAGAGCTCGGCGCGAAGCTCGGTCCGGGCGATCTCGAGGAGTGGCCTGGCGTCGGGTGATGCCGGTTTCAGGCCACGGCGGCGAGCTGCGCGACGCCGCCCTCGGCGGCCGCGCGGGCGGCGAGCTGCCGGCAGAGGAGGTTACTTGGCTTCATGCTCGGCCCTCACCTCTTCGTACAGCGCGATGGCGCGGTCGAGCGCTTCCTTGTCACCGCGTTTCTCCTCGGGGAAGACCTGCACATGATCGCATCGAGACCAGGTGAGCACCTGAATGATGTCGGGCGTCGGCGTCTTCTCGATGTCTTCTCGAAGAGAACAGTCGATCAGAAACAACACCGGAACGGTATCGGGATCCCGCCCTGCCGAGACGAGATCCGCGCGGAGTCTCAGGAGAAACAGCCGATTCCGTTTGAAGCGGTACGTCTGATTGTCGGTCACGAAAACGATGACATTCGCACGTTTTAGCGCGGCGAGCTGCTGGGCGAAGTAGGTGCTGCCGTGCCCCTCGGCAGCCTCCTCGGCCGCCCATTCCGCGATGGTTGGGACCGGCCAGGTACCGCGCATCCAGACGAAGAACAGGTGGAGGGAGTACACGACGTCGCCGTGCGGCCAGAGCACGCGGCCCTCGTACGGCACTGAGCCGTCCGCGACTACGCCATCACGACCCAGTGAGCAAAGGAGCCGGAGATGCGCGTCGGGGGCGCTCATCGTGGCCTTGTAGTAGATCACGTCCAAGTGCGCGTGCGGCGGACGGGAGGCCACCAATTCCTCACCTAAAATCGACGTCAATATGATAGCCATCGTGGCGATTCTCGAACATCGCCGTCGCGTGCTGCTGACAATTATCGAAGACCATCCCTTGATCGGAATCGACTATCCTCCCAGCGCGGTCCTGGCGCACCCAGTGTACTTCCCACAGCTTGGACTTGCCCGTACTGCTCCTCGAAGCCGAGCCCGTGGGCATATGGGCGTAGTCGACGATGCGCCCGCCGGGCTCCTCGTTGGCGCAGTGGACGCCCCAGAGCACCGGCTCGCCGGTGGCGTCGTCCCACGTGCGGAGCGGCTCGGGCGAGCGGCGCGCGGCCGCCCTCGGCGGCCGCGCGGGCGGCGAGCTGCCGGCAGAGGAGATTACCTGGCTTCATGTTCGGCACTCATCTCTTCGTACAACGTGATGGCGCGGTCGAGCGCTTCCTTCGCGCCGCGCATTTCTTGCGGAAAAACCTCCACGTGATCGCAGCGCGGCCACGTGAGCACCTGGATGATATCGGATGTCGGCGTCTTGAGGACATCTTCCCGGCAATAGCAGTTGATCTGGAATACCACCGGGACGGTGTCGGGGTCCCGCCCTGCGGAGATGAGGTCGGCGCGGAGCCTCAGGAGGAACTGCCGGTTGCGCTTGAAGCGGTACGCCTGATTGTCGGTCAAGAAGACAATGGCCTGGGCACGTTTCAGCGCAGCAAACCTCTGGGCGAAGGTGGTGCTACCGCGGTTCTCGGCGGCCTCCAGGGCCGCGAAGTCCGCCAAGGTAGGGGCCGGCCAGGTGCCGCGCAGCCACACGAAGAACAGGTGGAGGGAGTACACGACGTCGCCGCGCGCCCAGAGCACGCGGCCCTCGCTCGGCACTGGCTCGTCGGCCACCGCGCCGTCACGGCCCAGTGAGCAGAGATGCCGGAGAAGCGTTTCGGGGGCGCTCATCGTGGTCTTGTAGTAGAGCACATCCAAGTGCACGTGCGGCGGACGGGAGATCACCAGTTCCTCACCTAAAATCGACGTCGATATGATAGCTGACGTGGCGGTTCTCGAACATCGCCGTCGCGTGTTGCTGGTAATTGTCGAAAACCATCCCTTGATCGTAATCGACTATCCTCCCACCGGGGTCCTTGTTCACCCAGTGGTCGAGCCACTTCTTGGGCTTGCCCGTGCTGTCATCCCACGAGGCTAGGGGCTCGTTGCGTTCGTCTTCCAGCTCCGGCCCTAGGATCTGCATTGGGAACCCTCCACCGAGGCCCTTTGCATCGGTGGCAACCATCTCGCACAGCATCGCGTTCTTTCGTGTGCTGATCGCCGCCTGCCGCGCCTTGAGCACTGGATCCGCCTCGAACCTCGCCCGGGCCGCGTCGCGCATCGCCTTCCTCTCGGCATCGCTGATCGGCTCGGGCAGGACGATGCGTTTACCGTAAACATCGGCCTCCGCCGTCGGATCCGCGCCCCTCGCATAAAGATTGTCCCCCCCTTCCAGCCCGATCGGATCCGGGCTGATGAACCTCCCCACCTCCGGGTCGTAGTACCGGTGCCGGTTGTAGACGAGCCCCGTCTCCTCGTCCGCGTACTGCCCGAGGAAGCGGATCGGCGTCGTGACGCCCCCCTCCCCGCCCCCCTCGATCCGCTTGCCCCACGCCGACAGCCGCAGCTCCCCGGCGATGTCGCCGCGCTCGTCCAGCAGCCGCTCCGGCGTCCCCAGGGGGTCGTTCACGTAGTGGTACCAGCGCGACACCACGTCGCCGCTCACCCGGCGCGTCTCGCAGTGGGCGAGCGGGACCGCGCTCCCGCCGTCGAACACATACGTCCGCTCCTCGATGACCGCTTCGCTCTCGCGCGTGCGCACCTCGTGCACCGGCACGTGCCGATCCCAGTAGAACCGCGTGCGCGACACGAGCCGCGCCCCCGCGCCGTCCAGCGTCGAGACGCGCTTCTCGATCCGCCGCGCGAAGGCGTCGTACGAGAACTCCACCCGACGCCCGTCCGGCGTCTCCACCCGGCGCAGCAGCCCGCGCCCGTCCCACGCGTAGCGCGTGATCCGCGCTCCCGCCTCGCGCTTCTCCACCAGCCGGCCCAGCGCGTCGTAGCGATACGCCACGTCCCCTCTCCGGATCAGCCGGTCGCCGGGCCCGTGCTCGCGCGCCGGCGCCAGCGGGCCCGCATCCACCAGATTCCCGGTCGCATCGAAGGCGAAGACCTCGGACAGGCCCGCCTCCGCGATGACCTCCAGCAGCCGCCCGGCCGGATCGCGGCGGTACGCGGTGCGGCCGCGGGTGAGATCCTCGACGGCCTCGAGGCGCCCCGTCGGATCATGGCTGTAACGCGCGTCCACGACCGTCCCCGCCGGGCGCGCGCCCACCCAGCCGGGATCGCCGGCGCCGATCGCCGGGTCCGTCGCGGCACGGCGCACGACGCGGCGCGAGAGGCGCCCGGCGACGTCGAAGGCGCTGTGCACCTCCCCGCCACCCGGCAGCACGCGCGCGATCTCCCGGCCGACCGGATCAAAATGCCGGCGCACCACCTGCCGGCCGTCGAGCGTCACCCGGGCGGCGCGGCCGTCCGGCGACGGCTCCCACGACAGCGTGTGGCCGAGCGACGTCCTTCGCCCGATCGCGCGCCCCTCGGCGTCGTGCTCCACCTCGACCGTGAACGCGGGGCCGCCCGGGCCCTCCTGCGTCTCGCGCACGATGCGCCCCATGGCGTCGCGCTCGAACGCGACCGTGCCGTCCGGCCCCGCCACCGACTCGAGGAAGCCGCGCACGTCGTACGCGTACACCTCGCGCTTGCCCTCGACCTCGCGGGCCACGAGCTGCCCGGCGAGATCGTAGACGAAGCCGATCGGCGCGCCGATCCCCGGCTCGACCCGCGTCTGCTGCCCGGCCGGATCGTGGCGGTAGCGCAGCACGCGCCCGTCGAAGGTGCGCTCCTTCACCCGGCGCAGGGCGGCGTCGTACTCGAACACGTGCCTCTCGCCGCGCGCGTTCTCGACCTCCAGCACCTCCCCCTCGCGCCCGTAGCGCATCCGCGCGGTCCGGCCGGTCGCGTCCGTCACCTCGTGAAGCCAGTGATACCCGCACCACGCGACGCGCGACGTGCGCCCCGCGCGGTCGGCGACCGAGACGAGCCGGCCCTCCCCATCGTGAGCATACCGCGCCGCGGCGCCCGCCGGATCCGCGGTCGCCACGAGATCCCCGCGCGGCGAATAGTCGAAGCGGCTCACCGCGCCCGTCGGATCGGTCATCGACAGCGTCCGGCCGAAGAAATCGTAGGTCCACTGCCACCTCCCGCCGCGCCGATCAAGGAGCGAGACCACGTTGCCGTGGGCGTCGTACCCGATGCGCACGACGCGGCCGGTCGCGTCCTCGGCCTCGATCATCTGGCCGCGCGCGTCGTACGCGAAGCGCCGCACCGCGCCGGTCGGATCCGTCGTCCGCACCGGCAGGCCGGAGGCGTCGCGCTCGATCGCCGTCGCGAGCCCCGCGGGATCGATCACGCGCACGACGTCGCCCCGCGCGTCGCGCTCGTAGCGCACGGCGCGGCCGAGCGGATCGGTCTGCGAGAGCAGCCGGCCCCGCGCGTCGCGCTCGTAGCGCGTGGTGGCCTGGAGCTGATCCGTCTCCGAGAGCAGGTGCCCGGCGTCGTCGTAGGTCGCCGACACGGCGTGCCCGCCGTCCACCTCGAGGTCGAGCAGGCCGTGCCGGTTGCCGAAGAAGCGCTTCACCTGCCGGGAGTTGGCGACCTCGCGGTAGCCGTCCGGAAGGTAGGCGAAGCGGCAGTGATAGATGCCCCTCGCGCGCGTCGCGCCGTCGGCGAGCAGCGGCGGCAGCCCGTCGGCGAGGCCGGGATCCGGCCCGCCGTCGCGATCGCCCCAGGTCTCGACGCAGCGCCGCTCGGCGTCGTAGCGGTAGTGGAACGTGAGCCCGGCGCGATCGGTGTGCTCCGTGAGCAGGTTGCGCTCGTCGTACGCATAACGCGAGGTGAAGCCCTCGGCGTCGGCCGCGGCGACGAGGCGACCGAGGTCGTCGTGCTCGTACCGCGCGAAGCGGACCCAGCGCCCCTGGGAGGCGGCGTTGTAGACGCTGATGGAGGCGATCCGCCCCTCGGGGCTCGGCGCGAAGCGGACGCGCCGGCCGGCGCTGTCCCGCACCTCCGCGATCCGCGATCCGTCGTAGGAGATCGCGATCCGGTTCCCGGAGCGATCCTCGATCGCCGTGAGCAGCCACTCCCGCTCGCCGGCGAGCGGCAGCGCAAAGGCGTGGAGCAGGCCGTCGCCCTTGTCGAGGCGGTAGCCGCCGCGCTCGCGCCGCAGCAGCCAGCCCCAGGGCCCGATCGCCTCGCCGCCCTCGGCCAGCGCCGGGAAGTCGACCGAGATGCCCTCGTCGGTCCAGACCCGGATCGCGCGCCGGGCGACGGCGACACGCCAGCCGAGGCTGTGCGCCCAGCCGTGGCCGAGGCCGACGTCGCGATCGGCCATGGCCGAGGAGTAGCGGCGGACGAAGGAGAACGGGAGTGGGCCGGGCAGCGCCAGATCGGCCCGCGGCACGGTGTAGACCCGCCCGGTGACGACATCGACCGGCTCCCCTTCGGACCGCTGCCTCCCCGCCCCGGAGGGGGCGTTCTTCTGATCGCCGCCCCCGCCCTTGCCGCTCCCGCTCCCCCCACCGCCGCTGCCGCCATCGCCGCCGCTGCCGCCGCCGCCGCCGTCACCGGATCCACCGCCGCCTCCCAGCACGGCGACCCCAGGGCACATCCCGGGGGGAGCAGAGGCATCAGGCGCCGGTGCGGTCGACATGGCTCAGCGTGCTCTCCGGGCGGGTGATTCGGTCGCGAGATCGCGGCGACAAACGACGCGAACGTATCGCTTCCCCGCGGCGCGGCGCAACGCCTCGAGGCGGCGCAGCAGAGGAGCGACGCTTCAGGCTAGGATGCACGCGATGGGTACGGCGCTTTCGCTGGAGCGCTACGCGGAGATGCGCGCGCAGATGGAGGCCGGAACGCTCCGCGACGAGGTGCTCGCGCGCGCCGGGCTCACGGTGGGCGAGTGGACGGCCGCGCAACGCGACTGGCTCGAGCGGATGGGGGCGGAGCTCGAGCACGGCAGCTTCGAGCTGACCAACCGCTACACGCGGGCCTTCCTCGAGCACCAGCGGGCGATCCTCGCGGCCTCGCCGCCCGCGAGCGCGCCCCCGGTGAGCCCGCCGCCCGGTCCAGCGCCGGCCCCGCCAAAGGCCGCGCCGGCGCCGCGGCGCTCGGCGCCGCTCGCGCCCTCCGGCACGGCCCTGCTCCCCGACATGCCCGCGCTCGTCGCCGCCCTGCCCTTCCTGCCCAGCGCGCCGCGTGATCCGGCGCCGCCCGCGCCGCCGGCGGCCGGCCCAGCGCCGCGGCTCCCGGCGCCGCCCGCGCTCACCGGCACCGCGCCGCTCTCCGAGCTGCCCGCGCTCGCCGCCTCCCTGCCCTTCGCCCCGGCCCCGGAGAAGCGCCCCGCACCGGCGGCACCTCCGGCCGAGCCCATCACGGCCGGCACCGCGCCGATCCATGACCTGCCCGCGCTCGTCGCCTCCCTGCCCTTCACCCCGGCCCCGGAGAAGCGCCCCGCGCCGGCAACACCGCCGACCGAGCCCCTCGCGGCCCGCGCCGCGCCCGCCCTCTCGCTGGAGCACTACGCCGCGCTGTGCGCGGAGCTCTCGCTGCACCCGCGGAGCGCCGCGGCCATCTACCCGCGCTACGGCCTCCGCGACGTGGCCGTGTGGCAGGCCACCGACACCGCGTGGCAGCTCCGGATGCGCAGCGACCCCGCCCTCGAGGCGCGCTGGCAGCAGCTCGTCGCGCATTACCGGGCCTACTTCAGGGCGCGCTGAGCCGCCCCGCTCGCCGCGCCCGCGGCGCTAGGCCTCGAACCCCCGCGCCGGCAGGTCGGGCGCGCGGCGCAGCCAGTTGTCCTCGGGGTAGCGGCACGCGCCGTCCACCACGTGGAGCGCGTAGGCGTGGCGCGAGCGCTCGGATCGGTTGGCGCCGCTCCAGTGCGGCAAGAGCCCGTGGAGGAGGACCATCGTGCCCTTGGGCGCCTCGATCGGCACGTAGGGAGCGCGCGGCGCGACCGCCGGGAACGGGGTGTCGTCCAGCGCGAGCATCCTCGTTCCGTCGCCGTCGCGCACGAACCGCCTGCGCAACGGGCCCCGGTGACCGCCGGGCAGGGCCCACATGCAGCCGTTGTGCACGGTCGCGTCCTCCAGCGCGAACCAGAGCCCGATCACGCTGAGCGGGTCCGTGTAGAGGAACGTCGCGTCCTGGTGGCAGGCCACGTCGCCGCCGATGAACGGGTTCTTGAAGATGTACATCGATTGCAGGAGCAGCGGGCGCGCGAGCGCGAGGTCCGAGACCACCGACGCGAGGGCCGGCGCCCGCGAGAAGTGCGCGAAGGCCGGGTCGAGATCGTGGAGCGCGTGGCCGATCTTGTTGATCGAGCAGGCCTTCGCCTGCCGCAGCGAGCCGTCGGGCAGGAACGCCTCCTCCTCGAAGAAGAACCGGATCCGGTCGCCGGAGCCGAGGAAATACGCGTCGGTCGAGCGCGCCTGATCCCGGGTCGAGAAGATGGAGATCTCCGCGGGATCGAACCCCTCGACGAGCTCGGCCGCGCGCGCCCTGAGGGCGTCGCACTGCGCCGGGAGCACGAAGCCCTCGACGACCAGGAAGCCGTCGCGGTCGAAGCGGGCGCGCTCGTCGGCGGTGAGCCCGGGAGGCCTGGCGGAGAACATGCCCAGCACCGTACCAGAGCGCCGGCGGGACGCAGGCCGGCGCCCGGACGGCCGGGGTCGCGGGATCGGGCCCGCGCGGAGGCGCCGCGCCCCCGCCGGGCGCGGCGCTGCGGCGCCCTGGCTACGACGCCTTGGCGCCCTGGTACGCGCTCGGGTTCCCCGGCCCCTCGAGGTACTCGTCGTACGTGCCGTTGAAGAGCTGCGGGCCCCGGGACGACAGCTCGAGCACGCGGGTGCCGAGCTTGCCCACGAAGTGCCGGTCGTGGCTCGTCACGATGACCGTCCCCTTGTACTCGATGAGCGCCTGGAGGAGCGCGTCGATGCTCTCGACGTCGAGGTGGTTCGTCGGCTCGTCGAGCACCACGACGTTGTTCTTCACCAGGATGAGCTTCGCGAGGAACAGGCGCGCCGCCTCGCCGCCGGAGAGGTTCTCCGTCTTCTTGAGCCCGGCCTCGCCGCTGAACAGCAGCTTGCCGAGCACCGAGCGGACGTGCTCCTTGGGCGCGCTCGGATCGAACCGGTACAGCCAGTCGTAGGCCGTGAACCCCGGCTCGATCGCCTCGTGGTGGTCCTGCGCGAAGTAACCCACGTTCGTGTCGTGACCCCACGTGACCTTCCCGGCGTCGGGCGTGAGCTCGCCGACCAGGAGCTTGAGCAGCGTCGACTTGCCGATGCCGCTCGGGCCGATCACGGCGAGCTTGTCGCCCCGGTTCAGGTTGAAATCGAGCTTCTGGATCACGCGCAGGTCGCCGAAGCTCTTGGCGAGGCCCTCGACGCGCAGCACGTCGCGGCCGGACGGCTTCTCGATCTCGAACTTGATGTACGGCCGCACGACGCTCGAGCGGCGCACCTGGATGCCCGCCTCGAGCTTCTCGATCTCCTTCACGCGCGACTGCGCCTGGCTCGACCGGCTCGCGCTCGCGCCGAAGCGGGCCACGAAGTCCTTGAGCTCGGCGATCTTCTTCTTCTTCTGCGCGGCGTCGGCGTCCGACTGGCGCTTGCCCGTCGTCTTCTGCTCGATGAAGTCGTCGTAGTCGCCCGTGTACAGCGTGACCGTCTGGTAGTCGACGTCGGCGACGTGCGTCGCGATCGCGTTCATGAAATGCCGGTCGTGGCTGACGACGAGCAGCGTGCCGCGGAAGGTGTCGGTGAGGTACGCCTCGAGCCAGCGGATCGAGTCGAGATCGAGGTGGTTCGTCGGCTCGTCGAGGAGCAGGACGTCGGCGCCCGCGAAGAGCGTCTGGGCGATGAGGACGCGGAGCTTGTACCCGCCCGCGAGCGTGCTCACCGTGCTCGTGTGCCGCGCGGTCGCGATCCCGAGCCCCTCGAGGATCTCGGCGGCCCGCGCCTCGGCGGTGTAGCCGTCCTCCTCGCCGATCGTGCCCTCGAGCTCGGCCAGCCGCATGCCGACCTCGTCGGTCATCTCGACCTCGTACAGCCGATCGCGCTCTTGCATCGCGTCCCACAGGGCCCGGTTCCCCATCAGGACCGTGTCGATGATGCGGCTGGACTCGTAGGCGAAATGGTCCTGCTTGAGCACGCCGACCCGGAGCTGCCTCGGGATCTCGACGGTGCCCTGATCCGACTCCTCCTCGCCGGAGATGACCTTGAGGAGCGTCGATTTCCCCGCGCCGTTCGCGCCGACGAGCACGTAGCGCTTGCCGGGGTCGAAGCGCATCGACACGTTCTCGAAGAGAATTTTTGGACCGTACCGCTTGGTGAGCTTTTCGAGCGTGATCATCTCAGCGGCGCGGGGGATAGCACGTGGGCGCCGGCGCTTCCGGTGAATTCAGGCGGCGGCGCGCCCGCGCCGGCCGGTCACGCCGAGCGCCGCGCGGCCGAGAGCCGCGCCGGCGGCTCCCCCGCCCCCGGCGGCGCGTGGCCCCGCCGCCTGGCCCGGGGCGGCGCGCCGGCGTCCGCCGTGGTCGCGGCGCCGGGGGTCACCCCCGTCCACCGCTTGAACGCGCGGTGGAAGGCGCTGGGGCTGGAGTAGCCGAGCTCGTGGGACACCGCCTTGAGCTGGGCGCCGCCCAGCGCCTGCCGCGCCCGCGAGAGCCGCAGCTCCTGCAAGAGCTCGCGGTGGCTGACGCCCACGGCGGCCAGCCGCCGCTGCAACGTCCGCGCGCTCATCCCGAAGCTCTCGCCGATGCGCACCAGGCTGGGGTCGCCCGCATCGAGCGCCAGCGCGAGGGCGTGCCGGAACGCCGGCACGAAGTCGCGATCGAGCGAGGATGCGGCCCGGAGGTCGAGGTGCACGCGGGAGAGCGCCTCCTCCGCCTGCGCCACGAGGATGCCCCGGAGCGCCGGGTCGCGGCTCGCGACCGGCGCCCGGACGATGTCGCGATCGAAGACGAGCTCGTCGAAGCCGCCGCCGAACTGGACCGGGGCGCCCAGGACCTCCTCGTACGCGCTCGCCGTGGACGAGGGCGCGTGCGCGAAGCGGATGAGGCGCGGCGCGAACGCCGGCCCGAACATCGTCCGGGCGCGCTCGACGATCAGCCCGAGCAGCAGCTCCGCCAGCGAGGGCAGGCCGCCGGGCGCGGCGTGGCGGAACCGGAAGGTGCGCCGATCGACCTCGGTCCAGACGCGCCCGGCGTCCGCGAGCAGCGGGAGGTACCGCGTGAGCTGCTCGAACGCCTCGGCCCCGGTCGTGCTCGTCTGCGCGAGGTAGTCCAGGATGTCCAGGCTGCCCGGCGGGAGCATGCGGGCGGCGCGCAAGCTCAGGAGAGGGTCTCCCGCCCGATCCGTCAGCCCGCTCCAGGCACGGCGGACCAGGGCGATGGGGACCCGGGCGCCCCGCTTCTCCAGAAGATCGCCGGAGACCGCCATCGCGCGCCGCACGTCGTCGACCTCGATCCCGTCCTTTGCTGCGGCCGTCATCAGGACGCGCAGGAACTCCGTGGACGCCGAACCGGACGCCGAACCTTGGGCTGGCACGATGTCGCATTATGAGAGCGTGTCGCGAAATGTAAATCGGTCGCGGCGTCCGATCGATGACAGCGTGGCTATTCTGCTTGCCCGCGCGAGCCGGGGACAAGCTCACTCGAACCCCTCCGGCCGCAACAGCGATGACCAGCCTCGACCACCTCTCACCCCTTGGCCCATCCATCCTCCCTGGCCTCCCCCGCCTCCCCGGCCTCCCCGGCGCGGCGCCTCGCCGGCGCCGCGCGAGCCCGTTCGCGACCGCGGCGCTGGCCGCCGCCGCGCTGCTGGCGTGCGCGTGTGACGCCGCGATCCTGCCGTCGGACAGCGGGCAAGACGCGATGAGCGAGCTCACCCTCGCCGCGCGGAGCGACCTCTCCGCCGAGACGGCGGCGGCGGCCGACCCCGCCGCGTGGGCCCCGCTCGCCGCGCCGGCTGCGTCCGGCGCATCCCCGGTGAGCGGGTTCGCGGATCTGCATTTCCACATGATGTCCGAGGCGGCGTTCGGCGGCGGATGGCTGCACGGCAAGCACGACGGCCCCGGCGCCCTGGACGACTGCGACGGCGGCATGCCCGAGAGCGACCATGCCCGCGTTCGACAGGACCTCAGCGGCCTGCTGGACAGCTGCCCTCAGTCGACGATGCTGGACTTCGCCAGCAACGGCGCGCTGTCGGCGCTGCTCGGCATCGGGGGCGGCGTCCTCGGCTCGGAGGCGATAGGCAAGACCGAAGGGACGCAGGGCGACACCGGGCTGCACCTCCAGCGGAAGCGCTCCTCCGAGGGCTGGCCGCGCTGGGACACCATCGCTCACCAGCAAGGTCACGTGAGCTGGCTGCGCTCAGCCCACGATCGCGGGCTGAGCCTCATCGTCATGTCGGCGGTGAGCTACGACTGGCTGTGCTCGATCCTGCCGGAGCAGAACCGCGAGCGGGCCTGTGACGAGATGGCCGACGTCGACCTCCAGCTCCAGATGACCCACGCCTTGGCCGCGCGGAACGCCGGCTGGATGGAGATCGCGCTCTCGCCGGCGCACGCCCGGCAGATCGTCGGGGCGGGCAAGCTGGCGGTGGTCCTGTCCATCGAGGCCAGCCACCTGTTCGGCCGCGACGTCGACGCGGCCAGGATGCGCGCGCAGCTCGACAAATACCACGCCTTGGGGGTCCGGACGCTCCAGCCGGTGCACCAGGTCGACAACGCCTTCTCCGGGGCGGCGCTGCACAACCCGATCTTCCAGTTCGCGCAGTACACCGAGACTTGCTTCATCGACACCGACTGCGGCGCCACCCTCGCGGGGGTCACCCTGGGCATGGACGTCGACGCGAGCTGCAACAACATGCGCGGGCTCACGCCGCTCGGCGAGCAGCTCGTCGGCGAGATGATGGACCGAGGCATGCTGATCGACGTCGCCCACATGTCCGAGCGGGGCGTCGACCGCGTCTTCGACCTGGCGCGGGCGCGCGACTATTACCCGATGTACATCTCCCACGGTCACTTCCGGGAGATCATGGGCCCCAAGGTGGCAGAGACCGAGAAGTCCACGCCGGCGCGGGTGATCCGGATGCTCCGGCAGACCGGCGGCATCTTCGGCCTGCGCACCGCGCACGACGAGACAAAGCAGTACACCAGGAGCTCGGTCGAGAACAGCTGCCAGGGATCTTCGCGCTCCTTCGCCCAGGCCTACGACTACGGGCGGCTCGGCCTCAAGGTGCCGATGGCGTTCGGGGCCGATCTCAACGGCTTCATCCAGCAGACACGGCCGCGCTTCGGCGAGGACGGCGCCTGTTCGGCGGCGTTCCAGGCGGAGGCCGATTGCCAGGCCTGGGAGCAGCGCGAGCAGGGGCCCGGCCCCCTGGGGACGGAGTTCGACGAGAAGGGCCTCGCCCACGAGGGGATGCTGCCCGATCTCGTGGCCGACCTGGAACGCCTCGGCGTGGACACGACGGGCCTGCGTTCCTCGACCGAGTCCTTCCTCCGCATGTGGGAGCGCGCGGCGGGCCCGCGCGCCGGCATGGCCGACCCCGCCACTGACATGGACGAGAGCGGCGTCGCGCCCCTCGCGACGGCCGAGGAGCGCGAGCTCGCCTACCCCACGAAGTGCGGCGCCGCCTATTGCCCTGGCTTCCAGGAGCTCGGGGGCAGCTGCCGGTTCAACGAGGAGTGCGAGAGCGGCCAGTGCACCGCCGTCGCCTGCAACGCGATCCCGGGCCGCTGCGTCTGCAACGACGACGCCGACTGCGACGACAGCGTCGCTTACTGCGCGCTCAAGACGCCGGGGATCGGGGGCGACAACGAGTGCGTGCCGGACAAGGGCGATCACGCGGTCTGCACGCGCGACGGCCAGTGCGCGTCCGGCCGCTGCGGCGGGTTCATCGCCGGCACCGGCTGGTGCTACACGCCCGGATCGAAGGCCATCGGCCAGGGGTGCCGGGTGAACGAGGAGTGCCCGAGCAACCGCTGCGGCGACCTCACCCAGACCTGCCTCTGCCGGAACGACGCGCACTGCGGCGCGAACCAGTTCTGCGGCTGGGGCACCAACGAGGGCGAGTGCGTGAACAAGCGCGGCCGAGGCGCGGCGTGCACGAAGGACAACCAGTGCCAGTCCGGAAACTGCAGGTTCCTCTTCTGCCGCTGACCCTAGGAGCGCCCCCTTGAGCTCACCGTAGAACAGACGCGGCCCGGCGACCGGACGAGCTGACATCTCCGGGGGAAGAGCCTAGCGCGTGGACCTGGTCGGCACCTTTGCGAACAGCGAGCCGAGGCCCTCGGACATCGTCGGGTGCGCCAGGATGGCGTCTCGCAGCCCTGTGTAGGGCATACCGGCCAACATCGCGGTCTGCACCACGGCGACCACCTCCCCGGCCTCCACGCCGAGCATGGCGAAGCCGAGGATGCGGTCGCTCCGCGCGTCGACGAGGGCCTTCATGAAGCCCTGCGTGTCGCCGGTCGTCGCTGCCCGCAGCACATCGCTCATCGGCAGCGTGGCGACGCGCGCCTCGACCCCACGGCTCTTTGCCTCGCGCTCGTTCAGGCCGACACGGGCGAGCTGCGGGTCGGTGAACATGCAGAAGGGGATGAGCCTGTCGCGCGTGGTCCGGTGGCCCCCGGCCTGGTTGTCGCGGACGACGTGAAAGTCGTCGATGGCGGCGTGGGTGAACTGGGGGCTGCCGGCGCACTCGCCCATCGCCCAGACAGAGGGCGCGGTGGTCTCCAGCCTCTCGTTGACCTTGATGTAACCTCGAGCGTCGAGCTCGACTCCGGCGCTCTCGAGGCCAATCCCGGCCGTGTTGGGCGCGCGCCCCGCCGCGACCAGGAGATCGCTCCCTTCGATGGTCTGCTCGCCGCCCGGCGTGCGCGCGCGCAGGCTGACATGGTCGCCGGACCGGCCCTGCACCTGCAGCAGCTGGGCCGACAGCAGCACATCGATCCCCTCGCCCTCGAAGATCTGGCGGAGCGCCCCGGCGACGTCGGGGTCCTCACGGGGGGCGAGCTGCGGCCCGCGGCTGATGATGGTGACGCGGCTCCCGAAGCGACGGTACGCCTGCGCGAACTCGAGCCCGACGTAGCCCCCGCCGAGCACGATGAGGTGCTCGGGGAGCCTGTCGAGCTCCAGCGCCTCGACGTGCGTGAGCGGTCCCGCGGCCGAGAGGCCAGGGACGTCCGGGATCGTGGCGTGTGTCCCCAGGTCGAGGAACACGCGGTCGCCCCTCAGCACGCGTGTCTCGCCGTCGCACCGCACCTCGAGGGTCTTCGGCGCGACGAACCGCCCCGCGCCGATGATCAGGTCGACGCCGCTCGCGCGGAAGAGCGCCAGATGGCGGGCGATCTGCGCCTCGACCATGGTGCGCTTGCGCTGCCGCACGCGCGCCATATCGACCTCGAAGGGGCCGGTGATCGTGCCGTACGCGGCCGCGTGGCGGACCAGGTCGGCGACCTTGGCGCTCCAGATCTCATTCTTGCTCGGGAGGCAATTGGTGGTGGGGCACGCGCCGCCGATCATGCGGCGCTCCCGCTCCACGACGGCCGTACGGCTCCCCGCGGGGGCCATGTCCCAGGCCACGTGCTTTCCGCCGGCGCCGCTGCCGAGAATGAGGATGTCGAACGGTTCGGGAGACATGGGGCCCTCCTGGCTTTCGGGGTCATTGAAGCTGACCGGGCCGCGGCGAGGTCGTCGCGGACGCCGACCGCTGGGGAGCTCGGGCCTCCTGCCGCGCGATGAGCCACCGCCGGCAATAGGCGTCGAGGTGCCTGGCCGACGGCCATCTGCGAGATAAAGACGAGGTAATGATACCGGCTGTCGATGTGGCTGAAGTCGAGGTGAAAGAGGCGCTCTCCGCCGCCGCAGGTGCTGACCCCGGCGGTTGGATGGCCGATCCGCAGCATCGCTTCCGACAACCCCCGCATTTCCATCAGCTCCAGCGTCCGGGCCTGGACGCCGATGGCCCGGGACCGCTCGGGCGGCGGAGCCGCACCGGAGGCGGAGCAGGCCCCCTCTCGATCAGGCGCACCGGGATACCCAGACGCGAGAGCTCCAGAGCGGCCGTCATTCCGGTGGGCCCGGCGCCTACGATCAGCACGGGGATCGACATGCCCCGTCGTTCGCATCCGCCGTGCCATTCGAAGGTCGCGGTGACTGCTGACCTTGCCTGCTCGGAGCGGAGGATCCGGCTCTGGATGTCGCTGATCGACGACGGGTTGCGCGCAGAGATCCAACCTCTGCTTCCCAGCCGCGACGCCGATCGCGACGAGGCCGCTCGAGGACGCCCGACCGCGCCGCGTCGACGGACATCGTGTTCGTTCTGCGCACCGGGATCCTGAAGCGATCGACCGGTCGCGCGCCTGCGTCGACTCCTCCAAGCAGCGTCGTTCGTGATGGAAGGCTCGGGCGAGGCGAGCTCGCGCGAAACCCAGCCGTTTGCTCGACGGCGCCGACCTCTTGTGAGTGATCTCTACGTTGGACCCTCGTCGGACGCGTTGTGTGCTATAGACCCCGCGTTTGTACCTGATTCAGCACAATCGCCGAGGATATCCCATGAAATTCTCTCCAGAACGCTTCGGGCTTGTGGTATCAGCGTGCGCCGTGGCCGGTCTCCTCGCTCGCGGGGCCGCTGCGCAGTCGGCCCCCTCCGTGGAGACCACGTACGTCGATGCGCCCGCGACCGATCCGGGGCGCGTGGACGGCTGGTCACCGGGGCTGCTCCTCGGCGGCACGTTCAACCTGGCCAACAATCAAAGCGTCGTCGGGCAGTCAGACGGGACAGGCATATCCGCAGGCTTCGTCCTCGAGGGCTCCCTCGACTTCAATCAGGCCGCCCATGAGCTCCGCATGACGCTCGGGGCCGGCGCTGGCGTGACGCGCACGCCGGCCGTGGATGCCTGGGTCAAGACGCGCGACGCGCTCGCCTTCGAGGCGATTTACCTCTACCACGTCGTGCCCTGGTTCGGGCCGTTCGGTCGCTTCGCTCTCGATACGCAGATGTTCCCTGGCAGCGACCCGCGCTCGGCGCCGACGACCTATGCGATCGCGCGCGCGGACGGGACGAGCGAGGCGATCACCGGGACGCGCCTTCACCTGAGCGATCCGTTCCAGCCAGTGACGCTCAAGCAGTCGCTCGGCGTCTTCGTCCAGCCCGTCAATCGGGAGCCCATCCTTGTCGAGGCGCGCGCCGGCGCTGGCGCGCAGGAGGTGATTGCGTCGGGCGTGCTCGCCCTGGGGGACGACGACGGGACGCCCGAGGTCGAGGTGAGCGAGCTCTCGAGCTATAGCCAGCTCGGCGCCGAGGCTGTCATCGAGGCCTCTGGCGCGCTCCGTGACAAGCAGATCACGTACAAGGCGGGCATCGCCGCCCTCTTGCCGATCGTGTACTCGGATCTGGACGCAGGCGATGAGCGCGGCGCGCTGGACCTCATGAACGTCGACATCGTCGGGGGGCTCACCTTCAAGCTCGTGGAGTGGGCGTCTCTCGACTACCAGCTCCATGTCGTGCGCCAGCCGCAGCTCGTCGACGCCTGGCAGGTGCAGAACAACATCCTGCTCACGCTCTCCTATGCCGTGGGCTCGAAGGTGCCAGGGCTGCCGCCCTGCGTGCCCTGCAAGCCGGTGCCAGCCAAGGCGGAGCCCGCGCCGACGCCTGCGCCCTCGCCTGCCCCGGAGCCCGCGCCGACGCCTGCGCCCACGCCGGCCCCCGGGCCTGCGCCTGCGCCCGCACCGGACGCGGCGCCTGCGCCTGCGCCCGCACCGGACACGGCGCCTGCGCCTGCGCCCGCACCGGACGCGGCGCCTGCGCCTGCGCCTGCGCCGATGCAATGATTGATAAACGCTCGCAGGTAAACACCATCAAGAGTCATCAGGACGAGGGCTCGCGGCGCGTAGCGAGCGGCGCCGCGGCAGCTGCCCGCCGCGCCGGTCAGCGCTCCAGCGCCGCGTGCGGCTCCAGCGCGGGGCGCGGCGTCCACAGCATGACCACGGCGGCGACCAGGCAGTAGACGGCCGCGGAGCCGTGGACCATCAGCGCGTAGGGGACGCTGCAACGACCGCTCGTGCTCGTCACCAGGCAGTCGACGAGCGGCATCACGCTGGAGGCGAGGGTGACGACGCCGAGCGCCGTGCGCATCCGCAGCGCGAGCAGACCCACGAACATGAGGCCGATCCCCAGATCGCGGCCCGCCTTGATGTGGAGAAACACGGCGTCTCCGACGTCGAGGAGCGGGAGGCCGAAGCCCTGAGCCGCCGCCACCGGCTGGGCGAAGCCGTTCACCGCGAGGAACAGCATGAACGCGCCGCCCAGCGCGCCGAGGATGAACGACGGCGAGGTGGGCTTCCAGGACGACGATTGCTCCAAAGGTTCACGCTTCACGATCCGCCTCCTCCGATACGGCATCGCCACCCCTGCGGTGCGCGAGCCGTTCGATGCGAGAGAACTTGGGGATTGTCGCCGCCACGAGCCATCGCTCCGGCTCTCGATGTTTTGTCCGAAGCGCTCACGGCGCGATCGTTCGGGAGAAGGCTGCTACCGTGGCGGTCCATGAACGAGGGCGCGGTGCACGATGTGCTGGGAAGGGTGCTGGAGCTGACGCACCTGCGCGGCCGGGTCTACTGCCACTCGTCGGCGCGGGCGCCGTGGGGGCTCTGCTTCGACGCGTCCGCGGGCGCGGTCTTCCACCTGGTCACGGCCGGCACGTGCTGGCTCTTCCTCGGCGAGCAGCGGGTCGCGCTCGGGCCGGGCGACGTGGTGCTCCTGCCGCGCGGCAGCGCGCACGCGCTCGCCGATCACGCGCGGAGCCGGCGGATACCGCTCGCGGCGTGGCTCGCGGCGCGCGGGACCGTCGACCACCGCATGCGCCTCGGCGACGGCCAGGGCGTGGAGACGCAGGTGCTCTGCGGCGTCTACGCGTTCGACGTCCCCGGCGCCCGCCACCCGGCGCTGCGCGTGCTGCCCGAGCTGGTCCACATCCCAGCGAAGAAGACGCGCGGAAGGCCCGAGCTCGCCGAGACCATCGCCGGCCTGACGCGCGAGCACGATCGCGTGGATCTCGGCCGATCGCTGGTGGTGTCGCGGCTCCTCGACGTGCTCTTCGTGCAGCTCCTCCGCGCCTGGGTCGACGATCAGCCCGCCGGCGGCGCCGGCTGGCTGGGCGCGCTGCGCGATTCGCTCGTCGCCGCTGCGCTCTCGCTCCTCCACGAGGACCTCGCCGCGCCCTGGGACGTCGCGACGCTGGCGGCGAGGCTTGGGACCTCGCGGCCCACGCTGGCGCGCCGCTTCGTGGCCGAGGTGGGTCTCTCCCCGCTCGCGTACCTGACCCAGGCACGCATGCACGAGGCCGCGAGGTTGGCGCGCGAGACCGATCGATCGCTCACCGAGATCGCCGAGGCGGTGGGCTACACCTCGGTGTCCGCCTTCAACCGCGCCTTCCACCGCGAGCACGGGATGCCGCCCGGCGCGTTCCGCAAGCACGGCGCCGCGCAGGACCGGCGTGAGGCCGGCGACGACGCGCCGGCTGCGCCCTCCGTCACCGAGTGAAGGGCGGGAGCACGAGAGCGTCGCGCGCCGCCGACGCGTCGACATCGGGGTGCCGGGCAAGCCCCAAGGCAGCTTCGCAGGTCACCGGGTCGTAGCGCTCACCGAAGAACGGCTCTCCGCCTCGGCGCTCGCCCCAAAGTGTCGCTTCCTCGGATGTCCCGCAGGCGCGCGCTGTCGCGAAGTGTTCCCGGAGACGATCCGGGTGGATCCCATCGACTACAAACTCGTTGAACATTTGCACCCCGACCAAGCGCTGCTCGCTCCGGTCGTACGATTCTCAGCGATAAGCGTGATCGAACCGCCCTCCACTGGGAATGAGCGTCTGATGGTGTCGTTCCGGCCAGCCTTCTCCAGACCTATCCCCCTAAGGGCCCTCCTCCCCCTGTCCGTCGCGTGCGGCTCCAGCGATGGCGGCATCACCGTTGATGAGGATGACACCACCAGCACCGGCAGCCCGACCAGCGGCTCTTCGTCGGCGGGCACCACGTCGTTCGTGGCCGGCGCCGGCGGCGGTAGCGCCGGTGGCGTGATCTCGGGAGCGGGCGGTTCCTCGACGATCCCCCGAGCCCCGGGAGCGCCGTTCTCATGGCTCGGTTTACGGGTCCTCGGCTCGACGGCGAACGCATCGCACCGCGCCCTGAAACTTCTCGTTCACGTGCCATCGGCATCGTCACAGCGCAAATTCGCACGCGTGGCAAAACAGCATCACTAACGCGAAAACACATAGACTTATTCACCGTCTGCTATAAGTACGGCGATTGCGTGTCACGCACTACGCGCCGTGCGCCGCGTGTCGCATTCCGCCACTGCACTCGATACATGGAGGCCTTCATGTCTGTCCGTTCTCGTGCCTCGCGCAAATTAACCGCTCTCGCGGTCCCCGTCCTCGCCCTCTTCACCTTCGCTGGCTGCTCTTCAGAAGTAGGATCCGGCGGTACCGGTGAAGATGCTTCGGGCACAGGCGGCGGGACATCGGGCGGGAGCGGGGGAGTCACCACGGGTGGAGGCTCCGCGACCAGCGGCGCTTCCGCGACCAGCGGGGTCGCCGGTACGGGCGGCGGTGCTCCGACGGGCGGATCCGGCACGGGCGGCTCCCCGACTGGCGGGGCTACCGGGACCGGCGGGAACGGCGGCGGCGGCAGCTTCACGTGTACCCTGCCCACTCTGCCTGAACCGAGCGCTCTGACCGAGGTAAACGAGAAGCTCCCGGATCCGTTCACGTTCTTCGACGGAACGAAGGTCACCACCAAGGAACAGTGGGAGTGCCGCCGCAAGGAGATCCTGGCGATGGCGGCCAAGTACCTCTACGGTCCAGTCCCCGGCGAACCGGACGAGGTGACCGGGACCGTCTCCGGAGGTACCGTTTCGATCACCGCCAAGGTAGGCGAAAAGACCGAGAGCTTCTCGGCGAGCATCAGCGGATCCGGCGATGTGATCGCCCTCGAGCTGTCGGGCGGGATCTTCCCGTCAAGCAGAAAAAAGCTGTCGTTCGGCAGCGGCTTCGAAGGCAAGATAAGAAACCTCTTCGGCCTGTCCGAGCTCAACACCAACATCGCCAACGGATGGATGATCGACCGGGTGATGGACGTGCTGGAACAGAACCCGGGCAGCGGACACGATCCCACGAAGGTGATGGTGTCGGGTTGCTCCGGATGTGGAAAAGGCGCTTACCTGGCGGGTGTCTTCAGTCGCGCGCCGGTGGTGGTCATCGTGGAATCGGGCGGCGGTGGCGTGGCCAACCTGCGTCAGGCAGAGTGGTTCAGGCACGGTGAAGGCGGTTCTGTCTGGCAGTGCTCGGACGCCAAACCTCAGAGCATCGACAACCTCGAAGACAGCGGCATCTGCGGCCCCTGGGTGACCAGCGCGGCCCGTTGGCTCCGGAGCGACCCCTCGAAGGTGTACAACCTCCCCTTCGATACGCACATGATCCTGGCGACCATCGCTCCGCGGCATCTGGTGCACTTCACGAACGCCAACGGCAGGAACTCATGGTGTCACCTGGGCGGGACCTGCGAAGCGCTCTCCGCGTGGGCGGCAAAACCGGTATGGAAGGCGCTCGGCGTCCCGGAGCGCATGGGCTTTCAGATGTACAGCGCGAACCACTGCGGCGCGTCCGGCTCTCAGACCGCCCTCGCAGGCGAGATGTTCAAGCGAGCGTTCGAAGGCAATACCAGCGCGAACACGGACGTGATGAACATCCTGGACAATGGCGTTCAGCAGCCGGTCAACGAATGGAAAGACATGTGGGTTGACTGGGATATGGAGACAGTGCTGCAGTAGCGATGCCCCCGGGGGGCATGAAGGCCATTCTGGCCTCGACACGTTCCCGGGATGGAACAGCTACACGTTCGAGGGCTCCTCGGCCTCGGGCGCGGTATGGGGCGCGCAAACGGCGCCGATCCTCCACTACCTCACGGTCTGCGCCGGGCCGTACTGCGACTACGGGGACGCCACCGCTATCGGCAACGGGACCGTGATCGGCAATCAGCTCGACCAGATCATGAACGGCGCCGCGGTCCGGGGGGACAACGCCTACCTCGACCCTCAGGGACAGCGGGTCTACCACTCGATGAGCTTCGAGCTCGATACGATGGACTTCTTCTCGAAGAACCCCAAGGCCCACATCGCCGTCTCCCCGCGGGCGTTCCTCCCGTACGCGGTCGGGGGCGCCATGTACCATGGATATCCCGCCTTCACCGTCGAGCCCACGTACAACAATGCCAAGGTGCCCTATGCGATGGGCAGCGGCATCATGCTGGGCAACGTGCCTTGCTTCCACCAGGAGCCGTCCGATGGTCGACCGTTCCACTACGACGGCGGCGCCTTGCAGGACTACCAGGGCGACCTCCCGAACGCCGTGGGGATCGAGCATTTCCTGAGGCCCTGGGCCCCGAGCGCGGTCTCCAACAAGACCTGGTGCCAGAAGAAGACCGGCGTGATGCCCGCTCCGGTGTTCCAGGACCAATCGACCTACCAGGTCAACGTCTCGGTCAAGCGGTCCACCTGCAATGCCCCCCAGACGGGCACCTGCCAGTGGGTCGGCTATTTCATCCAAGAGAAGCAATGCAGCGGCTTCGGATGTACCTGGGTCCCCGTCGCGAGGGGGGGCGGGCCGCGGTATTTCCCGGACACCTCGGGCGCTGGCGCGGGCGGGGCTGTCTTCGGCCCGACGTCCCCCTCCGGATGGAGCGCATTGCAGCCGGGCGATGGCTCGAGCTGGTTCATCGCCTCCATTTTCACGAGGGCATTCACGACCGTGGACGCGAGCTCGCGCTGGAGCTTCAAAGTCAGGAGCCTCTGGACGGACACCGCCGACACGGCGCCCCTCTGGTGGAGCGCGTGCCTCGATACGACCTCGCCCGATCCCTCTACCTGCGGCAATCTCTGAGAACAGGATCCGTTCAGGGCTCCTGCGTACCGTGTGCGCTTGCCAGGAGCCTCCATGCTCGACGATCGGTTCGACAGGGCCTCGTGGGCGCTCGTCGTGAAGGCCGGTCAGGACACGCCCGAAGGCCGCGCGGCCCTCTCCACGCTCTGCAAGGCGTACTGGTTTCCGGTCTACGCGTTACGCATCAACGGCGCGGCCCTCGGGGCATGCTCGACGCGACCAGGTGCGAACGGCGATCATCCACGGTGAGCGCTCCACGGGCGCCCTGGCGGGCTCCGCGGAGAAAGAGCGGCTCCACTAGGTCCGGTCCAACCGGACGTAGGTGTTCATCCAGCGGGCCGCCTCGCGCTGGGCTTCCGGCAGGGGCGGCCCGATCGGCCGGTTGAGTCGCTCGCCTTCCTCCCGCGCGGAGAGCTGGTGGCGCAGGGCCCAGCCCATCGGCTCGAACCAGGCCGGCCCCCCTTCCGGTGCGAAGCGGGGTCGGCTCCCGGCGTGCGCCCCCAGCCCCTGCCAGCGCTGCAGCACGATCGGCAGCAGGGCTGGGTGCAGCAAGTCCGTGAGCCAGGTGCGGATCGCCGGGACGACGGCCAGGTCGCGGGCCAGCTCCGCGACGACGTCGGCCTCCAGGTACAGCAGCAGGGCCTCCGTCAGCACCAGGACGCCCTTCGACGCCTTCCCGACGTGGGCCAGCAAGGCCCGGCGCGCGTCGGGCTGGGAGAGATCGACGGGGTGGCGCTCGACGTGGCACCTCGGCCGTTCGCTCGCGAGGACCTCCTCCTTGTAGGCGACCAGCCCCGGCAGGTCGGCCTCGGTCCAGCGCAGGGCCGCGGGCAGGTCCAGGCGGTAGGGGCGGGTGTCGAGGCCCGCGGCGAGGTTCAGGACCGTGTCGATGCCGCCTTCCGCGAGGCGCTCCAGCAGCAGCCGGTCGAAGGAGACCGTGCGGGTCACCAGCGAGGCCACGGTGGAGCCGCCCATCGTGGCTTCGATGGCGGCGCCGCGCTCGCCGGCCAGGACCCGCGCCAGCGGGTCGCGGAAGAGCGCGTCGGCGCGCTCGCCCTCCGTCCCGCGACACCAGGCGGCCCAGCGGGCGGTGTCGGAGACGTCGCGGATCAGGGGCTCTGGCATGTGGACCTTCTCCGTCCCAGGGGACCGGGCTGGCGCCGGCTGCGCCCGGCGTCGCCACGAGGGTGACGTCGGTATTTTGGCCCGCCACGACCTCGAAGTCCACCCGAGGATACGGCGGCAAGCCGCCCAGGAAGCCCACCTGGAGCGCAGCCCTCGTGAGCCAGCGTGTATCAGCCACGGTGGCGCGGGCTGCGTCGCGCTCGTGGACGAGCGGCGCGAGGCGGTGATCGCGGGCAGGGGTCTGGAGCTTCGACACACTCTTCGTCGTGACCTGCTCGGCCACCGTGGTATGGGTCGAGCTCCGCTTGGAGCGCATGACCGTGATGGAGCCGAAGATCGTTCACGTTGGGCCCTACCCCCTTCGGCTGCCCGAGCTCTGGTACGAGGAGGGTGAGGTCCGCGAGAAGCCCGGCTTCTTTGGGTACAACGCCGTCGCCATCGTGGGGGTGAGCTTCGACTTCTACGTCATCGTCGGGCGCGGGCGGGATGAGGAGGAACGACGGCGGCACGTCGACGGGTTCGTGAAGGGGAAGGCGCCGCTGCGTCACCTCCGCGAGCGCGCGAGCTGGCAGGGCATGGCGTTCGAGCAGCATCGATTGGAGGAGTGCACGAAGCTCGCCCCCGGGGCGGTGTACGAGCTGTTCCTCTGCGAGGCCCACGGCGACCTGCTTCTGTTCGGCTTCGGCTTCGTCGCGCCGCTCGAACAGGGGGAGTCCCTGCGGACGCTCTTCACGACGATGGTCAGCGGCGCCATCGTGGAGCGGGGCCATTCGCTCCACGGGGAGGGCGCCGGGAGCGGTGGCGACGGCGGCGCTCCACGCGCCGCCGCAAAGCCCAAGCGAAGCTGGTGGCCCCCGTTTCGGTGGCGGTAGCGGCGGTTATCAGCCACCATACTCACGGATGGGCGGATGATGGCCCCCGCGCGCCAGGGGCCTGCTCGGCCTTGCGGCGACCCGGGCCTGACCCGATCCTCGCGTGATCGACCCCGCGAGCCTTGCCGCCCCCTCTCCCGCCGCGGGCCGTCCCTGCAGCAACGCGCCCGAGCCGCTCCGGACAACGATGGCAAGCGTTGCCAGGACGGCAAGACTTGCCATGCGCACGCCGGCAAGCATTGCCAGGAGGGCGACTCTCGCCACGCGCGCGCCGGCCGATCCGCGCGTGCGGCCGCGGGGCGACCGCTCGGCGCTGCTAGGTCGGTGCGCCGCGCAACCCGCCTTTCATCGGAAGACCCTTCGCGCGGAGGGCCGGCACGCCGGTTGCGAAGTCGCTCTTCCTGCCGGGCTCGCCGGCGATGATCGTGAAAGGTAGGGGACAAGCCATGAAGACAATCCACATCATCCTCCGTTGCGCTCCCTTCTTCGGCCTCTTCGCGGTGGCCTTTCCGGGTTGTACAAGCGGGTCCTCAGACTCGGTAGAGCCAGAGGAGATCCTCTGTGACAAGCTGGCCGAGTGCGGGCGGCTGAGCGGCGGCGTGACAGCCGAGCAGTGCGCCACCGATACCCGCCGAGCCCACGAGCAGGCCGTCAAGGAGGTGGGCATATGCACGCCGGTCTTCGCGGAGCTCCAGAGCCTCATGGCCTGCGCGGCGCAGCAGGAGGGGTGCGAGATCGACGTCGGTACGGGGGCGGCCGAGCTCCCGGGGGATCATCCGTGCTTCGCGGAGAACGAGAGCTACAAGAAGGCGTTGCAAGCGGTGGAGCAGGGCCACGAGCCCGATGCGGGAGACCTGTGCGCCTTCTATTATACGAGGGCCATCGATATGGTGACGACCCCCGCGACCGGCCAGGCGTGCACGACGAACGCCGATTGTCCAGACGTCGAGTGCCCGGACCCGGCGCTCGGGAGGGCGGGCTTTTGCCAGAGCGGCAAGTGCAAGACGGCGATCGACATCTGCAGGTGAGCGCGACGGTCGAATCACCGGAGCGGAACGCGCGCGGACGCCGCCGGGGCGGGACGCGCTCCGACGCCGCCGGAGCGGGACGCCCGCCGGCATTTCTCTGAGCGTGACGTGGGCGTCACAGACAATTTTCGCGGTGAAACCGGAATGCATACGGGGTCCTCGACGCCCGCGGCCGCTCCGCAGGCCGTGGCGCCGAGCCCGCGCTCGAGGAGCTCGCCGGCGCAAGGGTTCCCAGCCAGCACCCGCCGCGACATCGGCGGCGTGCTGGATGCGCACGGCGGTGAGGTGATCGCGGAGCGGTGGACCAGGCGAAGCGGCAGCCGGGCGGCTATCCGTGCAGCCCACCGGTCCTGGTACGGACCGGTGACCTGGGTAACGGTTCAGACCGGGAGCCTGGGTAGCACCCGGACGGACCGGGAGCCTGGGTGACACATGTCGTAGAGGGTCGGCGACGGAGGATCGCTGGTGCCCTGGAAAGAGACATGTTCAGTGGACGAGAGGCTTCAGTTCATCGCGCAGGTCAACGAGTCGGACGAGACGTTCGCGGAGCTGTGCCGACGGTTCGGCATCAGCCGGAAGACGGGGTACAAGTGGGTGGAGCGCTACGAGCAATCCGGACCTCGTGGTCTGGAGGAGCGGCGGCCCGTGGCGCACACGTTCCCGCATGCGACGCCAGCGGCGATCGTCGACGCGCTGGTCGAGCTGCGGAAGGTGCGACCCACCTGGGGTCCGAAGAAGCTGCGCGCCCGGCTGGAGAGCATGGGCCTTGAGGGGCTGCCGGCGACGAGCACCATCGGCGAGCTGCTCAAGAAACACGGGCTGATCCGGCCCCGGCGGCGCCGCGTGGTGATGCCGACGTCAGCGATGCCGTCGACGCTGGCTCCAGCGGAGCAGCCTAATGACACATGGTGCGTCGATTTCAAGGGGCACTTTGCGCTTGGCGACAAGACCCGGTGCCACCCGCTGACGTTGACGGACCAGGCGTCGCGGTACTTGCTCAAGTGCGAGGGCGTAGCGAAGCCGGACGAGGCCTCGGTGCGGCCGCACTTCGAGCGCGCGTTCCGCGAGTTCGGGCTGCCGAACCGTATCCGCTCGGACAACGGCCCGCCGTTCGCCACGCTGGGCATCGGAGGGCTCTCGGCGCTGTCGGTGAGCTGGATCAAGCTCGGCGTGGCTCCCGAGCGCATCGAGCCCGGCAAGCCGCAGCAGAACGGCCGTCACGAGCGCATGCACAAGACGCTGAAGGCGGAGGCGACATCGCCGCCCGGAGCCACGCTCGCGGCGCAGCAGCGCGTCTTCGACCGCTTCCGGCACGAGTACAATGACCAGCGGCCCCACGAGGCGCTCGGCCAGAGGACGCCGGCTTCGCGCTACACGCCGTCGCGGCGGACGATGCCGAGCAAGCCCTCCTCGCCGGAGTATCCGGACACGATGGCCGTGCGACGCGTGGGGGACATGGGACGGCTGCAGTTCGGTGGCGCGAACACCTTCGTCTCCAAGCTGATCGCCAACGAGCCCGTGGGGCTGCTTCCGATCGCCGACGACGTCTGGGAGCTGTACTACGGGCCGGTTCTGCTCGCGCAGGTCACCTTGAAGAACAAGGAGCTGCAGCTCGCCAAGGCACGGTGACCTGCGCGCACTCACGCCGGAACGTGAGGAGAGGCTCGCGTGTACCGAGACCGCGGGAAGCGGTTCGTGTATAGATCCTGGCGGTCCGAGAGAGCGCGGTGAGCGTGTCGCGTCGACGAGGATCCGGCCTCTGTTTCCAGTCCTCCCGGAGCAGCGGCCCGTAGCTCTAAGGAAGTGTCACCGCGGCTCCCGGTCAGAAGTGTTACCAGGGCTCCGCTCGTACACTCCGGCGCGGCCCCGTCGACCCTCCTGCGCAACCTGTCGGCCCTCCTGCACGAGCCCCGGCGCCCTCCTGCGCGGCCCCGTCGACCCTCCTGCGCAGCCCCGCCGGCCCTCCTGCGCGGCCCCGGCGCCCTTCTGCGCACCCCCCGTTTGTGTCCTACGATACACTCGCCCCTGTCCTGCGCGCCCTCCGCGCCCCTCCTGCGCGCCCCCGTTCATGTCCTTCGCCACCCTCGTCCGGGTCCTGCGCAGCCCCCGGTGGTCTCCTGCGCAGCCCCCGGCGTCGTCTCGCGCGCCTTTGTGGTTGCTGCGCAACTCTACCTCCGACGCGGCGGATCTCGTCCGCACCCCCTTCCCCGAGGACGAGCCCCCGCTCACGTGCGCGGAGATCCGCGCGCTGCGCGACAAGATCGAGCTCCTGCGCGCCACGCAATCGCGCTGGCAAGCCGCGCAGCAGCGCCAGGAGCAGGCCGCAGCGACGTTCGCGAAGCCGGCCGCCGAGGCCGCCCTGCACCGGCAAACGCTCCTCCGCTTCTTCGATCTCTCCGCTTCAAGAAGAGCCCCGAGGGTCAAAAGCGGCTCACGGCGATCCGCGCGGGCAGCGGCGACGCGGACCTGGTCCAGGACGTCTCCGACCTCCTCTTGCGCTGCTCCGAGCACGCGGAGGCGGCGCCTCGTCAGCGGGGCGCGCCGTCGGGAGGCGGCGGCACCTCCTCGAACACCTCGGCGTCCGGCAACGACAGGACCTCTTTGCCGGCCGCCTCCAGCCCCTCTCTCGGCACATCGCGGAAACGCGCGCGGAAGGCCGCGGACGGGCGGAGCGTCACGGCCTGTCCGGTCGACCTGCGCCGGTACGTGGTCTCCACGCCGGCCTCGGTCGCCTCGACAAGGCTGAGGTTGAGCTTCCCGAGGCTGGCGCCCGTCGCCGCGGCGGCGCCGTCCGCGATGCAGGAGAACTGCACGTTCCTCGGGCTGTGGTGGATCACCTCGAGGTCGAAGCTCCGCGCCGGCAGCCCGAGCTTCGCGAGGGCATACCGCCCCATGCGGTAGCCGGCGACCGCCCACGGCCCCGCGCCGCCGTGGATCGCGGCGACCGCGCGGAGCTCGTCCTCCGGCGCCCCCGGGGCCGAGCCCGCCACGGGGCGGTGGCCGTGGTCGTGCTGCGCGGGCAGGTGGCCGCCGTGATGGGCCGCGTGCCCGGGACCGCGATCGTGGTGATGGGCCGCGTGCCCGGGACCGCCCTCAGGGCCGGCAGGCGCCTGCGCATGGACAGCTGGCTCGTGCGCAGGGGCCGTCGGGGAATGGGCGCCCGCGCCGCCGCACCGAATCGAGGAAACGGCGGCGAGGAGGATCAACGCCGCGTGGCTCACCGTCTTGCGCATGCTCGCTCGATCCTCCGCGAAGCAGGCGAAGTGTCCCCGTTCGCGCGCGACGTCAAGGGTGTCGGCCCCCGCGCCGCACGCGCGCCGCTCCCCCGCGCCGCGCGATCCGCCCTCTCCCGGCGAGCGCGCGCCTACCCCGGACGGTTTCGCGCCCCGCCGCCCGAGACCGGGGTAACATGCGGCCGTCATGCGTCGCGCGCCCGTCAGCCACCCCTGCCGCTCGAGCCGCGCTGGCCTCGCCGGCGCGGCCAGCGGCGCCGGCTCCGCTGGCCTCGCCGGCTCCGCTGGCCTCGCCGGCTCCGCTGGCCTCGCCGGCTCCGCTGGCCGCGCCGGCGCCGCCGGCCTCGCCGGCGGGGCGACGCCCCCCGTGGCCAGGACAAGAGGTGGTCTCCGCCGATGACCCGAGTCGACCCTGAGGGCTTCCGGCCGGAGGCGCTCGTAGGCCAGGTCCTGCGCGGCAAATGGCGCCTGGAGCGCCTCCTCGGCTTCGGCGGCATGGCCATGGTCTACGCCGGCACGCACCGCAACGGGATGCGCGGCGCGGTGAAGATCCTCCGCCGCGAGCTGTCCGAGGACCAGGAAGCGCGCTCGCGCTTCCTGCGCGAGGGCTACGTCGCGAACCGCGTGGACCACCCGGGCATCGTCCGCGTGCTCGACGACGACGTCACCGAGGACGGCTCGGTGTTCCTGGTCATGGAGCTGCTCGAGGGCGAGACCGTCGAGGCCCGCCGCGCCCGCGAGCCGAGCGGCGTGCTCGGCGTGAACGAGGTGCTCGGCATCGCCGACGACCTGCTCGACGTGCTCGCCGTCGCGCACGAGCGCGGGATCGTCCACCGCGACCTCAAGCCCGACAACCTGTTCCTCACGCGCCAGGGGCAGCTCAAGGTGCTCGACTTCGGCATCGCGCGGCTGCGCGAGCTCTCGTCCCCGGCCAACGCGACCACGCGCGCCGGCAGCCTGATGGGGACGCCGCAGTTCATGCCGCCCGAGCAGGCGCGCGGGCAATGGGACAGGGTCGACCCGCGCACCGACCTCTGGGCCGTCGCGAGCACGATGTTCCAGCTCCTCTCGGGGCGGTACGTGCACGAGGCCGAGACCCTCCCGCTGCTCCTGCTCGCGGCCATGACCCAGCCGGCGCCGCCCGTGGGCAGCGTCCTGCCGACCCTCCCCCCGCCCATCGCCGCCGTCATGGACGCGGCCCTCGCGTTCGATCCCGACCGGCGCTGGCCGAACGCCCGCGCGATGCAGCGCGCCCTGCGCCAGGCGCGGGGCGGCGCGACGCTCGACCCCGCGCCCGGCTCGCACCCGGATCCGGGGCGCATGTCCGCGCACCCGGATCCGGGGCGCGCCTACATGTCCTCGGATCCAGGGCGCCAGGCGGCGCACGCGCGCGCCCCGGGGAGCGGGCCGCGCGGCACGGAGTTCGCCGCGGCGAGCTCGCCCAGCACGGGCAGCGGCGGCGCGGTCAGCGCCGGCTCGGCCGGCGGGGGCGCGGGCACGGTCTCGCCGGTCGTGGAGCGCTCGGCCGGCACGGAGCGCCCGGCGCCGCGCGCGGCGGCCCTGGGCGCGCTCCTCGCCGGCGCCGGCGCGCTGGCCGTGGGCGCCCTGGTCGGGCTCGTGTGGTGGCAGCGCGGGGGCGCCGCGGACGCGGAGCACGCGTCGAACGGCTCCGCGGTGGAAGCAGAGCCGCGCCCCGGGGCGAGCGCCGGGGCGGCGCAGGAGCCGCACGGCGGCGCGGGCGCGCCCGGGGCCGGCCCGGAGCCCGCGGCGTCCGGCGACGCGGTCCCGGCGATCGCGCCGTCCGCGCCCGTGCCCGCGCCGCCGCCGGAGTCGCCGGAGCCCACGCCGCCGGCGTCCGCGCCGAGCGCGTCCGCGACCGGGACGCCGCCCGCGCCCACGCCGGCCGCCGCGCGGCCCGCCGCGGGGAAGGCGCGACCGCCCGCGACCGCGCCGGCGAAGACGCCGCCCGCGCCGGCCCCGGCGCCCACGCCGGCGGAGGACCCGTTCAACCGGAGACGCTGAGGTCGCACGGATGGGTAGATTGAGCTCGCGTAAACGCTCGCGGAAACGATTCCCGGCCGAGGCGCTCGCCCTGGGAGGGGCCGCGCTCCTCGCCTGCCCCGGCGCCTCGGCGCAGGTGCGCGATCCCGCGGCGGCGGAGGCGCTGTTCGACGCCGGCAGGGCCGCGCTCCAGGCGAAGGACTACGACGCGGCGTGCCCGAAATTCCGGGAGAGCTACGAGCTCGATCCGGCGCCCGGCGCGCTGCTCAACCTCGCCGACTGCGAGGAGAAGCGCGGCAAGGTCGCGACCGCCTGGTCGATCTTCCGGCAGCTCGCGCGCGATCTGCCCGCGAACGACGACCGGCGCCCCATCGCGCAGGCGCGCGCCGCGGCGCTCGAGGGCCGCGTGCCGAGGCTCACCATCCGGCTGGCGCCCGGCGCGCCGCCGGAGACGGCCGTGCAGCGCTCGGGGATCCCGGTCGGCGCCGGCTCGCTGGGCGCGCCGCTGCCGGTGGATCCGGGCGAGGTCCAGGTGACGGCGACGGCGCCGGGCCGGAAGCAGAAGACGTTCACGGTGCAGCTCGCCGAGGGCGCGCAGGCCGAGCTGCTCGTGGCGCCGGAGGAGCCCGCGGCCGGCGGCGGGAGCGCCGGGCCCGCGCTCCCGCCGAAGGACGGCCCGCGGGCGGCGGGGAGCTCGATGCAGCGGACGGCCGGCTGGATCAGCGCCGGCGCCGGCGCGGTCGGGCTCGGCGTCGGCGCCGCGTTCGGCCTGCGCGCCCTCGGGAAGAAGGGCGACGCCGAGCCCTATTGCAACGAGGCCAACGTCTGCTCGGAGCGCGGGATCCAGCTGCAGCAGCAGGGCGCGACCGCAGGGACGATCTCGACGGTCGCGTTCCTGGTCGGGGCGGCCGCGCTGGGCGCCGGGGCGGTGCTCATCTTCACGGCGCCGTCGTCGGCGCAGGCGCCGTCGGCCCCGAGGGCGACGGTCGGCGTGGTGCCGGGAGGCGCCGTGGCGACGGTGATCTTCTGACGGCAGCCGCAGCCGGCGGTGCGCTGGTAATCTCTCGATCCCTGGAGCCACGCCCGGCATGCAGCCGGCGGTGGCGAGGGTGATCTTTCGCCGGCCGCCGGAGGCGCCGCGCCACGGGAGACGGAGAGATGACGCGCGATCTCATGAACACTCGACCCATGCTCCGCGCCGCGCTGCTCGCGGCCGCGGCCGGAGCGGGCTGCAACGCGATCATCGGGCTCGAGGTCGGCGAGCTGGATCCGTCGTCCGGCAGCGCGGGCGCGACGTCGGCGGACGCGTCCGCGGTCGGCACGGGCGGCAGCGGCGGCGCCGGCGGTGAAGGCGACGGCGGGGACGGCGCCGGCGGGGACGGCGCCGGCGGCGCAGGCGGGGAGGCGGCGGAATGCAGCCCGACCCGCGAGGGGGCGGTCCGCGGCGTGTCGGGCGCGTGGGGAGAGCTGTCGGGCCTGTCGGTCGCCGGCGTCGCGGCGCGGGACGGCGCGGTGACGGCGGTCATCCGGGAGGCGCGGGGGCTCGTCAGCACGCCCGGCAAGGTCGGGTTCTCGGTCGCGCGGTGGAGCCCGTCCGGGACCCGCGACACCGCGTACGGGATGAAGACCGGCGAGCTGCTCGGCAACATCTGGCCCGAGCACCTGGCCGTCATGCCGGACGCCGCCTACGTGACCGGCTGGTCGGAGGCGCCGTTCACCTCGCTCACGCCGGACGGCGAGTGCTTGATCGGTGTGCCCGACGAGAACGGGCACAAGCCGAGCTTCCTGGCGGCGCTCGACCCGCTGGGCAAATGCAAGTGGATCTGGAGCGTCGACGCCGAGTTCAACACCTCCCCGCTCGCCCTCGCGGCGACGCCCAAGCGGGTCGTGTTCGCGGTCTCGCTCTCGGGACAGGCGACGGCGAGCTCCCGCGAGTGCGCCCTCGGGCCCGGCGACGAGCGCGGCTCCACGGCGCTCGTGGGGCTCGACCCCGACGGCGCGTGCGTCTGGCATCGCACGTTCGAGACCGCCGCGGCCGTGCGCATCGAAGAGCTCGTCGCGGTCCCGGAGACCGGGGAGGTGCTCGTCTTCGGCGAATACGACGCGCCGGACGCGGCGATCAAGATCCAGACGAAGGAGCTCCCCCGCACGCCGGATCGCGATCTGTTCGTGGCGCGCGTCCGGATGGAGGACGGCGAGCTGACGGACCTCCTCCCGCTCAGGGCCCCTGGGAGCCAGTCGGCGGCGCGACACGGGGCCGCGCTGCTCCCGGGCGGCGATCTCGTGATCTCCGGAACGTACTCCGGGCCGTCCTTCAAGTTCCAGGATCACTGCCCGCTCCTGCCGGACGCGGGGAGCTCGGAGAACACCTTCGTCGCGCGCGTCTCGAGAGACAGAGTGATCTGGAGCCGTGGATTCGGCGACGCGGTGAAAGATCAGATGGTCGTCCACCTGGAAGCGGACGAGAGCGGCACGATCTACGTGGCGGGGACGCTCGAGGGCGAGATCCCGCTGGAGAGCGGCGAGACGATCGCCGCCGGGACGGAGGAGCTGTCCAGCTATCTGATCGCGCTCGACCCGAGGGGCAACGTCCTCTGGGGCACCGCGATCGCGGGGGAGGGCACCGTGGCTGTCTGGTCGGTCGCGCCGGGCGCGAGGCCCGGCGATCCGCTCCACATCGGCGGCGAGCTGACGGACACGTTCCCTCTCATGGACTTCGGCCGTTCCATCCGGGCGCCGGGAGAGGGGTTCATCGTTCGGCTGCAGGGCATGCCGTGACCGCCGCGCTCGGCATCGAGCGCGCGCCAGCAGAACAGCCCACGACATTTCCACACGGCGCCGCTGAGCCTGCCACGGAAGCGGCGCGGCGCGGCGCGTGATCCGGCCGCCGCAGGTTGACGCCGGTGGGAACGGGGGCTTCCATTCGAGGATGCGCTCGCTTCGCCGATGTTTCCGCCTGGCTCTGCCCGCCGCGGCCGCCGCGCTGGGCGCGGTCGCGGGGTGCTACCCCGACGTCACCTTCACCGGGGGCCCCGGCGACGCAGGCGCTGGCGGGGACTACGCGGGCACCACCGCATCGTCCGCGAGCACCGCCGCCTCGTCCGCGGACGTGGCCGGCTCGGGCGGCGGCGCGGCGAGCTCCGGCGCCGGTGGGGACGGCGGCGGCGCGGCGGCCTCCGGTGGAGGCGGCGGCGCGGGCGGCGACGGCGCCGGCGGGGGCGCGGCGACCTCCGGCGCGAGCTCCACCTCGGCCACCTCCGGCGTCGGTGGGGGCGCGGCGACCTCCAGCGCGAGCTCCACCTCGGCCACCTCCGGCGCCGGCGGCGGCGGCACCGTCGACTGCGACGCGGACGACGACGGCTATCGCTCGAAGGCGTGCGAGGGCGGCAACGATTGCAACGACGACAACCCTCTGGTCCACCCCGGCCAGCCCAGCACGTTCTACGACACGCCGATCAGCCCGGGAGGCGGCTTCGATTACGACTGCAGCGGCGCCGAGGAGAGGGAGTTCCGCGCGGTCAACTGCAGCGGCCTCCTGACGTGCGCGGTGGCATCCAACGTGTTTCTGACGGACATCCCGTGCGGGCAGCGCGGCCCGTTCGGGTCGTGCAGCCTCACGTGCCAGTCCGACATCGTCTTTCCCAATTACGTCAGAGCCTGCCATTGAGCCCGCAATGGGGCGATGGCAGCCTGGAGGATGCCGCCCCGCGGAGAGCCGATCCGATGAAGCGCGAACCCCGTACGATCCGATCCGCCGTGTCCGGCGCCGGCCTGTTCGCCGTCGTGGCGGGCGGCTGCAACGCGATCATCGGGCTCGAGGTCGGCGAGCTCGACCGGTCGCAGTCCGGCGCCGGCGCGGCCCCGGGCGCGACCTCCTCCGCGGCCAGCTCGAGCACGGGCGGCTCGGGCACGGGCGGCTCGGGCGAGGGCGGCATGGGCGCGGGCGGCTCCGGAGCGGGCGGCATGGGCGCGGGCGGCGGGGGCTCGGGCGCGGGAGGAGAGGGCGGCGGGGGCAGCGGCGGCGGGGTCCCGATGTGCAGCGAGGCCCCGGGCGCCATCCTCCAGCCGTCGGCCGCGTGGGGCGCGACGCTCGGCTTCGACGTGGGCGACCTCACCGCATCTGGCAACGCGCTGACGGCCGTCGTCACGGATGTCCTCGAGGATTCGCGCTATCAATTCACCGTCGCGAAGTGGAGCGCCGCCGGGGCGCGCGACGGCCGGTACGGGCTCTCGGTGAATGACATCTGGGGCTTGCACCTGGCCGCCGGCAAAGACTTCACCTATGTCGCCGGGGAGTCCGAGGGGGCCGCCAACCTGCCCACGGGGTCGCTCAGCGCCTGCCGCATCGGCCCCGGCCTGCTCGACACCGCCTTCACGACGAGCTTCGTGGCAGCGCTCGGCCCAGAGGGCAAATGCGGGTGGGTGTGGAGCGTCGACGCCGAGCACGGCACCACCGCGCGCGGCCTCGCGGCGACCTCCGAGGCGATCGTCGCCGCCGTCGACGTGACGGACGCCGGCAGGAGCTTCGGGCCGTGCGCGCTCCGGGAGATCCCGCAGGAGTCGGCGCTGCTCGCCGCGCTCCACCCGCAGGACGGCGCGTGCCGGTGGCAGCACCGCCTCGGGCCGCGCGCGGCCGTGGCGGTCAAGGCGATCGCCGCCAACTCGAGGTCAGGGTCGAGGTTCGTGACCGTCGTGGGCGACTACGACTCGCTCAGCGGGGAGGTCTCGTTCGGCGGGGAGCTCCCCTTCGCCTCGGAGCGCCGCGATGTCTTCATCGCGCGCTACCTGACCACCGACGGCGCCCTGCAGGACGTGAAGACGCTGAACGTCGAGGGAGATCAGCAGGTGGCGCAGCACGGGGCCGCGCTGCTCCCGGGCGGAGACGTCGTGATCGCCGGGACGTACCGCGGGCGCGTCCGCTTCGAAGAGCGCTGCCCGCCGCTGCCCGACGCGGGGGAGACCGAGAACCTCTTCGTCGCGCGCGTCTCCGACGACGGCGTCGTGTGGAGCCGCGGGTTCGGCGACGCGACGGAGAGCCAGACCGCGGCCGGCGTGGCGGTGGACGAGGCGGGCTCGATCTACGTCACGGGCGAGTTCTCGGGCGCGCTCCCGCTGGGGGGCGCCGGGGCGCTCACCACCTCCCGGAAGCGGGCGGGATTCCTGCTGAGGCTGGACGCCCGAGGCAACCTCGTCTCGGCGGCCCAGCTCGAGGGAGACGGCACCGTCGCCCTGCGCGTCGTCGCCGCGGACGGCGGCTCCGGCGATCCCGTCTACGTCGCGGGCGCCGTGACCGGCACCCTCGAGCTCCCCGGGCTCGACGAGCCGCTCGGCAGCGACGGCGATCCGGAGTCTCACGGGTTCATCGCGAGGCTCTCCGGCATGCGCTGAGCTGCGATTGCATGCCCGGAACGTCAGTTGCGGACGCACCCGTCCCGGAACAGATGCGTTCGCGGACGCCTCGATGCTGGCATCTACGGGGGTCGCCGGACGGAGCGCTACGCTTGACATGCGTGAGAGCTCCATGCGCTCCTCTGCGCGAGGGAGGCTGCGATGGCGCCTGTTCCGCAACGTGCTTTGCGTGCGTTGATCCCGCTCTTCATGTTCGTGAGCTGCGTGCTCGCGCAGGCGGGGTGCTCGTGCAGCCCCGAGCTCCCGCCGGTTCGTCCTCGCGGCATCATCGCCTGCCGGACGCCCGACACGAGCGCTCCGTCGCGGGCTGGCCGCGCGCCGGGGGTGAAGACCGTCTCCGCAGGCGCGATGGCCGGGACGTTCTCGGTAACGAGCAGCGGAGAGGCCGTGTACGTGATGCCTTTGACCGCCGTCCCGGGGCGGGCGGGCGTGGCGCCGCGGCTCGCGCTCCAGTACGACAGCAGCGCCGGCGAGGGCGCCCTCGGGGCGGGGTTCTCCATCGCCGGCCTGTCCGCGATCACGCGGTGTCCGAAGAACCTGGCGCAGGACGGGGAGATCCGGGGCGTCCGGTACGACGCCGAGGATGCGCTCTGCCTCGACGACAAGCGGCTTGTCGCCGTGGGGCGGGCGGCGGGGACGATCGAGTACCGGACGTTTCCCGACACGATGGTCAAGGTGGTCGGGCACTACGCCGCGGAAGGGGATGCGCCGGCGGAGGCGCTCTTCTTCGAGGCGATGATGCCGTCCGGGCTTGTGATCGAGTACGGCAAGAGCGACGGCAGCAAGCCACGCGCGCGTGGCTCGCGACCAAGGCGCGCGACGGCCGCGGCAACGCCATGACGTATGAGTACTGCTCTGCGGACGCCGAGGAGGGCTTCACCGCGGAGTACGCGATCGACGAGATCCGCTACACGAGCTTCGAGGGCGAGCCGGCGCTCGCGCCGTCGCGGGCGGTGCGGTTCGTGTACGAGGCGACGGAGCCGGCCGAGGTCCGCACGCGCTACGCAGGCGGCATGGCGCTCCAGCGCTCATTGCGGCTCGACGAGATCCAGATGCTCGGCGCGGACGACACGCTGGTGCGGCGCTACGGGCTCACGTACGAGATCAGCGAGAGGACGAATCGGACGCTCCTGAGCGAGGTCGAGGAGTGTGCGGGCGACGGCGTCTGCAAGCCGCCGACGCGGTTTCAGTACAGCCGCGGCGAGGCGGGGTTCCGGAGGATCGCGACGGACGTCGCCGCGCCGACCTCCCGGAAGGCGAGCCCGATGCTGTTCGACATCGACGGCGACGGGCTCGACGATCTCGTGGTTCCGGACGTGGTCGCCGGGCTCAGCACGCCAGAGAACCCCATCACCGGCTGGCTCGCCGCGCGCAATCGCGGGGCGAGCGGCTCCGCGGCCCCCTTTGCGCCCGCGACCCTGGCCCTCCTCGAGGACTGGGCCGTGAGCGCCGATCCACGCGGGTCCTCGGATCCCGAGCTCCTTCAGCCGGAGCTCGGGACGGCCCTGGATTTCAACCAGGATGGCCGGACGGACGTCTTCCTTCACGATGTCCATGACACCGGCAATACCTGGCTTGTCCTCCTGACCCGGCCGGACCTGACGTTCGAGGTCCACGACACGGGCATCCGGAGGCCCTTTCCGCTCGGCGTCCGTCCCGCGCCGCCCGGATTGCGCCTGCCCGAGGGCGCCGTGCACCTCGCCGATGTGGACGGCGACGGCGTGCCCGACCTGATCCAGTGCGACGACCACAGCCGCGCGCTGACCCAGAACCCGCTCGAGGCGACGTGGACCGTCCACCGCTGGAAGCCGGAGCGAAACGGCACGCCGGCGGGGTTCGACGTCACCGGGGAGTCGCTGGAGCCGCTCCACGGGTTTCCGTGCGACATGGAGATCCAGACGCTCGACCTCGATGCCGACGGCAAGGTCGATCTGGTCGTGGCGACCGTGCTGACGTTCAGCGATGGCACGATGCTCCCCGCGCCGACGTACGGGGCGCTCACCCGGCGGCACGACGGGGGCTGGGAGGTGTTCGACACCGAGCTGCCTCAGCCGCCACCCGGCGGCCGCACCATGTTCCTCGACGTGAACGGCGACGGCTTGCCCGACGCGGTGCAGTCGGGCTTCAGCCACGGCGGGCTCCGCACGACCCTCAACACGGGGCCGACCTTCGGTGCGCCGGCGATCGACAGCCTCGGCCCGGCGGGCGTCCTCGAGAGCCTCGGCGCGCTGGACACGTTCTTCCGGCTGGCGGCGCCCCTGGACTACGACGGCGATGGCTTGCAGGATCTGCTCATGCCGGTGCCGCCGGGCATGCTGCCGGGCTCATCGCTCGCGCTGCCCTCCTGGGCGATCCTCCAGGCCACCGGCGCGCGCGACGGGCCGACGTTCGCGCTGGTCGACCCGGAGATCCCGTTCGAGGCGGCGGTCGGGGAGGCCGTCACGCTGGCCGAGCCGCACGGGCCGCGCATCGGGGATCTCAACGGAGACGGGGCGCAAGACGTGGTTTTGCCGCTCGGGGGCGTGTTCAACGTCTTCCAGAACCTCGCGGGCGATCGGGATCTCCTCGTCGCGGTCTCGGACGGGATGAACGCGCACGAGCCGAGCGAGGCGGGCTTCGTGCCGAACGTGAGCGTCTCGTATGGCCACCTCACCGACGCCTCCATCACGAATGGCACCGCCGCGGGAGCTCCGGCGCGGGAGAGCATGCTCTACGTGTCGCGGGACGACGCGGCGAACGCTTGCGATTATCCGCGCCGCTGCGCGGTGGGGCCGCGGCGGGTCGTCCGCGGCTACGCGCTCAACAACGGCGCGGACCGGGCGCGGCGCTTCGAAGTGCGCTACCGCGACGGGCGCTACCACCGGCTCGGGCGGGGGTTTCTCGGGTTCGGGGAGCGCGTCGTCGTCGAGGTCGACACCGGCGCCGCGACGGCCGAGCGGTACGACAACGTCACGTTCGACGAGGAGCTCGAGGTCTTTCCGTTCACGGGGCAGGTGAAGCAAGAGTGGCGCTGGGCTCCGGGGTTGCCAGACCAGCCCACGCCGGAGCAGATCGAGCTCTCGTTCCTCGATGTGACGCGGGAGATGGTGCCCACGAACGACGGCGCGACCTACTTCACGCTCCCGACCGAGCGCCGGTTCCGGCGAGCGCAGGGCGTGTATCCGCCCGAGGGCGGCGAGGCGCCCACGGTGGAGGCGTACATCGAGCAGGTCGCGTCGGGCGGCGAGCCCGGGGGCGGGGTGGCGATCCTGCGCGACACGGCGGCGAAGGTGACGGACTTCGATGCGTTCGGCAACGTGCGCGCCGAGGAGGTCTCGACCCGCGGCGTCGACCTGGCGCTGGAGACGACGCGCACCTTCAAGAACGACACCGATCGGTGGGTGCTCGGTCAGCTCCAGACCGAGGAGGCGTGCAGCGCTGCGGCAGGGCTCTCGCAGTGCCGCCTGCTCGCGCGCACGACCACGATCTACGGCGAGATCGAGACCGAGTCGATCGACAGCGACGATGGCATCCCGGACACGAAGCTGGATGTCGCGATGGCGCGGGACGACTTCGGCAACGTCACCGGGGTGACGGCGGACGACGCGTTCGGCCATCACCGGGCGTGGAGCACGACGTACGACGCCGAGGGGATCTTCCCCGAGACGCACGTCAACCCGGCCGGGCACACCACGCGCGTGGCGTTCGACGAGGGTCTCGGCGTGCTGGTCGAGCGGGTCGATCCGAACGGGCTCGTGACCGAGTGGAGACACGACGGCTTCGGCCGCCTCGGGCTCGAGATACGGCCCGACGGCACGCAGACGGCGATCGCGCTGTCGCGCACCAAGGACGGCGGCCCGGACCGGGACGCATGGCGGGTGGTACAACGGACCACGACGGCCGGCGGCGCCGACGATACAGTCGAAGTCGACAGCCTCGGCCGCCCGATCCGGTGGTTCTGGTACGGACCTTCCGTGGAAGGTGCCACGGGCGAGCCGCGGCGCTTGATGCAAGAGATCGCGTACGACGCACGCGGCGAGCGCATCGCGCGGCGCTCGGTGCCGGTGACCGAAGGCACGCCGGACGACGACCTCCTCTACGACGTCTACGCGCACGACGCGGTCGGCCGCGAGGTGAGGCACACGACGCCGTGGGGCGCGGTCGTGGAGACCGAGTACGACGGCCTGCGGGCAGAGGTCACCGATGCGCTCGGTCAGGTGACCGTGGTCGAGCACGATCCGCTGGGACGACCGGTGACGGTCACCGACGCGGCGATGGGGGTCACTCGTTACAAACATGGCCCGTTCGGCGCGCTGTACACGGTCATCGATCCGGGCGGAGCGATCACGCGCACCACGCGCGACGCGCTCGGCCGCATGCGCCAGCTCGACCATCCCGATCGGGGCACGACCGTCTTCACCAACGACGGCTTCGGCGAGCTGGTCTCGTCGACCGACGCGCTCGAGCGGGAGACGACGTTTAGCTACGACGGCCTCGGGCGCACCACCTCGCGCGTGGACGAGCACGGCGCCGAGCGGCTCACGACCACCTGGACCTGGGACACCGCGGAGCACGGCATCGGCAAGCTCCACGTGCTGGAGAGCCCCGACGCGGACAAGACATACGGCTACACCGAGCACGGCAAGCTCGAGACGGTGGCGCTCCGCATCGACGGACAGCGCGCGGCGCTGGAGAGCAGGCTCGACTACGACGAGCTCGGCCGCGTCGAGACGCTCACCTACCCCACCCCGGCGGACGCGGCGCCGTTCGTGGTGGCCCACGATCACGACGCGCACGGCCACGTGCTCGCCGTGCGCGACAGCGCGACGCGCTCTGTCTACTGGCGGCTGACCGACGTGGACAGCGCCGGCCGCTACCGCGAGGAGGCGTTCGGCAACGGCGCCGTCACCGAGCGGAGCTACTACGCGGACAAGCAGCGGCTGAAGGGCGTCGTCACCCGCAGCGGCGCGACGGCGGTGCAGGACCTCGGCTACGGCTATGACGACCGGCTCAGCCTCACGCGGCGCACCGACGCGCTGCAGCCGCAGCACCGGAACGAGCGCTTTCGCTATGACTCGCTCGAGCGGCTGACGTGCGCGTACTTCAGCGACGTCGAGAGCGACACGGCACCGTGCGCGCTCCGCTACGACCACGATCCGAACGGAAACCTCACCTTCGCGACGGACGCCGGCACGCTCTCGTACGACGACCCGCTGCACCCGCACGCAGTCACCGGCGCGGGCGCGGACAGCTTCGGCTATGACGCCGTCGGCAACCAGATCGCGCGCCCGGGCGGGGTGCGGGTGAGCTACACGCCGTTCGACCTGCCGAGGGCGATCACGCAGGGCGCGAGAACCGTCTCGTTCGGCTACGACGGTGACCAGCAGCGGATCCGTAAGACCACGCCGGACGAGGAGACGATCTACTTCGGCGACCTGGTCGAGCGGGTCACCGATGCGGCGACCGGGAGGGCCGAGCACCGGTATTACGTGCGCTCGCCGGAGCGGGTGGTGGCGATCGTGACGCGCGGCGGGCAAGAGCCGGGCACCCGGTATGTGCACGTCGATCACCTCGGCTCGGTCGATGCGATCACCGACGAGGATGGCGATGTGATCGAGCGGCGGAGCTACGATCCGTTCGGCCAGCGCAGAAACCCGGTGTGGGGAGAGCCCACGCCGGCGTCGTTCGCCAGCGAGACGACGCGGGGGTTTACCGGGCACGAGGGCGATGACGAGCTCGGGCTCGTCAACATGAAGGGCCGCATCTACGATCCGAGGCTCGGGCGGTTCTTGACGACCGACCCGATAGTGCAAGCGCCGCTCTCGGGTCAGAGCTGGAACCCGTACAGCTACGTGCGCAACAGCCCGCTCGACCAGGTGGATCCGAGCGGGTTCCAGGAAGAGCCTCAAGCCGCTGGGGGATTGCCTATTTCGGCGGTCATCTGGCGCGATGGAGTCGTCACCCCTTGTGCGCGCGGGTGTTCGGTGACGATCCAAGGAGTTCGGCCCGTCAGAGCCAATCGCGAGTCCGTGGAGGTCGGTGCCACGACCGCGCCTGTCGACGTCGGCACGACCGGGACCTCGTCGGGCTATGTGCCGCAGCCGGTGACCGTCTCGCCGGAGCACGCCGGCGCCGGCGGCCCCGGTACCGTCGTCGGCCAGACCTTGTTGGGCGCCGCGGAGGGCACGCGCGACCTCGGTCTCGGCATCGCACGGTCGCTGGTGCTGAACGCGCTGACGTTCGGGATGTACGGCGGTTACGAGCTCGGCGGCGCAATCTGGGCGGGCTACGAGCAGGACGGGATCTTCGGCGCGCTCAACGCCGTGAACCCGCTCTACCACATCGGGCTGGGCGCCGCGGACACGGCGCTCGCGATCGACGGAGGCGACTACCGGGAAGCGGGCGCGGTGGGGACCAAGACGATGGTGCTCGCGGCGGCCACCGTCTTCGGGATGGGGAGGGGGCTGGGGGCGCTCGCGGAGGAATCGGCTGCAGCCGCAGCTGCTGCAAGGGGAGCACCGAAAGCATACTCCGTCGCGTTCGAGGCTCAGCTATCTCCTGCGGAGTTTGGCCTCAGTCGAGGCCGTCACTTTCATATTGCCAATGATGCGCTCGCCGCAGCGCGGCAGACAAATCCAGCGCTAGCAGAGCTGGTTCCGGCACCCACTGGATGGGGCAAGCCTCCTTCGGACTGGGTCTGGCAGCACGCGACAATCGAACAAGCTGGCGGGCGAGCCGGGGTGCTTCAGCTAGTGCCCAAAGCGCAGCATGCACCAGGTTCACCATTCTGGCGACTTTTACACCCCCTCCCCGGTGGAGGCGGGGGTTATACCGAGTGGGCCATCCCAGCAGGCGCTCCGCCAAACTAGGAGGATTCTACCATGTTCAGCATCATTCACACCGATGGTTCTGGCGATGAAAACCCACCCTTGGAAAGCCTTTCTGATCTCTATGACGAGCTTGCCTCCGCCGACCGCGAGCATGGAGACGTCGCCGTTATCCATGATGACTCTGGGTGGAGCATGTCGGCTCATCGAGATGGACGATTAATCTTCGAACACCTCGGGAGAGGCGGCGAGCGGCACATGATCGCCGTTCCCAAAGCGCGTGTCTTGGAACTGTGGAAACGACTTATCGAAGGAGACATTGAGGGTTTACTTGCGGAGACATGGAAGCCAGGGTATATCGAACGATATCGGTAGCACGATGCCTACGAGCACGACGCGGCTGACCGGGAGGTGCGGCACACGGCGCCGCGCCCATTCTGTTGGCGCCCGGTCCGGCAGAACGGATCGAGGGCAACCACAGCTTGGCCCCACGAGGACGTGGTGTTGACGCTCGCGATGGTTGCCGCTCGATCGTGCAGGCGGGTGCCTGGCCATAGCGAGGGTAACCGGTCCCAATCTCGCCATCATGGTTGGCCCCCCCGCGGGCGAGACTGCGCCGGCGGCCCGCGGGCACTCGCGCGTTTCCGGAGCCGGCGCGGCGCCCTGCGCCCCGGCGCTCCGCAAGCTCGCCCGGCGCGGCCCTGGATCTCGCTGCGATGCCGTGATCTCCTTCACGAGCCCGAGCGGACGCGGTTGCGCCGGCGGCGCGCGCCGTCGCACCCTCGCGCGCCGTGCCCCCCGAGAGCTCGCTCCGCCGGCCTCGCCGCGCCGCGACCGCGGCGCGCTCCTTCGCGGCGCTCGCGTGCGCCGCGCTCTCCTGCGCCGCGCTCGCGTGCGCCCCGGCGCCGGCGGTCGCCCCCTCGCAGGCGCCGGCGCCGCTCCGGAGCCTGCGCATCGCGGACGGCGACCTCGACGGCGAGCCGCGGACCGTGTCCTCGGCCGAGGCGATCCTCGATCTCGACGACGCGCGCTACGCCTTCGAGCACGCCTACGCGGGCCTCGACGGGCGCTCGCCCGCGCCCTCGCCGCGCGCGCTCGCTCGGGCCGCGGCCGCGCTCCGCGGCCGCGCCGCGTGGCGCCCCGACGAGCTCGCGCGGCTCCTGCGCGACGTGTTCGCGGCGCCGGACGGCCACCTCGCGTTCGGCCACGGCGGCCGCGCGCCGCTCCGGCTCACCGTCGCCCCCGCGCCCGCCGCCCCGGCGCCCGCCGACCCGGCGCTCGCGCCCGCCGCCCCGGCGACGTGCGCCGGCCGCGGCGCCGACGCCCGGACCGAGGCCCCGCCGCGGCGGCTCGAGGCGCCGCGCCTCCCCGGCCCGCCCGTCGAGCTCACGCGGAGCCGCGACGGCGTCCCGGTGCTCGCCATCCGCACCTTCAGCACCGCCGCCGCCCCGGCGCTCGCGGCGCTCCCCGCGTTCGCCGCCGAGCTGCGGCGAGCGCCCGCCTTCGTCGTGGACCTGCGCGGCAACGCCGGCGGCAACTACCTCTTCGCCGAGCGCTTCGCGCTCGCGCTCACCGACGCGCCGCTCTGCGCGCTCGACGAGCGCGAGGTCCTCTCCGTCGCCGCGGCCGAGGGGCGCGCCAACAGCGCCCGCCGCCGGCTCGCCCGCGGCGACGTCCCGCCCGAGGCGCGGCCGCGCTTCGTCGAGCACCTCGCCGCGCTCGAACGCCTCGCCGGGGCGCTGCGGGGTCGCGCCGCGGACCGCGGCGGCGCGGCGCCGCGCGTCGACCTCACGACCCGCGGCGCGCTGGTCCGCGGGCGGGCGGCGGGGCCGCTCGAGGGGCGCGCCGTGTTCCTCGTCGACCGCGGCTGCGCGTCGGCGTGCGAGATGCTGCTCGCGCTGGCGCGACAGATCCCGGGCGTCCTCGTGGTCGGGCAGAACACCCGCGGCGGCATGAGCGTCGGCGAGCTCGCGCTCTTCCGGCTCCCGCGCTCGGGCGTCACCCTGTCGCTCGGCACCCGCGCGTACCGCGACCCGCTCGGCGACTTCGTCGAGCTGCGCGGGTTCGAGCCCGACGTCCGGTTCGACGGCGCCGATCTCGTCGAACGCGCGGCCGCGCTCGCGCTGCGCGGGGCGCCGTCCGGCGCTCCTCGCCGCGGCGCGCGGACATCGTGCGCGCCTCGTTGAGTTCGCGAACGGTCCGCGTATTCTGGCCTCGCTGCGCCGAAGCCACCCGCAGTTCCTCGGAGTCGCCGCGCGAGCGCGACGGGAGCCAGCATGCCGATCGGGCCAACGGAAGGGAGTATCGTGCCGCGTCGCCGCCTCGCCGCGCAGCGCGCCCGCGGCGCGCAGGCCGCCGCGGTGCTCGCCGCGCTGCTCGGGCTCGCCGCGCCCGCGGCCGCGCAGGTGCCTGGCGCGCCGCAGAGGCCCGCGCTCGGCGGCACGACGGCGGCTCCCGCCGCGCCGAGCGCTCCTCCCGCGCCTCCGGACGGCGCGCCGATGCCCGTTCCGCCGGGCTACTACCTGCTGCCGCCGCCGCCGCTCCCGCCGTGGGCGAACCCGCGGACCATCCAGTACGAGGAGGGCGACCCGATCCCGCGCGGCTACGCGCTCAAGACCAGATCGGATCGCGCGCTCGTCGGCGCGGGGCTCCTGACGTTCGGCATCCCGTACGCGCTCTCGGTCACGGTCGCGGGCGTCGCGATCCTCGCGGAGGAGGATTTCGACGAGTTCGGGCCGCTGTTCATCCCGTTCGTCGGCCCGATGATCAGCACGGTGACCATGAACGCCGAGGGCGCGGGCGTCTTCTGGCTCACGGTGGACGCCGTCGCCCAGGTGAGCGGGCTGCTCCTGGTTGTCGCCGGCTTGGCGAACGAGGAGGTCTACCTGGAGCGGCAGTTCAAGGTGAGCCCGCGCGATCCCGAGCACGCTGCGTCCCCGTGGCCTGCGATCTCGATCGGCGCGTCGTCCGCGGAGCTCCGATGGCGATTCTGATCCGCCGAGCCTGCGCCAGCGGCTCTCACCCCGAAGGGAGACCCACGTGAGCGCGATCCGCGCTGTCCTCTCGATGCCCGCACTGCTCGGCGTGCTCGCGCTCGCGACCCCGGCCGCAGCGGAGAGCGACGCTCCGTCAGCGCAGAGCGCACCGCCGCCCGGCTACGCGCCGCCGCCCGGCTACGCGCCGCCGCCCGGCTACGCGCCGCCGCCCGGCTACGCGCCGCCGCCGGGCTACGCGCCGCCGCCCGGCTACGCACCGCCGCCTGGCTACGCGCCGCCGCCCGGCTACGCACCGCCGCCGGGCTACGCGCCGCCGCCCGGCTACGCGCCGCCGCCCGGCTACGCGCCGCCCGGCTACGCGCCGCCGGCGGACTACGCGTCGTACACGTCGAGCTTCATCCTCGGCATGCCGCGGACGCTGCCCTTCAAGGAAGGCGAGCCCGCGCCGCAGGGCTACCGCCTCGAGACGCAGAAGAGCCGCCGGCTGCTTGTCGCGGGGACCATCGTCCTCGGCACCGCGTGGGCGCTCGCCGCGCTCACGGCCGGGAGCATCCTCAGCGAGGGAGAGAGCGAGGCCGGCAGCTACGCGCCGCTGTTCGTGCCCGTGGGCGGCCCGTTCATCACGCTCGCCACGGGCGAGGACGTCGACTTCTCCGACGACGGCGGCCGGGTCGCCGGCTCCCTCGTGCTCCTCAACGGTCTCACGCAGGTGACGGGCTTCGCGCTGCTCGTCGCGGGCCTCGCCTCCAACCAGAAGGTCTGGGTGCGCCACGACATCCCGCGCAAGACGTCGCTCCACGCCCCCGAGCTCCTCGTCGGCCCGACCGGCGGGACCCTGCGCGTCCGCTTCTGAGCAGCGCGCGCCGGGAGCCCGCCCCGGCTCCCGGCGCCCCCCGCTCACCGCGCCAGCCGGTACGTCGCGTCGAACGGCGAGCCGCCCTGCGGCAGCTCCCGGACCACGCCGCGCTCCGGGTTCGCGGCGAGGTGGCGCAGGATCCAGAAGACCGTCTCGACGTCGCCGGTGCCCGCCGCGCCCGCGATCTCCTCGAGCTTCAGCGCGCGCCCCGCGCCCGCGGCCAGCGCCGCGAGCACCTTGGCCTGCAGATCCAGCACCTCCTGCGCGGCCTTCTTGCCGGCCTCGACGCCGGGCTGGTGGTACGCGTTGATGCCGACGAGCGACGCGTACAGCCCGACCGCGCGCTCGTAGAGCGCGATCAGCATGCCGACGGCGCGCGCGTCGACCGTCTCGATCGTGATCGTGATCGACTCGCGCCCGCTCTCGCTGAGCGCCTTGCGCGTCCCCTGCAGGAAGCCGGAGAGGTAGTCGCCCGTCGTGACGCCGGGGTCGACCTCGATCGCGCCGCGCGACGGCGCGCGATCGCGCAGCACCTCGATGAACGTGACGAAGAAGTTGTCGAGCCCGTCGCGGAGCTGCTGCACGTACGCGTGCTGATCGGTCGAGCCCTTGTTGCCGTAGACGGCGATCCCCTGGCACACCTCCTTGCCCTGGCGATCGAGCCGCTTGCCGAGCGACTCCATCACGAGCTGCTGGAGATAGCGGGAGAAGAGCTCGAGCCGGTCCTTGTACGGGAGCAGCACCATGTCCTTCCGGCCCACGCCGCCCGTCGCCGAGTACCAGGCGAGCGCGAGCAGCGCCGCCGGGTTCCGGAGCGCCTCCTTCGAGCGCGTGACCTCGTCCATCTCGCGCGCCCCCTGCAGCATCTCCAGGATCGACAGCCCCTGCAGCGCCGCCGGCAAGAGGCCGACCGCCGAGAGCTCGCTCGTCCGCCCGCCGACCCAGTCCCACATCGGGAACCGGGCTAGGAAGCCGTGCTTCGCCGCGTACTTGTCGAGCTCGCTCCCCTCCCCCGTCACCGCGACCGCGTGCGCCCCGAGCGACAGGCCGAGCCGCCGGTACGCCGCCTCGAGCTCGAGCATCCCGTTGCGGGTCTCCTTCGTCCCGCCCGATTTCGAGATGATCACCGCGAGCGTCGCGCCGAGGTCGTCCCCGATGGCGTCCAGCGTGCGATCGATCCCGTCCGGATCCGTATTGTCGAAGAAATACGGCTGCATCCGGTCGGCCGGCGTCCCCAGCGCCGACGCGACGAACTGCGGCCCGAGCGCCGAGCCGCCGATCCCGACGACCAGCACCTTGCGGAAGCGGGCCGCCCGCTCCGGCCGCACCCGCGCCGCGTGCACGTCCGCGGCGAAGCTCAGGATCCGCGCGTTCGTCGCCTCGATCGCGGCGCGCAGCGCGGCCTCGGGCGCCAGCTCCGGCGCGCGCAGCCAGTAATGGCCGACCCGGCGGCCCTCGTCGGGGTTGGCGATGCTCCCGCCCTCGAGCGCCGCCATCTCGGCGAGCGCCGCCTGGATGCGCGGATCCATCGTGGCGAAAAAGTCTTTCTCGAAGCGGATCCGGCTCACGTCCAGCCAGAGGCCGAGGCTCCCGTCGTGGAAGAGGTGGTCCCGGAAACGGTCGATGGGGAGGACGGCGGGCGCCGGTCCTCGACCCGGGGTTGCGCGGTCTTGATCCATGGCCCCCCTTCTACCGCTTCTCCCTACCGTTTCTCCAGGCGCTCGGACCCCTTGTCCGGACGATGTTCCGCCCTATGCACCGGAGCCATCGGAAAACGACTCTAGCGTGCCGCCCCGACACGCGTTATTTGCACGCCGAACCACGATGCAGCTTGATTTCGGAATCAATGCAGGGCTCGTCGAGGAGCTCTATGCGCAGTACCTCGAGAACCCGGAGTCGGTAGACCCCGGCTGGCGCTCGTTCTTCGAGGGCAAGAACGGCGGCGCCGCGCCGATCAGGCTGCCCGCTCCGGCCGCGCTGCCGTCCGCCCAGCCGCAGGCGCAGCGGCCCTCGGCGGCGCCGGGGAACGGGCACGGCAAGACGAACGGAGAGGCCGCGAAGACGCTGGAGGCCGCGTTCGCGCAGACGCTGAGCGAGCACCCGACCTCGCTCGAGACGTCGCGCGACCTGAAGGTGCTCGCGGAGGCGGCGCTCAAGGCGCGCGTCTACGCCCTCGTGAACGCCTACCGCGTGCGCGGCCACCTCTTCGCGCACGTCGACCCGCTCGGCCTGCCGCCCGCGACGCCGCCCGAGCTCGACCTCACGAACTTCGGGCTGCGCGTCGAGGACCTCGACCTCGCCTTCCCGACGACCGACCTCGCCGGCGTGCCGCCCGTCCTCACCCTGCGCGAGATCATCCGCCGGCTCGAGGAGACGTACTGCCGCTCGATCGGCGTCGAGTTCACGTTCATCGAGGAGCCCGAGGCGCGCCAGTGGCTCCAGCAGCAGATGGAGTCGACGCGCAACCGCCTGACGCTCGACCGAAAGAAGCAGCTGCGGATCCTGACGAAGCTCTCCGACGCCGAGATCTTCGAGCAGTTCATCCACAAGTCCTACGAGGCGGGGACGAAGCGCTTCTCGCTGGAGGGCGCCGAGAGCCTCATCCCGCTGCTCGACCTCATCATCGAGCGCGCCGGGTCGCACGAGGTCGACGAGATCGTGGTCGGCATGGCGCACCGCGGCCGGCTCAACGTCCTCGCGAACATCATGGACAAGAGCCTGCGCGAGATCTTCGCGGCCTTCGAGGACAAGGACGCGGAGCGCCACCTCGGCAGCGGCGACGTCAAGTACCACCTCGGCTACTCGACCGACCGCACGCTCGAGAACGGGCGCAACGTCCACCTCACGCTCACGTTCAACCCGAGCCACCTCGAGTTCGTGAACCCCGTCGTCCAGGGCCGCGTCCGCGCGAAGCAGGACCGGCGGCTCGCCGACGGCGCGGCCGACGCGCGCCGCCGCGTGATGCCGCTGCTCATCCACGGCGACGCGGCGTTCATCGGGCAGGGCGTCGTCGCCGAGACGCTCAACATGATGAACCTGAAGGGCTACTCGACCGGCGGCACGGTCCACGTCATCGTGAACAACCAGGTCGGCTTCACGACCGACCCGATGGAGGGCCGCTCGACCCGCTACGCGTCCGACATCACCCGGATGCTCAAGGTCCCGGTGTTCCACGTGAACGGCGAGGACCCGGAGGCGGTCGCCCACGTCGCGCAGCTCGCGATCGACTACCGCTCGCGCTTCGGCTCGGACGTGGTCATCGACATGTACTGCTACCGCAAGTACGGCCACAACGAGGGCGACGAGCCGCGCTACACGCAGCCGCGGATGTACGCCGCGATCGACAAGAAGCCGACCGTGCGGCAGGTCTACGTCCGGCGCCTCATGGAGCTCGGCCAGATCACCGCGGAGAAGGCCGAGGAGATCGTGATGCGGCGCCGCGAGGCGCTCGCCGCCGCGCTCGACGAGGTGAAGCAGAAGGGCTTCGCGCCGGTGCTCTACTCGATGGGCGGCGTGTGGACGCACTACCGCGGCGGCGCCGATCACGCGACGCCGGACGTGCCGACGAGCGTGCCGGCCGAGCGGCTCATCGCCCTGTCCGAGAAGCTCCTCGAGCTGCCCGAGGGCTTCAAGGCGCACCCGAAGGTGCTGCCGACGCTCAAGCAGCGGCACGAGAAGCTCGTCGCCGGCGAGCCGTTCGACTGGGGCACGGGCGAGATGCTCGCCTACGCGTCGCTGCTCGCCGAGGGGACGCCGGTGCGGCTCTCCGGGCAGGACGTGCAGCGCGGCACCTTCAGCCACCGGCACGCGGTGCTGCGCGACGTGGAGACGAGCGCGCGCTTCGCGCCGCTGTCGAGCGTGGCCAAGGCGCCGGCGCGGTTCGAGGCGTACAACAGCCCGCTCAGCGAGGCGGGCGTGCTCGGCTTCGACTTCGGCTACAGCCTCGACTACCCGGACGGGCTCGTCATCTGGGAGGCGCAGTTCGGCGACTTCCTCAACGGCGCGCAGGTCATCGTCGACCAGTTCATCACGTCGAGCGAGGACAAGTGGCACCGCCTGAGCGGCATCGTGCTCTTCCTGCCGCACGGCTACGAGGGCCAGGGGCCGGAGCACTCGAGCGCGCGCATCGAGCGCTGCCTGCAGAACAGCGCCGAGGACAACATCCAGGTGTGCAACCTGACGACGCCGGCGCAACTGTTCCACGTGCTGCGGCGGCAGGTGCACCGCCCGTGGCGCAAGCCGCTCATCATCGCCACGCCGAAGAGCCTGCTGCGCGTCCCGGCGACGTCGAAGGGCCCGCACCGGCCCGTGTCGACGATCCAGGACCTCGCCGAGGGCCAGTTCCAGCGCGTGCTGCCCGACACGAGCGGGGTCGATCCGGCCGACGTGAAGCGGATCCTGCTCTGCTCGGGCAAGGTGTACTACGACCTCGCGCTGGCGCGGGAGACGCGCGGGCTCAAGGACGTGGCGATCCTGCGGCTGGAGCAGCTCTTCCCGCTGAACGACGAGATCGTGAACGCGCTCGCGCCCTACAAGGACGGCACGCCGCTCGTGTGGGTGCAGGAGGAGCCGCGCAACTACGGGTCCTGGTACTACGTCCTCGCGGTGCTCCGGAACAAGCTCGGCGACCGGCTGCCGCTCTCGTGCGTGAGCCGCGCGCCGAGCGCGAGCCCGGCGACCGGGTCGCGGGCGAGCCACCTCCTCGAGCAGAAGATGCTGATGGACGAGGCGTTCGTGGGGGGCAGCCGTTGAGCGAAGCCGCGAGCCTGCAGGACCGATACGCGCCGCAGAGCCGGTGCTTCGGGTGCGGGCCCGCCAACGACAAGGGGCTCCGGCTGAAGAGCCGCGTCGAGGGCGACGCGGTGGTCTGCGACTTCACGCCGGAGCCGCACCACGAGGCGTTCCCCGGGATGGTCAACGGCGGCATCCTCGGGGCGCTGCTCGACTGCCACTCGAACTGGACCGCGGCCCACCACCTCATGCAGGCGCGGGGGGCCGACGCGCCGCCGTGCACGGTGACGGCGGACTTCCACGTGAAGCTGAAGAAGCCGACGCCGCTCGGCCCGGTGCGCCTGCGGGCGCAGGTCGCGGAGGCCGAGGGCGACCGCGTGGTGGTCGAGGCGACCCTGGAGGCGGGGGGCCGGGTCACGGCGACGTGCCGCGGGACGTTCGTGGCCGTCAAGGAAGGGCACCCGGCCTTCCACCGCTGGTAGGCCGGCGGCCTCGCGGCGCCGCGCCGTGAGCGGCCGGCGGCCTCGCGCGCCGCCCCCCGCCCGTCCGCGACCGAGAAGGCGGTGCTCGCCGCCTCCGTGGCACACGCGATGCTCCGCGCCCCCGCGAGCGGCGTCCCCGGGCGGCTCGCGCGGCGCGGGCCGCGCTGCGCGGATTGTGCCGCGCAGCGCGGATCGTGGCGCGCGGATCGGCTCCGCCGCCTCGCGGCGCCGCGAACGAGGAGGATCCGCAATGAAGGCATACACGGGGTTCGCGGTCGCCGCGGCCGCGCTCGGCGCGCTGTACGCGCGCGTCGCGTCGGCGCAGGACTACGAGGGCGAGGTCCCGCCGAGCTACCTGAGTTCGCCGCTCCGGGCGCCGGGCAACGCGCTCGAGCTCGGGGTCGCCGCCGGGTACACGCAGGGGTTCGGCGACATCGGGAGCGAGCGGCGCCTCCGCGACGTGTCGGGCCCCGGCGCCGGCGTGGCCGTGAAGCTCGGCTACCGCGCGACGCCGAAGATCGGCCTCGGCCTGACGTCGAGCTACGAGCAGTACATGGCCATGGGCCCGGACCGGCGCGACACCGACGTCCGCGGCCTGACGGCGGGCGCCGAGGCGAGGTTCCACATGGCGCCGTTCCAGCGCATCGACCCGGTGATCGCGGTCGGCAGCGGCTACCGCGCCCTCTGGACGGCGGCGCCCGGCCAGGAGCGCGACACGCTCACCCACGGCGTCGAGCTCGCGCGCCTCACCGCGACGCTCGACGTCCGCATGTCGGACAGCGTGGCGCTCGGCCCATCGGTCGGCGGCGGGCTCAACGTCTTCTTCCTGGAGCGCGCCGGCGGCGCGAGCGCCGCCCACGAGGTCCGCGGCAGCCGCGTGAACAGCTTCGTGTTCGCAGGGCTCGAGGGGCGCTTCGACCTCGGCGGCCAGCGCGCGCGGGAGATCGTCGAGATCGCGCGGCGCTGAGCGACCGGGGCGCGGCGCGCTCCGGCAGCGTACGTCCCGAATCCACTCATCCAACTGCGATAGGCCATCTCGCGGCCTCGCCGCGCTCTCCATCACCGCTCGACACGTGCTGGACACAACGCAGCTCCCCTTCGAGGAGAGGCTCGGGCCGCGGACATCCGCTCTCCGAGCAGCACGCCTCTGGCGATGGCAAACACCGATTTCTATGGATCCCCAAAAACCGATACCGTAACGTACGAGACATCGAATCGACGAAGGCTGCGCGGACGGGGGGGGGACACGACCGCTCAAGAGCTCTTCTAGAACGACAAACGGGCTGAAACCGCTCAGAAGAGCAGGAATTCGAACCGCCAAGGCGCCAAGGACGCCAAGATCTTGTTCTCTTCTTGGCGTTCTTGGCGTCCTTGGCGGTTCATTTCTCGGTGGCGGGCGGCGCGGGGCGCCGCCTCGGCCGCGCGCCTGCGCGAGCGGCGGCCGCGCTCACCGTCGGGCGGGGCGCCGCGGGGATCTTGCTTTCAAGGGGGGACCTCATGACCACCATTCTCCTCGTCGAAGACAACGAGATGAACCGTGACATGTTATCGCGACGCCTGCTCCGCCGTGGATACGCCGTGGTGACCGCCGTGGACGGCGAGTCGGGGGTGGAGCTGGCGCGGGCCGCGCGGCCGCAGCTGATCCTCATGGACGTCGGCCTGCCCAACATCGACGGCCTCGAGGCGACGCGCCGCCTCAAGGGGGACACGCGCACCAGGGACATCCCCATCATCGTCCTCACCGCCCATGCGATGAGCAGCGATCGAGAGCAGGCCATCGAGGCGGGCGGCGACGACTACGACATCAAGCCCGTCGAGATCGAGCGCCTCGACGCCAAGATCCAGACGCTGCTCGCCCGGGAGTCGCCGTGAAGCGCCCGGCCGATCCCCTCGCCGGCCGCGGCGCCCCGAGCGACAGGCCCGGCAGGCAGGAGCTCTGGAGATCGCTCATCGCGCACCTCCGCCACGAGCTCCGCACCTCGCTCACCGCGATCGTCGGCTACGGCGACCACCTCCTCGAGTGCCTGCCGCTCGACGCGCCGACGAGCACCTTCGACGCGCTCAACGGGCTCCGCGGCATCGGGGCCTCCGTGCTCGCCCAGGTGAACGAGCGCATCTCCGAGGAGGCGCTCGGCGGCCGCGACTCGCAGGCGCTGCTCCGCAGCCTGCGCGAGCTCAACGACGCCACCGAGCCGCACACGAGCAAGATCGAGCCGCTCTGCGCCGAGCTGCTCTCCCGGTTCGAGCGCGAGGAGCGGTTCGCGCTGATTCCCATCCTCTGCAGGATCCAGGCGGCGGGGGTGATGCTGCGCAACCTCATCGCGTGCTACTCGCAGAGCGGCCTCCCGAAGGCCCCGTGGCTCGGGCTGCCGCCGGTCCAGGACGAGGCTCCCCTCCCCGCGCCCACCTCCCCGGCCAGGGCCGGGAGCCTCGGCGGGCGCCTGCTCGTCGTCGACGACAACTCCGTGAACCGCGACATGCTGAGCGCGTGCCTCGAGCGGCGGGGGTACGAGGTGGACCAGGCGCCCGGCGGGCGCACGGCGCTGCAGCTCATCCGCGAGAACGACTACGACCTGATCCTGCTCGATCTCGTCATGCCGGACCTGAGCGGCCTCGACGTCCTGGAGAAGCTGCGGGACGAGGGGCGCCTCGGCCTCGCCCCGGTGGTCCTGCTCTCCGCGTCCGACAAGCTCGGCGACGTGGCGCGCGGCATCGAGTGCGGCGCCGAGGACTACGTGACAAAGCCGTTCAACATGGTCCTGCTCCAGGCGCGCATCCGCGCCTGCCTCGAGCTCAAGCGGCTCAGGCAATGCGAGGAGGCCTATGTCACCCTGCTCCGGGAGCACCAGGCGCGCGCCGAGGAGGCGCAGCGCGGGGCGGCGCGGGGCGGCGCGGGCGAGCAGGGCGGGGGCTGAGCGAGGGGCCGCGCCGGCCGGGGCGCGCGCGGGGCGCTTCACAGGCGAAGCAGCGTGAACACGAGGGCGCCTGTCCGGGGCGTGCCGCGGACAGGCGCGGAGCGGCGAGCCATGCAGGTCATCCACACCATCGTCAGGGAGAGGCGCGCGTACAACAGCTGGGTCGCCAACGAGACCATGGAGGACTACTCCCTCCGCTACGCGCCGAGGTCGTTCCGGAAATGGTCCCCGGCGCTCCTCGCCAACACGGCGCTCGGCGGGATCTCGTTCCTCGCGCTCGAGGCCATCGGCGCCTCGCTGATCGTCAGTTACGGGTTCACGAACTCGGTCTGGGCGATCCTCGTCTCCAGCGCCATCATCTTCCTCACGGGACTGCCGATCTCGTACTACTCGGCGACGTACAACCTCGACATGGACCTCCTCACGCGGGGCGCGGGGTTCGGCTACATCGGCTCGACGATCACGTCGGTCATCTACGCGTCGTTCACGTTCATCTTCTTCGCCCTCGAGGCCGCCATCATGGCGCAGGCCCTCGAGCTCTACTTCGGGCTGCCGCTCGTGCCCGGGTACCTCCTGTGCTCGGCGGTGATCATCCCGCTCGTGCTCTTCGGCGTGACCCTGATCAACAAGTTCCAGCTCTGGACCCAGCCGCTGTGGCTCGTGCTGATGGCGCTGCCGTTCGTCTTCGTGCTCCACAAGGACCCGGAGGCGCTGTCCGGCTGGACCAGCTTCGCCGGCAGGTCGGAGGGCGGCGACCGGTTCGACCCGGTCCTCTTCGGCCTCGCGGCCAGCGTGAGCTTCTCCCTCATCGTGCAGATCGGCGAACAGGTGGATTACCTGCGGTTCATGCCGGACAGGACGCGATCGAACCGCCGCCTCTGGTGGACCGCGCTGATCCTGGCGGGCCCCGGGTGGATCCTGCTCGGCGGCGCCAAGCAGCTGGCCGGCGGCTTCCTCGCGTCGCTCGCGGTGCGGCAGGGCTCGAGCGTGGACGCGGCGCTCCGGCCGGTGGTGATGTACCTCGCCGGCTACGAGCACGTCTTCTCGAACCGCGGCGTCGTCCTCCTCGCGGCGATGGCGTTCGTCGTCGTCTCGCAGCTCAAGATCAACGTGACCAACGCCTACGCCGGGTCGCTCGCGTGGTCCAACTTCTTCTCGCGGCTCACGCACCGCCACCCCGGCCGCGTCGTGTGGCTCGTGTTCAACGTCGCGATCGCGCTCCTCCTCATGATGTTCGGGGTCTTCCACACCCTCGAGAAGGTGCTCGCGATCTACTCCAGCGTCGCGATCGCGTGGATCGGCGCGATCGTGGCCGACCTCGTCGTCAACAAGCCCCTCGGGCTGAGCCCGCGGTATATCGAGTTCAAGCGGGCGCACCTCTACGACGTGAACCCGGTGGGGGTCGGCGCGATGGGCGCGGGCGCCGCGGCCTCCATCCTCTGCTTCGCCGGGCTGTTCGGCCCCGCCGCCGCGGCGTACTCCTCGTTCATCGCGCTCGGCCTCGCGTTCGCGCTGTCCCCCGCGATCGCCTGGCTCACCCGGGGCAAGTACTACATCGCCCGCGAGAACACCCATTTCCCGAGCGACAAGGCCCCTGGGATCGCGCAGTGCTGCGTCTGCGAGCACGGCTACGAGCCGCAGGACATGGCGTACTGCCCCGTGTACGAGGGGGCGATCTGCTCGCTCTGCTGCACGCTGGACGCGCGCTGCCACGACGTCTGCAAGACGCCCCGGGCCGGGGTGTCCGCGCGCCGGGCGACGGCGCTCCGCGCCTTCGTGGCGGAGCGGCTGTCGGCGCGGCTCTCGTCGAGGCTCCTGCGCTTCGCGCTCGTGTTCGCCGCCATGGCGGGCGTCGTCGGGGCGCTCTTCGGGCTCTTCTACTGGACCGCCGCCCTGACCGCCGAGGCGCGGCCCGAGGTCCTCGCCGCGTTCATCAAGCTCTACGCCGCGGTCGTGGTCCTCATCGGCGTCGGCGCGTGGTGGCTCGTCCTCTCGTGGGAGAGCCGGGAGCTCGTCGAGGAGGAGCTCGATCGGCAGAACGAGCAGCTGCAGCAGGAGATCACCCTGCACAAGGAGACCGAGCAGGCGCTGTCCCAGGCGATGGAGCGGGCCGAGGTCGTGAACCGGCAGCTCTCGGAGGCCAAGACGCACGCGGAGGCCATGGCGCGGGCGGCCGAGCGCGCGAACCTGGCGAAGAGCCAGTTCGTCGCCAACATGAGCCACGAGCTGCGCACGCCGCTCAACGCGATCCTGGGCTACAGCGAGATGCTCCAGGAGGACGCGCTCGAGATCGGCAACCAGGCGTTCGTGGCGGACCTGAAGAAGATCCACCAGGCCGGCGCCCACCTCCTCGGCCTCATCAACGACGTCCTCGACCTGTCGAAGATCGAGGCGAGCAGGATGGAGCTCCACCCCGAGTCGTTCGACGTCCAGGCGCTGCTCGACGAGGTGACCTCGACCGTGCGCCCGCTGGTCGCGCAGCGCCGGAACACGCTCTCGATCCACCGCCCCGACGGCGCGATCACCCTGCACGCCGACCCGCGGAGGACGCGGCAGATCCTCTACAACCTGCTCAGCAACGCGGCGAAGTTCACCGCCGACGGCGCCGTGCGGGTGCGGGTCTCGGTCGAGCGCGAGGCCGGCCGGCCGGCGCTGCACCTCGAGGTCGAGGACGAGGGCATCGGGATGACGGAGGAGCAGCTGAAGCGGCTGTTCCAGCCGTTCGTCCAGGCCGACGCGTCGACCTCGCGCAGGTACGGCGGCACCGGGCTGGGCCTCATGATCACGAAGCGGCTCGTCGAGCTCATGGGCGGCGCGATCGAGGTGAAGAGCGAGGTCGGCAAGGGCTCCACGTTCCGCGTGCGGCTGCCGCTCGCGGCGCCGCCCGACGACGCCGCGGCGCGGGACGGCGCGGCGGACGGCCACGGTCGCGCGGGCGCCGAGGCGTGGGCGCCGGGCCGCGCGGACGCCCAGCGGCTCGTCCTCGTGGTGGACGACGACGCCACGGTGCGCGACCTGCTCAAGCGGCACATCGAGGCGCTCGGCCACCACGTGGCGCTCGCGCCGGGCGGGCGGGAGGGGCTGCGCCTCGCCGGCACGCTCTTCCCCGACGTGATCACGCTGGATCTCCTGATGCCCGAGATGGACGGCTGGCGGGTGCTCTCGGCGCTCAAGTCGACCCCGGCGCTCGCGTCGATCCCGGTGATCGTCATCTCGATCGTCGAGGAGCGGGGCATCGGCTATTCGCTCGGCGCCGCGGACTACATCACGAAGCCGGTGGAGCGCGAGGCGCTGGAGCGCGCGCTCGCGCGGTGCGCGCTCCGGAGCGGGCGCAGCCCGCGCGTCCTCGTGGTCGAGGACGACGCGCCGAGCCGGGAGGTGCTCGAGGGGATGCTGCGCAGGTCGGGCTGCGACGCGGTGTCGGCGGCGAACGGCCGGCTCGCGCTCGATCTGCTGGCGACCGACGCGGAGGCGCCCGACGCGGCCATCGTCGATCTGATGATGCCCGAGATGGACGGCTTCGAGCTGATCGAGCGGCTGCGCCTCCACGAGCACTGGCGCCGGATGCCGCTCATCGTGCTCACGGCCAAGGAGCTCACGGACGACGATCGCGCCCGGCTCCGGCTAGGCACCGAGCGGGTGTTCCAGAAGGGCGAGCTCGGCCTCCAGGAGCTCCTGGAGGAGGTCCGCGTCTGCGTCGAGGCCGCGGCGCAGGGCAGTGCTCACAATTGAACATGAAGGCGGGAAGGCGGGAAGGCGAGAAGGCGAGAAGAAAAGGCCAATGATCTTCCTGCCTTCCCGCCTTCATGTGAGCTCTCTCCGGGCCAATTTGAGCGCCGCCAGCCGGCGCGCCCCTGGCGTGAGCTCGCCGGCGCGCCCTCTCGGCTCGGGCCGCGCCGATTCCGGTCCCGCGCCGCCCGGCCTCGGCTATCCTCGGCGGCCAGCGCGGCGCCGCCGCCGCGCGCCTCGCCCACGATGCGGTTGTACGTCGCCCTCGCCCACTTCGAAGGCTGTCCCTTCGATTTCCTGAACAGCCCCACCGCGCTCCGCGGGGCGCTGGAGGCCGCGGTGGCCGCCGGGCCGTTCACCCTGCTCGAGATGGTGGTCGTCCCGTTCTCGCCGCAGGGCATCACCGCGTGCGCGGTCGTCAGCGAGTCGCACGTGGCGCTGCACTCCTGGCCCGAGTCGGGGCGGCTCTTCGTCGACGTCGCCTCGTGCAGCACGCTGGAGAGCGTCCGCCGCGCCGTCGCGGCCATCGGGGGCGCGCTGCCCGCGGGGCGGCTCGCCGTGCTCGACGAGCGGATCGTCGACCCCGACGGCGCGCGGGCGCCCTGACGCGGCGGCGCGCCCCCTCCCCGGGGGCGCCGCCGCGCCGCTCGGCGGTCCGTGTCAGTGGCTGCCGATGACCCGGCGGAGCGGCTTGTTGAACGCGAACATCGCGGCGCCGGCGCCGACGCCGAGGACGGTGAGGAGCAGGAAGAACATCTCCTTCGGCCAGCGCGTGTAGAAGATACCGATGTAGCCGCTCAGCGTGTTGCCGAAGAAGCTCGAGACGAACCACATGCCCATCATCATCGACACGATCCGCACCGGCGAGACCTTGGTCACGAGCGACAGGCCGATGGGCGACAGGTAGAGCTCGCCGATCGTGAGGAGCAGCGTGCAGAAGAGCGGCCAGAACAGGCTGCCCTTGCCGTCGCCGACCGCCTGCGCGCCGAGGATCATCACGATGAACGACACCCCGAGGAGGATGCAGCCGATCGCCATCTTCGACACGCTCGTCGGCTCGGTGCCGCGCTTCGCCTGCCAGCGCCAGAAGATGTCGAGGAGCGGGGCGAACAGGATGATGCAGAGCGGGTTCCACGACTGGAACCACGTCGACGGGATCTGGAAGCCGAGGACGACGGGCCAGACGGTCTTCTCGTCGGCCCAGGTCTGCATCGTGTTGCCCTGCTGCTCGTAGACCGCCCAGAAGACGATATTGAGGGCGCAGAGCGCCACGAGCGCGCCGACGCGCTTCCACTCGTCGCTGGAGAGCGGCTGCTTCTCCTCGCCGGTCCCTTCGGCCGCCTTGGTGAGGTTGTCCTTGGCGAGGTACTTTTGCCCCATCAGGTAGACGACGAGCCCAAGGCACATCCCGACGCCCGCGGCGGCGAAGCCGTAATGCCAGCCGTAGACGGCGGCGAGCGTGCCGCACACGAGGTTGCAGATGAAGGCGCCGACGTTGATGCCCATGTAGAAGATGGTGAAGGCGCCGTCGCGGCGCGGATCACCCTTCGGGTACAGGCTGCCGACCTGGGTCGAGATGTTGGGCTTGAACGCGCCGTTGCCGAGGATGAGCAGGAGCAGCGCGAGGAAGAACGAGTCCTCGGAGGCCATGACGAAGTGTCCGATGGCCATCAGGACGCCGCCGATCACCACCGTCTTGCGCTGGCCCCACACCCGGTCGGCGAGGATGCCGCCGAAGAACGGGGTGAGGTAGACGAGCCCCGTGTACAGCCCGTAGAGCATGGACGCCTGCTCGGCGGGCGCGCTCGGGAGCAGGCCCCGGATGAACTCCCACGCGAACACCGTGGCCGGATCGCCAGGGACGAGCTCGCACGGCGGCGTGTGCTGGCGGCACCCCTGGTACGCCTCCCGCATGGTGACGAACAGGTAGTTCGCCATATACATCTTGAGCAGGCCGCGCATGCCGTAATACGAAAAGCGCTCCCACATCTCCGCGAAGAAGAGGATCACGAGCCCCGGCGGGTGCTTGAAGCGCCTCTCGAAAGCGGTGACGGGGAGGGCGGGCTCGGTTGCTTGCTCGCTCAATGCTGTCTCTCCACGAGCTGGGACCACGCTGCGTGGTCGTCGGGCGATGCAGGGGATGGTGGGGCCTGATGCCCCTCGGCATGCGGATGCTAGACGATCCGCGACGCCCACGTCACGCCCTTGTTGCGCACAGCGTCGACCCGGGGGAACCGGGTATCCACGTGGGCGGCCCCGCGGCGCGGCGGCGCCTCCCCGGCGTTCCAGGCCGTCGGGGCGCGCCGGATGGCCCGCGCCGCCCTGCGCCCGAGCAGCGGCCATGGCGCCGGCGCCGCCCGGCGCGGCGGCGGTCGAAGCGGCTGAGCGGCGCCGGCCGGCGCCGTGGTCAGTCGCGCCGCGAGCGCCGCGCGGCCGCGCGCTCCGCCCTGGCCGCGCGAGGCCGCGCTCGTCGACGACGGGAGATCCGATCGAGCGGTGGAGATCGGCAGTCGAGGCTTCCGGTGAGGCGCCGCCGGTCGCAGGTGACGCGTGATGCGAACTTCAAAGCTCCGCTCCGTCCCGAGAGATAGGACCCGTACGTCGAGCCTCCTCTGGATTCCCCTCCTCTGGACTCCTCTCCTCCCTGCCTGCGCCGGACTCGAGCCCTCGCCGCCCGCGGCGTGCGCGCCCGGCGAGGAGCTCTTCCGGGGCCGGTGCGTCCACCCCGCCGCCCGCTACGAGCCTGAAGAGCGCATCGACCGGGACAACGTCGTCGCGTTCGGCGCGCCGCTCACCCGGCTCCGGTTGCCGGAGCCGCCGCGCAGCGGCTTCAGGATCATCGCGCCGCCGCGGCCCCTCGCGCCCGGCGAGGAGGCGCTGTTCTGCCTCTCATGGCCCTTCCCTGCCCTCGTGAACGAGACCGTCCACGCGGCGCGCCTCTACACGACGGCCGGGCTGCACCACAGCAACGTCATCGCCAAGCCGGTGAATCCGTCGTACGGGCCGAACCCCTACCCGGACTGCCATCCTGGCGCCGACGACGCCTTTGGCGCGCTGCCGGCGGTCATCCCGGACGTCCTCTTCGCGAGCTCCACCCAGGTCGTCGGCGACGAGACGCTCGTCTTCCCCGAGGGGATGGGCTTCACCCTGGACACGACCCGCGAGATCGCGACGAGCGTCCACCTGCTCAACACGTCGGCCGAGCCCGAGGTCGTCGAGCTCGCCTACGACTTCTTCACCATGCCCATGTCGGAACGCACGGAAGAGCTCGTGCCGTTCGTCATGAACGTGAACGACTTCCTCGTCCCGCCGCGCGCCACCCGGACCGTGGGCGCCACGTGCTCGACGTTCGGGGGGAACATCGTGTCTCTCATGCCCCACACGCACCGTTACGCCGAGGCCTTCGACGTGGATGTCGTCCGCGAGGGCGGCGGCGAGGCGCGCGTCTACGAGGGCGGGGCGTTCGACCTGGAGGGCGACATCGAGGTCTACCGGCCTGCGATCGCGCTCGAGGAGGGCGATTCGCTCCGGTACGCGTGCAGGTTCCGGAACACGTCGGACCACGATCTCACCTTCGGCTTCGGCGACAACGAGATGTGCACGCTCTTCGGGTACATGTACCCGCCGGAGAAGCAGCTCGCGGCGGTGTCGCTGCGCGACGGAGAGCCGTGCCTGTCGTTCGGCATCGGCGCGCTCCGGTGAGGGGCCGGCGCCGCCCGGCCGCTGGTCCCCGCAGCGAGGAGCGCCGTTCCGCCCCGCAGCATCGCGCCGCACAGGGGCGAGCTGCGCCGGCGACGCCCGCCTCCCGTCGCTGAAGCGCCTCGGACCGGCCCTGCGTGGTTCCCGGACAAGGCGCGGCGTCCCCCCGGCATGCGTCCGGCATGCCCCCGATCCGGGCATCGACGGACAGAAATTGTTTTTCAGATTACATTTTACGCACAAAACCATGTACCAAGATTGCACAATCATGAACAAACGATACACATCGACATGCTCCCCGGGCGGTTCGGTGGGCTAGACCACGTTCACCTTCGCTCGAAGGTCCACGTTCAGGAGATTCACCGTGAAGCGAGAGCTCCTCCGTTCACCGCACGCGATGATGGTCGCAGCGCTCCTCGTCTCGGCCTTCGGAGGGCTGGGCGCCTGCCAGAGCAGCGAAGACGACGACGCCTCGGGGGCGCCAGAGGCCTCCGGGTCGCCCGGGCGTTGCGTCTACACGAGCGCCTTCAGCCAGGCCGAGGAGTGCCGCGAGTACACCGGCCGAGGCTGGACCGCGGAGGCCGCCGAGGCCGACTGCAAGGCGCTCCAGGGCTCCACCTTCACCGGCGGCGAGCGCTGCGGCTACCCGGAGACGCTCGGCCGATGCGTGCTCGGCGGCGGGACCGACGACGCGTACGCCATCGTCTTCCCCGGCGGCGACGCGAGCCAGTGCGCCGCCACCCAGCGCGGCTGCGAGATGTTCGGCGGCGGCCAGTTCGAGCCCGACGCCTGCGAGGCCGCGACCGAGGACCCCGGCATCGGCACGGGCGGCGCCGTCTTCCAGTGGCCCGAGCTGGTCTGCGTCGAGCCGGAGGCCGGCGAGCCGGCCGGGCAGAGCGACGGCAAGGTCTGCACGTTCGGCGCGATCTCGGGCTGCACCGAGCCGGGCCGCCGGTTCACCGATTACGCGTCGTGCGAGCCGGTCTTCACGCAGCGCCCGTACTGGCCCGCGCCGCCCTCGGAGTACAAGACCCCGAGCGACGATCCGCGCCTGTCCGATCCGGAATGGCTCGCGGAGCTCGCCTGGGTCACGGAGCAGACCGAGGCGTGCGGGTGCGTGTGCTGTCACTCGGAGAACACCGCGCCCGCGGGGCCGTCGAACTGGTACATCGAGGCCGGGCCGATCTGGACCGACAGCTTCAATCCGTCGGGCCTCGCGCTGGCCGCCGGCTGGGTCTCCTCGGCGGCGCTCGGCGCCTATCCGCCGGACCAGAACAACGGCTTCTCCCGCGACGTCGCCGGCCTCCCCACCACCGACCCGGCGCGCATGGTCGCGTTCTTCGAGGGCGAGCTCGAGCGCCGCGGGTTCACGAGGGAGGATTTCGCGGACATGACCCCGTTCGGCGGGCCCATCTATGAACAGAGCCTTTACGAGCCGAGCGACTGCGCGGCGGGCGAAGGCGTGGACGCCGCGGGCAAGGTCACCTGGGCTGGCGGCGGCGCCCGCTACGTCTACGTCATGTCGGCGGACGCCGCGAACCCGGGCGCGCCCCCCAACCTCGACCTGCCCGAGGGGACGATCTGGCGGCTCGACGTGCCCTCGAGCGCCGAGCCCATGAAGAGCGGTATCGCCTACGGCGAGGTCCCAGCGAGCACGAAGCAGGGCTATCCCGCCGACGGGACCCCCGAGGAGCTCGTCCCGGGCACGAAATACTATCTGTACGTGCTGGCAGACGTCGGCATCCCGATCACGCGGTGCCTGTTCGAGATCTCGCCCTGAGAGGGAGCGCCGGAGCGCGGCGCCCCTCCCTCTCCGCGCGTCGAGGCCGTTGACGCTTACCCGGCGTCAGCCCGCGGATTCACCGCCGGCGCCGCCGCTCCCCGCAGCGCCACCGCCGGCGCCGCCGCTCCCCGCATCTCCACCGCCCTCGCCGAATCCGCCGACGCCTCCACCGCCCTCGCCGAATCCGCCGACGCCTCCACCGCCCTCGCCGAATCCGCCCTCACCTTTACCGCCTTCGCCTCCACCGCCGACGCCTCCACCGCCCGCGCCGACGCCCCAGCCGCAGTCCTGGGGATAGCCGCAGTAGCCGCCGCAATCGATCTGGGGAGGAATGCAGAGCTGCGGCTGCTCGCGGTTCCGCTCCAGGTCCTCCGGCAGGAACTTGAGGTGCTCGGTGATCCAGGCATCCAGCGCCTCGTAGCGCTCCTCGTCGCCCGGACGGAGCATCCCCTCGTCCGACAGCTGCTCGTAGATGCCCTTCAGCACCGCGTTGGGATCGAGCGCCGCGAAATCCTCGATCACGTCCTCGCACATCGCGATCGTGTCGGCCCAGCAGGCCTTATCGCTCTGGCACCCGCGCGCCAGCGCGTTCCCGCCGGCCAGGGGGACCTGCGGATACCAGCTCTGCCCCAGGCTGATGTCGACCGAGTACGGCAGGTACTGGAACAGGCCATCGGCCCGCTCGACGAGCACGACGTTGTTGCTGTTGTGGATCGCGTCGTCCCCGGTGGCGAGCACCCACGACAGGCACTGGAACCGGTGGAACGCCGGCCAGTCGATCCAGCCCTCGAGCGCGGCCTTGTAGCCCTCGCCCGGCGGCGTGTCGGCGATCGCCTGCTCGAGCTCCTTCGCGCGGGTGTTGTCGCACGTCTTCAGCTGGCAGTTCGCCGGGTCGTCGAAGATGCTGCCGCCGGGGATCACCACGTCGATCGGCTTCGGGATCCAGCCGCCCCCCGGGATGTTGCCGGCGAAGTCCCCGACGAACTCCCACATGTTGGCGCAGCCGCCGCCGAGCTTGTCCCCGACGCGCTCGCAGAACGCCTTCTTGTAGCGCTCGACCACGATGTAAGGGATCGACACCGCCGGCCCCCAGACGTTGCTCGAGACCCAGGCGTAGTTGGTCAGGGGGGCCGGGTAATCGAGGCGCGCATAGAGCTCGAGCGTGAAGCGCTCGCGGAAGATGGTGCCGACCTGGCCGTTGTTGAAGCGCACGTGCTCGAACCCGCCGAGCCGCTGCTTCTCGACGAACTCGTCCGCGTCGATGTTGAGGTTGGGAATGGTCCGCTTCGTCCAGGGCCGCATCGTCGACTGCCCGGCGATCCCCACCTGGACCTTGCCGTAATCGGCCGTCTTGCCCTCGGCGCCGGCCGTCGTCACCCACAGGTGATCCACGAAGGTCGCGTCTTCCCCGGTCGGTGAGTAGATATCCCCGAACCCCGGCCTCACAATGGGGCCCGGGCCGCCCTCGAGCCCATCGTTCATGATCTCGAGCTGCTCTTCCGAGACGGCGAGCCAGTAGCGATTGCCGATGGTGCCGAAGACGTCGAGCGCGAGATCGGCCACCTCGGTGTCCGCGACGGGCGCCCCCGGGAACTCCTCTGCGGGCGCGCCGCCGTCGCCGCCGCCGCCGTCGCCGCCGCCGCCGCCGCCGTCGCCGGCCCCGCCCTCCCCGTTCGTATAATAGTAGTTGTTGATGGTGTCCGGCGGATCGGCGCAGCCCGCGAGGAGGATGGCAGACGGGATGACCGAGAAGGCGAACAGCGAAATCGCTCGCGTGCGGAACGACCGAGACCGAGCCGAAAGAGACGGTAGCTGAGAGGGCATGAGTGCAACCTTTCCGCTACACGCCCACTGCAAAAATCATACCGTCCGTGGCAAAATTGTGACAGCGACGGTGGCGATGCTCCGGGGCCCTGCCGGCCCCGCAGATCCGGTGAGGTCTTCGAGGAGCTCACCCCGCGCGCCCCGCGCACCGCGCGGCGCGCGGCCTTCGCCCCCTCATGACACGGGGATCAGATCCTGGCACACTCCCCCGGAGTTGCGGCCATCTGTGCCAGCTCGCGATCCGACAGCGCGAGTCCCTCAACGCGCTTCCAGCGCGCGGCCCTCGCGCGGCGCACAGCCCACCTCGATGGCCTGTTCCGAGGACGGCTCGATCCACGGCCCGCGAGCCCTCCTGGCCTGATCGAGCGCGCCCGCGCCGCCGCCCCGCCGCCCGAGCGACGGCTACCGCCGGCCGCGCCTGCGCGCTACGTTCGCCGCGGTGGACGCACATCGACCGTCCGGCACCCGCCGCGCGCTGCTCATTGGCCTCCCCGTCGCCGCGCTCGCCGTGGCGGGCTTCCTCGCGCTCGGCCGCGACGAGCGCCCCGCCCCGAAGGCGCGGCCGTCGAGCGCGGAGCCCAGCGAAGGCGCGAGGCCGCAGCGACGCGACGAGTCATCCGCCGTCCCCCCGGCGCCGCCGCCGGCCGCTGCCCCCGCGAGCGCCGCGGCACGGCAGCCCGACGCAGCGCCGGCGGCGCTGGACGCGGACCCCGAGGCCCGCGTCCTCGAGCGCATGCGCGCCGCGCTGACGAGCGACCCGGAGGAGGTGCTCCGGCTCGACGACGCGGCGACGCGCGATCTCGGCGACAGCCCGCGCGCCGCCGAGCGCGGCCTGCTCCGCGTGCGGGCGCTCGTGCGCCTCGGCCGGGCCGGCGAGGCCCGCAGCCTCGCGGAAGACCTCATCGAGCGCTCTCCGGACGACCCCTCCGCCAGGAGCGCCGCCGCCTATATGGGGGTTCACCCCCGGCCGCGCGGCCCCTCGCGGTAAGGCGACATACCGCAGCTGCCTCACGGGAGAGGCGATGATCCCGCCTGGGCCGCTGCGACAAGCATCTTGTAACCATGGCAGAACATGGCGCGGCGAGTCACTGAACCGATTAAGATTTCGGGCTGGCTCGAACGTGCGTTTCTGGCGATAATCGGCCCCATGCGCAATTGGCTTCTTCTTGTTGGGGTTCTCCAGCTCGCCGCGGCGGGCCTCGGGTGCGGCGACGGGACGGGCGACGGCGGCGAGGGCGGCGCCGGCGGGGAGTCGGCGGACAACGGCCCGACCGGCAGCGGCTCCTGGGGCACCGCCGGGCCCACGGGCACGGGCGGCGCGCCCACGGGCGGGACCGCGAGCACGGGCACCGGCGAGCCCGTGGGCAGCAGCACCAGCAGCGGCGGAGAGCCCAGCACCTGCACGGCGGCGGACGAATGTCCGTTCGAGGCCGGGGTGGAGATCGCCTGCCGCCTCCGCTTCATGTACGGCGTGAACTACGCGTGGCGCGACTTCGGCGCCGACTTCGGCGGTCAGTCCCGGTGGAGCCAGGCGGGCATCTCGGGCAAGAAGGGCCAGGTGCTCTCCGACCTCCAGGACATGCGCGCCAACGGCGTCGACGTGGTCCGCTGGTGGATCTACCCCCGCTTCTACGGGGACCAGATCAACTTCGATGGGCAGGGCAACCCGACCGGGCTCGGCGGCACCTCGGCGCAGGACATCCTGGCGGCGCTCGAGCTCGCGGACCAGGCGCAGGTCAACGTGATGTTCACCCTGTTCTCCTTCGACGGCTTCTACAAGACGTCGCACGACCCGCCGGACGGCCTGACGGTCTGGAGCATGGGGCCGATCGTCGCGGACGCGGGCCGGCGGGCCAAGCTCATCGAGAACGTCGTCCGGCCGATCGCGAAGACGGTCGCGTCGAGCCCGCACCGCGGCCGCATGCTGGCCTGGGACGTCATCAACGAGCCCGAGTGGGCGATGACCGGGCCGAGCCTCTACGGCGGCGACCCGGCGTTCGAGGGGGACTCGAGCAAGTTCGATCTCGTCACGCACCAGCAGATGGAGGCGCTCGCCAAGGAGTCGGCCGCGGTGCTGCGGGAGGAGACCGGCGCGCCCGTGAGCGTCGGCAGCGCCGCGATCAAGTGGGGTCAGGCGTGGACCCGCGCGGACGTCGACTTCTACCAGGTCCACATGTACGGCTGGGTCAACGACTACTTCCCGTACGACAAGCCCCTGTCCGAGTACAACCTCACGGACAAGCCGGTCGTCATGGGCGAGTTCCCCATCAACATGGCCGAGATGGATGTGGGCTACGACAAGTTCGTGGGCGACCTCTTCAACATGGGGTATGCGGGCGCGATGTCCTGGTCGGTGACCGACGCGAACTTCCCCTGGTCGTCCAACAAGACGCGCGTGAAGGCGTTCGCCGATCAGCACCCCTGCGAGACGCGGTACTGAGCGCCGGGCGAGCGCCGCCGTCCGCGGCGAACCCGGTTGTCACGCCGGCGCGCCGAGCTCGTCCTAGATGAGCTCGGCCGCGCTCGCGTGACAGCTTGCCCCAGCGTGTGGCGCGTTGGCGCATCGCCGCGCGCGGCGCGCGAGCCGCGGCCCGCGATCGGGCCGCCGAGGCCGGCGCGCGGCGCGCTGGCGCTCGTCCTCCGTCTCCTCTGGGCACGTCGGTTGCTGGGCAAGTAGGCCCGCTGCTCACGGAGGTGTTCGCCTGTGTGAGCCACGAGCGTTGTTAACCAGCACCCACCAAGGAGAGCGACATGGCACGAGATCGCTACGATAACCGAGGCTTCCGTGACCAGGGGGCGCGCGACGACTGGCGCCACCGGGAAGAGCAGGGGCGCTTTCCAGGGAGCTACGATCAGCGCGGCTTCCGCGGCCACGAGGAGGAGCGGGACGCGTTCGAACGAGGCTCGTACAGCCGCGGCAACTACGCGAACCAGAGCGGCGGCAGCCGGCAGGGCGAGCTGGGCCAGGCGCCGCAGTACGGCCAGCAGGGGCGCGGCGAAGGCAGGGGCCCGTGGCAGGCGGGCGGCCAGCACGGGCAGGAGTACCGCGGCGGGTACGGCGGATACGGCGGGCGCGGGCAGGAGCAAGGCGGCTTCGGCGGGCGCGGCTACCGGGAGCACGAGGAGAGCCGCGCGTACGGACAGGACAGCCCCTCCTGGGAGCGGAGCGGCGGGCGCGGCGACCACTTCGGCGGTCGGGGCGCGGAGGACGAGCGCAGAGGGTTCGGCTCGGCGCAGCGAGGGCGCGACGAGAACCGCGGCTATTACGGCCGCGACGTGAACCGCGGGACCACCGGACAGGACGAAGGCCAGGGCCGCGGCTCGTACGGGCGCGACGACTACGGTCGCGACGATTACGGGCGCGAGGAGAACCGGCACCGCGGCTACGGGCGCGAGGAGGAGTACGAGGGCCACAGCTACCAGGGCCACAGCCAGGGCCGCGGCTATCAGGGTCGCGACGACTACCAGGGCCGCGGCTACCAGGGCCAGAGTCAGGGGCGCGACGATTACCAGGGCCGCGGCTATCAGGGTCGCGATGATTACCAGGGCCGCGGCTATCAGGGTCGCGACGACTACCAGGGCCGCGGTTATCAGGGGCGCGATGAGCACCAGGGCCGCGGCTATCAGGGTCGCGATGATTACCAGGGCCGCGGTTATCAGGGTCGCGGCTATCAGGGTGGCGACGACACCCAGGGCCGCGGCTATCAGGGCCGCGACGACCACCAAGCCCGCGAGAGCTACGGCCGCGGCTACGGGCGACAGGACGAGTACCAGGGCGGCGGCTACGGGCCCGGCGAGGGGCAGCACCGCGGGTATCGAGGCGGCGACGAGCGCCAGAACCCCGGCCATTACGGCTGGGGCGACGAGCGCGGCGGGTTCAGCGGCCAGCGCGGTCGCGACGAGCACCAGCGCGCCGGCGGCCGGGGCTGGGAGGCAGAGCGCGGCGATCGCCGCGACCGCGACGAGGACCGCGGCTACCAGGGCCGCAGCGACGAGCGCGAGGGCCACGGTCGCGGCCAGGAGCGCGGCGGCCAGGGCGACATCTACAACCGCCCGGAGCGCCGGCCCGGGTTCGGCCGCTTCATGGGCGACGAGATCCCGCAGGGGTACTCGACCCGGGTCCACGAGCGCGACGACGTGCGCGCCTCGCAGGGCCGCGACCGCTCCTCCGCCGAGGAGGGCGGTCGCTCCGAGCGCCAGAACCAGAACCGGTCCTGGAACTGAGCGCCTCCGCGGCGATCCGTCGCGCTAGACGCGCTCCCCTCCCCGCCCCCGGCGCGCAAACCACGCAGCGCTCCCGCCCCGCCTCCCCGCCCTCCTGTTCGAGTCCCCTCTTCCGGCGGCAGCGCCGCCCCTCGCTCACCCGACATCGTCGGAGCGCCCGCGCGCCAACCGATCTCCGCCTCTCCACGGCCGCATCACGGAGTCTGCACCGGTTTTCAGGGACAGATTGGTGTTGTGTGCGCCACGGACCTGCAGCATCCTCCGCCGCCATGAAGACAGCAGCTTATTCAACGTTCCCGAAGCTCGTTTCCGCCGTCTGCATCGCCTGGTCGGCGCTCGCGGGGTGCGGGGACGACGATCCGAACGGGGCGACGGGCAGCGGCGCCGGCTCATCGACCTCGACGACCAGCGCCTCGGGCGCGGGCGGCGACGGCGGCACGGGCGAGGGCGGCGCAGGCGAGGGCGGCGCAGGCGCGACGACGGCGTCGAGCACGAGCGGCACCGGCGGGAGCAACCCCTCCGGAGACACCGTCCGCTTCATCGGGCGCTTCGACACCACGAAGCCCGAAGGCCCCCGCTTCTCCTGGGCCGGCAGCGCGATCGCCACGCGGTTCTCGGGGACGTCGATCAGCGTCCGCTTCAACGACGCGTCGACCGCGGCGCAGTCCAACTTCTTCCAGGTGGTGATCGACGGCGAGTCGAAGGGCGTCCTCAAGGTCAACGCCGACGAGGAGCTCTACACGGTCGCCGAAGGGCTGCCCGACGGCGAGCACGATCTCCTGCTCCACCGCCGGACCGAGCCGCTGGTCGGCGTGACGCAGTTCCTCGAGTTCGTCCCGGAGCAAGGCGGGGAGCTCCTGCCGGTCGCGCCCGCGCCCGAGCGCCGTATCGAGGTGACCCGGTGTCGTCGTTGTCCGGGGGCAACCAGCAGAAGGTCGTGCTGGCCAAATGGCTGATGACTGAGCCGCGGCTGCTGATGCTCAACGACCCCACCCGCGGCATCGACGTCGGCACGAAGCAGGAGATCTACCAGCTCCTCCGCGAGCTGGCGGACGCCGGCACATCCATCCTCTTCTACACCACGGACTACGACGAGCTGATCGGCTGCTGTGACCGCGTGCTCGTCCTCTACCAGAACCGCGTGCAGGGCGAGCTCGTGGGGCCCGACATCACCGAAAAGAACATCCTGGATCTGGCCCTCGGTCTGCGCGGCGGGCCTGAGCGCGCGAAGCCCGGAGCCGAGCGCGCGCGAGCAGAGGCACGATGAAGGACTGGAAGCTCCGCCTGCGCCAGAACCAGGGCCTGCTCGTGGCCATCGGTCTGTGCATCTTCTTCTATGGGCGCTACTCGCTGTCCCATCCCAAGGGCTTCAGCGCGTCGCTGGTCGGGCAGAACGCCAACGAGTCGTTCGTGCTGGTGGCGGCGGCCATGGCCCAGACGATCCCCGTGCTGACCGGCGGCCTGGATCTGTCCGTGGGCGCGGTGATCACGCTCGTCAACTGCCTGGCCTCGCACGTCCTCGCCGGCAGCGCGTTCGAGAATTTCCTGGGCATCCTGCTATGCCTGGCCCTCGGCGTCGCGGCGGGCCTGATCAACGGCTGCCTCGTCGTGTACGGACGCCTGCAACCGATCATCGCCACCCTGGCCTCGGGCACGATCTTCCTCGGCATCGCGCTGTTCCTGCGACCGACGCCCGGCGGCCAGGTCGACGGCGATCTGGCGTTCGCGGCGACCTTCGATCTCAACGAGCTGCTGCAGGCCGCGGGCGCCGCTCCCCTCGACGGCGCGCTGGGCTCGATCGGCAGCATCCCGTCACCCGCGATCTGGATGGCGCTGCTCGCGCTGCTCTGGACCTACTACCGCCGTACCCGCTACGGCCTCGGCGCTTACGCCGTCGGCGCGTCGCAGGAGGCGGCGTACATGTCGGGCGTCCGCATCGAGCGCGTCAAGCTGGCCGCGTACACGCTGTCGGGGTTCTTCGCCAGCGTCGGCGGCCTCTACCTCGCGCTGCAGACGGCGTCGGGCAACGCCGACATCCCACAAGCCGGCTCCTACACGCTGAACTCCATCGCCAGCGTCGTGATCGGGGGCACCTCGTTGTACGGAGGGATGGGCGGCGCCATCGGCTCGCTCTTCGGCGCGCTGGTGCTCCGCTCCGTCGCCTTCAACTTCCGCGTCTTCGACGAGGGCTCGGCGCTCGGCTTCCTCGCCAACCCGCTCTACCAGCCGCTGTTCGAGGGCCTCATCCTGCTCGCGGCCGTCTGCCTCGGCGCGCTCTGGGTCTTCCGCCTCAAGAACCGGCTGCACATTTTCAGGTGAGCTCCATGCAACAGCTCCCTTTCCTCAAGAGCCGCTTCGGCGAGATCGACAAGCCGACCTGGTACGCGCTGCTGTCGATCGGCATCATCCTCGTGATCGGCTCGGTCGGCACGCTGATCACCCAGGGCACGCTCAGCTTCCTGAGCCCGCACTACCTCCTGCAACAGCTGCAGATCGCCGCCTTCCTGGGCGTGGCCGCCACGGGCATGATGATCGTCATCCTGCTCGGTCACATCGATCTCTCGCTGCCGTGGGTGCTCACCTCGAGCGCCATGCTGGCCGCGGGGCTCGGCGGCTGGGCCGCGTTGCCCTACGGCCTCGCCATCGGCGCCGCCGCGGGGCTCTTGAACGGGCTCGGCGTCGCCTACCTGCGCGTGCCCTCGATGATCTTCACCCTGGGCACGAACACCGTGCTTCAGGGGCTGATGGTGCTCTACACCGGCGGCTTCGCTCCGCGCAGCGAGGCGCCGGAGTGGATGGAAGTCCTGGCCGTCGGCAAGACGCTCTCGATTCCGAACTCGCTGTTCGTCTGGATCCTGGTCGGCGGCGTCGGCGCCTTCGTGCTGAAGAAGACCGCGCTGGGCCGCTACATCTACGCCGTGGGCAACCAGGAGCAGGCCGTCTATCTCTCGGGCATCAGGACGCACTGGGTGCTGATCGGCGCCTTCGTGATGTGCGGCGTGTGCTCCGCGATCACCGGCATGCTGCTGGCGGGCTTTTCGCACAAGGCCTACCAGGCCATGGGCAACGATTACCTCATGCCGGCCATTGCCGCGGTGGTGATCGGCGGAACCAACATCATGGGCGGACGCGGGACGTACCTCGGCACCGTCCTCGGCACGATCCTGATCGTGCTGCTCCAGAGCATGCTCAGCGTGCTGCAGATGCCCGAGGCCGGCCGTCAGATCATCTACGGTGCCGTGATCATCGCCATGCTGCTGGTCTACGGCCGACAGCATCAGGCGGGGCGATGAGCCGAACCGAGCTCAGCCACGAGCGTCGGCAGCGAGGCTCACCGCCCGGCGATGGCGCTCAGGCGAGCATGCCGTCGATCGGCCCGGAGCCCTGACCCTCACCGAAGTTCTCCGTCCACTCGGTCTTGTCCCGGACGGCGGCGGCGATGAGGCCGTTGAAGAGGCGGTTGTTCGTGACGTTGCCGGCGTCGATGTACTGCCCCTGCTTCAGGTAGCCGCCGCCGTTTCCGGCGATGATCGTCGGCACGTTGCGGAAGCTGTGCGACGGGCCGTCGGAGACGTGGTTCGTCCACATGACGATGGACTTGTCGAACAGGTCGCGCGCCTTGAAGTGGTCGAGGCCGTGGAGCAGCGTCTGCATGCGGACCACGTCGATCTCGGCGTGCGCTTGCTCGGCCGTCGGGTTGTTGCCCGTAGCTGCGTCCGATTGCACCCGGTGGCTGATGTGGTGGAAGGGCCAGCCGAGGCCCGCGTTCGACGGCACCGCATACTTCGTCCCATCCGTGCCGTCGCCGTGCTGCAGCGTCGCCACGCGGTTGAAGTTGCAGGCGAACGCCATCGCCACGAGCTCGAGGTGGAGCTTCGCGACGTCCTCGATCATGCCGTCCATCTTGAACGCGAAACCGCTCTTGAGCGCCTCGAGCTCCGACGTCGCGAGGCCCGCCTTGCTGCAGGTCGTGCCCATCTCGCCCATCGTGACCTCGGTGTCGCGGATGGAGTCGAAATGCTGCTGCAGGCGCTGCTTGTCGGCGGAGCTCAGCGCCGACATGCGCATCAGGCTGTTCAGCTCCTCCTTCACGAAGTCGTTCGCGCTCTTGCGGCTGCGGAGGAGCTCCTCCGCGAGCTGCGCGCCGTTGCCGCTTCCACCGCCGCTGTCCGCCAGGCCGACGAGCTTGGCGTAGAGCGCGTACGGGTTGTCGTCCGCCGAGCGCACCTGCCCGGCACCACCGGCCTTGAAGGAGATGCGCTCGGCGATGTACCCGTTCCTGCGGTTGCCGGCATAGAGCGTGAGCGGCTCGGCGCCGCCCTCGTTCACCAGCTCGGCGATGACCACGTCCGCGGACACGCCGGTCGCGGATGCGGTCTTGCCGCCGCCCTGCGCCGGGCGCGCGGTGAGCGCCTGACACAACCCCTGCGCGTGGCCGCAGTTGGTGGGCCCGTTCATGGGGAAGTTGATCCCGCGGATGAACAGCAGGTTCGCGGCGTGAGGCGCGAGCACGTGCGTCGCCTTGTCCGTCATGGCGCCGAGCCCCGCGGTCGTGAGCGGGCCAGTCTGGTCCGGGAAGAACTTTTTACCCACCACGCCGCACGCCGCCACGATGTAGAGGCTGAACACGGGCGCGTTGTCCGCAGCCCAGGCGGAGCGCGACGGCAAGCCCTCCAGGAACGGAAGGGCGATGGCGACGCCGCCGGCGCGCAGGAACGCGCGCCGATTCATCCCGCGCCGGCGCGCCACGTGCGGTTGAGTGAGGTTCGTAACGATCTTGGAGTTCACAGCGGGCCTCCCACGCGAGTCCGGAATGCTTCATCCTTCACGAGCTCGAGCATCATCTCTTTCACAGAGCCGCTGGCGCCGCGGCTCACGTCGGCGAGCGTCTCGACGAGCGGCAAGTCCGCCGGGATGACGTCGCGCTGCAGCGCGAAGCTCGCGAGCTTCTTGGCGTAACAGAGGTGAGCCTGCTCTCCCGCCGCCATGTGGTGCATCAGCTCGCCGGCGTCCGCGAACGACTTGGCCCCTTCGGTGAAGGAATAGACGCCGCTGCTGTCGATCGGCAGGCCTCCGTTCTCCTCATCCCGGTACAGCCCCATGCCGTCGAAGTGCTCGAAGGCGAAGCCGACGGGGTTGATGAGCGCGTTGTGGCACGTGCCGCCGCAGGCGGACGTGAGCTGCGTGATGCGTTGGCGGTTCGTCTGCCCGGGCTCGAGGGGCGGGACCGGCGGGATGTTGGGCGCCGGCGCGCCGAGCGGCGTGCACAGCACGTCGAGGTTGATGCTCACGCCGCGATGGATCGAGTCCGACTCGTCGTTCAGGGCGTTGAGCGTCAGGTAGGGGAGCTGCGAGAAGAAGCCGACGCGATCGGGACCGAGGTCTCGCTCCACGAGCTCTCGGCCGCTCGGCGAAAGGCCGTAGAGCTCCGCCATCCCCGGCCCCACGAAGCCCTTCGTGGACGTGAGGATGTCCTTGACGCCGAGGCCCTGGGTGAAGATCTTCTCGAAGAACAGGTACGCGCTCTCCTCGTACTCCGCGTTCAACGATTCGTTGTAGCTCGGCACGCCGAGCTTGCTGATCGTGGCGTAGCGATCGAAATGGAGCAGCTCGCGATGGAAGAACCGCATGCCCTTGGCCGCGGCGGGCTCCTCCAGCATGGACTCGGCGACCGCGGCGATCGTTTCCGGCGTCGTGAGCGTGGGCGCCTTGTCGAGCAGCGCGTCGTCCGGCGCGGAGTTGCGCAGCCAGAGCGATAGCTTCGCGGCGATCTCGTAACCGCTGAGCGGCTTGCGATCCTGGCCGAGCTCCGTGCGGTAGAGGAAGTGCGGCGACTGCAGCATCGTCCGAATCACGAGCTGCGCGCCCTTGGCGAACGTGCTCTTCGTGCCGGACATCGCCGCGCCGGTCTCGAAGAGCACCTCGTACTTGGCGACCTCGCCGTCCGTCAGCGGACGGCGGTACGCACGGCGCCCCACGGTCTTGATGAAGCCGGCCGCGTCCGTATCCGGGTACACCTTGGCGAGCGCCGCGTCCGAGGCCGTCACCTCCTCGGCGAGCGCCTCCGCCGCCGATTGGTAGTCGCTCCACGAGCGCTGGTTCACGCTGAGCAGGAGCTCGTTGTTCGTGAAGTCCGTCGTGCCGGCGACGGGCTTCTCGAACGATTCGGACAGCGAGGAAGGAGCGCCCAGGTTCAGGACCACCTGCACGCTGCTCGCCCACTGCGCGTTCGTGAGGCGCACGAACCGGTGGTACCGCGGCGCACCCGGCATATCGATGCCGCGCGCCTCGCCGCCGGTGGCCGGGCTGCTGCCGTCAGGCCCAGGGCCGATGCTCTCCTCTGGATCCCCCAAGGTGCCCGTGCACCCCGCGAGCAGGAGCGCCGTGACGCAGAGCCCCGCGCCGAGCCCCCGCCCGCGGCGCGGCGAGCCGGTCATCGAAAAAGACGGTGGGGTCATCATTGCCTCCTGACGGACCTCTCGTGGCTAGCAGTTCCCTTCGCATGACCAGCGATGCAACGACCATCGTGCTCGCTGAAGCGGGGCGCATCGTCCCGGTCGATGGCGCGCTCGAGGAGCTGGCCCTCACGGACGACCGGCATCAGGCCCCAGGCGCGGCTATGGGAGAACAAAATCCAACAGGCCTGGAGACGTCAGCCCCCAGCTGCGGACCTGCCCTCGGTACAGCATCGGTCAGCGAACGCTTCCGCGACGACGGAGCGAACGCTGTTATCGCGGAAGTCGTTCAGACAACGGAGGCCTCGCTGCGCGCCGCGAGACTGCCCAACCAGGGCCAAGCAAAAGGATACCCTTCGAGCCAAATGTTAACGGTAACATCTACGATGTCAATTCCAATCGACAAGACCGCGGGCATCCTCGAGTCCGGGACAGACCCAGGCTGGCGGCGCGCCTCCGGTGCGACGCGTCAAGAGAGGCGGACGTGACTCCGCTCACCTGAACACTGTAGTTGAGATTGTACAGCAGCGGCAGTCGAACGCGTGACCGGAAGGAACCGGTCGGCGGGTAAGCCGCGCAATGGGCGTGTACCGCAATCGATGGAGACAACGCGACGTCGAGGCAACGAAGCGCACAACGCGACCATTCCCTCGAAACCCGCAAAGTTGCCACGATCCGATGAGATTCCCGCTCCAAAGATCCGCGAAGTCGGACGATGAGGTGACACGCAGAACGATTTCCGCGCTCTCAGCCCATCTCATTCCCGCGCACGCACCAAAATTGCCATGTTCGAGCGCGCAACATGGTCGATTTGCCGATTGACTTGTGGATCGGCCACGCATGATCCTCACCAGTGAGGATACCCATGCTCAGGACACTGCTCGCCACCGCATTGTCGCTCGCGCCGCTCGGCTGCGGCAGCGACTTCGAGCCGCCGCTTGTCGCGGGGAGGGCCGTGCTCACCCTCGGCGCGAAGCAGCTCTTCCTCGATACGGGCAACAACGGAGAGACCGCGGTCGCGTTCGACGAGGACAACCAGCGCAGCTGGTACACGGATTGTGGGGTGAAAGGCGATGAGCTCGAGGTGATGATCCTCAACGATCCCATCCGGGAAAAGAAGGGGTTCTGGGGGATCACCCTCCGGGCGTCTCACGCGCTGGACGAGGACGCCTGGAACGTGTCCGCCAACCTCGGCGACGACGTGCTCAGCGGTGTTTGCCAGCTGAACCACAAGACCACACGCGACAAGGACCTTTACGAAGGGGAGCTCTCCGTGGCGGCGTGCATCGTGAAGGACCCGACCCCGGACCCGGACGGCCTGCAAGAGGGCCGCTTCGACGCCTTCGTCCGCGCCAAGAGGTGCGTCCTGCGCGACCCCGGTGGCAGCGGCGGATGACGGCTCAGCGCCCCGGCGCCGCCCGTGCGAGCGCCGCGCCGACCGCGGCCGCGGCGCCGTCCCACGTGGGCAGCGCCGGCGCGCGGAGCATCGCCGCGCGGCGCATGCTCGCCCTGAGCGCCCCGTCCTCGATGAAGCGGGAGAGCGCCCGCACGAGCCCCTCGCCGTCGTCCCAGAGCAGCGCCTCGGCACCGTCCTGCACGACCTCGGCGATCGCGCCGGCGCGGGCGGCGAGCACCGGCACGCCCGCGCGGACCGCCTCGGTGAGCACCATGCCGTACCCCTCCAGCCGCGAGGGCAGGACCAGCGCGTCCGTCTCGGCGAGCGCCGCCGCGAGCGCCTCGTCGTCGAGCACGCCGCGCGCCTCGACGCGCGCCCGCAGGTGCGCGGAGCCGTCGATCGCCCGGCGCACGCGCTCCGCATAGGCCGGATCGCGCGCCGCGTCGCCGACGAGGACGAGCGTGGCGCGCGCGCTCCCGACCCGCTCGAACGCCGCGAGCAGCTCCAGGAGCCCCTTGCGCGGGATGAAGCTCCCCACGAACGTGAGCCGCAACGGGCCGCCGTCCCGCGCGGCGCGAGGGCGCAAGGGGAGCCGGTCCGCGCCCGGCGGCGCCACGTCCACCCGGCCGACCCCGTGCTCGCGCCGGAGCCGCGCCGCGGTCGTCGCGCTCGTCGCGAGGTGCGCGTCGCAGAGCCGGAGCACCGCCGCCTCGGCGAGCGCGAGCGCCGCGCGCCGCGGGCCGGGCGGGAGCTCCCACGCGCTGAGGTGGTGCACGAGGAGCACGCGCGCGATCCGCCGCGGCAGCGCCGCGAACGCCGGGCCGAGCTCCGGGAAGCAGAGCTCGTCGCCGACCACGACGGCAGGGTCGAGCCGGGCGAGGCGCGCCGCGAGGGCGAGCCCGGCCAGCGCGCGCGACCGCGGCGCCGGATCGAGCGACACGACCTCGACGACATCGCCCTTCCGCCGCAGCCGCTCGACGACGAGCCGATCGTAGATGTACCCGCCCGTGATCTGCTCGAGGGCGCCGTAGACGATCCAGGCGATGCGCATGCGTCGACCCAGTACCACGGAACCCGGCCCGCCCCGCGCGGGCGGCCAGGCGCCGCGCCCGGGTGTCACGCGTCGGGCGGGGGCCTCCGGCGCGCCCTCCACCCCGACAGCTCCCCCGCCGCGATCAGACCGGCGCCCAGCGCGAAGCACACCAGCGAGGTCGCCAGCGCGGGCAGCGGGATGTCGCGATCGCCGCCGTTGTACGCCTCGACCGTGGACGTGAGGAGCCAGTACTGGAACGCGCAGAGCATCGCCACGGCGAGCACCCTCGCGCTCATCGCGCCCTTCGCGCCCGGGCGCAGGTCGTGCTTCGGTCCAGGGATCGGCATCGCTCACCTCACGTCGCGCGCCGCCGCGCGAACCCGACCGCGAACACCTTGCCGTCCTCGACCGCCAGCGCGATCCGCCCGAGCGGCCGCAGGTCGCGCGGCGGACCGGACGTGCCCTCGCCGGAGGCCACGTCGAAGCGGCCGTTGTGGCAGTAGCACCGGAGGTGCTCTTCCCCGCCCTCCCGCGCGTATGAGACCGGACATCCGAGGTGGGAGCACTTCTGCTCGAACGCCAGGAGCTCGCCGTTCTCCCGGCGGATCAGCAGCGCCGGCGTCGTCTCGTCCGGGTAGCGAAAGGCCACGGCGCTCCCCGGCGCGAGATCGTCGATCCGCGCGATCTCCATGCGGCCGGGCGGCTCCGAGGGCGGGCGGCGCGAGCGGAGGTACACCACGGCGTTGCCGGTCGCGAGCCCGCCGCTCAGCAGCACGAGGAAGCGGGCGAAATCGCGGCGGGTCACGTGGTCGTCGCCCTCGGACTCGTAGGGGAAGTCCTCTCGCCACTTGGGCAGATCCTCCGCGCCCATCACAGAAACTCCGCCTCCGACCGCGCCTCCTCCGGCGCTCGCTCGTCGCCCGCGCCCGTCGCCAGGGCGGTCGCGAGCGCCGCGGGGCCGCCGCCCTCGTCGAAGGCGGGCAGCTCGACCGCCATCTCGTCCACGTCGTGCGGCACCATCACGTGCACGCGCGTCGCGATCCGCTGCTTGCCGAACCGCCAGCGGTTGATCGGCTTGCTCGCCGGCCGCTGCTGCGCGATCTCCTCGCGCGTCCCGTAGAACAGCGCGCCCGTGGGGCAGACCGTCGCGCACATCGGCTTCTTCCCGGCGCTCGTCCTGTCGAAGCACATGTCGCACTTCTGCATTTGCTGGATCTCCATCTTGATGATCGGGACCCCGAACGGACACGCGAGCTCGCAGTTCCCGCACGAGATGCACCGGGGCTTGAGGCTCGAGTGCACGATCCCGTTCTCGTCGACCTTGATGGCGTCCGCGGGGCAGACCGACGCGCACGTCGGATCGGCGCAATGCATGCAGACCATCGGCGCGGTCTGGAGCGACACGCCCGGCGCGACGAGGTCCACGTGCACCATCGGCAGCCCGCGGTGCGTGTGGCACTCCGAGCACGCCGCGGCGCACGCCTGGCAGCCGATGCACCGCTGAAAATCGATGAAGAAATCCCGCACCACGGCGCTCATGAGGCCTCCAGCTTGAGCTCGGCGAACAACGATCGCGCCCGAGCGGCTTCGGCGCGCGTGGCGGCGCGCACCCTGCACGCCGCGACCTTGAACTCCGGCATCTTGCTCACGGGATCCAGCGCGCGGACCGTGAGCTGGTTGGCGGCGAGCTCCTCGGGCCAGTGGTACGGCAGGAACACCGTGTCCGGGCGGATCGCCTCGACGATCCGGAGCGGGACCGTGATCCCGCCGCGCCGGGTCTCCACCGTGACCAGCTGCCGGTCGACGAGGCCGAGCCGCGCCGCGGGCGCGGGGTGCATCTCGCAGACCGGCCCGGGGCTCTTCTCGACGAGGAACTTGATCCGCCGCGTCTGCGTCCCGCTGAGGTAATGAAAGACGCTCCGGCCCGAGGTCATGTACAGCGGAAACTCCGCGTCGGGCACCTCCGCGCTCGGGCGATACGGCGTGGGGATCAGCTTGAACTTGCCGTCGGGGTGGTAGCTCCTCCCGTCCTCGAAGAGCCTCGGGGTGCCCGGGTGCCCTTCCGACGGGCAGGGCCAGAACACCCCCATCTCCCGCTCCACGCGCTCGTACGTGATGCCCGCGTAATCGGCGGTCCCTCCCGCGCTCGCGCGGCGCAGCTCGTTGAAGATGTCCTCGCTGCTCGAGAAGCGGAAGCGCTCCTCGCCTCCGAGCCGCCTCGCGAGCTCGAGGAGGATCCACGTGTCCCGCCGCGCGTTGCCGGGAGGGTCGACGGCGGCGCGGAGGCGCACCACGCGGGCCTCCGCCGTCGTCGAGGTGCCCTCTTCTTCCTCGTGCAGCGAGCCGGGCAGCACGACGTCGGCGTAGCGGGCCGTCTCGCTCATGAAGAAGTCGATGACGCAGAAGAACTCGAGCCCCTCGAACGCCTCGCGGGCGAAGCCCGTGTCGGGGTGGCTGACCATGGGGTTGAAGCAGATGTTGAGGAGCCCGCGGATCTCGCCCGCGTGGATCGCCTCGACGATCTCCACGGTGGTCTTGCCCTTGCGCGGCAGCTCGGCGTCGGAGATCCCCCAGACGTCGCAGATGTGCCTGCGGTGCTCCGGGTTCTCGATGTCGCGGTTGCCGGGGAGCTGATCGCACTTGTGCCCGTGCTCGCGCCCGCCCTGGCCGTTGCCCTGCCCCGTGATGGTCCCGTAGCCGCAGCCCTTGCGGCCGATCCTGCCGGTGGCGAGCACGAGGTTGATCAGGCTGAGGACGTTCTCGACGCCCTTCGTGTGCTGCTCCACGCCGCGCGCGTGCAGCAGGAAGCTCGTCTTCGCCTGCCCCCACGCCGCGGCGACCTCGCGGATGAGCGCCGCCGGGACGCCGCAGATCTCCGCGGCCCACTCGGGCGTGCAGCGCTCCACCGAGGCGCGGAGCTCGGCCCAGCCGGTGCAGCGCTGCTCGACGAACTCCCGGTCGAACCAGCCGTTCGCGACGAGCTCATGGAGCAGCGCCTGGTTGAGCGCGCTGTCGGTCCCCGGGCGGAGCGCGACGTGGTGGTCGGCGGTGCGGGCGATGGGCGTCTCGCGCGGATCGACCACGATGAGCTTCGCGCCCCGGTCGCGCGCCTTCCAGATGTAGTGCGTCAGCGTCGGGAAGCACTCGCTCACGTTGGTGCCCGCGAGCAGCACGACGCCGGCCTCGGGGATGTCTTCCCAGGGGTTCGCGGCGCGGTCGATCCCGAACGCCTTCTTGTTCCCCGCGCCCGCGGAGACCATGCAGAACCGGCCGTTATAGTCGAGGTTGGCGGTGCCGAGCGCGAGGCGCGCGAACTTCCCCACGAGGTAGCTCTTCTCGTTGCTCAGCGAGACCCCGCTCAGCATCGCGAAGGCGTCCTTGCCCCGCTTCGCCTGGATGGCGCGCACCTTCGACGCCACGAGATCGAGCGCCTCGTCCCAGCCCGCCTTCCTGAACCCGGCCCCGTCGCGGATCAGCGGGTCGGTCAGGCGGTCGGGGTGGTGCGTCTGCATGTACCGCTTGACCCCCTTCGGACAGAGCCGCCCCTCGTTGAACGGGAACTCCTCCCACGGCTCGATCCCGATGACCCGGCTGCCCTTGACCTGCAGCTTCACGCCGCACTGCATCCCGCAGAAGCAGCAGTGCGTCTCGACCAGCCTGTCGGGCTCGGGCTTAGGTCCCCACCCGGTCACGGGCGAGTCCGAGACGTGCGGCCCGTACTCGCGGATGTAGTCGGAAATTGGCAATCTCAGGTGAGCCATGTGTCGTCTCCTCCGCTCCGTCGCTCACGAGAAGCGGCCGCCGCGCGCGCGATGGTGCGCGCGGCCGATGAGCATCCGCCGCCCCCGCGGGGAGAGCTCGCTCCACGCAGGCCCGGCCCCCGCCCGCGCCGCGTAGTCGAACCCCACCTCCGCGAGCACCTCCTTGAGATCGTCGGTCTGGAGCTTGGCCGCGAACGCCTCGCCCGTGACCGGACAGACCGCCTTCTCGCCCCGGTCGCCCGCCTCCTTGTAGAACGTGACGCCCACCGAGGCGGGGCGCTGGAACACGTGAAACAGCTTGCCGAACGGCAGGTAAACGAGCGTCACGATCACCGTCAGCGCGTGGACCTGGGCGAGCGCGCCGTAGAAATACCCGTGCAGCCACTCGTAGCTCACCCAGAGCAAGAGCCCGCTCGCGCTCACGGCGAAGAGCAGGAGGAGCGGCAGGAGGTCGCGCTCGAAGCGCTGGACCGCCACCGCGCCGCCCTCCCGCATGCGGCGGAGCAGGGCGAGCATCACCCCCGGGACGACCATGAAGCCGCTGACGACGAGCGCGTGAAAGATCGCCCACCCCACGACGCCGTGGACCGGGATCTCGGACACGCGGACCCCGAAGAGCACCACGCGATAGACCGCGCCGGCGGCGCCGGCCTCGAAGTGGAGCCAGCCGAACACGAGCGGGAACGTCACGGCCGCGGCGAGCGCGCAGCCCCACGCGATGAGCATGTGCGCGATCCAGCGGGTCAGGCCGCGACGCAGGATGAAATCCTGCGCGATGATCTTCGACCACAGCGCCTTGACGATGAGCGTCGGGCGGCGGAGGCGCGGCCAGCGGCGCCGCGAGAAGAGCACCTCCACGCCGCGGACCCAGTACTTGCGGGTCGGCGGCTTGCTGAGCCAGACGGAGTACCGGTACACGACCCCGAAGGTCATGAAGAGGCATGCGAAGGTGTAGCCCACGAGCGCGGAGTCGAAGTCGGCGAGGTCGCGGCTGCCGAGGACGATGAGCGCCGCGAGCGCGGCGGCGGCGGCGGTCCCGTTGCGGACCGCGCCCCAGTGCGCGAGCGGGGCGCGCCGCGACGCGCTCGCGGCGGCGCCGGGGCGCGCGGGCGGCGCGCGGAAGTCGGTGAGCTCCGCGCTCATGGCTGCGCTCCCGTGCCGGCCGCCGCGCCCCGCCCCGGCGGCGTGGAGAGGTGCGCCCGCGCGTCGTCGGGCCCCGGCGCCTGCCGCGGCGCCCAGAGGGGGTAATCGACGCCCGCGAGGCGATTGATGAGGATGGCCTGCGCCGTGAGCAGGGCGACGCCTCCGAGGAGCACCAGGAACATCGGCGGCCGGTCCAGGATGCCCAGCGAGACGATGAGCGTCGTGGCGCCCGCGGGCGGGTGGGGAGCTCGGGCGAGCACCATGAGGCCCGCCGTGAGCCCCAGCGAGAGCGCGGCGGCGAGGGCGCGCGGGAGGGTCACGCTGGCGGCGGTCGCAGGGCCCGCGTGCGTCAGCCCCGTGACGAACAGGCTGAAGTAAGCGGCCGCGATACCGATGCTGTGCCCGATGAGGGTGTTGCGCGGCGCGGCCGAGGCAGCCCGCGGCGTGTAGAAGAAGAGGAAGGCGGTCGGACCGAGCGACGGAAACACGAAGGGCTCCTTCGTCACGGCGGCGAGGGCCGCCATCAGGCCGATGCTCACGAACCCGTTCACGAAGCTGAACGCGGCGAGCACCGGCACCTGTGCGTAGCGCTGGAGGAGCCGCGGCAGCCGCAATCGCGAGAAGATCCCGCGCGCGACGTCCGACATCTCGCCGCCGAGCGGGTGGCGCGGCGAGATCGGGCCGTAGCCGCGGCCGGCGCCCCACGGCTCTTCGTGCATCCTGGATCGAATGTCCCTGTCTTCCATCATGGGCTGGGGCCTTCGCATTCGCTCGCCGCCGCGTCCAGCGTTACCGGGCAGACGCGACACGGCGGGCTCGACCGCCTTCCGGCCACGTAGTCACTGATGCAGCACGATTGCAGTAGAACAGGTGCCGTTGCCCGGCAGCCTCGACGTGCATCCATGTGGCCCCGAAGACGGAACAAGCCGTGCGCCGGGTTCCATGATCACGACGATTCAGGAGAGCCCCGAGCGATTCGTGAGAAACCGCGCGTGTCATCCGGACGCGACCGGGCCAGCCTGAATGGCGTTCATGAAGAGATCGTGTCGGCGGAATACGCGCGGCTCGCGATTGTTTCGGGATCGGGATTGTTTCGGGATCGGGATTGTTTCGATAGTGTTTCGATAGTGCGCGCCGACTGCCCTCCTCAGCGGGCGGTCGCCTCGGCGCGCAGCTGCGCCAGCGCGGGTCGCTCCTCGCGCGAAAAGGGGGAGGTGCCCGCCTCGGGACGCGAGAGGCGGAGAAGGATCTCTCCGGACGCGCCCAGCTCGACCCGGAAGCACGCGAGCGCGCTGCACTCGGCGCCGATCGGGTGACCGGTCGAGAGGTCGAAGGCGAGCCCGTGAAGAGGGCACTGGACGACGTTGCCCCCGAGGAGCCCGTCCGCGAGCGGCCCTTCCCGGTGAGGGCAGCGCGCCTGCACGGCGAACAGCTCCCCTGCTCGCGTCCGGAACACGGCTACCTCGTAGCCGCCGACATGAAACGCCTTCCCTTCTCCTTCGGGTATCTGGCCCAGCGGGCCGAGGTTGAAGATGGTCATCTCCTTCTGCGCGACATCGATCATCACCCGAACTCCTCCCCGGCCGGCGCACGGGCCGGCTGGATGACACCCCTCGTATCCGCGGGCCGGGCGCTGGCCCGGCGCTCCTCTCCGCCGATCCACGGCCTACTCCGCCTGCGCGGGCGCGCCGCTCGGCGGCGGGAGCAGCGTCGTGAACTGGGACGGATGGATCGGGCTGTCGGCCTCGCTCCAGGGGTCCGCGTACGCGTCGACCGAGGCCTGGACCTCCGCGTCGAGGCGCGCCGCGATCCCTTCGGCGTCGTCCACGATCACCCTCCGCACCTTCTCGATGCCGACACGCTCGACGAAATCGTACGAGCGCTCCATGTACCTGGCCTGCTCTCGGTAATACTGCATGAAGCGGCCCGCGTAGCGGATGACCTCCTCCTGCGTGTCAACCACGCAGAGCAGGTCTCCCTTCCTGACGCGCGAGCCGGCCCCGCCTCCCACGTAGATCTCCCACCGGCCCCCCTCGATGGCGACGGCGCCCACGTCCTTGGTCGTCGCCTCCGAGCAGTTGCGAGGGCAGCCGGCGGTGGCGAGCTTCAGCTTGTGGGGCGCCTCGAACCCCTGGAACCGGCGCTCGATCGCGATGCCGAGCGCCGTGCTGTCCCCGACCCCGTAGCGGCAGAACTCGCTGCCGACGCACGTCTTGCAGGTGCGGAATCCCTTCGTGTAAGCGTGACCGGACGGCATGCCCAGGTCGCGCCACACGTCCGGCAGCCGCTCCTTCGCGATGCCGAGGATGTCGATCCGCTGGCCCCCCGTGATCTTCACCATCCTCGCGTCGTACCGTTCGGCCACGTCGGCGATCTTCCGGAGCTGGGCCGGCGTCGTGACGCCTCCATAAATGCGCGGGATGACGCTGAACGTGCCGTCGCGCTGGATGTTCGCGTGCACCCGATCGTTGATGAAGCGCGCGTCGCGCTCGTCCTCATACGCTCTCCCCCAGATGCTCTTGAGCAGCGAGGCGAGCCCCGGCTTGCTCGCGACGTCTTCCTGCCCGCCCGCGAGCTCCCGGAACACGGACGAGACGCTGCGCAGCCCGCGCTCCTGGATGAGCCGGACGAGCTCCGGCTTCGCGTAGGGCACGCCGGGCACGTAGTAATGGGCCGAGGGGTCCTCCGCCGCGCCGCTCCCGAGGACCAGCTCGAGGACGGCCTGCACCTGCGGCTTGCACGCCCCGCAGCCCGACCCGGCGCGCGTCGCGGCGCACGCCTGCCGGAGCGTGCGGCACCCGCCCCGCGCCGCCGCGGCGATCTGACCTTTCGAGACGCCGTTGCAGTTGCATACCTGCGCCTCGTCCGGCATATCCGCCACGCTGGGCTCGCCCGCGCCGGCGTGGGCCCCGGGGAAGAGGAGCGCCACGCGATCCTCGGGGATCTTGAGGCCCCGCTCGAACGCCTGGAGCAGCTTCCCGGCGGGCGCCCCGCCGCCGAGCAGGATGGCGCCCGCCAGGGTCCCGTCCCGGATCACGAGCTTCCGGTAAATCCCGTGCGAGGGCTCGGCGTAGGAGACCTCTTCCTCTGCGTCGGTCGCGGCGCGCTGCTCCCCCATCACCAGGAGATCGATGCCCATCACCTTGAGCTTGGTGGAGACCTTCGAGCCCGCGTACGCCGCGTCGGGCCTGCGCTCCGTGAGCCGATCGGCCAGGATCTGCGCCTGTTCCCACAGGGGAGCCACGAGCCCGTAGGTGCGCCCGCGGTGCTGGGCGCACTCGCCGAGCGCATGGACGTCCGGATCGTCGGGCGAGCAGAGGTCGTCCCCCACGACGATCCCCCGCTCGACCGTGAGCCCCGCGTCGCGCGCGAGCTCTGCGTTCGGGCGGATGCCGGCGGAGATCACCACGAGATCGCACGCGAGCTCGCTCCCGTCCTCGAAGCGGAGCCCCTCGACCCGCTCGTCTCCGAAGATCTCCCGGGTCGATTTCTCGAGGTGGATGACGAGCCCCATGTCCTCCAGCGCGCGCCGGAGCACGGCTCCGCCGGCGGCGTCGAGCTGGACCTCCATGAGGTGCTTCATCAGGTGCACCACGTGCACCTCCAGGCCGAGCCCGAGCAGGCCCCGCGCGGCCTCGAGGCCGAGGAGCCCGCCGCCGATCACGGCGGCCCGCCGCGACCGCCTCGCGTGCTCGATGATGCCGCTGCAGTCATCGAGCGTCCGGAACACGAAGACGCCGCTCTTGTACCCTCCGCCCTCCCGCTCCAGCCCCTCGAGCTTCGGCACGAAGGCGCGGCTGCCCGTGGCGATGACGAGCTTGTCGTAGGCCTCGACGACGCCCGAGGCGCCGCGGACGGTCTTGCTCCGGCGGTCGATCGAGGCGACCCGGACCCCGGCGTGGAGACGGACGCCGTTGTCCTCGTACCACGACAGAGGGTTGATGAAGATATCCTTCGGATCCTGGATTCCCGCAAGAACGTTCGATAACAGGATGCGGTTGTAGTTGCCGTACGGCTCATCGCCGAACATCGCGATCTCGAAGCGGTCCCTGCCCCCCCGCGCGACGAGATCCTCCACGAACCGCGCGCCGGCCATCCCGTTGCCGATCACCACGAGGCGCTTTCTCTCCCTTTTTGGGGCCGCCTGCCCGTTCCTGCCGATCGTGCCCCCGTCGTCGACGGCAGATCCAGGTTCATCGCTCATGAGATCCAGTCCTCCCTTGTTCTTCAGGCAGCCGCTCGACGCGGGCTGCGCGCGTCCCCGAGCGCCATCGCCCGCGGTCCTACGCAAGCGCTCGTCGGGCCATCCGGACTGCGGCCCTTCGACGTCACGAGGACGCGGCGGAGCGGGCTCGGTCGCGTTCTCACATCGAGTTGCTGATGCAACATGGATACAAAAATTGATCCAACCCCGCGCGGGTCGTCCTGAGCGCCGCGCCTTTGTGGCCCACAAGACGGAACAGGGGGGTGCCGGGTTCCGGGTGTGGTGACGAATTGTGGGATCGCGATCGCGCGTCGCGAGACACCGCGGGTGTGCTCCGGGCGCGCCCCGCCAGGCTACATGGCGTCTCGATGAAGATCGCTCGTCAGAGGAATAAGCGTGTCTCCGCCTTGTTATGGCGGCGAAGGCGACTGCCCTGCTCGCGCGCGAGCGCCGGAGCGGGCGCCGAGCAGCTGGCCGCTCGGCCTCGGCCGGACAGGCGCGCGCGTCTCGCCGGGCTCACGCTCGGCGCTGCCGGACGGGCGTCGCGAACGGCCTGAGGTCGGGGAGCACAAGCGAGGGGAGCTGCAGGGCTCGGCCGACCGTCCGGACGGCGCAGCAGCTCGTCCGACGGAGCCTAGAGGTCGCGCTCGAAGCCCGCGTACGCGGTCGGCGACTCGCGGACGAGCACCCGCAGCGTCGCGCCCAGGCAGGGCGCCTCATCCGCGGCGAGCTTCGCGATGTCCTCGGCGAGCAGCCCGGCCACGTGCTCGGCCACGCGCTCGGTCGTGGAGGTGCGCCCGGGGAAGGCCGGGTGCTCGTCGAGGTTCTGGTAGTCGATCGTGTCCAGCGCCCGGCGCAGCGACGCGTGCAGCGCGCCGATGTCCATCACCACGTGGTGCGGTCCGAGCGCCTTGGCGCGGATCTCGACCTCGACGGCGTACGTCGCGCCGTGCAACCGGGTCGCCGGGCCGAAGAACGGATCGGAGAAGCTGTGCGCGATCATCACGTGATCGCTGACGCCGAGGAGGAACATGGGAGACCCCTTCGTTAGGTTGCCCCTCGCGTAGCCGATCGCGATCCGTACTGGAAGACCGTCTGCAGCCTCGCCCCGGGCGCGGCGGCGAGCTCGGCGTAGACCGACGGCGCGGCGTCGAACGGGACGGGCGGGTCGAGCAGCGCGTCGAGCGCGGCGTCCTCTAGCAGGGCGCGCACCAGCGCGAAGCGCCGCGCGTAGTCCCAGCGGGGCGCGCGCTCGGGCGGGATGGTCGAGACCTGGCTCGCGCGCAGGCGCAGCCGGCGGCGGTGGAACTCCGAGCCGAGCGCGACCGGGCTCGTCCGCGCCCCGTAGAACGACGCGACCGTCACCGTCGCCTCGCGCGCCGCGTGCGCGATCGCGCGGTCGAGCTCGCCCGGGTCGCCCGTCGCGGCGATCACGACGTCCGCGTCGCCGCGCGGCCGGTCGTCTTCCGGCCGGATCGCCGCGGCGGCGCCGAGCGCGAGGCCGGCGCGGCGGCGCCGCTCGCTCGGCTCGACCAGGCGGACCTCGGCCCCGGCGCGCCGCGCGAGCGCCACGACGAGCAGCCCGACGACGCCGCCGCCGAGCACCACCACGGCGTCACCGAGGCCGACCCCCGCGTCCCACACGCACGTGACCGCCGTCTCGAGGTTCGCGGCCAGCACCGCGCGCTCGCCCGGGATCGAGCGGGGCAGCGCGCGCGCCGCGCCCGGCCCGAACAGGTGCAGATCGCCGTGCGGCGCGAGCGCGAAGACGCGGTCGCCCGGCCCGAGCGCCGCGCCCTCGCCGCGGGCGACGACCTCGCCCACCCACGCGTAGCCGTAGCGGCGCGGGTAGGTCGGCGCGCCCGGCGCGTCGAGCGACGGATCGAACGGCGTCGGCCCCTCGCCGCGGAAGAGGAGGAGCTCCGTCCCCTGGCTCACGCCCGAGGCGACCGCGCGCGCCACGACCTCGCCGGCCCGCGGCTCGCGCGGCGGGTCGCCGGCGCGCACCTCGACGACGCCGGGGCGGACGAACCAGAGCTCCCTGGCGGGCCCCGCGAGCGGCGCGGGCGCGGAGGCCGCTGGCGGCGCGGAGGCCGCTGGCGGCGCGGAGGTCCCCGGCGGCGCGGAGGCCGCTGGCGGCGCGGAGGTCCCCGGCGGCGCCGGAGGATCAGTCGGGATAGGCAACGTCGCCTCGCAAGAGCAGGTTGCCCCCCAGGAGCTCGACCGCCGGCTCGCGCAGGTCGATCGCCGACGCGAGCGGCGCCTCTCCGAGGGCGCCGACCGCGGGGATCGCCGTGTCGCCGAGCAGGCGCGGCGCGATCTCGACCTCGGCGCGATCGGCGAGCCGCGCGCGCAGGAACGAGGTGAGCACGGCGGCGCCCCCCTCGACGAGCAGCCGCCGCACGCCGCGCGCGTGGAGCTCGGCGAGCGCGTGCGGCAGCGAGACGCGGCCGCGGTCGTCCGCGGGCACGACGATCACCGCCGCGCCGCGCTCCTCGAGGCGCGCGCGCGCGCCGTCCAGCGCGCGGCCCGCCGCGCCGATGACGACCACGCGCCCGCCGGCCGGCTGCGCTCTCGCGGTGCCGGCGCCGTTGGCGGTGGTGGACGTGGTCGACGCTGTCGACGTGGTCGACGCTGTCGACGTGGTCGACGCTGTCGACGACCGTCGCAAGAGGCGCGCCCCCTCCGGCACGCCGAGGGTGCTCGCCAGCACGACGCGCATCGGCTGCGGGCCCTCGCACGCGCGCACCGTCAGCAGGGGATCGTCGATGACGACGGTGCGGATCCCGACGAGCACCGCGTCGTGATCCGCGCGCGCCCGGTGGGCGTGCTCGATCCCGGCGGGCGTGCTGAGCTCGACGCGCTCGTTGGGGGCGGCGATGCGGCCGTCGAGCGTCTGGGCGAAGTGGAGCGTGACCAGCGGGCGCGGGAGGCTCATGGCGCGCTCGCGGGCGGACACCCGGCGCGGCCGAACGCGCGCGCCGCGCGGGCGTTGGGGGACGACGTCCTCGTCCCGAGCCGGCCATCGAGCCTCCGGACCACGGCGCCACTGTAGAACAGAACCCCTGATCAGGCGAGGAGGCCGCCCGCGGGGCGCGCGGCGCTCGCTCCGATCCAGGAGAGCCGATCGAGGCCCTCGCGGGGCCGCCTTCGCCATCGCTCGCTTGCCGCGCCGGCCCTGGCGTCCTAAGCGAGCCCCGATGCCCATCGGCTGGCCTGCTCTCTCGGCGCGCTGCGACCGCGCGGGCATCCCGCTGCGCGGCGGCTTCCACCCCTGCGAGGGCGACGGCGTCCCCGCGGCCGGGGATCTCCCCGCCGGCACGCTCGTCCTGCTCGGCAATGCAGGCCCCTCCATGTGGCGCGCGTTCTCGCGCGCCCGCGAGCAAGCGCCCGATCTCGCGCTCGACGACTGGACCTCCACGGTGGTCTCCGCGCTCGCCGCGGAGCTCGGCGCGGCCCCGCTGTTCCCCTTCACCGGCCCTCCGTACTGGCCTTTCCAGCGCTGGGCGCAGCGGGCCGAGCCGGTATACCCGTCGCCCCTCGGCATCCTCATCCACCCGCGCTTCGGCCTCTGGCACGGGTATCGCGCCGCGCTCGTCTTCGCCGAGCGGCTGTCGCTCCCGCCGCGCGAGGACCTGCCGAGCCCCTGCGCGTCGTGCGCCGACAAGCCCTGTCTGCGCGCCTGCCCCGTCGCCGCCTTCTCGCCCGGCAGCTACGACGCCGCCGCCTGCGTCGGCCACCTCGACGCCCAGCCCGCCGGAGCGTGCATGACCGCAGGGTGCCTGTCGCGGCGCGCCTGCCCGGTCGGGCAGGAGCACATCTACCCCGACGATCAACGCCGCTTCCACATGCGCGCGTTCCTCCGCGCTGCCCCGCCCGCGGGACGCTAGTGGACTGTTCGATAAGTTTTTTAACATAATCACGCGGCATGCCGCTCAACCCAGCGGTGCATTTTCTGCCGCGTCCAGGACCACCTGAACGGGTGAGCGTAGAGCTGGTCGTACTCTCGCCAGCTCGCGTCCAGGTGCTCGACGAGCTGCTGGCGGCTGTTCCAGCTGCCGCGCTTCAGGTAGCGCTCGCTGAACGCGCGGAGCAGCAACTCAGCCTGGTTGAGCCACGAGGCGTGCGCCGGCGTCACGAGGACGCGGACGTGCGGGTAGAGGGTACGCAGCAGGGTGGTGGTCTCCTGTGCGACGTGGGACGGGGCTCCGTCCCAGATCAGGTGCACGCGTCGCGCATCGCAGCACTCGTGGAGTAACTCGGGCAGGATCGCGCGCAGGTGCTCGCTATCGTTCCGGTTGGGGCACCATCCGCGCATCTTGCCCGTGTGCACATCGAGGACCGCGGCGAAGTTCACCGTCCCGTGCCGGATGTACTCGAACTCCTGGTGCTCGGCCTGGCCGGGCCTCACGGGGCGCGTCGGTCGCCGGCGTTCGAGCACCTGGATGTTCGGCTTCTCGTCGAAGCAAAGTACAAGCTCGCCGCGCGCGGCTAGATCCGAGGCTCTTTCGTAGCACCACAGGATGCGCGTCACCCTCCTCTCGAAGTCGGCATCGATCGTGGGCGTCTTCCAGTACCGCGAACGGTGGGGTTGCAGATCGGCGGTACGCAGGATCAGCGAGACGGTCGAGTGCGCGATCTTCGGCACCAGCCCACGCTCAGCCGCCACCTTCGCCAGGCTGCGCGTCGACCAGTGCGTCATGTGCAGCCCGAGCCCTGCGGGCTCACAACAGGCGAGCATCTCGAGGCCGACGCGTTGCAGAGGGGGAAAAAGCCCGGGGCCGACCCTCGCGAGGGGCGTCCTCGACCGCCCGAACCCCCACCTTTTCGTACCGACGGCAGAGGTGCCAGATGCTCTCGCGCCTCTGCTCCACGTGCGTCGCCAGTTCCTCCACGACCGTCGCCGGGTCTGCCATGGCCAAGAGCACCCGAGCTCGGCGAGCCACGCGTTGCTCGGTCCGTCCATCGCGCACCAGCCGCTCCAGGTACGCCCGATCCTCCTGCGACAGCTCGATCTTCCTGGGTGGTCGTCCTCGCATGCCGAAGCTTACGCCACCCCGGGGAATATGTTAAAAAACTTATCGAACAGTCCACTAGCGACCAACGCTCCCAGACGAGCTTCTCTGACAGGACAGGATCCCAAGCAGGTTATCCTGGGACCGCATCGGGCTCCCGATGCGCCAGAGATGTCGCCGGGCGCACATGCCGGGCCGCCTCGCCCGCGTCGAGCGAGCTGAGCTCACGCCGATCGCGCCGCGGCAGCCCCTCCGGATCGCCGCCCGCCGGCGGCCAGCGGCGCGCCTCGCCGCCGTCGCGCCGCGCGGCGCACCGAAATCCGCGCGAGGCGCCGAGCACAGCCGTGCTTCGCCACGCTATGCTCGGGCCCTGGAGCGCAACGGCGCTCGCCTCTAGAGAACGCAGCATGTCCATCGAGCACTTCGACGTCCTGATCGTAGGCGCCGGCCTCTCCGGCATCGGGGCCGGCTACCACCTCCAGACGCGCTGCCCCGGCAAGCGGTACGCGATCCTCGAGGGGCGCAGCGCCATCGGCGGCACCTGGGACCTGTTCCGCTACCCCGGGGTCCGCTCGGACTCCGACATGTTCACGCTCGGCTATTCCTTCCATCCCTGGAAGGAGGCCAAGGTGATCGCGGACGGGCCGTCGATCCGCGAGTACGTGAGCGATACGGCCCGGGAGTTCGGCATCGACCGGCACATCCGGTTCAATCACCGGGTTCGCTCCGCGTCGTGGTCCTCGGAGCACACGCGCTGGACCGTCGAGGTGGACGTCGGCCCAGGCGAGGAGCGCGTGCGCTACTCCTGCGATTTCCTGTACGTCTGCAGCGGCTACTATCGCTACGAGAGCGGCTATACGCCCAGCTTCCCCGGCTCCGACGACTTCCAGGGGCGGCTGGTGCACCCGCAACACTGGCCGCAAGATCTCGACTACCGGGGCAAGCGCGTCGTGGTGATCGGCAGCGGCGCCACGGCCGTGACGCTCGTGCCCGCGATGGCCGCCGACGCAGCCCACGTGACGATGCTCCAGCGCTCACCGAGCTACATCGCCTCGTTGCCCGCGGAGGACGCGATCGCGAACGCGATCCGCGAGCACCTGCCGGAGCGGCTCGCCCACCGCGTCGCCCGGTGGAAGAACGTCGCGCTCAGCCTGCTCGTCTACCAGGTCTGCCAGCGCGCGCCGCGGCTCGCCAGGCGGATGCTCCGCAGCGGCGTCGCCCGGCATCTGCCGCCCGACTTCGACGTCGATACGCACTTCAACCCTCGCTACGATCCGTGGGATCAGCGCCTCTGCCTCGTGCCCGACGGCGACCTCTTCCGCGCGGTGAAGGAGGGGCGCGCCTCGGTGGTCACCGACCGGATCCGGACCTTCACGAAGAACGGCGTCCTGCTCGAGTCGGGCGAGGAGCTGAAGGCGGACATCATCGTGACCGCGACGGGCCTGGAGCTCCTGTTCTGCGGCGGCATCCGCGTCGACGTCGACGGCGACGTCCTCGAGCCCGGGCGGGCGTTCATCTACAAGGGGTTGATGCTGGGCGGCGTCCCGAACTTCGCGTTCTGCCTCGGCTACACCAACGCCTCGTGGACGCTCCGCGCGGAGCTGGCCTCGATGTACGTCTGTCGGCTGCTAAGCCACATGGCTCGCCACGGCTACCGGCAGTGCTTGCCCCGCCCTGACGAATCGGACCTCGATCCTCGGCCGCTGCTCGGCCTGAGGTCGGGCTACGTGCAGCGCTCGGCGGACCACCTGCCCAAGCAGGGCTCGAAGGCGCCGTGGTACTTCCGCCAGAACTACGTGCTCGATCTGCTCGCGATGACGCTCGGCCCGGTGGAGGACGCCGCCATGGTCTTTTCCAGGGAGGGTCGGCCGCCGCGCCGCGATGTCGCGAGCGCGGAGCGCCCTCGGCACGCGGAGGCTTGAGCCGAGGCGCGCGCCGCTCGAGCCACGCTGGCCCCACGACGCCGGGTGGTGGCCCAATTTGCCCCGGAGTGATTCACATGAAGGCGGGAAGGCGGGAAGATCATTGATCTTTTCTTCCCACCTCCCCGCCTTCATGTTCACATCCGGCCACTACCCGACGCCGCTCCTCGGGTCGATCATGACACGATGAGCGACGATGTCGGCTTCGCCTCCGCTGGAGCGTGCCATCGACGGGCGCGGCGTAGTATCCTAGGATCGAACCAGCGCGTCTTGCGATTGCCGGAGGGGACCATGGGCGACAACGGGAATACGCGGCTCGGCGCCCCCGAGCTCGCGGCGAACGAGGTGTTGAGATCGATCGCGGCGGGCGCGGCGACGCTCGCGGAAGGGGCGCGCGGCGACGGCGTGCGCGCCTTGCAAGACGCGCTCGGCGCGAGCGGCGCGAGCGGCGAACGGATGACGGCCGACGGCTCGTTCGGGCCGAAGACGCGCGACGCCATCGTCGCGCTGCAAGCCGCGGAGGGCCTGCCCCAGACGGGCATCGTCGACGCCGCGACGATCGCCGCCCTCGATCGACGCCTCGCACGCCTCGCACGCCTCGCCGCCCGCCGTGCGCTGGCGCTCGACGAGGCCATGGCCAAGGCCGCGGGGCTCAGCCCCGATCAGGTGGCGGCGCTCGGCCGCACGTCGGCCGCGGTCCAGGCGTCCGGCGGGCCCTCGCGCAACGATCAGGGCTATTTCAAGGATGGGGACAAGCTCCCGCAGGTGGTGCCCGGGGCCGAGCCGGATCCGGACTCGCCGCCGCCCGCCGTGGACTCCGTCGGCGACAGGCCCGCGGCCACCGCCGCCGGCGCGCTCGCCGCCGATCGGGGCGCGCGCCTCGACGAGGTCCGGCGCGCGCTCCGGGGCGACGCGCCCGCGCTCGCCGCGCTCGACAGGCTCCTCGCGGCGGGCCGGCTGCACACGGGGGCGCTCCTGCCGAACCTGGCGACGATGGCGGGCGTCCAGCGCGATCCGAAGCTCGTGCTCGAGGGCGGCATCGATCCGCACCTCGTGCTCGCGCAGGCGATCCGACACGTGGACAACCCGCTGCGCGTCGAGCAGGGCGCGTGTCACGGCACCTGCGGCGCGGGGACGATGGAGTACGTCCTGCTGCGCGTCGATCCGGCCGAGTTCGTGCGGATCCTCGACGGGATCACGCGGGAGGCGCGCGAGGTGACGCTCCGCTCGGGCCGCGCGCTCAGGATGCCGCGCAACGCGATCCTGCGCGACGCCTCGGGCCGGGTCGACATCGACCGGCTGTTCCAATCCGCGCTCATGAACCACGCGACCGCGATGAGCTGGATCTTCGATTACGACAACCCCGAGGACAACGATTCGTTCTGGGCCGCCCTGGGGGGCGACTCGCGCGTCCCGCTCGGCAATTTCACGAGCCTGTTCCAGGACATCATGGGCGGCAGCTACACGAGCGTCTCGTCTCTCCTGCGCAGCGGCGCGTCCGTCGCCGCCGACGTCGCCGCGGCGATGGAGCGCGGCGAGAAGGTGCCCGTTCTCCTGAAATGGGACGGCGGCTATCACTGGGTCGTCGCCGAGAAGATCGAGCGCGGGGCCGACGGCGCGCCCGCCTCGGTCATCCTGCGCAACCCCGTGGGGTCGGACAGCTGCCAGGGCCCCCCGCCCCGCGCGCCGGTCCCCGAACTCGGCGGCCGGTTTCGCATGAAGTACGCCGATCTCGCCGCGCACATCAACGGCGCGACCCTCAGGGGCTGAGCCTCGCCGGGAGGGGAGCCCCGCAGGTCGCGGCGTGAAGGCGGCCGCTTCGACGCAGGGATGAGCTGTTGCTCGGGGCAGCGGGCCGTCATTCGCTGGACTCCAGACCTCATGAAGAAAGGAGCTGCCGTGGTCGATCGGGTCCTTCGAGCGTCGTTTGCGTCGCTCACGCCGGCGGACGTGGAGCTCCTCTATCGCCTCGTCGTGCGCGTGCTCGAGTCGCCCCTTGCGCTCGATACGACACCGCCCGAGCAGCACGAAGAGCGTCCGAGCGGTCGCCCGGCGCGACCCGCGCGCAGGTCGAGCTAGCGCCGCAGCGGCTGACGTTCGGCAGCCGGCGCGGCGCCACCTCCGCGAGGCAAGGGACGAGCTCGGCCCGCGTCAGCGAGGGCTGCACTGCACGACGCAGATGGCCGAGGCGCCCTTCGCGCGCGCGCTCGCCTCGCACGAGCGCTTGGCTTGCTGCGACGCCATGAAGCGGTCGTTCCCCATGCCGTTGCCGAAGACCATCTGATAGTTGCAGGCGCCCGCGAAGCCGCAGACGCGCACGGACGCGCTGCCGGTGCACCACCACGACGTCCCGCCCGCCGCGCTCCCGCTGTTCGACCCTTCCTTCGCGGCGCCCGCGCTCGGGGCGGCGGGCGTCCGCGCTCCGGCCACCGCGGGCGCCGGCGCGTCGCCCGCCCCGTCGTCACCCGCGGGCGACGGCACCTCGGGGACGCCGTCGCCGCCGCTTGCCGGGTCAGCGCCCGCCGCCTCGTCGGCCTCCTGGTCGGGGCGCAGCCGGGTGCTCGTCGACGCGGGCGGCACGGGCCGCACGGGCGAGGCGCCGCCCGCGGTCGGCGCGCCGGTGAGCGCGGGCTCGACGACGGCGCTCTCGGGCTCCGCGCTCTCGGGCTCCGCGCTCGCCACCACGTACAGAACGCCGCCGATCACGACGAGGGCGCCGACGCCGAGCGCGAACAACCCGCCAAGGACCGCGAGCACGATCACGATCGGCGATACGCCCGGCTTCGGGCGCTGCGGCGGGGGCGGCGGAGGCGGGTAATAAGGCTGCTGCTGGGGAGGGTAATAAGGCGGCTGCTGGGGACGATACTGAGGATGCCCGGGACCGAACATCCCGCAGTCGTAGCGCAAAGGCGCCCTCCGCGCTGCGTGGGAGATGTGCGCACGCTGTCGGCGCTCGGCCTCCCCCGCGAGCGCGCGGCCTCCCCCGCCCGCAGGCGCGGGCGCCCGCGCCTGCAGGCGGGGGAGGCGCTCCCCGGGCGCCCGCGCGCGGGCGCGCGCCGGCTCAGCGGGGGATGAGGTTGCGGCAGCCGCTGCCGCAGTCGTCGCCGTCGCGGTTGTTGCCGTCGTCGCACTCCTCGGGGCCCTGGACGATGCCGTCGCCGCAGTACTCGCCGAGCTGGCAGTCCGGCCCGCACTCGCCGTAGCCGCCGTCGTTCACGCCGTCGTCGCACTGTTCGCCGAGGCCGACGACGCCGTCGCCGCAGATCGGCCTGCACTCGCTGCGCGCCGTCGCGAAGCCCTGCAGCGTCAGCTTGAACGTCGACGCCGCCGTCTGGCGCTCGGCGTGGAACACGGCGATCTGGTAGACGCCGCCGTCCGCGAGGCCGAGGTCGACGTTCTGCGGCCGGATGACGTCGTCCTCGCCCCCGGCGTAGGTCACCTGCCCTGTCCCGTTGGCGCCGATGACGAGGTGCCCGGTGACGGCGCTGTGGATGCCGCCGACGTCGACCGCGAGACGATCGTTGATGAACACCCACACGTCGTCATCGCCGGTGAAGTCGAGCACGTATTGCTCGCCCGCCGTGTACTGGAACCAGTAGCGAATCTCGCTCGTGAAGTGGAAGTTATGGTCCGGGGTGCCTTCCTCTTTCAGCCAGCTCCCGTCCCCGTAGCTCGGGAAGATATCGGCGGGGACGCGCTCGGCCGCCGGGGTGAACCGATCTCCGTCGACGGGGAAGAACAGCGGGTTGCCGTCGTACGTGGCGTCCACGTACCTCGCCCAGTAGACGCCGCCGCGCACCTCGCAGCTGTGGAAATCGGGGCCGTGGATGTCGCCGCAGGCCGCCGTGTTCTCGGCCGACGAGGTGCAGCGCTCCCCGTCCACCTCGTTGCCCACGTTGCCGCAATAGTGCGCGCTCTCCGGCGACAGCAGCGTCCACGGCGCGCCGTCCTCGCCCCAGCGGTTCACGAAGCGGCCATCTCCGATGTCCCACAGCGTCAGGGTGGTGACCGTTGTGCTGTTGGTGCCAGGCACGTCGTGGTACCACTGGGCGAAGCTCTGCGCGCTCGTCACCTGGCTGTTCGCCGCGGCCACGTACGCCGGCTTCTTCTCCGCGTCGAGCCGGTTCGCGACCATGCCGAAGACCGGCGCGCTCCGGCCTGGACCGTTCGGCTCGAAGTCGGGGTGGGCCGCCCGGAAGTCGCGGAACACCACGGGCACGGCCATGGATCCCGAGGGCTGGGGCACGGCGCACTCATAACCGGGCTCCATCGTGCACGCCGCGGAGCACCCGTCGCCGTCGATGTTGTTGCCGTCGTCGCAGTCCTCCGCGAGCACGAGGCCGTCTCCGCAGCGGGAAACGCAGCTGCCCGCGGAGCAGTCGGGCTCGGCCTGGCACGTCGACGAGCAGCCGTCGAACGGCGTCGTGTTGCCGTCCTCGCAGCTCTCGGCCCCCTCCTGGGCGCCATCGCCGCAGGTCGTCGCCGCGCAGGCGCTCGGGCTGCCGGCGCATTTGTAGCCCACCTCCACCTTGCAGGTCGGCGAGCAGCCGTCGCCCGCAGCCGTATTGGCGTCGTCGCAGAGCTCCGGAAACACCACGGCGCCGTCTCCGCAGCGGGCGATGCGGGTGCAGGCAGCGCCCGCGATCGGGCACGACCAGCCCAGCTCGACCGAGAGGCAATCGCCGGTACAGCCGTCCCCGCTCTGGGAATTGCTGTCGTCGCACGCTTCGTCCGAGGTCAGGACGCCGTCACCGCAACGGAACGTCGCGCCGATGTCGCCGTCGCCGATGTCGCCGTCGCCGAGATCGCCGCCGGCGCCGGGGCCGTCCCCGGGGCCGCCGCCGCCGCCGGGCGTGCCCGTCTTGCCCTCGCCGGCCGCAGAGCAGCTCGCCGCGACGGCGAGGCAGCCCGCGATGAAGATCGTCGAACCAAAGCACGAAGCACGAGGACGCATGACCTGCTCCTTTCGGTCGCCCGCGATCGCTCGAGATGCGCGAAGCGCGCGGCAGTCTTTCACGTGGTTGCCCTGAACTCGAGCCCCTCGTGCGCCGAGCCGCCGCCCGCGCGGAGCGCGCGGTGAAGGCCCTTCTCCGAGGCGCGGACAAATACCGATATAGCGTCGCTTTTCTACAAGGGCGGATCGCGGCGCGCGCTGTCGATCAGGCCCTTTGCCGCTGGACTCCTGCGTGGCGTACCGACGCGGCTGCCTCGAACAGCGCTGCGAGCGCCGGAGCGCCCCTGCGCTATGCTCGGCCGGACCGTGCCGCCGCTGAACCATGGCCCCGACCGCGAGCGCGTCCTCGCGCTGCTCAAACGCCACGGGTGGAACGCGACCTCGTTCCAGACCCTGGAGTCCGACTTTCGGTATTGGTTCCATGGCGACGACGCCTGCGTGGCCTATGTCGACACCGGCGGCGCGTGGGTCGCCGCGGGCGCCCCGATCGCGGCTGCAGAGCGGCTGGTCGAGGTCGCGCGGGCGTTCGTGGAGGCAGCCGCGATGGCGGGGCGGCGCGCGTGCCTCTTCGGCGCGGAGGCGCGGTTCTCCGAGCGGGTCCCTTGGAGCGCGATGCTCATCGGGGAACAGCCGGTGTGGGACCCGGCGCGGTGGGGCGACGTCCTCCGGTCGAGCCGGCGGCTGCGCGAGCAGCTCCGGCGCGCGCGCGCGAAGGGCGTGGTCGCGCGCGCGGTGAGCCCCGGCGAGATCGAGGACGCCGAGAGCCCGCTGCGGCGCGAAGTGGAGCGCCTCATGGCGCGCTGGGCCTCCTCGCGGCCGATGGCGCCCATGGGATTCCTCGTGCAGCTGGAGCCGTTCTCGTTCGCCGGCGAGCGGCGCTACGTCGTGGCGGAGGCCGGAGGCGCGGTGGTCGGCTTCCTCGCGGCAGTGCCGGTGTACGCGCGGCGCGGCCTCTTTCTGGAGGACCTGCTGCGCGACCCGTCCGCGCCGAACGGCACCACGGAGATGCTCGTGGATCACGCGATGCGCACCGCCGCGGCAGAGGAGTGCCTGTATGTCACGCTCGGCCTCGCGCCGCTCGCCGGGCCTGTGCGGCGCGGGTTGCGCGCGGCGCAGCGGCTCGGGGCTCGTCTCTACGACTTCCAGGGCCTTTACGCATTCAAGGCGAAGCTGCGGCCCGACAGCTGGGTCCCGATCTACCTGATGTACCCGCCCGGCGGCCACGGGCTCGTGGCCATCTATGACGCGCTCGCGGCGTTCGCGCGCGGAGGTCTCTTGCGCTTCGGGCTCGCGACGCTGCTGCGCGGGCCGGCCGTGGTGTTCGAGGTGCTCGGCTGGCTGCTGATTCCGTGGACCGCGCTGCTCGCGCTCGCTCCCGCGGAGCGATGGTTCCCGTCACCCTCCGTGAAATGGGCGTGGGTGGCGTTCGACGTGTGCCTCGCGCCGGCCATGCTGCGGCTGAGCCAGCGGCACGGGCAGACGCTCTCTCTGGTGCTGGCCGGGCTGGTGACCTGCGACGCGGCGCTGACGCTGGCGCAAGCGTTGCTGTTCAACCTGCCGCGGGCGCGGGGGGCGTTCGAGCTCGCGGTCGTGGGTGTGGCGGTCGCGGCGCCGGCGGTCGCGGCGGTGCTGCTGTGGAGCGCACGGATGCACCGGCCGAAGCATCTCCGCGGCCCGAGGAGAAGAATCGATCTCATGCGTCCGCGTGGGTCGACTTCGATTTCGTGATGGGATTGGGGCGCGGGGCGTCCAACGCGGCCCGCGATGGCGGGTCGGCGCGGCTCACCGCTCCTTGATGCGATATCCGGCGCGCGGGAAGTGCAACGCGATCTCCCCCACCTCCGGGTCGTGACGCAGAATCGTGATCTCGGCGGCCGAGCTCCGCACCACGACGCCCCGGCTCTCCTCTGGACCGTGATCGTCGGCCGCGATCGCCACCGAAGCTCCCGGCCGGAGCCCCTCTCCTGTCGCCGTCTCCCCGCCGGCGATGTCGGCCGGCTCGGACGCGCGGGCGATCGCGAGCGCCTCGGCGGCGCTCATCGGCCGCGCCTCGCCCGGCCCGAAGGCCTCGATGCGCGCGAGCCACGCCGCGAGCGCCGGCCGCGCCTCGACGGCCGCGAACAGCCTCGCGCTCTGCTTCATGAACCAGACCGGGTGGAAGCACGCCGCGTCCGCGATCGAGAACGCGTCGCCCAGCAGGAAGGGCCGGTCGCGGAGCTGGCCGTCGAGGCGGTCGAGCGACAGGAGCGCCTGGCTCAGGGCGTGCGGCGCCGCCGCGAAGATCGCCTCCTTGCTGAGCGCCGGCGACATCGCCGCGCGATCCGCCAGGATGCCGGGCGGCAGGGCAGGAAACAGGTCGACGACCACCGGCGGCACGATCTGCGACGTCAGCCGGTGGTCCGCCCAGTCCTCGATCAGCCCGGCGAGCCCGGCCTGGCCTGGCGGGAAACAGGCAGGCTCCGGCCTGAGCTGCTCCAGGCGCCGCGCGATGCACGCCGTGTCGCAGTAGACGTCCGCGCCGATCTGCAGGACCGGGATCCGCCGGTAACCACCGGTGAGCGGCGTCAGCTCCGGCTTCGGCGCCATCATCGGCTGTTCGACCGAGCGCCACGCGATCTTCTTGTACGCCAGGATCCGGCGGATCTTCTCGGCGAAGAGCGACAGGGGATAGTGATGAAGGATGATCTCGGCCATGAAACACCTCTCTCCCGGGCGACCTCCTCGGGTCGGCGTTCACCTTAGGGAGCGCGCCGCGCGCCGTTCTTGGAAGATCTTGCGATCACCGGGAGATTGCCGGAGGCCCTCGGCGGCGCGTGGACTAGGCTGTCTCCATGGCCGAAGGGAACCCTGAGGATTTCGCCGCGGCGTTCAACGCCGCGAACATCGACGGCTGGGTCAGCGCCATGGGGCTCCGGCTCGTCCGCGCGACGGGCGACGGGGTCGAGGCCGAGCTCGACGTCGGGCCGCAGCACCGGCAGGCCTACGGCATCGTGCACGGCGGCGTCCACGCGGGGATCATCGAGACGCTCGCGTCGGTCGGCGCCGCGCTCCACGCCCTGCCGGAGGGCCGCTCGGTCGTCGGGCTCGAGAACCACACGAGCTTCTTGCGCGCCGTCCGGTCGGGGCGGCTCCGCGCCGAGGCGCGGCCGCTCGACCGCGGGCGGCGCACCCAGGTCTGGGAGGGCTCGGTCCACGACGAGCAGGGCCGGCTCTGCGCCACGGGGCGCGTGCGCCTGCTCGTGCTGGAGCCGGACGCGGTGCTCGCCGGGCAGCGCGCCGGCGCGCCCGGCTGACGCCGTATCCTCATCCTCGACGCCCCTTCGCGAGGTGCCCTCGATGCGCGACGCAGCCGCCCTCCGGACGATCGATCGCATTCCCCGGCTCGGCTGGATCGACGCCCCCTCGCCCGTCGAGGCGCTGCCGCGGCTCGCCGCCGCGCTGGGCCTCGATTACCTCGGCGTCAAGCGCGACGACCTCTGCGAGCCCGTCCACGGCGGGATGAAGATGCGGAAGCTCGACTACGTGCTCGCCGCCCCCCCGCTCTCGACCGCGGCGGCGTGGTCCGCGGCGGGCGGCATCGGCTCGGGCAACCTCGCGGCGCTCGCCGCCGCGGCGGAGCGGCTCGGCCGGCGGGTGCACGCGCACCTGTTCTGGACCGACCTGTCGAGGAGCGTGATCGACAACCTCGCGTTCATCGCCTCGGGGCCGACCTCGATCCGCTTCTATCCCTCGCGCCTCGAGCTCACGCTCGCGCGCCCATCGCTGTTCCTGCCGCTCCGCGCGCGGGACGGCGATGGCGCCGCCATCGTGCCGCTCGGCGCCACCTCGGCGCTCGGCATGGTGGGCGTCGCGCGCGCCGCGCTCGAGCTCAGCGCGCAGGTGCGCGCGGGCGAGCTCCCCGAGCCCGAGCGCGTCTACGTCCCGCTCGGCTCCGGCGGCACCGCCGCGGGGCTCGCCGTCGGGCTCGCGCTCGGCGGCCTGCGGTCGCGGGTCGTCGCCGTCGCCGTGGTCGAGCGCCTCCTCGCCTCGCGCCTCCGCCTCGGCGCCCTCACGGCCGAGCTCCGCGCCCTGCTCGCGCAGAAGGGCGCCTGGCCCGTGCCCGCCGCGGCGCCGATCGACCTCGTTCACGGCTACCTCGGCCGCGGGTACGGCTCCCCGACGCCCGAATCGCTCGCGGCCTGCGAGGCGCTCGCGGCCGAGAGCATCTCGCTGGAGCCGGTCTACACCGGCAAGGCCATGGCCGCGCTCATGGCCGACGCGCGGCGTCGCCGGCTCGGCCCGGCGCTCTTCTGGCTCACCGCGCGGCGCGAGCCCCTGCCCCGCGCGCCCGGCTTTTGCGACCGCCTCCCGGCCGCGCTGTCGCAGCGGCTCGGCGCCCACTGTGGCGACGGCGCTCGGTGCATGCCCCACAGCTCAGCGCATCTCCGGCGGACCTACCGCTCTGTCGCATCGTCGCAATTTTATGATTCGACCCGCGATGGCGGCGGGATAAGATCGCTTCTCCCTTGCGCCCTCGGCCGGTGTTTGGTTTGCCTGCCCGGGCGCCTCGCGCGCGCAACTCACGCTCAGTCACGCTCAGAAGGAGTCTTCGCATGCTTCAGCCGCGGCAATCGAATTGGTGTGCTCCGCTCGCAATGATGCTGGTCCTGGCCGGGGTCGCCTGTGGCGGCAGCGACGGCGAGTCGAGCGGCTCCGGGAACGGCTCCGGCTCCGGCGCCGGGGCTGGCGCGGGCGCGCCGACGGGCGGCGACGACATCGGCAGCGGCGTGACGGGGGGGCCCGGCGCGGGCTCGGGCGCGGGCAGCGGCAGCGGCAGCGGGTGCGACACGAACCTCACGGGGATCGTGCGCGACTTCCGCGCCTACAACGGCGGCGATGGGCACCCCGACTTCGAGACGTTCACGGGCCAGGGCCTGAAGGGCATCGTCGAGCGCGAGCTGGGCCCGGATCAGAAGCCCGTCTATGCGCACCGGGGCGGCACCGAGCACACGACCGGGCCGGCCGAGTTCGATCAGTGGTACCGCGACGTCGACGGCGTGAACATGCCGATCCAGTTCACCATCACGCCCACGGTCAACGGGAACGGCATTGCCACCTACGACAACCGGGCCTTCTTCCCCGTCGATGGGGAGGGCTTCGGGAACGAGGGGAGGGAGCACAACTTCCACTTCACGTTCGAGCTCCACATGAAGTTCGTTTACAAAGGCGGCGAGGTGTTCCGGTTCTCCGGCGACGACGATCTCTGGGTGTTCATCAACAACCGGCTCGCCATCGATCTCGGCGGCCTCCACAGCCCGCAGGAGGACCAGCTCGACCTCGATGCAATGGCCACCGAGCTCGGGATCGCGCCCGGCCAGGAGTATCCGCTCGACTTCTTCCACGCCGAGCGGCACACGGAGGCGTCGAACTTCACGATCCAGTCGACGCTCGCGTTCACGAACTGCGAGCCCATCTTCGTCGACTGATTGCGCGCGCCTCGGAAGGATTTGAGGCACAGAGCCACAGAGATTACTTTTCTCCCTCTGTGCCCTCTGTGCCCTCTGTGCCCTCTGTGCCCTCTGTGGTGCTTTCTCTCTCTCGCTCGTGAGCCCGAGGACGACGCCGCGGCGCGGGGCTAAAGCCAGAACGACCCGCTCACGAACGTCGAATCCGCGAGGCGGTACGGCACCCCCATGATCTCCTTCGGCCGCGACCCGGGCGCGAGCTCGCGCGGGAGCTCGTACGTCTGATCCATCAACCGGATCTCGATCGGCCCCGCGTCCTCGACCTCCAGCGACCACTCGATGCCTTCCGGCGGCAAGCCCATGTAGGTGAAACCCCAGCGCTGGTTCCGCCCCGCCCCGCGGGCCGACTCCTCCACGCGCCGCCCGTCCACCACCGCGCGGATCACCGTCGTGGGGGACGCCACCTCGGCGAGCAGCCAGGGGGCTCGCCGGGGCGACGCGACGCGCAGCCGGAGCGACCGCACGCCGCCGCCGGTCGCGTCGCCGAGCACCGTGAGCGACGGCGGCGGCAGGGCGAGGGCCGGCGCCTCGCTCTGGTGGGCCACGCGCACGTACGGCACCGCGAACGAGGGCGCCTGCGCGCTTCCGGCCGGGAAGTACCCGGCGGTCCACGGGTCGAGGTCCCGGTCGGCCGAGAGCCAGTGGGCCTTCTCGCCGGCGGCGTCGAGCGCGTACGCGAGGCTCGCCGGCCGGGGCTCGGCCTCGGTGAAGCCGAGGGTCGCGCAGGCCGCGGCGAGCGCCGCGAGGCCCGGCAGGGCGAAGGCGAGCGCGAGCCGCCGCGAGGCCCCGCCGTCGAGCAGCTCGGCGTGCGGCAGGAAGAGCCCGAACACGAGCGCGACGGAGAGGGCCGGCGCCGCCGCCATCGGCAGCCCCAGCGCGACGAAGAGCAGGTACGGGCCGGGCACCGCCAGCGCGACCGCCGGCGCCGCGGTCGCGACGAGGAGCGCCGCGTCGCCGAGCGTCGGCGGGGCGTCGCCGCGCCGGATCGTCACGGCCACGACGCCGACCAGCGCGGACGCGAGCGGCCAGGCGAAGTAGAAGCTCGCGCCGGGCATCGAGAGGCTCGCCCCGGCGAGGAGCGAGAGCCACACGAGCAGCGCGCCGAGGGCGAGATCGCAGGCCCCGAGCCGCCGCCGGAAGAGCCGGTAGCCCGCCGCCGAGACCGCGAGCGCGGCGAGGGCGAGCGCGATCCGGAACGCGGGCGCGTTGTACGGCTCGAACGGCATCGCCCGCAGCGCCGGGTGGACGCGCCGGAGGAACCACCCGAGCCCGCCCACCGCCCCGGCGGCGCCGAGGAGCAGCGCCAGAAAGGCGAGCGAGCCCGCGAAGATGCCGCCGAGCGAAGCGCGCCGCCGGCGCCGCGCGAGCGCCGCGGCGCCGGCGAACAGGCCGATGACAAGCGCGGCGATCGGGATCGCCCAGCCGATCGGGTGGGAGACGACGTGGGCGCCCCAGGTGTTGAAGTACACCGCGTCCTCGCGGTCGGGGCGCCGCAGGTCGAGCCCGCCGAAGCGGCGCGCGAGCGAGAGCGCGTAGTCTCCGGCGTGCTGAACGCTCCGGAGATCGAGGTTGTCCACGGTGTCGGACGGCGTGTGGTAGTGCGCGGCGTCGTCGCTGAAGGCGAAGTTCAGCCCGGGGATGCCGGCCCGCTTGAAGACGCTGAAATCGGTGCTGTGGCCGAGGCGCCGCGCGACCGCGGGGAAGAGCGACGACGCGATCGGCATCGGCGCGGCGCGGGCGAGCTCGCGCACCGGGAACGCGTCCCCGGGCCCGGTCTCGAACATCGCGACCACGCCGCCGGCCCCGCGGGCGTCGAAGTTGAGCGCGAGCCCGATCTCGCCGCGCAGCGGGTGCTCGTCCATGAACGCCTTGCCGCCGAGGACGCCCCCCTCCTCCGCGTCCGTGAACAGGAGCAGCACGTCGTTGCGCAGCGGGGGGCCGCTCTTCAGCGCGCGCAGCGTCTCGAGCAGCGCCGCCACGCCGCTGCCGTCGTCGGCGGCCCCCGGGCTGCCGGGCACCGAGTCGTAGTGCGCGACGAGCGCGACCGCCCGGGTGCTGTCCGCGCCCGGCAGCCGCGCTACGACGTTCTCGACGCGCGCGGCGTCGTACGGCAGGCCCCACTGCCGGCTGAGCACCGAGGTGCGCTGGACCTCCGCCGGCACGCCGAGCGCCGCGAGCTGCGCGAGCAGGTAGTCGCGCGCCCGCCGGTGCCCCGCCGAGCCCGTGGGGCGCGGCTCCGCGGCGAGCTCGAGGAGGTGCGCCCTGGCCCGCTCGGCCGAGAACACGTCGGGCGGGGCGCTTCGCGGGACGACGCTCGGAGGGCTCAGCTGCGCGATGCGGAGCGCGACCAGCGCGAGGAGCGCGAGGGCCACGGCGAGACGGGGCGACCACGCCATGCCGCGCCCGTACCACCGATCCGCGGCGGCGCGGAGCGCGCGGCCGCGCCGCTCCCACGGCGCGACAGGCGCGCCTCGCCGGTCACCGATCGCCTCGATCGTTGCTCGCCTCGGCCCGCCGGAACCGGAAGAAGTCGTCCAGCGTCCGGCCCTCCGCCTGCTCGAAGCGCTCGTCGAGCGCCTCGAGGCCGTGGATGCGATCGAGGCGGAAGCTGCGGAACTCGGCGCGCAGCTCGCACCAGGCGGCGAGCGACCAGCAGGCGCCCATGAAGAAGAGCCCCAGCGGCAGCGCCGTCCTCGTCGAGCGGGCGCCGTCCTCGCGCGTATACCCGAAGCGGATCTTGCGCCGCTCGCCGACCGCGGCGCGCAGCTCGGCGAGGTGCGCCGTGGCGCCCTCGGGGATGTGGAAGCTCGGCGCGAACAGCGCGCTCGCCGCGACCCTGGGCCGGAGGCGCTCGGGCAGCACCGCCTCGATCTTCTCGAGGGCGCGCCCGGCGGCGCGCACGAGCGCCGGATCGGACCAGCTCTCCACCATCCGCGCGCCGAGCACGAGCGCCTCGATCTCGTCGTCCTGGAACATGAGCGGCGGCAGATCGAAGCCGCGGGGCAGGGCGTAACCGACGCCGGCCTCGCCCTCGATCGGCACGCCCGACGCGATGAGATCGCGGATGTCGCGGTAGATGGTCCGCTCCGAGACCTCGAGCTCCTCGGAGAGGCGCGCGGCCGTCGTGACGCGGCGGCGGCGCAGCTGCTGGACGATCTGGAACAGTCGGTCGGCTCTCCGCATGATGGCGCTCCCTCTCGCCGGCGCGGCCGCGAGGAGCGTGGAGGGAGCCTAGCCCGGGGCTCCTGACGGCGCGCTGCCATCAGGAGCGTCGATGCGCGCCGGCCCGCCGGCGCCCGGGCTCCGCCTCAGCCGAACGGCGCCGCGGGCCTCGGGCCGCCCTGCGGCCTGCCGCCCCCGGGCCCGTCGATGTCCTCGTCCTCGGGCCGGCGCGACAGGCGCGCGGCCGCGCGCTTGTAGAGCTCCGTGAGCGGCGCGCGGTGCGCGGCGAGGAGGACCGTCGCCCCGGCCAGCCACAGCAGCGCCAGCGGCACGAGCGCCGAGGACGTCGTGTAGACGAGCACGGGGCGGAAGGCGCGATCGCGCGTGACGAGCTCGCGGCTCGCCTGGACCGACCGCTCGTAGTCCGGGAGCGACAGCGCCACCGGCGTCACCCCCTCCAGCACGGCGCCGCCGGGCGCGAGCGCGCCGCCGCCCTTGGACGGCTCCTCGCCCTTGACGGCGCGCGGGGCCGCGGCCGGCGCCATGGCCGATTCGTACGAGTTCCACCGCTCGGACCGGTAGCGCCCCGCCGAGACCGCGAAGAGCCCGACCAGGAGCGCGAGGCCGCCCGCGCCGAGCAGCACCACCATCGCGACCGCGCGGCTCGTGCCCCGGAAGAGCCGCCCCACGAGCCACGCCGCCCCGGCCGTCGCGATCCCGACCAGGATCGCCACGAACGTGGCGGGCGCCACGAACCACAGGCCCGCCATGATCAGCCCGCCGAGGGCGCGCAGCGCGCGCAGGCGCGCGCGGCCCGGCGCCCCGCCGGGGCGGACGGCGATCCACGCCGCCACGAAGCCGATCGCCACGGCGACGGCGTCGCCCGCGTCCGCGAACCACACCGGCCGGTCGCCGCCGAGCAGCGCGAGCGGCACCACGCGCTCGGGCAGCCCGACCGTGAGCGCCACCTCGCTCGCGGTGAGCGAGTAGCGCGGCATCGGCAGCTCCAGGGATCCGCCGAGCGGGCGCACCGCGGCCTGCCCCAGCGACTGCACCTGGATCCTGTGGCTCCCCGTCTGCAGGGGCACGAGGACCTCCTCCGCGGCCGCGCCCTGGTGCATGATCCGCTGCGCCTTGCCGTCCGTGGCGAGGAAGATCGGCCGCCCGCCGGGCGCGTAGGGCAGGTAGTCGATCCCGTTGTTCTCGTAGGTCAGCGCGTCGTCGGCCACGAGGTCGCCGCGCTCGGTCAGGATCAGGGTGCGGCGGTGCTCGCGCACCACCGCGGCGAGCACCTCGACGCCCGCGAGCGGCTCGACCGCGACCTCGACGCGCTGCCCGCGCTGGACCAGCAGCAGGCGCGACGTCGCCTGGGTCCGCGGGATCGGCGACTCGGCGGCGTCGACCTGGCGAGCGTCGCCCTTCACGGTGAGGCGGTGCTCCGCGTCCGACTCGAACAGCCACCACTCGTAGGCCGAGCGCGGGTCGGGCGAGAAGACGCCGACCTTCGGGAGCGTGCCCGAGATCGTCACCTCGGCGGTGCGGCCCGAGGTGGGCAGCACGAGCTCCTCGCCCTCGACCCGGAAGCCGCTCGCGCCGGAGACGTCGAGCACCTTCTCCCCGAACGCGAGCGGCAGGCGCACCACGCCGAGATCGGTGCCCGACCGCAGCACGAGCCGGTACTCGAAGCCGACCTCCCGGCCGACGCGCACCGCGCGCGAGAGCTGGAAGACCGTGGGGCCCGCGCTCTGCGCCGCCGCGCCCCCGTCGCGGCTGAAGTGGAGCGTCGCCCCCGAGAGGCCCGAGAGCTGCGCGCCCTCCGCGACCGAGCCGCCGGTGACGTCGGCCTCGAACGTGTTGAGCGGGCCGGCCACGAGCAGCGTGAGATCGCCGTCGAGCGACAGCGTGCCCCGGAGCACGAAGCGGCGCGCGGCGGTCCAGAGATAGTAATGGTCGTTCTCGAAGCTGATCGGCGCGGCCTCGCGGCGCGACGCGGGCCGTCCGTCGTCGAGGATGGCCTCGATGCGGACGTGCGCCGGCGGCCCGAAGAGCGGCACCGCCACCGGGCCGTCCGCGAGCACGCCGCCCGAGAGCTCGAACTGGAGCGGCCCCTCGCCCACCGCGCCGGTGATGCGCAGCCGGTCGAGCGCGTAACAGCGGCCCTCGCATTGCCCCGGGCCGCGGCGCTGATCGACCCAGCGCGAGAGCATCTCCAGCTGACCTGCCCATGAGTCCGGCGGCGGCGCAGACGCGGGCGCCGGCGTTGCGGCGGCCTTCGCCGCGGGCGCCGCGGGCGCCGCGCCCGCAGCAGGCGCCGCCGTCGGCTCGGCGGGCGCCTGCGCGAGCGAGCGCGGGGGGACGGCGAGCAGCAACAGCACCACGAGGAACCAGAAGAGCCTTGGAGGCGCGGCCTTGTTCCAGCGCGCGAGCGACATAGGGAGACTCCCTTCGTTGACCTGCCGAGCGAACGCGATGGCCGCCGCAGCGTCCTCATCAAACAGCTTAGCGAAAAACGACTGCAACAAAATCGACATGAGGCCTTGACAGTTAACGCGTTGCGTCGCAGTGTCGTTGCGTCGCGTTTGTGCCTCCGACGAGGCCACAGCGTGGATCTGTTGGCTGGCATGGCCGCGAGGCGAGGCCCCTCGTTCCAGTGCACATCGCATCTTGCGCTCTCGCGAGAGCGAGCGATGCGCGAGGACGGTCGGCCTGTGCTCGATGGATCGTTTCCGTACGCCCGCGTCCTTCGCGGGGGGACCAACCGAGGTGGGAGGCAGATCATGAGTGAGACCCAGAGCATCACGGAGCCGAAGGTCGAGAACAGCGTGAACGGGAGCGCCACGTCCGCGCATCAGGCCGACGCGAGCGCCGCGGCGCCGGCGACCAAGGCGCCTTTCATCGAGACGCTGCGCGAGCGGGGCACGTCCTGGGCAGGGGTGGCGATCGGGTATGGGCGGATCGCGCTCGAGCAGGCCGCGCGCGTCCTGGACCGGACGGCGGGGAGGCTCGGCGAGCTTCAAGAGAAGCTCAAGAAGGGTGACGTGCCCGCGGCCGAGGGCGCCCGCTGAACCGCCGCCGAGCCAGCGCGCCGCCGAGGAGCGTTCATCAGGGCGCTTCCGGCGGCGCGGGGACCGGCGCGCCGCCGATGCCGACCGCGACGGCGTAGATCGAGCCGGCCGCGCCCCCGACATAAAGGGTCCTCGCGTTGAAGCCGGGACCCGATCCGAACTGCGCATTGGCGACCCCGGTCGGAAAGCTCGCCAGGAGCTCCGGCTCTCCCACGGCCGCCCCGCCCGCGTCGAGCCGCACGCGAAAGAGCTCTCTGTCCTTGTTATCGATCGTGTAGAGGTGACCGCACGTGTCGAGGGCGAGCCCGTCGAGCGTGGCCGACGCGATCGTCGCCACGAGCGAGGGCCGCGCGCCGGGGTCGGCGAGGTCGATCCTGCGGATCTCGCCGGCGGCGGCGTTCGTGTAGAACACGGCCCTTCGCGCCGGATCGAAGGCGATCCCGTTCGGCTGGCTCACCTCGGGGGCGCCGCTCGCGATCTCGTCGACCGTGGCGTCCGGGTTGAGGCGGAGCACGCGGCCGGCGGCGGCGTCGGTCGCCCAGACGTTGCCGTCGGCGTCCGGAGCGAGGCCGTTCGGCTCCTGGAGGCCCTTCACGTAATCGATGACGATGCCGTTCGTCGAGATCTGGACGACGTCGCCCATGCCGGGCCGCGCGGCCACGAGGGTCCCGTCGGGCCGGTACCGGAGCCCGAGCACGTTGCCCGGCAGGGACGCGAAGTTCGAGGTATGGCCCGACGCCTCGTAGCGAACGAGGTTCGGCCCCTGCTTGGCGACGAGGTAGCCCTGGCCATCGAACGCGAAGTCCTCGCTGCCGCTGAACACGTCCGTGACCCGCGTCGGCTCGAACGGCCCCGGCGCGACCGCCGCGCACTCCCCCGTCGGCCCCGCGCCGACGCCCGCGCCCCCATCGCCGGCGCCTTCGCCGCTGCCCCCGCCTTCGCCGCCCCCGCCGCCCCCGCCGCCCCCGCTGCCCGAGCTCGCGCTGCTCGACGTCGTGCCCGCCCCGCTGCCCGAGGTCGCGCTGGTCGCCCCGCCGATGTCGCCGCCGCACGCCGGGGGCGCACCGGAAAGGAGCAGCGCCCATCCGAGCAGCCGGTAACCTCGCTTCATCTACCTCTCCTCCTCGCGCCGCACACTACACGTCGCCTCCCGCATTGCCTACGGTCGACGGCGCTCGCGCCGCGCGGCGCCCGAAAGCAGCCACCCGATCGCCGCAGCTCGCGGCACGCTGCGCGGTTGAGGAGGTACTCCCGCCCCCCGCGCTGCCCAAAGGAAGACAGAGCGGGGGGCCACACGCTCTCTAGTGACGGGAGCGGGAGACGATGATGACGCCGGCGCCGATGATGGCGGCCGCCGCCCACGTCGCCGCGGAGGCGCGCTCGCCGCCGAGCAGGATGCCGAGCGCGATGGCGACGATCGGGTTCACGTAGGCGTAGCTCGTCGCGATCGCCGGGCGCGTGCTCCGGAGCAGGAACGCGTACGCGCTGAGGGCCACGATCGACCCGAACACCGTCAGGTAGCCGAGGGCGAGGAGCGACCGCGCCGACGGCGGCGCCGCGAGGCGCTCGCCCGCGAGCGCGCTGATCCCGAGCATCACCGCGCCGCCCGCCAGCATCTCCGCCGCGACCGCCATCGACCCGGCCGGCAGCGGCAGCGTGCGGCTGTACAGCGAGCCGAGCGCCCACGCCACGGGGGCCAGCACGACGAGCAGCGCGCCGACGTGCGCGGCGTGGAGGTCGCCGCCGAGGTGGAGCAGCGCCGCGCCCGCGAACCCGACGAGGAGCCCGAGCCACTCGCCCCGGGAGACCTCCGGGGCCCCTGCGGAAGCGCCCTCGCCGCGCCCGGCCCGCATCGTGGTGAACAGCGCCAGCCAGAGCGGCATCGTGGACACCACGACCGCGGCGACGCCGGAGCTCACCCACTGCTGCGAGACGACCACCAGCCCGTTGCCGAAGACGAGCAGCAGCACCCCGACCCGCGCCGCCGCGCCCCACTGCCGCAGGGTCGGGCGCGGGACCCCGCGCAGCCGGAGCACGCCGTAGAGCAGCGCGCCCGCCGTCACGAAGCGCACCCCGGCCAGCAGGAACGGCGGCAGCGTCTCCAGCGCGATCGAGACCGCCAGGTACGTCGAGCCCCAGATCAGGTACAGCGCGGCGAGCGAGAGGAGCACGAGCCAGCTCCCCCGCGCATCCCCGAGCGCCGCCCGCGCGCGCTCGAGCGCCGCCCGCGCCGTCCGCCTCGCCTCGCCCGCGGCCACCGCGATCTGCGCCGGCTCGAGCGCCTCCACCACGAGGAGCCCGCGCCCCTCGCCGCCATAGCTGGCCCCCGCCTGCAGCACCACGTCGTTCGGCTCACCTTCTCGGGTGATCCAGACAGAGCCGGCGGTGCAGCTCAGGAGCAGCGGACCGCCCCGCAGGCGGTGCGTCCACAGCCCCCCCTTTCCAAGCTCGATCCGCGACGACTCTCGGAGGCGCGACCGCGCCTCCGGAACAAGTGAGGTCAATTTCATGCCGCAGAGCTTGGTCTCAAGCGAGCGACCGGCACAGAGGCAGTCCGCCCGGCATTGAGGCCGGTACAGTTCGCCGAACGGACAACTGTACTGGTCCTCACGCCCGCCGGCTGTACCGGTACCGCAGCGCCCGCCCGGTTGTACAATCGTCTCCGTGCAGGCGCAGGCGCCCATCGAAGCCGAGGACGAGGCCCACCTCTACGATCGCGTCGCCGCCCACATCGCCGATCTGATCGCGCGCGGCACGCTGCGGCCCGGCGACCGGATCCCGTCGGTGCGGCGGCTCAGCCGGCAGCAGGGCGTCAGCGTCGCGACCGTGCTCCAGGCGTACCTGCAGCTCGAGAACCGGGGGCTCATCGAGGCGCGCCCGCAGTCGGGGCACTACGTCCGCGCCCGCCGGGTCTCGGCGCTCCCCGAGCCGCGGGCCGCGCGCGCCTGCACCACCGCCACGCGCGTCAGCGTGAAGAGCCTCGTCTCCAAGGTCTACCGGGCCTGCCGGGACCCGCACATCGTCCCGTTCGGCGCGGCGTGCCCGAGCCCCGATCTCCTGCCGACCGACAAGCTGAACCGGATCCTCAGCGCGATCGCGCGGAGCGCGGGCGGCGCCGGCGTCTCGTACGACCCGCCGCCCGGCCTGCCGGCGCTGCGGCGGCAGATCGCCCGGCGCTCGGTCGAGTGGGGCGTCGCGCTCTCGGCCGACGACATCGTGACCACGGTCGGCGCCATGGAGGCGCTCCACCTCTGCCTGCGCGCGGTCGCCCGCCGCGGCGACACGGTCGCGCTCGAGTCGCCGGCGTACTACGGGCTCCTCCAGCTCATCGAGAGCCTCGGCATCAAGGCGCTCGAGGTGCCGTCGCACCCCCGCACGGGCATGGACCTCGACGTCCTCGAGGAGATGCTGGGCCGCCACCGCATCAAGGCGTGCCTCGCGATCCCGAACTTCAACAACCCGCTCGGCAGCGCCATGCCCGACGAGGCGAAGGAGCGGCTCGTCGCGATGCTCGCGCGCCGCGAGGTGCCGCTCATCGAGGACGACATCTACGGCGACCTGCATTTCGGCGACGTGCGCCCCCGCCCGGCCAAGGCGTTCGATCGCAAGGGGCTCGTGATGCTCTGCTCGTCGTTCTCGAAGACGATGGCGCCGGGCTACCGGGTCGGCTGGACGGCCCCCGGCCGCTTCCTCGACGAGGTCGAGCAGCTCAAGTTCGGGCAGAGCGTGGCGTGCGCGACCTTGCCGCAGATGGCGATCGCCGAGTTCCTCGAGATCGGCGGGTACGAGCACCACCTGCGCACCCTCCGGCGCCGGCTCGCCGCCCAGGTCGCGCGCATGAGCGAGGCGATCGCCGAGCATTTCCCCCCCGGCACCCGCGTCTCGCGCCCCGCCGGCGGCTTCGTGCTCTGGGTCGAGCTGCCGCCCGGCGCGAGCGCGCTCGACGTGCACGAGCGCGCGCTCGAGCACGGCATCAGCGTCGCGCCGGGGCCGATCTTCTCGGCCAAGCACCGGTTCTCGAACTACATCCGGGTGAACTGCGGCTACCCGTTCACCGACCTCATCGAGCACGCGGTCCGGACGCTCGGGCGGCTCTGCGCGGAGGCGGCGGCGGGGTGATCCGCGGCGGCGCCCGGCGCGCGGGCCCGCTCGCGGCGGCGGCGCGGCGCGGCCGACGGCGCTGACGGGCGCGCTCTGGCTGCCGTACCCGCCCTGAAGTAGAACCTCGTCGCTCGCCACGAGCGCCCCGACGAGCCCACGACCTTGCGTCCCCGACACCCCGCGCCCGTTCCTTCGCCCGCGCCCCCGCTCCGTGGCGCCGAGCCCGCGCGCGCGGCCTGCGCCTCGACCGCCCCGCGCACGCCCCGCCCCTCGCGCGCCCGTGCGGCCTGGACGCTCGCCGCGCTGCTCTCGGCCGCGCCCGCCTGCCGCGCCGGCGCGGTCGCCTCGCCGGGCGCGCCGGCGCCCGAGGCGCTGCGCCCGCTCCCGGACCGCATCGACGGCAGCACCCTGCTCGGCAGGGACGCGCGGCGCGCGGCCGAGGCCGGCGCGGGCCCGCTCCGGGTGATCGGCGCGGACATGGCGTCCGACGGCGATCGGCTCGGCGCCTTCGTCGAGGTGCCCGCCGGCGAGTGCATGCTCGCGATGGCGCGCGTCTCGCCGACGATCGGCGACGTCGACCTGTTCGCCTTCGAGGACGACGGCAGCGCCTTCTCCACGGACGAGGCGGCCGACGCGCGCGCCTCCATCCTCGTCTGCCCCCCGCACCCGCGGCGGCTCTACGTCATGGCGCGCGTCATGTCGGGCGCCGGGGCGGTCAGCGTCGGCGTGCAGGGTGTCCCGGTCCAGGCGGCCGACGCGGTCGCCCGCGCCGTCGGCGCGCGCGGCCGGGCCGGCGACGAGAGCGGGCGGCTCGAGTCGTGGCCCGGCCTCGAGGCGAAGGTCCGCGCGCACCGCGGCGCCATCGGCGCGCGCTGGGAGGACGTGCGGCGCGTGGCGCTGCCCGTCGGCTCGCGGACCGCGAGCCGCATCGGGGCGAGCCTCGACGGCGGCCGCTGCATCGACGTGCTCGTCTCGCCGAGCGACGAGGTCGCCTCGCTCGAGGTCGTCGCCGAGGACGAGACCGGCAGGATCGTCGCGCGCGCCCGCGAGCGGGGCCAGGATCGCGTGCTGCTCCTCTGCGCGACGGTCTCGATCGAGCTCTCGATCGCGGTCCGCTCGCGCGGCACCCAGGGCCTCGTGGCCGTGGTCGTCGGCCGCTCCCAGCCCGGCGCCGAGGCGGAGATCTCCGGGGCCACGCCGATCGAGCGGGTGACCGAGAGCCGCGATCTCGCCGAGGTGCGGGCGGACCACGGCCGCGCGCTCGCCGGCCGGGGCTACGGCGCGCCGCGCGTGTCGACCGGGGCCGCGCGGCTCGGCAGCCGGACGACGCTCCCGATCGAGCTGCCGGCCGGCTGCGCCCGGATCGACGTGCTGGCCGGCAGGCCGCTCGCCGACGTGCTCGCCGAGCTGTGGAGCGACGCGCACGCCCTCCTCGGCCGCGCCCGGGGCGGCGCGCGGGCGACGATCTTCGCCTGCGGGAGCGGCGGCCCCGCCCGGATCGACGTCGAGTCGATGGCGCAGCCTGGCCCGTTCGCCGTCGAGGTCCGCAAGGAGCCCAAGGCCCCGCCGGCGCTCGTCGCGCACCCGCTCGCCGCCGCGCGGCTGCTCGGGCGCATGAGCGCCGCCGGCCTCGCCGACGCCTCGGCGGCCGCCGGGGCGCAGGCGGTGGCGCTCGACGCCTCGCGCCTCAAGATCCTCCCGCTGCAGATCCCGGCGAACACGTGCGCCGAGGTGATCGCGGCGCTCGACGCCGGGGGCGCCGGCGTCGATCTGCGCCTCGTCGACACGTCGACCGGGGAGAGCTCGCTCGCCCGCGCGCGCCACGTCGTGTCCGACAGCCGCTGCGCCGGCGCGTCGCCCGTCCCGGCGTCGATCGAGCTCAGGCTCGCCGACGGCAAGGGGGAGGCGCTCGTGCTGACCCGCACCTCGGCCCGATCCCCGTCGCCCTGACGACGGCGTCGCGGGGCGCCGCTCCCCCGGCGTCGCGGGGCGCCGCTCCCCGGAGGCTTGACAGCGGAGACGTCGGAACCCTCAGATACCGCCGAGAGGCCCTTCGATGTCCTCGGGTCGCTTCGCCATCGCCACGCACGCGCTCGCGCTGCTCGCGCAGACCGAGGAGAGCTGCGCGAGCGACGAGCTCTCCGCGAGCATCAACACGAACCCGGCGTTCCTGCGGCGCATCCTCGCGCGGCTGTCGCAGGCCGGGCTCATCGAGGCGCGGGAAGGCCGCGCCGGCGGCTACCGGCTGGCGCGGCCGGCGAAGAAGATCCGGCTGAGCGAGGTGTACGCCGCCGTGGAGCCGGACGGCGCCATCGCGCCGAGCCCGTGCGAGCCGAACGCGAGGTGCCCGATCGGCGCGGGCATCCAGCGCGCGTTCGACGAGGTCGCCGAGGCGGCCAACGAAGGGCTGCTGCGCGGCCTCGCGCAGAAGACCGTCGCCGACATCGCGCTGCGGGCGCAGCACCTCGGCCGCCCGGCCCCGGTGCCGGTCAAGGCCGGCTGATCGCGCCCGGCCCGACCCCGCGCGGCGGCCTCCCCTCCCCTGGCGAAAACTGAAACCGTGCCTATAACAGTTCATGCGAGCGTGGCCGTCGAGACCGGGCCGGCGTCGAGCCGGCGATCGCGGCCAGGGGCGCTCGCCTCCGAGTGAGCTGAAAGGACAGCGCCATGGGCAACAGCAACGTCATCGAAGTCAACGACCTGAATTTCGCTCAAGAGGTCCTGGAGACCGATACACCGGTGCTCGTGGACTTCTCCGCGTCCTGGTGCGGCCCCTGCAAGCGGCTCGCGCCGATCGTCGATGAGATCGCGGCGGAGACGGCGGGTCAGGTGAAGGTGGTCAAGCTCGACATCGACGAGTCGCCCGCGGCCACGAAGCGCTTCGGGATCCGCGGCGTCCCGACCGTGGTCGCCTTCCAGAACGGCGAGGCCCTGGGGCGGCACGTCGGCCTCGCGAACAAGAAGACGCTGCTCGCGCTCGTCGGGCGCTGACGCCCTCCGCTCGCCGAGCGCGCCGCGCCGGCGCCGCACCGCAGATTGACCGCGGATCGCCCGCGTCGTGATGCTCCCCACACACGACGCGGAGGCCGCCGCGGCGCCGTGCGTGGGCGCCCGACATCGACCTTCATCTCGCGCGAGCTGCGCGCTTTCACCCGATCTGCGCGCGTGGTGCGCGGCGCAGCACGGCTCGTCCGTTGTCTTCCACCGACGCAGCACCCCGTTGACATCACCACCCGATACGAGATCCTTTCGCCAAGGAAGCTCAGCATTCCGCGGCGGTGCTCGCGGCCGTCCGTCGAGGCCGTCCGGGGGTCGCCACGCGGGGCCCTGCCGGTGTGGGGTGTTGCTGGCACGGCGCGACTGGCCTGGCTTCCCGAAGGCCATGGCTCTGTTCGACGACGACTTCGAGACGCTCGAGCAGCTCCCCGAGATGCGGAAATCTCGCGGCAAGAGCGGGGATTCGCTCGGCCAGACCCCGACGCCGGTGAACCCCGGCCGCGCCCGGGCGGAGCTCGCCGACATCACGAGCGACGGCCCGCGCTACGAGGTGCGCTCGCTGCTCGGCGTCGGCGGGATGGGGGAGGTCCACTTCTGCAGGGACCGCCGCATCGGCCGCGACGTGGCCATGAAGGTCATCCGCGCGGAGCACCAGGGCGACACGACGCTCCGCCACCGGTTCCTGCGCGAGGCCCGGGTGCAAGGCCAGCTCGAGCACCCCTCGATCGTGCCGGTCTACGACCTCGGCGTGGACGCCAAGGGCTCGGCGTACTTCACGATGAAGCGCCTCCGGGGCCTCACGCTGGCGAGGATCCTGAACGAGCTCCGCGAGGGCGACGCGACGGCGCTGCAGAGCTTCTCGCGCCGCAAGCTGCTCACCGCGTTCTCGTCCATCTGCATCGCCGTGGACTTCGCGCACTCGCGCGGCGTGCTCCACCGCGACCTCAAGCCCGCCAACATCATGCTCGGCGACTTCGGCGAGGTGTACCTGCTCGACTGGGGCGTCGCGAAGCTCATCGACACGCCGTACCAGACCATCGACATGGGGGAGGACCCCATGAGCACGCGGACCATCCCGGGCGACGTGCTCGGGACGCTCGGGTACATGTCGCCGGAGCAGGCGCAGGGGTGCGTCGACACGCTCGACGCGCGCAGCGACGTGTACTCGCTCGGGGCCATCCTCTTCGAGCTCCTCACGCTCAAGCCGCTGCACCCGAAGAAGGATCGCAACGAGATGCTCGACTCGCTCCTGCACGGCGCGGACGCGCGGGCGTCGGTGCGCGCGCCCGAGCGGGAGGTGCCGCCGGAGCTCGACGCCATCTGCGTGCGGGCGACCCGGCGCGAGCCGTCCGAGCGCTACCCGACCGCGCGCGCGCTCTACGAGGCGGTCGAGCGCTTCCTCGACGGCGACAAGGACGTGGAGCTCCGCCGCGGCCTGGCGGCGCGGCACGCGGGCCTGGCCGAGGAGAGGGTGGAGAAGGCGCTCGCCGGCGGCAAGGAGGCCGAGAGCGCCCGCAAGACGCTGCTCAGCGAGGTCGGCCAGGCGCTCGCGCTCGATCCGTCGAACGAGCGCGCCCTGGAGACGCTCCGGCGCATCCTGACCGAGCCGCCGCGCGAGATGCCGCAGGAGGTGCTCGCCGAGCTCGACGCGGCCGCGGCGGCGCGGCACCGGCTGCAGCTGCACGCGGGCATCCGCGCCGAGCTGCTCGCGACGGCGATCGCGACGCTCGTGGCCGCGGTGTGGCTGGGCATCCGCGAGTGGCAGGTCTTCGGCTTCATCCTGGGCTTCACGGCCCTGGCGGCGCTGATGAAGTTCATCGCGGCGCGCCTCGTGCACCGCCGGTCCGCGGAGTGGTACGCCTACGCCGGGTTCGTCTTCAACGTGCTCAGCTTCCTGTGCATCGGTCGCGGCTTCGGCCCGCTGCTCTTCATGCCGATGCTCCTCGTGATCTTCACGTACGGCAATTCGTTCACGTACCGGACGGCCTACCGCGTGGCCGTCGTCGTGACCGGCTGCGTCGCGGTGCTGGCCGCCGCGTGGATCGAGTACTCGGGCATCCTGCCGCGCTCGTACGAGTTCACCGGCGGCGCGATGGTCATCCTGCCCCAGGCCGTCGAGCACTCGAAGGTCCCGACGATCACGGCGCTGACGCTGACCACCTTGTTCATGCTGGTCGTGCCGGCGTTCATGATGGGCCAGCACCAGCACGCGCTCCGGGACGCGGAGCGGCGCGCGTTCCTGCAGGCGTGGCAGCTCCGCCAGCTCCTGCCGGAGCGGGCCCAGCCCGGCGCCGTGGCCAGCCCCGCGTCGGGGCACACCACGCAGCGCCGGAGGCGCCCGCGCCCGGCCGAGTGACCGCCGCGTCAGTCCATGGGCCAGACCGAGAGGACCCAGACCGGGGAGCCGCCGCGCGCGGACACGCGGAGGGCGGCGCTCTCCTCGACGTCGGAGCAGAAGGCCACGCCGCCGCCCTCGCCGCCCTCGCCGGCGTCGTCGCGCGCGGCGCGGTCGCCCACCTCGACGGAGATCCGGAGCGCGCGCATCTCGCCCCGGACCAGCGCCGCCGCCGCGAAGTAGCAGCGGCCCGGCTCGACCTCCACGGGGACGAGCGTGTCGCCCTGCGCGCCGACGGCCTCGGCGATCGCCTGCGCGCGCGGCGCGGGCGCGTGGCGGCGCTTCAGCGCGGCGGCCAGGTTGCCCCGGGCGCGCGCGCCGAAGTACCCCGGCACGTGCGGGGGCATCGGCCACTGCGCGTCGGACAGCACGACCTTGACCGGGCCCGCGGCGCCGAGGAACGGCACCTCGACGACCCCGGGCTCCCCGAGGCAGAAGTCGAGCCGCGCGTCGGGCGCGTCGGAGCGGTCGCGATCGAGCAGCCGCCCCGTGCCCGCCTCGCGCGCCTCGGCGTCCAGATCGGTCGCGCGGCGCACCGTGGCGCTCGGGACCTCGGCCATCAGGTCGAGCCGGTGACAGCCCTCGGGGAGCTTGACCGAGAACTGCCCCGTCCCGACCGTCGAGGCGCGCATGTCGAGCGGCGCGACGCGCGGCGCCCCCTCGGCGCGGGCCCGGCGCGCGGCGCGCGCGACGCGGGCGTCGAGCGGCCCCGGCTCGGCCGGCCGCCCCGGGTCGCCGCGCGGCGCGACGGGCCCCGACACGCGCTCCGGCAGGATCGCCTCGAGCGGCTCCGGCGGCCCGCTCGACGCCGCGACCACGACCTCGAAGGCGCCGCGCGGCGACAGCACCTCGAGCGCCATGCGGCCCAGCGTCTCGCGCGCGTCCCCGCACCGGACGATCGCCGCGGCCCCGGCGACGCTGTGGATGCGGCGCTCGTCCTCGGGATCCTGGCCGCGCAGCCGGTGCACGAGGCCCTCGAGGGCGGACAGCTCGCCCGAGGACGACTCCGGCTCCATCGTGAAGTCCACGATGCGCGGCGCGAGGAACGCGACGGTCAGGCACTCCTCCGCCTTCGGTCCGGCCGCGCCGCTCGCGCCGCTCGCGCCGGCCACGCCGGCCGGCGGCGGATCGATCGCCAGCACCCGGAGGCGGCCGTGCTCGATGAAGATGGGGGGGAGCCGCGCGACGCGCGCGCCCGAGAGCGACCACATCCGCGCGACGCGCGCGGCGTCGTCGCTGAGGTCCGCGCGCGCCGGCGCCCCCACGGTGAGGCCGGCGAGCGCGGTCAGGCCCGCGAGGGCCGCGCCGCGCGCGGCGCCGACGGCAGCGCGGCGGCCCCGCTCGACGAGGCCGCGCGCCGCCGCCATCAGGCCGGAACGGCTACGACGACTTGCGCATCGCCTCGATGAGGATGCGCGCGACCTCCGGGCGGGAGAACTCCGGCGGCGGCAGCTCGCCGCGCTGGAGCAGCTCGCGCACCTTCGTGCCCGACAGGTTGACCTGCGTCGACGCGTCGCCCGGCGCGGTCTTCGCGGTGGCCATCGCTCCGACCACCGTCGAGTAGAACGCGTTCTCGAAGTTGAGCGTCGTGATGCCGAGCTCTCCGGGGCTGAAGGCATTGAAGATCTCCTGCGCGTCGTAGGTACCGTAGTAGCTTCCGACGCCGGCGTGGTCGCGCCCCACGATGAAGTGCGAGCAGCCGTAGTTCTTGCGCGCGAGCGCGTGGAAGATCGCCTCGCGCGGGCCCGCGTAGCGCATCGCCGCCGGGTAGATCGAGAGCAGGACGCGGTCCTTCACATAGTACTTCGCGATGAGCTCCTCGTAGCAGCGCATCCGCACGTCCGCCGGGATGTCGTCCGACTTCGTCGCGCCGACGAGCGGGTGGATCATCAGCCCGTCGCAGATCTCCAGCGCCGTCTTGGTGATGAACTCGTGCGCCCGGTGGATCGGGTTGCGCGTCTGGAAGCCGACGATGCGGCGCCACCCCTTCTCGGCGAAATACGCCCGCGTCACCGCCGGGCCCCGGTCGTACGCCGGGAACGGCGACTCGACCGGCCGCTCCAGCACGCGGATCTCGCCGCCGACGTACACGGGGCCCGTGCCCATCAGGTAGGCGACGCCCGGGTGCTTCGTCTCGGTCGTCCGGAACACCTCCTGCGCCTCGAGCTCCTTGTTCGGCCGCCACTTGTCGCTCAGCTCGATGACCGCCACGATGCGGCCGTCGCGCGCGCGGAGCGCGGCCTCGGACCCGACGCGGAGCCCCTCGGCCGCCTGCTCCGAGACGGCGAGCGTGATCGGCATCGACCACGGCAGGCCGTTCTCGAGGCGCATCTCGCGCACCACGCGCAGGTAGTCCTTCGAGTTCATGAAGCCGCGGAGCGGCGAGAACGCGCCGATCGCGATCATCTCGACGTCGCTCTCGGTCCGCTCGTCGAGCTCGATGACCGGCAGCCCCTTCGCCCGCTCGGCGAGCGACGCCTTCTCCGCGCCCTCGGCCCACCGGTTCACGAGCTCGCCGCCGTGCGGCGCGATGAGCCCGCGGGCGCCGGCCGCCGCCGCCCCCGCGGCGGCAGCGCCGGACACCGCGACCGCGGCGCCGCGGCGCGGGATGTACCCGAGCTCCTCGAGCTTGGCGAGGATCTTGGCGAGGCCCTCCTCCTTGGTCTCCTTGTCGGTGTAGACGACCACCTCGGGGTTCTCGGGCGCCTCGTACGGGTCGTCGATGCCCGTGAAGTTCTTGATCTCGCCCGCGAGCGCCTTCTTGTAGAGCCCCTTCGCGTCGCGCTCCGCCAGCACCGGGATCGGACAGGAGCAGTACACCTCGACGAAGCGCGGGGTCTGCGCCCGCTGCTCGTCGCGGATCGCCTTGTACGGGCTGATGGCCGCCGTCATCGCGCACGCGCCCGACCGGGCGATGAGCTTCGCCACGTATCCGATCCGCCGGATGTTCGTATCGCGGTCCTCCTTCGAGAACCCGAGGCCCTTCGAGAGGTTCGTGCGCACCTCGTCGCCGTCGAGCACCTCGACGTGGACGGAGCGGGCGCGGAGCTCGGCCGAAAGCATCGCCGCGAGCGTGCTCTTGCCCGCGCCGCTCAACCCGGTGAACCAGACAACAAAACCTGACATTTAGGCAACTCCTTCGATGATCGAGTGACAACTGCGGAATCGGCCTCTCTGGGCCTCGGGAGCGGATGCCTGCAAGCGGGTGCGGGCAGCGCGAGGACGGCGGACGCGCCCCGGCGCGATGAGCTCAATCGACGACGGAGAACGTCGACGCGACGAACGCGGCGCCGTCCCAGACGAAGAGGCGGTGCTCGGCGATGCGGGGCTCGCCCCCGTCGCCGGAGCCGCCGCGCACGCTGGTGACGAGGAACGCGAGCGGGAACGCGGGCCCGGGCCCCATCACGATCGCGCCCCCCTCCTCGGCCGGCGGCTCGCCGCCGCTCATCATGGCGGCGTCGGTCGGGCTGAAGTAGGCGCCGGCGTCGAGGTGCGAGTGATAGAGCACCTTCACGGGGCGACCCGCCGCGGCCCCCTTCTCGACGGCGTCGGAGAAGCGCTTGCCGTTGAAGTCGAAGAACGTCCGCGCCGTCCGGAAGTACCGCTCCGGATCGACGGCGTGGAGCTTGTTCGCGATGTTCTCCATCCGGACGTGCTCGTCGCAGAGCAGCGGCTCGCCCGCGGGCCCCTTCAGGTACCCGCAGGCCTCCTCGTCGCGCGCGTACCCGGCGAGCGCCTCGGCCTCGACGGCCTTGAGGACGTCCGCCTTGAGGACGACCCCGCCGGCCGTCCACGGGTGAGACATCACCATACGTAACGCTTCTCCCATTTCATGGGCGCAAAATAGCGGTCGCCCCGGTCCGGGACAATCGCCACCACGCACCCTCCCTGCTGTTCGCGGTGCAGGCGCTTCGCCACCTCGAAGGCCGCGAAGACGGCCGCGCCGCCCGAGTGCCCGACGTGCAGCGCCTCCTCGCGCGCGAGGCGATCGGACATGTCCCAGCCCTCCTCCGTCGTGATCCGCATCGTCTCGTGGTACGCGCCCGCGTCGTGGATGGCGGGCACGAGCGAGCTCGGGAGGTGCTTGAGCCCCTCGAGCCCGTGGAGCGCGTCCGCGGGCTCCACCGCGATGCAGCGGATCGGCCGGTGGTGCTCCCGGAGCCTCCGGCTCGTGCCGACGATGGTGCCGCTCGTGCCGACCCCGGCCACGAAGTGCGTGATCCGGTCGCCGACCGCCTCGAGGATCTCCCGCGCGGTGCCGTGGTAGTGGGCGAGCGGGTTGTCCTCGTTCGAGTACTGGTCCGGGTAGAAGTACCTCTCCGGATCCTTCTCGACCAGGGCGCGCACGTGGCGGATCGCGCCGTCGGAGCCCTCCATGGGATCGCTGAAGATGAGCTCCGTGCCGAACGCGCGCGCGATGTCCTTGCGCGCCTTGGACACGTTCGACGGCATGACGAGCGCCACCTTGAAGCCCATGGCCGCGCCGAAGAGCGAGTAGGCGACGCCGGTGTTGCCGCTCGTCGAGTCGATGAGCGTCTTCTGGCTGGTGAGGCGCCCGTCGGCGGCGGCGCGGCTCATCATCCGCAGCGCGGCGCGGTCCTTCACCGAGCCGCCCGGGTTCGTGAACTCGAGCTTGGCGTACACCTCGACCGACGGCGTCTCGCGGCCGATGCGCGACAGGCGCACGAGCGGCGTGTCGCCCACGGCGTCGACGACCGACGCGATCCGGCGGGAGCGGGCGAGGGAGAGCCTCATGACGGCTCACCTCCCGCCGCGCCGCCCTGCCCCGCCCCGGCGCCCCGGCCGAGCGCGGCCCGCATCTCGGCGAGGGCCGCCCGCGCCCCGGCGAGCACCGCCCGCGCGGCGGGCGACGCGACGAGGTCCGCGGGCGCGAGCGCGTCGACGTCGAGCGCGCCCTCCGCGAGCGCGCCGAAGCCGGCCCCGCGCGCGTAGCGCTCCGCCACCTCGCGCGCGAGCGGCGGCGCGCCATCGCCGCTGCCGCCGAGCACGCGCGCCGTCGCCGCCCCGAGCCTCGCCTGTCCCTCTGGACCGATCTCCGCGAGCAGCACCTGGCGGAGATAGCGCGGGTCGTCCACCTCAGCCCCCGGCGATCGCGGGGACGATCGCGACCTGATCGCCGCCCTTCACGGGCGTCTTCAGCCCGTCGAGGAAGCGGATGTCCTCGTCGCCCACGAAGATGTTCACGAAGCGCCGCACGCCCTTCTCGTCGAGGAGCCGGTCGCGGATGCCCGGGTAGCTCTTCTCGAGGTTCTCGATCAGCTCGCCGACGGTGCCGCCGGCGACTTTGACCTCGTCCTGCCCGCCGGTGAGGGGGCGAAGGGGGGTCGGGATGCGGACGGTCGCGGTGTCAGCCATGGTCATGCTCTCCAGTGTTGAGGTGGGCCGGGGATCCGCTCTCGCGGTCCCCTTCAACGAGGGTCGGGGATCCGCTCTCGCGGTCCCCTTCAACGAGGGTCGGGGATCCGCTCTCGCGGTCCCCTTCCGCAGCACACGAGATCACGTAACGGGACGCGTCGATGGTCGCGATGTCGGCGCGCTCGCCGCACAGGGCGCAGGCGGGGCGGGCGGCGACGGGGACGCTCCGCAGGGTGTCCGACAGGCCGTCGTACGTCGCGATCCGGCCGTAGACCGACGCGTCGCCCGCCAGGATCGCGAGCGCCCGATCCGCCGCGATCGCGCCGGCCACGCCGCACACCGGGCCCGCCACCCCGGCCGTCGCGCAGTCCGGCGCGTTCCCCGTCGGCAGGTCCTCGAACAGGCAGCGGTAACAAGGCCGCCCCTCCGCCGCGACCGCCATCACCGTCGCGCGCCAGCGGATCGCCGCCGCATGCACCACCGGCGTCCTGGTGAGGCGGCACACGTCGGCGATGAGGAACCGCGACGCGAAGTTGTCGGTCGCGTCGACCACGACCGAGACGCCCGGCATCAGGGCGGCCGCCGCGCTCGGCGTGAAGCGGCCGTACCGCCGATCGACCCGGAGCGTCGGGTGGCGGCGGCGCAGCGCCTCGGCGAAGGCGTCGAGCTTCGGGCGGCCGACGTCGTCGGCGTCGAACAGGATCTGCCGGTGCAGGTTCGTGATCTCGACCTCGTCGTCGTCGGCCACGCGGATCTCCCGCACGCCCCCTGCGGCGAGCGCCAGCGCGGCCGGCGCGGCGATGCCCCCCGCCCCGACGAGGAGCACGCACCCGCGGACCGTCGCGCCGCCGCCGCCGCTCATCGGAAGTACTCGTCCAGGCTGAAGTACCGCTCGCCGGTGTCGCACAGGACCGTCACGACGTTGGCGTCGGGGCCGAGCTCGCGCGCGACGTCGAGCGCCACCCGCACCGCGGCGCCGGCGCTGATGCCGACGAGCAGCCCCTCCTGCCGGGCGAGCGCCGCCTTGATCTCGTACGCGGCGCGATCGCTGACCGTGCGCACCTCGTCCACCACGCCCGGATCGTAGTTCGCCGGGACGAACCCCGCCGCGAGCCCCTGGATCTTCGTCGGCCCCCGCTCGCCGCGCGAGATCGTCGCGCACGACTCGGGCTCGACCGCGATGACGCGCGTCGCGGGGCGCAGCCGCTTGAGCACGCGCCCGACGCCGCTCACCGACCCGCCCGTCCCCACGCCCGCCACGAACGCGTCGATCCTCAGCGACTGCCGCGGGCCGGGCCGCCCGGGCGCGTCGAGCCCCGCCATCGCGTGCAGGATCTCCCGCGCGGTGGTCTCCGCGTGGACGCGCGGGTTGTCGGGGTTGTCGAACTGGCCGAGGATGATCGCGCCCGGGATCTCGGCGGCGAGCTGCTGCGCCTTCTCGATGGCGCCCTCCATCTGCTGCTCGGGCTCGGTCAGCACGACCTCCGCGCCGTAGGCCTCGAGCAGCTGGCGGCGCTCGAGGCTCATGCTCGCCGGCATCGTCAGGATGCAGCGGTACCCCTTGGCCGCGCACACGATCGCGAGCCCGATCCCGGTGTTGCCCGACGTCGGCTCGATGACCACGCCGCCCGCGCCCGGGCCGAGCAGCCCGCGCGCCTCGGCGCCCTCGATCATCGCGAGGCAGATCCGGTCCTTCAGCGAGCCGCCCGGGTTCTGCTGCTCGGCCTTCCCGAAGACGCGCCCCCGGGGCGTCGCCGCGTCGACGCGGCGGATCTCGAAGAGCGGCGTGTCGCCCACGAGGTCGAGCACGCTGTCGACGACGCGCGGGTGCGAGGGCAGCGGGGGCAGCTCGGCCGCCCCCGCGGGTGCGCGGGGGACGCCGGGGGACGGGTCGTCTCGGTCAGGGCTTCTCATGGGAGGTCGGCTCAGATCACGTAGGTCGACCGCTCCGGCCGCCCCTTGCGGCGCACGCCGAGCTCGACCCCGCGCTCACAGACGTCGGCGATCGACACCGCGTCGAAGCAGCGCTCGATCGCGAGCGCCAGATCGTGGAACACGGCCGTGGGCGGGTCGAGCGTCGAGCTCTCCGGGTTGCCCTCGTCGTCCGGCGCGATCACCGCGACCGGCCCCTCCAGGGCGCGGACGACGTCGCCCAGGCTGATCTCGCTCGCGGGCCGCGCCAGGTGGTAGCCCCCGCGCGGCCCCCGCTTCGAGCTGATGAGCCCGGCCTTCTTCAGGTCCTGGAAGATCTGCTCCAGGAACCGCGCCGGGATGACCTCTCGCTCCGAGATCTCGCGGATCTGCGTCGGCCGCCCGTCGTTGTGGAACGCGATATCGAACAATGCGCGCACACCGTAGCGACCCTTGTTCGAGAGCTTCACCGCCAGTCCTATGCATTGGTGCATCGGGGAAGTCAAGAACCGCACAATCAGCGACTTGAGCTTCTTTCCGTGCGACACGGCACCCGAACAGCGCACAGAAACCGGCCGGTGCAGCGAAATTGACAGCCGAGGTTCACCGTTCGCCGCGTCATGGCGAGCAGGCTCTCGGCTTCCTGTTGAACCGGATGGGACGGGTTCAGTAGCTTCGAGAGGTTCGAGGCTGCGAGTCGCCGCGCGTGCCGGAGGGCGCGCGGGACCCGATCGACGCGTCCGCGTCGCACGGTTCGGGCCGCGGCGCACCAACCCAGGAGTCGTCCGGTGGCTTTCTATCAAGATCCCCCATCACTCGGGAACCAGTACGACGACGACCGCGTGCTGCGGTCCTACCTCGCGCGGGTGCTGCCGCGCGAGGCGGCCGCGTCGATCACGCCCTCGCTGCGGGAGATGGGCGAGCTCGCGGGCGGCCGCCTCTACCGCCTGCAGCTCGCCGACCGCGAGAACGAGCCGGAGCTCACGTCGTGGGACGCCTGGGGCAAGCGCGTCGACCGGGTCGAGGTGACGCAGCTCTGGAAGGAGGCGGCGCGCATCGCCTGCGAGCACGGGGTCGTCGCGACGGCGTACGAGCGGGCCCACGGCGCGTTCTCCCGCGTCCACCAGTTCGCGCTCGCGTACCTCTTCGACGCGTCGAGCGACGTCTACACGTGCCCGCTGGCGATGACCGACGGCGCCGCGCGGGCGCTGCTCGCGAGCGACAACCGCGCCCTCATCGACCGCGCGGTGCCCCGCCTTACAGGCCGCGACCCGGCGCGCGCCTGGACGTCGGGGCAGTGGATGACCGAGCGCACCGGCGGCTCGGACGTCGGGCGGAGCGAGACCGTGGCGCGGCCCGGGCCGGACGGGGCGTACCGGCTGTACGGGACGAAGTGGTTCGCCTCGGCGGCCACGTCCGAGATGGCGCTCGCGCTCGCGCGCCCCGAGGGCAACCCGGAGGGCAGCCGCGGGCTGGCGCTGTTCTACGTCGAGCTCGCGGCCGAGGACGGGCGCCGCGAGGGGGTGCTGATCAACCGGCTGAAGGACAAGCTCGGCACCCGCAAGGTCCCCACCGCCGAGATCACCCTCGACGGCGTCCTCGCGACGCCGGTTACGGGCCTCACCAACGGCGTCCGGGCGATCGCGCCGATGCTGAACGTGACGCGGACCTGGAACGCGATCGCCGCCGTCGCGGGGATGCGCCGGGGGCTCGCGCTGGCGCGCTCCTACGCCCAGCGCCGCGCCCTGTTCGGCGCGACGCTGGCGGAGAAGCCGCTGCACATGGACACGCTCGCCGAGCTCCAGGCCGAGTTCGAGGGCGCCTTCCACCTGACCTTCCGCGCGATCGAGCTGCTCGGGCGCGAGGAGACCGGGTCGCTCACCGAGTCGGAGGCGAAGCTCCTGCGGCTGATGATCCCGATCGCGAAGCTCACGACCGCGAAGCAGGCGGTGTCGGTGCTGAGCGAGGTGCTGGAGGCATTCGGGGGGGCGGGCTACATCGAGGACACGGGGCTGCCGCGCCTCCTGCGCGACGCGCAGGTCCTGCCGATCTGGGAGGGGACGACGAACGTGCTCGCCCTCGACGCGCTGCGGGTGATCCTGAAGGACGGCTCGCTCGACATCCTCGCGGCCGAGGTGGCGCGCCTCCTCACGGGCGTGGTCGAGCCGAAGCTCGCCGAGGCCGAGACGGCGGCGTCGCGCGCGGTGTCCCACGCCCGCGCGTGGATCAAGGAGATGGCCGCCACCGACCGCCCCGGCCTCGAGGCGGGCGCCCGCCGCGTCGCGATCACCCTCGGCCGGGCGCTCTCGCTCGCGCTGCTGGTGCGGCACGCGGCGTGGGCCATGGACCGCGAGCGAAGCCGGGCCGCGCTGGCCGCCGCCATCCAGTTCGAGCGCAACGGGGTTGACTGCATCCGCGACCACGACCCCGACACCGTCGAGACCCTCGCCGAGACGACGCGGCAGAAGCCCGCCACCTGAACAGACGGCGCCCCACACGGACCTGAACAGCGCCCGCCCACCCCCGGGTGCCGTAGGCCGACCGCGGCCGCCGTTCCGCCCCGCCTCGCGAGCCTGCGACGATTTTTCCGCCGAGTTCCTGCGTTCTGAGTACGCAGAATAAATGTGTATTTTCGGAGTGTTGCGGACGGTGCGGCGTCGCCGGAGGCGGACGACTTTTGTCCTACCGGCGCGCAAAGGCACTAGACGGAACTACCTGAACGGGCATACAGTAATCCGTAGCTGCGGCGCTGAACGCGTGCCCGACGGGGGCGGCGTGCGGGCGGTCCTGGCCCTCGGGGCGGGGGCCGCGCGCGCGGCGTCCCCGGTGGGGTGAGATCCGCCTGCGCGCGCCGGCACTGGCGCGCGCGAGGGACTTCGTCCGCCTCACGGACGGATCGGGCTCGCGTAGCCCCGGGCACGCGCGCGGCGCGCGGTGCTGGAGAGCGCACACGACGAGCTGCGAAGAGGCGAGATGAAGACGCAATACACGCTGCTGTCCGGCGAGACGGTCGAGTTCGCGACGCCGGTCGGCGAGCTCGGCACCTTCCTGTGCCGGGTGCTGGCGGCGGCCCGGGATCCCGCCGTGTCCGAGGCCGACCTGACCGATCTCGTCCTCGGTCCGGAGAACCCGCTGCTGGACAAGACCGCCGTCGCGGGGCGGAGCGTGGCGACGGCCGACGTGTACCGCGATCCGGCATTCCACGTGATGCTCGACTGCCTGGCGCGCAAGCGGCTGCCGCCCGAGTCGGCGGTGGCCACGCCGCGGACGCGCTACACGATGACGGTGCCGGAGGCCGCGCAGCAGCTCGGCATCTCCGAGAGCGCGGTGCGCCAGGCGATCTACGCGGGGCGGCTGCGCGCGAACAAGGAGGGCGGCACCTACTACCTCGATCCGCACTCGGTCGCGAGCTACCGGGTGAGCAAGCGCGGGCCGCGCCGGCAGGACCAGGACGCGAAGGGGCCGCCCGGCGGCCCGCTCGACGCGCGCATCGGCTCGGGCCCGGACGCGAGCTTCCGGGTGAAGCACAGCCGCGACGACTTCGAGCTGACGGAGAAGCGCGGCCCGGAGTGGACGGGGATGATCCCGAGCGGGTGGCGGCGGATCGCCGTCCTCGGCACGTCGCGGGACCTCTCGCGGTACTGGGAGATCGAGCCGGCCGAGGGCGAGAGCGTGCTGCACTTCGAGGGGTTCTACCTCCGCGGGGGCTTCCGCATCGTCGAGACCGTGAGCAGCACGCAGCGGGCCCTGGCGGCGTTCAAGGGGTTCCAGCCGCGGTGAGCGCGGGCCGCGGGGGCGCGCGGCGCCCGCGCGACCCTCAGAAGCGGGCCTGGGCGCTGACGCCGCCGCCGACGAAGTCGGGGTTCACGAAGGTGCGCAGGGCGAGCGTGCCCTCGGAGGGGTCGCGCTCCATGAAGGTGCCGTTGTTGTCGCGCACGTACTGGACCCACGCGACCGCGGAGAGGATCCGGCTGATGTCCCACTTGAGGCTGACGCGGGCCTGGAAGATGGGCACGGCGGACCGGTCGTAGGGGAGGATGGACAGGTTGCCCTGCTCGCGCACGACCACGGTGCGCGCGATCGGCGCGCTGTAGAGGTCGAACGACGTCGTCTTGAAGGTGGCGGGGAGCTGGAGGCCCGCGCCGATGCCGGGGGTGAGCCGCGCCGGCGCGATGTAGTAGTCGGCCGCCAGGGCGAAGAACAGCTCGTCGTCGGTCGATGCGCCGCGGGTCTCCGGGATGCTCTGGAAGGGGATGAAGCTCGGCTGGTTGCGCAGCACGAACGGCAGATCGCGGTAGATGCCGGTGACGCTCGCGCGCGCGTACCCCGACTTGAGGACCGCCTGGAGGGCGCCGGCGCGGGCCGCCTGGCGGGTGGTCACGCCCGCGGACTCGAAGTCCTTGAGGTTCTGGTAGAGGTTCGACGCCTCGAGGCTCACGGCCCAGGTGGTCTTGCCCGGCGTGTAGGCCTCGGGCTTGAAGATGACCTGCGGCCGGTCCGGGTCGTTGCGGTAGAGCAGGAAGTCGACCGACTGCGGGATGGGCTCGCCCTTCGTGTGCGCGACGACGCGGGCCGAGGCGCCGTACGTGTAGACCGGCTCGCCCGCGACGTCGGGCCAGTCGAACCTGCCCTGCTGGAAGTAGCCGGCGCCGAGGTCGGCGTGCACGTAGGGGTGGAGATCGACGCCGCCGCCGAGGAGAAAGCCGTAGTTCGTCTGCGCGATGCGGATCTCCTCGACCTCGCTGGTGCCGGGGGTGAGCACCCGCTGGAGCTGCGTGAGGCTCGCGACCTTGAACCCGGCGAAGACGCTGAACCGCTCGGCGTCGAACTGCACCTTCGCGCCGGGCGCGGTGCCGATGATGCGCGGGAAGATCGATTGGTTGATCGACGCGTTCGTGCCGCCCCACGAGATGTCGTAGAGGTAGCCGAGGCGGAACCGGTCGGTGTCGAGGGGCCAGAGCGTGACGCCGAGCCCCGTCTTGCCGTCGGGCTTGCCGTCCGTGTGATAGAAGGCGCGGATGAACGAGCCTGCGTCGTAGAGCGCCTGATTGACGTTGTTGCTGTTCCTGGACAGCGAGGCGAGGTCGATGCGGAGGACGAGCGAAGCCTCGGTGTCCAGCCCCTCGATGAACCCCGGCATCTTCTTGTAGAGCGCGAGGTGCGTCAGGTTCTCGCGCCCGCTGAAGCGGGAGTTGAGGTTGTCGAAGAAGAGCCGGTATTGCTTGCGATCGCCGATGCTCACGTTCGGCGAGATCGGCTGCGCCTGGCCGGTGTCGTGGAGCACGTCGTCGTCGCCGAACGTCCAGGTGAGGCGCGTGTCCATGGCGTCGCCGACCCGGACCGGCGGCTCCTCGGCCGGGATCGTCACGCGGGGCTCGACCCGCGGCAGCGCGGTCGCGGCCCCGGCCTCGGCCGCCGGCGGCAGGGCGCCGGGGGCCGGGAGGGCGCCGGCGGGCAGCGCCGCGGCGGGCAGCGCCGCGGCGGGCGGCGCCGCGGCGGCGGGCGGCGGCGCCGCGGGCTCCGGGCCCAGCGCGCCGGGGGTCTGGACCGGGGCGGCGGGCCCCGGAGTCGGCGCGGGGGGGATGTCGGCCGGCGGCGCGGGCGCCGCCGCGGGCGCGTCGGGGGTCTGGGCGGGCGCGGCGGGCGCCGGCGGGGCCTGACCGGGGGCCGGCTGGGGCTGGCCCAGCGCCGGCGGGGCGAGGGTGAGCAGCAGGGCCGCGGAAACGGCGGGGGCGAGGAGCGCGCTTCGGTGCATGGCGGGCGGTGGGCTTCCTTGGGGCCTGGGGGATCCGAGGGCGCGGCGCGGCCGCGAGGGGGAGGCGGCGGCTAGTTGGTCTCCGCGTCGTTGTCGTTGAGGCTGCGCAGCCGCACGCAGGCCTCCGTCGAGGGCTTCGCGGCCGGCGCGCAGCCGGGCGCCTCGCAGACGAGATCGTCCGGGCAGCGGGCCTCGATCGTCCAGTTCAGCGAGCCGCCCGAGAAGTTCCGGAGCGTGCCCGTCACGGCCTCGAGCGCGCGGCCCCGGTGGGACGTCGGATCGAAGGCGCTCACCGTGCCCGTCTGGATCTGGATCATGCTCGACCCGTCCGTGACCTTGTAGTTGCCGCGCGCGGAGTAGCTCGTCCACTCGCTGCACTCGGGGTCGCGCGAGCACGCGTTCGCGCAGCTCCCCTCGGTCCGGCTCTCGAAGTCGACCTGGCCGTCGCCGTTGAGGTCGCAGCTCGACTGCTCCGGGGCGAAGACGTTGTTCCGCGCGGGCTTCGGGCCGAAATTCTTGCTGATGTGGACGCCCTCGACGCGCACGAGCCCGCTCTCGAGGCGCTCCATGGCCGAGGGGTCGGCGATCGTCCGCGCGTCGAGGACCGCGGGCTCCGGGACCGGGCACGGCTCTCCCTCGTGGAACGGCGCGATCTCGTAGGACGGGAACGAGAGCTCGGTGAAGCCGAAGAACTCGTTCACGGTGCCGGCGAGGTACTGGAGCCGATCGCAGACCCGCATGTTGGCGGGGGTGTTGAAGTTGTACGCGAAGAGGTGGTTGTACCCGCCGTCCTGGCCGGTCAGATCGGTGACGTAGAAGCCGTCGCTCGCGACGCGCGTGACGACGACCTCCTGGGGCGCGGCGGTGTCGATCTGGATCCCCTCGAACGCGTACGGCGTCGCCGAGCCGCCCCCCTGGACGTCGGCGACGCGCGGCAGGGCGTAGGCGACGGGCTTCGACGCGCCGGCGCTGAAGGTGCCGCCCTCCTCGCTGTCGTCGTCGGCGAACGCGCACCCGGGGTCGGCGGGGAAGTCGATCAGCACGTCGCCCGGCGCGTCGTCGTTCTCGCCGTTGGCGCACGCGGGCAGGCCGCCCCGGGGCGCGGGCGCGTAACCGACGTCCTCGGCCCAGAGCCGGGCGGGCCCGTAGACGGCCGTCACGTGGACCACGCCGGTCGCGACGCCGCCGCGAAGGCGGACGTTGCGGCCGACCGCGAGGTCCGCCTCGTCGGCCGCGACGTCGACCACGGCCCCGGGCTCGACGCTGAGCCGGACCATGCCGTCGAACGGCGCGCGGCGACCGGCGGGGTCGCGCGCCTCGATCCGGAACGACCAGGCGTCCACCGAGTCGCCGCGGTTGGCCGGGAGGGGCGCCTCGGCGGAGGGCGGCGCCGCCCCGTTCACCTCCACGATCTGGACCCAGAAGCTCGAGACGCCCCGCGGCGGGCCGGCGTCGCTGCCGCACCCGGCGAGCGCCGCGGCGAGGAGGGCCGCCTGGAGCCGCGCCCGCGGCGTCACTGGCCCACCATCCGCAGGCGGCCGTCGGAGAAGTTGCCGAGCCGCCGGTCGACGCACGCGAGGTACTTGCACTGCTCGCCGGCGGCGCTGCACGGGGCGAGCGCGCTCTCGCACTGCTGCCGCAGCTCCGGGGTCGGCGCCCTGGCGCAGACGTCGCGCTGGTAGGCGGCGACGTCGTCGCGGCAGCGCGCGAGCACGCACGCGCCCTCGGCGCACGGCGCGCCGCCGGTCTTGCACACCGGGCCCTCGACGACCGACTCGGGGCACGCGCAGACGTAGCCCTCGCCCACGCCGGCGCAGTCGGCGTCCCGCTGGCACGACGCGAGCTCGCCGCGGTCGTCCGCGCCGCACGGGCGGCCGGCGCGGATGTAGTCGATGAGCGCGTCGCGCTGCTGCACCTGGGTGTCGAACTGGGTCGTGTTGCGCTGGAGCACGCGGAACCCGCTGCCGCCCTGGGCGAGGTAGTTCGACGTCGCGAGCTCGTAGGTGGCGATCGGGTCGATCGGCTGCCAGCACCGGTTCGCCTCGACGTCGCAGCTGCCGGTGAGGCCGCCCGGGCAGTCGGCGTCGCCGTTCGGGCACGCGATCGGCGGGTCGTGCGCGCCGATGTAGACGTGGGTCGCCACGCCGGGCGCGGCGCCCTCGGAGGCGCGCGCGGCGCAGTCGATGACGACCCGCGCGCCCGCGATCTGCGCCTGCGACACGCACCCGCGGCCGCTCGAGCGGCGCGCCACGAAGTCGAACAGGTCCTGCACCTCGAGGCCGGAGAGCTGCATCTTCGAGATCGAGTTGTCGAAGGGGAAGATGTTGAACATCTGCTCGACGGTCACCGGGCCGGGCACGAGGTCGGCGCGGATGCCCGTCGTGTTGGTGAGGGCGAAGTCGGTCTGGATGCCGAGGCGCAGCCACATCGCCGCGGCGATCAGGTTGCCGAGCGGCGAGTCGCCGCCGCTCGTGGAGACGCGGCGCGAGCCGTCGAGCGCGTAGCCGACCAGGAGGTCGAGGTTCGCGAGCGCGTCGAGCCCCTGCGCGTACGGCTCGAGCACCGAGGCGACGATCGGGTCCGCCGGCACGCTCTCGGTCACCGGGAAGAGCTCGTACCGGTTCGAGAGCACCTCGTAGCCGTTCAGCGGGTCGTAGTCGGCGCCGAGCTCCGAGGGATCCTTGGACAGCACGAGGTCGAGGCGGCCGACGAACTTCGCGAACGCGCCGGAGTGCGCGAGGACCACGTCGCGCGGCGTGCAGTAGCGCCGGCGCTTCTCGCCCGCCTCCGGGGAGCGCTCGTCGTTCAGGAGGATGTAGTGGCGCTGCTCCGCCTCGTCGTAGTACCGCGAGCAGTCGCGGACGCGCTTCGGCGGCTGGAGCACGATGTGGTTGTGCCCGCCGAGGACGACGTCGATGCCCGTCGTGGTCTCGATCATCCGCTCGTCGACGTCGAGCCCGAGGTGGGTGACGAAGACGACGACGTCCACGGTGGGGCGGAGCAGATCGACGTAGAACTGCGCGACCTCGGTGGTGTTCAGCGGCGTGACGCCGAGCCGGTTCGGCGCCTCGAAGATCGACGTCAGGCTGGAGAGGTTGCCCATCCCGACGACGCCCACGCGCAGGCCCTCGAGGTCGAAGACCGTGAACGGCTGCAGGATCGCGCCGAGCGGCGAGGCGCCGGGCTGCGCGGGGTCCTCGAGGAGGTAGTTCGCCGCGAGGATGGGGAAGCCCGCGTTCTGCTGGAGCTGCACGCCGAGGTTCAGCGCGCCGCGATCGAACTCGTGGTTGGCGACGATCATCGCGTCGACGCCCATCGCGCCGAGGGTGCGGATCTCCGCCTCGCCCGAGTAGAAGTTGAAGATCGGCGCCCCCTGGAAGCAGTCGCCGCCGTCGAGGTGCAGCACGCGCGACGAGCGCGCGCGCTCGCGGCCGATGATATGGGACATGCGCGCGGCGCCGCCGACGTTGGCGATGGAGGTCGCCTCGCCGAGGCCGAGGCCCGCGTCGACCTGGCCGAGCTGCAGGTTGTACGGGAAGAGCCGCGAGTGGATGTCCGACGTGTGGAGCAGGGTCAGGTGCGCCTGGCCCACGAGCCGCGTGGGCGGCTGCTCCTGCTCGCAGCCCGCCGCGCACAGGCCGAGCGCCGCCGCGCCGACAGCGAGCGCGCGCGTCGCGTGCGTCACGCGCGACGCGGCCGGCGCCGCGGACGAGCGCGCCGCCGCGCCGCGCGCCGGTGAGAGGGGAGCCTCGGGGGGCCGCGTCGTCGCCCCCGGCGCCGCGCCCATGGCTTTACGGGACTTCATGAAGCGGCTTCACGCTAGGAAGCCCTCCCCGCGAGCTCAAGCGAAAAGGAGGTGAAGACGGCGAGTCCGTCGACCTGCGGCGCGGGTCACCGCGCGCCGCGCTCTCCCGAGCGCAGGCCGGTCACCGCGCCTCGCGCTCTCCGGTGAGCAGGTCGTAGAGGCCCGGCGCGAACGCCGCGGCGACGCAGCACTCGACCTCCTCGGCCGTGGCGCAGGCGAGCGCCTCCGCCGCCACCGCCTCGGCCTCGGCGACCGTCACGCGCCGGAGCGTCTCCTTGATCTCCGGGATCGCCGCCGCCTCCATCGAGAAGTCGCGGAGGCCGAGGCCGAGCAGGAGCAGCGCGGCGAGCGGGTCGCTCGCCATGGCGCCGCAGAGCGAGACCGGGCGGCCGTACTCCTGGCCCGCCTGGATCACCTTGGTGATCAGCCGGAGGATCGACGGGTCGAAGGGCGAGGCCAGGTACGCGAGCGAGCGGCTGGTCCGGTCCACCGCGAGCGCGTACTGGATGAGGTCGTTCGTCCCCAGGCTGAGGAACGCGGCCTCGCGCGCGAAATGGTCGACCATGATCGCGGCCGCGGGCACCTCGATCATCACGCCGAGCGGGATCTCGTCGGCGCAGGGCTGGCCGCGGGCGCGCACCTGCTCCTGCGCGCGGCGGAGCATCTCGCGCACCTGCCGGAGCTCGCCGAGGCCGGCGACCATGGGGATCATGATCCGCACGTCGCCGTAAGCGGAGGCGCGCACCATGGCGCGGAGGTGCTCGAGGAAGACGTCGGGGCGCGAGAGCGCGAGCCGGACGGCGCGGAGGCCGAGCATCGGGTTCATCTCCGGCGGCACCTGGAAGGTGGAGACGAACTTGTCGCCGCCGATGTCGAAGGTGCGCAGGGTGACCGGCTTCGGGCGGAGCGCCTCGACGACGGCGCGGAAGATCTCGAACTGCTGGTCCTCCGAGGGCGGGGACGTGCGGTCGATGTAGAGGAACTCGGTCCGGTAGAGGCCGATGCCGTCGGCGCCCTGGTCGCGCGCGAGGATCGCCTCGGCCGGGAGCTCGACGTTGGCCCGGAGCGACACCTTCACCCCGTCCTTCGACTCGGCCGCGCGGTGCCTGGACTCCGAGAGCTCCTTGGCGAGCGCGACGTGGCGCTCGGCGCGGGCGCGCGCCTCCGCGAGCTCGACGGGCCCGGGCCGGACGACGACCGTGCCGCGCAGGCCGTCGATCACGACGACGTCGCCCGTGATCACGCGCTGGAGCACGTCGCTGACGCCGACCACGGCCGGGATCTCCAGCGCGCGGGCCATGATGGAGGTGTGGCTCGTGCGGGTGCCGACCTCGGTGACGAAGCCGACGACCGGCTCGTCGACCATGGCCGCGGTGTCGGCCGGCGAGAGGTCGTGCGCGATGAGGATGGTCGGCCCGGAGAAGCGCGGCAGCGCCGCGCCGAACGTCGCCGGCATGGCGATCGAGTTCTGGAGCTCGATGAGGCTGCGGGTGGAGAGCGGCCCGGTGTCGCGCGAGGACGGCGGCTCCTGGGGCGGGAGGGTGAAGGCGCGCAGCAGGCGCTCGCCGACGAACATGACGTCGTGGCTGCGCTCGCGCAGGTACGGGTCGTCGAGGGCGGCGAAGCGGCCGGCGATCGCCTCGCACGCGGCCGCGACGGCCCACTCGGCGCAGCGCCGCTCCTCGGTGACCTGGCGCCTCACGGCGTCGGCGAGCGCCTCGTCGCCGAGCATCAGGAGGTACGCTTCGAGGATCGACGCCTCGGCGCGGTGGTCGCCGAGGCGCTTCGCCATGTCGCGGAGCTCGTCCTGCGCGCGCTCGACCGCGGTCTCGAAGCGCTCGAGCTCTGCCCCGATCTCGCTGGAGCTGACGCGGCGGCGCGGGTGATCCGTCCTGTGCCCGCCGATCACGACGGCGGCGCCGATGGCGACCCCGGGCGATCCGGAGATGCCCCGCAGCGTCTCGGTCCGGGCGCCTGGCGGCATCGAGTCGCCGCGGGCGCCGGGCGCCCCCGAATCGCCGCGGGCGCCGGGCGCCCCCGAATCGCCGCGGGCGCCGGGCGCCGCCGGGTCGCCCCGCGCGCCGGGCGCCATCGCGTCGCCGCGGGCGGCGTCCGCCGGGACGGCGTGATCGCCCGGAGCCTCCGCGGAGAGCGCCCCCCGGCCGGGCGTCACTCGTTCTCTCCGAAGCGTGAGGCGATCAGCTCGCCGATGGCGGAGACCGCCTCGCCGGCCTGATCGCCGGTCGCGTGGACCTCGATCTGGGTGCCCATCGAGCCGCAGAGCAGGAGCACGCCCATCACGCTCTTCGCGTTGGCCGACTGCCCGTCCGGCCCGGTCAGCGAGATGTCGCAGTCGTAGCGGCCCGCGAGCTGCACCAGCTTCGTCGCGGCGCGCGCGTGCAGCCCGCGCACGTTGATGATGGTGAACCGCCTCGTCACCCCCTCGATCGTCACCGCTCGCCCCCCGTCACGCTCTTGTCCGTCGGCGGGCGCGACTCCGCTGCGGCCGCCCCCGGCTGCAGCCGCCGGAAATCCACGCTGGGCGTCCCCGCCATGCCCTCACCCGCCCCGGAGGGTACTATACTACTGCTCGCCCGGGCGACGTCCCGGTGCACGACCGTGATCGGGAGGCCCGTCTTCCGCCGCAGGCTGTCGCTGAGCACGTTGGTGAGCACGACGGAGCGGTGCCGGCCCCCGGTGCACCCGATGCCGATCGTGAGGTAGCTCTTCCCCTCGTCGGCGTAGCGCGGCATGCAGAACGAGAGCAGCTGCTCGGTCTTGCTGATGAACTCGAGGGCGTCCGCGTTCTTCAGGATGTACTCCCGCACCGGCTCGTCGTTGCCCGTCAGCTCGCGCAGGCCGTGGACGAAATACGGGTTGTCGAGGAAGCGGACGTCGAAGAGCAGATCGGCGTCGAGCGGAATGCCGTACTTGTAGCCGAACGAGATGAACCGGGTGGACATCCGGGGCAGATCGACCTTGGCCGGGCGCAGCCGCTCGAGGACGGCGCGGCGCAGGTCGTGCGTCGACAGCCGCGTCGTGTCGAGCTCGATGGTCGCCCTGGCCCGCAGCGACGCGAGCCGCTCGCGCTCGAGGAGCACGCCGTCGAGCATCGCGATGGCGCCGCTGCCGCCGGTCGTCAGCGGGTGCGGCCGCCGGGTCTCGCTGAAGCGCCGGAGCAGCGTCTCGTCCGAGGCGTCGAGGAAGAGGATCACCACGTCGCGGCCGACCCGGATCGAGTCGAGCGCCGCCGTGGCCCCCGCGAGGAACGAGCCGACGCGGACGTCGATGCCGAGCCCGATCCGGTTGATCCCGCCCGCCTCGCACGCCTCGACCGCGGGCCGGACGAGCGAGGTGGGCAGGTTGTCGACGCAGAAGAAGCCGAGATCCTCCAGGGCGTGGAGCGCCGTCGACTTGCCGGCGCCCGACAGGCCCGTGACGACGACGACGCGCGCCGTCGCGCCGTCGGACGGCGGCTGGACGGGCGGCAGCGGGTCGGGCGCGCCGCTCACCCTCGCCTCCTCGGCCGCGGCAGGCTCACGGACGACTCCGTGGCGACGAACCCGGTGCCGGGCCGCTCCGGCGGCCTCCCCCGCTCCACGGGCTGCCGGAAGGCGCTGCTCGGCGGGCTCTGCACCTCCACGCCGTGGCCGGGCCGCGGCGGGCGGGGCGGGCCGTGCGGCGGCGCGCCGCGCGGGGCGCCCTCCTCCGCGAGCCGCACCGGCGGCGGGACCGACGACTCCTCGGCCGGGCGCTCCCGGAGCAGCTCGCCCTCGACGTTGCCGAAGAACTCGCGCGCCGCGTGGAACCCGGCGTTCTTCAGGAGCTCGTTGCGGGCGGCGACCTCGAGGATCGACGCCATGTCGCGGCCGGGGCGCACCGGGATGACGAGCTCCCGGATCTTCACGCCGAGGATGGTGTGGTACCGCTCGTCGAGCCCGAGCCGGTCGTACTCGGTGTCCTTCGACCACTCGACAAGCTTCACCACGACGTCGATCCGCTTGCGCTCGCGGATCGAGGTGACGCCGAAGAGGTCCTTCACGTTGAGGATGCCGAGGCCGCGCACCTCGAGGTGGTACCGGAGGAGCTCGGCCGGCGCGCCGAACACCATGCCGGGCGGGCGGTAGTCGCACTCGACGGCGTCGTCGGCCACGAGCCGGTGGCCGCGCATCACGAGGTCGAGGGCGCACTCGCTCTTGCCGATCGCGCTCGACCCCATGAGCAAGAGGCCCACGCCGAAGACGTCGACGAGCACGCCGTGCAGGCGGATGCGCGGCGCCAGCCGGTCGTCGAGCAGCGCGTGCAGGGCGGTGATCGTGACGCTCGACCGCACCGCCGAGACGAGGAGCGGCGTCCCGCTCTCCTCGGCGCACTGCGCGAGCTCCGGCACGGGGACGAAGCCGACGCCGGAGCCGTTCACGTCGAACGGCTGGTCGCCCTGCGTGAGGATGACGCAGCACAGGCCGAGCTCGAAGAAGCCGCGCAGCGACAGGAGCCGGTCCTCGCGGGAGAGCTTGTGGAGGAACGAGAGCTCGGTCTGCCCGAGGATCTGCACCCGCGTCGGGACGATGCCGTGGAAGTGGCCGACGAGCGCGAGCCCCGACTTCTGGATGCGGGTGTTCATGATGGGCCGGTCGAGGCCCGCGGCGCCGGCGATCAGCGTGAGCTCGATGCCGAGCCCGTCGTCGGCCATGAGGCTCCGCACCGTGAGGGCGGGGCGCTCGAGCCGCCCCGCGCCGGTCGCGGGGGGCACCCGGCCGCCCCCTTCGCCTTCCTGTGTACTGCCGCGCGAGCTGCTCATGACACCGACCTCCCTTCCTCGGCGGCGATGAGCTCGAACGCCGCCCGCCCGGTCGAGGCGCCGAGCAGCCGCCTTCTGAACGCCTCGTCCCGCAGGAGGCGGGAGATGCGCGCGAGCGTCTTCAGGTGCTCCCCGGTGGCCCGCTTCGGCCCGATCACGGCGACGAGGATGGACACCGGCGCCCCGTCGATCGCGTCGAAGTCGATCGGCTTCGGGCAGAGCAGGACGGCGCCGATCAGCCGATCGACGCCCTCCATGGCGCCGTGGGGGATGGCCACGCCGCTGCCGACGCCGGTGGACTGCAGGCGCTCGCGCTCGGCGAGCACCCGCTCGATGTCCTCGCTCTTGACCCCCTGCTGTCCTGTCGCGAGCAGGGCGGCGAGCCGGCGGAGCGCGTCCGCCTTGGAGCGGACGACCCCCTCCTGCTCGCTGGCGACGGATACCTGGTGCGCGGTCAAGATGTCGCAGACTTGCATGCTGATTTCGGCGCTCGGCGAGGTGAGAGGGCTCTTTTGTGGCGCACGGGTACGGGCGGCGCGGCGCTCGGCCAGGGCCAGGCGCACCGACGTGCCATCGTACCCTGGGGACCTCGGGTACGCGACTCAAGGACGCTATCGCGGCCGGCGTCCCTGGAGGGAGCGATCTTCGCGCCGCGGCGCGGGCAGCAAGCGCCTCGGGCGGGTCGCCCGCGTGCGCGCAGCTCCCCGCGGGAGGCCGCCGCCACGACGGCGAACGTGGAGGCTCACCCGCGGCAGGCAACCGCCGCCGCGGCGGGCGCGCAGCTCCCCGCGGGCGGTGGCCGGATTTGAACATGAAGGCGGGAAGGCGGGAAGAAAAGATCAATGATCTTCCCGCCTTCCCGCCTTCATGGGAATCGCTCCGGGGCAAATTGGGCCATCACCTCCCCGCGGGAGGCCGCCGCCGCGACGGCGAGCGCGGCGGCTCAGGCCTCATTTCGCCGCGCCGCCGCGCCGCCGCGCCACCTCATGGCGCGCGCGGCGGCTCGGATCGGGCGCGCTCCGCCGCCCCGGCGGCGGAGCGCGGCGGCTCAGGATCGACCGCGTCCGGCGGCTGCGGCTGCCACCGCTTCCCGCTCCACCTCGGCGGCGTACTCGCCGGCGCTCGTCCCGCCGCGCTTCCGCGCGATCGTGCTCCCCTTTCCATCGCGGATCTGCCGTTCCAGCTTGTCGTGGACCGTGTCGATCGACGCGTACATGTCCTCCCCCCGCTCGGTGGCCTGGAACGCCAGGCTGCCGGAGGAGATGCGGACGTCGGCGACGTGCATCAGCCCCTCTACGGAGAGGGTCACCTGCGCCGTCATCGCCTGCCGAAGAAATTTCTGGAGCTTGGCGACCTTCTCGTGAGCGTATTTTTTGACGGCCTCGGTACCCACCATGTGCCGGAACGTGATCGTGATGTTCATCGGGCCAGCCTTCCTTCCCTGACGCGTAGAGGAAACAATCGACTACGGATACAGAGCTCCCCTCCATCTCGATAATAACACTGACGTAGAGCTCCGGTCTGCCCTCAACGGCGCAGCTCCTTCGTTTTGTTTGCCTCCCTTTCGGTCTGGCTCTGTGCCGCGTCTTGCCGCCTCTCCCGCGTCTTGCCGCGCTGCGCTGTGTCCGGCGCGGCCTGCGTGCGTCCTCTTCAACAAGTCTTGGCGCGCCCCGCTTGTTCCAGGGCCCGGCGCACCGTGTGCGGGGCATGGCCAGAGGCCAGCGCGATCTCGCCGATCGTGGGTGTGCGCCCAAGCTCGGCCGCGAGCCGCCTCGCGCTCGCGAGGACGGCGCGGAGCACCTCGACGTCGCCCGCGTCGAGCGGCTCGGCCACCCGGAGCCCCTCGGACTCGAGCTGGTCGATGATGTGCTCCACCTCCTCGTACGACACCGGCCGGCGGTCGATGACGTCGGCGATGTCGTTGAGGTCCACCCGGCCGGTCGACCGATGGCGAGTAAGGAGCTCCTGGATCATGTCGTCGATGACAGGCCGCACGGAGCTAGGGTGCCACCTTCGCGCAGACCGCGCACGCGCGCCTCGCCCCGGCGCATGGCCTTCGGCGCGGGGCCGGCCGGACGTCCCGAGCCCGTCCCCCGCGCAGCCGCTGCGGCCCGGTCGCGCGGGAGCCCTGAACCACCGGCTCGCCGGCGCGCGGGCCGCCTCGTCCCCCCGTCGAGGACGCCGCGCCCGGCGTCCGTCCTCACCTCGTCTCGTCGGCGTCGGCTCATCGGTGTTGGCGTCCGCACCGGCTCAACGACGTTTCCGCGAGGATTCGAGGAGGTATGATAGATACCGGGCCGTCATCGACCGGATACAACTCAGGAGATCTCTCTATGCGCTGGGCTCCTCCCAAATCGCGATCGCGTTATGCGATCCGCGACCATATCGAGGCGAACCTCGATCCGGTCCAGGATCATCAGGAGATCGCGTTTCTCTCGACCTGCTATGATTTTCCGTGGGACACGCACCGCGCCCTCGAGCTCGCGCTGCTCCGCGTCTTCGGCATCGCGAAGAGCACGCCGCTCCTGGTGCAGACAGGGGAGCTCCTGCAGCGGACCCAGAAGCGCTACGACGACACGGTCCTCATCCTCTCGGAGATGCTGGAGAACGGGTACGACAGCGAGCGCGGCCGGGCGGCGCTGCGGCGCATGAACCAGCAGCACAGGCGCTACACCATCCCGAACGACGAGTACGTGTACACGCTGTCGACGTTCATCTTCGAGCCCATCCGCTGGAACGAGCGCTTCGCCTGGCGGCCGCTGCTCGAGAAAGAGAAGCTCGCGGCGTACCACTACTGGAAGCAGGTCGGGACGCTCATGAACATCCGCGACATCCCGCCGAGCTACGAGGCGTACGAGCGCTTCACCGTCGAGTACGAGGCGGAGCACCTGCGATTCTCGGAAGACAACCGCAGGCTCGCCGTCGCGGCGCGCGACCTCATGCTCGGCTGGATGCTGCCGAAGGCCCTGTGGCCGCTCGGGGCGCAGGTCATCCACGCGATCCTCGACGACCCCCTGCTCGACGCGCTCGGGCTGCCGCGGCCGCCGCCGGCGCTGCGCCGCGTCGCGGAGGCGGCGCTCCGCGCGCGTGGCCCGCTCCTGCGCGCGATGCCGCGCCGGCGCTCGCCGCACCTGCTCACCAAGATGAAGAGCCGCACGTACCCGGACGGCTACCGCATCGAGGACCTCGGCGCGCGCTGACCTCGGCGCGCGTCGATCGCGGATCGCGGCGCGCGTCGATCGCGGCGCGCGTCGATCGCGGCGCGCGCCCTCGGGGACACCGCGTGCCCTTCAGGGCAGCTGGCGCCGCAGGAACTTGAGCGCCTCGCGCGCCGCCGGGTTCACCGGCTCGTAGACGTCGGGGGATTTCCGGAGCGGCGCGCCGATCGGAGCGCCGGGGCGGGCGCCGAGGATGCGCTCGACGTCCTCCAGGAGCGATTGCATCGAGTCGAAGCGGTTGCCGGGCAGCTTGCGGAGCGCGGTGGCGACCAGCGCCTCGAGGCGCCGGTCGATGCCGGGGCGGATCGCGCTCAGCCGGGGCGCCGGGGCGCAGGCGTGCTGGGCGACGACCACCACGTCGTCCGGCGAGGAGAAGGGCAGCTGGCCGGCGAGCATGCGGAACATCGTGACCCCGAGCGCGTAGACGTCGGTGCGGCCGTCGACCGGATCGGCGAGGGCCTGCTCCGGGGCCATGTAGGGGACGGTGCCGAGCACCAGGCCGGCCGCGGTCACCGGGCCCGATCTCACCTTGGCGAAGCCGAAATCCATCATCTTGAGCACGCGCGGGCCGCTCGAGGAGCGGACGAGGAACATGTTGTCCGGCTTCACGTCGCGGTGGACGATCCCGGCCGCGTGCGCGGCGGCGAGCGCCGACGCCGCCTGACGTATCAGCGGCAGCGCGACGGCCTCGCTCACGGCCACCTCGCGGCGGAGCAGGGCGCCGAGCGACTCGCCGGTGAGGAGCTCGAGCACGATGAACGGAGACCCGTCCTTGCGCTCGCCCGCGTCGAGGACCCGGATGATGTTGGGGTGCCCGAGCTCGGCCGCCACCTCGAGCTCGCGGAGGAACCGCTCGCGCTGGGTCCGGTCCGCGGCGAAGTTGCGGTTCAGGATCTTGACCGCGACCTGCTCCTTCGTGTGGCTGTCCACCGCGAGGTACACGCGCGACATCCCGCCGGCGCCGATGAAGCCCTGGATCACGTACCGATCCTCGAGGACGGCGCCGAACTGCCGCGTCGGCTGCGCGGGCTGCGCGGCCGACAGGGACTGGACCAGGCGCGCGCCGTCGTCAGGGCAGAACGCGTACGAACGGTCGGCGTAGCCGCGGTGGCAGCGCGGGCAGATCATGGGCGCGCGACATGATGGCGGCGCGGGCGGGGATCCTCAAGGGACATGCGCCCCGGCGAGCAATCGTGCGTAAACCAACATGAAACAAAACGGACGCACGCGGAGCGACACGGACCCACGCGGACCAGCGCGGAGCGCATGAAACAATTGAAACATGTGGAGCGTGACGGTGACGGCGGTGACGACGATGACGACGGGACGCGCGGCGCGCGCTTCGTCGAGGCCGCGATCTACCGTCCCGGGAGGTAGATCGCGGCGCTGACCTCGACTATGCGTGCAACTTTCCTGGACGGACGCGAACCACCCCGAGCCCGAGAGACAGAGCCCGTGACCTCACAGAAGCATCCTGCGACCCTCATCCCCGGCGATGGTATCGGCCCCGAGATCGTGGAGGCGACGCTGCGCGCCCTCGACGCGCTCGGCGCGCCTTTCGAATGGGAGACGTGCGTGGCCGGCATGGCCGGCGTCAAGGAGTCCGGCGATCCCCTGCCCCGGGCCACGCTCGACAGCATCCACCGCACGCAGCTCGCGCTGAAGGGGCCGCTCGAGACGCCGATCGGCGGCGGATACCGCTCCTCGAACGTGCGCCTGCGGCAGGAGTTCAAGCTCTTCGCGAACGTGCGGCCCGCGCGCACGCTGATCCCGGGCGGCCGTTACGAGAACATCGACATCGTGCTCGTGCGGGAGAACCTCGAGGGCCTCTACGTGGGCTTCGAGCACTACATCCCGATCGGCAGCGACGAGCACGCGGTGGCGATCGGCTCCGGCGTGAACACCCGGGTCGGCTCGCGCCGCATCGCCGAGTTCGCCTACGACTACGCCGAGAAGAACGGCCGCAAGAAGGTCACGATCGTCCACAAGGCCAACATCATGAAGGCGCTCACCGGCATCTTCCTCGAGACGTCGCGCGACGTGAGCAAGGCCTTCGAGGGCCGCGTGGCGACCGACGAGCGCATCGTGGACGCGTGCGCGATGCAGCTCGTCCTGAACCCGTGGCAGTTCGACGTCATCGTCACGACGAACCTGTTCGGCGACATCCTCTCGGACGAGATCGCGGGCCTCGTCGGCGGCCTCGGCATGGCGCCCGGGGCCAACATCGGCCAGAACGCCGCCATCTTCGAGGCGGTGCACGGCTCGGCGCCGGACATCGCCGGCAAGGGCGTGGCGAACCCGATCGCGCTCATGCTCGCCGCCGCGATGATGCTCGACCACGTCGGCCGCCGGGATCTCGCCGAGCGCCTGCGCGCCGGCATCGACGGCGCGCTGAACGTCGACGGGGTGCGCACCCGCGATCTCGGCGGCAAGGCGGACACGAAGGCGCTCACCGACGCCATCGTGGCGCGCATCAAGAACGGCTGAGCGGCGCTCGGGACCTCGCGTGAGCAGGCGCGGCGGAGGTCGCCGCCGGCGCGCCGCGGGCGCGGCGGAGGTCGCCGCCGGCGCGCCGCGGGCGCGGGATCAGCCGCGCTGGGGCGCCTCGGAGAGCGGGAGCGTGAAGTGGAACGACGTGGTCTCGTCCGGCTCGCTCCGCGCCCAGATGCGGCCGCCGTGCGCCTCGATGATGCCCTTGCAGATGTAGAGCCCGAGGCCCGTGCCGGGCAGGTTCCTCCTGGACGGGCCTGACGTGAGCCGCTGGAAGCGCTGGAAGAGCTTCGGCAGCTCGTCCGGGTGGATGCCCGGCCCGCGGTTCTCGATCGCGACCTCCACCTCGGCCTCGCGGCGCGAGAGCGTCACCCGGGTCGGCGCGCTCGGGTCGCCGTACTTGGCGGCGTTGAGGAGGAGGTTTCCGACCACCTGGTCGACGCGGGCCGCGTCCGCGTGGACGAGCGGCACGCCCTCGTCGGCGGCGAGCACGACGGCGCGCTCCGGCCGCTCCATGTTGGCGAGATCGACGGCGGCGCGGAGCTGGGCGCAGAGGTCCATCGGCTGCCGGTCGAGGGAGAAGCGGCGCGCCTCGAGCTTGGAGGCGTCGAGCAGGTCCTCGGCCATCCGCTCGATGCGCTGGACGCTGGCCAGGATCTTCCGGCTCCAGCCCCGGATGTCGGCGGCCTCGGATCGCCGCGACAGCATGCCCGCGCACGCGGTGATCGCGGTGAGCGGCTGCCTGAGGTCGTGCGCCACGATGGAGAGCCACTCCTCGCGGAGCCGCTCGCGCTCGATGAAGTGGGTGACGTCCTCGTAGCTGGCGATGGCGCCGAGGATGGTGCCATGGTCGTCGCGGACGGGGCCGGCGCTCACCACGACGGGGATGTGGCTCCCGTCGCTCCTCCGGAACCACAGCTCCTCGCAGGTCATTCCCTGGCCGCGCGCGGCGCGGACGAGGGGCATCTCGTGGTGCAGGAGGGGCCGACCGCCGGGCGCGCAGAGGAGCGCGCGCCCGGCGGACCTGGGCGTCGCGAGGGGGTGCGGGCCGTCGCAGAGCTGCTCGCAGCGGCGGCTCGCGAGGAGCGAGCGGCCGCCGCGCTCGTCGAAGACGGCGATCGCGACGGGGAAGTCCGCGATGATGCTGCGCAGCCACTGCTGCTCCGCCGCGAGGCGGGCGTTCGCCTCGTGGAGCGCGGCCTGGGCGTCGCGGAGGAGCGCCTCGGCGCGCGGCTCCGCCTCCGCCGCCCCTGCGCCCGCGGCTGCGGCGACGGGCGCGCGGCCGGGCTCTCGCTCGTCGCGCGGTTCGCCCTCGCGCTCGGCGGAGGCGAGCGCGAGGGCGAACAGCGCGACGAGGGCCTGGACGCGCGGGAGGAGCTCCGCCGCGGGCGCGCTGCGGCCGCCGAACGCGCAGGTGAGGACGCCGAGCGGCCGCTCGGCGGCGAGCAGCGGGGCGGCCAGCACCCAGCCGACCTCCAGGCAGGTCGCGATCGCGCGCACGTCGGCGAAGCGCTCGAGGGCGGCGTCGTCCGCCGCCGCGTGCTCGATGCGGCGGCTCTCCGCGGCGCGCAGGGCGAGGGACGGGGTGCTCGTGAGATCGCCGAGCGCCCCATGGAGCGCGCCCGGCACGCCGGAGGAGGCGAGCAAGCGGATCGCGCGCACGCCGTCTGCGGGCGCGCGCGCGTCGTGGAGGAGCGAGAGGTCGGCGCCGAGCAGCCGGGCAGCCTGCTCGACGATGGTGTCGTGGATCTGCCGCGGATCGCGCTTCCCGGAGAGCGCGGCGGACGCCGCGACGATGGCGTCCGCGAGCGGGGCGGCGGCCGCAGCAGGCTCTCCGTGGATGCCCGGGACCCGGTCATGCGCCGAGATCGTCGTCATGCGTCCCTCCGTCTTTTGCCTAGCACCTGTGGAGGGCGGGCGGTGCCGCTCGAGCGGATGGCACGTCGAAGCGATGGGGCGGTGAGGCCGGCGCGAGCGAACGAGCGTGCAGACTGAGCGGGTGAGCTGCGCGGACGGGCGAGCGGGGGTGTGCGGCGCGCGCCGCCGGCGGCCGGTCAGCGGGAGGGATCGAAGCGGCGTTTTGCCCAGCTCACGAGCGGGCTGTTGTCCCGGGTTCGCGCGGCGCCGGGCGCGCCGCGGCGCTTCCGCCAGTCGCCCTCGCGGACGCGGCGGCACCCTGCGGCCTGTTCCATCGAGAGGAGGTAGGCCTGGGCTTCCCGGCCGTCGGCGAGGCGCACGGCGGCGCGCCGGTGCAGGATCGGGTGGCCCCGGTGCACGTCGAGCGCGGCGAGCGCGGCGGGCGCGATGGCGTAGAGCTCGCCGGTCACGGCGACGAGCCCGCCCTCGACGAGGGCGCCGCTCGTGCCCAGGTCGACGAGCGCGTACTGGGGGGTCGTGGTCGCCGCCCCGAGCGGGCGGGCTGCCGCGAGCCACTCGTGCTGGTCCTCGCCCTTCATGAGGTTGTCGTAGACGAAGAGCGCGATCTCGCTGGTGGTCATCGGGCGTGGTCCTCGCGACGGGCTCGGCGGCCCGGCAGAGACCCTCGCAAAGGGCGGGGGCGGGCGCAAGGTCGGCCGGGAGGGCGCGGGCGGCGCGCGGGGGAGCTGCAGCGCCATGGGAACGTTGCACCTGTGTTCCGGGGGAGCTGCGACTCGGGTGTGGCGCTCGGACGAGGGGTCGGTGCAGCGATGAGGGGAGATGGATCGGTGGCCTTATGGCCGTCCCGTCTGCGCGTGGGCAGAAGCGCGCCTCGCGTGCGTCGATCTTCGCCACGACCCACCTCGCCGTGGGACGAGGCGCCCACGCGATTGTCGCGCGAGACAGCGCGGCGACACCACCGCAGTCGCTCGGTGATATCGTCTCCTGATGGAACGCCCCAGCCGCGTGATCGCGACGCTTCTGCTCCTGCCCCTATGGACCGCGACCGCATGCGAGGCCACGACGGCCGCGATGCCGGGTGCCGCGCAGCAGGACGCAGCGCGCGAGCTTCCGGCGCGCCGTGGAACGTGGGCGTGTGGTTTTCCCGAGGAGGCAGAAAAGAACGCCATCGACGAGGGCACCGCTGTCGTGAGGGTTTACGTCGAGCTCGACGGCTCTCCCCGACAGGCCATGGTCCTGCAGGACTCTGGCCACGGCTTCGGATCGGCCGCAGCCGAGTGCGCAATGACGAAACGTTACGTGCCGATGAAAGACCGGTATGGATCGCCGATCCCTGGCTGGACGCCGCCAATCACCGTCCGCTACGTCAAGAAGCCGCAGCCCTTGACCGCTCGATAATCCGTCGCCCGCAGCGTGAGCTGCCGTGGGGCACCACCTCGGCGTGCAAGCCCGCGGTGGAGGGACCGCCGCCGGCGTGCAGCCCACGGTGGGGGGACCGCCGCCGGCGTGCAGCCCACGGTGGGGGGACCGCCGCCGGCGTGCAGCCCACGGTGGGGGGACCGCCGCCGGCGTGCAGCCCACGGTGGGGGGACCGCCGCCGGCGTGCAGCCCACGGTGGGGGGACCGCCGCTGGCGTGCAGCCCGCGGTGGAGGGACGCGCCTTGGCCGTCGGCGTGCCCCCCCGCGCCGCAGACGTGCTGTGCGCTTGTCGAGACACGGAGACGGCGATACCCCGGCTGGATGACCAAATCCGCATTTCTCGCCCGCCGGCTCACGCCGAGCGGGTGTATCATTGCAGGAACCAAGCTCACCGCTCACCGGGAGGCGTTGAAATCGAAGAAGATCAAGCTATCTGCCAAGGTCGATGCGGCGGCCCAGTCCGTCATCGCGGCGACCGAGGTCATCGCGGCGCTCGGCGGCACCGACGCCTCGATGGTCGCGATCGACCGCGGCGCGGATCGCTGCATCGGCGCGTTCAACGGCCAGCTCGACGCCATCGAGCGCGCGTTCGATCATGACGGCATCCTGCCGCTGACCGAGGACGAGGCGGCGCGCCGCGGCGACGCCCTGCTGGTGCGCTCCGAGGTGCTCTCGGCGGGCATCGATTTCGTCCGGCTCGTCCATTCCCAGCAATGGGTGCGCATGAGCGCGATGATCAAGGCGCTCGAGCGCAAGGACGTGAAGGCGGCGGTGGAGCGACTCGGGCTCTCGGCCGAGGTGGGCCGGCTGCGTCGCTGGACCGAGCTGTACGGTCAGAAGCTCGGCGTCACCGAGGCGAAGAGCGCCGACCCGGCGCTCAAGGCGGTGGAGGCGTGGCACGAGGCGTACGGCACGCTCATGGTCCAGGTCCACGCCGAGTACGACGACGACCGGGACGAGACGCACGCGCTCCTCCGCGACCGGCTGCTCTCGCCGTACGAGGACGCGGCGGAAGAAGCCCGGCGCGCCGAGCAGCGGTCCCGCGCCGCCAGCGCCAGGAAGAAGGCCGAGCCCAACGAGCCCGAGCCGATGTGAGCGCCCTCTCGATCCGCTGACATCCACCGTCCTGCGGGTCGTCCTCGCGCGCGTGGCGACACGACCTCGTACGGCAGAAGCTCGGGTCGATGCCGGTCGGCATTGTGGGCCAGGGGACGCTCGGTTTGCCCCGATCCGCGTGTGCTCCGCGATGACCTTGCGGACTCGCGCACGCTCCGCATACAGTCGAGCAACTAGCAATGGCAGATGACGAGCTGGGGGAGACCGGGCGGCTCAGGGCGGAGATCACGGAGCTGCACGCGCGCGTACAGGAGCTGGAGAGGGCGCTCGCGGAGCGGTCGAGCGGCCCTGCGGCCGAGGGAGCAGCGCCGCGCGGCGCGGCGACCGAGGACGCTCACGCCGCGCTCGCCGCGCTCTCGTGGCTGCTCGCGCCGGAGCCAGCGCAGATCCGCTGGCGCCCCGATGGCACGGTGACGCGGTGGAACGATGGCGCCGAGCGCGTCTTCGGCTGGGGCGGGGGCGAGGCCGTCGGTCGCGCGCTCTCCGACCTCGTGGCCGCAGATCCCGTGTCCCCGGACGCGGTGCGCGCGCTCATGCGCGACTGGGCGGAGAACCGGTTCGCCTCGGTCACGAGCGAGGGCAGGACGAAAGACGGGCAGGCGCGCCTCTGCCGGTGGACCTACGCGGTGCTGCGCGACGACGACGGCGCCGCCCGCGAGATCGCGGCGATCGTGGAGGACGCCGGCGCCGCGCCGTGGAGGGAGCACGCGCTGCTCGGGCGGCTTCAGCTGCTGCTTCAGCTGGTGGACCACTCGCGCGACTCCATCTTCATCAAGGACATCGACGGGCGATATGTCTTCACCAACCGCGCTCACGCGGAGGTCTATCGGAGGCACGTCGTCGACGTCATCGGCAAGAAGGAACATGATTTGAGCCCCCTGGCCCCCGAGGCCACGGACGAGGTCGTGGCGAGGGAGCGCGACGTGCTTACCGGGGGGAAGGCGATACAGTGCGAGGAGGTCCTGCTGCTCGGCGACACGAGCATCCATTTCTCCACGGTCAAATTCCCCATCTTCGACGGGCGTGGCGAGCCGATCGGCCTCGGCGGCGTCGTCACCAACACCACGACGCTGAGGCACGCTGAGGCCGAACGGGCCGCGCTGCAGGAGAAGATCATCGCCGCCCAGCAGGCCGCCCTACGGGAGCTGTCCACGCCGCTCATCCCGATCGCCGACCGGGTGGTGGCGATGACGCTGGTGGGGACGATCGACACCGCGCGCGCGGCGCAGATCATGGAGACGCTGCTCGCCGGCATCAGCAATCACGGCGCCCACACCGCGATCCTGGACGTCACGGGTGTACGCGCGATCGACACGCACGTCGCGGACGCCTTGACGCGGACCGCGCGCGCAGCCCAGCTGCTCGGCACCCGCGTGGTGCTCACCGGCGTCGGTCCGGACGTGGCGCAGACGCTGGTCACGCTCGGCGTGGATCTGTCCGGCATCACCACGCTCGGCACCTTGCAGAGCGGCATCGCGTACGCCCTCCGCCACACGGCGCGTTCGCGACAAGCAGGTTGACTCCGTCCGAAAGCGCAGTATCTCGGACCACCGCCGATTCGACGGTGTCGGGCTCGGCTCGTCCTGTCGTGCGGTGTCGACGACATCGCTGCGAGCCGCTTCGCCCCCGATCGCTCCGCGATCGGATGAACCGCCCCCCTTACACCACCGTAGCGCCGGCGGGAGGGTCAGCGCGGCGGGGGCGGGTGGGCGCGGCGAGCACCGACCGAGGTGCCATAAGGTCCCCGAGGGCTCAGCGCTCCAGGCGCGCCTTGTGTGGCGCGCAACATAACGTCCCAGCTGGCATGGCCCGAAGGGAGACATGCCGGGCGGTGTTCTCAGCGCAAGCTCCCACGCCGCCCGTCTTGGCGGATGGCCGAGCGCCCACCCGCCCCCGCCGCGCTGACCCTCCCGCCGGCGCGGGCCCCCGCGCGGGCTCTACCAGGTGACCACGAACTGCAGCGCGTCCGGCCCTCGCACCTCCACGGCGATGGTCGGCTTGGCCCCGTATCCCATGACGAGCGCCTCGAAATTCCCGAGCGGGTATTCCAGCATCCCGCGGAAGCTGCCGATGTCGATCTGCACCTCCGACGGCCCCAGCTGCCGCGCCCTGGCCGACGGCCCCTTCACGAGCGCGCCGAGGCTGCCCGTGTAGCGCATCAGCGCGGCGCCCGGGTCGGTCGCCAGGTGCATCGTGATCCGACCGAGCGCGCTCTCCCGGAACGCCGCGACCTGCTGCCGCGCCAGGCGGCGGTAGGCCTCGCGCGAGCTCCGGTTCGGGTGCGAGAGCCGGGCGGCGGCGTCGTAGACGCGCAGGAAGTCGCGCATCGGATAGTCCGAGAACGGCAGGTAAAGCCCGCCCCGCGGCGGGCTGGACAGCGTCGTCACCACCTGCGCGAACCGTTCCCCGAGCGTCGCCGCCAGCGCGTTGAAGAACATCCCCTTCATCGCGTAGAACTCGGGGACCGCCGCCACCACGGCGTCGATGTCGATGTTGCCGAGGAGCGGATCGGACGGACGCACCTCGAAGGACGCACCGTTCGGCCCCACGAGCGGCCCCTCGGCGGCCGGCGCGCTCGCCGGCATGACGCTTCGAGGCACGGTGCGCATGACACCGCTCCTGGGAATCGGCGTCTCGTTGGCTTGCCGGCGGTGGTCGCTGCGGACCTCTTTCATATGGGAGCTCGCGGCGAAAAAAATCTCAACAGGGCCGCTTGCGGCAACCACCGCAGCGGAGGGAACGCTCCCGACGCTGCAATGGCCATGCCGCTCGATTCAGGAACGAGTCGCCGCACGAACAAGGGGATTCACGGCGGATTTCCCTTGCATGGATGAAACGCCGCTTCAGCGCTGCAACCGGGGCCGATGGCCAGGACGGTACCCACCTCCACGCCCGCGACGAGCGCGCGTGTGCAGAGACACATCCGCGAGCGTCCTGGCCGAAGGAACACCGCGTCAAACGGGCCATCTGCGCACCGGCAGGCCGATCTCGCGGAGCTCCGCCGCGCGCAGCGGGAGCTCCTCGGCCATGAAGAGCTCGTCGCGCTGCGGCGGCTTCGCCCGCTCGACCTGAACGTGATCGCTGCGCAGAATCTGCACCTCGCTGTCCGGGGCTGCGTCATCGGAGCGCGGCTCGCGGGCTGCGATGAGCCGGAGCGGCCTCTCGCGGCGCCTTGTGCAGCCCGGCCACGCGCGCTGCGCCAGGCGCCACGTCTCCTGACAGCACGCTGTCAGGAGGGGCGCCGTAGGTTGCCGGAGCGCGTGGGCGGAAGACCCGCGAGGAGGCTCTGATGAAGACAGGATTGGGTGGCGTGATCGTCTATGTGCCCGACGCGGTGGAAGCCGCGGCGTTTTACGAGCGCGCGTTCGGCTTCGAGCGCAAGTTCGTCGCCGACGGCAACGACTACTGCGAGATGCAGGGCGACGTGCCGCTCGGGTTCGTGCGGGAGGAGTTCGTCCAGCAGCACCTGCCCGAGTTCGTGAAGAACCGGCCCGGCGCGCGTCCCGCTGGGTTCGAGATCCTCGTGACCAGCAAGGACGTCGACGCGGCGTTCGCGCGCGCGGTCCAGGCCGGCGCCGCGCCCGTCGCGGAGCCCCACGACATGCCCTGGGGCCAGCGTGTCTCCTACGTGCGCGACCTGAACGGCGTGCTCGTGGAGATCTGCTCGCCGTGGTCCGCCCCATGAGATCGACCGCTGCGCCGCGGCAGCGCCGTCGCCGCGACGCAGCGCGCAGCCGGCCTGGGGGTGCGCCCTGTCACCTGACGGCGATCTCCTGACGGGCACCTGCGGCAAGTCCTTGCCGCCCCTGACCCGGCCTGCTTAACCTCCGCGCGTGAACGCGAACGGCCGGACACGGGTGCACCTGCTCGTGGCAGCAGCGCTCGCCCTGCTTGCGGTCGGCCCCTCGGGGCTCGACGGCGGGCCCGTCGCCGAGGCGAAGGAGGCCGCGCGGGGCAAGAGCAAGAACAAGAAGACGACGCAGTACGAGTGCCGCGTGCAGAGCCCGCAGAAGTTCCTGAAGCGGCGTACCTTCGTCCAGAAGGGCATGCTCAACCCGACGAAGCACGCCAAGGCGGTCCGCTACCTCGCCGAGCGTTACGGCCACGTCGAGACCGAGGAGACGCGGCGCTACAACTCCGAGAGCGCCCACGCCCAGGCGAAGACCGTGCAGTTCATGGGTCTGCCGGTCTCCATCCACGAGAAGATCGCGCCCGCGCTCCACTGCGTGGAGAAGCGGATCCGCGCGACGTGCTCCAGCAAGTCCCGCCGCTACACGCCGCGCGCGGTCGGCGGGTTCCGCACGGCGAACAGCTACCGGGGCGCGGAGATCTCGAACCACCTGTTCGGCATCGCGATCGACATCGATCCTGACCGGAACCCGTGCTGCGGCTGCGTCGATCCGTGGCCCACGAGCCCGCTGTGCCAGGAGAAGAAGCGCACCGCGTACGAGCGCACGTCCCTCTCCCGCTGCTGGATCAAGGCGTTCGAGCGCTACGGCTTCGACTGGCTGGGCCACGACGACCTCGAGGACACGATGCATTTCGAGTTCCTCGGGAATCCCGACCGGTTCATCAAGAAGTAGCGCCGGCGCTCACGCGCCGCGGCCGCCTCCGCGCCGCGAGAGCCGCCGCGCGCGCCGCTCCGCCGCGGCCTCGGCGAGGCGGCGGTCCTCGTCCGTCTCCGGCCGGAGCGGCGGTACGGCGGTCGGCCGCAGCGACGCGTCGACGGCCACGAACGTCACGAAGGCCGTGACCATGGGCCAGACGTCGCCCGTGGCCGCGTCCTCCCCCTCGACGGACACGAGGATCTCGAGCGACGTGCGGAAGGTCGCGGTCACCCGCGCGGCCAGGCGCACGACCTGACCGACCTTGCTCCCGCGGTCGAACGAGAGGTCGTCGATGCCGGCGGTGATGACGGTGCTGCCGGTGTGCCTCTGCGCGCAGATGGCGGCGCACAGGTCGATCCAGGCGAGCACCTGCCCGCCGAAGATCGTGCCGAGCGCGTTCGCGTGCGTCGGCAGGACGTACTCGGTCATGGTCGTGACCGAATCGGAGGCGCGCTTCTCGTGTTGGGCCTTCACCCGGCAGGTGTATCACCGCGCCGCAGGAGCGCTCGAGCTAGCTCGACGTGGACGCCCGCCCCGGGCTCGGGAACGACGGCTCCTCCGCCGTCCCCGCCCGCCCCGGGCTCGGCGAGGACACCGGCTGCTTCGCGAGCCCCGGCGGCCCGGTCGGCAGCGTGGGCTCGTCCTCGAAGCGCATCGACGTGATCTTCAGCCGCCCGAAGATCGCCTCCGCCCGATCGTTCATCGTCACCGCCTCGCGCCGCGCCGCCATGTTCGCCACGAAGCTCCGGTCCGTCGTCAAGAACCGCGCGTAGGCCTGGAACGTGCGCGCGAGCTCCAGCTCGTTCCCCGTCTCCTCGAAGATGCTCACCGACCGCGCGAAATACGCGCGCGCGCTCTTCGTGTTCGCGCTGCCCCAGCCGCCCGCCGCCGTGATCTCGCCGAGCGTCCGGAGCGCGATGCCGAGGTGCACCTTGCTCCGCACCGAGGCGAACAGGTCCACCGCCCGGCTGATCGAGTCGCGCGCCTTCTCTAGGTCGCCCCGGAGCATGTACGCCTTCCCGAGCGCGCGCCGCGCCTCCGCCAGGCCGAGCCGATCGCCCAGCTCGTCGCAGAGCTCCTCGGCCTGCTGCAGCACCCGCACCGCCTCGTCGGGATCGCCGCTCCGGTAGAGCGTCCCCCCGATGTTCGTCAGGATGAGCGCCGTCCGGTTGCGATCACCGACCTGCCGCGCCACCTCCAGCGCCTCCTCGAAGAGCTTGAGGGCGCGGCGGTGGTCGCGCTGATCCTGGGCGATCATCCCGAGGTTGTTCAGGCTCACCACGACCCCGAGCAGGTCCGAGATCTCGCGCCGGATCGCGAGCGCGCGCTCGAACGTGCTCAGCGCCTGCTTGAACTCCCCCGAGTCCTGCAGGGCGAGCCCGAGGTTGTTCAGCGACAGCGCGATCGAGCGGCGGTCGCCCATCCGCTCGCGGCGGGCGAGCGCGTCGCGCAGCCACTTGAGCGCCTCCTGGTACTCGCCCCGGAGCCAGTGCAGCTTGCCGATGTCGTCGATGGTCGACGCGATCCCCCGCTCGTCCCGCGCGCCCTCGAACAGGCGGAGCGCGGTGGTGAGGTGCTTGCCGGCCTCGTCGAGCGAGCCGCTGTCGCGGTAGAGCCGCCCGATGCGGTTGTGCGCGGCGCCGCCCTTGCGCCGGTTGTCGAGCCGGTAGGCGAGCGTCAGCATCTCGCGGAAGGCGGCGAGCGCGTCGTCGATCCGCCCGGCGAGCTGCAGGACGTCGCCGTAGTCGTGCAGCGCGTCGATGCGCCGCGCGACGTGCGCGTCGCCGAGCAGCGACAGCCCGCGCGCGTAGTACTCCGCGGCCTTCGCGTTCGAGTAGCGCCCGCGCGCCACGTCCCCGGCGTCGAGCAGCGACAGCCCCGCCCGCACCGCGTCGCCGATGCGCTCGCGGTGCGTCGCGAGCTCGGCGAGGAGCTCCTCGCTGGCGCGCACCGCCACCTGCTGCTCGAGCCACTCGGCGATCGCGTGGTGGTACCGCCGCTGGGCCGCGGCGCTCATCCGCTTCTGGAGCGCCTCGCGCTCCTTGTCGTGCACGAACACGTACTCGTCCGAGCCCGCGAAGCTCGACTCGCCCTGCTTGCGCAGGTAGCCGCGGTCGCACAGCGCGCGGAGCGCGGCGTTGATCCGGTCGAGATCCCTGTCGCTCTGCTCCTCGCCCCACAGCTCGGGCGCCTGACAGCCGGCCCGGCCGAGCACGAACAGGGCGCCGCTCCAGAACACCGGGCCGATGGTCGCGGCCTGCTCGAGCAGCTGCCGGCAGTCGTGATCGAGCGCGGCGAGGCGGACGTTCACCGCGTCCTCGACCGTCGCCGGGAGGGCCGCCGTCGACAGCTTCCCGAGGTGCACGCGCCAGCGCGGCCCGCCCGAGTCGGGCGCGAGCTCCTCGATCACGCCCTGGTCGTGGCAGATGCGGACCATCTGCTCGATGAGCGCCGGGTTGCCGTTCGCGAAGGCGCAGGCCGCCTCGACGAGCTCGGGCGGGGCGCCCGGCCGGGGCTGCGACTCCGCCCCCGCGGCGTCGACGACGACGACGTCCTCGCCGCCGCGCGGCGTGCACGGCGCGAGCAGCGCCCTCGCCAGCTCCGCCGCCTCGGCCTCGCCGAGCGGCGTGAGCTCGACAAGCGCGTGGCGCCGCTCGCCGACCTTGCCCCAGTCGTCCTGGCGGGTGAGCAGCTCCGGGCGGGCCGCGCAGACGATCAGGATCGGCGCCGCGAGGTACTCGACGAGGTAGCGCAGGAGCGCGAGCGAGTCGTCGTGGGCCGCGTGGAGGTCCTCGAAGACGAGGAGCATGGGGCCCTGGGCCGCGTCCGCCTCGAGGAACGCCTTCAGCACGGCGCGGCGGATGAGGTCGCCCTGCGCCGGATCGTCCTGCACCGCGCGGGTGAGCGGGCTGTCGCCGAACGCGAGCCCGATGAACTGGCCGAGGAAGTAGATGACGTCGCCGACCTTGCGGTCGCCCATCACGTGCGCGACCTGCGCGCGGACCTCGGCGCGGGCCGCGTCCTTGTCCATGGCGTCCGAGAGGCCGAAGCGGGCGCGCAGGAGCCGCGCGAAGATGCCGTACGCGGACGCCACGTCGCCGGCGGCGCCCGCGTAGACGCGCAGCGCGGCGGAGCCCTCGCGCCGCCCCTCGAGGAACTCGCTTACGAGCCGGCTCTTGCCGATGCCCGGCGGGCCGACGAGCGTCACGGTCCGCGTCGAGCGCTCCCGCTCGACCGCGTCGAGGGCGCGGGCCAGCGCCGACAGCTCGGCCTCGCGCCCGACGAGCGGTGCGCGGGCGGGCGTCGCTGCGCCAGTTGCACTGTCCTCTCGGCTCATCTCCATGGCCTCCACGTCCCCGGGTGCCGCAGCGCGGGGCACTCCCCTCGGCTCATCTCCCTGCCTCCGCGTCCTCGGGTGCCGCAGCGCGGGACACGATGTCCCGAGCCTATACCAGGTTCGGCTTCGGTGGCGCGTGCGGTAAGCTGCGGGGCGTGGACGACGAGGTCACGGGGACGCCGCCGCGCGCCGGTAGCACGGCGCGCAATGCCGCGGAGATCCGCGGGCGCATCGCCGCCTGCTTCAGCCTGGCCGAGCTGCGCCGCTTGGCAGAAGAGCTCGGCGTGCCCGACATCCCCTGGGACCGGGGGATGCAGGCCGCGGCGCACGAGCTCGTCCGCCGCTTCGAGCAGCGGCGCGAGCTCTGGTCGCTCGTCGAGCAGCTCCGCGCGGTGCGGCCGCTCGTGGAGTGGCCCGACATGCCGACGGTGCCGCCCGCCTCGTCGATCGCACAGGCGCCGGCGCACACCGACATCCCGCGCCCGGCGCCGCTGCCGAACCTCGCGGCGCTGCCGGTCCCCTCGCCTCCCACCGAGGTCGCGACGCTGGCGCCGCCGCCCATCCCGCCGACCACACGGACGCCGACCGTCCCCACGCCGGAGCCCGCCGCGGCGCGGCCGCGCGGCGCCGCCGGGCAGGCGCGCCCGGCCGTCTCGCCGGGCGCCGCCGAGCGCGCGCCGGCTCGGGCCGCGCGCCGCGTCGACCCGCGGCTCCTGCTCGCCGCGCTGGGGCTCGTGGTGGCCAGCCTGGTCGTCGCCTTCCTGATCGGCCGGGCGTCGAGCGCGCCGGACGGCGAGGCGGCGGCCGCGCGCGCCGCGCCCGCGAGCGCCGCGCCCGCGGCGCCGACGGCCGCCCGGCCGGACGGGGTCGCGGCGCGCGCGGCCGCCGCGATCGAGCGCCGGATCGAGAGCGTGGCGCGGGCATGCGAGATCCCGCCCGGCGCCGCGGACGACGTGATGCGCCGCGCCTTCGAGCGCTGCGGGCCGGCGCCCGCCCACGCGGCGCAGCGGACGGCCCCGGCGCAGGGGAGCGACGCGCCGGCGGCGGAGGTACCGGCCGCCCGGCCGGACGCCCCCGGGGCGGCGCCGCGCGCGGCCGCCGCCGCCAACGCGCCCGCCGGCGGCAACGCCGGGTGCGTGGGGGCGTGCGAGCGGAAGCACCAGGCGTGCAGGGCGACGCAATGTGGCAAGGAGCCCACGCAGGGCAGCCAGTACCAGCGCTACCAGAGTTGCCTGTCGACGTGCCTGGAGCAGGCGTCCCGGTGCCGGCTCGGCTGCCTCTGAGCCGCTGCCGCTGAGCCCCTCGCCGCGCGGCGCGCAACGCCGGTCCGCGCGGCCGCGGCCGCGCCGGCCCGTGCGGCCGCAGGCCGGGCGTCAGAGCGGCGGGCGACTGCGGCGCATCACGTTGACCGTGGCGGTCGGCTGGTGCTCGGGGCAGCCGGTCCTGCCGGAGCGGTTCGGATCGAAGTCGATGCGGAGGCAGGTCTTGCAGACGCAGAGGTAGGCGTCGTGGAACTCGCGGTAGCTCAGGATATCCGCGGCGAACAGGCTGAGGACGATGTCGCTGAGCAGGTCCTCTTCGCGCGGGCACGGCTCCCAGAGCGCGCCGTCGCCGGCGCGGCGCACGCGGCCGTCGTCGATCGCCGCGGCGAGGAAGCGATCGTCCGCGGCGGGCGGCATGAGGGCGCGGAGCGAGGAGAGCACCCGGAACCGCGCCGCCTCGACGAGCGCCTGGAGCTCGCGCTCGTCCGGGTCCTCCGGGGCGGCCGGGCCGAGCGCCACCTGCATGGAGAAGCCCTCCGTCACATAGGTCGGGCGCCGCATCCGCCCGGGCGCGACGAGGTGCTTCTCGAACCAGCCCGAGAGCGCCGCCGCGCTCCGGGGAGGCTTGTCGACGAACGTGAGCGCCGCGAACAGCGCCCGGCGATCATGCTCCTTCGCGACCAGCGACGGAGCGGATGGAAGCGTGGGAATCGAGGTCTGGGAGTCCGCTTGCCGCATGAACACCCCCATCATTTCGCCCCAGTCTGCCCGAGGTCTTCTCTCGCGGTAAAGACGCGCCGGCGTCCCGATTCCAGATTGCGGGACCACCTGCAATGCAATGCGTTAGTCGCACGTCGCTGCGGTGGCGCGCCGGGGGAGGCGGGCTCAGTCCGTGATCTTGAGCGCGCCGCTGTCGTCGAGCGCGCCGCTCGCGTCGGCGCCGTCCGAATCGGCCTCGACGTCCTCCTGGGACGTGGAGGGCCGCAGGAAGGACAGGTCGAGGCCGCCCATGGGCTGCTGCGCCGCCGCGCGCGCGGCGGCGAGGGGGATCGCGTCGGCCTCGCCCGCGCGGGGCGCGGCGCGGCGCTCGGCCTTCTCGGGGCGCGGCTCCTCGCGGCGCGGGTCCTCGCGGCGCGCGTCCTCGCGGCGCGCGTCCTCGCGGCGCGCGTCCTCGCGGCGCGCGCCTTTCGCGGCGTCGCGCCCGCTCGCGCCGGCCTCGCGCGGCCGCTCCGGCGCGGGCGCGGCCTGCGGGCGCGCGGCCCCCGCGCGCGGGGACGCCGGGGTCCGGAGCCCCTTGGCCGCCTTCGCCATGCGCGCGCGCGTGCGAAACGAGGGGGCGTTCTTCGCGAGCTCGATGCAGCTGCCGCGCATGGCGCTCGGGCAGGAGATGCGCACGTGCATGTGGTCGTCGTGCGGCTCGGAGCCCGTCGGCTGCATCATGGCGAGCTGCGCGCGGACGAGCAGCGCGCGGGAGACGCCGATGCGCTTGGCGTGGGCGATCAGCGCGTGCCGCAGCGGATCGGAGATGAAGATGTGGCTCACGTGGGCGCGGGGATCGGTGAGCAGGTGCTGCACGAGCAGCCAGTTGCGCGGCAGGTCGAAGCGCGCCCCGGGCAGGTTGGTCGAGGCGAGGCGGGCGTTGAAGCGCAGGAAGTACGGCGCGTGGACCTGCTTGCCGCGGCCGTCGAGCGCGTAGAAGCCGAGGTCGACGTCGCGGCCGCTCTCGTGGGAGTTGTGGCGGTGGACGTCGCCGCCGCGCTGGCGCGACAGGTCGCCGACCTCGAGCACGGCGCCCGGGAAGCGCTTGGCCACGCCGCGCGCCGCGCGCTCGATCATGCCGACGAGCGCCGGCAGCCCCCAGCGCACGTCGGCGTGGGCGTAGGCGGGCACGACGCGGATGTCCTTGCGCGAGGTGTCGAGCCGCACGCCGCCCTCGAGGTGCCCCTCGTTCGGGTGGCCGACCGACGCGGCGGGCGGCTTGGGCGCCGGCTTGGTCTTGGCCGCCTCGGACGATCGCGGCCCTGCGTCGCCGGCGCGGGGGCGGTGGCCCTTGCCGACGTCGCTCGCGAGCCGCGCGCGCGGGGCGGCCGCGCGCGCCCGCGTGCCCGCGGCCCCGCGCGCCTTCGAGCCCGCCGGCGCTCCTGCGCCAGAGCGCGCCTTCGAGCGCGCCGGCGCCTCCGCGGCCGAGCGCGCCGGGGCGTCCGGCGCCGCGGCGGCCGCCGGGGCGCCGGGCAAGGAGAGCGCCAGGATCGTGAACAGCACGGAGATCGGTCGAGGCACACCGGTGCGTTACGGGGTTTCGGCGGGCCGGGCCAAGAAGCCGGCGCCGTCCGTCCCCCGTGCCGCGCTGCGGCGTCCCGGCGTCGCGGCGTACCGCGGCCGCAGCGGAGGCTTTTGCCTCGCGGCCAGTTGGGGTACCTCTCGGTCGGCCATGGACAAGGTCTACAAGAGCGCGCTGGACGCCGTGCGGGACATCCCGGGCGGCGCCACGATCCTCTCGGGCGGCTTCGGGCTCTGCGGCATCCCGGAGCACTGCATCGCCGCGCTCCGCGAGCTCGGCACGAAGGACCTCGTGGTCGTGTCCAACAACTGCGGGGTCGACAGCTTCGGCCTCGGGATCCTCCTGCAGAACCGCCAGATCCGGAAGATGATCTCGTCGTACGTCGGCGAGAACAAGGAGTTCGAGCGGCAGTACCTGAGCGGGGAGCTCGAGGTCGAGCTCACGCCGCAGGGCACGCTGGCCGAGCGCATCCGCGCCGGGGGCGCCGGGATCCCCGCGTTCTACACCCCGACCGGGGCGGGCACGGCCATCAGCGAGGGCGGGCTGCCGGTGCTCTACAACCCCGACGGCTCGGTGAAGAAGTACTCCGAGAAGAAGGAGGTCCGGCAGTTCGACGGCCGCGACTACGTGCTCGAGCCGGCCATCCGCGGCGACTACGCGCTCGTGAAGGCCTGGAAGGGCGATCGGTTCGGCAACCTCGTCTACCGCCACACCGCCATGAACTTCAACCCGATGATGGCGATGGCCGCGAAGGTGACGATCGCCGAGGTCGAGGAGCTCGTCGAGGTCGGCTCGCTCGACCCGGACCACATCCACACGCCCGGGATCTTCGTGCACCGGATCTTCCAGGGCGAGCGCTTCGAGAAGCGGATCGAGCGGCGCACGGTGCGCAAGGCGCCGGCCGCCTAGGCGCGGGGCCGGGACAGGGGACACGATGGGACTCACGCGGGAACAGATCGCGCAGCGCGCCGCGCTGGAGCTCAAGGACGGCTACTACGTCAACCTCGGCATCGGGATGCCGACGCTCGTCGCCAACTACATCCCCGCGGGGATCGAGGTGGTGCTCCAGAGCGAGAACGGGCTGCTCGGCATCGGCCCGTATCCCGCCGAGGGCGCGGAGGACGCGGACCTCATCAACGCCGGTAAGGAGACGGTGACCATGCTCCCCGGCTCGGCGATCTTCTCGAGCGCCGAGTCGTTCGCGCAGATCCGGGGCGGCCACATCGACCTCGCGATCCTCGGGGCCATGGAGGTCTCCGAGAAGGGCGATCTTGCCAACTGGATGATCCCCGGCAAGATGGTGAAGGGGATGGGCGGGGCGATGGATCTCGTGGTGAGCGCGAAGCGCGTCGTCGTGATCATGGATCACGCGGCGAAGAACGGCGCGCCCAAGATCCTGACCGAGTGCGCGCTGCCCCTCACCGGGCGCGGCGTGGTCCACCGGATCATCACCGATCTCGCCGTGCTCGACGTGACGCCCGAGGGGCTCGTGCTGCGCGAGCTCGCGCCCGGCGTGAGCGCCCGAGAGGTGCAGGAGAAGACACAACCAACGCTCCGGGTCCCCTCCGACGTGAAGGAGATGGGGCAGCGGAGCGCCTAGGGGTTCGCCGATGACCTGGCCCGAAAAGACCCTGCCGACGACCGACGCGAGCGAGAAGCGCTCGCTGGGAGCGGGCGTGTTCCGTCGCTGCGACGGCTGCTCGCACACGCACGACGCCTCCGAGCTCGCCCGCACGTTCGAGGTGTGCTCGCAGTGCGGCCACCACCACAAGCTCGACGCCGAGGGGTGGCGTCGGCTCCTGCTCGACGACGGCGAGCTCGCCCAGTGGGACGATCACCTCGTCCCCAACGATCCGCTCGGGTTCAGCGACGGCAAGAGCTACCGCGACCGCGTCGCGGCGCTCCACAAGAAGGGCCGCGCCAAGGAGGCGATCGAGATCGGCCGCGCCCGGCTGAGCGGCCGCGACATCGCGTACGGCGCGTTCGTGTTCGCCTTCATGGGCGGGAGCATGGGCTCCGTCGTCGGCGAGAAGATCACGCGGCTGTTCGAGCGCGCCACGCGCGACGAGCTCCCGGTGGTGCTCCTCCAGTCGTCGGGCGGCGCGCGGATGCAGGAGGGCATCCTCTCGCTGATGCAGATGGCGAAGAGCGTTGCCGCGCTCGAGCGCTACCGCAAGACGCGCCTCCCGTTCATCTCGGTGCTGCTCCACCCGACCACGGGCGGCGTCGCGGCGAGCTTCGCCTTCCTCGGCGACGTGAACATCGCCGAGCCGAAGGCGCTCATCGGCTTCGCGGGCCCCCGGGTCATCGAGAACACGATCCGGCAGACCTTGCCCGAGGGCTTCCAGCGGGCCGAGTTCCTGCTCGATCACGGGATGGTCGACGCGATCGTGCCGCGCCCCGAGATGAAGGCGTACCTCGCCACGCTGCTCCAGCACCTCGCGGGCGATCGCCGGGCGCGGCGATGAGCCCGGCGGCGCCGCGGCTCCCGGCGCTGCTCGAGGCGCTGGGGCAGCGGGCGCCGCGGGGCATGGTGCTCGGGCTCGACCGGGTGCGCGAGGCGCTCGCGGCGCTCGGCGATCCGCACGCCGACGTAACCGCGGTGCACGTCGCCGGCACCAACGGCAAGGGGAGCGTGTGCGCGATGGTCGAGTCGGTCGCGCGCGCGGCCGGGCTCCGCACCGGCCTCTACACGTCGCCGCACCTGTCCCGCTTCGCCGAGCGCATCCGCATCGACGGCGCGCCGATCGACGACGCGGCGCTCGAGCGCGCGCTGTCGGCCGCGCTCGAGCGGGTCCCCGCGCCGCTCACGTTCTTCGAGGCGCTGACGGTGGCCGCGTTCGTGGCCTTCCGCGACGCGGGCGTCGACCTCGCGATCGTCGAGGTCGGCCTCGGCGGTCGGCTCGACGCGACCAACGTGCTCGCGGCGCCGCTCTGCACGGCGATCACGTCGATCGCGTTCGATCACGTGGCCCTGCTCGGCCCGACGCTGGCCGACATCGCCCGGGAGAAGGCGGGCATCCTCAAGCCGGGCGCGCCCGTGGTGCTCGGCCCGCTCGACCCCGAGGCCGACGCCGCGATCGAGGCCGCGGCGCTGGCGATCTCCGCCGGGCCGCGCCTCCGCGTCGCGCGCGCCGAGCGCGGCGGGAGCGCGGGCGAGATCGCGGCGGGGCGCGCGGGCGAGATCGCGGTGGCGCGCGCGGGCGAGATCGCGGTGGCGCGCGCGGAGCCTTCCGCGCGCGCGACGCGCGTCGTCGGGCCGGGGCGCCCCGCGCTCGAGGTGGAGCTCGGCCTCCGCGGGGCGCACCAGGCGGAGAACGCGGGCGTCGCGTGCGGGATCGCGTGGCAGCTCGCGGGCCGGTGGCCCGAGGTCGAGCGGGCGCTCCCGGCGGGGCTCGCCGCGGCCCGCTGGCCCGGCCGGCTGGAGCGGATCGACGCGGGCGCCGGCCAGGTCCTGCTCGACTGTGCGCACAACCCGCACGGCGCGCGGGCGCTCGCCGCGTGGCTCGACGAGGAAGGCCCGGGCGCGGCGCGCACCGCGCTCGTGTTCGGGGCGATGGCCGACAAGGGGTGGGGCGAAATGCTACAGACGCTCGCGCCGCGGGCGCAGGGGCGGCTCTACGCGACGCCGCAGGGCCGCGCGGCCGCGCCGCTCGACGCGCTGCAGGCGATCGCGCCGGGCGAGCCGATCGGCGATCCGCGCGCGGCGGTGGCGCGGGCGATCGAGGTCGCCGGGCCGGGCGGGCTCGTCGTCGTGACGGGCTCGATTTACCTGGTCGGCGAGGTGCGGTCGGCGCTGCTCGGCATCGCGCCGGACCCGGTCGTGGCGCTCTGACGCGGGCGCGCCGCTGCGCGATGTGCAGGCGCGTCGCTGCGCGGCGGCGCGCCGGTCTGGCACGGGCGATGCCGGTCCGGCGGCATGGCGTTCAGAAAGCGGCGTTCTCCGGTGCTCTTCCCAGCGGCGGCCCTCGGGGCGGCCGCGCTCGCGCGGACGGCGTTCCGCGCCCTGCGGCGGCTCGATCTGCGCGGCCGGGTCGTGGTCATCACGGGCGGCTCTCGCGGCCTCGGGCTGCTCCTCGCCGAGGAGTTCGGCCGGCACGGCGCCCGGGTGGCGATCGCCGGCCGCGACCCGGGGGCGCTCGAGCGGGCCGAGCAGCGGCTGCGGGCGCTCGGCGTCGAGGTGCACGCGGTCGCGTGCGACCTCGGCGATCGCGCCGCGGCCGAGGCGTTCATCGACGGCGTGGCGCGCGCGTTCGGCCGGATCGACGTGCTCGTCAACAACGCCGGCGTGATCCAGGTGGCGCCGATGCAGGACCTCCGCGTGGAGGAGCTCGAAGAGGCGATGCGCTCGAACTACTGGAGCGCGGTCTACGCGACGCGGCGCGCGCTGCCGCACCTGGAGAAGCAGGGGCGCGCGGCGCGGATCGTGAACGTGACGTCGATCGGCGGGCGCGTCGCGGTGCCGCACCTGCTCGGGTACAACGCGTCGAAGTTCGCGATGATGGGCTTCTCGGAGAGCCTCCAGGCCGAGCTCTCCTACGGCAGCGCGCGAGGCCCGCGGGTCACGACGGTGATCCCCGGGCCGATGCGCACGGGGTCGATCTACAACGCGGAGTTCGGCGGCGACCCGCGGCGCGAGTTCGGCTGGTTCGGCCTGGCCTCGTCGATCCCGCTCGCGACGATCGACGCGCGGCGCGCGGCCCGGCGGGTGGTGGCGGCCGCGCGCGAGGGGCGCGCCGAGGTGAAGCTCGGGCTGTCTTCGCACCTGCTCAGCTGGGCGCACGGCGTCGCGCCGCAGATGACGGTGCGGCTGATGGGCCTGGTCAACGCGCTCCTGCCGGCGCCCCGCGGCGCCGCGGGGACGACGCGGGGGCGGGATCTACGCGCGCCGGCGCAGGGGTCGACCCTGCTGCGCCTGAGCAACGAGGCGGCGCGGCGCAACAACGAAGCGCCGCCCGAGGCGGCGCGGTGACGCGGTAGAGCGGAGCGATAGATAGAGCGATGAACACGCGCCGCGGTCGCCGCGCCGGCAGTTGGCCGTAGGCTGTCTTGGCAAAGGTTGCTAAGGGTGGTCTCCTCAGCCCGAACCACGAGAGAGGGACCGTGCCGAAGCACACCAAGAAGGATCATAGGGAGGGCGCTCCGTCGGCGACGGGCGCACCGCAGCAGGCCTCCGCTGGGCGCAAGCTCTTCGGCACCGACGGGGTGCGCGGCGTGGCGAACCAGCCGCCGATGACGCCGGAGATGGCGCTGCGGCTCGGGCGCGCGATCGCCTTCGTCGCGAGCCACGGGAAGTCGCGGCAGGTGCGGGTGGTGATCGGGAAGGACACGCGGCTGTCCGGCTACATGCTGGAGACGGCGATCGCGTCCGGCGTGTGCGCGATGGGCGGCCGCGTGATGCTGAGCGGGCCGATCCCGACGCCGGCGGTCGCGCAGCTCACGCAGAGCATGCGGGCCGACGCCGGGGTGGTGATCAGCGCGAGCCATAACCCGTATCAGGACAACGGCATCAAGATCTTCGGGCCCGACGGCTACAAGCTGCCCGACTCCGCGGAGGAGGAGATCGAGCGGCTCATGGAGAGCCACGAGCTCGACGAGGCCCGGGTGGTGGGCTCGGCGATCGGCAGCGCGGTGAAGCTCGACGACGCGCGGGGCCGGTACGTCGTGTTCTGCAAGAGCACCTTCCCCACGGCGCTGTCGCTCGACGGCGTGAAGATCGTGGTCGACGCGGCGCACGGGGCGGCCTACCGCGTGGCGCCGTCGGTGTTCACCGAGCTCGGCGCGCAGGTGACCGCGCTCGGCGTGAAGCCGAACGGGCGCAACATCAACCGCGAGACGGGCGCGCTGCACCCGGAGCACGTGAAGGCCGAGGTGCTCAAGCGGGGCGCGGCGATCGGCATCGCGCTCGACGGCGACGCGGACCGGGTGATCATGGTCGACGAGCGCGGCGAGGTCGTGGACGGCGACGCGATCATGGCGCTCTGCGCGCTCAGGATGCTGCGCACCGGGAAGCTGCCGCGGAACACGATCGTGACGACGGTGATGTCGAACCTCGGCCTCGAGCGCGCGCTCAAGGCGCAGAACGGGCACGTGGTGCGGACGGCGGTCGGGGACCGCTACGTGGTGGAGGCGATGCGGAACGGCGGCTACTCGTTCGGCGGGGAGCAGTCGGGGCACCTCATCTTCCTGGACCACGCGACGACGGGCGACGGGATCGTGGCGGCGCTGCAGGTGCTCGCGATCATGATGGAGGAGGACAAGCCGCTGAGCGAGCTCGCGTCGAAGGCGATGCAGCGGGTGCCTCAGGTGCTGGAGAACGCGACGTTCCCGACGCGGCTGCCGCTCGACAGCATGCAGCGGACGCGGGTCGCGGTGGATCGCATCGAGAAGACGCTCGGGGACAAGGGGCGCATCCTCGTGCGGTGGAGCGGGACGGAGCCGAAGCTGCGCGTCATGGTCGAGGGCGAGGACGCGTCGACCATCGGGGCGTACGCGCTCGAGATCATCGAGGCGGCCAAGCAGGACGTGGCGGGGGCCACCGCCTAGCTAGACCTGCCCGGCCCCCGGAGAGGGTGTCCGCTGGGCGGGGTGGGGGCCCCGCCGAACTCGGCGGAGACATGACTCATCCGGCAAGCCGGATGAGCCATGTCTCCGCCTCAAACATCGGCCCATCCCCCACCCCGCCCAGCGGACACCCTCTCCGGGGGCCTACCGTCGTCCGAGGGATGCGCTCCCCTCGGGCCTGCGGTTGTCCGAGGGATGCCCGGCGTTGGCTAGAGCGAAGGCCGCCCGCACAGGAGACGGGCCCAGATCGGCGTTTTCGGCGCGCAAGCGTGCTCCAGCACGCTGAGCACCGAAAACGTCGAGATGGGCCCGTATCCGAAGCGGGCGGCCTTCGCTCTAAAGCGCGCGGCGCATGAAGAGGTCCTCCAGCGTCTCGCGGCGCGGCGTCACCTCGACCACCTGCGCGCCCGCGGCGAGCGAGCGCTGGAGCGCCTCGCGCACGCGCGCCTCGCCCTCGACGTCGACCACCACGACGTCGCCGCGACGCGTGGTCGCGAAGCCCAGCGCGCCGAGCTCCTCGAGGAGCGACTCGGGCGCGCCGGCCAGCATGACCTCGGTGCGCAACACGTCGCCCCGGAGGAGCTGGCGGATCGCGCCGCTCACCACCACCTGGCCCTCGCGCAGGATCGCCACGCGATCGCACATCGCCTCGACGTCGCTCAGGATGTGCGTCGAGAAGAAGATCGTCCGGCCCTGATCGCGCTCCGCAAAGATGAGATCGCGCACCTCCTTGCGGCCCACCGGATCGAGGCCGCTCATGGGCTCGTCCAGGATCAGCATCTCGGGATCGGCGACCAGCGCGGCGGCCAGCCCCGTGCGCTGCAGCATCCCCTTCGACAGCCGGCGCACCTGCCGATCCGCGGCGTACGCGATCTTCACCTGATCGAGCACCTCCATCGTCCGCCGGCGCAGCGAGGCGCCGCGCATCCCGGACAGGCGGCCGCAGAGCTCCACGAACTCGCGCGGGGTGAGGTAGGGGTAGACGTACGGGTTCTCCGGCAAAAAGCCGATCTTCCGGCGCGCCTCGGGCGACGGGACGCGCGCGCCGAACAGGTACGCCTCGCCGCCGGTCGGGGCGATGAGGCCCGTCAACATCTTGATCGTCGTCGTCTTGCCGGCGCCGTTCGGCCCGAGGAAGCCGAAGATCTCGCCGCGGCGCACGCCGAAGCTCACCCCCTTGACCGCCTCGACCGCACGCCGGCGCAAGAAGCCCACCCGGAACGTCTTCAGCAGGCCGCGGACGTCGATCAGCAGCTCGCCGCCCGGCACCTCCCCGCCGGAGCGGGACGGCGCGGCGCGCTCGCCGCGCTCCTCAATGATCGCCTCGCCGCCGCTCACGCGCCCTCCTCGCCGTCGGGGCCCTCGCCCGGCGCGCCGTCGCCCGGCCGCGCGCGGCCGCGCGCCGTCGCCGCGCTGTACTCGTGCAGCTTGTACTGGATCTTGCGCGGGCTGATCCCGAGGATCGTCGCCGCCTTCGAGGTCGAGCCCTTGCACGCCTCGAGCGTGCGCAGGATCGCGTAGCGCTCCAGATCGTAGATCGTGCTCCCCGGGACGCGCGGCATCGCGTCGGACGCCTCGGCCGGCTCGGACGACATCTGCGCCGGCAAGTGCCGGGGCTCGATGCGCGCGCCGTCGCAGAGCACCGCCGCCCGCTCGATCGCGTTCTCCAGCTCGCGCACGTTGCCAGGGAACGAGTAGCTCGTCAGCGCCGACAGCGCCTCGTCCGTGAAGCCCTCGATCCGCTTGCCGTTCTCCTGCGCGTAGCGGCCCAGGAAGAACGTCGCGAGCTCGGGGATGTCGCTCCGGCGCTCGCGGAGCGGCGGGATCTCCAGGGTGACGACGTTGAGCCGGTAGTAGAGATCCTCGCGGAACAGCCCCTCGGCGATGCGCTGGCGCAGGTCGCGGTTCGACGCGGCGAGGATCCGCACGTCGACCTTCAGGGTCTCGTTGCCGCCCACCCGCTCGAACGTGCGCTCCTGCAGGAAGCGCAGGAGCTTCACCTGCGTGGCGAGCGGGATCTCGCTCACCTCGTCGAGGAACAGCGTGCCGCCGTTCGCCTGCTCGAAGCGGCCCTCGCGGCGGCCGACGGCGCCGGTGAAGGCGCCGCGCTCGTGGCCGAACAGCTCGCTCTCCAGGAGCGACTCGCTCAGCGCGGCGCAGTTCAGCCGGACGAGCGGCGCCTTCGCCCGCGGGCTCGCGCGGTGGATCATCTCGGCGATGAGCTCCTTGCCCGTGCCCGTCTCGCCCACGATCAGCACGCTCGCGCGGCTCGGCGCCACCTGCTCGACCAGCCGGAGGAGCTTCACCATGCTCGGGTGGCTCGCGATCACGTGGCCGAACGCGTTGCGCTCGCGCAGCCGCTCGCGCAGTCGCGAGTTCTCCTGGAGCAGCCGCGCCCGCTCCACCGCGCGCTCGACCACCACCGCGAGCACCGAGAAATCGAGCGGCTTCGTCAGGTAGTTGTACGCGCCCTTCTTCACCGCCTCGACCGCGCTCGAGATGGTGCCGAACGCCGTCATGACGACGAACGTCGCGTCGGGCAGCGCGAGCTGCGCCTTCTCCATCATCCGGATGCCGTCGAGCCCCGGCATCTTCAGGTCGGTCAGGACCACGTCCGGCGCGAACTCCTCGAGCTTGCCCAGCGCCTTGAAGCCGTCGGCCGCGGTCTCGGTGGTGTACCCCTCCTCGCGGAGGATCTCGGAGAGCGCCGCGCGCGCGTTGGCCTCGTCGTCGACGATCAGGATGCGCCCCCGGGATGCCATGTTGATGGCCTTTCCTAGCATGCGCGCCCGCCGGATTGGGCAGCTGCGCGGCCCGGCCGAGCGGCGCCGGGGCCGCGGGGCGCCGCGGCCGAGCACGTTTGCGACCGGGTCGCCGGGCGCCGGAGCGCGCAATCCGGACGAGGCGCGGCGAGGCGCGACGAGGCGCGACGATCCGCGCCTCGCCGCGGTGAGGCCGCACTTATCGAGCCGCGCCGCGCGGCTCGTCGGGGATCTGCCATCGACGAAAACCGCTGTTTCGTGGGCCGCCCGGGATGGTACAACGGGCCGCGCGCGAGGTCCCCACCGTCCCGATTGGCGGGCGTTTCCTTGTTCGATCTCGCGGATGAGGCTCGATGCATACGCTTCGGAAGGTGTTCGGCGACAGGCCCCGGCGCGCTGCGCTCACGGCGCTGCCGCTCGTCGGCTCGCTCACGCTCGCGGGCGCTGCCGAGGCGCAGCAGCCGCAGCCGCCCTTCGGACCTCAGCCGCTTCCGGGCCAACCGGCCCCGCCCAGGCCGTTCGGGCCCGAGCCTCCTCCCGCGCAGCCCGGCCCCTTCGGCCCGCAGCCGGGCTTTCCGGGCGACGCGCCGCCGCCCCAGTTCGGCCCCCAGCCGGCGCAGCCGGGCTTCGGCCCGCAGCCGGGCTTCCCGGGCGACGCGCCTCCGACCCAGTTCGGCCCGCAGCCGGGCTTCGGCCCGCAGCCGGGCTTCCCGGGCGACGCGCCGCCGCAGTTCGGGCAGCCGGGGCAGCCGCCGCCGGACGCGAGCTTCTCGTTCGGCGCGCAGGCGTCCGTCGGCGAGCAGGGCGCCCAGGCGAGCTCGACGGCGCCGCGCTCCACCGCGTGGGACGAGGAGGAGCGCGCGCTCTCGCTCACCGCGCAGCCGAACCTGTGGGGCTCGACGGGCCTCCTCAGGACGTCGTACGCGGGCTCGGGCGCGCCGGGCACCTTCCGGGTGTCGTTCCTGCTCGACTGGTTCTCGACGAGCGGCTTCCTCTGCGATCCGGCCGAGTCGACGCTCGCCGGCCACCCGATCACCTGCGGCCCCGACGCGCGGGAGGACTCGGCGAGCCACGTGGGGGCGCTCTTCGCGCTGAACGCGACCCCCCTGCCCTTCCTCGAGGGCTACGCGGCGATCCGCACGTTCGCGAACGCGAACGATCAGGGCCGCCCGCGGCTCTTGCAGGTGCTCGGCGACACGACGTTCGGCGTGAAGGCGTTCACGCCCCCGAAGATCGGCAAGCCGCTCACCTTCGGCGGCGAGGCGCAGCTGCTCCTGCTCAACGGCACGGGCGACGTGGGCCTCGCCGGCGGCGGCACGAGCGCGGTGTTCCGCGGGCTCGCGACGCTCGATCTGCGCAAGCCGCAGGGCAAGGGGTTCCCGCTGCGGGTCAACCTGAACCTCGGCTACAAGCTCGACAACTCCGGCCAGGTCGTGGAGGAGGTCGAGAAGGAGCGGGCCAAGGCGTTCACCGACGGGCGCGATCGGCAGCCGATCTCGCGCATCGAGCGGTTCGGGCTCGGCATCAACCGGGTCGACTTCTTCCAGACCCACCTCGGCGTCGAGGTGCCGCTGCCGAAGGTGCAGCCGTACCTCGAGTACACGCTCGACATCCCGGTGAACCGGCAGGGCTACGAGTGCCACACGAGCCGCGTGTCGCGCGGCGACGTCTGTCTCGGGCTCGACGACTTCGCGTCCCCGGACCCGCAGAGCCAGGGCGGACCGGGCTACGCCGCGGCGCCGTCGCGGCTGTCGCTCGGCGTGCGGGTGACGCCGTTCCAGAAGGCGTTCCGCGGGCTCTCCGGGCACGCGGCGTTCGACCTCGGCCTGTCGGCGACCTCCGTGTTCATCGAGGAGGTCGCGCCGCAGGCGCCGTGGACGCTGTACCTCGGGATCGGCTACGCCTACGACACGAAGCAGAAGGAGCCGCCGCCGGCCCCTGCGCCGCAGATCATCAAGGAGCCGCCGCAGCTCGTGCCCGCGCCGCAGACGTTCGCGCGCGGCTTCGTGCACGAGCAGAACCGGCCCAACGCGGCGGTGGCGGACGCGATCGTGACGATCGAGGGCGTGCCCCAGCCGCCGTACGCGACCGGGCCGGACGGCCGCTTCCTCACGCGGCACCTCGAGCCGGGGACGTACACGTTCAGCGTCCGGGCGAACGGCTACAAGCCGGGCACGTGCCAGGCGACGATCCTCGCCGGCGGGGCGGCGCCTGGGCAGCCCGGGCCGTTCGGTCCGCAGCCGGGGCCCTTCGGTCCGCAGCCCGGGCCGTTCGGCCCGCAGCCGGGGCAGCCTGGCGCCTTCGGCCCGCAGCCCGGTCAGCCGGGCGCCTTCGGTCCGCAACCCGGGCAGCCCTTCGGTCCGCAGCCGGGGCAGCCCGGCGCCTTCGGACCGCAGCCCGGTCAGCCGGGCGCCTTCGGCCCGCAGCCGGGGCAGCCCGGGCCGTTCGGCCCGCAGCCGGGGCCGTTCGGCCCGCAGCCCGGGCAGCCCGATCCCTTTGGCCCGCAGCCGGGGTTGCCCGGCGCCGGACCGAGCGGGGCGCCGCCACAGGGGCCGACGTTCGTGGACGTCGACTGCTCGCTCGAGGCGCTGCCGAAGACGGGCAACGTCGTCGGGACGGTGAAGGACGCGGAGAGCGGGGACGCGGTCGCCGGCGCGACGATCCGGCTGACCGACGCGGCGGGCCGCGAGCAGACGGCGACGAGCGACGCGAGCGGCGCCTTCCGCTTCCCGGATCTGCCGGCCGGCGCGGTGACGCTCAAGGTCGAGGCGCAGGGCTACATGAACCACGTCAACCAGGCCGACGTCCGCACGAGCGAGGACACGCGCGCCGCGCTCACGGTGAACAAGCGGCCGAAGGTCTCGCTCGTGAAGGTGCAGGGCAACGAGATCAAGATCTCGCGGCAGATCCACTTCGAGACCGACTCGGCGAAGATCCTGGGCGACTCGAACGCGCTGATGGAGGAGATCGCGGACGTGCTCCAGCGGAACCCGAACATCCGCAAGGTCGAGATCCAGGGGCACACCGACAACACGGGCGGGCGCGAGCACAACCAGACCCTCAGCGAGGCCCGCGCGAACTCGGTGCGCGCCTGGCTGATCCGGGCCGGCGTGGACGGGTCGCGCCTCATGGCGAAGGGCTACGGGCAGGACCGCCCGGTCGCGCCGAACGTCACGCCCGCGAACAAGGCCAAGAACCGGCGCGTGCAGTTCATCATCGTCGAGAAGTGAGCCGGGCCCGCCGCCGGGCGGATCCGGCGCGCGGCCGCGCCTCGGCGTCGCTTGTCGGCGCCGGGGCGCTGCGATAGGGCACGCGCATGATGAAGCAGGTCGTCGCGGGCGCGCTCGCCGTGATCGCGGGGTGCGCGGCGCCCACCCCGGCGCCGGACGCTCGGCCCGCCGAGAGCGCCCGGCCCTCGTCGCCCGCCGCCGCCCCGACGGCGACGGCGACGGCGACGGCCGCCGCCGGCGCGCCCGCGTCCTCCGGCGCGGCGCCGGCGCCGCAGCCGGAGGACGCGGGCGCGCCGTCGCCGACGCAGGACGGGGGCGCCAGCGCGGCCGCCGACGCGGCGACGGGCGCGCCCCCGCCTGGATCGCCGCCGGCCGCCGGCGCCGATGCGACCGCGATCGCGACGAACAAGATCCTGCCGCCGCTCGAGAGCGAGGAGCTCACGGCGCGGGCGAGGGCGCTGTTCGACGCCATCGTGAAGAACGAGCCGGCGCTGGCCGACCCGTTCTGGTTCCCCAAGGAGCCGTTCATCCCGCTCAAGGACGTGAAGGACCCCGGCAAGTACTGGGACAACCTCCACGCCGCCTACGCGAACGACGTGAAGGCGATGCACCGGAAACGCAAGAGCTGGGAGGGCGCGCGGTTCGTCGGCTTCGAGGTCGGCTCCAGGCCGAAGTGGGTGCCGCCCGGCGACGAGGTCAACAAGATCGGCTATTACCGCTCGTTCCACGGCAAGCTGAAATACGAGCTCGACGGCAAGCCGGCGAGCCTCGACGTCCACACGATCATCTCGTGGCAGGGCCGCTGGTACATCACGCACCTCGGCGACTTCAAGAAGCGCTAGGCGCCCGCGCGCCGCGGCGGCATCTCTCGCGGAGACGAAGGACCCCAGGGGAGCGCGATGGAACAGGCAGAGCGCGTCGCAGGCGGGCTGAGGGCGCGGTACGACGCGGTCCGGGCGTTCACGGAGTCGCTCTGCGCGCCGCTCTGCGCCGAGGACTACGTCGTCCAGTCGATGCCGGACGCGAGCCCGGTGAAGTGGCACCTCGCGCACACGGCGTGGTTCTTCGAGGCGTTCGTGCTCGGCCAGCGCGCCGGGTACGCGCCCTTTCACCCGCAGTTCGGGTACCTCTTCAACTCGTACTACGTGACCGTGGGCGAGCGGCACAGCCGGCCGCGGCGCGGGGTCCTGTCGCGCCCGACCGTCGAGGAGACCTACCGCTACCGGCGCCACGTGGACAAGCACATGCGCGCGCTGCTCGACGAGATCGCCGCGGGCTTGCACCTCGATCTCGCCTTCACGATCGACGTGGGGCTGCACCACGAGCAGCAGCACCAGGAGCTCCTCCTGACCGATCTGAAGCACGCGATGGCGCAGAACCCGCTGCGCCCCGCGATCTTCGGCGGCGCGCCGCCGGGGCGGCGCGGCGGCGCGGCCGGGGAGCTCCGCTTCGTCGAGCACGCCGAGGGCGTGCGCTGGATCGGCCACGGCGAGGGCGGGTTCGCGTTCGACAACGAGGCGCCGCGGCACCGCGTGTTCGTCGGCGCGTTCGCGCTCGCGGACCGGCCGGTGACGTGCGGCGAGTACCTCGAGTTCATGCGAGACGGCGGGTACGCGCGGCCGGAGCTCTGGCTGTCGGGCGGCTGGGACGCGGTCGTGGCGAACCGGTGGGAGGCGCCGCTCTACTGGGAGCAGCGCGACGGAGGGCTCCAGCTGTTCACGCTCCACGGGCTCCGCGAGCTCGACGCCGACGAGCCCGTCTGCCACGTGAGCCACTACGAGGCCGACGCCTACGCCCGCTGGGCAGGCGCGCGGCTCCCCACCGAGGCCGAGTGGGAGACCGCCGCACAGGGCGCGCTCGCCGCCGCGGGGGAGGTCGCCGGCGGCGCCGCGCCCGGCGAGGCGGCGCTCCAGGGGAACTTCGCCGAGCGCGGGCGCTATCACCCGGAGCCCGCGGGCGCGCCGCCGCGGCCGGGGGCCCCGCGGCAGCTCTTCGGCGACGTGTGGGAATGGACGTCGAGCGCGTACGCGCCCTACCCCGGGTTCCGCCCGTGGCCGGGGGCGCTCGGCGAGTACAACGGCAAGTTCATGAGCAGCCAGCTCGTGCTCCGCGGCGGCTCGTGCGCGACCCCGGCGACGCACCTCCGCGCGACGTACCGGAACTTCTTCCCGCCGGACGCGCGGTGGCAGATGAGCGGCATCCGGCTGGCCCGCGACCTCTGACCCGGGCCGCGCCGGCGGCGCGCGCCCTTGCCGTGGACGCCGCGCCGGCGGCGCGCCCTTCCTGTGGACGCTGCGCCGGCGCGCCGCCATGGTCTCGGCGTGGCGCCGCTCGTCTCCGTCTTGCTCCCGTACCGGCAGGCGGAGGCGACCATCGAGGAGGCGCTGGAGAGCGTGCTCGCCGAGCGCGACGTCGACCTCGAGGTGATCGCCGTGGACGACGGCTCGACCGACGCCGGCCCGTCCACGGTCGCGCGCCTCGCGCGGCGCGACCGCCGCGTGGTCCCGGTCGCGACCGGCGGCGTGGGCATCGCGCGGGCGCTCGCGCGCGCGGCCGAGGCGGCGCGCGGCGAGCTCTTCGCGCGCATGGACGGCGACGACATCTCGGTCGGCGGGCGCCTCGCGCGCCAGGCCGAGGCGCTCCGGCGAGATCCGCGGCTCGCCGTCGTCGGCGCCCGCGTGGAGGCGTTCGCGGCCGGGCCGGTCGGCGAGGGCATGCTCCGCTACGTCGACTGGCTGAACTCGATCCTCACCCCCGAGGATCACGCGCGGGAGATGTTCGTGGAGTCCCCGCTGTGCCACCCGTCGGTGATGCTGCGGCGGAGCGCGCTGGAGCAGGTCGGCGGGTTCCGGGAGGCCCCCTGGGCGGAGGACTACGACCTGTGGCTGCGCCTCGACGCCGCCGGCGCGCGGATGGCGAAGCTCCCGGAGCTCGGCCTGCGCTGGCGGCACCGCGAGGGCCGCGCGACGTTCGCGGATCCGCGGTACGCGATCGCGCGGTTCCTCGAGGCCAAGGCGCACTACCTCGCGAGGAAGCTGGGCGCGGCGCGCCCCGTGGCGGTGTGGGGCGCGGGCAAGACGGGCAGGCGGCTGGCGAGGGCGCTCGCCCGGAACGGCGTGAGGCCGGAGCGGTTCGTCGACATCGATCCGCGCAAGATCGGCCGGATCGCGCAGGGGGCGCCGATCGTCGATCCGTCGCGGCTCTCGCGGGGCGCGCAGACCGTCGTCGTCGCCGTGGGGGCGCGGGGGGCGCGCGCGCTCATCCGCGAGCACCTCGCCGCGCGCGGCTTCGTCGAGGGCTCCGACTATGTGTGCGCCTCCTGAGCGCGCGGCGCGCGGCGCGCGCCGCGCGGACGCAGGGCGCCTCTTTGCAACCGCGTGCTCCGGTGGGAGGATTCGATCCCACAGCGATGCGCGTCCCGGTGCTCACGAGCAAGCTCGACTTTCCCCCGCCCGAGCGCGCGACCCCGGAGGGGATCGTGGCCGTGGGCGGCGAGGCCTCGCCGGAGCGGCTCCTGGCCGGCTACCGCCGGGGCATCTTCCCGTGGCCCCACGACGGGCTGCCGCTGCTCTGGTTCTCCCCGGATCCGCGCTTCGTCCTGCCGCCGCGCGAGGCGCACGTCCCGCACTCGCTGCGCAAGCGGGTGCGCCGCGGCGGGATCGAGGTGCGGACCGACACGGCGTTCGCGGACGTCATGCGGGCCTGCAGCGCGACGCCGCGGCCAGGGCAGGACGGCACGTGGATCACCGAGGAGCTCATCGGCGGGTACACGGCGCTGCACGCCGCCGGGGTGGCGCACAGCATCGAGGCCTGGTCGAACGGCGCGCTCGTCGGCGGGCTCTACGGCGTGTCGCTGGGGCGGATGTTCTTCGGCGAGTCGATGTTCGCGCGCGCGCCCGACGCCTCGAAGGTCGCGTTCGCGACGCTGCTCGGGAACCTCGTCGCCTGGGACTTCGCGCTGGTGGACTGCCAGGTGTACACCGACCACCTCGATCGCTTCGGCGCCGTCGAGTGGCCGCGGCGCGAGTTCCTCCGCGCGCTGAAGACGGCGCTCGACGCCCCGACGAAGATGGGGCCGTGGCGCTTCGACCTCGAGCCCGCGCAGGCGATCGAGCGGCTCATCTCGCGGTGATCGCGCCCGAGCCGAGCGCCGCGCCGTCCGAGCCGCGCGCCGCGCCGCCGGGCCCCGGCGCTACGAGCGGCCCTCGCCCGCGTCGTCCTTGATCTCCCGGAGCAGCTCCTCGATCCGCCGCTGGGCGTCGGGGCCCTCGTCGTAGAAGAACCGCAGCGTCGGCACCACGCGCAGGCCCATGGTGCGGGCGACGTCCCTGCGCAGCCGGCCGGACGCCGCCTCCAGCCCCTTGAGCAGGGCGCGGCGGGACGCCGCGTCCTCCGCGCCGAACTCGTGGCGCACGTGGACCTTCGCGCTCTGCAGGTCGTCGGTGATCTCCACGCGCGACACGAGCACCCCGGCGATCCGCGGATCGCGCAGATCCCGGAGCAGGTTGGACAGGTCCTCGCGGAGCCGTTCGGCGACCCGCGTCGCCCGCTTCACCGTGCCGCTCATTCGTCGTCCTCTGCGTCCTCGAACCTGTCCGAGGCCGCTCCCAGATCATCATCCCCGCGGCCGAGCGCCTGCTCGATGCCGCCCTGCACCCCCGCTCCCCCCTCGCCGAACGGCACGATCTCGGTCGCGCGGTCGGTGAGGACGGCGTGGGGCAGCGACCCGGCCATCGCGGCCACGTCCGCGAGGACCCGGTCGCACATGGCCGCCGAGTTCGAGACGACCGCGACGCCGAGCGTCGCCCGCCGCGGATCGTCGAGCACGCCGACCTCCGCGATCGACACGCGCATCCGGCTCTGCGCCCGCTCCTTCAAGGAGCGCACCACGCTGCGCTTGTCCTTGAGGGAGCGGGCCCCGACGATATCGAGGCGGAGACGGAGGACGCCGACGAACATCTACAGGCTCAGAGCTTCGTCTTGACCTCTTCGATCTCGAAGCTCTCGACGATGTCCTTCTCCTTGATGTCCGAGTAGCCGTCGAGCGAGATACCGCACTCGAACCCCTCGACCACCTCTTTCACGTCGTCCTTGAAGCGGCGCAGCCCCGAGAGGCGCCCCGTCCAGATGACGACGTTGTCCCGGATCAGGCGCGCCTCGCCGGTGCGCTTCACCGAGCCGTTGATCACCATCGAGCCGGCGACCGTGCCCGCCTTCGTGATCTTGAAGACCTGGCGGACCTCGGCGCGGCCGAGGACCTTCTCCACCTTCGTCGCGGGGAGGAGACCCTCCATCGCGCTCCGGATGTCGTCGACGGCGTTGTAGATGATGTTGTAGAGCCGGATCTCGACGCCCTCGTTCTCGGCCAGCGCGCCGGCCTTGCCGGCAGGCCGGACGTTGAAGCCGACGATGATCGCCTTCGACGCGACCGCGAGGTTGACGTCGCCCTCCGTGATGCCGCCGACGGCGCCGTTCACGATGGTGACCTTCACCTTCTCGGTCGAGAGCTTCGCCAGCGCGTGGGTGATCGCCTCGACCGAGCCCTGCACGTCGCCCTTGATGATCAGCTTGAGCTCGAGCTGATCGGCCTCCTGCAGGTTCTTCGTGATCGACTCGAGCGAGACGCGCGAGTCCTGCGGGATCAGCGTCTTCGACGCCTTCTTGCGGCGGGTCTCGGCGATCTCCTCCGCGGTCTTCCCGTCCTTGACGGCGTGGACGGGATCGCCCGCGCTCGGCACCTCGTTGAGGCCGAGGACCTCGACGGGCGTCGCGGGGCCGGCCTCGGCGACGGAGCGCCCGAGCTCGTCGGTCATCGCCCGGACCTTGCCCCACGCGGCGCCGGCCAGGAGGATGTCGCCCGTGCGGAGCGTGCCGTCCTGGACCATGACGCGCGCGACCGGGCCGCGGCCGCGATCGAGCAGCGCCTCGATGACGGTGCCGCTGGCGCGCTTCTTCGGGTTGGCGCGGAGGTCCTGGACCTCGGCGAGGAGCAGGACCGACTCGAGGAGCTGGTCGATGCCCTGCCCCATCTTCGCCGACACGCTGCAGAACATCGTCTCGCCGCCCCACTCCTCGGGCTGCAGCCCGAGCGCCGCGAGGTCGCGCTTGATCTTGTCCGCGTCGGCGCCCGGCTTGTCGATCTTGTTGACCGCGACGATGATCGGCACCTTCGCGGCCTGGGCGTGCGAGATCGCCTCCTTGGTCTGGGGCATGACGCCGTCGTCGGCGGCGACCACCAGGATCACGATGTCGGTCAGCGACGCGCCGCGGGCGCGCATCGCCGTGAACGCCTCGTGGCCCGGCGTGTCGAGGAAGGCGATCGTGCCCCGCTGCGTCTCGACGCGGTAAGCGCCGATGTGCTGGGTGATCCCGCCCGCCTCGCCCTCGGCGACGGTGGCCTTCCGGATCCGGTCGAGCAGCGACGTCTTGCCGTGGTCGACGTGGCCCATGACGGTGACGATGGGCGGACGCATCTCGACGTCCTCGTCGGCGTCGACCCCGGCCTGCATCGCCGCGGTCAGCGTGTCCTGCTCGCTGACGGCCACGTCCTCGACGCTCCAGCCGAACTCGCTCGCGAGGATCTTCGCCGTGTCGGCGTCGAGCGTGCTGTTGATGTTCACGCCCGTCATGCCCATCGACAGGAGCCGCATGAGCACGTCGGTGGCCTTCAGGCTCATCTTCGCGGCGAGCTGCTGGAGGGTGACCTGCTCCTCGATCTTGATGACCTTCTTGTGCGAGGCCATCTCCTGCGTGGAGACCTGGACCGGCTTGCGCGGCAGGGCGCCGCCCGGGCGCTGCCGCCCGAAGGTCCCCGGGCGAGCGTTCCGGCCGCCGGGCATGGACCGGCCGCCCGGACCGAAGCTGGGGCCGCCGGGGCGCGCCTGCTGGGCGTTGGCGCGCGGATCGTAGGTCGTGCGCCGCGCCGGCGGCGTGCCGGTGCGGGCGGCGGGCATCGTGACGCCGGGGCGCCCCTGCCACACCTCGATGCCGGTCTTCGGCGGCGAGGACGGGCGGCGCGGCGCCTGGTTCGCCGGCGCCGCCTCCTCCGGCTTGGCCGCGGGCGTGGACGCCGGCGGCTGCGTCGGCCGCGCGCCGGGGCGGGCCGCGGACGCCGCGGGCTGCGCCGGAGCACCCGGCCGCTGCCCCGCGGGGGGCGGCTGCGTCGGCCGAGAGGCCCCCTGCGCCGGAGCGGGCGCCGGCGTCGAGGGCGCAGCCTGCGGCCGGGCCTGAGCAGGCGCCGCGGCAGGCGCGGGCGTCGCAGCAGCCGCGGGTGCCGCGGGCTTCGCCGGGGCCGGCGCGGGCGCGGCCGCCTGCGCCGGGGCAGGCGCGGGCGCGGCGGGCGCCGCGGGAGCGGCCGCTTGCGCCGGAGCCGGCGCAGGCGCCGCGGGAGCAGCCGCGGCGGGCGCAGGCGCGGGCGCCGCGGTGGGCGCGGGCGTAGCGGCGGCGGGCGCCGCCGCAGCGGCGGACGGCGCCGCAGCGGCGGCGGGCGGAGCAGGCTTCGGCTCGGGCGAGGTCACCTTCGTCTCCTCCGCGGGCGCGGGCGCGGACGCCGCGACAGACGCGGGTGCTGCGGGAGCGGGAGCCGCCGGGGGCGGCGGCGCTTCCGGCGCGGGGGGCGCAGCCGCGACGGGCGGCGCTGCCGGGGCAGGCGCGCTGGGCGCGGGCGCGGGCGCAGGCTCGCGCGGGGTCGCGGCGACCACCGGCTCGGGAGCCGGCGCCGGGGGCGCTGCGACGGGAGCGGCGGGCGGCGGCGGAGCGGGGCGACGGACCGGCGCTTCCTCCTGGGCAGCGCGCTCGGGCGGCGGGGAAGCCGGAGCGGACGCAGCCACAGGCCGAGAGGGCGCCGGCTCCGGAGCGGCGCGCACGGGCGCCTCGGCCGGCTCGGGCTCAGCCCCGGGCCGGGCGCGGCGCTTCACGACGGTCGGACGGATCCGCTCCTCCACCACCTCAGGCGACTTCTGCCGCTCGAGGTGCCGCTTAACCCGCTCGACGACGTCGGACTCGACGGCGCTCATGTGGTTGCGCACGTCGCCTATACCCATGGACTGGAAGAGCGCGACCAGCGTCTTCTGGTCCATGTTCAACTGCTTGGCGACCTCGTAGACCCGGACTTTGCTCATGCACCTCGCTCCACGTTAACCAATCCGCCTCACCCATCCACGCGGGCGACGACTTGCGGCCACTCTGTCCACCGTCGAGGCGCGTCCGGTAGAACCGGACATCGCCGCCCTGCCCCCGACCGCGCCGCCTTCCCCGGTCCCCGGCGCAGTTGCAAGAAGCCGACCGGACCCACTTTCTGACGCCAACCGCGCCTCGCGGCCAGCAAGCTCGCCCGATGGGCTGCCAGGTCGTCCCCCGCCCCCCTCAGACGCCGGCCGAGCGGAAGGCCTGGGGTGCTCGACGTCCACCCCCGCCCTCCCCCGGCCGCGGCGAGGCGCCGGGCCGGCAGGGCCGGGCGCGGCCTTCTGCGGCTCGGGGCTCCCGCCCTCCTCGGATCGGGCAGCCGCGTTGCGCGAAGCCCGCCCCTTTCGACCGGAGCCGCCGCGCCCGCCCTCCGCGGGGCCCTCGCCCCGCTCGATGCGGGCGCAGGTGTCCACGACGTGCGCCGTGTGCGCGACGGCGGCGGCGATCGAGGGCGAAGAGATCGCCATCACCGCCACGCCGCGCTCGCGCGGGCCGCCCACCAGGGAGCCGAGCACCTGCTTGCTGCCCCATGCGACGGCGCGCCCCTCTGCGATCGCCCGCCGCACCTCCGGCAGATCCGCGCCCGCCGCCGCGTCGCACGCGACAAGCACGAGCGCGGCCTCGCCCCGCTGGCACGACCCCACGACCGCATCGGCGCCGACCGCCACGCCCTGGGAGCGGACGGCCGCGCGGATGAGCCCCTGGAGCCGCCGCTCCGTCGCCTCCCGGATCCCCCGCGCCAGCGACACGGTCGTGAGCGGCTCCGGCCCGGGGGCGGCCGGCTCGCCGGCGCCCTCCTCACCCGTGCCGCCCGGGCCGCCCGGGCCGGCGGTCCCCATGATCGCGTGGACCCGCCCCTTCGCGGCGCGGGCGAGGCCCCGGGCGACCGCGGTCGCCAGGCAGTCCCGCTGCGGATGCACGTGCGCACCCCGCCCGAACCCGCCGTCGCCCGGATCGACCGCGATCACGCCGCCAGGGCCGAGGATGAGCCGGACGAGCGGACGGGCGCCGCGGGCGTCCTCGACGCCGACGCGCTCCCCACAACCGACGCACGTGCGCACCCGCCCCTTCTCGAAGGGCTCGCGCTCACCCGCGTCGCTCTGTCTGCTCACCGCTGATTCCATCCTTGGCCCTCTGCGCTGCCCCACTCCTTACGCGTGCCTCGCCTCCGCCGCACGGCGGATGTCCGCCCGAGCTGCATCGAGCACCTTCTGCTCGCTCTCGACGAAGTCCCGCGCGCCCTGCTTGATGGCGCGCGCCTTCTTGATGCCGAGGCCCGTGCGGATCGCCAGCCGATCCTCGTCCTCCCGCAGCACGTCCTCCACGCTGCGGTACCCGGCCTCCTCCAGCAGCACCACCGTCCGCTCGCCGACGCCGCGGATGAACATCAGCCGCTCGCGGTCGGTAAGCGGCTCGGTGCGCGAGCTCGCGGAGCGGATGCGCTCCTGCCGCAGCCGCTCCATCGTGGTGTCCGCCTGCGACTTGATGCGCTCGGCGGCCTCGGCGCCGCCGAGGCCCGGGATCGCGGCGAGCTCCTCGACCGACGCCTCGCTCACCTCCTCCAGCGCCCGGAAGCCGAGGCGGTACATGGACTTGGCGATCTGCTCGGTCACGCCGTCGATCTGCTGGAGGGCGGAGATCGCCTCCTCCTCCATCTGCTTGAACTTGGTCTCGCTGATGATGTCGAGCTTCCAGTTGGTCAGCTGCGCGGCGAGCCGCACGTTCTGGCCCTTGCGCCCGATCGCGAGCGACAGCTTCTCGTCCGGGACCACGAGCTCCATGCGCCCGTCGGCCTCGTCGACGATCACCTTGTGCACCTCGGCCGGCTGGATCGCGGCGATGACGTAGCGCGCCGGATCCCGGTCGAACGGCACGATGTCGATCTTCTCGCCGCGGAGCTCCTGGACCACGGCCTGCACGCGCGAGCCCTTCATGCCCACGCACGCGCCCACCGGGTCGACGTCCGCGTCGCGGCTCGTCACCGCGATCTTGGAGCGGGCGCCCGGCTCGCGGGCGACCGACACGATCCGCACGATGCCCTCGTAGATCTCGGGGACCTCGGCCTCGAAGAGCTTCTCGACGAGCCGGGGATCGGAGCGGGAGAGGATGACCTGCGGCCCGCGCGCCTCGCGATCGATGTCCTTCACGTACGCGACGATGCGGTCCCCCGGCCGGTACGTCTCGCGCGGCGTCTGCTCGCGGAACGTGAGCACCCCCTCGGTGCGGCCGATGTCGACGATGATGTTGTTGCCCTTCTCGAACCGCCGCACGATGCCGCGGATGAGCTCTCCCTTGCGATCCTTGTACTCGTTGAAGATGAGATCGCGCTCGGCGTCGCGCACGCGCTGGAGCAGGACCTGCTTCGCCGTCTGCGCGGCGATGCGCCCGAAGGTCGTGCGGCCGTGCTTGAGCTTCAGGATGTCGCCGTACTCCTTGTCCTGATCGCGCGCCTTCTCCGCGTCCTCAGGGCGCCAGAAGACCTGGAAGCCGAGCTCCTCGCCCAGGGTCGCGTCCAGCTTGAGCTTGTCCACGTCGTTGATGGAGATCTCGCGCTCCGGCTCCGTCACGGCCTCGACCACGGTCATGTACTGGAAGAGATCGATCTGCCCGGTGTCCTCGTTGAAGCGCGCCTCGAGCTCGCGGGTCGGGCCGAAGACGCTCTGCGCGGCCTTCAAGATCGCGGCCTCGATCGTCTCGACAAGGATCTTCTTGTCGATCCCCTTCTCCTTCGCGACCTGATCGAGGATGCTGCCGAGGCTCGTCTCCGAGGTCGGCATCGCTGCCATCGTTGCCATGACGTCCCTGTCTCCTGATCTTTCTTCTCTCTACTTGCGCTTCTCGGAGCCGCGCTCGCTCCGCCCGGAGGCCGATCCCGGAGCCGCCCCCGTGGACCGCCTGGCCTGCCCCGACTCCTTAGCGGTCTCCTTGCCCTGCCGCTGCCCCTTCTTGGGCTTGGGCTGCGTCGTGAGCTCGAAGACGAGGCGCGCCTCCACGACATCCGAAAACGGCACCTCGATCCGCTTGCCGTCGACCAGGACCGCGACCTGCCCCTCCGGCGCCTGAAGGAGCTCGCCCCGGAGCAGCCGCTGGCCGTCCGGCGCGGGCCGCGACAGCTTCACCTTGGCCGTCTTGCCGAAGAAACGGACGAACTCGGCCGGGGTCCGCAGCCGCCGGTCGAGGCCAGGAGAGCTGACCTCGAGGTTGTAATGGTTGGGTATGAGGTCCTCGACGTCGAGGACCGAGGAGACGTCGCGCGACACGTCCGCGCAGTCCTCCAGCGTGACGCCGCCGCCCGCGTCGGCCGACCCCTCGCGCTCGATCGTGATCCGCAGCGTCCAGCCCGCCCGCTCGGTGGTCCACTCCACGTCGACGAGCGTCACCCCGTGCGAGGCGAGCACCGGCGCGACCGCGTCGCGAACGCGGCCGAGATCGAACGCGGCTCTGGTCGTAGGCTCCATCGGTTGCGGCATGTGAGAGACGTCACCCTCGGCGGATCCGGGACCTTCCGGCGCCATGAGCCCCGAGCGACGGTGCCCGGCGCCCCTGCGCCAAAAAAAAAGAGCCGATTCCCGAACTGGGAATCCGGCTCGCGGATCCGCCTAGTTGTCGGCGGACAACCTAGTCGAATGCGGGCCTTCATGCAAGGGGGGATACGGGCAAACCGCTCCTGCATTCGCCGGGGATCTCCCCGCCGGTTCGTCTCCCCGCGTCGCCCGCCGTCCGTCGCCCGCCTTCGGGGCCGCGCCGCGTCACCGCCGGGAGGCGGGCCGCCTTACGCCAGATTCGGCAGCGCGACGATATCCACGTGCAGGACCTCCTCGAACGCCGCGATCTCCTTCAGGCAGGCTTCGCTCGGCCGGCCGGTGACCCGCATCTTCGTGCACGTGGCAGTGGCCCCCTCGAAGACCGTATTCGAGATCTCCTCGATGTTGATCCCGTGGCGTTTCATGACGCTGAGCGTGTTCGCGAGCACGCCGACCTTGTCCAGCATCCGGACGACGACCGCGTAGCGCGCGGGCGAGGTCGCGCAGATGTTGACCACGTTGGGCAGGTCCGCCTCCGTCAAGAAGGCGCGGATGATCCGGGCCGTCTCGAGGGCGACCGCGCGCTGGGCCTGCTCGGTCTGCGCGCCGACGTGCGGGGTCCCGTAGACGAGCCCCCGCCCGAGGAGGTGCGACTCGAACGGCGCCGAGCCCTTGTCGGGCTCGCTGGCGAAGACGTCGAGGCCGACCCGCAGCCCCTTGCGCGGGATGAGCTCCTCCAGCGCGGCGTAGTCCAGGACCTCGGGGCGCGCGGCGTTCACGACGATGGCGCCGTCGGGGAGCGCCTCGAGGACGCTCCGGCCGACGATGCCGCGCGTCTGCGGGGTGGCCGTCAGGTGGATCGTGAAGATGTCCGAGCGGGCGGCCAGCTCCTCCAGGGTCCGGGCGTAGCTGACGTCGAGCTTGGCGGCGCGGCCCGGGGTCAGCGAGCGCGACCACGCGTGCGGCTCGAGGCCGAAGGCGCGGGCGCGCAGCAGCACCTCGCGGCCGATCGCGCCGAGCCCCGCGATCCCGATCCGCCGGCCGAACAGGCCGCGGGCCGCCGAGTACTTCGTCTTCTCCCAGCGGCCGGCCCGGAGATCGGACGTCGCGTCGACCAGGCGGCGATCGAGCGCGAGGATGAACGCCATCGTCAGCTCGGCGACGGCGGTCGCGTTCTTGCCGGGACAGTTCGCCACGTAGATGCCGCGCGCGCTCGCCGCCGCCACGTCGATCGTGCCCACGCCGACCCCGGCCCGCACGATCAGGTTGAGCTGCCGCCCGGCCTCGATCGCCTTCGCCGTGACCTCCGTCGAGCGAACGACCAGAATGCCGACCCCGTCCAGGGCCGCCGGCAGGGTGTCCCGGGTGAGCTCCGGCCGGGACTCGATCTCGATCCCGAGCACCTTGAGCTCTTCCAGAGCCGAGAGGTCCATCTTGTCGGCGACTAGCAGGCGCATGCGGAAGGGAACGGTAACAGAAAAGCTCTCGCTGACGACGTGCGTTCTGGTCGCCGCCTGCGTTGCCACCTGCGCGAGCGATCATCAGGTTTCTCCCTGGGGCGCCGCGCGCAGGCCGCACCTCGCCGCGTACGTCGCGCCCCCCGACCTCGAGGCCCACCTGCGCACCATCGACGTGGAGGCCGCCGAGCTCGGGCTGACGCTCGAGGTCGAGCTCCGCGGCGCGCTCCCGCGCCGGGGGGGCGAGGTGGTGCTGCGCGGCTACGGCGGGACCGACGCGATCGGGCGCCGCACCTCGGCGGTCCGCGTGGCGACCCCGCGCGGCGTGGTCATGGCCGCAGGGCCCCTCGACAGCGGGCGCGCGGACCGCAGCCAGGCGACCCAGCTGATACCGTCGCTCCTCCCGGGCTCGGAGCCGGACGCGACCGAGCAGCTCGGGGCGTTCCGCTCCGGGACCGATCTCAACCGCGACGGCGCGCCGGACGTGGTGCTCAGGAACGAGGCGGGCGCGCTGGAGATCTGGGCCGTGCAGCCGTTCGGCGCGGGCAGGTACGCCGTCGAGCTCGCGGCGCCGCCGCGGTTCGCGCTCGACGTCGACCACGACGGCACGCTGGAGCTCGCCGGCCGGATCGCCGTGGCCGAGGGGGATCCCATCGCGCCGGATCTCCTCGACGTCGCGGGCTTCGAGGGCGGTCGCTACACGCACCGCGGCGGCGCGGCGCGGGCGTTCCACGCGGCGCGGGCGGGAGGCGCGGGCGCGGGCGGCCAGGGCAAGCCGAAGGAGTTGGAGAAGGACGACGTCGCGCGGCTCAGGGGCGCGCTCGAGCGGGCCTGGCACGCGCTGCTCGCGGGCAGGCCGGCGGCCGAGGCGCTCGCGGCCCTCGACCGGGAGCCGGTGCCGCCCGCGCTCCGGGAGGCGTTCGCGGCGCACCGCGCGCGGGTGGCGGGCGCGGCGCCGGCGTCCCCGGGGGGCGCGCCGGCGCAGGAGGGGCCGCGCGGCGCGCCTACTCGTCCGCAGGGAGCATCGGAAACGCCTGACCGAAGGTGACGAGGATGTCGCCCGGGAGCGCGTCGGGCTCCCGGTAGCCGCGCGTGAGCGGGAAGCCCCAGTCGGCGCGCATGACTACGCGGTTGAGCTGCGGGAAGAGGGCCCGGAGCCCGAAGCCCGCCGACTGCTTGAGGCGCAGCTCGCCGTAGCCGTCGAACGCGTCGCCGGCGTCGAAGAAGGCGGCGCCCGCGATCTGGCACGACCAGATCTCGACCGGGCGCGTGCGGAGCTCCAGGTTCGCGGAGAGCACGTCCTCGCCGATGAACGCCGCCGTCGGGTACCCGCGGAGGCGCGTGTCGCCGCCGAGCTGCGACCTCCGGTTGAGGTAGTTCCGGTAGCGATCGAGCAGCCGCACGTCGAACACGAGCCGCCCGAGGCCGAAGCTCGGCGTGTGCACGCGCGCGCGCGCCTCGAACGAGGCGTCGAAGATCTGGGAGCGATCGAACTCGGTGATCGTCTTGATCACCGCGCGCGCGAGGCCGTCGCCGAGCGCGACGGTGTACGCGGCCGCGGCGGAGACCCCGAGGAAGCTCCGGGTGGAGTTGAGCGCGGTCGTGACCGGGTAGATCAGGATCGAGAGCTCGTGGCCGAGCCGGTAGTCCTCCTGCAGCGCGAGCGTGTTGAAGTCGAGCACGCGCGAGAAGCGGGTCGAGTACGTGGAGTACTTGAACGTGGGCGCGACGCGGGTGTCGCTCACCGGCATCTCGCTCGCCTCGAACTCGGCGATCGCGGCCGGCGCGACGCCCGCGGGCGCGTCGATGCGGTAGACCCTGCGGCTCGCCTCGACGCCCACCGAGAAGTCGTGCTTCACGGTGGAGCCGGCGCCGCCGGGCGCGCCGCGGCCGCCGAAGCTGCGCGTGACGGCGTAGCCGCCCACCAGGATGTCGCTGCGGTAGCGGTACGGGATGTCATCGTCGTCCGGCGTGGCAGCCGCGTCGAAGGTGGCGAGCCTCGTCCCGATGAAGCGGCGCGTCACCTCGTCGCGCCAGGAGATCTCGGCGTCCCAGGCCCACTCGGCCTCGGTCGCGTAGAGCGGCTGCCCGTACACGAACGCGCCGCTCGAGCCCTCGAGCGCGCCGGTCTCCCGCGAGACGATCGCGTTGAGCTCGGTCCGCAGCCGCACGTGGCTGCCCCCGATGCGCGGCATCGCGTAGGCGACGCCGAGCGAGAGCGCGCCGGGATCGAGCGTGAGCTGCGCCGCGACGGCGTGGTGGATGCCGAACAGGTTCGTCTCGGCGGGCTGCAGGAAGAGGTACTCGAGCTTCCCCCCGGCGAAGCGGTAGTTCGAGTTGAGGCGCAGGCTCCAGACGTCCTTGGTGGCGACCGCGACCCGCACCCGCCCCGGCGCGCTGCCCCGCACGGCGAAGATGAGGACGAGCGAGACCTGGCTCAGGCCGCGCAGGTTGCGCGCGGACTCGTCGGCGAGCGCCTGCTCGTAGGGGCGCCCGACGGCGAGGAGCACCTCGCGCCGGATGACGTACGGCCGCGAGAGCACGTGGAACCAGTTCAGGAAGGACGGAGCGGGATCGCGGTCCTCGATCACCTCGTACGGGACCACGTCGATCCCCTCGACGATCTTGCCCTCGGGCGTGGGATCGAGCGTCGCGCCGAGCCGCGCCAGGGTGCGCTCGATCGTGGCGCGCTCGTAGCTCGAGTAGCCGTCGAGCTGCCGAGGCGCGGCGTCAGCGGCCGGCGCGCTCTGCTGCGCGTGCGCCGCGGTCGCGAGGAGCGCGCCGAGGAGCGAGGGGGCGCAGCGCATCAGCACGATCGATGCGCGCCGCACGAGCCGCTCCCCTCAGTAGGACTCGTTGGCAGGGTACGTCGCCATGACGTTGATCTTGTACTTCACGTACTGGTGCGGGATCGTCCCCCAGTCGGGCGTCGGCATCGCGCGCTTCACGCAGCGGAGCAGCTCCTTCGTCTTCGCGCGGTTCACCGTCGTCGACTTGCCCGCGTAGAGGTTCGTGCGCTTGCGGCGGAAGTCCATCTCGAGGACGTAGCTCACCGTGATGCTCGTCTTGCCGGACGGGGCGCACTGCACGTTGTCGCGGATCGCGCGCGCGAGCGCGTCCTCGAAGAAGGTGACGTGGTCGCAGCGCTCGGGCGGCGTGGTGCCCGGGCCGGGGTTCTCGCACTTGATCGTGGTGAACGGCGAGAGCTTGACGCCCTCGTCCACCGCGGCGCCGGCGTCGGCGAGCGCGCCCGCGTCCCACGCGTAGGCGCCGGCGTCGGCCGTCGCGGCGTCCGCGGACGGGATCGACTCAGGCTTCGGGCGGCGCCAGAGGTAGAGCGGCACCGCGACGACGATGAGCCCCGCGACGAGCGCGATGATGATCTGGAGCCGCACGGGGCGCTCGCCGCCGCCGCGGCCGAGATAACGGTACGGCGAGGGCTGAGACGGCGGGCTGGACGGAAACGGAGGCCGGCTGTTCATCGGACGCGTTCAGGTTCAATCGATGAGCGTCCGCGCAGGGCGCCCGGGCTCGCCCTTCACCAGCGTCGCGCCGAGCTCGAGCGTCTCGGGGAGCATCCCCTGAACCTGCGCGACCACCTGCTCGACCACGTGGCGCGCCTCGTCGATGCTCGGACCCACGATCGAGACGACGAACTTGAGCGGCCCCGTCCGCCCCGCCACGGCGGGCGTGAGGCTGAGCAGCAGCATCTCGGTCAGATCGATCACCCGCTGCGCCGCCTTCCGGAGGGCGAGCATCTCCAGGATGGTCGGGCGCTCGCTGACCTGGCGGTTCGGCCCGCGCAGCTCGTAGCGCGCGACCTGCATCGGCACCTCGGCCCAGTCGGCGAACAGGCCGTCCTCGTCGATCGCCTTCATCAGGTGCTCGCGCACGAGCAGGCCGGTGAGGCCGTCGCGCTTCGCCAGGTACTGCTTCGCGCGCCGGTGCTGCGGCGAGTCCGGGCCGAACGTCACGAGCTTCATCCGGCACTCGCCGACCTGCACCTCGCCGCCGTGCAGCAGCGAGACCTGCGACTTGCGCTCGTAGTTGAAGTCCGCGTAGGTGCCGTTCGTGCTGCCCTGATCCTCGATGAGCCACGAGCCGGTCTGCCACTTCAAGATCGCGTGCGCCCCCGAGACGGTCGCCTCGGGAACGCACAGGCTCTGATCGCTGCGCCGGCCGAGCGCGAGCTTCGTGTCGTGCAGCGGGAGCAGCGTGCCGACGATCTCCGGCGCGTTCGTCGCGTACGTCACGAGCAGCGACTGCGCGCCCGGCGTGAAGTTCAGCTTCAAGGCGCCGCCCGGCGGCGGGCCCGGATCGAGGCGCTCGCGCGGCAGCTGGATCGGGCTCGTCGTGAGCTGCGACGGGTTGAAGAAGCGCATGTGCCGCGCCTGCGGCCGCATCGACGGGTCCTCGTTGAGGCCGCGGAAGATCTGCCGCACCTCGTCGATCGACAGGCCCGCGGGGACGTCGAACATGATCTGCTGCTTCATCGTCTTGAGCCGCGGCTTGTAGCCGGGCTCGGGGACGCGGCAGGTCCACATCTCCCAGAGCGTCAGGGCCATCGCGTACACGTCGTCCTCGGGGCTCGCGCCGCCGTTGCGCAGCCGCTCGGGAGACATGTAGTTCGGCGTGCCGCCGTCGGGCGGCGCGCCGGGGCGGCGCGCCGAGGCGCGCGCGCGCTCCTGCGCGAAGCCGAAGTCGAGGATCACCGCGCGGCCCTCGGAGACCATCACGTTGCCCGGCTTCAGATCGCCGTGCACGAGGCCCTGCGCGTGGATGGCCGCGAGCCCGTTGCACACCTCGCTCGCGATCTTGCGGAACTCGTCGGCCGTGTAGCCGCCCTGGGCCTTGCGCTTGCGGATGTGCGTGTGGAGCGTCTGCCCGGGGATCTGCTCCATCACGAGGATGGGGCCCCACGGGCTCGGCGCGAGGTCGTGCACGCGGCAGACGTTCGGGTGGCCGACCGAGCGCGCGAGGAGCAGCTCCTGGCGGAGCGCCTCGTCGTCGCCCGGCATGCGCGACTCTTCGCGGACCACCTTGAGCGCCACGGTCTGCTGCGTAGAGCGATCGAAGGCTAGGAAGACCTCGCCCATGCCGCCTTTACCGAGGCTCTGACGGATGTCGTAACGATCGTTGATGACCGTTCCGGCAGTGATGGGAGGAGGGGGTGTCTTGGTCACGGCCCGCGGTGGATGAAAGGAGCGCGAACCGGAGCGTGCCCGACACCGGCTGCGGCGCACAGCGTCGTCCATCTGAACGTCGAGCGCAACGGTCGTTCTAGGGAACAGACAGGACGCAGCGCGGCGGCAGCCGCCGGCCCGCTGGTTTGTGCCGAGATCGCCCCTCCGGACGCCCCGGGCGCCGGGATCTCTTCGGGATCTCTTGACGATGGCCGCCGATTTGTTTACGCGGCTCGGCCAGCCCGGCGGGACCGCCGCGCGCGCCGGCGCTGGCGCCGCGAGGCGCGCCGGCCCAGCGAGCCGGCGGAGCCGAGATCCGGCGCGGCGCCCCCGCTGGCCCGGAGCCCGGGACGGACGCGATCACCGGACCGCAGCGCCGCGGATCCTTGGAGGACCGATGCGCTGGGACGGCTGGATGGAGCAGAGGAGAGCGCGCCTCGCCGCGGCGGCGCTCTGCGCGGCGGCGGCGGCGTTCGCGCAGGGCTGCGGCGACGACGCGGACGGGAGCGCCGCCGCGGCGTCGGGCGGCGGCGCGGACGGCGCCGGGTGCCTGGACGCGCGATCCCACGGCGCGCTCTTCTCGCTGGTCGACCCCGCGTGGTGCGCCGTCGCCGTCTACACGACCGACGAGGAGATCGGCTTCGCCTCGGTGACGTGGGGGCGGCACGGCGGGCCGATGTTCGCGCGGAGCGGCGCCGGCGGCGCGGCGGAGATCGTGCGGCTCACGCCGCCCGAGAGCGCGGACGGGGAGCTCGCCGCGGCGCGGACGACGATCGACGCCGGCGTCCCCGACGGCGCCTTCCTCGGCGCGCAGGCCGTGGACCTGCCCTTCTTCGACTGGACGGCGATCTCGTGGACCAGCGCGTTCCCCGAGACGCTCGGCGAGCTGATCCTGATCGAGGACCGCGCGGTGCGCGCGGTGGCGGAGCGCTACGAGGTGAACGGCTTCTTCGCGGCCGCCGCCGTCGAGGGGCGCCTGCTCTACACCGGGCTGTCGCCGCTCGGCGACGCCGCGGCGGGCGCGAACGGCCTCTATGCGGCCGACCGCTGCGGCGCGGCGGGGCCCGACGCGCGGCTCGTGCCCGAGGGCGACGCGAGCTGCGCGGCGCCCGACGCCGTCGCGGCGTGGGGCGACAGCTCCGGCCCCGTCGCCGCGGATCTGCGCGGCAACGTGGTCGCCGTGCTCCCGTCTGCAGACGGAACGCAGGAGGCGCGCGGCTTCGCGGCCGAGGCGATCGCGCGGGGCGCCGGGCCCACGGAGGGCGACGTCCTCTTCTCGCTGCCGGGCAGCGGTACGAGCCTCGCTGCCCTCGCGCCCGAGCAGGGCGCGCCGGGCCTCGTCGTCTTTCAGCCGAGCGACCCCGCGACCTACGAGGCGCTCGCGCCGGTCGCCGTCGCGACCAGCGACGACGGCGGCCGCATGCGCGCCGAAGGCGCCCCGGCCCCGCTCGTCGAGCTCGCCACGGCGGGCACGCTGCTCTCCCTCTTCACCGACGACGCGAACCGCCTCTGGATCGGCGGCCCCCTGCCGGACGGCGGGTTCCTGTTCGCGGTCGCCGTCCGGCGCTGAGCCGACCGCCTCGGGCGGCCCCTCCAGGCGCCGCCCACGCGCCGCGCGGCGGCTCACCGGCCGTCCGGACGGCAGCGCACCAATGTCCGCGCATTTCCTGCGCGTATCGTGACACTGCAGATTGACACCTCAGAGTCGCCTCAGTCACACTGCTTTCGAGGCGGCTGCTGTGTGTCCAATCTTCACCTCCTCACGCTGCCCGAGGAGAGGCACGACATGCCCGAGGGCCGACAGCCAGAGGTAACCGGCAGCGCGAGGGGCTCGAGGGCTGCCGCGCCCGATCCGCTGCTAGGGCGTGTCATCAACGGCCGCTTCAAGATCGTCAGCGTCATCGCGCGCGGCGGCATGGGCAAGGTGTACAGGGCCGAGCAGGCGCCGCTCGGCCGCATCTGCGCCCTCAAGGTGCTGAGCCCCAAGTACGAGGGCGATCACGATCCCGAGTTCCACCGGCGCTTCTTCCTCGAGGCGTCGACCGCGGCGAAGCTCTCGCACCCGAACACGGTCACCGTGTTCGACTACGGCCAGAGCGACGACGATATCTACTACATCGCGATGGAGTACATCGAGGGGAAGACCCTCCACCGCGTGCTCCGCGAGGACGGGCCGTTCCCCGAGGCGCGCGCCGCGCACATCGCCCGCCAGATCTGCCGGTCGCTCCGCGAGGCGCACGGGCTCGGCGTCGTGCACCGCGATCTCAAGCCGGGCAACGTGCTGCTCGTCGACCACGAGGACGAGCACGACCACGTGAAGGTGCTCGATTTCGGGCTGGTCAAGGACACCCAGAGCGGCGAGGACCTGACGCAACAGGGCCTGTTCATGGGCTCGCCCAAGTACATGGCGCCCGAGCAGATCGCCGGCAGCGGGGTGTCCGCGCGCACCGATATCTACGCGCTCGGCGTGATGATGTACGAGATGCTGTCGGGCCAGGTGCCCTTCGACAAGGGCGCGAGCGTCGGGACGCTGATGTCGCACGTCAACGACCCGGTCCCGCCCATGCAGGCGCACAACCCGAGCCTCTCCATCTCTCAGACGATGGAGGGGATCGTCTACCGCTGCCTGGAGAAGGACCCGGCGCAGCGCTTCTCCTCGATGAACGAGCTCCTGGCCGCGCTCAAGTTCGCCGCGGGGGGCATCTCCACGCGGGACACCGGCGAGACCGCGCCCATGCTGCCCGGCGCGGCGAGCCACCGCCCGTCGGCGCCCTCGTACCCGTCGCTCCCGGCGTATCCGCGGCCCCCGTCGTATCCATCGTCGCCGTCGTATCCGTCGGCGTCGTCGTATCCGCCGACGCCGTCGTATCCGCCGACGCCGTCGTATCCGCCGACGCCGTCGTACTCGACGACGGGTGACATCCCCGGCCTCTCCACGCCGAACTCGGCGCCTCCCACGAGCTCGCCCGTCACCTTGACCGCCCCCATCGCCACCGACAGCGGGCTCCGGCCGCCGGTGGCGCCCCTCTTCGTCGCCCCGTCGATCACCGACTCGATGGGCACCGACCCGATGGGCACCGACCCGATGGGCACCGACCCGATGGGCACCGACCCGATGGGCACCGACCCGGTCGGGGCGCGCCCGGCGCCGCACGCCGACGGGCTCTCGTCGACCCAGCCCGGCGCGAGCCCGGGCAGGCGGCTCGCGCCCTGGGCGATCGGCGCGGCCCTCGCCGCCGTGGTCGGCGTCGCCGCCGTCATGACGCGCTCGCCGGCGCCAGGGACGAGCGCCGCGGCGCGCGAGCAGGGCGCGGGGCGCTCGCCGGCGGCCGAGGCGCCCCCGGCGGCCGAGGCGCCCCCGGCGGCCGAGGCGCCCCCGGCGGCGAGCGCGCCCGCGGCGCGCCCGCTGCAGGTCGAGAGCACGCCGCCCGGGGCGGCGGTCCGGGAAGGCAACAAGGAGCTCTGCGCCGAGACGCCGTGCGAGATCATCTGGCGCGGGACGGCGGCCGCGCTCGCGTCGGAGCACGAGCTCGTGTTCGAGAAGGCGGGCTATCGCCCCGCGATCGTGCGCGTCTCCGGCGCCGAGGAGAGGGTGCGCGCGCGGCTCGACCCGGCCCCGATCGCGGCGCCGGGCGCCCCGAGCAAGCCCAGGGCGAACGTCCAGAAGGCCGATCCGTACAAGAGCAACCCCTACTGACGCGCGCGCACGCGCGCCGGCCGCTCTGGTAGGATCGCCGCGCCTTCGCGGCCAGAGCCGCTCGTCATGACCAGCGCGGCTTCGCGCTCGCGGGAGGGGCGCGCCGGGCGCTCCCCTCGTCGATGAAGTGTTCGGTGTGATGTGGGGAGCCGCGCCGTCCGCGCTCCCGAGCTCTCGCCGGGATCGCCGTCGCGGCCCGGCCTTTGTCGCCGGTGGGTCGCGGTCGCGCCCCCGGCCCCGATGAGGACAGGGCGAACTCATGTCGTCTCCCGATTCCTGCTCGCACGGCCGGAACGGCGCCGCCCCGGCGCCCGCACCGACCCACGACGCCCGCCCGCCGCGCCCCGCGCGGCCGCGCAGCGGCGCGGCGCTCGCGCGGCGGCTCCTCGCCTGCGCCGTCGCCCTCGGCGCGACGACCGCCGCGCGCGGCGCGCTCGCCGACGCCCGCACCGAGGCGCGCCTCCACTTCCGGGCAGGCATGGACCTCATCGCCCAGAAGCAGTTCGACGAGGGCATCCGGCAGCTCCAGAAGGCCAACGAGATCCTCCCCCACCCGAACGTCGTCTTCAACATCGCGCGCGCGCACGCCGAGGCCGGCCACATCGAGCAGGCGATCGCCGCGTACCGCGAGTACCTCGCGAGCGATCCCGCGGACCGGGACCAGGTGACGCGGATCGTCGAGCAGCTGGAGCAGCGCCTCGCCGCGCAGCGCGCCGCGGCGGCCCCGGAGGCGAGGCAGCCGCCCGCGCCCGAGCCGCAGCCGCCCGCCCAGCCCGCCCCCGGCGACGCGCCCGCCCAGCCCCCCGCCGGGCAGCCCCCCGCGGGGACCGCGGCGCCGACCGGCGCCGCCGCGGCCCCGGCGCCCGCGCCGGCCTCGAAGGCGGCGCACGTCGACGCCGCGGGGATCGTCGGCGCCGCCCGCACCGAAGACGTCTACCAGGAGACCGTGATCACCGCGTCGCGCGGCGCCCAGAGCCCGCTCGACTCCCCGAACTCGACGACCATCGTCACCCGCCAGGACATCCGGCTCTCCGGCATGACCCGCATCCCGGAGCTGCTCCGGCGCGTCGCCGGCATGGACGTCATGCAGATCACGGGCGGCGACGAGAACGTCTCGATGCGCGGCTTCAACAGCCGCCTCGCGAACAAGCTCCTCGTCCTCGTGAACGGGCGCACGGTCAAGAACGACGTGCTCGGCTCGACCTTCTGGGAGGCGCTCTCGATCGACGTGGATCAGATCGAGCGCATCGAGGTGGTGCGCGGCCCGGGCTCGGCGCTCTACGGCGCCGACGCGTTCGCCGGCATCGTCAACATCATCACGATCGAGCCCGGCGCCGGGAAGAGCGGGTTCCGCGCGGGCTACGGCGACCACCAGCAGGGCTACGGCTCGGTGTGGGCCTCCGCGCGGGAAGGCGACTTCGCGTACCGCCTGTCCGCGGGCTACACGCGCTATCCGCGGTGGACGCGCGAGGTCGCGGGCGACCGCATCGACCTCGAGACGAGCGGCCAGAGCCAGGATCTCGGCGCGGAGAACGTGCGCATCGATCTCCGGGCCTCGCAGCGGCTCGGGCCGCGCCGCGAGCTCGCGGTGGGCGCCGGCTACTCCCGGAGCGAGCTCGACATCTACGGCATCGGCCCGTTCAACGACTACAACCTGGAGGTCGCCAACACCGACGCCTCGGTCGCGTACCGCGGCGAGAACGTCAACGCGCGGACGTACTACTCGTACCTCGACGGCACCTCGCTGCTCAACGCCGCGTACCTCGGGCACACCCTGTACGCGGGGCGGCCGCGCCAGCACATCGTGAACGCCGAGCTCGAGTTCGCGAAGACGCTCCGCGCGCCCGCGGCCGTCGCGCACGACTTCCACATCGGCCTCGGCTACCGGCTCAAGGCGACCGACTGGAGCTACCTCGACGGCGACATGCCGATCGAGCACCACGGCTCCGTGTTCCTCCAGGACTCGATGAAGCTCGGCGAGCGCGTGACGGTGGTCGCCTCCGGCAGGCTCGACTACGTGCCTTACCTGGAGCGGCTCATCCCGTCGCCGCGCGGCTCGGTCATCGTCAAGCCGGCCGCCCGCCAGGCGATCCGCCTCTCCGGCTCGACGGCGTTCCGCTCCCCCACGTCGCTCGAGGCGTACGTCGACCTGCCGATCCAGCTCGCGCTGCCCGGCCTCGAGCTCCTCTCGACCACGCGGCCGCCGGTCCGGTCCGACGTCATCATCGACCCCGAGCAGATCATCACCGCCGAGGCGAGCTACCTGAACCAGCAGAGCGATTACTTCGAGTTCGAGGTCACCGCGTACTACAACCGCGTGAGCGATCTCATCGTGCTCGCCGAGCCGCAGCGCATGACGCTCTCGCAGCGCGCCCAGGGGATCGGGGGGCTGAACCCGGAGACGGGGCGCTACACGTCCGGCTTCGGCGGCTTCGAGAACCAGTGCGACGTCTACCACGTGATCGGCGGCGAGCTCGGCGGCCGCGTCTACCCCGTCGAGGGGCTCGACATCTTCGCCAACTACGCGCTCAACCTGTCGGAGCAGCAGCGCCCCGCCGGGTGCAACGCCCCCGAGGACGAGCGCACCAGCCGGCACAAGGTGAACGCCGGCGTCCAGGTCCGCACCCCGATCGGCGTCGACGGCGAGGTCACGTTCCACTACCAGTCCGCGCAGGCGTGGGCCGAGCAGGTCCCGGCGGGGACGGTCATCGCCACCACCGTCTACCCGCTGCCCGCGTACACGCTGCTCAACGCGCGCCTCGGCTACCGCTTCCTCGACAACCGCGCCGAGATCTCCGCGACCGTCTTCAACGCGCTCGACGGCCTCGGCGAGGCGCCGCTGCAGATGCACCCGTTCGGCAACCGCATCGGCCGGCGCTTCATGGGATTCTTCCGGTACTCGCTCTAGGCACCTCCATGCTCGGATCCAAGCCCCGCACCGGTCTCCTCCTGCTCGGCGCGCTCCTCGCGGCCCTCCCGGGGTGCGAGGACGCGGACGTCTTCATCCCGCTGCCGGACCAGAGCGGCCCCGCCGGGGTGCTCGACGGCACGGTGACCTACTCAGGCCCCCGGCCCTGCACGAAGGACGGCCGCGTCGTCGGCGCCGCGATCGTGCTCGGCTTCGACACGCGCCTGCTGCCGCCGCCGGAGGGGCTCGGCACCTCGGCCGCGAGCCTCGACGTGATCCCCGGCGACGAGCTGTTCGGCGGCCTGGGCGCCGCGCTCGATCGCACGAGCGACGGCGCGCTCCGCTGCCCCGCGCCGGACGATCCGCCCGTGACCGTGAGCGCCACGTGGCGGCTGTCGCCGCTGCCCGCCGGCACCTACCAGGTCCGCGCCTTCTACGACCACGACGGCGACTTCGATCCGATCTTCAGCATCGCCAACCTGCCGACCCGGGGCGACGTGGCCGGCGGCGCGATCGAGAACGCGGCCGAGGCGCTCGGCGGCGCCGCCCCGCGGTACCGCGAGATCGCGCTCGCCGCCCCGATCCCCGCGACCGGCGCGCGCGTCGGCGGCATCGCGGTCACCCTCGGCCTGCCGCTCCCGCTGGAGCGGCCGATCTTCCACGTCGCCGAGGTGCTCGCGCCGCCCGACGGCGTCGAGGAGGGCCCGGGCGAGGTGGTCATGGCCTCGGACTTCCAGCTGGAGACGTTCAGCCCGACCAACCCCGCCGGCACCGAGGCGTCGCTCCTGCGCCTGCGGCTCGCCGCGGGCGTGCCCGACGAGGAGATCGCCAGCGCGGCGAAGCCCCCGATCTCGCTGCCGGTGGGCGGCGAGCCCGCGCCGACCCTCACGTACGCGCGCCAGGACGTGAACGGCGACGGAGCGATCGACGGCGACGATCACGTGCCCGACTCGGCGCTCCTCCCGGCGCTCTTCCCGATCGCGGTGTTCGCGAAGCAGAGCGCCGACGATCCGCTGGTCAGCCAGGCCGCGCCCGCGGTGCTCCTCCAGGGGCTCACGATCTACGACGACCTGCTGACCACGGCCACGCTCGGCGCGGAGCCGCTCAACGAGCCGCGGGACAGCGCGCTCGTCGGCGTCCGGCCCGCCGCGCTCTGCATGCGCCCGACCGAGCCGGAGCGGGGCGGCGTCCTCGTGGTAAGCCACGCGAAGGACAAGGAAGGCAACGACATCATCGCCGAGCAGGACAGGGTCGAGGAGGCGCTCGCCCGGCAGTTCGGGCGCCCGATCGAGATCGTCTACGGCTGCCTGCCCGAGGGTCGCTACGCGCTCAACCTGATCTACGGCACCGGCCAGGCCTGGACCGTGCCGAACGAGGCCGGCGTGTGCGCGCCGTCGGAGTCCGCGCCGTCCCCCGACGTCTGCGGCGCGCGGCCGCGCCTCGCCTCGCAGGACATGGTGCTCCGCATCGGTCCGCCGGACGACCCGGCGTACTGCGCCGAGCACCCCACCCCCGCGCTCTGCCTGCCCTGAGCGCCTCGCGCCTCCGCGCCCGCCCCGAAAGAAGCGCCGTTTTCCTGCGGAGAGCGCCGGTTGCGCCGCGCGCGCCGGTTCCCTCGCGCGCCTTCACCGATGGTAGGGTCCAGGCCCATGCGCTGGTTTCGCTTTCCCTCGCTTGCTTGTCTGGGGGCGCTCGGCGGCGCCGCGGCGGGCGCGCTGGTTCCCTCCGACGCGTCCGGCGGCTGGCCGCCGCCCGCCTCGGCCAGCGCAGCGGACATGGCCGATCCCGAGAACTGGCCGAACGATCCCGAGTACGGCCCCTCGGCCACGCAGAGCGGGCAGTGGAGCTTCTACTCCTTCCTCCCGGCCCCGAGCGGGAGCGTGCGCCCCCGCCCGGAGGAGTCCGCCGCCGGCATGGCGATCGATCTCGCCTGGCGCCGCACCCAGGGCGACCCGCGCGTCCGGATCGCCGTCACCGGCTCCGGGATCCTCTGGGACGACGACGATCTCCTCGAGAAGGTGTGGCTCAACCGGGGCGAGCTCGAACCCCACAAGCCGCTGCACGCGGACGGCACGCCGTGCGCGGGCGACGGCGAGCTCGCCGGCTTCGACTGCAACGGCGACGGGGTCCTCTCGGCCTCGGACTACAAGGACACGCCGGGGCTCACGCCAGCGGCGTCGGCGGGGCGGCCGCGGGGCGATCGGAACGGGAACGGCCGGCTCGACGCCGGCGATCTCCTCCTCCACTTCTCGGACGGCGAGGACGACGATGACAACGGCTACGTCGACGACATCGCGGGCTGGGACTTCTTCAAGAACGACAACGATCCGTTCGACGACACCCTGAACGGCCAGGGCACCGAGGGCGCGAAGGTCGCGGCGGCGCAGACGAACAACGGGCTGGGCGGCGCGGGCGCCTGCCCGCTGTGCAGGGTCGTCCCGCTGCGCGTCGGCGACAGCCGCGTCGCCGACGCGCAGGACCTCGCGAAGGCGATCCTCTACGCGGCCGACCTCCGGGCCGACGTCGTGCAGTGCCCGGTGACCGCCGTCGACAGCACCGCCTTCCTCCAGGCGGCGCTCGATTACGCCCACGGCGAGGGGACGCTCGTCGTCGCGTCGGTGGGCGACGAGGGCTCGCGCCACCACAGCGCGCCCGCGATGAGCAACCACGCGCTGCCCGTGAGCGCCGTCCGCTACGACGGCCAGAGCGTCCGGACGTCGACCACCTTCCTCGACGCCTCCCCGTGCTCGAGCTTCGGCGGCAACAACCTGCTCGCCGTGTCGAGCGCCGGCTGCGCCAGCGACGCGACCGCCGAGCTCGCCGGCGTCGCGGGCCTCCTGTACTCCGCCGCCCTGGAGCGCGGCGTCGCCCTGTCGCCCGCGGAGGCGCAGGGCCTGCTCATCGTGAGCGCCGACGACATCGACGTGCCCGAGTCGCGCGAGCCCGGGTCGCCGTACCGCGCCTCGCAGCCGGGGTTCGATCAGCGGTTCGGCCACGGCCGCGTCAACGCGAACCGCGCCGTCGAGGCGCTGCGCGACGGGCGCGTGCCGCCCGCGATCGACCTCACGTCGCCGCGCTGGTTCGAGGTCCTCTACAAGGACCAGGTGCAGGTGCCCGTGCCGATCGAGGGCACCATCTCGGCGAAGCGGGCGACGGCGTACGACTACGCGATCGAGTGGGCGCCCGGCGTGCAGCCGCTCGAGTCGGACTTCAGGGTGCTCCAGCGGGAGGTGAACGTCGCGCCGACGGTCGTCATCGGCGCCGGCGGCCCGCTCGCCTCGCTCGACGTGCGCACCATCGACACGTCCCACGCCCGCGACGCCGACAGCCCCCACGGCGAGAACGACCGCGCGATCACGGTGCGCGCCTGGGCGACCGCCCGCTACGGCGGGGCCGCCGGCGACGTGCGCAGCGAGGCGCGGCGCACCTACTACGTCGCCAGCGATCCGACGCTTGTCGACGGCTTTCCGCTGCTCATCGGCGACAGCGGCGAGGGCAGCCCGAAGCTCGCAGACCTCGACGGCGACGGGGGGCGCGAGATCATCTACCCCACGGCCGGCGGCGAGCTGCGCGTGCTGAAGGCGACGCCGAAGGGCCCCAAGCCGCTGCCGGGGTTCCCGTTCCGGACGCGCCACGCCGACGGCCTCGATCCCGAGACGCCGGAGGCCTCGCCCGCCTCCTACCGGCGCGCCCGCGCGTACGACGAGGTGGCCTGGGACAAGCTCGGCCGCGAGCCGATCCTGGGCGCGCCCGCGATCGCGGATCTCGACGGCGACGGCGCGCAGGAGATCGCGATCTCGACCTGGCCGGGCACGGTCTACGTCATCGGCGCGGACGGCTCGCTCCGCGACGGCTGGCCGGTGCGCCTGCCCGAGGTCCCCTCCTGCCCCCTCGATCTCGGGGCGCCGGCGAGCGCGCCGTGCATGTCCGCGGACGCGCGGATCGCGCGGGGGGCGTTCGCCGCGCCGGTCCTCGCCGACCTCGACGGCGACGGCCTGCTCGACGTGATCCAGGCGGCGTTCGACGGCAAGGTCTACGCCTTCGACGCGGACGGCGGCGCGCTGCGCGGCTGGCCGGTGGAGGTGCACTACGAGGGGCCGCTGGCCCGGGAGCCGGCGCGGAGCCGCCTGCTCGCGACGCCGGCCGTCGCCGATTTCAACGGCGACGGGCTCCCGGACCTGCTTGTCGGGTCGAGCGAGCGGCTCGGCGACGACGGCGATGCCGGGGCGGTCTACGTGCTCGACGCGCGCGGCGCCGCCGCGCCCTCCGGGCCGGTGCTCGCGGGCTGGCCGGTCACGATGCCGTCGCTCTCGCTCACGCCGCTCGTCGCGGAGGGGATCGCGGCCTCGGGCGTCGTCGGCCGGTTCGGCGGCACGCTGGCGGGGGTCGTGCAGGGCAACGGCGCGCCGCCGCTCGTGCTCCCGGCCTCGCCGGGCGCGCAGGACGGGCTCCTGTCGACCCCGGCGGGCGCGCTGCCGCCTGCGCGGGGCGGCTCGGCGGCCGGGCTCGATCCGACGTTCGGCCCGCTCTCGCCCGCCGCGGGCGCCCGGACGATGCTCCCGCTGCTCTCGCATCCGGCGCTGGGCGACGTCGATCAGGACGGCACCCCCGACGTGATCGCCGCCGGCGCCTCGGAGGCGGCCGCGCTGGCGCTCGCGGGCGAGCGCGGCGCGGAGCGGCCCGCTCACCTGCTCGCGGTCTGGAGCGGCCGGTCGGGCGCGATGCTGCCGCGCGCGCCGTTCGTCCTCGAGGATCACACGGTCGGCAGCAGCCAGGCGGTGGTCGATCTGAACGGCGACGGCTACCCCGAGGTGCTGACGGGCTCGAGCGGCTATTTCCTGCACGCCTTCGACGGGTGCGGCCGGGAGCCGCGCGGGTTCCCGAAGTTCACCGGCCAGTCGATCGCGACGACGCCGGCGGTGGGCGACCTCGACGGCGACGGGACGCTCGAGGTCGTGGTGGGCACCCGCGACGGCTGGCTCTTCGCGTGGCACACCGAGGCGACGACCGACGCGCTCGTCGCGTGGGAGAGCTTCCACCACGACAACCGGAACACGGGCAACCTCGAGACGCCGCTCGATCAGGGGGGCGGGCGGAGCGCGGCGCGACCGCTCACCGTGGACCTGTGCGAGGGCCCGCAGCAGGCGCAGGTCCTCCTGCGGCTGGGCGGCGGCTGCGCCTGCGCGGCCGCGGGGGATCCGCGGGGCGGGGCCGGCGAGCGCGCGGCGCTCGGGGCGGCGCTGCTCGGGGCGATGGCGCTCTGGGGGCGGCGGCGGAGGGCGTAGGCGGGGCGCGCGGGGCTGCGGCAGCCGGGCGAGCCGTTGCGCGGCGCGCCCGCGTCGCCGTCGCCGCCGGGCAGCCCCTGCCCGCGCCGCTCCCGGCGCTCCTCAATAGGGGCAGGCCAGCACCTCCGGCGCGCTCACGCCCTGCGTGCTCACGCCCGAGATGACGTTATCCTCCGGATGAAAGAGCGCCTGGGCGCCAGCCGGCCCCGACATCCAGCATTGCTGCTGGATGGATTGTGATTGCCTCCCGCGCGAGGGGTCGCAGCGCCCCACCGTGGCGCCGCGGACCGTGACGTCGCTGGCCTCTATCTTGATACCGGGATGGGAGCCCGACGTGAGGCGCAGGGCATTGTCGAAGACGAGCAATCGCTTCAGGGTCACGTCTCCCACCCGGACCGCGGTCGCGGGCAGCGTCGTTCGCGAGCTCAGGAGCACGCCGTAGAGCCCGTTTCCCCAGGACGCGACGTCCCGGAGCGCCACCCCGGTGCCTGCCTGGACGTGCACGCCGTGGCTCGCGTTGTATGCGGAGACGACCCGCTCGATCAGGATCCCCGTCGGACGGTCCTCCTCGATGGCGCTCGCCAGCATGACGCCGGCGCCGCCGTTGTGATGAAAGTAGCTGTCCTGGACCACGACGTTCGCCGGCACCGCGCTGGGGATCCCGGGCCTAGGGGGGACCTGGGCGGAGATCCACAGGCCATGTCCGCCGCTGCCCGTCGCGGAGCCGTCGACGGGATGGATCAGGCTGTGGTGAACATTGCAGTTTCGCACGGTCACGTTGGCGGTGATGATCTTGATCGCGCTGGCGCCGATCGGGCCGTTGATGTTCTTGATCTCGCAGTTCTCCACGAGGATGGGCGGCGTGTCGTGGTGCCCGGCGATGGAGGACAGGTAGATGCCGCCCTTCGCGGTGCCGTCCACGATCACGTTCCGGATGACGCCCCCGGAGCCCCAGGAGAAGCCGATGCCCTCCAGATTGGACGGCTTGCAGGAAGGGAGCTGGGGCGCGAGGGGCGCGTAGCGCACGATGACGTTCTCCACCTTGCAGTCGGCGCACGTGTTGAGGTGGATGCCGCTGTTGGCCGTCCTGCGTGGCCCATCCGTGAGCGCGATCTGCAGATTGCGGATCCAGAGCCCCCGGACCGCGCTGACGGCGGTCCCGTCCCGCTTGACGACCTCGCTGACCTGGATGGCCCCGGGGTACTGCTCCGGATTGCAGGGGATCGCCACGAGGGTCGCGGTCCCGGGATCGCCCGGGCCGGCGTGGGGAGACAGCTCCGGCCCCTCCAGGGTCAGCGCGTCGTAGTGAGGCCGCAGCGGGCTGCGCAGCACGTATCGCCCCGCGGGGAAGGCCACGATGCGCCTGCGGGCGCGCAGCGACGCCGCGCACTCGATGGCCGTCGCGATGCCCGGGCTGTCGTCGACGTTCGTGCTGTGGTCGACGGACGCGTCGGCGGAGAACGGCCATTCCGCCGGCCTCGCCAGGTAGGGAAGGACGTTGACCACGCCGTCCGGGTCGACGGAGCCCGGCAGGCAGCAGCGCGCCCCCTGGCAAGCATTCAGATCCTCGTGCAGCGTCCTGGTCCCGAGGCAACCGCCGCTGGCGGGGCAGAAGGGCCCCGTGCAGACCGGAGACAGCGCGGCGGCATCAGGGCAGGCGACGCCGGTCGTCTCGTCTGCCACGAAGGGCGGCTCGGTGTAGGGCGCATCGAGGTCGCAGAAATCCCGGGACGCAGCGCTCTCCATCGCATCAGGGGGAACCCCCCAGCCAGCCTCGTCGCAGCCGGCGCTGTCCGGGGGCGGGGTGGCTCCGGCTGGAGCGGAGACGAGCGCGAGCAAGACTCCGATCCAGATCTTCACAAACCGCTGGTCCAACGACACACATACCTCCTTCTCGGACGAGGGGGTAATCCGGGACTTTCAGGTGCAAGGAGCGAGCGCTGGCGTCGAGCGGAGCATCGCTGTGCGAAGACGCGGGCCACCCCGGCCGGGGTAGCCGCGACGCGATCGCACGACCGTCCACTCCACGCGTCTGGCATGAGCGATTCTCCTGAGCGGGCGTGCCGCGCGCGGCGCGGCGGCCCGTCCCAGCGAGCGCGGAGAGGCACGTCGACGACGTGGATGCTGCGAGCCGGGGCGCGCTGGCTCGCAGTCAGCGGAGCGCGGGGCTGTCCGCGACAATCGCTCTCGAGACCGGTATGCCCGTTGCGGTGAACGCGCCGGAGGCTCCGTCCCTCGGGCCCGCCCCGCGGCCGCGAATGCCACGTGGCTTGTCACGCTCGACGGCTCTGCGCAAGCGCCGCCTCCGAGCGCGTCGCGGAGGCCCGCCGGGGCGATCGGGGGACGAGCCCACGACGGCCGAGCGGGTTTCGTGAAGGACGGGCGCGCGGCCTGCGACAGGGCGTTGCGCCGCAGGAGCCGCGAGCTCCCGCGCGCGCCGGGCTCGCGCTCGAGCCCGACGCTGCACGAGGGAGGCGCGATCAGCGCTCGCGCTTGACGCGCATGCCCCCGCCGAAGCTGACCGTCCACACCTCGTCGAGGTCGTGCGGGTTCCAGAACACCCGCACCGGCTGCTGGAACGAGTAACCGTCGTCGCGGAAGAACGTCGGCGCGTCGTCGTTGAGGTTCTCGGTGATCCAGAGCCCGTCCCGCTCGGTCGTCATGTACATGCGGTCCGGGTCGCGCGGGTCGATCGCGCACGACTCGACGCGGACCTTGTCGCTGATGCGCTGCCAGGTCAAACCGCGATCCCTCGTCCGGTACAGCCCGCCGAAGAAGCGGTCATCGTGGCTGAACACCGTCACGTACCACGTGCTCTCGGTGCGGTCGTTCGGATCGACGACGATGTCTTTCGTCCAGTAGTGCATCTCCGGCGAGGAGCGATCCTCCCACGCCGACGCGCCGGGCGGCAGGAGGAACACGCCCGATCGATCGGTGAACGTCCGGGTGTTGCCGGGCTGATGGCCGGAGTAGGTCGCGACGATGCTCCCGTCCTTCAGCACGTGGACGTTGAACGCGTGCCCCTGCGTCCGCGGCGGGGCGGGGAGCGGCTCGGGCGCCGCGCCGGGCGCGCTCAGATCGAGGCGGACGATGCCGCCCGACACGCTGTTGACCGTGCTCGCATAGAGCTGGTCCGGATCGTTTGGATCGAGCGCCAGCCAGATGACGGGGCGGCCCAGATCGACGACGGGCGACCACGTGGCGCCCTTGTCCTCGGAGATCATGATTCCCCCTCTGGCCGGGCGGGCCTCCGTACCGTCGATGCGGGCGTCGCGCATCCAGGGGCTCTGGTAGATGTCGTGGACGCTGCCGGTGGCCGCGTAGAGCGCTCCGGTGATCGGGTGCTGGACGGCGTGGTAGGTGGTGTTCAGGGTCAGGCCGTTCGCGCCGTCGCGAGCCCACGACCTGCCGCCATCCTCGCTGTAGGCGCTCCGGATGTCCGTGAGCGAAGCGAAGATGGTGTGTTTGTCGGGGAAGCTCAGCCACCAGCCCGACGTCTGCTCGACGCCGCTCGTGCGGTAGAACCGGGACTTCGGGGTATCCGTGCCCCTCCGGTTCTCGTCCGCCGGGTCCACGTACGCCTGATGGAAGCTCTTCCCGCCGTCGTCGCTGACGTGGACGAACCCGAGATCGGTGATCGCCACCCGGCGGGAATCCTCGGGCGACACCGAGAGGCCGAGCGCGTACTCGCCGAAGTCCCAGCCCATGTCGCCGCCGAACCCGCTCCAGCCGGTGGCGATGTTGGCGTTGTGATCGCTCCGGAACACGTGCCGCCAGCTGGCCCCGCCGTCGACGGTCTTCAGCACGATGGGCGCGAGCGTCTGGCGGTCGCCGCCGGCGACGTACGCGACGCCGGGGTCGTCCGCGGACGTGGCGACGAACGCGAGCTTGTCGCTCGGTCCGAGCCCGTTCGTCGCGGGGATCCAGCGCTTCTCGCCGAGCTTGAGCCGATAGAGGCCGGCGTAAGCGTCGAGCTCCCCGCCGGTCGTGTTCGCGGTGACGAGGGGGTTGCCGCCGCTGTCGGCGGCGGAGAAGGTGACCGCGAAGAAGCGGGCCCGCCTGCCGTGCCCGACCCCCGCGAACGAGACGATCTTCTCGCCCTGCGGGAGGCCGCCGATCGAGGTGTCGAGCGCGAAGCTCGCGCCGCCGTTGCGCGAGACGAGCAGCCCGTCGCTCGTGCCGGCGTAGATGTCGTCGCCGTCCCAGTGCACGCCGCCGACCCGGAGTCCGCCGGACCAGTCCGTCGTGTGGACCAGGTGGAAGCTGCTGCCGCCGTCGAGCGAAGCGTAGAGCTGGCGCGTGTCCGAGATGAGCAGCCGCTCGGTGTCGCAGGGGTCCGCGAACAGGTAGTGGGCGTCTCCGGGCGTCCCCGGGGTGGTGACGGGCGCGTCCCACGTCGCTCCCCCGTCGGTGCTCTTGGCCAGCGTGGCCACGTCGAAAATGACGTCCTCGGGGCCTCTGTAGGTCACGGCGTAGAGGACATCCGGGTCGGCGGTGAACCGGAATTGCGAGAGGACGCCGCCCTGGATGTCGCGAAAATCGAGGTTCGTCCACTTCCTGCCGAAATCCCTCGTGCGGTACACGCCCCGCATGTCGCTGGCCATGAAGATCTCGCGGCCGTCGTGGGGGTTGATCGACGGTGAAAAGAGGGCTCCTCCGCCGCCCACGCCGCGCGATCGCCACCTGCCGCGCGCGCCGCCGCTCCCGTGCCCGTGCCCGTGGTGGCGGCGCTCCTCCGTGCGATCGGCGCCGAGCGCGGACGACGCGAGGCGGGCGCTCCCCAAGGCCGCCGGCTCGCCGGTCGATACCTCGGCGCAGCCTCCCGCGAGCAGCCCTGCGCCGACGGCCAGCAAGCTCGTCACCCTCCTCATGCACGCGACGGCGCCAACCTCGATGCTCATGCTCTCTCCTTCCGTGCGGACGTCCCGAGATTCACCAGCCCCCGGGACAGGAACCTGGTGCATAGGCTCCTTGCGCTCGCGATGCGACGATGAGCGCAGGACGCAATTCTACGAGCACATCACAGGATCTCGACAGAGGGAATCCATTCGACCGTCGCAATCGTGCGCAGCGGCGCCGGCGACGCATGTGTGCAGCCGTGTTGACGGCACTTCTATACGCTCGCAGCGGCTCTATTCACGTTGACTCGCCCACGCACCGGCGGGTCCGTGTGTCAACTCCGGGTTGACACCGTGTACAACACCATTTGACGGTGGCGACTGGATCTTTCGGCGGAGAATGGCGAAAGGCGGGCTATGGTGAAACATTACAGCAGAGGCGCGCGTTCAGGTCATCGCGCGGGCTGCGCTCCGTGGCCCGAGTATTGCTGATGCGTGAGGTCCTATGCAACACCGGGTCCTGTTCACGCGCACCATGTCTCTGCGCGCGCTTTCTCTTGCGGCGCTGATGGCCGCCCTCCCCGCCTGCGGTGACGACACGACGGGCTCCAGCTCCGGTGGCTCCTCGTCCAGCGGCTCCAGCGCGTCGGCCGGCGGCGCCGGTGCCTCGTCCAGCGGCTCCAGCGCCTCGGCCGGCGGCGCCGGTCCCTCGTCCAGCAGCTCCAGCGCTGCGTCGGGCGGCGAGAGCTCATCCTCCGGCGGTCCCGGCGATCCTGGGACCTCCGCGGACTGCGTCGACCTGGTGACCAACCCGGACATCAACTGGCGCGAGTCGTCCTTGAAGAGCGACCAGGAGATCGTCCAGTGCCTGGCGCAGACCCTGGGGCGGCCGGTGGGGTACGGGGAAAAAGCGCTGGGCGGCTTCGACCCCAACGGCAACAGCCGCCTGACGGTGATCACCACCCGCTCCGATGTCTCGGTGGAGCAGCAGATCTACGACGCCGTCTCCAGCGACGAGCACAACTGGGTGGTGTTCGACAAGGACGATTTCAAGAGCGATCACGACATCGCCATGTACCGCCTGAAATGCGGTGAGCCCGCGGTCCTGGCCAAGCTGGGCGCCACCGAGCGGCAGTGCGTCAATTACCAGGAGTGGTGCAGCGCCAAAGGCGTGCCGGCGGCCGACTGCGAACATCAGTTCTTCAACGTCGCCCTGAACGACGCGAGCCTGCCCATCCGCAACGTGGTGATCGGCTCCAACACCACCATCGATGGTCGCATGAGCCGCGCGGTCTTTCGCTTCAGCGGCTTCGCCATCGGCCGCGACAGCACCGGCACGCCGACCCAGACCGCCGAGAGCGTGATCCTCACCCACCTGAGCTTCAAGGGCGCCGGTCACGTGGAAGACCACGGCCTGGATCCGGACATGATCCGCTCCACCGGCGCGTCCCACGACATCTGGATTCACAAGAACAGCTTCAGCTTCACCGGGGACTCCGCCTTCGACGTGAAGGTCGGCGCCCACGACATCACCATGTCGTTCAACCGCGTCCTCGACGTGAAGCGGGCCACCCTGCACGGATCCAGCGACGACCACACCATCGACGCTCAGATCACCACCACCATGCATCACAACGCGTTCATCACCAGCGAGCCGTTCTACGACGAAGGCCGCGGCACGGCCCGGAGGGTGCCCTTGCTGCGCCGCGGCTCCTCGCACATGTTCAACAACGTGTTCATGAACTACTACAAGGATTTCGCGAGCGTGCGGGTCGGCGGCACCCTGCTGTTCGAAGACAACGTCTTTCTGGGCGGAACGCCCGTCCAGAGCGAGAAGAGCGATCGGGGCGCCGCCTTCAACGAATGGACGACGAAGCGGCTCTCGAGCAACGTCGTGGACGACGGCACTTTCACCGCTACCGGCTCGTTCGCCTGGTTCTCCGATGACGAGTGCGTCATCGACGCGACCTACGAAGCCGCGGTCTCGGGCGGCGGCGGCGCGGCGCGGGATCTCTCCCAGGATTACTCAGGGGAATCGCGCGCGCTGATCGGCGTGCATAAGCTCCGCGCCGGCCAAGACTTGGTGGATTACGTCAATGCGACCGCGGGCAAAGACGGCGCCGTGCCGTTCAACTCGCCGCTCTCCGAGGGGCGCGACGCCATCCTCGGACTGCCCCACGAAGCCTGCATTCGCTAGCGGCCCGCCGCGTGCGCCCCGTGGTAGCATGCGGCGCGCATGCGTACGTCACGCAGGAGGGCGCGAGCGCTGCTGTTTGCGATCGTGGCGCCGTGCGTTGCGCCCCTCGCTTCGAGCGCCGCGCGCGCCGACGATCGCCCCTTCGCCTTGCGGTGGACGGCCCCCGCCGGCTGCCCCGAGGGCGCGGCGGTCGAGGCCGAGATCACCCGGCTCCTCGGAGACCAGAGCCCCCCTTCGAGCGGCGCGCTGCGGGCGGTGGGCGCGATCGCGCCCGCGGGCAGCGGTTTCGAGCTGCACATCGAGCTCTCTCGCGACGGATGGAGCAGCGCGCGGACCGTGCGCGGCGCGACGTGCCGCGCGCTCGCCGACGCGGGGGCCCTCATCGTGGCGATGGCGATCGATCCGGACGCCGCGGCGCGGTCGGGCACGGCAGCGGCGGACGATCGTTCGATCGCCGGGGCGCGTCCGGCCAATCCCGCCCCGGAGCCCCCGGCCGCCGCGGCTCGCGCCGCCGAGCCCGCGCCGCCGAGGGGCCCGCCCACGGCCCCGCCCAGGTCCGCGCCGCCGACGCGGGCGCGCGCGCGGCCGACGGAGGGCTCGGCCGAGAGAGCTCCCCTGTTTCGCGTCGGGCTCGGCGGCATGAGCGATCTGGGCACGATGCAGCGGCTGAGCGGCGCCATCGAGCCCTGGGCGGGCGTCGTCGTCGGCCCCGCGCGGCTAGAGGCCGGGGCCTCGTTCTGGCCCGGCAGAAGGGCGGAGTCCGCGGCCAAGCCCGGCACCGGCGGGACCATCGATCTCGTCGCCGGCTCCCTCACGGCGTGCGCCCTCTTGCCGCCTCTCGAGCGCGCCGTTCGCCCGGATTTCGAGGTCGGCGTGCCCTGCGCCGGCGTCGAGCTCGGGCGCATGCACGCCGAGGGGTACGGCGTGAGCGACCCAGGCGAAGGGAGCGGCGTGTGGGTCGCGTTACGCAGCGGCGCGGCGGCCTCCTGGATCGTGGCGCCGTGGATGCGCTTGAGGCTCCGTCTCGAGGCGGTGGTGCCGCTCGAGCGCCCGCGCTTCGTGCTCGAAGGCGTCGGCGAGGTCCACGAGCCGAGCGTCGCGGCGCGGGCGGCCCTGGGGCTCGAGCTCGCGTTGTGACGGGCGCGGTCGTTTTCTTCACGGAATCGGCGCGCGCTGGCCATGGGCGAGGGTGGCCGCCCATGCCGTCACCCTGAGCGCCGAGTCTGCCGGAGCGGAGGTTGCGCCCCCGGCAGAAGCGGCAGACTGCGCGGTCGCGCTCGAGTTCGACGCGATCTACGAGCGCTATTTCGATTTCGTCTGGCGCAACGTACGCCGGCTCGGCGTCCCGGACTGCCACGCCGACGACGCGGTGCAGGAGGTGTTCCTCGTCGTCCACCGGAAGCTCCCGGCGTTCGAGCCCCGTTCCACGGTCCGCGCGTGGCTCTCGGGCATCGTCGCGCGCGTCGCGCGGGAGCACCGGAGGGCCTACGTGCGCAAGAGCCCGCTCGCGCGATCGCTGGCCCCGCCGCTCGATCCGGACGAGGTGGAGAGCGGCGCGGCCGGCGGTGACGAAGCGCTGGCGCAGGCGCAGGCGACGCGGCTCTTGCACGCGCTGCTCGAGGGGCTGGACGACCACAAGCGCGCCGTCTTCGTGCTCGCGGAGCTCGAGCAGATGACGGCGCCGGAGATCGCGGAGGCGACCGGGGCCAACCTGAACACCGTTTACGCGCGCCTCCGGGCGGCACGCAAGGAGTTCGAGCAGGGCGTGGCGCGCCTGCGGGCGCGCGACGGGTGGAGGTCGCGATGAACGCAGGGCCCCGGCGCGCGGCGCGGAGCACGCAGAATGGCAGGGAGGCATGAGTCAGCTCGGGCCCCTGTCGCGATCGATCATCGAGGCCGCCCGCAACGGCGATCGGAGCACGGCGGCGGACCGCGCGCGCGTGCGCGCGAAGCTGCGGAAGAGCCTGGCCGCCGGAGCGGCCGTCACGGCGGGCGGGGCCGCGAAGGCCGGCTTTGCGATGGTCTCGGCCAAGGCGGCGCTGCCGTGGGGGGTCGTGGCGCTGCTCGCGCCCGCGGCGGTCGTGACCGCGCTGCATGCGGCGCAGGGCGAGCCGAAGGCCGTTCCGCGCGCGAGCACGGCCAGCGCGGCGGTCATCGAGAGAGCGCGCGCGGCGGCCGCGGCGCAGCCGGCGGCGAGCGACGACCGCGCGCCCGCGGAGAGCCCGCGCGCGCCGCCCCGGCCGATCGAGCCGGCGGAAGGCGAGGAGCTCGACCCGCCCCAGGCGGCGAGGACGCGGCCCACGACGCCCAGGCGGGCGCCTCGGCCCGCCGCTTCCGGCGGACCGGGAGCGCCGCCCGAGGTGCCGGCGGAAGACCCGCTCGTCGCCGAGACGCAGCGGCTGCGCGAGGTCCACGAGGCGCTCCGGCGCGGCGACCCGGCGCGCGCGCTCTCGCTGCTCGACGCCGCGGATGCGGGCGGGCAAGAGCTGCGGGAGGAGCGGGCCGCTGCCCGCGTCGTCGCGCTGTGCGATCTCGGCAAGACGGCGGAAGGTCGCGCGGCGATGGTCGAGCTCCTGCGGAAGAGCCCCGGTTCGCCGTACTCGGGCCGCGTGCGCGCTGCGTGCGAAGAGAAATGATTCGAGAGGACGTTTCTCACACGGATTCCTCCGCGCGCGACCATGAGCCGGTGGAGAGGAGCGAACATGAAAATCCAGAGGCTCATCGGCGCAGCGGGCCTGACGATCGTGGCGGCGATGTTCTCGTGCACTCCCGAGATCATCGCGATCGGGCAGGACAAGCAGCAGGTCGCGTGCAGCACCGACGCCGAATGCGGCCCAGGGGAGACGTGCGGCGCGGGCGCGTGCCAGGCGAGCTGCGCCGCGGACGCGGACTGCCCTTCGGGGCGCTCCTGCGTGAACGGCGCCTGCGTCGACGGCGCGGCGTCCGGCCAGTGCACCGTCGACGCGGAGTGCCCTGTGGGGTCGACCTGCATGAGCGGCGCCTGCGTCCATGGCTCGGCGTTCTGCGAGTGCACCACGGATGCGGATTGCCCGGGTGACCAGTTCTGCATGAGAGGCGAATCCTGCGGCTTCGGCGCGGGGCTCTGCGCGACCGACGCCGACTGCCCCGTCTATGGCCAGCTCTGCTCCGATGGCGTTTGCGAGGGGCCGGGGCAGGCTCACTGCACGTCGGACGCGGAGTGCGGCGAAGACCACGTGTGCATGGGTGAAGTCTGCAAGTCCACGCTGCCGGCGAAGGGCACGGAGCGCTGCGTGCCTCTGGTCGACCCCGAATGCGCCGCGGACGCCGATTGCCCTGGGGCTCTCCTCTGCGCCAGAAACGGCACCTGCATCGCCGATGGCCCTGCGCCTTGCACGATCGACGCCGACTGCCCCCTCCGGGGTCAGATCTGCACCGGTGACACGTGCGAGGGGCCGTCGGGCCAGCTCTGCGCGTCGGACGCGGATTGCCCCGCGAACCACGTGTGTATCTCTGAGGAGTGCAAGTCCACGTTGTGATACCGCGCCGTGAGCCTCCTCCACCCCGGACGGCATGCCGCGCGCCACCGCGGCGCGGATCGCTCGTGGCGCTCTCCAGGTGATGGCGCGAGCCGCCACCCCTGAAGACTGCAGCCTCTAGCCGGGCGCCTTGAAGCCGGCGCACCGGTCGTTTTCGCGGCCGAATCGCGCCGATCGGCCGCGCGCGCCGGTGGCATCGAGGTTGCCATGGCTCCGGACAAGCAGGCACGCCTCCCTGGCGCCGCCGGATCCGGCGATGGCCGGGAGGGCTCCCCGTCGACCTGCGGAACACGAACCGAGGGTGAATCCACATGCGAATTTCCGCGAGGGTCTCGAGTGCGTTGACGGCGGCATCGGCGATGATGATGGGCTGCGTGGCGGCGCCCGACCTCGACGAGCAGCTCGTGGGTGAGGTCGCGCAGCCCACCATCTGCGGCACCACGACCGATTTCCAGCACGTCGAGCAGTACGACGGCACCCTCGGCGTGACGACGGGGTTCGTCGGAGCGCATGAGTCCCCGGTCGGGCAGATCCAGTGGAAGAGCGATCTCGCGTCCCGCTACGCGAACCCGGGCAACGTGAGCGGCACCCGCACCTGCTCCGGCACGCTGATCGCGCACAACCTCTTCTTGACCGCCGGCCATTGCTTCGATCCCGACGGCAACGGCTGGACCTGGCCCCGGACCGCCTCGAGCACGCCGATCTCGGCGAGCCAGGGGGCCGTCGAGATGCGCGTCAACTTCGATTACCAGGAGGACCCGAGCGGCAACCTCAGGAGCGCGGAGTCGTTCGACATCGTGTCCTTGCGCGAGTACCGGCAAGGCGGCCTCGATTACGCCATCGTGCAGCTCGCGCGGAGCGCCGCGGCGAGCTACGGCTTCACGGTGGTCTCGACGACGGACGCCGCCGTCAACGACATGCTCGCCGTCATCGGCCACCCGAGCGGCGAGCCCAAGCAGGTCGACGCGGGCCCCGCCACCAGCTTCAGCGGCGACTATATCCAGTATGGCTCGCTCGACACGCTCGGCGGCAACTCCGGCTCGGGTGTGCTCCACGCCGCGTCCGGCAAGATCGTCGGCGTCCATACGAACGGCGGGTGCACCTCGAGCGGCGGCGCGAACTCCGGCGTCAGGATCACGTCGATCCTCGAGGAGTCCCCGATCCTGCGCGACGTGACGCAGCGGCTCGTCGTGTTCGCCAAGGGCTCGGACAACGCCATCTGGCACAAGTTCTACGACGGCGGCTGGTCCGGCTGGACCTCGCTCGGCGGGAGCCTCACCTCGGCGCCCTCCGCCACGCTCACGCGGGAGGGCCGGCTGACGGTGTTCGCGAAGGGCTCGGACAACGCCATCTGGCACAAGTACTACGAGGGCGGCTGGTCGGGCTGGACCTCGCTCGGCGGCCCGCTCGCGTCGGCCCCCGCCGCGACCGTGACGCGCGAAGGGCGGCTGACGGTGTTCGCGCGCGGCACCGACAACGCCATCTGGCACAAGTACTATGACGGCGGCTGGTCCAGCTGGATCTCGCTCGGCGGCGCGACGACGCACGATCCGGCGGCGGTCGTCACGGCCGAGGGGCGCCTGGTCGTCTTCGCGAGGAGCTCGAGCGGCGAGCTCGTCCACCGCTACTACGACGGCGGCTGGTCCAGCTGGATCTCGCTCGGCGGCACCATCGCCTCGGGCCCGTCGGCGGTGGTCACGGCCGAGGGGCGGCTGACGGTGTTCGCGCGCGGCGCCGACAACGCCATCTGGCACAAGTACTATGACGGCGGCTGGTCCGGCTGGCTCTCGCTCGGCGGCGCCACGGTGGATCAGCCCGGCTCCGCGGTCACGCCCGAGGGGCGCCTGGTCGTGTTCGCGCGCGGCACCGACAACGCCATCTGGCACAAGTACTACGACGGCGGCTGGTCGAGCTGGATCTCGCTCGGCGGCGCGCTGACCTCGAGCCCGGCCGGGATCTGATCACGACGCGCGCCACGGTCGGGTCCAGCGCCTGGTCAGGGCTCCTCCGCGGCCCGGGATCTGGCGCGCCTCCTGACGGCCAGCTCGTACGCGTCGGCGAGCAACGGCCGCACCGCCTCGAACGTCGCGTCGCTCGGGTTGAGCACGCAGACCCAGGACTGCGGCGCATAGACAGGGTGAGGCATGATCCGGTCGAGGGCCGTGAAGTCATGGACAGCGTTCGCGAGGCTTTCTGCGCCCGCCTGGCCGGGAGAGGGCGGCGGGGCGCCAAACAACGCACGGTATGTGTCCTTGCCAACCCCGATGTTCAGGCGGAACACGCCCGGGCGATCCAGGTTCGAGGCGCGGTCGAAGTCGCCGTAATCCTTGGTGACGATGGTCGCAAACGGAAACCTGTGCTTGGGCTCGAGGTTGCGCTCGGGATCGTAGATGAAGAACGTATCGCCCCACGCGAGCTCCGGGGCGCTGCCGCCGGCCTCCGGGCGCTCGACGTCGACGCCAGCGAACGTGTCGGCGATGTATCGGGCGATGGCAACTTCGTCCATGGGTGCTCCCTCCAGCGTGTCTGGTCCTGGCGCCTCGGAGATCCGCCGAGGCCCGACGGCGGCTCGCGCGCGGCGGCTTGACGTCGGCGTCCGGTGCTCCGCGGCACGGGCGGCAGCTTACCCGGGACGACGCGCCCGTGGTAGGGGCCGGCGCCGCCCGCTCCGCCATGGCGCCGCCACCCCCTGAGCTGGCCCTGTCCTCGGATTTTCCCGGTGGCTTCCGCCGGGCGCGCGCGGCGGTTACTGTTGGCGACCGATGGAGCTGCGAACCTGCTGCTGGATGTGGACACTGGCGCTCGGCGCCGCGCTCCACGGCTGCTCCTCGGCCCCGCCGCCGCGAGGCGAGCGGGCCTCCGGCGCGCCGCCGGCTCCGGCGGCTCGAGCCACGGGCTCGGCGAGCACGGCCGCGTCGCCGCCGAGCGCGACCGCGCCGGAGGCTCCGCCGGCCGCAGCGGCCCCCTGCGACCTCTCACGGGTCTACCGTGGCGCTGTCGGCGGCGCCGGCGTGACGCTGCGGCTCCGGCGCACAGACGCCGGCGACCTCTCGGGCGAGGCGGCGTACGACGCGGGCGCCGGCGCGCTCTCGCTCGACGGCAGGATCGAAGGCGACCAGGGCTTCTCGCTCCGGGAGCTCGACCGCTCCGGCCAGGCGGTGGGCCGCTACGAGGGCCGCTGCCGCCTCGAGACCGGCGCGCTCGAAGGGACCTGGGCGCGCGGCGCGGCGACCAAGCCGTTCGCTCTCGCGCCCGGAGGAGCGGACGCGGTGCCGCTCGTCGAGCGGCGCAAGCGCTTCACCGTCCCGCGCGAGAACCCAGGCCCCTGCGCGTACGACGCGGTGCGGCCCGCCGTGTTCGGGCTCGGCTCCGCCGAGCGCGAAGGGCGCATCAACCTGGCGCTCCACCACGGCCCGTCGCTGCTCGATCCCAGGCTCGAGGCGCACGTCCGGCGCTGCGCGCCGCCCTGGAGCGCCGAGGTCAAGGGGGGTTACTCCGTCGCAGCGAACACGAGCGGGCTCCTCTCCGTGATCCTCGATGGCTGGACCTACATCGGCCCCGCGGTGCATTCGGACGTCCACGTCGGCCTGCGGGTCGCCTCGATCGACGTCCCGACGGGCCGCGAGCTACGCCTCGAAGACGTCATCGCCGACAAGGCCGAGCTCCGGGAGATGGTGAAGGCGTGCCTCCCATTCGCCTCGGAGGCCCTCGATATCAACGAGTGGGAGCTCGAGCGCCTCATCCACGGCGTCCCCGCCGAGGACGACGTGCCGAGCTCGATCCACGACCCGGACATCCTCGTGCTCGAGGACGGCATCGCGGCGCTGATCACAGGGGGCGTGCCGTTCGCCGGCGCGGGCATCGTGCTGAAGGGCCCGGTTCTCTCGTGGAGCGGCCTGCTCTCGCGCCGCGTCCTCAAGGCAAGCTCGCCGATCGCGCGTCTCTGGGCGAAGGCCAGACCGCTCGCGCGCGGGGAGCCCCTCTGCACCCGCATCTTCTCCCCCGGGGACACGTCACCCGACAAGCCCGGCTGACCGCCGAGCGCCCGTGCGAGGTGCTCCCCCGGGTATCTCAATCGCTCAGCGCGCCTATGAAATCGTCAGCATGGGTCAGCGCGCCGGGGCGTGTTTTGCTGGTTCGCGTTCCCCTTGGCCAGACCCTTCCCCGGTGCGTTTGAGCAGCAGGTGGTTGTGCTTGCAGATCAACCATGGGACGGCCACGCCGATAATGACGCCGCCGCCGGCGACGACGAAGCTCAAGCGACTTATCGAGGCAGCGCCGCCACGTTCTCGGCGGCGCTCTTCAGCGTACCCGCGCGGCTTGAGCGGTGGAACGCGCTGGCGAAGAGCAGGAACCCCACGCCGAGGGCAGTCGAGGAGCCCCACGTCCACACCCAGAGCAAGCCCGCTTGGGCCGGCGTCTTCTGGCCGTTCGGCTGGTAGCAGTAATGGGTGCGGTGCTGTTTGCGGTAGCCGGGTCCCGCCGAGTAGATGCCGCCGTCGGGGCAGGCTATCTCGTTCGCGCCCAGCGTGAACGTGGCGCGCTCGGTCGCGTCTTGGAACGTCATGCTGCTGCTGGCGGCGGACATGACGACGGTCAACATCATGATGGAGACGAAGGCGAGGCCCATGGCGAGGGCGTGGGTCGCGCCGCTCCGGCCGACGGGGACGGGCACGGCGGGCGTGGTGACCGAGCGGCGGGCGATGTTGGCCCGGAGCTGATCGGCCACCGTGATGGCGGCGGCGAGGCCGTCGGCCGAGGTGGGCGCGAAGGCGAGCCGGGCATGGCCGTCGCGCACGTGGAGCGCGACGAAGGATAAGCGATCGAGGTTCGCGAGCACGGCCGGCGTGGCCCACGCGAGGAGATGGCCAGCCTGGTCGCGGTAGCTCGGCGACCCAGACGCGGAGGACGACGGCGCGGGAAACACGCCAAAGCGCGCGTCGAAGCGCGTATCGCCGGTGAACGCCGGGTGCGGCGGGAACGCCCCGAACACCGGCTGCGCGAGGGCGCGATCGCAGACGACCTGATCGGGCACCGCGAGCGGAGCGCTCACGACGACGGCACGAAAGAGCGTCGGGGCGGTGAGGAGCGTGGTGCCGCCGATGGCGAGATCGGCCGGCGTCTGCGCGGACACGCCGTCGGAGCGTGTCAAGGAGAGCGCGACGAGGTGATTCTGCGGCGGCGGCAAATCGAGCTCGCCGGTAACGGCGAGGCCGCGGGCGCGGAGCGCGTCCCCTAGCTTCTGTTTGCTCCGCCGGAGCTGGGCGCAGGCCCTCGAAAAAGCAAATAGGCTGACGATGAAGACGAGGGCAGCAAGAGTGGGGAGGACCAGGGCGATCACCGGTCAACCTTAGCACTCGACGTGGCTCAGCGGGCGCGCGTCGACCGCTTCGCGAGACGTCTGCCCGCGGGCATGGCGAGCTCGTCGAGGCGACGACGCTGGGCCTCGCGTGCTTGTGAAGATGCAGTCGACGAGCGCGTGACCGTGGTGCTGTTCGTCGGGAAGCTTCTCCCATGCCCCGCCTCTCCCGGCGCCTGCTCCTCGTCGCCTCGCTCGCGGCCTTCGCCGTGCTCGCGCACGCGTCTCCGCCGCCTCCCTGCGTGATGAAGACAATATTACACAGCCGAGTGACCTCGTTGGATCTGTTGGTTTTTATAGGCGGATAGGAAAATGTTCTGTCACCTACAGCATGGCTGTACGAGACGCGAGCAGCAGTGGTCCTCCCCCGCTTCCGCCTCGGCATTGATCGGATCTCGAGCTTCTGCGGGAATTTGAGGCACGGGCGCGTCGTTCCGGGCCGCCATGAGCGGCGTTAGCCGGGATGATGCAAGGCGCTGGGCGTACGAGGAGTTCGGACACGCGGAACTGGGCCATGCGCGCCGCACGACGCGCCTGGTGCGCATGGCAACAGCCGCGGAGGTCCGCCAGGATCCATTACCATCAGGCGCGGCCTGGATGTCGTCCTACCCGTAGCTTCAGCGCTCGAGCGCCTTCGGAAGGACGGGAAATTGCGATGAATGCCGAGACGGAAGCGGGGGAGGACCAACCGCGAGCACGGTTACCTCGTTGTCATCGCTCGCCACGACGACGAGCACACCCGTGCTGGTCACGCCCAGCCAGGCAGGGCGGCCGCCGAGCGCGACGTTCCGGGGAGCGCCGCACTTCGGCGCCTCGTGCAGGAGACCGCGGGGAACGTCGCAGCCCCAGAACGAGCGCAGCCGCAGCGCGGCCGGCAGCGCGCCGCCGAAGGCCTCGTAGGCGTCGCAGGCGTCGTAGCCGGGGTCGAGAGGGAGCAGGTCGGAGACTTAGCGGCGAGCAACTGGACGTCCGTCGATTACGCGCTCATCGGTGAACTTGCTCGGGCCCTCTACGAGGCAACGCTGCGTCTTGGGTACCTAGCTCCGGCGTCTCACCAGATCTTCACGCGGCTCTCCGGCGCCAGGTACAGCTTGTCGCCTTCCTTGACGCCGAATGCGGTGTAGAACTCCGGCACGTTGGAGACGATGCCATTGCAGCGGTACTCGCTGGGCGAGTGCGGATCCGTCTTCAGACGGTTCAGCAGCTCCTCGTCGCGGTACTTGCGCGCCCACACCTGCGCCCAGCCCATGAAGAAGCGCTGGTCGCCGGTCAGGCCGTCGATTTCCACGGCCGGCTCGCCGCCCTGCGCGAGCTGCCAGGCCTTGTATGCGATCGACAGGCCGCCGAGGTCGCCGATGTTCTCGCCGATGGTCAGCGCACCCTGCACGCACTGGTTGGGCAGGGGGCAGAGCTTGTCGTACTGCGCGATCAGCGCCTGGGTGCGGTCCTCGAAAGCCTTGCGATCGGCGTCCGTCCACCATGACAGCAGGTTCCCGTCGCCGTTGTACTTGGAGCCCTGATCGTCGAAGCCGTGGCCGATCTCGTGGCCGATCACGCCGCCGATGCCGCCGTAGTTCACCGCGTCGTCCGCCGCCATGTTGAAGAACGGCGGCCGCAGGATCGCGGCGGGGAACACGATCTCGTTCAGGCTCGCGTTGTAGTAGGCGTTGACCGTCTGCGGCGTCATCATCCACTCCTCGCGGTCCACCGGCTTGCCGAGCTTCTCGGTTTGGCGCTTGTACTCGACCTCGTTGGAGCGCATGACATTGCCGACTAGGTCGTCGCCCTTGACGGTAAGCTTCGAGTAGTCCTTCCACTTTCTCGGATAGCCGATCTTGGCCGTGAACTTGGACAGCTTCTCCAGCGCCTTGGCCTTGGTGTCCTCGCTCATCCAATCGAGGCTCTTGATGCTCGCCTCGTAGGCCTTCAGCAGGTTCTTGACCAGCACCTCCATGCGCGCCTTGGCTTCCGGCGGGAAGTGCTTGGCGACATAGATCTTCCCCATCACCTCGCCGAGCGCGCCTTCCATGCTCTCGACCGCGCGCTTCCAGCGCGGACGGTCTTCCGGGATTCCGCGAAGGGTCTTGGAATAGAAAGCGAAGTTCTCGTTGACGTAGGCTTTGGACAGGTACGGCGCAAACGACGATACCAGGCCGAACTTCAGGTAAGCCTTGATCGTGTCCAGGCTCTGGCCTTTCAACTGCTCCGCCATCGCGGTGAAGGCGCTGGGCTGCATCACGATCACGGCCCTCGTGGTGACGCCGGCCTCCCTGGCGAAGGCGGCGAAGTCGAAGCCGGGGGTCAGCTCGTTGAGCCTCGCCACTTCGTACTTGTTGTAGGTCTTGTCGTCGTCGCGCGACTCGACTCGCGTCCAGTGCTTCTGCGCCAGCTGGGTCTCCATCGCCAGGATCGCCTCGGCGTTGGCGGCGGCCCTCTCGTCGCCGATCATACCCAGCATCTTCTCGACGTGCGCGCGGTAGGCGGCGCGCAGCTTGGAGAAATTCTCATCCTGGGACAGGTAGTAATGGCGGTCCGGCAAGCCGATCTGCGCGGACTGAAAGAAGTACACCGTGCACTGCGTCGAGTCCTTGGCGTCTTGGGCGATGTAGCCGGAGAACGGGTGGCGCGCGCCGATCTTGCCCAGGTGCGCGAGAAGCGCCGGCAACTCGGCCGTGTCCTTGACGGCATCGATGCGGGCGAGCTCCGCCTCCAGCGGCTTTAAGCCCAGCTCCTCGGCCTTGGCCTCATCCATGAAGGCCGTGTAGAAATCGCCGATCTTCTGCTCGTCCGAGCCGTCCGCCTTGTTCTTCTTGGCGGCCGATTCCTCGATGATCGCCTTGAGCTCCGCTTCAGCGTCGTCGTCGAGCTTGGTGAAGGCGCCGTAGCTCGACTCGTCGGCCGGGATCTCGGTCCTGGCCAGCCAACTGCCGTTGACGTGCCGGAACAGGTCGTCCTGCGGGCGCACCGCCGGGTCGAAGTTCTCCTTGATAATGCCCGAAACCAGCGGCTCGGGCGGCTCGGCCTGCGTGCTGTCGCAGCCGACGAGCGCGAGGACGCAAACCGCGCCCGCGATGAGTTTCTTCATGAATCGGACTCCCTGCGCATGAATGAGTGAATTAGGGTACCGCAAGCCGGCCCAGCTTAGCGGCCATAACAACGCAAGGGCAGCGGAAAATTTAACCAATACAGGTTCTAAAACTACCTGCATGGGTCACTATGTCCGAAAGCGAAGTATGGAGTGAATGAATTTTCAAGATGCTCTGGCTTTCGGGTGCCTCATCGGCTCACCTCGATCGAGCAGGAACTGCTGGATCTTTCCGTCGGGCGTCCGCCGTGGACGCCGGCTCTCCGTGATGCTCAAGGTGAGCGGGGCCTCGCCGAGATGGCCCCCGAGGCAGTGCATCGACGCGAACGTCCGGCCGACGCACCACGCGTTCTGGCGCCCGATCTGAACGTGAATGCCAGGCCAAGCGAGCGGCGCGCTCGACCTGACGAGCGCAGTCTCGGCAAACGGCCGCGTCTCACGGCCCGACGCTGCATCGATGAACAGGCCTCGTTCCACGCGCGCCTCGCGAAACTAACACCGGAGGGATCCTCTGCAAGCGCCCCTTGCGCCTCGCGCGAGACCGCGTTTCGATTCTGGAGAGCGCCCGGACTCAGCGGTAGGCGGTGGCTTCGAGCGGCGCGAGCGTCAGCCCGGTGACCACGTGATTGGTTTCACCGCTCCCCTTGGTCGACACCTGGCAAGCCACCACGCGTCCGAGCGTCGGCGCGACGTTCGGCCTGCGTCGTCGATGGTCACCGAGGTGATGGCTGTGAAAGTTCTCCCGCGTCAGTCCCATCGGAACCGTACACGGCGACCAGACGATGCCGGTCGTCCGATCGAGCACGATCCATTCCGACTCTTCCCAGCCGCCGAAGAACGTCGGTTGCTCGAGCGACTGAACGACGACTTCGTTTCCGACCGGGATCGGTGCGAGGAACGGTAGCTCGATGTACATGGGCCGACTCTACCGCAGTCTGAACGCCGACGCCCTGGTCCACTGTCTTCACCGTTCCCCGAAGCCAGCGTGGTGTAGACAATACTACACAGCCGAGCGAACTCGTTGGATCTGTTGGTTTTTGTAGGCGGATCAGTGGATCCGTACTTTGGACATTATGTCAACCGGCTGTCGTTGGCGTAAGATTCTTGCCAAATCGGAATGGCTTTGCGCGGACTATCCTCTCATCTTCTGGCTCGCTTTCGGCCTGCTGGCGCTGGTTCTCGCCTGCTCGGGATGGGCCTGGGCCCCCCGGGCCCCTCCGGAGCCTAGTGTACCCATCAAGCGCACATTATGCCTATCTGCGGCGGTGATGTTGGGGTGACCTTTGCCCAGTCGCAGGACTTCTCGGACCTTGCCAGGTCGGTGACCGAGCGCGGCGCATCGTCAGCCCGCTGCGCTGCAGGGGTCGGCGGTGCCCGAGCCGTGGCAGATCCAGGGCGAAGCGGACCGTACCGACGTGGCCCGTCCTCCGCGGATCTCTGCATCTGTCCTACCTGGGCGCCTGGTCAATCCGTGCTCGCCCCTCCGGTGCTGGCGCCAGGCCGAGCAGCCGACCGAGCGCCTCATGAACGACCCGGGCCGCCTCCTCGTCCCCAAGCGCGACGGCGCGGGTGAGCGTCTCGGCAAGCGAGGCGATCACGGCGCCCCGTGGCGACGGGCCAGCCGGCGCGAGGTCACCAGGTCCGGGGCTCTGCGGTTGGGCCCGCGTTGGGTCCATGGCTTCTGAAGAGGGGCGATCGGTCGTCACACCTCCCTGAAATCCCGGGCAAAGCACCAGATCGCGACGGTTCGCCCTCGCGGAATCGTTCCGTGAAGACCCGGCGCTCGCGCCCCGCTTGCTCGCGACGCTCTTCCACGTCGAGGTGCCTCCGCACGACTCCGCCGCGGTGGTCGAGTCGTCGCTCGACCAGCTCCTCCCCGTGGAGTTCCGCGCTGACCTGGTGCTCGAGCTTCGAGACGCGAGCGGCGCGATCGTGCTGGCGATCGTCATCGAGGTCCAGCGGGATATGGATCCGAAAAAGAAGTTCTCGTGGCCGACGTACGTCACGGTCGTGCGCGCCAAGAAGCGCTGCCGCACGGTCGTGCTCGTGGTCGCGCCGGACGCCGGCGTGGCTGCCTGGGCGGCGGAGAGCATCGACCTCGGTCTGGGCCTCGGCCACGTCGCACCGCTGGTGCTCGGACCGGCCGTCGTCCCCGAGATCACCGATCCAGCCGACGCGGAGGCGGAGACGGCGCTCGCCGTGCTCTCGGCGATGGCGCACGGCAACGGGCCGAACGGGCTCGCCGTGGTCCTGGCGGCGCTCGTTGCCCTTGGCCGGCTCGACCAGGAGCACGCGATGGTCTACTTTCAGCTCATCTGGAACGCGTTGCGTGAGCCGATGCGGCAGGCTCTGGAGGCGTTGGTCATGGAACGGCAGATCGAAGGCGAGGCGACGTTTCCCCCGTTCGTGCAGAAGCTCATCGATCGCGGCATGCGTGAGGGCGAGCTCCAGGGCATCCGTGAGGGCAAGCTCGAGGGCATCCGTGAGGGCGAGCTCAAGGGGAAGAGGGATACGCTGTTGCGGCAGCTCGCGCGTGCGGGGATCGCGCTCACCGAGAATGAGAGCGCGCGCATCCAGGCATGCGCGGACATCGCGACCCTCGACCGCTGGCTCGATAACGTCCTCGGGGCGAAGAGCGCCGCCGAAGTGCTCTCCTGACGGGTGACGCCAGGCTCGCAGGCCCCCCGCGTGCCCGCCGGCTCACCCACGCGCCCTGCCGGCGATCGCTCCGCGACGAGATTCGGCAGCTCGACGCTCCTCGGTTGCGTTGCAATGACGGCTGGGACGCGCGGGCGCCTCCCGTCGCCAGGTGAATCCTCTGGAACATCATCAATCATGCTCTCCGCCTCGGGCAGAAGGGACACCCCCTCTCACGTCCGCGGACAACCGCTGGGATCGATCGTCCAGAGACGACCGACCGCCGGGCTCGCTCGCCCCGAGCTCGCCCGTCACCACCACCCACGCGCCCGCCTGCCGCGACCGCGCCGGCACCGATGCTCCGCGCCTCGCTCCGCCCCGGCGAGGTACGCTGACGGGCGCATGGCGCGCAATGTCCTGCTGCTGGAGCCCATCGCCACGGAGCGCGACTACATGGCCGAGGTGCTGCGGGGCGCCGGCTGGTCCGTCTGCATGCCCCCCGGCGCGCGCCCTGCCCCCGAGGACTGCGCCGCCGCCGACGCCATCGTCGCGGACCTCGACCGCGCCGCCGGCGAGGGCTGGGTCCGCGCGGCCGATCCGACGCCGCCGCCCGCGCGGCTCATCGTCACCTCCCGGTTCCGCGCCTTCCTCGACCAGATCCGCCGGTACGAGCAGGTCGCGGCGGTCGTCCACAAACCGGCCACCGCGGAGGCGCTCCTCGAGGCGCTGCTCCCGCCGGCGAGCGACGCCCCCACCCGGTCGCGCGGGGCGCAGACCGCCGCCGCCGATCCGCTCGACGATCCCGCGCGCGACGCCGAGCTCGCGCGGCGCGGCCTGCGCAGCACGACCCCCGACCCCGAGCTCGTCGTCGTCGCCGAGCTCGTCGCGCGCGGCGTGGGCACGCCGGCCAGCGTGGTCACGGTCATCGACTCGTCGAGGCAGATCTTCCTCGGCGCGACCGGCCTCCCCCGCGACCTGACCCTCGCCGGCGGGACGCTGCGCTCGTGGTCGTTCTGCGAGCACGTCGCGCGCGACAACGCGCCGCTCATCGTCGAGGACGCCCGCGAGCACCCCGCGCTCGCCGACAACCCGCTCGTGGCCATGAACATGATCCGCGCGTACGCCGGCTTCCCCGTCGTGCTCGATGGCGTCGGGGCCGTCGGGAGCGTGTGCGCGGTGTCCGGCGAGCCCCGGCAGTTCGACGCGGGGAGCATCGCGACCCTCCAGCTCGCGGCCAGGCTGGTGAGCGAGCAGCTCGCGCGGCGCTCGGGCCTCGCGCCTCAGGTGACCGAGTCGGTCGATCGGGCGACGTCGCTGCCGACGACCGAGAGCACCGCGCCGCCCGAGCCGCTCGCACGGCGCCACGCCCCCGCGCGGCTCGCCCCCGGCGATCTCGTGGACGACAAGTACTGGATCACCGCGATCCTGGGCGAGGGCGGGCAGTCGCAGGTCTACCTCGCGCGCGACAAGCTCCTCGGCCAGCTCGTCGCGCTCAAGGTGTTGACCGAGCCGGACGACGGCGCGCTGCTCCGCGAGGCCGAGGCGCTCGCGCGGCTCAGGCACCCGAGCATCGTCCAGCTGTACGGCTGGGGGAGGCTCGACGGCGCGCGCATGTACCTCATCCTGGAGTACGTCGAGGGCGAGACGATCCACCGCCACATCGTCGACCGCGCGCCCCAGGGCGGGCTCATGCCCCTCCCCCAGGTCCTCTCCGTCGTCCGCCAGATCGCGGGCGCGCTCGCGAGCATGCACGCCGAGGGGTACGTGCACGCGGACGTGAAGCCGGGGAACATCCTGCTCGACACGCGGATCGAGCGGGCGGTGCTCATCGACTTCGGGCTCGGGCTGCGCCTCGGGCGCGGGCGGCCCCACCTCGTCGGCGGGACGCGCGGCTACGCGGCGCCGGAGCAGCTCATCCCCGAGGCCGCCGACCCGCAGCCGGCGCTCGACACCTACGCCCTCGCGGCGGTCACCTACGCCATGCTGACGGGCAGGGCCCCCTTCGAGGCCGCGAGCGCGGACGGCATCGTCGCCATGCAGCGGCGCGGGGAGCTCACGCCCGCCTCGAGCGCGCGGACGGGGCTCCCCCCGGGCGTCGACGCGCTCCTGGCGCGGGCGCTCGATCCGGAGCCGTCCCGGCGCCTCGCCTCGCCGGTCGCCTTCGCCGACGCGCTCGCGGCCGCGCTCCTCGCGAGCCCCGGGGAGCGCGCGCCGGCGGAGGTCCCGGCGCCGCACGACGGCGCGCCGCAGAGCCGCGGCCTGGCCTTCCGGCTCTGCAGGGAAGCGGCGGCGCGGCGGCTCGGCGACGGGGTCGAGGCGCGCGCGTGGGGCAGCCTCGATCCGGCGGACCGCGCGGCGATCGCCGCGGTGACCGACGACACGGCGCTCTACCCGGTGGCGCCGCTCGTCGCGTACCTGCGCGCGCTCGGCGGCGAGGTCCCCGGGAGCGTGGAGGCCGTCGGCGGCGCGCTCGCGAGCGCGGCGCTCCCCGAGATGCTGCGCAGGCTCCAGGTCGCGCGCTCCCCGGAGGCGCTGCTGGAGGTGGCAGGGCCGCTGCTCCGGCGGTTCCACGCGTGGGGTCGCGTCCAGTTCGAGCGCACCTCGACCCACAGCGCGAAGGTGGACGTCTGGCTGCCCGAGGGGCTCGCGCCGGTGATGTGCCGCTACGTGAGCGGCTTCCTGCGCGCGCTGCTCGCGACGTCGGGGCGGACCACGCGCCTCCTCGAGCTGCGCTGCGGGGGCGGCAGCGCGGGGGCGTGCGTGCTGCAGGTGGGCTGGAGCTGATCGGCCGACGGCCCGCGCCGCAGCATGCCCGCGCCGCGCCGCCCGCGGCGCCCTCGCCGACCGACGCCCGCGGCGCCCTCGCCGACCGACGCCCGCGGCGCCTCCCGCCGAGCGACGCCCGCCCTCCCTCGCCGCCGGAACCTCCCCCCGGCGCCGCTGTCTGTCGCTGGCACGACGGACCGCCGGCCGGAGCGGCCGAGCGCGTCGCCCGGAGGGCGCGGATCCGCGCGCCTGCTGCCGGATTTCTGACGACATGAGCGCGCCGCTCCGCGCGGCGCACAGGGGAGATCCGTGCCCAGCGCGAACCCATCGGACGCCGCGGGCGGCGCCGCCGCCACCACCCACGCGAACCCCACGGCCGCGGAGCCACCGGACGCGGCGGGCCCCGGCGAGGCCGCGGAGACCGCGGTGCGCTCCGTGGAGATCCTCGTCTCGTGGGGCACGACCGTCCTCTTCGTCCAGCACCTCGCGCCGCCCCGCGCCTTCGACGTCGGCGAGGGGCGCGCCGACGGGCGCCCGTGCGATCTCTTCCTCCCCGGGCGCGTGCTCGGCGCGCGGCGCGCGCCCCTCCTCGACGTCGACCCCGCGGGGCGCGTCCGCTTCGTCCTGCTCGGCGCCGCGACCGGGACGCTCGCCCTGGGCGGCGCGCCGCTGTCCGCCGCCGACGCGCGGGCGCGGCACGCCGGCGCGACCCGGCCGGACCTCGCCGACGTCGAAGGCGCGGTGCTCGTGCCCCTCCCCGCCCACGCCCGCGTGGACGTCGAGATCGCGGGCGTGCGGATCCAGGTCGCCGCCGACGCCGCCGCGGGCGAGCGCGCGCGCCGGTCGCTCGTGAGCTGGAAGAGCCTCGCCCTCCACGCCGCCTCCGCGGCCCTGCACCTCGGCCTGCTCGGCGCGCTGGCGCGGTGGGCTCCGCCCCCTGCCCCCGGAGACCCGTTCCCCGGCATGAGCGCGGACCGGATCGCGCTCGTGCAGCAGTACCTCGCCTCCGCCGACGCGCGCGAGCTGCGCACGGCGATCGAGCAGGAGGGCGAGCCGAGCGCGGACGCGAAGGAGGGCGGGACGGGGGCGAGGGCGAAGGGCGAGGAGGGATCCATGGGCGGCGCGCCCGCGCGCGCGATGGCGACCGGGAACCGGTGGGGGGTGGCCGGCCCGAGCGACGGCCCAGCGCCGTACGCGACGCCGCGGGAGGCGCTGCGCGACGCCGCCGAGTTCGGGATGATCGGCCTGCTCAACGCCGGGGCCGGCGGCCAGCCGAGCGCGCCGCCGTGGGCGCGGGGCCAGCCCTGGGGCCAGCCCGCCGCGCCCGCGGGCGCGGGCGGCGCCGGCCTCCCCCTCCACGGCCTGGGCGACGGTGGCGGCGAAGAGGGGCTGGGGCTCGGCGCCATCGGGACGATCGGGCACGGCGCGGGCGCCGGGTCGGGCCAGGGGTTCGGCAGCGGCCACGGGCGCGCCGGCGCCGCGCCGCCGGGCGCGGCCGCGTATGCCCCGGAGGCCGAGGTCCCCCTCGATCCGAACGGCCGCTTCGCCACCACGTACCGGCCCGGGGGCGGCCACCTCGCCGCCTTCGAGGCCGCCCTCGCGCGCGGCGTCGTGCCCGAGGCGGAGCGCGAGCTCGTCAGCGACGTCGGCGCCCGCTACGCCCCGGAGGTCCCGCTCGGCCCCGGCAAGGCGCTCGGCCTGCGGACCGACCTGGAGCGCGCCGCGCTCGGGCCGGGCGGCGGCGCCGTCCACCTGCGCCTCGCGCTCCGCTCCTCCGCCGCGGCCGCGGCGGCGCGGCCGCACCTCTCGGTGCACCTCGTGCTCGACACGAGCGGCTCGATGGCCGGTGCGCCGATCGAGAGCGCCCGCCGCGCGGCGCAGGCGCTCGTCGACCGCCTCGCGCCCACCGACGACTTCTCGCTCACCACCTTCTCGAGCGACGCCGAGGTGCTGATCCAGGACGGCCCGGTCGGCCCGCGCCGCGCGGCGATCCGCGGCCTCATCGACGGGATCCGCGAGGGCGGCGGCACGAACATCGGCGCGGGGCTCGCGCTGGGCTACGCGCAGGCGAACCGGCCCGACATCCCCGAGGACGCCGTGCGCGTGGTGCTGCTCGTCTCCGACGGCCGCGCGACCAGCGGCCTCACGCACAGCGAGCGGCTCGCGCGGCTCGCCCTCGACGCGTTCCAGCTCGGCGTCCAGACGAGCGCGCTCGGGCTCGGCGACGACTACGACGGCCAGCTCATGAGCGCGATCGCGAGCGACGGGGCCGGCGGCTACTACTACCTGCGGCACCCCGAGCAGATCGCGCCGGCGCTCTCGACCGAGCTCGACAAGCGCCTCGACCCGGTGGCGACCGCGGTCGAGGTGCGCGTGCGCCTGAAGCGCGGCGTCGACCTGCTCCGCGTCTACGGCTCGCGCCGGCTGAACGACGCCGAGGCCTCCCGCGTCCGCGCCCAGGAGATCGCGGCCGATCTCGCCGCCCTGTCGCGGGACCGGATCGCGGTCGACCGGCGCGACGACGCCGAGGGCGGCCTGCGCTTCTTCATGCCGATGTTCGCCCGCGATGACCGCCACGCCCTCCTGCTCAAGCTGAGCGCCGAGCCCGGCACGGGGAAGCGCACGCTGGCGACCGTCGAGCTCAAGTACAAGGACCGGCTCTCCAGGAAGAACGTGATCGAGGAGATCCCCGTCGAGGTGGGCTATGCGGACAGCGACGCGGCGAGCGCGGCGTCCGTCGACGCCTCGATGACGCGGACTCTTCAGGGCTTCGCCGCGGGCGAGTCGCTGGCCGAGGCCGCCGCCCGCGTCGGGCGAGGCGACCCGAGCGGCGCGGCCGCGCTGCTCGCCGAGCGCGAGGGCATCCTGCGCGAGGCGGCGGCCCGGCTCGACGAGCCGCTGTTTCTGGAGGACGCTGCGCGCCTCGCGCGCCTCCGCGCGCACATGGGCGCAGAGCACGGCCTCGGCGACCCGCTCGTGCTCGCGATGTTGCTGGAGACGGCGGGCCGATCCCACCTGCGCTGAGGCGCGCAATCGCAGCGCGCGCACGGGCGGAGGCGTCGCCCAGGTGGTAGGCTGAGCGCGGCCATGACAGAGAGAGTCTCATCGACCGGTCGCGCTGCGCTGCGAGAGTCGCTGCTCCAGTTCTCCGCCTTCGCCGACGCGCTCGAATCCCGTGCCATGCGCGAGGCCATCGAGGCCTGCATCACCGTCCTGGACGCTCCCGGCCCGCTCGACAAGCGCGCCCTGGCCCCGTGGCTCAAGGTCGTCCACGAGCGTGCAGCCGAGGTCTTTCGGCGGGGCATCCGCGAGACCACGGGGGTGCTGCGCGAGCAGATGAGGCACGGCCTCAAGCAAGCCGAAGAGGACGCGGTCTGGATGCAACAGGCCATCGACGCGCTGAGTCGAGACCACGCCAACTGACATGAGGGGACAGGAGGAGACGACGTCGGTGGTCGCGTGGACCGGGCGTTTGTACAAGGGATCTGGATTCCTCGAACCACGCTGAAAGCCACGCTCCGTGGGACGAGGGTTGTGAGGTTGCGAATCGTCGAGCACGCCTCGAGGCTGCGCTGATCGGGTGTCGCCGCGGCGTCGCGACACGATCGACGAGCCTGCTTTCTTGAATCGGGTCGAGAGGACATTCTTCACCGGATCTGCCCGCGAAGCGCTGCCGGCCGGACAGGGCCGATCAATCGGGCGCGGCGCGCGATGCGCGATGCCGGCGCGGCGCGGGGCCGGCGTGACCGAGAGCTCGTCAATCACGCCGCCGTGGCACGGGGAGCGCGGTCCGTGCTACGAAGCGAGCCATGATCGCCTCGGCGTTTCCGCTGCTGCTCCTCGGCTTCTCCCTCGGCATCCGCCATGCGACCGACGCGGACCACGTGATCGCGGTGGCGACGATCGTGAGCCGCGTCCGGAGCCTCGGCGTGGCGCTGCTGATCGGCGCGATGTGGGGGCTCGGCCACACCGTCACGCTGATGCTCATCGGCGGCGGCATCCTCCTGTTCGGGCTGGTGGTGCCGCCGCACGTCGGCCTGGCCATGGAGCTCACGGTCGCGCTGATGCTGATCGGCCTCGGCGCGTACCACCTCCTGCGGTTCTACCGGGCGGTCCGGCGGGGCGAGCCGCAGGCGCAGGCGGCGGAGCACCACGACGGCCACCGCCACGGCGTCGGCTGGGCGGACCGCGTGTTCGGCGGGTCGCGCCTCTACGTGAGCCTCCGGCCGCTGCTCATCGGCGTGGTGCACGGGGTGGCCGGCTCCGCGGCGGTCGCGCTCCTCGTGCTGACCACGGTGCACGATCCGCGGTGGGGGCTCGGGTACATCGCGCTGTTCGGCGCGGGCACGATCGCCGGGATGATGCTGATCACCGGGATGCTGGCCGTGCCGTTCGCGTACACGAGCGCGCGCTTCGGCGGGATGCACCGCGCGCTCGGCGCGGCCGCGGCCGTGCTCAGCGTGGGCTTCGGCCTGTTCCTCGCCTACGACATCAGCATCGGGTCCGGGCTGTTCACGGCGAACCCGCAGTGGACGCCGGGCTGACGGCGCCCGCCGCCGGATGGAGACCGTCACAGCCGGATCACTCGGCAGGGCTACAGCCGCGGACGTCGTTACGCCAGAGCCCAACCGTCCTTGAGGAGCAGACCTCGCCGGCGCCGCAGTCGGCGTCCGACCGGCACAGCGTGCAGCTGCTGGGCGCATCCGCTCGCGCGACCATTTGACGCTCGGGGCGGAGCTCACGTGCTTCTAACGAGGTGAAACCCCGAGAAAACTGAGCCACAGAGTCACAGAAGGCACAGAGGGGAGAGAAATAAAGATCCCTATTTCATTCTCCCCTCTGTGCCCTCTGTGCCCTCTGTGACTCTGTGGTTCCAATCTCTTCATTCTCGGGCGTTCCAAGCCGATCGGCGCTCTAGCGGCTCACGGCCGGCCACGCGCGCTCGGCCTCGCGCGGCGGCGCCGGCGCGAGGTGCGCGTCGATCTGGGTCATGAGCCAGTCCAGGAACTCGTCCTTCAGGATCGTCTGCGCCACGTGCAGGTCGGTCCAGACGGGCGCGCGCGCCGCCGCCCGGTCGCTCGTCTGCACCACGACCGGGATCGTGCAGAACCTCGCGTCCTCGCGCATCGCGCGGATGAGCTCCACCCCGTTCATGACGGGCATGTGCACGTCCACGATCGCCAGCGCCACGGGCTCGCGCGAGAGCAGCTCGAGCGCGGCGCGCCCGTCCTCGGCCTCGATCACGGTGAAGCGCGGCTCGAGGATCAGCCGGTAGCACGCCCGGATGTCCGCGTCGTCGTCCACGACGAGGAGGGTGACCCCCTCGACGGCGCCGAGCACGCGCTCGACCGCGGCGCGGAGCTCCGCCGCGGTGACGGGCTTCCGCACGTAGCCGGCGACCCCCCGCAGGATCGCCTCTGCCGGCTTGTTCACGACGGAGACGAGCATCACGGGCACCCGCTCGCGCGACTGCACGAGCCGGTTGAAGGCGAAGCCATCCATCTCGGGCATCAAGAAGTCGGCGAGGATGAGGTCCGGCGTCCAGGTGCGGAGGAGCTCCAGCGCCGCGCCCCCGCCGCGCACCGTCCTGACGTCGTAGGCCGCGCCCTCCAGCGCCTCGGCCATCCACGCGAGCGTCCCCGAATCATCGTCGACCAGCAAGAGCTTGGCCATGGCATCACTCCCTTTACGTCTCTCCCTGGGCCCCTCTGCCCCTCGCCTCGCCCGGCGCGCCGACGCGCCGCAGCCGGAGCCAGAACCTCGCCCCTCCTTCCGGCCGCGCCTCGTACCCGATCGCCCCGCCCCACCGCTCCGCCGCGATCCGCGCGCCGTAGAGCCCGAGGCCGCTGCCCGCCTCCGGATCGCGGCCGTGCGCGAACTTCTGGAACAGGCGCGGCGCGATGGCGGGCGAGACGCCCGGCCCCTCGTCCTCGACCGTCACGCGCGTCCATCCGGGCTCGTCGCGCACGAGGACCCGCACCGCCCCGCGCGCGGGCGTGAAGCGGAGCGCGTTCTCGACGAGGTTGGAGACCACGCGCGCAAGCCGGCGCTCCTCGCCGACGACGCGGCACGGCGGTCCCCCGCCGGTCTCCGGAGGCCCCTCCAGGCGAACGCCGCGGCTGCGCGCCATGGGCAGCAGCGCCTCGACCACCTGCGCGACGGCGCCGCGCAGGTCCGCCACCTCGGCGAGATCGCCGCCGGGAGGGCCGAGCGCGGCCCCCTCGGCGGCGAAGATGTCGAGGATCTCCCGGATGAGCTCGCGCTGCCGCAAGGCGGCCTTCAGCGCGACCTCGGCGAGCGCGCCGCACTTCTCCGGGAGCGGCTGCTCTCGCAGCAGCGACAGGGCGCCGAGGAGGCTGTTCAGCGGGCCGGAGAGATCGTGGACGATGCAGTGGACGAGGACGTCCTTCCGCTCGATCTCGCGCGACAGCGCCTCGTGCACGAGGCGCAGCTCCCGCGCCCGCTGGAGGACGCGGCGGCGCTCGTGGAACAGCGCGTCGTTCCGGGTGATCACGAGCAGCCGCGACGGGCCCACGCAGAGCGCCGTGGCCTCGAGGTGCAGCGCCTCGTCGTCCTCGGTCATCTGCGTCCAGCCGTCGGATTGCACGCTCGGCGCCCCGTCCGCGGACCAGGCCCGCTCCGCCTCGGGGAGGAACACCTCCAGGAACGGCAGCGCGCGGTCGATGCGGAGCGGCGTATCGCGCCACGGCGGCGCGATCCCGAGCCGCAGGAACCAGGGCGGCGGCTCGCCGCGGACGACGAAGGCGCCGTCGCGCACGCGCTCGAGCACGAGCTTGTCCAGCGCCGAGAGGATCCGGGTGTCCATGTCCATCAGCCCCGCCACACGGGCGCCTCGCTCGCCAGCATGGCGCACGCGAGCGCGCTGAACGCGCCCTCGACCCCGGCCCCGGTCTTGGCGCTCGTCCTCGTGACCCAGAGGCCCGCCCTCCTCAGCCTGGCCTCGGCGGCCTCGTCGATCTCCCACGCCGCCGTGAGATCGGCCTTGTTCAGGACGGCGACCGACGGGAGCTCCCCGGCGATCGCCCGCGCCGCGGCGTGGAGGCGGAGCCCCGTCTCCACGGTGAGGCGCCGCGTGCCGTCGATGACGAGGAGCAAGCCCGCGGAGCCGCGCACATACGATATCTGGACGTCCTGGAACTCGTCCTCTCCGCTCAGGTCCCAGAGGATGAAATCGAGCTCGCGATCATCGCACCTCACGCGCCGCGTCTCGATCGTCACGCCGATGGTCGTCCGGTAAGCCTCGGAGAAGATGCTGCGCACGAAGCGGGCGACGAGGCTTGTCTTGCCGACCCCCGTGGCGCCCAGCACGCAGACCTTGCGCTTCTCCCCCATGGCTCATTCCTTGATCGATGGGCGCAGGTCCACAAGGAAGATCACGCTGCGCGCGCGCCGCTCGTCCGCGCCGCCGACGCCGCACCCGGCGCCCGCCGCTCCCCCGGGGCACGGCGCGGGCGTGAGGTCGCCGCGCAGTCCGCCGCCGCTCGCCCGCAGCCGCTCGGCCGGGACGCCGCGCGCGATGAGCTCGGCCGCGACGTGCTCCGCGCGGGCCAGGCTGAGCGCCCGGTTCGACGCGTCCGATCCGACCGGATCCGCGTAGCCGACCACGCGGATCTCGGCGGTCATGCCGGCCTCGCGCGCGAGCGCGATCTCCCGCGCGGCCGCGGCCGCGGCCTCGGCGGCGCGCGCGCGCTGCTCGGCGGCGAGCCGGGCGGCGCCGCGGCGGAAGAGGAGCTCGATCCCCTCGAGCGATCGCGCCGCGGCGCGCGCCCGCTCGATCGCCTCCTGGGCCGTGAGGCGCGCGCCGTCGAACCCCGAGACGCCCGGCAGCACCGCCGCCGTCCAGCGCGCGCGCTCGATCCAGCGCTCGGGCGCGACCCCGCTGGCCACCACGACGCCGCCGCGCAGCGAGAGGGCGACGCCCGGCGGCGGCTCCAGCGCCCGCGCCGCCCGGCGCTCGACGATCTGCGGATCGAGCGAGTAGAACGGCTCGAAGCGCAGCGTTACCGGCGTGCGCGCGGGGCCGGCGCGCTCGATCACCGCCCGCGGGTCCTCGGCGAGCGGATCGCGCAGGCCCGAGAACGCGACCTCGCCCCCGCGCCGCTCCGCCGCGGTCACCATGATGCCAGGCTCGCGCCGCAGCGCCTCGGCCCATCCGGCGAATCGGCGCTGCTCCTCCCACGAGGCGCGCGTCCGGACGGCGAGGGCGGTCGCGGCGATCGCGACGAGCACGGCGGCCGCCGCGAGCGCGGGCCTGCTCCCGCGCGGGACCGGCTTGCGCTGCTGGTGGAGGCAGGTCGAGAGCAGCTCGCGGGTGCCGGAGAACGGCGACCGATCGCCGCGGAAACCGGCGAGCTCGTCCCCGTACGTCAGGTGCACGCGCTCGAGCGTCTCGCTCAGGACGGTCCCGTACGCCTGCGGCGCCACGCCGCGCACGATGGCCACGAGGAGGGCCGACGGTCCGTGCTCGACCCACCCGGTGAGATCGCCCACGCAGAAGCGCTGGAGCCGCGCGTCGGTTCGGAACGCGTCGTGGGCGAACGCGTCGATGGCGGTGAGCATCGCGGAGACCTGATCGGGATCCCTGTAGGGGGTGTCCTCGGCGCTCACGTGCTCGAGGACGATCCCCGTCCCGCGGTGGACCAGGAAGAGCTGCTCGGTCCGGTAGACCATCGCGCGGAGCAGCACCACCTCCGCGAAGGGGCGCCCGGTGCGCCGCGCCTCGAGGCGCCAGCGCAGGCTCTCCCAGGACAGGCCGAGGGCGAGCGCCTCGTTGAGGCGCTGGATCATCCCCCGGAGGGCGCAGGCCACGGCCTTGCGGATGGCCGGCCCCATGGCGGGGGAGATCGCGTCCGCGAACGACCCCGGATCCCGGCGCACGCGCTCGTGGATCGCGCTGGTGATGAGCGGATCCAGCGCCCACGAGAGCGCCTCGCCCTTCTTGCGGCTCTCGACCACCGCCTCGGGCAGCGCCCCGGCGACCATCTCGGCCATCGACTGGTCCAGCCGCTCCTCGAGCCGCCGGATCCGGCGCTGCTCGGGGCCCACGAGCAGGGGGCGGAGGTCTTCGAGCGTCTTGTCGACCGGCGGGGGCGGCCCGCGACGCGCTCTCGGCTGTCCCATCGTTCGTCTCCGGCCCTCCACGCCCGCGCCGCTCGCCAGAGCGGCGCGGGCGCCTCACGCGGCTTCGTCCGAGCGGGGGTCCGCCTTCTGGTAGCGCTCCGACTCCGCGGGCCCCTCCCGCGCCGGCGCGTCCGGCTGGGACGCGTCGGCGCCGTCGGTCCACAGGACGGCGAGCTCGCGCTCGACCATCGCGCAGAGCTCGCCCCGCGTGCGCCGCGCCTCGTCGAGGAACGATTTGGACTGGTCGAGCAGCTGTTGCCGGAGCTCCCGCTGCGTGCGCGCCACGAGATCTTCCAGCCGCTGGACCCGCTGCTCGAGCAGCTCGAGCCCCTCCCGCGCGTCGCGCGCCACGCTGCCGAGCGCGCCGGCGCCGGCCGCTCGCTGGGCCTCGAGCGACGCCGCGAGCGCCTCGAGCTCCTTGCGCACGTGCGCCTCCAGCACGTCCAGGCGTCGCCGCGCCTCGAGCCGGAGCTCCTCCGCCTGGGCGGCGACCTGAGCGTCGGTGTGCGCCAGCCGGCGAGCGAGCTCGCGGAGCTGGGCGCCGCACAGGATGTCGCGCACCTGCTCCAGGCTGTTGACGATCGCGGACTCCGCGTGTCCTGCGCTCGCTTCGTGCTCCGTCCGCCCGCTCATCTTCGTGGTCATGATGGAGATCCCCCCTCTCCGTGCGCGCCGCGCGCGTCCCCTGCCGAGCGCCGAGCGCGCTCGCCGCGGATCCTCCGCGCCGCGCGGTCGCGCTCGCGATCCCCCACCGAGCCCGCTCGCTCCGGGTGTTCTCTTCGTCCGGGCACGAGGCCCCCGTCGTCACGTCATGCACCGCGCTCCATGGGTCATCGCCCTGGCTCCTGGTAGCCCTCGCGAGGCCGCCGGGTGGCCGCGGCCCGGGCCGAGGAGCCGCTCGGCTGCTCCGGAGCGGCCCAGGCGCGCAGGAGATCTCGGAGCCCGGCTAAGATGCCCGCATGCGAACCCCGCGAACCTCCCTGGTGGCCGCGGCCTTGCTCGCGGCCTGCGGCGCGCCGGCCGGCGGCGGCGCTCCCTCCGCGGGCGCCGCGGGCGCCGCGAGCGCCGTCGGCCCGAGCGCGCCGTCCGCCGCCCCGCAGGCCGCCGCCCCCGCTGCCTCGGCCACCGCGGCCGCGGCGGCCACGGCGCCCGCCTCCCCTGCCCCGGCGCCCTGTGGCGCGCTCGGCTGCCTCGCCTTCGATGCGCCGGCCCAGGCCTTCGCCCACGTTCTTCAGAGCGGCCCGCGCGTGCTCGCGGTGGGCGAGGCGCACGCCCAGCAGGGCGCGGACGGCGTCCCCTCGGCGACCCGGCGCTTCACGGAGCTCTTTCTGCCGGCGCTCGCCGGCCGCGCCTCGGACCTCATCGTCGAGCTCTGGGCGGTGGATCCGCGCTGCAAGAAAGAGCAGGTGGCGCGGGTCGAGGAGGAGCAGAAGGCGGTCACCCAGACGCAGTCGGCGGGCAACCAGGGAGAGTTCCTCGCGCTCGGCAGCGAGGCGAAGCGGCTCGGCATCCGCCCGCGCCTGCTCGCGCCCTCCTGCCAGGAGTACGACGCCATCGTGCGCGCGGGGCCGGACGCGGTGACGGCCATGCTGGAGATGATCGCGCGCCTGACCGCCGCCGAGGCGAAGGCGCTGCTCGGCCGCGAGGACGCCGCCGACAAGATGGTGATCGCCTACGGCGGGGCGCTCCACAACGACGTCGCCCCGGGCCCCGGGCGCGAGCGCTGGAGCTTCGGACCGGAGCTCTCCGCGGCGACCGGCGGGAAGTACGTGGAGCTCGATCTCATCGTGCGCGAGTTCATCAAGGACTCGGAGTCCTGGCGGGCGCTGCCGTGGTATCCGCATTTCGACCGGGAGGCGCACCCGGACGAGACGGTGCTCTTCAACCCCGCGCCGGGCGCGTACGTGCTCATCTTCCCTCGCTCGCCCTGAGCCTCCACGAGCGCTCCCGCGGAGGGCCGCAGCGGCCGTCGCGCCGCGCTGCTGGCGACGCGCGGCGCGCGGCGCGCGGCGCGATGCCCTCAGGGCGCTACGGAGAACGTGACCGGCTCGCCCGTGAACGGCCCGCCGCCCTGCACGATGCGGTTGTTCTCGAACACCGCGTTGAGCACGCTGACGGTGATCGGCCCGCCGGCGGCGCGGAGCTTGTCCCACGCCGCCGCGTCCGGCGTGTAGCTCAGCTTCATCGTGAACACCCGGAGCAGCCCCTCGCGCTCTGCGGTCGAGAAGACCAGGAAGTAGGCGCGCCCGTTGATCGGCATCCCGTGCGCCCGCGCCGCGCGCACCGGCCCGAGGAGCGCGCCGAGCTCCGCCCACGGCGACGCCCCCGCCGCCGGCACCCCCGGCACGCCTGGCCGAGCGCCCGCGAAGCCGAGCGCCGGCGCGGCCCCCGGGGCCGTCCACCGCGCCGCGCCCGCGACGTGGAAGGTCAGCGCCGGCGCGGCGTCGCCGGGGACCGCCGCGCCGTCCTCGGGCGCGTCGAACACCGTCCCCTGGGACGGCTCGTCCTTCGGGTCGGCCGCGAGCAGCGCCTCCAGCGCCTCGTCGGTCGCGCCCCCCTCGAAGATGACGTCGTCCAGCTCCGACCCGGCCGACGTGTCGTCGTGGTCGTGGCCGTGACCGCAGGCCCCGACGTACATCGCGGCCGACGCGAGCGCCGCCAGTGCGGGGACGAGGATCGCCCGGTGAAGGATGGGTGTCCGGCTCACGGCGCCTCCGCCCACGGATCCGCGTGGCGCGGGTCCGTCAGAAACTCATCGTCCGTCAAGCTCTCCAGGAAGGCAATCACGTCTGCTTTCTCCTCTTCGGTGAGATCGAACCCGGTGATGAGCTCGCTCTTGAACTTGTTCTTGCTCCCCACGCCGGCGTTGGGGCCTTCCTCGATCGTGCGCCCTCCGGCGGCGTAATGGTCCAGCACCTCCTCGAGCGTCTCGATGCTGCCGTCGTGCATGTACGGCGCCGTGAGGGCGATGTTGCGCAGCGTGGGCGCGCGGAACCGGCCCATGTCCGCCTCGTTGCCCGAGATGTCGTAGACCCCGGCGTTGCCCTGCGGGTAAGCGCCGCTCCCGCCGATGTTGTAGAGACCCGTGTTGTGGAACATCACCTCCGTGAAGGTGGTCCCGTCGTGCTGCACCGAGTCCGACAGGTTGAAGCCGCCGTGGCAGTGGAAGCACTCGAGCTTCTCGGAGAAGAAGAGATCCATGCCGCGCAGCGCCGCCTCCGACATCCCCGAAGGGTCGCCGCCGTAGCGGTACCGGTCGTAGGGCGAGCGGTACGAGAGCAGCGACCGCTCGAACGCCGCGATCGCCTTCGTGATGGTGTCGAGGCGGATGGGGTCCTCGTCGCCGGGGAAGGCCGCGGGGAAGAGCTCCTGGTACAGCGGCTCGTCCCGGAGCCGCTGGAACAGCTCCTCTTCCATGCCCGCGAGCCCGAGCTCGACCGGCGTCTCGCCGAACATGGGGAGGAGCGCCTGCTCCTCGAGCGAGTCGAGCAGCGGATTTCCCCACGTCAGCGTCGTCAGGTAAGCGACGTTGGTCAGGCTCATCGAGCCGCGCACGTGGAATTGCCCGGTCGAGCCCTTGCCGGTCGCGAGGCCGTCGGTGAACGCGAGCTCCTGGACATGGCACGAGCCGCAGGAGTACGTGCCGTTGCCGGACAGGCGCCTGTCGTAGAACAGCCGCCTGCCGAGCTCGACCTTGGCCGACGACATCGGGTTGTCCTCGGGGACCTTCGGCACCGGGAAGCCCGGCGGCAGCCCCCACGCGAACGCGCCCGCGTCGCCGCCCCCGCCGCCCCCGCCGCCCCCGTCGCTCCCCCCGTCGCCCCCGCCCTGGCCGCCGGCGCCCTCCCCCGCAGTCCCGCCCGCGCCCGGCGTGCCCTCGCCGTCGCCGCAGGCACAGGCGAGGGCCGCCAGCGCGGCCAGGACAGAGGAGAGCGCGGCGCGGCGGAGCGCGGTCACCAGTGCGGTCATCGTCATGGCTCCTATTCTATCCTGAAGAACGACTGCTGCTCGGGGCGCGGCGAGCCGTCGGTGACGTCGATGCCGAGGTGGGTGAACAGCGGAGGGCAGTCGGGATCCGTCGCGTCGGACATGCAGCCCGGCGTGCCGCCCGCGTTCGCCGACACGTCGGTGTCCGCGACGAGCGCCCCATAGTCGACGAGCACCTTCGTCGCGAGCGGGTCGATGCCCTCGAAGACGATCTCGGCCACGTTGGGGCGATCGCACGCGGTCACCTCGCCGCCGTCGCCGGCGACGCAGCCGGTGCTCCCGACGTGAATGATGAAGGGGTCCCCGCCCTGCTCCGGGACGCCGTCGATGCGCAGGAACTTGTACCCGTGATTCCAGCTCCAGAACAGCCCGGTCAGGTTGAGCGGCGACGGCGCGACCGAGGCGTCGCCGTGGTTCCGCTCGAACGGGACGCCCAGCTTGAACGACAGCCCGTCGTAGTCCCCGGCCGGAACCGTCCCGAGCACGCGCCCGTTCGTCTCCTGCGTCCCGTTGGCGCAGCTCCCGGACTTGTCCTCGAAATCGAGGAGCACGATGTTCTCGAGCTGCCACTTCCCGTCCTGTTCGAGCGTGAGCGGCACCTTCTCGCCGTCCGCGCGGTGCAGGCGTACATCGTGGATGTACAGGCGGAAGTCGTTGAGCTTCACGTCCGTCGCCGCGGCGCCGACAGCGTACGTGTCGCTGCAGGAGAACACCTCGTCGTTGACGCGGCCCTCGAACGCCAGCTCGACGGCGATCGCCGCGTCGGTGGCCTCGCCCCCGCCGCCTGCCTCGCCGGTCCCCCCTTCGCCGGTCCCTCCCTCGCCGCCGGCCCCGCCGCGCCCGCCGCCGCCGGCGCCGCCGTCGCCGCCGACGCCGCCGACGCCCGTCGAGGTCGATGTGCCATCGACGGGGTTCACCCCACCTTCGCCGCCGCCGCACGCCGTAAGCGAGAGCGCCGCCCCGGCCAGCGGGAACAAGAGCCGTAATGCATGAAGACCGCGTTTCATGAGAGTCCTCCTGAGGAACAACGACGCGCGCAACGATAGGCCGCGTCGTCACCAACCTGAATGCGACATCTTGTCGCGATCGCCGTCGCGATCCGCCGGAGCGCACGAATCGAGCGGGCGTCGAAAAATAACCTCCGAGCGCCCCGACGCGGGGCCCGGCGGCCCGCGATCATGAACGCCGCGGGCGCCCCGCGCCCGTCGCCCGAGCCCGAGCAGGCACGCCGACGCCGTTCCAGACGAGCGGGCGCATCCATGCCGTAGCACGATCTCTACAAATCGTGCTACGGACGGTCCCGTTGTGACCCTCTCCCTGCGCACGGCGCTCGCGCCGCTTCTTATCACCACGGCCGCCGCGCCGGCGCGCGCCGGCGACGGCGCGGCCCCCCCGCCGCCCGTGGCAGCCGCCGAGGCCTCGCCGGCGGCGGAGACCTCGGCCGCGGCGCCGGACGGCGGCGCTGGCCCGGGCGCGGCCGTCGGCGCCGCGCCGGTCTCGGTCGTGGTGCAGGGCGCGGCGCCGCCGCGCAGCGCCTCGGAGGCGGTGCGGGAGCGGGCCGAGGTGAGGGCGGCGCCCCACCGCACCGCGAGCGACGTGCTGCAGCTCGTGCCGGGCGTGTTCGCCGCCCAGCACGGCGGCGAGGGCAAGGCGCACCAGATCTTCTTCCGCGGCTTCGACGCGGTCCACGGGCAGGACCTCGAGATCTGGGTCGCGGGCGCGCCGGTCAACGAGGTGTCCAACGTCCACGGGCAGGGCTACGCCGATCTCCACTTCGTCATGCCCGAGGTGATCCGCGAGCTCCGCGCGCAACCCGGGTCGTACGACCCGCGCCAGGGCGACTTCGCCGTCGCCGGCAGCGTGCGCCTCGAGCTCGGCTACGACGAGCCGGGGATCACCGCGACCGCCTCTGCCGGCTCGTTCGGCGCCCGCCGGCTCTTCCTCGCCTACCACCCCGAGGGCGCCGACGAGACCACGTTCGCCGCGTTCGAGGCGTACGCGACCGACGGCTTCGGCCCCGCCCGCGCCGCCAGCCGGACCTCGGCCGTCGCGCAGGCCGTCTACGAGCCCGTCGCGGGCGTCCGCGCGCGCGTGATGGCCTCGGCGTTCGCCTCGCGCTTCGCCTCCGCCGGCGTCCTGCGCCTCGACGACCTCGAGGCGGGCAAGGTCGACCGCTTCGCCTCGTACGACCCGGATCAGGGCGGCGACTCGTCGCGCGCGCAGCTCGTCGTGGACCTGCGCGGCGCGGGCGCCGACGCCGCCCGCGGCGAGGGCCTCTCGCTCGCGCCGTTCGTCGTGCTGCGCTCGCTCCGCCTGCGCTCGAACTACACCGGCTACCTCGAGGACCCGACCTCCGGCGACGCCACCCAGCAGCTCAACGAGGCGATCACCGCGGGCGCGACCGCCTCGTACCGGCTCAGGTTCCCGCTGCTCTCGGATCGCGACGCGCTCGAGGCGGGCGTCGTCGCGCGCACCGACTGGATCGAGCAGTCGCAGCGGCGCCTCGCCGCGGTCGACGGCCGGCCGACCGCGACGCTCGTCGACGCGAAGGTCCGCGCGACCGACCTCGCCGGCTACCTCGACGCGTCGATCCGGCCCGCGCGGCGGGTCACGGTGCGCGGCGGGGTGCGCGCCGACGGGCTCGCGTACCAGGTCGTCGACCACGCCGGCGAGGGCGCGCAGGCGCGCAGCGCGCAGGGCATCCACGTGGGCGGCAAGGGCACGGTCGACGTGGCGCTGCTCCCCGGGCTGCGCGCCCTCGCCAGCGTGGGCCAGGGGTTCCGCTCGCCCCAGGCGCGCAGCCTCGGCGACGGCGAGCGGACCCCGTTCACGCGCGCGCTCTCGGCCGAGGCCGGGCTCCGCTACGCGGACGAGCTCGTGCGCGCGTCGGTCGCGCTGTTCCACACGCGCCTCACCGACGATCTCGTCTTCGACGAGGCGACCGGCCGCAACGAGCCCGTCCCCGCCACGGCCCGCACCGGGGTGGCCTTCGACGCGGTGGCGCGCCCCGCGCCGTGGCTCGTGTCGAGCGTCGGCATGACGTACACCCGGGCCGCCTTCACCGCTCCCGGCGGGCGCTACGCGGCGGGCGATCTCCTCCCGTTCGTGCCGCAGGTCGTCGCGCGCGCCGATCTCGCCGCGACGCCGCGCCTCGGCGCGCTCTTCGGCCGGCGCCTCGAGGCCCGCGCCGGCGCCGGCGTCACGCTGCTCCACGGCCGCCCCCTGCCGTACGGGGAGCTCGGGCGCGACGCGCTCCTCACCGACGTGACGGCGCACGTCCGCTACCACCGCGTCGAGCTCGGGCTCGACGTCTACAACCTCCTCGACGCGGCCTGGTTCGACGGCGAGTTCGTCTACCCGTCGAGCTTCGCCCGGGGCACGGCGCCCGACCTCTTGCCCGCGCGGCACGTGACCGTCGGCGCCCCCCGCAGCTTCCTCGTCTCGCTGTCCCTTTATCTCGGATGAGGTCCTCGATGAGCTCCACCACAGCACAGAAACCAGCGCCCCGCCGGCGCGCCGCGCTCGCCGCGGCGGGGCTCCTCGCCGCGGCGCTCGCCGCAGGGTGCGGCGCCGGGGGCGACGGCGCGACCGCGGGCAAGCGCCTCACGCTCGCGACCGAGGTCGCCGCCGACGCGGCGTCGGTCGCGCCGTTCACGAACGCGCTCGGCTGGACCGTCACGCTGTCGAAGGCGCACCTGTCGATCGGGCCGCTCTACTACTTCGAGGGCGCCCCGTTCACGGCGCGGCGCGCGGCCCCGGGCCGCGGCGGCGCGCCCTCGCTGCTCGACCGGCTCGCCCGATGGGCCGTCCCGGAGGCGCACGCCCACCCGGGCCACTACCAGGCCGGCGAGGCGCGGGGCCAGATGGCGCAGCCCACCTCGGTCGACCTGCTGGACGGGACGACCGCGCTCGCGGACGCGGACGCGGTGAGCGGCGTCGTGCGATCCGCGCGCTTCACGTTCGGCGCGCCGCCCGCGGGCCCCTTCGCCGCGGAGCTCGACGGGCACGTCGTCGCCCTCGAGGGCCGCGCCGAGAAGGGCGACGCCGCCCGCGTGTTCCGCGCGCGCGCCCTGGCCGCCGACGTCGCGAGCGACGTGACCGGCGAGCCGGCGGTCGAGGGGTGCGTCTTCGAGGAGGTCTACCTCGACAGGCCCGGCGTCGTGACGCTCGTGGTCAAGCCGTCGGTCTGGCTCGATCAGGTCGACTTCGAGGCCGTGGCCGAGGGCGAGGGCGGCGCGCCGGCCGATCTCGAGCCGGAGAGCCAGGCCCAGCGCGGCTTCGTGCGGGGCCTCAAGAAGGGGACCGCCTACGCGCTCTCGTTCGCGCCCGGCGCGCCGCAGGAACAGAAGGAGGAGGAGCGATGAGGACCACGGGAAGCTTGTGCGCGGCGGCGCTGTCGCTCGCCGCGGCGGCGCTCGCCGGCTGCGGCGACGACGGCGCGTCGGGGGCCGGGAGCGTGGCGTTCTCGACGTGGGGCGAGGAGTACATCGAGCAGGAGATCCCGGCCGCCGATCTCGAGGACGGCTGGAGCATCCGGTACGAGAAGTTCCTCTTCGTCCTCCGGAACGTGACCGTCGCCGATCGCGAGGGGAACGTCGGGGCGCGGATGGAGGGCTCGATCCTGTTCGACCACACGAAGCCCGGCGTGAAGCCGGTCGTGACGTTCGAGGGCCTCGAGGCCAGGCCCTGGGAGCGCGTCTCCTACGAGATCGGCCCGGCGGACGCGGACACCGCGCTCGACGGGGCGACGGAGGACGACAAGGCGCTCATGCTGGCCGCGGGCGCGTCGGTGCACATCGAGGCGACCGCGCGGAAGGGCGACGGCGGCGAGGAGAAGCGCCTCGACTGGACCTTCTCGCTCGCGACGCGCTACGCCGATTGCAAGGGCGACAAGGCCGGCAAGGAGACCGAGGGCGTCCTCGTCACGAACGGCGGCACCGACACCGTGGAGCTCACGATCCACGGCGACCACTTCTTCTACGACGACCTCCAGTCCGCGGCCGCGGCGCGCCGCTTCGCGCCGATCGCCGCCGCGGACGCCGACGCCGACGGCGCCGTCACCCTGGAGGAGCTCGCCGCGGTGCGCCTCGTCGCGATCGAGGAGGGCCCCTACGGGACGGGCAGCGCCGGAGACATCGACGATCTCGGCGCCTTCGTCGCGGCGCTCTCGCGCACGCTCGGGCACTTCCGCGGCGAGGGCGAGTGCGTCTCCGTCGACCCGTGATCGGGCCGCGGGTAGTGGTCAACGTTGCCCAGAGAGAGTCCACATGAAGGTGGGAAGGCGGGAAGATCATTAAGGTTTTCTTCCCGCCTTCATGTTCCAATTGACCACTACTCGAGCGCGACCGTCGTCGAGACCTCCTGGAGCTCGTTCCCGTCGAACGCCGGCACCCGCGCGGAGCTGAGGACCATCTGCACGCAGGTCCCGGCCGGGGTCATCGCGACCCGCGGATCGATGCTGATGCGCTGCACGGCGCCCGCGGGGTTGAAGTACACCCGCGCGGTCACCGCCTTCGGCCCCTCCTTGCCCCTGCAGTGGATCGGCGCGGTCGACCCCTTGCGCTGCAGCGCGGCGTGGGCCGCGGCGTGATCGAACGGCCTCGCCGCGCCCGGCTGCGCCGCGGTCGCCGCCGCGGTCGCGCCGCCTTCGCGCGAGGGGCGCGGGACCCTCGGCAGGAGCACCGGCACCGGCCCGTGGCGCGGGCCTGGCGGCGGCTGCTCTGCGTCCGCGCCGTCCGCCGACGCCGGCGGGCGCGCCTCGTCGCCGCGGCCGGCGCTGATCACCGTGGGGCGCGCCGGCTCGGGCAGCCGCTGCGCCACCGGGACCTCGCGCCGCGCGCGGCCCGTGGAGACCGCGAGCGCCGCCGCGGCGCCGCCGAGCAGGCCGAGGGCGAGGAGCAGCATCGGCTTCCACATGGCTGGCCTCGAGGGCGCCGGCGCCGGCGCGCTGCTCGCCAGGGCCGGCGCGCTGGCCGGCGGAAAGGACGCGCCCGGCCGCGGCCGATCCGCCGGCGGCGGGGCGGTCGACGCGCCCCCGCGGCCGCCCGCGCGCGCGTCCGTGGCCATCTCGGTCGGCCCGGTCATCGACAGGTGCGAGGCCGTCCCGGCGGGGGTGATCGCCGCGGCGATGCCGGGCGGCGTCACCGAGATCGCGGCGCCGGGGGGGCGCACGCTGCGCGGATCGACGAAGAGCGCCGGCCCGAGCGCGTCGAACGCCTCCTGCGCCGTCTGGAAGCGCTGCGACGGCTCGCGCGCGAGGCAGCGCGCGAACCAGGCGTCGAACGGGTGCACGACGCAGCCGGCGCGCCCGAGCGCCGTCGCGCGCGTCGACGCCGGGTCGATCGGCTCGAAGAGGATCTCGCGGAGCAGCACAGGCATCGCGGTGCCCATCGGGTCGTTCGCGGCGCGCCAGTACATGCGGCCGGTGAGCGCCGCGAAGGCGATGAGCCCGAGCGCCCACACGTCGGTCGCCGGCGTGATCTGCCCGCGCGCGTCGGACTGCTCGGGCGCCATCCAGAGGGGCGTGCCGAGCGACGCGGTCGCCATCGTGCTCGCCTCCGCGGCGATCTTCGCGATGCCGAAGTCGAGGACCTTGACCGACCACGGCGCCGTCGCGCTGTTCGACTTCGCGAGGAAGACGTTCTGCGGCTTCATGTCGCGATGGACCACGCCCGCCCGGTGGGCGGCGCCGAGCGCGTGGCAGAGCTGCCGGAAGATCTCGTGCACGTCCTTGGGCGCGAGCAGCCCGCTGCGCTTCATGCGCTGCGCGAGGTCCTCCCCTTCGAGCAGCTCCATCGCCAGCCACGGCACGCCGCTCGCCGCGTCCACGCCGGCGCCGATCACCTGCACGATGTGGTCGCTCTCGACCAGCGCGCCCACGCGCGCCTCCTGCTCGAAGCGCTCGCGCAGCCGGGTGTCCGCGCAGAGCTGCGGGTGCATGAGCTTGAGGGCGCGCAGCTTGCCGGTGCTCGCCTGCTCGGCGACGTACACGGCGCCCATGCCCCCGGCGCTGAGAGGCCGAACGATCCGGAACTCCCCGAAGAGCATCCCGACCGCCGGCTGAAGCGGCGCGATCATGGCCCGCGATGCTAGCATGCGGGTGCCTTGGGGGGTGTCGGCGCTCACGGCGCGGCTCCGTGTTGCAGCGCACATGCGCGCGCCGCGCGCCTCGCTAGAGCGGTTTTCGCCCGTCTCTGGTACATGCGTTACAGAGCGGCGTCGCGCGGCGGGAGCGACGCGACCAGGCGATCGAGCCCGATCCGGCCGGCGACGAGCGCGCCCGTCGCCGCGGCGCGGAGCGCGTCGGGCGCCGGCTGGGGGCTGCCGGCGAAGTGGCGCATGCCGAAGCGCAGGAACGACGGCTCGCGGAGGAGGTAGCGCTCGACGCGCTCCCGCGGCGCGCCGTAGAAGGCGCGCATCGCCCGGCGCCGGAACCGGAGGTCCAGGCCGAGCAGCGATCGCTCGACCCGCCGGCCCCAGTCGCCGAACCCGAGGTCGCCGGCCTCGAGCTTCTCGGCGAGGTACGCGCCCGCGAGGGCGCCGTAGGCGATCGCCTGCGCGATGCCCTCGCCCAGCATCGGATCGATGCCCGCGGCCTCGCCGACGAGCAGGGCCGCGGGCCGCGCGACCGCGGCCCTCGGGTCGAGGCCGCGCTCGGCGAAGCGCTTCCGCCGGTAGCGGTCCGGGTCGAGGCCGAGCGCCGCGAGCCGGCTCCGGAGGACGCGCTCGGCGTCGGGGGCGGGGCGCGCCGCGCCGAGGGCGCCCTCGTGCAGCACGTACGCCCCCCGGCAGACGAGCTCGCGCCCGCCCACGATCGTGGGGAAGTCCCACAGGTAGCCGGCGAACGAGCGATCCCGCATCTCGAAGTGCAGGAGGTCGCGCGCCCGGTCCCCCGCGACGGGCTCGGTGTCGACCTCGACGGCCTGCGCGCGCAGCCGGCCGAACGGCAGCCCCATCGCGCGGCGGACGACGCTGCCGACGCCGTCCGCGCCGACGACGACGCGGCCGTCGAAGTCCCCGGCCGAGCTCTCGACCCGCGCGCCGCCCGGCCCCAGCGAGGCGGCGGTGACCCGCGCCCCCTCGACGATCCGGACGCCGCGGGCGCGCGCGGCGAGCGCGAGCGCGCGATCGAACTCGACGCGCCGGACGACGCGGCCGATGTTCCCCTCGCGGAGCGCGATCTCGCCCGTCTGGAAGGCCGCGCTGACGCCGTGCACCACGACCGAGGGCACGTCGATCGTCACCCCGATCGCCGCGAGCGCCCTGTCGGCGCGCTGGCCGAGCCCGCCCGCGCAGCACTTGTCCCGCGGGTAGCGCTCCTTTTCGAGCACCACGATCCTGTCGGTGAGGGCCGGGCGATGGTGGGCGAGGAAGAGCGCCGTGCTCAGGCCCGCGGGCCCGCCGCCGACGATCACGACTTCATGCGCCGACATGGGGCGCCGCTCTAGCACGGCGCCTCGCGCCGCGGGCGCGGGATGCTCGGCGGGCGGGGCGCTCGCGGGCAGGCCGCGGGACTGGCGGGCAGGACGCTCGCGAACAGGCGAGCTCGGCTGGCGGAGGCGCGCGTGCGCGCGGGGGCTCAGCGCCGCTCGTAGGAGGCCACCTGCGTGCGGTACGGGAAGAGGTACGCGCTCTTGCCCGCGAGCTCCGGGTGGCTCCCGGCCAGATCGCGCACCTCGTTCAGGACCGAGTACCGCTCCTTCAGGGGGAGCGCGGCGATGTAGCTGATCGAGGCGACGCGCTCGAGGAGCCCGTCGAGATCGAGCTCCTGCGAGTGGGTGAACTCGTGCTCTCCGATCGGCGCGAAGAGGCGGGTGTCGGAGAACGGCCGGCGCCACGCGCCGATCCGGTGGACCGGGGCATCGCGGCCGTAGCGGTTGAGGATGCGGGAGATGCGAGCGACCCAGTCGATCCGCTCGTCCCGCAGGTTGAAGAGCAGCGAGAGGCGCCCCCGCGGCCGGAGCACCCGGTGGAGCTCGGCGAGCGCGAGGTCGCCGTGGAACCAGTGGAACGACTGCGCGGCGACCGCGGCGTCGACCGACGCCTCGGGCAGGGGGATGGCCTCGGCCACGCCGTCCAGCAGGACCGCGGACGGGACCATCTGCCCCAGCTTGCGGCGCATCCCCTCGACCGGCTCGAGCGCGAGGAGCCGGGCGCCCGTCGGCACGAGCAGGCGCGTGAGCTTGCCGGTCCCCGCGCCGAGATCGAGCACCGTGCTTCCGGCGTCGATGCGCAGCGTGTCGAGCAGGAGCTCGATCGCGCCGCGCGGATAGTCCGGGCGCCCTTTCTCGTAAGCATCCGCTGCAGTCGCGTAGCCCTGTGCAGCGAGGCGATGGAGAGTCATGGCCTGCGTCCGCTCCGCGTAAGGATGAGTTCGACCAGCGCCGGAGGGACCACCCACCCCGACGGCCCTGTCGAGAGGCTACGCAACCGAGCGCTGCGTTGGAAGCGGATTGTCGCGCAAGATGCGCATTGCGTTGCCGCGCAGCAACTTGCCGATGACACGCTCGCTCAACCCAGCTTGGAGCAGAGCATCCGTCAAGAGCGGAAGGTGCGCGGCGTCGCGGAGCTCGCGTGTGGGAACGATGAAGCCGTCCCAATCGGATCCGAGCGCGGGGGTGTCCTCGCCGGCAACATTGATGATGTGCAGGAGGTGCTTGACGACGGGAGCGAGCCCGTTGCCGCCGAGGTAGAGCGGGCAAAAGATGACCCCGGCGCACCCGCCGCGGTCGGCGAGGGCGCGGAGCTGGTCGTCATCGATGTTGCGCCAGTGGTCGAAGGCGCCGGCGACGCCGGTGTGGCTGACGATGGGAGGCCGGCGCGCGAGCGCGCACACCTCGAGGAAGCCAGCGCGGTTGATGTGCGCGAGGTCGACGATGACGCCGAGATCCTCGGCGCGGCGCACGACGTCGCGGCCGAAGGGGGTGAGGCCTTCACCGTCCCTGCGACCTCGGCCGTAGGCGGGATAACACACGTCGTTGGCGCTGAAGTGGCAGAGCCCGAGGTAGCGCACGCCGCGCCGCGCGAAGCGCTCGAGCGTGTCGAGCTCGCCCTCGAGCGCGTGCGCGCCCTCGATCCCGAGCAGCGCCGCGACGGCGCCGCGGGCCCTCGCCGCCTCGATGTCCTCGGCGGTGCGCGCCTTGACCAGGCGATCCGGCTGCGCGAGGGCGGCCTGCTCCAGGAGGTCGATCTGCTCGTCGACGACGGCGGCGAGCCCGCGCCGCTGCCCGATGGGCAGCGAGACCAGGCCGAAGAACTGCGCGCCGACGCCGCCCTCGACGAGCCGCGGGACGTCGACGTGCCCGCCCAGGGCCGCGAGCGGCAGCATCGGCTCGTGGCGCTCGTGCAGATCGTAGCCGACCCAGCGCGACCACATGAGGCTGTCGGCGTGGAGGTCGATGGCGGGGAACTGCGCGTGCAGGGCGCGGGCTTCGGGGGTTCCGTGCATGGGGAGAGGTTAGTCGAGGCGGGGCGCTCGGTCGTGCGCGCCGCGCGGCGGCGGCTCAGGAGCTCGACAGCTTGAGGCCGAGGATGGCCACGACGAGGAGCGCGAGGAACCCGAGCCTCGCGGGCGTGGCGGGCTCGCCGAAGAGGACGATGCCGGCGATCGCCGCCCCGAACGCGCCGACGCCGACCCAGACGGCGTAGGCCGTGCCGATGGGCAGGGTGCGCGAGGCGCCCTCGAGAAGGACGAGGCTCGCGATGATCGCGGAGATGGTGAGCGCCGTGGGCAGGGGCCGCGTGAAGCCCTGTGTGTACTTGAGTCCGACGGCCCAGCAGACTTCGAGCAGACCTGCCAGGAACAACAACAGCCAGGACATGACGAATCTCCTCGTAATGTGGCTGCGTCGTCTTATCCTGACCGGGTACGGCGCGTCTCGTCCGGGACGCTCCCGTGGGCGCCGGGGGGGAACCTAGCAGGCGCGACGGGCGGTGCAAAGGGGTGCGGCCGACGCGGTGCGGCGCGGCTTTGGCGGCTCGGTGCGCGAGCGGTGAGCGCCGCGGCGCGCCGTGGCCGAGCCCGCTAGTCCGCCTCCTCGCCCTGGAACGCCACGCTGGCCTCCGCCGTGCTGATCAGCGCGGCGGCGAGCTCGTTGATGTACTCCTCGATCGCGGTGTATCCGGACGGCATCACCCGGCTGTGATCGTTTGCGTTGGAGGAGCTGAGGCCGTGCGCGCGCTCCCACGCGTCCGCCATCCCGTCGCGGTCGGCGTCGGCGGGCGCCGTCCCTGGGGTGAGCCCTTCCATCAGGTTGTTCACGTAGCGAGCGCCCCACGCGCCGTCGCGGCGCTCGATGTTCCGGAGGACGCCCTTCGTCACGACGTCGTGCGGCAGCGCGCCGGCCTGCGCGAGGACGAGCCGATAGGCGTCCTCCGCGCGGTGCGTCGTCACGGGGATGTAGCCCGGGACGTCGCGCGCGAAGTTGAACTGCGACGAGGCGCGGTACGACTCGGGCTTGTTGAGCCGGCTGAAGCTCGGGTGGAGGTACGGCTTCTGCCAGGGGTTGTCGACCACCCCCGTGAACTTGCCGGGATCGTCGATGAAGTTGTCGGCGAGGAAGTACTTGAGCCCCGCGCCGGCGCTGCCGTCGAAATAGAAGGGGATCAGCTGATCGCTCGGCCCCTTGATGTACGCGTTGCCCACGATGTTGAACTGGCCGCTCGCCCGGTTGTGGTGCACGAACCCGTGTCTGACGTTGTAGGCCACGTTGTTGCGGATATCCGCGGGGCCGTTCGCGACCGCGGGGCACCTCGCCTTGTGATGGGCGAACAGGTTGTGATGCAACGTGATCCGATGGCCGTCAGGGCCGTTGATGAGGCCGTAATTATGCACCCCCTCTGGATGCCCCGTGGTCGCCGACGACTCGATGGTGGACCACTGGACCGTGACGTCGTCCGCCTCATAGAGATCCAGGGTCTCGTCGACGCCCCAGGCGATCGAGACGTGATCGAGGATCAGCTTCGAGTTCAGGGAGAACTGCGCCCCATCGAACTGCTCTCCGGCCGAGCCGTTGTGCACGGGGCGGACTCGCAAGAATCTTACAATGACATTGTTGACCGCGTTGGAGTACCTGGAGAGCAGGCGCCCGCGCACGGTGATGCCCGCGCCCGGCGCGGTCTGGCCGGCGATCGTCACGTCTCCATTCCGGACGACGACATCCCCTTCGATCACGCCGCTCACGTCGAAGACGATGATGCGCGGCCCGCTCGCGTCGAGCGCCGCCTGCAGGCTCCCCGCCCCGCTCGATCGCAGGTTGGTGACCTTGATGACGCGCCCGCCGCGCCCGCCGGTCGCGACGGCGCCAAAGCCCTCTGCGCCGGGGAACGCCGGGAGCGCGCTCGCCGGAGCCGACATCGCGGTGAGCGCAGAGGCCGCTGCGATCGCGCAGCCGAGGCGGAGAAGCCCCTGTGCTCCAATGGAAGAACAAGTAGGAAGATATGTCATGACGTCTCGCTCCCCTTTCGTACGTCTTAACCGCAAGCCGTAGTGTGATGACCCTACAGGACCGACTTCATGAATGACAATCGACAATTTCCAATCTGTGCGACAGGGCACATGGGAATCGATTTGGCAATTTCGTATCGCCACACGAAGCGAGCTTGGTTATCCTGCACGAGAAGCGCACGAGCGGGCTCATGGAAGACCGGCGCGCTCCCACCCGCGACGACATGGGACACGCGGGGGCTCGAACGCCTGAGCGGAGATTGCCAATCTTGTCGACTACGCATCTCTCGCGAAAGCACGCTGCGAGATGCGGCGGCACACCAACTCTTCAGAGAGCGACATGCCGGCGTGGCGCATCAATTCATAGCGGCTCTAAACCAATAAAAATTCGAACCGTCGAGACGAGACACCGAGACGAGATATAGAGCGGCTCTCGCCACGTCTTTCGCTCTACGTCTTTCGCTCTACGTCTCTCGCTCTACGTCTTTCGCTCTACGTCTCTCGCTCTACGTCTTTCGCTCTACGTCTTTCGCTCTACGTCTCTCGCTCTACGTCTCTCGCTCTACGTCTCTCGCTCTACGTCTCTCGTCCCCGTCGTCCGTCTTCCGTCTCCCGTCTTCGCTCTTCCGTGCACGTGCGCGTGCGCGCTGATTCCGGGGAATCGCGCACGCGCACGCGCACGAATGACGCGCACGAAGACGGGAGACGGGAGACGGGAGACGGAAGACGGACGACGGGAGACGGAAGACGGACGACGGACGACGGACGACGGGGACGCGAGACGGAGGACGATGTATCCCGCGCCGCGCCAGCCCGTTCGCCAGGCCCCGCTTACCGCGCCTGCGCGGCGCGCCCCTCGACCGCCGCGAGGTAGTCGAGCACCGACTGCTTCATGCCGACCTCGAGCGCGCGCACCACGAGGTGGTGCCCGATCGACACCTCCTGGATCTGCGGCGCCTCGCTCACGAGCGGCGCGAGGTTCTCCACGGTGAGGTCGTGCCCCGCGTTGATCCCGACCCCGGCCGCCGCGGCGGCCCTCACGGTCGCGACGATCTTGTCGAGCTCCGCGCGGTGATCGCCGCGATCGAACGCCTCCGCGTAAGGCCCGGTGTAAATCTCGATGCGATCGGCCCCCATCTCCGCGACCACCGGCACGACCGCGGGGTCCGCCTCGACGAAGAGGCTCGTCCGGATCCCCTCCTCCTTGAGCCGCTTCACCACCGGCTGCAGGACGAAGCGCCACTTCACGACGTCCCAGCCGCGGTGCGACGTGAGCTCCCCCGGCGTGACCGGGACCAGCGTGCACTGCGTCGGCCTGAGCTCGAGCGTGAGGTCCAGGAACTCCTCGCGGAGATCACCCTCGAAGTTCGTCTCGACGGTGGTGATGTGCCGAGTCACCGCCCGCGCGTCGTCCGGCGTGATGTGCCGCCGATCGGCCCGCGGGTGGATCGTGATGCCGTGCGCCCCGTAGGACACGATCCGCTGCGCGAAGGAGAGGACGTTCGGGGCGTCGTGGCCCCGCGAGTTCCGCAGGAGCGCGATCTTGTTCACGTTGACGCTGAGCTTCATGGGGGCATCCTCTCGCGGGCGCGCCGCTCGCGACGCCGCTATACACGATCGACGCTGCGAGGCGAACACGCCGCGAGCCGGCCGTGGAAACGCGCCCTGCCAGCGGGGCGGCGCCGGATCGGGCGCGGCGCCCCGCCCTCGCGCGCCCCGCCGACCGACAGCCCCTAGAGCCGCGGCACGGTCGGCGCCCCCCGCACCTCCACCTCGGCCGGGACGAGCGACACGATGAGGATGCCGATGGCGACGAGCGCGCTGTTCCACACCGTCCACGCCGACAGCGCCGGTATCGACCAGGCGCTGACGAAGAGCCAGATCGCCAGGAGCGCGTTGAGGTAGCGCGCCCGGGGCGCCCAGATCGCGATCAAGGCGAAGAGCACGCACAGCGCGCCCGCCACCCAGGCGTTAGTGAACTGCCCCTGGCTGTGCCGCCAGAGGAACGCCGAGATGAACAACCAGATCCCGAGCGCGACGTTGACGCCGCGCACGGCCGCCGTCCGACGCTGCATGGCTCCCCCTCCTCTCCTGCCGCCGCGCCGGCGCCCTCCGCCGCGCAGCGCTCTCGCTCCCCGCCCGCTCGCGCCAGGACGCGCGCGGGCGCCACGCCCCGGAGCGGCCCCGGGAAGGCCGAGTCCGCTCACCCCCCCTTCTGCCGAGCGCCGGCGCGTGCCTGCGCCCGGTCCACACATCAACGAGCTCGTCGAGCTCCGTGCGAATCCGGTGCCACCGCCGCGGGCCGCGCGGCCCCGCGACCGGCGCGGCTCGCCCGGCGGCGCGGCGGCGCGGCGGCGCGGCGTCCGCGGCGCCGCGGCGGCCGCTCGCGAAGGCCGCCGCGGCCGCCGTTCGTGAGGGCCAGGAGCCGGCGGTTCGGCTACAAGCCCGGTCGCCATGGACTTCTTCGCGACCGCCGCCAAAGGCACCGAGCCCGCGCTCCGCGACGAGCTCCGCGAGCTCCGATTCCGCGGCGTCCGCGCCGATCGCGGCGGGGTCCACTTCTCCGGCGCGGCGGACGAGGGCTTCCGCGCCTGCATCGAGCTCCGCACCGCCGTGCGCGTGCTCGCGGAGCTCGCGTCCTTCGATGCGCCCAGCGGCGACGCGCTCTACGAGGGCGTCTCCCGCGTCGACTGGGCCCCGTACCTGAGCCCGGTCCACACGCTCGCCGTCCGCGCCTCCTGCCGGTCGAGCGCGCTGACCCACACCCAGTTCATCGCCCAGCGGACCAAGGACGCCATCGTCGACCAGATCCGCCGCCGCGTCGGCGCGCGCCCGTCGGTCGACCTCGACGACCCGGACCTCGCCCTCTTCGTCCACCTCGTCCGCGACCGCGCGACGCTCTACGCGGACCTCGGCGGCGCCGCGCTCCACCGCCGCGGCTACCGCACGCACATCGGCGGGGCCCCGCTCAAGGAGACCCTCGCCGCCGCGCTGCTCCGCCTCTCCGGCTGGGACCGCGCCCGCCCGCTCGTCGACCCGATGTGCGGCGCCGGCACCATCGCCCTCGAGGCGGCGCTCTGGGCGCGGGACATCGCCCCCGGCCTGCGCGCGCAGCGCTTCGGCTTCGAGCGGTGGGCCTGCCACGATCACGCCGCCGCGCAGCGCACGACCGCGCTCCGCGACGCCGCCCGCGCCCGGATCCGGCCCGAGGGCCCGCCGATCCTCGCCGCCGACATCGATCCCCGCGCCGCCGAGATCACCCGCGGCAACGCCCGCATGGCCGGCGTGCAGATCGAGGTGCGCTGCCAGCCCATCGCCGCGGTCGCGCCGACGGCGCCGCCGGGCCACGTGCTGACCAACCCGCCGTACGGCGAGCGCCTCCCGGGCACGCTCGCCCTCTACCGCGACATGGCGGCCGCGCTCTCGCGGCTCGCGGGCCACCGCGTCGCCCTCCTCGCCGGCACCGAGGACATCGAGCGCGCGATGCGCCGCCGGCCGGAGCGGTCGCTCACCGTGTTCAACGGCCCGATCGAGTGCCGGCTGCTCACGTACGACATCCCCTGAAGCGCCGCTCCCGCCGCGCTGCCCCGCGCGGCGCGCGTCCGGGCGAGCGCCTCAGGAGAGCAGGCGCATCAGCAGCGCCATGGCCGCCGCCGTGAGGATCATGCCCGCGACGAAGCCGATGATGAGCCCGCGCTTGCCGGCGAGCCAGCTCGGCTCGCGCGACGGCGCGGGCGGCGCCGCGAAATCCGGCACGGTCGCGCTGCGCTCCAGGGACGCGCGATCCGCGGCGAGCGTCGAGGCGAGCTCGAGCGGCAGCGCCTCCGCCGAGGCCGCCGGCGCGGCGCCCCCCGCCACGGCGACGGCCGCCCGCACCACGACGCCGGCGCTCCCGGCGCCCGCCGCGCTCGACGCCGCGGGCGCCGGCGGGATCACCGCCTGCAGCTCGCCAGGCTGGAACGTGGGCAGCTGGCTGTCGGCCGGCGGCGGCGACGAGACCAGCCGGAGCGTGTTAGCGACGCGCTTCGGCCGCCGATCCCACGCCGCCGCGCCCGGATCGAACTGCGGGCTCTGCGGCGTCGGCGGCACCGGCGGCGTCGGCGCGGAGTCGACGCGCACGAGGCCGACCTCGGCCCGCTTCTCCGGCGTGCCCAGCCCGAAGTCCTCGGCCGAACGGAGCGTCGCCTTCACCTCGCGCCCCGGAGGCGTGAGGTCGAGCTCGTCGCCCTCGTCATAGGACGACGCCGCGTGCACGCGGACCTTCGGCGGACCGAGCAGCTCGTCGCGGCGGACCATCGTCAGCGTGCTGTCCTCGCCCGCTTCGTCGGGCGAGCTCGGCGCGGCGAGGCCGTTCCCCGAGAGCAGCGCCTCGCTCTCGCTGTGGGACCAGGACGGGAGCTGCAGCGAGATCTCCGGCACCGACTCCCCGGCCCAGCGCTGCGGCTCGGCCCCGAGCGACGGGTACACCCCCGGCGGATCGAGCGTGGGCGGGAGCTCCAGCGCCGGCGTGTGGAGCCTCGCCGGCGGCGGCGGCCCCGCCTCGGGCCCGGCCGTGCCCGAGACGAGCGTCCTGGCCGACTCGATCGACACCTCCAGCCGCGGCGGCGGGCCGGAGACCGGCGCCGACGTCGAGCTCGGCAGCGACGTGAGCGGCGGGAGCGACGACAGCGGCCCCCGCGGCAGGTCCCGCGAGAACAGCGAGCTCGGCTGGCGGCGCGAGATCGGCCCCAGCCCCACGGCCGTGTCGGGCAGATCGGCGAGCAAGGTGTGCAGCGCGTACCCGAGCTCGCGCGCCGTCTGGTGCCTGTCCGCCGGCTGCTTGGCGAGCGCCTTCACGATCAGGGCCTCGAGCCGGGGGTCGATCCCCGGCGCAGCGCTGCGCGGCGCCGGCGCCGGCGCGTGGATGTGGAGCGTCGCCGTGTGGAGCGGCGTCTCCCCCTCGAACGGGAGCCGCCCCGTGACGAGCTGGAACAGCAGCACCCCGCACGTGTACAGATCCGCCCGCTGATCGACCGGCAGCAGCCCGCACTGCTCCGGAGACATGTACGCCGGCGTGCCGACGAACGTGCCCGCGCGCGTCACGACGGAGAGCGGATCGGCCTGGATCTCGGGCTCATCGCCCGACGAGGCGGTGTCGAGGATCTTGGCGATCCCGAAATCCAGCACCTTGACGCGCTCGCCGTGAGGGTGCGTCGGGTCCGGGACCACCATGATGTTCTCGGGCTTGAGGTCGCGGTGCACGACGCCCATCTCGTGGGCGACGGCGAGCGCCTCGCACACCTCCGAGAGGATGCGGACCGCCCTCGCCTGGCCGATGGCGCCGTGGCGCTCGAGGAGGACGTAGAGGTCGTCCCCGGAGAGCAGCTCCATCACGATGTAGCTGAGCGCGCCCTCGACCCCGTACTCGAAGATCTTGACGGAGTTCGGGTGCTTCACCCGCGCCGCCGCCTTCGCCTCGCGCTGGAAGCGCCGGACGAACGCGCGGTCCGCGGTGAACTCCGGGTTCATGATCTTGATCGCCACCCGGCGGGGCTCGGCGTCGCGCTCGGCGACGAAGACGCTGGCCATCCCGCCCTCGCCGAGGAAGCGGGTGATCGTGAACCGCCCGGCCACCTTGCGGCCGAGGAGAGCCTCATGCCTCATGCGCCCGGCACCCGCCCGCGCCCCTCGCGCTCGCTCGCCACCCCCCGGCCGCCGCGCTCGCCCGCTCGCGGGCCGCCGCGCCGCCCGCGCAGCAGCGCACCGCCAACAGGGCTGTCCGCGCGCCTGCGCGACCCGCGCGCTCGATGCGAGGGGGAGTGCACGCGGCGACCATACCAAAGAACGTGTCAGGGGACGACTTGTCGACCCCGGCGGCAGCCCGCCAGCGGAGGCAGCCGCCGGCCAGCGCGCGATCGGCCGTCCCGACCACCGTTCCCGACCCGCGCTCCGGAGCGCCGTTCCCGACCACCGTTCCCGACCCGCGCTCGCGGCCACCGTCACCCCGGAGACGGCGCCGGCCCGAGGCCCGACCGGCGGCAGTTAACTCTTTAACGCCACCCCCGGTGCAAATGTGCGACAAGTGCTTAACTTATCGAAAGAGCTCGCCTTCGATGGTTGGCAGCGTTCTTGCCTGGGGGGAAATGCCTCGCGCCGCGCCGGGTGCGTCGCGAAGGGCCGGCTTGTGCATCGATCTCGACAGGCAGCTTCCGGAGGATCGTTGATGAATCGAATTTTTAGGCGCGCGGTGCTCCTCGGCACCGTCGCGCTGACCGTCGTGGGGGCGGGCTGCGCCGAGGAGCGTCAGTCCATCAGAAAGGTCCAGAGCGATGCGCTCGCCAAGTCCTTCTTCGTCGGAGGGAGCTTGGCCGACATCGCCGACGACCCCGAGTTCTACATGCGGGGTACGGTCATCGACGTCGGGTACGGCTCTGCCCAAGACGGGCTCTTCACGTCGACCTACGCTCAGCCCGTCTCCCGCATCAAGTGGGAGGTCACCGAGCACCAGCTCAATGCTCGGCTCGCTTACGAGCGGATCGAGGGCACCGACACCAAGGGCAACGCCTATAACGGGCTCACCAAGAAGACGACGAACGACGGCCAGATCGTCGCGAGCTACGCCATCGAGTCGCACTTCGACATCCGCCGCGACTACAACCCGGCGACGGGCGAGGAGTCGAACGTCATCGTCGAGAACACGACGGACAGGCTCTGGTACGAGCGCGAGTACATGCGCGTGGACTGGTCGCGCAACCTCGCGACCGACGCCTACAACTTCGACACCCTCTCGCAGCTCGGCCTCTACGGAGGCGTCGAGTACGAGCCGCTCGCCTATACCGTCAACGACCCCAACGCCGCCGACGCCCCGAAGTTCGACGCCGCGAACGGCTACTTCGACGTCACGACGAAGGCGTTCGCCACGCCCGCCCTGCTCGACCTCTCGAGCCTCGGCTGGGGCATCGACAAGTTCCCGGCCTGCATGCTCCCGGGCGACTTCGCCGGCGGCACCGACCCGTACGGCAACTGCAACCCCATCGAGATCACGATCCGGCAGTCGTTCAAGAAGGTGGTCGACACCGACTACGAGCCGGTCGACTTCGACGGCGTGAGGTTCCAGGCGTTCGGCATCTTCAACTTCGATTACCGCTACGGCTACGAGCCCAACTACGGGATCCTGGACAACCAGTGGCGGCGCTTCGCGGCCCGCTACAACCTCTGGAAGCGCAGCCACTTCTACGCGGACCCGGAGACGATGGAGGGGGCGATCGCCTGCGCGACGCGGGAGACGGCCCTCGTGTCGGGCGACCTGAACGCCGATCCGAACCGCGACGAGGACAACGACGGCACCGCCGACGAGTGCGCCGCGGCCGGCGCGGGCTCGCAGTGCGACGTGTTCAAGCAGAAGTGCACGCTGCCCTACGCGGAGCGCGAGGCGGTCGTCATCCCCTGGTACATCGGCGGCAACACGTCGGAGGACCTCTTCGAGGCGACCAACTGGGCCGCCGAGGAGTGGGATCTCGCGATGAAGACCTCGATCCAGACCTCGCGCCTCGTCGAGTGCAGGAAGACCGGCGGCGAGAACTGCGACGGGCGGTTCCCGATGTGGAAGGGCCAGCAGGACGACATCGACGAGGCCGTCGCGATCTCGCGCGACCTCAACGCGTGCCGCCGCGCGAACGGCTGGGACGCGCCGCAGTGCGACCAGGCGGCCTGGGACGCCGTGACGGAGCTCTCGCAGCGGCGCGGCAACGACCAGGCGACGCTCGCGATCGGCAACGTCGTGACGCAGCCGCCGGTGATCGTGCTCTGCCACAACCCCGTCATCGCCGGCGATCACCCGGCCTGCGGCGAAGAGGGGCTCTCCCCGCGCCTCGGCGACCTCCGCTACAACAGCGTCCTCATCGTCGACAAGCCGCAGACCCCGTCGCCGTGGGGCATCATGGTCGACGGCGACGACCCGATCACGGGCGAGAAGGTGGCCGCCAGCATCAACATCTGGAACCACCAGACCGAGCTGGCGGCGCAGGGGCTTGTCGACCTCGTCCGCTACATCAACGGCGAGATCTCGACCTCCGAGGTCACCGAGGGCAAGTACATCCGCGACTGGGCGCAGGCGAGCCGCGCCTCGGGCGGCGGGACCGGGCCCACGATGACGAAGGACGAGGTCACCTCGCGGCTCGCGAGCGTCACGAAGCTCGACGCCGAGGCGTACAAGAACCTCGTCGCGCAGGGCATCTCCCCGCAGCTCCGGGCGGTGATCGAGCCGATGAAGGCCAAGGTCGCCGACATCGCGGTGCGGAGCGACGTCCCCTCCCCGCAGCAGGCGGTCGTGAGCGCGCGCATGAAGGCCGCCCGGGGCAGCCTCGCCGAGGCGGAGCTCATGAACCCGGCGATGCTCCAGCGCGCCGGCATCCCCGCCGGCGTGCCGGTCGAGGGGCCGTTCGCCGACGCGGCGTCGCCGTTCGCGATGAACAACCCGCAGGTGCAGTCGCAGCTCCGCCGCATGCACGACAGCGCGCTCGCCGAGCGCGGCGCCTGCATCCTGCACGAGGCACCCGAGGCCTCGGCGATGACGGGCCTCGCGGAGGCGCTGCGCGAGAAGTTCCCCCCGGGCGACAACGAGACGTCCGCGGAGCGGCGGGGGCGCTACGAGCGGATGTTCAAGTACATCCAGCGCCGCTACCAGTACGCAGTCATCGCGCACGAGATGGGGCACTCCATCGGCCTCCGGCACAACTTCGTGAGCACCTACGCCTCGCTCTTCTTCCGGCCCCAGTACTGGCAGCTCAGGACGAAGAACGGCACGATCGACGACCCGTGCACCGGCGCGCCGGGGGAGAACCCGGAGGAGTGCGTCGGCCCCCGCTACTACGACGCGATCACGGACGAAGAGCAGAAGAACATGATCTGGATGTTCCAGCACTCCACGGTCATGGACTACCCGGGCGACGTCTCGCAGGACCTGGTCGGCCTCGGCGTCTACGACTTCGCCGCCGCGCGCTTCTTCTACGGCGACACGGTGAGCGTCTACGACAACGGCGACAGCAAATACCTGGCCGGCGGCAGGGTCGGCGGCGCGCTGCTCGCCGCGACCGACACCTTCGGCGGGCTCGCCGGCATCAAGTACGGCACGTACGCGAAGGGCAGCGGGAGCGTCACGGACTTCCACTACTCCCAGCTCCAGAAGCAGTACAACGTCATCCGCGACTGCTACGAAGTGGAGACGAAGGCGCCCGCGAGCTGGAACGAGGCGCTCGACGGCAAGTGGCACCAGGTCATCGACGGCGGCATCGTCACGGTCGGCAACGAGACGAAGCGCTGCCGCCAGCAGCCGGTCGACTACGTGAGTTGGCGGAACCTGCGCAAGCCGCAGGACAAGGAGACCAACCTGATCTCCTTCCGCGGCGGCCCGGCGGTCGACGATCGGGGCCGGGTCCGCGTGCCGTACGCGTTCGCGAGCGACAACTGGGCCGACACCGGCAACGTCTCGGTCTTCCGCCACGACAACGGCGCCGACCCGTACGAGCAGCTGATGTTCCTGATCACCTCCCAGGAGAACAGGCACATCTTCGACAACTTCCGGCGCGGCCGCACGACGTTCAACGTCCGCGCCGCGGCGGACCGGTCCTACAGCCGCTACAACGAGAAGCTCCTCGGCATCGCCGGCGGCATCGGGTTCTTCGGGACGATCTACCAGGATCTCGCGACGAACCAGGGCCTGTCGTTCGACTCGCTGTGGCCGCTCCTCATCGAGGGCAACCTGGAGGAGAACGTCATCGCCGCGACGGTGGCCTTCGACCACTTCGCCCGGCAGCTGTCCCGCCCGGAGGTGGGGCCGCACTACCTGCGCAACAGCGAGGCGTTCGATCCGGGCAACCCGTGGTCCGAGTGGGGCATCCTGCGGTCGAACGACGACAGCGACGATTACGGCGCGGGCGAGGACCACAGCGGCTTCGGCGGCCAGGCGAACACCGACGTGCTGGTGCAGATCCCGAACGGCTCGACCGGCTACCTGAAGGACATCGGGTTCGGCGGTCACCCGCTCGCGAACAAGAACTCGGAGGTCAACGGCGACTTCGACACCGACTTCACGATCAACGCGGGCAGCTACTACGACAAGATCAACGCGGCGATCCTGCTCTCCGAGTCGGAGGACCGGTTCGTGAGCAGCTCCCGCCGCGACTTCTACGACGCCCGCTTCCGCGCGGTCGGCATGGCCGACGTGCTGCCCGAGGGCTACCGCCGCCTGCTCGCCAACGCCCTCACCGGCGACCGCGCGCTCCTCGCGCCTCGCCTCGAGGCCAACGAGAACGGCTTCCCGGTTGTCGACGCGGACAGCAAGGATCCCGACCCGATGGCGACGCAGTACCCGGCGCGCCCGATGGGCTGGGTCAGCTGGTGGCCGAACGAGGGGCCGAAGGTCTGCTTCCCGAGCGACGGGAGGAACCTCTGCTCGAACTACATCGGCGGCGACTTCAACCCGGAGACCGTCACCCGCACCATCGCGGTCGATCCGCAGGTCGGCTGGGAGGTGCAGAAGTTCCTGATCGCCTGGACGCTCGCGTACATCCCCGCGAACGGCAAGACGAACTGGACGGACATGATGCGCATCTACCGGCTCGGCACCGACGCCGAGCCCGGGATCGAGCAGCGCATCGAGTGGCAGGACCCGACGTCCGGGCAGATCTACTACGCCCGCACGTACGGCATGGAATGCCTCTTCGGGACCGGCAAGGACAGGGCGACCTGCAAGGACTCCGGCGGCAAGTGGGTGCAGAAGGGCATCGCGGCGCGCGTGCTCGAATACGCCAACGACCTCACGTCGAAGGGGTACCAGCTCGATCCGTCGTATGAAGTCGCCGTGTCCGGGGATCCCGCGTACGCCGCCGACTACGGCCCGGGCTTCAACAAGTACGGCCGCGCGATGGTCATGCACCACCCGGACGGCGCCGCGATCATCGTCCAGGATCCCGCGGTCAAGGACTTGAACGCGAACAGCGGTCAGCTGGAGGCCGTGAAGCCGTGCGACCAGAACATCAACCCGAACTGCACGCAGCTCACCATCTACAAGAACCACTACGCGTACGAGCTGAAGAGCTACAAGTCGGTGCCCGACTACATGCTCCAGATGATGGTCCAGCTCGGCGTCGCCGATCCTGATCAGCTGGGCGTGTACCCCGACTGATCCGCTCCTCGCCGCGCCGGGGGCCCCGCGCCGGGGCCCCCGCGCTCCGCTCCTCCTCTCTCCCCCTCCAGCACCAGCGACCCGAGCGCGCGGGCGCTCGGCGACCCCCGCGGGCGCCGTGACCCGCGCGGCCGTCGCTGGCCGGCGGAAAGGACGCGCCCGCGGTCGCTCGGCCCCGCCCCGCTCGCGGCTTACAGGTCGCGCAGGCGCCGCGGCGGCAGTACGCTCTCCGAGGCGCAGCGCGCGCCACGGCATGGACGCCTCCCCCGCCCTCCCCGCCATCACCCCGGCGCAGCTCTCGGACGCGCGGGCCTTCATGACCTACCTCGTCGAGCACGTGGCCGAGTCCGGCCGCCGCGGCGCGCCCCATTTCGCCGTCGTGACGTCGCTCGCGCCCGACGAGGTCGAGAAGAGCGCGCGCGACCGCTGGAGCAAGGCGCTCGACGAGCCGCTCTGGGGGCGGGCCTGGCTGCTCCGGTCGACCGAGCCGCGGGCGCGCGTCATCGGGCACATCGAGCTGCGCGGCGGCCGCGTCTGGTCCGAGAGCCACCGCGCCGTCATCGCGATGGGCATCCTCGGCCCCTACACCGGGCAGGGCCACGGCCGGCGCCTGCTCGAGACGGCGATCGCCTGGGCGCGCGACAAGGCGGGCCTCTCGTACCTGGATCTCGGCGTCTTCTCGAACAACGAGCGCGCCATGCGGCTCTACACGCGGATGGGCTTCGTCCCGATCGGCACCCGCCCCGACGCGTTCCGGGTGGGCAGCGCCATCCTGGACGACATCCAGATGACGCTCGCGCTTCGCGCCCCCGACGCGCGTCCGGACGCGCGCGCGGCCAGGCCCGCCGGGCGCTGATCCCGGCCGGCGCAGGCCCGACCGGGGCGCCGGCGCCGGCGCGCCGGCCGGGCTGTGCCGCCGGGGCGCGCTGGAGGGTACCCACCGCGGCGCAGATGGGTCATGAGGAGACCGCCGCCCGGGCGCCCGTCGGCCGGCCGGGCCACCCCGGCGCGGATCGCCCGCGGTCCTCGCCGCCGTCCATCGCCACCGAAAGCCACCATGCGCCGTTCGCCGCTCCTGCCGATCTTCCTGACCGTCTTCGTCGACGTCCTCGGCCTCACGCTCGTCCTGCCGCTGCTCCCGTTCTACGCCGAGCACTTCGGCGCCAGCGAGCTCGTGGTCGGCGTGCTCGCGGCGAGCTACGCGGTCTGCCAGCTCGTCTCCGGGCCGATCCTCGGGCGGATCTCCGACCGGGTGGGCCGCAAGCCGACGCTGCTCGCGAGCCAGACCGGCACGTTCTTCGGGTTCCTCGTGATCGGCTCGGCGAGCTCGCTGCCGATGCTCTTCGTGGGGCGGATCATCGACGGCCTCACGGCCGGGAACCTGACGATCGCGCAGGCGTACATCAGCGACGTGACCCGGCCGGAGGAGCGCACCCGGGCGTTCGGCCTGATCGGCATCGCCTTCGGCTCGGGGTTCCTGCTCGGCCCGGCCATCACCGGCGAGCTCGCGAGCCGGTTCGGCTACGGCGCCCCGGCCTACGGCGCGGCGGCGCTGTCGCTGACGTCGATCCTCCTGACGGCCACGCTGCTGCCGGCGAAGCCGATCGCGCCGGCGGCCTCGCCCGAGGCGGCCGCGGCCGCGCCCGCCCGCGCGTCGGCGATCGGCCGCGGGGACGCCTTCCGCCGCTTCTTCGACCGGCCGCTCCCGCGCCGCCGGCTGCTCGAGTTCTTCGCCTTCACGCTCTCGTTCTCGACGCTCATCGGCGGCCTCGCGCTGTTCCTCGAGCGGCGCTTCGCGTTCGGCGTCAAGGAGACGGGCTACCTCTACGCGTTCTCCGGCCTCGTCGGCGGGAGCATCCAGGGCGGCGCGATCGGCCGGCTGGCGAAGCGGTTCGGCGAGGAGCGGCTCGCGCTGATCGGCTTCGGCGCGATGGTGATCGGCTACGGCCTGCTCGGCGTGGCGTACACGCTGCCCACGCTGCTCGTGCTCGTGGGGATCGGGGCGTTCGGCTCGGCGGTGGTGCGGCCGGCCGTCACCACGCTGCTCACGAAGAGCGTCGGCCGCGACGAGCAGGGCGCGGCGCTCGGCGTGAGCCAGTCGCTGGCGAGCCTCGCGCAGATCGTCGGCCCCATCGGCGCCGGGTGGCTGATCCAGCACCGGGCGCTCTCGGCCTACGGCCTCATGGCGGCGGGCTTCGCCGCCGTCGGCGTCCTCCTCGGCCTGCAGAAGCTCCCCGTCGGCGAGCCGGTCGAGTCCTGAGGGCGCGCGCCTGCGCCTGAGCGCGCCGCCCCGCGCTGCGCGCTCAGGCGCGCGCGCCCTTCACGAAGGGCAGGACGGCCTCGACGAGCGGCGGCGTGGCGTCGTCGAGCTTCCGGGGGTTGTACCAGGCGAACGGCTCGACGAGCCGCGACGGTCGCAGGCCGAGCCCGCCGCGCGAGCACTCGACGAGGAGCGACAGCGCCCCGTGGCGATCGTGGAGCCAGTCGATCTCCAGGCCCGCCTTGCGGATGCCCCACGCGAAGCGGACGTAGGACATGGCGCGGTACGGCCTGCGGGCCGCGGCGCGCGCGACGCTCCGGGCGAAGGCGCGGTGCTCGGCGGCGTCGGCCACGGGCCAGAGGCTGTGCGCCGGCGGGTACAGCACGGCGCCGCCCGCGCTGTGCAGCGACAGGGCGCGGTCGATCCGGCGCGAGGACAGCGCGTGCGCGATCGCCTCGACCTCCGGCTCGCTGGCGGGGCGGCTGCCGGGCGAGACGACGAGCCCGATGAGGCGCTGCACGAGGCCGCGCTCGTACCACCCGGCGTCGAAGTTCCGGTTGAGGTCGACCCCCCGGGCGTTGCCGCGCACGTAGCGATGGCGCCCGGCGCGGAGGTTCATCTCGACGCGCAGGAGCCCGTCGGGGTTCACGATCGGGACGGCGAAGATCGATCGGCCGCCGAGGTCCTCGGTCGCGAGGCGCTCGAGCAGCGCGAGGTTCGCCTCGATGCCGACCCATTCGAGGGGGTGGATCCCGGACAGGATCACCGTGGTCCGCCCGCGCGGCCCGGCGCCCGCGGCGCGGCGCGGATCGTGCGGACCGGCGCCCGCGGCGCCGCGCGGGTCGAGCGGCCCGGCGCGCCCGGCCAGCTCCGCCGCGGCGACGTCGTTCGCCGGCGGCTCGTCCGCGCCCCCCGGCGCGTCGCCGCCGACGTGGGCGCCGCGGGGCGATGCGCCGTTCGTGAAGCGCCGCCCGCCATGGGAGAGCAGCGCTGGGCGACCTACACCCGGCCGGTCGCCGCCGTCACCGGGCGGGCGGACTGGGCCGATGTGGACGGCGAGCAGCGGCTCGCCGCGGATCGAGCGCCCGATCAGGGAGAGCTGCGCCCCCCGATCGGCGAGCCGCTCGATCGCCTCGAGGAGCTCGCCGTAGCCGCGGTAGGGGCCGAGGCCGCGGCGAGCGAGCTGGCGCGAGAGGGGCGCGCGGCGATGTACAAAGAGGGCCGCCCTCAGGGCGGCCCGGCCTTGCTCTTCCGACGCCGGATCGGACTTCGGCATGCAGGGCTCACCTTTAGCCTAGATGACACGACTATAGAGCACGGGTCGCGCCTTCGCGCGATCCGGACCAGGCTGAGCCGGGATTACCGTGGCAGCGGGCGCGCGAATGGAATTTGATGTCAACGGGTGGGCGGAAGGACGTATCGAGCTCGCGGCGCCGGGCCAGGGCTGGTCGCTGCTGTCGCCGGAGCCCGAGGCGCGGATCGACGAGCACCGCTGGGCGCACCAGGCGCGCGTCTTCTTCGGCGCGGAGCTGACGCTCGTGCAGAAGAAGGCGTACCCGTCGGGGGCCACGCCGATGGCCGACGCCGTGGAGGTCGACGTCGCGCGCGTCTCCTCGACGCCGCGCGCGCCGAGCCGGGTGCTCGTGCTGACGGTGCCGCTGGATCGCGCGCCTCTTTTGCGGGCGGCGGCCGCCGCGGGGGTGCGGGCGATCGGCGGGCGCGGGTTCGACGCGCTGATCGCGCGGGCGCGGCGGGCCTGGCAGGTGCGCGAGCCGCCGGTCGCCGGCGGCGACGCGCGAGCGCCGCTGGTCGTGACGGCGATCCTCGCGGCCGTGCTGCTCGCGCCCGTGGTGCCGCCCGGCGAGGAGACGATCTTCGGGGTCAAGGGCGCGCGGGAGCGGCTGCAGCGGCTAGGCTGGTGACGAGGCGGCGCGGGGCGATCGTTCTGTGGAGCGCGCGCCGCCCCGCTGGGGTAAATTTTCCTCGAGGCTGCCCATGGAACTCGCACCCAGGCTCGTCCGCCCGGCGACGCTCGCCGACCTGGAGGCGCTGCCGCCGACGTGGCGGGGCGAGATCCTCGACGACACGCTCTACGCGTTCCCTCGCCCGCGCGCGCCGCACGCGAGCGTCGAGGGGCTGATCACGACCGACCTGACGAACCCGTTCCAGCGGGGACGCGGCGGCCCCGGCGGCTGGTGGATCCTCCCCGAGCCGAGCATCCAGCTGCCCCGCGCGCCGGAGATATCGCCCGACGTCGCGGGCTTCCGCCGCGAGCGCCTCCCGACGCTCCCCGCCAAGGGGCCGATCACCCTCGTGCCGGACTGGGTCTGCGAGATCCTCTCGCCGAGCACGGCGAGCTACGATCAGATCGTCAAGCGCCGCTTCTACATGAAGATCGGCGTCCCGCACATCTGGTACGTCGACCCGCGCGACCGGACGCTGCTCGTCGCCCAGCAGGTCGACGGCAAGTGGATGGAGCTCGGCATCCACGGCGCGGACGAGAGCGTGCGCGCCGCGCCGTTCGACGCGGTCGAGATCGAGCTCTCCGCCTGGTGGGAGGGCATCGAGCCGGAGAAGGGCGCGGATCCGTAGCGGCGCCGCTCCCCCCAGAGCGCGGCCTCGCGCCGCGCCGGGGGTCGCGCTGGAGCGCGGCCGCGCTGGAGCGCGTCGACGTCACGGCGCGGCGCCGCCCCCCGGCGCGGCGCCGCGACGCGCCGCGAGCCCCAGCGCCACGAGCGTCGCGACGTACGGCAGGAGCTGCGCGAGATCGGCCGCGCGCGACGCCCCGCGCGCCGCGGACTGGAGCGCGATCTGAAGGGCCTCCAGCGCGCCGAACAGGAGGCACGCGAGCGCCGCGCGGCCGGCGCGGAGGCCGCTCACGACGACCGCCGCGAGCGCGATGAAGCCGCGGCCGTTCGACATGCCGGAGTCGAAGCGGTGCTGGTCGTAGGCGAGGTGCGCGCCGCCGAGCGCGCAGAGGGCGCCGGACAGCGCGAGCGCGGCGCAGCGGACGCGGGTCACGGGGACGCCCGCGGCGGCGGCGGCGGCCGGGTCCTCGCCGGCGGCGCGCACCCGGAGCCCGAAGCGCGTGCGCGCGAGGAGCAGCGGCGTCGCCGCGATCGCGAGCGCCGCCGCGACGACGACCGGATCGAGGAGCACGCGCGCGAGCAGCGCCGCGCCGCTCCGCCCGGTCGGGCCCGCGCGGAAGCCCTCGATCGGGGGCGAGCTCGAGGCGCTGTCGTAGAGCCCGCGCAGGAGGAGGCGCGTCCCCGCGTAGGCGAGCAGGTTGAGCGCGATGCCGCTGACGACGGCGTGCACGCGGGCGCGCTCGACGATCAGGGCGTGGCCGAGCGAGAGGGCGGCGCCCGCGGCGATCGCGGCGGCGAGGCCGGCCGCCGCGCTGCCGCTCGCGTGGGCGACCGCCACCGAGGCGAACGCGCCGGCGAGCAGCACCCCCTCGAGGCCGATCTGGACGACGCCCGAGCGCTCGGCCCAGATGCCGCCGAGCGCCGCGCACGCGTACGGCGTGGAGATCCGCAGCGCCTCGGCGAGCAGGACGAGCGCCGGCGAGCTCACGCCGGCGCCCCCTCGGCGCGGCCCGCGCGCTCGCCGCTCCTCATCGCGGCGGCGACGAGGACGATGGCGAGCGCCTCGAGCACGTCCATCGCCTCCTTCGGCACGCGCGCGTTGATGGCGAGGCCGGCCTGCTCGAGGGTGCCGAACAGCACGGCCGCGAGCACGAGCCCGAGCGGCGTCCCGCGGCCGAGCAGCGCGACCGGGATCCCGGAGAAGCCCGCGCCCGCGCCGAGGCCGAGCTCGTAGTACCCCTTGTACCCGAGCGTCGTCGCGGTCATGGCGGCCCCGGCCACGGCGCCGGAGGCGAGCAGCGCCGCGAGGCGCCGGCGCGGCACGTCGATGCCCTCCGCGCGCGCGGCCTCGGCCGACTGCCCGACGAAGCGCATCTCGCGGCCCGCGCGGGTCCGCGAGAGCGCGCGGTGCGCCGCGAACGCGAGCGCCACGGCGAGGGGGAAGGCGACGCTCGCGGCGCTGCCGCGCAGCGCGGGGACGAGCCGGTCGAGCCGCGGCAGCGTGGCCGCGGGGATGGCGTCGGCGGTGCGCATCGCGGCCCTGCCGAGGACCGACGCGAGCAGCCACGGCGCGAGCGCGTCGGCGACGCGGTTCATCATGATCCCGCTGATGATCTCGTGGGCGCCGAGGCGGGCGCGCAGGAGCGCGGGGACGAGCGCGACGGCGGCGCCCGCGGCCATGGCGCACGCGATCGACGCCGGGATCGCGACGGCCCACGGCGTGCCCGGAGGGAGCCGGGCCGCGACGACGGCGCCCGCGAGGCTCGCCATCGCGAGCTGCCCCTCGGCGCCGATGTTGAAGAGGCCCGCGCGGAGCGCGATGGAAAAGGCGAGCCCGGTGAAGAGGAGCGGCGTCGCCTTGAAGAGCACCTGACCGACCCCGTACGGCGTGCCCCACGTGCCCTCGAAGGCGCGGCGGAGGATCGGCGCCGGCGCCTCGCCGAAGCTGAACGAGATGAGGTTCAGGGCGAGGAGGATGCCGCCGAGCACGAGCGCCGCCGGGAGGGCGGCCCCGCGGAGCTCGCGCAGCCCGCCCCGGAAGCGCGCGGCCGCGCGGGCGGGGCTCACGCCGCCTCCAGGCCGAGCATCGCGCGCCCGATCTCTTCGTCGGAGCACGAGGGCGGGAGGGTCACGACGATCCTGCCCTTCCGCATCACGAGGAGCCGGTGGCAGAGCCGCCGGAGCTCGCCGAGGTCCGCGCTGATCACGAGGACCGCGAGCCCCGCCGCGGCGGCCTCGGCGATGGCCGCGTGGATCACCGCGGCGGCGCCGACGTCGACCCCCCGGGTCGGCTGGGCGAGGACCGCGGCCGCGCGGCGCGGCGCCCGGATCGCCGCGCGCGCGTTCGATCGCGCCGCCGGGGCGACGCGATCGAGCGCGCGCGCGACCACGATCTTCTGCTGGTTGCCGCCGGAGAGCTCGCCCGCGAGGCGCGACGGATCGGGCGGCTCGACGCGGAAGCGGGCGACGCGGCGCGCGACCAGGGCCGCCTCGGCGTCGCGGCCGCGCGCGCCGCGCGGGAGCTCGCCGAGGTCGCCGAGGACGAGGTTGTCGCCGACCGAGGCGCCGAGGAGCACGCCCTCGGCGTGGCGGTCCTCGTGCACCACGCCGAGGCACGCGCGGCGCGCGCGGATGTCCCACGAGGAGAGATCGACGCCGCCGACGGCGACGCGGCCGGCCGCGCGCGGCTCCATCCCGGCGATGGCGCGCACGAGCTCGCGCTGGCCGTTGCCCTCGACGCCCGCGACGCCGGCGATCTCCCCCGCGCGCACCGTGAGGGTCACGCCGTCGAGCAGGCGCCGTCCGCCGGCGCCGGTCACGGTCAGCCCGGCGATCTCGAGCGCCGCCGGCGCGCCCTCGCCGAGCGGCGGCCGATCGACCCGCGGCGGGGGCTCGCCGCCCATGATCGCGCGGGTGAGCTCTCCTTCGGCGCCGCGCTCCCCTGCCTCGGCGGACCGGCCCGCCGCGGGCCGCGACAGCGCGACCTGCCCGCGGCGCATCACGGTGACGTGGTCCGCGAACCGGATCACCTCGTCGAGCCGGTGGGTCACGACCGCGACCGTGCGGCCCTCGCGCGCGAGGCGCCGGAGGGTCGCGTACAGGCCGTCGGCCTCGATCGGGGAGAGCACGGCCGTGGGCTCGTCGAGCAGGATCGCCCGGGCGCCGCGGTAGAGGACCCGCAGGATCTCGAGCTTCTGCCGCTCGCCCACGGTGAGCGCGGAGGTCGCCGCGTCGAGCGGGATCGAGAGCCCGGCCGCCTCCATGAGGGCGCGCGCGCGGGCGCGGGCGGCGGCGAGGTCGAGCCGCCCGCACCCGCGCGTGGGCTCGCAGCCGAGCACGACGTTCTCGAGGGCCAGGAAGCTCCCGACGAGCATGAAGTGCTGGTGGACCATCCCCACGCCGCGGCGGGCGGCCTCGGCCGGCGTCGCCGGCCGGAGCGGGGCGCCGTCGACGCGGACGGCGCCGGCGTCGGGCGCGAGCACGCCGGCCGCGAGCTTGAGGAGCGTGGACTTGCCGGCGCCGTTCTCGCCGACGATGGCGTGGATCGCGCCGGGGTCGAGCCGGAGCGAGGCGCCGCGCACGGCGACGTGCTCGCCGTAGCGGAGGACCACGTCGTCGAGCTCGATCACCGCGCCGCCGGGGAGGGGCGGCGCGGGCACCGCGCCGCCAGGGAGGGGCGGCGCGGGCACACCCGAGGCCGGCGGCTCCGTCACGGCGCGGGGCTCCGGGGCGAGGGCGGCGGGGCGGAGGCGAGGGCGGGGCGAGCTACACGGGGACGCGCGGCCACGCCGGCGATCAAGGGCCCGCGCCGGCGCGGCACCAGTCGCGCCGGCGCTGCTTGGAGGTCCGGACTCGCCCGAGGAGCGACGCCGCAGACGGCGCATCGTCCCCCTCGCGCCCCGCGAAGGCGCCTGCTCCTCGCGCGCCCGTACTGGCTCCGCCCGCCAGGGATCCGGAGAGAGTTCAACGCAAAGGCGCAAAGGCGCAGAGGCGCAAAAAGACAAATTTTCATGCATTTTTGCGTCTTTGCGCTCTTGGCGCCTTTGCGTTCCAATTTCTCTTCGCTCGCGAGGCAAATCCCTGGCGGGGTTTCCGATCCGCGGTACTAGCGTGCGCGCCCGTGCGCTCCCGCTTCCCGCTCGTGGCTGCCCTGTTCTTCGTCTCCGGCGCGACCGGCCTCCTCTACGAGGTCGCCTTCTCCAAGCTGCTCGCCTACGTCTTCGGCGCCACCGCCTACGCCGTGAGCACGGTCCTCGCCGCCTTCATGGGCGGCCTGGCCCTCGGCGCGCACCTCGGCGGCCGCCACGCCGCGGCCGCCCGCCGCCCGCTCGTCGTCTACGGCGCGCTCGAGGCGATCGTCGGCGCCATCTGCGCCGTCTCGCCGTTCCTGTTCGAGGCGCTGACCTCGGCCTACGTCGCCGTCGCCCGCGCCGCGCCGGACTCGCTCGCGCTGCTCACCGTGGCGCGCGCCGCGCTGACCGCCCTCGTCGTCGTCGTCCCCACGGTCGCGATGGGCGCCACGCTCCCGGTGCTCTCGCGCATCCTCCGCGCCGGCGCCGCGCCGGACGGCGCGCCCCCGGCCGACCACGACGCCGCGCGCCGCCTCGCCTCGCTCTACGCCATCAACACGGCCGGCGGCGCGGCCGGCGCGCTCTCCGGCGCCTACGTGGTCCTCCCGCTCCTCGGGATCCGCGGCGCGCTCTGGTCCGCGGCGATCGCCAACCTCACCCTCGGCGCCGTCGCGATCTCCGCCGGGCTCCGCGGCCCCGCGCTCGCCCCGCCCGCCGCCGCGCTCGACGCCCGCTCGTCGTCTACGGCGCCCTCCCCCGAGGCGCCCTCCCCCGAGGCGCGCTCGTCGCGCGCCCCCCTCCCGCCCGCCGGCGGCCGCGCCGAGGCGTCGTTCCTCCTGCCGCTCGCGTTCGCCTCGGGCTTCCTGGTCTTCGCCGCCGAGGTGGTCGAGACGCACCTGCTCGCGCTGCTCATCGGCAACAGCGCCTACGCCTTCGGGCTGATGCTCGCCGTCTTCCTCGTCTGCCTCGCGGTCGGCGCCGCGCGCTCGCCGGCCCTCGCGCGGCGCCACGGCGAGGGCGCGCTCTGGCGCGGGCTCGTCGCCACGGCCCTCTCGCTGGCCGCCACCACCCCGCTCTGGGACCAGCTCCCACGGCTCTTCGCCTTCGCGGGCAAGCACGTCGACGGCTGGGCCGGCCGCGAGGCGTGCCGCGCGCTCGCCGCGCTCGCGATCCTCGCGCTGCCCACGCTGTGCATGGGCACCACCTTCCCGCTCCTCCTCGCGCGCGCCGCCGCGCACGCCGACGTCGCCGCGCGCGTCGGCAGGCTGACCTCCGCCAACACCCTGGGCACGATCGCCGGCTCCATCATCACCGGCTACCTGATCCTCCCCGCGCTCGGCTCGGAGCGCGCCCTCTTCGCGATCGCGCTCGCCTTCGCCCTCACGGCGGTCCTCGCCGCCACGCGCGCCCGCGCGGAGCTCCCCCGCGCCCTCGCGGCGGCCGCCGCCGCGGCCGCCCTCGCCGCGCTCGCGCCGCGCTGGGACATGGCCCGCCTCACCAGCGGCGCGAACGTCTATTTCGCCATGGGGCCGCGGCCCGAGCGCATCGACTTCGTGCGCGAGGACGTGCACGGCGGCGTCACCACCGTCGCGCGCCGCGCCGGCGTCACGACCATGTACACGAACGGCAAGTTCCAGGGCGACGACGGCCCCGAGATGACGGCGCAGCGGCGGTTCGCGCATTTCCCCTCGCTCTTCGTCCGCCACCCGCGCGCGGCGCTCGTCATCGGCCTCGGCACCGGCACGACCACCGGCACCATCGCGGCCTACCCCTTCGAGCGCATCGACGTCGCCGAGATCTCGCCCGCGATCGTCGAGGCCTCCCGCCGCTTCTTCGCGGGCCCGAGCCTCAACGCCCTCGACGACCCCCGCGTCCGCCTCTCGCTCAACGACGGCAGGAACGAGCTGCTCGTCGCCGCCGAAGGCCGCTACGACCTCATCGCGATCGAGCTCACCAGCGTCTGGTTCGCGGGCGCCGCGAGCCTCTACAGCCGCGAGTTCTACGAGCTCGCCAGGTCCCGGCTCGCCGAGGGCGGCGTCCTCCAGCAGTGGGTGCAGCTCCACCACATCCGGCGGCGCGAGCTCGCCGTCGTGATCCGGACCATGCGCAGCGCCTTCCCGCACGTGGCGCTGTTCGTGGGCGGCGCGCAGGGCATCCTGGTCGCGAGCGCCGCGCCGCTCGTCGCCTCGGAGGCGCGCCTCGCGGCGCTCGACGCGCGCCCGGCGCTCCAGGCGACGCTCGCCGGCGCGCGGCTCGCGGACCTCCTCGACGATCTCGTGACGTCCGGCGACGACCTCGACCGCCTCGTCGCCGACGCGGCCGAGGACGGCGGGCCGATCCTGTCCACGGACGACAACCTCTACCTCGAGTACGCCACCCCGAAGGGCAACGTGCTCCCCTACGGCGCGTCGCTGGACGCGGCGCTCGCGCTCCTCTCGCGGTACCGCACGCCGGCGCCCCGCGCGCGCCACCTCGGACCCTGAGGGCGCTCAGGGCTTGAGCGGCTCGCCCTCAGGCCCCGACGCCTCGACCGGCGGCTTGACCGGCACCGGCTTGATCTCGTCGCCGGTCGCCACGAAGGCCTTGCGGGGCGGGGGCGCCTTGGGCTGCGCGGCCTGCTCCGCGCGCAGCTTGCGCTCCTCGAGGCTCAGCACCTCCAGCGCGAGGCCGCCCGCGTACGGATCCTGCCCCTGGAACGGGCGCCCGTCCACCTCGGCCACGTGGAACTCGACCCGGCGGTTCTCGCTGCGCCCCGCCGCGATCTCGTTCGGCCCGAGCGGGCGCGACTCGCCGAAGCCCACCGCGATCAGCCGGATGTTCTCGACCCCGTGGTCGACCAGCCAGTCGGCGACCGCGAGCGCGCGCTTCGCGCTGAGCTCCTGGTTGCGCTCCTCGCTCGACTGCGCGTCGGTGTGCCCCTCGATCCGCAGCCGCGTCACCTCGGGGTGCTCCTTGAGGAACTGGAGCAGCGTCTCCAGCGTCTTCTCGCTGCCCGGCCGGATGGACGCCTTGTTCGTCTCGAAGACGATCTTCCCCTGGATGTAGACCTGGCTCTCCCCGCCCTGCTCCGACCAGGCCTTCTCCGGGTACCAGCGCGGGAGCGGGCGCTGCTCGTCGGCGCGCGGCAGGTCCCGCGGCGGCAGCCGGTTGTCTCCGCACCCCTGGCCGGCGTGCGCGGCGGCCGCGAGCGCCGCCGCGACCGCGAACGGCAGGGCGGTGCGGCCTGCCTGCTTCCTCTTCGAGTCCATCTCGCCCTGTAGCGTGTCAGAACCGGCGCTCGAACCGCAAGTAACCTGGCGTCGGCGGCCTCGGGTCGCCCCGCGGGCGCCGGGCGGACCGGCGCCCGAGGCGGCGTGTGGTAAAGGGAGGATCGCCATGTCCGCGCCGTCGCTCACGCCCGAGGGCTCCCTCATCGACACGAAGCTCGCCGGGCTGCGCGCCCGGCTCCGGGAGCTCGGCTCCGTCCTCGTCTGCTACTCCGGCGGGGTCGACAGCGCCTTCGTCCTCGCGGTCGCCCACCAGGAGCTCGGCCCGAAGGCCGTCGGCATGACCGCGGTCTCGCCGAGCCTCGCGCCCGCCGAGAAGGAAGAGGCCGCGGCGATCGCCCGCCTCATCGGCGCCGACCACCGGCTCGTCGAGTCGTCCGAGATCGACGACCCGCGCTACGTGGCGAACAACCCCGACCGCTGCTTCCACTGCAAGAGCGAGCTCTACCGGATCGCCGTGCGCAAGCGCTCCGAGTGGGGGCTCGCGGCGATCCTGAACGGCACCAACACGGACGACCTCGGCGACTACCGCCCCGGGCTGGAGGCGGCGCGCGAGGCCGGCGTGGTGAGCCCGCTCGTCGAGCTCGGCTTCAGCAAGGCCGACGTGCGCGCCGGCGCGGCGCGCGTCGGCCTGCCCATCTGGGACAAGCCGGCCGCCGCCTGCCTCTCCAGCCGCATTCCCTACGGGACCAGCGTCACGCGCGAGCGGCTCGCGCAGATCGGCGGCTTCGAGGCCGCGCTGCGCGGCCTCGGGTTCCGCCAGGTCCGCGTCCGCTACCACGACGACCTCGCGCGCATCGAGCTCGACGCCGGCGAGCTCGCGCGCGCCGCCGAGCCGGCCGTGCGCGCCGAGGTCGTGGCCGCCGGCAAGCGGCACGGCTTCCGGTACGTGACGCTCGATCTCGGCGGGTACCGGACCGGCAGCCACAACGAGGTCCTCGTCGGCCGCGCCCTCAAGATCGTGAGCTGACCGGCGGCCCCCGCCGGAGGATCCTCGCCATGGGACGCTTCGATCACCTCGCGACCCGACCGATCCGCGGCCCGGCCGACATCCTCCGCTGGAAGGTCGTCGACGCCATCGCCGGCAGAAACCGCAAAGATCCCGGGGGGTTCTCGGCGCCCGTGCGGCCCTACGACCGCGCGCTCGTCGCGGCCGCCGCGCCGTCGCTCACCTGGATCGGCCACGCGTCCTTCCTCGTCACGCTGGGCGGCGCGCGGCTGCTCATCGACCCGATCTACCGCGACGGCCCCGGCCCGCTGCGCCGGCTCGCGCCGCCGGGCATCCCGCTCGGCGAGCTGCCGCCCGTCGACGCGGTCCTCATCACCCACAACCACCGCGATCACCTCGACACGTGGACGCTGTCCCGGCTGGGCAGCGCGCCGGTCTACGTCGCGCCCGTCGGCCACGAGGCGGTCCTCCGCGAGGCGGGCGCCGAGCGGATCGTCGAGCTCGAGTGGTGGGGCAGCGCCGTGGTCGGCGGGGTGGAGATCACGCTCGTCCCTGCGCGCCACTGGTCGATGCGCTTCCCCTGGGACCGGAACGACGCGCTCTGGGGCGGGTACCTGATGCGCGCCGCCGAGGGGACGGCGTACCACTCGGGCGACACCGCCTTCTTCGACGGCTTCGCGGAGATCGGCCGGCGCGCCGGCGCGATCGACTGGGCGATGCTCCCGATCGGCGCCTACGACCCGCGTTGGTTCATGGAGCCCCAGCACATGTGCCCGGAGGAGGCGATCGAGGCGAGCGTCCTGCTCGGCGCGTACCGCCTCGTGGCGATGCACTGGGGCACGTACCGGCTCACGGACGAGCCCCCCGGCGAGCCGCCGGAGCGGACGCGCGCCGGCTGGCAGGCGCGCGGGCTCCCGGAAGACGCGCTCTGGATCCTCGACATCGGAGAGACGCGGGCGCTCGCCCGCTAGCGCCGCCTCACATCAGCGACGACCGCGCGGCCTTCGCGCGCTCGTCGCGCTCCTTCAGGTGCTCCAGGATGATCACCGCCGTCTCCTCGATGGCGCGCCCGGTGACGTCGACCACCGGCCACTCCGGGTGCGCGGCGAAGAGCCGGCTCGCGTAGTCGAGCTCCTGCCGGACGTGCTCGCGCATCGCGTAGTTGGTCTCGGCCGGCATCCCGAGCTGGCGCAGGCGCGCCTGCCGGATCGCGCAGAGCTGGTCGATCCCGATGGTCAGGCCGACGACCCGGTCCTGGGGGGCGTCCATGAGCTCGGGCGGCGGCGCCACGCCGAGCACGAGGGGCAGGTTCGCGACCTTGAGGCCGCGCTGCGCGAGCAGCGTCGACAGCGGCGTCTTCGACGTGCGGGAGACGCCGACGAGGACGATGTCCGCCCGCTTGAAATTCCGCGGCTCCTTGCCGTCGTCGCTCTTCACCGCGAACTCCACCGCCTCGATGCGCCGGAAGTACTCCTCGCTCAGCGGCAGCATCGCGCTCGGCAGGTTGATCGGCTCCCGGTCGAGGAAGGTGCCGAGCCGGACGATGAGCGAGCCGATCAGATCGATCGCCTCGATGTTCAGCTGGGCCGTCGAGGCGTGCACGAACTCGCGCAGCTCGGGGCTCACCACCGTGAACACCACGAGCGCGCCCTCCCGGGCCGCGCGCTCGAGCACCGGCCGCGCGACCTCCGGCGTGCGCACCCGGGTGTGGAGGCGGATCTGCACCCCCGCGTCCGGGTACTGGAGCAGCGCGGCGCGCACGGCCTTCTCGGCCGTCTCTCCCGTCGAGTCGCTCAGGACGTCGATGAACTTCGGCTTGTCCATGTCCGATGCCTCCGTCGCCGTGTCGGCGCAGGCGCTCGAGGCAGCGCTCGTGCCCCGGCGTTCAGCGGGACGGAGAGGATCGCCCGCGGGCGCGGGGCGGGTCAACCAAACAGCCCCTTGAGCTTGTCCATGAAGGTGACCTGCTGCGGCTGCACGTTCTCGCCGAGCTCCTTCGCCAGCTGGGAGATGAGCTCCTTCTGCGAGGCGGTGAGCTGCGTCGGCACCTCGACGCTCACCTCGACGAGCTGATCGCCGCGCCCGCCGACGACGCGGCGCGGTATGCCCTTGCCCTTGATGCGGAGCACCGCGCCGGGCTGCGTGCCCGGGGGGATCCGCAGCCGGCCCTTGCCGTCGAGCGTCGGGATCTCCAGCTCGCCGCCGAGGGCCGCGCGCGCGAACGAGATCGGCACGGCGCACACCACGTCGTCGCCGACGCGGCGGAAGAGCTCGTGCGGCGCGACGCGGATGGTGAGCTCGAGGTCGCCCGGCCCTCGATCGGGGCGGACGGCGTTGCCGCCGCGCTCCACGAGCCGGGTCGCGCCGTTCTCCACGCCCGCGGGGATGGTCACCTCGATCGTCTTCTGCTTCGCCGCGAGGCCGGCGCCGCGGCACGTCTTGCACGGGTCGATCACGATCCGCCCCGTGCCGCGGCACTTGCCGCACGGGCGCTCGATCGCGATGGGGAACATCCCCTGCTGCATCCGGACGCGGCCGCGGCCCGCGCACGCGGCGCACCGCTCGGTCGACGAGCCGGGCGCCGAGCCCGAGCCGGCGCAGTCGCCGCACGGCTCGACGCGATCGTAGGTGATCTGCTTCGTGCAGCCGAACGCCGCCTCCTCGAAGCTGATGCGCACCTCTTTCTGGAGCGTCCCGCGGTCGCCCACCTTGATGCCGAGGGCGCCGAGCAGGTCGCCGAAGATGGCGTCCAGGTTGAGGTCCTGCATGTCGAAGGGGACGCCCTGGAAGCCCGAGCCGGCGGCGGCGCCGACGGCGGCGGGGCCGAACCGATCGAACGCCGCGCGCTTCTGCGGGTCGCTCAGGATCTGGTAGGCCGCGTTCAGCTCCTTGAAGCGGACGTGCGCGCCCTGGTCCCCCGGGTTCTTGTCGGGATGGTGCTGCGCGGCGAGCCGCCGGAAAGCGCTCTTGATTTCATCCTGCGTCGAGGAACGCTCGACGCCCAATACCTCGTACGGATCCCGCACGAGGTGCGAAATAGCATCGATCGCCCCCCCGGGACAGCGGCTAGCGGCGCGCCTATCCCGCTGGTTTCCGCTCGGGTCCGGCGAGCTCGCGCTTCATCACCTTGCCCGTCGGGTTGCGCGGCAGCGCGTCGACGAAGACGATCTCGCGCGGGACCTTGGGGCCCGCGAGCGCGGCGCGGCAGTGCGCCTTGATGTCGTCCTCGCTCGCGGACGCGCCGGGCCGCAGCGCGACGAACGCGCGCACCCGCTCCCCCCAGGCGCGATCCGGCGCCCCCACCACGGCGGCCTCGGCGACCGCCGGGTGATCGTGGAGCACCGCCTCGACCTCGGCGGGGTACACGTTCACGCCGCCGGAGATGATGAGGTCCCGCTTGCGGCCTTCGATGTGGTAGCAGCCGCGCGCGTCGCGGCGCGCGAGGTCGCCGACCGAGAAGTAGCCGTCCAGCGTCGACTCGCGCGTGGCGCCGGGATCTCTGTGGTAGCCGGACACGAGCAGGGGGCTCCTTACGTAGAGCTCACCCACCTCGCCGTCCCGGCACGGCCTGCCGTCGTCGCCCACGAGCAGGAGCGCGCTGCCGGCGACCGGGCGCCCGATGGTGCCCGGCGACGCGCGCAGATCCTCGGGGCCCGCGATCGTCACGATGCCCGTCTCGGTCGCGCCGTAAAAGTTGAAGAGCTTGTCGCCGAACACCCCCATGACCTCGGCCGCGAGCGCCGGCGGCAGCGGCGCGCCGCCGGTGAAGATCGCGGTGAGCGACGACGTGTCGTGGGCGCGGATGCGCGCCTCGCCGAGCTCGAGCACGCGGTGCAGCATCGTCGGGACGACCGCCGTGGTGGTCACGCGGTAGCGCTGGATCGCCTCGAGGAAGAGCTCCGGATGGAACTCCGGCAAGATCACGATCGTCGCGCCGAGGACGAGCGACAGGTTCACGAAGCCGAACGCCGTGAGGTGGTAGAGCGGGCACACCGCGAGGTGCACGTCGCCCGCGCGCATCGGGGTCGCGCCGATCGCGCCGAGCGCCGACATGACGACCCCGCCGCCGAAGCCGCGCACCGCGCCCTTCGGCTTGCCGGTCGTGCCGGAGGTGTACATGACCACCGCCGCGCGCTCGCTGCGGTCCGGCGCGGCGCCGGGCTCGGCGAGGAGCTCGTCGAAGCGCGAGAAGCCCGGCGCGCCCTCGCCGACCGCGATCATGGCCTCGGGCGGGATCCCCTCGAGCCGCGGCGCGGCCTCGCGGATCACGTCGGCGATGTCGGCGTCGAACACGAGCAGCCGCGCCCCGGAGTGGCCGGCGAGGTACGAGAGCTCGGCCGGGGTCGATCGCCAGGAGGCCGTCACCACGGACGCGCCGACGCGGGCGAGCGCGATCTGGCACATCACGAACTCGGGGCGGTTCTTGAGCGCGAGCAGCACGGTCGCGCCCGGGCCGACGCCGCGCCGGTCGAGCGCGTGGCCGAGCCGCTCGATCGCCTCGTTCAGCGCGAAGAACGAGTAGACCCGGTCCTCGGCCGGGGCCGTCGCCTCCCCCTCGGCCGCGCGGCGCCCGAGGCTCCGCGGCCCGAGGCTCCGTGGATCGATCACCGCGATGCGGTGCGGGCTGTTCTCGGCGTAGAACCGGAAGAGGAGCGACGGGTTCGCCTTGCCCTTCGCGAGCTCGCGCGCGAGGACCTTGAGCCCCGGCCAACGCAGCGCGGCGAGGAGCCCCGTCTGCGTCACCGCCCGTCCGGCGACGAGCGCCCCGTCCTTGAGCGCGGAGGCCCTGCGCCGCCCGCTCGCGAGCGCCGCCCTGACATGACCGAGTTCCATGGCCGGCGACTTTACTCTGGCCCTCGCGCGGCGTGGTAGGGTGGAGCCGTGACGGAGCCAGACCGCCGCTCAGCCCATCGCGCCGCGATCGAGCTGAGCGTGGAGTACAAGCGACTCAACACGTTCTTCGCCGACTACACGCGCAACATCTCGAAGGGCGGGACCTTCATCCGAACAGAGCGCCCGCTCGCGATCGGCACGGAGTTCGTCTTCGCCCTCTCGATCCGCAACCTGGCCGAGCCGCTCCGCCTCCGCGGCCGGGTGAAGTGGATCGTGATGCCCGCCGAGGCGACGGAGACGGCCCCGGCGGGGATGGGCATCGAGTTCCAGTACGCGAGCGAGGCGGAGCGCGGCGCGACCGACGCGGTGGTCGAGCAGCTGATGATGAGCGAGCTCGGCGAAACGCTCGCCTCCAAGCTGCTCGGCCGCAAGCTCGGCGACGGCGCGCGGTAGCGCTGGAGCGCGCGGTAGCGCAGAAGACAGAGCGGACCGGGGGGTGCGCGCACGCTGTGCCCGTGTACACTGCCTCGCAATGTCGCTGCCGACCCTGCCCCCCCGGCGCCGTCTCGCCCGGGGTCTCGCCGCGCTCGCCCTCGCGCTCTCTCCCCTCGCCTGCGCAGCCTCCGGCACGCCGGGGGCGAAGGGGCCGCCCGGCGCCGAAGGCCGCGCCGCCCCCGTCGAGGTCCGCGACGCCGATTTCTCCGCCAGCCTCTACACGATCGTGCGCGACGGCAAGCAGAGCCCGCAGCGCACGGGCCTGCTCATCGGCGTGGTCCGCCGGCAGCTCGCGCACGCGGCGGCGCGCTTCCACGCCGGGCAGCCGAGCCGGGGCGTCGACAGCGTCCGCGGCGCGCTCTACCTCGTCCGTCCCGGCGAGGGCCACGCCGAGATGATCGACGCCGTGGGCGAGCGCGCCCTCGCCGGCGCGATCGAGCGGCTGAGCCCCCGCGGCGACGAGGGGCGGGTGCGGGCGCTCATGGAGCTCCGCGCCGCCGCGCTGCCGGCCGGCAGCCGGGCCCGCGCCGAGGTCGACGAGCACCTCGCCGCGCTCGATCGCTGGATGAAGGATACGCGCACCGGCGGGCCGCTCGAGCAGCTCGGCATGGAGCAGCGCGCGTCCGTCTCGCGCGCCCTCCTCGACAGCCGCCCCGAGGCGATCCAGCGCGCGGCCGCCGCCACCGCGGCGTGGATCGACCGGGCGATCGAGTTCAACATCGAGTACCGGCAAGGGGGGAAGCGGCCGGAGCGCGAGGAGGCGGTCGAGGCGGCGCGCGCGCTGGAGTCGGGCGGCGCGAGCATGGCCGCGCTGTTCCTGCGCTGGGGGGACGCGCAGGGCGCGCTCGAGCAGATCGACCGCACGAGCGCGCGCCGGGTGATCCCGCCCGGCCTGTACGATCGGCTCAAAGCCGCGGCGTCCGACGGCGACGCGGTCTCGTGGCAGGCGCTCGCGGCCGCCTTCGCCCACCACGACACGCAGGAGCGCGACGCCGAGACCGGGATGCTGCAGGACCTGCTCGACGGGGCGATCTGGGGCACGGCCCTGGAGGCCTACCGGCGCGACCCGCAGAGCTACGACAGCGCCGCGCTGCTCTCCCAGGTGATGATCCGCCTCGGCATGTCGGAGGCGACGCCGCTCCTCCTGGCCGGCGCGCTCGGCGACCGCCCGAGCGCCGGCGCGCTCGGGTCCGCGCTGGGGCTCGTGCTCGGCGCGCTCTCGGAGGAGGCGTCGAACGACGACTTCGAGGCCGCGCGGCGCACCTACAACGCCGCGGGTCCGCTGCTCGTGCTCGCCGACCGGGCGGCGCGCGGCGGCGCCGCGGTGGATCCGTCGGGCGCGCGCGTCCGGTCCCTCATGGCGTCGCTCGAGCTGCGCGCCGGCAACCTCGCCGGCGCGCTGCCGCTGCTCCGCGCGGCGACGGCGGCCGAGCCGACGGTCAACGGGCTCACGCTGCTCGCGATGGCCGAGCGGCAGTCCGGCGAGCTCCAGGCCGCGCTGGAGGACGTGCGGCGGGCGCTGGGCGCGCCGGACGCGCGCACCGCGCCGCTCGAGGTCATCCAGGCGCACCTGCTCGCCTTCGAGCTCCACCGCGAGGCCGGCACGCAGGACCGGGCCAAGGAGTCGCTCGACGCGGCGCTCGCCGCCGCGCTCGACGCCCGGCAGCGCGCGCGGGATCCCGGCGCCAAGGCGCGGACGGAGCGGCTGCTCGGGCGCATCCTCGACGGCTACGGCGACGAGAAGGGCGCGACCCGGGCTTACGAGCGGGCGTTCGCCCTGGTGGCCGCCGAGCCGCCGCAGCTCGGCGCCACGATGCTCGACGCCGTGGGGCGCGCGCTCGTCGAGCGCGATCTCCCCGCCGCGCGGCGGGCGCTGAAGCGCGGCCTCGAGGCGAACCTGGACGAGGAGGATCTCGTCTACGGCGGGCTCTGGGTCCTCCTGCTGGAGCGCTCCCTCGGCGTCGCGACGGACGGCACCGCGGGCCGCGCGCTGGACAGCGCGGTGAACCGCGCGTCCTGGACAGGAAAGCTCGCGGCGTGGGCGAACGGCAAGATCAGCGACGCGGATCTCGGCAAGCTCGCCCAGAACGCGGCGCAGCGCGTGGAAGCGCAATTTTACACGGCCATGGCCAAGAAGGCGGCCGGCGATGCGGGCGCGGACGAGCGGCTCCGGGCGGTGTCGAAGAGCCCTGTCATCGACCTGCTCGAGGTGCACCTCGCGCGCGAGATGCTGGCCCCCGAGCTGCGGCTCGAGCTGCCCCGCAACGCGAGCCTCCCGTAGCGGCCCGCGCTGCGCCGCGGCGCGATCCTTCCTTCAAGGTGGGATGTCGTCCCCGCGCTGGCCAGGCGGCGAGGGGGTCGGATGGCCAGCGCGCGGCGCGCCAAACCGCATGCGCGGAGAGAAAATGACTTCCACGCGTGCGCGCTCTTGTTCGATCATCGATTGATGTCCGATGACCGGAACGATCCGCTCGAGAAGCTCGCCTCCGCTCACCGGAGCCTGGAAGAGAACCTGAACGACCTCGCGCGCGCCGCGCGGGCGCTCGGCGATCCCCGCGGGCGCGCCGCCGCGCTCGAGGGCCTCTCCAGCGTGGTGGCCTACTTCGAGCGATCGATGAGCCGGCACCACGAGGACGAGGAGCGCTCGCTGTTCCCGCGGCTCGCGGTGCTCGAGGCCATCGCGCCGACGCTCGAGCGCCTCCGGCAGGAGCACAAGGCGCATCAGCGCGCGATCAACGAGCTGCGCGCCGCGATCGAGCGAGACGGCGGCCCCGAGGCGCTGGAGAAGCTCCCCCAGCTCATCGAGGACCTGCGCGCCGCGTACCATCGGCACGTGACCTGCGAGGAGCAGGAGGTGTTTCCGGCCGCTCGCCGGTTCCTGCAGGCGTCGGCCATGCACGGGATCATGAACGAGATGGAGACGCGCCGGGGGCGCGGCGGGCACGGCAACCCCGCCAAGGGGATCAGCGGGCGCCCCTACCGGCCCGGCGGGATGCGCAGGGGCCCGTGACGGCGCGGCGAGCTCGACGCGCTCGTCCAGCGCGCGCTCGCCCGGCGGAAAGAGCGCCGCGCTAGAACCGCTCTTCGCTCGCGCGCTCCAGCGCCGCGCGCAGGAAGTTCTGTGCCCGCAGCGTGTGCGCCCCGTCGGGGTGCTGGTCCAGGTGGCTGCGGAAGGCGTCCGCCGACTGCACGAACTTCCCCAGCCGGTAGAGCGCGATGCCGCGGGCGAGGTGCCTGGGATACGCCGGATCGAGCGCGGCGAGCTCGTCGATCTTCTTCAGGCGGTAGTGCTCCTCGGCGCGCTGCGCCTCCGCTGCCCGGAGCGCCGCCGCGGGCGAGCGCGGCCCCGGCTCGCCCGCCTGAGGCTCGAGGCGCGCCGCCGTCTCCGCGGCGGGAGGCGCCGCGAGCTCCTGCGCGCTCCTCCCGCTGAGCGGATGCGACAGCAGGAACCTGTACAGCGCGCGCTCCTCGTCGAGCGCCACGCCGAACGGCGCGCGCCGCAGGCCCACGATGGCGTCCCAGCGCTTCTTGAACAGCGCCCCGAGCGCGGCGCCGTCCATGGCGACGCGGCGCGCCTCGCCGCCGTCGCGCCACCCCGCGCCCCCTGCCGTCAGCCACGCGTTTCGGCGGAGCAGCCCGGGGAAGTCGCCGCCGAGCTCGCGGAGCTCGTCGGACGCCTCGCCGGTCGCCTCGAAGCGGCGCACCTCGCGGACGAACGAGCTCATCTGGAAGGCGCGCAGCCGGAGCACCGCCTCGTCCCCCTGGGCGAGCGCGGGGCCGGTGGCCTCGATCACGCGTTTGCGCGCGGCGAGGAGCTCCGCCTCGGTGTGGTCCGCGTCGGCGTCGACGATCCCGAACGCGCGGATGGCGGAGCCGAGCGCGCGCACCTCGGCGTCGAGCCCGAGCTGCTCGGCCTCGCGGGCGCGGGCGATGTCCGCGTCCCGCACCCGCGCGATCGCGCGCGCGTCGGCGAGCGGCAGCGGCAGCTCGGCGGGCTCGACCGCGCGCGGCACCGCGAGGATCGCCGCGGAGCCCGCGATGAAGACGGCCACGAGCCCCGGCTCCCAGCCTTCGAGGTGCCGCCGTAAGCCGCGGCGCTCCGGCGCGCGCTCCTCGATCGCGCGTGCGGGAAGAAGATGAGGAAGCCCACCGGCCGGGCGGCGCGTCGACGGGGTCGACGGGGCCGAGCGCGGCTCCCGGCGCTTGACAGAGGCGCTCTCGGCTCGCGACATTGATCGTCTCCTCCGCGCCTCAGAATACCCCACGCGGCGACCTCCAGCGCCGCGCACCGAACCAGCGAGGAACGTGCGAGATCACCGCAAGCACCCGCGCAAGCCCATCGAGCTCTCGATCGCGTTCCGGATCGGCGACGGCCCGCGCATCGATGCGATATGTCGCGACATCAGCCTCGGCGGGATGTTCATCGAGACCACCTCGCCGGCTCCCTTCGGGGCGAGCATCGAGGTGCTGCTGTCGCTGGAGGGCCTGAAGCAGGCCGCCGCGATCCCGTCGGTCGTGCGATGGACCACCCCCGAGGGGATGGGGGTGCAGTTCGGGGTGATGGGGGCGCGGGAGACCTACGCGCTCACGCAGCTCCTCGGCTCGCTCTGAGCCTCCGCGCGACGTGCCGCGCGGCGCTCCTCGCCGCGGCCGCGCTCAGTCCTCGATGATGAAGGGGATGGCGAGGTGCATCGGGCCTCCCGCGAAGCGCCCCTGGTAGAGGCCCTGGGCGCAGGCCTGCAGCGCAGGCCGGAGCGGCGGGTCGAAGCGCATGGCGGCGACGCTGCCGTCCGGTCGCACGGAGATGCGCAGCGTCGAGGCGACCGATTTGCGGACCAGGGACGGGCCGCCCGCCGCCTCGCGCGCGAAACAGCTCGACAGCTGCGACTGCACGGAGGCCGGGGTCAGCGCCGGCGGGGGAGGCGTCGCCTGAACGTCGGCGACCGACGCCGGGGCGGCCGGCGCCGGCTCGATCGCCGGCGCGGGAGTCGGCTCCGCGACCGCCGAGGGCGGCGCGGCGACCGCCGGGGCGGCGGGCGCGGCGGGCGCGGCGGCGGTCTCCTCCGCCTGAGCGACGACCACACGGGCCGCGGCGGCGCCGCTCGGCGGGCGCACGCCGGCGGTCGCGCCGGCGGTGCCGGCGGTCGCGCCGGCGGTGGGCCGGGGCGGCGCGGGTGGACGCGCCGGCTCCGTCGGGGAGGCGGCGGGCGCGCCGTCCTCCGGCGCGGCGCTGCCCTCCGGCGCGGCGTCCTCCGGCGCGGCGTTGCCCTCCGGCGCGGCGTTGCCCTCCGGTGCCGGGCGCTGGAGCAGGCGCGCCTCGCGGCCGCCGTCGAGCGAGAAGGTGCCGCGCGACGGACCGACGAGCAGGTGCGCGGTGGTCGCGCCGCGGTACGCCGCGGGACCGACCGCGACGGTGCCGTGCTCCACGTCGACCTCCACGCGATCCGCGAGGCGGGTCACGGTGAAGAGCGTGCCGTGCACCGCGACGCGGGTGCCGTCCACCTCGACGGCGAACGCCTCGACGAGGCCCTCCTCCGGCGCGCGCGTGACGACGTCGGCCCGCACCGAGCCACGCTCGAGCGCGATCACGTGGCCGACCCCCGCCGCGCCGACGGCGCGCACCACGGCGCGGCTGTTCGGCAGCAGCGTCCAGCGCACCGAGCCGACGTCGGCGAAGGAGATCGCGTGGGCGGCGGTCTCGACGGCGTCGCCGGGCCGGAGGGCGCGGAAATCCAGATCGTCGGCCGCCCCGGCGGCCCTCGGCACGTCCGCGAGATCGCGGGCGCGCGGCGGCGTCGACGTCGCCACGACGGGCGGGGCGGAGCGCCCGGCCGCGAGCACCGCGAACGCGATGGCCGCCGCGGCCGCCGCGAACGCGAGCGCGCGCCCGAGCGGCGAGCGCCGCGGCGGAGCGGCGCGGCGCACCGGAGCGGGCCGCTCGATCCGCGCGAACAGCTCGCGCTCGATCTCGTCCCAGCGGGGCTCCGGAGGCTCCTCGGCGCGGAGCAGCCGCTCCATGTGCTCCCGTGCCCGCTCGTACTGCTTTGCGCCGCTCACATGTCCTCCGCGTCGACAGCCGATCCATCCGCCGCGGGATACCGCACGGCGGCGCCTCCCACAGAAACCCGCGCGCGCGCCGCCTCCGGACCTGCGCCGTCCGCCTTGTCCGCGCCGCCCTCGGCCAGCTCGGCGGCGAGCTGGGCGAGCGCGGGCTCGGCGCGCATCATCGCTTCGATCTCGCGGCGCGCATAGAACAGGCGCGTCCGGACGGTCAGGACCGGCGCGCCGACGATCTCCGCGATCTCGGTCGGCGCGATCCCCTCGAGCTCGTGGAGGACGTAGACGACCCGCTTCTTCTCGGGGAGGCGCTCCAGCACCCGACGGAACGCGTCAATCCTGCGGGCGCGGGCGGCGTCTTCGTCCGGGAGCATGCCGCGGTCGACCTCGAGCTCGACGCTGGGCTCGCCCGCAAACACCGGCCGGGAGCGCGCCGCGCGCCGGGCCATCAGCACGGCGTTGACCGTCACCCGGTGGAGCCACGTCGTGAACTTCGACTGCCCCCGGAAGTCCCCCAGGCTCCGGTGCACCTGGATGAACACCTCCTGGATGACGTCCTCCGCGTCGGCGGACGGTCCGAGCATCCGGAAGACGAGCCGCGCGACGTCGCGGCGATAGCGGCGGAAAATCTCGGCAAAAGCCGTGGGGTCGCCGCTCTGGAAGCGGCGGATCCACTCGCCCACGTCGTCGGGCTCGGTCACGGGCGGAAGCCTATCCGCCCCTTCGGCGCTCATGGAGCTCGATGGCGAGGCGACCAGCTCCGGGCGGCGAGAGAGGTCGTCGCCAGCGGACGTCACGTCGAGCGCTACGCGCGCGCCCTCGGCCGCCCGGGCGGGCAGCTCGTCCGCGCGGCCGGCCGGCGCACCCCAGCCGAGGGGAAACAAGAACGACCGCGAGAGGTGCGCCCATAACGCCCCCGTCTCGACCTCCACGGTATGCACAAAGCCTCTGATGCGCCCGGCAGCCGGATCATTCAGGCCGCTGCGTGGCCTCGCGCGCGCGTGGCGCCGCCCCCGGGCCCGCAGTGACGCCCGGAAGCGCACAAAAGTTGTTCCTCCGGGCACATTGGCGCGACCTTCCAGCGCATGATCATCATCGCCGTGTCGCTGACCGTGGCCCTCGTGGCCGCCGACCTGCTCGAGCTGGGCTCCCGCCGCCGCGATCGCGTGTAGCGACCGGCGTCAGGCCCGGACCTACAAAAAGGTGCCCGGCTTGAGCCCGCTCCGGCCTGGGGCCGACGTGCGCTCAAGCCGGGCGGTGGAAAGAGCCGTAGGGGTCCGGGCCGTCCGGTACGATCAGCCCGCGGCCTCGGCGCCTTCCGCCGCGGCGCCACCCTTCTTCGGCAGGTCGAAGAGCGCCGACAGCTCGACCTTCTCCTGCTTCTTCTGCTCCAGGATGCGGTTGACCGCGCGCAGCAGGCGCGTCTTCGCGGGGCCGCTGATCGGCTTGCCCTGCAACGCGGCGCTCAGCGTGCGGTCGGTCACCGGGCGGCCGCTGCGCGGCTTCTTCGCGCCGGCGGCCTCCTTCTTCTTCGCGGCGTCCTCGCTGCCGCGCGCCAGCCGCTTGGTCAGGCGGATCGCCCGATCCTCGGGCTGCAGCCGCTCGATCTTGACCGACGCCGCCAGGATGCGGCGGGGGTCGATCTTCTTTTCCTTCAAGAAATCTTCGATCTTGGTGCCCATCGTCGTCACTTGCCCCGAAAGGGCGGCGACCCTATCACGGTCGATGTCGCTGTGCATCTGCGACGTTTACCCTTTGCGTCGCCCTGGGGTAGCTTGTCGCGATGACCCTCCTGGCCGAGCTCGACGAAGCCGCACGCGTCATTCGCCAACGAATTCCGGCGCTTCCGAGCGTCGGTGTGGTGCTGGGCTCAGGGCTCGGGGGCTGGGGCGACGAGCTCTCCGGGCTCGTGAAGGTCCCCTACGCCGAGATCCCCGGCATGCCCCGGCCCGCCGTCGAGGGGCACGCGGGCTTTCTCTGCGCCGGGCGCGTCGGGGACGTGCCGGTCGCCTGCCTGCAGGGCCGCGCGCACCTCTACGAGGGGCACCCGCCGGCGAAGGCCGTGTTCGGCGTGCGCGTGCTCGCGCGGCTCGGCTGCCGCGCCGTGCTCCTGACGAACGCGGCCGGCGGCATCAACCCCGGCTTCGCCGCCGGCGATCTCATGCTGCTCACCGATCACCTGAACCTGATGGGGACGAACCCGCTCGTCGGGCCGAACGACGACGCGCTCGGCAAGCGCTTCCCCGACATGACCTACGCGCACGATCCCCGGCTGCTCGATCTCGCGCGGGCGGCGGCGAGCGAAGCCGGCGTCCCGCTGCGCGAGGGCGTCTACGCCGGGCTGCTCGGCCCGACGTACGAGACGCCGGCGGAGATCCGGATGCTGCGCACGCTCGGGGCAGACGCGGTCGGGATGAGCACCGTCCCGGAGATCATCGCGCTCCGGCACATGGGCGTGCCGGCCGCGGCCATCTCGTGCATCACGAACCTCGCGGCGGGCCTGACCCAGCGCGAGCTCGATCACAAGGAGGTCGAGGAGACCGCCCGGAGGGCGCGCGCTCGGTTCACGGCGCTGCTCTCGACGTGGGTCCGCCGCGTCGGCGCCGAGGCCGCGGCCGGGAGCGCGGCGTCGTGAGCCGCGCCCCGCAGGACGCCGGCGAGGCGCCCGCCGCGGCCGGGGCGGCGCCGGCGATCGACTGGGACGCGCTCGACCGGGCGGCGCTCGCCGTCCGGGAGCGCGCGCACGCGCCGTACTCGGGCTACTGGGTGGGCGCGGCGATCCTCGTGCGATCCGGCCGCGTGTTCGCCGGCTGCAACGTCGAGAACGCCTCGTACGGGCTCGCCATCTGCGCCGAGCGCTCGGCCATCGTGCAGATGGTCGCGGCCGGCGAGCGCGACCCGATCGCGCTCACCGTCGCCACCAGCGGACCCGTCCTCGGCAGCCCGTGCGGCATGTGCCGGCAGACCCTCGCCGAGTTCGCCGCCGATCTCCCGATCCGCCTCATCGCCGCCGACGGCGGCGCGCCGGCCCGGCTCACCTCGCTGGCAGCGCTCCTGCCCGAGGCGTTCGGGGCGGCCGCGCTCTCGCGCTGATCGCCCCGCGCGCCGCCCGCGCCAGCGAGCGCCGCCGGCTCACTCGACCGACAGCACCTCGTTCTGCTCGATCTGCGACAGCGCGGAGGCGAGCGCCTCCCGCGCGCGCTCCAGCGAGGCGCGGTCCTCGCCCCATTTCGAGCGCGCCTTCTGCAGGCGGGCTCGCTCGACGGCGAGCTGCTCCGCGAGCTGCTCGCCCTGCGTCCTCAGGGTGTCGCGCTCCTCGGTCCGGTGCGAGAGCTGCGCGCCGAGCTCGCTCTCCCGCTGCTCGGCCTCGGCGAGCCGGCCCTGGAGCGCCTCGACGTCGCGCGCCCGCTCGGCGAGCTCGCCCTGCAGGCGGTCGCGCTCCCCGGTGCGGGCGGAGAGCTCGCCCGCGCGCTGCTCCAGCTGCTGATCGAGTTCGTGCGCCCGGGCCTCGAGGTGCGCCACCTGGTTGCGCGCCTGCCCGAGCTCGGTGGAGAGCCCGCGGGCGATCTCGTCCAGCTCGTGCTTCTGCGCCGCCCACGCGGCCTCGCGCTCGGCGATCTCGGCCTGATGCGCCCCGCGGAGGTCGGTGAGCGCCTGCGCGTGCGCCGCCTCGATCTGCGCCTGCCGCTCGGCGGCGCGCGCCTCGAGGTCGGCCACCCGCGCCGCGTGCGCCTGCTCGGCGGCGCGCACGGCCTCCTCGCGCTCCTCGACGAGCTCGCGCTCTCGCGCCGCGAGCCGCGCCGCGAAGTCCTCTCGCGCCGCCTCGAGCGCCCGCGCGTGCTCGTTCGCCTGCCCCTCGACGGCGGCCGCGTGCTCGGTCCGCAGCGCCTCCAGCGCGGCCGCGTGCTCGCGATCGCGCCGCTCCCTGTCGTCCGCGTGCTCGCGCCGCAGCGTCTCCAGCGCGGTCGCGTGCTCGCCCCGCAGCGCCTCGACGGCGGCCGCGTGCTCGCCCCGCAGCGCCTCGACGGCGGTCGCGTGCTCGCCCCGCAGCGCCTCGACGGCGGTCGCGTGCTCGCCCTGCTGCCGCTCGAGCGCGGCGACCTGCTCGGCCCGCGCCCCCTGCAGCGCGGCCGCGTGCTCCGCGCTCATGCGCTCGACGGCGGCGGCGTGCTCCGCGCGCGCCGCGTCCAGCGCGGCGGCGTGCTCGGCGCGCGCCGCGTCCAGCGCCGCCGCGTGCTCCCGGTCGCGCCGCTCGGTCTCGCCCGCGTGCTCGCGCCGGAGCGCCTCGACGGCGGCCTCGTGCTCGCGCTGCGACGTCGCGACCGCCGCGTCGTGCTCCGCCCTCTGCCGGTCCAGCGCCGCAGCGTGCTCCGCCCTCAGGCCATCCATCGCCGCGGCATGCTCGGCCCTGAGCCGATCGACGACGGCGGCGTGCTCCGCCCTCAGGCCGTCCATGGCAGCGGCGTGCTCCGCTCTCAGGCCGTCCGCCGTCGCCGCGTGCTCGGCCTTTGCCCGCTCGAGCGTCGCCGCGTGCTCGCCGGCCAGCTTGTCGATGGCCGCCGCGTGCTCGCCGGCCAGCCTGTCGGCGGCCGCGCGGTGCTCGGCGGCCTGCTGCTCCACGCGGGCGGCGTGCTCGGCGCTCAGCCGCTCGACCTCCGCCCGGTGCGCCGCGGCCGCCTGCTCGAAGCGCTCCCGCTCCGCCTGCGCGCTCTCCTCGATCTCGCGCCGCGCCGACGCCTCGACGGCGGCGATCGCCTGCGCCCTCTCGTCCGCCGCGGAGCGCAGCGCCTCCGTGTGCGCGGCCTCCGCGTCCATCAACGCTTGCCGGGCCGCCGACAGATCCGCGTCGCGGCCGGCGATCTGCGCCTGCAGCTTCTCGGCGCGCGCCCTGAAGTCGTCGGCGCGCTTTGCGGCGAGCTCCTTGTCCGCGCGCAGCGACGCCACCTGCGCGTCGAGGTCCTCGCTCGCGCGCTCGAGCTCCAGGATGCGGTCGACCTGGTCGGCCTTCTCCCGCTCGAGCGACAGCGCCTGATCCCGGAGCTCCAGGAGCTCCTTGTCCTTGCGCGACATCTGGTCGCGGAGCGCGAGGATCTCCTTGTCTTTCTTGTTCAGCGCCTCGCGCAGATCGAGGAACTCGCGGCTCGACACGCCGCCGGGCCTGGAGGGGCTGCTGCCGGTCGCGGCCTTCGCCCTGAGCTCATCGAGCTCGCGCCGCAGGCGGGCCGCCTCCTGGCTGCTGTCGTTCGCCGAAGAGAGCTCGCCCTCGAGGCGGTGCGACGTGGCGCGCGCGGCGGCCACCTCCTTGGTGAGGCGGACGATCTCGTCCTTGGACCGGTCCAGCTCGGCGCGCAGGCGCTCGATCTCGCCCGCGTCGGCGTCGGATCGCGGCGCCGGCGGCGCAGGGGTCAGCCTGCCGCGCTCGGAGACGGGCGCGCGGTAGGCGCCCCCGCGGTCGGAGACGGGCGCGCGGTAGGCGCCCCCGCGCTCGGAGACAGGCGCGCGGTAGGCGGCCACGGGCGACGAGCTCACCGGCGGCGGCGCCGAGGCCGGCAACGGCGTGCTGGTGGACGTCGGCGTCCGCGTCGACGGCGCGGCCGAGGGCGTCCGCGCAGACGGCGCGACCGAGGGCGTCCGCGTCGACGGCGCGACCGAGGGCGTCCGCGTCGACGGCGCGACCGAGGGCCTGACGTCGGTCCGCTCCTCCTCTTCGTCGCGGATCAACCGGGTAAACGCGCCGCCGATGAACTCCTCGATGTCCTCGTCCGATTTGCCGGAATCCGACCTCACCGCGGGCGCTTGCGGCGGCTTCGTCGGCCCTGGCGCCCGCGCGCGATCCTGCGCGGCGGCGGCGGGCGGCGGCGGCGCGGCGGACGGCGGCCGGGGCGCGACCGACGGCGGCCGAGGCGGGGCCGGCGGCGGCGGCGGCGGCGGCGCGGCGGACGGCGGCCTCGGCGCGGCGGGCGGCGGCGGCGCGACGCTCGCGGGCGTGCCGTTCGAGGACACCGCCGCCGTGATGATCGTGGGATCGCCCGAGTCCTCGTCGATGTCGGCCTCGAGCACCTCGGCCTCGTCGATCATGATCGGATCGGCCTCGGCCTCGTCGCCGTCGAGCGGGACGTAGTTGCGGATGTGCTCGAGGAGCTCGCCGAACGCGATCGGCTTGTGGATGTAGTCCTCCGCCCGCGTCCTGAGCTTGCGGTGCTGCTCGAACGTCTCCTCGCTCGACTCGCTCGACATGATGACGAGCGGGACGTCCTTGAGCTGCACGTCCTTCTTGAGCTTGTTGCAGACCGAGAAGCCGTTCATGCGCGGCAGCTCGATCGACAGGAGGATGAGGTCGGGGCGATCCGCCGCGGCGGCCTGCAGGCCGACGTTGCCGTCGTCGACGACCTGAACGGTGCAGCCAAGGCGGCCGAGTTCCGTGCGGAGCTCCCCGGCGAACGCCGGATCGCTCTCAAATACGAGGACTTTCGTCATGTTCCGGGTGTGCGCGGGTTCGGAGGGGAACCCAAGATATCGGCCCCCTTCGACGAGTGTCAAACACGAGGCTGGTTGACTCGTTCAGGCCGTCCGGCCGACGACGCGCTGCGCGAAACGCCGGCCGAGGGCGAACCTGGACAGTCCCACCATGGCGCCTGCGGGGCCGACGGCCGACAGCAGCCCACCCGCGCGCCCGCGGGTCAGGTCGCGGCGAAGTGGCCGGTCGGCTCGTCGCCGAAGCACAGGCCCATCTCGCGGGCCGTGACGACCGTGTCCGAGTCGAGCGGCACGGTCTTCGTCTTTCCCGCGACCTCGTCGAGGGGGACCAGCTCGATCCGGTTCGCCCGCAGCGCGACCATCCCGCTCCCGCAGTCCTCGACGAGGCAGCGCGCCGCGGCCGCGCCGAAGCGGAGCGCGAGCAGGCGGTCCGCCGTCGTGGGCCCCCCGCCGCGCTGCAGGTGGCCGAGCACCATCGAGCGCGCCTCCTTGCCCGTCCGGGCGGCGAGCTCCTTGGCGACGCGCTCGGCCACGCCCCCGAGGACGGCGGTGCGACGGAAGGCGTCGCCCGCGTCCTTGATGATCAGCTCTCCCCCCTGCGAATACGCCCCCTCCGCCGCCACCACGATGGAGAAGCGCCGCCCGCGCGACTCCCGGAGGCGGATCTTGTCGGCGATCGGCTCGTACCGGAACGGGATCTCCGGCATCAGGATGACGTCCGCGCCCCCGGCCATCCCGGCGTTGAGCGCGATCCAGCCGGCGTGCCGCCCCATCACCTCCACGACCATGATCCGCTCGTGCGCCTCGGTGGTGGTGTGGAGCCGGTCGAGCGCCTCGGTCGCGATGGACACGGCCGTGTCGAAGCCGAACGTGATGTCCGTGCAGCAGACGTCGTTGTCGATCGTCTTCGGCACGCCGATGACGAGGGGCAGCCCGCGCTGGAGGAGCTCGTGCGCGATCCGCATCGAGCCGTCGCCGCCCACGGCGATGAGCGCGTCGAACCCCAGCGCGCGGAACCGCCGCACGAGATCCTCGGACCGATCCCGCGGCACGAGCCCGTGCTCGCCCGGCGTCGGGTAGTGGAACGGATCGCCGCGGTTCGCGGTGCCCAGGATGGTGCCCCCGAGGTGCGCGATGCCCCGCACACGCTCGCGATCGAGCCGGATGAGCCCGTCCGGCGAGTCGTCGAGCAACCCGCGGTAGCCCTGCCGTATCCCCCAGACCTCCCAGCCACGCTCGAGCGCGCCGAGCGTGGCCGCGCGGATCACAGCGTTGAGCCCGGGCGCGTCGCCGCCGCCGGTGCTGATAGCGATCTTACGTGCCGCCATGAGGCGGCCAGCATTGCGAGCCATCCTCGGCGACGCAATAGACATCTTCCTCGCCCGAGCCTCGAAAGGCGCGGGGCGCGCGTGACAGCCACGCTTCGCGTCGACGACGAACGACGGCGCGCGGCGCGCTGGAGGAGCGAAGACGCCTCCGCGAAGCGTGGTTCGCACCGGCGCGCGCCGTGTGGTCGGGGCCGCTCTGCGGCGCGCCTCGCGGCGGGAGCGGCGCCGCATGACGGTCGCGAGCGCCGGCGACAGGGTATAGGGGCATGCGCATGCGATCACCCCGGCTGCGCGCCCCCGTATGAACCGCGCCACCCTGATCCGAGGCATCCAGGTCATCGTCACGCTCACGCTCGCGTCGTTCGCGTACGTGCTCTACAGCGAGATCCACGACAAGCAGGCGAGCCTCGCCGCCGGGCTCGCGCACGTGCGGCCGGGCTGGCTGCTCGTCGGCGCCGTGCTGGCGCTGCAAGAGGGCGTGTTCGGAGGCCTCAGGATCTGGGTCCTCGGGCGCGTGCTCTGGCCCGGGCTCCGCGTGCGCACCGCGGTGACCTCGGAGTTCGTGCTGATGTTCTGCGCCGGCGTGACCCCGGGACAGGCCGGCGCCGCGCCGTCGCAGGCCGCCGTGCTCGTGCACGGGGGCATGCGGCTCGTCGACGTGGCCACGGCGGAGCTGCTCACCGCCTCGTGCACGGTCTCGTTCTTCCTCCTCTCGGCCGTCGCCATCTTCGCGCTGCGGCAGAGCGGGATGCTGGTCTTGCACGGGGGCCCGCAGATCGAGTGGCTGCTCTTCTTCACCATCGCCATGTTCGGCTCGGCGCTCGTCGGGCTGATCTTCGCGGCGGCGTACCCGCCGCTGCTCAAGGCGATCGTCCGCGCGCTGTCGGTGCCGCTCGGGGGGCTCCTGCGCGCCGCGATGCGGGTCGCCCGGCGCGTGCCCCGGCTGCGGGCCCGCGCCGACGCCGCGCTCGCCGCACCCCACGCCACGACCGCGCGCGTCTTGCACGGCGTGGACGAGTTCCACAAGGGCTTCCGCATCTACATGCGCCGCGGGAAGCGCGCCTACGCCGCCGCGCTGCTGCTCACGTTCGGCTTCTTCTGGTCGCGGTTCGCCGTCGCCTACTTCATCCTGCTCGGGCTCGGCATCCCGACGACGCCCTCGACCTTCGTCTCGGTGGGCCCGCCGGTCGTCCAGGTCGTCCTGACGCAGACGGTGCTCAACTTCGCGCTCTACATGAGCCCCACGCCCGGCGCGAGCGGCGTCGCCGAGCTCGGCTCGAACGCGCTCATGTCGCCCTGGGTCGAGGGCGCGTTCGTGGTGCCGTACGTCGTCCTGTGGCGGGTGCTCACCCTGTTCCTCTGCATGTTCGTGGGGGGCATCTATGTCTTCCGCTACCTCGGCACCGACGTGCTCGAGGCGCAGGTGGAGCAGACGGAGGCGGAAAAGCGAGCGCTCGAGGCGGCGCGCGCCGCCGGCGGTGCGCCTGCGAGCGCCGCGCCCGCGAGCGTGTCGGAGGGCGGGGAGGAGGCCGCCGGCCGGCGGCGCGGCGCGGGGTGATGCTGGGGGGACCGGCGCGGACCGGCGCGCGCCGCGCCGCGGGATCAGCGCGCGGGGATGGGCACGGCCGCGAACTGGACGACCTTGCCGCGCCGCACCTTGAGGAGCGCCGTCGACCCCTCCTTGGTCTTGCCGATGGCCGCGCGGAGGCCGGCGACGTCCTTGATCGGGGCGCCGTTCACCTCGAGGATCACGTCGCCCACCTGGAGCTCCTGCGTGTCGACGCCCTGCGCGAACCCGTCGACCCGCACCCCGCCGCCCACCACGTCGGAGACGTGGATGCCGAGCTTCTCGGCGCTCTGCTGCCGCTCGGGCCGCGCGCCCTGGATCGGCCGCGCGCGGCCCTGCGCGTCGCCCTCCTCGTCCTGGAGCGCGTCCAGCTTGGCCCGGAGCTCCTGCCGCTTCTGGCCGCGCACCACGGTCACCTCGATCTCCGAGCCGGGCGCGTTGCGCGCCACGTTGCGCCGCAGCTCCTCGGCGTGGAGGATCGGGGTGCCGTTCACGTCGACGATCACGTCGCCCGGCTTGATGCCGGCGCGCGCGGCGGCCCCGCCCGGCTCGACCTCGGCGACGAGCGCGCCCTTGGGCGTGTCCAGCTGGAGCGCCGCGGCGAGCTCGCGCGTGACGGGCTGGAACGAGAGGCCGAGCTTGCCGCGCTCGACGAAGCCCTTCTCGCGGAGCTGCGGGAGCACGTCCTTCAGCGCGTCGACCGGGATCGCGAAGCCGATGCCGTTCGCGCCCGCCCGGATCGCCGTGTTGATGCCCACGACCTCGCCCCGCCAGTTGAACAGCGGCCCGCCGCTGTTGCCCGGGTTGATCGAGGCGTCGGTCTGGATGAAGTCGTCGTACGGCCCCGCGCCGATCGCGCGCGCCTTCGCGCTGACGATGCCGAGCGTGACCGTGTGGCCGAGCCCGAAGGGGTTGCCGACCGCGAGCACGTGCTCGCCGACCCGCAGCTGCTCGCTGTCGCCGAGCGGCGCCACGGGCAAGCCGCTCGCGCCCTTCAAGCGGAGGAGCGCCAGATCGAGCTTGGGATCGCGGCCGACGACCTCGGCCTCGAACTCCCGCTCGTCGGCGAGCCGGACGCGCACGCCGGAGGCCTCGTGGATGACGTGCTCGTTCGTCACCACGTAGCCGCTCGGATCGATGATGAAGCCGGTCCCGAGCGCCGTCTGCGGCGGGCGCTGGCCGCCCCGGGGGTTGAGCCGGCCGCCGCCGTGCGGGCCGAAGAAGAAATCGAAGGGGTCGAGCCCCTCGGGACCGCGGGACTCGTGCGTCGTCGTGATGTTGACGACCATCGGCCTGACCCGCTCGGACAGCGCCGCGACGTCGAAGGTGGCCGGCACCGGCGCCGGCGGGAGCGTCACGGTGGAGACGGGCGGCGGCGCCGCGGAGGGCGCGGCGGCGGCGGCCTGGGTGGAAGGGGGCGTGGCGTGAGCCTGCTGGCCGCACCCGCCGAACGCCAGCGCCGCCATCGAGAGCAGCGCCAGGGCCGAGGCGCGAGAGCGATAGGAAACCGCTTGAATCATGGAATCTCCGTCATGCAGTCGAAAGGTCCCGTCCTGCGTTCGGCGAACAGGGGACCGACTGCGTTCATTCCGCCGCACAAATAACCCCACGAGGTCCGCTGACAAGGGCGCGCGCCGCGCGCTGGGCCGGGCGGGCGCCGCGCGCCGGGCCGCCCGTCCCCGGCGGCACGCCGCGCCGGCGGCGGTGTCCGTCGAGATTTGAGCCGCGGGCTCGGTAAGGCTGCTAGGGTGCGCGCTCCTGGAGGCGAGCGAGGGCGATGGGGAGCGACGACGGCCGGCTGCGAGGGCGCAAGATCGGGTTTCTTGGCGGCGGGAACATGGCAGAGGCGCTCATCCGAGGCCTGGTCCAGGGGGGCGCCGTGGGCGCCGAGCAGATCAGGGCGAGCGATCTCAAGAGCGATCGGCTCTCGTTCCTCCACGCGCGGTACGGCATCGAGACCACCGACGACAACGAGGCGCTCTGCCAGTGGGCCGACGTGCTCGTCATCGCCGTCAAGCCGCAGATCGTCGATCGGATCCTCGCGCCCATCTCGTCGGGGCTCGGCCGCGCGGACGTCGTCATCTCGGTGGCGGCCGGCGTGCCGATCGACGCGATCGAGGCGCGCCTGCCGGAGGGCGCGCGCGTCATCCGCAGCATGCCGAACACCGCCGCGATCGCGCTGGCCGGCGCCACGGCGATCTCCGCCGGGAGCCACGCCACGAGCGACGACGTCGAGATCGCGCGGGCCCTGTTCCAGGCGGTCGGCCGCGTGGTCGTGCTCGACGAGTCGCTGCTCGACGCGGTGACCGGCCTGTCGGGCAGCGGCCCCGCGTACGTCATGCTGATGATCGAGGCGCTGGCCGACGGCGGCGTGAAGGTCGGCCTCGGCCGGGACGCGGCGCTGCTGCTCGCGGCGCAGACCGTGTACGGCGCCGCCAAGCTGCAGCTCGAGACCGGCGAGCACCCCGGGCGCCTGAAGGACATGGTGACGAGCCCCGGCGGCACGGCGATCGCGGGGCTCCACACGCTGGAGGCCGGCGGGCTCCGGCGCACCTTGATCGACGCGGTCGAGGCCGCGTCGAACCGCTCGGCCGAGCTGGGTGCGCAGATGGCGCAGAAGCTCCGCCGCACCTGATCGCCCCGCGTCGCGATGCCGCCGTGGCGAGGCCCGCGGCGGCGGCTTGATGACTCGATGGCTCGACGAGCCGATAGCAAATTGCCACAGCTGTCACAGCGGACCGCGGCAGAGGCCCGTTCCCGCGCTGCCCGGGACGTGGCCGGCGCGCGGCGCGGAGGTCTTGGCGTTCGGGCGTCCCTTGACTATGTTCGCCGCGTCGCAGCGGGACAGGCGATCGCCGGCGGCCGGGGGAACCCGGTCGCGGGAGGAAAGTCCGAGCTCCGCAGGGCAGGGTGCCGGGTAACGCCCGGTGAGAGCGATCTCGAGGAAAGTGCCACAGAGAACAGACCGCCGCACCGCGCGCCTCGCGAGGGCGAGGAGCCTCCTGCCCGGACGGGCTGCGCTCCGAGCCTCCGCCGGCTCGCCGCGCGGCAAGGGTGAAACGGCGGGGTAAGAGCCCACCGCGCCCTTGGCAACAAGGGCGGCACGGCAAACCCCACCTGGAGCAAGGCCGCGTAGGGAGGCGTCCGCGGCGGCGACCGCCGCCACGGCAAGGGCTGCCCGCCCCAGGCCTCCGGGTTGGCTGCTTGAGGCGCGCGGCGACGCGCGTCCTAGAGGAATGATCGCCAGCGCGAGGGGGGCGACCCCCCGCGCAACAGAACTCGGCTTACGTCCCCTGCGACCACGGAGCCCCGCCCCGGCGGGGCTCCGTGCTTTTGTGATCGCCCGCCGCTCACCTGTGGCAAGGCGCTACGCCGCCAGCGGCTGCAGGCGGTCGCGCAGCTTCTTCTTCGCGCGCGCCTCGAGCTGCCGAGCCCGCTCGCGCGACACCCCGAGGCGGCGCCCGATCTCGGCGAGCGACAGCTCCTCCTCCGGGTCGGCCATCATCCGGGTCTCGACGATGTACCGCTCGCGCGGGTCGAGGTTCTCCACGGCCTGCGTCAGCCGCTCGCGGAGCAGCGCCCCCTCCTCGGCGCGGGAGAAGCGCTCCTCCTGGTCCTGGTCGTCCGCCGGCAGGGTGTCGACCAGCGACCGGGCGCCGTCCTCGAAGACCTTCGTGTCGAGCGACACGTCTCGGGCCTCCAGCCGGTGCGCCATCTCCAGCACCTTCTCCGCGGGCGCGCCGAACTTCTCGGCCAGGAGCCGATCGCCCTCCTCCCCCTCGCCCACCAGGCCCGCGATGCGCGCCCGCTCCCGCCGTAGCCGGAAGAACATCTTCGAGCGCAGCGGGCCCGAGCCCACGCCGACCAGGCTCCAGGAGTGGATGACGTGGTTCAGGATGTACGCCCGGATCCAGTAGGCCGCGTAGGTCACGAAGCGATTTCCGCGGTCAGGGTCGTACTTGCGGATCGCGTGGACGATCCCGAAGTTCCCCTCGGCGATGAGGTCGGCGAGCGGGATCCCGTACCGCCGGTAGCTGATCGCGATCGAGACAACATGCCTCAGGTTCGCGAGCGCGAGCGCGGCCGCGGCCTGCTCGTCGCCGTGGTCCCTCCACCGTCGAGCGAGCTCGACTTCTTCCTCGCGCGACAGCTCCGGGATCTGCCGAACATGCGTGATGTAGCGCGAAACTGCGCTGGCCTGATCTCGGGACGTTTGCACAGGGTTTCCTTCGAGGTCCGAAGACCCCGGTTCGGTTGTTGAGGCCGGCCGACGCCGGACCTCGGCTCCTGCGGCCGAGGCCGGCCGAAGCCGGACCTCGATCGCGTTGATCGCCTCGCCGGCACTTGCCGCCGAAGCGGTTGGTTCGAGATTCCGAAGAGAGCAGCCCACCCAGGCTGCGATGCAGCTGGCATGCCGCCCCGGGCGGGCAGCTTGTACACCGTGGCTGCGAAGCCATGGCGCACGCGGCTCAGGCTCGCCCGCGCGAGCGCTGAGGCAAAAAGGAGCCGCTAGAGAGCCGGGAAGGTCTCGATGCTCCGGGCGTACGCGCGCACGGCGCCCGTGTGCATCTCACGTCGGCCGCTCCGCCGACGGGCGGAGCGAGCCAGGACGGAAGCGAGGTTCAGGAGGAGGCGCGAGCGCGCGGGGTCCGAGGAACTCGGAGCCGCGGGATCAGACGGAGAACGAGGAGCCGCAACCGCAGGTGCTCTTGACCGACGGGTTGCTGAACTTGAAGCCCGAGCCGTGGAGGCCTTCCACGTAGTCGATCTCGGTCCCGTCGAGGTACTGGAAGCTGAGCGGGTCGATGTAGAGCTTGATTCCGCGGTCCTCGAACTCCTCGTCGAACTCGGTCGGCTTGTCCTCGAAGTACAGGTCATAGGAGAAGCCGGCGCATCCGCCGCCCACGACGCGCAATCGCAGCCCCTGCCCCAGCAGCTCCTCCGCGGTCGCGATCTCCATCACCTTCTCGGCTGCCTTCTGCGTGATCGTGATCATCCTGAATCTCCTCTGCGTGCTTTGTCCGGCGGGGGACGGCATGTCCTGCCCGAGGGGGCGCTCGCCCCGATGGAGGGCGAACCGCGCGTGCGCCCGGCCGGCCGTGCCCTGGGGTGGGGTGCTCAGGGCTAGCCAAAGATACGCACCTCCAGCGATGTCCGCCAGTGCCTCAACCGGAACGGGGTACGCCTTCGACCTGACCGCCCGGTCGTCCAGGGAACGCCGCCGTTCGCGCAGGGGAACCCGCCCTTTTCCCCGGTGAGGCCGCAGCCGGGGGGCCGCAGCTGAGGGCCGCTGCCCTCGCCCGCACAGGCGAGGCTTGACGCCCGCCCGCCGGCCAGCCACGCTATCATCCGTTCATCCGGATTGAGAGATACGCGTTGCCCGACCTCACGGCCACCACCGAGCTCCTCCGGCTCCTCAGCGACCCGACCCGCGTCCGCCTGCTCGCGCTGCTCGGCCGCGAGGAGCTGAGCGTCGCCGAGATCACCGACGTCACGCAGCTCGCGCAGTCCCGGGTCTCCACGCACCTCGGCAAGCTGCGGGAGGCCGGCCTGGTCAAGGACCGGCGCGACGGGGCGTCGTCCTTCTACGCGATGAGCCACGGCGCGATGCCCGAGGAGGCGCGGCGGGTCTGGGCCCTGCTCGAGGCGACCACGGAAGATCCGCTGATCGAGCAGGATCGCGAGCGCGTCCGCGAGGTCGTGCGGGCGCGCGCCGGCGGGGCGAGCTGGGCCGACTCGGTGGCCGGGCGCATGGAGCGGCACTACTCGCCGGGGCGGACCTGGGAGGCGTCGCTGCGCGGGCTGCTCGGCCTGATGTCCCTCGGCGACGTGCTCGACATCGCCTCCGGCGACGGCGCGCTGGCCGAGCTCGTCGCGCCGCGGTGCCGCACGATGACCTGCCTCGACGCGAGCGAGACCGTGATCGAGGCCGCCCGGCTGCGCCTCGCGCGCCTCGGCAACGTCCGCTTCGCGCGCGGCGACATGCACGAGCTGCCGTTCGAGGAGGCGTCGTTCGATCAGGTGATGCTGATGAACTGCCTGACCTTCGCCCGGTCGCCCGCCCGCGCCATCGCCGAGGCGGCCCGCGTGCTCCGGCCGGGCGGCGCGCTCGCGGGGGTGACGCTGAAGACGCACCGGCACGAGATCGCGGCCGTCACGTACAGCCACGTGCGTTTCGGCTTCGAGCCGCGCGAGCTCCGGGCGATGCTCGAGGCCGCGGGCCTCGCCGTGGACGCCTGCGACGTGACCTCGCGCGAGAAGCGCCCCCCTCACTTCGAGGCGATCTCGATCCACGCCCGCAAGGAGGGCGCGGCCGAGGCCGCTCCGCCGGCCCGCGAGGGCGAGGACGCAGGACCCCGGGCCGCGCGGCCCTCTCAACAGGACGGCTGCGCCGCGGCCGCCGCACCCACGGAAAAGAAGCCCAGGAGAAGAGCAGAGCCATGAACGGAAGCGAACGCCCCGCGCGCCTCGAAGAGATCCTCGACAGCCGGATCCTGTGCCTCGACGGCGCGATGGGCACGATGATCCAGCGCTACCGCCTGGGCGAGGCCGACTACCGCGGCGAGCGCTTCCGCGACCACGCGATCGACCTCAAGGGCAACAGCGACCTCCTCGTGCTGACGCGGCCGGACGTCATCGCGGAGATCCACGGCGCGTACCTCGACGCCGGCGCCGACATCATCGAGACGAACACCTTCACGGGCACCTCGATCGCCCAGGCGGACTACCGGCTCGAGTCGCTCGCCTACGAGATCAACCTCACCGCGGCCCAGATCGCCCGGAAGGCGGCCGACGCGTGGACGGCGCGCACGCCCGACAAGCCGCGCTTCGTCGCGGGCTCGATGGGGCCGACGCCGAAGACGCTGTCGATCTCGCCGAGCGTGAACGACCCGTCGTTCCGCGCCGTCACCTTCGACGAGCTGCGGCGCGCGTTCGCCGAGCAGGTGCGCGGGCTCGTCGACGGGGGGGCCGACGTGCTGCTCGCGGAGACGTTCCTCGACACGCTGAACATGAAGGCGTGCCTCGTCGCGATGGAGGAGGTCTTCGCCGAGAAGGGGCGGCGCCTGCCGATCATGCTCAGCGTGACGATCACCGACCGGAGCGGCAGGACGCTCGCCGGCCAGACGATCGACGCGTTCTGGACGAGCGTGGAGCACGCGAGGCCGCTCAGCGTCGGCCTCAACTGCGCCCTCGGCGCGAGCGACATGCGGCCGTACCTCGTGGATCTCGCGAAGCTCGCCCGGGCGCGGGTGAGCTGCTACCCGAACGCGGGCCTGCCCAACGCGTTCGGCGAGTACGACGAGCAGCCGGAGACGACGTCGCGGCTGCTCGCGGAGTTCGCGCAGAGCGGGCTCGTGAACATCGTCGGCGGCTGCTGCGGGACGACGCCGGACCACATCCGCGCGATCGTCCGGGCGGTCTCGGAGCGGAGGCCGCGGCCCCTGCCCACGGAGCGCGACGGCTTCGGGCGCTTCAGCGGGCTGGAGACGCTCGTCATCCGGCCCGACACGAACTTCCTGATGATCGGCGAGCGGACCAACGTGACCGGCTCGGCCCGGTTCATGGAGCTCATCAAGAAGGGCGACTTCACGACCGCGCTGGAGGTGGCGCTCGACCAGGTGCGCGGCGGGGCGAACATCCTCGACGTCAACATGGACGAGGGCATGCTCGACTCCGAGCAGGCGATGACGACGTTCCTGAACCTCATCGCCACCGAGCCCGAGATCGCCCGCATCCCGATCATGATCGACAGCTCGAAGTGGTCGGTCATCGAGGCGGGGCTCAAGTGCATCCAGGGCAAGGGGATCGTCAACTCGATCAGCCTCAAAGAGGGGCCGGAGGACTTCCTCAGGAAGGCGCGCACCATCCGCCGCTACGGCGCGGGGGTCGTGGTGATGGCCTTCGACGAGGTCGGCCAGGCCGAGACGGTGGAGCGGAAGGTCGCGATCTGCCAGCGCGCGTACAGGCTGCTCACCGAGGAGGCCGGCTTCGATCCGCAGGACATCATCTTCGACCCGAACATCCTCGCGATCGCGACCGGCATCGAGGAGCACAACGAGTTCGCCAAGAACTTCATCGAGGCGACGCGGATCATCAAGGCGACCTGCCCGGGGGCGCGCATCAGCGGCGGCGTGTCGAACCTGTCGTTCTCGTTCCGCGGGAACAACGTCGTCCGCGAGGCGATGCACTCGGCCTTCCTGTACCACGCCATCCGGGCGGGCATGGACATGGGCATCGTGAACGCGGGGCAGCTCGCGGTCTACGAGGACATCCCGAAGGACCTGCTCGAGCGGGTGGAGGACGTCATCTTCAACCGGCGCCCGGACGCCACCGAGCGGCTCGTCGAGTTCGCCGAGCAGGTGAAGGGCAAGGGGAAGAAGAAGGAGCTCGACCTCGCCTGGCGCGAGGGCCCGGTCGAGGAGCGGCTGTCGCACGCGCTCGTGAAGGGGCTCGTCGACTTCATCGAGGCGGACGTGGAGGAGGCGCGGAAGAAGTACGCGAAGCCCCTCTCCATCATCGAGGGGCCGCTGATGGACGGGATGAAGATCGTCGGCGAGCTGTTCGGCGCCGGGAAGATGTTCCTCCCGCAGGTGGTGAAGAGCGCCCGCGTGATGAAGCGGGCCGTCGCGTACCTCCTGCCGTTCATGGAGGCCGAGAAGGCCGCCGGGGGCGGGACGTCGTCCCAGGGGAAGGTCGTGATGGCGACCGTGAAGGGCGACGTGCACGACATCGGCAAGAACATCGTGGGCGTGGTGCTCGGGTGCAACAACTACGAGGTGATCGACCTCGGCGTGATGGTGCCCCAGGACAAGATCCTGGAGACGGCGCTGAGCGAGAAGGCCGACATGATCGGGCTGAGCGGGCTGATCACGCCGTCGCTCGACGAGATGGTCAGCGTGGCGCGCGAGATGGAGCGGCGGGGCATCCGGCTGCCGCTGCTCATCGGCGGGGCGACGACGAGCCGGCAGCACACGGCGGTGAAGATCGCGCCGGAGTACGGCGGGACCGTGGTGCACGTGCTCGACGCGTCGCGGGCCGTGGGCGTGGTGTCGAGCCTGCTCGACCAGACGAACCGGCAGACGTTCGACGCGCAGAACCGGGAAGAGCAGGCCAAGCTGCGCGAGCTCTTCGCGAGGAAGCGGGCGAAGCCGCTCGTGACGCTCGCCGCGGCGGACGAGGGGCGGCTCAAGATCGCGTGGCGGCCCGAGGACATCGCGGCGCCGTCGTTCACCGGGCGGCGCGTGGTGGACGACGTCCCGCTCTCCGAGATCGCGCGGTACATCGACTGGACGTTCTTCTTCACGGCGTGGGAGCTCAGGGGCCCGTTCCCGCAGATCCTGGAGCACCCGCAGTACGGCGAGGCGGCGCGCGAGCTGTTCGACCACGCGCAGAAGGTGCTGCAGCGGATCATCGACGGCAGGTTGATCCAAGCGCGGGGCGTCTACGGGTTCTGGCCGGCGAGCGGCGAGCAGCGGGACATCGTGCTCTACGGCGACGAGGCGCGCTCGCGCGAGCTCGTCCGGTTCAACATGCTCCGGCAGCAGCAGGTGAAGGCCGCGGGCGGCGCCGAGGAGGACGGCGAGAAGGCCGTGGCCGGGGTGAAGCCGTACCTGTCGCTCGCCGACTTCGTGGCGCCGAGGGAGAGCGGGCTCGCCGATCACGTCGGCGCGTTCGCGGTGACGGCGGGGCTCGGGCTCGATGAGGTCGTGCGCGCGTACGAGAAGGACAAGGACGACTACAGCGCGATCATCGCGAAGGCGCTCGCGGACCGGCTCGCGGAGGCGTTCGCCGAGCTGCTCCACGAGCGGGCGCGGAAGGAATGGGGGTACGGCGCGGCAGAGGCGCTGAGCAACGAGGAGCTCATCGCCGAGAAATACCGGGGGATCCGGCCGGCGTTCGGGTATCCGGCGTGCCCGGAGCACACCGAGAAGCGCAAGCTGTTCGCGCTGCTCGACGCGCCCTCGGTCGGCATCGAGCTGACCGACACCTGCGCGATGACGCCGGCGGCGAGCGTGAGCGGCATTTACCTGGCGCACCCCGAGGCGCGGTATTTCATGGTGGGGCGCCTCGGCAGGGATCAAGTCGCGGACTACGCGAAGCGCAAGGGGATGACGCTCGAGGAGGCCGAGCGGTGGCTGTCGCCGAACCTGGGGTACGACCCGAAGGCGGCGGACACCGCGTGAGGCTTCTGCGCGAGCTGCCTCGCCTCCTCTGGTCCGAGCCGAGAGCGCCTCATCCGCCCGGCGTAGGCAAGGGAGACTGGGCGCTGCTCGGCGTGCTCGTCGCGACTGGGCTGGTCGAGCTGGCCGTGAGGCTGGATCGCTCGTGGACATCCGCCTCTCTCTTGGTCGGCTTCGCCCTCACGCCCACGGTGCTGTGGCGGCGATCGAGGCCGCTGTCGATGGTCGTGATCGCGTTCGGCGCGAGCACGGCCATGGCGTTGACCCGGCTCTCGACCGGCGGCGACCTCCCCAGGCTGCACACGGCGGCCTTCCTGCTCTTGCTCCCCTACTCCCTGCTCCGGTGGGGCGCCGGACGCGACGTCATGATGGGCTCGCCCATCCTCCTGGTCTCGGCGTCGCTGGGCCTCCTCGCGGATCGGGCGAAGACGAGCGACGTCATCGGGGCCTTCGCCGTCCTGCTCTCCGCCATGGCGCTCGGCGCGGCGGTCCGCTATCGGGCGCGCGCGCGCTCGCACGAGCTCGAACAGGTGAAGCTGCGCGAGCGCGCGCAGCTCGCGCGCGACCTCCACGATACGGTCGCCCATCACGTGTCCGCCATCGCCATCCGCGCGCAGGCCGGGCTGGCCACGTCGTCCAAGAACCCCGAGGCCGCGATCGACGCGCTCCGCGTCATCGAGACCGAGGCGTCGCGCACCCTCACCGAGATGCGCGCGATGGTCCGGTTCCTGCGGCGAGACGAGTCCGCCGATCTCGCGCCGAGCCCGCGCATCGCAGACCTCGATCGCCTGGCCCACCGGTCCGCCGAAGGCCCCGAGATCCACGTCGAGCTCTCCGGGGACTTCGACGACCTCTCACCGTCGGTGTCAGCCGCGATCTACCGCCTCGCGCAGGAGTCGATCACCAACGCTCGGCGGCACGCGCGGCACGCGACGCGGATCGACGTCGGCGTCTCCGCAGACCGTGACTCGGTGAGCCTGCGCGTCAGCGACGACGGCGCCCCCGCGAACGCTCGCCAGCCCGCCTCGGTGGGCTACGGGCTCCTCGGCATGATCGAGCGAGCGGAGCTGCTCGGCGGCACGTGCCACGCGGGCCCGCGCCCGGAGCGCGGCTGGACGGTGACCGCCGTGCTGCCTCGAAGGGGACCGGCCCTATGAGCATTCGAGTCGTCGTCGCCGACGATCAAGAGATCGTCCGCACCGGGCTCACCATGATCCTCAATGCCCAGCCCGGCATCGAGGTCGTGGGCGCCGCCGCCGACGGCCACCAGGCCGTGCGGCTGGCGCTCGAGCTTCGCCCCGACGTGTGCCTGCTCGACATTCGCATGCCCGGCATCGACGGCATCGAGGCCACGCGACGGCTCGCCGGCCCGGGCGTCGACCGGCCCATCGGGGTCGTCGTGATCACCACCTTCGACCACGACGACTACGTGTATGGCGCCCTCAAGGCCGGCGCCCGCGGCTTCCTGCTGAAGGACGCCGGTCCGGACCTGCTCGCCCAGGCCGTCCGCGCCGCCGCGAGCGGCGACGCCTTGATCGCGCCCAGCATCACCGCGCGGCTCCTCGGCGCCTTCGCCGACGCCCGGCGCCCCCTGGCGCGAGCGCAGCCGAGGGAGGCCCTCACCGACCGGGAAGAGGAGGTCCTCCTCGCCGTGGCCCGCGGGCGAACCAACGCCGAGATCGCCGAAGAGCTCCACATCAGCCTCAGCACCGTCAAGAGCCACATCGCCAGCCTCATGGCCAAGCTCGGCGCGCGCAACCGGGTCGAGATCGCCATCTGGGCGTACGAGACCCATCGCATCCAGAGCTGATCGGCCGAAAGTACGACCTCCCGGTCCGCCTCTCGGCCGGCTGCGATTTGGCCGCTCTGCCGATGTTCGCGGCCGGGGCCGTCGTTACGCTCGAGCGCATGATGGATGAGAGCGCTGCAGCGTCCTATGCTTCACCCTCCGTGTCGCCGTCGAGCGGCCGGCGCCTTCAGGACCGGAGACGAGGGCGGCCGAGCACGAGGGCCCCCTCGGCGAAGGGAGCATGGCGCGTCCCCGCGCTGCTGATCGCGCTCAGCGCGGTCCCGGTCGCCGCCGGCGCCGTTCGCCTGATCGGGCTGGCCGGCGGCGCGGAGATCACCCCGGAGAACGCGCGGTTCTTCGCGGATCCCGTGCCCGTGGCGCTGCACATCCTGAGCGTCAGCGTCTGGTGCGTCCTGGGCGCGTTCCAGTTCTCCTCCGGCCTGCGCCGCCGGAGCCCCGGATGGCATCGAGGCGCTGGGCGGGTGCTGGTCCCCGTCGGGCTCATCGCCGCGCTCTCGGGTCTATGGCTGACCTGGAGCTACCCCCCGGTCGATCACGACGGCCCGCTGCTCCATACCCTCCGGCTGGCGGTGGGCTCGGCGATGGCGCTGTGTATCTGCCTCGGCTTCGCCGCCATCCGCCGCCGGGACATCGCCGGGCACCGCGCCTGGATGATGCGGGGCTACGCGCTCGCCCTCGGGGCCGGCACGCAGGTGCTGACCCACGTGCCCTGGCTGCTGTTCGGCGGGATCCGCGACGAGATCAGCAGGGCGCTCGCCATGGGGGCCGGCTGGGCGATCAACCTCGCCGTGGCCGAATGGATCCTCCGCAGCGCGGCGGCGCGAGGCGGCGCGGCGGGCGCCGTGATAGACCAGCGCGCATGACCGAGGCCGAATGGTTTGACCTGAACCGCCGCGCCTGGAACGCGCGCACCCCCGTGCACCTGGGGTCCAAGTTCTACGATCTGGCCGCCTTCCGGGCCGGCGCGAGCTCCCTCAAGCCGATCGAGATCGAGCAGGTCGGCGACGTCCGGGGAAAGACGCTCCTCCACCTGCAATGCCACTTCGGACAGGACACGCTCTCGTGGGCGCGGCTCGGCGCGCGCGTCACCGGGCTGGACCTCTCCGACGAGGCCATCAAGGCTGCTCGCGCGCTCGCCGCGGAGCTCTCGATCGACGCGCGGTTCGTGGAGGCCAATACCTACGACGCGCCCGCGGCGCTCGGCGGCGAGACGTTCGATATCGTCTTCACCTCGTACGGCGTCCTCGGCTGGCTCCCGGACATGACGCGGTGGGCGCGCGCGGCCGCCGCGTGCCTGAAGCCGGGGGGTGTCCTGCACCTCGTCGAGTTCCACCCGCTCGTCTGGACCTTCGACGACGCGTTCGAGCACATCGCCTACGCGTACGACGGGCACGGGGAACCGATCGTCACGGAGCAGACAGGCACCTACGCCGACCGCGACGCGCGCGTGAAGCTCCGGGAGGTCGGCTTCAACCACGGGATCGGGACGGTGGTGACAGCGCTGCTCGAGGCAGGCCTCACCCTGGAGCGGCTCCGGGAGCTCGACTGGTCGCCCTACGACATCTTCCCGGACATGGAGGAAGGGCCGCCCGGGCAGCTCCGCATGAAGAAGTTCGGGCGCCGCCTGCCGCTCGTCTTCGCGCTCGCGGCGCGGCGGGGGCGCTGAGCGCGGCGACGATGTCGTCCGCGTAGCCGGCAAGCCTCACGCCCGCTCAGGGCGCCGCCGCGCCGCCGGCCGCCTTGGCGTACGAGCTGCCCGCAGGCGCCGTGAGGTGCGGGTTCCTCTCGATCTCCTCCGCGGCCGCCGCGGACCAGCGCGCCATCGCCGGGAGCGACGTGATGGTGCCCGCATAGGCCCGCGCGACCTCGTCGATCTCGACGTCGTACGAGAGCAGGCGCGTCACCACGGGCGCGAACATCGCGTCGGCGATCGAGAAGGCGCCGAACAGGAACGGCCCGCCCTGGCCGAACCGGGAGCGGCAGTCGCGGAAGATCTCGAGGACGCGCGCGATGTCGCGGGCGGCGCCGTCCGAGATCGCGCGCCGCGGGTACCGCCGCGCGACGTCCATCGGCAGCTCCCGGCGCAGGTCGGCGAAGCCGGCGTGCATCTCGCTGCTGACCGCGCGCGCGACCGCGCGGGCCTCGCGCCCCTCGGGCCACAGCCGCGCTGCGGGGAACGCCTCGGCCACGTACTCGCAGATGGCGAGCGACTCCCACACGACGAGCTCGCCGTGGCGCAGGGCGGGCACCTTGCGCGTCGGCGAGCGCTGCGCCACCCGATCGACCCAGTCGGGGAGCTCGTACGGAATGACGTGCTCCTCGAACGGGACGCCAGCGTGGGACATGGCGAGCCACGGCCTGAGCGACCAGGACGAGAGGTTCTTGCTGCCGATGTAGAGGTGAAGCTCGGGGGTGCTCATCGTTTCGTCTCCTTGTTTCGTCGGGCCTTGCGGGGCGCGGCGGCGCGGGGGCTCCGGTCGCCGCCCGGGCCGCTCGAGGGCTGCGGAGGGGGAGAGTCGCCGCAGAGGACGGCGCGCTCCTCGGTCAGCATGCGCGCGAGGGCGTCCAGCACCGCGCGGACGCGGGGCGCGTGCTGGAGGTCGCGGTGGACGGTGAGCCAGACGGCGCGGCGGGGCTCGTCCGGCAGGGGGATGCGCGCGAGGTCCGGCTCGTGGTCGCCGATGAAGCACGGCAGGAGCGCGACGCCGATCCCGACGCGCGCGGCGCCGAGCATGCACGCCGTGCTGTTGCTCCGGAGGACGCACGGGCCGCCCGCGGCCATGCGCTCGAACCAGACGTGCTCAGGCGGCATCGCGCCGGGCGCCTCGATGCCGATGCGCGCGTGCGCCGGGAGATCGGCCGCGGTGGGCGCGCCGCGGCGCTCGACGTAGGCGCGCGCGCCGTACACCGCCCAGCCGACGACGCCCGCTTTCCGGACCACGAGGCCGCCCTCGGTCGAGCGGAAGAACCGGACCGCGATGTCCGCTTCCCGCCGGGAGAGATCGAGCGCGCGGATCGCGGTCACGAGCTCGACCGAGATCCCCGGGTGCGCCGCGTGGAGCGCGCCGAGCCGGGGCGCGATGAAGCGGCTGCCGAACGCCTCGGCGGCCGTCACCCGCACGGTGCCCGTGAGGCGCTGGTCACGGCCGAGGCTCCCGCGCTCGATGGCGAGGATCGCCTCCTCGACGCGCGCGACGTCGGGGATCAGGCCGAGGCCGTCGTTCGTGAGCGCGTATCCGGAGGGCGATCGCACGAAGAGCCGCACGCCGAGCGCCTCCTCGAGCGCCTCGACCCGGCGGCCCACGGTCGTGTGATCGACGCCGAGCGCGCGGCCGGCGCCGGCGAGGGAGCCCGCCCGGGAGAGGGCGAGGAGATACCGCAGGTCGTCCCAGCTCATCACGATGCGACTCTCCCAGCCACGCTGCGCGCGAGCATGCGCTCGCGGCAGCGTACCGGGGAGACGGCAAATGTGCGCGCCGGCTGTGCAAAAATGCACAAGCCTGCTGCGCGCGGGCGCGCTACCCGCCGACCGAGAACACACCGCCTCTCCGGCACGGCGTCTGGAGCGACAGCGAACGTCGCGCTACGGAGCGCCGCTCAGGCGCACAGGACGCGCTCGTCGACCGGGAGCCGCGCGCTGCGCTCGGGGTGCGCGAAGCTGCCAGGCGATCGCAGCGCGCCGCAGAGACCAGCGTCGGCCAGCGAGACGAGCGCGCCCGGCGCCGCGGGCAGCGGGCCCTCGCACCGGATGAGGTGCACCAGCGCGTGGACCGTCGGACCGGGCCGGAGGAGGCTCTCGTAGAGCGCGTGGCCGAAGACGAGCGCCGCGGCCTCGCCCCGCTGCACGGCGCCCCGCGCCTCATCGGCGCAGCGCCCGAGATCGGCGGCGTCTTCGAGCAGGGGGGCGCGGCGCGCGTCGTGGAGCAGCAAGAGCCCGCCCTCGTCGAGGAGCGCGAGCCCGTCGAGCTCGCGCGTGCGCGCCGGCGGGAGCGCCTCGGCGGACGGGTCGAGGCGCGCGGCGATCGCCCGGTGCTGGCGCGCGTGGAGCTCCGCCTTCGCGCGCGGGAACGCGGCCCACACGAGCATGTTGAGGAAGTCGTGCCAGTTCCTCGGGCGCGTGGGCACGCAGCCCTCGACGTGGATGCGCGCGTCGTAGAGCGACGAGGGGTCGAGCGGACCGCGCCGGCCGCGGCGCCGCGGCCTCGGCGGCTGCTCCACGAAGCGGACGGGGAAGCACTCGCCGAGCGCGCGGCCATAGCCCTCGACCGGCGGCCAGTCGACGCACCCCGAGAACGCCTCGGCCCACGGACGGATGGGCCAGTAGAGACGGCTCTTCTCGTAGAAGAGCGGCTCCCAGGGGACGGGGCTGGGCCCCGGTGCGCCGCCCTGTTGCGGCGCAGCTCGGCCGTCGGCGCTCACGCAGGGCAGCGTAGGAGCAGGACCGCGAGAGCTCAAGCCGCGACGGCGCGCGCGGGATAAAGCCGCGACGGCGCGCGTGCGATGAAGCCGCGACGGAGCGCGTGCGATGAAGCCGCGACGGAGCGCCGCCCCGGCGGGCCGCCCGGCGCCGTGATATCCTGGCGCCCCTGATGACGCCGGACCTCATCGTTCGCGGGTTGCGGGTGGTCACCGGGGGCGCGGTGCGGCCGGCCTCGGTGCACATCCAGGGCGGCACGATCGCCGCCGTCGCCGGGCACGACGAGGTGCCGGAGGGCTGCCCCGTCGTGGACGCGCGAGGCGCGGTGGTGATGCCCGGCCTCGTCGACGCGCACGTGCACATCAACGAGCCCGGACGCACCGAGTGGGAAGGGTTCGAGACGGCGACGCGCGCCGCGGCCGCCGGCGGCGTGACGTCGCTCGTCGATATGCCCCTCAACAGCATCCCGCCGACGACCACGGTCGCGCACCTCGAGGAAAAGGCGCGCGCGGCCGAGGGCCGCTGCCTCGTCGACGTGGGCTTCTGGGGCGGCGCCGTCCCGGGCAACGCGGGAGAGCTGATTCCGCTGCTCGAGGCCGGCGCGCTCGGCTTCAAGTGCTTCATGGTCGACTCCGGCGTCGCGGAGTTCGGCCACGTCGCCGAGGCGGATCTGCGGGCGGCGCTCGAGGTGCTCGCGGGCACGGGGGCGCCGCTGCTCGTCCACGCCGAGCTCCCCGGCCCGATCGACGCGGCGCGCGCGGCGATCGCCGGCCTGGATCCGCGGACGTACGCCGCCTACCTGCGCTCGCGGCCGCGCGAGGCGGAGGACGAGGCGATCGCCCTGCTCGCGTCGCTCTGCCTGGCGACCGGCGCGGCGGCGCACGTGGTCCACCTCTCGTCGGCGACGGCGCTCGACATCCTGCGGCGGGCGCGCGACGGCGGCGCCGCGCTGTCCGCGGAGACGACGCCGCATTACCTGCACTTCGCCGCCGAGGAGATCCCGGACGGCGCGACGCCCTTCAAGTGCGCTCCGCCGATCCGGGAGCGCGAGAACCGCGAGGAGCTCTGGGCCGCGCTGCAGGGCGGGCTCATCGATCTCGTGGTCTCCGACCATTCCCCGTGCACGCCCGAGCTCAAGCGGCTCGAGGCCGGCGACTTCGACGCGGCCTGGGGCGGGATCTCGAGCCTGCAGCTCGGGCTGTCGATCGTGTGGACCGACGCACGGAAGCGGGGCATCCCGCTCGAGCGGCTCGCGGACTGGCTGTGCCGGGGGCCGGCGCGGCTCGCCGGGCTGCGCCAGAAGGGGGAGATCCGGCGCGGGTTCGACGCGGATCTCGTGATCTGGGATCCGGAGGCGAGCTTCCGGGTCGAGCCGCCGCTCATCCAGCACCGGCACAAGGTGACGCCGTACGCGGGGGAGGAGCTCCACGGGGTCGTCCAGGCCACCTATCTCCGCGGCGAGAGGGTGTTCGACCGCGGGAGCTTCTCCGGAGAGGCGAGAGGGCGATGGCTGAAGCGAGAGGGGTGACGGGGCCGGCGTTCGCGGAGGCGCTCGATCTCGCCTCGGAGCGCCTGGGCGGCGCGGTGATCTCGGCGAACGACGAGTTCTTCGCGCCGAAGGAGAACCTGCTCAAGGCGTCGAAGCCGGTGTTCCTCGAGCACGAGTACACCGATCGCGGCAAGTGGATGGATGGCTGGGAGACGCGCCGGCGCCGGACTCCCGGGTTCGACTGGTGCCTCGTCCGGCTGGGGTTGCCCGGGATCATCCGCGGGGTCGTCGTGGACACGGCGTTCTTCCGGGGCAACTACCCCGAGCACTGCTCGATCGAGGCGTGCGCGGCGCGGCCCGACGCGCGGGTGGAGGAGCTGCTCAATCCGCGGACCCACTGGGTCGAGATCCTGCCGCGCTCGCCGCTCGCGGGCGACGCGCAGAACGCGTTCGCGGTGAGCTGCCCTTTCCGGTTCACGCACCTCCGCCTGAACATCTATCCGGACGGCGGGGTGGCGCGCCTCCGCGTGCACGGCGATGCCGTCCCCGACCTTCGCCGGCTCGACCGCGCGGGCGCGGAGCTCGATCTCGCGGCCGCGGAGAACGGCGCCCGCGTGCTCTCGTGCAGCGACATGTTCTTCGGGGTGCGCCACAACCTCATCATGCCCGGCCGGGCGGCGAACATGGGAGAGGGCTGGGAGACGCGCCGCCGGAGGGGGCCCGGGTACGACTGGGCGCTCGTGGCGCTCGCGGCCCAGGGCGAGATCCACCGGATCGAGGTCGACACCAACCATTTCAAGGGCAATTACCCCGACAGCTGCATGATCGAGGGGATCGACGCGGCGGGGCGCCCGCCGGAGGAGCTCGCCGGCGCGAGCGATTTCCGGGAGATCGTGCCGCAGACGAAGCTCCAGGCGCACACGCGGCACCTCTTCGAGGAGGAGCTCCGCGCGGCGGGGCCGTTCACGCACGTGCGGCTGAACATCTATCCTGACGGCGGGGTGAGCCGCCTCCGCATCTTCGGTAAGGCGACCCGGAGCGGGGCGGCGGAGCAGCGGCTCCGCTGGCTCAACGCGCTCACGGACCGGGAGGCGGAGGCGGAGCTCCGCGCGGCGTGCGGGGCGTCCTCGTGGGCGTCGCAGATGGCGGCGGCGCGGCCGTTCCGCGACGAGGAGGCGCTCTGCGCGACGGCGTCGCAGGTGTTCGCGCGGCTCGGCCCGGAGGACTGGCTCGAGGCGTTCCGCGCGCACCCCCGCATCGGAGAGACCAGGCCGCAGGCCGAGGCCGCGGAGGCGAGCGCGACGGCGAGGCGGTTCTCGAGCCAGGAGCAGGCGGGGATGAGCGCGGCCGCCGAGGAGACGCGGGAGGCGCTCGCGCGCTACAACCGGGCTTACGACGAGAAGTTCGGGTTCATCTATATCGTCTGCGCGACCGGGAAGAGCGCGGACGAGATGCTGGAGTTGCTGCGCGAGCGGATCGAGCACACGCCGGACGAGGAGCTGCACATCGCCGCGGAGGAGCAGCGGAAGATCACGGAGATACGGCTGAAGAAGCTGCTGTGGGGCGCGTAGATCCCCCGGGGGGGCACGGCCGCCGAGGCGGGGGCGCCAGAAGGCTTTTGCGCCAGCACGAGCCCTGTCTGCAAACCGGTCTATCCGGCTGTCGGGCGTCAGCGCGACAGCTGGCCTCGTAAGGCGCCGTCGGGGAAATCGGCGGTGCGGACGGCGACGTAATACCGCTCCGGCGCGGTGAGCAGCGCGCTCAGGTCGTCGGGGGACGCGCCGACGCAGCCCGTGGAGCTGCCGCCCGTCGGCGGCATCAGCGTGAGGACGACGCGGCCCGCATGGCCGGCAGAGCCCTCGTGGACGCGCGCCGCGATCGCGGGCGCGATGCCGGAGACCGTGAGGTCGAAGCAGACCTCGCCCTGGGCGAGATCGAGCGTGAGCCGGGCCGTGCCGCTCCCCCGCCGATCGCCGCGGCCGGGCGCTTCGTCCTGCCCGGTCAGCGCGGCCGTGAGCGGCCGGATCGGGCGCTCAGGCAACGCCGCGCGCGCGAGCGCCGCCGCCAAGAGGACGGCGCCCAGAGCGGACATCGTGAGATGCGGCATGTCTCCCTCCTGCACATCCCAGGGATGCGCCATGCGAGGGCGCAACGAAGAGCAAAGACGACGCCGGCCCGCGCGCGCGTCGCACGCCCGGCGGCGCCGCGGGCAAGGAGGGCTGCGATGGACATAGCCCCTCCACCGTCGCGCCCGGCGAGCCGAGTCGAGGACGAACGCGGACAGGAGCGGCCCAATGCATGGCCCCAAGTCGCCGCTTCTGCCGAGATTGAACCCGGATCGACGGAAGCGTAGAGTGTCCGCCACTCATGATCTCGACCCGAAAGCCGTCCCGCGCCGCGACGTCCCGGCGCGTCGAGGGCAAGCCGCCCCGGCAGCGGCTCGACCTCGACGCACGCCGCGCGCAGCTGCTCGCGCTGGGGCTCGAGCTCTTCAGCCAGCGAGCCTACGACGACGTGTCGATCGACGAGGTGGCGCAGGCCGCAGGCATCTCGAAGGGGCTTCTCTACCATTATTTTCCAACCAAGCGCGATTTCTACATTGCCGTCCTGCGTGAAGCGGCGCGCGAGCTCGTCGAGCGGTCGCTGGACGTCGACGACGTGCCGGTGCCGGAGCGGCTGCGCACCGGGCTGGACGCCTATCTGGCCTACGTCGAGCGACAGGGGATCTCGTACGCGGCCGTCTTCCGGGGCGGCATCGGCTCGGACGCCGAGGTGCTGGCGATCATCGAGGAGACCCGCAGCCGGTTCCTCGACAAGCTGCTCGCCGATGCGCCGGTGGCCGAGCGGCCTCCGGCGCTCCGGGTGGCGCTCCGCGGGTGGATCGGGTTCGTGGAGGCGACGAGCCTCGACTGGATCGAGCGCCACGAGCTCGACCGGGCGTCGCTGCGCGACCTGCTCGCCGATCTGCTGCCCGAGGTGGTGCGGCTGGCCATGCTGCACGCGGGCGGACAGGGCGCCGGCGAAGCCGCGGCGGAGGCGCCCGCCTGAGGGCGGCCGGCCCGCCGCGGCCGGGGGTCAGGGTTGACGGCGAGTCCGCGTTCTGCCAGGAGACGGGCGCGCGCGACGCGCGCGGAGAGCACGGCGGAGGCACCCGATGAGCACAGAGAACCCGAAGATCGAAGACGACTGGACCATGCCCAAGCTCATCGCGCTCGCGGCCGCGACGCTCACCGTGGCCTTCACGGTCATCTACCTCATCTCCCCCTGACGGCGCCGCACGGCGCTGGCCAGCGCCGCCTCGCGCAGCGCGGCCAGCGCTACAGCCGCCTCGCGCAGCGGACACCGAGCGCGTCCGTGAGATCGGCCGGATCCCAGCTCTCCCGCAGGAGCGTGGAGATGTCCTCCGCTGCAGGCTGCCACCAGCTGCCGCCGCGGATCACCCGCGCACCGCCGCCCTCGACCTTCGCGCAATCGCGGCACGGATCGAGGTAGGGCCCGTCGATATCCAGGGTCCACTCCCACAGGTTCCCCGCGAGGTCGGCCTGCCCCCACCGTCCATCGCCCCTCGGTGACTTCGAGCCGACAGCCGCGCTGCCCGTCACGTCGTAGACGGCGTACGTCGCGTTCGGAAACGCGTTGCCCCACGGATACTCCCGCTGCTCGCTCCCGCCGGCCGACGCATAGTTCCACTCCGCCTCCGTCGGGAGCCGCCCGCCATCCCAGGCGCAGAACGCGAACGCGACGAACCAGCTCACGCAGCTGATCGGCTTGGCCTCGTTCTCGCCCGCATCGTCGGTCCACGTGTGCAATCCCGGCTTGCACTTCAACGCCTCCCTCAGCGCGGCCCGACTCGCCGGCAAACGAGCGCCCCACCCGTCGTCCCAGCCGCTCCCCGGGATCGCCGGGTGAGCTCCTTCGCCGCCGTCGGGCCGGCTCTCGGGGTACGCCTCCACGAACCTGCGGAACCGTCCGACCGTGACCTCGTACCGGTCCAGACGAAGATCGCTCACCTCCGCGGGATGGGCCGCGTCGTTGCTCCGGTCGTACCTGCCGCCCGGAACGCGCGGGCTCGCGCAGCAGGGCTGGTTCCGCTCCGGACCGCAGGTCTCGCCCGCTCCGGACCCGCCGGCCTCGCAGCTCCGCGGCACGACGCACGCGCCCGCGCCGCACCATCCGGCGCAGGCGGCACGCCGCCACTGCCCGTCGCTGTCGCACACCTCCAGGCGATCGCCGGCGCACCGCGCCTCCGCCGGAGAGCACGCCACGGAGCTCCCCCCGCCGCCGGCCTCGCCACCGCCGCCGGCCTCGCCGCCGCCGCCGGCCTCGCCGCCGCCGCCGCCACCCGCCTCGCCGCCGCCACCCGCCTCGCCGCCGTCACCGCCTCCCCCAACCGCGGATCCACCTGCTGCACCGGAAGCGGCGCCATCGCCTCCCGTGGCGCCCGGCTCGACGAAGCGCCGCACCTCCGGCGTACACCCCGCCCAGAGCGCCGCCGTCGCGACCCAAAGCAAGCCAGCGCCGCGCAGGAGACCCCGTGCTTCACCCGAGCGAGTTCGTAGAGAGCCCACCGTTCCCCCTCCCGCTGGCCCGACGCCAGGCAGCATCCACCGTATCACGAGCCCCTCCGCCACGCGCCGCGCCAGGCCGCCGCCGCCGCGGCCCCTCGAGCGCGCCGAGGGCGATCCGCGCGCGGATCCAGCGCGCCGCGCTCGAGCGGCCGAGCATCCGTCGCGAGGCACCGGGCGCGCGCTCAGCTGCCGCGGTACGTGGTGTAGCCGTAAGGGCTGAGCAGCAGCGGGACGTGATGGTGCTGCGCCGGGTCCCGGATCTCGAAGAGCACCGAGACCGTGGGGTAGAAGCTCTGGGACCCGAGCGCCGCATAATAGGCCCCGGTGTGGAAGGTGAGCCGGTAGGCGCCCTCGACCGGGCGCTCGCCGGGCGGGAGCAGGCCCCGCTGCCGGCCGTCGTCGTCGGTCGTGCCCCGGCCGACCTCCCGGTAGCCGTCGCCGTCACCGACCTCCAGCACCACCAGCACGCCGCTCGCCGGGCGGCCCCGCGACGTGTCCAGCACGTGCGTCGTGATCGCGCTCATCGATCCTCCTCTCGCTCGGGCTCGGGCCCTCGCGCGCCGCCGTCCGTTCCGAGCCCCCCATATCACGCGCTCCGGCGCGCCACGATGGCAGGGAACGATCGCCCCCTGAGCTCGTCCGGCGTGAGGCCGGTCCGCTCCGCCGCCTCGCCCTCGGTCATCGCGCCCGCGCTGATCGCGCGCAGGAAGAAGCGCAGCAGCCCCTGCCCCGTCGCGGCGTCGTCGAACACCGTCCCGGCGACGGTCGCCTGGGCGGCACGCTCGATGAAGCTCCGCAGCCGGGCGGCCGTCGCCTCGACGCCCTCCAGGAAGAACGCGTAGGTGGCCGCGTAGCGCACGGGGAGCTCCGCCGGATGCAGATCCCAGCCCTGGTAGTAGCCGCTCGCGAGCGCGCGACGGACGTGCTCGTACTTCAGCCGCCAGGCGCCGACGACCGCGCGGCGGTTGTCCTCCGCCTGCTGCGGCGAGAGCGGCGCCCCGCCGGGCCGCGCGCGGTGCGGCGCGACGGGCAGGATGTTGCTCGCGCCGTCGGAGAGCCAGACCCCGGAGCCGGCCAGCGCGACCTGCATCACGTGCCGCGCGAAGTCGCACGCGGGGTGGGCGAGGTGCTGGTGGGCGGCCGTGATCTCGCAGCTCGCCGTGTAGTCGTACGCACCGAAGTGCGCCGCGACGCACCGCCCGCGGGCCGCCTCGACCAGCCCGGGCAACGCGATCTCGCCCCGCGGGCCGATGATCGAGGCCGGCGTCTCGACCATCAGCTCGATCCGGATCGAGCCGGCCGGCACCCGCAGCGCGGCCTCGAGCGCGTCGAGGGCGTCCGCCAGCGCGGAGACCTGCTCGGGCGCGGCCACCTTCGGCAGCGTCACCACGAAGCCGGGCGGGAGCGCGCCGCCCGAAGCGGCGACGAGCGAGGAGAGGAAGAGATCGAGCGTCCTCAGGGCCCGCTCGGCGCACCCGTCGCCGAGCGGCTTGATCCGGATCCCGAGGAACGGCGGCAGGCCGCCCGCGGCCATGCCGAGGGCGACCTCGCGGCCGGCGGCGGCGGCGTGCGCGTCCTCCTCGTGCCCGGGGCGCACGCCGTAGCCGTCCTCGAAGTCGATGCGCAGATCTTCCACGGGCTCGCGGCGGAGCTTGTCGAGCACGCGCGCGTGCACCGCGTGCGCGAGCCGCGCCGGGCCGGAGGCGCCCGCTGCCGCGCCGCCGCCGGCCTCGATGGCGGCCGAGAGCGCGAGCGCCCCGGCGCCGTCCCCCGGGAGCCCGTCGGCCCCCGGCAGGCCGATCGCCCGCGCGAAGGCGGCGAAGTCGGGCGCGTGCTCCTCGACGGCGCGGAGCGCCACGGCCCCGAGCTTGCGGGCCGTGTCGGCCTTGAACAGGTGAGCGCCGCCGTAGACGGTATGGACCGGCTGACGCGCGCCGGCGCCATCGAGCCCAGGGTGGTCGCTGCGGAGGCGCGCGAGGGCGCCGCGCAGCGCATCAGGGGAGAGGCTGGTCTGGAGCATGGCGTGCACGCGATAGGTGAGAGGTGGGTCGGGTGACAGGTGAGGCGACAGGTGGGACGCACACGAGAGGCCGCCTGACTCGGCACGTCAAGTCGCGCTCGCGCCCGTCGCGACGAGGCGCCATGCTGCGGCCGCGGCGCCCGAGCGAGCCCGAGGAGCGCTCGGGCGCGCGGCGCGAGGGCGGGCCCGGCGCCGCCGTTGCGCGCGCAGCGCCCGGGGTGTATCCGTCGTTGGAGGGCTTCAATCGATGATGCGACGCAGAGACTTTCTTCGCGCCACCCTGGTAACCGCCGGCGCGGTGGTCGTGCCCACGGCCTGCTCGGAGGACGAGGGGGGGGCCGACGCGTGCGACGCGCACGAGGACGACGCGTACTTTCCCCAGTCGGTGGCCTCCGGAGACCCGAGGCCCGACAGCGTCGTGCTGTGGACCCGGCTCGTCGACAGCCAGCAGACGGCGGATGTCAACCTGGCGCTCGTCATCGCGCTCGACGAGGCGTTCACGCAGCTCGTGGCGCTCACGCCGACGTCCAGCAGCGCGGCCGCCGTGGGATCGACCAGCACGCGCCTCTCGGTGGTCGCCCGGGCGGACTTCGACCACTGCGTCAAGGTCAAGGTGAGCGGCCTGAACCCCGGGACGACCTACTATTACCGCTTCTACTACACGACAGGAAACGGCTGTGTCAGCTCGCGTATCGGGCGGACGCGGACGGCGCCGACGCCCGACGCGGACGTGCCGGTGCGCTTCGCCTTCGTGTCGTGTCAGGACTACGTCGGTCGCTACTACAACGCCTACGCGGCCCTGGCGAGAGAGCAGCTCGACTTCGTCGTCCACCTCGGGGACTACATTTACGAGACGACCGGCGATCCGAGCATCCAGACCCCTTCGGACGAGCGCAAGGTCACCTTCTCCGACGTGAACGGCGCGATCGCCTTCGAGCCGGCAGAGGCCGCCCCGTACCACGCCGCCCGGTCGCTGAGCAATTACCGGGAGCTCTACAAGACGTACCGGTCCGACCGGGCGCTCCAGCGGGTGCACGAGCTGTTTCCCATGATCGCCATCTGGGGCGATCACGAGTTCTCCAACGAGTGCTACGGCGCGACCGCGACCTATTTCAACGGCCGGCAGCCGGAGACGGACGTGGACCGGCGCAAGGCGGCAAACCAGGCGTGGTTCGAGTACATGCCTGTCGATTACCCGGCGGGCGACGACTTCAGCTACGACAGGACGGCCGACTACCCCCAGGACATCACCATCTACCGGGACTTCACCTTCGGAAAGCACGTCCACCTCGTGATGACGGATCTCCGCACCTACCGCGCGGATCACCTGATCCCGGAGGACGGCTTCCCGGGGAAGGTCATCGCGAAGCAGGCGGAGCTCGTGGCTCGGCTCGGAAGCGAGCCCGAGCACATGGGCCCCTACTTCGACGATATCGACGCCGAAGACTTGTACGCGACGGCGCTGGAGGAGGCCGCGCCCGTGCTCGGCTTCGATCCGAGCCTCGGGTTCGCGCAGGACGAGTCGCCCCGCTCCATCAGCGCCTCGTTCGTCAACGCGATCGTGGCGAAGCTGAACGAGCAGCGGTCAGCAGGAGAGCAGCTGCCCCTCCTCACCAGAATGGATTTCGCTGATATGGAAGTCGGGATCGCCTACGTCGATCTCGGGAAGCACGTCGACTTCACGCTCGAGAAGCCCGATTTCTACAGCGCGTTCGGGTCGCGCCACTTCGTGGTCAAGGAGACCTTCGATGCGACCTCGCGGTTCGTGTACGATCCGTCCACGGGGAGCGACACCATGGTCATGGGGGAGGCGCAGCTGGCCTGGTTCAAGGACACGATCAAGGAGTCGAAGAGCACGTGGAAGGTGTGGGGCAACGAATACTGCCTCTCGCAGCTCGCCATCGATCTCACGCCGTCCCGCGCGGAGGACGACCCGCTCAAGCGGCGCTTCTACCTGAGCTGCGACGGCTGGGACGGCTTCCGCGAGCAGCGGAACGCGCTGCTCAGCGAGATCGCGACGGCCGGCAACGTGGTGGCGATCACGGGCGATCTCGGCGCCTTCCTCGCAGGGACGCCGGCGGTGGACCGCGCCGACGCCGAGCCGGCGAAGATCGTGGAGTTCGTCGGCGCCGCGATCTCGTCGGCCACGTACCAGTCGCGGCTGCAGAGGCAGATCGCCAGCCATCCGCTGCTGAAGCACGCCATGGGCGCGGAGAGCATCGCCGCCGACATCGACAACTACCTCGTCGAGAAGGGCGTCCCCGCCCCAACCAATCCTTACCTCGCCTTCAGCAACGCCAGCAGCAACGGGTTCTGCATCGCCGAGGCGAACGCCGACGAGTTCGTCGTGAGCATGCACATGCTCCCCGCAGACGCGCTCGCGAAGCCCCTGTACGAGGAGGCCGACGCGGCGACGCTCGACGGCCAGATCACGATCGCGCGGTTCAAGACGACGGGCGGGTCGACGCTGTACGAGGAAAAAGAGGGCACCTGGAAGGAGTGGAGCCCGGCCACGGCGAGTGAAGGCAGCTGACCCGCGGCGTCCCCCCGGCACGCCGGCCGCGGCTCGCTTCACCACGGCGCGGCCGGCCGCGCCGTCGTGAAGCGAGCCGCGGTCGCGCGCCGCGGCTCAGCGCGCCAGCATCACCACGGTGCCGTCGCGGCACGCGATCGCCATCCGCTCCTCGCCCGCGGGGACGACGGCGACCGGGGCCGCGCAGACGCGCTCGGCGGCGATCGAGACGTTGCCGTCCGCCTCGACCACGCCGGCGCGGCCGCTCGCCCGCACGAAGCCGACGCGGCCCGCGCGGTCGATCACGACCGGCGGGCTCGGCTTCGCGTCCACCGGCCCGAAGAAGCCGGAGAGGCCACCGTCGGCGGGCGGGGCCGCGAGCGCCCGGTCGATGGGGACCCGGAGCGCCTCGTTGCCCGAGGGGTCGACCCCGACGAGCAGGCCGGCGGTCGAGAGGACCACGGCCACGCCGCGGGCGCCGATGGCGGGCGGCCCGTCGAGCGCGCCGAAGGCGCCGCCGACGCGGACGCCGGCGGTCCCGGTCGGCAGATCCAGCGCGACCAGGCGGCGGCCGTCGACGACCGCGAGCAGCGTGCGGGCGTCGGCCAGCGCGGCGCCGCGCCGGGGCAGGCCGCCGAGGGCGCCGAGCCGCCTCGGCGCGCTGGGCGGACGCCACGTCAGCACCGCGCCCGACTCGGTGGTGACGAGCGTGCCGTCGGGGCCCGCGAGCAGGGCGCCGGTCGCGCGATCCGGGAGCTCGGCGCGGGCGCGCACGCTGCCGTCCGCGGCGAGCTCGACGAGGGCGCGCCCCGCGGCCGCGACGAGCCCGCCGTCGTCGAGCGCGAGCGGCGTCACGTCGGCGTCGCGCCCGCGGAGGCCGAGGGGCACCGCGAAGCGCACGCCCCCCGCGGGCGTGAGCCCGACGGCGAGGCCGGACGAGGTGATCAGCGCGATGGTGCCGTCGCTCGTGATCGCGGCGGGCGCGAGCGGCGCGCTGTCGCCGATGCGCACGCGCCAGCGCTCCCGGCCGTCGGCGCCGAGCTTGACGACCTCGGGGACGGTCAGCGTGAGGACGAGATCGCCCGCGGCGTCGGCGAGCGGCGCCGCGTCGATGCCGCCGCGGAGCTGCTTTCGCCACACCTCGCGCGCGGGGAAGGGCAGCCGCGCCGCGGAGCGGCCGGTGCGGCGCGCGTCGAGCCGCTCGCTCGGCGCGAAGCCGCGGGGCGCGCCGACCACGATCGTGTGCGGCCGGCTCGTGTCCACCGCGTCGGCGAACGCGAACGGCGCCGCCGCGGGGAGCAGGGCCGCGGCTGCGGCGAGGCCCACCCTGGCGAGGCGGCGCGGCAGGCGCGGGCGGCGCTCTGTCGGGCGCGCGGCGCTCACCGGGCGCCCTTCACGGTGAACTCGACCCACACCTCGGGGATCTCGGCGCCGCCCGGCGCGACGAACGGGGGCGCGACGCTGCCGTAGGCGGTGAGGACGTCCCCGCGCTGGGCGGGGTTGTCGGCGCCGTGGACGAGGCGGACCTTGCACGCGTCCGACGAGCGCGCCGCGGCGCCGGCGCCGGCGGCGGTCGCGCCGGCCTTGCAGCCGGACGTCCGCGGCATCGAGAGCAGGATCAGCGTCGAGTATCCCTGCCGGCGCGCCTCGAGGACCTCGCCGGTCAGCGCGATCGGCTTGCCGATGACGTCCTTCCCGCCCGCGGCGAGCTCGACGTAGCCGATGGGGTTGCGGCCGGCGAACTCCTTCGCGGCGGTCTCGAGCCGGTCGACCCGGCGCACCGCGATCTTCGCGATGCGCGGGGCCATGCCCTGCATCTTCGCGCGCACCTCGAACTGGGTCGCGCCCACGGACGAGACGTTCATCACGTGCGCGAAGGTGCCGTCGGGGCGGACCGTGATCGGGTGCGCGCCGGCGAAGAGCTGGGCACCGCGGGCCGTGCGCCCGGCGAGCACGAAGCTCTCCTTGTCGATGACGACGCTCGGGCCGGGCGCCTCGATGCCGAGCGGGACGATGCCGACCGCGACGCTCACCACGCCCTGCTCGCGCGGGCCATCGGGCGGCGCGACGGTGTACGGCACCTGCCGGCTCAGGGTCTTCGTCTCGTCCGAGAGCCCGGTGACCGCCTCGGTGACGTCGATCGACTCGATGGCCCGACCGCTCGCGAGCGCGACCTCCTTGCCGTCGAGCGTCACCTGCGTGCCCTTGCTCGCCTCGACCACGACCTGGATCGAGGGGCGCTCCCCCTGCAGGGTGCCGAGGTCGGGGCGGATCCGGTACGCGACGTGGATGGAGACGCCGACCGTCTCATCGCGCCCCCTGCCGGGCCGGTCGATGGCGACCTTCATGTGATTTTCGCCGACGGAGAGCGGGCTCGCGAGCGGGATCTGCGCGACGCGGCCGGCGATGGTCGCGCGGCCCTCGCCGATGGAGACCGCCGTGCCGTCGGGGCAGCTGTCGCACCGGAGCTCGATCACCTCGCGGCCGCCGGCGTCGGCGCGGGCGCGCGCGGTCACCGGGGGTGCGCTCGGCCAGAGCAGCGCGAACAGGACGGCGCCGAGCGCGAGCACGCCGCCCGCGGCGACGACCACGACGGCCCGGCGCGACGAGCGCCCGCGCCGCTGCGGCGGCGCCGGCGCGAGCCGCTGCTTCAGGCGGTGCGGGCGCATGAGCACCGGGTTCCGCAGCTCCGGGGCGCGGAAGCGCACCGGGGCGATGGTGGCGCCGAGCTCGCCGGCGGGCTGGTAGCGCGCCTCGAGGTCGGGATCCGGCCCGGGGTCGGCCGGGGCGCCGGGCGCGAGCGGCGCGATGCCGGGCCGGGCGACGCCGACCAGCGTGCGGGACGCGGCCGGCGGCGGCGCCGGACCGCGTGCCGCGAGGCTCGGAGCGAGGGGCACCGTCTGATCGAGGAGCTGCGCGCCCGGCGGCGGGTAGACCGGCGCGCCCGGGGCCGCGTACGCCGGCGCGCCCGGCGGCGGGTAGACCGGCGCGCCCGGCGGCGCCGATGCATCGAAGCGCGCTCGCGGCGCGGCTGCCCCCGGCGTCCCCGCGGCGAGCGTGCCCCCGGACAGGCGCGGGTCCGCCTGTCCGGGCGGCGGGCCGAAGGCCGCGGCGGGCATGCCGACGATCGTGCGAGAGGCGGCGCCCGGCCCGCCGGCCACGGGCGGCAGCGCGGCCTTGCCGTGGCCCGCGCCGCCCGGATCGGCCGGAGCAGGCGGCCCCTGCCGGAGCAGATCGGGGAGCGCGACGCCGACCATGGTGCGGGCCGCGGGCTTCAGATAGCCCGCGGCGCCGCCCGGCAGCGCGAGCGCGGCGCCGCAGTGCGGACACACGTTCGCGCCCTCGGGGATCGGTTTCCCGCAGTGCGGGCAGTGCATGGGCGCCATGGTAGCGAGGAACCGCGGCGCGGTCAGGCTCCGGGCGATCCGGCGCGCGCGCGGCGCCGTCCTCGCGGCAGAAACGACGGCGAATCCACGGGACGGCGCCCCGCGGCCGCGGCGCCGGCGCGCCGCGCAACAGTTGGCCCGCGGCCGACAGGTACGCTAACGCGGACGTATGCTCGCGAAGCGCATCATCCCGTGCCTCGACGTCAAGGACGGCCGCGTCGTGAAGGGCGTCCGCTTTGTGGGGCTGCGGGACGCCGGCGATCCCGTCGAGGCCGCCCGTCGTTACGACGCCGAGGGCGCGGACGAGATCACGTTCCTCGACATCACCGCGTCGCACGAGAAGCGCGGCATCATCCTGGACGTCGTGGCGCGCACGGCGGACGTGCTGTTCACCCCGCTGACGGTCGGCGGGGGCGTCAAGTCCGAGCAGGACATCGAGGCGCTCCTCCACGCCGGGGCCGACAAGGTGGCGATCAACACCGCCGCCGTGAACGATCCCGACCTCGTGCGGCGCGCCGCGGACCGGTGGGGCACGCAGGCGATCGTGGTGGCGATCGACGCGCGCCGGATCCCGGATCCCTCGCGCGTGGCCTGGACGGTGGTGACCCACGGCGGCCGGCGCGATACGGGGCGCGACGCGGTCGCGTGGGCCGAGGAGATCGCGCGCGCGGGCGCCGGCGAGCTGCTCGTCACGAGCATGGACCGCGACGGCACGCGGGACGGGTACGACCTCTTGCTGACGGCCGCCATCGCGCGGGCCGTGCCGGTCCCGGTGATCGCCTCGGGCGGCGTGGGGAACCTGGATCACCTGCGCGCCGGGCTCGTGGAGGGCGGCGCCGACGCCGCGCTCGCCGCGTCGATCTTCCACGACGGCGAGTACACGATCGGCGAGGCCAAGGCGTACCTCGAGGCGGCGGGGGTGCCGGTCAGGCCGGCGCGCGCGGGCGGCTCGAGCGGCGCGGCGGCGCGGGGGCGCTCATGAGCGCCTGCGTCACGCTGGAGGAGGTGCTCGCGGCGGCGCACGCGCGGTGCGCCTCGCTGGTGCCGGAGACGTCGGGCTACCTCGCGCTGGCGGTCGGCGACGCGACGTCGCGGCTGCCGCTGCGGCTGGACGATCGCGCGGTGCTGCTCACGACCGAGGGCACGGTCACGGTGCGCTCGCGCGGCGAGCCGGTGGCGCCCGCCGAGGCGGCGCGGCTGCTGCGCGATCTGCTCGCGCGGCTGCTCTCGGCGTCGGCCGGGAGCATGCCGAACCTCGCGGCGACGGCGCGCCCGCGCCCCGCGTCCGAGCAGGACCCGGACGCGGTGGCGCGGGAGCTCGAAGCCGCGCTGATCCCGGTGAACCGCAACGCGGCCCGGCGCGCGCTGGCGCGGCTCGCCCGCGAGACGCTGCGCGCCAAGGAGGCCGGCCGGCTGAGGCGCGCGCGGGCGGAGGTCCAGGAGAGGCCCGCGGCCCAGGGAGCGAGCGAGGGGGTGAAGCCGCCGCCCGCGCGACCGGAGCGCGCGCCGCATGCCGAGGCCGCGGTCGCGCCGCGCGAGGCGGCCGCCGAGATGGCGCGCGACGAGGCCGCCGCGGCGCGCGACGAGGCCGCCGCGGCGCGCGACGAGGCCGCCGCGGCGCGCGACGAGGCCCCGGCGCCGGCGCCGGCGATCGTGGAGCTCACCCTCAGCCCGGGGCCGGTCGCGCCTGCGATCGTGGAGCTCACCCTCAGCCCCGGGCTGGTCGCGTGCGAGACCGCGGGGCGTTCGCTTTCCCCCGCGATCGCGGGCGAGGTCGCTGGGACCGCCGCCGTCGAGCGGTCACCCGAGCGCGCCGCAGGCGCCGACGAGCATGCCGGGGCGCCCGAGCCTTCCGCCCACGCCGCCGCGCAGACCGACGCGGTCGAGCCTGCCGCACACGCCGCCGCGCAAGCGGAAGCTTTTCCGGAGCCCACGCCGACCGTCGTGCAGGCGGTCGTGGAGGTCGAGGCGGACGGAGCGCCGGCCGAGATCCCGCTGATCCCGGAGCTCATCGAGCCGGCGCGGTCGATCGCGCCCGTGGCGCCGATCGCGACGAGCTCGCCGATCGCGCCGGCGGTGGAAGCGGTTGCGCCTGCCGAGGCGCGCGCCGTCGTCGCCTCCTCGCCGGTCGTCTGCGGCGCCTCGGCGTACGGGGAGGCGCTCACGAGCCCGGAGGGGATCGAGGTGTTCCTCGTCGACTTCTCCCCTGCCCCCGCCGTCGTCGAGTCTCCTCCCCGTGAGCCGACGCCGACCCAGTCCATCCTCGTCGAGTTCTCGCCGGATCCGGCCGGCGTCGTCCCGCTCTCGCAGGAGCCGACGCCGACCGTGGCCACGGCCGTCTGGGCCGAGATGGTGGCGGCCGAGGGCGCCGTGGCGGCCCCTCCGGCGGAGGCGACCGCCGACGTGACCGACGTCCCGCCGGAGGCGGTCGAGACCGCGCGCGCGCCCGACGTCCCGCCGGAGGCCGTCGAGACCGCGCGCGCGCCCGACGTCCCGCCGGAGGCCGTCGAGACCGCGCGCGCGCCCGACGTCCCGCCGGAGGCCGTCGAGACCGCGCGCGCGCCCGCCATTCATTACAAGGTCGAGGAGGCAGCAGCTCTCCAGGTCACCCCGGCGTACGGCGGCTGGCGGCTCGTCCATCGGGAGCACCTCGGCGGCCTGCCCGTGGGTCCTCGAGCGGCGACCGCGTCGGTCGAAGAGACGCCGGCGGCGCGGCACACGCTGCCTTGGCCGCTTCCGGCGCCGCGCAGCGACGACGCTCTGCCCGCGCCGGCCTCCGCGCCCCTGGCGGCTCCTGCCCTGCCGGCCGAGGCATCGCTCGCGATGGAGGCCGTGGCCCCGGTGTCGGCGCCCGACGTCGTGCCGCCCGCGGACGCAGCTTCCGCCGATCCGCCCGCGGACGCAGCTTTCGCCGATCCGCCCGCGGACGCGGCGCCGGCCGATCCGCCCGCGGACGCCGCTCCGGCCGATCCGCCCGCGGACGCCGCTCCGGCGGAGGAGCCGTGCCCGGCCGGCCTCGGTCCCATCGACGCCATCGTGTGGAGCGCCTCGCGGCGGTCCCCGAGCGCGCGCCCCCCGGCGGACGGCGCCGGTGCTGGCGCCTCCCGGGTCGACGAGCTCGTCGCGCGCTTCGTCGCGCAGTCGGAGCACAGCGCGCAGCGCCGCGCCGCGCGCAGCATGAAGGCGCTCGCGGGCCTCGACCTCACCCTCACGCCGCCGCCGGTCGCATCCCTCTCCGCGAGCGCCGCGCTCGCCCTCCCGGGCTCGCGCTCGCCCCTGGCTGGGGCGGAGCGTCCCGTTCCGTCCGAGCGCGCCGCGCCCGCAGCCGAGCCGCTCGCGCTGGACGAGGACAGCAGGCCGCCTGCGCCCGTGGTGACCCCACGCCGGAGAGGTCTGTCCTTGTGGCTCGCGCTCGTCGCGCTCGCGCTGCTCTGCGCCGGGCTCGCCGGGACGCTGCGGCCCGAGCTCTTCGTGTCGATGGCCGAGCCGCTCGCGCGCGTCGCCCTCCGCGTCGTGCCGCACGCGGAGGCGAGGACGCCGCCCCCTCACGATTGACGTTGCCCCGGAGGAGCGACGACACTCGTCGCCATGCAAGAGCAGAGCATGGCGATCGTGAAGTCGCTCGTGAGCGTGGCGTGGGCGGACGGCGAGTTCCACGACGCCGAGCGCGAGATGGTGGAGGGGCTGATCGCGGCGTTCGAGGCGAACGAGGATCAGGCCAAGGAGATCCGCGCCTACGCCGCCGAGCGGAGGACCCTGGACGACGTGCCGCTCGGCGAGCTCGGCGGCGAAGACCGCCGCGCGCTGCTCCAGCACGCGGTGCTGCTCACCTTCGTCGACGGCGAGCAGCACGACGCCGAGAAGCAGTACATCGCCGCGCTGTGCAAGAAGCTCGAGATCTCCGAGGCCGAGTCCGAGCCGATCATCCAGGCAGCCGAGGCCCGCGCCCGGCGCCTCCTGACCTTGCTCTGACGTGGCCGGAGCGGCTGGCGCGCTGCGGCCCGCGATGGCTACTCCAGGACGGCGGCGTATCGCCCGCTGGGCGTGACGATGACGTGGGCCTGGAGCGGGACGTTCAGCTCATGGGAGAGGTGGCGCAGCTCGTGGGTCATCGCGTGGTCCTCTCCGGTCGGCGTCGGATCGCCGCTCGGGTGGTTGTGGGCCAGGACGAAGCTGATGGCTGCCATGTCCAGCGCAGCGCGCAGGATGGTCGCGCGGCCCGCGCCAGCGGTGTGCGCCGTGCAGGGCGACAGCGCCCGCTGCACCGCGACGTGACACGGCTGCTCCTGCCCCTCTGAGGAATCCCCTCAATTTTTCGGGGAATTCACGTGAAGACGGGAAGCAAAATCTCTGGGAATTCTTCTTGCCTTCCCGCCTTCATGTTCAATTTCTCGTAGGAATCGGCCACAAAGTGAGGGGATTTGTCAGCCTGCCCCTGGCTGCGCTCGATGACGGAGCGGTCCTTGCGCGTGATCCTCACGGTCGTCTGCAGCCCATCCGGATCGATCGCCGACTCCGGCCTGTTCCCCGCATACGCATACGCGTGCAGCGACGCCTGGATGCAACTCGGATCCGGGCTGATGCACCTGCCGCTCTCCGGGTCGTAGTACCGGTAGCGGTTGTCGTAGAGCCCCGTCTCCTCGTCCTCGTACTGCCCCGGGAACCTGAAGCTCGTCGCGCCGCGCGACGCGTCGCTGACCCTGCCCCAGGCGTCCATCTCGATCTCCGCCAGCACCTTCCCCTGTGCCGACGACCTGGCGGAAGTACCGGAGGTGGCCGTGCTCGTCGCGCAGCACGTAGCACCCGTCCTCGCGCGCGATCGAGCGCGCGGGCGACAGCCGGATCGACTGCCCCGGCTCCAGGCTCGGGATCGGCTCGCGCGTCCCGTCGCCGCGCCACAGCGCGAGCCCCCGCCGCCGCTCCTCGATCTCCCACGCCAGCGCGTGCGTCCACCCGAAGCCGAGCCCCACGTCGCGCTCGATCGCCGCCGCCGACGACGAGCACTGCCGCGCGATGACGAGCCGCATCGGCGCGGGCAGCACCAGATCCACCACCGGCACGGTGAACACCCGCCCCGTCGCCACATCGACCGGGTCGCCGGCCGTCGTCTTCCCCGCCGCGGCCGTGCGCGGGGTTCGGGCAGCCGCTGCCCGAGCGACCGCCGTGGGTCATCGCGGTAACGTGCGTGTCTTTCGCTGGCGCGCCGGCCGGCGCTTCGAGGTTGCCAGGAGGCGCTCCTGGATCGCTGCTTGCGTTTCGCGGGGCAGCGTCGCGAGATACTCCTGCGACAGCGCGCGGAGCGTCGTGTCCGGCAGGGCAAGCACCGCCTCCGCCTCGCTCAGCCCCGCGAGGCGCTGCTCGGGCGCGAGCCCCGCGAGGCGCTGCTCGGGCGCATACGACCGCAGCACCTGCTCCGGCTCGTACGACTGCAGCACCTTTTCGGGCGGCAGCCGCGCGACGATGCGTGCCAGCGCCTGCTCGAAGCTCTCGAGGACCCGCTTTTCGTCCTTCATGTGCCGCTTCCTCTGCCCCGGCAGGGGATGCCGGACCTGCTCGACATGCTCCAGCAGTGCCCAGAACACCGCGATCTCCTCGGGGGAGAGCGCCGGGATGCCGCCGGGGTCGGCGACCATCCCAGGCGTCACAGTGTACAGCAGATGCTCGCCCGCGCGAGCGGTCGCCGGGACCGTCTCCACCACCCGCAGCGGGAAGACGCCGAGCCGTCCTTCGTGCGTGCCCGGTCCGGTCGTGGCGAGCGCGCACCCGAGCGATCTCAGCGCCCCGAGGAAGCGCTGGGTCACGCGGGGCGCGACGACGCGCAGCGCCACCGCGGCGGGGTCGTCGATCTCGGCGACGACGAGGTACTGGAGCGCGTAGGCGAGGAGCATGCGGGCGTCATCGCGCTCCAGCTCGTCGGTCGGCCCCTTGAAGTGCACGAGCGTGTGCTCGGCGAGCTCGCCCACCACGCTCGTGAGCAGGCGCGGCACGGGCGGGGCGCCCCGGCGGCGGCGCCGGAGGATGACGATGTCGACGCGGAGCGGCTCGCGCGCGAGCTGGAACTCCGAGATGCACTGGTACCAGCCCTCGGGCACCACGTGCTCCAGGAGCGCGACGAGCACCGGGTGCCAGGCGGTGTAGACGCGAGCACGCCGCTGTCGCTGCGCGGCTCGCCCGTCGCGCGTCGTCGCTGCGCGCTTGCCCCTCGCCATGCGGAGCAGCGCTACCACGGACGCCGCCCGCCGGCGACGTCGTGGCGTGACGCGGTGAGCTCGGCGACGTCGTGGGAGCCCCGCGGCGCTCGGCTACTCCAGGACGGCGGAGTATCGCCCGCTGGGCGTGACGATGACGTGGGCCCGGAGCGGGACGTTGAGCTCATGGGAGAGGTCGCGCAGTTGCTGGGTCATGGCTTCGTCCTCCGCGGTCGGCGTCGGATCGCCGCTCGGGTGGTTGTGGGCGAGGACGAAGCTGACGGCTGCCATGTCCAGCGCAGCGCGCAGGATGGTCGCGCGGCCCGCGTAGACGGCGTCGTCGACACCGCGAGCGAGCATGCGCGTCTCGCGCACGCGGCCATGGCTATCGAGCGACGCGATCCAGAGCTCCTCGTGGACGAGGGAAGCGAGCTTCGGGCCGAAGGTTCGCGCCACGCGCGCGGCGTCGGTGAGGAGCGCGCCTCGGCGAGCGCGCGCGGCGTGAGCGCGGCGGCCGAGCTCGAAGGCCGCGGCGAGCCGGGTGGCGTCCAGGAGCGCGATCTGGGTTCGCTCAGCGAGCGCCGCGGGAGAGAGACGACCGAGGGACGGGAGGGCGGCCGTGCCGAGGATGCGCGGCCCCACGGCCGGGATGCCGAGCACCATCTCGATCAAGCCGGCCTCGGTCGCGGTCGGGATCTCGGCCGCCGTCTCGGCGGGCGCGTCGACGGGGGCGGTGCTCATCGCGGCCACCTCCGCCGGCGTGTGAGGGCTCGGGCGAAGAGGCGCCGCGCGAGGCGGAGCCGCGTGGCGACGGTCGGCCTCGGGATCGCGAGCGCTTCGGCGATCTCGCGCATCGTGAGGCCCGTGGCGGTGAGCGCCAGGACGTCGCGCAGCTCCGCGCGGAGGCGGTGGAAGGCGCGGAGCAGCCCGCGCGCCACGAGGCGCGGCTCCGGAGAGGGAGCTGCGAGGGCAGAGAGCCGGTCGGGATCGACCGCGGGCACCTCGTGCCGGCGGTACGCCTTGTCGCGGTGGTGCGACGCCTGCCGCAGGGCGACCGCGGCCAGCCAGGCGCGCAACGCGTCGCCCGGCGGCTGATCGGGCGACGGCCGGAAGCGGCCGGCGCGCATGCTGCAAAAGGCGCCGAGCACGGTCTCCTGCGTGACGTCGTCGAGATCCGCCGCGCGAATGCCGCGGGTGCGCAGCGTGCTGCGGATGAGCGGGCGCTGTTCGAGGAGCGCGGCGGCTTCGAGATAGACGGCGGGGTGAGCTGGCTGGTGTCGGGGCTCGGGCGGGCGGGCGAGCCGGCCGCGAGCCGTGGAGCGCGGGCGGCGGCGTGAGGGCGGATCGATCTCTTGGCCCTGTTCGGGGCGTGGACGTACTCTTTCCATGTCGGACCTCGGTTTGGCGGGGTTCGGCCACGCTGCCCGGACGGTTGGCGCCGTCGCGGGCAGCACTTGCTTGTGGGGAGCTTACGTGGTGCAGAGGGACCCAGCAATCCAAATGTGCCATATGGGGCAGTATTCCAGATCGGACGAGCGCCGATTCCTTCGCCATGCCTGATGCGCGGTTGGAGGAGGTGCTCCGCTTCATTGGGGCTAACGTTCGCCGGATCCGCGAGAAGCGCGGCATGACGCAGCAAGAGCTCGCCGACGCGGCTGGGATCGCCCTCCGCTTCCTCCAAAAGGTCGAGCACGCCCAGAGCAACGTCGGGGTGGCGGTCCTTGTGAGGCTGGCCGACGTGCTCGGCGTCCGACTCGGCGTGCTGTTCCGCCAGCGGGAGCTACCGCCGGTGAAGCGGGGCCGGCCACGCAAGGCACGACTCCGCGAGCCGTGATCCCGAACGTTGGGCAAGCGCTTCGAGGCCGCTGCGGAACGAGGCGGCGCCCACGTCACGTGCGTGGCGCGCAGCATCGCCCATGGCACGCCGACGCCCAGATCCTGGGCCGCTCGCCTGCTTCGGGACGGAGCTGCCCCGGTGGGCGTGACGATGACGGGATCGGCGAGGGGGATGCCCATCGCGAGCGCGCGGCGTGGACGCCGCGGCCGAGCTCGAGTCGTCCGGTGTGGAGCCCGCACGAACACGCGTTGGTCTCCTTGACAAGGCGGGGCAGCCGTCAGGTACGCTACCTTTCACGATGGGTGGGGCCGGCACGACGGGGTGGGGTCGGAGCTCAAGGCGCTCCCCGCTGACGCAGCGGTCAGCGGCCAAGGGGGCTGATGACGCCGAGAGGGCCGCGGTCGATGATGTGGGTGTCGATCATCGTGGTCCGCCCATCGTTGTGGCCGAGCAGCGTCTGGATCGTCCTGATGTCGAGCCGCGAGAGGACCGAGGGGAGGTGCTCCGGCCGGCGTGCCCGTTCGAGCGCTTCGAGCCGGGGTATCTGCAGGTCGAGAACCCGCTTGTAAAGGAAGAGGAGCGCGCACAGCGCTTGGTTCTGCGTGGATGCCGCGGGGCGGCGTGCGACCGCAAGCTCGTCAAGGAAGGCCGTGACCTCTTCCGCGCCCATCTGCCGTGGGAGCTTGCCGCTGTAGAAGCGGATGGGTACCCAGCCGTCGGCGCGAATCTTGCGCGACGACACCCCGTCGCCGTCCGAGACCTAGCAACAGGAATACGTAGGTACGCAGCGGCGGCCTATCTCCGCAATCCCGCAGATAGGCTGCGGAAGGCCGTGGCCTATCTGCGGGATTGCGGAGATAGGCCATGATGGACCGCGACTTATCCTCGGGAATACGGAGATAGGGTGCCACGGCTCGCGGCCTACATGTAAATGCGTAGAGATATCGCGCATCACGACTGATTGCGACGTTGGGCTGCCCGCGCTTCCGTTACGATGCCTTCGCTGGCAACTTGATCGTCCGATGCAGAACCCTGGCGTGAACCTGTAGAGGTTGATGGTGAAGGTCGAAGAAGCCCGAGAAACTCTCGCGAGTGCAGCCGAGGACGAGGACCCGATCATCATTCCGGCCTCCGTACTCAAGGATCTTACGCTCGACGACATCCCCGAAGGCGCATCCGTCCAGATCGGGACGATGAAAGAGGGCGTCTACCACATGGAGTGGAACGGACGGCTCTATCGAGACGGTGGCGGTGTGAGCGGGGAAGCTGAACATCTCTGGACCCGGAAGTATTGGTACGCACCGCTCGGATTGGAACAGTATCTCGACCTCGTTCGTCGAGCCGTCGAAACCCGCCACCGGCTCCGCGGAGACGTAGAGTTGACGGACTACGACGACGATGGCGCATACATTCGCCTTCAGTTCAAGATCCGCACGGATGAGAGCAACCCGGCCAAGGCGTACGAGAAGGTTCGTAAGATTTCTGATGAGGTTGAGGAGGTCGCAGAGCGCGCCGCCGACGAGGTCGGAAAGCGCATCGCAGAGGTTGCGGCACGCCTCTCTGGCTGGGGCTCGGAACCTCTCGACAAACTCGTCGAGAAGGTTGAGACCTCAAAGTCCACGGATGATAAGGGGCGCAGCCTTGAGGAACTCGCCAGCCGGCTTTTTGAACAGATCCCCGGATTCGACGTAACCGGCAGATTGCGCACGGCGACGGAAGAGATCGATATCTCGATCCTGAACGATGCAACGGAGCCGCGAATCCGGCGCGAGTCAGCGCTGCTGCTCGCGGAGTGCAAGAACTGGACGTCCAAGTGCGGGAAGGACGAGTTTGTGATCTTTCGCGAGAAGCTCGAGAATCGCAAACGCCGGTGCTCTCTCGGCTTTCTCATCTCGTGGAACGGCTTCACCACTACGGTCACGAAAGAGATGCTGCGAGGGAGCAGAGAGGAGGCACTCATCGTTCCCGTGACCGGGCAGGACATCCGTGCAGCGGTTCGGTCTGGCGACGTTCTGAAGGAACTTGTGCGGTGCTGGGATGCGGCTGTCACCCTGTAGGGCAGCCCAACAAGGCAATGCACCCGACGGCGCACGGAGGCTCGCTCCGCTCGCCACCGTGCCCCGCGGGTGATTGCCAAGTCGTTAGCCGGACTATAGGAGAAAGCACATGCCCCGGTTTGTTGCTACAATCACTCCGTCCTATGTAACCCTAAGAAGCCTCTATCTCGAAGCGTCCGCCTGGGAGACACAGCTTCTCGAAGCCGGTGGGAAGGCGACCGTTTTGCTTGATGGCGACAAGGAGTTCAGTGCCGAGGGTAAACTTAACCCACGAGGCGGGTTGAGCGGTATGGCGAAGCTGTACAAGAGGCTCGGCCTTTCGACGGGCATGAGTATCGAGTACACAATCCCCAGTAAGAACACGCTTGTTGTCTACCCACCCTCTTCTAACACTGGGGCCGGCGTACCGCCCGCTCCGACGCCGTCGGCGAACGAAACAGTCTTCGAGCGAAAAAAGCTTAAGCATATACACCTGGAGGCATTTCGCCCGGAGAATTTGAACCACTGGGAGCCGGAGACGGAGCCCGACGTCTACCTAGCTTTCGGCGTTCTCCAGGAGTTTACCGACTTTCAATATTGTTGCGGAGCCTCTAAAGCGCTCCTCCAGAAGCTCGGTGCAATCAGCGAGGGGATAACGAAACCGGATGCGATCCTCATCGATCGAGCGACCGACCAATATCTGATGGCGGAGTGGAAGATGCGCTCGTCCGATTTTTCTTCCAACCACAAGGCTGAGGACATCGATGTCCTTGTTTGCTGGATCGACGACGAGACAGACAAGGGAAAGCTGCCGCCTCGGGTCCTTGCGTTGAAAAACGTCGCACGGCAGGCCGCCGAGAGCACGCTGGACGGCGACGCGGGCTAACATGCGGCTGGTGCCGACTGCGCTTCGCGCGGCGGCACACCCGCAAGTCGTTGGGCAGACAAGCCGAGCACCCATGAGCATCCAGGCAAGGTTGCCTCGCCGAGGGGCGCGACAGGTTCGTAAACAGAGGTTGGAATAATGAGGACGATCGCGGGCAAGCAGTTCCGAGTTTATGGTGATGGACCTGCGAAGACCGAAGCAGATCTTCGTGCCCAAATCCGTGGCCTGAACTTGCGCGATTCCTTGCGAGCGATTGCCGAGGCTTATGCCGCGGTCGCGTCCGCACGCGACCGGTTCGTCGTGATTCATGACGTCCCGATTCCCCCGACTGCACTCGCATATATTGCTCTTCTCTTCATCCTGGAGTGCTCCGACGAGGGTTCTGGCCACCTGAACGACAGATCGCTAGCAGCGCTCGTTGACGACTACCACAACATGACCGAAGCGGGACTCGAGAACGATGCTGTACTCGAGTATCTGATTCGCCAAGGTCAGGCACAGTTCTCCTTCCAGCACCACGATCCGTACGCGCTTCCACGGTTCCTGGTCGCCTTTGGGGAGATCTGGCCGGCTCGGCCCCGTGGCCGACTCCCTCCGGACGTGGTCTCCGAAGCCACGGGGTTCAATCTCGAACAGCTGCTACTCTTCGGTCAATCGTTCGCTGGTATGGCGAAGCGACAGGGCTACATTAATCCGTACCCGCCGCCGGCCGCCGATAGTTCCCGCCCAGTCCTTCGTCTCTTCAGCCACGAGCAACAGGCTGCATTCCTCGATAGATTTTCGGCGACGTACGCACAGATCAGGGCCGACGCCTTCGAGCCACCCAGTCCGGCGTTGGCCAAATACCGATTCAACCCTCTGTTCTTGTACCCTCTGATCAGACCCGACATCTCCCCGCCCACGGACACACCGGTTTTTCTGGTCCCTTGCTACCAATTCCTCATTGAACGCGTTACTCACGGTATCTTGTTCGACTGCCGGAAGAAGTTCGGACCCTCCTTCGACGAACAGTTCGGATTCGTGGCGCAGGAGTATGTGGGCAAGCTGCTTGGTGAGGTTTTTCCGGAAGCAACGATCCGCCCGGAGTTCTCGTACACGATCAATGGCAAGAAATACCTGAGTCCGGACTGGTTGGTTCTGGATGGAGAGCGCGCCGTTGTGGTCGAAGTCAAGAAGTCGCTTCTTCGATCCAAAGCCAAGGCATTTGGCCACTCTGATAGCGTAAAGAGAGATTTGGAGGAGACTCTTCATGCGGCCAAACGGCAGCTCTGCCAGTTTAAGAGCCACCTCCCCCACATCAAAAACATGCCTCGTCCGGAAAATGTCGAACTTGCTGCCGTGTTCTGGGAGGAGGCATCGTGGGTCAACTCCATTCTTCAGCGCGACTTTGGAGGGGAAGCGGGCGACGATGTTGTGCACGCGATGTCTGTAAGGGAGCTCGAACGTCTCGTCGCGCGGAGTAAGGCGTCATCGCTGTACGACCTCCTCTGGGCGAAGCGATGGGTCGGCGAGGAGGCCCGTCTGATGGACGTTGGCGACTGGATGGCCCACCATGCGCCGCCGGAGGAAGCAGAGAATGATTTTCTCGTTGCTGCACGCGATCGATTCTTCGACAAGTGGGAACTCGGCGACGACAACAAGTAGCTGCCCAACTCACGGCTGCTGCCGGCCGCGCTTCGCGCGGCGGCAGAGCCGTCATCGTTCGGCGCCAGAGCGCATAGCCGACGGTTGTTGTCGCCCAACACCTCATGCGGGGCGGGAACGCCGCGGGGCAAAGCACGTCGTCGCCGATGTCACCGCGCCACGCCACGAAGTCGCCGGCGGGCGACGGTCGTGGTAGCGCTGCTCCTGATGGCGAAGGGCATACGCACGGCGGCGACGCGCAAGGTTCGATCCTCGCAGCGACAGCGGCGTGTTCGCGTCTACACCGCCTGGCACCCGGTGCTCGTCGCGCTCCTGGAGCACGTGCTCCCCGAGGGCTGGTACCAGTGCATCTCGGAGTTCCAGCTCGCCCGCGAGCCCCTCCGCGTCGACATCGTCATCCTCCGTCGCAGCCGTCGCGGAGCCCCACCCAGGCCGCGCCTGCTCACGAGCGTGGTGGGCGAGCTGGCCGAGCACACGCTCGTGCACTTCAAGGGGCCGACCGACGAGCTCGAGCGCGACGACGCGCGCATGCTCCTCGCGTATGCGCTCCAGTACCTCGTGGTCGCCGAGATCGAAGCTCCCGCCGCGGTCGCCCTTCGCGTGCTCGCGCCCAGCCTCACCCCGCGCTTCACCGAGGCGCTGATGTCGCTCGGCTGCACGCTCACACCGACCGGGCCGGGCACGCACGAGGGGCGGCTCGGTGTCTTCCCGCTGCGGGTGGTGGAGACGGTGCCCGCCAACGCTCGCGAGGGCGAGCATCTGCTGTACACTGTGACCCCTGGGATGGTCGCCGACCCCGGCGGCATCCCGGCGCTCTCCCCGGCGGAGGTCGCGGTGTTCTGGGCGCTCCTGGAGCATGTCGAGCAAGTTCGGCACCCCCTCCCGGGGCAGAGGAAGCGGCACATGAAGGACGAAAAGCGGGTCGTCGAGAGCTTCGAGCAGGCGCTGGCACGCCTCGTTGCGCGGCTGCCGCCCGAGCAGCGCCTCGCGGGGCTCGCCCCCGAGCAGGTGCTGCAGGCGTACGCGCCCGAGCAGCGCCTCGCGGGGCTCGCCCCGGAGCAGCGCCTCGCCGGGCTCGCCCCCGAGCAGCGCCTCGCCGGGCTCACCGAGGCGCAGGCGGTGCTCGCGTTGCCGGACGCGATGCTTCGTGCGTTGTCGGAGGAGTACCTCGCGACGCTGCCCCGCCAAACGCAAGCGGCGATTCAGAAGCGCCTCGGGGCGGCATCGGGGCGGCAGCCCGCGCGCCGACGAAAGACGCGCAGCCCTTCGAGATGACGACGGGAGAACGCAAGCCGCGGTGGTGGTCGCGTGATTCGTTCTTCCTGACCGGGCGCCGAACAAGCCAATGCGGCTGCCGGTTCGGGCAACCGCGCTTCGCGCGGCAGCCCGCCCCACAGCAGATTGGCGAGGCGTTCGGCCCGCGCCCGCCACGGGCGACGAGGAGACGGCGGTGGCGGAGCGCGACCGGCTGGGCGAGGCGCTCCTGCCGGAATGACGGAGGGGTTACGGCGGGTCCGCAGCGCTAGCGCGCCGCGTTCTCGATCCGGCGCGGCTTCAGACCGGCGCGCCTGTCGGCTCGACCGGCGGAGGCTCGGGCGGCGCCGGCTCGTCCGGCGCGGCGGCGGTGCCCCGGCGCTTCGGGCGGAGCCGCCGCAGGGCGTTGCGGAACGAGGCGGCGCTGAAGCGGCGCTTGCCCTCGGGGATGTCCCAGCAGGCGTTGACGCCGGCGGCGCGCGCCTCGTGCCCGAGCAGCGTGGCATAGGTCACGATGGAGTTGCGGAGCACCATCGCCTCTTCCCGGTTGCGCAGGCCGAGGATGCCGAGCAGGTCGCGGCCGCTCACCTCGTCGAGCAAGGCGCTGCCTTCGCGCAGGAACTCCTCGGTGAGGCCGACGGGCGACAGGCGGGTCTGGTGCTGCTCAGCGAGCCGGAGCAGCATGGCGAGGTCGCTGGTCTCCTCGGTGAGCGTGCCGCTCGTGTTGACGTCGGCGAACTGGTCGGCGACGTCCGGCTCGAACGCGAACGCCTGGTCGGCGAACGCCTTGAGCCGCGCGCGCCACGGCCGGCTCGCCTTGATCACCTGGTCGACGGGCCGCACCTGGTAAGCGCCGGTGCGCTTGCCCTCGCCGAACCAGAGGTTCGCCGTGTCGAGGAGCTGGATGGCGCCGCGGAGCAGCGCGCGGCGCTCGGGGCCGTAGGCCTTGCTCGCGAGCGGCGCCTCGTACTGGACGACGGACAGGTAGAGGTCCCGGAGCTCCGTGAGGGTGGTCGAGATGGGTTGGCTCGGCTCCATGACCTCGCGGACGATGCGGTCCATCTCGGGGCGCGCGGTATCGAGGAGGGTCCGGAACTCCGCGGGGGTGGCGACCGCGCGGGTCTCCTTCAGGGCGGCGAGCTGCTCTTGCGACAATTCGATTCCCATGAACCTACCTCCAGTGGGGGTGGCGAGCGGGCAGACGTAGCATGACGGCAGAGCTCGCAGCGACCCACGTGGGCTCCGGCGATCCGGAGAGCACGACTGCGTCTCCGCGGCGCCGCGCCAGCGCGCCCGGGGGGCGCCCCAGCGCACCGGCGCGTGGGCCCAGCGGGCCGGGAGCGCGGCCAGCGCCGCCGAGACGGCCGGGAATCGTGTCAGCAGGTCCGAGGAGCCGTACCAGCACGTTCGAGGAGCCGTACCAGCACATTCGAGGAGCCGTACCAGCACGTTCGAGGAGCCGTACCAGCACGTTCGAGGAGCCATACCAGCACGTTCGAGGAGCCGTACCAGCACGTTCGAGGAGCCGTACCAGCAGGTCCGAGGAGCCATACCAGCACGTTCGAGGAGCCGTACCAGCACGTTCGAGGAGCCGTACCAGCGGACGCTGGCAGGCATCCCGGGGCTGCTGGGGGAGTCGCCGGGAGGTGCTGGCAGGGAGCCGCGAGGTGCTGGCAGCCCGCCGGCCGATGCTGGGCACGGCGCGGCACGGCGCGGGCGTCACGCGCAGCGGTGCGCACGACGGCGGAGTGGACGCAGGCGTGCGAAGCGGTCAGCGCCGAGGCGCCGTACCGGCCGCCGCTCGTGACACCGAAGCCGCGTGGGGCGGAACCGGATCGCGTCGCCGTGGCGCTCGACGACGGCGCTCTTGAGTTTGTCCGGGCGGGGCGGCGAAGAGTCCCCATCGGGTGCAGCAAGGCGAACAATGCACGATTCTATCTGGACGAAATCCTTGGGGCCAGCGGCTGTGGTGCCCGGCGTCCGTCTGCGCTCCACAGACTGCGGGGCGTAGAGCGCCGCTGCCCAGCGCGTCGCGACCGACGCACCTGCGCGCGGCGACGCGAGCTCGTCCCGACAGGTGCCCCGGCCGCGACGGCGATGTCGTTGAGGAGTTCGACGACATCTGCCGCAAACGTTGCGGCGGCCGAGCCATTAGTTTATGTCTGGGAGGGGCCTTCCTCGGGTGGCCGGCGCTTGTCGGACGCGTTGAGAGCCCCTTCGCGACGCACGCCAAGCTCCAGAGTGCCGTCCCCTCGAGGAGATTTTCACATGAGGCGCCATGAATTGAGGAGCTGGGTGCCTGCCTGGAACACCCGGACGGCGGTTCGAACGGCACCGATGGTCATCGCCGCTGCTGTCGCGGGGCTCGCCCTCGCGGGCTGCACGTTCGGCGATGACCCGCAGAGAGCTCAGCCCGTCGTCGGGAACTGGTTCGATCAGAACTGCATCCCCGCGGAGTGCTTGTTCGAATGTTGTCAGGGGTGGAATTATAATAGAGATCCGCTCCTCCGCGGAAGAAGATGGTATGGTCCTCAGTGCGAGGAAATCCGGAAAAAGAGCGCTGCTTATTCGGAGTACGTTTATTTGATGTTACTGGAGCAGAATTGGTGCACTGAGGATTTTACCTACTTCGAGTCGGGGTACTGCGCGGTCGTTAATCCCCCCGACGTCATCAAAGAGTTCGGGCCCGATGGACAGCCCGTGTATGCGAGATTGAGCTTCTTGGTCTGCCCGCCGCGGGGACAGCCAGCGGCGCACCCCATGGAGGATGTGGAGCTCATCCCCGAGGAGTGAGGGTGGTAGTGATGGTCCTGCCTGCGCGCATCCTCGCGACCGTCATTATCGTCGTCTCCGCCTTTGTCCGCCCCTCGAAGGTGTTCGCTCACGCGGGCCCCTGCGCGGCCCCCGAGCCCTTCAACGGGTTCTGGGGCGTTGGGCAGTTCCAAGTGAGACAACGCGTGGCGGGAATTCCGCTCCTCGCCATGACGCGCTTTTCGTACAGGCAGATACGATACTCTCCCTGCGCCGGCGGGATGCCCGTGCTCCCTCTCGGGATCGGCGAAGCGAGCATTGGCGTGGGGGTCCCTGTCTTCGACAACCGGCGCGGCGGGTGGCTTCTGCAAATGACCGCCAAGGGGCAGGGCTCGCAGAGGCCGAGCGAACCCGTGAGCGGTGTCATCACCAGCGCACCCGCCACCGCGGGTCACATAAACCTTTGGGAGACCGCGCTGCCGTTGATCCAGCTCACGGGGGCGGCGTCGGCGGCCATCATGCCGCAGCCCTCGGACGTTCCCCTGTCGATTGCGTATCTCGGCGGCGTGCGGTTCTACGCTCTTCATGGCAAGCGCGCGCAAGCGAACTTGGGGTTCATGGTCGGCGGCAAGAATGGTGTCGTCAGCGCCGTTCCCTCGCTCGCGGTCCGGGGCAGCGACCTGGCGATATGGGGTCATAAAGTCGCGATGGGATTAGAGCTCCGCTCACCCATCGAGTTCTCTGGCGGCCCGATACCCGTTCGGTGGCGGCTCTGGGGTGCCTTGACCTTCGCGCTCGACAAGCTGGACGATGGGAGGAGCGACCACGCGCGCGACACGCAAACGCCCTGGTCTTCCTCCGACCTGGTCGGTTCACCCATCGAAGCCCCACCCACCCAGACGGTCTGGGAGATGACGTTATGAACGCGTTCGTTCATTCGGGAGACAGTCCGAATCTTTTGCGGCACCTGCGGAATGTCTCTTGCACATTACGTATCAAGTCGTCCCTTGTCCTCAATGCGCGGTTTTGCTCTGACTGTGCGACTCTAAATTTTTCTTCTTGCGTTAGCTCGTCTTCGTCCAGATGCGCTGAAAAGTCGTCGAAGTTTGTGCATTTTTCGACACTATTGACGAGAAACTCTCCAACCCCCGCCTCGTCCACGCATGATGCGCTGTATGTCAAGACGAACAGCAGGTTGCTGTGATCTGTAATGGTGCCGCAAACGTAGGCATTGGACAAGGTCTCTCGGACTCTGCATTCTTCTACCTCTTTTTGCAGTGCCTCGACCTTGGCGGCGGCTTTCTCCACCCCGGCGTCGTCCGTTTCTCCCGGAGGAGCCGTCGCCGTGGCCGGCGGGATGGCTGTGGCTCTCGCGCGCGCTTTCACTGCGCGTCGGCACGCAGCGAGCTCCCGCTTCACCTCAGCATCAGGGATCGACGCCGCGCTCTTTTCCATGGCCGGAGGTCTGCGCTCCCGCGTCGCCCAGCCGACCAGCACGCCACCACCAAAGACGAGGCCGAGCACGGCCACCGCGATAAGGAGACGAACTACGAGGCCAGCGCTCTTGGGGCGTTCGCTCATGTGTCAATCTCCTAAGGCTTCGGTGCCTGCTTCGGCATCGGAGGGAGCTTCGGGGGCGTCTCCGTGCACGTCCAGACGAACTCTTTCAGGCTGCGGAGCAGCTCTTCTTCCGTGAGCGTCTCACGAATCCGGATCGCTTCCGCGACGAGGCTCGACTCTTCCTTCGTGAGGTCGCCCAAGCGAAAATCCGCGGGAATGTCCGAGAGCGCCGCGCAGCTCTCGAAGTTCTGCTCGATGAGATCGGCAGACCTAGACTTCGGCCCGCACATCAACCCATCCTTCGGTAAAGCCATCAGCGCCCTGAACTGACGAGCCGCGGCGCTGCAAACCTCCGCGTTGACCAGGATTTCGCTCTTCCTGCACCGTTTCAGCTCCACCTCGAGCTCCTCGACGGTGGCTGCTTTCTCGGGAGCGTCTTGTTGCCCTTCCCCCGGAGGAGCATCGGCGGCCGAGGCGATCGCTTGCGGCTCCGAACGACCTGCCAGTTTTTCTTGACATACAGCGAGCTCTCTCCGGTCTATCCGCGTCGAGCGATCCGAAGTAGGCTCCTCTCTGTTCTCCGTCGCCGGTGGCCTCCGGTCCAGGATCGATCTGCCGACCAGCACGCCGGAGCCAAAGGCAGGGACGAGCAAAACCGTCGCCGCCAGAACACGAATGGCGTGCCCCGTCTTCTTGGCGCTCTCCATCATGAGTCGCGCGTCCGCCCCCCGAGCTCGGCCCGGCCCGCGTCGTCGATGAGTTCGTCGCAGTTCGCAGGAGGTCTCGGATCCGGCATGGAAACGAGGGTACACCCAGGTGCCGATACGAATCGAGCGCGTCTCGCTCACGCGCGCCGTCGAGGGTCCGGAGCTCCGAAACAGCCTCAGGGCCGCGCGCCCTGCAGCTCGGCGTCTCGATGTCGGCCCTCCTCGCAAGGCGACGTGAGCGCCGGCGGGGGGCTGTGCGCGGCGGCGCGCGGGTGGGCGCGATCGAGCACCGAACGAGGTGCCATAAGCTCTCAGGGGATTCTACGGCTCAGTCGCGCCTTGTGTAGCGCGCGACGAGACGTCTCAGAAGGCATGGCCCGAAGTGAGACATGCCGGGTGGTGTTGCATGCGCAAGCTCCCCGGCCCCCGTCTCGGCGGATGGCCGAGCGCCCACCCGCGCGCCGCCGCGCACAGCCCCCCGCAGGCGCGCGGCTCGGCGCACCCGCCCGGGCTTGGCCCCGCCCGGCTCGGATCCCTCCGCGGCGCCTCAGGTGCCCGCAACGAACCGGCCGCCATGTCGAGGTCGTCCCTTCGCTCGTTCTGGACACCCCCGCAGCCCCGGCATCCACGCTTCGACCCTTCCGCGCGATGTTGCAGCGCCGTCGCGCGCGCGTGGCCCATCCAGCGCATCCTCCCGCCGCTCGGGCCGCCCCGGAGCGTTCGTCGTCGAGGAGTGCTCATGAAATACGACATCGGCATGATCTGTCAGGCCTGCGGCTGCGTCACCATCTTCCAGGCCGGCACCGACACCCCGCGGCGGTGCGCTCGCTGCGACGACGTGGACATGGATCCTCCGCCCGCGCCGCCGTCGCGCGAGCGGCCGGCGCGGTCTGGCGGGCGCAGCCGCCGGCCCGAGGCCGCGCAGCTCGACGGGATGGAGTGATCAGACCGGCGCGCCGAGCTGCCGGAGGAGCTCTCGCACCACCCCGCGAGCGCAGTGCTCCCGGTAGGCCCGCGTCGAGCGCACGTCGTCGATGGGCGCGATGTCCTGCGCCACCGCGGCGTCGACCTCCGCCGCGGTGAGCTCGCCGAGCGGGCGCGAGACGCACAGCGCGCGCACGGTCGGCAGGAGCGCCGTCGTGGGCGCGACCGACGCCATCCCCAGCCCGAGCCGCGCGAGCCGCCCGGAGCGCACCTCGGCCACCCCCGCGAGCGCGACCTTCGAGATCGCCTGCGCCCGGCGCGCGCCGACCTTCCGCCAGTACCAGGGCGATCCGCGCTCCGGCAGCGCGATCTCCACGGCCACGATCACCTCGTCCGGCGCGCGCGACGTGCGCTTGTAGCCCGTCTGCAGGGCGCTCATCGGGATGCGCCGCTCGCCCCGGACGCTCTGCACCACGACGGTCGCGTCGTAGGCGGCGAGCGCGGCGACGCCGTCGGCCGCCGGCGACGCCGTGGCCAGGTTGCCGCCGAGCGTGCCGCGCGCCTGGATCTGCACCGCGCCCACGTCGCGGCTCATCCGCGCGAGGAGCGGCGCCCGCTCCACGATCGCGTCGCTCCGGCGCATCTCGAGGTACGTCGTCGCGGCGCCCACCCGGAGCGTGTCGCCGTGCGTGCCGGCGTGGATCGAGATGCCGCGCAGGTCCGAGAGCCGGGACACGTCGACGACGAGCGGCGGCGCCGCCAGGCCGGCGCCGCCTGGGGCCGGCGCGCCGAGCGGCGGCCGGAGCTCCTGCTCGACGACCCAGTCGGTGCCGCCGGCCAGGAGCGCGACCGCCGCGCCGCGCGCGGCCTGCTCCGCCACGAGCTCGCACAGGGCGCCCAGCCCCGAGACGCGCCGCATCTCGAACAGCCCGAGATCCGCGATGCTCACGGCGCCTCCCCTCCCCCGCCGCGGCGGAGCGCCGCCGCGGCGCGGACGCTCTCGACGATCCGCTGGTAACCGGTGCAGCGGCAGAGGTTGCCCGCGAGCGCCTCGCGCACCTCGAGCTCCGACGGATCCGGGTTCCGCGCGAGCAGCGCCTCGGCGGAGATGAGCATGCCGGGCGTGCAGATCCCGCACTGCGCGCCGCCCTCCTCGATGAAGCAGCGCTGCAGCGGCGACAGGTGCCCGGCGGCCCCGAGGCCCTCGACCGTCGTCACGCGCCGCCCCTCGCACTGCCCGATCGCGACGAGGCACGCGTTCACGGGATCGCCGTCGATCAGCACCGTGCACGCGCCGCACTCGCCCTCCGCGCACCCCTCCTTCGTGCCCGTGAGCCCGAGCGGCCCCCGGAGCGCGTCGAGCAGCCGCGAGAGCGGCGGCAGGTCGACCTCGCGCGGCGAGCCGTTCACGACGAGCGATACCTTCATGCGCGCTCCCCTCCCCCCGCGGCGCCGCGCGCCGCCTCGAACAGGCGCTCCGGCGTGAGCGGCAGCGCCCACGCGGCGATCCCCGTCGCGTGCTCGACCGCCGCGGCGATCGCGGGCGCGCCGCCGTCCATCGGCATCTCGCCGATGCCCTTGGCACCGCCGCCCGGACCGAACGGGAACGGCGCCTCGACGAGGTCGACGTGGAACGGCGGCGCGTCGAGCGACGTCGGGATGATGTAGTTGGTCATCCGCGGGTTCCTGATCTTGCCGCCCTGCCAGACGATCTCCTCGGAGAGCGCCCAGCCGATCGCCTGGAGGCTGCCGCCCTCGATCTGCCCCTTGCACATCACCGGGTGGATCGCCTTGCCCACGTCGGCGGCCGACCAGAAGTCGACGACCGTCACCTCGAAGGTGTCGAGGTCCACCTCGACCTCGGCCACGTCGCACGCCCAGCCGAAGCACGGGTACGCGTCTCCCTTGTAGGCCTCGTCGTCCCAGCGCACGTAGCCCGGCGGCTCGTACTGCTTCAGCGACGTCACCTGCCCCTCGCGGGCGAGCAGCAGGTCGGCCGCCTCCTCGAAGCTCGGCGCCGCCGCGCCCGCGCGCCCCTCCGCCGCGGCGCGCTGCCGCGCCGCCTCCTGCTCCGCGCGCACGCGGCCCGAGAGCTCGCGCGCCGCGGCCTCGAGGATCGACCCGACCACCATGACGGTGCGCGACGCCACCGTGGGGCCCGAGTCGGGCACCGTCGTCGTGCACGGCACCGCAAACTCGACCCGGTCGAGCGGCAGCCCCGCCGCGTCCGCGGCGATCTGCCGGAACACGGTCTCCGTCCCCTGGCCGATGTCCGTCGACGCCGTCCGGATGCGGAGGCGCCCGCCGGGCGCGAGATCCAGCGCGACCTTGCCCTTGTAGTAGCGCTCGCCCGACCCGGTGAACCCCGCGCCGTGCATGAACACGGAGAGCCCGATCCCGCGCGCCACGCGCCCGCGCACGACCGGGCCGGACGCGCGCTTCTGCTGGTAACCGCTCGCCTCGATCGCCTTCGCGATGCACTCCTCGCCCGCCACGCTCGCGTGGAGCACCTGCCCCGTCGCGGTCGAGTCGCCGGGGCGCAGCACGTTCTTCGCCTTCAGGTCGAGCGGATCGCGGCCGAGCTCCCGCGCGACGCGGTCGAGGTGCCGCTCGATCGCCCAGATCGTCTGCGGCGCGCCGAAGCCGCGGAAGGCGCCGTTCGGCGGCGTGTTCGTCGCGACGGCGGTCGCCTCGATCCACACGTCGTCCCAGCGGTACGCGCCCGAGGCGTGGAGGGCGCCGCGCGACAGGACCACCTGCGACAGCGTCGCGTACGCGCCGCCATCCATGAGGATCCGGACCTTCAGCGCGCGGAGCGTGCCGTCCCGATCGCAGCCGCTCGTGATCTCGCACGACGCCGGGTGCCGCTTCGTCGTCGCCTCGATGTCCTCGGTCCGGTCGTAGATCATCCGCACCGGCCGGCCGCTCTTCTTCGCGAGGAGCGCCGCGTGGAGCGCGATGATCGACGGGTACTCCTCCTTGCCGCCGAAGCCGCCCCCGGTCACCGACTGGGTGATGTGGATCCGGTCGGGCGGGAGCCCGAACGCCTTCAGGAACGCCTTGTGCACGTAGAACGGGCACTGGATCGAGCCGGTCGCGTGCGCGCCCGCCTCGTCCCACCAGGCGATGACCCCCTGCGGCTCGATGTAGAGCTGCTCCTGGTGGTGCGAGGCGTACGTGCCGGTGACGACCACCTCGCAGCGCGCGAGCGCCGCGTCGATGGCGGCCTCGCCGCGCTCCCGCTCGGCGTCGGGGCGCCCCTTCGTGATGAGGTACCGCTTGATGACGTTGTCGGCGCCCCAGATGATCTCCTCGCGCTCGAGCGACGCGCGCATGTCGAGCACCGGCGGCAGCGGATCGATGTCGAGCGCGACGGCCTGGACCGCCCGCGCGAGCTTCAGCCGGTCCGCGCAGCCGAGCAGGACGATCGGCTCGTAGGCGTGGTTCACCTTCCCCGTCCCGAGGATCGGCTGATCGTCCAGGATCAGCGCGACCACGTTGACCGGGACGTCCTCGGCGAGCACCACCGTGACGTCGCTCCAGTCGAACGCGGGGTCGAACCGCACCCCGCGGAGGATCCCGCGCGGCACCGGGCTCCGCACCGTGCGCCCGAAGATCTCGCCCGGCATCGCCGGGATGTCGTCGACGTAGCGCGACGCCCCCGTGACCTTGGGGGGGCCGTCGGCGCGGGGCACGCTGATCCCCACGGCGCTCGCTGAGGCTGGAGGGCTCGTCGCCATTCTTCTGCTCCTCCTCACCGACGATAGCCCGGTCCCCCGGGCGACGTCGACCCGGCGCCGCGCGCCCCCGCGCCCGGCGCGCGACGTCGGCGAGCGCCGCAGCGCCGCCGCGCCGGCGTCCGTCAGGCCAAGAAGCGCGGCGGCCCCCCGAGCACGCGGAGCACGTCGACCGGGACGTTCAGGTCGTGCAGCACCCCCGGATCGTCCACCTCCTCGTCCACGCACCGGTCGCCGAGCGCCCTCAGGTGATCCCGGAGCGGCGGTGGATCCGCCTCGAGGTAGCGATGCAGCGCCTCGGCGCGCAGCACCACCGGGTGGCCGCCGCGGCCGAGGTGCCGCGGCCGCACCGCGAGCGGCGCCGCCGCGGACGGCGCGCCCGCGTCGAGCCGGGCGAGCAGCCGCCCCACCGTCGCGGCGCTCGCGGGGGGCACGTCGACCGGCGTCACGACGACGGCGTCCGCATCGCCGATGCGCGGCGCGGCGACGGCCAGCGAGCCCGCCGGGCCGAGGTCGTCCCGGGCGGTCCACGAGACAAGGTCGATGCCCGGCCGCACGTGGGCGAGCAGCGCGTGGAAGACGGAGGTGCGCACCACCACGAGCACCCGCGCGCTCTCGGCCGCGAGGCGCGCCTCCGCGTGCGCGATCGCCAGCGGCCGCTCGGCCCCGCCCTTCTCCGCCGCGGGCCAGGCGAGCAGCGCCTTGGGCCCTCCGAGCCGCTTGCCCGCGCCCGCGGCGAGCACGATCGTGATCACGGTCTTCATCGAGCCTGCTCCTCCCCTGCCGGCGCGACCGCGACGGGCGACGCGGACGGCGCGGACGACCACCGCGCGCGCTGCCGCCCGGAGCGCCAGGCGATGAGCTCCGCGGCGAGCGCGACGCTGATCTCGGCCGGCGAGCGCGCCCCGATGTCGAGCCCGACCGGCATCCTGACCCGCGCGACGTCGCGCTCCGCCACCCCCTTCGCCTCGAGCCGCGCGCGCGTGCGCGCCGCCTTCGCCCGGCTCCCGACCCCGCCGACGTAGCCGAAGCCGCGCGCGAGCGCCCACGCGATCGCCTCCTGGTCGAGCCCGTGATCGTGCGTCATCACGAGCGCCGCCGCCTCGCCGAGATCCCCCGGCAGGCTCGCCGTCACCTCGGGGTCGTCGTGATCGGCGAGCACGAGCCGCACCTGCTCCGCGAGCGCCGGCATGGGCCCCTGCTGCGCGCCGTCGTGCGGCGGCGGCACGCCGGCGAGCGGCGCGGACGGCAGCACGCGGGCGGGGTCGGCGGCGGCGGCGCGCGCGTCGCAGAGGGTGACCCGGAAGCCCAGCGACGCGAGGAGCGGCGCCGCGAACGCGCCCACGTGCCCGGCGCCGATCACGACGACGTGCACCGCGGGCAGCATCGGCTCGATGAGGACGTCGACCGAGCCGCCGCAGCACATGCCGAGGCTCGGGCCCAGCCGGAAGGTCTCGAGCTTGGGGGTGGTGGCGAGCTCGTCGAGCGCGCGCCCCATGATCCCGAGCGCCGCCCGCTCGACGGCGCCGCCCCCGATCGTGCCGATCGCGGTGAGATCCTCGAACAGGCAGAGCTTCTGCCCCGGCGTCGACGGCGCCGACCCGTGCCGCGCCACCACCGAGGCGAGCACCACCCGCCGCCCCGCCTCCAGCGCGCCGAGCGCCGCGCGCAGCACGTCGTGCGGCAGCGCCGTCCGCGGGATGACCTGGCTCAGATCCGGCATGGTGGAACTCTAGCGACCCGGGGACCGAAAACGAGAGCGCCGAGAGCGCCCGCGCCGAAAGAGCTTGCCGGAACGCCGCGCTTGTCGCGAAAGTCGGGCCCGCGCGGCGAGCGGCGCAGGCGCCCCCCGGATCCCGCCCGGCGACGGACGGCGAGATCCTCAATGAAAACGTGGAGATCCGAGACCCCATGAGCTCCCCCGCCACGCCCGACCCCGACCTCCAGCGCGCCCTGTCGGACCCGGGGTTCACCCCGGGGCGCCGCCACTTCGCCGCCCTCATCGCGCTGCTCGAGGCGGCCGGCGAGCCCGCCGAGCTGGCCGAGCGGGCGCTGCGGCGCGCCGGCGCGGCCGCGCTGCCCGCCGCGCTCGATCGCGCCGCCGCCGCGCCGCCGTCGCTGCGCGCTCCGCTCACCCGGCTCGTCGGCAAGCTGATGGCCGCCGCGCCGATCGAGCCCGAGATCGCCGGGCGGGCGCGCGACTACCTGGTCGCGCGCCTCCGCGACGACGACCGCCGCACGCGCCGGATGGCCGCGGTGGCGCTCGGCAAGCCGCCCGCGGCGGACGTCGATCGGCCGCTCGTCGAGCAGGCGCTCGCCGAGGCGGCGCGCGGCGAGCGATCGCCCGACGTCCGCCGCGCGCTGATCGACGCGCTCGGCAAGGTCGGCGGCGGCGCCGCGCTCGACGTGCTGGCCGAGCTCGGCGGCGACGACGACACCGCCGGCGTGCGCGCGCGCGCCGAGCTCCTGGCCAGGAGGACCCTCACGCGCGGCGAGCCGTCGGAGATCGCCGGCGATCGCGCGCCGGAGCGCCCGGTGCGCGTGGCGGTGCGCTGCCGGCGCGGGCTCGAGGCGATCCTCGCCGAGGAGCTCGCGGCGCTCGACCGGGGCTCTCCGGGCGGGGCGCTCGTCCCCGAGCTCCGGAGCGATCCGTGCGGCGGCACGCGCGTCGAGGTGATGCTGAGCGGCCGCCTCGACACGCTGTTCGGGGCCCGCACGATGCTGTCGTTCGCGCTGCCGCTGCCGCTGCGGAAGCTCGAGCCGGGCGCCGATCTCGCCGCGGCCGTCGCCGAGCGGCTGCTCTCGCGGGAGTCGCGCGAGATCCTGGGCCGCTTCACGAACGGCGCGGTCCGCTACCGCATCGACTGGGCCGGCGGCGGCAAGCGCCGGGCCGCGGTGTTCCGCGCCGCGGCGGCGGTGGAGGCCGAGGCGCCGGAGCTCGTGAACGATCCGACCCAGAGCACGTGGGACGTGGTCGTCTACGAGGGCGCCGGCCGCGCCCGGGTCGAGCTCGCCCCGCGCCTGCCCGACCCGCGGTTCGCGTACCGCCGGGGCGACGTGCCCGCGGCGTCGCACCCGACGATCGCGGCGGCGCTCGCGCGCATCGCGGGGGCGCGCGCCGACGACGTCGTCTGGGATCCGTTCGTCGGCTCGGGCCTGGAGCTCTGCGAGCGCGCCCTGCTCGGGCCGTACCGGCGGCTCGTGGGCTCGGATCGCGATCCTCGGGCGCTCGCGGTCGCGCGGGAGAACCTCGACGCCGTGGGCGCGCGCGGCGCGGAGCTCCTCCAGCGCGACGCGCACGGCGCGCCACCCCCGGGCGACGCCCCCACGCTGATCCTGACGAACCCGCCCCTCGGGCGGCGCGTCGAGCGCACGGGGGATCTCGAGGCCCAGCTCGAGCGCTTCGTCGAGGGCGCCGCGCGCGCGCTCGCGCCCGGCGGGAGGCTGGTGTGGATCTCGCCGTTCCCCGAGCGGACCGAGGCGACCGCGCGCCGCTCAGGCCTCCGGCCCGAGGCGCTGCAGCGCGTGGACATGGGCGGCTTCGACGCGCAGATCCAGAGCTTCCACAAGGCAGAGGCCCGGCCGCAGGCGAGCCGCGGCCGAGGCGACGGCCGGCGCGGGGACCGGCTGGACCCCCCGCGGCCCGGGCGCGCCGGGCGCGGCCCCGAGCAGGCCGAGCTGCGCGGCGAACAGCATCGCCCCCGCCGCCAGGAGCAGCGCCACGATCACCGCGATGATCATCCCGAGCCGCCCCGAGCGGTCGGGCGGCGCGTCGGTGAGCATGGCGTCGTCGAGCTTGCCGAAGGGCGCCGGCGCCGGCGCGGCTGAGCCCTGCTGCGACGGCGCGCCTGAGCCCAGCTGCGCCGGCGCGGCGCTCGGCTGCGCGGGGAAGGCTTTCTGCGGGGCCGGCGACGCTGGCTGCGGCGGGCCCGCCGCACGGGCGGCAGCGGCGCTCGGCTCGCGGAGCCCACCGGCGTCGGCGCTCGCGGGCGCAGGGGCGAGCGGCGACCCCGGCGCGCGATCGAGCGGCGCTCCAGCGGGGCGGCCCTTCGCCGTCGCATCGGCGAGCGCCGCTCCGGGGGGAGCCGCTCCGAGGGGCGCCGTCACGACCTGGAGCGGCGCGTCGGACGTGCCCTGGGGCGCCTCCCGCGTCCGCGTCGGGACGTCGTCATCGTCGTCGTCGTCATCGACGACCGTGGGCGCGTCCAGCGTGGGCTCGTCGTGGATGTCGTCGTCGAGATCGCCGAGGAAGGGCATGTCGCCGCCCCGAGGCTGCGGCCTGGCCGGCGCGCCGAGCTCCGCGCCCGGACGCTCGCGCCCGGACAGCGCCGCGCCGGGCACCCCGAGCGCCGACGCCTCGCGAGGGCCTCCGGCCGGCGACCCCGCGCTCGCTCCGGGCCTCCCAACGCCGCCCACGCGGTGCGCGACGGACGCCGTCCCTCCGAGGCGCGAGGGCGTCGCCGCGGCCGGCCCAGCCGCTCCGCGGGCGTCGAGCGACCCCTCCCGCATGAGCGTCACGTGCTCCTCGCCTTCGCCGTCGTCGCCGAACGACTGGGTCAGCGGGACCGCCCCCATGCCCGGGAGCCGCCCCCGCGCGACCGGCGCGGGGCCCCGCGCTGCGGGAGCGGCCGGCGCGGCTGCGGCCGCCCTGGGGACAGCGGCGGCGCCCGGCCTCGGCGCCGGCGCGGCTTGGTACGCCGCGGGCGGCTGCGGGCGCTCGGGCGGGAGGGGCGGCGGCGGCTGCCCAGCCGCTGCTGCCGCCGCGCGCTGCGCGATGATCGCGTCGAGCTGGCTCGAGCTCAGCGGCGCGACGCGCATCAGCGTCCGCACCTCGTCGTCGTCCTCGTCGCTCGTCGAGTCCTCGTCGTCGAGCGGGAGCAGCGTGCGCACCGCGGGGTCGGGGTGCCATTCCTCGAGGGCGCGCCGGAAGGCGGCGGCGTTCGTCGTGCGGAGGGAGCGATCGCGCTGGAACGCGTCGTCGAGGACCCGCTGGAGATCGTCGTCGCCGACGTCGAAGACCGCGAGCGGCGCCGGCGAGGAGCTCGCGATCCGCTGCCGCGTCTCGGCGTCGCTCCCGCCGCCGAACGCGCTCGTCCCGGTCAGCACCTCGTAGAGCGTCGCCGCGATCGCCCACACGTCGTCGCCGGGCGAGAGCGTCCCGCCCGCGACGCGCTCGGGCGACTGGTAGGCGATGCGGCTCGGCGTCTGCCGCAGATCGGCCAGGATGGCCTTCGAGGTGCGATCGACCGCGGTCGTGAGCACGCACTCGGGCGAGATAGCGCCGTGCGCGACGCCGAGGGCGTGCAGCGCCTCGATCCTCTTCGCGAGCCGGATGGCCCAGCCGACGGCATCGAGCTCGTTCAGCGGGCCATCGCGCAAGATCCGAGTTGCAAGCGTTTCCACTTACGGAGCCAGCGTAGTACCGGTCTGCCGAAGTTTGTACCTGGATCCGCGTGCAGCTCGCCCCCGAACCACCCGGCTCCGGGATGCGCGCCCGGGCGTGCACCGCCCTCCCGGGCGGCGCCCCCGACGGACGGCGCCGGCGCGCGGATCCGCGGCGTCGGGGGCGGCGCTCGTCACGACCGCTCGCCCCCGGCCGCGTCGGTCGGGACGATGCGGACGCGGCGCACCCGCCGGCCGGCGACGTCCATGGCGACGAGCGTGTACCCCTCGCACTCGACGCGCTCGCCGGCCTCCGGCGGGTGCTCGAGCCGGCCGAGCATATACCCGCCGACGGTCTCCACGGTCTTCACCTCGGGGAGCAGCACGATATGGGCGTCGCGCTCCAGGTCCGCGAGCAGCACGCGGCCGTCGACGTCGACGATGCCGCCGCCGCGGCGGTGGATGGGCGGCACCTCCTCGTCGTTCTCGTCGCGGATCTCGCCGACGATCTCCTCGATGAGGTCCTCCATCGTGACGAGCCCGATGAACTCGCCCGACGCCGAGGTGATGATCGCCACCGGCACCTGGCGCGCCTGCATCTCGAGGCGGAGGCGCTCGACCGAGGTGTTCTCGCGCGCGAAGATCGGCTTGCGGAGCAGCTCGGCCACGCGCGTCGCGCGGCGGCGGTGGCTCAGGACGTCGAACAGGTCGCGGAGGTGCAGGTAGCCGAGCACGTTCTTGCCCTGCTCGTCGAGCACCGGATACCGGGAGTACCCGGCGTCCGCCACGGTCCGCACCGCCTCCTCGATCGTCATGTTCGCGCGCAGCGTCGCCGCGTCGGAGCGGAGCGACATCACGTGCCTCGCCGTGCGCCGGCGCAGGTCGAAGATGCGCACGAGCATGCTGCGCAGCGCCGGGTCGAGCCCGGCGGGGCTCTTGGTCAAGAGCAGCCGGAGCTCCTCCGAGGTGTGCGCGATCTCCTCCTCGCCCGCCGGCCGGAGCCCGAACAGCCGGACGAACCCGTTCGCCATCGAGTTGAGCGCCCAGATCACCGGCCACATCAGGACGAAGAAGCCGTGCAGCGGCCGCGCCGCCCAGAGCGTGACCTTCTCCGTCCGCTGGATCGCGAGCGACTTCGGCGCGAGCTCGCCGATCACGGTGTGGAGCGCCGTGATGATGATGAACGAGATGCCCACGGCGATGGCGTGCGCGCCGACGCCCGACCACGCGCCGAGCGGCGCGAGCAGCGGCTCGATGAGGTGGGCGATCGCCGGCTCGCCGATCCAGCCGAGCCCGAGGGACGCGAGCGTGATGCCCAGCTGGTTGGCCGAGAGGTACGCGTCGAGCCGCTGCGACATCTGGAGCGCGAGCTGGGCCCGCGCGTCCCCCTCGCGCACGAGCTGCTCCAGCCGCGTCGGTCGCATCTTGACGATGGCGAACTCGGAGGCGACGAAGAACGCGTTGAGGAGCACGAGGAGCGCGGTGCCCAGGAGATAGACGAGCGTCATGCCAGCCTTCGTCCTCCCCCGGGTGCGCCCCTCGCCCCGCGCCTGCTCGGCGGCGAGCCGCGCTCAGATCCTCGCACGATGGAGGATCTTGCTGCGCAGGTCCGGGTCGTCGTTGCTGAGTCCATCGACGAGAGCATCGGCTGGGGACTGCCCCTTGGCGACGAGCGCGCTGAGCCGTTCGAGGTGGGCGCGCTCGTCCTTGCCGTTCTTGTTCAGGCGCGCGCGGCGCTCGAGGCCGCCCGACGCGATCGACAGGAGCCGCTCGGCCATCGCCGCGAGCGGCTTGCCGCGGAATGTAGCGCGGAGCGCGCGCTCGGCGATCATCGGGCGCACGGCCTCGAGCTCGTCGAACCTGAAGCTCTCCGAGAGGGCGTCGGCCTCGTCGAGCGCGCGGGCGTCGTACAGGATCCCGGTCCACAGCGCCGGGAGCGCGCAGACCAGGTTGGCCGGCAGCGAGTCCGCGCCGCGGACCTCGATCGTCCGCTTGAGCCGGACCTCCGGGAACAGCGTGTTGAGGTGCATCTCCCAGTCGGCGCGGGTGGCCCGGTGCCCCTGGAAGCCGTGCTCCAGGAAGTCGCGGAACGTCTGCCCCGTGTTCTCGATCACCTCGCCGTCGCGCTTGATGAGGAACATCGGCGCGTCCACCGCCCACGCGACGTAGTCCGAGAAGCGGCGGCCGCGCTCGAGCACGTTGCGGAGCAGCCCCTGCCGCGCGGGGTCGACGTCGAGCCAGACCTTGGCGCGGTAGCTCCGCCCGCCGAACAGCGCGCCCTCGTAGAACGGGGAGTTCGCGAAGATCGCCGTCACCAGCGGGGAGAGCCGGAGCGACACGCGGAGCGCGCGCATCGCCGCCTCCTCGCTGGCGTAGTCGAAGTTCGCCTGCACCGTGGCGGTGCGGCGCATCATGTCGAGGCCGTGCGCGCCGCGCGTCGGCAGGTAGCGCCGCATGATCGCGTAGCGCGCCTTGGGCACCCAGGAGAGCTCGGCCTGCGACGCGAACGGGTGGAACCCGATGCCGAGCCAGGCGAAATTGAGCTCGGCGGAGATGTCGCGCAGCTCCGCGAGGTGCCCGCTCATCTCCAGACAGATCTGGTGGATGCTCTCGAGGGGCGCCCCGGACAGCTCGAGCTGCCCGCCCGGCTCGAGGGTCACCGAGGCGCCGGCCCGGGCGAGCGCGATCAGCGGACCGCCAGGGGTCTCGTGCTCGGGCGTCCAGCCGTGCCGCTCGACGAGCGCCTGGAGCACGGACAGGACGCTCCGCTCGCCCTCGTACGGGATGGCGGCGCCCGTCCTGGCGTCGACCCCGAACTTCTCCGCCTCGGCGCCGATCCGGTGGAGCGACTCGGGCTTCACAGCCTCGTGGAAGGGAAACAGCAGGTCGTCGAACGTCTTCAACGGTTGAGACTTCGACTCACTCGCGTGGCTTGCGTCGGCCATCATCACGTTTCCGGTTGGTTTCGTTCTCGCCTAGAGCGCGCGCCTGAGCAGGGGCGCGCGTTGCGTCGTACGGAGCATCTTCGCGAGCGCGCCGAGGTGCGCCAGCGTCGTCGCCGTCCCTCCCCCCAGCATTCGCGCGCCCGCCTCGATGAGCCGCACCGCGGACGCGGCCCAGGCGTCGCAGGCCTCGGCGGGCGCCGGTCGCTCGGCCGCGTCGGCCGTAGCGGGCTCGACGCCGAGCAGCACGCCCACCTGGACCTCGTGGGCGACGCCCTCGAGGCGCCGGAGAATGCTCAGCCCGAGGTCGACCGACGGGACCTCGAAGAGCAGCGCGTCCGCGCCGCTCTCGAGCGCCCCCCGGGCGGCCTCCTCGAACCCCTCTCCGTCGGCGGTGCGCCCGGCCCCGTCGAGCTCCACGAGCGCCCACGTCGCCAGCTGCGTCGTGCTGGCGCTGACCACCGCCGCGCGGCGCGCGAGCCGCGCGACCGCGGGGGAGACACACGCCGCCTGGACGGGATCGAAGCCGCACGCGACGAGGATCTCGCAGCCGGCGGCCGCCAGCCTGGCCGCATGGACCGCGTAATCTTCCGCAATCCGGTCGGCCATGGGCGCGGCGGCAGTGTGGCCCAGGATACCGGCCACCGCCACGCGACGCGCGGCCGCGCCCGCCGCCTCCGTGGCGAGCTCGACCGCGGTCCCGGTGAGCGCGGCGGCGCGGAACGCCATGCCGATGGGCGCCAGCGCGCGCGTCGTCGTCGCGGACGTGAGGGCCCGGACCACGTCGATCCCCAGCGCGATCTCCTGCTCGTGCAGCTCCGCGATCGTCCGAGGCGACTCGCGGAGCAGCCGGCCGAGGGCGGTGGTGGACGAGACCGAGGCCCCGCGGCCGCGGAGCGAGGCGAGCGGATCTCCGCTGATGATGAGCGGACGACCTACCGGAGGCCGAGAGGTGGAGGCCTCGAGCGCGTTCACGTCCTTCGCTGCTTTCCAGGGCTCCTCTACCACCGGTCTATAAGGGGAAACTAGCCCAAGACAGCCCCTTCGCGTCGCGAAATGGTGCGGACCAGCGGTCTGGGGCACAGCGATTCATGCAGCGGAGTCGGGGACAACCTGACGCTCGCTCGCCGGCGCTGGGCGCGACGCCTGGGCGGAACGCGGGATCGGCGCTCATGCAGGGCTCGGCTGTGCCGCGGTCCGTCATACGGCGGGGAGGCTCCGGCCTCCTACCCCGCGCCCGCGGCGCGCGACGAACTTCCGGTCGAAGAGCCGCACCCGCCGGACGAACAGGTCGAGCAGGAAGACGACCATCGCGGCGTAAATGAACCGTTGCCAGAGCTCCTCGTGGAAGGTCACCTTCTCCCCGGCCGGGTCGAAGATGGCCGCCACGCCGGTCGGATCGACCGCGCCGCCGGTCGACGTCGCGGCCTTCTCGAGGGTCGCGAGCTCGGGCTCGAAGCTCGCGTACTCGCGAGGGTACGGGTTCGAGACGTGGCCGTAGCTGACGGCGACGGGCCGGAGCGAGCCGTCCTCGGCCTCGCGCAGGTGCTCCGCCCGCAGCAGGAAGGAGCCGTACCGATCCAGCGCGAGCGCCGTCTCGTACCGGCCCGGCGCGGTCTGACGCATGTCGACCACCCGCGTCGCCCCGCCCGGCTCGGGCCCGATGATGCTGAGGCGGGAGGTCAGGTTGTTCTCGAACCGGTCGTCCGCCCCGAACGCGTCCACGGACGCGCGCAGCTCTCCGTCCACGATCTCGGCCTTCATGTCGAGCTCGCGCCGGTGCTTCTGGCGCATGTGCTCGTGGATGAGCTGCCCCCAGAACTTCTCGAAGCCCGGCCACCGGAGCCACTCCACGGCCCAGCGCGCCTTGACGTCGCTCGTCCAGGCCAGCGTCCACCCGAGGCCGACCCGCCAGCGCGCGAGGATCGGCTCCTCGGTGTCGCTCGTGAGCAGCTCCTGGGCGGGCGGCGGCTTCAGCTTGGTCGAGACGTAGCCGTGCAGGTTCGGCGCGGTGCGGACGTCGATGCCGCGGAGGAACGCCGCGTCGCCGACCTGCGTGACCGGGAACCACTCCTCGACGGCGGCCGCGCGCGCCACCATCTCGGTCTCCTTGGTGAAGATCCGCGGCAGGTTGTTCGGGTCCGGGACCGCGTGGAAGCGCCCGCCGCCCACGTCGGCGATCATCTTGAGCAGCTGCTCGTCGAGATCGTTCCCCAGCCCCACCGTGGTCACGGTGATCGACTCGGCGATCATCGCGGACACGAGGTCCCGGATGCCGCCCGTGGACGCCTTGCCGTCGGTGAGGAGGATGACGTGCTTCTTGCGCGCCTGCGTCACGGTCATGTCCTGGTAGGCGGCGTCGAGCGCGGCGAAGATCTCGGTCCCGCCGCCCGGCTGGATGCGCGCGATCTCGCCGGCGATGCGCGAGCGGTTGCGCGCGGGCTGCATCTTCACGTACCGGGTCGGCGCCGAGTCGAACGCGATGACCTCGATCAGGTCGTCCGACGACAGGACCCCCGCGGTCGCCTTCGCCGCGGCCTTGGCCATCTCGAGGGGCAGCCCGGTCATCGACCCCGATCGATCCATGACGAGCGCCATCGCGACGCTCGGCATGTCCTTCTTCCGCTCGTTGTCCATCCGCACCGGCAGGATCCGCTCGATCGTGGTGCGGTACCAGCCGCCGAGGCCGTACCCCGACTCGCCGCCGGCGAAGAGGAACCCCCCGCCGAGATCGCGCACGTAGCTCTCGATGATCTCCTGCCCCTGCAGGCTGAGCGCTTCCTTCGGGGTGTCGGACACGATCAGGAAGTCGTAGCGCTCCATCTCCTTGAGGGAGCCGGGGAAGCCGGCCGGCGGCCTGACGTCGACGTCGAGCTGCTGCGCGGTGAGCGCGCTCGAGAGCGGGCCGGCGTGCTGCGGCGTCCCCTCGATGTAGAGCACCGACGGGCGCCCGGGCACGTCGATGGTGGTCGCGTACCGGTTGTTCTCCTTGAACTTGTCGTCCGCGATCTGATCGAGCTCGAGCGCGTAGGTCACCTGCCCCGCGATGCGCACGACGCTCTTGAACACGACGTCGTTCGGCCCCGCCTTGAGCTCGAGATCCCGGATGCCCTCGAGGCCGTTCAGCGCCTCCCCCTGGAACAGCCGCGCGCGGGCCTTGGTGGCGCGGCTCGCGTAGATGTCGGCGTGGATCTCGAACGTCTCGCCGACCTTGACCCGGTCCGGCATCCTGAGCTCGCGCACCGCGACCTCGGGCGGCGCGGGTCGCCGGTACGGGATCGAGAACAGCCGCACCCCGAAGTCGCGCGCCCGGTTGGCCTCGGCGAGGAGGTCGCCGTCGGTCTGGACGCCGTCCGACATCAGCACGGCGCGCTTCAGGTAGCCGGGCGGGTACAGCCCGTAGGCGAGCTGGAGCGCCGCCTGGAGGTTCGAGCCCGCGCCGAGGTCGCCGCGCTGCCCCTTCTCGTCGAGGTGGCGGCCGATGGCCGGCGCGCGCCGCTCCGCGTCGCCGCCGGCCGCCTCGCCGGCGGCGCGCTCGACGAGCCGCGGCCGCCGCGCGAACGTGATCACCTTGATGACGCCGTCCTCCGGCTTCTCGGCGAACGCCTTGTCGAGCGCCGCGCGCGCGTCGTCGAGCGACTCGTCGGTGACGGACTCCGAGACATCGACGAGGTAGATGGTGGCGACCTTCTCCGTGGTCGCCGTCCTCGCGAGCCGCGACAGCCCGAGCGCGATCAGCGCGACGAAGGCGATCCGCAGCAGCACGGACAGCACGCGCTGCGGCAGAGGAAGATCGGCGAGCGAGCCCGCGAGGACGCCGACGAACCAGGGCGCGAGCAGGAGCGCGCCGAGCATCTTCGGGTTGAGGAGCTCGTACTTCACCCCCTCGCGCACCCACGTGAGCGTCGGGTCCGGATGCAGCAGGACGTACTTCCGGTACGCCCAGAACAGGATCCCACCGAGGGCGGCGCAGGTGATGGCCCACGCGACGACGCGGAACTTGCGGCCAGTGAACGCGCTCACACCGTCACCCTCCTGTGGTACGTGAACCACTCGATCGCGGTCACGAGGAGCACCGCCGCGAGCAGATAGACCCAGAGCTCGCGGCGAACGCCGATCTTGAACTCGCCCACGGCGCCCGCGCCGCGCCCGTCGACCTTGAGCTCGGCGGCGGGGGCGATCGCGCTCTCCTCGGGCGCGGAGAGGTTCGCGGCGAACATGCTCACCTCCTCCGCGCCGGGGGCGCCGACGCGCAGCGTGTAAAAGCCGGCGTGCTGCCCGAGGAACACGGCGCGCCCGTCCTGGATCGGGACCGCCCGCTTCGTCCCGTCGGGCAGCTCCAGGCTGGCCGACTCCGCGGACGACGACGCCGGGATGTGCCAGACGGCGCCCGTGCGGAACGAGGAGATGTAGCTCGTGTCCTCCTCGACGAAGTTGTTGATCGCGTTGAGCAGGAAGAGCGGCCAGGCGATGCGGAGGGGGAAATCGCTCTCGCGGACGTCGAAGCCGAGCGCGACGAATTTCACGCCGCCGCGCCGCCCCTCGATGAGCAGCGGGCCCCTGTGGCTCCGGCCGACGACCCTGTCCTCCTTGTTGCCCTTGAGCACGTGGGCGCGCGCGACGTTCACGTCGCTGAGCGCCGTGTAGCGCAGGAGCGGGTGCTTCGCGTCGAGCTCGTCGAAGCCCAGGCCGTAGTTCGGATCGTCGTCGAGGATCTCCTTGCCCACCTCGAACGGGAGGTTGGTCCCGGTCGGGTTCAGGTAGAGCAGGCTCCCGCTGCCCGGCGCGACGCTCGGCGCCACGCCGTCGAAGATGGTCACGTCGAACGAGGACGCCGCCGGATAGCGCTGCGGCTCGACGAACGTCACGTCGAGGTACTCGTCGAGGAGCAGCGCCGCCTCGAGGAACATGTTCCCCGCGGAGACGACCTGGATGCGCGCGCGGCGCCGCTCGGGGAGCAGCGCGTAGGCGCGGTTGTCCGCCGGGAGATCGTCCGAGCCGCCGTCGGCGAGCGCGAGCTTCGCCTCGAGCGTCTTCGACGCGCCGGAGAGGTTCGGGTAGAAGCGGGGCAGCTTCTCTTTGGGCTTGAGCCGGAGGCGCGTCAGGTCCGTGAGCTGGCCGTCGCCGAGCAGCGACAGCTCGAGGTCGAGCGGCTCGTCGCTCGTGTTCGTGACCTCGAGCATCACCTCGTAGCGGCTCTTGTCGAGCGGGTAGCGCCGCACCGAGAACTCGGTGATGGCGGCGTTCCGCGCCCCCTTGCCGACGGGCAGGAACGAGAGCTTGACGTCGCCGAGGCGCACCGGCCCGCCGGCGTCGGCCGGCTCGCCCAGCGCGCCGTCGCTCACGACGATGACCTCCGGCGACGGGAGCCCGCTCAGGGTGTCGCCGGCGAAGCGGAGCGCGCGCGCGAAGTCGGCCGTGGCGTCGGTCGGCTTCACCGCCGCGAGGGCGGCCTCCAGGTCGGAGATCTCGCCGGTGAGCGTGGACAGCGGCGTGACGGCCGCGTCCATCTGGGCCAGCAGCATGCGGTCGCTGCCGGACAGGCCGCGGACCATCTTCCTGACCTCTTCCTTCGCGAGCTCGAGGCGCGACGGCGCGACGTCGACGGCCTGCATGCTCGCGCTCGCGTCGATGAGGACGACGATGTTGCGCCCCTCGACGAGGTTCGCTTGCGGGCGGGGATCCCCGAGCGCGAGCAGGAGCAGCGCGAGGAGCGCGAGCTGCAAGAGCAGCGAGAGCAGCCGCTTCAGCTGCGAGAACAGGCTCGTCGCCTCTTTGTCCCGGAGGACGCGCTCCCAGATCTTCGAGAACGGGACCGCGACCGGCCGCCGGCGCAGCTTGAGGATGTAGAAGACGACGACCACCGCCCCGGCGAGGGCGCCTATCTGGAGCAGGGTCGCGAGCGGGACGCCGGTGAAGTGCAGCATCGCTACCGGAGGAAGCCGCCTCTGCGGAACACGCGCAGGATCAGCTCGTCGAAGGGGACGGACACGTCGGCGCGGAAGTAGCTCACCTGCCGCGACGTGCAGAACCGGCGGATCTCGTCGAGGTACTTCTCGTACGCCTCGGCGTAGCGATCGAGCACCTTCGCGGTCACCGTGACCTCGCGCTCGTCGCCGGTCTCGCAGTCGTAGACGCGCACGTCGCCGCGCAGCGCGGGCCGGGCCTCGCTCGGGTCGACGATGTGGAGCACGAACGGCTCGAACCGGTTGTACCGGAGCACGTTGATGCCGCGCTCGAAGCCCACCGGATCGTAGAGATCGCTGAGGATCACGGCGAGCCCGCGCCGCTTGTGCTGCGCCACGAACGTCTTCATCGCCTCGCCGAGGTCGGTCGCGCCGTCGGCCCGCGCCTGCCCGAGGAAGCGGAAGATCCTGAAGATGCGCGCCTTGCCGCGGGTCGACTGCATGCGCCCGCTGATCTCGTCGGTCGCGGTGACGATCGCGATCCGATCGAGGTTGGCGAGCCCGACGTACGCGAGCGCCGCGCACAGGCGCTTCGCGTGCCTGAGCTTCGCGCCGTCGCCGAACGCCATCGACGCCGAGGTGTCGAGGATGAAGTAGATCGAGAGGTCTTCCTCCTCCTCGTAGAGCCGGATGAGGAGCCGGTCGAAGCGCTGGTACGCGGCCCAGTCGAGGTACCGGAAGTCGTCGCCCGGGGCGTAGTCGCGGTGGTCGGCGAACTCGACGCCGGAGCCGGTCTTCTTGGTCCGCCGCTCCGCGCGCATCGCGCCCGAGAAGACGCGGCGGCTCACCATCGCGAGGTAGTCGAGCTTGCGCTGGAACTCGTCGTCGAAGAGATCCTCGTCGGAGGCGCCGGCGGAGACCGCGGAGAGCCGCCGCAGCGGCGCGGCGGCCCGCTTGAACGCGTCGAAGAGCCCCATGCTAGCTTCGGCGGCGCCTCATTTGCTCTCCGGCAAGCGCTTCAGGATGGCCTGCAGCACCTCGTCGGTCTTCACGCCCTCGGCCTCCCCCTCGAAGTTGAGGAGCACGCGGTGCCGCAGCGCGGGAAGCGCGCACGCGCGCACGTCGTCGACCGACGCCGCGAACCGCCCCTCGAACAGCGCCCTGATCTTCGCGGCGAGCAGGAGCGCCTGCGCCCCTCGCGGCGACGCGCCGAACTTCACGAACCGCTTCACCTCGTCGAGGGTGTCGCCCTCGGTGGGGTGGGTGGCCTGGAGGAGCCGCACCGCGTAGTCCTGCACGTGCTTGGCCACGGGCACCTCGCGGACGAGCCGCTGCATGGCGATGATGCGCGCCTTGTCGAGGACGGGCCGCGCCGCCAGCGCGTCGGTGCCGGTGGTCCGCTCCAGGATCGCGTTCAGCTCGTCGCGGCTCGGGAACGGCACGTGCAGCTTGAAGAAGAACCGATCGAGCTGCGCCTCGGGCAGCGGGTACGTCCCCTCGCTCTCGAGGGGGTTCTGCGTCGCCAGGACGAAGAACGGCTCCTCCAGCGTGTAGCTCTGCCGCGAGACCGTGACCCGGTGCTCCTGCATGGCCTCGAGGAGCGCGCTCTGCGTCTTCGGCGTCGCCCGGTTGATCTCGTCGGCGAGGACGATGTTCGCGAAGATCGGCCCCTTGCGGAACGAGAACGACCGCTGCCCGCCCGCGCTCTCGTCGATGACCGTGGTGCCGATGATGTCGGCGGGCATCATGTCGGGCGTGAACTGGATGCGCGAGAACTGGAGGTCGAGCGCCTCGGCCATGGTGCGGACGAGCATCGTCTTGCCGAGCCCCGGCACGCCCTCGAGCAGCGCGTGCGAGCCCGCGAGCATGCACGTGAGCACGCCGTCGACCACGTCGCGGTTGCCGACGATGACCTTCCCCACCTCCTCGCGCAGCTCTCCGATGCTCGCGCGGAACTCGTCCACCTCGGCCCGCGCTGCTTCCTTCGTCTTCTCGGCCATAGCTTCCTGCTTCGCGCCCGCTGCCGCGGAGCGCCTGTAGAGGCGCGGTCGCGCTCGAGCCGATGGCTCGACTCACTCGCGCGGCCTGATGAGCTGGAAATACCGGTTCACGTAGAACCGGTATCCATCAGGGATCTGATCCTTGTTGATCTGCTGCTCTGCGACCGTGTGGTAGTCCGTGAAGACCTTCTTGTAGCCGGTCCCCTTGAAGCCCCGCTCGGCGGCGCTGAGGATCACCTCGCTGTTCGAGGGCCCCTGCTGGGTGTCGAGCCCCTGCGCCTGGACGTCCTGGGTCCCCATCTTCGGGTCGGTGCGCTTGCCCGCGACCTCGCCGCCGCGGCCGGAGCCGGCGCCGTCGCCTCCGGGCTGGTTGCCGCCGCCCTGGTTGCCCTTGCCGCTCCCCTGCCCCTCTTGCCCCTGACCCTGTCCGCCGGGCATCAGGATCTTCTTCCCGCCGGGCCCGATCACCAGCTCCTGCCCCTGGCCTTGCCCGCCCTTGCCCTGCTGGCCGTCCTGCCCTTCCTGCTCGCCGTCGCCCTGCCCCTGCTGGCCCTGGCCCTGCGGCTCCTCGCCGCTGCCCTGGTTGCCGCGCGCGCGCTTGCCGAAGCGGAGCATCCTCGCCATCCGCTGCTTGCCCCCCTGCCCTTGCTGGCGCACGAGCTCCCGGAGCTCCTCGAGGCGCTGACGCAGCTCTTCCTTCTCCTGCTCGGACATCTCCTCCTGCTGCATCCGGTTGATGTCCTCGGCGGCCTGCTCGAGATCGTCCGCGGACATCCCGAGGTCGCGCATCAGGTCCTCGGCGGCCTTGGCAAGCTCGCGGTCGAGCCGGTCGAGCTGGCGCCCGGTCCGCTCCTTCTGCTCGGCCTCGCGGTCGAGCCGCTCCAGCTCGCGCTCCTTCTTCTTGAGGAGCCGCTCCTCTTCGGACTTCCGCTGCTCGTTCGCGGAGGCCTTCTGCTTCTGCTTGAGCAGCTGCTCGCGCACCTCGGCCCGCTTCTCGTTGATGGCGGCGAGGGCCTCCTTGCGGCGCGAGGCCGCCTCGGTGAGCGCCTTGCGCAGCCGCTCGATCTCGGCCTTGTCGAGCTTCTGCTTCTTGTCGCGGAGCTTCTCGGCGAGCTGCTTCAGCTCCTTCTTCGCCTGCTCGAGATCCTTCTTCTCGAGGGACTCCCCCACGCCCTTCGCCAGGTCGCTCCTCTTGAGGTCGAGCCCGGTCTCCTTCAGCGCCTCCTCAAGCGCCTTCAGGTCGGCCTCGGCGCCCTTGAGGAGCTCGCGCTCGAGCGCCTCCATGCGGCGGAACGCCTCGGTCCGATCGAGGCGCTTGTTGGCGATGTCCTCGATGAGCTGGTTGAACCGCTCGACCGCGGACTTCATCTCCGGGCTCTGATCCTGCCGGTCGAGCGCCTTGGCCGCGTCCTTGAAGAGCTCGATGTCGTCGGGCGACATCGCGAGCGCGTCGATCGTCTGCGCGACGGGCGCCTGCTTCCGCGGGGTGCGCACCTCGAGCAGCGCCACCGCGAGCACGCCGAGGCCCACCGCGGCCGAGGCCCAGAGCTCGCGCGGGAACGCGAGCGGCGCGGCGCCGGCGGGGCGCAGCCTGGCCGCGTGCTCGCAGGCGTCGTCGATCGCCGCCTCCATCAGGGCGGTCCGCTGCGCCGCGGGCAGCGCGTCGAAGGCGAGGGCGTTCGTCAGCCGGTCGTGGAGGCCGTGGTGCCGGTCGAGGGCGACCGTCCCGGCGCGGGGGGGCAGGCGGCGCAGCATCGCCAGCGCGACGGTGGCCAGCACGAGCAGCCCCGCGCCGAGCAGGAGCTGCCGGGCGCGCGGCTCGCTCAGGTGCGCCGGGAGCGCCTTGTGGACGGCGAGCGTCCCGGCTGCGATCGCCAGCGCGAGGGTCAGCGCGGTCGGCAGCGCGCGCAGCGCGCGCCCGACCCGGAGCCGCAGCTCGACCGCGCGCGCGGCGCTGCGGATACGGTCCAGATGCTTCGTGCGAGAGTCGCTCACGGTGCCCAGCGTTCCGGGCGCCCCCCGCGGGGCCCCTCGAAGAGGAAACGTCGCAGCATTGTACCTGCTGATGGGTCGGGCGCCCGAAAGTTCCTGGGAGGCTGCGCGCGACGCGTGAGGGCATGACGCGCGGCGAACCCCGATCATTCCCGCGCGGGCCAGCCTCGGCGCTCAGCGACCGCCCGCATCGATCGCGCGTCCGGGAGCGTGTGAGGGCGCTCCCTCCGGGTTACGACCGGATGGATCCCCGGCGCCGCTGCGCCAGCAGACGAGCACGAGCGCTCGACGGATTCGGTGGAAACGACCTGACCGGGCCCGCGCACGGCGCGGGCGTCCCGGCCAGGTTACCTCGCCGCCTTCTTCTTGGGCGCCGCCTTGCTGGCGGCCGCCTTCTTCGTCGCGGCCGGCTTCTTCGCCGCGGCTTTCTTGGGCGCCGCTTGCTTCGCGGCCGGCTTCTTCGCCGCGGCTTTCTTGGGCGCCGCTTGCTTCGCGGCCGGCTTCTTCGCCGCGGCGGTCTTCTTCGCCGCCGGCTTCGCGGCGGTCTTCTTCGCCGCCGGCTTCGCGGCGGTCTTCTTCGCCGCCGGCTTCGCGGCGGTCTTCTTCGCGGCGGGCTTCGCGGCCGCCTTCTTCGCAGCCGGCTCCGCCGCGGTCTTCTTCGCGGCGGACGTCTTCGCGGCCGCCCTGCCCGTCGCAGCGCCGTTCGCCGCGGGCCTCTTCGCCCCCGTCGCGCGCTCTCCGGACGGCTGCTCCTCCTCGCGCTCTTCACCCGCTGCGCTCGGCTGGCCCTTGCTGCCGTTCGCGTCGGGCAGCGGCTTCGCGTAGCGCGCGAGCGTCTCGCGCACCCGCGCGTCGAGGTCGGCGAAATCGAACGGCTTGTTCAGCCAGGCGTCGGCGGCGAAGAGCGGCGACGTCATCTCGTTCAGGTTCTCGCCGATCCCGGTGAGCATGATGACGCCGGTGCTCGCGAACGGCCGACCGTCGGACGTGTCGCTCTTCAGCCGCTTGCAGATCTCCCAGCCGCTCATGCCGGGCATCATCACGTCGAGGATCACGAGGTCCGGCTGGTGCTCGCGCGCGAGCTCCCAGGCGGCATCGCCCTCGGAGGCCTCGATCACGGAGAAGCCCAGGTTCCTCAGGTGGCGCGCAACGAGGCTCAACATCGCCGGTTCGTCTTCGGCCACCAGCACACGGGGCGGCGTCATGCTCGCGGAAGGCATCGTGGATGCGGATGAGAGTACGTGCGCGCGAACCGGTCAAGAGAGAACGAGCCCGCGGGGACGCGACGCGCGCCCGGAGCCGCCCTCCCGCGGCGACCCCGAGCGCCGGCGAGACCGCGATCACGCCGCTCGCGCGAGGGCGATCTTTTCCGTCTGTCCCGCCGCGTAGAAGCGCCGCAGCGCGGCGAGCAGCTCGGCGTACCGGCCCCGGCGAGCAAACTCGGCCTCCAGCCGGCCCACGAACCGCGCCGCCAGGTCGTTCGCGATCCGGTAGCGATCCCCGGTCTCGGTGCCCGGCGGATCCATGAAGGTGACGCGGTCGAACAGGTGGGCGCGGATCCGCGCGGCGCGCTCGGGCTCGAAGCGCGCTGGCCCGGGCGGCGCGGCCTCGTGGCGGCGCCGGAGCGGCGGGCCCGGGAGCTCGACCTCCTCGGCCAGGCCGCCGTGGACGAGCAGCACGTACTTGTCCACCTCGGCCTGGAGCTCCAGCTCCAGCTGGGTCGCCGGGAGCTCCCTGCGCGCCCGCTCGGCCACATAGAGGAAGTGGCTCACCCCCTCGACGATCTGGCAGATCTCGTCGAACGTCCCCTCCCGCCCGCGCGAGATCGCGCGGGCGGGCAGGTGCAGCGCCACCTCAATGTCCCCGTCCGCGTGCCGGATCAGCAGCGCCTCGCGCGCGCCGCCGTCCGTCGGCCGGATGAAATCGTCGACGGCGGGGGCGTCGTCGAGCGCGTAGGTGCGCGCGAGGTGCTGCTGGATCCGGGCGGGGAAGGTCGCGCCCCGCATCAGTTGAGCCCGCCCGTGCCGCGGCTCGGCACGAGCCCGCGCGCCCCGAGCTCGTCGGCGAGCCGGCTGGAGCCGGTGCGGACCCAGCGCTCGTACAGCCGGAGCACCGAGCGCTCATCGCGAGCGCCGGACGCGAGCGTGCCGTCGGCCACATCGTTCAAGACGCTCACGAAGCGCTCGAACTTCTCGGCCATCTCCGCGAGGACGTCGGGGCCCTGGCCGCCGCGCGCGTTGAGGCGCAGCATCGCGGCGGCGTGGTGGTAGGCTGTCGACCCGACCCCGACCACGTAGCGTCGATCGATGCCCTTGAGCTCGATGTGGCCGCCGAAGAAGCCGACCACGTAGAGGACGCCGTCGCCGAGGTTGCGCAGCCGCCGGAAGCGCTCGGCGCCGGTGGCCTCCAGGGCGTCGCGCAGGAGAAAGGTCAGGGGCTGGTTGAAGGTGGACTCGGCGTGCTCGTCCGGGTGAGCGAAGGCACAAAGCAGACCGACCAGGTAACTCGACGCCGCCTCGGTCGCGGCGACGTTCCGAACTCGGAGCGCCTCGTCCACAACCTCCTGGAAGTAGCGGGTCATGCTCGGGGACACAGAGATCGCTTGGCTCACGGGGGCACCTCACTTGCGCGGGCACCCTGGATACCGACGTAACCCGGGCCACCACGCGCTCAGGTCAACCAGACACGTCCTGTCGGCCTCCCTCGGGCAGGAGACCGTGAGGGCGTCGCGTCACGGTGCAGCCGCAGTTCCGCCCTCATACGCTCACTTTAGCCGAGGGACCGGGCCAAGCCCAGCCGCACGCCCCGCACCTTCCCCTGCAATCTCCAGGACTTACAGCCACCCGGGCGCCTGGCTGCCAGCGCGCGAAATGCCGGGCAGACCCGCGCTTGACACCCTGGAGGGGGTGGCTATCTTCGGCGCGCCCGCTAGCACTCCCCTGAGGTGAGTGCTAGCAAAGTGCCCAGACTGCAATCGTATGGGACCTTGCGGCTGCTCAGGCAGGCCGTCTGGGTCCTGCCGTCTCGTGGGACGCGGCCGCTCGTCCCCGGAGGATTCGCAAAGATGAAGATTCGACCGCTCCAGGACCGCGTGATCGTTCAGCGCGTGAAGGAAGAAGAGAAGACCAAGGGGGGTCTCTACATCCCGGACACCGCGAAGGAGAAGCCGATCGAGGGCACGGTCATCGCCGTCGGCAACGGCAAGGTCGGCGAGGACGGTACCGTGCGGAAGCTCGACGTCAAGGAGGGCGATCGCGTCCTCTTCGGCAAGTACTCGGGCACCGAGGTGAAGATCGACGGCGAGGAGCACCTCATCCTCCGCGAGGACGACATCCTCGGCGTGATCGAGAAGTGACGCGGGCGATAGCAGGAACTTAGGAGAGACACCATGGCAGCCAAAGAAATCATCTACAACGAGTCCGCCCGCAGCATGATCCTCGCGGGCGTCAACGCCCTCGCCGACGCGGTCAAGGTCACGCTCGGCCCGAAGGGGCGCAACGTCGTCATCGAGAAGAGCTTCGGCTCGCCGACGGTCACCAAGGACGGCGTGACGGTCGCCAAGGAGATCGAGCTCGAGAACCGCTTCGAGAACATGGGCGCCCAGATGGTCCGCGAGGTCGCCTCGAAGACGAGCGACATCGCCGGCGACGGGACGACCACGGCCACGGTGCTCGCCCAGGCGATCTACCGCGAGGGCTCCAAGCTCGTCGCGGCCGGCCACAACCCGATGGAGATCAAGCGCGGCATCGACAAGGCGGTCGAGGCGATCGTCGGCCACCTCCACAGCTCGGCCAAGCAGACCAAGGACGCGAAGGAGATCGCGCAGGTCGGCACGATCAGCGCGAACGGCGACGAGACGATCGGCAAGCTCCTCGCCGACGCCATGGAGAAGGTCGGCAAGGAGGGCGTGATCACGGTCGAGGAGGCCAAGAGCGCCGACACGACGCTCGACGTGGTCGAGGGCATGCAGTTCGACCGCGGCTACCTCTCGCCGTACTTCGTCACCGACCCCGAGGCGATGAAGGCGAACCTCGAGGACTGCTACATCCTCATCTCGGAGAAGAAGATCTCCAACATGAAGGACCTGCTCCCCGTGCTCGAGGCGATCGCCAAGAGCCAGAAGCAGCTCCTCATCATCGCCGAGGACGTCGAGGGCGAGGCGCTCGCGACCCTCGTCGTGAACAAGCTCCGCGGCACGCTGCACTGCGCGGCCGTGAAGGCGCCTGGCTTCGGCGATCGCCGCAAGGAGATGCTGAAGGACATCGCCGTCCTGACGGACGGCCAGGTGATCGCGGAGGAGCTCGGCCTCAAGCTCGAGAACGTCACGATCAGCGATCTCGGCCGTGCCAAGACGGTCATCATCGACAAGGACAACACCACGATCGTCGGCGGCCAGGGCAAGAAGGACAAGATCAAGGCCCGGCAGCAGGAGATCCGCGCCCAGATCGAGAACACGACGAGCGACTACGACCGCGAGAAGCTCCAGGAGCGGCTCGCGAAGCTCGTGGGCGGCGTCGCGGTGGTCAAGGTCGGCGCTGCGACCGAGACCGAGATGAAGGAGAAGAAGGCCCGCGTCGAGGACGCGCTCCACGCGACCCGCGCGGCCGTCGAGGAGGGCATCGTCCCGGGCGGCGGCGTGGCGCTCATCCGCGCGCAGACCTCGCTCGAGAAGATCCAGGTCAACGACGAGCAGCGGTTCGGCGTGAACATCATCCGCCGCGCCATCGAGGAGCCCCTCCGCCAGATCTCCGCCAACGCCGGCGAGGAGGGCTCGATCGTCGTGCAGAAGGTGCGCGAGGGCAAGGACTCGTTCGGCTACAACGCGGCGTCGGGCGACTACGGCAACCTGCTCGAGATGGGCGTCATCGATCCGGTCAAGGTCGTCCGGTCGGCGCTCCAGAACGCGGCCAGCGTCGCCAGCCTGATGCTCACCACCGAGGCGCTCATCGCCGAGCGGCCGAAGGAGGAGAAGGCGGCGGCCGGCGGCGCCCACGCGGGCCACGGCCACGACTTCTGATCGCGGCGCGGGCAGCTAAGCCCGTCGGGTGAGGGCCGGCTTCCTCCTGGGGAAGCCGGCCCTTCTCCATTTCGACTTCCGGCAGGCCGCGACGCGTGATCTGATCCGCGCAGGTTCGCGATGAGCACCCTGACTACCGAGCGCCTTGAGCTGACCCCGGTCTCGCTGCCCCTGCTCGAGGCGGTCATCCGCGGAGATCGCCTCGAGGCCGAGGCGCTGTCCGGCGCGCGCTTCCCCGACGCCTGGCCCGGGCGCGCGCTCGTCGAGCGCGCCTTCAGCTCGCCGCTCGACCGGCTGCGCGACGATCCGGAGGCCTTCCTGTGGGGCACGCGGCTGATGGTGACGCGCGGGCAGGAGGGGCGCGTCGTCGTGGGCAGCGTGGTGCTGAACGGCCGGCCCGACGAGACCGGCACCGTGGAGATCGGCTACGGCGTCGAGGGGAGGTCCCAGGGCCAGGGCTACGCAACCGAGGGGTCGCGCGCCGTCCTGCACTGGACGCTGCAGCAGGCGAGCGTGCGGCGCGTGATCGCCACCACGCCGGCCTGGCACCGCGCGTCGCTCCGGGTGATCGAGAAGCTCGGGATGCGCGCTGCCGGGACGCTCGACCACGCCCTCCTGGGCGAGCTGCTCGTCTTCGAGCGCTCCCGCGAGTAGCGGCCCCTCGCGCGCGGTGGGCCCGCGGAAGCGCGCCTCAGCCCCCGGCGCGGCCGACGCCGCCGCGCGGGTCGCGGCGCCGAGCCCACTCGCACATCGTCATGCCCGCGGCGATCGCCACCGGGTACGAGTGGTTGATCCCGTACATGGGGATCGCGACCACGTCCTCGCACGCGTCGAGCAGCGCCGGCGGCAGCCCGTCGTCCTCGCTGCCGAAGAGGAAGACGAGCCCGCGCGGAAACGGCGCCTCCCAGAGGGTCCGCCGCGCGTGGTCGCGCTCGACGCCGATGAGGGGACGGCCGCGCGCCGCCTCGAGGAAGGTCGCCTCGTCGGGGCACTCGACGATGGTCTCGTACTTCTGCATGCCCATCGAGGCGCGCTCGTAATAGGGCTCGGTCCCGATCAGGAAGATCTCGCGCACCAGGAAGGAGTGCGCGACGCGGATGATGGCGCCGATGTTGAACGGGTTCTTCGCGCGGCAGACGGCGATCGAGAAGTCGTTCCGCAGGGGGGCGAGCTCCTCGCGGATCTCCTGGGTGGTGAGCCCGAACGGCGGGATCTTCACGGCGCGCTGGCTTCCTTACTCGGCGGCAGCGAAGCGGTCGAACAGCGGATAGATGGGGCCCTCGTGGAGCCTGAGCTGCTCGGTGGCGCCCGTCGCGTGCTTGACCAGGAGCACGAGCCCGGCGCGCGGCGCGGCGTCGAACGCGCCCCGGATGACGGCGACGGACAGCTGTCGCACAGGCCGCCCCGCGATCTCGAGCACCTCGTCGCCCTTGCGGAGCCCGGCGCGCTCGGCGGGCCCGCCCTCCACGGTCCGCGAGATGAACGCAGAGCCCGAGTGCAGCTCGTACCAGAAGCCGAGGCCGAGCTTGGCGTGGGCCGGCTCGAACGCCAGCGTGAGCCAGCCGCCCCCGTCGAGCTCGACCTCGATCTCCCCGGCGGCGCGCTGCGTGTCGGTCGGGCGGCCGATGTCGCGCACCCCGATCGGCTTGTCGACGAGGGCGTCCGACTCCCAGACCTCCACGCGGAGCCGATCCTCGGGCGAGATGCGGAAGTTTCCGCTCGGGCCGTCAGGCCACGTCGGGTCGACGGTGTCCTCCTGCACCTTGGTCCGAAAGATCTCCTCGCCGTTGACCAGGACGCGGGCATACGGGTCGGGGAGGCCTCCCACCTCGGGATCCCAGGCTCGGCCGTCCCGGGTGCGCTCCGGGATCCTCGCCCGGACGACCCGGAGCCACCGGACGTCCTCAGGCGGGGGCGGGTGCAGCTCCTGCTCTGGCGGGGGCTCGCGGAGCCGGGTCGCGAGCTCCGGATAGAGGAACGAGCAGCCCCCCGCGGCGAGCAGGACGCCCCCTGCGGCGAGCAGCTTGCCCCCTGCGGCGAGCAGCTTGGACAACGCAGGCATGCAGAGCGCGCGAGGCTTTCGGAGGGCCACGATGGCGCCATTTTTGGCCGGAGCCGGCGTCAGCCGCAACTAAACCGTGCTATTTCCGGCTCCCATGCAGGACTCGCCCGTGATCGCTACCAGCGACCTCAGCGCGCACGTCGACGGCAAGGTCGTTCTCCGCGGATGGCTCTACAACAAGCGCTCGAGCGGCAAGCTCCACTTCCTCGAGCTGCGCGACGGCTTCGGCACGGTCCAGTGCGTGATGGCCAAGAGCGACGTCGGCGACGAGGTCTTCGCGGCCGCCGACAAGGTCACCCAGGAGAGCGTGATCGAGGTCACCGGCCAGGTGAAGGCGCACCCGAAGCGCGCCGGGGTGTTCGAGGTCGTCGCGTCCGGCTTCCGCCTGCTCGGCCCCACCACGGGCGAGTACCCCATCTCCCCCAAGGAGCACGGGACCGATTTCCTCATGGATCACCGCCACCTCTGGCTGCGCTCGAGGCGGCAGCACGCGATCTTGCGCGTGCGTCACACCATCATCCAGGCTATCCGCGACTTCTTCGACGGGCGGGGGTTCACGCTCGTCGACGCGCCCATCTTCACGCCGAACGCGTGCGAGGGGACGAGCACGCTGTTCCAGACCGACTACCACGGCGACCCGGCGTACCTCACCCAGTCCGGGCAGCTCTACATGGAGGCGGCGGCGGCCGCGTTCGGGAAGGCGTACTGCTTCGGGCCCACGTTCCGCGCGGAGAAGTCGAAGACCCGCCGCCACCTGGCCGAGTTCTGGATGGTCGAGCCCGAGGTCGCGTTCATGGACCTCGAGGGCGACATGGACCTCGCGGAGGACTTCCTCTGCTTCATCGTCGAGCGCGTCCTCGAGCGGCGCCGGCCCGAGCTCGCCGTGCTCGAGCGCGACGTCGCGAAGCTGGAGGCCGTCAAGAAGCCGTTCCCGCGCATCCGTTATGACGAGGCCGTCGCCATCCTGAACGAGGCGCGCGCGGAGAAACGCAAGACAGCTGGAGAGGCTGGAGTTCCCGATTTTCCCTGGGGCGAGGATCTCGGCGGCGAGGACGAGACGATCATCTCCAGCCGGTACGATCGCCCCGTCATGATCCACCGCTATCCGGCCCAGGTGAAAGCCTTCTACATGAAGCGCGATCCGACGGACGACCGGCTCGCGCTCTGCGTCGATGTCCTGGCGCCGGAGGGCTACGGTGAGGTGATCGGGGGCGGGCAGCGCGAGGACGATCTCGCCACACTCGAGCGGGCAATCGAGGCGCACAAGCTGCCCCCCGAGGCGTTCAGCTGGTACCTGGATCTGCGCCGGTATGGCACCTTCCCGCATGCGGGCTTCGGGCTGGGTGTCGAGCGGAGCGTCGCCTGGATCTGCGGTCTGCCCCACGTGCGCGAGACCATACCGTTCCCGCGGATGCTGAATCGGCTCTCGCCGTAGTGCCGCGCGTCAGAGATCCTGCCGGTTTTCTGGCTGCCGCGCTGTCTCACCTTCACCTCGCGCGCCGCGCGGGGCCGACCTCGCCCCGCCGCGCTCTGCCCCGCAAACGTTGCGCGACCGCCGCTGCGCCGCTGCCCGCTGTGCAGCAACCGCGTGTGCCGGCCGCACGCCGCGAGGCCGGCGCGAGCTACCGGCGGGGCGGCCGAGCGCTGGAGGGCGCGCGCCACGGCGCGATGCGCCACGGCGCCGACGCGACGAGCCGACGCGCAGAAGCAGATGAGGCTCGCCGCTGCGCGCTGGAGGCGGGGAGGAGGAGCGGGTGGGAGCGCGCGGTGCGGCGAGGAGCGGCGAGGAGCATGAGTGAGAGGTAACGCGACCAGCGACCGCCGAGACGAGCGGCGGGCAGTGTGGTCAGGCCGTGCCCGCGACGAGCGTCGCCGCTGGGGATCCGTTTTTGCTCCGCTTGCAGGGCGACTCTGTCGTATCAAGAAAGTATAGGGCGCAACGCGCGACCCACGCTCACTCGGCCGACCGACGGAGCCACCCCTGCTTGCAGATGAGGGAGCGCTCTACCGGCGAGCCGGACCCTGCCCCCGCCCCCCCGGCCTAACTCGCGAGGACAAAGCTATGGCTCGTCTCGTCGGCTTCATCGGTAACCGTCCGGATCTCGGCGCGCGTGCGATCGAGCTTGAAGACCGTGCCCTCACGGTTCGCCGAAAGGAGGGCGTGATCCCTGGCTGGGGCGTCGGCTTCTACCAGGGAGGAGAGATTCTCCTCAAGCGCCGGCCGATCGACGATCGACCCGAGATCAGCCTGGTCGACATGACCAAGGACGTGCGCGCCGACATCCTCGTGGCGCATGTCCGGGCTGCGACCGTCGGCAGCCTGCGCACCGAGAACACGCACCCGTTCCGCTACCGGCAGTGGCTGTTCGCCCACACGGGCACGGTCGAAGGGTTCGCCCGACTGCGGAGCCAGCTCAGCGACTCGCTGCCGCAGTTCCTCCAGCGCGACGTCCGCGGCGAGACGGACAGCGAGATCCTCTTCCACCTGTTCCTCTCGTTCCTCCACGACAGCGGCCAGCTCGATCGGCCCAACGTGGACGCGGCGAGCGCGCGGGCGGCGCTCCGGTCCTCCATCGCGCTCGTCGATCGGCTCTGCGCGGAGGAAGGAGCGGGGCCGAGCGCGATGAACATCGTGGTCACGAACCCGGAGTACCTGCTCGCGGCCCACGGCGGCACGCCGATGGCGTACCGCATTTACCAGGGCAGCGACGACATGGAGCGGCTCCTGAGCGACGGCGGCCTCGGCCGCATGCGCATGCCCGACTACGCCGCGAGCCGGCTCACGCTCGTCGCGTCGGACTTCGACGACGACCAGTGCCCCGCGGGGTGGACCCACGTCGGCGAGCGTGCGATCGTGACGTTCACGCGCGCCGATGCTCCAGCGATCGAGCCGATCTGAACGCCCCCACGGCCCGCAACGGGCCGCGGCGCACGCAGCGCCGGCCGGCGTCCCCGACACCTCGCGAGCGCCGCCGGCGCTCCCCTCGCTGATCCTCGCGGCGCTCATCGGCTCGTCCCTCCTCGGGTGCGGGCTGGGGGGCCCGGCCTCGTTCCCCGCCGCTTCCGAGCTCCCCGACGATCGTCGCCGTCCGGACGGCGTGGCGATCGATCTGGCGAGCGTCCCGCCGCTACCCGCGAACCAGGCGGACGTGAGGGACAGCGTCGTGACCCTCCGGACGCCGCTCGGCGTCGGCCTGGCGCTGGACGTCGTGGCCGAGCTCTTCAAGCGGATCATCGCCGAGGACAGCGAGGCCCTGGGCGAGCTGCTGACGCGCGACGCCCTCGCGATCCACACCGGCTCCGGCGGATCGGGGCAGCCGCCGAGCGCCGGGCTCTTTTGGGAGCAGCGGTTCCGGCGGCTCGAGTACGGAAAGCTCGCCGGAGAGCCGGTCTACCGCGAATCGGAGCTCCAGATCTTCCGGGCGGAGGACGTGCTCGCGACGCCGCAACACCCCGCGATCCAGCCGGAGACGCTCGACGACCAGGACATCGTGATCCGCGTGCCGATCATGACCGCGCGGATCGCGGCGGACCGGCTGCTCGGCGACGAGATCGTGGTGTGGCTGCGGCGAGACGGACCGCGATTCAAGATCTATCGGCTGCTCGAGGACTTCCAGCTACAGTAGGCTTTGCGCTCGTGCCGCATCTCCGACAAGATCAGGGCTCGATGAGCCGCCTCAAGATCGCGTTCGTTGGCTCCGGGGGGGCGGCGCGAGGCCTGGCGCACCTCGGCGTGCTGAAGGCCTGCGAGGAGCTCGGGATCCATCCGGAGATCTACGTGGGCGCGGGGGCCGGCGCGCTCGTCAGCGCGACGTACGGGCAGGACATCCCGCTCGACGTGCTGCTCGACGCGTACCGCCTGCCGTGGAGGCGACGACACCGCGGGCCTCGCCTCCACGTGTCGAGCTTCTTCGGGGCGCCCGCCCTGCGCGATCTGCTCGACCCGGGGTACCTCTGCTCGGGGGTGTTCTCGATCGATCGGCTCGAGCGCTACGTGCGCCGGACGCTGCCGATCAACGACTTCCGGCAGCTGCCGCACGCGGTCTACGTCACCGCGGTCGACGTGGACAGCGCCAAGCGCGTCGTGTTCGGCCCGGGCTACGACGAGGCCACGCCGATCAGCCAGGCGGTGGCCGCGAGCTGCTGCGTGCCCGGCCTGTTCCGGCCCTACCGCATCAACGGCCGCTATCACCTGAGCGGCGAGGTGATCCGGACGCTCTCCGCCGACGTGGCCGTGAACGCCGGCGCCAACATCGTGATCATCTCGAACATCTACCGCCCCGAGGAGCGCGACGAATCGCAGCGCTCGATCGCGAGGAGCGGCGCGCCCGGCGTCGTCCGACAGTCGCTCAGCATCCTCCTGGCCGAGAAGGAGCGCCGCGGTGTCGAGCTGCTCTCCAAGCTCTACCCGAGCGTCACCTTCCTCGACGTGGCGCCCGCGATCGGCCGTTACAGCTACATGAACCGGTTCGCCGCGAAGCCGCTCGTCTTGCGCGGCTACCGCACGGCGCTCCGCGTGCTCGCCGCCGCGAAGGAGAAGGGCGTCTTCGACGCGCCCTCCTCCAAGAGCGCGCTGAACTAGCGCCGCGCCCTCCCGTCGCCGGGCGGCGCGGCCGGGCGCTACATCCCCGCGACGATGCGGTACTCGCCCTGGTGCTCCACCAGCTCGAGGCGGTTGTCGTCGACCTTGCGGCGCCACTCTTCGCCCTTGCGACCCGGGATGCGGTAGCTGGCGCTGAACGTGTAGTCGACGTAGATGACGTCATCCTCCCGGAGCACGCGCCGGTAGCGGATCTCGTAGCGGATGGCGCGCGCCTCCTGGAATTTGCCGTTCAGGTACTCGCGCAGGCCGGCATAATCGAGGTCGTCCGAGGCGTCGATGTTGCCGCCGTCCTCGTAGTACTTGGGCGAGGCGAGCTGGAGCAGCGCGCCGACGTTCTTGCTCTCCACCGCGTTGCGGTACTTCTCGCAGAACGAGATGATCTTGCGGTTGTCGTCGTTGTCCTCGACGTCCGTGTTCGGGATGTAGTGGGTCGCGCAGCCGGCGAGGACGGTCGAAGCCACGACGAGGAACGAAGCGACAGCTTTTGTTTGGCGGCAGAGCATACGCGGGCAGGACAACGCTCAGGGGAAGCAGCTGATTCCAGCCGGGGACCTTGCCAGATCGGGGTGCGGATCGGCAAGCGAAGCGATCAAGACCGCCGCGGGTGACACGGACGGGCGCCCCCGCTAGCCGTGCTCGTCGAGCCAGCGGAGGAGGGCGAGGTGGCCGACGGGACCGTCGTGGTCGACCGGGAGGTCGAGATCGACCTCGCGCAGGCGCCCGGCGTCGCCAGGATCCGCCTGGAGGAGGAGCGCGACGGCGCCGCAGGCGACCGCGCGGTGCTGCGCGACCGTCAGGCCGAGGAGCTCGCGCGCGACCGGCCCGGCGTCGTCGGCCGCGACGACGACCATGCGATCGGCATCGGAGGACGCGACGAGCTCTGCCGCGGCGCGGAGCGCCTCCAGCGCGCCGCCCAGCCCGGCGCCGACCGCGAAGCTCGGCCCGGTGAGCTGGTACGCGATGGCGCACTCCCCCGCGATCGCGTTCGGCGACGTGGCGGGAAAGAGGCGCGGCTCGACGAAGCGGGCGCCGCGCGCGCGACGGCGGGCGTCGTAGACGTCGTTGGTGTCGATCGTCGCGAGCGCGTGGCCCGCGACGATGCCGGCGCCCCGCAAGGCGCCTGCGCCGACGACGTCGGCGAGGGCCGCCACGGCGGTCAGCCCGAGACGGCAGAGCGCGTCGAGGCGCGCGAGGCGGTCGCGCGGGATGCCCGTGGTCTCGGCGAGGCGCCCGAGATCGAAGCCCGTCACGCGCGCCGCTGCGCGGAGGTGCACCGGGCGAGCGCGCCGCGGCTTCCGCCCGCTCGGGCGGGACGTGAGCAGGAGCGCGGCGTTCGCGCCGCCGAAGGCCGCCGAGAGCTTGAGCGCTGCGTCGAGCGGCCGCGGCTCGGCGCGCTCGAGCAGGAGGGCCGGCGCGTCGGGGTCGAGCTCGCCCTCGGACGCCGCCGGCGGGGCGATGGACGCCGCGAGGGCGGCCGCGGCCGCGAGCGACTCGAGCGCGCCCGCGGCCCCGAGCGTGTGCCCGATCTGGGCCTTGAACGGGTGGACGACGGGCGGAGGGGGCGCGGCGCCCGAGCCCTCCGCGGGGCGGGGCGCGGCGAACAGCGCGGCGATCGCGCGCGACTCCATCGCGTCGTTGTAGGGCGTCGCCGTGGCGTGGGCGCTGACGAGGCCGACGCGCGAGGCAGGCCACCCGGCGTCGGCGAGCGCGGCGGCGCCGGCGCGCATCAGCCCCGAGCCCGTCCGATCCGGGGCGGTGATGTGCACCGCGTCCGTGGAGGCGCCGAAGCCGGCGACCCGGACCATCACGGGGGCGCCGCGGCGGCGATCCTCGCGCACGAGGGCGACGACGGCCGCGCCCTCGCCGAGCGCCATGCCGTCGCGGCCGAGGCGGAACGGGCGCGAGCTCGACGCCGTGGTCGCGCGGAGCGCCTCGAAGCCGGCGGCGACGAAGGTGCTGAGGGCGTCGTAGCCGCCGGCGAGCACGAGGTCGCAGGCGTCGCGATCGAGCCAGCGGAGGCCGAGGCCGATGGCCAGGGTGCTCGCGGCGCACGCCGCGAGCAGGTGCGTGCGCAGCGGGGTCCGCTCCAGCCCGAACGCGGCGAGCGCGTCGTTGAACGGCGCGAAGTAGGTCGCGCCGGAGGCCAGCGCGGCGAGCGAGCCGGCGTCGGCGCCCTCGGCCCGGGCCGCGAAGAACCGCTCCGCGGTGAGCATGCCGCCGCTGGACGTGCCGAGGGCGATGCCGATGCGCTCGCCGCGCCAGCCCGGGCGCACGCGCTCCAGCGCCGCGAGCGTCTGCGAGAGCGCCGCCTTCAGGAGATCCGTGGCGCGATCGGCCCCCGGAGCGACGCCGAGCGCCGCGGGCGCGCGGGCGGCGAAGGGCCGCAGGAGACCGGCGCGCGCGAGCTCTTCGTCGCGCGCGATCGCGACCGGCGCGGGCTCGCCGGCGCCGGGGACGCGGTAGGCGAGAGGACCGAGGCCGAGCGCAGAGACGGCGCCCGAGGCGATGACGCAGGCGTCGCTCATGAGCCGTCCTCCGGCCCGATCGCGTCGGGATCGACGAAGGCGCGCGGGTCCGGCGCGCGATCCCGCTCCTCGGCCTCGCAGGTCACGGTGACGAGCAGCCCGGTCGAGGCCTGCGCGTAGCGGACATGACCGCAGCCCACGCCCTCGGCGATCACGACCTCCTCGTCGAGCTTTCGCCGGCGCGCGCCCTCCGCCGCCCACGTCGTGCGGCGCGCGCCGATCAGGCCGCGGTCGTCGACCCGCAGGTCGATCACGGCGTCGCCGTCTCGCAGGACGAACGAGGCCGTGCTCGCGGCGCGCTCGTACCAGAGCAGCGTCCCCGCCGCCGGGTGGAGCATCCACCAGCGCAGGAAATCTACCGGCAGGCCGCGGAGCGACGCTCGCGGCGTCGAGGCGTCGCCGCGCTTCAGCAGATCGAGCGCGGGCACCGCGAAGCGGAAGCGGTCGCCGCGCGCCCACAGATCGAGCGCGGTGGTGCCGCCTGGACCGAGGAGGATCATCCGGAGCGCGCCCTCCGGCGCGACGACCGCGCCGCCCACCGCGGGCGCGCGCCCGTCGATCGCCGGCGGGGCGATCGCGATCGCCCCGCGCGCCTCGAGCACCTGGCCGGTGCGCGGCTCCCGCAGCGCCAGGCGGACGCGGAGCGTGCGCGGGCCGGCCCCCTCGACCTCGCGGCGGAGCGCTGAGAGGCGCTCCCGCCCCTCGCGCCACGCCGACGGATCGGGCCGCGCGGCGGGCGTGCCCGGCGACGGCCGAGGCAGCATCCGCGCGAACTCGGCGTCGAGCGGGCTGCCGCGCCGCGCGACGTTGGCGGCGCAGGCGGGGGCGCACGCGAGCGAGAGCAGGAGGCACGCGGCGCTCACGAGGCGGCGCTCACGATGGCCGGGCGCAGGCAGCGATGTCGTCACGCGTCGCCGGGAGCGACCAGCAGGATGGCGTATCCGCGGTCGGGTGCGCCGCCCAGGACGAGCACGCTCGCGAGGGCGCCGCTCGCGAGCGCCGCCACCGCCGCGGCGGCGGCGAACCCGCCAGCGCCCTCGTGATCGCCCGCGCGCGGCGCCAGCGTGGAGCACGGCACCTCGGCCCACGGCGAGCCGCGCAGGCAGACGGTGAGGCGCTCCTCGCTCCGCCCGACGAACACGGCGGCGGGCGACGGTGCGCTGGGCTGCGCGCGCTGCGCGACCTCCCCGGGAGCGCCGAGGGGCGCCGGCGCCGGCGCTCCCGCGAGCATCCCCGCGCCGTCGCCGCGCCAGGAGCTCCACCACGCCACCGTCGCCACCGGGCGCGCGCCCCGCTCGCGCACCCGCGCGGCGCTCTCGAAGAGCAGCACGGCGGCGCCCTCGCTGCGCACGCCGCAGCTGACGACCTGCGAGCAGATCGGACCGAGACACCGCTCGATCATGGGGCTCGCCTCCTCGACGCTGCCGGCGGCGAGCGCCTCCCCTTCCCCGGCGGTGATGAGCTCGATGGCCGTCACCATGGCCGACTCCGCGGTCGCGCCGAGGTCGGCCATGGCGAACACCGGCCCGCGGAGGCCCAGGTAGATGGAGGCGTGCCCGACCGGCGACGAGGGGACCAGGTTCGGGAAATCGGCGGGGCTCGCGTACTTCGCCCCCTTGTCGTAGATGCGCCGCATGTAGGCGGTCGAGGCGTCGACGCTGCCGAACGAGGCGCCGACGATGGCGCCGGGCAGGGTGCGGCTCGGCGCGGCGTCGGCCGCCGGCTCGCCCGCGCCCGCGTCGCCCGGCGCCGCGCCGCCGAGGCCGGCGTCCGAGAGCGCGGTGAGGATCGCGGACGTCGTCAGGCGGCCGGCGCGATCGAGCCGCCTCGCGCGCGCGAGATCGAGGTGCGCGCCCGTGTTGAAGGCGATGGATCCCTCGGCTGGCGGAGGGCCGGGCTCGAGGTAGGCGGCGCCGCCGCGGGTCGCGAGGACGCCGAGCGGGCCGATCGTCGCGGCCGCCGTCACGACCACCGAGCGCCGCACGGGCGCGCCGCCGGCGCCGAGCGGCGGCGGGAACCGATCGGGCTGCGCGAACACGAGCACGCTGTCCGTGCCGCCGAAGCCGAAGGAGTTCGACATCGCCGCCCGGACCGGCGCCTCGCGCGCCTCCTTGAGGTGCAAGAGCTGGCACTCCGGATCGACCTCCTCGAGGCCGCCGGTCGGCGGCATCACGCCGCGCGCGACGGCGAGCGCGGTGATCGCCGCCTCGACCGCGCCCGCAGCGCCGAGGGTGTGCCCGATCTGCCCCTTGGACGACGAGACGGCGATGCGGCTCACCTCGGCGCCGAGGCAGGCGCGCAGGGCGGCGCTCTCCATGACGTCGTTCAGCGGCGTCGCGGTGCCGTGCGCGTTGACGTAATCGAGATCCGACGGCGTGAGCGCCGCGCACCGGAGCGCGTCGCGCATGACGCGCGCCGCGGTGCGCCCCTCGCGCTCGGGGTTCGTGATGTGATGCGCCTCGGCGCCGGTCGCCCACCCGCGGAGCTCGACGATCGGCTCCGCTCCCCGCGCGCGCGCGGCGTCCTCCGACTCGAGCAGCAGGAACGCCGCAGCCTCGCCCAGGTTCAGCCCGGCGCGCCGCCGATCGAACGGGCGGCACGGATCCGGATCGACGGCCGCGAGGGCGCCGAAGCCGGTGTACGTCAGCCGGCACAGGCCGTCGGCGCCCCCCGCGAGCACGCGGGTGGACAGGCCGGCGCGGAGCCAGGCCGCGCCCAGCAAGAGGGCGTTCGCGCCGCTCGAGCAGGCGCTGCAGACGCTCCTCACCCGGCGGAACGGGCCGACGGCGGCGCGGACGTGGTCGGCCGTCGACGAGAGCGGGTGCGAGAGCATCCGCTTCAAGGGAGCGATCGCGCTGGGGTCGTGCGAGAGCCAGGCGAGCAGCTCCTCGGTCTCGAACATCCCGGCGGTCGTGCCGCCGACCACCAGATCGACCGGCATCGCCGCGGGGTCGACGCCCGCGTGCGCGAGCGCCTCGCGGGCCGAGAGCACCGCCATCGCGTCGGTCCGGGACCACCCTTCCGCCTCGCCCGGCGGGGCGACGTCCTCCGGGGAGAGGTCGCGGACCTCCGCGGCGATGCGCGCGCGCGTCCCGGGGATCTCGAACAGGGAGAGCGGCGCGAAGGCCCGCTCGCCTGCGATGAGCCGGTCCATCGTCGCCCTCGCCCCGCGCGCCAGGGGCGAGACGACCCCGATGCCCGTCACCCAGATCCGCACGCTCGAACGGCTCTCTGCGGCGCGATCACGCGGCCGCGGTCGACTTGATGATGTGGGCCACGAGCGCGTCCACCGATGCGAAGATCGGCCTCGCCTCGTCTCCCTCCGGGATGCGGACGCCGAAGCGCTCCTCCACGCTCATGGCGAGCTGGAGCGCGTCCAGCGAATCGAGGCCCAGCCCTTCGCCGAACAGCGGCGCGGCGTCGTCGATGTCCGCCGGCGTCTTCCCCTCGAGGTTCAGCTCCTCGACCATGAGTTCTTTTAACTTCTGCCGCACGTCCTGCGCGTTCATGAGCACGTCCCTGCGGGGTAGCACAATTCCGCGCCTTTCTACCAGGGGGCAGCGCTTTTTCTGACGGTTTGGTAAAGAGCGCCCATGGCTCTCGTCGACTACGCCACCTCTGCAGGCGTCGCGCTGCTTACCCTCAATGATCCGCCCGTCAACGGGTACACCCACGAGATGATGAAGGACCTCGACGCGGCCATCCTCGAGGCCCGCTTCGACAACGATGTGCATGTCATCGTCATCACCGGGCACGGCGAAAAGTTCTTCTGCGCCGGAGCGAACATCGACATGCTCCGCGAATCGGATCCGACGTTCAAATACTACTTCTGTCTCCACGCGAACGAGACGCTGAGCCGGCTCGAGCACACGCCAAAGCTCTGCATCGCGGCGCTGAACGGCCACACTGTAGGCGGCGGCCTCGAGATCGCGATGGCCTGTGACCTGCGCATCGCCCGCAAGAACGCCGGCAAGATCGGCCTCCCGGAGGTCGCGCTCGGCGTCCTTCCCGGCACGGGCGGCACCCAGCGTCTCGCCAGGCTCATCGGTAAATCTCGGGCGATCCAGCTGATGTGCGAGGGCCAGACGTTCGATTTCGAGACGGCCCTAGCGGTCGGCCTGGTCAACGACGTCTGGGAGACCGCCTCCCACGACGAGTTCATGGACCGGATCCTCGCGTACGGGCACACGTTCACGCTGCCGGGTCGCGCGGCCTTGGCGGTCGGGCGCATCAAGCGCGCGGTGCAGACAGGCTTCGAGGTGGGGCTCGAACAGGGGCTCGCCCTCGAGCGAGAGCTCCAGGCCGAGCTGTTCGCGTCGGAGGACGCGCGCGAGGGGCTCGCCGCCTACACGGAGAAACGGAAACCGGTGTTCCAGGGCAAGTGAACGCGCGCAGCACGCGCGGCGCTGCGCACGTAATATTTGTTACAATAGACAGCTTCCTTGGGGTGGTCTGACGATTTTCAAATCAGCACGGGCTGCTGCACGTAAGTTCAGGCATGCAACAGCCTCTTGAGCACGTGCCGCTTCTGGAGCGGCCCAGCTTCGAGACCGTGTACACGATTGGCCTGTCGTTTCTCCGGCAAGCGCTCCGATGGCTCGGCGTGGCAGAGCGCGACATCGACGACGTCCTGCAAGACGTCATGATCGCTGCGTACCACGCGCTGGAGAGCTTCGATCCGAGGCGCGGCACAGACGAGGCGCGCGCTGGCCATTGCCCTTCCGGCCGCGAGCCGGGCGCGGGCCGCAGGGCTCCGCAGGCCGCGAGCCCGCTCGGCGAGCCCCTCAGGCGCTGGCTGTTCGGCATCGCCTGGCGGCAGGTCGGCCACTACCGCGGGCGCGCCCATCGCCGCCGAGAGATCGCGGTCGGCGCGGGGGCGAGCTGGCCGTTCGATCTCGCCGACCCGGGCTTGAGCTCGGAACAGCTGCTCGCGCGCGAGCAGAGCGGCCAGCTCGTCGGCCGGCTGCTCGGAGCGATCGACCTCGAACGGCGGGTCGTCCTGATCATGCACGACCTGCTCGAGATGACGAGCGCCGACATCGCGCGCGATCTGGAGGTGAACGAGAACACGGTGCGCAACCGCCTCCGCCTCGCCCGCGAGGACTTCCGCGTGGCGGTGAAGCGCATGAACGCCGAGGACCGGCGCGCGCTCCGCGATCCCTTGAGCCTCCCGGTCGCGGAGCGGTCCCGCGCGGTGGACGAAGAGTCGCTCCTCGACGCGGCCAGGGTCGTCCCCGAGGTGCCGGACGCGATCCGGCGCAGGCTCTGGATCGCGGTGGCGCAGGCGACCGCCCACGCGCGCGCGGCCGGCCCGAGCGCGGCCGGCCCGAGCGCGCACGCCTCCGCGCCGCCGCCCGCGTGAGCGGCGCGCCGCCGCGCGCGGCGCGCCGGGCGGCCGCGATCAGCGCTCCAGCATCCTGCCGTAGTGCTCGGCGAGCGCCGTCCCGCCGAGGCGCGAGAAGAAGGATGAGTAGCAGATCCAGATCGCCAGCCCGCTCATGTCGTCGAACATCGGCGGGAGATACGGGGGCGGGCGGATGATCCCGTCGGTCACGTGCGCGTGGAGGACAGGCACGTCCTCGTGCGCGACCTTCCCCACGAACAGGAAGGGAATGAGCATCGCCCGATCGTGCTGAATGGCGGCGCGCATGAAGGCATAGTTGAGGACGATCCCCTTGCAGTAGCAGGCGTCCTTCGTGAACGGCGCCCCTCCCGCGAGCACGCCGCCGCGAAAGACGCGCCGGGCGTTCTGGAAGCACTCCTCTTCCTCGTACCCTTCGGTGCGGTACCACTCGAACACGTCGAGGAAGGACGCCCCGTCCTCCGCCTTGTCCACCGCGAGGATGCGGTCGTTCAGCTTCTTCGCGCGACGCGGCGTGCTCCTGAAGGTGAGGATCTCGACCAAGACCGCGAGCCCTTCCTGTACCGCCGTGGTGCGCGGAGGCCCCTTCGCCAGCCAGCGCGCCACGGGCTGGGCCTGCCCGTTCAGGCTGGTCGCGACGTGCACCCACCCCTCGTGCGCCTCGAGGATGTCGACGTCGCTCCTGGAGAACATCGCGCCGCTCCGGATCTTCACGTAGTCGCTGCCGGCGGCGGCATCCGCGAGGAGCGAATCGTCCACCTGCACGCGGATCGAGGCGCCGCCGAAGAAGCGGTCGAAGCGGGCGTTCAGCTCGAGCGCCGCCATCTCCGCCGTGATCTCGCGCTGCTGCGACGGGCCGAGCCGCTCGCCGCCGATCGCCGTCAGGAGGTCGTAGAGCACGAACCCCATGTCCCGCACGCTCGTCTTTCCGTCGGGCAGCTTGTCCTTCGGAGAGCCATAGAGCTCGCGGGACAGGTCGTAGAACGCCTTGGTCCCCCGCCCCATGAGCATGCTCACGACCTTCCTGTACTCGTCCGCGGTCGCGCGGAGGATCTGGCCGAGCCGATCGCGCTTGCCGAGGTCCCGCTCGGCGTCGCGGAGGATCTCCTCGAGCTCGCGCTGCTTCGCCGCCGGATCGAACCCGAGGTCGTCCGCGTAGGTCACCCTGGGCAGCTCGCGCTGCTTCGCGCGGAGAAACTGCTCCTCGACGTCCGCTTCCCACCGGAGCGCCTGGAGGATGCGGATCGGGCGCTGCGCCTCGAGCACGCGCTGGGCGAGGTTCGCGAGGATCTCCTTGTAGGAACGCCACGGCCCGGCGACCGGCGACAGCGGCGCGTGCGGGATCGGCCCGTCGTGCAGGCTCAGCGACTCCAGCGGCGCCGACGGCGCCTCCCCGTTCGACCCGCCGCCCTCATCAGGGGCGCCCTGCCCACCCGCCCCGGGGGCCTCCGCGCCGTCCTCCGCCGCGCCGGCGCCGCCGTTGTACGGCTCGTCCGCTAGCTCGCTCACCTTGACCTCGCGCTGCGCCTCCCCGTCCGCCGCGCGCGGCCCCCTCCTCTCCCGGGCCTCAGAGCTCTGCGCCATTGCGATCGATTGCTAACACCTGCTCACCTGTCGGAGCAAACCTCCACGGAGCAGGATCCGCCGCGGTGAGCGCCGGCTCCGCCGGGTCCTTGTCGGCATCGCGGCCTCGGGGTACGAGCCCTGGCCCTATGAGCGATCCCGAGCACAGGAACGACGCCGAGACGACCGCCGACGAGGGGTCGAGCTCCCTCTCGGATGCCGCGCTCCTCGAGCGCACAGCGGAAGGCGCCAAGCGGCTCCGCTCGGCGATCGCGGCGGCGGTGGTCGGGCAGGACGACGTTGTCGAGGCCATGCTGATCACGCTCGCCGCGCGCGGGCACGCGCTGCTCGTCGGCGTCCCGGGGCTGGCCAAGACGCTGCTCGTGTCGTCGCTCGCCAAGGCGCTCGACCTCAGCTTCGGGCGCGTCCAGTTCACGCCGGACCTGCTGCCCGCCGACATCACGGGGACCGACGTGCTGCACGAGCAGCACGGCTCCCGGAGCCTGCGCTTCCAGCCCGGGCCCATCTTCCACAACCTCGTCCTCGCGGACGAGGTGAACCGGACGCCGCCGAAGACGCAGGCGGCGCTGCTGGAGGCGATGCAGGAGCGCAAGGTGACCGTCGGGACCACCACGCACCCCCTCCCCGACCCCTTCCAGGTGTTCGCGACGCGAAACCCGATCGAGCAGGAGGGGACGTACCCGCTGCCCGAGGCGCAGCTCGACCGCTTCCTGCTCGAGATCCACGTCACCTACCCGAGCGAGGCCGAGGAGCGCGAGGTGGCGCGGAGGACGACGTCGGGGAAGCCGCCCGCGATCGAGGCGGTGCTCAGGGCGGCCGAGGTGCGGGCGGTCGGCCGGCTCATCCCGCGGATCCCGGTGACCGACGAGGCCGTGGACCTCGCGGTGCGCCTCGCGAGGGCGACGCGGCCGGGGACCGACCGCGCCGCGCAGGAGGTCCGGGACTACGTGCGCTACGGCGCGGGGCCGCGCGGGAGCCAGGCGCTCGTGATCGCGGCCAAGGCGCGCGCGGCGCTCCGCGGCGAAGCAGCGGCCGACGTGGACGACGTGAGGGCCCTGCTGATCCCGGCGCTGCGGCACCGGATCGTGCTGTCGTACCGCGCCGAAGCGGACGGCGTGCGCGACGTCGACGTGCTGAGCGCCGTGGAGCGGTCGGTGCGCTGAGCGGCACCGAGGCGCGGGCGGCGCTCAGCGGGAGCGAGGCGCCTGCTGCTGCTGCGCTTCCTTCACCGGGTCGACCGCCTTCATGGCCTTCAGATCCAGCGCGAAGCGCAGCGTACCCGGCCCACGCCCGTCCCAGCTCACGGCGACGACGCCGCTCTTCTTCAGGCCCGTCCAGCCGACGTCGCCGAGCAGCGATGTCACCAGCGCCGACAGCGAGGGCTCGTGCCCCACGAGCGCCAGCGGCTGAGCCCCCTGATACTGCGAGAGCAGGCGGAGTATTTCGGCGGTGTCTCGCGAGGGAGAGAGCTCGGCGATGACGGAGACGTCGTCGGTCAGCTCGGCAGCCTCGGCGATGATCTCCGCGGTCTGCACCGAGCGCACGAGGGGGCTCGTCCAGATCGCCGCAGGGCGTCGGCCCTTCTGCTTCGCGAGCCACTTCGCGACGCGCCGGGTCACCTTGCGACCCTTGCCCGTGAGCCAGCGACCGGCGTCGCCGAGGTCAGGCGCGTCATCCACGGCCTGCCCGTGGCGGATGATGAGGATCTCCATGGCGTGACCTTAGCCCGGGCGACCGCCAGCAGGGGAGCGCCGTGCGCGCGGCGCCGGCGAAGGCGCCGGCCCACGGGCCCTCAGAACTCGCACTGGCTGGTCGCGTCGTTGCAGTGCGAGCCCGGCGCCACGAAGGGACAAATGCTCCCGAAGAAGCTGTTGCAGGGCAAACCGCACGTGTACGCCGTGTGCGTGTAGCAGATCTGCCCCGCGTCGCAATCCGCGTCCGAGGCGCATCGGCAGCTGAAATCGTCGGGGATCCCGTTGCCGTTGTCATCGCGGCCGTCGCAGCACTCCGTCACGTAAAAGTCGCTTGCGCTGCAGTCCTCGTCGGCGCAGTCGAGCGCGCCGTCGCAGTCGTTGTCGATCCCGTCGGTGCACGCGGCGGTCCCGAACTCGGGGCCGGGCGCGGCGCCGCCCGCGCAGCCGCGGCAGGGCCCGAAGGCGCCGCAGTCGGGATCGGCGCAGTCGACGTAGTGGTCGCCGTCGTTGTCGAGATCGTCGTCGCAGATCTCGCTCGGGTTCGGGACGATCTCGACGTTGAGCGCGAAGGGGCCCTCGTTCGCGCCGCCGAAGGGATCGACCGTGAAGCCGTCGAGGAAGACGAAGTACGTGCCCGGGTAGAGGATGCCGAAGTCGAGCCGGGAGGCCCACGACCCGCCGCCGCTGTCGTCATCGCAGCCGATCTCCCGGCCGCTGTTGCAGATGCCGGTGCGGACGTAGAGCGTCGTGTCGAAGCTCGACCCGCGCGTGTCGAGGTGCACGCGCGACGGCGCGGTGAGCACGAAGTAGAAGACCGCCTCGCCGGCGTCGCCGCCGCACGCGCCCCGGGTCTCGCTCACGTGGCCGGTGGTGTCCCCCGTGTAGGTGCCGGTCCCGGGGATGCGCTTCGGCGAGAGGCAGTTCGCCTGCTCGAGCACGCACACCGGGTTGTTCGCGCAGTCCGGATCCTGGCAGTCGATCAGCGCGTCGCGGTCGTCGTCGAGATCGTTGTTGCACTGCTCCGGCGTCGGCGCGCAGCTCGGCGCGAACACGCAGGCGGCGTCGGCGCAGTCGATGTGCTCATCGCAGTCGTTGTCGACGCCGTCGTCGCAGACCTCCGGCACGCAGACCTCGCAGGCCGGCGCGGTGATGCACTGCGGATCCGCGCAGTCGACGCGCCCGTCGCAGTCGTTGTCCTGGCCGTCGTCGCATCGCTCCAGCGAGCCGGGCGGCTGGCACACGCAAGGAAAGCTGCTGCGGCAGTCCGGGTCGGCGCAGTCGACAAGGAGGTCGCAGTCGTCGTCCGTGCGGTTGTCGCAGCGCTCACCGATCGCGCTGCAGGCGCACCGCGGGTCGGAGCCGCAGTCGCCGTCGTCGCAGTCGAAGGTGCCGTCGCAGTCGTCGTCGACCCCGTTGCCGCACGCCCCGGTCTCCGAGGCGGAGCAGGCGCAGGCGCGGGTCCCCGAGCAGTCCGCGTCGAAGCAGTCGACGAGCGTGTCGCAGTCGTCGTCGACGCCGTTGTCGCAGCGCTCACCGCCGGGGCGCGGGGTGCAGCCGCAGTCCTGTCCTGCGGCGCACGCGGGATCGAAGCAGTCGCTCACGCCGTTGCAGTCGTTGTCCGCCGCGTCCGTGCAGATCTCCGGAGCGCCCGGGAAGACGGACGGGTTGAAGTCGTTGCAGTCGCTCCCGCCGCAGATCGTCGGGCCCACGCCGTCCTCGTCGTCGTCGCGGGGCGCGTGGTCGCAGCGCTCGTCCACGCAGCTGTCGCGGGTGCAGGCGTCGCCGTCGTCGCAGTCCGCGTCGCCGCCGCACGCCGCGAAGCCTCCGAAGCCGCCGCCGTTCGACGACGTCGACGCGCTCGCGCTGGTCGGACCGCCCCCGCCGCCTCCGAGCCCGCCGACGTCGGCCCCCGGGAGCTCGAGGAGGCTCGTCCGGCCGCACGCCCCCGCCATCCCCCCGAGAGCCGCCCACGCCCCGATCGCGAAGAGGAATCGTCGAATCCCAGGGGACCGCCGACGCGCCTCCCCGACCCATGCTGAAGAGCCCGGCTTCATCTCTCACCCTCTCGCACCGGCCGCAGGGTGCCCACGCGTCGCTTCAATGTACACGCCCGAGTTTCCATGAAGGCAAGTTTTGATCCCTTGGCGCCGACCGGCTGCTTGCATGTCCCGTGCGGCCTGCCGCCTCGCCCTTGCGTGGCTGGGCACCGGGAGACGGCGGGCGGCCGGCGGGTGGGGTGACGCGCCGAATCCGGCCGGCTCACGCCGCGGATCAGTTGCGGGTCGACGCGTCCGCGTGTAACGAGGCCCCGTGGGCGCGCAGCTCCAGATCGAGGTCGAGCGGCCGCCTCCTGGCCTGCAGCGCGGCCGTTATCCTGCGCCACAATGGGTCATCCTGGCGGTCGGCGCGACCGTGGTGCTCGGCGCGGTCGTCGTCCTGATATGGCGGGCGCGGCGTACCCTCCGCTCACGGGAGCGAGGCGGACCTCGCTCGTCGAGGCGTGGGTGACGGGCGCGCGGGGGACCAAGGGAGGCGCCGCTCGGCCGCTTCCTGCGGATGCCCGCGGATGAATGATCGACAGCAGGTGCGATCGCGGGTTGACACCGAGCGGACCGGACCGGTAGGCACCATAGAGGGACGCGCTCCCGGTCGGCTGATGTAGAGTGCCGCCCGAGCGCGCGACGAGCCCGCAACAACCGGGGCCGAGAACGCGGCCCCAGTGAGGCCCTTTGGGTCCTGAAGAACGCCGCGCAACCGCGGCCCGTGGAACCATGGCATCGATCGAACGTGGCGTTGAGCTTGTGCATCGGGTGATCGCGCAACTGAAGAAGCGCCCCTCCAGCCATGCCGCCGTGGGAGCGAGCCAGGCGGCGCTCGATGCGCTCGAGTCGAAGTTGATGGTCGAGCTGCCGCCCACGCTGCGGGCGTTCCTGGAGTTCGATTTCACCCTCGATAGCCTGGGCCCGCGGTTCAAGGGGCGGCATCGCTTCGGCCAGGATCCGTCGGCGCCGCGGCCGAAGCTCACCTCGGTCCGCAAGCTGGCGGAGGCGAAGACCGACCTCGGCTGGACCGAGTCGCGCCTCCGGGGCAAGGTCGTGCGGCTGCCCAACCTCCCCGGTCACCCGTGGAACGCGCTCTACCTCGGCGAGGCCAGGCGGGACGGCGAGCTCGTCATCCTCGGCCTCGACAACGAGGACACCAACGTCCGCGTCTTCCCGCGCTACACGGCGTTCGACCTGTACCTCGTCGAGCAGTGCGGCCTCGCCAGGCTGTCCGAAGCGCAGCGGCTCGAGGACCTCGAGTCGCACGTCGCCCTCAACCCCGAGCTCGGGACCGCCGAAGAGGACGACGAGGGCGATACGGAGTATTGATCGCGCGGCAGCGACGCCGCTCGGCTGGCGCCGCTCGACCGTGAACGACGCCCGTGACGAACGCGATGGCTGCCGGTGCGGAAGCGCTCCACTTTCGGGTGGACGACGGCGACCCTCACGACCGCCTCGACAAGCTCGTCGTCCACCTGATGGAGCGCGCCGGCCGCGCGACCTCGCGCGCGGCGGTGCAGCGGTGGATCGCCGCCGGTCGGGTCCTCATCGACGGAGAGCCCGCGCGCGCGTCGGTGGCGGTGCGCTCGGGCGCCCTGGTCGATGTCCGGCCGGAGGAGCCGTCGCCGTCCGCAGCGATGGCCGATCCCGGCGTGGCCATCCCGGTGGTGTACGAGGACGAGCACCTGCTCGTCATCGACAAGCCGGCGGGGCTCGTCGTGCATCCGGCGCGCGGGCACGCGTCGGGCACGCTGGTCAACGGGTTGCTCGCCCTGCCCGGGTTCGCCCTGGCGCCGGCCGATCCGCGCGATCCCATGGGCCATGTCCGCCCCGGGATCGTGCACAGGCTCGACCGAGGCACGAGCGGCCTGCTCGTCGTGGCCAAGGACGAGCCCACCCGCGAGGCGCTGAAGGCGCGGTTCGCGAGGCACGAGATCGAGCGCGAGTACGCGGCGATCGTGGCGGGCGAGGCGCGAGACGCCACCTACGACACGCTCCACGGCCGCCACCCGACCGACAGGCTCCGCTTCACGTCGTGGATCCGCAGCGACCCCGGCGCGGGCGGCGCGGCGCCGCGCCGCGCGGTGACCCACGTCCGCGTGCTCGAGCGGCTCGGCGACGCGGCGACGGTCGTGGCCTGCTCGCTCGAGACGGGCCGCACCCATCAGATCCGGGTGCACCTCGCCGAACGCGGCAGGACGCCCGTCCTCGGCGACCCCCTCTACGGCAAGCCGCCGAAGAAGCCGGCGGTACGGGCGATCGCGGAGGAGCTCGGGCGGCAGGCCCTGCACGCGCGCGTGCTCGGGTTCATCCACCCCGCCACGCAGAGGCCGGTGCGCTGGGAGAGCGCGCTGCCAGCGGACATGCGCAGGGCGCTCGACCAGCTGCGGAGGCTCGCTACCAGATCTTCGATTTGATGTGGCCCTTGGACTTGATCAGGATGTCCACGAGGGCACGGTCGTAAAAATTCTTCTGGTAGAGATCCGGCGAGACGCGGCTCTTGTAGAGGGCGCGGCCCTCCTCGATCTCCTCGGAGAGGACCGTGAAGAGGTCATCCTGCTGGATGCCCTGCACGATCTTCTCCTCGTTGTAGAGCGAGAGATCGCTTGCGATGGCGCGCGCGAGGCGTCGCGCCGCCTCTTCCGTTTCAATCAAGGGCATCCGTCTCTCCTCCAGGTTCGCCGGCCGGGGGCACGCGCTCCCGAGCCGGCGGGCGCCTAGGATGCAGCAGCCCGGGCGGCGCTGTCAAAGTAGCTCGTCGTTCGACGACCCGCACCCGCGCCCGAGCGGCGGCGCGGAGGGCGCGCCGCCCGCGGGGTGCGGCGCGCCGGCGCGCGGCTGCTCCGGGCTCTGGCGCGCCGCGGCGAGGGCGGCGAGCCCCGAGAGGAGCGGGAAGGCGACGAGCGCGTAGCGCCCGGCCCCGAAGAACACCGCGTGGGTGACCGCGGTTGCGGCGAGGACGGCGAGCGCCGAGAGCGCGAGCACCGGCGCCCGGAGCAGCGCGCGACCCTGGAGCAGCGCCAGGCCGAGGAGCGCGAGGTAGCCCACCCAGGCGTGGACGTGCAGCGCGGCGACGACCCCCAGCGCGAACAGCGCGAGCCGGGCAGGCACGAGCGCCCGCTGCGCGAGCGAGGGACCGCGAGCGCGGTCGTCGGGGTGAGGGGCGGCGAGCGCGCCGGGCGCCGGCGCGGGCTTGCGCGCTGCCCACATGAGCGCGCAGAGCAGGACGAGGCGCTCGAAGACCGTCTCGACGGCGCCGAGCGCGACCTTGTCGTCCTCGGTGAAGGCCGCCGGGTTCGAGGCGTGCAGGTACCACCCGGCCGCGCCGCAATAGTCGAACGTCGCCGCGAGCTTCCGGGGCACGAGGCCGAGCCATGCGCCCGGGTGCTCCGCGATGTAGCGGCGCGCCTCTCGGCCGAAGCACGCGTCCTTGCCGGCCTCGTCGAAGACCTCACGGCACGCCTCGGGCACCTGGATGGGCGCCCAGGCGCCGGTGGAGGCCGGGTCCGCGCCGATGAGGAGGTTCCAGCCGCCGTTCACGCTGACCAGCGCGCACTGGTTCATCCGCGCGCAGTTGCGCGCGGTCCACGGCGCGCACACGAGGAGCGCCGCGAGGACGGTGACGACGACGGGCGCCGCGCGTCGCGCCGCGCCCGCGGCGAGGGACCCGCGGAGGCGGGCGCCGTCGCCGCGCGGAGCGCCGAGGAGGGCGAGGCCGGCGAAGAGGGGCGCGAGCAGGAGCGCCTGCGGCCGGACGAGGGTGGCGGCGCCGACGAGCAGCCCGAGGACGGCGAACGGGGCCAGCGCCGGGCGGCGCTCGCGCGCCCGCGCGGACGCCCACGCCGCGCAGGCGACGAGCGAGCCGGTGACGCCCTCGGTCATGACGGCCGGGGTGTACGCGACGAGCCCGGGGTGGAGCGCGACGAGCGCGCCCGAGAGCGCCGGTATGGCGCGCGAGCGCGGCGCGGCGCGGACCGCCAGGCGGTGAACCGCGAGCGCCGCGAGCGCGCCGACGACGGCGTTGAGCAGCATGGCGACCGCAGGGCGCGCGCCGAACGCCGCGTACAGCGCGCCGACGGCGCCCGGATAGCCGACCGGATAGTGCGCGGCGTACGTGACGACGCCGTCGGGCCAGAGCCACGTGTAGCCGAGCCCCGCCGCGATCCGCTCGGCGATGCGGTGGTAGTAGGTGCCGTCGGCGGTGGGCGGGAAGCGCCCGGCCGCCCAGGCGACGACGGCGATCCGCGCGGCGAGGGCGAGGGCGAAGATCGCGCCCCCGTCGCGGCGGCGCGCAGCCATCGCGGCGTCGTCGCTCATGACGAGCGCGCGGGCGACAGCGGGAAGCGCGCGAGCAAGCCGGCGGCGCGCAGCGCCGCGACGACCTCGCACGCCGGCAGGCCGACCACGTTGGAGTACGAGCCCTCGATGCCCGCGACGGCGAACGCGCCGATCCCCTGGATCGCGTAAGCGCCGGCCTTGTCGAGCCCCTCGCCGGTCGCCGCGTACGACGCGACCTCGTCGTCATCGAGCGCGCGGAAGCGCACCCGCGTCACGACCGTCTCCGCGTGGAGGGCCTCGGCGCGGCCCGGGGCGGCCGCGGGCGCGAGATCGGCCTCGGCGCCGGCGATGGCGAACCGGGTCCAGACCTGGTGCTCGCGGCCCGAGAGGGCGCGGAGCATGGCGCGCGCGTCGCCCTCGTCCCGGGGCTTGCCGAGGATGGAGTCGCCGAGGATGACCGAGGTGTCGGCCACGAGGATCGCGCCGGCCCCGACCGCCTGCTGCAGGCGCCGCGCGGCCGCGAGCTTCGCCAGGGTGACCCGCCCGAGGTAAGCCGCGGCCCCCTCGCCGGGGCGGCCCGCCTCGTCGACCTCGGCCGCCGCCACGCGGAGAGGCAGGCCGAGCGTGGTCAGGATCTCTCGCCGGCGCGGCGAGCCGGAGCCGAGCAGGAGCGGGTGCGCGTCGTCGATCATGGTCGTGCGGGCGCCGGCGGCGCCGGCCCCGGCCGGGCGTGGTCGTAGCACGGCGCGGGACCGACCGCGGAGCGCAGCGCGCCGACGGAGCGTCGGGTGCCCCCAGATCGCGCCGAGACGATTGCTGTTTTGACTCTCACCCCGGCAGTAGTAGAGGGTCGGGCGCGATGCGCGCCAATTGGAGGGTGCCGGCACGATCAAGCCTCCCGCTGCTGGTGGCCTCCGGTTTTTTCATGGCGGCGCTCCTTCCGGGGCCGGCGCGCGCGGACGAGTGCGCGCCGGCGCACGGGCTGTCGACCTGCATCGACGCCGACAACCTCTGGCCCCACGCGGGCGGCGGCCCCTTCTTCGCCGTGGGGAGCACGGGGACGGCGCCGAGCGCGAAGGCCTCGTTCGGCCTCGTGGCGAGCTACCTGTCGCGGCCGGCGGGCCTGCGCGTCGCCTCGCCCGACCCCGGCGGGACGGTCGTCCACGTGCTCGACAACATCATCGACGCGACCTTCGTGTGGTCGCTCGGGCTCACCGATCGCCTCGAGGTCACGGTCGCCGCGCCCGTCACGCTGTACCAGGACGGCGCGGGCTTCGCCGACGTCCTCGGCACCGACGCGGTGCTGCACCGCAGCGTGATGCGCGACGCGCGCCTCGGCGCGGCGTTCGCGATCGTGCCGCCGCCCCGGAGCGGCCCCCTCGACGGCTTCTCGCTCGCAGCGCGCCTCGAGCTCGGCCTGCCCACCGGCGACAAGGCCGCGTTCGCCAGCGCCGGAACGGTCACGCTCGCGCCGACCGCCGCCGCGGCGTACCAGCTCGGCGACCTCCGCCTCGCGGCCGAGGTCGGGGCCCGGATCCGCGGATCGAGCGCGGTGTACGACGTCGAGATCGGCTCGCAGCTCCTCGGCGCCGTCGGCGCTGCGGTCGACGTGCTCCCGGGCCGCTGGCTCACGGCGTCAGCGGAGGCGTTCGCCCTCTACACGCTCGCCGAGCAGCCCGCCCGCGACGCGGCGCTGGTGCCCGCGGAGTGGATCCTCTCGGCGACGAGCGCTCCGTTCCTCGCCGGCGACGTCTCGCTGTCCGCCGGCGGCGGGAGCGCCATCCCGTTCTCCTCCGAGGGCACGCTCACCGCGCCTCGCTTCCGGTTCAACCTGGGGCTGCGCTATGCGCCGATGGGGCGCGACGCGGACGCCGACGGCGTCCTGGATCGCGACGACGCGTGCCCGGCCGTCGCGGAGGATCGCGACGGCTTCCAGGACGGCGACGGCTGCCCCGACCCGGACAACGACGGCGATCGGATCCCCGACGGCCGCGATCGGTGCCGGGACGAGGCCGAGACGATCGACGGCTTCCAGGACGGCGACGGCTGCCCCGACGCCGACGACGACGGCGACGGCGTCCCGGACGACGCCGACGCCTGCCGCAACGCCGCCGAGGATCGCGACGGCTTCCAGGACAGCGACGGCTGCCCCGATCCCGACAACGACGGCGACGGGATCCCGGACCAGCGCGACACGTGCCCGAACGGCGCGGAGGACGTCGACGGCTTCAGGGACGACGACGGCTGCCCCGATCCCGACAACGACCTCGACCAAGTCCCTGACGCCGTCGACAGGTGCCCGGACGCCCCCGAGGATCGCGATGGCTTCCAGGACGACGACGGCTGCCCCGATCCCGACAACGACGAGGACGGCGTGGCCGACGCGGCCGACGCGTGCCCGGTGACGGCCGAGACGATCGACGGCGCGAGCGACGCCGACGGCTGCCCCGAGCCGACGGCCAGGTCGCTGCCGCAGTGGTCCGGCGATCGGGTCCTCCTCGACGGCCTGGCCCGCTTCCCCGCGGGCAGCGCGCGGGTACCGCCGGCCCTGGCGGCGCAGATCGGCATGATCGCCCAGCTCATGCGCGGGCGCATGCCCCTCGACGTCGTCATCGTGGAGGCCTACCCCGATCGCCAGAGCGACTCGTCCGCGCGCGCGATCGAGCTCGCCGGCGCGCGCGCGAGCGCCGTCAAGGAGCTCCTCGCCAGCGCAGGGTTCCCGGCGGACCGGATCACGGCCGCCGCTGGCGACACATCAGCCATGCGCGCGAAAGGCGCGCCCCAGATCGAGGTGACGGCGACCCGCGCTCGGCGCTCGGAAGAAGCCCGCCGTGCTCCGGGCGCAGCCTCCTCGACGACCGGAGAAAAGAAACTGCGATGAATGTCCTCGAGGCACGCCGTGCCCGTCATTTGATCATCCGCCTCGATCGGGGCGAGGAGCTCCCAGCGGCGCTCGTGCGCGCCCTCGACGAGGCCGAGGCGCGCGCCGGCTGGATCGAGGGGATCGGCTCGCTCGAGAAGGCGGAGATCGCGCTGTTCGATCAAGCTTCCCGCGCCTACGCCAAGACGCGCGTCCTCGAGGGGCCCTGCGACGTGGTGGCGCTCTCCGGGAGCGTCGCGCTCCAGCAGGGCGAGACCTCGCTGCGCCTGTCGGCCACGCTCGCCCGCGAGTCTGGCGTCGGTCTCCAGCTCGCCGCCGGCGAGCTCGTCTGGGCTCGGGTTTACGGGCTCGAGCTCCGCGTCACGGCGTTCGACGATCTGCCCCTCGCGCGGGCGTTCGACGATCGGACGGGCCTCATGCAGCTCGTGGCCCAGCCGACCGCCATCCCGGCGATCGCGAGCGAGACGCCCCGGCTGGCGCCTCCGGCGCAGGCCGCCGAGCCGGCGCGCGCTGCGGCCCCGCCGCCAGCCGCCGAGCCGCCCCGCGCTGCGGCCCCGCCGCCAGCCGCCGAGCCGCCCCGCGGAGCGCCGCCGGCCCCTGCTCCAGAGCCTGCTCGCCCGGTGGCCTCGGTCGCTGAGCCCGCGGCCGTGCCGCTGCCGCAGCGCCCGGTCCGCCCTCGCCAGGAGGAGGAGATCTATCCGGAAGTGGGCGACAGCGTGACCCACTTCCACTTCGGCGAGTGCACCGTGATCAGCTCCGACGGCGAGCGGATCCGCCTCCGCCAGGAGCGCGACGGCCGCGTGCGCGAGGTCTCGCTGACGATGCTCCGCATCGAGCCTCCCACCGTGGACCCGGCGACGAGCCGGAAGCACTTCCGCCTCGCGCGAAAGAACTGAGCGCGCCGCGCGCTACGTCGCGCTACGTCGATCGAGCGGCGGCGGACGGCGCGCCGTCGCTCAGAAGACGCGCTGGGCGACGTTGATCGAGTCCCCTGCCTGCAGGGGCACGTCGGGGATCTTGTTGTCGATGATGTCCTCGACCGAGACCGTGGCGAACACGGTCTTGCCCTGGGACTTCCTGCGGATCGTGACCCGGTCCTTGTCCGCGATGCTGTTGAACCCGCCCGCCATCGAGATGGCGCGGAGCAGCGTCATGCCAGGCTGGAGCGGCAGGGATCCGGGCTTCTGCACCTCGCCGAGCACCTCGACCCGCTTCGAGTTGTACTCCTTGATGCTCACGCTCACGCTGGGGTCGGTGAGGACCTGCCCCTCCATGAGCTTCGCGCGGACGAGCTCTGCCACCTCCTGAGGCTCGAGGCCCGCCACCTTGAGCCGCTTCACGTAGGGGAAGTCGACGGTGCCGTCCGGCGCGACGGTGAACGTCGTGGGCAGCTTGTCTTCCCCGACGACGCGGAGCTCGAACACGTCCCCGACACCGATCGTCGTCGCCTCCACCGGAGGCGGAAGGTTCACCGGCCCGGGCTGGCGCGACGAGCAGGCGGCGATCACGAGCGCGAGGAAGGCGGCTGCCCACCGACCTGAACGTCGCATCACATGAACCAGCGCACGCCCAGATAGGCTTCGAACTGCTGCCATCCGAGATGGTTCTGGGCGTTGGACTCGTCGAGGATCGTCAGCGCGGTGCTGCTGATGTTGTTGCCATACCGCAGCGTGGTGTTGATCCCCAGAGAGTCCGCGAACCGGTACTCGCCGAACAGGGAGGCATCGATACGGATGTCCGTCCAGGGCTCCTCGGCCGCGACGAGGCGCCCGTTATCCGCCGGGATCCCCGGGAACACGTGGGCGGCCACGCCGCCGTCGAGGATGAGCAGGAACCGTCCACCGAAGAAGTAGGTCAGCTTGAGGTATCCACGGTCGCGCTCGAAGTAGCTCGCGAGGAAGCTGTCGTGGAAGTCGCGCGTGAAGCCGGCCGAGAGCGACGAGAGCGCGAGCGTCGCCGCCGCAGGGTCGGCCGACGGATTCGGCGTCAGGAACCACTTCAGCTCGAGCTGGCCGATGACGCTGTCGAAGTCGTGCACGACGTCGCCGTCGTTGGTCGGCGTGTAGAAGCTCGCGCCCCAGCCGGCCATCGCGAGGAGGCCGAACGACGACGTCACGAGGCCGTTGATCCCGAGCTGCGCGCGCAGCGGGTGAGAGGAGAGCTGGGCGCCCGGATTCGGATAATCGACGAACCCGAGCGACGCGTCGTAGATGAGCGCGGTGCGCGGCAAGAAGCGCCAGCGCCCCCGCGTCCGGACGATGTGCTGCATGTTCGTCAGGCTCTCGTACTCGTCGAGCTCGAAGAACGTGCCCGCGAAGCGATAGCCAAGGCGCCAATCGAGCAGCCCGCCGCCCGGCGTCCACACGAGCTCTGCTCCCGCGCCCGCGTGGATGCGCCGGAAGCTCTGGTTGGAGATCCCGATGTCCGAGGGAGCGATGGTCCGGCCGAGCGACGCGTCGAGGACCGCGGACCACGGGCGCTGGGGCAGGATCGTCAGGTTGGCGTCGAGCGAGCCGCCGATGTTCCGCTGCTGGCCGAGCCGCTCCTGCCCGCGCTCCGGCCCGGAGACCGGGAAGAAATCATCGTAGGTCGCGGCGATGCCGGCGCGAAACTCGACGTCCGGCGGCGGCGCGTCGGGCGTCACCTCGTGGCGCTGCTGGCTGAGCGTCGAGAGCGAAAATGAAGGCGTGATCCGGAGCCGCATCGAGCCGACAGGCCCGATGTCGTCGGCGCTGGCCACGTCTTCTTCGTCCCTGCGAAAGAAGTTGGAGTCGTAGCCGAACTCCGCGGCGATCCCCGGGTGCAGCTCGAGATCGCCGGCGCGAATCCCGATGCCCTCGGTGTAGCGACGATCCTTGAGCCAGGGCTGATCCTGCGCAAGGGCCGACGCCGGGGACAGAGTTAGTGTGAATACGGCAGCGACTATGGTGTCACGAGGTTTCATCGCCTATTGGGCAGTGGCAATCCGAGAGAGGCGGTCGCCTACCGAAAACAGCTACTGCACGCAGGCGGCTCGATGATGATCTGGCTGACGGGATACTCGGAAGGATCCTCCTTGGGGAGGTTCTCATCGATATCGACCTTGACGGCGCTCTCGCCGATATAGCCCGCTTCCTGGCCGATGCACTGGTTGGCCTCGGCCGTCAGCTGCTCGGAGCGCTGGCGCAGGACCGTCAGGATCGTGAACTCGTGATTGGAGAGATCGGCGTCTCGCCGATTCACCGCGAGCTCCAGGCCCTGCCGCCGCTCGCGGGCGGAGCGGATGGCGACGTCGATCTGATTCAGCTTGTCGTTCAAGCAGAGCGTCTTCACGACGTCTCGCTGCGAACGGGCCGTCTCGAGCTGGCGGCGAACGGACGTCCGGGCCCCGTCCATCCGAGCGAGGAAGGTCTCGCTCTGCGCGAGCTGCTCGGCCGGCGAGAGCGTCACCTGCCGCGCGAGGCCCGCGGACGCATCCGGCGGAGGCGCCGTCTGCGCCTGCGCAGCAGCGATGCCGTGGCCGATGACGACCGAGATCAGCGCAACTGCTGCGAAGCCGGGGATCTGTTCACGTTTCATCGAAGCCTCCGAAGTCAGGCCCGCGGAGTATAAGTGCGGGCAGACGTGGTTGTCAAAACGCAATGAACATGCCGAACGGCCAGCAGCTCGACCTGTCGGGAGGCCCCGTACCAGGTTTTTCCCCATTGGATGCGCGACGGCATCACGCCATTCACGTTCTGGCGAAGGGGGAGGATTGCGTCTTGTCCACGGCTCTGGGTGGCGTCGGGCCTATTGGCTCACGAAGGTGACAGGAATCACAACCGTCGCGCCGCCGCCCTCGGGCGGCGTGAACTGCGCGCTCTGGACGCGCGCGACCACGCAGGAAACCACGGTCCCGGACAGGCCGGAGCCGCCGGAGGGGGTCGCCGAGAGCACCTCGCCGTTCGGGCCGATCTTCGCGGTGATCCGGACCGACCCCTTCATGCTCGGGTCCTCCTGAAGCCCCTTATTGTAGCAACGACGGAACCCAGCGGTCATCCCTGCCACGACGGAGGGGGCGTTCGAGACGCTCCCGCCGGAGACCGCGGGGCCGCCCACCTGGGCGTTGCCGACCGGTCCCTTGACCTGCTGCGCCGAACCGGCGGTCGCCGGACCGCTGGTCCCGGTGTTGCCGATGGTCGCAAGGCCGCCGCCGCCGGCGGCGCCAGGTCGCACGGTGCCCCCACCGGAGCCCCCCATGTTCAATCCCGCCACACCCCCCTTGCCGACGCCCGACCCGGAGGCGGCCGCGTTCTCGAGGAGGCCCGTCGGCACGTCGCCGGAGCTCAGGACGCTGGCTGTGGCGTTTCCGCTCGAGTTGAGCGCGCCCAGCATCTGCATGTCGAGCTGCGCGAGCTCGTTGGTGAGCGCCGAGGCGCGGGCGTCGCTCATCCCGCCGGAGCCCTTCCCCGCGCTTGCAGCCGCGCCCTTGTTCCCGCCGCCGCTCGCGGCCTTGGGCGCCTCGGCGGTGGGCGCCGCCGTCGCGGCCGGCGCCTCGACGTTCTCCTTCGGCTGCTCCACCACCGGCGGCGGGGGCAGCTGCTTGACGGACTCGAGCAGCGCCGCGACGTCGACCTCATCGTCGACGACCGGATCCATCCAGTCGGAGTAGATCGACCCGACGGCGCCGAAATGGAACAGGAACGAGAACGCGGCGATAATCGTGGTCGTCCAGTCGATGTCGTTCGCGATCCCCGATTTCACCGAGACGGGCAGCTGCGGCTTGGGCTGCACCGGCGGCGGCGCGACGAACTGGAACAGGAACGTCGTCTCCCCCACGACGATCTTGCCGCGCGCCTCCTCGCTCAGCTGGACCTGATAGGCCTGGGCATTGCCCACGGCCACGCGCTTGGCAGACGACTTGAGCGCGGAGAGCTCCGAGACGCCGGCCTTGAAGGCGACGCGGCCGGTCATCCCGTCCAGGAAATTGAGGAAGTACTCGCCGCCCACGAGCTCGAACAGCCGAAAGCTCGGCGGGATGCTCTTGCTCGGGATGACGAACATGCTCTTTTCGCTGGGCCCGATGGTGACGTGGGTGCGCTGCTTGATGACGCGCTCCTCGATCACCTTTCCCCCCTGGACCAGGCCGATCCTGAGGACCTTCGGGCCGGTCACCGGTGCGACCGCCCGCATGACCGCGGTCATCTGCCCGGGCTGGCCGGGTCGCGACGGGGTGGGGTGCGGGTGCTGCTGGGTCATTCCAAAGGACTCCGGGAGAGAGGGGACGACGCAGGGGCCGACGCCGGTCGCGCGCGGCGGGCGGAGCCGCGCCCCAGGGCCCGGCGGGCCCCGGGCCTGGATCCGCGGAAGGAGCGCTGCGCAGCGGAGGGCACCACAGCCCGCGAGGGTACACGGACAGCTGGGGGCGGTCCAGGAGAGCGCGCCGCGCTCAGGGGCGCGCGCGGCGCGATCGTCGCGGCGATGCGCTCGGCGCGCGAGCAGCTCCGGCGGCGACGTCGAGCGGGCCCAGTGCGACGCCGACGAGCGCGTCGACGGCCTCTCGCGTCCGCGAAGCCGCGGCGCGGCCGGCGCGCCCCGCCGCCGCGGACGCGATCGCGCCGGCGGCGCCCGCGACCAGGACGAGCGCGATGGCCGAGGGCCCGGCCTGCGCGAGGAACGAGAGCGTGGCGAGGAGCAGCGCGGCGAACGCCGAGAGGCGCGCCGCCGCGCGCGGCCACCCCGCGCCCGCGTCGAGCCGCTGCTCGAGCTCGGCGAGGAGGTCGTTCGCCGCCGCGATCTTCGCGCGCGGGTCGGCGGCGGACATGACCTCGAGCGCGAGCCGGCGCTCCCAGCTCTCCGGCGGCGACCGCCTCGCCAGCTCGGAGAGCCGCGCCTCGGCGGGCAGCGCGCGGAGCGAGCGCGCGAGCGCCGTCAGGTCGCCGCCCGTCGCGCGCGCGACCTGCGCCGGGTGCTTCCACGAGATCGCGGCACAGGCGCCGCTCGCCGCGATCGACAGCGCGATGAAGAGCGCGGCGGACACGCCGCCGCCTACCGCCCGCGGCGCGCGCCCGGAAATCCGGCGAGATCTCCGGTCCGAGGCACTAGAACGGCTCCTTGAAGATCGCCTGCTCGATGCGGTCCAGGAAGGGCTGGCGCAGCTCGGCGAGCGTGAGCTTCGGCTGGATCCGGCTGACGTCGACGGCCGCGATGGGCTTCTGGATGCGGCCGGTGATCGTCACCTCGGCGAGCGTGATGACCCCGCGCTGCTTGCCCTTCTCCTGCGCGCTCGCGCGCTCGCCGTGGCAGAGGATCGCGAGCAGGACCGAACCCAGCGCAAGTGCCTTGTACATGCTCATGGTCTCCCTCACGTGTCGGTCGCGGCGTCGGCGACGCCCCCGTCCGCCTCGGCGGCGGGCGGAGCCGCGGGCTGCGCCGCGGCTGCAGCCGCGTTGAGCTCGCCCTCCTTGAGCTTGGCGCGGTTCAGGAGCTCCTCCGAGTCGTCGCGCTGGCCCTTGTTGCGCAGCTCCTGGAACCGCGTGAGCGATTTGATCGCCTCCGCCACCTGCTGCTTGGGCGTCATGCCGGGGATGCTCGGGGCGAACAGGTACAGCAGGCCGAGGTCGTAGTGGACCTGGGGCAGGTTCGGGTTCCGGGCGAGCACCCAGTCGAACTCGCGCTTCGCGTCGGCGTAGCGCTCGAGCAGGCGGTAGGCGTCCCCGAGGTTCAGGTGCGCGGCCACGTGCTCCGAGTCGAAGCGGACGGCGCCCTCGAGGAGGGGCAGCGCCTCCTGGGCGTTGCCCGCCTCGAGCAGGTAGGTCGCGAGCTGCACCCGCGCCTCGACGAGATCGGGGCGGCGCGTCACCGCCTTGCGGAACTCCTCCAGCGCCGCGGCGCGCTGCCCCTGCTCCCGGTAGATCAGGCCGCGGAGCAGCAGCGCCTCGGCGTTGTCCCTGTCGCGCGGCGGGTTCTCGCTGACCGGCTCGAACCCGTCGAGGATCGCCTGGAGCGCGTACAGCGCGAGATCGAGGCGCCGGTTCCTGTAGTGATCGCGGGCGATGATGACCATCGCCGGCCGGTAGTCCGGGTTGATCTTCAGCGCCTCCTGCGCGAGCCGCTGGGCCGAGCCGGTGTCCTTCTGGAGCGACTTGATCTCCGCGAGCGTCGCCGCGACGGCCGCCGACTTCGGCATCTGGCCGCGCTTCTCGTTGAGGAGCCGCTCCGCCTCGCCGAGCTGGCCCTTCCGGGCGAGGAGCATCGCGTACGCGACGATGGCCGGCTCGTAGTCGGGCACGAGCGTGAACGCCTGGCGGTAGCTCGCGCCGGCGCCCTCGTCGCGGAGCCGCTCCTGCACCACGCCGAGCGAGTAGAAGGCCTGGTGGGCGCGCGGATCGGCCTGCGTCGCCTGCGCAAACTGCGCCTTCGCGCTCGCGAGGTCGCCGCTCGCGAACGCCTGCAGGCCGCCCTGGTAGATGGCCGCCGCGCGGGCGTTCATGGCCGCCGGCGCCCCCGGGGCAGGCTGGTCGTACGGCCGCATCGAGCTCGGCGCGTCGTTCATGCCGTACGGCGCCTGGACGGGCGGGGCCGCGCCAGCGGGGCCGGTCACGGGGCGGGTGGGCGCCTTGGGCGGCGGCGTCGCCTCCTCGCCGCAGGACGCGAGGGCGAACGGCGACACGACCGCGAGCAGGCTGACGAAGAGGGTGACGGAGAGGCGGCGCTTCATGGCACGACCGGCAGGGGCAAGGGGAGGCCGTCGGGGGCGAGCGGCGGAGTCATGCCGGGCCGCGTCCGGAGGAAGATGCCATCCTTGTACTCGAACGGACGCTTCGTCTCGGGATCGATGATCCCCTGGCTCCACTCGCGGAGCTTGGCGTCGCCGAGGATGTCCGTGAAGAACGCGAGCCGCTGGATCGCGTAGTCCACCGCCGGGTTCCGCACCTTCCACGCCTTCGCCCAGACGACGGACTCGACGTAGAACTTGACCATCGCCTTGTCGGCGTCGTTGAGGCTCCGCTCGCGCGCCGCGCGCCACTGCTCGCGCCGGTTCTGCCGGAGCGCGTCGGCCGTCTCCTGGAGATCCTCGCGATCGCTCGTCTCGGCGAGCTTGAGCAGCTTCTCTTCCTTGTCCGTGTAGAGCCGGAGGCCCGGCGGGCGGGCGTTGTACAGGCCCGTGCGGCAGGAGTCGTAGAGCGAGCCCTGCCGCGCGCGCGCGGCGACCGACCACGGCCGCGACTCGTACGCGGTGATGACCTCCTGGAGCTCCTTCCAGTACCGATCGTTGGCCTTGGCGATGTCGGCCTCGAAGGCCCGCTTCACCTGATCGATGACGCCCTCGTAGCGGTGGTGCCCCGTGTCGTAGTCGAACTCGGCCTTGATGCGGTCGTCGATGGCCTTGTAGGCGCACTCGGCCGCCATGTCGGCCTGCACCGACCCGAGGGTCTTCTTGTCGCCGGTCGCCCTGCTCCGGAACGACGTGAACGCCGTCATGGTGTTCTTGCACCACTCCCGCGCCTTCGGATCGCCGGCGGCGCCGCGCATCTTGGACGCGTGGTAGGCCGCCTGGACGACATACCCGCTCGCGGCCGGGTTGTTCTTGTTGGCCGCATAATAAGCCTCCATCGACTGCACGGCCTTGGTGCGCGCGGCGCGGTTCGGGCCCTCGTCGGGCCCCTGCTCGTCCCAGGCCTTCAGGTCCGCCGACGCGACGAGGAAGTCGATGTCGGCCTTCTGCTCGGGGGGCGGGTTCAGGCTCATGAAGGTGGCGCGCGAGGCCGCCATCTTGTCGCGCTCGCCGATGTTCGCGTAGAGCAACACCGAGTTCCGGGCCGCGTCCCGGCGCGCCGCCTGCTCGAACCGCGTGTTGCGAGCGATGGTGTCGTAGGTCTCGGCCGCGCTGCGGTAGTTGAAGAAGAGGACGTACGCGGCGGAGAGCGCGTCGTAGGCCTGCTTCAGGTACTTCACCCGCTCGGCGTAGCGCTTCGGATCGGGGTTCTTCGGCGGGTTCGCCTCCGGATCGCCCTTCTCGAGCTTCGCCAGGTTCTCCTCGTTTCCGTACTCCTTGATGAACAGGGAGTACATCGCGATGGCCTGATCGTAGTCGCCCACCTGCTTGTAGCAGTAAGCGCCGTTCATGGCGGCCTCCGGCGCCTCGTCGCGGGCCGGCGCCTTCTCGAGCGCGACCTTGTAGAGCGCCGCGGCCTCGCGCCAGGCGGCGACGCGCGCCGGGCCGTCCGGCATCTTCTCGGCCTTCTCGAAGGCCCGGGCCGCGTCGAGGTAGTAGCCGCGCGAGATCGTCGGACGGGCGATGTCGCCCTCCTTCAGCTTCTGCTCCTCGCTGACAGCGCAGCTCCGCGTGAGCGCCGCCTCGGCCAGCTTGCGGCTCTGCTCGACGTTGTTCTCGAGGTTCGACATCGTCGTGAGCCGCTCCCACGCCTTGTAGCCGAACTCCGTCTTGCCGCACTGCGCGTCGTAGATGGGCTCGAGCCGCCGGCGCGCCTCGGGGAACTGGCCGTAGAGGAAGTAGTAGTCCGCCGCCTGGAACGCGTAGAGATCGAGGTTCTTCGGGGCGTCGAGCGCGGGCGGCACGCGCTGGATGTACTCGTCCCGCGCGGTGACGGCCGCCTGGACCTCCGGGGGCAGCGGCTCGGCGACGACGCGCTGCTCGTCGCCCTCGCCGACGATCTTGACCTTCTCCCGCGGCTCGAGCCCCTCGGCGCCGCTCGTCCGCTGGAAGAGCTTGTGCCGATCCATGAGCGCCTGGTGGGCGGTGTCGACCACCATGTACGCCGCGGGCTGCAGGTACTTGTCGTCCTCGTTGGAGTCCCGCACGCCGACCGCAGAGCTCCTCGCCAGCTCGACCTCCTGCCGCGTGGGCGAGCGATCCATGGCCACCGTGATCACGACGACCATGTGGTGCGCGTCGGCCAACCAGTACCGGCTCTCGTACGCGTCCGGGGCGTTCTCGTCCTGGGCCAGGTAGCCGGCCCACCCCTGCGCGGCGAGGCGATACTCGCCGAGCGCCCGCTCGAAGATCGGGTCGCGCGTCTCCTTCTCGTTGATCGTCAGCGCCTGCTGCACGAGGGCGCTGCCCGCGTTCGTGTGATCGGCCGCGGCCCGGCGGAGCCCGCCGCGCACGAGCCGCTCGGCGGTCTGGATCGCCTCGGGGTCGTCCTTGTTGGCCTCGACCCACGGCGTCATCCCGACGTACTGGGCGAGCTTCGTCCGCGCCTCGAGCGCCTTGGCCGAGTTCATCGCCCGCTCGGCCGTCCCCTCGCGCGACTGCGACGTGAGCGTGTCGTAGATGTCCGCGATCTGGTTCTGGATCACGGGCGCGTCGCGGTGCATCGGCCACTTCTGGAGGATGATCTCGCTCACCTCGACCGTGTTCCGATACTGGTTGAGCTCCTTGAACTCCAGCGCGAGCGCCTTGTAGATCTCGACCGTCCACTTCTGATCCTGCGGGATCAGCTTGGGATCCTGGACGCGCTCGATGGCGATCCGCATCTTCTGCTCGGCCATGCGCGGGTCGGTCTCGACGTCGAGGACGTCGTTCCGCGGGATGTACGGCTCCTCGGGCCCCGGGCCGACGAAGTCGAGGTACGTGAGCGAGCCGGCGATGTAGGTGTACGCCTCCGCCCGGAAATCCGCGCCTGGATCGCCCGTGAGCTTCTCCTGCTCGTCGGTGTAGCGGAGCAGCTCGATGAACTGGCGCACCGAGGTCTCGTAGCGCTGCTGCTTGAAGTACGTCCAGGCGAGCTTGTACATCGCGACGCCGTGGACAGGCGGCTTCTTGTACTTGATCGACTGCCGGTACGCCGACTCCGCCCTGTTGTAGTTGAACGGGCCGCCGGCGCGGTCGATCTCGTTGAAGTGGTAGTCGCCGATCTGCCACCAGACCTCGGCGACGTACCGGGGCTCGGCGCCGAGCGCCGTCTTCTGCGGGATCGGCTGGCAGTCGTCGGGGTAGGGATCGATGTAGGCCGTCTCGTCCTCGACGACGGGGGCCTTGCCCCGCGCGGGCCTGCGGGCGGGCTGGGCCCGGCCGCCCGAGCCGATGGGCGTCGGGTGGCGCGCCTCCCAGCCGGTCCAGTAGTCGGCGTCGTGGTCCTGCGGGAGCTTGCCGACGGTGTCGCGCGTCGGGTCCTTCGGGTCGGTCGCGACGGGGTACGGGTACTTGTTGTGGCAGACGAGCGAGCGCCACACCTGCTGCGCCTCGGGGAAACGGACCGAGTCGTTCAGCGCGTGGCCGAGGTAGTAATAGATCCCGGCGAGCTCGCGGTACTGCGGGAACTCGTGGATGACGCGCTTGTAGAGCGCGATGGCCGGGAGCAGCGCGGCGCTGAGATCCTCGCTCGCGTCGGAGTCGGTGCGCGCGCGCTCCTCGTAGAGGGCGGCCAGGCGGAACATCGCGTCGGGCGTGTTCTCGGGGTGAGCGTTCGGGCCGCTGTAGCGCTGGACGAACACCTCGAGCCGGCGGATCGCCTCTTCCCGGGCGTCGCGGAGGCCCTTCCGCTCCGTCTCGATCTCGCGGTCGAGCGACGAGAGGATGCGGCGGCGCCTGTCCTCGTAGTGGTGCTGCACGATGCGGGTGATGGCGCTCCGGTAGTCGCGGGCCGCCTTCTCGTAGGCGGCCGCTTCCTTCTCGAGCGCGGCGAGCGCGGCGAGCTGGGCGGGCGTCGGCGGAGGAGGCGGCGGCGCCTGCTTGCGCCCGACGGACATCGGCGGCGCGAAGGGTTGCACCGGCGGCAAGCCCGGCGGCGCAGGGGCGGCTCCGGTCTGCGGAGCCGGCGCCGCGGCTCCGGTCTGCGGAGCCTGCGCCGCGGCCGCTGTCGGCGCCGGCGCAGGCGCGGCGGAGGTCGCCGGCGCAGGCGCGGGCTGGGAGAGCGCGAGGGGCGCGACCGCCAGCACCAGGGCGAGGCTCGCCACCCCGAGCGCGCCGCGCGGGCGACGGCGCCTCGCCCTCACGACGTCGCCGAGCGGGCCGCGCGCCCCCGCCGCTCCGAGGATCTGCGCCCCGCTGCGCGACGCGTCAGAGATCTGCGGCGCGCTCGCGCCGCCCTGCTCCTTGCTCACTTCTCATCCTCCGGATCGCCGCTGTCGTCGAGGACCTCGTTGAGCTCCTCCTTGAGGACCCGATCCTCACGGGCGCGCTCGACCTGCAGGCTGCGAACACGCGTCATCTGCTCCTCGCGGACCTCCCACGCTTCCTCGGTGATGCCGACGTCGGCGCGCAGGATGATGTTCTTCAGCCGGTCGCGGACGAGGCCGAAGTTTCGCATCGCGACCTCGCCGACGACGAGCCGCGCCTCCCGGTCGAGCGCGTCGAGCTGCACCGAGTAGTGCACGACGCTCGCCGTCTCCCGGCTGACGATCTGCCGGAGGCCCGAGGACTTCTGCGCGACCTCGCCCTCGATCTCGCGCAGCGCCGCCTCGACCCGCGCGTCCGCCGCGTCGCCGGAGCGGAGCAACGGCGTGATCCGCTGCGCGTACGCCGCGAGATCCGCGCCGCCGGCGCCCGCCGCCGCCAGCTCGACCTCCCGCATCAGCGCGTCGCGGTGCGCCTTGCGCGTCTGCGCGTCCTCGATGAAGCGCTGATCGCCGAAGCCGACCTGCACCCGGCCCGCGCTCACCTGCTTGCGGAGCACGTCCGCCTGCTGGCGGTAGAGCGCGAGGTCGCGCTCGTTCTGCGCGAGCTCGTGCTCGAAGCGGGCGATGCTCGCGGGATCCCGGACGACCCCGGCCTGCGGCCCCTCGTGGAGCAGCCGCCGGAGCCCGTTGATCGTCGCCTGCAGCGTGTCCATCTGCAGCGTCAGCTGCTGGAGGCGCTGCGACTGGGTGTTCCACTGCTTGAGCGCCTGCGCCTCGCGGTCCTGGAAGTCGGCGTCGGTGACGGGCACCCTCGAGAGGCGCTTCTCGAGCGCGCGGCGCCGCGCGCGCGCGCTGCCGATCTCGCCCGAGAGCGGATCGTCCTCCACGTCGTCCATGCCCTGGCCGAGCGCGAGGCGCGCCAGCGCGACCCGGTTGAGCAGCGCGAGCGCCTTCTCCTCGCCGGCCTTGAGCTCCGGGAACGCGCGCACCCGGTTGGGCGAGCTGAGCACGGCGTTCAGCTTCTCGATGAGCTCGTTCGACTGCTTGATCAGCTCGCGGCAGTAGTGGATGTCGTCGATGACCGCGAACGCGGCCGGGCCGTCCTCGGCCTCGCGCGCCCACTGGACCGCGAGCGGCGGGAGCGAGGCGTTCGTGTCGAGCGCCTCGAGCTGCTCCTGGCTCAGCTTGTCGTAGTAGACCGCGGGATCGCTCGTGGACCCGAGGAAGGCGTCCACGCGTGCGCGCATCGGGTCGTAGGTGGCGCGCACCCCCTCGTACACCTTCAGCGCCTTCTCGAACCGGCCGGCGCGCAGCATCAGGTCGCCGCGGAGCAGCGAGCCGTCGGCGATGTTCTGGCTGTCCGGCTCGGCGATGGCGAGGATCTCGAGCGATCGCTGGGCGCGATCCACGTCGCCCAGGCGGACGTACACCCAGGCGAGCTCGTAGAGCATGGTCCCGAACTCGGGCGAGACGCGATCGATGTGGCCGTACGCTTGCACGGCCTGCGCCCACTGGTCGGCCTCGTAGAAGAGCCGCCCGATCGCGAGCCACGCGAGGTCGATGACGCGCCGGTGCTCCGGGGTGTCGGCCGGCAGCTGCGTCACCTTCTGGAACAGGTCGATCGCGGCGACGTAGCGGGTCTTGGGCACCGCCGGGGGCACGTCGCCCTCCTTGAGCGGCTCCGGCGGGGGCGTCGCCTCCTTCACCGCGATCAGGCCGAGCAGGTACCTCGCCTGGTGGAAGTACTCGCTCCGCGGGTCGACCGCGCCGAGCGCCGCCTTCGCGCCGGCGAAGTCCTTCTTCACGTAGAGGCCCTTGCCGCGCGCGTACGAGAGGGCGCTCCCCGCCGCGGAGGACGGGACGTTGTTCATCGAGGCGAAGACGGCGTCGAGGGCGTCGTAGTCCTTGATGCGGAGGCAGATGTCCACGAGCCGGCCGAGCGCCTTCTCCTGGTAGGCGGCGAAGCGCGGCTCGGCGCCGCTCGCGACGATCCGCTGGAACACCCGGCGGGCCGAGAGGTACTGCTTCGAGCGGAAGTACGTCTCGCCGAGCAGGTTGAGCGCGTCCGGGAAGGCCGTCGGGTGGTCAGGGTACTTCTCGACCACCTGGTTCAGCACGTTGGCCGCGCGCTCGTAGTCCCTGGACCCCATCAGCAGGACGGCGTCCGCGATGCGCTGCTCCGGGGTGCGCTGCTCGCCCCGGGACTTCTGGATCGCCGCCTGGATGGCGCCCAGCCCGGACGAGACGCTGCTGATCTGCTGCGAGGCGCTCGTGTAGGCGCGCTCGGAGTCCAGGGCCCACGCGTCGGCAGGGGCCGCGGTCGTGGCCGCGCCGAGCAGGAGCAGGCCAAGCAAGGCAGGGGTAACCCGCGATCCGGAGTCCCAGGTCATGGCGACTTGTCCTAACGAGCTCGAACCTATTTGCCACCCGCGGCGGCGGCCGGCTGCCCGGAAGCATCCGAGAGGCCGCTCACGATCTTCTCGACGAAACGGACCGCCGGGCGCTCTTCGAGCGGGGTCGTGACCCCACCCTTCTCGAACGCGACCGCCTGGAGGTTGATCGTCTTGCCCTCGACCGCCGTGAAGGAATGGCTGGAGCGCACCTCGAAGCGGTAGCCGCGCAGGTACGAGAACACCCCGTAGCCGTTGCCCTGCAGGTTCACGAGCACCTGGAGGGTGTGATCCCCCGGCGGGACCGAGCCGTTGAAGATCGGGATCTCGGTCTGCTCCGCCAGGGCGCCCGACTGATCGGTCTTGTTGTACTGGACGGCGCCATCCAGCACGATCAGCACGCGGGTCACGCGGAACGCGCTCGACAGCTCGTTGTTGAACCGGATCGAGGCGCGCGAGCCGGCGCCGCCGCCGGAGAGGATCGTGTCGCTGAGGAGCGAGAGCCGCGTATGGCTGCGGCGGATCTGCTCCTTGAGCTCGTCGATGCGCTGCTCCAGATCGCGCAGCCGCACCGCGTACGTCGGGCCATCCATCGCCGGGGCGGCGGCGCCCGCGGCCGTCGCGCCGGGCGACGCAGCCGGCGCGGCCGTCGTGCCGGGCGGCGCAGTCGCGGCGCCCGTCGCGGGGGCGGCCTGCGCTGCGTTCGCGGCCGGCGCGGCCGTCGTGCCGGGCGATGCGGCCGGCGCGGCCGTCGTGCCGGGCGATGCAGCCGCGGCGCCCGTCGCGGGGGCGGCCTGCGCTGCGTTCGCAGGCGCCGAGGCGGCCGGCGCCACCGAGGCGGCAGGAGCAGCGGCCTTGCCCGACGCGCCGCCCGGGCTCTGCGCGAAGGCGGGCACGGCCATCAAGAACGAGGCCCCCACCCCCACAGCCAGCATCCTGATAAGTCGCATCGAAAGGTAACCTCGTGGTTTTACCCTCGTCAGCAGAGGGGGGCGACCTCACGCCCGGTGCCGGGGAGTCTAGTGGCGGCGGGCTTCGGAGCGCAACGACCTGGACAGCTTCCGCTCTACCGGCGCAGCGCCCCGCCGCTGGCGGCGCGACGGCGGCGCGGACCATGCAAAAAAAGTGCAGAAACGTGCAGAGGAAAACGTGCTGCCCCCTTCACCCGGCGCGCGCCCGCGGCGTCCTCGGCCGGTCGACGATGCGCTGCCACGAGGGCGCCACGGGGCCGAGCGCGGGCGCGCCTCCGGACGAAAGCGGCCCTCCCATCGACGCGGGCGAAGGGGGCTCGCTCGCTCGGGGGCGGATCCGCTAAGGTGCGCTTGTGTCAGGGGAAGGAGAGCGCCTCAGATCTTCGAGCCGCGCTGCGCGTCCGATCCGGCGCCGCGGTCGTCGAAACGAACACCCCGCCGCTCGGGCCGCCGAAGGAGCGCCGCAGAGGCTCGGCCGCTCCGGGAGCTAGGATGGTCCCGATTTCTCGAGAGGAGGTCACGGACGAAGCCCTGATGATGCGTTTTCAGGGCGGCGACCGCGCCGCGTTTGCCGGGCTCGTCCGGCGGCACAAGACGCCGATCTACAACTTCATCCTGCGGCAGGTCCGCGGGCCTGCGGTCGCCGAGGATCTGGTGCAGGATGTGTTCGTGAAGATCGTGCAGAGCGCCTCCGACTTCAAGCACGAGGCGAGGTTCACCACGTGGGCCTACGCCATCGCGCGCAACGTCTGCATCGATCACCTGCGCAAGATGTCGCTCCGGCGCCACCCGTCGCTCGACCAGGGCTCCGGCGACGGCGACGGCCCCACGCTCGGCGAGCGGACCGCGGACCCGGCGCCCCAGGCCGCGGTGGATCGCGTCGCGATCGGGGCCGAGATGGGGCAGCTCATCGTCCGCGCCGTGGAGGGCCTCCCGCACGAGCAGCGGGAGGTCTTCCTGCTCCGGGAGATCGGGCGCGTGCCCTTCAAGGACATCGCCCAGATCGTCGGGGTGCCCGAGAACACGGTGAAGAGCCGGATGCGCTACGCGCTGGAGCGGCTCCAGGAGGCGCTCTCGGAGTACGAGGATTACGCGAGGGCGCTGCGCTAGCGCGCCGGAAGAGCTGTCTATGGACTGCGAGAAGTTCGACCAGCACGTGATGGACGCGCTCTACGACGAGCTCGACGAGCTGACGCATGCGGCCATGAAGCGCCACATGGACAGCTGCGCCCGGTGCGCCTCGGCGTTCGCGGGGCTGCGCGCGGCCCGCGACGCCGGTCCGTTGCCGCTCGAGGAGCCGAGCGAGGAGCTCGAGGCGCGGATCCTCGAGGCGGTCGAGGTCGCGCAAAAGAAGACGCCGTTCCGGCGCAAGGCGCTCCGCGCGCTGGCCTGGGCCGGCAGCCACGCGATGCGTCCGCAGCTGGCGATGGCGGCGCTCTTCGTGCTCGTCATCGGCTCGAGCCTGCTGCTGCTGCGGCCGAAGACGGGCGTGGCCCCCGTGCGGGTCACCGAGTGGGGCCAGCCTGCGTCGGATCAGCTCGAGCCGCCCAGCGTCCCGGCGCCGACCCTGGCCGCGCCGGCGGACGAGGGCGACGGCAGGCGTATGGCCGAGGCCAAGGCGAGCGAGCCGCCGAGGCCGACGGCGGAGGCGGCGAAGGAGAAGAGCGCGCGCGGGGCAGCGGCCCCCGAGGACGGCGCGAGGCAGGCGCTGCGGGACGCGCAGACGCTGCAACGGACGTCGGGCTGCGCGGCCGCCGTCGGCAAGCTCGACGAGGTCGGCGCGCAGTACCCGGGGACGCCCGCCGCGCACGCGGCGATGTGGGAGGCCGCGCGGTGTCATCAGGCGGCCGGGGAGACGGAGAAGGCGCGGGAGCTGCTGCTCGCGCTCCGCTCCGCGAAGGGGTACGGCGACCGCGCCGAGCAGATGCTCGCGGGCCTCGAGGCGAACGCCGCGCGCTCGCAGGCGCACAACGCGGCCCCGGTGGCCGCCTCCCCCGCCGCGGCATCGGCGGCGCGCCCCGCCGCGGCGCCGCGGCCGGCCGCGAAGCCCGCGGCGCCGCGCGCAGACGAGCAGGGGCCCGCGCAGGCGGCGCCTCCCGACGCCGTGCCTCCCGACGCCGTGCCTCCCGACGCCGTGATGGGGCGCTGACGGCCGCGGACGCGCGCCGGCGCCTGCGTCAGTTCGATCTCACCGGCGCGTCGCGGATGTAGGCGATCGTCCTGATCGTGTCGACGATGCGCTCGCGATCGTCGGGCGTGAGATCGACGAAGCGGATCCCCATGCCCGGGTTCGGGTTGTCGTGGAGGGGGCGCACCTCGTTCACCCACTGCACCGTCCCCTCGAGCACGTACGAGCTCTCGGCCCCCGGGGGCGAGAAGCGGAGCGTGAGCCGCGTGCCGATCGAGAGCGGCTGCGTCGTGCGGACGAAGATGCCCATCTCCGAGATGTTGGTGATGGAGGCGTAGAGGAACGTGTCATCCGTCTCGCAGTCCACGAGCCAGGTGACGTCGAGCCGCTCGGACGAGCGTCGGTTGAGCGAATCCGGGGGGATCTCGCACTCGGCATCCTCGCCGGTGTGGCCAGCGTCCCCGTAGGCGCCGTTCTGCGCGGGGGTGGCCGACAAACCGCCAGGCGTGTCGGGCGGATGGTTGGAGTCACCACGGCCCCCGGTCATGTTTCTGCGACTAGCCGCTTTCCGCACGCGCGTCGAGGGCGCTCGACGACGAGGACCGCGCGTGGGTCGCCGGGCGCACAGGAGGGCGCGCGCGCCGCGGCATGCGTCGGGAATCCTACAACGGGCGGCTCACCGCACGCGGATGACGCCGCCGCGGATGCGGTTCTCGTGTTCAGGTCCGCGCGTCACCTCGAAGCGCGCATCCCCGGAAAAGAAGCCGAAGTAGAGCGCGTAGTCGCCCGGGGTGAAGTTGGGCTCGAGCTGGAGCTCGTGGTCGTCGACGATGACGTCGCCCGGTTGCCACAGGCTCATCGGGTAGCGCCCCTCGATCACGGCGTGGTCGCCGTTGTAACGGCGCTGGAACCCATCGATGTGAACGAACATCTTCCAGTTGCCGGTGATCGGCCGGTGCACCCGGAAGAAGGTCCGCAGGTGGTAGATCTTCTGCGGGATCACGCTCGAGGCCTGCTGCCCGTCGTCGTCGGTCAGCTCCCAGCCGAGCACCTCCAGCTGATCGTCGAACATCGCGTCGAGCGGGTTCGCGGGAGCGACGGGCTCGTCGAGCACGACACGGCTGAGCCAGCTCTCGTTCGGACGGCCGCCGAGCTCGTTCGACGCGAGGACGATCTGGCTCGATCGGCCGTCGAGCACGGGCAGGTTGCGCCCGTGGTGCTTGCGGAAGAGGCTGTTCAACCTGGGCAGCTCGTCGGATTTGACGACGAGCCAACGGCGCGCGCCGGGAGCGGCGGCGCTGTCCGCGGAGCCCTCCGCGGCGGGGGCGGTGAGCCAGGCGAGCGCCTGCGGGGCGTCGTTGAACGACGCGACCTCGCCGCCCTGGTAGTAGGCCGCCGCGCGGCTCCGGACGCCGAGCGTCGCGAGCGGCTCGCCGGGCTTGCGCAGCGACTCGTACGACTCGAAGACCTCCTTCGGCGAGAGCTGGGCCGCGAGCGCGGGGTAGTACCAGAAGCTCAGCGCGAAGCCGGCGACGAGGCCGGCGAGCGGCGTGCCGAGGGCGCGGGGCACGAAGGTGCGCGCGACGACGAAGCGGAACGCGTCGCGCACCGCGATGAGCGTCACGGGCCCGACGGCGAGCAGCAAGGGCAGCGCCCACCACGCGTTCATCCCGTAGGCGGCGAGGTGGTTCGGCATCCGCGCCACGGTCCCCCATCCGATGCGCTTGCCGACGAAGATCATCGCGCCGACGCCGACGAGCGCCGCCTCGAGGACGATCAGGAGGAACAGCAGGTTGCCGCCCCAGATGCGCGCGAGCTCCTCGGCGCCGGCGCGGACGTCGGCGTCGAGGCGACGCGCCCACGCCTTGAGGCCGCGGTCGATCTCGCGGGGCTGCTCCTCGAACCAGGTGAGCGCCACGAGGCCCGCGAACGCGATCAGGACGAAGCGCATCGCCGAGGCCGCCTCTTCCTCGAAGCTCTTCGGGAACACGGGCTTGTCGACGGAGAAGACGCTGAGGGCCCGGTCCGGCGAGAGGATGAGATCGCGGTACAGGACGAAGGCGAGCACGGAGCAGCCGACGGCGAGCGCCCGCGAGGAGGGGGCGCCGCGCTCGAGATCGCGGATGGCGAGCGCGGCGATCGCGGCGAGGAGCGCGGGGCCGCTGAACGGGAGCGCCCCGGCGTGCGGCGCGAGCAGCGCGAAGGCGCCGTAGGCGAGCGCCGACGTGACGACGAGGGCGATCCGGACGCCGGCCTCGCGATCGAGGCCCGCCGCGGCCCCTTGCGCCGCGGCCGGCGCGCGGAAGAGCCGGCCGATGGCGAACGGCAGGAAGGCGCTCCACGGAAAGAGGGCGTGCCCGAGCTGGCGCAGCGTGAGATCGAACGTGGACTCGACCGGCGGCCTCTTGAGGAGCGCGACGCCGAGGGCGCGCGGGAGCGGCGCGTCGGCGCTCGAGCTCGCGAGGACGAGGAGGCCCTTCGCCGCCGCGGCGACGCCGAGCAGGAGCGCCGCGCCGCCCACGAGATCGCCGAGCGTGGGCCGCGGGCGCTCGAGCGCGGGCCAGGCGCCGGACGTGCGGAGCACGATCCACGTCAGGCCGGCGCCGAGCGCGGGGACGGCGACCCCGATCAGCAGGCCGCGGCTGAGGTATCCGGCGGCGAGGCCGAGGAGCCCCACCGCGATCCACGCGGCCGGCGCGAGCAGGGCGCCGCGCCGCGCCCCTCGCCCGCCCTCGAGCAGGGCGCCGGTCAGCCCGCAGAACGCCATCGTGAGCGCGGCCATGGTGACGATGTCGCCGAGCATGGTGCGGGCCTGCATCACGTAGAGCGGCATCGTGACGAGGACGGCGACGCCGTACAGGCCGGCCTTGCGGTCGACGAGCCGGGCGAGGAACTCGTAGAGCACGAGCGCGCCGGCGAGCCCCCACAGCGCGAGCGGGAGGCGCCCGGCCCAGTCGTGCAGGCCGAACAGCCGGAAGCCGAGCGCCATCGAGGTGAACCCGAGCTCGCCCATGCCGAGGTCGGTCAGGGTCGGCAGCTGCCCGGCTGGATCGGCGAGATCCACGCCTTCCACGCCGCGCGGGGCGTGGAAGACGTGGAGGGCGATGCGGCGGGCGAGGTCGGCCCGGTCGAGCTCGTAGGGGTCCCAGATCCCGCTCGTGCCGAGGAGGGGCAGCAGCGCGAGGGCCGCGAGCGCGAGGGCCGCGAGCCGCGCGGGGCCGCCGCGCAAGGCGCCGCCCACCGCGCCATCGGCCGGCGCGCCGCCGGTCTCGGCCGAGCGGTCCTCGCGCGGTCTCGCCTCGTCGTGGGACGGGGCTCCGGTCGCGGGCGGGTCGGGGGCAGCGGGCGGGGCTCCGCTTCGTGGATCCCCTCGGTGGACGCTCGACATGCGAGGCATCCCCTTACCGCCTTCGCGCGCGCTTGACCACGGATCGTAGGGAAGCGTTTGTAGCCCCCCTGGGCGTCTGCTATCGCGCGCGGCGTGGTGAAAGGCCGTCCCCCGAGCGCGCCCCAGGGCGCGAGAACGCGCCCGCAGGCGCCGAAGCCCTCCCAGGCCGCCGCTGGCCCCCGTCCCGCCAGGAACGGTGGCCGCGCCGGCCGCCCGGGAGCGTCATCCGGCGAGGAATCCCCGACGGACGACGCGGCGATCCCGCGGGCGCGCCCGCCCCGACGCAAAGACGAGGCGCATCCCGACGACAGGTCGCGCGGCGCGAGCAAGCGGGGCGGCGCCGAGCGCGCTGCCAGGCGAGGCGATGCGGACCGGGGCGGCGCCGAGCGCGCTGCCAAGGCAGGGGATGCGGACCGGGGCGGCGCCGAGCGCGCTGCCAAGGCGGGAGATGCGGAGCGGGGCGCCAGGAAGAACCGCGGCGCCGCGGCGCGCTCCTCCAGCGCAGCCCGCGGCAAGGCGGGGCGCGCGCCTCGCCCGGCGGGCGAAGCGAAGGGGCGACCGCTCCCGGAGCGCGCGGCGGGCGCGCTCGGCGGCGGGCAGCAGCAGCGAAGGAAGCGCGCCGAGCCGAGGCGGGTCGAGGAGGCCGACGCGTCGCTCGATCTGCCGCGGCGCTCCGGGCGCGTGGCCCTGGTGGGGCGGCCGAACGTGGGCAAGTCGACGCTGCTCAACGCGGCGCTCGGCCACCCGCTCGCGATCGTCTCGCCGACGCCGCAGACGACGCGCGACGCGATCCTCGGGGTCGTGCACCACGGCCCGGCCGAGATCGCGCTGCTCGACACGCCCGGGCTGCACCGGCCGCGCACCGAGCTCGGGCGCGTGATGAACCAGGCGGCGCGCGAGGCGGCGCGGAGCGCCGACGTCATCGTCTTCGTGACGGAAGCCCCGGATCCCGCGCGCCTCCCGCGCCGCGTGAAGGAAGGCGAGGACGGCCCGCCGTTCGCGCCGCACCCGGGCGACCTCGCGCTGCTCGCGGACCTCGGGAGCGAGGCGCCGGTGGTGTTCGTGCTCAACAAGGTCGACCGGGTGCGGGACAAGGCGCGGCTCTTGCCGCTCCTCGACGCGTTCGCGAAGATCCGTGATTTCGCGGCGATCGTCCCGATCTCGGCGCTGCGCGAGGACGGCGTCCAGCGCGTGCTGGACGAGGTGGCGAAGCTGTGCCCCGAGCGGGCCTGGGGCTTCGCGCCCGATGAGCTCACCGACAGGCCCACGCGCTTCTTCGCCGCCGAGTACGTGCGCGAGCAGATCCTCCGCGCGACGAAGGCCGAGGTGCCGCACGCCAGCGCCGTGCAGATCGAGCGCTACGTCGAGCCGACGGGCGACGGCGCGCTGCACATCGACGCGACGATCCACGTGGAGCGGCCCGGGCAGAAGAAGATCTTGATCGGCGCCGCCGCGGAGCAGCTCAAGCGGATCGGCACGGAGGCCCGGCTCCGGATCGAGGAGCTCGTCGGGCGGCAGGTGAACCTCAAGCTCTGGGTGCGGGTGACGCCGGAGTGGCGCGAGTCGCTCCAGACGCTGGAAGAGCTCGGTTACAACAAGGGAGAGACCTCGTGAGCGCGGCGAAACCAGCTCCTTCCAGGCAGACCAGGCGCGGTCAGGGCGCCGCCGGCGGCGGCCGGGCGACGAAGGCGGGCGGTGGCCCCGAGAAGAGGGGCGGCGTCGCTCCCAGGAAGGGCGCTGCCTCCGGCAAGAGCGCGGTCGCTCCCAGAAAGAGCGCGGCCGCCTCGGGCAAGAGCGCGGTCGCTCCCAGAAAGAGCGCGGCCGCCTCGGGCAAGAGCGCGGTCGCTCCCAGAAAGAGCGCGCCCGGCAAGGCCGCTGCCGCGTCCGGCAAGACCGCTGCGGCGCCCGGCAAGGCCACCGCTGGCGCGAAGAAGGGCAGCGGCTCGGGCCTGAGCAAGGGGCGCGCTGCCTTCGAGCAGAGCGGCCACGATCCGGCGGAGGACAGGGACGAGCTCGCGGCGGAGCTCGCCGACGAGGCCCTCGAGGCCGCCGAGGACGCCGCGGCCGACGCGCCTGCCCCGCCGCCCTCGGCCGGGATCGTGGCGCTGGTCGGGCGGCCCAACACCGGCAAGAGCACGCTGTTCAACCGGCTGGTCGGCAAGCGCGTCGCGATCGTGCACGACGAGCCCGGGGTGACCCGCGATCGCCACTACGGCGACGTCACCTCGCGGGGACGGCGCTTCACGCTCGTCGACACCGGCGGGTTCGACCCCGAGAGCGACGACCCGATGCGGCAGGGGATCAAGCGGCAGATCGACCTCGCCATCGCCGAGGCCGACGTGATCGTGTGCGTGCTCGACGCCGTGACGCCGGTCACGCCGTCCGAGCACGCCGAGCTCGGCCTCCTGCGCCGCGCGGGCAAGCCCGTGATCTACGTCGCCAACAAGGCGGACTCGCCGCGCGCCGAGGCCGAGGCGGCGGAGCTGTACCGCCTCGGGATGGATCGGCTCATCCCGATCAGCGCCCTCCACGGCCGCGGCATCTCGGATCTGGAGATGGCCATCGAGGCCGCGCTGCCCAGGGAGCCCACGGCGCCCGAGGCGTCGGTCGAGGGGGCGCTCCGCATCGCCATCATCGGGCGCCCGAACGCGGGGAAGTCGTCGCTCGTCAACCGCATCGCGGGCGAGGAGCGGATGCTCGTCGACGCACAGCCGGGCACGACGCGCGATCCGATCGACACCCTGGCCGAGCGCGACGGCAAGCGGTTCTTGCTCATCGACACGGCCGGCATCCGGCGCAAGGCGAAGGTGGCGAAGGAGGACAGCGCCGTCGAGGCGGTCAGCGTGATGCACGCGATCCGCGCGATGGAGCGGGCCGAGGTCGTGCTCCTGCTCTGCGACGCCGCCGAGGGCGTGGCCGAGCAGGACGCGAAGATCCTCGGCCTCGCGGTCGACCGGGGGTGCGGCGTCGTGATCGGCCTGAACAAGATCGATCTCCTCGACCGGAAGGCGCTCGCGAAGGCGGAGCAGGACGCCCGCGACAAGCTCGCGTTCGTGCCGTGGGCGCCGATCGTGCAGGTGAGCGCGCGCAGCGGGCGCGGCGTGGCGAAGCTCCTCGAGACGGTGGGCCAGGTGGCCGACGCCTACCGGAAGCGCGTGCCCACCGGGGAGCTCAACCGCTTCTTCGAGCAGATCCTCCTCACGCATCCGCCGCCCACGCACGGCGGGCGCGCGCCCCGGCTGTTCTTCGTCACGCAGGCCGAGACGTCGCCGCCGCTGTTCGTCGTCGTCGCGAGCGATCCCGAGAAGCTCCACTTCAGCTACCGGCGCTACGTGTCGAACCAGCTCCGGCAAGCGTTCGGCCTCGAGGGCGTGCCGGTCCGGGTGAAGTACAAGGAGCGCCGCCGCCGCAGCTAGCCCGCGGCGCTGGGGCGCGCGCCCCAGGCGCCCACGGCGCGCGCCCACCGCGTGGGGCGGTGCCGCAGCGCGCCGCGCCTCGACGGAAGCGGCCGGCTACCCCGCCGCCCCGGGCAGCGGCGCCAGCACGTCCGCGATCCTCGCGAGGCCGGCCACGTCGTAGATGTCGTACGGGAACGCCGGCACGTCGACGCGGACGCTGCCGCCGTTCTGCTCGTCCTCCAGCGCCGCCTCGAGGGCGATCAGGTTCAGGTGATCGAGCTTGCCCATGCGGGTCTCGTCCTCGGCGGCCTGGAGCAGGCGCGCCGCCGCGCCGGGGCCGAGGGCGAGGCCGCTCCCGTCGAGCGCGGCGGCGATCTCGGCGGCGCCGGGGAGGGCGCCGTACACCGGGTGGACGCGGTTCACGACGAACGCATCGCGCCGCATGTCCTGCTCGCGCAGGCGATCGGCGAAGAACAGCACCTCCCGCACGCAGAGCGGATCGGGCGTCGTGACGAGCACGTAGGCCACGTCAGGGCCGCGCAGCGCCGACGCCACCGCGTCCGCCCGCTGCTTCCAGCCGCCGAAGACCGCGTTCATCTCGCTGATGAACGCCGCGATCTGCTCGAGGAAGCCGCTGCCGGTCAGCTTGCCGATGCCGCGCAGCACCGCCGCGGTCGACCGCGCCAGCAGGTTGAGCGACAGCTTGCCGGAGCTCTGGAACGCCTGCACGAACCAGCGCGTCGCCGCGCTGTCGATGGCGCCGACGAGCCGCTCGGGCGCGTCGAGGAAATCCAGCGCGTTCGCCGTGGGCGGCGTGTCGAGCAGGACGAGGTCGTAGCTCGGGTCGTTCCTCACGGCGTAGAGCTTCTCCATCGCCATGTACTCCTGCGTGCCCGCGAGCGACGTGGAGATGTACTTGTAGAGGACGTTGCCGAGGATCCGGTCGCGCTGCTCGGGCGACGGGGCGAGCGAGGCGACGAGGCCGTCGAACGTCGACTTCGTGTCGAGCATCATCACCGTCATCGAGCCGGGCACGTCGATCCCCGCCCGGGCGAACCGGGCCGGCTCGATCGTCTGCGCCTCGGTCTTCATCTCCTCGAGCCCGAGGCTCTGGGAGAGGCGGCGCGCCGGGTCGATCGTCAGGCACAGCACGCGCTTGCCCCGGCGGGCCGCGGCGAGGCCGAGCGCCGCGGTGGTGGTCGTCTTGCCGACGCCGCCGCAGCCGACGCAGAGGATCACCCTGCGGGAGGCGAGCAGCGGGGCCAGGCCGGCGTCGTCCGCCTGGCGGGGTGCGTGGGCGGCGGGCGGGGTGTTTCGAGGGGGTGCGAGCGGGCCGGGCATGGCGCGCGACCTGAGGTCGCGGCCCCTTGTAGCACGAACCGGGGGCGCGAGCGCTCGTCCGGCTGCGCGGCGAGCGCTCCGGCCACGGCCGGACGACCGCTCAGCCCGCGGCGGGTGGACGATGCGCTCAGGCCGCGGCGCGGAGGATGCGCAGGCACCCGGCGGCGGCCCGGGCGATGGAGGCGCCGCGCTCCGGCGTGCCGCCGCGGCCGCAGAGCAGCACCTCCCCGCCCGCCACGGCGAGGCTCTGGACCTCGACCTCCGCGGTGAGCGCGGCGATGCGCGAGCCGACCGCGGCGTTCTGCACGGCGTCCGGGTTGGCGAGGAGCGGGGCGTAGGCGGCGAGCTCCTCGCACGCGGGCCACGCGCCCGCCCCGGCGACCAGGCAGCCGCTGTCGTCCACGAGGACCACGACGTCCAGGTTCGCCTCGGAGCGCGTCGTCGAGAGCTGATAGTGCAGCGCGGTGATCGGGTCGTCGCTGCGGCGGCGCCGACGCTCGGAGGCGGGCGCCCCCTCCCCGGCGGCCGCGACGCCCCCCTCGGCCGAGAGCGCGCCTCGGCCTTCGGGCCGCTCCGCGCGGCCTCCCTGCTGGTCGCCGCGCTGGCCCCCTGCGCCGCCATTCGACCCGGGCTCCGGCACAAGCTGCTGGTTCGATAACGAGAGCGACACGAACACCTCCTCCACGCGAAGGATGGTCGCAGCGCACGGGGGCGGCCAACTTTGCTAAGTTCGACCGCACGATGCGCGGCTTCATCGATCTCCACTGCCACTGGGTCGCCGGCATCGACGACGGCGCCCGCACCGTCGAGGAGAGCTTCGCCCTCCTCACCGCGCTCCGCGGCGCCGGGTTCGACACCGTGGTGGCCACGCCGCACATGCGCCCCGGGATGTTCGACAACACCCGGCAGAGCCTCCGCGCCGCCTACGACGCGACGTGCGCCGCGCTGCGCCGCGCCGACGACGCGCGCGGCCTGCCCGCGCTCGACCTCTCGTCGGAGCACTTCTTCGATGACGTCGTCTTCCAGCGCCTCCTCGACGGCAGCGCCCTCCCCTACCCCGGCGGCCGCGCGGCGCTCGTCGAGTTCCCGACCCGGAGCTTCCCCGTCCGCGTCGCCGAGCGCATCTTCGACCTCAGCCGCCGCAAGCTCCGCCCCGTCATCGCCCACCCGGAGCGCTACGAGCCGGTCTTCGACGACTGCTCCTCGCTGGATCCGCTCCTCGACGCCGGCGCCGTCCTCCTCCTCGACGTCGCGGCCCTCACCGGCAAGTACGGGCGCGCCCCCCGCCGCGCCGCGGAGCAGCTGCTCGAGGAGGGCTACTACTACGCCGCGTGCAGCGACGCCCACGCCCCGAGGGACGTCGCCGACGTCCGCGGCGGCATCGACGCCCTCTTCGCCAGGGTCGGCGAGGAGGAAGCGACCTTCATGCTCATCGACGGCCCGCGCGCGATCCTCGAAGGCACCGTCGAGCCCTGACCCGCGCGGCCCCGCTCCCTCGGCGGCGCGCGACCTCGCGCCGGCGCTGGCTCATCGCCGGTGCGGCGTGGTCGCCGCGCCCCGGCGGCGCGGGGGCGCGGCGAGGCTGCTCGCGGCGGTGTCCACGCGCGGCCCGGCGGGCGCGGTGAACGAGGCCGGCGGCAGCGGGCTGTCCTTCACCGCCGTGGTCCCGGCGAGCGCGACCCCGAGGACGGCGGCCCCGAACGCCCACGCCGCCTGCGCCCACCGCCGCCAGGCGGGCAGCGGCTCCGCCTCGTCGGCCGCGCCGCCCCCCGGATCGAGCGACTCGAGCGCGGCGCGCAGCTGCTGCGTGCGGAGGTGGGACGCGTTCCCGAGCACCTGCCCGATCCAGCCGGCGACCAGCGCGTCGTTGCCCGGGTGCGCGGCGCCCGGGACCGCCTCCTCGAGCGCGCGCATCAGCTGCGCGGCCGTCGCCGTGCGCGCGGTGGGCGACTTGGCGAGCGCCTCGGAGACGAGGCGATCGAGCGCGGTCGGGATCGGCTCGCGCGGCGGCGGCGCGCTCAGCCGCTCGGCGAACCCGCGGCGGGACGGGACGGCGCGCGACGACAGCGGCGCGGCGGGCCGCTCGCTCGCGATGTGGGTCATCGTGCTCTCGCTGTCGTCGGCCTGGAAGGGGTGCGCGCCCGAGAGGAGCTCGTAGAGCAGCACCCCCACCCCGAAGAGATCGGCCCGCCGGTCGCACGGCTGCCCCCGGATGTGCTCCGGCGCCATGTACGGCGCGCTGCTCCTGAACAGGAGCGCGCCCCCCTCGCCGCCCGCCGCCGCGGCGAAGGCGCGCCCGCCGTCGCCCCGGAGCGAAGGCCGGCGCTCCGACAGCCGCTCCTCCTCGAACTTCGCGATGCCGAAGTCGACGAGGCGGACGAGCCCCTCGGACGTGATGAGGACGTTGTCGGGCGAGACGTCGTAGTGAAGGAGCTCCCGGGGGTTGCCGACCTCGTCCCGGAGCTCGTGCGCCGCGTCGAGCGCCGCGCAGATCTGGTACGCCAGCCGGGCCGCGGCGAGCACCGGCGCCGGGCGCCCGCGCGCGGCGCGCAGCACCGCCGAGAGGGGCTCGCCGCTGACCCACTCCATGACATAGAAGAGGGTGCCGCCCTCCTCGCCGAGATCCACGACGGGCACCACGTTCGGGTGCCGGATGCGCGCCGCGAGCGCGGCTTCCTCCAGGAACATCCGCACGGCGTCGGGGTCGGGCGAGAGCTCGGGGTGAAGCACCTTGATGGCAAAGAGCTTCTGAAACCCGTGCTCGCGCCTGAGCCGACCCGCCCAGACCTCCCCCGTCTCGCCTGCGGCCACCCGCAGGACGAACTCGTACCGGCCCAGGGAAAACCCCGGGAAAAAGCGGCCCCCGCCCCCCACGCGGAAGGTGTGGCCCACACATGAAGAGTCCGCCAGGGTTCCCGGTGTGCGACGATCACGATTGTTGCCCGGCTTGTGAGACTCCACAGCAGCCGGGAAACGGCGCTTCCGACCGCGACGTCATCGCCCTGTCCGGAGGCGGTCCGCCCGGGCTCGGTCCTGGTTCGGCGCCCGGCGCGGCGCCCGGCGCGGCGCCCGGCGCGGCAACTGCGCGCGCCGCCCGTCCGGCCCGGCCCGGCCGTGCCCTCGCGCGGACGTTTTCGGTCCTATCCGGGGAGCGGGGGTCTTGCTTCCTGAACAACCGGACAGTAAAGCTGCCGGAAACTGTTGCCCCGCACGTCGGGGATCCGGCAGCGTGATCCCCTTCGGACTCCCCCTCCCTTCGGCCCCCCGCCCCGAGGTACGCATGAGCGACGAGAAGAACACCAAGCAGAAGTCTGCCGCCCTGGAGCTCGCGATCGCGAGCGTCGAGAAGGAGTACGGCAAAGGGGCGATCATGCGCCTCAAGGACGGGCAGACGCTGCACGACGAGGTCGCGGCCGTGCCGAGCGGCTCGCTCGGCCTGGACATCGCCCTCGGCATCGGCGGCTACCCGCGCGGACGCATCGTCGAGATCTACGGGCCGGAGTCGAGCGGCAAGACGACCCTCACCCTCCACGCCATCGCGGCCATCCAGCGGGCGGGCGGGACGGCGGCGTTCATCGACGCCGAGCACGCCCTCGACGTGAACTACGCCAAGAAGCTCGGCGTGAAGACCGACGAGCTGCTCATCTCGCAGCCCGACTACGGCGAGCAGGCGCTCGAGATCGCCGACATGCTGGTCCGCTCGAACGCCGTCGACATCATCGTCGTCGACTCCGTCGCCGCGCTCGTCCCCAAGGCGGAGATCGAGGGCGACATGGGCGACAGCCACGTCGGCCTCCAGGCCCGGCTGATGAGCCAGGCGCTCCGCAAGCTGACCGGGACGACCTCCCGCTCGCAGTGCTTGCTGATGTTCATCAACCAGATCCGCATGAAGATCGGCGTCATGTTCGGCAGCCCCGAGACGACGAGCGGCGGCAACGCCCTCAAGTTCTACGCCTCGGTCCGGCTCGACATCCGCCGCATCGGCGCGATCAAGGAGGCGGCCGCGGGCGGCAAGGAGCCGGCGGTCGTCGGCAACCGGACCCGCGTCAAGGTCGTGAAGAACAAGATGGCTCCCCCCTTCCGCGAGGTGGAGTTCGACATCCTCTACGGCCACGGCATCAGCCACAGCGGCGACGTCATCGACCTCGCGACCGAGGCGAGCATCATCGAGAAGAGCGGCTCCTGGTTCTCGTTCCAGGGCGAGCGCATCGGCCAGGGCCGGGAGAACGCCCGCTCCTACCTCGAGCAGCACCCGGCGGTGCTCGAGAAGATCGAGTCGATGGTCCTCGCGAAGCACGGCATCTCCCGCGCCGGCGGGAGCGCCGCGGCGAACGGCGCCGCGGCCGCCGGCCCGAAGGGCGGAGCCGCCGCGGCCGAGCCCCCCGCGCAGGCGAAGGGTCGCGGCGAGGCGGCCCCGTCCGGCCAGGACGCCCGGCGCGCTCCGGGCAAGACGAACTGACGCGGGCCGCCACCGCCATGCACCTCTACGTGATGCGGCACGGCCCGGCGGAGGACCGGTCGGCGAGCGGACGGGACGCGGACCGGAGGCTCACCGCCGAGGGCCGCGACCGCGTCGAGCGGGTCGCGATCGAGCTGCACCGCGTCCGGGGCGGCGCCCCGCTCTCGCGGGTGCTCGCGAGCCCTCTGGCGCGCGCACGCGAGACCGCCGAGATCGTGGCGCCCCGCTGCGGCGCGCCGGAGGTCGAGATCCGGGACGAGCTCTCGGTCGACGCCGACCTGCCGCTCGCGCTCGTCGCGGCGCTCGCCCGAGGCGGGGCCGACGCGCTCCTGGTCGGGCACCAGCCGAACGTGGAGCACCTCGTCCGGACGCTCGTCGACGCGTCCGGCCGGGGCGCGCCCGGCCTGGTCCTCCGCGCCTTCACCACGGCCCTGATCGTCGCCCTCGAGCCCGACCCGCGCGCGCAGGACCGCTGGCGCGTGGTGCGGATCCTCGACCCGCGCGAGCTCGCCTAGCGAGGACGCGCCGCGCGCGCCGTGTCACCGGGATGGAGCGGGAGCAGACGTACGCGTCCGAGGCGGAAGGCTGCGCGACCCGAGCCGGCTCGACCGGAGCGGCTCGTCGCCGCGCCGTGAGGGCCCAGGCAAGTCCATGAATTTGCGGTGGAAATCCAGATCGTGGGCGGGCGGCGGCCAGGGCGCCCGCCGCACCCCCGCAGGCGGGGCCGGCCCCCTGCTTACGTAATCACAAATCCGAATGATTTCGATGATTTCGGCCGCTCGCTTGACAAGGATCCCACCCGAGAATACGCCCAAATAAGGAGGATTGAGATGGCGGGACAGATGGTCTTCCCCTTCGCTCAACCCCCTCCAGGCCGTCTGTCGCGCAGCGGTGGGAAGGGCGCAGCACCCTCTTCCTTGTGGCCGCGCGTCTCGCGGGCCGTCGTCCGGGTGCCCGACCCCCGCCACCATCCGCTCGACATCGCCCTGCCGTCGGGCCAGCCGCAGATCTACGTGCACGAGGGGGCGCGCCAGGCGCTCGTCCGGCGCCTGGAGCTGGCCCAGAAGCGGCCGGTGCTCCTCTCGGTGACCGACAACTACCGGCAGATGATCTCCTCCTCGCTGCGGGAGGGGATCCTGCAGGCGCGCGTCCACCACATGTTCCTGGACGCGCCGGCGGTCGTTCAGGATGCGCTCGTCCGGTACGTGGTGAACCAGGACCGGGCCGCGTCGCTCCTCGTCGGCCAGTACATCGACGAGAACGGCCATCGCATCCGGGCGAGCCGGCCGGTGAGCACGCCGCTCTCGACGCAGGGGCGGACGCACGATCTGTTGACCCTGTTCCAGAAGGTGAACCACACGTACTTCGGCGGCGTGGTCGACGCGCTGATCACCTGGGGCAAGCGGACCAAGGCGCGGAAGCCGCGGCGCACCATCAAGCTCGGGAGCTACTCGGCGGTGGAGCGGCTGATCCGCATCCACCCGGTGCTCGACCGGCCCTGGGTCCCCCGCTACTTCATCTCCTACGTCATCTACCACGAGATGCTCCACCACGTGATGCCCGCGAGCCACGGCAACGGGCGCCGGATGCTCCACCCGCCCCAGTTCCTCGCCCGCGAGCGGCTCTTCCGCGACTACGAGCGCTCCCTCGCGTGGGAGAGGGACCACGTGGGCAGGCTCCTCCGCACCTGACGCGCCGTCTCCGGCGGACCTGCGCGCGCTCCGACGCGACGCGCGACGCGCGACGCGGACGAACCGGCGCCGAGCGACGAACCATTGCGCGGAGTACCGGCTGGCTCTAAACCGGCGGACCCCCGTGCGGGCCGCGCGACCGGCGCGCCGCGGGCGATCCCGTAACCTCGAAAGTGTGGAAGGACAGCGTGCAGGAGATTCTCACCCAGGAAGCGAGCCCGAAGCGGGCGATGGACGCGCTCGAGTGGGCCGTTCAGCGAGCAGAGCGGGCCGAGCCCGCGCAGCCCGAGGCGGCCGCCGAGCCACGCCCCTCGACCCGGGTGATCTCGGGGCGCCCCGCCGACTTCAAGGCGGCGGCGGCGATCTACCTGCCCGACGTCCGCAAGCTGCTCGACCGGATCATGATGAGCGACGACGCCGAGGCCGGGCTCGACGCCCTGCTCGAGTCGGGCGCCCTGGCGGCGATGCTGCCCGAGGTCGAGGCGATGGTGGGGTTCGGCGACGGGGAGTGGCGCCACAAGGACGTCTGGAAGCACACGAAGCAGGTGGTGCGTCAGGCGGTGCCGAGGCTCGAGGTCCGCTGGGCGGCGCTGCTCCATGACATCGGCAAGACGAGGACGCGCACCATCTCGCCGACGGGGGAGGTCCATTTCTTCGGTCACGCCGAGGTCGGCGCGCGCATGTTCGACAAGATCGACCGGCGGCTGCCGCTGTTCTCGAAGGAGGAGGCGCTGAAGGGCAGCATCCGCTTCCTCATCCTGCACCACCTGCGGGCGAGCCAGTACGACCCGTCGTGGACCGACAGCGCGGTGCGGCGCTTCGCGAAGGAGATGGGCGGCTGCCTGAACGACGTGCTCGACCTGTCGCGGGCGGACATCACGACGAAGCGGCCCGAGAAGAAGCGGAAGGGGCTGAAGCAGATCAACGACCTGGCCGAGCGGGTGCTGCATGTCCAGGCCGAGGACGCGGTGGTGCCGCCGCTGCCGAGCGGCATCGGCGACGCCATCATGCAGGCGTTCGGGCTGCCGCCGTCGCGTCGTGTGGGCGAGGTCAAGCGGGCGCTGGAGCAGGCGGTCGAGGCGGGCGAGGTGCCGTCGCACCAGGAGGCGGACGTGTACATCGCGTTCCTCCGGGACAACGCGGCGCGCTTCGGGCTCTGAGGGTCGGCGGCGCGCGGGCGGGGTGCCGAGCCTACCGCCAAGGCGCTCACCGAGCGGCGGGCGACCGCACAGGAGACGGGTCCAGATCGGCGTTTTCGGCGCGGAGGCGCACGGAAGGGCGCTGAGCACCGAAAACGCCGAGATGGGCCCGTATCCGAAGCGGGCGGCCGCCGCTCAGCGGAGCGGGGCCTCGCAGGTGATGCAGCGGGGGGGGACGCCGTCCTTGTGGTAGAGCTCGCCGCAGCGGCCGCAGAGGCGGGCGTCGGCCTCGAAGGCGATGAGCTTGTCCGTGGCCTTGCAGTGAAGGCCGGCCACCTGGGGCGGCTCCAGCGGGCGCACCTCGCCGGCAGCGTCGTCGGGCGCAGGCAGGGCGTCCTCCTTGATGTCGGCGACGCGGCCGGGGATGCGCTTCCTCGCCTCCGAAAGGACGCGGGAAGCCGCTGCGAGATGCGCGCGCAGCGGGATGGCGATCACCGTGCCGCCGCCCTGGACCGTGAGCGCCGACTCCGACAGCAGCAGGCCGGTGACCTCGCTCCAGCCGATGCGCTCGATCTCGCCAGGCCCGTTCTCGAGCGCCACGCCGGCATCGCCGACGCGGACGGGCTTCAGCGACCACTGACCGAACAGGCCCGCCGCAGCGCCGAGGAGGAGCGCACCGACGAGCAGGTACGGAGCAGCAGGGTGCGCGCCCGCCTCCTCGCCCCGGAACCACTGGCCGTAAACGCCCGCACCGGCAAGGAGCGCCGCGACGGACATGCCGAGCAAGGTGAGGGCTAGCTCGAGCGACGCCTTGGGCTCGAAACGACGCTCGCTCCGCGGATCGGTCCGCTGCCGGAGGAGCACCTCGCCACCCTGCCCCGTGGACCCCGAGCCCTTGCGCTTGCGCTTCACCGGTCTGTCGGCTGCCATCGGCGGCTTCCTATCGGAGGAGACGCCCGGACGCAAAGGGGCTCGGCACACCACCAGCGGTCCGCACGGGCAGCCAGCCTGACCCGAGGCTCGCCCGCGCGGCAGGGACGGAGAGGTATGCTGGGACGACCATGAGATCGATGCCCGACGCGGCGACCTACGTCCTGCCCGCGCTCAGCATCGGGCTCGCCGCGCTCGTGTTCCTGGGACCCGGCGCGCAGCGCATGGCCACCGGCGTGCGGGTGTGGGGCGCCCCCGTCGCCGGGAGCGAGGCCCTCGCGCTCCGCGTCGAAGGGGTGCGCCGGCTCCACGGCGCCGACGATCCGGCGGCGCTGCCGGCGATCGAGGTGAGCGCGACGTCCGGGGGGGCGCCGCTCGCGGGATGGAGCGGCTCGACCGGAAAGGACGGGATCGGCGAGGCGCTGCTGCGCGCAGGCGGCGGGCTGAAGGCGCCGGTCGTGGTGCGGATCCGGCGGGGCGGCGACGCGCTCCTGGAGCAGGAGGTGCCGCTCTCGCCCCCGCTCCCCGCGGAGGCGAGCGCGCTGCCCGGCGCGGCGCACGCGAGCGCGCTGCCCGGCGCGGCGCACGGGGAGCTCCGCCTGCGGGTCACGGTCGCGCGGGGCGCCATGGCCGCGCCGTTCCCGGAGCCGGTGCGCGTCGCGGTCGAGACGGAGGACGGAGCGCCCGTGCCGGGGGCGCGCGTGGAGGCGAGCGCCGTCGGGGCGGAGCTCCGGGGGCAGGACAGCGGGCCGGCGCAGATCACCGCCGACGCGCGGGGCGCCGCGGAGCTCACGATCAGGCCGCTGGCGCACACCGTCGAGCTCACGCTGCGCGCGGCGCGCCCCGGGAGCGCGGCGCCGCCCGGGGCGCGGGGCGCGAGCGGCTCCTGGGAAGGGAGGCTGCCCGTGATCCCAGGCGCGATCTGGCTCGACCCGGCCGGCCTCGCGGGCGAGCGGCCGGAGCTACGGCTCACCTCGCCGGCGCCGAAGCCCTACGCCTACGTCTCGATCGGAGGCGGGCACGGTCGCCTGTTCGGGGCGGTGGTCCTGCTCGCGGCCGACGGCGGAGGCTTCTTCTCGGGGACGCTGGCGCTCCCGGACGGGCAGCCGCCCGGCGCCGCGGGATGGGCGGTCGTCGCGAGCGACCCGTACGAGCAAGGCGCGGGCACGGTCGCCTGGCCGCTCTCGCCCGCCGCTAGCCCGGTCGCGCCGCGGCGCGTGGCGCTGCTCGCGGACGGGGTGCCGGCGGCCGAGGCGCGCGAGCGGGCCCGCGCCTCGCGGGCGCGGCGCGCCGGCCTCGTGGTGCTCGGCGCCGCCGGGGCCGCCGAGATGCTCCTGCTCGCGCTCCGCGCCCGGACCGCGCGGCGGCGCCTCGCGGCGCACCTCGCCGCAGCGTCGGGCGGCGAGGGGGAGGACGGAGCCGACGGGGCGCCGCTGTCCAGGGAAGATCGCGGCCGGCTGCTCGCCACCGTACGGGCGGAGCCGGTCCTGTCGGTGCTCGCGCTCGCCGCGCTCGTGGGGCTCTCCTTCGCGGCGGTCGCGGCGCTCGCCACGTTCCGGTGACCCGGGGCGCGCGCGCGGCGCCGCATGGATTTCATCCGCCGCCGGCCCCGAGCCGCTAGACTGGGCACACGAGACGGGACGGGGCGGGAGGACGACAGACAGGGCATGTCCGAGCAGCAGCGGTACCGGGTCATCAAGCGCCTCGCCTCCGGCGGCATGGCGGAGGTCTTCGTCGCCGAGAGCGCGGGGATCGAGGGGTTCAAGAAGCAGGTCGCGATCAAGCGCGTCTTGCCGCAGCTCAGCAAGAAGGAGCAGTTCATCGCGATGTTCCTCGACGAGGCGCGCCTCTCGGCGCACCTCTCGCACTCGAACGTCGTGTCGGTCTTCGACATCGGCGTCGGCGACGGGACCTACTTCATCGTCATGGAGTACGTCGACGGCGCCGACCTCCGGGCCCTCCTCGAGCACCAGAAGAAGGTGGGCCGGCCGATGAGCGTCGAGGTCGCCGCGTTCATGGCCGCGAAGATGTGCCAGGGCCTCGCCTACGCGCACGACCTCGCGACCGCGGACGGAAAGCCGCTCCAGATCGTGCACCGGGACATCACCCCGGCGAACGTGCTCATCACCCGCTACGGCGAGGTGAAGATCGTGGACTTCGGGCTCGCGAAGGCGTCGAGCCAGCTCGCCGAGAGCGACGCGGGCATCATCAAGGGGAAGTTCGGCTACCTGGCGCCGGAGACGGTGCTCGAGCAGGGCGTCGACCAGCGCGTCGACATCTTCGCGCTCGGGATCATCCTCTGGGAGATGCTCGCCGGGCGCCGGCTCTTCCTCGGCGACTCCGACTACATCACGGTGCGGCTCGTGCGCGACGCGGTGGTCCCCTCGCTCCAGCAGATCAACGGCGAGGTGCCGCGCGAGCTCGAGCAGATCATCCGCCGCGCGCTCGCCCGCGATCCGACGGCCCGCTACCACACGGCGCGCGAGCTCGGGCGCGACCTCACCCGCTTCCTCTACCGCTTCGGCCGCCCGGTGAGCGAGGACGACGTGGCCGCGCTCGTGGAGCACGCCAAGGGCGGGCCGGCGCGGGCGGTCGACGGGACGCAGAAGATCGCCGAGCTCATCGACATGATGCTCCTCGAGTTCAAGTCGCTCACGAAGGAGCCGACCTCGAGCGGCAGCGGCCTCAACCTGCTGCCCACCCTGGACGGGTCCACGAGCCTGCTCCACGGGCAGACCCACTCGAGCTCGCACCCCCCGCGCAGCGAGGGGCCGCTCGGCGGGCTCGCCGACGAGCTGGAAGGGCCGGAGTCGCTCCACCAGGACGAGTCCTCCTCGTCGGTGGCGGCCTGGTTCCGGGGGCTCATCCCGCGCTGATCCGGCGCGGGCGGCGGGAGGATTGCCCGGGCGGCACCGCTCCACCACATCAGGACCGTCACCGGCCAGGAGGCGCCGACCTCCGGCCCACAGCCAAAGGCAAAGAGAAGATGAGCGTTGAGATTGGAAAGCCGTTCCCGCGTTTCGCCCTGCCGAACCAGGACGGCAAGACCGTGAAGCTCGAGGACTTCGCGGGCAAATGGCTCGTCGTCTATTTCTATCCGAAGGACGACACGCCGGGTTGCACCATCCAGGGCAAGTCGTTCACGGCCTCCAAGGAGGACTTCGACAAGGCCAACGTCGCCGTGGTCGGCGTGAGCGAGGACGACGTCGCGTCGCACAAGAGCTTCTGCGACAAGTTCTCGTTCACCATCGATCTGCTCGCCGACACGAAGCACGAGCTCCTCAAGGCCGCGGGCGTCGGGCAGAGCGAGTGGAAGGGCAACTTCTACTGGGACCGGACGACCTTCGTCGTCGATCCGCAGGGCGTGCTGCGGAAGACGTACCTGAAGGTGAAGCCCGACGGTCACGAGCAGGCGCTCCTCAAGGACATCGCGGAGCTCAAGGCCCAGGCCTGAGCTGGAGAGCGCCTGCGCCGCGGCGCTCGGGCGGACGTCCTGCACAAACCCTGCTCTCGCTGGATTTGCCAGCGTCGCCCCCCTACCCTCTCGCCTTCGTGGCTGCACGCCTTCCCCTCGCGCCAGGTCGAGCCCTATCGTTCACGGCCTTCGCGGCGCTCGCCGCGGCGGCGCTCGCGACCGCCGCCTCCGCAGGCGCCTGCAAGGCCCCGGGGGGCGGCGGGGACGGCGGCTCGGGCATGGGCGGCGCCGACGGCTGCCCGATGGGGCCGCGACAGGCGATGTTCACCATCGCGGTGCGCGCGAGAGGCGCCCCCGTCCCGCCGGACACCGCCGTTCACGTGGCGTGGAGCGCGGCCGAGGAACCGACCTTCGTCCTGAACGACCCGAGCACCTGGAAGACGCTCGACGAGGCCAACGTGGTGTGCGCCGTCGATCGCGCGAAGCCTCCCCCCGATGCGCTGGAGGAGCTCGTCTGCGAGCTGTGGACCGCAGGGGTGACGCGGGTGGAGATCTCGGGGACAGGCTACCAGGAGTTCGCGCAGACGCTCACGCCCGTCATGAGCGACGAATGCGAGGACTTCGTTCCTCAGGAGGTCGACATCGAGCTCGTGCCGGTGGTGGACGAGGACAGCGAAGAGTAGCCGGCTGGAGGCCACGGGAGCGAGGTCTTCGCTACCTGCCCGGCGCGGCCAGCGGCCCCCCCTCGGGGCGAGGTGAACGTTGCCAAGCCCCAGCTCCGTCCGCTTGTCCAAGGCGGCATGCGCCCCTGTCGCCTTTTCCCCGTGCTCCTCCTCGCCTGCGGTCCGGGCCCGGAAGCCAAGACACCAGCCCCCGCCGGGCAGACGTTCCCCGAAGCCGTCGCGATGATATGCGACGTCGACAGGAGAGCCGGGCTCGATGCAGAAGGCGATCCGATCAGCGTCGGCCAGATGCGGTCGGCGTGGATCGCGGAGCACGTGACCAACCCCGATGGAATCGAGCTCCGCACGATGCTCAGCGTGAAGGGGGCCGCAGAACAGGGCGCCATGCTGCGCGAAGAGGCCCAGAGGGCCGGTCTCGCGCGCTGCGCGCTCGCGGAATCGCTGGCGGAGGACGGGACCGGCGGGCTGTCGCCGTGATGCCACCCGAGTTCGGGACCCGCAGCAGCTGCCGCTGCCGGCCCGCGCTTCGAGAACCTCGCCGCGCCTGTTCCTCTCCGCGGTCCGCCGTCGGCACAGCGTTCTCCGCGGGTGTCTCGATCTTCCGCGGTAGTGCCAGAGGCGACCCCGCCGCCGGCGCAGACGACTCCGCCGCCGGCGCAGACGACTCCGCCGCCGGCGCAGACGACTCCGCCGCCGGCGCAGACGACTCCGAAAAATCAAGGACTGGACGCGGACTTACCGCGTCGCGTCAGGAGCTTGCTCTCGTTTTGACGAGCTCGCTCGGCGCCCGTACGGTCCCCCTTTCAAGCGGGAGGTTTTCACGTGCAGAACAAGGTAGGCAACGTCGTACCGTCGGAGAAGGTGATCCAGGGGCTGGTCGAGCAGCTGGCGGCGATCGAAGGCAAGGTGAAGGCGTTCACCGTCGAGCTCACGGCGGAGGAGCGCAAGGCCACCACGAAGATGCGCACCGGAGGCGAGCCCATCGCAAGGCTCGTCGGGGAGCTGGCCCACGCCAATGGCGTCGCGCTCCCCAAGATCAGCGTCGAGGAGATGAAGGCCGATCTGCTCCTGATCGATCGCATGAAGCCGCTCCAGGCCGCGCTCGACGACCTTTCCCAGCGGATCGCCGACACCATCCTGCAGGCCCAGAGCGAGGCATGGTGGACCGCGACGGCCTATTACACCACGCTATCCCGGATGGCGGCCGCGGACGCGAAGCTCGAGCGTTCCCTCAAGCCGGCGGTCGACTTCTTCGCGATCGGCCGGAGGAAGAAGCCCGCTGAGCCGCCTGCAGACAAGAAGCCCGCAGAGCAACCTGCGGTGCCGGCGGACGGCGACGCGTAAAGGCCGCTCGCGCAGCCGAGCCGTCCTTTCCGTCCTTTCCCCGCAGGAGCGCCGAACGAGATCTCCGCCGGCACGATCACGACACGCCGGCCTGCTTACGCCCGTTCCCCGGCGGGGCTACCCTGCACCATGCCCGCGCCGACCCCGCTCCGCCTCGCCTGGGCGACCGACGTCCACCTCAACTTCCTCTCTCGCGAGGATCTCGCCGGCTTCTGCGCGACCCTCGCCGCCACGGCCTGCGACGCCGTCCTCTTCACCGGCGACATCGCCGAGGCCGCGAGCCTCCGCCCCCTCCTCGAGACCGTCGCCCGGGCCATCGAGCGCCCGCTCTACTTCGTCCTCGGCAACCACGACTTCTACCGCGGAAGCATCGCCGCCGTGCGCGCCGAGGCCGCCGAGCTCTCCGTCACCTCCCCGTGGCTCAGGTGGCTCCCGTCGATCCCACCGCTCGAGCTCGGCCCGGACACCGCCCTCGTCGGCCACGACGGCTGGGCCGACGCCCGCCTCGGCAATGACGAGAGGTCGCCCGTGACGCTCAACGATTACGTGCTCATCGAGGAGCTCGCCTCCCTCGATCGGAATCGCCGGAGAGAAACCCTGCATCGCCTCGGCGACGAGGCCGCGGCGTACCTCCGCCGCGTCCTGCCCGAAGCCCTCGAGCGGTACGGGCGCGTGATCGTGGCCACGCATGTCCCGCCGTTCAAGGAGGCCTGCTGGCATGAAGGCCAGATCTCCAACGACGATTGGCTCCCGCACTTCACCTGCAAGGCCGCAGGCGAGGCGATCCGCGAGGCCGCCGAGCGACACCCGGAGCGGCGAATCGAGGTGCTCTGCGGCCATACCCACGGCGCCGGCGTGGCGGAGATCCTCCCGAACCTCGTCGTACGCACCGGCGGCGCCGAGTACGGCGAGCCCGCGGTGCAGGGCGTGATCGTGGCGACCTAGGCCGCCATCCAGCCGCGGCGCGCGCCCTGCCGCCCTCGCGGACGTCGCCACGCATACCGTCCGGCCCCGCCGCGACGTATCCTCACACGCCCGCCGCCCCCGCCGACCTCCACGGAACCGGTCATCCATGCCGACGAACGATCCCGACAGCCAGCTCGACTCCCTCCTCCGCGCGCTCGAAGCGAGCCCTGACGCCGCCGGCGTCTTCTATCCCAGGCAGGTGCCGAAGAGCCCGCGGGGCGGCGCGACGGACTACGACATCCCCGTCGGCCCCGGGGTCGCCGTCGGGGCGCGATGGCACCTCGCCGACCCGAAGAACCCGACCGTGCTCGCCTTCCACGGCAATGGCGAGACCGTCCCCGACTACGACGACATCGCCGAGATGTGGCGGGACATCGGGCTCAACCTCTTCATCGTCGATTACCGTGGCTACGGCTGGAGCGGCGGCCGGCCGACGCTGCGCTCGCTCCACGACGACCCGGCGAAGGTCGCCGACTTCTTCGAGCGGGAGCTCGCCGAGAAGAGCCGCGCCGCTGGCCTCGACCGGCCGCCCGCGCCGCTGCTCTTCGGGCGCTCGCTCGGCAGCTCGCCCGCGTCGCGCATCGCCAGCGAGCGCGGCCACGCCTACCGCGCGCTGATCCTCGAGAGCGGCTTCAGCGACGTGCGGCACCTCCTCGCCCTCTTCCGGATCGAGCTCGGCGACCTGCGCGACGAGGCGCACCGCCGCTTCTCCAACCCGGAGCTCCTGAAGCGCGTCGAGATCCCCGTCCTCACCCTGCACGGCGCGCACGACAGCCTGCTCCCGCCGTTCCACGCCCGCGAGAACCACGCGGCCGTCCCGCACGAGAAGAAGGAGCTCTGCCTCATCAATGGCGCCGGGCACAACGATATCCTCCTCTTCGCGCCGGCCTATTTCGGCGCGATTCGCGACTTCCTGCAGGAGCACGGAGGCCGGCGCTCATAGAGCGGTTTTCAGCTGGGACTGATACGCCGTCGTCCGCCGCTCGTCTCCGTCTCTCGTCTCTCGTCTCTCGTCCCCGTCTCTCGTCTCCGTCCTCCGTGCGCGTGCGCGTGCGCGTTGACTCCGGGGAATCGCGCACGCGCACGCGCACGAAGGACGAGCACGGAAGACGGAAGACGGAAGACGGAAGACGGAAGACGGAAGACGGAAGACGGAAGACGGAAGACGGAAGACGGAAGACGGAAGACGGAAGACGGAAGACGGAAGACGGAAGACGGAAGACGGAAGACGGAAGACGGAAGACGGAAGACGGAAGACGGAAGACGGAAGACGTCTGCAGGAGCCCGAGCGAAAACCGCTCTAAGGGGACGCGATTTCGAGCGGCACGATCTCGGCCGTCACCGCGGCGCCTCGCACGATCAGCCGGGCGACCGACAGCGGCAGCTTGAAGCGGCGCGGCCCCGCGCTCCCGGGATTCAGGAAGAGCACGCCGTCCTGCTCCCGGATCCCCGGCCGGTGCGAGTGCCCCGCCACCACCGCCGCATACCCCGCCGCGCCGTCGCCCGGACCGAGCTCCTTGACGTCGTGCAGCACGAGCAGGGTCGCGCCCGAGACCCGCACCGTCGCCCGCTCCGGCAAGCCGTCCGCCCAGCGCCCGCGATCGTTGTTGCCGCGCACCGCCGTCACGGGCGCGATCGCCGCGAGCGCGGCGAGCACCTCGGGGCCGCCGACGTCGCCCGCGTGCACGATCAGCTCCGAGCCCGCGAGCGCGGCCAGCGCCTCCGGTCGCACCAGGCCGTGCGTGTCGGAGATGACCCCGATCCGGTGCTCCCGCTGCGCTCGTCGCTTCGTCATGAGGACCCAAGAGGAGACTCCATCCGGCGCGCGTCCCTCACACCTCGATGACGAGGAACGATCGCCCGGTGAGCTTCTTGAGCAGCGGCATGGCCACGTTGTAGACCGGCGTCCCCCTCGGCGTGCGCCCCTCGAGCGCCCCATGGTGCGCGTGGCCGTGGAACACGACGTCGGCGCCGTACAGATCGATCGGCGCGACCAGCCGGCTCGTCCCAAGGAAAGGCCTTATCTCCACGTTCTCGCCGACCGTCGTCTCCGGGATCGGCGTGTAATGCATGATCACGATCCGCTTGTCGCTGTCGAGCTGCGACAGCGCCGCCTCGAGCTTCAGCGCCTCGGTCACGGCCTCCTGGACAAAGGCCTTGAGCGGGCCCTCGCCGAACGCCTGCAGCGTCGCGCTCCCGAACCCGCCCATGAACCCCTTCACGCCCGCAACCCCGATGTCGTCGCGCAGGATCAGGTGATCCCCGTCGAGCACCTCGACGCCCGCGTCGCCGAGGAGCCTCGTGACCTCGGCGCCCGAGCCGCGGTCGAGATCGTGGTTGCCGAGCACCGCAGCGCACGGCACCGACAGCCCGGAGAGCGCGTCGGCCAGCACCTTCGCCTCCTCGGGGTGGCCGCGATCGGTGAGATCGCCGCACAGGACGAGCAGCTCGGCCTCCGCGTTCACCGCCCGCACGAGCTCGCGCATCCTGCCGCCGTGCTCCGGCCGGCAATGCAGGTCCGAGGCCGCCGCGACGCGCCGCTTGCCGTGATCCCCGCTGCCCCCGGCGACGGCGCTCATGATCCCGGCTTGCGGAGCCGCGCCGCCTCGACCTCCGCCCCTAGACGATCCGCGCCGCAGGGCGCCCCCTCGCGGACCTGCGCCCCCGCGTTGCCGACGCGCCGCCGCGCCGCCCCGGACCGCCGGCGCTTCCGGCACGGCAACCCCAGCGCCGCCTCGGGCGCGGGGCCGGCGGGCGCAGCCACGAGCCCGAGCTTCTCGTAATCGTGCGCGTACTGCCGCCGGCTGATCAGGTTCCCCCGGCAGACCCGGAGCGGCGCGTCGCCGGCCCGCGACTGCTCCAGCGTGCGCCGGCAGAGCTCCGCCACGAGCCACTCGGGCACCCGGCTCCGCGCGCCGGGATAGACGAAGCGGTACAGCGTGACGTGCGCGAACAGGACCTCCCAGTACGGGCCGAACCGGTCGAGGAGCCGCTCCCAGTCCATCTCGTCGCCGCACGCGTAGATGAGGTGGTTCACGTCGGCCCCGTCGTACCGCTCCCGCTCGTCCACGAACGCCTTCGTGAAGATGATCTCCTCGACCGGCGCGATCAGACAGGAGTGCCCGAGGATCGTCGCCGGGCGCGCGTGCTCGAACCAGCCGCCGTCCACCACGGCCAGGCCGTTGCTCGACGAGAAGATGAGATCGATGAAGCGATCGCCGGCATACGCCTTCCCGATCCACCGCGGGTCGAGCAGCGACGTCTCGAAGCCAACCCGCTCGAGCGCCCTGAACGCCGCCGGCACCTCCCGCTCCTCCAGCATCACGTCGAGATCCTTCGTGTCGCGGAAGATGCCGGTGTACGCAAAGAAGGCATACGCCCCCGCCACCATGAAGGGCACGCCGGCGCACAGGAGCGACTCCAGCGCCCTTACCCTCACCTCCAGCTCGCCCGCGCGGGACAGCAGGCCGGCGGCGTCGTCGGCGGCCGGCGGGGCGAGCGCCGCGCGCTCGCCGGCCCGCGTCGCCCGGGCTGAACCCGCGCGCTCCGCGTCGAAGACGGCAGGGGATCCGCTGCGGGCCATCCCGCTCTGCGTAATGAACAGGACGTGCGATGGCGACCCCCCTCCGCCCCCACCCTGCGCTCGCGGACGACGCATCGACGCGGCAGCGGGAACAGAGGCGGGTTCGTCCTCGCTGACCATTGCAAGAAGAGGCAGGTCTGGCTCAAGCTCGCCTGCCGGGATCGCTCGGCGCGCTCTCGGCTGGCAGGAGACGGGGCGCGGCCCCCCCGGCGCTCGAAGCTCGAAGAGGAGGCACATCCGTGAACACCGCGATCGCGACGATCAATCCAGCGACGGGAGAGACGCTCGAGACCTTCGAGCCCCTCTCGTCGGCGGCGCTGGAGCAGAAGGTGGCGCGCGCGCACGCCACGTTCCGCAGCTTCCGGCAGACCCCGGTCGCCGAGCGCGCCCAGAAGCTCCGCCGGGCGGCCGAGATCCTGGAGGCCGAGAAGGAGCAGCTCGGGCGGCTCATGACGCTCGAGATGGGCAAGACCATCGGCTCCGCCGTCGCCGAGGCCCAGAAGTGCGCGACCGTGTGCCGCTACTACGCCGACAACGCCGAGCGCCTGCTCGCCCCCGAGGAGGTCGCCACCGACGCCGGCAAGAGCTACGTGGCGTTCCACCCGCTCGGCCCGGTGCTCGCCATCATGCCGTGGAACTTCCCGTTCTGGCAGGTCTTCCGGTTCGCCGCGCCGGCGCTCGTCGCCGGCAACGTCGGCCTCCTCAAGCACGCGTCGAACGTCCCCCGCTGCGCGCTCGCCATCGAGGACATCCTCCGCCGGGCCGGCTTCCCGGAGGGCGCCTTCCAGGCGCTGCTCACCGGGACCGACGTGGTGCCGCGCCTGCTCGCCGATCCGCGCGTCGCGGCCGCGACGCTCACCGGCAGCGAGAACGCGGGGCGCAGCGTCGGCGCCCACGCGGGCAAGCACCTGAAGAAGGTGGTGCTGGAGCTCGGCGGCAGCGATCCGTTCATCGTCCTGCCGAGCGCCGACCTCAACGCCGCCGTCGGGACCGCGATCAAGGCGCGCATCATCAACAACGGCCAGTCCTGCATCGCGGCGAAGCGCTTCATCGTGCACGAGTCGGTCGTGCCGGAGTTCGAGCAGCGCTTCGTCGCGGCGATGCGGCGCCTCCGGGTGGGCGATCCGATGGACCCGTCGGTCGACGTCGGGCCGCTCGCCACGGCGCAGATCGCCGCGGAGCTCGAGGAGCAGGTGCGGGCCTCGGTGGCCGCGGGCGCGCTCCTGCTCACCGGCGGCAAGCGGCTGAAGGGGCCGGGCAACTACTTCCCGCCGACCGTGCTCACCGACGTCCGGAGCCCCTCCCCGGCGGCCGACGACGAGCTCTTCGGCCCGGTGGCCGCCGTCTTCCGCGTCGCCGACATCGACGAGGCCATCCACATGGCGAACTCCACCCGGTTCGGCCTCGGGGCGAGCGCCTGGACCCGCGACCCCCAGGAGCGCGAGCGCCTCATCGACGAGCTCGAGGCCGGCCAGGTGTTCATCAACGGGATGGTCGTGTCCGACCCGCGGCTGCCGTTCGGCGGGGTCAAGATGTCCGGCCACGGCCGCGAGCTCTCGTCGTACGGTCTGCGCGAGTTCGTGAACATCAAGACCGTCTGGATCGCGAAGGACGAGCGGCCGAGGGGCCTGCCAGCAACCGAGTAGAACCGAGTAGACGGAGTAGATCGTGTCCGACGATCCGGCCGTAACCGCTCTGCTGAGCGAGTATCCTCCCGCAGCGCAGCAGCTGACCTTGCGCGTGCGCAAGCTGCTCCTCCGCATCATCCCCGACGTGCACGAGCACGTCTATCCAGGCTGGCGGATCATCAGCTTCCGCATGGGGGACGCGCACAAGCACCAGATCTGCTGGCTCGCCCCGCAGCGCTTCGGCGTGAACCTCGGCTTCGAGCACGGCGCCGAGCTGCCCGATCCGGGCGGCCTGCTCACCGGCGACGCCAAGCGGGCCAGCAACGTCCATATCCGCTCGGCCAAGGACGTGGACGTCGCCAAGATCGCCGCGCTGGTCGCGGCCGCCGTCGAGCTCCGCCGGGACCGCTGACGGCGCGGGGCCGCGCGGCGCGAGGGCGGCGGGCGCCGCGGCTCAGGAGCGCCGGTAGACCACCCGCCCGCCGGTCTTGCCCAGCGCGTACGAGAACCCGAGCTCCAGCGTGGAGCGGGTGACGATGCCCCCGAGGTCGAGCCCCTGATCCACCATGAGCCGCGCCGCCTCCGGCGCGATCCCGACGAGCACGACCTCGGACCCGAGCATCGCGGCGGCGCGCGCCGCCTGCGCGATGTGGCTCGCCGCGCTCGCGTCGACGACCGCCATGCCGGTCACGTCGATGATCACGGCGCGCGCCTTGTGCTCGGAGATCTCCTGCAGCATCGCCTCGATGAAGCGGCCGGAGCGCTGCGCGTCCAGCGTGCCGACGATCGGCATGACGAGGACGCCGGGCGCGATCGGCACGGCCGGGCTCGACATCGCGGCGATCGTGTCGAGGAGCGCCTCCTGGCGGCGGCTCAGCGACTCGAGCTCCCGCGTCCGCTCCTTGATCCGCGAGAGGAGCCGCGCGTTCTCGAGCACGACGGCCGCCACGGAGGCCACGCGCTCGATCAGCGCCAGGTCGTTCGCCGAGCACGCGTCGGGCCGCGGGCTGCTCAGCATGACGACCCCGAGGACCGCCTCCCGGGAGAGCAGCGGCACGCCGACCAGCGTGCGCGCGCCGTTCCAGCGGGCCTCGACGACGTCGCTGAAGTGCTGGTACTCGCTCGACGCGGTGTCGATGACGAGCGAGCTGCACGAGCTCATCACCCGGCCCACGAGGGAGTCCTCCACGACCGGCGCGCGCTCGTCGTCGACGAGGCTCTCGCGCTCGGCCATGCCGATCACCAGAAACTCGAGCGGCCGCCCGCGGCCCGACGCGCCCAGCCGGCGGTTCGTGATCCGGCGGGCGGAGCTCATGGCGAGGTGATCCGAGAGCGCCACCGAGAACGGCGTGCGCTCGACCGTCACGACGTCGAGGCCCGTGTCGATGAAGCGCGACGCCGGCAGGGCCTCGAGCGCCGCCTCGACGCCGCGCGTGGCCATGTCGTAGAGCACCTGCACGCCGCGGTACCCCATGTCGTACTCGCGCTGCACGACCGCGGCGTGGAGCACGCCGTCCTGGAGCATGGCGACCGTGGACGTGATGAGGTCGAAGGCGACGAGCTTGAGATCCCCGGACCGGCCGAGCGTCACCGAGGCCGCGCCGAAGCTCGGGCCGTTCTCGCTGCACACCCCGAACGCGCCGGCGATCTCGGGGTCGTCGCGCAGCGCGGAGGTGGCGAGCTCGATCCCGCGCGCGGGGTCGAAGTGGTTCTCGAGGGGCGCGCCGATGCGGATCGCCGAGCCGGCGACGGCCTCGCGGAAGCCCTCGAGGCGCTCGCCCGCGTTGGACACGGCGAAGGAGGCCGCCTGGGTCACGACCAGGCCGCCCTGCGGCAGGAGCCGCAGCATCACCTCGCCCGCGAGCCTGCCGGCGACCCGGTTGTCGGTCCCGATGTAGACCGGGGCCGCGCTGCCCTGCACGGTCGGCGAGTCGATCGCGACCACCGCGACGCCCGCGGCGACCGCGCGGCGGATGAGCGGCTCGAGCGCGGCCGGATCGATCGGCGCGACGGCGATGCCCTTCACGCCCCGGCGGAGCCCTTCCTCGAACAGCGCCTCCTGCGACGCGGGGTCGGCGCCCATCCCGCTCCTGAACTCCACCGCCACCCGCAGATCCCGCCCCGCGGCCAGCGCGCCGTCGCGCACGTTGTTCCAGTACGCCGTCATCGGCCGGCGAGGGGCCTTGTAGAGGCGCAGCGTGCGCCGCGCGTCCGCCGCGGGCTCGCGCCCCGCGTCCTCCAGGATGGCGAGGTCGATCGTGCCCCAGCGCGGGCCCGTCTGCACGCTCCGGATGCCGTCCGCGAGCGTCTCGATGAGCTCCACGAGGTCGACCGACTCGGCGACGGAGCTCAGCACCTCCTCGAGCAGGCGCAGCTCCTGGGCGACCTGCGCCTTCTCCTCGAACAGGCCGCGCCGCTCGAGCGCGGCGCCCGCGCTCTCCGCGACCGACTCCACGAGCGCGCGGTACGGGCCCGAGAGCGGCGCGTCGTCCGGCTGCTCCAGCGCGAGGTAGGCGCCCGGCCCTCCGAACAGGGGCACCGGCACGACCTGCACGTACGCGCCCTCGGGCGGCCAGCCGGGCCGCTCCGCGACCTCGGGCAGGTGCGCCCGGTACCACGCGGCCGCGGGGACGAGGCACGGGCCGCGCGCCGCCTCGGGCGCGGCGGCCGGACCGAACGGCGCCGACGCGCTCAGCAGCCCGCCGTCCGACGGCGTGCGCAGCTTGCCCGGCAGGATGCCGTCGAGCCCCACGGTCGCCGTGTACACGAGCCGCCGTCCCGCGCGCACCAGCAGGCCGCCGCGCTGCGCGCCCGGGAGGCTGGCCATGGCGCGCTGCACCAGGTGGTGGAGCGTCGAGAAAACATCGAGTCCGGTATTCATGCAGATCCGTTCAGCCGGTCACCCGGTCGCTCGCCGCGCGCGACGCGAGGGGCACTGCACTAGCAGGCGCGAGCGGCCTCGTGCTTGTCAAGCGGAGACGATGAGAGCACCGTACCGCACCAGGAGCTCGCCCCCGCATGAAGCTCGCCTCTCTCCGCGGCCCCGGCCGCGACGGCACGCTCATCGTCGTCCGCCGCGACGGCCTCGCCTACGCGCCGGCCGGCGCCGCCTATCCCACGCTCCAGGCCGCGCTCGACGACTGGGAGCGCGCCGAGCCGGCGCTGCGCCGCATCGCCGACCACATCGAGCGCGGCGGCGCGGCCGTGGCCCCGCTCGCCGTGGAAGCGCTCGCCGCGCCCTTGCCCCGCGCGTACGAGTGGGTCGACGGGTCGGCGTACATCCACCACATCGAGCTCGTGCGCAAGGCGCGCGGCGCCGAGCCTCCGGAGACCCTCACGACCGATCCGCTCGTGTACCAGGGCGGCTCCGGCGTGCTCCTCGGGCCGACCGACGACATCGTCCTGCGCGACGAGGCCTGGGGCCTCGATTTCGAGGCCGAGGTCTGCGCCGTCCTCGGCGACACCCCGCAGGGCGCGCGCCGCGACGAGGCCCACCGGCACATCCGCCTGTTCCTCTTGGCCAACGACGTGACGCTGCGCAACCTCGTGCCCGCCGAGCTCGCCAAGGGCTTCGGGTTCTTCTGCTCGAAGCCGGCGACGGCGTTCTCCCCGTTCGCGATCACGCCGGACGAGCTCGGCGACGCGCTCCGCGACGGGCGCGTCCACCTGCGGCTGCGCTCCACGTACAACGGCGCGCTCGTCGGCGACCCCGAGGCCGGCCCGGAGATGCACTTCTCGTTCTTCGACCTCATCGAGCACATCGCCAGGACCCGCAGCTTCACGGCCGGGACCCTGCTCGGCAGCGGCACCGTCTCGAACCGGGATCCGGCGCGCGGCGTGTCGTGCCTTGCGGAGAAGCGCATGCTCGAGATCCTCGCGCACGGGGCGGCGAGGACGCCCTTCATGAAGCCAGGAGACACGATCATGATCGAGATGCTGAATCGCTCGGGAGAGAGCCTGTTCGGGCGCATCGCGCAGCGGGTGGTGGCCGGATGAGCGTCGCGCTCACGGGGCTCACGCTCTACGGCTACTGGCGCAGCTCGTGCAGCTGGCGCGCGCGCATCGCCCTCGCCCACAAGGGCATCGAGCACGCGTACCGGCCGGTGAACCTCGTCCGGGACGGCGGCGAGCAGCTCCGCGACGACTACCGGACCAAGAACCCGATGGCGCAGGTGCCGCTGCTCGAGTTCGAGCAGGGCGGCGCCGTCCGGCGCGTGTCGCAGTCGGTGGCGATCATCGAGCTGCTCGAGGAGCTGTTCCCCGCGCCGCCGCTCCTGCCCGCGGATCCGTACCTGCGCGCCAAGGCGCGGCAGCTCGCCGAGATGATCAACTCCGGCACGCAGCCGATGCAGAACACCGCCACCCTGAAGTACGTGCGGGACGAGCTCGGCGGCGACGAGCGGGCGTTCGGGCGCCGCTTCATCGCGTCGGGCCTCGCCGCGTTCCAGGCGGCGGCGGGCGAGCTCTGCGGGCGCTTCTGCGTCGGCGATCAGGTCACCGTGGCGGACGTGTTCCTCGTGCCCCAGCTTTACAATGCGCGACGTTACGACGTCGACCTCGCGCCGCTCTCGACCCTCACGCGGATCGAGGCGGCGTGCATGGCGCTGCCCGCTTTCCAGGCGGCCCACGCCGACCGCCAGGTCGACGCCGTCGCGGGCGCGTAGCTCACCCCCTGCGTTCACCCCTCGCGACGGAGGACCCAGATGGCCAAGGTGGAGTCGATCGGCATCAAGCGGGTGGAGGCCCTGCACTACTACGTGCGCGACCTGGAGCGGAGCCGCAGGTTCTACACGGAGAAGCTCGACTTCCAGGAGACCGCCGCGAGCTCGCCGGAGCTGAACGCGGCGGCGGCGCAGCGGTCGGTCGTCTTCCAGGCCGGCGAGTGCGCCATCGTCTGCTCGCAGCCGATCGGCGAGGGCGGGCGGGCGTGGCGCTACCTGCGCAAGCACCCCGACGGGGTGGGCACGATCGTCTTCGAGGTGGAGGACGTGGACCGCGCCTTCCGGCTGCTCGACGGCCGCGGGGGCACGCCTATCGACGAGATCCACCGGGTGACCGAGGGCGGGGGCACCTTCGCCTCGTTCTCGATCACGACGCCGTTCGGGGACACCACCTTCCGCTTCGTGGAGCGGCACGGCTACCCCGCGCTGTTCCCCGGCTGCGTGGCCCACGACGCGCCCCGCGGCGGCGAGAACCGCTTCGGCATCGCCCGGTTCGATCACATCACCTCGAACTTCCAGACGATGGCGCCCGCCCTGCTCTGGATGGAGCACGTGCTCGGGCTCGAGCCGTTCTGGCAGATCGCGTTCCACACGAACGACGTCACGAAGGACGCGGGCCACGGCTCGGGCCTCCGCTCGGCCGTGATGTGGGACCCGGGCTCCGGCGTGAAGTTCGCCAACAACGAGCCCTACCGGCCGCACTTCAAGAGCTCGCAGATCAACGTCTTCAACGAGGAGCACCGCGGCGACGGGGTGCAGCACGTGGCGCTCGCCGTGGACGACATCCTCGCCGCCGTGCGGGCGATGCGCGCGCGCGGCGTGGAGTTCATGCCGACCCCGGCCGCCTACTACGACCTCCTGCCCGAGCGTCTGCAGCGGCTCGGCGTCGGGCAGCTCGACGAGGACGTGGCGGCGCTGCGGGAGCTCGAGGTGCTGGTCGACGGCGACGGCGCGCGGTCGTACCTGCTCCAGATCTTCCTCAAGGAGTCGTCCGGCACGCACCGCGATCCGGACGCCGGGCCGTTCTTCTTCGAGCTCATCCAGCGGAAGGGGGACCGCGGCTTCGGCGCCGGCAACTTCCGGGCGCTGTTCGAGAGCATCGAGCGGCAGCAGAAGGCCGAGGGGCGCGGCTGATGCTCGATCGCGTCGTCGCGGGGAGCGTCCCCCCGAAGCACCACACCGCCCTCCGGAGCGCGGCGGGGGAGCTCCGCTACGAGGAGTGCCTGACGCGGGCGGGCTTCGACGGCCCCTACACGATCGCCTACCACGAGCGCCGGCCGCACGAGCACCGGCTCGCGCGGGCCGAGCACGGCTTCGCGCTGCCGGTCGCCGCGCCGCCGCGCCCGCTCGCGAAGCGGCACTACCGGTCGCAGGACCTGCCGCGGAGGGGCGGGCCCGCGATCGACTGCCGCGTGCCGCTGCTCTTCAACGACGACGTGGTGATCGGGCTCGCCCAGCCGGACGCCGCCGATCCGGTGTACTTCGCGAACGCGGACGCCGACGAGCTGCTCTTCATCGCGCAAGGCGGCGGCGTCCTGCGCACGATGCTCGGCGATCTCCGCTTCGAGCAGGACGACTACGTCGTCGTCCCGAAGGGGCTCTTCCACCGCTTCCTCCCGGACGCCGCGCCCCAGCGCTGGCTCTCGATCCAGGCCGCGGACGTCCACCTCCCGCGGCAGTGGCGCAACGAGGTCGGCCAGCTGCGGATGGACGCGCCCTACTCCCACCGCGATTTCCGGCGGCCCACGTTCGTCGGCCCGCTCGACGAGGGCATCCGCGCGCTCGTCGTGAAGCGCGGCGGCGCGTTCCACGGCTTCGCCTGCGAGCGCTCTCCGCTCGACGTCGTCGGCTGGGACGGGACGGTGTACCCGTTCGCGTTCCCGATCGAGCGCTTCCAGGCGCGCGTCGGGCTCGTGCACCTGCCGCCGGACTGGCACGGGACGTTCGCGGCGCGGGGCGCCCTCATCTGCAGCTTCGTGCCGCGCCCCGTCGACTTCCACCCGGAGGCGATCCCGTGCCCCTACCCGCACTCGTCCGTCGACTGCGACGAGTTCCTGTTCTACTGCCGCGGCAACTTCACCTCGCGCCGCGGCGTCGGCCCCGGCAGCATCTCGCACCACCCGGCCGGCGTCCCGCACGGGCCGCACCCCGGCGCGTACGAGGCGAGCCTCGGGAGCCGCGCGACGAGCGAGCTCGCGGTCATGCTCGACACGACCCGCCCGCTCGCGGCCACCCCGGCCGCGCTCGAGGTGGAGGACCCGGGCTACCAGGACAGCTTCATCGCAGACCCGTGAGGGGCCCGGCGCTCAGGGCTTCAGGAAGCAGTTGCTGTTGCAGTCGTTGAAGCGCTGGGCCTCCTCGAAGTCGATCCCGTTCAGCCCGTCGCAGGACACGCGGACGATGCACTCGGCGTTGCACGCGACCTCCTCGGGGCACGCCTCGGGGCCGCTCCCGAAGGGGGCCCCCTGCCCGCACCCCATGAGGCGCTCGTTGGCCTGCTCGCAGACGGTGCGGAAGACGAAGACGCCGCACTGGCGGAGGTCCCTCTCCTGGTCGACGCAGCCGTCGTAGGAGAGCACGTCGTCCTTGCACTCGGCCTCCGCGTCGACGCAGGCCAGGTACTCGTCGAGGAAGGCGGGGCAGCTCGCCTCCACCGCGGCCTGCCTCGCGGCGTCCGTCTTGTCGACGCACTCGCGGTACCGCGCCTCGCTGCAGCCGCTGCAGTCGCACATGAGATCGCAGACGCGCTCCTCCTGCGAGGGGCAGCCGGCGGCGAGGAGCGCGCCGCCGGCGGCGGCCAGGGAGAGGAGCGCCTCGAGGAGGCGCGGCGGGCGGGGCATGGCGGCGCGCATGGTGGCTCGCTCCGTTATTTCGGCATCTTGCCGAGCCGCTCGAGGAGGGCGCGCACGAGGAGCGGCCAGGCGACCGTGGCGTCCGCGTACACCTCGGCGAACCGGCCGCCCTCCTGCGGCGCGGTGAACTTCCCCCAGCTCACGCCCTCGGAGTAGGTGCAGCCGGAGAGGCCGCCCCAGTGCACCGGCTCGGGACAGATGCGGACGCCGTACTGGAACCGCGGGTGATCCACCTCGATGTCGAGGCGATCGCCCACGATGTCGTAGAACGGCGCGACCTGCTGGGCCCAGTTGCGCGGGACGCCGCCGCCGATGGTGAAGATGCCGAGGCGCTTCTTCGTGCGGACCAGGCGGGCGTAGCTCAGGAGATCGAGAAACGGGTTGTACGGCGGCGGCACCGCCTCGCGCCACACGTCGAAGCCCGGCTTGTCGCCGTGCTGCGCCTTCACCTTGCGCAGCATCCACGTCGCCACGTCGAGGCCCATCTCGCTGTCGGTGAAGGCCGGCACATAGACGGGCACGTTGCGGAGGTACGCGCTCCGGAGCACGCCGGGCGAGTCGCCCATCTCGGCCAGCGCCTTGCCGAGCTGGCGGCAGATGATCTCGCTCGACCAGGACGACCCGCTGTCCAGCTTGTCGAGCTCCTTCCGGACGAAGACCTCGATGGCGTTGAGGTTCTTCTCCATCTCGAGCGTGTCGTAGACGCGGTTGTACCCCTTCTCGAAGTACGCCTCGTCCGAGATGGCCGGGTTCGCCTTGTAGTGGGTCAGTCCGACCGCCTCGCTCAGCCCGTGCGCCATGAGCGCCCCGGTGCTGATGATGCAGTCGATCATCCCGGCCTCGATCATCCGGACGATGACGACGCCCATCTTGGCCACCGTCATGGCGCCGGAGAAGGTCGCCACGACGAGGCAGTCCTCGTCGCGCACCATCGTCTCGAGCACGTCGCACGCCTCGCCGAGCGCACGGCCGCTGAAGGCGGTCCGGCTCATCGCGCGGAGCAGGTCGTCGAACGACCCGATCTTCAGCGGGTCGAGCGCCTCGAGCGGGACGAGCTTGTCTTCAACTCCATCGCCGAGATGGCGGTGCGAGGAGCGCGGGTGTTTCGAAGAGGACATAGCGCGCGAACATATAGCCGCGCGAGGGGTGGGGCGTCGAGCACGAAGCTCCCCGCGGCAGCGGCGCTTCAGGGCCGGACGGGCAGGGAGCACGCGAGGCGGCGCGTGGTTCCACGTACGGCGCCGCGCGCCGTTCCTCCGAGCCTGCCAGCGCCTTCGCCGATCCCGCGCTCGCCACCTTCGGCGCGCTGGGCCGCGAGATCGGCGCGCACATACGCGATCTCGCCCGCGCCGGGGCGGGCGCTCGGCGGGGCCTCGGCCCGGCGCTCGGGCTCGATCAGCGCGGCGATCTTCGCCACGCAGGCGTCACGCCCTGACACACGGACGTCATAGACAGCCGTGCTCGCGATCGCGCCGCGGCCGTCGAGGGTCGCGGCGGCGCTCGCGCGATCCAGCACGAAGCGGTCGCCGCGCGGGCGCGCAGGGCACGCCGGAAGACGGGTGAGCTCGGCGCGGACGTTCGGGGCGATCTCCCAGCCGTCGAGCGGCAGGAGCGGCGGGGCCTTCGCCGGCGTGGCCGTCTCCGGAGGCGCGCCCGGCGCGGCCGTCTCCGGAGGCGCTCCACGCGCGCCGCGCTGCGCGGGCGCGCCCGGCGCGGCCTTCTCCGCGGGCGGGATCGGCACCGTGCGGCCGAGGGTCAGGTCGCGGAAGCCGAGCAGCAGCGGCACGCCGGCGGCCGTCGGCTGCCCGAGCGCGCGCGCGCCGCGGCTCGCGAGCGAGGCGATCGGCCGCGGGGCCTCGCCGGATCGCCACGCGATGAGCGACGTGCCGCGGAGCCACGCGATCGGCCCGTCCGGCGCCTCGCCGAAGGCGACCTCCGCCTCGGGCATCAGCTCCTGCGGCGCCTCGACGACCTCGGGGCCGCGGCCGGGCCTCGCCCGGACGAGCAGGTCGCGGCCCGAGGCGCGCACGCCGAAGACGATCCGGTCGCCGGACGCCGCGAACCGCGTCAGGATCGCGTCCCGGCCGACGCCCGCCGGCGCGGGGCCCGTCCACGAGCGAACCCGGGCCCCGAGCTCGGTGGGGTCGAGCCAGCGCAGCGTCCACGAGGCGCGCGGCGCCGCGGCGCCCCGCCCCGGGCCGGCGCGCCCGGCCGCGCCGTCGGGCGCGGTCGCATCGAGCACGGCCACGGTGGAGAGCGGGCCCCAGCGCCGGTCGCTCACCGACGAGGCGTGCCGCTGCCCCGCGGGCCCGGGCGTCGCGCCGCCCGCGAGCAGCGCGAGCGCCTCCTGCGCGCTGCTCGGCGGCGGCACGCCCGGCGGCGCGGGCGGCGGCCCCGGCTGCGCCGTGCAGGCGAGCGCGCGCTCCGGGAGCGCCGGGGGCGGGCGGTGCGGCAGGAGCGGCGCGGCGTCGAGCGCCGGCCCGGCGGCGGGCGCCCCCGGCGCGGGCAGCGCCGGGCCCCAGCCGACGCGGAGGTAGGCGTCGATCTTGAGGCCGACCTCGTTGACGGCCAGCACCCCGGGCTCCGCGAGCAGGTCGCCGAGCTGGGCGGCGGCCTCCAGGGCGCGGGGCGGGGCCTCGATGGGCGCCCACGAGCGGCCGGCGTCGGTCGACGCGAGCACCTTCCCCTCCCCGACCGCGACGCCGCGGCCGCCGTGGATCAGCGCGTGCGCGGCGCCGGCCAGGCGAGCCCGCGACGCCTCGCCGCCGCGGGGCACGACCGCGGCGGTGAGCTCGCCGGCCTCGTCGGCGACCACGAACGACAGGGCGCCGTCGTGCCCCTCCTCGATCGGGCTGACCACGTGGACGTCGCCGCCCCCGCCGCGCAGCCAGCCGAGCGGGATCAGCGGCTCCTCCCGGCCGCGGGCGTCGATCACCGCGACGTGGGCCCCGGCCGCGGCGCCCTCGCGGCCCTGCGCGCCCTCGCGGCCCTGCGCGCCCTCGCGGCCCTGCGCGCCCTCGCGGCCCTGTCCGCCGCGGGGCGCGGGCTCGGCGGCGGGCTCCTCGCGGGGCGGCACGTCGCTGTCCCAGAGGCCGCGCACGATCGCGATCCGGCCGTCGGCGAGCGGCCCCGCGCCGCGCCAGTGGATGTCGGTGCCCGGGCGGACCGTGATCCACGCCCCGCTCGGCTGGCGCACGCACGCGCTGCCCTCCTCGTCCGCGTCGCACGGCGCGAGCAGCATGGCGCCCCCGCTCGGCGACACCCGGAGCTCCGCCTCGCCGCTCCGCAGCAGGACCGGGGGCTCGCGGCCGAGCGGGCCGCCGGCGGCCGCGACCTGGAGCACGCCGAACGGATCGTGGCGCCCGTCCGCCCCCTCCTCCCCGAGCGCGCAGGCCACCCACGCCGAGCGCCCCGCGCGGCCGACGCCGCAGGCGCTCCGCCACCAGTCACCGCGGCCGAAGCTGGCGATCTCGTGCAGCGCGCCCGAGGCGAGGTCCACGCGGGCGAGGAGGCCGTGGCTCGCCGTGATCGCGGCGCTCCCCCACGCCGCGCCGCTCGCGATCGCGGCCTCGAGCGGGTGGCGCCCGGTCGCGCGGATCCAGCGGAGCAGCGGGGCGTCCGCGCCGGGCTCGGGCGCGTCGCCGGCCGGCGCGAGCCGCGCCTCGGCGACAAGGATCCGCGCCTCGCGCTGTCCGGGCGGCGCCGCCGCGCCCTGCGCGACCGCGAGCAGCGCGTCGCCGCGCAGGCGCAGGCCGGAGAGGTGAAGCAGGGCGGCGGGGTCGGTCCCCTGGCCGTCGCCGGGCAGCGCCGGGCCCAGGGAGCGCCACGACGCGCCGCCGTCGGCCGTGACCGCGAGCCCCGCCGCCTCGAAGAGCCCGGCGCCTTGCCGGAGGTCCCGGAACGCGACGGCGCGGAGCGGCAGGGCGGGCAAGCCCGGCAGCGCGCGCGGCTGCCCGGTCTCGATGTCGAGGAAGCTCGGGAGATCCGAGGCGGCGTCCCACACCGCGACGACGGCGGGCCCGCCGCCGATGCGAAGGAGCTCGGTCTCGGACCGGGCGAGGATGGCGGGCGCGCCGAGCGGATCGTCGAACCGGTAGACGCCGTGGACCCCGCGCCCCACGAGCCGCGGGCCGGCGGCGGACGGCACGAGCGCGAGCTCGATCAGGGGCTCCGGGCAGGGGGCGGTCTCCGGCCGCGCTGCGCCGTCGCTACCGACGAGGACGCGCCGGCCGCCGAGCAGGGCCATGGTGCCGCCCGCGACCCGGGGGCCGACCGCGGTCGCGCCGCTCGCGTCGACCCAGCGGGCGCGCAGGAGCTCCGGCGCTGGCGGCGCGGGGTGCGCCGGCGCGGGCGCGCGGCCCTCCTGCGGCGCGGGTCGGGGCGGCGCGCCCCCGCAGCGGGCGAGCGCGAGCGCCGCGAGGAGCGCGGCCGCGCGCCGCGACCGGCGCGGAGGCGCTGCGAGGCGGGGGGCGCCCGCCGCTCTGGACTGCATCATCGCGGCGGAGCCTACCGTGTTCCGCGGCCGCGGCGACGCCGCGAGCGCCAAAGGAGACGCCGGACGCGAGGTGTCCGCGGACGCTGCAAGGGCGACCGGGGCTCAGTGGACGGTCGAGGCTGCGTGTTCCGGGGCCGGCTCGCGGTCCAGCGACTCGGCCCTTCGGGCGAGCAGGGCCATGAGCCCCCTGGCCCCGAGCACGGCGTAATCGGACACGCAGTTGTTGAAGATCGCGTGGACCCGCTCCGCCTCCTGGGAGAGCCGCGCGACGGTCTCGGCCCAGGGGTCGAGCTCCGCGGGATCGTAAACGTACCTGAACTTCTCGTTCACGCTCACCGAGGCGCCCCAGGTCTCCGCGCGGCGGCCGTGAAAGCGCACCACGGCGAGGCGCGGATCGGCGACGAGCGGGGTGGGAGGCATGCTGTTCTCCTTGCCCTGCGGCTCGTCGACGATGACGTAGAAGGCCTCGAGATCCCGCAGGAAGTCCACGACGCGCTCGATGCGGTCGGGCTCGCCCCAGGACGCGTGACGGAGCTCGACGGCGAGCGGGATCCCCTCCATGCGGGCGCGGCAGTCCTCGATGACCCTCACGTTGCCGCGCGTCGCCGTGAACCACGGCGGGAACTGGAAGAGCACGTACCCGAGCTTGCGCGCCTGCCGCAGCGGCTCGACGGCTCGCCGGAAGCGGTCCCAGAGCACGTCTCTCGCCTCGGCCGGCAGGTCGCCGGGATAGAGACGGCGCCTGTCGAGGAGCGCGTGCGGCAGGGCGCGCTGGACGTCCGCGGGGAGGCGGGCGGGCTCCACAGGGTGCTGGGTGAGCGGCGCGAACGCCTTCATGTTGAACACGAAGTCGGGCGCCGTCCGCTGGACCCACTGCGCCACCGTCGCCGTGGCGGGGAGGGCGTAATAGGTCGAGTTGACCTCGACCACGGGGAACTGGGACGCGTAGAACTTGAGCCGTTGCTCCGGGCTCGACGCGCCCTTCGGATAGAATCGCTGGCTCTTCACCAGGGTGGGGTCGGTCCAGCCGGCGGTCCCGGCGAGGACGTTGTCCCAGCGGGCGGGCACAGGCGCGCACCCCGCGAGAGCGCTGGCGCGCGCGAGCCGATCCTCGTGCTGGTGCGGAGTCTCCTCTGAGGGCGACCGCGGCGGGTCGCGCAGGGCTGCTTGGTGCATATCGAGGGCAACGTAAGGCCTTTTCGCGGCGACGGAAGCGCTCTCCAGGAGATTCGGCCAGCGGCGCTCATCGTATCTCCTGGAGATCCGCGCTGCCGTCGAGCACGTGTTGCGCACGTACGCTCACGCCCGCTCGCCGCGTTCGACACATTCCGCTCGACATTGGAATTTTCTCACGCGCTCTGGGGCGCTCCGGGCGTCGCGAGCAGCGGATGTCGATCCGGCCAGGCGGTCCACCATCACCCCCTCGCCGGGGCCTTCGTCGCTTCTCCTCCGGGCCGCTTGAATCTACGGGATCGCCGAGCTCCGGGAGAGCCCAGATTGTGCATGCGCCGCCCCGCTCCGTGCGCTATACTGAATAACGGCAGGGGCTTGGTGCATTCCTGCGTGACAGAGGTGGTCGATGTACTCAGCGAACCGTCGCAGGAATATCGAGCGGGAGGAGCGCATGCTGCTCCGCGGGAAGCGGGAGCAGGCAGCTGGCAAGCTCCTTCACAGGGTGCCGGATCTGACGAGCTTGAACCTGGAGATCCGCGAGGCCAGGCCCGACGCGGCCAAGAACGACACGCAGTACATCCGCCGCGTCGTCGTCGAGCACGCGGCAGCGCTGTTCGAGATGCCGTGCTCGTACTCTTCCTGCGACAACGGCGGCTACGACGTGACGCAGGAGGTGCTGAGCGCCCTCGCGACTCGCACGGCGCGCTTCGAGGGCGAATGCGTGTGTCGGGGCAGCTGTGGCAACGCGTTCTGCTCCAGGGTCCTCCGGTACGTCGCCACGGCCACGTACCGGTCGAGCCCCCAGGCGTAGGGACCGGGGACGGCGGTCCTCGCCTGAGGCCGCCTCGGACGTCGCGAGCGGATCAAGCCTACCGAGGACGTTTGAGCGAGCTCGACCGGAAGTCGGGCCCCGCGGCAGCGTACCGAACGAGCGAAGCGGTCACCCGCGCAGGAGATGGCCGGCCCCTGGAGCCGGCGCCGTGGCGGCGCCCGGATTGCCAGGGCCGCCGCGCGCTCCGGTCGGCGAGCGCCTTTCGGGCGACCTGCAGCCTGCGGGCGGTCGTGGCCGGATTGAGTCCCTGGAGCGCGCGGCGCCGCTCGGCCCGCGGCTCAGGGCGGCATCTGCCCTCCTGGACGGCTCTCCAGGCGGCGACGAGCACGTCCTGGAGCACATCCTCGCGATCCTCGCGGCGACACCGCGAGCGACGGCCGTGGCCGCGATCAGGCGTCGCTCCGCGACGAGGGCGTCGATGGGGGGCGAGACCGCGGGGCGCAGCGGCCTTGAGAGCACCGGAGCAGGCGGCGCACCGCGCTTGCGACGGCTCACCGGGAGCTCCGGCACGCCGCGCCTCGGCCGACCGGCGGCAAGCAGCGGGGCGAGCGCGCGCGATGGAGCGTGGGAGTTCCGGCTGCGCGCCGGAGCGCACCGGTGTTGCCCCTGTCGCCATCTCTCGACACGACCTGAGCTCTGCGCGATGGGGGCTCGTTCGGCGGGCACGGGTGGGATGCGAGCTTGTAACGTCGATCCAAACGCCGATGCCGGCATGACAAGCATGGATGTGGGCACCGACAATCGCCTCTACATCCTCGATGGTGGCGTCCCCGCTCAAATCCTCGTATCGCGGGACCGCACGACCATGGAGACCTCTCCGCCGCACGCACCTTCGAATCCGCCCGGCGGTGTGATGGTCAATCTCGTCGGGACCATCTACCGTATCGGCACGGACGGCACCGCGACCGAGACGACGCCCACGCTCGACGACGTCACGGCGGATGGGATCGACTTCCATGCCCGCCCGCTCGAGGTCGGCCCTACGGGCGACGTCGATGTCATCAGCACAGAGGCGATCTACCGCGCCGTACCCGGCTCAATCGGGCCACCCGCGAAGAGCGGGCCCAGGGCGAGGTCACGAGCGGCGCCCCGGCCACGCCGGCCGCCCCGCCAGCGATCGGGCTCGAGAGACGACGGAGCCGGTGAGATCGTCGCGCAGGTCTGAACGCGGGCCGGTCGGAACGCCGATCCAGACCCATCTCCCGGGCGGGTGACCGCCGCTCGCGACGGGCCCATATCCGGAGCGGGTGACCGCCGCTCTACGGCGCCTCGGGCTCGAGATGCCTGCGCCACTCGTCCCGCGCGCTCGCGTACGCGGTCCGGGCGGCGAGCTCGCGCTCCACGCCGGTGATGGCGGGCATCTTGCGGCGCAGCAGCTCGCCCGGGAGGGCGATCTCCACCTGAGTCCGCGCTTCGCGCAGCGTGCCGGGCCATCCGCCCGCGGTGGGGCGGCCTTCGCGATGGAGGTCTTGACGCCACCGCTCGGCCCACGCCTGGCCCACGGCGGTCGCGCTCTGCTCGATGAACTGCTGCCGTTCGGTCGGCCGCGCAGCGCTGTCCGGATCGGTCGCCAGCTCGGGCAGGGCGCCCTCGGCGCCCCGGCTGGGCGCGGCGCGTTTCACTCCACGACCGGGGGCTGAGGCCCCGGGATGATCCCCGCGATGTCCGGATCCTCTCCCGGTGCGCCGTTGCTGCCGGGGCCCTTTTCCTTGCGGCGCGCGACGCGATTCGCGTCTTTCTCGCGCTGCTTCTCTTGCCGTGCGCGTTCCTTTTGCCGCTTCAATGCTCCCTGCTTCTGCATGCGGAACCAGGCCTTTCGGCGCCCTCCGGCGCGTTCTTCAGCGCCCTCGGGCGCGCTCTGAAAGCGCAAGCGCGGCGGAGCATGAGCTCCGCCGCGCCGCGCCGGTGATCAGTACCGGTCCCGACCGCCGCCGCGGCCGCCGCGGCCGCCACCACCGCCGCCGTAGCCGCCACCACCGCCGCCGTAGCCGCCACCACCACCGCCGCCGTAACCGCCACCACCACCGAAGCCGCCGCCGCCACCGCGCGCCGGGCGCTCCTGCGCCTCGTTGACCTTGAGCGGGCGACCATCCAGGAGGGCGCCGTTCAGCTGGGAGATCGCGCTGTTCGCGGCCTGGACAGAGCCCATGGTCACGAACGCGAAGCCGCGCGGCTGCCCGGTCTCACGATCGGTCGGCATCGCGATCTCGCGAACCTCGCCGGCCGAGGCAAACGCGGACTCGAGCGTCTCGCGGGTGGTGCTGAACGAAAGATTTCCTACGTAGAGACGATTTCCCATGTCATCCTGCTTTTACGGCTTTCTGATGCGCCATGAGGCGCTCTCGGCCTGCCATCCGACGAAGCCGTAACGGATCGAACGGAGACGTGCCGCGCGGAACTCCCGCGCGGTCACACGGTGCGTCGTCCAGTCGTCCGAGCGAGCTGCAGTCTCCCTCGCGAGAGGGAAGAGGGAAAGCGTCGTGTCGAGGGCCAGGGACGTTCGTGAGAAGAAGCATCCTAGCCCGACGCGACGTCCTTCGCAAGCGGGCCGTTGCGCCTTCCGTCGCTTCCGCCGTTCTTCCGCCGCGTCCGCCGTTCTTCCGTCGCGTCCGTCGTCCTTCCGTCGCGTCCGTCGTCCTTCCGTCGCTCTTCCGTCGCTCTTCCGTCGCTTCCGTCGTTGAGCCCGTTTCTGCTGTTTTTGACGAGGTCGCGCGTCCAGCCGCTCCGCGCGCCCACAGGAGCGCCGCCGCGCTCGCGGGCGCCGTCGCTCCTCCGACCAACGCGCGCCAACGCCGTCCGTCCCGACGAGGATCCGACGTCGAAGAAGCGGGCAGGATCGCCTGCGCGCGGGCAAACTGGCGCGCATGGACATGGCGACTCGCGATGAAGTGTTGGAGCGCTGGCGCGCGCGCGGCTTCCACGGCGGGCTCTGGACCGATCCGCCCGGCCGCGTATGGGAGGACTTCGTTCACGACGACGACGAGCTCTTGATGGTCCTCGAAGGCGAGCTCGAGCTCACGCTCGCGGGCAAGACGCTCGTGCCGCGCATCGGCGAGGAGATCGAGATCCCGGCCGGCGTCGTGCACACCGTCCGCAACCGGGGGGCGACGACGGCCCGCTGGCTGTACGCCTACGGGCGGCTCGGGTGATCGCCGGCGCGGGCGAGCGCGCCCGCCGAGGCCGCGACGTCCCCGCGCGGCGCGGGCTCGGCCGCGGCGCCCGCGTCGACCGGCGCGGTGCGGCTCGCGACCCAGAGCCACAGGACGACGGCGCCGAGCGCGATGCGGTACCAGCCGAACGGCGCGAGGCCGTAGCGCTTGAGGTAGCGCAGGAAGACCGCGATCACGAGCAGGGCGACCGCGAACGAGACGGCGAGGCCGACGGCGAGCGCGGCGGCGCCGCCGGGCGCGTCGAGGAGGGCGCGGCCGTTCTTGGCGAGGTCGAACACGGTCGCGGCGCCGAGCGTCGGGATGGCGAGGAGGAACGAGAACTCGGCGGCCGCGGCGGTGCTGAGGCCGGAGAGCTGCCCGCCGACGATGGTGGTCATCGAGCGCGACGCGCCAGGCCAGAGCGAGAAGCACTGGGCGACGCCGATCGCCAGCGCGCGCTGCAGCGTCACGTCCTCGACGCGGGGCGCGCCCTGGTCCGGCCTGCGCCGGCGGGCGGACTCGACGCCGATCATCAGGAAGCCGCCGGCGATGAGCGCGACCGCGACGGGGCCGGGGCCGAAGAGGTGCGCCTTGATGGCCTTGTGGAAGAGCAGGCCGACGAGGGCGGCCGGGAAGAAGGCGAACGCGAGGGCGAGCGCGAGGCGGAGGCTGTCCGGATCGCGCCGGAAGATGCCGCGCACGGTGACGGCGAGCCGCTCGCGGAAGTAGACGACGACGGCGAGCACCGCGCCGAGCTGGATCACGATGTCGAGCGTCTTCGCCGCCTCGCTCTCATGGCCGAGCCACGCGCCGAGCAGGATGAGATGACCGGTGGACGAGACGGGGAGGAACTCGGTCAGGCCCTCGAGGACCCCGAGCAGGACGGCATCGAACCAGAACATTGCGCGGAGTCTAGCCGCACGCGGGCCGCGGGTGGTGATCGAGAGAGCGGCTCAGCCCTCCGCCGGCGGCGGGGCGCTCGGCGCGGCCGGCCGCGCGCGGTCCGCGCGGTCCGCTGGAGGCGCGCTCGACCGCGCGGCGCCCGCCGTCATCCCGGGGAGGAGCTCGTCGGCGATGGCCGCGTACAGCTCGAAGAACTGCTCGTCCCGGAACCGCGAGCCGCTGCGGAAGAGACCCCGCTTGAACCGCGACCAGCGGACCTCCTCGCCCGGGCGCGCGGCGCGCAGCTCCCAGCGGTCGTAGTGCCCGATGACGTCGGCGTGGTCGGCGACCACGATCGCCGCGAGCTCCTCCGGCGACCCCGGATCCACGAGCTGATGGGCGGTGTTGACGACACCATCGTTGCTCGACGGAGAGACCGGCCCAGCGGGGCTGTCCGGGAACTTGATGACGCGGCACGGCCGCGGCGGCCCCCCCTGCGCGTGCAGCCGCAGCTCGTCTTCGAGGCGCCTGATGGCCTCGGCCGCGATCCGGCTCGGCGCGCCGGACGCCGTGTTCGCGGCCCGCTTGTGGAGGTCGACGAAGAAAGGATCGGAGTCGTCGCTCGCGTTCGCCACGGTCACGAAGCTCCGCAGGCGGGCCGGATGCCGCGGCCCGGCGCTCCTGTCCCTGTCCCGCACCTCGGCCATGCTCTCCGGCGTGAGGGCGTCGATGAGCTTCCGGTTGTTGCCCACGTCGAGGAAGAACCCCCACAGCTCCGTGACCGTCGCGAAGGTGAGATCGAACGCCGAGAGCGCCGATTCGACCACCGTCAGGCGGAGCAGGTTGAAGAGCGGCGGGATGGCCGTCACCGACCCCGGCTCGACGCCGGAGCCGACCAGCCGCGCCAGGTCGGAGTGGGCGAGGTACGTCCCCCAGTGCGGCGCGCAGAGGGAGACGACCGACCGGATCCTCGGACGCCACCCGCTCACCGGATCGAGGTCCTCGTCGTCCCAGCGGTCCTTGCCCTGAGGCCGGGCGCTGGTGAGCAGCTGGGCGTGCACGCCGCCGGTGCTGTGGCCGACCAGGTGGAGATTGGCGCTCGGGAACTGCTGGACGACCTTTTTGAGAAAGACGATCAACGAAGCCTGGCACTCGGCGAGGGACGCCGTCGGCCGCGACGTGACAGGGATCACCGGGACGAGGCCGGGGCGGCCGAGCTTCACCTCGAGCGCGCCGCGCAGCGCGCCGCAGACGCGGTCGGCGAAGTAGAAGAAGCCGCCGAAGTGATCGAAGCCGAGGAATCCGGGGACGAGGATCACGACGTCCGTCACCTCGGGAGCCACCTTGGGCTCCTCGTGTCGACCGCCGAGCTGCAAACGAAGCTGTTCCAGCATGAAGAGCACCCCCAGAGCGCCGTCGCGCGCGGCCCCATCGCGGGCCGGCGCACGCCATCCTAGCGGATCGGGCGCGCTCTGGTCGAGCCGGTGCGTCGCTCGCAGGGCCGCGGCTCGCCCACAAAAATGCGCGCGGGCGAAGGTCCCGCCGGCTCCTACAAGAGCTGACCGTCCCCTCGCCCGTGGCCGCTCCGGTCTCCGTCAGGCGTCTGCGCTCGCCGCGCGGCTCAGCTCGCCGTCCTGCTGCTCGGCGCGTGGTCCCCCTGGGCCCGGGCGAGCACCGACGCCTTCACCCAGGAGCGCACCACCGTGAGGTGCCACGCCTCGGCGGCGCGCGCCGCCTGGAACTGCGACAGGACCTCATCGCCCATGCCCTGGCACATGTCGATGAGCACGTCCCACGCGTCGTTGTCCGTGAGCTCGGCGATCAACATCGCCTCCAGCGCGTCGGCCAGGTTGGTCCTCGGATCGGTGACGACCTTGATCAGGCCGCACGAGGCGACCCCGTGGACGTCGGCCAGCGGCGTCTCGGCCGTGGGATCGGCGCCCAGCATCCGGATCACCGAAGCGACCAGGAGGAAGTGCTCGACCTCCTCCCTGTAGATCTGCTCGATCTCCGCGCGCGTCGGCCCGCCCTCGAACGACCCGAGCGCGTCGAATTTCGCGAGCACCCCTTTCCATAGCCGGCTCCCCGCCCGCTCGAAGGCGAGGCGCTCGCCGAGCTTGTCGAGCAGGACGAGCGGCGCCTCGCCCTTCAGCAGCTGGAGGGCCGACTTCACGGCGCCCTTGAGCGTACCGGGAGGAGGCATGGTGCCGACCCGCTCCTCCCGCCGCGCGTAGTGGGCGACGACGTTGGCGATGGCCGAATCGTCGCCCACGCTGCTCGGCGGCATGATCCTCGCCCCGACGATGACCTCCTTCGAGTCCATCGGGGACATGTCCATCCCGGTGCGGTTCATCCCCGCGGTCGTCTCGGTCTTCATGCGGACCTCACTTGATACAGCCTGGCGCCGTTGCCGTTCGCTTCCTTGCCGGGGACGGCCTGCGCGGCGAGCTCCGTCCCGGGGACCCACACGTACCCCGCGGCCACCGCCTCGGACGGCGATCCATTCATGTTGATCCGCTCGCGGTACGCGAGCGTCTGCGGGGACTCGGGGATCTGCATGGGATCCACGATCTTCTTGCCGACCGCGCGCAGGTGCACCTCGCCCTGGAGGACGCGGCGCACGAACTCGCGGTGGCTCCGGAACTCGATGGGATCGGGCAGCTTGGCCGGCAGGACCTCCGCCGAGTCCCTGCCCTCGATCCGCTCGAACAGGCGGCGCACGTGGTGCAGCTGCCCGAGCTCGTAGTCGACGAACCGCTCCCAGATGGCCTTGATCCTGGGGTTCGACTCGGACTTCGCACAGCTGTAATAGTTGTAGACCTCGGTCGCCTCGTGCAGGAGCCACTTCTCGAGCCAGCTCTCGTTGGGATCGATGATCGACTCGTACTGCGTGACGTGCTGCTCCTCGATGGAGGCGATCTCCGCGTAGAGCTGCCGGGCCATGGGGTCGGCGAACGTCGGGCCGACGTTCATGTAGTAGTCGTGCGTCTGGTGCTCGGACGCCATGATCGTGAGCGCGTGCAGCTTGGAGAGCGGCGCCGCGGTCCTCCGATCGTAGGGGGCCCGCAGGTCGTCGTCCGGGTAACGGTGCTCGACGCTCGTGGGCCTGCCGGGGCAGATGTCCGTGTAGCACTGCAGGATGTTGTTCGCGTCCTTGCCGTGCACCCGGTCCATCAGCGCCGCGTAGCGGTACAGGTGATCGAAGTCCTCGAGCATCCCGAACCGATAGACCTGGGCCAGGTACTCGTCGGGCTCGTTCATCGCGACCGACGCGGTGACCTCGATGGCCACCTGCTCGAACCCGATGGTGGTCTCGAGCACCGACAGGTCCCCCGGGAGGAGCCAGTTCACCATCGTCTGCTGGTGATGCTCGACCCGGCGGATGCGGGCGAGCTCCTGCTGGAGCGCGCCGTTCATGCGAGCGCAGGCGTGCGAGAAGCGCACGGCCTCCGACTCGATGCCGTTCATCAAGATGATCCGGACGCGGGTGAACGCGTCATCGTTCAGCTTGCTGGACGGGATGCTGACCAGCTCCCGCCAATCGAACTGCTGTTTTTCGAGCGGTGTTCCCGGCTCGTTCAACAAATCAAGTGCCACCTTGACCTCCAGTGCCGGGGCTGTGTGCAAGAGGCGCTCCACGCGGACGCCCGCCCTGTCCACGACAGCCGGGGGCCGCGATGGGGCGCTTGGTCACAGCTGTCGCAAAATCGCCCGCGCGACTTGCCTCCGGCGCTCATGACGCGCGCAGGGCTGGTCTTGATGAGGTCGAGACCGCCGCGGCGCCGAGCAGGAACGAGGCCGCCCGCGTGACGCGCGGAGACCGCGCGACTGGCAGGCTCAGCCGCGCCCGCCGGGGCGCGCGACTGGCAGCCTCGGCGGGGCCTCCCGGAGCGCGCGACTGGCAGGCTCGGCGGGGCCCCCGGCGCGCGCCAGTGTGAAGATTCGAACATCACGCCCTTGTTCATCATCATTCACCCGTGTGAAGATTCGAACATCGCGCATTGTTAATTATCACGCATCGCGCCCACAGCAGCGATGCTCCGGTTCGTTCACGTCGCACCCTCGACGTCCGGGCTACCTGAATACACCAATTCACGCAGGTCGAACGGATCTCGAGATCTGCTGTTCGACCCGCCGAGAGGGCGTGTTGCGGTGTTGACTCCGACAAACGTGGTCGTGTAGTTTCCAAGGAAGAGGCCGTCGGCGCGGGGGGCGCCGGGCAGGCGCTCGAACACACGCAAGCGCGCTCGCGCACCTCCGCGGCAACGCGGCACGGGGCGCGGACCCGCGATCGCCGCAGGAGGCAGCCACCGTGTCATCGACCGTAAGAGCCCATCGCACCTCTTCGCAGGGTCAACACAGAGGCGCCGTCAGCTCGTCGTGCCGGCGAAGGTACTGCGTCCTCGTGGTCGAGGATGACGAGCAGATGCTGAGCAGCATCTCAGCGGTCCTCTCCACGGAGGTCGACGTCGTGGAGTGTACGTCGGCGGAGCACGCGCTCGCACTGCTCGAAACGAGGGAGTTTCACCTGGTCTGTTCGGATCTGTTCATGCCTGGGATGAGGGGCGACGAGCTCCTCCGGAAGGTCTCGAGCATGCCCGTTTACACGAGCTGTCTCTTGATCACCGGGGCCGAGGAGTACGCGCGCTCGAAGGAGGCGGCGTATCACCACGTCCTGCTCAAGCCGTTCCATCCGGAGCGGCTGGTGGCGATCGTCCTGCAGCTGGCGCGCCTCACCGAGATGAAGCGCTCGGTCCACTCGATGGCGGACTCGCTCACGCCCACGGACCCCGGGGGCGAGCTCGTGTCCTGCGACTGGACCGAGCCTGCCGCCCTGCCGGAGTCGTCGCGGGCGCCGCGATCGGCGAGGTTCGCGGCGTGCGTGCCGTGCGGGCCCGCGCCGCTCGAGCTGCAGGAGCTGCTGCCGGCGAGCTCCGTCGCGCCCTCGCCCCGCGCGCGCAGGCGGCGGGCCCGGTGAGCCTCGGGGCCGCGGCGCGCGCCGCGGCCCGCGAGCGCGCGGGCGGCGCCCCGGCGAGACGGCGGCGGAGCGACGCCGGCGGACGGCGCGCGGCTCGGGCGCCGCTCGGGCCCTTCTCTTCCTACACTCTCGCCATGCGCGCCTGCATCTCCTCGACGGAGACGTCCTCGATGACGGCCGACAGCTTCCACTGGTACCCGAACGGGTCCTCGATCCTGCCCTCGCGCCGACCGTAGAGCTGGTCGTTGATGGGATAGATGATCTTGGCCCCTGCCTTGATGGCGCGCGCGGCGACGGCGTCGGGGTCCTCGACGTTCAGCGTGATGACGATGGGCGAGCCGCCGAGCGCCTTCGGGCCGCGGGCGTTCCACTGGGGGGCTTCATCCGCGAGGGTGATCACGGAGTCGCCGATGACGAGCTCGGCGCTGACGATGGCGCCGCCCCGCTCCGGGTCGGCGAGGCGCAGCTTCTCGATCGCGCCGAACGCCTTCTTGTAGAACGCGATGGCGTCCGAGGCGCCGGCCACGACGAGGTGCGGCACGACGGTGTGGTACGGGGGCGGGGCGATGGGGTGAGGTCGCGTGGTCATGGGCGGAGGATGTCCGCGCGGCCGGACCGGGTATTGTAAAAACGTGCCGGCAGGGGTCAGCCGGCGACGACGGCCGAGCCGCGGGCGATCGCTCAGCCGCCCTGCGGGACGTGGTTCCGCACGCGTCGCCGCGCGACGTACTCGGTCGGGGTGAGGCCCGCGAACGCGCGGAAGTCGTGGATGAAGTGCGCCTGGTCGTAGTAGCCGCACGCGGCGGCGACGCCCGCCCACGAGACGCGCTCGCCGCGCTCGATCGCCGCGATCGCCTGCTGGAAGCGCTGCACGCGGCAGTAGCGCTTGGGGGTGAGGCCGACCTGCTCGGTGAAGGTGCGGATGAAGCGCTTCGAGCTCATCCCGAGCTGCCCGGTCACGTCGGCCACGGTGTACGCGCGCGAGGGGTCAGCGAACGCGGCGAGCGCGAAGTCGACCGCGGGGTCGCGCGCGAGCGGCGCGCGCGGCCGGACGAGCCGCGCGGCGAGCGCGGCCTCGAGCGCGCGGAGCTTCTCGTCGGGGGTCCGCGCCTCGAGGACGCGCTCGCGGACGAGGGCGGCCTCGCGGCCCCAGAGCGCGTCGAGCGAGACGTGGCTGCCGCTGAGCGCCTCGGTCGCCGGGCCGAAGAACGGGAGGGCGCCGCCCGGGGTGAACTCGGCGCCGACGATCGCGCGCTGCTCGGCCGTGTCGATCGCGAAGTGCTCGGCGTGGGCGCCGCAGACGGCGATGCCGGAGAGGCGGTGGCAGCGGGCGAGGGCGGCGGCAGGAGCGGCAGGAGCGGCAGGAGCGGCAGGAGCGGCGTCGTACCAGCGCAGCTCGTCCTCGGCGAGGTTGATGAGGAGGCTCATCGCGCCGCTGGGGAGCACGCGCTCGAGCAGGTCGGGGAGCTCGGGGGCGGCGTAGTACCAGAGCTGGCCGACGAAGCGGCCGAGGGGCGGAGGCGGGGCGTACGTGACGAAGCGCATGGGGCGGCCCGTGGGCGACAGCATGCCACGAGCGAGCCGCGAACGGGCGGCGATGACGGCGCTCCGCGCGGATTCCCTCGGAGAACGCCGCCGGCCGCTGGTTCCACTCGCAGGAATCCGGAGAGAGAGCGCGCAATGAAGGCGCAAAGGCGCAAAAAGAACGAAGTTTAATGTCTTTAATTATAAGCCCTTACACTCTCAAGCTCGCCGTTCGTCGTCGCGAGTGTGCCCGAGCGCCTCGGGACCTCGGGTATGCCACCCCTGGATTTCTTTACTGATTTAGTGCGCAATATATTCGATCGTATTAACCGGTTTAGTTAAACTCTCTTTTCGCTCCGATCACGGAGCTCCTCGTCCTGCAGGCGGCGGAGCTCGCGGCGCGGGTGGCCTCGGAGGCCGAGGGGCGCATGGACCTGATCGCGCCGTGCAGCCTTGCGGACGACGATGGGACCTCGTGCGCGACCGAGCTCGTCGAGCGGCTCGGGCAGCGCGCGTACCGCCGCCCCCTCGAAGCGGATGAGATGCAGGGGCTCGTCGCGCTCTACGAGCTCGGCCGGCGATCGGGCGGGGCGTCGCGCGGCTTTCGCCTCGTGATCGAGGGACTGCTGCAGTCGCCGTCGTTCCTGTACCACGCCGATGTCGGCGGGTCCGGCGTCCCCTCCGCGACCCCCGAGCCGATGATCTCACCACAACCAGACCTCCCCCATCCACCGCGGCATCGTCGTCCGTGAGAACCTCATGTGCCAGCCGCTCAGCCCCCCGCCGGCGAACGTCAACAACGTCCCCCCGCCGGTGGACGACGTGACCTCCACGCGCGAGCGCTTCGCCCAGCACGAGCAGCATCGGGAATCGCAAGCCCGATTCCGGCCCGCTCTCCGGCCTCGCCTGATCCGCCGGACGCCGGGGCCCGCCGAGCCCGCCGAGCCCGCCGCTGGCTTGGCCGCTGGCCGGGAGGCCGTCTCTCCAAATGGATGGAAAACTGCCAACTCGTTGGCAAGGCGCCACACGCACCCGCCGGCGGCTGCTACGATGCCGCCGGACCCGGCGACGCGGAGCGGCTGATTGGCCGCGACGCGCGGACGTTCGAACCGTGGCCGGAGCGCCACCCGAAGGTCTTCGCCAAGCTACTCACAACGGGCTGCGACGAGCGCGTGGCCGTCGACAGGCAACACGAGGAACAGAACCATGACCTTCACTCTTCCCCAGCTCCCCTACTCCAGAGACGCGCTGGTTCCCCACATCTCGGCCGAGACGCTCGATTTCCACCACGGCAAGCACCACAACGCGTACGTCACGAAGCTGAACGAGCTCGTGGCGGCGGACGCGGCGCTCGCGGGCAAGAGCCTCGAGGATCTCGTCCGCACGACGTCCGGCGCGGTCTTCAACCAGGCAGCTCAGGTGTGGAATCACACGTTCTACTGGCACAGCATGAAGCCGCAGGGCGGCGGTGAGCCGCCCGCCGCGCTCCGAGCGGCGATCGAGGCGGCGTTCGGGAGCGTGTCGTCGTTCAAGGAGAAGTTCAGCGCCGCGGCCGTCGGTCAGTTCGGCTCGGGCTGGGCTTGGCTGGTGAAGAACAGCTCCGGCAAGCTGGAGATCGTGCAGACGGGCAACGCCGGGAACCCGCTCACGGAGGGCAAGACGCCGCTGCTCACGTGCGACGTGTGGGAGCACGCGTATTACATCGACTACCGCAATGCCCGGCCGAAGTACGTCGAGGCATGGTGGAACCTGGTGAACTGGGACCACGCCGCCTCGAAGCTGTGACCCGCGCGCTCCCGAGAGGGCGGTCTCCGGGTCGGGTCGAGCGGACATCATCTCCCTGTGCGAGCTCGCTCGCGTGAGCAAATCCCAGAAAAATTAAGACGTTCGATGAGCTTGCCGGGAGCGACCGGCTCCGCGGGCAAGCAAGAGCTCATCCCGGAGATCGGCGCAGCGGTCATCGACCGCGCCAAGAGCCCGCTCGGCTGCCCAAGGCGCGGGGCTCGGCGGTCTGCTTCAGCGGGCCGAGCACGCTTCACCGATGGCTCTGGAGCGGTCCCTTTCTTGCGAGGGCCCCTCCGGCGCGAACGAAGCCGTGCTCCCGTACCCCGAAGGAGACGACCATGCCGAGCAATATCGAGATGAGGCACCTGCGCCGCTGCGTCGAGCTCGCGGCGCTGGCGCTGGAGACCGGCAACGAACCGTTCGGGTCCGTGCTGGTCGCGGCGGACGGGACGGTCCTCGCGGAGGATCACAACCGCGTGGGCGGCGGCGATCCGACCTGCCATCCGGAGCTCGCGCTGGCGCGCTGGGCGGCTGCGCACCTCGCCCCCGACGAGCGAGCCGCGGCGACGGTCTTCACCTCGACCGAACACTGTCCCATGTGCGCCGCGGCCCATGGCTGGGTCCGGCTCGGACGCATCGTGTACGCGAGCTCTTCGGCACAGCTGGTCGGCTGGCTCGCCGAGTGGGGCCTTCCGGCTCCTCCGGTGCGAGGCCTGCCGATCCACGATATCGTCCTGGGGCTGCCCGTGGAAGGTCCCATCCAGAGCCTCGCGGAGGAGGTTCGCCAGCTGTTTCGGCGCTCCCATTCCGTGCGCTGACGCGCGCGGCCGTACCTGCGGGAGGACGCCCATGGAAGGGTCCTTTGGCTTCGTGTGGTCTACGGCGCCGGGCTGAGGACGGGGCCTCGGCAGAGCGCATCGCGCGACCGAGCGTACGCGGGGGTTCGAAGTCGACCGGGGCGGGTCTCACACGCCTGAATAGAAGCGTCAACTCCCGGTTGACAGTGTAGATCGGAGCAGTTTACGCAGTCCGGAGCGCCATTGATCTTTCTTATACGGAAGAGGGGTATCACCCGTGGTTCAGAGATTGCACGACCGGCCTCTGAGGTCCTCATGAATAGAAAGAACATTCTTTTGGGGCTGTTTGGCGGTATCGTTGCTGCAGCAGCCTCGTGCGGTGGCAATGAAGGGAGCGAGCCGAACGAAGCGGGCGGCACGAGCTCGACCACCGGCGATAGCAGCGGAAGCGGTGGCAGCCAGGTGGGCGTGGGTGGCTCGGGCTCGACCGCGAACGGCTCGGGCGGGTCGGGCGGCGCGGGGGCCTCGGGCGGGTCGGGTGGCGCGGGGGCCTCGGGCGGGTCGGGCGGCACGGGGGCCTCGGGCGGCTCCGGCGGTTCAGGGGGCGGTGATGGTGGTGCGGGCGCGGACCAGTGCAAGCCCATCGGCTGGGCCACGCGCTCAGGTCGCGATGGTGGCGCCTTCAACGTCACGGGCGGAGGCAACGCCGCGCCCATCGTCGTCGATAACTTCGCCGATCTCCTGAAGTACGCCAAGGATGGTGAGGCGCGGGTGATTCACGTCGACGGCACGGTGGGCGGTGGTTGGTCGGGGACCTCCGGGGATCGACTGGAGATCAAATCGAACAAAACCATCGTCGGCCTCCACGCGGGCACGCAGATCAAAGCGGCTATCCATATCAAGGACGCGAGCAACGTCATCCTCCGCAACATCGTCGTCCGTGGGCCGGGCTCCAACGGCGACCAGGCGTGGGACAACATCAGCATCGAGGGCAACTCCAAGAACATCTGGGTCGACCACGCCGAGTTCTGGGACGGGCAAGATGGCAACGCCGACGTCGTCAAGGGGGCCGACAACGTGACGTTCACGTGGAGCATCTTCGGATACAGCAAAAGAGGGGATCACAACCTGTCGAACCTGATCGCATCCTCGGACAACGAGCCCGCGAGCGAGGGCAAGCTCAACATCACCTTCATGTTCAATTGGTGGACAGGTGTCGCAGAACGCCAACCCCGTTGCCGGTACGGGTGGATCCACGTCGTCAACAACCTCTACACGGAGGACACCTCGGTAGGCCCTTCGAAGCTCGGCGTATCGAACGGCTTCAAGTGCAACGTGCTGACCGAGAACAACCATTTCATCGACCAGAACGAGCCGATTGACTTGGGCAAGCAGAATGGCGACGGCTCCGTGCAAGAGGCGACGGGCAACCTGTTCGAGGGCTGCTCCGGAAATCAAACGGGCAGCGGCGACGCCTTCGACCCTCCGTACGAATACAAGTCGTTCATGGTGCCGGCCTCCCAAGTGAAGGAGCTGGTGCAAGAGCATGCGGGGGCCACGCTCTCCAGCCCGACGGCTTGCTCGCCGTAGAAGCGGCCTTGAAGACCTGCTGCGGGCCTGGGTGACACGATGGGGGAGAACACCGCGTCGATGCGCGCGTTCGTGCTCGCCGCGGAGAGGTGCGGCCTCGCGCGCGTCACCGACTTCAACGGCGCCGACCAGCACGGGGTGTCGCCCTACCCATTGAACGTCGTCGACGGCAAGCGGATCAACACCGGCATGGCCTACCTCACGGCAGACGTGCGCCGCCGGCCGAACCTGACGATCCGAGGATGCGTCGACGTCGACAGCGTCGTGCTCGAAGGCCGCCGCGCGACCGGCGTGCGCCTCGTCGGCGGCGAGACCATCGCGGCCGGTCAGGTGATCCTGTCGGCCGGCGCGTACGGCAGCCCCGCCATCCTGATGCGTTCGGGCGTCGGCCCGTCATCGCATCTGAAGGAGCTCGGCATCCCCGTCATCGTCGACGCTCCGGTCGGCCAGCGGCTGAAGGAGCACCCATTCTACTACAACGTCTATGCGCTGAAGCCCGAAGTAAAATCGATGACGCCGGTCGCCGGCGCTCTGAGGCGACGAGCGCGCCGCACCAACGGGAAGGGTGCAGCACCGCGGGAAGGAGCCCCGGGCCGCTCGGCGCCGTTGCGGGGACCGACCGATGGCGGGATTTCTGACCCGCGGCACCAAGCTCGTTGAACGCGCGATGCCGTCTTGGCCGCGGGCCCCCTCAATAGGGCGGCAGCATCCTCCGGAACCCGTGCCCCAGCGCCAACGCCAGGAAGAGCAGGTTCCTCACCGGCAGCGCCGGCCAGAAGAGGCCGAGCGGCCCTTCCCCACCGGAAGCGCGCTCCCCCGCCTCGGCGCCCTCGCCCTCGCCGCGGAACGCCCGCGCGAGCCGCGCGCCGAGGCGCCGCATCCACGCGACCGATCGCGGGAAGTCGGCGATCCCGTCGAGCCACGCCCCGGGGATCCCGCGCGCCCCGACCGTCGCGCCCGCGAGGCCACCGACGATCGCGCCCGTGCTGTCGGCGTCGCCGCCGAGCAGGATGACGTCCTCCACCGTGCGCCGGAAATCGCCCGGGTGCGCGAGCCAGCAGAACAGGGCCGCTGGCGCCGTGTCCACGATGAACCCGCTCACGCCCTCCGTGAGCCCGATCGCCCCGGCGAAATCCGCCGCCGACGCGCGCCGGCCGAGCAGCTCCGCCGCGCAGTCGAGCCGGCGGCCGAGCTCCGGATCCGCGGTTCGCTCGCGGAGCATCGGCAAGAGCTCGGCCGGATTCACCTGCTCCGGCGCGCGCACCGCGGCATACGCGGCGGCGAGGGCGATGATCCGCGCGCCCTCCTCGGCCCGCGGATCGGTGTGCGTGAGGCGCGTGGACGCGCGCACCATGGGCTCGATGCGCGAGGGCGTCAGGGCGAGCGTCGCGCCCAGGATCGGCGCGCGCATCGCGGCGCCGTTGCCGGCCGAGAAGACGCCGCTCCGCTCCGGAGAGAACCCGATCCAGAGCTTGAGGATCGCCCGCAACGTGGCGTATCCGACGCCCGCCGGCAGGGAGGCGAGCCAGCCGCGGAGCTGCCACCCGAGCGACCGCGCGAACCGCGCCGCGTCCCCCGGCGCGGCCAGCAGGGCCTGCGCCGTCATGCACGCGTGCTCGGCGTCGTCGCTGATCATCCCGCGGCCGAGCACGAAGCGGTGCTCGAGCGGCGCCGCGCCGAAGAGGCGGGCGGCGCGGCGGCGCGACAGGCCCTCACGCGGCAGGCCGAGCGCGTCGCCGACCGCCGTGCCGAGGAGGACGCCGGCGAGCCGGTCCTCGCGATCGATGGATGTCGTCTCGATGGCCATGCGAGCGCGCTATTCACGCTCCATGCCGGGAGAGAACAGCGGAGATCCGCGCCCCGGAGGCCCCGCGCCCGAGGGGCCAGCCTGCCAGGATGGCAGCGCCTGTCTGCGCGCTGGACATCGCGTCGCGCCGCACTCCGCCCGGCGGTCCTCGGGCGTCGCGGAGCGGGCGCCCCCGGAACCGGCGAGGCTGCGCCGTCCGAGCCCCGAAGGAACACGTCACCTCACGGGCTGCACCCGCTGTCGCAATTCTGTAGGAAGTTGGGGGACGGGCCGGCCGCGCGACGCGCGCTCCGGCTCGCGCCGCACACCGGCGCCGCGATGGTGATGGCCTCGTTCATCCCGAGGACGAGCCGCTCCCCAGCGAGCGCGAGGGACCGCACCGGGCTCGGCGTGGGATAGCGCGCGAGCTCGGTCCCGTCGTCCGCCAGCAGCGCGAGCGCCCCGGCGGACGGTGAGACGATGGCCAACCAGGCCACGGTTCCATCGAAGGAGAGGATCCGCGATGCCTGCATCGGGCTCGGTGCCTGCGACAGGTCGACGTGGTTGTGGACGACGATGTCCTCCCCGTCGCGCCGCAGCACGTAGACGTGCTGGCGATTCTCGATGACCAGGGCGCGATCGCCGGCGAGGGCCACGGCCGTGAGGTCCCCGGTGCCGGACAGCGTACCGGTGGCCATCGGTCCAGCGCCCGTCCAGGAGAACCAGAGCAGCGATATCTCGGCCACCAGGTCCTCGTAGTAGAGCTGGCCCAGCAGCACCTCGGCGCGCTCGCCGTCCACAGCGAGGGCCTGGGCCACGCGCGGCGCGCTGGAGACCTGCGGCGCGATGATCTGCTCGGACGCGGGCCCGAGGAGCTCCCCGGCGCAGCGCGCGGGCAGCGCGAAGCGCCGCAGCCGCAAGGCACCCCCGTCGATCGGCGCCGCCTGGAAGAGCTGGCCCGGCGCGGACGCCAGCACCGCAGGACCACCCTCGATCCGCAGCTGGCCAGACGGCGCCAGGAGCCCGCCTTCGCCCGGCCCGAGGCAGCTCAGCACGGCGGTGCCGCCTTCCTGATGCACGTTGGCCTCGCTCGACGGCAGCGTCACCAGATCGAGCGCGCCGGCCTCGGACGGCGCGGGGGCGAGCCGCAGCCGCTGCATGTCCGGCGGAAACACCGTCCCTCCCGCCGTGAGGACGGGCGCCATCGGATCTCCCAGATCCACGCTGTGCACGCCGAAGGGCCCCACCGCCAGGACCGCGCCGTCCTCTCCAGCCCAGATGCGCTCCAGCGAGCCATGGTGGAGCCCCGTCCGGAATCGCATCGCGGCCGAGCCGTCCAGCGCGACGACGCGGCGCCAGGGATGCAAGACGGCGTGTCGCCCCCGGGCCGCGAGCCGGAGCGGAGAGGGCAGCAGGCCTGCCTCGTCGCTCTCGCGCACGAGGAGGCTGCCCAGCGCGGACGAGACGCCCGCCGGGCTCAGGGCGTGGCGGTCCACGACGTAGGAGCGGGTGGCGCCGTTCACGCGGAACCACTCGACGAGCAGGTCGTCGTCGAGGAGCGCGAACCCCAGGGGGCGGTCCCAGAGATCGGCCCCCTCGTCCGGCGAGAACGACTTCACCGGAGCCGGCTCTTCCGCGCCGTCCAGGTCCGCCACGCGGAACACGTGGATGCTGCCCAGCTCCCCGTAGCGGAGCAGCTCTTGCGCGACGAGGTACGTGTCGTTCAGCTGCGCGTGGAAGAAGGCCTGGGAGGCGAAGCGCGCGGGCTTGATGACCGGCCCGGCCGGCGATGACACGTCCACGGGCACGAGGCCGTGCGAGGTCGCGATCCACAGGACAGCTCCGTCCGCGGAGAGGGCGAGCGAGCGGCATGTCCCCGCCAGGAGCTGGAAGGCGTGCGCGGTCTCCTCGACGAGCGCGTCGTCGGCGCCGACGCGCCACGCGCTCACCCACGATCCGGCGCAGGTCCAGAAGCGGTCCCCGCGCCCGGCGCCTCCGACGATGCTGTCGCTGCGCGGGTCCAGCGCGCGCTGGGACAGCGTCGTGATGCGGTCGCCCTCCAGCCCCAGGAGCTCCAGCCGCTGCCGCGTCCCGACGACGACGACACGGTCCGGCCCCAGCGGGACCAACGAGGTGAGGAGCCCGTCAGACCAGTCCCAGCTGCCGAAGTAATGCTCGACGCCGATGTCCAGGGTGCGCTGGCCCAGCCGCTGCAATCCGCCTTCGTCCACCCGGACCAGGGACAGCGACAGGCCGTTCCCACCGAGCCGCTCGCCGAACAGGATCCGGTCGTTCGACAGGAACTCCGCCATGCCCTCCAGCGGAAAGCTGGGGCCTTCGGCCGGCGCCGCGCCGTAGCCCCAACCCGTGCCGTAGATCTCCGCGGGCACCGAGACGGGCACCTCCGTGCACGCGCCGCCCACGCACCGATCGCCGGCCGAGCAGACGTCGCCGCGCCCGCAGGGCGTTCCATCCGGGGCCGCCGGGTAGATGCATTGGCCGGACGCATCGAGGCGCTCGGCCGTGCACGGGTCGTCGTCGACGCACGCCCCTGCACCGCCGCCGCCACCGCCGTCGCCGCCAGCCCCGCCGCCGCCGTCGTTCGCGCCCGCCCCGCCGCCGGAAGCGCGCGGCTCGTCCTCCGGGCGGACATTCGAGGGACATCCTGGCGCCGCCGCGAGGACGACGGCGCTCAGGAGGAGCGCCCGGGCCCACGACCATGCCGGAGTCATCATGTCGCAACTCTCCCTGGAACTGGGGTCCATGACGTTCTCCCGAGCGCGACTCTCAGCGAGATCGTCGCTCGGCCAGCTCCACCCGAGGCGGCGTCGACATTCGCGCCGGCGCGGAGAAGAGCAAACCGCTCTCGAGATGCCGATACGCTCCCGGCACCATCGAGACCGATGGATCCGGGATATGCGATCTCGCCATCGATCTCAAGCGCATGCCGGCGGCATTCGCGCACGCCGCGCGCGCGAGCACGAAATCGACCATCCCCTCTGTCCGCCAACCCCGACGCGGCGGAGGGGGGGTTGAGCGCCCGCCGGGTGTCGTCACGTCGACTCGCCCGCCGGCGCAGGCTGGCCGGCCGGCCTAGGCGGCGCGGGCTCAGCCCGGCGAGATCGGCATCCCCTTCGGCGAGCTCGCGGCCGTCGGCGCGCCCCGCGCCTCCGGCGAGCTCGGCCCGTCGAGCAGCGCTCCGACCGCGGCGAGCGCGGCGACGATGGCGGCCGCCCCCGCCCACAGCGGGCCCCGGGCGAGGCCCGGCGCCGCGTACAGGAACGCGATCGCGCCGAGCAGCGCCGCGAGGAACAGCGCCGCCGCCAGCGCGCGCACCAGCGGGGAGCGCTCGACGTCGTGGAGGACGTAGCCCGGATCGGTGCGCAGCGGGCCCTCCTCGGGCGGGGCCGCCGCGGACCGGAAGTCCGGCGGCCGGAGCCAGACGAGCAGCTTGCCGGCGAGGCGCGGCTCCGCCGCCGCCATGCGCGCGAGCTTCCGCCACGGGTCGACGTTCGCGCGCAGCGCGCTGAAGCTCGCGAGCGGCTGGACCACGCCGTACCGCGGCGGCGCCCCCTCCGCGCGGAAGGTGCCGAACAGCCGATCCCACACGATGAGCACGCCGCCGTGGTTCCTGTCGAGATACTCGGGATCGACGCCGTGGTGCACCCGGTGATGAGACGGCGTGTTCAGCACCCACTCCAGCGGACCGAGGCGGCCGACGAGCTGCGTGTGGATCCAGAACTGATAGAGGATGTTCAACGTATACGTCGTGACGACCATCGCGGGCGGGAAGCCGAGGAAGGCGAGCGGCCAGAAGAACGGCCAGAAGAACGCCCGCTGGACCCAGCTCTGGCGCAGCGCGACCGAGAGGTTGTAGTGCTCGCTCTGGTGGTGGACCGCGTGCGCCGCCCACAGGAAGTTCACGCGGTGGCTCGCGCGGTGCGCCCAGTAATAGCAGAAGTCGACCGCGACGAAGCAGGCCAGCCAGCTCGACGCCGCGCCCGGCGGCAGCCGCACGAGCGCGGCGCGCTCGAAGAGGAAGAGATAGACGAGCACCCCGCCGCTCACGACGGAGACGAGCGCCTGCTGGCCGACCCCGCACGAGAGGTTGGCGAGCGCGTCCGAGAAGCGGTAGTCGCGCCGCCCGCGGCGGCGGCAAAGCCAGAGCTCGACGCCGATGAGCGCGAAAAAAGCCGGCACCGCAAACAGGATCAAGCTCGGCGACATGCCCCCGTCCTCCGCGGAGCCGAGCGCCCAGCGGCTCGGCCACGCTCGGCCATTCTAGCCTGAACACCCCCGCCACGCCCGGTGGCGCACCTCACCGGCCGACCCCGGCCGGCGCGTTCTTCCGCGATCTCTCCGGCGCGTTCCTCGCGCCGCGCCCGCCGAGCTCCACCGCTCGTTTCGAGCGCCGCGCCCTCGCCGGTGCGGCGCCGCTCGGCGCGACTTCGCCGTTGACGCTGAACCGATTAAGTGGTCTGCCATGAACCGCGCCGGTGCGACGACGACACCCTGAGCGGAGATTTGCATCGGCGCGACACCGGGCAGCTCGCTGTGGCCACGGCAACACGATCACCACGACGGCGGCGCGCCTGCCCGGCGCGCCGCCGCGCGCGGGCCGTGTGCTTGCGGCGGCGGCGCTCAGCCACGCTTGAGGAACGACACTCGAACCAGGTAAGGAACGACCGACGATGAAGAAGACCTTGTTGCTCGCTTTGGGTTTGCTCTCCCTCGCCGCGTGCACGTCCGACACGACCGACCCAGCGGCCTCGGGCACCGGGGGCGCCGGGGGCGGCGGCGGCGACGCGACCGGCGGCGGCGACGGCGGAGGCGGGGGCGGCGGCAACGACGCCGCCGGGGGCGGCGGCAGCGACGCCACCGGGGGCGGCGGGGACGGAACCGGGGGCGGCGGGGCGCCCGAGTGCGCCGAGCAACCCGAAAAGTGCTACGTCCGCGCGGAAGGTAGTATGCTCACGCTCGACGGGAAACCGTACAAGTACATGGGCACGAACTTCTGGTCGGCTCCCTTCATCCCCCTCGAGCGCCTGCGCACGGAGCTCGACATCCTCGATGCCCACGGCGTTCAGAACCTCCGCATCATGGCGCTCAGCGAGGGCGACATCCCCGAGTCGCAGCAGAACGATCAGCAGTACGGCCCGCAGCGGATCTTCCCCGCGTCGTCGGACGAGCCGTGCGCCGACCCGAAGCTCGAGGAGTTCGCGGACCACCTGGTGACGGTGCTCGACGAGATCCACAGCCGCGGCATGAAGGCGGTCATGACGCTGAACGACTTCTGGCACTGGTCCGGCGGGATGCCCCAGTACATGAAGTGGGCCCACGAGGAGCCGGACACCTCCTGCGGGGAGGACTTCGGCGCGTACCAGGTCGGCCTGACCCACCCCGAGACGAACGCCCCCCTGCTCGCGGCCGGCTACGACGTGCCGTTCAACGGCTCGATCCGGTTCCGCGAGGGCACCGGCGAGGACTGCCAGGCCGTGGCCATCAACGAGTGGGCGATCCCCCACTCGGGCACGCTCGACCCGAACACGAACCCCTGGCCCGACCAGATGGATCTCTCCAGCCTGTTCTTTTGCAACAAGAAGGCACAGGAGTTCTACTTCAGCCGGGCCAAGGTCGTTATCGAGAAGCTCAAGGACCACCCGGGGATCATGGCGTGGCAGCTCGGGAACGAGCCGCGGTCCTTCAAGGGCTGGGGCGCGCTGTTCAAGCTCTGGGTCGAGCGGAACGCGAAGTTCATCAAGGACATCGACAAGAACCACCTCGTCTCGATCGGCTCGGAGGGCGACCTCTCGTACAACTGGGGCGACTACGCCAACAGCGACTACCGGGCCTTCCACGCCGTGTCCGGCATCGATTACCTCACCTTCCACGTCTGGCCGGAGAACTGGGAGTGGTACGACCCGTCGCTGCCGGCCGACAGCACCGCCGACAGGTCGCTCCAGGCGGCCATCACGAAGAGCAACGGGTACATCGATCTGCAGATCGAGCACGCCAAGGCGCTGAACAAGCCGATCGTCGTCGAGGAGTTCGGGCTCGCGCGGGACGACAAGTCCGAGCCCGTCGCGTCGACGGTCGAGAAGCGGAACGAGTACTACTCGACCGTCTTCGACGCCGTCGTCAACAACCCGGAGCTCGCGGGCGTGAACTTCTGGGCGTGGGCCGGCACCGGGAGGCCGTCGGACGACGGCAACGACTACTGGCTCCTCGGGAACGATTACATCGGCGATCCGCCCCACGAGCTCCAGGGGTGGTACTCGGTGTACGACGACGACACGGAAACGCTCAACATCATCATGAGCTACGCGGACAACATCAACACAATCGAGTAGCCATTTGGCCCGAGCACGGGCCCCTATCCCTCATCTGACTCGGAGGTCACCTTGATTCGTCGCTCCACCTTTCTCATGGCCATGATCTCGCTCGCGTTCTCGACCGGCTGCTCGAAGCCGGCCTCCGAGGGCGAGACGAACGCGGGCAAGACCGATGACAAAGCCCCGAAGACCGCGGACGCCAAGGGGGCGGACAAGAAGAAGATCACGATCGGCTTCTCGATGGATACCCTGAAGGAGGAGCGGTGGCAGCGCGACCGCGACCTGTTCAAGGCGAAGGCCGAGCAGCTCGGGGCGCAGGTGCTCGTGCAGTCCGCGAACAGCGACGACGCCCTGCAGAACTCGCAGGCGGAGAACCTGCTCACGCAGGGCGTCGACGTGCTCGTGGTCGTGCCCCACAACGCGAAGACGACCGCCACCATCGTCGAGTCGGCGCACAAGCAGAACGTGCCCGTCATCGCGTACGACCGGCTGATCCTCGACTCCGACGTCGACCTCTACGTGTCCTTCGACAACGTCCGCGTGGGCGAGCTCCAGGCCGAGGCGCTCGTGAAGCAGGCCGCGAAGGGGAACTACCTCCTCATCGGCGGCTCCCCGACCGACAACAACGCGAAGCTCTTCCGCGAAGGGCAGATGAACATCCTGAAGCCGCTCATCGACAAGGGCGACATCAAGGTCGTGGCGGACCAGTGGGCCAAGGACTGGCAGCCGGTCGAGGCGCTCAAGATCACCGAGAACGCCCTCACCAAGAACAACAATAACGTCACGGCCGTCGTGGCCTCGAACGATGGGCTCGCGGGCGCGGCGGTCCAGGCGCTCGGCGAGCAGAAGCTCGCCGGCAAGGTCGTCGTCTCGGGCCAGGACGCCGAGCTCGCCGCGTGCCAGCGGATCGCGGCCGGCACCCAGAGCATGACCGTCTACAAGCCGATCAAGTCCCTCGCCGAGAAGGCCGCCGAGCTCGCCATCAAGATGGCGAAGAAGGAGCAGATCGGCGAGAAGACGCAGACGGTCAACAACGGGAAGAAGGACGTCCCGAGCGTGCTCATCGCGCCGATCGCCGTGGACAAGAGCAACCTCGCGTCCACGGTCATCGCCGACGGGTTCCACAAGGTCGAGGACGTCTACAAGGACCTCCCGAAGGACCAGTGGCCGGCGGCCAAGTAGCCGGCGGACGAAACCCGCTCCGGCGCCGCGAGCGACCTCGCCGACGAGAGGTCGCTCGCGGTTCCGCCGCTTGATGATCGATGACACGCATCATGTCATCGGATCTCCCTTGAGCGCCGTGCGCCTCGACCGAGGCGGATTCCAGCTGCACGAACAGCGCTCGATCGCAGCGCATCGATGGTGATTCGGGACCTGCTCGTGAGCGCGCAGGAACCCTAAATCCGGAGCTTCCTGGATGGCTCGGATCCGCGCGGCCGTCATGATGGTCGCACGCTCGCGTCGCCGATTGCGGCGCAAGGAGATCCGATGTCTTCACTGAATCGACGACTATTCTTGAAGTACGGTCTGACCACGACGGGCGGGCTCCTTATGCTCCCCCGCGAGGACGTCGCGCTCGCGAGCGTCGGCGAATGCGCCTTCGTCCCGGAGTCGGCACCGACGCTGCGCGGCCGCGATATCCCCAAGTACAGGCTGCCGCTGCTCATTCCGCCCGTCATGCCCGAGGCGCGGGGGCGCATCGGCCACGACGCTCCCATCGACGAATACGAGATCGCCGTCCGGCAGATCAGGCAGCGCGTCTTGCCGCCGGATTTCGACCTCACGACGGTGTGGGCGTACGGCTCCGCCCGGCATCCGGACACGTTCTCGTATCCCGGGTGGACCATCGAGGCCAGGTGGCGGAAGCCGGTGCGCGTGACGTGGATCAACGACCTCACCCACCCGCGGACCGGCCGCTTCCTCCCGCACCTGTTCACCGTCGACCCGACCCTCCACTGGGCCAACCCGCCCGGCGGGGTGGACGGCCGCGACACGGCCCCCAAGTTCAGGGGCCCTTGCCCGCCGGATCCTTACCGGGGCCCGGTGCCGATCGTCACCCACCTCCACGGGGCGACCCCGGTCGAGCAGGAGAGCGACGGCTACCCGGAAGCGTGGTTTCTGCCGAAGGCGGAGAACATCCCGCGCGGCTTCGCGAGGACCGGGACCTTCTACGACATCTTCCGGAGGACATCCCGGCTCGGGCGCCTGTGGGAGCCAGGGACGGCCGTCTTCGAGTACTTGAACCGCCAGCGGCCGACGGCGCTCTGGTACCACGATCACGCGCTCGGCATCACCCGGCTCAACGTGTACGCCGGGCTCGCCGGCTTCTACCTGATCCGCGGCGGTCCCGACGATCTGCCGAAGGGGGTGCTGCCCGGACCCGCGCCGAGGCCGGGCGACCGTCCGGACGCCGAGGTGTTCGAGATCCCGCTCGTGATCCAGGACCGCTCGTTCAACGCTGACGGCTCGCTCTTCTACCCCAAGAGCCGCGGGCTTCCGCCCGAGCTCGCCGAGGACGTGTACAAGCCGAACGGCCCCGTGGCGCCGTACTGGGTTCCCGAGTTCCTCGGGAACGCGATCCTGGTCAACGGCCGGACGTGGCCTTTCCTCAACGTCGAGCAGCGCCGCTACCGGTTCCGCCTCCTGAACGGCAGCAACACGAGGCTCTTGATCCTGAGGCTGAGCAACGGGCTCCCGTTCTGGGTGATCGGCTCCGACGAAGGCTTCCTCCCCAGGCCCGTGCAGACCAACGAGCTCGTCATCGGAAATGCCGAGCGCTGGGACGTCATCGTCGATTTCAGCCGCGTCCCGGTCGGCACCGAGATCCTCCTCCTCAACGTCGGACCGGAGACGCACGGCGGCATGCCGGGCATGTCCGCCGTGGCCGACCCGGACACCACGGGCCAGGTCATGCAGTTCCGGGTGAAGAAGGCGACGAGCAGGGACACGAGCACGCCTCCCGAGAAGCTCGTGCTGCCGGCGTTCGATCCGCTCGGAGACGAGGAGGCGATACGCCGCGTGTCCCTGAACGAGGAGCAGCTGGAGGGCGTGGGCCCGATCCGGAACCTCCTCGGCATCGTCGACGCCGCGGGCGGGCCGGTGCCGCTCCACTGGGACGATCCCATCACGGAGAAGCCCGATGTGGACGATATCGAGCTCTGGGAGCTCCACAACTTCACCGTGGACGACCACCCGATCCACCTCCACAACGCGCGGTTCCAGGTCGTCAACCGGCAGGTGCTCGACCAGTCCGCGCCCCCCGAGCCTCCGTTCCTCGGGGAGGAGGGCTTCAAGGACACGGTCGGCGCGCTGGCCGGTCAGATCACGCGCATCAAGGTGAAGTTCGGCAACCCCGGGCTGTTCGTGTGGCATTGCCACATCCTCGAGCACGAGGACAACGAGATGATGCGGCCTCTCCTCATCGAGCGGTGATGACGTGATCGCCCGCGCGGGTGATCCTCGGCCTCGAGGGCCGCTGGATCGCCTGGCAGGTCGGGCGCGCCGCGGCGCACGGCGCCCCGACCGAGGCGAACCCGGTCAGGAAAACAGCGCCTGAGCGCCGCCTTCTGCGTGCCATCTCAGGACCCGTTCATGTGGGTCCAGCAACCCCAATCCGGTACCTCCTGGGTGCTCGGACCTACACCCCCGCCATCCTACTCCTGCGCGCGCACCACCACCGATGGCGGCGCCAGGAGGTCCCATGCCCTCGTTGAAGCGACGATTGCTCTTGAAGTACGGCTTATCCGCGGCCGGCGGTCTCGTGGTGCTCCGGCGCCACGGGCTCGCGAGCGCTGCCCCCGGCGCGCTGCGCGCTGTCCCTCGCCACGCGCCGACGCTCCACGCCGGGGACATCCCCAGATTCACGCAGCCGCTCACGATCCCGCAGGTCATGCCGCGGTCGGGCAAGCACTTCGGCCCTGGCGCGTTGGTCGACTATTACGAGATCGCGGTCCGGCAGTTCGAGCAGCACATCTTGCCGCCGGAGCTCGGCCTGCCGCCCACGACGGTGTGGGGCTACGGGTCCATCCATCACCCGGAGACGTTCTCGTATCCCGCGTTCACCATCGAGGCCGAGTGGCGGAGGCCGGTGCGCGTGAAGTGGATCAACGATCTCAAAGATCCCCTGACCGGCCGCTTCCTCCCGCACCTGCTCCCCGTCGACCCGACCCTCCACTGGGCGAACCCGCCCGGCGGGCTGAAGGACCGCGACGCGTCCTGCAAGCACACGCGCCACTGCCCCGACGGGCCTTACCGGGGTCCGGTGCCGATCGTGACCCACCTGCACGGGATCGCCCCGGTGGCCCAGGAGTTCGACGGCCACCCGGAAGCCTGGTATCTCCCCGCGGCGTCCGATATTCCCCCGGAATACGCGAGGACCGGCACCTACTTCGATTATTTCAAGAAGAATCCCCAGTCGCTCGCGAGCCTGTGGGAGCCAGGGGCTGCCCTGTACGAGTACCCGAACGATCAGCGGGCGGCGACGCTCTGGTATCATGACCACACGCTCGGCATCACCCGCGTCAACGTGTACGCGGGCCCGGCCGGCTTCTACCTGATCCGCGGCGGCCCCGACGACCTGCCGCCGGGCGTGCTGCCAGGCCCCCCGCCGAGGCTGGGCGACTGTCCAGGCACAAGGGTGTACGAGATCCCGCTCGTGATCCAGGATCGCATGTTCAAGGACGACGGCTCGCTCTACTACCCGGAGAGCAACGGGCACGACGCCGCGGCCTTCGGGACGGCCCCCGCGCACGACGAGCCGCCGCCGATCTGGGTGCCGGCCTTCGTGGGCAACGCCATGGTCGTCAACGGCCGGACGTGGCCGTACCTGGAGGTCGAGCAGCGTCGTTACCGCTTCCGCGTCCTGAATGCCTGCAACACGCGGTACGTGGGCCTGCGGCTGAGCGACGGGGCCAAGGTCCACAGGTTCTGGGTGATAGGCACGGACGCGGGAGGCTTCCTCCCCGCTCCGGTCGAGGTCGATACGCTCACGCTCGGTCCGTCCGAGCGCGCGGACCTCATCGTCGATTTCACGAGCATCCCTGTCGGCACGGAGATCCTCCTCCTCAACGTCTCCGAGAGCGGGCCCACGCAGGCTCACCTGGCCCACATGGCAGCGCTCATGGCAGAAGAGCAACGGGACTACACGACCGAGGTGATGCTGTTCCGGGTGGTGCCGGCGACGAGCGTGGACACGAGCACGCCGCCGGACCGCCTCACGCTGCCCTGCTTCACCCCGCACGGACCGGAGCGCCTGACACGCCCCCTGCTCCTGACGGAGAAGACGACCGCGCACGACCGCTCGCTCCTGCTCTTGCAAGGGATCATCGATCTTCAGACCGGGCAGCGGCTGGGCCTCAAATTCCACGACCGCATCACGGAGCACCCGGACCCCGGGGACACGGAGATCTGGGAGCTCCACAATGACACCTACATGCCGCACCCGATCCATGTCCACAATGTGGAGTTCCAGGTCCTCAATCGGGAGGACAAGATGACCGGCGCGATTAGCCCGCCGGAGCCCTGGGAGACGGGCTTCAAGGACACGGTGAACGCGACGGAGAACGCGATCACGCGCATCAAGATGAAGTTCCGCCACGAGGGCGCGTTCATATGGCATTGCCACATCCTCGAGCACGAGGACAACGAGATGATGCGGTCCTACCACGTCGGGCCGATCCCGCTCGATCTCCCGCATTTCGGCCGCCCGGACCATTGATCCGCACCTCCCACGACGCCGCGCACGCCTCGCGCGCGGGCGCACGTCCTGCGAGCGCGGCCGCCCCCCCTCGGCCTGCCGCCCCGCGCGGCGCCCCGCCCGGATCGAGGTCGGCATCTCGCAACAACCCGCCCGGCGGCGCGACCAGGCTCATCCGGCACGCGGCCTGCTTTTTGCTCGTTCGGTGGTCCTCGATGGCCACGTCAGCACGTCACCACGCCCACGCGCCCGAGGACACACCATGAGCGCCAAGACGGTATTGCCTGCCGAGCCCGATCCCTCACGCCAGCTCCGCCAGCTCGTCGAGGCGGCCTTGCCGGACGCCCGGGTCGAGGAGATCACCCCCCTGGGACCGGACGGCGGCCCCGGTCACGACCTGACCGAGAAGGCCGCCGGCTACGGCGTCCCCCGCCGGATCACCGTGGTGAGGCGCGATGGCTCGAGGCAGCGGCTGGTGCTGCACACGTCGACCGCGAACGCGTTCGGGCACGACCGGCGGGCGGATCGCGCGGCGGAGATGCTGCTCGCCTTCGACACCTTCGGGTCGATCCCGGCGCACGTCGAGGTCGTGGACGTCGGCTCGCTGACCCGCGACGGGCGCTCCCTGTCCCTCCGCGACGCGGGCGAGTTCTACCTCCTGACCACCTACGCCGAGGGCGACGTCTACGCCGCGGATCTGCGGCGGATCGCGCGGGAGCGCCGCGCGCGCCCGGAGGATCTCGCGCGCTGCGAGGCGCTCGCCAGCTACCTCATCGCGCTCCACGGCGAGCAGGGCGCGCAGCCGGGCAGCTACCGCCGCGCGGTGCGCGATCTCGTCGGCCACGGGGAGGGCGTCTTCGGCATCATCGACGGCTATCCGGACGACGCGCCGGGCGCGCCGCCCGCGCGCCTCCAGGCCATCGAGCGGCGCTGCGTCGAGTGGCGGTGGAAGCTCCGCGGAAAGGACCACCGGCTCGCGCGCACGCACGGCGATTTCCACCCCTTCAACATCGTGTTCGACGGCGCGTCGCGGCTCACGCTCCTCGACACGAGCCGCGGATCGCAGGGCGACCCCGCGGATGACGTCACCTGCCTCGCCATCAACTACGTGTTCTTCGCGCTGGACGCGCCCGGCGCATGGCAGGGCGGCCTCGGCGCGCTGTGGCGGCGGTTCTGGGAGGTCTACCTCGGCTGGAGCGGCGCCGCGGGCGTGCTCGACGCGGCGGCGCCGTTCCTCGCGTGGCGCGCGCTCGTGCTGGCCAACCCCGGCTGGTACCCCGCGGTCACGCCGCGCGCGAGGGACGCGCTGCTCACCCTCGCGGAGCGCGCCCTCGACGCCCCGCGCTTCGATCCGGCCGACGCCGAGGGGCTGTTCGCGTGAGCGGCGGGGTCGTCTGGATCACGGGGCTCCCCGCGTCGGGCAAGTCCACCCTGGCCGCGCGGGTGCACCGCGCGCTGCTCGGCGAGGGCCGGGCGAGCTGCCTGCTCGACGGCGACGACGTGCGCGACGCGCTCGTCCCGCGGCCCGGCTACACGCCGCGGGAGCGCGACGCCTTCTACGAGACGCTCGCGCGGCTCGCGGCGCTGATCGCGCGGCAGGGGCCGATCGCGGTCGTGGCCGCGACCGCGCACCGCCGCGCCTACCGCGACCGCGCCCGCGCGCTCGCGCCGCGGATCGTCGAGGTCTACATGGATGTCTCTCCCGAGGTCTGCCGCGAGCGCGATCCGAAGGGGCTCTACCGGGCGGCCCGCGCCGGCGAGATCGGCGCGCTCCCCGGCGTGGGCTCCGCGTACGAGGCGCCGCCCTCGCCGGAGATCGTCGCGCGCGGCGGCGAGGACGCGGCGGCGCTCGAGGCGATCCTGGAGCGCGCGAGATCGTGGTCCGCCGCCGCGAACGTGTGCTCATGGTAGGCTCTGGCGCCGTGCCCGCGCGCGAGACGCTCTTCGACGAGATCAAGCGATACGTTCGCTTCGACGAGGAGGACGCTGCCCGGCTGGCCGCGTTTCACGCGCACGCGGCGCCGCACTTCCCCCGCATCGCGGGCGAGTTCTACGACCGTATCCGCGAGCACGAGGGCGCGCACGACGTCTTCACCGGCGAAGATCAGGTGGAGCGGCTCAAGCGATCGCTCGTCCGCTGGATGACGCGGATCTGCACGGGGCCCTACGACGCGGCGTACTTCGACGAGGCCGCGAAGATCGGGCGGATCCACGTCCGGGTCGGGCTGCCGCAGCGGTACATGTTCACGGCGATGACGCTCATCCGGCTCGCGTTCGACGAGATCGCCGAGGGCGCGCCCCTCGCGCAGGCGATCGCGGTCCGATCCGCGGTGAGCAAGGTGCTCGATCTCGAGCTCGCCATCATGCTGGAGACGTACCGGGACGACTTCCTCGCGCGCGCGCAGCGCGCCGAGCGCCTCGACCGCGAGCAGGTCGGCCGCACGCTCGCGCGCACCGAGCACCGGTACAAGAGCGCCGTCGAGCTCGCCCGCGTCCTCGTCGTCGGCCTCGACGCGCAGGCGGTCGTGCGGCTCTTCAACCGCGAGGCCGAGCGGATCACCGGGTTCGCGCGCGAGGACATCCTCGGCATGCCGTTCGTCGAGGCGCTGCTCCCCGAGGAGCTCCGCGCCGATCACGGCGCGCTCGTGAAGGACGTCGCCGCGGGCCGCCGCCCCGGCGCGGATCTGCTGGAGAGCAGCCTCCGCGCGCGCTCCGGCAAGATCCGCGACGTGCGATGGCAGCTCGCGTACGCCCCCTCCTCCGCGGACGACGAGGTGGTGCTGTTCGCCATCGGGCAGGACACGACCGACGAGAAGGCGCTCGCCGCGCGCGTGCGCCAGAGCGAGAAGCTCGCCGCGGTCGGGACGCTCGCGGCCGGCCTCGCGCACGAGATCAGGAACCCGCTCAACGGCGCGCAGCTGCACGTGACCTTCCTCGAGCGCGGGCTCGCGCGCGCCGGCATGGGGGATCCGGACACCCTGGAGGCGATCCAGGTCGTCCGCGACGAGATCCGCCGCCTGTCGGAGCTGGTGAGCGAGTTCCTCGACTTCGCCCGGCCGAAGCCGCTGGTCGTGAAGCCGACGTCCCTCGTCGCGCTCTGCGAGCGGGCGGCGCGCGTCGCCCCCTCTTCGGACGGCGGCGGCGCGCGCGCCGAGGTGACGGTCGATCTGCCCTCGACCGACGTCGTGCTCGATCTCGATCCCGCGAAGATCGAGCAGGTCCTCCTGAACCTCCTCCGCAACGCGCTCGAGGCGGTGGGTGCGGCCGGCGGCGGCGCCGTCACCCTCCGCGCGCGCCGGCAGCCGCGCCACGCCGTCGTCGAGGTGGAGGACGACGGCCCCGGGATCGCGACCCCGGACGCGCCGATCTTCGACCCGTTCTACTCGACGAAGCCGAACGGCACCGGGCTCGGCCTGGCCATCGCCCACCGCATCATCACCGATCACGAGGGGGCCATCGAGTTCCAGAGCCGCCCGGGGAAGACGCTGTTCCGCGTGACGCTGCCGATCCGCCTGTCCGGCTGAGCTCCCCGCCGCGGCGGCGCGCGCGGGCCGCCCCTCGGCGCTGGCACGCAAGTTGGTAGATCGCCCGGCGTGGAACCACGCAGCCTCGAACAGCCGCTGATCCTCCTCGTGGACGACGACGTCCGCACCGCGCGCCTGCTCGCGCGCCTGCTCGAAGACGACGGTTTCCGGGTGGAGCTGGCCACCGACGGCGCCCTCGCGCTCGCGCGGCTCGCCCGGACGCCGGCCCCGGACGTCCTGGTGACCGACTTCCGCATGCCCCACGCCGACGGCCTCGCGGTCGCGCGCTTCGCGCGGTCGCTCCGGCCCGATCTCCCGCTCTTCGTGCTCACCGGCTACCCCGAGCTCGTGGCGCGGCTCGGGCGAGGGCTCGAGCCCGAGGCGGTGGTGCACACGAAGCCGCTGGACTACGCCGCCCTGAGCGCCGAGCTCCGCTCCAGCGTGGAGGCGGTGTCCTCTCGCGCCGCCGGCGCGCCGCCGAGCGCCCCTGCGCCGCGCCCCTCCCCCACCCCGGCCTGAGCCCCGGCCCTCGCCGGCGGGCGCCCGGCCCGGCGAACGGCTTGCGCCCCCGTGCAACCGCTGCGGCCGGTCCCCCCGCCACGGGCAGTGCTCAAAATTGAACATGAAGGCGGGAAGGCGGGAAGAAAAGATCAATGATCTTCCTGCCTTCCCGCCTTCATGTGAACTCTCTCCGGGCAAATTTGAGCACCACCCCGCCGCGCGGCGACTTTCCGCCGCGAGGCCTCCCGCCGCCATGAGTACCGCGGATCCGGGCCCGCGCGCGCCCGCGGGCCAGGGCGCGGGACGCCGGGCGCGGAGCGGCGGGCTCGGCCGCCGTGGCGCGCGTCGTGCAACGGATCCGGGCATGTGCCTCAGCCGCTTCGAGCATGGCGCCGTGAGCGCCGACCTCACCGAGACCGCCATCGACGTCGCGCGCCGGATGCGCGACTTCCGCGTGGGCTGCGTCGTCGTCACGCAGGGCGCGCGCGCCATTGGCATCCTCACCGATCGCGATCTCGTGATGCGGGTGATGGCCGACGCGCGCGAGCCCGAGAAGACGCTGGTGTCCGAGATCGTCACGTACGACCCCACGACGCTCCAGCAGTCCGACAGCATCGAGACGGCGCTCCGCCTGATGCGCGAGCGCGGCGTCCGGCGGCTGCCGATCGTCCGCCACGACGGCAAGGTGACGGGCATCGTCACGGCCGACGATCTCACCGTGATGCTCGCCGCGGAGCTCTCCGACCTCGGCGCGGGCATCCGCGACAACGTCGACGCGACCGAGAGCCGCTGACGGCGCCTCGTCGCTTCCGCGAGGCCGCGCGGCGCGCCTCCCTCGGCGACCGCGACGGCGCGGCCCTCGCGCCGGGCCTCCAGCCGGCGCTCGCCGGCGCTCGCCGGCACGCCGTCGTCGGCGGAGGCGCGCCGCGGCAGAAGGAGGATCGCGACGCCCGAGAGGCGCGGTATCCTCTGGCGGCCTTCGGAAGGGACGACATGAACGCTGAGAATAGACAGGGCGCGAGGGTGCTCGTCGTGGACGACGAGGCGAGCGCGCGCTCGGGGCTGGAGAAGCTCCTGCGACAGGAGGGCTATGCCGTGGACGCGGCGGCCGACGGCGCCGCGGCGCTCGAGATCGCGGCGGAGCGGCCGCCGGACGTCGTGGTCACCGATCTGAAGATGCCCAGGATGGACGGGGTGACGCTGCTCGGGAAGCTCCGCGAGCAGGATCCGGCGCTGCCGGTGATCGTCGTCACCGCGTTCGGCGACGTGAGCTCCGCGGTGCAGGCGATGCGGGCCGGGGCCGAGGATTACCTGACGAAGCCGGTCGACTTCGACGCGCTCCTCGTCTCCCTCGAGCGCGCCCTCGAGCGGAGCGCGCTCCGGGCCGAGGCGGAGAACCTGCGCCGGCAGCTGCGCGAGCGCGAGGGCGAGGGCGTCGAGGGGCTCATCGGGGCGAGCCCGGCGATGCAGAAGGTCTACCGGATGGCCCGGCAGGTGGCGGGCGCGCGGGCGACGGTGCTCATCACCGGCGAGAGCGGCACCGGCAAGGGGGAGCTCGCGCGCGCCATTCACGCGAAGGGCCCGCGCGCCAGGGCGCCCTTCGTGACGCTGCATTGCGCGGCGCTCGCGGAGTCGCTGCTCGAGAGCGAGCTGTTCGGCCACGAGCGGGGCGCCTTCACCGGCGCCGACAAGCGGCGCATCGGGCGGTTCGAGCAGGCGCACGGCGGGACGCTCTTCCTCGACGAGGTCGGCGAGATCGCGCCCTCGACGCAGGTGAAGCTGCTCCGGGTGCTCCAGGAGAGGATGTTCGAGCGCGTCGGCGGCAACGACACCGTGTCGGTCGACGTGCGCCTCATCGCGGCGACGAACCGCGACCTCGCGGCGGCCGTGCAGGAGGGCCGCTTCCGGGAGGACCTCTACTACCGGCTCAACGTCGTCCACATCGACATGCCCCCGCTGCGCGTCCGCGACACCGACGTGCTGCTCCTCGCGAACCACTTTCTCCGCCGGTTCGCGGCGGAGAACCACCGCAAGATCGAGGGGTTCACCGACGCGGCGCGGGCGAAGCTCGTCGCGCACCGGTGGCCGGGGAACGTGCGCGAGCTCGAGAACGCGATCGAGCGGGCCGTCGTGCTGTGCGACGAGACGCGCATCGACGCGGAGCACCTCCCCATCGACGCGGCGCCGGTCGCCAAGGGCGCCCTGCGCATCCCGGGCGCCACCATGGCGGAGATCGAGCGCTATGCCATCCTGTCGACGCTCGAGGCGACGAACGGCTCGACGACGCGCGCGGCCGAGCTCCTCGACATCAGCATTCGCACCATCCAGTACCGCCTGCACGAATACGGCATGACGGCGAAAGCGAAGAAATCGCAGGCTGCGGAGTAGGCGCGCGCGGCGGCCGATCGAGGACCGCGCGCGCGGGGCGCCGATCGAGGACCGCGCGCGCGGCGGCCGATCGAGGACCGCGCGCGCGGCGGCCGATCGAGGACCGCGCGCGCGGCGGCCGATCGAGGACCGCGCGCGGCGCGCGGCCTCCTCGTCAGACCACGTCGTGCATCCAGCCGTACCGGTCCGGGGCGAGGCCGTGCTGGATGTTGAGCAGCGCCTCGCGGAAGCGCGCCGCCACCGGCCCCGTCTCGTTGTCGTGGATGGCGAAGGTCCCCTCGCGGGATTTCACCGCGCCGATCGGCGTGATGACCGCGGCCGTGCCGCACGCGAACGCCTCGGTCATGCGGCCCTCGCGCACCGCCGCGCGCCACTCGTCGAAGGTGACCTTGCGCTCCTCCGCGCCATAGCCGAAATCGCGGGCGAGCTGGATGATGCTGTCGCGGGTGATGCCCGGGAGGAGCGTGCCTGTCAGCTCGGGCGTCACGAGCACGGTGCGGCCGCCCTCCTCGTAGACGAAGAAGATGTTCATTCCCCCCATCTCCTCGACATACCGGCGGTGGACCGCATCGAGCCAGACCACCTGCGCGCAGCCCTCCGCCGCCGCGTTCATCTGCGCGAGCAGGCTCGCGGCGTAGTTGCCGGCGAACTTGGCCGCGCCCGTGCCGCCCGGCGCCGCCCTGACGAAATCCTCCGAGATCCAGACCGTCACCGGCTTCACGCCCTGGGGGAAATACGCGCCCGCGGGGGACGCGATCACCAGGAAATCGTACTCGCGTGACGACCTCACCCCGAGCGCCGCCTCGGTCGCGAACATCAACGGTCGGAGATACAGGCTCTCGCCCACCGCGGCGGGCACCCACGCGCGATCCTGGCGGATCAGGGCGTCGACGGAGCCCACGAACAGCTCGACCGGCATCTCCGGCATCGCCAGCCGCCGGGCAGAGCTGTTGAAGCGCTGCGCGTTCGCCTCCGGCCGGAACGTCTTGATGCGCCCGTCCGGCTGGCGGTACGCCTTGAACCCCTCGAAGATCGCCTGACCGTAGTGCAGCACCATCGCCGCGGGATCCAGCGTGAGCGGCGCGTACGGCTTGAGCTGCCCCCGCAGCCAGCCGCCCCTGTCCGCCGCGTACGGGATCACGACCATGTGCTCCGTGAACACGCGCCCGAAGCCGGGGTTCTGCATGCGCTGCGCGCGATCCGCGTCGCCGAGAGGGTGCTGCGTGGGGAGAATCTCGAGATCGACCTTCGTGGCGGGCGCGCTATCGGTGCTCATCGTGCTCGACTTCCGCGACGGACGGCGGTCGACCCCGCTCCAGCGGGCGCGGCGCGCGCTCTCGTCGTGCGGCATTTTTCAGAAGAATCCTGGCGGGATGCAAGCACTTTCTCGCCGGAAAGCGGCGCCGGCGCGCGGGGCGTTCGAGGCGGGAAGGCGGAGAGATCGGCAGGAATTTTCTCCCCGTTTTCCGCCTTCGCGCCCCTGCGTTCGCGCGGCGCCGCGGCGCCGCGACCGACCCACGGCGGATCACGCGCGCAGATAAGGGTTTCTGTCGCGTTCCTCACCGATGGTCGTCGAGGGGCCGTGTCCGGTCACCACGCGGGTCGACGGATCGAGCGTGAGCAGCTTGCCCCGGATGGATCGGAAGATCGCCTCCGAGTCGCCGCCCCACAGGTCGGTCCTGCCGATGCCGCGCCGGAACAGGGTGTCCCCCGTGAACGCCACCGCGCCCGTCGCGGAGAGGGCCAGGAACGACACGCTGCCCGGCGTGTGCCCCGGCGTGTGGAGCACGTGCAGATCGAGCCCGCCGGCCTTCACGAGCGCGCCGTCGTCGAGGTCGCCGTCGAGCTCGCAGCGCTCCGGCGCCGCGATGCCGAGGAACGCCGCCTGCACCGGGAGCATGTCGTAGAGGAAGCGGTCGGCCTCGTGGATGCGCGCCGCGGCGCCCGACCAGCGCTGGAGCGGCGCGGTGGCGCCGACGTGATCGATATGGGTGTGCGTGTGCACGATGGCCGCGACCGTCGCCCCGGCCTGCTCGAGGCGCGCGCGGATCTTGTCGAAATCGCCCCCCGGGTCGATGACCACCGCGGCCTTGCTGGCCGGGTCGACGACGATCGAGCAGTTGCACCCCAGCGGGCCGACGGCAAACGTCTCGAGCAGCACGGGGCGAGCTTGTAGCACGCCGCGCCCCCGCCTCCACGCGCGACGGAGGCCGGGGCGGCGGCGCGTCGACGCCCGGTGGGCCGCGGGCGCCTCGGGCGCGAGCCGGCGCGGGCGCGGACGCCCGCCGCGCCGCCTGAGGTCGCTATTTCGGAGCGCTCATCAGGGTGCCGCCCGTGCCGAGCCCGTTGGTCCAGTAGACGCGCTCGGCGTCGAGGGCGATGCCGTAGGGCGAAGGCTCCCCGGCGACGAAGGCGCCGATGATGCCGTTCGGCAGCATCCTCATGATGTTCGGCGACGTCGGGTCGGTCCAGTAGACGCCTGTCGCGTCGGCGGCGATGCCCCTCGGGTTCATCAGCCCGGTGGCGATCGCCGTGGGCCGCCCTCCGGTCTTGGCCACGCGCATGACCGTGCCGGTCCTGCTGGTCGTCCAGTACACGTGCGTCGCGTCGACCGCGATCTCGCGCACCTCGCCCTGATCGGCCGCCAGCTCCTTGGGCGGGGTGTTGCTCGTGGCGCCCTTGGGCGCGGACAGCACGCGGCCGCTGTCGTCGCGGATCGTCCAGTAGACGTGGGTCGCGTCGACCGCGAGCGCGTGGGTCGTCCCCTCGCCCTCCGAGATGACGACGAAGGGCCCATTGCCGTTCGAGTCCTTCCGCGCGCGGACCACGGAGCCGCCGCGCTCGCGGTTCGTCCAGTAGACGAACTCGTCGTCGATCGCCACGCCGAAGGGCGCGGCCTGCCCTGCGGCGATGGCGACCGGCTCCTCCTCGCCGCCGATGCGCGTCCGCATCACCTGGCCGTCCTGCTCGCCGCTATTGCCCTGGTTGGCCCAGAAGACGTGGGTGTCGTCGGCCTTGATGTCCGCCGGCTGGATCTGGTTGGTGGCGAGGTTCTTCGCGACTTCGTCGCCGATCACATACTGCCTGACGACGCCCTGCTCGCCGTTGGTCCAGAACATGGTGCGGCGGGAGACCGCGATGTAGAGCGGATCCTGCTGGCCGGAGACGTGGCGGGTCGGCCGGCCGCAGGCGCTGTCCCGGCAGATGCCGTCGCACCTGACGGGGCATGTACCGCAGTGGAGCGCGTCGTTCGTCACGTTGATTTCACAGCTGTTCTGCTCGTCCCCATCGCAGTCGACGTAGACGTCGCCGCACTCCGGCGGCTCGTCGACGATGACGGGCCCCGCGCCCGTGCCCCCGGTGCCTCCGCCCGCGCCCGCCTCGCCACGGCCTCCCTCGCCACCCTCGCCGCCGGCGCCCCCGTCGCCCGGCGCGCCGCCATCGCCTCCGCCTGCGGAGGTCACGCCCCCCGGCCCGGAGCCGCCGGTAGCGAAGAGGCTCGACGCTTCGGGAGCGGAGCAAGCTGCCACGGCAAGTCCGGAGAAGAGCGCGGGGAGAACGGTGCGACGCATGGTGCTGTGCATGGAAACCTCCACGAATAGAGGCTACACGAGCCCATCGAAAAAACGCATCTGCGAACTTGGCGTGTTGATCACACCGCGTTCGTCCACGCACGACGGGCGCCGATGTGGGCTGCTCGTGGCGCGACCGCCGTGGTCGAGCTCGCGCGCCAGAGCCGGCTCGGCCGTGGCCCTGCCCTCGCGCTCTCCTCCTCTTCATCCTGCCCGCACGCGGGACGCGCGGAACGGAGCCCGGCGGAGTCGCGGGATCTGCCGAGAGGTGGTCGCGCTCCGCCGGCGACGGGCGGCCGCCGCCCCGCGCGGAGCGGAGCGGGGGTCTCGCGTCGGCGGGGCGCGGGCGCGACTCCGCATCTCGCGACCAGCGTCTCTCCTCGCGCGCGCCGCCGCGGGCCACAGGCCATGAGGGCTCCTCGCGCGCTGTCCGGCGCTGTCCGGCGCTGTCCGGCCGAAGGCGCGATGAGCCCGCGCCAGGAGCGCAGGAGACGGAGCAGCGGGCGACTCGGCATCACGGAGGAGCGGTCGAATCCCGGGCGAACGGCCGCGAGGGCGCGGAGATCCGCGGAGATGGACGGAGATTGACGGAGATTGACGGAGATCGACGGGCGGCGCCGCGCCGAGCGCGCTGAGCGCCCCTCGCGCGGCGCGGCTCACCCGCGCTCCGTGAGCTCCAGCCTCCGCGCCGCATGAGCCCGCGCGAGCGCGCGTTCCGCCGCCAGGCCGAACCGTGACGATGGCGCTGCGCCCGGAGGGGCGCTACCCTCGGGACGCCCGGTGCGAGCGCGTATGATGTCAGCCAGGGTGGAACCGCTGTTCCGCCGCCAGGCGCCTTGCGGGCGCGGGGCGGCTGCGCGCGTCCTGCGCCGCGGCGCTGCCGGCGCGCCGGGGGCTCGGCCGGGAGGCGCCGCCGCATGAGCGATTCGGTGTACCTCGCGGGCGGTCAGGCGAGCTCGGCGGCGCGCGAGCGGGCGATGACGCTCATCGGGCGCACGCTCCTCCACCGCTACCGCATCGAGGAGCTCGTCGCGATGGGCGGCATCGCCGCCGTCTTCAGGGCCACGAAGCTCGCGACCGGCGAGCACGTGGCCGTCAAGGTGCTCCACCCGGACGCAGAGGAGCTGCCGGAGCTCATCGAGCGCTTCGAGCGCGAGGCGATCGCCGGGCGCCACATCTTCCACCCCAACGTCGCGGCGGTCTACGAGATCAACCAGCTCGACGACGGCGCGTGGTTCATGGTGATGGAGTTCATCCGCGGCGTCACGCTGCGCAAGCTCATCGACCAGGGCCCCATCTCCCCGCCGCGCGCGGCGAACATCGCGCGCCAGATCGCGACCGCCCTGAACGCCGCGCACGATTTCGGGATCGTGCACAGGGACGTGAAGCCGCTCAACATCATGGTCCTCGACGGGCCGGAGGAGCGCGTCCAGCTCATCGATTTCGGTCTCGCGAAGGTCCCGATCGAGCAGTTCTCGTTCACGACGGACGACGGCTCGCGCCGCTCGCTCACGAACGCCGGGGTGCTGCTCGGCACGGTGGCGTACATGGCGCCCGAGGCGGCGCTCGGCATGCGCTCGGTCGACCGGCGGGCCGATCTCTACGCGCTCGGCGTCATCCTGTATGAGATGCTCGCGGGCAAGCACCCCTTCACGGCGGTGGAGCCCTCGGCGCTGTTCGCCCAGCACCGGTCGACGCTGCCGCCGCCGATCGCCGAGCGCACCCCCGGCATCGTCGTCCCGCCCGCGCTCGAGGCGGTCGTGATGCGCCTGCTCGCCAAGGATCCGGACCACCGCTTCCCCCACGCGCGCGCGGTGCTCGTGGCGCTCGACGCCGCCATCCAGAGGATGAGCGCGCCGGACACGAGCCTCGCCGTCGGCGCCCCGACCAGCCTCCGGGCCGCGGCGAGCTTCATCGAGCGGCGGACCTCGCGCGCCGTGCTCGCCGGCGCGGGGCTCCTGTTCTTCGCGCTGGGGACCGTGATCGCCTGGATGCTCGCGTCGCGGTGAGCGCGGCGCGGCGAGGGACGCCGCGCGCCGCGCCCGGAGCGGCCTAGTCGCAGACGCCGACGGGGAGCCCCGCGATCGCCGAGCGGTCGACGCACTTCTTGCCGCCCGGGCACGCCCGGGCGCGCGCTCCGCGCGGGTCGCAGAGGTCCTTGCACGTGCTCGACGCCTCGTCGCACTGGCTGCCGGGCGCGCACGCGAAGAGGGCGTCGCACCGCTGCCCGCCCGAGCCCGCGCCCGCGTACCAGCACGAGGTCGCGCCGTTGCCCAGGAACACGCACGCGGCGCCGTTCTCGCAGTCCTGCGCGAAGAGGTCGCAGCCGTCGCCGTCCACGCACGATCCGCCCGTGGGCGAGCCGCCGTCGAAGACGCACGCGCTCCCCGGCGCGCAGGCCGAGGGGCGATCGCAGATCGCGGCGCAGCGCTGATCCGCGCTGCACGACAGCGCGTCGCCGCACTCCGGCGCGCCGAGGCACGTGTCGCCGCGGCCGGCGCCGGTCCGCGGCTGCCTCGAGAGGCTCGTCCCGCGGGGCAGCGCGAGCGCGTCGCGATCGAGGAGGACGCCCGATTTGTAGACGCGCGAGACCCGCTCGAGCGCGCGGGCGTCGGCGAGCGGATCGCCGTCGACCACGAGCACGTCCGCGAGCGCCCCCTCCTCGATGCGCCCGAGGTCGGGCCGCCCGAGCACGTCCGCGGCCGCGCGCGTCGCGGCGGCGAGCGCGTCGATCGGCGGCATCCCCGCCTCGACGAGGAGCGCGACCTCGCGGCGCAGGGCGAGCCCGTGGAAGACCGCCGGGTTGCCGGCGTCGGAGCCGGCGGCGATGGTGACCCCGGCGCGGTAGCAGGTCATGAGGTTCTCGACCCCGCGCGCGCGCCACGCCGCCACGAGCTCCTTGTAACGGGCTGTCCTGAGCTCCGCGATCAGCGACGGGTCGCGCAGGGCGGCGATCACGTCCGCCGGCACGTCGTCGCCGAGGGCGGGGTCGTCGAGCTCGGCGAGCGCCCCGTGGGCCGCGCGGTAGAGCCCGTCGGTCAACGCGAGCGTCGGGATCACGACGGCCCCCGCGGCGGCCATCCGGCGCGCGAGCTCGGGCGAGATCCGGTCCTGGTCCGGGACGTGCGCGAAGCGCGTCACGCCGGCGTCGAGCGCGACCTCGACGTCGTCGGCCGAGGTCGCGTGCGCGATGACCCGGACGCCCGCGGCCCCGGCGGCCTGCGCGATCGCCGCGACGGAGTCGGGCGACAGGCGCGGGAGCGGCCGCGATCCCCCGGACTCGAGGACGATCTTGATGACGTCGGGGGCGGCCGGGAGCAGCGCCTCGAAGGCCCCGGCGACGTCGGCGGGAGCGTCGATGAAGAGGCAGAAGTCGCCGGGCGGGCTGCCGTGAACGCAGGGGTGCCCGCCGGTCGCCGTGAGCAGCGGTCCGGCGGCGAAGAGCTGCGGCGCGAGGACCTCGCCGGCGCGGGCGCGCGCGCGTTGCTCGAAGATGACGTGCTGGAGCGAGCCGAGGTCGAGGTACGAGGTGACGCCCGACCGGAGCATCGCCTTCGTGTGATCCTCGAGGTGGAGGTCTCCGTCGTGGTACGCGTAGGGCCCGGCGGCGCTGAGCGAGTGCACGTGGAGGTCGATCAGCCCGGGGAGCACCGTCTTTCCGGCGACGTCGACGATCTCGCCGCCGACGATCTCGACGTCGCGCTCGTCGAGGACGACCTGCTTCACCCTGTCGCCCTCGATCACCACCGTTGCCCTGGCCGCGCGCGCGCCGTCGAACACCGTACCTCCCTTCAGCACGGTGCAGCCCGCGCACCCCGCCTCGGCCAGGCCCTGCGGGGAGGAGCGCTCCGCGGCGCCGCAGCCTGAGAGCCACGTCGCCGCGGCGAGGAACCAGGGAGATAGACCACCTATCGCAAGTCCGAGCGAAGTACGATGCATGACACCCCTTTGCGGACGAGCGCCGAGCGCCCGGGAGGAGGCGGGCCGGTACCGGACAGGGGGGAGGAAGGCAATTAATGAGACAGCGCCCATGGCGCGATGGATGCGCGCGCGCAGGGCGCCGCGTTATCCAGGGTTCTTCGGCGGGCGCGGGGCGACGCGACGGAGGCGGTTCATCCCCGACGTCCCCGGCGGCTCTCCGGCCCGAGCGGAGGGGTGCCAGAGCACCGAACAGGCTGAAAGTCAGCCAGGTTCAACACGTCACGGCGCCCGCCGGATCCGCCGAGGAGCGAGCTGGAAGAGCACGGCGTGCAGCAAGAGGAGGGACCGCGAGGGCGCAAGAGGCGCAAGGAGACAGAGATGGAATTGTATTCTCCTCTCCCCCTTACGTCCTCGCGATCCTCTTCCCATGCGTCGATTTTCGCGGGAGCTCAGCGTGACCGGCGCTCTGGAGGTCACGAGCGATCTTGGCAAACGGGCCCCTGCCAGGGCGACATCCGTCGCCATACAACGAACCGTCGGATTGACGAAGAGCCTTTGCCTGTCTCACATACTCGTGGGAGGCTCTGCGATGAGTGACTCGAACAACGGTAATGGTGCGCCGAAGGATCTGGATGTATCGATAAAGGAGCTCCGCAACGCCATCGACGATCTGTCGAGCAAGCTGGAAGCAATGGAGTTGGCGAATCCGGCCAGCTACAACTGCGGCGGCTACTGCGGCGGCTACTGCGGCCACAGCTGCGGCGGCTATTGCGGCGGCTACTGCGGCGGCAGGTGCGGCGGTCGGTGCGGCGGAAGGTGCGGCGGTCGGTGCGGCGGAAGGTGCGGCGGCCGCTGTAGCTAGCCCAGAGGGCCGGCGGGGCCGATCGATGGCTCTCCGGAGGAAGACGAGGGTCGTGAGGAATCGAGAACGACATATTCCCGTCTTGCTGGGCTCACCACGTTCGGGCGCGCTGGCGCGCCGGCCGCACGCGAGGCTCGTCTCTCCTTGGCTTGTCGGGAACTCGCTCCTTGAGCGCCAGAACTGAACCTCTTTACCGAAGGCGCGGCGCGGCGGCGCTGCCCTTACCTGGAGATCTCGCGTGGCCATTCAACTGCCCAGCCCATCGACCGCCGCGCCGACGCTCGCGGGGAGCGCCCCGCCCGCGCCGGAGGAGGCGCGCGGGAAGCTCGCGCGATCGCGCGTCCTCGTGGTCGGGCTCGAGCCTTGGGGCGCCGTCGCGGCCGCCGAGCTCGCGTCCGCGGGCGTCGGCGCGCTCCACGTCCTCGACGACAGCGAGGTCGCCGCGGACGATCTCGGCCCGTTCGCCGAGGCGGATCTCGGGAGAGATCGCGCGCGCTCGCTCGCCCTCGCGCTCTCGCGGATCGCGCCAGGCTGCGCGGTCACGCCCGGGGCGCTGATCGCGGCCGCGGATCGCCCGCTCGTCCTCGAGGACGCCGGCTGGGACCTGATCCTCACGTGCGTCTCCGGCGACGATCTCCTCGTTCTTCAGGGCGTCGCCCGCTTCGCCCACGCGACGTCGACCCCCTCGCTCAGCGCGCACCTCGAGGGGCTCGAGGCGGTGATCGGCCCCGCCGTCTTTCCAGGCGAGACGGCGTGCTGGAACTGCTGCCGTCTCCGGAGGCTCGCTACAAGCGATCAGCCCGAGGCGGATCACGCGCTCCAGGCGACGCTCCTCGCCGGGCGCACCGGGCGCCGCGCGCGCACGTACCTCGCGCCCACGCCGGCGCTCCTTGGCCACGCCGTCGCGCTCGCGGCCGTCGATCTGCTCGTGAACCGCGCCGCGTCGCGGCTCGCCGGGCACCTCGTGATCCAGAGCCTGATCGACCTGGAGGCGTCGTTCCACGCCGTCCTGCAGATGCCCTGGTGCCCGATCTGCGGCGGCGCCGCCGGCGCCCTGGGCGCGGGGAGCGCGCGCAGTGGCTCGCGCGCGCGCCTGCGCGACGCGCGCGATCCGGCGGAGCTCCGGCGGATGCTCGCCGGCGTCGTCGATCCACGGACGGGCATCGTCCAGCGGCTCGCGCTGGGCGCGATGCACCCGGCGCTCGCCCCCGAGGCGCCGATCATCGCCAGCGCGGCCCTCAGCAATTACACCGACGGCGCGGCGCACGCGCGCTGCTGCGACGAGCCGGAGGTCGGCACCGGAAAGGGCACCACGGCCGTCGAGGCCCTGATCAGGGCGACCGGCGAGGCGGTCGAGCGCTACTCCGCGAGGCTCTTCGACGAGCAGGGGCTGCTCCGCGCCCCGGTCGCCGAGATGCAGGGCGATTTCGTCGCTCCGGAGCAGCTCTGTCTCTACGGCGAGGAGCAGTACGCGAGGCCCGGGTTCCCCTACGCGCGGCTCGACCCGACCACGCCGATCGAATGGGTCCTCGGGCATTGGCTGGACACCCGCGCGCCCGTCCACGTGCCAGCGCTCCCGACCTACTACGGCGATTGCGCAGGGCCCGACGCCTACTTCTGCCAGGTGACGTCGAACGGGCTCGCCGCCGGCCCGACGCTCGAGGCGGCGTCGATGGGGGCCGCGCTCGAGCTCATCGAGCGCGACGCCTTCATGATCTCGTGGCTCGCCCGCAGGCCAGGGCGGCGCATCCTGCCCGACGACTCGGTCGACCCCGAGGTGCACGAGATCGCCCGGCAGCTCGGGGAGCGCGGCGCCCGGATCGAGCTGTATCTCCTCGACGTGGGCATCGCGGTCCCCGTGGTCATGTGCGTGGGGTACGGCGATGGAAAGCGCTGGCCCGGCGCGACGGTCTCGCTCGGAGCCCACCTGAGCCCCCTCACCGCGATCAGGAAAGCCGTCCTCGAGCAGGGTCAGATCGTCGGTTACGTCTTCCGCCTGATGGCCGGCGAGGAGTTCGCCATCCCCGAGCGGCCGGAGGACGTGCGCACGCTCGAAGATCACGCGATCTATTACGTCCCCCCGAGCCGCGCCGCGGCCTTCTCCTTCCTGCGCCAGGGTCGCACGGTGACCGCCGCCGCGCTCGAGGAGCCCGAGGAGGTCACCCTCTCCGAGCTCGCCCGGCGCGTCCAGGCCGCGGGCCTGCGGATCGCGATCGTGGACGTGACCTCGCCCGATCTCGCGGCGACCCCCTTCCGCGTCGCCCGGGCCCTCGGGCCCGGTTTCCAGCAGATCCATTTCGGCCACGAGCTCGCGCGGCTCGGCAATCCGCGCCTCCGTTCGATGGCCCCCCACGGGATCAACCCGGACCCTCACCCGATGGCCTGAGCGAGGACACCATGGCAAGGAGCAAAGAGGCGGACGTCGCGCGGCTCTATCATCTCCAGTCCTCCCACGTGAGGGCGCGGCCGGTCGAGCCGCCGTTCCACGGAGATCGCCAGCCGCTCCGCTTCCGCACCTACACCGGCTCGGCGCGCACGCCGCTGCCGGGGCGCGATTTCGCGATCGACGCCCCGCTCGGCGCGGTGCTGGAGCGGCGGCGGTCGGTCCGCGACTTCGCCCTCCGGCCGATGCCCCTTTCGGCGCTCGGGCGGCTCCTCCACGCGAGCTACGGCGTCCGCGGGCTGCGAACGATCGACGGCGACTGGTGCAGCGATCGGCCGACGCCGTCGGCCGGAGGGCGGTATCCGCTCGAGATCTACGTGGCGACGCAGGCCGTGGAGGACCTCCCGGACGGCCTTTATCACTACGACGCTCGCGCGCACGAGCTCGAGCTCCGCCGCGAAGGCCTCGCGCACGCCGCGCTCACGGATCTGACGCTGGATCAGGACATGGTCCGGAGCACCAACGTCGTGGTCATCATCACGGCGGTCCCGTTCCGCACCATGTGGAAGTACGGCCAGCGCGGCTATCGCTTCCTGTGGCTCGACGCGGGGCACCTCGGCCAGAACCTCTACCTCGTCGCGACGGCCATGGGCCTCGGCCCGGTGGCGATCGGCGGCTTCTACGACGACGAGCTCAAGGCCTTCCTCGCGCTCCCGGCCGAGGAGGACGCCATGTACATCGTCTGCGTCGGTCAGCCCGGGCCAGCCGAGGGGCCGAAAGGGGCCCAGCGCGGCTGAACAGGGAGCGTCGGAGAGCACCATGCCCAGAATTCGACTCAGCCGCTCGGCCAGCATCACGCCCACGGACGCGGGGGTCATCCTCCGATCCGATCTCGGCACCTTCCAGCTCACCGGCGCGGACGTGAGCGCGTTCCTCGAGCGGGTGGCGCCGCTGCTCGACGGGTCGCGCGACCGGGAGGCGATCGTCGAGGCGCTCGCCGACTACTCGGGCCACAGCGTGCTCGCGCTCCTCGATCTGCTCGCGGCGCGCGGGCTGCTCGAGCCTGCGCCCGACGCGGCGGAGCCCCCGGATCGCGAGCGCCTCCGCGGGCAGCTCGAGTTCCTCCGCAGGTGGTCCTCGGCCCCGGAGCAGGCGGCGCAGCGGATTGCGGCCGCGCGCGTGCTCGTCGTGGGCCTCGAGCCGTGGGGCGCCGCCGCCGCCCTCGCGCTCGCGGCGGCCGGCATCTCCGCGCTCCGCCTGATCGACGAGGGCGACGTCCCGGTCGGCCCGCGCGACGCCGCGGTGGTCCGCGCGCGCGGCCAGGCGGCGCTCGGCGCGCGCGGACAGGCGGCGCGCGGCGCCCTGGCAGCGCTGATCCGCGAGCGCGCGCCGCGCTGCCGCGTGGACGAGCGCCCCGCCGCCGCGCTGCGCTCGGACGACCTCCTCGCCCCGGACGACCGGCCCCACCTCCTCGTCGCGGCCGTGCGCGGCGACGACGCGGAGCTCCTGGAGCGCGTCGCGCGGTTCGGCCACCGCGCGCGGATCGTCTCCCTCTTCTCGGACCTCGCGGGGGCGACGGCCGTCCTCGGCCCCCTCGTGTTCCCGGGCGCGACGGCGTGCCGGGTCTGCGCGATGGCCGAGGCGCTGAACCCCCCGCCCGCCGCGGGCCCCCGGGGCGAGCCCGCGCTCCAGGCCGGCGCGATGGCGCAGCTGCTCGGCCAGCTCGTCGCCCTGGAGGCGCTGAAGGTGCTCTCGGGGTACACGCCGTCGAGGCTCGGGGGCCGGCTCCTGATCCAGGACCTCTCGACCTTCGAGACATCGCACCGCACGCTCGTGAGGCTGCCGTGGTGCAGGGCTTGCGGCGAGGCGTGACGCGGGGGCGGAGGTGCTCTAGCCTGCGTCCGTGAAGTCGGCTCGCCCCCAAGCCGCCGCTCCGGGCCTCCCGTCATGATCGGTCGCGTCCTCGACGAGCGCTACGCGATCGTCCGGCTGCTCGGCCAGGGCGGCATGGGCGCCGTCTACGAGGCGCGGCACACCGGCACCGGCCGCCGCGTCGCGGTGAAGGTCATCCTCGGCCAGGCCGCCGACGACGAGCTCCTCCGCCGCTTCCAGCGCGAGGCGCGCGCGGTCGGCGCGGTCGAGTCGGAGCACATCGCGCAGGTGTTCGACACCGGGCGCGACCGCGAGACCGGCTCGCCGTACATCGCGATGGAGTTCCTCGACGGCGAGGACGTGCAGGCCCTCATCGAGCGGCTCGGCCCGCTGCCGGTCGATCTCGCGCTCCGCGTCGCCCTTCAGGCGTGCCTCGGGCTCGAGCGCGCGCACGAGGCCGGCATCGTCCACCGCGACATCAAGCCGGCGAACCTGTTCCTCGCGCGCAAGCCGGGCGGCCAGCGCGTCGTCAAGCTGCTCGACTTCGGCGTCGCCAAGGTGACCGATCAGAGCCTCGGCAACGGCGCCATGACGAAGAGCGGCGCGCTCCTCGGCTCGCCCCTCTACATGTCGCCCGAGCAGGCGCGCGGCAGCGGCGCGATCGACGCGCGCTCGGACCTCTGGTCGCTCGGGATCAGCCTGTACCACGCCCTGTCCGGGCACCGCCCCAACGACCACCTGACCGGCCTCGGCGAGCTCGTCCTGGCCATCTGCACGACCCCCGTGCGCTGGCTCCAGGAGGTCGCGCCCTGGGTTCCGCCGGAGGTCGCCCACGTGGTGCACCGGACGCTGGTCATCGATCCGGCCGGCCGCACCGCGAGCGCCGGCGAGCTGGCGGCGGCGTTGCGCGCGTTCCTGCCGCACGGCGAGGCGATCGTCGAGGCGATGCTCGCGCCGCTCGACGCCGCCACGCGCGCGTCGCGGGCGCCGAGCGCGCCGTTCAGGACCGCCGCGCCGAGCGCGCCGTTCGGGGCCGCCGCGCCGTTCGGCGCCGCCTCGGGCCCGCCGCGCATGCCGAGCGCGCCGTTCGACGCCGCGTCGACCCCGCCACGGCTGTCGGGCGCGCCGTTCGACGCCGCGTCGACCCCGCCACGGCTGTCGGGCGCGCCGTTCGACGCCGCGCCGGGCCAGCCGCGGCCGTCGGGCGCGCCGGCCGGGCCGCACGCGCTTTCGGGCACGGCGCCCGCCACGAGCGTGGGGCTGTCGAACCGCAGCGACCGACCGGCGTCGCGCGCGCCCGTGGCGCTGCTCGCCGGCGGCGTGCTGGCCGCCGCGATCGCGGGCGGGGCCGGCGTCTACCTCGCGGTGCGCGGCACGGCGTCGCCCCCGGCCGCGCCGTCGGCCGACCCGGAGCCCCCGCGCGCCGAGGCCGAGCCGCCGCCGCCGTCCGCGGGCGCCGAGGCCCAGCCGGCGCCGCGCGCCGAGGCCGAGCCGCCGGCCACCGGCGCGCCGGCCCCCGGGGACGCGCCGGCCGCGGCCTCCTCGACGGCCGCGGCGCCGCCCCCGCCGACGGCGACGGCGCGCGCCGCCGCGTCGGCGAGCGCCGGCGTCGCCGCGCGCCCGCCCGCGCCGAGGCCGTCCGCCGTGAGGCCGCCGCCGCCCCCCAGGCCCCCGAGGAACGACGATGACGAGACATCGAGGAAATAGGCGCGCCGCGTGGTGTGTCGCCGCGCTCCTGTCGCTCTCCGCGGGCCTGGCCCGCGCGGAGCCGTCGGCGGATCAAGCCGCCGCGGCCGAGGCGCTCTTCCGCGAGGGGCGCGAGCTCGTCGCGCAGGGCAAGCTCGCCGAGGCGTGCCCCAAGTTCGCGGCGAGCCAGCGGCTCGATCCGGGCTACGGCACCCAGTGGAACCTGGCGGACTGCCTCGAGCGGCTCGGCCGGACCGCGAGCGCCTGGGCGGCGTTCCGCGAGGCCGCGGACATGGCGAGCCGGGCCGGCCAGGCCGACCGCGAGGCGAAGGCGACGCGCCGCGCGGCCGATCTGGAGAAGCGGCTCGAGCGGCTCGCCGTCGCGGTGAGCGCGCCGGCCGACGGGCTCGTCGTGCGGCGCAACGGCGCGGTCCTCGACGCCGGCGCGTGGGGCGCGCCGCTGCCGGTCGACCCGGGCAAGCACCGCATCGAGGCGACCGCGCCCGGCAAGAAGCCGTTCTCGGTGGAGGCGCAGACCGCCGGCCCCGGCAAGCTCGTCACCGTGGCGATCCCGCCGCTCGAGGACGACGCGGCGGCCGGGGCGTCCGCGGCGGCGCCGCCGCAGCCGGGCGGGCCGCCCGCGTCGGCGCCGGCCGCGCCGCCCCGGCCGGCCGCGGGCGGCGACGACGGCGGCGCGAGCACCCGCCGCACCCTCGCCTTCGTGGCCGGCGGCGTCGGCGTCGCGGGCGTCGTGACCGGCTCGATCTTCGGGCTCATCGCCGGCGCGCGGTGGAACCGGGCCCAGGACGAGCACTGCCGGACCGAGACGCTCTGCGACGATCAGGGCGTTTCGCTGGTCGACGACGCCAAGAGCGCGGCGACGCTGTCCAACGTCGGCTTCGTGGTCGGGGGGCTCGGGCTCGCGGCCGGCGTCGCGCTGTTCGTGACGTCGCTCGGCGACGCGCAGCCCGCGGCCGCGCGGATCGTGGTCACGCCCGCCGTCGGGGCGAACGGCGGCGGGCTCGGGATCCACGGCCGGTTCTGACGAGCGTCGGCGGCGGCCTCCAGCGCGCGGCAGCCGCCCGCGCGAGGCACGGCCTGCCGCGCCGCGGTGGGCGAGGCGCGCTCCGGAGGAGGAGCGCGCCTCGCTCGTCGATCACTCGTCGATCACGAACTCCACGCGGCGGTTCTTCGCCAGGCTCGCCGGGTCGTCGCCCTCGGCCACGGGCCTGTCCGACCCGAAGCCCTCGGCCGTGAGCCGGCCCGGGCTGACGCCCTTCTGGATCAGGTACTTCCGGACCGTGTCGGCGCGCTGCTGGCTCAGCTCCTGGTTCAGCTCGCGCGTGCCGGTCTCGTCGGTGTGCCCCTCGACCCGCACGTGCTCGACCTCGGGGTTCGCCTTCAGGACGAGCGCCACCTGGTCGAGGGTCCTGTACGACTCCGGCTCGAGCTCGGCCGAACCCGTCCGGAAACGGATGGTATCCCGCATCACGAACTCGCCCTGCTCGTACGTGACTCGCGGATCGCCCTTGTCCGGGCAGCCGTCGTCGTCCTCGACGCCGTTGATCGTCTCCTTCTCGTCCGGGCACTCGTCGTCCGCGTTCGGCACGCCGTCGTGATCGTCGTCGGCGTCCTCCTCGGGGCAGCCGTCGCTGTCGTAGTCGCCGTCGCGATCCTCGGCCACGTCGGGGCACTGGTCGCGCTCGTCGTCGACCCCGTCGTGGTCGCGGTCGTGCGAGGTCGGCGTGTACTTCACGCCCGCGAACACGCGGAAGAGCGGCACGCCGTAGCCGGCCAGCGCGCCGATGCCCGGGCCCGCGACGATCTCCCACTCCTCGCTCGGGTTGATCTTCACATAGCCGAGCGCCTCGAGCGGCGTCTCCTCCTCCTTCAGGTCGTCCGCGGTGAAGCCGATGCCGCCGTTGGCCTCCGCGCCGATCTCGACCTTGCCGTCGATGCCGCCGAAGCGGTAGCCGAGCGCCGCCGCGTACGTCAGCTCGCTCCCCGCCTCGACGTTGCGGTACGTCGTCCCCTCGCGGATGGCGACGCCCGCGTTGACGCCGAACCTGAGGCCGGGCGCGAACCGGTGATCGAGGACGATGCGCGGCCAGAACACCACGTTGCGCGCGCCGCCCGCGAAGTCGCCGGTGTGCGTGGGCACGCGCAGCTCGGCCACGAGGCCGAGCCCGATGGAGTCGCGGTCGTCGAGGATGCGCAGCTTCGGCACGAGCCGGATGTCGCCGAGGCCCCCGAACGACGGCGAGCCCTCCCCCGACTGGAAGAGGAAGAACGGGATGTCGAGGCCGAGCGCGAACGGCTCGGCGATGGTGACCGAGGCCATGAGATCGGCGCCCAGCCTGCCGCTCACGATCTGGGTCCGCACGTCCCGGTCGCCGGTCGCGAAGATGAGCGGGTTGTGCGCGTAGTTCAGGAGCAGCCCGAACTCCCAGGGATCCGCGGGCTCACGGACGCCGGAGCCCTCGGTGACGACGAACGCGTCGTGGGTGACGGCGGGCTTGAAGCGCTCGACGTCGATGTTGGTCTCCTGCGCCGACGCGCTCGTCGCGGCGGCGAGGATCGTGACGATGCTGCAGGCGGTGGCGGCGGTGGTCCGTGCGCGCATGGGTCTCCTCTTCATCGGCCAGCCCCCGGTCCGCGGCGGGGGCGTCTGCGCCAGGCGAGCGCGAGCCCGCCGGCGGCGAGCAGCGAGAGGGCGCCGCCGCCGAGGGGCGCGGGCCCCGCCGTGCAGGCGCAGGCGCCGCCCTGGACCCCAGCCGTCCCGCCCTCGACGCAGCGCCCGGTCGGCGCGCAGACCAGGTCCCCGCCGCACGCCGACGAGCCCGGTGAGCACGGGCCGCACTGCCCGCTCACGCACACGAGATCGCCGCACTCGGCGTTCGACGTGCAGGTGCCGCTGGGCGTGGGGACGCACCGGTGATCCGGCGAGCAGTCCTCGTCCGCGTCGCAGTCCGCGTCGTCGACGCACGACACCGGGAGGATGCAGTCGCCGTCGACGCAGATGCCCCGGCCGGCGCACTCCGCGTCATCCGTGCAGCCGGAGGGCGGCACGATCACGTCGGGCACGCGGTCGCCGTCCGCATCGCCGGCCATGCACGGGGCGGAGATGCCGACGTCGAGATCGCCCGACCCGAGCCCCGGGGCGTCGTTCACCGACCGGAAGTACAGGTTCGCGTTGCACGTCGCGTCGATGCCCACGATGTCGAGCGCGATCGAGCCCTGCGCGTATCCCCGCGTCTCCTCGCCGAGCAGCAGCGGATCGACGTCGGCCCGTGCCTCGGTGGCCACCTGCATGTCGGTGACCGTGAGGGGCTCGTAGCTCCCCGAGGCCGCGAACGTCCAGACCCCCGCGCGCGTGCCGTCGCCCTTCACGCCGAGCACGACCTCGTAGCCGCCCGGCGACTTGTCCTCCGTGAACCGCGGGTCGATCTCGGGCGCCCGGGCCGTGCCGCCGGTCCCCCGGTTCTTGTCGGCGTCGATGAACACGAAGAGCGTCGCCTGGGCGCCGACCGCGGTCGTCCCCGACACGTAAGCGCGCACCCAGAGCCGCCCCGCGTCGGCGACCGCGTACGCCGCGCGGAAATCGATCGACTGCTCCGGGGCCTCGAACGTCCCCATGCCGTCGCCCGCGACGTCCTCCTCGCCGTACGGCCAGCGCGGCTCCCCCGTCTTGTCGAGCGCGACGATCTCGTCGAGCACCGGCGTCGTCCGCCCGTCGGCCCACGTCTGAGCGGACGAGCTCTTCGGAACGAGCGCGACGGCGAGCGCCGCGCCCACGGCCAGCGGCGCGACAAGCGAGCGCCCCCTCCTGCACCCCTCTCTATGATGTGCCATGGCGGGCAGCATCCTCGCATAGGTCGCTGCAACCCTTGCAAATGAAAGGCGAAATGACCGGTGCGACGCGCCCATAGTGCGCAGGAGTGCGCGCGCCTCGGACAGCGCCTGCGCGCGCGACGCGGCGCTCGCCCGCGCCGGCGGCCCGCGCGCCGCGCTCGTGACACGCGCGACCGAGCGCCCCGTTTTTTCAGCACCGAGCGCCCCGCCGCGGCGCTCCGAGGCGTCGCCTTCGCTTGGCCGCGGGCCCTGGTTCTGTAACTGTCCCGCGGTCAGTTACGCGTCGCTGCGCCGACTCGGGCTCGGGGTGCCGGGCTCTGGCGTCGGGCCGACGAGGGGAAGCTCCTCATTTCGATCGAGGGAGACCGATGCACTGCACTGTCCAGAAACACCGCCCCGGAGCGTTCCGGGTGGCCTGCCTGCTGCTTGGATCGCTCGCCGCGGCGTGCTCGGGGGAAGGCCCGGCGCCGCTCGAGGGGAGCGCGTTCGACGTCGAGCGGTACGATCTCCGGGGCGAGTTCGACTGGGAGCGGGGCCGCCTCGTCGCGACGCTGGGCCTCACGCTGTCGATCACCGGCGACGGCCCGCGGGTCGTCGTGCTCGACAGCGCCGTCGCCGAGGTGAAGGAGGTCCGTCGCAAGGACGGCGGCGCGCTCCCGCACGAGCTCGATCCGGCGCGCGAGGCGCTCGCGGTCGATCTCTCGAGCGTGCCCGAGGCGTCGCGCGGCGAGCCGATCGCGCTCGAGATCGACTACGAGGCGCTCTCTGGCGACGCGCTCCGCGCGGTGCCGGCGCGCAAGGGCGATCCGGTCGCCGTGCGCGCGGTCTACACGATCTCGGAGCCGCTCGGGGCGTCGCGGTGGATGCCGTGCCACAACGCGCCCTCGGATCGGGCGGTGTTCTCGGTCGCCATGCGCGTCGACGGCGGCGAGTCGCTGATCGCGAACGGCGATCTCGTCGCCGACGAGGATCTCGGGGCCTCGGGCCGCCTCGTCCGCTACGAGACCGCCTACCCGCTGCCGCCCTACCTCATGGCGTTCGCGATCGGCGATTTCGAGGTCGAGCGCGGCGCGAGGGGGGACCTCCCCATCGCGGTCTGGCACCGCCGCGGGCTGCCCGGCGATCACGGCAAGATGGTGGACGAGATCGCGCGCGCGATCGGCCGCTTCGAGGAGCTGCTCGTGCCGTACCCGTTCGAGAAGTACGCGCTCGTGCTCCTGCCGGACTTCTCGGTGGGCGGGGTCGAGCACGCGAGCATCAGCTTCCAGCGCGAGGAGCGGAGCACCGAGCCCGCGCTCGCCTCGGATCTCCTGCTCACGACGCACGAGCTCGCGCACCAGTGGTTCGGCGATCTGGTGACGGTGGAGACGTGGGACGACCTCTGGATCAAGGAGGGCATGGCGACGCTGCTCCAGCAGGAGGGCGTCCGCGCCTACACGGACGAGAGCGGCGCGGGCACGCTGAACGGCGACGAGCTCGGCCCCCGCGCCGGCGACGCCGTCCGCGACCCGTCGCTCGCGCCGGACGAGAAGTACACGAGCGGCCCCTACGACCGCGCGGCCTGGCTGCTCACCCAGATCCGCAGCCTCACCGGCGAGGACGCCTTCTGGTCGGCGCTCCGCGGCGTGCTCGCGGAGCGCCGCTTCGGGACGATCGGCACGGACGCGCTCCTCGACGCCTTCGCGCCGGCGCTCGGCCCGGAGGCGCTCGCCCGCGCGCGGCGCGCGGCCTCGGCCAAGGCGCTCCCGAGCCTCGCGGTCGAGCCCGCGCCGTCGGGCGGGGCGTTCGTCACGCTGCGCGACCCGGACGGCGCGCTCGTCGCCCCGCTGGAGCTCGCCTGGGTCTCCGTGGACGGCGCCACCCGCGTGCAGGCGCTCGCGCCCGGCGAGCGCGTCGAGGTCGCGCCCGCGCGCCCCTCCGAGCTCCTCGTCGTCGATCCGCTGGATCGCCACCCCGAGTGGGCCTTCCTCGGCACCGAGCGCGATCTCGAGGCCTACGCCGCGGCGCTCGCCCCGCGCCGCGTGCCGTCGGATCCCGAGGCGGTCTCGCGCTTCCTCGAGGTCGGCGGCGCGCACCAGCTCGCCGCGCTCCAGGGCGGCCTGCCCGTGGGGCTCGCGCCCGAGCAGCTCGAGATCTTCCTGGAGGACCTCGACGGCGAGGCGGCCCGCGCCGTGGCGCTCGCCGCGGCGTGCGACGCCGCGAGCGCGCCGGGCCTCGACGCCAAGGTCCGCGGCGCGTGGTCCAGCGTGCTCGCCGGCCTCTTCGCCGGCGCCCCGCACAGCTACGGGCTCGACTACATCGACAGCTACGCGGCGTGCAGCGCCGTCGTCTCGCCCGAGGATCTGTTCGCCGAGGACTGGGCCCTCTTGCGGGCCGGGCTCGCGAACGGCGGCGTCTCCGACGCGCGGCTCCAGTACCTGTCCAAGTTCAGGTTGTCGCCCGACGCGGCGCTCCGCACGTGGGGGCCGGTCGCGCTCGCGTCGAGCTCGGTGCGCGCGCGCGTCCTCGCGCTCCGGCACCTCGCGACGTACCTGGACGGGCTCGACCAGGCCGCCCTCCCCGCGTGGCGCGACTTCTTCGCGGGCGTGCTCGGCGTGACCGACGTCTCCGACGTCCTCGCCGCGGATCTCCGCGCCGTCGTGGCCTCTGCCGCGCCCACGGCGGCTGGCAACGAGGCGGCGCTCGCGGGCCTGACTCGGGTGCTTCGCGCGCCCGCGGCCCGCTCGGTCCATCCCGGCGCCGTCTGCGCGGCGTTCGTGTTGACGGGCGGCGACGAGCAGGCGTTCCGCCGCTTCGCCGCCGCCCTCGACGGCGCGGACTTGACCGATCGCGCCGCCGCCTTGCTGCGTTCTCCCTCCGACTGCCGCTGAGGCTCCGCGCCCGCGGCGCGCCTCGTCCGGCCAGCCTCGCGTCGCGGCGAGGCTGGCCGCCTGCGTCGAAAGCGGACGCTGCTATGCTCCTCTGCCCATGTCGGAGCTCATCCAACTTCTTCGCCAGAACGCCCCGGTCGCTCGCCTCGCGGAGTACCTTGATGGCCTGACGCACGACGAGCGCCTCCGCGCCCTCTCGACCACGACCCGCGCGGATCAGCGGTCGCTCTACGCCGCCGCGAGCCACTCCCCCCCGATCACGCTCGATTTCTTCGTCCCGGACGGCACCTCGCGCCGCGTCGCGGTTCATCACCAGGGCAGGAACAGTCTTCCTCTCCCGTCGCCGTTCCGTTTTTTCGAGAAGCGTTTTGCCCGCCCCGAGGACGGCGGCGCCCGGCTCTTCGGGTACAACGAGGGTCTCACGCGTTCCTGGATCGGTCCTGGCTTCTTCGTCGCGGTCCCGACCGCCGGCAATCTCGCCTGGCAGGAGCGCGGCGCGGTGGTGATCGACTACTTCCAGGTCCCGGACGGCCCCGTGCCCGACGGTTGGCCCCAGGTCGTTCCCAACAGCAAGGGCCTCCAGGCCTTCGTGTACAACGGAACGCGCGACTTCATGCGCAGAGTCTCCAGGGACGTCTCGATCGGCGCCGCCTTCAAGGGAGAGAAGGCGCTCGATCACTACTTCACGCTCTGTCGCGCCCCGTCGGTCTAGATCGGTTTTCAGCTGGGACTGATACGCCGTCGTCCGTCTCTCGTCCTCGTCTCTCGTCCCCGTCTCTCGTCCTCGTCTCTCGTCCCCGTCTCTCGTGCGCGTGCGCGATTCCCGGGAGTCAACGCGCACGCGCACGCGCACGAAGGACGAGCACGAAAGACGGAAGACGGGGACGAGAGACGAAGGACGGAAGACGTCTGCATGAACCCGAGCGAAAACTGCTCTAGGTATCCGAAGCGGGTGACCGCCGCTCTAATTCGGTTGCGTCCCGCCCGCGCCCGAGAGCCGCGCGACCAGACCCTTTCTCAGGAGCCCCACCTTGTTCCGCATCGCGGTCACCTGCTGCCGCATTCCGTCCGCCTGCTCCGCGAGGTCCACGATCCCCGCCGCCGTCGCCGCCTGAGCCAGCTCGCGCGCCTCGTCGGCGAGGCGCCCCATGCGCCCTTCGACCTCGTCCATGGCCGCCACCACCTCCGCGATCTGCTCGGGGCTCGTCGCCTCGCGCTGGCGCGCCGCCGCCTCCTGGACCAGCTGGTTGATGTTTCGCCCCTCCTCGCCGAGCGCCGCGAAGCGCTGGAACAGCTCCCCGAGCTGCTCCGCCCGCCGCTTGATCTCTTCCCCCCGCGCGGCCAGCGCCGTCGCCGTCGCCTCGTGGCGATCCCGCGCCGCGGCGATCGCCGCGATCAGCGACCCGAGCGCCACGCTCACGCGCTGCTGCGCCTCCGCGGCCTCCGTCGTCGACTTCGCCGCGCGCTCGATCCCCTTGCGCGTGTCCAAGGACAGCCGCCGCGCCGACTCCGCGAGCTCCTCGAAGCGGAAGAGCTCGCGCTCGAGCGCGCGCGCCGCCTCGGCGAGCTCGCCCCCGCCCTTGTCGTGCTCGTCCTTCCCGCCGCGGCCGTTCTTCTCGCGCTTGTTCACGTTGTCCACTCTCGACCGCCCCTTGCGTCCGTCCGCGTGAGGCTCGCTGCATCCTGCACGATCCCCGGCCCGCGCGGCACCCCCTGCGCTCGCCCGGCGCGCGATCCCCGCGGAGCGGCGCTGCCGAGCGAGGGGCGTCGGGGGCGCGCGACCGCGCGCGGCCCGCTGCGCCGGCCCGGGCAGCGTGGTATCGGATGGCCCCCTACGCCCGCATCCGGTACCCTCATGACCCCGCGCCCTCGCGGTCTGTTGTCTCCATGAGAACGAAGAACAGCAGCCGCGCCAGGCGGCCATCCAGCAGGAACAAGAAGCCAGCGACTGCGCAGGTCGCACCCAAGCTGGAGGATCGTACGCCTGGCTTCATCGCCCAGAGCGCCGGGGCCCCGGCCGCCCACGAGCAGCTCGCCGTGGCTGGCCCCACCTACGTCGTCGGGATCGGCTCCTCCGCGGGGGGCCTCGAGGCGCTCCGGATCCTGATTGGCGGCCTGAAGGCCGCCAATCGGATGAGCCTGGTCATCGTCCAGCACCTCGCGCCGCAGCATCGGAGTCGGCTCGTCGAGATCATCAGCCACTCCACCACCCTGAACGTCAAAGAGGTCTCCGAGGGCGAGGTCCTCTGCGCGAACACGGTCTACGTGACCCCGCCCAACGCCGACGTGGTGGTCGACGGCGACGTCCTCCTCCTGCGGCAGCCCGAGACCAAGGTCGGCCCGAAGCCCTCGGTCGACCTCTTCTTCAAGTCGATCGCCGAGCACTACGGCGAGAACGCCATCGGCGTCGTCCTCTCGGGGACCGGGTCGGACGGCGCGCAGGGCGTCCGCGCCATCAAGGCCGCCGGCGGGGTCACCATCTGCCAGACCCCCGAGTCGGCCAAGTACGACGGCATGCCGCGCGCCGCGAAGCAGACCGGCGCCGTCGACCTCGAGCTCGGCCTGGAGGAGATGGCCAATCAGCTCAGCAAGTTCAACGAGCTCGCCGGCCGCTCCGACCAGCCCGACGCCTCGCTCCGGCAGCTCAGCCTGAGCCAGCAGGACCCGTATCACAGCATCCTCACCTTCCTGGAGAAGGCGAGCCGGGTCAACTTCGCCCAGTACAAGCAGACCACCGTCCGCCGGCGGATCGAGCGGCGCGTCATCGCCACGCGCTGCGAGTCGATCGAGGCCTACGCCGACTACCTCCGCGTGCGCCCCGAGGAGGGCAGGCTCCTCTTCCAGGACATCCTGATCTCGGTGACGTCGTTCTTCCGCGACGAGGCCTCGTTCAAGGCCCTCGCGGCCTCCATCGTCGAGCGGATCGACAAGAAGCGCACCGGCGACAGCTTCCGCGCCTGGGTCGTCGGCTGCGCCACGGGCGAGGAGGCGTACTCGATCGCCATCCTCGCGTTCGAGGCGCTCGAGAAGGCGAACAAGCAGCTCAACGTCCAGATCTTCGCGACGGACATCGACGAGCAGGCGATGTCCGTCGCGCGCAAGGGGCTCTATCAGAAGGCCGCGGTCGCCGACATCCCCCCCAAGCTGCGGTCCAGGTACTTCGACGAGCAGGACCAGTGGTTCAGGATCAAGGACTACGTCCGCGACGCCATCGTCTTCGCGCGCCACGACGTCGCCCAGGATCCGCCGTTCCTCAAGCTGGATCTCGTCTCGTGCCGCAACGTCCTCATCTACTTCAACCCCCACCTGCAGGAGCACACGCTCAAGACGTTCCATTTCGCGATGGACGACCAGGGCGTCCTGTTCCTCGGCAAGTCCGAGTCGGCGACGACCGTGAGCGACCTGTTCGAGCTCACGGACAAGAACGCGAAGATCTTCGCCCGGTCCGGCAAGAAGGGCGATCTCCCGCGGTCGTACTCTCGGCAGGAGTTCAACCGCGAGAGCGCGCTCATCACGAAGGATCGCCAGTCCACCACGGCGATGGACCTCTTCACCGCCATGGTGAACGGCTTCGCGCCGGACTCGGTCCTCGTCGACGACGACCACCGGGTGCGGCACGTCTTCGGGAACGCCAACCGGTACCTGAACTTCCCGAAGGGCGAGCCCAGCGTCTCGATCCAGAAGCTGCTCCCGTCCGACGTGGCGATCGAGCTCGCCGCGCTGCTCCACCGGGCCGAGCGGTCGGGCCACGCCGCGAAGGGGGATCACCGGCACACGTTCGTCGTCGACCGAGAGGAGCGGAAGCTCCAGCTCACCGTCGTGCCGCTCCCGTCCGACGGCGGGACCGAGTTCATCGTCTGCTTCAGCCACGCGCACGACCCGCCCCGCCCCGCGAGGGCGCCCGCGAGCGGCTCCCGCCTCGCGCCGGACGAGCAGATCCGGCGGCTCGAGCAGGAGCTCGCGGCGGCGCGGGAGCACCTCCAGACCATCATCGAGGAGCACGACACCGCGAGCGAGGAGCTCCAGGCCCTCAACGAGGAGCTCCAGTCGTCCAACGAGGAGCTCCAGTCCACCAACGAGGAGCTGGAGACCACGAACGAGGAGCTCCAGTCGGCGAACGAGGAGCTGACGACGCTGAACCAGGAGATCAACGTCAAGTCGTCCGAGCTGATGACGCTCAATCAGCGGCTCATCGCGATCCAGAACGCGATCGCCTATCCCCTCCTCGTCGTCGACAAGAACCTCCGCCTCACCGACTACAACCCCGCGTCTCGCCACCTGTTCCGCATCTCGGAGGTGGACCGCGGCCAGCACATCCGCGCCGCCCTCGCGCACCTGAACGTCGAGCCCGTCCTCGATCTCGTCACCGAGAGCCTGCGCGAGCGGCGGCCCATGAGGCTCCAGCTCGAGGTCCTCGACCGGCACTTCGAGGCGCGCATCCAGCTCATCCCGGGGTCGAAGGGCGAGGCGGACGGGGCCGTCGTGAGCTTCGTCGACAACACCGAGCTCGTGCACGCGCTCACCCAGAGCAGGGTCAGCAAGGAGCGGCTCTCCGCCATCCTCGACAACACGCCGGCGCTCGTGACCATGAAGGACTCGATCGGCGCCTATGTCTACGTCAACCAGCGCTTCTGCGACGTCCTCGGGCGCTCCGAGAAGGACGTGCTGGGGAGGACGGACGAGGAGCTGTTCGGCCCGAAGGCCGGTAGCGGGCTGCGGGAGCGCGACTTCGAGGTGCTGAAGAGCCGGTCGCCCATGTGGCTGGAGGAGAGCCTGCATGTGGGCGGCAAGCTCCGCTACTGGCTCTCATCGAAGTTCCCCCTGCTCGACGACCGGCGCACCGCCCAGTCCGTCTGCACCATCGCGCTCGACATCACGGAGCGGGTGCTCCAGGAGCAGCACCTCAAGGTCTTCAAGAAGGTCGTCTCCGCGTCGAACGCGGGCCTCGCGATCCTCGAGTCGGACCAGGGGCTCTACCGGGTGACCTTCGCCTCGAACGAGTTCGCCGACAAGGTCGGCAAGGGCGAGCCCGAGCTCCACGGCCTCGCGCTCGACGAGCTGCTCGACCTCGTCCTCCGCGGCGCGGAGTCGCCGAGCATCGCCGATGTCTCGGACGCGGCCCGACAGAAGCCGCTCGCGTCGTTCACCATCAACCTGGCGGAGCGGGCGGGCGGCGAGCTCTGGATCGAGCTCACGACGGCCACCGTCAGCTTCGGCGACGAGGAGCCGAGCTACCTCATCCTCCTCATCTTCGACGTCACGCAGCGGGTCCAGGCGCAGCGGATCATCCTCTCCCAGCAAGAGGAGCTCTCGAGGTTCAGCAAGCTCGCGTCGCTCGGCGAGGTCGCGGCCGGGATCTCCCATGAGATCAACACGCCGCTCAACGTGATCACCACGAAGACCGATCTCCTGAAGCGGCTCGCGGAGCGGGGGCAGCTGGAGAAGGAGCGCCTCGCCCGCGTCGCGACCGAGATCGACGGCATGGTCGAGAACATCACCAACGTGATCTCCGGCCTGCGGTCGATCACCCGGATGGAGTCCGAGAAGCTCCGCCCTCACAACGTCCAGGAGCTCATCCGGGAGGCCGTCCGTGTCAGCGGCTTCCGGCTCCAGCAGGCGAGCGTCCAGCTGAGCTTCGATCTGCCGCAGGAGGAGCTCGTCATCGACTGCTACCCCGTCCAGATCATTCAGATCCTCATCAACCTGATCAACAACGCCGTCGAGGCCATCTCGGCGCTCCGGGAGCGATGGATCCGGATCGAGGCGCGCCCGTCGGACGGCAGGGTTTACGTGCGCGTGATCGACAGCGGCAAGGGGCTCGATCCCGCGCTCGCGGAGAAGATCATGACCCCGTTCTTCACGACGAAGAAGGAGGAGCACGGCACCGGCCTCGGCCTCAGCCTCTCGCGGAACATCGCGCACCACCACAGAGGCGACCTGCGGCTCGTGACCGAGCACAAGAATACGTGTTTCGAGCTGGAGCTGCCCCAGAGACAAGCTTGAGGCCACCCCCCGGCCAGACGCGGAACAGGCGCTCGGGCCCGCGCCGTAGGGCGCTGGGGTCGCCGCGGGTCGCCGGCTGCCGGACGCCGCGCTGGCCCCGTCCCCACGGCCCCACGGCCGGCCGGAGCGGCTTGAATCCGCGGCGATCTCGCCTGGACTACGTGCTCTCATGTAAGGCGACGCCTTACTCTCGGCCTCGCCCGGCGCGCCGAAGCCGCGCCGGAGCCGGCCAGCGCTTCGAGCGGGACAACGCGTTGGATTTGGGAATCCTCGACGCCTGCCGCACGAGCTGCTAATCCGTCGTGAATGCCCGGCGTGAAGGTCGACACGCAGGTCCGATGGGCGGTGGGAGCATGCTCCTGAACATCATCATCGTCGAGGACAGCGAGGAGCTGTGTGAAGGATGGCAGGACATCCTCACGCTCGACGGCCATCGCGTGCACTGCTTCCTCAACGGCAGGAATGCCCTCGAGAACCGGGCGCTCATCATGCAGGCCGACGTCCTGGTCACGGATTATTACTTGCCTGACATCAATGGATTGACGCTGGTCTCCACGGTGCGGAAGGTCCGCGCGGACCTCCCGATCATCCTGCTCACCGGCACGCGCGACCCGGCCATCCGAGAGAGCCTCAGCCAGGTGGAGAACGCGATGTTCCTGAGCAAGCCGATCAGGATAGAGCAGCTGGAGCGCAGCATCCGCGAGCTCATCGCCGCCTCGTCGAAGGCTCCGGCGGCCGACGCCGACAAGGCCGCCGCGTCGAAGGCCCCGGCCGCCGACGCCGACAAGGTGGACCGGACGTCCTCCTCGCCGTACTGAGCCGCGCGCTCCGATACGGGCGGCCTCGCGCGCGGGCGGCCTTGCGCGCGGGCGGCGCTCGCGAGGGTGAGCGCGTGAGGGCCCTCTGCCCCGCCTGTCGCACTTTCCGGAAGGGCGCCGCCGTTTCGCGTGCGGTGGTTGCTCGGACCGGTGTACTGTATCAAAACGGCGGACCGTACGTCGGACGGACCTCGGAGGAACCGATGCGAAGCGCGTTGCTCGTCCTCGTCGGAGTTCATGCCCTGCTGGGCTGCGGGGCGGCGTCGCAGGGAGAGCCAGCAACCGACGCCGATCCCGCGCACCTCCGGAGCGCTGCCCCGATCGCGGTCCCGGAGAGCTCGATCCGAGAGGCGCGCGCCGCCCTGCCCCCGCCCGAGGAGGCCCTCCTGCCGTCGCCCGAGGAAGCCCTCCTGCCGTCGCCCGAGGAAGCCCTCCTGCCGTCGCCCGAGGAGGCCCTCCTGCCGTCGCCCGAGGAAGCCCTCCTGCCGTCGCCCGAGGAAGCCCTCCTGCCGTCGCCCGTGGAGAAGGAGCGCGCTGCGCTGCGCTCGCCCGGGAGTCGGCTCGCCCGCGACGCCGCGCCCGAGGCCGCGAAGGAGCGCGCCGCGGACAAGGCTCGCGCCCCCGCGGTCTCGTCCTCGAAGGGGCGCGTCGCGCGCTCGATCGAGGCCGATTGCAAGGCGCTCGGACCCGAGGTGCAGAAGGCCTCGCGGATGATCGAGGTGCTCCGGGAGTCCGACCTGAGCACGCCCCCCGAGGTGCTGCTGCGGATCGCGGATCGGCTCGACCTGTGGGCCGACGCGGCCGCCGTCCGCGCCGCCGATCCGGAGCTCGCCCGCGAGGCCAGGAACATCCAGGAGAGCTTCGCCCGGACGAGCACCGCGGTCCGCAAGCTGCGGGCGTCGCTCATCCTCAACGAGCGCAGCCCGAAGAAGGCGGGCGCCGCGCGCGCCGGGCTGGAGCGGGAGCTCGACAAGGACGCGAAGGTCGTGCGGAGCATCGCCGGCCGCTGCAAGAGCAACCCCTATGAGCCGATCAAGGGCAAAGCCCACATCCCGCCGCACGTCGTGCGGCGCGTCGTCCAGGAGAACTTCGGCGCCATGCGCGCCTGCTACGAAAAGGGCGTTCGCGCGAATCCCAAGCTCGAAGGGCGGATACCCGTGCACCTCGTCGTCGACGGCCAGGGCAAGGTGACGTACGCGGGCGACGCCGACCACCCGCCCGCCGACGCGCCCCTCCTCATCGCGCTCCCCTCGCCCGGCGCCGCGGCGCCGTCGTCGTCCGCTCCGCCGCTCCGCGACCCCAAGGTCGTCGGCTGCGTGCTCGACGTCTTCCGCGGCCTCCGATTCCCCTCCCCCGCCGATCGCAAGAGCGTCGCCACGGTGGTCTATCCGGTCGTCTTCGGTGTGGACGATAACCGCTCTTCGGCCACGTCCTCCAGGTGACGCAGAGCGCAATCGCGGCGGCGGCGCGCTGGACATCTGCCGTCCGAGCGGGGCCGGCGCCAAGCACGCTCGCGGCCGGACGTGCAAAGTTATTTCCTTCTCAGGAGCCAGAGGGTAAGAATTTCCCTGATGAAGCTCTCGCTCACCGAGCTCCAGGACATTCGCCGCACGCTCGCGGCCCGCATCGTCTTCGGCCTCTCCACGCCCGGCACCGAGATCGCCGCGCTCCCCGCCTACCTCGCGCCGCCGCCGGAGGGGATGACCGGCCGCGCCGTGGTGGTCGACGCCGGCGGCACGAACCTGCGCGCCGCGATCGTGGAGCTCCAGCCGGGCGGCGTGTCGCGCATCGTGGCCGGGCCCGCGCCGGCGAAGTTCCCGGGCGGGCCCGAGGTCGCGGGCGACGCCTTCTTCGATGTGCAGGCGGAGCTGGTCGAGCGCCTCGGCGCCGTGCAGGGCCTGCCGGTGGGGTACTGCTTCTCGTATCCTTCGGAGACCCTGCCGTCGCTCGACGCGCGGCTGCTCCGCTGGACCAAGGGCGTCCAGATCACGGGGGTCGAGGGCACGAACGTGGGCGAGCGGCTCGGCCGGGCGCTCGCCGCGCGGAGGCTCCGGCCCGGCCCGGTCCGGGTGCTGAACGACACGGTGGCGAGCCTGCTCGGGGGCGCCTTCGCGCACGGCGGGGCCTCGCCCGCGGCGTTCATCGGCCTCATCGTGGGGACGGGGACCAACATGGCCACGTTCCTCCCCGCCGGTCGGATCCCGAAGCTCAAGACGGGGCACTTCGTCGCGCCGATGGCGGTCAACCTCGAGAACGGCAACTTCAACCCTCCGCACCTCCAGCCCTTCGACGCGGAGGTCGACGCGAGCTCGGAGAACCCGGGGGCGCAGCGCTTCGAGAAGGCGGTGTCCGGGGCCTACCTGCCGCGGCTCTTCGCGCGGCTCTGCCCGGACCACGCCCCCCTGACCAGCTCGGCCGACCTGGTGCGGCTCCGCGAGGAGGGCACGGGGGACGCGCGGCGGGTCGCCGGCGACCTGCTGCAGCGCTCGGCCGACCTCGTGGCGGCGGCGCTGGCGGCGGTCGCCGACGTGCTCGAGAGCCCCCCGGGGGTGGGCATCCTGGCCGAGGGCAGCCTCTTCTGGGGCGATCCGCGCTACGCGCCGCGGGTGCAGGAGACGCTGCGCGGCCTCCTCGGCGCGCGCGTCGAGCCGCGGATCGCCCGGCTCGATCACGTCAACCTGATCGGGTCGGCCTGCGCCGCGCTGTTCGCCTGATCGGCCGCGCGCGTCGCCCCCGCTCGCCGCGCCGCGGCCGGCGAAGAGCGCGCCGGGGGTGGCCGTGCCGGGGCTGAGCGGGCGTCCGCGAGGGGCCGCCGTTTTCCAGTGTTTCCGGGAAGTTTCCGGAAGGGATCGCGGTGGCGTCCGGCGCCGCAGCGCGACGTTGCCACCGGCGGCCTGAGGCGGCAGAATCGCACATTTCTGGTCGTATTCGCCGTTTGGGACCACCATGGCGCAGCGTTGACCCCGAGGAAGGAGCTCGGCCGGTGATGTGTGGAACAGCAGCATGCTTCGGCGTTGCCGGGCCGGATGGGCGGGCGGGGCGCCTCCGGTCGTCGCGAGCGGGCCCCGGTAGCCGGAATGGCTATTGTCATTAGAGAGATGCTTCCGTCGAACCGCAGACTTGCGTTCCGAAGGCAGCCGCACCTGCTCGACGACAGCGGGAGCGTCGGCGTGTGGATCACGCAGCCGGCGGGCATGGTGGTGCAACTCCTGCGCGAGACCGCGGCGACGGGCGAGCTGGCGCGGTTCATCTCGGTCGACGCGTACCAGAAGCTCGTGGGCGTGATGCGCCCGGGGGAGCGGGCGTACTTCATCTACGACATGGCGCTCATGGTGCGCTACGAGACCGAGGCGCGCGTGATCCTGACGCAGTGGGGGCTCAGCGTGCGCGACCGGATCGAGCACATCGTGGTCCGCCCGCCGCCGGAGATGAACAAGCTGGGGCGCATGGGGATCCAGACGATCGCGGCGGCGATGAGCCTGGCGGGGGTGCAGCTCGACATCATGGACGACCTCGAGCCGTTCCTGCGCGAGCGGAACCTGCGGCCGCGGATCAGCCTTACCTGAGGCGAGGCCTCACCTGAGGCGGGGCCTCGCCGGGGCGGCGGCCTGGCCGGCCCGGCTCAGGCCCGGGCCGTCAGGCGGGGGTCGCGGGGGCGGTCAGTGGCCGCCGCCGGTCCCCTTGATCTCGAGCTGAGGGCGGGAGGGGTGGGGCCAGTCGAGGTGGAAGAACTTGCCGCGCGGCTGATCCGTGCGCTCGTAGGTGTGGGCGCCGAAGTAGTCGCGCTGCGCCTGCAGGAGGTTCGCGGGCAGATGGGCCGCGCGGTAACCGTCGTAATACGACAGGGCCGACATGAACGCCGGCGCCCAGACGCCGTTCTGCGCGGCGATCGAGACCACCTTGCGCCAGTTGGCCTGACCCTGCTTGATCTGATCGTTGAAGTACGGGTCGAGCAGGAGGTTCGTCAGGCCAGGATTGCGCGTGTACGCCTCCGTGATCTTCTGGAGGAACCGCGCGCGGATGATGCATCCGCCGCGCCAGATGCTCGCGATCGTGCCGAAATCGAGCTTCCACTTGTACTCCGCCTGGGCGGCGGCCATGAGCTGGAACCCCTGAGCGTAGGCGCAGATCTTCGAGCAATACAGGGCATCGCGGATCGCCGTGATCGTCCCTTGCCGATCCTTGACCGGGGTCGGCGTCGGCCCCGAGAGGTGCTTCGAGGCCTCGACGCGCTCGTCCTTGAGCGCCGAGAGGCAACGGGCAAACACCGCTTCGGCGATGGCGTTCGCGGGGATGCCCATGTCGAGCGCATTGCTGCTCGTCCACTTGCCGGTGCCCTTCTGCCCCGCCGTGTCGAGGACGAAATCGACGAACGGCTTGTCCTGCTGGACAGGGTCCTTCTGCTGGAGGATGTCCGCGGTGATCTGGATGAGGTACGAGTCGAGATCGCCGCTGTTCCACTCGGCGAACACCCGCGACATCTCGTCCTTCGACAGCCCGAGCAGCCCGTCGAGGAGCGTGTACGCCTCGCAGATGAGCTGCATGTCGATGTACTCGATGCCGTTGTGGACCATCTTCACGTAATGGCCCGCGCCGTTCGGCCCGATGTACGCCGTGCAGGGGACGCCGCCCTCCACCGGCTTGCCGGGGGCCGCGCCCTCGATCGGCTTGCCGGTCGCAGGGTCGACCTTGGCGGCGATCGCGCGCCAGATCGGCTCCAGGTGCTTCCAGGACTCGGGATCGCCGCCCGGCATCAGCGAGGGGCCGAAGCGCGCCCCCACCTCGCCGCCCGACACGCCCGAGCCGAAGAACTTGCACTGCTGCGCGTACTCGTGCTCCCGACGGATGGTGTCCGTCCAGAGCGAGTTGCCCAGATCGACGACGATATCGTCCGGCTCGACGCCCGCCTCGATGAGCTGCTTGACCACCATGTCCACCGGCGGACCGGCCTTGACCAGGATCACCGCCTTGCGCGGCTTCTTCAGGGCGCGGACGAAGTCCTTCAGCGTCTCGCAGTAGACAAGGCCGCCGGGGGTGCTCGGGTTCCTCGCGACGAAGTCCTTCGCGACCTGCACCGTGCGGTTGTACACGGCCACCTTGAACCCGTGGTCGGCCATGTTGAGCGCGACGTTCTCGCCCATGACGGCCAGCCCGATCATGCCGATGTCGCAGCTGGATGTGGCATCATTCATCCCGGTTCTTCTCCTTCACGCGTTGCTCATGCTCCGTCAGCGACCGCTGTCTTGCGCTGTCTTGCGCGGATGGGACGGCTCAGCAAGGCCTCGGCCCGCGCGCCGTCAATCTCGTTGGGTCGGCTGGCAGCCACGGCCGCGCATTCTGAGCAGGCCGGCGGCGCGGCGTCCAGTGCGCTCGTGAACGGACGCCGCGCCTGCACGCCAGCCACGCCGGCGACGCGCGCGCCTCGCCCCGCGCGGCGCGCGCGCCGCCCCGCGCGCCGCCCCGTGCATCGACGGCGTGACAGCGTGGAGGCGCGCTCGCGCGCCGTGGTAGGCTCGCGCCGGTGCGACCGGGCCCGGCGCTCGCAGGCCTCTTCCTCGCCGCAGCCGCGGCCTCGGCGTGCGTCCCCGCCACGTACAACGTCCGCGCGGCGCGCGCCTTCGCCAACGAGGACGCCCGCCGCGCGATCGTCGACGACCGCGCGGCCGATCTGGAGCGCGCGGTCTGGCTGGCGGACGAGGTCCTCGCGAACACCCCCTACTCCCCGGGCGACGCGTGGGTCGCGGCGCTCCGGCTCGACGACGACGAGGGCGAGCGGCTCCGCGAGCGCTTCGAGGAGGCCGCGCCGTACGACGGGGAGCACGAGGTCCCCCTCGCCAAGCTCTACCGCGTGAAGCTCGACGAGGCGCTCGCCCGCGCGGCGGCGCCTCGGCCAGCGCCCCCCGCGTTCGCGCGGCTCTTCGACGCGCTGGCGGCGCTCGCCGCGCGTGATCCCACGGCGCCCCCGCCCACGGCGCCCTCGCCCACGCTCGCGCCCGCGGCGCCCCCGCCCGCATCCAGCGCCGCGGGGCGCCTGCCGGCCGCGTGGCAGGCGCTCGCGGGGCACGCGCGGGCGCTCGCCGTCGAGGAGCGGAGCGTCGAGCGGCTCTCGGCCGGAAGGCCGCTCGGCGCGCCCGACACGCCCGAGCTCGCCGCCGCGAAGGGGAAGGTCGCCGCGCGGCGGCGGGCGCTCGCCGGAGCGCAACGGGACATCGCGGACGCGGCCGCCGAGCTCCGCGCGGCGAGCGCGGGGCAGGAGCCCGCCGCGACCATCGCGCGCGACGCCCTCCGCGTCACGTCGTTCCTCCTGCGGATGCACACGGAGGCGCTCGCCGTGGCGCCGTACGTCGTAAAGCAGGCCCGGCGCGTCGCGCGCGGCGAGCCGGGCTACGGGGCCACGGCGGCGCGCGCGGAGGCGCTCTCCAGGGTCCTCGAGGAGCAGCGCGAGGCGCTCTCCGCCTGCGCCGAGGCGCTCGCCGTGCCGGCGCGGACGCCGCTCGAGGACACGGCGGGCTTCGAGATGCAGGAGAGCCTGCTCGAGCAGGGCCGGGCGATCAGCCTCGACGCCGTCCACCTCCAGCTGAAGAGCGACGTCGAGCTCCTCTTCTTCCACCAGCTCGCGAGCCCGAGCTCCTCGGGCGGCATCAACGATTACCGGGGCAGGACGCGGCGCCTCGCCTACGACGTCGATCCCGTGTTCATGGTCGGCGGCCGCGCGCTGCTCACGTACGACTTCGAGCACGTGCGCAACGCCGCGCGCCTCAACGCCGGGTTCAAGACGGACCGGCTGTTCTCGTCGGGGGGCGACATCGCGTACGACAGCTCGCTCGGGAAGCTGATCGGCCTGAACGGCTTCGCGAGCGACGTCTTCGACATCGGCGCCGACCTCGTCGGCATCAGCACGAGCCTCAAGATCGCGCGGTTCACCTCGGGCAACGTCACCGAGCTCGCCGTCGATCCGGCGACCGGGCGCGACGCCGGCGCCGTGGCGAGCGCGCCGTTCCAGCTCCTGGTCCGCCAGATCGACGTCGGCTTCGACGTGACGAAGCTCTTCCCGGAGGCCGCGGACGATCTCTACCTCGAGGAGCTGCTCGTCGGCTTCCGGTACATGGATTACAAGCTCCCGCGCATCTTCTACGCGCTCCGCGAGCGGGAGCCGGGCACCGGCGATGTTTACGTCTTCGAGCGGCAGAGCCCTGCCCAGAGCGTGACATCGCGCTTCTACCAGGGCGGCTTCAGCCTGCGGATGGGCAACGGCGAGTGGCCGCGGGTCGCGCCGTTCGGCGACCTCGGCCTCTACGGCGGCGCCGGACCGGTGCGCTACGCCTTCTCGGCGGATCCCGCCGTCCCGGGCGGCCCGCGCGAGGTCGACGAGGCGACGATGATCGCGCTCTCCGGCAACCTGTCCGTGGGGCTCCGGCTCCGGCTGACGTCGTACCTCAGCCGGCTCCGCCTGCTGACCGAGCTGTCCTACAACGTCGAGGCGGTCGGCCAGGGCATCGTGTCCAGCATCCACGCGACGAGGCGTGGAGACGAGACGACCTACACAGTCGGCCGCAAGATCGACATCGGCGGCTTCGACCTGTTCCACGGGCCCCGCCTGCTCGCGGTGCTCGTGCTGTGAGGCGGGTCTACCGCCGTCGCGAGAGCCGCTGCCCTGCCCGGGCGAAGCGGCGCGGCGCCGGCGGGGACGTCGGCGACGTGAGCCGCGTCGATTCGATAGAGTCGATAGAATCGATAGAATCGATAGAAGGGGACGTCGCCCCAGACATCGAATTCTTCCACGACATCGTAACTGAGCTGGAGGGCATGGACCGCGGCCATGCCGACGATCGAGCTGGTCAAGCGGCCCAACACGGCGAATCACGGCGAATCACGGCGAATCACGGCGAATCACGGCGAATCACCGGACAAACCACACGGATCGCGCCAGCGCAGCCTACACCCGGCGAGCGCTGTAGGCGGACCTGCGACGGTAAGTTCCTGGATGCAGCCGTCCGACCTCATGGTGTAAGCTCGATCGACGCGGTGAATCCATGTCGCTGAACTTCATCGAGGGGAGGCTGTTCGCAGGCAGGTACCGCGTCGTGCGCTGCATCGCGACCGGAGCCATGGGCGCGGTCTACGAGGTCGTGCACATCGAGACGGAGCGCCGGCGGGCGCTCAAGGTGATGCACCCGCACCTCGCCGAGAACCCCGAGTTCCACGCCCGGTTCAAGCTCGAGGCGCGCGTCGCCGCCCGCATCGCCACCGAGCACATCGTCGAGGTGTTCGACGCCGGGATCGACCCGGAGACCGGCATGCCGTTCCTGGTCATGGAGCTGCTCCGCGGCGAGGAGCTCAGCAAGCGCATCCGCCGCACCGGGCGCCTGTCGCCGGAAGAGGCGGTCGCCTACCTGCGCCAGACGGCGATCGCCCTCGACAAGACGCACGCCGCCGGGGTCGTCCACCGCGATCTCAAGCCGGCGAACCTGTTCCTGGCGGCGGTCGGCGACGACGACGAGTTCCGCATCAAGGTGCTCGATTTCGGCATTGCCAAGCTCGTCGCGGAGACCGCGCTCGACTCGGCGACGACCGCGGCCCTCGGGACGCCGCTCTACATGGCGCCTGAGCAGTTCAGCGGCGGGTCCATCTCGAAGGCCGTCGACCTCTTCGCGCTCGGCATGATCGCGTACACGCTCCTCGTCGGCAAGGCCTACTGGCTCAACGACATGCGGGAGTTCAGCAACACGCTCGCGTTCGCGGTGATCGCGATGTACGGCCCGCAGGAGCCCGCGTGCGCGCGCGCGGCGGCCGATGGGGTGGAGCTGCCCCCGGCCTTCGACGCGTGGTTCGCGAAGGCGACGGCGCACGACCCCGAGGCGCGCTTTCCGACCGCGTCCACCGCGGTCGAGGCGCTCGCCGAGATCTTCGACATCGCGCCCGCGCCGGCGAAGTCGTCGCGCCTGTCCGTGGTGGAGATGCCGCTCCCGCGCGCCCACCAGACGCCGCTCCCGCGCGCCTACCAGGCGCGCGCTTCGTCGGTGCCGGCGGCCGCCCAGTCCTCCAGCACGGGCGTGGAGACGAGGGTCGCCGCCACCTCGCCGCGGAGCTGGTCCACGGTCGCGATCGCGGCCGTCGCCTTGATCGGCGGCGGCGCCATCGCCTTTGCCTCGCTGGGCGGGGGCGCGCGCTTCGCTCCGGGCAACGCGGCGGACGCGCCGACGGCCCGGGCGGCCCCCGCCCCGCCGATCTCCACGCCGCCCTTCCCATCGACCGCGCCGGTGCCCGCTCTCCCCGAGGCCTCCGGGCCCTCCGGACCGCCCGACCTCGCGGCGCCTGCGGCCGCGACACCCGCGCCGCACGAGGACGGCGACCTGGCGCCGGTCCCCGCGGCAGCGTCCGCGAGCGCGAGCGACGCGATGCCGCCGCCTCGCGCGGCGCCGCACCCTCGCGGCACGGCGCCGTCCAGCGCAGCGCCGCCTTCCAGCGCAGCGCCGCCTTCCAGCGCAGCACCGCCGTCCAGCGCAGCACCGCCGTCCAGCGCAGCACCGCCGTCCAGCGCAGCGACGCCGTCCAGCGCAGCGACGCCGTCCAGCGCAGCGACGCCGTCCAGCGCAGCGACGCCGTCCAGCGCAGCGACGTCGTCCAGCGCAGCGCCGCCTTCCAGCGCGGGGCGCGCGCCGACGCCGCCGGCGTCCTCCTCGGCCAAGCCCCGGGAATCGCTCTACTCGGCGGACTGACGCAGCGCCCGCGCTGACGCGGCGACAGCGGAGCGCTGTTTTCTTGCCTGCGGCGATACCAGGAATGGTATCTCATGCATCCACCGATGCGCTTCGCCTGGTCTGCGCCTCTAGTGAGCGGATTGCTGAGCATCGCTCTCACCGCTCCGGCGAGCGCGCAACCCGACACCATCGCCGTGGCCGAGTCGCTCTTCAACCGCGGTCTCGCGGACATGCTGGCGGGACGGCATTCGACGGGCTGCCCTGCCCTCGCCGAGAGTTATCGGCTCGATCCTCGCGCAGGTCGGCTGTTCACGCTCGCCGAGTGCGAGGCCCAGTGGGGGCGCATCGCCACCGCCGTTGCGCGCTACAATGACTTTCTGGCGCTGTATTCCCGCATGTCGGAGGCCGAGAAGCTCCAGCAGCTCGAGCGCTACAAGGTCGCGATCGAGCAACGCGACACGCTCGCGCCGCTCGTGCCGCAACTCACGCTGTCGCTGCCGGACGACGCGCCCGCGGGCACGGTCGTGCAGCGCGACGGCATCACCCTCGAGCGGCCTTCCCTGGACATCCCGCTCCCCGTCAACCCGGGAGAGCACGTCGTGACGACGAGGGCGCCGGGGGGACCGCTGCACGAGGTGCGGTTCACGATCGACAGGTCCGACACGAAGACGATCGCGCTCGAGGTGAAACTCCCCCGCGAGGAGCCTCCGCCCGACAAGCCGGCGGCACGGCCGCCCGACCCGCTCGGCGTGCCGCCCGTGAACGGCGCGAAGGGCGCCGCGGGGGCCCCGCAGTCGTCCGGGCCCAGCGGCCAGCGCGTCCTGGCGTACATGGCGGGCGGGCTCGCGGTGAGCGGGCTGATCGTCGGCTCGGTGACCGGGTGGATGGCGCTCAACGAGAGCAGCCGCGCGGACAAGGAGTGCAAGGACGTCGGCCCCGGCGTGGCGGAATGCGACACCCCCGTCGCGAAGGCCGCCGGCGACCGCGCGAAGGACCTGGGGACCGTGAGCACGATCGGCTTCAGCGCCGGGGCGGCGCTCGCGGGCGCGGCGGTGCTGCTCTTCCTGACGGAGCCTTCCCCGTCCGGCCCGCAAGCCAGCGCCGCGCCCCGCCCGCAGGCCGGGACGGTCAGCTGGTCGCTGCTCGCCGGGCCGAGCGGCGGCGGCGTCGCGATCCAGAGCCGGTGGTGAGCCCGCGCGCGCCCGCCGCCGCCGGCACAACGCGCCCGTAACGCAGCTCGCCCGCGGCGCCCATCGCGCTGCGCGCGTCGGCGCGCCACGCCGCCGCGGCGGGCTCACGTCGCCTGGCACCCAGCCTGCACCCAGGTCGAGGCGTCGATGCAGGCGAATCCACGTCGGGATCTCCCCGATTCGTCGACAACGTGCGCCTCGTCGGTGGACACGATGGACACGATTCGGTGTAGCATCAATAAAAAACTACAGGCCGGCGCGCCCGGGCGGGAAGGTATGGCGATGAGGAAAGGGCAATTCATGATCACGAAGACCACGATGGCCATGTTCGGGCTCGCGGCCTCCGGGCTGCTCGCGGGCTGCACGGAGACGCTCGACTCGAAGCAGATCCGCACCGGAGGGATCTCGGCGACGCTGGAGGCGACCGCCGAGAGCGCGTCGTCGACGAGCGTGAAGGCCACGCTCAAGGCGGGCGGCGACGAGAGCAACACCTACGTCATCCTGAGCGCGGGAGACCGGATCTCCGCGACGGCGGACGGCGAGGAGGTCGAGATGTCCTCCGAGAGCTCCGGGGTCTACGTGGCCCACTTCGACATCGGGGAGGGAGGCACCGAGTTCGCGGTGCGGCTGGACCGCGAGGACGACGACGACGCGCCGAACAACGCCGGGACGCTCCCCGACCCGTTCGACCTCGAGGCGCTGCCCAAGGATCCGGTCCCGCGCGGCGAGGACCTCACGGTCACGTGGGCGCCGAGCGGGTCGGGCGACGACATGGTGATCCGCGTGGACGGCAGATGCATCTTCGCCAAGACGTTCGATGTCGGGGGCGATCCCGGGACGTACACCATCGACGCGGATGAGCTGGAGGCGACGAGCTCGCAGGAGCCCGAGAGCTGCGATGTGGACCTCGTGATCAGCCGCACGCGCGGCGGCACGACGGACAAGACCCTGGACCCGGAGAGCTCGTTCGAGCTGAGCCAGGTCCGGCAAGGCCGCTTCACCTCGGCGCCCTGAGGCGCCCTCCCTGCGCCTGCCGGCACAAGGCGACGTCGTCGATCCAGACGCCGAACGCCTGCCCCGGATCGACGAAGACTACCGGCGGCCTCAGCCGAACAGCGCGGCGTAGTCGTCCTCACGAAAGCCCACCAGCACCCGGCTCCCCTTCACCAGCACGGGCCGCTTGACGAGCTTCCCGTCCTCGGTGAGCCACCGCGCGACCTCCGCGTCGCTCGCGGCGTCCACCCGCGCCTTGCCGAGGGCGCGGTAGCTCTGCCCGCTCGTGTTGAGCCACCGGCGCACCGGGAGCCCGCTGGCCGGGATCCACCGGGCGAGCTCCTCGGCCGTCGGCGGCTCGTCGACGATGGGCCGCACGGCGACGTCGACGCCGCGCTCGCCGAGCCACTTCAAGGCCTTCTTGCAGGTGCTGCACCCGGAATACGAGAGGATCTGGACCTTGCTCATGCGGGCCTTTTGCCCTCGCGCGCGCGAGGTGGCAAGGCCCGCCGCTCCCTCTCCGCTGCCTTGCGCCCTGCGCCCTGGCGTCGAATCGGATGGAGCCGCCCGGCGGGCCACGCCTTCAGTCGGGATACCCGGGGATGTTCATCGCTATCGAATAGAGCGAGTCGCCCGCCGTGATGTAGAGCGTCTTCCGATCGGCCCCGCCGAACGCGACGTTCGACGCCTCGATCATCCCCTCGATCGTGCCGAGCCTGGCGCCGTTTGGCGCGAGGACCTCGACGCCGCCCCTCCACCCGACGTAGAGGTTGCCCGCGCAGTCGACGCCCATGCCGTCGGCCTTCTCGAGGTTCGAGGCGAAATCGGAGGAGGGGCCGGGCGCGCCGCCTTCGTCCAGCGGATATCGCCGGACCCGGCCGATGCTGAACTCGGTGGCATAGAGGACGCGCCCGTCGGGCGAGAGCGCGACGCCGTTCGGCTCGTTCATCGTGCCCACGACGCTCACCTCGCCGGACGGCGACACGCGGTACACCGCCGTCGGCAGCTCCGGCCAGCCGGTGAGCTGGAACTCCGGATCGCTGAAATAGATGTTGCCGTCGGCCCGCACGGCGACGTCGTTCGGCGAGTTGAACCGCTTGCCCCCGTAGAGCTCGGCCACAGGGCGCCGCGCCTTCGTGCCGAGGTTGAAGGCGGAGATGTCGCGCGTGTCGTGGGTGCACGCGATCAGCTCCCCGTCCGTGGACAGGGCGAGGCCGTTCGTCGAGCTGTTCTCGATGAACACCTCGAACGAGCCCGGAGGCGTGAACCGTTGCAGGGTCGCCGGCGGGCCGTTGAGCGGCGGCTGGTTCTGCTGGAAGCGGTGGATGTCCGAGAAGAACAGCGCGCCGAGCTCGGCAACCCAGACCGGCCCCTCGACGTAGTCGAACCCGCCGCGCACCCGCTCCGCCCTGCGGTTCGCAGGCAGCGGATCGGCCGCATACGGCCCTCCCGGGCAGATCCCCGGGCCGCCGCCGCCGCCGCCACCGCCGCCGCTCCCGCCGCCCCCCGCGCCGAGCCCGCCCCCCCCGGACCCGCCGCCGCCCGCGCCGCCTGACCCGCTCGCCGTCGTAGCGCCGCTCGTAGCGCCGCTCGTCGCGCCACTCGTCGCGCCGCTCGCGCCCGCGCCCGCGCCGCCGCTGCCGCCGCCGCTGCCGCTGCCGCTGCCGCTGCCGCTGCCGCTCGTGGCGACCTGGCCCCCGGTGGAGCCGCCCGGATCGCCGCCCCCTTCCGAGGAAAATCCGGGAGAATCGGCGCCGTCACCACAGCCGCTCGCGGCCGCAGCCAAGATTCCGCATACCAGCAGAGAAAATCGAGCTCTCATAAGCAAAGTTCTCCATCCTAAGGTGCGCACGACGTGGATTTATCACAGGCCAGCCGCCGGTGTGGTCACCACCTTGCGGCGGAAAAATTGCCACGTCGCGCGACGGGCCGTCTGGTATACGTGCGCGGAAAGGAGCCGCCTCCCCGCGGCAGCGCCCCTCGTGATCCGCCTCGATTCCATCAGCAAGCAGCACGGTAAGCAGATCCTCTTCCTCGAGGCCTCCGCGGCGGTGAACCGCGGCGAGAAGGTCGGCCTGGTGGGGCCGAACGGCTCCGGCAAGACGACGATCTTCCGGATGATCACCAAGGAAGAGGCGCCCGACGGCGGCCAAGTCGCGATCGACCGCGGCGTCACCATCGGCTACTTCAGCCAGGATGTCGGCGAGATGAAGGGCAGGAGCGCCGTCGCCGAGACCATGGACGGCGCCGGCCCGGTCTCCGTCGTCGCGGCGGAGCTCCGCGAGCTCGAGGCCGCGCTCGCCGACCCCGAGCGCATGGACGAGATGGAAAGCCTGATCGAGCGCTTCGGCCAGGCGCAGGCCCGCTACGAAGAGCTCGGCGGCTACGCGCTCGACGCCAAGGCGCGCGAGATCCTCGCCGGCCTCGGCTTCAGCCAGGCCATGATGGATGGCGACGTGGGCGCCCTCTCCGGCGGCTGGAAGATGCGCGTCGCGCTCGCGCGCATCCTCCTCATGCGGCCCGACGCGCTCCTGCTCGACGAGCCGACCAACCACCTCGACATCGAGTCGATCATCTGGCTCGAAGGGTACCTGAAGCAGTATCCAGGGGCGCTCGTCATGACCTCGCACGATCGCGAGTTCATGAACCGCATCGTCACCAAGATCATCGAGATCGACGGCGGCGAGCTCACCAGCTACTCGGGCAATTACGAGTTCTACGAGCAGCAGCGCGCCATCAACGAGCAGCAGGCCGAGGCGCAATACGAGCGCCAGCAGGCGATGCTCGCGAAGGAGATGCGCTTCATCGAGCGCTTCAAGGCGCAGGCCGCCAAGGCGGCGCAGGTCCAGTCGCGCGTGAAGAAGCTCGAGAAGATCGACAAGGTCGAGCCGCCGAAGCGCCGGAGGACCATCCGCTTCGAGTTCAAGCCGGCCCCGCGCTCGGGCGACGACGTGGCGCGGCTCGACGGGGTCAAGAAGTCGTTCGGAGGCCGACCCATCTATGACGGGTTCGACCTCCTGATCCGCCGCCGCGAGCGCTGGTGCGTCATGGGCGTGAACGGCGCCGGCAAGTCCACGCTCCTCAAGCTCATCGCCGGGGCCTCCGCGCCGGACGCCGGCCAGGTGAGCGTCGGCGCGAGCGTCAAGCTGGGGTACTTCGCGCAGCACGCGATGGAGCTGCTCGACCCGACCCGCTCCGTCTGGGAGTCCATCGTCGCTGCCTTCCCCCAGGCCTCCATCGGCTCGCTCCGCACGCTCGCCGGCGCATTCGGCTTCTCCGGCGACGACATCGACAAGCCGTGTCGCGTGCTGTCCGGCGGCGAGAAGGCCCGCCTCGTGCTCGCGATCATGCTCTACGATCCGCCGAATTTCCTGGTGCTCGACGAGCCGACCAACCACCTCGATATGGCGACCAAGGAGATGCTCGTCGAGGCGCTCTCCTCGTTCGAGGGCACCATGCTGTTCGTCTCGCACGATCGCCGCTTTCTCGCCGCGCTGTCGAACCGCGTCCTCGAGCTCCTGCCCGACGGGCCGCGCGTCTACGGCGGCGGATACCTGGAGTATGTCGCCCAGAGCGGACACGAGGCGCCAGGCATCCGGAGCTGAGGGCGCGGCTCCACGCCGCGGCGCGGGCTCCGCCCGGGAGCGACTCCCGCCCGCCAGCTCGATTCCACGCGGGGCGGGGCGGGGCGGGGCGGGGCGCGAGGTGAACACATGCTCAAGGTTTCGCGCTATCGTAAGGACCTCGATGGAGCAGCTCGGTAGACCGAACCCAAAGCGGCTCTCCGACTTCATCCAGCGCCATCACGACGCGGTCCTGGAGAAGTGGAAGCAGCGGGTCCAATCGCTGAGCCCGGCGCGGCGGCTGTCGGATACGTTGCTGACCGACCATATCCCGAGCGTCCTCGCGTACATCGCCGAGGCCACCGGGAGCGAGGGCGCGGAGGCCGCGGTCGACCGGAGGCTCCGCGGCATGCCCGGATATCACGCGCTGAACCGGCTGGCCCACGGGTACGACCTCTCCGACGTGGTGATGGAGTACGCGGCGCTCCGCGCCGTGATCCTGGAGCTCTGGGAGCGCGACGGCGGCGGGGACGGCGGGCGCGAGCTCATCCGGCTGAACGCGGCGATCGACGAGGCGATCGCGGGCGCCGTGTCGCATTACCAGGAGGCGCGCGTGCGCCTGCTCCAGGCGCTCGACACGATCTCGGCGGCCGCCCTCGGCAGCAGCGACCTGGACACCTTCCTGAAGGCGCTCATCCGCGCGACGCGGGAGGCGGCGGCCGCCGTGGACGTGGCGATCGTCCTGCTCGGGGACGGCCTCGAGGTGCACGCGACGGCCGGCCTCGACGATGGGCCGCTGCTCGGCCCGCCGCTCGAGGCGACGCGGGAGCTCGCCCGCGCGGTGCTCGCGCTGCGCGGGCCCACCTCGCTCGACGCCGCGCTCCCGGCCCTGCCCGCGACCGCGCGCGAGATCCGGTCGAGGGGGCTGCGCGCCGTCTACGGCGTGCCGCTGCTCCACGAGGGGCACGCCATCGGCGTCGCGATCCTCGGCTCCCGCAACGCCGAGGACTTCTCCGACGAGGACATGCTGATGCTCCGCACCATGACCAGCCGGGCGACCGGGATCATCGTGCAGGCGCAGCTCGTCGCGAAGGAGCGCGCATCGCGGCACCAGGCGGACGACGCCCGCGCGCTGCTCGCGACCGTGGTCGAGCAGATGCCGGCGGGGCTCATCATCGGCGAGCGGCAGACGGGGCGCGTCCTGCTCACGAACCGGCAGGCCACGGAGATCTTCCGGCAGTCGTTCGAGGGCATCCAGAGCATCGAGGGCTACACCGGCCGCGGCTTCCACCCGCGGTCGGGCAAGCCGTACGAGACGTGGGAGTGGCCGCTGTCGCGCACCGTCACGACGGGCGAGGTCGTGGACGACGAGGAGATCGACATTCTCCGCGGCGACGGCACGTGGGGGCGCATCCTCGTGCGCTCGTCGCCGGTGCGGGATCCGGACGGGCGCGTCTCGGCGGGCGTCGTCACCTTCTTCGACATCACCGAGCGCACGCGCGCCGAGCAGGGGCAGCGCTTCCTCGCGGCCGCGAGCGCCGCCCTGAGCGACAGCCTCGATCTCCAGGGCACGCTCGACCGGCTCGGCCGCCTCACGGTGCCCGAGCTCGCGGACTGGTGCGTCATCCAGACGCTCCCGGAGTTCGAGGCGGCGCGGCGGGTCACGCTGACGCACGCGGACCCGGAGACCGTGAAGAGGGCGCGCGCGCTCTTCCGCGAGATGGAGCCGCCCCCGGCGCTGGCGGCGCTGATGGAGCAGGTCCTCTGCACCGAGCGCCCGGAGCTCGTCCGGGACCTGTCGCACCCGCTGCTCGCCTCGCTCGGCGAGCACGCCGCCTTCCGCCGGCTCGTCCGCGCGCTCGGGATCACGTCGGCGATGGTGGTGCCGATGGTGGCGCGGGGGCGCACGTTCGGCTGCATCACCCTGGCGACCGCGGAGTCCGGGCGGGTCTACGACGAGGCGGACCTGGCGGTCGCGCACGATCTGGCGCAGCGGGCGGCGCTCGCCGCGGACAACGCGCGGCTCTACGAGGCCGCGCAGCGCGCGATCGAGCTCCGGGACAACGTGCTCGCCACGGTGTCCCACGACCTCCGGAACCCGCTGAGCGCGATCATCACGGCGGCCGCCGTGATGACCAAGCGCGCGGCGGCGCGGGGGGAAAAGGGGGACGCGAAGGCGATCCAGGCGATCCAGCGGTCGGCGCACCGGATGGACCGGCTGCTCCACGACCTGCTCGACTTCGCGAGCCTGCGCGCCGGCCGGCTGGCGCTGCGCCGGCAGCCGCAGGACCCGCGGGAGATCGGCCGGGAGGCGGTCGAGACGTTCGAGTCGCAGGCCCAGGAGAAGGGGATCCACCTGGGCGTGGCGCCGGCCGAGGACGTCCCGCTCGTCGTGTGCGATCGCGATCGCGTGCTCCAGGTGCTCTCGAACCTCCTGAGCAACGCGCTCAAGGTGACGGGCGCCCAGGGGTCGGTCACGGTGCGGTGCGAGCACCGGGAGGAGCACGTCGCCTTCTCGGTGGCGGACACGGGGCCGGGGATCCCGGAGGACGAGCTGCCCTACCTGTTCGAGCGGTTCTGGCGCGGCCAGCGGAACGGCTACAAGGGCACGGGGCTCGGGCTGGCCATCGCCCGGGAGCTCGTGGTCGCGCACGGGGGGACCATCCAGGTGGAGAGCCGCGTGGGCGTGGGGACCACGTTCCGGTTCACGATCCCCGTCGGGAACGCCGAGGGGTAGGCCGGCGGCGAGCGCCGGGGCGGCCGCCCCGGGAGGGAGTGGACGATCGAGCGCGCCGGCCCCAGAGGCCTCCGGAAGGAGGAAACATGGGAGACGAGACAACGCACGACCAGCTGGGCGCCCCGCGGCCCGAGCGCGAGGTGAGCGAGGAGAAGCTGCCCCACCCGCAGGCGGACGTCCCCGGGGTCCGCGGGCCGATCACGTCGTCCGGCGAGCGAGAGGACGCGCCCCCCGGCGAGGTCGAGACCTGGGGCAGCGAGGGCGGCGCCGGGTCGTACGAGGGGGGGCCGGTGATCTCGGACACGAAGCTCCCCGCGGGGAGATCGGGGCGTAAGCCTTCGTAGTTACGGGAGTATTTGTCGATGACACGGCCCGCGGAGCTCCCCGGCGGGCCGCCGGGTCACGGCTGCTGCTGCGTCGGCCTGGGCGCGCACCGCTGCATGTAGGCGGGCTCGGGGCAGCCGTCGTGGGTCAGGATCTCGTCCTCCTGGCACTTCACGAGCGCAGCCCGGATGTCGAGGCACTTCCCGGGGCCCGCCTCCACGCACCGGTGCACCGAGGTGGTCCCGTTGGCGCAGCCGTCGAGCTGGCCCTCGGGGCAATCCAGGAGCGGCCCGACCGAGCAGTCGCGCTCCGGGGTCGGGCCGGTCGCCGTCGTCGACGTCCCCTGGGTGGCCTGCTGCCGGGGCGTGCAGGCGGCGCTCCCGGCGAGCGCGAGCCCCGTGAAGAAGAAGAGCAGGCCCCGGCGGGGCGAGCAGCTGCGCGTGTTCATGCCGTCGTTCTCCGTGGGTGAGGCTGGGCCGGGGACCGGAAGGCAGGTCGCCGACCAGCGCGCCCGGCAGACTACTCCACGGAACGAGGTCGTCCGGCGCTTTTGCCTCGACGGCCAGAGGCCCCCGGCCGGACCGCGCGCCTCAACCTGGGTCGGGTGGCCTCAACCTGGGTCGGGTGGCCTCAACCTGGGTCGGGTGGCCTCAACCTGGGTCGGGTGGCCTCAACCTGGGTCGGGTGGCCTCAACCTGGGTCGGGTGGCCTGGTGGCCTCAACCTGGGTCGGGTGGCCTCAACCTGGGTCGGGTGGCCTCAACCTGGGTCGGGTGGCCTCAACCTGGGTCGGGTGGCCTCAACCTGGGTCGGGTGGCCTCAACCTGGGTCGGGCCGCCTCAACCTGGGTCGGGCCGCCTCAACCTGGGTCGGGCCGCCCGCCTCAACCCCGGTCAGAACGCGCCGCCGCCGTGCGCGAGCAGCGCCCAGCTGTCGCCGCCCGTCTGGGTCGCAGCGCCCCGGACGGTCAGGTCGTCGAAGAACGCCGGGCGGAAGTTGAACCGGGCGCCCACCTTGACGTTGCGCGTGACCAGCCGCTCCACCCCCACGGTGACCGGCACCGTCAGCGCGAACGCATCGCCCCCCTCGCCCGCCCAGCCGGCGTAACCCAGCCCCGCGACCACGAACGGCTGCACGATCGCCTCGTCGGCCCGCAAGACGTTGTAACGCAGCCCCGCGTCGAGCGACGTCAGCACCAGCGACCGGCCCAGCGTCGCGCGCTGGTTCACCGAGCCGATGTAGTTGCCCTCGACGGCCACGCGCGGCGACATGCTCCCGGTCACGCGCACGTTCCAGGTGGGCCCGACCCCCGCCGTCCCTCCCAGGTAGCCCAGCATGCCGAAGCCGCCCTCGACCGCGATCGTGGGCTCGGGGATGCGCCGGATCAGCGGCTGATCCGCCGGAGGGACGTTGCCCGCCGGCCGGTCGCCCCGGTCCTGTCGCGCCGCGCCCTGCGCCTCCGCCGCGCCAGCGAGCGCCATCATGGCGGCGGCAACCATGGCCGACGCCGCGAATCGTCGCGTGCTCATTGCAGTTCTCCCCCCCGGATGGCCCCGGCTCCGCCTCCCCCCCGGGTGGACCGGTTCCGCCTCCGACGACCGCCGCGTGCACACCGCAGGCCACGCGCGGCTGTGCAACCCGGGTCCGACGCCCTCGCCCGCGCCGCACGCCCGCGCCGCACGCCCGCCCGCGCGGACGCCGCCTCACGGCCGCATCCACCGCCGAAACCGCGCCGCCGCTCGCACGTAGACCCGTACGCAGCATCCAGCGAGGCGCGCCGAGCCACCGCTCGCCCGGATCGGACGCCCCCCGCGGCCACGGCATCGCTCGGGTCGACGACGACATCGAGCGAACGGGCGGGCGGACAGGGCAGCTCCGATCGCCCTTCCCGCCCTCCGACCTTCCTGCTCCAGTGGAGAGCGCCACGCGATCACGGCCGCGAGCACCAACCCCATGAGACCCAGGAGACGAGCGTGAAGACGATACGGACTAGGACACTGCTCCTCGTCGTGCTCGCGGCCGCCGCGCCCGGCGCGACCGCCTGCCAGGGAGAGCCGCAGCCCCTCGCGCCCGCCGCGACCGAGCTCAAGGCCCCGGAAGCGAAGGCGCCCGCCGCGGCGGCCTTCGCGATCGACCGGGCGGGCAGCAAGGTCGAGCTCGCGATGGATGCGCCGCGAGAGAAGATCCGCGGGCGGATCGAGGGCGCCGCCGGGGGGACGTTGCAGGTCGATCCCGCCGACATCACGAAGACCACGGGCCTCATCACGGTCGACCTCTCCACGCTCGAGCTCTTCCAGACCGCCGTGGGCGACGACGGCAAGCCCGGCGAGGAAAAGAAGAGCGACGTGCAGAACGAGCACGCGCGCACCTGGCTCGAGATCTCCAAGGACACGCCCGACGACGTCCGCGAGAAGAACGCCAAGGCCCAGTTCGCGATCCGGTCGATCTCGACCTCCGGCGAGAAGGACCTCTCGAAGCTGTCCGGCGCGGAGCGGACGGTGACCGTCACCGCGTCGGGCGACCTCCTGCTGCACCAGCGGCAGACCCCGAAGACCGTGGAGCTCATCGCCACGTTCCGGTACGAGGGCGACAGGCCCGCCGGCGTCACCGTGAAGACCGCGAAGCCGTTCTCGGTCGGGCTGGCCGAGCACGACGTCCGGCCGCGCGAGGCGTTCGGCAAGCTCGCCCAGAAGACGCTCGAGGTGCTGGCGCCCAAGGTCGCCAAGGAGGCGATGGTGTCGCTCGCGCTCACCGCGACCGCCGGCGCCGCGACCCCGGCGCCGGCCGCAGCCGCGGCGCCGGCGGGCAGCGCGGCGCGATGAGCCGCGCGCGCCGCCTGCCCGGGAGCCATTGCGGCGCCGCGGCGGCTCTGAGATGACACGGCGCTCCGTGCGCCGCCGGGAAACCGGATCACGCCTCGCCCGTAGGGGGCGCAGGCCCGTCACGACGAGAACCAGAGGAGCCACACGATGCTGTCGAAGAAGAGCATTTACGAGACCCTCGCCGCGCTGAGCGCCGGTGCCCTGCTGATGGGCGGCTGCGGCGGCGCGCAGGCGCCGGTCAACGCGACCGAGGTCCCCGCCGAGCAGGAGGCGACCCCGGCCGCCCCCGCCGCGCCGGCCGAGCCCGCGCCGGCCGAGACGACCTCCGGCGACGCCGCCGCGGGCGCGAACGTCCCCGCGGCCCCGGCCGCGCCGGATTCCGCCGCCCCGCCGAGCGGCGCGCAGTCCGCCGCGACCTCGCCGCAGGTCGCGCCCACGGCCACCCCGGCGGCCACCGCGCCCACGCCGCCCACGCCGACCGCCGCGCCCAAGCCCGCGGCGAAGAAGGCGGCCGCCAAGAAGCCCGGCCACGCGGGCTGCGGCCAGGGCACCTGCGCCTGATCCCGGTCGGCCCCGCCCGCCCCGCGCCCCCATGACCGAAAGCGCGCTCACCGGCGTCGGCCTCGGGCTCCGATGGGAGTTCCTCGACGAGGTGCTCGCGGCGCTCGAGGCGCCCGACGAGGGCGCGCGCGGCGCGGCGCTGGCCGTCCCCTTCTTCGAGCTCTCCCCCGAGAACTACATGCGCCGCGGCGGCTACTACCCCGCCGCGATCGCGCGCGTCCGGGAGCACCGCGCCATCCTGACGCACGGGCTCACCCTCTCGGTCGGCGGGGTCGATCCGCTCGACGACGGCTACCTGCGCGCGCTGCGGGGGTTCGTCGATCGGCTCGACCCGCCGTTCCACAGCGACCACCTCTGCTTCTCGGGCGTCGACGGCAGGTTCGTGCACGACCTCCTGCCGCTCCCGCTCACCTCCGCGGCCGCCGCCCACGCCGCGGCCCGCATCCGCGAGGCCGCGGACCGGCTCGAGCGCCCGATGGCCATCGAGAACATCACCTACTACCTGGTCCCGGGCCGCGCCTCGCTCGACGAGGCCGACTTCCTCGTCGAGGTGCTCGAGCGCGCCGGCTGCGGGCTCCTGCTCGACGTGAACAACGTCTACGTCAACGCCAGGAACCACGGCTTCGATCCGGTCGCGTACCTGGAGAAAATTCCACCCGCGCGCGTCGTCTCGATGCACGTGGCCGGGCACGAATGGCGCGACGACGCGGGGGTCGTCGTCGACACGCACGGCGCGCCGGTCGTCGCGCCGGTGCTCGACCTGCTCGCCCGCGCGGTCGCGCGGACCGGGCCGGTGCCGGTCGTGCTGGAGCGCGACAACGACGTGCCGCCGCTCGACGCGCTGCTCGCGGAGCTCGCCGAGGTCGAGGCGGCGTACCGGCGCGGGCTCGCCGCGCGGGAGGCGCGGGCGTGAGCGCGGCGCGCGAGGCGACGGACGGGCCGCCGCCGGAGCTCCCGGGCGCGACCGCGGCGCGCGAGGCGACGGACGGGCCGCCGCCGGAGCTCCCGGGCGCGACCGCGGCGCCAGCGGCGATGGACGGGCCGCCGCCGGAGCTCGCGGCGCTGCAGCGGGCGCTCCAGGCGAGCGTGAGCGCGCCGGACGGCGAGGCGATCGCGGCCGACCCGCGCGCGTGGCTCGCCAGCGCCGGGCTCGACGGACCGGACCTCGAAGCGATGGCCGCGCTCCCGCCGAGGCGGCTGCTGCTCTACCGGAGCCTGGTCCGCCGCGGGCTGACCGGCGCGATCCGCGCCGGGATCCCGCGGACCGCGGCGCGGCTCGGCGCCCGGTTCGAGGCGGACGCGGCGCGCTTCCTCGAGGCGGAGCTGCCCCGGTCGCGCTACCTCCGCGACATCGCCTTCGCGTTCGTGGCCTTCGCGGCGCCGCGCTGGGTCGAGGACCCGGAGGTGCCCGCCTACCTCGCGGATCTCGCCCGCCACGAGCTCGCCGCCTTCGCGGCGGCGTGCGCCGAGCCGGACGAGGAAGAGGCCGGCACGACGGGCGACCCCGGCGCGACGGGCGACCCGGACGCGCCGCGCGGACCGGATACGCCGGGCGCGCCCGCCCCCGGCGAGGCGCTCTCGCTCGACCGCGGCGTGCGCTTCCAGCGGGCCGCGGCGCTCGCGCGCTACGAGCACGCGGTCCACCGGCTCCAGGGCGCCGAGTCGGCGCGCGACGTGCCGGCCCGCGAGCCCACGCGCCTGCTCGTGTACCGCGACGCCGGGCACGAGGTGCGCTTCCTCGAGCTCACGCCGCTCGCGGCCGAGCTCCTCGACCGCCTCCTCGCGGGCGCCGCGCTCGGCGACGCCGTGGTCCAGGGCTGCGCCGCGCTGGGGCACCCGGTCGACGACCCGGTGCTGGAGAGCGCCGCGGCCCTCCTGAGCGACCTCGCCGAGCGCGGGGCGCTCCTCGGACCGTCGCGCGCGCCGGCCATCGGCGCGCCGGGCGCCGCGCCGTGCTGATCGCCGGCGCGCAGACGGTGTATGCCGTCAGAGGCGCCATGGACGAGCTCGCCCTGAACGCAGCGATGGACCGGTACGCGTGCGGCGACGCGCGCGCGTTCACGGAGCTGCACCGCGCGCTCTCGGCGCGCCTCCTCGCGTACCTCACCCGGATGTGCGGCTCCGAGACGCTCGCCGGCGACCTGGCGCAGGAGACGTTCCTGCGGATGCACCGCGCCCGATCGACCTTCGCCCGGGGCGGCGCCGTCACGCCGTGGGCGTACGCCATCGCGCGGAATGTGTACGTCGATCACGCGCGCGCCCAGAAGCACCGCAGCACCGAGCGGCTCCCGAGCGATCCGGGCGCGGAGCCGCCGGACGCGCGCGGCGCCGACGCCGAGGCGGTGGCGATCGCCACCGAGACGGCGCGGGCGGTCGAGCGCGCGCTCGCGTGCCTCCCGGCGTCGCAGCGCGAGGCGTTCATCCTGATCCGGTACGAGGGCCTGAGCGTGCAGGACGCCGCGGCGATCCTGGGGACGACCGGGACCGCGGTGAAGCTCCGCGCGTTCCGCGCCTACGAGGCGCTGCGCGCCGCGCTCGAGGAGCTCAAGCGGCAGCCCGAGGCGGGACCAGGCGAAGGCGGGGGCGCGGAGAAGGGCGCCAGAGCAAAGGACGACGGGCCCGCGGCCGCGAAGCCGGAGCGGAGCGGCCGCCGCGGCAAGGGACAGCCGGGCGTGCGGGGAGGTGCCGATGGCGAATGAGCGCGACCTGCTGAGCGGGATCGAGGACATCCCCGATCCCGCGGCCCACCTCGTCGCCCGCCCGCCGCCCGCCCTGGCGGTGGCGCCGGCCGAGCCGTCGCTGACGCGCCCGGCGCGCGAGCGCCGCGCCCTGATCGCGGGCATGGTCGGGCTCGCCTGGATCCTGATCTTCAGCTGGATCGAGGGCTTCCGCGACGACCTCGGGTCTCCCGGAGTCGCCGTCCCGCTCGCCGTCGGGGCGGCGCTCTCCGGCCTCGGCCTGCTGCTCGCGCTGAGGCCGCGCGCCCGGGGCCTGCCGGCCGGCGTGCGGGCGCTCCAGACGCTCGTCGCCGCGGTGCCGGTCGGGTTCCTGGCCGCGGCCGTCGCGACGTCGCGCGTGGCCGATCCGCCGGTGCCGCTGGAGCTGCACCTCAGGTGCATCGCGAGCGCCGTCGGCACCGGGCTCGTGCCGTTCGCGCTGGCGGCGCTCGTGCTGCGCCGCTCGTTCCTCTCGGCCCCGGCGTGGCGCGGCGCCGCGATCGGCGCCCTGTGCGGCCTCGCGGTGGTGGTCGGCCTCGGGACGCACTGCGAGCTCGACGATCTCATCCACGTCGCCCTCGCCCACGGCCTCCCGATCGCGGCCGGCGCGCTCCTCGGCGCCGCCGCCGGGGCGCTGCGCGGGCGGGCCTGACGAGCGCCGTGGCGCTTGCCCCACGGCGCCGGCCGGGGGTAACGCATGACCGGTGAACGCGAACCGACCGAGGCAGCGCCTCCTCTTCTGTCTGGCCGCTGGGCTGTGGCTCGGATGCAGCCGATGCGCCGATGGGGCCGCGAACAGCGGCGCGACGGCGGGGAGCTCCGCAGGCGGCGGCGGCATGAGCCAGGGCGGCGCCACGACGGCCAGCGGTACGGGCGGCAGCGGCACGGGCAGCGTCGGCGCCAGCGCCGGCGCGGGCGGCGGCGGCGCGCCGCCTGCCGTCGCGCCCCTGGTCTATGTCGGGGGACACAAGGGCATCTTCGTCTTCCGCCTGGACGAGGCCGACGGCGCGCTCTCGGCCGTGGAGGGCCCGCTCGACGCCGAGATGAACCCGACCTTCCTCGCCGTCGATCCGGCGCGCCGGCGCCTCTTCGCGGTGAACGAGCTCGACGAGGTGGACGGCGAGGCGTCGGGCGCGGTCGCCGCGTTCCGGATCGACGCCGGCGACGGGACGCTCTCGTTCCTCAACCGGGTATCCTCGCAGGGCGAGGGCCCTGCCCACCTCTCCCTCGATCGCGCCGGGCGCTTCGTCCTCGTCGCCAACTACGGCGGGGGCACGGCGGCGGTGCTCCCCGTCGGCGACGACGGCGCGCTCGGGGAAGCGGTCGACCGGATCGCCTTCGATGGGCGCATGCCGAGGTCGCACCACGTCGTGACCGACCCGGACAACCGGTTCGCCTTCGTCACCAACCTCGGCCTCAACTCCATCGCCCAGCTCACGTTCGACGCGGACATGGGCCAGGTGGAGCCCAACGACCCCGCGGCCGTCGCGCTCGCCGCCGGCGCGGGCCCCCGGCACCTCGACTTCCACCCGAACGGCCGGTTCGCCTACGTGATCAACGAGACTGCCGACGCGATCACCACGCTGAGCTACGACCCGTCGCGCGGGGCGCTCTCCGTCGTGGCGACCGTCTCGACGCTGCCGGAGGGCGTGAGCGGCCGGGGCAACACCTGCGCCGAGATCCAGGTCTCCCCGTCGGGGAAGTTCGTGTACGGGTCGAACCGCGGCCACGACAGCATCGCCATCTTCGCGGTCGATCCCGACCAGGGGACGCTGTCCCCGGTCGGCCACGCGCCGACGGAGGGCATGACCCCGCGCCACTTCCAGCTCTCGCCGTCCGGCGCGCTGATGCTCGTCGCGAACCAGGACTCGGACGACATCGTCGCGTTCCGCGTCGACGAGGCGACGGGCGCCCTCGAGCCGACCGGCCGCGTCACCGCCGTCCCCGAGCCCACCTACGTCGGGATCGTGGCCTCGCCGGGCCAGTGATGGCGCGCCGCGCAGCACGCCTCGCGCTCCTCGCTGCGGCGCTCGTCGCCGCGGCGCGCCCCGCGCGCGCGTCCTCCGGGGAGCAGACGGCGTCGCTGAGCTGGGTCCGGCTCGCGGGCGCCGAGGCGTGCGTCGCGGCGCGCGCGCTCGCGCAGGCGGTGGAGGCGCGCCTCGGGCGCGCGGCGCTCGTCTCGGCGGCCCGGGCCGACCTCACGATCGAGGGGCGCGTCGAGCCGGGCGCCTCCGGCGGGTGGCGCGCGGTGATCGCGGTCGCCGATGCGGACGGCGCGCTGCTCGGGACGCGCGAGATCGCCACGGCGTCGCCCCGCTGCGGGGCGATCGACGACGAGCTCGCGCTGGCCATCGCGCTCATGATCGACCCCAGCGCGGTGCTGTCCCCCGGCGCGCCGCCGGCGCCGCCGCCGCCGGCGCCTGCGCCTCCACCCCCGGCGCCGGCGCCTTCACAGCCGGAGATCCTCGTGCAGCGCATCCTGATCCCGGTCCCGCCGCCGGCGCCTCCGCCGCCGGCGCCGTGGCGTGTCGAGGTCGGCGCCGGTCCGCTCTTCGGGCTCGGCCTGCTGCCCTCGCCCGGCGCCGCCGCCGCGATCCGCGCGCGCCTCACGCCGCCCCGGTTCTGGTCGTTCGAGGTCGGGGGGGCCGTCTGGTTCCCGAACGAGGCGACCACAGGCGCCTCCTCGACGCGCTTCTCCTGGGGCGAGGGGTTCGTGTCCGCGTGCCCCGTCTCGCTCGGGAGCGCCACGCGGCTCTCCGCGTGCGCCGGCGCCCGCCTCGGCGCGCTCCGCGTCGGCGGCCTCGGGTTCGGCGTCGACCGCGCCGACGAGCGCCTGACCGCGGGCGGCGCGCTCGACGTCCGTCTCACCCGGCGGCTCGTCGGCCCGCTCACCGCGGGCGGCGGCCTCGGGCTGATCGTGCCGCTCGTGCGCGACACCTTCTTCTACGTCGACGCGCAGGGCCGGGATCGCGAGATCTTCCAGATGGCGCCGCTCGCCGGGACGGCGGACGTCCTGCTCGGCGTCGATTTCCCCTGAATCAGCCCTGGTTCCCCGCGATTCGCAACCGACATCGATTTTCTCTCATAAGCTCTCGCCCACGCGGCCATGAAGGGCAGGGGGATGACAACGGGCTGCGCGAACGGGCCCGGGGAGACAGGAATGCGACGCCTCGCGAACACATCCATTTCATTGTTCTTTGGGCTGATGATGCTCCAGACCTTCGGCGCCGGCTGCACCGCCTTCGTGGAGGTCGGCGACGACAGCGGTCATGCGGCAGGGCCCGATGATGACGCCAACGGGACCGGCAGCGGCGGCGCCGGCGGTAACTCCAGCACCGGGGGCGGCTCGCCGGTCGGGGGCGGCGGCAACTCCAGCACCGGGGGCGGATCGCCGGTCGGGGGCGGCGGTAACTCCAGCACCGGGGGCGGCTCGCCGGTCGGGGGCGGCGGTAACTCCGGCACCGGGGGCGGCTCGCCGGTCGGGGGCGGCGGTAACTCCGGCACCGGGGGCGGCGCCGAGTCGGCGACGGCGGGCGCGATCGCGCTCCTCGGGAGTCAGCTCCCCGAGCGGCCGGATGATCCCTATAGCAGCTCCGCCACGGGCGGCGGGCCTCCCTACGATCCGAACGATCTCTTCGTCATCCTCGGCGCGCCGGCGCGTTCCTGCGCGGCTCCGAACGCGGCGCTCGAATGCGGCGACTGGCGCGTGAGCTTCCGTATTCCCCCTACGCTGCAGGTGCCCGGCGTCATCGATTTCAGCGATGAGAATTTTCATCTGATATCGCTTTATCATGTAAACGACCCTGACAGGGGCGACGGCGACTGCTCGCGGATCGGCGGCATCTTCACGTCCGGCACGCTGGAGATCGTGAGCATCGACGCCGCCAACGTCGTGGTCCGGCTGAGCGGCACCGAGACCGACCGTTTCGACGCCAACGGCGAGTACACCGCGGCTCGATGCCCCTGACGTTCCTGGCTCCGTGAAGGAGAAGAATTTGAACCACCGACGCGCAGAGGACACCGAGAATGAGGGAGAGAGCTTTCATTCCCCTCCCTCTGTGCCCTCTGTGCCTCCTTGGTTCATCTCTCTGGCTCTTCGGACCTCCTCCACGCGGAGCTACGTCGCCGAGAGGCGCTTCTGCATCTCCTCCGGAGAGATCGCCTCGATGCGGCTCGCGAGCCCCCAGCGATGGCCGTGCGGATCGCGGAGCCAGGCCATCCTGTCCCCGAACGGCGTGTCCCGCGGCGGGCGCTCGATCGTCGCGCCCGCCGCGGCGGCCTGCGCGGCGAGCGCGTCGACGTCCTCCACGTAGACGATCACGCTCGCGCTGGTGCCCCCCAGCGTCGCGGGGCTGACGGCGCCGAGATCGGGATACTCGTCCGACAGGTAGAACCGGGCTCGACCGATCGACAGCTCGACGTGGCCGATCCGCCCATCGGGCATCGTGACGCGAAATTCCTCGCGTGCGCCGAGAGCGCGCTTGTAGAAATCGATGGCCTCCGCGGCGCTCCGCGCCGTCAGGTAAGGAAAGCACGTCTGACCTTCGGGGACGGGGGGGACCTTGCTCTTCGTCATCGTCGCGCTCCTTCGTGCTCGCATCGAGCTGCACCGCTCCCGGGGAACGGCGGATGCCAGCTTTCTAGAGGATCGCGCCGAAGACGTATTGGAAGAAATTCACCTGCCCGTCCGGGCGCGGGGATTCCTGCCCCGCTGGACGAAAAAGCCTTGTCGCGGAGGCCTTCCGCACCTCGGGCTCGCCTTCTTGCCATGTCCGGGCCGAGCGCTTCGAGCAACTCTCGCTCGTCCAGTGCTCGACGCTCCCCGGGCTCCCTCGCGGCGAGCACAGATGGCTGTTCCTGCTACGTCACGCGCGCTTCATCGGAGCTCCGCCCGATGGCGAGCATGCCCCCCGCACAGGGGAGGACGCCCGCCGGCTCTCGAACGCGAGCCCGGACTATTCAGGGAAGCGAAGCGTCTCGACAGCGGCGCCGTCCTCGCCCGAGAACATGTTGCCCTCCCAGTCCCAGCTGATGCCGCCCTTGCCCGGCGGCCCCAGCAGGAAGGTGACGCCCTCCACCGTGAGCTGGTCCTCGTCGATGTAGGCGATGCCGATCGAGTCGGCGCCGCGGCCGGGGCCGCCATAGCCCCCGTCGCCCCCGTCGCCCCCGTTGCCCCCCTCACAGCCGTACGTGCCATCGCCCACCGCGCCGCCCGGCGCGCCTCGGCCGGGTCTGCCGCCTCGCTCCGGCCGGCCCCCCTCGCCGCCCGGGCCGGCGTCGTTCGTCTCGATCGTGATGTCGCGCACGGCGAGCCGAGCCTGGAGCGCGACGATGCCGATGCTCGGATGGCCGTTGCCGCCCCCTCGTCCCCCTCGGCCGCCGCAGCCGCCAGCCCCGCCCGATCCGCCCCCCGCGCCTCCCCTGGACGCCACGCCGCACGCGCTGAGCCCCCCCCGCCGGCCGCCGCCCCCGCCGCCGCCCTGGCCCGGCATGCCCCGGGTGCCGTCGCCGCCTCGGTCGCCCTCCCACCCTGTCTCGGTGATGCGCCCGATGCCTTTGCCCGGCGCACCGGCGGTGCCCGGCGTGCCGTAGCTGCCGAAGTGCCCGTTGTGGCACCCCATGCCCGGCGGGTCCCCGGCTCCGCCGCCGCCTGAGTACGCGGGAGCCGACATCGGACGGGGCGCGCCGTCGCCCCCGTCCTCGGCGCCGCTGGGAAGCCCGTCCCCGCCCTTGCCGCTGACGCTCGGGAGCCCGCCGTCGCAAGGGTTCACGATGGCAGGCCCGCCGGCCACGGTCTCCGCCGAGCACGCGTCGCCGCCGTACTTCCCGTGCGCGCCATCGGGGGCTCGATTGAGCCCAGGCCACCCCTCTCCGGGTTCGCCCCCGATTCCATAGTAGGAGCGAATCCAGCTCCGGGTGAGCTCCACCGCGGTGTCGGATCGAACCATGATGGCAATCGGGCTTTGCGCGAAGAAATCCACGTCGGCGATCGTCGAGATCCCGTCCGCTGCGCCCGAGTCCCCCGCGCTTGCCGGTTCCACGGTGAGGACGAACTCGTGGCGCCTGCTCACCTCCTCGTGCTGAACGATGGTGCGCACGCCGGCGAGGCGCCCCCAACCGTTGATGCAGTCGTACCCTCCGAGGAGATCCACGCCGGAGGGCAACGCGATAGGACCGAAGAAGCCGTCGTAACATGCGAACACACGGCCTCGCCCGGTGCGCGCGAGCTCGATGCCGCGCTGGAGCGTGCGCAGCGGCTTCTCCCGCGTGCCGGGGTTCGCATCGTCGCCGCTGCCGAAGAGGCCAGCCACGAACACGCCGCACCCGTCCTCCAGCACATCGGCGGCGAGACGCTCGAGGCAGAACGACTCCGGCGGCGCCTCATCGTGGCACGAGGCGGCGCCGTCGCACGGCGCTCCGCCGGGGTCGACGGCGTCGGGCGCGGTGCTGCATCCGGCCACGAGGAGCGGGAAGACAAGCAACGGACAGGTCGCTCGGGGCATGTTCATGGTTCTCCCTCGACGGCGCATGGTGCACAGGGGGCCCTTCAACGCGGCGGTCCCGGATCGGGCACATCGAACTGGCGGTAGGGCATGGAATCGCCAGTGCCGCCCTTGCCGCCTGTTTCGCCGGGAGCTGCATTGCCTCCGGGCCCCCCGTCGCCGGCGTGCCCCAGGTGTACCGTGGCCCCCGGTCCGAAGGTCACCGAGGCGCCGGCGGACGCGACGCCGTAGGAGGAACCGCCGAGGCCGCCCCCGGCATCGCCCCCGCGACCGCCGTCGCCTCCAAACCCGCCGGGGCACGCGGGCCACAGGTGCCCATTGCCACCATTGACCTTGCCACCGTGACCGCCTTGCCAACCCACGCCCCCCGCTTGGCCCGTTCCGCCGACGCCGCCGTTGCCGCCGTTGCCCGCAGTGACCTCCGTCGCCACGAGCGTCACCGCGCTGCCGTACAGCGCGACGATACCGATGCTCGTTCCGCCGTAGCCGCCCCCCTTGCCGCCCTTCCCCCCGCAGCCGCCGCTCCCGCCCGAGCCGCCGGCCGCGCCGCCCTGGGGCCTGCCCACATCGCACGCGACCATGTTCCCCCGCGCCTTGCTGCCGCCACCGCCGCCCCCCCCTTGGCCGACGCCGCCTCTCTTCCCATCCTCGCCCCGGACGCCGGTCCAGCCATCGATGCCGAGGTAGCCGGTGCCGGCGGCGCCGGCAGCGCGCTCCCGGTCGACGCCCTTCATGCCCGCTTCCCCCGGTGAGCACGGCAGGCTGCCCGCACCGCCTCCTGGATGGCCATAGCCCTCGGGATTCTCCGCCGGCGCGGGCTGCCCGGCCGCTCCGTCGCGCCCTGAATCAAGCCCGCCGTCGCCCCCGGCTCCGCCCACGGACTCGATGCCGTCGTCGCACACGGTCACGACCGGCAGGGCCCCCACGGCGATGTCCGCGGTGCACGCGTCCGCGCCGTCGTTCCCCACCACGCCGTCCCTGGCCCGCTCGCTGGGCGCGTCCTCGCCCGGCTCCCCGTCCTCGCCGTTGCCCGCGACGATCGCGCTCTCCCGCACGATCGCCCTGGCCTCCTGGCTCAAGATCATCGCGATCGACGATTTGCCGTCGCGCGCCGAGGCGTCCGCCGCCATGACGTGCACCCCGAAGATCGTCGACGTCGCGTCCTCGCCCCCGAGGACCCGCACCGGGATCCCCGCGGGCGGAGCGATCGTGGTCCGCTCATCGGGCCCGACGACCGACCACGCGTACGACCAGTCGCCGCCGTCCCCACAGCGACGGGCGCCCCAGAGGTCGACCCCGGAAGGCAGCGCGATCTCCTCCTCGAAGGTCTCGCCGCACGCGTACACGCGCCGGGTCGGCGGCTCCCCGTCGCCTCGTCCGTGCGCGGCGAGCCCGATCGCGTGCTTCAGGGTCCTCACCGGCGCGCTCTTCGTGCCAGGGCTCGCGTCGTCGCCCGACGACGCGCTGACGAACACCCCGCACTCGTCCAGCGGCGGCGCGGCGCCGAGCTCTCCGTCGCACGGATCCGGCGGAGGCGGCGGCAGCGCCGGCGGGGGTTCGTCGCACGTCTGCTCTTCCCAGCAGTGATTCCCCAGGTACAGGCACCCCGAGACGCCGCTCACGCCCACCAGGCCCAGCACGAGGAGCGCAAGAGAACGCCGGCCCCGAGCCCTACCCGCCAGAGCGACATGACGCACGAAGCCACGGTACGCATGCTGTACGCGCAGCGTCAATCGCCGAGAATCTTCATCAAACGCCCCACAAAACGAGAAAATTCAGGCCGACGCAGGAAGCGTTCGTCGCGTGTGCAGGAGGCAGCCACGACCTGTCTCGAGCCACCGCGACGCCGGTCCGCCTTCCGCCGAGCGCATCCTGGTCCATCGCGACCCGGCTCGCCGCGCCACCAGGACGCATCCTGGTCCATCGCGACCCGGCTCGCCCGCGACCACAACGCGTTCTGGTCCCCTCGCGACCACGCTCGCCCGCGACCACAACAAGTTCTGGTCCCCCCGCGACCGCGCTCGCCCGCGACCACAACATGTTCTGGTCCGTCGCGACCGCGCTCGCCCGCGACCACGATGCGTCCTGGTCCTCCCGCGAGCGCGCCGGCAGCGGTCGCGTTTGCCCCCTCTGGGTGATCGAGGTGGTCGCAGTTGGATTCCGGGCCGTGGGCTCCGGCGGAAGTAGTGCTGCCCGCGGGTGCTGGTAACACCCCGGGCAGCGTGGCCGAACCCCGAATCCCCGGAGTCCGACATGCCCACCTGCGGGAGGTCCGGGTGACGACAGCTGCACCATCCTCCGCGGCCCGGCGCGGGCGGCGGCTCTGACGGCGGGGGCTCGGCTCCGGCTTGCCCGCTACGGGCGGCGCAGGGGCCACAGGCGCAGCCGGCGCGCTGGAGGCGCCCCGTCCGTTCGGCAGTCCCCGACGGCCGGCTCGGACGGGCGGAGCGCTTTGGCCTCGGAGGCTCCCGGGCACCTCGGCCAGCGCCGCCGAGCCGAACTCAGCGCAGCACATGGCGGAGGATTATCACGCACCGCTGCCTTGACCGGAACGCGATGCCGTGCGAGCGAAAATCGGATGAACAAGAGCCGCTACGAGCTTGAGACGTTGCGCCGTCGTGCGCAGGAACGATGTCAGGGCTGCGCGGACGCACTGTCCCGCGCCGCTGCGGAAAGAGGAGGAGGCACCGGATGCTGTTCAATCATGTAACCGCCGAAGCTGATATGACCGTAAGGTTGCCAGATGGCAATTATGAAGCGCTCGCCGTTATGGGAAGCAGTGTACTACATGGAACGCTGGTCGAGATCACGATGACGCAGGCGATCCCAACGGGCACCTCTCAGGCAATAAGAGGCTACATAGCCATAGCGCAAACTTTCGATCATGCGGCCAGCGAGCTCCTGGAGACGATCTCGCACCATCGAAAAGGCAACGACTTCAAGGTAAAAGGAGGACTGTCGCGAGTCGACATCCGCCCCAAGGGCGCGCCGCTTATCCGGCTGCGGTTGCACGGCGGCACGGTGGTGGATGTTCCGTCGTGGACCAAGGCTTTTCGCGTCAAGGGGACGCAAGATTCTTTACGCGACGGTCCACAATATATGAACGCAGAGACCATCAACACGCTTGAGTTGTTGGGGGACTCCATCGACCGATTCGTCGGCGGTGCCGTCCTATACCGACCAGGCCCTGGCGCGGATTTCGTCGTCAATGCGTTCGTTGAATGTGCGCTGCCAGCGACAGACGATTAGCTGTGCGTAGCCTCGGCGACGCCCCTGTATGTCGAACAGGCTCAGCTGCACCATCCCCCTCGACTCCGGCGCGGGCGGAGGTGACGGTGGCGTGGGCTCCGGCTCCGGAGGGGCCACCCGGTGGGGGGGCGCAGCCGGCGCGCTCCCGACCAGCCGGAGGAAGCCCCGCCCGTTCGGCAGCGCCCGGTTGGCGTTCAGTGGGCGGATTGCTGAACGGTCAAGCAGGGTTATATCGTCGGGTGGATCAGTGACGGCAGACCAAGGTCGGCGCTGTCGCCCCATTTGAGCTCACCCGCGTCGCGCCACGGCTTGAGCAAGTCGCCCACCTTGCACATCGCCAGGAACAGCGCCTGGAACGGATCGGAGCCAATCGCGTGGTCGAGAACCGGAGCCTTGAACGACTCCTCAATCTCGATATCAACGATCCATTCATTCTCTCGATGAACGGGACTGTGTGGCCTGCTGAGCAGGATGCGAACCTTGCGCGTGAAGGTTCCGTCATTCGGCGTGAAGTCCAGATGTCTTGAGGCTACCACGTTTCCGTCGTGCATGCCCGGTAGATAGGGCAGCGCTGGCGTCAGCGGAAGTTGTTGGTGCAGAAGTTCGTCCATTCCCGACCGCCCTGATTCGCGGCGGCCCAGCACTGCTTCTTGAGCCCCCTTGGGCACGCGAAACGACAAAACATCTCACGAGAACTCTGTCGCTTGCCGGCGAGCAAGCACGCCTGCTTGAGGCGCGGCTCGACTGCCGCATCAGCGTCTTCATCTATCGGCTCTTCTGCCTCTCCCGGTTCCGCGATCTCGTCCACTGACTGGACCACGCAGGACGACATGAACACGGCGGCGATGATCGTAGCGATCCTCATCGTCCTTCGCGAATGCGAGCCGCGGGCCACGCGGCCGTGAGCGCTCGCGTGACATGAGCGCGCTCGCCACCTCGACCCGTCACTGCGTATTCTAGCCTGGAATAATCGGCGATGAAGCGCCGAATCGTGACAGCAATGGAGGTCTGGGGCGAGCCGACCGCCCGGGCGCCAGGCGGCCGGCGTCCTACTCCGCGCCGTCCCGCAGGTCGCCGGACAGGCTCAACTGCACGGGCGTCCGCTGCTTCGGCCGCCACGCGAACAGGTCGAGCTGACGAGAAGGCTCCGGCGCGGGTGCAGCTGGCTCGACAGCGGCCGACCTGGCGGGTGCTGCGGCGGGCCGCGAGGGCCGGCGGAGAAGCCACAGGGCAGGCGCCGCGGACGGCGGGCTGCGGGGCGGCAGGTGCCGACGGCGCAGAGCCACCCGAGACGAGCCGGAGCCATCCCTTGCCACCGGGGAGCTGCCGGACCGGCCCGGTCTGCGCCGACAGGGTGATCCACTGCTACGAGCGAACCAGGCATGCCCGCTAGCACTGTCGGTAAGGCCGTGGCACCATCGATCGCGATGGCTCGAAAGTCGCGAGAAGAGAAGGACCGCGAGCAGGCCGTGCTGGAGGAGCGGGCCGAGCGCACATACACGGCCGGCTTGGCCAGGCTCGCCGACGTCGAAGCAGCGCAGCGGTTCGCGAACAACGGGCCGTCGGGCCAGGAGCCGGGCGCGAGGTACTACCACAACCTCGGATGCTTTCTGAACCGTAACCCCTTCCACGCGAGCAGGTGGGAGTGGGAGGCGCTTGTGAACTTCGCTGAACGCGCGGAAGCGGCAGGCAACGCGCCCGCCGGGTTCGCTGCCGCCGCGAGGGCGCGGATGCTGCGCGCCGAGGAGACGCGCGACTTCCGGCGCGGTTAGCGCTTACGGCGAAGTAGTCGCAGTTGGAGCGGGGTGGTCGCGTTTCAGGCAAACGCAACCACGACCAGCGCGCTCGCCCGCGACCCCAATGCGTCCTGGTCCGCGGAGACGTATCTTGTGAAGAGCGCTTGTCTTTTTACGACAACGTTAGCAACATCACAGCCACATGCTCGACTCACGCCGGATGGGCCAGGGGCTCCTCTTCCGCTTCCGGCGGCGCGGCGGGCGCGGAGGGCGCCTCGGTGTCGTCGCCGGCCTCGCTGCTCGATCCAGCGGGCCGCGACTCCCACGCCGCCAGCGGCGCGAGCAGCGCCGCGCTGACCTCCTCGCTGCCGGGCACGTCGGGATCCGCGTGCGCGGCGACCCTGGCCGCGTAGTCGCGGAGGGCGGCGAGCGTCGCCAGGAACGCGGCGCGCACGTCGCCCGTCGGCGCGCTCTCGGGCTTCGGCGCGGTGATGTGCAGGGCCCGGCCGTAGGCCTCGTGCGCCTCCTCCAGGTGAGCGAGGAACGCCTCGCCGCCCAGCTTCTTGAACGTCCTTTCGTGCCGCGCGCCCCGGATCGCGTCGAGGCGCGCCTTCGACTCCTTCCATTCGAGCTTGTACGGGAGCCGGGTAAACGAGAGGCCGTCCGGGTAAAGGAGCTTGAACAGCTCCTTCGCCTCATCGAGGCTCGGGTTCCGCTCCGGCGGAAGCTTGCACCACCCTCCGAGCCAGTCGAACGTCCCGCTCCACGCGTTGTCGAGGAGGCGATCGGCCTTCGGCTTGGTCTTCGTCTCCACCGGATCGCCCCCTTGCGGCCGGGTGAGCGCCTCGAGCGTGGCGACGGCGGCGGCGAGGCGGCCCTTGGACCGCCCGATCGCCTCCGGGAGCTTCTTCGGCCTGAGCTGCCGCTCCCTGGCGTCGGCGACCGTGATGAGCTCCGTGGCGAGCACGACCGACTCGGCAGCATTGAGACGGGGGAGAGCGACGAGGTCCTGGGAGGTGAATGAACGAGCCATGGTGAACTCCTTCCCTGAAACGGCGCAATCGATCGCGCCGGGGAGGAGCGCCATGGCAAGAACGAAGCCACGCGCGGCACCTCGGAGACCCGTGCTCTCCACCGCGCCGCGCATGTTTCTGGCCAGGCTCGGCACGCCAGGCCTGGCCGGCCAAGGCAGGCCAGAGGCCGGCCAGGCCGCGTGCACCGGGGCTCATGGCTCGAGCGTGAACGCTGCCCTCCGGCGCCCCCTCCCCCTCAGAAGCTCGCGTCGAGCTGGAGCCGAGCGACGTGGCGGCCCTCGGAGGCGTCCTTGCCGAAGATGTAGAAATAGTCGCCCTGGAGCTTCAGCGCATAGCCGTTCAGGTACACATTGAGCCCGCCGCCGACCTGCTTGCCCTGCGCGTCGACGAGATCGACGAGCTTCGGATCGGTGCCGCGCTGCGCGAAGATCTGGTCCCAGCGCGCGGCGACCTCGACGTGGTCGGTCAGCAGGTAACCCGCCTGGGCGAAGTAGCCGTAACCCGACCGGGTCCACTCCCGCACGACCGCGCCGTCGACCTCGCCTTCGAAGGAGTCCCGCGCGGCGTGGCGCACGACGGCCTCGGCCGCGAGCGAGAAGCCCGCGTATTTGAAGATGAGATCGGCCGCGCCGTGCAGGTAGTCGGCCGCGCCGAGCGAGAGCGTCGTGCCGAAGGTGCTGTGCTGGCGGTTGGTCTGATGGTTGTAAGCGCCCGTGACGCCCACCGCGAGCCGGGGCTTCGCCTCGCGAGAGAGGTCGCCGTCCTGATCGTCGTCGAACGCGCCGAACGGGCGGACGGCGAGCCGCGCCACCGCGAGCGGGCCGTGCTTCTGGGCGCCGAAGCGGTTGCGCCCCTCGCCGCCGCCGAGGAAGAGGTTGTACTGCAGCCTGCCTCCCAGGCCGAAGAGATCGGGCGACGAGAGCATCAAGCCGACGTCGCGATCGAGGTTGAACTCGCGGACGGCGATCGGGCGTTCGGTCTGCTGGATGGAGACCTCGCGCAGGGTCCGCGCCCGGTTGAACGGGGCGAGGAACTGGCCGACACGCACGTTGAGATCGCGGATCCCCGTGTGCTCGACGAAGGCGTCGAAGATGGGAGAGGGGCTGTCCTTCTCGAAGTCGTTGCCGCCGAAGGCGAGCTGCACGTTGTACTTGAGATCGGGCGAGACGAAATGGCCGCTCGTCGTGAGGCGCACCGTCCTCACGTTGATCTCGTGCGTGTCGTCCTCCGCGGTGTGCGTGAACGTCTCGCGGATCTGCACGCGGGCCCGGATCGTGGACGAGAAGGTGTCGTCCGCCGTCCTGACGGTGAAGCCCTTTCCAGGAGCGGCCGTGACCTTGACGTCGCCGCCCTTGTCCTTCGGCGCGGCGGCGGCCTCCTTCTCGGCCGCCGCCCGGCGCTCCGCGTCGAGGCGCTCCAGCAACGCGCGCTGCTGCCGCTCGAGCTCCGCGACCCGGCGACTCAGCGGCTCGACGCCCTCCGCCGCCCCGATCTCCTGCGGCGCCGGCGGCGCCGGGGGCGGCGGCGCGGGCGCCGGGGCCGGCGGGGGCGCCGCGGGCGCCTGCGCAGACGCCTGGAGGGGGAGCGCGGCGGCGAAGAGCGAGAGCGCCGCCGCCGCGCGGACCGTGTGCGACTTCTTTCGATGGATCGATTTCAAGCGTCCTGTCCTCGGATCAGACCCTGTGCTGCGCGCCCGGCGGCACGCGCCGCCGGCGCGAAGGCGCACCACGCCCTCGCCGACGGCGGCCCCTCGCGCCCCGCGGCCTGCGCTTCGCGCCACACGCGCAGACGCCAGACCGCCGCCGCGAGCGCCCAGCTGAGATCAGCCACGCCAGCGGAGAGCCACCGTGCCGACGTCCAATATAACGGACAACGGCATCTGTCAACACATCCTGAATCTTCGACAATAGCGCTCAAAAGCCGACGACTGTGCGCCAGGACACGGGAGCGGCGACATCCGTCATACCGGACACCTGGGGCGCCGGGGGCGGCCGGCGGCGCCCGCCGGGGGCGGCCGGCGGCGCCCGCCGGGGGCGGCCGGCGGCGCCCGCCGGGGCGCGGCGGCGGAGGGCGGGCGCCGGGGGCGGCGCGGACGCCCGACCGCGCGAAAGAGTTCCAACCTGCCGCCGCCGGGCCACTAAGATGACCCCGACGCACGCACGAGGCGCTCCGATCGGCGCCCCGCCGCGGTGCGCAGGGATCTCATGAGCCAGAACTCGGACCGCCGCGATCCGCTCAACATCGCCGGAAGCCTGATCGCCGACAAGTACAGGGTCGATCACGCCGTCGGCGAGGGCGGCTTCAGCGTCGTCTATAGGGCCGAGCACGTCATCTGGAAGCAGCCCGTCGCCCTCAAGTGCTTCACCCTCCTCGCGGACGCGCCGACCGAGCAGCGCGAGCAGCTGCTCCAGGCGTTCATCCAGGAGGGCAAGCTCATGGCCGAGCTCTCCAGCCGCTCGGCCGCGATCGTCCAGGCGCGCGACATCGGCACCTTCAACGCGCCGGACGGGCAGTGGCTGCCCTACATGGTCCTCGAGTGGCTCGACGGCAAGCCGCTCGACCAGGTCCTCTACGAGGAGACGACCCGGGGCGCGCCGCCGCGCGATCTGCTCGCGACCATCGCGCTGCTCGAGTCGGCGGCGGTCGCGCTCGAGCTCGCGCACTCGCGCGGCATCGCGCACCGCGACATCAAGCCGGCGAACCTGTTCGTCATCGGCCCGCCGCGCGACGCCGCGACCTTCGTGAAGGTGCTCGATTTCGGCATCGCCAAGGTGATGGCCGAGCACGCGGCGGCGGCGACGGCGCTCGCCCACACCGGCAAGGACATCACCGCGTTCACCCCGAGCTACGGCGCGCCCGAGCAGTTCAGCCGCACCCACGGCGCGACCGGGCCCTGGACCGACGTCTTCGCGATGGCGCTCATCATGATCGAGGCGATGCTCGGCGGAGCGCCGGCGCTGCAGGGCGACGACTACCTCCAGCTCGCCGTCGCGAGCCGCGATCCGTCGCGCCGGCCGACCCCGCGCACCCTGGGGCTCACCGTCAGCGACGAGGTCGAGGCGGTCTTCGAGAAGGCGCTCGCCGTCGCGCCGGCGGATCGGTTCCCCACCATGGGCCGCTTCTGGGCGGCGCTGCGCCGGGCCGTCTTCCCGGACGATCCGGCCTGGGCCGTCGCCACGGGCAACGGCGCGCCCGCGCCCACCTCCGGGGCACAGGCGGCCCGCGGCTCCGCCCCGCGCATGTCCTCCGCCCCGCGGCTGTCCTATCCGCAGGTCGCGGCGACGCTGGCGGCGCCCGCGACGGCGCCGGGGCCCGCCGCCTCGGCCAAGCCGACGTCGGTCGCCGTCGACACGAGCAGCACGGGCGGCACCGCGAACGACGCGGCGACGCAGCGGTCGGCGGCGGCGCCGAGGCCTTCGGGCGCGCTGGCGCTCGGCGGCGCCGCGCTCGCGCTCGCGGCCGGCGGCGCGCTCGTCTGGGGCCTGCTCCGCTCCGAGCCGCCCGCGCCGGAGGCGCCGCCGGTCGCTCCGGTGGCCACCGCGTCCGCCACGGCCGTCGCGACGGCGAGCGCCGCGACCGCCGCGGCCGCGGTCCCCGCGCGGCGGACCGAGTGCCCCTCCGGCATGGTGCTCGTGCCCGGCGGCAAGTTCTTCATGGGCTCCGACGAGCCGGGCTTCAAGCTGTGGCAGCCGGCGCACAAGGTGACGCTCGACACCTTCTGCATCGACATCCACGAGGTGACCGCGGGCGACTACAAGGCGTGCTCGGACAAGGGCGAGTGCAAGCGGCCACCGACCACGCCCGACTACCCGAAGGCGGACGGGGTGTCCGACGCCGAGCACCAGAAGGCGCTCACGGTCCTCGCCGAGCACTGCACCTTCGGCAAGCCGGGGCTCGAGAAGCACCCGATCAACTGCGTGCCGTGGAGCCTCGCGGACGCGTACTGCGAGGTCCACGGCAAGCGCCTGCCGACCGAGGCCGAGTGGGAGTACGCGGCGCGCGGCTCCGACGGGCGCAAGTTCCCCTGGGGCGACGAGCCCGGCGACAAGACCTTCATGAACGCGTGCGGCATCGAGTGCACCGCGTGGGAGAAGGCGCACGGGCTCACGCCGAGCACGCGCATGTACGACGCCGACGACGGCTTCTACGGCACGGCGCCGGTCGGCTCGTTCCCGAAGGGCAAGACGAGGTTCGGCGCCCACGACGTCGTCGGCAACGTCTGGGAGTGGACCGCGGACTGGTTCGAGACCTACAAGGACGAGGAGCAGGTGAACCCGAAGGGGGCGCCGGCCGGCGATAAAAAGGCGATCCGGGGCGGCGGCTACAACGGCGGCGTCCTGCTCTGGCTGAACCCGGCGTTCCGCTTCCACCAGCTCGCGACGGCGAGCGCGCCGGGCATCGGCTTCCGCTGCGTCACGAACCTGTAGCCGTGCCGGTCCCCGCCTCGCAGCTCGCCAACCCCTCGATCGCCGGCCCGCTCGGCACGCTCGCGTTCTCGCAGGTCCGCCCGCTGAGCTCGTCGCTCGCGCTGCGCGCGATCCGCTGGCACCAGAGCCTCGAGCGGCTCGGGGTGGTGCTGCCGTTCGCGATGGTGCACGACGCGGGCCTGCTCTTCTCGACGCCGCGCGAGCAGCTCGAGATCGGCCCGCGCTGCGACGCGAGGGAGCTCGCGGGCCGGCTGCGCGACGCGGAGCGCATCCTGGACGGGTACCGGTCGATGCTCCGGGAGCTCGCCGAGAGCGAGGCCGCGCGCTGCGCGGCGCAGCTCCGGATGAGCGACGATCTGGTCACGGTGGTGCTCTCGCGGCTCTTCGGCGCGGTCGCGGCGCGCACCCACGCGGCGCCGGCCTACCGCGCGATGCTCCCGGCGGACGCGGCGCTCTTCGAGGGGATCGAGCCGCAGCTGCGCGGCCTGTTCCTGTCGGCGCGGCGCGAGTTCGAGCAGCGGGCGCTGGAGGCGCTCGACATGTCGCGGCTGTACGTGCTCACGATGTCGGACGCGCTCGACGTCGAGACGCTGCGCCTGTTCGGCATGCTGGGCTCGGAGGCGTCGGCCGGGGCGCTCGCCCAGGTCGACCTGCTCGCGGCGCTCTCGTCGCCCGAGGCGAACGACATCGTGAACTTCTCGCTGGAGATCCTGCCGAGCGTGCTCGAGACGAAGACGCGCCCGGCGGCGGGCACGTCGGCGGCGCACGGCTACTCGGGGCTCGGCACGCGCGGCTCGATCGACAGCATGGTGCTGACGGAGCTCGCGTGGGACGACGTGGAGCTCGCGCGCCGGATCGCCGACAACGAGGTGCTGTATTTCGCGCGGGAGCAGAGCCGGGACGAGCAGCGGCGCATCCACTACCTCCTCATCGACGCGTCGGCCTCGATGCGCGGCGATCGCCAGACGTTCGCCCGCGGGATGGCGATCGCCACGGGCAAGCGGCTGCTGCTCGAGGGCGAGGACGTGGCGTTCCGCTTCTTCGACGCGCGGCTCTACGAGCTCTACCGCGCGAAGAACGGCCAGCTCCCCACGGCGCACCTCTTGTCGTTCAAGGGGGAGCGCGGCAGGAACCCGGCGCGCGTGTTCGCCGAGCTCGCGACGGACCTCGATCTGACGCGGCACCACGATCCGCGCACGCCGGTGGTGCACCTGTTCACGCACGCGGCGCTCTACATCCCGCGGGAGATGGTGCAGGCGGTGCAGAGCCACGCGCACATCTCGGCGGTGTTCATGCTGCCGTCGGGGGGGCAGCTCGATCTCGACTACCTGGACCTCCTGGACGCGCACTGGGTGGTCGACCACGCGACGGTGGCGAGCGGGGCGGCGAGGGCGAGCGCGGCCAAGGCCATCCTCGTCGAGAAAGACCGGCCCGAGGAGGGAGGTGGCGGTGCACGGCGCCTGGGGGCCCCGCCGAACTCGCACGCGCCCTGAACCTTACCCTGCGGGTAAGGCCCAGGGCGCGTGCTCAGACATCGGCCCATCCCCCAGGCGCCGTGCACCGCCACCTCCCTCCTCGGGCCTACGGGGGTAAAAGGGGGGCGGGTCGAGGATTGCCGCGGGACGCGTGAAGGGGGCGATTTTGCGGGGATGAGCGGTGCCGAGGGCGCGGGCGCATGGATGGGTGGTGGGAGCGCGAGGGCACCTCAGTGGTGCGCGATCAAGCCCAGCATGTCGAACGGGCTCGACTCGTACTCTTCCCGGGTCAGGAAGTTGTCGAGATCGAGCCACTCCACGAGGGGCCGGCACTCACGCACCTTCCATGGCTTCATGAGCGCCGCGATCTCCTCGGGCGTGCGCGGGTAGACCTGGACCCCGGCGAGGGCCGCGGCGCCGTTCAGCTGGTGCGCTGCGGCGACAGCGCGCGCCTCGATGAAGCTGAGGGCCAGCACGCTGCCAGGGGCGCAAAACGCGTGCACCCTCCGCAGGAGGTCGCTCAAGCGCTCATCGTCCATCATGTACGCGATGCCGATGCACCCCACCGCGACGCGACGCTCTGCGCCGAAGAACTGCGCCGCCGCGGCCAGGAGCGACGACGGCTCTCGAACATCGGCCTGGACGTAGCGCATGTTCGGCTTGTCCGCGAGGAGCTGCTCGCCGTAGATCACGCTCACGGGATCGATGTCCGAAAACAGGATGCGCGCCTCGGGCAGGTAGTCGTTGAGGTGGCCCTGCGTCGGCAGCCCCGAGGCGAAATCGAGCACGTTCGTGATGCCCGCCTCGGACCATCGCTGTCCCACGAGCTGGATGAACCAGCGGTTGAGCTTCGCCCATTTCGGATAGGTTGGTACGAGGTTCATGATCGCCGCGGCCGCGCGGCGATCGACGTCGTAGTTGTGGTGCCCGCCGAGAACGTAGTCATAAACCCGGCCGACGTGCGGCTTGGTGATGTCGATCTCCATGGTTCCCTCCTAGAGCGAGCGCGCGGCGCGCCCCTTCAGCGGCCGCGGTACGAGCGAGCAGCCCCGCGCTGCGGGAGCGGGCTGCCGCACACGTCGAGCCCTTCCCGCCGCAGCGCGTGGACGATGCCGCTTTGAAGGTTGGCCAGGACGACGATGCCCGCGAGGGGCATGCCCTGGTCGGTCAGCGCGCGGGCGGCCTCCGGGCGGATGCCGACCAGCACCGGGTGGGCGCCGAGGAGGTCGAGCGCGCGCGCGGTGCGCACGAGCGCGGCGACGGCCTCCGCGTCCATCGACGGCACGCCGGTCACGTCGATGATGGCGGTGCGCGCCTGGCGGTCCACCACCTCGCGCAGCAGCGACTCGGTGATCCTGCCCGCCCGCTCGGCGTCGAGCTTGCCGATGAGCGGCAGCACGAGGATGTGGTCGTGGACGGGCATGATCGGCGTCGAGAGCTCGAGGATCACGCGCCGCAGCTCGCGCTCGCGGTTCTGGATGGCGCGCTCGAGCGCGAGCTGCATCTCGTCGCGCTGGACGCCGATCGCGCTGTTCTCGTGCTCCGCCACCGCGTCCACGAGCAAGGTCAGATAGTCGTTCACGCGCGCCACCTGCTCCAGCGCTTCGGGCGCGTTATCGGGCAGGCGCGCCAGCACCTCGCGCAGGAGCGCGCGGCTCAGCCCGAGGAGGGCGCGCAGCCCGAGCCCCTGCTGCCCGAGCTTGCGCCCGAGCGACAGGACCGGCGCCGCGTCGCCGGTGGCGAGGAAAGAGAACAGCTCGTCCAGGATCTGCTGCGCGACCTGCGACAACCGGAACGGCGGGAGGCCGCTGCGGTTGTGCACGGCGTTGTCCTTGAGCGCCTTCGCGGCGCTCTTCGCCAGCACCTGGCGCTCCGGGTCGATCCAGATCTGCATAGGAGGTCGACTCCCTTGGCCCTGGCCTTGGCCAGGCCGTGTCGTAGGGGTGCTCATGGAGTAGGAGGACAAGCCACCTTCGGATCGCGCAAGTTGATCCGCGCGCCAGAGGGGGGTGGAGCTCGGCGCGATGCCACGATCTGCTTGCCAAGCAGATGGATGTCGTGGCTTCGCAAGGTGCTCCCCCCCGGAGATGCGGCCCCAGGCGCGCGCAGTGTCTCTACATTACCAGTGATCTGGCCTCCTGTGGTCCATCACAGACGCAGCCCGCAATGGCGCAATCACCGTACCAGGCAGGACACGCACCTCCCGCGTACGAGGACGGATCCGGCGGGTGCGATGGCCGGCGACTCCTTCTTAGGAATCCCTCGACGCCTGCCCCCTGGCCTGCCGCGGCTCGGCTTCAGGACGTCAATGTCGTCCGATGGCGCACCCGGTACTATGTTGCCGACGTGAAGCGTCCGCGCCGGCCGGATCCGGTGCACCGTCCGGAGCCGACCGGGCGCGTGCTCGAGCGGCTCCGCGCGGAGGTCTTCTCACCCCCGCTGGCCGCCGAGATCGTTTTGCCCGGCAGCTCGCCCGGTCGGGGTCGTGCTGCGGCGGGATCTTCCCCGCGTCACCGCGCAACTTCGCCCGGAGCGCCTCCCATTGCCGCGACTCGGCCTGGATCTCCTGGAGACCCGCCGGGGTCACATCCGGGTCCGCCGCCGCCTCGATGGCGTTCCGAAGGGCCTTGTCGGCCATGAGCGATACGCGCTCGAGCGAGCTGTCGGGCAGCATCTGGCCGGGCGCATCGTCCGACGGCGGCGCCGTGTCGGCCTCCACTGCAGCGGGCTCGACGGGGCGGACCCGCACCCGCTTCGGAGCGGGCTTGAGCGGCGTTGGCTCATCGGGGCTCTTCTCGGCCCGCTCCACCTGGCCGGCGCGCGCGTGCTTCCGGTGCCGCTGCAGCGTGAGCCGCGAGACCCGGTGCTCCGAAGCCAGGTCGAGCAGAGCCTCGTCCGGGTTCGCGGCAGCGAGAGCCGTGGAGTGCGCTGCCTCGATCGCCGATCGCTTCGCCTCTGGAAGCCGGCAGATGGTGCAGCGGTCATACGTCACGCTCGGAGCGTGAAGCGTCTATCTATGCATTAGGGCATAATCGACGCGCCGCGGACGATTATGCGGTTGCCATCGCGGCCGCGTCGCTGCTCGGCGCGGCTCGCATCCTGGCCTCGAACGGGATGCCGTACACGCGCCGGCAGGCGTCCCGGTCCTCGAAGCCGCGAGGGCGGGACATGCCCAACTCCCACCGCAACACGGTGCCCTGGTTCACCCCGAGCTTCCGCGCCTTCTCCCACTGCGTCCCCGCGGCCCGCTGCAACATCACGCTGCCTTCGCTGCGCACTGGGGCATTTTGGCACACCGTTCTATGCAGTGCCGCATAAACGCTGAGCACGCTTGGGGTCGTGCGCGAAAAAGTCGCTAGGTCCCCGCCCGGAACCCCCTGGTAACTATTCGATGGGGGGGTGCATGTGGGCGCAGGAGACCTCCGTTGGCAGCGGCTCACAGCCAGCAACGCCGCGGTGATGGGAGCAGCACCCGCGGTGCGGCCCATGGCAGCGGCAGGTGGGGCTCATCGTCCCGTCCCTGCACATCAGCCCGCGCGTCTGCTCGAAGGCCGCGCGCTCAGCCTGCAGCACACGAGCCTCCGTCACCTTCACCAGCGACAGCGCCCTGCGGACGTCCGCGGCGCCTCTGTCCTTGGGCTCGATCGGGTCGAGCAGCTCACGGGCGCGGCAGTAGGCCTCCTTCGCGTCACGGCCGTCGCTCGTGAGGGCCTCGATCGCGAGGGCGGCGCGCTCCGCCGGTGGCCTGGCCGCTTCGATGGCCGCAAGGCGCGCCTTCTCCTGCTTCCGCTCGCGCTCTCGCTGCTCTCGTTCCTGCTCCTCACGACGCGCCTGGTTCGCGCGCACGGTCCTGGCGAAGACATCCGCGTCCGGGTTCGGGCGGTGACTGCTGTCCGGCGGCGAGAGGTCGTCGAACGCTCCAGAGACGATGAACGCGAACATCGCGGACAGCAGGAGTATGACGCCAGTCTTCTGGATGAACGTGAGCCCGCCCCAGCCCGATTCGTCGGCGGTCGCCTCGGCGCGCCGCACCCGCTGACACGCGTCGCAGTAGGTCTGCCCTTCCGGCGCCCGCATGTCGCACCGCTCGCAGCGCGTCGGGTTGTCGTCCCCCATGCAACCAGGCTACCAGCATCGGGAGGCGACCGACTGCCGTTTGGTGCTAGGAGCGACGCGCATCTGGCGCTCGCACCGCCGCCGTCCGATCAGTTGTAGACTGCCGCCCATGGGGGACGGCGATCGGGCCATAGGTACTGGATGCGCGGTCGTGGCCGCGCTTTTGACGGCGGGCTCGCTCTCCTTCGCGGTGGCCACGGCCGTGATGGTGCCGCGCCGGTCGCCGAGAGCGCGCCCCCTAGTGCAGCAGCAGACCGCAGCGGCTCCGCCGGCTTCGGTGGCGTCAGCCTCGGCTTCAAGCGCCCGGATCGCGGTCGGGCCGACCACACCGACACGGCCAACCGCGACCGCGCCGCCACGTGACCCGCGGGTCCAGCGCTACCGCGCGATGACACCGTCGGGCCGCGAGCAGGCGCTCCGTCAGGCTTGTCCGCGTGGCGTCTGCAACCCAGAGGCCGAGCGCCTTATCTTCGCCGCGACGGACGACGCCTACGAGGCGGCCTCCCTGCGGAACACGCTCACCAGGCTGCACGATGCCGCCTCCGAGTCCGCGCGGGAGCGGCAGCGCGCTCCCGAGCGGGCCGCCGAGGCTCGGGAGCGCGCTGCTCAGAACGTCGGCCGTGTCTGCTGCTGCGACGGCAGCGTGTCGCCAACCTGCTCCACCCCACGACGCGGATGCTGCTCACACCACGGCGGGATCTGCGCGTGCGAGTAGAGGGCACGAACGCAGGAGCGCTCCGTATCACCGGCCGCGGGGCGCGCTACACCCGGTACACCCACCAGACCCGCAGCACCCGCTCCCGTACGTCACGTCACGCGTTAGCCGCACGCGGTACGAACCGACGCGCAGGCGCAGCGTCACAGCGTCGTCCTCCGGCAGCCGGTAGAAGTCGCCCTCGCCCGCCCGGGCGAAGCGCTCGACGGCCTCATCGATCCTGGCGGCGTCGGTCCACGGGAGACGCTCCAGCGCGACGCGTCCGGGCGGGGTCCAGTCGACGATCCACGTCATTGAGGACGAGAGGCCGTGCGCCCGCGGGCCCGCATGATCCCCTCGTACTCCGCCGAAGCGCCTTCGGCTTCCGCACGCCGCCGGATCTCGGCCCTCACCTCCTCGTGCGGCGTGAAGGGCCCCGCCGCTCCGGCCGCGACCGCCTCGCGCTCCTCGTCCGAGATCTGCTCGTCGTAGACCACCGGCGCGAGGCGGAAAGCGCGGAGGACCGGATCCTCATCGTCGTCGAGGTCGGGGGCCATGGCGGGGGCGGCGCTGTCTCGTCGGGGGCTCATGCCGGCAGGGTACTACGGGCCTCCTGCCGGAGCGACGGCGTCCGGCATGGAAAATGCGCGCGGCAAGCCGGAATGCTCGCGCCTCAGCCGAGGCGCTCCCGCTCCCAGCGCTCCTGCTCCGCGATCGCGTCGTCGGCGGCGCGGACGCCCTCGACGAAGAGCTCCGCGGCCTCGGGGTCGTCAAGGTCGAGGCCGTGCCGGAGCATCACGGCGCGGTCGCACGGCGGGACCGAGCGGAGGATCTCGGCGGCGGAGCGGCGGCGGCCCACGAGCGTCGCTCCGACCACTCGGCGGCATCGACGCCCAGCCCTCGAAGGCATACCTCGGTGCCGCCAGCGAGCGCCGGAGGCGGGCGGCTAGCCGAGGAAGGCGACCGCATCGTCGCGGCGACGTGGTGCCTCGCCGCGCTCGGCGAGCGGGCGTTGCACCGAGTACACCCACCAGACCCGCATCGTGCCGTCCCATGGGTCGAACGTGGCGCGGACGTCGTAGGAGCCGCACGGTTGTGATGTCGTCTCCGGGACGCCGGTAAGCGTCGCCCTCTGCGGTAGTTGCGACGCGCTGGACAGCCGCGTCGATGCGCTCGACGTCCTGCCATGGGATCCGCTGAAGCGAGATGGTGCCCTGCGGCGTCCACTCGACTCGCTAGGTCATCGAGGAAGGGACGGTGCGCGCCCGTGGGCCCGAATGATCTCCTCGTACTCCGCCAAGGCCCCCTCGGCTTCCGCCCTCTTCCGGATCTCAGCTGTCACCACTTCGCCAGGAATCCCCGGAGCATTCGCGTCAGCCGCTACCGCGGCACGCTCCTCGTCGCTGATCTCCTCGTCGTAGCGCGTCGGCGCGCGCAGCACGGCCTGCCAGACCGGGTCGTTCTCGGGGATCACACGCTTCCTGGCGGGGGCAGCGCTGTCTCGTCGCGGGCCCATGTCCGGGAGGATACTACGGGCCCCTCGCCAGATCGACGGCGCCGGGCATGGAAAGTGTGCACGGCAGGCCGGAATGCTCCGCTTCAGCCGAGATGCTCCCGCTCCCAGCGCTCCTGCTCCGCCATGGCGGGTCACCGGTGCGGACGCCCTCGACGAAGAGCTTCGCGGCCTCGGGGTCGTCCAGATCCATGCCGAGCCGGAGCAGCACGGCGCGATCGCGCGGCGGGACCGAGCGGAGGCTCTCGGCAGCGAAGCGAGGGCGGGACACGTGCGCGAGCCTGCCACGCCGAGCGGACCTCCACCCGGATCCAATCGATTGTAATTCCCGCTAAATTCGCCCGTAATACTCCGGCTCATTGCCGGGCTTCCATTTGATGTTGCACCCGATGCTCGGGCGCTGATCCGAGGGGACGGGCGCCGACGCGAGGACCGCGTCGATGGCGGCGCGGAGGTCGCGGCCGGTCACCGGGACGTCGTTGCCAGGGCGGCTGTCGTCGAGCTGACCGCGGTAGACCAGCCGGCGATCCGGGCCGAAGAGGTAGAAATCCGGCGTGCAGGCCGCCCGATAGGCCTTGGCCACCCGCTGCGCCTCGTCGAGGAGGTACGGGAACGTATAACCAAACTCGCGCGCCTCCCTCGCCATCGCCTCGGCGTTGTCCGCCGGATAGGCGACGATGTCGTTCGGGTTGATGGCCACGATGGCCACGTCCTCGGGGCGATAGTCGCGCCGCAGCCGGGCGAGCTCGTGACGGACGTGCTTGACGAACGGACAATGATTGCAGATGAACATCACGAGGAGCGCCCGCTCCCTGGTGAAGTCCGACAACGCCACCTGCTTTCCGTTGAAATCCGGCAGCCGGAAGTCGGGCGCCGGAGTGCCGAGCTCAAGCATCGTGGACGGGGTGCGTGCCATGGCAGAAATCTCCTCTCGCTGTGACGGCGCGCACCATACCACGCGGCGAGACGGCCGCGCTCGCCCCGCGCGCACGCGCGGCGGCCCGCCCGCGCCGCCGCGGCGGCCCGGCGCGCGCCGCCGGCCCGCCCGAGATCGCCGGCCATCGCTCCGCTCGGCCGCGCCGCCATCGCTCCGCTCGCCCGGCCCGCGCCGGCTCCCCCCGCCGGGCCGCGCGACCAGGACCGTCCGGCGGCCGGCGCCCGACAGGCCGAGGCAGGCGCGCCGGCGCCGCGAACCCCCGAACAGCCGGGCACGCCGGACAGGCACGTACAGAGCAACGCCCTCGTCATGCCGCTGACGGACAACGCACGATGGAGAGACGCCGTCATGGCTCATCATGCCACGCGCACTACATTCATCGCATGCGGCTCCAATCGCTGGACATCTTCCGCGGAATGACCATCGTCGCGATGCTCCTGGTCAATTTCCAGGACAGCTTCCCGGCCATCTATCCGCCCCTGGCCCACTCGTATTGGGACGGCTGCACACTCGCAGACACGATATTTCCCTGCTTCCTCTTCATCGTCGGCGTGACCCTGCACATCTCCATGTCCGGGCGCCGCGCGCGCGGCGCGACCGACCGCGAGCTCGCCCTCCAGATCGTCCGGCGCGGCGCGATCTTCATCCTGCTCGGGCTGTTCCTGTCGGCGTTCCCGTTCTTTCCCGAGGAGCGCCTGACGGCGCTGCGCATCCCGGGCGTCCTCCAGCGCATCGGCGCCGCGTACGTGCTCGCGGCGCTCCTCTGCCTCAAGACCACCGCCCGGCAGCAGGCGGGCATCATCGCCGCGGCCCTGATCGGCTACTGGCTCGTCCTCCGGCTCTATCCGCTCGACGATCCGCACGAGACGCTGGCGGCCCGGGTGGACCGGTATTTCCTCGAGGGGCACATCGCGCGCAAAGGCTGGGACGCGATGGGCATCCTCCCCACCCTCCCCGCGGCGATGACGGTGATGCTGGGGAGCCTCGGCGGCCGCTGGCTCACCGCGCCCGTAGGGCTCCAGGCGCGCGTCGCCGGGCTCCTCGCCGCCGGCGCCGCGGGGATCGCGCTGGGCGCCGCCTGGGCGCCCTGGTTCGCGTGGAACCGCAGCCTGTACTCGAGCTCGTTCGCGCTGTTCACCGCCGGCGTGGCCGCGGTCGTCCTCGCCGCCTGCGTGTGGATCGTGGACCTGAAGGGATGGCGGCGCTGGGGCGCTCCGTTCCTGATCTTCGGCGCCAACCCCATCGCGGCTTACGTGGGCTCGACCATGATGGGACACCTGCTCTATCACGTGAGCAGGACGGGAGACGACGGCGCGAGGACGAGCGCGCTGGAGCTCGTTTACACGCGCCTCTTCGCGTCGTGGCTCTCGCCGCTGAACGCCTCCCTCGCCTTCGCGCTCGCGGCCGTCGCCCTCTGGCTCGTGCTCCTCTACCCCCTCCACCGCCGGGGCATCTTCCTCAAGGTCTGAGGCGCGCCGCGGCGCGATCACCTCGGGAAGTGGCGCTCGATCATCGAGAAGAACGCCGCCCCGCCCGGCTCGCCGCCGATGCTCCAGTACGTCACCCCGCCGAGCCCGCCGCGCCTGGCGGCGGCGACCTTCTCCTCGAGCGACGCGAGGTCCTCGAAGAACAGGCGCTCTCCGCTCGCGAGGACCTGGTTCGGCGCCCTCCCGGCCGCGAACCGCGCGGCCCCGTCCTCCGGGCACCGGCGCATGTGGTCGGTGCTCGTGTCGTAGCCGTCGCCGCCCGCGAGCTCCAGGCACTTGCCGAGCGGCTCGCACCCCACCACGGCGCCCCCGTCCCCCGGCGCCTCCGGCCCGAGCAGGCCGTAGTTCGGCAGGCCGAGGATGAACTTCTCGCGGCGCGCGCCGCCCTCGAGGCCCCCGATGTACGCGACGGTCCGCTCGACCCACCCGAGCGGCGCGACCGGGCCGGCGTGCGCGCCGCCGCCAAAGTGGTAGTCGTAGCTCATCACGTGCACGTGATCCGCCGAGGCGCTCAGCGCCTCGTAGTCGAACACCCCCGTCGCGGAGGCGACCGCCGGGACCGCGAGCGAGAGCGTCTTTTCGGCCGCGTGGAGCGCGCGCGAGAGCTCGTCGATGAACGCCGAGAACGAAGCCCGCTCGGCCTCCACGGTCTCGCCCGGCCCGAGCACGGACGCGAGGTGCTCGTAGTCGATGTCGAGCCCGTCGTAGCCGTTGTCCACCGCGAGGGCCACGAGGCCCGCCACGTGCTGCGCCCGGAGCGCGGGCTCGTGGATCATCGCGTGCACCGCGACGACGTCCGGCCGGTCGACCGCGGCGACGAGCGGGACGAGCCGGGTCCGCCCGCCGCCGAGCGTCGTGCGGTCGAGGACGCGCTGGTCGTGAAAGCCCGCGAACGGCGCGGACCGGCCGCGCGGGTGGTTCTCGAACGTGGTCGGCGAGGCGACGCGCCACCACTTCGGGTGGACGGCGTCGAACGCCTCGGCGCGGGCCGCGAAGGTGTCGTAGCCGAGCTCCGTCGACGCGGGGTCGCCGAGGAACTCGTGCAGCCAGCCGCAGAAGCGGTGATCGCCCGGCGCCCCGTCGCGCGGCGCCGCGGCGCCCGGCGCGTCGGGCGACCCCGGCGCTCCCTCGCGCGGCGCCGCGGCGCTCCCCACCTCGACGACGAGCGGCGTGCGCTCCACCCCGCCGCCGCACGAGGCGGCGGCAGCGGCGGAGCAGGCGAGCGGCAGGATCCGGAGGAGCAGCTTCATGGCGGCCGCCCCTCTAGCAGCCCGCCGCCAGAGCTACAGCCGGGATCGCGCGGTTCCGCGGGGCGCCTCACGCCGCGCCAGCGATGCGATGTTCTACGGCCCCTCCCTCGCCGCGCCCCTCCGGCCGCCGCCGCCGTGGTGTACTACGCTCGCTCCGCGCATGACCCAAGGCGTCCGCCCCCTGCACGAGCTCCGCGACGAGGCCCGCTCCGCGCTGGCCAGGAGCGATCTCTCTCGCGCGCGCGACGCGCTCTTCAGCGCCCTCCAGCACACCATCGCCCGCGAGGACGACTACGTCGCCATGACGGACGAGCTCCGCGAGGTGCTGGTCCGGCTCGGCGACCCGAGGAGCGCCCTCACCGTCGCCTGGTACGCGGGCGGCGAGCACAGCCAGCGCCCCCTCATCGCACACGTCCCGCCCATCGACCGCGCGCGCACCGTGCTCGCCTGGGCCGAGCGCGAGCAGGACCCCGAGCGGCAGAAGCGGCTCTACGCCCGCGCCGCCGACGAGTACGAGGCCGCCGGCCTCGTCGCGCAGGCCGCCATCGCCCGCGAGCGCGGCCAGGACTTCGCCCGCGCCCGCGCCCTCTGGTCGCGCCTCGCCCAGCTGCTCTCCTCGTCGGGCAGCGACCTCTACGCCGCCGGCCTCGCCCGCTTCAACCTCGCCCGCACCTCGCTCCGCACGGGCGACGCCACGGCCGCGCGCGAGGCCGTCTTCGCCTCCGTCCACCTGCTCGAGGAGGCCGCCGACCGGTACGAGACCATCGGCCAGCGCGAGCGCGCCTTCGACTGCTACCAGGTCCTCATCGCCGTCGGCCGCGAGAGCCGCGCCTTCGAGCACGTCCTCGAGGGCTACGTGAACGTCATCCGCATCCTGCGCGAGGACCACCTGCGCTACTACGCGCTCCAGTCCTACGAGGAGGCCGTCGCCGCGGCCGAGAAGCAGGGGGAGATCTCCGCCGCCGCCACGCTCGCCCGCGAGATGGCCGCCTACGCGCGCAAAGAGGGGCTCACCGCCGTCGCCAACTTCGCCGTGCTCGCGCAGGCCCGGCTCTGGCAGGAGGTGTCCGCCGTCTCGCAGAAGCGCGCCGCGCCGCCCGAGATCGCCGAGAACGCGCTGCTCGCCGCCGTGATCGCGCTCGGCGAGGCGGGGCAGTACAGCAAGGTGGGCAGCGTCTACCGCGCCCTCACGCAGCTGCCGCTCGAGGAGACCCGGAAGAAGCACTACGCCCGCGCCGGCGGCCGTTACGTGAACGCGCAGGACCTGCCGATCGACGCGTCGCCGCTGCCGGCGCACCTCCGCCACGAGCTCGGCTTCCCCGACGTCTGGCACATCGACCTGGTCGAGTGGGAGCAGGCCGGCAGCGCCAGCCAGGCGTGCGGCGACATCGTCCTCGACCCGGCGCAGTGGTCCGAGGTCACCCGCCGCCGCGCGATGCTCGCCCGCCTGACCGCGCTCGCCGTCGAGGGCGCGACGCCCGAGGCCGCCCCGGCGCAGCGCTCGCCCGCGCAGCAGCTCATCAGCCTCGCCGAGCAGCTCGCGACCGTCGAGCTCTACACGATCCTCTCGCCGCTCGAGCACCTGTTCCGCCGCCCCGAGCCGAAGATCCGGGTGGCCGTGGTCCGCGCGCTCTCCCGCTTCCTCTACAAGCGCACGTTCATCACGCTCCGCGACGCGCTCGTGGACCCCGACCCCACCGTCGTCCACGAGGCCGCCCGCGCGCTCGAGGAGCTCCGCTTCGCCCACGCCTTCGATCCGCTCGCCCGCATCTACCGCGAGTCGCAGGCGCCCGCCGTCCGCGCCAGCGCCGTGCGCGCGATCGCGAAGATCGACACGCTCGAGGCCGGCGAGATGCTCCTCGGCATCCTCCAGCACGAGGGCGCCGAGGAGCGCGCCGCGGCCGTCGAGGCGCTGAAGCGCGCGCGCGGCATGAAGTTCGTGGAGCTCGCCCGCGCCTCGCTCGCCGAGCTGCCCACGTCCGCGCAGGCCGTGGTGCGCGAGATCCTCCAGAGTCGCGGCATCAGCCCATGAGCGTACGAGCGCGCCTGTCCGCCCCCGGCCGCGCCGCCCCGCGCCGGGCGACGCCGGGGTGGTTGCCTGTCCGGACGGCGACAGCTGGCTGCGTCCGCTCCTCACCCCCGCTCACGCGCTGGAAAACCGCCTCCGACGAGCAACCCCGCGATTGTGCGCTGCGGCAAAGGGATTCCCCTAACGACTTTGTGTCTGGCGTCGCGATGGGGGGATGCGCTGCGCCCATGAGTCGGGATACCCTGCACGCGCCAATCCAACTCATCCCGAAAGCTTCTCGGCGCGCGATGTCGTAAGCATGGAAGCGGACGGAGCGCTTGGGGGAGCGCTGGGAAACCGCCGTCCGGGCTCCCGATGGTGCGCTGCTCGACAACGGTCGACTTCTCAGCGCGCCACCGGCGGCTCTTCTTGCGTGGCAGCAGCTGGGCGCCGCGGCGCGGCGCCCAGCTGCCCAGGCAGACCCTTCGCCGCCGGGGCGGACGGGCGCCCGCTCCGCCGCGGGCGCTCGGAGGCGCGGGCCGCTCGCTCAGCGGCTGAAGATCGACTCGAGCGCGGGCATCAGCTGGGCGTAACGGAACTTGTAGCCAAGCTCCTCCGCCCGCCGGGGATAGGCGCGCTGCCCGGTGGTCACGATCTCGGCCGCGTCGCCCATCCCGAGCTTCACCACGGCCTCGGGCACGCGGAGCCACGACGGCCGGCGGAGCACGGCGCCGATCGCCTGCGCGACCTCCTCGCCGGTCGCCGCGTGCGGCGCGGTCACGTTGAGGGGGCCGCGCACCGCGTCGCTGTCGAGGGCGAGCAGGGTCAGCGCCACCACGTCGTCGCGGTGGATCCACGGGATCACCTGCTTGCCGTCGCCGATCGGCCCGCCGAGGAAGAACCGGAAGGGCGCGATCATCTTGTCGAGCGCGCCGCCGCCCTCGCCGATCACCACGCCGATCCGCAGCTGCACCGAGCGGACGCCGTGCTGCTCCTCGATGGCGCGCGCGGCCTCCTCCCAGCGGACCACGACGTCGGCGAGGAAGCCCTGCCCGGGCGGGGCGCCCTCGTCGAGCACCTTCTCGCCCGGCTGCGGGCCGTAGTAGCCGACCGCGGAGGCGCAGACGAACGCGCTCGGCTTGCGCTTGGCCTTGCCGATCGCTTCGCCCATGAGGCGGGTCGTGTCGATGCGGCTGTTCACGATCTCGCGCCGCGCGTCCTCGGACCACCGCTTGACGATCGACTCGCCCGCCAGGTGGATCACGCCGTCCACCCCGTCGAGCTCCTCGAACCACGGCCCCGCGCTGTAGGGGCTCCACGACACGACGCGCGCCCCGGGCAGCGACGCCTGCGTCCGCCCGACGTCGCGCGTCAGCACCGTCACCCGATCCCCCCGCGCGAGCAGCTCCTTCACGAGACCGCGCCCGATAAACCCGCTGCCGCCGGTGACAAGAACCGTCTTCACGGGATCCTTCTATCACGGCTCGGACGGAGCGGGGCTCCCCCTTCGGCGCCGCGACGGGGGAGCGCCGGGACGGGCGGCAGCTGTCCAGTCGTGACGCGGACCGCGGGAGACGGTAAGACGCCGGACGTGATGGATGACCTAGAGACCTTCAAGAAGCTTCCTCTCGGCGGCCTGGATCGCCGCTCGTTCGTCGGCGCGCTGGCCGAGCACGGCGCGCGCGTGGCCAGCGAGCAGCTCGCGGCGCACCGCGCCCGCATCAGCCCGGCCGGCACGCAGATCGCCCCGGACACGGCGGTGCTGATCCTGGGCGGCTCGAACGGCATCACCCGGGCGCTCGCCCTGCAGCTGCTCTTCGGGGAGCGGGCCGCCGTCTTCGCGGTGCACTTCGACAGCGAGAAGATGCAGATCGGCCCGCACCACGTGAAGGCGATCACGGACGCGGCGGCGGCCGAGGGGCTCACGGCGCGCTTCTGGAACAACGACGCCACGAAGCCGCAGGTGATCGACGAGGTGGTCGCCGCGCTGAAGGAGCGGTATCGGGCGGTGCACCTCGTGAACGGCATCGCGAACGGCGCGCTGAAGCGGTACGCGGAGCACGGGCCGACGAAGGTGAAGGACCTCGACGTCGCGTTCGACCCGGTGCTCCAGGTGCCGGATTTCTCGCGCCCCGAGAACATCCGCAAGCTCGGGCTCGTCGAGGTGGACGTCGCGAACGACGCGGACATCGAGCGGACGAACAAGTTCATGGGCACGTCGTCGCTCCTGTGGGCCGAGCCGCTCGCCGCGGCGGGGCTGCTCGCGAAGGGCGAGAGCGTCGTGTCGTTCTGCGACTACGACTACCCGAGCGACGATCCGGTCTACGCGATGGGCCCGCTCGCCGGCGCGAAGAAGCTGCAGCGCCAGACGATGGCGGAGATCCAGGGGAAGTTCGGGGTGAAGACGGCGCGCATCTGCTATCCGGCCCTGGCGACGACGGCGCTCGGGGCGATCCCGGGCGGGCTGCTGATGTACGGGCTCAGCACGCAGATCCTGAAGGAGCGCGGGCAGTTCAGGGACGTCATCGACCTCGCGCGCGACACGATGGAGATCTGGCGGCCGAGCTGGGACGGGAGCGATCTGCGGGTGGACGCGGCCTACCAGGCCTGTCTCCCGGAGTTCAACGAGCGCAAGGCGACGATCGGGCCGAAGGACGTGCCCGGCGCGTTCCGGCTGCTGTTCGAGTAACCTCGAGGGGGCCTCCGCGCGGGGCCTCCGCGCGCCTCGGCTCCGCGGCCTCGCGGGCCGGCCGCGCTGCGCGCGCGGCGGTGGTGGCCCAATTTGCCCCGGAGTGATTCACATGAAGGCGGGAAGGCAGGAAGATCATTGATCTTTCTTCCCGCCTTCCCGCCTTCCCGCCTTCATGTTCAAATCCGGCCACCACCCGCGCGGCCGGCGGGAAGGTCGCCCCTACCCTTCGGCGCGCGCGACCTCGGGCTCGAGACGGGCGACCTGGACCTTGTCGGACATCTGGAGGATGCCCAGCCAGGCGAACACGCGGATGACCTGGTAGGCCGGGTCGATCTCGAACCACCGCACCGCGAAGTTCGGGCTCATCGCGTACTTGTGGTGGTTGTTCTGGAAGAGCTCGCCGAGCGTCACCAGGTCGAGGGCCAGCGTGTTGCGGGAGTCGTCGTCGCTGTTGAAGTTGCGGTAGCCGTAGCGGTGGCCGCACCAGTTCACGATCGCCCCGTGCAGCGGGCCCATGGTCCAGTGGAGCGGGAGGAACAGGAACTGCCACCAGTGCGAGGCGAAGGCCGCGTAGAAGACCACGTAGCCCGTGCCCCACGCGAGCCGGCTGATCCACGAGTTGCCGATGCGATCGAGCGTGCGCCACTCGGGGTAGCCGCCGCGGAAGCGCGGCTCCACGTCGGCCGTGCCCTCGTAGATCGCGTCGTAGCGCTTCGCGGTGTCGAGCATCATCGGGACGACGCTCGAGTAGTACCGCGGCGAGTGCGGGTCCTTCGGCGTGTCGCTGTACGCGTGGTGCATGCGGTGCAAGATCGCGTAAACCCACGGAACCAGGTACGAAGAGCCCTGCGTCAGGTACGTCAGGAAGTGAAAAATCCGCTCCCAACGCTTCGACATCGTGAACATCCGATGGGAGGCGTACCGGTGCAGGAAGAAGGTCTGGAAAAAGACCGAGAGTGTAGAGTGGGCGATGAGGACGATCGCGATCTCCATGCTCGGGTCGTAGCCCGGTGGTCCGCGGCAGGGGGTCAGCGCACCGTCACGTTTCCGTAACGGAGGCCGGGATCCCGCTTGTTTTCTCGCGGATCCTCACGTCCCTGGGCTCTCCCGAGTCCGTCCGTGGTAACGGCGGAGCCGTGAAGGCCGTGATCATCGGGGCGGGCCGGGGCAGCCGGCTGCGTCACCTCACCGAAGAGCTGCCGAAGACGCTGGTCCCCATCCTCGGCCGCCCGATGCTCGACGGCATCCTCGACGCGCTCGCGGCGGGCGGCTTCAAGCGGTCGGACGTCGTGTTCGTCTGCGGCTACAAGGCCGAGGTGATCCGGGCTGCCTACCCGGACCTCACGTACGTCGAGAACCGCGACTGGGAGCAGAACAACATCCTGCTCTCGCTCCTCTGCGCGCGCGAGCACCTCGAGGGCGGCTTCGTCTCGACGTACGCGGACATCGTCTACCGGCCCGGGATCGTGGCGGATCTGGTGCGCTCTCCGCACGACATCGCGCTCGCCTGCGACACGGACTGGCGGCGCCGGTATGTGAACCGCTCGCAGCACCCCGAGACCGACGCCGAGAAGCTCCGCGCCGACGGGGACCGCGTCGTGGAGATCTCGCGCCGCATCCCCTCGGAGGCGGCGACGGGCGAGTTCATCGGGGTGATGAAGCTGTCGGCGCGGGGCGCCGCGCGGCTGCTGGCCGCGTTCGACGCCGCGCGCGCCGCGTTCTCGGAGCGGCCGGAGTTCCGCGAGGGCCGCTCGTTCCGGCGCGCCTACCTCATCGATCTGCTCCAGCACATGCTCGAGTCGGGCGCGGCCCTGCACAAGATCGACACGCACGGCGGCTACATGGAGATCGACACGCTGGAAGACGCGTCGCTGGCCGACGCGTGGTGGCGCGGCGGGGCCTGACGCGGCCGGCGCGAGCGGCCCGCCCTAGAGGGCGTCGGTGAAGTCCGCGGCTTGCGCGAGGAGCCCGGGCAGGCCGCCGGTGTGCAGGAACAGCACCCGCTTGCCCGAGAGCTCGCCCCGCTCGGCCATGTCCCAGAGCCCGGAGAACGCCTTGCCCGTGTACACCGGGTCGAGGATGAGCCCCGACAGCCGCGCCGCCTTCACGATCCGCGCCCGCTGCTCCGGCGTGGACACCCCGTAGGCCGGCCCCCGCGCGGAGTCGTCGATCACGAGGTGGGCGGGCGCGCCGAGGCGCGGATCGAGCGAGCGCGCGTCGTCCATGATCGCGACCACGACGCGCGCGAACGTCGCCTTGTCCTCGCACACCGCCATCGCGCGCACCTCGCCGGCCACCTCGTAGCGGGCCGCGCCGAGCGCCGAGCCCGCCGCCGTCCCGCCCGAGCCGCACGCGTGCACGACGACGTCGAACGGCTTGCCCCCCGCGAGGCCGAGGTCGAGCTGCTTCCGGATCTCCTCCATCGCGCGCACGTAGCCGAGCGCGCCGAGGCCGTTCGAGCCGCCCTCGGGGATCACGTACGGCCGGCCGCCCGCCGCGCGGATCTCGGCGGCCGCCTCGGCCATGACGGCGTCGCGGCCCCGGTACGCCTCGGGCGAGATCAGCCGGATCTCCGCGCCGGCGAGCCGATCGAGCAGCACGTTGCCCCCGAGCGGCGCCCCGGCCGACGGATCCGCGGTGCGCAGGAACAGCACGGAGCGCAGGCCGAGCGAGGCGCTGAGCAGCGCGGTCGCGCGCGCGTGGTTCGACTGCAGGCCGCCGCAGGTGATCACGCAGTCGGCGCCCTCCTCCCGCGCGGCGGCGAGCAGGTACTCGAGCTTGCGGATCTTGTTGCCGGCCTCCGCGCCGGCGGTCATGTCGTCGCGCTTCACGTAGAGGTCGACGCCGAGCGCCTCGGCCAGCCGCTGCGGGCGCTGGATCGGGGTCGGAAGGTGGCTCAGCGCGAGTCGTTTGCGCATCGTTTCTCTCCCATGTCTCTCCTCCGGAGGGCGAGGCCGCGGCCGGCGCCGTCGCCCGGCCTCGACGGGCCGCGCGCTCGCCGCGCCGCGCCGCGCCCGCCACGCAGACGCCCTCTACCACCCTGGGCGGCCCTCGTCTGCCGTGTCGCGCGCGAGCTCGCTCGAGGACCGGCGAGCCCCGGCCGGATCAGTGGATCACGCCCAGCTTGAGCGTGAGCAGGTACTGATCGGGGAGCTCCGTGCCGGCGGCGTCGTCGAACGCGCCGCCGGGGAAGAGGACGCCGGCCTCGGTGCCGAGCTGGATGGTGACGAGCCTGCCCATCGCGATGCGCGCGTCGACGCCGAGGTCGAGCTCGACGCCGAGATCGCGGCGGCGCTTGTCCCCGCCGTCGTAGTTGGCGAGGACGCCGCCCGCCCGGGGGTTGTGCGGGTCGACGACGTCGGCCGTCGCCTCGGCGATGACCGCGCCCGCCTTGAGGTCGAGCCAGCGCGCCGGCCGCACCACGACCCGCGGGTTCACGTAGGCGGCGCCGAACACGCCTCCCTTGGAGGGCAGCGACCTGATCCCGGGCTCGGGCGACGCGGCGAAGAGCTCCCGCTCGGCGATCGTGGCCGAGCGCGCCGTCTTCCAGGCGAGCACCTGGTCGAAGAGGATGAGCCCGACGTTGTGGCTCGGGTCGAAGGTGAACCGCCGCGATACGTCGTCCCTGGGGTCGTCGTCGCCCGACGCGTAGCCGGCCTCGAGCTCGGTGACGACGCGCCCCCACCGATCGGCCGGCCGCAGCCCGCGGCCCGCGACGTGCACCGCGCCGAGCGTCGCCGCGCCGCCGACCGAGCGCACCGCCACGGGCGCGCGCCCCGCCGCCGCGCCCGCGAGCGGCTCGGGCCCGCGCGGGACGAACGACGCCGCGCCCAGGATCACCGCGGCCTCGAGCGCGCCGTAGACGTGGGCGCCGCCCCCTGGCACCGGCGCGTCGAACTTGCCGGCCACGTCGATCACCGCCGCCGCGAGCGCCTCGGTGAACCGGGCCGGGCTCGTGTTCGCGCGGCGCTCGCGGGCTTGCCGCCGCAGGGCGCCGTAGATCCCGACCTCGCCGCGCCGCTCGCGCCAGAGCGCCGACACGACCGCCTGGACCGCGCGATCGCCCTCCCCTTCGTCCTGCCCCTCGACGTCGTTCCCGAGCAGGTCGGCCGCGTTGTCCTCGAACACGAGGTCGGCCGCGACGGTCACGACGAGCGGCCCGGCCCGCCCCATCGGCGTCGCCTCGAGCATGACGCGCTCGACGAGCGAGCCGCGCTCGTAGTCGCCGAAGAGGGTCGCTCGATCGCCGTCGTTGGCGACGAGCCCCATCCCCCAGTGCGCGCCCTGCTGGCCCACCCGGAAGACGCCGACGGAAGACGGCACCTCCAGGTAGAGGTAGCGCGGGTGCACGTCGTACCAGGCCAGGGCGGCGCGCGCGTCGCGCACCTGCTCGACGTGCCGCGTGGTGTCGCCGGCGATGAGCCCGCGGACGACGTCGATCTGGGCCACGATCGAGGCCTTGTCCTTGTAGTGGAAGCGCGGCGAGAGGCGCAGCCAGTGGGCGATGTACTGGTTCTGCCCGAGCGTCGTCGCGCCCGGATCCGAGAGGGGCGGCGCCCGGAGCCGGAGGTCGGTCATGGCGCGATAGCGGAGCTGGTACTCGCCCTGCATCGAGAACGTCGACCGGGTCGGGTCCGGCGGGGGCGGCGGCGAGCGGCCGGTGTCCAGCACGAGCCGCTCCTCGAAGCGGTCGGCGTCTGCCGCGGCCGGCGGGGCTCCCGGCCCCGCGTCCGCGCCCTCGACGGGCTGAGCGGCGCTCGGCGAGGCGAGCGCGACGGCGAGCGCGAGGGGGGCGAGGTGGGCCAGGGCGAAGCGCATCGGAAGCAAGCGGCCGCGCGCCGGCGCAGGCCGGAGCGCGCCGGCAGGATAGGCGGATCGATCCCTGCGGGGCACTGGATTCTTCTTCCGTCGCCGGCGGGGCGACCCGTCGCCGGCGGCAGAGCACGATTCCGCGCTTTCCAGCCGGGTCGCTGCCAGGCCTCGTCCGTCGCTGGCGGGCGGCCGAGCGGCGCCGCGAATCGCGGCGCCAGCGGCTTTTCTCGAGGCATCCGCCGCTCTAGCGTGCGCTCCCGTGACCCTCTCCACGCCGCGCGCCGCCGTCTCTCCTTCTCTGTCTCCGTTGCTCCTGGGCCGCCCTTTCTCGCTGGCGGATCTCGAGGATGTCGCGCGGCGCGGGCGGCCGGTGGCGGTCTGCGCCGAGGCGCGCGAGCGCGCCGCGGCCTCGCGCCGGGCGATCGACGCGATCGCGGCGGCGGGCGACGCCGCGCCTGCGGTGTACGGGATCAACACCGGCTTCGGCGCGCTCGCGGAGACGCGCATCGCCGATCACGACATCCGTGCGCTCCAGCGGAACCTCGTGCGGAGCCACGCCTGCGGGGTCGGGCCGGATCTCGGCGACGCCGAGGTGCGCGCGATGATCCTCCTGCGCGCGCAGGTGATCGCGCTGGGGCACTCGGGGGTGCGCACGGAGGTGCTCGACCTGCTCGCCGCGCTGCTCGAGCGCGGCGTGTGCCCGCGCATCCCGGCGCAGGGCTCGGTCGGCGCGTCGGGCGATCTCGCGCCGCTCGCGCACCTCGCGCTGTCGCTCATCGGCGAGGGGGAGGCGCGGCTCGAGGGGCAGCTCATGCCGAGCGCGGTGGCGCTCGCGAAGGCCGGCCTCGCGCCGATCGAGCTCGCCGCGAAGGAGGGGCTCGCGCTGATCAACGGGACCCAGTACATGGCCGCGCTCGGCGCGCTCGCGCTGCGGGACGCGGCCGCGCTCTGCACGGTCGCGGACATCGCCGGCGCGGTGAGCCTCGAGGCGCTGATGGGCTCGAAGCGCCCGTTCGACGAGCGGCTCATGCGGGTGCGCCCGCACCCGGGCCAGGCCGGTACGGCCGGCAACCTGCGCGCGCTGCTCGGGGGCAGCGAGATCATGCAGAGCCACGCGGACTGCCCGAGGGTGCAGGACGCCTACTCGCTCCGCTGCATGCCGCAGGTGCACGGCGCGACGCGCGACGCGCTCGCCTGGGCCGCCGAGGTGCTGACCCGGGAGGTCAACAGCGTGACGGACAACCCGACGGTGTTCCTCGGCGAAGGAGGCGGAGAAGGGGGCGGAGAGGGGGTCGCCGAGCTGATCTCGGGCGGCAACTTCCACGGGCAGCCGGTGGCGCTGGCCCTGGATCTCGCCGCGGTGGCGGCGGCGGAGCTCGCGAACATCAGCGAGCGGCGGGTCGAGCAGCTGGTCAACCCTGCGCTCTCGACAGGCCTCACGCCGTTCCTGGCGCCGCGGAGCGGGCTGCACTCGGGGTTCATGATCGCCCAGGTGGCGAGCGCGTCGCTGGTCAGCGAGAACAAGGTGTTGTGTCACCCGGCGAGCGTCGACTCGATCCCCTCGAGCGCCGGCCGCGAGGACCACGTGAGCATGGGCAGCATCAGCGCCCGCAAGCTCGCGCAGGTGATCGAGAACGTCCGCAGCTCGCTGGCGATCGAGCTGATCACGGCGGCGCAGGGGGTGGACCAGCGGCGCCCGCTCCGCCCGAGCGCGGGGGTGGCCGCGGCCCACGCCGCCATCCGCCGGGTGGTGCCCGAGCTGGTCGAGGACCGGCCGCTCTACCTGGACATCGCGGCGGCGACCGAGCTCATCCGGAGCGGGGCGCTGATCGCCGCGGTGGAGGAGGCGGTGGGTCCGCTCAACTGATTTTTTCTGTTTTCGAAATTACAACTGCGACGATCCTGTGGAAATCTGATGCGCGTCATCGGAATGCAAATGCTCCATCGAACAGCGAGTTGCTGTACATTGGCGCAGTGCCCATTCCGGTCAGCACCCCGCCGTTTCCATTCGATGCCGTTCGAGATCTGCTCGGCGTGGTGCGGGCGATCTACGCGGCGGCGAAGGACGGGGGGGCGTCGCGGGAGGAGCTCGCGCGGATCGAGCGGGTGGGGCGGGAGCTGAGCCGAGCGCTGGATCTGGCGGGGTCGCCCCAGCAGGGGGTGTCGGGTCATTCGGCGGCGTGGAAGGTGACGGACAAGGCGATGCTCCAGGTGAACGACCTGGTCGATCCGCTCACGCCGGCGGCGCCGCTCCTGCTGGCGGCGCGGAGCCGCGTGACGGGGAGCCGGCTGGCGATGCGGAGCAAGCCTCAGGGGCGGTAGGGGGCGGCGGCGAGGAGCCGGCGGCGGGCGGGGGGCTGGGGTCGGGAGGTCGGGAGGTCGGGAGGTCGGGAGGTCGGGAGGGGGTTCCGGGCGGATCGGCCCCCGGAGGGGCTGTTCTCCGCGCGGTGTGGGGGCCCCGCCGAACTCGCCTTTGCCTTTGCTCCTCCGGCAAGCCGGAGGAGCAAAGGCAAAGGCTCAAACATCGGCCCATCCCCCACACCGCGCGGAGAACAGCCCCTCCGGGGGCCTACGGTTCGGCCAGGAGCGAGGGACGACCAACGCTGAGGCGCAACAAGCAAGGGCTCGGCGGGAACGGACAGTCCAGCCGGCACGCTCAGGGGGCGTACTGTGTGGGTAGAATCGTCAGCTGCGACCGAAGAACCTGCGGCTGCGAAACCGCTCGGCGTCGCGCCGGATGCCCTGCATCACCACGCGAATGAGCTCGCGGGTGTAAGCACGCCTGTCATGACGCTTGTGCTCGGGCAGCTTGACGCCCAGAGCGTGTGCAAGGCGTTCTACGTTCTCTACCTTCGCCTCACGCAGACAATCGATGTCCAGATCCATGTAGTGGCGCTCCCATTACTCGAGTCCACTTGGTTTGTCGAGCCCCAGAGGAGCGCCAAACGGCGCGCGCGCCGCTTCCCTTCAGACCGTGACAAGCGCCATCAGACCGTGACGGGGGCGCGGCGTCCCCGGCAGGTCGGCGCCACGTGGGACACAGAGCGACCTGATCCCGTTCGAAGCGGGCAAGCAGCTCAGATCGAGCTGGCGCCGCGGATGGTCGAGCTGGCGCCGCGGATGGTCGAGCTGGCGCCGCGGATGGTCGAGCTGGCGCCGCGGATGGTCGAGCTGGCGGCTTCAGCTGGAAACACCGAGCCCCCCATCACGCCAGCGCGGGCCAGCTCGGCACGTCCCCCATGAGGTAGCCCCGGCCGGACTCGAACCGGCACGCCCGCGAGGGGCCGCGGATTTTAAATCCACCGCGTCTGCCATTTCGCCACGGGGCCAAGTTGTTGATTTTATTCTTATTTCACGTCTCGCTGCCCCCTCCCCGACCTCCTCCGTGCCACTTGCCGCGCCTTTTTCCCCTGCCCCCGAGCCCGGGGATCGACCACCTCGGCGAGGGAAGCTAGCTCGCCAAGGCCCAGCTCTGCAAACGTCCTGGCCGCCTGGCGGTACCTCTGGCTCACGACGGAGCTCCGGCGCCCGGTCCGGTCGGCAACCCGGGTCTCGCTCCGGCCGTTCGCGAGGGCGACGGTGATGAAGGTGGAGCACGTGTCGTGCGCGCGCACCTTCTGACGCTCGCCGGAGTCCTCGAAGAGCTGCGGGCGACCGATGCCGACGAGCCGGACGTGAGCGCGGAGCCGCTCGGCCGCGTGCTCGACGCTGACGCGATCGCCGTCCTCGTTGACGAAGAGCGGCGCGGAGGGCGCCGGTTGCCGCCAAGCGCGAGAGCCGAGCGCGCAGCGCCTGCGGCACGCCGGGCGACAGCACCCAGGGGCGCGGGCCGCTGGTCTTGTTCTTCTCGAGGCGCAGCGCGCCGCGCTCGAGGTCGACGTCCTGCACCTGCAGACGACGTCGACCGCCGCGATGACGTCGCGGAGCGCACTCCCCTCGCCCACCACAGCACGCTCCAGCAGCGCGACGATCGCGTCGCGCGCGACGTTGCGCGAGGCGCGCAGGCGCACGGCCACGTCGACGATGAGCTCCTCGTGCCGCTCGGCTTGCTCCGCGGTCTGCTTGGGATCCAGAGGGAAGCTCTCGCGGTCCTTGTCGCCGACGAGGACGCGGACGTAGAGCCGACCAGCGTCGTTGCGGAAGAGCGATCCCGTGGGCCTGCGGGCCATGGCGACGCTCTTCTAGCGCGATTCGCGGTCGCGCTCACGCACGGGCGGCCCGCCAGCGCAGGGGTCCGGCACGGACGCGCAGCCGAGGACGTTTCTCGTGCACGGCAGCCGGGTATTGACGAGCGGCACCTTGGTATACTCTTCGTTTACGACGTCAGCCCGCAACGCTGGGATGCTCGTAATATGCCCTCCTGACGCCGCGCCCGCTCCGCCGCCGCCGAGATCCTCCGCTCCGTCCCGCCGCGCGACCGCGTCGAGATGCTCCGGTTTGGCCTCGACCTCGACGACCCCGCGCACGCGGCGCTCTTCGTCTCGAGTGTCCGCGCCGCGGACGACGTGATTGCGGCGCAGGAGCGCTGGGAGAGGGAGAACGCGCTACGTTGAGGTGGAATCCCGCACGATGAGATCATCGCCAAGGTAAGAGCGCGCCGGCCTCGATGACCTGACCTTCCGCTGCTTGCTCTCAAGGCTCGGCATCGAGCCCTGCTACGATGTCGGCGCGCCCAAGCGCAGGACCGCTGAGATCACTTCTGTAAACGTCGCTGCGCTTGCCAGCGCCGCCCGACGCGGCGAGGTCGATACGGATGTCGAGCTCGCCATCGCCGGCACGTGCCTCGTGCTGGCCGGGTGTTACTCAAGGGGTGCTCATCGTCGGCAACGAGCGCGGGCGGCCTCCATGCGCCCGGCGTGCTCGGCGAGCGCGGCGGCCCGCCGGCGTGGGCCAGCACGAGCCCGACCTCTCGGAGCACCGCCGCCGCGCCCCCACCGTGCTCGGCATCATCCGCCGAGTGCCCCGCCGGCAGCCTGCGCGATGATGCTGCCGCCCAACCACGCTGGCGTTGACGGCAATTGCTTGCGCCCGACAGTTGCCCCGGAGTGGGGGTCCTGCGATGTCCGGGCGGGCAGCGCGGTCGAGCGCGGTCGTGCCGTTCTACCTGTTCGAAGGACCAAAGCGGCCCTGTGCCCCCTCCTCGCTGCCCCGCGCCCGGCACATGGGCCTTGGCGGCGAGCACGCCGATCGCGGCGAGCGCGAAATCACTGGCGAACCGTCGACCTTCTTCGCGGTCTTGCTTCGCCGTCTTGCGGTCCGCGGAGGCTCACCCCATCTTCGTGCTTGAGCACGTCGCCCCCTGGAGCTCGTCACGATGGAGAGTCATCCCGAGCCGCTCATCTGTGGCTACAACGTCCACCGGGAGGCCGACCGCCAGGCCATGCTCGAGGTCCTCGGGCTCACGAGCATCGCGGAGCTCTTCTCCCCCATTCCCCAGGAGGTGCGCCTCGGCAGGGAGCTCCGCCTGCCTCGTCCCCACAGTGAGTGGGCGCTCGGCAGGCACCTGCGCGACCTCGCGTCCAGGAACGCATCGACCCGGAGCCACCTGAGCTTCCTCGGCGGTGGGGTCTACGAGCACCACATCCCCGCGGTCGTCGACAGCCTCACCTCCAGCGAGCGGCTGATGACGGCCTACACCCCCTACCAGCCGGAGATGAGCCAGGGCCTGTTGCAGATCCTCTTCGAGTACCAGCGCATGCTCTCGCAGCTGACGGGCCTCGGGATCGTCAATTCCTCGCTCTACGATGGCGCGACGGCCATGGCGGAGGCAGCCTGGATGGCCTGCGCGGCCACGGGCCGGCGACGCGTCCTCGCCTCCTCGCGCATCTGGCCCGAGTGGAAGTCGGTCCTCGAGCTCTACATGCGCGGGCGCGGGGTCGAGGTGGCCTACGTCGCCACGGATCCCGTGTCGGGCCGGCTCGATCTGCGCTCGCTTCACGAGTCCTTCATCCGCCCCGCGGCCACCTTCATCCTGCAGACCCCCAACTCCCTCGGCATCCTGGAAGACATCCCGGCCGCGGCGGCCCTTTGTCGGCAGCACGACGCCCTCCTCAATGTCTCCTGCTACCCGATGGCGCTGGCGCTCCTGAAGCCACCGGGCGAGCTCGGGGCGGACATCGTGACGTGCGAGGGCCAGCCCCTCGGCCTGCCGCTGTCGGCCGGAGGCCCCTCGCTCGGCGTGCTCGCCTGCGCCAAGCGGCTGCGCGAGTTCATGCCAGGGCGACTCGTCGGAGAGGTGAGCGACATCCATGGCCAGCCAGCCCTCGCGCTCGTCATGGAGTGGCGAGAGCAGCAGGTGAGCCGCGAGAAGGCCACGAGCAACATCTGCTCGAACCAGGCGCACCAGGCGATGCGCGCCGCCATCTACCTGGCGGCCCTCGGCGAACGGGGCTTCCGGGAGCTCGCCGCGCAGTGCGCCGCCAAGGCCCGTTACCTTCACGAGAAGCTGCTCGCCATTCCCGGCGTCGAGCCCGCGGCGGCCGGCCCGTTCTTCAACGAATTCGCGCTCCGGCTGCCCTGCCCGGTGCCGGTGTTCCTGGAGCGGATGCTGGACCGGCGCGTGTTCGCGGGGTTGGAGGTGGAGGGAAACCTCCTCGTCGCGGTCACCGAGGTGAGAGCGCGGGCCGAGCTGGACGAGGCCGCGGCCCTGTTCGCGGAGACGATCCGTCGGGCGACCGCGGCCGACAGCCTCCGCAATCCGGGCCGACGTGACGGCCGATTGATTCTGAGCGCACATGACGAGCCGCTCCGGAGGACGTGACGCGCCCTTCCGACGGGGGGTGACGGCCCGCACGCGGCGCTCGCGGTCGCAGCCTCGTCGCGTACATGGGACCCGCGATCTCAGCAGATGCGCGGGAGCTGCTCGCCAGAGAGCAGATCGAGCGTGCGCCGGGTCCCGAGCCGGGTCCTCAGGACGACGCTCCCTCTCCCCTCCCCGACGATCCGACCGATGCGCGCTGCCCCACGGCCGAGCGGGTGGTCGCGCAGGCTCGCCAGCGCGCGCTCCGCTTGAGCTTCCGGCAGGAACGCGACGAGGCGGCCCTCGCACGCCACGTAGAGCGGATCGAGCCCGAGCAGCTCGCACGCGCCGAGGACCGCGGGCTCCACGGGGATCTGCGCCTCCTCCACCTCGACGCGCACGCCCGCGTCGAGCGCAATCTCGTTGAGCACGGCCGCGAGCCCGCCGCGGGTCGGATCCCGCAGGCAGTGGACGTCAATCTCCGACTCGAGCAGCCCCGCCGCGAGGCCTTCGATCGGCGCGCAGTCGCTCTCCACGGGCTCCTCGAACGCCAGCGCCTCACGCACGGACAGCACCGCGATCCCGTGCCGCCCCACGTCGCCGGACACGAGGACGGCGTCGCCCGGCCGGACCCGGCGCGGCGCGATGGCCACGCCCTCGGGCACGACGCCGATGCCGGCCGTGTTGATGAACAGCCCATCTCCCTTGCCCCGGTCGACCACCTTGGTGTCGCCCGTCACGAGCTCGACCCCGCACGCATCCGCAGCGGCGCGCATCGACAGCGCGATCCGATGGAGCTCGTCGATGGGCAGCCCCTCCTCCACGATGAAGCCGGCGCTCAGGTAAGCGGGCCGGGCGCCCGTCACGGCCAGGTCGTTCACCGTGCCGTAGACGGACAGCGTGCCGATGTCGCCTCCGGGAAAGAAGCGCGGATGCACGACATAGGTGTCCGTGGTGAACGCGAGCGACGCGCCGCCGAGCCGCACGACGGCGCCATCGTGACGGGCCGACAGAGGACCGCTGTCGAAGGCGGGCAGGAAAACGCGCTCGATGAGCTCGCGCATGAGCCTCCCGCCGCCCCCGTGAGCGAGCTGGACCGTCCTTTCGCGCAGCGGCACGGGGCAGCTCATCTCGAACGGCACGGCGGGTCCGCCCTCCGGTAACGGTAGTAGGCCGCGCACGCGCCTTCCGAGGAGACCATCGTGGCGCCCAGCGGGGTCTCCGGCGTGCAGCGTGTGCCGAACGCGGGGCAGTCCGGCGGCTTGATCACCCCCTGGAGCACGAGGCCGCTCTTGCAGGTGGTCGACGCTCGGGGCTCCGGGTCGCCTGACGGCGCCCTGCGCCCCGAACCCCGGTTCAACTTTCGGGGCTCCGGGTCGCCTGACGGCGCCCTGCGCCCCGAACCCCGGTTCAACTTTCGGGGCTCCGGGTCGCCTGACGGCGCCCTGCGCCCCGAACCCCGGTTCAACTTTCGGGGCTCCGGGTCGCCTGACGGCGCCCTGCGCCCCGAACCCCCGAACCGCCGCTCCGCGTCGTGATCCGCGTACGGCGCCCGGAGCCCGAGACCGCTCCGGGCGATGGGCCCGATGCCCCGCCATGTCCGGGGCACGATCTCGAAGACCTCCCGGATCATGCGCTGCGCAGCCTCGTTGCCGGCCACACGCACCGAGCGGGCGTACTGGTTCTCCACCTCGGCGCGGCCCTCCTCGAGCTGCCGGACGCACATGAAGATGCCCTGGAGGATGTCCATCGGCTCGAACCCGGTGACCACGATGGGGACGCGGTGCTCGGCGGCGAGCGGGCGGTAGGCGTCGACGCCCATCACCGTGCACACGTGGCCCGCGGCGAGGAACCCGTCGACGCGCCGGTCCGGCGCCCGGAGGATCACCTCCATCGCAGGTGGCACGAGCACGTGCGACACGAGGAGCGAGAGGTTCCGGATGCCGCGGCGCCGCGCCTCGAACACCGCCATCGCGCTCGCGGGCGCCGTGGTCTCGAAGCCGACCGCGAAGAAGACGACCTCACGGTCCGGCAGGCGCTCGGCGAGCGCCAGCGCGTCGAGCGGCGAGTAGACGACGCGCACGTCGCCCCCCCTCGACTTCACCGCAAACAGGTCGTCGCTCGACCCGGGGACGCGCAGCATGTCGCCGAACGAGCAGAACGTGACCTCGCGGCGCGAGGCGATCTCGAGCGCGCGATCGATGAGCTCGATCGGCGTCACGCACACCGGGCAGCCGGGGCCGTGCAGGAGCGAGATCTCCGGGGGCAGGAGCTCGTCCAGGCCGAAGCGGACGATGGCGTGCGTCTGGCCGCCGCAGACCTCCATGATCGACCATGGGCGAGAGACCCCCCGCCGGATCGCCTCCACGTAGGGCTCGATGCGCCGCGCGTCGCGGTACTCGTCGATGAACCTCATCGCGGCTCCTCCCCCTCGCGCGCGGCGCCGAGCTCATCCAGGTAGGAGAGCGTCCGCCGCGCGGACGCCTCGTCGATGCGGCTGATGGCGAAGCCCGCGTGCACGATCACGTAATCGCCGGCCTCGGCCTCCGGCACGTAGGCGAGGCAGATCTCCTTGACGATCCCGGCGAAGGCGACGCGGCCGAGCCGGAGGTCGCCACCCGTGACGCCGAGGACCTTGCCGGGGACGCCGAGGCACATCGTCACATCTCCACCGCTTCCGCTTCCGCTTCCGTGTCCGCGCCGCGCCGCGCGGCCACGAAGACCTGGCCGAGCGACAGGCCGCCGTCGCCCGGCGGGTAGAGCCTCGGCGCGTAGACCTCGACGCCTCGCGCGGCGAGGCGCTCGCGGATCGACGCGGCGAGGAGCGCATTCTGGAAGCACCCGCCCGCGAGCACGACGCGCCCGAGGCCGCTCGCGGCAGCGAGCGCCTCGGCGACGCCCACGAGCGCCGCGTGAAAACGGGCCGCGATGACGCCGGACGGCACACCGTCGCGCCGGTCGTCCAGCGCCGCGCCGATCAGCGGGCCGAAGTCGAACACCGCCGGCTCGCCCGGCGCGCCGGCGCGCACCGGCATCGGGTAGCCCGCCTGCTCGCCGGCCGCCTCGGCCAGGCACTCCAGCTCCATGGCGGCCTGCCCCTCGAAGCTCGCCGCCCCGCGCAGGCCCGCGAGCGCCGCCACCCCGTCGAACAGGCGCCCCACGCTGGTCGTGCGCGGCGAGCCCGTCCCGCGCGCGAGCATGGAGAGCAGCGGGCCGAGCTCGGCCTCGCGGAACCAGGCGCGCGCGTGGTCCCGGGCGCCCTCGCCGTGGAGCTCCCAGAGCAGCCCGAGCGCGGCGCGGCGCGGCTCCCTCATGGCGCGCTCGCCGCCCGGCAGCGGGAAGGAGCGGAGATGCGCCGCGCGGCGGGAAGACGACCCGTCCACGACCAGCGCCTCGCCGCCCCAGAGCGTGCCGTCGAGCCCGTAGCCGGCGCCGTCCCACGCGAGGCCGAGGACCGGGCCATCGAGGCCGTGCTCGGCCATGCAGGCGGCGACGTGCGCGTGGTGATGCTGCACGCGGACGAGCGGCGCGCGGAAGGCCGCCGCGAGCCGCTCGGCGATGCGGCTCCCCGCGTAGTCGGGGTGAAGATCGCAGGCGACGCGCTCCGGCCGCACCTGGAACAGGCGCGCGAGGTCGAGCGCCGTGCGCTCGATGAGCGCGGCCCCCTCCGCGGTGTGCGCGTCGCCGAGGTGCTGGCTGACGACCACCTGGCCGCCGAAGAAAAGCGCCGTCGTGCTCTTCAGGTGGCCGCCGAGGGCGAGGATCGGCGGGGCTGTGACCCGCAGCGGGAGGGGCAGCGGGGTGAACCCGCGCGCGCGGCGGAGGAGCTCGAGCCCGGCCGGCCCGACGCGGGCCACGGAGTCGTCGAGGGGGCGCGCGATGGGCCGGTCGTGCACCAGAAACAGGTCGGCGACGCCGCCCAGGCGCTCCAGCGCGTCCGACGTGTCGGTACAGATCGGCTCGTCCGAGAGGTTGCCGCTCGTGCAGACCACCGGGCGCCCGACGAGCTGGAGCGTCAGCCGGTGGAGCGGTGTGTAAGGGAGCAGCGCGCCCAGGCGAGCCATGCCCGGCGCGACCGCGTCGGCGATGGCGACCCGCGCAGCGGCGGGCGCGAGCCGCCGCAGCAGCACGATCGGCGCCTCGGGACCGCACAGCGCGTCTGCTTCCGCGGGAGACACGCGGCAGGCGTCGCGCACGGCGTCGAGCGAGCCGAACATCACCGCGAACGGCTTTGCGTCGCGGCGCTTCCGACGGCGCAGGAGCGCGACCGCGTCCGGCGACGTCGCGTCGACGAGCAGGTGGAAGCCGCCGAGCCCCTTCACGGCGACCACCCTCCCCGCCAACACGGCGGCCGCGGCCTCGCGGAGCGCGCCGTCAGGCGACCCGGAGCCCCGGAGGTCGGCCTGGGTCCTGGGGCGCAGGGCGCCGTCGGGCGACCCGGAGCCCCCAAGGCTCGGCTCCATCGGGTCTCCGGCGGAGGTCACGAGCTGGACGCGCGGACCGCACGCCGGGCAGGCGATGGGCTCCGCGTGGAAGCGCCGGTCCGAGGGGTCCGCGTACTCCGCGGCGCACGCGGGGCACATCGCGAAGCGCTCCATCGTGGTCCTGGCCCGGTCGTACGGGAGCCCCGAGAGGATCGTGTAGCGGGGTCCGCACTGCGCGCAGCTCGTGAACGGGTAGCGGCGGCGGCGGCCGGTCTCGCTGTCCACCTCCCGGGCGCACGCCTCGCAGACGGCGAGATCCGCGGGAACCGAGGGACGCGCCCCGCTCGCCGCCTCGCTGCGGAGGATCTGGAACGGACCGGCTTCCTCCTCGGCCCGCGGCTCGATCTCGATGCGCTCGACGCGCGCGGGCGCGCTGGGCTCGCGGATCAGCCCCGCGACGAAGGCGTGGAGGCTGCGCTCCGGCCCCTGCACCTCGATCTCGACCCCGCCGGGGCGGTTCCGCACCCAGCCGCCCAGGCCGAGCGCGGACGCGCGCCGGTACACGAGGGGGCGGAAGCCCACCCCCTGGACGATGCCCTGCACGCGGAGCGCGAGGCGCGGCATGGCTACTCGACCTCCAGGGCATCCAGGCCGAGCCCCAGCCGCCCGAGGAGCGTCGCCTGGTCGCCGCCGCAGCGCGGGCACAGCAGCACGTGATGGTCGGGCGCGTACGTGCCGCCGCAGGAGAGGCAGCGCGCCTCGACGCGCTGGAGCCGCAGCTCGAGGCGCGCTCCCTCGGCCGGCGTGCCGCGCGCGTGCGCCGCGAAGTGGAGCGAGAGGCTCTCCGGCGAGAGCGCCTCGGCCTCGGCCACCCAGCCGCGCACCGAGAGGACCCGCGTCGCCCCATCGGCCGCGGCGCGGTCCAGCGCGGCGGAGAGCAGCTGCCTTGCGATGGACGACTCGTGCACGGGCTCACCCTCCGAGGAACGAGAGGACGCGGGCGACGGCCCGGGGGACCGCCGCGGCCACCTCGGGCGACAGATCAAGCTCCTGCCGGCAGGGCCTGCCGATGCTCACGCCGACGATGCGGATGTCCGGCGACAGCCGGTCCGGCGCCGCGAGGCGAGCGAGCTCGATGGCCTGCCCCACGCCGAGGCCGTGCGTCGAGACCGGGACAGGCGCGCCGGCGGCGAGGTCCGAGGGCGAGAGATCGAGCACCTCCCCGGGCGGCGACGCGAGCACGGCGTCGACGACCACGACCGTCGCGGGCGTCTGGAGGAGCGAGACGAGCGCGCTCGCGTCCCTCGCCTCGACGAGCTCCGCGTCGCCCGGCGGCCCCTGGCGGCGCAGCGCCTCGAGCACGGCGAGCCCGGCGGCGTCGTCCCCGGCGGCCCGCTGCCCGAGGCCGATGATCCGCGCGGTCATCGCGGCGCCTCCTCGACGCGCAGCGTGAGGAAGTGCGTCGCGCAGGAGATGCAGGGGTCGTGGTTGCGCACGGCCTGCTCGGCGCGCGCGGTCGCCTCGCGGTGCGGCAGCGACGCGAGCGACGGCGACAGCGCGCAGAGGTCCTCCTCGATCGAGAGCTGGTTCTGCGACGTGGGCGGGACGATCTTCGCGTCCAGGATCGTCCCCTCGGCGTCGAGCGTGTAGCGGTGGAACAGGAAGCCGCGCGGCGCCTCGGAGCCGCCGTAGCCCGTGCCCGCGCGGACCGCCGGGGGCGCCACGAACGGCGCCGGCGGGGGCGCGTACGCCTCGATGATCCGGATCGACTCCTCGAACGCCTGCAGGATCTCCACGAGGCGCACGAGCAGGCTACGGAACGGGTTGCGGCACGGGACCGCGAGGCCGGCCGCCCGCGCCGCGTCCCGGACCTCGGGGAGGAGGCGATCGAAGCTCAGGTTGAAGCGCGCGAGCGGGCCGCACAGGTAGCTGCCGCTGCCGCGAATCCGGGACCTCAGCGCGGTCGACCACGAGACCTGCTCCTCGATGAAATGCGCGTCGTACGCGCGCACCTCGATGTCGAGCCCGCCCGAGGAGACGAGGCGCCCCTCGGCGATCGCGTAGGCGTCATCGCTGCGGAGCGCGACGAACTCGTAGGGCCGCTCGAGCTCCGGGCACGGCAGCGTCGCCATCCAGGAGAGGCACGCGCGCGTGTGCTCCAGCCCGGCGCGCAGCTCGGGGAGCAGGCGCTCGAGCTCCGCGCGGGACGGCGCGCTGTAGAAGCCGCCGACGCGGGTGTTGACCGGGTGGATCTCGCGGCCCCCGAGGAGCGCGACGATCGCGTTCCCCGCCTTCTTGATGGCGAGGCCCTTCGCGACCCAGTCGCGATGGTCGCGCGCCATGGCGACCGCGTCCGGGTAGCCGAGGAAATCGGGCGCGTGCAGCAGGAAGACGTGCAGGGCGTGGCTCTCGATCCACTCGCCGCAGTAGAAGAGGCGCCTGAGCGCGCGGAGCTCCGGGCCGAGCTCGATGCCGAGCGCGTCCTCCATCGCGCGGCACGCGCTCGTGATGTACGCGACCGGGCAGATGCCGCAGATGCGCGACGTGATGTCGGGCGCCTCCGCGTAGCCCCGGCCGCGGAGGAACGCCTCGAAGAACCGCGGCGGCTCGAAGATCGACAGGCGCGCCTCCTTCGCCCGCCCGTCCTCGATCACCAGCGTCAGCGAGCCCTCGCCCTCGACGCGGGCGAGGTAGTCGACGGCGATCGTGCGCGTCCTTTCGCTAGCGCTCATGCCGCTCGCTCTCCGCGCGGAACGCCGGGGCGTTCGCGTTGAAGGTGCGGTGGAGCCGCACGAGGTCGCGCTCCGGCACGCCCGCCGCCCGGAACGCGCGCGAGAGCGACTCCATGTTCGGCGCCTCCATCGGCCCGAAGCAGCCGTAGCAGCCGCGCTGGTAGGTCGGGCAGAGCGCGCCGCAGCCCGCGTGCGTCACCGGGCCGAGGCAAGGCGTCCCGGTCACCATCACGCACACGTTGCCGCGCATCTTGCACTCGACGCAGACGCTGTGGCTCGCGACGTTGGGCCGGCGCCCGTGCAGGAAGGCGCTGATCACCTCCAGGAGCTGGCGCTTGTTCACCGGACAGCCGCGCAGCTCGAAGTCGACGGGGACGTGGTCGGCGATCGCCGTGGAGGTGGCGAGGGTCTCGATGTACGCGGGCGAGGCGTACACGACCGACAGAAACTCTCGTACATTCGCGAAGTTGCGCAGCGCCTGGATGCCCCCGGCCGTGGCGCAGGCGCCGATGGTGACGAGCGCCTTCGACAGGCGCCGGACCTCGCGGATCCGCTCGGCGTCCGCGGGCGTGGTGATCGACCCCTCGACCAGCGACAGATCGAACGGCCCCGCGCGCTCGAGGCTCGTGGCCTCCTTGAAGTAGGCGATGTCGATCGCGGCGGCGAGCGACAGGAGCTCGTCCTCGAGGTCGAGGACGCTGAGCTGACAGCCGTCGCACGAGGCGAACTTCCACACGGCGAGCTTCGGCTTCGCGGGGCGCGCCATGGCGCTCACAGCTCCCGGACCGCGAGCAGCGGTCCCACGCGGTCGTAGCGGAGCACGGGGCCGTCCTTGCAGACGAAGCTCGGCCCGAGCTGGCAGCGGCCGCAGATCCCCACCGCGCACTTCATGTTCCGCTCCAGCGAGGCGTAGACGCGCTCGCCGGGGACGCCGCGGCGCTCGAGCTCGCGCGCCGTGAAGCGCATCATCACCTCCGGCCCGCAGACGAACGCGACCGCGCGGCCCGGATCGAAGTCGGCGAGCCGCAGGAGGGCCGGCACGACCCCGACGTGCCCGCGCCAGCCGGGCCCCGCGCGGTCCACGGTCACGAGCACCTGCAGGTCGGCGCGGCGGCTCCAGCGCTCGAGCTCCCTGCGGTAGAGCAGGTCCTCGGGGCCGCGCGCGCCGTAGAGCAGCGCGACGCGGCCGTAGGCGGCGCGGTGCCGGAGGACGTGGCAGAGCGCCGGGCGCAGCGGCGCCATCCCGAGCCCGCCGGCGAGGAGCAGCACGTCGGCGCCGCGCGCCTCGCCGACGGGCCAGGGGCTCCCGAACGGGCCGCGCAGCCCGAGCGCCATGCCCGCGCGGAGGCGGCCGAGCGCGCGCGTGACCGGGCCGACCTCGCGGATCGTGTGCAGGAGCCGATCGGGCCGGGCGGGATCCCCGCTGATCGAGATCGCGACCTCGCCGATCCCGAAGGCGTAGAGCATGTTGAACTGGCCGGGCGCGAACACGAGCCCGCCCGGGCGGCCCGGCACCTCGATGGTCGCCGTGAAGGTCGTCGCCGTCTCGCAGTGGACGCGCCGCACGCGCGCCGGCTCCGGGGCGAAGGGCGCCGCCAGGCGACCCGCAGCCCCAAGCGGCGCGCCGGAGCTCCTCGGGAGCGCGGCGTCCGGCCCGAAGGGCAGCGAGGCGTCCCGTGGCACGAAGGTCATGGCTCGGCCCCGTCGAGGTTGAAGACGTCGAGCCGCTGCAGCCGCACGCGCTCCAGGCGCGCGTAGAGCTGTCGCAGGAGCCGCAGGGACACGGCGTACCCGAGCGCGGGATCGGCGTCCGAGCACGAGCGCACGTGCGCCGCGTCGAGCCCGACCGCGCGGACCTGGGTGACCGCCCTCGCGTCGAGCACCCACCGCCGCGGCGGGAACAGCCAGTGCAGGCCCAGGATGTCCCCGGCCGACAGGCTCTCGACCTGCACCGGGTCGCGGCCGGGGCGGTGGATCTCGAGCGCCACGCGCCCCTGCGTGAGCAGGTACAGCGTGTCCGCCTCGCCTCCCTCCCGGAGGAGGAACGCCCCTTCCGGGAAGCCCCGCGCTGACGCGCCCTCGGCCAGGCGCGCGAGGTGCGCGGCCGGGAGCCCCTCGAGAAATGGGTGGGCTCCGAGCACGGGGAGGAGCTCCTGCGCAACCATCGCCGCCTACCCCTTCCCTGCGGCGACGGCGCCGTCTCCAGCGCGGATGGCCGCCGCCTCCTCGGTGATGTCGATGCCGACGGGACACCACGTGATGCACCGGCCGCAGCCGACGCAGCCGGACGTGCCGAACTGATCGATCCACGTGGCCAGCTTGTGCGTGAGCCACTGCCGGTAGCGGGCCCGGAGCGAGGCGCGGACGCTGCCGCCGTGCAGGTACGAGTGGTCGAGGGAGAAGCACGAGTCCCAGCGCCGGAAGCGCTCGGCCACGGCGGCGTCTCGGCCGTCGTCGGCCGCGACGTCGGTCACGTCCTCGACCGTGCTGCAGAAGCACGTCGGGCACGCGAGCGTGCAGTTGGTGCATCCGAGGCAGCGCTCGGCCACGTCATCCCAGCGGGGGTGCTCGAGGTTTCGATAGAAGAGCTCCTTGATGCCGTCCGTCTCGAGCTCCCTGCCCATCTGGGTCGCCGTGCGGCGCGAGATCTCGAAGGCCGCCCGGGCGTCGTCCTCGCCCGCGCGCGGCGCGCCCACGCGAGCGAGCAAGGAGGCGCCGGCGTCGCTGCCTACCTCGACGAAGAAGCGGTGGCCTTCGTCGAGGAGCTCGGTCAGCGCGAGGTCGAAGCCACGCTCGGCGCGCGGCCCCGTCCGCATCGACACGCAGAAGCACGTCCCGCCCGCCTGCCCGCACTGCACGGCGATGACGAAGAGGCTCCTGCGGCGCGCCACATAGTCGGGATCCGGGTGAGGGCCGTCGACGAAGACGCGGTCCTGCACGTCGATCGCGGCGAGATCACACGCCCGCGCGCCGAGGACGGCGAGGCGCGGAGGGGCCTCGGCCTCGTCGGTCCGGGAGATGGATCCGCCGCGCCGCCTGAGCTGCACCAGGCGGAGCCGGGGCACGAACAGGAGGTGCTTGAGCGACCGCGGCCCGACCGCGTAGCCGAACAAGGCCTCGTCCACGCGCCTGGAGAGCCGGTAACGGCCGGCCTCCTGCTGCTCGGTCCAGCCGGCCGGGAGCTCCTCCACGCCCTGAATCTCGTCGTACACGATGGCCCCGCCGCGGAGCGTGGGACCGATGAGCCGGTACCCCTCCTCGCGCAGGCCCTGCAGGAGCGCCGCGATCCCCGGCCGGCCGAGCACCGCGCGATCGCCAGGACGAAAGCCGGTCTCTGCGCCGCGCATGCGGGGCCGGTGAGCACGGTCCGTGCCGCTGGATCCGAGCCAACGACGACCAGCGCGCGTGCTCCAGGCCGCTTCCCTTCCGGCGCTCGTCCGGCGTCGCGCGTCGCGAGGGGCCCTGCGCGCCGCTCCGTGCGCCAGCGCCGCACAGAGCTGCCGGCAGTAGCTGGCACATTTGATGAAAATGACTTACACTTTCAACAATGGGAACGGAACAAGATGCCCGGCGTTTCCTCTCCTCTTCCCCTCGACTTCCCCTCGACCCGATTCCCCTCGACCCGAGCTCCGCGACGCTGTGCCCGACGGGCGTGGGCGCCCCGGACCTCGAGGCGCACGACGCTCCAGCCACGGGCCCGCTCGCGGAGGTGCGCGCCGGTGAGCGGGCGGTCGTGGTCGAGGTCGGCCTCGACGCCGATCTCGCCGGATGGCTCGGGGCGATGGGGCTCGGCCCCGGCCAGACGCTCACGTTGATCCGGCGCGCGGCGTTCGGCGGCCCCCTCCATGTGCGCACCGGCTCCGGGGGCGAGCTCGCGATCAACGCGGGGCTCGCGCGCTCCATCCTGGTCGCGCCCCTGCTCCCGCCGAGTCGGCTCCCATGACGGCCGCGGCCTCCGAGGTGCGCGCGGCGCGCCTTCCGGCGGTGGCCGAGCGGCCGCTCGTCGCGCTGCTCGGGCGACCGAACTCGGGCAAATCGTCGCTGTTCAACCGGCTGACCGGCGGCAGCGCCCACGTCGGCAACTTCCCCGGCATCACGGTGGACATCCTCACCGCCGACGTCCGCCTCGCTGGCGGAAAGGTCGCGACGATCGCGGATCTCCCCGGGCTTTACTCGATCGAGTCCGTCGTCGACCCCGCGACGGACGAGGGCGTCGCGCGCCGCTTCCTCGACCGCACCGCCGAGGGCGGGCGGCCGCGCCTCGTCGTCCAGGTGCTCGACGCGACGCAGCTCGCGCTCGGCCTGCGGCTCACGCGCGAGCTCGTGCGGCGCGGGCTCGCGCCGCTCGTCGTCGCCACCCAGCGCGACGTGCTGGAGGGCGAGGGGCGCGGGATCGATCTCGGCGCCCTCGAGCGCGCCATCGGCCTGCCCGTGCTGCTCGTGAGCGCGAGGGATCCGGGCGCGCGCGGCGCCGTGCTCGACGCCATCGCCGCGCGGCTCGACGCGGGCGCCGCGCCTGCTCCCGGCGCCGCGTCATGGGATCCGGATGCGGTCGCGCGCGCCGCGTACGTCGAGGCGGCGCGCCGCGACGCCGCCGCGGAGCGGAGGAGGACGTTCACGGCGCGCGCGGACGCCGTGCTGCTCCACCCGGCGGCCGGTCCGGTCCTGTTCCTCGGGTTGATGGCGCTGCTCTTCGCCGCGGTGTTCCTCGTCGCCACGCCGGCCACCGAGGCGCTCGACGCCGCGATCGGCCAGCTCGGCGGGCTCGTGTCCCGCGCCCTCGGCGGGGGGCTCGCCGCGTCGTTCGTCGTCGACGGCCTGCTCGGCGGCGCGGGCACGGTGCTCGCCTTCATGCCGCAGATCGTGATCCTCACCGTCGCGATGGAGCTGCTCGAGGCGAGCGGTTACCTCGCGCGCGGCGCCTTCCTCGTCGACCGCCTGCTCCAGCTCATGGGGCTGAGCGGCCGCGCGTTCCTGCCGCTCCTGATGGGGCACGCGTGCGCGGTGCCCGCCGTGCACGCGACGCGCATCCTCCGCGATCCGCGCGAGCGGCTCACGGCGATCCTCGTCCTCCCGCTCATGGCGTGCTCCGCGCGGATCCCGACCTACGCGCTCCTCCTGACGACGTTCTTCGCCGCCCACGGCCCGTGGGTGCAGGCGCTGCTCTTCGTCGCGCTCTACGTCGCCGGCATCTTCTCGGGGCTCGTCGCCTCGCTCGTGCTCCGGCGCACGGCGACCCGCGGGCGCTCGCTCCCGATGGTGCTCGAGATGCCGGCGTACCGCAGCCCCGAGGTGCGCGTCGTGGCCCGCAAGGCGGCCCAGGCGGCGTGGCGGTTCACGCGCGAGGTCGGAACCGTGATCCTGGCCGTCTCGGCCGTGCTGTGGGTTCTGCTGAAGGTCCCGATGCCGGGCGCCGCGCCGCCGGAGCCGCCGGCCGCCGCGGCCGAGGCCGCGGCGACGCCGCTCGAGTCGAGCATCGCCGGCGGCGTGGGGCGCGCGCTCGAGCCTGTGACCGCGCCGCTCGGCTTCGACTGGCGCATCAACGTCGGCCTCATCGGCTCGTTCGGCGCGCGCGAGGTCATGGTCGGGACGATGGGCGTCATCTTCGGCGTCGAGGGCGCCGACGACGAGCCCGCGCCGCTCGCCGAGCGGATCCGCGAGGCGAGGCGCCCGGACGGGGCGCTCGCTTACTCGACGCGCACCGGGCTCGCGCTGCTCGCGTTCTTCGTCCTCGCCTGCCAGTGCATGAGCACCGTGGCGGCGATCCGCCGCGAGACGAAGACGTGGCGCTGGCCGGCGTTCGTCCTCGCCTACAGCTACGCGGCGGCGTACGTCGCGGCGCTCGTCGTCTACCAGGGGAGCGGGCTGCTCGGGATCCCGTGAGCCATCGCGAGGTCGCGGCGCCGGGTCTGGATGTTGCTCCAGCGCCGGAGGCCCGAGCTCCGACGCACGCGCGGGCGCTCGAGCGTGCCGCCGGCGCGGCAGCGCCGAGCGGATTCATCCCGATCTCGACGAGGAGACACGGTGGCCGCGCACGTCCTCTGGTTCGATTCGCTGTCCCGCAACGATGTCGCGTCCGCCGGAGGAAAAGGCGGCAACCTCGGAGAGCTCACGCGCGCCGGCCTGCCGGTGCCGCCGGGCTTCGTCATCACCGCGGACGCGTACCTCGCGACGATGGAGGCCGCGGCGGTGCGAAAGCAGCTGTGCGATCTCTTCGCCGAGGCCGATCCGAACGACCCGACCGGGCTGCGCGCGGCCTGCGCCGAGCTGCGGCGCCTCGTCCGCGCGGCGCCGCTCCCGGCCGAGCTCCAGGCGGAGATCGTCGGCGCGTACCGGAAGCTGGGGCCCGGCGCCGTCGTGGCCGTCCGGTCGTCCGCCACCTCGGAGGACTCGGCCTCGACCTCGTTCGCCGGCATGCACGAGACGTACACCGACGTGATCGGCGAGCAGGCGCTGCTCGACCGCGTGCGCGACTGCTGGGCCTCCGCCTTCGGCGAGCGCGTGATCAGCTACCGGAAGTCCCAGCGCCTCGCCGAGGAGCCCGCCCTGGCGGTCGTCGTGCAGCGCATGGTGAGCTCCGAGCGCTCCGGCGTCATCTTCACCGCGGATCCCGCCACGAACGACACCTCGCGCCTCGTCGTCGAGGCGGCGTTCGGCCTCGGCGAGGTCGTGGTCGGCGGGCAGGTCGAGCCGGACACGTACACGGTCGCGAAGCGCGGGCCGCGGCTCCTGGAGGCCCGCGTCGGACACAAGGCGTTCAAGCTGGTGCGCGCGCCGGACGGCGGCGGAGAGCAGCGCGTGGAACTGCCGGAGGACGAGGGCGCGCGGCGCGTGCTCGAGGACGACGAGGTGCTCGAGCTCGCGCGCCTCGCGCTGCGGGTCGAGGAGCATTACGGCGCTCCCCAGGACATCGAGTGGGCCGTCGAGGACGGGGCGACGTACCTGGTGCAGACCCGTCCGATCACCACGCTGGGCGCGCCGCACCCCGCCCCCGGGGAGATCCTCGTCTCGGGCCTCGGCGCGTCCCCGGGCACGGCTTCCGGCGTGGTGCGCGTGCTCCGCGCGCCGGAGGAAGGGCAGCGGCTCGAGGCCGGCGAGGTCCTCGTGGCGCCCATGACGTCGCCCGACTGGGTGCCCACCATCCGCCGCGCGGCGGCCCTCGTGACGGACAGCGGCGGGATGACCTGCCACGCCGCGATCGTCAGCCGCGAGCTCCGCATCCCCTGCGTCGTGGGCACGCGCTCCGCCACGCGGACCCTGCGGGACGGCGAGCTCGTCACGGTCGACGGCGCGCACGGCAAGGTCCTCGAAGGGCAACGGGCCGCCGCGGAGGCGCCCGGGGCCGCTCCGGACGGGGCGCCCGGGGCTGCGGGGGTCGAGCCCGCTGCGAAGGCCGAGCCGCGGGACCAACGCGCGCCGGGCGCCGTCGGCACGCACGCGGCGTCGCCGGCCGTCCTCGGCACGCGCCTTTACGTGAACGTGGCGCTCGCCGAGCGCGCCGAGGAGGTCGCCGCGCTGCCCGTGGACGGCGTGGGGCTGCTCCGGGCCGAGTTCATGCTGCTCGACGCGCTCGGCGGCGTGCACCCGAAGGCCCTGATCGCGTCCGGCGGCCGCGACGAGTTCCTCCAGAAGATGTCGGACGCGCTGCTCCGCATCACCCGCGCCTTCCAGCCCCGTCCGGTCATCTACCGGACGTACGATTTCCGCACCAACGAGTTCCGCGGGCTCAAGGGGGGTGAGCACTACGAGCCCGCCGAGGACAACCCGATGATCGGGTATCGCGGCTGCTACCGGTATGTCCGCGATCCGGAGCTGTTCGCGCTCGAGCTCGAGGTGCTCGCCCGCGTCCGCGGGGAGACGCCGAACCTGCATGTCATGATCCCGTTCGTCCGCACGCGCTGGGAGCTCGCGGCCTGCCTGGACCTCATCGACCGGAGCCCGCTCGGCCGCCAGCGCGGGCTGCACCGGTGGGTCATGGCCGAGGTGCCCTCCGCCGCGTTCTGGATCCCGGAGTACGCGCGCATGGGCATCGACGGCGTCTCGATCGGCTCGAACGATCTGACCCAGCTGATGCTGGGGGTGGACCGCGACTCCGCGCTGTGCGCCGAGCTGTTCGACGAGTCCGACGCGGCGGTGCTCGACGCCATCGGGCGGATCATCCAGGCGTGCAGGGCGGCCGGGATCACCTCCTCGTTCTGCGGGCAGGCGCCGTCGAACCGCCCCGAGTTCGCCGAGCACCTCGTGCGGCTCGGCATCACGTCCATCTCGGTGAACCCGGACGCCGAGCCCGCGGCGCGGAAGGTCATCGCGGCGGCCGAGCGGCGGCTCTTGCTCGAGGCGGCGCGGCGGCCGTGACGGAGCGCTCGGCTCACGGGCCTCCGTCTCCGGCGCTCCGCGAAGCACCGCAGCCACGGACTGGCGCTGTCCGCGCGCCACGGGCGCCGAGCTCGACGCTGGCCGGCGCGTGAACGAGCGGTCAAGATGGCGCGATATCCCTCATCCCAGGAGCGCCTCATGACCCAGCCCAATCCAGCGTATGGCGCCGAGCTCTCGCCCTTCGCCGGGATAGCCTCCTTCATGCGCCGCCCGGTCACACGCGATCTCGCCGGCGCGGACGTGGCTGTCATCGGCATACCGTTCGACAGCGGCACCTCCTACCGCAGCGGCGCCCGCTTCGGACCGCGGCGGATCCGCGAGGCGTCGGTGCTGGTGTCGGGGTACAACAACGCGCTCTCCGTCAATCCGCTCGACGTGCTCAAGGTCGTGGACTACGGCGACGTGAACGTCATCCCGCCATCCATCGCCGACACCATGGCCAACATCGAGGCCGAGGTGGGCGCCGTCCTCTCGGCGGGCGCGACGGTCCTGGCGCTCGGCGGCGATCACTCGGTCAGCCTGCCGCTCCTGCGCGCTCACGCCAGGAAGCACGGCCCGCTCGGGGTCGTGCACTTCGATGCCCACCCGGACACCTGGCACCGCGAGTTCGACGAGCAGCCCTACAGCCACGGCACCCCGTTCCGCCGCGCCATCGAGGAGGGGATCCTCGACCCGTCGCGCTATGTGCAGGTGGGGCTGCGCGGCCCGACGTCCGAGCCGGGAGACTGGCAGTGGGCGCGCGAGCGCGGCGTGCGCGCGATCACGATGGAGGACGTCGCGGAGCTCGGCCTGCCCGCCGTCGCCCGGACGATGCGAGAGGCCCTTCGCGGCCCGATCTACGTCTCGCTCGACATCGACGCCGCCGACCCGGCCTTCGCGCCGGGAACCGGCACGCCGGAGGTCGGCGGCTTCTCCAGCCGAGAGATGCTGCAGCTCGTGCGGGGGCTGCGCGGGGTCGACCTCGTGGGGTGCGACCTCGTGGAGGTGTGCCCGCCGTACGATCATGGCGATATCACCTCGATCCTGGCCGCCAACCTGGCATTCGAGCTGCTGTCGCTGATGGCCGTCCGGCGGCGCGGCGGGTGTTCAGGAGCATCCGACGTTCCATTCAAGAGGCGAGAATAGAAGCGCACCCGCTGCTCGAACGTTCGCCACCGCGATTCGTCCTTGGGCATCGATTCGCTAGCTCGCCCGTGGCGGCGGGCGCCGCGAGCCATCTTGTTCCAGCTCCTCCAGCGCTCCTGCCTGCCGAGCGTCTCCGCCCGGGCCGCGCGCCAGCACGGCGCGCCGCAGCGCATCGAGAAGCACCATGGCCGCGGCGCCCCCGGGCAGCCACAGGAGCCACGCCGGTCCCACCGGGGCCATCGCGAACAACAGGTTCAGCCCAGGCACATAGAGCAGCGCGATCGCCAGCGCGACCTCGATCGAGAGCCCCGCGGCCACCCAGGGGTTCGACCAGAACGCGAGCCGCTTCCGGAGAGGCCCGTCGCGCTGCGCGAACAGGCACCCTATCTGACCCGAGACGATCCCGACGAACGTCATGGTGGCCGCCTCTCGCTCCAGCGCACGAAATGGCTCGAGCGAACCGAACGGTCTCCAGCCGTGCGCCCAGTAAAACCCGAAGTATGCAGTGACGCCTAGCAGCGCCTCGACGGCCCCGTAGAGGAAAAAGGTCCTGAGCCCGAGCTCCCGGGTGAGGATCGGTCTTCGGGGCGGCTCCGGTGGGACGTGCAGCGTCGCGGGCGACGCCGGCTCCACGCCGAGCGCCAGCGCGGGGAGCACGTCCGTCCCCAGGTCGATCGCGAGCACCTGCACGATCGCGAGCGGGAGAGGGATGGGGAAGAAGATGTAGAGGAGGAACGGGGCGAGCTCGGCGACGTTGCTCGTGAACACATAGCTCACGAAGCGGCGGATGTTCTGCTTGATGGCCCGGCCTTCCTCGATGGCCGCCACGATCGTGGCGAAGTTGTCGTCGGACAGGATGATGTCCGCCGCCTGCTTGGCCACCTCGGTGCCGCGCAGCCCCATGGCCACGCCGACGTCGGCGGCGCGGAGCGCGGGGGCGTCGTTCACGCCGTCGCCGGTCACCACCACCACCTCGCCGGACCGCCGCAGCACCTGCACCACCCGCAGCTTCTGCTCCGGCGTCGTCCGCGCGAGGCTCGCGCCGGCCTGGAGCAGCTCCAAGAGCGCCCGGTCATCCATCGCGTCGATCTCCGGCCCTTCGACCAGGCGGTCCGCCGCGTCCAGCCCGATGGCGGCGGCCACCGAGCGCGCGGTCGCCGGGTGATCGCCCGTCAGGATCACGACCCGCACGCCAGCGCGCCTGCAGGCGGCGATCGCCGCGGGGACCTCGGGCCGCGTCGGGTCGTGGAGGCAGACCAGGCCCAGGCACGCGAGCGGGCCGCCGGCGTCCCTCACGGCGAGCAGGAGGACGCGCTCGCCGCGCCCGGCCGCGCTCACCACCGCATCGTCGAGGCCCGCAGGCGCCGGCGCGCCGGTCAGCGCCACCACCGCCTCGGGCGCCCCCTTCACGAACTCGCGCGCGGCGCCGCCCTCCGCGCACGTCACCGCCATGTAGCGCCGGCGCGCGTCGAACGCGGTGTCGGCGACCCGCGGCCACCGGGCGCGCGCCTCGCCGAGGTCCACCCCGCCGGCCGCGGCCCAGCGCGCGAGCGCCACGTCCACCGGATCGCCCTCGTAATCGCCGCCCGCCGGCGCCGGGCGCGCGTTGTTGCACAGCGCGGCCGCGAGCCGCGCCGCCTGCTCCGCGTCCGGGGGCGCGCCGCGCGCGGGGACGAAGCCGCGCACCGAGAGCGTGTTCTGCGTGAGGGTCCCCGTCTTGTCCGTGCAGATGGTCGTCACCGACCCGACCACCTCGACCGCGGACAGGCGCCGCACCGGGGCGCCGCGGGCCGCCATGCGCTGCGCGCCGATCGCGAGCGACACGCTGAGCGTCGGGAGCAGCCCCTCGGGGACGAGCGCCACGATCACGCCGATCGCGAACGTGAGCGCGCCGAGCGGGCCGACGCGGTGGAACGCCTGCGCGAGCACCAGCGTGGCCGCGCCGGCGATCACCGCGACCACCGCGGTGACGCGCGAGAGCTGCGCGACCTGGCGCTCGAGCAGCGAGCCCTCGCGCCCGCCCTGCTCGAGGAGCAGGGCGATCTTGCCCGCGGCGCTCTCCGCGCCCGTCGCGAAGACGAGCGCCTCGCCCGCGCCGGTCACCACGGACGCCCCGCTCGGGAGCAGGCTCGGGAGCGCGAGCTCGTCCGCGCCTCGGCCCGGCGGGGCGACCGGCGCCGCGTCGCGATCGACGGGGGCCGTCTCGCCCGTGAGCATCGAGAGGTCGATCGAGAGGCTGTCTGCTCCGAGCAAGATGCAGTCGGCCGGGACGATCTCCCCTGCCGCGAGGCGGACCACGTCGCCCGGGACGAGCTCGCGCGCGGGCACACGCCGCTCGACGCCCGCCCGCACGACGCGGGCGCGCACGGCGACACGGCGCATGAGGCTGCTCACGACCTGTTCGGCGCGGTGCTCCTGGAGAAACGCGAACACGCCGTTGAGCACGACGACGGCGACGATGGCGAACCCGAGCTCCGGGGCGCCTGCGGCGAAGGCCAGCCCGGCGCCGAGCCAGAGCAGCAGAGCGAGGGTGTGCGTGAACTGCGCGAGCAGCGTCCGGAGCGGCCGTGACCGCCTGGGCGGCGCGAGCTCGTTGTCGCCGTGAGCGAGCCGCCTCCTCGCCGCTTCGGCCTCGGTCAGGCCGCTCGGAGCGGACCGCAATGCCTGAATTCGCCCCTCGACGGAGAGCGCGGCGAGCTCCGCAGGATGAACGTGTGATTGCGCGCCGGTTTCGTGGAGCGGTTTCGCCTGTCCGGCCGCACCGACAGGACCGGCCGCGGCGGCACGAGGAGAGGAGCGACTCACTTCCGCAGGCCTCGGCCAGCAAGTAGCAAGCCTCGGTCCGCTGCGCGGCGGCGGATGGACCACCTGAACGTGCGGTGAACATGCGGTGACCACAGCGGGCGAGGCGCACTGCTCGCAGCGGTGCACCGGGCCTCCTGCACCGGCCGGGGTATGAACAGAGTATGAACAGATCGGCATCGCGGGAAGTCATCCCGTGGACCTGGCCGCATTGACGCTTCAGGCGGCGTGGCTCTCGTGCGACAATCGGCCGATCGAGGCGGGGGCCATGTGGTGGACAGAAGAAATCGAGGCGTCGAGCAGCCGCGAAGAGGAGGTCGCCCGCATGGCATCCCCCTGTAGATGCGGGCGCCGCGAGGCTGGCGCGACGCCGGCCGAGTTCATTGCGCGCGCTGCGCTCGGAATCGCGCGCACGACCGACCTGGACGAGCTCGCCGGTCTCCTGCTCGAGCAGGTCATGGAGCTCGGCGCACGCGCTGCCTACCTGCTCCTGGCCTCCGATCGCACCGCCGAGCTCGGGCTTCATTCCCATCGCCACCTGCCGGCCGACGTCCGTCGCGGCCTCGCGCGGGTGGCGCTCGACGCGCCGCTGCTCGACGCCCGGGCGGCGAGCACGGGCCGAGTTCAGGTGATGAGCGACGCGCGCTCGGTCGAGCCGGGCTCGTGCCTGACGCGCGAGGTCTGCGCGCGGGTAGACGCACAGAGCGTGGTCTCGCTGCCCCTCTGCGCCCGAGGTCGCTGCCTCGGCGTCCTGTCCTGGTATCTACCCCATCCTCACCCCGATGCCGGTGTCGATCTCGGCGCGCTCGCCACGCTCTTCGCGATGGGCCTGGACAGCGCCCTCGCGCGCCAGGAAAACGCGCGCATCAGCGCCCCGCTCGAGCCGGTCCGGCGGTCGACTGCCGACAGCGGCGACAGCCTCGATCGGCCCGTGGCGCTCCAGCCGATGGTGGACCGGGCGCGCGCCATCGCCGGGGCGGAGTACGCCGCCCTCGGCGTCCATGCCCGTGACGACGACACCAACGAGCGCAAGCAGGCGGAGAAGGCGCTCCGCGAGAGCGAGGAGCGCTTCCGGCTCAGCTTCGAGTACGCGCCCATCGGCAAGGCCATCATCGGGCTCGACGGGCGCTTCATCCGCGTCAACCACGCCTACTGCGAGATCGTGGGCTACTCGGCCGAAGAGCTCTCGAAGCGCCGGTTCCAGGACATCACCCATCCCGACGACCTGGACACGGACGTGGGCCTGGTCGAGCAGCTGCGCCGCGGTGAGATCCAGCGCTATCAGCTCGCCAAACGCTACATCCGCAAGGACGGCACGGTCATCGCCGTCATCCTGCACGCGTCCGTGGTGCGCGGCGAAGACGGCGAGCCCATTCACTACATTGCCCAGGTGGAGGACGTGACGGCGCGCAAGCAGGCGGAGGAGGAGCGTGAGCGCCTGCTCGCGCAGCTGGACGCCGAGCGGAAGACGCTGCAAACGGTCTTCGACAGCGCGCCCGTCCCGCTGCTGCTCATCGAGCGCAACCGCGAGGAGTTCGTGATCGCCAACCCGCACGGCGTCGAGATCACCGGGGGCGCCGCGGCGCGGAGTCAGTACGTTGGTCGCATGCGCCGCCCGGACGGCACCCCCATCACGCTCGACGAGCTGCCCTCGAGCCGGGCGATGCGAGGCGAGACGGTCCCCGGCGAGGAGATCGTGATCGCCGAGGCGGACGGCTCGTGCCGGACCTTCCTCGTCGCCGCCGCACCGCTCCGCGACGGCGGGGGAAAGATCACCGGGGCGGTCGTGGCCGGCGAGGACATCAGCCCGTTGAAGGAGCTCGAGCGAATGCGCGAGGAATGGACCAGCATCATCGCCCATGACCTGCGTCAGCCGATCACCAACATCGTCCTCAAGGCCTCCCTGCTCGCAAAGCAGCCGCAGTCCAGCGACAAGGCGCAGCACATCCTGGCCAGCGCGATGCAGCTCAACCGGATGATAAGCGATCTGCTCGACGTCTCCCGCCTCGAGTCGCACCGGCTGGATCTGAGGCCCGCGGAGGTCGATCTCCCGGCGCTCATCCGGGCGACGGTGGAGCGGACGGCGGACGCGACGAAGGGACACGGGCTCGATGTCGAGGTGCTGGACGGGATTCCGCCGCTCCTGGCCGATTCCGGGCGCCTGGAGCAGGTGCTCACCAACCTGCTATCGAATGCGGCCAAGTACGGCGCGCCCGGGACGCCGATCCGGATCGCGGTGGAGCGGCGGGGCGACGAGGTGCTCGTGGCGGTCCAGAACGAGGGGAAGGGCATCGCGCCGGAGGAGCTGCCGAGGCTCTTCGCCCGCTACTACCGGACCCGCGAGGCGAAGGCAGGAGGCGCCGCCGGGCTGGGGCTCGGGCTCTACATCGTGCGAGGGCTCATCGAGGCCCACGGGGGGCGGGTCTGGGCCGAGAGCGCGCCCGGGAAGACGAGCTTTCAGTTCACGCTGCCGCTGCCGCAGTGCGCCCGGTCTTCAGACCGGGTGCCCTGGTAACACCTCGGCGCCGCGGGCGAGAGCCCACGCCACACGAGGAGCCGGAGCGCGCAGCGCGCCCTGGCCCGAGCCGTGCAACCCGTGGGGACATGGCCGGGTGGATCATGCCCCATCTCGATCTCGTGCCCAAGCAAGAGATCTCCAGCTTCCGCAAGCTGGCCATCGGCACCTGGCGCACCGCGTACGATCCGTCGGTGTACGGCACGCTCACGCTGCGCATGGACCGCGCGCTCGACTATATCCAGGCGTTCCGCCGCAGCACCGGCCGGCGGCTGACGGTGACGCACCTCGTCGCCAAGGCCTGCGCCGAGGCGCTGCGCCGCTGCCCCGACGCCAACGCCATCCTGCGCTGGAACAAGATCTACCTCCGGCGCGGCGTCACCGTCTCGGTGCTGGTCGTGCAGGCGGCCGGCGGCGACGGCGAGGCGGATCTCACCGTGACCACGATCGAGCGGGCCCATGAAAAGAGCCTGGTGCAAATCGTCGACGAGCTGGACCGGACGATCGAACGCGCACGCAGGAGGCGCGACAGGGCGGTGGAAGAGACGAAGCGCGCGATCCGGCACATCCCGTTCCTCTTCATGAACGCCTTCCTGCGCCTGCTCTCGTTCATGATGTATACGCTCAACCTGGACCTGTCGAAGCTCGGGCTCCCGCGCGATCCGTTCGGCGCGCTCACGGTGACCAACGTCGGCTCGCTGGGCCTGGAGAACGCCTACGTGCCGCTCGTGCCCTACACGCGGACGCCGGTCCTCGTCGTCCCGGGCATGGTGAGGGACGAGCCGGTGGTGGAGGACGGCAAGGTGGTTCCCGGCAAGGTGATGCGCGTGAGCGCCACGTTCGATCACCGATTCATCGACGGCTTCCACGCGAGCGTGCTGGCGCGCACCGTGCGCGAGATGCTGGAGGACCCGTTCCGCTGCTTCGACCGGCTGGACACGGACGTGCCCACGCCTCGCTGACGTAGGTCGCGTCTCCCGCGGGCGTCGCCGCGCTGCCGGCGCGCATACGCCGGCTCTACGTTCTATGGCGCGGCTCGGCAGCGCCGGGCGCTGGCTCGGCGACGACCAGCTCGCACGACGATGAGGAATCCATGTACATCAACTATCTCACGCTTCCGCTCGTCACGGCGGCGGCGGCGCTGGCGCTCGGGGCCTGGTATCTCTTCAGCGCGCCCGCCGCCGGCGACTCGCAGGCTCGCCGCCGCAGCTTCGCCTGGGCGTTCGGGGCGTGCGGGCTCATCCTGCTCATCACGGGCCTCCACGTCGTGCTGACATGGCCCATCCCGGGCGGGTACAACATCCTCTTCGGAGAGCCGCTCGTTTATTTCGGGACATTGCTCGTGATCGGCGCACCGGCGCTGTCGCTCGGCGACCGCCTGGGCCCCCTGCTCCTGCTCGGGGCCCTCGGGGGCATCACCAACCTGGTGCTCGCGCTGGCCATCGCGCGCCACGGGATGACGCAAAACCCGGCGCTCGCCGCGGCGATGTACGGCGCGAGCGGCCTCGGACTGCTGATCGCTCCGGCGATGGACAGGTCCGCGCTGGCGAGGCGCGCAGCAGGCGCGCTGCTCGCGGCTTCGGCGGCGCTGTTCGCGCTGTTCGGCTATGTGGCCTACGTGAAGCACACGGGCCTCGACGCGTTCGGGAAGTGGGTGCCCCGCGAGATGCGCTTGTGGTGATAGCCCGCACGTCGCCGGCGCACATCACATCTCCTCGATCTCCTCGCCCGTCCGGGCCTCGTCGGCTCGAGCGCCACGGGCGACCATGAGCCTCGATCCGCGCGGTTGTCTCCGCTACGCGGTCGCCTTGAGCGCCCGGGCGCCAGGTATCGGACGAACCACGCGCTTGCCGCGCGGGCGACCTCTTCCAGCGCCCCCGGCTCCTCGAACAGGTGCGTGGCCCCTTCCACGATCGCGAGTTGCCGCGGTCCGCGCAGGAGCTCCAGCGCCTCCCAGTTGAGCGCGAGCACGTCGGTGTCCTCGCGCCCGACGAGGAGCAACGTCGGCGCGTGCACCGCCTTGAGGTACGAGCCGGCGAGGTCGGGGCGCCCGCCCCGCGACACCACCGCGCCCGCGAGGTCGGGGCGCCTCGCCGCGGCGATCAGCGCCGCGGCGGCGCCGGTGCTCGCGCCGAAGTAGCCGAGCCGCAGCGCGCTCGTCCGGGGCAGCGCGCGCACGGCCAGGGCCGCGCTCACGACCCGCCGTGCGAGCAGCTCGACGTCGAACCGGAGGTGGCCTGTCCGTTCATCCGCCGCCTCTTCCTCTTTGGTGAGGAGATCGAGGAGCAGCGTGGCGAGCCCGGCGCCCTGGAGCACCTCGGCGACGAACCGGTTGCGCGGGCTGTGCCGGCTGCTGCCGCTCCCGTGGGCGAACAGGACCAGGCCCGTCGCCCCGGCGGGGATCACGAGGTCGCCTTCCAGGCGCGCGCCGTCGTCGAGCGCGATCTCGACGGGGAGCTCCTCCCCGGCAAGCTCCGCCGGCGCTTCCCCCTCGTCCTTGCCCGGGCCGCCGCCGCGCGCCCGCTCGAGCAGCGCGATGACGTCGTCGTCCGTGGTCTGGCCGAAGTCCTGGTAATAGGCGCCGATCGCGGACAGGTTCGGATCCGCGTCGAGACAGACCACCTCGTCGACCTCGGGGCGCAGGGACGCGAGCGTCCTCGCGGACGCGACCGGGACCGCGAGGACGAGGCGCCTCGGCCCGCGCCGCCGGATCCCCCGGACCGCGGCGCGCACGGTCCCGCCGGTCGCGATGCCGTCGTCGACGACGATGACGGTGCGCCCCTCTAGGTCGGGCGGCGGCCGGCCGCGCCGGAAGCGCTGCACGCGCGCCTCGACCTCGGCGGCCTTGCGGTCCGCGAGCTCCGCGACCTCCTCCGGGGGGGCGCCGAGCTCCGCCAGCACCTCGTCGTTGAGGTACACCTCTCCGCCCTCCGAGACGGCGCCCAGGCCCAGCTCTTCGCGCCCCGGGAAGCCGATCTTGCGCACCACCCAGACGTCGAGCGGCGCCTTGAGCGCCCGCGCGACCTCGTGGGCGACCGGGACCCCGCCGCGCGGGAGCCCGAGGACGACGGGCGCCTCCTCGCGGTAGCGCCTCAGCGCGAAGGCCAGGCGGCGCCCTGCATCAACGCGATCTCGAAACAGCATGAGCCCCTCCTCCGGTCGGCGGGTGACGTCCCTCGCCCCTGACACCGGCCCTCGGGTCCTCCGACGGGCTCCCCCCGCCGCTGCGGCCTTGTCCCCGCGCGGTCGGCCCGGAGAGCTCGGGCCCCCGGCGGCCGTCGCGCGGCCGCTGGGCGGCGCTTCAGGCGGCCTTCTTCGCCTCGATCTTCTTCGCCTCGGTCGACCCCTCGGCGCTCGGCTCCTTGCCGCGGAGCGGGATCTGCTTCGGCTGGACCCCGGCTGCCTTGGGGACGATGATCTCGAGCACACCGTTCTTCAGCTCGGCCTGGATGTTGTCGAGATCGGCGCTCTCGGGCAGCGTGAAAGAGCGGCAGAAGCTGCCGTATTCACGCTCGTACGCATAGACGCGCTCGCCTTCTCGCTCCTCGCGCTCCTCGTCGCGCTTGCCGCTGATCGACAGCTGCCGCCCGCTGATCGAGACATCGACGTCACTCTCCTTCACGCCCGGCAGGTCGGCCCGGAACACGAAGCGATCCTTCGTCTCTCGGAGCTCGATGTCCGGTGAGAACCAGGCCTCCGGCTGGCGGAGCCGGGTGACTGGCTCCATCTCCGCGAACGGATCCCACTGGAACATCTCGCGCATCATGCGCTCCGGGTCGAGCGCGCGCATCATCGATGCGATTCTACGAGGCTCTCGCCAACGTGACAGCAGCGTCATGGTGACCTCCTTCGAACTCCAGACGACCTTTCCTGAACTCCTGCAACGCGCAGCGCCTCGCGCGTCCGGAGGACCCTCGCCCGACCGCTTGAGCCCGGCTCATGCTGGACGATCGGCTCGTGCGGTGGTTGCCGAGGGTGGGAGCTGCAGGATCCGTGCTCGCGGAGGGTGTACCCGCTCGGCCGGGTCGCGGCGCGCGCGGCCGGGCGAGCCGTCGATCTCCGGTTCCGGGAGACCGCGGCCGGAGCGCGCGAACGACACCCGAGAGAGCAGGCCCTGGGGTTGCATCAAGGGTGTCGGCGACGGCGGCCACAGAGGCGCGGCCGCGCTCGTCCAGGAGGTCTCCCGCGATGACCCACAAGCAACTCCTCTTCCACGCCGCTGCCCGGGAGAAGGTCCTGCGAGGCGCCACGGCGCTCGCCGACGCCGTCCGCGTGACGCTCGGCCCGAAGTCGAAGAGCGTGCTCATCGGGCGCGCCTGGGGACGCCCCACCGTGTGCAACGACGGCGTCTCGATCGCCAAGGAGATGAGCCTCAAGGACCCTGAAGAGGACGTCGGGGTGCAGATCATCCGCGAGGCGGCCGAGCGCACGGGCGACGCGGTCGGCGACGGGACGACGACCTCCACCCTGCTGGCTCACGCGATCTTCGCGGAGGGGCTCCGCAACATCGCCGCGGGCGCGAGCGCGATCGATCTCAAGCGCGGCATCGAGCGGGGGCTCCAGGCGGCCGCCCGTGCGGTGCGGTCGCTCTCCCGCCCTGTGCAGAGCCGAAATGAGAAGGTCCAGGTCGCCACGGTCGCGGCGCACAACGACGTGGTCATCGGCGAGCTCGTCGGCGACGCGGTGGAGAAGGTCGGCGGAGAGGGCGTCATCAGCGTCGAGGAGGCGAAGGGGACCGAGACGGCGGTCGAGGTCGTGCAAGGCATGCAGTTCGACCGCGGGTATCTCTCGCCCTACTTCGTGACCGACCCGGAGCGCATGGAATGCGTGCTCGAGGAGCCGCTCATCCTGATCCACGAGAAGCGGATCGGCGTCATGAAAGACCTGCTCCCCCTGCTCGAGCACGTCGCCAAAGAGGGGCGGAGCTTCCTGCTCATCGCGGAGGAGGTCGAGGGCGACGCGCTGGCCACGCTCGTCGTCAACAAGCTGCGCGGGACGCTCGCTTGCGTCGCGGTCAAGGCGCCCGGCTTCGGGGACCGGCGCAAGGCGATGCTCGAGGACATCGCGACCCTGACCGGAGGACAGGTGATCGCCGAGGAGGCAGGGTTGCGTCTGGAGCACGTGACGCCGGGCCAGCTCGGTCGGGCGGCGCGGGCCGTCGTGAAGCAGGAGAACACGACGATCATCGGCGGCGCCGGCGACCCGAGCGCCATCCAGGCGAGGGTCGAGCTGCTCCGGCGGCAGATGAAGGAGGCGAAGAGCGACTACGATCGCGAGAAGCTGCAGGAGCGCCTGGCGAAGCTCGTCGGCGGCGTGGCGGTCGTCCGGGTCGGGGCGCCGTCCGAAACGGAGATGAAGTCACGGAAAGAGGCGTTCGAGGACGCGATCAGCGCGACCAAGGCGGCCGTGGTCGAGGGCATCGTGCCGGGCGCGGGGCTCGCGCTCCTGCGCGCGAGCGTCGCGTTGGAGCACGAGGAGCAGCGGTGCGACGGCGACGAGCGCACCGGCGTGCGCATCCTGCGCCGCGCGCTCGAGGCTCCGACGCGGCAGATCGCGGAGAACTCCGGCGTCGACGCCGGCGTCGTGATCGAGCGGATGCGCGCCGGCAGCGGGGATTTCGGGTTCGACGCGGCGCGCGGCGCGTACGTCGATCTCGTCGAGTCGGGCATCATCGACCCGACCAAGGTGGTGCGCGTCGCGCTCGAGAACGCCGTGTCGGTGGCGAGCGTGCTGCTCTTGACGGAGGCGACGATGACCGAGATCCCCGAGCCGGCGAAGGAACGGGCGGCCGCGCCCCCGCTCGAATGAACGGCGCCGTGAGCCCCCACGACGCGCCGCCGGGCTCCGGCGCGATGGGCCCACGAGGCTCCTAATGTCGTCGGCGTCGCCCCGGCCAGGATCGCATCGACGTTCCGGAGCACCGCTTCGAGCCGCTCGATCGCCGCCTTCAGGTCGGCCCGGTATTCTCGATTGTCGGTGTGGACCAGCTCTTCTCGCATCCCCACGAGCCGGATCGATAGAGCTGTCCTCATGTCTCTCGCTTCGCGCTCACTGAGCTCGATCTGGAACTCGGCCATACCTTTCCTCCCCTGACTCATGAGCAGCACGTCCCCTCGGGCAGCGGACTCGAATGGACGGCATCGGGGTCACTCGCCCGTGACCGGCCCGGCTCGCTCCTCGCGCGGCAGGCTCGCGAGATCGTCGCGCGTGATGACGCCGACCATCCGCTCGCCCCGATCCAGGACGACGAGCCGCCGGATCGTGTGCTCCTCCATCCGCCGGGCCGCCTCCTCGATGGACTCGTCCTCGTAGCAGCAGAAGACCCTCCGCGTCATCACGTCGCCGACGTGGCTCGTCCTCGGGTCGAGCCCGTTGGCGGTCGCCCGAACGGTGATGTCGCGGTCGGTGATGACCCCGATCGGACGCTCGTTCTCGAGGACGGGCAGCATGCCCACGCCCGCCTCTCGCATCTTGAGCGCCGTCGCCTGGAGCGTCGCCCCCGTGGATGTCGTCTCCACCCCTCTCGTCATGACGTCTCCAACGAGCATCGATCCCTCGCTGGGACGGTACGGAGCACGCTCCATACCGCGCGCCGGGCGCACAGGCGGCCTCCTTGACCTCGCCTCCTTCGCCTCGGCCGCGTTCCCGCGCGGCAGCCCAGCCTCGTGGCACATCGCCTGCTTCAACGGCGCGGCGGGGTGGGCGGGTATTCGTGCGCGCCGCCGACTGGCGGGGATCTCACGCATGAGCGCGGCAGCGCCGGCAGGGGTGGCGCCCTTCGCGCGCGAGGACGCGCGCCGCCGGAACGAGGCGCTACGCGTGAACCCGACGGGAACCCGACGGGCACCGAGGGACGCATGGAAAACGTCGATATCGCTCGCATCTTCGAGGAGGTGGCGGACCTGCTCGAGATCCAGGACGAGAGCCCGTTCCGCGTGCGGGCCTACCGCACCGCGGCGCGCACCCTCGGGGCGCTCGGCGAGCCCGTCGCGGGGATCGTCGAGCGCGAGGGCGCGGGCGAGCTCACCGCCTTGCCCGCGATCGGCAAGGACCTCGCGGGGAAGATCGTCGAGCTCCTCGAGACCGGCGAGCTGCCGCTGCTGAAGGAGCTGACGGCGAAGACCCCCGAGAGCCTCGTCGAGATGATGCGGATCCCGTCGCTCGGGCCGAAGCGCGCGCGCCTGCTCCACGACAGCCTCGGCATCGCGACGGTCGACGAGCTCGTGGAGGCCGCGCGGTCGGGCCGCCTCGTCGGCGTGCGCGGCTTCGGCGAGAAGCTCGCCGCGACGATCCTCGACGGCTGCCTGAAGCGGCGGGCGACCGCCGGGCGCGTGCGGCTCGCGGACGCCGAGGCGCAGGTCGAGCCGCTGCTCCGGCACCTCCGGGCGGCGCGCGAGGCCCTGGCCGTCGAGGTGGCCGGCAGCCTCCGGCGCCGCAAGGAGACGGTGGGCGACGTCGACATCCTCGTGTCCGCTAGGCAGGGCGAGCCCGTCGCGTCGCGCCTGATGGCGTATCCGGAGATCAAGCAGGTGCTCGCCCACGGCGCGACGAAGTGCTCGGTCGTGCTGCGGTCCGGGCTCCAGATCGACCTCCGCGTCGTGCCGCCGGCGTCCTACGGCGCGGCCCTCCACTACTTCACCGGATCGAGGGCCCACAACATCGCCGTTCGCACGCTGGGCGTGAGCCGCGGGCTGAAGATCAACGAATACGGGGTCTACCGGGGCGACCGGCGGACGCGGGCCAGGCGGAGGAGGATGTCTTCCGCGCGGTCGGATTGCCCTGGATCCCGCCCGAGCTGCGCAAGGACGCCGGCGAGATCGAGGCCGCGCGCGCGCGGCGCCTCCCCGCGCTCGTCGAGGTCGGCGCCGTCCGGGGCGACCTCCACGTGCACACGACGTACACCGACGGGCGCGACGAGCTCGAGGCGATGGTCAGGGCGTGCGCGGCCCGCGGGTACGCCTACGTGGCCATCACCGACCACACGCAGGCGGTCCGCGTGGCGGGCGGGCTCGACGCCTCGGGGTTTCGCCGGCAGGCGCGGGCCATCGACGGGCTCCGCCGGACGATCGGCGGGATGGCGATCCTGCACGGGGCCGAGGTCGACATCCTCGAGGACGGGGCGCTCGACCTCGACGACGCGGCGCTGGCGGCGCTCGATTACGTCGTCGCCAGCGTGCACTCGAAGCTCACGATGCCGGAGCCCGACATGACGCGCCGTGTCCTCCGCGCGCTCGAGAGCCCGTTCGTCACGGCGCTCGGCCACCCGACCGGGCGCCTCCTTGGCAAGCGGGAGCCGTACGCGCTCGACATGCCGCGGATCGCGCGCGCCGCGCGCGAGCTCGGCGTGCTGCTCGAGATCAACGCTCAGCCCGAGCGCCTGGACCTCTGCGACGTCCACGTCCGCCTCGCGCGAGAGGCCGGCGCGAAGCTCGTCGTCGCCACCGACGCGCACGCCGTGGCGGAGCTCGGCTTCATGCGCCACGGGATCGATCAGGCGCGGCGGGGCTGGTGCGCCGCGGCGGACATCGCGAACACGGCGCCTCTCGCGGAGTTCCTGGAGCTCATCGGCCGGCGCAGGCGCGCGGCGACCGCCGCGCGGGGGTCGCGCCCGGCCGGGAGCGCGGCCAGCGCGTAGGGGGCTCGGGAGCGGGCAGGCCCGAGGACAGGCCCACCACGCGCGCGCGGCGCAGCGCGCGGCGTTGGCCGCCTCCTGGCCTGTACATCGCCGCGGCTCGGCACCATGGCCCGAGCGCATGGGTGGCGCAGACTCGGTCACGAGCAGGGCCCACGCAGCGCTGGGCCGGCTCGGCTTCGACCTCCATCGATATCCGGTCCGACTGGAGTATCTGGACGGCGTGCTCACGATGGAGGGCGAGCTCCCGGATATCGCCGCGAAGAAGCGTGCGCTCGAGCGCGGCGCGGCGCTCCCCGAGGTGCGCTGGGTCGCCGACCGGCTCCGCGTCGAGCCGAGCGTCGACATGATGAGCGACGTCGAGGTCCTCGACCATATCCGGGATGTCCTGCTCTCGGAGCCGACGTTCGACGAGTGCACCGTCCGGGTGCGCGGTGGGGGCACGCTCGACGTGCTTCGCGAGCCGCCGCGGCCGCGCGGCGCGCTCGAGGTCGCCGTCGACGAGGGGATCGTGAGGCTCGAAGGGGCCGTGCCCAGCCTCTCGCACAAGCGCCTGGCCGGCGTGCTCTGCTGGTGGGCGCCAGGGACCCGCGACGTCATGAACGCGCTCGAGGTCGACGCCCTGGAGGAGGACAACGACGACGAGATCTCCGACGCGGTGCGCATCGTCCTCGAGAAGGATCCGCTCCTCGACGCATCGGAGATCGGGGTCAGCACAGAGCGCTCGCGCGTCACGCTGCGAGGCCTCGTGGCGAGCGAGGAGCAACGCAGGATCACCGAGAACGACGCCTGGTACGTCTTCGGCGTGAACGACGTGAGCAATGAGATCGAGGTCTCCCCGGACGTGGCCTCCGCGCGGTGGAGGCGTGTCGCCGCCTCATGATTTCCTGCGCCGGAGATCCGACCGCTCGTGCAGTCCGGAGGCGAAGGCCACGCGCCGCACCTGGTCTCTCCCTTGCACCCTTGCAGATCGAGCGGGCCCACGAACAACCCCTTTTCCTCGCCGCTGCCCGGGAGACGGTCCCGCGCAGCGCGGCGTAGCGGAGCAGCCATGGAGATCTGCCTCTTCGCGGGCAACGCGAACGTCCCTCTCGCGCAGGCCGTGGCGGAGCGCCTCGGCGTCGGCCTCGGCGACGCCCTGGTGCGCCGCTTCGCCGACGGCGAGCTTCACGTGCAGATCCGGGAGACCGTGCGAGGGCGGGACGTGTATCTCCTCCAGCCGACGAGCCCGCCGGTCGACGAGCACATCCTCGAGCTCCTGTTCCTCGCGGATGCATGTCGCCGCGCAGGGGCTCCGCGCGTGACGGCCGTCGTGCCGTATTTCGGCTATGCCCGCCACGACCGCCGCGCCTCGGGAAGGGAGCCGGTAGGGGCCCGGCTCGTCGCCGATCTCTTCAGGACAGCGGGCCTCTCGCGCGTGGTGGCCGTCGACCTCCACAGCGCCGCGCTCGAGGGGTTCTTCTCCGTCCCGCTCGAGCACCTGAGCGCCGCGCCGCTGCTCTTGGAGGCAGCGAGGCCCTGGGTCTCCGAACGCAGCGTCATCGTGGCGCCGGACCTCGGCGCTGCGAAGCTCGCGGATCGCCACGCGCGGCTCCTCCGCTTGCCGGTCGCCGTCGTGCACAAGACCCGCCTGAGCGGCGAGGACGTCAGCGTCCACGCGATCACGGGCGAGGTCCGGGGGCGGTCGCCCCTCCTCGTCGACGACATGATCAGCACCGGCGGGACGATCGAGGCCGCCGTGAACGCCTTGCTCTCGGCGGGCTGCGCGCCGGACATCGCCGTCGTCGCGACCCACGCCCTCTTCGCTGGCCCAGCGGTGATCCAGCTCCCCGCCCTCCCGGTGCTCCGCTTCTTCGTGACGAACAGCGTCGCCGCCGCCGCGTGCCCAGCGCTCCCGATCGAGCTCGTCCGGCTGGAGGGGCTCCTGGCCGAGGCGATCCGGCTCCTCCATGACGGCCGGTCGCTGGAGGCGCTGCTCGCGCACGGCGCGGCCGGGAGCCCTCCGCGCTGAGCCGGCGCTGAGCGAGTGGACCTGCCCTTGCGCCTGGAAACGCCGCTCGGCGCGCCGTTCGCCCTCGAGGTCGTGATCGACCCCCGGGGGCCGCGCCGCTTCCGGGTGACCGAGCCGGGGCTGGACGCCCGGATCTACGAGCTCGCCCGCGCGCAGCAGCCGGATTACCTCGACCTGTTCGAGGCGCTGGCGCGTGACCTCGGGACCCGCGTGCCGCTCGCCCGCACCCCGCCGCCGCCGCGGAAAGGCGGACCGCCGCTGCGGCCGCTGCTGACCGAGGCGGTCGCGCCGGAGATCCTCTACGGCTATGGCGACCCCTGCGTGGCGCGCGTGGGCGAGCGCGAATGGCGCTTGCTGGTGACCTCGAACGACGCGCCGAACGCCTTCCCCATCCTCGCCTCCAGCGACCTGACCACCTGGCAGCTCACCGGCTTCGTCTTCCCGAAAGGGCAAACGCCGGCGTGGGCGCTGACCGGCCCGGACCGGGCGGACTTCTGGGCGCCGGAGATGCACCGGGTCCGCGAGGAGTACTGGGTCTGCTTCACGGCCCGCGCGCAGGACCGCTCGCTGGCGATCGGCCTCGCCCGGTCCCGGAGCCCGGACGGCCCGTTCAAGGCCGATGAAGCCCCGATCGTGACCGGCGACGTGATCGACGCGCACATCCTCGTGGACGCTGGCGGCGCGCCCTGGCTGATCTGGAAGAAGGACGACAACGGCGTGTGGCCCGGCAGGCTGGCAGCCTTGCTCCACCGGGAGCCCGCCCGGGTGGGCGAGCTCTTCGCTGCCCGCGAAGACCAGCGCACCGCGGTCCTGGCGCTGACGTTGTGGCCGTGGGTGGAGACGCTCGAGCCCATGGAGCAGTTCTTCGTGCTGCAGCCGCTGATCGAGGCGGCGACCGCGGACTTCACCGGGTTCGCGGCGCGGCTTTCGGGCCTCGGGGCGCGGGCGAGCGGCGCGGAGGCGGAGGGCATCGCCGCGATCTCGCGGGCGCTCAGGACGCGCATCCACGCCCAGCGGCTGTCGGCGGACGGCCGCAGGCTGGAGGGGGAGCCCGCCGTCATCCTCGAGAACGACCAGCCCTGGGAGGCGCACGTCATCGAGGGCGTCTGGATCACCCAGGAGGGCGGGCGATATTACCTGCTCTACGGCGGCAACGACTTCTCGACCGCGCACTACGGCATCGGCGCCGCCGTGGCGGACGCGCCCACGGGCCCGTACCGCAAGTCCTCGCAGGTGCTCCTGAGCTCCAGCGCGGAATGGTGGGGGCCAGGGCACCCCTCGGTGTCCATGGGCGCCGACGGGCGACATCACGTCTTCCTGCACGCCTTCCGGGCAGGCGTGGCCGGATACAAGGCCTTCCGCGCCTCGCTCACCGCGCCGATCCGCTTCGAGGGCGGCGTCGTCTCGCTGGACGGGTCGCCGAGGGCCTGAGCGTTCATCGCGGCACATCTCAGGCGCTGAAGGACGGAGGCAGCCGGGCATCGTCGATCAGTGCGTGTCGATGATGCTCTTCGCGAAGCGGGCCTTCCCCTCGCGAAAGTGCCAAAGCGGCTGAGGACCCCGGGCGCTGGTCGACCAGCGGCATGACGCGGCGCGACGCGCCGTGGATGGCTCTCACCACCTCGCGAGCGATGACGGCGGTGACGCAGCCGAGCGGCCCAGGTCGTGCACGACGAGCCGGTATAGCGGCGCGAGGGGAGCGCGGCGCGAGGCCGGGGGCGCGGCGCGCGGCCGTGGCGCCGGGACGCGCGCTGGACAACGCGGGGCCATGGACATGAAGACGATACTCGACGCGATAGGCAAGACTCCCCTGCTGACGCTCGACGGCATTCACGTGAAATGCGAATTCCGGAGCCCCTCTGGATCCATCAAAGACAGGCTCGCCAAGTACGTCATCGAGAAGGCCGAGGAGACAGGGCTCCTGAAGGAGGGCGCCACCATCGTGGAGGCCTCGTCCGGAAACACGGGGACCGCCGTCTCCATGGTCGGCGCCGTGAAAGGGTACAAGGTGACGATCTTCATCCCCGAGGGTCTCTCCCAGGAGCGTTACAGGATGATGAAGGCGTTCGGCGCTGACGTGCGCACCGTCCCGCGGGACCGGATGGATCTCGCCGTGCAAGGCGCGATCGCCCTGGGGAACGAGAAGGGTCACTTCCACGTGAACCAGTTCGCGAGCCCCTGGAACGCGGAAGACCACGAGCAGCACCTCGGCGGGGAGATCCTCCGCGCCTTCGGGCGCCGGCGGATCGACGCGGTCGTCGCGGCGATCGGCTCCGGAGGGACCCTGATCGGCCTCGCGAGGGCCTTCAGGCGGGTCAACCCGGCGGTCAAGGTCTTCGGCGTCGAGCCTGCCCGGTGCGCCCTCGTCCACGGGCGGCTGCACGGCCAGTCCGAGGTGTGCCGGCCCCACCGGATCGAGGGGATCGCCGAGGGGTTCGTGCCCCCGCTCGTCGAGGACAACATCGAGCTCATCGACGACGTCCTTCTGGTCGAGGACGGAGCGGCGAGCGAGGAGGCGAGGCGGATCGCGAGGGTGCACGGCTGCTTCGTCGGGGTCTCCTCCGGAGCGAACCTCCTGGCCGCGAGGCGGGTCAAGGAGAAGAGCCCGGAGCTGAAGAACGTGGTCACCTTGTTCCCGGACGAGGGGGAGAAATATCTGAGCGAGCCGTGGTTCTCTCGCTGAGCGGGAGCTCGGCCCGCGCGAGGCGCGATTTCACCTCGGCCGGCCCGGGCTGGGCGAGCGCCCGTGCCTGAGCGGATCCAGCAAGCGCAGCACGCGACGTGCGGTCGCTGGCGCTGGCGCCGGCGCCTGCTGGAGGGGTGGCTCCCGGGAGCTCACAGCCGGCTGGTCGGGAGCATCCGCGTGGTAGCGCTCGCTCAGCGACGCATAGAGCTCCTCCTCCTGAGCGAAGTGGAGCCGCAGCACCGCGTGGAGCCCGTAAAGAATCCGCTGGAAATCCTGCACGTCCGCGGCCGTGGGTCCGCGCGGCTCGAGCTCTCCGAGGAGCTGCTCGTAGAGCCGGACCAGATGGAAGATCTCTCGATGCGTCGCGCTCATGCATGCCAGAGGATCCTCGCCGCCGAGCAGTCGGGAGATGACCGGGTAAACTTCGGCGTCGTCGGCGCGCTCGTGCGGGAGGAGCCGCTCGCGGAGGAAGCGGTCGAGCGCCTCGAGCTCTTCGCGCGCCTCCTCTTTCGCTAGGCGATCGATGCGCTCGGCCACGACCCGCACCCGATCGAGCCTAGGGATGAGCTGATCGTGCTCGAGCTCCAGCCTGCGGCTCATGGCCTCCCCGAGCGCTGGCCTCCTCGCGCCGTGCCCGCCGCTCTGCGCCCGCAGCGCGCTCAGGATCGCGGCGACGTCGATCGCCTCCTGCAGGAGCGCGCCGGCGGCCGGCGGCAGGAAGCCGAACGCCGCCGCGCCCATCGCGAAGAGCGACAGCCCCATGCCGAGGAGCGCGCTCTGCACCGCAATGGTGCGAGCGCGGCGCGCGATGCTCACGGCCTCGGCGAATCGATCGAGCCTGTCCACCACGAGCACCACGTCGGCCGCCTCGGCGGAAGAGGTGGCCCCGCGCGCGCCCATCGCGACCCCGACGTCGGCGGCGGCGAGCGCTGGAGCGTCGTTGATCCCGTCGCCGATCATCACGGTGAGCCCCTCGGCGCGGGCTTCGCGTACGGCCGCGACCTTCTCCTCCGGCGACCGCTGGGCGAGCACGCGATCGACGCCGAGCGTGGCGCCGACCGCCTCGGCGACCAGGGGGTGGTCGCCTGTCACCATCACGACACGGCGAATGCCGACCCGCCTGAGCGCCCGCAAAGTCCGCGGCGCATCGGGGCGGATCGGATCGTCGAGCGTCAGCGCGCCGATGACGCCTCCATCCACTGCCACGAACACGGTCATCGCACCAGCGCGCGAAGCGCGGCGCCGGAAGGCGCGGGCCTCCTCCGGGAGCGGAGCTCCTTGCGCTGCCCATTCGGCGCTCCCCACGCGAACGGCGCGCCCGTCCACCCGACCCGTCATTCCGGCGCCGGGCGCCTCGTGGACGCCCTCAGGGAAGGACAGCCCGAGGCGGCGCTCGCGGGCGGCGCGCACCAGGGCCGCGGAGAGCGGGTGCGACGAGGTCTGCTCGAGGGACGCCGCCAGGCGGAGCACCTCCATGTCGTCGTCTATTATCGAGCGGAAGCACGTCACGCCGGTCACGCGCGGGCCGCCGAACGTGAGCGTGCCTGTCTTGTCGAGGAGCAGGATCTCGGCCCGGGCGAGGGCCTCGAGCGCGGCGCCGCCCTTCACCACGATGCCGCGCCGGGCCGAGCGCGAGATGCCGCCCACGATCGCGATGGGCACCGCGAGGAGCAGCGGGCAGGGCGTCGCGACGACGAGCACGGCGAGCCCGCGGCCGGCGTCGCCGGAGAGGCCCCACGCCGCGGCCGCCATGGAGAGCGAGAGCGCGGCGAACGCCAGGGCATGGCGATCGGCGAGGCGGGCGAGCGGGGCCTTCGAGGCGGACGCCTGCTGCACGAGGCGGACGATGCCGGCATACGTGCTCTCGTCCGCGCTCGCCACAGCGCGGACCTCGAAGGCGGCGCCGGCGTTCGTGGTCCCGCTCCCCACGCGGTCGCCGGGTGTCTTTTCGACCGGCCGCGGTTCGCCGGTCAGCGCCGATTCGTCGAGGAGCGCCCGCGCGCCCACGACGACCCCGTCGACCGGCACGATCTCGCCCGGCGCGACCAGCAGGCGGTCGCCGGGGGCGACGGCGCCGATCGGGACGGTCGTGACGGCGTCTCCCTCGCGGCGATGCGCCGTACAGGGAGCGCGTGCGAGGAGCGCGGAGAGCTCACGCCGGGCGCGCGCGGCCGCGTACCCCTCCAGGGCGCTGCCGGTCGCCATCATCGCGCCGATCAGCGCGCCCGCCAGGTATTCCCGGAGCAGGAGCGCGCCGCCGATGGCGAGGAGCGCGATGACATCGACGCCGGCCCGCTTCTCGAGCACGTCTACCAGGACGCGCGCGCCGACGAGGGCGAGCGCGACGACCGCGCCGGCCGCCCAGAGCGTGTCTCCTAGACGCGCGTGTCCCTCGAGGTGTGCCGCGGCTCCGCCCAGCAGGCCGGAGAACGTCGACACGACGAGCGCACCGCTCCTCAGGGAAGGCCGCTCGGGGCGAGGTGCGTCGAGCCGTGACACCATGGGATGCTCACGTGGTCGATGCGATCCCCGGTCACGCCGGGAGCTCACCGCATCTGATAGCGCCCTGTCTTCTCCACCGGCTTGATGCACCCGACGACCGCACCGCGGCCACCTTCGTAGGCCCGATGACCGAGGCTGTCGTCGGCGGGGGCCTCGGACGGGCGGAGCCATACATCGTCCTCGGCGGCGAGGGACACCAGCCGATCGTGGATGCGTTGCATCGCCCTGACCGCTTCTGTCCCCTTGAGCTCGCGAAAGTGTCCGAACACGATGAGCTGGGCGTCGTCTTCCTCCGCACACCTGACGATCTCTTCCGCCGCGGACCCCACCCGGATCATCGGGACGATGTGGACCCCACCGCCGAGCTCTGCCACGAAAGCGAGCAGCGCGTCCGCCACCTTCGGCTGCGCCTGCGCGGACGCAGCGACGTAGAGGACCCGGAGCTCAGCGTCCCAGGAGCGCGCTTGTCCCAAGGCGACTCTCACCGCCGCGGCTGACAGCTCCGAGAGATCCGTGGCGACCAGGATCCGCTGAACAGGCTCCATGCTGCCCCTCCCCGGTCTGGCCCAAGTCCCAGGGTTGTGATGGACCGACCTGGCGCGTGACTACCGTGCCCATGAGCCAGCAATAACCAGCAATCATCGTGCCCCGTCATCGTTGCCCTGCGCCATGCATCACGCGCCACCTACGAGGCCGCTCGCAGCGCTTGTGGACCGGTCACGTGATCCGCTGAGCATGCGTCGTGCGACAGCCACACCGCATGCGACCTGCCGTCGTCATGCGAGCTCTCGTGGCGTGCGTGCTCGCCCTCTCGCTGCTCTGGAGCGTCTCCGGGCGAGCTGCGCCGATCGAGCCGCGCGCGGACGTGGAGCTGTTCACGCGTATGGGGTGCCCTCGCTGCGACGAGGCCAAGCGCTTCCTGACCGAGCTCGAGGGCCGGCGGCCCGGCCTGCGCACGCTCGTCGCGGATGTCGTCGAGGACCGCGCGGCGCTCGACCGGCTGAGGGCGATCGCCGAGGAGCAGTCGACCGCTGCGTTGAGTGTCCCGGCGTTCTATGTGCGCGGGGTGCTCGTCGTCGGGTACGCAGGGCGCGACGTGACGGGCCGGCGCATCGAGGCGTTGCTCGACAGCGCGCCGCCGCCACCCGCTGCGGCCGGCGAGTCTGCTGCGTCGTGCCCTCTCGCGCCGGAGCAGCCGCCGTGCCCGGCCGACGGCGCCGCGCCGAGGCCCGGGGTCGTCGACGTGCCCGTCCTCGGGCGGCTGGACGTCCGCGATCTTGGCCTGCCGGCGTTCACTGTCCTCCTGGGGCTCGTCGACGGCTTCAACCCATGCGCCATGTGGGTGCTCCTCTTTCTCCTCTCCTTTCTCGCCACGCTGCGGAGCCGGGCAAAGATGCTGCTGATCGCCGGCGTGTTCGTGCTCGTGAGCGGCCTCGCCTATTTCGCCTTCATGGCTGCCTGGCTGAACTTCTTTCTCCTGGTCGGCGCGTCGCGTGCCGTGCAGATCGCGCTGGGGGCCATCGCCGTGCTCGCCGGTTCGGTCCACATCAAAGACTTCTTCGCGTGGAAGCGGGGCGTGTCGCTCAGCATCCCCGAGTCGGTAAAGCCGGGGATCTACGCGAGGATGCGGGCCGTCGTCAGGGCGGAGAGCCTGCCCGCCGCGCTCGTCGCCGCGGGCGTCCTCGCCGTCATGGTCAACATGGTCGAGCTCCTCTGCACCGCGGGCCTGCCCGCGCTCTACACCCAGCTCCTCGCCGAGGAGCGCCTCCCCGCGTGGAAGCACTATGCCTACCTCGGGCTCTACAACGTGGCCTACATGGCGGACGACATGGTCATGGTCGGCGTCGCGGTGGCGACGTTGAGCCGCCGCAAGCTACAGGAGAGGGAGGGACGGTGGCTCAAGCTGCTGAGCGGAGCGATCATGGTGCTGCTGGGTCTGCTCCTGCTGCTCAAGCCCGACTGGCTGGCCACATGATCGGCGCGTCATGTACGGCAGCACGAGACCGCGACGTGGGCCTGGACCGCGTGGTGCGTGCTCCCGGTGTGCAGCGCTCCTCGTGCCTCTCGGCTTGCTCCGCGGTCAGCTTGGGATCCAGAGGGAAGCTCTCGCGGTCCTTGTCGCCGACGAGGACGCGGATGTAGAGCCGACCAGCGTCGTTGCGGAAGCGCGATCCCGTGGGCCTGCGGGGCATGGCGACGCTCTTCTACCGCGATTCGCGGTCGCGCTCACGCACGGGCGGCCTGCCAGCGTAGGGGCCCGGCACGAGGCCGGCCTCACGAAGCACCGCCGCTGCGCCGCCCCCCTGCGGAAGACCCGCCGTCCCATCGACGATTCCGCTGTTGCACTCCAAAGACGGGCAGCCGAGGACGTTGCTCATACACGGCAGCCGGGTATTGACGAGCGGCACCTTGGTATACTTCTCGTTTACGACGTCAGCCGGCAACGCTGGGATGCTCGTAATCTGCCCTCCTGACGCCGCGACCGCTCCGCCGCCGAGATCCTCCGCTCCGTCCCGCCGCGCGACCGCGTCGTGATGCTCCGGTTTGGCCTCGACCTCGACGACCCCGCGCACGCGGCGCACTTCGTCTCGGGTGTCCGCGCCGCGGACGACGCGACCGCGGCGCAGGAGCGCTGGGAGAGGGAGAACGCGCTACGTTGAGGTGGAATCCCGCACGATGAGATCATCGCCAAGGTAAGAGCGCGCCGGCCTCGATGACCTGACCTTCCGCTGCTTGCTCTCAAGGCTCGGCATCGAGCCCTGCTACGATGCCGGCGTGCGCAGATGCAGGACCGCTGAGATCGCCTCTGTCAACATCGCTGCGCTTGCCAGCGCCGCCCGACGCGGCGAGGTCGACACCGATGTCGAACTCGCCATCGCGGGCACCTGCCTCGTGCTGGCCGGGACGATCACCGTGCAGCTCGAGACGACCCGCGTGGCCTCCGGCGGCCTCCGGCTCTGGGCGCGTTGTCCCGGCTGCTCCGCGCGGGCGGCCGTGCTGTACCTCGCTGCGCCGGGCCTACGCTGCCGGCGCTGCGCTGGGCTCGTCTATCCTGCGACACGGCAGCGTCCCGAGGAGCGTGTCCTCGAGCAGGCGCTCGCACGGCGGACGAAGGCGCGGGCCGCACTCGGCGCTGGGCCGGACCCGCGGGAGCCGATCCCGCGACGACCGCAGGGCGTGCGCTTCTCGAGCTGGGTGCGTCGCCTCGACGAGCTCCACGAAGCCCAGGCCGCGGTGCAAGCCGCGCTCGCCGCGCTCGTCGGCCGGCTCGGTGCCCGCTCCGGAGCGCTCGCTCAGGACGCCGGCTCCCCTTCCCCGGCGCCGCCGGCCGCGCCCACGCCTGAGACGCCTTCGAGTGAGGGCCGGCCAGCTCGCGGAACCGCACCCTGAGGGACCTCCAGCGCCCTCGAGCCTGGCGGTACTCCACCTCGGGGCGGCCCCGCGCGGAGCGCCCAGCACCGGGAGCAAGGAGACCGGCGCTGTCGTGGCTGGCCCCCGGCCTGCCACGCACGCCCACGCGACGCCGCTGGCAGCGCCAAGCGGACCCGCTCTACTTCTGCAGCAGCCGGCCACGCCTCGCGTCTTCGGAAGAGGCGCTCGCTCGGCCGGCCCGCGGCTGCCGGACCGGCTCAAGGCCGGCAGCCGCCAGCACCGCCGCAACCCCGGTCCGCTCGTCCTCCGCTGGGGCTCGACGCGGTGCCCGGTCACTGCCCAGCGCCTGGAGGTAGGCGACGAACGCCTCGCGCCGGACCAGGCGCAGCTTGCCGAGCTTCGCGACCGGTAGGGGAAAGCCCGGCGCGCGGATCGCGTCGAGGAACACGCGAGCCGGGATCCCGGTGACCGACGCGACGTTCTTCTGCGAGAGCGTCTCCGGCTGCGGCGCCGTGATCGTGAGCCCGTCCAGCGGGATCGCGAGCATCGCCGTGGCCATGGCGGAGGAGCTGACGGCCCTGGGGCTCCGCGATCCGTCGACGGGGGTCTCCAGGGTCGTCCTCTCGATCGCGCGCATGCTGTTGTCAGACTCACGAAGAGCAAGGTGTGACGACACACGCGCGAGAGCCACCGATGCCATGCTGTACCTCCATCCGTGTAGGGTTCGGGAGCAACGGTGACCGAGGTCGCCCGAGAGGGCCCGAAAAGGTATCTCGGAGACAAAGGTATCTCTGCAAAAGATACGTTTGAACGCGGGTCGTTCGTCTTGTTCTTCTCGAGGTGCGTATTCCGGGTCGACGTGACGGCCGATTCCGAGAGCACGTGACGGCCCGTTCCGAGGGGACGTGACCGGGCGTTCCGGGCCACCCGACGGGGTGTTCCGACACACCTGACGGCTCGTTCCGACGCACGTGAGGGGCCGTTCCGAGGGACGTGACGGACCGTTCCGACGGGGGTAACGGCCCACAGGCGGCGCTCGCGGTCGCAGCCTCATCGCGTACATGGGCGCGATGTCGGAGCGGCTATCGATGCGGAAGGTTCGAGAGATTTTGAGGCTCAAGTTCGAGTGCAAGCGCAGCCGAGCGGAGATCGCGGCGGCGGCCTGCGTCGGCGAGAGCACGGTCAGCGGCTACCTGGCGCGCGCGGAGAGGGCGGGGCTGACGTGGGAGGTCGCCCGAGAGATGACCGAGGCTGAGATCGAGTCGCGGCTGTTTCGCGACGTCGGCCGCAACGAGCCGCCCGCGCGCGTGCCGATCGACTTCTCCTGGGTGACCTGACCGCGCTCGTCGCTACGCTCCGGTCCACGTCACGCCGGACTGGGCCGTCGCGTCGCTCCGGAACGAGCCGTCACGTCCGTCGGAATACGCAGTTCCTGCGCCGTGACGCTCGGTGCACGGCGTCGCGGTGCTCGGGGCAGCAGTAGATCTGCCCGCGCTCGCAGCACGCGCACACGACGAACACGCGCATGCAGCACGGGTAGCTGGCGTTCCGACCGATCTGCGCGCTGCCTCCGTCGTGCACCGTCTCTCCGACGGCGTGGCGATTTGTTGCCCTTGTGGCTGGCCTGCACGAAGCTCCGGCACGTCGCGCACCGTCACGTAGCGCCGACCGAGGGCTCAGGCAGCAACCTGGGCCCTCACCTTGTTGTCACGCCGACGCCAGCGAGCTTACGGGCCGACCATCTCCGGCCGCCAAGTTCGCGTCCAATATCCGCGGATATGCGTGACCGCTTACAAACTTCTACCGCCTCTACATCACCGGCCGGCAGTCGCGCACGGCTACATGCCCCCCCGCTGACGCGATGGGAAGTCACGCCGCTGCGAAGTCGTGACCCGGCTGACGCAGTGGATACATCGACGGGGAGGTGCCACTCCGGGGAGTGTCGCCACCGGTGATGCGGCGGGCACCTGTGCCGCCGGGAGCAGGTCCGCATCTTGCATTCATGCCCGAAGATTGCTCAGATGTTCGGCCACACGGGCAGAAGCCAAGTGCGGTGGCCCTGCACGTTCGGCGCTATGCGGGTAGCTCAAACCGCGAGGACAAGGCCGTCCCGACCCAGATCCATGGTGGTGGAGATAAAATCTTACGATTGTGCTAAGGTTAGCTCGTACACTCGCGCAGGTGTGCTTCCGCAACTCCCTGGAGTTCTCCTATGCTTCTTCCTGCCGATCAGATCCAAAGCCTGCATGCTGCCGCGATCACGGCGCAACTCGTCGACCAACGGGAGACGCTATTCGCCAATGTTAACAAGCACTTCGTTTCTGGGCTCACGCGCTCTACCGTGCCCATGAGTCAGCTGCTCCTGGATCTGCACCGCATGAATGATGTCCACGCGCTCACGGATGGGACCGTGCCATTGGAGTCATGGCTCCAGCAGGCAGTGATCCTGACCACAGGCCTCCCGCAGCAGGCGGAGTTCGAGGAGGCCCTCGATCGAGTGCAATCCGCGCTGGAGCTTGGGGGCAGGAGGCGAGGACCGCACGAGCAGACCGGCTCGTCGCCGGGCCACAGATCGACAGCAGGTCCCTCGCGGCGTCGCCACTTCCTCGATGAAAGCCCATTCGATTTCAGTCGGCCCGAGGCTCAGTCGCTGTGGTCGCTTTTGGAGCAAAACCTCTACCGCATCGACGACACAGTAGAGGCGCTCGAAAAGGCAGGGATATCGAAGGGGCGCGTCCGCCTGGAGCAGCCGCCCCGTACCCGGTGGCACGATGCACTGGCTGCCGCCGCGTATCAGGGGCGCCTACGGCAGCTCGTCGAGGGGCTCGTCAGGGATCCCGAGTGGGCAGGGCTTCGCGGACGGTTCGAGGAGCTCCTTGGCGAGGCCCCGGCAGGAGAGATCGGCCCCCGGAGCATGGAGTGGAAGGCACAGGAGCCCGTCCGGGGACACGAGCGCCTCACCCGCAGGAAGTCCAGGCTGGTGGACGTGGCATTTCTCGAAAAGGGTTTGGAGTGTACAAAGTCCGTCGTTCGGATCAACGCCTTCTTCGACGGCGAAAGCCTCACCGGAACTGGCTTCTTCATCGCGCCGGGCCGTGTGCTCACCAACCATCACGTCCTCTTCCATCTAGGGAAGAAAGCCAATCGGGTCGCCGTATGGCTCGATTACCAAATTCGTCCGGACGGCAGTTTGCCGCGCCCGGACGTGGTGACGACAGTCGGGCCCGAGATCCAAGGGCAAGCCGAGTATGATTGGGCCACGGTCGATGTACAGGATCAGAGAGTTCAAGGAGTTCCGGCCCTCCCGCTGCGCGCGGGGCAAGCCGTTCAGGTTGGCGATCATGTCAGCATCATCCAGCATCCGCACGGCTTACCAAAGAAGCTCGGGATTTTCGGCAGCGAGGTTCGCTTCGTGAGCGAGGACGTGATTCAGTATCTAACGGACACGGAGCAGGGCTCGTCTGGATCGCCGGTGTTCAATCACCTGTGGGAGGTCGTCGCTCTGCATAACCAGTGGACCGTGGCCGACATGACAGGCGGCGGGCAGGAGATCCGCAACCAGGGCGTCCGCATCGACCGCGTGGTCGACGCTCTAAGCCGTCGAAATCTGCTCGCGTAGCGCGAGGACGGAGGCTCTTCCGGTGTCTGCGGCAGCGCAGGAGCTGCGTTCGTCCGAACGCGCGCACGTTAAAACGCACGCAACACGCGACGCCCCTGAAAACGGGGCGGCATCGGCCCCCTACGAAGGCGGCTGGATCTTCGACGCGTGGGCGGCGTGGCCGATGGCACGCTGCCTGCATCTGTGCCATCGACGCCGATCCTCATCGCCTAGGAGGGACGAGACGTGCCGATTGTCGTGAAGCCCATCTCCAGCGCTCAGGAGACCCACCCGAAGCTCGATCCCCGTCTTGCTGCGCTTGTTGAACTTGATGATCACGTGTTCGAGCCGGCGGATCCCGAGGCAGCAGGCCCCTTGGACGCGCAGCGAGGGGGTGTGGAAAGCCACGTCACGGTGCAGCGGCGCGGCGGGCCTCTGGCGTTCCTCACCGGTCCACGGCGATGGGCCGGCGCCTTCGACGCCCATGAAACACGGCTCCCCGGAGGCCGTCGCGATCAGCGCCGCGTCTGCGTGGGGCCAGGCCAGGGTGAGCCACACGAGCAGATCGACGAGCGCGTCAGGGACGCCCTGCACCTTGACTGGGCTGGGATCGATGGGCGCAGCGTGGAGAAGCCCGGATTCCAGGGCTTCGATCGCCGCACGGTGTACGACGAGGAGATTGCGCTTCCAGCGCGCGACGCCTAGGCGCAACCAGGTCGCGAGCTCCTCGATGATGCGCCCGGGCATGCCCTCGGTGCGCATATGAAGCACACGCGCAGCGTCCTCGCGCAGGTGTAGGAGGCGGTCCGGACCAGCGAACAGGCCCCGAAGATGCTCCTCGCGAAGCGGCGACAGCGTGAGTGTCTCCTCGGGATGGTCGGGATGGCGGTGGTCCGGGGGTCCCTCGTCCGGCAACGGTGCCGTGCCTCGTACGCGTACGATTGTACCGGCGGCACGGCACGCAGCGAGCACGTTCAGGCTCGCGCGATCGAGTTGTTCCGCGTCATCCGCGAGGAGCACCGCGCCGCCCGCGAGCGCCTGGCGAACCTCTGCCTCCACGACAGCGCCGACTTCCGCGAGTGATCGGACGGCGTGATCCGCGAGCGCCCCGACGAGAGGCGACAAGCTCCCGAACGCCCGCTCCGACGGCGTAAGGAACACAACGCGCCGCTCGTCGCCGAGAACCTGAGCCAGGGCGCGGAGGTAAAGTGTCTTCCCCACGCCGCGAGGTCCGACGAGATCCACCGATCTCCCGGCCCGAGCGGCACGCACGAGCGCGTGCAACGTATCCTGCGGTCCCAGCCAGGAGAACTGCGGCGTCTCGACGGAGACCTCTCCGCGCAGCCTGCGCAGCGCGTCGGCGGCCGAGCGCGGTCGAGCCTCGGGATCGTAGGCGATGAGCTCCTCGACCACACGGGCCACCGCTGCTGGCACCCCCGGCGCCGCCTCTGCGAGCGGTACGGGCGCCTGCTTCTGCGCGCGGAGGAGCTCGCCGAGCGTGGCACCATTGTATGGCAGCCTTCCGGCGAGCGCCTCGTAGACCATGACGCCCACCGCGTAGAGATCGCTACGCTCGCTCGCTGAGCCGCGCAGCTGCTCCGGCGCCCTGTACGCGGGCGTCCCGAGGATCTCCAGATCGCGTGTGAAACGCTGGGCCATGGCGTCCGTACGATGGACGAGCCCAAAGTCGAGCACCTTGACCTGCCGCTCCGGCGTGATGAGAACGTTCTCCGGCTTGAGATCGCGATGTACCACGAACCCAGCGTGCACATGGGCCATCGTCTCGAGGAGCGACGCGGTGACGTCTGCGATGTCTGCCCAGGCGCACGGGCGCCTCTGCCCCGGGAAGGACTCGCCCTGAATCCGCTCCATCACCAGGTAGGGCCTTCCGTTCTCAATCTGGTCCTCCCCCGCTTCCGTCGACACCCCCGACGGCACCAGGAGGCAGGGATGGGACGGAGAAAGAGGAGGGCGTTCACGCCCGAGTTCAAGGCGGAGGCGGTACGGCTGGCGAAGGCGAGCGACCGGAGCATCGGCCAGGTGGCGAAGGACCTCGACCTGACCGAGACGGCGCTGCGCGACTGGATCAAGCGCGCGGACACCGACGCGGGCCACGGCCCGCCGGGGGCGCTGACGACGCCGGAGCGTGAGGAACTGCAGCGGCTGCGCCGCGACGTGAAGCGGCTGGAGATGGAGCGCGAGATCTTAAAAAAAGCGGCGGCCTTCTTCGCGAAGGAAAACGAGTGAGGTTCGAGTTCATCGACGCGGAGAAGGCGCACTACCCGGTGCTGGTGCTGTGCGCGGTGCTGCTGGTCTCGCGCAGCGGCTACTACGCGTGGGCCAAGCGCTCGGAGTCCGCGCGGGCCAAGTCCGACGCTCAACTGAGCGTGCAGATCAGGGCCGTGCACCACAAGAGCCGTGGCCGCTACGGCAGTCCGCGCATCCACGCGGAGCTGCGTGCTCGCGGCATGCGTGTCGGCAAGAAACGGGTCGAGCGGCTGATGCGCGCTCAGAGGCTCGCGGCTCGGAGGAAGCGGCGCTTCCGCCGCACCACCGACTCGCGGCACAACGGCCCGATCGCCCCGAATGTGATCGAGCGGAAATTCGATGCTCGAGCGCCCAACCAAGTCTGGGTGACGGACGTGACGTACATTCCCACCGGCGAGGGCTGGCTGTACTTGGCCGTGATCCTGGACCTGTTCTCGCGCCGCGTGGTCGGCTGGGCCGCGAGCGCGTTCAACGATCGCGCCCTGGCGCTCACCGCGCTCGCGTTCGCCTTGGGAACGCGGCGGCCGGCGCCTGGGCTGGTGCACCACTCGGATCGTGGCAGCCCCTACGCCAGCGACGACTACCGGCTCGTGCTCGGGGCCCACGGGCTCATCCCGAGCATGAGCCGCGCCGGCGACTGCTGGGACAACGCCGTGGCCGAGAGCTTCTTCGCGACGCTGAAGGCGGAGCTGGTCGAGCACGAGCGCTACCCGACGCGAGCGGCCGCCATCGCATCGATCGGAGACTACATCGAGAACTTCTACAACCTGAAACGACGGCACTCACGGCTCGCCTACATGAGCCCGATCGAGTTCGAATTGAAGACCTACGTGACCGCGCGCGCGGCATAGTGAGACTGTCCGCGGAACCGGGGGAGGACCAATCCCATCGTCGAACAGCTCGACGACACCCGGCAGGCGCAGCCGCAGCGCTGCCATCTCTAGCTGGACGCGCGCAGCTGAGACATCGGCCTCTGGTCGCAGGAGCTTCACGGCCACGGCGCGGTTGCTTAGCCTGTCACGCGCCTCCCACACCTCGCCGAAGGTGCCCGCCCCTAGGCGAGCGGTGAGCTCGTATCTGCCGGCAATGAGGTCGCTGGTCATCCCTTCCCCTCAGCGTCGTCCTGTGGAGGCGAGCCCAGGACGCGACGCGCCTCCGCCAACTTCTCGACCTCGCGGCGGTAGTATGCGCTGTGATTACGGCTCTCCACGGTCGCTTCCTTGCCGAGCAGCACGAACGCGCGACGGACGGACTCCTTCTCGTCACCCCCGAGCCGTCGGCGCGCGGTCTCGACGACCAAGGCCTTGAAAGCGTCGGCGATGTCCAGGTCAAGCTTCGCCTGGCCGGCGACCACGCGCCGCTCCGCCTCGGAGACGAACGCATCGGCGGCGCGCTCCAGGTGATCCAGGACCGACTGCGGACTGCCCCTGCCCTCGTACTCGAGGGCGCGTTCGACCTCATGAGCGCCGAGCACCATGTCGACGTGCTCCGCGCCGCCCGACAAGCGGGATAGTGCGTACGCGCGCCGCACGATGTTGTCGAGCTGCCGCAGGTTGCCTGGCCAGTCGTGCGCCGTAAGCAGCCGCGCCGCGTCGGGCGCGACCGCCACCTCGCCGCCACCCGCGTGACGCCGCCGCAGCATGTACAGTGCCCAAGGGACGATCTCGTCGCGCCGATCCCGGAGGCTCGGGATGCGAACCGGCAGCACGTTGATGCGATAGTAAAGATCCTGTCGGAAGCTGCCACTCTTCGACAGCTCGTAGAGGTCAGCGTTCGTGCCGACGATGACTCGCACGTTCGCGGGCTGGTCGCCGGTGCCCCCGCCGAGCGGCCGATACGTCTTCTCCTCGAGCAAGCGGAGCAGACCCGCCTGGGCACGCAGCGACAGCTTGTCGATCTCGTCGATGAACAGCGTGCCTCCCTCAGCCTGCGCGATGCGGCCGAGCGTGTTCTTCGCGGCGCCGGTGAACGCGCCCTTGCGCCAGCCGAAGAGCTCCGCCATCTGCAGATCTTCGGGGACAGTCGCAAGATCGAGCACCTCGAACGGCAGGCTGTTAATCCGGGAGTGCTCGTGGCACCATCTCGCGAGCCGGCTCTTGCCCACGCCCGTGGGCCCACCGAGCAGGATGGTCTCTTCCTGATCGGCGAAGACGCGGAGCATCTCGACGATCCTTTGCATCGACGCCCCGATGACGGGGAGGAACTGATCGGGGCGGGTCGACTCCACCACCGTCACGGGCAGCCTCGTCACATACGCCGTGGCGACGGCCGCCAGCGCCTCCAACGTGGAGCCGCACGCGAGCCACACGAAGGCCTCGCCGAGCGCCTCCTGACAGCTGGCCTCGATGGACAGCATGCCGTCGACGCCGCCGCCGGGCACGCGCAGCGGCACGGCATACAGGTGCGTCACGTCGCGTTGGAGCAATGTCGCGATGCTACCCCGAACGTCGAGCTTCTGCGCCGGCGCACCGGCGATCGTGAGGCCCGGAGCGAGCGTCACCTCGCCGAGAACGACGTCGATCTGGACGGATTGATTGTGCTCCTTGACCCAACGCCATGCGGTGGCTGACGACAGGTGCGCGCCGCCGCCGCGTGTCAGGACGCCACGCCCACCCGCAGGTAGCGCATCGAGCGCGACAAGGCGGACGTACCCGTCGTCTGGCCGCAGGTGCACCATCGCGCGCAGGATGCGACCGCGCTCGTAACGGGACGACGAGACGCCGCTCTCCGCGACGTCTAGTGGACTGTTCGATAAGTTTTTTAACATAATCACGCGGCATGCCGCTCAACCCAGCGGTGCATTTTCTGCCGCGTCCAGGACCACCTGAACGGGTGAGCGTAGAGCTGGTCGTACTCTCGCCAGCTCGCGTCCAGGTGCTCGACGAGCTGCTGGCGGCTGTTCCAGCTGCCGCGCTTCAGGTAGCGCTCGCTGAACGCGCGGAGCAGCAACTCAGCCTGGTTGAGCCACGAGGCGTGCGCCGGCGTCACGAGGACGCGGACGTGCGGGTAGAGGGTACGCAGCAGGGTGGTGGTCTCCTGTGCGACGTGGGACGGGGCTCCGTCCCAGATCAGGTGCACGCGTCGCGCATCGCAGCACTCGTGGAGTAACTCGGGCAGGATCGCGCGCAGGTGCTCGCTATCGTTCCGGTTGGGGCACCATCCGCGCATCTTGCCCGTGTGCACATCGAGGACCGCGGCGAAGTTCACCGTCCCGTGCCGGATGTACTCGAACTCCTGGTGCTCGGCCTGGCCGGGCCTCACGGGGCGCGTCGGTCGCCGGCGTTCGAGCACCTGGATGTTCGGCTTCTCGTCGAAGCAAAGTACAAGCTCGCCGCGCGCGGCTAGATCCGAGGCTCTTTCGTAGCACCACAGGATGCGCGTCACCCTCCTCTCGAAGTCGGCATCGATCGTGGGCGTCTTCCAGTACCGCGAACGGTGGGGTTGCAGATCGGCGGTACGCAGGATCAGCGAGACGGTCGAGTGCGCGATCTTCGGCACCAGCCCACGCTCAGCCGCCACCTTCGCCAGGCTGCGCGTCGACCAGTGCGTCATGTGCAGCCCGAGCCCTGCGGGCTCACAACAGGCGAGCATCTCGAGGCCGACGCGTTGCAGAGGGGGAAAAAGCCCGGGGCCGACCCTCGCGAGGGGCGTCCTCGACCGCCCGAACCCCCACCTTTTCGTACCGACGGCAGAGGTGCCAGATGCTCTCGCGCCTCTGCTCCACGTGCGTCGCCAGTTCCTCCACGACCGTCGCCGGGTCTGCCATGGCCAAGAGCACCCGAGCTCGGCGAGCCACGCGTTGCTCGGTCCGTCCATCGCGCACCAGCCGCTCCAGGTACGCCCGATCCTCCTGCGACAGCTCGATCTTCCTGGGTGGTCGTCCTCGCATGCCGAAGCTTACGCCACCCCGGGGAATATGTTAAAAAACTTATCGAACAGTCCACTAGCGCCTGGCTGAGCAGCGCCGACGCTGCTTCCTCGAACGTGCGGGCCGGAGCCAACCGCTCCAGCAACACGGTGATGCTCTCCTCCACGTACCTTCCCTCTCTGGATAGGATGACACCCGGTCCAGGAGTATCTCAAACTCGGCGCGCCTTTGCTACAGGCAAGCCTGTGAGGCTCAGCCGCACCGCACACGTCGAGGCGGCAGAGCCGGGGACCGGACGCTCCCGCATGAGGCCGTGACCTCCTACGGCTCATTCATGAGCGCACGGACGATGCGGGCCCCGTACCCGGCGCTGTGAAGGGAGTTCCTCACCTCTCGCGCCGCGGCCCCGTTGCCCGGCGAGAATACCACCAGCAGCTTGGACTGCTCCGACATCCCTTCGAGCAAGCGTGGAGTCGGCAGTGGATCCAATGTGGAGGGAGGAGGCTCCGGGACGTCGTGGGCGAGGATGGGGCAGATGACTCCCTCCCTGAGCACCCGTTCCAGCACGATGGACGAGATGGGTACCCCATGATGGCTGAATACGTCGCCCGCACACTCCGTCACGCCACGCGTGCGCCAGTCCATCCCGAGCGGCAGCGGCGCTGGCGGACCGTGCCGCAAGAAACTTCGGGCGGCGACATGGAACAGCTGCAGAGGAAAAGATTCCGCATCGGCATCGCGTGGCTGCACGAGCAGCCACGCGTGGGTGCGTGAGTCGCGCAAAAATGCAGCGAGCGCGTCCTCGGCCGGACGCGCTTCGCCACCTTGGACGATCGAGAAGCCCGCCTCTGAGGCCGGCGGCGCCTCCCCGAGCACGCAACGGATGATGGTCTCGATCGTATCGAATCTGACGCTCCGTCGCTCACTGTAGTCGATAGCGCGCAGCTGTGCCTGGAGCACCTGCTCGCGGTCCGCCTTCCGCGCGGACGGCGCAAGCACGATGTACCCCTCCGCGTCTTCACCGCTGCTACGGGCAGTGTGAAGCCATTGTTGAACAATCGCAATCAGAGATCCGAGCGGCGGCCCCTTGTTTCCACCGTCATAGAACACCGCCACGAAGGACGTACGCCGGTCGGGATGTTCCACCATGAAGGGTCCCGGCGGCTCGTCGATGCTCGGCATCACCCGGCAACCGAAGTCCAAGTAGGTTTCCTTCATCCGACGGGTGAAGAGCGCGTAGAAGGTGCGGTCCTTCGAATCCTCGAGGGTAGCCGGCTCGGCGAACGCAGCCTGCGCCACGCGGAACGTGTCCATCAAGCCGTAGGGTTCAGCCAGATAGCAGCACACGTCCAGCGCCGCGCTCATCGGGTGCGGGCGGCCGGGCGGACAGGACATCTTGTTCAGGTGGAACCATGCATGAATGAGCTGCTTGCTCTGCGTGTCCCCGGTGGGGATGCTTGCCGCGATCTCCGCCGGCACGGCCGCGAGGAACGATTCGCGATCGATCCCCACCTTCAAACAGGCGTCGATCAGCGATAGCACCATTTGGTACGGAAGGCTCGCCATGAACTCCGTGCCCCTCCGCCGTCAGCCAAAGCCCGCAAGCGTCTCGCGTGCCAGTAAGATCAGCTCCTCGTCAGCGATCTGCTCGGTCTCTAGCACGCTGCGTCGAGCGCGGAACGGTGAGACCTTCTTCTCTCCCACCACGCAAAACTCACCGGTCTCCTGGCTCGGCAGCTTGGAGAGTATGTCGCCGGGCGCGACCTCGACCATCGGCTTGACCTTCTGGAGCGCCGTCTGCTCTTTGATGCGGCCGAGGAACCAGGTGCGAACGTTGTCGCGGCAACGATAATCGAGATCTCCCGGGCTCTGGGTGGCTAGCATGACGCCAAGCCCGGCTGAGCGGCTGCGCTTCAGGAGGTTCTCCATGGGTGCCTTGGTGGCCGGCTGTCGGAGGGCTGGCAAGTACATGTCGGCTTCGTCGAACATCACCACCGCTTGGAGGCGATCCTTCGGGTTCTTCGCCGACCATCGCGAGATGGCGAGGAGGAGCTGGGCGACCCAGAAGAGCACCTGGGATTCATCGCGGAGGAATTTGGTGCTAATGATGGACAACCGCGTGCGGCCCGGCCGTGCGTGGGCACCGGTGCCGAGCAGGAGGTCCACGTCCAGCGGCTCTCCAGAAGAGGAGAAGAGCTGCGTCGTCGTGATCTTCAACGTTTCGGCATCCTGCACGATCTGCCGGAAGAGCTTGGTATCGAGCTTCCCCACGGCGCTGACCAGCGCCGGATCTTCCTCGTTGACGAGGTCGATGACCGCTTGCAGATCGATGCGGGAGTCTGTCGTGAGCGACGCGAGCACCTGGAACGCCTGGAGCAGAATCGCGCGTAGGGTCTTGTCCTTGCTCGACGTCTTGTACCCGAGCATATCGGCGAGCGCGCTCGCGGCGCACGCGGACGCCTCCTCGCGATCGACCTCACCCATGTCCGCGAGCCCGTCCGGCGCGAGCGCGATCGAAAGCGGCCGCCCATGAGCGTGCCCGGGCGTGAACAGGGCCACGTCCACCTTGTCTCTGAGGGCTACCCGTCGGGCGTCGAGCTCCTCGTCGAGGATCGCGCCCGACCACGCGGTCTTCCTCGCATAGCCGGCGAGATCGCCCTTTCGGTCGACAAGGATGACCGGGATGCCTCGGAGCAGGAGCTGCTCGACGACGTTGAGCGCCAGCGTCGTCTTGCCGCTGCCAGAGCCCCCGAGGAACGCCGCGTGCCGCGTCATCTCCGCGGCGGTCAAGGTGATTGGCTGGGGGGACAGCCCCTTGGTAAAACCGACGATCATGGCATCTGCGATGGAGACGGTGGTCGCCCGAACGGTGCCAGACTTCCCGATGTTGGATACGGCGCCTGCCGCCGTAGGTGCGGGGGCAGCGCCCGACTTCGCTGGCGAGCTCGCAGAAGCGGCCGGGGTCTTGGGCGCCTTCACTGTCAGCGTGGGGGCGGGCGGGACCTCGCGCTCAAGGCGGTCTAGATCGAGCATTGCGCGGAGGGACGGGAGCTGTGACAGGTGGTTCTCTGCCATGGCCCACGCATCAAAATATGGCTCGTTCTTGTGCGCGCGCTGGAACATCTGGAAGGTCAACATCACACGCCAGTCCCCGTGGGGCACCACGATCGTCCGGCCGCCTTGCTTGATGACCTCCTTGATGGCCTTATTCACGGAGTCTGCTTTCGAGAACTCGCTGCTGCGGACGAGCACGAGCCGAGGGTGGTCGGCGTGCGCCCTGGCCTCCTCCGCATAGCCCTGGATCTGCTTCTCGAGCCAGCCGAACCGCGGCGTCCTATTGCAGATGGCTACCCAAGTCTTCGCATGGACGCGACCGTCGCGACGGGTCTCGACGGAGACCACTGAGCCCTGCTTGCGCGCCGCGAACCGCCAGCCGCTCTCTAGCTCTTCTCCGGCCGTGTCGACAGCCCAGCTCAAGAGAGCGAGGATGCTCGCCTCGTCGTCCGCATCGGGCGGCGCGACCTTGCTGGCCGCCAGTTCGTCGCTCCATCGCTGCTCCCATGCCCCGATGGCTTGCTGAATCTGCTCCGTGACCGGCGTCTCAACCGTCCCTTCGCCGCGAAGGACCTTCGGATCCACCAGACGGCCTTCTGCCTTGCACACTTCTCTGTACTCGTTGCAGCGCCGGAGGAGGGCGCGCGTGGCGCGGTTCGCCAGCTCGGCAACAAAGCCCTCCGTGAAGGGGAATAGTCGCTCCTCCTCGAGGAAGGTCGCCTCCGACGACAAATAGAGGTGCCGCAGGCGAGCGGCGATGACATCCTCTGCCTGCTTCGGCGTGAGGCTCTCTTTCAGGATACAGGGCTTTGGATCGTGCTCGATGCGCTCGATGTAGGATTGGATCAATTTCGAGCGGAGCGCCACGTAGATGTCGTCCAGGCAGCAGATGACGAAGACGGACGAGGGCACGTCGTCCGCGAGGTCGCACACCGTCTGGATCGCCCGCTTTGCGCTCCGTGACGTATCGTCGTTCCATAGACCTTCGAGCTGGTCCAGGCAGATCACCAGCGCCATGTTCCCGATGGCCCAGATGAGCCGCCCGAGCCGGGAGATCATTTGGGCGGGGTGTTCCTCGGCGGTCCGCGGCTTCAACCCGCCCAGCACCTTCTGGTCGGCTTCGCTGAGGTCCTCGCAGCGCAGATACATGAGGACCCGCGTCTTGATCCGCGGGTCGGGCCGGTGAAGAAAGAGAAGCGCGCGCAAGAGGTCGAGCGTCGCATACGCATAGCGCTTGTCCGAGAGGAGCTTCTCCGCGCCCGTTGTCACGATGTCGGCGATCTCCTCGGCACCGAGATCCGGCTCGTCACGCAGAAGGCTCGCCAGCTGCGGCTGGAACGCACGCGACGCCAGGATCCCGGCGAGCCGGACCAGGCCCGAGCGCGTATCGGTGATTTCATCGTACGGCTGGTCCAACGAATCGATGAGATTGCTCAGGATATACCGCGCGTAATTTGCGGACTGCGATGTCATCGGCATGTAGCCGACGAGCCCCGCACGCGTTGAATGGACCTCATTGCGGAACGCTCGCAGCAGGTGCGTCTTGCCGGCGCCGGCATTGCCTCTCAAGAGCAGGATCCTGCCGCGCTCCTGTCCCGGCGGCGTGGTGGCGAGCGAGAGCATGCTGCGGAAAGCCTCGCGCGCCTCAGGGTGAATCGTTTCGACGTCGAAGGGATCCTCTCGCCAGATCTCGTGGCGATGCTCCACCGCATGGAAGACATCGAGCGGGCTCGTCAAAAATGCTTGAAGTCGGTTGTCTTTGGCCATGGGTTACTTCCGGAGTTCAAACAGCAGACCGCGCCTAATCGAGGCGGACGAAGTGGAACGTTGCGCCCAGGGACGCGATCTCCGATCGTTGCACGTCCGCCGGGTCCATCTCCTCCACGAGATCTGCGCGGCTCAAGGACAGAAAGCCCGCCTGGTTCGCGCGCACCAGCATCTGTTTGAATGCGTCGAGGTCGCCGGTCGAACCTCCGTCTCTCCGCTGATACTCGTTCCACACATGCGACACGAACACCTTCTGGTCACCCCACCGGCCCGTCGTCGAGGAGCGCGCCGCCGCGAGCGCCCGCTGAGAGAACGACTGGAGAGTCATCGGAGGCGCCTCCACGACGGGCGCCGCCGTCGGCATGACCGCCTCCGTGTCGCCCTCTGTCATCCAGCGTCGCACGAGGGCCGCCCGAATCGGTGCGTCCCCGCGGTTCACGTTCATCACCGATGACGCGAGCGTGCGGAGCGCCGCCTTGGAGTCTTTAGGCGTTTCGGATACATCAACCGTCTTCCGGAGGATGTAGGTGAGCACTGCTTTCAGGGTGAAGGGCGCTGTCGACTCGACGTTGAGCTCGCGCCACGCCACAGCGTTGCCCACCTGGGCGAGCGTAAGCTCTGAACGGCCCGCGTCTTGAAGCTGGTAGTGCTTCTCCAGCACGACCGCTGCCAGCCCCTCGGCGGTCGCCACACGCCGGAGCGCAGCGGGCGTCACGTCGATGCCGTGTCCGCGAGCGACGAGCAGGCTGTGTACCCATTTCCAGCTGGCTCGCTTCGGCAACGACGGTATACCGAGCGCGGCGAGCGCCTTCTGTCGGCCGCCAGGTGTCAACATCCAGGAGGTGTCCCCCTCGATGTCTCGGCGCGTCTTCAGACGAGCGAGGCACTGGCGCGCGACCGATTCGGGCGCTGCGCCCGTGCCGCGGACGAAGGGTGACAGCATTGATGCCAGTGAACGGTGCGATGGCTTCTTGCGCGGCACCACGAGCCACACGAGCACGAGCCTATCTAGATCTTCAATACGAAGCGTGCTTTCCACGCGTCCTCCTGTACGAGGTCCCCGATGGAGAGGCTTACCGCGAGCGACCGGCCGCTGTCACCTGGAAATGAGCAGTAAGGCACTGGCTGCACGTCGCGCGCGGTCCGGGCAGCGGGACGCCAACCAGTGTCGAGATCGTGACGACGACGCGTCGCATCATCACGGCCGCGCTCGTATGGCGAACCGTGTGGACGGACGATGGTCCCCGCTTGGAGCGGGTGGTGTAAGGCGGATGGCGGCGAACCGAGCCGTCGTTGAATATCACGCGCATGCGTGACGAACGACGCAGCCTGCCGGAAGCGTGCACCGTGCGGCGGGTCGAGACAGCCTCGTAAGCTCGCGATACCGCACAAGCTGCCGCTTGGCAGTAGCGGTGCATCGAGCAACAACTCATGGAGAGCACCTGGAACGGACATTGCTAACTCGGTAGCAGGCACCTGGTCCAGCCGGGGAGGACGAGCCGACCGCCACGGGGCGCGTACCGTCCCAGCCGACGCTCTATCACGCTGGGCCTTCGATAGGGATTCGTCATGGAAGCACACTCCTATTTTACCGACTTTCTCCAGCACATCCGTCCGTCCGATGAGGAGCGCCAGGCGCTCAAGGACGGGCACATCATGCTGCGCGAGCGGCTCGATGAGTTCGAGCCGCTCAAGCCCGCCATCGTGACCACCTTCCTGCAAGGGAGCTATCGTCGCTCCACGGCCCTGCGCCCCGCGCCGAACCGTCGTTCGGATGTCGACATCATCGTCGTCACGAGGTTGCATGAGAACGAGTACGATCCGGCCGCGGCCCTCGAGCTCTTCAAGCCTTTCGTGGAGAAGTATTACAAGAGTCAGTACCGGATCCAGGGTCGGTCCATCGGGATCAGCCAGAGGCACGCCGACCTGGATCTTGTCATCACCTCGGCTCCTCCCGAGAGCGTGATGGGAATCCTGCCGGACGAAGGAAGGGAGGACGAGCCGCTGGAGGAGGAGACGCCGGCGCAGAAGCTGAAAAAGGCGAAGCAGTCCGTCGCATGGAAGGAGACGGCGCTCCGGATTCCGAATCGAGAGGCCAAGCGCTGGGAGGACACCCATCCCCTAGTGCAGCTCGAATGGACGCGCGAGAAGAATGCCTCGACGAACGGTCACTTCGTGAACGTCGTTAAGGCCATCAAATGGTGGATGTACGATCGCCACGCCGATGTCGGCGCCCCGAGAGGCTATCCGCTCGAACGCATCGTCGCCGAGTGCTGCCCCGACGGGATCGAGTCCGTCGCCGAGGGGACAACGAAGACGCTGGAGTCGATCGTCGAAAAATTTACGTTTGGGAAACCCGTGCTCCCGGATCACGGCTGTCACCCCGACGTGCTCCACCGTATCACGCCGGGAGAGTTCCACTATTTTCACGGTCTTGCCACGCGCGCGGCAAGGATCGCGCGGAGCGCCCTGGATGCGCCGGTGCTTGAGGACAGCGTTCGGCTCTGGAGAGAGCTCTTCGGCGAGAAGTTCCCCGATACGCCACCCGGCGAGGGCCGTGGCCAAAAGGGCGGGTTCAGTCCTCGGAAGGACCCGACGGTGCCTGGGAGCGGCCGGTTCGCGTGAGGCCTCCGTCGCCGGCCCCTTCTGAAGAGCTTCGCGCTGGCCGCCGCGCGATCGATGGGATTGCCGGCGTCAAGATTCTCCGCGATCTCGTCTGGGACGCGCAGGAACTGGTCTGGCTTCTTCACGTGCGCATACGGATCGACATCCTCCCGGTGGATCCGACCGTCCCCCTGGTGTCTGACTGGTTCATTCACATCCACGAGCGCTACCCTCTTGGCCGGATAAAGTTCTATCCAGCCAAGGCCGGCGGCCTGCGAGGAACGTTCCCGCACCAGTCATACAACGTTGATGTGGAGGGTGTGCCCTGGCGTTCCGGAAACATTTGCCTCGACTCTCCGCACCAACGACCCCTGGGAAGGAGCGCTCCGGAGAAGGAGCCGTCCGACGCGAGTTGGTGTTACCGAGCCGACTGGCTAGTGTCACTGCGCTCCGCCTGGAGGATGGCCATCTCGCGGCCGCTCGGCAGGGTCTCATCTGCGCCGAGGGCCATCGCGGGCGTTGCCCCGACGCCGCTCGTTGCGATGGGCATCCTGCCGGCCACCGCCCCTTGCGGCGAGGCGATGGCCATCGTGGACCTGAGCGACTTAGCCCGCGAGGCCGATGAGCCTCGCGGGCTGCACGCCGCCGCTTAGCCGAGCGACGAGGAGAGCGTGAGCGTCTCCGCAACGCGGGCGACCACGTCGCGGTCGACCAGCTTCCGCTTGCGGCGCGCCGATTCCCGCATCGCCGCCGAGGCGAGGCGGTCGATCTCGCGCAGCGAGCCGGACGCGAGCTCATGCAGAGCGGTGAGCGACTCGCGTGAGAAGAGCTCGTGGTCCGCGCCGGCGCCCTTCAGCCGGAAGGCCACGTACTCCGCCGTGTCGTCCACCGTTGCTGGCTCGATCATGAAGCGGTGGTGGATGCGAGTGAGCAGCGAGCGGTGGGAGCGCAGCGCCATCCGGCCCTCCAGCTCCGGAAGGCCGACAAGGACAATCGACAGAAGAGCGCGGCTGTCCCACTCGTGGTTCAAGAGGATATGCAAATGCGCCATCATGTCCGGGTGGAGCAGATGGGCCTCGTCGAGCAGAAACACCGGGTGCACCTGATCCCTGCGCAACTCATGGACATGCCGCTCGACGGCGAGGAACAGGCTCGCGGCGCTCGATGTCGGCTGCAGGCCGAGCGCGTGGCAGAGGTAGCGGTAGAAGTCGCGCCGGCCGAGCGTCGCATTGTGGCAGTAGGTCAGGCGGAAGCCGGCCTGGGGTAGCCGATGCCGCAAGGCCCGTAGCACACACGTTTTGCCGACCCCCGGCTCACCGACGAGGAGCACGCTGGCGCGCTCGAGGAGCGCGGCTTCGAGATCGTCGACGAGCACCTGCTTCGACGTGGGCAGCCACAGCTCGGCATCGTCGAGCTCCTTGGAGAAGGGGGCGGTGCGGAGGCCGAAGAAGCCGAGCTCAGAAGATCGCATCGAGATCCTCCTCTGCGTCGACGTCGACTGCGCCAGCGGCCAGAGCCGCGTCGCGCGCGCTCTTGACGAGCAGGGCGCCGGCTGGGTCGAAGGCGACCGGCTGCCCCGCGGGTGACGCGCCGCTCTGCGTGACGCGGCGCGGAGGCCGCTTGACGTGTGCATTGTGTACCGGGTCGACGAGGCGAAGCGGGATCCGCTGTCCCTCAATCTCGACGACCGGGGCGAGAGGCTCGTCGAGCAGGCAATAGGCGACGGTCACGACACGGCCGGCGAGGTAGCCGTGATCGAGCTCGTAGAGCCGCCCTCGGACGGAGACGGTGGTATCGCGGCGCACGCGCCGACGCTGCCGGAGTGTGAGCGCTTCGCGCAGACGAGCCTCGGAGAGGGGGTCGATCTCGCGCTGCCCGGGCGCGTACACGAGCCCTGGCGCGCGCCCCATCAGACCGGCGTGCGGGGACGGGTGGTAGTGGACGTCGACGAAGGCCTGAATACGAGAGGAGATGTCCTCCAGCGAGGTGATCGAGCCCAGGTGGTCGAGCACGTTTTCTCGAAGCGTCCGCCAGAATCTCTCCATCTTGCCGCGCGCCTGCGGGTCGTAAGGGCGCGCGTGGAGCAGGGTGATTCCGAGGCGCGAGCAGAAGAGGCGCAAGGCATCACCCCGGTAGGTAGCGCCGTTGTCCAGATAAAGCGCGCTTGGAACGCCGTAGAGCCGGAGGGCGCGGACGAGCAGCCGCAACATGGTGTCTTCCTTCTCGTCGCTCTCGACCGAGGTAACCAGGATGAAGCGCGAAGCATCGTCGAGCAAGGCGTGGATTCGGACGGTGACCCTGCGCCCGGCGAGATGGAGTGTGGGGCCGTGACAGACGTCGCCGTGCCAGAGCGCATCGGGGTGGTCGGCTTGCCACTTGAGCCGGGTCGTCGGCCCCTTGCCGTCGCGCTGCGGGATCTTGTCGAGCCCCTCTTGACGGAAGAGGCGGCGCACGGTCGAGGCGCTGACCGTGGCGCACAGCCGTCCGTCGGCGCAGAGCGTGCGCAGGATGAGCGGCACCGAGGCATCCGGGTGCTCCCGCCGGATGTCGCACAAGAGCTGCCGCAGCACGGGGTCGAGCTCGCGGCCGCGCCCGCGGTCGCGACGGGCGCGAGGGCGCAGACCTTCGAGCCCCCGCCGGCGATAGGCATAGAGCCAGCGCTCCAGGGTCGGTATCGAGAAAGAGCGCGTGCACGCGCTCCCGGGCGGACGCAGGCGCTGCATCGAGAGGGTGCGTAGCGCTTGGGCGAGGTCGCCGTGCTCGAGATCACGAGCGCAGATCTGCCCGATGACACCATGGCGGAAAATGGCGATTTCCTCCGCGTGATCTTTGGGTTTGAGGATGTCCACGAACGGTCCTTTCCACGGGTGCGTTTCGACGACCCGTGTGGATCCCGTGCCTCATCTGCCGGCCGCCGTGCCCGATCCTGTGTGGTGGAGTCGCCGGAGCGCGCGTTTGCCTGCGGATGGGCATCACGCGGCGAGCGCGGCGCCGCGGAACGCCAGGTGAGCGGCACGGTCGCCGGCGCGGCCTCGCGGCGACAGCGCGACGAGCTGCATCGCCGTCCGCTCGGCGACCTGCGCGCGGGTGCTCTCGGCGCCATGGCGCCCGAGCCGGAGGAACAGCTGCCCGCGGCGACTGGCCTCGATCCATCTCGACGGCGCGAGCCACCGCTCGGCCGCCGCGACGCCCAGGATCGTGGAGCAGCAGACCTCGGCGCGGACGACGGGCGTGGTCGCGCCGTCGAGTCCGATGCGCGCGAGCACCCAGCCGATCGCCGCCGCGGAGTAGCGCCGCCGGGGCAGCAGCCCGCGAGGCACCACGAGCACGACCGCGCGGCAGGCGCTGCAGCGGTAGCGCCGAGCCTGCACCGTGACCTGCTGCGGAGCGCCGCCCGCCTCGAGCGGGCCGTACACCTGACGCTCGCGCAGGCCGTGGCCACGCATCACCAGCGGGCCGTCGACGGGTCGGCCGGCCGCGTCGCAGCAGGGACAGCGCGCCGGCCGCAGGTGCTCAATCGTTGGCAGCACCGTCATCCAGCGCTTGATATCCACGTCGGCTTGAACGATCCTGCATGAGCTCCGCTCCTGCATGGTGCTCGGAGCACGACGAGGGGAGGACGGGTCGCCACAACACGCATCCCCTCGTCACCTATTTTGTGGCCGGCCTCGCGCCGATGCTCCGCTCCGTCGGCCCGGCCTTACGTCAGCGGCGGTGCTGACGTGGAGCAACGTGCACTGGTAATTTAGGGCAAGGAGCCGGAACGCATGACAACGGAAGCGATGTAGCTTTGGGTCCAAGATTCTGTGAGAATTTCTGGTGAGGACACGGAATCCACGACGGCGAGCGCCGACCGACGACGGAGCCGCTGCATCCACCCCGGCTTCCTCTCCCCGGTCGGTACCGACTCCATGATGGAGGAGCACGGACCACTCAGGAGATAGCCATCACGAACAGGGATCGAGATCGGGGCGAACTCCACTTTTGGGAGGGCGCGGTAATAACGAACAGCGGCGCAGAGGGAGCCGGGTTCCCGCGGAGCGCGAGCCAGGCGCGCAGCGCTGGAGCGATGCCGGGCGAGAGCGCCCACGCGCGGGGATCGTTCGTCTTGTTCTTCTTGTTCTTCTCGAGGCGCAGCGCGCCGCGATCCATGTCGACGTCCTGCACCTGCAGGCGCGCCGCCTCGCTATGCGGGGCCCCTCGCGGTTCATGAAGCCCCACAGGACGCGCCGGCACAGCGGGATCCCGGTGCAGGCCAGCAGGCGCGCGTCCTCGTTGCGGCCGAGCCGCACAATGGCGCTGCCGACGAGTACGGCGCCTGCAAGGTCAGGGTCGAGCCCCAGAACGCTGAACGCATATCCAGCCGTCGACCCTCGCCGACGCCACGACCGACGCTGCGGAACAGATCAGCGAACCGACGCCGTGTACGATGCCGGTGCTTTCCGCGGACATCTCCATGAGCGTCGCGAACGAGTCCCCCTTCGCAGTCCAGCCCGTACCCCTGATCGATCGGGATGGGAACGACGTCCTCGTCGCCATCATCAAGGGCACCTTCATCGTCGACCGGAGCGGCCGACCGACGCTCGCCGACGATCCGGCCCCGGTCCGCATCGCCGACGAGCCCTGGGATCCCGGGAGCCCCCGGAGCAGCCTCCGCTTCCCGTCCGACCTCGGCGTCGCCAAGCTCGGCACGGACGTGGTGGTGACCGGCGACGCGATAGCCCCGGCGAAGGTGCCGGTGCTCGACGTCGTCGTGAAGGTCAGGCGGCGTTTGACGCCGCTGCGCGTCCACGGCCCGCGTGTCTTCTCCCGGGGCGTCTTCGGCGTCAGGATCGGGCCTGCCCAGCCCTTCCTCCGGACGCCGATCGTCTACGAGCGGGCCTACGGCGGCATGTCCGAGGACCTCTCGGTAGTCGAGCTACGCAACCCTGCGGGCGTCGGCGCAGCCAAGAGCGCCGCGGAGCTCGTGGACCAGCCGGCCCCGCAGATCGAGCACCCGGACCGGCCCCACGGCTCACCTTCGGATCGCCATCCCCCGATGGGCTTCGGCGCAATCATGACGCACTGGTCCCCGCGCCTCGAGTACGCCGGCACCTTCGACGCGCGTTGGAAGGCGACCCGGATGCCGCTCCCGCCCGACGATCACGACGTCCGCTTCGGCAACGTCGCCCACCCCTCGCTGCAGTTCGAGGAGCACCTCGCGCCCGGCGGATCCGGTGGGCGTACACGGCATGTCGCTCGATCGGCTCGTGTTCGCGCTCCCGGCGCTCCCGCTGGCAGTGAGCGCGCGCTACGACACCGGCGAGCGCGTGGTCGCGCGGCCGCCCATCGATACCGTGCTGCTCCAGCCTGAGGCGCGGCGGGTGGAGCTCGTGGCGCGCGCGGTCTTCCCCATCGGCCGGGGCCGGCGGGTGCTGCGCGAGGTGGTGGTGCGCGGCGATGGCTGAGAGGACGGCCGACCCGACGCCGCCCGCAGATCCCGAGATCGCGGGTGTGGCGCTCTCGGCGTACGCGGCGGTCCTTGCGTACGTCGCCGAGGGCGTTCCGCTGGAACAGAGCCTGGAGCACGCCGCGATCCCGGTCGCAGCGTGGCCGCAGGTGGAGGCGACGTGGTCCGCGCGGCTCGCTGAGAGCGCGATGGAGGACGGGGCGCTGGTCGAGGCGTGCGACCAGCATCGCCTGGCCGCTCAGGCGCACGTCGACCGCAAGCTGCCGCCGCTCGACACAGAGCTCCGCGCCTGGCTCGATTTCTTCCGCGCCTTCACGGCCGCGGAGGACCCGCTCGGCTTCCTCGAGGCACGCGGGCTGGGCGAGGGCGACGTCTTCCGCCTGCTCGGCTTCTGGCACGAGCGCATCGCGGCCGACGAGGAGGTGCGCAACGAGGCGACCGCGCTCCTCGCCGCTGCGCCCGGTCCGGCGCCCGAGGTCCGGCCGGAGCCGCCGACGCTGAAGGCGCCGACGCGGAAGCCGCGCCGCGCCGCCAAGGGGCAAACAAAGCAGAGAACGGCGAGCGTCGCGCTGAGCGAGACGACGCAAGCGCTGTCCAACATCTCAGAGCCCATCCTGCCCTTCCTGCAGCCGGTGAGCGCGCCGGCCGTGTCGCCCCCCCTCCGCCGCGTACGCCGGTGGTCCGGAGGGGGCTCGACGAGCAGACGGCGCTGGCGTTCCCGGGCCCGATCGCGCCGGCGCTCCCCTTCGCTGGCAGAGCGCCGCGCGAGAGCGAGCGCGGCGCTCCGCCGACCCAGGATCCGGCATTACCGCCGGCCGCGGGCGCCGCGCCGGGCTCCGTCGAGCAGGCCACGAGCGAGGTCTTCGCTCTCGCGAAGCAGGCGCTTCCGTTCGCTAAGTCCGCGCCCTCGCCGGCCGCGGGCGCCGCGCCGGGCTCCGTCGAGCAGGCCACGAGCGAGGTCTTCGCCATCGCGAAGCAGACGCTTCGAGCTGCCGCTGCGCAGGAACTGCTCCTACATCCTGCTCGGACACTCCACGCAGCCCACGCGCGCACACCCTTACCTGGAGAGGGACGTCGTGAATCACGAGCTGGGCCATGCGCTGCACTACGGCCTTTGGCTCGCCTCCGGTCCGCTCGGCGAGCGCCTCAGCACCGCCGCGAATGAGGCCTTCGCCGACATCCTCGCGCACGTGTTCGACGGTGATCCCTGCCATGGCAAGGTGCTGGACGAAGGGGGCACGCCCGTCGACTGCCGCCGGAGGATGGACGGTTACGAGCGGTCCGTCTCCGACGCGTTCTGGGGCTTCGGTCGCGCCGATCACGAGACAGGCCAGTCGCTCCGGCAGCTGATCTGGACCTTGCGGGAAGAGGTGCCGGCTGACGCGCTCCGAGCTGCCATCGTCGATGGGATCGCCGCGGTGCAGATCGCGCTGAATCAGATCGATGCGGAGCCGCTCGCCAACGTTCCGATCTTCGACGACGAGATCCTGGCCACGCGCTATCGCTTCGTGCGCGAGTATGATGCGGCGAGCGCGTTCTTCCGCGCGGTGTGCGCGCGCCTCGGCGATGCTCCGCCGGCCTGCGGCGAGCACGCCCAGCGCATCGGCGATCCGCGCCTCGCGATGCGCGAAGCGTGGCTGGCGAACGCGCCGACATCGATCGGTCGCAGCGGCGTCACCCTGGCCGATGGCCGCCGCGTGGCGTTCGAGCTGGAGAGCGCGCTCATCCGGCAGATGACGGTCACGCTGGCGGACGGCGAGCAGCGGAGCTACCCGGGCGATCCCGATCTCGGGTTCCCCGAAGCGGAGCGCGAGCCCACGAGCGGTCGCATCACGCTGTGGTTCCCGGAGCCGGGCTCCACGGCGCCCGACGCGATGGTGGGGTGGACCTCCGACGGGGAGCTGATCGCGCGCTGAAGCACGACGAGGCCGCGCGTGGACGCGTCACGGATCGCTCGTGCAGCGGAAGCGGCGATGGACGAGCAAGCAGCAGAACGCGTCCAAACTCTTTCATGCGATAGCAAATATCGCGTTTCGCTGGATCGAAATCTCCGCGACGACACCCCTCCAGGTGTCCAGGCGAGCGAGCCGAGGACGCCACGGCAAATCGGCTGAAGGCTCGCGCCCCCTGGCGGCATCAACGATGCAGTTGCACATGAGAAAAGCATTGCCGTTTACCATGGTTTGAATATTCCATCCGCGGCGCCAATGCTTCCTCTCGCGGCACCAACCATTCGCAATGGATGTATGTCCTATGAACCAAGCGCGCTTGATCACCCTTGCGGCCCTGCTCTTGCCTGGACTCGCGTTGAGCGGGGCATGCTCCAGTGAGCCGCCCAACAACCCGAAGGAAGCCATCTTGGATCCCGATGGCGATGAGACGCCCGCCGACCCTGGCGATGAGACGCCCGCCGACCCTGGCGATGAGATGCCCCCCGACACGCCGCCGGGCTCGCAGATGTTCACCTGCGACGCTTCGAAGTCGCCCATGTTCAAGAGCCGCGACGTGTTGAACATGCGGATCTCTGCCGATTTTACGAAGCTGAACAGCGCGCCAACAAAAGAGGAATCGGGCTCGCAGGCCGTGATCGAGCTGAGCGACCAGAGCGGCGCGGCGCCGATCACCGCGAACATCATCGCCCGGGGAGTCTCGCGCTTCAATTGCGGCTTTCGCCCGTTCTCGCTCAAATTCGAGGAGAAGCAGAAAGACAACATCTTCGCGCACCTCGGCAAGTCGGTGAAATTCGTCACGCATTGCGGAGACAGGGAAGGCTTGTCTCCCACGCTCAAGGCGGACTCTCTCGAGACCTACGAACAGCGCCTGCTGATGGAGGACACTATTTATCAAGTGCTCGATCAGCTGCAGGTGCCCTCGCTCAAGACTCGGCTCGTACGGCTCACCTACCACGACGCGCCGACCGGCAAGGAGGAGACGCACCTCGCGTTCGTGCGCGAGCCCGAGGACGAGATGGCCGAGCGCTGCGGCATGGAGGAATTGGAAGACCTGTCCGGGGTCGACACCTCGCAGTTCAAGGTGGACCAGCAGGGTGTAGTGCTGCTGAACCTGCTGAACGATTTCGTGATTCAGTACGACGGGATCGATGGGAAGAACCTGGTCGCCATGGCCGACGTCGATCGCAAGGCGATCGTTCGCGCTCCCTACGACTTCGACCTGGTCGGCGTGTCCCGGCCAGATTACGTGGCCAACGAGGGGCGCACGCTCGAACAGAACCGAGACGCGTTCGCTGAGTGGCTGCGGCGCAACCAGAGCCCCACGCTGTTCGAACAGATCGACAGGATGCTGGCTCGAGCCGACCAGATGCAAGGCGCCGTCGATCAGTCGACGATGAACGAGGAGAACCATGAGGTCTTCTCCCGCTGGCTCTCGCTTTACTTGGGTCTCCTCCGGGATTTCCGCGCGTGCGAGGGGCACACGGACGACCCGTCGCGGCCCCTGTGCCACGTGGAAGACGACCACGGCGATGGCCCGGATTCGGCCAGCGGGGTCGATCCCGGCGAATGGAGCGCGCGCATCGAGCCGCCCGGCGACGCGGACATGTTCGCCGTCGATCTGCAGGCGAACACGCTTTACTCCCTCGGTGGCCGCGTGCCTCTCGAGCTCTTCGACGCCCAGCAGAACCTCGTGGCATCGGCCTCGGAGCGGGCCGTCTCGCTCAAGCCGAGCCAGACGGGCACATACTACCTCCGTGCGTCGCTGGGCGAACAGCTGGTCACGTCGCCGCTGCTCCCGAGACCCGAAGAGCTCGATCGTTACATCTCCCTCTACGCGGACGATCACGGGGCGTCCCTGGAGACGGCGACCACGCTGGAGGCCGGCGAGGCCGGCGAGGGCACGTGGGAGCTGGCCAAGGGAGAAGACGAGGATTGGTTCCTGGTGAGCGCTGGCGCATCGGCCAACGTCCACATCGTGCTGCGGGATACGGACACTGGCCGCGTCGAGGTGAGCCGGCGCGATGCGCCGGCCGACGAGCTCCCCCTCGAGGAGTATCTTCTGGAAGGTGACAACGACGTATCGCGGCTCTTCGAGCAACCTGGCGAGTACGTCGTCCGGGTCATCCAGATGATCGGCCTCCGCGCCAATGGTTCCTACACCATGACGCTGCAATAGCCGCGCCGCCCCGCGGCACGCGTCCGGTGCCCCACATGCTGTCCTGGGGCTCCTCCGCGCTATGCGGGCCAGGTGAACCGGAACGTGGCGCCCTGGCCGGGCGTGGACTCGACCCACACCCGGCCGCCCCGCGTCTCGATGATCTTCTTGACCACCGAGAGGCCGATGCCGGCCCCCTCGACCTTGTCGCGGGCCTCCAGCGTCTGAAAGATGCCCCAGATGCGCTCGTGGTACTCGGGCGCGATACCAGGGCCGTTGTCGGTGACGAAGAACTCGAACGCGTCGCCCGCCGGCCGGAAGCCGAGCCGGACGAGGGGATCGGGGCGCGCCAGCGCCGAGAACTTGATGGCGTTGCCGAGCAGGTTCATGAACACCTGCTGGAGCGGCACCCGCTCGGCCATCAGCGTGGGCAGCCCCGGCTGCACCGCGATCTGGACGTGCTCCGGCGGCGCGAGGAGATCCAGCACTTCCCTGACCATCGTCGCCGTGTCCACCGGCGCGGCCGCGTCGCGCACCCGCCCCGCGCGGGAGTAGGCCAGGATCCCGTCAATCAGCGCCTCCATGCGGTGGACGCGCCCGAGCAGCAACTTGATGTGCTCCTGCGAGCCGGGCGAGAGGAGCTCGCCCACGTCCTCCTGGAGCCACTGCGCCAGGCTCGCGATGCCGCGGAGCGGCGCCTTCAGGTCGTGCGACGTGACGTACGCGAAGCGGTCGAGCTCGCGGTTCGACTGCTCCAGCGCTTGCGTGAGGCGCGTGAGCTCCACGGCCCGCTGCTCCGCCTGCTGACGCGCGCGCACCATGTCCGTGACCTCGATCGCGTGGGTCATCACGCCGAACGCGCTGCCGTCCTCCCCGATCAGCGGCTGATAGACGAAGTTGAAGTACGCCTCCTCCGTGCGCCCGAAGCGCTCGACCCGCACGAGCGCCTCGTTGCCGACGTACGGCTCGCGCGTGGCGAGCACCTGGTCGTACAGCGCGGGGAAGCCCTGGTCGACGAGATCCGGGAAGGCCTCCCGCACCGTCCTGCCGAGCAGCGGGCGCTCCCCGGTCACGTGCGCGTAAAGAGGGTTGGCGGCCTCGATGACGTGCGTCGGCCCGCGCGTCACCATGATCGCCGCCGGCGCCTGCAGGAACACGTCGTTCAGCCGGTTGCGCTCGTGCTCGAGCTGCTGCTGGAGCCGGTGCTGCTCGGTGACGTCGCGCGCGGTGAGCACCACGCCGATGTGCCGCCCCTGATCGCCGTAGACCGGCACCGCGCTGCCCTGCATGCGGCGCGGCGCCGCGCCGGGGCTGCGCACGACCCACGTCTCGTCGATCACCCGCTCGCCCCGCCGCGCCCGCGCCGGGGGGAGCTGCTCGGCCGGGTACGGCGTGCCGTCCAGCCGCTCCAGCGGGAGCCGCTCCTGCTGCTCGGCGAGCGTCGCCCCGGCGCGGAGCTCGGGATAGAGGGCGCGCGCCATGTCGTTGAGGAAGTTGACCCGACCCTCGCTGTCGAAGGTCACCACCGCGTCTGCGATCTGCCCCAGCATGGCGGCCCGCTCCGCCGCGAGCTCCTCGACGCGCTTGCGGGCGAGCACCTGCTCCGTGGTCTCCACCGCGTGGGCCATGATGCCGAAGACGCTCCCGCCCGCGTCCTTCAGCGGCTGGTACACGAAGTCGAGGTAGACCTCGTCCAGCACGCCGTCGCCGCGGCGATCGAGCTTCACGAGCGCTTCGTGGGCCACGAACGGCTTGCCGCTGCGCCGCACCGAGTCGACGAGCTCCGGGAACCCTTGGCCGACGACCTCGGGCAGCGCCTCCCGCAGCGGCTTGCCGACCAGGTCGCGCCGGCCCACGAGCTCGAGGTAGCGCGGGTTGGCCACGGTGAACGTGTGCTCCGGCCCCTCGAGCACGGCGATGATCGCCGGGACCTGCATGAACACCTCATAGAGGCGCTCCCGCTCCGCCTTGGCCTCCGCCAGCGCGCGGTCGCGCTCGATGCGCGTCCGCACCTCCTGGGTGACGTCGAAGACCGTCACGAAGACGCCGCCCACCGCGCCCGACTCGTCGCGGACGGGGTTGTAGCAGAGCGTGAGGTAATGCTCCTCGACTCGGCCATGCGGGGCGAGCGGGTACATCGTCTCCTTGAAGGAGATCGTCTCACCCTGGAAGACGCGCGGGTAGATGCCCTCGTTGATGTGCCAGACCTCGGGCCAGCACTCCCGGTTCGCCTGTCCGAGCCCCGCCGGGTGCTTGGCGCCCATGAGCAGCCGGTACGCGTCATTATAGATTTGCACGAGCTCCGGCCCCCAGAGCACGATCATCGGGAAGCTCGAGCTGAGGACGATGCTCACCGCGGTCTTCAGGCTCTGCGGCCAGCGCTCGACAGGGCCGAGCGGCGTCGCGCCCCAGTCCTTCTCCCGGCAAAGCGCGCTCAGCTCGCTGGCGCCGGGGAAGACATCGGCGATGGCGGGGCGGCGGCCTCCGCCGGCGGCCACGGTGCTCTCGGCGGGAGCGAAGTGCGTGCGAGAGGTTGGCTTCATTCCTGGACGTCCGTCCGGCCAGACGAGCAAACGCCTCCGACGGCGTCAAGTCCATCAGACCGCGGGACCCCGCGCGCGGCGAGCTCATCAGACGTGGCGCTCGACCGCTCGAGCAGCGCGCCGAGGTCGATGGGCTCCTTCTGTCTCGCAGCTTTACCGGACGCTCGCGCGATGCTTCGGAGTGAGCGTCCACGATCGCCAGAACCGCGTGCGCGAATAAGGCTCCTCGCCGTCCATTCAGCTCGTCGCGGAGGGGAGAGCGCGCCGGCCTCGAGGCCTCTCGCCCTCCCGTCGCACCGTCGACAGCGACGCCCGGTTCACCCGCAGCACGGCGCGCCGACGCTCTTCGCCGGCGCATCGTACTCGTCATGACGACGCCACCAGACGCCCGTCTCGTTGCGCCCCTTGGGAGCGCGGTCGAGCCACTGGTACGCGCCCCACAGCCCGTCCAGGCCGCGCGCATACGTGGAGTACGTATGGTAGACGGCGCCGTCCTCCAGCACGAAGGCGCTCATGCCCGGCCGATCGCGGTGGAACGTGGCCGTGTCGGTCCCGCACATGGCCGCGATCTTGGACTCCGCCCCCTCGCCGCCGCCCTCCTGGCCCGGGCGCCACACAAACGCAGTCTCGCGCCGGTAGTTGTAGTCGACGCCCCCCTTGCGCTGCTGCTCCTCGGTGAACCAGACATTGAAGTCGGCGTTGAAGTCGCTCGCAGACGACGACGCCCAGGGGAAGGTCCAGCCCATTCGCCGCTTGTACGACTGCAGCTTCGCGAGCGGCGCCCGCGAGACCGCCCAGAGCATCACGTCGTGGTTGGCCAGGTGAACCGAGAACCCGTTGAACCCGTCCGCGATCATCGAGCAGGAAGGGCAGCCCGCCGCGTAATCGGGTCCAAACATGAAGTGGTAGACGAGGAGCTGCGAGCGCCCTCGGAAGAGGTCCGCCAGCGAGACCGCCCCCTCGTCCGTCTCGAAGCGGTAGTTCTTTTCGACTCGGACCCATGGCAGCGCCTGGCGTCGCTGCGCCAGCTCATCGCTGCGCCGCGTCAGCTCCTTCTCCGCCTCCAGCAGCTCGCGCCGCGCCGCCAGCCAGTCTTCGCGTGTCCCGATCATGTGTGCCGTCATCGTCTTCACTCCTTGAATCGGTCGTGAGGTAGTTTAGGATCGGGCGCCGAGCGGGCGGGAGTTACAAGTGTGGCGGGATTCGGATGGACTCACTGATCACGGCCGCGGCGCGCGCGCTCGCGGCGGGTGATCCGCTCGGCGCGCTGAGCCGGGTCGCCTTGCGCGACGACGCGCCTGCGCTCGCGCTGCGCGGCATCGCGATGGCGCAGCTCGGCGATTTCGCGCGCGCGAAGTCTCTCCTGCGAAGGGCGGCGCGCGCCTTCGGCGCGAAGGAGGCCGTGGCCCGCGCGCGATGCGCGGTCGCCGAGGCCGAGATCGCGCTCGCGTCGCGCGACCTGGACTGGCCCGCGAAGCTGCTCGACGCGGCGCGGATGACGCTCGAAGCGCACGGCGACCGGGTGAACGCCGCGCATGCGCGGGTCCTCGAGATCCGGCGCCTGCTGCTGATCGGACGCCTCGACGAGGCCGAGGACAGGCTCGCCGAGCTCGACCCGGCGCCCCTGCCGCCCGCGCTCAAGGCCGCCCACGAGCTGGTCGTCGCCGGCATCGCGATGCGGCGCCTCCGGACGAAGCCGGCGCGCGCTGCGCTCGCCCGGGCCGCGCGCGCCGCGCGCCAGGCGGGTGTCCCCGCGCTGACGGCGGAGGTCGAGGGCGCGGCCCTCACCCTGACCACACCGGCAGCACGCCTGATCGCGCGCGGCGAGGTGCGCCCCCTGCTGCTCGAGGAGGTGGAGGCGCTGCTGGCGTCGGAGGCGCTGGTCGTGGATGCCTGTCGCCACGTCGTGCGCGACGCGCGCGCGGCGGTCTCGCTCGCGCGACGCCCGGTCCTGTTCGCGCTCGCGCGCGCGCTGGCGGAGGCATGGCCCGGAGATGTGCCGAGGGACACGCTGGTGGCGACGGCCTTTGCGGCGAAGCGCGCCGACGACTCGCATCGTGCGCGGCTCCGGGTCGAGATCGGGCGGCTTCGCGCGACGCTGCGGGCTCTGGCCAGCGTGAGCGCGACGCGGCGGGGCTTCGCGCTGGCGCCCCGCCTCGCCCGCGAGGTCGTCGTGCTGGCGCGGCCCGTCGAGGAGCAGCATGCGGCGGTGCTCGCCTTCCTCGCCGACGGCGAGTCCTGGTCGAGCTCGGCCCTGGCGCTCGCCCTCGGCGCGAGCCAGCGCACGGTGCAGCGGGCCCTCGACGCCCTCGCGGCGGTGGGCAAGGTACAGTCCTTCGGTCACGGGCGGGCGCGGCGCTGGATGACCCCACTGGGGCCGGGCTTCACGGCGATCTTGTTGCTCCCCGCCCCGCTGCCGAATGACTGAGCGAGCCGCGCGCCGCCATGTGCGATGAGCCAGCGCGCTGCGCGGCGCCCGCACGCGACCCTTGCGTGCGCGCGACGTGTGCTGCACGGTCTCTCGCCAGCGGGTCGATGCTGAGCGGCTCGGTCGCTGGCGCGCACGTTGCGCCTCCGCCGAGGCGCCAGCCCGCATCGTTGCTTCGGATCGGAGGTCGACGTGGAGCTCCTCGAGAATTTGCTGTGGCTATGCAAGATCCCCTCGCCGACGGGTGAGGAACGCTCGCTGGCCGACGAGCTGGGTCAACGTCTCGAATCGCTCTCCTTGGCCTCACCGCTGCGCCGTTACGGCAACTCTTTGGTGGCACCGCTCACGCGCGCGTCGGGAGGCCCCAAGGTTCTCCTCGTCGGGCAGCTCGACGTGGCGAACGCGGGGAATCGCGGGGAGGCGCGGACGGAGAACGGCCGCGTGCTTGGCGCTGGAGCCGCCGAGAAGAGCGGCATCAGCCTGATGCTCGATCTGGCCGGGCGCAGGCCGCCGGTGCGCGCCGATATCACCCTCGTTTTTCACGCTGGCGGAGGGCGCGGCTTCGACGGGAGCGAGCTCAGGCTGGTGATGGCGAAGGACGCCGAGCTCCGGAGCGCCGACTTCGCCCTGGTGCTCAAGCCGACGGACAACAAGCTTCAGCTCGGCGCGGGCGGCTCCACGCACGCGACGCTGGCGTTCGCGGGCCGCACGGGGCACAGCGGGTTGCCCGGGGCCGGCGTGAACGCGATTCACAAGCTCGCGCGCGTGCTCTCCCGCCTGGCCGCGTTCGAGCCAGTACCCGACGTCGTGGACGGCCTCACGTGGTACGAAATGATGAACGCCACCTCGGCGCACGGAGGCCGATCCGGCAGCGTCGTGCCGGATCAACTGGAAGTGAATGTGCACCACACGTTCGGTCCGAGCACGGACTCCCACGCCTCGCAAGACCGGCTGATCGCGCTCGTGGACCGAGTAGGGGCTGTCCGGTTCGAGGAGCTCTCCGAGCCGGCGCCGCCGAACCGGAGCCACGCGCTCATCGCCGCCCTCGAACAGAGCGGCGTTCAGGGCGTCGAGGCCCGGCAAACGTGGACCGAGGTGGCGAGCTTCGCGGCGCTCCAGATCCCGGCGGCGAATTTCGGACCGGGCATGGAGCGGACGATGCACGCTCAAAACGAGGTGACGGAGCTCTCGGAGCTCGGGCGGGCGCAAACCATCCTCGACCGCTGGTTCGCCAACATGCCGTGACGCGCCGTTCGTGCGAGGTGGAAGAATCGAATGAGCATCGATCTGAAGGGGCCCGCGCCTCAACCCCTCATCGATGCATTGCCCGCTGGATCGCGCCGCGCCCGGCCGGCGCGGGGCGCTACTTCACGTTCAGCGTGGCGCTGGCCGAGCGACAGACGGGCTCGCAGCCAGGGCCGTTGGGGCGCGACTCGACGTACGATGGGGAGAAGTCTGCCTCGGCGAGGGACGTGCCGTCGCGCGAGATCTCGACGGTGACCTGCCCGGGCGCGGAGCTCATCTGGATCTCGGAGAACCCGTGCGCGCTCGGCGGCAACGCGCAGCCGGACTCGCCGATGAGCAGGCTCGGGCCGCTGCACGTGAGCGCCCGGCCCGCCGCGCAGTCCGGCAGCGGCAGCTTTCCTTCGCAGGTGGTTGTCTCGCCGTCGGCGGTGATCACGAAGCGATACGCACCGGCAGGCCAGGGCGCTTCGGACGCGAGCCGGAGGGTAAAGCCGTTGACGCACCCGATCTGGGTGCAGCCCCGGGCCGGGGGCGGCTCGCCGGCGGCGGAGGGAGAGTCGGGAGACGGGGTCTCTGCTGCACACGCAGCGACGATCCCCAGAACGATCAAGACCAAGGGCGATGCGCTGGCGCTCCTCATCCTCATGTTCCGAGCAACGCGCTCGTCGCCCGGCAGCTTACACCCGGAAGGCGATCGCCAGGAGCCCTTCGCGCGCGGCGGTCGCGCGCGATCGCTCCGACCGGCGGACGGGCTAATGGGGCACCTCGGTCGGCGCGCACGTCGAGACGCCCGCGCCGATGACCGCGGTGAGGAGCACGGGCACCGCGAGCTCCGGCGGGGCCTGGGAGTCAGGGTCCAGGCGATAGACCCTGGACGAGAGCGCGTCCTCGTCGTTGGTCACGAAGAACCAGAAGTCGCCCCCCCACGTCGCGAACGCCCAGCTGGAGCCGATGGTCACGCCGGGCAGCGCTCTCTCCGAGAGCGTGGCGCCGGTGAGCTTGTCGAGCTCGCTCACGGACGACACCCCCGCCGGCTGCTTCACGAACCCGAAGAGGCGGCCGTCGCCCGTGCCCGTCAGGTCCGCGTTGGCGCCCGCGCCCTGGCCGAGCGGGCGGACCGCGTACGACCGCCTGTCGAAGACGCCGAGCGTCCGGGCGGGGTTCGCCCCGTCCGTGTCATTGAAGAAGACCGCGTCTCGCACATAAAGGGTCTCCTGGTCGGGGCCGTCATCGGCGGCGAACGCCATGCCGAAATTGCGGAACGGTGCCCCGTCTTCCACCTTGTAGGGCGTGACTTCGCAGCGACCCGTGGCGATGTCGACCCGGCTGACCGACCCGTTCCAGTCGACGATCCAGGCGACGCCGTTCCGGTCGACGGCCATCGAGAACGGGCCGCCATCGCCGCACCCCAGCCTGCCGATACGATGGAGCTCCAGGTCGGCGGGATGGAACGAAAAGAGCTCCTGGTAGGGCGAGACGAGATAGATGTGGTGCGTCACATCCGAGCACGGGCCGGCAGAGCTCCCCGGCGGCGGATCCCAGCCGCTCCCGTCGCGAGCGCTCCCCCCTTCGCCGACGTGCCCGATCGCGCCGAACGGGCCAGCTTCCCCCGCGCTCCCATCCTCCCCGTGGCTCCCATCGACGGGGTGGTCCAAGGTGGTGCCTTGCGCGCACGCGGCGAGCGAGACGACGACGGTGCTTACGGAAATCAGAGGCCGGACGATACGCAGCATGGTCGCCCCCTGGGACAAGGTTCGCGGCTGCGAATGGGTGGCGACGCGCGCGGGGCGCCATTTGGAAAAGTGAACCTTCCAGACGATCCGCTACTGCTGCAAGGGCGCAGCCCCCCGTCCACTTCGACCTGTACCGGGCGCTCCGCCTGGCGCGCGAGCCCGCGAAATCCAGGCAGCTCTCGGCGACCGGACCGCCCGGCGGCCTGAAGCCTGACGACGGCGAGGCTCGAGTCGACTATAACTCCATGTACGCCTTCTCGTACTCCCTCGCGACGCGGCTCCGGCCGACGAGGAGCGGCTCGTCAAGCCGCACGTCGAGCCCACCGGACGCAGGGGGCGACTGCGGCTTCGATCCGGCGGGCTCCGGCGCGCCTAGCGCGAGAGCACGCGCCACCGCATTGCGCAGCTCCCGCACGTTCCCAGGCCAGGACTGCTCGACGAAGAGGTTGACGACGTGCTCAGGGAGAGGCGCAGCGGCGGGAATACGGCTGGCCAGCTGCTGCTCCAGGTGGCGCACCAGGATCGGGATGTCCTCGATCCGCTCGCGGAGTGGCGGGAGGCGGATCGGCACCACGGCGTCCAGGAAGAGCGTGCCGCCCTCGGCTTCCTCGAGCATCCCCACGCGGTCCTCCGAGGCGCCCGTGAACGCACTTCTTGACATGAGCCGCGTCCGGATCTCGTCCGGAGCTCGCGCGACGCGACCGCTGGCTCGTCGAGCGCGAGGAGCTGGCGCACGTCGCCGGCGAGCTGGGTCCCATGCAGGCTACCGTCGAGAGGGACGACGGTGCGCCCTCGGCGACGCCGGGGCATCATCGATCATCGGGTGCCAGAGAGATTGCAAGAGGCGCGCCGGCCTCGACGTGTGCGGGGCAAGCGTCTCCCCGCTGCTTCTCGGGGAAGCTCGAAGCTATTGGCTCAGGTGCTCGATGGTGACGATGCCGTGGCCGCTCGGCGTGCACACGCCTTCGTCACCCGCGGGGCTGGCGCCTGCATTCCAGGAGCCGCCGCCGCCGCCCACGCGGCCACCGCCGCCTCCCGAGTAACCGCCGCCGCCGCCACCGCCATAGCAGCCGTTGCCGGCGCCGCCGCCGCCGTACCCGCCGTGAGCCAACCCGCCGCAGGACTTTCCAACCCCGCCCTTGCCGGCCAGGATCCCGGCCGAGAAGGCGAAGCCGCCCTCGCCGTAGGCTCCGTCGGAGGCGCCGTTGCCCAGCCAGCCGCCGCCGGCGGAGCCATAGGACGCGATCCTGCTACCGCCGAGGCCGTTGGCGCCGCCCGGGATGAACCCGGACGTATAGCTGGAGCTCACCGACCCGCTCACACCGCCCGTGCCGACGCTCCCATGGCGACCATGGACCAGCGCGCCGGAGCGGACCCCGCCGCCTCCACCGGCGATGACCAGGGGAGAGCCGTTCAATGTAACGAACGTCCCGCCGCCGCCGCCGCCGCTGTAGGGGGCAGAGGTCCCCTTCTGGCCGACGAGGATCGCGACGTTGTCACCGGCCGACAACATGAAGTCTCCGACGATCCGGGCGCCGCAGCCGCCGGAGACGTTCGTTGCCTGCGATGCGCTGGCACCGCGAGCGCCGATCGCCGTGATGCGATAGACGCCGCCCTCCTGCACCGTCCACGTTTGCAGCGCAGGCGGTCCCGTCGGTCCCTCGTACGCCACACCGTCCACCGTGTTGGTGAACTTGAGTCTTCCCTTCAGCACCGTGAATGGCGAGAAGCTCTTGGTCATGCCACAGACCTGGATCACGCTCACCGGAGAGTCTGGATCGCTGTAATCGATACCGCAGCTCGCCTCATCGACGCATCCGCACGCCGCGAGATCGTCGATGCAATTCAACGCCGGCTTGTCCGCTCCCGGCGGAGGCTCGAGCGGATCCCATCTCCTCTCTGTCTCATTGTAGTGACCGAGAACGAAGAATTCGGTCGGCTCGGGACCAACGATCTGCCTCTTCACGCACACCTTCACCGACGGATCGGCTAGACCATCTGGGTAGGCAGCTGTGGTCTTGATGTCGTAGTAAATAGGGCTGCATCCGGATATGTCTGTGGCGGCCTGCCCGTCCGCACAGTACGCAATGAACCCCTCCGGCGGCTCGGGACCGAAGGGGGTCTCGGTCACGGTGGTGACGCCGGGGGATGTCACCTGCGGAAACTCCAGGCTTACCGTGAGCGCCGTGCTCTCGATAGGCTTGACCAATACCTCTGGATGGGAGAGATCCGTGCTCGGGAGCGTGGGTACCGGTGTTCCGAACGTGACGTCCTGGGTGCTGAGCTGTGTCACGGATCCATTGACCGTGGCGTACGCTCTCATGGTATAGGTGCCCGGCTCGGCGACCATGGTCAAGGCGGACTCGTCCTTCTGAGTCGAGGAGCCGTAGGCGCGGAACCATCTGTACGTTTTCGTAGAATTGTCACCATTATACTCGTACCTGTACGCATCGACGTAAGGGCTGCTCACGAGGGATGACAAATTTCTGACGGAGAAGTAAGCGTTGCTCTTGACGAGCACCACATCCTCGTCACCGAGGCTCTGGACCGCGCCCGGAGCGACCGTGATCGATAGAGCGCTGCTGTCATTATGATGATAGCGATAGTATTGAACGTTGATGGGGAGCTCCGGGTCGGACGAGTCAAAGAGGCCGAACCTCAGGAGGTAGCGTTTCCACACTCCGCTCGGGAGCCAATGTTCAAACTGACCATCGGCCGGTGTGTAGTGCTCGGCCGAAGTCTGGAGGCCCTGGCCCAGATCCTGACGGATGAGCTGCGAGGATGCCCAGGAGAGATCGGCGTTGGAGACGAGGCCGCTCACGTTCAGCGTCACCTGGCCCGTACCCAACGTCTCGACGAAATCCTGGGTGGCCGTCGAGCCGACGGCGATGTTGACGCGGTACGATCTGGTGTCGGAGTAATGTTGTAGGAAATTGCTCCGCAGGTACACGTCGTACTGGCCCGGTGAAAGCTCAAGCGTGTAGGACCCATCAGAGGGCACCACCATCGAACCTGTGATTCCCTGGGCCGGTGTGCCGGTCACACCCTGAAAGTACAAAGTTTGCCTGGTGATGCCGCCGCCAGGCGTGAAGGCGATGAGCCCCGCCAGCGTTCCCGTACTGGTGAGATCGATCGGCCAGATCACGCTCGCTTGCCCCTCTTGCAGATTGACCGTCTGCTCGCTTAGGCGACGCCTGACCCGGGTCGTCCCGTCGGCGGCGATCAAGTCGACCGAACCCTGCACCTTGACCGCATCCCGAGGGATCATCGCGTTCCAGCTCGTGAAGGATGACGGCCGCGGGCTGGAGGGGTACCCGTAGGTAGTCGCGCTGTAAGACTCCGCGCTGGTGCCTGCGGACGCATTCACCTGATAATACTCGATCGTACCTCCGGCGATGTCGATCGTGAAGTTGACTCGATGGATGCTCGAATAGTTCCAATCGACCGTGGTCGGCCCGTTCGCGCTGTCAACGAGCAACGGTGACGATCGGCTGATCCGCAGAGACGTCGACCCAGCGGTAGGATTGCTGAAGAAGGCCTCGATGCTGGGCCTGTAGCTGTGTCCGCTCTCCACCGTCAGCGAGTACGGACTCGTCGTGATCGTCTCCCGCGCCTCAAGCCCGTCGGTGGAATAGGCGGACACGATGGCACTCGTGAGCGTTTCGGTGCTGAACGACACCTTGCCCGCGATCTCCGCGGGATTGAGGATCACCACGGTCGACGCGACGGCGCCAGCCGCAATCACCGAGCTGGCGATTCCCACCCCGCCGCCCGCTACCCATACCAGCAGCTTCTTCGATCGCTCCCGCATGGTCCGCTCCTCGTCTCTCGACCTCGACACAGGCGAGCAAACGCTCGGCCTGTCGAAGTGAGCGCGCATACTAAATGCGAGCTTGGAAGAACGGAATTCCATTTTTGTGGTATGTGTCGGGAGGCCGAAGCGGCCGTCATTGTCGCCCGTGACCGGTGGCGGGCCGGCGTTTGAAGCGCGCCCCATCGGGGGCACCCCTGCACCGCGGTCCGGCATCGCGTCCCCCCCCCCGACACGCCCCCCGCGTCAGTCCCCCCCGACGCCCACGTCGCGCCAGCGGATCTCCACCCGCTTCGCGCCGAGCTGGGTCGCGAGCGCCGTGATCTGCCGCTCGGCCTGCGCCTTCGCGCGCGTCATCACGTTCCCCTCGAGCGCGGCCTTCTCGATCGCCTCGGTCGCCTCCTTGCGCGCCCGCGACTCGAGCTGCTCGTTGCGCCGCGCGAGCAGGCTCGTCTTGCGCGTGTAGACGTACGTCGCATCCTCGTCGAGCCGGGTCGCGAAGACCTCGGGCGCCGGCAGCGTGAGCCGCGCGACCCCGGTCTCCGGATCCATCGCGATGTCGCCCTCGCCGATCCGCGCGAGATCGACGCCGATGGTGACGTGCCCGACCGCGACGAGCAGGAGGGCGTCGGTGGCCTGCACCAGGCCGAACAGGCGGCTCTGCCGGTCGGCCAGATCCACGACCTTCTCGACGTGGACCTCGGTGGTCTCGAGCCGCGACAGGTCGCGGATCGCGACGACGAGCGCGGGCGTCGGCCGCGCGACGAGGGTGCTCTCAGGCGCGGGCGCGCGGAGGCGCGGCGCCACGACGAGCGCGCCGAAGCCGACCGACGCGAGCAGCGCGACCGCGAGCAGCGCGATCCGCGCGGCGCGGCCGGCCTGCGCGCGGGGGCGCGGCGCGTGCGCTGCGACCGGAGCGTAGGGGTCCTGGAGCGGGCCTTCCATCGGGGGTACCTCGGAGGACCGCAGGCGCGCAGGCGCCCGCGGCAGCTCGGCTGGGCACAGCCTAGAAGAGCCGCGCGTCCTCCGGGAGAGAGTTCTGAGAACAGGAAGGCCGGAAGGCGAGAAGAATCGACTCGGCCCGCTGGCCCGGCGAGGAGCGCGCCCCTCCGGGCAGCCGTGCGCGGCCGGCGTCACCTCACGCAGCCGGCGTCACCTCACGCGGCCGGCGTCGCGCACCGCGGCGCGTCCAGGCGCGGCCGCGCCGCCGAGGACGACAGCGCCTGCTCGAGCATCCCGTCATCCACGTCGCCCTCGGCCGCCTGCTCGATGGCGAGCCGCACGTCGCGGTTCGCGCAGCCCTCGGCCACGATCCGCAGCCGCTCCACCGTCTGGTCGTCGCGCGTCGATGACAGCGCGAGCGCCGCGCCGACGCGGAGCTCGGCCGGCGCGTCGCCGTCCTCGAGCACCGCGAACGCCTGCTCCCGCGTGAGCTTCGCCGTGCGGTAGTCGGCGCCGGCCTCGCTCACGAGGCGGCGCAGCGCCGCCCGCCAGGCCGGCGCGGTCAGGCCGCGGCGCTCGAGGAGCGCGCCCGCCCGCCCCACCTCGCGCGCGCCGCGCCCGCTCCGCTCGCGCACGAGCGCGAGCAGGTGCTCGCGGCGCCGCTCGGCGAGCACCATGCTGAGCCCCGTCTCGCTGGGATCGCGCAGCAGCTGCGGCGGCACGAGGGTCAGCGGCAGCTCCTCGCCCCCCGTGAGCACGAGCTCGACCCCGAGCGCGGTCTCGTCGACCCGCTCGATCGATCCGAACGAGACGAAGCGCTCGCCGGCCTCGTCCCGGAGCGAGAGCCCGTCGCTGCCCGCCACGAGCACACGGAGCGCCGAGCCCTCCCGGAGCAGCGCCGCGAGCACCCACGCCGCGGCGCCCGTGATGACGCCGAGCGAGAGCGCCAGGTCGAAATCGAGCACCGACCAGCAGATCAGCGACACGAGCGTCGCCACGCCGACGAACAGCCGGCGCCGGAGCGGCCGCGGCGCGTCGTCGTAGAGCCGGGCGCTCCACGTGCCCCGCGCCCGCCCGGCGGCGATCGCGCCGAGCAGCCGCTCCGCGTCGACCGGGTCGTCGACGCGCACGCGGATGACGTCGCCGTCGTCGGTCCTCAGGGCGACCTCGCCGCCGGAGCTCGAGAGCCGCGCGCGCGTGAGCGAGAACAGCGGGAACGACCGGCGGTCGCCGGGGCGCTCGATCCAGAGCGCGTTGCTCACCCGGACGACCGCCGCGCCGGACGAGCCCACCGCCGCGCAGAGCCACGCGATCGGCGTGTACAGGAAGCACGCGAGGCAGAGCAGCGCGAGCAGCGACCCGAGCAGCACGAACGGCATCAGCAGCACCATCGCGAGCCGGCCGGCGATGGGCTCGACGAGCGAGGCCACCGAGAAGAGGACCAGCAGCCACGCGAGCGCCGAGGTGAGCAGCCGGCCGACGAAGCGCGCGTCCGCGTAGGGCTGGATGAGCACCCCGCAGCGCTTGAACACGCCGTCGCTGCCAGCGGTTCCTGCCACCCCATCACGGTGAGCGCACCCGGCCTCGAGTTCAAGCGCACAGCGCAATTTCAGCGCAGGAAGAACGCCCGCGCCGCCGCGGCGCGGCCGCCCTCACGCCCTCAGTACGCGTCGGCGGGGGCGCGCGCGTCCGCGGGGAGCGTCAGCGGGAGCATCTCCACGGCCGCGTCCCCGCCGTCCAGCCACTGATACCGCGCCAGGTTCGCGAGGACGCGCCCCACATAGGTGCGCGTCTCGTCATAGGGGATCCGCGCCACCCACACGTCGGTGTCCCGGTCGATCTTCCCCTCGAGCCAGTGCGACACGGCCTTGGGGCCGGCGTTGTAAGCCGCGGTCGCGAGCGGCAGGCTCCCGTCGAACGTCCGCAGCAGCTTGCCGATGTAGAAGCCGCCGAGGCGCAGGTTGAGCGGCGCGCTCTTGAGCTGCCCGAGCTCGAAGCCGAGCGAGAGCTCGCTCGCGGCCTTCCGCGCGGTCGCCGGCATGAGCTGCATCAACCCGACCGCGCTCGCGGGGCTCACCACGACGGGATCGAACGCGCTCTCCTGCCGCATGAGCGCGTGGACCAGGCCCTTCGGCAGCCCGTGCTGCGCCTCGAGCGCGCGCACCTCGCCGACGTACGGCTCCGGATAGACGCACTCCCACGTCCAGCGATCGGCCTCCGACGGCGCGCGCTGGAGCGCCGCGGCGGAGACCGCCTGCGTGCCCACCCGGTAACGGCGCTTCGCCGGCGAGAGCATGCCGTACATCCGGCAGAGCGCCTCGCTCTCCTGCCCGTCGTAGGCCGCCGTCACCTCGCGCTCGTTCTCGGCGAGGTAGCTCTCCGCGTCGCCGTCGAGCCCCATCGACGCGAGCAGCGCCGCGGCCGGCGGCAGCTTCACCTCCACCGGCCGCGCGTCCCGGAGCGACGCCGGGACGAGCAGCGGCGGCATGGGCGCGCCCACCGCCGCGAGGCGCGAGCGCGCGAGCAGCGCGCCCCACGAGAGCGGCTGCTCCTTCATCACCTCCGTCCAGAGCCGCACCGCGCCGTCGCGATCGCCGCCGCGAAGCGCCGCGAGCCCCGCGAGCTCGCGCAGCCGCGCCGCGTCGGCCGGGCGCGCCCCGCGCGCGAGCTGCTCCAGCGGCTTGCGCGCGCGGGCCGCGCCGCTCGTCGAGAGCATCGCGAGCGCCCGCTCGTAGAGCGCGTCGTCGCGCCGCTCGCTCCGCGGGTAGGCGTCGATGAACCGGCCGTACTGCGCGACCGCCTCCGCGTAGCGGCCGACCTGCATGAGGAGCCGCGCCGAGAGCAGGCTCGAGAGCTCGCCCCAGCGCGTCCTCCGGAACTTGCGCGCGACCGCGAGGTGCCGCTCGATCGCCTCGGCCTCGCGGTGGAGCCGGGAGAGCGAGCGCGCGGCGAGGTGCAGCTGCTCCGCCTGCCGCGCCGACGGCGAGGCCGCGACCTTGAGGAACGCCTCGGCCGCGCCCGCGTAGTCGCGCGCCTGGTACAGCGCGGTGGCCCTGCGGTGGTGGAGCTCCGACGCCGGCACGCCCGAGAGCTTGTCGAGCTCGGCGATCGCCTCGGCCGCGCTGCCCCCGGCGACCATGGCGTCGACCTTCTGGAGCCGGTCGTCCGGCGAGAGCGGCCCCGGCATCTCGGCGAGGAGCGCCGCGGCCTCGCGCCCGTCGGGCGACGACGGCGCGCTCTTCACGATCCACCGGAGGTCGGCGAGCGCGAGCGCCGCCGCCGCGGCCTTCGCGCCGCCCTTGTCCCCCGATCGCTCGGCGGCGTCGCGCACGCCGAGCTGGACCCGCGCCCGCGCGAGCCGCGCCGCCGCCTCGTCGCGCGACCGCCGCGCGCGCTGCGCCGCGACCACCGCCCGATCGGCGAGCGCGCGGGCCTTCTGGAGATCGCCGCCCTTCATCGAGGCGATCGCCGCGCGCGCGAGGCCGGGCGCGCTGCCGGTGGCCTCGAAGTACGCCGCCGCCGCGAGGAACGGCCCCACCTCGAACGCCGCCTCCGCGCGGTAGCGCGAGACCTCGCGGGCGAGCAGCGGCAGCTCCTGCTCCAGGCCGTGGAGCAGCTCCACGGCCTTGCCGTGATCGCCGAGCTCGAGCGCGACGCGCGCCCGCGCGTACTTCATCGCCGGCAGCGCCCGCTGCTCCATCGGCAGGGCGTCGAGCCGCTCCGCCGCCTCGGCCCAGCGCTCGAGCCGCACGGCCTCGACCCACGCGCCGAGGGCCAGGGGCGGCGCGAGCGGCGGGACGGCGGCGGCGGCCGCGGCCGCCGCGACCGCTGCGGCGATCGGCGCGTCCAAGGGCGCGGCGCGCGCGGTGCTCTGCGAGGGCGGCGGTCCGGACGCGTGGGGCTCGGCGCACGCGGCGAGCGAGGCGCCGAGGAGGCACGCGGCGGCCAGCGCGCGGCGCGCTCCTCGCGCAGACGGCTTCGGTGGCGACGGAGCCCGTTTCATAGCCGACCCGGCGCGGTGGACGACCCGAACGCAGCGCGCCGTGAGGACCGGGCCCCGCGGGCCGAGAGCCCCCGCGCGCAGGCCGCTCGAACCGCAGCGCTCGCGCTGCCGACCCCTTTAGCTAGCAAGCTTCCGCGCCAGGTCGCAAACAAAGTGTCGGGGCCGACGCGATCCACCGCTTTCCGATCTCGACGTCCTCCTCGAACAGGAAGGCCGCGACCTCGTCGAGCGAGCCGGCGCGGTTCGGCGGCGCACCGAGGCGGAGCGCCGCGGCCTTGCCGAACGCGGCGACCACCGGGTGCGGCGAGCTCGCGAGCCGCAGGAGCTCGGGCACGAGCTCCGTGGCCCCGAGCACGCCCGCGAGGATCGCCGCGAGCGGCCGCGGGTCGGCGGGGCAGTCGTAGCTCCACGACAGCGCCGAGCGCAGCACCGTGACCGTCTCGGGCGCGGCCGCGCGCGCCGCCGCGGTGCGGTAGCCGCCGCCCGGGAGCGCGAGCTGCGCGGCGCCCTGGCTGGTCGCGCACACGCCGTCCGCCGCCTGCAGCAGCGCCGCGGCGATCGGCTCGGTCACCCCGTCGCCGAGCACCGTCTGCCCCTCGATGTCGCCGGCGACGGGCCGCGCCGCCTCCTGCGCGTAGCCCTCGAGGTTGGCGAGGAGCCGCTCGAGGTCCACCGCGCCCGCGGCGCGGCCGGCGAGCACGTCGCGCGCGGTGTGCACCGTCACGAGGCTCGACACGACGGCCGGGGTCCCGCCGCGCATCGTGTGCGAGACGTCGACGCTCACCCGCTTCACGGCGGGCCACCGCAGCACGCGCGGCTCGGTGTCCGGGTCGACGAGGACGCCCCAGGGCACGACGGCCATCGCCACCTCGCGCGCGCCGCGCTGGGCGCGGAGGCGGTGCTCGGCGCGGGCCAGCGCGAGCACGCCGAGCGCGCTCCCCACCGCCATGAGCCCCAGCGAGAGCGCGTGGCTCCCGGCGCTCCACATCGCCGCGGAGGCCCCCGCGAGCCCCGCGGTCCCCGCCGCGGCGAGCGCGCCGGTCGAGCCGGGCTCCGGGTGGAGCCACACGTAGCGGAAATCCGGCGGAGGCAGCTTGCGCAGCACGATACGACCCCGGACAACGACTCTAGGCCGCCGCGCCACCGCGCGCCACCGGATGCGCGGGCGCCGCCGCGCGCATCCGGCGGCGCGGAGGCGCCGGCGCGCGCGGGCTCGCTGGAGGAGTGAAGGAATCCACGCGCGGCGCATGCCACGGCGCGTCGAAGGCGCGCGTCGTGCCGATCGCAGCCGTGCGCCGAACTCCGCGCCCCCGCCTCCGCGCGCCGACCTCCGCGCCGCCCGCGCCGCCGTGCGTCCGGCGGACGGCGGACGGCCGGCGCGTGCGGCGCAGGTGGGCGCTGCGGCGTTCCGCGCGCGCGGCGCGGTGGTAGCTTCGCGGGCGGTGCTGCTCTCCCGCGTCCGCCTCGCCCACGTCGGTCCGTTCGATGATCTCTCGCTCTCCTTCGAGGACGCCGACGGCGCGCCGCGCCGGCTCGTGGTCCTCTTCGGCGGCGACGGCGTGGGCAAGACCTCGATCCTGTCGGCGATCGCGTCGACGCGGCCCGGGTACGCGGTCGCACAGCTGAAATCGCGCGGCGACGACGGCTCGCCCCCGCTCGTGGTCACCGACTGGATGCTCGGCACGGACGATCCGGCGCGCGCGCACCCGCTGCGCGTCGCGAGCCCGAACGCGCGCCTCGACGAGCCCGAGGACGCGGCGCTCCTGCGGCGGCGGGAGCAGGCGCTCTTCGAGCGGCGCGCGGCCGAGGGGGGCTTCGTCCTCGTGGCGCTCTCGGGCGCGCGCTGGTTCTCCCGCACCGCGATCGTGCTGACGACGCCCGAGCGCAGCATCCTCCGCTACGACGTGCGCGCCGCCGCGAGCTTCGACGACGCGACGCGCACCGACCTCGCCCGCGAGACGAAGCAGGTGCTCTCGTTCGTGCCGGTCGCGGCCGCGATCGCGCGCGACCGCGCGAAGAACAAGCCCGAGGCGCGGCCGGACGCGCGCGCGGACGCGCAGGCAGCGCGGCTCGGCGCGCTCGAGCGCGCGCTCAGGGAGGTGCTCGAGGCGCTGCTCGAGGGCCACGACGCGACGTACGTGGGCGTCGATCCGCTGCGGCTCGAGCCGATCTTCGAGCGCGCGGACGGCCAGCGCGTCGACTTCGACGATCTCGGGCGGAGCGCGCGGCACACCATCGCGTTCGGCGCGCTGGCGCTCCGCGCGCTCGCGTCCGCCCACCCGACCGGCGATCCGCGGCTCGCCGAGGGCGTGGTCCTGATCGACGACATCGAGGCGCAGCAGCCGGCGCACCGGCAGCGCTCGCTCGCCGCCCGCCTGCGGGCGGCGCTCCCCAACGTGCAGTGGATCGTCACGACGTCGTCGCCCGCGTTCGCGCTCGGCTGCGACCTCTCCGACGTGATCGCCCTCCGCCGCGAGCCCTCGTCGGGGCGCGTCGAGCCGCACGAGGGCCCGGACGCCGTGCTGCACTGAGCGGCCGCGGCGCGCCGCGCGGCCCCCGGCGCGCGCGCCGCGCGTCAGGCGAGCGGCACGGCGAGGAGCACGACCTCCTTGCCGCGCACCTCGATCTTGTAGCGCATCGGCTTGCCGTGCTTCCGCCCGAGCTCCTGCTCGCTCGCCTTGAGGCGGGCGACGAACGCGTCGCGGGTGATGTGATCCACCGGGTCGCCGAGCGACCTCTTCGCCGCGATGTACTCGGCGAAGATGCGCGCGTAGTAGGCGTCCTCCGGCTCCTCGAGCAGCGCCTTGGCGTCGGCCGGGATCTCGCCGGGGGACAGCGCGGCCATCCGCTCGTCGACCTCGAGGGCGTCCCGGAACGACGCCGACGTGGGCGCGCGCGACGGGCGCCCCTCGGCGTCGGTCTCGTCCTCCTGCACGCCGAGCAGCTGGTTCAGGAGCGAGTTCAGCCGGAACACGAGCCCGCCGAGCTCGGCGTGCTCGATCCCGAACCGGAGGTCGGTCCGGCCGTTCATGATCGCGAGCAGGCCGTCCTCGATCTCGGACACCGGCTGCGAGATGTACGCGTCCAGGAAGTAGGCGGCGATCACGACGAGCACGAGCCCGAGCGCGGTGACGCCGAGCAGCGGCCAGACCAGCGAGCTCGCGAGCCCCGGCGTCCGGATCTGCGCGATGCTGAGCAGCACCGCCCGCCGCCCGTCGCCGTAGCCTTCGAGCGCGTGCCCGACGGCGCCGTACTCGCCGGACAGCCCGCCGATGTCGACCGCCCGCCCGGAGCTCAGCGCCTGGAGGGCGCTGTCCTTCGCCGGCGACGCGGTGAGCGCCGCGACCAGCTGCGGGGGGGTGTCGCGCGACTTCGCGACGACGTCGAGCCCGTCGCCCGACTGCATCGCGACCACGAGGAGCCGCCCGCTCGTGCGCTCGCTCGCGTTGGTCAGCCGCTCGTCGTTCAGCGCGGTGCCCACCGCGACGGCGCCGATGATCTGCCCGGCGTCGCTGCGGATCGGCGCGTAGGACGCGAGCAGCTGCTCGTTGCGCGCCCGGCTCACCCACACGTCCGAGCCGGTCACCCCCTGCTCGACGGCGCGCTTCAGCGACGGGTAGACGGCGCCGAGGTTGTCCCCGCGCATGAGCGCGGAGCCGTTCCGTCCGAGCACCACGCCCTTCGTGTCCACCAGGACGACGAGGGAGGGCGGGGTCCTGCCGAGCTCTGGCGAGGCGGCGACCGCCTCCCGGATGGCGTTGGCGGCGCTCGTGGCCGCCTCGGCGCGGGCCGGGGCGGTGCCGGCGTTGAACGGCTCGCGCAGCTTCGGGTCGCTCGCGTGGGAGGCGAGCCACCGCTCCAGCACGAGGCCGTCCACCTGGAGCTGCGCCATGGCGGCCGCGAGCGCGCGCGACGCCTCGCCCGGCCGCCCCATCTCCGCGAGGGAGGCGCGCGTGAGGGCGTACGAGAGCCCTCCGACCATGAGGACAATCACGGCGAAGACTGCGATGATCTTTCCGCGCATCCTGCGTCTCCACTCCTTCTTTCGGGGGCTCAGGGCAAGCTACCATCCGCTGCGGCGCTGCTACAACTCTCCACCCAGCTCATGGTGCACTTGAATCACCCGCACTCCGAAGCCCCGCGCCTCTACGTCGTCGACGACGCGCTGTTCGAGCAACACCGCGCGCGCGGCGCGCACCCCGAGCGCCCGGAGCGGCTCGAGGCCGCCCGCCGCGCGATCGAGCGCTGCGCCGCGGCGGGCCTCTCGATCGAGCGCGTCGCGACGCGCGACGCCACCGAGGACGAGCTCGCCCGGGTCCACGCGCCCAGCTACCTCGAGTCGCTCGGTCGGGTCAGCGGGCACTACGCCGCGCTCGATCCCGACACGTACGTCGTCCCGCGCTCGGTCGACGCGGCGAGGCGGGGCGCCGGCGCCGCGGTGGCGCTCGTCGAGGCGGTGCTCGCCGGCCCCGGTCGGCTCGGCGTCGCGCTGCTGCGCCCGCCCGGCCACCACGCGACGCGCGAGGCGGGCATGGGCTTCTGCCTCCTGAACAACGTCGCCGTGGCGGCGAGGGCCGCGCTGAGCAGCGGGTTGTCGCGGGTGGCGGTGATCGATTTCGACGTGCACCACGGCAACGGCACGCAGGACATCTTCTGGGACGACCCGCGGGTGCTGTTCTGCTCGCTGCACCAGTGGCCGTTCTACCCGGGCACCGGCTCCGCCGAGGAGGTGGGCGGCGGCGAGGGCGCCGGCTACACGGTGAACGTGCCGCTGTCCGACGGGGCGACGGACGCGGTCTACGAGGCGGCGTTCGACGAGCTCGTCCTGCCGGTGCTCGACGAGTACGCGCCCGAGCTCATCCTGGTCTCGGCGGGGTTCGACGCGCACGAGCGCGATCCGCTCGCGGCGATGAAGCTGTCGCGCTCGGCCTACGCGGCGATGGGCCGCCGGCTCGCAGCGATGGCGGCCGCGAAGGCGGGGGGGCGGCTCGCCGTCTTCCTGGAGGGCGGCTACGACCTGGCCGCGATCGAGGGCTCGCTCGCCGCCGCGCTGATCGCCGCCTCCGGCCGCGAGGCGGACGAGCCGGTGGGCGCATCCGGGCCGCCGCCCGCGCAGCGCGCGCCGATCTCGACGCGCCACCGCGCGGACCTCGACCGCGCCCGCCGGGTCGCGCTGCGCCGGTGGGCGACGCTCTGAGGGAGGCGGGGGAGCCGGGAGGGGGGGCAGGGGGGTGGGGGGAGCAGCGCGGTGGGGGCCAGCGCGGGGAGCAACGCGGGGCCCGGGGGGAGCCGGAAGTGAGCCCGGACCAAAAAGAGCGACGCGCCGTGCGTTTACCCGATTGCACTCTGCGCGGAGCTGAGTATTCTGCCAGGCCTTCGCAGCCCCCGGGCCGCGAAGAACGGTGGGTATAGCTCAGTTGGTAGAGCACTGGATTGTGGCTCCAGTTGTCGCGGGTTCGAATCCCGTTACTCACCCCAGGTAGGACACAAGCCCGAGGCCGCCCAGCAAGCGACGGGTGCCCCGGAGGCTGATCGCATCACGACGGATCAGCAGACCGCCGAGGCGGGCCTGCCGCGTTCCTCGCCCGAGCGCCGCGGTACAGGCTGCGGCGCCTCCCGAACGGGCGCGCCGTGCCCTGCGCATCGCAAGAGGCGGCGGCGCCCGGCGACGCAAGAGGCGGCGGCGCCCGGCGAGCGACCGCCTGACGAGCGCGGCGCCTCCAGCAAGGCCCGCGCAGCGGCTCGCCCGGCGACCCGCCGCCCTCCCGACGCGGCATGCCCGCGGGAGCGACGCGCGCGATCTCCGCGCTCTGCCTTCTTCCTTCCACCCGCGAGCCGCAGCCCCCCTCTCTCGGCCGCCCCCGCGCGAGCGCGATGCGCGCCCCGGTCCGAGCGCGCGACGCGCTCCACGCCGTCGCCCTCGATGAGCGCGTTCGCGCGTCGCCTCAGGAGCGCGCTCGCACGTCGTCTCATGGGCGCGTCGAGCGTCACCTCATGAGCGCGCTCGCACGTCACGTCCTGAGCGCGTCGCGCGGCATCTCACGAGCGCGTCGCGCGGCATCTCACGAGCGCGTCGCGCGGCATCTCACGAGCGCGTCGCGCGGCATCTCACGAGCGCGTCGCGCGGGGCTCCGTACATCGCTCGATTCAATAAGTGCTCTTCGCGAGCCCCGGAGACAGCGATTCATGGATATCCATCCATCGCGGTGAGCCTTTATCCCATCTCCCGGAGACAGCAAGTCTCGCCGCTGTAACCGGTTCGCCACAGTGCCCGCATAGGGTCCGCGCCCATGAAAACCACGCTCCCTCGGAGCCGCGCGCTGGCCGCGCGGCTCATCTCCGCCGTCTTCCTCGCGATCGGCGCTCCCGGGCTCGCGGCGTGCGCCGCCACGGCGGACGACGTCGCGGATCCTGCCGAGATGCCGGCCCCCGGCGCCGTCGATGTCGTCCAGCCGCTCAAGCTGTCCGAGCGCGCCCGCGTGCCCGAGAAGGAGCCGGGGTTCGTCGCCGCGGAGCTCGGGGAGCGCGAGCTCGTCATCACCCACGACGGCAGCCTGCCGCCGTTCGCCGCGGGCGACGTGCTCGGCGGCACGCAGGGAGGCGGCTACCTCGCCCGCGTCGTGCGCGTCCGCGCGCTCGACGCGGCGCGGGTCGCGCTCGAGACGACCCCCGCCGACCTCACGGAGTTCATCACCGAAGGGCACGTCCACGTCCACTACGACGCGCGCGAGTACGCGCAGGCCATCGACGAGCACCTCGCGCGCGCCCGCGAGCTCGGCCTGGAGGGCGACGAGCCGATCGCGAGCCAGGCGGAGGCCCTGAAGATCGCGTCCGGCGCCTCCTTGAAGCTCTTCGAGCTCTCCTCGGCCTCGCTCCCGGCCTCGTGCGGGGTCACCGCGCACGGGACGGCGGCGCTCGACGTCACGGCCGAGCTCTCTCCGGTGCTCGATTTCGAGGTCCACGTCGGCCCGCGCGGCGGGATCAACCCCGTCCCGGAGCTGAAGCAGCTCCGCTTCGTCGCCTCGGGCAGGCTCGACGTGAGCGCCACGCTCCAGGGCTCCGGCACGGTCACGGGGAGCTGCACGGTCGATCTCCTCGAGCTCGCCGGGGGCGTCCCGAGCGTGCCGCTGCCGACGCTGACGTTCTGGGTGGGGCCCGTGCCCATCGTCGTCACGACCAACGTCGTGCCGAGGGCGACGGCCGATGTGGGGCTGTCGTTCACGGCCGCCGAGGTGGCGGCCGAGGCGCAGACGACCGCCGAGATCGAGGCCGGGGTCGACTACAAGAACGGGACGTGGCGCACGATCTGGGATCCCTCGTGCTCGGCCTCGGGGACGGCCTCGATCGGGGCGCCCGGCGCGATCACGGCGTCCGGCAAGGTGAGCGCCGGCGCGGAGCTCCGGTCGCGCCTGTACGGCATCGTCGGTCCGAACGTCGGAGTCCAGGCGTACGCGCGCGTCAGCGCGGAGACCGCGCCGCCCTACTGCTCGTACGACGCGCGGGTCGACGGCGGCGTGCGCGCCTACGCCGAGGCGGAAGCCGGCGTGTCGGTCGGCCCGCTGAACCTGACGTTCAAGCGCCTCGATCTCGTCGATCTCGAGCTCCTGCGCTTCGACGCGCCGCTCGCCTCGGGCAAGCTCCGCGACGCGCCCGAGTGCGACGCGGAGCCGTGATCGCGCCGGCCGTCATCGCGCCGGCCTCCCCGCCGGGAGGCCCGGCGCGCCCCGCCGCCCGCGGCGCGCGCGCTCGCCGGGCTCAGGGGTCCGCGCACGCCACGTAATCGCACGACGCCTCGTTCACGCACTCCTCGGTTCGCTCCACGAGGCCTTCTCCCTCGAGGCCGAGGCACGCGGTCTCACAGCTGGTCTTGCTCGGCGGCGGGTCCCCTTGCTCTTCCGCGCAGAGGATGCGGTGCTTGCAGAGCTCACTGCACGCATGCAAGTTGTCCTCGTCCTTGCACCCCGCGGCAAAGAGGCCGAGAGCGGCGATGACGAGGGGGATCGATCGGAGTCCTGCGTTCTTCATGGGCAGCTCATCTCGGTTGTGGGGCTCTCCCCGGCGAGCGACCCGCTGCCGACCGGCAGACCGGGTCAGCGCACGAGAAGGCGAGCGCGCGATCCGGCAGGATCGCGGCGCGTTGCAAACGGCCTGCAGGCCTCACCATGAGGCCACGCCTCGGCGCCCAGCATAGACGAATCCCAGGCCGCCGCCCACGGCGCGGCCGCCCACGGCGCGGCCGCGCGCGGCGCGCCCCCGCGCGCCGGAGCCACGCCCGCGCCGCGCCGTCTCTTGCGCGCCGCGCGCCGAGCTCGCCGCGCATCGAGCCAGCGCGCCGGCCGAGCGCGCCGCCGCGCTGGCTCGATGCGCAGGGCGTGGTACATTGTGTCATGGGCGCTCCGACGCGCGCTCCACGATCCACGCCGAATGCCCTCCAAGGAACCCGATACCCTGCTCGGGGCCGATCCAGCCCAGCGGCCGGATCGCGAGAAGCCCGAGTCCACGCGGCTTCCTCTCGTGCTCGTGGTCGACGAGGACAGGGGCCTCTGGCAGCCGCTCGGCGCCCTCCTCTCGGAGCGATATCGCCTCGTCGTGTGCGCCTCGGCCCTGGACGGGGTCGCCGCGTTCACCGAGGACACCTGCGCCGTGATCATCGATGTGCGGATGTCGGGGCAGGACGGCTTCTGGGTCTGCGACCAGATCCGCAAGGTGCAGCCCGAAGTGCCCGTGATCTTCTATTCGGCGTATCAGGACGAGCAGGACTCGTTCGAGGTCATCAACGCGCACCGGCCGTTCGCGTCCGTCGACAAGCACGGCGACGCGCAGAGGCTCCTCGACGCCCTCGAGAAGGCGACGCGGATCTTCCAGAGCACGCTCCGCAGCAGGCGGATCATCGAGCGGCTCCAGCGCCGCCGGCAGGAGGCGGTCTGAGCCAGCAAACGAGCGAGGCGCGCCCGCGCGACGACCGGCGAGATCTGTGGCGCACGCTGGTGCAGCTGGTGCTCAGCCTGGCCGCGCTCTTCGGCCTCATCGCGCTGGCGGCGCACCTCGCGCGCGACCAGCTCGACGCGCTCGGCCGCGGGTTCGTGGAGCGCTTCGGCCTCGCCGGGATGTTTGTCGGGACCTACCTCGCCGACGCGTTCTCGTTCCCGATCCCGCCGCAGTTCTACATGCTGACGGCGATCACCTCGGGAGGCTCGCAGGTCGGGCCCATGATCGCGATCTCGGTGGCCTCGCTCCTCGCCGGCTGCACGGGATACCGGCTCGCCGCCCACCTCGCGCGCTTCCGCATCTTCGCGGCGCGCCTCGAGCGGACGCGGCCCAAGATCGATCGACTGTTCGACCGTTACGGGTACTGGGCCATCGCCGTCGGGAGCGTCTCGCCGGTCCCCTTCTCGATGCTCTGCTACCTGTCGGGGCTGTACCGGATCCCGCCGCGCTACTTCTTCACCATGGTGCTGTTCCGGGTGCCTCGCCTCCTCATCTTCTACGCGCTCATCCGGATGGGATGGAGCCAGTGAAGCCGGAGGCGTGAGCCCTTACCTGGGGCTGTCCGCCTCCTCGGACGGGTTCACCCGGACGCGCTCCAGGATCTGATCGACCATGCCGAGATCGATCCCGGAGCGCTCCACGACGTTCCTGGAGAACAGCCGAGTCGCCTCCTTCGCGAGCTCCTCGTCCGGGAGGAACGGCCGCGCGGGCGACCGCGGCGCCGGCAGGCCGATCTCCTTCTCGAGCTCGGAGATCGCCCGGATCATCTCCTGGTAGCAGGCGGAGGCGATCTGCACGGAGAACGGGAACACCTGGACATTGCCGCGGCCGGCGCGCACGGCGTGCAGCGTCGCGGCGGCCTGCTCGGCGAACTGCCGGCTCCCGAACGCGTTGGCCATCTGCGCGTACATCGCGATGGACTCCTGGTCCGCCGCGAGGTCCTCCTCCCGCGTGCGCGGCGCCCCGGACGCGGGCGCCGACGACCACCGGACGATCATCCGCGCGTAGTCGTCGAGCGCGCGCCGCTGGAGGGCCAGCCGCTCCAGGAGCGCCTCCCGCCGCTGTCGCTGGAGCTCCGCCCTCTCCTCGTGCTCGGCCCGGCGGTCCGCGCTGAGATCTGCCGATCTGCGCGCCACGTAAGCGCCGATAAAGAGGGCGACGCCGTTGCTAACAGCGATGAAGAGCATCTCCAAAATCTTGGGATCCATGCCGTTCTCAAGACTTCTATCACGTTCGCGATGAACGCAGAGATATGCCGCATGACGCGAAGAAAAGTTGGCCACCGCCCTCCCCCCGTGCAGGTGCGTGGCCATCCCACAGGCCGCCGCGCGCGCGGCGGCGGCGACGCCCGCCGGTGAGCTCGCCGCGCGGGCCGCGCCCCGCTCTGCCGCGGCGCGCTCCGTCGCGCGTCGCCGGCGCGGGTCCCACCGCGGCGCGCGTCCCGCGGCACGGCGATGCGCGCGGCCGGCGTGATACGATGTTCGCATGACCGGCTCACTCGACGCAGGCGCGGGCCCGCACCTCGCCGGGCTGGAGGGCCCGCTGCGCGAGGCGCTGGAGAGGAGCCTCGCCGACCGGCTCGCTCGCTGCCCCGGGGCGGAGCTCAACCTGGACAACGCGTTCTGGGGCGCCCCCGAGCCCCGCGACCTCGGCGAGGCGCTCACCCGGTTCGGGCCGTCGTGCGTCAACGTGGTGGTGCGCATCTTCGAGCGCATCCGCGATATCGACCCTACGCTCGGGCTATGGGCGCAGATCAGGTATCTGCGCAACGTGTGGGTCGGCGGGAGCGCGGGATTCAAAGCGGTCTACGCCGAGCCGGCGGCGATGCGCGAGCGCCTCGACGGCCAGCTCGCCGGGACGGGCGGTCGCCGCATGGCGCGCGACACGATCCTCGGCGGGATCGAGCACCAGCGAGGCCCGCTGCTCGGCGCCCTCACGGGGAGCATGGGCTCGCTGCTCCGGGGCGGCGAGCCGCTCGACGCGGACAGCTGGCGCGAGGTGCACCGGCCCGATGAGGAGGCGATGCACATCTGCGTGGGCAAGCGCGATCCGCGCCTGCCAGAGCTCGACGACATCCACCTCGACTGGAGGTCGCCGGTCGTGGGCGTCGACGAGGCGACCGGCCGCTGCCGGTACGGCCTCTTCATCAGCGTGGTCCACTGGGCGCAGGCGCGGTTCGGGCTCGGCAACCCGGTGTTCCCCTTCCAGCGCATCGACGATCGGGTCGCCGCCCTCTCCGGCCTGGGCGACGCGCCGGCGCGCTGGGCCGATTTCGTGGCGCGCTGGCGCGAGGCGCGGTGGGCGCTCGCGGTGCGCGGCAAGGGCGGCGCGGAGGAGGCGCTGCGGTGGCTCCGCGAATGCGGCGAGGCGGCCCCGGCGCCGGGAGGGGGCGGCTGAGGGCCCATGCCCTACCCCGCTCCCGACGGCACCGAGCTGGTCGAGCACCTCGGCGCGGGCGCCACCTTCGACGTGGCGCTGGTCCGGCTCGGAGGCCCGCCGCCCGGCCCCACGCTGGTTTGCAAGCGCCTCGCCCCCGGCGCCCTCCACGCGCACGCCGGGCGCGCCGCCATCGTCCGCGAGGCGAAGGCGCTCTCCCTCGCCCGGCACCCTGCCCTGCCCGCGCTCGCGCGCGTCGGCGTCGATCGCCACGGCCCCTTCCTCCTCGAGAGCCGGCGCGAGGGCGCCTCGCTCCGCGACGTGCTCGACGGATGGCGCGGCCGCGGCCGTCCGCCGCCCGCGTCGCTCGTCGCCCACGTCGTCCGGACCGCCATCGAGACCCTCGCCGAGCTCCAGGAGCTCGAGGACGCCGCGGGCCCGATCGGCTTCGTCCACGGCGATCTCGGCCCCGATCACGTGCTGCTCGGTCCGCTCGGCGACGTCGGCCTCGTCGACCTCGGCGCCGCGCGGTTCCGCGGCATGGATCCCGATCTCGAGACCGCCGACCGGGGCACCCTCCCGTTCGTCGCCCCCGAGATCGCCCGCGGCGAATCGCCGCCGACCGCGCGCGGCGACGTCTACGCCATGGCGGCGACCCTCGTCGCCTTCGCCACCGGCGCGCCGCTCACGCGCGCGCGCGAGCAGGCCGCGATGCTGGTCGAGATCGGCGAGTCGGGCCTCCGCCTCGACGCGCTCGCCGCCGCGGGCGCGCTCTCGCCGGGGCAGCGCCGCGCGCTCGCCCGCGCCCTCGACCGCGATCCGGAGCGGCGCGTCGAGAGCGCGCGGGCGCTGCTCGACGCCTTCGACGCGGCCTCTCCGCGCGCCAGCGACGCGGCCTCTCCGCGCGGCTAGCGCAGGCCCAGGAGCGCTGGCGGCGCGCGCGCGCCCGGCCCTCGCGGGCGCCAAAACCGTGGACGCACGCGGCCCGTGGGATAAGTCTCGACCGCATGAAGCCCCACCTAGGTCACGACAGGCTCGCCCTCGACACGCTCGCCATCCACGCCGGCCAGCCGCCGGATCCGACGAGCGGCGCGGTGATGACGCCGATCGTCCTCGCGAGCACCTTCGCCCAGGAGCGGCCGGGCCAGCACAAGGGGTTCGAGTACTCGCGCAGCGGCAACCCCACCCGCAAGGCGCTCGAGGCGTGCCTCGCCGCGATCGAGGGCGGTCGCCACGGCTTCGCCTTCGGCAGCGGCTCCGCGGCCACCGCCACGCTGCTCCACACGCTCCGGCCCGGAGATCACGTGCTCTCGGGCGACGACGTCTACGGCGGCACCTTCCGGCTCTTCGACAAGGTCATGCGGCCGATGGGGATCGCCTCGACCTCGGTCGACATGAGCGACCTCGACGTCGTCCGCAAGTCCCTCACCCCGGCCACGCGGATGATCTGGATCGAGACCCCGACGAACCCGATGCTCAAGATCTTCGACATCGCCGGGATCGCGGAGATCGCGCGGGCGCACGGGGCGCTGCTCGTCGTCGACAACACGTTCGCCACGCCGGTGCTCCAGCGGCCGCTCGACCTCGGCGCCCACGTCGTGGCGCACTCGACAACGAAGTACCTGAACGGGCACTCGGACGTCGTGGGCGGCGCGCTCATCACCTCGGAGGACGCGCTCGCCGAGCGGGTCGCGTTCCTGCAAAACGCCATCGGCGCCGTGCCGAGCCCGTTCGATTGCTACCTCGTGCTCCGCGGGATCAAGACGCTCGGCGTGCGCATGCGCCAGCAGTGCGCGTCGGCCGCGCTCATCGCCGGCAGGCTCGCCGAGCACCCCGCCGTCCAGGCCGTGAACTACCCCGGCCTGCCCACGCACGCCGGCCACGCGCTCGCCGCGCGGCAGATGCGCGCGCCCGGCGCGATGATCTCGTTCGTCGTGCGCGGCGGCCTCCCCGTCGCCTCGCGCTTCCTCGAGCGGCTCGCGATCTTCTCCTGCGCCGAGAGCCTCGGCGGCGTCGAGTCGCTCGCCGAGCACCCCGCCATCATGACCCACGCCTCCGTGCCCGCGGCGGCGCGGGAGGCGCTCGGCATCGCCGACGGCCTCCTCCGGCTCTCGGTCGGCCTGGAGGGCGGCGAGGACCTCTGGAACGACGTCGCGCAGGCGCTGGAGGACGCGCAGGCGCAGGCGCCCCGCGGGTGATCGCGCGCGCGGGGCGCGGGGGCGCGGCCGCTCGCGCTCGTCGCGCGGTCGCGCGGGGCGCGGCCGCCGTTTGATCGGGGGCCCTCGAGTACGATAGAAGCGAGGTGCGGCCTCGGGGCCGCCACCCACCACCGGAGCTTGCCATGAGTCTCGCCCGCCTCGGCTTCGTGCCCGTGCTCGGCCTTCTACCCCTGCTCGGCTTCGGCTGCAGCGACCCGGCGCCGCCCACCCCGCGCGCCGCCTACTCCCTGAACTTCGTCAAACCGGGCGCCAGCTGCAACGTGGGGAACCACCTGGAGGTCCTCGGCGAGGTGAGCGCGGCCCGGCGGCTCCGGATGGTCGCCGACGGCGAGGAGGGCGCCACGGTCGACTGCACCGTGACCGGCTCGGGCACCTTCGACGTCTCGGCGACGATGGCGCTCAGGAACAGCACCGCCGCCACGGACGTCCGCATCAAGATCGTGGACATCAGCCCCGCGGCGACGAAGGAGATGCCCGCCAGCGGCAGCATCATCTTCTCGTCGGCGAAGACGAGCGGCACCGCCTTCGTCTCCACGTCCGACGAACAGTGTCAGTTCTGGTTCGACGCGGACAGCGAGCAGGGGGTCGACGCGGGCAAGATCTGGGTCGTCTTCGAGTGCCCGTCCGTGACCGACGGCCAGTACACCTGCGAGATCACGCGGGGCGCCCTCGCCCTCGACAGCTGCGGGAGCTGAGCCGACGGGGGCGCGCGGCACTTAACCCGCGCCCCCGCGCGTCGGCGCTTCGCAGAGCGCGCGTCGGCGCTTCTCGGAGCGCGAGGCCGTGACGCGCGGGCGCAGGCCACGCCCCTCGCGCGTCAGCTCTTCTCGGAGCGCGAGGCCGACGCCGCCGGGACCGTCGACCGCTCGCCCATGTTGACCTGCTGCGAGTCGGCGGGCGGGCCGATCGTCGCGCTGTTCGGGAGCTCGGCCTCGTCCTGCTCGTCGATGCGGATCACGAGCGCCGTGATGTTGTCCTCGCCGCCGTTCTCGTTGGCCTTGGCGATGAGGCGGCGGCACATCTCCGGCACCTCCTCGGTCGAGCTCACGATCTGGAGGATCTGATCGTCCGAGAGCATCCCGCTCAGGCCGTCCGAGCAGAGCAGGTAGACGTCGCCGGGCTGCGGCTCGTCGCTGATCAGGTCCACGGCGACGCTGTCGTTCATCCCGAGCGCGCGGGTGATGACGTTGCGCGGGAGCTCGGCCCGCTGCTCCTCGGTGAGCTCGGGCATCGCCATGATGTAGTCGTTGAAGAGCGAGTGATCGCGCGTGAGCTGGCTGATCGAGCCCTTGCGGACGCGGTAGGCGCGGCTGTCGCCGACGTGGCCGACGTAGATGCGGTTCTTCTTCTTCGAGAAGAGCGCCCCCACGACCGTCGTGCCCATCCCGGCGCAGTCGCGCGACCGGATGCTGCGCTCGAAGATCTGGCGGTTGGCGACCCGGATGCCCGCCTGGAGCCGGTTCTCCTCCTCCGACAGGCTGGTGTCGAAGTGGAATGGCCAGGTGGCGTCCTCCCGCGACGTGGACCGGAAGAAGTCCGCGATGGACTCGGTCGCCAGCCTGCTCGCTACGTCCCCCGCGCGGTGGCCCCCCATGCCGTCCGCGACGATGAACAGGTCATACTCCGACAGGACGGCGTAGCTGTCCTCGTTGTGGTCGCGTTGGAGACCAACGTCCGTCATTCCTGAAGCGATCGCTCGCATAACCTCGGGAATCCTTGAGACGGCTCCGGGCCTTTGGCTTCGAGCACCAACCGTTTCATGCTACCGAAAACCTGTCAAGCAGGGCCTCTCGCACCGTAATGGGCGTCTTCAGACGTCCACTCGCCGACCTTCCTGATCCTACCGACTCGGACCGGGGGGACCGCAAGCCTCTTTTTCGTTGAACGCTTCATTGTCGGCCCGGGCGTCGGTCCGGCGCCGGCGCGGGCTCTGCCCCGGGCCCCGCGCCGGCAGGGCTGCGGGGCACCTCCAGGGCCGTCCTCGACGAGGCTCGCGCGGCGCCACCGCTCACGCCGGGCGGCGCCAGGCGGCCGCGGACCACGCGCCCCCTCGCGCCCCCTCGCCCCGAGGACCCGGACCCATCCCGCGATGACCAGGGACGCCGCATCGTGCGGCCCGGCCTTCGCGCTCGGCCGCCAGCGCCGCGGCGGCCCCGCTCACACGTCCAGGATGTCTTTTTCCTTGGTCGCGATCACCGTGTCGACCTGCCTCGTGCCCTCGGCCACCACGTCCTCGACCTTCTTCTTCGACCGGTCGGCCTCGTCGCCGCTGACCTCGCCGTCCTTCTCGAGGGTGTCGATCATCTCGTTGGCGTCTCGACGATGCTTCCGGATGGCAACTTTACAGTCCTCTCCGTTCTTCTTGGTGAGCTTCACCATCTCGCGGCGCCGCTCCTCGGTCAGCGGCGGGATCGGAAGCCGGATGAGATCCGCGTCCACCTGGGGGTTCAAGCCGAGATCGCTCTCCCGGATCGCCTTCTCGACCGCCTTCACCTGGTTCTTCTCCCAGGGCTTGATCGTGATGAGCCGGGGCTCCGGCACGGACACCGTGGCCATCTGCACGATCGGCGTCGGCACGCCGTAGTAATCGACGCGGATGCCGTCGAGCATGGCCGCGTTGGCGCGCCCGGTGCGCACCTTCGCCAGGTCTCGCCGGAGAGCTTCGATGGCCTTGTCGATCCCTTCGCGCAGCTCCTTGATGATGTCCTCGAGCATGATCCGGCTTCCTCCGTGTGGGGCTCGCCCAGCCCGCCCTCTTCGCGGGCGGGCGCGGAGCTTACCGCGTATTTCTGGGGCGGCGGAGAAATCGATCCGCCCCGGCGCCGCCGGCGTCGCGGCCGGACGAACGCTCGCCTCCGTCTGGGCGCGGGCGCCGCGGCGCGGACCGCAGGACGCCCCCTCTCGGGACGGCGGACGGCAGGACGCCGCCGGCGGACCGCGGAACGCCGCCGGCGGACCGCGGCAGTCCGCGAAAGTCCGCGCGGCAAGCGCCGCGCCGGCGGCCGGGCGGCGCCACCTCCGCTGTCACGGTCGCGCCGAGCTGTAGTAACTCTGGGAGGCAGGGCCACCCGATGCGCGATCTGGACTGGAACAGCTTCGACGTCCTCGTCGTCGACGACGAGCAGGACAACCTCGATGCGTTCCGGTTCGCCTTCAGGAAGTCGTTCAAGCTCCATTACGCGCTGGGCGGCGCCGAGGCCCTCTCGCTCCTCGAGCGGCTCGATCCCGCGGTGATCGTCGCGGACCAGCGGATGCCGGAGATGAGCGGTATCGAGTTCCTCAAGCAGGCGAAGGAGCGGCGGCCGGACGCCGCGGGCGTGCTGCTCACCGCCTACGCGGACATGACCGTGCTCATCGACGCGGTCAACTCGGGGGCGGTCGACCGCTACGTCCAGAAGCCCTGGAACTCGAAGGAGCTCGCCGTCGTCCTCCGGCAGGCGATCGCCGGCGTCGCGACCGTCCGGGAGAACCGGCGGCTGCGGGAGCAGCTCGCCCACTACGCCGGCTACCTCGAGCGCGAGCAGCGCGACCCGATCGATTTCGGGGAGATCGCCGGCGAGAGCGAGGCCATGCGCGAGGTCGCCGCCCGGATCGGCGAGGTGGCGAAGGCGGCGACGCACGTGCTGATCGAGGGCGAGGAGGGGGCGGAGAAGGAGGTCGTCGCCCGGGCGATCCACGTGGGCTCCCCGCGGGAGGAGCAGCCGTTCGTCAAGGTGACGTGCGCCGCGTTCCGGGGCGAGGCGCTCGAGCGCGAGCTGTTCGGCTGGCGGCGCGGCGCCTTCGACGGCGCGTTCACCGAGCGGGCCGGGCGGCTCGAGCTCGCCCACCGGGGGACGATCTACCTCGACGAGCCGGCGCCGCTCACGCCCTCGCTCCAGGCGCGGCTGCTCCGCGTGCTCGCCGAGGGCGAGGTCGAGCGGCTCGGGTCGACCGAGACCACCCGCGTCGACGTGCGCGTCGTCCTGTCGCTCACGCCCGGCATCGAGGAGGCGTGGGCGCGCGCGGGCGTCTTGCCCGAGCTCGTCTCCCGGCTCTCGGTGTTCCCGCTGCGGCTGCCGCCGCTCCGGGAGCGGCGCGAGGACATCCGCGCCCTCGCCGAGCACTTCCTGCGCAAGTACGCGCGCCGCAACGCGCGCGCGGCCACGTCGCTCTCGGACGAGGCGATCGCGAAGCTCACGGCCTACGCGTGGCCGGGGAACACGCGCGAGCTGGAGAACGTGGTCGAGCGCGCCGCCATCCTCTCCCGCGGCGACGTGATCCTGCCCGAGCACCTCGCGTTCACCGCGCGCCCCCAGCCGGCCGAGCCGCCCGCCCGGCCGCCGAAGGCCGCGGACCCGGAGGCGGACGCGGCCGGAAAGGCGCTCGCCGCGCCGGCCTCGTCGCGGCCGAAGCTCGACCTGAGCTCGCAGCTCGACGACATCGAGCGGCGGGAGCTCCTCGCCGCCCTCGAGCGCTGCGGCGGGAACAAGGCCGAGGTCGCGCGCCAGTTCGGCATGCAGCGCACGACCCTCTATTACAGGCTGAAGCGGCTCGGCATCGACACGTGACGTCCTCCGGACGATCGCGCGGATCGCGGCCGGCGGCGCCGGCGCGCGGCGCCCCCTCGCCTGTCGACGCGGGCGGCGACTTGCGGCAGATTGCGGCGGCATGCTGAAGGTCGGTGAGCTCGCGCCGGAGATCGACAAGCTGGCCACGGACGGCCAGCGCTTCGTGCTGTCCCGGCAGGGCGGGCTCTGCACGGTCGTGTTCTTCTTCCCGAAGGCGTTCACGCCCGGATGCACCGCGGAGACCCGGCAGTTCCGCGACAACCACGCCGAGCTCGCGCTCGCCGGGGCGAGCCTCGTCGGCATCAGCACCGATGATCACCGGACCCAGTGCCGGTTCGCCGAGTCGCACAAGGTCCCTTTCCCGATGATCGCCGACGACGACCGCAGCGTGAGCCGCGCCTACGGCGTCCTCTGGCCGCTCATCGGCGTCGCCCGGCGGGTCACCTACGTCATCGCGCCCGACCTGCGCGTCGCGGCGGTGTTCCATCACGAGCTCCAGGCCACGAAGCACCGCGACGACGTGCTCGCGTTCGTCGACGAGCGCTTCCGGGCGACGCGCCCGGGCCCCCCTTCCTGACGGCGCGCTCGTCCGCGCGCCGGATGTCCGCCGGAGAGCCGAGTGCCCACCACACGCCCCACGCCCGCCCCCCGCGACCGAGCCGCCGCGCTCCTCGAAGGAGCGTCGCCGCTGCCCCGCGACTTCTACGCGCGCCCCCCGCTCGTCGTCGCGCGGGCGTGCATCGGCAAGGTGCTCGTCCACAGGACGCCCGAGGGCGTCGCCGCCGGCCGGATCGTCGAGACCGAGGCCTACCGCGGCCCGCAAGATCTCGCCGCGCACAGCGCCGGAGGGCGGCGGACAGTGCGGACGGAGGTCATGTTCGGCCCGGCGGGCTACGCGTACCTGTTCATGCTCTACGGCATGCACTGGGCGTTCAACATCGTCGTGGCCTCGGAGGGGGAGCCGCACGTGGTGCTCGTCCGCGCCATCGAGCCCGTGCTCGGGCTCCCGCTCATGAGCCGCCGGCGGGGCGTCGCGCCCGGGCGGGTCGAGCTGACCAACGGCCCTGGGAAGCTCTGCAAGGCGCTGGGGCTCGATCGCGCCGCCTACGGGATGGATGTGTGCGGCGCCCAGCTCTCGCTGCTCCCCGGCGCGGCGGGGCCCATTGGTAGGTCACCTCGCATCAACGTGGACTACGCAGGTGCGTGGGCCAAGAAACCGTGGCGCTTCTACGAGCGCGGCAATCGCTATGTATCGGTTCCTCCTCGCCATTGAGCGGGCGTGAGGGCGCGAGCCGCTCGAAGCGCTCGCGCCCGGGCCCAGGATCGCGCGACAATGGCGGCATGGGATTCTGGCCTTTCGGGAGCCGCGAGCCTGCCAACGTCGAGAGCGCCTCGCAGGTCGTCACGGCGGCCACGCGCCGCGAGACCCTCCGGGGAAAGTTAACGCTCTATTTCAAGGACCCGCAGACGCAGAGCGCCGCGAGCAAGGCCGCGGAGCGGTGCGCGCAGATCGCCGGAGATCTGCTGCGGGAGACCGGCGAGCAGGAGCCGCTCCTCGGCAGGGAGGCCGAGCTCGCCGCGGCGATCGCCGCCCGCGCGCCGCGCGGCGTCCCGGCGCTGCGCGCGATCGAGCTCGCGTCGCTGCACGTCGTGACCGACCGCACCACGCAGTCGCGGCGCAACCGGCTGACCCCGGTGCCGCCGCTCGTCGCGGACCCGCTGCGGAGCGCCGGGACGCGCGCGCCGTCGAGCCGGCCGCCGCCGGGCGGCATGCCCACCAGCGCGCCGCCGCCGCCGAGCAGCCGCAACGTCGGGCAGCTGCCGAGCCCGCCGCCGGCGCTCGGCCACGGCTCGCCGTCGAGCATCCCCCCGTCCAGCGTGCGCTCGCCGCCGAGCTCGGGCGCTTACCGCCTCCGCGGCGCGGGGGCCGGCAACGGGCGCGGGTCGAGCCCGGGGCTCGTCGGCTCGCCCCCCACGGTCATCGCCGCCGCGCTCGCGCCGCTCCTGCGCGACGCGGCGACGCGGCTGCTCCTCGGGTGCCTGCGCGCGCACGACCTGATCATCGTGCGCCGCGTCGCGATCGACCCGGGCGCGGCGGAGCAGATGGCGGCGCTCGTGCCGGTCTCGGAGGCGCCGCCGGGCGAGCTCGAGGCGAGCCGGGCCGCCGAGCTCTCCCGGTGGCACGCGGTGCTCGGCTCGCCCGTGATCAGCCAGCTGCGCGCCGAGTCGTGCACGATCAGCGCGCAGAAGGCCCGGATGGCGCTGAGCACCGCGGCGATCCCGCCGGGCCTCGTGGGCGAGCTCGTCGACGCGCTCTGCCGCACCGCCTTCCCGGGCTTCGCGCTGTCGAGCGCCCACATCGATCGCTACGTGGAGCACGATCTGAATGAGCTGGCGGCCGAGAGCGTGGCGCGCATCCTCCGGCACCCGAACTCGAAGCAGCTGCGGCTCGCGCTCGGCCCGCTCCTCGACGCGGTGCAGGGCGACATGGACGCCATCTCCAGCCTCGCGAAGGCGTCGCTCGGCAGCGCGCCGTGAGGCCGGCGCTCCTCCCCCCGGCGCGCGCGCGTTCCCTTCGCCGCCAGCTTTCGCTAGTTTCTTCGCGGGCTTTCGCTAAAAACGCCGAGGTGCGACACCATGATCCGTCCGACGCTCCCTCCACCGCCCGGCGGCCGCTCCGCGGCGGCCTCTTGCTGCTCGTCGCGCTGCTCTGCGCGTGCGGGTCGGCCGAGCCAGCGGTCCCGCCGCCCGCGCAGCCCGGGGCGAAGGAGCCCGTCGTGAGCGCGGCCGACGCGCGGCCCGGCGACGCGGCGGCCGGCGCCGAGCAGGCGCTCGCGGCGCTGTCGGCGCGCGTGCTCGAGGAGTACCTGCGCGACGAGCCGGTCCGCGCCACCGAGGCGGGGGACCACCGGTACGACGGCGCGTGGCCCGACATCACCGAGCAGGGCGAGGCCGCGCGCCGGCGCACGATCGAGCGCGCGCTGTCGGAGCTCACCGCGCTGCCGCTCGATCGGCTCGGCCTCCAGAGCCGCGTCGACGCGGCGATGATCGACAACCAGCTGCGCTCCTGGCTGTTCGCGATCGACGAGCTGCGCGAGGCGACGTGGAACCCGATGATCGCCACCGGCCTCATCGGCGACGGGCTCGACCCGCTGATCACGCGGAGCTTCGCGCCGCTCGAGGAGCGCATGCGCAGCCTGAAGGGCCGCCTCTCGGGCATCCCCGCGCTCGTCCGGAGCGCGCAGCAGCGCCTCGCGGGGGCGCCGCCGCGCATCCACACCGAGACGGCGATCGCGCAGAACCAGGGGCTCATCGCGCTTTGCAAGGCCGAGCTCCCGGCGCTGTTCGCGTCCGTGCCCGCCCAGAAGGCCGAGCTCGAGGCGGCGGCGAAGGCCGCGGCGGCGGCGCTCGAGGGCTTCCAGGCGTTCCTCGAGAAGGACCTGCTCCCGCGGAGCAACGGCGACTTCCGGCTGGGCCGCGCGCGCTTCGAGAAGAAGCTCCGCTTCGCGCTGGACGACGCGTCCGTCGACATCGACGGCGTGGTGACGAGCGCCCGCGCGCTGCTCGCGGCGACGCACGCCGAGATGCTCGAGACCTCGCGGGAGCTCTGGCCGGAGCTCTTCGGGAAGCAGCCGTTCCCGAGGGTCGAGGCGCAGGACGAGAAGATGGCGGCGATCCGGAAGGTCCTCGACGCGATCGCGGCCGATCGCCCCACGAACGCCACCATCGTGAAGGCGTCGGAGCGGCTGCTCGCCGAGGCGACCGACTTCGTCCGCAAGCGCGACCTCGTGCGCGTCCCGGAGGAGCCCTGCCGGGTGATCGAGATGCCGGAGTACCGCCGCGGGGTCGCGATCGCCTACTGCGACGCGTCCGGGCCGCTCGAGGCGAAGCAGGAGACGGTCTTCGCGATCGCGCCGACGCCGAAGGACTGGCCGAAGGCGCGCGTCGACTCGTTCTACCGCGAGTACAACACGAGCATGCTCGCCGACCTCACCATCCACGAGGCGATGCCGGGCCACTTCCTGCAGCTCATGCACAACAACGCGTTCCCCTCGAAGTTCCGCGCGGTCTTCTCGAGCGGCCCGTTCGTCGAGGGGTGGGCGGTCTACACCGAGTGGCTGATGGCCCACCACGGCTTCGGCGGCCCGAAGGTGCGGATGCAGCGCCAGAAGATGGTGCTGCGCATGGCGGCGAACGCCATCATCGACCACGGCGTGCACGCGGGCGCGATGGACGAGAAGGAGGCGATCGCGCTCATGACGCGGGACGCGTTCCAGGAGGAGGGCGAGGCCGTCGGCAAGTGGCGGCGCGCCCGGCTCACGAGCGCGCAGCTCACGACGTACTTCCACGGCTTCACCGAGATGATGCGCCTGCGCGCCGAGCACCAGGGCAAGCCGGGCTTCACCGAGCGCGCCTACCACGACCGGCTGCTCAGCCACGGCTCGCCCTCGGTGCGGCACCTCCGGGCGCTGCTCTCGGAGTAACGGCGCCGCGGCGCAGAGCGGCGCGCGCCGCTCTGCGCCAAGGGGTTGATTACACGGGGTTGATCGAGCCGCCGAGCTCGACGAAGCGCGTCTTGGGGAACGCCTTCGCGCAGGCCTCGAGCTGCCAGTCGCCCTTGAAGAGCACGACCGCGTTGCCGTGCACGTCGAGGGCGCCGTAGCCGTAGAGGTTCGACTCGAGCTCGGCGAGGGGCACCGGCTCGCCCTCGACCCAGCGCGCCAGGCTGAACGAGAGCCGCTCGATCCGGGCGTCGACGCCGTACTCGGCCGAGAGCCGGTGCTTCACGACGTCGAACTGGAGCTCGCCCACGACCCCGAGGATCGCCTCGCCCTCGCGCCCCTCCGGCGGCCGGAAGAGCTGCACCGAGCCCTCCTGCGCGAGCTGCTCGAGCCCCTTCTTGAGCTGCTTGCGCTTCATCGGATCGATCATGACGACGCGGGCGAACTGCTCCGGCGGGAACTGCGGCAGCGCGGCGTACTTCACGGGCGAGCCGCTGCAGAGGGTGTCGCCGATGAGGAACAACCCCGGGTCGAAGACGCCGATGATGTCGCCCGCGAAGCCGTCCTCCACGAGCGTGCGCTCCTGGGCCATGAACTGCACCGGGTTGGTGAGCCGGATGTCGCGGTCGAGGCGCACGTGGTGCACCTTCATCCCGCGCTCGTAGCGGCCGGAGCAGACGCGGAGGAACGCGATCCGGTCGCGGTGGGCCCGGTCCATGTTCGCCTGGATCTTGAAGACGAAGGCGGTGAAGCGCTCGTCGTCCGGGGCGATGGGGCCCTTGTCGCTGCCGCGCGGCGCGGGCGGGGGCATGAGCTCGATGAAGGCGTCGAGGAACTGCGGCAGGCCGAAGTTGGTGATGGCGCTGCCGAAGAACATCGGCGTGACCTCGCCGCGGGCGAGCTTGTCGCGGTCGAGCGCGTCGCCGGCGGCGTCGATGAGCTCGATGTCCTCGCGCAGCTGGCGCGCGCCCTCCTCGTCGAGCGCCTCGATGAGCTCGGGCGCGTCGAGCGAGACGACCTCCATCGGGGCGATCTCGGCGCCGTGCGCGACGAGCTCGAAGAGGAACACCTGCTTGCGCTCGCGGTGGTAGACGCCGCGGAATTTGCCGCCGGCCGAGATCGGCCAGGTGACCGGGTAGACGCCGATGCCGAGGACCTCCTCGACCTCGCCGATGAGCTCGAACGGGTCGCGGCCGGGGCGGTCGAGCTTGTTGACGAAGGTGAAGATCGGCATCTGCCGGAGCTTGCAGACGCGGAAGAGCTTCTTCGTCTGCGCCTCGACGCCCTTGGCGCAGTCGAGGATCATGATGGCCGCGTCGGTCGCCATGAGGGCGCGGTAGGTGTCCTCGCTGAAGTCGGCGTGGCCGGGGGTGTCGACGAGGCTCAGGAGGCGGCCCTTGTACGGGAACTGGAGGACGCTGGTCGAGATGGAGATGCCGCGCTCGCGCTCCATCTCCATCCAGTCGCTGACCGCGTGGGCCCGCGCCTTCTTCGCCTTCACGGCGCCGGCGAGCTGGATCGCGCCTCCGTACAGCAGGAGCTTCTCGGTGAGCGTGGTCTTGCCAGCGTCGGGGTGGGAGATGATCGCGAACGTCTTTCGACGGGCGATCTCGCGGGTGAGCATTGGGTCGGGCACGGCGGCGCGGCAGGATAGGAGCGGCGGGGGCGGCGTCAACCCACGGCGCCACGGAGCCGGTACAGGCAGGGGTGGCTCGCGAGCGGGCGGGCGGGGGTCCCCCCACGAACTCGGGCCTTTTGGGAGGCTATGGCCGGATGGACGGGGGACGCGGTCCGGGAGGTGGACGCTGCGATGCAGGCCGGCCCTCGGATTCGTGGGGCCCACCCCCGCCCGCCCGCTCGCGAGCCACCCCTGCCCGCACCGGCTCTTCCAAGGGGGTGGGGGTCGTTATTTTTTTATTTCGGGGCGCGGAGGGAGAGGGTGACGGTGACGCCCACCGGGTCGGCGCTGGGAGTGCCGATGGCGCGGTTCTTGAGGAACTGACGGATGCAGCGCTGAGCATCGGGGGTCACGCCGCGAGCGTCGAGGATCTCCACACCCTCGGCACGGCCACGCACGCGGACCAGGAACTGGAGCTTGATGGTGCCCGTCGCGCCAGAGAGACCGCCGTTGTCGGCAACACACTTCGCGAGGTCGGAGGAGACCTTCTCGAGACGCTTGGCCACGTTCGGGACGTCGCCGTTCATGAACTCGGGCTCCTTGACCTCCACGAGCGGAGGAGGGGCCGAGACGATAGAGGCGTCGGGCGCGCCGCCGTCGACGGGGCCGCCGTCGGGCGGCGGGGCGCCGGCGTCGTCCGGAGGAGGCTCGGGCTGCGGGGGCGGCGGGAGCCAGCCGGCATCCGCCTCGCCAGGCTCGAGACACCGCACGAAACCATGGTGCGGATCCTCCAGCGCGCCATGCGGACACCGCGGACCGGCATCCGCCTCAGACGCCGCGGTGACCCACCCCTGCGACGGAGCCTGCGGCGACGCAGGCTGCGCGCCGCCCTCGGTAGCCGCGCCGACACACGCGCCGATGGCGCTGATCGAGAGCGCCACCGAGACCGTCCACTGACCCAAACGCCCACCTGCCGCTCGCCACCGCATCGGCCGCTGTGATACTGCGGAACGGGCGCTTGTACATCGGAAACGGCGCTTTTTTGTCCCCGGATCAGAGGGCGACGTGCGCGAGCGAGCCCGCCGAGGCGTCCCAGAGCGACCGCGCCCGGGAGAGGACCGCCGCGTGCACCTCGGTCCCCTCCGCAGGGCCGGTCACCGAGACCTCGCCGCCCGAACCGAGATCCACCCGCTCGACCCCGGCGTCCGGAAACTCGGCGCGCAATTCCTTCGTCATCCGCTCGCCGATGCGATCGAGCAAACGCGCGAGCCGGTCGGGCGTGATGTCCCGGAACGTGAGCACCTGCGGGAGCTTGAGCTCCGAGACGAGGCGCGCACGATCGGACAGGCCCCGCTCGGCGAGCCGCCTCTCCACGAGCGCCGCAAAGACGCTCCCGTAAGCCCGATCGACCTGCTCGCGCCGGAACCGCTCGTCGATCGACGGCCCGAGCCGCGTCTCCAGCTGCACGACGCCGTTCAGCCCGTTGGCGAAGCGCCCCTCGTTCTGCGCGAAGTACTCGCCGCGCGCGCGCAGGTCGGAGGCCAGCGACGCGAAATGATCGCCCATCGTCGAGAGGGCCCGCAGCACGAGATCGGTGAACCGGAGCTCCTCCCGGATCCAGCCGACGTCCGTCACACGGTCGGCCATGAACGGCCAGACGACCAGGTTGTAGTAGTTGTTGAAATCGAGCAGGTACTTCAGCCGGTAGAGCTCGAAGCTGCCGAACACCGGGTACATCCGCTCATAGAGCCGCAGCGTGCTGTCGTACTTGAACCGGTAGTACGCGTCGTACGCCGCGACCCGCTCCTCGAACCCGGCACGGTCGCCGCCCACGTCGGCGAGGATCATCTGCGTGATGAACTCGTTCGCGGTCGCGATGAAATCAGAGCCGGGGCTGTAGAACGGATCGGTGAACGCGCCCGCCTCGCCGGTGACGGCGTAACGGTCGGTCGAGAAGTACCGGTCCGCGTGGTACGGCAGGTGGGCGTAGGCCTGGAAATCCTCGAGCTCCGCCCCCTCGAGCAGCTCGCGCACGGCGCGGTGCGCGCCGAGGAAGCGCTCGAAGTCCGCGCGCGTGCGCGGCCCCGGCAGCGCGCCGGCCGGCGCGCTCCCCTCCCCGATGCGGTCCTTGTCGAAGACCACGCCCACGCTCATGAGCGCGGGTCGGGGATCCGCGTTCGCGGTCCCCTCCAGATCGCCGGCGAGCGGGATGAACCAGATCCAGTACCCGTCGTACATGAAGTGGTTCGTCGACAGGTGGCGCGACGTGTACCGCGCGCGCGACCGCCACGCCGCGTCCGCGACCGCGTCGAGCCCGGCGACGCCGCGGTAACGCCCCCACGCGGCCGCGGTGTTGAGCCGCGTCTCCTTGTGCACCTTCACGCCGAGCTTGCGGAGGAGCACGTGCCGCCGGCCCGAGGCGTCGCACACCCAGCGGCAGGCGACCTCGCGCCGCTCGCCGCCCTGCTCGTAGACCACCTTGTGCCGCCCGCCCCCGTCGATCGCGAGGTCGACCACCTTGGCGCCGAGCTCGACCTCCGCGCCCGCAGCGCGGTTCATCGCGACGAGATCACGCTCCAGCCGCGCGCGCTCGAGCTGGAAGCTCGGGTGGAACGGCATGTGGTCCGAGCCGATCTCGCTCATCCGCGGGAGCGGGAGATCCTTGCCCGGCCCGTCGAAGAAGAAGCGGAGCCCGTTCTTCGGCAGCTGGTGCTGGTAAAGGTACGTGCCGAGGTTCAGCCGGCGAACCATGTAGTTCGCCGCGACCTCCACCGTGCTCTCCCCGACCTTGTAGTCCTCCATCGCGCCCGCGGCCTCGAGCACGAGCACCCCGAGATCCGGGCGCGCGAGGCGGAGCTGCCGCGCGAGGAAGCCACCGGCGATGCCGCTGCCGATGATGACGATGTCGAAGGTGCGCATGACGCCGGCCCTTATACCCCGCCGCCTGCCGGCGGCGCGGGCTCTCCGAGCAGCTCGGCGCGGAGCGCGCCCGGCATCGCCGCCGCCTCGTCCGGGCGGAGCAGCCCGTCGCCGTAGACGATCGACGCCGAGAGGCGCCCGTCGAAGCGGCTGAAGATGACCTGGAAGCCCGGCGGCGTGACCACCGCAGGCAGCGGGTACGCCGAGCGCACCGGCAGCCCCGCGAACCGGTCCACCGTCACGGCGCCGGGGTTCGAGACGATCAGCGAGGCGAGCTCGCCCTCGAACGGCTGGTCGCCGAGCCAGCGATAGACCGGCCCCGGGAGCCAGCGGGCCAGATCGAGCGCGGCGATCATCGCGAGATCGAGCCGGTCGCGCACCATCGCGCGCTGCTGCTCGGCAACGCGGGCCACCGCGCGGGCGTCGTCGTAGAGCTCGTCGCGGCCGAGCGAGAGCAGGACCATCGTGAGGTGGTTGCCGAAGAGCCGCCGCGCGCCCCCCTTGGGATCGAGCGAGAGGGGCAGCGGGACCACGTGGTGCGGCGGGGCGAAGCCGCGGGCCACGAGCGCGCGGTCGGCGAGCCGCGCCGCCGCGATCAGCATCAGGCTCGTCTCGGCGAGCCGCGCGCGCTGCCGCACCCGGAGATCGAAGGCGCGGGTCTCCTCCGCCGACAGCGCGAGCCGCGCGACGCGGGAGGTCGCGGCCCGCACCCCCGGACAGGCCCGCGCGAGCGACAGGATGGGCGCGCGGCCGAGCGCCAGCACGTGGGCCTTGTACGCGCGCGCCAGGGCGAGCCGCTCGTCGCGGCCCATCGCCGCGACGAGGCGCTCGGGCGCGTCGTGCCGCTCCTGCCGCAGCGGCGGGTCGTCCGGCGCGTCGCCGCTGCCGGAGCCGAGCCACGCGACGAGCCGGTCCGCGCCCCTGCCGTCCGTCAGCGCGTGGTGGTGGCGGAGCACGACCGTGTCGCCCTCCCCCGCCCCGCGCACGACGTCGAGCGCCCACGGCCGCTCCGCGGAGATCCGCTCCGCGAGCAGCGCCTCGATGCGCGCCGCGCGCTCGCGCTCGCCGGCGACCTCGTGGAGGCGCGGCTCGGGGGCGCGCCGGTGGTGATCGACCACCCAGCGGGGCCGCCCCACCCGCCCGAGCACGCTGTTGTCGAGCCCGAAGCGGAGCTCCGGCAGCGCCCGCGTCGCGCGCTCGAGGCGCGCCGCGAGCCGGCCGAGGTCGAGGCGGCCGTCGAGCTCGAGCACGAACAGACAGTGATTGCCCGCCTGGCCGCGCGCGCGCATGGCGCGATCGTTCATGAGGTGGAAGTGGTCGATCCCCCCGAGCAGAACGGTCGATGTCATGGTCTCCGCAGGGCGCCGCCGGTCGGGCGGAGCCGCGGGCGACCCTAGCAGCCGCGCTGGCCGCACGACAGCGCCGCAGGCACCCCGCCGCCCACGCTCCTGTGCGCTCGCTCGCCCCCGCGCACGCCCGCGCGCAAGAAAACGTAAGTATCCATCGCATGGATGCGCGCTTCGCTTATCATTCCGCAGGTGAATCTCTCGGCGATCGACGTCAACCTCGTCATCGCGCTCGACGCCCTGCTCCAGGAGCGCAGCGTGACCCACGCGGCCCGCCGGGTGGGGCTCAGCCAGCCCGCGATGAGCCACGCGCTGACGCGGCTGCGCGAGCTGTTCTCCGACCCGCTGCTCGTCCGGGTCGGGCGGCAGATGGCGCTCACCTCGCGCGCCGAGGCGATGACCCCGCAGGTCGCGGCGATCATGCACGACCTCGCGAGCCTCTTCGGCGGGACGAGGCCGCCCTTCGAGCCGAGGGAGAGCGAGCGCACGTTCCGGATCGCCACGACGGCGTACGTGGAGCTCCTCCTGCTGCCGCAGCTCAACGAGGTGCTCGCGGAGAGCGGGCCGAGGCTCGCGCTCCACCTGCTCCCCCTCGACGCCCGCGCCGCCGACGCGCTCCGCAACGGCGAGATCGATCTCGCGATCGGCGCCTTCCCGGAGGGCGCGCTCCCGCCCGACGTGCGCCGCGCGGCGCTCTTCGACGATCGCTTCGCCGGGCTCGCGCGCGCGAGCCACCCGAGGGCGCGCGGCCGCGTCGACCTCCAGACCTACGCCGCCCTCGGGCACGCCGTCGTCCCCCGGCAAGGCGCCGACGACGGGGGCGCGGACGACCTCATCGCCGCGCGCGGCGTCGCGCGCCGCGAGGTCATCGCGGTGCCGCACGTGTTCCTCCTGCCGCACGTCGTCACGTCGTCGGACCTCGTGGCCACCGTGGCCACGCGCCTCGGCCGCGCGTTCTCGAGCCTGATGCCGCTCCGCACCTTCGACCTGCCGTTCGAGCTGCCGCCCATCGAGATCGCGATGGCCTGGAACGGCCGGACCGAGGACGATCCCGCGCGGGCGTGGCTGCGCGGCGTCGTGACGGCCGCCGTCCCGCAGATGCGGGAGGCGACCCGACGGAAGCGCGTCTGAGGGAGGTCCGAGGGAGTCGGATGGAAACGGGGCGCGCGGCGGGCGCGCCCCGGCGCGGCTAGCGGCCGAGCGCCTCGGCGCGGTTCACGATGCGCGGCGTGAGGAAGATGACGAGCTCGCTCCGGGTGTCGCTCGCGCGGCGCCGCTGGAAGAGCAGGCCGAGGACGGGGATGTCCCCGAAGAACGGCACCTGATCGAGGTTCCGGCCGGTGTTGCGGGTGAAGATCCCGCCGATCACCGCCGTGTGCCCGTCCATGATCAGGAGGTCGGTCTCCGCCTCGCGCTTCAGGATGGTGGGGTCGCCGCGGGCCGAGGTCTGGTTGAAGTCGGGCTCGTCGCGGTTGATCTTCACGTGCATCGCGACGCTGCCGTCCGACGTGACGTGCGGCTTGACGAGCAGCTGGAGCTTCGCCTCCTGGAAGGTCGTCTGCACGCCCTGGGCGCTGATCTGCGAGAACGGGATCAGCGTGCCCTGGCTGATCCGCGCCTCCCGGTTGTCCAGCGTGAGGATGCGCGGGCTCGAGATGATCCGCAGCATGCCGCTCGCCTCGGCCGCGGAGAGCCGGACGCCGAGGTTGACGGTGTTGTTGATCGAGCCGAGCGTGAAGCCGAGCGCGCCGCCCTGCCCGGCGCCGACGATGGCCGGCAGGTTCACCGCGAAGTTCGGGTTCGAGACCGAGTTCGAGAACGGCGACAGGCCGCCGGTCGGGGTGTTCGAGTCGGTCGCGCCGCCGGCGACGCCGATCGCCGAGGGGAACACGAGCCCCGTCGGGTTGCCGGTCGCCGCGCTGAACGTCCCGTCGCCGCCCCACTGGATGCCGATGTCGCGCACGTAGCGGCTCGTCGCCTCCACCACCCGCGCCTCGATCAGCACCTGCGGCGTCTGCGTGTCGAGCGAGCGGACGAGCTCCTCGATCTGGTTCAGGTTGCCCGCGACGTCGCGCGCGATGAGCACGTTGGTCCGCTCGTCGACCGCGAGCGAGCCGCGCGGCGAGAGCATGTCCTTCGCGCGATCCTGGAGGTCCTTCGCCTCCGCGTAGTTGATCGGGATGAGCCGCGTCTCGATCGGCGCGAGCTGGAGCTCGCTCTTGCGCCGCGCGATCGCGAGCTCCCGCTCCTTGTTGAGATCGGCGATCGGCGCGACGCGGATCATGTTGCCCTGCCGGACCACGCCGAGGCCCTTGGCCTGGAGCACCGTCTCGAGCGCCTGGTCCCACGGGACGTTGCGCATCCGGATGGTGACCGTCCCGCTCACGTTGTCGGCGGTCACGATGTTCACCCGCCCCACGTCCGAGATCAGCCGGAGGACGTTGTGGATGTCCGCGTCCTTCAGGTCGAGGTCGATCCGCCGCCCCGTGAACCGCCGCTGCTGGCCCGCGAGCGCGGGCGTGAAGGCGCCGGCCTGGTCGGGCTCGACGAGCGACTCCTGGCTGCTCGCCGCCCCGTCGAACGAGGTCTCGACCTTCGGCGCCGCGTCCCCGAGGAGATCCTCGCGCGCCACCGTGCGGGTCCGCCGCGCCGCGCCCCCGTCGACGCCGATCCCCGAGAGCGTCGAGGGCAGCGCCCCCTTCGCGACGCTGAGCACGAGCGCGTTGCCCTCGCGCGCGAGCGCGCCCGCGGCGCCCTCGGCCTGCTCGACCTCGACGACGACCTTGGAGCCGTCGCTGTTGCGCCGGAACGCCGAGATCGCCCGCACCGGGCCGCCGAAGGCGCCGACGTCGAGCTTGCGCTGGAGGGCGTCGGGGAGCCGCGCGCCGCTGAGCTCGATCACCCGGCGGCCGGCCCTCCCGGTCGACTCGCGGTAGCTCGGGATCGACGACAGCTCGATGATGACCCGGTCGACCGTCGCCTGGTGCTCGAAGCGCACGTCGGTGATCGTCGCCGGCTCGCGGGCCGGCGCCGCCGCCTCGCGCGAGGCCGGGGCCCGCGCCGCCATCGGCGCGGTCGCGTCGGCGGCGGCGAGCTCCATCACGAGCGCGCCCTGCTCGGCGCGGATCCGGTAGGCCGCCGGGCGCGCCAGCTGCACGAGCACCCGCGTCGTGCGCTGCGCCGCCGCGCCGAACCCCTGGGTCATCACCCCCGCCACGATCGCGTTGCCGTCCGTGATCGCGCCGGGCGCCCCGGCCGCCTCGGCGCCCTCGAGGTCGACGAGGATCCGCTTGCCGCCGTCCGCCACGCGCGCCGAGAAGCGCGGCGCGCCGCTGGTCGCGACCACGATCTCGGCCCTGTCTTCCGAGGGCGCCGTGAGCCTGACGTCGCTCACCCGGATCGGGGCGGCGGCGTCCGCGTCTCCCGCAGGAGCGAGGATCAACATCATCCCGAGTGCCGCAGCACGGCGAAGCGCGCCCCGCCTCGGGCGATAGTCTCGATTGCTCTTCATTGCACTCCCGCTTCGCGGTGACGCGAGATCTGCGTCACGCTGCCGGGAGGCTACTTCGGGTGCCCGGATCGGGCCCAATTCGTGGCGGTCAGGGCGAACCGAAGGACGACTCTTCCGCGTCGCCGAGCGGCCTCAGCGCGATCACCCGCGTGGTCGGCGGGATCTCCGGGTGCGACGGGTCCTCGCGGATGAAGACGACGTCCGAGTCGCGGATCCGGTCGACGCGCCAGTTCACGGCCACGTCGACGCCCGTCGGGCCGCCGGCGTGCACGATCTCGGCCTTGCCGACGAAGTCGCCCACCTTCACCACCCACCCGAGCCCCGTCGGATCGGTGAGCAGCGCGCGGGCGGGGGCGCGCGAGACGACGCCGACCAGCTTGAGCTCGTCGAGCGCGAAGCGATCCACGAGCACCTGGCGCTGGATCGTCACCCGCCCCCGGGCCTGCGTGGCGAAGAGCGACTCGAAGCTCCGGAACGGGTCGCGGCTCCGGTCGCTCTCGGAGAAGTCGGCCTCCTGGAACTCCCGGAGCGGCAGCGGCGGCAGCTCGGGCGCGCCGGCGTCCGCGGACGCGGCCGCGGAGCCGGCGGCGCGCGCCGGCGAGGCGCTGGACGCCGGCTTGGCCTTCGGCGCGCTGGGCGCGATGACGTCCGCCTCGTCCTCGCACCCCGCGAGCGAGACGGCCGCGAGGGCGGTCGCCCCGAGCGCGAGCAGCATCATCCGACCGGCGTTCACCGCACACCTCCGCCGCTCCGCCGCTTCACGCCGCTCGTCGGCGTCTCCCCCGCGCGCACCGCGCGGAACGCGGTCGCGAGGCACTCCACCTGGACCTCCACGTCGGTCCCCACGGCCTTCGGCTCCTTGATCTGGACCTCCTCGAGGTTGATGATGCGATCGAGCTGCCCCACGCCGTGGAAGAACTTCGCCACCTGGTGGAACTTCCCCGAGAGCGTCAGCTTCATCGGCACCTTGGAGAAGAACTCCTGCGGGATCTCCTCGGTGGGGCTCCAGGACGTCAGGTTGACGCCGGAGACGGTCGCGACGCCCTGGATCGCGGAGAGGAAGGCCGGCGTCTCGGACTCGTCGGGGAGGATCTTCTTCTGCTCGCGGCTCAGCTGCTCGCGGCGGGTCTTCTCGTCGAGGTCCTTCTGGTAGGCGGCCTTGGACGCCTGCGCCTTCGTGAGCTCCGACTGGAGCGACTGCTGCCGCTGGACGGCGCCCTCGATCTGCGAGTCGACCTCGGCGTAGAAGCCGACGAAGTACAGGATGCCGACGAGCGCCGCGAAGAGCGCGCCGACGCCGACCTTGGCGAGCGGCGGCAGCCGGTCGAGCGCCGAGCCGGCCTGCACGGGCTGGGGCTTCGTGGCCATCAGTACCTCACCTTCAGCTGCAGCGCGAACGAGACGAGCTCGAGCCGCGACGCCTTCTCGTTCTCCTTCTTCCCCGGGAGCAGCTGCACGTCGTAGAAGTACGAGGACAGCTTGAGCCGCTGGGCGAGCTCGTAGACGTCGGTGCCGTCGCGCGCGAGCCCCTCGATGCGCACGGTCCGCTGGGACTCGACGTAGCTCGTGAGCCACAGCCGCCGGCTGTCCCAGGACGGGTTGTAGACGGCGAGCGGGTTCTCCTTGCGGAGCTGCGCGAGCTTGTCCGGGTCGGCGGTCGGCCCCTTGCCGTTCGTGAGCAGCTGCGCGAGCTCGAGCAGCACCGCCGTCGGCCCGCTGCGCGCCGCCTGGAGCTTCGCGATCGCGTCCTCGCGCGCGCGGAGGACCTCGAGCGCCTTCTTGATCTCCTCGTGGTTCGCGACGAGCGTGCGGATCTCCTGGATCTGGCTCTGGAGCACCGTGTTCTTCCGCGTCTGCTCGTCGAGCTCCTCGACCTTCGTCTGGTGGAAGAGGAAGAGGGCGACGATCTCGAGGATCACGACGCCGAGCGTGACGAGCAGCCACCGCTGGCTCGTCTGGGGCGCGGCCCCGCGCGTGCCGCGGCGCTGCGGGAGCAGGTTGACGCGGATCACGAGCGCTTCTCCCGGTCCTTGCGCATCGCGAGCCCGAGCGAGACGCAGAACTGCGCCGCCCGGAGCCGGAGCAGCTCCTGGTTGACTTCCTTCGCTTCCACGGTGATGCGCTCCATCGGCTGGATCAGCTCGACGGCCACCCGGGCGCGCCGCCCGATCGCCGCGGGCAGCGCCGGCAGGTTGGACGAGCCGCCGGTCAGGTAAATGCGGTGCATGTCGCCCTCACCGCTCGTGGCCAGGAAGAAGTCGAGCGAGCGCTGGATCTCCCCGGCGATGGAGTCGCACACCTGCTCGATGGTCTCGATGACCTGGGCGGGCACGCCGCCCGGGCCCGAGGTCACGCTGGCGCACTTGAACTCCTCGGCCTGCTCGAAGCTGATGCCGAGCTTCCGCTGGATCTGCTCGGTGATGTAGTTGCCGCCGTTGCCGATGTCGCGGGTGAACGCGCTCGCGCCGCGCGACACGATGTTGATCGACGCGAGGCTCGCGCCGACGTTGATGATCGCGAACGTCTGGTCCGGCGGGATGCCGCGGTTCACCTCGAACAGGTTCTGGACGGTGAACGCGTCGATATCGACCACCATGGGCTTGAGCTTCGCGTTCCTGGCGATCTGGGTGTAGTCGTTGATCTCGTCGCGCTTGGCCGCGACGAGCAGGAGGTCCATCTGCCCGGCCTCGGGGCGGCGGCGCAGCACCTCGTAGTCGACGTGCACGTCCTTGATGTCGAAGGGGATGTGCTGCTCGGCCTCCCACTGGATCTGCTCGTCGAGCTCCGCGGCGGTCATGAGCGGCACCGTGATCTTGCGGATGATGACCGCCTGGCCGCTGATGCTGAGCGCGATCTCGCGCTGGCGGATCTTGGCCTCGGAGAAGGCGCGGCCGAGCGCCTCGACGATGGCCTGCGCGTTCATGACGTGGCCGTCGACGATGGCCTGCGGCGCGAGCGGCGCGTAACCGAGCCGCACGAGGCCGTAGCCCTTACGGCCCTCCTTGATCTGAGCGATCTTGATCGCGCTCGATCCGATGTCGACCCCGACCAAGTTCTTGCCTTCCGACATCCCGTCCGTCCCGATCCGCGCCCGCCTTGATGAAGAAAGAGAGGGCCGGGCCGCGTTGCCCGGCTCCCGGGCGCCCGATCCTCTCTGATCCCTTGTGGCCGCTTCTGGCGAAGCTTCGCACCACCGCCGATCGCGGGGCAAAAAACCGCTTTACGCTTGCCTCTCGCCCGCCTATCGAAGCTCGATACGCGGCACGGCGCCGCCGGTCGGCCCGGCAGGCGCGCGCCAGCCCAGGGTAGCACTGTCCGGGGCTCGGTCGTCGGGCACGGATGACGTCAGGTCAGAGTCCCCTCATGCATCCGGAGATCTCCCGTTTCTGCGGCACGCTCGGCCTCCGCGCCGGGGCCGCGATGGAGCCCCGCCCGCGGTCGTCGCGGCTGCGCTCCGTGGTCGCCGCCCTCGCGGCGGCCCTTCTCCTGAGCGCCGCGCCCGGCGAGGCGCTCGCCGAGGACGGCCAGCACACCGTCTACGCCGGCCAGACGCTCGGCAAGATCGCGAAGCGGTACCGGATCACGGTCGACGCGCTCCGCGAGGCGAACGGGCTCAAGCCTGGCCAGCGGATCCACCCGGGCCTCGTCCTCGTGATCCCCGAGCGGGGCAAGCCCGGCGCGCGCCCGCCGCGGGGTGCGCCCGGCCGGGCGGCCGCCCTGCGCGACGAGCCGGAGCGGAGCCGCGGCGCGAGCGCGAAGGAGCGGGCCGCCGAGGCCGGCCCCCGGGGCAAGGGGTCGGCGAAGCGCGACGCGAAGGCCGACCCCCGGTCGCTGCCGCCGAGCAAGCGCTACGTGCAGCGGCCCAAGCGCCCCGGCTGGGTCCGCCTGGTGCGCGGCACCGAGCGGCTCGAGCTCCGGCTGCTCACGCCGAAGGGGCGCCTCGTCCCCAAGTCCCTCCCCAAGCTCAGCCGGCTGATGCGCGCGTCCCCCACCGCCTCGATCCCGATCGATCCGCGCCTGGCCACGCTGATCGGTATGGTGAGCGACCACTTCGGCGGCAGGACCATCCGCGTCGTCAGCGGCTATCGGCCCTACTCTCCGACCCAGTACACCCCGCACTCCAACCACAATTTCGGTCGCGCGATCGATTTCATGGTCGAGGGCGTGCCCAACACCGTGGTCCGCGATTTCTGCCGCGGTTTTCGCAACGCGGGTGTGGGATACTACCCCAACTCGACGTTCGTTCACCTGGATGTTCGATCAGATAAGGTCTACTGGGTGGATTACTCAGGTCCTGGAGAGGCGCCGCGCTACGAGGGCGCGAGGGGCGCTGTCGCGGCCGACGAGGCGGCGCGCGATGTCCCCGTATCGGCCGAAGAAGAAGTGTATGGGTCAGGGGAACCCCGCCCCACCCAGCCGCAAGGGTCGAATATTACAGGGACAAATTCGGACGCGGGGCGCGGCGGCAGCGAACCGCAGAAGGGTGTGGGTGCAGGAGCACCCACCTCGGCTCCGGCCGCTTCAGCGGCGGGGAAGTGAACCGTCGAGGCCGCTGGCTACTCTCCACACACTGAACATCCGCACCAGACACAATTGCACGGCTCTACCTTGCACGCTGCGAGAGTTGTGGCACCAATCCACCTCACGTGCAGCAATCGACCCGACTGCAGCGGGAGGAGTTCGCTCCTCCGAGGCCACTCCTTCCGTGTTGTGACGCGGAGGAGTTTGTCCAGCCGGTCATCCTGGGCGAGACCTGCCCGGTCGTCACGTGTGACCGCGCGCTGATCGAAGCGCCAGGCGCGCTCGGGCTCGATGCGCACGATGATGCGCCGGACGCCCCCAAGCAGGAGCCCGGCGCGGCGCTGGCGCACGACGCCTGGGAGCCCGCCGAGCTCACGTCGAGCTGCGCGCACGACGCCTGGGACTCCGGGGAGGCCCCGTCCCCCTGCAGGTACGAGGAGGGGTGGCAGGCCGCGGAGCCGGACCCCCACGCGAGCTGTCCGCCGTGCTGTACCGACGCGGCCTGCGCGAGCGGGCCGCAGCGCCGCGAGCAGACGTGCGCGCCGCTCCGCGCGGAGGTGCTGAAGGGGTACTTCCCGCTCGTCCGGAAGCTGGTGCGCCAGGTGTCGCGCCACCTGCCGCCCAACGTGCAGCGCGACGATCTGCTCAGCGCGGGGATGCTCGGGCTCGTCGACTCGCTCCGCAAGAACGGCGGGAGCGACGGCGAGACGTTCGCCGGCTACGCGAAGCTCCGGATCCGCGGGGCGATCGTCGACGAGCTCCGCGCGCAGGACTGGCTCTCGCGGCGGGCGCGCGAGGCGGTCGAGGCCGGGGCCGCCGGCAAGGTCGGCGGCACGACCGTCTTCGTGAGCCTGAGCGAGGTGACCCCCGCGGAGGAGTCGGTGCACATGGCCGGCGGGGACGACCCGATCGAGGCGATCTCGGCGCAGGCGACCCGGCGCGCCCTGTCCTTCGCCATCGCGCAGCTCCCCGAGCGGGAGCGGCGCGTGATCGGCATGTACTACTTCGAGGGGGCGAAGCTGAAGGACATCGGCGCGGAGCTCGGGGTCGGCGAGCCGCGCGTATCGCAGCTGCACACGCGCGCGCTCGGGATGCTGCGCGGCATGCTGTCCCACGCCTGACCGCGGCCCCGGCCGCGGCGTGACCGCGGCCCCGGCCGCGGCGTGACCGCGGCCCCGCCGGAGCCGCGGCCGCTCAGGGGCGCGCCGGATCGGTGAGCCGCCGCGCCCGGCCGGGCATCGCGAGGCCGACCGCGAAGAGCGCGGTCTCCTCGTAGGCCGGCTGCAGCGCCGGGTCGCCGGCGGCGCGGTGCACGAAGGCGTTGCGGTGCGCGCCGCGATCGAGCGCGACCACGCGCGCGCAGCCGAGGTCGAGCAGCGCCTCGGTCGTCGCCTCGTCGCTGTCGAACGTCGTCGTGGCCACGAGGAGCGTCCCGTCGTCGAGCGCGCACGCGGCGCTGCGCCGGCGCATCGTGCCGATCTCGCGCGCCTCGGGCCGCAGCCTGCCGTCGTCGGCGGTGAGCGGCAGCTCGGTCGCGTCCGTGCCCGGCCCGATCTCGACGCCGCCGGCCGGGCGGATCTCGACGCGGCCGCCGCGGACCAGCAAGAGGCCCCCCTCGCCCCGGAAGCGGAGCCCGACGGTGCCGCCCACGGCGAGCCCGCGCGGGCCGCGCCGCCGGCCGGTGCCGACGCCGATCGCCGCCATGACGCGCGCCCGCTCGTCGGCCGGGACCTCGGCGTCGAGCTTCGGCGCGGTCCGCGGCGAGATCTCGCGCGAGCCGACGCGGAGGCGGAAGAGGAACCGATCCGGCGCGAAGGCGTGGAGGCGGACCTGCGCGCCGAGGTGCACGGAGCTCGCCGCGTACACGGCCGGGCTCCACGCCGGCGGCGGCTGCGCGCCGCCGTCCGCGGCCCAGCCGACGCGCTCGCCCGGGAGCGACAGATCGGGCGCCGGCGGACCGTCCGTCGAGCGCGACTCGAAGTAGAGGAACGGGCCCGGGGACGCCGCCGCGACGTGCGCCGGCGGCGCGAGCGACATCTCCGGCGCGAGGCGCTCCGCGACCAGGCCGCCGTCCTCCCGGCGGCTCAGGAAGGCGACGCCGAGCGGATCCGGCGCCCGGCCCAGCGAGACGCCGGCGAGGCACCGGGCGCGCTCGAGCGCCGCCCGCATCGCGGCGGCGTCGGCGGCGCCGCTCCACGCGTGGATCACGAAGCCGCGATCGGTCATGCAGAGCGCCGAGCGCTCGACGACGAGGTCGTCGCCGTCGCCGGGCGAGAGCGCCTCGCCGGCCGGGGCGCGCTCGGCGGGGGGGCCGGCCAGCGCCGGGAGCGCCGGCGCGGGGCTCGCGGGGCTCGCCGCCTCGAAGAGCGACGGCCCCTGCCAGAGCGCCCAGGGGAAGCGCCGGCCGCCGCCGTCGCGGAGATCGCGGGGGCTCGCCGCCGGCGGGCCCTGCCAGAGCGCCCAGGGCACGCGCGCGACGTCGCCGCCGGAGGGCCACGCGCCGAAGTACGGCCGGCCCGAGAGATCGACCCCGATCGTGGCCGCACCGTCGCGCGGCGGCACGAGCGCGCGCCCGCCGACGACCATGCCGAGCGCCCCGGCGCCCGCGGGGGGCGCGGCCGCGGGGGGCGCGGCCGCGGGGGGCGCGGCCGCGGGGGGCGCGCCCGGGCCGCGCGCGCCGACGCCGAGGCCGATGGCCCCGCGGAGCGTCGCCGCGTCGGGGAGCCGCCCCGTGCCGTGCGGGCCGACGGTCGGCCTTGGCGCCTCGAAGCCGGCCTGCAAGGTGAACTTGACGTGCCGCGTGTCGATCGCGAGCAGGTGGACGCGCACGTGCTCCCGCTGCGGATCGGGGCGGAGGGTCGTCGCGGCGAAGGGGCTCCACGGGCGCTGCGGGTCGCCCTCGGCGCCGGGGAGCACGCGCGGGAGCGAGGGCGAGACGAGCACCCAGCCCCCCTCCCCCGGGAGCGGGGGCTGGATCGCGGGCTCGACCTGGGGCGGAGGCCAGAGCGACGGCCACCCCTCCGGCGCGGGCTCCGGCGCGGCGGCGCCGTGGGTCAGGTACGCGGCGGCCGGCGCGGGGCGGACGCCCGCCGCGGCGCGGCCCGCGGCAAGCGCGAGCCGCTCGACCGCGGCGGCCGCCCCCGGGCCGAGCAGGCGCCCGGCGGACGGCCCGGCGAGCTCCAGGAACGACGGCGCGCGGCGCGGGAGGTGGTGCGCGCGGGCGCCGAACGGATCGCGGCCGCCCGTGTCGACCTCGCCGGTGCCGGCGTTGAGCGCCGCCGGCACCGCCTCCGGCCCGAGGGCCATCACCAGGCCCTCGTCGACGAGGTCGAGCCGCGCCGACGCGGGCGGGGTGTCGAAGACGATCTCGGTGCGCGACGCGCCGTCGGCGCTCCCGGTCTCGAGCCAGCCGTCGAGCGCCGCGCGGAGCCGCTCGCCGAGGGGCCGAGGCCCCGGCGCGCCGCCGCCGAGATCGAGCAGCGTGATCCCCTGGACGACGCCGAAGGCGGAGGTGGTCACCGCGACGCGGCGGCCGCGGGCGACCAGGTTGCGGTCGTCGCCGAGGGGCGTGTCGGTCAGGTTGCGGACGCCGCCCAGGCTCACCGGCCGGCCGGAGCGGGTGAGGCGCACGCGCGCGCGGTACAGGTCGGCGGCGCCGCGCCCATCCGGCGCGCGCTCGGCGCCGCGCTCGTCGGGCGCAGGCCCGGCGCCCGCGGCAGGCCCGGCGCTCGCGGCAGGCCCCGCGCTCGCGGCAGGCCCGGCGCCCGCGGCAGGCCCGGCGCCCGCGGCAGGCCCGGCGCCCGCGGCAGGCCCGGCGCCGCGCTCGTCGGGCGCGGGCTCGCCGTCCGGCGGCCGCGGGACGCCCAGGAACAGCACCCGGCGGCCGAGCAGCGCGTCGGAGAGGAACCCGCCGCGCTCCTCCCAGACGAAATCGTCCGGGCTGACGGCGCCGCCGATCGCGTCGCCGAGCATCCCGGCGATGGCGTCGGCGGTCCGCGCCGGCGGGGGCGGCGTCGAGAGCCGCGCGACGGCCCCGAGCAGGGCGACGCCGAGCGCGACCGGGAGCCGGCCCCGGAGGTGATCGATCCAGGTGGAGAGCGGCCGTTCGGTCATCCCTGCGCGAGCGCGCTCCCTCCTCCAGCAGCGCCGGCCTGGGCCGCCGCGGCGCGCGGGCGGATCCCGAGGAGCTGGCGCGCGCGGTCCGGATCGACCACCTCTCGGCCGACGCTCCGCGCGAAGGCCGCGGCGCGCGCGACGAGCGGCGCGCTCCCCTCCGCCAGCACCCCCTTCTCCAGGTAGATGTTGTCCTCCAGCCCGACCCGCGCGTGCCCGCCGAGCTGCATGGCGAGCTCGGTCATCGGGCGCTGGTGCCGGCCGACGGCGGCGACCCCCCAGCTCGAGCCTCGCGGGATCTGGCTGATCATGAACCGGAGCACGTCCTCGCGCGCCGCGATGCCGCCGGGCACGCCGAGCACGAACTGGAAGTGGAGCGGCTCGGCGAGGAGCCCCTCGGCGAGCAAGCTGAGCGCCTCATGGATATGGCCGACCTCATAGCACTCGAGCTCGGGAATGCTCCCCGCCTCGCGGATCCGGGCCGCCATGTCCCGGATGAGCGGCCGGGCGTTGTCGAAGATCCCGTCGCCGAAGTTGAGCGTGCCGCAGTTCAGGGTGGCCATCTCGGGGCGGCAGAGCAGCGGCTGGGCGCGCTCGTCGACGCCCATCCCGACGGCGCCGCCGGTCGACGTCTGGACGATGACGTCGGTCTTCTCCTGGATGGCGGCGATCGCCTCGGCGAAGAGGGCGCGCGACTGGCTCGGCGTCCCGTCCGGGTTCCGGACGTGCAGGTGGACCACCGCGGCGCCCGCGTCCCGGCAGCGCGCCGCCTCGTCGGCGAGCTCGCGCGCCGTGACCGGCAGGTGCGGCGTCTGCGCCCGCGTCGTCTCGGCGCCGACGATCGCCGCGGTCAGGATCAGGGCGCTCTCGGGCGGCGTGACGATGATCCGCGGGGGCGGCGTGATGATCGGCCGCGGCTCCGGGAGCTGCGCGTGGTCCGGGGGCGGCGCCGACAGCGCCGGCAGGACGAGGCGCGGCCGTCGCTGGAGCTCCTTCGGGACGACACAGGTGCCGAGGGCACGGCAGACGATGACCGGCTCGGCCAGCGCGTCCGCCGCCGAGGGCGCCACCCCGGGTTCGCGGACGCTGGCGACGACCTTGCGCGCCTCGAAGGCCATGGCGCGCGACGTGGCGCCGACCTTCGTGACCACCCCGGTCGCCTCGATGAAGTCGCCTGCTCGGACCGGGGCGAGGAACTCGACCGCCTCGTACGCACGGAACAGCCCCTCGTCGCCGTCCAGACGGATGAGGAGCTCGGTGGCGACGTCGCCGAAGAGCGCGAGAATACGCGCGCCATCGCACAGCTCCCCCGCGTAATGTGCGTCGTGCGCGCCCATCCTGACGCGCAGCGTGACCGTGAGACCAACCCCAGTGCTCATGGGCGTGAAGACTCAACAGTCGACAGTCGTTAGTCAACAAGGGAAACTCCCCCAGCCGATGAACCTCGTAGAAGCCAGAAATCTCCCGCGCCACGTCGGAATCATCATGGATGGCAACGGCCGCTGGGCGGAGCTGCGCGGCGAGCCGCGCGAGGCCGGGCACAAGGCCGGCAGCGCCGCCGTGCGGCGCATCGTGCGCGTCTGCCGGAGGCTCGGCGTGGAGGCGCTGACGCTGTACGCGTTCAGCGAGCAGAACTGGGCGCGGCCCCGGAACGAGGTCGACGCGCTCATGGGCCTCCTGCGCGAGTTCCTGATGAGCGAGCGCTGCGAGATCCTCGAGAACGACATCCGCCTGGTCGCGATCGGCGACATCAGCCGGCTCCCCGAGCCCGTGCGCGACGTGCTCGATCCGCTCCGGAAGGCGTCCGCCACGAACCGGCAGATGACGCTCGCGCTGGCGCTGTCCTACGGGGCGCGCGAGGAGATCGCCGCCGCGGCGCGCGAGCTCGCGATGGAGGCGGTCGCCGGCAGGCTCGATCCGGAGGCGATCGACGGGGCGCTGCTCGCCGCGCGGCTGCCGAGCCTGAGCGTGGGCGAGCCGGACCTCATCATCCGCACCGGCGGCGAGCAGCGGCTCTCCAACTTCCTGCTCTACGGGGCCGCGTACGCCGAGCTGTCGTTCACGGAGCGGCTGTGGCCGGACTTCACCGAGGACGACCTCTTCGACGCGATCGCGGCCTACCAGGAGCGCGTCCGCGCCGCCGGGCCCGCGGACGAGGCCGAGGGCGGCGGCACGGACGAGGCCGAGGGCGGCGGCGCGGACGAGGCCGAGGGCGGCGGCGCGGACGAGGCCGAGGGCGGCGGCGCGGACGAGCCGGCCCGCGCGAGCGGCGCGCTCGGCGCGGGGAGGCCGTGGCGCGCGCGCGAGGTCGCCTCTCACAACGGCTCACGGACGGGGGTCTGACGCTTGGCTGCTTCCAACCTCACGATGCGGGTCCTCACCGCGATCGTGGCCGCTCCGCTCCTCCTCTCGCTGCTCTACCTCGGCCCGAGCTGGGGGTGGGCCGCGCTCGTCGCGGTCGCCTCCGCCATCGGCGCGCTCGAGTTCTTCGCGATGACCCACGCGGACGACCGCGCGGCGCGCGTCGCCGGCGTGGCGCTCACCCTCGGCGTGCTCGGCGTGCTCTGGCGCTTCGGCGGCTCGCCGGCCGCGCTGCTCGCGCTGATCTTCCTGCTGCCGTTCGTCGCGATGCTCGTCACGCTGGTGCGCCTCGGCGACATGCGCACCGCGGCGCTGCGCGTGCTGGCGATGACCTTCGGCCCGCTCTACGTGGGCGGCGGGCTCGGCGCGCTGGCGCTGCTCCGGCGCGACGCCGGCGCCGACGGCCCCTCGTTCGTGGTGCTGGCGCTGCTGCTCTCCTGGTTCTCCGACACCGGCGCCTACTTCGCCGGCCGCTTCCTCGGCCGGCGCAAGCTCTACGAGGCGGTGAGCCCGAAGAAGACCGTCGAGGGCGCCCTCGGCGGCCTGCTCTTCGCGGTGCTCGGCGCGCTGCTCGCCCACTTCTGGTTCCTCCGGTCGCTGCCGCTCGTCGACGGGCTCGCGCTCGCGATCGTCGCGGGCGGCCTCGGTCAGGCGGGGGACCTCGGGGAGTCCCTGTTCAAGCGCTCCTTCGGGATCAAGGACTCGGGCGGGATCGTGCCCGGCCACGGCGGCATCCTCGACCGGGTCGACGCCCTGCTCGTCACCGGGACCATCACGTATCTCTACGTCCTCTGGTCGCGATCGTGAGCGGCGTCGCGCCGGCGCAGCGCCCGCGCGGCGCCGCGCCGCGTACTGCCGAGCTGACGCAATGCCCCGGCCGTCTGCAACCGCGTGACGCGCCGCATGATTGCGCTCGACACATTGAACTGGGCCGCGCCGCGCACTAGAAAGTTACAGAGCCATGGAAGATCAAGTCAGTACCAAGAACACGACTCCGCCGGTGAGCGGCGCTGCTGCTCCGGGCCATAAGCACAAATACGAGTTCTTCAAAGTCGTCCAGGGTTATCTCGACGAGGCCGCCCGCCTGATCGAGCTGCCGGGGTACATCACCACGATCCTGAGCCAGCCCAAGAACGAGATCATCGTCAATTTCCCCGTACGGATGGATGACGGCAGCATCCGGCTCTTCAAGGGTTACCGGATCCAGCACAACAACCTCCTCGGGCCGTTCAAGGGGGGCATTCGCTACCACGAGACGGTGTCGCTCGACGACCTCAAGGCGCTCGCCGCGATGATGACGTGGAAGTGCGCGCTCATGAACCTGCCGCTCGGCGGCGGCAAGGGGGGCATCAAGTTCAACCCGAACGAGGTGTCGCGCGCCGAGCTCCAGCGCATCACGCGCCGCTTCTTCCATGCGCTCGGCTCGAACATCGGCCCGGAGACGGACATCCCTGCGCCCGACGTCGGCACCGACGCGAAGACCATGGCGTGGGCCATGGACACGTACATGAACACCGTCGGGCAGCTCTTCAAGCAGGCGGTGAAGGGCGTCGTGACCGGCAAGCCGGTGGCGTCGGGCGGCACGTACGGGCGCGAGAAGGCCACCGGGCAGGGCGTCGTCCACTGCATCACCGAGTGGGCCGAGGACAACGACGTGAACCTCGGCGGCGCGACGCTGCTCGTGCAGGGGTTCGGCAACGTCGGCTCGAACACGGCCGTGCTCCTGTCGAAGCTCGGCGCCTCGACCGTCGCGGTCGGCGACCACACCGGGTACCTCTACAATCCGGAGGGGTTCAATCCGCACAAGCTTCAGGACTACGTGAAGAAGCACCGCTCGATCGCGGGCTACCCGGCGGGCAAGCCGATCAGCCGCGAGGAGTTCTTCCGGCTCAAGGCGGACATCTTCATCCCGGCGGCCCTGGAGAACCAGGTCGGGGTGGAGGAGGCGAGCTGGCTGCAGGTCCGGCTCGTGGCCGAGGGCGCGAACGGGCCGTGCACGCCCGAGGGGGAGAAGGTCCTCTTGGAGCGCGGGATCGACATCCTGCCGGACGTCCTCGCCAACTCGGGTGGCGTCACGGTGAGCTACTACGAGTGGGTGCAGAACAAGCGGTCCGAGACGTGGACGCTCGAGGAGGTCGACGCCCGGCTCGAGAAGGCGATGAAGCGCGCCTACCGCGAGGTGACCGAGATGGCGCGGCAGAAGAAGTGCACGCTGCGCCTCGCCGCCTACGCCGTGGCGCTGCAGCGGCTCGCGGCCGTGTACGGCGAGCGCGAGATCTTCCCGTGAGGCGGGGCGCGGCCCGCGCGGCGCGGGGGCGCCCCCGCGCCGCGCGCGGCTGAGCCACCGGCGACGCGGGGCGAATCAGAGACCGAGCGTGCGCCGGCCGATATCCATCCTCATCTTCTGCTTGGCGAGGTAGAGCGTCTCCTCGGCCACCGCGTTGGCGCGCGCCGCGTGCTCCCGCAGGATGTCCAGGACCAGATCGTCGCCGCCGGGTCTGTCGTACTCGGCGCGGCGGGCGCGCATCGGGCCGAGGAGCTCGTCGATCGCCGCCGTGATCTCGGCCTTGATGTGGCCGTCCCCGATGTTGTCCCCCCGGCTGTAGCGTTCCTCGAGCGCCTGGACCCGCGCCGGATCCTTGATGAACGCGCGCACGTACTGGAACAGGGAGCTCGTGATGTCGCCCGGGTCGGTCATGCTCTGCCGGCCGGTGTAGAGCGCACCCACCTTCTTCTTGATCTCTTTGGTGCTGTCCGAGAGGAAGATGGCGTTGTTGAGGCTCTTCGACATCTTGTGGACGCCGTCGGTGCCGACCAGCCTGCCGACGCGGCCCACGAGCGGCGCGGGGATCGGGAACAGGCCTCCCGCGGTGACGTGCGCCTCGTCGTCGAGCGCCGGATCGACGTCGCAGTAGACGTGGTTGAAGCGCCGCGCGACCTCGCGGCACATCTCGAGGTGGGCGACCTGATCCTCGCCGACCGGGACGAGCGCGGGGCGGAAAGCGAGGATGTCGGCGCACTGCCCGACCGCGTACAGCGGAAACCCGAAGCTATACTTGTCGCCGAGCCCCTTGGTCTCGATCTCGTGCTTGAGCGTCGGGTTCCGCATCACCCGGTTGAAGGGGAGCTGCATCGCGAGGAACCACGTGAGCTCGGCGATCGCGGGGACCTCGCTCTGGAGGACGAGCGTGGAGCGCTCGGGATCGATGCCCGCGGCCAACCAGTCTTTGACGATCTCCAGCATGTCGCGGCGGATGTCGTCCGGCCGGTCCGCGCGCGTCGTGAACGCATGGACGTTGGCGATGAGGAGGTAGCACTCGTAGCTGTCCTGGAGGCGGACGCGGTTCTCGATGGATCCGACCCAGTGGCCGACGTGGAGGCGCCCGGTGGGCGTGTCTCCGGTGAGGATGCGGGGGCGACCGGGCTGGGCGGAAGGGCTGGAGGAGCTCATGGCCAAGATCGCCGCTCTCATAGCACCGCTCGCGCATGGCGTCGCTCGCGGACACGCGCCCGCGGATCGCCGAGGCATGACCTTGACCGCCGCGGAGGTCGTGACGATCCTGCTCGGCGCCATCCGCCGCCGCTCCGAAGAGGAGGAGCCTTGCTGAGGCAGCTATTGCGCCGTTTCTTGCGCCCGCAGGCGCCCTTGCTCGCGATCGTCGTCGCGCTCCAGCTCGTGGCGACGCTCGCTTCGCTGTACCTGCCGAGCCTGAACGCCGACATCATCGATCACGGCATCGCCGCCGGTGACACGCCGCGGATCCTGGAGCTCGGCGCGATCATGCTCGCGATCACCGGCGTCCAGATCGTGTGCTCGGTCGCCGCGAACTACGCCGGCGCGCGCGCCGCGATGAGCTTCGGCCGCGACCTGCGCGCGGCGGTGTTCCACCGCGTCGGCGAGTTCTCCGCGCGCGAGCTGTCGCGGTTCGGCGCGCCGTCGCTCATCACGCGCACGACCAACGACGTCCAGCAGGTGCAGATGGTGGTGATGATGGGCAGTACGATGCTCGTCCTCTCGCCGATCATGTGCGTCGGCGGCGTCGTGATGGCGCTGCGCGAGGACAGGTCGCTCGCCTGGCTGCTCGCGATCGCGGTGCCGCTCCTGGCGGGCGCCGTCGTCGCGATCATGTCGCGGATGGTGCCGCAGTTCCGGCGGATGCAGCCCCTCATCGACGCGGTGAACCGCGTGCTCCGCGAGCAGATCACCGGCGTGCGCGTGATCCGCGCCTTCGTCCGCGAGCGCGCCGAGGCGGCGCGCTTCGATCGCGCGAACGGCGACCTCACCGAGGCCGCGCTGCACATCGGGCGCCTGCAAGCGATGATGTTCCCGACCGTCATGTTCGTGTTCAACGCTTCGAGCGTCGCCGTCCTGTGGTTCGGCGCGCACCAGATCGCGGACGGCAGGCTCGCGATCGGCTCGATGACGGCCTTCCTCGCCTACCTGACGCAGATCCTCATGGCGGTGATGATGGTGACGTTCATGGCCGTCATGCTGCCGCGCGCGGCCGCGTGCTCGGAGCGCATCCTCGAGGTGCTGGACACCGAGCCGTCCGTGCGCGCCCCCGACCAGCCCGTGACGCTCGTCGAGCCGGCCGGCGTCGTCGAGCTGCGAGACGTCGAGTACCGATATCCGGGCGCCGAGCTGCCCGTCCTGCGCGGCATCTCGTTCGTCGCGCGCCCCGGGCAGGTCACCGCGATCGTCGGCAGCACCGGCTCGGGCAAGACCACGCTGCTCGACCTGATCGCGCGGCTCATCGATCCGACGAGCGGCGAGGTCCGGCTCGACGGCGTCGACGCGCGCATGCTCGCCCTCGAGGCGGTGTGGTCGTGCATCGGGCTCGTGCCGCAGCGACCCTTCCTGTTCTCCGGCACGGTGGCCTCGAACCTGCGCTACGGCGACCCCGCGGCGACCGACGAGCAGCTCTGGGCGGCGCTCGCCGCCGCGCAGGCGCGCGACTTCGTCGAGGCCATGCCGCACAAGCTCGACACGCCGATCGGGCAGGGCGGCACGAACGTCTCCGGCGGCCAGCGCCAGCGGCTCTCGATCGCCCGCGCCCTGCTGCGCCGGCCGCGCGTGTTCCTGTTCGACGACGCCTTCTCCGCGCTCGACGTCGCGACCGAGGCCCGGCTGCGGGCGGCGCTCGCCGAGCGCACGCGCGCCGCCACGGTGATCGTCGTCGCGCAGCGCGTGTCGAGCATCGTCGACGCGGACCAGATCCTCGTGCTCGACGGCGGCGAGCTCGTCGGCCAGGGCAAGCACGGCGAGCTGCTCGCGTCGTGCCCGACGTACGCGGAGATCGTGGCCTCGCAGCGCGAGGCGGCGGTGGCCGCGTGAGCGCGCGTCGCGCCGGTCCCCCGCCCGCCGCCCCCGGGGGGGCGCGCTCCCCGATGCTGCAGCGCGGCCCCTTCGGCATGGGGGCTGCGCCGCCGCAGAAGGCGAAGCGGTTCGCGCCCTCCGCGCGGCGCCTCCTCGGCCGCCTCGCCCCCGAGCGCGCGCGCCTCGCGGTCGTGATCGCGTGCTCGCTGCTCAGCGTGGGCCTCGGCCTGGCCGGACCGAAGCTGCTCGGCCGCGCGACCGACATCATCTTCTCCGGCGTGATCGGCGCCCGCCTCCCGGCGGCCGCCACGAAGGCCGAGGCCGTCGCGGAGCTCCAGCGCTCCGGCCAGGCGCGGCTCGCCGAGCTCGTGGGCCACATGGACCTCGTCCCCGGCCGCGGCATCCAGCTCCGCGAGCTCGCCGAGCTGCTCCTGCTCGTGATGGCGCTGTACACCGGCGCGTCGCTGTTCGCCTGGCTGCAGGGCTACCTGCTCAACGAGGTCGTGCAGCGCACCGTGCGGCAGCTCCGCACCGACGCGCAGGACAAGCTCGCCCGCTTGCCGCTCGCCTACTTCGACGGCCGCCCGCACGGCGAGCTCCTGAGCCGCGTCACCAACGACATCGACAACATCGCGCAGGGCCTGCAGCAGACGCTGACGCAGATCATGAACGGCGCGCTGACGCTCGCCGGCATCGTCGTCATGCTCGTCGTGATCTCGCCGGCGCTCGCGGTGATCACGCTCTTCACCGTGCCGCTCTCGGTGCTCACGACCGCGGCGGTCGCGAAGCGCGCGCAGGCGAAGTTCGTCGCGCAGTGGGCGCAGGTCGGCGCGCTCAACGGCCAGATCGAGGAGGCGTTCACCGGCCACTCGCTCGTCAACGTGCTCGGGCGGCGCCGCGACGTCGAGGCGCGCTTCCAGTCCACGAATCAGGAGCTGTTCGAGACCAGCTTCCGCGCGCAGTTCATGTCCAGCACCATCATGCCGGCGGTCAATTTCGTCGGGAACCTGACCTACGTCGCCATCGCCGTCGTCGGCGGCCTGCGCGTCGCGTCGGGCGCGATGCTGCTCGGCAGCGTGCAAGCGTTCATCCACTACTCGCGCCAGTTCTCTCAGCAGCTCGGCCAGCTCGCGTCCGTCACGAACGTCCTCCAGTCGGGCGTTGCCTCCGCAGAGCGGGTGTTCGAGCTGCTCGACGAACAGGGCCAGTCGCCCGAGGCCGCCCCGCCCGCCGCCCTACCGAAGGTCGCCGGCGAGGTCCGGTTCGAGCACGTCACGTTTCGCTACAAGCCCGACGAGCCCCTGATCGAGGATCTCGATCTCACGATCATGCCAGGCCAGACGGTCGCGATCGTCGGTCCGACCGGCGCCGGCAAGACCACGCTCGTGAACCTCTTGATGCGGTTTTACGAGCTCGACGGCGGTCGGATCCTCATCGACGGTGTCGACATCGCGCGCTTGCCTCGCCACGAGCTGCGCGCGAAGCTCGGTATGGTGCTTCAGGATACATGGCTGTTCTCGGGCACGATCCGCGACAATATCGCGTTCGGCAACGCGGCCGCGGCCGAGGCCGACGTCCAGGAGGCGGCGCGCGCGGCGCACGTCGACCGCTTCGTGCGCGCCCTGCCCGCCGGTTACGACACGGTCATCGACGAGGAGTCGGGCAACCTGAGCGCCGGCGAGAAGCAGCTCATCACGATCGCGCGCGCGTTCCTCGCGAGCCCGGCGATCCTGATCCTCGACGAGGCGACCTCCTCGGTCGACACCCGGACCGAGGTGCTCGTCCAGCGCGCGATGGCCGCCCTGCGCGCCCAGCGCACGAGCTTCGTCATCGCCCATCGCCTCTCGACGATCCGCGACGCCGACGTGATCCTGGTGATGAACGCAGGCCGCATCGTCGAGCGCGGCGCGCACGCGGAGCTCCTCGCCGCAGGCGGCGCCTACCACGCGTTGTACAAGACCCAGCTCACCGGCAACGGCGGAAGCGGCGCGAAGCTCGAGGGCTAGTACAGCGTTCCCCAAGGACGAATTTGCGGTGCCGAACCGTCGCGATCCGTGGAATCCGCCGGCATTTCAGGGAGGCGTGACGACGGATCGCACCCCTTCAGAGGGCATGGACCCAACCCGGACCCAACAGTCGGGCCTTGGGCTTCGGGAGCTGCGCCGCGAGCTCCTCAATTTCGGCTCGAACGGCGTGCGCCGCGAATCTGCTCAAGCGTTGGTGGCGTTCGCCTTTTTCAGCGGAGATACGGACTCAACGCCTGGAACCAAACATCGGCCATGCGGTTATACCCTGCCTGGTTCGGGTGGAGATTGTCGGCGAGGAGGGACTGCTTGTAGTTCGTGTCGTTGGTGAACGCTGTGTACATGTCCACCAGCACGATGTGCTGCCCCTTGCTGACGCGCGTCGAAACCAGGTCGGGCATGGCCGCGTTGTAGGCCTTGACGGCGTTGTTCGTGCCGTCCGTTCTCGTCGGCACGATCTGCGCGAGCACCACGAGGATGTTCGGATCACTCATGAAAATCGAGTCGAGCAGCTTGCCCAGGCGATTCGGTGCGTCCGCAAGGTTGATGTTACCGTTGATGTCGTTCGTTCCGATCATCAACGTAATGATGTTGGGCTTGTAGTTCGGAATGCTGGTGCCCACGAGCTTCGCGATGCCGTTGTTGCCCTCGATCGTCCAGCCGCCGTGACCCTCGTGGTTCCTCGGGAACGTCACTCCGTCCACCATGGGCACGCTGTAATCACTGGCGGAACCGACGAAGGTGATGTCGTGGTTCGCTTCGAGCGCGAGGTGGAACAGCGGGGCGCGGTAGCCGCCGGCGACGTTGAAACCCTGCGTGATTGAATCGCCGAAGGGCATGATCTTACAGGAGCCGCTCGCCGGGCAGGGCTGGAATGCCGGGCCGCCGCCCTCGCCAGCGCTGCCCCCTGCACCTCCGTCGCCCGCGGTACCTCCGCCACCGTCGGATACGCCGCCCATGCCACCCGAGCCCGCTCCGCCGGCGCCCCCGCCGGCCTCGCCCCCGCCGGCCGCGCCCCCGCCGGCCGCGCCCCCGCTGGTTGCGGTCGAGCCGGAACTGCCGGGCGAGCCGCCACCCGACGCTGTCCCGCTGCCGCTCGTGGTCCCCGTCGTCGTGCCCGGCGAGTCGGCGCCGTCACTGCACGCTGCGACGAGCAGCACCACACACGTGAGGACGGCGGAAGAAGAGAATTTCAGGCGGTGTATGAGCATCTGCTACGCATAGCACGATCGCGTACTCCACCGCGATTGTGGAGCGCAGCTTATCGAAGCCGCCGTCATCGTTGAAAAATTTCATCGCGAGGGGAAGTGCGTCTGGACGGCGGCGCTCTTCGCGGCCACGCGGCGCTCGAGCGCGAACGGCGGTTACACCGGCGCACCTCTCGCGAAGGCCTCGGCGGGCTCACCTCGGATCCAGGGACGAGCTTGGGGAACGCTGTACTAGGCCATGAGCTCGATGAGGAGAGGGAGGTGGTCCGAGCCCACCTTCGGATCGGGACGCCGATGCGCTGGAGCGCAGAGGTCCGTCTCGCCCGCCCGCGGCAGGAGCGTCACCCGCGGCTTGCCGCAGCGCAAGAGCTCGGCCGACATGAGCACCTGATCCGGCCTGAACCACGGCCCCGCGCCGTCCTTGCCCTTGTCGCGGTAATAGCTCCCGTAGGGGGGATCGTCGCGCTGCGAGGCGGAGGGTGTCGGCGTCGCGTTGTACAGAGGCCGGTACAAGAGGTCTCGCCGGCTCGGCCTCGACAGCACCCATTCAGGGGAGCTCCGCGCGTAGAAGCCGTCGCGGCCCACCATCGCGACGTCGTGGGGCTCCAGGTTGAAGTCGCCGACCACGAGCTCCCCCCGGTTGGGATCGCGCGCCCTGAACCGACGGAGATCATCGCGCGGCTCGCACCGCGACAGCGTCCGCCGCTCCTCGGAGTCCTTGTGCAGGATCGGCTGGTGCAAGTTCCAGAGCCAGAGGTCGAGCCCCCCGGCGAGGGGATCGACCTTGACGACGAGCGCCCTCCAGCCCTCCATCGTGCTGTGATCGCGCACCCTCCACGCCGTCTGGAGGACCGCGGTCGTGATGCCACCCAAGCCCGAGATGACCCGATACCTGGGCCCGAGGTCCCCCCGCCCGAGATCATCGGGTGCCTCCTGGAGCGCCACGAAGCTCGGAGCGTACAGCGCGATGAGCGTCCTGAGGACGGCGAGCCGCGACAGCCGGACGCGATCGGGGAGCTCCGGATCATGGTAGATGCCCATGTTCCACAGAAGGGCGGTGTACGGCCGGCTCCTCACGGCTCCGGCGGCTCCCGCGCAGCGGCCCGGAGCCGCCGCACGAGCTCCCCCGTGTCCCTCCGATGCGCGAGCTCATCCAGGAAAGTCGCGAGCCGCTCCTCCTCGCCGAGCGTGTGCTCCTCGCCGTCCCAGTCCGTGATCCGGACCTCCCCTCTCCCGGTCTCGTGGATCACCAGGAGTCGGACCTCCGACTTGGGCTTGCCCGCCGGCGCGAGGACAAAATCGAACGCGGCAGGCTCCCCCGGGACGTGAGTGAGCGGCTTGACGCTCGCGATGACGAGGCCATCGGTCCTCTCCTCCAACTCCTCCGCGAACGAGGCGATCATCGCAACGGGCCCCTCGATGGGCACCTTCGACTCGCTGAAATGAGGCCAATGCGGGCGCGCACCGCGCGGGCCCGTGTGCCCGGGAGCATCCGCGGAGAAGCGCCCGACGAGATCGCCAGCGCTCTTCTTCACAGGCCACCACTCGCCGGCGGGTTCGCAGGAATCCTCGAACGGCGGCCTCTCCCACCCGCAGATCGGTCCCTCGTACCCCACGGCCTTCGCCACGAGCGCCACCAGCACGGACCCGAGGATCGCGGTGCTCCTCTCGTCTGGCCGCGCCACGGCGTCCTCTGCGAGGAGGCTGCTCGCGACGGCGGTGATCGCGTCCTCCATCTCTTGCAGCAGGCCGAGCCCCACGGCGGAGAAGGCGGCGTCGATCAAGGTGCTCGCCCGCGCTTGCTCTGCGCTCCGCAGCGCGGCGAGGAGCTTGTTCGAGAGCAGGGCCCCCGCCTGCGCCTTGATCATGTCGGCGTGCTGCACACAGCTCTTCCAACGCTCCCTGTCCGCTCGCTGGACGGCCTTGCCATCGAGCACGAGCTTCGCCGCCGCGAGCGCGCCGCGCAGCAGCTTCAGCCCGGCACCGTCCGCCGAGGTCTCGTGGAGCGCCTCGACGTAGCTCGCGATCGCCGTCGTGAGCGCGGCCTCGCGCGCGTCGGGACGCACGCTGTACCTCGAGATGGCCTCGAACAGGGCCACCGGCCATGAAGCCTCGGCGGCTCTCCGCGCTGGCGGGACGGGGGAGAGCGCGCGGCGGCGCCCTGCAAGGTGCTCCTCAGCGCCGATCTTGACGAAGCCTGCCCGCCCGCCGTCCTCGCTCAGGCCGTGAAGCACGCCGACGCGGAATGGACGTCCGAAGCAGAACGCGATGCTCCTCAGGTCACGGCGGAAGATGTCGCGGTCAAGCTCCGTCGCGCCACGAGGATCCACGGCGACGACCCAGCGGACGTCGCCACGTTCGCGCTGGTGGCGGATCAGGTAGTAGGTATACCGTTGCCCTCGGAGGCAGTAGTCGTCCTCCGAAACGTGGCCTTCTGCGGTGGTCAGGCGGAGGTTGCCGCGGCCGGAAGGCAGCTCGACGTCCGTGATCCCCCCCCAGAGCATCGGCCTGACCGCGGGCCTGCCGATCATCCAGTCGTCGCACGAGAGCACCGCGCGCGCGATGCGCGCCGTCCTCCACTCCAGGGACAGCATGGCGGCGACGCGCGCAGAGAACCGGGTGCCGTCCTCGCAGGCCCCCTCCAGGCGCAGGCGACTCAGGTCCTCCAGCGCGGTGCCGCGCAACGAGACGTCCGGGCTGTCGACCTCGCACGTGACGAGAAGCACGTCGCCTTCCACATGGAGCCTCCTCGGGATGAGGCTCCGCTCCGAGCCCATCGGCCGGAGCTCGATGAGCTCGCGTTGCAGCACCGAGCTCGGCAGAAAGCCGCGTGAGAAGCGGTGGAGCGCCGCGGACATCGGCCCGGGGATGTCGATGCCAGTGTCGGCGCTCATGGAGCTGAGCAGACGGAGGCACGGCAAGGCCGCGCGGTGATGGGTGGCACATGACCACCATACACGAGGCGGCGCGGCGATTTCAAACCGCCGCGGCGGAGCCGGCAGAGGTCAAGGGCCGCGCGAGCCCTGGGCGCGCTCCGTGTCCGAGATGTCCGAGATGACGAGCACGTCGCGTCCATCGCCGTGCGCGAACGAGAGGGACAGCCCTGCGCTCCTGCACAACTCTTGGATGAAGTCGAAGTCGCTCCGGTCGTGCTGGACCAGGCGCTCGCGCGGCTGGTGCTCGCGACTCAGATGCAGGACGAAGTCGTCGCCCTCGGCGAACCCGGCGGCCTGCAGCTTCTGTGCGATGATGTCGGGAACGGTGCGGTTGAGGAAGGTCCCTCTCGCAGGCGCCCGGGTCATGTCCCAGACACGCGGCACGAGGGCGAAATGAAGGCTGACACCGCTGCGGCCCAACTGCTGGGCCTGCGAGAGCTCCGCGACCATTCCATGCACCGCGGTCTCCTCGCCGTTCACCACGAACACCAGCGTCGCGCGGCTCTTCCAGATCTCACGGCCGCGCAGGCTCTCCGGATCGTCCAACGCGAGCTCGACGTCATAACGATATAGGCCATGGATGTCGATCGAGGGCCGCGTCCTGCACAAGGTAAAGGGAACCCCGGACAACGCGGTCGACTCCAGGCGAACGGAACGCTGAGCCATCGAGAGCCCTCCGCGCCTCTCCCCCTGTGCCAGGGAACGCCGAACGACACGACCCTATCAAGAGGGCAATCCCTGTCAAGGGAGCTCAGCACGCCTATCAGCGAAGCTCGCCACCATTACAATACACAGACACAAATTGTCACGAATCAGCGTGATTTATCGTGCTCAGAAGCTTTTTTTTTCTGAGCTTTTTTTGGAAGCTGGCGTGGCAATTTCATCGACCATCGAGGAATGATGGTCCCGATGCGCTCCCCTGCCTCTTGAGCGAACACCCGCGCTCGTCGCGTTGCCATGACCTCGGCCGCTCGGAGCGGTGCGCGTGCCGGGCGGACCGAGCCTCGCGCGCACGTGCGTGACGCCCTTCGAGCGCAGCCTGAGGAAGTGACCATGGGCTCACGCGCCGGAGGCAGCGGGTGCCGCAGAGAGCAGCGCCGCCGATCCTTCCGCTCATGCGGCGCATACGCGCCGGGTCACGCGCTTCTTACCGGGGCGGTCAGCGCTTCGGCGCCGCGCCGCCCGTCCCTGGTGAGGCCCCCGGCGCGCGCGTGATCTCGGCCGCCCGGCCGGCGACACGGAGCTCCGCGCCGACCGTGGCGTGCTTGTACTTGACAAAGCCGAGCGCCAGCACCCGCGGCCCGCCCGGATCCTTGACCTGGCTCGTCACGGCGCCGACGGCGGCGCCGTCGGGCAGCGCGATCTCCGCGCCCGCGGGCACGGCGTCCTCCCCCTCGACGGCGAGCTGCACGAGCCGCTTCTTGGCGTGGCCGCGCATCTGGAGCATGAACACCGTCTCCTGCCCCAGGTAGCAGCCCTTGTTGAACGACACGGCGCGCTCCTCGAGCGACGCCTCCTGCGGGAAGTTCTGGTCGTCGAAGTCGACGCCGAAGCGCGGGACGTTGTTCTCGACCCGGAGCACCTCCCACGCCGCCGCCGTCGTGGGCAGGACGGGGCCGGCCCCGCCCGCGGCGCGCAGCGCCTCGAGCACGGCGCCCTCGGCCTGCCGCGGCGCGACGAACAGCGCGCCCCCGAGGCCGGTCCAGTCGACGATCGCGGCGTCCGCGCCGGCCGCGCGCCCGGCCGCCGCGAGATCGGCGGCCCGCGGGCCGTGGGCGAAGACCCAGGCGTGCTCGCCCGTGGCGTCCGCGAGCTCGGCGTCCTCCATGATCAGGTAGCGATCGAAGCTCTCGCGCAGCGCCTCGATGCGATCCCGGAGCGCGCCGACGTAGATGCGGTCCTCCGCGATCACGATCCACACCTCGGCGAAGATCTTCCCGGTCTTCACCACGTTGAGCCCGTACGCCCCGCCCGCGGGGGGCGCGGCCTTGGCCCCGGCGGGCAGCGGCTTCTGCGGGGCGAGATCGCACGTGACCAGGCCGTTGAGCCAGGTCTGCCGGTCCGAGCCGGTGACGATCAGCGTCCCGAGCTCGGGCATGGGCTGCACCAGCGCCCCTTCGCGGAGCGCGCGCCGCTGCTCGTCCAGTCCGTGGGCGTCGTTCATCGAGGTCCGATCGTGGAGGCGGGAGGCCGGGCCGTCGAGGGGCGGCCCGACATTTCGGCGGCCGCCCCGCCCCGGCTCAGGGATCGACCTCGGCGACGAGCGCCGGGAACTGGGGCGACGTGTGGACGGAGGGCGGGACGATCGCCGCGTCGACGTGGCCCACGAGGCGGCGGAGCGCGTCGGCGTCGGCCGAGAGCACCTCGGCGACGACGGTGAGCGTCTTCGGGAGCGACGCGACCGACGCGATCACCGCGTCGGCCGAGGCGCCCCGGACCAGGACGGCGCGCGCGCCGACCTTCGCGGCGGCCTCGGCCCCCTCCGGGCTCTCGGCCAGGGCGAGCGGCAGCATGCGCATCGTCCTCGCCCCCTTCGCGAGGCGGTCCCAGTCGTCGAGCGGCAGGAGCGCGTCGATGCAGACCCCGTCCGCCCCGTGGTAGCGCGCCGCGAGCGCGCCGTCGCGATCGCTCACCCGGGACAGGCAGAGCGACGGCACGGTCCTCGTCGCGCGCGCGGCCCCCTGCATGGCGGGCCCCGCCTCGGCGAACGCGAGCGCAGAGATGTTGAGCTCCTGCAGCCGCGCCGCATCCTCCGCTGGCGACTCCGAGCCGACGAGCCCGACCAGAGCCATGTTCTTTCTACGGGTGGAGAGCACCTGGAGAAGATCGCGTGTGGACGGGACGATCGATCCCGCATCGAAATCCGGCATGGGAGGGCCGGTAGACGAGCCGAACGCGCGGGTCAAGCGAGGGATCGCTCGAGCTCCTCGAGCGCCGGTCGAGAATCCATGGCTGGGACGTCCTGCACGCGCATCCACACGGCGGTCTGATCGCCCTCGTAGCAGACGCTGCCCTCGTGCCGGAACTCGAACGAATAGCGGATCATGTGCCGCTTTTGGCCGAGCCGGGAGCGCGTCGCCACGCACGTCGCCTCGATGGGGGCGCCCGGCTGGACGAGCTTGCGAAAGACCACCCGGTGGATGTTGGTGCCATAACCAATCCAGCCCTCGCGGTGCCGGAGGCCGAGCAGGTGGTAGGCGTGCACGAAGCCGAGCATCCCCGTCGCGTGCACCATGATCGCGCCGGCGACGTGGCGCGGGTGCAGCAGCGGGTGCGCCCGCTGCGCGTCGACGAGCGGCATCGGGCGGTCGGTCGGCATGCGGCAGCGCACCAGGCTCCTCTCGGCGTCCACCTCGAGGAGCTCGTCGAAGAAGAGGACCGACGGGTCGTAGGGCAGGTCCGCGAGGAACTCGGCGTCGAACGGACCAAGCTTCACGGGAAGGGGCGCGCCGCTCGCCGCGCCGGGTGCAGAGGTCGTCATCGGAATGGGCTCTGGGATCCTGGATCCCCGAGGGCAGCTCCCTAGCAGCGGCCGATCGCGTGGGCAACGGCCGTGACGATCCCGAGAAATCGGGGCGGCTCGCGGGAACGCTCGCGGGAATGGGCGAGCGGGTGGTGGCTTTGCCAATCGTTGGACCTCCACGGATTTCGAGGAGCCCTCTCGGAGGTCCGCGGGTAAGGTTCTGTGATGCACACGACAGAACCGCTCGACCGCTTCATGGCGGATGTCCGGTCGGGCCTGAAGGCGTCGCCGAAGCACCTCTCGCCGGAGTATTTTTACGATGCGCTCGGCTCGCACCTCTTCGAGGCGATCTGTCAGCTCCCCTGGTATCCGCTGACGCGCGCGGAGCGGGCGCTGCTCGAGCGGCACGCCGAGGAGATGGTCGCGCCGTTCGGGGCCGGCGCCTCGATCGTCGAGCTCGGCTGCGGCAGCGGGGAGAAGCTCGCCCTGCTGGCGGCGCCGCTCTGCAAGCGGGTGCCTCGCCTCTGCGTGCACCTCGTGGACGTCTCGGAGACGGCGCTCGACCTCTCGCGCCGGACCCTGGGCCGCCTGCCGCGCGTGGAGGCGTCGGCCCACCGGGCGAGGTACGAGGAGGGCCTGGCCCGCGCGGCGGCGCGGCGCGCGGTCGACGCCCGGGGCGACGGGGGCGCGGTGCTCGTGCTGTTCCTCGGCTCGAACATCGGCAACCTGGCCCCGGCGGCCGCGGCGGCGTTCCTCGCGGGGGTGCGCGGCGCGCTCCGCGCCGGGGACGGGCTGCTGCTCGGCGCCGACCTCGTGAAGCCCGCGGCGGACCTGCTGCTCGCGTACGACGATCCGCTCGGCGTCACCGCGGCCTTCAACAAGAACCTGCTCGCGCGCGTCAACCGGGAGCTCGGCGCGACCTTCGACCTCCGCGCGTTCGAGCACCGCGCGGCGTGGAGCGCGGAGGCCTCGCGCGTCGAGATGCACCTCGTCAGCCGCCGGCGGCAGTCGATCCGCGTGGGCGCGCTCGACCTCGAGGTCGCCTTCGACGAGGGCGAATCCATCTGGACAGAGAGCTCGTACAAGTACACCCCGGAGGGGGTGGTGCGCATGGGGGAGCGCGCGGGGTTCCGCTGTCATCAGCAGTGGATCGAGCCGGTCGGGCGGTTCTCGACGACGCTCTTCCTCGCCGAGGAGCGCGCGGCGGGCCGCTGAGCCGGCGGGCTCATCGCGCCGCGTCGGGAGACGCCCGTACGCGCGGGCGCCCTCGATTTGACGCGTTGCCCGACGTCGCGTAATCCACTCGGCCATGTCAGGCAGTCGTAGTCCTCGCGGGCCTGCGGCGCTCGCGCTCAGCGGGTCGCTCCTGGGGCTGGCGTTCAGCGCCTCGTCGACGTTCGACTACATCCGGCACCTCGACCGGCAGGTCCACGACCTGCACTGCAGCTTCATCCCCGGCCTCGGCGCGCAGGCGGGGGCCGACACGGCGTGCCGCGTGGCGATGTACAGCCCCTACTCCGCGCTGTTCCGCGAGAGCTTCTGGGGCGGTATCCCGATCTCGCTGTTCGCGCTGGGCGCGTTCGCGTTCTTCGCGGCGTTCGCGCTCTACGTGCTGCTCTCGGGCCAGCACGCGCCGCGGCGCGCGGCGCACTTCCTGTTCGTCGCGGGCCTCACGCCGCTCGCGGTGTCGATCCTGATGGCGCTCATCTCGGCGCTGCGGCTCGGGGTGTTCTGCAAGACGTGCGTCGGGATGTACGTCTCGTCGGCGCTGCTCGCGGCCGGCGGCGTGTGGGCGTTCGTCGAGGACCGCAGGGCGGCGCGCGCCGCGGCCTGGTCCAGCGCGACGCCGCGGCCGGCCGGGGCGGCCGGGGTGGGGCCCACGGTGCCGATGGCGCCCCTCGGCGTCGACGCGCCGGCCGGGGCGCCCGCCGGGCCCGCGCCGGCGCGCCGCATGGGCTCGAAGCTGCTCTTGCCGGGGTGGCTCGTCGCGCTCGGCGTGTGCACGGTGACGCCGGCGCTGCTCTACGCGAGCGCGCTGCCGAGCTACGCGAGCTACATGACCGGCTGCGGCAAGCTGGAGAAGCCGACCGAGCCGAACGGCGCGCTGCTCCAGGTGAAGCACCCGGGCGCGGTGCAGCCGGCGACGATCTTCGTCGATCCGCTCTGCCCGACGTGCAAGGCGTTCCACCAGCGGCTCGTGTCCGAGGGGGTGTTCGAGAAGCTCGACGTGACGCTGGTGCTGTTCCCGCTCGACAGCGAGTGCAACTGGATGCTCGACCGGCCGGTGCACCCGGGCGCGTGCCTCCTCTCCAAGGCGATCCTCTGCAGCGATCACCGGGCGATGGATGTGCTCGAGTGGGCCTACGACCACCAGGAGGAGCTCCTGGAGGGGGCGAAGGCGGGGGCCGGCACCGCCAACGTGCAGGCGGCGATCCGGCAGCGCTGGCCGGGGCTCGACGCGTGCATGGACTCGAAGGAGACGTCGCTGCGGCTGAACCGGATGCTCCGGTTCATCGTGGACAACAAGCTTCCCGTGTCGACGCCGCAGATGTTCCTGGGCACGACGCGGCTCTGTGACGAGGACACCGACATCGGGCTGTCGTATGCCATCCGGCAGCTCGCGCCGGCCCTCCGGACGAGGTGAGGTGGTCATGAAGGGCGCAGGGGTCATCGGGATCGTGGCCGGGTGCGCGATGCTCGTCGCGTCGGGCGTGACGGTGCACGGCGAGGTGCAGGCCGCGTCGCAGCGCCTGAAGACGGGGGTGGCCGAGGCGGTGAGGCCGGCGGTGGCCATCGCCAACGACGCCGAGGCGCCGTACTGCACGCCGGCGTTCAAGACGGTGCTGCAGCGGGTGCTCAACGCGTGCGGCCTCGTCGGGGCCGAGGCGCGGCGCGGGTGCCAGCCGGCCGACGTGAAGACGCTCGCGTCGATCAGCGACGACGACTTCAACGCGCTCTTCACGCCGCTGAAGCAGCGCGGCGGGGTCGTGATGTTCGACGACGGGTCGGAGAAGCTCGACGACGGGGCGAAGAAGATGATCGAGGAGATGTGGCTCGATCGGCGCGGGGCGCGCTATTTCTTCATCGTCGCCCGGGCGTCGAAGACGGGGACGCCGGAGTTCAACCGGACGCTCTCGCACAAGCGCGCAAACAGCGTGCTCTTCGACATCTCCGACAAGTTCAAGGAGCAGGACCTGGACAAGAAGGTCGGGATGCTGTGGCTCGGGAACGAGTTCGCCCAGCTCGGCGCGGAATACTGCCAATGGAACGTCTCGCGCAAGGACAAGGCATGTACGGCAGAGGCCATCAACCGGAGCGCGTTCGTCTCCTGGGTGGACTGCCAGCTGTGAGCGCCGCGAGGAGGATCGGCGCGCTCGTGGCCCTCGCCGTGGCCGCGGGGCTCGCGGGCGGGTGCGAGGGGGACAAGGCGGATCTGCCGCCGCCCCCGACGCCGGGCCAGGGGCGGAGCAACGCGGTGACGGCGCCGGGCGGCGCCGCGGCGGCGAGCGCGACGGCGCCCGCGAGCGCGGCGGCGCCGGCGGCGCCGGCAGCGCCGCGGCTCCTGTGCGCGGGGCAGTCGCCGCGGCCGGCGCCCTCGGCGGGGGGGCTCACGGCGGTCGCGGCCCAGGGGGCGGAGGCGCCGCCGGCGAACATCGGGTTCGGCGTCGGCAAGTGGGTGTGGGTGAACTTCTGGGCGGCGTGGTGCAAGCCGTGCCTGGAGGAGATGCCGCGGCTGCTCGGGTGGCAGCAGAAGCTGCGGGCGGCCGGCGTGCTCATCGATCTGGCGTTCATCTCGATCGACGACGACGAGCGGCAGCTGTCGCGGTTCCTGGAGGCGCAGCCGGGCAACGGGGTGCGCGCGTCGTACTGGCTGCCGGACGGGCCCCAGCGGGCCGGGTGGATGAGGGCGCTCGGCGTCAAGGAGGCGAACGAGCTGCCGATCCACGCGCTCGCGTCGCCGAGCGGGCAGGTGACGTGCGTCATCCAGGGGGCGGTGGAAGACAGCGATTATCCGACGATCGCGGCGCTGCTCGGGGCGAAAAAGCAGTAGTTCCGACCGCCAGAAGTCCGGCCAGGGATCCGGAGAGAGAATTCAACGCAAAGGCGCAAAGGCGCAAAGACGCAAAAAAGATTTGTAGTTTTGCGTCTTTGCGCCTTTGCGCCTTTGCGTTTGTTTCTCCATCGCTCGCGAGGCAGATCCCTGGCGGGGGTCCTGCCCCGCGGTAGCAGGTGGGGGCGCTCCTCGAGGCGCGCCGTCGTAAAGCGGCGCTCGGCTTGTGGGGAGGTCGCGGTCGAGCTCTATTCTCGAACGCGCGCCCTCATGAAAACCTCCCTGCCAAAACGCCGTATCGCCTCTCTCTTTCGTCTGTCCTCGCTGATCGCGTCGACGGCGCTCCTCTTCGCGAGCTGTGATAGCAGCGCCCCGCAGCAAGGGTCGGGCGATGCCTGCGAGAGCGCGCTGGACTGCGCGGACGGCAACCCCTGTACGGTCGATCGCTGCGTCGGCGGTCGGTGCGAGTCGGAGACGGACGACACCCGCTGTCCGGGCGGGCGCTGCGATCGGGTGAGGGGCGCCTGCGTCACCGACAAGGCGTGCGCGACGTCGGCCGACTGCGCGGACGCGGATCCGTGCACCCAGGCAGAGCGCTGCGACGAGTCGCTCCGGCAGTGCGTCTTCGAGGGGCTCGACGGCGATGGGGACGGCGCGCTGCCCGTGATCTGCGGCGGCACGGACTGCGACGATGACGATCCGCGGAACGCCCCGGCGCTCGCCGAGGTGTGCGACGGCGCCGACAACGACTGCGACGGCGCGGCCGACGAGGGCAAGGACAGCGCCCTCTGCGGCGCCGACGATGCGCGCTGCGTGAGCGGGCGCTGCGAGTGCCCGGCCGGGCAGGGTTACTGTCCGCTCGAGTCCGCCTCGGGGTTTCGCTGCATCGACGTTCAGTCCGATCCGGAGAACTGCGGCGCCTGCGGGGCGTCGTGCCCCGCGGACACGACCTGCGTGGGCGGGCGGTGCGCGTGCGAGGACGGCCTCGCGCTGTGCGGGTCCACGTGCGTCGACCTCTCCCAGGACGAGCGCCACTGCGGCGCGTGCGACGAGGCGTGCGGCGAGATGGACTGCATCGATGGCGCCTGCACGGCGTGCGGCGGGGTCGGCGAGCGCTGCTGCGACGGCGCGAGCTGCCGGGACGATCTCAGCGAGTGCGGAGAGGGCGGCACGTGCGTCGTGAAGGCGTGCGCGGAGCCGATCGAGGCGCTGCCGGACTCCCACCTCCCGCGGTGCTCGGCCGACACGGAGCCGTGCATCGACGCGTGCACGGTGAGCTCGTGCGTCGACGACTGCTTCGAGGCGGACACCACGACTCCCCGCGAGTTCCGCGGTGTGCTGTTCGACTGCGCAGGCTGCGTCGACCATCAGGTCCAGGCCTGCACGTCGCGGATGTGCCAGCGGAGCCTGTCTGTGGCGTCTTGCTGCGTCGTGGAGCACTGCCGCGGGGTCATCGACAAATTCTGCGAGGACCAGTGCGGCGAGGAGCTCGATGCGTTTTACAGCTGCGCCGACGCGACGGAGTGCGGCTTCTTCCTAGTGGCAGAGGAGCCGCGCTCCTGCTTCCCCTGACGCTCCCTCGTGCCCGAGCAGCCACCGCTTCCGCTCGATGCCGCCCGCGTAGCCCGTGAGCTCGCCGCGGGCGCCCACGACGCGGTGGCAGGGGATGATCAGGCAGACCGGGTTCCTGCCGTTCGCCAGGCCCACCGCGCGCGACGCCGACGGCTGGCCGAGCAGCGCCGCGACCTCGCCGTAGGAGCGCGTCGCGCCGGGAGGGATGCGCTGGACCTCCGCCCAGACGCGGCGCTGGAACGGCGTGCCGCCGGGCTCGACCGGCATGCCCGAGAGCGCGCCGAGGTCGCCGCGCCAGTAGGCCCTCAGCCGGCCGGAGAGGCCGTGCGGATCCGCGGCGCTGCGCAGCGTGACCGCGCCGTAGCGCGCCGCGAGCGAGGCGCGGAGGCGCGGCGCGCGATCCGCGAACTCGAGCGCGTGGACCGCGCCCCCGCCGGCCGCGAGGAGCATGGCCCCGAGCGGCGACTCGACCTCATCCAGCAAGAGATCCATCCGACACCTCCCTCTCCGCGGGCCGCGCTCCCTGCGCGTCCGCCGTCCACAAGAGCATCGCCGCGTAGGCGCGCCACGGCCGCCACGGCTCGGCCATCGCCAGGAGCTCCGCGCCGGAGACGCCGCCGAGCGCGCGCCGCAGGCCGAGATCCGTGGCCGGGAACGCGTCCGGCTCGCGCAGCGCCCGCATCGCGATGTAGTGCGCGGTCCACGCGCCGATGCCCGGCACCGCGCAGAGCGCGCGCACGGTCTCGTCCAGGCCGCGCGAGGCGTCGAGCGCGACCTCGCCGCGGGCCACGCGCGCCGCGAGCCCGGTGATCGTCGCGGCGCGCGCGCGCGGCAGGCCGAGATCCGTCAGATCGGCCGCGGCGAGCGCCTCGGGCGACGGAAAGACGAAGCGGAGCCCCTCGGCGCCCTCGGGCAGGCCGCCGCGCACCGCCAGCGGCTCGCCGTGCCGCTCGACGAGGCGGCCCGCGAGCTGCGTCGCGGCGCGGACGCTCACCTGCTGGCCCAGGATCGCCCGCACCGCGAGCTCGAAGCCGTCCCACGCGCCCGGCACGCGCGCGCCCGGCGTCGCCGCGACCAGCGGGGCGAGCCGCGGGTCGGCCCGGAGGTGCGCGGCGATCGCGTCGGGATCGGCGCCGAGGTCGAACAGCCGCCGCAGGCGCTCCGCGCAGTGGATGAGCCCCTCGGTGCCGGGCAGCCGCAGCCGCGCGAGGAGGTGAGGCTCGCCGGGCGCCGGGCGCACCTCGACGACGCCGTGCCCGCCGGCCACGCGCACCGCGCGGCGGTACGCGCCGGGGTCCGCCGACTCCACGCCGGGGATCGCGCGCGCCGCGAGGAAGCCCGCGAGCGCGCCCCAGTCGAGCGGCGGGCGGAACGGGAGGCGGAGCGCGATGTCCGGCGCGCCGCCCGCCGCTCCCCCGCCCCGCTTCGAGGCGGCCGTGCGCAGCTCGCGCGGCGTGCGCGCGTAGGTGGCGCGGATCGCGTCGTTGAAGCGGCGGACGCTCGAGAACCCCGACGAGAGCGCCACCTCGGTCATCGAGAGCGCGGTCTCGTCGAGGAGCTTCTTCGCGAAGAGCAGGCGCCGCGTCTGCGCCACGGCGAGCGGGGAGGCACCGACGTGCCGCAGGAAGAGCCGCCGGAGGTGGCGCTCGCCCACGCCGAGCCGCGCCGCGAGCGCCGGGGCGTCCGCGTCGTCCAGCGCGCCCTCCGCGATGAGCCGGAGCGCCCGCGAGACGAGCGCCGACGTGCCCAGCCACGCGGGCGTCCCGGGCGAGGCCTCGGGGCGGCAGCGCAGGCACGGGCGGTAGCCGGCCTCCTGCGCGGCCGCCGCCGAGGGGAAGAAGACGCAGCGCTCCCGCTTCGGCGTCCGCGCCGGGCAGATCGGGCGGCAGTAGATGCCCGTCGACAGCACGCCCGTGAAGAAGCGACCGTCGAAGCGACGGTCGCGGGTCTCGAGCGCGCGATAGCAAGCCTCCTCGTCGAGCCGCATGCGAGCGTCGTAGCGCGTGCGCCGCCGCGCCACTGGCGCTTTTCGGACCTGGAGGGCCGGCGCCCCCTGCGGCGCCCGGTCGCCCCCGGCGCGCCGCGCGGTGGTACGCTCGGCCGCCATGAAGAGCGTGTTCGAGACCCTCGCCGCCATGGGCCACGAGCAGGTGCTGTTCTGCGCGGACGAGCCCGCGGGCTACCGCGCGATCATCGCGATCCACAGCACCGCGCTGGGCCCGGCGCTCGGCGGCACCCGGCTGCTCGCCTACGCGAGCGACGAGGAGGCCCTGGTGGACGCGCTGCGCCTGTCGCGCGGCATGACGTACAAAAACGCCCTCGCCGGGATGGACGTCGGCGGCGGCAAGGCGGTCATCCTCCGCGGCGCGGGGCCGCTCGACCGGGAGCGGCTCTTCCGCGCGCACGGGCGCTTCATCGAGCGCCTCGGCGGCAGGTTCATCACCGGCGAGGACGTGGGCACCACCCCCGCGGACATGGAGCTCATCCGGCGCGAGACGCGCCACGTCAAGGGCCTCGCCGGCGAGGGGGGCGACCCGTCGCCGTGGACCGCGCGCGGCGTGCTCCGCGCGATCCAGGCCGCGGCGCGCCACCGCTGGGGCAGCGACGACCTCGCGGGCCGGACCGTCGCGCTCCAGGGCTGCGGCAGCGTCGGCGGCCGGCTCGCGGCGGAGCTCCGCCGGGCCGGCGCGCGGCTCCTCGTCGCGGACGTCGCGCCGGATCGCGCCCGCCACGTCGCCGCCGAGCTCGGGGCCACGGTCGTGCCGTCGGACGCGATCGCCTCGGCCCAGGCCGACATCTTCGCCCCCTGCGCGCTCGGCGGCGTCCTCGACGACCGCGCCGTCCGGGAGCTCAGGGCGGAGATCGTCGCCGGCGCCGCCAACAACCAGCTCCTCGAGCCGCGCCACGGCGAGGCGCTCGCGGCGCGCGGCGTCCTCTACGTGCCCGACGTCGTGGCCAACGCGGGCGGCGTGCTGAGCGGCGGCGCGGACCTCTTCGGCTGGTCCCGCGCCGAGGTCGAGCGGCGCGTCCACGCGATCTACGACACCGTCCTCCGCGTGCTCGAGATGGCGGCGGCCGACGGCGCGCCGCCGGCGCTCGCCGCCGAGCGGCTGGCCGAGCAGCGCCTGCGCGGGCGCGCCGCGGCGGGGTGACGCGCGGCGCGCCCGGCGGAGCGCGCCCCTCTCAGCGCGCCGGCCCGGGCACCGGCGCCGCGTCCGCCGCCGGGCCGTTCTTCATCGCCTTCACCGCCTCGACCATCAGCGACAGCGCGAGCCCGATCAGCGCGAGCCCCACGAGGCCGTTCATCGTCGTCGCGTTCAGCGCGAGCCCCTCGTTCTTCACGGCGACGAGCGCGGTCCGCACCTGCAGGACGAGGGCCCACACCGTGATCGCCATGACGAACACCATCGGGATCGCCGTGTACCAGATGCGCCGCTTCTCGCGGTGCAGCCAGACCGTGACCGCGAGGAGCGTCAGCGCCGCGAGCAGCTGGTTGCTCGTGCCGAACAGCGTCCAGAAGTCGAGGTACGCGGGCCGCACGCCGGGGGCGGGCGGGCGCGCGGTCATGATGAACAGCGTCGGCGGCGCCAGCGAGAGCGCGGTCGCCGCCGCGGACAACACCCTCCCCTTCCAGTTGAACAGCTCCTCGAGGATGTAGCGGCTGAGGCGCGTCGAGACGTCCAGCGTGTCGAACACGAAGGTGGAGAACGCCATCGCGCCGAACGTCGCGGCGAAGAGGAAGTGCTCCTTGCCGATGATCACGGTGAGGAACCTGCCGATCCCGTCGCCGTAGATCTTGCCCGGGCCGGGCAGCTTCGTCCCCTGCGCCACGATGACCAGCGTCGCGAGCGCGATCAGCGCGACGAACGCCTCGGCCAGCATCGCGCCGTAGCCCACCGCGTGGGTGTGCGTCTCCTTCGAGATCTGCTTCGACGTCGTCCCCGAGCAGACGAGCCCGTGGAAGCCGGAGCAGGCGCCGCAGGCGATGGTGACGAACAGGAACGGGAAGAGCATGCCGGTCGCGCCGCCGGCGTTCCACGAGGTGAACGCGGGCTGCCGCAGCTCGAACTCCCCCGGGTACCGGAGGTTCCCGAAGAAGATCCCGATCACGCCGACCGCGAGCGCCACGTAGAGGATGAACCCGCCCAGGTAGCCGCGCGGCTGGAGGAGCAGCCAGACCGGCAGGAGCGAGGCCACGAAGCAGTAGACGAGGATGATGAGGCCGAACGCGCGCTGCGGGTTGTCGACCGGCAGCACGAACGCGGTCGAGATCTTCGTGCCGAGCCAGACGACGCCGAGCGTCGCGGGGACGAAGATCAGCGTGGTGAGCCAGAGCGGCGGCTTGAGGTACCGGTCGACGACGCCCATGACGAGGGAGAGGCCGAGGTAGGCGGCGCTCGCCGCCGCGACGGCGCCGCCGGGGTTGAACTGGAACGTGCCGCCCTCGAACTCCTCGGTCTTGCCGACGAAGGTGCTCGCCGTGATGTCGGTGAAGGCGACGATCACGTAGGAGAGCGCGAGCCAGATGAAGATCATCATCGACAGCCAGGCGCGCCGGCCGATGTGCCGCTTCGCGATCTCGGCGACGCTCTCGGCCCCGTGGCGGACGCTCGCGATGAGCGCGGAGAAGTCGTGCACCGCGCCGATGAACACGACGCCGAGCGCGATCCAGAGCACGCACGGGAGCCACCCGAACGCCTGGCCGGCGAGGATCGGGCCGGCGATCGGCCCGGCGGCGGCGATGGCGCTGAAGTGCTGCCCGAAGAGGTAGAACGGCTTCGTGGGCACGTAGTCCTCGCCGTCGTTCACCTTGACCGCGGGCGTCACCGCGGCGTCGTCGAGCGCGTAGTTGCGCGCGACGAGCCTCCCGTAGAAGCGGTAGCCAAGGCACAGCACGACGACGACGGTCAGGGCGAGCAGCGGCAGCACGCGGCGCAGTATAAGGCCATCTGTGCGCGCTTGTGGTCCTGCAAACGACCCGACCGATGGGGGCGCCCCGGGGTGCCGGGCGGGCGGCTCGGCGCGGGCGGCTCGGCGCGGGCGGCTCGGCGCGGGCGGCTCGGCGCGGGCGGCTCGGCGCGGGCGGCTCAGCCCTTGGCGATCGAGAGGATCAGCTTGCCGGCGCCGTGGCCCGAGTCGAGGCGCCGGTGCGCCTCGGCGACCTGCTCGAGCGGCAGCACCCCGGAGACGATGGGGAACGCGAGCCCCCGCTCGAAGAGCGGCGTCATCTCGCGGAGGCGCGCGGCCTCCCGGGTGAGGAAGACGCCGTGGAGCGTCTGGTTCTTGATGTAGAGCGGGGAGAGGTCGCCCTGCGGCGCGAGGACGCAGGCGAGCCGGCCGCCCGGGCGCGTCGCGCGCAGGCTCTTCGCGACGAGGTCTCCGCCCACGGTGTCGAAGACCGCGTCGACGCCGGCGCCGCCGGTCTCCTGGAGGGCGACCTCGGCCGGGTCCTCGGACGTGTAGTCGATGGGGCGATCGACGCCGAGCCCGCGCAGGGTCTCCTGGTTCGCCGCGCCCGCGGAGGCGAGCACGCGGGCGCCCGAGGCGCGGGCGAACTGCACCGCGAACGAGCCGACGCCGCCCGCGCCGCCGTGGACGAGCACCGTCTCGCCGGGCTTCACCGCGAGCCGGCGCACGATCGCCTCCCACGCGGTGCCGCCCGCGAGCGGGATGGCGGCCGCCTCGACGTGCGACATGCCGCGCGGCTTTCTGGCGACGATCGACGCGGGCGCCACGTTGTACTCGGCGTAGCTCCCCGACGGGTTGCCGAAGATCTCCGGCGTGTAGAAGACCTCGTCGCCGGGGGCGAAGCCGCCGACGCCCGGGCCGACCGCCTCGACGACCCCGGAGACGTCGTAGCCGAGGACCACCGGCGGCGCGATCTGCGCCCAGCTCCCGGCGGCCCGGATCTTCGCGTCGACCGGGTTCGTGCCCGACGCGACGACGCGCACCAGGACCTCGCCCGGTCCGGGCGAGGGCCGCTCTACCTCACGCAGCTCGAACAGCTCGGGCCCGCCGAAGGCGGGGATGACCATCGCTCGCATCGCATTTTCCTCCCCGGCGCCGCCGCTTTCGCACGACCTGAAGCGCCGGCCGGTCGCCATTCTAGTTCAACCGGCCGGCGGCGATCGAAGCTGGTGGAGGTGAGCGCTGGCTCGGCCACGGCGGATAGCGCACGTGAGCCGCCCTTCACGGCTCAGGAATCTGCATGAGCCGCGCGGACGCCCCGGGCTGAGCAGGCCCCCGCCCGCTTGTGGCACGTAGCATGGTCCCCTACGCTACCCGGGTGCACACGATCGAGACCACGAAGAGGCTCACGGCTCACGCGCGACGCACGCGCGATCGGCTGGAGGCCGTGGAGCGGGCACCCGATGGCGACCTCGGCTGTGCAGGGGTGCTCCAGGCGGTGACCTCGGCGCGAGGTGCCCTCAACGGACTCATGCGCGGATCCTCGAGATTCATCTCCGGATGGTCGGCGGTGGCGTCGTGAGCTTCGGCGCAATTCTGCTGCTCGCGCTCGGCCTGGCCATGGATGCAACGGCGGTCTCGGCCGCGCGGGGGCTGGCGGTCCCCGTGATTCGCGCCCGGCACGTCGCGCTCGTCGCCGGTTTCTTTGGCGGGTTTCAGGCGCTCATGCCCTTGATCGGGTGGCTCCTCGGCGCGCGTATTGGGCCTCTGGTACAGGCGTGGGATCACTGGATCGCCTTCGGGCTCCTCGCGGCCATCGGCGGCAAGATGCTGTGGGAGGCGCGGTCCGGCGCTGACGACGAAGACGATGCGCCCAAGGACCTGTTCGCCTTGAAGGTCATGTTCGTGCTCGCCATCGCGACGAGCATCGATGCGCTCGCGATCGGCTTCACGCTTCCGATGTTGAATGCGCCGCTCGCGCTCTCCCTGGTCACCATCGGGATCACGACAGCGGTCCTGAGCGCGATCGGCCTCTTCGCCGGCAGGCGCTTCGGGGCGATGCTCGGCAAGCGGCTCGACGTCGCGGGGGGCGTCGTGCTCATCGGCCTTGGCGTGAAGATCCTGATCGAGCACTTGCAGGCGGCATAGTCGCTGCCCCCTGGCTTCGTCGTGGCCGGCTTCGCCGCCTCGGAGGGCCGCGCGCGCTCAGGACTGCAGCATCATCGGCGCCCGCACCTTCGCCGCGACCTCCGGGCCGCGGAGGCGCTCGACGAGCGCGAGCGCGAACGCCATCGCGGTGCCCGGCCCCTGGCTGGTCACGAGCTGCCCGTCCTCGACCACCGGGCTCGCGGCGAGCGCGCCGTGCGCCGACACCACGTCGTTCACGGACGGGTGGCACGTCATCGTCCTGCCCTGGAAGAGCCCGTGCGCCGCGAGCGCGATCGGCGCCGCGCAGATCGCCGCGACGGTGCGGCCCGCGTGCGCCTGCGCGTGCAGGCGCTCGCCCACGGCCGGCGAGGAGGCCAGCCGGTCGGCCCCGCCCTTGCCGCCCGGGAGGACCACGGCGTCGAAGTCGCCCGACACCGCCGCGAGATCCGCGTCCGGCACGAGGCGCACGCCGCGGCTGCAGCGCACCGGCCCCGGCCCGTCGAGCCCGGCGAGGACGACCTCGACCTCGGCGCGCCGGAGGACATCGACGATGATGGTGGTTTCCATCTCCTCAGCTCCCTCGGCCAGGATCACGAGCGCGCGCGGTGCCTTCATGAAGACCGCCATGGCCCCGCCGGCCGCCGGATGCAAGCAGCACCAACGAACCGGGCCCGGCGCAAACACGCAAACGAGCACGAGCGGGCGCCGACGGGCGCGAGCCGGCGCAAGCGGGCGCAAACCGACGCGAACGGGCGCAAAGGGACGTCCACCAGCGCCAACCAGCGGCAACCGACGCGAGCGGGCGCGCGCGGCGCTGAAGCCCCTTTGCCTGCGAGCGGCTCCGCGCTAGGAGCGGGGCATGACGGAGCCCTCCGACGACCCTTTCGGCCTCGCGGGCCAGACCATCGAGGGGAAGTACCGCGTCGCCGCCGTCATCGGCGACGGCGGGTTCGGCGTGGTCTACCGCGGGATCCACGAGGGCTTCGGCGAGCTCATCGCGATCAAGTGCCTGAAGATGCCGACCTCGCTCGACGCCGCCCAGCGCGACGCCCTGCTCGAGACGCTGCGGGGCGAGGGGCGGATCCTGCACCGGCTGTCGCGGGCCACCTCGGGCATCGTGCAGGCGCTCGACGTCGGCGCGTTCACGACCCCGGCCGGCGTGTGGGTGCCCTACCTCGTGCTGGAGTGGCTGGAGGGCCAGACGCTCGGGCAATACCTCCGGGACCGGCGCGACCGGGGCGAGTTCGGCATGTCGATCGCCGAGGCGATCCAGCTGCTCTCGCCGGCCGCGCGCGCGCTCGCGGTCGCGCACGCGCACAAGGTCGCGCACCGGGACGTGAAGCCGGCCAACCTGTTCCTCACGGACGTCGGCGGGGCGCGGACGCTGAAGGTGCTCGACTTCGGCATCGCCAAGGTGCTGGCCGACCACCCCACGTTCACGGAGGCGCTCGCGGCGACCCGGCAGGGGCCGAGCGCGTTCACGCCGCGCTACGGGGCGCCCGAGCAGTTCAACAAGGCCCGCGGCGCGACCGGCCCCTGGACCGACGTGTTCGCGCTCGCGCTCATCTTCGTCGAGCTCGTGAGCGGCAGGCGCGCGCTCGAGGGGGACGACCCGACGCAGCTCTACATCGCCTCGGCCGACCCGGCGGTGCGCCCGACGCTGCGCGCGCGCGGGCTGCCGAGCGCGCCGGAGGCGATCGAGCGCGTGCTCGACAAGGCGCTTTCCATCGAGCCGAAGCACCGCTTCACGAGCGCGGGCGAGTTCTGGGACGCGCTCTCGGCCGCGGCGCTCGGCGAGCGCGCCGGGTCGGGCCCGAGGCTGGACGCCTACGGCGCGGAGCACGCGGGCGGGCTGTCGACCGCGGAGTATGCGGCCGCGCGCGGGCTCGGCGCGTCGGCGGGGCACGCCGGCCTGCCGGTCGAGCCGACGATGCTCGCCGACGCGCGCGCGCCCGCGCCGGCGCGGCCCGCCGTGGTCAAGGTGAGCCACGGCGCGGGCGGGCCGCCGACGGGCGGCGCGGCCGGCTTCACGGGCGGCGTGGGCGGCGCCACGGGCGGCGCGGCAGCGGCGTCTGGCGCGGCTTACGCCGCCGGCGCGCTGGCGACGGGCGGCTCCCGGACCGCGCAGGTCGACGACTCCATGATCGAGACGGTCGCGCCCGCCGGCTACCCCGGGGCGCGCCCGCCGCCCCCGCCGCCCGGCGCCGCCCCGTACCCGGCGGGCGGCCCGCCGCACGCCGCGCCGCCTGGCGCCGCCCCGCACCCGGCCGGCGGCCCGCCGTACGCCGCGCCGCCTGTCGCCCCGCCGCAGCGCGGCCGCAGCCCCGTGCGCGCGGCGCTCCCCTGGTTCCTCGCGGCGCTCCTCCTGCTCGGCGGCGCCGGCGCGGCGGCGTACTTCCTGACGCAGTCGCCCGCCAGCAAGAAGCCGGCGCAGGCCCCGGCCGCGCGCGCCCCCGCGAAGGCGTCGCCCACCGGGCGCGCCGTGGCGACGGCCCCCGTGGGCGCGGCGACGGCGGTCGCCACCGCCGCGCCGGCGGAGAGCGCCGCGACCGAGACGTCGGCCGCCGCGCCCGCCGCGCCCGCCGCGCCGCCGGCCGACATGGTCTTCATCGGGCCGCTCACGACCACGATCGGCGCCGCGGGCGAGGCGCGCCAGGTGACGCTCACCCGCGGGTTCTACATCGATCGCAACGAGGTGACCGTCCGCGCCTACCGCGCCTGCATGGAGCAGCGCATGTGCTCCACCGCGGATCACGTCTCGCTGACGCCCGAGCTCCTGCCGGGCGTGCAGGCGCCGGCGGCGTCCGAGGACCAGAAGGAGGCCGAGCTGTGGTCGCGGCGCTGCAACGAGCCGCGCAACGCGACCGGGCACCCGATCAACTGCGTCGACTACTCCCAGGCCGAGAGCTACTGCCGCTTCCGGGGCCGCCGGCTGCCCACGGAGGCGGAGTGGGAGGTCGCGGCGCGCGGCGCTGCGGGGCGGGCCTACGTCTGGGGCGACGACGCGCCGGCGTGCGAACGCGCCTGCTACGACCGCAACGAGGGCTGCCTCGCGCGCGGCACCGAGGTCGCGACCTGCGCGTCGGGCGCCCACCCGAGCGATCGGACCCCGGAGGGCGTCTACGATCTCGCCGGCAACGTGTCCGAGTGGGTGTCGGACGGCCTCGTCTTTCCGCCGCCCGGCGGCGAGAACCCGCAGGGCGACCCGTCGTTCCCGCTGAAGGTGATCCGGGGCGGGAGCTTCCTGGATGGCCCGGAGAAGCTCTCGGCGACGTACCGCACCGCCGCGGCGCCGGTGACCGCGCACGCCTGGATCGGCTTCCGCTGCGCGATGGATGCGCCGGCGCCGGAGGGCGCCCCGGCGCCGCAAGACGCCCCGGTTCCCGGCGCACCGGCGCCGTGAGCGCACGGGGCGGAAGGGCGCGGGCTACTCGACCCGCCCGCGGGCGCGCTTCACGGCGTTCCTGACCGTGTCGCCGTACGGCCCCGCGGGGAGCTCGTGGAGCAGCGCCGCCGCGCGCTCGTAGCAGGCGCGCGCCTCGGCCATGTCGCCGAGCGCCTCGTGCGAGCGCCCCAGGTTGAGGAGGAGCGACGGATAGAAGCCGCGCACCCGGTCGCCGCCCGCAGCGTCGGCCCGGCGCAAGGCTTCCTGGTTCCATGCGAGCGTTTCCTGCTCGCTCCCCTGGTGGCGGGCGACGTAGTGGGCGGCGATGCACGCCTCGTAATCGTCGGTGCGCGCGGCCCATGCTTGCTCGAACAGGGCCCGGGCGTCCTCGTTCCGTCCCTCGGCTTCGGCCTGCATGCCCTCGGCGCAGAGCCGCACCACGGGGTTGTTCGGGTCGATGCCGTCCATGCTGCGAGTCTCGCGGTCCGGTGGAACTACCGCAAACCAATCCAGGCCGACGGCGTCACGACCCTGGAGCGCGCTGGGAGGGCGAACCTGGACGATACGACGTGCGGTTCGGAGGGGGTCCCGACCCCGCGCCGGCGCTGTGCAGCGCGGTCCGGAGGGATCTCGACCGCGCACCAGCGCTGTGCATTGCGGTCCGGAGGGGTCCGGACCCCCCTTCTGGCACAAAGTTAGACGCTTTCCGGAGGCAATTGGCGCATAACCGCACAATCCAGAGCGTTTTTTGGCACAATCTTGCCTACAATGACGCCCCGCGGAGCGTTCTCGAGGGGTCCGGACCCCGGTGTGTCGCAATGCATTGCGGTTGAGCCAGTGTCGGACCCCCCTGGCTTGGCACAGAACAAGCTCGTCTTGGCACACCTTCCTCGCCTGCGAGACGGCAACGTGCTGTGAATTGACGCCGCGCGTGGCCGCCGGCGACCCTCGTCCCATGGCGCGTACGGCTCCGGTTCCGAACATCCCCGCCCTCCCTGGCATGAACCCCGGGACATGGATCCTGGGCGGCGGGGGCAGCGGAGGAGGCGGCGGGGGGCGCGGAGGCCGCGGCGGCGGGGGCGGCCAAGGAGCCGACGGCAAGGGCGGCGGCCAGGGAGCACAGGGCGGCGGCAAGAACGCCGGCTCCTGCGGCGCGGGAAGCGGTGGAGGCTGCCCGAACCCGTCCCATGGGCGCGGCGGAGGCACCTCGGCGGGAGATCCGGTCGATCCCGTGACGGGGCGGGTCTACACCGCGAAAGTCGTCGATCTCGCGCTGCCGGGTCCGATTCCGCTGGTCATCGAGCGGAGCTACTCGTCGGAGACGCGTGACGTAGACCTGGGCCTCGGCTTCGGATGGAGTCACTCGCTGGCCTGGCGCATCGAGGAGCGGAGAAGGACGCTGCGGGTGCTGGAGCCGAACGCCGCGCCCACGACGGCGGACGTGCCCGAGCCGGAACACCCCGTCGCGCTGCCCTGCGGCCGGCTGACGCGCCACGCGGCCGGCTACACGCTGCAGGCGGAAGGGCTCTTGTACGTGCTCGGCGAGCGACAGGAGGGATGCTGGCTCTTGTCGCGCATCGTCGATCGGTACGGGAACGAGGTTCGCCTGACGTACGAGGGGACTCGCCTGTCGCAGGTGCTCGACAGCGCAGGGCGCATCGTGCGCGTCCGCCGACACCCGGACGGCAGGATCGCCGCTTTCGAGGTGAAGAACGCGTCGGCGCAGGGGCGATGGACCTCGTTTCGGACGTACCGGTACGGGGAGCGGGGCGATCTCGCGGCCGCGATCGACGCGGCGGGACACGAGCATCGGTACGAGTACGATGAAGAGCACCGGCTGACGAGGCGTCGCGAGCCCGGGGGGCTCGTGGCGCACTTTCGCTACGACGACCGGGGCCGCTGCGTCGAGACGTGGTGCGAGCGTCCGGGCAACGACGCGCTCGACCGCGAGGTGCCTGACACCCTGGACGACGGCGAGACGAAAGCGAATGGGTTCTGCCACGTCAAAATCGAGGACCACGGCGTCTTCGTCGAGGTGATCACCTCGCGCTCGCAGCGGCGCGTCGAGGGCAACCGCCTGGACAAGGCAGACAAGGTGATCTGGCACGGGAGCGTGCATTCGTACCGGTTCGACGCCGCGGGCAACGTTCTCGAGTACCAGGATGCGCTCGGGCACGCGTGGCGCTGCGAGCGCGATGAGGTCGGGCGGCTACGCGCCGTGGTGGATCCGACGGGCGCGAGGACGGAGTACGTCTACGACGAGCAGGGTGCCATCGCCGAGATGCGGGACGCGCTCGGGGAATTCGCGCGTTACGAGCGGAACGCGCAAGGGGATGTCGCTGCGGTGTTCGACGAGCTCGGGCCCGTGGTGGCGTTTCGCTATGACGAGCGGGGCTTGCTCGTCGAGGCGGTCCTCCCGAACGGCGGCGTGACCCGGATGGAGTACGACGCGCTCGGCAACCGCGTGGCGGTGTTCGAGCCGGACGGGTCGGCGCGGCGGATTCGATACGATTTCCTGGGACGGGTGACGAGCTTCGTGGACGAGCGGGGGTTCGAGACGTTCTATGTTTATGACGTGTGCGACAGGCTCGTGTCCGTGCGGCGTCCGAGCGGAGCGACGGACGGTTACGGGTATGATGCCGATGGCCGCCTGTCGCGGATCGTCGACGCGGACGGGCGTGCGACCACGCTGCGCTGGGGCGGGATCGGTGTCGTGACGGAGGTGGTCCGCCCGGACGGCAGCTCCGTGCGGTACTTCCACGATCGCGAGCAGGATCTCGTTCGGGTGGTGAACGAGGTCGGCGAGGAGCACCGGTATGTGCGCCGGGGCGAGGGGCGCGTCGTCGAGGAGCACACGTTCGACGGGCGCCGGATCGCGTACCGGCACGACGGGATGGGCCGGATCGTCGAGATCCGGGACGGCGCGGGGCGCGTCGAGCTGGCGTATGACCCGTGCGGAAGGCTCGTGGAGCGCAGCTTCTCGGATGGGCGGAGCGATGAGATCTCCTACGACCCGCTCGGCCGGATGGAACGCATCGCGAGCGGAGACGTCACCTGCGAGTACGCGCGCGACGCGCGCGGACGGGTGGTGCGCGAGACGGTCACGCGGGGTAGCCAGCGGACGGCGACGGAGACGGCGTACGACGCGCTCGGCAAAGCGGTGCGGACGTCGGGGCCGTTCGGGGCCATGGACATCGCGCGGGACGTGATGGGCCGGCCGGTCGAGGTGTCGTTCGGCGACGCTGGGGCTCTGCGGCTGGGCTACGACCCGGCGGGCAACCTGGTGGAGAGGGCGCTGCCCGCAGGCGGGCGCATCGCCGAGGCGGTGACACCGGACGGCCTGCTGGCCTGGGTGAAGGTGATGAGCCCCAAGGCGGGGCCGGCCGTGCGGCCAGGCGAGCCCGCGTGGGTGGGGCCGAGGCCGCTCGGGGTAACGTTCGCGCGCGGCTACGGCTGGTCGCCGGCGGGCTTGCTCGGGGCGGTGGGCGACGGCGTGGGGGGGAGCTCGCTGGAGCTCCCGCGCGACGGGAACGGGATGATCGTGGCGCGCCAGCGAGCCGCGGGAGCGCGGCGGGAGGTGCTCGAGGGGTTCCGCCACGGACCGAGCGGGGAGCTCCACGACAGCGGGTCGCAGCGGCGGTATGGGCCGGGCGGGCGGCTTCTTTCGCGAGGAGGGGTGACGTTCGCGTACGACGACGGTGGGCGCGCGACGAGCAAGACCGCGGGCGACGGGCGCTCGTGGCGCTTCGACTGGGGCGACGGCGACCTGCTCCAGGCGGTGTGGCTGCCGGACGGTCGGGTGGTCCGCTTCGTGTACGACCCGTTCGCGCGGCGGCTCGAGAAGCGCGTGGAGAAGGATCGGGTGGTCGAGAGCATCACGCGCTATGCCTGGAGCGGGGATGCGCTGGTGCATGAGGTCCGAGAGCGCACGGGGGCGGGCGACGCGCCGATCGTAGAAGAGCGGGCCTACGCCGTGCTGCCGGAGGCGCCGCTGCCGCTCGCCGATCGCGTGCGGCGGGGCGAGCACGCCGAGGTCCGGTACTATGTCGAGGCGCCGAACGGGATGCCGGAGGCGCTGTTGACGGGGGACGGAGCGCTCGTCGGCACGGTGGAGGCGTCGCTGTTCGGGCGCGTCGAGGGCGAGCAGGCCGGGCTGACGCCGCTCAGGTTCCCGGGCCAGTACGCGGACGAGGAGACGGGGCTCTACTACAACCGGTACCGGTACTACGACGCGGAGACGGGGCAGTACCTGAGCCCGGAGCCGATCCGGCTGGAGGGGAGCCTGCGGGAGTACGTATATGCCAAAGGGAGCCCCACAGACTTCATCGATTTGGATGCCTTGAACCCCGACGCGATCCCCATGCAGGGGACGGTTACCGGGGTCACCAGCGAGGGGAAGCAGATCACCGGGATGGGCACTTCCGGCTATGACCCGGATTGGAAGAGCAACCTACACGAAGCCGTAAAAGACGCTCTACCGAAGTCTTCCGCGGTGCCAAAGCAAGGAAAGTTCGACCGGAATCCGGCCCTTTGCGCCGAGCCGAAAGCCATGAGTGACTATTTGAAGCAGTGGGAGCAGGCTACTGGAAAGCGCATCGACACGAAGACGGAAGAGGGGAGGAAGAACCTTCAGCAAGCGCTCAAGGACACAAAGAATATAGAGGCAAAGTGGGACGGCGACGGACAGATCAAGCAGGCATGCCCTAACTGTTCACAGACGCTTCCGCGGCTCTGGAAGCTGGCAGGGCTCGACCCCAACGATCCCGAACATGGCCTGACCAAGAAAATGCCGGCCGGGGGCACCTCAGCCGTCTCTCCTCCCGAGTGGGGGAAGCCCTTCAGGGAAGATTACAGAGATCCATCGAAGCATCCAACCGACGCTCTACGGAAGTGGCACTACCACGAGGGCAGATGGCAAACGCTCTGACGACCCGCTGGTCCGACCGCGCTATCGATGCACTTCGCGCGGCTCCCGTTGTGCCGCGCACGCCGCTGGCGGACCTGTCACCCACGCGTGAGCTCGACGACGAGCTCTACGAGCTGACGGGTCGGCGAGGCATGCCCGTCCTCGATGGCACCACGCTGGGATATCCGGCCACGATCGACGCTCCGACGGACGAGTGCCAGCCCGGCTATTGCCTCTGGGGCAAAGGACAGACAAGGATCCGTTTGAACGAACGATCTGATGGTGCATGGGGGACAGCGGATCTGGGCTCGACGATCTCGTGGCAGGCCTGTGTCGAGCTGCTCGTGCTACGACAGCAGTTTCGCGCATGGATCCCGGAGCTCGTGTGCAAGGACGCGCTCCCGACGCTCCCCAGACGCTGGGGCCGAGATCTCGCGCTGGCGCTCGGCCTTGGCGCAATCGACCCCGTGGACAATGCTTTTTGCGACGACGAGATCCTGTGCTGGGATTCTCATTTTCTCGCGCGATCCGTCGACGGAGCCGCACGGATCCTGGAGCGATGCAACGCGCTGGGCTTCTGCGCGAGCATGCCGGCACCGGATGCGCACCTCATCTTCGTCAGCGATATGGAGCAACAGTCCATCCAGGGACGATTCGAGCACCCGCATCGCGGCACCGGTGACCACGAGGTGGTCGTCTCGATCGCTGGGCGGGATCTGATCCGACAGCAGCGAACGTTTCGCGGTCACGTGATGGAGACGGTCGAAGCGACGCCGACGCGCCGCGAGCGGATTCGCCGTCATCCACCGGCGCTCGGCAGTGTCCGCCTGCGGGAATACCTCCGTCGCCATGCGATAGCCCTCCCCGCTGCACGGCCTCCCGCGGCGATGGCCGGCGCTCCGGAAGAGCTGCTCCTCCTCGGGCGGACGCTGCTCTTGCGACCTGGCGAGGGCAACATATGGCTGGGGCTCTGGCGCATCGAGGACCTCCCTGATGCTGCGCAGAGAGCAGCGCCGACAGCCGTCGCGGTCGCCCATGGCGCCCCGAAGCTCTCCCGAGGCGAGTGGCCCTTCTACCGGTGGGGAGATCTCGACATGATCTGCATCGGAGGAGGACCGGAGTTCGAGTCGTACCTGTGCGATGCGACCGGGGCGATGTGGTCCTGCGATGCGGCCTACGGGCATTTCGAGTTCGTCGGTGGGGGCGTGGTCTCGTGGCTGGAACGACTCGCGTTCAACGCCGAGCTGGACGCGATGGGGCATGCCAGCGCGCTCCTGACGATCCCGCTCAAGGCATGGGGCGAGCTCCCCGAGCACTTGAATGTGCCTCTCGTCCCCGAGTGCAGCGACGCGCGGTCGAGGTTGTATGTCTCTGCAGCGTACGCCATCTGGGAGTCGAGTCCGACACGCGGCATTCCTGTCGTCGATGTCCGGGCTCGAGGCTCCCGCGAGCTGATCCCCGTCGTGACATGGGCACGAGAACGCTGGGGTACGATGAAAGTCGCCGTTTCCGGCGACGACGGGACCACCGAGGAGCTCGCCGACGCGATCGAAGCCGAGGGGATCCGCATCCTCGACGGAGAGACAGGCGGATGGACGACGGCGAGCTTCTGGGCCTGACCAAGAAAATACCAGCCGGGGGCACCTCAGCCGTCTCTCCTCCCGAGTGGGGGAAGCCCTTCAGGGAAGATGACAGAGATCCATCGAAGCATCCAACCGACGCTCTGGCCAGAGCAGCGCCATGGTGACACCGAGGCGGGCGTGCACGGCGCGAGCGGCGGCGAGCTGGCCGGCCGCGAGGAGCCCGCGGAGCTCCTCGGAGCGGAGAGGGCCCCCGCGTCGCCGCCGTTTTGACAGCAGGAACCGCCGAAGCGGCAGCAGGGACCGCCGAAACGGCGGCAGGGGCGTGCTGGTGCCGCGCGCGGCGCCGAGGCGTGGGGTCGACACCGCGGCGAGGCTCAGCTCAAAAGGCCGAGACTGCGGCGCGCTTCGGCCACCGGGAGCGGCAGCAGGGGCCAGAAGTCCCAGTGATCCGACAGGTCGGTGTTGAGCTGGCCGCCGCGCTCGATCGCCACCAAAAGGTCGTCAGCGAGGCCGGGCCTCTCGAGGATGCCGACCACCTGCGGCTGCGGCAGCGGCGTGAGGTTGATGCCGGCGCTGAAGGTGAGCATCACGAAGAGCAGCATATAAATCGACTTGGTGCGGCGGTAGCCGGCGATGAAGGCGCCGATCTTCAGCTCGCCGGCCGGATCGGTGCCGTAGCCCGAGAGGACGTGGGTGAGGTCGTGGTACACGGCGGCCTCGGGAAACCCGTGGCGCTCGCCAGGGAAGGCAAACCCGTTATCGCGATAGTGCCGGACCAGCGCGTGGCCGAGGGTGCCCTCTGGGAGCCGCTCGAGCGCGTGATAGCGGGCCGCGAGCTCGCGGTCCTCGAGCAGGCCGCGCAGGCCGAGCAGCGCCTTCACCAAGCCGAGCAGGCCGGTGGCCTCGTAGTGTTGCTTGACCATGTCGCCGAGGTGACCGCGGCGCAGGAAGTCGAAGTAAAACAGCAGCATGTGACGCTTCGCCAAGAGCTCGACGTCGTGCAGCGCCTCCGAGCGCACGCCGAGCGCCTCGGCGAACGAGCGCACCAGCTCGAGCTGGGCCGGCGATGGCGGCCCGTCTGTCAGGCTCAGCACCAGCATGCTCGAGACGAGCTGCTCGCGCAGGGCCGGGTCGACGAAGCCTTTGGCGAGCGCCTCCGGCGCGATCGGCGGCAGCGCGTCGAGATCGTCATCGGTGCGCAGGACGTGGCGCTGTGCCGCCATCAACAGGTTGCGCGCCGCCGCGCTCAGGTCGCCGTCGCGGCTGGCGATCATCTTCATGGCTCGCAGGCCTATCCGCGCTTCTTCGGGGGAGGGATGGAGCAGTCGCATGGGCATACCTCGCGTGGGTGTCGGGAGCGGGCACCACGGACGCGCGCCTGGAGAGCCGATGCGCGCCGAGCCGCGTTGGCCGCCGCAGACAACATGGCGGCGCCGACCCGCGTCGGCCTTGACCTGGCGTGCCAGCGTGTTGACCGTGCCTGCCAGCCCGCGCGAGCCGCTCAACCGGCGCGGGGGCCCGGAGCGCGGCGATGGGCGCCGGGGCTCTCGCCGGTCCAGCGGCGGAACGCGCGGTGGAACGCGCTCACCTCGGAGTAACCGAGCAAGAACGCGATCTCGGTCAGGCTCAGGCGTGGGTCCCGCATGTGCTTCAGCGCGAGGGTGCGCCGGACCTGCTCGACGAGCGCCTGAAAGGTGGTCCCGTGCTCCTTCAGCCGGCGGAAGAAGCTGCGTTGGCTGAGGCCGAGCCGGCGCGCGACCGTCGACGCCTCGAGCGGGCCGTCCTGCAGGCTCTCGGTGATCTGACGCCGGACCTGGTCCACGATCGTCTCGCTGGTCGGCAGCCGGGTTAGCTGCTCGCTGGCGTGGCGATCGAGCAGCCGACCGAGCTCGGGGTCGCCGCCCGCGGCGGGCCGCTCGAGCTCGGCCCGGTCGAAGCGCAGCTCGGTCCTGGCCGCGTGGAACCGCAGCGGCGCGGCGAAGCACCGCTCGTGCGCCGTCGTGTCCGCGGGGGCGGCGTGAACGAACGCGACCTCGACCGGCGAAAGCGCGCCGACCAGCCGCTGTCCGTAGCTCAAGATCAACGCTAGCCCCCACTCGCTCAGGTGTCGCAGCGCATCGGCGCGGTCCGGCGTTGGCAAGAGGTGCACGACGCTGGCGTCGCGCTCGCCGAGCTCGAGGCGCACACCCGCGGCGTCATGGAGGAGCCGCTGGTAGCGCAGCAGCCGGCGCACGCAGCCGCCGAGGTCGGGCGCGTTCAGCAGGGCGTAGTCCATCAGATCGAAGTCGCCCGCCCGGTGGCGCTGGGCCAGCCGCACGCCAAAGGCGTCGTCGCCGAGCCGGCGCGGCACCTCCTGCCACAGCGTTATCAGCAGCTCGTGCGGCGCGCGCCCGTCGATCTCGGCGAGCGCCGCCTGGGTGCAGCCGAAGCGATCGAGGACATCGGTCACCTCGACGCCCCCGGCCCGTGCCGCGTCGACGAGCATTCGCACCAGCATGATCGATCCGGTCGCGCCCGCGTGCATGTGGAGGCATTGTCGCCGACGCGTCCGCCTCGAGGAAAGGCGAGGACGTCGAAGACCCCTTCTACCGCCCAGTCGCCGGTCGTCGGGGCGCCTCGGTCGAGTCGTACCCTCCCTCGCCGCCGCTCACGTCTCCACGCCCTCGCCCGCCACGCTCTCCTCGCCCTGCGCCGCCTTCGCCGGACCGCCCGCGGCCCCGGCGAGCACCACGATCGCGATCGCCCCGACAACGATGAGCGACAGCGCGAACGGCAAGCTCGTGGCCGCGGCGATGTGGCCGACCACCGGCGGCCCGCCGAGGAACGCCAGGTAGCCGAACGTCGCCACGGCCGCGATCGAGGTGCCCGTGGGGCCGGAGCGCGCGGCCGCGCTGAAGACCGTGGGGATGACGCACGACAGCCCGAGCCCCACGCACGCGAACCCGAACAGGCCGGCGATCGGACGGCCGATCACCAGCGCCGCGGCGAGCCCCACCGTCACGAGGACGGCCCCGCCGCGCACCACCGCGACCGGGCCCAGCCTGCTGCTCACCCCGTCGCCGAGGAAGCGGCCCGCCGCCATCGCCACCGAAAAGGCCGCGAACCCCGTCGCCGCGAAGGCCGCCGTCGTGCCGAGCGTCTCGCGGAGGTACACCGCGCTCCAGTCGGCCATCGCGCCCTCGCCGAACATGCACAGGAACGCGATCGCGCAGAGCGGCCACATCGCGCGGGGCGGCAGCGCGAACGGGTTCCTCGGCGGCTCCGGCGCGGGGACGCCGGGCCGCACCCAGGGCGAGAGCAGCCCGACGAGGAGCAGCGCCGCCACCGCGGCGAGGGAGAGGTGCGCGGCGGGCGCCACCCCCACGTGCGCCAGCGCCCCGCCGGCCGCCGCGCCCGCGAGCCCCCCGGCGCTGTACAGCGCGTGGAACGACGACATGATCGGCCGCCCCCACGCCTCCTCCACCTCGGCGGCGTTGGCGTTCATCGACACGTCCATCACGCCGTTCGACACGCCGAAGAACGTGAGCACGAGGAACAGCTCGACCGGCGTCCGCGCGAACCCAGGCCCGAACAGGCTGATCGCGAACGCCGCGCCGGCGGACACCGCCACGACCCGGCTCCCCAGGTGCGCGACGAGCCACCCGGCGAGCGGCATCCCCACGAACGCGCCGAGCGCCGGCGCGAGCAGCACGTTGCCGAGCGTCGCCTCGCTCAGCGCGAGCGCGCGCTTGAAATCGGGGATGCGTGTCACCCAGGTGCCCATGCAGAAGCCGTTGGCGAGGAAGATCAGGAGACAGGCGGCGCGCTGCGCCCGGAGCCGCGCGGCGGCGGTCCGCCCCCTCGCCCCCTCGACAACGTCGCGCGCTGCACCGGGGGCGCCCCCTGCCTCCTCCGGCCCTCGCGCGAGCTCACCCTCAATCTTCTGCATCGTCTGGCGCCTCTCGACGCCTACGTACCAGAGAGCGCGCCACCTCGCCGCCTCGCGCGCGCATCGCGCCACCCGCCCGCGATCCTCCCACCACGTGGGACGCGGAGCGCAGCGGGACATCGCGCTCCGAGAGCGCTCGCCCTCGAAGGGCGATGACCCACGGCTTTCCATCGCGCGTGCGAGCCCGCGACAAATCGCCCCATGTGACCAGCTGCACCATCCATCGCCGGCCCCCGGGATCGTCAGGCGGACGCGCGGCGGCCGAGCTTGCCCGGATGCTCGCGGCCCCTGCGAGATCGCCCTCGCGGCCTGGACGTTGCAGTGCTCGACATCGGCAGAATCGCCGTGCCTGAGGGCAGCTTCCGGGTCTCACACGCCCCGCAGCGCCCGGGCGGCTCGGGGTGAGCCACGAGCGATCGTCCGCTGGTCGAGGCGCCTCGCCGTGATCCCAGGAGACCCCCGCCAGCTCGCGGCATTCGGCCCCAGGAGCGATCGATGTCACGCACGCATGACCTGCTCATCCTTGTCGCGGCGCTCGCCGCGGGTGTCGCGCAGACCGGCTGCCTCGCGGAGGCGCTCGAGGGCGAGCCCGGCGAGGCGCAGCCGGGGTCCACGGGAGAGGCGCTCACCTCGATGAACCGCCTGTCGATGAACCGCCTCTCGATGAACCGCCTCTCGATGAACGGCCTGTCCGCGGGCGGGCTGTCGCCGAGCGGCGCGGATCTCTCCTCCACGGAGCTCATCGAGACCCCCGAGGGCCGCGAGCTGCTCACCTACGTGATCCGGTGCGCCCTGCCCGAGGGCGAGAGCCTCAGCGGCGCGCACGGCGGCGTGACCTACACCTTCCCCGGCGGCGTCGGCGTCGCCCCGGACTGGCGCGACGAGCCGCTGGATCCCGCCGGCCAGCGCTGGGTGAGCGCGTGCCTGCTCGCCCACGTCAACGGCTACGGCGTCGAGGTGCCCATCTCGCTGCGCGGCGAGCACGCGGCGCTCGCGACGACCACGACCGAGCGGGCGCAGTTCAACGCGCAGGAGGCGGCGTTCTACGGCAACCTGTTCGGCAGCGGCCCGGATCACGGCATGTACGCGTGCGCGGGCGCCGCCGTGGAGGCGCAGTGCGGCGCGAGCTCGAGCGCCGAGGCGCCCTGGCGGTCCTGCGGCGCGAGCGAGGGCTGCGCGCTCTCCTTCGCCGGCCCCTGCCGCGACCTGGCGCAGCCCGAGCTGCAGACGTGCGAGAACTCCTCGGCGGACTTCGTCGAGGACTGCTACACCGAGGCGAGCGGGCCCGACGGCTGGCCGGGCGGCCTGGTCAAGTACCCCGAGGTCATCACGGTGTACCTCGAGCGGGACGACTTCAACGCGCTCTACCCCGCCTGCGCGCCGCTCCCGTGAGGGGCCGCGCGCTTATCCCAGCGCCGCCCCGTCCCGGATCCCGAGCGTCTCCTCGCGCGCCGACAGGCACGCCTCGCTCCCCACGACGAAGGCGCGGCAGTTGTCCGGCCTGATCTCGTAGATCGCGCAGCGCCTGTCCTCGCAGAGGTGCTGGCAGCGGCCGCTCGCGGCGAAGCGCAGCGTGATCTTCCCGTCCCGCGCCCGCCGCACGTAGGCGCGCCCCGTGAGGTCGCCCCGCCCGGCCCCCCGCCACCGCGAGAGGTCCACGTCGTCGAGCACCACGTTGGCGTCGTGGCAGCAGGCGCCGCACGCCAGGCAGTCGAGCGCCACCTCGCGGATCGCCCCGGCGTGCACGCTGTCGCGCTCGCACCAGTCGAGCACCGAGCCCTCGTACTGCCGCTTCACCCGCGCCGTCGCGAGCCCCTGGGCCGGGCCCTCGGCCACCCGCCGGAAGCGCTGCTGCTCGATCGACAGCAGCGACCACAGCCCGAGCTCGGTGAGCTTGCCCTGCGCGTCGACCGAGAGGAGGAGATCGATCCGCTCGTCCGGCAGCACGATGGCCGCGTGCCCGCCGGCCCTCACGTGCGCCGCAGCGCGAGCCAGGAAACGCGGGCGAAACCGCCGCCACACGGGGCGCGACACGACATAGGCCGACATGCGGGAGCATCTTCGCGCCCCCGCCCCGCGCTGCCAAGTCCCGCCCTTGCCGAGGCGGTCGCTCTGCTATGTTCACCGGGTGGGACAGGACGAAAAGGACAAGAAGATCGTCATCGTGAAGACCGGTGAGCCCGTGCCCCCGGTCCTCGAGCGGCGCGGCGAGTTCGCCGTCCTCATCGAGCAGACGATCGGCGCCGCCTGGCGGGGCGGATACGCCGTCTTCGACGCCCGCACGGGCGAGCTCCCCGCGCCCGACGCCCCCGGGATCGCCGCCTTCGTCATCACCGGCTCCTCGGCCAACGTCCCCCACCGCGACCCCTGGATGCTCCGCTGCGAGGCGTGGCTGCGCGACGTCGTCCGCGCCGGCACCCCCACGTTCGGCATCTGCTTCGGCCACCAGATCCTCGCCCAGGCGCTCGGCGGCGAGGTCATCCGCAACCCGCGCGGCCGCGAGATCGGCCGGATCCGCGTCCAGCGCCGCGCCGATGACGTCCTCTTCGACGGCCTCCCGTCGAGCTTCGAGACCCACGCGACCCACGTCGACACGGTCGGCACGCTGCCCGAGGGCGCCCGGAGCCTCGCGTTCACCGAGCTCGACGACCACCAGGTCATCCGCTTCACGAGCACCTGCTACGGCGTGCAGTTCCACCCCGAGATGGATCACGACGTCATCGCCGGCTACATCGCCTTTCGCCGCGAGGTCCTGCAGGCCGAGGGCCTCGACGTCCCGGCGCTCCTCGACCGCATCTCCCCGGACCAGCTCGGCACCCGGACCCTGCACAATTTCATCGCGCACATCGTCCTGCCGCGCCTCGGCCGTACGCCGTCCGCTGGACCTGCATAGTCACCGCCCTGACTGACGCGCCGGTCAGTTGCCCCGGAGCCTGGCGCGGCGGGCGCGCAGCGCCGGCTTGCCGGGCTCGGCGCGCAGCGCCGGCTGGCCGGGCTCGGCGCGCGGCGCCGGCTGGCCGGGCGCCGGGTCCATCCGGAGGTAGCCGCGCCGCAGGAGATCGTAGAGCGCCGTGACGATCCGCTCACGCGGCCGGGCCTGGTCCTCGAGGGCGTTCTCGAACAGCACCTCCTTCAGCGCGCCGATCGTGAACGTCGCGTAGAGCTCGGTGTCGCCCGGCTCGATGACGCCGAGCCGCTGCCCCTCGGCGAGGCTCTGCTCCAGGAGCAGCTTCACCTCCTGGCGGAAGGCGCGCAGCTCCTTCACGAACGCGGGATCGAGCCCCGCCGCGTGCGACAGGAGGATGCTCGTCAGGGCCGGATCGTCGAGCAAGACCGCCACGATCGCGCGGATGTTGTGCTTGACCTGCGCCTCCACGTCCGCCGACGGATCCACGCGCAGGATGGCGCCGCCGAGGCGCGAGAAGAGCCCGCGAACGAGCTCGCCGAACACCGAGCGCTTGTCGGGGAAGTACAGGTAAAACGTCCCCTTCGCGACCTTCGCGAGCGCGACGATGTCGTCGACCTTCGCCTCGTGATAGCCCTTCTCGGAAAACACGGTGCGCGCCGCCCGGAGGAGGGCTTGGCGGCGCTCGGACTTGTTCATGGGCCGGTCGCTTTACCACCACCGGCCCGTCACCTGGGGCGCGATGTCTCCCCCGCGGCGTCGCCCGGGCGTGCCGCCCGAAGAGCGCCGGAAAGATCGGAGGACGGTGGACGCCACGCGGGCCGACGCGCCGACCGCACCACCCCGCGCCGCGCCGAGCCCAGCGGCGGAACCATGCGCCCCGGACGCAGATCCCCGGAAACCGGCGATCGCCGCCGGCCAAGACGCACCGAATCATTTTGATTTTCGGGTCATCCCGTTGTAGCCATCACGACTGACCAGCCAGTCAGTCGGGCGCTGGTGACCGGCGACGGCGGTGGGAGGAGCCCCGATGGGAAGGCAGATCCAGGATCCGGTCGTGGTCGGCATCGACGTCGGCTCGACGACCGTGAAGGCGGTCGTGCTCGATCCGCAGACGCTCGAGATTCTCTGGAGCGACTACCAGCGGCATCAGACGAAGCAGCCGGAGAAGGTGCTGGAGCTCATCGAGGCGATCGAGGCGGCGTTCCCCGCGTCGCCGCGCGAGAGCTGGCGGGTGTTCATGACGGGCTCCGGCGCGGCGCCCCTCTGCGCCGGCCTCGGCGCCAAGTTCGTCCAGGAGGTCAACGCGGTCACGCTCGCGGTCGAGAACCTGCACCCGGACGTGGGCAGCGTCATCGAGCTCGGCGGGCAGGACGCGAAGATCATCATCTTCCAGCGGGACGAGAAGACGGGCGACAAGACCGCCGCGCCGTCGATGAACGACAAGTGCGCCTCGGGCACGGGCGCCACCATCGACAAGTGCATGATCAAGGTGGGCCTGCCGTCGAGCGAGGTGGTCCAGATCCACTTCGACGACTCGAAGCTCCACCACGTCGCGGCGAAGTGCGGCGTCTTCGCCGAGACCGACATCGTGAACCTCGTGAAGAGCGGCATCCCCTCGACGGAGATCCTCTGCTCGCTCGCGGACGCGATCGTCCTCCAGAACCTGTCGGTGCTCACGCGCGGCTCGACCTTGAAGCACAAGGTCATCCTGCTCGGCGGCCCCAACACCTACCTCCCCTTCCTCCAGGAGTGCTGGCGCAAGCGGATCCCCGAGACCTGGGACGAGCGCGGCTACAACTGGCCGAAGGACCGGCCGATCGAGGAGACGATCTTCGTCCCGGAGAACTCGCAGTACTACGCGGCGTTCGGCGCCTGCGTGTACGGGCTCAAGGAGGCGCCGGAGGTCGGCCTTTACGCCGGCAAGACCGGGCTCATCGAGTACATGACGAACGGCCGGAAGGCCCGGCTCGGCGAGAGCGCGGGCCCGCCGCTCGTGAAGACGCGGGACGAGGTCGACGAGTTCCGCAAGCTCTACAGCATCCCGAGGTTCACGCCGATGAAGCTCGCGCCCGGCCAGGTGGTGCGCGGGGTCATCGGCCTCGACGGCGGCTCCACCTCGTCGAAGGCGGTGCTCATCGACGAGGACGGGGCCATCGTCTGCAAGGCTTACCAGCTCTCGAAGGGCAACCCGATCCAGGACGCGAAGGAGCTGCTCGCCCAGCTCCGGCAGTACGTGGTCGACCAGGGCGCGCAGCTCGAGGTGCTCGGGTTCGGCGGCACCGGGTACGCGGCCGACGTGCTCCAGGAGTGCATGCGGGCCGACGTCAACATCGTCGAGACCGTCGCCCACATGATGAGCGCCGTGAAGTTCTTCGGCGACGTCGACGTCATCTGCGATATCGGCGGACAGGACATCAAGGTCCTGTTCATGAAGAACGGCGATATCGCGAACTTCCGCCTCTCCAACTCGTGCTCTGCCGGCAACGGCATGCTGCTCCAGGCGATGGCCGACCAGTTCGGCCTGAAGGTGACCGAGTACGCCGACACGGCGTTCGGCGCCGAGCTCGCGCCGAAGTTCAGCTACGGCTGCGCCGTCTTCCTCGACACCGACCGGGTGAACTTCCAGAAGGAGGGCTTCTCGAAGGAGGAGCTGCTCGCCGGCCTCGCGCAGGTGCTGCCGAAGAACGTGTGGCAGTACGTCGTGCAGATCCCGCGGCTCGCGGCGCTCGGCACGCGCTACGTGCTCCAGGGCGGCACGCAGTACAACCTCGCGGCGGTCAAGGCGCAGGTCGACTACATCAAGGAGCGCGTCCCCGGCGCGGAGGTGTTCGTCCACCCGCACACCGGCGAGGCCGGCGCGCTCGGCGCCGCGTTCGAGACGCTCCGGGTCGTGAAGCGCAGGGGCCGCTCGACGTTCATCGGGATCGACGCGGCGATCGCGCTCGAATACACGACGAAGAACGACGAGGAGACGGTCTGCCACTTCTGCCCGAACGAGTGCAAGCGGACGTTCATCGACGCGAAGCGGCCCGACGGGACGACGAGCCGCTACATCTCGGGCTTCTCGTGCGAGAAGGGCACGGTCGAGAGCGAGCAGGCGATGCTCGCGCTCGTCGCCGAGCGGAAGAAGATCGCGAAGCAGTTCCCGAACCTCGTCGACTACGAGTCGAAGCTCGCCTTCCGGCACTTCTACGACACGGCCCCGCTGCCGGAGGACGGCGCGCCGGTGAAGGACGTGGTCGTCAAGAAGGGGTTCCTCGGCATCCGCCGGGTGGAGACGACGCGCCCGTTCCGGCGGAGCGGGCCCGAGGTGCGCGAGCGCCTGCGCCGCGTCCGCATCGGCATCCCGCGCGTCCTCAACATCTACTCGACGGGCCCGTACTACCGGGCTTACTTCGAGGCGCTCGGCGTCCCGAAGCAGAACGTCGTCTTCAGCGACGCGACCAGCGAGGAGATGTGGGTCGAGGGCGGCAAGTACGGCTCCATCGATCCGTGCTTCCCCTCCAAGGTGGCGCAGGCCCACATCCACAACCTCCTCTTCCACCACCACTCGGACGAGAAGAAGCTCAATTACATCTTCTTCCCGATCCTCACCCACGTGCCGAGCTTCGGCGAGGGGGTGATGGACAAGACGAGCTGCCCCATCGTCGCGGGCGTGCCGGACGTCATGAAGGCGGCGTTCACGAAGGAGATCGACTTCTTCAAGACGCGCGGCATCGAGTACCTCGATCCGCCGCTCACGTTCTCCGAGATGACGCTGACGGCGCGGCGGATGTTCGAGACGTGGGGCCCGCGGCTCGGCGTCACCGAGGACGAGAGCGACCACGCGCACCGCGAGGGGATGCGGGCGCTCTCGCAGTTCGAGCGCGACCTCCAGGACAAGGGGCGGGCGATCCTCGAGACGGTCGAGGCCGAGAACCGCGTCGCCATCCTGATGGTCGGGCGGCCGTACCACTCCGATCCGGGCCTGAACCACGGCATCCCGGAGGAGTTCCAGGTGCTCGGCTATCCGATCCTCTCGGTGCGGTCGATCCCGCGCGACATGGAGTACCTCGCGCGGTACTTCAAGGACGAGATCGCGAACGGCCAGCACCCGCTCGACATCAACGACGTCTGGCCCGAGAACTACTCGGCGAACAGCGCGCAGAAGGTGTGGGCGGTCAAGTTCGCCGCCCGCCACCCGAACGTCGTGCTGCTCGACCTCTCGAGCTTCAAGTGCGGCCACGACGCGCCCACCTACGGCATCATCGACAGCATCGTGAGCTCGAGCGCCACCCCGTACGCCGCGCTGCACGACATCGACGCCAACAAGCCGGGCGGCTCGATCAAGATCCGCGTGAAGACGTACGCGCACAGCCTCAAGCTGCACGAGGAGGCGCTCGAGGACGCGGCGAAGAAGAAGGCGGAGCTCGTCCACCGCATCGACGAGAAGCGGCTCGAGCTGCTCGAGCTGAAGCGGGAGCAGCAGGCGGCGCGCAAGATCACCGATCCCGCGCTCGAGCGGGAGATCGCGGCGCTCGCCGAGAAGGTGCGGAGCTACGTCGCGCCGGCGTCTCCGCCCGAGGCGCCGAAGACGGGCCTCGTCCAGCTCAAGAAGAAGCAGTCCGACGGGACCGTCGTCCCCTTGGAAGCCTGAAGACACGGCCAATGTCGAGGGGGGGACGGCGCGCCCGGCCCCCTTCCAGCATCCGAGCGAAGGGAAGCCACGCCATGGAACAGACGATCACGCAGAAGACGCGCCTTCCTCTGGTCGGCGAGAAGAAATCGATCAAGGCGGACATCGACATCGAGGCGGAGCTCAGGGCGTTCGAGGAGGCCGAGCGGGAGCGGCTCGGCCTCAAGGCCGAGCGTCGGCAGTGGGTCGACAACATGCTCAAGCCGAAGATGACGAAGAAGGAGCGCGACAACGTGACGCTCCTCATCAGCGGCCTCACCGCGGCGCAGGACTTCCTGTGCGAGGGCGCGCTGAAGGGCCTCGGCTACAACGTCCATTATTTCGGGATGAGCGACAACGCCGGCCTCCAGACGGGCAAGGAGTTCGGCAACCGCGGGCAGTGCAACCCGACGTACTTCACGGTCGGCGGCCTGGTGAAGCACCTCATCGACCTGCGCGACAAGCAGGGGATGAAGACCGAGGACATCATCAAGAACTACGTGTTCCTGACCGCGGGCGCCTGCGGGCCGTGTCGGTTCGGCATGTACGTGACCGAGTACCGGAAGGCGCTGCGCGACGCCGGCTTCGACGGCTTCCGGGTGATGCTCTTCCAGCAGACGGGCGGCCTCTCGCAGGCGACGGGCGACGACGTCGGCCTCGAGATGAACCCCGCCTTCTTCATCGCGATCATCAAGGCGATCGTCTGCGGCGACACGCTGAACGCGCTCGGCTACCGCGTCCGGCCTTACGAGGTCGAGCCCGGCGCGACGAACCGCGCGATGGAGAGCGCGAAGCGCATCCTCTACAAGGCGCTTTACGAGCAGACGAACGTCTTCCGCGCGCTCTACGAGGCGCGCAAGGAGTTCGAGGCCGTCCGGGTGGACAAGCTCCGGCCCAAGGCGAAGACGTCGATCATCGGCGAGTTCTGGGCGATGACGACGGAGGGCGACGGCAACTACGCCCTTCAGAAGTTCCTCGAGAGCGAGGGCGGCGAGAACGACATCCAGCTCACGACCGCGTGGCTGCTCTACAACATCTGGGAGTGCGCCCGCGACACCCGCGAGCGGCGCGACCTGCGCGGCGCGGACGAGGGCAACTACGGCCTGGCCGGCCTCGACGAGTTCGGCGTGGCGAAGCGGCTCGCGACGATGCGCCTCGCCGAGTCGGCGCTGCGCGTCGGCTTCCAGGCGTTCGCGCTGCCGCTCGGCCTGTTCGACTACCACCTCCCGGACATGGAGCTCGTCGCGGACGTGGCGAAGGACTACTACTCGAACGACCTCCGCGGCGGCGAGGGGCACATGGAGGTCGGCAAGCTCATCGTGAACGCGGTGAAGTCGAAGGCGCACCTCACGGTGAGCGTGAAGCCGTTCGGCTGCATGCCGTCCTCGGGCGTCTCCGACGGCGTGCAGTCGTTGATCACGGCGCGTTACCCCGGGACGATCTTCTGCGCGGTCGAGACGAGCGGCGACGGCGCGACGAACTTCTACTCGCGCATCCAGATGTACATGTTCAAGGCGCGCATCCTGGCCGAGCAGGAGCTCGCCCGCGCCTACGAGGAGGCGGGCGTCACGGAGGCCGAGGTGCGCGCGTTCCTCGAGCGGCACCCGAAGTACGCGAGCCCGCTGCACCACGCGCCGCACCGGGTCGCCGGGTCGGCCGCGAACCTGGTCTACGAGGTGGCGCCGCTCATCAAGCAGTCGGCCGCCGAGCGCGCCGCGGTGAAGGTCCGGGCGGCGGCGGAGGCGGTCCGCGAGGCGGTGAAGGCGGCGCCGGCCAAGGCGGTGGCCGCAAAGGCGTTCCTGACCGACCCGGAGACGCTCTCCCGGGCGCGCGAGGACGTCGCGCTCGTCCGCGACATCATCGCCGGCAAGGCGGCCGAGCGGTTCAGCCCGCTCGTGAAGCGCCTGGCCGGCAAGGCGTACTTCGAGAACAACCCCGAGGTGCGCCACACGACCTACAGCGAGGAAGCCATCGCGGCGGAGTGATGCGGACGCCGCCGGGCTCGTCCCGGCGGCCCACCGCTCGGATGTGGCTCCCGGACGGCGAGCTGGGCTGAGAGACGCAGAGAGAGAGAAGAAAAAAACGCAAAGGCGCAAAGACGCAAAGGCGCAAAAAAAAAGAAGAGTTAGAAGTGATTCTGTCTTTTCTCTTCTCTTTTTTGCGCCTTTGCGCCTTTGCGTTAATTCTCTGTTCTTCTCACGATGAAATCAGCCCGCCTCGGGCAAGAACCAGCGGAGGGCGTCGCGCGCGATCTCCGTAGGAACCACGTGCGGGCCCTCGAACTCCTCGTAGCGCAGGTCGTATCCGGCGACCCGGATCAGCGGCGCGAGGCGGCGGCTGCAGGGGTCGATCCGCAGCACCTGGTCCTGCGTGCCGTGCGAGATGAAGATGCGCGGCCGGCCGCGCTGCTCGGCGGGGGCCATGAAGCCCGGCGAGAACGCGATCACATGGGTGAACAGGTCGCCGTTGGTCAGCCCGAGCGACAGCGCGTACGACGCGCCGTCCGAGAAGCCGCCGATCGCGATCCGCGCCGGATCGACCGCGGCGCCGCGGAACAGCTGGTCGAGCGCGCCGTCCAGAAAGGCGACGTCGGGCCCGTACGCGTCGTCCGAGATGATGTCCCAGCTCGAATGGCGGGAGTCGGGCGCGAGCAGCAGGAGCCCCGCCGCGTCCGCCAGCTCTCGCAGCAGCGCGATGCCGTGGTGCGCGCTGCCCCCCGCCCCGTGCAGCAGGACCACGAGCGGCGCCGGGCGGTCCGGCCGGTAGCCCGCCGGGACGTAGAGCAGCCCGTCGCGCCGCGGCGACAGCCCGAGCGGCCTCAGCCCGGTCGAGAGCTCGCCCCCGGGCTTGGCGTTCGGCCGCGCCCGGAGGCGCGAGGGGTCGTTCGTGGTGACGCCGGCGCTCCCTGCCTGCATTGCCTGATCCTCCTCCGGAGGCCTGGACGGGCCCGTGGTCGCCTGACCTCGCCCGCATCCCAGCAGCCCGACCAGGGCCCCAGCACTCCCCATGCCGAGCAGGCGCCGCCGCGCGAGCTCGCGTCGCGGCCCTGCGGGACCGCGGCCGCCGTCAGCTCGCCGCCTTGTGCTCGTAGTACTCATTGATATGCTGATAGACCTCCTCGGGGAACTCGAGGTCCTTGTAGACATTGCCCTCGTCGGGATCGTCGGCGTTCGGAATGATGGGGAACTCCTGCTGCCGCTGCCACTCCAGGATCCGCTCGCGCCGCGGCGGGCTGTAGCCGCGCCGCTCGACCTGCATCGCGAGCGAGCGGGCCTCCTCGGCGCCGCCCTCCGGGTCGCGGCTGAGCCAGTCGACGAGCTCGTCGCGATCGAGGAAGTGGTTGGCGATCATCGCGAATACCAGGCGACCGTAGCGCCCGATCGACTCGCCGCGCTCGAGCGCGCCGAGCAGGTGAGCCATCATGTGATTCTTGCGCAGGGCCTCGACAGCCATGGATCCTCCTCTGAACATGAGATCACCCGGCCCGATGCATCGGCCGTACCAGAGGCCGCCGACGCGGCCTCTGGGCCAGGCGGGGCGCGGCGGCACAGGGCTCGTGGCAAAACGCATCACGGCGGAGGGCGGCTGTCACAGCGGGCCCAGGCGCGGGCGAGGCGCCGGCCGCGAGGGCGACGGCGGCGGCGGGCGGCGGCGGGCGTAGAGGGGCGCGACGGGCGGCCCGGCTGCGGCGTTTCCGCTGCCGGCCGCGGCATTTCCGGCGCGAGGAGCGCGGGCCCACGCGGGTCGCGACGCGGCCGCGAAGTTCTGCTAGACATCGGCCGCCATGACCGAACTGCGCTCGTTGTCCCCCGATGCTCTTGCCTCGCTCACCCGGGAGCTCGAGGCACGTTATGCTGCCTTTGAAGCCCGCGGCCTCAAGCTCGACATGACGCGGGGCAAGCCGTCGTCCGAGCAGCTCGACCTCGCGAACGGCCTGCTCGCCCTGCCCACCGCGAACGACCTCGTCGCCTCGGACGGGTCGGATACGCGCAACTACGGGGGCCTCGACGGCCTCCCCGAGATGAAGGCCATCTTCGCCGAGCTGCTCGAGGTGCCCCCGGCGCAGGTCATCGTCGGCGGCACCAGCAGCCTGACCATGATGCACGACGCGGTGGTCCGCGCGCTCGTCCACGGCGTGCCCGACGGCAACGGCGCCTGGGCGAAGCAGCCCAAGGTCAAGTTCCTCTGCCCGAGCCCCGGCTACGATCGCCACTTCGCGATCTGCGAGCACCACGGCATCGAGATGATCGCGGTCGATCTGAACGACGCCGGCCCGGACATGGATCAGGTCGAGCGGCTGGTCGCCCAGGACGCGGCCATCAAGGGGATGTGGTGCGTCCCCAAGTACAGCAACCCGACCGGCACCACGTACGCGCCCGAGGTCGTCCGCCGGCTCGCCAGCATGAAGGCAGCGGCCCCGGATTTCCGCCTGTTCTGGGACAACGCCTACGCGGTCCACGACCTGTATGCCGAGGGCGATCGGCTCGCGGACATCGTGTCGGCGTGTCAGTCGGCGGGCAACCCCAACCGGCCGATCGTCTTCGCCTCGACGTCGAAGATCTCGTTCGCGGGCAGCGGCGTCGCGGCCATGGCGTCGAGCCCCGCGAACGTGGCGGACGCGAAGAAGCACCTCGGCATCCAGACCATCGGCCCGGACAAGGTGAACCAGCTGCGCCACGTGCGCTTCTTCAAGGATTACAAGGGCTTGCTGGGCCACATGCAGAAGCACGCCGAGCTCCTGCGGCCCAAGTTCGAGGCGGTGACGAGCATCTTCGAGCGCGAGCTCGGGGGCAAGGGCATCGCCAGCTGGACCTCGCCGCGCGGCGGTTACTTCATCAGCCTCGACACCCTCGACGGCTGTGCGAAGGAGGTCGTGCGCCTGGCCGACAAGGCGGGCGTGAAGCTCACCGGCGCCGGGGCGACGTACCCGTACGGCCGCGATCCTCGCGACCGGAACATCCGGATCGCCCCGTCGATGCCGCCGCTCGAGCAGATTCGCGTCGCCATGGATGTCGTCGCGGTGTGTGTCCAGCTCGCGAGCGCGCGCAAGCTCGCGGGCTGAGCGGTCGTCTCCCTCCTCATCGCCGCTCGCCCGCATTGCGAGCGGCGGACCGCCGTGCAAGGCTCGGCGCTTCCCTCCTGGAGCGCCTCCTCATGCAGCCACTCACCCCCGAAGGTCAGCGGAGAGTTTCCGACCTGTCACAGCGCTATTTCGTCAGCACCGACGCGGTGATGACGCTCTTGCAGGCGCTCGTGAACGGGAACGGGACGATGGCGCAGTTCTATCACCCCGAGCTGGGCGGCGGTGGGCAGTGGATGCAGGGCGGCATGACCATGATCGGGGACATGTTCAACAGCGCGCTGAAGGCCAAGGTGGAGGGCCTGTGCGCCGAGCTGTCGAATCTGCTGGCCAGCCAGCCGTTCGCTCAGGCGCCGGCGAGCTATCCTGCGCAGGGCGGGCAGCAGCAGCAGCAGCAAGGCGGCAGCGGAGGCCTGGGGGGCTCGCCGGTCAGCCTGTTCGTGCCGGCGTCCGGGGGCGGCGCTGGGAGCTGGTGGCCCGGGGAGCTCGGTGCGCCGAGCTCCACCGGGTCGCAGAACAACATCCGTTATGCGGTCTTCCCCGGCGCGCGGCGGCTGGCCGTCGACGTCGACGGGCGCGTCAGCGTCTATGACACGCTCGATCACCAGATCGGCGGAGTGTCGCAGCAGCAGGGGTCGGGGTCGTCGGTCACGTTCACGAGCCAGTACGGCGTCGTGGGCGTGCAGAGTTTGCCGCTCGTCTCCGGCGACGCGCCCGCGCAGCCGGGGCCTGGGGCTGCTCCTGCGCCTGCTCCGGCGCAGGCCGCGGCCGCCCTGCCCCGCGCTTCGTCGGGTCCGGAGGCGGATATCTTTGCTGCCATCGAGCGGCTCGCGGACCTGCGGCAGAAGGGGATCATCACCGAGCAGGAGTTTGCCGCGAAGAAGACCGATCTCCTGAGCAGGCTCTGAGCCGAGGTCGCGAGACGGGCGCTGAGGGCAAAGAATGCCTGGTTGGCGCGGAGAGGAATGCTCCTCGTTCTCGCCCCCTCTCCCGTCCCCCCTCTCCCGTCCCCCCTCTCCCGTCCCCCCTCTCCCGTCCCCCCTCTCCCGTCCCCCCTCTCCCGTCCCCCCTCTCCCGTCCCCCCTCTCCCGTCCCCCCTCTCCCGTCCCCCCTCTCCCGTCCCCCCTCTCCCGTCCCCCCTCTCCCGTCCCCCCTCTCCCGTCTTACGTCCTCCGTCTACGTCTTCCCTCTTCGTGCGCGTGCGCGTGCGCGTGCGCGTTTCCTTCTTTCTCCTTCCCCCTTCCTTCTTTCGTGCGCGTGCGTGTACTCGAATCGTATCAATCGAGCACGCGCACGCGCACGCGCACGCGCACGTAATGACGGAAAACGGATGACGGATGACGGATGACGGAAGACGGATGACGGGGGACGGAAGCGACTTACGCCGACGAATGACGGAGGGACTCTCCCTCCCCAAGCGCATCAGCCCTCAGGGCCCATGACACACGGCCTCGATGTTGTGCCCATCCGGATCGAGCACGAACGCCCCGTAATACCCCGGGTGGTACTGCGGCCGGAGCCCCGGCGGGCCGTTGTCGGCGCCTCCGGCCGCCAGCGCGGCCTTGTAAAAAGCATCGACGTCGGCGCGCGTCTTCGCGACGAAGGCCACATGCATGCGGCCCTGCAGCGCGCCGCCCGTGCCGATCCAGAACTGCGGATTACCGTCGGCCCCCAGACCGGCGTGCTTATCCGCACCCCCGGTCATCTCGGGCGTGACCTCCATCACGAGCCCGTAACCAAGGGGCGCCAGGGCCGCCAGATAGAAGGCCTTGCTCCGTTCATAGTCCGAAACCGGAAAACCGATGTGGTCGAGCATGCGCGCCATCATCGCCCAGACCGGCGCGCACCGGCGGACAAAACCTACCTCGCGCGCCGCGCACCCTCGCGCTCCAGGCCGCGAAGGACCTCCTCGAGCGCTTCCTGGGTGATGAGCCCAACGTGCCGGAACGCCTCCCTCCCCTCGGCGTCGAGGATCACCACGCTCGGCACGTGGTGCAGCCCGGCAAACGGGCCCTCCCCGGCGATCGTCGGGGCGTCCGCGAGCGCCACCGGATACGGGAGCTTGAGCGTGGCGGCAAACGCCTCGACGAGCGGCCGGTTCTCGCTCGCCTCCAGCACGAGGAGCGCCGCGTTGATGCGCGGCGTGTGATCGCGGAGCAACCCGGCGAGGAACCGCGCCTCCGCCTGCGACGCCACGTCGTAGGTCGCCACGAAGCCGATCACGCTGAACCTGCCCGCGAGCGACGCGGTGGAGAGCTCGCGCCCGTCGAGCGTCTCGTACGAGAAGCTCAGCGCCTGGCCCCGCGCCGGCGCCGCCTCCGCTGCGGCCGCGGGCGCCGCCGCCGCAGGCTCACGGACCGCGTCGCCGCTGCCAGCGCACCCGAGCGCGAAGAGCACGAGCTGCAAGCCAGCCGGCGCGAGCGACCTCATGGCAGCGGATCCCCCTCCAGGTGCGCGTCGAACAGATCGGCGCAGAGCTGCAGCGACGCCGGGAGCTCGGCGCCCTTGCGCTGCTGCGCGAGGATCGCGTGGCACAGCTCCTCGATGACCAGCTTGATCGGCGTCGCCTCGAGCTGCGCGCCGTCGAGCACCATGCCAGGGCCGGGCGCCTCCTCCGCGCGCACGATCGGGTCGTGCCGCGCCCAGGCGATGCCGTCCTCCGGGAGATACCGACACCAGAGCACCCGCACGAAGCGCAGGTAGAGCGGCGTCACCAGCGCCACCACGCGATCGCCCCCCGCGGCGATGCCGCGCAGCGCGAAGCCCCCGGCCGGGCGCGGGGCGCGCTCCCCCTCCCCCATCGCGACCTCGATCCGCTCGCGGCGCGCCGCGTCGCTCTCGACCGACAGGAGCGGCGCGTAGATCGCGACCGCGGGGACCTGCAGCTTGGGCGCGTCCTCGGCGAGCACGTCGAGCCACGCCTCGCGCGCCTCGGGGCCGAGCTCGCCGTACACGTGCGCCGCGGCGATGGCGGCCTCGGCGTCGGTCGCGAGGGCGGCCAGCCACTCGCGCCAGGCGGCGAGGATGCGCGGATCGAGCAGCGCGCCCGAGGGGGCGGGCAGGCCCTGCGCCACGCCCTCGTGGACAGCGACGTCCAGCGAGGCATCCTGGACGAGATCGACCGAGCTCGGATCGCGGCGCTCCGTCATGCACCCCTCAGCGTGGCGCGCCGCGGCGCCGCGCCCCGACGTCCCGCTCCAGATCGAGCAGGAGCTCGGCGAACTCGTCGCCCCGGTCGAGCGGCGACGCGAGCGTGAGCTCACCCCCGCGATCCGCGAGCAGGAGCGCGACGCCGTCGCTCGCCTCGACGATGCCCTTCACGAACACGACGTCGGCCGGATGAACGACGACGTCCTGCACCAGCATCCCGGCGCTCGCCTCCGCGATCGAGAGCGGGCCGCGAGCGGGCCCGAGCTGCCCCGCGTCCCCCGCCGAAGGCTGCCCATCGGCCGGAGACGCGGCGGCGATTCGCCTTGAATTGCTGTCGCGCCGGCCCATCGACGGCGGAGCTAAGCACCGCTCGCCGGAGGGATCCAGCGGGCACACCAGGCGGGGATGGCCAGGGCCCTCGCCGCGTCAAGAGGCCGCGGCCGGCCCTCGATCCGCGGCCCCCGAGCCGCTCTCGAGGAGACCGAAGCGCTTCGCGAGATCGTCGGGCCGCTCACCTTCGAAGGCGCGGAGCTCGTGGGCGCGCTCGATCGGCACGACCACGAAGCGCCACGGCGTGGCCGCGAGCTCGGTCCCCTCGATGCACCGGGCGACGTGCGCCGCGTTGAGCGCCGCGCCGATCGTCGTCTCGAGCACGCCCTCGTAGAAGGCGGACAGCTCGACCGACCCCGACTCGACCGGCGGCCGGACGAAGCAGGCGACGCGCGGGGGGTTGGCGCAGAAATCCGCGGCGAGCCGGCCCATCCCGAGCTCGGCGAGCGCCTGATCGAGCGCGCCGACCGCGAGCAGCACCGGCGCCTTGTCGAGCGCGGCCGCGCCCGCACGGGCCACCGTACTCTCCGCGACGCCCGTGATCCTGCGGCCGACGCCCCGGCCGAGCTCCCGGGCGGCGCCCTGTCCGACCCGCGCGAGCAGCGCGGCGATCTGATCCCACGCGAGCGGGAACATGGCGCCGAGCGGGCCGTTGAGCCGGCCGCGGTCGCGCTCGTGGCGGATCGTCGCCGGGCGCTCGTGCTCGTCGCGCTGGACCGGCACGCGGTGCACGGTCATGAACACGCGATCGACCGGCGCGCGCGCGAGCTGGACGAAGACGTCCTGCGCCCCGTGGAGGAAGTGGAAGCGGAACGCGAACCGATCGGTCGCGCCCGGCGGCTGCTGCGCGAGGGCGCGGAAGCGGCCGAGGAACGCCTCGACCCGGGTGCAGGGGGCGATCTCCTGGAAGAAGTTCCTGCCGACGACCCGCGCCGACGGGAGGCGGCTCATGCGCTGCTCGTAGCGGTTGTAGAGGAGCACGACGCCCTCTTCGTCCAGCATGATGAAGCCGTACGGGAGGTCGTCGACCTCCTGCGAGGTCATCTCGGCGAGGCGCTCCACGCTGAGGGGGAGGGCGTCCTGCGGGCTCTCGGGCACCTCGTTCATCGTCGGCATCTGGGTCATCGCTCGGCTCCTTCGAACAAGACGCTCGCCCACCCGACCTGCTCGACCAGGCGCGTGAGCCCGCCGAGGACCTCCCGGATGCGGTGGCGCTGGAAGCGCGACGGGACCTTCTCCGCGGCGGCGTCGAAGAAGGCGACGATCCAGGCGGCGACCGCCTGCGGGATCGCCGAGCGGGCGCGATCGATCTGCGCGACCGAGACGAGCGCGTCGCCGCTGATGGCGAAGGCGTCGAGCGCGCTGTGGTGCTCGCGCGCCGTCGTCCACGAGGACGCGAGCAGCCGCGACGTCATCGGCGGCCCGAGCCAGGCGCGCGCGTAGGCGGTGCAGGCGTTCACGACGGCGGCGGCCAGCGCCACGTCGGCCGCGTCGTCGGCGGGGAACGCCGGAGGGTAGTGGCTCTCGCGCTCGCCGCGGTGCGGCCCGCTCGAGTCGCTCGCGACGACCTCGAAGGTGGCGCCTCGCCACATGGAGAGCGAGTCGAGCGCGTCGGTCCAGCGCTCCGAGGGCCGCACGCCGTCGGCGCGGGCGTGGATGGGGCGCCCGGCGTCGACCGTCACCTCGGCGCGGAGGGCGCCGGAGCGCACGCGGATGAAGCAGCTCCGGCTGCGCGAGGCGAGCGACGCGAGCAGCCCGTCGAGCCCGACGTCGGCGAGCTCGCCGCGCAGGATGACGCGGCTCCGCTGCCGCTCGGCCTGCGCCGCGAGCCGCTGGACCTGCGCGGCGAGCACCGAGCCCGGGACGTCGTCCGCGAGCACCCCCGCGAGCTCCGCCATCGAGACGATGGTGCGCGAGGAGCTGACGCCGATCACGGGCGGCGGGCCGTCGAGCACCGCGCGGAGCGAGCGGGCCATGTCGATGAGGGCCGCCGGGCTCTGCGCGCAGGCGACGGCCGCGTCGACCCGCAGCGCGTCCGGCGGCGGCCGGTTGGGCGCGACCTCGCACGTGACTACCCGCATGCGGGCCTCGCGAAGCGCAGACGCGACCCGATGGGCGAAGGGCGTTGCCGGCGCCGAGGTGACGACGATGTCGAACATATCGAAGCGGACTCTAGGATCACGAACACCCTTCGTCAAATACTATAAACAAACGTTGTATAAAGCCTTCGCTCCGGGAGGACACGAAATTGTCCGTAAAACTCCGTACACTGCCTGGATTTTTAGTGACATTGCTCACAATAACTGCGACGCATCGGTGCGTGAGACAATCTTTGTACAAAGATGATCGCCGGTGCGGTGCGGCAGCGGGGTCGCCAGGCGCGGCGGGCGATGGCCGGGGCCGCGGGGAGGCCGACGCCGCGGCGCGCCGGGGCAGGCGGGCTCTGGAGGGCGGCGGAGCGCGTGGACGGAGGCGCGGCGCGGGGCGAAAGCGCCTCGAGGGGCGCTACACTCCCGCCGATGTCAGCCTCACGAGACTGCAGCGAGCGAGCGGCGGACCCACGCGAGACGTGCCCGGCGCCGCAGCCGAAGACCGCCGTCGATGATGACGAGCGCGAGCACGACGAGCACGACGAGCACGACAACAAGCTGATCGATCTGCCGCCGCTCGGGCACGACGAGGACGAGGCGGCCGAGGAGACCTTCGAGGAGCTCCTGCAGACGCTCGACGACGCGGATCACGGGCTCGACGACGCGAACGCGAGCGACCTGGAGGTCGGCGTCGAGCTCGCCGTGGACGAGGGCGCGGCCGGGGAGGACGAGCCCGCGGAAGAGGGCATCGACGTGGGGGCGCTCCACGAGGGGATCGACGACGCCGACGCGGGCTCGTGGGTGTCCGACGAGGCCGCCGAGCACGACGACGCCGAGCACGACGACCTCGACGATCACGGCGAGGGGCACGACGACGGCGGCGCGGAAGGGACCGGGGAGGATCCGTCGAACGACGTCGACGAGCGCGAGCTGCCGGCGCTCGACGCGGATCAAGAAGGCACCTACGAGGGCGAGGATCTGCTCGCGGAGCTGCCCGACCTCGCCGACGACCAGGCGCCGGTCTGGGACGCGCAGCCGTGGACGGTGGTCGAGGGCGCCGGGGCAGCGGTCCCGTGCAGCACGCTCGCGGTGGCCGGCGGCTGCGTCGTGGCCGGGGGCGCCGGCGAAGGCCCCGCGCTGGCGAGCGAGCCGGCCGCGCGCGCGGGGGGCCGCTCCCGCCGCGCGGACCGGACGGGCGGCGATCGCGGGACCGTGCTCGTGGTCGACGCGGGAGCGCTGTCGGCGCGCCGCGCGGGCGTCGACACGTCGGCGTCCTCGATCGCGCTGTCGGACAGCGCGCTGCTCATCGCCACGCGCCGCGGCAACCTGCTGCTGAGCGACGACCGGGGGAAGACGGCGAGCGCGCTCGGGGCGTGGGGCTCGGGCGGGGCGCCGGTGACGCTCGCGACGACGCCGGGGCGGCTCTGGGTGCTGGCCGGCAAGACGCTGTGGTCGCCCGCGGCCGGCGCGGTCGCCGTCCCGCCGGAGGCCGGCTCCGCCGTGAGCGCGGGCTCGCCGCGCCGCGACGCCGCGATCGCGCCGCCGCGGGGCGCGCTGTCGCTGTCGCCGGGGCCCGCGCTGCGGGACGGCGTGCTCCGGATGAGCGCGAGCGAGGGGGTAATCGTGGCGCTCACGAGCGCGGCCGCGGGGCCGCAGCTCGAGCGGCTGCGCGGCGACGACGAGGGCTCGCCGGTCGTGCCGCTGTCCGGGGCGGCGCGGCGCGCGGCGGAGGCCGACGACGGTCGGCTCGCGGCGGCGGCGGGCGGGCGCTCGATCGCGCTGTCCGGCGCGGGGCTCCTGTGCGTGTCGCGCGACGGGGGCGAGACCTTCCGCGTGATCGAGGGGCTCCCCGCGGTGGTGGCGCTGGCGTTCGCGGGCGACCACAAGGCCTCGCCGCTGCTCGCGCTCGTCGCGCGCGAGGGCGAGCGCCGGGCGCAGCTCGTCCATGTGCCGTCGAACGCAGCGCCCACGATGGTCGCCGAGATCGGGGCGACGGGGCCTGGCGGGGGCGAGGAGGAGGCTGCGTCCGTGGGGGCGGCGGCGATCGCGTGGGATCCGTCGCGCGAGGTGGTGTGGGTCGCGTGCTGGGCGGGGCTCGTCGCGCTCACCAGGCAGCGGAAGCACTAGCTCGCCGAGATGCCCGGCCCCCGGAGAGGGACTAGCTCGCCGAGATGCCCGGCCCCCGGAGAGGGTGTTGTCGGCGCGGGGCAGGGGGGTGGGGCCCCGCCGAACTCGCCTGAGATGTGCGCCATCCGGCAAGCCGGATGACGCACATCTCAGGCTCAAACATCGGCCCATCCCCACCCCCTGCCCCGCGCCGACAACACCCTCCCCGGGGGCTTGCGGTGTACGGGGTCGAAGAGGTGGACGAGGTGGCTTGAGGTTCAGGGCGCGACGAACGTGGCGTGGAGCAGGCGCTGCGCGGGGGCGGCGTCGGCGGCGTCGACGAGGGCGCCGAGGCGCAGGGGGGACGCGACCGTGAAGCGGGGGGCAATGCCGGCACCGCCGAGGACCTCGATGAAGCGGGACAGCGGCGACGCCGTCGCGGTGAGGCCGTCGCCGACGACGCTGACAGAGGCCAGGCCCTCGTCGAGCTCGAGCGACGGCTGCAGCGCGATCAGCTGGCGCTTGGCTCCCTGCCAGTCGGGCACGTTGAGGAGCGGGATCACGAACGCCCCGCCGCCAGGGCCGAAGGAGAGATCACGGAAGCCCAGCCCGAGCTCGCCGGCCGCGCGGAGGAGCGCGTCGAGCCGGAGACCGCCGGGTGCCCGCGCGAGCACGACGTTGCCCTCGGCGACGATCGCGCGCGCCGCGTGCGTCGACGACGTCGAGCCGGGTGCGAACCGGCGCACCACCGTCTCCCGCGCGCCGGGGACGGCGTCGAACGTCGAGCGCGCATAGAGCGCCACGCCGGAGCGCCGCGCCCACTCGACCGCCTGGGCGCAGACGACCTTCGCGCCGCACTCGGCCATCTCCTGGAGCACCGCGCCGTCGAGCTCCGGCAGGTGACGCGCGTCCGGGACGACCCGGGGATCGGCCGAGTACACGCCGTCGACGTCGCTGTAGATCTCGCAGCGCTCGGCGCTCAGCGCCGCGGCGAGCGCCACCGCCGTCGTGTCGGAGCCGCCGCGGCCGAGCGTCGTGATCTCGCGGCGGTAGCTCATCCCCTGGTAGCCGGCGACGATCACGATGCGGCCGCGCGCGAGCTCGTCCTCGATCCGGAACGGGCGGACCTCGATGATGCGCGCGTCGAAGTGGCGATCGTTCGTGAGGATGCCGGACTGGGAGCCGGTGAACGAGATCGCCTCGAAACCACGGGCCTGGATGGCGATCGACAGGAGCGCCATCGAGACGCGCTCGCCGGTCGAGAGGAGCATGTCGAGCTCGCGCCGGGGAGGATCCGCGGCCGCGCCGCCGCCCGCGCTCGCCGCCTGCCGGGCGAGGGCGAGCAGGCCGTCGGTCGTCTTGCCCATCGCGCTGACCACGACGACGACGTCGTTGCCGGCGCGCCTCGCGGCGACGACGCGGTCGGCGACCTTGCCGATCTTGTCGACGTCGGCGACCGACGACCCGCCGTACTTCTGCACGATGATCGGACGGCCCGGCCTCGCGGGCGAGGCGCCCGGCTCGCGCGGCGAGCCCTCCTGCTGGACGCGGTTCGTCGGCTGCTCGGCCATGCTGCACCTCCAAGCGCTGCGCGCGCTGCGCAGGAGATCCGGCTATCACGGGCCCGGCGATCCGGCCAAGCGCGCGGCGCGCCCGGCGCGCGGCGCGCCGTCGCGTTCAGGGGAGCTCGGCGTGCAGCAGCATCTCGTAGAGCTCCGCCTCGGCGGCGCGCCCCTCGGCCCGCGCCCGCGCGGCGAGCCGCGCGAGCACGCCGCGCCGCCGCGGCGCGACCTCCTGGCGGGCGGCCTCATCCCCCTCCTCCAGGCGCGCCGAGAGCAGGGCGAGGAGATCCATATCGCGGCCGAGCCGCTCCAGCACGTCGGCGAGCGCCATCGCCACCCCGTGGTCGGTGGGATCGGCGCGGAGCCGATCCGCGAGCCGCTCGGCCAGGAGCTCGTCGTCGACACCGAACGCGCGGGCGAACGGCGCCTGCCCCTCCGCCAGCGTGACGCTGTTCGGGACGGGCGGCATGTCGGGCAGGTCGGTCGACGTGTCGCTGCTGTCGAACGTGGGCATCTCGTCGAGGAGCCCGGGATCGCGCGGCGCGATCGGCGGGGCCGGCGGCGGCGCGATCCGCGGCGCGGGGGCCGGCGCGATCGGCGCGGTCACGGCCGGCGTCCGGGCGATCGCGGCGGGCGCGATCGGCGGCGAAGGGGCCGGCGGCGGCGCGACCACCACGGGCTCGGGCGGGATCGAGCGCCGGCGAGGCGGCGCGGGGACGTGGACCTCGATCCGCTGCTCGGTGGCGTGGGGCCGAGGCGCCGGGCTCGGCCGCGCCCCGCGCGGGGGCGCCACCTGCGGCGCGAGCTCGCCCGAGACGCGGCGGAACGCGGCGGCGATCTCCGGATCGCGCGGGCGCAGGCGCAGCGCGAGGCCGAGGTGGCGCTGCGCGGCGAGGAGATCCCCGCGGGATCGCTCCTCGATCTCGGCGGCCTCGGCGAGCAGGGCCGCGACGGCGGCCGGGCCGCCGACGAGCGGCGAGCCCGCGCGCGCGGAGCCGGGGTCGGCGGCGCGGTCCTGGAGCGCGAGCTCCACCGCGTCGCGCAGCCGCCCGAGCGCGACCGACGCGCCCCCGAGATCGCCGAGCTCGGCGCACCAGCGGCCCTCGAGCAGCCGCGCCTCCAGCGACTCCGGCGCGCCGGGGGGGATCGCCCGCACGCGCGCGACCGCCGCGGGGAGATCGCCGGCGATCTCCGCGAGGCCGCGGCCGAGCTCGAGATCGAGCGCGCCAGCGGTCGCGCCGCTGCGCGCGGCGAGGACGCGCGCGCGGGCGAGGAGGTCGAGCGCGCGCCTCCCCTCCCCCGCCGCCCGCAGCGAGCGCGCGAGGCCCGCGACCACGTCGGGGCTCTCCGGCGCGTAACGGAGCGCCCGCTCGAAGAGCGCCCGCGCGTCGGCCGCGTGGCCCCGCGCGAGGAACGCCTCCGCGGCCCTGCGGGAGGCGGCGTGGCGCGCCTCGGCCCCGCGCGCGGCGGCCTCGAGGTGCTCGGCGTCCGCGAGCGCGCCGCGCACGTCGGCGACGTCGAGCCGCGCCTCGAGCCGCGCCCAGCGCAGCGCGTCGAGCCCGGGCGCGCGCGCGACGCCGAGGTTCAGCGCGTCGAGGCGCACGTCGAGGGCGTCCGCGAGCCTCGCCGCGCGCAGCCAGGTAAGCGCGGCGAGCGGGCCGTACGGCTCCGCGTGCGCGGCGCGCGCGAGCGCCGAGAAGGCGCCGTCGCGGTCGCCGACCGCCTCGAGGAGCGCGCCGCCGAGCAGGCCGGCGTCGACGGCGGGCATGGCGTCGACGACGGTCGAGAGCGCCCCCTCGGCGCGCTCGCCGGCCAGGAGGTCGATCCACGCGAGGCGCGCGGAGATCTCCGGGTGCCGCGGGGCGCGCTCCAGCGCGGCGAGGTAGACGCGGCGCGCGTCGTCGAGGCCGCTCGCGAGCGCGAGCTCGTCGGCGGCGCCCGCGAGCTCGGCCGCCTCGAGCGCCCGGAGCGCGCGATCGCCCAGCGCCGGAGGCGCCGCGTCGAGCGCGCCCTCGGCGCGGAAGCGGCCCGCCTCCGCGACGACCGACGCCCACTGCACCCCGGCCACCGCGGGCGCCCTCGCGCCGGCGGCGGGCAGGAGCAGGCGGACGACCCGCTCGATCGCGGCGTCCAGCACGATCGCGCCCTCGACGATGCGGCCGTGCGGGCCCGCCATCATCGAGAGCGCCTGGAGCGCGAGCGCGTGCGGCGGGGCCGCGAGGCCGACGCCGCGGGCGCGCTCCGGCAGGAGCCTGAGCGCGCGCTCGCCGGGCGCGACGGCGACGTCGAACGCGAGCGCCGCCTCGCCGGACCGCAGCGCGACGAGCGCGCCGTCCTCGATGGGCGCGATGATCAGCTGCGGCGCGCCGTCGCCGAGGAAGCCGCGCAGCCGCGGCGCGGCCCAGCCGGCGAGCTCGGTCCCCTGCGCCTCGACGACGAGCCGGGCGAGCTGGCCGCGCCGGTGCCGGAAGCGCGCGACCCCGCCGGAGAGGTCGACGGGAAACCGGATCCCGGCGAGCCGCACGACGAGCTCGGTGACGCGGAGCGGGCCGATCGCGAACGGCTCGCCGAGCTCGATCGCGAGCGCCCCCTTGCTGACCGCGAGCCGGAGGACGGGGCGATCGTCGGGCGGGCGCGGGGCCGCTCCGCCGCCGGGCGCGAGCGCGCGCAGCGACGGCGAAAGGCCCAGCGCGCGCGCCGACCGGCCGCGCCTCTGTCCAGCAGCCATACCCGCCAAGGCTATCAACCCCGCGGCAATTGAGGCGAGTTCACGGCAATCACGCCGGACGAAGGGGAACGCGACGGAGCGGGCGAGGCGCGGCCGGCCGCCCGGGAAGGGGCCGCGAGCGGCCGGAGGCGGCCGGTCTGCGCGGGCGCGCCGGCCGCGCGGCCGCACCGGCCGGTTGGCCGCGCCGGTCGCCGGCCGCGCCGGCCGGTCAGCGGTCGCGCGTCAGACGTCGCCCTTGGCGAGCTTGTCCTTCATCTTCTGGACGAGCGCCGGGAACCCGTCCTTCTTGATAATCTTCGTGAACTGCGCCCGGTAGCTCCCCACCAGGCTGACGCCCTCGGTGATGATGTCCCGCACGAGCCAGGTGCCCCCCTTCTCGGAGAGCTTGAAGGCGATCTCGACCGGCTCCTCGCGCGCGTCCTTCTTGGAGACGGCCCTCGTCTTGACCGTCATGACGCCGGCGCTCTCGGTCTCGCTCGTGTACTCGATGTTGAAGTCGAGCGTCTTCTTCAGGTTGCGCTCGTAAGCCTTGCGCACGAGCTGCTTGAGCAGCTCGGTGAACTGCTTCTTCTCGGCGTCGGTCCGGGCGGCCCACTCGCTGCCGAGCGAGCTCTCCGCCAGCGCCGAGTAGTCGAGCATCTCGTCGAAGATCGCGCCGACCTTCTTCTGGTTGTCGGCCCCTCCCTTCTTCAGGAGGTCGAACAGGACCGTCTGCTTGGCCTTGACCACGTCCGTCGCCGGCCCGGCGTTCGCGAGGCCCACCTGGCCGAGCGTGAGCGCGAGCAGCGAGAACGTCGCCGCGAAGAGATGGTTCATCCTGCGTGTCACGTATGGTTCTCCTTCTGTACCTGCGAGCTGCGCGCGAGCCTCGGTCGCCTGCGCTGCTCGCCCTCGTTCTAGTCGTTCTACGCACGAGGCAAGCGGCCTGCCACGTCGGACGGGGCCCGCGCCGGCGCGGTCACGTCCGGTCCGTGCTCTCCATGAACACCGCGAAACCACAGGGCAATCCGCCGGCGCTGGGCCGCTGTCCAGGGGCAGACGACGGTCTCCGCGGGCTATTCACGCCCGGGGGCGGGCTCCGCCGCAATCTCCCGCGGAGCGCCCGGGGCGCGGCGCGCGGGGGAGCGTGAACGGAGCGCCACGCGCCCGGTGTGACGCGCGGCGAGCGCGGCGGCGGGGCCCCCGCGTCAGCCCGCCGGGCGGGATCGCGGGGCGAGCTGCGCGCCGGCCGCGGCGTCCGCGCGGCGCTCCGGCTCGCCGGCCGCGAGCGGGCCGACCGGGACCCGCACCCGGAACGCGGTGCCCTCGCCCTCGCGGCTGTCGACCTCGATCCCGAAGCCGTGATCGTCGAGGATCCGCTTCACCACCGCCAGGCCGATGCCCATGCCGTGCGTGCGGGTCGTGAAGAACGCGTCGAAGAGGCGATCGCGGGCGCCCGCCGGGATGCCCCGCCCCTGATCGCGGATCTCCAGCAGCCAGGCGCCCGCGTCGCGCCAGAGGCGCACGGTCACGACCGCGCCCGCCGAGCTCGCCTGGATCGCGTTCCGCACGAGGTTCCAGACGACCTGGCGCATCTGCGCGGCGTCGGCGCTCACGGGCGCCGACGGCGGCCCCTCGAAGCGGACCTCGACGTCGCCGCCCCGGCCCGAGCGCCCCGCGAGCACGACGACGTCGCGGGCCGTCGCCGACAGGTCCACGGCCTCGAGCGCCGGCACCCGCGGGCGCGACAGATCGAGCATGTCGCCCACGAGGTCGTTCAGGCGCGCCGTCTCGCGCTCGATGATCTCGCAGAGCTTCCGGTCCTCGTCGGACAGCGTCCCGCCCGTGCGCAGGAGCTCGATGGAGCCCGCGATCGAGCCGAGCGGGTTCCGGATCTCGTGGGCCAGCCCCGCGGCGAGGCGGCCCAGCGCCGCGAGCCGCTCGGCCTGCTCCGCCCGCGCCGTCGCCTGCACGAGCCGGCCGCCGGTCGCGCGCAGCCGCTCCGCCAGGTAGCTCGCGAGCAGCGTGACCACCACGATCGCGAGCAGGTTGACGAACATGGGGTACCGGAGCTCGTCCCACTGCGTCACATACGCGCCGGAGGGCTGGTCGGGCGGCACGCCGAGCAGGTGCAGCCCGAGCGCGGCGCACAGGAGCAGGTACGCCGCCGCCCCGGACGCGGCGGCGACGATCGCGCCGGGGACGCCGAGGAGGATCGCCCCCGTCAGGCAGGTGAGGCCGTAGAGCGACGTGGCGCCGCTCGTGGCCCCGCCGGTGATGTACACGAGCGCGGTCCAGGTGATCTGGTCGGTGACGAGCTGCGCCCGGGCGATCCCGCGGAGGGCGCGCTGCATGCGCAGGAACACCGCGTAGATGCCGGAGACGCCGTACGCCGCGGCGACCGTCACGAGCGCGACGATGCTGGAGAAGCCCCCGGGGGTGAAGCCGCGGAGGTACACCGCCGCGGTCACGACGAGGAAGACCGTGAGCACGGCGAGGCGCAGCGCGATGAGCCAGGTGAGCCGGCTCGCGAGCGGCGCCTCGGCGCCGCCGGGAGCGCCGGGCGGGAGCGGCGACGCGACCGGCGCCGGCGCCGGCGGCGGCCCGGCCCCGACCTCGTCCGGCCGCGCCACGGCCTCGCCGCCGGGGTCCGCCGGGGAGGCCGCGGGCGACATCACTCCGCCTTGATCTTGCCGGCGAGATCGAAGATCGGCAGGTACATCGAGATGAGGACGACGCCGACCATGCTGCCGACGACGACCATGAGGAGCGGCTCGAGCAGCGACGTCAGCGCGGAGACGGCGACGTCGACCTCCTCCTCGTAGAAGTCGGCGATCTTGTTCAGCATCGTGTCGAGCGCGCCGGTCTGCTCGCCGACGGCGACCATCTGCACGACCATGCCGGGGAAGACCTGCATCTCGCCGAGCGGCTCGGCCATGTTCTTCCCCTCGGAGATCTTCTGGCGCGAGTACATGAGGCCCTCCTCGACGACGACGTTGCCCGCCGTCTTCGCGACGATGTCGAGCGCGTCGAGGATGGGCACGCCGGAGCCGAGGAGCGTGCCGAGCGTGCGCGAGAACCGCGCCACGGCGATCTTCTGCATGACGGGGCCGAGGATCGGGAGCCGGAGCACGAGGCGGTGCACCATCCGCTTGCCGGACGGCGAGCGGTAGAAGTAGGTCCCGCCGACGATGGCGGCGACGGTCAGCACGGCGATGAGCGGCAGGTAGGTGACGAACGCCTTCGAGGTCGCGATGACGATCTTCGTGAGCTGCGGGAGCGCGTCCTTCGCCCCGAACTCCGCGAACATCGTCTCGAAGGACGGGATGACGAACGACATCAGCACGACCATGACGACGATCATGATCACGATGACGGCGATCGGGTACGCGAGCGCGCCGCGCACCTGGCGCGCGAGCTTCACGCGCTTCTCGATGTAGATCGCGAGCCGGTTCAGGATGCTGTCGAGGATGCCGCCCACCTCGCCGGCCTGGACGAGGTTGACGAACAGGTCGTCGAAGATCTTCGGGTGGCGCCGGAGCGCGTCGCTGAACGTGGCGCCCTGCTCGACCGTGTTCTTGATGTCGCGCAGCGCCGCCTGGAAGATCTTGTTCGGCTCCTGGTTCGAGAGGATCTCGAGGCACTGGACCAGCGGGAGGCCCGCGTCGATCATCGTCGCGAACTGGCGGATGAACTTGACGAGGTCCTTGGCCTCGACGCCCGAGCCGAAGCTCAGGCTGATGTTGAGCGCGGCGCCCTTCTTCTTGACGCGGGTCGGGCTCAGCTGCTGAGCGCGGAGGCGGTTCTGCACCGCCGCCTCGTTCTCGGCCTCCATCGTGCCCTTCCGGATCTCTCCGGTGCGGCCGCGCGCCTCCCAAACGAACTCCGCCATAGTGCTTCCGGTCTTCTCCCTGGGTCCACGGCGGGCCGAGCCGACGCGCCGGGGCGGCCCCGCCTCCGGGGAACGCCAGGATAAAGTTCGGCGAGGCCGGGGGTCAAAGACGGTGGGGCTTTCTCTGATCCAGGGGGCGCGGGGGTGGTGCGACGTGGGACGCGGGGCGCGGGACGGAGACGGGGACGCGGATGCGGATGCGGAGGGAGCGCGATCCCGAGACGCACGCGCCGGCGGGGGTCTCCGCGCGGCGGGGGCGGGTGGGCGCTCGGCCATCCGCCAAGACGGGAGCGTGGGCGCTTACGCCGAGAACACCGCCCGGCATGTCTCACTTCGGGCCATGCCTCCTGGGACGTTTCGTCGCGCGCCACACAAGGCGCGCCTGAGACGCAGAGCCCCCTGAAACCTTATGGCACCTCGTTCGGTGCTCGCCGCGCCCACCCGCCCCCGCCGCGCGGAGACCCCCGCCGGCGCTCACCGCAAGGCCGGAAGACGGCGGATTCGATGAGCCACGAGGCGCCGAACGCTGGCACGGACCGTCACAGCTCGCACCCGGACACGGAAGTGTGTCATCCGGACGCGAAAGAGCGCCATCTGGACAGGGAGGTGTGTCATCTGGACAGGGAGGTGTGTCATCTGGACAGGGAGGTGTGTCATCTGGACAGGGAGGTGTGTCATCTGGACATGCTGCGGGTCGAACCGGACGACACAGCCCTCGGGGCTATGGCCGTGCGGCGGCTCCCGTGGTCGAGGCGACGGAGCATCGGGTCCGGAAGCGCAACGAGCGCCCCGCGGCCGAGGACAGGGGCATCTCAGCCGCGTTCCACGATCGGCACGAGATGCTCGCGCAACTCGCGCACGAAGCGAGCGAGGCCGCACGCTCCACCATGCGCCTCGAGACGTTCGAGGGGAACGTCGGCCCAGCGCACGAGGGCATCCCGCCCGGTCGTGGTCAGCACCGCGAGGACCCGCTTGACGTCCTTACGATCCGCTTCGTTCTTCGAGGTGAGCTGCTCCGGCTTCGTGCAGGGGTCGAAGTGGAGCTCGCCGCGAAGGGCCGCATGCCGCTTGCGCTCTCGGTCGTCCTCGGGGATCCACGCTGCAATCAGCCGCCAGCTCCGGCACGGGGAAAGGCCGTCCTCCATCGACGCCCGACACCCCTCGAAGGTCTCCGCCACCCAGGAGATCTCGTCGATGAGCACCCGGTCCACGAGGGTCTGGACGATCCGTACGTCGCCGGCGCTCTCGGCGGCGACTCCCAGGGCGACAGCGCTCACCCCACGCCCTCGCTCACCCACCCCTCATCGACGAGGCTCCACAACTCACCCGGACGAAGGTAGGCGCCCCGCTTCTGCGACGTCGGATGCTCGTCGAGCCGACGCAGCGCCGAGCCGCGCGCTCCAGCGCGACTCATGACGATCACCTCCTGCACGCGCAGCTCGTCGAGGAGGAACGGCGAGTGGCTCGTCGCCACGATCTGCAGGTGAGGCGTGGTGTCGAGCACGCCACGGAGGTGCGCGACGAGCTTGCGCTGCGCGACCGGGTGCAGCGCCTTGTCCAGATCGTCGAGCAGGACGAGGCGCGGCGCGTCGAAGCGCACGACCGTGATGAGGCCGAGGGCGAGCAGCGTCCCCTCGGAGAGCTGACCGGCAGGCACCCACCCCAGCCCTTCCCACTCGACCTCGAAGCGGGCGCCGGTGACGTCGCGCGATTGTTCGGTCCAGAAGTCCTGACCATCGACGGAAATCCGATGTGTTTCCCGACGCTTGAGGCGAGCGGGGAGCGCGCGGATGCGCCGCGCGCCGGGGACGATGGTCGCCAGATCGTGCTCGATGGCTTCCAGCGTTCCGTCTCGCAGCCCCTGCACGTATTGCAGCACGGAAGCCAGACCCTCACCGTCGTGGCCGACGCCTGGAATCTCCTCTTCGGAGTAGTGCTCGGCGGCGAGCGTCTCGGCGTGCAGCTTGAGCCGGACGACCGATCCGAGCTTCGCCTCGCGGGGGCCTCGAAAGAAGAGCCGTTCTTCCTCCTGGTCGCCGCTGGGCAGACGGAGCTCCGTCTCCTGCCCTTCCTTGCCGAACCACAGGTGGAACCGCTCAGGTTCCGGCTCCTCCTTCGCGGCCCCTGCGCGGATACCGAACCGCCTGCCGTCCGCCAGGACGGCTTCCAGCGCGAGCTCGGTGGCGTCCGGCTTCGCGACAAGGTCTTCCACCGCGCGTTTGCTCCAGAAGGGCGACCCCGGACGGAGGGTCGCGGGCTTCGCGGCGGCAAGCTGGAGCAGGTAGTGCATCCCCTCCAGCACGGTGCTCTTGCCCACGGCGTTCGGGCCGACCAGCACGTTGAGCGGACCGAGAGGCAGCCTCACGTCGCGAAGCAGCTTGAAATTCTTGAAGTGCGCTTCCGTCAGCATCGCCGCTCTCTCGTTAACCCGAGCTTGGGGCCGGGTACAGGAGCCTCCCCGCACCGCTGCGGCGCGGCGCCGTGAACCAGGGGGCGCGCATGGCCAGCCTCCGATAGCCCCGGGGCGCACACCCGCGCGCGATGCGCCGGCGGACGCGGGCCGGCCCGCCGCCGGCGGCCGCGCTCACCGGCTTCGCCCAGCGAGCTGCCTACCCGCGACCGCGCTCCGCCACGTAGCGGACCGCGCCGTGCACCTCGCGGAGGAGCGCGCCCTGCCGGCGCTCGACCCGCATGAGCTCCTGGTGGCCCTCCCACGCGCCGACCGGCGCGACCAGGACGCCGCCGTCGGCCAGCCGCTCCTCGAGCGCGGCGGGGGGCTCGATCAGCGCGTAGGTCACCGCGACCTTCCAGGGGCGCTCCGACGGCATCGCCCGCCCGGACGCGAGCACGCGCTCGGCGAGCGAACGCCCGTCGCCGCACAGCAGCGCGACGCTCGCGCCCTCGTCGGACGGACCGGCGCCGCTGCCCGCGAGCGCCGCGTCGTCGCCATGGCGATCCGGCCGCGCGCCGAGGAGCCGCGCCGCGCGCGCGTGCAGGGCAGGATCGATCTCGATCGAGGCGACGTGCCCGGCCGGGCCGACGATGCGCCGCGCGAGCGCCGCCCCGTAGCCCGTGCCGGTGCCCAGCTCGAGCACGCGATCGCCCGGCGCGAGGCCGAGCAGGCTGAACGTGAGCAGGTACGCGTGCGGCGCGCTCACGGTCGCGTGCCCGGCCCGGTCGAGCGGCAGCGGCGTGTCGTCCGCGGAGGCCGCGAGATCCTCCGGGAGGACGAAGCGCTCGCGCGGCACGAGCAGGATCGCGTCGAGGTAGTGCGCGGGGAACTCGAAGCGGCGCGCGAGCTCGGCCACGAGCGGCGCGCGCGCCACGCGCCCAGCCTCGGCGAGCTCGACGTCGAACGCGATCGCGGCGTCGAGCTGCTCGGGGACCGGCGCCCAGCGATCGGGCCGGCGATCGTCGTACCTCGCCGCGAGCGCGGCGAGCGACGCAACGGCGGCGCGTGATTCGGTGCTCGAGGGAGAGTTCACCGCGAGATCCTGAAGCAGGACCGGCCGCGCCGCTCGATCTTTCGAGGAACGTTCCGCGTTTCCCCGAGCCCGGTCCAGCCCGCCTCCAGAGCGCGTTTGACAGGGGCGCACACCCCTCCTCATCCTCGGCCATGGCCCTCGTCGACCTCACGCCGATCGCTGCGCTCGCGGTCGAAGAACACCGCGCCGCGCCCTGCGCCTGCGTCGCCGCCGCCGTGCGCACACGGGACAACGTCCGGTACGGATCGGGCGCGGCCGGACGGCTGTGGTTCGAGGACAGCCCGCCGGCGGGCGCGGGCGGCGCGCCGCCCGCGGCGACGATGGACGCGATCTTCGACCTCGCGTCGGTGACGAAGCCGTTCACCGCGCTGGCGTTCGCCCGGCTCGTTCGCGCCGGCAAGGCGAGGTACGACGAGCCGCTCGGAGAGGTGCTGCCCGAGCTCGCCGGCACGCGATCGGCGCGCGTGCCGCTCGAGCTCCTCGCCGCGCACCGCGCCGGGCTCGAGGCGCACCGCACGCTCCACCCGCCGGACGACAGCGCGCCGATCGATCCCCTCGAGGCGCTGCGCGCCTGCGCGGACGGGCGCCGCGAAGGGTGCGCGGGCGATCCGCCCGAGGGCGGGTTCCCGCCGGTGTACAGCGACCTCGGGTACCTGCTCCTCGGCGCCGCGGTCGCGCGGCGCGGCGAGGCCGAGCTCGACGAGGTCGTCGCGCGCGAGGTGACCGGCCCCCTCGGGCTCGCGGTCGCGCCGGCCCGCGCGCTCGGGCGCCGCGATCCGCGGTTCGACGAGCGCGTCGCGCCCACCGAGGACGTGGCGTTCCGCGGGGGCGTGATCCGCGGCGCGGTGCACGACGACAACGCCTGGACGATCGCGCAGGGCGGGATGGCCGGGCACGCGGGCCTCTTCGGCGACGCGATGTCCGTGGCGCGGCTCGGGGTGGCGCTGCTCGAGGCGCTCGCGGGCGAGCGGCCGGAGTGGCTCTCGCGCGACGAGGTCCGGCGGCTGATCGAGCCGCGGCCAGGCGGGTCGCTGCGCGCCGGGTTCGACGGCAAGAGCGGCGAGAGGCCGAGCGCAGGCGCCCGCTTCGGCCCGCGGACCTTCGGCCACCTCGGCTTCACCGGGACGAGCCTCTGGATCGACCCGGACGCCGAGCTCGTCGGCGCGCTGCTCACGAACCGCGTCCACCCGACGCGCGCCTCCGACGCGATCCGCCGCGCGCGACCCGCGGTCTACGACGCGATCGCGGAGGCCATGGCGGTCGCGCGATGACGCGACGAGGGCATGGCGCGCCGCATCGAGCCCGCGTGTTCGCGGGCTGACGCCGAGCGATGCTAGGCTGCCGCGGTGTCACACGGCGCCGCCCCGGAACAGCAGGGCCCGTCCCCCGGGTTGCTTCGCTCGCCCACCGAGCCCGCGCGCGCGCCCGGCGAGCTGCGCCCCGGCGCGATCCATCGGGAGCCCGACGGCGCCACGCCGATGCCGCCCGACGGCACGGCCACCACGTCGACGCCGCCCGAGGGCGCGGCCACCGCATCGACGCCGCCCGACGGCGCGGCCACCGCGTCGACGCCGCCCGACGGCGCGGCCACCGCGTCGATGCCGCCCGACGGCGCGACCACCGCGTCGATGCCGCCCGACGGCGCGGCCACCGCGTCGAGGCCGCCCGACGGCGCGACCACCGCGTCGAGGCCGCCCGACGGCGCGGCGACGTCGAGGCCGCCCGATGCTGTCGGCGCCGCGCCCGCGGCCCTCGAGCCGGCGCGGCGCCCCGCGGCGGCGCCCCGCTCGTTCCGGCAGAACGCCGCGCAGAGCGGCCGCTTCGTCCGCGCCTACCTGACGACGTTCACCGTCATCGCGAGCTACCTCTGGTTCTTCTTCCTGCGCCGCCTCCTCGGCGACGCGTGGGCGCAGGGCCGCGTGGACGAGGTCCACGCGAGGAACGCCCGCCGCATCGAGCGCACGATCGTCGAGCTCCAGGGCCTCTTCATCAAGGTCGGCCAGATGCTCAGCATCATGGCGAACTTCCTCCCCGCGACGCTGCGCGCGGGGCTCGAGGGGCTCCAGGACCAGGTGCCGCCGCGCCCCTACGAGGAGATCGAGGCGCGCATCGCCGAGGAGCTCGGGCGCCCCATCGACAAGGTCTTCGCCCGCTTCCACCGCGAGCCGCTCGCGAGCGCGTCGCTCGGCCAGGTCCACGAGGCGTGGCTCATGGACGGCACCCGCGTCGCCGTGAAGGTCCAGCACCGCGACATCGACGAGATCGTCCGCCTCGACCTGCTCACCATCCGCCGCATCATGGCGATCGTCGCGAAGTTCGTCCCCGTGCAGGGGCTCGACGCCTACTACCACCAGATCCGCTCGATGATCCTGGAGGAGCTCGACTTCGTACGCGAGGCCAGGAACATCGTGCGCATCGCCGACAACTTCGCGAAGCAGCCGCAGGTCCGCTTCCCCCGGCCCATCGAGCCCTACTGCACGCGGCGCGTGATGACGACGACGTTCGTCGAGGGGATCAAGGTCGGCGACGTCGCGGCCCTCGAGGCGCACGGCGTCGACCGCAAGGCGCTCGCCCGGCACATCGTGCAGGTCTTCTGCCAGCAGATCTTCATCGACGGCATCTACCACGCGGATCCGCACCCGGGGAACATGCTGGTCGGGCCGAACGGGGAGCTCATCCTGCTCGACTTCGGCGCGGTCGCCGAGCTCTCCCAGGAGATGCGCGAGGGCATCCCCGAGTTCCTCGAGGCCGTGATCCGCCGCGACACCGAGGGGATCATCAAGGCGCTGCGCAAGATGCGCTTCTTCTCGCGCCGCGACACCGTCGACGTCAGCGAGAAGGTCGTCGAGTTCTTCCACCAGCGCTTCCAGGACGAGGTGAAGCTCGAGTCCTTCAACCTGAAGGACATCAAGCTCGACCCGCAGAAGGGCATCGAGAGCCTCATCGACCTCAGGCGCATGAACATCGGCCTGAAGGAGCTCTCCGGCGCGTTCCACGTGCCGCGCGACTTCGTGCTGCTCGAGCGCACCCTGCTCCTGCTCACCGGCGTCTGCACGCAGCTCGATCCGGACCTCAACCCCATGGATGTCGTGCGCCCGTACCTGCAGGACTTCGTCCTCGGCAGCCGCGACTGGGCGCAGATCGCCCTCGACGCGGCGAAGGACATGGGGATCAAGGCGCTGACGATCCCGGACGACCTGCGCAAGTACCTCACGCGCGCCAACCGCGGCGAGGCCGAGGTGAAGATCCGCGGCCTCGCCCAGGCCGCGTCGCTCGTGTACACGGGGGTGCGCCAGCTCATCTACGCGGCGCTCGCGATCGCCGCGGGCTTCGCGGGGCTAGAGCTCTACCTCGCTGGCCACGCGGCGCTCGCGCGCTATTGCCTCTACGGCGCCGCGGCGGCCGGCGCGCTGCTCGCGGGGAGCATCCTGTTCACGAACCGAGGTTGACGACAACGCTATGAGCTCGATCGATCTGTCGCAGTACGAGGCCGAGATCGCGGCCGCCGAGGCCGAGATCACGCGGATCAGGGAGGCGAACGCGGAGCTCGCCGAGGCGTACCGCGGCGACCCGGGGGAGGACGCGCGCGAGATCCTCCGCCGCGGAGCCGCGTCGCTCGCCGCCGCACGCGACCGCCTCGAGGCGGCGCGCGTGGCGCTGACGCTCGCGCGGACGACCGGCTCGCCGCACGGGCTGCTCGCGCGCGAGGGGGTCGTCACGGGCTCGGTGGCCGTCGCCATCCCCGCCGGCTCGTCGAGCGGCGAGCGGTCCCGGCTCATCGACGCGGCGCTGTCGGCCGAGCTCACGAGCGCGGCGCGCCAGCTCGGGGTCGTGCTCGCCGCCCCGGCGGCGCGCTACACGCGGGAGCGGCCCGGGCGCGACGCGGAGGGGCGCACCCTCCTCGACGTCGCCGGGCACGTCGAGGGCGACGTGCTGATGCCCGCCGTCTCCCGCGGCGCCAAGAGCGCGCGCAGGGGCTGAGCGGCGAGCTGGGCGGCGAGCTGGGCGCCGATCGCGCGCGGCCCGCGGCGCTCAGGCCCTGAACGCGGCGACGACCGCCGCGGCGCGCTCCTCGACGCGCGCGCGGAGCGGGGCGAAGCGCGCGGAGGACCGCGCGCGATCGAGCACCGCGCAGCGCTGCATCCAGAGGGCGTCGAAGAGCCCCGCCTCCACCGCGCCCGCGAGCGTGCGGAAGAGCGCGTCGTCCTCGCCGAGGAAGGCGAGGATCTCCGCCTCCATCTGGAGGAAGAGCGGGCGCAGGCGGCTGCCCGGCTCCGAGCCGTCCGACTTCGCGCGCAAGTACGCCCGCTGCTCGTCCGAGAGCCGCGACGTCGCGAGCACGTCGCGGTAGATGCGCGCGTACTGGACCGGGACGTTCTCCGCCGACGGCGGCAAGAGGTCGTCGATGGGGTACGGGGCGCCGCGCCACAGCCCGAACCGGGCGCGCATGATCGCCTTGTGGAAGCGGCTCGACGGGTCCTCCGCGGGCGTGTCGAGCAGCACGCCGGCCCCCGCCCAGTCGCCGACCAGCGCCCGGCCGCGCGCGAGCTCCCAGCGCGGGAACAGCTCGCCCGGGTCCAGCGACAGCGCCGTGTCGAGCCGGAAGACCGCCTCGTCGACGAGCCCCGCCTCGAGGAGGATGCGGCCGAGCAGCTCGTGCGCCTTGGCCAGGCTCGGCGCGCGCTGGAGCGCCTTGCGCAGCGCCGGCACGGCGCCGATGGGGTCGCTCGCGCTGAAGCGGACCGTCGCGAGCGCCACCCACGGCTCGCCGAGCGAGGGGGCGAGCGCGATCGACCGCTCGGCCGCCTGCTGCGCCTTCGCGAGCTGCGCCCTGCCGTCGCCCTGCGCGGCCATCAGCCGCGCCGAGGCGATGGCGTAGCCGGAGAGGATGCTCGGGTCGTTCGGAGAGAAGGACAGCGCCTCCTCGAAGAGCGACACGGCCGGCGCGGCGTCGCCGTACCAGAGGTGCCGCAGCTGGTGGCGGGCGCGCAGGTACAGGTCGATCGCGCGCGGGTCGCTCGGCGCCTCGCGCTCGCGGCTGGCGGCGTCGACGGTGAGCGCCCCGGCGATGGCGCTCGCCGCGTCGTCGCTCACCGCGAGCAGCGCCTCGGGCGAGCTGTCGAACCGCTTCGCCCAGAGCTGGAACCCGTCCTCGACGCTGATGACGCGCGCGGTCACGCGCACGCCCGCCGGCGGCAGGCGCGAGCCCGGCCGCGAGTACGGCGCCGACGGCTGCGAGCGCGGCGCGTCGTGCCCGTAGCCGCCGCCGGTGCGGCGGAGCGACCCCTCGACCACGACCTGCACGCCGAGCTCGCGGCCGATGTCCCGCGGGTCGCGGCCGTCGAGCCGCACCCGGGACACCGCGGCGCGCGGCCGCACCTTGAGGCCGGCCGTCATCGAGAGGGTGTCGGTGAGATCCTCGGTGAAGCCGTCGGCGAGGTACTCGTCGTCCGGGGCGCCGACGTTGCGGAACGGGAGCACGGCGACCGTCTTCAGCCCCGGCGAGGACGCGGACGAGGGCGGCGACGTGGGCGTCGGCGTGGGCGCGGGCGCCGACAGCGTCGGCGACATGAGCCGCGGCTGCGGCGCGGTGACCGCCTCGACCGACGCGGCGACGCGGGTCGGGTTCTGCTCGATCGGCTGCGGCGCGGTCGGCGCGGCCGTGGCCGCGGACGCGGCGATCACCGAGGCGAGCGACTGCGCCGGCTGCGGGGCGATCGACACCCGCGAGCGCGCGAGCAGGAGCGCGCGGTGGGCCTCGGCCGCGCTCGCGTAGCGATCCTCGCGGCGCGTCGCCATGCACCGCAGGACGACGTCCGCGACGGCGAGGGGCACGTCCGGACGGACCGAGCGCGGATCCGGCGGCGGGGACCTGAGCCGGGCCATCGCGGCCGCGATCGCGCCGGCGCCCGGCCAGGCGCGCCGGTGGGTCAGGCACTCGAAGAGGATCATGCCGAGCGCGTAGATGTCGGTGCGCGCGTCGATGTCGGGCTCGCCGGTCAGCTGCTCCGGCGACATGTACGCGGGGGAGCCGAGCACGAAGCCGGACGACTCGCCGGCGCTCGGCCCCGACGAGGTGCGGGCGATGCCGAAGTCGGTGATCACGACCCGCCCGCCCCTGTCGAGGAGCACGTTCTCGGGCTTGAGGTCGCGGTGCACGATGCCGGCCGCGTGCGCGGCGCCGAGCCCGTCGCACAGGGCGCAGCCGATGCCGATGACCTGCTGCGCCGGCATCGGGCCCGTCCGCGCGAGCACGCTGTGCAGCGACTCGCCGTCGACGCACTCCATCGTGAGGAACTTCTCGCCCTCGTGGTCGCCGAAGTCGAACGTCCGCGCGACGTTCCGGTGCGTCACGCGGCGCGCGAGCTTCACCTCCTGCCGGAAGCGCTCGAGCATCCCGGCCGAGTCGGCGAGATCGCGCCGCAGCATCTTGAGGGCGACCACCTCGTCGAGCTCGAGGTCGCGGACGCGATAGACGCTGCCCATGCCGCCGGTGCCGAGCAGGCCGAGGATCTCGTAGCGCCCGGCGATGCGCTGGGGCGCGGCGACGAAGCCGGACCCCTGGCCCTGCTCGCTGCGCGGCTCGGTGCGGGGCGTCGGCTCGGAGGCCGTAAGTCGCCTGTCGCTCACGCGCTCAGTCTACCCACGCCGAAGGGTAGAAGTCAGCGCGAGCGAGCCGCTGGACAGAAAACATGAAATACGCCGCGCCGGCTCACCTCGACACACCTTCTTCCCGCTTCCGCTCCCGCCGTGGGTCCGTTATATGTACGTGCCCCGCGGGTAGACGAATGCAGCATCGCACCAAGCATGAGCCGTCGTCCGCGCTGCTGGAGGTCAGCCTCGATCCGGGCGAGGCGCTGCTCGCGGAGGCGGGCGCGATGGTCGCGCGCTCGCCGAGCCTGCGCACGGTCGTCCGGCTCAACGCCGGCCGCGGCGCCGGGCTCTTCGGGCGGCTCAAGGCGCTAGTCGTCGCGCTGCTCCGGAAGCTCGCGGGCGGCGAGACGTTCTTCGTGAACCACATCGAGGCGCCGGAGGGCGGGTGGGTGTGGCTCGCCCCGCCGCTCAGCGGCCGCGTCAAGCACGTCCCCCTCCGCGGGGAGACGATGCTCTTCAGCGCCGGCTCCTACCTCGCGAGCGCGGGCGACATCGACGTGAAGGTGCGCTGGGGTGGGCTGCGCGCCGTCCTCGCGCGCGAGGGCGTCTTCTTCATCGAGGCCTCCGGCGTCGGCGATCTCTGGATCACGAGCTACGGCGCGATCGAGGAGCTCCCCTGCGACGGGTCGCTCATCGTGGACAGCGGGCACCTCGTCGGGTTCGACGCGTCGCTCGCGCTCAAGATCAGGAGCCCTGGCGGGGGGCTCATGGGCCTCATGGTCTCCGGCGAAGGCGTGGTGTGCGAGTTCACCGGCCGCGGCCGCGTGCTGATCCAGTCGCGCAGCGCCGGCGCGCTCGTGGGGTGGCTCGCGCCGCTGCTCCCGCCCTGAGGGGCGACGGAGACGTCCGATGCAGGTGAATCTCCTCTACCGTCCCTCCCAGGCCCTCGCGCAGTGCTGGCTCGCGCCGGGCGAGCACGTGATCGCCGAGAGCGGCGCGCTCGTGGGCATGTCGACCAACGTGCGGGTGGAGACGCAGTCGGGCGGCATCATGTCGGGCCTGAAGCGGATGCTGGCCGGAGAGTCGTTCTACCGGAACTCGTTCATCGCGGAGGGCGGCCACGCAGAGGTGCTGTTCGCGACGCCGCTGTCCGGGGACATGGCGGTGCTCGAGGTGGGCGACAGGCAATGGTGCGTCCAGAGCAGCGCCTATGTCGCGTCCAGCCCGGAGGTCGACGTGAAGACGCGCTCGGGCGGCCTGCGCGGCTTCTTCTCGGGAGCGGGGCTCTTCGCCCTCGAGACGGCCGGGCAAGGTCAGATGATCATCGGCGCCTTCGGCGCGCTCGAGGAGCTCCCGGTGAGAGGCCACGTCGTCATCGACACGGGCCACCTCGCAGCGTGGGAGTCGACGCTCTCGTGCCGGATCGGCAAGAACACGTCGACGTGGCTCGGCACGTGGCTCTCGGGCGAGGGGCTCGTCTGCCACGTCGAGGGCAGCGGCAGCCTGTGGGTCCAGTCGCGCAACGCCGGCCGGTACGGCGCGGCGATCGGCGCGCGGCTCGCCCCGCGGCAACCCTAGAGACCGAGGGGACGGCGTGCGCGACGAGATCCGAGACAACCCCGAGTTCGGCGTCCTCCACGTGACCTTCGAGCACGCCGGCGAGCAGATCATCGCCGAGAGCGGCGCGATGGTCGCGCGCGACGCGGCCATCGACATGAAGACGAGCCTGCAAGGCGGGCTCGCCAGCGCGCTCAAGCGCAGGCTGACGGCCGGAGAGAGCCTCTTCCAGAACACGTTCACGGCGACCGCGCCCATGCAGTCCATGCGGCTCGCGCCGGCGCCCGAGGGGTCGATCGAGCGCATCATCCTGCGCTCGGGGATGGAGGTCTTCCTCCAGTCGGGCGCCTATCTCGCCTCCACGCCCGGCATCACGCTCGACACGAAGTGGCAGGGGGCCAAGGGCTTCTTCGCCGGCGGCCTGTCGCTCCTGCGGGCCTACGGCGAGGGGCTGATCTGGTTCTCGAGCTACGGCGGTATCCACGCGATCGACGTCGGCCGCGAGCACCAGGGATATATCTGCGACAACACACACCTGCTCGCGTTCACCGAGGGCCTGCGGTATCAGGTGCGCAAGCTGGCCGGCCTGAAGGGCCTGTTCCTGTCCGGCGAGGGGCTCGTCTGCGAGCTCCAGGGCCACGGGCGGCTCTGGCTGCAGACCCGGAACCCGGGGGCGCTGTCGGCGTTCCTCCACCCGTTTCGGCCCGTGGGAGGCGGCCATTAGCCCGCTGCGCGCCGCGCCGAGCGCGGACCCGGGGCGGAACGCCGCGCGGCCGCGACGTTCCGCCGCGGCTGTGCGCGGGCGCGGCGACGCCGCTTGCGGGCGCGGCGACGCCGCTTGCGGGCGCGGCGACGCCGCGTCCAGCCGGCGGCGCGCGGCGCACGGCGGCTCTCGGCGCCTGCGAGCGCGCCCTCGCCCGCGCGCCCGCCTGCTGGCCCGCCGGGTTCTTGCCCGGCGCCGTCGGCCGCCGGCCGCCGGAGGCCGGCGAAACGCCGCGGTCCCGGCCGCTCGCCATCGGCCGACGCGCCGTCATTGCCTTCCCGGAGGCGGACTCGCTAAAGTAGTCCGGCCTCGAAGAGGAGGCTCGCACGGCGAGCGGCGGATGCCACCGATCCACAGCGGCTCGCGGGGCGAGCCTGGCGTCGCCTGAATGCCCCGAACCCGCTATGTGGAAGCTGACGATCGAGGATGACGAGGGGAAACAGACGGGGCTCCCCCTCGCCCATGAGGAGTATGCGCTCGGGCGCGGAGAGTCGAACTCGATCCGGCTGACCGACCGCAACGTCTCGCGGCGCCACGCGACGCTGGTCAAGAACGGCCAGGGCTGGATCATCCGCGATCTCGAGAGCTACAACGGCACGTTCGTCAACGGCGGCCGCGTCACCGGCGAGCAGCACCTGCGCCACGGCGACCTCGTGCAGCTCGGCGACTACCGCATCGAGATCGTCGATGAGGCGCTCTCGTCCGCGGTGACGAGCCCGACGCCGCCGCCCGGCAGCCGCAGCACCGCGCACCTGCCGCTCCACACCCGCCCGAACCGGCTCGTCATGGTCGTCGGCCCGACGCCCGGCGCGGAGTTCCCGCTCGACGGGGAGCGCTTCACCATCGGGCGCTCCGAGGACGCGACGATCTCGATCAACCACAGCTCCGTGAGCCGCCTGCACGCGGAGCTCATCAGCCTGGGCAACGGCCGCTACGAGGTCGTCGACAAGCAGAGCGCCAACGGCGTGCGCATCAACGGCGTCGAGCTGAAGCGCGGGCTGCTCGAGGCGGGCGACGCGCTCGAGCTCGGCGACGTGCGGCTCCGCTTCGTCGCCGCCGGCAAGATCTTTCGCGCCGGACCGGACGGCGGCGGCGCCTCGGCGGGCGTGTACGGGAGCGTGGCGCCCGCGGTGCAGTCGTCCCGCTCGCTCGGCGGGGCGAGCAAGGCGGTGGGGATCCTCCTCGCGGTGGCGGTGATCCTCGCCATCGCCGTGGTCGCGGTCACCCGCGCGCGCTCGCAGGGGCCGGCGGCGCCCGAGCCGGACGCGCGGCCCGCGACGCCGGAGGTCGGGGGGAACGACGCGCAGATCCTCGACGCGGCGCACGAGCACCTCCGCGCGGGGAACATCGACGCCGCGCACCGGAAGCTGCAGGAGATCGCCGAGACGGCGCCGGCCCGGGAGACGCAGCGCTTCCGGGAGATCGAGGAGCGCTGGGCGGAGGGGATGTTCCAGCAGGTCGAGCGGGCCGCGACGAAGAGCGAGAAGCTCTCGCTGCTCAACGAGATCGCGAAGACCCCGGGCGTCCCGACGGCGCTCCGCGAGCGGGTGGCCGAGATGCGGCGGCAGGTCGACCCCGAGGCGCCGCCCGAGCCGGAGCCCGCGCCGCAGGGCGCGCCGCAGATGTCCTGGTCCCCGCAGCAGCACGCGCACACGCCCACGCCCGCGCCGCCGGCCTCCTCGACGCCCAGCGCCGCGGGCACCGGGGCCCCGCAGGCGAGCGCTCCGCTCGACTCGAGCTCGTACCCGGCGCAGCGAAAGGCGCTCGAGCCGAAGGTCTGGGGCGGGCGCGCGTCGGCCAGCGAGATCAAGCTGCTGCGCGCGATCTGCATCCACCAGGGCGACATGAGCTGCCGCGACAGGGCGACCGCGGCCCTGGACAAGCTGGAGAAGCGCAACGCTCCTCCGGACGCCGGCCTCTGAGCGGGGACGCCGTCGCAGAGCGCCCCCTCCTCTCCCGTCCGCGCATCGATGATGTCCACGAGCAGCACCAGCGCCCACGAGCCGGCCGTCCACGGGCCTTCCGATCGCGAGCCGGCCGACCACGGCGCTCCCCCGCCCGGCGGCGCGCCGCCCGCGGGAGGCGCGCCGGCGGGCTCGCCGCCGCGGAACGGGCTCGTCTCGCCGGCGGCCGGCGCGCTGGCCACGCTCGCGCTGCTCGTGCTCTTGCCCTACGCGCACCCGCGCCTCTCGCGGCTGCGGCTGCTCACGCCGCTGCCCGAGGGCGAGGGGCTCGTCGTGGTCCCGGCGCCGGCGCCCGTCGCGTCGGTCGGGGAGACGACGCTCGCCACGGAGACCACCGAGCAGGCCGAGCTGCGCCAGCCCGAGGAGGTCGCGCTGCCGCCCGCGGCCGCCGAGCTCGTGCCGGCCGCGGTCGCCTCCGAGGGGAAGCCGCCGCGCCCGATCGAGGACCCGAGCGGCAAGGCGATGACGCCGTTCTTCCGCGCGCTCGCCGCGGTGGAGCGCAAGGCGCCGGGGTCGATCGCGCGCGTCACCTACTTCGGCGACTCCATCGTGGCGAGCGACTTCGTGACCGCGACGCTGCGGCGCAAGCTGCAGAAGCGGTTCGGCGACGCGGGCCACGGGTTCATGCTGATGGCCAACGCATGGCCTGGATATTTCCACAACGACGTGGTGCGCTCCGCCGGCCCGGGCTGGCAGGTGAGCCGCGTCGTCGGCCCGTTCGCCAAGGACGGGCTGTACGGGCTCGGGGGCGTGTCGTTCCGCTCGCAGGGCGCGGGGGTGTTCTCGCGCTTCGCGACCGCGGAGACCGGGAGCTACGGGCGCGCGGTGTCGCGGTTCGCCGTCGATTACCTGAAGCACCCCGACGGCGGGCGGATGGAGATCAAGATCGACGGCGAGAGCCGCGAGACGATCGACACGCGGGCCGACGCGACCAGCTCGGCGATCGCGACCTACGAGGTGCCCGACGGGCCGCACGCGCTCGAGGTGTGGGCGCGCGGGCCGGGGGTGCGCGCGTTCGGGGTCTGGATGGAGCGGGACACGCCGGGGGTGGTGCTCGACGCGATCGGCATCCAGGGCTGCCGCATCCGCTTCCTCGACAAGAGCGACGACGCCCACTTCGCCGAGCAGCTGCGCGCGCGGAACCCGTCGTTGACGGTGTTCCAGTACGGCATGAACGAGAGCGAGGACGGCGAGCTGTTCCCGCTCGATCAGGTCGAGTCGACGATGAAGGCGGTGCTCGATCAGGTGAAAGCGGCGCTGCCCGAGTCGTCGTGCCTGCTCGTCGGCCCGATGGACCGCGCCGACAAGAAGGGCGAGGTTTACCGGAGCCGGCCGGTGATCCCGAAGCTCGCGGCGATCCAGCGCCGGGTGGCCGGGCAGGTCGGGTGCGGCTACTTCGACACGTTCGGCGCGATGGGCGGCTCCGGCTCGATGGGGGTGTGGGTCCAGCGGGGGCTCGGCGGCGCCGATCTCGCGCACCCGTCGGGCGCGGGGGCCGAGGTGATCGGCCGCTGGGTGTACCTGGCCCTGATGGAGGCCTACGAGGCCTGGAAGGCGGAGGCGGCGGCGGGCCGGCCCTGAGGCTACGCGGCCTTCAGGTCCTCGGCCTCCGGCTCGTCCGCGGCGCGCCGCTTGTGCTCCCGGGCGATGCCGACCACGACGCCGAGCCACGCGAGCGCGAGCGCGATGTTGACCATGGCGAAGTGCCGGACGGAGAGCGCGAGCACCTGGCCGACGATCACCCCGACGGCGGCGAGCACGTCGCCCGCGCGGACGACGAAGGTGTCGATGGCGGCCTTGGCGCTGTACTTCGCGTCGCGGCCGACCGGCAGGAAGAGCGCCTGCCGCGCCGTGTTCTGGACCGAGTAGTCGGTGCTGTTCTCGGCGATCTTCGCGACGCGCACGACGGCGAGCGCCGGCAGGACCGCGAGGGACGCGTTGCCGAGGAGGGCGATGGTCGGGAGGATGAACAGGGCGAACCGCACGCCGAAGTACTTGAAGATGCGGGAGACCAGGAAGAGCTGCAGGACGACGCCGAGGGTGTTCACCCAGTAGAAGAAATCGCCCTTGAAGGTGCCGATGATCGCGCCGAGCGCCGCCTTTTTCCCCTTCTCCGTGCGCGGGTGGACGAGCCCCTTCTCGGCGCCCTCGACGACCTTGCCGCCGGCCTCGACGTCGAACGCGCCGCCCTTGACCGCGGCGATCTTCCCCTCGAGCAGGCGCGACGCCTCCGGATCGACGAGGTAGACCGGGGCGCCCGCGGCGAGCGGCGCGCCCGGGTCCGCGCCCTCGGCGGCGGCCGGCGCCTCCTCGCCTGCGGCGGCCGGCGCCTCCTCGCCTGCGGCGGCCGGCGCCTCCTCGCCTGCGGCGGCCGGCGCGCTCTCCTGGCCGAGCGCGCTCGTGGCGGACTCGATCAGGGTGCGATCGAGGATGTACTCGCCGGTCGAGTTCACCCAGTTGAGGACGAGCGTCAGGGCGGCGATGAGGAGGAGATAGCGGTCGCCGGCGATGATCTTGAAGCCGCCGGCCGCGCCGCCGGGCGGCGCATCGGCCTTCTTCGGCCCGCCGCCTGGGCCCGCGAGGTCGTCGCGGTGGACGAGGTAGGTGAGCCACAGGCAGGCGAGCAGCACGCCCGCCGCGACGAGCATCATGTTGTAGGGGCCGATTGGCACGTAGACGCGCTTCGCGATCTGCGCGCCGAACATGGCGCCGAGCGAGCTCCCGATACCGACGATCGCGAAGAGCCGCTTGCCCTGCTCGGGGGTGTACACGTCGTTGGCGAACGACCAGAACTGCGCGATCACCGTGAGGTTGAAGCAGCCCACCCACAGGTAGAACGGCACCCCGAGGGGGACGCCGAGGCGCGCGAGGAAGAAGAAGAGGACCAGGTTCCCGGCGAAGAAGAGCGTCAGCGCGGTGGTGAGCTGCATGCGCCCGAAGCGCCGGGCCATGGCGCCGTAGGCGCGGACCACGCCGACGAGGAGCAGCGCCTGGCCCGCCGCCGCGTAGGCCTTCACCTCGGGGCCGTCGAGGTCGAGCTTCTGCCCGCCGATCTCGAGCCCGCCGCCCGCGAGGATGAGCGGCTCGCGAACCACCTTGAGGAGATAGTAGCCCGTGAGCAGGAGGAAGACGTTCAGCGTCAGGACGAGGACGCTGAAGACCTCGCGCGGCTTCACCTCGGCGAAGATCGACAGGAGCCGGTGAAGGACCCCTCGGGCCGGTGTCTCGTTCTCGCCAGTGCTCGCCACGCGCCGCTCCATCCCGGGACAACCGCCGTTCAGGCGGCACCGGAACAGGACCGATGCCCGAGCGCGGGAGGCTATCCAGCCTGGTCCCGGCCGGCAACCTCCGTCGCGGCGCCGCGTGTGTGAAGCGCCGTACAGGGCGTTGGACAGAGGCGCGCCGCGCGGACAAACGTCGCGCCGGTCGGGAACTCCGCTAGGCTCCCGCGCGGCGACGTGCGAGAGACGAGGCGGATTGGGACCTGACGAGAAGGGATGGACGCGCGCGATCGGCACGGGGTTTCGGCGGCGCACGGCCGCGCTCGCGAGCTGCGCGGTGCTGTCGCTGTGCGCCGAGGCGCAGGCCGCGCCGCAGGCGGGGGCCGCTGAGCCGCGGCCGGGGGCGGCCGCGCAGCAGCAGACGGGGGGCGCGACTGGGGCGGCCGCGCCGCAGGCTGGGGCGGCCGCCCCAGCGGCCGCGGCGCCACCTCCGGCCCCGGGATCTCCGCCAGCGCCCCGCGCGGCGGCCGCGCCGGCGCGGCCTCCCGTCGCGGCGCCGCAGGCGCCCAGCGCGAGGCGCCCCCTGCCCGACTACGATGGTCGCCCGGACGAGGGGGCGAGCGCCGGCGACGCGCTCCTCTGGGTGCCGCGCGTCCTGTTCTTCCCCGCCTACCTCGCCAGCGAGTACCTGGTCCGGCGGCCGCTCGGCTACCTCACGGTCGCGGCGGAGGAGGGCGAGTGGATCGAGGAGCTCAAGGACATCTTCACCTTCGGGCCCAACGACACGATTGGCATCGTCCCGACGGCGCTCTTCGACTTCGGCTTTCGCGAGAGCGTCGGGGTCTACTTCTTCTACGACGACCTGTTCTTCCCGGGCAACGAGCTCCGCGTGCACGCGGCGACGGGCGGGATCGACTGGCTGCGGCTCACGATCGCCGACCGCATCCCGCTCGACGGGCGCGCGTACCTGAAGCTCCGCGGCGAGGCGGACACCCGGCCTGACTGGCTGTTCGCGGGGATCGGCCCGAGGTCCCTGGGGCGCGACTGGGCCCGCTACGCCGCCCACAGCATCCAGGGGAGCGCGACGGTCCACGTCGATTTCGACGCGTTCAGCTTCGTCGAGGCGTACACCGGCGCGAAGACCGTCGAGTTCGAGGACATCTGCTGCGAGCCGACGGTCGGCTGGCGGGTCGCGAACGGGCGTTATCCGCTGCCGCCCGCGTTCGACACGGGGTACACGGCGTACCGCATCGGGGCCCGGGCCGCCCTCGACTCGCGGCGGCCGCGCCCCGAGCGGGGCCACGGCGTCCGGCTGGAGCTCTCGGGCGAGCACGCCGCCGACCTGGAGCGGCCGCTGCAGAGCCGGTGGATCCGCTACGGCGGCTCGCTGGGCGGGTTCGTCGATCTCACCGGGCACGACCGCATCGTGAGCCTGGTCCTCTCGGCGGCCTTCGCCGACCCGCTCGGCCCCGACGAGGTCCCCTTCACCGAGCTCACCGAGCTCGGCGGCGGCGCGCCGATGCACGGGTTCCGCGAAGGGCGCCTCCGCGGGCGGAGCGCCGCCGCGGCGACGCTGGAGTACCGATACCCGATCTGGGCGTTCCTCGACGGCACGGTGCAGGTGGCCGCGGGCAACGTGTTCAGCGAGCACCTCCGCGACTTCGAGCTCGACCTGCTGCGCATGTCGTTCGTGCTCGGCCTGCGCACGAGCAGCGCGCGCGACCACTCCTTCGACTTCCTGATCGGCTCGGCGACCGAGACCTTCGCGCAGGGGGCCGGCCTGCAAGATCTGCGATTGATGGTCGGCGCCAGCCGCGGTTTTTAAGCGAGCGGCGGGGCGAAGAGGGTCAGTCGGGCGCGGAGGGATCGTCGGGGCGCTCGATGCCGACGAGCTTGTAGCCGCGGCGCGGGCCGAGGTCGTAGAGGTGGACGCGCAGCGGGCCGGGCGCCTGCCCGTTGAGGATGTCGACGATCGCGTAGCGCGAGGCCGCGTCGTCGGGCGCGCCGCCCTGATCGGCGATGTGCGGGAGCGACAGGCACACGCGGCCGTCCGGCGAGGGGCGCACGGCCGGCCGCGCGCGCAGGGCGAGCGCCTCGCCGGCGTACATCGCGGCCTCGTAGCGGAGATCTTGCGCGCGCGCGACGCCGGTGCGCCGCGCCAGGTCGACGCCGCACAGCTCCGCCGGCGAGGCCACGGCGACGTCGGCGATCGGCGACAGGCGCGTGAGGTACCGCGCCATGATCGCCTGCTTTCGCTGGAGGAGCTTGTCGATCAGCCACGCGGTGTGCCGCGGGGCGGTGAAATCGCCGGCCCGCACCGCGGCCTCGACGAGCTCCGGCGTGAAGCGGGCGAGCGTGCGCGCGGCCCAGGCGCCGTCGAGCTCGGTCATGCGGCCGAAGGCCGGGTTGGGGTAGCCGCCCCGCCAGCGCTCCGGGCGGAAGTCGCGGGCGTTGAAGAAGCCGAAGATGTCGCCCTGGGGGTCGCGGGTCGCCCGGTCCCACGGCCGCTCGGGGATGCCGAGCGTGACGAAGTCGAGGAGCACGTACTCGGCGTCGAAGTAGTAGGCGTGGCCGAGGCGCTTCGAGATGCCCTCCCAGTCCCACTCGCTGCCGAAGCAGTCGCCGAGATCGATGTAGTAGTGCCGCACGTGGCCGGGCGATGCGTCCTTGTCGTCCTCGTCCTCGGAGAGCCAGACATCCATCGAGTTCTGCTCGCGCGAGTCGAAGTGGTTGAGCCACGCCGCGAGCAGGCGCCCGCCGCGCAGGTCGCGCCGGTCCTCGTGCGGGATGACGTCGTTCGGGTCGTCCTCCCGGGTCCCCTCGTACTTGAACGGCCCGAGGGCGCGGCCCGGCAGCCAGCGCGAGGCGACCATGCGGACCCGGTCCCCCCGCTTCGCGGCCTTGGCGAGCACGCCGTCGAGCGCCGCCTGATCGAACGGCCTCGAGGTGCCGCTGTTGTCGGTCACGGTGAGCCCGGGCGAGAGCTTCAGGACCGACGGCTTCAGGTAGACCACCGAGTCGCACGGCGCCCAGTAGCCGGCCGCGTGGTAAAGGCGCGCCGCGATCGCGGTGGCGCCGGTCGCCCGCTCGGGCTGCTCCGCGGGATCGGCCTTGAGCATGAACTTGCCGACCCCCTCGACCTTGATCCGGAAGCCGGGGTTCGCGCCGTTCGGCTTGCCCATGTCGATGACCCAGGACCCGTCCGGCGCCTCGGGGTCGAGCGTCTTGTCGCCGCACGGCCCGCTCACGAGCTCCTCGACGGAGAGCGGCCGCTTCCCGATCCGGTTCGTGAACCAGCTCGAGTCCGGCACCTCGTCGACGCTGTTGACGTTGACCGCCTCCCCGCCCGGATCCACGGCGAGGAACCGCGTCACCGGCCGGAAGACGAGGTTGTCGGCGGCGTCCCACGCGAACGACGACTCGTACGGCTCCGGCGTGCAGAGGCGGTGCCGCGGATCGTCCTTGGGGGCCTCGGGATCGGGCCGGCAGGGCAGCGAGACGGGGTTCAGATCGGCGTCGCGCCAGACCGGATCGCGCAGGGGGAACCGGCGCACGTCGCTGCTGCAGGCCGCGCTGAGCAGGGCGAGCAGCGGGAGCGACGAGGTGAGCAGCGCCTTGAGCATCGGCCGGGCATGGTACTGGACCGGGCGCCGCTCGGGGCGGTTTTCGACGGCGATCAGAAGCCTTCTTGCCGGAGCCGCTCGATCACGGCGCGGTAGAAGTCGATATAGAGCCAGGTGTTCCCCTCGCCCGGGCTCTGCCCGAAGAGCTGGCCGATCTCGTCGAAATGGTCGGCGGGGAGACAGCCCCAGAAGTTGCCCCAGCGCGCGTCCCGCGCGCGCACCAGGCCGTCGTTCGGGATCGACTCCCCGAAGCCGCCGTCGAGGATGGTCTCTGTCAGCGAGAGCAGCGGGTGCACCGGATCGAGGCCGTCGTCGAACTGCGCGACGAAGGGCGCCGGGGCGAGCGTCGTGCAGTCGCGGCCGCCGAGCGCGCGGTCGGTCCTGCCGCCGAAGGAGGCGTAGAACACCCCGGGAGAATCGGTGTACCTCGCGTTGAACTCCTCGATGCCTGGCGTCGAGAACTGCTCGAGCGACGCAAACACGCTCGTCTCCTCGCCGATCTGGTCGTAGAGCGGCGCCCCGATCGCGTTGAGCAGGTCGTCGAGGACGTCCTGCAGGCGCTCGTGGGCGACGAGCTGGAGCGCGATGTCGGCGATCTTCGACCCGAGGTGCGGCGTGGCGACGGTCACGACGGAGGCGACGAGATCGGGCCGATCGTGCGCGACCACGCGGGCGTCGAGGCCGCCTTGCGAGTGGGCGATGATATTCACCTTCTCGTGGCCCGTCTCGGCGAGGATCTGCTCGATCCGCGCGATCAGCTGGGCGCCGCGGTATTCGGAGCTGTTGAACGGATCGACGGAGGGCGTGAACACCGCTTCGTTGCCCTCGGCGAGGGTCTGCTTGACGTTGTAGAAGTAGCTGACGTATCCGGCGCCCGCGAAGTCCTCGAATCCGAAGAAGCCGTGGGCGAGCACGATGGGATACGGCGGCCCGAGCTTCGCCGACGACGGCCAGCCGCCCCCGGTCCCGCCCGAGCCGTCCGCGGCGCTCTCCCACCCACCCGAGGCGGAGCCGCCGCCTGCCCCCGTGATCACCTCGCCGGTGTCCCACGGCTCGAGCTGCTCCTCGGCCGCGCCGCAGCCGGCGAGGAGCGCCCAGGAGGCGAGTATCGCACACCCGCCGAGACCAGCGGACACCCGTCGTCCCCACGAACGAGCGTCTGTGTGAGACTTCCACTTACGCGAACCGCCAACACGCGATGATGATGATGCGGACGAAGAAAGATCCAGCATGACCACCTCCTGCCGGAACCGGCTCAGACTCTGCTGATGGGCAGCTGATGTCAAGCGCTGTCGGAAAACTGAACCATCATGGCCGTCGTGGGGACCGTCGAGACGGGTGGCGCATTGCGTTGTGAACGGTGGGGTGAATTTCCTGCGTTGCGCCACGATGTTTCGCGGCTGTGCTAGCGCATTGCGTCGTGGGTTGTTGACGTTTTTCCATGCGGAGGGGCGTGCCGGCTCCGGTAGGTTCGTGGGCCATGCGATCTGTCCAGAGCTCTTTTGTGCTTGTTCTGATCGGTTCCCTTGTCGCTTGTGGCGGCGCGGCGCCCCCTCCGTCGGCGCCGGAGCCTGCGGAGGCCGAGGCGGCGGCGTCGGCGCCGGCGCCGGGCGGCGAGGCGGCGGAGGACGGGGACGGGAAGAAGGAGGAGGACGCGGCGGCGGATGCGTCAAGGCAGATCCCGACGACGTGCGAGCAGAAGGGCGATGTGTGTGTGCCGCCGGCGGCGTTCGTGAAGCGGCTCTGCAGCGGGTTCTATCCGGACGTGGCGCTCAGCCTGTTCGCCAAGGGGTCGCCGTTCACGCGCGGGTACCTCACGCGCGACACCGAGGCGTGGAACGCGTCCGGCGGGTCGTCCTCGAACGACAAGCTGCTGTTCGATGAGGAGGTGCTGATCCTCTATCACCGGGCGCCGGACACCGGGGGCATGGTCGTGAGCGGTGCCGGGGGCGGCTACGACGTGCTGCGCTGGGACGGGACGTGCGCGTCGCTGATGACGGAGGAGGTCCGGCAGCACGTGCCGCCGAAGCCGAAGTTCGCGCCGATCCCGTGGAAGAGCCTGGATGAGAAGACGCGCGAGGCGTTCCAGGCCGACGAGAAGGTGGGCAAGATCGTCGCCGAGCGGCGGAAGGAGTGCAAGGGCGCGACGATGGGGGCGGTCAGCGCGAAGTGCGAGAAGGTCGACAAGCAGATGGGCGCGGCGCTGATCGAGTACGTGCGCGGCGGGGGGGCGCTGCCGGCGCCGGGGCCGCTGAAGTGACGGGGTGAGCCGGGGGGGCCGGGGCCCGGGAGGGCCAGGGGGCCCGGGGGGCCTCGGATGGCGGGCGCATCCGCAGGGGTGGGGCGCATCCGCAGGGGTGGAGGACGCCGGCGGGCGCAGCTGGTCGGGAAGAGCGAAGCCGGACAGGTGGGCGGCACGACCGCAGCCGGCAGGTGGACGGGAGCGCCGCCGGCGGCAGGGCCGACGGGGAGCGGCTACTCCTGCTTGTCCTTGGGCGCCACGAAGTCGGGCGGCGGCTGCGCGGCCTCGTTCCCGCCGCTGAAGAAGTACTTGTCGAGCTCGGTCATCCAGATCCGCTGGCCGGCCTCGGAGATCAGATCGAGGCGGTACTCGTTGATCAGCATCTTCGAGTGCTCCAGCCACATCCGCCACGCCTCCTTCGAGACGCTGTCGTAAATCCGCTTGCCCACCTCGCCCTTGAGCGGCGGCTTCTCCAGCCCCTCAGCCTCGCGGCCGAGCTTCACGCAGTGGACCATCCTCGTCATAAGCTGCCCGTCTCCTTTTCCTTTTCGCGGGCTTCTTAGCCGAGCCAGGGGGAGCCGTCGAGAGCGGCTGGCGAGCAGGCGGAGGCGACGGGAGGCGGGGAGCGATGGGGGCGGAGGGAGGCGGCGGGGGCGGCGTGAGCGGGGGAAGCGGCGCGAGGGGGCGGCAGCGGGGAGTGGCGCGAGCGGGGGAAGCGGCGCGAGCGCCTGGGGGGCAGGCCCGAGCGCGAGCAGGTGCAAGCGCGGGAGCGGGCGCGGCAGGACGCAGCGGAGCGGACGCTGGGGGAGCGCGGCGGCGCCGCGGAAGCGGACGGCTGCGTGAGGGACGGCGCCGAGGGGCAGGCCGAAGAGAGAATGCCCGGAAGAGGCGGACCGACCCGGGCAACCCGAGACCGCGGACCGACGGCCGCCGCACGGCGCGCTCAGCGGCAGAGCGATCTGACGCGAAGGGGTTGACGGCAGCGCAGTTTCTAGCAATGTTTGGTCCGTCTGAACGAACCACGAGGGGGCGATCGGCTTCGACGTGGGGACTGAAGGTCTGTCTGCGTGCTGGCGGCTCCTGCTCCGCCTATCAAGCGGGACGTTACAAGTGCGAACGACAACGCATACGCTGTTGCGGCCTAATAACCGCTAAGCCATCCGAGGAGAAGGTCGTCCTAGTACTCTAAGGGTGTCAACCACAGGGCTGGGTCGCGTGAGGGTGCCCTCGATAACGCGGCCGAGATTCAGTGAGGGATAGGTCGTAGCCGAATCTACGAACGCCGTCGCCGGCGCATGGCGACTACGCACGTGAACGAAGGTAGACTGGATGCCTTGCGGACCCGGGTTCGATTCCCGGCGCCTCCACCAAGAAGACACGGCGAGAGCCGTGTCTTCTTGCTTTTGTGGGACCTGCGTGTGACCTGACAAATTTTGGCGCCGCTGGATTTTGGGATGGGGCCGGTGTGAGAGGGACCACCGGGGACGGGCGCAGCGGGGGACGCCAGGGTACGGAGCTCCACGAGGCTCCACGGCGGGCGAGCGGCTGACACCAGGCCTGCGGGACCAACCCCGGGTCCGAGCTGGCGTGCTGGCGCAGCGGGGCGTTCGTGGTCCTGCCCGCAAACGTGATCCCGCCGTCCTGTCCCGCCGACGAAGCTGTCGTACGCTCCGCGAGAGCGCCGACGGGCCTTCCACAGATCCTCAAGCGGCGGTCATGGGTGACTCGGCCGTGCCGGCGGCTGAAGAAGACCGGCGGGCTCAACTGCGCCCGCCAACGCAGCGCGTCGCGACCCACTCACCCGTCGCAAGCTGCGTGCCAGCCCGCGGCCGCATCGCAGAAAAGCTGCGCGCCAGCGCGGCCGCACCGCAGAAAAATAAACAAACTAATCAGCCTAAATAAATAGGCCAATCAACCCCAATAAACTGATCAGCTTAAATAAATAAACCAATCAACACAAATAAGCCAATCAGCCCAAATATTAACAAGAATCTATCTTTAGTTAATTGATTTCTTTGACGTGCGCGCGCACAATTTAGAATGGATATTTCGCGTCCGCCCCCTTGACATGGGCGAATCGCGCGATATCGTGTTCTCACGACGCCGGCAGCAGGGTGCACCGGCAGTTCGTCTCGGAAGGCCTCGGGCGCGGCAGCACCGGGACAGGGCGGCCGGGCCGCTCCCCCTGCGGGAGCAGCATGCCTCGTCTTGACACGGGACGGCCCCTCCGCTGGCATCGAGAGGACCGCAGCCAACTTCAGTCGCGACGCAAGCGAGACATTATGCAGGGCAAATGCAAGCTATGCCTCACGATCCAAGATTTGAGAGACAGCCACATCATGCCGCGGTGGACGTATCGGCGGCTATATAAGAGTGCTCCTCCCACCACCAGTGGAAACCAAGCGCCTGTCCAGGTTCACGACGGAACCGCGCTCATCACTAGCACTCAGATCTCAGAGTACCTGCTATGTACCTCGTGCGAGCAGCGATTCTCAAAAGTCGAGGGCGCGGTCGCTAACGTCGCGCTGCAGCCCGATGATACCTTCCCTGCGCTGAAACAAGTGACTCTTCTGCAGGGCGATCCTGATGGCTTCAGGGTTGCAGATGGACGACAGATCCCCGCCGATCTCGGATTCTTCGCGTTGAGTGTCCTGTGGCGTGCAAGCGTCAGCAGCCACTATCCCAAGATTGACCTCGGCGAGCGCTATAATGGTGAATTTCGAAATTACTTATATGGCACCGCAGGGCTGCCGTCAAACGTACGTGTAATGATTGAACTGCTCGATGTCCAAGGAGGCACCGGACCTCGGATCGACCGGCTGGTGATTCATCCCGAGGGGCAGCGGCAAGACGGCTATCACGTGTACCAGTTCGCGATCTTTGGCTTCTTCTACTTCATTGTAGTGGGTGCCAAACGTCCGGGAATTGTCGATCAATTCTGCTTTCCGCGAACGCACCGCATTCTCCTGAGCGACGGAGCACGTGTGCTCCGATCTGTGGCGAAGGCCGCGACCAATGCGACGCCGAAAGGGATCCTTGCCAAACGTGGAAGGTGACGACCAGAAGACCTCGATGGATGTATCGCACGTATGCGTTCGGTAGAGCCCATCCTCAAGCCGAGCAGACCAGGGACATAGGCTTGCCGTGCGATGCGAGAGCGACGGCAGGGCGCCGGCACCAGCGGCGAAACCGGACTGAGCAGACCGGAGGCGGTGGCCGAGGAGCGCGCGGCTGGCGACGTCGGCATGCGGAGGCGGCGCGCCGGCAGACCGAGCGCCTCTGCTGCGGAGCCGTCTTCCACGACCTGCCCTTCGGGCTCTCGCTCCAGCTCTGGCTCGTCGATGGCGAGCTCTGCGGCGCGCTGTGGCTCTTCTGCGACCGCTACCTCTGCGAGACCTGCGTGGGCGAGGCGTAGGTCGGACGAGCTCCCGCGCGTCGCTGACGACGGCCGCCCGGCGGATCCGGAGGTCCAGCTCGGGTGATCAGTGCTCGCGAGGACGCGGTACCGCACTGCCGCGGGCTGCGGAGACCTGAGCCGGGGCGAGTGGAGCGGGATCCTACCCCTCCGCCTCACCATCCATGGCCGGCGCTGCCTGCTGGGCAGGAGCGGGCGGCGTGCTCACCTCCAGCAGGAGTCCCCATTCTGGGAACACGGTTTCTCCATGTTCAGGCAACGTCAGACGACCTCTCATGGTGTACCATTCGACGTACTTGGAGAGCGCGAAGATGCCGAGGATGACCGCCCCTAGCCCATCGGTTCCCCACACTGGTGGAAGTTTCCACGGTTTCTCTGGATCCAAGATGTCGATCTGGACCTCCCAGCCGTCATCCGGCCGCTGTTGAGGTCGACCGACGCGAAGCGAAATTTCGCGTTCTTGCTCCGCTCCGGCTGGCCGAAAGACAACTTTCCGTTCGCCGATGATGTCCATGCTGGCATGATAGCACCCGATCTTACCCCAGCCCGTCAACTGGGTCGTCAGGGACAACGTGCGTGGCATGCAGCATTTCCAGCAGCTTTCGCGAGATGGCAGCGAATCTTCCACTTCACTGGAACTTGCGAGCAGAACCTGTCGATAACCCCATAATAGGTCATACAGGCGTCCTCGCATCTGCCGCGGAGCCGCATCCGGTGTGACATCCGTCGCCTGTGGCACGGCCAAGAACTCGGGGCTTTCCGACTCGTCCAAGTCCTGCTGGCTGTCCCGCACACCGCCGGCCATGGCCGTGATCCAGGCCTCGGTGTCGTCGTCCGTCTCCCACGTCGCTCCCGGGCTCAGGGCGCACGAGGCAGCACCGAGCGCACACGAGAGGGAGAGCAACATTCTGAGGCGAGATGATGTGTTCGCATGTGCGCCGCCCAAGCGAGCCGCGAGCCACCACGGAACGATCACCGAGGGAACGACCTCGGCGCGGTCGTGCTCCATCCGCCTGTTGCGTACGTCCACAGCGGATCGATCAGCGGTTCCGGCCTTGGTTACCGGCAGCCCTCAGGATTCGCCACGCCGTGTGACCTCCGTGTGCCCCGACTCCAGGGCACGGGGCTCCACGAGAGGGATCGGGAGGGTACGAGAGGAATCGAGCCCTCGATGGCCTCTGACACCGCTCCGACGCGTCCGACGCGGCGTCTGCCGTATCTCCCGCGCATCCGCCCCGCAGGTTCAGCTCCGGGTTCGATTCCCGGCGCCTCCACTCAGAAGACACGGCGAGAGCCGTGTCTTTTTTTTTGCGTGTGCCCTGCGTGTGGCCTGACAAAATTCAGCAGGGGTCGATACCGTGCGGCCGGATCTAGGGGGAAGCACCGGGAGCGGGCGTTGCAGGTGACGCGGCGGTACCGGGCTCGATGGAGCTCCACGGCGGGTCGCCGGACAGCGGGCCGAACGCTAGGTCCGAGCCCGCGATGCTGACGCAGTCAGAGCCAAGCGAGCGGCCGTGACCGCCTGGATGCGGGCAGCGGGTACCCCCTCCCCCGCGCGGCCGGCCGCCCTCCCGACCCGCTGGATGTGTGCCCGCCGGGCGGGCTCCTCTTGACAAGGTACGGCATTTCGGGTGCCCTGTAGGGTGGGGTAGCCATGGGGGTAACTGGAGCGGCAGAAAGGACCACGGAGATGCCTCCGGGCGCCTGCGCGGAGCGGTGCGGAGCTCGCTCTTACGCTACTGCTTCAGCGGGGACCAGTCCCGCCCGCGGCTCGTGGTGCCGAATACCAGTTACCTGAAGGAGACCGAGATGGGCGATCAGACGATGAAATTCGGTGATACGGCAAAGTCGCTGTCGCGGAATCCGCTCGGCATCATCGCGCTTTTTATCGTGATGGTGTACGGGTTCGCTTCGTTGGTCACAGCCTTCGCCGGGTCGTTCACTCCCGCAGAACGACTGCCGCTCATTTATTTCATGATCTTGTTTCCCATACTCGTCCTCGGCGTCTTCGCATGGCTTGTCAGCAGGCACAGCGGCAAGCTTTTCGCTCCGAGCGACTTCAAGAACGAGGAGAATTATATCAAGATGCAGATGGCGGTCGTCGCGTCGCTCACCGCAGCGAGCGCGAAGAGGGACACCCCTGCATCGGAGGCTCAACTGCACAAGATCGTCGAGGTGGTGAGAGCAGCGGGACCGGCAGCCGTCTCGGCTGCGGACGGCTGGAGAAACCACATTCTTTGGGTCGACGATCGCCCCAACAACAACACGTATGAGCGTCAGGCATTCGAGACGATGGGAATCCGCTTCACACTTGCGCGGTCCACCGGCGAAGCATTCGAGATGTTGTCGCAGGCCAAGTACGCAGCGATTATATCGGACATGGGTCGTCGCGAGGGACCCCGTGAGGGGTACGTGCTGCTTGATCGACTGCGAAAGCAAGGTGACCGCACTCCGCTGTTCTTCTATGCCTCCTCCGATGCGCCTGAACACAAGCGCGAGACCCGCGAGCATGGAGGACAAGGATGCACCAACAACGCCGAGGAGCTCTTCGAAATGGTCACGAGAGCGATCATCCAGAGGCAGACAGCGTGATGGTGACAAAATCGAAGCAACGCACGACGACGCCCCACGCCCGTCGCATCGTGCCCGAGCACCTGCCGGTCTAGACGCTCGTGCTCACGCCATCGCCTCTGCCGGAGGAGGCGATCCAGATCGGCGCCGTGATCAGCTGGCGTCTGGGCTATCGGCGAGCCTCCTATTACCGGCTTCGCGGTGCGGCCGCTGTTCGTGGCGTCCGAGGACGCGGCCGAGACGAGCACGGAGGTGGCCGCGACACGGCTGCTCGACACGGAGCTGCCGCGGCCCTCTGGCGGCCCTGGGCAACTGGCGCAACCCGCCTCGACGCGGAGCACGCGCACGTCGCGCCGCCCGCAGCGACCGCCCCGCCGGGCGATAGCACGACCGCAGACGCCTGCGGCGGCAGCAGCGCCCTGGCGCCGGGCGTCGTGGGATCGAGCGAGCCCGCCGCAACGAAGGCTGCCCCCCAACAGCAAGACAGCCCCGGGCGCGACGCCATGGCCGGTGATCTGCTCGATCGCACGATCGTGGTAGCGCCGGCGCCCGACGGGCTCATCCCGCGCGGGCTGTCGACGCCCGACCTGTTCGCCCACGTGCTCGAGGGCAAGTTCGCCGACAAGCGGCCCGTCAACCGCCAGGTAGGCATCAGCGCGCGCGAAGGCGTACCCATCACACGCGGCACGAGACGGTGGCAGGCCGCCGGCAGGCAGAGCTGCGGCGTCGTTCAGGAGCCCGTCGTGACGAGGAGCTCCCTGGCGTCGCTGACGACGGCCGCCCGGCGCAGCCAGCGATCCAGCTCCGCCACGTCGGTGCTCACGAGGACGCGCTCCCGCACATCGGCGGGGACCTCCAGCCCGCGGGCCTCGAGCACGACGAGCACGGCCTGCGCCTTGGTCTTCAGGGTGCCCTCGCGCATCCCTTCCTCCCGGCCCTCCTGCCGACCCTTCGCTACATAGCTGCGCGCGAACTCGCTCTGGAACTCATAGCCGCTCTTCATCATCGCCTCCAACGTCCGCCTCGCCGCTTCGTTGAGCGAGGATAGCACCAGGTCCCCGTACAAGGCGCGGCGCTCCTCATCGAGCCCGGCCGCCGCTGCCAGGAACGCCATGCCGATCGCCTCTCCAGCCTCCTCCTGCCCGTGCGCCATCGCCGAGAGCACGACCACCTCGGGCGCCGCCTTTGCCTGCTCAGCGTCCGTGACGACCGGGACGCCCTCGGGGCCGAGGACCAGCGGGGTCAGGATCCAGCCGGGGTGGCCCGTGTCGATCGGCTGCGAACACCACCGGGCCATGTTTGCGTCGATCGTCACGGCCAGCAGCCGGGTCGGGCAGCGGTGCCGGGCCCTCGTCTGGGTGACGTAGACCGGCCAAACATACGGCTTGTCCGGGTCCACGCCGAGCTGGACCTCGACGACGATCGCCATCGCGGGCAGCGTCCCGGATCCGTCACGTCGTGTGACCTGCGTGTGCCCCGAGTCCAGGGGGAGCTCCGCGGCGGGCACCAGGCCGGCGGGGCGGATCCCAGGTGCGAGTCTGCGCGCTGGACCGCGCTGGCGAGGCCAAGCGAGCGGCCATCGCGGCATGGCCACCGCGGCTCGGCTGAGAGGCGGTGGTCTGGCTCTGTTCGCCCGCGGAGCGCCACCGGGTTATGGATCCTGCATGCCGCACGTGATCCGCCTCCATGCTGACCCGCGCCGCGTCCGAGTCGAGATCCCCTCCCTCGGGATCTCCCTGGAGGAGGAGGCCACTATCGCTGTCATGTACCGCCGGCCGAGTCGCGGTTCCCCGCCCAGCTGCGTGCTCGCGGTGGGCCGGAACGCGCTCCAGATGCAGGAGAGCGTCCGCACCATGGATGGCTCCCCCGGCGACCACGGAGGAGGACCGGCTGGCGAGGGTCGTGCCCCTGGAGCAGGCGACATGGTGGAACAACGGCAGGCTCCTGGAGCGCGACGCCCGCTTCGACCCGGCGCACATCGGGGAGATCCTCGTCGTCCGCCCGGTCGCCCGGGAGACCTTCTCCGCGCCGCTGTGCGATGCGATCCTTCGATACATGCATTTCTTGGCGGCGTGCCAAGCGGGAGGAGCCCTCCGGCGGTGGTACTTCCGCAGGCTGCTCTGGTGGGCTCCTCGGGTCGAGCTCTCGCTGGAGCCATTGCCCGACGATGATGCCTCGTACGACGCGCTGGTGCGCCAGCTCAGGTCGTCCTTTGGCGCGTCGGCCACGCTCGGTGGGGCTCCCCTGCGAGTGCGTCGCCCGCGAGGTCTCGCCGATCTCCGGAGCCGCCATCTCGGGCAGCTCGCGGCGATCCTCGCGGCCAGCGCGGTGCCCATCGCGCTGCACCCCAGGTTCTGGCTCACTGGCGTGCGCGTGACGGTGTTGGGAGCGATGCTCGTCTTCTGCCTGGTGCGCTGGTACAGGAGATTCCGGTACGACTGAGCGAGGATCTCGTGCCCAGCAGGCGCGAAGTCCAGAGCCAGACCGTCGATGCTGCTGCCCGTCTCCCGCTTCTCAGCAAGTTGTGCGGCGCGCCCGTCAGTTCTTCACGAACCCGTTGAAGAGCCCGATGCACATCTCGTCGAGCGAGCTCTCGCCGAGGACGATATCCCTCGGCGCCGTGAGGTTCTCCTCCTTGAGCGCTTTCCGCACGAACGGGTTGTCCATCGTGTTGTCGTAGAGGCAACGCAAGCTCATGACATCGCCGGTCTTCAGGACGGGGAGCTCCTCGATCGGCGCGTCGATCGTGTACGTCTGCTGCCAGTTGAAGTCCCACTTCGGCGTCTGGACCACGCACTCCTCGGCCGGATCGGCGCCCTGCGGGCTCGGGCGCTCGACGTCGACCTTCATGTCGGTCCCGACATAATGCATGTGGGTCATCGCGCTGGAGAGCCGGATGCCCTCCACCAGCGACTCCCCCATGAACGTCTCGGGGAGCGTCATCTTCATGACCTCGGTGTGCTCCTTGGCCCCCGCAGGGACGAAGAACTCGACCCCTTCCCTGTCGTTGGGCCCCGGCTGGAGACCGTCGCCGTTCGGGAATTGCGAGGGGAAGTTGCCGAACGCCACGAAGACGACCCGGTACTCCGGCGGCTCCGGGAGGAACCGCAGCTGGATCTTCGTCGCGTCAGGCTCGGCGGTCGCGCCCGCCGGGTGGTAATGGACCTGCATCACCAGCCTCGAGCCCGCGCGGACGAGGAAGCCGGCGTTGGACGGGAACTCGGTCGGCCGCCCGCCGGGCACCCACACGCCGAGGACCTGGGTGTCCTGCACACCGGAGCTGCCAAAACACTCGTAGCCGCCGTCGGCGTCGGCCATGGCGTCGCTCTCCGCGTGCGGGTCGGTGAAGACGACCACGTGGTGGACCACCTTCGAGTTCCCCGGAATCACGTTCATGCCGTTCACGAACGTGTCCTCCGTGAGCTTCGGATCCATCACGAAGCAGCGGAACTGGTCCTCGTCGCCGCCCGTCACGTACGGCTTCAAAGGCTCGATGGTCGCGCTGACACCCTCGAGTCCATGGATCCCCGACGCGTCGATCGCCGGGGGCGCGTCCGCGGGGTCGCCCTCGGGGGCGCCGGCGTCATGCCAGGCCTCGAGCGTCGCGAGCTCCGCGTCGGTGAGCCTGCTGTCGTCCTTCCAGCCGAACCGCGGCGTGCACTCGTCCGTCTCGATCGCGCCCCAGGGCGGCATCGTCCGGTCCTGCGTCACCGCCACGATCCGGCTCGAGACCTGCTTCGCGTCCGCGTACTCGGTCAGGCTGAAGGGCGCGATCTCGCCGGGCGAGTGGCAGCCCTGGCAGCGCTTCTGCAGGATGGGCGCCACGTCCTTGTGGAACGTCGGCCCCGCCGTGGGGCCCTCGACCAGAGGATTCGTGCCCTCAGGCTCGCTGCTGCAGCCCAGGATCGGGACGAGCGAGGCGAGAACGATACTCCAAGGCCTGTTGAACATGGTCATTGTCTCCTCTTCTTCCACGCGTGATGCAGACGCGAAGGAATGCTGCTTGCCTGGGCGCCTCTCGCCCCTGCCGCTCCGCGAGCGCCTCTCCGCGGCCAGGGGCCCGCGGCGCGGCACAACGCCGCTGCCAGCGCGCGCCGCCTCCCGCTCAGCAGAGGAGCGGCCCATCCCGTCGCGGCGCGCGGGCGGCCTACCGGCTTGCCGAGGCGCCGGTCAGAAAGAGCGCAGCGGTCCGCTGGAGCGCCGTGCTGAGCGGCAACGCCGGCTCGGCGAGCCACGCGATCGTCGTCGTGAACAGCTGACCGAGCAGGATGCTGCAGAGCCACTCCATCGGGAGCGCGCGGCCGAGCTCGCCGCGATCGGCCGCCAGGCGGAACCGCTCGGTGAGCAGGCGCCCGACCGGGCTCATCTCCGCAGGGGGCGTGCGCACCATGCCCTTGCGGATCATCGCCGCGGCGAGATCCGGGACGAGCGAGCTGTCGCGCTCCCACTCCAGGCTGAAGGCGGCGCACAGCGTGTCCAGCAACACACGCAACGGCGCGTCCTCGGCGAGCGCCGAGAGCGCGGCGACGACGCGCTGGTCGAGCTCCCGGTGGTGCTGGAAGAGCACGTCGTCCTTGGTCGGGAAATGAAAGTAAAACGAGCCGTGACTGACGCCCGCCGACCGGGCGATGTCCTCGATGCGGGCGGTCGCGAAGCCGTCGCGCCGGAAGACGGCGATGGCCGCCTCGTAGATGCGCTGCCGGGTGTCCTCGCGCTGGCGATCCCGAACCGTGGAGCCAGCCTTCACCGGACGAGGAGTCATGAACCGATGCCGCCTTCGCGGGAGATCTATCGGAGAACCCGACTCCGCTCCAGCGCAGATCGTCCGTTCCCAGCAGATCGATCTGCATATTGACACTCGTCATTGACGTTTGTCAATGACTGCGCGCGGGCCGGGCGTCAACAAGGAAGCTCTTGGTCCAGGCGTCCGGTCGCGCCCGAGGCACGCCTGCGACCGAGGCCGGGGTGCTGGCCGCCTCGGCCTTCGAGATGGCAGGATCGCAGTCGTGCATCATCGCGTACGACCTGCTGTCGTCGGACTGCCCACCATGGCCTCCGTGAGCACCACCGAGCTCCTCGCGCGCTTCGACGCCCAGATGCGCCGGGATCTCCCGCCGCCCAGCCCGGCATGGCGCGTCGAGCGCGACGGCCGCGTGGTGAGGTGGGTGTCGCCTCCGGAGCTGCCATGGGGCTGCGGCGTGCAATGGAGCGACCTGGACGAGGACACGGCGGACGGCGCCATCGCCGAGCAAGTGTCGTATTTCGCCGGGCTGGCGCGCCGCTTCGAGTGGAAGACCTTCGGCCACGACCGGCCCGCGGATCTCGAAGCGCGGCTGCGCGCCGCCGGGCTCGAGGCGGGGGACGAAGAGGCGCTGCTCATCGGGGCCGTCGACGAGGTCGCCGTGACGGCCGCCGGCGCCGCGCCGCCCCCGGGGATCACCGTGCGCTGTCTCGACGACGGCGAGCCGCTCGACGGGATCGCCGCGCTGCAAGCCGCCGTCTGGGGCGGGGACTGGGGCTGGCTCATCGCCGAGCTGGGGGAGGAGCGACAAGCCGATCCAGGGGCGATATCCATCCACGTCGCCGAGGCAGAGGGTCAGATCGTCTGCGCCGCCTGGGCGCGCTTCCATCGAGGCACCGAGTTCGCGAGCCTGTGGGGCGGCAGCACGCTGCAGGCGTGGCGCAGGCGCGGGATCTATCGAAGCCTCGTCGCGCGGCGCGCCGCGCAGGCCCGAGAGCGCGGGCTGCGCTACCTGCAAATCGACGCCTCGCCGGACAGCCGCCCGATCCTGCAACGGATGGGGTTGCGCGTCGTCTCCACCACCAGGCCTTTCGTGTGGAGCCCGCCGTCTCCCTGAGCCCCCGCGGCTGACACCGCCGCTCGCGCGGCTGGCTCTCCGCGAATTCGAGGGATGAGCGTCGGCGCCGACGCCGCGCTGGCCGCCGCCGCTTCACGCCGCGCTCGCCGCGGCGCCCCGCCCGGACGCGGGGTGGCCGCTTCGACCAACTCCATGGCCGGCACGACCAAGCCGATCCGCGGCGGCACGCCTACATCCTTCGACGCGTCCACCACGGAGCGCGGCGACGCGCTTCATCACGAGGCTTGGAGGTTGTTCATGATCCATCGAATGCGAATCTCGCACAACCCGACGAACCGCCGGATCGCCGTGGCCATCGCCGCGGCCATCGCCGCCGCGGGGTGCTGCGCGAACCCGAGCGACGACAGCCACGCGGGGAGCGGCGGCTCGCCGGCCAGCGCGGGCTCGGGCGGCAGCGGAGGCTCGGAGGGCACCGGCGCCTCGGGCGGCAGCGGAGGCTCGGGAGGCGACGGCGGCGCCGGCGGCAGCCTCGCCCCGACGCACGCGGGCATCATCTCCATCCAGGATGTCTCCATCCTCGGCGCGCCGCAGGCCGGTCACGGCCTCACCGTGCAGATCTTGTTCACCGCGGCAAAGGCCCCAAGCTACGAGGAAGCGCCCGGTCAGCTCACCGGGTGCAAGGCCTGGATATACGACGCGCAGGACGACCCGCCGCCGCCGCTCACCGATCAGGGCGCCGTCACGATCACCGGGCTTGCGGGCGGCGCGCTCGATTGCCGCTTCCAGGGCAATGGCTATGTCTGCCCGGCGCACAGCGGAACGGGCGAGGCGAGCGTGACCCCCGGGACGACGGGCACCGCGGCCTACGTGCTCCGCGGCGCGGCGCTCTCCGCGGACGACGTGGGGCGCTACCTGCGCGTGAACGGCGCAGCGACGGCCGCAAACAACGGGGCGTTCCCCATCGTGGCCGTCGAGTCGAGCGAGACCGCGATCGTGGCCAATCCGCGCGCGGCCGAGGAAGCGTTCGTGGCCGACCATGTCGTGCTCGCCGGCGCAGGGCCCGTCCCGAACAACCCGATCGATCCCATCGCGAGCGGCGATGAGGTCGTCGTGGGGATCGAGCCCGGCGGCGCGATGGCCTTCGAGCTCGCCGATCTGGGGCCCATCGCGGCAGGGGGCGAGTTCCAGCTCGACGGCGCGTCGCAATCCACCCTCGGCGCGGTGCCGCTCGACGGCGCGCCGATGACCCTGGGCTGCGCCGGGGAAGGCGGGAGCTGCGGGGCCGCGCAAGGCACGCTCGTGCGCATCACCAGCACCGACGGCGACGTCGAGGGAGCGCCGCCGTTCGCGATGCCGCCGCCCAAAGGCAAGCAGGTGGAGATCCAGTGCGTCACCCTGGGAGGCGACGGATCCATCACGGTACCCGCCGAAGCGATGAAGCTGCTCCAGGAGGCGCACCAGGCGTCCGCCGTCACGCGCATCCGGACCGCGTTCATGCGCGAGGGCGTGGCGAGCGCCACGAACCCCGAGCCGCAGCCCCGGAACACCGTCCACGTCCTGGCCGGGCACGGGATCCTCGGCTTCACGAGCCCCTGAGCCCGCAGGAAAAGCGCGCTCCCCTGACCCGTGCGCCATGCCTGACGCGCCCACGATCGCTCTCGTCGCGCGGATCGCCGCCCACGAGGAGCTCCGGTCTCTGGCATGCAGCATGCTGGCGCGGGGCGCATGGTACGACCCCAACCGACCGTCGTGGCGCGGGTGGTCCAGCGTATCGTCGACCACGCGCTGCGGGACGGCGTCCGGCTCGACGCCATGCGCCGCGCGGCGCGCCTGCCGCCGTCGCTCGCCGAGGACCCCGCACGACGCATCGAGCTCGACGGCGTCATCGACCTGTGGACCTACCTGGGTCGGACGCTCGACGATCCTTCCTTGCCCATCCGGGTAGCGCAGGCGGCCGCCATCGAGGACCTGCACGTGCTCGGCTTCGCGATGATGACCGCGCCGTCGGTGCGCGACGCGGTCGACACCGTCGCTCGCTACGGCCCGCTGCTCACCGACTCGGGCCGCTGGGAGGTGACCGAGACCGCGAGGCGCGTCCACGTCCGGTGGTACCGCGCGCGGCCTCTCACCCTGGGACACCGCCTCTCCAACGAGACGGCCGTCGCCCAGGGCCTCGGTTGCCTGCGGCGGATCGCCGGCGCGGATCTGACGCCCATCGAGGTGACCTTCCGGCATGCCGCGCCGCCTCGCCGGGCCGGACACGGCGCGTTCTTCGACTGCCCCGTGACCTTCGACGCCCCCCACGACGGGCTCTCCTTCCGCCGCGAGCTCCTCGACGCGGTGCCGCCATCGGCCAACCGGACGCTCTGGGAGTACCTGTGCAGGTCCGCGGAGGCGCTCTCGCGAGAGCTCGCCCCGCGATCGCGCGAGGACGCCGTCCGACACGCGATCGTCCGCACGCTGTCGAGCGCCGACGGCGGCGTCCCGTCGCTCCCGCGCGTGGCCCGCGCCCTCGGCACGACGGAGCGGACCTTGCGCCGGCACCTCGACGCCGAGGGGACCAGCTTCCGGCGCCTCGTCGACGACGTGCGCCGCGAGCGCGCCGGCAGCCTGCTCCGCAGGGAGACGATCAGCGTGACCGAGATCGCGCTAGAGCTCGGCTTCGCGGACACGACCGCGTTCAGCCACGCTTGCCAGCGATGGTTCGGTCGCGCGCCGCGCGAGCTGCGGGGGAGCCTCCGCGCCGCGTCCGGCCCCGCGACGCCCTGACCGCTGCCCCCGGGGTCACGCGTGCTGATGCGCGCTCGCCGGCTCGCCCAGGACGGCCTGGCAGTGCGCCCAGGCGCCGTCGCTGAGCAGCGGCCGCGTGCGGGTGAACAGCTCGAGCAGGTCGGCGCCGTACCTGGCGCGAAACGAGGGATTGTGGCTGGCGATGTCGACCTCGTTGGCGGCGGTGATCTCCATGAGATTGCGGAGCCGCTCCTCGCTCGGCGTCTTGATCTCGTTCGTGAAGCGATCGCGCCACTGGTCGGACGGCTCCATGAGCCGAGGATAGGTGTACTCGCGATCGCACGCGCCATAGAAGTAGACGAGCTCCTCCGCGTACGCGCCGATCATCGCGGCCACGCGCGGGCGCTCGGTGAGCGAGAGCATCGTGTAGTAAGGATCGGGCGAGCCGTCCGGCGCGAAGAGCGCATGAAGGATCCCCGCCTCGCGGACCTCGTCGCTCGCCCCCCATTTCCGCAGCATCGTCTCGACCCGGAGGAGGTGCGCCAGCAGCGTGCCCCCCGGATGCTTGACGTTTCCTGCCCCGAGGGACACCAGCAGTTCGACGCACTGTTCCATGATGTTGTTCCTCCAAGAAATTCGATGCTTCTCGACGATTGGATCCGGCCCGTCACCACGCGACGGGCAGCCGGTACAGTCCAAAGGTGCGGCGGTCGTACTTGAACGGCAGCTCCTCGACGTCGCCGACGATGCGGAGCGCCGGCAGCCGCTCGAACAACGTGCGGTAGCCGATCTCGAGCTCCGCGCGCGCCAGGTTCTGCCCGAGGCACCGATGAATGCCGTAACCGAACGCGAGGTGGTGGCGCGCGCCGCGATGGATGTCGAGCGCGTCGGGATCCGCGAACGCCCGCTCGTCGCGGTTGGCCGACGCGCCGAGCACGAAGAGCCCCTCGCCGGCGCGCACGCGCTGGCCGCCGATCTCGAGGTCCTCGAGCGCGACCCGATCGAACGCCACCCAGTCGACGATGGAGTGGTACCGTAAGAGCTCTTCGACGGCGTCGGGCCACAGCTCGGGCCGGGCGCGCAGCTCGGCGAGGAGCCCGGGGTTCTGCAGGAGCGTGAACACCCCGAGCGAGAGCATGTTCGCGGTGGTCTCATGCCCGGCCACGAGCAGGAGGAACACCATGCCGACCAGCGCGTCGTGCGACAGCTCGCCGGCCGCGCGCCGCTCCAGGGCCAGGCGGCCGATCAGGTCGTCGCCCGGGCTGGACTCGGCCGCCGTCACCAGCCCATCGAGGTAGTCCCAGAGCTCCTTGCGCGCACAGGTAGCCTCCTCCGTGCTGAAGAAACCGGCGATCATCCGGGTCGTGCGCGACTGGAAGTACGCGCGATCCTCATAAGGCACGCCGAGCAGCTGGCAGATGACCAGGGTCGCGACCGGGAAGGAGAACGACTCCACGAGATCCGCCTCGCGGCCCTTCGACATGTCGTCGATCCGCTCGTTCACCACCCGCTCGATGAACGAGCCCAGCTCGCGGATGCGCCGCGCGCTGAACTCGCCCGCGAGCATCCGCCGATAGACGTCGTGCTCGGGCGGATCCATGTCGATGAACTGCCCCGCCTGCTCCTGCGGCGTGCCCACCATCGCCGCGAACGGGTGCCCCGGCCGCGTCGGATCGGTGCTGATGCGGCGATCGGTGAGCACGCGCTGCGCCTCGGCGTGCCGCGTCACGAGCCAGATCGGCGGACCGTCGCGGAACGACACGCGCACGAGCGGCGCCTGCCGCCGCATGGACTCGTATTCTGGCGGCGGCGCGTACGGGCAGCGCCGCGGCATGGGGAAAGCCGGGAGGTTCTCGTCGTGGACATCGACCATGGCGTGGCTCCGTGGAGAGTTCGATCGAGCGCGCATCAGGCGGGCTCCATGCCCGCGTCGGGCAGGTCGCGCATGCGGACCAGCGGTGACAAGAGCAGCGGCAGGAGCGAGAGCAGCAGGCCGGCGATGCCCATCCACAGCGCCGCGCGGACGCCGTACCGCTCGCCGAGCGCGCCGCCGAGGAGCGAGCCGAGAGGCATGGTGCCCCAGACCAGAAAACGCATGGTCGCGTTCATCCGGCCGAGCAGGCGCTCCGGCGTGATCGCCTGGCGAAAGCTGATCTGCGAGACGTTGTAGACGACGATGCCGATCGCCTCCACGAACGTGCCGGCCACGAAGAAGGCGAGCCTTATCCCAGGCTGCGTGAACGGGACGAGCAGCACGAACGGCTGAAACAGGAGCGGGCCGAGCCAGAGGATCCGCGCCGAGCCGATGCGCCGGGTCATCGGCCCGACCACGGCCCCGCCGACAAGCCCGCCGACCGCGCCCGCGGCGAGGAGCGTCCCGTAGACCTCGGGCGAGAGCCCGAGCTCCCGGAGCAGGAACAACGCCTGCACCGCCAGCGCGGCCGAGAAGGCCAGGTTGGCGAGCGCGGAGCGCAGCGCGATCATGCGCAGGATCGGGTGGCCGATCACGAAGCGCACGCCCTCGCGGATCTCCCCCAGCAGCCCACGGGGGCGGTCGCGCGGCGGCGCCGGCTCGGCGGCGTCGATGCGGCCGAGCAGCAGCGCCGAGCACACGAAGCTCACCGCGTCGGCGACGATCGCGACGGGCGCCGAGAGCAGGTTGACCAGCCAGCCTCCGACGCTCGGCCCCGCGACCTGGGCGCCGGAATTGACGATCTCCAGCTTGCCATTGCCGTCCACGAGCCGATCCCGGTCGACCAGCGTGGGGACGTAGCTCTGGTAGGCCACATCGAAGAACACCCGGGCGACGCTCACCCCGAGCGCCACGACGTAGAGCTGCAGCAAGCTGAGCTTGCCGAGCCACCAGGCGACAGGGATCGAGCCGAGCAGCGCGGCGCGGATCAGATCGGTGCGAATCAGGATCGAGCGCCGGCGCATCCGGTCCACCCACACCCCCGCCGGCAGCCCGATCAGCGCGAAGGCCGAGGTCTGGGCGGCGAACAGGAGGCCGACCTGGAAGGGCCCGGCGTCGAGCGCCAGGATCGCCACGAGCGGCAGCGCGACCAGCGTGATCTGCGTGCCTACCTGGCTGATCGTATCGGCGCCGAAGAGCAGCATGAAGTTCCTGTGGCGGAACAGGCTCGGCCCCGCCGGCGCTCGGGGCCGCGTCACGACGGCCCGCGTCACGACGGCCCGCGTCACGACGGCCTCACGCGCTCCGCGGGCAGCTCGAGCGCCCGGGTCTGGTCCCCCACGCGCGAGCGCAGCGTCACGGTCGGCGCGCGGCGCGCATCCAAGGTGACCTGCACGGTCCGCTCCATCGTCCAGCCGGCGAAGCGGAACTCGCCGCCTCCGACGTGCACGAGCGAGAACGCAGGCTCGCCGTCGAGCAGCAGCACGAGCCGATCGCCGCGGACGTCGATCGTGGCCCGCCGCGCGCGCGGCGCCGTGAGGAAGGCGCCGTCCGGCTCCTCGAACGACGGGAACGAGCTGGGCATCTGGAAGCTGCACCGGCACGCGTCGCGCTCGGCGGGAGAGAGCGGCACGACGGGCGCCGCGAAGAGCGTGTTCGCCAGAGCGGCGGAGGTCTGGAACGCCGGGGGGAAGAGCGCCAAGAGCTCGCGCGTGGGCTGGCAGTCGATCACGAGGTGAATCCGCGTCACCGGGTCGCTGTTGCGCACCACGTGCGGACGGGTGAAGTCGGCGTACCAGAGCTCACCCGGCGGCCAGCGGTGGGTCTCCTCCTGGATGGTGAGGATCGCGCCGGGCGTCGTGACGATCGGGACGTGCAGCCGGACGATTCCCCACGGCAGGCTGTGCTTCGTGTCGTTGTGCACCGGGCTCGCCGCGCCCGGGCCCAGCGACTGCAGCCGCACGCAGCGCAGCGGCGCCGGAATGCTGGCCAGGAGCTCGGCCAGGTACGGCGCCTCGCGCAGCCATCGCGTGTCGGCGAACTCCTCGAGCGAGGGGCCGCCTGGATCCGTCCGATCGGGGTCGCCCCCGATGCTGCGCAGCGGCAGCTTGCGCCAGTCGACGTCGGCGCCGCGGCTGACCCCTTCTCCGGTGAGGATGGTCGGCTTGGACCACTCCTTCGCGCGCAGCGCGCTGACGTCGGCGAGCATCCGCTCGACGTCGAAGCCGAGCGAGAGGCGCGCGGTCGCGGGCAGCACGGCCAGGATGGGCGAGAGCGGCCAGGGATCGAGCTCGCTCGCGCGCTCGTCGTGCGCCGGCGTGGTCATGGGTGCGGCTGTCGTGATCATGAGGCCTGCAAGGTGAGGGGTAGACGATCGGGATATCGAACCGTGGCGCGGCGCTGCCGGTGCACGGGACCCGCGAGGCGCAGCGGCGCGGGCAGCTGGAGCATGCTGCCGAGCAGCGCCTGCAGGACGATCCGCGCCAGCTGGGTCCCGGTACATGCGTGGGGTCCCCGGCCGAAGGCCAGGTGTCGATTCGGCCGGCGATCCAGCACGAGGTCGTCGGGCGCGGCGAACTGCTCGGGATCGCGGTTGGCCGCGCCGAACAGGAGGAGCACGACCTGGCCACGCTCGATCCGGGTCTCGTCGATCGTGGTCGCCTCCAGGCAGATGCGGCTCGTGCCCTGGATGGGCCCGTCATAGCGCATGAGCTCGTCGACGCCGGTCTCGAGCAGGCGGAGGTCGCGCAGGCGCTCGAGCGCGTCGGGGTGCCGGAACATGGCCAGCACCATGTTGGCGGCCGCCGACACGGTGGTGCTGAAGCCGGCGAGGAACATCACCCGCACCGTGCTCCACACCGCGGCCTCCGGGACACCGGCGCTGTGCCGCTCGTCCAAGACCTGCGCGAGCAATCCGGGCCTGAGCCCGCCGCCGGCCCACGATCTCATGAGATCGTTCATCTGCCCCCGGGCCGCCACCGCCGGCCCGATCGCCTCGGGGACGAGCGCGGCGTCCATGGCGCGCTCGACCGCGTCGGACAGCGCCACGATCGACGCGATCGCGGGCGGCTCGATGCCGAGCAGCCGGGACATCGCGGAGAGCGCGAGCGGGCGCGCGACATCCGCGGTGAAGTCGAACGAGGGCGCGTCGGCGAGGCGCGCGAACGCCGCGGCCGCCTCCTCGGCGACGAGCTCGCCGAGCCCGGACATCGCCTGATCGCGCAGCGCGCCGGCAAACAGGTCGCGGACCGGCGTGTGCTCGGGAGGATCGAGCCCCTGCAAGCTGGGGTGCTCCGCGCCGGGAGGCGCCACCTGACCGGCGCGTCGCGCGTCGCTGGCGAACCTGGCCGGATCGCGCAGCACGGCGATACAGTCCTTGTAACGAGTCAGGACCCAGGAGTCGAGCCGCTCGTGCCACAGCACCGGGCACGACGAGCGCAGGCGTGCGTAGATCGGGTATGGGTCTGCGACGGCTTCGGGAGACAGCGGATCATAGTCGCTCGGGCTGCGGCGCATCGGGTCCTCTCGCGTCTTTCGCTCTCATGAAAAGCAAGAGGGGCCAGGCCGCTTCTCGGCCTGGCCCCTCGCCGTGCGTATCACCAGCAGTACTTCACGGGAGCCTCCTTTTGGAGAGATGTTGTAGCCGCGAACTCAACCGAAGGTATGCGACGACATGACAGCCGTCAAGACAACCTCATGTCGATTTGCTGCCATAGCAATGTACCGGTAAGCGAGCGCGAGCAGCGGAATCAGCCTATGACAACGTCGCCATGGACACACGGAACCCAGCTATTTTCACCGCCATGCACACCTAGTTAATTTAGGTTATGCACTGTTAAGTTGTGTTGCGCATATGCCCGAGCCGTAAGATTCCTCAGCTCAGCGGAGGCTCGATTCACCGCGTAGGGCTCCGGCGACGATCATGCCAATCGTCACGAACACAGGTCTCACATGTAGCTCTGGAGCGGCGTTCGGACGAGAGGGCATGAGCCGCCAAGACGCCGAGAGCGCCAACCGAGAAGACGCTCGGACGAGAAGAGGAGCATTCACCGAGGCGTCAACGAGAGAAGATGCGCCAAGACGATGAGCAGAGGTCGTGGCGATCGAAGACCACGATCGGGTGGAGGTCGCCGTCGCCCGCGCGCGCCACCGTCCCGACGGTGGTCTGCGCCTCGTCGGCGATCGCCTCGATGCGCCGGAGCATCTCCGGCAGGAGCGCAGCGGCACCGCGACGTCGTCGACGAGCACCGTGCCGAGCCGCTCGAGCGCCGTGAGCGGGAGGCGGCGCGCCGTGAACAGCGACCGCGGGACCGCGGAACGCGAGGCGCTGCCCCCGCGCGCCGCGCCTCACGGGCAGGGGGCTCCCCGGGGACGCGGGCCGGCCGGGCGAGCTCGTGCCGTCCGACACGCACGATCGCTCCAGGAGCACGCACTTCGGCGCTTGACTACGGCGGCGCCGGTTGATACTCCTCCGCCGCCTCGACGGAGACAGCCCTCCGGCGGTGGCTCGGCGCAGCTCGGGATCTTCTCCGAGCGGCCCCGATGAGGGTGCTCTCCAGCTCCCTCCGTTTCTGTGCCCGACGTTTGCGGGAGTAACTCAGTGGTAGAGTGCAACCTTGCCAAGGTTGACGTCGCGGGTTCAAATCCCGTCTCCCGCTCCACGATCTCGACGTCCTAGACGCTGCGGCGCCAAGCAGGCGCCGCGCAGCGCCCCCCTTTAGCGCGTCACTCCGCCCCGGCGCCCAGCGCGAGCAGGGCGAAGCTCGCGAGCCAGTGCTCGCCCATGTAATCGCCGGCCACGTGCGGCAGGCTGGCGTCCAGGTGCCGCTCGGCCGCGTCGAGCGCGCGGGCGCGGACCGGATCCCCTTCGGGCAGGGCCGCGGCGAGCGAGCGCCAGCAGAAGGCGCGGCTCAGGTTCAGCCCGTCGAGGTGGGCGATCTTGCCGTCGCTGCGGTCGCTGACCGTCGCCGGCGCGAACAGGGCCGCGGGCTCGCCCTCCGCCGCGCGCGGCAGGAACCGCGCGAACCAGCCGCGGAACTCCGGTCCGGGCAGGACCCGGCGCATGCACTCGGCCTCCATGAGGGCGGGCGAGAGGAAATCGTCCTGCGAGGGCTCCCACGCCTGGCAGTCCGCGTCGCGGCCGTACCACGCCCGCGCGGACCCGGCGCAGCGCCCCGCGAGCCGCTCATCGCCCTTCACGGCGGCGTACTCCAGCGCGAGCGCGAGGGCGAAGGCGCTGTTCGTGTGCGCGCCGGCGCGGACCGGGTACGTGGCCCGGGGCAGGTACTCGAGGAGCCGCTCGGCGAACGCGTCGCCGAGCGGGGCCAGCGCGGCCGACCACCGCCGGCCCTCGTCGGTGCCATAGCGCGCGAGCTCGGCGGCGAGCAGGAGCAGCCACGCCCACCCGTACGGCCGCTCGAAGCCGCGGCTCGCCGGCCGCCGGAGATAGTCGAGCTCGGCGGCGACCTTGTCGGCCGTGAGCTGCGCCTCCAGGAGCGCGCGGATCGCCGCCGCGCCGGGCGCGCCGGGGAAGAGGCGGTACACCCGCGCGAGGAGCCAGTGGCCGTGCACGCACGAGTGCCAGTCGAAGCTGCCGTAGAAGAGGGGGTGCAGGTCGCGCGGGCCCTTCACGTCCTCGGGGCCGGACATGACGTGATCGAGCTTGTTCGGATACTCCCGCGTCACGTGCCCGAGCGCGATGGAGGCGAGACGCGAGGCGATGTCCGGTGTGAGCACGTGTGCCATGGATGGAACCTCAGCGCCGGAAGGCGAGCAGGTACATGAGGAGCGTGTTCCCGACCAAGAGGAGCAACGCGGTGGGGAGCTGGGCCTTGATCACGCCGTCGCGGTCGGGCAGCTCGAGCAGGGCCGCGGGCACGATGTTGAAGTTGGCGGCCATCGGGGTCATCAGCGTCCCGCAGAAGCCGGACAGCATGCCGATGGCGCTCATCACCGCCGGGTCGCCGCCGAGCCGCCGCACGATCAGGGGCAATCCCACGGCCGCGGTCATGACCGGAAAGGCCGCGAACGCGTTCCCCATGATCACCGTGAACACCGCCATGCCCACGGTATAGGCCGCCACCGCGGCGAGGCGGCCGCCGAGCGGGAGCGCGCTCCCGGCCAGCCCGCCGACCACATCGCCGACGCCCGCGGCCGCGAACACGACCCCGAGCGCGGCCAGCATCTGGGGCAAGATCGCCGCCCAGCCCACGGTGTCGAGCAGGCGCCGGCCCTCCTGCAGCGGGGCGAGCAGCGGCGGGCGCAGCCACGCCACCGAGGTCGCGAGCGCCAGCACCACGCCGAGCGCCAGCGAGATCAGCGTGGCCTGGCCAGGGTGGAGCAAGGGAGATCCGTGGATCTCGACCCGCCGGAGGACGAGCGCGCCCAGGAGGGCGGTCGCCGGGATGATCAGCGCCGGGACGAAGAGGCGATCCCCGCGCCGCTCGGCGCTCGCGCGCCGCTCCGCGGGCGTCGTCGTGGCGGGGCGGCCCTGGCCCAGGCCCCCGACGCCGGCCAGGAGGACGAGCGCGATCGCGAGGACGCCGTTCGCGAGATCCCCGAGGCGCGCGCCGAAGAGGAAGCTCGCCGCGAGGAGGCCCCAGAAGAGGGCGTTCTTCCAGCGCTTCGGGTTGTCCCGGTCGACCGCGCTCAGGGCGGACGCCGCCGCGAAGAACAGGCCCGCCGCGACGTAGCCGACGTCGAGGGTGATCACTCGCGCGCCTCCCCGCCGTCCGCGCGGGCGAGCTCGCGCCGGAGCCGCCGGTCGAGCAGGAGGAGCCGCGTCCCGTGGACCAGGAGCGCCAGGATCGCCGTGGGGATGGCCCAGACCGACAGCTGGAGCGGCTCGACGAGGATCCCGTTCTGCTCGAGGAACCCCTTGATGAGCAGGATCGACGCGATGGCGAGGAAGATGTCCTCGCCGAAGAACAGCGCCACGTTGTCGGCCGCCGCCGCTGCGGCGCGGATCCGGAAGCGCGCCGCGTCCGGAAGCGGCCCGTGCCGGTTCTCGGCGGCGGCCTCGGCCATGGGCGCGATCAGCGGCCGGACCATCTGCGCGTGGCCGCCCAGCGAGGTCAGGCCGAGGGCCGCGCTGAGCTGCCGTATCATGAAATACGCGAGCAGGAGGCGGCCGGTCGTGGCGGTCTTCACCCGCGAGACCAGCGCGCGCGCCCGCTCCTGGAGCCCGGAGCGCTCCAGGAGGCCGATGACCGGCAAGACCAGCCAGACGAGGCTGACATAGCGGTTGTCGTTGAAGGCCTTGCCCAGGGCGGAGATCCCCTGGACAAGGCTCATCCCAGCCGAGAGGCTGGTCACGACGGCGGCCGCGGCGACGACCAGCAGCGGATGGATCCGGACGACAAAGCCGACGACCACGACCGCGACCCCGAGGAGCGTGAGCATGCTTCTTCCCCCGTGTTCGCGGGCAACGTCGCACGCGGGCGGCGGCATCGTCCATGGGCGCGCGCAGCACGGCGCGCCCGGCGGGGCTGTCCTTGACGCCGGCCGGTGCCTCGGATTGCCTGCCGCGAGGCGACGGCTTCACAGATCGCTGACGGGGCCGCGAGGGTGAGGCCCCGCAGCCCGCACGCACAACGGAGGATCCGGAGTGGACCACCAGGCAAGCGAACAGCTCGTCATCTCGTCGGACAAATCGCTCCTCGATCGCGCGCTGATCCACAGCGTTCTCGCCTCCGCGTACTGGAGCATGGGCATCCCCCGGGACGTGGTCGAGAGGGCGATCGAGGGCTCGCTCTGCTTCGGCGCTTACAAGGGCGGCGCGCAGATCGGCTTCGCCCGGGTGATCACCGATCACGCGACGTTCGCGTACCTGGCCGATGTGTTCATCGTCGAGGCGGAGCAGCGCAAGGGGTACGGCAAAGCGCTGATGGCCCACGTCACCGAGGCCCTCGGCCGGCTCCGGCTGCGGCGGACGCTGCTCGCCACCGCGGACGCGCACGGGCTCTACCGACAGTTCGGCTTCGCACCGCTCGAGAAGCCGGACAGGTTCATGGAGATCAACATCCCGGACATCTATCAGCAGGGCAAGACAGGGACGCCGTAGCCGCGGCGCGCTGCGCTGCCGCAGGATAGGGCCGCGTCGGAGAGGGGATCCGCCGCGGCCGCCCCCGTCACAGCCCCAGGCGCCGCAGCGGGAGCTCCCGAGCGCGCGTCTTCGTCAGGGCGAACACCGCGTTCGCGATCGCGGGCGCCACCGGCGGCACCCCGGGCTCCCCGACGCCGCCGGGCGGCGCGTCGCTCTTCACGATCTCCACGTGGATGCGCTTCGGCACCTCCGTGCTCCGCACCACCGGGTAGTCGCGGAAGTTCGTCTGCTCGACCGCCCCGCCCTTCACCGTGATGGCGCCGTGGAGCGCGATGCTCATCCCGAAGACGACCGCGCCCTCCATCTGCGAGCGCACGCGATCCAGGTTGACGACCGTGCCGGGGTCGGCGACGAGCCACACCTCGTCGACCTGCACCTTGCCGAGCGCGTCCTTCGACACCGCAGCGACCACCGCCACGTAGGTGAGGAAGCTCCGGTGCGCGGCGAGGCCCACCGCACGGCCCGCCTTGCGCGCGGCGGCCCACCCCGAGATCTCCGTCACGCGCTCGATGACGTGCCGCAGCCGGCCCACGTCGACCGGGTGCTGCTCGATCGGCGCCCCGTAGTTCGGGACCTTCTGCACCCCCAGCTCGGCCGGCGACGCCTGCCGGGCCGGGCCGAGCACCTCGAGCAGCACGTCGCGCGGATCGGCTTGCCGCGCGTGGGCGATCTCGTCGATGAAGCTCTGCACCGCGAAGGCGTGGAAGATGTTGCAGACCGACCGGAGCCACCCGATCCGGACGTGCGCCGGCGCGTCGCACGCCTCGGCGCGGACGTTCGGGGACGCGAGCGCGAGGTCGAGCACGCCGAGGCCGAGCTCGTTCTCGCTCGGGGTCTTCACCTTCCCGTCGAACGTCGACGGGATCGGCGGAAACGCCGTCCGGTGCAGCCAGGCGCTCACCTTGCCGTCCGCGTCGAGCCCCGCCTTGAGGTACTGCGCACTCACGCTGTGGAAATACCCGCTCTGCACGTCGTCCTCGCGGGTCCACTGCACCCGCACCGGCGCGCCCATGGCGCGCGCGAGCAGCGCCGCCTCGGCGCAGTAGTCCGGCTTCGACTTCCGGCCGAAGCCGCCGCCGAGGAACGTCACGTGCACCGCGACCTTGTCCTCGCCGACGCCGAGCGCCCGCGCCACCTCGGTCCGCGCCGCCTGCGGGTTCTGCGTCGGCGCCCACACCTCGCAGCCGTTCGCGTCGACCCGCGCCACCGCCGACGGCGGCTCCATCGCCGCGTGCGCCAGGTGCGGCACGTAGTACTCGGCCTCGATCGTGCGCGCCGCCTTCGCGAACGCCCCGTCCACGTCGCCGACCTTGCGCACCACCTTGCCCGGCGCCCGCACCGCGGCCGAGAGCGCCTGGCGATAGCTCCCCGAGTCGTACGCCGCGTTCGCGCCGTGATCCCACTCGATTTGCAGCGCCGCGCGACCGCGCATCGCGGCCCACGTCGTGTCCGCCACGACCGCGACCCCGCCGAGCGGCTGGAACCCGACCGCGCCGCCCGTCGGGCCCGGCAGCTCCACGAGCTTCTTCACGCCCGGGACGGCCAGCGCCCGCGCCCCGTCGTACCGCGCTACCTTGCCCCCCACGACCGGCGGGCGCGCGATGACCGCGGTGAGCATGCCCGGCAGGCGTACGTCCGCGCCGAACTGCGCGGCGCCCGTCACGATGGCCGGCCCGTCGAGCAGCGGGAGCGGGCCGCCGACGCGCTTCAGCTCGGCGACGGGGCGGAGCGCGACGGTCTTCGCGTCGGGCACCGGGAGCTTCGCCGCGTCGGCCACGAGCTCGCGGAAATCGAGCGAGCGCTTCGACTTCGCGTGGTGGACGGCGTGCTGCTCGGCCACGCACTCGGCGGCGGGCACGCGCCACTTCTTCGCCGCGGCCGCGACCAGCATGGCGCGCGCCGTCGCGCCCACGCGCCGCATCGGCTCGTAGCCGTTGCGCACGCTGCGCGAGCCGTCGGTGTTCTGATCGCCGTAGGCCTTGTCGCCGTCGCCCTGCACGATCTTCACCCGCGCCATGTCGGCGCCGAGCTCGTCGGCGACGAGGACCGGCAGCGAGCTCCGGATCCCCTGCCCCATCTCCGACCGGTGGCAGACGATCGAGACCGTGCCGTCGGTCCCGATGTGGAGGAACACGCCGGTCCGGAGCCCCGGCTCGGTCGGCAGCGTGGAAGGCCCGGGCGTCGGGGCCGGCGGGGGCGGCGCGGCATCGGCGTCGCCCTCGGCGAGCCCGAGCGCGAGCCCGCCCATCGCGAGCCCGAGCCCCGCGAGGAAGGAGCGGCGGAGGAGGACGACGCGTTGCTGTTCCATCTTCACTCCGTGGGCAGGCCGGCGGCCTTGCGGACCGCGGCGCGGATGCGCGTGTACGTGCCGCACCGGCAGATGTTGCCGGCGAGCGACTTGTCGATGTCCTCGTTCGAGGGGCGCGGGTTCTTCCGCAAGAGCGCGGCCGCGCTCATGATCTGCCCCGCCTGGCAGAAGCCGCACTGCGGGACGCCGAGCTCCACCCACGCGCGCTGCAGCGGGTGATCGCCGGCCGGGCTGAGCCCCTCGATGGTCGTCACCGAGCCGCCGGCGGCGCGCTTCACCGGCGTCACGCAGGCGCGCACGGTCTCGCCGTCGATGTGCACCACGCACGCCCCGCAGAGCGCCTGGCCGCAACCGTACTTGGTCCCCGTGAGGCCGAGCACGTCGCGCAGCACCCAGAGCAGCGGCATCTCCGGATCCACGTCGAGCTTCTGCTCGGCGCCGTTCACCTTCAGGATGATCATGGTCGGGACTCCTCGGGCGGGCACGCGGCGCCCGCCTTCACCCACGCATCGATGAGCGCGCCGAAGCCCGCCTGCGAGCCGGGCGCCTTCGTGCGGCCGTGCCCGGGCGCCCACCCCCACGCGACGAGCTCGTCGTGCGCGGAGTGCTCGACGATCTGCGCGAGCGTCTTCTTGCCGTTGCGCGCCGGATCCTTGATCTGGGCGCAGATCGCCGCGGGCGAGCGGCCGAGCCAGGCCATCTCGGCCGGCGCGAGGTGCCAGCCCGGCGCCCCGGGCACGCGGGCGAAATCGAGGTTCTGCACCTGGTGGCACGACGTGCACTCCAGCGCCGCGAGCCCGCGATCCGCCGGGCCGCGCTCGACGGGCGGGCTGTGGCGCTCGCCGGCGTCGCCCTGGCGCGGGACGCCGTCGTGCGGGTGGCAGTTCACGCAGCGCGGATGGAGCAGCACCTTGCTCGCCTCGAGGAAGAGCGAGGCCGCGCGCGCGTCGTCGTCCCGGATCGACGCGAACGCCTCCGGGCTGCGGAGCTCGCCCGGGGGCACGGGCGGGAGTTGGACCGGCTTGGGCGCCTCCGCGGGAGGGGCATCGCACGCCGCGGCGAGGAGGCCGACGCCCGCCAGGAAGCAGAGGAAGAGAGGCTGCATCGCTGCGCGTAGACTGCTTGCTTCGTCCGCGCGACACAACCCCTGATCGACGGCCGCGCTCGCGAGATCGCGCAAGCTCTGCCGGCCGTCGCTCGCCCGCTCGCCCGCTCGATTGGCGCCGCGCGAGCGCGGTTGTCTCGACACTCCCCGGCTCCGGGGTGCGCGCCCCGGAGCGGCCTCGTGTCGGCAACGGCACAGATACGTTGCGCGTCATCATCCATCCGGCAACGCCGAGCTCGGACATGCGCCCGATCGCGTCGCTCTCGACATCACACCTCGGGCGGCCGCGCCCGCGCGGCGCGCCGACGACCTGCGCCGGCCGCGACGGCGCGCGGTCGCCCGGAGCGCACGGCGGGCGACATCGCGAGTCCAGGCGGCGTGACGGGCCGATCGGCGCGGCGGCTCCCGGAGATGTGGCGCAGCCCGCAAGGCGCGATGCGCGCGACCGTATTGACGTGGAGCGCCGCGAGGCGCGCCCACGTCGGTAACCTCGCCTGTAGCGAACTGTCACGAGGGCTCTGTGCGGCGCGGCCTCGCGCCACGATGCGCCACGCCGACTCCAGCCCATGTCCTTGGAACCGTTCAATCGAGACGCTGGCTCGCCGCATGCAAGCCCCCTCCGGCATGAGCAAGACGGTAGGAATGGGTGAGGCCACACAGCCATCGCCGTGCCTGATCGCCCCAGCTGAGGCAAGGTGCCACACCGCGCCGTCGAGCTCGGACCGCGCGCCGCTGCCGGGGATGCAGGTGGGCGCGCAGCTGCGGCTCCTCCGCGCGCTCGGCCAAGGCGGGATGGGGAGCGTCTGGCTCGCCGAACACGTCGGGCTCAAGACGCAGGTCGCGGTCAAATTCCTCCGCGACATCTACGCCGATCACCCGCTCGCCGTCACCCGGCTCCGGCGTGAGGCGGAGGCCGCCGCCCGGATCCAGAGCCCGCACGTGGTGCGGGTGTTCGACCTGGGGTTCACCGATCAGGGCGTCCCGTACATCGTCATGGAGCACCTCGAAGGCGAGACGCTCCACGACCTCGTCGAGCGCCGCGGGCGGCTCTCGCTCGACGAGACGGCGACCATCCTGCGCCAGACGTGCGCCGCGCTGGCCAAGGCGCACGAGGCCGGCATCGTCCACCGCGACGTCAAGCCCGAGAACATCTTCCTCGTGGCGGGCGAGAGCGAGCCGTTCGTGAAGGTGCTCGACTTCGGCATCGCCAAGAACACCGCCGAGGAGGCCGAGCGGCTCACGGTCACGGGCGCCATCATGGGGACGCCGCACTTCATGTCGCCGGAGCAGATGGCGGGCGGCGCCAAGGTCGGGCCGCACAGCGACCTCTGGGCGCTCGGCGTCGTGGCCTATTTCTGCCTGACCGGACAGACCCCGTTCGGCGGGGCCACCATCGCCGCGGTGGCGGTCGCGATCGACCGCGGGCCGCCCCCGCCGCCGTCCCGCCTCGTCCCGGGCCTGCCGCCCGCGATCGACGCCTGGGTCCTCTCGCTGCTCGAGCCGGACCCGGCGCGCCGCGTCCAGAGCGCCCGCGCCGTCCTCGAGGCGCTGGACGCCGCCGTCGCCGCCCCGCGCGACGCGCGGCCCGCCCTGACGGAGATGATGCCCCCGCGCGACTCGCTCGCCTCGGGCGAGGGGTTCTCGTCCCTCGTGACCACGCTGATGCCGTTCGGCACGCTCGGCGCCATCTCGCCGCGGCAGCGGTCGCGGGCGCGCACCTGGGCCGTGGCGGCGGCCGCCGTGATGGGGGTGAGCACCCTGGCGTGGGCCGGCGTCACCCGGACGGCGGCGGCGCCGGCCGCGCACCTCGCGTCGCTCACGATGCTCGGCGCCGGGCCGTCGGCGCACGCCGCCCCCGCCGCCGAGCCCGCGGCCCAGTGCGCGACGAGCGCGCCGCAGCCCGAGGCCCCGGCCAGCGCGCCGCGCCCCGCGGCGAGCGCGTCGCAGCCCGACATCCAGCCGGCGGCCGAGGCCCCGGCCGCGGCGCCGGCCGCGCGCAAGGCGCCGGTCGCCGCGCAGGCGCGCGCGGCGTCCGGCGAGCCGCCGGCCAAGAAGGTCGCGACGCGAAGCCGCGCGCGGCGCGATCTCGGATTCTGACGGGGGAAATCCATGCACTCCCGGCCCACGACCCTGATGATGATCGCCGGCCTGCTGCTCGCGGCCTCCCCCGCGCTCGCCGGCGAGGACGCGGGCGCCGCCAGCGGCGAGGCCGGCGACAAGGCGCGGACCGAGGCCCGGGAGCTCGTGTACACGGGCGACGAGCTCTTCGCCCAGAAGCGCTACGCGGAGGCGCTCCGCGCCTACCAGCGCGCCGAGCGCCTGGTCTGCGTGCCCACGACCTCCATCGAGGTCGCGAAGACGCTCACCGCGATCGGGCGGCTCAGCGAGGCGCGCGAGCTCGCGTCGACGATCGCCTCGTCGCGCGCGACCCCCGGAGAGCCCTGGCCGTTCACGCAGGCGCGGCGCCGCGCCGACGCCCTGCGCAGCGAGCTCGATCAGCGCATCCCCCGGCTGAAGGTGAGGCTCACGCCGAGCCCGGCCGGCGCCAGGCTCAAGGTCGACGGGCAAGAGGTGAAGGTCTCCGCGGAGGGGTCGCCGATCGACCCGGGCAACCACTGGGTCGAGGTCGAGGCCGACGGCTACGTCGGCGCCCGGCAGCGGGTCTACGTCCCGGAGCGGGAGGTCACGACGCTGGACGTCGCCCTCACCCCGGAGCCGTCCTCGGGCAAGGCCTCGGCGTGGGCCATCGGCGGGTTCATCGCCTCGGGCGCCGGGCTCGCGGTGGGGCTCGGCGCGGGCGCGGCTTACCTGGGCGCGCGGAGCGACCTCGAGGACGCGTGCCGGCAGGGCACCGCGCGCTGCTCCGACGGCGCGCGAGGCAGCGCGAACGCGCTGGGCTGGGTCTCGAACGTGGGGTTCGGCCTCGCCATCGCCGGCGCGGCCGTCGGGGGCGTCGCCCTCGGGCTGGAGAGCGCGCGGGCGCCGGCCTCGAACGTCACCTGGGCGGTCGGCCCGGGCTACATCGGCGTGCGGGGGACGTTGTGAAGGCGCGCTCCGCGATCGCCTGCGCGCTCGCCGCGTGGCTCGCCGGCTGCCAGGTCATCGCCCCGCTGCCCGGCGAAGGCGGCGAGGGCGGCACCCTCGCGACCGACGGCGGCAGCGTGGAGACCGACGCCGACGCCGGCGACGCGGGCCAGGACAGCGGGCCCCCGCCGGCGGCCACGCCGCCGCCGCCCACGCCGCCGCCGCAGCAGCAGATCGGCCCCTGCGAGATCGCCGAATGTTCGACGCACTGCATCAATTCGATGGATCGGTGCGAGCTCGCGCCGCAGTATCCGTCGGTCGAGGCGTGCTGCACCGTGTGCGAGGCGATGCCGTCGCCCGCGGGCTATGCCGCGTGCCGGCCGGTGGAGACGGGCGATCCCGCCGGCTGCACCGACGCCGGGCCGCTCGGCCCGGACGGCGCCGACGGGTGCGCCGGGCGGTGCGAGACGCTCTGCACGCTGTACGCGGCCCTGTGCCCGCTGCGGGTGCCGGATCTCGAGAGCTGCACGGTCATGTGCTCGCTCTGGCCGGCGCCGACCGTGTTCAACGCGTGCAGCCGGCTGCGCGTCGAGGGCACGCTCGAGTGCCGGATGCAGCTGATCTTCGCCGCGCTCGACGAGGACCTGGACGAGAAGAAGCGCGACGAGCTGTGCCGCGACATCGTCCAAGGCCGCTGCCGCGATCCGAAGTGCGAGGACGGCGGCGACGACGAGGATTGACCGGTCGCGCGCGCGCCGGCGGAGGGGCGGCGCGCCCTCGGAGCCGCGCGCTCCCCACGGCGGCGCGGCGCCGCGCCCCGCGAGCGCACGGCTTCGACGGCGCGCCGCGGCGGGAGGTGCTACCCCCTCGCGCACCGTGAGCTCCCGCGTTCCGCACGAATCCTCCCCTGCGCCGGCCGCCCCCGGCGGCCAGACGTCACCGCCGCCCGCGTCCGCGAGCCCGGTCCGCTTTCCCGAGGAGCTGCCCATCTCGGCGCGGGTGCTCGACATCGCCCGGGCCATCGAGGGGCACCCGGTGGTGATCGTCGCGGGCGAGACCGGCTCGGGCAAGACCACGCAGCTCCCCAAGATCTGCCTGGCCATGGGCCGCGGGCTCCACGCGCGGATCGGCGTGACGCAGCCGCGCCGCATCGCCGCCACCAGCGTCGCGGCCCGCGTCGCCAAGGAGCTCGGCGTCGAGCTGGGCAAGGAGGTCGGCTACAAGATCCGCTTCTCGGACAGGACGAGCCCGGCGACGTACGTCAAGTACATGACCGACGGCATCGTCCTCGCCGAGATCCAGGGCGATCCGCGGCTCTCGGACTACGACACGCTCATCATCGACGAGGCCCACGAGCGCAGCCTCAACATCGATTTCTTGCTCGGGTACCTCAAACGCCTCTTGCCGAGGCGGCCGGATCTCCGCGTCATCATCAGCTCCGCCACGCTCGAGACCGATCGGTTCGCGGCCTTTTTCGACGGCGCGCCGGTCATCGAGGTCTCCGGCCGCACGTATCCCGTGGAGGTCATCCACCGTCCCCCCGAGAGCGGCGAGCCGGAGATCGCCGACGCGGTCGCGAGCACGGTCGAGGAGATCACCGAGATCGACCCGCGCGGGGATATCCTCGTCTTCCTCCCGGGCGAGCGGGAGATCCATGACACGATGGCCGAGCTCGAGCGCCACGGCCTGCCGCACACGACGCTCTTGCCGCTCTACGGGCGGCTCCCGCAGGGCGACCAGCAGCGCGTGTTCCAGTCGATCCCGGGGCGGCGGATCGTGCTCGCGACCAACGTGGCGGAGACGTCGCTCACCATTCCAGGCATCGTGTATGTGGTCGACGCGGGGCTCGCCCGGGTCAACCGATACAGCCCCCGCACCGGCGTCACCCAGCTCCAGATCGAGCCCATCTCGCGCGCGAGCGCCGATCAGCGCAAGGGGCGCGCGGGCCGCGTGCAGAGCGGCGTCTGCTTCCGGCTCTACGCCGAGCAGGACTATCAGGCGCGGCCTGCCTACACCGATCCGGAGATCCTGCGCGTCGGCCTCTCGGGCGTGATCCTGCAGATGAAGGCGCTCGGGCTCGGGGCCATCGAGGATTTTCCGTTCCTCGACCCGCCGTCGAAGCGCGCCGTGGACGAGGGCTATCGGGTCCTCGAGGAGATCGGCGCGCTCGACGAGTCGGGCGCGCTCACGGACATCGGCCGGAAGCTCGCGCGGCTGCCGCTCGATCCGCGGCTCGGCCGGATGGTCCTGGGCGGCGAGCGCGAGGGGGCGCTCGCCGAGGTGCTGATCATCGCCGCCGCGCTCGGGGTGCAGGATCCGCGGGAGCGGCCGCTCTCGGCGCAGAAGCAGGCCGACGACGCGCACCGGAAGTTCAAGGACGAGACGTCGGACTTCGTGGGGCTGCTGAAGCTGTGGAGCTTCTACCAGGACGCGCAGGGCCGGCTGACGCAGAACCAGCTCCGGAAGGCGTGCCGCGATCATTTCGTGTCGTACCTCCGCATGCGCGAGTGGGCCGACGTGCACCGGCAGCTCAGCCGCATCACGAAGGAGATGGGCTTCTCGCCGAACGGCGCGCCCGCGAAGGGCGACGCCATCCATCGCGCGCTCCTGCCCGGCCTGCTCAGCCGTATCGGCATGTGGAACCAGGAGAACCGGGTGTATCTCGGCGCAAGGCAGACGCGGTTTCAGCTCCACCCGTCCTCGGGCCTCGCGAAGAAGCCGCCCGCGTGGATCATGGCCGCCGAGCTGGTCGAGACATCGCAGCTCTTCGCCCGGATGGCGGCGGCCCTCGATCCCGCGTGGATCGAGGCCGCGGCCGGGCCGCTCTGCAAGCGCAGCTACGGCGATCCTCACTGGGCCGCGAAGCCGGCGGCGGTGATGGCCAAGGAGCAGGTGACGCTCTACGGGCTGCCGATCGCGCGGGACCGCAGGGTCGATTACGGGACGATCGATCCGAAGGCGGCGCGCCCGATCTTCCTCCTCCACGCGCTGGTCCGGCAGGAATACACGACGCGCGGGGCGTTCATGGAGGCGAACCGCCGGCTGTTCGAGGAGGTGAGCCGGCTGCGCGACAAGGCGCGGAGGAGCGAGATGCTGGCGGACGAGCACGCGCTCGAGCTCTTCTTCGACCGCCGCGTGCCCGAGGGGGTGTACAGCGGAAAGACGTTCGAGGCGTGGCGGAAGGAGGCCGAGGAGAAGGACCCGCGGGTGCTGTCCCTGTCGCTCGCCGACGTCCTGCTCGACGAGGCCGCAGAGCTCACGCCCGAGCGCTTCCCCGACGCGCTCGACCTCTACGGCGCGACCGTGCCGCTCTCGTACCGCTTCGATCCTGGCGAGGACGACGACGGCATCTCGCTGTCGCTGCCGCTGGTGCTCCTGCCGCAGGCCGATCCGGACGAGCTCGAGTGGATGATCCCCGGGTGGCACGCCGAGAAGATCGCCCTGCTGCTCGAGACGCTGCCGAAGTCGCTCCGCAAGGCGCTGGTCCCGCTCCGGGAGGTCGCCCGGGAGATCGCGGCGGATCTCCGGCCGTTCCAGGGCCCGATGCGGCCGGCGCTCGCGGCCGCCGTCGAGGATCGCACCGGCGAGCGCGTGCCGGCGGACGCGTTCCGGCCCGACGATCTCCCGCCGTACCTGCGCTTCTATTTCCGCGTGATCGGCGAGGACGGCCGGGTGATCGGGGAGGGGCGCGACCTGCGGGAGCTCAAGGAGCGGCTGTCCGGCCGGGCGCGCGAGGCCTGGGCGAGGGTCGGCAAGGCGGGTCTGGAGCGGGACGGGCTGACGTCGTTCGGGGTCGACGCGCTGCCCGAGCGCGTGCAGGTCGACGCCGGGGGGCAGAAGGTGTTCGGCTATCCGGCGCTGATCGACAACGAGGCGTCGGTCTCGGTGCGGGTGCTCGCGTCGAGGGCGGCGGCCGCCGAGGCGACGCGCGCCGGGCTGCGGCGGCTCGTGCTGCTGCAGATGGGGGGCAAGATGAGCCAGCTCGAGCAGCCGCTGCGCAGCGCCGTGGCCGTGAGCGGGCTCGGCGCCAAGGTGGCCCCGGGCGAGCCGAGCCTGGCCCGGCAGATCGCGCTGCGCGCGCTCGACGAGGCGTTCCAGCTCGGCGATCCCGCGGCGTTCCCGAGGACGCGGGCCGCGTTCCAGGCGCGTCTGGACGAGGGCCGGCGGTCGCTGCAGGGCGTGCTGGGGAGGCTCTCGGGGATGGCGCGCGAGATCGGGGTCGAGCTCGATCGCGTGCAGTCGATGCTCCGGTCGATGGCGGGGAAGCCGGGCTCGCCGAGGCAGGCGCTCGACGACGTGCGCACGCAGGTCGACTTCCTGCTGCCGGTCGGGATGTTCGCGCGCGCCCCGCTCGACCGGCTCGCGCACCTGCCGCGCTACCTGCGCGCCGTCCAGATCCGGCTCGAGCGGCTGCCGAACGGGCCGCAGAAGGATCAGGCCAAGGCCGCGCAGGTGCTGCCGTTCTGGCAGGATTACCTCAAGCATCAGCAGGCGCTCCTCAACAAGGGGGTTCCCGCGGAAGAGCTGGAGTCGTTCCGCTGGCTGATCGAGGAGCTGCGGGTGTCGCTGTTCGCGCCCGAGCTGAAGGCGGCTGTCCCGGTGTCGACGCAGCGGCTGTCGGAGCAGTGGAAGCGGCTGCTGGGGTAGCCGGGGGCGTGGCTGCGAATCGAAGCATTACGTCGAAGCGTCCCCAATTGCCACCGATCCAGTGTTTTTGGGGATCTCCTGCAAGCTCCCCTCGGCGTGATCTGTTTTTGGTATGTAGCTGCTGGTGAACATCACGCCGTCGCGAGCGCTCGTTCGATCGTTGCTCTCCCTGGCGCTGGTCCTCGTGCCTTTGGCCGCTGGCGCGGACGCCCCCCCGAGCGGCCCCAAGGCTCGACTCCAGCGCTCGGCCGACCGGGCCGTGGCGGAGGGTCAGCTCGCGGAGGCGCGGGACCTGTGGTTGCAGCTGTGGCAACTCGAACCGTCGGAGAAGGCGGCGTGCAACGTCGGGCAGCTCTCGTTCCGGATCGGGGACATGCCCAGAGCGGCCGAGTTTCTCACGGCGTGTCTGGAGAGGACGCCGGCGCCGGCGGACGCCGGGGCGCGTGAGCGGCACCAGAGCCGAGCGCTGGATCTCGCGCGGGCGAAGCAGGCGGTCGGCGCGTTGACCTTCGCCGTGCCCCGGGGCGCGGAGCTGTCGGTCGACGGCCGGCCCGTTGGGCGGGCGCCGCTCGGGCGCGCGGTGTTCGTCGCGCCCGGCGCGCACCGCGTCCGGGCGGCGCTCGGCGAGGCGGCGCAGGAGACCACCGTGGAGGTGCGCGCGGGGGACGCGCGCCAGGTCGTCCTGGATCCCGCCGCGCCGACGGACACCGGAGCGGCAGCGGCGCGCCCGCCGGCGCGGGTCGAGCCGGGCGCGGCGGCGCCGCGTCCACCGGCGCCGCGCGCGCCGGCGCGGGCCGAGCCGGGCGCGGGGCCCGCGCCGGGGCTCGTCCTGCTGGGCACCGTCGCGTCCGCCGGGTGCGTCACGCTCGGCGCGGTGCTGCTCGCGCGGTCGGGCGAGCACGAGCGCAGGTTCGACGACCTGCTCGAGCGCAACCACGGAGGCTACCGGATCGCCGGCCTGGAGCTCCAGCGCGCGCAGCGCGCCTACAGCGCGATGGAGCTCGCCGAGGAGCGCGCCGCGGTCGCGCTGACGGCCGGCGCGCTCCTGGCCACGGCGACGCTGATCTACGCCTTTTATCCCCGGAGCACCCCGAGGAGCCGCGGCCCGAGGTTGACCGCGGTGGGGACGCGGCTCCACCTGGAGGCGGCGTGGTAGATGGGTCTGGACTGGGATACCGGATCGTCGAGCGGCTGGAGGGCCTCGGCCGTGTGGACGTCTATGCCGCCGTCGATCGCGACGGCCGGGACGCGCTGCTCTACCTGAGCGAGGCGGTGCCCGGCGGGTTCCGCGACGGTCTCGAGCGGCTGCGCGCCGTGAGCCGGCGCATCGAGGAGGTCCCGCTGGTGCTCGACGGCGGCCTCGGGGGCTCGTTCTGCTGGGCGGCGACGGAGCGGTGCGACGGCCGGTCGCTGCGCGCCCTTCTCGAGGAGCGCCCCGGGAGCATCACGCCGCCGTGGGTGCTCTCTCAGGTCGCCGAGGTCGCCGAGGTCCTGAAGATCGCGCACGCCGCGGGGATCTTCCATGGGGACCTCTGCCCGGAGCGCGTGATCCTGCTCGACGACGGCTCCTTCAAGCTCACCGGCCTGGGTCTCGCGCAGCTCTTCGGTCTGAGCGCGGCGGACGCGGCGACGGCGCCGGCGTACCGGGCGCCCGAGCAGCTCGCGGAGCCCGCGGTCCTGGACGAGCGGACCGACGTCCACGCGCTGGGCCTCGTGCTCTACGAGCTGATCGGGCTGCGCCGGCCGTTCGCGGAGCGAGCGCCGGAGGAGCTCGTCCGCTGCATCCTGAACACCACGCCGCTGCCGCTCGAGACCTTCGTCCCCTTGCCGCCGCTGGTCGCGGGCGTCGTGAGGCGCGCGACCGAGAGGGCCCCGGAGGCCCGGTACCGCGACATGGCGGAGCTCATCGCGGCGCTGCACGGCGCGCTCGAGGGCTGGTGTCGCTGGCAAGGCGAGGTCGACCGGGGGGCCGGCGCCGGGGTGCGCCGCGCGTCGACGGCGTCGCGCGGCGGGGGGTCGCAGCGCCCGGCGCCGCTGTCCGACGGGTTGGCGCGGCCCTCGGGTGCGGCAGGCCCGAGGTCTGGGGGCGCGACGCCGCAGGACCGGCGGCCCGAGCCGCAGAGCGAGGAGGTGACGGAGCGGCCGCGCGACGTTTCCTCCTCGATCTCGACGGGGTCTGCGTCTGCGCCCGGCGCGCAGGTGAACAGGCCACCTTCGCCTCCCGGGAGGCGGACTCGGATTGCGCTCACGGTGGGAGCAGGCGGCCTGGTCCTCGCGGCGGCGGCGGCAGCGCTCCTCGGACGGCTCCATCTCGGCTCGCCGTCTGCGGCGCGCCCGCCGGCCGTCGCGCGGCTCCCGCGCGTCCTCGTGCTGGCTGCGCGCGCCGCGCCGGCTCCCGGGGAGCTGGACGCTGTCCCGAGGAAACGCCCCCTCCGCCCGAGGCCCGCGCTCGGGGCGAGCCCGGAGCCCACGGCCCCCGCGACCGCGGCGGCGCCGGCGCCTGCTCCGCCGGAGCCGAAGGAGCCGGTGCCGCCGTGCAACGCGGACTGGTACGAGTGCGGGGCAAGCTGGCCCGACGCGCGTTCCAGCACGTTCCGTTGACGCCCTCGACATTTCCAGCCTTTAGCAGGGCTTTCTGTCGATTTCTTACGCGCTTCTGCGACTCCGGTGCTGTATAGGAGGAGCCGTGTAGAGGGCAGTCCGCGCCCCTCGCTGGTCTCTTTTTCCGGCGAGCGAAGGGTCGTGCCCGGAGGCTCTGTTCGCATGAATACGCTATTTCGCCGCGTGGTGCTCGCCGCGTCGGTGCTCGCTGGCGCCGCGTGGTTCGTGGGCTCTTGTGCCGGGGATTCTCCTTCTCTGGGAGGCTACTGCGAGGACGACGCCGATTGTCACACAGAGTACCAGGACATCCCCGGAGCGACCTGCGTCGGCGATCGTTGCCAGTGTGTCGACTTGGAAGAGCATATCTGTTGCACTCCCAGCGAGGCGGCGGATCCGGATTGCCCTCTGTCATGCAGGCCGTGCGCGGAGTGCGCTCCGGGAACGGAGGCATGCGAGCCTGATGGCGGCGTCGACGCTGGCTGCAAGAGCGACGCGGAGTGCCCTGGGCCGCCGAGCCGCGCGTGCGGGGCCGGGCGGTGCGTCGAGGGCGCGTGCACCGTGGAGATCCACCCCGGGCCGGTCGCCTCACAGCGAAAGGGAGATTGCCGGCGGGTCGAGTGCACGGTCACGGGCGAGCTCATCGAGTTCGAGGACCCGTCCGACGTCTACGACGACGGCGAGCAGTGTACGTACGATAGCTGTGGCGAGGGCGGGCCGGTCAACAAGCCGCTGACCGAAGGCGCGGAATGTCCGGACGAGCAACAGAGGATGTGCCATGTGGGCACGTGCGTGGCGTGCTTTGATGGCGACGTGACCATGAACGACTGTCCCAACGGCCTGGCTTGCTCCGGCGTGGTCTGTGTGCCGTCCCACTGCACGAACAACGTTGTCGATGTCGCGCTCGGGGAGACCGCGAGGGACTGCGGCGGTACGTGCCGCCCATGCACCACCGGTGAAGCCTGCGGGACGAGAGCAGATTGCGAGAGCAAGGTCTGCGGCGGGGGTCTCTGCGCGGCGCCGACGTGCGAGGACGGCGCGCAGAACGGGGATGAGACGGGGGTCGACTGCGGGGTGTTCCCCTGCCAGCCCTGCGCGGCGGGTCAAGGCTGCAGGACGGGCGCGAGCTGCGAGAGCGGCGTCTGCTGGGCGGGTGCGTGCCAGGAGCCCTCATGCACCGACGGCGTGATGAACGCCGGCGAGACCGGCGTGGATTGCGGCGGCAGCTGCGCGCCCTGCGGGTGAGCCGCCGATCTCGCCGCGCCCATCCACCGCGCCACCATCAGGGGCTGAGCCTCGCGGGGAGGGGCGACTCAAAGGAGGGAGGACACCTTTCCTGGGTCAGTGATGAAATCAACCAGCGCCCGCACCCGAGCGGGAACATGGGCTCTCGAAGGCATCACCAGATAGAGCGGCAGCGCAGGGACTCGATGGATGGAGGACAGCCTCGCCAGGGCGCCGGATTTCACCTCCTCGGCGCACAGGCTCTCCGGCAGCAGGGCGATCCCGCGCCCTTGCAGCGCAAAGGTCTTTGCAAGCTCGAAATTGCGCGTGGAGAGCGGGGACGGCTGCAGGCTTGAACGAGCGCGCTTCCGCAGGCGCTGCGCAGGGTCGTAGATCGCATGCTCGTGCAGGTGGACGAGCGTCTTCCCAACGCGCCGCGTCTTGATGTACTCGGGGCTGGCATGAAAGGCTAGTCCGCCCTCGCCGAGCTTGCGCGCCACGACGCCCAGGGTGCCGGGGGAGCCGCCACGCAGGGCGAGGTCGATGTTGTGGGCCACCAGGTTCAAGAGCTCGTCGCTGACCACGGTCTCAACTCGGATCCCGGGATGCCGCTCGATGAACGCGCCGAGCAAACGTGCCAATGCCGGCTTGGGCATGTCGAGCGGCACCGTGAGCCGTATCGTGCCGGCGAGCTCGTTCGACCGCGTGAGCTGGCTCTCGGCTTTCGTGAGCACGTCGATGGCTGCTTCGCACTGCTCCATGTAGGAGCGGCCCTCGTCCGTCAGCGTGACGCGGCGGGTGGTTCGATGTAGCAGGCGGACGTTCAAGCGTGCTTCCAGGGCACGCACCCGCGCGCTCACCGTGGATCGCGGCAAAGATAGGTGCTGGCTTGCCGCGGCGAAGCTGCCCGATCGTGCGACCTCGATGAACGCCTGGATCTGCGGGAGGCTGATCATTGAACAAGTTTTTTAGTCAGTCTCGGCGAGATTGTCCATCTCGTCTGCCCCCACTGCAGGCGCTACGCTTTGCCCGTCATCACCACGGAGCAGGCGAATGGATTCTACTCGGCGCAATTTTCTCTGGGCTCTTTCGCTGCTGACGCTGCAAGGCTGCGCGCTGCGGCCTGACCGCACCTCCGCGGCCCGGTCGAGCGAACCTGGGCAAGAGCCCGTGCTCCACGTCACGTGGGTCGGGGGGCCGACGATGGCGATCTCGTTCGGCGATCTGACCATCCTGACGGATCCGGTGCTGGGAGAGAGCTTCTCGATGGGCGACCCCAACGAGCCCGTGGACTACCGGAAGGTCGTGCAGCACCATCGGTCGACGCCGTTCAGCGGCATCGACCCCAAGGTAGCGGACCTCGTTCTGCTCAGCCATGCCCATGAAGACCATTTCGATCAGCAGGCGTGGGCTGATCTTGATCGTTCGCTGCCTATCCTGCTGCCGATGGCCGACGTGAGGACGGTGACCGCCAAAGGGTTCAGGCGCGTGGAGGGTATGCAGTGGGGAGACATGCGGAGGCTGGCTGCTGGCGCAGGGCGCGCAGTGTTCATCACCGCCATGCCCGCGCACCATTCGAGCGATCCGAAGATTGCCGGGGCTCTCGGCAAGGGAAACGGATACTGGGTCGAGCTGACGGAAGGCAGCTGGCGGCGAGCGATCTACTGGACGGGCGATTCGATGCCGACCGAGGAGGTGATCGCTGCAGCCCGGTCGCGGGGTAGACCGGATCTGCTGGTACCCCATGTCGGTGGGGTGGGCGCGACCGGGCCTTTCGGGCTGATCAGCATGCGGGCGTCGGACGTGGTCGCGCTCGCCCGGGCCGTTCAGCCGCGACACGTGCTGCCCATTCACCATTCGACCTACGAGTTCTACCGCGAGCCGATCAGCGAGCTTGCCGCGCGCAGCGAAGGCGAGGCGTACCGGCTGGATTTGATCGCCGCCGGGTCGACGGTCGTGTACCGGTAGGCGGCCTCCGGAAGCGGGCGGGCTCAGGCCGCCTCTGCATCTCGCCCGCGATCGAGGTACCGGCGCCCCCGGGGCGCGCAGGGCGGAGAAAACGCCGCGGGCGCGCTTGACAGGGCGGGCCCTCGTGTACATTACCATTGGTAACTTACCAACGGTAAGTTGTTCACGCCCGGTGGATCGGGCGGAGAGGAGCTCATCCATCATGACGAACATGGCGAAGGGCACGAGGGAGTCCGTTCTCATCGTCGGAGGGTCCGGCGTCGTCGGCTCTCGGACCGCGAGGACGCTGCGCGCGCTCTACCCCGACCTGCCGATCGCGATCGGCGGGAGAGATCTCGCGAAGGCCGCGGCGGTCGCGGAGCAGATCGGCCGCGCGCGCCCTGTCCGCGTGGACCTCGAGCGGCCCGATCTCGGGCAGCCGGCGGGCGAGGTATACGGCGCGGTGCTCATGTTCGTGAAGGACGAACGGATGAACGCGCTCCGCTTCGCGCAGGAGAACGGCGCGGCCTACGTCGACATCTCGACGGTGGCGTTCGAGCTCGCGCCCGAGGTCGCGCTCCACGCGCAGCGGCCGAGGAGCGCGCCCGTCCTGCTCGCGAGCCACTGGCTCGCCGGCTCGGCCACGTTGCCGACCCTCCACTTCGCCAGGGGCTACGCGCGCGTCGAGAGCGTCGCGATCGGCGTGGTCCTCGACGAGCAGGACGTGGGCGGCCCCGCCGCGTACGCCGACTTCGAGCGCCAGACCAGGGCCGGGATGAACGGGCTCCTCCTGAAGGACGGCCGGTGGATCTGGGTGGCTGGAGAGGAGGGCTCACGGTCGTTCGTGACCGTCGACGGCACCGAGGTGAAGGGCCAGATCTACCCGGTGCTCGATCCCATGAGCATCGCCGCGGCGACTGACGCGCGCTCGATCCGGTTCGATCTCGTGCTCGGGGAGACGGCCAGCCGCCGGCGAGGCGAGCCGTTCTCGACCGAGATCGTGATCGAGCTCGAGGGGGTGAAGAAGGACGGCGCGCGAGGGCGTTCGCGCCACGAGCTCGTGCACCCGGAGGGCCAGGCGCCGATGACCGCCGTCGGCGTCGCCGTGGCCGTGGAGCGGCTGCTCGGGCTCGCCGGCGGCGAGCCCGTGGCCCCAGGCCTCTACCATCCGAACGCGCTGATCGACCCCGAGCACATGCTCGACCGCCTCGCCGCGTTCGGCACGCGAATCCGCAGCGCGTGACCCGGCGCGCCCGCCGGTAGCACTTTGCCGGAGCCGTCCGGGGCGCTTCGGCACCTCACCCCGCGAGCGTCGCCGTCAATACCTGCTTCGCCGAGAGCAGCGCCTCGACGAAGGCCTCCCGCTCCTCGGGCAGCGGCGCGGCGATCCGCGCCCACGCCTCCTTGCGGTGGGTCGCCTTGACGAAGCGGAACGCCGCCGCGGGGCGGCTGCACGCCGTGGCGAGCCAGCGGCGCGCGTCCTCGAGCGGCTCCTTGGAGAGCGCGTCGCCGACGCCCATCTCGAACACCTCCGCAGGAGAGTGGCTGTCCGCCCCGAAGACGAGCCTCCGAAACGCGCGGGTGGGACAGGCGGCGCGCACGATCTCGAAGGCGACGCGCGGAAACGGGATCCCCACGACGAGCTCGGGGAGCCCGAACTTATGATCGCCGTCGCCGAGCGCGATGTAGTCGGCGCACATCGCCAGCACGGCGCCGCCCGCGAGCGCGTGGCCGTGCACCGCGGCGGCGAACGGCTTCGGGAAGCGGAACGCGGCGCCGAAGGCGGCGTCGAAATCGTCGAGGAAGCCCGCGAGCCGCTCTCGATCGAGCGACGCGACCTCGCGCAGGTCGAGCCCCGCGGACAGGCACTTGCCGGCGCCGCGGACGAGGACCCCGCGCACGGCGTCGTCCTCCCCGAGCCGCCGGAAGACGTCGGCCATCTCGCGGAGCACCGCCTGGCTCATCGCGTTGACCTTGGGTCGATTCAACACGACCTCGGCGATACCGCCGCTCTCGAGCACCTCGATGAATTGCATCGGCAGAGCATCGCGCACCGCCGATCACGGCGCAAGACCGCGCGTCCGGCGGCGATCCGACGGCCTCATCCACCCTGGTTATCCCGACCACCCCCGGCCGCGCTCAGCGCGGCATCGCCCCCGCCGCCTACCGCGCCCGGACGAGCGGCGTGTCCACGAGGTGCTCGGACAGGAACCACACCTGCATCTCGTTGACGCGGACAATCTGGCTTACGAGCAGGTCGTTCGTCCCGTCGTCGCCGCCCTGCGCCGCCTTGCCCGCCGCCTCGCGCGCCTCGATCAAGATCTGCTCGTGCGCCTCGAGCAGCCGCGAGATCTGCACCGGCACCTCCTCGCGCCCCCGCGGCGGCCGCTCGATCTTCGACATCTCCGCGACGTCGTGCGCCATCGCGATGGCGATACCCCCGAGCGTCTGCACCCGCTCGGCCAGGTCGTCGACGAGCTTGGCTTGCTCCTCGTAGTGCTTGTCGAGCAGGAGGTGCAGCGAATAGAAGGTCGCCCCGGATACCTGCCAGTGGTGCTTCTTGTACATGTCGCGCAGCACCATCGTGTCGCTCAGGATCTGGTTGAGCGCCTTGACGCTCGCCGCGCGCACGTCGTCGCCGAGCCCGAGCGGATAGCGCGCCAGCGCCCCGTACGGCTGAATCTCCTCCGCGCGCTGGCGCAGGATGGGTTGCGCCTCGGGCCCTGGCCTGCCGTCCCCGGTCGTCTGCTCACGCAACTGAGTCATCGTCGCCATGATCGCTCCTCTCGCCCACCCCGCCTTCTTCGCGTTCGAGGCGCCGCATGGCAACCCCTCCACCCGCGCCGCGAGGCCGCCTGTGCGCGCCTGCCGCGCTCACCCCACCTGCCGCGCTCACCCGCCTGTCGCGATCACCCCACCTGCCCCGCGGCTCCCCCGCCCTGCCCTCTGTTTCGATGAGATTTCCAGCGCGCGCCCCGCACACGCGCGCTCGTCCGCCCCGGCCGGCTCTCCCCCCCGGAGACGTACGCCGGACCGGGCGCGAGGCCGCGCGAGGCGGAATGAGCACTGGACGCAGAGCTTGACTCGCTGGCAGTCTGCCCGCCGGTGAGCACCCTCCCGGGGCGCTCGGTGAGCGATGCAGGCAGGAGACATCATCGACGGCCGCTTCTGCATCGAGCACCTGGCGGCCTCCGGCGGCATGGGCGCCGTCTACCGGGCCCGCGATCGAGAGACCGGCGAGGCCGTCGCGATCAAGCTCCTGACCACCGAGGGCAGCCAGCACCTCGGCCGCTTCGCGCGCGAGGCGCAGGCGCTCGCGGCGGCCCGCGTGCCCGGCGTCGTGCGCTACGTCGCGCACGGCGCCACCGCGTGGGGACAGCCGTACCTCGCCATGGAGTGGCTCGACGGCGAGACGCTCTCCGACCGCCTCACGCGCCAGGGCCTCACCCTCGAAGAGACCCTGGAGCTCGGCCTGCGCGTCGCGACGACCCTCGGCGAGATCCACAGGCTCGGCCTCGTCCACCGCGACCTGAAGCCGAGCAACCTGCTGCTCCAGGGCGGCTCGCTCGACCGCGTGAGCCTCATCGACTTCGGCCTCGCGCGCGCCGCCACCGACGAGCCGCTCACCGCCGCCGGCCTCGTCCTCGGCACGCCCGGGTACATGGCCCCCGAGCAGGCCCGCGGCGAGCTCAGCGCCGACGCCCGCGTCGACGTGTTCGCCCTCGGGTGCATCCTCTACCGCTGCCTCACCGGCCGCGCCGCCTTTCAGGGGAACGCCGGCCTCGCCGTGCTGATGAAGGTCCTCCTCGAGGACCCGCCCCGCGTGCGCGAGCTCCGGCCCGGCACCCCCGCCGCGCTCGACGACCTCGTCGCCCGCATGCTCGCGAAATCGCCGAACGATCGTCCGGCCGACGGCGACGCCGTCGCGGCCGAGCTCGCCAGGATCGACGCGCCCGAGGGCGGCCTCGGCGGGCCGCGCTCCTTCCCGCCGCGGGCCGTGGAGCTCACGACCGGCGAGCGGCGCGTGATGTGCCTCGTGGTCACCCGCGAGCACCCCGCCGAGGGCGACGGCGCCGAGGAGCCGCGCCGCGCACAGCTCTGGCAGCTGCACGACGTGGCCGAGCAGTACCGCGGCGAGCTCGAGCTCGTCGAGGGCCGCTCGCCGCTCATCGTGCTGTCGGGCGCGGGCACGCCGACCGACCTCGCGGCGCGCGCCGCCCGCTGCGCCCTCGCGCTGAAGGAGCTGCTCGGCGGCGCGCCCGTCGCGCTCGCCACCGGCCGCGCGGAGCTCTCCGCGCGCGTGCCCGTCGGCGAGCTCATCGACCGCGCCTTCCAGATGCTCGCGGCCGACGACGGCCGCTTCCCCCTCGCGGGCGTCCGCATCGACGAGGTGACCGCGGCCCTCATCGGCGCCCGCTTCGACGTCACCGAGGACGCCGCCGGCCGCGTCCTCCACGGCGCGCGCGACGAGCGCACCGCGCAGCTGCTCGGCAGGCCGACCACGTACGTCGGCCGCGAGCGCGAGCTCGCGATGCTCCTCGCGGAGGTCGATCGCTGCATCGACGAGGGCGCCGCCGGCGCCGTGCTCGTGACCGCCGAGGCGGGCATGGGCAAGTCGCGCCTGCGCCAGGAGCTCATCCGCAAGCTCCGCGAGCGCGGCGACCGCATCGAGGTCTGGATCGGCCAGGGCGACCCCATGGGCGCGGGCTCCGCCTTCGGCCTGCTCGCGAGCGCCCTCCGCCACGCCCTCGGCATCGCCGACGGCGAGCCGCTCGAGGCGCGGCAGCGCAAGGTCCGGGGCCGCGTGGAGCAGCACGGCCTCGACGCCGCCCGCGTCGCGCCGTTCCTCGGCGAGCTCGTCGGCGCGCCGTTCCCCGACGAGCACGACGTGCAGCTCAGGCTCGCGCGGCGCGACGCCGTGCTGATGGGCGACCAGCTCCGCCTCGCCTGGGAGGCGTTCCTCGGGGCGGCGTGCCGCGCGGGGCCGGTGCTCCTCGTGCTCGAGGACCTGCAGTGGGGCGATCTCCCCACCGTCACGATGGTGGAAGAGGCGCTGCGGACGCTCAAGGACGCGCCGCTGCTCGTGCTGGCGCTCGGGCGGCCCGACGTGCGCCGGCTCTTCCCGGGGCTCTGGGAGGGCCGGCTCGCGCACGAGCTGCACCTCTTGCCGCTCCCGCGCCGGGCGAGCGAGCGGCTCGTGCGCGAGGCGCTCGGCGCGCACGCGCGGCACGACCTCGTGGCGCGCCTCGTCGAGCGCGCGGACGGCAACGCGTTCTTCCTCGAGGAGCAGATCCGCGCCGTCGCGGAGGGCAAGAGCGAGGGCCAGCCGGAGACGGTGGTGGCCATGGTGCAGGCGCGGCTGGAGACGCTCGACGCCGAGGCGCGGCGGCTCCTCAGGGCGGCGAGCATCTTCGGCGAGACGTTCCGGGCGAGCGCGGTCGCCGCGCTGCTCGGGAGCGTCGACATCGCGCCGCTCCTCTCGGAGCTCCTGCGGCGCGAGGTGATCGTGCGGCGAGGCGAGGGGCGGCAGCGCGACGACGCGGAGTACTGCTTCCGCCACGCGCTCGTGCGCGAGGCCGCCTACGGCATGCTGACCGCGCGCGACCTCCGCATCGGCCACGCGCTCGCCGGCGGCTTCCTCGAGGCGGCCGGCGAGGGCGATCCGCGCGTCCTCGCCGAGCACTTCGAGCGCGGCGAGGAGCCCGAGAAGGCCGCCGAGTGGTACCTGCGCGCGGCCGACAAGGCGCTGCGGGGCAACGACCTCGCCGCGGCGATCGCGTGCGCCGAGCGCGGCATCGCCTGCGGGCCGGGGGAGGCCGCGGTGGGCGCGCTCCGCCTCGTCGAGGCCGAGGCGCTGCTCTGGCGCGGGGAGCCCGCCCTCGCCGAGCAGCGCGGGGTCGAGGCGACGCAGCACCTCGCGCCCGGCTCCGTGGCCTGGTTCTCGGCGTTCACGCAGCTCGCCGGCGCGGGGCACAAGCAGGGCCAGTACGAGCGCGTCGAGCGCTGGATGATGGTCGTCCTCGGCGCCGAGCCCCTCGAGGGCGCGCGCGTCGCGAAGAACGCCTGCCTGCTCGAGGGGGCGATCGTGCTCCTGCTCGGCGGCCGCTACGAGTGCGTCGACGCGCTGATCGACGCGGTCGAGCAGGCGACGGAGGACGCGTCGGCCGCGGATCTGCTGATCGAGGCGAAGCTCCTCTACCTGCACGGGCTGCTCCGGCAGCACAACGGCGATCCGAGCGCCTGCATCGCGAGCATGGGCGCGGCGCTCGCCGCCTTCGAGGACATCGGCGATCGCCGCGAGGCGTGCCGGGCGCGGCTCAACATGGGCCTCTGCTACGTGCAGTTCGGGTACTTCGAGGCGGCGGCGGAGGTCCTCCGCGCCGGGCTCGCGGAGGCGGAGCGGATGGCGCTCGACGATCGGGTGCCGAACGCGCTGCAGAACCTCGGCCTCGCGCTGGCCCACTCGGGCCAGGTCGACGCCGCCAAGGCGGCCCTGCGGAGCTCGATCGAGGCGCTGGAGCGCCGCGGCGACCGGCGCCGGGAGTGCGAGAGCCGGCTCCAGCTCGCGCGCGTGCTGCTCCTCGCGGGCGAGCCCGCGCTCGCCGAGGTGGAGTCGCGGGCGGCCGAGGCGCTCGCGCGGGACGTGCCCGAGCGGCTCCCCGCGGCGATCGCGACGCGCGCGCGCGCCCTGCTCGAGCTCGGGCGCGCCGGGGAGGCGCTCGCGGCCACGACCGAGGCGCTGTCGCTGCTCGAGTCGGACCGCCGCGAGGAGGAGGGCTTCCTGGTGCGCCTGGTCCACGCCGAGGCGCTCTCGGCGACGGGCCAGGCGGCCGAGGCCAAGGGCGCGATCGCGCTGGCCCGCAACGGGCTGCTCGTGCGGGCCGGGAGGATCGGCGATCCGGTCTGGCGCGAGCGCTTCCTGAGCGACGTGCCCGATCACGCGCGGATCCTCGCGCTCGCGCGCGAGTGGCTGGACGAGGTCGCTCGCTGAGGCGCCGGCGGCCTCGCGGAGCGCCTGCGGCCTCGTGGAGCGCCTGCGGCCTCGTGGAGCGCCTGCGGCCTCGCGGAGCGCCTGCGGCCTCGTGGAGAACGGCCTGCGCGGCGCACGGGGAAGCACGTATCCGGCGATGGTTTCGGCCCGCCGGCCGGTGTTTTGTCGCGCTGGACAGCCGATATCGCAAGTAAGCTGAGCGTCTTCCTCTGACCTCGTGATTGCATGCAGGGAGGCAGCTCCATGATCCGGTCGTCTGTCGTTCTGATTCCTCTGGCGGCCCTCGCCGTGGCCGTCTCGTGCAGCAGCAGCAACGATGCGGGCCGGCCTCCGACCCAAGGGAACCTCCCCACGGGCAGCGTCACGACGGGCACCAGCGGCACCGGCGGGCAGGGCGGCGGCACCGGCGGAGACGGCGGCGGCACCGGCGGACAGGGCGGCGGCACCGGCGGACAGGGCGCGGGCGGCGCTGAGCCCTCGCCGGGCTGTACCAACGGCATGAAGGACGGCGACGAGACCGGCATCGACTGCGGCGGCGAGGGCTGCGATCCTTGCCCCGCGGGCCAGGCGTGCGCGGCGCCGACGGATTGCATCTCACGGCGTTGCGAGGAGAGCGCGGGCAGCGGCGGGCCCACGTGCGCGGAGGCGCGGTGCGATAACGGCGTGAAGGACGGCGACGAGACCAGCATCGACTGCGGCGGCGGCGCGGCGCCGCGCGACGGCAACCCGGCGTGCCCTCCCTGCGCGGACCTCCTGGACTGCGTGACGGGCTCGGATTGCGAGTCGCTGAGCTGCGTTGGCGGCAAGTGCCTGGCGGCGAGCTGCAGCGACAGGGTGAAGAACGGCGATGAGACCGCCGTCGATTGCGGCGGGCGCTGCGCCGGCTGCGCGCCCGGCGAGGCATGCAGCCTGTCGACCGACTGCCGCGAGCGCGTCTGCGCCAATCAGATCTGCCAGACGGAGAGCTGCAGCGACGGGGTGAAGAACGGCAAGGAGACCGACGTCGACTGCGGCGGGATGGTGTGCCGCACCAAGTGCCCTGCGGGGCAGCAGTGCACGAGCCGCGAAGACTGCGCGACGAACGTCTGCAACAGCACGACCCATCTCTGCGCCTGCCCCGACGGGATGTTGATCGCGCCCGTGGCGGGCGGAGGGAACTACTGCATCGATCAATACGAGGTGACCAAGAAGGAGTACAACGCCTTCCTGGGGGCGAGCCCGATGCTCGCCGGCCTGCCGGCCGAGTGCTCCGGGAACATCTACCAGCCCTCGGACGGGTGGCCCTACAGCGAGGAGAGAGCGCCCGTCAACTATATCGACTGGTGCGACGCTTACGCGTACTGCATGTGGCGGGGCAAGCACCTCTGCGGCAAGATCGGCGGTGGAGCGAGCTCGCCCGCCGATCTCGCGAACGCCGCGCAAAACGAGTGGTACAACGCGTGCTCCGGCCAGGGGGTGAACGAATATCCCTACGGCCACGCGTATGCGGCGAGGTGCAAGGTCAACGATCCCGACGGCGAGTTCGCCCTGAAGTCCGTGGGTCCCGCCCCGATTCCGCCGGTGACGATGTGCGAGGGCAGCGTGACGGACCTCTATCACATGAGCGGCAACGTGGCCGAGTGGGAGAACTCCTGTGACGCGGAGGGCAACTGCCTCATCCGCGGCGGCTCGAGGGCGTCGGTGCCGGACGCGGACGATGTCGCGAAGCGCTCGCTCAAGGCGGCCAGGTGCGATGCGAGCTTGTCCGCGCCCCGGCGCGACGACACGAACCCGGACATCGGCTTCCGCTGCTGTCTCTGAGGGTCCGAGCCTGACGGCGCGCAGGGCGGCGCGCCCGGGCCGGCGGCGGCGCTGGCGAGCGCCGCCGCCGCTCGCGCGAGCTCAATCCGCCGCTTCGGGATCGCAGCCGTAGAGGACGTCGATCGCCGCCCCGGCGTCGGCCTGGACCGCCTGGCACGCGTCGGGGCAGAGCTTGATCATGTCGTCCTCGATGAAGAACGAGCCCGCGGCGCACGCCGCCGCGTTCGGCACCTGACGGAACGACTGCGGATCGCCCCCGTCGCCCGGGGTGTACTGGACGACCACGGTCGAGAGGTCGATGACCTCCCCCGGCGGCGAGTCCGGCACGGCGAACTCGCACTCGACCACCGCGCCGGTGATGACGCCCTCCGCGATCGCCTGGAACACCACGTCATAGGAGCTCGTCTGGCAGAGCGGGAACCTGAGGCCGCCGGTCCTCTTGCTGAGCGTCTGGTAGCCCGTGCCCGGCGCCACGGCGGTGCCGCACATCTCCTCGACCACGTCGCCGTCGGGCCCGTAAGCGTCCGTGGCGGGCGTGTTCTCGCGGAGCCCGACGATGCTGTGGAAGACGTAGTTCGGCGCGGTGACGTCGCCGAAGACCACCGGATCCAGGCCGAACAAGAGCCCCTCGAAGTCGTCGGCGACATCTTCCAGATCCTGCCGCGTGTCGTCGATATAGATGTTGCGCGGGAGGTGCGTCGACTGGCAGCCCACGTGATCGTCGGTGATCACCGTGATCACCTTGAGCGAGTCCGGGCGCACCCACTCGGACCAGCCGGACGGCGCGACGCCGTGCTGGTCGGGCAGGCCGCCGTTGTAGCTGCCGAGCAGGACGCAGAGCGCGTCGTTGCTCCTGATCTCGTGGCTGTAATGGTAGAAGACGGGCGGGTTGTTCCCGGGCGCCTCCGGCACCGGGTCGCAGCTCGCCGCGCTGAGCGGGGCGCCGACGCAGATCGAGTCGTCGACGTTCGCGGCGCCGTGCGCGGAGATCATGATGACGCGGTAGTCGATGCCGCTCGCGCCGATGATCGCGGCGAAGCTCTCGTTGATGTTGTTCTGTACGCTGATGATCTCGTTCGCCATGCTGGGCGAGTTGTCGATGACGAACACGATATCGACCGGCCGCTTCGTGAGGGTGGCCTCGGCGACCGTGGCGACACACGCCGTGTCGGGCGTGACCGGCGGCGCGCCTCCCGTGTTGTGGCCGGAGCCCGCGCCGATCTGGTCGTCGCCGCCGTCGCCGCCGCCGCCAGCGGTCCCCCGGTCGCCCCCGGCGCCGCCGCCCGCGCCGCCGCCTCCGCCGACGTTCGCCCCAGCCGTCTCGCCTGCCTCGCCCTCCGCTCCGGAGCTGCAGGAGCACCCCGCGGCGCCGGTGATCATCAGAACACCCAACCCAAGAAGCGGAACCAACATGGTAGACCGGGAGAGCTTCACATGAACCTCGACCGCTAGGGCGCAAGAACGCGCCATATCAGATTGCACAACTGCAACGAGATGTGGTGGTGAATTTGACCTGAACGCGATTTTTCTCGCTGGCTGCTCGCTCGCTGGGTCGTGTGAGGGTCGTTGTGCGCAATGCGCGGCGCGCCGCGCGCTCTTCCAGACCCGATGAGCTGCGGTCCGGCTCGAGGCTCCGCTTCATGCGCGTTGGCGCAAAGCACGCACGTCTGGGCGCGCGCGCGCACATCGGTCCACGGACCGCAGAGAGCCACATCGGTCCACGGACCGCAGCGAGCCATATGGGCCCACGGACCGCAGCAAGCGAGGTGCGCGCGGCGAGGGCGCGGCGCCGCGCCGCCGGGTCGCGGCGCCCCCCCGCGGCACCCCGGGGGCGCCATAACGCGTCGCACCATAATCTGCGCCGCTCCTCGGAGCTTCCGCGCGGGCTCGATGGTCTCTGCACAATGCGCCCCTAGGATGCAGGTATGAGCCTACGTCATGACTTTCCTCCCATCGGCATCGATGCGATCGCCCTCGCCGTCCCTCGCCGCTACGTCGAGCTCAGCGAGCTCGCCGAGGCCCGGGGCGTCGCGCCGTCCAAGTACCTGACCGGCCTGGGCACCCGCCGGATGGCGATCGCGGCGCCGGAGGAGGATCCGATCACCCTCGCGGCCAACGCGGCCCGCCGCCTGTTCCAGCGCTCGGGCGCGAGCCCCGCGGACATCGGGCTCTGCGTCGTGGGCACCGAGACCGCCGTGGACCACTCGAAGCCGGCGGCCTCCTTCCTCCACGGCCTGCTCGGGCTGCCCAGCGCGTGCCGGGTCTTCGAGGCCAAGCACGCCTGCTTCGGGGGCACCGCCGGCCTGCTCAACGCGGTGGACTGGATCGCGTCCGGCTCGGCCCGCGGCCGCGCCGCCCTCGTCGTCTGCTCGGACGTGGCGCGCTACGCGATCGGCTCGGCGGGCGAGCCGACCCAGGGCGCCGGCGCCGTGGCGCTGCTCGTGCGCGAGCGCCCGCGCCTCGTCGAGATCGAGGTCGGCAAGACCGGCACCTACGCGCGCGACGTCTACGACTTCTGGCGGCCGCTCCACCACAAGGAGGCGCTCGTCGACGGCCACTTCTCGGTGCAGTGCTACCTCGACGCCCTTGCCGGGGCGTACGCCGAGTGGCGCCGCGTCACCGGCGACGGCGAGCCGCTCGCGCGCACCTGCTACCACGTCCCCTACGGCAAGATGGCCCGCAAGGCCCACCGCCACCGGCGGATGATGGACGGCCTGACCGAGCAGGCCGCCGACGAGAGCTTCGCCGCCGAGGTGGAGCCGTCGCTCGATCTGCCGGCGCGCATCGGCAACATCTACACGGGCTCGCTGTACCTCGCGCTCGCGTCCCTGCTCAACGCCGAGGCCCGCGCCCTGGAGGGGCGGCGCATCGGGCTGTTCAGCTACGGGTCGGGCTGCTGCGCCGAGTTCTTCGCGGGCAGGGTCCGGCCGGAGGCCGCCGCGCTCGTGGCCGACCTCGCGATCGACGCCCCGCTCGACGGGTGCCGCCACGCCTCGGTCGCCGAGTACGAGGCGCTGCGCCGGAGCGACGAGGCCGCCGACCGGCGGCCGGCGCCGGAGGACGCGGAGCGCGGGGGCGCGAGCCTCGACCGCCGGGTCGTGTACCTGGGGCTCGATTCGAGCGAGCGGCGCGTCTACGCGAACGAGTGAGCGCCGGGCCCGCGGGCGCCGGACGCCGCCCGGCGCGCTGGGGCCGGACGCCGCCCGGCGCGCTGGGCCGGGCGGGGGCGGCTCAGCCGGCCGGCAGCTCCGACGCCTTCACGGTGAAGAGCTCCGCCCCGCCGGCCGCCGCGACGACGACCCGCAGCGTGCCGGAGGGGACCGCCCTCTTCATGTCCGCGGCGACCGCCTGCGTGACGGGCGAGAGCGGGGCGATGATCTCGGCCAGCGCCGAGCGCGACATCACGCCGGCCAGGACCGGCGCGCGCACGCCGGAGGCCAGGGCCGAGCGGAGCGTGCGCTCGGGCTCGAGATCCGGATCGCGCTCCTGCAGGCCGACCGCGATGAGATAGCCTGTCGGCTCTCGCAAGGAGAGGAGATAGCCCGAGAGCGACGCCACGGCGCTGCGGCGCGGGGGCATGCGCCGCAGCAGGCGCCCGAGCTCCGGGCGGTGCTCGTCGAGCAGCTCGGCGCGCTCGTCGTGATCAGAAGACATGCGCCACCTGCCCTTTCTTCTCGAGGGCGATCGTGGGGAGATCGCGATTCAACCGGATTTCCGTCGCTGCGAGTTTCATGACCATGTGCCTCCAGCGAGGGCTCGTGCCCTCGCTGTTGTTTGTTCCGGTCACCCCGCCACACGTGCCACGGAATCGGACGCGGCGCCGCGGCGCCGCAGCTCCGGCGCGAGGCGCCGCCCCGCAGCGAGGCGCCCGTCCGCGGCCCCGCCGGCGGCCGGCCCACGGGGCCATGGCCGGCCAGTGGCCCGGAGCGCGCGGCGAAGGCGCCGTCGGCTCGGCCCGGATCGACCGAGCGCGCGAGGCATCGGCGGCGCCGCGCGCGTCCACCGCCGGGGGCGCGGTCCTTGCGAGCGTGCGCCGCGGCTCGCTGCCCTGCCGCGCGGAGCGCTCCGGCGCCCGGTGCGCGCGCGCGAGGGAGCGCCAGCCAGATGGGGAGATCCAGCTTATGGGAACTCGAATGGGGCGGGTGGGACGGGTGATGGCTGCAGCCGCCATGATGGGGGGCTGCGCCTCCACCGAGGCGCCGCAAGGCCCTTCATCGTCCGTCGACGGCGCGGCGGCGCCCGCGGCGCCCGGCGCGGCGGCGCCCGCGGCGCTCGACGCGGCGGCGCGCGCGCGCCTGCGGGCGGCGTACATCGCTGCCGTGCAGTCGAGCGCGCCCGAGAGCTACAGGGTCGTCGAGGCGCCCTCGGCGGGGAAGGCGCCCGGGCTGCGCGCGCCGAACCCGGCGCACCGGCTCACGGCCGACTTCAGCGCGTCGGGCGTGCGGATCGCGCCCGAGGAGGGCGAGGGGCGGTGGAGCTTCTCGATGGCCCCGGCGCGGTACGGGTGCGCGGGCGATCTGCGCGCGGTGGCGAGCGCCGCGCCGCGCGCCGCGGACAACCGCGTGGAGCTCCGCCGGCAGGGCGCGTCGCCGGGCGAGGAGCTCGTGGAGTGGTACGTGAACGGGCCGCTCGGGCTGGAGCAGGGCTTCACCGTGCCCGCGGCGCCGCCCTGCCGCGCGCAGGGCGATCGGGACCTCGTGATCGAGCTCGCCCTCGGCGGCGACCTCCGCGCGGCGCCGCTCGGCGGCGGCGAGGGGGTCGCGCTGCGCGACGCCTCGGGCGCGGTGGCGCTCCGGTACACGGATCTCCACGCCACCGACGCCGCGGGGCGGACGCTGCCCGCGTGGATGGAGCTCGGCGCCGGCGAGCGCGCGCTGTCGCTGCGCGTCGACACTGCCGGGGCCGCGTACCCGATCACGGTCGATCCCCTCGCCGCCTCGCAGCGGACGGCGCTCATCGCGGTCGACGGCGCGAGCCAGGTCCACCTCGGCGGCGACGCGATCGCCATGTCCGGCGACACCGCGGTCGTCGGGGCGCCCGGGAGCGCGTACGTGTTCGTGAAGAGCGGCGGCGGCGCCTGGGCGCAGCAGGCCAAGCTCGTCCCGAGCGATGGGGGCGCCGGCGGCTCGTTCGGGCGCTCCGTCGCGGTCTCGGCGGACACGATCGTGGTCGGCGCGCCCTGGGGCACCGGGGGCGCCGGCGCCGCCTACGTCTTCGTGCGGAGCGGCGGCGCGTGGTCCGAGCAGGCCAAGCTCGTCGCGAGCGGCGGGACGGCGAACCCCATCGGCGAGGCCGTCGCGGTCGACGGCGACCGGGCCGCGCTCTCGGCCGAGAGCTCGGTCTACGTGTTCGCGCGGAGCGGCGCCGCCTGGAGCGAGGCGATCGAGCTCGCCCCCCCGGCCGGCGAGAACCCCTGGGAGACGCCGCCCGTCGCGATCGAGGGCGGCACGGTGGTCGTGGGCTCGCCGGGGAACGCGTGGTGGCTGGAGCACGACGGCGTGGGCGCCGCGTTCGTGTTCGACGCGAGCGACTGGAGCGCCCCGCACAAGCTCGTGGCCGACCCGCCGGAGGCTCTGTACGACCGCTTCGGCAGCTCGGTCGCGATCTCGGGCGCGCGCATCGTCGTGGGCGCGCCGGGCGTCCTCAGCCCGCCGATGCCGTGGTACCAGCTCGGGCGGGGCCTGGCCTACGTGTTCGACCGCGCGGGGAGCGGCTGGCGCCGGGATTCCCGGCTGATCGCGACCGACGGCAGGACCGGCGACGGCCTGGGCGAGGCGGTGGCGATCTCGGGAGACATGGCGGTGGCCGGCGCGCTCCTGGCCGACCGCCTCGACCAGCCGGACGCGGGGGCCGCGTACGTGTTCTCGCCGGCGGCCGGCGAGTGGATCGAGATCGAGCGGGCCAAGCTCGCCGGCACCGGACCGACCGGCGGCGGCTTCGGCAAGACCGTCGCCGTGTCGGGGAGCTCGGTCCTGGTGGGCTCCCCCGCCTATGCGATCGAGGTCGCGCAGGACGGCGACGGGGACGGGGTGGTCGACGCGCAGGACAACTGCCCTGCCGCCGCGAACCCGTCGCAGGTGGACGGCGACGCCGACGGCCTCGGCGACGCGTGCGACCCGCGGTGCGTGACGATCCGCCGCGGCCTCGGCGGCGCGGTGGCCGACGCGACGATCTGGCAGGTGTCGCCCGGCTGGAACGACGGCGCGAGCACCACGCTCACGACGGGCACCGGCACGGGCGGCGTCCGGCGGAGCCTGCTCCGGTTCGACCTCGCCGGCGTCCCGGCGAGCGCGGAGATCGCCTCGGCGACGCTGTCGCTCTACCAGACCTACAAGATCGAGAGCAGCGCCGTGCGCGTCCACCGGGCCACCGCGCCGTGGTCGGAGTCGACCGTCACGTGGGGTAGCTTCGGCGGCGGCAACCACTTCGATCCGGCGGTCGAGGCCTCCTTCGTCACCGGCGGGCCCGGCGGCACCACCGGCTTCCGCAACGTCGACGTGACCGCGCTCGCGCAGGCCTGGGTGAGCGGCGCGCAGGGCAACCACGGCGTGCTGCTCGAGGAGGACGCGGTCACCCGGAGCACCCTGCGGAGCAGCGAGAGCGCGAGCGCCGCGGAGCGGCCGGCGCTCACGGTCTGCTACCACGACACGTGCGAGGACGGGATCCGCAACGGCGCCGAGTCCGGCGTGGACTGCGGGGGCCCGAGCTGCGCGCCGTGCGCCCCCGGGAGCGTCCTCTGGAGCAGGCTCTTCGTCAACGGCTGGAACGAGGGGATGCGGGCGTACACCGTCACGGTCGGCGGCGGGGACAGCGTGATCTTCGGCGGCTACGGCTATGGCCCCGTCGATTTCGCCGGGCAGGGCGAGCCGACGTCGTTCGAGCTGTTCAACACGAGCTTCCTCGTGAAGCTCGACGCCGCGGGGGGCTACGTGTGGGACCGGCGCCCGGCAGGCGACAACATCTTTTTGAGCGTCGCCGAGTCGGGCTCCGGCCAGGTGCTCGCAGTCTCGAACTTCGGGCTGCGGCGGTTCAGCGCGTCGGGCGACCTCCTCGCGCAGATCGACGACCTCGACCAGATCGAGGTCGCCCGGGCCGGCTCGGGCGCCGCGCTCGCGGCCGTCATCTGGGACACGGTGGATCTCGGCACTGGCACCCTCGGCGGCGGGCCGGGCAGCGAGCTCTTGATCGCGCGACTCGACGCGGCGGGCGCGCCGATCTGGGCCAAGACCTTCCCGACGAACGCCTACGAGAGCGGCCCCAGGAGCGTCGCCGTCGACGGCGCCGGAAACGTCGTCGTCCTCGGCAAGTACTTCGGCATCCTCGACCTCGGCGGCGGGCCGCTCACGAGCTCGCCGGTGGACGACGGCATGTACCTGGCGAAGTTCGACGCGGCCGGCAATCACGTATGGAGCCAGATCGTCTCGGGCACGGCGCAGCCGGGCGACGTCGCCGTGGCCCCCTCCGGCGACGTGGTCGTCGCCTTCCGCGGCGCCGTGACGCGGTTCACCGCCTCGGGCGCGCCGCTGTGGAGCGTCGACACGACCGGCTTCGGCTCCGGAAACGACATCTACAGCGACAGCGCCGTCGCCGTCGACGCCGCCGGCAACGCGGTCATCACCCCGAACGGCACGATCGTGAAGCTCTCGCCGTCGGGCGACGTGCTGTGGTCGGCCGATCCGCTCGGCGCCGCGAGCTACGGCGGGATCGTCGATGTGGCCGTGGACGGCGCCGGCAACGTGATCGGCGCGGGCTCGTACGACAACGGGAGCGCGTACATCGTGAAGCTCGCCCCCTGACCCGCGCTCGGCCAGCCCCCCGCCCGCCTCAGCGCGCCGGCGACGCCCCGCGCGCCGCGGCGGGCTCCGCACGGCCGGCCAGCGAGAACAGCAGGTAAAGCCCTCCCGAGACGAAGAACCCCACGAACCACGCATACGTGTAGATCGAGCGCATCACCTCCGGGACGGCGCCCTTCATCGACGGGATCGCCTCGGCCAGGAAGCCGGGCAGGTTGATGAGCACGCCGATCGCGAGGGCGGCCATCGCCCGCCAGTTCACCCCGCCCTGGTACTCGTAGGCCCCGCCGCGCCGGTACAGGTCGCCCACCTCGAGCTGCGTCCTCCGGAGGAGGAAGTAATCGGCGATCAGGATCCCGCCGATCGGCCCGAGGAGCGCCGAGTAGCCGACGAGCCACGTGAAGATGTACCCCTGCGACGACTCGATGAGCTTCCACGGCAGGATCACCGCGCCGAGGACGGCGGTGATCACGCCGCCCGCCCGCGCCGAGATGCGGTGGGGCGCGAGGTTGGAGAAGTCGTTGGCCGGCGAGACGACGTTGGCGGCGAGGTTCGTCGACAGCGTGGCGACCGACAGGCCCACCATCGCGAGGACCATGATGAACGCCCCGCCGATCCGGGCGAGCAGCTTCACCGGGTCCCAGATGAGCTCCCCGAAGATCACCGGCGTGGCCGAGGTGACCGCGACCCCGATGAACGAGAACAGCACCATCGTCGCCGGCAGCCCGAGCGCCTGGCCGATCGCCTGATCGCGCTGGCTGCGCGCGTACCGCGTGAAATCCGGGATGTTCAGCGAGAGCGTGGCCCAGAAACCAACCATCGCGGTGAGGCCCGGCGCGAACACGCTGAGGAGCTGCCCCTCGGGGATCTTCGACGGCTGCGACAGCATCGGGCCGAACCCGCCCGCGCGGACGTACGCCCAGCCGAGCATCGCGAGGCCCATCACGATGAGGAACGGCGCCGCCCACGTCTCGAGGAACTTGATCGACTCCGTCCCCTTCAGGATGAAATGGAGGTTGATCGCCCAGAAGACGGCGAACCCGAGGAGCTCGCCGGGGTGGATGCCGATCGCCCCCTTGAACGCCGCCGAGGTCAGCGGCGCCTCCGCCGAGGGCAGGAGCGCGACGAGGAGCTGCCAGAGCGCCTGCCCGCCGAGCCACGTCTGGATGCCGAACCACCCGCAGGCGACCAGCGCGCGCAGCACCGCCGGCACGTTCGCGCCCGTCACGCCGAACGACGCGCGGGCGAACACCGGAAACGGGATGCCGTACCGGGTGCCCGCGTGGGCGTTCAGGAGCATCGGCAGGAGCACGATGACGTTGCCGAGCGCCACGCACGCGAGCGCCTGCCGCCAGCTCATCCCCTGATCGATGAGCCCGGAGGCCATCGTGTACGTCGGGATGCAGACGGCCATCCCGATCCACAGCGCCGCGAAATGCCCGAGCTTCCAGGTGCGCGCCGCCTCCGGCGTGGGCGCGAGATCTTCGTTCGTCAGCGACATCGAGGCTCCTCCCAGCGAGCTCCGCCGGCGCGTGCGCGTTCGCGATCGTCGCGGGCTCCAGGCCGGCGGGTCGGGAGCCCGGGATCAGGAGCTCCGCGCGCGGGCGGTCGTTTCCAGCCCGCCAGGCACGAAGTCCGTCCCCTTCTGGACACGGTCGTTCCACGTCTCAGGCGGCCTGCCTGAAGGCACCTCCCTCATCGTGATGCACCCCGACACCGGGCACACCAGCGCGCACAGGTTGCAGCCGATGCACTCCTCCTCGTCCACGAACGGGACGCGCGACGGCGCGGCGGCGCCGCTCGGATCCGCCGTCACGGGGCGATCCGGGATGACCTTCGGGATGTGGGTGTGGCCCGCCGCGCGCGCCTCCGCCTCGGTCCTGCCCGGCAGGTGGATGCACTGGTGCGCCCCGTCCATGCAGGCGACGTAACAGAGCTGGCAGCCGATGCACTTCTCGGCGCTGATCTCCGCGACGACCCGGTACGAGAGATCCAGCTCGCCCCACTCCTGCACCTGCGGGACCGCCCTGCCCCGGAGCTCGCTCACCGAGCGCATCCCGTGATCGTCGAGCCAGTCGCTGAGCCCCTCGATCATCTCCTCGACGATGCGGTAGCCGTAGTGCATCACCGCGGTGCACACCTGCACGCTCGTCGCGCCGAGCGCGATGAACTCCGCGGCGTCGCGGGCGCTCGAGATGCCGCCGATGCCCGAGATCGGCAGCCGGCCGATCTGGGGGTGGCGCGCCAGCTGGCTCAGGAGGTGGAGCGCGATCGGCTTGACCGCCGGCCCGCAGTAGCCGCCGTTCGTCGACGCGCCGCCGACCCGCGGCAGCGGGACCATCCGCTCCAGATCGACGCCCATCAACGACTTGATCGTGTTGATCAGCGAGATCCCGTGCGCCCCGGACCGGAGCACCGCCTCGCCCGGCTCGAGGATGTCGCCGACGTTGGGCGTGAGCTTCACGATGACCGGCGTCGTCGCGAACTCGACGGCCCACCGCGCGATCTCCTGGAGGACCGCCGGCTCGTTGCCGACGGCCGAGCCCATGCCGCGCTCGCACATCCCGTGCGGGCAGCCGAAATTGAGCTCGAGCCCGTCGGCGCCCGTGTCCTCGGCCTTGCGGATGATCTCGCGCCACTCGTCCTTCGTCTCGACCATGAGCGAGGCGATGAGCGCGTGGCCCGGGTAGCGCCGCTTGACCTCGCGCATCTCCCTGAGGTTCACGTCGAGCGGGCGGTCGGTGATGAGCTCGACGTTGTTGAGCCCCATGAGCCGCATCGTGCCGTAATCGATGCCTCCAAAGCGGCTCGACACGTTGACGATCGGGTTTCCGAGCGTTTTCCAGACGGCGCCGCCCCAGCCGGCGTCGAAGGCGCGCCGGACCTGATCGCCGGTGTTCGTCGGCGGCGCCGAGGCGAGCCAGAACGGGTTCGGGCTCTTGATCCCGGCGAAGTCGATAGAGAGGTCGGCCATCGCTCAGCTCCCTTGCGGTGCGGGCCCGGGCGCCGCGCCGCCCGCCCGCGTCATCATCGCTTCGTGCATCGCGCGCGCGGCGATCTTTGCCTCGGCGACCGCGTTGACGACCTCCTTGCCGCCGTTCACGCAGTCGCCGCCGCTGTAGACCTTCGGGTTGCCCGTGCGGTGCGTCGCCGGGTCGACCACCACGCGCCCCCGCGCGTCGAGCGCGACGCCCTCGAACGCGAGCGCCACCCGCGTCGCCCGGCTCTGCCCGATGGCGACCGCGACGAGGTCGGCCGGCACGAGCTGCTCCTCGACCGGCGCCGGCGCGGGCCCCTGCGCCTCCCGCCGCGCGTCGCCGTCCGCGCGCGCGACCCGCAGCGCGACGACCCGCCCGTCCTCGCGCACCACCTCGACCGGCACCCGGTTCTCGACGAGCCGCGCCCCGGCGACCCGCGCGCCCTCGAGCTCGTGCGCGTAGCCGGACATCTCGGCCTCGGAGCGGCGGTACACGATCGCCACGTCGACCCCGAGCAGCGCGAGTTCGTGCGCGACGTCGAGCGCCGTGTTGCCGCCGCCGACGACGGCCGCGCGCCGCACGCCCGCGAGATCGAGGCGCGGATCGGCCTTGAGCCGCTCGATGAACGCGGTCGCGCCCACCACGCCCTCGCCGTCCTCCCCGGGGATGCCGAGGCGCGCGTCGGCGCCGAGGCCGAGCCCCAGGAAGACCGCGTCGTAGCCCGCGATCAGGTCGCCTGCCGACACCTCGCCCGGCGCGGCCGCCCGCTCGACGACCGACACGCCCGTGCGGAGCTCGACGTCCCCGAGCGACAGCACCCACTCGAGCTCGCGGAGCGCCTCGTCCCCCTTCATCTTGTAGGGCGCGATCCCGAGCGTGTTCAGGCCGCCGGGGATCGACTTCTGCTCGAAGATCACGGCGCGGTGCCCCTCGAGGGCGAGGTAGCCGGCCGCGGCGATCGACGCGGGCCCCGCGCCCACGAGCGCGACGCGCTTGCCCGTGGGCGGCTTCGCCCGGAAGAGCCGCGGATCGCGCGCGAGCGCCGACTCGACCGCGTAGCGCTGGAGTCGGCCGATCGCGATCGGCTCGCGCCCCCACGCGTTGTAGACGCAGTCGCCCGCGCAGAGGACCTCGACCGGGCACGCCTGCCCGCACGACTGGCCGAGCAGGTTGGCCGTGAGGATGGTGCGGGCGGCGCCCTTCACCTGGCCCGTCGCGATCTTCCGGATGAAGCTCGGGATGTCGATGGAGGTCGGGCACGCCCTTACGCAGGGCGCGTCGACGCAGTAAAGACACCGGTTCGCCTCGGCGATCGCCTCGGCCTCGGTATAGCGCGGGCTCTTGTCCTCGAATCGCTCTTCGATCCGGCCGGACGGGAGGGGTGAGGGGCGGCTTGGGTCTTGGCTCATGCTCGTGCTCGCGCGCTTTGGCGGCCTCGCATCACGCGGCCCGCGAGCCCTGGGTGGGGCCGAGCCGCCGCGGCAGGTAGCGCCCGGCGCCGCGCTCCACGTCGAGCTTGCCGTCCGCGTACTGAACCCGGCCGTTCACGATGACATGCGTCGGCCTCCCCTTCACCTCGAACCCCTCGAAGATGCTCCGGTCGCACCGGTGGTGGTGGGTCTTCGCGGAGATCGTGCTCGTCCCCTTCGGGTCGAAGACCACGAGATCCGCGTCGCCGCCGGGCACGATCGAGCCCTTGCGCGGGTACAGCCCGAAGATCTTGGCCGGCTGCGTGGAGACGAGATCGACGAAGCGGTGGACGTCGATCCGCCCCTCGAGCACCCCGTAGGTCCAGAGGAGGGCGAGCCGGTTCTCGATGCCGGCGGCGCCGTTCGGGATCTTCGAGAAATCGTCCTTGCCCATGTCCTTCTGGCCGACCTGGTTGAAGGGGCAGTGGTCGGTCGCCACCGTCTGGATGAGCCCCGTCGAGAGCGCGGCCCACAGCGCATCCTGGTGCCCCTTCGGCCGGATCGGCGGGCTCATCACGTACGCCGCGCCCTCGAAGTTCGGCTTGTCGTAGACCGAGTCGTCGAGCAGGAGGTACTGGGGGCACGTCTCGGCCATGACCACCTGGCCCCGGCTGCGCGCCTCGGTGACCGCGGCGAGCGCCTCCTTGCAGGTGAGGTGGACGATGTAGATCGGCTCGCCGATCATCCGGGCGAGCATGATCGCGCGCCCCGTCGCCTCCCCCTCGATCGGCGCGGGGCGGCTCTCCGCGTGGTGCCGCGGGTGGGTCTTGCCCTCCCTGAGCAGCCGCTTCTGGAGCGCGACGACCGCGTCGCCGTGCTCGGCGTGGACGGTGACGAGCGCGCCGAGGCCCTTGGCCGCCTCCATCACCTGGATGAGCTCCGGATCGTCGACGCCGATGGCCCCGCGGTAGGCCATGAAGGTCTTGAACGACGGGATGCCGTGCTCGCGCGTGCAGACGGCCATCTCCTTGAGCGTCTCGTCGCCGAACCAGGTGACGGCCATGTGAAAGGCGTAATCGGCCACCGCCTTCTTCGCCTTCTCGTGCCACATCGCGAGCCCGTCGAGCAGCGATTGCCCGCGGCTCGGGATCACGAAATCGATGATCGACGTCGTGCCCCCGGCCACGCCCGCCGCGGTGCCGGTCTCGAAGTCGTCCGAGCTCTCCGTCCCCATGAACGGCAGCTCCATGTGCACGTGGGCGTCGACCCCGCCCGGGAAGACGAGCTGCCCCGAGGCGTCGATCACCGTGTCTCCCGCGCGCTCCTTCGCGAGCCCCGCGCCGACGGCGGCGATCTTCCCGTCCTCGCAGTAGACGTCGCCGACGAACCGGTCGCTCGCTGTGATGATCTCGCCGTTCTTGATCAGGATGCCCATGTTGCTTCTCCGCGGGTGCGCGCCGGGCGGCGGGTCCCCTCCGGGGGGCGGCGCCGCCGTGGCGAGGGAAACGCCGGGGGAGCGTGCCGTCCGCGACCAGCGCCCCGGCGCTGCTTCTGGCTTCGCGGTGGACGTCGCATGGCCGGGCTAGCGATCTCCGTCGCCTCGCCGCGGCCGGTGGCCCTCAAGGCAGCTGCTTCGTGAGCTCACCGTAGCTCTCGGGCCGACGATCGCGGTAGAACTGCCATGTCCTCCGGACCTCCTCGATCATGTCGAGGTTCATCTCGGCGACCACGAGCTCGTCCTGGTCCTCGCTCCCGGTCGCGAGGAAGGCGCCCCTCGGGTCGCAGAAGTAGCTCGTGCCGTAGAACTTGCCGATGTTCCACGGCGCCTCGGTGCCGACGCGGTTCGAGGCGGCGATGAAGTAGCCGTTGGCCACCGCGTGCGCGGGCTGCTCCAGCTTCCAGAGGTACTGGGAGAGCCCGGCGACCGTCGCCGACGGGTTCCACACGATCTCGGCGCCGTTCAGGCCGAGCAGCCGCGCCCCCTCCGGAAAGTGGCGATCGTAGCAGATGTACACGCCGATCCGCGCATACCGCGTCTGGAACGTCGGGTAGCCGAGGTTCCCCGGCTTGAAGAAGAACTTCTCCCAGAACCCGTTCGTGTGCGGGATATGGGTCTTCCGGTACTTGCCGAGGTACGTCCCGTCGGCGTCGACCACGGCCGCGGTGTTGTAGTAGACGCCCGCCATCTCCCGCTCGTAGATGGGGATGATCATCACCATCTTGTACTTCTTGGCGTAGGCGGTGAGCCGCTCGACCGTCGGGCCCGGGACGGGCTCGGCCACGTCGCACCATTTCGCGTCCTGAGAGGGGCAGAAATAAGGCGTGTTGAAGACCTCCTGCAAACAGAGGATCTGCACCCCCTTCTTCCCCGCCTCGTCGATGAACGGGAGGTGCTTCTCGAACATCGCGTCCCGGATCGAGAGCACCGAGGCGCCCTCGTCCAGGGCCGGGGTCGAGCACTGGATCAGCCCGCCAAGTACGTTTCGTGCCATCAGAACCACCTCGTGATGACGACCTTGCGCTCCGTGTAGAAGTCGATGGCGGTCGGGCCGTGCGCCTTCAGGTCGCCGAAGAAGCTGCCCTTCCGGCCGCCGAAGGGGAAGAAGGCCATCGGCGCCGCGACGCCGATGTTCACGCCGACCATCCCGGCCGTGACGCGGTGCTGGAACTCGCGCGCGGCGCCGCCGCTCGACGTGAAGATCGACGCCGCATTGCCGTACTCGCTCCGGTTCGCGATCGCGATCGCCTCGTCGAGGTCGCGCGCGCGCATCAGGCAGGCGACCGGGCCGAAGATCTCCTCGGTCGCGATCACCATCCCCGGCTTCACGTCGTCGAAGACCGTGGGCCCGACCCAGTTGCCGTTCGGATACCCCTCGACCCTGGCGTCCCGGCCGTCCAGGAGGAGCGTCGCCCCCTCCGACACGCCCTTGTCGATGTACGAGATCACCCGGTCGCGGTGCGCCGCCGAGATCACCGGGCCCATGGTCACGCCCTGCTTCGACCCGTCGCCCAGCACGATCGCCTTCGCGTAGCGGACGAGCCCCTCGCGCACGGCCTCGTACGTGTCGCCGACGCACACGACGACGCTGCCGGCCAGGCAGCGCTGGCCCGAGCAGCCGAAGATCGACTCGGCCACGTTGCCGATCGTCTTCAGCCGCTCGGCGTCCGGCATCACCACGAGGAAGTTCTTCGCCCCGCCGAGCGCCTGGACCCGCTTGCCCGCCTCCGCCGCGCTCCTGTACACGTGGCGCGCGACCGACGACGAGCCGACGAACGACACGCCCGCGATGTCCTTGTGCGCGCAGAGGGCGTTCACGACGTCGCGGCCGCCGTGGACCAGGTTCACGACCCCGGGCGGCAGCCCGGCCTCCTGGATCAGCTCGAAGATGCGCTGCTGCGAGAGCGGGACCTGCTCCGAGGGCTTCAGGACGAAGGTGTTCCCCGTGGCGATCGCGTAGGGCAGAAACCAGAGCGGGACCATCGGAGGGAAGTTGAACGGCGTGATCGCCGCGAACACGCCGAGCGGCTGGCGGACCGTGTGGCAGTCGATCCCGGACGCCACGTCCCCGAGGCCCTGCCCCATCATCAGCGACGGGATGCCGGCCGCGTGCTCGACGTTCTCGATGCCGCGGCCGAAATCGTTCCTGGCCTCGGCCAGCGTCTTGCCGTGCTCGGAGGTGCAGATCGCCGCGATCTCGTCGCGGTGGGCGTCGAAGACCTCGCGCAGCTTGAAGAGGTAGCGCGCCCGCTGCACCGGCGGCGTCGCGCTCCAGCCGGGGAACGCCGCCTGCGCCGCCTTCACCGCCGCGTCGACGTCCGCCGCGGTCCCGAGCGGGACCTTTGCAAGAGATTCCCCGGTGGCCGGGTTCTTCACCTCGAGGTGCGTCGTCCCCGAAGAGCGAGACCAGGCGCCGCCGACGAAGTTTTCCAGCACGCGCATCGCGAAACACCTTTCCCCCGGCGAGGTGGTCACATTGACATCCGCAGCAGGCCGGGCGCCGGCCCTGTCCGCTGGACAATACAACCCACCGATCGAGCGCTACATGTGGTGGGGGCCCTCCGTCAAGCCTCGCTGCGACGCCGCATGCGCCGGAGCCGCTGTGAGAAAGACCGTCCACGCACATTCCGTAGTATAGACCACAGCGTGGCTGACAGGCCCCGGTGCAACTGCCCAGCAGCACGTCATGAAATCCTTTGGAAACAACTCGGGTACGCCCTGGTCATGCCGCGTCACGCCGCGCGATCGCGCGCGGTCGTCCCGCTCGGGCGGCGTCATCGACGCGCGTTCGAGGCCGAGCCGGCCCGACGCCACGGGCGCGGCGCGCGGCCCGGCCCCGCGCGCCGCATGGCGCCACCACCGCGTCGAAAGTCGCCGCCGAACGTTGCTGCGTCGATCGAACCGTCCTAGGTGCAACGCCATGGATCTCGCGACCCCTTGCCCCATCGCCGGCCGCGCGGCGGTCCCAGCGGACGCCGCCGCGATCTGGCGGCTCGGCGACGCGACGACGTAAGCTCTGCGAGCGCTCGGTGAGACGATGACCCTACCCACCATGCTGTTCGACACGACGGAGCACGTGCTCATCGCCGTCCACGGCAGGGAACCGCCGAGCGACGAGGACTGGGAGCTCTACATGCAGACGGTGCTGGCGCTCCCGCCCACCTGCTCCAAAACGCTGGTGGTGACCGCCGGAGGCGGCCCCAACGCGAAGCAGCGCGCGTCGGTGAACGACTTCGTAAGCAACCACACACTCACTGTGGCAATCTGCACCGATGCGCTGCTGGTCCGGCAGATCACGATAGCGCTCAGCTGGTTCAACCCGCGGGTGAGGTCGTTCCGGGGCAACGACATCGCGGGCGCCCTGCGCTACCTCGAGGTCAGCGGGCCCGAGGCCGCCACGGTGCACCACAAGGTCGCCAGGATGCGGCTCGAGATCGAGGGCCGGGCGCCCCGCACGCCGCGCTGATCGGGGGGCCACCGCGGGCGGCGCCGGCCGGCGGGCGCCGCGACGCGCCCGGAGAGACCTGGTACCACGGTGGCCATGACCCGCTGGCAAGCGCTCCTCTCCTCCCCTCAGCGACGAGACGCAGAATCGACCGAGTGGCGGCCGCGCCTCTTCCGGCCGGCGCGCGAGGCGGACGCCGAGGCGCTCGGGCGCCTGCTGCGCGACGACGCGCGCGTCCGCGTCTTCGACGCGATCGACCGGCAGCTCGCGGATCTGGTCAAGACGCGCCACCCGAGCCGCACCCTCGATGCGCGCGAGATCGCGCGGCTCGTCGAGGAGCACCTCGGCGGCGCCCCGCGGGAGGCGTACGGCGTCTGGGTCCATTACCCGTGGTCGCACCGCCTCGTGCACCTGCTCGATGAGGCCGAGTTCGTCGAGCTCCGGACCAACCGCAACAAGTACAAGATCAGCGCCGAAGAGCAGGAGACGCTCGCGCGCCGGCGGATCGGCGTCGTCGGGCTCTCCGTCGGCCAGTCCGTGGCGCTCACCATCGCGCTCGAGCGGAGCGCCGGCGAGCTGCGCATCGCCGACTTCGACCACCTCGAGCTCTCGAACATGAACCGGATCCGGACCGGCGTGCACAACCTCGACGTGCCCAAGGCGGTCGCCACCGCGCGCGACATCGCCGAGCTCGACCCGTTCTTCAAAGTAACGTGCTTTTCCGAAGGGGTCACTCCGGACAACATCGATCGCTTCCTGCTCGGGCTCGGAGGGGACGAGGGCAAGCTCGATATCGTCGTGGAGGAGTGCGACAGCCTCGATATCAAGCTGGAGATCCGCTACCGGGCGCGCGCCCACCGCATACCGGTCGTGATGGACACGAGCGACCGGGGGCTCATCGACGTCGAGCGCTTCGACCTGGAGCCGGACCGGCCGATCCTCCACGGGCTCGTCGGCGATCTCAGGCCCGAGCGCATCCGCGGCCTGTCGACCGAGGACAAGGTGCCTTATGTGATGCAGATCATCGGGCAGGACACGCTCTCCGCGCGGTTCGGCGCCACGCTCATCGAGGTGCAGCAGACGGTGAGCACGTGGCCGCAGCTCGGCTCGGCGGTCGTCCACGGCGGGGCCGCGGCCGCGGACACGGCGCGCCGGATCGCCCTGGGGGAGCCGGTGCGGTCGGGCCGGTACTTCGTCGACCTGGAGCAGCTCATCGGCGGCCCCGAGGGCGACCCGGCCGCGCCGCCCGCGCCCGCGCCGCCCGCGCCGCCCGCGCCGCGCGGCCCGGCGCAGGGCCCCGCGGCGCTCGCCCCCGCGGCGCTCGCGCTCCCGCGCGGCGGGGAGGCCGGCGCCGTCGCGCTCGATCCCGAGCGGCTCCGGCGGCTCGTCGGGGCGGGGATCGCGGCGCCCTCGGGCGGCAACTGCCAGCCCTGGCTCTGGGTCTACGAGGCGCGCCGCCTCGGGCTGTTCCACGACCGGGCGCGCTCCGAGTCGCTCGCCGATTTCCAGGGGGCGGGCGGCGTGGTCGCGCTCGGCGCGGCCGCCGAGAACGTCGTCCTCGCCGCCCACCGCGAGGGGCTCTCGGTGCGCCTCTCGCCCTTCCCGCTGGGCGGCGAGGACCTCGCGGCGACGTTCGACTTCTTCGACGCGCCGGTGAGCGGCGCGGAGGACCACGCGATGGATCCCCTCGCGGACGCCATCGGCCTCCGGCACACGAACCGGCGCCCCGGCGCGCGGGCGGCGCTCGCGGACGAGCATCGGGCCGCCCTCGCCGCGGCGGTCCGGTCCGTCCCGGGGGCGGACCTCCAGCTGCTCGAGTCGCCGGCGGCGCTCGACGAGATCGCCGCGCTGATCGGCGCGGGCGATCGCGTCCGGCTGCTCGCGCGGGGCACGCACGCCGACCTGATGAAGGAGATCCGCTGGACCGAGGCGGAGGCGGCGGCGCGCCGGGACGGCATCTTCGTCGGCTCGTTCGAGCTCTCGCCGGCCGATCTCGCGGGGTTCACGATGTGCCGGGACTTCCGCAAGATGGAGCTCGTGCGGCGCTGGGGCGGCGGCCGGGCGCTGGAGAAGACGGCGCGCAAGGCGATCGCCGGCGCGATGGCCGTCGCGCTGATCACGATGCCGCGCGCCGGGCTCGCGGACTACTTCCACGGCGGCCGGGCCGTCGAGCGGGCGTGGCTCACCGCCGCGCAGCGGGGGATCGCCGTCTACCCGATGGCGACGCTGCCGTACCTGTTCGCGCGCCTGATCCGCGGCGGCGGCGAGGGGCTGGATCCGGAGACCGCGGCGGTCGCGCGGGAGCTCCGGGAGCGGTACGTCCGGCTGTTCGACGTCACCGACGCGACGGCGGAGGTCCTGCTGTTCCGCCTCTCGCTCGCGGGCCCGCCGTCGGCGCGCGCGCTCCGCCGCCCCCTCGAGGACGTGCTCGTCGTGCGCTGACCCGGGCCGCTCCGGCGGCCGCCCGCCTCACGGCGCGGCGCGGTCGCCGAGGAGCCAGGCGCGCGCGGCGCCCTCGTCCTTGAAGACCCGCACGAGGTCCGCGGTGCCCGCCTCCCGGGCGATGCGGGCCGCCTGCAGCGCGGCGAGGTCGCTCTGGACGAGCTCGGCGGTCCGGATCACCCCCAGCGCGGCCGACGTCGCGCCGATGTCGCGGAGGAGCTCGGTCGCCTCCTCGGAGGCGATGGAGAACCCCCGGAAGTCCACGAGGACGCGGATCCTCCGGCCGCAGAGCGAGCCGAGCGCCCTCCTGTACTCGGCGCCGTACGCGTGCGCCTCCTCCGCGCGCACGACGCCTTGCAACGTGACCTCGATGAGGGCGTTGATCCTGTCGATCTTGATACGGTACATGCCGCCTCGTGGGGGAGCTAAGACCGTAGCGCGCTGTCGCGGCGGAGCCAGCTCGCCGGCGCAATGCGCGCCTCGCGCTCGCGCTCGCGCTCGCGCTCGCGCCTGGCCCTGAGCCCTGAGCCCTGAGCCCTGAGTCTTGCGCGGCTAGCGCTGCACCTGCTTTGGCTCGGTGAGCTGGTAGACATGCTCGGCGAACGCCGGGACGAGCTCCCGGGCGACGATCCACAGCCGCCCTTCGCCGAGGTCGTTCAGGCCGGCGGGCCCGTCGTAGCTGAGCCTGCCGCGCTCGCCGAAGTAGATGAACGACGGCCGATCGTGGCTCCGGAACCAGCCGCACGCGGCGTCGATCAGCGGGGCGAAGGCGGCGTCGCCGCCGGGGCGCATGGGGACGAGGCGGACCGAGTCGAGCAGCCGGAAGAGGTTCGTGCCGAGCTCGCCGAGCTCGAGGACGGCGGCCGCCGCGGCCTCGCCGCGCTCGCGTGCGATGAAGATCGCGCGCTCCCGCTCGAGGCCGGCGCTGCGCCAGCGCTCGACGCAGGGGCCCATCGCGAGCCTGCCCGGCACGAGGTCGAGCGCCTCCGCGTACGGGCGCGGCGACGTCGCGCACAGCTGGCCGAGCAGCGCCGCCTGCTCCGACGGGGTCGCCTCGCCGATCTCGACGCCGCCCGCCCCGGAGGGCCCTCGGGGCAGCGCCGGGACGTCGACGCCCATCAGGCGGAACGGCAGCGAGAGCGCGAGCCCCGTCGCCTCGTGCCTGCGGGCGAAATCGAAGAACGACCGCTCGTTCCACGAGACGCGCGCCTCGGCGTAGACGATGACCCACCGGCACTCCGGGTCGGCCAGCGCGTACTCGCAGCAGCGCGTGAAGATGTCGCGGAGCACCTGGCGGGAGCTCAGGTTGGAGGCGCTCTTGGGCCGCTTCGCGAGCTGATGAAACATCCACGTGCCGTGGTAAGGCTTCATCACCGAGAAATTGCCCTCGATGCCGTGCTCGGAGAGGCAGGTGACGTTGTGCAGGAGGTGCGGCACCGCCGCGGCCCGCTGCGCCATCCTCATGAAGCTCGGCCGCATGGCCTCGAAGTTCTCCGGCCGCCGCCCGGAGAGGTTGAAGTAGCCCGACGAGGCGAAGAGGTCCCAGAACTCCGCCTGCCAGGCCGTCCCCCCGTAGGTGGTCGCGTGCAGGATGCGCGACACGAGCCGCAGCCAGCGCCGCTCGTCCTCGCGCTTCGCGGCGACGACGCGCACGTTGCAGAGCTGCCCGGCGCCGCCCTCGGCCGCGGACACCGACCGCACCTCGCCCTTCAGGTGGATCACCCCGTCGTCGCCGTCCGGGAGCTCCAGCGCGAGCTTGAGCCTGGGATCGAGCGGCGGCTGGCCCTCGCGGACCGCGAGCCGCAGGCTCGAGAACGACACGTCGACCACCTCGGCCACGACCGGCGGCAGGTGGAGCCACTCCGGGTGCAGGAAGCGCGCGGTGAGCTCGACCTCGACGCCCCGCTCGTGGAGGCTCTGCCGCAGGCGCTCCACGCGCGCCGGCAGCGCGGACACGATCTCGCCGGGGCGCACCTGCTCCGCCCGGATGTTGAACCGGAAGACGGAGCTGTGCCCGGCGATCTCGACCGGGGAGGCCTCGCTCCAGCCCTCGATGCCGAACCAGCGGACCGTCCCGACCCCCACCTCGCTGAGCATCACGCACAGGGACGGCGCGCTCTCGGCGGCGCGGCGGACGATGCCCTTCTTGCGCAGGAGGACGCTGAGGATGTCGCGCACCCGCCGCGGGTCGTCGATCACCTCGCGCACCTGCCCGGCCTCCGCGGCCGACGACCGGAAGAGGCTCGAGGCCGCGGCCTTCGCCGCCCCGGCGTCGACGAGGGCGCGCAGCGCCTCGCGGATCTGGCCGGTCGCGCGCGCGGAGACCTCCTGGAACGAGAGCCCGATGAGCGGGCCCCGGAGGCCCATCGACTGCAGCACCAGGAGGGCGGGGATCGGGCCGATCTCGTCGCCGCGGAACGACAGGCGCACGAAGACCACGCTGCCGAAGGGGAACGACGTCTGATAATCGGGCTCGATCCAGGCGCCCATCGCGCCGAGCAGGACGACCGGGTAGCTCGGCTCGAGCCCCTCGATGCGCAGCCAGACCTCGTCGCCGTCCAGCCAGCACGCCTCCGGCGCCTCGACCGGCGGATCGCCCTGCAAGCGCGCTCGCCCGAGCGACAACCCGTCAGCGCCGCCGCGGGCAGCCCAGCCCCCCTCCTGCCCGAATCCGATCTTCGGAACCAGCGTCACGAGGTCTTCCCCCCCTCCATGAGACTACCTGTTGCAGGTGGAGAACAGACGACCACGCCGCTTCGCCGGTGTGGCGAAAAGACACAGCGCCCCGCAGCGAGCTCGCCAACACCCCTCAGGAGCTCGCCTGGAAGCCAGGAAGGAGGCAGATCCACTTGATCGTACTTCCATATCATCTGTACCGGATCGCAACATCCTGCGTCAAGCGCCGGGCTTTTCAACGCCACGCCACGCCACGCCGCGCGCGCGAGCGGCCACACCGACGCTGGCGGCGGCCCCGCGCCCTGGACGCGAGGGCAAGATCGCCCTGGAATTGGCCGGGGAGCGGGCCATCGACGGACGACGTCGCGGGCGTTCGCGGCGCGTCATGCTACAAAGGGCCACCCCGATGCCCGACATGAGCGCCTTTCTGCACGCCGACGGCTGGATCACGCTCGCGACGCTCAGCGCGCTGGAAATCGTTCTTGGAATCGACAACATCGTCTTCCTTTCCATCATGACGGCGAAGCTGCCGCCCGAGCGGCAGCCGCTCGCGCGCCGCATCGGCCTCTTGCTCGCCCTCGGGATGCGGCTGCTCCTCCTGCTCGCGATCTCATGGGTCATGGGGCTCAAGGCGACCCTGTTCACCCTGTTCGGACACGGCTTCAGCGGTCGTGACCTGATCCTGCTCGGCGGCGGCGTGTTCCTGATCGGCAAGGCGACCCACGAGATGTTCGACAAGCTCGAGGTCGAAGATCACAAGGACGCGCCGTCGAAGGGCGGGGCGTCGTTCCCCTCCGTCATCGCGCAGATCGTGCTGCTCGACATCGTCTTTTCGCTCGACTCGGTCATCACCGCCGTCGGCATGGCGCAGCACATCTCGATCATGATGGTGGCCATGTTCATCGCGGTGGGCGTGATGCTCGTCTTCGCCGGCAAGATCGGCGCGTTCATCCACCGCCACCCGAGCATGAAGATCCTCGCGCTGAGCTTCCTGCTCCTCATCGGCGTCGTGCTGGTGGCCGACGGCATGGGTCAGCACATCAGCAAGGGCTACATCTACTTCGCCATGGCGTTCTCGCTCGGCGTCGAGCTCATCAACATGCGCCTCCGGCTGCGCCAGAAGCCCGTCCAGCTGCGCACGCGGATGGGGAGCTCCTCGGACCTCTTGCAGGCGCCCGGGCAGGCTCCTCCGGGTGGCTGAGGCCGCGCGGGGTCGCCCGCGGTGCGCCGGCGCGAGGGCGGAGATCGGGGTCGCCGGAGCGAGCTCCGGGAGAGCCTGTAAACAATTCGCACAGATGCGGTGTCCGAGGGTAGACGGCGAGAGCGGCCGGTCCCAGAAGTGACACCGGAGTTCTCCACCGAGGTGAGCGTGAGCGACGAGCAGGGAGACGCAGGACGGGGAAGGCGGCGGCGCGTCGTCGTCGTCGACGACGACGACGCGATCGTCGAGACGCTGGAAGAGGTGCTGCTGGCGGAGGGCTATGACGTCGAGGGGTACACCGATCCCCTGGAGGCCCTGGAGCGGCTGCGCTCCCAGGCCCTGCCGGACGTCATCATCCTCGACTGCGTGATGCCGTTTCTGGACGGGCCGCGCCTCCTGGAGACGCTCGTGGCCGAGGGGAGAGCGGCGCCGGTCGTGCTCGTGACCGCGCTCAGCGATCCCGGCTTCTGCATCGACCCGGACCACCCGGACGCGACGAGGATCATCAACAAGCCGTTCGACCTGGAGCAGCTGCTGGAGACGCTCGACGACCTCTCGAGCGCGCCCCCGGTGAGCGGGCCCGGGTCGCGGCGGCGCCCGCGGGCCTCGTCGACGCAGCAGACATAGCGGCGCGGCGGCGTTCGCCGGCGCGGCGGCGTCCGGCGAGGCGCGCGGCGCGCGGCGTCGGCGCGCCTCGGCAGGCGGGGATCAGGGCCGGGGGAGCGCCGCGGCGAGGCCGTGGACGACCTCGGCGCCGACGGGGACGGTGAGGCTCGCCCCCTGGAAGTCGCCGCCGATCGGCTCGTAGGAGCCGCCGAGGCACTGGGCGAGGAAGGTCTCCGCGATCGCGTTGAACGACATGGAGTTCTCCGGGCGGGCGAAGCCGTGGCCCTCGTCGGGATACAGCGCGTAGGTCACCGGGATCCCCTTGCTCGTCATCGCCTTGACGATCTGATCGCTCTCGGCCTGCTTCACGCGCGGGTCGTTGGCGCCCTGGCCGATGAGGAGCGGCCGCTTGATCTGGTCGGCGCGGTAGAGCGGCGAGCGCAGGCGCAGGAGCTCGCGGCCCGCCTCGGTGCGGGGGTCGCCGACCCGCTTGGCGAAGAGCTCGAGCATCGGCGCCCAGTAGGGCGGGATCGACTCGAGCAGGGTCACGAGGTTCGACGGGCCGACGATGTCGACGCCGCAGGCGAAGGCCTCGGGCGTGAAGGTGAGGCCGACGAGCGTCGCGTAGCCGCCGTAGCTGCCGCCCATGATCGCCACGCGCTCCTTGTCGGCGATGCCCTGCGCGACCGACCAGGCCACCGCGTCGAGCAGGTCGTCGTGTATCTTGCCCGCCCACTCGAGATCGCCCGCGTTGACGAACCTCTTGCCGAAGCCCGTCGAGCCGCGGAAGTTGGGGCTCAGCACGGCGTAGCCGCGGTTCGCGAGCCACTGGTGCATCGGGTCGAGGCGGAAGGAGCTGCGCGCCCAGGGGCCGCCGTGGACGAGGAGCACCGTCGAGAGCGGCTTGTCCGGCTTGCCGTCCCCGTCGGGGTCGGCGGCGCGCGGCAGCGACAGGTAGCTCACGAGCTCGAGGCCGTCGCGCGCCTTGATGACGACGGGCCGCATCTTCACGAGCGGCTGCGACTCGAGCGCCGTCCGGTTCGTGAAGAGGAACGTCGCCTTCTTCGAGGGGCGATCGTAGAGGTAGTACCGGACCGGGCCGTCGGAGACGGTGTAACCGACGGTCCACCGCTTGTCGTCGAGCGAGCGGCTCAGCACCTCGAGGTCGCCGTCGGCGACCGCGCGGAGGGCGTCGAGGTCCGGCTGGAGGCTCTTGTCGACCACGTGCCAGCGCTTGCGCTCGTGCTCGGAGGCGGCCGCCTGCACCTTGCCGGTCGCCGGGTGGACGATCACCCCGCTGACATCGGCCTTCGGGTCCTCGGCGACCACCGCGGGCTTCGCGGTCCTCGGGTCGAGGGTGACGAGCGCGGCGGTGTCGCGGCCGCGGCTGTCCCGGAAATAGAGCGTCTTGCCGGTCGCGTCGAAGCCGATCGCCCCGCTGGTCGCGGCGTCCTCGTGCCCGAACGCGACGAAGGGCTTCGGCTCCTTGCCGGTGATGTCGAGGAGCTCCTGGCCTCCGTCGGCCGTCATCCGCACCGCGAGCCGCGCCTTGAAGTCGTCGTCGGCGACGAACCCCGCGAACCCGTCGTTCTGCCGCACGAGCTTGCGCTCGCCGGTGCGGACAGAGACGCGGTAGAGGTCGTGGTGCTTCTTGTCCCGATCGTTCATGCCGATCAGGATCTCGTCCGGGATCTTCTTGCTCACCCCCTCGAACGTCGCGGAGATGCCCTCGAACGGCGTGAGGTCCTTGATCTGCCCGGTCTTGAGCTCGACGGCGTAGACATGCCAGTTCTCGTCGCCGCCCTTGTCCTGGCGGTAGAGGACGTAATCGCTCGCGTACGGGAACAGGAACGTGCGAACGCCACGGGTCTTTTCCTTCGTGACCGGCTTGGCCGCCGCTGGATCCGAGGCGGGGCCGATCCACAGGTTGAGCACGCCCTCCGAGGGGGCGAGGAACCCGAGCCGCTGGCCATCCGGGCTGATCTTGGGAGACGCGCGATCGGGGTTGCCGAAGAGGACGCGCCGCGGGAGGAGCGTCGCGTCGGCGCGCGGCGCGGCCTTCGCCGGCGCGGCGGGCGCCGCGGCGGCCGGGGCTGCCGGGGCCGGCGCGGCGGCCTGCTGGGGCGGCGCGGGCGCCGGCGCGGGAGCGCCGCCGCAGGCGAGCGGCGCGAGGAGGGGCAGCAGGAACAGCGATCGGAGCTTCTGGGGCAGGTCCATGGATTCACCCGAGGCGCGGAGCCATCGGCGGCATTCCGCATGCGCCGCGCCCGCGCCCCGAGGGTCATACCGAGATCGCCGAGGCAGGTCTACGGCCCGCCGCGCGCGCCGCGCGCCTCATGGCGATGCCCGATCGCCCGGCCCGCGGGGCGGCTCGCTGCGGCGCCGTCGTGGTGGACGCGTCAGGCGGCTTGCTGCGGCGTCGAGGTGGTGGGCGCGCCGCGCGCGTCGAGCGCGAGCTTGCAGGACAGCCACCCGCGCACGAGCTCGAGGTGGCGCGCCTCGTGCTGCTCGGCCACGCGGAACTCGGCGACCATATCGTCCTGGCCGTACGCGGTCGCCAGATCGATGAGCATCCGCCAGCTGTCGTTGTCCGTGAGCTCGGCGACGAGCAGCGCCTGCAGGCTCTGTCCGAAGTTGATCCTCGGCTCGACGGCGACCGCGAGCACGCCGGCCGACGCCAGGCCGATCATGTCGGCGCTGGGCGTCATCGCGGTCGGATCGGCCCCGAGCCGCTCGATCGCGCGCTTCAGCAGCGCGAAGTGCCGGAGCTCGTCGTCGCGGATCGCCTCGAGGTCCGCGCGCGTCGGCCCTCCCTCGAAGCCCCCCTCGGCGTCGTGCTTGGCGATCAGCGCCTCGTAGAGGCGCGTGCCCGAGCGCTCGAACTGGAGGCGCTCGCCGAGCTTGTCGATGAGGAGCGCCGGCGGCCTGCCCTGGATGAGCTCCCCGGCCGCCTTGACCATGCCCTTGAGGCTCACCGGCGGCGGCACGCTCCCGACCGTGCACGACTCCCGCGCGTACTCGCTCCTGACCGCCGCGGCGTCGGCCTCGCTCCCGGAGGAGCTCGGCGGGATCGCCTGCGCGAACGCGATGAGCTCCTTGCTGTCGATGGGCGAGGTCGCGATGCCCGTGGTGTTGGTCCCGATCGTGATCTGCTTCATGGCGTCGCCTCCTGCTGTCCGTCGATCTTCTCGGCGCGCCGCGAGAGCTCGGTGCCGGGCGTGAACCGGTAGCCCGCGGCCACGATCTCGGAGGGCGAGCCGGCGGAGTTCATCTGCCGCCGATACGCGAGCGTCGCGGCGCTCTCCGGGATGACGGCCGGGTCGACGATCTGCTCGCCGACGGCGCGGAGGTGCACCTCCCGGGAGAGCACGTCGCGCACGAACTGGCGGTGGCTCTTGTGGGAGACCGGGTCCGGCAGCGAGGCGGGCAGGATCTCGGCCGCGTCGCGCCCCTCGAGCCTGTTGAAATGGTCGATGGCCACGTGGAGCTGCCCGAGCTCGTAATCGAGGAACCGCTCCCAGATCCGCTTGACGTGGGCGTTCTGCTCTTGCTGGAGGCAGCTCCAGTAGTTGTAGACCTCATTGGCCTCGTGCAGGACCCACTTCTCGAGCCAGGTCTCCTCGGGGTTGATCATCGCCTCGTACTGGGTGACGTGCTGCTCCTCGATCGAGGCGATCTCGGCGTAGAGCAGCCGCGCCACCGGGTCGGCGAAGAACGGCCCGACGTTGACGTAGTAGTTGTGCGTCTGCTGCTCGGCGGCCATGATCGTGAGCGCGTTGAGCTTCGTGATCGGGCTCGCGGTCTCGCGGTCGTACGGCGCGCGCACGTCGTCCTCGGGGGCGCGGTGCTCCACCGCGGTGGGGCGACCCACGGTCACGTCGGTGTACGATTGCAGGAGGTTGTTCGCGTCCTTGCCTTCCAGGCGATCGAGGAGCGCCGAGTAGCGGTAGAGGTGGTCGTAGTCCTCGAGCATGCCGAAGCGGTAGACCTGCGCGAGGTACGGGTCGGGCTCCGACAGGGCGGCGTGCGCGGTGATCTCGATGGCGACCTGCTCGTATCCGATGGTGGTCTCGAGCGGCGACTGGTCCGGCGGGTTGAGCCAGTTCACCAGCGTGACCTGGTGGTGGTCGACGCGCCGCACCTGTGCGAGCACGCGGCGGAGATCCCGGTTCATGCGCGCGAAGCTGTGCAGGAACCGCACGCTCTCGAGCTCGATGCCGTTCATCAGGATGATGCGGACCCGGGTGAACGCGTCGTCGTCGAGCTTGCTGTACGGTACCTGGACGAGATCGCGCCAGCTGAACGACTGGCGGTCGAGCGGTATCCCCCGCTCTTTCAGGAGATCAAGAGCCATGTTGCCCCTCCTCGCGCGTCGCGCTCGTGCGCCGATGAGCGACCGCTGCGGCGGTACCTGAGGCCGCCCTCACCGCGGCGCAAGGATGGGCGGGTCCCGAGGGGCCGGGCCCCTCCGGGCGACCCTGCCCGGCGGATCTGCGCGCCCCTGCCGCGCCGTGCTAGGAGCTCTCGTGATCTCGAGCAGCGTCCCCGATCTCCGGCTCCGCACCCGCAACGCGATGCCCGTCCGCGAGGACGGCGATTACGTGCTTTACTGGATGATCGCGAGTCGCCGGACCCGGTACAATTTCGGTCTGGAGCGCGCGGTCGCCTGGTCGCTGGCGCTCGATCGGCCGCTCGTGGTGCTGGAGGCGCTCCGGTGCGGCTACCGCTGGGCGAGCGACAGGCACCATCGCTTCGTGATCGACGGCATGGCCGACAACGCGCGCCGCCTCGCGGCGGCGGGCGTCCTCGCGCACCCGTACGTCGAGCCCGCCGCGGGGGCCGGCAAGGGCCTGCTCGGCGCGCTCGCGGCGCGGGCGTGCGTGGTCGTGACGGACGACTACCCGTGCTTCTTCCTCCCCCGGATGGTCGCCTCGGCCGCGCGGCAGGTGCCCGTCCGCCTGGAGCAGGTGGACTCGAACGGACTCCTGCCGATCCGCGCGGCCGATCGGGTGTTCACGACCGCGCGCTCGTTCCGCATCTTCTGGCAGCGGGTCATCGGCGAGCACCTCGGCGCGCAGCCGGCGGTCGATCCGCTGAAGAAGGCGAGGCTCCGGCCGGCGGCGCCGCTCCCCCGCGCGATCGCGCGGCGGTGGCCGGCCGCCTCTCCGGCGCTGCTCGAGGGCGACCCTGCCGCGCTCGCCGCGCTCCCCATCGATCACACCGTCGCGCCGGTCTCGCGCCGGGGCGGCCCGGAGGCGGCCGGCGAGGAGCTCGCGCGCTTCGTCGCGGAGCGGCTCCCGCGCTACCTGGAGGGGCGCGATCACCCCGACGCCGGCGCGGCGAGCGGCCTGTCGCCGTACCTGCACTTCGGCCACCTCGGGGCGCACGAGGCCTTCGCCGCCGTCGCCCGGCGCGAGCGCTTCCGCGCCGAGCGGCTCGGCCGCCCCGAGGGCGGCGTCGTCAGGCCGAGCGGCAGCCGCGAGGGGTTCTGGGGGATGAGCGCCTCGGCCGAGGCGTTCCTCGAGCAGCTCGTCACGTGGCGGGAGCTCGGGTTCAACGCCTTCGCGCTCGGGGCGAGCGAGGGAGACGGGCCGCGCCTCTCGTGGAAGCGCGACCCGACCGATTACGAGTCTCTCCCGGACTGGGCGCTCGCGACGCTGGCGAAGCACGAGCGCGACCGGCGCCCCCGCCTCTACCCGCTCGAGGCGCTCGCCGCCGGAGCGACCTACGATCGGATCTGGAACGCCTCGCAGGTCGAGCTCCTCCGCGAGGGCCGAATCCACAATTACCTGCGCATGCTCTGGGGCAAGAAGATCCTGGAGTGGTCGCGGACGCCGCGCGAAGCGCTCGAGGTGATGATCGAGCTCAACGACCGGTATGCGCTCGACGGCCGCGACCCGAACTCCACGTCGGGCATCTTCTGGGTGCTCGGCCGCTACGATCGGGCCTGGGGTCCGGAGCGGGAGATCTTCGGCACGATCCGTTACATGTCGTCCGAGAGCGCCGCCCGAAAGCTGCACCTCAAGGAGTACCTGGCGCGCTATGCGCGGTAGCGCGCGCGGCCACGCCGTCGCGGGCGGCCGGCGGCTCGTCTCCTGGGGCGCCTCCGGGGGCTGGGCGCCTCCGGGGCGCGGGCGGAGGGCCGGGCGAGGCGGCGCGGCGTCCCGCGGGCGCGGGTCGCGGCCGGCGGCGCGCGCGGGAGCGGCCGCGCTGGACGCCGGCGGCGGGGGCGCGGGCGGGGGTGCACGCGGGGTTCGACGCGGCCGCCGAGGTGAGCTATCGAGCGGGCGTGGAACTCCTCCGTGAATTTTTCAGCAGGCTGAGGGAGCTCGAGTCGCTCCTCGAGTGGGGCGGCTACCCCGTCCTGATGATCATCATCTTTGCCGAGACGGGGCTGCTCATCGGGTTCTTCCTTCCGGGGGACTCGCTGCTCGTCACGGCCGGGGTGCTCGTCAATGCGGGGCTCATCAACCCACTCAATCTGACGAACTTCCAGAACCTGCTCCTGATGAACGTCACGCTGATGACCATGGCGATCGTCGGCGACGCGGTGGGCTTCTCGATCGGGCGGCGCGCCGGGCCGAAGATCTTCACGCGCGAGCAATCGCTCCTGTTCCGCAAAGATCACCTGATCGCGACGCAGAAGTTCTACGAGAAGCACGGCGGCAAGACGATCATCCTCGCGCGCTTCATGCCGTTTGCCCGGACGTTCGCTCCGGTGGTGGCGGGCGTGGGGCAGATGGCGTACCGGCGCTTCGCGATGTTCAATGTGGTGGGCGGCGTGCTCTGGGTCTTCTCGATGACCTTCCTCGGGTACTTCCTGGGCAAGGTCTTCGACGCGAAGCAGATCGAGCGGGTCGTCTATCTGATCATCTTCGTCTCGGTGGCGCCCGTCATCTTCGGGGCGATCAAGCACCGGCTCCAGCAGAAGAAGGCCGCCGAGCGGCTCGGGGCCGAGCCGTAGCCTGCGCCATCCTGCACGCTCGGCCGGCGACGCCGCCGCTCGTGCTCCGAAGGCCGCCCGCCTCTTGTACTCTGCGCCACCGCGCGGCTACGCTCTCCACCCACCATGCCGCAGCAGCCCGCCGTCCCCTCCGGCGTCCCCGTGCCCGGCGACGTCCTCGCGGGCAAGTACCGCATCGAGCGCGTCCTCGGCGCGGGCGGCATGGGCGTGGTCCTCGCGGCGTGGCACCTCGTCCTGGAGCGCCGCATCGCGGTCAAATTCCTCCTCCCCGAGGCCGCGGCGCTCCCCGACGCCGGCGCCCGCTTCCTCCGCGAGGCCCGCGCCGCCGCTGCCCTCGACGGACAGCATATCGCGCGCGTCCTCGACGTGGGCACGCTCGACACGGGCGCGGCCTACATGGTGCTGGAGTACCTGACCGGCGACGATCTCGGCCACGTGCTCCAGACCCGCGGCCCCCTCCCGCTCGCCGAGGCGGCCGACTACCTCCTTCAGGCCTGCGAGGCCATCGCCGAGGCCCACGCGCGCGGCATCATCCACCGCGACCTCAAGCCGAAGAACCTCTTCCTCACCCGCCGCCCCGACGGGACTCCCCTCCTCAAGGTCCTCGACTTCGGTCTATCGAAGTTCATCGCCACCGGCGATTCCGTCAAGGAGGCGAGCCTGACCGCGACCGGCTTCATCATGGGCTCCATCCATTACATGTCGCCCGAGCAGATCCGCAGCCTGAAGTTCGCGGATGTGCGCACGGACATCTGGGCCCTCGGCGTGATCCTGTATCGCATGCTCACGGGGCGGCACCCGTTCGAGGGCGACAGCGTCACCGCGGTCACGGCGGCCATCATGATGGACACGCCCGCCTCCGTCACGACGCTGCGGCCGGACGTGCCCCCGGCCGTCGCGGCGCTCGTGAGCCGGTGCCTCGTGAAGGACCCGAACGCCCGCGTCCAGAGCGTGACCGAGATCGCCCGCGTGCTCGCGCCTTTCGGGACGCACCGCGCGAGGCTCGCGTTCGAGAGCATCGACCGGCTCCTGCCGGAGCCCGCGCCCCGCGCCGACTCCTCGCCGGCCGTGGCCGCGCCCACCGTGGCGGCCGGCGCGTTCACCGCGTCGTCGCCCTCGTGGGTCGGAGCGCCCGAGCACGCGACGACGGCCCCCATGCCGGCGCCTCCTCCTGGCACGCCGTCGTCGCCCGGCAGCGAGGCGGCGGAGACGGCGCACGCGACGCTACCCCACGCCTCCTGGGGCAACACCACGCGGACGCGCACGCCGCGGAGCCGCGTGGCGCTGCTCGCTGGCGCCGCCGGCGCGTGCCTGCTGGCCGGGTTCGTCCTCGCGTGGCGGCTGACGGCCAACGGGCCGGCGGGCGACGGCGCGCCCGTGACCTCGATCGCAGCGCCTGAGCCTCCTCCGGCGTCCCTCGTCGCCGCCGGCGCGGCGACGGCCGCGCCCGGCGCGCCCACCGTGGCGACGGCCGCGCCCTCCGCGGATCCCACGGAGACCGCGGCCCCTGGGCCTGCGGTCAGCTCGGATCGCCCCGAGAGCGCCTCTGCCGGCCCCACGGCGAGGCCAGCGGCGTCTCCGCCAGCGCCCGCCCCCAAGCCGAGCGCGAGCGCCGGGACCGCATCACCACGTAAGCCAACACCGCGCCCGACGGCGGCCCCGCCGAAGAAGCCCGTGGATCCAGGAACGCTATGGAACTGACGAAGCAAGCAAGGGCTCGCGCGGCGGCGCGTGGCCTCCTGTCGTTCGCCCTCGTCTGCGCGATGAGCCGGGCGGCGGCCGCGCAGCCCACGAGCTCCAGAGCGGCCGACGCGCAGGCGCTCTTCGAGCAGGGCCGCGCGGCCCTGGAGGCGCGAGACTGCGTCCGTGCGATTCCGCTCTTCCGCAAGAGCCAGGAGCTGTATCCGGCTCGCGGCACCCTGTTCAACCTCGCGCAGTGCGAGGCCGAGCTCGGGCGGTTCGTCAGCGCAACGCAGCACTACAAGGAGCTCCTCACGCAGCTGACGCCCGGCGACCCCCGCCTCCCGATCACCCAGCAGCGCATCGCGGAGCTCGAGCCGCGCCTGCCCAAGCTGGTCGTGCAGATCGCGGACGGCGCGCCGGCGCCCTCGGAGGTGGTCCTCGACCGGGCCGCGATGCCGCAGGCCAGCCTCGGCAGCGAGCTCCCGGTCGATCCCGGCGACCACGTGATCGTCGCGAGGTGGGCGGACGGCCGGCAGGCCGAGGCGCGCGTGTCGGTCGCGGAGGGCGCGCGCAAGGACGTGCGCCTCGAGCCGCCGCCGGTCGCCGCCGCGCCGCCGCCCCCGCTCCCCGTGTCCGCCGCGCCGCAGGCCCCCTCGCCGCCCCCGGACGCCCCGCCGCCCCCCGCCTCCAGCGCGCGGCGGACGCTCGCGTTCGTGGTCGGCGGCGTCGGCGTCGCGGCCCTGGGCGGCAGCCTCATCACGGGCGGGCTCGCGATCGGCGCGAAGGGGGATCTCGAGAAGGAGTGCCCGGATCCTTCGCGGTGCAGCGACGAGGGCATGTCGCTGAGCTCCCGGGGCCAGACGCTCACCACCACGAGCACCGTGCTCGGCGCCATCGGCCTCGCCGGGCTCGGCGCCGGCCTGGTGCTCTTCTTGACGACGCCGGAGCAGCGCACCTCGGTCGCCCTCACGCCCGCGATCTTGCCGGGCGGCGGCAGCGCGCTGCTGCACAGCCGCTTCTAGCGAAACCCCGGCAGCGCCGGCAGCGCCGGCCACGGCACCCCGGAGAGAGGGCCGCTGGAGGCGGCGCTCGAGATCCCGGTCGGGAGCCGGCCGTCGGAACGCGAAAAATTCAATAAGTTCGCCGACTTATCATCATCCGCAAAAAAGATCGCCCCGCGTGTCGATCTTGCCCCCTCCGGTTCGTCGCGTCGGTAGAGCCAGGGACGCACCCCTGCCGGAGCCCGGAAGCCCGGCTCCCCACGGAAGCAAGGAGAACGACCATGCGATTCATGATCCTGATCAAGGCCACCAAGGACAGCGAAGCGGGCGTCATGCCGAGCGAGCAGCTCCTCACCGAGATGGGGAAGTTCAACGAGGAGCTGGTGAAGGCTGGCGTGATGGTCGCGGGCGACGGGCTCCACCCGAGCGCGAAGGGCGCGCGCGTCAGGTTCTCCGGCGACAAGCGGACCGTGTTCGACGGGCCCTTCGCCGAGACCAAGGAGCTGATCGCGGGCTTCTGGATCTGGGAGGTGAAGTCGAAGGAAGAGGCCATCGAGTGGGTGAAGCGCTGCCCCAACCCCATGTACGAGGACTCCGAGATCGAGATCCGCCAGGTGTTCACGGCGGACGACTTCGGCCCCGCGCTCACGCCCGAGCTCCGGGAGCAGGAGGATCGCCTGCGGGCGCAGGTCGAGGCGAAGAAGTAGCCACGGCGCGCCCCGGGGGATCGCGGCGGCCGAGGGGGCTTGCGCCGACGGAGGAAGCTGCTCTGATCGGTCGCCGTGACGGCTCCCGACGCGCATCGCGCGATCCACGCGGTCTTCCGGATCGAGTCGGCCAGGCTCATCGCCGGCCTCACGCGGATGGTGCGCGACGTCGGCCTCGCCGAGGAGCTCGCGCAGGACGCGCTCGTCGCCGCGCTCGAGCGGTGGCCGGAGTCGGGCGTCCCGGACAACCCGGGCGCGTGGCTCATGGCCACCGCGAAGCGCCGCGCGATCGACGAGCTCCGCCGGAGCAAGCTGCTCGAGAGGAAGCACGAGGAGCTCGGCCACGAGATCGAGGCCCAGCGCGCGATGGCCGCGCCCGATCCGGACGCCGCGCTCGACGACGACGTGGGCGACGACCTCCTGCGCCTCGTGTTCACCGCCTGTCACCCGGTCCTCTCCACCGAGGCGCAGGTGGCGCTCACGCTCCGCCTGCTCGGAGGCCTGACGACCGAGGAGATCGCGCGCGCGTTCCTGGTCCCGGAGCCGACCGTCGCCCAGCGCATCGTCCGGGCCAAGCGGACCCTCGCCGAGGCGCGCGTCCCCTTCGAGGTCCCCCGCGGGGCCGAGCTCGCGCCCCGGCTGTCCTCGGTGCTCCAGGTCGTCTACCTCATCTTCAACGAGGGCTACTCGGCGACCGCCGGCGACGACTGGATGCGCCCTGCCCTCTGCGAGGACGCGCTCCGCCTCGGCCGCATCCTGGCCGAGCTCGTCCCGAAGGAGCCGGAGGTCCACGGCCTGGCCGCGCTCATGGAGATCCAGGCGTCGCGCGCGAGGGCGCGGGTCGGCCCGTCGGGCGAGCCCATCCTGCTCCTGGATCAGAACCGCGCCCTCTGGGATCACCTCCTGATCCGCCGCGGCCTCGCCGCGCTGGAGCGCGCCGAGCAGCTCGGCGGCGCGCGGGGGCCCTACGCGCTCCAGGCCGCGATCGCCGCCTGCCACGCGCGGGCGCGCGCCGCGGCCGAGACCGACTGGGCGCGCATCGCGGCGCTCTACGCGGCGCTCGCCCAGGTCACGCCGTCGCCCGTGGTCGAGCTCAACCGCGCCGTCGCGCTCTCGATGGCGTTCGGCCCGGCCGCGGGCCTCGCCGTGGTCGACGCGCTGACCTCGGAGCGCGCCCTCGAGAGCTACCACCTCCTGCCGAGCGTGCGCGGCGACCTCCTCGCGAAGCTCGGCCGCCTCGACGAGGCGCGCGTCGAGTTCGAGCGCGCCGCGTCGCTCACGCGCAACGCGCGCGAGCGCGAGCTGCTCCTCGGGCGCGCCGCCGCCTGCGCGCCCGGCTCGGCGCCGCCGCCGGCCCCCTCGGGCCGGTGACGGCCGCCGGCGTCACCCGCGATCCACCGCCGCCGCGAACGCCGCGCCGCTCGCCGCCGTCGCCGCGCTGGTCAGCCAGCGCCCGAGCGCCGCCGGGTCCTCGCACGCGAGCACCCGGGCCTGCACCGCCTCGGGCACCGCGATCCCCCGCGCGGAGAGCACCGCGAGGATCGCGCGCGCGTGGGTGCGCGCCCGCACCCACTCGTCCGTGAACCGCGACGCTTCGCGCTCCTCGAACAGCGCCGCGACCGGCACGGCGCCGAGGCCGTGCTTGTCCAGCTCCGGCAGGAGCGGCACCTCGGCGCCCGGCCGGTAGGTGATCGACGCCGTCCCCGGCCGCACGACCTCGAGCTCCCGCCGCTCCGCGTGCGCGATCCAGACCCAGGGCCACTCGTGCTCCAGGTACAGCTTCACCTTCTCCTCGAGGTAGCGCTTCGACTGGGTGCCCCGGATCTCCACGGCCAGCACCGGCGTTCCGCGGTAGGCGTCGTTCCGCGGCGACGAGAGGTCGCCCACGAGCACCACGTCCGGCGCCCGGAGCGAGGGCCCCGCCGGGTCGCTGAGGTCGCAGTACACGTCGGTCATCACCGTGAACCCCTCGCGCGCGTGCGTGCGGAACAGGGCGGCGAGGAGGGCCATCACGATGCCGTGGATATCCTTGCTGCCCATCTGCTCGATCAGCTCCCCGCGGTGCAGCTCCCACGGGCTGCCGTCGTAACAGTCGTCGGGCGTACCCAGCCGGCGGCCGGTCGGCCCGAAGTCCCGCAGCTCGATCGGCCCCGTGTTCCGGGGCGGACGGGTCGGGATGCCGTTCCAACGTGCGGTCATGCCCGCAAGCATAGCACGCCAGTCCCCTGGCCCGTGGGGGGCCGCGCCGGCCCGGGCCAGGCCGCCCGACCGCCCCGCGGGCCGCCTGGCCCTCGGGCCGCCTCAGGCCGAGAGCTTCTGATCGGCGACGTCGAGCGCCGCGTCGAGCGCCGCGATCCCCTCCTCGATCTCCGCCTCGCTGATGATGAGCGGCGGCGCCACGAGCAGGTGGCTCACCCACCCCATGAGCGACACCCCGCGCTTCGCCGCCTCGGCGACCACCGCGTCGACCACCAGGGGCCGCCGAGCCGCCTTGTCCTGCGGCACGTTGAACGGCTCCTTCGTCGCGCGGTCCTTCACGAGCTCCACCGCCCAGAACAGGCCGATCCCGCGCACATCGCCGATCGAGGGGTGCTTCTCCTTGAGGGCGCGGAGCTTCTCGCCCACGACCTCTCCCATCTTCGTCGCGCGGTTCAGGAGGTCGAGCCGCCGATACTCGTCGATCGCGGCGACCACCGGGGCCAGCGTGAGGGGGTGGGCCTCGTAGGTGTGGCCGTGGGCGAACATGTTGTCATCGAAGTAGTCCGCGATCGCGCGCGAGGTCGCCACCACCCCGAGCGGCGCGGCCGCGTTCGTCACGCCCTTCGCGGTCGTCAGGATGTCCGGCACCACCCCCCAGTGATCGACCGCAAACCACTTTCCGGTCCTTCCCCACCCGCTCATCACCTCGTCCGCGATGAGGAGCACGCCCCGCTTGCGCGCGACCTCGGCGATCCGCGGCAGGTACTCGGCCGGCGGGATGAGGACGCCGTTCGTGCCCACGATCGGCTCGACCAGCACCGCCGCCACGTTCTCCTCGTGGTCGATCATGTAAGCCAGGTAGTCGGCGCACGCGACGCCGCACTCGGGGTAGCTCCGGCCGAGCGGGCAGCGATAGCAGTTCACCTCCGGGCCGAACACAACGCCCGGGATCTTGCCGGCCGGCTCGATGAACCAGCGGCGGAAGTCGCCGGTCGCCGCGACCGAGCCCGCCGTCGAGCCGTGGTACGACGTATAGCGCGCGATGATCTTGTGCTTGCCCGTGTAGAGCCGCGCCATCTTGATCGCCGCCTCGTTCGCCTCGGTGCCCGACGTCGCGAAGAAGAACTTGTCGAGCCCCTTCGGCATCACCTCCAGGAGCTTCTGCGCCGCCCGGACCCGCACCTCGCACGTGTGCGCCGGGCTGATGTAGGCGAGCTGCCTCGCCTGCGCGCAGATCGCCTCGATCACGGCCTCGTTCTGGTGTCCGAGGTTCGAGCAGATGAGCTGCGAGGACAGGTCCAGATAGCGCTTGCCGGACGCATCCCAGAACGCGCATCCCTCCGCGCGGGTGACGTGGATCGGCTTCCAGCCGCGCTGAGCGCGCCAGGTGCCGTACGTGTGCTTCGTGGTCAGCTCAACGATGTCATCGCTCATGGTAGCCTTCGCGGTTCGAGGAGGTGCCCAGCGTAGTGGGTGATCCCACCCCCCCGCACGCGAATTTCCCGGCGCCGCTCGCCCGGCTCCCGCGCGCCTCGCCCCACGATTCCGCGCGGCGCCTCGCCGCCTCTGCCGCGATGTCCGGACGGCACGAGAGCGCTCGCGGCGCCGCGACATCGCATAACAAGGACGTCCGTGATCCGTCCTTGTCGCCTCGCCTGCACGTCGGCTGTCCTCTCCATCGCGGACAGCGATCGCCTCGGCGCGGCCTCAGCCGGCGGCCCCGCCCTCGGCGCGCGCCACGTCCCGCAGGCGCGCGACGCGGTACTCCAGCCGGGAGATGACCTCCTCCTTCGTCGCGCCCTCGCCCACATCCATCAGCACCTTCTGGCACATCGCGCACATCTGCAGGAGGTGGGAGCGGAGCTCCTCGGGGGTGCACGCCCCCTTCCTGAGCTCGTCGAGCCGCCGCGCGAGGCCCTCCTTCTCGCGGCCCGCCTCCGATGGATCGCCGGCCGCCGCCGGATCGTTCCAGCGCGCCGCGCTGGCCTCGCACAGGAAACACGCACCTTCGATGGGTTTCTGCAGCATGGCTCTCCTCGTACAGTAGGTGTGTAAGGACAATCTGGAGCCGCTCGCCCGGATCACAAGCCGGCCCCGCATCTCCGGGCCTGGATCCCTCGCCGATAGCGGGCGAGCGCGGCGTGGCGACGGGCCGATCCACCGCCGGATCAGGTCGAAGCGAGCTGATCGTCTCCGCGCGGGTCGGGGGCTGCTCGAAGGACGTGGGCGCGAAGAGCGCCGCCCGCTCGCGGATTCGCACGAACGGACTCGAGGGCGCGTGCGAGCTTCATTTCTCTCTCCTCCTCATCGGTGGCACGGGCGTGTCGTCGATCTCGAGATTGCCGATCATGTCGGCGAGGACACGCCTCGTCGTCTCCAGCTCCGCGGCCGGGATGCCCCGCGTCGCGCGGCGCTCCACCTCGACCACCACGTCCTGGGCCCAGTCGTACTCCGCGCTCTGACGTGTGCAGCGCACGCGGAACGCGCGCGCGTCGCTCTCGTCGGGGGTCCGCTCGACGAGCCCCTTCTTTTCGAGGCGGCCGACGAGGGCCGAGAGCGACGCGGCCGTGATCTGCAGCCGCTCGGCGAGCTCGCGCTGGGTGAGCCCCACGCGCTCTCCGAGCAGCGCGCCGATCAGGCGGAACTCCGCGAGCGTGACCCCCCGCGCGGCGAGGCGCCCCTGGATCAGCTGCAAGGCGGTGCGATCCACGCGAGCGATCCGCGCGAGCAGCAGCGTGGTGAAGACGGTCAGCGTGTCGGTCACCCCCAATAGTTAGTAAGGCTAACTAACATCGTCAAGCGGGTTCGCACGGCCGGCGAGACCCCTCGCCGGCCGGAGTGCGCGGCGAGGGGGGTGCCCCGCTCAGGAGAAGCCCATAGGGCACCGCGCTGCGGGCCTCGACGCGACGCCCTGAAGGGCCGGATCCGCCTGGCTGCCCTCCGCCGCTGCGCCGCCGCCCGCCGTCCTGGGCCTCTCCCGCTCGCCCTCCAGGATCATCGCCATGCCCCCGCTCGGCCCCATGGTGAGCCCGCGGCGCACGTGCTGGATGGGCGCCTGGCTCTCGAGCCGGAGCCGGTATCTCCCGAGGATCGTGCCGAGGACGACCTTCATCTCGTACATCGCGAACGCCGCGCCCAGGCACCGGCGGGCGCCGCCGCCGAAGGCGATGAACTCGAACGGAGAGAACTTCCGATCGAGGAAGCGGGAGGGGCGAAACCGCTTGGGCGACGGGTAGAGATCCTCGCGGCCGTGCAGGAGCAGCGGTGAGGGGGCGACGGACTCGCCGGCCGGGATGGTGTAGCGCCCGAGCTGGAAAGGCCTCATCGCGACGCGGCCGACGTCGACCACCGGCGGGTGGATGCGCAGCGCCTCGAGACACACCGCCTCCAGGTACGGCAGCGACGCGAGCGCGTCCGGCGCGGGCGACGGGCCGAGCGCGTCGATCTCGGCGCGGAGGCGCGCGAGCACGGCGGGCTCGCGGTGCAGCCAGTACATCGCCCATCCGAGCGACATGGCCGTCGTCTCGTGGCCCGCGAACAGGAGCGCGCGGAGCTGATCCGCGATCTCGGCGTCGCTCATGCCCCCGCCGTCGTCGTGCCGGGCGCTCATCATCAGGCCCAGGATGTCCTGCGAGGCGTCCTCCGCCGCGCGCCTCCGCTGGACCTCCTCGACCAGCAGCGCGTCGAGCGCCCTGGCCGCGCGCCGGTTGCGCGCGTAAGGGCCGAAGCCGCCGAACTCGCGCCGGAGCGCGGGGATGACGAAGAAGCTCGGGCTCAGCGAGTCGATGAGCGCGAGCACGGCCTGGCGGGTCCGCCCGACGCGCTCGTCGCCCCTCACGCCGAAGACCACGCGGACGATCACGTCGAGCGCGATCGCCTGGGTCGCCGCGAGCATCGAGAACGAGCGCCCCGGGCGCCACCGCGAGGCCTCGCCCAGGCTGATGTCCGCGATCGCTTCGCCATAACCGCGCATCGCGCCGGCGCCGAACGGCGGCCCGAGCAGCTTCCGATCGCGCCGGTGACGGGCGCCCGTCGTCACGACCACCGAGCTCGTCCCGAAGACCGGCTCGGCCAGCTCGGCGGCCCACACCCCGAACGTGTCGGGGTCGGCCGTGTAGATCGCGCGGATCGCCTCCGGATCGCCGGTGATGGTCAACATCCCGTTCGGAGCTTTCACGCGGAACGTCGGGCCGTGCTCGGCGGCGTAGCGCTTGAAGATGGGCTCGGAGGAGATGAATCCAGAGCGGATGTAGTCCACGAGGCTGAACGACTTCGGGCCGGGCGGCAGAGATCCCATGTTGCTCCGTGGGTGAGGTGAGGGTCGTCGTGCGGATCCCCGGGCCGGGAGAGCAGGGCCCCGGGGATCCGTACGACACGCGCGCCGGCGCCTGGTTCCGGGAGATCGCCGGCGCGCGCTCAGGCCTGCGGCTCACACCGCCGCACGACCTCGACGACAGCCTCGTCGAGCGGGAGCTCGCGCTGCTGTCCGCCCTCGCGCTCCCGGAGCGCCACGGAGCGGCGCTCGGCCTCGCGCTTGCCCACCACCGCGACCAGGGGGATCGAGGCGGCGTGCGCGAGGGCGATCTTCCGCGACAGCGTATCGTCGCCCGCGTCGAGGATCGCGCGCACCCCCTTTTGCCGGAGGCGCTCGAGAACCTCGTCGGCATAGGCGCGCTGCGCGTCTGTCACCGGCACCACGACGACCTGCTCGGGAGATAGCCAGAGCGGCAGCGCGCCCCGGTAATGTTCGAGCAGGATGCCGAGGAAGCGCTCCACGCTGCCGAACAGCGCGCGGTGGAGGATCGCTGGTCGCCGGCGCGCGCCCGAGGCGTCGACATAGGTGATGTCGAAGCGCTCCGGCAGCACGAGATCGAGCTGGATCGTCCCGCATTGCCAGCTCCGCCCGAGCCGGTCGCGCAGCACGAACTCGAGCTTGGGCCCGTAGAAGGCCCCCTCCCCAGGCTGGAGGCGGTACTCGAGCCCCGCGCTCCGCGCCGCGGCGGACAGCGCCGCCTCCGCCCGGTCCCACACGGCGTCGCTCCCGTAGCGCTCGGCGGGGCGCGTCGAGAAGCCGACCGCCATGTCGTGGAAGCCGAAGCCGGCATAGAAGTCGCGCAGCGCGCTCGCGAAACGCACGACCTCGGCCTCGACCTGCTCCTCGACACAGAAGATGTGGCCGTCGTCCTGCGTGAACTGCCGCAGCCGGAACAGGCCGTGCAGCGTGCCGCTCGGCTCGTCCCTGTGCACCATGCCGAGCTCGCCGATCCGGAGCGGCAGATCCCGGTACGACGGCGCCATGCGCGCCACGATCTGCATGTGACCCGGGCAGTTCACGGGCTTGATGGCGGCGGCGTGATCCTCCTCGGACAGCCGAAACATGTTCGAGGAGAAGTTGTCCCAGTGGCCGCTCGCCTTCCAGATCGCCTGCCGCAGGATCAGCGGCGTGCGGACCTCTCGATAGCTGTCGCGCATCATCTGGCGCCGGACCGCCTCCTCGAGGAGGCGATAGAGCGTGAAGCCGCGCGCGTGCCAGAACACCATGCCAGGCGCCTCCTCCTGGAGGTGGAACAGATCGAGGCGCTGGCCCAGATAACGATGATCGTCTTCGTCGAGCATGTCAGTCTCCGTCGGCGGTGGCCGGGCCAGACGGAGCGCTGAAAAGCGACGTGCCCCGTCCGGAGTCCGGCGGGGCTTGGTGTCTCGTGGTTCGTCAGCTCATCGCATGCACACGAGAACCATCCCGCCGGTGCGGGTAGTGGTCGTCGTGGTCGCGGTGAGGCGGGAGCTCACGAGGGGAGTTTTATCGCGGTGACCTGGGCTCGTCAAGCGGGACGTCCGTGCGCGTTTCGTGCTCCGGGCGCGTCCCGCGCGGCCTCGGGGCTGGCCGGCCGGCCGGCGAGGGCGCGGGAGAGGAGCACCGCCCCGGTGAAGAGGTAACCCGAGCAGGACCGGAAGACGTCGTAAGAGCGGCCGATGAACGGAACGTTCCGCAGGATGTCCGCGACGCGCCAGATCTCCTCGTGACGCGTGATCCTGAAGCTCTCGCCGCCATCGATCAGGTCGAACTCGTACGTCAGGATCACCCGCATCGGGTACGCGCAGCGCGGGAACAGCCTCAGGTAGAGGGTGCCGTCGACGACGGCGCGGCCCGCGTCGCGCGGCGCGCAGAGCCGGACGCTCAGCTGCGAGACGTCGAGGTCGAAGCGGGGACCGCCGCGCGCTCCGGAGAGGTCGACCTGGTACGTCTCGACGCCGCGCACGCGCCGCCACGGACCGACGAACTCGATGCCAGGGGCGAGGTAGGGATAAACCTCCTTCTCCAGCGTCGCGCCCGGAACGCTCGTGTCGTACAGGAGGAGCGAAAGGCGCCTGAAGCGGTCCTCGAGGTCGTCGAGCCCGAGGCGCGGCATCGAGGGCATCGTGAACGGGAGGCAGTTCACCTTTGTCGCCATGTCGTGACTCTCCATCTCGTTGCGTTCCCCGCCCGGTGTGAATCGACGGCGCGGACGGGGAAGATGAAGGCCGAGACGCAATGGACGGGCCGAGGCGGAGCGCGCTCCGGTGCGTGCGCGGCGGCGCCTCGCCCCGCCCGGCGCGCCGCGTGTGGTCCGCCGCGCACGGCGCTCGAAAGGCCCAGATCTCCGCGCGGCAGCAGGGCGAGAATCGGCGCGCTCGCCGCCGATTGGCCTGGTCGCGGGGGCGTCCGCCGCTATCTTCCCGCGCCGTTCGGCTCGCGAGGGGCGCGGCGTTTCGCGCCCTCTGCAGCCGGTGAGTCACGAGGAGAGGGAGTGTCACGGGTGCTGGAGAGCGCAGCGAGCGCCGCCGGGAGGTTCACGGAGCCGCGCAGGGCGGCGGCGCGGCGGCTCGCCGCCCTCGCGGCCGTCGCCCTCGCCTCGGCGGGGTGCATCGCGCGGGGGGCGCCGGCGCACGCCGGCCATGGAGACGCGGGCGCAGCGGCGCCGGCGCGCAGCGGTCACGGAGGCGCGGGCGCGGCGGCGCCGGCGCGCAGCGGTCACGGAGACGCGGGCGCGGCGGCGGAGCGGCTCTTCCGTGAGGCGGAGTCGCTGGCGAGCCGCCGCCGCGCGATCGGCGTGCAGCTCTTCGTGCTCGACGAGGCCGCGGAGGCCGGCGCCGCGGGCGAGCGCGCCGAGGCCCGGCGGGCGGCGCTCGAGGCGGAGGCCGCGCGGGCGCTCTCGAGGACCGTCGCGGCCTACGCCGCGCTCGTCGACGCGCCGGCGCTGCGCGCGGCGGAGCAGCGGCCCTCGGCGCTCCTCAAGCTCGCGCAGGCGCTCCAGGACAGCGGGGACCTGCGCGGCGCCGAGGCGCGGCTGCGCCAGCTCGCCCTCGAGCACCCGGCCTCGCGCGAGGCGCCCGAGGCCCACCTCGCGCTGGCCAACCTCGCGTTCGCGGCGGGGCGCCTCGACGAGGCCGTGAGCGCCTGCGACGCCGCCCTCCGCGGCGCCGCGGGCGCGGCGCTGCGAAAGCGCGCGCTCTACGTGAAGTCGTGGAGCCTGCGGGGGCTCGGCCGCGGGGGCGCCGTCGAGGAGGCGATGGAGGCGCTGCGCGCCATCGTGCAGCTCGGCCCCGCGCGCGCGGGCTCGCCGGAGGCGACGATCGACGAGGCCGCGGAGCGCGAGCTCGTCGAGCTCTACGCGGCGCACGGCGATCCCGCCCGCGCCCGCGCGTTCTTCGCGGGCGCGGGCGAGCGCGCGGGCCCGCGCCTGCTCGGCGAGGTGGAGGCCCGCGCCGCGCGGCGGCGGCGCCCCGGGGCGCTCGATCGACCGACGCTGTGAGCGGCCGCGGGGAGGGTCACCCTTCGCCCGCGTCGACGCGGAACCGCGGCGCCTCGATGCGCTCCCCGCGGCACGCCGGGCAGCGGCTCGGCTTCGCCAGCGAGCGCCGCTCGTCGAACGCGTAGCCGCACCCCAGGCAGCGCGCCGGCGCGATCGAGAGCCGCTCGCCGCGGGCGCGCAGCGAGCGCGCGAGGTGCTCGAGGTGCGGCGTCACGTCGCGCTCGCGCAGCCCGACGCGTGCGGAGAGCTCCCACGCGGTCGCGGCGCCCCTGCGCAGCTCCTCCAAGAGCGTCTGCCGCACCGTCTCCGACCGGGGCGCTGGGCTCGGCGGTGGCTTCGACTTGCTCATACAATTCCAGATCGTGACACCGCGGCTGCGCCGGTCCACCGCCGGCGCTGTGCCCCGCGCGCGGCGAGCGGTCCTCTGCCGGACGCCGGGCGCCGGGCGCCGGGCGCGCGCCGCGCGTCGTCGCGGCGCGGCCGGGACAGACGGGCTCCGTCTCGCGACGGCGGCGGCGCAGCGCGGCGCGGCAGAGCCCGCGCCACCATTGCGCGGAACACTCCTCGCACGGAGAATGCCGCTCCGGAGAACCGCAGCGCATGACCCCGTGCCCGTCCGAAGACGCCCTGGCCGCCTGGCTCGAGGGCCGCCTCCCGCACGAGGCCACGGCGACCCTGCGCGCGCACGTCGACGGCTGCGCCGACTGCCGCGCCGCGATCTCGGCGCGCCCGAGCGAGAGCGGCGTGGGCGCGCCGCTCCTGCTCCCCTCGACGGGGCACCGCGCCGGCGAGGCCGAGCCGCCGCCGTCGTCCTCGGAGCCGTGGGCGCCGCCCTCGACCTTCGACGATTACCGTGTGGTCAGGCCGCTCGGCCGCGGGGGCATGGGGCAGGTGTACCTCGCCCACGACGAGGTCCTCGACCGGCCCGTCGCGCTCAAGTTCGTCGCCGCGGACAACCCCGATCCGAGGACCATCGAGCGGCTGCGCGTCGAGGCCCGCGCGATCGCGCGCCTCCAGCACCCCAACGTCGTCGCCGTCTTCCGGATCGGCGAGGTGCGCGGGCGGCCCTACATCGCCTACGAGTTCGTCGAGGGCGAGCCGCTCGAGCTGCTCCCGAAGCCGGTCCCGTGGCAGGCCGCGCTGCGCATCGCGCTCGGCCTCGCGCGCGGGCTCGCCGCGGCGCACCGGCGGGGCGTCCTGCACCGCGACATCAAGCCGGCGAACGTGATGCTCGACGCGAGCGGCGAGGTGAAGCTGCTCGATTTCGGGCTCGCCAAGCTCGTCGACCGGACCGCCGGCCGCGACGCGGGGCGGCGCGTCTCGTCGAGGCCCCCCGGCGCCCCCGCGCGCCGGCCGCTCTCGGACGTGTCGGCGTTGACGACCGCGATCCTCACGGAGCCCGACGCGGCCCCCGCGCTCGAGGCCGCCGGCCTGACCCACGGCGGCACGATGATGGGCACGCCGCTCTACCTCGCGCCGGAGCTCTGGGCCGGGACCGCCGGCACGCTCCAGTCCGACGTCTACGCGCTCGGGCTGGTCCTCTACGAGCTGTGCGTGGGCCGGCTGCCCCACGCCGGGCTCGACCTGCACGCCATCGCCAGCTGGGTGACGGCGCGCGCGCTCCCGCCGCTCCGCTCGCTCTGCCCCGACGTCCCGGAGATGCTCGCGGAGGTCATCGACCGCTGCGTCCTGCGCGATCCCGGGGCGCGCTTCGCGTCGGCCGAGGAGGTGCAGGCCGCGCTCGAGGAGACCGAGGCGCTCTGCCGCGCGTTCCAGATCGTGCGCTCCGGGCCCGCGTCCGCGGGGTCGCCGGAGACGGACGCGGACGTCGTGGGCGCCTCCTTCGCGCGCCTCGCGCCGCGCGCCGAGGAGCTCGTCTCGCGCTTCTACGAGCGGCTCTTCCACCGGGAGCCGGCGCTCCGGGCGCTGTTCCCGCCGGACATGCGCGAGCAGCGGCTCAAGCTCGCCGCGGCGCTGCAGCTCGTGATCGACAACCTGCGCGCGCCGGACAAGCTGATCGAGATGCTCGAGGCGCTCGGGCGCCGCCACGCGGCCTACGCCACGCTGCCCGAGCACTTCGACGCCGTGGGCCGGGCGCTGCTCGAGGCGCTCGAGGCGCTGGAAGGCGACGCGTGGACGCCCGCCACCGCGCGGGCGTGGGCGGGCGCGTACGCGCAGGTCGCCGAGGCGATGCGGCGCGGGCTCGAGGCCGCGCGGGGGACGGCGGTCTCCTCCGCGCGGGCGCCGGCGCCGCTGCTCGCGGCGGAGACCCGGTTCGCCACGAGCGCGGACGCGAGCCTGGCCTACAAGGCCGCGGGCGACGGGCCGCTCGATCTGGTGCTCGTCCAGGGGTGGGTGACGCACGTGGAGGCCGCGTGGGAGGACGCGCTCATGTCCCGGTTCTTCGCCGAGCTCGGCGCGGGGTCGCGGCTCATCGTGCTCGATCAGCGCGGCACCGGCATGAGCGAGCGCGAGGGCGCCGGCGCGCCCGCCGAGCAGCAGGCCGAGGATCTGCTCGCCGTCCTGGACGCGGCCGGCGTGGAGCGGGCGGCGCTCCTCGGCGTGGGGGGCGGCTTCGCGCCGTGCGCGCTGCTCGCGGCGGCGCACCCGGCGCGGGCGCGCGCGCTGATCGCGCTCGGCAGCGCGGCGCAGATGGCGGCCTGGCCCGGGTGCCTCTTCGGCCTCGCCGGCGAGGACGCCGAGGAGGCCGAGCGCGCGCTGCGGAGCGCCTGGGGCGAGCCGCTCTTCCTCGATCGCCTCGCCCCCTCGGCCGCCGAGGACGCCGCCTTCCGGCGCTCCTGGGCCGCGTACCTGCGCCACGGCGCGAGCCCGAGCGGGGCGGCGCGCATGCTCCGGGCGCACGCGGCGGCCGACATCCGGTCGGCGCTGGGCCAGGTGAGCGTCCCGTCGCTGGTGCTGCACCGCGCCGGCGATCGGGCCGTCCCCGCGGCGGCCGGGCGCGACCTGGCCGGCCGCATCCGCGGCGCGCGCTACGTCGAGCTGCCGGGCGACGATCACCTGCCCTTCGTCGGCGCGTCGCGGCCGCTGCTCGCCGAGCTGCGGGCCTTCCTCGACGCAGAGGCCGCCGGGGGGAGCACCGTCGCGAGCTTCGTGCCGCCCGCGGCGCTCCGCACCTCCGGCGCCGCTTCCGGCGATTGACGCGTGACGCGCTGCCCCGAGCACGTCGCGAGTCGATGAACGTCCGCCGGCGCCGCGACGGCGGACGTTCATCGACTCGCGCTGCGGAGCGCGTGTGGGGAATATGCCGCTCGCGCGAAGCGCCGTCGGACCGGCGCTCGCCCCTCGGGCGCTCGAATGCGCTCGTTCATGGGTATTCGCGCGCATTCGAGCGCCGCGCAGGAGCGCTCGAATTCAGCGATCAGCGCCGCTCTCTCCGGTTTTGCCCGATACGACTTGAGAGATCTCCTTATCCATCTATCTTGTTGTGCAAAGACGGTATCCGCCTTGCCGGTGCATGATTCGACCGCTAACTTGAATTGATGGATATGTGGACACGCGCGCTCACCTGTGGCTGCGCCTTGATCGGAGCGCTCGCGAGCGCTTGCTCCGGGACGGAGCAGGGCGCTCCTGCCGCAGCGTCGAGCGCGACGGATGCGGGCGGCGAGGGCGGCGAGGGCGGCGCAGGGGACGCGGGCGAGGGCGGCGCAGGGAGCGCGAGCGAGGGCGGCGCCGGGAGCGCGGGAGAAGGCGGCTCAGGGAGCGCGGGCGACGGCGCGGGCGGCGCTGCCGGGGGCGCGGGCGGCGCCGGCGGGGAGGCGGGCGGCGGTGGCTGTCCTCCTGGAGAGGAGGGCTGTCCGTGCGGGTCTCTCGGCGAGTGCGGCGGCGAGCTCCGCTGCGTGGACGGCGTGTGTATCTCGGGCTGCGGCTGCACCGACGGATACGCCACCGTCGAGGGCGAGTGCGTCTGGCAGGGAGGCCCGCAGGATCCCTCGTTCCAGAGCGCGGACACCTGGAGCGCAACGGGCGCCGCGCTCGTCCGCCCCGAGGCCGAGGGCAACGGCAACCCGGGGGCCGGGGTCATCGGCAGGGGCGCGGTGTGCCAGATGGCGGGCTTCTCTCAGCAGCTCACGATGCCGGACCTCGCGTGCGCCGAGCCGCTGCTCCTCACGTTCGCCGCGCACGTCGCCTGCGACGCGGGCATGGACTGCATCGGTCCCCCGGGCGTCGGTGTCCGCATCAACGGCGGATTCACGAACCTCGATCTCATGCCCTCTTCGTCCTTCGCCCCGCAGCGCGTCTGCCTGGGAGAGCGCGCCTATGGAGGGCAGATCGAGCTGCTCCTCGGGCCCTCCCGGAGGTCTCCCCAGTGCGACGAGGAAGCCGGACAGGGCTACATCCTGGCCTTCGATGACGTCGCGATTCGACCGGATAAGATGAGCGCTTGTCCCCTGCCGGGCCAGGTGCTGAACGGCGACTTCGAGGCAGGCGACGCGGGCTGGACGGCGAAGCCGGAGAACGGCGTCTCCGAGGTCACGAGCGGCCTCGGCCAGGGCGGCGGCAAGGGCGGGCACATCGGCACCACGCGCTTCTGCCAGTATCCCTCGCTCGAGGGCACGGTCTCGGCCCCGTTGCCCTCCCCCGCGCTGCCGAACCCGGCGCTCCGCATCTGGAGCCAGGGCAGCCCGGGCGCGGTCGTCAACGTCACGCTGAGCACGCACCAGCTGACGGCGCTGACGGGCACGGGCGAGGCGCAGGTCTCGCACGTCTGCTTGCCCCGGTGGGCGCTCGGCATGGCCCACAGGCTCGCCTTCGCCTACCGGAACCGGAGCAGCCAGCCGTGCACGGACGAGAACCAACGCGACTTCGCGGTGGACGATCTCGCCTTCGTCTCCGACGATCGGTGCCCCGGGGACGCGCCGCTGTTCGACCCCGGCTTCGAGAACGCCGGCGCCGGCGCGAGCCTCTCGCCGGCGTGGGTCCTGAACGCGGACGATCCCTCGCGCGGCAGCGCCAGGCTCGCCGTCGACGCCGCCGCCGCGCACTCCGGCGAGGTCTCCCTCTCGCTGTCCGTGAAGAAGCCGTGCCGGGAGCCGTCGGCCTCCACCGTGTTCACGGTGCCCGAGCCCGAGGGGACGGCCGGCCCGGCGCTGAAGTTCTGGTACCGCACGAGCGACCTCCGCGCGGCGACCGCCTCCTCGAGCCCGGGCGCCGCCCTCCCCGCCAGCGAGCGCTGGAAGCAGCGGACGATCTGCCTGGATCCGCGCACGGCGGGCAGGCCCCAGCACCTCTCCTTCAAGCTGGGCGCCAGCGGCGTCTGCAACGAGCCGCTCGGTCAGGAGACGCTGCACGTCGACGACGTCGAGGCGACGACCGACCCCTCCTGCCCGGCCGCGCCGCCCCCCTGAGCTCCCGGCCCCCGGCGCGGTCGTTGCGCCGTCGTTGCGCCGTGCCGCGCGCCGCTCGGCTCAGCCGCGCTTGCGCCCCACCAGGATGACGATCGGATACGCGAAGCACACCTCGTCCCCCCGGAGCGCCGCGCCGACGCCGAGCGCGTCGACGCCGACGTCGGCGCGGTAGAGGGCCCGGAGCCGGTCCGCCCCGCCGGGCTCCGGGAAGGAGGCCCGGAGCGCGGCCTCGAGCTCCACCTCGAGCCTGTACCGCGCGGTCGTCTCGATCTCGAGCCCCGCCGCGTCGAACAGGGCGCCGAGCTCGCGCTCGGTGTGCGCGCGCGCGTGCGACGGATCGCGGATCTTCTCGGCGGCGTCGTACGCGTCCCGCTTGTCCTCGGCGGGCGCCACGTCGATCACGGCGACCCGCCCGTTCCTCTGGCACACGCGGGCCATCTCGCGCAGCGTCACGAGCGGATCCAGCAGGTGGTGGAAGCTGTAGCGGGTCGTGACGAGGCGAAAGCTCTCGTCCGGATAGGGCAGCCGGCTCGCGTCGCCGAGCTGCCAGGTGACGTTGGAGAGGCCGAGGCTCGCCTGTCGCTTCCGCGCCTCGTCCAGCATCGCCGGGACGATGTCGAGCCCCCGCACGCTCGCCACGCGCGGCGCGAGCGCGCAGGCGACGATGCCCGGCCCGCAGGCGACGTCGAGGGCCGCGTCGCCCGGCGCCGGCGCGAGCGCGTCGAGCAGCAGCGCCATGGCGGATTCGGCGGAGTGGGCCGGGACCTCGGCGAACGGCCTGGCCTGCCTTGTGAACTGTTCCTGGATCAGCGCATCATGCGTCGTGGGATCGGCTTGGCTCATGGGGCTCGAAGGTGGACCACCTCGGTCTTTACGGCTGCCGGCGACAGGACAAAGATCGTCGCCGAGAGGCCACGCCGTGCAAGCCCGCGTCATGACCCCCACGGAGACCGCCGAGCACCTCGCCAGGCTCGGGCTCGACAAGGTCCCCGCGCGCGCGTTCTCCTATGAGGACGAGCTGCCGGGCGTCGCCTACGCCTGGCACACGCACGCGCGGCACCAGCTGCTCTGTCCCCTGGCCGGCACGGCGCGCCTCGACGTCGAGGACGCGTCCTTCCTGCTCCCCCCGCAGCGCGCCGCGCTCATCCCCGCGGGCGAGCCGCACGCGACCACCCGTCGCGACGCGTCGATCGTCTCGATCTATTTCGAGCCCGCGGCGTTCCCCTCCCCCCTCGCGGCCGTGAGGGTCTTCGAGGTGACCGCGCTCCTGCGCGAGATGGTGATCTACGCGCGCCGCTGGCCGGTCGCGCGGCGCCCCGACGACGCCGCGGCCGACACCTTCTTCGCGGCGATGGCGGATCTCATCGCGCCGCTCCTCGATCGCGGCGCCACGTACCGGCTGCCCCGCGGCAGGACGCCGCCGGTGCAGCGGGCGATCGCGTGCGCGCTCAGCGACGTCGCGAGCGCGGATCTCGCGCGGGCCGCCGCCTTCGCCGGGGCGACCGAGCGCACGCTGCGGCGGCGGTTCCGCGAGGAGACCGGCGTCACGTGGCGCGCCTTCGTCACGCGCGCGCGCGTGCTCCGGGCGCTCGACCTGCTCTCCGGCCCGAGCGCCAGCGTCACGCAGGTCGCGGTCGACGTCGGCTTCCAGAGCCTCGGCGCGTTCGCCGCCGCGTTCCGCGCCGTGACCGGCCAGACGCCGAGCGAGTTTCGCAGGACCGCGCCGCCCTGGCCGGGCGGCGATGGCCACAGCAGCTGGCCCGAGCCGACCTGACGGCGCAGGCGAAGCGCCCGACGAGCGTGGATCCGACCGCGGCCGTGCGCGCCGCACCCGCAGCGCGCGCCGCACCCGCAGCGCGCGCCGCGCGAGCCCTCGCTACTGCGTAATCGCCTTGAGGTCGAGCATCTCCTCGACGCTCGGCACCACGATGAGGTCGCACCGGCGGTTCTTCTGCCGCCCCTCGTCCGTGTCGTTCGTCGCGACCGGGTCGGTGTCCGCGAAGCCCGCGGCGCTCCACTTCGCGACCGGGAGCGCGCCCCCGCCGCCCTTCATGTCGGCCGGGCTGACCAGGTACAGCAGCACCTCGCGCGCGCGCATCAGCGACAGGCCCCAGTTGTCGCGGAACTGACCGCCCGCGAGCGGCTTGTTGTCGGTGTGGCCGGCGACCTGGTAGTAGCGGTTGAGCAGCGACGGGTCGTTCCGGACGACCGTGGCCACCTTGAGGAGGATCTCCTTGCCCTCCTTCTTCAGCGTCTCGCGCCCGGAGTCGAAGAGGACGTCCCCCGGCAGCGAGATGACCATCCGGTTGTTCCGGATGTTCACCGCGAGGCCGAGCTTCGTGAGCTCGTCCAGCTTCTTCCGGAGCGTCTCGAAGCGCGCCTTGATCTGCTCCAGCTGGCGGGCGCGGGCCTTGAACTCGGCGAGCGCCTTCTCGCGCTCCTCGAGCGTCGAGCTCAGCTGCGACACCTGCGTGCTCGTCGCCTGGAGGTTCTCGTTCAGCTTGCTGATGTCGACGCCGGCCGCCTCGAGCTGCCTCGTCAGCTCCGCGACCTTCGCCTGCTCCACCTCGAGCGCCTTCTGCGTCTCGGCGAGGCGTTGCTCCGTGCTCTGCTGCTGGCTCTGGAGGCGGCTGTACTTGTCGAGCTGGGCCTTCCACTCCTCCTCGGAGTAACCGCACCCCAGCGAGAACGACGCGATCACGGCAGGCAGGAAGGCCGCGAAAGCAAGGCTGCGACCTTTCAAGACACGAGGGTGCATGAGCACGCTCCTTCACTCTAGTTGGTGAACATCGGCGGGGGCGGATGGCCCGGCCCGCGCCCGGTTCCAGGTGGACAGCGGCCCGTCAGGCCGTGCGGGGGCGTACCCTAGCGAGGTCGGCCGCGGTTGTAAAAGGCGCATCGCACCACCTCCCCCGGTCGCCCGCGCGCCGGCAGGCGAGCGCGCGGCGCGCGCTCGGGCTCGCTTGCCCATTGTTCCCGCCAGCACACCTGCTAATGGGACGGACCATGCCCTATCGCATCACGTTGATCCCCGGCGACGGCATCGGCCCGGAGGTCGTGAAGGCGACTCAGGACGTGGTCTCCGCCGCCGGCGTCGCCGTCGACTGGGAGATCCACCACGCGGGCATCGAGGTGGCGAAGCTGACGGGCTCGCCGCTCCCCCTCCCCGTCATCGACGCCGTGCGGAAGAACCGGATCGCCCTCAAGGGCCCGGTGACCACGCCCATCGGCGGCGGGTTCCGGTCGGTCAACGTGACGCTCCGGCAGACGCTCGACCTCTACGCGAACGTGCGGCCGATCCGCAGCCTGCCGGGCGTCGAGCCGCGGTTCGACGTCGACATGGTCATCGTGCGCGAGAACACCGAGGGGCTCTACGCCGGGCTCGAGCTCATGATCCTGCCCGGCGTGGCCCAGAGCATCAAGCTCACGACCGAGCGCAGCTCGACGCGCATCGCCGAGTTCGCGTTCCGGTACGCGAAGCGGCACGGCCGGAGCAAGGTGACCATCGTCCACAAGGCCAACATCATGAAGCTCTCCGACGGCCTGGCGCTCGACTGCGCGCGGCGCGTCGCCGTCGGTCACCCCGAGGTCCAGCTCGGCGAGATGATCGTGGACGCGGCGGCCATGACGATGGTCCGCGAGCCGAACAAGCTCGGTGTGCTCGTGACGGAGAACCTGTACGGCGACATCCTCTCGGATCTCGGCGCCGGCCTGGTCGGCGGCCTCGGGATCGTGCCCGGCGCGAACATCGGCGACGAGGCCGCGGTCTTCGAGGCGGTGCACGGGTCGGCGCCGGACATCGCGGGCAAGGGCTACGCGAACCCGACGGCGCTCGTGCAGAGCGCCGTGATGATGCTGCGGCACCTCGGCGAGCACGAGGCGGCCGACCGGATCGAGCGGGCGCTCACGGCGGTCTACCGGGCCGGCCAGGTGCGCACCCGCGACCTCGGCGGCACCGCGAGCACCGACGACTTCACCCGCGCGCTCTGCGCGGAGATCGAAAAGCCTCGCGCCGAGGCGTAGCGACGGGCATCCTGATCCCGCGGACGTGGGATCTGCCTGGACGTGGCTGCTCGAGCGGTGCGCCGAGACCGTCGGCGTGACGGACGGGGCCGCCGGCTCGGCGGGCGACGCCGCGCGGCGCCGGCGTCGGCGGACGCTCGCCCTCCTGCTGTCGCTCCTCGTCGGGGCGAGCTGCCTCCTCGGCGAGCGCTGGGGCGCGAAGGGCCTGCTCCCCGCGGTCGCGCTCTTCCTGCTGGCGGTGCAGGCCACGCGCGCCGTCCTCGCCGCGCGCGCGTCGGTGTGGCGCGCCGCCGCCCTCGAGCTCGACGACCCCGCGCAGCGGCCGAGCGAGCGCGCGGATCCGTGGTTCTCGCCGCCGACGGCGCGGGTCCTCTGCGCGCTGGCCTCCGTGATCGACGCCGCGCGCCGCGAGCGCTATGCGATCGCGCTGGAGCGGCTCCCGTACGTCGATCGGGCCGCGCTCCGGCCCGACGAGGTGCGGCTGCTCGACGCGGCGCGGGCGCTGCTCTCCCTCGGCCTCGGCGATCCGGCGCGCGCGGCGCAGCAGGCGATCGTCGCGCTGCCCACCGGGATCGACGCGATCGACGCACGGCTCGGCCGCGTGGTGCTCGCCGACGCGTGGAAGAGCCCCGCGCGGCTCGAGGCGATCGAGCGCGCGTGGCGGAGGGAGCTCCAGAGCGGCGTGACGTCCGAGGCGCTGGAGCGCCTCCTGTCGCTGTCGCGGCTGCGCTTCGCGCCGCGGGCGCTCGAGGCGCTCAAGCCCGCCGAGGCGCGCGCGCTGTCGGCCGAGGCCTGGTCGATCGGCGAGGAGGAGCTCGCCGCGGCGCTCGAGGCCCGCGCGCGGGGCGGCGTCTACCGCTGAGCCTCGCGCTCAGGGCGGCGGCTCGCGCTCAGGGCGGCGGCTCGCGCTCGGGGCGGCGGCTCGCGCTCAGGGCGGCGGCTCGCGCTCAGGGCAGCGGCTCGCGCGGCACGGCGGGCGCGGTCTCGCGCACGAGGCGGAGGCCGCCGAGGGAGATCTCGACCACCGCGGCGAGCCGCTCGCCGACGAGCCGCTCGGCGGAGGGCCCCGCGGCGCGCGTCTCGGCGACGAAGGCGAAGCAGCGCCGGCCGGAGCCGCCGAAGGCGACCGCGAAGCCGTCGATCGGCGCGCCGGGCGGGGCGTCGGCGACGCCGATCGCCACGACGGTGTCGAAGCCCTCGGGCACGTCGATCCGGCGCTCCACGGCGGTGAGGCTCTGGTCGGGGCGCGGCAGGTCGCGCCAGAGCCGCGCGCGCGCCTCGCACGCGGCGCGGCTCGCGCGGCCGTCCTCGCGCCAGGTGCGGACGAGCAGCGACGTCGACGACGCGGCGTGGGTCGCGACGAGCCAGGGGCCTTCGCCGTCCTCGACGCGGAAGCTGCGCGCGTCGGGCAAGGGGAGCAGGAGATCGAAGCGCTCCGAGCGGTATTCGCCGAGCTCGCCGTCGCCGAGCGTCGATGGGGGTGGGGGCGGCGCGAGCCTCGGCGGCGTCGCGGGCGGCGCGGCCAGGGCCGGCGCGCACGCGGGCAGCAGGGCGAGCAGCGCCGCGGCCGGCAGCAGGCCGCCGAGCGCCGCCCGCGCGGCCGGCAGCAGGACGCCGCGCTTGGCGCGCGCGGCCGGCCGCCGCGCGTGCCCCGGCGTCTCGGCAGGCTCCCTGCGCGCCTCCGGCCTCATCGCGCGAGCAGCACGAGCACGGCGCCGGCGCCGCCCTCGGCGTCCGGGGCCGTGGAGAACGCGGCGACGTGGCGGGCGACGCGGCCGTTGCTGAGCCAGGCGGCGATCTCGCCGCGGAGCACGGCGTGGCCGCCGGGCGAGTGGTTGCCCTTGCCGTGGACGATGGCGACGACGCGATCGCCGTCGCGCTGGCGCTTGCAGACGAAGGCCTCGACGGCCTCGCGGGCCGCCTCGAGCCTCAGGCCGTGCAGGTCGAGGGTGCCGTCGACGGCGTAGCGGGCGCGCCGGAGCCGCCGGAGCTCGCGCGGATCGACGTCGAGGCGCCTGCCCTCGATGCGCGCGCTGTCGTCCGTGGTCTCGAACTTGATGCCCTCGATGACGAGCGAGCGCATGCGCGAGCGCGCTTCCTCGTCCGGATCGGACGCGATCGTCGGCAGCGCGGCGCGCTCGACGCGGCTCGCGGTGACCGGGATCCGGTTCACGCGGTCCTCGAGCACGCGGACGCCTGCCATGTAGATCGCGAACGTCTCGGGGTCGACGGGCCGCGGCGCCGGCTCGACGCCTGCCTGCGCCGCCGCGCCGGCGGACGCCTTCGCCCTGGCCTTCGCCTCGGGCTCCGCCTTCGCCCTGGCCTTCGCGTCGGGCGCCGCGGCCGTCTTGGCCTTCGCGTCGGGCGTCGCGGCGGCCTTGGCCTTCGCGTCGGGCGTCGCGGCCGGCTTGGGCTTCGGCTTCGTCAGCTGCCGGAGCGTGGAGAACGGCTGGTAAAACGCCTCATTCGCCTTGTGTGCCGCCGCCTTCGCGGCCCGCCCCGGGCTGGCCGTCGCTCTCGGGTCTCTCTCGCGCTTCGCGCCCTTCGCCATCCCCCAGAACATCGCGCGCGAGACCGCGGAGCGCAAACCGAACGGACTCGATGCCGGCGAGCTGCCCGTCCTCGAAGTGCCAGTCCGGGTCGTCGAGGCCGGGGAAGTCGTGCGGGTTGCGGATGTCCTCGGCCGTGAGCGTGGGGATGAGGCGCCGCGCGAGCTCGACGACCTTGGCCCGCTGCGCCTCCTCCATGGCCGCGAGCAGCGCGAAGATGCGATGGAAGAGCTCGGCGGGCGGGAGGGCGGCGTGCCGGGCGCCGGGCTCGGCTGCATCGGGAGGGGGCATCGGGCGCAGGATACTTCATCGGACCGGCGCCGCCGCTCGGCCCGCTCACGGCGCGCCGCCGCTCGGCCCGCTCACGGCGCGCCGCCGCTCGGCCCGCTCACGGCGCGCCGCCGCTCGGCCCGCTCACGGCGCGCCGCCGCTCTCCTGCGGGGCGGGCGGGCGATGCTGGGGAGATGCGCCGTCTAGCGGCGTCAGCGATCCTGGAGGCTCACGGCGGGCATGGGGCAGCCCCCTGCCGGCGTCGCCTCGGATCGCCCGCGGTCACGGAGCCGCGCGTCGTAGGGATCGAACGGCCGGAAGGGCCGGAACGGCCTGTGCGGCACGAAGTGCCCATACGGCCGGAAGGGCCTGTAAGGCTCGAAGGGCCTGTACGGCTCGAAGGGCCTGTACGGCCGCAAGAGCCCATAGGGCCGGAGGTCCCCGCGATAGGGGCTATCGTCCGGGGGGATCCGGGCGTCGGCGAGCGTCGGGCTCGCTGCCTCCTCCACGATCACGAGCTCCTGGACGGGTACCGTGTCCTCCGCTGCCGCGAGCTGCGCGGCGCCGAGCGCGATCCCGGACAGCGCCAGCGCACCGAGCGCTTTCACCAGCTTCATCGCCGACTCCTTTCACGATCCGAGCGGCTTGCCGGGTGTCGTCCCATGCAGGCTGCGTCCACGGCGATGCAAGCTCGAGGCCCGTTCGCGACGGATCGCCGGGTGTCACGCGGCGAGTCGTGGATTCCCGAGAGCCTCGGGTTTGCGGCTGCGCGCCCGTCCAGCGGGGCGTCTCGTGTGCAAGGCGTGGACAGCGGACAGCGCCTCACGGGGGGCGCCGCGGATCCAGGGGCGAGCATCACGCCAACCTGTCGCATCTTCCCGACGTCGGCGGGTATTCCTCCGCGCCCGCCGAGCTGGCGAGGCACGAGCAAGCAGCAAGCGTCTCAGAAATCAACAGCGGTTGCGCGCATCGACGCATGTTGCACGGAATTGGCGCATGCGGCTCGGCGCCAGCGGGCCCAGAGGCCACGATTCGACAGTGCGATCGAGGGTTTGACCTGACGGCGCAAGAGGCTTGCCCGGCGTCGACGTCGGGTATGCACAGGATCGCATCCCACATTATCTGACCAAATTCACCTCATTCCTCCATTGGACTGCATCGAAGGGGCGACTCACACGTTGATCATCGAGCCGTCTCGCACAGGAGGAGGGGGAGATGCCTGCCACGATGGTCACCGGGAAGTCGCTCCGTCGATTTGCTGCGCAGTCGAGCAAGATCGCGGGAGCGGGAGATCGAGCGATGAGCAGCGATGGGCATAAGGACGCTCCCTACGCGAATACCTTGCTTTCCTCCGCGTCGCCGACGAGCGCCACGCTGCCTCAGGGGGAGACGTTCGAAGCCGGCTGCGCGGCCGCGGGCGCTCGCGAGCGGAAGGGCCGCGCGGCGACCGCGGTGGTCGCCCCGCCGCCCTCGCTGCGGTTGCAGACCAAGCCGCCGCCTTCGGCCGGCACCCGCATCGGCCATTACGAGCTCCTGCGCGAGCTCGGCCAGGGTGGGATGGGCGTGGTGTTCCTCGCGCGCGACACGCGGCTCGCGCGCCTGGTCGCGATCAAGCTGCTCACCCGGCTCAGCAGCCTCGGGGTGCAGCGCTTCTTGGTCGAGGCGCAGGCCACCGCGCGCTGCAAGCACGAGCATATCGTGACGATCTACGAGGTGAACGAGCACGACGGATATCCGTACATGGTGCTCGAGTACATCGAGGGCCAGAGCCTCCGCGGCTGGATGGAGCAGCGCAGGCCCGCGGGCGCCGGCGAGGAGGCGTCGACGGCGCCGCTGCCGCCCGGCCTCGCGGTCGACATGATGGTCCCCGTCGTGCGCGCCCTCGCGAGCGCGCACGCGTCCGGCATCGTCCATCGCGACCTCAAGCCCGAGAACATCATGCTGGACGCGTCGGGCGCGATCAAAGTGGTCGATTTCGGCATCGCCAGGCTGCGCGACGACGAGGCGAGCCTCGCGGCCGAGGGCTCGTTCGCCGGAGACGCGCGCCTCACCCCCGACGGAGGGATGATCGGCACGCTGCCGTACATGTCCCCCGAGCAATGGAGAGGCGTCGAGATCGACCCGTCCAGCGACATCTGGGCGGTGGGCGTCATGCTGCACGAGCTCGTGCTCGGCGCGCACCCGCTCGCGCCGTACGACAGGATGGTCCTCCTCCGCGTGCCGGCCCTCGACGAGCCGATGCCCGAGGTCGGCGCGCGCCACCCCGAGCTCGGCGCGCTCGGCGCGATCATCGATCGCTGCCTGCGCAAGCGCAGAGCCGAGCGGTACGCCTCCGCCGAGGAGCTCCTGGCCGAGCTCCTGCCCCTCCTGCCCGGGTGCGGGGAGATCCACCTCGGCGCCGACGAGAGCCCGTTCGCCGGCCTCTCGTCCTTCCAGGAGGCCGACGCCGACCGCTTCTTCGGCCGCGCGCAGGACGTCGCGGGCGTCGTCGCGCGCCTCCGCAACCAGCCGCTGCTCGCGATCGCGGGCGCGTCGGGCGTGGGGAAGTCGTCGCTCGTGCGGGCCGGGGTGATCCCGGCGCTCAAGCGCTCCGGCGAGGGCTGGGAGGCGCTCGTCGTGCGGCCCGGGCGCGAGCCGACGGCGGCGCTCGCGGAGCTCTTCACGAGCCCGGCCGTGACCCTGAGCGCCGAGCTGCAGGCGCTCGTCCCGGAGGGCGGCGCGGAGGCGCGCGCGGCGCTGGCCCCGCGGCTGCGCGCCGAGCCGGGCCTGCTCGGCGCGGCGCTCCGCGGGTGGGCGGCCCGCGCGCAGAAGCGCCTCGTGGTGTTCGTCGATCAGTTCGAGGAGCTGTTCACGCTCGGCGCCCCGGCCGACGAGCGCGCGGCGTTCCTCGCGTGCCTGGAGGGCATCGCCGACGACGCCTCGTCGCCGCTGCGGGTCGTCGTGTCGGTGCGATCGGACTTCATCGAGCGGCTGGCCGGGCACGAGCGCTTCATGGCGGCGATGCTCCGCGGCCTCGTGTTCCTCCGGCCGATGGGGCGCGAGGGGCTGCGCGAGGCGCTGGTGAGGCCGATCGAGGCGGCGCGGCACGAGATCGAGGACCCGGCGATGGTCGAAGGCATCCTCGACGCGCTGGAGGCGACGCACGGCGCGCTGCCGCTGCTCCAGTTCACGGCGGCGAGGCTCTGGGAGATGCGCGATCGCAAGCGCCGGCTGCTCACGCGGGCGAGCTACGAGGCGCTCGGCGGCGTGGCCGGCGCGCTGGCCAGCCACGCCGACACGCTCCTGGCCGGGATGAGCGGGCGCCAGGCGAAGCTGGCGCGGGCGGTCCTGGAGCGCCTGGTGACGCCGGAGCGGACGTGCGCCGTGGCCAGCCTGGGCGAGCTCTGCGAGCTGCCCGGGGATCCGGTCGCCATCGAGCGGGTGGTCGGCCTGCTCGCCGACGGGCGGCTCCTGGCGATCGAGCGGGGGAGCGATCGCGCGGGCGGCACGGTGGAGATCGTGCACGAGTCGCTGATCGAGCGCTGGCCGACGCTCAAGCGCTGGCTCGACGAGAGCGAGGAGGACGCGGTGTTCCTGGACCGGCTGCGCGCGGCGGCGAGGCTGTGGGATTCGAGCCATCGCGCCGCGGACATGCTCTGGCGCGGCAAGGTGGCCGAGGAGGCGCGCGGCTTTCGCAGGCGCTACCGGCGGGAGATGCCGGAGCGGGAGCGGCTCTTCCTGGAGGAGGTGCTCCGGCTGGCCGACGACAAGCAGCGCCGGCGGCGCCGGCTCGTCACCGGGGTCATCGCGGCGCTGTTGCTGCTGATGGTCTCGGGGACGGGGTTCGTGAAGGCGACTCACCAGAACTGGCTGATCATGGGTCAGAACGAGGACATGTGGCGGGCGATCGCGAGCGCGGCGGAGGCGAGGAGCGCGGCGGACAAGGCGCGGCGGGAGAGCGAGGCGCAGCTCGTGCTGGCCGAGCTGATGCTCCGCGACGCGGTGGAAGACCGGGAGCGCGCCGAGGTCGAGGCCGAGCGCGCCCAGCTCGCCGCGATCGAGGCGCGGAAGGCCGAGGTCAAGGCGAGGAAGGTGGTGGAGGAGGCGGCGCGGAGACGGCGCATGCGGAGCGGACCCTATGAGATAGCGACAGAACGGTAGACGGCGCTCGATCGATGTGGAGGTCGACGACCATGGCGGCGCGGTGACGTGGGACGACGGAATCGCCGCCGGCCTGCTCTCACGCCGAGATCGCCTTTTCCGCCGCGCCGAGCTGCTGCACACGCAGCTCCGTGGCGAGCGCCTCCGCTGGCCTTCCCGCCGTCCGCAGCAGCTCCACGAGGGACGCCCCGACGGCGGCGTACGAGGTCGTCTTCCGCACGCCGGGGTCGAGCGACTGGGCGAACGCGAGCGCGTCCTCCCACGTCCGCTTGGCCAGCGCGGGATGGCCTTCCAGGCGCGAACACTCGCCGTGCATGCGCATCGCCTCGAGCACGAGCGCTGGCGCCTCCTGCCCCAGGTTCGCGGCCGCGGCATACGCTTCGCGCGCCTCGGCCAGGCGCTTCGCTGCGAGGAGGACGCCCGCCTCGCCGAGCGCCGCGTGAGCCCCGAGCAGCCGGCGCCCGGCGGCGAGGGCGAGCGCCTTGCCCTGGCGAAAGGCGGCGAGCGCGGCGCGCGGGTCACCCGCCGCGGTCGCGGCGCTGCCCAGCGCGATCGACGCTGCGGCCTCCTCCTGATCGAGGCCGCTCACATGGCAGAGCATGCGGGCGGCGCGCAGCTTGCGAACGGCGCGCTTGAACGCGCCGTCCTGCATCGCCTTGCCGCCGTCGAGCAGCAGCCGGCGCAATGACGCGCCTGCGTCCTCCGAGGCGATCTTCCGGCCGAGCGCCCGCTCTACGGCGTCTTTCTGGCGGGGGGCCAGCTTCGGCTGCCCTTCGGTGGGCGCCGGCGTGCCATCGCCACCGAGCTGCCTGAGGGAATCGAGCAGCGCCGCCTGGTCGACCTCGAACCTCGCCTCGCCCGGAAGAAGCGCGGCAAGATCGCTGCCGGGCACCTCGAGCGCCGCGAGGCGCAGCGTGGTCCCGTTGGATACCGGGACGAGGCGCCCGACCAGATCGCGGTACGCCGACGCCTGCTCGACCTGCGCGGGAGCGAGCACGACGACGAGCCCATCGAGCACACCGGCCGCCGTCCGCCCTGCTTCCGCGAGGCGCTTCCGCAGCGCGGCTTGGTCCACGGGTCCCCTCGCCGGAGGGAGCGGCGGCAGCGCCAGCCCGTCTTTCGCGAGCCCGTCTCGAAGCGCGGCGAGGTCGCGCTCGAGCCGCTCGGCGATCGCCTCGACGTACGCCGCTTCGCCTGCGAAGGACGCCTCGACCACCACGAAAGGGTGCCGGTTGTCCGGCTGCCACTCCATCCACCGGAGCGTCTTCAACCAGTCTCTCCGATCTGCCGGGCCTGTCCTGACCCGCAGCGCTCTCGGCCCGCTCCGCTCGTGGCCGGGCGGCGGGGACCAGAACGCCTGCCATTCTCTCCGGAAACGCTGCGCCGCGAGCGTGATCGGGTCCATGGCGGCTCCCTCAGTTCACCTTCACGACGCTGCCCGTGATGTCCACGGTGCCCCCGGCGATCTTGATCGCGCCTCCGGTGATCTCGACGCCTCCCGCGGAGATCTTGATCGCGCTACCCCCGCCCGAGAGCACGATCTCGCCCGCGGCGGTCGCCGTGATGGTCGCGCCCTGAAGTGTGACCGGCCCGGTCGCCACGGCGCTCAGCACGGTGGAGTTGATCCCTGCCACCGTGGTCGCGTTGATCGTGGTGACCGTGCTGTTGATGGTCATCATCGTCGCATTGACCGTCTCCACCGGCGTGTTCAGCGTGTGCCGCGCCGCCGCGTTCACGGTCATCGGGGAGGTCACCGACAGGTCCAGGGTCGCGCCGACCGTCTCGGTCTTCGCGGCGGTCACGGTCACTTTTTGAGGCCCGTTCACCGTGTACGTCTCCGGCCCGGTGCTCACCTCGTGCGGACCGGTCACCGTGAGCTTGCGATCCGCGGTCACGGTCATCTCCTGTCCGCTCGTGATCGTGAGGGTCTGGCGCCCACCGACCGTGATGCGTTCGTCTCCGTCCACCGATTCTTCGTTCTTGCCGCCCACGTGGGCCTTCCGGTTCGATCCCGTCTCCTCGGTCCGGTTCACCTTCACGGTCGAGGTCGAGTCGTTGGTCACCGTCTCGCTGCGGTTGTGTCCGACGTCGGTGTTCATGTCCTTGCCGGCCGAGACCTTGATTTGCTCCTTGCCTGCGGTGTCGTCGAACGACAGCTCGTTGTGCGTCTTGCCGCCGGGGCTCGACATCGACTTGAAGGTGCTCACGGTCGCCGCGCCTTTGCCGGCGGCGGGCGGCTTCTGAACGCCGTTGTAGACGCGCCCGGTGACGATGGGTCGATCCGGATCGCCGTCGATGAACTCGACGACGACCTCGGTCCCCACGCGCGGGTGGAACACCGCGCCGCCGCCCGCCCCGGCGAAGCTCTGGCTGACGCGAATCCAGCAGCTCGCGGGCTCTTTCCTGTGCCGTTCCACCTCGGTGTCCCAGTGAAACCTGAGCCGCACGCACCCGTTCTCGTTGCCCGCGGGCCCTCCGACGTGGATCTCGGCGCCGCGCGCGCTCGGCTCGTCGACGACGAGCGCCGTCTGGGAGCCGTGGATCCGCGGCTTCTGCGTGCGTCGGGCGGGCCGGAACCTCGACTCTTCCGCGCGTCCGGCGGCGCCGCGTCGGGCGCACTCCACGCGCGCCCAGAACGGCGCGCCGTCCGGGGTACCGGGGTCCCTTCGCACGCCGAAGCCGCCCGCGAGCTCCCCCTCGGCGGCGCCCCGCAGCTCGGCGCGGGTGACGAGGTACTCGCCGTCGTAGCGGTCCACCGGGTGATCCAGAAAGAAGACCGTGCCCGCGCCGAGGAGCCGGCAGGCCCCTTCGGCCGTGGCAAAGCGCGCCTCGGTCTGGAGCCGCTCGAGCAGCGCCCGCGCGATCGGCTTGCCTTGTTTGGGCGCGTCGGCGTACCGGCCGGGGTACGCTGCCACGAAGAGGTCGCCGTCACCGGCGCTCGCCTCCGCGGCCATGTCGAGGTTCGGCTTCTCCCAGTTGTAGTCCGTCAACCTGACGCGCGTTGGCCGCAGGCGGCTGCCGAGCCGCACGTTGTCCAGGTGGCGGCCCTTGGTGTAGGGCGTCAGCGGGTCGAACGGCGCGAGCTTGAAGCGGCCCTGGTCGCTGTCGGACAGGACCAGCACGACGGCGCGGTCCGTGTGCTCGAAGTGGTAGGTGATGCCGTCCTCTTCGAGCAGACGGGCGACGAAATCGAAGTCGCTTTCTTCGTACTGTACGCAGTAGGGCCGCGCGCTCGGGTCGTCGAGCCGCGCCGGATCGCGGATGCGGAAGGCGAACGTCTCGCTGGGCGTCACGAACGGGTCGGCTGGTTCGGCTGCGCCTTGCGGCGGGTCTCCGGGCTGCATTCGCGGATCGCCGGTGAGGACGGCCTGGAGGATCTGGCGCGTCGTCTTGTTCAGGAAGATGCGGCTCCGGCGGCGGTGCATCGCGCGAACCAGCGGCGGCATGAGCACGACCTCGTAGGTCATGCCAAGGACCGACGGCCCCAGCTCGACCGCCTCGACGATGAGCCCATGGACGAAGCGGAGCGGCGGCTCGGCGCCGGTCAGGATCCGCAAGGTCGCGAGCTTGCCGATGAGGTCGGCCGGGTCAACCTCATCGTCCTGCCCGCGAGCCTGGAGGGTGATCCGCGCCTGGTACGGCGCGCTCAGTGCCTCCTCGATGATGAAGCCGACGACGTGGAGGTGGTTCCACGATGCTCCGCCGCCGTCCCAGTGGAGCGTATATTCACCCTGTTCCAGAGCCATAACAACCTCTCTATCATAGACGCGTCGAACACCCATCTCACCACGCCCCCCCCGCTCGCCCCATCCTCAAGAATCAGATTGCAAACAATCAATTAGCACACAAAGACCCCCTCACCAGAGGCGAGCAGCCCTTCCAGCTCTCCTATGTCGAGCACATGGTCAAAAATTCCTGCCATTACACCAGGAGAAAACCTCAAGAGCGCCGCCGCCAAAGACACAGCAAACGTCGCCGCGTCATTCGACGCCTGACAGCCCATCACAAGACGGTATTCACACATAGGCCTGCCCCCTAGGCGACTCTCAACAGACACCGCAACCCTGCCCTCATACGAGCACCCACAACGATCTTCGGAGCCAACCCTCCGCAACAGCCAAAAATCATCTCCACCATGAACAACAACCGCAGCAAGAGCCTCTTCATTTTCATCAAAATCCGCACCATAAATACGACGAAGAGCGCTCAATCCACTTTCAACCATACCGCGGTCAGCCGGATCAATTTCGATAGCATCAAACCCTTCGAGCGCAAAACCGATCTCGACACTCGACACAAAGAACAGAGAAATATCTAAACCAAGCAGCCTAAGTCCGGACACTTTACCCATTTCATTTTCAACATCAGGACCAACAAACGAGTACACAGCAAGCTGCACCACGCCTTTCCAACGCCTTAGAATTTGGAGCGCAACAATTACGGCCAGAGGACCACTTTCAATCTCGCTGGAGAGAACCAGACTGACGCTAGACTCCGGTTTCCTTCGCAGCCGAAGCACCACACCTTCTTCCGGCCGCTCAAAAACTCCGCGAAGCGTCGATCGGGCGCCGTAGATCCATACATGAACACGACCAGCAGAAAAACGAACGCTCAAACGATCACCATCGATAACCTCTCCGCCTATGGAAGCCATAAAACACTCAAAGTCGCGCTCTTCAACACGCTCCTCAAAGTACAACGATATCGACCGACTCATGGCTTCACCAATGCAACCAGATCATCGAGCGTTCTCACCACCAGACCACCCGCCTCAACAATATCATTCTCAGCAAGACGATTGTATTTTTCAGAAAATATTATAACAACTTTATTATCTGGATTGAACAGGGGCGTAAGATATTTATCTTTAACCTGCCCCAATTTACCAGTCTTACTCACCGTCGCTTCAATGATGGCATGCTCAAGCTCAAAATCGATCTCTCCGATTTCCACACCCAAATCGTCATATATTTTCTTATTTCTCTGAAGGATAGGAATTCCCTCTGCTTTCAATCGAGCTTCGATTTTTTTCTCTAGAAGGTCCCCTTTGCTACCACACGCGCCAGCAAGCCCGAACACATCGGTCCAGGTCAATGAGCTGTGCACGTAGCCATACGGTCGGAGTCCGCCGATCAGCCCGATCGGGTCCTGGCTGATATACCTCCCGCTCTCCGGGTCGTAGTACCTGAACCTGTTGTAATACAGCTCCGTCTCCGGGTCCTCATACTGCCCCGGATACCTCCACGGGCACTCCGCCCTCTTCGCAGCGAGATCCTCCCGCGGCACCCCGTACAGGTCGAGCTGCGCCTTCCACGCCGCCTGCCCCTCCTCGGTCATGAGCATCGTCGGGGTCCCGAGGTGGTCGGTGACCACGCTGTACCGCTTCCTCCCCTCGAATTTCGCCACCGGCGCGAACGCCCCAGGCTCGAAGATCCACGTCACCAGCGGTTCCAGCGTCCCGTCCGCCCTCCGGACGCGCTCGTGCACGAGGTCGTCCCCATCCCAGACGTACTCGGTGGCGCTCCCATCGAACTCTTTCCGCACTCGCCGCCCGAGCGCGTCGTACGCGAACGTCACCGTCTTGCCGTCCGGCCGCTCGACCTCCCGCAGCCGCCCCGCCGGATCCCACCGGTACGTCCACCGGCTCCCATCCGCGAGCCGCTTCTCGCTCAGGTTCCCCGCCCCGTCATACCGGTACTCGGTCTCTCCGGCCCGCAGCAGCACGCCGCCGCGCCCGTAGCTCCGGTCCTTCCGGTCCGCGCTCCGGAACAGGTTGCTCACCGCGTCGCTCTGCCGATGCTGCGTCGTCCCGTCCGGAAACAGCGCCGCGATCAGGTGCCCCCGCGGATCGTGCGTGAATCGCGTCGCACCCTTCCGCGTATCGATGAGCGCCGCGATCTGCTCCGGCCCCTCCCACTGGTACCCGACACGCATCACGTCGGCCCCCGGGCTCGACCCCTTCGCCCCGGTGAGCACCTGCCGCAGCGCCGGTCGCCCGAACGCGTCGCGCTTCCATGTCGCGACCACCCCGCCCGGCAGCCGCCGCGCGAGCTCCAGCCCGAGCGGGTCGCGCTCGATCTTCATCTCCCAGTCCGGCATCTCCATCAGCGGCAGCCTCAAGCTCACGATCGCCGGTGAGAGCAGCCGCGTGCTCGGCCCCGCGCGCACGCCGGTCAGCTCCCCGGCCTTGTCCCACGTGTACTCGGCGCGGTGCCCCAGGTCGGTCTGCCGCTCGACCCGCAGGCCCGCATCGTCGTACCGGCTCTCCACCTCGTAGCTCGCCTCGCCCGCCTCGTGCCGCTCGCGAACGACCTGCCCCAGCGCGTCGCGCTCCAGCACCACATTCACGTCGCCCGACCGCGCCTCCACGAGCTCGCCCAGCGCGCTGTACGCAAACCTCTCCTCCAACGGCACCACCCCTCCCAGCGGTGCGCTCAGCGTCCTCCGCGTGATCCTACCGAGCGCATCCCGCTCGATCTGCGTCACGCTGTAGTCCGGCCCCAGCACCCGCAGCGTCCGCCCGGCCTTGTCGTACAGGTAGCGGTGCCTGCGCCCGTCGAAGCCGATCTCCGCCTCTACCCGCCCCGCGCGATCCAGCTCGAACCGGTACTGCTCGCCGTGCTGGTTCTCCACCGCGACGAGGACCTCTTCCTTGTCGTAGCGCAGCCGCACCGCATACCCCATCGGATCGGTGTGCTCCACGAGCCGGTTCATGCCGGCGTACCGCATCGTCACCCGTCGCCCCTGCGCGTCCACCTGCTCGACGACGTTGCCTTCCGCATCGCGCACCATCGACAGCCGCTCTCCATCCACGCGCTCCAGGTACGTGATGCGCCCCAGCTTGTCCCGCACGGCGCGGGACACGCGCCCGCCCGCATCGACGCTCTTCACGAGCCGCCCCCGCGCGTCGTGCTCGAACCGCGTCACCCGCCCTTCGCCGTCGGTCGTCTCGGCGAGGTCGTGCCGCGGCGTCCAGCGCATCCGCGCCCGCCGCCCCGCCGAGTCGTCCAGACCCACGAGCCGCCCCTGCTCATCGTGCGCGTACCACGTCACGGCCCCGGCCGGGTTGCGCGCCCACGCCGGCCTGCCCCGCGCGTCGTACGCAGCAGACCACTCTCCGCCCGCGGCATCGACGAGCCGCACGAGCTGGTCCTCCCGGTCGTACTCCATCCGCGTCTCGTTCCCGAGCGCGTCGCGGTAGAGCACGCAGTTCCCCCGCGCGTCATACGCCCATTCGCTCTTGTTCCCGAGCCCGTCGGTCTCCGACGTCTTCCGGCAGTAGCCGTCCCACGTGTACTCGGTCACGGCGCCCATCGGATCCACCATTCGGTCGACGAGCCCGAGCGCGTTGCCCCAGTACTGCGTGATCCCGCCGCGCCCGTCCTCGACCGACGTGAAACGCCGGTGCTCGTCGTACGTGATGCGGCGATCGTAGATGCCCCCGTCCCCCCAGGTCCGGACGCACCACCCCTCCGGGTGATACCAGCTCCACGCGAAATGAAACGAGAGCCCACCCTTGTGGGTCTCCTTCACCATCACCCCGCCGCGGTACTCGTACCGCAGCGCGTGTCCCAGTGGGTCCGTCGCTGCCGACAACCGGCCTTCAGCGTCGAAGCTGTAGCGGACGAGCGGCTCCCCCTCGAAGTACACCCCCTCCATGCGCCCTTCCCGCGTCCAGCGCACCTCGAGCACGCGCCCCGCCGTGTCGAGGATCTCGCGCATGAACCCGCGCTCGTACTTCAGCACGACCGCATTCCCCGACCGATCGACGAGCCTCGTCAGCACGAACCGCCGCGCGCCCGCGGGTCTCGTGAACACCACGCGCACCCCGTCCGCCCCGCGCTTCTCGTACCCAGCGTCCGTGCGCGTCAGCATGTAGCGGTCCTCGCCGTCCCAATCCGAGGCCCCCACGCGCAGCGGCGGGTGCTCCTTCGGACGCCCGTCCGCCAGCCGCAGCACGACCCCGGTCGCCGTCTCCTCCACGCTCTCCTCGAACGGATGGCTCCACCCGGGGCCGAGCGCTCCTTCCTCGGTCTGCCGGCTCCGGTAGTTGCGCTCCCACACGATCGGGATCATCCCCGGCAGCTCGAAGTCGACCGCCTCCGCGATCAGCTCCCCCGTCATCACGTCGACCGGGTGCCCTGTCAAAAAACAGATCACCTTGCTCCGGAACGACCCCTTCGTCGCTCCCGTGAGCGCGTGCAGCTTGTTCGACACCCACTTCGTCCGGATCGCCTGCGTCGCCGCCGCCGCGAAATCCACAGCCTCGGGCCCGCCGATCAGCACCGGCGCCCCCATCGGCACGGCGAGGCAGACGCTCGTCGGCAGGTTGATCGGGAAGTTGCAGCTCATCACGACGGACGCCGTACGGCTCTGGCTCGACCCCTCGAAGTCCACGGTCTTCGAGCCCGTGATCAACGTACCGTCGTTGCCAGGGATATCGTTCGGCGCGAAGGACACGCCCGGCGGCGTGGGGAAGTGCGGCACCCCCTTCACCTCGGTGCCCGTGTTCCCGACGGGCATGCCGTTGACGCGCACCGCGCCCCCTCCGCCGAAGACGGCCCCGATCACCGCGCTCATGGCCGCGCCCATCGGGTCGAACACCACGCCGACGAACGGGTGCGGCAGCGGCGTCGGCACAGGGCCGCCGGGCGTCGGCACCATCACCATGTGAATATCGATGCCGAGGACGGGATCACCCCACTTCGCCGCGATCATGCGAGAACCTCCACGGCTGCTCTCTGAAGCCAGAGGCCGCACGGTAACACCAAGACACTACCGTCCGGGAGCTACGGAGCGCGTCGGAACGGCACCATGGCGGCTGGCAGCAACGTCGCCCCGGAGAGGGGTAGCGTCTCCTCTTCGGGGAGCGGCCCGGCGCTCGCAGGAAGCAGCTGCGTGGCGCAAGGATCTGCCATGTCGCCGGCCTGCGGCGCGCAAGCGCCGGCGGCCGGCTCCTCCAACGCACCGGGCCGCTGCGCCTCCCCAGCTGCCTTGAAGGGGAGCGCCTCCTTCGGCGCGAACGTCGAAGCGTGAAGCAGAGCAGTCGATGTCGCCTCGGACTCCCCCTCAGGCTCCTCTCCCAGCGCATCATCCAGCGCGGTCGCGCGGCCCGGATCGCTCGATCCCAATTGCCCCCATGCGACACGATAAGCTGCCTCGAACACGCGCAAGCTCGAGGGCTCACCGCGCTCCACGTCATCCGCCAGAGACGCGAGCCATCCCTCCTCGACCTCGTTCCAGCGGCCTGCGTCGAGCCCGAAGTCCGCCAGCACCTCGCGCTTCGGCTGACCCGCGTCGAGCCGGGCTCGCACACGCGCGAACTCCTCCAGCGAGACACCCCGATCCCTCGCCATCCCCCAACCTCCTGCTCGCGCGCCGACAGATCCCCCGCCGCCCCACCGGCAGCACATTACAGGAGTCAAGTCGAGCCTTCCTCATCCTACAGAATGAAGACGCGTCCCGTCAAGGCCGACGTGAGGACCCTCACCCCCGCTCCGGTGGGATGCGCCAGCGAGCGAGCACGATTCGGCCGGCTGCGAGCGGTTGTGTCCCGTCGGAGAGCGCAATTACCCTCACCGCCACCGGAGGATCGTCTCATGGCCAAACCCAAGTCCCCGAAGAAGGCATCCGCCCAATCCACACTGGCCGGCTCGTCCGAGGATGCGCCGCCGCCGCTCGTCCTCACTGCCGCGGAGCAGGATCTGCTCGAGCGCTCCCTCAAGCTGCTGGTCAACATCCAGACAACCCCCTTCAGCGCGCGCGCCCGGCGCGAGGGCTATACCGCGGACGAGCATCGCGAAGGCTGGCGGCGCCTCCGGCTCGCCTCGGGTGAGGCGAAGCCGCTCGAGCACCTCTTCGCCGAGGTCGCGAGCGGCGGGGCCGTGGAGGGCGCGGAGCGGCTCCGGCTGCTCCAGGACGTCGACACCTTCGAGAACACCTGGTTCCCGCGCACCCGGGCCGTCATACGCCGCGTCGTCCCCCGCGCCCGCCGCGAGGCCTTCGAGGCCGCCTTCTTCAAGAACCTCGAGCAGCAGCCCCTCGGGCCGGCCGTCATCGTGTCGGTTCGCGCCTTCCTCACTCGCCTCGACGGCCTCTCGCAGAGCGACGACGCCGACGCGAAGGAGGTCCGCAAGACGCTCGTGAAGCGCGGCCTGACCGACGAGAAGCTGAAGGAGGTCCGCGGCATGCTCGGCAGGCTCGAGGTCGGCGGGGGCTCGCCGCCCGAGCGCAAGGTGTCCGCCGCCGAGCTCGCGAAGGCCCATCAGGAGCAGCGCGAAGGCCTCGACGATCTCCGCGATTGGTTCAACGACTGGGCCACGACCTTCCGGCAGGTGTTCAACGTCAAGGCCCAGATCAAGCTCGGCCTCACCACGGCCAAACGCGCTTCGAACGGCAGGACGGAGGCAGTCGAGGAGGAAGACGACGGCGAGGAGACCGACGACGAGGACGTCGGCGACGATGCGGAGGACGGCGCCGACGAGGTGGACAGCGACGAGGAAGATTCGGAGCTCGACGAGGAGGAGTAGGCGATTGCAGAATCCGGTCCGCTGAACGGCGCCTTCGGTCGAGCGAACGAAGACTTCGCTCTCCCGAACCTCGGGCGCGGGTCTCGCGAACGGAAAGCGGGGTCTCGAGGTCCGCCGAGGGGGGTCTCGCGAACGGAAAGCGGGGTCTCGAGGTCCGCCGAGGGGGGTCTCGCGAACGAGATGGCGGCTCTCGAGAACGAAATCCTGGCTCTCGAGAACCGCGCGCGGGGTCTGGAGATGTGCCCCGACCGCGCCGCGCGACCTCGAGACCTCCGATCCCGTGGACCGGAGCCATGATTCTGCAGCCGCGACCCGAAATCTCGCTCCAGCGACCCGAAATCTCGCTCCGAAGAGCGCCGATCCCGTTCCGCCGCCTCGAAAGCTCGGTCTCTCGACCTCGGGAGCGGTCCTCACCGCCGCCTGGGCGGCCTGGGCCGACCGCTTTACGGGCGCCGCGGTCAGCGCGGGGACGGGGCCGCGACGGCGAGCGCCCGCAGCAGGGTGACCACCGCGATCACGTGGCTGATCCGGCCGTCCTGCATCGCCGCCGTCACCTCGTCGGCGCTCATCACGACCGGCTCGGTGCTCTCGTGCTCGTCGCCCTCGGGCTCGCCGACCCGGCGCGCGCCGCGCGCCAGGTAGAGAGAGCAGCGATTCGCCTGGAGCGCCGGATTCGGGTGCACCCACCCGAGCGACTCGATCGACGCCGCGGCATATCCTGTCTCTTCGAGCAGCTCGCGCAGCGCCGCGGCGGCCGGCTCCTCCCCGGGATCGACGATGCCGCCCGCCGTCTCGATGGTCACCGCGTCGACCCCGTACCGGAACTGCCGCACCAGGACGAACTCCCCTGCATCGGTGACTGCGGCCACCGAGATCCAGTCGGCGAGCTCGATCGTGAAGACAGGATAAGGCGCGCCTTCGGCCACGACCTCATGACGATGTACCGCCAGCGGACCGAACGTACCGGCGACCGCCGAGGCGTGCCGGCGAGGGATGGTGATGCCCATCGCGCCTCCCTACTACAGCGCGCCGCCCGCCGCCTTCTCCGGCGCGCCGCCGGTTGACTTCTCCGGAACAGCGCGCGCCGTCTTCTCCGGCGCGGCGCTCGTCGACTTTTCCGCCGCCTTCTCCGGTCCAGCAGCGCCCGCCGCCTTCTCCGGTCCAGCAGCGCCCGCCGCCTTCTCCGACGCGCCGCCCGCCGCCTTCTCCGCCACCGCGCTCGCGGCCTTCTCCACCGCGCCCTCCGCCTTCTCCGCCGCGCCCTCCGCCTTCTCCAGCACCGCGCTCGCCACCGCCGCCGGCGCCGCGCTCGCCGCCTTCTCCGCCACCGGCGCCGGCTTCTCGCGGCGCTCCCGCCGGAGCACCTCCTCCGCGTTGTCGCTGGACACCGCCTCCGTCGCCGACCGCGCCTCGTCCTGCGACGGCGGCCACGCGGCGACGTAGCGGGGCACCTCGCCGGGCCCGGACGCGTCGATCCAGGACACGGTCCCCGTCCCCGGCGCGCGCACGTCGACGTGCACGAACGAGCTGTTCGGATAATACCCGCAGCCCGTGTCCGCGAGCGCGCGGCACGCCGCCGCGAGCTCGTCGTTGCGCACCCCCGCGATGCGCAGATCGAGCGCCCGCCCCGTCTGGTGCAGGCTGCCCTGGCTCTGCGGCCGGTACCCGCTCACGAGCGACACGAGCCGGCCCGGATACCGCCGCGCGAGCGCGTCGATGCGCGTCAGCAGCCCGGGATCGAGCAGCCGCACGCCAGGCGCGACCTCCCCGGCCTGCACCGCGCTCGCCCGGCTCGCCTTGCCGGAAGCGGCTCCCCGCTTGTCGCCCGCCGGCCGCCGCTTGCTGCCCGCCGCGTCCGCCTTCGGCGCAGCCGCGCGCTCGCCGTCCAGGATGGGCCGCGGCGTGCCCCAGGGACGCGCGAGCAAGGAGAGCGCGCGCCGCGCCTCCTCGCGCGGCTTGCCCTTGCAGTCGACGAGCTCGAGGCGCTCCGGCTCGATCCCGCTCCGATCCATCGAGAGCACCGGCCCATGGCACGGCTTCGGAGGCGCCTCCCTGTCGAGCCCCTTCTTCGCCCCGCGCCGCTTGCTCTCGACCGTCCGCGCCGCCCGCCGCTTCTCCTTCTTCTTCCCCCCGGTCACCTTGGCCGCGCCCCCCTGCTTCGCGCCCGCGCCCTCGGCCGCCTGCGACGCCTGCGCGCGGCTGCGAGCCTTCCGACCGCTGGCGCCGCTCGCCGCCTCGTCACCGGTCGCGCCGATCGCCGCAGACGCCGTCTTCCCGCGGCCACGGCGCGGCTTCTCCCGCGCCTCCGTCCGCGGCCCGCGCTCCGCGCCCGGCGGAGACGCGGAAGAGCCCGGCGCACGATCGCCCCGATCCCCGCGACGGTCCCGCTTGCCAGCCTTCTCCTCGGCCTTCGCGGCAGCGTGCGCCCTGGGCAGCACCTCCCCGCGCGCAGGCCCCGCCAGGAGGGCCGGCACCGCCATGCTCACCAGCGCCGCCAGCACGGCAGCGCGAGCACGAAGGGAGCGCGGTCGCGGCTCCGCGCTGCGCACAGCCCCCCCTGCGTCCCGCGGCGCCGCGCCTGCACTGCTCACGGATCGAAGGCTGATCATGGAAAGCTCCAGTCGGGTCGGGTGCGAGTGGCATCCACCACGGATCGGATCTCCCGGACACGGCGTCCCCGCCCGTCCGCAGGATGTGGGATTGGAAAGGCCGTCGGCGGTCCGCTTCTTGAATCGACCTGGAACGAGGTCATCCGCGTCGAAACTGCGTCTCCGAGACGCCCCTCGTGGAAGCTCGGAAGCTCGGAAGCTCGGAAGCTCGGAAGGAGCCTCGGAAGCTCGGAAGCTGCGAAGGTCAGAACCTCCGAAGACCGGAACCTCCGAAGACCGAACGCTCCGAGGACACGAATGTCATGAAGTGCGGAGGGCAGCCCAATTTTCTGCGGCGCTGACCAAAGGCTGTGGTAGGAACCAGCTGCCTCGCGGCTGCGGTCGGGTCGTGAGCGCGGTTCCGGGGTGCATGGGGGCACAGCCCCTCACCACGCGGTACCGCGGCCGGGTATCGCCCGGCGCGCTACGCACTGCGGCGGGACCCTGCCTTCACGATCGGCGCGACCAGCGCGATCAGCCCGGAGGCAGGCATCGCGCCCCAGGTGCAACATCGTCCGGGCCATCGCGGATCGCGGGGGAAGCGCCCGGCCAACCACGCACCAGCCTCATTCACCACACCATCGATGCAAGCGGGGCGCCACACGCGGGATGCGGAAGCCGAACCCGGTGGCGCGTCCATGATCGCTCCGAGGTCAGCAGGGGCACCACATGCGGCGAATTCGTAGAGACGCAACCAAGGTCTGGCACAATCCCGAGCTCCACACCGCCTATGGCCGTGGCCAGCCCAACAGCGCGGGGCTGCCGCGCCCAACACAGACCGGCGAGGACCGGCGGGCGGCGAAGCAACACCGCGCCGCGCTCGAGGCGCTCTTCTCCCCGCGCAAGGAGCCCGAAGCCGAGGATGGCAAGGGCGGGCGCGCCAAGTCCGGGCGCGACGCCGCCTCCAAGGCGCCGGGCCGCATCGTCCTCGCGCCGCCTCCGCAGAGCGACCCGAAGGCCGTCGAGCGCCAGCGGCTCCTGTCGAAGCTGCTCTGCGCGTCGGGCCGGCCCAACATCTCCAAGGCCGCGAACGAGTTCCTCCGCGCCGGCCACACCTTCCCCGCAGAGCAGGACGTGTACCTCCAGCTGCTCGAGCACAGCGACGAGCAGCGCATCCAGGAGGCGATCGACGAGCTCTCGGGCATCCTCGTCGCCGAGCTGCCGAAGCGCCGCGCCGTGCTCGAGTCGCGGCTCCGGCGCATCGAGGAGTTCGCGGAGGAGCCCGCGACGCGCGAGGCCGCCGAGCGCCTGCGCCGCCAGGTGAGCGGCAGGCCCGAGGCCCCGGGCGCCCCCTCGGCCGAGCCGGGCTCCCACGCGCGGCCGTCGAGCCGCGAGGCCGCCCTGCCCCACGCGGCGGCGGACGGCGCCGCCCAGCGCGGCGACGGCGGCATCTCCGAAGCGAGCGTCGAGGCGGAATGACGCGCGCGGAATTCGAGGCCGAGCTCCGCAAGCTGATCCAGGCGTTCGAGACGGGCACGGGCAACGAGCGGTGCGTCGCGTGCGTCGCGTGCGAGCGCTGCGTCGACTGCACGTTCTGCCGCGGCTCGAAGGCGCTCCAGCGGTGCCACTACTGCGTCGACTCGCAGCGCTGCTCGGACAGCACGCACTGCCGCGGCTGCCGCGATCTCATCGCGTGCAGCCACTGCGTCGCGTCCGAGCGGTGCACGCAGTCGTCGTACCTCGTGAAATCGGTCGACTGCACCGGCTGCACCTACTGCTTCGGCTGCGTGGGCCTCGTGCGCAAGGACTTCCACATCCTGAACCAGCCGTACGATCGCAGCTCCTACTTCAAGCTCACGGCGAAGCTGATGCGCGAGCTCGGGCTGAGCACGGGCAGCGGGGCCGAGCCCGCCCCGGCGCCCGCGGCGCGCGCCGCGCAGCGCTAGCGATGCGGGCGGTCGTGCAGCGCGCGCTCGCCGCGCGGGTCGAGGTCGACGGCCAGGTGGTCGGCGCGATCGAGCGCGGCCTCGTGGCCTTCGTCGGCGCCGCGAAGGACGACGACGAGGCCGACGCCGACCACGTGGCGAACAAGGTCGCGGGGCTCCGGGTGTTCAGCGACGAGGCCGGCAAGATGTCGCGCGCGCTCGCGGACGCGCGCGGCGGCGTGCTCGCGATCAGCCAGTTCACGCTCTTCGGCGACGTCCGGCGCGGCCTCAGGCCGAGCTTCGACGGCGCCATGGAGCCCGCGCGCGCCGAGGCGCTGTACGAGCGCTTCGTCGCCGCCCTGCGGGCGCGCGGCCTCGAGGTGGCCACGGGCCGCTTCCGCGCCGACATGCGCGTGTTCGTCGAGAACGACGGGCCGGTCACCATCCTCATCGATTCGAAGCGGACGTTCTGACGCCGGCCGCCGCTCCCGGGCGGCCGACGCCCCTTCCCTCCCGGCGTCGCGCGGGCTACGTGGGGCGCCATGCGGATCAGCATCGTGGGCGCGGGGGCGCTCGGGCGGGTCTACGGCGTGCGCCTCGCGGCCCAGGGGGACGACGTCACGTTCGTGGTCAAGCCCGAGCGCGCCGCAGACGCGCGGCCGTTCGTCATCGAGCAGGTGAACAGCGCCGATCGCCGCGACACGCTCGAGCGCCCGCGGCTCGCGGCCGACATCCCGGCCGACGCGGAGGTCGTGATCGTCACGGTGCGCTTCGATCAGCTCGCCCCCGGCGGCGCGGCGCCGCGCCCCGCGGAGGGCAGGACGGTCGCGGACCTCCTGCTCCGCGGACCTTCGGTCCCCGTCGTCGTGCTGACGCCGCTCCTGCCGCCGCAGCGCGCGAGCCTCGAGGAGGCCGCCCGGCGCCGCATCACCCCCGCGATGCCGAGCATCTCGGGCTACCTCGATGAGCGCGACGTCGTCCGCTACTGGATCGTCGGGTTCGCGTCGACGCTCATCGACGACGAGGGAGGCGCCCCCGCGGAGCGGCCGCTGCTCGAGGAGCTCGCGCGCCGCCTCACGAGCGCGGATCTCCCGGCGCGGCTCGATCCGGACGTGGGCGCGCAGAACGCCGCCACCACGACCGCGTTCTTCCCGCTGATCGCCGCCATCGACGCGGGCGGCGGCACGAGCGCCCTCCTCGAGAACGAGGGCGTGCTCGGCACCGCGCTCCAGGCCACGCGGGAGTGCATGGCGCTCGCGGACCGCGTCGGCACGGTCGCCCCCTGGACGAAGCTGCTGACCAGGGCCATCGGACCGTTCACGCTGAAACCCGGCGTCGCGCTCGCGCGCCTCGTGGCCCCCGAGGCGCTGCGGTTCCTCGACGCCCACTTCGGCCCGAAGCTCCACGCGCAGCACCTCGCGATGGGCGCCGCCGTGCTCGCGATGGGGCGCGAGCACGGCGTGAGCCTGCCGGCGCTCGAGCGGCTGATGGCCCTGATCGAGGGCCGCACCGGCGCGCGCTGATCCGCGCAAGAAGACGTCGGCGAGCGTCGGCGAACGTCGGCGAGCGTCGGCGAGCGTCGGCGCGCGTCAGCGCGCCGACGCGAGCTGCGCCGCGAGCGCGATCGCCTCGCGCATCCCGCGCGGGTCGGCCTTGCCCGTGCCCGCGAGATCGTACGCGGTCCCGTGGTCGACGCTCGTGCGCACGATCGGCAGGCCGAGCGTGACGTTCACCGCCTCGCCGAAGCCGAGGAGCTTGCTCGGGATCGTCGCCTGGTCGTGGTACATCGCGACGACCCCGTCGAGCGCGCCCCGCGCCGCCAGCCGGAACGCCGTCTCCGCGCCGAGGGGCCCGCTCAGCTCCGCCGCCGAGCCCGAGCGCGCGAGCCGCCGCGCCGCGAGGCGGATGCCCGGCGCGATGCGCAGCTGCTCCTCGTCGCCGAGGAGCCCGCCCTCGCCGGCGTGCGGGTTCAGCGCGGCGACGGCCACGCGCGGCTTCTCGCGGCCGAGATCGGCGAGCAGCCGCGCGAGCCACACCGAGGCGCGCGCCACCTCGCGCGGGCTCACCGCCTCGGGCACGTCGCGCAGCGGCACGTGGGTCGTCACGAGGGCGGTCACGAGCTTGCCCGAGGCGAAGGCCATCGTGACCTCGCGCGCGCGGAGCCGCCGGCCGAGGTGCTCGGTGTGTCCGAGGAAGTCCGCGGACCCCGGCGCGCCGCTCGTCGCGATCGCGTGCTTCGACGCGGGCCCCGTGACGAGCGCCGCCGCGACGCCGTCGCGGACCAGGTCGGTCGCCTCGTCGATCCAGGCGAGCTGCGCCGCGCCGTCCTCGGCCTCGGGCCGACCGAAGGCGCTCGGCCGCGAGAGCCGCGCGCTGCCCGCCCAGATCCCGATCGCGCCCGGCGCGAGCCGCTCGATCGCGGCGCGCCCATCGACCGCGACCAGCCGGCGGGCCGCGACCCGGACGAGCCGCGCGGCCCGCCGCAGGACCGCCTCGTCGCCGACGAGCACGCAGCGCACGCCCTCGATGGACGCCGCGCCGGCCACGGCCACCTCGGGGCCGACGCCGCTGGGGCAGCCGACGCTGATCGCGACGATCGGCGCCGCGGCGCCGCGCGAGGGGCCGCCGCGCCCCGCGCCGCCGCGCCCCTTGGCGGCGGCCGTCCGGGCAGCACCGCGGCGACCAGGCGACGTCGTCATCGCGTGACGCGCCGGTCGCGGTCGGGCGTGGCGGCGTCGTGCGCCGATGACGCCGACCGGCGCTCTGCGCGCGCGGCCTCCTCGTCGTCCTCGTCCTCGTCCTCGCCGTCGTCGCCCTCGGCGTCCTCGTCCTCGTCCTCGTCCTCGTCGCGCGGCTCCCCGCGCTCCTCGCCGTGAGCCTCCGCACCGGCGGCGCCGCGCGGCGCCGTGCGGGCCGCGTCGCCGCCCTCGGGCCCCCCGGAGCCGGGCAGCGGCGACTCGAGCCGGTAGCCGGCCCCGCGCAGCGTGACCAGCGGCAGCGCCGCGCCGAGCTTCGCCCGGAGGCGCCTCACATGGATGTCGACGGTCCGCGCGCCGCCCTCGTACTGGCTGCCCCAGACGCGCCGGAGCAGCTCTGTCCGCGACACAACCTTCCCGCGGCGTTCGCACACGTACGAGAGCAGCGCGAACTCCTTCGCGGTGAGCGGCACGTGCATGCCGCCGACCGACACGTCGTGGGCCGCGCGGTCGATGACGATCGCGCCCACCTTCACCCGCTCCTCGGTCGCGAACTCGCTGCGGCGCCACTCGACGAGGCGCACGCGCGCGTAGAGCTCGGCCGGCACGTACGGCACGAGCAGGAAGTCGTCGAAGCCGCTGGACGGCTCGATCCGCGCAATCTGCGCGACGCTCACCGCGACGAGCGCGCCGACCTCCTCGAGGCGGGGCTCGCGGCGCAGCGCGCGCAGCGCCGCCGCCGCCAGGTCCGGCCGATCGAGCGCCTCGACGACGATCGCCCGCGCCTTGCTCTCGTCGTCGTGGAAGAGCCGCGGTGGATCATCCCAGAGATCCAGGGTTCGAACGTCAGCGCCCAGCGAGCGCAAGACCGATGCAGCGCCCTCCTCCCGCTCCAGGTCAGGTCCGTGTCCGACGATGGCAATGAACGAACGACGCGCCATGTCCGCCCCGTATACGGGTGTCACGGCGCGCCGACAAGACGCACCGCGCTAAACCCACCCATGCTGCTGCGGCGCTTACATTCCCCCGGGGCTCCAGCCTAGAAAATCAGCCGATCCGCGTCCCGCCGACCGTGATGCGATCGATCTTGATTGTGGGGCAGCCAACACCCACCGGAACGCTCTGTCCGTCCTTGCCGCACGTCCAGATGCCGTCGGAGGTGGCGACGTCGTGGCCGAGCATGGTGACGCGCCGGAGCACCTCGGGGCCGTTGCCGATGAGGTTCACGCCCTTCAGCGGCGCGGTCAGCTTTCCGTCCTCGATGAGGTAGCTCTCGGTGAGCGAGAAGACGAAGTCGCCGTTCGAGATGTCGACCTGGCCGCCGCCGAACTTCTTCGCGAAGACGCCCCGCTTCACGGACTTCACGATCTCCTCGGGATCGTGCGGGCCGGCGAGCAGGATGGTGTTCGTCATCCGGGGCATGGGCGCGGAGGCGAAGCTCTCGCGCCGCCCGTTGCCGGTCGGCGTGAGCCCGTAGTGCCGGGCCGAGAGCCGGTCGTGCATGTACCCGACGAGCTTGCCGTTCTCGATGAGTGTGCTGCGCTCGGGCTCGTTGCCCTCGTCGTCGACGTTGATCGTGCCGCGCGACTGGAGGAGGGTCGCGTCGTCGACCACCGTGCAGAGCGGGCTCGCGACGTCGCTGCCGACCCGCCCCGCGTAGTTGCTGGTCCCCTTGCGGTTGAAGTCCGCCTCGAGCCCGTGCCCGACGGCCTCGTGGAGCAGGATGCCGCTGTCGCCCGGGGCGAGCACGACGTTCATCTCGCCGGCGGGCGCCTCGCGCGCGTCGAGCATCGCGACCGCCTGCCGCGCCGCCTCCTTGGCGTGCCACTCCGGCGACCTGTCCTCGAAGTAGGCCGTCGTCATGCGCCCGCCGCCGCCGCTCGAGCCTTCCTGGCGCTTGCCGTCGCGCTCGGCGATCGCCCGCACGCCGAAGCGGATGAGCGGCTGGACGTCGTGCGCCATCCGCCCGTCGCTCGTGGCCACGAGCACCTCGCGCACCTCCTCGACGAAGCTGGCCTCCGCCTTGATGATGCTGGGGTCGTAGGCGAGCGCCGCGGCGCTCGCGCGCTCGAGCAGGGCGCGCTTCGCGAGCCCGGGGGCGTCGAGCGAGATGCTGGGCAGCTCGTAGCGGCTCGGCAGCTCGCGCCGCCGGAGCTCGATCTTCTCCGTCCCGCCGGAGCCGGTCGCGATCTGCGCCGCCGTCTCGGCCGCGCGCCGCATCGCGTCCCACGTGAGGTCCTCGGTGTAGGCGTACCCGGTCGCGTCGCCCCGCTGGACGCGGACGCCGACCCCCATCGACACCCCGCGCGACGCCGCCTTGAGGATGCCCTCGTCGAAGGTGAACCCGCCCCCCGCCCGGTACTCGAAGAAGAGGTCGGCGTAGTCGCCCCCCTTCGACAAGGCGACCGACAGGAGCCGCTCGCAAAGCGCGGCGTCGACGGCATTTTCCTCTCCAGGAGCGAACGGGGCGCGGTAGGCCTGGCTGCGCGACATGGTGCCCAACTCTAGGTCCATTCGCCGGGGCGGTCGAGACGCGGCAGCGCTCCGGGCGCCCCTCCCCGGGCGCAGGGCTGCGGAGATGTATGCAGAAATGTGCAAGAAGGCCGCTCGACTGCTATGGTTTGAGCCGTCCTCGCGTCGACGGCGGCGTTTGCCGCCTTCTCCGCGATCTTCGCGAATCCCCGGCCGCTCGGCGCGCTCCTACGACGTCACGATGTAGGGCGCGCTCGTCGACACGCCTCGACCGGACCGCCCAGCGTCCGACCGGGGCGGGGGGCTCGCGGCCACCGCGTCAGGCGGTCGCCGCATCCCCGCGCGGGGATGCCCCGCAGGGGTTTGCCCCCGCGCGGGTTTGCCCGCGCGGGTTTGTGAAGAGCGCACGCTGCAAACAAGCACCTTGGCGGTAGCTTCGGAACTTCCGAAGCCGCGCGCTTGTACGTGGTAGCGGGATTGGCTAGGTGTTTTTAGAAGGCGAAGCGAGGGCTCCCGGCGGGGCGCCCGAGCGCCGCCTCGCTGTCCTCAGTAGGAGATTCCCATCGCCGTGGCGGTCGATCGCGACAAGGTACTCCAGACCGCGCAGAAGCTTGTCGAGCGGAAGCGCTACGACAAGGCCATCGTCGAGTACCAGAAGCTGGTCGCGGAGGATCCGAAGGACGTCCGGACGCTGCTCAAGATCGGCGACCTCTACCTGAAGACGGAGGAGTACGTCGAGGCGATCACCACCTACGAGCGCGTCGGCCAGTTCTACTCGCTCCAGGGCTTCGCGCTCAAGGCGATCGCCGTTTACAAGCAGATCCGCGAGATCATCCACAAGCACGTCCCGCAGTACGAGGACCGCTTCGGCCACATCGTCCCGCGCCTCGCCGAGATCTACACGCAGCTCGGGCTCACGAGCGACGCGCTCGCCGCCTACGACGAGGTCGCGACGCGCCTCCTGCGCGCGGGGCGCGACCGCGACGCGATCGACATCTTCAAGCGGGTCGTCGACCTCGACCCGAACAACCCGCTCGCCTACCTCCGGCTCGCCGAGGCGCTCATCCGCGTCCGCGACTACGACGGCGCGATCCAGCGCTTCGGGACGGCGGCCGAGCTCCTGCTCAAGCTCGGCCGGCGCGACGACGCGCTGAAGGTGGTCGAGCGCCTGCTGCAGCACCGCCCGGACGCCCGCTTCGCCCGCATGGCCGCCGAGATCTACCTCGATCGCGGCGACCCGAGCGACGGGATGTCGGCCCTCACCAAGCTGCAGATCGCGTTCAAGGAGAACCCGCGGGACCTGGAGACGCTGGCGCTCCTCGCCCGGGCCTTCGACCTGCTCGGGCAGCCGGCCAAGGCGATCGAGGTGCAGAAGGAGTCGGCGCGCATCGCCAAGGAGGCGGGGCGGGCCGACCAGTTCGCCGCCCTCGTCGCCGCCCTGGTCGCGCGCGCCCCGAACGACGAGGGCGTGCGCCAGCTGGCGGCCCAGCTCGTGCCCTCGTCGCGGGGCACGCGCGCGTCGATCGACGTCGAGCTCGACGAGGACGACGAGGACGAGGCCGAGGAGCTCGAGGTCGAGGACGTCGAGCCCTCGTCCGCGGCGCCGATCCCGCTGCGCGCGGCGCAGCCGTCGACGGCCCCGGTCACGAGCCCGCGGCAGCTCGTCGCCCACGCCGAGAGCCTCCGGCGCGAGCGCCAGTACGACAAGGCGGTCGCCCTCCTGAAGGGCGGCGTCGCCCGGCTGCCGGCCGCGCGCGAGCTGCGCGAGAAGCTCTGCGACATCCTCATCGAGGCGGGCGACCAGGACGGCGCCATCGAGCAGATGCTCGCGTTCGCGCAGCAGCTGTCCGGCGAGGGCGCCGTCGACGACGCCGCGCGGCTCCTCGACGAGGTGCTGCTCCTCGAGCCCGGCCACGCCCAGGCGACCGAGATGCTCAACCTCCTCGGCTACGCGGTGCCGCAGGAGGACGAGCTCTCCGACGAGGAGCACACCGGGGCGGAGATCTCGCCGACGGCCAACGACGCGTACGCGTCCGAGGTGCCGAGCCAGGACCTCTACGATCCCGACGCGCCGCTGCCCGCGTACACCCTCGACGAGGACGGCGTCGTCGAGGCGCTCCCCAGGCGGCCCGAGCTCGTCACGCACCTCGACGATCCGTTCGCGAACGAGCCGCCGCTGCCGAGCTTCCCGATCGACGACGTCGAGGAGGTCGAGGACGTCGAGCCGCTCGAGGAGCTGGAGGACATCGACGACGAGGAGGAGACGGCGTCGGTCCACCCGAGCCGGTCGCCGGCGCACCCGCTGGCCGTCGCCGCGTCGCAGGCGCCGCCGGCGCCCTCCTCGATGCCGCCGCCCCCCGTGCTCGCCCCGCCGCCGGCCCTGTACAGCCCGGCGCCGCCCCGGCCGGCGTCGGTCCGGCCGGCGTCGGGGCGCTCCGTGCCGCCGGGGTCCGGGCGTCGCGCGGACGCGCTCGACGAGGACGCGCTCGAGGAGGTCGAGTTCTTCGCGCAGCACGGGATGTTCGAGGAGGCGCGCAACATCCTCGAGGAGCAGCTCGCGCGGCTGCCGAACCACCCGCTCTTGATGGAGCGGCTGCGCGAGGTCACCGAGCTCGCGTCGGAGACGCGCGGGGAGCGCGCGGCGACCGACAACGAGAGCGGCACGCGGGCGGTCCCGCGCGGCAGCGAGCGGCCGGACGAGGACCGGGCGTTCGACATCGCCGAGTCGCTCAAGATGATCGACGAGCTCGAGGTCGCGCCGGGCTCGGTGACGGGCGTCCAGGAGGATCCCCGGCAGATCAGCGTCGAGAGCGTCTTCGAGCAGTTCAAGGCCGGCGTCGCGGCGCAGATCTCCGAGGGCGACGCGTCGACGCACTACGATCTCGGGGTCGCGTACAAGGAGATGGGCCTCTACGCGGACGCCATCGCCGAGTTCGAGCTCGCCGCCCGCGACCCCGGGCGGGAGTGCGTCTGCCAGTCGATGATCGGCGTCACCTACCTCCAGATGGGCAACATCGAGGCGGGCATCGACGCGCTCATCCGGGGGCTGCACGCCTCGCACAAGACGGTGGAGCAGGAGCTCGCGCTGACGTACGAGATCGCGGACGCCTACGAGATGCGCGGCGTCCCCGAGCAGGCGCTCTACTACTTCCAGCGCGTCGCCCGGATGAGCCCGAGCTACAGCGATCCGCGCGGCAGCGTCGCGGAGCGGCTGCGCCGCATCGACGTCCCGAAGCCGGCCGCGCGCGCGGTCGGCGCCGAGATGATCGCGGACGAGTTCGACGCCGCCTTCGACGACATGCTCCCGAGCGGCAAGCTGCCCTGAGCGCGGCCGGCGGCCGCGCTCGAGGCGCGCGGGGCCCGGCGCGCCCACGGGACGCCAGAAATTGGGCCCTGGCCGGCGCCCTCATGTACCGGAGGTGCATGAACCGACCGCTGCTCTTCGCCGCCCTCACCTCGCTCCTGGCCGCCGGCTGCGGCGCCGGGATCGGAACGACCGCTCGAGCTGGCCGCCCGCAGGACGCCGCCGCCAAGGCAGCGGACCAGGCAGAGCGCGAGGCCCCGGAGCGCGCGAAGGGCGAGGCCGACGCGAGCGCCCCGGCCGCGGAGGAGGCGCCGCCCGCGCGCGCGCCCGGCGATTACGTGGCCTACCGGTTCTCGGGCAGCTTCAGGAAGACGCCGCTGCTGCTCACGCAGCGGGTGGTCGCGCGCGAGGGGGACGTCCTCGTGGTCGACGTGACCCTCGAGGACGGCAAGGAGACCGAGGCGCTGCGCGTCCGGATGAGCGACGCGCCGAGCCGGCGCGGCGAGATCCTCGGCGCGGCGTGGATCGACGGCGGCGCCGAGCGGCCCGCGACCCTCGCGGCGTACGACGCGATGATGGCCAAGACCGCGCTCGCCGCCGACGAGAACGAGGAGGTGCTCGGCACCGAGGCGGTGAACGTCGAGGTCGGCGGCGGCGCCATCGCGTGCCAGAAGACCAGCTTCCGCGTGCGCATCGGCAGGACGAAGGCGACGATGCGCACGTTCCAGAGCGACGACTTCGCCTGGGGCGACGTGGGCGGCGAGATCACCGCCGAGGACGGGCGCGTGCTCTACCGCGCCGAGCTGGTCGACCGGGGCCACGCGGACGCGCGGCCGAGCGCGCCCGCGGCGACCGCCGGCGCGGAGCCCGGCCTGGCGCCGCGGCCGGCGACGGTGGCACGGTCCGAGGACGACGACTACGAGGATTGAGCCGGCGGGGGCACGTCGCCCTGGCTCTCCTTGCGGGCGAGGACCTCGCCCGAGCGCACGGCCGCCGCGCGGACCAGGTGGCCCATCTTCGGGTGCTCGGGCTCGACGTCGGGCTCGATCCCCTCGGCGCGCAGCGCCTCCGTGCAGACCGGCCCGATCGACGCCACCATGCCCCGCGCGAGCCCGGCGCGCAGCCGGTCGACGAGCCCCTCCTCGGCCGCCACGAGGAGCGCGTGCTCGACCTGCGCGCGGCTCGTGAAGAGCGTGATCGCCGCGCCGCCGTCGGCCAGGAGGCGGAGCGCCTGCCGGAGCGCCGAGGTGTCCTCCGGGAGCGCCCAGCGGTACACCGGCACCGGGGTGACGCGGGCGCCGGCCGCCTCGAGCCCGGCGTAGAGCTCGTGGCTCGGCGCGCCGTGCTCCTGCACGGCGATGCGCTTGCCGCTCAGGTCGCCGAGCCCGCGGACGACATCGATGATCTCTCGCCAGGTGTTCGGCTCCGGGACGGTGACGAAGCGGGTCACGCCGAGCTCGCGCAGCGCCGCGGCCGGCTTGGGGCCGCGCACGACGAGCTGCACCGACGAGAGCGCCGCGGCCATGAGGGATACGCCCTGGGCGCCTGCGTCGGCGTCGGGCGCGCCGTCGCCGCCGTGACCCGGATCGAGCGCGGGCGCCGCCTCGGCCACGAGCGCGCGGGTCCCGACGCCGGTCATCAGGATCACGAGGTCGAGCTCGGCGCCCGCGAGGCGCCGCGCGAAGTCGAGCGCGCGCTCGTTCCGCTCGATGGGCACCTCGCGGAGCGTCGGCGCCGTGACGGGTACACCGCCGTACCGCTGGATCAACGAGGCCATCTCGGCGGCGCGGCGGCTCTCGAAGGTGATGACGCGGCGCCCAGCGAAGTCAGGCGACGCGGGACGGGAGGGACGGTCGTTCGGGGGGTGCGTGGGCGTGCTCACCCGCGCAGCATAGCCCGGGTCCAGCGCAGGCGGGTTTCGGGCGGTTGACCAGTTTGCTAAGCTCCCTCCTGTGAGCCATCCGATGAGCAACGAGGCTGGCGGGGTCCAGGGGAGCGGGCTCTCGCGTGCGACTTCGGAGAACGACGTCGGCCCCGATCCCGTCATTGGCGCGGGCATCGCGCTGCTCGGCATCTTTCTGATGGGGGTGGGCGGCGCGCAGGGCGCGCACTACCTCTTCAACTTCGGCACGCTCGTGGCGGTGCTCGGGGCCGTCCTGTTCGTCCTCTTCGTGACGCTGACGGCGCTGAAGCAGCGCCGCGCGAGCCGCGCGCCGAGCCCCGACGCGGGCGCCGAGCAGCGAGACGCGCGCGACTGACCGCGCAGCCAGGCGGCGCGGCCGATCACGCCGGGGCGCCGCTGCGCAGGCGGGCGGCGCCGCTGATCACGCCGGGGCGCCGCCGCCGGGCTCGCCGCGATCGTCCGGCGGGGCCGGGGAGCCGGCCTGCACGGAGAGGTCCGGCTCGATGTCGGCGAGCGAGACGCCGAGCTCCTCGGCGATGCTCTCGATCTCGGCCCGCTCGGCCGGCGTGGGCGCGCCGTCCGCCGCCGCGAGCCGGATCAGGAGGCGCACGACCTCCACCCGCTCGCTCGCGTTGCAGAGCGCCTTGAGCTCGCGGTAGCAGCGGTCGACCTCGCCCTCCTGGAGCGCGGGCAGCTTGCCCTGGAGGGCGTTGAACACCGCGTCGACCCCGCTCGGCGCGAGGCCGTCGACGTGCGTGAGCAGCTCGCGGAGCAGCTCGTCTTCCTTGTCGGAGAACCGGCCGTCGACGCAGGCGACCTTGCCGAGCAGGACGATGACGGTCGCGATGTAGCGGAGGACCACCGCCTCGTCGTCCGGGAGCGCCGTACGGAGCTCCTTCAGGAGGGCGTCGAGGTTCGGGAACGAGCCCCCCTGCTTCAGGCCCAGCCAGGCGAGGAGTCCCACGGGATGAGGCTACCAGATCCTCGCCGGGCAGGGCAGCCCGGCGGAGCACCGCCCTCGACGACCGTCATCCATGCCAGCCGCCTTAGTCCTCGCCCCCGCGGTCCGCAATCCAGTCGTCCACCGGGTTGTCGGACTTCGGGGTCTTCAAGATCGACCCGTCGGGCCCGTCCTTGCGCACCACGAGCGTGCGCCGCGTGGTGGTGTCGGACGTCTCGCGCGCGACCACGGTGATGACGTTCACCCCCGGCCGGAGCGGCGCCTCGAACGAGAAGTCGGCCTTCTTCGGGTCCGCGCCGTCGCGGTTCGACTTGTAGTAGAGCTTCCGCGACCCGACGAAGATGAAGGTGTCGAGGAGCCGCTCGCTGTCCGCGGCCGTGCCCGTGATCTTCACGGTGTCGGCGGTCGTCGCCAGCGCCGCGGCGGCGATGTCGAGCGTCGGCGGCGCGTGCGAGTAGACGTCCTCGAACGCGACCGCCGCGGGCGCCGGCCCGCCGCCCGGGCCCACCTCCCGCGACGCGACGAACGCGAAGCGGCCCGCGCCGAGATCGACCTTGAAGAACCCGCTGGGCGCCTCGCCGAGCACCTTGACCACGGCGCCCGAAGGGAGCCGACCGAAGCCGCGCGCGCTCGCCTCGGGCGACGGGAGCAGCGTCGCCCCCTGCGCGCCGGCCTTCACGGTGGAGCCGCCGCCCGTGAGCTGCACGCGCGGCGAGATCGGGATCTTCACCTTCTCGCTGGCGAACTCGCGGAGATCGCGATCGCCCACCGAGAGCGAGAGGGTCGCCTCGGGCTCGGACAGCTGCGGCTCGACGTCGAAGCTGAAGACCACCTTGCGCACGTCGCCCGGCTTGATGTTCGAGACGTCGAAGCGCCCCGCGTGCAGCAGGAGCCCGTCGCCGGAGAGGTTCGCGATGTTCGCCTGCGTCTCGTACGACGGCCCCTTGCCGACGTTCTTGACGGTCAGGTACATGCTGACCCGCTCGCCCTTCTGGATGAGCCCGTCGCCGTTGCCCTCGCGGTCGTCGACGATCTGGTAGGCGTACTGGAAGAGCGGCCGGTCGAGCGCGCGCACCGTGGGCCGGATCTCGACGGCGGGCGGCTCCGGCGCGCCGGCGACCTCGAACTTCACCTTGAGCCCGTCGCTCCGCGAGAGGGCGTCCATCGGGATCTTGCAGACGCGCTTCTCGTTCGCCTTCCGCGGCCTCGTCGAGCCGACCTTCCGCCCCTCGACCTCGCACCAGCCGAGCGGCGCCTTCGCCGTCTTCGTCTGGCCGGGGCCGATCTTGCCGAAGATGAGCTCCTTGCTGTCGAAGTACAGGTTGTCGCTCTCCGTCGTCCCGCGGAGGCGGTAGACCGGCTGCTTGCCGTTGTTCTTGACCGTGACCTTGAGCTCCATCGGCTGGCCGGCGACCACCTCGGCGTTCGGGCGATCGGTCTCGACCTTCACGTCGAGCTCGGACTTGGCCGTCGCCGTCGCGGCCGCCGTCGTCGCGGCCTCGGGCGCGTCGGACCAGTCGACGCCGAGCTTCGCCAGCTCGGCCGCGACCTTGCCGAGCTCCTCCTTGCCGACCTGCTCGATGTGGTCGTGCACGGCCCGGAGCTGCTGGATCCTCGGGGTGCTCGGCGGCATCCGCGTCGCGAGCTCCCGCGCGAAGCGGATGGGGAAGTCGAGGGCGAAGTCCTCGTCGATGTCGCCCCCGCGATCGCGCATCGCCTCGCGATCGGCGCTCGTGAGCTGGTAGCGGACGACCTCGGACGGCTTGCCCGCCGCCGCCGCCCGCGCGTTCGAGAGGTGCGCCGAGAGGTCGCGCTCCCGGATCCCGTCCTTCTGCACCGTGAGATCCATCTCGAGCTCGTCGACCGTCATCGGATCGAGCTCGATGTCCGGCGTGACCCCGACGCCCTGGATCGAGATGTCGCCCGGCGTCAGGTACTGCGCGATCGTCAGCTTGAGGGCCGCCTTCTCCGCCGTGACGTCGGGGAAGACGAGCTGCACGCTGCCCTTGCCGAACGTCTGCGAGCCCACGATGACGGCGCGATCGTTGTTCTTCAGCGCGCCCGCCACGATCTCGCTCGCGCTCGCGCTGTTGCCGCTCACGAGCACCACGATCGGGTACGGCGGCTCGGTGCCGGGGCCCTTGGCGCGCTTCTCCTCGCGCCCCTCGGAGGCGCCGACCGTCGAGACGATGACCCCGTCGGCGAGGAACTTGTCGGCGATGCGCGCGGCCTGATCGAGCAGGCCGCCCGGGTTGCCGCGCAGGTCGAGCACGAGCCCCTTCAGGTGGCCCTTGGCGCGCAGCCCGTCGAGCGCCGCGTCGAGCTCCGCGGTCGACGTCGCCTGGAACGTCTTGAGCCGGACGTAGGCGATGCCGCCGTCGAGGGCGCGCGACTCGACGGACCGGACCTTGATCACCTCGCGGGTCAGCTCGAAGGCCTTCGGGCCCTGCCAGCCGCCCTCGCCGTCGCGGGTCACCCACACGGTGACCGCGGTGCCGGGATCGCCGCGGAGCCGCCGCACGGCGTCGTCGAGCGGCATGTTGAGCGTCGACTCGTTGTTGATCTTCACGATCCGATCGAGCCGCTTGAGCCCCGCCCGGCCCGCGGGCGTGTCGGGCATCGGGTTCAGGACGGTGAGCATCTGGTCGCGGATCGAGATCACGACGCCGAGCCCGCCGAACGCGCCCGACGTGGAGAGGTTCATCTCCTTGTACGCCTCGGGGCTCAGGAACGACGAGTGCGGGTCGAGCGTGTGCAGCATGCCGTTGCACGCGGCGTACTCGACGTCGCGCAGATCGACCTCCGTGCCGCGGAGGTTCTTCTGCAGGAAGGCGAAGACCTCGCGGAGGCGCGCGGAGACGTCCCAGGGGCCCTGGATGTTGTCGATCCGGAACTTCTTCTCGCTGGTCTCGACGCGGACGGTGACCTCGTTGGGGTCCTCGTTGAGGACGATCACCTGCGCGACGTCGCGCTGCACGGCGTTCAGCGCCGAGAGCAGCATCTCCTTCGGCTTGACGCGATCCGGCTCGACGTACTTGTCCCGGATCATCTTGAGCGTCTCGTTCACGGCCTCGAGGCGGGTGAGATCGTACGGCGCCTTGGCCACCTGACCGGTGACCGCGAGCGCCGGCTCGAACCCACGCCAGAGCCCCCCGGGGCCGAACTGAAGAACGAAGTACGCTGCCAGCGGGAACGCGGCGGAGACAACGAGCGCCTTGACGATGCGCTCCAGGAGTCGGTGGGGCATACGGCGATCGAGTATAGACGCGCGCCGGCGAGCGTCGACCGACGTCGAGCCGCCCCGCCCTCGAGCGCCGCGATCCGGCGCGGGCGCTACACGGGCTTGTGGGTGTCCTCTTCCTTCACGTCGGGCTTCGCGGGGAGCTGCTTGGCGGCCTCCTCCTCCTCGTCGTCGCGGATGCCCTTCTTGAAGTTCCGGATGCCCTCGCCGATCCCCTTGCCGATGTCAGCGATCCTCCCCGCGCCGAAGAGGAGCAAGGCGAGCCCGATGAGAAGGGCGATTTCCAGCGGTCCGATGCGGCCCATAGCGATCTTCCCTCGAAGGCTGCCGCGCGCGGCGACAGGTGGCGGGCCACCGCCCGACACGGGTGGAGCCATACCACCCATCCTCCGCACGGGCAATGCAGCGGTTCGGTGCCTCGAAACCCGTGCTAGGCTCGCTCAACCGGCTTCGCTGGCGGAGACAGGACGCGCGCGCGCACTCGCTCCGCCAGCGGTTCACAAATCGAGAACGGCGCGACGGCTCAGCCAGGGCCGCCGGCCAGCCGGCCGGACCGGACGCGAGCGCGACGCGCGGCCGGCGGCGGTCCAGCGCGGGAGCCCTCGCGGGCCCCGCGACCATCGAGACGGGGAAAACACGATGCCGATCAACCGCATGAATCGAAAGGCAGCGCAGTATCTGGCAGGAGCGTCGGTGGCGGCGGCGGTGCTCGCCGGCGCTCCCGAGCGCGCGAGCGCCCAGCAGACGAGCGACCAGGTGAGCGTCGACGGCAAGGGGATCGTCGGCGGCGCGCTGCTCGGCGGCGAGGTCGTGATGCTGACCATGGGGGCCGTCGGGGTCGAGCGCGCCTGGCCGTACCTCGTCTTCGGCGGGCTCGGCGCGGTGGGCGGCGGCGTCGCCGGCTACTTCATCGAGGCCTCGGAGCCGCCCGCGGAGGTGCCGCTCTACATGCTCGCCGGCGGCATGGCGCTCGTCATCCCGACCCTCGTCGTCACGCTCAACGCCACCGCGTACAAGCCCCCGGCGGGCGACCAGAGCGAGCCGATCCGCAACGAGCCGGCCGCCGAGCCTCCCCAGCCGGGCGTCAACGTCCAGATCACGTCGGACGCGGCGCCGCTCCTCCGGGGCACCCGCTGGGAAGAGCCCCGGCTCGGCCTCGTCGACGTCACGCCGCGCCGGGTCGCGCTCGGCATGCCGGCGCTCTCGCTCAGGCCGCTGTACTCGCAGGACGAGATGTTCAGGTTCGGCGTGGCGCAGGGGCACGAGCTCCGCGTTCCCGTCCTCCGGGCGTCCTTCTGACCGGGGCAGCGCCGGGCCGGACGGCGATCCTTCCGACCGGGGCAGCGCCGGGCCGGACGGCGCGCCGGGCCCGCCGCCCCCCTGCCCGGCGCGCCGGTCTCTGTACCCAACGCGACGCTCGGCGTTAGGCTCTCGCCGTGGCCGATCTCCACGATCCCCCGCTCCCCTGGTCGACGCGGCTCTGGTTCGCCTTCGCATGCTTCTTCCGCGTGCTGTTCGATCCGCAGTTCGCGGCGCGGGCCTGGCAGGCGCGCGAGGCGGCCGCCCTGCCGCCGGCCGAGCGGGCCGAGCCGCGCCAGCTCGAACGAGCCGAGCCGCACCAGATCGAGCGAGCTCGAACCGCCGGAGCGCCGCCCACCGCCGAACCCGCGGCGGCCGCGCCTGCACCCGCGGCGGCCGCGCCTGCGCCCGCGGCCGCGCCCGGCGTGAGCTCGGCGCTCCAGCTGCTCTCGCTGCTGCAGCGCGAAGGGCGGCTCGTCGACTTCCTCGAGCAGGACATCGCCTCCTTCGGCGACGCGGACGTCGGCGTGGCGGCGAGGATGGTCCATGAGGGCTGCCGCAAGGCGCTGCGCAGCCACGCGAAGCTCGCGCCCGTGCGGCGCGAGGAGGAGGGGGCGAAGGTGACGCTGGAGGCCGGCTACAACCCGTCCGAGGTCAAGCTCATCGGCAACGTGTCCGGGAGCGCGCCGTACCGAGGGGTGCTGCGCCACCGGGGCTGGCGCGCCGACGAGCTCTCGCTGCCGACGCCGATCGCCGGCCACGACGCCAGCGTCATCGCCCCCGCGGAGGTCGAGCTGTGAGCGCGCGATACATCATCGGCATCGATCTCGGCACCACCCACTGCGCGCTCGCCTACGCGCGCCTCCCCGAGGACGGCGCCGACCCGCGGCTCGCGCCTTCGCCCGAGGTGCTGGCCGTGCCGCAGCTCGTGGCGCAGGGCACGCTCGAGGCGCGGCCGCTCCTGCCCTCCTTCATGTACATCCCCCACGAGAGCGAGGGCGTCCAGGCGCTGCCGTGGGACGCCGAGCGGCGCTTCGCGGTCGGCGAGCACGCCCGCGCCCGCGGGGCCGACGCGCCGGCGCGCCTCATCTCGAGCGCGAAGAGCTGGCTGTGCCACCCGGGCATCGACCGGCGCGGGCCGACGCTGCCGGTCGGCGCGCCCGAGGACATCGAGAAGATCTCGCCGGTCGAGGCGTCGTGGCGGTACCTCGAGCACCTCACCGAGGCGTGGGACCACCTGTTCGCGAAGGACGATCCCGAGCTCGCCCTGGCGAAGCAGGAGATCGTGATCACCGTGCCCGCGTCGTTCGACGCCGCCGCGCGCGACCTCACCGTCGAGGCGGCGAGCGCCGCGGGGTTCGAGGACCTCACGCTGCTCGAGGAGCCGCAGGCGGCCGTGTACGCCTGGATCGACGCGGCCGGCGAGGCGTGGCGCAAGCACCTCCAGCCGGGCGACGTGCTGCTCGTGGTCGACGTCGGCGGCGGCACCACCGACTTCTCCGCGATCGCCGCGGTCCCGCGCGACGGCTCGCTCGAGCTCGTCCGCGTGGCGGTCGGCGACCACATCCTGCTCGGCGGCGACAACATGGACCTCGCGCTCGCGCACGTCGTGAAGGCCAAGCTGGCGGCCGAGGGCAAGGAGCTCGACCGCTGGCAGATGACGTCGCTCACCCACGCGGCGCGCGTCGCCAAGGAGCGGCTGCTCGGCGATCCGTCGATGACCGAGGCGCCGATCGTGATCGCCGGCCGCGGCTCGAAGCTGCTCGGGGCGTCGATCCGGACGGCGCTCACGCGCGACGAGATCACGCGGACGCTCGTGGACGGGTTCTTCCCGGAGGTCCCGTCCTCCGCCCGCCCGGCGACGCGCGCGCGCGCCGGCCTGACGCAGCTCGGCCTGCCGTACGCGCAGGACCCGGCGATCACCCGCCACCTCGCCGCGTTCCTGGGGCGGCAGGCCGGCGCGACGGCGAAGCTCGAGGGCTTCGTCCCGAGGGGCGCGGAGGCGGCCGAGGCCGGCCGCGCGCCGCTGCTCCTGCACCCGACGGCGGTGCTGTTCAACGGGGGCGTCATGAAGAGCGCGGCCCTGCGCGAGCGGCTGCTCGCGACGCTCGGCGCCTGGCTCGAGGAGGACGGCGCGCCCCGGCCGCGGGTGCTCCCGATCGACGACCTGGATCTCGCGGTCGCGCGCGGCGCCGCCGCCTACGGGCTCGCGCGGCGCGGCCGGGGGCTCAGGATCCGCGGCGGCACGGCGCGGGCCTACTACGTGGGCATCGAGGGGGCCGTGCCCGCGGTGCCCGGCCTGGAGCCGCCGATCACGGCGCTCTGCCTGGCGCCGTTCGGCATGGAGGAGGGCACCGAGGCGACGCTGCCGCCGCAGGAGTTCGGCGTGGTGGTCGGCGAGCCGGTGCGCTTCCGCTTCTTCAGCTCGTCGGTGCGCCGGGACGACCAGGCGGGGACCGAGCTCGAGGACTGGAAGCCCGGCGAGCTCGAGGAGCTCTCGCCGATCGAGGTCACCCTGCCCGCCGAGGGCCGCCGCGAGGGCGACATGGTGCCGGTGCAGCTGCGCGCCTCGGTCACCGAGGTGGGGACGCTGCTCCTCGAGGCGATCCCGCGCGAGGCGCAGAAGCCGAACGAGCGCTGGCGGATCGAGCTGTCGGTGCGCGCCGAGGCGTGACGGCCGGCGCGGAGCCGATCCGGGGGTCGGACCGGCTCCGCGGGCCTCAGGGTGCGGGGGTCACTCGCCCTCGTCGGCGGCGCACGCGTCGCCCTCGGCCTTGCAAGCGCCCCCGTCGGTGAGGGCGGCCGCGACGCCGCAGGCCGTGCACTCGTCGCTCGGCTCGTCGACGGTGCCGGCACAGCTGTCGAAGCAGGGATCCCCCTCGGCCGCGCCGCACTCCGTACAGATGCACGTCGTGACGGCCTCGTACTCGTCCACCGAGGACTCGCACAGATCTGCCGGGTCATCATTGCCGAGCAGCGGCGCCGAGCAGGTCACGCACTCCGTGCCGGCTCCGCCCTCGTTGCTGCCGCCCTCGTTGCTGCCGCCCTCGTTGCTGCCTCCCTCGCCGCCCGCGCCGCCCGTGCCGGTCGTGCCGGTCGTCCCGGACGTGGCGCTCGTGCTGCTCGCGGTGGTCCCGCCGCCCCCTTCGGAGTCGTCCCCGCACCCCGCGGAGAAGGCGGCCGCACCAAGGATGAGAGCCATCGAGCCAACGCTGATAAGTTTGATATTACGCATGATGTCCTCCAGCGCGCTTGAATGAGCGCCAGTCGTCAAGAGTCGCTTCGTCAGCCGGTCCCAACGGGACCCGCCGGTCGCGGCCTATCCCGCGCGCCAGCGGTGGCACACTACTCCACCCCGGCTGTGACGCTCAACTATCTCGAAGCGGCTCACCGAATCGACATCCCGCGCTTCGACCGATCCAGTGCGACCCAAACACCAAGGCATGAGCTTCTCGGACGAGCCCGGCGGCGCCTGCACGGCTCAGGAATCGCCTGACGCCGGCGCCGCGCCATCGCACCACCGAAGTCGTCATCCTGTGGAGAGCGCCCATTGCCGCGACCACGGCGCCTGCGCTCACGCGCGCTGCGCACCTGCAAAGGGTTCGGGCGCCGGGCCGAATCCAGCAAGTCGCGAGTTACGAGCCTCCCTGTGCTCCACGAAACGCGGCGCGCCGGAGCCCGGACAGGCGCTGGGCACGCACCGGCGGCGCCCGCAGCGTCGCCGCGAATCGATGCATCGAGCGAATCTGGAGATGGAGGCGGACGTCGACGGGAGCGCGCCTTCGAGTTGAAGGTGGAAGTTGGAAAACGCTCGTGATCGCGGCCCTGCGGGCCGGAGATGCTATGATGAGAGGTGCGAGGCGCGCAATCGCGCACGATCGCGGCATCCGGCCTCGCCCGCGGGCGCGCGCGCTGGGCGAGAGCGATACGGCTCCACGCGCGTCGCGGGGCTCCGGCGATTCGCGTGGCCCGTCGCGGTCGGGGGACACGGGGGAGGGCACGATGAGCTTTCGGTTGCGCGTGTGTCTGTTGGCGGCGCTCGCGGGCCTGTGCGCCTGCGCGAGCGCGCCCGTGCAGTGGCCCTCGCCGGAAGGGCCGCCGAAGCTCCCGCCCGCGCGGGAGCTCAACCCCCCCGCGCGGCCGGACGCCGCGCATTCCGTCGCGATCGTCGGGGCCACGCTCGTGGACGGCCGCGGGGGGCCGCCCGTGCGGGACGCCGTCGTCGTGGTCCGCGGCGACCGCGTCGTGGCCGCGGGCGCGCGCGCCGCCACGGACGTCCCGGCCGGCGCGGAGCTCGTCCGCGGCGCGGGGCTCTGGGTCCTGCCTGGCCTCATCGACGCGCATTTCCACCTCGGCGGCGACGACGGGCTGCCCGGCCTCGTCCTCCGGCGCGGCGTCACCTCGCTGCGCGAGCCGGGGAACTGGATCGAGGCGTACGACGCCGCGCGCCGGCTCGGCCCGGTGCCGCGGCTCTTCTTGACGGGTCCGATGCTCGACGCGCCGGCCCCTGCCTACCCAGAGAGCGCGATGCTGGTGCGCGACGCGGCGGAGGCGCGCTGGGCGGTCGAGCAGCTGGTCGAGCGCGGGGCGTCGGGGATCAAGGTCTATTTCCGGCTGCCGCTCGGGCTCGTCGAGGCCGTCGCGCAGACCGCGCACGCCCGCGGCGTGGTCGCCGTCGGCCACCTGGAGACGGTGGACGCGGCGGCGGCGGCCCGGGCGGGGCTGGACGGCATCGAGCACATCACCTCGCTGGGGACGGCGCTCGTGCCGCCGCGCGAGGCGGAGCGTTACCGGCAGTCGGTGATCGCCGAGAACGAGGCGCGCTTTCCCGGCCGTTACGAGATCTTCCGCGGCATCTCGCTCGAGGCGCCCCGGACCGCGCAGCTGCTCCGGCTGCTCGCGGCGCGCGGCACCTTCGTCACCCCCACGCTCGCCATCTTCGAGCGCCGCGCTGGCGGCCAGGGGGTGACCGACGTCGAGGTGCGCGGCTTCGAGACCATGATGAAGCTCACCGCCGCCGCCCGCCGCGCCGGCGTGCGGGTGGTCGTCGGCTCTCACGGCGCGGTGCCGGGCGCCGCGCGCGGGTGGGCGTATCAGCGCGAGATGGAGCTGCTCGTCGAGAGCGGCCTATCGCCGATGGAGGTCCTCGTCGCCGCCACGCTGGAGAACGCCAGGTATCTCCGCATCGACGATCGGCTCGGCAGCGTCGAGCCGGGCAAGCTCGCCGACCTCGTCCTGCTCGAGGGCGACCCGCTCGCCGACATCCGCGCGATGCGCCGCGTGAATCGGGTCATGTTGAACGGGAGGTGGGTCGCTTCACCGCAGGGCGATCACCCCCCGACCTCCCAAAACTCGTCTCTGGTTGTCCGCCCACGGTAGGCCCCCGGGGAGGTCGGCAAGACCTCCCCGGAAACCAGGGGCGAGCGTCAGCCCATCTCGACTTCGACGCGCACCGTCGCGCCGGCCTGGGCCAGCGGGATGACGTTGCCCGCGACCGTCTTGCCGTCGACGGTCAGCCTCTTCACGCCCTTGCACACCCCCGAGTTCTTGACGCTGATCTCGTAGGTGGCGCCGCGGAAGCGGCGGGAGATGGAGAAGCTCTTCCAGGCCTTGGGCACGCACGGATCCAGCTTCAGGCCGTCGTACTGGGGCTGCACGCCGAGGATCCCCTGGCTGACGGACACGAAGGTCCACGCCGCGGTGCCGGTGAGCCAGGCGTTCTTCGCTTCGCCGAAGACCGGAGCGTCCTTGCCCGCGATCATCTGCGCATAGACGTAGGGCTCGGCCCGGTAGGTCTCGATCTGGCTCTCCTTGGCCGAAGGACAGATGGAGAGATAGTACTCCAGCGCGCGCTCCCCCTCGCCGAGCAGACACCAGCCCAGGTGGATCCAGGTGTTGTTGTGGCAGAAGATGCCGGCGTTCTCCTTCACGCCCGGCGGGTACGAGGTGACCTCCCCGAGCTCGAGGTGGTAGGTCGAGTACGCGGGCTGCTGCAGCACGATGCCGTTCTTCGTGTAGAGGTGCTTGTGCACGCTCTCCATCGCCTGCCTGGCGCGGCCGTTCTCCGCGCCGGCGCCGCCGAGCACGCACCAGCCCTGGCTCTCGATGAAGATCTTGCCCTCCTCGTTCTCCTTGCTCCCGACCGGCCGGCTCTCGGCGTCGTAGGCGCGGCGGTACCACTCGCCGTCCCAGGCCTCCTTCTCGACCACGGCCAGCATCTCCGCGTAGTGCCCGCGCATCCGCTCCGCGTCGGACTTCTGGCCCATCCAGTCGTACAGGGCGGCCATCTCGCGGCTGGCGTAGAGGAAGAGGCCGGCGATCATCACCGACTCGGCCTTCGAGTCCTTCACGTCGCCCGCGGTCTGGAAGCTCTCGTTGGGCTCGGTGCTGAAGCAGTTCAGGTTGAGGCAGTCGTTCCAGTCCGCGTGGCCGATCAGCGGAAGGCCGTGCGGGCCGCGCTTCTTCATCGTGTACGCGATGGACGTCTCCAGGTGGTGCAGGAGGTCCTCCTTGGAGCCCTGCTTGTCGGCGTAGCCCACCGCCGCCTTGAGGATGCCCTTGTCGCCGGTCTCCTTGATGTACGCGCACGTGGAGAGGATGAGCCACAGGTGATCGTCGTAGAAGTCGCCGCCGATGTCGGCGTTCCCCTTCTTCGTCAGCGGCTGGTACTGGTGGTAGCAGGTGCCGTCGCTCAGCTGCGTGGCGGCGATGTCGAGGATGCGCTGGCGGGCGCGCTCGGGGACGAGGTGCACGAAGCCGAGGAGATCCTGGTTCGAGTCGCGGAAGCCCATGCCGCGGCCGATGCCGGTCTCGTACATGCTGGCCGACCGCGAGAGGTTGAAGGTCGCCATGCACTGGTACTGATTCCAGGTGTTGAGCATGCGCCGCGCGTGCTCGTCCGGGCAGTCGGCCTGGAAGTTCGCGAGCAGCCCCGCCCAGTCCTCCTTCAGCTGAGCGAACGCCCCGTCCACGACGCCGGGCGCCGAGTACTTGGCCAGGATCTCCTTGCCCTTCTGCTTGTTCAGGACGAAGGGCGCCTTGAACTTGGGCAGATCCCCCTGGTCCACGTACGAGAGCACGAAGCTCAGGGTCTCGCTCGCGCCGGGGGCGAGCGAGAGGCTCACCTGGTGGCTGCCGATCGGGTTCCAGCCGAACGCCTTCGAGTTCGTGGCCTTGCCCCGGAGCGGGACCTGGGCCTCGTGCAGGCCGTGGTGGACGCTGCCGCAGAAGGCGTCGCGGCTCGTGTCGAACCCGTCGATGGCCCGCGTGCAGGCGAAGAGCGTGTAATGGGAGCGGCGCTCGCGGTACTCGGTCTTGTGGTAAATGGCGCTCCCGTCGATCTCCACCTCGCCGATCGAGTAGGTGCGCTGGTAGTTCGTCATGTCGTTGAGCGCCTCGAAGAAGCAGAACTCCTGGAAGGAGAAGAGCTGGATGTCCTTCTTCGAGCCGCTCTTGTTCGTGACCCGGGTGCGCCAGATCTCGACGTTCTCGCCGGGGACGATGAAGTAGAGGACCTCCACCTCGACGCCGTTCTTCTCGCCCGTGATCTTCGTGTATCCCAGGCCGTGGCGGCACTCGTAGCGATCGAGGGCCGTCTTGAGCGGCTTCCACATGGGGTTCCACACCACCCCGCCGTCGTTGACGTAGAGGTAGCGCCCGCCGATATCCATGGGTACGTTGTTGTACCGATACCGGGTGAGCCGGCGCAGCTTGGCGTCCTTCCAGAACGTGTAGCCGCCCGCGGTGTTGGTGCAGAGGCCGAACATCTCGTCCGAACCCAGGTAGTTGAGCCAGGGCAGCGGCGTGTCGGGCCGGGTGATGACGTACTCGCGGCTCTCGTCGTCGAAGTGGCCGTACTGATTGCTCATGAACGCGCGGTCTCCGTGGATTCGGTGGAGTCGAAAGCTGGGTCGAAAGCGGAGGGCTTCTTCCCCATCAGCGACAGAAAAAAACCCGGCGGCAGAGCTGCCCCCGGGTTGGTTAAGCCGATGATTGTTGGGCTTGGGGCCTCCGAGCAAGCTCAGAGGGCCGCCACTCTAGACCCCAGCGGCTCCGGTTGTCAACGGGGCCTGCGGGCGCGTCCGGGGGCGGTTTTCCGGCAGGAACGCGGCGCTCCGGCGCGCTCCAGCGCACCGCTCGTGTGCGGCAGACAACCGCATATTACAGCGTGGAGAGATTTTTGCATAGCGCTTCTCGACGACGATCGGGAGGCGGGCGCCGGGCGCCTGCTGGCCCGGACAATCAGTCGTCGTCCTACCGGGCCTCGTCGGGGAGCACCAGCCTGCCGATGGCCACCTGGCGCACCGCCGCCGGATAGTAGGCCGTGACGGCGGCCGTGCTCCACGTGTGCCCGACGACGGCAGCGGTGGAGTTGGTGTAGAGGCGCATCACGCCGTAGCCCGCGCCGGAAGCCCAGCGGCCGCCCGAGGAGTACCTGGAGTCGGACGAGCCGTGTTGGAAGTTCGTCGAGTCGACAACGCTCACCTCGTACTGGAACGTGCCCGCGACGAGGGGGCTCGCCGGGAGCCTCACCCTCGGCGCCCGGCGGAGGATCGCGACGTGCCCCGTCGCCGACTCGCCCTCTGGATAACGGATGGCCATGACGTCGCCGGCGCGCGCGTCCCGGAGGTCGCGGATCCTCTCGAACCCGTTCTCGTCGACGATGGCGTCGTAATAGGCGGCCGCGCTCGGGCTCCGGCTGCCCAGCCAGTCGTCGAACGACGACTCGGTCCAGCCGTAGCTCCGCTTGAGCAGCTGCGTCAGGAAGGTGGCGCACTGGGTGCGGTTCGCGTAGCGCCGCGCGCCGGCGACGCCTGCCCAGGATATGAAGCTAGGAGTCGAGTTGTACTCGTTGTTCTCAGGATCGATGTTGTCGACGAGGCGCTCCGCCCAGTCGAGGTGCTCGACGTGGTGCGCAGCCGCAGCGCGCGGCGAGAGCCACGCGAGACACGAGAGAACGAGACAAGCGATCCCCACAGGACGACGACGAACGCTCGCCATGACCCACCATGCAATGCAATGAGTTGTTCGGACCGGCGCGTCGCACTCAGCGCGCGTATTCCCGTGATGTATTAACCATCATCGCGACACATCGTTCAATATAAATTTGCAGCACAAGCGATTTTGGGAGTCGCTTGTCCCACAGGCGCACAGAGAGACAGGCGCCCTCGCGCGCCGTGCGACTCACGAGGCGACGACGCGACAGGACATCGCATCGCACCGCGGCCGACGGGCCGACGGGCCGACGGGCCGACGCGACCCACATGGCCCGCGCGGCCCGCGCGGCGACCGTGGCAAACGCGGCGAGCCTCGCAATCCCGGCGCGAGGCGGCGGAAAGCAGTCGATTTCGAGGGGGGATCCGGGTTAACCTGGCCTGTTGTCGAGACGCACGGAGGGCTCGGCCAGCAGGCACGATCGACGGTGTGGACCGGAGGTCACTTCGTCTTGATACGGAACTCCACGCGCCGGTTCATGGCGCGGCAGCCCTCGTCGTTCGTGAAGCAGACCGGCGCGGCGGCGCCGTACCCCGGCGCCGTCATCGGCGTCGCGACGCCGCGCTGGACCAGGTAGCGGACCACGGCGTTCGCGCGGCGCTCGGACAGCTTGATGTTGTGCTCCACCGACCCCTGGTTGTCCGTATGCCCCTCGACCGTCAGCGCGGTGATCTCCGGGTGCGTCCTCAGGATGTTCGCCACCGCGTCGAGGACCGAGAACGACTCGGGCCGGATCTCGTCCTTGTCGAGGTCGTAGAAGATGGGCCGGGCGATCTTGATGCGATCCCCCTCGATGACCGCCTCGGCAGGCGCCGCCGGCTGGACGGGCGCCGGCGGGGGCGGCGGTGGAGGCGGCGTCGCGCTTGCCGCCAGCGACATCTCGGCGTTCGCCGACCCGCACCCCGCCGCAAGGACGCCCATGACCACCAGCCAGATCGCTCGGTTCGCTCGCATTTCGCGCCTCTAGCACGGGGCATCGCCCGGAAGAAGCGCCGGCGACGGCCGGAACGAGCGCCGGCGCCGCCCGGGGGACGCGCCGGCGCCGCCCGCCGGCGGGGCGTCCCCGCCCCTGGCGCGCGCCCGCGGCGGGGACGCGCGCCGGACCTGCGGAAGGCGCGGCGGCGATCCAGTATCGTTGCTGCGCGCACGCATGTCCGCCCCCGCGAAGACCCCGAGCCTGATCGTCGGAATCGACCTCGGCACCACCCACACCGTCGTGGCCTGGGCCGAGCGCGACGCCGCGCCCGGCGAGATCCGCGTCTTCCCCATCCCGCAGCTCGTGACCGCCACCGAGGTCGAGGCGCGCCCGCTGCTGCCCTCCCTGCTCTACGCGCCCCTCCCCGGCGAGGCGCCGGCCGACCCGTTCGGCGACGCGCCCTTCGCCATCGGCGAGCACGCCCGCCGGCGCGGCGGCGAGGTCCCCGGCCGGCTCATCGCCTCGGCGAAGAGCTGGCTCTGCCACCCCGCCGTCGACCGGACGGCGCCCGTCTTGCCCTGGGGCGCGGCCGAGGACGCAGCCTCCCTGCCCCGCGCCTCGCCGCTCGACGCGAGCGCCCGCATCCTCGCCCACGTGCGCCGCACCTGGGACGACGCCTTCCCGGATCGCCCGCTCGCGGCGCAGGAGGTCGTGCTCACGGTGCCGGCCTCGTTCGATCAGGTCGCGCGCGAGCTCACCGTCGAGGCGGCCCGCCGCGCCGGCCTCTCGGCGCGGCTGCTCGAGGAGCCGCAGGCCGCGTTCTACGACTTCATGCGGCTCGCCGGCGCGGAGGGCCTCGACGCGCTGCTCGCCCGCTCGGGCGGCGACGCGACGGTCCTCGTCTGCGACGTCGGCGGCGGCACCACCGATCTGTCGCTCATCCGGGTCGCCCGGGGCGCCGGCGCCGCGGAGGGCCGCCCGGTCGAGGTCTCGCGCGTCGCCGTCGGCCACCACCTCCTGCTCGGCGGCGACAACATGGACCTCGCGCTCGCCCACCTCTGCGAGCCGCGCCTCGTCGGCGGCACGGGCGAGAAGCTCGACCCGGCGCGGTTCGGGCAGCTCGTGCTCGCCTGCCGCGCCGCCAAGGAGCGCCTGCTCGGCGGCGGCGCCGCGTCCGGCGGCGCTCCGGCCGGCGGCGGCGCCGCGGCCGGCGGCAACGCTCCGGCCGGCGGCGGCGCCTCGTCCGGCGGCGCCGCGCCCGCCCCGCCGGACGAGGCGCCGGTCACCGTGCTCTCGCACGGCGCGCGGCTCGTGGGCGGGGCGCTGACGACGCGCCTCCGCCGCGAGGAGGTCGAGGCGATCGTGCTCGACGGCTTCTTCCCGGAGGCGCCGCGCGACGCCCGGCCGCAGCGCGGCCGGAGCGGGCTCGTCGCGTTCGGCCTGCCCTACGAGCGCGACGTGGCGATCACCCGGCACGTCGCCTGGTTCTTCGCGCGCCACGCCCCCGAGGCGCGAGGGCCGACCGCGCTGCTCCTGAACGGCGGCGTCTTCCGCGCGCGCCGCGTCGCGGAGCGCCTCGCGCAGGTCATCGAGCGCTGGGGGGGGCCGTGCGGGGGGCCGCGGCTCGACGTGCTCCCGCACGCCGATCCCGACCTCGCGGTGGCGCGGGGCGCGGTCGCGTACGGCCTCGCGCTCGCCGGCCGCGGCGTGCGCATCGAGGGCGGCGCGGCGCGCGGCTACTACGTCGGCCTGGAGCCGCCCGCCGGCGGGGGGCCACGGCCCGCGGTGTGCGTGGTGCCGCGCGGCGCGAAGGAGGGCAGCGTGCACGCGGCGGCCGGGCGGACGTTCGCGCTCGTCGTGGGTCGCCCGGTCCGGTTCGACCTGTTCGCGTCGGACGACGCGCGCGCCGATCGCGCCGGCGACCTCGTCCCGCTCGAGGACGACCGGTTCGAGGCCCTCCCGCCGGTCGCCGTGGCGTTCGACGCCGGGGACGCGGCGCGCGCCGCGGCCGGCAAGCAGGCGGAGGTGCGCGTCCAGATCGAGGGGGAGCTCACCGCGATCGGCACCCTGGACCTCGCCTGCGTCGAGGTGGGGGTCCCGGCGCCGCGCCGCTTCCGGCTGGCGTTCCAGCTGCGCGAGGACGGCCGCGGCGCGCGCGCCGCCGCCGGCGAGGGGGGCGCGCCGGGCGGCCCGCCGGAGGGGGCGCAGGGCGGGCTGCCGGAGCGGGCGCAGGCGAGGCCTCCCGCCGGGGCGGCGCAGGGCGGGAGGCGCCTCGACGAGGCGCGGGAGGCGATCGAGCGGGTGTTCGGCAAGGGGCGGCCCGACGTCGCGCCGCGGGAGGTGAAGAACCTCGTCCGCGAGCTCGAGCGCGTGCTCGGGGAGCGCGCCACCTGGACGACGGAGACGGCGCGGGCGCTGTTCGACACGCTCGCCCCGAGCGCGCGCTCGCGGCGGCGCTCGGCCGATCACGAGCGCCTGTTCTGGTCGCTCGCCGGCTACTGCCTGCGCCCCGGCTTCGGCGACGCGGGCGATCCGGCGCGCGTCGCCGCGGTCGCGCCGCTCTTCGCCGAGCGGCTCGCGTTCCCGCAGGAGGCGCGCTCATGGCAGCAGTTCTGGATCGCGTGGCGCCGCATCGCGGGCGGCCTCGACGAGCCGCTGCAGGTCGCGATCCGGGATCTGGCGGATCCGTTCCTGGCGCCGGCCGAGCAGCGGCTGAAGAAGCCGAAGGGGGTGAAGCCGGAGGCGCTCGACGATCTGCTCGAGCTCTGCGCGTCGCTCGAGCGCGTGCCGGCCGGCCGGCGGAGCGAGCTCGGCGCGTGGATCCTGGAGCGCACCTGGACCGACCGCGACGCGCGGCTCTGGGCGGCGATCGGCCGCATCGGGGCGCGCGTGCCGGCCTACGCGAGCGTGCACCACGTGGTGTCGCCGGCGGCGGCCGAGCGGTGGCTGGATCACCTGCTGCGCGAGAAGTGGCAGGAGCTGCCGTCGGCCGCGCCGGCCGCGGTGCAGCTCGCGCGCAGGACCGGCGACCGGGCGCGCGACGTCTCGGACCGGATCCGCGGCGAGGTGGAGCGGCGGCTCGTGAAGGCGGGCGCGCCCGAGGCGTGGGTGAGGGCCGTGCGCGAGGTGGTGGCCGTCGAGGAGGCCGAGCGCGCGGCGTTCTTCGGAGAGGGGCTGCCGGTGGGGCTGCGGCTCGTGGGGGAGTAGGAATTTCCCCGGAACATCGCCGTCGCGCGGCGAGCCCGCGCGATATCGTGATGTCGATCTCGCTCAACCGAAGGCGGGTAAACGGCGCGAAGGCGTTCCGCAGGAGCTCGTCGACATCACTCGTCAGCTCTCTGAGAGATGGCATCACTCGTCAGCTCGCCGGGAGATGACATCACTCGTCAGCTTGCCGGGATAGAGGACGTCCCCGGCGCGCTGCCGCACGAGGGCTGGGCGACCTCAGTTCCAGAAAGTGCAGACGCCATCCGCGCACCCGCAGGCCAGCCCCGGGCTGGAGCAGTCGCACGTCGAGGCCCCGTCGCTCACGGCGGGGTTGTGGCAGAGCTCCCCGCCGCAGCCGCCGACGGCGCAGTCGTCGTCCGTGGCGCACGCGTCACCGCTGTTCCGGATGCAACGCCCGCCGACCGGCGTTCAGTCGCCGGTTGCCGCCTCGACGCACGCCTCGAGCTCCGGCGTCGCTCGCCAGCCGCACTCGCCCGACGCGCCCCGCTCGCATACGCCGTGCTTGTCGTAACACGCGTACTCCTCGAGCCACTGGCAGTCCGTGGCCACGTCCTCGCTCGCGCAGATCTGACCGCTGCAGCCGGTCACCACGCACGGGGCAGCCTCGCCGCCCCCGAGGCACGCCTCGAGCTCCGGCGTCTCGCGCCACCCGCACTCGCCCGACGCGCCCCGCTCGCACACGCCGTGCTCCGCGTAACACGCGTACTCCTCGCGCCACTCGCACGTGGTGACCACCTCGTCACCGGCATCGGCGCAGACCTGCCCGCTGCAGCCGGTCACCACGCACGGCGCGGGCTCGCCGCCCCCGAGGCACGCCTTGAGCTCCGGCGTCTCGCGCCACCCGCACTCGCCCGACGCGCCCCGCTCGCACACGCCGTGCTCCTGGTAACACGCGTACTCCTCGCGCCACTCACACGTGGTGGCCAGGTCGTTATCGGCCTCGACGCAGAGCTGCCCGCTGCAGCCGCCCACCACGCACGGGGCAGGCTCGCCGCCCCCGAGGCACGCCTCGAGCTCCGGCGTCTCGCGCCACCCGCACTCGCCCGACGCCCCCCGCTCGCACACGCCGAACTTGTCGAAACACGCGTACTCCTCGCGCCACTCGCACGTGGTGACCACCTCGTCACCGGCATCGGCGCAGATCTGCCCGCTGCAGCCGGTCGGCCTGCAGTCCCCAGGCTCGCCGCCCGCAGACCCGCCGTCCCCAGGTCCGCCGTCGCCCGGGCCCTGACAGCCCTTGCCCTTGGCGCCGGTGAGCAGGGGAACGAAGAGCAGGAGCATTCCAACCACGAGCCGATGACGCTTGCTGAACAGATCCATCGTTAAGCCTCCTATCAAGGGTTCGACCGTGCCACCCGGCAGCCGCAGGCGCCAGGGTTCGCCGGCCGCTTCACGGGCCCGCGCCGGCGTGTCCCCGAAGCGTGGACGCGCCCTCCCGCCGTGACGAGCCGCTTTCTCGCTTTCTGGTTTCTGCTTTCTGCTTTCTGCGTCTGCAAGCGGCGAGCCGCCCTCCAGGCCACGAGCGCTCCGCCGGGAGGAGGCGCTCCGGCTGCGACGAGGCGCACGCCGCGCGCGCGGGCGCCTGCCGCGGCCGCCGCGGGGCTGCACACTCTGGCACAGACCGAGCGCACCCCGTCGGAAGCCGAGCATTTCTGCGGCCTCCTGCCTGGCCTGCCGCTTGCTTGTGCGCCGGCACGGGACGCGGACAGCGCAGCACGCACCGGCGCGGCCATGACGCCCTGTGTCTTCGTGAACGAGGTGAACTATGACCTTCCTGTCTAGAACTTACGCCGGCTGGCTCGTCGTCGCGGCGACAGCGGCATCGGCCGGACTCGCCGGCTGCGTGGTGGTGGGAGGCTCGACGGGGAATCAACCCGATGACGACGCTCCGACCGACTTCATCTCTGGCAATCCGAACGGGAACAACGGCCGAGGGGAGGACGACGGCGGCAGCGTCAGCGCCGGAAGCACCGGCGCCGGCGACGGCGCCGGGGCGCCGGACGAGGGAGCGGGCGACGACGACCCGGAGCGCGCTATCACCGAGGCCGACATCATCCAGGTCAAGGACGGCAAGCTCTACGCGCTCTCGCAGTACGCGGGGCTCAGCGTCATCGACATCTCGCGGCGCGACCGGCTGAAGCTCCTCGGGCGCTACCAGGCGAGCGGGATGCCCTTCGAGATGTACCTGCGCGACGGCATCGTTTACGCGATGTTCTCGTCGTGGACGCAGTACCTCTACGATGAGGACACCGGCGAGTACACCTACTCGGAGTCGAGCCGCATCGAGGCGCTCGACGTCTCCGACCCGGCGGACATCCGCCTGATCGGCTCGTTCAACCTGCCGGGCACCGTCTCCGACTCGCGCATCGTCGGCGACGTGCTCTATGCCGTCACCCTGGAGAACAACTATTGCTGGGGGTGCGGGAGCTCGCCGAACACCACCGTCACCTCCCTGGCCGTCGGCGACCCCGAGGCGATCCGGGTGGTCGACAAAATGAGCTTCAGCGACAACGACCCCTACGGCTACGGGTGGCGCCGCAGCGTGACCGTCACCCAGGAGCGCATGTATGTCTCCGGGATCGAGTGGGACGGCACCGACGAGGGGCACTCCACCATCCAGGTCATCGACATCTCCGACCCGAGCGGCGACCTCGTGGAAGGCACGACCGTCGAGGCCACCGGCCAGATCCAGAGCCGCTGGCAGATGGACGAGCACGAGGGCGTCCTCCGCGTCGTCAGCCAGCCCGGCCTCTGGTGGAACAACGCGGCGCAGCCCGGCGTCCAGACCTTCGCCGTCGCGTCCTCGCAGGAGCTCACCCCCCTCGGCTACACCGAGCTCCGCCTCCCCAAGCCCGAGTCGCTGCGCTCCGTCCGCTTCGACGGCGACCGCGCCTACGCCATCACGGCAGAGCAGACCGACCCGCTGTTCACCATCGATCTCAGCGACCCGGAGCACCCCGCCCAGCTCGGCGAGCTCGAGATGCCCGGCTGGGTCTACCACATGGAGCCGCGCGGCGACCGCGTGCTCGCCCTCGGGTTCGACAACGCCTCCACCGAGGGGTCGCTCCACGTCTCGCTCTTCGACGTCTCGGACCTCACGGCCCCCACGATGCTGGAGCGCGTCCACTTCGGCGGCTCGTGGGGGAGCTTCGCCGAGGACCAGGACCGGATCCACAAGGCCTTCACCATCCTGGACGACCTCGGCACGATCCTCGTGCCCTACAGCGGCTGGGAGCAGCGCGGCGACATCGGCTGCGGCACGTACAAGAGCGGCGTCCAGCTCATCGACTTCACGGCCGACACGCTGACGAAGCGCGGCTCGGCCCCCGCGCGCGGCCAGGCGCGGCGCGCCTTCGTCCACGACGAGCGGCTCTTCGCCGTCTCCGATCAGGAGGTCGGGACGTTCAACATCGACGACCGCGACGCCCCGGTCGAGGTCGCCGACCTCACCCTCACGACCGTCGTCAGCAACGCGGTCGTCACCGGCGATCTCGTGGTCCGCATGAGCGCGGACTGGTGGACCAGCAGCCCGCAGCTCGAGATCGCGCCGGCCGCGGATCCAGGCCGCATCGAGCCGATCGGGAAGCTCGACCTCGCGGCGCTGGCCACCGACTCGGAGGGGAGCTGCTACGGATACGGCCTCGCCGACGCGCGCCTCTTCGCGCACGGGCAACACGCCTACCTGCTCTGGCCCTCGCACACGGGCGAGACGCCCAAGGCGCACGTCGCCGTCATCGATCTCAGGGACCCCGAATCGCCCCGGATCGCGAGCCACCGCGAGCTGCCGTTCAGCGGCGTCGCGCTCTACGGCTACGGGTACTCCTACGGCGCCGTCGTCCCGACGGGCGACACGGTGGTGCAGGCAGGGAGCACCCTCGTGCTCCGCAACACCAACGACCAGTACTACTACTACGGCGACTACGACGGCGGCGACGTCAGCGTCGGCGGCGGCGGGCAGCCGGTGTCTGCCGAGCCGTCGCTCGAGGTCATCGACCTCTCCGATCCGTCGAACCCGGCGCACCGCTCGGTGGCGCTGCCCTCCGGCGTTGGGTACACGGGCCTTCAGCTCGACGGCACCACCGTGCTGACCTCGCACTGGGTGCCGCTGCCCGACGACGCCTCCAAGGCGCGCTTCTACCTCGACCGCATCGACGTGTCCGACCCGTCCTCGCCGGTCGTGCGGGCGCCGGTCAACGTGCCCGGGTCGCTGCTCGCCTTCGACGGCGCGCTCGGCCGCGCGCTCACGGTCGATTACGAGCCGTTCGAGCTCCAGGTGCCGAGCCCCGAGGCCTGCTACAGGGCGTTCGCGCAGAACGTCGACTTCAAGCCGACCGACCCGCACGAGTGGTCGGGCGCCGGCATCTGCAAAGGGATGAGCCGCACGATCAAGCTCCTCGACGTCGGCAGCAAGACCGCGCGCCTCCGCGACGAGCACCCGATCGACGGCGACGCCGGCATCTGGCAGGTGTCCGTGGGCGACGACCGCGTGTTCATGTTCACCTACCTGAACTACGTGGTCGAGAACGGCGAGGTGCCGTACGGGATGCTCGTGGCCAGCGGGCTCGAGGAAGGCCGCATCGAGCTCGTGAGGAAGCCGTTCGCGGAGCTGACCCACAGCTCGCCGCTCTTCGCCGACGGGACGCGCCTCCTCGTCTCCAGCTACAGCCCCCCCTCGCTCGCCGTCATCGACGCCTCCGACCTCGACGCGCTGACCTACGAGACCAAGGGCGAGCTCTCTTCGTACATCTACCGGGTGACGGTCGACGGCGATCGCGCCCTCTGCTCGCTCGGGCACAACGGGCTCGAGGTCGTCGACCTCGGCGACTGACCCGCGCGCCGCGCCTTCGCTGCCGCCGCCCCGCGCGGGCGGCGCGGCGAAGGCACAGGCCGCCTCCGCACGCTCCCCCGCCCCTCCCCCCGTAGATCCGCCCGAACCTCACATTCCCCCACGTACGCGGCGCTCGAGCCACGCACGCGGCGCTCGAGCTCGACAGGAGCCCGGCAGGATCACCGCCGACCCGGCGAGCGGGCGGCGGCGCGCTCCGCGGCGAGGGGCGCGACGCGCGCGGGTGAGGGCCGCGCGGCCGGCTCCGTCCGCCGCGGACGCTTGGCGCCGGGGCCCGGCTGCGGCACACAGGTGTCATGGGCAGAGCCGAGCTCGGGCAGCTGATCGATCGCGAAGGGCTCGACGCCTCGGACGGCGCGCGGGGCCGCCTCGCGATCGCCGTCCCGGCGGCGTGGGCGCGCGACCGCGCGGACATCGAGATCCTCGTGCCCGCCCGCGTCACCTGCGCCCGCTGCGACGGCGGCGGCTGCGACAGCTGCGCCCGGAGCGGCGCCCACCGCGCCCCGGCCGAGGCCGCCGCGAGGACGCTGCGGCTCCGGCTCCCGCCCGATCTCACCGCCGGCGCGACGCTCCGCCTGGTGCGCCCCTTCGGCGAGCACGCCCCGCTCGACCAGCTCCTCGTCGAGCTCCGCGAGGGCAGCGCGGCGTCGCCCGGCGTGCTGCGCGTCGGGCCGCCCCCGTCGGACGCGCTCGCGCGCGCCGCGGCGCCGGACGGCGGCGGCCTGCGCGCGCTCGGCGCGCAGCTCGGCACACCGGCCGTCCTCGCGGCCCTCGCCGCGATCGCGGCGGTCGTGGGGCTCCTGCTCGGCCGCTGATCGCGGGCCGGCGCCTCGTCCGCCGGGCGCGACCGCGCCGCGGAGCGCGCCGCTGCCCGCAGCAGACGCGGGCGACGCCGCCGGCAGGGCCTCGCTGCCGTGCAGGGCCCATGCTAGCGAGAGGCCCGCGGACGCGCGCGGGGATCGAAAGCGCCGCCACGGCCGCGGACGGAGAGCAAGCACATGAGCCTCAATGAGCCCCTGCGGGCCAGGATCGCCACCATCATCCGCGAGAACGACGTCGTCCTGTTCATGAAGGGGACGCGGACCACGCCTCAGTGCGGCTTCTCCGCCCAGGTGGTGAGCATCCTCGACGAGCACCTGCCCACGTACCAGACGGTGGACGTCCTCTCGGACCCCGCGCTGCGCGACGGCATCAAGGAGTTCTCGAGCTGGCCCACGATCCCGCAGCTCTACATCCGCGGCGAGTTCGTCGGCGGCTGCGACATCGTGAAGGAGTTGCACGCGACCGGGGAGCTCGTGAAGGCGCTCGGGCTCGCGCAGGGCGCGCCGCAGGCGCCGCCCGCCATCCGCGTGACCCAGGCGGCGGTCGCCGCGTTCGCGGCCGCGCGGGAGTCCGACGCCGACTTCGTTCACATCGAGATCGACCCCTCGTTCAACTACGGCCTTTACTTCGGCCCGCGGCAGGCCGGCGACGTCGAGGTCGAGGCCGGCGGGGTGGTGTTCCTGCTCGACCGCGCGAGCGCGCGGCGCGCCGAGGGGCTGTCGATCGACTTCGTCGAGGGCCCCTCGGGCGGCGGCTTCAAGCTGGAGAGCCCGAACGATCCGCCGAAGGTCAAGCAGCTCTCGCCCGCCGCGCTCAAGGCGATGCTCGACGGCGGCGAGGCGCTCGAGCTCTTCGACGTCCGCACCGATCAGGAGCGCACGATCGCGAAGATCGAGGGCGCGCGCCGCCTCGACCAGGAAGGGCAGCAGCGCCTGGAGGCGCTCGCCAAGGACGCGCGGATCGTCTTCCACTGCCACCACGGCGGGCGCAGCCAGGCGGCCGCCGAGCACTACCTCGCGAAGGGCTTCAGGAACGTCTACAACCTCCAGGGCGGCATCGACGCGTGGTCGCGCGAGATCGACCCGTCGGTGCCGCGGTACTGACCGCCCCACCCGCGACGCGCTCGCGGCGAGGTCCGGACAGGCATCCACCAAAGCTAGATTTTTCCACTCGCGCAACACACTGATCCTCGGGTCCTTCAGGGCCGCCCTTGGATCAGGTATGCGTACTGTGTGGGAGCGGACGATCAGTCCACGATCAGGGCGTCGGACGCGCAGGCGGCGTCCGCGGCGTCGGCGACGCCGGGCCTCGTGGTCATCTTCACCCGCGGGCAGCCTGCGTGCGCGCCGATCCCGCTCGGGGACGGCGCGGTCGTGCTCGGTCGTGCGCCGGCGGGCGACACGGGGGTCGTCGACGACGATCAGGTGTCGCGCCGGCACGCCCGCGTCGCGCTCTCGGGCCAGGGCCTGCAGATCACCGATCTCGGCAGCAGGAACGGCACCTTCGTCGACGGCAAGCAGGTCGAGGATCGGGTCTTCCCGTCGCTCCCTCGGCTGATCCGGATCGGGGGCACGCTGCTGCGCTTCGCCGCGGACGTCGGGCCGTTCCAGCGGGGCGGCGTCCTGGAGCACGAGGACGGGGTGATCGGCCCCACGCTGAGGCAGGCCCGCGAGCTGATCGCCCGCGCGGGGGCGCGCGGCGAGACGCTGCTGCTCACCGGGCCGAGCGGCTCGGGCAAGGAGCTCGCGGCGCGCGCCTTCCACGCGGCGACGGGGCGCGGCGGCCCCTTCGTCGCCGTGAACTGCGCCGCGATCCCCGAGGGCCTCGCGGAGCGGCTGCTCTTCGGGGCGCGGCGCGGGGCGTACTCGGACGCGACCGCCGACGCGGAGGGCTACGTCCAGGCCGCGCACGGCGGCACGCTGTTCCTCGACGAGATCGCGGAGCTCGACGCGTCGGTCCAACCCAAGCTGCTCCGCGTCCTTGAGACGCGCGAGGTGACCGCGCTCGGCGACACGCGCCCGCGCAAGGTGGAGTTCCGGCTCTGCGCGGCCACCCTGAGGGATCTCCAGGCCGAGGTCGCGGCGCGCCGCTTCCGGGAGGACCTCTATTACCGGATCGGCCGGCCCGAGGTGCGGGTCCCGGCGCTGACCGAGCGGCTCGAGGAGCTGCCCTGGCTGATCGCGGCGGAGCTCCGGCGCGGCGGCGCGCGGCTCGCGCCGAGCCTCGGGCTCGTGGAGTCGTGCGCGCTGCGCGCGTGGCCGGGCAACGTGCGGGAGCTGCTGCGCGAGGTCCGGCAGGCGGGCCTCGCGGCGCACGCCGCCGGGCGCGCCGTGGTGGAGGCGTCGGACCTCGCGCCCTCCGCGGGCCTCGACATCACGGAGGTCGCGAGGCGCACGCCGCCGGCGGCGGAGCTGCAGCGGATCGCCATCGAGGTGGCGCTGCGGCGCGAGCAGGGGAACGTCACGCGCGCGGCCCGCTCGCTCGGGATGCACCGGAACCAGCTGCGCCGCTGGCTCGCCCGCCACGGGGTCGACGCGGCGGCGTTCGCGGGCGCGGGCAAGGACGACGGCGCTGCTGCTAAGGAGTCGACATGAGCTCGGACACCACGGTTCGCACCACGGATCTCTGCGACGACCACCCGGACGCCGTCGCCGTCGCCGATCCGATCTTCCGGGATTACGGCGGAGCTCGCCTGTTCCACGGGCCCATCGTCACGGTGAAGGTCCACGAGGACAACGTGCTCGTCCGCAAGGCGCTCGAAGAGCCGGGCCAGGGGCGGGTGCTGGTCGTGGACGGCGGCGGCTCGCTCCGCTGCGCGCTCCTCGGGGACAACCTCGCCGCGATCGCCCACCAGAACGGCTGGGCCGGGCTGGTCGTGTACGGCTGCGTCCGCGACGCGGAGGCGCTCGGCCGCATCCCGATCGGCGTGAAGGCCCTCGCGACGCACCCGCGGAAGAGCAACAAGAAGGGCGCGGGGGACCGCGACGTCCCCGTGACGTTCGCCGGGATCACCTATGTTCCCGGCGGATTCGTTTATGCCGACCACGACGGGATCGTCTTCGCCCCCAAGGCGCTCGTCTGAGGAGCTCGCTCGCGCGTTCGCGCATCGGCGAGGCAAAAACGCACGTCGCCGCGCAATTTCGCCACATACGAGGAGGGGGGCGCGCGGCGGTTGCTCGCGGGATGGATGGGCTCGGCTCCAGTCTGGACGCGCGGGTGTCGTGCGCCGCGTCGAAGCGCGCTGCCTGGCGCGGCCGATGCATTGACGCGGAAGCTGCCAACACCTCGTAGATACGGGAGGACAAGAATGAGCAACATCACGTCCGAGCTGAAGAGCGATCTCACCAAGAGCCTGGAGTCGCTCCAGACCCTGCGCGACGAGATCCGGGTCAGGCTGCACCTCGCCGGCATGGAGGCGAAGGACGCCTGGGGCAAGCTGGAGCCGACGCTCCTCGACGCGGAGAAGCTGGCCGAGGACGTCTCGGAGACCTCGCGGAACGCGCTGCGCGACATCCTGGAGAAGGTGAAGGAGTTCCGCTCGTCGTTGCCGTCCTGATCGCGGCGCCTCCGGGATGATGTGACAAGAGCGCCCCTCGGGGGCGCGGCAGGCGGCGCCCACCAGGAGCTCGGCAAGAGCCTGGTGGGCGCCTCTGCTTTGTCCGCCCGCGCGCTGCCCGAGCGCCGGCCCCGCGGCTCACCCGCGCAGCGCGGCCGCCGCGACGCGCGCGACATTGCCCCACCGCGGGTCGGCTGCGCAGGCCGCGAGCCGCTCGCCCACGACGTGGGAGCGGCGGTGATCGCAGGAGCTGGGCGGCCGCGCGAAGGTCGTGAGCGGCGCGCGCAGGAGGGTCTTCTCGACCTGGGCGAGCATCGCGGTGTTGTGCACGAAGCCGAGCCCGCTCTGGATGTCGGCCAGCGTGGCGCTCGGGTGGCCGCCCCAGGGCGGGACGACGAGCGCGTGCGCGGCGGCGGGCGCCTGGTTCACCGCGATCACGCCGTACCGGAGCTCGAGCAGGGCGCGGTCGAGCGCGGCGCCGACGGCGGGGTCCTCCTCGCTGATCGGGTGCGCGACGATCGCCGCGCCCAGGGTGCCCTGGAGCCGGTCGTTGCAGAAGGGGACCGCCGCCTCCAAAAACTCCACCGGATCGCTCGAGCCGACCTCGACGATGGAGAGGACGCCGGAGAGCGGCTCGATCGAGAAGAGCGGCTCGGCGGGATCCGACGCGGAGAGCCCGGCGATCAGCGTCCACGGGGGCGCGCCCGGCCCGGGCTCGCCGATGCGCACGACCCCGGCCGGGAGCGGCGCGTCGGCGGAGCCCTCGAGGCGCTCGCGCTCGAGCGGCGGGCGCCCGGCCGTGAGCGCGGCGTGCCGCGCCTCGGCCTCCGGATGGACGGCGCGCCGCGGGGGCACGGCGGCGAGCGCGCGGTGGAGCATCCGGAAGAGCAGCGGCCGCTGCACGAAGCCCCTGGGCAGCACGAGGACGTGCGCCGCGGGGTCGCCGAGCGAGGCGCTGCTCACGACGCGGCTCGCGAGGAGCCTCACCTGGCACCAGAGCTCGTCCCTGCCGTAGAGCCACGGCATCACGAGGACGGGGCGGACGCCGCCGAGCACGGAGGTGATGGGCTTGTGGAGCAGCCGCTCCCCCGACGCCCGCCGGCCCGCCTGCTGCGGGCCCGGCGGGCCCCAGACGAGCGCGTCGTGCGCCGCCGCCGCGCCGGTGACGTGGACCTCCGCGACGGCGGGGTGCGCCGCAAGGTAGGCGGCCGCGTCGGCGCCGCCGTGTACAAAGCGGAGGAGCCCGCGCGAGACGAGCGGCGCGAGGGCGCGCTCGAGCAGCGCGCCGAGGGGCGCGCTCTCGGGGCTCGCCGCGAGCGCGACGACGCGCCCGTCGACGAAGAGCTTGTGGAGCGCGTCGCGGAGGGGGACGCTCGCGGCGCCGCCCGCGCCGACCACCAGCGCGACGCCGCCCTCGGGGTCGCGCTGCCGGTAGAAGGGCGCCTGCGCTTCCAGGACGCCGGCGCGCGTCGCGCCGGGCTGCATCAGGGCGCGCGCGCGGAGGGGCCCGTGGAGGGCGGCGTCCTTCAGGCCCGCGGGGAACACGTCCACCTCGACGCGGCCGTCCGGCCGGGTGCGCACCGCCCCGCGGCGGAGCCGCGGGCGCCCGCGCGCGGCGATGTCCTCGAGCGCCTCGGCGAGGAGGCGCACCTGCGCGAGCGTCGCGCACGGCCCCGCGAACCACGCCTCGCCGGCCGCCGCCGAGCCGGGGTCGAGCCCCGCGGCGGCGCACGACGCCTCGACCTGCGGGCGCGCGGCGGCGAGCAGGCCCGGGAGCAGCGCGCGGAGCAGCGAGGCCTTCTCGCGGGGCGGCATGCGCGCGAAGCCGAGGGCCGCGTCGCCCAGCTCGGACAGCGCGCGATCGAGCTCTGCCGGGGGTGTCTCAGCGCCGCGCGCCGCGCCCGGCTCGGCCGCCGGCGCGGCCGCGGGTCCGCCGGAGAGGAGGCTTCCGGGCGCGGGGGCGGCGGCGGTGACGAGATCGGGGACCGGCGGCATCGGGACGGAGATTACAGGCAGGCGATCGCGCGCGCGAGCGCAGCGACGGTTCGCCGCGCGCGTGTAGCCGGCCTGCTCGGGATTCGGTAGAGTCCAGCGCCATGGATTGCGCTTTCACCACGGGTCGGGGCCCGGCGCGCGCGCCCTCCTCCGCGAGGGCTCCCCGCTCGGCCGCCTGCGGCGTCCTGCTCGGCCTCGGCGCGCTCCTCCTCGCCCCCGCGGCGGCAGCGCAAGAGCCCGCTCCGCCGCTCCCGCCGGGCCAGGGACAGCCCGGTGGGGCTGCCCAGCCGCAGGCCGGGTATCCTCAGCAGCAAGGCTATCCCCAGCAGCAGGGTTATCCGCAGCAACAAGGGTATCCGCAGCAGGGTTATCCTCAGCAGGGATACCCGCAGCAGCAAGGCTATCCCCAGCAGGGATACCCGCAGCAGCAAGGCTATCCCCAGCAGGGATACCCGCAGCAGCAAGGCTATCCCCAGCAAGGCTATCCCCAGCAGGGATACCCGCAGCAGCAAGGCTATCCCCAGCAACAAGGTTATCCTCAGCAAGGCTATCCCCAGCAGGGCTATCCTCAGCAGCCGCCCGGCTACGGTCAGGGATACGCCTTGCCGGCCGGACCGCCGCCGCCCCCGATGCCGCCCGAGGCGACCTGCTGCCGCTGGTCGGTCCGCTACAACGCCCTGGACCTCCTGTTCGGGCGGATGACCTTCGAGGGCGAGGTCGCCATCCTCGGGCCGCTCACCATCGGCCTCGCGCCGTCCTGGATCTGGGGCTCGCTCGACGACGCGACGCTGGACACGACCGGGTTCGCGCTCGGGGCCGACATCGGCGTCTACGTGGAGGGCAAGCCGCTGAAGGGGTTCTGGGTGAAAGGGCGCCTCGGCTACGAGTCGTTCGAGGCGGTCTACACCCCTTCGCCCAGGGTGACCCCCGGCAAGCGCGACGTGAGCAGCGCCATCCTCGGCCTCAGCATCGGGAGCACGAACATCTTCGGCCGCGACGGCGGGTTCGCCATGTCGGGGGGGTTCGGGCTCGGCGTCGCGCTCGCCCCTCCGGCGACGGTCGCCGCAGGCGCCGCGGGCAACTACCAGTACGTCTTCTACGAGAAGACGGGGAAGATCAAGCTCCTCGGCTCGCTCTCGCTCGGCGTCGCGTTCTGATCGCGCCCGCCGCCCGCTGCGGATGGCCGGCCCCGCAGGGCGGCGCCGCCCCGCCGCGGCGCGGCGGCGGCGCCCGCGGCGCCCGGCGCGAGGCGGCGCCGGCAGGCGGGCGGGCGCCGCCCCCAGAACTTGGCCCCGCGCGCGGCGCCGTGGGACGTCTGCACCATGCCCTCTCGCATCGCCCGCCGCCCCGGGCCGGCGCTGCTGCTGCCGCTCCTCGCCGCGCTCGTGTCGATCGCGTTCGCGCTCCCGGCGCGGGCGTGGGTCGAGGTGCACGTCGCCGGAGACGACGTGCGGCTCGCGATCGACCGGGCCGGCGCCGCCACGGTCGAGCACAAGGTCACGTTGAAGATCTCGGGCGGGCCGCTCCGCGCGCTCGACATCCAGGGCGTCGACCCGGACGCCGAGCTCGATCCGGGCAGCTACGCCGCGCCCCTCAAGGCCGCGGAGGCGGGCTCCCTCGCGTCCGCGACGCCGGTCGCGCTCGAGCTCCTGCCGCCCGACCTCCGCCCGCGCGAGGACGGCTCGCGCCGCCCGGCGGCGCTGCGGGCCCGCTTCGACGGCAGGGGCCTGAGCCGCGGGGTGTTCGTGCTCTTCTTCCGCTACCGCACGGACCTCATGAAGCGGGGGCTCATCCGGCTGGACGGCCCGAGCGCCCGCATCGCGTGGACCGGGCCCCTCTGGGACGACGGCTACGACTCGGCGCGGCTCACCGTCGCGATCCCGGCCGCGCCCGACGAGCCGCGCGTCGACGAGGCGCCCGCCGACGCGGCGGGCGAGCCCTCGGCCGACGGCGCGCTCGCGGCGCCGTCGACGCTCTCCACGCTCCGCCGCTCGGTCGACAAGGACGAGCTCGAGCTGCTCCGCCCGTACACCCCGAAGGCCGAGCCGATCCGGTGGGCGGTCCGCGCCGACGCGCGCGCCTTCCAGCCCGAGCCCGCCGCGGCGCGGCCCGGCGCCGACGCCCTCGGGCGGCTCTCGGACGCCGCGGCCGCGAGCCCCGACCGGAGCCGCACCCTCTACCTCGCCGCCGGCGCGGCCCTCTTCGCGCTCTACAGCGCCCTCGTCGCGCTCAAGGCGCGCGAGCACGAGCGCCTCGCGCGCGCCGCGGGCGCCCTGCCGCGGCCCCTCGTCCCGATCCCGCTCGCGCCGCGGGCCGCCCTCGCCGGGCTCGCGCTCGTCGCGGGCGTCGCCCTGGAGCTCCTGCTCCGCGACGGCACGGCCGGCGCCGCGCTCGTGGCCGCGGCGACCGCGCTCGCCGCGCACCGCACCCCCCGCCCGGAGCGCGCCGCCGCGGCCCTGCGGCGCCCCGGCAAGTGGCTCCCGGTCGCGGAGTCCGAGGCGTTTCGCGAGCCGCCGCGGGTGCGCGGCGTCTACCTCGACGTCTCGACGCGCGCCGGCAAGGCGCTGCTCGCCGCGCTGCTCGCCGCGCTCGGCGCGGGGGTCTACGCGGCGGCCGGCGCCTCGCCGTACCACGCCCACCTGCTCGCGCTCGACGCGACGGCGCTGCTCGCGATCTTCTGCACCGGCCGGCTCGCCGAGCTCCCCGCCGACCCGGCGGCGCGGCCGGTCGCGTTCCTGCGCGACGTCGCGCGGCGCGTGCGGCGGTCGCACAAGGCGCCCCGCCCGGCGGCCAAGGCGCCCGCGACCACGGCGGCCAAGGGGTCCGCGCGCGCCGCGGCCAAGGCGGCCGGCGCGGCGGCCACGGCGTCGGAGCTCCGCGTCGTCGGCCGCCTCCGCATCCCGGACGGCAGCCCCGACGCCGACGAGCTGCGGCTCGGCCTCTCGCCGCGCGCTGCGCTCCCCGGCTTCGTGGCGATCGAGGTCGGCGTCGTCTACGCGCCCGGCGCCGGCGGCTCGATCGGGCTGCCCGAGGTCCTGCTGCGCGTCGCCCCGGGCTCGCCGTGCGAGCACGCCGTCGAGCGGCTCGCGAAGAGCGGCCGGTCCTCCCGGGGGCGGCGCCCCGGCGAGCGCGTTCTCGCGTTCACGCCGCGGCTGCCGACCGCGCGGATGACCGCGGCCATCGCCGCCGCGCTCGTCCGCGCCGTCGCCGCCCCGCCCGCGGACAAGACGCCGCCGAAGCCGCAGGGCGCCGGCGCGGGCAGAGTGGCGCCGCGAAACGGGAAGAAGGCGGTCTCCGCGGCGGCGTAGCCGGATTCACCTCTAGCCCGGCCCCCTCAACACGCGCGATCGTCCCGGAACCTCTCGCGACGAACCGTCGCGTCATCGCGGCTCTCCGCTCATGATCGCGGCATGGTTTTCAGCGGCGCGGAGCTCACGCGCGCAGGCGCTCCTATTTGTCAGGAATACTCAAACACCATAGTGGCCTTGCGCCGCGACGCCGCGATTCTGCAGAGCCGCACCATCGAGCCTGGCCGGCGCCGCTCTCGTTGCACTTCCGGGGCTGTTGTCGTGCGTTCGTGTGACGGCCAGCGAGAAGACGACACCTCGCGATCCGCCGCAGCGCCCTGCCCCCTTCCGCGCCCATTCCTGTCGCTCTCACCATCGTCGAAGAGTCGACCCCTGCTCGACGCATGCTCATCGCCGTGCGCCCTTCGTCGCACGTGCCGCCTTGACGCACGGCCGTCCTCCTGATAGGCGCAAATGCGGGGGTGGCCACGGACATAGCGAGCGCGGCGACTAGGCCGCGGGCTCGTTCACCACGAGCTCACGTACGCTGTCCGAGCTTTCCTGTGCACCCGGAGCGGCGGGCTCGGGTCCTAGCATCCCGGAGAGCCTATCCATGGTCATGTTCAGCCGGAAACCGCGCGCGCCTGCCGAGCATTCTCCTGCAGCGCAGCCTGCGTCATCGGTCCTGGCGAAGTCATTGCCAGCAGGCCCAGGGTTCAGCAACCCCCGGCCGCGCACCGGGCTCGCTGCCTCGCAGGAGCACCTCCACGAGGAATCGTATCCGCACGCCGCGCCGTGCGCCTCTTTCGATTTCAGCCGCATCTCCATCACGCCGCCTCAACCTCACGGCAGCACGGCGCGCGAGGCCGGGACGATGCAGCGGCGGTCGCTTCCGTCCCTACCCTCGCTTGCGCTCTCGCCTGGCGTCGGGCCCGATTTCCTCGCGCGGGGTGGCGCGGGCGTGACGGCGCCGCCTCGCAGCGTGGGCGCTGGCGGTGGAGCCGCTCGACCCGAGCCGGTGCCCTCCCCGGTCTCCGCGGTGCTGCAGTCCCCAGGCGAGCCGCTGGACCCTCGCACCCGGTTCGAGATGGAGCGGCGGCTCGGCCAAGACCTCGGGGCCGTCCGCATCCATACCGACGCCCGCGCCGCGGAGTCCGCGAGATCGGTGGACGCGCTGGCCTACACGGTCGGATCGCACATCGTGTTCGGGGCGGGGCTCCACGCCCCGGAGACCCTCGCGGGCACCCGGCTCCTTGGGCACGAGCTGGCGCACGTCCTCCAGCAGCGCGAGGGTCTCTCGCGCTCGACGGCGGCCCCATCCCAGATCCGCATAGGGCAGCCCGGGGATTCGAGCGAGCACGAGGCGGACCGCATCTCGGCCTTCGTCGAGCGCTCCGGCCCTGCCCGGCCCGCGAGCCCCCAGGCGGCGCCGCCCCGCTTGCCCGGCCATCTGCCCGTGCCGGACGCTGCTCCGGCCCAGGCCCCCTGGCTCCACGCGGGGAGCGCCCCCGTGCTGAGCCGGCAGCGCGCGCCTCGTGCCGCCGCAGCCGTCACGGTGCGGCGCATCGAGCTCTACCTCGCGGAGAGCCGGCTGGTCGTCGTGGTGGAGGATGGCTCGCCGCTGGTCTTCAACGTCATCTCGCCGCCGACGGTCCCGCCGGGCACGGAGTACCGGTGGGGGCTGCGGGACGGGGTGCACCGGCTTTCCGTCGGCACCCAGTCCGACGTGCTGGTGAGGTTCCAGGGCGCGCAGCGCGATTTGGCGGCCTTCCAGCAGGCCCTGCGCGGTGGCGCCGAAGTGCCAGCCCACGTGTACGCGGCGGCCGGAGCGCCGATCGCGGGGCGCGCCCCCGCGGCTGCGGGGGGCTCCGCGACAGGGACCCCCGCCGCGCCCTTGGAGGGTGATGAGGGAGCGCTCGCCGGCAACCCCGCGCTCGCCGGGCTCTACCTGGATTTCCTCCGCCGCTACGCGGGCGTGCAAGGGCGCCCGGACCTGACGCGCGGGCTGAGCGCCGAGCAGGTACGCGCGCTGGTGGAGGGCAACCCGCGCGCTGGCACCATGACGCGGTACTTCACCCAGGGCTTTCGCGAGTTCGAGGCCACCGGGAGCTCGAGCCTCAGCGACTTCTCCGTGCTGGAGGAGGCGCTCCTCGACCAGTGGTCCCGCGGCAACTACAACGTCCTCCACAACCGGCTGCAGATCTCCGCGGACGAGTCCGGACTCGGCCTCTTCTTCCGGGGCACGCCGATCAAGTGTTATGACGCGGCGGGCCTGCCCATCCCAGGCGCGGGCGGCGGCTACCGGGACCCCGCCTACCGAGCCGTGGCGCCGCCGTCCTTCGCCATCCGCGTCCAGGTGCCGGACGGCCTGCGGCAGGTCCTCGAAGCCGTCCGGCAGACCGTCGGAGACCAGACCGTCGAGGTCTATCTCGCGGCGCGCGGCTACGTCGATAACAGGGACCTGCTGTGGCCCGCGGTGCGCGCTGGCTGGGACGGCTGGAGGGACATCGAGGCCGAGCTCCAGCGGCAGATGCCCATCCTGGTGGGCTTCCTCGGCGGCCACCTGGTGGCGCTCGTCATGCAGCGCTCCGGCAATCCCACGGCCACGGCCATCGGCACGCTCATCTCCGGGCTCCTACACGCGGCCGGCCGCGTATTCCAGATCGCCTTCGCCGGCACGCTGCTCGTCCTGGCTTACCGGTGCGGCCGCGAGCTCAGCCTCATCCGCCGTCAGCCGGGCGAGCCGCTGGACTCGCTCTCTCAGCGGCACCTGGCGCAGGCCGCCGTCGCCATGCGCGAGCTCCTGACCGCCATGCTCGCCGCCGGGCTCACCGCCGCCATGCTGGCGACCGCACGCGCCTCGGCCATCACCCTCTCGGACAGCCTGCCGCCCCCGGGAGGCACGGGACCCCGCCCCGTGCCCGCTGGCGTGGGGGCCGCACGACCGGGCGCGGCGGCGGCCGCAGGGCCTCCCGGAGAGCTCCCGCTGCCGCTCGCGCCGGCTCCTGTCCTCATGTCCGGCGGCGAAGAGCGGGGCGGGCGCGGAGGCCAGCCCGGCGGACGGGGCCGCGCTCCCACGCCGGAGCGGACGACGGAGCGAGCTACGCCCCGCTCGCCGCCGCCCGCCGAGCGCAATGCAGCGTCTCTCCGGCAGACCTACGCCGAGGACATGTCGCCCTCGACAGCGGTCCCGGCCGAAGGCGAGGCGCAGCGGCTCACGGATCTCCGCGCCCGCGCCCAGCAGGCCCTGCAGGGGCTGGAAGCGGCCGAGGCAGAGCTGGCCCAGCTTCGGCAGCGGGCCATGCGGGACCCCGACGCCGCCTTCGAGGCAGCGAGCGCCGAGGGACGCTACAACGAGCGCTACCAGGCCGCAGAGGACCGGCTGCTCGAGCTCCGGGGCGAGCGGAGCTTCCTGCAGCGCTTCACCACGGTGTACGAGCGTGCGCTATACCGCGGGCGGACCGAGGCGGAGATCGCCGAGATGCAGCGATTGATGCGGGGCTGGAACCCAGGAGCCAACTACACATCCGTCGAGCATAGTGTCTACCGGCACGCCGAACGACATGGCTTCTCGGCAGAAGAGCGAGGCCCGACCCGCTACCTCGACTACCTGCGCGAGGCAGCCCGCTTCGACCGCGCCCAGGCACGACGGGAGCCGATCTCCAGCGAGGGGGGCGTGGGTACGACGCGCTACAGCCTCGGCAATGAATTACTCATTACAGACAGCTATGGAAAAATCGTCCTCTATGAATCCAGGTGACGAGAAGGCGCCCGGCGAGGCGCTGGATTTCGATCGTGCGCGGCTCACCTCGCTGCTGCGGCGGATGGACGCGCTCTGGCCTCTCATGAAGGCCGAGCTCGCGAACAGCCCGGCTGCAGCGCTTCTCAAGGAAGCGGATCTCTATCTACAGCTCTCGTTGTGGATCGGCACCGCCGACGGCCTCGGCTCCCAGCTCGCGGACTCCGCCCGCATCATCGGCGTGCCAGGAGATGTCCTCTCCAGGCTGCGCGGGGGCGCGCCGCGCCGGTGCCCGGCCATCGTGACCTGCTATGCCCTCGCCGCCGAGCACCTCCCGGCGACGCGCGAGCTCATCGACACGATCGATCTAATCCGCCTCGTGCTCATCGAGGTCCTCACGCAGCACCCGGAGTGCTGCGTACCGGCTCCCGACCCCTCCCCTGCGGAGGGCGGCTGAGCGGATGCCCTCGAGGGCGCGGGGCACCAGAGACGAGCGCTGTCTATCACGTCACCCCAACGCAAGCCGCGCCCCCGCGCCGGTCGGCCTGGGATGTTTCCGAGGCGAGCGAGAGCTCCCCGACATTGCACGCGGCCTGCTCCGACCGATCCAGCCGCCAGAGGAGACCACACCGAGAGAGGCGTGTGGGAGGTCGTGGAACAGGCAGGAGAGGCGAGAAACACCCTTTGGCGAACGCTCGCGACTCGCTCGACTTCCGCGCTCGCGGCCAGCGCTACCGTCGCCTCCACGCCAGCGCAGGGCCGTGCGTTCATGTGCGACGAGGTCACGCACCACCACAGCACGCCGCGCTCCCACGCGCCTGCACACCCGCTTGTTCACACCCGACGATGGGCGCTGATGCGAACATGCTCGCGACGCCCAACACCACACCCCGCCGCCGGTCACACAAAAAAAGCAGGCAACCTCGATCGAGCGTATAGCGGAGCGAACCATGACCATGATACCCTCTCATTGATCGTCCTTATCGGGCGTGCCAGCACTGAAACGGTTCAAATCGTGCATGGGTCGGCGCGCTCGCCGCCTCTGCGCGAGCGCTGAGCGGCAGGCGACGCGCGCGGCCTCTCTCGGCCGGCGGGCAGCTCCGGAGTGCGCCTGAGTGGAAATTTTACGCGCCGCTCGCCGGTCGCGGGAGAGCTCTGCCCTGGCCTCAGCCCATCTCCGGATGTCAGCCGTCCTCGGACAGGCCACCAACAACTCGGGAGCGTTCATGGCAAGAAGACCGGTCCTCCTTGGTTCCTCGTCTGCATCGTTGTCCGCGTGCGCTGCGGCGTTCGTTTGCCTCGCCTCGGCCGACGCGGCGGCGGCGTACCGCTTCGACGCGACCGAGGCGGCGTTCGACGCGGTCTACGCGGCGGCGCCCATCGACGTCACCGGCGTCGTCGTCGACGAGGCGGGGTCGCCGATCGCGGGGGCCGAGGTGACGGCCATCGGCTGGGGGAGCGGCGCGGTCAACGACGGCGAGCTCGCCTTCACCGACGCGGCGGGCGCGTTCACGCTGGCGGCGCTCGCGCGGCGCTCGGTGCTGCTGCGCATCGAGGTGGACGGGTACACCACCGAGATCGTCCCCGCCGACCTGCACCGGCCGCTCGCCGCGACCTCCGCCGGGGTCGGCCGCGTCGTGCTGACCGAGCAGCGCGCGGGCCGCGCGCGGATCCTCGTGGGAGGCGACACGATGTTCGGGCGGCGCTTCATCGACAGCGACGCGAACGGGATCGAGGGGGAGGCCGGCGACCTGATCCGCCCGGACACCCGGGAGGCGGATGCGCTCGCCGTCCTCTCCTTCCTGCGCGACGTCCTCTCGTCGGCCGACTACACGCAGGTGAACCTGGAGTCCCCCGTCACGGCCAACCCGGCGACGCCCCACCCGTACAAGTCGTTCACGTTCTTCTCCTACCCCGAGACGGCCCGGGCGCTCGCGCTCTCCGGCGTGGACGCCGTGAGCCTCGGCAACAACCACATGTTCGATTACATGGAGGGCGGCGTCGCCGACACGCTCATCCACGTGCCGAACGCCGGCCTCGACTGGTTCGGCGCCGGACCGGACAAGACGACGGCGAAGGGCACCGTGCTCTACCGGACCATCCGCGGCGTCGACGTGGCCTTCCAGGGGTTCAACCAGCTCGTCAACGACGGGTCGACGGACGCGGCGTACACGCTCACCGCCTCCGACGGGCCCCCGCCCAAGGCCGGCGCCCTCGAGCTCAGCCTCGCGGAGATCAGCGACTTCATGGAGGAGGACGCGGTCGGGCGCTTCGGCATCCCGGTGGTGCACGGGGGCATCGAGTACAGCGATTATCCGTCGTCCGGCATGCGGCGGCGGTTCGTCCAGCTCGTCCAGAAGGGCGCCGGCATGGTCGTGGCGCACCACCCGCACACGATCCACGGCGTCGGGCTGTACGACGCCGGCGCCGGGCCCCGCTTCGTCTTCATGTCGCTCGGCAACATGGTCTTCGATCAGGACGTCTTCGAGACGTACCAGTCGTACCTCGCCGCGATCGACATCGACGAGGACTCGAGCGGCAACCGCGCGGTGCACCGCGTCCAGCTCATCCCGTTCCAGAACGAGGACTACGTGCCGAAGCTCGTGGGCGGCGCGTGGCTCGGCCGGGCGATCCGCCACATCGGCCACCTCTCCACGACGCTGCCGGCGGCGCCGTCGTCCGGCGAGGCGGCGGACGGCCTGACCGGCGCGGTCGTGTTCGCGAGCGGCCCGCGGGCCGCCGCGGTGAGCGATCCGTCGCAGTACACGACGAGCGAGCGCGCCGAGACGCGGAGCGTGCCGCTCAAGAGCCGCGCCACGGGGCCCATCGAGCACCTGCGGTCGAACGAAGCGGAGTCGCTCGCCGGCCTCCGGACGACCGCCGCCGCGAGCTGCGATTACGGCCGGGAGATCATGCTCTACGGCGACTTCGAGGACGGCGACGTCGACGATACCTCCCACGAAGGGTCGATGTGGTCGATGAGCGAATTCCGCTACATCCAGAACAGCGTCGTCCACGGCGGGACCGGCGCGATGGTGTTCCTGCGCAAGTCGAGCAGCACCACCGAGGTCTCGACGTACATGAACAACCGCGTCAAGTTCGACCCCGGCCGCAAGCTGACCTTGACCGGGTTCCTGAAAGGCGACAATGCGGGGCAGGTGCGCGTTCAGGTCTACTGGTACACGAGCGGCGGGGCGAGCGTGTCGAACAGCGTCGTGCTCACGCGCGCGGCCGGCACCTACGACTGGCAGCGGTTCACGGTCGATCTCACCCCGCCGTCGAACGCGGGCTCCGTGCGGTTCTATTTCCGGGCGGGGGCGCCGGCGAGCGGCGAGGCCGCGGCGTTCCTCGACGACGTGTCGCTCATCGAGTGGGAGGGCACGGTCGCCGACGCGTCGCTCGGGTTCGCGCTCCCCACGCCGAACAACTGGGGCTTCGCGCGCTGCACCGCCGTGGATCCGGCGCTCACGAGCCTCGGCGTGACGATGACGCACCGGTCGTACGCGCTGGCCCCGGCGGCGCCCTGAGGCCGCCGCGGCGCCCTAAGGCCGCCGCGGCCGCGCCGGAGCTCGGGACGGCGCTCGGCCCAGGCAGGCGCGCGGGGGTCACCTCGACTTCCGTGCTCTGCTTGGATAGCATGAGCGCGCGGCGCTGCGCCGTGGACTCGACACCTGCCCTGCGCTCGCGCGCCACGGACTCGCCCTCATGAAGCCATCGCGGAAATCATCGGTGCTCGCGCCTGTGCTGGCCCTCGTCGCGGCGCTGGCCGGCTGCGGCTCGGACCCGGAGGGCCCAGAGCTCGTGTGGCCGATCGGGGGGACGGACGAGCTCCAGCCGATGTCGTCGAGCTTCGGGCCCCGCCTCCAGACCTCGCGCGACGGCGTCTACGACTTTCACCGAGGCATCGATATCCCCACCCCCATGGGCACCCCGGTGTACGCGGTCGCCGACGGAAAGGTGACGCGCGCGGGCCGCTACGACGATTTCGAGGACGTCATCGTCCAGATCGAGCACTGCGACGCGCCGGGCGCGTGCTTCTACAGCACCTACATCCACCTGACCATGCCGCTCATCGAGGTCGGCGATCAGGTCGGGCGCGGAGATCACATCGGCTACACCGGCCTCGCCGCCAGCAGCCTGTTCCCCCACCTGCACTTCGAGATCCGCGACGGAGGGACCGAGAAGGTGTACTGCGTGCACCCGCTCCGCTTCCTCCCGACGCCGGCCGGCCTGCCGCCGGCGCTCGCCGTGCGCCGCACCGACGAGGACTCCACCGAGAGCGTCACGGCCGAGGTCGAGGTCACCCTGCCCGGCATCGCGCCAGGCCTCATCGAGGTCGCCGCCGCGACGGAGCGCCGCTCGACCGGAGAGGTCATCGAGGAGCGGGTGTTCAACTACGACGAGTGGAACCGCCAGTACACGGCGGAGGGAGACGCCGCGGTCATCGACGAGCAGAGCCTCGGGGGCATCCGGATCGAGCCGGCGAAGTACAACGCGCAGTCCTCGGCGTACGTCATCGCGTTCCGCTTCAGCAACCTCGACGGGACGGTGTCGGCGGACGATCTCCGGATCACGGCGCGGGCGCGCGACGTGAACGGCCACGTCGTCGAGGCGAGCGCGCCCTGAGCCGGCGCGGCGGCCGGCTCAGCCCTCGCCGACCAGCGCCGCCATGTCCGCGGGCAGCGGCGACGTCACCACGAACGCGGGCACCGCGTCGCTGCCGCCCCACCCGATGTAGTGCGCGTGCAGCGCGTGGCGGCTCAGCCCCTCCACCGCGGGCCCGCCGTAGAGCGCGTCGCCGGCCAGGGGGTGCCCCACCGACGCGAAGTGCGCCCGGATCTGGTGCCGCAGCGCCCGCGGGGCGCGCGCCTCGACGAGCTCCCAGAGCCCCACCTGCCGCACGCGCTTGTACATCGTCGCCGCCGGCCGCGGCGCGTAGCGCGCCACGTCGCGCGGGTGGATGCACGGGTAGACCCGCTTCTTGTCCTTCGGGTGCGGCGCGAGCGGCACCTCGATCGAGCCCATCTCCGGGAGATCGCCGATCTGGCAGATCAGCAGGTAGCGCTTGTCGAGCCGCCCCTCCTTCAGCCCGGCGACGAGCGCCGAGAACGCCGCGGGCGTGCGCGCCGCGAGCACGAGGCCGCTCGTGTCCGTGTCCAGCCGGTGGCACAGCCCAGGCTCCCGCGGGGAGAAGCCGATCGCCGCCATCTCGGGGTACCGCGCCACGAGGGCGTTCGCGAGCGTCCCGCGCTCGCCGGGATCGAGCGGCGCCGTCGGCACCCCGGCGGGCTTGTTCACCACCACGACGTCGTCGCGCTCGAGCACCACCTCGAGCGGCGCGCCAGGATCCGGCGTCGCCGCCCCGGAGGCCTCGGTCGGCTCGACGTCGACCTCCAGCACCTCGCCCGCCGCCGCCACGTCGCCCTTCGACGCGCGCCGGCCGGCGCCGCTCTTCCCCACGCCGAGCACGCGCACGCGCCCCTCGGAGAACAACCGCTTCGCGCCCGCCCGTCCCAGCCCGGGCAACAGCTGCACGAGCAGCTTGTCGAGGCGCGTCCCTGCATCCAGCTCGGTGATCGTGATCTTCATAGCTCCTACGGAATCGCCCCCTGCCACCCGAGGCCGAGCGCGGGCGCTCGCCGGCTCCCGACCACGCTCTCTCCTATCACTCCCAGCATGGGCAGGCCGAACCGGTTCCACGAGGGGCCCGCGCTGCGGGCGCCCGCCGCGGCCGGGCGCGTCACGCACCACGCGACGCCCGCCCCCAGCAGGAACCCGCCGGCGGTGGCGCCGACCCACGCCCGCTGCTGCGCCTCGGTCGGGGCCTCGAAGACGAGCGGGCTGGCGAGCGCGGCGGCGCCCAGGCCGCCGAGGAGCGCGCCCACGTCGACCGTCAGGACCTCCGACGCCGTGATGTCGAGCTGCGTCGCCGCCGCGGCCGCCGCGAGCCAGCCGAGCGCCGCGCCGTAGCCCATCCCCGCGATCGGCGTGCGCTGGACGTCGCCCCGCGCCGCCCACTCGACGAGCCCGCCCAGCATGAGCCCGAGCCCGCCGCCCGACTGCGCGAGCAGCGCGCCGCCGTCGGACATGCGGCCCAGCGAGAGCCCCATGGCGGCGAGCGTGATCCCGGCGGTTCCCCCGATGAGCCCGGCGGCCCAGCGCTCCTCGCTCGGATCCTCGGCGTGCTCGGCGAAGCGGCCCTGGTAGATGAGGTGGCCCGCGATCGTCGGCCACCAGGTGCCGGAGCCGAGGTACCACGCGTCGGCCACGCCGACGTCCCACTCCTCGGCGATGATGATCGCCCCGCCGAGGCCGATGCCGGCCCCGACCGCGAGCAGCGGGTAGAGCAGGCGCGGGTCGTCCGAGCCGCTCGATCGCTGGATCGAGAAGCCGACGAGGCCTCCGTAGAGGGTCGCGTTGGCCGCGAGCGTCGCCTTCCCCAGGCTGCGCGCCGGCGTGGCGAGGCGCCCGCGGCACGGCTCGGCGCACGGCGCGTCCTCTCCCGGCGGGGGCGACGCCGCGGCGGCGGCGCCGTCGAGCTCGGCCACGAGATCGCGGAGCATCACCGCGGCGCGCACCGCGACGTCGTCGCGCGCGACGCGCTCCACGCGCACCCGAAGCGATCGCGCGCCGCCGGACGCGAGCGCCAGCCGGAGCTCCACCTCGTCGCCGCGCAGGTCGAGGCTCGGCGCGATGAAGAGCCGGTCGCTCGAGCGCGCGCGCTCCAGGAGCTCGGCCTCGTCGAGCGGCGATCGCGAGGCGGGGCGGCCTTCGAGATCGACGGACAGGCCGAGGTCCTGCGCCGTGTCCGAGAGGAGCCCGTCGAGCGCGCCGGCGAGCGGCGCGGCGCGCTCGACGGCGTCGGGCGCGAGCGCCGTCGGGAGCACCACGGCGGCTCGCGCGGGCCGCGCAGGCGGCCCGGACCCCGCGCGCTGCGCGGAGGGCGCGGACCCCGCGCGCTGCGCGGAGGGCGCGGACCCCGCGCGCTGCGCGGCCGGCGCGACGTGCTCTGCGCGCGAGGGCGGCGCCGCGCGCGCAGGCTCGGCGGACGCCGGCAGCGCCGCGGTGAACGCCGCCGCGAGCGCCAGCGCGCTCGCCAGGCCGCGGAGGTGCCGGGGGTCGATCATGGCGTCGATGCTTCGGCCCCGGCGGCGCGCGCCGCGGTGCCACCGCCGCTCGGGGCGTCGATCAGAACATGAACGTGCCGCTCGCGAAGAGGTCGAACGTGTTGCTGTCGTTGACGTAGAAGCGGCGGCCGACCGCGTTGATGGTCGGGCGGTAGTTGGGGTTCGGGCTGCCCGTGACGGAGAAGGTCCCGTCGTTGTTCTGGCGGCGGCAGGGCCCGGCCGCGTCGAGGCTGTCCTTGTACTGCGAGTTGCACGGCTGATCGCCGCCGATGCCGTGCCCCTGATCGTGGCGGAAGCCCGCGCCGAGCTGGAACTTCACGAGCTCGGCCGCCCTCCACGTCACGCTCGCCGAGGCGCGGTACGAGCCGAACGGCTGGACGTCGCTGAGCCCCGTGAAGTACGTCCGCTGCGAGCCCTGATCGATGACCGACGGCGCGCACGCGCGCGGGTCGCCGCCCCGGCAGGCGGCCACGCTGTACGCGTCGTTCTTGCGGAACGACGCCCACTGCGGCTGCCGCAGCGTGGGCGCGTCGCTCGAGCCGAGCGCGTCGAACAGCTCCGAGTAGTCGCGCCCCTCGGAGTGGTACTCGCCGGTGAAGCGCAGGTCGAACGTGAGCCCGGTGAACTTCTCGCGGTTCTCCCAGGGGATGATCATCACGCCGAGCATCACGTTGCCGACGAGCGGCGGGTGGTTCACGAGCGACGTCTGCAGGTCGGTGAGGCCGTAGTCGCTCGACTCCTGCTGGAACTCGAACAGCGCCTTGAACCCGCCGTACGGCTCGACGTACTTGATCCGCTTCGACAGGTACGTGTGCACCTCGAGGCCGATCGTGCCGCGCGAGATGCCGGGCTCGCGCTGGGCGGTCCGACTCCCCTCGAAGCCGCCGTCGGCGTTGCCGTTCCGGTTGATGTCCGTCGGATCGGCGCACTTGACCTGGCCGCCCTTCGGCGACTCGGTGCAGGCGTGCATCGCCTCGCTCACCGGGAAGCGGCCCTCGACGCCGAACAGCCAGGTCGGCTTCGTCCGATCGCGCGCCTGGTTCATGATGTTCACGTCGAGGCCGACGGCGAGGTACTCGATGCCGCTCCGGTTCGGCGACCTGAAGGGCAGCGAGAACAGCTGCTCGCCGGGAGCCCCCGCGAGCACGACGCTCTGGTGGCCTTCGCTGCCCTCGAGCCCCGTGAGCTCGCGCGAGTGGTTCAGGATGAGCGGCATCCGGACGTAGAGCGCCAGGTCGCGGTAGAGGCCGACGTCGAGGCGCATGTTGAACTTCGAGGTCGCCTCGCTGTAGCTCGCGACGTTGAGCAGGTTCGACGTGTAGCCGCCCGTCGACAGGCCCGGCGCGGCGATGTACGTCTCGCGGCGGATCTTCGCGCTCTTCGACGCGTGCTCGAAGCCGAAGCTGAAGTTCAGATCGAAGGTGTCGCCCTCGTCGAACGCGTCGACGACGCTCGTGAGCTCGCCGGTCTCCATCATGAGCCGCGGCTCGGTGGCGCTCCGCGGCTCGTCCGCGGCCGCGGGGGACGCCGCGAGGACCGCCGCCGCAGCGACGGCGAGCGACGCGAACGCCGAGCCCCCAGCCATGCCGATGGCGACGCGAGCGAGATGGCCTTCGCAGTACCTTCTGCCGTGCATGCTCATGGTTATCCGTCGGACGGACGCTACCGGCCGGGGTAGGAGGGTGTCAATCTGCGAATCGCTCGCCCGGCATGCGCGGCGCCGCCGCGCCCCGCCGGTCGCAACGATCGGCGCCGCCGCGGGCCGCTCGCCGGCAGCCGCGGGCCGCTCGCCGGCAGCCGCGGCGAGCGCGCTCCGTCCGGCGTGTCGGGCCGCGGCCGGCCGCGGGGCGCGGATCACCGGGCGGGCGAGCGCTCCTCGGCGGCGAACGGGCTCTTGCCCTCCTCGCTGTCGGGGAAGATCTCGCTCGTGATGTCCTCCGCGGCGAGCTCCTCGCGGGCGGTGGTCAGGTCGCGCGACGTCTGGTCGAGCCGGTCGGCGAGCACGCCGAGGAACTGCCAGAGCAGCTTGACCGCGAGCTCGTGCTCCTTGCGGAGGATCTCGAAGAAGTCGGCGCGCCGGACGGCGATGAGCTCGCTCTGCTCGACGGCCGAGACGGTGGCCGAGCGCGGCGCGCTGCGGATGAGCGCCATCTCGCCGAAGTGCTCGCCCGGGCCGACCTCGCTCAGCACGGCGTCGCCGCGGACGATCCGGACGAGGCCCGAGAGCACGATGAACAGCTCGTCGCCGCGATCGCCCTCGCGGACCACGACCTGGCCGGGCTCGAACGAGAGCACCTCGGCGACCTGCATGACCCGGAGCATCTCGCGCTCGTGGAGGCGCGCGAAGAGGGGCATCTTCGCGAGCACGTCGCGCTTCAGCGCGAGCAGCCGCGCGCGGACGCTGTCGCGGTGATCGCCCGCGCCGAGCCGCACGAGGACGGCGGTGATGTTGTCCTTGCCGCCCTTCCTGTTCGCGAGATCGATGAGGCCGTTCGCGGCGACCTCGCCGTTCTCCTCCTCGAAGAACGGCTCGAGCTCGGCGGTGTGCGCGATGTACCCGTGGAGCCCGTCGGACGCGAGGAGGAACTGATCGCCCGGGAGCACCTCGATCGTGAGCGTGTCGACCTCGACGCGCTCGTACACGCCGACGGCGCGCGTGATCGCGTTCTTCTGCGCGACCTTCTCGATCTGATCGCGCGTGAGCTTCCCGCGCTTGATGAGCTCGTTGTAGACGGTGTGGTCCTCCGTGACCTGCTGGATGCGGCCCTCGCGGAGGAGGTAGATGCGGCTGTCGCCGACGTGGGCGATGTAGCCGTGCGAGCCGGCGATGAGGAGCGCGGAGAGCGTGGTGCCCATGCCGCGCTTCGTCGAGTCGGCCTTCGCCTCCTCGTGGATCCGCGCGCACGCGCGCTGGACGGCGTGCTCGAGCAGGCTGAGGACCTCCTTCATCGCGGCGCGCCGCACGTTGCTGCGCGCCTGGTTCTCGATGAGGTCCCGCTCCTTCTTGAGCTCCTCGTGGATGATGCGGACGGCGAGCGCGCTCGCGACCTCGCCCGCGGCGTGTCCGCCCATTCCGTCGGCAACCACAAAGAGCGCGAGCTTCTTGTCGACGAGGTAGTTGTCCTCGTTGTGGTCCCGCATGCGGCCGACGTCGGTGGCCGCATAAAACCTGATGTTTTCGGACAGGCCCATCGGTTCGGGCAGGCTACCCGAGGGCGCGGGAGGAAATCACTAGCGATTGCGCCCGCCGCGAACGGGACGACCGCCTCCCGTAGATCTCGCGCTCGCCGCGCCGGGACTCGCGCTCGCCGCGCCCGGGGCGTGCGTGCGCCGTCGGGAGGCGCTCGGGGGGCGGGTGGGGAATCGACCGCGTGGCCGCGGCTGCGAGCGGCGGTACATTCGGAACGCGTAGAATGGGAGGCTCGATGCGGCTCGTGCTCTTCGATAACACGGACGTCGGGTGGGGCCGCGCGCGGCGGGCGAGCGGCGCGCCCCGCCGGCGCGACGGCGCGGAGCACGCGGGCGGCGCGGCCGCCGAGACCACGGCGCACGCGCGCGGCGCCGTCGCCGAGCCCGCGGACCTCGCGGTCCTGGGCGAGGCGGTGGGCGCGACGATCGGGCTCTCGCCGATCTGGCGCGCCGGGGCGCTCCTCCACCGCATGCGGGGCGCGGCCGACGCGTGGCTCGCCGCGTCGAGCTGGGCCGAGGCGCTCGGGTGGGCGGCGCGGACGGCGCGCGAGCGCGGCCGGAAGATCGCGTCGCTGCAGGCCTGGGGCCACGGCGGCTGGGGGTACATGCGCCTCGGGGCGAGCCGGCTCGACGAGGCCGCGCTCCGGCCGGGCTCGCCGCTCGACGCGGCGCTCGACGCCCTGCGGGCCGAGCTCGCGGGGCCCGACGCCGTCGTGTGGCTCCGCTGCTGCAGCGCGTTCGGCCACACCGGCCAGGCGTTCGCGCGGGCGCTCGCGGACCGGCTCGGCTGCCGGGTCGCGGGGCACACGTACATCATCGCGTTCTATCAGAGCGGGACGCACTCCCTGCGCCCGGGCGAGGCGCCGTCGTGGGATCCGCGCGAGGGCGTGCGCTTCTCCGGCGGGGAGCCGGCGGGCGCCCTGTGGTCGTCGCGCGCGGCCCCGAACACCGTCTCGTGCCTGACGGCCGATCTCCCGCCGGGGTATTGACGTCCGCGCGCCCGCCGTGCGGGCTAAGCCGCTCCCGCGGCGCCGCGCGCCCCGGCGGCGCTCGACCCGCTTCCCGCTTCGTCGCGCCGGCGTACGCTGCCGCCATGACGCCGTCCGACGCGCAGCGCGCCCGCGCGCTCGATCTGCTGAGCCGAGGAGACATGGCCGGCGGCATCGCCGGGCTCGAGGGGTACCTCGCGGGCGCGCCGGACGACGCGGGGGCGTGGCTCGCGCTCGGGGCGGCGTACTCGGCGGAGGGCCGCTGGTCGGACGCGGCGCCGGCGCTCGCGGCGGCGGTGGAGCGCGGCGGCGGCGACGCCGAGGCGCGCCTCGCCTACGCCCGCGCGCTGGTCCGCCTCGGCCGGCTCGACGGCGCGGCCGCCGAGCTCCGGCGGGGCGCCGCGCTGGAGCCGCCCGACCCGCGGGTGCTGCGCGAGCTCGGGATCGTGCTCTACGACGAGCGCCTCTACGACGAGGCGGCGCGCTGGCTCGCGCGGGCGTGCGAGGCGGCGCCGGACGACGGGCGGGCGGCCTTCGCGCTCGGGCTCGCGCACGAGGCGCGGCGGGACATCGCGCCGGCGATCGCGGCGTACCGAGAGGCGGTGCGGCGCGCGCCCGCGTTCGCCGACGCGCGGCTCACGCTCGCCGACGCGCTCGCGTCGATCGGCGAGCACGAGCAGGCGCTCGGCGAGCTCGAGGCGCTGCTCGCGCGCGAGCCGGGCCACGCGCGGGCGGCGAGCAACCGCGAGGTGCTGAGGCGCGCGCTCGCCGAGATGCGCGCGCGCCGGCTGCTCGGCAAGACGGAGCGGGAGCTCGCGCGGTCGGCGCTCGTCGTCGAGGCGCAGCTCAGGCGCCGCGAGACGCTGGCGCCGCCCGTCCCGGTGGAGGGCGGCGGGGCGCGGCGGATCGTCCGTTACACGGCGCCGCTCCTCGAGCTCCACGTGACGCTCGACGCGGGCGGGGGCCCGGGCGGCGGCGCGATCGAGGCGCTGCACCTCGCGCTGACCGATCCGGATCGCGCCGCGCGCGCCGAGGACGACGTCTTCGAGGTCACCGTGATCGGCGAGGACGGCCGGCAGGCGCCCGTGAGCTACGCGACGGGCGCGTCGCTGACGTTCTTGCGCGAGGCGCTCGGCTGTCCGATGACGCAGGCGAGCGCGCTCTACGCGTCGCTGCTCAAGGGGAGCCCGTCGATCGACTGGGGCGGCGCCACGTTGCGGTTCGCGAGCGTCCCTGGCACCGCGGGGAGGCCCGGCGGGGAGCGGTACGGCATCCTCGTCAGCCGGCGCGGCTAGCGGCGCACGCCGGCGAGCCACCGTCGAGGATCTCAGGCGACGCGGCCCCCGGCTCGCCGATCTCGACCTTCAGTCACATTCGTACTTCCACATGCAGAAGCCCTGTTCGTCCACGAGGCCGGGCCCGTGGCGCAGGTGCCAGCACTCCATACCGTTCGGGCACGTGGTGTTCTCGTCGCAGGGCAACGAGCAGACCGAGTTGCACACGGGCGTGGCGGTCCCGCTCTGCGGCTGCGGGCAGTCCGCCGCCGTGTCGCACTCGTACTGGCAGGCCGCCGCCACGTCGCACCACATCGATCCATCTTCTTGTCTCTCGGCGACGTACGCCACCGAGCACCAGCGCTCTTCGCCGCCCGGTCCGGGATCCGGACAGACATGGGGGAGGGCGAAGGAGCCCTCGTCCTCGGGGGAGACGACGCAGGCAGCCCACGGCCCCTCGGTAGCCCCCACGACGGAGGTCGCCAGGTGAACTTCCACGATCGGATCGACGTGGCTGTCGAAGCACGCCGCCGGCGCGCACGCGAAGGCCATCGACAGGCCAACAGCCCAGAGCTTCGTCACCGTGATCTTCATGCAGCCCTCCACGCCAGGCGCCCGAGCGCCCGGCGTCAAGATGGTCTGCCTTGAGGTCACGACAGCCGCCCTCTTCGGCTCACGGCAGCGCGACCTCCACCCCGAGAGCTGCGCCGAGGAACGGGCGACCCCACGTGTCGGCCGCGCGGCCGGCAGCGTCGATCGCGACGCGCGGCGCCGCGATCCCGGCGAGGAGATGCTCGCTGATGCGCAGGTACGGAAACGGCGCGAACGAGAGCCCCGCGCGCAGGTACGGCGCGAGCGAGAACGCGTCCTCTGCCACGCCGACGTACTCGGGCGAGCGGCCATCGCCCTCGACGTGCAGCCAGGCGGCGGCGAGCCCCGCGCCGATCGAGGGCAGCCACTCGGCGTCGACGGCGCCGAGCGGGACGCGCACCCCAAGCGCGGCGAGCGCCACCCGCACGTGCCGCGTGCCCTCTTTGCCCTCCCGGCTCACGCTGCCGAGCGGGATCTGGGCGAAGGTGGAGAGCCCCAGCCGAGACCCGATCATCGCGTACCCCGACACGTCCAGCATCGGGGAGGCGGGCACGCCGCCTGCGCTCCACAGCAGCGCGGGCGCCGCCCCGACGCCGAACGTCGCCGGCGCGCTCCGGGTCGCGCCTGGCCTGGACGGGGGAGCCGTCGGCGCGCGGGAGACGCCGTCGTCGCGCGGGCGCGCGGCGGCGACGGGCGCCGGCTTGGCCGGCGGCGGTCGCTGCGCGTCGACGACCGCCCTGGCCTTCGGCCCGGCGTCGCCCCGCGACGGCCGGGGCGAGCGCACCTCCAGGAGGCTCGCGCGCAGGAGCTCCACCGCGCGGATCGCGACCGTGGGGGGATCGTCGTCCATCACGGTGCGCTGGACCGACTCGCCCGTCGCACCATCGTCGATCGAGACGTCGACGCCGCCCGGCACCTCCCTCACCCGGATCACCGCCGCCGCGCCGTCCTCTCGCGCGCTCGCCTCGACGGGCCCGCGCGAGGGCGGATCGGCGTCGCCCCGCACGACCACGACCGTGAATCCGAGCGTGGCGAGCTCGGCATAGACGCGGGCCATGATGGGATCCGTCCGGCGCTCGGCGATGAGGACGACCTTCGGGCGTGGAGGCTCCGGCGGCGGCTCCGGCGGCTCCGGCGGCGCCGCGCGCGCCTCGGATGCGACGAGGAGGAGACAGAGCCCGATCGTCCATGCTCCGCCGCGCGCCGCGCGAGCCGTCCTTCGAGATCGCACTCACTCCTCCTCGAGGAGACCCTTGGCGTGGGCGGCGTGGGGCCCTGCCGGATAGCGCTCCAGGTAGCGGCGCGCGGCCTCTCGGGCCCCGCTGGCCGAGCCCATCCGCGCCCGGCATTCGATGATCCTCCCGAGCGCTTCCTGCGCGAAGGATCCGCCCGGCTGCTCTCCGAGGTACACGCCGAACCAGCGCTCGGCCTCGGCGTAGGATCGCCGCTGGTCGAACGCCATCCGGCCGAGGTGGAAGGCGGCCTTCGCCGCCTCGCCCGTCCCCGCGAACCGGCTCCGCGCCGCGGTGAGCGCCGCCGCCGCGCGCTCCGGCTTCCCCGAGAAGCGCGCGGCGTCGGCGAGCATCAGCAGATCCGCCGCGCTCGCGCGGGCGACGAGCCGGTCGAAGCCCTCGGCCTCGGCCGCCGTCATCGCCTCGTCATACTCGTTGGCGTCGACGAGGTCGCGCCAGCTCGGCCGGCGCGCGGGCGCGTCCGCGGTCTTCGCGACCGCCGCCTCATCGCCCGTCGCCGCCGGGGCCGGCCCGGAGGCCGCCGGAGCGACGGGCGCGGCCGGAGTGACGGGCGCGGACGACGGCGGAGGCGGGCCCTCGGCGCGCGGTTCTCCGCGCGTGAGCTCGAAGCGCTGCTCCTTGCAGAAGACCTCGAGCGTCTCTCCCGCCGCGACGGCGCGCCGCCCCCCCACGAGCGGCCCCGACACGGCGACCGATCCTTCCCGCAGCACCAGCTTGAGCTCCTCGTCCACCGGGGACCAGCTCAGCTCGAAGCGCGTGCCGGTCACCAGCACGTCGAACGGGCCGACGTTGAAGTTCCAGGTGCTCGTCGCGGTGTGGGTCACCGCCGCCGTGAGCCGGCCGGCTTCCAGCAGCACCCGCGCCCCGCGGGCGTCGGCGGCCACCACGCGCGCCCGCGCGTCCGCGTCCAGCGCGAGCGACGTGCCGTCCGAGAAGCGGATCGGCAGCGGAGCATCCGCCGCGGCGGCGATCCACGTCCCGACCTGCCCTTCTGCCGACCCGACCGCGAACGAGAGCGACCTCGACGAGGGGAGCAGGACGAGGAGCAGGACCGCACAAGCGCCTGCCAGCGCGACGAACGCCGCGGGCGCGATCCACCGAGGGCGCGACGGTCCGAGGCGGGCAACCCCGGGATGGGCGGCTCCGCCGGCCGCGCTCTCCAGGAATCGCTCGCGCGCGCGCTCGAGATCGAGATCCTGCGCCGCGAGCTCCGCATCCTGGACGCGGCCGAGCTCGCGCAGACGATCGAGCGAGGGGCGATCGCCCTTGACGAGCCTCATTTCAGCCACTCCTCGAGCGCGGGTTGATCCCGCGCCGCCTCGAGGAAGTTGGCCTCCGCGCGGGCCAGCCTCCGCTTGATGGTCGCGAGCGAGACGCCGCACGCGTCGGCGACCTCCTGGAGATCCATGCCGTCGATGCGCCGCAACGCGAACGCGATGCGCTCGTCGGCCGGGAGCCGGTCCAGCGCTCGATACGTCGCGCGCAGCGCCTCGTGCGCCTCGCCTTCGTGCGGGCGCGCGACGAGGGGTGGGAGCTCGTCGGGGGCGAAGAAGAGGAGCCATTTCCGGCGCGCGCGCCGCTGGATGCAGGTCCGCGCCGTGAACACCGCGACCGACGTCATCCACGCCTTCAGCGCGGCCGGATCGCGCAGCGTGTCGAGGGAGGACAGCGCGCGGACGAAGGCGTCGTGGTGAGCGTCGGACAGGTCGTGACCGCTGCCGAGGAGCCGGCCGAGGACGCGGAGCACGTGCCCGGAGAAGCGCTCGTGAAAGGCGGAGAGGGCGGCGGGATGCCTCGCGCGGAGCCCCTCCACGAGCGCCTCGTCGCTCGCATAGGCGACCACGCCGAGCCGTCGAGGGGGGGCGAGAGCTCGGGCGCGCATCACCATGATCGTAGGGCTCCGCTGGACATGACCGAACGCCGAGCGCCGCCTCGTGAGCCGACCGGCCCCCTGGAGTCACGGCAGGGTCGCGAAACGGCTCACCGCCGTCGACGCGCGGCGCTAGCGGTGGCCGTGGCCCGCGCGGCGGGGACCAGCGCCGGCCGCCCCTGCCTGCGCGGGGCGCGCGCCGGCTCCGCCCTCCGCCGGCGCGGGGCGTGCGCCGGCTCCGCCCTCCGCCGGCGCGTCGCCGGGCTTGATCATCCCGAGATCGTGCAGCGACGAGTAGTGGCCGTCCGGCGCGAGGATGACGTGGTCGACGAGCGGCACCCCGATCACCTCGCCGGCCGCGGCGACCGCGTCGGTCATGGCCACGTCCTCGGGGGACGGCGCGGAGTCGCCGCTCGGGTGGTTGTGCACGAGCACGAGCGCCGAGGCCGCGTCCGAGAGCGCGGCGCGCAGGATGTCCTTCGCCGTGACCGAGCACCCGTGGAGCCCGCCCTGCGCGACCCGGCGCGCCCCCCTCATCCCGTTGCGGCCGTCGAGCGAGATCACCCACATCTGCTCGTGATCGAGCGGGCCGAGCTGCGCCGCGCACCACGCCGCGATCGAGGCCGACGTGCGCACCGGCGGCCGCGGGCGCACCGCGCGCTCGAACGCGCGCCGCCCGAGCTCGAGCGACGCGGCGATGCGGAGCGCCTTCGCGAGGCCGAGGCCGGGGTGCTCGGCGAGCGCGTGCGGGCCGAGCCGCGAGAGCCCCTCCAGCCCGGAGAAGCGCGAGAGGAGCGCGGCGGAGACGATCGTGACGGGCGTGCCGACCAGCCCGGTGCCGAGCACGATCGCGAGCAGGTCGGCGTCGCCGAGCGACCAGATCCCCTCCTCGAGCGCGCGCTCGCGCGGGCCGATGAAGGCGGCGAGCGCCGCGGGATCGTCGGTGTACGAATCGTGGACGGGCAGGTGTTCGGGCAGCAGCGCGGCGCGCTTCCAGGAGCTCATGCGCCGGCCACAAGCACGCGGCGGGCCCGGCGGCCGGCGCGCGGCGCCGCGGCGTTCTGCGCGCCTCCGGGGCGGCGGAGCGGCGGCGGAGGGTGGCGGCCGCCAGGCAGTTGCGCGTCTGGCCAGTCCCGATGCGCGTCAGGACATCAGGCCGAGCGCGAAGAGAGCGTCGGACCAGAGGGGCCAGAGCGTGCGGAAGGGGTGGGTGGCCAGCAGCAGGCCGCCGTTCGGAAGGCGCCGTACGTAGTAGGGCGAGTGGCGCTCGATGAACCGGACGTGTCTCCCCGTGGCGACGTTCACCTCGTAGGAGGGCTCGCCCTCCCTGGGCTCCTCGATGATCTCCTGGGCGAGCTCGCGCGCGCGAGGCTCGACGGAGCGCCACGCTTCGTCCGGCACCGCCGAGGCTTCCAGCGCCCCAATCAGCGTGGCCGGCGGCATGGAGAGCGCCGCGAGCACCTGTTCGCGCGTGAGATCCTCGTCGCCGACGATGCGGGCACGTGGGACGCGCCGGATGGCGTCCGGGCGGGTCGGACGCTCGGCCCGCGATCGGGACGCATCACGGTCGAGGCCCCAGTGCTCGTCGACGCGCTCGACGGTGCTGGCGACCCCGACACGCGCCCCTCTGGGAGCGGCTTCGACGCGCGCACGCAGCGCGTCCATGGACAAGCCCGCGGCGCGCTCCACGAGGTCGCCGTCGTGGATGTGCAACCACGACAGGGCGAGATCACGCGCGACGCTCGCGGCGTCGGCGTGGTAGGTCGCACACGCCTCGACGGACGCGGACCAGCTGGAGGCGGCCGAGCACGCGCCGGTCGTCACGCGGCGACGCGCGTCCGGCGCGCACAGGCCCAGCAGGATTTCCTCCATGTCCTGCTCGAACTGCATCGAGATCATCGCCGCCTCGGCCTCCACGGACCGCACACCGCTGCAGATGGCGATCTCGAGGCGATACGGGTAGAGCCCCTTCCACTCGTACGTGCTCACGCGCAGAGGGCCGCTGGCCCACCGGCGTTCGTGTTCTTCACCATAGCAGTCCAGGCTCAGGCCAAACCTGGCCAGCCACCTCCACTTCGTCCCGAAATTCACATGCATTTCCGAGCCTGCCTTGAAGGCGGAACGTGTCATCGAGATGAGCTCGTCGAGGGAGGCCTCGCTGCGCCACAGGTGTTCGGAGGATCCGGGCGTGGAGAGGCTGACATCGCAAAGTCCCCCCGGGTAGACGAGCGCGGAGAGGGCCGCCGCGAAGGCGTCGAACCGGTCGGCCTCGTCACACCACGCGTAGAAATCGGGTCCGCGTTCACTCCGCGCTTGATTCATGGGTCAACGACCTCAAGGACGCCTGGCTCACTGCCAGAGCCAGGGCGACCGTTCTGCACGCGCCGCAAGGCGGCGCCTCGCGTCTCTATCATGACGTGATACCGAGCGAGAAAAGGGCGTCCGACCAGAGCGGCCAGAGTGTGCGGTACGGGTGGGTCGCCAGCACCACGCCGCCGCTCGGCAGGCGGCGCACGTGGAACGGGGCGTGGTCGACGAGGAAGTAGACGTGCTCGCCCGTCAGTTCCACCCAGGTGAGGGGCCCGCTGCCGCGGGTGAACTGCTCGCCGCGCGCCCTGGCCTGCACCGTCAGGTTGTGGATCTCCTCGGCGCGCGGCGCCGCGGCGCGCCACGCCTCGTCGGGCACGTCCGCCGCGGCGATGAGCGCCTCGATCAGGGCGGAGCCCGGCATGGCCAGCGCCTTGAGGACGGTCTCGCGGGAGAGCGGGATCGAGCGCCCGCTCTTGTCCGTCGGGACCACCCGCGCTCCAGCGGGCGCCGCGTCGACGCGCGCGTGCAGCGCCTCCAGCGACATGCCCGCGATCAGCGAGACCTTTTCCTTGTCGTGGAGGCTGACCCACGACAGGGCCAGATCGCGCGCGATGTCGCGGGCGTCCGCGTGGTACGTCGCGCACATCGAGACCGGCGCGAGCCAGGTCCACGCGCTCGTGCAGCCGCCGGTCGAGACGCGCCTGCTCGCGTCGGGCGCGCAGAGGCGGAGCAACAGGTCCTCGAGGTCGTCCAGAACGATGTGCCACGTGAGCTCGGCTTCCGCCTCGACGGAGCGCGGTCCGCTGCCCAGGGCGAGGTCCATGTGCATGGGGGCAAAGTCCTCGATGTGGCGGGGGTGCATGTGGATGGGGCCCCACGGCTGGATGCGTTCGCTCCTGTCGGTGTAGCAGCGGAGGATGCAAGAGACGAACTGTCCGGAGCTCCCCAACATCGCGAAGTAGGCATCAGCATCGGCGCGTCCGAAGTGAGCTCGGATCTTCGCGACCGCCTCGTCGACGGAGGTCGTGCTGAAACTCGGGCTGGGGCGCATGTAGACGGACACGTTGTACGGTGGGTCGTGGACGAGAGCTGACAACGCCGCGCCGAACCCGTCGACCCTTGTTGCCTCGTCGCACCAGGCGAAGAAGTACGGTCCTGATCTCATATCTGGCTCACCATGATGAAGTTCCTCGTCAGGACATGAGGCCGAGCGAGCAGAGCGCGTTGGCCCAGAGCGGCCAGAGCGAACAGTAAGGGTGGGTTAAAAGCACCACGCCGTCGCTCGGCAGGCGGCGTACGATAAACGGGGGGTGCTTTTTCAGGAAGCGGATGTGACGATACGTGTCCGTGTAAACCGGCCAGGTGGGAGGTCCCTCCCCGGTCTCTGCGAGCTGGCTTGTCAGACCCAGGATCTCGGCCGTGCGCGGCGCGGCCGCGCGCCATGCCTCGTCCGGCACCGCCGCGGCCTCGAGCGCCTCCAGCAGGGCGGAGGGCGGTGCCGCCAGCGCCTTGAGGACGGTCTCGCGGGAGAGCGAGTGCGCGCGCTCGCCGCCACCTTTGAGCGGAACGCGCGCCCCGGCCGGCGCGGCGTCGACGCGCGCGTGGAGCGCGGCAAGCGACATGCCCGCGATGCGCGACACGCTGTCCCTGTCGTGGAGGTGCACCCACGACACCGCGAGATCGCGCACGATCTCGCGGGCGTCCGCGTTGTACGTCGCGCACGTGGCGACCGGCGCGTTCCAGTGCCACGCGTTCGTACACGCGCCGGTGCGAACGCTCCCGCTCCCGTCCGGCGCGCAGAGACGTAGCAGCAGGTCCTCGAGGTCGACCTGCATGATGTGCCACGCCACCTCGGCCTCGGCCTCGATGGAGCGCGGGCCCCTGCCCCAGGCGAGTTCGAGCTTGAAGCGGAAGAAGTCCCTGTTCTCGTCGGGGGACATCTCGAGGGGCCCCTGCGGCTCGCGGGGGCCCCTCGCATTGAGACGTTCGTAAGCTTCAGCGCAGCAACAACTACCGAAATCGATGACGGGTATGCCAAGAGAAAAATCGGGTCCGCGACGGTCCGGAAGAACGAAACGTTGGGATGCGCGGAGCAGCACGCTGGACCTGACCAGAGCACCCCCGTCGCATTTGAAGTGGGCGCGGATCATGGCAGCGGCCTCCTCCATGGAGGTCGTGTCGCACGCCGCGTCGCAATACATACTCACGCCAATTAGCCACCCCGGCTGCACGAGGGCCGATAGCGCCGCCGTGAACGCGTCGACCCTCGATGCCTCGTCACACCAGGCGTAGAAGCGCGGACCTGATTCGCTCATAACCGGATCACCTTGATGGGCTTGTTGAAGCCTTTCAGGCTCGCCCTCTTGCCCTTGTCCTCATCGAAGAGGTAACCGTCCTTGACAGTGTACTTCTTGCCACCGAGCTTCCCGCCCCGCTCCATGATGAGCTCGACCTCTACGACATCGCCGGCGCGGCCATTCCGCTTTAGCGCTTCCATCGCGTTGGACAACTGGTCGATCACCCTGTCGCCATCGACGTTGGTGCCCGCTTTCGCCTCGCTCAGGATGAGCTTCTCCCGCGCGGACACCGTCAGAAAATCGGGCGCCATCCCGTCGGTGCTCCCCGGCTTTGATTGGTACGGAATCTTGAGCACGTCGTGCACGCCGTCGTCGCCGACGCCGAGGAGCGCGCGCCCGTCGCCGGTCAGGAAACTCGTCACCGTCTTCTCGAACGCGTTGAGCGCCTTCTTCGTCACCGCCCCCTTCAGGTTCTTGTACCCGCGGAGCCTCCATACCTCGAACCCTTTGACAACGACCTTATCGACCTCCGCGATCTCCCCGGCGATCCGGATCCCACGCGGCGGTAGCGCGCCGGCGGCGGCGACGCCGTGCCAGACGTGCCCGACCGCCCCGAGCCCGAAGCCCACCCCCGAGAAGATCCGCTCCTCGTCGCTGAGCTCCTGCCCCGACGGCAGGCAGAACGCCTTCCCCGTCACCGCCTCGCACAGGTCGAGCGCCGGCCCCACCACCGGCACGAACCCCACCCCGATGCGCGTCGTCGCGTGCACGAGCGTCTGCATCACTCCCGCGTACGCCTCGACGCCTTCCCCGACCGTCGACATCGCCCCCGCGAACGCGCTGATCGTCTGGTAGAGCTGCGTCTGCTCCAGGTCGAGCCCGTCCCCTGTCCACTGGTTCAGGCTGTCCTTCATCTGGTCCGCCAGCGCATCGAACCGCGGCTTCAGCACCGTGTCCACCTGCGCCCGCAAGTCCGGCGGGATGGGCGTGTCGATGAACCAGTCCGACGCATCCATGTACCGTCGCACGTACGCCGTGATCCGGTTCTGCGCCTTCAGGAACGCGTTCGTCTCCGCCAGCGAAACCCCCATCCGGTCGCGCAGCGCGATCTCCAGCGCCGCGCTGTTCTCACGCCACGCCCGCACGTTCGCCACGAAGTCCGCCCGCGCGACCACCACCCCGCCGCTCACACCGGCCTCCAGCGCCGCGATCACCGCGTCCGCGTACGCCGCATAGGGATCCCTCCCCTCGTCGAACGCCCAGTCCACCTCCGCGATGTCCGGCACCTCCACCCACGGCACCTCGCTCTCCCCGAGCGCGTAGTTCCACGGGTCGTCCGGATAGAAGCCCTCGGTGTTGGTCCTCGATGAGGACGGATCGGCAAAGGCGGAGGACGGCTCCGAGAGAGCGGATGCCCACCCCCGGCCCGTGCTCGGCGCTTCGCGCCTGCGCGCGGTCCGCCCCTCCCAAATCGCGCGCTCCGCGCGCTCAGGGAGGGGGGCGCCGTCGGGTATCTGCGGCCCGGGTGCGGAGTCCGGACAAGGATGTGCGTGCACGACGTGCGTCAGGACATCAGACCGAGCGCGGAGAGAGCATCGGCCCAGAGCGGCCAGAGCGTGCGATAGAAATGGGTCGCCATCATCACGCCGCCGCTCGGGAGGCGGCGAAGGGTGAACGGGGCGTGGTCGACGAGGAAGTAGACGTGCTCGCCCGTCATCTCGACGTACCACAGAGGTGGCCCTTTGAGGCTCTCGGGGAGCTGCTCGCCGCGCGCCTTTGCCTGCACCGTCAGGTTGTGGATCTCCTCGGCGCGCGGCTCCGCGGCGCGCCACGCCTCATCGGGCACATCCGCGGCGGCCACGAGCGCCTCGATGAGGGCGGAGCCCGGCAGGGCCAGCGCCTTGAGGACGGTCTCGCGGAAGAGCGGGATCGAGCGCCCGCTCTTGTCCGTCGGAACCACGCGCGCCCCGGCCGGCGCGGCGTCGACGCGCGCGTAGAGCGCCTCCATCGACAGGCCCGCGATCCGCGGGACGCTTTCGCCGTCGTGGAGGCTGATCCACGACAGGGCGAGATCGCGCGCGATGTCGCGGGCGCTCGCGTGGTACGTCGCGCACATCGACACCGGCGCGAGCCACGTCCAGGCGGTCGTGCAGCCGCCGGTCGAGACGCGCCCGCTCGCGTCGGGCGCGCAGAGGCGGAGCAGGAAGCCCTCGATGTCGGTCACGACCTTGTGCCATGCCAACACGGCCTCGGCCCCGACCGAGGACGCGCCGCTGCCCAAGTCGAGGATCATGTACATGGGGGCGAAGTCCTGGAGATCTTCAGGGTGCAGGTGGAGGGGACCCCACGACTTCGAGCGTTCGCTCCTGTCGGTGAAGCAGCGAAGCATGCAACGGACGAACTGTCGGGAGCTCAAGGTCGAGTGGAGGACGACCTCCGCATCGGCGTGTCTGAAGTGGGCGCGGATCGTCGCGACCGCCTCGTCGACAGGAGCCCCGTGGGGCTCCGGGCCAGGGCACAGGCCAACGCCGACCGTATACGGAGGGTGGTCGACGAGCGCCGACAGCGCCGCGCCGAGCGCGTCGACCCGCGCGGCCTCGTCGCACCAGGCATAGAAGTAAGGTCCTGCTCTCATCTCTCAACGTTCCTTGTCAGCTCATCAGGCCGAGCGCGTCGAGCGCGTCGGCCCAGAGCGGCCAGAGCGAGCAGAACGGATGGGTCGCCAGCACCACGCCGCCGCTCACGAGTCGGCGCACGAGAAACGGCGGGTGTTTTTTCAGGAAGCGGAAGTGACGGTGCTTGTCTGTGTCAACCGGCCAGGTCGGTGGGCCGTCACCGGTCTCCGCGAGCCTTCGTGTCCGCTCCAGGATCTCGGCGGCGCGCGACGCGGCCGCGCGCCGCGCATCGTCGGGCACCGCCGAGGCTTCCAGCGCGTCGAGCAGCGCCGACGGGGGCGCGGCCAGCGCCTTGAGGACGGTCTCGCGGGAGAGCGACCACGCCCGCGCGCCGCCCTCTTTCCTGGCGACGCTCGCCCCACGCGGCGGCGCGATGGCGACGCGCGCCCCGCGCGGCGCGGCGTCGACGCGCGCGTGGAGCAGGTCGAGCGAGATGCCCGCGATGCGCGACATGGGGTCCTGGTCGTGGAGGTGTACCCACGACACGGCGAGGTCGCGCGCGATCTCTCGGGCGTCCGCGTTGTACGTCGCGCACGTGGTGACCGGCGCGTGCCAGTGCCACGCGTTCGTGCAACCGCCGGTACGGACGCGCCCGCTCCCGTCCGGCTCGCAGAAGCGGAGCAGGAGATCCTGGAGATCGATCTGCAGGATGTGCCATGCCAGCTCGGCCTCGGCCTCGACCGAGCGCGGTGGCCTGCCCCAGGCGAGCTCGAGCCTGAAGGAGCGGAAGAAGCTCATGTAGTTGTCCGGGTACATCTCGAGGGGACCTTGCGGCTCGTGGGGGCCTCGCAACGACCAGCGAGGCTCGTACGCTTCGGTGAAACACTGAAGATCGACAAGGATGCTGCGCATGGCAGAGGAGTCGGGTCCACACTGCTCCGGGAGGGCCAAGCGCTGGGCGCCGGCGAGGATCGTGCTGCACGTGGCGTGAGCAGCGCCGGTGCATGGGTACTGGACGCGGATCATGGCGACGGCCGCCTCCATGGACTTCGTGTTGCATCTCACGTCGAAGTTTGCCCACGCATCCACGAACCCTCCTGGGCGCGCGAGCGCCGACAGCGCCGCCGCGAGCGCGTCGACCCGCGACGCCTCATCGCACCAGGCGTAGAAGCGAGGACCCGGAGTGCTCATAGCCGGATCACCTTGATGAACTTGTTGAAGCCTTTCAGGGTCGCCCTCTTGCCTTTCTGCGTGTCGAAGAGGTAACCGTCCTGCGCGATGTACTGGGTGCCACCGAACTTTCCGACCCGCTCCATCAGGAGCTGGACCTCCTCCTCGACGTCTCCCACGAGTCCGTTCTGCCGTACCCCCTCCATCCCGCTCGATAACTGCTCGATCACCTTGTTGCCGTCGACGTTGATGCCGCCTTTCGCCTCGCTCAGGATGAGCTTGTTCCGCGTGGACACCGTGATGAAGTCGGGCGCCTTTAGGCTGGCGCGCGCATTGCCTTTTAAATCAGGCCAAAGCATCGCGCGCACGCCGTCATCGCCGACGCCGAGGAGTGTCCGCCCGTCGCGGGAGAGGAACTTCGTCGCCTCCTTCTCGAACGCGTTGAGCGGCTTCTCCGTCACCGCTCCCCTCAGCGTCTTGTACGCGCGAAGCCTGCGTACCTGAAATCCCTTGACAAGGACATCATCGATATCCGCGATCTCCCCGGCGATCCGGATCCCACGCGGCGGTAGCGCGCCGGCGGCAGCGACGCCGTGCCAGATGTGCCCGACCGCCCCGAGCCCGAAGCCCAGCCCCGAGAAGATCCGCTCCTCATCGCTCAACTCTCGCCCGGTCGGCAGGCACCACTCCTTGCCCGTCACCGCCTCGCACAGGTCGAGCGTCGGCCCGACCACCGGCACAACCCCCACCCCGATGCGCGTCGTCGCGTGCACCAGCGTCTGCATCACCCCCGCGTACGCCTCGACGCCTTCGCCGACCGTCGACATCGCCCCCGCGAACGCGCTGATCGTCTGGTAGAGCTGCGTCTGCTCCAGGTCGAGCCCGTCCCCCGTCCACTGGTTCAGGCTGTCCTTCATCTGGTCCGCCAGCGCATCGAACCGCGGCTTCAGCACCGTGTCCACCTGCGCCCGCAAGTCCGGCGGGACGGGCGTGTCGATGAACCAGTCCGACGCATCCATGTACCGTCGCACGAACCCGGTGATCCGGTTCTGCGCCTTCAGGAACGCGTTCGTCTCCGCCAGCGACACCCCCATCCGGTCGCGCAGCGCTATCTCCAGCGCCGCGCTGTTGTCCCGCCACGCCCGCACGTTCGCCACGAAGTCCGCCCGCGCGACCACGACCCCGCCGCTCACGTCCGCCTCCAGCGCCGCGAGCACTGCGTCCGCGTACGCCGCGTACGGATCCCTCCCCTCGTCGAACGCCCCGTCCACCTCCGCGATGTCCGGCACCTCCACCCACGGCACCTCGCTCTCCCCGAGCGCGTAGTTCCACGGGTCGTCCGGGTCCCACCCCTCGGCACGCGCATCCTGCGTCGCGAGGTCCGCCACCTCGTCCGCCTGCGCGCCGAACTCATCGAGCAACCGCGCGAGCTCGTCCTTCAGATCGCTGACGCTCTTCTTCAGGTCGTCGACGAGCTGCTCCATCGCCGCCCGCGTCTCCGCGTCGACCACGTCCTTGTACCGGTCGAGGATCGCGTCGAGGTCGGTCCGCGAGATCTCATCCAGCGGCCGGCTCACCAGGTCGTGCAGCTCCGTGTCGAGCTGCCGCAAGAGGTCCATCCGCACCCGGAGGTCCGCGACCCTCGCGGCGTTGCGGAGGAGCTCCGTCATCAGCCGGGCGATCCTGACCTCCAGCTCCGCGATGTCGCGCGCGAGCGCCGGGTTGATCTCCGCGAGGCTCAGGTCGACCGCGGTGTTGCCGGAGAACTTCGCCCCGCGGCGCCGGACGTCGAAGAGCGGCTTGTTCAGACCGAGCGGGACCGAGACGAGGGTCACCAGCTCGTGCGCGTCGGTGCACCAGTCGTGGCCGCCCGAGTTGGCGACCTCGAAGTGGAAGTCGTTCGCTCCCATGCGGAGCAGCACCGAGTCGAAGTCCGCCTCGGACCGGTGGCTTCGCGCTCCATCGTCGTGGTCCACGAGCGTGCCCGGGACCTCGTAGGTCGGCAGCGGCGTGTCGTTCACGCGGAAGAACGGGTCTCCATCCTCGACGAGGAAGGCGCCTTCGCACGACGAGCTGGATTGCGTGTTGATCCAGCTCAGGCTGTACGGCGTGCCGGCCCACCCCGCCGACGGCGCCAGCACCGCCAGCACCGTCATGAGCGCGACGATCTTCTGAAACCTCGCGGCGCGAAAGCCACGCCGCGCAACCTTCTCCGACCGGCTCATGTCCCCTCCGCGCCGCGCACGGCGGCGTCATACACGATCGCGGCGCCCTTCACGTCGCCCGCGTCGAGCCTCGCCTGCACCGCGTCGAGCGCCGCCGCGGCCATCCCCTTCTCCCGCAGCGCCGCGAGGCCCGCTGCGATCTTCCGCGGCAGGCCCGTCCTGAGCTCCGCCTCCGCGGCGTCGAACCGCCCTCGGAGCGCCGCGCACCCGGCCTCGCGCCACGACGACCCGGCCGTCTCGCAGAGCGGCCGCATCTGCACGAGCGCCACGAGCACCCCGCACCGTTCGGCGAGCGGCGGCAGCCCGAGCTTCTCGCTGACCGGCGGCGCCGCCGACAGCGCCTCCACCCGCGCGCGCGCCCCCTCGCCGAACACCTCCGACGCCCTCTCGATCCGCGACCGCGCGATCGCCTCGCGCGCCCCTTCGTCCGCCTTCAGGATTTCGAGCGCCTGCCGGCGCAGCGCGATGCCGCCGAGCAGCGCCGTCGCCGTCGCGTCGCTCCGGGCGACCCGCCGCTGCGCGTAGCCCAGCATGGCGCTCAGCGAGCGCAGCGCCCCCGAGGTCATGTCCGGCACGACCGCGCCGTGCGTCGCGAGCACCTCCTCGTGCGGCGCGATCGCCTCGTCGAACGAGACCGCGAGCGCCTGGAGCTCCGCCGCCAGCGTCATGCTCTCCGCTGCGAGCTCGTTCGGCGCCCGGCTCGCCTCGCGCGCCGCCGCGAGCACCGCCTGCTCCGCGCCGTCGAGTCCGTCGATGCCCGACCGCGACGCCTGCTCCGAGAGCGCCGCGTACGCCGCCGTCTCCGCCGCCTCGGTCGCGCGGTACGCGGCGAACCGCGCCGCGACGCCCGCGTACCGGGATCGCAGCGGCGCGCCGTCGCTGCGCGCCTGCTCGAAGATCGCCTGCACGACCGCCATCGCCTGCTTGTCGGCCGCGAGCGCGACCACGAGCGGCTCCTCCTCGGCGCTCGCCTTGTCGGTCATCGCCTGCCGGAAGTTGTCGGCCGCGCGGACCGGCTCCTCCTCGAAGATCGCCTCCTGGCGCTGCCTGGACTGCAAGAGCAGCCCGAGGAGCCTGCCGTGCAGGGTCGCCCGGAGCGACTCGGCGTTCTTCTCCTCGTCGCGTACGTAGGCCACCGCCCGATCGATGTTGTCGAACCAGGCCCGGAGCTCCGCCTCGTTCGCGGCGAGCTCGTCGGACATGACGCCGTTCGGCCCGAACGCCCACATCTGGATCGGCAGCTCGCCGTCCGCCTCGGCCTTGCTCCACGCGCTGCCCGGGCCCTCGCTCGCGTCCACGCAATGCTCGACGATGCTGGTGTTCGATTGCGCGCAGAACCGGCCGGGCGCGTGCTCCTCGCTCCCCCACAAACACCCTGCCGCCATCACGCCCAGCGCCAGCGCGGTGACAGCCACAGCGAGAATCGTCCTCCGCCGTCTCGCTTTGGATCGCTCCCTCATACTCATTGCCTCCACCCCGCGATTTTTCTCGCCGGCGTACGCTCGCCCGCCCGTTCTCCAGGTACAAGCGTCCTCACAAAATCGGTAGGACATTGCTCGGCCGAGGAGCGTGTCCCCGATCTCCCTTCCTCCGCCCTCGGCATCTCGGCCGTGGCTGTGTGCCTCGGCCGCTCAGTCAGTCCTCACCTCCGATTTACAGCGCGCTGCGCAGTCAACCGGAAGAGCTCGTGACGTCCCGCACGCGAAGCCGATACGCCTCGCGCCGGTGGCGTCCCCCACGCGCGCTGGTTGCCGAATCAGCGGTAGAAAACCACTTATGCTGGGCAGGTGTTCGCCCACTGCAGGTGGCCACGCAGATCCACGGGAATGGGAAATGGATGCGAGATGGCCGCCGGCGAGGGTCCGCCCGAAAGTCGCCGGCAAGGGCGTGACAGAACAAAGGAAGAGGGCCCAGGTTGCAGCCTGAGCCCTCGGTCGACGCTCGGATCCGCGTAGAGCGCTCTTGGCTCAGACCGGCGCGTCGTCGCCTTCGAGCGGATCCTCCTCGTCCGGCGGCGCGCCGCCGGCGCTGCCGCTTCCAGCGCTGCCGCTGCCAGCCGCGCCAGCCGCGCCAGCCGCGCCGCCAGGCGTCTCGCTCGCCTTCTTCCTGGTGCTCCGGCTGAAGAGCCGCCGCGTCGCGATGGGCACGAGCCGCGGGATGGTCGGATCCTGCTCGTTGGCGCGCTCGAACACCCGCACGATCTGCTCGAGCAGGATCAGGTTGATGCCGTCGGCCCGGTCGAGATCGCCGCTCGTGACCTTCTGGCCCGCGGGGCGCGCGGCCGCGGTCTTCGCCGCCTGGGTCAGCTCCTTGGCGGCCTCTTCGAGCCGCTCGACGTAGTCCTGGTCGAGCCGCATCAGCTTGGCGCGCACGGCGAGGGGGCCCTTCTTCTGCGCGAGGTAGCGCTTGCCGAGCGCGGCGAGCTGCGTGAGCCCGCGCGCGAGCGCGCCCGGATCTTCCGCGGTGCCGACCGCCTGCGCGAGCTCTTCGCGCGCCTCCTTGCCCGAGCCGGCGACGCCGCGGAGGACCTCGTAGGCCTGGTCGCGCAGGAGCAGCGCGCGCGAGAGCCGCTCGCGCAGCGCCGCGTCCGTCGTGGCGCGCGCCGCGTCCTTCTTCTGCCCGGCGCTCTCGTGCGCCTCGAGCAGCCGCTCCAGCGCGAGCGCCTGGTCGACCGCGAGCGCGAGCAGCTCCGGCGAGAAGCCGCGCAGCTTCTCCCGCTTCTCCTTCGACGCGCCCGACCAGCACGCGTGCGCCGTCGCGTAGAGGCGGCGCAGATCGGTCAAGACGCGCGAGGAGGCGATCTGCCGCCCTCGCTCGACGAGCTGGGATTCGGTCGTGCCGTCGAGCAACGCCTCGATGATGCCGGGTTCCGGCTTGCCGAGCCGCTCGGCGAGGGATTCGAGCGTGGGATCGTTGTCGGTCTCTTCGGGAGGAGAGATAGGTTTGGCCATCTGCGCAGGCTAAGGAGATGCGGAGCGGCACGTCGAGGGCGTGGCAAGTTTTGGTCATGGCGCCAGCGAGCGCCGGGGAGCGGGCCCGTGGGTGGCGACAGCGCGACGCGCGACGCGCAAGCGCGCGGCGCGGAACCGTCGGCATCGCGGCGGAGGGCGTCGTCATTCCGGGAGCGGGCCATCGTCATCCGAGGTGGACGTCGTCGTCATCCGGCCGGGAGCCATCCGCATCCGACCCGGAACCATCGGCATCGGGGCTGGGGCCCGCCGGCATGCGGCCGGAGCCCATCCGCATCCGGCCGGACCCCATCGGCATCGGCCGGCGAGCCATCGTCATCCGGCCCGGAGACGTCGTCATCGGGGCGGGTACCCGCCGTCATCCGACGGGGGGTTCATCGTCATCCGAGGTGGAACCCGTCGGCATCCGGCGGAGACCCGTCGGCATCCGCGCGCCGGATAGGCGCGGCTACCGCTCCCGCCCGTCGACTGCCGCATCCCGAACGAGCCCGACGAGCCCGACGCCGGCCGCGCTCACGGCGAGAAGCGGTACGTCTCGGCGACGAAGCCGTCGTCGCCCTTGTCGCCGTCCAGCTTGTCGGTCAAGCCGCCCTCGCCCGGCGCGCCGAGCTCGATGGTGACGTTCTCCAGGGTGAGCTGTTCCTCGGCCACATAGGCGATGCCGATCGATGGCCCCCCCGTACCGCCGCCGCCGTGCCCCCCGTCGCCGCCGTAGCCACCCGAGCCGCCCGCACAGGCCCGAGAACCATCTGCCCGCAGCTGCCCTCCGGCTCCACCGACCCCGCCATACCCCCTGGTCTGTCCGCGGCCACCCCGGCCGCCGTCCCCGCCGCTGCCCGGTTGGATCGCGACCTCGCGCAACGTCGCTCTGGCGCCCGCGAAGACGACGAGGCCGATGCTGGCGCCCCCATGGCCGCCCCCGCCGCCCCCCTTGCCGCCGCAACCGCCGGAGCCGCCGGAGCCGCCGGACAGGCCGCCTTTCGGGGACGCGCCGCACGCGGCCGCGCCGCCGACAGCGCCCCCGCCCCCGCCGGCCGTTCCGGGCGCACCGGCCTTGCCGTCGGTTCCGCTCTCACCCACCCAGCCCGCCCGGGTCATCCGCCCCGGGCCGCGCCCGCTCCGGCCGTCCGCGCCGGGCTCCCCATCCTGCCCCGGTTTCCCGCGCTCACACCGGTTCTCCTCCGCGCTCGCCCCGCTGCCTCCGAGGCCATGGCCATCAGGGTTCGGGCTTGGCAGCGGCATCCCGTCGCTCCCGGCCTCGCCGCGATCTACGTAGCCATCGCCCCCTTTGCCGCCCGTGGACACGGAGCCGTCGTCGCAGATCGTGGTGACCGGTGCGCCTCCAGGCACGGTGCCGGCCGAGCAGCCGTCGTTCCCCGGGTTCCCGGGCGCTCCGTTGCGCGCTCGCTCCGGCTGGTCGACGCGCGTGCTGTTTCCATGGAGCCCCCTCGCGCCATGGCTGACCACGATGTCGCTCCGGATCAGCTCCACCGCCGCGTTCGACTCGACGACGAGCCCGTACGCGGTCTGGCCGCCATCGACAGTGTCGAACGGGCCGATCTGTCTGAAGTTCACATCCGTGAGCGTCGTGACGCCGTCGTCGAATCCCTGGCGCTCGCCCTCGTCCGGCACGATGGTCTGCGGGGCCTGTGTCCACGTGACCTGGACTACCGTCCGCGACCAGACCGCGTCGTACTGCCAGCCGCTATCGCAATCGAACCCGCCGTGGATGTCGATCCCGGAGGGAATGGTCAGGATCTCCCGGTAGACTCGGTTGCACGCGAACACGCGGCGCCGGCCGCCGCGTGCGAGCTCGATCGCGCGCGCCAGCGAGCTCACCGGGCTCGCCATGGTGCCATCCCCGCTCTCGACCGATGCGGAGGAGATAGCGAAGACGCCGCAGCCATCCACCGCCCTGTGCGCGGCGAGCGCCTCGATACAGTCGGCCTCCGTCGGCGCCGCCTCACCACACCCCGCCCCGCCGTCGCAGCGGTCGGCCGTTCCACACCCCATGGAGGCGAGCGCCAGCAGCACCGCCGCCCACGCCACTACGCTCTGTTGCATCGTTCTCCCTCGCGAATCGGCGATTCGGCATGGGCACGCCGCGGTTCACCGCGGTGGCTCGATCAGCTGCTCCAACGACCAGATTTCCTGGGCGAGGCCATCGTCTCCTCGGCCGAGCCGTCGGTCGGAGCCACCACCCGCCCCTCCCTTGCCCGCCGAGTTCAGCTGAACGACGGTGCTCGCCTTGAGATCGATGCCGCCATGCACTCGGGCAACGGCGAGGGAGTACCCCCCGAGCCCGCCGCCGCCGCCGCCGCCGGGGCCGCCCTGCCCTCCGTGGCCGCCCTCGCAGGCATACTCTACCTGTCCCCGATCATTCATTCCGGCCGCTCCTCCGATGCCACCCGGCCAACCATAGCCCCCGGCCTGCCCGCGTCCGCCGGGCCCGCCGTCGCCCCCCGTCCCCACGACGATCCACGAGTGCTCGACGACCACCTCCGCCCCCACGGTGAGAATGGCGATGCTCGATCCGCCCGCCTGCCCGGCGCCGCCCCCGCGACCACCGCAGCCACCGCCCCCGCCCGAGCCACCGGACGCGCCGCCCTGGGGCTCCGTGCTCGCACAGACACCGCTCCCTCGCGTTCCGCCGCCGCCGCCGCCACCCTGGCCGATTGTGCCAGGCGTCCCCGCTTCGCCCCAGGCGCCGTGCCACCCTTCGGCGCTGGCGCGCGCGGCCTTCTGCTCGCCGCCCTCGCCCGACGCGCCCGCTGCGCCGTCCTGTCCGGCCTCGCCCGCGTCACACGCGTCGGTCCCGGCTACCCCCTTCCCGCCCTGGCCGCCGGCCAGCGGAGCCATCGCGGGATCACGCTCGATCGCCGCGCCGTTCTCACCGTCGCCGCCGGCATCGCGGTCGCCGAAACCGCCGCGACCGCCGATCGACGCGCTGCCGTCGGGGCACAGCGTCACCGCAGGCAAGGCGCCATCGACGAGATCCTCCGAGCAGGCCGCAGCGCCATGGTTCCCACGCGCGCCGGCCTCCGCGACGTCGAGCGGCGCGTCCTCCCCGGGTGCGCCGGGCGCGCCGTTGCCCGCGAAGATCTCGCTCCACCTCACCTCCACCTCGGCGTCGTCCGTCACGATCAGCGCGATCGACGAGCCGCCCGGCTCGATCGCGTCCGCCGCCACGAGCCGCACGCCGAACAGGAGCGAGCGCGGGTCGCTGGAAAAGAGGTCCGAGAGCACGGCGCCATGGGCATGCACCCGGACCGGCACGCGGCCGGCAGGCGGCGCGACCACGGTCGGGTGGTCTGCGCCCAGGAAGGCCCAGTCCTCGCGCTCGCAGGCGCGGCCTCCCCAGATCTCGACGCCCGACGGCAGGCGCACCGCCTCGTGGAAGTCCTCGGCGCACGCGTAGACGTGCGGCTTGCCCTCCAGCAGCGCCTTCTGGACCGCGTGCTGCAACGTCCGCACAGGCTCTTGTCTCGTCCCCGCGCGGGCATCGTCGCCGTGGCGTGCGACGAACACGCCGCACTCCTCTTTCGCTGGCGTCGTGGCGGGATCGCCGGCACACGGCGGCGGGGAGGCCGGCGGCGGCTCGCAGCTGAAGGTCTCCGCGCAGTCCTCGGAATAATAGCAGCCGGCAGCGCCGAACGAGATTGCCCAGAGCAGCGTGAGAGCGGCGATCGACGCTCCCGAAGCGCCCGCGAAACCGCGTTTCATGGCGCCCGACACTACACGACCGCCGCACGAGCCCGCAACGACGCGGGGGCTGGAGGCGACAGGGAGGCGGCGAGGGGAGAAGCCCTCAAGGCATGAGAAAACACGTCGAGAGACGGCAATGGGCACCAGGCGGCATCGCCTGGACAGACGGCACCGCCACGGACGGCACCGAGCGCGCCGATCCCATCGCGCGACACGAGGACCACCACGACGCCGGCGCCGGCGGGCGGAGCGAGAGCGGCGCGCGTCACTCGACGCTCCGCGCGCTCAGGGGGGGTGCGTTGCCCAGCATTTCCAGGTGCGGAACCTGCCAGGGAGAGTAGGCGGGCGCCCTGCGTCATGACGTGATGCCCAGCAAGAAGAGGGCGTCGGCCCAGAGCGGCCACACCGTGCGGTACGGGTGGGTCGCCAGCACCACGCCGCCGCTCGGCAGGCGGCGCACGTGGAACGGGGCGTGGTCGACGAGGAAGTAGACGTGCTCGCCCGTCAATTTCACCCAGGTGAGGGGCCCGCCGCCGCGGGTGAACGACTCGCCGCGCGCCCCGGCCTGCGCCGTCAGGTTGTGGATCTCCTCGGCGCGCGGCGCCGCGGCGCGCCACGCCTCGTCGGGCACGTCCGCCGCGGCGATGAGCGCCTCGATCAGGGCGGAGCCCGGCAGGCCCAGCGCCTTGAGGACGGTCTCGCGGGAGAGCGGGATCGAGCGCCCGCTCTTGTCCGTCGGAACCACGCGCGCCCCGGCCGGCGCGGCTTCCACCCGCGCGCGGAGCGCCTCCAGCGACATGCCCGCGATCAGCGAGACCTTTTCCTTGTCGTGGAGGCTGACCCACGACAGGGCCAGATCGCGCGCGATGTCGCCGGCGTTCGCGTGGTACGTCGCGCACATCGAGACCGGCGCGAGCCAGGTCCACGCGCTGGTGCAGCCGCCGGTCGAGACGCGCCTGCTCGCGTCGGGCGCGCAGAGGCGGAGCAGCAGGTCCTCGAGGTCGTCCAGAACGCTGTGCCACGTGAGCTCGGCTTCCGCCTCGACGGAGCGCGGTCCGCTGCCCAGGGCGAGGTACAAATCGAGCGGGAGAATGTCCGCCGCGCTGGCAGGGACCATGTGGATGGGGCCCCGTGGCTTGAGACGTTCGCTCTTGTCGGTGAAGCAGCGATAGTGGCCACAGAGTATGCGTCGGTCGTCGAGCTCCATGTCGAAGTAGGTTTCGGCATCGGTGCGTCCGAAGCGGGCGCGCATCATCGCGACCGCCTCGTCCACGAAGTTCACCGTGCGATCCACGTCGGAGCCCATCCTCACGCTGATAGAACTCCCGCGCGCGACGAGAGCCGGCAGCGCCCCCGCGAACGCGTCGACCCGCTCTGCCTCGTCGCACCAGGCGAAGAAGTACGGCCCTGGTTTCATCCTTGGTTCACCCTCATGAGGTTGCTGGGTCAGGGCATCAGGCCGAGCGAGAAGAGCGCGTCGACCCAGAGCGGCCAGAGCGAGCGGAACGGGTGGGTCGCCAGGATCACGCCGCCGCCCGCGAGGCGGCGCACGTGAAAAGGCGCGTGCTTTCGGAGGAAGCGGACGTGGGCGCGCGTGTCCGTGTGCACCGCCCACGTGGGCGGGCCTTCGCCGGTCTCCGCGATCTGGCTCGTCAGCGCCAGGATCTCTCGCGCGCGCGGCTCTGCGGCGCGCCACGCCTCGTCGGGCGCCGCCGCGGCCTCGAGCGCCTCCAGCAACGCGGAGGGCGGCGTCGCCAGCGCCTTGAGGACGGTCTCGCGGGAGAGCGCGTGCGCGCGCTCGCTGCCACCCTTGAGCGGAACGCGCGCCCCGGCCGGCGCGGCTTCCACCCGCGCGCGGAGCGCTTCCAGCGACAGGCCCGCGTTGCGCGATACCATCTCCTTGTCGTGGCGCTGTAGCCACGAGAGGGCGAGGTCGCGCGCGATCTCCCGCGAGTCCGCGTTGTACGTCGCGCACATGCGGACGGGTGCGATCCAGTCTCCCCCGTTCGTGCACGCGCCGGTGCGGACGCGCCCGCTCGCGTCCGGCGCGCAGAGGCGGAGCAGAAGGTCCTCGAGATCGTCCCGGAGCAGGTGCCACGCGACCGCTGCCTCGGCCTCGATCGAGCGCGGGCCCCTGCCCCAGGCGAGTTCGAGATAAGAGCAGAGAAACCTACGCTGGTCGCACGTGGACATGAAGATGGGGCCGGCCGAGATGTCACCGGCGGCCTCTTCGGTGTAGCAGTCACTGCTGCAACCGAAGAGGCGCTTGGTGCCGCTCAGCATGACGTCGAAGAGTGCTCCACCGGAAGGACCTTCGGCGAACTCGGCGCGGATCATCGCGACCGCCTCGTCCATGGACGTCGTGTCGGTGAGGTTACCGTCATTCATTACGGTCATCTGAGTTCCTGGGTGCACCAGCGCCGACAACGTTGCGAGATACACGTCGAGTGTCTGTGCGCCATCACACCAGGCGAAGAACCACGGTCCTGAGTCGCTCATAGCTGGATCACCCGGATGGGTCTGTTGAACCCGTTCAGGGGCTCCCTCTTGCCCCTCTTCACATTGAAGAGGTACCCATCCTTGACGGTATAGGTATTTTCCGGGCTGAACTTGCCACCCCGCGCCATGATGAGCTCGACCTGCTCGACATCTCCGACGACCCCTTTCTGTCGCAGCCCCTCCATCCCGCTTGACAACTGCTTGACCACTTCCTTGACCTTGATTTCATTTCCCCCCTTCACCTCGCTCACGATCAGCTTCTGCCCCCGGGACACCGTCACGAAGTCTGGAGCCTTCACGCTCGCTGGCATCTTAAGCATCTCGCGCACGCCTTCGTCGCCGACGCCGAGGAGCGCCCGCCCTTCGCGGGTCATGTGACTGATCGCCGCCTTCTCGAAGGGGTTGAACCCGGCTTCCGCGACGTGCCCTTTCAGCGTCTTGAACCCGCGGAGCCTCCATACCTCGAACCCCTTGACAACGACCTTATCGACCGCCGCGATCTCCCCGGCGATCCGGATCCCACGCGGCGGTAGCGCGCCGGCGGCGGCGATGCCGTGCCAGACGTGCCCGACCGCCCCGAGCCCGAAGCCCAGCCCCGAGAAGATCCGCTCCTCGTCGCTGAGCTCTCGCCCGGCCGGCAGGCACCACTCCTTGCCCGTCACCGCCTCGCACAGGTCGAGCGTCGGCCCCACCACCGGCACGAACCCCACCCCGATGCGCGTCGTCGCGTGCACCAGCGTCTGCATCACCTCCGCGTACGCCTCGACCCCCTCGCCGACCGTCGACATCGCGCCCGCGAACGCGCTGATCGTCTGGTAGAGCTGCGTCTGCTCCAGGTCGAGCCCGTCTCCGGTCCACTGGTTCAGGCTGTCCTTCATCTGGTCCGCCAGCGCATCGAACCGCGGCTTGAGCACCGTGTCCACCTGCGCCCGCAGGTCCGCCGGCACCGGCGTGTCCACGAACCAGTCCGACGCATCCATGAACCGCCGCACGACCGCCGTGATCCGGTTCTGCGCCTTCAGGAACGCGTTCGTCTCCGAAAGCGACACGCCCATCCGGTCGCGCAGCGCGATCTCCAGCGCCGCGCTGTTCTCTCGCCACGCCCGCACGTTCGCCACGAAGTCCGCCCGCGCGACCACGACCCCGCCGCTCACGTCGGCCTCCAGCGCCGCGATCACCGCGTCCGCGTACCCCGCATAAGGATCCCTCCCCTCCTCGAACGCCCCGTCCACGTCCGCGATGTCCGGCACCTCGACCCACGGCACCTCGCTCTCCCCGAGCGCGTAGTTCCACGGGTCGTCCGGGTCCCACCCCTCGGCATGCGCGTCCTGCGTCGCGAGGTCCGCGACCTCATCGGCCTGCGCGCCGAACTCGTCGAGCAGCCGCGCGAGCTCGCTCTCCAGGTCGCTGACGCTCTTCTTCAGGTCGTCGACGAGCTGCTCCATCGCCGCCCGCGTCTCCGCGTCGACAACGTCCTTGTACCGGTCGAGGATCGCGTCGAGGTCGGTCCGCGAGATCTCGTCCAGCGGCCGGCTCGCCAGGTCGTGCAGCTCCGTGTCGAGCTGCCGCAAGAGGTCCATCCGCGCCCGGAGGTCCGCGACCCTCGCGGCGTTGCGGAGGAGCTCCGTCATCAGCCGGGCGATCCTGACCTCCAGCTCCGCGATGTCGCGCGCGAGCGCCGGGTTGATCTCCGAAAGGCTCAGGTCGACCTCGGTACTTCCCTCGAACCCGATCCCATCGCGGCGGATGTCGAAGAGCGGTTTGTTCAGCCCGAGCGGCTCCGAGACGAGGTGCACCACCTCGCGCGCGTGGGTACACCAGTCGTTGCCGTTGACGGTGTGGACCCCGAAGTGGAACTCGTTTCTGCCCGTGCGCAGCAGCACCGAGTCGAACTCCGCCTCGAGCGTGTTGCTCCGCGAGCCGTCGGCTTCGATCTGCAGCGCGCCCGGCACCCCGTAGGTGGGCAGCGGCGTCCGGTTCGCCTCGAAGATGGCATCGCCCTCGGTCTCGAGCTCGGTAGAACCGCACGAATCGGCATCACCGTAGCTCCTCCAGTGCACGGTGTACGGCGTGCGGGTGCGCGCCCACGTCGACGACGGCGCCAGCACCGAAAGCGCCGTCATCAGCGCGATGAGCTTCTGGAACACCGCGGCGCAGAAGCCGCGCCGCGCGACGTCCTTCGAGCCTCTCATGTCCCCTCCGCCCCGCGCACCGCCGCGTCATACGCGATCGCGGCGCCCTTCACGTCGCCCGCGTCGAGCCTCGCCTGCACCGCATCGAGCGCCGCCGCGGCCATCCCCTTCTCCCGCAGCGCCGCGAGGCCCGCTGCGATCTTCCGCGGCAGGCCCGTCCTGAGCTCCGCCTCCGCGGCGTCGAACCGCCCGCGGAGCACCGCGCACCCGGCCTCGCGCCACGACGCCCCCGCCGCCTCGCAGAGCGGCCGCATCTGCATCAGCGCCACGAGCGCCCCGCACCGTTCGGCCAGCAGCGGCAGCCCCAGTTTCTCGCTGACCGGCGGCGCCGCCGACAGCGCCTCCACCCGCGCGCGCGCCCCCTCACCGAACACCTCCGACGCCCTCTCCATCCGCGACCGCGCGATCGCCTCGCGCGCCCCCTCGTCCGCCTGCAGCACGTGGAGCGCCTGCCGCCGCAGCGCGATGCCGCCGATCAGCGCCGTCGCCGTCGCATCGCTCCGGGCGACCCGCCGCTGCGCGTAGCCCAGCATCGCGCTCAGTGAGCGCAGCGCCCCCGAGGTCATGTCCGGCACGACCGCGCCGTGCGTCGCGAGCACCTCCTTGTGCGGCGCGATCGCCTCCTCGAACGAGACCGCGAGCGCCCGGAGCTCCGCCGACAGCGTCATGATCTCCGTAGCGAGCTCGTTCGGCGCCCGGCTCGCCTCGCGCGCCGCCGCGAGCACCGCCTGCTCCGCGCCGTCGAGGCCGTCGATGTCCGACCGCGATGCCTGCTTCGACAGCGCCGCGTACGCCGCCGTCTCCACCGCCTCGGTCGCGCGGTACGCGGCGAACCGCGCCGCGACACCCGCGTACCTGGATTGCAGCGGCGCGGCGTCGCTCCGGGCCTGCTCGAAGATAGCCTGCACGACCGCCATCGCCTGCTTGTCGGCCGCGAGCGCGGCGACGAGCGGTTCCTCCTCGGCGCTCGCCTTGTCGGTCATCGCCTGCTGGAAGTTGTCGGCCGCGCGGACCGGCTCCTCCTTCAAGATCGCCTCCTGGCGCTGCCTGGACTGCAAGAGCAGCCCGAGGAGCCTGCCGTGCAGGGTCGCCCGGAGCGACTCGGCGTTCTTCTCCTCGTCGCGTACGTAGGCCACCGCCCGATCGATGTTGTCGAACCAGGCCCGGAGCTCCGCCTCGTTCGCGGCGAAATCGTCGAGCATCGCGCCGCTCGGCTCGACCGCCCACATCTGGATCGGCAGCTCGCCGTCCGCCTCGGCCTCGCTCCACGCGCTGCCCGGGCCCTCGCTCGCGTCCACGCAGTGCTCGTTCACGCTGGTGTTCGCTTGCGCGCAGAACCGGCCGGGCGCGTGCTCCTCGCTCCCCCACAAACACCCTGCCGCCATCACGCCCAGCGCCAGCGCGGTGACAGCCACAGCGAGAATCGTCCTCCGCCGTCTCGCTTTGGATCGCTCCCTCATACTCATTGCCTCCACCCCGCGATTTTTCTCGCCGGCGTACGCTCGCCCGCCCGTTCTCCAGGTACAAGCGTCCTCACAAAATCGGTAGGACATTGCTCGGCCGAGGAGCGTGTCCCCGATCTCCCTTCCTCCGCCCTCGGCATCTCGGCCGTGGCCGTGTGCCTCGGCCGCACAGCAGGTCCTCACCTCCGATTTACAGCGCGCTGCGCAGTCAACCGGAAGAGCTCGTGACGTCCCGCACGCGAAGCCGATACGCCTCGCGCCGGTGGCGTCCCCCACGCGCGCTGGTTGCCGAATCAGCGGTAGAAAACCACTTATGCTGGGCAGGTGTTCGCCCACTGCAGGTGGCCACGCAGATCCACGGGAATGGGAAATGGATGCGAGATGGCCGCCGGCGAGGGTCCGCCCGAAAGTCGCCGGCAAGGGCGTGACAGAACAAAGGAAGAGGGCCCAGGTTGCAGCCTGAGCCCTCGGTCGACGCTCGGATCCGCGTAGAGCGCTCTTGGCTCAGACCGGCGCGTCGTCGCCTTCGAGCGGATCCTCCTCGTCCGGCGGCGCGCCGCCGGCGCTGCCGCTTCCAGCGCTGCCGCTGCCAGCCGCGCCAGCCGCGCCGCCAGGCGTCTCGCTCGCCTTCTTCCTGGTGCTCCGGCTGAAGAGCCGCCGCGTCGCGATGGGCACGAGCCGCGGGATGGTCGGATCCTGCTCGTTGGCGCGCTCGAACACCCGCACGATCTGCTCGAGCAGGATCAGGTTGATGCCGTCGGCCCGGTCGAGATCGCCGCTCGTGACCTTCTGGCCCGCGGGGCGCGCGGCCGCGGTCTTCGCGGCCTGGGTCAGCTCCTTGGCGGCCTCTTCGAGGCGCTCGACGTAGTCCTGGTCGAGCCGCATCAGCTTGGCGCGCACGGCGAGGGGGCCCTTCTTCTGCGCGAGGTAGCGCTTGCCGAGCGCGGCGAGCCGGGTGAGCCCGCGCGCGAGCGCGCCAGGATCTTCCGCGGTGCCGGCCGCCTGCGCGAGCTCTTCGCGCGCCTCCTTGCCCGAGCCGGCGACGCCGCGCAGGACCTCGTAGGCCTGGTCGCGCAGGAGCAGCGCGCGCGAGAGCCCCTCGCGCAGCGCCGCGTCCGAGGAGCGAGGGCGGCGCGCGTCACTCGACGCGGACGACCGTCCCCGCGGGCAGGCTCTCGGCGAAGGCGTCGCGCGCCGCGCGCACCTTCGCCTCGACGAGGCCGTCGAACGTGAGCTTCGTGCGGTACTCGACGCCGGACCACCGGGGGTAGGAGCCGATGTCGACGTCGCGGTGCGCCTCGACCACGCGGTCGAGCATCGGCTTGAGCTGCCCCTCGTCGAGCGTCGTGAACACCGCGAGCGAGACGAACGGCGTGCCGCCCGAGAGCTCGGCCTGGATGAGCGCCTGCTTGGCCCGGAAGATCTGCGGCACGCCGGGCAGCATCCACACGTTGCGCATCACGACGGCCGGCCACGCGGCGCTGCCGCCGGTCACGAGCCGCGCGCCCTCCGGGATGCGCGCCATCAGCAGGTGCCCCTCGGTGAGCCGCTCGCCGTAGTACTCGCGCAGCATGCTCTCCATGTCGGGCGCGCCGACCACCGGCACGCCGAAGGCGCGCGCGACGCCCGCGATCGTCAGATCGTCGTGCGTCGGGCCCACGCCGCCGCTCGTGAAGAGCCAGTCGTGCGACGCCGAGAGCGCCCGCACCTCCGCGGCGATCACCTCGAGGTCGTCGAGCACCATCACCGCGCGCTCCAGCTTGACGCCGAGCGCGCGCAGGGTGCCGGCGAGCACGAACAGGTTCTCGTCAGCGATCTTCCCGCTGAGCAGCTCGTTGCCGATGATCAGCGCCGCGGCCGTCCTCATCTCACCCTTGCTCCGCTCAGCCCTCGAACTCGCGCGTCACCGGGCGCCCGTCGGCGTCCATCCCGAGCAGCTCCTCGACGCGCTTCTCCGCGCGGTCGAGCCGCTCCTGCGCCGACCGCGACAGCCGGATGCCCTCCTCGAAGAGCGACAGCGCGCGCTCGAGCGGCAGATCGCCGCCCTCGAGCTCCGCCACGATCTTCGCGAGGCGGCGCGTCGACTCCTCGAACGACATCGCGCCCGCGGCCTTGTCGCCGCTCGCGGGAGCGCGGTCGCCCTCGGCCAGAGACGCCGCGGCGCGGGGCTCCGCGCGCGATCCCACGCCGGAGTCCACGCCGGCTTCCACGCCGGGTCCCTCGCCCGGCCCCTCGCCCGTGCGGCTCTCGTCCGTCGCGTTGCTCATCGTCGTCATGAGCCAGCGTCCCCCGGGGGTGCGGCCGGCGCAAGCAGGACGGAGCTCACCCCGGGCGGCACCGCCGGCACGAGGAGCACGCCGTCGGGATCGGCCACGACCGGGACCGCCAGCCCATCCGGGCGGACGAGCCGCGCCGGACGCGACGACGCGCCCGCGGCCGCGCCCTGGTCGTTCGGGACGATCGCGATCCACACCACCCCCGTGGCCAGCGCGGCGCGCGGCGGATCGAGCGCCGGCGCGCCGGCGCCGGAGAGCGCGGCCCGCGCGAGCGCGCGCACCCCCTCGTCGGGATCGAGATCCCGCGCCGCGAGCAGGACGCGCCGGCGCTGCACCTCGGTGCGCCGAGACAGCCCGCGGACGATCGCGCGGCGCACCGCGGGGTCGTCCTCGAAGCGGTAGGCGCGCGCGAGGAGCGACACGCTGTCGGGCAACGGGTCGCTCCCGAGGCCGAGCGCGACGTGCGCGCGCACGACCGGATCGCTCCCCTCGAGCAGCCGCTTGAGCCTGCCGCGGACCACCTCGTCGTCGCGGGCCGCGAGCGCGCGCGCCGCGAGCGGCGACAGCGGGCCGCCCGCCTCCGCGAGCGCGGCGAGCCGCGAGGTCGCGACCGCGCCGCCCCGAGGCTCCGCGAGCAGCGCGACGCCGGCGGAGATCGCCGCCGCGTCGGGCGCGGCGTCGTCGCCGCCAGGCGCGGCGCCGCCGCCCGGCGCGGCGCCGCCGCCGCCCGGCGCGGCGAGCTCCGCGAACAGCGGCGCCAGCGCGGCGAGGGCGCGCTCGCCCCGCGCGAGCGCGCCGCGCGCCGCCGCGTGGACCGCCGCGCGATCGCACGAGGCCGGAGAGCACCCGCCGACGGCCTCGAGCGGGTCGCGGAGGCCGAGCGCCACGGCCCCGAACACCCCGACGGCGCGATCGCTCGACCCCTTCGGCGCCGCGAGCGCGGCGAGGAGCCGCCCCTCGAGCGACCCGGGCGCGTCGCGCAGCGCGAGCCCGCGCACCACGCCCGCGCGCAGGCCGAGCCTGCGGAGCTCCGCGTCCTTCGCGGCGCGCGGCCCGTCGACGAGCTCCGCGACGGCGGCCCGCGCCTCGGCCCCGGGCATCGTCGCGAGCGCGAACGCCGCGGCCGTCGCGAGCTCGGGGCGCTCGAGCGTCAGCCGGCGCAGCTGCCGCGCCGCCTCCGCGCCGCCCGCGCGGCCGATCGCCGCGACGGCGCGCGGCCGCGCGTCCTCCGGGAGCAGCGGGAGCGCGCGCGCGAGCGCCGGCACGAGCCGCTCCGCCGGCGCGAGCTCGGCCAGCCTGAGCCCCTCGAGCCGGCCCAGCTCGGACCCGAGCAGCGAGGCCACCGCGTCCGGCGCCTCCGGCGCGCCGAGGTGGACGAGGATCTCGACGGTCGCCTCGAAGAGCCCCGGCTCCGGCTTGCTCAGCCACGCGCGCGCCTTGGCCAGCGCCGCCTCGTCGCCGAGCCGCGCGAGGGCGCGCGCCGCGGCCACCTGCGCCGCCCGGTCGCCGCCCTCGAGCATCGGCCGCAGCGCCGCGATCGCCCGGAGATCGCCGAGCTCGCCGAGGAAGCTCACGAGCGCGGGCTCGAGCCGCTTGCGGCTCCCGAGCAGGAGCTGGAGCGACTCGGGCGGGTACGCCTTGAGGGCGAGCGCGGCGGCCTCCCCCGCGGCCCCGCCCTGCACGATCGCGTTCACGAGCGCGCCGAGCGCGCGCCGCTCCCCGGCGCGCGCGAGCGCGAGGGCGGCGGTGCCGCGCAGCACCTCGCCGAGCGGGGAGGCGGCGCCGCGCGCGGGGCCGCCGCCCTCCGAGAGCTCGCGCGAGAGGAGCTGGCGCACGCTGTCGCGCTGCGCGTGCGGGGCGAGCGCCCGCGCCGCCGCGAGGCGCGCCCTGGGATCCCGCGCCGCCGGGCCCCCCTGATCGACCGCGGCGAGCAGCGCGGTCACCGCCTCCTCGGTGCCGATCGCGCCGAGCCGCTCGATGCCGCGCAGCCGCGCCTCCGGGTCGCTCGACGCGAGCAGCCGCTCGGCGACGGGCACGCCGAGGCTGCCGCGCAGCGGCGCCGCGCCGGCCTCGGCCCTGCCGCTGTCCTCCGCGGGCCGGGGCGCCCGCGCGACCGGCTGCGCCACGGCCGCGCCCGCCGCCGCCGCGACCGCGAGCGCCGCGGCGAGGCCCAGGGCGCGGTGGGTTCCAGGGAGGAATCGCATACGCGCCCCGTACTATCCCGCGATCGACGGCCCGCTGTCACTCCCCGGGCTGAGCCGCGGAGGGCGCGCCAACGCGGCGTGACGAGCCTGGAATTTGATGGAAGCACGCGCTAGGTCGACCTACGGTGCGGCCGCGAAATGCGCCTGTGAGCGAGGTGACGCTTGATCGACCTGGTACGGACACTGGAAAAGGCCATCACGGTATCGGCCAACAAGGCGTGGCCACTCTTGCAGCATCTGAGCCGGCTCGGCGGCGAGCCCAAGCCGTTCCACCCGAAGTGGAGCGACAAGCCGATCCCGCGGGGCGGCGAGCGCTCGAAGCCCCCGCTCGGCTGGCCTCGCGAGACGGACAGCCTGTGCCCGCGCTGCGTCAAGGAGGCGCGCGCCGAGATCCTGAGTGGCAGGGCGGACTGGACCAAGCTCATCCATGACAAGCCCGGGGAGATCCGCGCCCGGATCGTCGCGCGCGACGGCCGCGTCGTCATGGAGAAGACGTGCCCGAAGCACGGCTCCTTCTCGGACACGATCTCGATCGACCCGGATTTCCTCGCCCGGATCGAGCGCCTGTTCGGCGGCCGCGACGTCGAGATGACGCCGGACAGGATCCACAACCACGGCTCGAGCACCATCCGGTACGGCCGCGGCTCGGTGCTCACGGTCGATCTGACGAACCGCTGCAACATGATGTGCGACCCGTGCTTCATGGATGCCAATCAGGTCGGCTACGTGCACGAGCTCTCGTGGGAGGAGATCACGCGCATCCTGGACGACGCGGCGGAGGTGCGCCCGCGCCGCCAGATGTCGATCCAGTTCTCCGGCGGCGAGCCGACGCTGAGCCCGCATTTCCTCGACGCGATCCGGTACGCGCGCAAGAAGGGGTACTTCGCGGTGCAGTGCGCGACGAACGGGCTCCGCTTCGCGGAGGAGCCGGGCTTCGCCAGGAAGGCCAAGGAGGCGGGCCTCCGGATGGCGTACCTGCAGTTCGACGGGGTGACGAACGCCGCGAACGGCCACCGGAAGATCGCGAACCTCTATGACGTGAAGCTGCGGGCGATCGAGGAGCTCTCGGCCGCCGGGATCGACGTCATCCTGGTCGTGACGATCGTCAACGGCGTGAACAACGACCAGGTGGGCCCGATCATCGACTTCGCGGTCCAGAACGCCGACAAGATCACGGTCGTCAGCTTCCAGCCGGTCAGCTTCACCGGCCGCGACGAGGACATCTCCGACGAGCTGCGCGAGAAGCAGCGCTACACGCTGAGCCACCTCGCGCACGACGTCGCCCGGCAGACCGGCGTGACCGACCCGCTCCGCGACTGGTTCCCCCTGTCGGCGCTCAGCCCCTTCGGCAACGTGACCGATCTGCTCGACGGCCCCGACAAGGACTGGGGCCAGCTCAACTGCGGGTGCCACCCGAACTGCGGGATCGGGACCGCGCTGTTCGTCCACAAGAAGACGAAGCAGGTGGTCCCGCTGCTCGATTTCATCGACGTCGAGGGGCTGCTCGCCGACCTGCGCGCCATCTTCGACGCCGGGCGCGGCCGCGCGCTCACGAAGGCGCAGGTCGTCGCCGCGCTCTTGCGCCGCTACCGGCCCGAGAAGGCGCCGCCGAACTTCCACCTCGCGACCCTGGTGAAGCAGTTCATGAGCCAGACGGGCGCCGCGCACGCCGGGGAGGGCGACGCCCGCGACTACGAGTGGCGGGTCCTGTTCGTGGCGGGCATGTGGTTCCAGGACCTGTTCAACTACGATTTCCGCCGCACCGAGATGTGCATCATTCCGTACGGAACGCAGCTCGGCGAGATCAGCTTCTGCGCGTACAACACCGGCGCCGGGTGGCGGAACATCCTCGAGAAGATGAAGGCCAATGCCACGGTAGCCGAATGGTACAAGAAGCACGGCCGGCACCCCGTGTACGCAAAGAATAAGGATCTCCCTCTACCGACCTACGAAAATCCCCTAACGATCATCGAGCACGATCTCGCATTGCGCGAGCGCGAGCAGGGCGGCCCGCGCGCGCGACCGGCGGCCAGGCGGCTGCCGATCGTGAGCTGATCGCGCGGCCTCCTCCGCGCCCGCGCGCGAGCCTGCCACGCGCCCCCGCGCCCCGCGCGCATGCGCCATCGCCGCCGATCGCCGACCGAAGGATCACGTGAGCCTAGGCTGTCGGCGATCGGTCGCAGCGCGCCTCACATCGGGAGGAAATCGGGTTTTCGTCGTGGCCGTGTGCGTGCTCGCGCGCGCACGCGCAGGCACACTCACGTGGAGATGCGGCGCATGACTCGTGGAGAACGCACCACGCATGGTGTAGCCTGGTCGTGTGACCTTGCACGCTGGCCGCTATGAGAGCTTGCGCGCCATTGCGTCGGGCGGCATGGCCACCGTGTACCTCGGGCGCGCGATCGGCGCCGGCGGGTTCGAGCGCCTCGTCGCCCTGAAGATGATGCACCCGCACATCGCGTCGGAGCCCGAGTTCGTCGCGATGTTCCTCGACGAGGCGCGCCTCGCGGCGCGGGTCCGCCACCCCAACGTCGTCGCCACGTTCGATCTCGTCGAGGACCCGCTGTTCCTCGTCATGGAGTACATCGAGGGCCCGTCGCTGCACCTCTTGCTCCGCACGTGCGCGCGGGCGAAGCGGCGGGTCCCCATCGGGATCGTGCTCCGCATCTTCCTCGACATGCTCGCGGGCCTGCACGCGGCGCACGAGCTCGCCGGCTCCGAGGGCGAGCCGCTCAACCTCGTGCACCGCGACGTCTCGCCGCAGAACGTGATCGTCGGCATCGACGGCGTCTCGCGCATCACCGACTTCGGCGTGGCGCGCGCCGAGACGCGGCTCATGTCGACGCAGGGGAACGCGCTCAAGGGCAAGCTCTCGTACATGGCGCCCGAGCAGATCCAGGGCGAGCAGGTCGACCGCCGCAGCGACGTGTACTCGGCCGGCGTGGTGCTCTGGGAGATGCTCACGGAGGAGCGCCTGTTCAAGGCCGACAACGACGGCGCGCTGATCGCGCAGATCTTGAAGGGCCCGCCCGCTGGTCCGCGCGCGGTGGTGCCGTCGGTCCCCGCCGCGCTCGACACGATCTGCATGCGCGCGCTGCGCGCCGACCCGGACGACCGGTTCCCGACCGCGGCGGCGTTCGCCGAGACGCTGGAAGAGGCGGCCGCGCAGACGCCGGGCCTCGCCGTGTCGTCGCCCCGGGCGGTGGAGGCGCTCATCAAGGAGGTCGGCCTGCGCGACCTCACCGCGCCCATCAGCGTGCGGAGCGGCCCCGCGTCGGGCCCGAGGTCCGGGCCGATGTCGGCGCGCTCGCCGCTCAGCCAGCGCTCCCCTCGGAGCGAGCCCTTGCCCCTGAGCCAGCGCTCTCCGCGGAGCGAGCCGCTCAGCCAGCGCTCTCCCCTGGGCGAGCCGCTCAGCCAGCGCGCTCCCCTGGGCGAGCCGCTGACCCAGCGCGCTCCCCTGGGCGACCCGCTGAGCCAGAGCGCTCCCTTGAGCGACCGCTCTCCGCTCGGCCTGCAGATCCTCGGGCCGACGCCGGACCTCTCGAGCGCCGAGGGCAGCGCGCCGGGGCTCGGCGCCGTCGTCTCGGAGCCCGTGTTCCGCCGGCAGCACCTCGTGCGCCGCAGCGTGATCGCCAGCGTCTGCGCGGTCGCGCTCGCGGCCGGCGTGGGCGCCTTCTTCGCCTTCGGCGCGCGCGAGCCCGCCGCTCGAGAAGCGGCGGAGAGCGCCCCGGTCCTCCCGAGCTCGCCGCACCTGCCCGCGACCGTGGCCGACGGCGCGACGGTCCACGCCGCCGCGCCAGGGCAGCCCGCCGGGGCCGTCGAGGCTCTCGCCCCCGGCGGCGCCGGTCAGGTCCCCGCCCCCGGCCGAGCCGCGCACAGCCCTTCCCCCGTCGGTTCCGCCCATGCCCCCGCTCCCGGCCGCGCCGTCCAGGGCTCCGCGCTGGGCAGATCCGCGCATGGCCCTGCTCCCACCGCCAACCGCGCGACGAACGCCGTCTCGCGGCCGGCGCCCAGAGCGACCCCGCCCGTGGCCGTCAAGCCCAGGACGGGTCGGCCGGACACGCGCACAGCGGGCGGATCCACCGCCTCGACGGCGAAGCCTGCCCCCCGCTCGCCGGCCGTCCGCACCGCGGCGCCGAAGGCGACGGAGCCGAAGCGGAGCGCTCCGCGGGCGACCTCCCGGACCCCCTTCAAACCCTCGGGGCTGTGACACGCCCACGAGCGGGCGGTGACGCGCCGACCAGCGGGGCGGTGACGCGCCCGCCAGCGGGGCGGTGATGCGTCAAACAGCGCATGCGCCGGCCAGCGAGGTGATCACGCGCCGGCCAGCGACGAGGTAACGCGCGATGTCACGAGGCGTCGCGAGACGCCATCGGCGCACCTGCGTCCCCGGACGTCAACGCTGGACAGACGCGGCGCGCTGCGCCTGCGCGCCGGCGCAGCGATCCTCACGCGCGCGGCCCGCCCGGCGATGATCCTTTTTGCCGACCCGTCCAACACTCCGGCCATGGAGGCCCGTCCAATGCTCCGGCGGCCGCCATCGCCCTCCGCCTCGCGCAGGCCGCGCGAGCCGAGGTCGCGCTGTCAGCCATGGAACGCGTCGCTGTCGCACCTACATCGCCGCGAAAACCAGCAGAACGTCAGTCGCCGTCTCACGAGCGCGACATAGGAGGTAGGCTATTCTTGTCGTGGGGCGGTATGTGCTCGCCCAAGTGAAAGACGCGCCGCGCGTCAGACGTTACCCCGGGGGAACCAGCTCATGCGCTCGCTTTTCGAGCAGGTGGTCGAGTGCTGCGGCCTCGCGCCCGCGTTCGCCAGGAAGATCATCCAGGAGGCCTGCGAGCGGAGCGGCGTGTCGCCGCCCGACGCGATGACGCCTGCCGATCTCATCCGGTCCCTCCCCCAGATCCGCCAGGCCCTCGGCGTCTTCCTCGACCCCTCGGAGGTCGCGCTGAAGACGGCCGCGATGCGCGCCCTCGTCAAGGGCTCCTGGCCGTCGATGCCCGCGGTCGTACCCCCCGCCCAGAACCAGGACGGCCGGACACCTCAGGACGAGCCGAAGTCCAAATCGAGCTCGTAGAGCTCGTAGTGCGACCGCTTCATTCCGAGCGCGACATAGGTCGACTGCGCACGCGCGTTCGCGGTCTCCACGTAGAGGCGGATGCCGCATACGTCCCCCGCGTCCGCCGCCATCTCGTGGACTCGCCGGTACAGCGCCCGGAAGACCCCGCTGCGCCGCGCCGCGGGCGACACGTAGACGGACTGGATCCACCAGAAAGTGCCGTTTCTCCAGTCACTCCATTCGTAGGTCACCATCAGCTGCCCAGCCACCTCGGAGGCGCGCTCGGCGACCAGATAGAACCCTTTGGTCTCATCCGCGATCAGCGCGGCGGCGCCGCGGAGGGTGGTGGCGGTGTCCAGCACCTTGCCCTCCGTCTCGAGCGCCATGGCCCGGTTGTTCGCCGCGATGATCTCCACGTCGGCGGGCGCCGCCCGGCGGATCACGAGCGCTGTCACAGGGCGACCCCCCGGGGTTCGCGGCGGCGCCCTCCCGGCGCGGGGGCGGAGGGCGGCCTGCCCGGGAGCTCGGGTGCGCGGCGTCGGCTCGACATGGCCGACCCCATACCGCGGACCGCGCGGCTGCTCAACCGCCTCGCCCCGATCCCGCGGCGAGCGCTCAGAAACGCCGCGGCCACGGCGCCGCCGCGGCGCGTTATGTTTCGAAATGGGATCCTCCACGTGAACGGCGAGCGCTCGGGCGCACAGCGCGTGATCCATGGGCGCCTCGCGCCGGCGCGGCGCAGCCCGGCCGCCTCCTGCGCCGGCCGGCGGAGGTTGTGCTTCCCGCCCGATCGCGCGTACCCTCCGGGCGCCGCAGCCTCCGGAGGGTGCCCCTTGACACTGCTCGTCAGCGACTCGATTGCCCAGCGCGTCCAGCGGCTGGAGATCCCTTTCAACAGCTTCGGGGTCGATCCTTACGGCATCTCCCGGAAGCACCTGGGCCTCTTCTTCTCTCTCCTCGACTTCTTCTATCATCATTATTTCTCGGTGGGCGTGACAGGCATCGAGAACGTCCCCGCGCGCGGGCGCGCGATGCTCGTCGGCAACCACTCGGGCGGCGTCGCCATCGACGGGGCGATGGTGGTCGCGTCGATGTTCTTCGCGATGGATCCGCCGCGGCTGGCCGAGGGGATGGCGGAGAAATTCATCAATCGCCTCCCGTTCACCTCGCTCTGGTCGAGCCGCACAGGGCACTTCACCGGGCTCCCCGAGCACGCGAGCCGCCTGCTCGAGGACGAGCGGCTGCTCATGGTGTTCCCCGAGGGGGCGCGCGGCACCGCCAAGCTCTACAGCGAGCGCAACTCGCTCGTGCACTTCGGGTCGGGCTTCGTCCGGCTCGCGATGAAGACGGGCACGCCCATCATCCCGTTCGGCTTCGTCGGCGGCGGCGAGGCGGTGCCCACCGTCGCCAACTCGTACACGATCGGCCGGCTGTTCGGGGTGCCGTATATCCCGATCACGCCGTACCTCGTGCCGGCCCCGCTGCCGGTCCAGCTGGAGATCACCTATGGCGAGCCGATGACGTTCGCCGGCACCGGCGCGGAGGAAGACGAGGTGATCGCCGGCCACGTGGAGCAGGTGAAGGCGCGGATCGCCGAGCTCATCGAGGCGGGTCGGCGGCGCCGCCGCAGCAAGCTCGCGCTGGATCAGCGCGGCGCCGCGCTGCCCGCGTCGTCGAAGGAGGGCGCATGAGGGTCCTCATCCCTGGAATCACCGGCCAGCTCGGCCGCATGGTCGCGGCGCGCCTCCTCGAGGAGGGGCACGAGGTGATCGGCATCGACCGCCGGCCCTGGCCGGACGCCCCGGCCGGCGTCGAGATGCACAACGTGGATCTGCAGAAGCGCGCCGCCGAGGACGTGTTCCGCAAGAGCCGGCCCCAGGCCGTGATCCACATGGCGACCGTGACGCACCTCGTGGAGCAGACCGAGGAACGGTATCGGATCAACCTCGGCGGCACGCGCGTCGTCTTCGACAACAGCCGCGCCTGCGGCGTCGAGCACGTGATCTTCGTCGGACGACACACGTATTACGGCGCTGGCCCCGAGTCGCCGCTCTACCACAAGGAAGAGGATCCGCCGATGGCGGTGTCCACCTTTCCCGAGCTCGCCGACCTCGTGGCCGCCGATCTGTACGCCTGCACGGCGCTCTGGCGCGCTCCCGAGCTCTGCACGACCGTGCTCCGCATGTGCTACACGCTCGGCCCGACCGGCCACGGCACGCTGGCGAGCTTCCTCCGCGGGCCCCACGTCCCGTACGTCCTCGGGTTCGACCCGCTGTTCCAGTTCATGCACGAGCAGGACGTCGTGACCGCCATCTGCCTGTCCCTCGAGAAGCGCATCCGCGGCGTCTACAACGTCTCGGGTCCGCAGCCCGTGCCCCTGTCGCTCATCATCCGGGCGGCGGGACGGGTGGCGGTCCCCCTGCCCGAGTTCGTGCTGCGCAACGCGCTCGGCCGCTTCGGCCTGCCGAAGCTCCCGCGCGCGGCGCTGACCCACATCAAGTACCCCGTCGTCGTGGACAGCGCCGCCTTCCGCGCCGCCACCGGGTTCAAGCACGCCGTCGACGAGGCCCAGGCCGTCCGCGAGTACCGCGACGCGCACCCGGTCCCGGGGGGCTGACCCTGAACCGTCCGGAGATCGCCGGAGTTCGCCCCTAGGAGGTCCCGATGTCGTCCGACAAGGTCAAGCAGTTCGCGCCGGCCACGCTCACCGCGGACGTCAGCGCGCTCCCCGAGCCCGAGCGGAGGGCGCTCGACAAGCTCATCGAGGCCTCGCGACGGCTCGATCCCGTGTTCGATCGCCAGGCCTACGCCGGGAACCCCGAGCTCCGCGAGCGGCTCGCCTCGGACGCCACCCCGGAAGGCCGGGACAGGCTCGCCTATTTCGACATCATGCGGGGCCCGTGGGACAGGCAGGATCATCACCGCCCCTTCGCCATCGACAGGCCTCGTCCGCCCGGCGCCGGCTTCTACCCGGAAGATCTCTCGGCCGACGAGCTCCGCGCGTGGATCGACCGGCACCCGGGCGACAAGGAGGCCTTCGAGGGCCTGTTCACGCTCATCCGCCGCGCCCAGGGCGGGCTCGTCGCGGTGCCGTACAGCCAGGCCTACGCGGCGTGGCTCGGCCCCGCCGGCGCGCTCCTCGAGGAGGCCGCGGCGCTCACGGCCAACGAGAGCCTGCGCAGGTTCCTGAGGTCCCGGGCCGCGGCGTTCCGGTCGGACGACTACTACGCCTCCGACAAGGACTGGATGGACCTCGACAGCCCGGTCGAGGTGACCATCGGCCCCTACGAGACCTACGAGGACGAGCTCCTCGGCCTCAAGGCGTCGTTCGAGGCGTTCGTCACGGTGAGCGACCCGGAGGCCTCCCGGAGGCTCTCCAAGTACAAGGAGCTCCTCCCGGAGATGGAGCGCAACCTGCCCATCCCCGACGAGGTGAAGACCCAGCGCGGCGGAGAGAGCCCCATCCAGGTGGTGGACCTGGTCTTCAGCGCCGGCGACGCCCGCAAATCGGTCCAGACGATCGCGTTCAACCTGCCGAACGACGAGCGCGTCCGCGCCGAGAAGGGCGCCAAGAAGGTCCTGCTCCGCAACGTCATCGAGACGAAGTTCGAGCTGATCATGCGGCCCATCGCCGAGCGCATCCTCGACCCGGCGCAGCTCGCGCACCTGTCCGCCGACGCGTTCTTCAACGAGACGCTCTTCCACGAGCTCTCGCACAGCCTGGGCCCGGCGTTCACGCGGGCCTCCGGAGAGCGGGTCGAGGTGCGGCTCGCGCTCGGCGCGGCCTACTCGGCCATCGAGGAGGCCAAGGCCGACGTGATGGGCGCCTACAACGTCCTCTTCATGATCCAGCGAGGCCACTTCGCCGGAGACTTCCGGGAGAAGCTCCTCGTCTCCTACTTCGCGGGGCTCTTCCGGAGCACCCGCTTCGGCGTGGCCGAGGCGCACGGCAAGGGCGCCGCGCTCCAGATCAACCGCTTCCTCGAGGAGGGCGCCGCCCGCTTCGACCCGGCGACCCGGCGCTTCACGGTCGACGCCGGGGAGCTCGAGGCCGCCATCGCCCGCCTCGTCCGCGATCTCTGCCTCGTGCAGCACCGCGGCGACAAGCAGGCCGCCGGCGAGCTCCTCGCGCGGTACGGCGAGGTCTCGGAGCCCATGCGGCAGGCGCTCGGCGGCCTCGAGGGGATCCCGATCGACATCCGGCCGATCTACCCGCTCGCCGGCGAGTGAGCCGCCGGCGCGCGGCGCTCACGGCCCGAGCTGGACCAGGAACGCGTCGGCGCCGCCGCCGCTCGCGATCGCGCCGATCCCGAGATCGAGGACGCCGTCGAAGCGGCCGGTCACCCAGCTGTGGCCGAGGCGATCGACGGCGACGGAGGCGCCCTGCTGCTCGCTCGAGTCGCCGAACGAGCGCAGCCACATCGGGTCGCTGGCCGGGGCGAGCTTCATCACGAACGCGTCGGAGGCGCCCGTGGCCGAGCGCACCCTGTCGCCGAGCTCGATGGTCCCCCTGAACCAGCCGGTCACGACGATGTTGCCGGCCAGATCGGTCGCGACCGAGGCGCCCTCCTGGTCGGCGTCGTCGCCGAAGTCCTCGCACCACTGGAGGACGCCGTTCTCGTCGAGCCGGATGACGAGGATGTCCTTGTCGCCCGCGCTCGTGCGCACCGACTCGCCGACGGTGACCGACGAGCGGAACGAGCCGGTCACGACGACGTTGCCCGCGCCGTCGACCGCGACGCCGAGCGCCTCGGCGGCGTTGGTCGCGTTGGCCGACTTGCTCCAGACGTGGTCGCCCGACGGGTCGAGCTTCGCGATGAACAGGTCGTTCTTGGCGTCGGTGGAGAGCCCGTTCCCGTAGCCCCCGAAGTCGACGCTCCCGGCGAAGCGGCCGACGAGGACGATGTTGCCATGGCCATCGACGGCGACGCCGGTGCCGGCCTGCTCCGCGGCGTCGCCGAACTGCCTGGCCCAGCAGACGTTGCCGGCGGCGTCGAGCTTGGCGAGGAACACGTCGCTCTTGCCCTGGCTCTTCAGGAGAAAGCGCTCGCCGTGGCTGTTCTCGCCGAAGTCGAGCGTGCTCCGGAACTCGCCGGTGACGTACGCGTTCCCCGCCTCGTCCACGGCGACGGCCGTCGCGCGCTGGGTGTCGTTGTCGCCGAAGCGCCGGCTGAACTGGTGCGCCCCGGAGGCGTCGAACCGCGCCACGACGACGTCGGGGCGGCGGCCGTGGCCCTCGCGCAGGCCGCCGCCGAAATTGACGTCGCCCGACGCGCTGCCCGCGAGCACCACGTCGCCGCCCGGGGCGAGCGCGACCCCTTGCGCGACGGTGTCCGCGAAGCGGCGGCCGAACCGGAAGCGCCCTTCGCGCGTGGAGACGTCGCGGGAGAACGTGACGAGGAAGGCGTCCGGCTCGGCGAGCGAGCCGAGCTCGTCCGACGGGCCCGCGCCGAGATCGGTGCCGCCGGAGGCCGACCCGACCACCACGACGGCGTCCTCGCCGACGGCGACGCCGAGGCCTTGCTGCGCGCCGGTGCCGCCCAGCGCGACGCTCTGCACGGGATCGCCGGTGCACGCCCGCCCGTCGCAGTTCTCGTCCGCGCCCGTGCAGCTCTCGAACGCGGGCAGCACCTGGCCGACGCAGGCGCCGGCGTCCGTCCCGTCGTCGTTGCACGTGGCGACGCCGGCCGCGCAGGGGCCGACGCCCTCGGTGCCCCGCGGCCCCGCGTAGCAGGCCGTCGCGACGCCGGGGGTGCAGACCTCCGCGCTCGAGCCGCCCCCGCCGGCCCCGCCGGGGCCGGACCCGCCGGGGCCGGACCCGCCGACGCCGAACCCGCCGGCGCCGCCTCCCCCCTCGCCGACCGGGTCCACCGCGACTTCGGGGAACGGCGCGATGAAGGCGCACGCGCCCACCCCGGTGCAGGCCAGGGCGAGCGCCGCGACGGCGCCCCTTCCGAGGCGGCGCGCGCGGCTCACAGCGCTCCCTGCACGGCGACGCCGGCGCCGTCCGCGCCGACCCACGGCGAGAGGGCCGTCAGGCCGGGGGCGCGCGGCGCGGGCGAAGGCCGCGGACCTGCGGCGCGCTCGGGCGCCGCGCGCGGCGACGGGGAGGGCCAGAAGAGGTACGCGGCGAAGCCGCCCGCGACGAGGGCCGCCCCGGTGAGCGCCGTGCTCGTGACGGCGAGCGCCTGCCCGCGGTCGCGCAGCGCCTGCCGCTCGGCCATCGAGCCCGGGGCGGGGTTCGCGTTCTTCTTCAGGAAGGTGTGCCGCACGTCGTAGGCCATCACGCCCGTGACCACGGCGGCGGCGCCGAGCGCGGCCGCCCCCCCCAGGACGGCCACCGGCGGGACGCCCGCGTCCGGCGCAGGCGCGCGGGTCGGCGCAGGGCGAGCCGGCGCGATCGGCCGCAAGGCCGCGAGCGCTCGCTTGCGGCCGAGCTCGGCCTGCAGCTCGACGACGGCGCCCGTCTCGGCCTGCACCGTGGCCTCGAAGCGCGCTGCGTAATTTTCGGCGCTCACCGCGATCCGCCGCGCCCCGGGGCTCACGAGGATGGCCGCGCCGACGAGCGCCGGATGGATCGGCTCGCCGTCGATCTCGACGCGCACGCCGGTCGCGTCCTCGGGCAGCCGGAGGACGATCTGCGACGTCTTCGCGCGGAGCTTCTCGATGCGTGACCGCGACTCCCTGGCGAGCGCGAGCTCCTTCCGCGCGGTCGCGCCGGACGTGGCGAGCTCAAACGCGTTGAGCGCCTCGACGACGTGGCCGAGCGCCTCGTGACAGACGCCGAGGTGGTACCAGAGCGGCGGTGACACGACGATCTTGCTGATGCGCTCGTAGATCTCGAGCGCTTCCGCCCATCGTCCCTGGTCCTCCGCGGCGAGGCCGAGCGAGAAGAGGTGCCGCGCGGACGCGAGCTCCGCGGCGCTCGGCTGCCGCGGCGCGGCGGAAGCCGAGGTGTCTCCCGCGACCGCGCCCGGCTGCCGCGGCGCGGCGGAAACCGCCGTGTCTCCCGCGACCGCGCCGGGCGCAACGCGCTCGGCCCCCTCGGGGGAAGGATCGGCGAACGCAGCCGGACCGACGCCGACCACGGCGAAGAATACCACTCCGCCGATGGTGATCCGATGCTCCACCCACGCCTCCTTCCTCAACGAAGCGATAGAGGCAATCTAACCGTACTCATGCTGGCCGATTCTCGACAACTGGAAAATTGTTTGAGATTGGTTCCCGATCCTGGAACGCTCTGCATCGCCCGAGGCATCGCCCAAGGCATCGCCCGGAGGCATCGCCCGAGGCATCGCCCGTGAGAGCTTCAGCGTGGTCGGATTCACGACGACACAGGAGTCGCAGGTACGAGCTGTGATAGCGCCCGTCGATCTTGTGCCAGGCCAACTCCTCGGCCGCTATGAGCTGCTGATCGCCATCGCGCAGGGCGGAATGGGCACCGTGTGGGCGGCCCGGGAGCGCGACGGGGCGGCGGGCGACAAGATCGTGGCAGTCAAGACGATGCTGCCGGCGCTCTCCAGCGATCCGCGCTGCAAGCGCATGTTCCTCACGGAATCGCGCATCGCGGCCCGGATCAAGCACCCGAATGTGTGCGCGATCCTGGATCAAGGTGAGCAGAGCGGGGTGCTCTACTTCGTGATGGAGTGGATCGACGGCGACGCCCTCGTGGCGCTGCAGGGCGGCAGCACCCGCAAGCAGGGCCGGCCGCTCCCCCTGCCCGTCGCGGTGCGGATCGCGATCGAGGCGGCGCGCGGGCTGCACGCGGCCCACGAGCTCCGGGACGAGGACGGCGCGCTGGTCGGGCTCGTGCACCGGGACGTCTCTCCGCACAACATCCTGATCACGCGGGACGGCTCGGTCAAAATCGCCGATTTCGGCGTGGCGAAGGCCGTGGCGCAGGCGGACAACCCGACGACCAACACCGGGCACATGAAGGGCAAGATCCTCTTCATGGCCCCCGAGCAGGTCTACAGCGAGCAGCTGGACCGGCGGTCCGACATCTTCGCGCTCGGGATCGTGCTCTATCAGCTGACGACGGGCACGCACCCCTTCGCCGCGAGCCACGACCTCGCGACGATGGCGCGCATCGCGCGGCCCGAGCCGGTCGATCCGCCGAGCTCGCTCGACCCCGGCTACCCGCCCGCGCTCGAGGCCGCGGTGATGCGCGCGCTCGCCAAGGATCCCGCCGAGCGGTTCGCCACGATGGCCGAGCTCGCGGACGCGCTGGAGGCGGTGAACGCGACGCTCGGCGGCCGCCCCGAGGAGGTGACGGGGTACATCCGCGACGCGCTCGCCGCGCGCACGTCCCGGCGCGCGGCGGTGATCAAGGACGCGCTGCGCGCCGCGGACGGCAGGTCGCGGGGGCGGCCGTCCTCCCGGCTCGATCCGCGCCGCCGCGCCCGCACGATCGCCACCGCGGCGGCGCTCGTCGCGTCGGGCGCGCTGCTCGGGGCGGCGACGCTCCTGTGGATCGGCCTCGGGGAGGGCCCCGCCGCGCAGCAGATCGTGGAGGTGCCCGCGGCGCCGCCCCTCGCGGAGGAGCCGGGCCCGCGGGCCGCGACCGCCGAGCCGCGCGCGCCGGAGCCGCCGCCCGCGCCGGCGCCCTCGACCGCGCCCGCGACGCCGCCGTCCTCCGCCCCCGCGGCGACCGCGAGCCCGGGCCCTCCGCGCCTGCCGCGCGCGCCCGCCGAGGCCGGGCGCGCCAGGTTCCGCGAGCCCGGCTTCTAGCGCCGCGCGCCGCGCGCCGCGCCGCGATGCCCGGCGCCCGCCGAGGAATATTCGGGCGGCGCCGGTTGTCCTCGGGCGGCCGGGCTTGCTATGAGCTCCCACCCGTTATGCACGACGTACGCGCCCTGAACGAGCTGGTCGCCAAAGAGAGCGCCTTCATCGACACCCTGCTGAACGAGGTTGGCAAGGTCATCGTCGGCCAGACGTACATGATCGAGCGCATCCTCATCGGGCTGCTCACCGGAGGGCACGTGCTCCTCGAGGGCGTCCCGGGCCTCGCCAAGACGCTCACCGTGCGGACGCTCTGCGACGCGATCGACGCGAAGTTCTCCCGGATCCAGTTCACGCCGGATCTCCTGCCCGCCGACCTCATCGGCACCGTCATCTACAACCACCAGAAGGGCGACTTCACCTCGAAGCTCGGCCCGATCTTCGCGAACCTCGTGCTCGCCGACGAGATCAACCGCGCCCCGGCCAAGGTGCAGAGCGCGCTGCTCGAGGCGATGCAGGAGCGGCAGGTCACCATCGGGGACACGACCTACCCGCTGCCGAGCCCGTTCGTGGTCATGGCGACGCAGAACCCGATCGAGCAGGAGGGGACCTACCGGCTCCCGGAGGCGCAGGTCGACCGGTTCATGCTCATGGTCAAGGTCGGGTACCCCGCGCGCGCCGAGGAGCGGCAGATCATCGACCGCACGACCGCGGTGATCGAGGGCAAGGCCGCGAAGGTGACGACGCCCGACGAGCTGGTCTCCGCGCGCAAGGTCGTGCGCGACGTGTACATGGACGATCGCGTGAAGGACTACATCGTCGACGTGGTCTTCGCGACCCGCGAGCCCGGGCAGAAGGGGATGCGGGAGCTGAGCAGCCTCATCGAGTACGGGGCGAGCCCGCGCGCCTCGATCGCGCTGGCGCTCGCGGCGCGCGCGCACGCGTTCCTGCGCCACCGCGGCTACGTGACGCCGGAGGACGTGAAGGCGATCGGCCCGGACGTGCTCCGGCACCGGGTCGTCCTGACCTACGAGGCGGAGGCCGAGGAGGTGACGTCCGAGCAGATCGTCCGGCGCGTGTTCGAGGTGGTCGAGGTGCCGTGATCAAGGCCTCCGGCTCGAAGAACCCGCTGCCGCCGGAGCTCCTCAAGCAGCTCCGGCGCATCGAGATCCGGACGCAACGGCTCGCCAACGAGCAGCTCTCCGGCACGTACTCGTCCGTCTTCAAGGGGCAGGGCCTCTCGTTCCGCGAGGTCCGCGCCTACATGCCCGGCGACGACGTGCGCTGGATCGACTGGAACGTCTCGGCCCGCATGAGCGAGCCGTTCGTGAAGGTGTTCGTCGAGGAGCGCGAGATGACCGTCATGCTGGTCGTCGACGCCTCGCAGAGCGAGCAGTTCGGCACGCGGCGCGCGTCGAAGGCGCGCGTCGCCGCCGAGATCGCGGCGCTCTGCTCGTTCAGCGCCATCAAGAACAACGATCGCGTGGGCCTCGTGCTCGCGACCGAGGCCGTCGAGAAGCTCGTGCCGCCCAAGAAGGGGGACAAGCACGTGATGCGCGTCATCCGGGAGATCCTCGGGCACGAGCCGAAGTACACGGGGACGAACCTGAAGCTCGCGCTCGAGACGCTGGTGAAGGTGGCGAAGCGGCGGAGCGTCGCCTTCGTGATCAGCGATTTCTTCGCCACCGGCTTCGAGCGCTCGCTCTCGCTCGCGAGCGCGAAGCACGACGTGATCCCGGTGATGCTGGTCGATCCGCGCGACGAGGAGCTGCCCGACGTGGGGCTGGCGACGTTCGAGGACCTGGAGACCGGCGAGGAGGTCGTGGTGGACACCGGCGACCGGGCGGTGCGCGACCACTACCGCACCGCCATGCGCAAGCTCCGGAGCGACCGGGACAAGCTCTTCAAGAAGCTCGCGCTCGACGCCGTGGTCGTGAAGACGGGGGAGAGCTTCGTGACGCCGCTGCGCGACCTGTTCGCCAAGCGGGCGCGGAGGATCAGGCGATGAGGCCGCGGCCCCCCTCGGCCCTCGGCGCGGGCGCCGCCCGCCTGCCCGCGTGGTCCGCGCTGGCGGCGGCCCTCGCGTGCGCGGCGCCGGCGCTCGCGCAGCCGGACGCGGGCGCCGCCGGCGGGCCCGCCGCGCGGGACGACGACGCGCCGCCCGCGCCGCCGCCGCTGCCCGCGCCGGCGCCCGCGGCGACGGAGCGCGGCGGGAGCGTGTGGGCCTCGTGCGCGGAGCACGTGCCGCCCGGCGCGACGCGGCCGACGCTGAAGGAGACGTTCCCCAGGAACGGGTTCAGCGGGTACGCGGCGCACCTCGAGATCACGATCGCGCACGGCAAGGGCGAGACGGTGCTGCCGGAGGGCTTCAAGGTCCAGGGCGACAGCGACGCCGCGCGCGCGCTGGAAAAGGCGGGGTTCATCCTGCCCGAGGCCGACGCGGGCGCGGGGCCGACCAGCGAGACCACGGCGACCGAGGCCGGCGCGACGACCAGGCTGGTCATCCCGTTCGTCCCGCTGCCCAAGGAGCCCGGGAGGAGCGCGCTGCAGCTGCCGCCGGTGCCGATCGCCGTGTCCCGCGCGAGCGGGGAGCTCGTCACCGTCTGCACCCGGCCGCACGAGATCGTGGTCGAGGACCCGATCGCCAACGAGCGGGATCCCAAGGTCAAGCCGAACCCGCCGCCGCGGCCGCAGCGGGAGGAGTGGGTGCTCGCGAAGCAGCTCGCGGCGGGCATCCTCATCGGCGCGGCGCTCGGGCTCATCGTGGCCTGGCTGGTCCGGCGCTGGATGCGCCGGCCCCGCGTGGTAGCCGCCCCGCCGCCCAAGCTGCCGTGGGTCGCCGCGCTCGAGGAGCTCGAGGCGCTCCGGCGATCGAGCCTGCTCAGCGAGGGCCGGACCGACGAGTACTTCGACCGCGTGAGCGACTGCGTGCGCAAGTACCTCGGCGCGCGCTACGGCTTCGACGGCCTCGAGACGACCAGCGACGAGATGCGCGCGCTGCTCGCGCGGGTGCGCCCGCCGGTGCCGGTGCTGCCGCAGATCGCGCGCTTCCTCGCCGACTGCGACCTCGTGAAGTTCGCGCGCCTCCAGCCGAGCGAGGCCGACTGCCTCGAGGCGATCGAGCGCGGCGAGGTCATCGTGCACCGCACGACCCCGCCGGCGGTGCGGCCCGAAGGGGGCGCCGGGGCCGCCGGGGCCGGAGGATCGCCCGCCGGCAAGCAGCCGCCGCCCGCTCGCCCGTCCGGGGTGGAAGGGGAGGCGCCGTGAGCCGCGCGAAGCGCGCCGCGCTCGCGATCGGGGCGACGCTGGTCGTCGCCGCGCTCGCCTGCGTCTATCCCTACCTCGCCCGCCGCGACGCGTGGGTCGGCGCGAGCTGGCAGGCGCCGTGGTTCTTGCTCGCGCTCCTCGCGGTGCCGGTCGTCTGGTACTGGGGCATCTTCGCGGAGGACGCGCGCAGGCCCCGGCTCCGGCTCGGCACGGTCGCGCCGCTCGCGCGCGGGCCGCGCGGCCTGCGCAGCCACCTGCGCGACCTGCCGGGCGTGCTCCGCGCCGTGGCGCTCGCGCTCCTCGTCCTGTCGATGGGTCGGCCGGTCAGCGTGCTCCGCGAGCAGCGCACGGACGACAAGGGCATCGACATCGTCGTCGCGCTCGATCTGTCGGGCTCGATGCGCGCGATCCTCGACGCGCGGGCGAGCGATCTGCCCGGCCAGCCGAGGCTGCCGCGCGGCAAGCGGCTGACCCGGCTCGACACGGCCAAGCTCGTCCTCCAGGACTTCATCGGCCGCAGGAAGACCGATCGCCTCGGCGTCGTCGTCTTCGGCAAGGCCGCGTACGTGCTGTCGCCGCCGACGCTCGACTACCACCTGCTCACGCAGATGGTGTCGCAGATGACGCTCAACGTGATCGACGGCAGCGCGACGGCGATCGGCGACGCGCTGGGCACCGCGGTCGCCCGCCTGCGCCGGAGCGACGCGCAGTCGAAGGTCGTCATCCTCCTGACCGACGGCGACTCGAACGCCGGGGCGATCGCGCCCGAGTACGCGACCCACCTCGCGACGTCGCTCGGCGTGAAGGTCTACACGATCCAGATCGGCACCGACGACGAGGTCGAGGTCGAGGACGGCGTCGATCTCTTCGGGCAGCCGCGCTATGTGCGCCACCGCTTCCCGGTGAACCCCGCGCTGCTCCAGGAGATCGCGCAGAAGACCGGCGGCGAGTCGTACGTGGCGACCGACGCGAAGGCGCTGGCGGACAGCATGCACGACGTGCTCGATCGGCTGGAGAAGACCCGCTTCGAGGCGTCGAGCGCCGCGTACGAGGATCTCTTCCCGTTCCTGCTCCTGCCCGGCGTGTTCCTGATCGGGCTCGACGCGCTCCTGCGCGCCTGGCTGCTCCGGAGGTTCCCGTGAACTTTGCGGCCCCGTGGTTCCTGCTCGGGACGGCGTTCGCCGCGCTGATCGGCCTCCTGCTCATCCTCGGCGGCTTCGGCGTGGCGCGCGCGATCAAGCGCTTCGGCGACGAGGATCGCGTGAAGGCGCTCACCACCGCCGACCCGGCGAAGCGCCGCGCGTGGAAGGGCGTCCTCCTCGTGCTCGCGACGGCGCTCGCGTTCGTGGCCGCGGCGCGGCCCCAGTACGGCAAGGGCACGCGGCTCGTGCCGGCGACGAACGTCGACGTGGTGGTCGTGCTCGACTACTCGAAGAGCATGTACGCGCGCGACGTCGAGCCCTCGCGCATCTTCCGGGCGAAGGTCGAGGTCGCCCGCCTCATCAAGGATCTCGAGGGCGCGCGCTTCGGCGCGGTGGCGTTCGCCGGCGAGCCGATGGGCTTCCCGCTCACGGCCGACGGCGCCGCGATCGCTCAGTTCTTCCGCCAGCTCGACCCGAACGACATGCCGATCGGCGGCACCGCGATCGCGCGCGCGCTCGACCAGGCGAACGACCTCCTGAAGCGGGATCCGAAATCCGCCGAGCACAAGCGGATCATCCTGCTCGTCACCGACGGCGAGGACCTCGAGGGTTACCCGCTGAGCGTCGCCCAGGCGATCGGCGCCCAGGGCACGACGATCCACGTCGTGCAGATCGGCGGGCGCACGCCGGAGCCGATCCCGGAGATCGGCCCGGACGGCCGCATCGTCGGGTGGCGGACCGATCGCCAGGGCAAGCCGCTCACGACCGAGCTGTCGCTGTCGGGCGAGCAGCAGCTCGCGTCGATCGCGCAGGCGACGCCGGGCGGGCAGATCATCCGCGCGGAGAAGGGGACCACGGGCATCGAGACGATCGCCGCGGAGCTCAGGCGGCAGATGAAGAGCGAGTTCTCGGAGCGGGTCGAGACGGTCTATGCGGACGTCTACTTCTACCCCCTCGGCCTCGCGATCTTGCTCCTCATCGCCGAGGTGTTCCTCAAGGACGCTCCGCGCCGGCGCTTCGTCGCGACGCGGCCCGAGGTCGCGCCGAAGCGCGCCGCGCTGCTGAAGGCGCGCCCGGGCGGCGCGGACCTCGCGGCGGGGGCGGCGGCGGAGGGCAGCGCGGGAGGGCAGCATGCCGCGTCGTGATCGCAAGCGGGCCGATGCGCCGCGCCGGGATCGCCGGCGGGCGGAGCTCTCCGGGTTCTTCGCGCGCCACGGGCGCGCCATCGCGATCGGGCTCGCCGCCGCGTGCGTCACCGGCGCCGCGTTCTCGGCGGCGACGGGCTGCAGCGGGTGGGATCCGACGTCCCCGTTCGAGCGGAACGCGCCCGCGGTCGATCAGGCGATCCGCGAGCTCGACGCGGGCAACTTCGAGTCCGCCGAGCAGGCGCTCGCGAGCTACCTCGGGACGGGCCCGTGCACCGACGCCGGCATCGGGCTGCCCGACGCCGTCCGCCAGAAGCCGAACGGCTCGTTCGATCTCGGGCTGACGCTGTTCCACCTGGCCGAGCGCTTCGGCCACCGGTTCGGCGACGAGGAGCTCGCGGACGGCGGGCCGGAGCAGGAGCAGAACGACGCGCTGCGCGGGATCGAGATCGACTGCGCGCTGATCCTGGTGAAGGCGATCGGCGCCGACCCGAGCGTGCCGGCCGACCTGCGGGCGCGCGCCCGCTACCTCGCGGGCAACCTCGAGTTCTTGCGGCGCAAGTACGAGGACGCCGTGACGTATTACGACCAGGCGCTGGCCATCATCCCCGGCATCTTCGAGGAGGCGGGGGGCGACGGCATCGGCCGGGACGCGGCCTGGAACCGGGCCATCGCCCTGCGGCGGATCCAGGAGCAGCAGGACGCCGCGCCGCCGGACGCCGAGCCCGACGCGCCGCCGGACGCCGAGCCCGACGCGGGCGACGACGGCGGCGACCAGGACGCAGGCGACGACGGCGGCGACCAGGATGCGGGCGACGACGGCGGCGACCAGGACGCGGGCGACGACGGCGGCGGCGAGGACGCGGGCGACGACGGCGGCGACCAGGACCAGAGCCCGGACGCCGGCCCGCAGGATCAGCCGCCCGACGCGGGCCCGCAGGATCAGCCCGAGCCGCCGCGCGAGCAGCCCCAGGAGCAGCCGCCCACCGGGCGGCAGGACGATCGCATCCTCGACCAGCTCGAGGAGGCGCCGACGTACCAGGAGCAGGAAGCGAAGAGCAAGGCCGGGATGCGGCGCGGCCGCGCGATGGAGGACAAGTGACGCGCCCGCCGCGCTCCCCTGCCCCGCTCGCGCTCGCCGCGCGCTTCCCCGCCCCGCTCGCGCTCGCCGCCCCGCGCCTCGCGCCGCTCGCGACGGCGCTGCTCTTCGCGCTGCTCGCGCTGCTCGCCCCGCTCCGCGCGCGCGCCCAGCAGCCCGAGCTCTCGTCGCGCGCGAGCTCCACCGAGGTCGAGGTCGGCGAGCCGTTCACGGTCGAGGTGAAGGCGCTCGTGGAGCGCGGCGGCGGCATGCCGTCCGATCCGGAGCTGCGCGTCCCGCCCGACCTCTCCATCGTCTCCGGCCCGAGCATCGGGACGCAGATGAAGACGCAGCTCAGCGGCGGCGTCATGACCACGCAGCTCGGGATCAGCGCGACGTGGCAGATCGTCGCGGACAAGCCCGGCCGCTATACGGTCCCGGGGCCGACGATCGGCTGGAACGGCAAGCGGCTGACGGCGGCGCCGATCCTGATCAAGGTCGTGCCCGCGAGCGGGCGGCCGCGCCGGCCGAACAACCCGTTCCTGTTGCCCGGCGGCCCGATGCAGGGCTTTCCCTGGCCGTTCGGCGGTCCGGGGAGCCTCCTGGACGACGACGAGGTCGAGGACGAGCCCGAGGACCAGGCGCCGGAGCTCGCGATGCCGAGCGAGCCCGACCCGATCGTGTTCCTCCGCGCCATCCCCGACAAGACGACCGCCGTGGTCGGCGAGCAGGTCACCGTCTCGTTCTACCTCTACTTCCGCGAGAACGCGGAGATGAGCGAGCCCCGCGCCGCGCCCGCCGCGGACTTCCTCCGCCACCCGCTCCTCGAGGACCCGCGCCACGAGCGGCCCGTGTACACGCGGGTCGGCGGGCACCGCTACGCGGCCCGCCTCATCGACAAGCTCGCGCTGTTCCCGCTGAAGGCGGGCGAGCTGCACACCGGCAGCATGCAGGCGCGCATCACGGGGCGGCGGATCGGCGCGCGCGTGCTGCGCGAGTCGAACGACGTGGTCGTCCGCGTCACGGAGCCGCCGCTCTCCGGCCGCCCGTCCGGCTACGTCCTCGGCGACGTCGGCCAGTTCACGCTCAAGGCGACGGTGCAGCCGCGCCAGATCGAGCAGGGCGGCTCGGTGGCCGTCACCGTGCAGGTCGCGGGCACCGGCAACTTCCCGCAGTCGCTCCGGGTGCCGGAGCGGACCGGCCTCGAGTGGCTCGATCCGGAGAAGCGCGAGTCGCTCGAGCCGCGCGGCGGCGCGATCGGCGGCTCCCGGACGTTCGGCTACGTCGTCCGCATCCAGGAGAGCGGCGCGGTGGATCTCGGGAAGATCGAGCTCCCCTACTGGGATCCGGCGCAGAAGCGCTACGTGGTCGAGGGCGCCGAGCTCGGCGTCGTCCAGGTGACCCCGGTCGCGCCGCCGGCGGCGTCCGCGCCGTCGTCCGGGGCGCCCGGCGCCGCGGACGGCGCCGCAGGCCGCGCCGAGCCGTTCGCCGGGATGCCCGGGCTCCGCACGTCGCTCGGCCCGTACGCCCCGCCCGCGACGCTGCCCCTCGACGGGGCGCCGTTCTGGCTGCTCCTCGCCGCGCCGCCGCTCGCCGTCACGCTGTTCGGCGCGGGATCTCGCCTCGCGCGCCGGGCGCGCGAGCGCCGCGCGGCCGGCGCCACCTCGCCCGCCCGGCTCGCGGCGGTCGCGCTGGGCGAGGCGGAGGAGGCCGCCGCGCAGGGCGACCTCGGGGCGACGGCCGCGGCGATCGAGCGCGCCGTGCACCGCGCGATCGAGTCCGCGACGGGCCTCCGCTCCCGCGGCGTCCTGCTCGCCGCGCTGCCGGACGAGCTCGGCCAGCGCGGCGTCCCCGACGCGCTCTCTGCGCGCGCCTGCGAGACGCTGGCCGCGTGCGAGGCGATCCGGTTCGAGCCGGCCGCGCGCGGCGGCAGCGCCGGCGCGGCGGCCGCCGCGGCGCTCGTCGAGCAGGGCCGCGCCGTCCTCACCGAGCTCGCCCGATGGAAGCCGACGTGAACCTCCGGAAGAGGCGCCCCCTCGCGGCCGCGCTCGTCCTCGCCGCGTGCCTCGCGCCGGCGCTGCCGCTGCGCGCGGCGCGCGCGCAGCCGGCGGAGCCGCCCGAGGCGCTGTTCCAGCAGGGCACGGCGGCGCTCGGCCGCGGGGAGTACGGCGCGGCGATCGACACGTTCGAGCTGCTCGCCGACCGCGGCTTCGTGCACCCGGACGCGAGCTACAACCGCGGCCTCGCGTACGTCACCCGCGTGCGCGAGGGCGCCGACCGCCCCGGCGATCTGGGCCGGGCGGCGGCCGCCTTCGAGGAGGCGCTGCGGCTCCGCCCGGGCGACGCGGACGCGGATCGCGCGCTCGACCTGGTGCGCGCCGAGATCACGCGCCGGCGCTCGCGCCGCGCCGCGGACGCGGTCGACGCGCGCCCCACCCTCGACCGGGTCGTCGTCGGCCTCGCCTCGGAGCGCACCTGGGCGGCGGCGGCGCTCCTCGCGTCGCTCTTGCTGTCGCTTGGCGTGGTCCTGCGGCGCCGCCCGGCCGGCCCCGCGCACGTCGCGGGCAGCGTCCTCGCGCCGACCGCGCTCGTCGCGCTGCTCGCGCTGGTGCCGCTCACCTATGCGGCGCGGCACCTCCGCCTCACGACCCGGGCGGGCGTCGTGGTCGCGCCCGAGGTGCGGCTCCTCGACGAGGGCGGGCGCGCGCTGGCCGCCGCGGCGCAGAGCCCGATCCCGGAGGGCGCGTCGGTCGAGGTCGGCAGGAGATCGGGCGGGCTGGCGGAGGTCCGCTGGGGCGCGGCGGAGGGGTGGGTTCCTGCGTCGAGCATCCGGCTCCTCGCTCCATGAGCCGCGCCATCGTGTGCTAGGTTGTCCGCGTGTGGGTACGCCGCGCAGCCATTCGCCCCGTCCCCTCGTACGCTCAGGTGCCTGCGCGCGTCCTGTCCGAGATCGAGGATCAGCTCGCCGAGGATGACGACGACTCGCGCAAGCAGCTCGACGACGCGTTCACGCGCTTCGAGCAGACGCAGCCCGCGCTGGCCGACCGGATCTCCTCGGTGCTCTCCGGCCCGCTCGACGAGACGGCGCTCGCCCTCGGCTACTTCCTGACGCTGGCGATCTGGCTCGCCTTCGACGAGCTGTTCGGGCAGGACCTCGAGGAGGTCACCGAGACGGCGCTCACCGGCGTCGAGGAGTCGCTGAACCTGGACGAGCAGATCCGCCTCCACGACCCCGCGGAGGCGGTCGACTCGGACGACGTGATCGCGATGGAGCAGCCGGACGTCCTCGCGTTCGTGCAGGAGCACCTCGACGCGGCCCTCGAGGCGAACGCGCACGAGGTCGACGTCGACGACGTCCACGCGATCTACCGGGTGGTGCTGATCGAGGTGCTGGCGCTGAGCTACGCGGTGCGGCCGCCCTCGAACTGGGTGGCGCTCACGACGGAGTTCACGGCGTAGCGCCACCTGCCCGGCCCCCGGCGAGGGTGTCCTCGGCCCGGCGCGGGGTGGGGGTCCCGCCGAACTCGATGGCCCGGCCCCCGGCGAGGGTGTCCTCGGCGCGGCGCGGGGTGGGGGCCCCGCCGAACTCGCCTGAGAGTTGAGCCATCCGGCAAGCCGGATGGCTCAACTCTCAGGCTCAAACATCGGCCCATCCCCCACCCCGCGCCGCGCCGAGGACACCCTCGCCGGGGGCCTACGGTGGGGGTTAGCGCGCGGAGAAGGTGGCGAGGAACGCGGGCATCTCGATGCTGCGGCCGTCGTCGAGGAGGACCGTGCGGCGCGGGGCGTTGATGGCGTCGAGCACGGCGACGAGCTCGCGGAACGGCGTCTTGTCGTCGCTGTGGAGCACGGCCTGATCGGCGCGGCGGTCGCTCGGGGCGCGGTGCTCGCCGCTCCGCTGCCACTCGCGCTGGATGGCGTCGCTGAGCTCTCGATAACGGATCGCGCTGGCCCCCGCCGCGCCGATCTCGACAGCGTGCTTGGGGACGCTCACCTCGCTCAGGACGGTCGCGCCCTGCTTCCACACGAGGTTGAACCTGTCCTCGCCGACGTGGACGTGCATCGTCTTGAGAGGCTCCTTCTGACACTCCTCACCGCACCCGGCGGCGGCCGGGGCCTCTGCGCTGGTCTTGAGGCGCGAGCTCGAGACCCACACCGCGGTGATCAGGAGAAAGGCGATGGTCACCATCAGGAGATCGATGAACGGAATCATGTTGATATCGCTGTTCCGCGCCCGCCTCTCGCCACCACCCACGTCGACGCCCGCCATGGCTGCCTCCTTGTGTGTTCGTGCTGTCGCGATGTGCGCTCGTGAGCCGCGAAGCGCCCCGGCTCCGCAACCGCGCCGCGACGTGGTGAACAGAGGACGGCGCGCCCCGAATGTTCCAGGAACGCACCGGGCCGAGCGGCGCACCCGCGCGGGGACGGCAACGGACAAACGCGGAGAGGCACAGACACGCCAGGCCACCCCGCATCGCCCGCGACAGGTGTCCGTGGAGGGCGGACGACTCCGGGCGCGCGCGCGCCCGGCGCCGTCCACTATTTCGGAGGCGTATCATTTTGATGTCGCTGCAAGAACAGCGCGACGCATCAAGCGTGGACAGTCGAGCGAGGTGGCGCCTCAGAAGATTTTACAGCGAAGACGTAACAAATTGCTGAATCCGAGGCATTTTCGCCGAAACAACCGGCTACGGATGAGACTGCCCGATGGTGTCATCGCGATGACGCATCGTGCCGTCGCCGATGCGTCATGACCGAGCTGTCCCTTGACAGACAATCCGTTATAACGGATGATAGGTCTACGGGTTGGAGGTAAGTCGGATGCGCCCCCAGAGTGCTCAAGTGATCGACTTGGAAGAGTACCGGCAGCAGCGGCGGGTCGCTCGGAGCGAACGCGCGCTCGAGAACGACACGATGGCGTCGGGTAGCTCGTTGACCATGCCGGTCGCCCTCTGGTGGTTCCCCGTGTGGACGTGGATGCCGGTCTGGCAGCTGCGATGAAATCGGTCCGCCAGAACACGCCGCGCGCCCCCCTCGGGCTGATCGCCGGCGAGCGGTTCGAAGCCTCGTCGTCCGGGGCGGGCTTCAAGAACGGGGTCGGAGCGCCCGCCGAGCTCGCGGAGAGCTCCTCACCGCTCGCCGGGGCGCTCTCGCATCGCGGGCCGGAAGGCGCCGCCGACCTCGCGAGCCGCGCGAGGGGGAACGGGGCGCACAAGGAGCCGCCGCGGCGGGACGTGGACGAGACGTCCGATGAGGCCTGGGGCTACGAGATGGCCCCGCAGGACTCGTCCCCGGCGCTCACCGGCATCGTCGGCGCCAACCTGCGCCGCCTCCGGACCAAGCGCGGGCTCTCCCTCGAGCGGCTGGCGAAGGCGTCCAGCGTGAGCCGGGCGATGCTCAGCCAGATCGAGCTCGGCCAGAGCACGCCGACGATCAACGTGCTCTGGAAGATCGCCCGGGCGCTGGGCGTGCCGTTCTCGGCGCTGATCAGCGACCAGTCGATCGGCGGCACGGCGCTCATCCCGGCCGCGCGCGCCAAGGTGCTCACGTCGCACGACGGCTCGTTCACCTCGCGCGCGCTGTTCCCGTTCGACGTGCCGAGGACCGTCGAGTTCTACGAGCTCAAGCTCGCTCCCCTCGCCACCGAGCAGGCGGATCCACACCCGCCGGGCACGCTCGAGAACCTCGTGGTGACGACGGGAACGCTGGAGATGATCGTCGGCGCCGAGCGCCACCTGCTCGCGACGGGCGACGCGATCCTGTTCGAGGCCGACGTGCCCCACCAGTACAGGAACCCCACCAAGCAGGAAGTCATCATGTACCTGGTGATGACGTACGTCGAAAAGACCGGCTGACCAGAGCGAGCCGCCAGGGTGCCTGGAGCGCCGGGAGAAGAAGGATCTCCTGGCGCTCCAGGCGCCCTGTCCATCGGCTCGTGCTTTCCCGGCGCCGGCGAGCCATCAGGCGCTGCGCCAGGGGCGCGCGATCATCGGTTCATGCTGGCGACGTTCGAGCCGCCCATGTTGCTCGTGCCGCTCGCGCCAGAGCCCATGCCCATGCCCATGCCGGTGCCCATGCACATCATCATCGGCATGCTGCCGCACATCAGCATCATCGGCATGCCCATGCCCATCATCTTCATCATGGCATCACAGCGCTGGCGCAGCATGTCCATGTTCATGCCCTCCATGGGCATCATCTTGCAGACCATCCCCTCCTTATCCATCTCACAGGTCATCCGCGCCATCATCGGCATCTGACCCATCATCTGGGGCATCATCCCCATCATCTGGGGCATCATCCCCATCATCTGGGGCATCATCCCCATCATCTGGGGCATCATCCCCATCATCTGGGGCATCATCCCCATCATCTGGGGCATCATCCCCATCATCTGAGGCATCATCCCCATCATCTGGGGCATCATCATCTGAGGCATCATCCCCATCATCTGAGGCATCATCCCCATCGAGCCCGTCATCGGCATGCTCATCATCGGCATCATGGCGTTTCCTCCGCGATTTCGTGGTTACGTCTGCGTTCTAGGCTAAGCGCCCGCGAAGGTGGGAGCAAGCAACGCCACCGGGCCGCTCCACTTTTCCTCCGGTGGAGCAGACGTGTCGACGCCCTCGACAGACGCCGCGCCAATGAAGCAGAGAGTCGTCTGCCATCACGAGACGCCCGGCACACGAGCGCCACCGAGAGCTGAAGGCGATCGTGGCGGCAGAGCAAGCTCATCCGTGACGCCGCGCACCGATCGATGGCTGTCGAGCGCTGGACACGCGCTCACCGCGCGGGAGGACGCGGAAAGCCCATTACCGGCTTCTCACGATCCGACCCAGGGTGGTCGTGGACACGATTCCGAATTCTCCCGACGACCGACGGCGCCTGTCACCGACCGCGGGATCCCGATCATTCGCCCCGGCTCAAGCGGCCTGGCGGCCGAGCTGGGCTTCGGCCACGGTCGACAGGTATCGCGCGAGCGCGTCGTCGAGCGCAGGGAGCAGGAGCCCCCGCTGGCTGCCCAGGGCGCTGTACCGCGGGCGCGGCGCGACGAAGCCGAGCGCGCTGCCCGGGCAGCGGACGAGGAGCGCCGCGGTAAGGCGCGCCAGCGCGGCGCTCCGAGCGGCGAGCTCAGCCCAGGTCACCGCGTCGCGGTTCGCCAGATGCCAGAGGCCGCCCTCGCCGTCGATCAGGAGATCCAGGGTCGCGTCGACGAGGTCGGGTGTGTAGGTCGGCGTCACGATCAGGTCCTCGGCCGCGCTGAACGGGCGGCCGTCGCGGAACGCGCGCAGGGCGGCGGCGACGAAATGAGCCTCGTCCCACGGGTCGATGAAGGCCGCCGTGCGCACCACCAGCGCCGTCGGAAGGATAGAGAGCACCTGTCGCTCGGCAGCGGCCTTGCTCCGCCCGTACGCGCTCAGCGGCCGCGCCGGGTCGGTCTCCACATAGGGTGTCGTGCCCGTGCCGTCGAAGACCTGATCGGAGGAGAACGTGACGAGCCGGACGCCGCGCTCGCGGCACACCGCCGCGAGCACCGCGGGCCCGGAGGCGTTCTCGCGCGCGCAGCGGTGAGGCTCGAGCTCGGCGTCGTCCACGCGCGCATAGCCCGCGGTGTTGACGACCGCCCACGGCGCGTAGCGCTCGAGGGCGCGCTCGACCGAGGCGGGATCGGCGATGTCCATCTCGGCGCGGCTCAGCATGCGGTGCGGCAGCCCGCGGCGGGCGCACAGGCGCGCAAACGCCCTGCCGAGCATGCCCGCGGCGCCGGCGATCACGATCGGCGGCCCCTCGGGCTGCGCCGCGGGGCCGCCGGTCGGCTCGACGCGCCCCGCGACGTCGCGCCCCTCCACGCCGACCGCCGGATAGAGCAGCCGCTCCGGGCGGCGCCACCACCCGGGCGTCGAGAGCACCGGGTGGAAGAAGGGCTCCTCGCGCGCAAGCGCCCGGACGAGCCCGGCGAGCGCGGTCGGACGCGGCGCCTCGCCGCGGACGTCGAAGACGCCCGGCTCGTAGCGCCCGCGCGCGCTCACCACGAGGCTGTCCCAGTCGAACGAGCCGAGCAGCGCCCATGCGGTCACCGCCCGCACGTCCGCGCCCGCCCCGCGCGCGGCCACCGCCGCGCGGTACGCCTCGGCCAGCCAGCGGAGCTGCTCCTCGCGCGAGCCGCCCAGGTGCGCCTCCGTGATCGCGACGGGCCGGCGGTAACGCTCCCAGACCTCCAGGAGGCGCGGGAGATGCCCGCCCACGCCTCCGGCGAGCACGCGGACGGCCTCGACGTCGGCGTAGGCGTGCCGGCCGTTGCCGCCGTGCGCCCACGGCGGATAGCGCTCGAGGCGCTCGTCGATGAACCGCTCGCTCGTGATGTAGTAATTGACGCCGAGGATGTCCGGCGGACACGGCGACGCGACGAGCGCCTCGAGCTCGCCTTCGGGCACGCCCCACTCGAGGAGCTGGGGATAGAACGGGTGATCCCGGTCCACCCGCCCCATGAGCAAATCGAGGCTCAACCACCTGCGGTGATTCTCGTGCTGCGCCTGGTACGCGAGCGGCGGCGTGCTGAACGTCCGCCCGAGATCCTCGGTCTGCACGAGGCGCGCGCGCGGGTTGACCTCGCGGACGGCGCGCATGGCCGCGGCGACCGCGCGGCACTGCGTGAGGAGCGCGCGGATGAAGGCGCGGCCGTCCTGCCCGTGCGGGTACCAGTGGCCATAGAGGCCGGAGAAGCGCGCCGTGGTGAGCGGCTCGTTCACCGGCGTGTAGTCCTCGACCCACGGGTAGCGCTCGGCCACCGCGCGCGCGAAGCGCGCGAGCCCCTCGACGAAGCTCGGGTCGAGGAGGCTCGTCCGGGGAGGCCCGCTGCCATGGTGGACGAGCCCCACGATCGGACGCACGCCGAGGTCGCGCAGCCTCCCGAGGCGCGCGTCGGCCCACGCGAAGCGCGCGAGGCCGTCCGGCGCCGTGCGCTCCCAGAGCACGGGATACCGCAGCGCCCGGATCCCGAGCTCGGCGAAGCGGTCGAGGTCGTCGAGCCGGTGCGCGTGGCCGTTCCGATCGAGCTGATCGTGGTACGCGTCGCGGACACGGTTCACCGTGCACTCGACGCCGCCCCAGACCTCGATCGCCGGCTCGCCGCCATCGTTGGCGCCCGGCCCGATCACGCCGCCTCCGCGAGGGGCCGAGTGCCAGGCGCGCCCGTCAGCTTCGCGTAGAGGGTGAGGGCCTGGGCGACGACCTGATCCATGTTGTAGTAGCGGTACGTGCCGAGCCGGCCGGCGAAGTGGACGCCGCACGTCGACCGGGCGAGCTCCTCGTACTTCCGGTAGAGCGCCGCGTTCTCCGGCCGCGGCACGGGGTAGTACGGGTCGCCGTCGCCCTTCGGGAACTCGTAGACGATCGTGGTCCTCGGGTGCGATTGGCCGGTGAGGTACTTGAACTCGGTGACCCGGGTGTAGCTGTACTCGTTCGGGTAGTTGATGACCGGCGCCGCCTGGTACACCTCCTGATCCTTGGTCTCGAACTTGAATTCGAGCGAGCGGTAGGGGAGCTTCCCGAAGCGGTAGTCGAAATAGGCGTCGACCGGGCCTGTATAGATGACCTCGCGGTGCGGGACGACAGCGCAGATCTCGCGGTAATCCGTGTTGAGCAGGATCTTGATGCCCGGGTGGTCGACCATCCGCTCGAACATCCGCGTGAACCCGTGGAGCGGCATCGCCTGGTAGGTGTCGGCGAAGTAGCGGTCGTCCCGGTTCGTTCGCACGGGGACGCGCGCCGTCACCGAGGCGTCGAGCTCCGACGGGTCGAGCCCCCATTGCTTGCGCGTGTAGCTGCGGAAGAATTTCTCGTAGAGCTCGCGCCCCACCTTGCTGACGATCACGTCCTCCGAGGTGCGGATGCGCTCGCGCCGCTCGGCCCTCGAGGCGAGGAAGCCCTCGACCTCCAGCGCGTTGAGGCTCAGGCCGTAGAGGCCGTTGATCGTGTCGAGGTTGATCGGGATGGGCAGGAGCTGCCCGTCGACCCACGCGCGCACGCGGTGCTGGTAAGGGCGCCACTCGGTGAACCGCGACAGGTAATCGAAGACCTCCCGCGAGTTCGTGTGGAAGATGTGCGGTCCGTACCTGTGCACGAGGATGCCGGCGGCGTCGTAATGGTCATACGCATTCCCGCCGATATGCATGCGCACGTCGCAGAGCAGCACCTTCTTGCCCGCGCCGCGGGCGAGCCGCTCGGCGAGGACGCACCCGGCGAAGCCCGCGCCGACGATGAGGTAATCGAACATGGCTCACCTCGCCGCCGCGGCGAGGCCGCGGCGCTCCAGGGCGCCCTCGAGGAGCCGCTCCATCCTGGCCCAGGTGGCGTCCCACGAGCGCTGCCCGAGGACGTCGTCCACGCGCGCGAGCATCGCGCCGCGCTCCTCGGCGAGGGCCGCCTCCACGGCGGCGACGAAGTCGCTGGGCGCGTCGGCGATGCGCACCAGCCCGAGCTCGCCGTAGGGCTGCACCACGTCGCGGATCGACGTCGAGACGACGGGCCTGCCGCCGGCCAGGTACTCCGGCGTCTTCGTGGGGCTGATGAACCGCGTGGCCTCGTTCCGGGCGAAGGGCAGGAGCGCCACGTCCCAGCCCCCGAGATACGCGGGCAGGTCTTCATACCGCTTCTGCCCGAGGACATGGATGTTCGGCGCGCGGGGCAGCGTCGCCGGGTCGATCTTGACCACGGGCCCCACAAGCACGATCTGCCAGGCCGGCCGCAGCGCGGCCACGGCGGCGAGGAGCTCGAGGTCCATGCGCTCGTCGATGACGCCGAAGAAGCCCAGGCGCGGCCTCGGGATCGCGGCCTGGTCCTCGGGATCGGCGCGGGAAGCGGCCCGCGCGCGGGCGAAGTGCGCGACGTCGACGCTGCTCGGGAACGCGTGCACGCGCGGGTGCAGCGCGCGCTTCGCCTCGTAGAGGCTCGCGCCGCCGGCGAAGACCAGATCGGCGCGGCGCAGGAGCTCGGCCTCGCGCTCCTTGAGCGCCGGGGGCGCCCCGGCGAACGCCGAGAGCTCGTCCATGCAATCGTAGACGGTCGCCGCGGGCGCGAGGTGCCGAGAGAACGACAGCGCCACCGGCGTGTAATACCAGAGCACGCAGTCGCTGATCGCGTGGCGCCTCATCATGCCGTCGAGGAGCTCGCGTTGCATGGCAGAGGCCCGGGAGGGCTCGGCGCCGGAGGGCAGGTGCGGAGTCGCGACGCAGAGGCCCTGGTGCTGGGTCGCCGCCTCCTCGAGGCGCGGGGGCCCGCCGTCGAACAACGGCTCTTCGAAGAAGAAGACCCTGCGCCGCCGCGCGCAGCGCGTGAGCAGGTGCTGCGGCCTCTGAAACACGAAGCTGAAGCGCAGGTGCGAAAAGCAGATCACGTCCGGCTGCGGTCTCGCGCTCATCGATCCCTCCCGCTCGATCTCGCTGTGCACCTGGGTCGCATCCCGGGCTTCGGACAAGCGCTATTCAAGGAGCATGCCCGGAATCGCGCCGCGGCGCGGCGTCAGCGCTCCTCGCGCGAAGCCGCCGCGCGAGGGCGTGTCCATGTCGAGGAACAGGCTCGGAAACCCAATGCATCTGGACGAGACCGGAGTCGGCTGACGCGCGGCAGCGCTCCAGGCCGGCCGGCGCCCCGGCGCGGCTAACCGCCGTCCTCGACCAGGGGATCGACCACGCCCTCTCGCCGAGGTCCCTCGCGTCCTCGGAGCTCCAGGCAATCGGGCTGCAGGTGCCCGGCGACGCGGCCGCGCGTCGCGGCGGCGATCTCGTGGAGCGGGAACTTCGGGGTTCGATCCGCGTAGAGAAGCCCGTTCGCCTCCTGGTACGTGTCGGCGAACTGCGTATAACAGAAGCCGCTGAGCAGCTCGACCGAGCGCACGGCCGCGAGCAAGCTCTCGTAGGCCCGGGCGAACGACCTCGGCTCGTTGTAGAGCGAATAGCCCCAGATACCCGAGGTGCCCTGCCGGAGCGCGATCCCGCCGAACTCCGACAGGACGATCGGGAGGTCGCTCGCCCCGCGGTGGCCGTCGAGCACGAGGAGGCGCCCGCCGGGGCGCTCGCGCTGGAACAGCCGGGGCCGGACCTCCTCGGCGTGGTAGCGCCGCGCGATCCGCTCCGCGTCGGCGTCGTAGTCGTGGATCCCGATGATGTCGGTCGCGACGCTCTCCCAGCCGTCGTTGCCGACCACGGGGCGGGTCGAGTCGAGCGTCTTGGTGAGGTGGTAGAGCGCCTCGACCCAGTGGCGCTCCCGGGCGTTGTCCGGCAGGTTCGGCACGCCCCAGGACTCATTGAACGGCACCCACGCCATGACGCAGGGGTGGCTGTAATCGCGCTCGATCACGTCGGCCCACTCCCGCGTGAGGCGCTCGACCGACTGCGAGGTGAAGCGGTAGGCGCTCGGCATCTCCTCCCAGACCAGGAGGCCGAGCGTATCCGCCCAGTAGAGGTAGCGCGGGTCCTCGATCTTCTGGTGCTTGCGCACGCCGTTGAAGCCCATGGCGCGCGCGAGCTCCACGTCGCGCCGGAGCGCGTGGTCGTCCGGCGGCGTCATCCCGGTCCCGGGCCAGTAGCCCTGATCCAGCACCATCCGGAGCGGGAGCGGCCTCCCGTTGAGCACGACGCGATCGCCCTGGATCGCGATCGAGCGCAGCGCCGTGTAGCTCCGGACGCGGTCGAGCACCTCTCCGTCGTGGCCGAGGAGCTCGATCTCGGCCTGGATCAGGATGGGGCACTCGGGGCTCCACAGGAGGTGGTTCCGGAAGTCGTCGATGCCCGGATCGGAGAGCGCGATGCGCCGGTGCGCCTCGCCGGCGACGACGGCGTAGGTGTCGTCGGCGAGCAGCGCGTCGTCGCTGTGGAGCCGAACCCTGAGGCGCAGGTCGTCGCGCCGCTCGCCAGCGATCCTCACGTAGCAGTCGAGCTCCCATCGGGTGAGGCTCGACGCCCAGCGCACCGCCCCGATCGACGTCCTCGGCACGCGCTCCATCCAGACGGTCTGCCAGATGCCGGTCGTGCGCGGATACCAGATCGAGTGCGGCTCGCGCTGCCAGTCCTGCTTGCCGCGCGGCTTCGCCAGGTCGGCGGGGTCGTCCTCGGCGCGGACGACGATCTCCTTTGCCCCTGGCCCGCCGAGGACGTCGGTGATGTCGACGCTGAACGGCGTGTAACCGCCGACGTGGCGCGCGACCACGCACCCTTCTACCCAGACGGTGGCCTCGTAATCGACGGCGCCGAAGTGCAGGACCAGCCGCTCGCCGTCGCGGAGGTCGGGCGCCTCGAACGTCCGCCGGTAGAAGCAGGCGCAATAGAACCCCGTCTCCCCGACCCCGCTCTGCTCCGTCTCCGGCGAGAACGGGACGTCGATGACGCGATCCCAGACGACCTCGGCGGGCCTCCTCCACCTCGCCTGCGGATCGAGCGCGAACGCCCATGTCCCGTTCAGGGAGGTCCACCCGGCGCGCCGGAGCTGCGGCCTCGGATATCCGTGCTCGCGGCCGCCCGCGCTCGACAGCTCGTCCTCCGCGGCGTGTCGCCCCTTCGCTCGCCTCGGTGTCATCGCGTGACGTCCCCTCCCAGCGCGCGAGCCGCCGGACCGAACCGCGGAGTCTCAGCGCTCCTCGCCAGGCGCTGGATGATGCCCGTACGCCCGGCGCAAGTCCAACCGCTCCTCTCAAATAAGCCCGTTCCACCGCCCGGCCCATCGCCCCCATTCGACCGGACATCAAAGCAAACTCCACATTTCCCGTTCACGCCAACCTCCCTTCTCTCAACACGCTCACTCGGCCCGCTCGTCACCTCGCCAGCTCCACCCACCTGGAGTCCTGGCCAGGGATCCGGAGAGAGAGAGTTCAACGCAAAGGCGCAAAGGGCGCAAAGTCGCAAAAACAGCAAATATTCATGTATTTTTGCGTCTTTGCGCCCTTTGCGCCTTTGCGTTAAAATTCTCTTTGCTGGCGTGGCACATCCCTGGCCCGCCCGCGCTACCCTCCAGCCGCCTCACCCCGAGCAGCCCGGCCCATCGCTGCATGTCCTCACCCCCTCCCGCGTCCACCGCGCCCGCCTTCGCCGAGATGACCGTCGGCGCCCACCGGCTCGCGCTCCTCAAGGACGGCGCCCAGACCTACCCGGCCATGCTCGAGGCCATCGCCCGAGCCCAGCGCACGATCTGCCTCGAGACGTACATCCTGCGGGACGATCGCACCGGCCGGCGCTTCGCCGAGGCGCTCATGGAGCGGGCGGCGGCGGGCGTCGAGGTGAGCGTGCTCTTCGATGCCTGGGGCTCGTCCGTCTCGTCGTCGTTCCTCGACGGGCTCCGCCGCGCCGGCGTCCGTCCCCTCGCCTTCCGCCCCCTCGAGCTCTCCGCCCCCTTCGGGAAGGTGGCCCGCCGCGACCACCGCAAGGCGCTCATCGTCGACGGCACCGTCGCCTTCACCGGCGGCCTCAACATCTCCGACGACTACGCCGCCCCGGAGGACGGCGGCGCCGGCTGGCGCGACACCCACCTCCGCATCGAGGGCCCCGCCGCGGCCGAGCTCCAGTACTTCTTCCTGCGCACCTGGCAGCGCGCCGGCGGCGGCCCCATCGACGATCAGCGCTACGGCTACGCCGAGCGCAGGCCCGACCCCGCCGTCCAGATCATCAGCAACGACCTCCCCCGCCGCAGGCACCGCCACGGCATCCGCGAGGCCTACCGGCACGCCATCGAGCGCGCCCGACGCCGGATCTTCATCACCAACGCTTACTTCCTGCCGCCGCTCCGGGTCATCCACGCGCTCTCCGCCGCCGCGCGCCGCGGGGTCGACGTCAGGATCATGGTCGCCGGCACCACCGACGTGCCCGCGGTCCTGCTCGCGTCGCGCACCATCTACGGCCACCTCCTCGACGCCGGCGCCCGCATGCTCGAGTGGCGCGGCCGCGTCCTGCACGCCAAGACCGCGGTCATCGACGGCGTCTGGTCCACCGTCGGCTCCACGAACCTCGACAGCCAGTCGCTCCGCATGAACCTCGAGGCGAACGCCGTCATCTCGCACCGCGGGTTCGCCGGCGCCCTGGAGCGGATGTTCGTCGACGACCTCGCCCACTGCCGCGAGATCACCGTCGCGCACTGGGCCCGGCGCCCGCTCTGGGAGCGGGCGGCCTCGTGGACAGCCTACCTCGCGCGCGACTGGCTCTGACCCCGGCGCGCTCGAACGACGTCGCTCGACGTCGCTCGGCGTCGTTCGACGTTTCGCCCGAGCCCGCGCGCACCGCCGCGCTCGCCGGCGGGTGCTACCGTTCGGTATGTCCGACTTCCGCCGCTTCCGCGGCACCGAACGCTACCTCACCAACGAAGCGCTCGAGGCCGCCGTCAACTGCGCGCTGGTCCTGGAGCGGCCGCTCCTCGTCAAGGGAGAGCCCGGCACCGGCAAGACGCTGCTCGCCGAGGCCATCGCGCAGAGCCTGTCCGCCGAGCTCATCCCCTGGCACGTCAAGAGCACCACGCGGGCGCAGGACGGGCTCTACGTCTACGACACCGTGCAGCGGCTCTACGACGCGCGCTTCGGCGACGGCGACGTGCGCGACATCCGCCGCTACATCAAGCTCGGCCCCCTCGGGAGGGCGTTCAGCGCCGACAGGCGCGTCGTGCTCCTCATCGACGAGGTCGACAAGGCCGATCTCGAGTTCCCGAACGACCTCCTCCACGAGCTCGATCGGATGCGCTTCCGCGTCGCCGAGACCGGGGACGAGATCGTCGCCCGCGAGCGGCCCGTCGTGATCATCACCAGCAACAACGAGAAGGAGCTGCCGGACGCCTTCCTGCGCCGCTGCGTCTTCCACTTCATCGATTTCCCGGAGCCGGAGCTCATGCGGGACATCGTCCGCGTCCACCACCCCGAGCTCGATCGGACGCTGGCCGATCAGGCGATGCAGGTCTTCTACGAGATCCGGAAGAACACCCGGATCCGGAAGCGGCCCTCGACGAGCGAGCTCATCGACTGGATCGCCGTGCTGCGCAAGGCGGGCGTGGGCGAGGTGAAGCTCGACAAGACGCTGCCGTTCCTCGGCGCGCTGCTCAAGAAGGAGCAGGACCTCGCGGCCCTGGCCGATCAGCTGGCCGGCGGCAGGCGGTACCGGTCGTAGCGATGTTCGTCGAGTTCCTCTACGAGCTCCGGGCCCGCAAGGTCCCGGTCGGCGCCCAGGAGGCGATCGGCCTCGCGCGCGCGCTCGCCGCGGGCCTCCACGAGAGCTCGCTCGACGGCTTCTACCACGTCGCGCGGGCGCTCCTTGTCCACTCCGAGGCGCACCTCGACGACTTCGACCTCGCGTTCGCCCAGCACTTCCGCGGCGTGCACGTCGAGGCCAAGGCGATCGCGGAGGAGCTCCTCTCGTGGCTCCGGGATCCGGTGAAGATGCGCGCCCTCTCCGAGGAGGAGAAGGCGACGATCGAGGAGCTCGACCTCGAGGAGGTGCTCCGGCGCTTCGAGGAGCGCCTCCGCGAGCAGCGGGAGCGCCACGACGGGGGGAACCGGTGGATCGGGACCGGCGGCACGTCGCCGTTCGGCCGCGGCGGGTTCAACCCGAGCGGCATCCAGGTCGGCGGCTCCGCGGGCGGGCGGAGCGGCGCGATGCAGAACGCCGACGCGCGCCGCTACCGGCCTTACCGCAGCGACGTCACGCTCGACGTGCGCCAGATCGAGGTGGCGCTGCGCAAGCTGCGCGCCTTCGCGCGCGAGGGCGGCGAGCGCGAGCTCGACGTCGAGGCGACGATCGACGCGACGGCCAGGAACGCGGGCGAGATCGAGATCGTCACGCGGCCCCCGCGCCGGCCGAACACGCGCGTGATCCTGATGATGGACGTGGGCGGCTCGATGGATCCCAACGCCGCGCTCGTGTCGCAGCTGTTCAGCGCGGCGAAGCGCGCGACGCACTGGAAGGAGCTGCGGAGCTACTACTTCCACAACTGCGTCTACGAGAAGGTCTACAAGACCGAGGGGCTGCAGGAGCCCGTGCCGGTGCGCGAGCTCCTCCGCGAGTGCGGCAAGCAGCACAAGCTCGTGATGGTCGGGGACGCGTCGATGGCGCCGTACGAGCTGCTCGGCTCGTCGGGCTACGGCGGCACATCGCCCGACGCCGACGCGCGGCTGCCCGGCGTCGCCTGGCTGATGATGCTCCGCGAGCATTTCGACCGCGCCGTGTGGCTGAACCCCGACGGGATCGGCCCGTACCCCCACCCGACCGTCGACGCGATCAAGGGCATCTTCCCGATGTTCGCGCTCACGCTCGAGGGCCTGGGAGAGGCCGTCTCCGAGCTCGTCCGCGGCCGCGGCCGCGGTTGAGCCGGCGCGGCGCGCGGTCGACGGGGCGCGTCAGCGGGCCGCGCGCCTGAACACCTCCGCCGTGGTCGACGCGACGAGGGCGCGGTCGAGCCAGCCATCGAGCTCGCGCTCGCTCCTGCACGACGCGATCTTCGCCGCCGCCGACTTCGTGAGCCGCAGCCCTCGCCGATCGAGGACGCGCCGCAGCGCATCGCGCTTGCCCTCGAGGATCCCTTCCTCGCGCCCCTCTTCGCGTCCCTCTTCGCGCCCCTCTTCACGCCCCTCTTCGCGCCCCTCTTCGCGCCCCTCTTCACGCCCCGCTTCGCGCCCCTCTTCGCGCCCTGCGGCGAGCACGGCGTCGAGGTCCTCGTAGCCGCGCCGCTGGAGCAGGTTGGTCAGCGTGGCCTTCTCCGCCTCGCTGCGATCGTAGAGCGCCTCGACCGGGAACGAGTTCTTCAGGATGCCCGGCGCGCTCAGCGTCTGCCCGGGGAGCACGACTCGCACCTTCCGTCGGGGCTCATGCACCTCGACCCGCCGTGGGCCGTTGAGGCGCACCACCCACACGAGCTTCGTGCCGGCCGCGAGCAGGTCGTCGATCTTCTCCGTGAGCTCCGCCTCGTCCTGCCCCACGTCGGCGTACTCGATGGCGAGCTCCGGTACTCCCTTCACCCAGCCGGGCCGGTCGGGCACGTTCCCCACCGCCACGTCCGGCGCCCGGAGGGTGCCCGGCCCCAGGGCATAACCCGTGTCCACGCCAGCCTCCTTGACCGCCGGGTCCCACCCGACGACCGAGCTGCCCAGGTGGTTCGGCCCGGAGCCTCGCCCGCCCGTGGGGGCGCAGTACACAGGGTGGCCATTCGACAGCTCGTACGGTGCGCCCGAGCGGAGGTGCTCCGGCCGAAACGGGCCGCGTTCCGCCGGACGGCGCTTGGCCTGCATGGACATGAGAGGACGATAGCATGCGGGCGGCGCGACCCGGCGGGCGGCGCGACCCGGCGGGCGGCGCGACCCGGCGGGCGGCGCGACCCGGCGGGCGGCGCGACCCGGCGTCGGCGCTCCCGGCCATGGGTCCAGCGACGGGCCCGGCCGGCGCGCCCGGCTACTGGCTCGGCAGCCACATGCGGAACGCCGTGCCCGTGCACCGGCCCGTCGTCGCCGTGATCTCGCCGCCGTGCGCCTCGATGATGACCCGGCTCAGCGCGAGCCCGAGGCCGGTCCCCTTCACCTTGGCGGTCACGAGCGGCTCGAACAGGTGGTCGACCACGCAGGGGTGGACGCCAGGGCCGTTGTCCTCGACCTCGAGGTACGTGCGCTCGTCGCCTCGCCACGCGCGCGTGACGATCGAGCCGCCAGGGGCGTTGTCGAGCGCCTCGATGGCGTTGAGGTAGAGGTTCGAGAAGACGCGCTCGAGCAGGATGGGGTCGCACAGGAGCGTGAGGTCGGCCGGCGCGACGGCGACCTCGAAGCGGACCGCCGTGGGCAGCACCAGCGCGTGCCGGGCGCTCTCGATGAGCTTGCCGACGTGCGCCGGCTCGCGCCGCAGCGGCTCGCCGCGCGCCAGCCCGAGGACGCTGCCGATGACCTCGTGCGCCTTGCGGATCTCGCACGTCACCCGGTCGAGGTGGCGCAGCAGGCGGGGCCGATCGTCGAGGTCGCGCTGCGCCAGGTAGAGCGACGACTCCGCGACCGCGAGGGCGTTGCGCAGCTCATGGGCGACGCTCGCACCAACCGCTCCCGCCGCGGCGAGGCGCGCGGCGCAGCATTCGGTCTCGTGACCCTCTTTTGCCATAAAGCGGACCGCAGCGTAGCCGATCCGCGGGCGATCGCCCGCGCGCTCCGCGGGCGACGCGATGACATCACCCGGAGGATCTTTGCGGTGCGACCGTCCCGGGCTGGCTCACTCGGCGTCCGCGGCGAGCGCGAGGGACGGCGCCGGCTCCGGGGCCGACTTGACGCGGCGCGCCCGCTCGAGGTCGAAGAGCGAGAAGCGCTCGCCCGCGGCGGAGCCCGACGGCGCGGCGCGGCCGAACAGCTGAAGCCGCACGGCGCGGTGCGGCGGCGGCGCGATCGCGCCCGGCGCCCCCCCGGGCTCGCCCGCGATCACCGCCGCGACCTCGGAGGATTTCACCGCGCCCGAGCCGCGGATGTCGACCTCGACCTCCAGGGCGACGAGATCGCCGACGAGCCCCGCGCGCGCGAGCGCCGAGAGCACGTCGGGCCCGCCCACCTCGGCCCGCACGAGGTACTGGCGCACGTCGACCATCTTCGCGATCCGCTCGATCTCCCGGCGGATCGGGAGCGACGCGGCCGAGAGGGCGGCGCTGCAGCGGGCCGCGAGGACCGCCTCGGCGTCGGCGCCGATCGCCGAGCGCGCGAACGCGAGCGCGTAGCGCGCGCCGGCGATCAGCTTGCTCAGGGCGGGGTCTTCCGGGCCGAGCTTCACGGCGCCGCGGAACGCGAGCCCGCGGGGGCTCGCGGCCGACATCGAGGCGACGAGCGCCTCGAGCGCGGCCGGGTCGAGGTCGCGCTCGAGGCGGAGGTCGACGTACTCGTCGAGGCTGATGACGCCGAGCGAGAGCGCCGGCGAGAACGTCATGTCGGGCTTCGGGTGGAAGCCCGCGGTGTAGGTCATCGGCGCGCCGACGCGCCTGAGCACGCGCGGCAGCTCGCGCACGACGTCCAGGTGGCCGAGCAGCGCCATCGGGCCGGTCTTCTCGAAGCGGAAGCGGTAACGGAAGCCGCCGCGCCCCTTCGGCGCGGGCGCGCGCGGCTTCGCGCGCGGGGGCGCCGCGGCCTCGGCGCGGGACGGATCCTCGGCGCTTTCGCGCGGGAGCTCCGCCGCGCCGGCGGGCGGGGACTCCGCGCCGCCGAGGTGCGCCGGCTCGGCGGGCGAGCTGGCGGCGGCGGGCGACGGCGCGGCGTCCGCCGGGGGCGAGGCGGCCGCGCCGGTGAGCACCGGCAGCGAGCGCTTGTGGGCGCCGAGCCGGTCGAGGAAGGTCAGCCGCTCCTCGCGCATCTGCGTCATGTCGCAGGCGACGCCGCAGTCGTAGCAGACGAGCCGCCGCGTATCGGCCCTGGCGTCCTCGAGGTTCGTGTGATGCACGAACGTGCCGGCGACCTTGCCGCACGGCGGGCTGAGGCGGCTCTGGAGCGCCTTTCTGTACTCCTTCGCGAGGAAGCCCTCCTCGAGGCCGACGTCGATGTGATCCCAGGGCAGCCGCGCCGTCACCGGGAGGGTGCCGAGGTACCTCGACCGGTCGACGCCGAAGTGCGCGAACGCCTCCTCCCACACGGACAGCTTGAGCTGATCGTCCCACGAGTCGAAGCGGGCGCCGCTCCGCCACGCCCGCTCGAGGACGTCGGCGAGGGGGCGGTCGCCGCGGGCGAAGATCCCCTCGAGGACGCTGGCGTGGGCCTCGTGCGTCTTCAGCGTGACGGCGCGGTAGGGCCGCACCGTGTCCTTGAGCAGTTGCTGCTTGCGCCCGACCTCGGCGAGCGTGTCCATCGCCGCCCACTGGAACGGGGTGTGCGGCTTCGGCACGTGGGTCGAGACGCTGACGGTCACGTCGACCGGCTTGCCCTTGCCGGCCGCCCTCCGCCCGGCGCCGGCCGCGCGGGCGCCCGTCTCGACGATGCCGCGCACGTCCTCGTCGGTCTCGGTCGGGAGGCCGATCATGAAGTAGAGCTTCATCTTGCCCCAGCCGCGGCTGAACACGCGCTCGGCCGTCTCGAGGAGCTGCTCCTCCGTGACGTTCTTGTTCACGACGTCGCGCATCCTCTGGGTCCCCGCCTCGGGCGCGAAGGTGAGGCCCGTGGCGCGCACGCGCTTGAGCTCGTCGAGGAGGTCGGGCTCGAGCCCGTAGGCGCGCAGCGACGAGACGCCGAGCGAGATGCGCTCCTTCGTGAGGCGATCGGTGACCTTCTTGACGAGCGGCGAGATGCACGAGACGTCGGCCGTCGACAGCGCCGTGAGCGAGACCTCGTCCTGGCCGGACTTCTGCACCGCGCGCATCACGGTGTCGACGATCTGCTCGGGATCGCGCTCGCGGACCGGGCGGTAGATCATGCCGGCCTGGCAGAAGCGGCACCCCTCGGTGCAGCCGCGCGCGATCTCGATCGACATGCGGTCGAAGATGGCCTCGGGGCCGCCGGTGGGGCTCTCGTCGGGGAACGGGTACTGGTTCAGGTCGACGAGGGCGCGCTCGACGGGGAACGGGATGCCGTCGACGAGCGGGCGGTCGACGACGACAAGGCCGGTGTCGGGGTCGAGCCGGGTCGCGTAGAGCGAGGGCACGTACACCGCGCCGAGGCGCGCGATCGCGATGAGCCGCTCGCGCCGCGGCACGCCCTCTCGCTTGAGCCGGGTCCACGTGAGGGCGACCTCGGTCGCCTTCTCCTCGCCGTCGCCGATGACGAGGGCGTCGAGGAAGGGGGCGATCGGCTCCGGGTGGGTCGCCGTCGGGCCGCCCGCGATGACGATCGGGTCGTCCTCGCCGCGGTCCTCCGCGCGCAGGGGGACGCCGCCGAGGTGCAGCATCGTGAGGATGTTGGAGTAGGTGAGCTCGAACTGCAGGGAGAAGCCCACCACGTCGAAGTCCCGGAGCGGCCGCGCGGACTCGAGCGAGACGAGCGGCAGCCCGCGCTTCACGAGCTGCGCCTCCATGTCGACCCACGGCGCATAGCAGCGCTCGGCGAGCGTGCGCGGGTCGTCGTTCAGGAGCTTGTAGAGGATCTTGAAGCCGAGGTGGCTCATCCCGATGTCGTAGACGTCGGGGAAGGCGAGGCAGACGCGCGCCTCGACCGACGCCCAGTCCTTCACGACCGAGCCGACCTCGCCGCCCGCGTAGCGCGCGGGCTTCTCGACCTGATCGAGGAAGGAGGCGTACGGGTGGTCGGCGAGCAGGGGGAGGCTGTCCATGGCGCCCCGGCGCGTAGCATGGCCGGCGCGTGGCGGCACCCGCGGGGCCCGGGCTCCGGGCGCCCGCCCGCTGTCGCGGCCGGCAGCGGCGCCGGGGTCGCCGCGGGCCTGGAGCGGCGCGGCGGCCGGCTTGGGCTATGCTCACCCCGTGCGCGAGCGGGATGCCCACCACGTGGAGATCGATCGGCAGCGGCTCGTCGAGTACCGCGATCCCAGCGAGTTCGACCGGATCGCCTTCGCGATGCGCGCGCTGGACCGCCTCCGGCCGAAGCGGATGACCGTCGCCGTCTACCCGGCCATCGCCGCGCTCCGCGTCGAGCGCGGGAGCAACCTGCAGCGCGGCGAGGGGGGCTCGTGGGCGATCGTCGGCATCCCGCCGCACGCGAGCCGCGAGCACATCGCCTACGCCCTCGCCGAGCTCGCCGGCGTCGAGTCGGTGCCCTACGCGGTGCAGAGCCTCCTCGCGGCCGACAGGAACGCCGACGCCTAGGCGCGCCGACACGATCGCCGAGGCCTGAACGCGGCCCGCGTCTGCGCTCGCGCCGCGCGATCGTGACGCGCCCGTCACCCGATCCAGCGTGTGGGACTGCCCCGCACGGACACCGCCGCCCTGCGTCCTCGACGCGCGCCTCCGGCTGCGCCGCCGGAAGTTGCCGCTGTCCCGAGATCGCCGCGCCTCTCCCGCGCGGCGGATGGTATTGCGCCCCGCACCCGGGAGAGCGACGCTGCGCCCGTGCCATCTGCGATCCGGCGACACATCGAGCGCCACCGCGCCGCGAAGGCGGTGTGGAGCGTCATCGTCAGCCTGGACCGCCACAACGGGCCGCGGGCCGCGAGCGCGATGGCCTTCGACGCGTTCCTCAGCCTGATCCCCCTCGCCGCCTTCGCCGGCTACGTGCTCAGCCGGACCAAGGAGTGGTCGGACCTCGTGGTGCAGCCGCTCCTCAAGGCCGCGCCCCCGGAGGTCGCGAACCTCGTCTCGGAGGAGCTCTTCCGGCTCTCGCAGTCGTCGGCGGTCGCCCCCATCAGCATCACCGGCTTCCTCTGGATCACGTCCTCCGGGCTCTCGACCGCCATGGGCGTGTTCGACACCATCTACAACACGCGCGAGCGCCCCTGGTACGTCCGCAGGGCGCTCGCGGCGGCGTGCGTCATGGCCAGCCTGGCCGTGGTGCCCGTGGTCGCCGGCGTCGGCGTGCTGATCGGCTCGCTCTCCGGCTCGATCGGCGCCCGCATCGTCGCCTTCGCCCTCCCGGCCGGGCTCGTCACCTGCATGGTGGCCGCGTTCTTCAGGCTCTCGATCCAGCGCCCGAACATCGAGCGGCGCCGGGTCTTCCCGGGCGCGGTGCTCACCGTGGTGCTCTGGTCGGTCGTGTCGACCCTGTTCTCGCTCTACGTCGCCACGCTCGGCCGCTACGCCACGTTCTACGGGAGCCTCGCGACCGTCGCGATCTTCCTGTTCTGGCTGTGGCTCCTGGCCCTGGCGCTGCTCATCGGCGGCGAGCTGAACGCGCGCCTGGAGCGCGAGCGCGCCGGGGTGCAGTCGATCCCGCCCCCCGGCAAGTGGAGCGCGCTGCAGCTCTCCGAGCTGGCCCAGCTCTCCGACCCTGCCCAGAGCCCCACCCCGCTGCCCCAGAGCGCCACGCCGCTGCCCCAGAGCGCGACGCTGCCCCAGAGCGCGGCGCTCCCCCGCGGCGCCGCGGCGCAGCGCCGCGACGCCCAGGGCGAGGCGGACGAAGGCGAAGAGCGCGGCGCCCCGAGCTCGCCGCCCGCGCGGCGGGCCGCGGGGTAGCGGGCCCGCCGCCCCCGGCGGCCGCGCGCTGAAGGACGGACGGCCGCCGCCCGACGGCTCGGCTCGGCACGGGCGGTGAAAGCTCCGCCGATCGTTCGCCGCTCGGCGCTCACTCGGCGCGCATTCGCACGGTGGGTGCGCGCACTTCGCGCAGGGGGATGTCGAGGGCGGGCGTGAGGGGGAGCAGTCGAGCGTGCACGCGCACTACGGAGCGGGGGGTGACGGGGGCGGCAGCCGGCGCCCCGCGCCTCCCAAAGGGGACGCCGGGCTGTACTTTCTGGGAGCGCTGCACGAGCTCGTCGCCATCGGCCTGCACCGACCGGCCCTCGACGCGCTCTGCGCAGGGCAGCGCGACATCGCCGATCCCCCCATCGACCGCGCCTACCTGATCAAGATCCTCGACGAGGAGATCTCCCGGCAGTTCGGGCACCCGCTCCGGCCGCTCATCGAGCTCGTGCTCAACGCCGCCGACGCGGCCCGCGCGCCGCAGCCGCTCGTCGACGTCGCCGTCATCGACGGGCGCGTCGACGTCAGCGACACCGGCGCCGGCATGGGGCTCCGGGCAATCCTCTCACGGCTGCTCATCCCGTTCGCGACAGACAAGCGGCCCGGCATCGATCTGGGCCGGTTCGGGGTCGGGTTCTTCTCGGTGCTCGGCCTCGGGCTGTCGGACCCGGAGGGCTTCAGCCTGCACCTCACCACCGGCGACGGCATCGAGGGGTGGGCGATCCGCGTCGTGGCCTGGCCCAGCCTGGGCGACGCGGGCGTCGCGCCCGAGCTCGCCCCCGACGAGCCCGAGCGCGCCCGCGGCCGCGCGTCGCCCGAGCTCACCGCCGCGCTGATGTGCTCGGTGCGCCGGATCGCGCCGCTGCTCGGCACGCGCGTGCGCGTCACGTCGTCGCTGCTCGAGGCGGGCGCGGTCCGCGCTTACCTGCGCGACGCGCTCCACTTCTTCCCCGCGAGCCGCGCCCTCGTGCTGCTCGACGGCGCGGCCGTGAACGACGGCCGGCTGATCTCGGGCGGGCGGCTCGTCGAGGAGCGCATCGCGGCCGCGCCGGCCGACGGCGCGGACGACCCCCCCGCGGCGAGCGGCCCGCGCCCCGCCGCGGCGAGCGGCCCGCGCCCCGCCGCGGCGAGCGGCCCGCGCCCCGCCGCGGCGAGCGGCCCGCCCGCAGAGGAGGCGCGCGCCCGCCTCGCGGAGGGGCGCGACGGCGCGCTCGTCGCGCGCTTCCACGTCGGCGGGCGGGCGCTGCTCCCGAGCATCTCGGCGGCCACCTTCCACGCCGGGGTCAAGGTCGAGGCGTGCCTGGCCCTGGCCGAGCTCGCGCTCATCGACTTTCCGGCCGCCGTGGAGCTGACCGAGGGGCGCGACGCGCTCAAGGTCGGGCCGGCGTTCACCGCGGCCGCGACGGCGTTCTACCGGCGGCTCATCCAGATCGCCGCGGAGGGCGGTGAGGGCCGGCGCGCGCGCGACCGGCTCGCCGAGATGGCCGCGCAGATCAGCGCGCTCATGCTGCAGTCCGCGGGCTGGGACGAGGTGGCCCTCGAGCTCGCGCGCGCCCTGCTCGGCCCGGGGCGCTGCATGGTGAACCCCGAACGGCGCGAGGCGCTGCTCGGGTTCCTCGGGCCGAGCGTGGCCGATCGGCTCTTCGTGCCCGAGAGCTTCTGGGCCGAGCGCGAGTGGCAGCCCCACCTGCCCGGCGAGCGCGAGCTCCTCGAGGACGAGCTCGAGTTCGACCCGCCGGAGACGCTCGCGGCCCTGGCGCGGCGCCGCGGCGATCTCGCCGGGCTGCCGCTGCTCGTCGCGCGCGCGGTGAGCCCGCACACGACCATGGTCGCCCTCTGCCGGGGCCGGCTCCAGGCGGGCGGCGGCGGGGGCGCCGCGGCGCGTCGGGCGCCGGGCGCGCTCCCGTCCCCGGGCGCGCTCCCGTCCCCGGGCGCGCTCCCGTCCCCGGACGCGCCGTCGCGGCGCCCGGCGGGCCCGCTGCCGTGCCTCGGCACGCGCCGGCTCCTGCTCATCCGCGACGACAGCGCGGCGGTGCGGCGGCCCGCGGGCTGGTGCGACCGGTACGCGCTGCGGGCCGCTTTCGACCGGGCGTCCGGGGTGCGCGAGGCCGATCTCGAGCGCGATCTCATCGTCGGCGAACCCGTGGACGGGGCGGCCTGCGCCGCGCTCCGGCCCGGCGAAAGGACGTCCGGAGGCGATCCATGACCCAGATCTCGTACGGGCTTTTCTCGGAGCTGCTCCTCGTGCGGATCCACGGGCGCGCGGAGGCGTACCTCCAGGCGAGCAGCGCGGAGCGCCTCGCGCTCGTCGCCGCCTGCCGCGGCGAGGCCACGGTGCCCGACCTCGCGCAGCGCATCCTCTCGCGCACCATCTACGCGCAGGCGTCGTCGCGGATCGGCCCGCTCCGCGAGCTGCTCCAGAACGCGCTCGACGCCTCGCCGCCCGGCGCCCGCATCGACGTCCGCTCGACCGAGGACGGGCGCGAGATCTCGGTCGCCGACCAGGGCCGCGGCATGAGCCGGACCGAGCTCCTCGCCGACCTGCTCGTCCCCTTCCGGAGCGGCAAGGCGGGCGAGCCCGACGCGATCGGCGAGCACGGGATCGGCTTCTTCTCGGCGCTGGAGATCGCGCCCTGGATCGAGGTGGTCACGGCGACGCCCTCGGGCGGGCACCGGCTGCTCGTGGCGCCGCTCGGCGCGGGGCCGCCCTACGACGACTTCTCGTGGACGCTCCTGTCCTTGCCCCGCTCCTCGGCCGCGCCGCCGCCCGGCCTCGCGGGCGCCGCCGCGCCGCCGCGCCGGTCGACGACGGGCACCTCGGTGCGGCTCTCGCTCGCGCAGCCGATCTCGCGGCCGGCGCTCGCCGCCGAGGTGGCCTCGGCGGTGGGGCTCGTCGACCCGGCCGTGGCGCGGATCTACGTCGACGGCGCGCTCGTCAACACGGCGCGGGCGCGCCTCCGCCGCGCCGCCGAGGTGCCGCTCCGGCTCCCGCCGTCGGGCGAGCTCTGCGGCGCGATCGAGCTCCTCGTGGGCCGGGGCGAAGGCGTCGAGCCGCAGCTCACGATCACCCAGAAGGGGCTCACGGTGGCGGCGCGGATCGACCCCTTCCCCGGCCCCGAGCTCGGGCTGCACCGGGAGCTCGCGCGCGCGATCACGGCGGCGGGCTTCGGCCTCGTCGCGGAGCTGCCGCTCGCGGTGCCGCTCAACAAGGGCCGCTCGGCGGTCGCGGCGAGCGCGTCCACGGCCGTCGAGGCGGCGCTCGTGGCCGCGTTCGAGCGCTTCATCCTGCGCGACGCCCTGTACGACCGCGAGCTCTTGCGCGCGGTGGATCACCGGCTCTCGTCGGTGCTCGACCGGCTCGTGCAGGCGGCGCTGCTCGGCGAGAGCGTCACGATCGCCTCCGCCCAGCCGGTGGACGAGCTCGATCCGGGCGCGCGCACCCCCACGGTGGCGGCCCCCGAGCAGGTCATCCGGTTCGCGAGCGGGCTGCTCGACGCGCCGCTCTTCCGGTCGATCGTGGTCGACGCCGGCCCGCGGCCCCCTGGGGCGGCGCTGTCCCCGCTGCTCGGCCAGCTCCACGCCCGGAGCGCGCCGCTCACGCTGCGCGAGCTGCTCAAGGCGCACCGGGACGGCGTGCTCCGCCCGCTCGAGGGCTCCCCGCCGGGGCCCGGGCGAAGCGCCGCCCGCGCGCCGCTCGGCGCCGCCGCGGCGCCCGAGGCTGCCGGGCGGGAGGCGCCCGGGGCGCGGCCGGGCGAGCTCGTGTACCTCGCGATCGACGAGCCGCTCGCGCAGGCGTTCTGGCGGCGGCTCGCGACCGAGGGCGCGGCCTCGCCGCCGCTCGCCGAGGCCGCCGCGGCGGCGCCGCAGCGGCCGGCGAGCGCGGCGCCGTGCCCGATGCCCCGCACCTCGCGCGACGCGCTCCTCTCGATCGCGGCCGAGGTGCCCGGCGTCCGCGCCGTGGCCGCGGCCATGACGGTCATCGAGCGGCTCGAGGCGGCGATCTCGGAGGCGGCAGACCTGCCGACGTCGCCGATCTGGGTGCACCAGGATCTCTACGGCCCCGACGAGATGGCGCACACCGACGGGAGCGGGATCAGCGTGAACCTCGCCTCGTCGCGGGTGCGGACGCTGCTCACGGCGGTGCTCCTGCGGGACGACGCGGTCGCGTTCACGGCGCTCACCGATCTGCTGCTCCACGAGAAGACGCACGTCTCGCTGGCGAGCTACGTCCCGCGCCCGACGGCCGAGCACGGCACGAGCTTCTACCGCCGCAAGGACTGGATGCGCCGCCGCCTGCTCGCCGCGATCGCGAGCGGCGCGGTCGCCGACCCGATGCGCTGGCTCGCGGTGGCGCGGCGCGGCCTCGCGAGCGCGGCGCTCCCGGCGCCGGCGGAGCTGTCGCGGGCGTTCCAGTCGGCCGCGGCGGCGGCGTGAGGGGCGGGCGGGGGGCGGCGCGCGCGGGGGGAGGCGTTCAGCGCGAGCCGAGGGGTGTCCGGCGGCGCCGGGGTGAATTGAAATTCAGACCGTGGCTGTCCGGAGCCTCGGGGGTGAATTGAATTCAAACCGGCGGCTGTCCGGAGCCTCGGGGGTGGATTGAAATTCAAACCGGCGGCTGTCCGGAGCCTCGGGGGTGAATTGAAATTCAAACCGGCGGCTGTCCGGAGGCGCCGGGGTGAATTGAAATTCAGACCGAGGCTGTCCGGAGCCTCGGGGGTGAATTGAAATTCAAACCGGCGGCTGTCCGGGGTGGTGCCCTACTTAGGGCAGACCTGCGCGCGACCTCTTGGCCGCCGCTCAGTTCGGCGTGACCTGCTCGTCATCATCCAGCCGGTCGATCTGATGCCGCTCCCCACGCTCGGGTGGTGTCCGGAGCCACACCGGCACCAGCCGCGTTGCGGATACCTGCACGGCACATTCCGGACACCATATTCCATTGAATGGCTCATGGGCGCCATCATCTATTTCGGAGCACTCACGATAGTGCCGAGCGTGCTATTGTTGGTCCAGTAGACGCGATCCGCATCTATGGTGATGCCTAATGCTGCTGCCTGGCGGTCGGTGACGGTTCCGATGACACCGTTTGGTAATGCCCGCATGATTCGACCTGAGTTCATGTCCGCCCAGTAGACGCCGGTACGGTCGGCGGCGATGCCCCGCGGGACCTCCCGTCCGCTAACGAGCGTCGTAACCTCCCCGCCGGTCTTGGCCACACGCATGACGGTTCCGATCGTGGGGGTCGTCCAGTAAACGTACGTGTCGTCGATCGCGATCTCGTACGGATCGCCTTGCTCGGTCGCGAGCGTAGTAAATGGGCCCTCGCCGGTGGATCCCTTGGGCGCGGACATGACACGGCCGCCGCGGTCTTGGACGGTCCAGTAAACACGGGTGTCGTCTACCGCGATAGCCCATGGCATCCCCGCGTCGCTCGAGATGGTCACGAGCGGTTCGCTGCCGTCTGAGTCCTTCCTCGCGCGGACCACGGGACCACCTTCGTTCGTCCAGTAGACAAAATCGTCGTCGATAGCTACGTGTAGCGGCTTCGGCTGTCCTGTAGCGATCGCGGTTGGCTCCTGGCCTCCGCCAACGGGCACCCTCATCACCTGGCCGGTGCTCCCGCTTTCGTCCCCACGGTTAACCCAGAAAACGTGGGCACCATCGGACTTGATGCCTATCGGCCCCCATTGGCGTGATGCGAGGGTGATTATGGTGTTGCCGCTGTGTGACCATTGCATCACGGAATCCCCTCCCCAATTGGTCCAGAACACGTTGCCTTCAGCGACGGCAACGTACATTGGCTCGTTCTGGTCGCGAGCGTGTGTGATTGTCGGACCGCAGACACTATCGTGACATACGTAGTCGCATAGAATGGCGCAAGTACCGCAGTGGTAGGCATCATTCGTTACGTTGGTCTCGCAGCCGTTGTCGGCGTTCCCGTCGCAGTCGACGTAGGTGTCTCCGCAGATCGGCGACTCGACAACCACGGGCCCACCGCCTCCGCTAGCGCCTCCTTCACCCGCGCCGCCGCTGCCTTGCGCTGGATCTCCGCCGATTCCACCAACCCCGGTCCCCTGCTCGCCGCCCGCGGCGCCACCGATGCCGCCCTGACCTCCGGGTCCGCTGCTATTTGCCGGGCCGCCTACGCCGCCGGTCCCTTCGGCCGCTGCGTACTCGTCCCAGTGTGCGCCGATGAACTGAGCGCAACCTACGGAAGTAGCCGCAGCCGCAACCCATAGCAGCATTGTCCACGCCGCCGCCGATGTCCTGCCCTGCATGACGCGGAGCATCTTGCGGCGCGCTATCGGCGTCAAGGTGTGGTTAGCGTACACGCTCGGAGATCCGCAAAGACGACCGAATCCACCGCGCGTGCCTCGGGTAGCTCCACGCGCTTCTTGATGCGTGCCCGCCGTGTTCCAGGATGAGCCGCACGCGCAGCCTGCGACCATACCACGGGCCCGCCGAGGTCCGGAGACCTCGACGAGCAGCACTCCTGGTGCCGCAAGCGCCAGAACAAGGTGGACGCCGCGAAGGACGACGCGGCGGCCGTCGGCGAGCAGTGGACATGGGCGGCGATCTGCCGCACCAGCAAGCTGATTATCGCGTGGCACGTCGGGAAGCGCGACCAGGAGAGCGCCGACGCGCTGGTCGAGGACGTGCGCGCGCGGCTCGTGGTGATGCCGCAGATCACGCCAGCACCGGTCCGGCTGGGTCGTCTCGCGTGCGTGCTGCGCGTCGAGGGCGTATCTTCCCGTGTGGAAAGGGTGTCCCATGCCCTCCAGCGCGACGCCCGCAAGCATGGGCATCGTGCCGCGCCTCGGAGACTGTGGCGGTCTCTGGGGCGTTCCGCTTTCTGGGGCTCTAGGGCTCGGTCTCCTTCGACTGGTTGTCCTCCTCGCGATGCGTCACGAGCCCCTTCTGGTCGCGGAGGTAGTACAGGATGCTGCGGACGGTCTTCCTGGGCTCCAGGCGCTCCATGGTCGTGCCAGCGACGCGCTGCCTTCGCGCGAGGCCGTACGTCGTGCTCGGGTGCGAGCCGTACTCGAAGTTGGTGATGGTCGTCTTCGAGACGTCCATCGCGGCGGCAAGGCATACCCAGCCGCCGAAGAGGGTGCGCAGGCTGCGCAGCGCAGCGCGGAGGCGCATGGCCTCCGCTGGCGTGAGGGACGTGGAACGGGGTCGGCGGGGCGCGGGCGCACCTTCGCCTTGCCTCGCATCAGGGTGGATGAGATACAGGTGCACTGTTCGGCTCCGGGTGAACGGGGTCGGACTACGCAGCCCGGTGCGTTGGCGCGCACGCGGGCTGCACTACTTCCGGCGGAGCCTAACCGCTCACGCGAGACTCGGAGTCAAACTAGGACAGGAGAAGGCTAATTAGGGCACCACCCAGTCCGGAGCCTCGGGGGTGAATTGAAATTTCAACCCCAGCCGTCGCGAGCAGGCCCTGGTGTGAGGACCCATACCGAACCGAGCTTCAGGCGTCGAGCCCGACAATGCGCAAGAGATGGGGCTCCGTTCCCCTCCGGACCGGATCCTGCTCCTCAAACTCGGCGCGGAGCGCGTCGAGGGCCTGCTGTGCCGTCTCGCGCGCGTCCGGCCGGCCGAGCGCCGCGCGGCTTTCGGCCAGCCGGCAGAGCGCCAGCACCCCATCGCACGAAGCGCTGCTGCCGTGAAGGCGCGCAATCTCCAGGGCCTTCGTGGCGAGCGGTTCGGCTTCCGCATGGCGCCCCTGCTCGGCGAGCATGTCAGCAAGCCCCGTCAGCATCTGGACGATGAGTTGCGGGCTCACGTGTGCCTCGAGCGCGAGCGCTTGACGTAGCTGGTCCTCGGCCTCGGCGAATCGCCCTTGCACGGCGAGGGCTTCCGCCAAAACCCGGTGCGCGACGAATTGCTTCCACAACGCTTCCTCGAGCGCGTGAGTCCGCATTCTTTCTCGAAGGCGCCGCTCGACCATCACAGCATCGAGCTCCGCGAGCTGCAACAACCATTCGAGTTGTTCCGACGTCATTGACTGTCGCTTATCCCAGTTCACGAGGCGCTCGAACAGGCGCTCGCCTTCGCCCGCTCGGCCTGCTGCCAACGCAGCTCGGGCAACTCGGAAGACAACCCTGTCGTAATACTCGTCGTTGCCTCCGATGAGCGTGTCGTCCTCCCGAATCTCATCCACGGCGCGAAGAGCGGCATCCACGTCGCGGTCGGCGAGGGCGTATTGCGCCGCAAGGATGCACTCGAAGAAGGTGCGCCGAGCCACGCTTCCCGTCGAGCCGGAGCCTCGCGTCGACCAGTACGCCGCGACGTCGTGCGCCTGAACGTTGCGCGCAGCCGCGATCATCGCATCCCACGCTTGCGCAGATACCGTTCCAGCGCGCAGCAGCGGTTCGACGTCTTCCATCGTCGCATCCAGGGTGGTGCTCACGCGCTCGCGGAGCCGCGCGAGCGTCGCGGCCCGCTCGCTCGCATGGCGCTTGCGCGCTCCTCTGTCCATCGCCAACGCGCGCCGCGCAGGCGGCGCGACCTCCAATCGCTCCTCGAGGACGAGCGACGAGGCTGATCTCCAGGCGAGCCGCGCGACCGCTGCGCCAGGGTCGCTGCTCTCGCGCGCCGCCTCCTCCACGGATGCGCTGCTCACGCCGGCCTTGAGCAGCGCGACCGCGAGCCGGATCGCCTCCGGCTCGAGGTCGAGGAGCGCGGCGAGCCGCCCGGGGGCCCGCGCGCCCGCGGCGCCGAGGACCTCCCTCGCGTAGTGGAGATTCATCAGCTGCCCGTGGACGAGCCAGTAGTCCTTCACGGGGGAGCGCAGCTCGTCATGGACGACCCGCGGCGCGTCCAGCACCACGCGCCCTCGCCGGCCCGCCTCGGCCATGGCCCACCGCACCCGGTAGAGGTCTCGCTCGCTGTAGATCTCCGACCACGCGAGCCAGCCGCGCCCCGCGCCCTTCGTGGCCTCGACCAGCGCGTCGTACGGGAGATCGGCGCGCACGCGGACGAGCGGGCGGCCGGGAAACGCCGCCTCGAACGACGCGTCGAGCTCCGGACCGCGCCAGCGCACGCCGGGCGCCCGGGCGCACAGCGCCGCCCGCAGGCCGAGGATCGCCTGCCGTGGAACGCCGCCGGGACACTCGAACCTCCGCGACGTCCAGTCGAGGAAGTCGGGCGCTTCCTTCGCCAGGGTCGCGGTCACCTCCGCCGTGCTCCACAGCACGACCTTGAGCCCGCGCTCGCGGAAGATCGGGCGCGTGTAGTTGAGCCAGAGCGCGTCCACCGCCCGCGCGGCGAGCACGACGAGCGCCCCGCGAGGCACGTCCTCGACGCGCGGCGCCTCGGTGAGGACATCCAGCTCCGGGTGCCCCACGGCGAGGCCGCGGACGAGCTCGCCGAGCCTGGCGTTCGTCGCATGGTCGACGAGCACGATGAGGCCTCGATCGATCCCGCGGAAGGCCCGCGCGATCCGATCCACCCACGGCGCTACAGGCGGACCTTGCTGATCATGAGCAGCGGGTGCGGGTAGAACCATTCCGACTCGTTGGGGTACGGCAGCAGCCGAGCGTACGTCAGGAGCTCCCGCGCCGTCTGGTTGTCGGGGAGCTCGTGCTTCGGATCGCGAGCGACGGACTCGAGCAGCGCGACGTGGCCCTTGTCGACACCTCCTTCGATCAGCTGGCGCGCCTCCTTGATCACCTCTTCGACCATCGCCTCCGTGGCCACGGGCGCCGCGTCGTCGTACCCGTAGTCGGCGAGCATTCGAATGGTCCTCACGAAGTCGCGCGCGCGACCGCCCGAGTAGTAGGCGAGCCGCTCCAGGAGCGGCTGCGGGACGAGGTGCTCCGCGCCCAGCCCGTGGACCCGGCGCTGGAACAGGTCGCGGAAGAAGGCCACGCCGGGGCCCGGTCGCGTCGGATCGGCGTGGTCGAGCACCGGGACGTTGTGGAGGATACGGGGCTTGAACCGCCGCACCTCGCTCGTGGCCAGGTGGTTTCTGAGCGCGAACGGAGCGCAGACGACGAGCGGAGCCTGCAGGCGGGCGAGCATCTGGGAATGCAGGAACAGCGCCTCGGCCCGCTCGAAGCTGACGATACGATCGAGCCCGTCGATGACGAAGAGCACCGGGCGACTCCACTGCCGGAACTCGCCCAGCAGCACGTTCACCCGATCGACGAGGCTCTGCATCAGCGGATCCTGGTCCTCGATCCGCCTCGTGTCCTTCTTCGCCATCGGCAGCGACCACTTGCCCGCGCTCGCGAGCTCGGCGAGCGACTTGACCACCGTCACCGCCGCCCCCGCCTCGGGCGCGAGGGCCGACGCCGCCGTCGACGCGAAGAGCACCATGGACTTCGCGGCGGCGAACACATCGATGCTCGGCGGCGCGGCGCCAGGCGGCAGCGCCACGCCGGCGAGCGCCGACCAGGCGTCAGCGAGCCCTTGAACGCTGTCCGGACTCCATCGATACCCTTGATCCTGCGCCGCCCGGATCAGCGCGACGCCGCAGAGAAAGCACACCTCCCAGGAGCTGATGTGCTGCAGCGCCTCGGTCGATCCGAAGGCGTTCTGGAAGTGGCGGACCAGATCGACGAACACCACGAGCTCGGCGCCCGCCCGGGCTCGCTCGTCGGCGATCCTCCACAGCTCGGTGCTCTTGCCCGTGCCGATCGTTCCAGACAGGAGGAACATCGGCGCGGTCCGCGGCGCGGCGGGGCGGTCCAGCTCCCGGAGGATCTTTCCGGCAGGGCTGTCCGTCCGGTCCGCGCGCCACTCGTCCGGGATCTGCCACTCTTCCACGTCGAAGCGCGTGCGTAGCTCGTTCCAGACGTCCCGCACCGACGTGCCCCTCACCATGCACCGACGCTACCACACGGCGTGCGACCTGCCCGGCGGAGAGCGCCGCGCGCTCGTCCGCGGCGCCCTCGTCGCGACGGCTCGACAGGCTGCACGCCAGGCCGTGATCGCCCTGTCGCACCGGCGCCCTCGGCCGGCACACCACGGCACACATCCCACGAAGGCCAGCTCGCGCCCGCGTGGCCCCGGGCCGCGCGATCAGCGGGCGACGATGTCCTTCATCCAGGCGACGTCGTCGGGGGTCGCCCCCACGATCTCGCCGGCCCACTGCTCGTCGGTCATGCGCTCGAAATTCCCGGTGATCTTCTCGAAGTACGACGACACGAGCCCCACGTACGCGCGCGGCGTGCCGCACGGGTCGGCGGTGACGACCATGAGCCGCGGCAGGCCGGTGCCCACGTGCAGCACGCGGCCGACCATCGCCCCGAGCTCGTCGGTCGGCTGGGTGTGCACGTCGGCGATCGTCGGGTCCTGCTTCGCGCCGAGGACGGGCTGGTAGAAGAGATCGGCATACCAGCCCTCGACGCCCTCGGGCGAGCCGCAGCCGTACTGGATCCGGACGGCCTGGTTGATAAAAGCGAGGTGCTCCTCGGTGAGGGGCAGCCCGGCGCGCTGGTTCTCCGCCATCTCGCCGAGCGTCGTCGCGACGCCCTGCAGCCGCGCGAAGTACGCCGACAGCGCCGTCTCGATCGCGGGAAAGGCCGATAGATCGAGCGACTCGACGACCCTGCCGCCGTGCTCGGCCAGCTCGGCGATGCGCGCGTAGAACGCCGGGTACGGGTCGACGTAGGCGTCCGGGAACTCGCACGTGGTGCCGCCCGTGTACGACTGCTTGGCGTAGAGGATCGTGTCGTGCCGGAGCTCCGCCCAGGAGGCGAGCTGCGTGTTGAGCAGGCGCCGGCCCCACGCCTCGGTCTTCGCCACCCCGGGCAGCCCCTCGGCCTCGGCGAGCGCCCGCGACGGCGACAGCTCGCGCAGCGCGCCGAGCCAGCGGTTGTAGAGGTTCTTGCCCCAGAAATCGGCCGGGTGCGCGTCGACGAGCACGCGCATCATGTGCAGGTCGGGCGCGTAGGAGAACTGCCCGAGCTCAGGCGCGAGCAGGAGGCCCGCGTGGTCGTTGCCGAGCGCGGCGAAGCCCACGTCGAGCGGGCTCGGCATCATGCGCTTGACGGCGCCGCCCTGCACCCGGTCGTAGACCACGTTCGAGAAGACGTGCGAGTCGACGACATACCGCTGGCCGAGCAGCGCGAAGCTCGCCGACAGGGGCAGCGTGCCCTTGTCGAGCCCGTTGATCATGATGTGGCTCGAGATCCGCTGCGCCCCGTAGCCCTTCTTCCCGACGACCGCGACGATCGTATCGTCCGCGACGCCGGCGAGGCCGGCGGCGTCGTCGAGGCCGAGGTCCGCGAGCAAGGCGTCGAGCTCGGGGAGCGTCATATAGTCGCTCTCGCCGACGAACGCCTGGATCGCGTCGTCGATGCGCGTGTAACGGTCGAGGGTCTTCCCCTCGGCGAGAGCGCGCAGCGCGTAAGCGCCCTCGAGCTGCCGCCGGTGGAAGACCTGCTCGCCGTTCTCCTGGGTCTCGAGGAAGCGGAAATCCACGCGGCCGAGCCACATCATGCTGCGGAAGTAGCGCCCGAGCTCGGGCGTGTCGGCGTAGTGGCCGCGCGGCTCGAACTGGGAGAAGTCCATGAGCCGGTCGACGCCGAAGAGGCGCACCTCGCCCACGCCCTGGTGGGCCTTGGCGCCCGCCACGAGCTCGTCGATCTTCGCCGCGTCGGCGCCCGCGACGGGCGCGACGGGCTCGTCGTTCAGGAGCGCGAGCGCCACGGCCGTGAAGAGGTCGGCGTCGGCGCGCGCCTCGGCGCCGAGCTCGCCGCCCGCGCCCGCCGCGAGCCGCGCGCGCATCTCCTCGAGCATCGTCCCGAGCTCGGAGGACAGCGAGGCGACCTCCAGGAGCTTCAGGATCGCGTCGTAGGAGCGGTGGACCGCGTACAGGATGGAGTCGGCCGACACGTAGAGCGGCAGGTCGAGCGCGTAGATGCTCTCGTAGCCGTACACGAAGGTCGGGAAGGTCCTCTTCTCGGAGATGACGAAGCCGTTCGCGGACAGCTTCGCGAGCTCGTCGTCGTCGAGCCGGAACGTGGAGCCCTGGATCAGCGACAGGTTGTCGGCGTCCGCGGGCGCGTACGAGAGGCCCGACGCGAAGTCGACGCGGTACTTCGAGGCGAAGTCCGCGGCGGTCATGCGCGCCGAGGACTCCCGCTCCGCGAGCAGCGCGCCGAGCTCCGCCTGCTGCTCGGGCCCGAGCGGCGCTGACGGCGATGTCGGCGACGGCGATGGCGGCTGCTCCGACGGCGCACCGCCGGCGTCGGACGGCGGCAGGCCATCGCTGGAGCAGCCGCCTGCAAAGGCCAGGAGGAGCGGGAGGATGGAAACGTGAAGGGACGTCCTGGGCATCGTGTTCCCCTTTCGGAGCGCGCCTCCCCGGAGGCGCGGCGAGCCCGACGCGGGCAAGGACGATGCCGCGCTCGCCGGCGCGGCATCGTGGCCTGTCAGGTCACGCCGGCTTCGGCTTCTGGAGCTGCTTCATGGCGTATCCGATGCCGGTCTGCAGCGAGCCAAACGTGTAAATGCCGCCGAGATTGAACTCGAGCTCCATGAGCGCCACCGCGACCTCCGGCCGGATGCCGGTCAGCACCACCTGGGCGCCGAGGAGCTTCACCGCCTTCACCGCGTTGACGATGCCCTGCACCGCCCGCGCGTCGATCTTCCGCACGCCGGTGATGTCGATGATGACGATCCGCGCCTCGCGCGCCACGACGCCGTTGAGCAGCGTCTCCATGATCTGGGTCGAGCGGCGATCGTCCACGGAGCCGATCACCGGCATGGCCAGGATCTGATCCGCGATCGGCATGAGCGGCGTCGAGAGCTCCTCGAGCAGGAGCGCCTGGGTCTGCACCACCTGCTCGAGGCGCTGGCGCTCCTCCTCCTCGAGGCGCTTGCGCTCGGTGAGATCGCGCGCGACGCAGACGAGCCCCTGGCTCTCCCCGAGGCCGCCGGTGATCACGGACGTCGAGAGGGAGACAGGGACGACCTCCCCCGTCTTCTTCTGGAACGCCGTCTCCTCCAGGAGGACGCTGCTCTCGTCGTCGCCCATGACGCAGGGGAACGCGCCCGGAAAGATGGTGCTGGCGGGCGCGCCGACGAGCTCCTCGGCGGTGTAGCCCGACAGGCGGCACGCCGCGGTGTTCACGCTGGTGATGGAGCCCGCCTTGTCCACGACGACGAGCAGATCGCTCATCGATTGGAGGATGTTGTCGACGTACTCCTTGGACACCACCCTGGAGGCGAGCTCCTCGGCCACCATGTTCAGGCCGAGCGCGAGCGCGTCCCAGGCGTCGCCTTGATCGCTGACCTGCGCCCGCTTCGTGAAGTCGAACGACACGATGGAGTTGAGCATCACCATGATGTCGTTGAGCCGGCGCTCCAGCCGCTCCTCCCTCGCCCGCCGCTCGATCATCTCCTGCACCAGCGCCTCGGCGGCGCGCTTCGCCAGGTCGATGCTGGCCTCGCCCGGGGCCTCGCCCAGCGCCGGATTCGCCCCGAGGAGGATCGAGCAAAGCTCGGCAACGCGAGAGTCGGTCGACGGCTCTCCTTCGCTCACGAGCGGAACCCTTTCAACCACTCGACCGCGGCCGCCTCGTCGGAGAAGATCTTGTACGGTTTGGCGCGCTTGCCGTGAATCGCGCTGAAGACCGCCAGCCAGATGTTCGCGATCGTCGTGCTCAAGGGCGAGTCGGCCAGCATCGCCACAGCAGGCCAGCTCGCCGTCGCCTCGGCGCTTCCGTAGTAGGACCGGGCGTCGCGCTCGATCACCTTCACGTGGGTGAGATCGACGAGCACCGGCCAGCGCCCGCCGCTGGTGGTCGAGTTGATACCGGCGATGACCTCGCGGGCGATCTGGAGCGTCTGTTGGGTCCCTGGCGCGAACTCGACCCGCACAATCCCGTTCGCATCGTCAAGCCAGATTCGTCCCGACGAGAAGGTTACCGCCGTGCTGTTCTCCATCCCTGTCCTCCTCACGCCGGCTGACCGCTCGAACGAGACCACCCAGCCGTGGCACCAGAGCGGCGGCTCCGCCCAGGTTGCCCCCCTGATCTCCTATCGTAATTCGATGGGGGCGTGTAGCGTTTCATTGCAGACGCATCAGGAACGCCGGCGCAGCTGCACACCCGAGCAGACACCGGGCGAAAGCTCACAGCGGCCTCCGATGTGCTCCGATCTGCCCTCGCCAGGCCTGACCGTCCCGCTCGCCTCAGCGGGGGCAGACGTCCGCGGCCCGCAAGCGCTCCCTGAGCCGCTCTGCCAGGACCCGGACGTGAGGCTCCCGGAGCATCGTGTGGTGAGATCCCGGGACATCATGGATCTCGATCGGCTGTGACGAGATCCCAGACATGGGCTGATAGAGGGCCCCGTAGGGCTCCGTCACCGGACCGAAGGGGCCGGGCGGCGGCTGCTGCGCTGCCCGGAAATAGACCACACGACCCCCATAACAGGGCATCGCGTAGGAGCGCGTGGCCCGCCCGTGAGCCGCCCCGAGCCGCTTGACCGCATCGGCGAAGCCCGGCGCCACGCCGCGCGCTGCGCCGAGGACGAGCCCCGTCAGCTCGCCCTCGTCGAGCCGGCGGAGCTCATCGTACGCCATCTCGGGGCGGGCCATCCTCGCGGTCTCGACGAGCTGCCACAGCCGGCGCTCACGGGTGCTCGGGCTCGCGATGTAGCCATCGATCATGGCCAGCAGGGCGACGCGCTCGCCGCACCGCACGAGCTGGTGCGCCATCTCGAACGCGACGAGCCCGCCGAGGGACCAGCCGCCGAGCAGGTAGGGGCCAGCCGGCCTCACGGACCGGATGGCCTCGAGATAACGCGCGGCCATGTCCTCGATCCGCTCATCGGGCGCGGCGCCATCGTCCAGCCCGATCGCCTGGAGGCCGTAGAAGGGCCGCTCCGTTCCCAGGTGGCGGGCGAGCTCGGTGTAGCAGAGCACCGGCCCGCCGAACGGGTGGACACAGAAGAACGGCGACCCCTCGCCAGCGGGCTGGATCGCGACGAGCGGCGACCTCGGTCGCGCTCCGCCATCCTGCCGGCCGCGCTCGCCGCCCGGCGTCGCGGGCAAGCTCAGCGCGTCCAGCGCGCGCTCGGCGAGCGCAGCGACGGTCGGATGCTCGAGCAGCAGGTTGACCGGCAGCTTGATGTCGAGGCCCTGCGCGATCCGGTCGCGGAGCTCCAGGCTCATCAGCGAGTCGAGCCCGAGGTCGAGCAGGCTCGCGCCCGGCGCGATCTTCTCCGGAGCGTCCAGCCCCAGCGTCTGCGCCGCGGAGGTCTTCAGCCACCCCTCGAGCACCCGCCGGCGCTCGTCGGGCGTCACCGCCCTGAGGCGCTCGACCAGGGCGACCGCCGCCGGCGCGCCCACGTCGACCGCCGCCGGCGCGCCGCCGGACGCGCGCGGCGCGACCGGGGCGTCCGGCGCCTCCGGTCGCTCGCGCTGGATCCAGTGCCGCGTCCGCTGCCAGGCATACGTCGGCAACGAGACGCAGCGCCCTCCCGCCGGGTAGAGGCGCTTCCAGGCGACGGCCTGGCCGTGCGCGTGGAGCGCCCCGAGCGACTGCAGCAGGCACCGCCGCGCCGGGTGCTCTCGCCGGAGCGAGAAGACCGCATGAGCGTCCGCCCCCCGCGCGGAGAAGCACTGCCGGAGGTGGCCAGAGAGGACGGGATGCGGGCCGACCTCGAGGAAGATCCGGTACCCCGCGGCCAGCGCCGCGTCCACGGCGCCCGCGAACCGCACCCGCTCTCTCATGTTCCTCGCCCAGTACGCCGGATCGAGCTCGCTCCCCGCGACCGGCGCGCCGGTCACCGTGCTGAACAGGGGCAGCGCCGCCCGCTGGGGAGAGAGCCCGGAGAGCGCGGCCTCGAGCTCGCGATCCAGCGGCGCCATCTGCGCGCTGTGGAACGCGTGGCTCACCGGGAGCAGGCGGCAATCCACCCCCTCCCCGCGCAGGCGGCGCAGCACGTCCGCGAGCGCCGCCTCGTCGCCAGCCAGCACGGCCGAGCGCGGATCGTTGACGGCCGCGATGGCGAGACGATCGCCCGCGCCCTCGAGGAGGCGCGCCGCCTCGTCGGCGGGCACCCCGACGAGGGCCATCTTTCCGAGCCCCTTCGTCCGCTGCATCAGGCGCCCGCGCAGCACCACCAGCCGGACGGCGTCCTCCAGGCTCAGGACGCCCGCGACGTGCGCGGCCGCGATCTCGCCGACGCTGTGCCCGATGACGGCGCCGGGCCGGACGTCCAGCGATCGCCAGAGCTCGGCCATCGCCACCTGGACGGCGAGGAGCGCCGGCTGCGCCACCTCGGTCTCCTGGAGGCGCGAGGTCGCCTCGGGCGCGTCGAGCTCGTCGAGGAGCGACCAGCCGGCGTGGCGCCGCACGAGCGCGTCGCAGGCCTCGAGCGCGGCGCGGTAGCTCGGCTCCTCCGCGAACAGCTCGCGGTGCATGCCGGCCCACTGCGATCCCTGCCCCGAGAACACGAAGGCCACCCGGACCCGCGCTCCCGGCTCCGCGACGCTCCGGGTCGCCCCCGGAGGCGCCTGCCCCTCGGCGCAGGCGTCGAGCGACGCCGCGAGCTCCTCCCGGGAGCTCCCGACCACGGCCAGGCGATGGCTGTGGTGGCTCCGCCGGACGCTCGCCGTGTAGGCGATGTCCGCGAGGCGCGGGGACGCGTCGGTGACAGGCTCGCGCAGGAGATCGCGGAACGCCCGCGCGGCCGCGACGAGCGCCTCCGGGGATCTCGCCGAGAGGGGCAAGAGGACGACCTCCGCCTCGCCCGCGGAGGCGGCGGCGCTCGGCGGCGCCTCCTCCAGGATCATGTGCGCGTTGGTCCCGCTCAGGCCGAACGCGCTCACGCCGGCGAGGCGGGCGGCGCCGCCCGCCTTCCACGCGAGCTTGCGCGTGGGGATGGCGAGCGACGTGCCCTCCAGCTTGATGCGCGGGTTGAGCGCCCGGAAGTGGAGGTTCGCCGGGATGGCGCCGTGCTGGAGGGCGAGCACCGCCTTGATCAGCCCCGCCACGCCGGCGGCCGCCTCGAGGTGGCCGATGTTCGTCTTCGCCGCCCCGAGCACACACGCGGCCTCGGTCGCGCGCGGCCTCCCCACGACCTGCGCGAGCGCCTCGACCTCGATCGGATCGCCGAGCGAGGTCCCCGTCCCGTGCGTCTCCACGTAACCGATCTCCGAGGCCTGCACCCCGGCGCTCTCCAGGGCCTTCTTCAGCATCGATTGCTGGGAGAGGACGTTGGGAGCGGTCATCCCCGTGGAGCGGCCGTCCTGGTTGACCGCCGAGCCGCGGATGACGGCGCAGATGGGATCGCCGTCGGCCTGCGCGTCGGAGAGCCGCTTCAGGAGCACGAGCCCGCACCCTTCGCCGCGAACGAAGCCGCTCGCCTCCGCGTCGAAGACCTTGCACCGGCCGTCCGGCGAGAGCGCCCCCGTCGTCGCGATGAGCCGCATCGTCACCGGCGACAGGAGGAGGTTGACGCCGCCCGCGAGGGCGAGCGAGCACTCGCCGCTCCGCAGGCTCTGGCACGCGAGGTGGACCGCGACGAGCGACGACGAGCACGCGGTGTCGACGGTCAGGCTCGGCCCCTGGAGGCCGAGCGTGTACGAGAGCCTGCCCGCGGGGAACGAGAAGAAGTTGCCCGTCATGGAGTGGATGTCCTGCGCGCCGGGCTCGAACGCGCCGCACAGGTGGGCGTAGTCGTTGCTGGTCATGCCCAGGAAGACGCCCGCGCTGGTGCCCGCGAGCCGCTCCGGGACCTGCCCGCCGCGCTCCAGGGCCTCCCAGGCCACCTCGAGCAGGAGGCGCTGCTGCGGATCCATGCGCTCCGCCTCGCGGGGCGAGATCCCGAAGAACCGAGCGTCGAACAGATCCACATCCCGGAGGAAGGCGCCCCAGCGGATCGCGCGCGCCCGCGGGTCCGGGGCCTCGTCGGGCGCCGGATCGAGGCGCCACCGCTCGGCGGGGATCTCCGTGACCGCGTCCACGCCGTCCTCGAGCAGCTGCCAGTAGGCCTCCGGCGTCGAGGCGCCGCCCGGGAGCCGGCACGCCATGCCGATGACGGCGATCGGCTCGGACCTGGCCCGCGCGAGGGCGTCCCGCTCGGCCCGGAGCTCCCGGATGGTGGCGATCGCTTGCCGCAAACGAGCCTCGTAATCCGTCACCGGCGCGCTCATAGCGATTTCCTCCCGCTGGCCAGAGTGAGCTCCTCGTCGAGGAGGCTCAGCAACGCACTTCCGTCGAGATCGCCGAGCGAGTCGGCGAAGGTCCTCTGGGTCACCTCCTCGGCCGGGGCGTCGGCCGCCTCGATCTCGGCGAGCAGGTGGTCGGCGAGCGACGCGATGTTCGGGTACGTGAACAGCAGCGTCGCCGAGAGGCTGAGCCCCAGGCTGGACTCGAGGCGGTTGCGGAACTCGAGGCTCGTCAGCGAGTCCATCCCGAGGCTGGCGAACACCTCGAGCGGCCCGACGGCGGCCGGATCCACGCGGAGCACGCGGCCGAGCTGCTCCTTCAGGTGCCCTTGCAGGCGGAACCGGCGCTCCTCGGGCGGCTCCCGCTCCAGCGCCTCGCGGACCCGGAGGATGTCCGACGACCTCGGCGCCGCGCGGGCGCGCTCGCGCGTGAGCCGCTCCCAGTAGCGCCACCGCGCGACGCTCGGGTAGGACTCGAGCCACCGGTGCACGTTGAACCGGACGACCGCGATCTGGGGCATGTCCGCCTCGAGCAGGCGCTCCAGCATCCGCAGCCCCTCCTCCTCGGTGAGGTTGTCCATCCCCCGGTCGCCCACGCGGCCCATGACATCGGCCTGCCGGGCCGCGATGCCCACGTCGGAGAAGAGGCCCCAGTCGATGCTCAGCGCGGGGAGCCCGAGCGCGCGCCGGTGATGCGCGAGGGCGTCCAGGAACACGCTCGCCGCGGTGTAGTTCCCGTTGCCCGGCGCGCCGAGCAGCGAGGCCACCGACGAGTACATCACGAAGAAATCGAGCGGCCTGCCCGCGGTCAGCTCGTGCAGGATCCACGCGCCGTGCATCTTCGGGGCCATGGTCGCCCAGAAGCGCTCGGCGCTCTGCTCCATCACGGTGCCGTCGGCGATGACCATGGCCGCGTGGACGACCCCGCGGAGCGGCGGCGCGCGCCGGTCGATCGCCGCGAGGAGCTCGGTGACGTGATCGCGACGCGACACGTCCGCCTGGGCCACGACCACCTGCGCGCCCTGCGCCTCGAGCGCGTCGATCGCGCGCCGCGCCGCTTCGGACGCGCCGCTGCGGCCCGCCAGCACGAGGTGGCGAGCGCCCCGGGCCACCATCCAGCGCGCCAGCGAGAGCCCGAGCCCCCCGAGCCCGCCGACGATGAGGTACGTGCCGTCCGGCCGCAGCGCGACGCCGCCGGCGCGCCGCTCCCGCAGCGCGGTGCGCGCCATCCGCGCGACGTAGCGCTCGCCCGCCCGGAGCGCGATGTGATCCTCGTCGTCCGTGGCGTCGAGCTCCCGCGCGAGCGAGGCGGCGTCCTCCGGCGCGCGCGCCGGGTCGAGGTCCACGCGCGTGCACCGGAGCTCCGGGTGCTCGGAGGCGAGCACGCGGCCGAAGCCGAGGAGCGGCGCCTGAGACACCGACACCGGCGCGGCCTCCTCCAGGGCCTGCGCGCCGCGGGTCACGAGCCACAGCCTCGGCGCGTCGCGCCACCCCCTGCGCACGAGCGCCTGCGCGAGGAACATCGCGCTCAGCGTCCCGAGGCGTTGATCCCGCTCCAGCGTCTCCAGCGTGACGCCGTCCGGGCCCTGCGCGTCCAGGCTCCACAGGTGCACGACGCCCCGGCACGCCGGGCCGCCGCCGAACGCGTCCTCGAGCAGGAACCGGAACGCCATCGGGTCTCGCGGGTCGAGCTCGTAGAGCCCGGACGCATGGCGCGCCGTGACCTCGCCGGTCACGGCGACGACGCAGGCGTCGCCCCGCGTTCGCAGGAGCTCCGCGAGCTCGGCGCCGGTGCCGGTCCGGTCCGCGAGCACGAGCCAGGCGCCACGGTGGGCGCGGCGGCCGTCGCCGTGCGCGGGCTCCGGCGCGCGGCGCTCCCACGCGACGGCGTACAGCAGCTCGTCGCCGTCGTCCGGCGCCGCGAGGCGCCCCTCGGGCCACGGCGCCCGGGGGGCCTCGTCGATCCAGTAGCGCTCTCGCTGGAAAGGGTACGTCGGCAGCGAGACGCAGCGGCCCCCCGACGGATGCTGGCGCTTCCAGTCCACCGGGTAGCCGTGCGCGTAGAGCGCGCCGAGCGCCTCCAGCAGGCTCCGCCGCTCGTCCCGCTCCCGCCGCATCGCCGGGAGCGCCGCGCCCCCGGGCTCCTTCGCGCGCAGCCCTTCCTCGATGGCGGGCGCCAGGATCGGGTGCGGGCTCATCTCGAGGAACAGCGTGGGTCCGCCCTCCGCGAGCCGCTGCACGGCGCCCGAGAACAGCACCGGGTCTCGCAGGTTCCGCGCCCAGTACTCCGGCCCGAGCTCCTCGCCGCGGCAGATCTCGCCGCTCACGGTCGAGCGCATGGGCACCCGCGCCGGCGCCGGCGCGAGCCCGTCGAGCGCCGCCCGCAGCTCCCCGAGGAGCGGCTCCACCTGCGGGCTGTGCGACGCGACGTCCACCTTCACGCGGCGGCAGAACACCCCGCGCCGCGCGAGCTCCGCGAGGATCTCGTCGAGCGCGAGGGGCTCGCCGGACAGCACCGTCGACCGCTCGCTGTTGCTCACCGCCACGGAGACGCGCCCCGCGTACCCGGACGTCATCTGCCGCGCCTGCTCCATGGGCAGCTCCACGAGCGCCATCGCCCCCGCGCCGCTGATCCGCCGCAGGAGCTTGCTCCGGCGGCAGATGACGCGCGCGGCGTCGTCCAGCGTCAGCGCGCCCGCGACGTGCGCCGCCGCCACCTCGCCCATGCTGTGCCCCACCACGGCGTCCGGCTCCACGCCCCACGCGCGGAAGAGCGCCGACAGGGCGATGCCGATCGCGAAGAGCGCCGGCTGCACGACGTCGATCTCCGCGAGGCGCGAGCGCTCCTCGCCCGCGTGGAGCTCCTCGAGCAGCGACCACCCCGTCTCGCGCGCGATCGCCGCGTCGCACGCGGTGAGGGCCTCGCGGAAGATCGGCTCCTCGGCGAGGAGCTGCCGCGCCATGCCCGGCCACTGCGAGCCCTGGCCCGGGAACACGAACACGACCCGCGGCCGCGCCGACGCGCGCGCGTCCCCGCGGGCGACGCCGGCGGCCTCCTCGCCCCGCCCGTAGGCCGCGAGCAGCCCGGCGAGCTCCTGCCGCGAGCCGCCGGCGACGGCCAGCCGATGCTCGTGGTGGCTGCGCCGCACGCTCGCGGTGTACGCGATGTCCGCGAGGTCCGCGGCGGCTCCAGCGGGGTCCTCGACCAAGAGCCGCCGGTACGCCTCCGCCAGGGCCGAGAGCGCGGCCGGGCTCTTCGCGGAGAGGGGGAGGAGCACGACGGACGCGCGGCCTTCCGGCGACGGCGGGGCGGGCGGCGGGGGCTCCTGCAGCACGACGTGCGCGTTGGTCCCGCTGATCCCGAAGGCGCTCACCCCCGCGATCCGCGGCGCGCCTCCGGACGGCCAGGGCAGCGGCTCCACCGGGACGGCGAACGGCGTGCCTTCGAGCGAGATCCGCGGGTTCAGCGTCTGGAAATGCAGGTGCTTCGGGATCGTCTCGTGGCGCAGCGCCAGCACGACCTTGATGAACCCCGCCACCCCCGCCGCCGCCTCCAGGTGGCCGATGTTGGTCTTCACCGAGCCGAGCCAGCACGGCGGCCCGTCGGGCCGCGGCCCGCCCAGCACCTCTTTCAGGGCCGTGAGCTCGATCGGATCCCCGAGGGAGGTGCCGGTGCCGTGGGCCTCGACGTAGCCCACCTGGGCCGGCGAGACGCGGGCGCTCTCCAGCGCCTGCCGCAGGAGCGCCTGCTGCGAGAGCACGTTCGGCGCCGTCAGCCCCGACGAGCGCCCGTCCTGGTTGACGGCCGAGCCGCGGACCAGCGCCCAGATCCTGTCGCCGTCCCGCTGCGCGTCCGAGAGCCGCTTGAGCACGACCATGCCGCAGCCCTCCGCCCGCACGTACCCGTTCGCGGCGGCGTCGAACGTCTTGCATCGACCGTCGGGCGAGAGCGCCTGGGTCTGGCCCATCAGGCACATCGTCAGCGGGGACAGGATGAGGCTGACGCCCCCCGCGATCGCCATGTCGCTCTCGCCGCTCCGGAGGCTCTGGCAGGCGAGGTGGAGCGCGACGAGCGAGGAGGAGCACGCCGTGTCCACCGTCATGCTCGGCCCCTCGAGGCCGAACACGTAGGACAGGCGCCCCGCGGCGGTGCTCGCCAGGGTTCCGGTCGCGCAGTAGGCGTCGAGCTGCCGGGGATCGAGCGAGGCGAAGCGGTGCTGGTAGTCCTGGACCGCCATGCCGATGAACACGCCGGTCCGGCTGCGGAGGAGCCGCTCGGCGGGCTGCCCAGCGTCCTCGAACGCCTCCCAGGCCACCTCGAGCAGGAGGCGCTGCTGCGGGTCGAGGCTCGTGGCCTCGCGCGGCGCGATCCCGAAGAAGCGCGCATCGAACCCGTCGACCCTGTCGAGCAGCCCGGCCCAGCGCGTTCCCGGCGGGCCGTCGGGGATCGCGTCGTCGGGCCACCGCGTCGCGGGGATCCGCTGGATCGCGTCGACGCCCTCCTCCAGCGCTCGCCAGAACGCCTCGGGGTCGCTTCCGCCTCCGGGCAGCCGGCACGCCAGGCCGACGACGGCGATCGGCTCGACCTCCTGCGCCGCCGCGGGCTGCGGCGCCGCGCTCGGGGACCGCGGCGCCGGCGGAGGCGACGCGGGCCGAGCGCCGGCGCCGGCGCCGAGCTGCTCGGCGAGGTACGCCGAGAGCCCGGCGACGTGGGGGTAGGTCCAGAGCAAGGTGGACGGCAGCGAGAGCCCCAGGCCGGCCTCCAGGCCATTGCGCAGCTCCAGGCTCATCAGCGAGTTGATGCCGAGATCGTTCAGCGGCACGTGCCGGTCGATGGATCCCGGTTCGAACCGCAGGACCCTGGCCGCGACCTGCCCGACGAAGCCCTCGATCAGCGACGGCCGCTCCTCCGGCGTCGCGCCGTCGAGCGCCGCGCGGAAGCGCGCGGCCTCGGGCGCGCGCGGCTTCGCGCGATCGCCCTCCTTGCGCAGGCGCTCCCAGAAGGGCGACGCGGCGGCGGTCGGGTAGAACTCGAGCCACTGGCGCAGGTCGAACCTCAGGACGCCGGCCCGAGCCGCCCCTCCCCCGAGCAGGCGCTCGAGCGCGGCCAGCGCGTCCGCCTCCGTGAGGAGCCCGGTCCCCCCGCGCGGGAGGCGCGCCGCGGCGCCGTGGTGCGCCTCCGCCGGGGTCTCCTCGGCGAAGAGGCCCCAGTCGACGCTCAGCGCGGGCAACCCCCTGGAGCGCCGGTGGTGCGCGAGCGCGCCGAGGAACGCGTCGGCCGCCGCGGAGCCCGCGTCGCCAGGAGCTCCGAGGAGCGGCATCGCCGAGGCGTGCAGGAGGAAGAGGTCGAGCGGCCTGTCCGCGGTCAGCGCGTGCAGGTTCCACGCTCCGCGCGCCCGCGAGGCCGCCGCGATCCAGGAGCGGCGCGCGTCGCGCTCCGGCGCGGGGCCGCCCGCGGCCGGCTCCGCGTAGACGACCCCCCGGAGCACGCCGAACCGCTGCTCGACCGCCGCCACGACCTCGGCCGCCCGCGACGGCTCGGCCACGTCGACCTCGGCCACGACCACCCGAGCGCCCGCCGCTTCCATCGCGGCGATCGCGCTCCGGGCTGCCTCCGTCGCGCCGCCCTCGCCGGTGAGCAGGAGGTGGCGGGCGCCCTTCTCCACCATCCACCGCGCGAGCGAGAGGCCGAACCCCTCGATGCCTCCGGCGATCAGGTAACCTCCGTCGGCGCGGAAGCTCGCGCTCGCGCCGGGGCTGGTCCCGGGGACGCCGCGCTCGAGCCGCGCCACGTACCGCGCCTCGCCGCGCAGCGCGATCCGGTCCTCGCGATCGGCCGCGTCGAGCTCCCGGAGCAGCGCGGCGGCCTCGCCCGATGCGGGGGTCGGGCCCAGGTCGACGCGCTTGCACCGGAGCGCCGCGTGCTCGGCCGAGAGCACGCCGCCCACGCCCCAGAGCGGCGCCTGGGCCACGGACACCGGCGCCGGCTCGGCCACGGCCTGCGCGCCGCGGGTGACGAGCCAGAGCTGCGGCGCGTCGCGCCACCCCCTGCGCGAGAGCGCCTGCGCCAGCACGTGCGCGCTCAGGCCTGCGCGGCGCAGGTCTCGCTCGAGCGTCTCCGGCGTCGTCGCCTCCGCCGCCGCGGCGTCCAGGCCGAGGAGATGCACGACGCCCCGGCACGCCGCGTCGCCCTGGAATGCGTCGTCCAGCAGCGCCGAGAGCGCCGCGCTGTCCGAGGGGTCGACCTCGTAGCGCCCGTCCCCGAGGCGCGCATAGCGCTCCCCCGGAACGGCGCGCACGCACGCGTCGCCCCGCTGGCCGAGGAGCGCGGCAACCTCCTCACCCGTACCGTCCCGATCCAGGAGCAGGAGCCAGGCGCCGCGCGACGCGCGAGGGGCGGCGGGCGGGCGCGCGGGCTCGCTGCGATGCCAGGCGACGGCGTAGAGCAGCTCCTCCGTGATCCCGGGCGCCTCGAGGGTCGCCGAGCGCGCGGGCGCGCCCCCCTCGATCCAGTACCGCTCCCGCTGCCAGGGATACGCCGGCAGCGGGACGCAGCGCCCGCCCGACGGATACTGCAGCTTCCAGCGCACCGGATAGCCGTGGGCGTAGAGGGCTCCGAGCGCCTGCAGCACGCTCCGCCGCTCTCCCTGGTCGCGCCGCATCGTGGGGAGCGCCTTCCCCCCCGTGCCCCGCTCGGACAGGAGCTGCTGGAGGTTCGCCAGGAGCACCGGGTGCGGGCCGATCTCCAGGAAGATCTCGTGGCCGTCCGCCCACGCCGCGGAGACGGCCCGGGCGAGCTGCACCGGCTCACGGACGTTCCGCGCCCAGTACCCCGCGTCGAGCGGCTCGCCCTCGAGGCGCGCGCCCGTCACGGTGCTGTACATCGCGATCGACGCCCGGCCCGCCGCGACCTCCCCCAGCGCGCCCCGGAAGTCGCGCTGCAGGGGCTCCATGTGCGGGCTGTGGGAGGCGTAGTTGACCCGCAGCATGCGGCAGGGCACCTGCCTCGCCTGCAGGCTCGCCACCACCTCCTCGAGCGCGGCCGCGTCGCCGGAGAGCACCACGGAGCGAGCGTCGTTGATCGCCGCGATCGAGATCCGGTCCGCGCGCCCCTCCAGGACGGCCGCGGCCTCGTCCTCGGACAGCGCCACGGAGGCCATCTTCCCGAGGCCCGTGGCGCGCTGCGTGATCCGCCCGCGGATCGCCACGATCCGGATCGCCTCGTCCAGGCTCAGGACGCCGGCGACGTGCGCGGCCGCCACCTCGCCGACGCTGTGGCCGATCACGGCGTCGGGCGTGACGCCCAGCGTCCGCAAGAGCGCCGAAAGGGCCACCTGCACGGCGAAGATCGCCGGCTGAGTGACCTCCGTCTCATCCAGCCGCGAGGTCGCCTCGGGGGCGGCGAGCTCGGCGAGCAGCGAGAAGCCCGCGTGCCGCTGCACGAGCGGCTCGCACGCCTCGATCGCCGCGCGGAAGGCGGGCTCCTCGGCGAGGAGCTCTCGGCCCATCCCCAGCCACTGCGAGCCCTGCCCGGAGAACACGAACACCACCTGGGGCTGCCACCCGAGCACCGTCTGCCCGCTCGCCGCGGCGGGGTGCGCTTCGCCCCGCGCGTGCGCGCCGAGCGCCTCGGCGAGCTCCTCGCGGGACCGGCCCACCACCGCGAGCCGGAACTCGTGGTGGCGGCGCCGCACGCTCGCCGTGTACGCGATGTCCGCGAGCCGCGCGTCGGGCGGCGCGCCGCCGAGGAAGCGCTCGTAGGCCTCGGCCAGGGCGGCGAGCGCCCGGGGGGACCTCGCCGACAGGGGCAGCAGCGTGAGCGGGGCGTCCGGGAGCGCGGGCGGCTCGGGGACCTCGGGCGCCTCCTCCAGCACGAGGTGGGCGTTGGTCCCGCTCATCCCGAACGAGCTCACGCCCGCGCGGCGGGGACGCTCCCCGCGGCGCCACGGCTCGGCCGCCGTGGTCACCTCGATCGGGAGCTCGGCCCACGGGATGCGCGGGTTGAGCGCGCGCGCGTGCAGCTGCGCCGGCAGCGCGCCGTGCCCCAGCGACAGCACCACCTTCATCACGCCGGCCACGCCCGCCGCCGACTCGAGGTGGCCGATGTTCGTCTTCACCGACCCGATCTTGAGCGGCCGGTCGCCGGGCCTCCCCTCGCCGTAGACCGCCGCGAGCGCCTCGACCTCGATGGGATCGCCGAGCGCCGTCCCGGTGCCGTGCGCCTCGACGTAATCGATGTCGCCGGGCGAGAGCCCCGCGATCGAGAGCGCCGCGCGCACGACCGCCTCCTGCGCCTTGCCGTTCGGCACGGTGATGCCGGCGCTGCGGCCGTCGCTGTTCACGGCCGAGCCGCGGATCACCGCCAGGATGCGATCGCCGTCGCGCGCCGCGTCCGACAGGCGCTTCAGCACGACCATGCCGCAGCCCTCGCCGCGGCCATACCCGTCCGCGTCCGCGGAGAACGTCTTGCACCGCCCGTCCGGCGCCAGCGCGTGGAGGCGCGACAGGTACACGCCGAGGTGCGGGGCGAGCATCAGCTGGACCCCGCCCGCGACCGCCACCCGGCACTCGCCCGCCCACAGGCTCCGGCACGCGAGGTGGATCGCCGTCAGCGACGACGAGCACGCCGTGTCGACGGCCATGCTCGGCCCCTCGAGCCCGAGCGCGTGCGAGAGCCGGCCCGCGGAGAAGCTCGTGAACGTCCCCGAGAGCGTGTAGGCGTCCAGCGCCTCGAGATCCGCGTGCGTCCGCTGCAGGATGCCGTAGTCGCTCGGCCCGATCCCGACGAAGACGCCCGTCAGCGGCTGCTCGCCGGGCACCACGCCCGCGTCCTCCATGGCCTCCCAGATGACCTCGAGCAGCAGCCGGTGCTGCGGATCGAGGTGGATCGCCTCCCGCGGCGCGATCCCGAAGAAGCGCGCGTCGAACCGATCCGGCGCCGCGGCCAGGAAGCCGCCCTCCCGGACGTACATCTTGCCGGCCGCGTCCGGATCGGGGTCGTAGTACGCCGCGGCGTCCCAGCGGTCCGCCGGGATCGGCGCCACGGCGTCGACCCGCTGCTCGAGCAGCCGCCAGAACTCCTCCGGGGTCTCGACGCCGCCCGGCAAGCGGCACCCCATCCCCACGATCGCGATCGGCTCGTCGCCGGCCACGGCGCGCCCGCCGACGTCGCTCGACGCCGCGCCGCCCGCGCCGTCCGCGCCCGCGCGCTCCTCGGCCTCCGGAGGCGCGGCGTCGCCCGGCAGGCTCGGCGACAGCTCCTCGAGCAGGAAGTCGGTCATCGCGACGACGTTCGGGTGGTTGAACGTCACGCTCGACGACAGCGTCCGGCCGAGCGCGCGGCCCAGGCGCTGGCACAGATCCACGGCCATCAGCGAATCCATGCCGAGCTCGAAGAAGCCCCGGGTCGGGCTCACCTCGTCGGCCTCGGCGAACCCCAGCGTCTCGGCGACCGAGGCCTGGATCCGCCGCTGGAGCATCCGGCGCCGCTCCCGCGGCGGCGCCGCCGCGAGCTCGCCGAGGAGCGCGGGCGCGGCGTCGCCCGGCGCGGGCGCGGCGTCGCCCGGCGCGGGCGCCGTGGCGCGCGGCATCTCGGAGAGCAGCGGGCGCGGGCCGCTGCTCTCGACCACCGCGCAGAACCTCGGCCAGTCGACGTCGGCCACGACCACCTGCGCCGCCCCGGCGGTCATGCAGAAGGACAGCGCCGCCATGGCCTGCTCCGGGCCGAAGGACCGCACCCCGCGCTCCTCGAGCGACGCGATCGCGGAGGTCGCCATGCCGCCGCCGCGCCACGGCCCGAAGCTCACGGCGACCGCGGGCGCCCCGGCGGCGCGGCGCGCGCGGACGAGCGCGTCCTGGAACGCGTTCGCCGCCGCGTAGCCGGCCTGCCGCGCCGAGCCCCACACCGCGGCGATCGACGTGAAGCAGACGAACGCGTCGAGGGGCCGGCCGCGCGTCAGCGCGTCGAGCGCCGCGGTCCCGTGGACCTTCGGCGCGAGCACCCGGCGGAGCCCCGCGCCGTCGAGGGCCGAGAGCGGCGTCTGGTCGGAGACGCCCGCCAGGTGAAACACCGCGGAGAGCGGCGGCAGCCGGGCGTCGATGTCCGCGAGCACGGCGGCCATCGCCGCCGCGTCGGCCACGTCGGCCTGCGCGACGGTCACGCGCGCCCCGAGCGCCTCGAGCGACGCGAGGAAGTCGCGGTCGTCGGCCGACGCGCCCCTGCGGCTCGTGAGCACGAGGTGCCGCGCGCCCCGCTGCGCCGCCCACCGCGCGACATGCCTGCCCAGCGCGCCGAGGCCCCCGGTGATGAGCGCCGTGCCCGACGTGGACCAGGCCGGCGCTCCGTCCCGCGCCCCGTCCGGCGCTCCGGCGCAGCGCACGAGCCGCTCCACGTACCGCCCCGACGCCCGGAGCGCGACGTGGTCCTCGCCGTCGGGGCTCAGCACCTGCGCGGCGAGCGCGGCGATGTCGTGCTCCCCGGCGGAAGGCGGCAGGTCGACGAGCCCTCCCCAGACCTCCGGGTGCTCGAGCGCCAGGGTCCGGCCGAGCCCCCAGAGCGCCGCCTGCGCGGGCGCCGTGACCGGGTCGCCCGCGCCCACCGACACCGCCCCGCGGGTCACGAACCAGAGCCGCGGCCGCTCGCCCTGCCCCGCCTGCAGGGCGGCGCGCAGCAAGCCCGGCGCGCTCTCGACGCCCCGCGCGAGCGCGGCGTCCAGCGCGTCCTCGCCCTCCGGCGCGCCGTCGAGGCTCCACAGGTGGACCACGCCGCGCACGGGCCCGCGCTCGGCCGCGCGCTCCGCCCACCACGCCGCGAGGCCCTCGGGCGCCTCGGGCGTCGAACCACCCGTCCACGCCTGCCCCGCCGCGCTCCCCAGGCGGAGCCGGGAGCAGGTCGCGCCCGCCGCCTCGAGCGCGTCGGCCAGCCTGTCGCCGGTGCCACCCTCGTCGACGAGCGCGACCCAGTGCCCGGGCTCGGCCGGGCGCGCGCGCGGCGCGAGGGGCGCCGGCTTCCACGAGAGCTCGTGGAGCCAGGGCTGGATCTCCGCCTCCGCACGCGCCTGATCCGCCCTCGCCCGCAGCGCGTCGAGCACCCGGCCGACGACGCCGAGCTCCTCGGCCGAGAGCGCCGCCGAGAGCCCGAGCTGCGCCGCGAACGCCGCCGCGTCGGCCGACCGGAGGAGCGACGGCAGCGCCGCCGCGGGCGCGCCCTTCGCCTCGCGCCGCGCGTCCGCGGGCGCCTCCAGCCAGTACCGCTTGCGCTGCCACGGATACCCCGGCAAGGACACGCAGCGCCCGCCCGCCGGTGCCATCCGGGCCCAGTCGACCCGGCACCCGCGCGTGTGGAGGGCGCCCAGCGACTCGAGCAGGCAGCGCCGCGCGTCGCGGCCCCGGCGCAAGGTCGGGGCGACCAGCCCGTCGACCCCGCGCGCCGCGAGGCACCGCCGCACGTTGGCCGAGAGCACGGGGTGCGGCCCCATCTCCACGAAGATCCGGTGCCCGGCGGTCACGGCGCCGTCGATCGCGCGCGCGAGCAGCACCGGCTCCCGGACGTTCCTCGCCCAGTACGACGCGTCGAGCGCCTCGCCGTCGATGCCCTCGCCCGTCACGGTGCTCACCAGCGTCCGGTCCGCGCGGCCCCGCGCGATCTCCCCGAGCGCGCTCGCGAGCTCCTCGCGGAACGGATCCATCTGCGGGCTGTGGAACGCGTAGTTCACCGGCAGCTCGCGGCACTCGACCCCGGCGCGCCGGAGCTCCGCCACCACCTCGCCGAGCGCCGCCGCTTCGCCGGACAGCACGACCGAGCCCGGGTCGTTGACGGCGGCGATCGAGAGCCGCCCCTCGTGGCCTTCGAGCGCGCGCGCCGCCTGCTCCGGGGACGTCTGGACCGAGGCCATCTTCCCCAGGCCGGTCGCGCGCTGCATGATCCGCCCGCGGTGGTGGACGATGCGCACCGCCTCCTCGAGGGGGATCGCCCCCGCGACGTGCGCCGCCGCGATCTCCCCGACGCTGTGGCCGATCACGGCGTCCGCGGCGATCCCCCAGGCGTCGAGGAGCGCGGCGAGCGCGACCTCCACCGCGAACAGCGCGGCCTGCGCGACCTGCGTCTCCTGCAGGCGCGACGAGGCCTCCGGCGCCTCGATCTCTTTCAGCAGCGACCAGCCGGCGAGCGGCGCGAGCAGCCGGTCGCACGCCTCGAGCGCGTCGCGGAAGACGGGCTCCTGCCGGAGGAGCGCCCGCCCCATGCCCGGCCATTGCGACCCCTGGCCCGAGAACACGAGCACCACCGAGGGGCGCTGCCCCGCCGGCGCCTCGCCCAGCGCGGCGCCGGCGCGCGCGGCGCCCCCGCGCGCGAGGTCGTCGAGGGCGCCGGCCATCTCCTCGTGCGAGCCGCCCACGACCGCCAGCCGGTGCTCGAGGTGGCTGCGCCGGACGCTCGCCGTGTAGCAGACGTCGCGCAGCGGGGGGCTCTCCGGCGAGCGCAGCCGGGACGCCGACGCGCGCGCCAGGTCGAGGAGCGCGGGCCTGGAGCGCGCCGAGAGCACGAGCAGCTCGGGCGCGGCGGGCTCGCCCGCGTCCGCCGGGCTCGAGGCCGCTTCCGGCCCGGCAGCGCGCGGCTCCCCGAGCGGCGCCGGCAGGGCGTCCGCCGCGCCGAGCGGCGCCGGCAGGGCCGCCGCGGCGGGCGGAGCCACCTTTCGCCACGCGACGGGCGCGCCGAGCATGTAGAGCTCGCCCAGCGAGCCGAGCAGGCACGCCCGGGCCGGCTCGTCCCGCCGCAGCGACGGCAGCGCGACGCCGCTCCGCTCCTTCCTGGCGAGGCTCGACGCGACGGCGTGGGCGAGGACGGGGTGAGGATCGAGCTCGAGGAAGACGCTGAACCCATCGTCGATCAGGCGATCGAGCGCGGCGTCGAGGCGCACCGGCTCCCGCAGGTTGCGGGCCCAGTACGCGGCGTCCTGCGCCGCGCCGTCGAGCCGCGCCCCCGTCACCGTCGAGTAGATCGGCGCCCCGCCCCCGCGCGGCGCGATCCCCTGCAGGGCGCGCGCGAGCTCGGGGCACAGCGCGTCCATGTGCGGGCTGTGCGAGGCGTAATCCATCCGGACCTGCCGGCCCGTCACCCCCTGCTCGGCGAGCGCCTGGAGCAGCGCCTCGAGCGCCGCCGGCTCGCCCGAGATCAGGGTGGATCCCGGGCTGTTGCTCCCCGCGAGGAAGAGGCGGCCCTCGTGGCCGGCGAGCGCGCGCGCCGCGTCGTCGGCGGAGAGCTCCACGACGGCCACGGCGCCCGAGCCGCTCTGCTGCCGGACGAGCCTGCCCATCGCGCAGATGACCGCGGCGGCGTCCTCGAGGCTCAGCGCGCCGGCGACGCACGCCGCCGCGACCTCGCCGATGCTCTGCCCCACCACCGCGTCCGGCTCGATGCCCCACGAGCGCCACAGCGCCGCCAGCGCGACCTGGATCGCGAAGATGGCCGGCTGGACGACGTCGGCCTCCTCGAGCAGGCGCCCGTCGCCCGCCGCCAGCGCGGCGAGCGGCGAGAAGCTCGCGTGCGGCCGCATCGCCGCGTCGCACCGCTCGAGGGTCGACCGGAAGACGGGCTCCTCGAGCAGCAGATCGCGCCCCATGGGGAGCCACTGCGAGCCGTGCCCGCCGAAGACGAAGGCGATCTTCGGCCGCGCGCCGGCCGCCTTGCCGAGCGAGCCGCCCGGCTGCGCGCACCCGGCCAGCAGCGCGTCGAGGCGCGCGGCGAGATCGCCGTGGGAGGAGACGGTGAGCGCGAGCCGGTGCTCCCCGCCGCTGAGCCGCGCCGCGGCCGCGCCGCAGAGCGCCTGCACGGAGGGCCGCTCGCCGCCCTCGCCGCCCTCGGTGACGAGCGCATGGACGCGCCGGCAGAGGGCCGCGAGCTCCTCGGCGCTCGGCGCGGACAGCGGCAGGAGGTGCGCCTCGCGGCCCCGGGGCGCCTCGAGCACGACGTGGCAGTTGGTCCCGCCGAAGCCGAAGGAGCTGACGCCGGCCAGCGCCGGCCCGCGCTCCTTCTTGGGCCACGGCTCCGTCGCGCGCTGCACCGAGAGCCGCAGCTCGTCGAAGGGAATGTGCGGGTTCGGCTGCTCGAAGTGGAGGCTCGGCTGGAGCGTGAGGCGCCGCATCGAGAGCGCGACGCGGATGAGCCCCGCCACGCCCGCGGCGCCCTCGAGGTGGCCGATGTTCGTCTTGACCGACCCGATCCGGAGCGGCCGCTCCGGCGGGCGATCCGCGCACAGCACGGCGCTGAGCGCCTTCGCCTCGATGGGGTCCCCGAGGATGGTGCCAGTGCCGTGGGCCTCGACGTAATCGACCTCTTCCGGCCGCACCCCCGCGCGCGCGTAGGCCTCGCGGAGGAGGGCCTCCTGCGCCTTCGGGTTCGGCGCGGAGAGCCCGTTGCTGAGCCCGTCGTTGTTGACGGCGCTGCCGCGGATCACGCAGTAGATGGGGTCGCCCGCCGCGAGCGCGCGGGAGAGCGGCTTCAGCACCACCACGCCGCCGCCCTCGCCGCGGGCATACCCGTCCGCGCGCGCGTCGAACGCCTTCGAGCGGCCGTCGGGCGCGAGCGCCCCGAATTTGGAGATGGCGACCATGCTCTCGGGGGCGACGATCAGGTTCACGCCCCCGGCGAGGGCGAGGTCGCACTCGCCGAGCCGCAGGCTCTGGCACGCGAGGTGGACCGCGACGAGCGACGAGGAGCAGGCCGTGTTCACGTGCAGGCTCGGCCCCTCCAGGCCGAGCGCATAAGAGACCCGGGCGGCGAGGATGCTGAGGTCCTGCCCGGCGGCCGTATGCTGGACGATCGCGTCGATGGGGCCGCCGTTCACGCGCGCGTAATCGCCCCACATGGCGCCGAAGAACACGCCGGTCTGGCTGCCCTCGAGCGATCGCGGGGGCACGCCGGCGTCCTCCAGCGACTCCCACGCGAGCTCCAGCAGCAGCCGTTGCTGGGGATCCATCTGGACGGCCTCGCGCGGCGAGATGTCGAAGAACTGCGGATCGAAGAGATCCACCCGGTCGAGGAACCCACCGCGGCGCGCGCTCATTTTCCCGGGAGCGCCGCGATCGGCGCTGTAGAGCGCGTCGACGTCCCACCGCCCCGGGGGGATGTCGGAGGTCGCGTCCACGCCGCCCCGCAGGAGCCGCCAGAAGGCGTCCGGGTCCGGCGCCTGCGGGAACCGGCAGGCGACGCCGATGACGGCGATGGGCTCCGGGCCCAGCGCCGCGTCGCCCGCGCGCGCGCCCCGCGGAGCGGGCGATAGCCCCGGCCCCTCGGCCACATAACGAGAGAGCCGCTCGATCGTCGGGCACTCCCATATCAGCGTGGGGTGGAGCCGGCGCCCGATGGCCTCCCCCAGCGCGGCGATCAGGCCCATCGCAGCGGTGGAGTCGAGCCCACAATCGGTGAACCGCGCGCCGGGCTCGATCGACCCTGGCGACACGCCCGAGCGCTCCGCGATCCTCTCCGTGAGCCATCGCTGGATCTCAGCAATGGTGGAGAGCTGCGTCCGTGATTCGCGCGACATAGCCGTCTCCTTCAGGCAGAGCGTAAAAACATCGCCTCTGAGGAAAGCTTCGTTGCTCGCAGGATCTCAGGGCTCAGACGCCGAACGCGCAGCGCCTCGCCATAACGACCGTTACAGGAAATAAGTCGCTTACGCAAGGTTAGTAAAATGTGTTGCCCGTCAGTAATCAAACGAACGTCCGTGAATACGCGGGCAGAGCTCAACGACGATCGGTGCAGTCTCGGTGGATCGACTCAAGTCCACCTATCTGGCTGTCGATCCGCGTCGCGGCGACCTCGGAGGGGCTCACGGGCTTGCCGGAGCGGGCGCCCTGCGCCGCGCTCCCGGCGGGAGGCGAGGCAGTGGTGCGCTTCCGGGCGCCTCGGGCGCCCTGGCCCTCAGCGCGAATTATCGTCGAGCAGTGACGTACAGATTACAAGCTACTGGAACAGCACGAGCGCGCCATTGTCAATCATCTCCGCACCTTGCAGCGAATGGCGGGCGACTCCGACAAAAGGAGCTGATGTGCGCTTCATCCCCTCATCCAGTCATCCAGCCTCGCTGCTCGGGAGCGGGATGCTGAATGGCATGGTTCGAGTGCGGCCCCTTCAGCGCCCGGGCCGCCGGAGCGGCGCCCCACAGGCACGCGGCCGCCGCCGCCCGACTCGGCGGGCCTCCCCGCCGGAGGCCAGGACCGCGGAGGACCGTCCATCTCGGCAGCCCCAAAACCGCCGTCGGATTCTTGCTCCACACGGCAAATGCCGCGCATCTGTGTCGGCAGCGGGATCGGAGCCAGCCTGGCGTTGCGTCGCATGCCGCGCGTGACTCTGGCGACTCGGATCCACTACAAGGGGCGCCGGAGGCCAACACCATGTCCATCACGTTCTACTACTCCCCGCAGTCCAGCGCGGGTCGCATCCTCGTATCGCTCGCCGAGCTCGGCGTCCCCTACGAGGGCGTCCGGCTCGACCTGCGCGCCGGCGACCAGAGGAAGCCGGAGTTTCTCGCCATCAACCCGAATGGCAAGGTGCCGACCATCGTGATCGACGGCACCCCGGTGTTCGAGTCGGTGGCGATCCAGATCGCCCTCGGCGAGCGCTACGGCGTGCAGAAGGGCCTGTGGCCGGCGCCCGGCTCGCCCGAGCAGCTCACGGCGCTGAGCTGGCTCGTGTGGGGCCAGGTCAGCCTCACCGGCGCGCTGTTCCGCTACATGGCGAACACGAGCGACTACTTCCCCAAGGAGATGCACCACGAGAAGCAAGCCGAGCACGCCTTGACCGAGCTGCGCGGCCTGCTCCGCATCCTCGACGAGCGCCTCGCCGGCCGCCCCTACCTCCTCGGCGAGCGCTGTACCCTCGTGGATCTCGACCTCGCGGCCATGCTCGGCTGGGGCCTGATGGCGGCCAAGATCGACTACGCCGAGCAGAAGAACCTGCAGGGCTGGCTCGGCCGCATCATGGAGCGCCCGGCCATCAAGGCGGCGATGGCCCAGACCTGAGCCCCGGGCGCCTCGCTCGCCGGGCGGGCGAGGCGCCCCCTCCCCGACGCCCGCGCGCGGCCGGGGACGGGGCGGTCTTCCACGTCGTCCGGCGCGGCGTCGGGCCAGGCGCCCCGCGCGCCTTGCGCGCGCCCGACGCATGCTAGAACTCGGCCGCAATGACGGTCCTCCAGGTCGCCGACCTCAGCTTCGGTTACGGCGCCGACAAGCTCTTCCAGGGCATCACCTTTTCCCTGGAGCAAGGCCAGCGCGCCGCGCTCGTCGCCCCGAACGGCGCCGGCAAATCGACGCTGCTCCGCCTCGTCGCCCGCGAGCTCACCCCCGACACGGGCTCGGTCGTGATCCGCAAGGGGATCCGGGTCGCTTACTTCCGGCAGTCGCACGAGCTCCACGCCGAGGGCACGGTGCTCGACGCCTTCCTCTCCGGGTTCTCCGAGGTCCTCGAGCTGCGCCACGCCCTCACCGCGGCGCAGCACGCCGCGGCCAGCGGCAGCGAGGCCGACCTCGCCCGGCTCAGCGACCTCACCGATCGCTACCACATCGCCGGCGGCGACGACCTCGAGCGCCGCGTCGAGATCATCGCGGCCCACCTCGGCTTCACGCCGGCCGACATGGATCGCCCCGTCGCGAGCCTGTCCGGCGGCGAGCGCGGGCGCCTGCAGCTCGGCGTCGTGCTCGCCATCGAGCCCGACCTGCTCCTGCTCGACGAGCCCACGAACCACCTCGACATCGAGACGATCACCTGGCTCGAGAAGCACCTCGCGGGCCTCGCCGGCGCGCTGCTCTGCGTCTCGCACGACCGCGCCTTCCTCGACGCCGTCTGCCCGAACACCATGGAGCTCGGCCACCGCAGCTTCCGGACCTACCCGCTCAAGTACAGCGACTACGCGGTCGCGCGCGAGGAAGACCTCGCCCGGGAGCGCGAGCTCGCCGAGCGGCAGGAGGCGTTCGTCGCCAAGACCGAGGACTTCATCCGGCGCAACATCGCCGGCCAGAAGACGAAGCAGGCGCAGAGCCGGCGCAAGATGCTGGAGAAGCTCGAGACCATCGATCGGCCGGAGGACGTCTGGGCGGTCGCCGAGAAGGTCCGGTTCCGGTTCGCGCCCGCCCCGCGCAGCGGGGACATCGTGCTCGACGCGCGCGGGCTCGGCGCGAGCCGCGGCGGGCGCACGCTCTTCTCCGGCGTGGACCTCCTCCTCCGCCGCGGCGACCGCGTCGGCGTCGTCGGCCCGAACGGGACCGGCAAGTCGACGCTGCTGAAGCTGCTCGCCGGCGCGGGCGCGCCCGAGGACGCGGGCGAGGTGCGGCGCGGGACGAACCTGTGCCAGGGCTACTTCGACCAGCACCTCGGCTCGCTCGACCCGTCGAAGACCGCGGTGGAGGAGATCCGCACCGTCCGCGCCGACATGAACGTCGACGCGACCCGCCAGTACCTCTCGCGCTTCCGCTTCTACGGCGACGACGCGCTCCGGAAGGTCCAGGGCTTCTCGGGCGGCGAGCGGAGCCGGCTCGCGCTCGCGAAGCTCTTGCTCGAGCCGCGCAACCTGCTCTTCCTCGACGAGCCGACGAACCACCTCGACATCCCCGCCGCCGAGATCCTCGAGGAGGCGCTGACCGGCTTCGAGGGCACGGTCGTGCTCGTGTCGCACGACCGGCGGTTCCTGGAGCAGGTGACGACGCGCATCGTCGCGGTGCGCGAGGGGAGCGTGGACATCTATCCCGGCGGCTTCCGCGACTACCGCGACAACCTCGAGAAGCTCGCGGCCGAGGCGGCGGCGCGCGAAGCGGACGAGCGCGACGCCGGGCGCGGGCCGGCCGGGGGCGGCCGTGGGGCGCAGAGGGCCGCGGGAGCGCCCGCGCCGCAGAGGGCCGCGGGCGCGCCGGCGCCGCGCGAGGAGGCGGCGCGGGGCGCCGCGGCCGACAGGGGCGCGAAGCCTGGCCGCGCGGTGCGGCGGAGCGGCGCCACGATGCCGCCTCCGGACGAGGCGGGCGCGGGGGACGCGGCGGCGCGCAAGCGGACGTTCGAGAGCGACAAGGCGGCGGCGCGGGCGGCGGAGCGCAAGCGCAAGCGGGTGAAGGAGCTCGAGGCGGAGATCGCGGCCGGCGAGGCGAAGCTCGCCGAGATGCGCGAGGAGCTGAAGAGGGACCCCGGCGGCGACTGGGCGAAGCTGGCCGAGAAGGCGCGCGAGGAGCAGGCGCTCGCGAAGCGCGTCGACGCGGCGATGACCGAGTGGATGGCGCTCAGCGAGGAGCTGGGGGCGTCGGCGACCGCGGGGGGCGGGGCGTGACGGGCGGGGGGCGGGGGGCGCGCGGCGTGAGCGGCGCGGGCGGCGTGAGCGGCGCGGGCGGCGCGCGGGGCGCGGGCGGCGCGGCGGCAGGCGCCCGGCGCGCGGCGGTCCTGCTCGCGCTCGCCGCGGCGGCGCTGGCGCCGGCGTGCAAGGAGCCGCGCGACGACGGCACCGCCCCGGCGCAGGCCCCCGCCGAGCTGCCGCCGCTCGAGCTGCGCGACGACACGGCGAACCTGATGCTCACGTGGATCGACGAGAAGGGCGACACGCACGTCGAGCTCCGCCCGGCCGACGTGCCGGCCGAGGGCCGCGCGATGGTGCGCGCCATGCTCTCGGACCGGACCGAGGGCACGCGCGACGTGTTCTACGTCGCGGATCTGACGCAGAAGCGCCCGGACGGCACGTACGCGGTCCGGACGATGCCGCGGCGAGAGTGGGAGTCGCTGCTGGAGAAGCGGCGCGCCGAGCACGTCGCGAAAACGGCGCCCCCGCCCGCGGCGGCGCCGGGCCCCGGCGGCTCCGCGGGCGCGGGGGCGCCGGCGGCGCCGGGCCAGCTCGCCGGCGTGACCGTGATCATCTACGGCGCCTCGTGGTGCAAGCCGTGCCACCAGGCCGCGGACTACCTGCGCGCGAAGGGCGTCGCCGCCATCGTGAAGGACATCGAGGAAGACCCGGCCGCGGCCGCCGAGATGCAGGACAAGCTCGCGAAGAGCCACCAGCGCGGGGGCAGCATCCCGATCATCGACGTGCGGGGGCAGATCCTCGTGGGGTACAGCCCGCACGCGCTCGACCAGGCGCTCGCGCGGGCGGCGCGCGGGACGACGCTCTGAGGCGGCGGGGAGCGGGGCGGCGGGAGATCCGGGCTGCGGGGACCGCCGGCCCGGGGCGCTGCCTGCGCAGGCCACGAGCGCCGCGCGCCCGGAGGTGACGTCCTCCGGGCGCCGGCGAGGTACCGAGAGCGGGGCGACGCCGCGATCAGGCGCCTGATCCACCCGCAGGAGGCCCCACGTAGAAGGCTCCCTTCGGAGAGCGGGCGCGCAGCTCAGTCGCCGCGGGTGAACCAACGCGCACTTGCAAGCGGGATCCAGTCCCGCCGCTCGAAGCACTTGGAGTAGTGCTCCGCGAAGTCCCTGACATTCTTCCCGTCCTGATAAATCCCAAACAGCACATGTCCGTCCTCGATCGAGAAGACAGTTCGGACGCCTAGCACCAAACGCCCCCGATCCCTTCGGAGCATTCACCGACGACTTCCGCCTCAACGCATGATCGTCGCCTGAGCCTGGCTGCTGCAGGCTTTCGTCGCTGTGGGATGCTCGTCGTAGGGAGGGCATCATGACGACGGACACGGCGACGACACAGGCGAGCGAGGCGCCGCAGCAGGCGTGGGTACGCTGGCAGCGCGAGCATGCGGACGTGCTGGAGGGGTCGACACGGTCGGAGCAAGTGCTGCTGGAGGCGGCGGTGCGGTTTGGGGCCGCCATCGCGGCCCAGCCGATCCTGTTGCGCGTCGCAGCTTATTTCCTCCTGCATGCGGACATGGGCCTGACCGCAGCGCAAGTGGGCGCGGCGGTCGGTCGCACCGACCGGGCCATGCGCACCGTGCGCACGCTCTCGGCCCACCAGATGCTCGAATCGATCTGGGCGGAGCTCGGGCGGCACCGGCAACCGCGGCTGCGCCCGGAGCATGCCGGTCCGATCGCGAAGTACCTCGTCGACCATCCGCGATGCACTCAGCCCGAGATGGTCGCGTTCATCGCGCGCGAGCTCGGTGTCGAGATCGAGCAGCAGACGCTCCGCCGGTTTCTCGACGCCTACGGCCTGTACGTCTTTCGCCCGGAGCACGATCGCGCGGAGGCGCATGTCGCGCGCCCCACCTCATCGGGCGCACCCATTTCGGGGGCGCCTTCCTCCTGTTGCCGGCCGCGCTCGCCCTGAGCCGCGCCGCGGAGCGCACGCTGGCCAGGGCGCTGGGAAGCGCGGACAAGGCGCGGCGCCTTGCGCTGTCGCTGTTCTTCCGCGCGGCCTTGGGCATCGAGCGCATTTTTCACTTCGAGACCCTCGACGATCCGGGCTTCGCGATCCTGTCCGGCGGCAAGAAGGTCATCTCTCGGTCTCGCCTCGGTGGGCTGGTGCGCGCGGTGACGACCGAAGGGGTCAAGAGGCTCACGCGCGCCACCGAGGCGTGGGGCGCGCTGCGAAACCGCAGGGTGACACTGAGCCTCGACGAGCACGTCGTCGCCCGCTTCACGCGCAAGTTCAAGATCCCGAAGGGCTTTCATACCCTCCGCAACAAGAAGATGCGCGCCGAGAAGCTCTTCTTCCTGCACTGGCCCCAGGCGCGCCGTTTCCTCGGGCTCGTTGTTACCCGCGGCAACGGCAAGCTGATCGATCAGACCCTCGGCTTCCTCCGCGCTGTGCGTCGGTGCGTCCGAGTCCGTCAGCTGCGCTTGATCATCGACGCAGGCGCATCCGCCACCAACGAAGGTCTCCGGCGCCTCGACCGCTTTGGCAAGACCGTGTTCTTGAGCCGCGCGCCTCGTCGGCCGGGCTACGTCGACGCCTGGAAGCGATTGCCGCGAACGCGCTTCACCCCCTACGAGGAGCCCGGCCGGTACAAGGGCGCCAAGCTCAAGAGGATCGAGCTCGCCGAGACGACCACCACGATCCGCGGCATCGCTCGGCCCCTGCGTACCGTGGTCGTGCGCGAGCACGCGATGAAGGGCAAGGACCGCTGGCACGCGCTCTTCATCTTGCACGACACCACCACGCCGGCCCTGGAGCTGCTGCACGAGTACCGCACTCGCCAGCACCACGAGCAGGGCCACCGCATCGGCGTGCACGACCTCTGGCTCGACACGTCGGCGAGCGGTTATCCCAAGCGCGGCCGTCCCGACCGCCCCGGATTTCGCCAAGGACCGCTCGCGCTCTGCGCCTGGCTCGCCGCGCTCGCCTGGGACGCGCTCCGCGCCTTGGGCGACGCTCTGCCCCCCCGCTTCCACTTCGCCCACCCGCGCACGCTGCGGCGCTGGGTCCTGATGCGCGACGCCGACCTGATCCTCACGCCCTCGCACCTGCTCGTCGTGCTGGCCTTCCTGCCGCGTCGAGCCTGGCTCCGCCCGCTGGTCCAACGCTTCAACGCGGCAGAGATCGGCTTGCCGTGGCTCGGCGGGCGCCGCGTCGTGATGGGGTTCGCTGCCAGGGGTCGCACGCCGTCAGACGCACGGCCTGTGCTGCCAAATACCGCGGAAGCGGGTTCTGGCAGCGCGAAGGGCTGTGGGAGCGTTTGGTGCTAGCGCTCGCGAGAGCCATTTCGCCAGACCATCACCGACAATCTCCTTCAGCGCCACGCCCATATCCGTCGAAACAGCATCAACGTCCACGTCCAACGAAAACGTGCAAACATCAAGCTCCAGCCAGATCGGATTATCATCCTGGAGCTGATGAGAGCGAGAGCGATTCTCAACCTCTACTCTTCTTACTCAGCCATTTCCTGAACCCGGCTGGATCTAAATGATATCGCGACGGCGATAAATGATATCGCGACGGCGATGAGCCAGCTGAATTCTCTTTCCAACCGGCGGCCATCTTGGGCGTTCCACACCCCCGAGAGCGGAGGTCCGTTCTCGAGGACCAATCGTCGCCGCTCGCCGCTTGCGTTGATGATTTCATTGTGTCCGCTCGATCCTTTCTGCCCCCGCCGTGGAGATCGCGGATATCGACCGTTGTATCGGAGAGCGCCGACAGCGACACCTCTTCGGTCTTTCCGCCGCTGCCCCAGACGATGCGAAGGCTCGTTATGAGAACCCAATCCTCATCGGACCGAAGCAGTCCGACAGTAGGCTCCTCGGGTGCTTGAGATCTCGCGCACGCAAGAAGCTTATCTCTGGTACGTGACAAAAAGATGAGGACCCAGGTAGCCGCCTGAGCCCTCGAATGTCGCGACGTGGCGGTGCAAGAGGCGTCAAAGCTCTGTGCAAGCCGACCAGAAGGGCAACAAAACGTCACGCTGTTGGAAAGACGGTGCACGGCGGCGACAGAGCGCAAGCCAGGCGGCAAGCGCGCTGCACGCCGCTCAGTCGCTATTAGGCCATGTCAACACTCCTCTTGCACTACCGAATCCGCGAATCGGACCAAAATATGTCCCAGCAACATCTGACGCGCTGCTATCAGGTGAGTCGACGAGCACGTACACCCAAGCTTCCCAGGAGTGGCCCAAGCGCGCGCGGTCCACTTTCAAGAACCTTGCTCCGGGCTCCGAAGCAAGGAGCGCATCGATCGTATCTGCGACTTCGTCCGTAATACCTTCTCGCCCCGACGGATACGGGCAATTCTGGATGCGTTGCGCAGTCTCATCACTCAGATCGAGTGGAGAAAGCACGCCCTCCAGCTCTGCCTGCCAACAAACCACGCCTCCCACCTGATTCTGATACACCACGCCGCTCGGGTGCTCGACGACAAGCATTATCTCGTCAGGCATGTCCCATAGTATTACTTGTTTCATTACCGCGCTCCCAGTCCTCGTTTGTGCCACCCAATCAATGTCCTGCATATGGGTTCGGCGGATGAATAACCGCGTTCAGGTGGACGCCTTGCTTCCTGGCCTCATCATAAAACTTTCTGTCGCTGCTGATCGTCCGTATACCCAGCTTATCACCTGTACCGAAGGCAATCCTGTCAACAGGGCCCAGAATTTTCTGCTTCTTATTCGACGGCGCCTGAAGATTCATGACGCGTGCCGACGGATCATCACGGATTACCGTGACACGCGCGAGCAGCGCGGCTGCGAGAGTCTGCTCGGTGGCTCCGGCAGCCTTGATGGGACCCGCCAGAAACTCATTGATCACAGACTCCGTTGCCACCAGATTCTTGTCAGCCAGAAACGCGTTCAACCCGAGCGTTATCCACGGGTCTCGCAACGACGAGGCTGCAACCAGTGTCCCCGTATCGAGGTTCACCGTTTCGCGATTTTGGCGTCGTCTCTGCTCATCGTCCTGAGACTGAGGCTCAGGCTGAGACTGAGATGACGGCGACGGCGACGGCGACGGTGACGGCGACGGCGACGGCGACGGCGACGGCGACGGCGATGGTGACGGTGACGGTGACGGCGACGGCGACGGCGACGGCGACGGCGACGGTGACGGTGACGGCTGCGACGGCGAAGTCGGTCCGACCTCGGCGGTAGGAGCCAGAGGGTTGCCACGAAGATGCCGCTGCAGAGGAAACGCCGCGTCAGTGGACGGCATGCCCCACGGGTTTCCATAGCGAGCGATGGACGCCGATCGCTGCATGTGGATGTTCGTCGTCAGGGCCATGCTGCCGATGACACTGGCCGCGTAAGCTCCCACTGCGCCGCTGGCGAAGCCTAATTCTACAGCCGGTGCCCCGACCGCTGCGACCTGTGGGCCCGCGGCAGGCGCTCCTCCTGAGAGCACCTTCGCAGCTCCCCATTTCGCCGCAGCGCGCGCGAGCGCCGACTTCGCAGCCTCGACGACCTGAGGAGTGCCCAAGTTCGGCGCAGCTTGCTTCCCCGTCGGATCGGTCAGGATTACGGGATTCGATCGCACATAGCAATATAGATTGGGCCCGTCGACCATCCCCGCGGGATCCGCGCTCGCCCATCTCCCGAGCCACGGCGCGTAGTAGCGCGCCCCGTAGTAATAGAGCCCCGTCTCCTCGTCCTTCTCCTTACCCGTATAGCGATACCGCCTCTGGCTCACGTCCACCGCGCTGCTGGTCGACCAGTACGCCGTCGTCCCGTAGGGATGATACTCCTCGTACCCGATCACCAGCCCCGCCCCGTCGACCTCCAGCGACGCCGACCCGAGGTGATTGTCGAGCTGGTAGCGCACCCGCGGCGTCACCGTGAACGGCCCCGACGTGTCCACCGTCTTCGTCTCCACCATCGCAACCCGCCGCGCGCCATCCATCACATGCAGCGTCTGCCGCTCCAGCACCAGCCCAGACCCGTTGCGCCTGCGGTACACCTCGTAGCCGCCGAGATAGATGCGCTCGTCCACAAGCCCGCTGTGCTCCCAGACCTTGCGCACGCGCTGCCCCGCAGCATCGTAGTCGTAATAGACATCGCCGCCGCCGCCGAGATCCGCGCTCCGCACCTGGTCGTTCTCGTCCCAGGTCAGCGCCGTGATGTGCGGCATCGACGTCATGTTGCCGTGCGCGTCATGCGCATAGGTGCTGAACGGCCCGTTCTCCGGGTCCCCGGTCGTGCTCGTCAGCCGGTTGGTCGCCGTCTCGTACGCGTACCAACGCGTCCAGCTCCCCGTCCCCGCCTGGTGCACCATCCTGTCCAGGTTGCCCACCGCGTCGTAAACGTACTGCTCCGTATAGTTCCTCAGCGCCTGCGGGTTGTTCGGGTGCGGCAGCGACTGGAGCGGCAGGTCGTTCTGGTCGCGCGGCGCGTCCGACAGCCCGCCCGCGTGCTCCCGCCCCGTCGCCTCGATCAGCCGGTAGACCGCGTCGTACACGTACCGCGCGCTCGGCGACACCACATCGTTGTTGAAGAACACCGTCTGCTGCGCGCTGTCCCCGATCTCCACGATGTTCCCGACCGGGTCGTACACGTACCTCAGGTTCTGCAGCACCGTGCTGTCCGAGGTCCGCGTCGTCTTCAGGCGCGTGAGCCGGTACGTCAGCGGGTCATACGTATAATCGGTGAAGGTGCCGTTGCCGTACTCGATCCGCTCACGCTGCCCCTTCGCGTCGTAGTCGATGTCGTCCACAAACGTCGTCCACGCCACCGCGCCGCGGATCCGCGCCTCCACCCGCTCCAGCAGCCCCGCCTCGTTGTACGTCGGCTTCACCTCGCTCGCGTCCGGCGCCGTCACGCTCGTCGGCCGGTTCAGCGCGTCGTACGCCGTCTGCGTCCCGAAGCTCTCGAGCTCCAATAGCGGCTCGGCCGCCGTCGCGATGGCGGACACATCCGTCAGCCCCGCCAGCACCGACCAGTCGGCGTCCGCGTGCACGTCGCTGCGCAGCCGCCGCGACGCCTGCAGCACGTTGCCCTTGAAGTCGTACGCCTGGCTCGTCACCACACCCGCGCCATCATACACCTGGTACGGCCGACCGCGCAGGTTCTGCGCCGTCGCTTGCGGATGCGCTTCGCCATAGACGTAACGGCGCACCACCCGCTCGCTGCCCGAGCCCAGCTGCACGTGCTCGTGCGTCGGCCGGCGCAGCCCATCGTACGACGAGCGGTAGGCGAACCCTCGCCCGTTCCACGCCCGCAGCCGCTGTCCGGTCGCGCCCGCCAGCATCCGCCGCTCCCCGCCGTCGTTGCTGTTCTGATACAGCAGCTGCCCGCCAAGCCCGAACCGATGCTGCATCGCCACATTGCCGCGCGCGTCGGTGATCGCGAGCGGCTGACCCTCGATATCGAGCGTCGTCTGGGTGACGTACTGCCCTTCAGCCCCGTTGTCCGCCACGGCGCGGAACACCCGCCCCAGCGCGTCCAGGTGGCTCACCGCCGGCGTCCCGGCGTGCGCCGCCGCGAGCTCCGCCGCCCGCCGCTCCGGGTCGCCCGCAGCCAGCGCCTGCCGCGCCGCGTACCACGTGCTCTCCAGCACCGTATCGTTCGGATCGTGCGACGTCTGCTTCCACGCATCGAACTCCACACGGGAGAACGTGCCGTTCGGCAGGTCGGTCCGGATGAGCCGGCCGAGCGGATCGTACCGCAGGATCGGCGTGACCCCCCACTCCACGAGCTCCGCTTCGTCCTCGTACTCGTAAGTCGCGCTGAAGAACGGCTCGTACTGCTTGACCGGATTGCCCTTGTTGTCCAGCACCGTGCGCCCGGTGCCGACCCAGCGCGGCGTCGCATGCGAGAAGACCAGGTCGCCCTGCGCGTCGTGCACCAGCGCGCCGGTCCCGTCGCGCTCGGGCGCCAGCCCCGGCTCCGCATTCACCTTGCGCAGCACCTCGTTGCCCGAACCGTCGGAGTACGTGTACGTGTCCAGCCAGCGCGTGTTGCCCGCGCCGTGCTGCTCGCGGGCGCGGGCGTGCACCACGTTCGGCTTGCCGGTGCTCTGGAATCGCTCCAGATCGTAGGTGAACGTGGCCGTCGGATCCTCGGGCGTGTCGCCCTCGCCGCCGCCCGGCTTGCCCATCACCGCCAAGAGCGTGACCCTGCCCAGCGCGTCGAAGCGCACCTCGCTCACGTTGCCGTTGGCATCGGTGAGCTGCCGCGGGGTGAGGACGCGGTAGTCGGGCACGGCAATCACGGCGTTGCTCAGCGGATCCGTCACCTGGGTCACGAGCAGGCGATACGCGTCATAGACCACCTGCGACGTGTTGCCGAACGGATCGACGAACGCCGTCGGCTGGTAGAAGTGGGCCGCCGAGGGCACCACCCGCCCCGAGGACACCCAGGTGTCCGGATCGCCCGACAGTTGCAGATAGCCGCCCTCCGCGAGCACGCCGCTCGTGACGCTGGCTCCGAACACCGATGCGATCAGCGAGGGGGTGAGGATCTTGGCGTAGCTCTCATACGGCAACGCCCTGCTGCCGACCTCGCCGAACGGCAGCGGCCCCGCGAGATCGTCGCTCCAGTACCGCATGCGCGTGTGCTGCAACAGGCGCTTCTCGAACGATCCGCTCGGCGTCCCGTCGTAAGCGAGGTCCGCCGCGCCATCTGCCGCGTCGAGGACGTCCTGGAACACGAGCACCCCGTCCGAGCCGAGCGGCAGGCCGTGCAGCTCGTAGGTGAGGCTCTCGATCGGGACCCCGATCCGGTAAGCACCTTCCTGCTCCGGGATCTGGTGCACCACGTCGTTCTCCGTCAGCGTCGCCTTCCCCTGCTCCTGCTCGGGGAACGCCGCCCACGCCGCCCGGCGGCGATACCCGATCTGCGCCGTCCGCTTGACCGCCCCCTGGTTGTCGACCTCCAGCGTGAGCGCGTGCGCGACGCGCGGATCGCTCTCGTTGCGTTCGTAATGGTACTCCAGCGCCTCGCGCGGATGGGCGAAGAACACAGCGTGCGCACGGTCCACCGCGGGCTGGAGCCGCCGGATCCCGTAGCTGCTCTCCGTGACGACATACGGACGCGGCTCCTCCGCCGAGCCGTCGAGCGCATAAACCTCCTGGCGGAGGGGCCGCCCCTTGAGCGCCCGGCACGCCTCGCGCATCTCCACGGCACTGAGCCCCTCGGCAAGCACCGTATCCTCCAGGCGAACCGCCCCTGCGTCGCCCGCGTAATACTCGCTCTCGTACCGCGCCGAGATCTTCGCCCCCTCGATCCAGGCGCCCGTGTGGAACCACGTCTTCGTCAGCACCGGCGGCAGGTGCAGCTCGGGATCGGCGTTCGCCGCGGGCGGCTCGAAGCCCGTCCCGCTGAACGCCGAGAACGACTCCGTGTCCCGCTGCTCCACCATGCCGAAGCCGCGCATCTCCCGCTCCACCCCGTCGTAGTCGCCGTGGTGGTAAGCATACGTCGTCACGAAGCGATGCCGCGAGACCGCGTCGAACACCTCCACGCGCTCGATGACGTGCACCACGAACGGCAGCCGCGTCACCCACGGGCGGCCCGCCGCCTGGTCGGCGAGGTAGAACTTCGTCGACGGGGCATACGTCACCGTCGTCGTCTTGCCGAGGTTGTTGGCGACCGACGTCAACAGATGCGGCTTCTTGCTCCCGAGCAGATCGATGTAGCGCACCGCCGGGCGCGCCCCGGGCAGCGACGAGGCCCACACCAGGCACCCGGTCCCGGAGCCGAGCAGGTCGATCACGTCGACCGCCGCCAGCTCGCTCACGTCCGGCAGCCGCGGCAGGATCACCGGCGCGGCCAGCGTGTTGCCGGCGTTGTTCGCATAGAAACGTACGCCGTCCGGGTGCAGGTAAACGACGTCGGTCGTCCCCGAGCCGTCCACGTCCGCGAGGCGGATGCGCTTCGGGTCGAAGCGGCCCTCGTGGTCGAACCGCATGCTGCCGCCCATCTGCACCTTGGCGCCGAAGCGGCAATGACCGAGGTTGGGCCAGTAACACACGTTGCCGTTCCGGATCCGCACCAGGTCGACAAGCCCGTCCCCGCTCATGTCGGCCAGGAAGATGCTCTGCGCCGCGTCGGCGAAGACGAGCGACGGCCCGCGCTCCTCGTCGCTCGGCCGCGCGATCGTGATCGGCCGGTCGAAGCCGCCCTTCGCAAGCGACGGATACCACGTGAACGTGTCAGGCCCCGTGATCAGGATGTCCTCGTGCCCGTCGCCGTTCAGGTCGACGAGGCGGACGTTCGGATCGCTCCAGTCGACGTTCGGCTGCGACGCGAACGGGCGGAACGGCGCCCAACCAGCGTCCGTGCGGTCGAAGTAGCCCGCCACCGGCCACTCGAACACCACCATCTCCTTGCGCCCGTCAGCGTCGATGTCGAGCAGCTGCCCGCCGTTCAGGACCGCCGGCCGCGACGGCAGCGGCCGCGCCGGGGACAGGACGCCCCCGCCGAGGTTCTGCTTGTAATACAGCGCTTCGCCCTCCTCGATCAGCACGCCGGGCAGCGCCTCTCCGTCGAGATCCACCCACCTCCGCCCGGATCCCATCGTTCCGCCGGGCAGGTCGCGCAGACTCTCGGGGTCGAGCGACTTCACCTCGCGGTGAATCACCGGCTCGCTGTACGTCAGCGCGATCGGCGGGAGCGCCTCGCGGCTGTACGCCTGCGTCTGCGGATCGCGGACATAGCCGGCCTGCGTCGCGGTGGCGAGCCGCGTCAGGTAAGCGTTCTCCGCATACGTGAGGTCGAGCGACCGCACGAGGCACGGCGCCTCGCCGAGCTCGGACATCCGGTGAAACATCAGCACGCGACGGCAGAGCCGGTACGTGCGGATCTCGAAGCCGGCGCGGTACACCGAGAACGGGTCCTGGCGGACCGGCCACGAAGCGCTCTCCTGGGGCGTGGGCGCCTCGGCGTCGTGCTCGCCGTAATCGAAGACGACCTCGAACAGGCTGCTCTCCGCGTCGCCCGGCACGGTGTTCCCGTAACGCACGCGCTTGAGATAGCGGTTCGCGACCGCCGCGCGGCCCGCGTGGCGGTGGCTCTCCGCCGCCTCGTTGCGCGCCACGCCGGTCAGGTCCTCCGCCTTGTACGCGTAGGCCACGACATTGCCCTTGTCGTCCCGGGTCTCCTCCAGCAGCCACGAGAAGATCCGCGCCGGCCTGGCGGGGTCGGCGATCCGCGCCTCCGGGCTCCGCCCGTAGACGCTCATGACGTTGTCCGGCGTCGTCGCCGTCCAGTACACGTTCCCGCTCGCCTTGACCTCGCGGCGCTCGATCCGCGCGAACGCGCCCTCGACGCGGGGGCGGTAGCGGATCACCCGCTCGTCCTCCGTCTCGTACCGGTCGAGCTCGGCGCCGTCGAGCGACCGCGCGGGCACCAGATCCTCCGCGCCGGACAGGACGAACACGTCGCTCTCGTGAGCGTCGTCGTAACGCGGAAGGCCCTTGTCGGTCTTTCGCGCGATGCGCGGGATCGACAGCTGCCAGCCGGCGCCGAACGGGCCGTTGCCAGCCCCGGAGTCGTACGTCACCGCCATCGCCGGCCCGAACCCGGCGCGGCCGGGGCTCAGCGGCAGCGGGATCGAGAACGACCCCGTGCCCGTCACCGGGTTCGCGGAGAATTTCTCATCCACCCCGCGGATCGCGCCGCCGCCCTTCGGCAGCGCGGGCGCGGGCAGCTCCGGCGCCTTGGGCGCGCCGGGGAGGCCCTTCGGAGCCTCCGTGTTTTGACTGGACCCCGCCCGAGCGACGGACGCGGGGTCTCGGCTCTTGCCGTGCGCTCCGGCGTCCGGCGCGGCCGGTGATGCTGCCTGCGCAGCGGTGGTTTCCTTCTTGGGCTCACGAGCGTTCATCCGTCTCCCTCTTCCCACGGCAAGGGGCGGCCCACGCGCCCGGAGCGCATCGCTCCGGCACCACGGCGTCGGCCGCCGAATCCGTGAGCGGCGCCGGGCCAGCGCCGCTCACGGACGGTTCGAGCTCTCCACGGCCCTGTCCTCGTCGCCCGGTACCCCCCGGGACAAGGGCTCGTCCCCTCGGCGGGCAGCGCTACTTGTAGAACAGGTTCACGATGACCGAGTTCGCCGTGGGAGCCGTATTGTCGGTGTCGCTCACGCCGGCGGTCGCGCGGAGGCCGATGCCGATCGTGAACGCGATGCCGTTCGTGTGCTCGACCGAGGTGATCTGCCCGGCAGGGACGTAGAGCGTCATGACGAGGGAGCCGTTGCTCATGTTGCCCGGGGCCTCCGTCATGTTATAGAGCTTTACGTAGACCCCGCTCGCTCCCGTGTTGGAGATGTGCCAGCCGAACACCTGCCCAGGGGAGTCCTTGAGGTTCACCCCCGTGGTGCCCGGGCTCAAGGTGCGGTAGATCGAGAGCCCACCTGCGGTGGCCGGCTTCACGTGGACCGCGCCGACGATGTTGGTGCCGGCCGGGAGCGCCCCGACCAGGCCCGCCGGCAGCGGGTTGCTCTGCGAGACGTCGACGGCGGTGCCGTCCGCGCCCGTCTGCACCTTGGCGCGCAGGACATGGACGCCGAGGATCTCGTCGGTGGCGAGGATCGTGCCCGCGCCCTGAGGAAGCGTGATGTTGTCCGACATGGATACTGACTCCTTGGTGAAAGATTGCTGGGGTTATCTCCCGCGCTCACGCCGACGCGAAGCCGTACTCGCAGAGCAGATAGATGTCCTGGAGCGTGTCGTTGAGCCGGCCGTCCTCCGTCCTGAGCTCGCTCACGATCGCGCCGACTTGATTTGGGCTCGCGCTGAGCGTCCAGGTGCCGAGCTCCTGCTCGCCGTTCTGCAGGCTAGCGCTCACGCTGGCCCCCGTGTCGCGGTCGTGGCTGCTGTCCGGGAACGCCTCGAGAGTCGGCGTGTCCGGCTGCGTCGCGCCTGGCCGCACCACGGTGACCTGGAGCTTGCCTTGAGTGTCGCCGTGCTTCCAATAAGACTTCTTCCCGTTCCACCGCGCATAGAGCGTGTAGCTCGTCAGCGCGATCTTCTGCTTCGCCGGCACGTAGGGGAACATCTCCGGCGTGAGCGGGATGGAGAGCTGCTGGGGCACGGCGTCGTCCGACGGCACCGCCATGAAGCGGGCCCACTCGACCGGCAGCTCGGACCGCAGGCTGAAGAGCCGGCGCCGCTTCGGCGCGTTGGCGCTGACGCTGTAATGCGTCCTCGCCACGCCCGCGAGGCTGCCGTCCGAGCGCGCCGTGTACCGGATGTGCAGGATCACGTCGCTCACCGCCCCGATGTCGAAGCGGTTGTTCGCCGCAGGGAGCTCGATCTTGTAGGTGCCGATCACGCCCGCGCCCTCGAACGGGAGATACCGCTCGTCGCGCAGGTTCGGCTCGAACAGGCCCGCGTCGTTGGCCCCTCCGCTCGTCGCGATCACGTTGGTGACCGGCACGAGATCCGTCCGGAAATTCGTCGGGTGCGTATAGGAGTCGCTCACCTGCGCCCTGCTGCGCACGCTCGTGTTGCTCAGCGTGAGCGTGCAGCTGACGCCCGCGTACGGGCCGGTCACGGTCGGGATCGTGATGGCGACCGACTTGATGCGCCGGAGGTAGTGGCCCGGGTAGTCGAGATCGAACAGCTCCTCCTTCAACTCCACGTCGCAGGTGCCGGTCTCCCGGAGCTGCATGAGCTGCTCGGGCGCGACCTCGGCGAGCGAGACGTGCTTCACGAGCTCGGCCTCTCGCGGCGTCTGCTCCAGGAACGCGACCTCCAGGCGGCGGAGGTCGTGCTGGAGCCGCTCGCCCGCGAGCAGGCCCTGCTTCAGGCTGTCCCAGGCGCCGAAGCGCACCATGGCGTGCGTGCCGTCGGCCGTGCCGAGCTCGAACCGGAGCGCCCGCTCTGCCCGCTTCGCCATGTCGTAGGCGAGCGTGTACGCCTGGTAGTGGACGGTCGACAGCTCCGCCACCATCCAGTCGTACAGCTCCTCGGTCGTGCGCTTCCTCTCCATCAGGAACGCGAGCACCTCGCGCGCCTGCTCGGTCTGGCGCTCGTGGTTCCTGAGCTCCACCTCCGCCACCGCGACGCGGATCTTCGCGCCGACGATCTGCTTCTCCAGCCCTTGCATCTCCTTCGCCGCGAGCCGCTCCTGCAGCGCCCACTCCTCGGCGCGCCGCTCGTATCCGGCCAGCGTGGACGCGATCGACGCGCCCTCGCGCAGCCCACTGGCGACCATGGAGAGCGCGTGCGAAGCCGCCTCGATCGGCGCGCCCGACGCCTGCCCGCCGATCGTGGTGGTCGCCACCGGGCTCCCGAACGCGCCGGCGCCGCCGAACGTTATCGGAGGGATGGCCTCCACGGCGGGCGCGATGGCGGCGATCGCCTGCGCGACGAGCCCGAGCTCCATGCCAAAGACGCTCATGGCCAGCGCCGCCTGCTCCGCTGCGCTGATCCGCGCCAGGCCCGCGTAGTGGTCGCGGCGGAGCTTCGCCACCTCGTGCGACCGCTCCAGCGCCGCCAGGTTCGCCTGGGCCTCCTTGACCTGTTGCGCCCTGATCTCACGCACCGCCGCGAGCAGCTCGAGCTCGTGGCCCGAGCGGAGCCGAGCGATCGCCTCGCCGTCCTTCTTCTCCATGGCGGCGAGCAGCGCGGCGCCGAGCCCGGCCACCGCGGAGCAGAACTCCATCGCCTTCGCGTGCAGCACCTGGAAGCGGTAGGGGAGCCGCGGGGCGCTCGCCTCGTTGAGCACCGTCGCGAGATCCACGCCGAGCGCCCTGGCCTGCACGAGCAGCATCGGATCGATGGGCGGCTCGAAGAGGGGCAGCGTCCGGACCACACCCTCGATGTTCATCGAGTGTCGGATCTTGAAGAGCCGATCCGCGACCGTGTCCCAGAGCGGCGCGAGCGCCTCGTCGCGGGGCACGCAGAAGTAGAGCTCGCCGAGATCCGGCACGGGCGCCTGGAGCGGCTTGCTCGGCAGCTTCTGCAGCGACTTGAACTTGACGCTCTCGAGCTCGACGCGGGACCGAGACTGGACCACCGGGTCGGAGAGGTCGCCGAGCCCCGCCGCCTCGAGCTGCCAGTAATTCCGCGGCGTCGTGGTGTCCTTCCGCTCGCTGCGCCGCGGGCGCCGGCCGAGGAGGTTGCCGGCGAGGACATAGAGCTGCGTCGCCTCGTTGATCGACTCGATGGTCTCGCGCCGGAAGAGCTGATCGCCCCACGCGATCAGGTTCTCGACGTACTTCATCACCACCGCCTTCTGGTAGGCGATCGGCCGCATCCGCGCGACGAGGTGCGGATTGAACGGGTCCTTCCGCCACGCCTCGATCTGCGCGGCGAGATCGTCCCGCTCCTCGCCGCCCCCCTCGTTCGTCAGGATGCCGCCGAGAAGGGTGGCCATCGGGCCCTGCTCCGACGCGGGGAGCTCCCGGAGCTCGTCCTCGATCGAGGCGAGGTCCTTGTTCTCGCGGAACGGCCGCACGTTCCAGAAGCGCCCGGGCGCCGGGTCGGGGTCGCCCGTCGTCGGGTCGAAGATGAAGTGGAACCAGCGCTGCGCCTCCGCGTGCCGGCCGCTCTGCATCAGCCGCAGCGCGATCAGGAGCGGCGCGTGGAAGAACAGCTCCCAGTTGTAGAGCGAGTACGCGCCCTGGACCGAGAAGTCGACGTCGTCCTTCGGATACGACTCGTGCACGTTGCTGGGGTCCGGGTCGTACGTCTCCTCGAAGAACTCGCGGGAGCTGAGCTGGAGCGGCTTGGGCCGGTGGAGCGACCACTTGAGCAGCCCGTCCACCCCGGCGCGTTGCAGCTCCTTTCGGAACAGGCAGGCGTAGGGGTGATAGAAAGACGTGAACCGGTAGAGCTTCGCCTCCTCGGTCGTCAGCACGACGTACGGCCCCTCGGACGTCGTCGCCCAATCGACCAGGTCGGCGCCCGCGCGCAAGGCGAGCGCCTCGTCCCGCTTGCCGACATCGGCGAACGCCGTGCTCCTCGGCCGCGCCTTGTCCGCCTGTTCGAGCTTGATGTACGTGGACAGGACGAGCTCGGCCAGGAACGTCGACCGGGCGTCCTTGTAGAAGAAGAACGGCGCCCCCTGGACCACGGTGTCGACCTTGCCGCCGTAATTGATCTCGCGCGGGAGGAGCACGCGAAAGGGCTCGACCTGCCGGAGCAGCGTGATCTGCCGCCTGAAGCCGTCGAGCTCCATCGGGACGGCGAGCTCGGTCGCCCAGTCGTTGGAGATCGCGTGTTGCCGGCGGAGGACCGTATCCCTGGGCACCGCCGGATCGAAGTGGTGGACATACTCGTAGCTCTGGACGGTCACCGCCTCATCGGTCCCCTCCAGCACACCGCAGCCGCTCCGCGCGAAGTGCCCGAAACGGTACGCGAAGCCCGGGGCCCACCTCACCGCGATCTCGAGCGGCCCGTCGGGGGTGTAACGCTCGATCATCAGCGAGTTGTACTCGGGGAACAGCGCCATCGGCGCCGACACCTCCCTGCCTGCGCTCATGCGCCGCTCGCCCCAAGCCCCGTTCCGGCGCTCGCTCCACGCGAGGCGGATGTACCACCGCGAGGAGGCGGTCTTCCCCGGCTGGCTCGTGTCGCTGGGGATCTCCTGGTATGAATCGGGGCGCTCCTCGAGGATCGGCCAGAAGAGGTGCGGGCGTCGGTCCTCCACGACGATCAGGAGGTTCTCCGCCTCGATGTCGAGATCGATGGGCTCCCATGCGGTCCACATCAGCCCGTCGACCCGCGTGCGGTAGAAATACTTGTACGGCTTCACCGCGGTGCGGCCCACGACATGGAGTACGTCGATGGGCAGGTGGGTGTCGTCGCCGTCCTCCTTCTGGTGGTACGACGCCATGATCTCGAGGTTCGCGACCTCGTCGAGCCGGTCGAGGTACCGCGCGAACGCGCGCTCCGCGGCGTCGTCGGTGATGTCCTTCTGCCGGAGCTCGTCCTCGAGGGCCTTGAAGAACGGGGACTTGTCGTCGCGCACCGACGGGTCGACGTACAGCTCGGTCTGGAGGAGCACCTTACGGCTCGCCTCCCAGACGCGGTAGCTCTTCCGCCACGCCCACTCGCGCGCCGCCTCCTCCGGGAGCGTCAGCTCTTCCGCCTCCAGGTTCATGAGCGCGCGCTGCACGAACGTCTGCACCGAACCGATGGCTTGCTTCAGGCGCGAGGTGATCACCGCGGGGCTCGTCTCGACGTCCACGAGGAGCTCGGCGAACAGCTCGTCGCTGTCCTCGTGTCCCCGCTTCGCCACGAGGTAGGCCACCATCACGGCCCGGAGCCGCTCGCGCAGCACGTCGCGCAACGGCGGCGCCACCCGCGCCCACTCGGCGTCGGAGTACTTCGCCTTCGTGGCCCGGAGAACCTCGCTGGCCAGGCGGGCGGGATCGCTGCTCAGGTTCGTGACCCACAAGCTAGCCTTGGCGATGGAGATGCCGAGGCGTCGCGTGGCCGACATCACGTGGCGCGCGCTCAGCAGGTCCCGCGCGTGGAGGGCGGGATTGTCCGGGGAGAGCAGGAGACCGTAATAGGTTGTCAGGTCGACGGTCTCGGCTGCCGACCAGCCCATGAGGGCTGCGAGCGCTGCGGAATCGCTCACGAACATGCTCGCGAGCGACGGGCTCGATCCCACGAGGTGGGGGCGGAGCGCGACGAGATCCACGAGCCGCTCCCACGCCGCGAACAGGTCCGAGCCGGTGGCCTGGGTCGGCTCGCGCGGCAGGGCGTCGAGGTCGAGGACCGGCGCGGCGCCGGGGCCGGCGCCCGGGTCGACGAGGAACATCCGCTCGATCTCTTCGGCGCTCAGGCCGAGCCGCTGCACGAGCGCCGCGGCCTTGGCCAGGTGCCGGTAGGCGGCGAGCTGCGCGGCGAGCAGGCCGGGGTCCTCGTCGAGCGACGGGGGCGGCGAGGCGGTGAGCGAGAACGCGCTGCCAAGCGGCGCCGGCTCCGGGCCGCCGGTCGTGAGGATATCGGTGACGAGGAGGTGCGTGGACCGCGCGTCGAGCTTCAGCGCGGCGCCGAGCTGGTCCTCGATGAGGGCCGCCTCGGCCGCGCTGTCCGGGGCGCCGTTCTTTGCGCGCAGCGCGAGGAGCGAGCCGAAGAGCTGGTCGAGCACGGGCTTACTCGCCTCGTCCGTCACGGAGATCTGCGAGCGAATCGAGGGGCGCCCCCGGAAGACGACCTCGAGGTCGGCCGGCGACAGCCCCGAGCGCCGGACGCGCTCGACCGTGTCCAGGAAGCGCAGCGTTTGCTCGGGATTGTCGACGTCGAACGGCTTGTTGCTGCTCAGGGTGTAGAGCTCGATGAAATCGCGCACCGACAGCCGCGCCGCGCGCGCAAGGGTGACGATGCGGTGGAGCGCCGCGATGGCCGACAGCGCAGGGAACATCGTGGTCACGGGGACGAGGACGGGGAGATCGAAGCCCGAGTCCACAGTGAGGAGGGAGAGCTCCTCCCGGCTCATGCGGAGGGCGGCGAGGACCGCGGGCGTGTGGCTGATGATCAGGTCCGAGGACGAGAGGCTGGCGACCGACGGCAGCGCGAGCGCGGCGTCGACCGGGTTGGTGACGGCCTTGTTCTGGAAGAGCTCCTCGTAGAACGAGGGCGTCTTGCCCCCGTCGCGGCGCTGGGTATCGAGCGGGCCGAACCAGCTCGCGAGCACCGAGATGGGCAACGAGATGCCCCGCTCGGTGCGCAGCGCCTGGATCACCGCGATCACGCGCAGCGCGCGGTCGTTCACGAGGTTGGTGCCGCTGGGCGCGCAGGCGGCGAGCACCTGATCGAGCTCGCGGATCGACCAGCCGAGGCGCTGCTGGAGCCGGACGAAGCGGTGCATCGTGGCCAGCGCGCTCGACACGTTCGTCAGGCCGGTGACGCTCTGCTCCTCGATCTTGCAGCTCCCTGCGGGCTGGATCGCCGGCGACCCGAAGCGATCGAGCACGGAGCTCTCGACCAGATCGAGCAGCGCGTCGTGGGACAGGCCGGTGCGCGCGAGGAGCTCCGGCACCTGGAGCAGCGGGCCGGGGAGCGTGGCGTTCGCGGCGAGGCCCCAGGCCGCCGCTGTCGTCAGGCCGCCCATGTTGCCGACGATCACCGCATGCTCGCTCGGGGAAAGGCCGAGCCGCTCGACGGCTCTGGCCGTGAAGTCTCCCAGCTGCGGGGATACAAGGCTCATATCCATCGACGCCATGAACGTATGGAGCGGCATGCCGAGGTGCTCGAAGTACACCTGGGTCTCGTGCCGGCGGCGGTCGTACGGTAGGGCGAAGGGAAAGTAGCTGGTCAGCAGCCGGGTGTCGGCGGTGCTCTGCCATGCCTCCTCGCCGCTGGGCGGGTTCGGCATGGCCGCGAGCTGCTCGGCGGTGCCGACGGTGGCGATGTGCTCCGGGAAGGCGAGCGGCGTCTGGCCCTCGCTCGCGATCGCATGGACGAGGATCTCGTTCACCAGGTCCACGTACGGCAGCGGCGTGTCGGCGTTCTCGCAGGTGAGATCGATGTGCCCGATGTCCGGGCGCCGCCCGGGGAGCGACGGCGTCGAGCCCGGCGCGCTGCCGAGGAGCAGCTCCTTCGCAGTCCACTTGGAGCTGCCGCTCTTCGTGATCTTGGAGTCGTACCGATCGAGGAAGTGGAGCACATCGGCGAGGTACGCCGCCGGCCCGTACACCGAGGTGCAGTGCGCGCACGCGCACGCGTCGGGCGAGCCGAAAAGGTTCGCGTAGGTCGCGAAGGCGTCGGGCGACTCGCTCGCGCGGCTCTCCTGGTCGGGCAGGGCGAAGGCCGACCTCGGGTTGTAAAGTGGGCTGAACTTGAGGGCGAGCGCCGTCGCCTGGTCGGCGGCGGCCCGCGCCTTGTCGTGGATGTCGGCCGCGATCGCATCGCCGCCGAGGGCTGTGCCGTGCTCGGCGATGAACCGAGCTCGGCCCGTCCGGGCGATCGCCCGAGCCGACGTGAGCCCGGCGTCGAGGAGCACCTTCGCCTCACCGTACTTGGGGGTGAGCCGGTGGAGCCGCTCGACGGCCTTGAGCTCCAGCGCGGCGGCGGTCGGATTGGAGATGCCCGAGAGCGCGTTCGGGTGCGACGCGAGGTAGTCGCCGACGCGGGTCTTGCCGAGCTCGAACGAAGAGTTGTTGTTGAAGAACGTGGTCAGACCGCTCGCGCCGGCCGCGGCGATGTCCGAGGCGACGGCCTTCGTCGGGAACGCCACTTCCATCGCGCGCCGGAGGACCTTCGCGTACGCCGCGCGCTTCTCGGCGACCGTCGCGCCAGGCGTGTCAGCCGGGAAGTTGATCGGCGACCCGTTGCGCACGAGGGCGAGGATCGCGATCCAGTCGGCCTCGCTGTAGGCTGCCAGGTCCTTGAAGGCGGTGATCTGGCCGCCCTGCTTGCGCGCCCACAGCTCGTCGATGAGCGGGAAGTGATAGCGCGTCAGCGTGCCGAGCTGCAGCGCGAGCTGGGTCGACGGGATGACGCCGGCGCCCTGGAACGAGGGGCGCGTCGCGAGCTCGGCCCACAAGGCCTCGGGCGGGCCCTCGTGATTCAGGAACGCGGTGAGGAACTCGGACCGGAGGCTCTGGGTCGGCAGCGCCTTGGCGAGCAGCTGGCCGAGGTTGCCGGTCTGGCCCGCGGGCGGCGGGTCGTCGAGGGCCGTCTGGACGGCCTCGGAGATGATGAGATCGATGCGGCTGTCGGCCTCGGCGCTGTGGCCAGGGATGAGGTTATCATCGAACGCTTCGACAAGCGCGCGGCGCAGCACGGCGCGGGGGTAGGCCAGGAACTTGCGTTTGGTGGTCGGCAGTCCCTTGCGGGCGAACGGGTAAAAAAATCCGGAGAACTCGGAGACGCCAACGGACAGGAGGGCCTCGGCCCCCTTGAGCGCCTCGATCTCCAGGCGCCCCACCCCTGTCGCCTTCGTGAGGAACTCGACGTCGTTATCATCGATCCCGGCGAGATCCACGCCCAGCGTATGGACCTCGGTGCGGGCCCTGAGCTTCGTCAGCTCCGATGGAGCCGGGTTGCCCCCGAACAGGCTGGCGGTCAGATCGATGACGGCGGTCGATGGGGCGCGGAAGAACACCCCGGTGCCGCCGACCTCCTGTTCTTGACTGTTGAAGATGCGCAGCTTGAGGTTCGGCTGGTGCTTGCCGGCGCGTTCGAGGCTCGTGTACTCGATCTTGTAATGCCCCGAGGAGTCCGTCTGGCCCGACCCGATCACGTCGACGGACGACAGGTTCACATCGTAGGCGCGCACCACCATGTTGGTGGCTGGGTCGCCATTCGGGGTCCGCACCGTGCCGCGCACGACCGAGGGGGCCGGCGCGCGCTGGGTCGAGGTCACCGCGGGGTCCACCTCGACGCGGATGGTGACGGGCTCGTGCGACACGCTCCACTGCGTGTGGCGCATGACGAGCTCGGCGCCGCCCGACGTGAAGGCGCGGAGCGTGAGCACCGGCAATCGCCCCTGGAAGAAGCGATCCAGGAGGGCCTGTTCGAGCGCCATCTCGAAATCGCCGTTCTGGTCGGTCACGGCGACGGCGATGAGATCGGTCGTGACTTTCGCGCTGTCCCACGCCTCGACCCGCACGTCGGCGACCCCGCGTTCGCTCTTGGCTCGGACGACTCGACCGGAGAGTTGATACGTGCTCATGGGAGCTCCCTTCGATGCCATGGTCAAGAATCTCCAGATCTGGCGCAGTGTTCAGCCGCCGCAGTCGATGCGCCTTGTCGCCGACGGTGAGCAGCGGAGGAGACGACGAGGAGAGCCGGCCCTGGAGCCTGCGGCACGATGACTCGCGCGCCGCTCGCTCCGCGCGATCCACCCTCTCGCGCGTGCGCGAGACATCAGTTATTGCCTGTCGATCCCCTCTTCAGCCCTGCGCGCGCCAGCGGCCCACCGCGGACGCCCCTGCAGGACGTGATTTCAACTACCACGGCACGTCTCGTTGGAAAGCTCGAAACACGTCCCCGCCATTCGATGATCCCGGGGTATGTCCACGCGTTACGCGCAATGGCCGATCGTCTGTATCTTGCTGTTACCGGCCGAGCGCGGCCGCATGGCTGCGGCCATGGGCTCACGCACGCACGGAAAGCGCGGTGTCGTCTGACGCACACGCACCCATGACGCGCCCTCACCGGCGCCTCGCGCACGGCGTCACGTCGCCCCGGTCACACCCCGGCGACATCTCGCGCGCGCCACGCCATCTCCTGGCCATCGCCGCGGCTCTTCGACTACACTCGTGGGTCCCCTTCCGCGAGGCTCCATGCGCGGCGTTCCCACCGCTTTCGTTGTGCTCCTCTCTCTCTCTGTCGTGTTCGCCGCGTGCGACCAGGCCGCGCCTCCCTCCGAGGCCCCGCGCGATCCGGCCGCCGCCCAGCCGCTCGTCGCCACGGCGGCGCCGGTGATCGCCCCCGTCACCTGGCCGCCGGCCGCCTCGGTCGACCGCGGCGCGCTCGCGGCGCTGCCCGAGGCGGCGGCCCACGCCGCCAGGATCTCGCAGGTCCCGGTGCTCGTGCCGCCCCGGCCCGAGCTCCTCGCGGCGCCGGTCCTCGTGGCCAAGGAGCACTGGACGTCGTTCTGGGCAAAGACGGAGTCGATCACCGTCTCGCTCACCATGACCCGCCTTGAGCGCAAGTATCCAGGTATTCCACCTTTTCAACCAGCCCACGCCGTGCGCGGGGCGCCCGCGCTCATCACGGCGAACGAGGGCATCTGGACCGCGTCCTGGATCGAGAACGGCGTCACCTACGCCCTCGACGTCGAGTGCGCGTCGCCGGAGGCCCCGCCCTGCGCCTCGGACGCGCTCCTCCGCGAGCTCGCCGCGGAGCTCGTCTACGTGGGCGGCGTCGGCGCGAAGACGGCGGGAGACAGGCCATGAGCGCGCCGCTCCACCCTCCCCGCCTCCATCGCCGCCGCCCCGCCGCGCTCGTCGCCGCGGCCGCGCTCGCGCTCGCGCTCGCGCTCTTGCCGACCGCGGCCGCGGCCGATCCGTTCTCCTATCATCCGGCCGGCGAGCTCGTCCCCGGCTCGGGCGAGGGGCGCGCCGATGGCGTCGTGTACGCGCCCGCCATGCGCTTTCCCCTCGAGGAGGGCCCGGCGTTCGCCAACTCCCAGGTGTACAGCAAAGGGGGGAGCGCCGGCCCGCGCGGGGGGCAGTGCGACGCGGACAACTACGCCTATCCGTGGCGCGACAACTTCTGCGAGTCGCGGTCGTGGGCGATGCCGCTCTGCCCCTCCGGGGCGGGACACCAGGGGCAGGACGTCCGGCCGCCCACGTGCGAGGCGGGCAAATACTGGGTGGTCGCGGTGGCCGACGGCATCATCACGAGCATCGGCGGCTACTCGGTGTACCTGACCGGCGAGGACGGGACTCGCTACGACTACCTGCACATGTCCGATGTCCAGGTCTCGGTGGGACAGGGCGTGTCGCGCGGCGAGCGCATCGGGAAGGTCTCCAACGTGTTTGGCGGCACGCCGACGACGATTCACCTGCACTTCAACGTGCGGCAATCGTTGAGCGGCGTCGGGCTTGTGTATGTGCCGCCCTACAGCTCCCTCGTGGCCTCGTACCAGGCGCTCCTCAACGAGCCCCCCGAGGGCGCCCTCGAGACCGCGGGCTGCGACGGTATCCGCGGCTGGACCCACGACCCGGACGCCGCCGAGGGCGCGCCGGGCAGCGCGCGGCTCTATTTCGACGCCGCGGCGACCGACGCGGGCGCCGAGGGCCACACCCTCGCCGCGGACCGGCCCCGGGACGACCTCTGCGCGCCGCTCGGCTCCTGCGCGCACGGCTTCGAGGCGCCGATGCCGCTCGGCCTGATCGGGGGCGAGCACGCGGTCTACGCCTACGGCGTCGACGCGCTGAGCGGCGAGGAGGTCGAGCTCGAGGGCAGCCCGAGGGCGCTCGCGTGCCCGCTCGAGCTGCCGGGCGGCGTGCGGCGGCCGCTCGGAGGCGCCGGGGCGCTGGACGCCTGGCGGTTCTCGCGGTTCTGGGACGTCGCCAGCGCGCCGGACGCGGCGCTCGAGGCGCTCCCCGAGGGCGACGCGTTCCCGCCGTCGCCGCTGCTCGTGCGCGGCGACGACGGCGGGGCGTCCGTGTGGCTCGTCGACGGCGCCGCGCGCCGGGCCGTGCCGGACGCGGCGGCCGCCGCCGCGTGGCGGCTCGATCCGGACGAGGCCGTCGTGTGGCCGGCGGCGCGGCTCGCCGCCCTGCCGCTCGGCCCGGCGCTGCCGCCGCGCCCCTTCCTGGCGCAGGGCTCGGGGCCGGCGCTCTACGTCATCGACGCGCTCGTCGAGGCGCCGCCGCCGGGCGAGGGCGCCGGCGGGGCCACCGGCGGCTCCGGCGGCGCGGCAGGCGGCGCAGGGGGCGCCGCGGACGACGGTCCCCTCATGAACGGCGGCGTCCACGGCGAGCTCGGCTGCGCGTGCGCCGCGGCCGGCGCGGCCGACGCGGGCGGCGCGGCAGCGCGCTGGCCGCTCGGGCTCTTCGCCGCGGCGGCGGCGCTCGGCGCGGCGCGGCGGCGCGCGGCCGGGCGCGTCAGCCCTCGTGGATCTTGATCCCGGGGATGCTCCGGAGCGGGCTCGCGTCGTCGACCCGCGAGCCCTCGAGGTACACGTTCTTGAGGCTCTTGAGCTCCCGGAGCGGCGACACGTCGCTCACCCGCGTCCGCTTCATCTGGAGCATCTCGAGCTTCTTCAGGCCGGCGAGCGGGCGCAGGTCCGTCACCTCGGTCTCGTCGATCTGGAGCTCGGTCAGGTTGGTGAGGCCGGCGAGCGGGGTGAGGTCCTCCACGGGCGTGCGGCCGATGTCGAGCCGGTCGAGCTTGACGAGCCCGGCGAGCGGGGAGAGGTCCTTGACCAGCGTCGCCGAGACGCGCAGCGACTCCAGCCGGAGCAGGCCCTTGATCGGGCGGAGATCGTCGATCTTGCCCGGCGGCAGGTAAAGCCCTTTGACGCCCGTGAGCTCGGGGAAGAGGCAGGGATCGAGCTCGTCGAGCCCCTGGGCGTCGGACAGGTTCATCGTCTTGATGTTCTTGAGCTCGGCGCGCTTGATCGGCCCCTCGGGCTTCTGGAGCTGCTGCCGCACCCTGGCCTCGAGCGCCGGATGCGAGAAGGTCACCGGGTCGCTCTTGGTGCACACGACCTCTTTCTTCGGCGGCGCCGGCGCGCTGGCCGCGGGGCTCGCGGCGGGCGTCGCGGCGGCGGGCGCCTGCGCGGCGGGGGCGGCGGAGGCCGCAGGGGCGGCGGGCTTCTTGGGCTCGTCGCAGCCCAGGAGGGAGATGGCGAGGCCAAGGGAGGCAAGGACCAGGGGGCGAATCATCGCGGCGATGATACACGAGACGGCGAAAGAAAACCGCCGCCCGCAAAGCGCGCTCACGGCGCCAATCGCCGAGCTCCGACAGGGCCTCCGCGCCCGCAGCGGAGATCGCGTGGACGCGAATCGACTCCGAGCGTCAATCTTCGATCAGGACGGAGTCATCGTCGACACCGTCGTTGGTTGCGCATGGGTTGCGCACCGGCGCGCTCGCTACAGCGGCAGGAGCAGGAGCCCTTGCCGGGCGTCGAGCTGCTCCGCGAACCACTCCCGGTGACGCCGCTCCACCGCGAGCGACTGCCGGAGGAGGTCCCGCGCGCGGTCCGAGAGGCCTTCGCGCGACGATATCATCCTCTCGTAGGCGGCGCAGCTGTCTTCCTCGTAATGCCTCATCGCCTCCAGGATGGCGCGTTCTCCGGCCATCCCGTTCGTCAGCGCTTTGCTCTTCAGCTTGGGCCGGACGGCGCTCTCGACGGGCGGATCGCCGAGCTCGTGGGCCAGGGCGGCGAGCTCCTCGAGGTGGCGCTCGTGATCGCTCAAGAAGCTCGCCAGCCGGCTCTTGTCGCCTGGGCGGCTCATCCGCGAGAGGGCCGCTCGGAGCGCGTCCACCGCGGACCAATTGAGCTCGATCAGTTCAGTCAAGGACCCGATGAACGCGGCCTCGCCGCCGATCACGGACGCCATGGAATATCGCTCCTCTCGACCCGGAAGCTGCGCCGCCCGGGAAGAGGGACGTGGGCGGGTGCTTCTCCAGGTCTTCGATGCTCGCAAGCCCGGTGCCGGAGCCCGCCTGTGCAGCGGCTATCCATCGCGCGGCGCGCGCCGTCCAGGAACAGCGCGCCTTCCACGCTCGTCGACGGGCGGCCGTGCCCGCGACGGCCTCTCCGGGCCCCGCGCGCACGGCGGATGCGAAGACGCAGCCCAGATCGAGGCCGCGCGGCGCGCGCCGGGCCAGGACGGAGCCGTGAAACGCCGAGGGCGCAGGCAGCGTGATCGCGCCGGCCGGAGCGGCGCGGCCTGAGCGCGTCCTGGACGTGAGCGCGCCTCGGCCTGGAGGAGCGCGGAGGCCGCGCCGTCGAGGTCGGGAGAGGGGGAGGTGCTCGGTGGAAGGGAGAGGGCGGGCAGCCCCAGCGAAGGGGGCGAGGCTACTTCTTGCCGAAGAGGCCGCCGAGGGAGCTCGCGAGGCCGCCCACGTCCAGGTTGGCGATGGCGGGGGCGGCGGCGCCGAGCGCGGTGTCGACGTGGGCGGCGAGCGGAGCAGGGAGCTTCGCTTTGAGGAAATTGACCACCGTCTCCACGGCCACGCGCGCCTTGTCTTCCGAGATGCCCACCTTCTCTGCGACCTGTCGTACGAGCTCGTCCATGGCCTCGACGCTCATCCTTTCTGCGCGCCACCCGCGCATCCGGGGAGAGCATCCACGCGCCGATCGGCGCCGGCAAGAGAATTCCGCGCCCGGCGGCGCGGGCTCAGGGCTGGAGCGGCGGCGCGAGACAATCAATAACGTCCCATCCCCCCTGAATCGGCGTCACGCAGCGCGGATATCGCTCTGGAACGGGGAGAGGTTCTCCGGGAACAGGAGCCACGCGAAGAGGCAGCGCACCTCGAAGGTCTCGTCGTCCGCGATGGCCGCGAGCGTGGGGTCGAGCTCGTCGATCGCGTGCCCTTCCCAGACGAAGCCCGGCACGCCGCGCGCCCGGCTCACGAGCCCGCCGGTCTGCCGCTGGTCGCGCGCGCGGAAGCAGCGGGAGAGCGCCATGTTGACCGCCGCCGTGAAGTCGGGCCGGTGCGCGATGCGCTCCGGCAGCGCGACGCGGTCGAGGCCGGCCGACCAGCAAAGCCAGCAGAGGGCGGCCCACTCGGCGCGGACCCTTCGCATCAGGAGGGAGACCGGCAGGGCTCCCGGGTCGAGCGTCTCGTCCACGGTGAGCTCGACGGTCTCCACGCCATTCTCCGTCTCCTCGGTCAACGTCGCCTCGGTCCGCGCGAGCTCCACCGGCCCCTCCGGCAAGAGGTGCGACAGGTCCGGCGGGAGCCACGGACACGGCTCCGCGCCCGACAGGCCGCGCTGCACGGCCTCGCGCAAGCGCATCAAGCGGGTCGCGTAGACCTGGATCTTCTGCCGGACCTGCTCGATCGGCTGGCCGAGCTCGACCTCGACCGACGCGTCGCCCGGCACCGGATCGATGGCCTGGCGCGCCGGCCAGAAATCGAGCTCCGCGAACAGCACCCGCACCACCGTCCTGAGGTGCTCGGCCACGGCGGGCGCCTCGGGCTCGATGCGATCGGCGTCCTCGATCACGCCGCGCGTGTCGCCGAGATCGAGCCGCAGGAGCGCGCGCGTGATGCAGGTCGAGCGGCGCTCGGGCTCGAGCAGCAGCGCCGCCTCGACGAGCGAGAGCGCGACGCGGCGCGAGCCCGGAAAGGCGGCGGCGAGCTTGCGGTAGGCTGCGCTCGGCTCGGCGCCGAGCAAGAGCGCGTCCAGGGCGGCGAGCGCCGTCACGTCGGTCGCCTCGAGCAGCGCTCGCCCGCGTCGCGCCGCGATCTCGGGCCTTGGCTGCAGCGTCGCGGCGCGCAGGAGCTCGGCGAGCCGCTCGCGCTCGCCGCCGCGCACCGCCGCGCGGGCCGCGGCGCAGCAGGCCTCGCGCGCGCGGCCGCCCTGCAAGAGCTCTCGCGCGAGGGCCCAGACGCGCTCGGCGTCCCACGCCGCGAGGTCCTCGGCGAGCGCGGGCGACGCGACGAGGCTGGCCTCGTCGAGGGCCGCGCCGAGCTCGCGCCGAGCGACCGGCGCCCCGTCCGCGTCGAGCATCGTGAACGCTCCGACGGGGTGCCCGTGCGCGTACTGACCGCGCTCCTCGCGCACGCGCGGATCGAGGTAAGGGCTCGCGTCCGGATCGGGGAACCAGCGGGTGGACGGGCCGTGCAAGCGTCCCTCGGGATCGAGGTGCCGCTCCTCGGAAGGGCGGCCCAGGGCGTCGTACTGGAGCTCGCGATAACGCGCTCCAGCGCGAACTTCGATCTCCTGAGCGGGCTTGCCCGCGGTCGTGAAGTAACGGTGGAGGGTCGCGGCCGAGGCTTCGTCCTCCTCGACGAGGATCCAGCGTTGCGAGCCCTGGTCGTAGTCCGCCGCTTCGGCGACGCCGGCGGGTCGCTCGGGCCAGCGGGAGCCGTCCGCGGAGATCGGGTATCCGGCGCGGTCGTGAAAGACCTCGCGCAGGATCTGCCCCTGCCGGACCTGCGTTCGCAGCTCCCAGGCGCCGGGCGGCACGCAGCACCGTCGCAGCCTGAGCTCGGTCGGGGCGTCGCTGCCGTACGCCACCACCTCGCCGTCGAGCTGGCCGCCCCGGTAGCGCCCGCGCTGCGCGGGTTGACCGTTCGGGTGGAACACGGTGAACGGCCCGTCCTTGACCCCGTCCGCGTAGCAGCAGCGCGAGAGCAACGAGCCGTCGCTCGCGCGGTACGCCAGGCGTTCGCCGGAAGGGCGGCCGTCGGCGTCCGTCTCCCCGAGCTCGAACGTCCCTTGCGCGGGGTTGTACCTGGCTGCAGGCGGGATCGACGGAGGTCGCTCCGCGTCGTGGTGAGTCGTGGCGTCCACGCATGGCAGTCTATCGGGTTTTGCGCCGAGCATGCGTCCGTTCATGCCCGGTGCAAAGATCCACGAAGCGCGGGTTCGGGGCGAGCATCCTCGCCACGGAGGATGTCCCCTCGGGCGCTGGATCGCACGGCGAGAGCAGGCGCGGCGCGCTGCGGGACGATCGGCGGAGCGGTCGTTGATCAGTTGATGAGGATACAGCCGATGGTCCTCGCCACCTCGTGGCACGAGGGCGTGGTCACCAGGCCGGGGACGCCCGTGCGATCCCGGCGGCACGTCCCGTTCGGGAGGACGGTCAAGATCGCGTCGGCCCTGTACCCCGGAGGGCCCGACATCGTGCAGGAGTAGGAGAGGGCCGAAGCGGCCTCGCCGACCGACTCGTCAGCGGAGGGGGTATCCGCGAACACGGGGCCCGCCACGAAGCCGAGCGCCGTCACGAAGGCGAGACCGAGACCCAGGTGGACCTTGCGAAGAGTGCTCATGATGGTACCTCCCCTTTCGACCGAGGCGCAGCGCGCATGATGCAGCGATGACGTCCCCGTCCCGTCGCGGGTGCAAGCGAGATGCCTCGGACAGCGGTCCGGCGCTGCACAACCCGGCATCCTGCCCCGCCCGACACGCCCCCTCTGCCAGGGACCTCGGAATCAGCCAGTTCATCCGTTCATCCGGCGGTAGGCTCTCCATGGGGTTGCCGTCCTGCGTCCCCCGTCTCCCGTCTCCCGTCTTCGTGCGCGTCTCCCGTCTTCGTGCGCGTCTCCCGTCTTCGTGCGCGTCTCCCGTCTTCGTGCGCGTCTCCCGTCTTCGTGCGCGTCCCTCGTGCGCGTGCGCGTGCGCGATTCCCCGAAATCAGCGCGCACGCGCACGCGCACGGAAGAGCGAAGACGGGAGACGGGAGACGGGAGACGGGAGACGGGAGATGGGAGACGGGAGACGGGAGATGGGAGACGGAAGACGAAAGACGGGGACGGGCACGAGAGACGGAGGACGATGTGTCAGTCCCAGCGAAAAACCGCTCTAGTGCTCACCTCGCAGTAGCGCGCCGAGCCCGTCACCGCGCGTGGCCGAGCTCGCCTGTGAGGACGGCCAGATCCCTCTGCTCCAGCTCGGAGAGCGATGCGACTGGGAGTCCCAGCCGCCGCTCCCGAGCTGGAGCCTCGCCGCTCAGGGGCAGATGGGGGCGCCCGACTGGACGAACACCCTGCCCTGCTGGGGCGGGATCACGCAGTCGTTCAGCGCGGGGTCCGGGTTGCTGCAGTCCACCGGGGCGTCGTACTCCCCCGTGCTGCCGTTCCACTTGAAGAACGTACCGGCCGGGAGGGACACCGTGATGTCGCCGCCGAGCAGGGGCGAGATCGCGGGCGCGGGCGCGCCGAAGTTGACGGCGACGAAGCCGTGCCGGTACGCCCGCGTGAGCCCCTTGCGCGCGCCGACCGACTCCACGACGGGCGCCGCCGCACCGCAGGCGGCGTCGAGCTCGACGCCGAGCTGGGCGTGATCCCAGTAGCCCTTCGCGTCGGAGTAGGGCGTCACGTAGAGGCTCGCCAGCCCTGCCTCCGACACGAGGTAGCTCGCGAGCGCCCACTCGATCTGCGCAGGCGTCGGCGGGGTGTTGTGGTCGGCGGTGGGGAAGGCCGTCTTCAGGTAGAACGGCTTCGAGCGGCTCTGCACGCCGAGCATGTAGCCGCGCATGTTGCTAAAGAAATGGACGTCCTTACCGTCATAGGGGTTGTCGGGGCAGTCCGGGGACTCGTCGTAGGAATAGGCGCCGCACTTCCCGTAGTTGAACCCCATCTCGGTCAGGACGCCGTCGACCGTGTCGAAGATGCCGCCGGGGCCGGCGAGCGTCGCGTCGCTCGACGAGATCGAGTAAGCAGGATTGATTGACCCGGTGGCGCCCATGTTGATGTGGAGGCGCTTGCCGTCCTTGTGCATCTCGTCGCGCAGCCGCTTCAGCCACTTGGCCACCGCGCGCGTGTACTGCCAGTCGCAGTACCTGTCCCTGGCGGCGCAGCTCGGGTCTTCCGGGTCGCACGTCCCGCTGCACGCCGGATCGTAGCGCTGGTCGCCCTTGAACAGAGGGACCATGGTCGTCCCGTTCTCGTAGACGCCGCACGCGCCGATGTAGTTGGCGGGTATCACGACGTCGAGCGACAGCGCGTCGAACTTCAGCCCCCGCGCCCACTGAGCGCGGATCCGCGACAGCATCTCTTCAACGACCTCCTCGTTGGTGAAGTCGAGCGCCGGGTTCTCGACCCCCCAGTATGCCGCGTTCCTCCTGTCCCTCTTCAGCGGCGAGGCGTTGAGGTCGTCGAGCGGGTCGCCGTTGGGCTTGCACCTGCGGAGGATCCACTCGGGGTGGAGCGCGTCCCAGTAGTTGTAGTTGATCGCGCCCTTGAGCGTCGAGTTCTGGAAGCACTTGAGCTGCGTCCCGCCGTTGGGCAGCGCGCAGATGCCGGCGACGTCGCTGTCCGGCGTCGGCTTGCAGTCTGCGTCCTGGCCAGGTCCGCCGAAGTCCGCCGAGCTCGGGTCCTTCTGGCAACTGCGCATCTCGCTCGACGTGTACCAGCACACCTTCTCGCCATGGAAGTAGTAGGTCGCCGGGTTGGACGCGGCGTTCCAGGTGATGCAGTGATACCCTTCCAGGAGGCAGTCGGAGTCCGTCTGGCAACGCGCGAGCATGCCGTCGTCGAACCCGGAGACGGGCATGTAATGGCCGACGATGATGTCGGGGTTCGCGGCCGCGGCGGTCCAGTCGTTCGTGTAGCGGTCGCCCTTCCAGACGAAGGTGCTCTCCTGCGCGAGGGCCGAGACGGTGGCGGGCGGCGCGATAGAGGAGTCGAGGATGATGAACCCGGGGGCGCTGGAGGTGAATTCCTCGTTGCGGATCGGCTCCTTCAGGTGGAAGAGCGCGACGAGGTCCGCTTTCTTGGCGTTTTCGTCGGCGTCGACCCAGCCGGCGCTGTCGGCGCCGGTGAAGTGCTGGGAGGGGCAGTCGTATGTCGAGCAGGACACCCGCGAGAAGAGGCCGCCCCAGTTGGGGTCGCCGGGCGGCAAGTCGCGGTAGAAGCTCTCGACCTCGCCGGTGACCTCGCCGGCCACCTCGCTGGCCCAGAAGGTGCCGGTGGTCCCACGCGGCACCGTGGCGAGGTCCAGCGTGCCCGTCCCGTGGAGGCAGAGCTCGTTCGCGTTCGGGTCGTTGGCGGGTCCGTCGCTGAGGACCAGGGTCGGCGCGCCGCAGCCGCCCGGCGCGAGCTTGTCGTCGCCGAGCTCGACGGCCGGGAGCGCGGCGCCCATCTCGCCCGCCTCGTCGCCGCAGTCCGGCGTGGCGCCGGAGCAGCCGGGGTGGCCCAGCGCGCCGTAGGCGTCGTCGCCCCAGCACTTGACCTCGTCCGTGTCGAGAAGCGCGCAGGTGAAGAAGACGCCCGCGGCGACCGCCTTGGCCGTGCGGCCGGGGCCGAGGTCGACCGCGGGGAGGGCCGCCATCTCGCCGGGAGCGTCGCCCTGGTTCTGGTTGTGCCCGAGGCCGAGCTGGCCGTGGTCGTTGAGCCCCCAGCACTTGACCGTGCCGTTGCTGAGGAGGGCGCAGGTGTGCCGCCAGCCAGCGGAGATCGCCGAGACGGGTCCCCCCAGGCCGATGGCGGCGAAGTCCTCCGGCTCGGTCGCGGTGCTGTCGCCGAGGCTGTTCGTATGGCCCTGACCGAGCTGACCGTAGTCGTTGGCCCCCCAGCACTTGACCGTGTCGTCGGGGAGGATGGCGCAGGTGTGTTGGCCGCCGGCGGCGATCGCCTTGGCCTCATCGTTGGCGCCGCCGAGCTGGACCACGGGGAGGCTCGCCGGCTTCGTCGCGGTGGTGTGGCCGCGCGGGTTCAGGTCGCCGAGGCCGAGCGAGCCGCCCGCGTTCAAGCCCCAGCACTTGACCTGGTTGTTGTCGAGGAGCACGCACGTATGGCTCTCGCCGGCCGCGACGGCCTTCGCGGTGCGGCCCGTCCCGAGGGGGATCGTGGAGAGGAACACCATCTCGAGCGCCGAGTCGCCGCGGTTCTGCGAGTCCCCGAGGCCGAGCTGACCGTGCATGTTGTAGCCCCAGCACCTGAGCTCGTCGTTGTCGAGCACCGCGCAGGTGTGGTACGAGCCGGAATCCGCGGACTTGGCACGACGGCCGGCGCCCAGGTCCGTGAAGTGCATCTGGAACATCTCGCGCGGCTCGTCGCCGCGGTCGCCGATCTGGAGCTGGCCGAGCTGACCGCTGCCGTTCCTCCCCCAGCATTTCAGGCCAGGCTGCGACCAGGAAAAGGGTTGATACAGCGCACACGTATGCATGTACCCTGCCGTGACGGCGGAGATGCCCTGACCGAAGCTCGCCGGGAGAGCATCTCCCATCTCACCAGCGCTGTCGCCGCGGCTCTCGGTGTCGCCGAGGCCGAGCTGACCGTAGTAGTTGTCCCCCCAGCACTTGAGCGCGCCGGTCTTCAGGACCGCGCAGGCGTGGTTCATCCCTGCGCTGAGCGATTGCGCTTTGTGTTTGACGAGGGCGCTCTGCTGCGAGCCGGTCTCCTCGACCTCGGCGGCGCCGGGCGCCGGGGCGACCTCGCCGGCGGCGCAGGCCGAGAGGAGGGCCGCGACGAGCGCGGGGGACGCGCGGAAGCGACGCGCGTCAGCCATGACACATCACCTCGCCGCCGCTCGGGCGCTCGGCGCGCGAGGCGTCGGCCGGCGGCGCTGGCGCCGGGCCGCTGTCGTGCGTGACGCTCGGACGCATGAAGAGAGTTCGCATCGAAGAGTCCTTTCCTGGGACGGGTCGCGGAGGACCGCAGTGGGCGAGGAGGCGCGACACAGAGGCGCAGAGGACACAGAGGAGATAGACGCAGGGAGGCTGTGCCTCTGTGGCTCGTCTCCTGTCATCACAGGATCAGAGATGAGCGGGGTGCCGACCTACTCGCCGGGACGCATGGCCAGCATGCCATCGGACGGCAGCGGGTCATTCAATCTATTGCAATGTTTATTGCAATGTGAGTGCCAACGCTCCACGCTCACGGCGCCCAGCGAAATGCGCGAAATGCCGTGCCGGGAGATCGCGGCGTGACCGATCTCGCGAGGCGACGTCACGGCGCGGCGCCTCGATGTCACGTGACCTGTCACGTGACATCGAGACCCTCGCCCGGACGAAGATCAGCGTCACGGCGGACGCCATGAGCGGCGCGAGATCTGGCTTCATCATGAGGACATCGCGCCGCGATACGCATCGATACAGCCTGCGCAGCGCTCCGACAGGCGCGCGTCGCCGTGCGCGGCGACTCCAACGCTGGCTGCTGCTCGCCGCGCTTCCTCGATCGATCCACGCCGCGTTTTGTGCCGCGCCCGACGTCAGCTCCGCTCCGGAGAGCTCGGCGCTGGTGAGCTTCGCGCCGGCGAGGTCGACGCTGGGGAGCCAGGTAGCATGGAAGAACGCCCTGTCAACCACGGGCAGGCCCCGCACAGGCCCCGCAGTTGGGGCTTGACGTTCCGAGACGTTTGGATTTCCTTCTCCCTCCGACGTGGCGACGATGGCGGAGACTTATCAGCGCCTGTATCAGGACCAGGACGAGGACGAAGCCCCGGGCGCCGCCGCGGCGCGAGCCATGCTGGCCATGCCGGTGGACGGCTGGCCTGGCCGGCCCGGGCGAGAGCCGTCGAGAACTCCATGAACGCCATCCATCTGTACAACGTCGCGCACTGGTGCCACGCCAAGCAAATCCCCGTGGTCCCCAAGCTGCTCTACTGGACGACCTTCCTCGTCTACAATAGCTCGATCCCGCCCAGCGCCGAGATCGGCGCCGGCACCCGGTTCGGGTACGGCGGGATGGGGGTGGTGATCCACGCGCAGGCGCGGATCGGCAGGAACGTGATCATCGCCCAGCAGGTGACGATCGGCGGACGCCAGGGCCAAACCGGGGTGCCGGTGATCGAGGACGACGTCTACCTGGGCGCCGGCGCGAAGATCCTCGGCCCGATCCGCATCGGGCGCGGCGCGGTGGTGGGGGCGAACGCGGTGGTGGTCAAGGACGTCCCGGCGGGCGCGACGGTGGGCGGCGTCCCCGCCCGGATCCTGAAGCAAGCGAGCGAGGGCGCCGATGGCTGAGCGCGCGGGCGTGCTGGTGATCGGCCCGCGGGCCCCGGCGGTGGGGGGGATCGCGACCTACGTGGAGACCATGCTGGAGCGGATCCCCACGCGCCATTGCGACACCGCCCCCGAGCCCGGGCTGCGGGGCAAGCTGGCGCGCTTCGCCCGCGGGTGCGCGGCGATCGTCGCCAACAGCCCCGGGTGCCGCGTCCTGCACATCCACTCGTCGTACGGGTGGTCCTTCTACGAGAAGGCGGTCTTCTCGCAGCTCGGCCAGTGGCTCGGCTACCGGACGATCCTGCACATCCACGGCAGCAAGTTCGAGGACTTCGTCGCAGAGAGCCGGCTCAAGGGGTGGATCGCCCGGAGCCTGCGCGACGCGGACGCGGTGATCGCGCTGAGCGCGTACTGGGCCGATTACCTCGGCCGCGTCGCGCCAGGCTCCCGCATCGTCACCCTGGAGAACGCGGTCTCCGTGCCGGCCGCGCCGCTCCCGCTCCCCGCCGCCCCGAGCGTGCTGCTCCTCGGCTCCATCGACGACCGCAAGGGCGTCCCGGAGGCGATCCGGGCGTTCGCGCAGGTGGTGCGGCAGCACCCCGCCGCGGTGCTCAACCTCGCCGGGCCGGCGGAGCCCGACGCCCTCGCCCGCTACAAGCGCCTCGTCGCGGAGCTCGGCCTGGGCGACAGCGTGCGGTTCCTGGGCAGCGTGCGCGGCGAGGCGAAGTCCCGGGTGCTCGAGGGGAGCAGCGTGTTCATCCTCCCGTCCCACGCGGAGGGGCTGCCCATCGCGCTCCTGGAGGCGATGGCGGCGGCCCGGCCGGTGGTGGCGACCCGGGTCGGCGCGGTCCCCGAGGTGATCGCCGACGGCGAGAGCGGCTTCCTGATCGCGGCGGGCGACGTGGACGCGCTCGCCGAGCGGATCAACCGGCTGCTCGGCTCGGTCGAGCTCCGCGAGCGGGTGGGCCGCGGCGCCTGGGAGCGGGCGCGGGCGCGGTACGACATCTCGGCCGTCGTCGAGCGGCTCACCGGCCTCTACGGGGAGCTGGGCGGCCGGCCCGCGCCGGCGTCGGGCCCGCGGTGAGGGTGCTCTAGGTTTCCCGCTCGAGCGCGCGCACGATGAGCGGCGCCACCGAATGCAGGGCGCCGGGCGTGTCGGCGAGCTGCTGGCTGCCAGGGTGCGAGTCGGTGCCGAGCAGCGTCGTGAACACGCCCGCCTTCCTGATCTTCTCGAGCGAGTCGCCCGGCAGGACCAGGTGGCTCGCGACGGCGTGGACCTTCGAGGCCCCGGCGGCGAGGTAGGCGCGCCCCGCCTGGACGAGCGACGATCCGGTGCGGACCATGTCGTCGTAGATGACGACCTCGCGGCCCGAGACGTCGGCGTTGACGCCGGTCACGCCGACCCCGTCGCCCCGCCGCTCCTTGTAGACGAACGCCGGCTCGACGCCGAGGCCGCGGGCGAGGCTCTGCACCCACTTGGCCCGTCCGGCGTCCGTGGCCGCGAGCACGTACGGGCGATCGCCCATCAGCGCGCGGACCGCCTGCGTGATGAGCGGGGCGCCGTAGAGGTGGCGCGTCACGTGCGAGTCGCTGAAGTAGAACTCGATGCCGTCGGTGTGCAGATCGAAGAGGAAGATGCGCGTGCCCGCGTCGCACGTCGGGATCGCCGAGATGAGCCGCGCCCGCGTCTTCGCGGTCACCACCTCGCCCGGCTTCACGGCCCGCTCCATGGTCGCGTAGCCGAAATACGGCATCACGATGGAGAGCGACCGGGCGCCGGCGCGCGAGATGGCGCAGCCGAGGTCGTAGATCTCGAGCCAGTCGAGGTCCTGCGGCGCGCCGCCGAGCAGGACCACGTCGCGCCCCCAGCAGTCGACCGCGACCCGCAGGTAGCGCTCGCCGTCCGGGAAGCTCTTGCGCTCGACCAGGCCGCGCTCGAAGTCGCCGGCGGCGAGGAAGGCGGGCTCCAGGTAAGCGTACGAGCGGATCGTGATGAGGAGACGGCGCTGGCTCATCGCGCCCCCCGGCGAGGCGCCCGGGCCGGCGCGGCGGCCCCTCGGCGAGCGCCGCGGGCCGGCGCGCCCTTCGCCGCCGGCGCGCCCTTCGCGGCCGGCGCGCCCTTCGCGGATGCGCCGGCCCTGGCCGCCGGCGCGCCGACGGTGGCGAGCACGCTCTTCAGATGGGGCTCCAGGCCCGGCTCGCTCGGAAAGTCGACGGGATCGGGGAGGTCTTTCATCTGCACGACGTCGCATCCTGCTTCACGCGCGGCCTCGTGCAAATGGCGCCGGAACTTGGCGCGCGCGATGCCGCGGTGGTTGGTGCAGGCGAGGAGCCGGCCGCCCGGGGCGAGCAGTCGGAAGGCGAGCGCGGCGAGCGCCCCGAAGTCGCTCGCCGCGCTGAAGCGGCTCTTCTTCGTGGTCGCGAAGCTCGGCGGATCGAGCACGATGAGGTCGAAGCGCTGCCCGGCCTGGGCGGCGGCCTTCAGCCACGGGAACACGTCGGCCTCGACCACGACGTGCGCCGCCGCGTCCGCGCCGATCGCGTCGAGGTTCTCGCGCGCCCAGGCGATCGCGCCCCGGGACACGTCGACGGTGACGCTCTCGCGCGCGCCGCCCGCCACGGCCGCGACGGTGAACGCGCCCGTGTAGGCGAACAGGTTCAGCACCCGGGCGCCCCGGGCGAGCTCGCGCACGCGCCGCCGGTTCTCGCGCTGGTCGAGGAAGATGCCGGTCGAGAGCCCGTCGCCGAGCCGCACCTTGTACGGCAGGCCGTGCTCGAAGATCGTGAGCTCCTCGGGGGCGCTCTCCCCCCGGACGGCGTGCCGCGGCGCGAACTCCTCGCGCCGCGCGTCGACGATCACGCTCGCGTGCTTCGGGCGCACCTTGAGGTAGACGCCCCTCGCCCCGAGCCGGTGGGCCGCGTCGAGCACGACGTCGCGCGGCGGCGCGCCCGGCTCGCCCTCGCCCGCGCCGAACAGCGCCACGACGAGGTGCTCGCCGTAGAGGTCGACCGAGAGGGAGGGGAGCCCGTCGCCCGCGCCGTGGACGAGCCGGAACGCCGTGGTGTCGCCGGCGCGCGCGACGGCGTAGCGCCGCTCGGCGGCCTCGCGCATGGCGCGCTCGACGGCCGCGACGCCCCCCGCGTACGGGTCCGCCGGCGCGTCCGCGAGCCACGCCTCGAACGCCGCCGGCAGCTGCGATCGGAAGGTCGCGGCCGCGCCGGTGGCCGGGTGATCGAGGCGGAGCTCGGCGGCGTGCAGGAGCAGGCGCGGGGCCTCGGCGCCGCCGTAGAGCGGATCGCCGGCGATGGGCAGGCCGATCGCGGCGAGCTGCACCCGGAGCTGGTGGGTGCGGCCGGTCTCGGGCCGGAGCTCGAGCAGGGCGCGGTCGCCGCGGCGCTCGAGGAGCCGGTAGCGGGTGATCGCCAGCGCGCCGCCGGCGGCTCGCTCCTGGCCGCCCGCGCCCCGGTCTTCCCGCCTCGCGCCCCGATCCTCCCGCCTCGCGCCCCGATCCTCTCGCCCCGCGCCGGCCTCGGCGAGCGCGCGCATCGCGCCGCCCGGCGCCGGGACGAGGCGGTGCCGCAGCGTGCCACGCGGCGCGCGATCGCCGAAGCCGGACACGGCGGCGACGTACGTCTTTTGCACGGTGCGCCCCTCGAACTGCCGCGCGACGGCGGCGTTCGCCTCGCGCCGCCGCGTGAACAGCAGGACCCCCGAGGTGTCGCGATCGAGCCGCTGGTGGATCCCGAGGTACGCCTCCGCGTCGCCCCGGCCGCGGAGGAAGGCGCGGAGGCGCGTCACCACGTCGTCGATCCGGTCCGCCTCGGGCGCGTGCGTCGACAGGCCAGCCGGCTTGTCGACGACGATGAGATCCGCGTCCTCGGCGAGGATCCACTCCGGATGGAAGTCGGGAAACAGCTCCGGCAGCGAGGGGCGCGGAATCATCAATTCTGCTTGACGTCGGTGCCGGGCGGCGGGGTGAACTGAAACTCCGCGGGATCGATCGACGCGGGCTGCGACGCGTTCTCGAAGTCGAACCGGTTCCGGTTGCCCTGCGCGTCGAGGATGAGGACGCGGCGCACGACGCCCGGGTCCTTCTTCGCGAGGAGCGCCTTGTCGATATAGAACATCACGAGCTCGTAGTGGGGAGTCGGCGCCCGCGGCTTGCCGACGAGCACGGGGCCGCCCTCGAAGCTCGCCTTCTCGTTGAAGGTGAACGTGAACGACGGGCGGAGCCCGTGGCCCATCAGGAACGAGAGCGCGCCCGGATACTCCGAGTTCTTCACCGGCGTGACGAACATCTGCCGGTCCTCGGCGACGTAGACCTTCAGCGACACGCCGTCGGAGACGATGCGGTTCCGGCTCGGCGGATCGTAGCGAAACGAGATCCTGTCCGGCTTCTGGACCGACAGCGCGCCGCTCTGCTTCTTGACGGCGCCGGAGATCTTCTGGGTGTGCTCCTGCTTGAAGCGGGCGACATAGGTCTTCTTGCCCACGAAGATCGCGTCGACCTCCGCCGCAACGGCGTCCGCGGACCCGGGCTCGGGCGGCGGGACGAACGGCGCCTCCGCGACCGGCGGGGACGCGCCGGTCGCCGCCGGCGCCTCGGCGCGCCCGCCGCCCGCGTCGCGCGCCGCCGCCGCGCCGCCCGCGTCGCGCGCCGCCGCGCCGCCCGCGTCGCCGGCGTCGACAGACGGCTTGCGGCCCGCGTCCTCCGCCGGCGCGCCCGCGTCGGCCGGCGCCGCCGCGTCGGCCGCGACCGCGCTCGCGTCGGCGGGCGCCGCGGGGGCGCTCGCCAGCGGCGCGGCGGCGGAGGGCGGCGGGTCCGGCAGCGCGGCGGCGGAGGGCGCGGCGTCGGGCGCCGCGCCGACCGGAGCGGACGGCGCGTCGCAGGCCGCCGCGGCCAGGGCGGCGGGCAGGGCGAGGGCGGCGAGGCGGAGGCGGATCATCGAAGAGCTCGCTTTCAGGGGCGTGTGCGTCGCGTGTTCTAGGACAGGTAGGGCCGAGGTGGTAGCGCCGATGACGCGGCGGCCCACGGGCCGCCGCGCTGCATCGACGATCTCGCGTCGTCGCCGCGGCGCGCGGGGCCGCCGCCGCGCGAAAAAAAGCAGCGCCCCGGGCGAAGCGCGGCGGCCCGACGACGGAACCGCCAGGGAAATCACGATGAAGCGACGGCGGAAGCGACACGCGCTGGTCGATGGGCTCGCCGCGAGCATCCGGGGCGAGACCATGTCTTGACCCCTATTTCCACGTAGCCCACACTCTCGGGCCGCATGCGCGTGGGCACTCCCTCCCTGATCGATGCGTCGTCGCTCATCCTGATCCTGGACGTCTCGCGCAAGCTCGCGGCGCCGTGCGATCTCACCGAGCTGCTCGAGCTCATCATCAAGACGGGGCGGGAGGTGATAGGCGCCGACCGCGGGAGCGTCTTCCTCTACGACGCCGAGGCCAAAGAGCTTTACTCGCGTGTCGCCACGGGCGAGACGCAAATCCGCGTCAGCATCGACAAGGGCATCGCCGGCGAGTGCGCGCGCAAGCGCCAGACCATCGTCGTCGACGATTGCTATACCGACCCGCGGTTCAATCCGGAGATCGACCGCCGGACGGGATATCACACGAAATCCCTGATCACGGTGCCGCTCATCGGGCTCGACGACAAGCTCGTCGGCGTGCTGCAGATGCTGAATTCGGCGGTGGGCCACTTCGGCCCGGACGAGCGCGACGTCGCGGAGCTGCTCGCGGCGCAGGCGGCCGTCGCCGTGCAGCGCACGCTCCTGCTCGAGGAGCGGATGATCAAGATCAAGCTCGAGCACGACCTCACCATCGCGCGCGACATCCAGCAGAACATCCTCCTGCGCCGGCTCCCGCGCTGCCCTGGATACTCGCTGTCGGCGTTCAGCAAGCCGGCGGACGACACCGGCGGCGACATCTACGACGTCATCCGGCTCGACGAGCGCGCGGACATGTCGCCGCTCCTCCTGCTGCTCGCGGACGCGGCCGGCCACGGCATCGGCCCCGCGCTCAGCGTGACGCAGTTCCGCGCGATGCTCCGCATCGGCCTGCGCCTCTCGGCCGACATGGACGCGCTGATGCACCACATCAACCAGCAGCTCATCGAGGATCTGCCGAACGATCGCTTCATCACCGCCTTCCTCGGGATCCTCGACCCGGTCACGCACCAGCTCCGCTACCACGCGGCCGGGCAGGGCCCGCTCCTGCATTACCGGGCGGCCGAGGGCCAGGTCGTCTGGCGCGATCCCACGACGGTCCCCCTCGGCATGTTCAAGGATCTCGACCTCCCCCCGCCGCCCCCCCTGGTGATGGCGCCGGGCGATCTCCTGGTCCTGCTCACCGACGGTTTTTACGAGTACCAGGACGCCGCCGGGCAGGTGTTCGGCAAGGAGCGCGTCGGCGATCTCATCCACCGCCTGAACGCGCGCCCCACCTCGGACATCCTCGGCGCCCTCCTCGCCGAGGTGCGCCGCTTCGCCGGCTCCGCGAAGCAGATCGACGACCTCACCGCCCTCCTCGTCAAACGAGACGCCTAGAGCGGGGCTCACCCGCTGCGGATCCGGGCCCATCTCGACGTTTTCGGTGCTCGGCGTGCTGGAGCACGCCTGCGCGCCGAAAACGCCGATCTGGACCCGGCTCCTGTGCGGGTGAGCCCCGCTCTGCTCGGCGGGCCCGGGCGTGCTGGAGCACGCCTGCGCGCCGAAAACGCCGGTCTGGGCCCGGATCCGCAGCGGGCGAGCCCCGCTCTGCGCGGCGAGGCCCGCTCCCCTGCTTCCCCTCCCCGCGTCCTTGCGCTAGCTAGGCCCGCGATGAGCGCCGTCGTTGCCGCCCCTCCGCCCGCCGCCCCCACCCCCTTCCCCGGCGACCCGCCGGTCGACCTCACCCTCGCGCAGGCGCACAAGCTCTCGGCCAGCGAGTGGGAGCGCGCCCGCGAGCGCCTCGGGCGGCAGCCGACGTTCACCGAGCTCGGCGTCCTCAGCGTCATGTGGAGCGAGCACTGCTCGTACAAGAGCTCGCGCGTGCACCTCTCGCGCCTCCCCACCGCCGGCCCCCGCGTCATCCAGGGCCCCGGCGAGAACGCCGGCGTCGTCGACATCGGCGACGGCTTCGCGGCCGTCTTCAAGATGGAGTCGCACAACCACCCGTCGTACATCGAGCCCTACCAGGGCGCCGCCACCGGCGTCGGCGGCATCCTCCGCGACGTCTTCACGATGGGCGCGCGCCCCATCGCCAACCTCGACTCGCTCCGCTTCGGCCGGCCCGACCACCCGCGCACCCCGCAGCTGCTCCGCGGCGTCGTCGCGGGCGTCGGCGGCTACGGCAACTGCATCGGCGTCCCCACCGTCGGCGGCGAGCTCTTCTTCGACCGCGCCTACGACGGCAACATCCTCGTCAACGCCTTCACCTGCGGCGTCGTCCGCACCGACCGCATCTTCTACGGCCGCGCGAGCGGCATCGGCAACAACGTGCTCTACGTCGGCGCCAAGACCGGGCGCGACGGCATCCACGGCGCCACCATGGCCTCGGACGAGTTCTCCGAGGGCGGCCCGAGCCAGCGGCCCACGGTCCAGGTCGGCGACCCCTTCATGGAGAAGCTCCTGCTCGAGGCGTGCCTCGAGATCTTCGCCGAGGACCTGCTCGTCGGCGTCCAGGACATGGGCGCCGCGGGGCTCACCTCGTCGTCGGTCGAGATGGCGGGCCGGAGCGGCAGCGGCCTCGACCTCGACCTCGACCTGGTCCCGCGGCGCGCCGCCCGGCTCACCCCGTACGAGATGCTCCTCAGCGAGTCGCAGGAGCGCATGCTCCTCGTCGCGAAGCCCGGGTGCGAGGCGCGCGTCATCGAGATCTGCACGAAATGGGAGCTCGACGCGGCGATCATCGGCAAGGTCACCGACACGGGCCGCTGGGTCGTGCGCGCCACGCCCGGCTACGACCCGCTCGGCGCCGCGGCCGCGAGCACCCCGCGCAATCCGGTCGTCGTCTGCGACCTCCCGGTCGATTTCCTGACCGACGCGGCGCCGAAGTACGACCGCCCCCAGCGCGACGACGCCACGCTGCCGGCGCGCCGGGCCTTCGACCCGCGCACCCTCCCCGCGCCGGCCTCGTGGTCCGAGCTCTTCCTCGCGATGGCGGGCTCGCCGAACCTCGGCTCCCGCGCGTGGGTGTGGCGGCAGTACGACCAGATCGTGCGGGGCGGCACCGAGGTCCGGGCCGGCAGCGACGCCGCGGTGGTGCGCGTCCCCTGCGAGAAGGACGGAGAGCGGTTCGAGAAGCTCCTCGCGTTCTCGAGCGACTGCAACGGGCGGCTCTGCGAGCTCGACCCGTTCCAGGGCGCGGCGATGGCCGTGGCCGAGGCGTGCCGCAACGTGGTGTGCGCGGGCGCGGAGCCGATCGGCCTGACCGACTGCCTCAACTTCGGCAACCCGGAGCGGCCGGAGATCATGCGGCAGTTCGCGCTCGCGATCGACGGCATGGCGGCGGCGTGCCGCGCGCTCTCGGTGCCGGTCGTGAGCGGCAACGTGTCGCTCTACAACGAGACCGACGGCCGCGCGATCCTGCCCACCCCGACGGTCGCGGTGGTGGGGCTCGTCGCGGACGCGGGCGACGTGCTGCGGGCGTCGTTCCCGGCCGCCGGCCTCACGGTGCTCTTGCTCGGCGACCCGCGCGGCGGCCCGCTCGGCGGCTCCGAGTACGTCGCGCGCCACACCGGGGAGGTGAAGGGGCCGAGCCCCGCCATCGATCTCGATCGCGAGGCGCGGCTCCAGGGGCTCTGCCTCTCCCTGGCGCGCTCGCGGCCGCGGCTCCTCCAGAGCGCGCACGACGTCTCCGACGGCGGGCTCGCGATCGCGCTCGGCGAGTGCTGCGCCGCCGCCGACGACCCGGCGGCCCTGGTGGGCGCCCGCGTGCGGCTGCCGGAGGGGCCGAACGATGGAGCGCGCGAGGAGCTCGCCGAGGCGCTGTTCGGCGAGGCCCCGAGCCGCGTCGTCGTCAGCGTCCGGCCCGAGGACGCCCCCGAGGTCGCCCGGAGGGCCAGGGAGGCCGGCGTGCCCTGCACCGAGCTCGGCACCACCGGCGGGGCTCGGCTCACGATCGCGGCGGGCGGCGGCGCGGTGATCGACGTCGAGCTCAGCGCGCTGCGCGACGCGCGCGACCGGTGCCTCGAGCCGATCGTCGGGCGCTAGCGACGAGGCCTATCGTATCGGGGGATGCCCCCGCGGTATTCGGGGTGGTTCCCCACGCGCTGCGTGCAACGTCCAACTTGCGTCCAACGGTTGGACAAAGGACAGTGGTGCCCATGGCGCTCCGGAAGGCCGTGATTCTCCTCGTCGAGGACAGCGAGATCGATCGCACGATCTACGGGCGCTACCTGCGGGACTGGGCGGACATCGACGTCACGCTGATCGAGGCGCCGACGGCGAAGGCCGCCCTCGAGGTGTGCCGGACGAGCCCGCCCGATTGCATCATCCTCGATTACCGCCTCCCCGACATGGATGGCCTGGAGCTGCTCGAGAAGCTCAAGAGCATCACCGAGGCCCCGGTGATCTTCATCACGGGCCAGCCGGCGCCGATGATGCTGACGCGGGCCCAGTCGCTCGGCATCGCGGGGTATCTCTGGAAAGAGGTGCTCGGCTCTGCGCGGCTCCGCGAGGCCGTCCTGACCGCCCTCCGGGTGGGCGTCCTCGCCGTGTTCGCCGCGACCGCCTGAGCGGGCGCGATCGCGCGGATCCCCGCGGCGCCGGCGACGGCGCGCGCTGCCGCGCTCAATCCGGGGTCGGGTGGGCTCGCGCGGCGCCCGTCGCCTATACTTCCCGCATGAAACGCTGGCTCCCGCTCGGGCTCATCGCCCTCGGCGCCGTCCTCGCCGCGGTGGCGCTGCTGCTCTCTCCCTCCGACGAGGACCGGATCCGCGACCGGCTCGCCCAGCTCGCGGACGCGGTGCGCATCGACGACGGCGAGCGCAACCCGCTGGTGCGCCACGGCCGCGTCCGCAAGGAGTTCGCCGAGATCTTCACGAAGGAGGCGAGCGCCCGCGTCGTCGAGATCAGCGATCGGCTCAGCGGCCGCGACGAGCTCGCCGCGGCCGCGACCCAGGCCGCGGTCGTCTACCAGACCGCGGACGTGAGCTTCGGCGACACGGAGATCCAGGTCGATCCGGCCGGCATGACCGCCGAGGTGACCGCCACCGCGACCGTCACGGGCGCCCGGCACGGCCACCCGGCCCGGCGCGACGAGCTGCCCGTCGCGCTCCGGCTGGAGAAGGTCGACGGCGACTGGAAGATCGTCTCTGCCACCGTCCACCCCCGGCGCGCGCCCAACGACGACGGCCTCTGATAGCGGCGCTCCGGCCCTGGCCGGGCGACGGCCGCGCCCGGGATCACCGGCTGGCGGGGGGCGGCGCCTCGGCGAGCGTGAAGTAGAACGTCGTACCCCCGGTCGGGGGCGAATCCGCCCAGATCTTCCCCTTGTGCCGCTCGACGATGCGCTGGGTGATGGCGAGCCCCGAGCCGGTCCCCTCGCCGTACTGCGCCGCGGTCGAGAGCCGCTCGAACATCGTGAACAGCCGGTGCCGCTCGTCCGCGGGGATGCCCACGCCGTTGTCCCTGACGTAGAAGACGGTGGGCTCCGAGCGCTCGTCGAAGCCCACCTCCACCCAGGGGTTCGGGCTCGCGTTGTACTTGAGGCCGTTCGAGATGAGGTTGGCCAGCACCTCGCCGATCCGGATCCGGTCGCAGACCACCCGAGGGAGCCGGCGCGGCGCGCGGATCTCGGCGCCGCGCAGCAGGAGCGAGCCGGACAGCCGCCGCTCGACGTCGGCCAGCACCTCGCTCAGGTCGACCTCCCCGAAGGAGAAATCCACGTTGCCGACGCGGGAGTACTCGTAAAGCGAGTTGATGAGCTCCATCGTGCTCCCGGCCAGGTCGCCGATGCGCCGCAGGTAGCCCTGCGACTCGGCCGAGAGGGCCGCCCCGTCGTCCTCCATCACGAAGGTCGAGAACGACTTGATCCCGCGGATCGGCTCCTTGAGATCGTGCGCCACGATGTACCCGAACTGCTCGAGCTCGGCGTTGCTCCGCTCGGCCGCGGCGCGCGCGGCCCTCTCCCGCTCGACCTGCCGCGTGAGGTCGAGCTCGATGAGCGCGCGCCGGAGCAGCTCGGCCGCCTCGATCTCGGCGGGCTTCCAGGCGACGGCGGTCTGCTCGACGACCTGCTTCCACAGCGCGAAGGAGCGCCGGGGGCCGAGCAGCGCGCCCTCGGCCGTGCTCTCCACCGGCTTCTCGGGGTTGCCGCCCCAGCTCACCGTCTGGATCACCTCGGGCCGGAGCCAGACGACATACCAGGGCTCCGGCTCGGGGATGGAGATGCAGAGGACGCCGCTCGCCACGTCCTTCACGCGGGCGAAGTCGGGGTCGACCCGCGACAGGGACTCGGCGTGGAACACCGGCCGATCGGCGACCGTGCGCCGGAGCCACGCGTACAGGCGCCGGAGCTCGTCCGGCGCGGGCGCGGCGCCGAGCGCGGTCGCCTCCTCGCCGTGGAGCAGGGCGAGGCCCGGCGCGTCCGCGAGCCTCATGAGCGCTCCGGCGCTCTCGGCGAGCCCGACGATGAGATCTTCCCGCTGCGACACCGCCGCGACGATCTCGTCCGACAGGGCCTTGAGCGCCTGCTTGTGCCCCCTGTCCTCGAGCTTCTCCTTGGCCGCGAGCTGGATCGACAGGAACCTCCCGCAGAGCTCGCAGCCCTGCCGGATCTCGAACGACAGCGGCCTCGCCGTGCGGTGGTGACAGGCGATGAGCCCCCAGAGGACCCCCTCGCGGATGAGCGAGACGCTCATCGAGGCGCCGACCCCCATGTTCTTGAGGTACTGGATGTGCATCGGCGAGACGCTCCTCAGCTGGGAGAAGCTGAGATCGATGGGCGCCTCCGGCGAAGGCACGATGTCCGAAGGCCGGTAGTCGACGTCCGGGATGATGCGGAGCCAGTTGCGGAGGTAGAGCTCCCGCGCCTGCGGCGGGATGTCGGAGGCCGGATAGCGCAGCCCGAGGTAAGGCTCGATGTCCGCCGCCCTGGCCTCGGCGATGACCTCGCCGTTCCAGTCGCGATCGAACCTGTAGATCATCACCCGGTCGTAGCCGGTCAGCCGCTTGATCTCCTCGGCCGTCGCCTCGCACGCGTCGAAGAGCCCCTCGGCCGACTGGATCCGCTCGATCGCCGCGTGGATCGCGCGGTACACGCTCGAGAACGACACGTCGCCTGGAAGCTCGCGCGGATCGAGCGGCTCGAGCTCCACGATCAGCCGCTCGCCCGCCCGGTGCGCGATGGCATCGAGCCACGCCGCCGCGCCCTCGCCCCTGGCGGTCACCTTCAGCGGGTTCAGCGCGCCGGGATCCGGAGACCGGAGGATGGACTCGAGATCTCCGCCCGCCAGGGGCGCGATGAAGTCGAGGAGCGGGCGCCCGAGGACGCCCTCGGGCCCGCTCCCGAGCACGGCGCCGACATTGAGGCTCACGTGGCGGACGACGAGATCGCCGGGCGAGAGGGCGAGCAGCGCTCCGTGCGGCTGAATCCGCCCGGGGATGTGGATGGGCTCCACCGCGCAATTCGTGAGATCGACGCCCTGCCCCCGCCCACCGTGCCCCTGCATCATGTCCCGCCCTCCACTTTGGCACTTCCCCACGCCCCCTCGACGGGACCCCGCGAGGGCGAGGAGGGCACGCGGATCGTTCGGAGGGCTCGTCGTTAGTGGATTTCCGCGGCCGGGTCGAGCGGTTCGGCCACCGTGCGGGCGCCGCCGTACGCGCGCCTGGCGCGCGTACGGCGGCGCCCGTGTGCACAAAAAAAGAAAGGCCGGTCGGGAGAGCCCGCCGGCCTGAGGTCCGCAGCCGCGGACCCACCGGAGCCGCTCAGGAGCGCCGATGGAGGGGGGATCCACCGGAGGGACCTGAAAGACCCGCGGTCACGAGAGAGAAGTCAGGAAAGCCAGGAAAGCGATGCGAAGCGCATCCAAGCAAGAAAGCACGAGCGAAGGGGAAGCAAAGTCGAAGCGAGACGTTAAGACAATCAAAGAAGCGAGTCAAAGCGAAAGAAGAAGGAGAAGCAAAGGATCAAGCGCAGACCAGAGACCGTAGGTGCAAGCTCAAGCGAAGCAGAGGGCAAGGGCAAGGGGAGGCGAAGCGATGAAGCGGAGTCGAAGTCGAGAGCTGCAAGAGAGTAAGAGAAGCTCGAACCAAGATCGACAAGCTGATCACGTTAAGCCATCTCACCTGGCGACGCGCGTCGCGCGCGCCTCGTTCATCCCTCCTTAATCGCCCCGCAAGGCGGCTATCATCACGCGAACCGAAGCTCTCCGCCGGCGTCCGGCGACAAGTCAATCAACAAGGAGCCGACAGCAGGTCCATGGCATCCGGGTGGCGGCGGGGTCACGATCGCTCGGCAGAGATGCCGCCGATCACCTCGCTCGGCGCCCCCCAACGACTGGGGCTTGCACTGCGAACGATGTGCCAGGGGCGCCGCCCCCGCCGAGGCCCCATGAAACCGAGCAGCGAACGGGAGCGACATCTGGCCGATACATTCAGCAACCGGCGGGCCAACCTCGATGCCCCCGCACGACCGGGCCCCAACGGCCAAAAAACCCGCAGAAGCCCGTCGCCAGCCGCGGGGCGCACCGCCCGGAGGTGCGATGCCCGTCATACATTTCCGCAGGGACTGGTCCGATCCACGGATGGGTTCAGATCCAGAACGGAACTCTTACCTGGACAAGTAATTGTCCACCCGCCTGGGGCAGACCGCATTGCAATGCGCCATGAGAGCGCACGATTGCAAGGACGCCGGACGCTCCGCGCGACGCGCCGCAGCGGATTTTGACGCTGCACGTTGTCCTCGGCGCGCAGCACGGTACGCGGCGCGCAGCACCGCACGCGCGCGCAGCGCACCGCGGCACGCGGCGCGCAGGTCGGCACGCGCGCAATGCCGCACACGGCCCTACGCGCGCACGGCACCTACCTGCACCCGGCCCGGATCAGCGGCTCGATCACCTGGCCGACGTTCTCCTGGGGCGCGGAGAACCTGTGGCGCTCGAGCTTCCGCAGCGCGCCCAGGAACCTCGGCCAGCTGCCGCCGCAGGTCGCGAGCAGGGCCCGGAGCTCCTCGTCCCCCGAGTTGTAGACGCGGAACTGGACGAGCGACGCGTTGTTGAGCGAGCGGCGCGCCCCGATCTCCGTCTTGAGCCGGGCGAGCACCGCCGCCTTCTCGGCCCGCTTCTCGGCCTCGGAGGCCGAGGACGCGTACAGCCGGTCGAGCTGGACGTAGGCGTCGTGCAGCGCGTTCGCCCGCGCCTCGCTCCGCTCCTGCTCGCGCATGTAGGCCGTCTTCTCCGCGGAGAAGGGGCCCACCCGCTCATCCAGGTAGCGCTTGGCGAGCTCGTCCCCGACGAAGCTCGCGAGGCTCTCGTTCAGCCTCGTCTGGCCCCTCAGGTAGAGCGTCGCGTGCAGCGACTCGTGCAGCACCACGTTGGCGAGCTCGCCGAGCGCCTCGTCCCCGCTGGAGATCATCGTGGACAGGACCGGATCCTCCAGCCAGCCGAGCGTCGAGTACGCGCCCGCCGGACGCACGTCGACGTCCCAGCCGGCCGCCTTGAGCGGCGCCGCGAACTCCTTGGCGGCCTTCAGGTCGAACCACCCCACGTACGGAACGGTGCCGACGATGGGGAAGCTCCACGTCTTGGAGCGGAACCGGAGCGGCTCGCACGCGCTGACCACCCAGACCGCGGCCGGGCGATCGAGCTCGACATACGTGCGGTAATTGTCGGTCGCGGTGAGGCCGTGGCGCTCCCCGAAGCGCTTGATGTGCGGGACTTCGCGCAAGAGCGCGCGCGTCCGCCACGGCCTGCGGGCGTCGCCGACGGCGTCCTCGAGCGACTCGGCGCTCCACGCCATCGAGAGCTGACCGAGGCCCGCCTGCGCGATGTAGCGCATCTGGGTACACGAGGAGAGCAGGACGCAGAGGGCGGCCGCGAGGAGCGCGCTTCCGGCCTTGCCCGCGCGCGCCGGGCGGCGAGGGCGCGACGCAGACCACGAGGGCGCGGCGCCGCGATGGGCGCTGGCCGGCAGCCGTTCGCTCATGCTCTAGCTGATAGCTGGCCGCGCGGGGTTCACAAGCTCTTCCGCGCGGGGGGCGCGCGTGCCGACGGGACGGCGCGCCTCCGGGATCAGGACGGCGCGGCGGCGCCCCAGGCGCTGAACTGCACGGCCGGGACGATCGGCGCGCGGTCCCGCAGCGACGGCTCCTCCGCGGCGTACAGGGGCTCGCGCGCGAGCGGGTAGTCGCGCGGAGCCCCGTTCGACAGCACCATCTGCACGGCGCCGAGGTGCCCGCTGCGGAACGCGGCGGCGGCGCAGGCCAGGTAGAACTCCCACGTCCTCAGGAACGCGCCGTCGAAGCCGGTGATCCGCTCGATCTTCTCCCGGTTGTCCAGGAAGTTGCGGCGCCAGCAGCGCGCCGTGAGCGCGGAGTGGCGGCGCAGGTTCTCCGCGTCGAGCACGTCGAGGCCGCGCGCGGCGGCGCGCGCCGCCATCCCCTGGACCGATGGAGGCCAGTACCCCGGGAAGATGTGCTTTTGCACGAACGGGTCAGTCCGCGGCGACTCCTGCTCGCGGGTGACGCTCTCGAGCAGGCAGACGCCGCCCTCGGCGAGCAGCGCCTTCACCCTGTCGTAGAACACCTCGATCCGGCGCGCGCCGGCGTGGCACATCGAGCCCAAGGAGACGAGCCGATCCCACCGCGGCTCGCCCTCGAGGTCCTCGCAGCCCATCACGCGGACCTCGACCGGGAGCCGCCGCGCCGCGGCCTGCTCGCGGATGTACCTCGCCTGGTTCTCGCAGAGCGTGATCCCGAGGCACTGCACGCCGTAGGTCTCCGCCGCGTGGAACATGAGGTGGCCCCACCCGCAGCCGAGATCGAGGAGCCGCTGCCCGCGCCGGAGCGCGAGCTTCCGCGCGACGACGGAGATCTTGTGCGCCTGCGCGTCGTCGAGCGCCTCGCCCGGAGACCGGAAGTAGCCGCACGAGGTCTGGAGGCGCCTGTCGAGGTAAAGAGGGTAGAAGTCGTTGCCGAGCCCGTAGTGGCGCTCGACGGCGAGCCGCTCGCGCTTCGCCGCGCCGGAGAGCAGCCCGAGCCGGAGCGCGTCGAGCACGCCGGAGAGGCCGCGCTCGAACGACGGCAGCGCGGGCGCGAGGTGCGGCAAGCGCGCGTCCACGGACCGCACCGAGCGAGCGAGCTGGAACAGACCGGCGAGCGAGTCCTCGAGATCGCCGTCGAACGTGACCTCGCGCCGGACATACGCCTCGCCGAGCCCCAGCGTGCCCCGGAGCGCCGCCTCGCAGAGCGCCCGGCGCGTCCGGAACGTCACGGCGAACGCCGGCGCGCCCGCGCCCAAGCGCAGCCGCTCGCCGCCCCACAAGCGCAGCTCGAACGGGGTGCCGTCATAGCGCTCCAGCAGGCGCGAGGTCGCCTCCTTCACCCAACGGGACAACAGCGGAACTTCGCCCTTCCTGACGATGAACATCGGACCCCCTCCGCGACCCCCCGGCCGCCCGACGAGCTGAACCGAGCTGCGCTTTCCCGTCAAGCGACATGTCATTTCATCGACACCATGGCAGCAAGTCCCGTAACGCCCACAACGGTCGGGGGACGACGCGGACATGCGCTGTCGTCGGGGACAGGAGGAACGTGGTCGACAGGGCGCCAGGAGCTTCGGAGAGGTGTTCGGGGAAGCCCTGACAACAGAACTGTGTCTGGGAGGTTTCATGTTCCAGACGAAGGGAGGACATCGAGAAGATGATTCGAGTTTCTCCCCACCTTCTTCCGGCCTTCCGGTCGCGAGCGGCCGCCGCCGGTCCGTTCCCCCTCTCCGATCGTCCGCCGTGCGGGCGCGCGGGACGGCCGGGGACGGCAGGAGGGCGGGAGATCGACGTCGCGCTCGCCGGGGGAGCGTCGGTCGTCCAGGTCGGCGCGGAGTGCTCGGATCGGAGCGCGCGATGGGAACGCGCCGCGCGCGATGGGAACGCGCCGCGCGCGATGGGAACGCGCCGCGCGCGATGGGAACGCGGAGCGCCCGTGCGCCGCGGCGGCCGCGCTGCTCGAGGCGACGCTGCGCGATGCGCGCGCGGCGCCACCGCGGAGATCCACGATGCGAGGTCGACGCGCCACGCGCATGGAGGCGAAGGCGACGCGACCGCGCGAGGACGAGGACGAGGACGAGGACGAGGACGGGGACGGGGACGGAGGACGGGGACGAGAACGCGCACGAGAACGAGCACGCGCACGCGCACGCGCACGAGGACGGGGACGAGAACGCGCACGCGGACGGAGGACGAGCACGCGCGCGCGCACCAGGACGGAGCACGAGCACGCGCGCGACGACGACGCGTACGCGGGCGACGACGACGCGCGCGACGACGACGCGCACGCGCGCTCACGCTCGGGATCGCGCCCGCCGCGCCGACGTCATGGCCCGCTCCCCGCTCGAGCGCCTCCTCGTGGAGCGCGCCGCCAGCGGACCCGCTGCCCAGCGCGGCGCGACCGCGCCGCCATCGGCGCGACGGACGTCGCCCGCGGCGGCGAGCAGCGCACCGACCACATCCTCTCCGCCGTGCGGCGCGCGACCACCGCCGCTCCTCGCGAAACAGGCCCGAAGACGCGCGCGGCCCGCGCGCTCTCTCCCTGCGACGCACGCTCACACGGCCCACAGGAATCGGCATACCGGAGCACATCCGCGCCGGGCGCGCGGCGCCTCGCCCTGTTCAAGGAGGACCGCGTCAACGCCGCTTCGGCTTCCGTTTCGCTGGAAACCCGGTTCTATTGGACTGTAGGCGAACTTTGGACAGCTGGTAGAGACCGGAGGGGGCTCCGCCGGGTGGGGCGACATCGGCCACGACCGGCGTGGTCATCGCGCGATCGCGACGGCGCCGGACGGCAGGCGGCGCGGCACCCCTTGTAACCAGAGGAGGAGGCATCAGTGAGCCAGGCCCGACCCCATGTGCTGGTGGTAGACGCCGAGAAGAGGGTCCTCGACAGGCTTGCGGTCGAGCTCAGCGACGGCGGCTTCGACGTCACCTGCGCCGAGAGCGGCCTCGCCGCGATCGAGCTCGTCAAGGCGCGCCGGTTCGACCTCGCGATCGCCGACGTGAGGGCGCCCGGCATGGAAGGCGCCGGGACCATCGCCGCGCTCAAGGCGATCAGCCCGGACCTCGAGATCATCGTCGGCGCCCCGTGCTCGAGCGCGCAGGCCGCCGTGGAGTGCATGCAGAGCGGCGCGTACGACATCCTCGAGAAGCCGTACGACATCGAGAACATGAAGCGGCTGCTCGAGGCGGCCATGCTGCGCACCCACCTCGACGCGGTGGCGGCCGTCCACCAGGCGAGCGCCGCCCTTGTCGCGTCCCTCTCGCGGGACGACTTCCCCGAACGCGCCGTGGATCTCGCGGCCAAGGTGGTCTATACAACGAGCGCCGCGCTCTCCCTGGCGCTCGACCACGGGGCCGCGCTCTACCAGGCGGCCTCCGGCGCCGAGGTGTCTGCCGCGTTCATCGCGCGGCTCGCCGGCCAGGTCGAGGGCGCGCTCGCCCCCGTCCGCCTGTCGGCGGACGACGCGCCCGACCTGCTCTGTACCGCGGAGGGCGAGCGCTTCGGCGCCGCCATCGTGGCGCCGCTCCGCCTGGGCGAGCGCTCCATCGGCGGCCTCGTCGTCCTCCGCGACGCGCGCCTGCCGGCGTTCACCAGCCAGGAAGAGCAGGCCATCGGCATCTTCGCGATCGAGCTCGCGCTGGCGTTTTACGGTCGCAAGGTAAGACGCGCGCACGACCCGCGCGCCGCCTGACGCCCATCCTCCGCGCCCCGCCCGCCCCGCCGCGAACGCCGCGGGCAGCGCGCCTCCCTCGGGCCGAGATCTGCGGCCGACGCCCGCAAAATCTTCCGCGATCGAGCGCGAGATTCCCTCTGGCGAACGCGTTCGCACGCCACTAAAGGAGGGGAGCGATGAGCCCCACTGCTGCCCCATCGACTCTCCCCACCAGGGCCCAGCGCATCGCGCTCTTCTACCGGGATCTCGTCGGCAAGAAGTTCGCGATGGCGCTGAGCGGCGTCGTCTTCTTCGGCTTCGTGATCGGCCACATGGCCGGCAACCTGCAGGTCTTCCTCGGCCGGCAGAAGTTCAACGACTACGCCGCCTTCCTCCACGGGACGCCCTCCCTGCTCTGGGGGACGCGGCTGCTCCTCCTCGCCTCCCTCATCGTCCACGTCTACACGGGCGTATCGCTCGCGCTGCACAGCCGCGCTGCCCGGCCGGTCCGCTACCAGGTGAAGGGGCAGAGGCACCCGAACCTCGCCGCCCGCACGATGCTGCTGAGCGGCGGCGTCCTCGCCGCGTTCATCCTCTATCACCTGCTGCACCTGACGACGGGCACCGTGCACCCCGACTTCGTGCCGCTCGACGCCTACGACAACGTCGTGAAGGGCTTCAGCTCGGCGCCCGTGGCGATTGCCTACATGGTGGCGATGGGCCTGCTCGCGCTGCACCTCTACCACGGCGCGTGGAGCATGTTCCAGTCGATGGGCCTCAGCCACCCGCGCTACACGCCGGCGCTCAGGAAGTTCGCCGCCGCCGCGTCGATCCTGCTCGCCGTCGGCTTCTCCTCCATCCCGCTGGCCGTCCTGTTCGGCATCGTCCGCTGAGCCCGGAGCCCCCGTCATCATGCAGCTCAATGCGAAGATCCCCGAAGGTCCCATCGAAAAGAAGTGGGACCAGCACCGCTTCAACCTGAAGCTCGTCAACCCGGCGAACAAGCGGAAGTACACGATCCTCGTCGTCGGCACCGGCCTCGCCGGCGGCGCGGCGAGCGCGACGCTGGCCGAGCTCGGCTACAACGTGAAGAGCTTCTGCTTCCAGGACTCTCCGCGCCGCGCCCACAGCATCGCCGCGCAGGGCGGCATCAACGCCGCGAAGAACTACCAGAACGACGGCGACAGCATCTACCGCCTCTTCTACGACACCGTGAAGGGCGGCGACTACCGCGCGCGCGAGGCCAACGTGTACCGGCTCGCGCAGATCAGCGTGAACATCATCGACCAGTGCGCCGCGCAGGGCGTGCCGTTCGCGCGCGAGTACGGCGGCGTGCTCGCGAACCGCTCCTTCGGCGGCGCGCAGGTGTCGCGCACGTTCTACGCGCGCGGGCAGACGGGGCAGCAGCTCCTCCTCGGCGCCTACCAGGCGCTCGAGCGGCAGATCGGCCTCGGCAAGGTCAAGATGTACCCGCGCACCGAGATGCTCGACCTCATCGTGGTCGACGGCAAGGCGCGCGGCCTGGTCACGCGCAACCTGATCACGGGCGCGCTCGAGACGCACCTCGGCGACGCGGTCGTCCTCGCCTCCGGCGGCTACGGCAACGTCTTCTTCCTCTCGACCAACGCGAAGGGGTCGAACGCCACCGCCATCTGGCGGGCGCACAAGCGCGGCGCCCTCTTCGGCAACCCGTGCTTCACCCAGATCCACCCGACGTGCATCCCGGTCTCGGGCGACTACCAGTCGAAGCTCACGCTCATGAGCGAGTCGCTCCGGAACGACGGCCGCATCTGGGTGCCGACGAACGCGGGCGACACCCGCCCGCCGGAGCTCATCCCTGAGGGCGAGCGCGACTACTACCTCGAGCGCCGCTACCCGAGCTTCGGCAACCTCGTGCCGCGCGACGTCGCGTCGCGCGCGGCCAAGGCGGTGTGCGACGAGGGCCGCGGCGTGGGGCCGACCCGGCTCGGCGTGTACCTCGACTTCTCGGACGCCATCCGGCGCCTCGGCAAGCCCGCCATCGCCGAGCGCTACGGCAACCTCTTCGACATGTACGAGCGCATCACCGGCGACGACCCGTACACGGTCCCGATGCGCATCTACCCGGCCATCCACTACACGATGGGCGGGCTCTGGGTCGACTACAACCTGATGAGCACGATCCCCGGCATGTTCGTGCTCGGCGAGGCGAACTTCTCCGACCACGGCGCGAACCGCCTCGGGGCGAGCGCGCTGATGCAGGGCCTCGCCGACGGCTACTTCATCATCCCCTACACCATCGGCGATTACCTCGCGTCGACGAAGCTCGAGCGGGTCGACGACCTCCACCCCGCCGTGCGGGACGCCGAGCGCGACGCGGGCGAGCGGCTGAACAGGCTGCTCGCCGCGAACGGCTCGCGCACGGCCGACTCGTTCCACCGCGAGCTCGGCAAGATCATGTGGGAGCAGTGCGGGATGGCGCGCAACGCGCCCGGGCTCAAGGGCGCGCTCGCGCGGATCCCGGAGCTCCGGGAGCAGTTCCACCGCGACGTCCGCGTCTCGGGCACGGGCACCGGCCTGAACCAGGAGCTCGAGAAGGCGGCGCGCGTCGCCGACTTCTTCGAGCTGGCGGAGCTCATGTGCCGCGACGCCCTCTACCGGGAAGAGTCGTGCGGCGGGCACTTCCGCGAGGAGCACCAGACCCCCGAGGGCGAGGCGAAGCGCGACGACGAGAACTTCACCTATGTCGCCGCCTGGGGCTGGCGAGGCGAAGGTCAGGCCCAGGAGCTCTACAAGGAGCCGCTCCAGTTCAACGAGGTTCACCCAACGCAGCGGAGTTACAAATAATGCGCCTCACCCTCCATGTCTGGCGTCAGAAGGGCAAGTACGAAGCGGGCCGGTTCGTCACGTACGAGGTGCCCGACGTCAGCGAGCACATGTCCTTCCTCGAGATGCTCGATGTGCTCAATCAGCGGCTCATCCTCAAGGGTGAGGAGCCGATCGCCTTCGATCACGACTGTCGCGAGGGCATCTGCGGCATGTGCGGCTTCATGATCAACGGCCAGGCGCACGGCCCCCTCCGTGGGACGACCGTGTGTCAGCTGCACATGCGTCACTACAAGGACGGCGATGTGCTGTGGCTCGAGCCGTGGCGGGCTCAGGCGTTCCCGGTCGTGAGCGACCTCGCGGTGGACCGCAGCGCGTTCGACCGCATCATCGCGGCGGGCGGCTACGTCTCGGTGCCGACCGGCAGCGCGCCGGACGCGAACGCCGTCCCCGTGCCGAAGCCGGTCGCCGAGCGCTCCATGGACGCGGCCGCGTGCATCGGCTGCGGGGCCTGCGTCGCGTCGTGCCCGAACGCGTCGGCCTCGCTCTTCACCGCGGCGAAGCTCACGCACCTCAACATCCTGCCGCAGGGCCAGCCGGAGCGCGATCAGCGGAGCCTCAACATGGTGGGCCAGATGCGCGCCGAGAGCTTCGGCCACTGCACGAACATCGGCGAGTGCGAGGCGGTCTGCCCGAAGGAGATCCCCCTCGACGTGATCGCGCAGATGAACCGCGATTACCTGCGCGCGACGCTGCGCTACCGCGACGTGCAGGCCAAGGGCGGCACCGGCTGAGCGCCGCGCCGGCTCGCCGGCCTCGCCCGGCGGCGCCGTCGCCCCTCCCCCTCCCTGGCCAGCGAAGCCCCTCCTCTTTACTCCTCGCTCCTCGACAGCAAAGCCCCGCCGCCGCGCATGCCGTGGACGCCAGGCTCTGTCACGGCCGTCCCGCGCGCGGCGGGGCCGCGCCGTCGGCGCCGCGGCCGCTCGCGATGCCCGGCCGTCCAGCGCCGGGGCGCGCCCTGCGCCCGGCGGTCACGGCGCGCCGTCCGAGCGATCGCCGCCGTACGGCCGGCCCCCGCGCCCTGCAGGCGCAGGCTGCAGGACCTCGGCGCGAGGATCACGCGGCAGGGCCCAGCCGCGATGACAGGCGAGCCCTGCCGCTGGCGCGGCCGCGCTGCGGCGGCGACCGCCGCGACGCGAGCGGCCTCATCCGCCACATTCGCGACATTTTCAACATCGACGCAAGAAACCGACCTCCCTTGTGGAAAACGTACCAGGAGTTTCCTGAGCGCCGGCTCAGGGGCTTCCTAAACGCTCTTCACATTCCCGGCGCCGACCGTACAGCCGACATGGGATAAGCACTCGGCATGTTTCGAGAACATCTCGTCGCGACTTGCAGCTACGCGAGACGATGGGTTTCCGAATTCGACAAACCTTCGCTCCAGTAGCAGCGCAACCCGGAAGATGCCGTGGCGATCTCCCGCGCGAGAAAGAAACGTGTCAGGGTCAACTGCCGCTTGTTCGAGGTCGCTAGTTAGCATAACCTCAAAACTGTCCCGAACGGGATCAGCGGTCATAAGACAATTGTGGTCACCCCACACCATGTCGTAGACTAGGTTCAACTTAGAGCGCCGCAGCGAGGGGGGGCATCCCGCGGCGAGCGCGTCTGGATCGCATCGAGTCATCGCTCTTCTGCGGGGGGCCGGTTCTGGGGAGGGCCGGCAGTAGGAGAAGCAAGGGCAACATCCGCGGCGACCTTTCTCCCGGCGGGTCTCCAGATCCGCTTTCGACATGGGAACGACGCGCACCGGGACGCAGACCAGAAAGGCCGGGTCCGGGGGGACCGACGGCCGGCGCCTCTGCTTCACCGTTCATGCTGCGCTCAGGCGATGCGGCCGGCGGCAGCGAGGCGGTCGGACGCGGAAGTTCGAACATCGGATCAGGTCTCTTTGACGAGCGAAGAAGTAGGAGGGGACTTCATGAGCAGCTGCATCGACGGCCTTAATCTGCACCCGAAGAGCGTCCACGATGCTGCCGTTGTTCTCGACACCGTGACGGATCGCCTGATCGCCGCGGGCGATCGGCGGGCGGCGTTCACCGACGTCTACGGCATCGTCACGCGCGCGGTCGCGGCGCAGGTGGAGCGGCCCGACGGCATGTTCCTCGAGCCCGCGTGGATCTCGCGCCTCGCCGGGCGGTTCTGCGAGCGGTACCTCGAGACGTTCCGGTGGTGCGAGCGGGGCGCGGCGCAGGACTGCGGCGCCTGGCACATCGCGTACGCGAGCACGTCATCCCGGTTCGCGCCCCCCGTGCAGAACGCCCTGCTCGGGTTCAGCGCCCACATCAACTACGACCTGGTCTTCGGGATCCACGCGACGATCGTCGAGTTCGGGCACGGCCGCGACCCGCGGATGCTCGCGCGGCTCAAGCACGATCACGATGAGGTCAATACCCTGCTCCGCCGCTCGGTCATCGAGGCGCTCGAGCGCCTCGCCGTCCGGCATGGCTGCCCCCTGAGCGCGATCTTCCGCGACACCGCCCCGGATCTCGCGGTCTGGGTGTCGATGGAGATGCTCTCGCGGTGGCGCGAGCGCGTCTGGACCGACGTGCTGGCCCTGCTCAAGGCGCGCACCGCGAGCGAGCGGGCGGCGGTCGCCCGCGGGGTGGAGCAGCGCTCCGCGCGCATCGGGCAGATGCTCGCGCTGCCCTCGCTCCACCACGCGCCCCACGCCGCGCTCCGCCTCATGTCAAGGGCCGCGTGAGCGCGTCCGGCCCGTAACCGGAGCCCGGTCCGATCGTAGAATGGGGCATGAGCAAGCTGCCCAAGGAGCCGCCCGCCAGCGAGATCACCTCTCCAGCGCTCTACCTGAGGCGGCGCGAGCTCCTGAAGAACGCCGCGCTCTTCGCGGGGACGGCGTCGGCCATCGGCGGCGGCCTCGTCTGGCTCACCGGCGGCGAGGCCGGCGTGGCGGACGCCGGCGCCCCCGGCGGCGAGGCCGCGCCGCTCGCCAGCGCGCCGCCGCTGGACGGCGCGGCGCCGCGCCGCGAGGCGGGCGAGGCGGGCGCGAAGAACGCGTTCGTCACCGACGAAGCGCGGACCGACTACGAGGCCATCGTCACCTACAACAACTTCTACGAGCTCGGCCTGAGCAAGTCGGAGCCGTCCAAGAACGCCGGCCGGCTCCGCCTGCGCCCCTGGGCCGTCGCGTGCGAGGGGGAGATCCAGAAGCCCGCGGTCATCGACCTCGACACCCTGCTCGCGTGGTTTCCCCTGGAGGAGCGCGTCTATCGCATGCGCTGCGTCGAGGCGTGGTCGATGGTGATCCCCTGGCTCGGGTTCCCCTTGGCCGCGCTGCTCCGGCGCCTCGAGCCGACCTCCCGCGCCCGGTACGTCCAGTTCACCACGCTGCTGGATCCGGAGCGGCTGCCCGGCCAGCGGAGCGACGTCCTCGACTGGCCTTACGTCGAGGGGCTCCGGATCGACGAGGCGATGCACCCGCTCACGATGCTGGCCGTGGGCCTCTACGGCAAATCGCTGCTCGGCCAGAACGGAGCGCCGATTCGCCTTGTGGTCCCGTGGAAATACGGGTTCAAGGGGTGCAAATCGATCGTCAGCATCAAGCTCACGGAGCGACAGCCGAAGACGACGTGGAGCCAGGCCGCGCCGGACGAGTACGGCTTCTACGCCAACGTGAACCCCGCGGTGGATCACCCGCGCTGGAGCCAGGCGACCGAGCGGAGGATCGGTGAGCTGCGCCGCCGCCCCACGCTGCCGTTCAACGGCTACGCGGAGGAGGTGGCCAGCCTCTACAGCGGCATGGACCTGCGGGAGAGCTTCTGACCATGGGCGCGCCCGCGAGGACGATGTCGCGGCCGGGCGCCCAGGCGCGCGCCGGCCGGAAGCTGCCCTGGCTCGTGCCGGCGGTCGTCACCGGCGGGCTGATCCCGCTCGCCGTGCTCGGCCTGCGCGCCCGCGCCGGCGCGCTCGGCGCGAACGCCGTCGCCGAGGCGCTGAACCAGCTCGGGCTCCTCGCGCTCGTGCTGCTCGTCGCGTCCCTCGCGGCGACGCCGCTCAAGATCGTCTCGGGCTGGACGTTTCCCCTGCGCATCCGCAAGGCGCTCGGGCTGCTCGCCTTCTTCTACGCGTGCGCGCACTTCCTGACGTATGCGCTCGTCGATCAGGGGCTCGACGTCCGCGCGATCGTCGAGGACATCACCGAGCGCCCGTTCATCCTCGCCGGCTTCGTCGCGCTCCTCCTGCTCGTCCCGCTCGCGGCGACGTCGACCGCGCGCATGCTGAAGCGCCTCGGCGCCGCGCGCTGGAAGCGGCTGCACCGCCTCGCGTACGTCGCCGCCGTCCTCGGGGTCGCGCACTTCTTCCTCCGCGTGAAGAAGGACGCGACCGAGCCGATGATCTACGCCGCGCTGCTCGCCCTGCTCTTCGCGGCGCGCATCGTCAGCGCCGTCCTGCAGAGGCGCGCCGCGTCGCGCTGAGCCCTGCGCCGCGCCGCCGCCGAGGGCCTCCGAGGCCGGGCGCGCGCGGCGGCGCGCTCACGGCACCGCCGGCGGGCTGCCGCGCAGCATGAAATAGATGAGCACGCCCGTCACCGACACGTACAGCCAGAGGGGCAGCGTCACCCGCGCGACCCGGGCGTGCTTCGCGAAGTTCGCCTTGTAGGCGAAGTAGAACGACGTCAGCGCGAGCGGCACGATGCCCGCCGACAGCACGATGTGCGAGATGAGCACGGCGAAGTAGACGGCGCGGAGCGGGCCGGTGCCCTGGTACTTCGTGTCCCCGTGGACGAAGTGGTAGGCGAGGTAGCCGACGAGGAACAGCGACGAGGCGACGAACGCCGAGACCATCAGGTACTTGTGCGCGACGATCGCGCGGCGCTTGATCGCGATCCAGCCCGCGACGAGCAGCGTGGCGGCCGTCGCGTTGAGCGCGGCGTTCAGCGGCGGCATGAAGCGGAGATCCGCGCCGCCCGCGCCGCGCCGGATGATGAGGATGTACGCGAGGAACGCCAGCGCGGCCGCGGAGAGCACGGCGTTGAAGACGTAGAACGAGCGGTCGTTGGTGCGGGCGAGCAGGCCGACCGGCTTCAAGGGGGTCGAGGCGGGTGTCGACATCGCGCGGTCCATACCAGAGGAGCGCGCAGAGCGCGAACGCGAGCGGGCGAGCCGGAGCGACCGGACGCCGGCGATCGAAGGCCGGCGAAGGCGGACGGACGTGCCCGGCGACCGACCGCAGCCGTCGCCAGCGCACGGGCGAGCGCGCGCACCGGGGCGGGCCGGCGCACGCGTGCCCGCGGGCTACGCCGAGCTCGGCGCGATCCCCATCGGGGGGCTGCGATCCATGTTCCGCAGCGGCTCGCGCATGGTCACGAACTCCTCGGCCGCGGTCGGGTGGATGCCGACCGTCGCGTCGAACTGCGCCTTTGTCGCGCCGCACTTCAGCGCGACCGCGAACCCCTGGATGATCTCGCCGGCGTCGGGCCCGACCATGTGGACGCCGAGCACCCGGTCGGTCGCGCGGTCGACGACCAGCTTCATCATCGTCTTCTCCTCGCGCCCGGAGAGGGTGTGCTTGAGCGCGCGGAAGGTCGAGAGGTACACGGCGACGTCGTGGTGCTCTCGCGCCTGCGACTCCGACAGGCCGACGGTGCCGACGTTCGGCTGGCTGAACACGGCGGTCGGGATGCCGGTGTAGTCCACGCGACCGTCCTCGCCGCGGAAGAGCCGCTTCGCCAGCGCCATCGCCTCGGCGATGGCGACGGGCGTGAGCTGCACGCGCGCGATCACGTCGCCGATCGCGTAGATGGACGGGACCGACGACTGGAACGCGTCGTCCACCACGACCGCGCCGTCCTCGTCGAGCGCCACCCCGACCTCCTCGAGGCCGAGCCCCTTGGTCTTCGGCAGGCGCCCCGTCGCGTACAGCACGCAGTCGGCCGCGAGCTCGGTGCCGTCGGCGAGCGCCGCGCACAGCCCGTCGCCGCGCCGCTCGATGTTCTCGACGCTCGCGCCGAGGCGGAGGTCGAGGCCCTTCTTCTGGATCTCGGCGGCGAGGAACGCCCGGATGTCGTCGTCGAAGCCGCGCAGGAGGTGCATGCCGCGGTGGACCAGCGACACCTTGGCCCCGAGCCCGTGGAAGATCCCGGCGAGCTCGACCGCGATGTAGCCGCCGCCGACGATGACCGCGCGCCGCGGCATGCTCTTGAAGTGGAACGCGTCGTCCGAGGTGACCGCGAGCTCGCGCCCGGGCAGGTCCGGGACCCACGGGTAGCTGCCGGTCGCGACGAGGATCCGCTCGGCGGTGATCCTGGCGCCGTCGATCTCGACGGCGTGCGGGTCCACGACCTTGGCCTGGCCCCAGCGGATGTCGGCGCCCGAGTTCTTCAGCAGCCGCTCGTAGACGCCGTTCAGGCGCTCGATCTCCTTGTTCTTGTTCCGGAGGAACGTCGCCCAGTCGAACGACGGGCCGGCCTGCCCGTCGCCGCCGTGGCCGGGCACCGACCAGCCGTAGCCGGCGGCGTCCTCGAAGTCCTCGGTGTAGTGCGAGGCGTAGACGAGGAGCTTCTTCGGGATGCATCCCAGGTTGACGCACGTTCCGCCGAGGTGGCGCGACTCGGCGATGGCGACCCTGGCGCCGTAGGAAGCAGACATGCGGGCGGCGCGCACGCCGCCGGAGCCGGCGCCGATGACGAACAGATCGTAATCGTACTTGGACATGGTGGACGACTATGCCCCATGCGGGGCGCGGTCGCCGCGCAGCGTGCGCTCACCGGAGGCGGGGCCGGCGCGCGTCCGCCGAGGCCGGGAGGCGGCGCGGTCCCGGGCGCCGCTCCTCTCGGCCCGTCGGCGGGGATTCTGCTAGGGTCCCGCCGTTGCGCTCCCCGACCCACACCGGAACCTTCGCCGGCGCCGCGCCGCCGCGTGACGCCGCGCCGCCCCGCGACGCTGCGCCGCCCCGCGACGCCGCGCCGCCCCGCGACGCCGCGCCGCCCCGCGATGGCGACCTGCCCGAGCGGCGCGCGCCGCGGCTCTGGGCTCGCGCGCGGCGCGCCCTGCCGTTCGCGCTGGCGATCGCGCTCGTCGCGTTCGTCCTCGGCCGCCTCGACCTCGACGCCTTCCGCGCCGCCCTCTCGCGCGTCGACGCCCCGCTCTTCGCCGCGTTCGCCGCCCTCTTCATCCTCGCGCTCCTCGCCGCCGACACGTTCGCGACCGTCCTCGTCTACCGCCGGCTGATCGCCCCCGTCGCCTTCCGCGACTTCTTCGTGCTCCGCGGCGCCTCCTACCTGCCCTCGCTGCTCAACCACCACGTGGGCCAGGCGTTCATCACGGTCTTCCTCGCGCGCGCGCACGGCGCGCCGCTCGCGCGCGTCGCCGGCGCGACGCTCGTCGTCTACGCGTCGTGGCTCGGCTGCTTGCTCCTCCTCGGCGCGGTCGCCGTGCCCGCGAACGGCGGGCCGCTCGCCGGGTCCGCCCTGCTCCTCGCCGCGGGCGTGCTCTACCTCGCCGTCCTCGCGCTGCGCCCCGCCCGGCTCGCTCGCACCAAGCTCCTCGCCCCGCTCTTCGAGGCCGGCGTGCGCGGCCACCTCGTCGCCCTCGCCGCGCGCGTGCCGCACCTCCTCGTCCTGTTCGCCGGCACCTGGCTCCCCTTCTGGTTCTTCGGCGTGCACATCCCCCTCGGGGCCGCCTTGACGTACATCCCCATCCTGATGGTGGCGGTGACGCTCCCGCTCACCCCGCAGGGCTTCGGCACGCGCGACGTGCTCGCCGCCGCGCTCCTCGAGGGGTTCGCGGCCGGGGTCACGCGCGAGGAGCGCCTCGCCGCCATCGCCGCCACCACGACCACCTGGGCGGTGGCGCTCACCCTCGTCGAGGCCGCGCTCGGCCTGGCCCTGCTCCGGGGCGTTTTGCCCCATATGGAGGCGAAGGACCCCACCGCCGCTCCCCCCGCGGGCGCCGCCCCCACGGGCGCGCAACGAGAGCCGGCCTGAACCGGCCTCGCGCGGCCCGGAGCGCGGTGTTGTCACGGGATTTGCTTATGCTCGTGGGTGATGCGCTGCCTGTAATTGGTTTGTAATAGGGTCCGGAACCGCGCCGGGACCACGCGGTACAGCGATTAGAGAGCGATCGACGCGGCAGGCTCCGGGGTATACTCTCAGGCTCCCTGACGTTCCTTCCGTCCTTCTTGCCGGGCGCCCCGCTGAACATCGCTGCTCCGGCCAGGCTGCGCAGAGCGATCCTCCATGAAGAACCTGGTTCGTTTCCTCGCCACCTCCGATCACAGCGTCGCCCGCGCCGTGCGCCAGGTGCGCCGGCAGGTCAAGAGCTTCACGCTGCCCGCGCCGCGGCCGATCGTGGTCCCGATGCGCGTGGCGTTCGAGGCGGCGCGCGAGGCGTATTGGTTCGGCGCTCGCGTGCTCGTGTGCGAGCCGCACCTCAAGTCGCACTGCTCCCGGTACGGCAAGGGTGTCCGGACGGGGAACTTCATTCACTACATCCAGGGCCGGGGCGAGATGATCCTCGGCGACAATGTGGTGCTCGACGGCAAGGTCAACATCGTCTTCGCCGCGCGGTTCTCCGACCGGCCGACCTTGCGGATCGGCGATAACACCGGGATCGGGCACGACTGCCGGATCATCGTCGGCAAGTCGGTGACCATCGGCAAGCATTGCCGGATCGCGGGGAGCGTCTACATCCTCGACTCGAGCGGCCACCCGAGCGATCCGGAGGACCGCAAGCGCGGCATGCCCCCCGCGGACAGCGAGGTGCGGCCCGTGGTCATCGAGGACAACGTCTGGCTCGGCGCCCGGTCGATGATCTTCCCGGGGGTCACGATCGGCGAGGGCAGCGTCGTGGCGGCGGGCTCCATCGTGATGGCCGATGTCCCGCCGTACACGGTCGTCGCTGGCAATCCGGCGAGGCGGGTGGCATCCCTCCGGACCGAGCCGCCGCCGGCCGCCGAGGCGGACCGCGCCGGCGCGAGGAGCAACGGCGCGGACGACGTGAGGAGGCGCTCGCTCGAAGGCAGCGCATCTTGAACCCTGGAGCTTGCTCATGGCGATTGAGGTCGAGAAGGTGATCGAGGTCATCGTCACGGTCGGCGGCCTGCCGGCCGCGATACAGCCCGATGACGACATCTACGATGCGGGGTTCTCCTCGATTCGCGCGCTCCAGCTGCTCACCGAGCTGGAGGACAAGTTCAACGTGACGCTCCCCGACGATAAGTTCAGCCTCGCGCGCACGCCGCGGGCGCTGAGCGCCCTCATCCAGGAGCGTGCCTCGTGAGGAGGACCGTCACCGTCGAGCTCGCGACGCCCGCGACCGAGATGGCGCAGGAGGAGATCCCGAAGCAGGTCGCGTTCCTCTCGAAGGAGATCTCGGACATCCGCTTCGTCCGCGAGGGCGCGGCGCTGGAGTTCGAGGCCCCCGAGGAGCGCGCGGCCGATCTCGCGCGCGCGGCCGAGGCGCTCGCGCGCACCATGCAGCGCAGCCTGCGCTCCCTCGCGCGGAAGCTCGTGTACCGCAGCCCGGCGTGCGACCGGGTCGAGTTCCGCGGGGGCGCGCTCCCCGCCGGGATCACGCAGATGGGCCAGGGCCAGGTCGCCTTGGAGGGCATCCCGCTGCGGCTCTACCGCTATTTCGATCGCTCGCTGGAGGCGCTCGGCGCGCCGTTCTCGCCGAGCCCGATCCTGGTACCGACGTTGATCCCGGCCGCGACGCTGTCGAAGTGCGATTATTTTCGCTCGTTCCCTCACATCGTCACGTTCGCGTGCCACCTGCCGGAGGACATGCCGCGCATCGAGGATTTCCGGGCGCGGCACCAGGACCGGGAGACGCTCGACGACCGGGCGCTCGGCGACATGGCGCATCCGGAAGTCTGCCTCTCGCCGGCGGTCTGTTATCACGTCTACGCGGCGAACCGGGACCGCGTGCTGCCGGCGGGCGGCGCGCGCTACGCCCTCGCGGGCCGCTGCTTCCGCTACGAGTCGAGCAAGATGGTCGATCTCCGGCGGCTCTGGGAGTTCACGATGCGGGAGATCGTCTTCCTCGGGACGCGGGAGAATGTCCTCGGGCTGCGGGAGCAGGGGAACGAGCTCGTGGCGCGCTACCTCGACGAGCACCGGCTGGCGGGCGAGATCCGGACGGCGAGCGATCCGTTCTTCATCGCGCCGGACGCGGCGGCCAAGACGTACTTCCAGATCAGCAGCGAGACGAAGTACGAGATCTCGCTGATGCTCCCGGAGGGCGAGCGGGTGGCGGCCGGGTCGCTGAATTACCACACCGACTTCTTCGGCCGCGCGTTCAGCTGCACGATCGAGGGCGCGGGGCCGATGCACAGCGTGTGCATCGCGTTCGGCCTCGAGCGGTGGGTGTACGCGTTCCTCGCCCAGCACGGCAACGACCCTTCGGGGTGGCCTGACGTCGTGCGGCGGTCTCCCGAGATGGCGGGTCTGTAGAGCGGTTTTTGGCTGGGACTGACCACTCGTCCTCCGTCTTTCGTCCCCGTCTTTCGTCCCCGTCTTCCGTCTTCCGTCTTCCGTCTCCGTCTTTCGTCTTCGCTCTTCCGTGCGCGTGCGCGTGCGCGATTTCCGGGAGTCCGCGTGTGCGTGCGCGATTCCCCGGAGTCAGCGCGCACGCGCACGCGCACGAAGGACGAGCACGGAAGACGGAAGACGGAAGACGAGAGACGAGGGACGTGGGACGAGGGACGTGAGACGTGAGACGGATTAGCGCGGCGCTCGGTTCCGTTGGTTCCGTTCTCCGAGGGATTCTGCGAGGCTCTCGGCCATGCAGCTCGAGCACGTCGCCCCGATCGCCGCGGCGGAGGAGGCCAGCCTTATCCTGCGCGAGGCGTGGCCGCCGCCGGCCCTCCACTACACGGCCGACTACCTGAGGTGGCAGCTCGGCTTCCCCGGCCCGGCGCCGCGCGCCGTGCTCGCGCGCGAGGGCGGCGAGCCGGCCGGCTTCATCGGCGTCGCGCCGCGCCGCTTCCGCTTCCGCGGCGCCGCGTCCCCGGGGTACGTCCTCTCGTTCGTGAGCGTGCGCCCCAAGTTCCGGGGACAGGGGCTGGCGAGCCGGCTGTACGGCGAGCTCCTGGCCAGCGTCCGCGCGTCCGGCCTGCCGATCGTGGTGTTCGTGGAGGCGCGCTCAGGGCCCGCGCAGCGCGTGCTCTACAAGGCGGTCAAAGCGGCCGGCCTCAGGCGCAAGCAGCTGGCCACGTGCCGGAACCACGGCTTCGTCCCCCGGGCGACCGCCGCGCCGACGCAGGCCGTGGCCAGGCCGACCGAGGCCGCGGCCGACGTGCTCGCGGCGATCGCGGCGTGCGGCGACGACCGCGTGCTGTGGTCGGCGCCCGACGCGGCGCAGCTCGAGCACAGCCTGCGCGATCCGCGGCCGCGCCGGCTGCTGCTCGTCGAAGAGGCGGGCCGGCCGGTCGGCGCCGCCGCGGTGTTCCTGTCCGAGATCGCGACCGCCCGGGGGATCGACCGGGTGGCGACGGTCGACACGCTCTTCCTGCCCGAGCCGACCGCCGACCGGCTCGCGGCCGTGCTGCGCGCCGCCTCCGAGGCCTTCGCCGGGCAGGCCACCGCGCCCGTGGTGAGCGCGCCCAACCTGGCGCTCGTCCCCCAGGCCCAGCTCAGGCCGGCCGGCGCCCGCCCGACCGACGCGTCCTTCGACGCCTTCGTGCTCCTCCCGGGCGACGGGCCGTGGCTGGATGCCGAGGCGACCAACCTCGAGGTCGTCTGACCGAGCCCCCCGGCGGGGCGGGATCCATCTACGATCCAGATGGAAGCCATGAGATGAATGCCGATTCACAAGATGGATCGGCCGACGCATCATGAAGCGCATGGCAAACACCACTTCTTCGATGCAGCTCCGCCGCTCCAGCGAGCGCGGCTATGCCGACCATGGATGGCTGAAGTCGTTCCACACGTTCTCGTTCGCCGACTACCAGGACCCGGCGCACATGGGCTTCCGGGCGCTCCGCGTGATCAACGACGATCGCGTCGCGCCGGCGCGGGGGTTCGGGTCGCACCCGCACCAGAACATGGAGATCATCACCTATGTCCTCGAGGGGGAGGTCGCGCACCGGGACAGCATGGGGAACGGCTCGACCATCCGCCCCGGCGAGGTCCAGCGCATGTCGGCGGGCACGGGCGTGTTCCACAGCGAGATGAACCCGTCGAAGACGGGCGAGACCCACCTGCTGCAGATCTGGATCCTGCCGGACCGGCGCGGCTATCCGCCGAGCTACGAGCAGAAGGCGTTCTCGAAGGAGGAGCGCCAGGGCAAGCTGCGGCTGGTCGCCTCGCAGGACGGGCGCGACGGCTCCGTGACGGTCCACCAGGACGTGAGCCTGTTCGTGGGCCTGTTCGGGCAGGGAGAAGAGGCGCGCTACGAGCTCGCGGCCGGGCGGAGCGCGTGGGTCCACGTGGCGCGCGGGAGCGTCGCGCTGAACGGGACGGTGCTCGAGGCCGGCGACGCGGCGGCGATCAGCGCGGGAGGCGCGCTCCACCTGGTCGGGAAGGACGCGGGCGAGGTGCTGCTGTTCGATCTCGCGTGAAGGGGCTCGCGTGAAGGGGCTCGCGTGAAGGGGCTCGCGTGAAGGGCAGATCGGCAATCTGCATCAGGAGCTCCCTGGTTGAGACATCGGTGTTGCCGTGGGGCGGTCCGGCGCGCCCCATGGCTCATCCGGGCTCGCCCCGCGCCTTCATCAGGCGCGCCATGTCGAGATCATCCGGGCTCCCGCGCTCGGCGAGCGCGCGGGCGACGCGCGCCTGGTCGGCGGGCGAGCGGTTCTGGCTCAGCTTGAACTTGCCCTCGAGGCGGTCGATCTCGATGGTGAGCCCCACGATCCCGCGGAGGAGGTTCTCGTGGAGCTCGCGGTCGAGCGCGCTCGAGCTCCAGGGCTCGGCCGCGCCGCGCTCGTGGATGCCGGCGAGGTCGTCGAGCAGCCGAATCAGCTCATCCTGGCTCATCGGCGAAGCGGCGCGCCCGTGGGCGTGCACCACGGCGTAATTCCACGTCGGCACCTGCCTGGTCGGCTGCTCGTACCAGCGGGGCGAGACATACCCGTGCGGCCCGGAGAACACCGCGACGACCGGCCTGCCGCCCGTGGCCAGCCGCCAGATGGGGTTCGCCCGCGCGACGTGCGCGCGGAGCCGCCCGGAGGGCCCGGCGTCGCGATCGAGCACGAACGGCAGGTGCGCGATCTCGATGCCGCCCCGATCATCCGCCGCCATGAGGCAGCCGAAGCTGTGTCGCTCGACGAGATCGAGCAGCCGATCGCGATCCGTCTCGGCGAATGCCGCAGGCGAGTACATGCCGAGAGCTTACACCCGCTCCGCCGCGCGCGGCGCCGGGATGAGCGCCGCCCGGCGCGGCGCACGGGCGTCTGCCCGGCTTGCTCGCGGGGCGGCGCCCGCTACATAGAGGTCTCTATGGACGCCATCGATCTTCTCGAGCGCCATCACCGCGAGCTCGAGCAGCAGTTCTCCGGCCTGAAAAAGGCCTCTTCCGTCGCCCCTGAGCAGTTTTTCACGGCCGCCGACCTCCTCGCCACGCACATCACGCTCGAGGAGCAGCACTTTTACCCCGCCGTTCGGGCCCGCCGCACCGAGGATATCCTCCTCGAATCGCTGGAGGAGCACCTGTCGCTCAAGCGCGTGCTGGCCGATCTCCTGGAGCTCGACACCAAGGACGAGAAGTTCGGGCCCAAGCTGCACGTGCTCGCCGAGCAGCTCGAGCACCACCACAAGGAGGAGGAAGAGCACCTGTTTCCCAAGGTGAAGAAGCTCCTCGACGACGGCGCGCGCGAGGAGCTCGGGCAGGCGATGCAGGCGCGGATGAGCGAGCTCCGGCAGGGCGAGCCCCGCAAGCTCGTCCTCGGCCAGACCGACGCCGCCGCGCCCCTCCCCTGAGCCGCGCGCTGCCCCGCCGCGACGCTCGGTGGGCGCCGCGGCGCGGGCGCGCGGCGGGGCAGCGCGCTCATGTGAGCCCCCCCGCCGCGCGGCGCGCTTCGCGGCTTCTCGGCGATGTCTCGACGCGACACCCCCGCGCAACGCGCGCGTGCCGCCGCCCGCGGTAAGCCGCCCGCGGTAAGGTAAAAAGATGAGCCGCCGCGCGCGCAGGAGCCCACCAACAGCATACGTGAGCGAGAAAATTCATCGGAACGAACACGATTTTTCTAGAAGGGATTCCCCTACAGTCGCTATCGTACACTGTTGCGCGTCTTGCGGCAGGGGCTCGAGATGCCACCGGATTCGATGGATAATGCTGCGAAGAAGCCGCTGGGCGGGCCTGATGCCCGGCGGCAGCCGGCCGGCGCGGCGGGCGCGAGCGGCGGCGCTCGCCGGTGCGGGCGAGCGCTGGGCAGCGCACACGGGGAATCTTCGACGGAGGTAGGATGACGGCTCGACCTGTACTCTCGATTGACACATCCTTCGACCCGGATAGCGCGTGGTTCGCGACGGGGCGCACGCAGCTCTATGGGCGTATGGGAGAGCAGTTCTCCATCGTACCGTTCGGGCGCGCGAGCGCGGAGCGGCGGAGGATCATCCGCCAGATCGCGCGGGCCGAGAGCGGGGGCAACCCGTTCCGCGGGATCGTCGTGTCGTCCCACGGCAGGACCAGCTGCGTCGTGGACGACGAGTCGCCGGACGGAATCCTGCTATCGCACGAGAGCCCCGCGCAGGAGATCGAGCTCTGGGCGCGCGGCCGCGTGCTGTATTTCTGCTGCGGCGAGACGGCGAGCGGCCCGCTGTTCGACAAGCTCCTCGAGGCGGGCGCGCGGACGGTGGTCGGCTTCACGGGCCGGCTCTGCGCCACGACCGTCGACAGCAAGTTCTTCTGGCGGCAGCTCGATCAGGAGCTGGTGACGTGCGCGCTGCACGACCAGCTGGCGCCGGGCTTCGAGCGGGCGCGGCAGCAGTTCCTGGAGCGCGTCGCGACGCGGCTCGTGGCGCTCCCCGACGGAACGGCGCGGGAGGACCTGTCGAGGATGATGGACCTGCTCGCGTCGATGGTGATCCGAGGCGCCGAGAAGGGATAATAGCGCCGGGGCCGCGCGACGAGCACCGGCGCCGCGGGCCTCCCCTTCAGGGGAAGCTCAGGATCTCGACCCAGAGGGGGTTCTGGCCCACCGGAAACGACGTCGAGGCGGTGAGCCGGCCGCTCGCGGGGTCGATGGCGTGCACGCGCACGGCGTGCGAGAGCTGCCCGGCGGCGACGAGCCAGCGGCCGCTGGGGTCGACCTGGAAGGCGCGCGGCTGCCGTTCCGTGGGCGCGTGCGAGACCAGGGTCAGGCAGCCGGTCGGCGCATCGACGCGGAAGCCGGCCAGCGTGCTCGACGTGCGCTCCGAGGTGTAGAGGAAGCGGCCGTCGGGCGTGAGGTGCAGGTCGGCCGCCCAGGGCTTGCCCGAGAAGCCCTCGGGCAGCGTGGAGAGGCGCTGGACCGCCGACAGCGTGCCGCGCTCGGCGTCGAAGGCCAGGAGCTCGACGGTCGCGTCCAGCTCGTTGAGCAGGTAGACGAAGCGCCCGTCGGGAGAGAACACCAGGTGGCGCGGGCCGGCCTGCGGATGCACCTGCAGCGCCTCCGGATCGTTGGGCGTGAGCTGGCCGGTGGCCGCGTCGAAGCGCCACTGCAGCACCGCATCCGAGCCGAGGGCGCTGACGAAGACATAGCGGTTCGACGGATCCACCAGGGTGGCATGCGCGTGGCGGCCGGCGGGCAACACCGCAGCAGGCGCGCGGACCGAGCCGTCGCCGCCGAGCGGGCTGACGGTGATCTTGTGGCCATGGTAGGAGGCGCCGAAGAGGTATCGCCCGCTGCGATCGGTGACGAGGTGCGCCATGCTGTCCGGCAGCGGCGCCGCCGACAGCGGCCTCAAATGCCCGCTCGCGGCGTCGAGCGCGAAGCTCTGCACGGCATAGGGCTCCGAGCGCAACGCGACGTAGAGGAAGCGCCGGTCCGGCGAGATCGCCAGCGGCCCGGCCTGGCCGTCGACGCCGACGGTCTGCACGGGTGCCAGCGATCCGTCGGCGGTGTCGAGGCGCAGCACCGAGATCTCGCGGCTCTCGGCGTTGGAGACGTAAACGTAGGTGGCGGCCTGGGTCATCGCGGTGAAGGGGCTTTCGGCCAGCGCCAGCTGGCAGGGTGGAGTGGAACGCCTTCTATCCGATCCGACGCCCCCTGGAAAGTCGACGCCGAGGGCGCGTCGCCTCGCCTCGAGCATTCGCGAATCTGCTGCTCGGGCATATCGACACTCCGGCGGTCTGAATCGTTGCGGAGCGCTCACCGGAATATCCATGCTCCTTGGCGTCCTCGGCGCCTCGGCGGCCTCTCTCCTCCTCTCGCTCCGCGGAGCGCCGGATCGCGGTCTGGTTCTTTCTCGTCCGAGCGCCGCTCCAGGGCGGCCCTGGTCGGGTGCCGCGCGGTCCGGTAGATCCAGGAGAGCGATGCGACGCAAGCCCTCGATCCTGCTTTCCTCGGCGGCGCTCCTCCTGGCCGCCGGCGCCGGCGACGCCCTCGCCAGCGGCGCGCGTCCGGCCGCGAGCGCGCCGTCGTTCCTGGACGGCGGGCGCCGCGTCGCCGTCGAGCGGCTCGGGCCGGCCGCGCGGGGCGCGTCCGGCGGCGCGCTCTCGCCGCTGCGGCTCCGCTACCCCGACGGCCGGACGATCCACGCGAGCGTGGGCGCGACCGCGATCGTGAAGGTCGAGCCGGGCGCCGAGGGCGAGCTCGCCGGCGCGGGCCTCGAGGTGGTGAGGCCGCTGATGCCCTCGATCGGGCTATGGCTCGTCAGGGACGCCGGCGGCGGCGACGGCCTCGACGTCGCAGAGCGGCTGCAGGGCGCGGCGCGGCCGGCCTTCCTGCGCGAGGCGATCCCGGACCTCCACGTGCGCCTTGAGGCGCGCGGCGCGCCGTTCACGCCGGACGACCCGCGCCTGCCCGGACAGTGGTACTTCGACGACCTCAGGATGGAAGAGGCGTGGGGGCGCACGCGGGGCGACGCGGCCACGTCCATCGTCGTCGTCGACACCGGCTGCGATCTCGATCACCCCGACCTCGCCGCGAAGATGGATCCGGGCCTGGACGTCATCGACGGCGACGACGACCCCACCTACCTGCCCGGCGCAGAGGGCGCGAACCACGGGACCGCCTGCGCGGGCCTCATCGCCGCCGACACCGACAACGGCGTGGGCATCGCGGGCGGCTGCCCCGAGTGCAGGCTGCGGTGCGTGCGGCTGCTCGACGAGGAGCCGCAGCCGCTCTCCGCCTCGGTCGACGCCTTCGAGTTCGCCCTGGAGGTGAACGCCGCCGTCGTGTCCAACAGCTGGGGATACGCCGAGCCGATGCCCGTCCCCAGGGTGGTCGAGGACGCGATCAACCGCCTGTTCGACGCCGGGCGCGACGGGAAGGGGGCGCTCGTCCTCTTCGCCGCCGGCAACGACAACCGGGAGATCCGCGACGACGAGATCCAGGCCGCGCGCGGCGTCCTCAACGTGGGCGCGGTCAACCACCTGGAAGAGGAGACGTCGTTCACGAACCGCGGGAGCTCCCTCGATCTCGTCGCGCCCACGGGGACGCTGAGCACCGATATCGCCGGGCGCGAGGGCGACAGCCCGGACGACTACACGTCGCTGTTCGGCGGGACCTCCTCGGCGTGCCCGGTCGCCGCCGGCGTCGCCGCGCTGCTCGTGAGCGCCGCGCCCGAACGGACCGCGGGCGAGCTCTACGACATCCTGATCCGCACCGCGCGGCCGGCGCCGTTCGCCCTCCCCGACGAGCGCGGGCACGACCCCATCTTCGGGTACGGGATCATCGACCCGGTCGCGGCGCTCCGGGAGGTGCTCGGGGACGAGCCGCCGCCGCCGGAGCCGCGGCCGCCGGAAGAAGGGGGCGAGGACGAGCAGGCGGGCTGCGCGTGCGCGGCGGCCGGCGCTCCCTCGGGCGAGCGGCGCGGCCTCCCGGTCGCGGCGCTCCTCGGCCTGGCCGCGGCGGCGCGCCGGCGCGTGACGTCGCGCGCGGCCGGCGCGTGACGTCACGCGCGCGGCCGGCTCCCGCGGAGCGCGTCCCGCTGCGCGAGGAGCCACGCGCGCGCCTCGCCTTCGGTCTCGAAGAACTGCACCGGATAGGACTGCTGCGTGAGGATCTGCACGCTCTTCGCCGCGAGCGTGGAGACGACGCGCACGGCGAAGCTCGCCCCGAAGAGCGCGATGGCGTCGAAGCGCACGGCGCGCATCTCGCTCGCCATCACCTTGCGCGCCGACGACGAGATGGTGCCGATGCGACGCGTATCCGAGAGCACGAGGACCTCGCGGCCGCTGTCCGACAGGCCCTTGCAGGCGGCGGCGATCTCGCGCGCCATGTCGTCCGACAGGTCGCCCTCGACGACGGTGCACAGCAAGCCGTCCGGATCCTCGCGAAGGGTGAGGCGCGCAGCCTCGGGACCGGGGTCGCTCATACAGAGCATCGTAGCGTCTCGCGTCGAGCGCGGGACCGCATTCCGGCGCAGCGGGCGCGGCGCAGCGGGTGAGCGATCGGCCGAGATCAGCGGTGGATGCGCGTGAACCTGCGCCGGCGCAGGGCGAGCGCGAGCAGCGACGCGCCGAGCGCGAAGCCCCCGGCTGCGGCGGAGCTTCCGGCCGCGGCGGGCGCCACGACGCGGCAGCCGCACCCGCCGTCGTCGTCGCCCTCCTCGCCCTCCGGCGGCGCCTCTCCTCCACCGCCCGCGCCGCCCGCACCGCCGCCGCCGCCCGCGCCGCCGTCGCCGCCCGCGCCGCCGCCCTCCGCTTCGGCCCGGCACGCCGCGACCTCGTCGGCCGTGCCGATGCACAGCGTCGGCTTGCGCGAGTCGCCGTCCTGGAGGCCGTTCACCACGATCACGGCGAGGCCGTCGGCGCCGGCCGTGTCGACGAGCTCCGCGCCGGCGGCGACGTCGTCGGCGCGCGCGATCTCGCCGTACGCGCGGCCGCGCCGCGCCGCGAGCAGCAGGGCGAGGCCCTCGAGCTGCGCGGGGTCGCCCGCGAGCGCGGCGGTCATGGCCGCGCGCCCGTCGGGCGGGGCGCTGAAGTACTGCGCCGACGCGTGGAAGACGCGGAGCCGGCCGGCGTGCGGCGCCGCGACGGAGCGCGGGACGAGGCCCCGGTAGCCGGCCCCGGCGGCGTAGGAGCGCTCGGGATCGGCGTGGAGGCCGGTGAGCAGGTTCCAGGCGGCGAACTCCACGAACGCGTCGGCGAACGTCGCCTGCGCCCGCGACGCGAGCAAGGGGTCGAGCTGCTCGAACCACACGGGATCGGCCTCGCCGAACGCGCCGTCCTCGACGCGCTCCCAGAGCTCGCGGACCGTGCCGTCGCCGTAGCGCTCCTCGAGGAACTGGAAGAAGACCGCGCTCCCGTAGCTGAAGGGATCGACCGGGCCGATCATGGGCACGTCGAGCGATCGATCCGTGTTCGAGAGGTAGCCGCCGACGAAGCCCTCGAAGTCCTGGAGCGAGGGGTCGAACGACTCGGTCGCCCAGACCGCGCTGCCCTCCAGCATCGGCGTGTCCTGGCCGTGATCGTAGGCCGCCTGCACGGCGTGGAAGAGCTCGTGGCTGCCGAGGATCCGGTTCGCGATCCGCGTCGACGGGTAGTCGTAGCCGCTGAAGTCGTTCTCCTGGGTCATGAAGCCGGCGCAGCGGCCCTCGTCGTCCGGCGCGCAGGCGTCGACGCGGAACACGCCGTCGCCGACGCCGGCGAAGTCGACGAGGTAGACGTCGAAGCGGCCGTCGCCGCCGTTGTCGGGGAGGTCCTCGTCGCTCCTCGGCGGCCGGAAGCCGAGGACGTCGCGGTAGTGGACGATCACCTCGTCGTAGATGGCGGCGACCTCCTCGACGAAGTCGGGGACGCCCGTCGCGTCGGCGTCCTCGGCGGGCACCGCGCTGCGCCCCTCGCGCGCGAAGTGGACAAGGAAGCTCCCGGAGGCCGACGCGAAGGTCTCGACCGCGTCGTCCGGATCGAACCGGAACTGGAGCTCGGTGCCGCGCGTGTCCGGCCGATCGAGCGGCGCCGCGGCGGGCCCGTCGAGCGGGGGCGCGTCGCCGGCGCCGCAGGCCGCGAGCGCCGGGGCGAGCGAGGCGGCGAGCGCCGGGGCGAGCGAGGTTGCGGCGCAGGCGGCGCGGCGGCGCCACGAGGCCGCGGCGCATGTGGCGCGGCGGCGCCGCGCGGGGGCGAGGCGCCCGGCGCCGGAGGGCCGGCTCACGGGAGGAAGGCCCACCGGATCTGGAGGTTGGCCGCGCCGGTGTCGCCCATCGGGACCTCGCCGGTCTCCTGGCACTTCGCCTGGTTCTCCTCGTCGTAGAAGTGCGTGACGGTCAGCTTGAGCCTCCGGCCGTCCGCGAGCTGGAGGACGTAGACGGCGCCGCTCATCTGCACGCAGCCGGGGTACTTCCAGTAGCCGGAGAGCGCGGTCGCCGGCGACTCCAGCCCGGAGCCGTCGGGGATGAGCGCGCAGGTGTCGCTCATGTCGCTCATGTCGCTCATGTCGCTCGTGAAGTACTCGTCGCTGCGGAGCCTCAGCTCGCCGGGGGCCTCGGCGAGCGCGTCGTAGTCGGGCGTCCCCGGCAGCCGCGCCGCCGTCACGCAGGACGGCCCGGAGTGGCCGCTGTTGATGCGCACGACGTAGCGCCGGAAGGCGATGTCCCAGTCCATCGATCCGAGCGACGCCTCGTCGGAGATCTCGACCTTCTCGAGGCCGTCATCGGTGAACCGGGCATAGACGTAGGCGTGGGGCTCGGCGGCGAAGGCGCCGCCCGCGGTGGCGTCGATGAGGGAGCGGACCCCGCCGCCGTCCTGCTCGTTGCTGAGCTCCCCGGGCGCCACGTCGGACTGGAGGTTCATCTGCTGGAAGACCTCGTCCTCGCAGGGCACCGGGGTCGGCTCGCTGCACACGGGCCCCGCGGTGGAGCCGCCGCCCCCGTCGCCCGCGCCGCCGCCGGCGCCGCCCGCGCCAGGATTGGCCGGCTCGTCGGAACCGCAGGCGCAGAGGGCGAGCAGGGCGAAGCCCGCTGCGAGGAGAGCGGAAGCCGGGGAGGAGCGCATGTGCGGCATGGTAACAGAAGCCCTGGCCGGAGCGTTACGGCGCGCCGGCGCGCCGGTAGAGCCACCAGTCGCCGACGTGATCGACGGGGACGATGCTCGGGTCCCTGGCGAAGAGGTGATCGGCCCCCGCCCGCCGGCGGACGAGGAACCAGTCGAAGAAGGCGCCGTGGCGGCGCACGTCGAATTTCTCCGGCGTCCACTCCCACCGGAGCGGCGTCGGCGGCGGGACGACGGCGCCCGGCTCGGCGCGCGGCCGGTAAGCGATCGGCGACGCGTCCCAGACGGCGAAATGGAAGCTGAGCCAGCCGCCCCGCGTGGCCTGGACCCAGGCGGGGAGGTGGATGAACGGGGTCGTCGCCCGGGTCGAGCCGCCGTGATCGAAGACGAGGTAGAGCAGCCTGGGCGCGGGCGGGATGCGGGCGATGATGGCGTCGAAGTCGCGCGTGCTGTGGTCGAAGCGGCGGTAGTTGTCGCGCGCGACGTCGCCGAGGGAGAGCGCCGCGGCCGCGAGCGCGAGCACGGCCGGCGCCTTGAGCCAGGGCGATCGCGGCAGGTCCGGGAACGCGCCGAGGGCGAGGAACAGGGCCGCGACGATCTCGCGCGGGTAGACGTACCACCAGAGGCCGATCTGGAGCGGCAGGCTCAGGAACAGGCCCAGGAACACGGCCGCGCAGGCGATCGGGACGAGGGCGGCGAGGCGCGCGAAGGCGCGCTGCCGCGCGTCCGTGGCGGGAGGGGGCGCCGCGTCCGGGACGGCGGGCGCGGGCATGGGGGTGGCGGGCGCGGGCGCCGGCGCGGACGTGGGGGCGGCGGGCGCCGCGGCGGGGGTGGCGGGCGCGGGCGCCGGCGCGGACATGGAAGCGGCGAGCTGCACGGCCGCGCCCCCGAGGCACACGAGCAGCGTGGCGAGCACGAGGCGCGCCGCCCGGCGGGCCGCCGCCGCCTCGGCGGGATCGGTGAAGCTCGTGAACAGGAGCGACGGGGCCTCGCCGAGCCGCTCCCAGTGGAGCGCGGGGGTGAAGGGCGCGGCGTGGAGGGTGTCGGTCCGGACCGCGAGCCACGCCGCGAAGAGGACCAGCGCGGGCGCGAGCGGCAGCGCGATGGGGCGGAGCCGCCGCGTCGCCGGGAACACCACGATCGCCGCGCCGACCGCGGCGCCGATCGCGAACGGGAAGCGGAAGACGTGGGTGAAGAACAGCGCGACGAGCGCGAGCGCGAGCGCGGCCTGTCGACCGCGCGAGGGGCGATCGACGAGCAGGAGCGTCAGGCCGACGACCATCGCGAAGAGGCCGAGCGCGCCCATGTGGTTGAGGAAGCCCCAGTGCGTGAGGTTGCACCAGACGAGGACGAGGCCGAGGACGCCGAGCAGGGGGCTGCGCTTCAGGCCGTGGAAGAGGACGGCGAGGCCCGCGGGCAGGAGCGCGAGCATCGCCGCCGCCGCGACCTTCACCGCGGCCACGGGCGGGAGGACGAGCATGAGCAGGGCGCCGAGCGCGTACATGGACATGTACGGGACCGCGAGCGGCTGGAGCGTGAACTGCTCGCGGAAGTGCCACGCCGGATCGAGGTAGTGCCGGAGCGCCGCGGTCTGGGCCGCGTGGAACGGGAGATCGGTCATCGGCGGATAGCGGACGACCGCGAACGGGAGGGCGATCACGTAGACGGACGCGGCGACGACGACGAGCGCGAGCGCCGCGCTGAGCGGCGCGCGGACCGCGGCGTCCGCGGCGCGGCGGAGCGGGCCGGACAGCGCGCGGACCGCGGCGCTCACGGCGGGGCGGAGCTGGCCGGACGGCGCGCGGCGCGCGGGGGCGGGGGCCGCCGGAGGCTCCGCCGGGGGGGACGGGGTACCCAAAGTGGCGGGAAGCTACCATCTCGGAACCGACCGAAGGGCCTCGGAGGCCGCGCGCAGAGGTCGCGACGTGCCGGCGACCCCTGGCGAGGGGCGCTCGGTCGATCCGGAACCGACCGGGGGGCCTCGGAGGGCGCGCACAGAGGTCGCGATGTGCCGGCGACCCCTGGCGAGGGGCGCTCGGTCGATCCGGAACCGACCGGGGGGCCTCGGAGGGCCGCGCACAGAGGTCGCGATGTGCCGGCGGCCCCTCGCGAGGGGCGCTCGGTCGATCCAGACCCGACGCGAGGGCCTCGAAAGCTCGCACCGAGAGGTCGCGATGTGCCGGCGACCCCTCGCGAGGGGGGGGTACGTCGATCCGAAACCGAAGGAGAGGCCCTCGAAGGCCGGAGGGCTCGATCCGGAACCGACGTGCGGTCAGGTCTTCCCGAGATGCCGCTGCGCGAGCGCAGCGCACGCCGCCCGGCGACGACGGCGGCGGGGCGGCGCGCGGCCCTTGCCGCCGCCCGGCTCCGGGACGCAAGCTGCGCACGTGGCACGCCGCTTCAACACGGCCGGCCCTTGCCGTCCCGACTGGCACTACATGATCCCGGCCGAGCGGCGCCTGCCGGAGGCGCCCGGTCTCGTGGAGCAGCGCGCCTACTTCGTGGTTCACGCGCCGCGACAGACAGGGAAGACCACGGCGCTCCGCGCGCTCGCCGAGCAGCTCACCGCGTCGGGCCGCTGGGCGGCGCTGCACTTCTCCTGCGAGGCGGGCGAGGCGGCAGGCGACGACTACGGCGCCGCCGAGCGCATCCTGCTCAGCTCGATCCGGACGCGCGCCGAGCTCACCCTGCCGCCGGCGCTGCGCCCGCCGGATTTCCCCGCCGCCCCGGAAGGCAACCGCGTCGAGGTCGCGCTGCGCGCCTGGGCCCGCGCCTGCCCGCGCCCGCTGGCGCTGTTCTTCGACGAGATCGACGCCCTGCGCGGCCAGAGCCTCCTCAGCGTGCTGCGCCAGCTGCGCGCCGGCTTCGCCGATCGCCCCGGAGATTTTCCCGCCGCGGTGGCGCTCTGCGGCCTGCGCGACGTGCGCGAGTACAAGGCGGCGAGCGGCGGCGATCCGATCCGCCTGGGCACATCCAGCCCGTTCAACGTCAAGCTCGAGTCCCTCAAGCTCGGCGATTTCGACCCCGGCGAGGTGCGCGAGCTCTACGCCCAGCACACGGCCGACACCGGCCAGGTCTTCGCCGAGGAGGCGCTCGAGCGGGCCATCGCGCTCACGGCCGGGCAGCCCTGGCTGGTCAACGCGCTCGCCCGCGAGATCGTGGAGAAGCTCGCGGTGCCCGCGAGCGAGCCGATCGCCCGAGCGCACGTCGAGGAGGCGAAGGAGCGCCTCATCCTGGAGCGCGCCACCCACCTCGACTCGCTCGTCGCCCGCCTGCACGAGCCGCGCGTCCGGCGCGTGCTCGAGCCGATCCTCTCGGGCACGCTCGCGATCGTCGGCGACGCCTACCAGGACGACCTCCAGTACGTCCGCGATCTCGGGCTCGTCGCGCCGACCAACCCCGCGCGCATCGCGAACCCCATCTACCGCGAGGTCATCGCCCGCGTGCTCGCCGGCGACGTGGAGCCGGCCATCCTGGCCGAGCCGAGGAGCTTCGTGCTCCCCGACGGCCGGCTCGACGTCGCGCGCCTGCTCCGCGAGTTCGCCGCCTTCTGGAGGGAGCACGGCGAGGCGCTGGCCGGCAACCTCGGCTACCACGAGGTCGCGCCGCAGCTCGTGCTGATGGCCTTCCTTCAGCGGGTAGTGAACGGCGGCGGGCTGATCGAGCGGGAGTACGGCCTCGGCCGGGGGAGGATCGACCTCCTGGTCCGGTGGCCGTACCGCGGCGAGGACGGGTCGCGCGCCGTGCAGCGCGCTGCCCTGGAGCTCAAGGTCTGGCGCGAGGGAGAGAAGGATCCCACGCCGAAGGGGCTCGAGCAGCTCGACGGCTACCTCGCCCAGCTCGGCCTGGACGAGGGCGTGCTCGTGCTGTTCGATCGCCGCGCCGCGGCCGGCGACGTCGAGGCGCGCACGCGGCTCGACGAGGCCCGGACGCCCGCGGGCCGGCGGGTCACGCTGCTCCGGGCCTGAACGGTCGCGCGCCGGCGAGGCTCAGGGCGCCCCCGGCCCCTTGTCCTTCGCGCTCGCGACGCTCGCGAGCTGCGCCTCGAGCGCCGCGACCCGCTCCAGCGCCGCCTCCTTCGCGGCCCGCTCCGCCTCCTTCGCGGCCCGCTCCGCCTCCCGCGCGGCCTGCTCCGCCTCCGCGGCGGTCGGGAAGAGCGCTTCGCCCTCGGATCCCGTGGCCAGCCGGACGCGCGCCGCGTCGCCCGCGCCGATCACGCGCAGCCAGCAGCCGAGCACGCGCGCGTAGATCCGATCGACGTTCGTCGTCTCCACCCGGACGAACCCCCGCGTCTTCAGCCGCCGGTAGCGCTGCCAGCGCACCCGATCCCGGCTCCTCTCCCAGTCGGGATCGAAGATCACGAGCTCCCTCACCCCGAGCTCCCGGTAGCGCTCGGGCGCGTCCACGTAGTCCTTGTACGGCTCGTCGGAGGAGACGACCTCGAGCGCGAAGCTCGGGGCGATCCCGGTCTCCCACACCTTCCAGCTGCGCACGCGCCGGCCTGGCGGCACGCCGGGGAGCACGTACACGTCCGGCGCCACGACCTTGGAAGGATCGAACTGCTGATAGTAGATGAACTGGTCCGCCCCCACGAACCGCGGCCGGCCGAGCTCCTGGTACCAGCGCTCGATCAGCGGGCGGAGGAGCTCCACGATCCATGTCTGAAGGGAGTCCTCCCCCATCTTCTTCTCCACAGGATAGAACGTCGGATCGCGCCCCCTGCCGTCGCGGTGCGCCCGCCCGTGAACCTGCCTGTGCGCCTCGGTCGACATGCCCTACCTTACCCGAGCCGCGCGCGCGCATCGACCCGCGCCGCCGCGGGCGGCAGGCGCGTCTCTCCTCTCCGGAAGCGCCCCATCGACGCTAGGCTGCGCGCACGTTGCTCTTCCCGCGCCCCGCCCCCCGCCCGACCGATCTGCGCGGCCTCCCCGCCGCCTCCCGCCTCGAGACCCGCGCGGCGCTCGCCGTCACCGCCGTCGCCACCGCGTGGTTCGCGCTCGCCGCCGCGTGGGAGATGTTCGGGCCCATCCTCGCCGGCCATTACGCGTCGTCCGCCGGCGTCGGGATCATCGCGGAGAACATGCTCCGCTGGAAGATCCTCGGGCCCGTGTGGGAGTACACCGCGAGCCGGCCGGCGCCGGAGATGTACTACTGCCACCACCCCTGGGGGATCTTCTGGACGACCGCCGCGTTCATGGAGGTCCTCGGGCGGCACGACGTCGTCTGCCGCCTGCCCGCCGTCCTGCTGAGCGCCGCGACGCCGCCCCTGCTCTACGCCATCGGCCGCAGCGTCTACCGCCCCGCCGCAGGGGCGGCCGCGGCGGCGGCGTTCGTCGTCCTGCCGATCACGCTCGCGTTCGCGAGCCTCAACGCGCTCGAGGTCCCGGTCATGGCCTGGACGCTGCTCGGGCTCTTCGGGTACGTCCGGCTCACGCAGACAGCCCGGCGCCGCTACCTCGCGGTGAGCGCGCTCGGGCTCACGCTCGGCATGCACGCCGACTGGCCCGCGTTCGTGCTCACGGGCGGGCTGCTCGCGTTCGGCGCGCTCCGCGCCTACCTGCTCCCGAAGCGCGTCTTCGGGCCGATCCACGAGCGGCGCTACGCGCAGTGGTGGGTGCTCACCGCCTTCCTCGCGGCGCTGACCGCCGCGCTCTACCTCGCCCTCTTCCACCAGGCCGGCAAGCTCGGCGATCTCCTGGCGAGCTACGGGTTCCGCTCCTCGGGCAACGCCGAGCCGCTCGCCAAGGTGCTCGCGGGCCGGCGGTACTGGATCGAGCTCTCGTTCACGCCGATCGCCATCGCCGCGGGGAAGCTCGCCGCGCTCGTCTGCGCCGCGCGGCTCGTCCTGCTCCGGCGCGAGCACGACGCGCTGCCGCTGCTCTACCTCGCGACGGCGACGGTGCAGTACGTCGTCTTCCGCCAGGGCGCCGACATCCACATCTTCTGGCCGCACTACTTCGGGGCCTACTTCGCCCTCGCCGCCGCCGCCCTCGTCGCGACCTTCGCGGCGCTGCTCGAGCGCGCCGCGGCCGCGCGACGCGCGCCCGGCGCCGCGCGCGATTCCGCCGGGCCGGCGCCCGCGTGGCCCGCGCTCGCGGCGCTCGCGCTGTGGCTCGCGCCGCTCGCCGCCGTGCTGCGCGACGGGCTCCCCGCGCTGCGCTACGCGCGCGAGACGGGCGGGCGCTTCAACGAGCGGGGGCACCTCATCGACTCCGACGGGGAGAAGACGGCGTTCCTGCGCTGGCTCGCGCCGAGGTTGCCGCGGACGCCGACCGACGCGGTCGTCGAGATGCACGAGGGCATGAAGGCCACCTGGGCCCAGGTCTGGGCGCTCGGCGGGCGCGTCGTCAAGCCGACCCGGCCCGCGCCGAGGGAGGCGCCGCCCCGCGGCGCCTACCTCGCGGACACGCGGTTCATGCTCGACCGGGACCAGGCGAGCCTCGCGCAGCGCTTCGACATCACGGCGGTGGGCCCGTTCTGGGCGCTCGGCGCGGGCGTCGGGGCGGAGGCGCGGGCGCAGGGCGCGCGTGGCATCGAGGCGTTCTCGTTCCGCGAGCGCGAGCCGGGGCTCCTCGCCTGGTACTTCGTCTCGGGCACCGAGCCCGAGCGCGAGATCGTGCCGGATCCGTTCCTCACGTGGGAGCTCCGCGCGCACTTCGGACAGCCGGCCGAGCCGCCGGCCGGCCCGCCGGAGACGCTGGAGCAGAAGCGGATCGCCCACAACGCCGCGCTGGCCGCGGGCGACGCCGCGCGCGCGGCGGCGCTCTTCTCGGAGATCACCGCCGCGCTCGCGCCGCTCGGCGCGCGGTTCGACGACGGCACCGAGCTGCTCGGGACCACGTTCCACGAGGGCGCGCGCTCGCTCCTCACGATCTTCGTGCGCGCGGGCGGGCCCGCGGCGAGCGACGTGGCGCTCTCGGTGCGGTCGCGGGTGGTCGAGCGCGCCCCGCTGTCCACGACGATGGCGGACCCGGTCTACCGCGAGGTCGGCCTCCCGACGGCGATCTCGCCGCAGCGCTGGAGGGCGGGCTTCGTCTACGCCGATCCGGTGCCGATCCGGAAGCGGCCGGGGACGGAGGTGTTCTGGGCGTCGCTGAAGGCCCGCGATCGGGGCCGAGCGCCGAGGCTCCTGGGCGGCGGCGGCGCGTCCGAGGTCGAGGTGCTGCGGCTGCGCTGAGCGGCGGCGCCTCCATCCTCGTGGACACGGCCCCGCATCCGGGTTTTACCTTCGGGCATGAGCTCTCGCCGAACAGGTCTGGTTCTGGTCCTCGCGCTCGCGTCGGCCTGCGCGCCGCCGCCCGCCCAGGCGCCGGCGCAGCCCGCGCCGCCGGAGCCGGCGGGCGCGACCTCCACGGCGCCCGCGGACACGACGCCCGCCGCCCCGGCGGGCGCGACAGCCCCGGCGCCGGCGGGCACGACGCCCGCCGCCGGCGAGTCGCCCCCGGCGACCTCGCAGGTCCCCGGGGCGGCGACGCCGGTCGAGGCCGCGCCGAAGCCGGCCGCGCCGAGGGGCGACGGGAACGTGAAGCCGGGCGCGGCCGTCGCGACGGGGACGCTCGGGGGCAGCCTCTCGGAGGTGCAGATCCGCGACGTCGTGGAGAAGCACGCGGAGCTCTTCGACGAGTGCTACAAGATCGGCGTCAAGAGCTCGCCGAAGTTCGTCGGGAAGGTGACCGTCAAGGCGACCATCGGCCCGAGCGGCAAGGTCAACAAGGCAGACGTCGTGAGGTCGACCGCGAAGAACCCGCAGGTCGACCGCTGCGTGGCCGACACGTTCGAGAAGATGCAGTTCCCCCCGCCGCAAGGCGGGGTGACGACCGTCATCACCTTTCCCATCGAGTTCAGCGGCATGGAGCTGGTGCCCTGAGAGGCCCTGCCCGGGAGCGCGGCCGGCCTGGGCGCGGCCCGGCAGTGCTCGAAATTGAACATGAAGGCGGGAAGGCGGGAAGAAAAGATCAATGATCTTCCTGCCTTCCCGCCTTCATGGGAACTCTCTCCGGGCAATTTGAGCGCTACCCGCGGCCGGCCCCGGCGAACGACCGAGCCGCCAGAGGCGCGCGACCGCGTGGCGATCTGCGACACGTGAGGCGGATCGTCCGCGTGGGCTACACCGGGCGCGGGCTCGGGAGACGCGCGCGCCCGGGCTCGGCCGAGCAGGGCGAGAGGGCCGGCGAGGGCACGGAAGCTGCTTTGCGCTGGAACGCTGAAGCGCTGGAACGTTGAAGGCGACACGCCGTCCGCCCGATCCGCCCCGCAAGCGCGATCGGCGGACGGCCAGGCAGACCACGCCCACGGATGGGTGTACCGGCCGCCAGGCGGTGCGACGCCCCGCGGCCGGTCGCGTTCGAGATCCAGTATCGCCGGCGACGGCACGGGTGAGGAAGCATGGAGCGGATGGAAGTGCAGCGGGATGTCCGGAGCGCGATCGCGATAGCGTATGAGCTCTCGCGCCACGAGCACGTGCAGAACCGGGAGCACGTGTCGCAGGCGCTCGGCGAGCTCAAGGACGAGCTCGCGCGCATCGAGGCGAAGCTCGGGGGCGAGCGCATCCACGAGGTGACCGCGGACGGGCTGCCGCCCGTGCTCGAGCAGATCGAGGGGCTCGTCGAGGACGCGGGGCCGGTCGTCGGCGATCAGATCAAGGCGCTGCTCCAGAGCGTGCAGCGCATCGCCGGGGAGCTCGCCCCGGGCCGCTCGTAGGCGAGCGTCAGGCCGCCGGCCGCCGCGCCGCCAGGGTGAAGCCGAGCGTCTCGGTAGGATCGGGCAGCGCGCGGTCGAGCACGCGCGCGCCCGCGGCCACCGCGATCATGGCCGGCGCGACCAGCGGCAGCGTCCACACGCGCGCGCCGCGGCCTTCGCAGGCCTCGTGGCCGAGCTTGCCCATCGCCTGCGCGACGCCGCCGATCTGCGCCACCTGGAGCGCCAGGTAGCTGTTCACCTTGTGGCCGAGCAGGCTCCAGAGGCCTCCGTGCGGGCAGATCTCCTCGATGATCAGGCCGGCGCGGCCGCACAGCGCGCGGAGGCCGTGAGGGGTGAAACGGAAGTAATCGTGCGGCTCCTCGTGCAGGCGGAACGAGAACGGCGCGCTCAGGAGGAGCAGGCCGCCGGGGCGGAGCACGCGCGCCATCTCGGCGACGAGCGCCTCCGGGCGGGGGGTGTGCTCGAGGACCTGCACGCTCAGCACGGTGTCGAAGCTCGCGTCCGGGAAGGGCAGCCGCTCGCCGTCATAGAGCATGTCGGCCTTGCCCCGCGCGCGCGCGGCCGTGGCGCCGAAGGTCGCCTCGTGCTCCACGCCGAGGTACTCGAGGACGTGGGGGAGGAAGAGGTGCTCATAGGGCTTGTCGCCGCAGCCCACGTCGAGCAGCCGCCCGCGCGCCCGCGGGGCGAGGCGCGCGAGCGAGGTCACGACGTGGGTGAGCTGGAGATCGACCCAGTCCGACGCGGCCCGCGCCGCGCGCCCGAGCGGCGGGCGCCGGAGCAGGGCGTGCAAGAGCTCGTTCATGGCCGCCTCTTATCACCGCCGCGCCTCGCGAAAGAGGCCCGCGCGACGGCCGCGGCGCGACGCGCCTCGATCCGGCGCCGCCCCGCGGCGGCGGACGATCGCTCGAGCCGCGCCTCCGCGCGCCTCCTGGCCTCTCCAGGAGCGTTCACCTACCCTGCCCCGAGCTCATGGATCTGGAGACGATCTTCTCGATCTGCAACGCGGCGGTCCTCCCCGGCTGGCTGCTGCTCGCCTTCGCGCCTCGGTGGAGATGGACCCAGCGCGTCGCCGCTGGCACGGCGGCGGCGCTCGCGCTCGTGTACCTGATCCTGATCGTGCCGACGTTCGGCAAGGGCGAGGGCAGCTTCGGCAGCCTGCACGGGGTCGGGCAGCTCTTCGCGCGCCGAGAGGTGCTGCTGGTCGGGTGGATCCACTATCTCGTGTTCGACCTGTTCACGGGCTCCTGGGAGGTGCGCGACGCGGCGCGGCTCGGCATACCGCACTGGACGGTCGTGCCCTGCCTGGCGCTGACGCTGCTCTTCGGCCCGGTCGGGTTCCTCGGCTACCTGGCGCTCCGCGCGGCGCTGCGGCGCCGGCTGGACATCGACGACGCTGCCCCGGCAGGGATGCCCGCGTCCCCCCGCGGCGCGCCGTCGCCGCCGCCCTCGTGAGGTCCGGCCCGGGGCGCGGACCGCGCGCTCGGGCGCGCGAGCGGGGCAGCCCCGCAGCGCTCAGGCTGCGCGGGAGCCGTGGGCGCGCCGCGGGCCGCTCACGGCGCGGTAGAGCGCCTCGTACTTCCCCACCATCACGGCGCTGCTGAAGCGCTCGCGCGCGCGGCGCGCGCAGGCGGCGCGGTCGAAGCGCGCGAGCCCCGCCGCGATCGCGGCGAGGCGCGCGCCGTCGCCCGGCGCGGCCAGGAAGCCCGTGATCCCCTCGTCGACGATCTCGGTGAAGGAGCCGCGGCGAAAGCCGAGCACCGGGGTGCCGCAGAGCATCGCCTCGACGGCGATCAGCCCGAACGGCTCCTCCCACTGGAGCGGGCAGAGGAGGGCGCGCGCCCCGCGCAGGAGCGCGACCTTGCGATCGAGATCCATCTCTCCGAGGTCCGACGCGCCGCTCTCCCGGAGGCGCGGGACGACCTCGCGAAGGTAGTAGAGTCGATCCTTGGAGTGCGCGCGGCCGGCGAGCCTGAGCTGCATGCCCGCAGCCCTCGCGATGTCGAGGGCGAGGTGGGTCCCCTTCTCCTCGGCGTAACGGCCGAGGTGCGCGAGGTAGCCCTCGTCGGAGAGGCTCGTCGGGTAGCGCGCCGGCGTGACGCCGTGATGGATCACGCACGAGCGCGGGAGCGCGATCTCGAGGGAGCGCTGCCGCTCGCTGATGGCCACGTACGCGATCTCCGGGTGCTGGGCGTAGATGCGCGAGCTCTCGTCGCACGACGCGTGGTGCAGGGTGTGCACGGCCGGGACACGGAGGAAGCGGGTGAACGGGACGGCGATGGGGCTGTTCAGGTGCACCAGGTCGAACCTGTCCTCCCGCGCGATCTCCGACGCGGCCCACGCGACGTGGTTGACCTCGTCCTCCGGCGCAGGGGGCCAGCGCGGGCTCGCGTAGAGCGACAGGCGGCGGCAGGCGACCGACGAATCGCCCGTCGCGAAGAGCGTCACCTCGTGTCCGCGCGCCGACAGCCCCTCGGCGAGCTCGTAACAGAACAGCTCGGTCCCTCCGTACCCGGAGGGCGGCACCCGGATGAACGGGGTGGAGATGATCGCGATTCGCATGCTCGTTGCTCCTCGATCGCCGCGTCCCTGCGTCGCCGCGCCGCAACCGGGGCGTCATGCTCGACCCCCGCCCGAGGCGGAGCGCATGCCGGCGGTTCGATGCATCAACGAGCATGCCAGCAGGCGGATCCCGCCACCCCGGCGAGGGAGCGCGCGGGAGCAGGCGCTGCCGCGAGCCGGCGGGGCCGCCGCCGGCCAGCGCGGGTTCGGCCCTGCGCCGTGCGGCGCGGCGCGCTTTCAACAGGCGTCCCATGCGTCTAGGATGCTCGCCCGCTCGTCCTTGCCGCGGGGCAGCGCAGACGGCGTCGACGGCCTGCGCGCCCCGCCCAACCTGCAACCAGGTGTGTCCATGACTTCGAGATCGAATCGATACGGATCCGCGCTCGCGCTGAGCATTTCGCTGCTGGCCACCTCGGGCTGCGAGCTGGCCACGATGCCCGACCGCAGCCAGATCGGCGACGGTGGGAGCGGCGGGCAAGGGGGCGCAGGAGGGCTGGGGGGAGCCGGCGGCTCTGGCGGCAATGACGACGGCGGGGGCGGCATCGGCGGCTCCGGCGGCAATGACGGCGGCGGGGGCGGCATCGGCGGCTCCGGCGGCAATGACGGCGGCGGGGGTGGCGACGGTGGCTCCGGCGGTGGCGACGGTGGCTCCGGCGGTGGCGACGGTGGCTCCGGCGGTGGCGACGGCGGCTCCGGCGGTGGCGACGGCGGCTCCGGGAATGGCAACGGTGGATCCGGCGGAGTCGGTGGCATCGGAGGTGACGGCGGCGAAGGTGGAGTCGGCGGCGGAGACGGCGGCGAAGGTGGAGTCGGCGGCGGAGACGGCGGGTCCGGCGGCAGCGGCGGCGGCGGCACCTGCACCGGCGACGCGGACTGCGCCGAGCCCGCGAGCGAGTGCGCCATCGCGAGGTGCGTCGACGGTGGGTGCGTCACCGAGCCCGTCGCCGCGGGGACGCCGGCGGAGATGCAGATGGCCGGCGACTGCAGCGAGCGCGTCTGTGACGAAGGCGGCGCGGTCGTGGAGGTCGACGACGACGACGACGTGCCCAACGACCGCAGCGAGTGCACGATCGACGCCTGCCGCGACGGCTCCCCGGTCAACGAGCCGAAGGAGGTCGGCACCGAGTGCGCCCTCGGCGACGGCGGGAAGTGCAACGCCGCCGGGGCCTGCGTGGAGTGCCTGGTCCACACGGACTGCCCGTCCCAGGTCTGCCTCGATTTCGTGTGCCAGGCGGCCTCGTGCGCGGACGGCCGCCTCAACGGCGACGAGGGCGGCGTCGACTGCGGCGGCTCCTCGTGCCCGCCGTGCGGGGCGCCGGCCCAGGTGACCTCGGTCGATTACCCGATCATCGCCGTCGGGGGCGCGCTCGTGCTCACCGGCACGGGGTTCACCGGTGCGACGGAGGTGACCGTGAGCTACCTGCCGCAACCCTTCAGGGTCGACTCCGACACGCGGATCACCATCCCCGCGCTCTCGGACGCGACGCCGATCGGCCCGGGGGAAATCGTGGTGAGCCGCCCGGGCGCGCGGCAGACCACGTTCCGGGTGACGGTGCTCCGGCTCCAGATCAACGAGCTCGACGCCGACACGCCGGACGTCGACGCGCTCGAGTTCGTCGAGATCAGCACGGGCTGGCGGCTCACGAGCCTCGCCGGCTACACGCTCGTGTTCTTCAACGGGTCCGACGACGACACCTCCTACCGGGCGATCGAGCTCAACGCCGCGACCGACCGGTTGGGGCTGCTGCTCGTCGGCAACGGCAGCGTCATGCCGGCGCCCGCCCTCGTCTTCCCGAACGACACCCTGCAGAACGGCGCGGACGCGGTCGCCTTGTACCAGGGGCTGCCCGCGGACTTCCCCTCGGGCACGCCGGCCACCAGCGCGCGCCTGCTCGACGCCGTGGTCTACGACACGAACGATGCCGACGACGAGGGACTCCTGGACGCGCTGATCTCCAGCGATCCGGAGGCCCCGGAGCGCGTTCAGGTCAACGAAGGTGCGACGGCCGCGCCGGCGACGCGGTCGATCCAGCGCTGCGCCGACGGCGCCCGCGACGGCAGCCGCTTCGTGACGGCCGCGCCCACCCCGGGCCGCGACAACGCCTGCCCCTGATCCCGGCGCGCGCGCGGCCCTCCGGGCCGCGCCGCCGCCCCCGCGCCGACCCGCCCCTCAGCGCTCCAGGTAGATCTCGAAATCCTCGATGAGCACGGCGAGCTCGTAGCGATCGTCGATGAGCCCCGCGAGCGCCGGGAACCCGTCCAGCGTGTCGCGCGAGTCGAGCGCGTCGCCGGTCACCGACGGGAAGACGTCGTGGCGCTCGACCACGATCGCCGCCGGCGGGCTCGCGGCGAGGTCGCGCATGAGCGCGTCGCGTGCCTCCTGCCGGGCCCACGCCGCGCGCTGCGGGACGTTGTAGAGGTAACGCGTCGCCGGCGGGCGATCGGCGAGGTCGTAGATCACCGGCTCGAAGCCCCACACGAGCACCGGCCGCCCCGGCGCGACGCGCTCGCGCAGCCACGCGGCGACCGCGCGGTTCGCCGCGGCGTTCACGTCGGCCACCGAGGCGAGGCGGTCGAGGCGGCCCTGGTCCCGCGCGCCCGCGGCGAGCAGCGCGAGCCGCTCGGCGCAGCGATCGAGGTAGGCGTCGGCCACGTCCTTGGTCGCGGAGCGGGCGAAAGCGGCCGCGACGAGCGCCGCGACGAGCACGGCGGCCGCCCGCGCGCCGCGCTGGACGCAGCGCTGCCACGCCTTCCAGAGGCCGAGCGCGGCGAGCATCGCGGTGAGCGGCCAGGTCGCGCCGTAATGGTACGGGAAGAACTTCGCCTGCATCACCACGCCGACGAGGTGCATGGCGATCACGCCAGCGAACAGCGCCACGCCCGCGCGATCGTGGCGCTCGGGGTGCAGCGCGAGCAAGCAGACCAGGCCGAGCGCGATCGGGCCGGAGTACCGGACGAGCCACTCGCTGACGCCGTGCCACGCCATCTCGAGCACGCCCACGCCGCGCCACCCGAGCGCGGTGTAATGCGGCGTGAAGACGAAGAGGACCTCCCACAGATCGCCGAGCGCCCCCTTCGCGGCGAACCACGCGACGCAGGCGAGCACGGGGAGCACGCCGCCCAGCGCGATGAGCAGGGCGGGCCGGAGCGCGGCCCACACGAGCGCGGGCGCGGAAGAGCGCGCGGGCGCGCCCGGAAGAGAGCGCGCGGGCGCGTCCGGCGGCGCGCCCGGAAGAGAGGGCGCGGGCTCGCCCTCGATCGCGGGCCGGACGGCCGCGGCGCTCGCGGCGCTGCGCCGCGCGAGCGCCGCGCCGCGCCGCGCGAGCTCGGCGAGGGCGGGCGCGGCCAGCGCGACGGCGAGCACGACGCCGCCGCCGGCGAGGGGCGGCTTGAGGAGGCCGGCGGCGCCGAAGAGCGCGCCCGAAGCGACCAGCGCGGCCGCGCGCGGAGCGGGGCGCGGCGCGCCGGCGGCGCGGCCCTGCCCCACGCCGCGCGCGGCCACGAGCAGGGCGGCGACGGTGAGCATGCCGCCGAACGACTCGGGCTGCGCCGTGTGCCAGAAATCGAGCTGGGCGTGCACGAGCACGGCGAGCGCGGCGGCGACGATCCCGATCCGGCGATCGCCGAAGGCGCGGCCGGCGAGCGACGTCATCGCGAGGCACATGCCGGCGAGGCCGGCGACCTCGAGGGCGCGGATGCCCCACTGCGCCGGGCCGAAGAGCGCGCGCGCGAGCGCGTAGATCAAGAAGATGCCGGGCGGCTTGAAGTCGAACGCGTCGCGGTACGGCATGCCGCCGTCGAGCACCGCCCGCGCGACCATGGCGTAGATGCCCTGATCGCGGCCGTAGCCGTAGGTCAAGATCTGCAGCAGCAGGAACGCGATCGCGCCGAGCGAGACCGCGCAGATCGCCCGCGCCCCCGCGACGCGCGCCGGCCCGGCGTCGGGGCGCTCGCGTGCGATCTCGGTCGAGGCGGCCCGGGGACGAGGGACCGCGGTCACATCCGGCGCGGCGTCACGCACCGGGCCCTTTTACCGGCTCGGGCGCGCCAGCGTCTACGTGCGTCGACGTGCGTTCTACGTACGGTTCCACGTACGATTCCAGCCCTCCTGCGCCGGGCGTGTCGGCGGGCGCGGTTCGTCGTCGCCGAGCCGACCCAGGCAGCGGCGGGCGAATTGCGAAAAGGATACGCAGCGAACGAACACTGTGTCGTTGCCCTCGAAGGGCGGGCGGCGTATACGACCGTGCCGCCTTGCCCCGAGAAACGGGCGCTCACGGCGGCGCGCGTTGGAGGAGCGAGAAGCGATGGTCGATGTTCGCATGCCGCAGCTCGGCGAGAGCGTGCTCGAGGGGACCGTCTCGAGGTGGCTCGTGCGCGAGGGCGATTTCGTCAAGCGCGAGCAGCCGCTGCTCGAGGTTGCGACCGACAAGGCAGACACGGAGATCCCGGCGCCGACCGCCGGTCGCGTCACGCGGATCGCGGCGGCCGAGGGATCCGTGGTCGCCAAGGAGGGTCTGCTCTGCCAGATCGACGAGGCGGCGGAGGCGCAGGGCGCAGCGGAGCAGCGCCCGCAGGCCGCGGCCGCGGCCAGCTCCCCGGCGCCCGCGCCGGCGCCGGCGCCCGCGCCGGGCAGCAACGGGCATGACGAGAGCGCCCGCCCGCTGTCGAGCCCGTCGACGAAGAAGCTGGCGCTCGAGGCGGGCGTCGATCTGCGCGGCGTGCAGGGGACCGGCGAGCACGGTCGGATCACGCGCGACGACGTGATGCGCGCGGCGCATGGCGCGGCGGCCGAGCCGGCGCCGGCGCTGCAGGCGAGCGCGGCGCCCTCGCCGGGGATCGCCGCGAGCCAGGCGGCCGAGCTGTCGCAGCTCATCCAGTCGAGCGGCGGGTTCGTGCCGCCGGTGCCCGGCGTCGGGTACGGCGCGTACAAGGTGCCGCCCTACACGCCCAAGCCGGGCGACAAGGTGGTGCCCTTCAGCCGCCGCCGCCGCATCACGGCCGACCACATGGTCTATTCCAAGGTGACCTCGCCGCACGTGGTGACGGTCGCCGAGGTCGACCTGCACGAGACGTCGAAGCTGCGCGACGCGCACAAGGACGAGTTCAAGAAGGCTGGGGTGTCGCTGACGTTCCTGTCCTTCATCTGCGCCGCGGCCGTCCGCGCGCTGCGCGAGCACCCGGAGTTCAACGCGCGCGTGCTCGAGAACTCGTACGTGGTGCTGCGCGACGTCAACCTCGGCGTGGCGGTGGACACGCCCGGCGGCCTCATCGTCCCGAGCATCAAGCACGCGGACGAGCTGTCGCTGCGCGGCATCGCGCGGAGCATCGACGAGCTGGCCGGGCGGGCGAAGTCGGGCAAGATCACCGCCGACGACCTGGCGAACACGACCTTCACGGTCTCCAACCCCGGCCTCAAGGGCAACCTGTTCGGCGGCGCGATCATCTCACAGCCGAACGTCGGCATCCTGAGGATGGGGGAGATCAAGAAGCGCGTCGTGGTGGTCACGAAGGACAAGGAGGACTCGATCGCGATCCATCCGGTCATGTTCCTCGCGCTGTCCTACGACCACCGCATCATCGACGGGGTACTGGCGAACTCGTTCCTCTGGCGGGTCACCGACATCCTTTCACGCGGGGAGTTCGAGGTATGAGCGTGAAGAACGACGTGCAGGGCCTGCGGCCGCTGAGCGAGGTCGATCCGGAGATCGCCGAGCTGATCCGCCTGGAGGAGCGCCGCGAGGCGGACACGCTCCGGCTGATCGCCAGCGAGAACTACGTGTCTCGGGCGGTGCTCGAGGCGACCGGCTCGGTGCTGACGAACAAGTACTCCGAGGGTTACCCGCACAAGCGGTATTACGAGGGCCAGCAGCAGATCGACGTGGTCGAAGAGCTCGCGCGCACGCGGGTGGCCAAGCTGTTCGGGGCCGACCACGTGAACGTGCAGCCCTACTCCGGGAGCCCGGCCAACCTCGCCGTCTACCTCGCGTTCGCGCAGGCGAACGACACGATCATGGGCCTCGGCCTGCCCGCGGGCGGGCACCTGACCCACGGCTGGACGGTCAGCATCACGGGGAAGTACTTCAAGAGCGTCCCGTACGGGGTGCGCGAGAGCGATCACCGCATCGACCTCGACCAGGTGCGCGACCTGGCGCGCGCCCACCGGCCGAAGCTCATCTGGTGCGGGACGACGGCGTACCCGCGCACGATCGACTTCGCCGCGTTCCGGTCGATCGCCGACGAGGTCGGGGCGATCCTGGCGGCGGACATCGCGCACATCGCGGGGCTCGTGGCCGGCGGGGCGCACCCGTCGCCGGTGGGCATCGCCGACGTGGTGACGTCGACGACGCACAAGACGTTCCGGGGCCCGCGCGGCGCGATGATCCTCTGCAAGAAGGAGCACGCGAGCGCGATCGACAAGGCGGTGTTCCCGGGCCTCCAGGGCGGGCCGCACAACCACACGACCGCGGCCATCGCGGTCGCGGCGAAGGAGGCCTCGGAGGACGGGTTCCGGGACTACGCGAAGCAGATCGTGCAGAACGCGCAGGCGCTCGGGCGCGCGCTGGAGTCGCGCGGCTTCCGGCTCATCACGGGCGGGACCGACAACCACCTCCTGCTCATCGACATGACCCCGAAGGGGATCGGCGGGAAGCCCTACGCGCAGGCGCTCGATCGCGCGGGCATCGTGGCCAACTACAACTCGATCCCGTTCGACCCGCGCAAGCCGTTCGATCCGTCGGGGCTCCGCATCGGCACGCCGGCGGTGACATCGCGCGGCATGGGCGTCGCCGAGATGGAGCGCCTGGCGGCGTGGATGGATGACGTAGCGCAGAACGTCAACGACGAGGCGCGCATCGCGCGCATCGCCGCCGAGGTCGCGGAGCTCTGCCGCGGCTTCCCGGCGCCCGGGATCCGCGTCTAACACCCAGCGCCGACCGACGGAGCGAGCCCCCGAGGACGCCCGGAGAGAGATCTCCCGGCGTCCTCGGCGCTTTCGCGCGTCGCTTCACGGCGAGCCCCCGAGGACGCCCGGAGAGAGATCTCCCGGCGTCCTCGGCGCTTTCGCGCGTCACTTCACGTAGAGCTGCGCGGCGGCCACGCCCGAGCCGGCGGTGGCCTTGACGATGTACTTGGCGTTGATGCCCACGGGCAGCGACCAGCGGTAGCAATTGCCCCGGCCGCCGAGCGCGGCGTTGGCGCCGGTCAGGTTGTCCTGCGCCAGCACCGACGAGCCCATCGGGATGGGGGTCAGCGCGACGAGGCTGATGTCGAGCTCGGTGATCCCCGCGCCGACGCCGAGGATCGTGTAGCACTTGCCGGGCATCAGCTGGATCTGCTGCTCGAGGGTCTGCCCGGCGCTGAACTGGCCCGCGATCGGCCCGCCCTCCTTCGTCATGCCCGGCGCCTCGGTGGCCGCGAGGTTGTTCAGCGGGATGGTCGCGGCAGAGGCGAAGTTCGGGTCGACCGGCGACGCGCTGCCGGAGCTGCTCCCGCTGCCGCTCGGCGCGGGCTGCTGGCCGCCGGTCTGCTGGCCGCCGGTCTGGCCAGGGAACGGGAACGGCCACGGGAAGCCGCCGGGCTGCGTCGAGGCCGTCGGGGCGGGCTGCGTCGGCGCCGGCTGCGTGGGGGCGGGCTGCGTCGGCGCCGGCTGCTGGTACCCGGGCTGCGGCTGCTGATACCCGGGCTGCTGGTAGCCGGGCTGCTGATACCCGGGTTGCTGATACCCCGGCTGCTGATAGCCGGGCTGCTGGTACCCAGGCTGCTGGTAGCCGGGCTGCTGGTAGTAGCCGGGCGGGGGCTGGTTCGCGTAGCTCGGCGGTGGGGAGGCCTCTCGCTGTTGACAACCAGCAGCGAGGGCGGCGGTGAGGACCATGGCTGGCAGGACGCCCAACGTACGGAGCAAAAGAACCTCCTCGAATTCCGGCAGAACGCCGCGTTCAATCTCACTGACGGGCTCGCGACGCAACCGATCGCTCGCGGGAGCGCCGCGGAGCGGGCCCCGAGGCCCGATCCACCGGGCTTCAGGGCCGTTCGCCGGATGTGGCTTTGGACGGGTCACGCCCCGGCTTTCATCGCGCCCGTCCGGCGGATTCATGCTGTTTCTGCCATGATTTCCAGCGTCATCGCCGCCGGGCTCGGCTGGCCGAGGAGAAAAAAGTGAGGTAGCCTACGTCATGACCGACCAAGGCTCCCGCGCGAAGCTCGATCGTCCCGGAGAGTTTTCGCGGTGGTTCCTGGAACGAGAGATGCTGGCGAGCGCCGGCATGGGGATCGCGGCCGACAGGGCGCGGCTGCACCTCGGGCGCGCGGTTACCTTCCTGGAGCAGGGGATGCTGCGCGAGTCGCTGGTGGAGGCGAACTCGGCCGCGTACCTCGACCACGCGATCCGGCCCGAGGCGCTCCTCGTCGCGCGCATGTGCATCCTGCGCGAGCTCGTGGGCGGGTCCGGCTGAGCGGCGCGAGCGGCGCGCGAGCGGGGCCGCCGCCGCGGGCGCGCCTGCGCTGGCCCGCCCGGGCGAAGGCGCCTCGCTCGTAGCCCCCGGCCTCCTTCGGGTGTATGAGCGCCCGCGAGCGCAGCTGTCCGAACGAGGAGCCGCGGCGTGCGGCAGGGCGTGCGCGAGGAGGCCGCAGATGACGGTGACGGGTAGGTCGTTGGGTTCAGCAGTGCTCTTGGCTCTCGCGGCGGCAGCGCTGGGCTGCGGCGGCGGCAGCAAGGAGTCGGAGTTCGCGGACGAGCCCCCGGACGCGGGGGCGCTGCCGCCCCCGCAGCCGACGGTGTCCGCCCCGCCCCCGGACGCCGGCCTGCCCCCGGTCGCAGTGCCCACGGCGGCGCCCTGCGATGGAGTCCAGTCGCTGGCGATGACCACCATGTTCCAGGGCCGCGCCTCCGGCGAGGCGCCGAAGATGCAGCCGGAGGGGGCGCCGGTGTGCAACGTGGTCCCCGAGGGGCAGACGGCCTCGGGGCAGACCTTCATGCTCCAACCGGGCTATTGCTACACGTTCCTGGCGCAGGCGCTCCCCACCGTCACCGAGGTCGATCTGCAGCTGGAGCTCGACCTCAACGCCGGAGGCCAGCCGGGGCTCGCCGCGCTCAACCTGAAACCGGTGCTCGCGGTCGACTCGGACACCGGCCCGACTGCCGCCATCGGCGCCAAGCAGAGCTGCTACCAATGGCCGTTCCCCCTGCCGGCGACGGTGAAGCTGGTCGTCAAAGCGCGCACCGGCTCGGGTCCGGTGGCGGCGCAGGCCTACAGCCGCAAGAAATGACGCACGCCGCGGCGTGACGGCGCGGGCGGCGCTGGGCCGCCTCGCGCCCCCGGCCCCGGGAGCCGGCGTCCGGCCGGCGCGCGGCCGACGGCGCGCGGGAGGCCCCGCCCCACGCCACGGGCCCGAAAGGGCCGGCGCGGGGCCATGGAGCAAGAACGGCCACGTCGCCGTGGCCGCCCTGCGCTCCCCTGGGAGATCCTGTTGCCTAGAGGAGCGCGTCCTTGATGGCCTTGATCGGCCGAGCGCGGACCGACTTGCTCGCCGGCTTCGCGGCGAAGGTCATCGGCTGCTTGGTAAACGGGTTGATCCCCTGGCGCGCCTTCGTCGCAGGGCGCTTGACCACCCGGAACTTCGCAAAGCCGGGGAGCGTGAACACGCCCGACTTCTTCAGCTCGCGATGACCGATCGTGATGAGGGACTCGAGAACGTTCTTCACCTGCTTGCGGCTCAGCTCATCACCGGCAGCTTCGGTGATGGCCTGGATCAGGCCGCTCTTGCTCAACGTCTTCTTCGCGCCGCCCCCGGCCGTCTTCTTAGTTGCCATGGCACTCTCCTCGGACATGAGCTCGCGCGCGACACCTCGCCGCGCACAGCCTTAGTGAACCTTACACACGACTCAGGACAAAAAAAGACAAAAATGCGGGGAGAAATCGCGATTTCTGAGAGCGGGCATCGCGCGGACCCCTGAAAGGCCGCGCCGGAGCGGCGCGCCAGCGGGGGAACGCGCCGCCGGGAGGGCCCGCGGCGCGGCGCCGCCGCGGGCCGGAGAGGCACCCCAAAGCCGCAAAATACCGCTGGAATCGGGCGCGCCGGCGCCCCCGCGCGCCGCCTCGGGCGGCCGCGAGGGCGGCCGCCGCGACCGGGGCATACCTGACGAGACGCGCGGGAGGGGGGTTTAGCCGGCGCGCAGCTCGTCGAGGAGCGCCCGGGCCGCCTCGAGCGACCCGTCCTCGGAGACGGACTTGTCGAGCATCAGGCGCGCTTTGCGGCGATCGCCGGCGGCGAGCGCCATCGCGCCGAGGTGGTAATAGGCGAGCGCGCGCGCGGCGAGCGTGGTGCCGCCCTCGCCGGGCTCGGGGGCAATCTTCATCAGGGTGACCGCGCGGTAAGCGCGCGCGGCGATGTCCTGCTCCCCCAGCCCGAGCGCGCTCTCGCCGAGCGCCATGGCGAGCTCGCCGTTCTGAGGGTCGTTCTCGAGCGCCCTCGAGAGCGCCGTGAGCGATTCGCGCGGATTCCCCTCGGCGTCCTCGATCCGCGCGAGGCGGTGGTAGACGGCGCCGAGGAGCCGCGAGCGGCGCCCCTTGCTGGCGACGATGAGCTCCGAGGTGACCGCGCGCGCCTCCTTGGGGCTGCCCGCGGCCGTCAGCGCGTCCACGAGCAGGAGGGCGACCTCCTGATCCTCCGGGCGGAGGGAGCGCGCCTCCCGGAGCACCGGGGCCGCCTGCGCCGCGTCGCCGACCTCGAGGAGCAGGCGGCCGGCCTTGACGAGGAGCGCGAAGCGGCCAGCCACGTCGGACGCGGCCGCGGCCTCCTCCAGCGTGATGGCGGCGAGCTCGCGACTCGCGCCGATCTCGGCGTAGAGCGCGCGCAGGCGCTCGCGGATCTCGGCGTTGCCGGGCGCGGCGCGGCGCGCGCGCTCGAGCCCGCCGCGGGCGTCGCTCAGGTGGCCGGCGCGCGCGCAGGCGCCGGCCAGGCGGAGCGCGGTCGCGACGAGGGCGTCGCCCTCCTCGAGCGCGATGAGCCTCCGGTAGACCGCGCTCGCGGCGTCCCACCGCTCGGCCGATTCTTCGAGGCCGGCGAGCGCCTTGAGCGCCGCGCGATCCTTGGAGTCGGCGTGGAGCAGGTCGCCGAGGTGGGCGCGCGCGCGCTCGAGATCGCCCGAGCGCGCGAGGATCTCGGCGAGGCGCAGCCGGAGCGCGCGGGGCGAGGCGGCCGCCGCCGCGTCGGGCGCGGGCTCGGACGGCGCGGGCTCGGCCTCGGCGGGCCGCGCCGCCGCGCGCGCGAGCGCCCGCTCGAGCTCGGCGACGAGCTCGCGCGCGTACTCGGCGCCGCCGAGCGCGTAGGCGCGCTCGAGATCGGCGAGCGCGCGGTCGCCCTGCCCGAGCGCCCCGTGGACCTCGGCCCGCGCGCGGTAGAGCCACGGGTCGTCCGGGCTCGCCTCGAGCGTCGCCGTGAGCGCGCGGGCCGCGCGGGCGTGGTCGGAGGACGCGCCGCACGCGTCGATGAGCGCGAGCAGGACGTCGCGGTCGCCGGGGGCGACGCCGAGGGCGCGCTCGAGGAGCTCGGCCGCGGCCGCGGCGTCGCCCGCGCGGTCGCGGAGGATCTCGGCGGCGCGGCAGAGCGACGCGACGCGCGCCTCGTCGGCGCCGGCGACGCGCGCCGTGAGGACGTGCAGCTCGGCGAGCGCGTGCCAGGCCTCGCGGGCCGCGTAGCGCGACGCGAGCTCCTCGCGGAGCCGGTCGCTCGCGGGGCAGACCGCGTAGCCGGCCTTGAGGGCGGCCTCGGCGGCGGCGTCGTCGCCGCGCGCGCCGTGCAGCTCCGAGAGCTCCAGCGCGATCTGCGCCGCCTCGTCGCCCTGCTCGATGCGCAGGAGCTTCTCGAGCGCGTCGACGAGATCGTCCGCGCTGTCGCGCTTGCGGCTGAGGCGCACGAGGGCGCGCAGGACGTCGCGGTTCGTGGCGTCCCAGTCGACGGCCCCGAGGTAGACGTCGCGCGCGCCGCGATCGTCGCCGCGCTGCTCGAGGAGGGCGCCGAGGCGCATCGAGATCGACGCGATCGAGGCCACGTCCGCGCGGTCCTTCGCGGCGTCGAGCTGCAGCGCGAAGAGCTCGCCGAGCTCCTCGGTGCGGCCGGCCTCCTCGAGCATGGTGGCGAGGAGGATGGCGGCCTCCACCTGGGTCGGGTCCTCGTCGAGGATGTCGCGGAGCAGGAGCGCCGCCTGCGCCGGCGACTCCTGCGCGAGGAGGCGCGCGCGCTCCAGGCGCAGCGCGCAGCGCTCGGAGAGGTCGTCGACGAGGGGGACGGTCTCCTCGAGCAGCGTCGAGAGGCGCGCGGCGTCGCCGCTCCGGCGGTACACGCCGGCGAGGGGCATCCAGATCTCGCGCTCGGCGGGCTCGCGGGCGCGGAGCTCCTCGTAGAGGCGCGCGGCGCGGGCGAGGTCGTCGAGCGGGCCGGCGGCGAGCTCCGCGGCGTGCAGGAGCAGCGCGCGCTCGTCCTCGGGCGCCGAGGCGCGCGCGGCGCGCTCGCAGAGCCACGCGGCGGCCGCGAGATCGCCGGCCTCCTCGCGGAGCTCGGCCAGGGCGACGAGCGCCCAGGCGGTGCCGGGCGGGTCGGACGAGGGCGCCGCGCCGGCGCCGACGATGCGCAGCAGGATCGACTCGGCCAGCTCGCGGTCGCCGAGCGCGCGGGCGGTGCGGACCGCCTCTTCGAGGACGCCCGGGCCCTCGATCTCGGCGAGCAAAAGCAGCGCGTCCACCAGGGCGCGCGGGCGCCCGCTCTGCCGGGCGAGGCGCTCGAAGAGGCGGATCGCGCGCGGGTTCCTCGGATCCACGCGGAGCGCGTCGCGCAGGATCGCCTCGGCGCGGTCCGGATCGGCGGAGAGCTCGAGCGCCTCCTCGAGGAGGGAGATCGCCGGATCGACCTCGGCCGGGTCCGAGGCGAGCAGCGCGGCCAGGCGGTACCGCGGCTCGGCACGATCCGGGCGGCCCGCAGGGGCCGCGTGCGCGCCCTCGGCGCGCGCGTCGTCGGCGCGCGCGATGCGCTTGCGGAGGACGTCGGCCTGCGCCAGGCGGTCGCCGAGGCGGTCGTAGATGGCCTCCAGGGAGCGCCACAGCTGCTCGAGGTCGGCGCCCGCCTCGCGCCCGGCCGAGGGCCCGCCGGCCGCGATCTTCGCCTCGGCGCGGCGGTAGACGGCCGCGGCGCGCTCGAGGCCGTCCGGCGCGAGCTCGAGGGCGCGGGCGAAGCGGAGCAGGAGCGCGACCTCGTACGGCTCGGAGGCCGCCCGCGCGCAGAGCCGCTCGACGAGCTCGAGGTACCGGTGCGTCTGGCCGAGCCGGCGCGCGAGATCGAGGGCGGCGTCGTGGGCGGGGCCGGCGCCCGGCGCGAGATCCAGGGCGCGCAGGCGGGCCGCGAGCGCGGGCTCCGGGCGATCGAGCGGGCCCTCGTAGAGCGACGCGAGCTCGCCGAGGGCGGCGGCGGCGTCCTCGGCGGGCTCGAGGGCCGGGCCGGCGAGCCGCGCCTCGAGCGCGCGGGCGAGCAGGTCGTGGCGCCCGCGGGCGCGCAGCGCGGCGAGGAGCTTCTCGTGCTCGGCGTCGCTCTCGCGCGCCGCCTCGAAGGCGGACTCGACGTACTCGACCTCGCGATCGGGTGCGCCCTGCCGCCGCGCGATCTCGCCGAGCGCGAGGAGGACCTCCGCCCGGCTGAACGAGGTCGACGTCGGCAGGGCCACGCTGGAGCGCGTCGGCGGCATCGTGCTGCGCCGCGCGCCGGCGAACCCCTCGCCGCCCTCGTCGCGGGGCCGGCGCGCGACGAGCAGCAGCGCGCGGTAGGCGCGGTGCGCGCGCTCGAGCTGGCCGTCCTCGAGGGCGAGGCCGGCGAGGCCGTGGAGCGCGTCGGGGTGCGCGGGATCGACGCGCAGCGCGAGGTCGAACTCGGCCATCGCGCGGGCGCGGTCGCCCGCGGCGAGCGCGACGCGGGCGAGCTCGTAGTGGACGAACGCGCGCTCCTTCGGGCGGCGGCTGCCGAAGTCGGCGACGATCGCGCGCAGGGCCGCGGTCGCGTCGTCGGTCCTGCCCGCGGCGGAGAGGGCGCGGCTCCGCGCGAGGCGCAGCGAGAGGTCGTCGGGGACGAGGACGATGGCCTCGTCGAACAGCGGGATCGCGGCGGCGGGCGCGCTCGCGCGCGCGAGGTAGAGATCCGCGGCCTCGCGGAGGAGCGAGAGCCGGGCCTGCGCCTCGTCGGCGCGCGCGGCGTCGCCGGCGATGAGCTCGGCCAGCGCGCCCCACGCGCCCGACGCGCGGTAGAGGTACGCGAGCCGCTCGCGGAGCGGCGCGGGCTGGGCGGCGCGCGGCACCGCGCGCTCGAGGGAGGCGCGGGCGCGGTCGGGCTCGCCGGCGGCGAGGTACGCGTCCGCGAGGCGCAGCGCGGCCTGGTGCAGCTCCTCGGGCGGCGCGCTCGCGCAGAGCCGCTCGAGCGCCTCGGCGGCCGCCGCGTGCTCGCCGCGGCGCGCGAGCAGCCGGGCGAGGGCGTCGAGCGCCTCGACCGAGCCGATCTCCGCGGCGCGGCCGTAGCTCGCGATCGCGCGCTCGGGCTCGTTGAGCTCGTGCTCGGCGAGGGACGCCGCCTGGAGCCAGAGCTCGGCCGCCGCCGGCCCGACCCCCTCCGCCTCGCGCGCGGACGCCTGCTCCTCGCGGAGCAGCATGAGCTCGCGGTGCAGCCCGCCCGCCTCGAGCAGCGCGGCGAGCTTGTCGATCGACGCGGCGTGCCCCGGGCGCTCGGCGAGGTTCTTGCGGAGCAGCGCGATCGCGTCGGCGGCGCGCGGGGTCTCCGCGAGGAGCTCCGCGGCGTCGTACCGGAGCGCGACGCGGCGCTCGGCGTCGCCCGAGACCTCGATCTGCCGCTCGCGCAGGCGCACGAGCTCCTCGTGCCGGGAGGCCCTCCGGAGGAGCGCCGCGAGGCTCTCGCCGACCGGCTCGTCCGCCGGATCGTCGCCGAAGAGCCCGCTGTAGAGGGCGATCGCCTCCTCGGGCTCCGCCGCCTCGGCCGCGATCCGCAGGAGCCGGCGCTGCTCGCTCGACGCGAGCGGGAGCGCGGCGCCGCGCCGGCACAGCGCGACGATCTGCGGCCTTTCGCCGGCGTCCGCGAGCATGGCGACGAGCGCGTCGATCGCCCAGAGCGCGGCGCGCGACGGGGGCCACGCGCCGGGGACCGGCGGCTGCCCCTCCTCGTCGCCGAGGCGCCGCACGGCGATCTCGAGGAGCTCCGCGGCGATGTCGCGGGCCCGGGCGGCGTCGCCCGCGCCGCGCGCGGTCTCGACGGCCTCGCGGTAGAGGGCGAGGTCGTGCCCGGTCGCCGCCGCGAGCCGGAGCAGCGTCGGGACGAGCGAGGGGCCGCGCCGGTGCCGCAGGAGCTCCGCGAGATCGAGCAGGATGGCGCTGTTCGTGGGGTCGTGGAGGAGCGCCCGCTCGAACGCGCGCTCGGCCGCGTCGGCGTCGGCGCGCGCGTCGCGGTGCCAGCGGCCGACGCGGAAGGTGAGGTCGCGGAGCGTGGCGGGCGGCACGTCGCCGCGGCGCTCGAGCTCGGGGAGCGCGTCGGCGATCGTGTGCCAGCGGCCCGCGAGATCGGCGAGCCGCAGGAGGCCCTCGGGCTGCCCTTCGCCGGGGGACAGGAGGAACGCGCGGAAGGCGAGCTCGAAGGCGCCCTCCCGGTCGCCCCCGCGCTCCTCGAGCAGCGCCGCGGAGGCCTTCAGGATGGCGACCCGCTCGGCGTCCGTCTCGGCCGCGGCGAGCCGCGGCTCGAGCAGCGCGACCTCGGCGCGCCAGTCGTCCGCGGCGGCGCAGATCTCGAGCAGCGCGCCCACCGCCGCGACAAGCGCGCCGCGGTGCTCGGCCGACGCCGGATCGATGCGGCGGAGCAGCTCTTCGAGCCCCGCGCGCGCCGTGGCCGACCCGCGCGCGGCCCCCTCGCCGCCCTCGCCGCCCTCGCCGCCCTCGGCCCGCTCGGCCTCGTGCGCACGGCGGTAGCCCTCGACGGCGCGCTCCCACGCGAGCGTGCGATCGCGGTGCGTGTCGCCGAGGCGCCGGAAGAGCTCCGCGCTGCGCGCCGCGCCGGCCCCGCCGGGGAGCGCGCGGGCCGCCGACGCCTCGACCTCGAGCAGCGCGACGAGGTCGGCCCAGCGCTCGGCGCGCGTGTAGAGCGCAACGAGCGCGTCCCCGCTCTCGGGATCGGGCGCGAGCTCCTCGCGGATGCGGCGCCAGGTGGCGATCGCCTGCTCGGCGTCGCCGAGCTCGCGCTCGAAGAGCCGCGCGACCCGCCCGAGATCGCGCCGGCCGCCCGCGCCGCCGCGCACGGCCGCGCGGCGCTCCAGCACGGCCGTGAGCTCCCGGTAGCGCCCGCCCTCCTCGAGGATGGCGGCGAGCCCGTCGAGCGCCTCGAGGTCCTGCCGGTCGTCGGTGAGGCGCGCCGAGTACGCGGCGATCGCCCGCGCCTCGTCGCGGAGCCGCGACGCGGCGAGCCGCGCGAGCTCGCCGAGGGCCTCGCGCCGCGCCGCCGGGTCGGCCTCGAGCGCGGCGAGCGTGTCGAGCACGTCGCACCGCTCGGCGACGCGGTCGCCCTCGGCGAAGAGCCGGTCGAGCGCGCGGGCGGCGTCGCGCGCCGCCGCGGCGTCGCCGTGGCGCTCGGCCAGCGAGAAGAGCCGGCGGAAGAGCGCGATCGCGCCGTCCGCGTCGCCCAGCCGGTCGCGGCGGAGGAGCGCGGCGTCGCGGACGAGCGCGAGCGCCTGCTGCGGGCCTTCGGCGCGCGGCTCGGCGGCGGCGAGGACCTCGGCGAGCCGGTCGTGCCGGCCGAGCCGCTCGGCGAGCTCCGCGAGCTCGGCGCGATCGCCGGGGTCCGACGGCCTGAGCTCGATGAGCTCGGCGAGCCGCGCGAACGCGCCCGGCTCGTCGCCGAGGGCGTCGCGGCGGAGCCGCACGATCTCGCGCAGGAGCGCCGGGCGGTCGTCCACGTCGGCGCCCTCGAGCTGGACCTCCAGCGCGCGCACGAGGTCCTCCGGCCGCCCCTCCTCGCGGTAATGCCGCGCGAGCAGGACCGCCGACCGCTGCCGCGCCGCGCGCGCGGCGAGCGCGCCCGCCTCGCCGGCGGGCGCCTGCTCGGGCGGGATCGCCGCGACGATGCGCTCGAGCAGCGCGAAGGCGGCGCGGGGCGCGCCGGGCGCGCGGGACGAGAGCCACGCGTCGAGGAGCTGCTCGATCGCGGGGAGCGCCGACGCGGCGTCGCCGACCCCCTCGATCCAGAGGAGCGCGATGCGCTCGCGGAGCCGCTCCGCGGCCTCGCCGGAGAGCCTCGGCAGCTCGGCCGTCAGGAGATCGATGAGCGGCCGGTGCCTGCCGTGCCGCTCGTAGAGCCGCTCGAGCGCGGCGCGGGTGCGCGCGTCGTCCTGGAGCGGCAGGAGCTGCTCGAGGTAGCGCATCGTGCGCTCGCCGTCGCCCGCGAGGTCGCGCGCCACGGCCGCGGCGTCCTCCAGGAGGAAGATGCGCTCGTCGGGCGCCGAGGTGCGCTCGAGCATCGCGTCGTAGAGCGCGAAGAGGTCCTCCCAGCGCTCGGCCGCGTTGTAGGCGAGCTTCAGCCGCTCGAAGCCCCACAGCGAGCCCGGCACGAGCTCCACGAGCCGGCGGAGCAGCTCGAGGGCGGCCTCCGGCGCGTCGAACCACTCCTCGTGGTGCTCGACGGCCCGCCGGCCGATCTCCTCGACGACGTCGGGCGGGAGCGCCGCGCCCGCGTCGCCGAGCGCCGCGGCGTGCGCGGCCGCGACGCGCTCGGGCTGCTTCGCCCGGCGGCCGAGCTCCTCGAGCCGATCCCAGAGGTCGAGCTCGCCGGGCAGCTCGGAGACCGCGCGCAGGGCGACCTCGAGGCCCCGCGCCGCGTCGCCCTCGTGGAGATCGAGCAGGCGCTCGAACCAGCCGCGACGGACGGCGGCGCGCTGCGCGGACGCGAGGCTGCCCCCGTCGAGCGCGCCGCGCGGCGCGCCCGGCGCGGCGCTCGCCTCGGACGGTGGGCGCGGCGCGGGCGCGCTCGCGAGCAGCGTCTCGAGCAGCGCGACGCGCGCCTCAAGGTCGTCGAGCGCGTCGCACGCCCGCTCGAGCAAGAGCGCGGCGCGCGCCTGCGTCTCGGGGCGCCCCAGCGCGCGCTCGGCGATCTCGAGCACCGCGGGCTCGATGGTCCCGGCCTCGATCGCGGGCGCGACCGCGTCGAGCGCCTCCGCCGGCCGATCCAGCCGATCGAGCAGGAGCGTCGCGAGCTCGACGTCGAGCGCCACGCGCGCGCTGCCCTCGCTGCGATCGCGGCGCATCGCGAGCACCTCCGCCGCGCCCTCGTCGTCGCCGAGCTCGGCGAGGAGGCGCCCCCGCGCCGCGAGCGCGTCGTCGTTCTCGGGATCCGCCTCGAGCAGCCGGGCGTAGAGCGCCGCGGCCGCCGCGCGCTCGCCGATCTCCTCCTCCCACGCGGCCCACGCGGCGAGCGCCCTCCGGCGCTCGTCCTCGCGCGCGCGCTCCACGAGGAGCGTGAAGAGCCAGCGCCGGTCCACGCGGCGCGCGAGCGTGTCCGGGCTCTGCGCGAGGAAGGCGCGGAACGCCTCCAGCGCGGCGGGGTCGAGCGCGCCCTGCGCGGCGTCGCCGCCCTCGGGCGGCGAGAGCAGCCGCCGGTAGACGGACGCGGCCTCGTCCTGCCGGTCGGGATCGGCGGCGAGCACCCGCGCGAGCGCGGCGTCGATCGCGCGGCGCCGCGCCGCGGCCGGCTTGCCGGCGGGCGCGCTCCGCTCCCCCTCGGTCCCCTCCCCCTCGCCGCTCATGCGATCGCGGAGATCGAGCGCGGCGTCGACGAAGCGCGCCGTCGCGCGCGCCCGGATCGCCGCGTCCTCGAGGGCCGCGAGCGCGGCGAGCGCCTCGTCGTCGCCCTCCGCGGTGTCGAGCAGGACCTCGCAGACGGCGGCGAGCCGATCCCAGGCCCCCTGCCCGCGGTAGAGCGCGGCGAGGCGGCCGGCGGCGTCGCGGTGCTTCGGCGCGACGGAGAGCACGCGCTCGTAGAGCTTCTGCGCCCGCTCCGGATCCGCGAGCGGCCCCTCGGCGAGCGCGGCGGCGCGCAGCCAGGCCGCCACCGCGGCGTCGAGATCGCCCGGGGCGGCGTCCGCGCCGGACGCGCCGCCGATCCCGAACGCCGCGAGCTCGCCGAGGCGCTCCAGCCAGAGCGCCTCGTCCTGCGGATCGCCCGAGGCGGCGACCCGCCGCTCGAGCACCTCGCGGAGCAGCGCCGCGTCGCCGGCGGACAGCGCGAGCGCCTCCATCGCGGAGAGCGCCGCGTCGGAGAGCGCCGCGCCGCCCGACAGGATCGCGCGGTAGTGCGCGACCGCGCTCGGCACCTTCCCGCCCTTCGCCGCCGCCTCGGCCATGCGCAGCTCGCGCCCGACGCGCTCGTCGGGCGGGGCGCTCGGGAGCCGCTCGGCCAGCGCGTCGTAGAGCGCGTCCCACGCGCCGCCCGCCGCGTACGTCTCCAGGAGCGCCTCGTACGCCGCGTCGTCGCCCGGGTCGTCCTCGATCGCCGCGCGGTACGTCTCGGCCGCCCCGGCGAGGTCGCCGACGTCGCGGCGCTGGATCGTGCCGATCGCGTGCAGGAGCTCGCGCCGCCGCGCGGGCGTGCACGGCTGCGCGAGCGCCTCGCGGTAGAGGGCGAGCCGCTCCTCGGGGCTGCCCTGCTCGCGCAGGAGCGCGTCCACGCGGGCGATGAGCTCGCGCGACGACGGCTCGAAGGCGAGCGCCCGCCGGTAGAGGGCGAGCGCCTGCGTCACGTCGCCGCTCGCGAGCAGCGCCTCGCCCGCCCGCCGCGCGAGGTGCGACAGCGGCGCGCTGTCGACCGCGCGATCCCCGAGCGCGCCGGCGAGCGTCGGCGCGCGCCGCGCGGACTCGCTGCCGTGCTCGGTCAGCCGCTCGACCTCGGCGACCCACCGGGCGATGCGCTCGGGCGCGGACGCGGTCGCGATCGAGAGCCCGCGCGCCGCCAGGTCGAGCGCCTTCTTCGGATCCCGGAGCTCGCGCTCCGCGACCGCGGCCGCCTCCTCGAGCGCCGCGAGCCGGCCCGACACGTCGGCCGGCGCCGGCGCGGCCGCGCCCGGGGCCCACGCGACGGGCGCGATCTCCGCCCGGGTCTCGAGCACGCGCACGAGGAGCTGCGCCGCGCCCTCCCCGCGCGCGATCGGCTCCAGCACCGCGCAGGCCGCGAGCCGCTGATCGTCGGTCAGGACGAGGTGGGCGCTCTGCCGCGACGGGGTGGGCTCCGCGCCGCCGGCGCCGCTCGCCGGGGGCGGGCCGAGCATCTTCTCGACCGCGAGCCGGCTCGGCCGATCCGTCGGATCGAGCGCGAGCGCCTCGCGGTACGCGGCGATCGCGCCGGCCGGATCGTCGAGCCGGGCCATGCGGATCGCGCCGATGCGGGCGAGGACCGAGGCGCGCTCCTGCCCGGCCGCGAGCTCGGCCTCGGCCTCGAGGAGCGCCTCGAGCTCGGCCCAGCGCCGCTCCTGCTCGAGGAGCGGGATGAGCCGCGCGTGCGCCTCGCGCGACGGCCCGAACGCCGCGAGGTAGCGGCGCCAGGCGGCGATGGCGGCCGGCAGGTCGGCGAGCCGGGTGCGCAGCTCGGCCGCCCGGAAGGCGAGGTCCCGCGCCGCGCGGCGGTTCGGCTCGGCCTCGGCGCGCCGCTCGAGGACCCACGCGAGCCCCTCGTGCGCGGCCGTGGCCTCGTACAGCCGCTCGAGCGCGGCGAGGGCGCGCGCCTCGCGCGAGGAGCCCGCCTCCGCGAGCTTGCGGTACGCCGCGATCGCGCCCGCCGGGTCGTTGAGCTCCTCCTCGTAGAGGCGCGCGAGCCGCTCCGCCGCGGCCTCGCGCGCCTCGGCCTCGGTCTCGGCCTCGGCGAGCCGCTCGAGCGCGCCGGCGAGCCCGCGCGCGTCGCGCTCGCGCTCGCAGAGCTTCGCGAGCCCGCGGGCCGCGCGCCGCACGGCCGCGGCGTCGGGCTCGCCGTCGAGCGCCTGCTGGAACGCCGCGCGCGCCTTCCGGACGTCCCCGAGGCCCTCGTACAGCTCGCCGAGGTCGGCGGCGATGTGCGCCCGGAGCGGCTTGTCCTTGGCGCCGGACGCGGCGCGCACGAGCACGCGCGCCGCGTCGGCGCGGCGGTCGAGCACCGACGCGAGCTGGAGGAAGCGGTCGCGCACGGCCTCGTCCGAGGGGTCGACCGCGAGGATCTGCTCCGACAGCGCGAACGCCGCCGCGAGGTCGCCTAGCCTCTGGAACTGCAGCTCGACGAGCCGCTTCTGCACCTCGACGCGGCGCGGCCCGCGGAGGTTCTCGATCTGGAGGGCCATCATCCGCGCCGCTTCCTGCGGCCTCCCGCGGCGCGCGTGGGCGGCCTCGAGCGCCGCGGCGGCGCGCACGACGGCCGTCTTGCGCCCGAGCAGGGCCTCCGCGGCGCGGTAGGCGGCCTCGTGGCTCGGGTTCAGCGCGAGCACCTCCTCGACGTGCGGCAAAGCCCGCTCGATCTCCTTGAGCGGGCCGCTGTAGAGGTCGATGAGCCGCGCGCGGATCTCGAGCGCGTCGGCCGGGGGCGGCTCCGTGGTGAGCGCCGGCTCGAGCATCCTCGCGATCTCCTGGAGCCGCCCGGCGCGCGCGTAGCGCTCCTCGAGCGCCCAGCGCGCCGAGGCGTCGCCGGGGTCGATCCGGAGGATCTGCTGGAGCAGCTTGACCGCGCGCTCCTCCTCTTTCCCGCTGACCTCGACGAGCGCGAAGGCGCGGCGGAGCAGCGCGAGCTGCTCGGCGCGCTCCGCGCGGTAGCCCGCGGCGAGGGCGTAGAGGTCCGCGAGCTTCGGCGGCTCGTTCGCCTCGACGAGGATGCGCTCGAGGCGCAGGAAGGCCTCCTGATGCGAGGGCAGGACGGAGAGCGCGCGCTCGAGGTAGGGGCGAGCGCCGCCGGGGTCGCCGAAGAAATCGGCGAGGAACTCGGCGGCGTGGACGAGGACCTCGGCCTGGGCGGCCTGCGGGAGCATCCCGAAGCGCCGCTCGCTGGCGAAGCGCTCATACGCGAACGCGAGCTCGGAGAACCGGTCGTGGCGCGCAGCGGACTCGTGGAGCTTCGCCCACAGCTCGGGGTGCGGGCTCCCCTTCGCCGCGGCGGCCACGAGCACGTCGAGCGCGGCCGCTTCGTTGTCGATCCCCTGCTCGAGCGCGGCTTCGAGGTTGTCGATGCGGAGAGAGACGCGCGCGCCCTTCGTGTCCTGCTGCATGTTGGATCCGGACCTCGGCTGGCGATGGGGCAGCAGGCCGGCGTGCCCGCTGCCCTCGAACCTGCGCCCGCAGTGCGCTGCGGAGCGTCGCCCAAGGTAACAGGAGCGTTTCCCAAATGGGCTCGGCGATCGGGGGCCCGGCGCGGCCGGGGCGGGCTCGGCCGCCGGGGCGGCGCTGCGCGGCGCGCGGCGACGGCGGAGGAGAATGGCCCGGGCAGAGGCGCTGAGATGCGGTGAGGCGGGAGACGTCGCCCGCGCCCGACGCCGGCGGGCGCCGCGGGCCAGGCGCCTGCGCGCCAGCCCCTCGTCGGCGCGGCCTGAAGCGCGCCGCCAGCGGGCGCGCTCGGGGTGGTGCGCTGTCCGCTCACCGGCGCTCGGGTAGGCGCATCGCCTCCGTCTTGCCACGTCGGGCGCCGGCGCGGCCCGGGCGAACGGCGATCCCGCCCGCCGCCCAGCGTTGCTGGTTGCGTCGGTGTCGCCCGCCCGACTCCCTCCTTCGACAGCCTCTCACCCTCGTGGCCGGGCAATCGCTGTCTCCGATCCCGGACAGCCGCCGATCGCCGGGCGGCGAGTTGTGATAGTGCTCGTCCTTCCCGGGGGGGAGAAAGACAGCGCAATGTCGGAGTCGAAGCTCGCCGCGCCGCAGATGGTCATCGATAGCCGGATGCTCTACTCGAGCTGGATACCCGCCGATCCGGACGCCGCGGCGGCGCTCTTGCCGAGCGGCCTCACGCCGGCCGAGAACAGGGCCATCTACATGAATCAGTACGTGGTCGACAAGCCGGAGCAGACGTCCGGCTTCGGAGCGTATTCGCTCACCTACCTCGGGCTCGACCTCGCGGGTCACACCACGCCGGACGGCGCGAGCCCGGCCCGCTTCTTCACGCATTACTTCAACTCGTCCGACGCGGTGCGCCGGTATGTGAGCGAGCGCGGCGTGCCGGCGTCGCCCGGGTCGACCACGCTGGAGCTGCACGGCAAGGAGCTCGTGGCGACGACCTCGGTGGACGGCGTGCCCATCATCCGGACGCGGGCGCACGTCGGCAACAAGATCGGCGTGGTCGCGCGCGGCCACCTCACCTACGTGACGAAGATCGGAGATCGCCTCTTCGCCGGCAACTACCCCTACATCGCGGACATGGCCGACCCGTACGAGCTCCTGTCGGTCGAGTTCCTCGCGAAGGATCACCCGGTGTATGCGCTCCGGCCCGGGAGCCCGATCCAGGTGGTGAAGAGCGCCTCGTGGTACTCGCCCCGCGACTCGTTCGTGTATCCGGGCGGCGAGCGCGAGCTCGTCTGACGGCCGGCGCCCCGGGCCTCTCCCGGGGCCCGGAGCGCGCCCCCCGGCGTCTCCCTCTCCCTGTCCACGGGTCTCCACGGGCCTGCCGTCTGCGTGGAACCAGGGACGAACTCGGGCGACGCGCCGCTCGGCCGCGTCCGGTACAGCGATCCAGAAGAAAAGCGCCAAGGACGCCAGGAGAGCCCAGAAGTTCTCTTCTTGGCGTCCTTGGCGCCTCGGCGGTTCATCTTCTTCTCCTCCGGGCCCCAGGGCGCCGTCCGCGGTGATCGGAGGCTCTCCAGCGGGCGAGGAGCCCTGTGCCCATCCTGCCCGCCCGGCCAGCGCGGCGCGGAGGACAGCGCTGGAGGGTGGAGCTCATGGGATATCGTCAGAGCGGCCGAGCAGGAAGGCGGGAAGCTCGGAAGACGAATGAATCCCTTGGCCGCCCCGCCCCGCCGCGCCGGGCGCGCGCGGTCCGATCGTGCACAACGAGGCCGCCGGTACGTGGGTTGCTCCCGAGCCCCACCGCGGCCGAGGCGGCCGCTCGTACAAGGGAGAGAACGAATGAACCGACTGATTCGATTCGGAGCACTCTCGGCCTTCCTGTCGCTCGTCCTCTGGGGCGGCAAGGACGTGGTGGCCGCTCCGATACCCGCCGATGTGAGCAGCAAGCACCTCAAGGACCTCACGACCGCCGACGTCGAGTCCACGTGCCAGTCGCTCGCGCCGAGCCTCGAGCTCTCCAAGCAGGATACCTGCGAGTTCGTCGGCATGCTGTGGTCCACGGTCGGGCAGGCGTGCGAGGCGGTGATGCAGAAATGCATGTCCGAGACCCAGCAGCCGCGGGCGGACGAGGCCGCGGCCCCCCCGGCGCCCCCGGCGAGCTGCCTGCCGCCGGCCGACGCCCGCGCGGGCTGCACCGCGACCGTGGCCGAGTACCAGGCGTGTCTGCTCGCGCACGTCGCGAAGGTCCGGGCGCTCACGTGCGCTTCCCCGGTGAGCGCACTGGAGACGACCATCCCGGAGTGCGATCTCATCGTGCAGAAGTGCCCGGATATCGACGGCTCCGACGAGGGAGACGGCCAGGGCGCCGCTCAGCCCTGACGCCATCGCGCGGAACGCCTCGCGGGCCGCCGCGCGGCCCCTGATGTGCCGACGGACCAGACGCCGCAGACCTTGAGATCCGGCGGCGTCGACGCCGTCGTCGCCTGGCAGCCCGACAGCGGACAGGCGCTGCGCGAGCTGCCGGGCTCGACCGCGATCTTCACCAGCGCGGACGTGCCGGGCATCATCTACGACGTCCCCGCCGTGAGCCCGAAGTGCCTCGCCGAGCGCCGCGCCGACTGGGGCAGGGTCGTGCGGGTATGGGGCCGCATCGCCCGGTTCATCAAGGACGAAAGGAACCTCGATCGGGCTCGGGGACGCGCCGAAGATCGTGGCCCGACCCAGGTTCGACGCGCGCGCGGCTTCGGGGCGCCCACCAATCCAGGGTGGCCTTCAGCCGTCGAGATGGACCGGCCCGGGCAGGGCGCGGTACCTCGGTCGAGTATACTGCCATGATGCGCTCTCCTGCTCTCGAGCGCTGGGAGGCTCTCATGGAGATGGAAGGCAAGGTCGCCCTCGTCACAGGCGCGAACGGGTTCGTTGGACACTACGTCGTGAAGCGCCTGTTCGAGGAGGGCCTGCGGGTCCGCGCCCTGGTGCGGCGGCCCGACGCGCGCGCGGAGCTCGAGAGCATGGGCGCCGAGACGGTGCTCGGCGAGATGACGGAGCAGCGCGCCCGGGAGGAGGCGGTGCGCGGTGCGCAGGTCGTGGTGCATTGCGCCGCGTCGCTCTCGTCGGATCTGCACGAGGCCCGGCGGGTGAACGTGGAGGCCACCGCGGCGCTCGCCGAGGCCGCGCGGGTCGCTGGCTGCGAGCGCTTCGTGCACATCTCCACGATCGCCGCGTATCAGCTCAGGAACCGGGGGGGGCGTGCTCGACGAGGCCGCGCCGCTGAACGCCGAGGGCGACGCCTATGGGGCGAGCAAGGCCGAAGGGGAGCGAGCGCTGTCCGAGGTGGCGGCTCGCGGCGCCCGCTGCCCCGGCGGAGCAGGTGCCTGCGTTCATGAGCTTCCGGGGGAGCTTCTCGACCGAGAAGGCCCAGCGCGTGCTGGGCCTCGTCCCGCGAGATAGCTTTGCGTCAAGCATGGCAGAGATCACCGGAGCGCTTTCGCAGCGATAGGCGCGCGCCCCGGCCTGCACGCGCCGGGCGTGCGCGCGCTCCTCGGCGCGGCGGCGAGCCCGTGAGGGGGCCGCGCGCGGACGTGCCGCCGGCGCGCTCACGCGCCGGCGCAAACGAGCCAGGCTTCTCTCAGGAGGATCCGTCCTGTCGCTCGACGGGCGCGCTGATGCCCGAGCTCATCTTCTGGTACGCTCCGGGCACGCTCGTCATGACCCAGCACATCGGTATCGTCGGCTGCTCCTCCGAGGGCGCGGCGCTCTGCTATCGGACCCTCTGCGCGGAAGGCGCAGCGCTCCTCGGCCCGCACGCTCACCCCGAGGTCTCGATGCACACGCCCTCGCTCGCCGAGTACATGAAGCACATCGACCGCGGCGACTGGGAGGGCGTGGGGGCGCTGATGCTCGCCTCGGCGAACAAGCTCGCGAGCATCGGCGCCGACTTCCTGATCTGCCCGGACAACACCATCCACCAGGCGCTGCGTTACGTCGAGCCGCGGTCGCCGCTGCCCTGGCTGCACATCGCCGAGGTCGTCGCGGAACAGGCCGCCCTGCGCGGGCTCCGGCGCGTCGGTTTGACCGGGACTCGCTGGCTCGTCGAGAGCGAGATCTATCCGGAGAAGCTCGCGGCGCTCGGGCTCGAGTGGGTGCGCCCGAGCGCCGCCGAGCGCGAGGAGATGAGCCGCATCATCATGGAGGAGCTGGTGTACGGCGTCTTCAGGCCCGAGGCGATCGCTTGCTTTCAGCGGATCATCGGGCGGCTGAGCGCGGAGGGCTGCGACGCCGTCGTGCTCGGCTGCACCGAGATCCCGCTCATCATGAGCGACGCGAACTCTCCGCTGCCGACGCTCGACTCCACACGACTGCTCGCGCGGGCAGCGCTGCGCCGGGCGGCGGACGGCGCGGCCGCGCCGGCGTGAGTCGGCTCGCTCGGTCGCGAACAGCGGCGCGTCAGCCCGACAGGTCGAGCTCGAAGAGCGGGAGCAGCCGGCCAGGGATGCTGGCCGAGCGCCGCTCGCCCACGCGCCGCGCGCCGCAGGCCTCGTAGAACCGCGCCGCATTCGGGTCGCTCTGGATCACGAGGACGCGATACCCGCGCCGCCGCGCTTCCTCACGCGCGTGCGACAGGAGCGCGCGACCGAGGCTGCGTCCGATCTCCGCCGGCTCGACGAAGAGGTGGCCCAGCTCCACCGCGGTGGAGCTCAGGGCCTCGAGCGTGTAGAACCCGAGCGGCTCGTCTCCGCGCGCGAGGACGAAGGTCGGATGCTGCGCGACGTACACCGGCGAGATCGAGAGCTCCGCGCGGCACGCCTCGAGGAACTCGGGCGAGTAGCCCCAGTGCGCCTTGGAGCGGAGGGCGAGCGCGCCGAGGAGCTCGGCGTCCTCGGGGCGAGCGGCTCGGATGATGGGGCTGTCATGGTCGTCCATGCACGGCAAGATGGCAGAATCTAACGCAAAGGCGGGTGCGCCGGCGGGACGACGAGAGCTTCCTCCTCGGCGGCTCTTCCTGCGCGCCGCCCAGCAGGCGAACCGTGGAGGAGACAGCGATGCGACGCTGGCGCACGTGAGGCGAGGCCTCGGCTCGTTCACGCCGAGTGCCTCCACGCCCTCGGCGAGCACGCCGCTGCCGCCTCCGCCCTCGACGAGGCCCACCGCCGCCTGCTCGCGCAGGCCGCGCTCATCGACGATCCCGAGCTGCGGCGGAGCTTCCTGGAAGGCGTGCCCGAGCACGCGCGAACCCTCGCCCTCGCCCGCGACGGCCTGGGTCAGGCCGTTAGAGCTCCTTTTCGCGGGCGACGGAGCACGCGAAGCAGACCCGCCCAGCGACGCGACCCCGCCCTCGAAGCGGATCGGCGCGGCGACCTGCCACGCGCGGCCCGGGGACCCCCCGGCGAGCGCCTGGGGCTCCAGGAAGCTCACCCGCCGTCCCCGCCGGCGCCGTGGCATCCGTTATATTTTCCGCTTTCGCCTCGGCATCCGTTATAGTAGACATCGCACATGGCAACGGGACGCTTGGAGTGGCCGCGCTCGCGGCGTGGAGGCCGAAGATGGCCGCACGCACGCTGAGGCTCGGCGCGTTCATGCGCCCTGTCAGCATTCATACGGGCGCCTGGCGCTATCCGGGGGCCTACCCGGACGCGAACTTCAGTTTTTCTCACCTCAAGCGCTTCGCGCAGCGCCTGGAGCAGGCTCGTTTCGACGCGTTCTTCATGGCCGACCACCTGGCCGTGCTGAACATGCCGCTCAACGCGCTGATGCGCAGTCACACGGTCACGTCGTTCGAGCCATTCACGCTGCTCTCTGCGCTCGCCGGCGCCACCGAGCGCATCGGCCTGGTGGCGACCGCGTCGACCACGTTCGATCAGCCGTTTCACGTCGCCCGGCGCTTCGCGTCCCTCGATCACCTCAGCGGCGGGCGCGCCGGCTGGAACATCGTCACCACCGCGAATCCGGACGCAGCGCTGAATTTCGGCCTCACCGAGCACGTGGAGCACGATGAGCGCTACCGGCGCGCGCGCGAGTTCTATGACGTGGTCACGGGACTCTGGGACAGCTTCGCCGACGACGCATTCGTGCGCGACGTCGAGGCCGGGATCTATTTCGACCCGGAGCGCCTCCACGTCCTGAACCACAAGGGCAAGTACTACTGCGCGCGCGGGCCGCTGAACATCGCGCGTCCTGTCCAGGGGTGGCCGGTGATCGTGCAGGCGGGCGCCTCGGAAGCAGGCCGGCAGCTCGCGGCGGAGACCGCAGAGGTCGTGTTCGCGGCGCAATCCACGCTGGAGAGCGCGCGGCGCTTCTACGCCGACGTCAAGGGCAGGCGGGAGCGCCTGGGGCGGGATCCCGACACGCTCAAGATCTTGCCCGGCGCGCTGGTCGTCGTGGGAGAGACCGTGCAGGAAGCGCAGGAGAAGCGCGCGCGGCTCGATGGCCTTGTGCACTTCGACAGCAGCATCGCGTCGCTCTCGGTCATGCTCGGCTGCGACGCCTCGCGCTTCGATCCGGACGCGCCGCTCCCGGAGATCCCCCCCACGAACGCCGGGCAGTCCGGGCGCGAGCGCGTCATCGAGCTCGCGCAGCGGGAAGGGCTCACGGTACGCCAGCTCGCGCAGCGCCTCGGCGGCTTCGGGGGGCTCGCGTTCGTCGGCACGCCCAGGACCATCGCGGACCAGATGGAAGAGTGGCTGGTCCAGAACGGCTGCGACGGCTTCAACATCATGTTCCCTTACTTGCCGGGCGGGCTCGACGACTTCGTCGATCGCGTCGTCCCCGAGCTCCAGCGACGGGGCTTGTTCCGGCGCGCGTACGAAGGGAGCACGCTGCGCGAGAACCTGGGGCTCGCGCGGCCCGCGAATCGTTTCTTTCCAGAGCGCGCCGCGCCGCGCTGAGCGCGATCGGCGCGCCCGTTCGCGTCCACGACCACCCGCCCGGACGCCGGGCACGAGGAACAGATGTCACGAACCACGGTCACGTTGAAGACTCGGGACGGGCAAACCGAAGCCTCCATCTTCCGGCCCGACGCCGGCGAAGGCCCCTGGCCCGCGGTGCTTGTGTACCAGGACGGCCGCGGCATACGCCCCGCGCTCTTCGAGCTGGGGGAGCGCATCGCGCAGGGCGGTTATCTCGTCCTGCTGCCCGATCTGTTCTATCGCGGCGGCCCTTACCAGGCGCCGGACGCCGAGACCTTCAGCCGAGATCCCGAGTTTCGCAAGCACTGGCAGCAGAAATACATGGCCACGGCCACCAAGGCGAACGTGCGCTCGGACACCGAGGCGTTCCTCGCCTTCCTGGCCGACCGCCCCGACGTCAGCTCGCTGTCGATCGGCACCACGGGCTATTGCATGGGCGGCGGGCTGTCGCTGTCGGCCGCCGGCCATTTCCCTGACCGCGTGATCGCGGCGGCGTCGTACCACGGCGGCAACCTGGCGACCGACGATCCGGACAGCCCGCACCTCCTGGCGCCGCGCATCCGAGCGCGCGTCTACGTCGCGGGCGCCGTCGAGGACGCCTCGTTCCCGGACCAGCAAAAGCAGCGCCTGATCGACGCCTTCCAGCAGGCGGGCGTGCTGCACACGGTCGAGACGTACGAAGGCGCGAAGCACGGCTGGGTCCCCTCCGATTCGGCGGTGTACAACCAGGCCGCGTCCGAGCGCCACTACCAGACGTTGCTCGCGCTGTTCGACGCGACGCTCAAGTCGGCGCCTCCGAAGAGCTGAGCCGGACGGCGCCAGCGCTCATCTCCACGCCACAAGGTGGGCGGGCTCGCGGAGCTCGCCCCGCTCTCACGGCTTGCAAGCTGCGGCGCGCGCGCGCCCGCGGAGGAAGACAATGACCGATTTGCCCACTCGTCTGCTCGGACGCACCGGCGTCCGCGTCACCACGCTCGGCTTCGGCGCCATGGAGCTGCGGGGCGCCCCGCGCGGCCCGGAGCTCTCGGATCAGGAGGCCGAGCGTATCCTGAATGACGTGCTCGACGCCGGGATCAACTTCATCGACACGTCCATCGATTACGGCCGCAGCGAGGAGCGCATCGGGCGCTTCATCTCGCATCGCCGGGGCGAGTACTTCCTCGCCTCGAAGTGCGGCTGCGTCGTCGGCGGCGCCCAGGGCGAGCACGTGCACACGGCGCAGAACATCCGGCACGGCGTGGAGAACAGCCTGCGCCTGCTGAAGACGGACCACCTCGACCTTGTGCAGTTCCACCGGAGCCTCACCCGGCGAGAGTTCGAGCAGGACGGCGCGCTCGAGGAGGCGCTGAAGCTCAAGGGCGAGGGCAAGGTCCGCTTCCTCGGCGTCTCGGGCACGCTGCCCAACCTGGTGGAGCAGATCGAGATGGGCGTCTTCGACGCCTTCCAGATCCCGTACTCCGCGCTGCAGCGCGAGCACGAGGAGGTGATCGGCAAGGCGGCCCAGGCCGGCGCCGGCACCATCATCCGCGGCGGCGTGGCGCGCGGCGCGCCGACCGACTGGCAGCGCACGAACTACATGCTGCCCGGCACGACCATGCAGGACCGCTGGGAGCGGGCCAGGCTCGACGAGCTGCTCGACGGCCTGAGCCGGATCGAGTTCACCCTGCGCTTCACGCTCTCGCATCCGGGGCTGAGCACCACGATCGTCGGGACCCGGGATCCGAAGCACCTGCGCGACAACCTGCAGTTCGCGAGGAAGGGCCCCTTGCCGGCGGACGTGCTCGCCGAGGCGAAGCGGCGCCTGAGCGAGGCGGGCTCGGTGCCCGAGCCGGTGCCCGCGGCGGACGCGCGCTCGCGCGGCGCGGCGCAGGCGTCCGCGGGAGGCGCGCTCTGAGGAGCCGCGCTGGGCGGCGGCCGGCTCGAGGCAGCGGCTGCCGCCTGGCGAGCGGGGCTCGCGGAGGGCGCGGCGGCGCGGGCTAAATCGCGCCGGAGGTCCCGCCGTCCACGTTGATGCTGGTGCCGGTCACGTAGCTTGCGGCCTTGGAGGCGAGGAAGGCGATCACGTTGGCCACCTCCTCGGCCTCGCCGACGCGCCCGAGCGGCACGTTCTTCCCGAGCGCCGCGTAGTGCTCCTCGGGGCCTCCACCCCGTGCCGCGGTGTTGTCCAGCGGGCCTCGCCCTGGCATGCTGAGCGTGGTTGTGGGATTGGCGCTCCGGGAAGTTGGCTGCGCTGGCCGCCGGGCGGCCAATCACCCCATCAGGATGGACCCATGCCGAGCAAACCGAAGGAACAACCAGGATCCTCGCTCCCGAAGGGCATCGGGAAGCCGGCGACGCGCGCGCTCGCTCTCATGGGCGTCTCTCGCCTGGACCAGGTCACTCGATTCTCGGAGGCCCAGCTCCTTTCGCTTCATGGCGTGGGGCCGAAGGCCATCGGAGTGCTCAAAGCCGCCCTGGAGGCCCAGGGAAAGTCTCTCGCCAAGGGCGAATAGCCCCCGTCGTCCAGGCGCGGCATGACGCGGGGGCTTTGCTCCGGGGAGGCGGGCGACCTCGACCGGGGTCGGGGCGCCGGGAGCAGCTCAGTCGTCGCCGCGGACGCGGTGGAGCACGTACATCCCCGTCAGCTTTCCGAGCTCCTTCGCCGCTGCCCGCGCGCGCCCTCCGCTCGATGGATTGAACAAGCTCGCGGGCGCCGCAGTCTCGAGCAGGACCTCGTCGAGCACCGTCCCGGCCGGATCGGTGAGCTGCACCGTCGCCTTGATGACGGTGGGCCTGTTGAAGACGCCCGTGAAGATGCCGGGCTCATAGGATGTGACGTTCGCGCGGATGAAGAACGGCGCGTCGCCGGCGCTCACCGCCCTGACGACGACGGCGTCCTCCGACGCGGTCTCGGCCATGAGGGCTTCGGTGAACTGCTCGTTGATCGCCGATTTGTCCTCCTGCCAGCTCTGCCGTTGCTCGGCGTCCTTGTCGGCCATCCAGTCGGCTTCGGAGATGTCGCCGACCGTGGTGCCGAGGAACGCCATCGGGACGACCGCGAAGCGCCCCTTGCCGTAGAACGGGTTCGGCACGGCTTGACGGGTGGTCTTCCAGGGGTGCCCGCAAGCGACGAGCAGGGGGGCGAGGCAGAGCATCAGGATCAAGAGCGCATGTCGACGGTGCACGGAGCGGTCTCCTTCTCGGGCGGTGGCGGCGCGCGGGCGCACTCGAGCGGTGGCGGCGCGCGGGCGCACGATGCCGCGATCCTAGCGGCAGGCGCCGCGGGCGGAGCAAGAAAGCGAGGGGGGTCGGCGACCGTGGGCGCGGGCGCCGGCCCGGGTCGGGGCGCGGGGGTCGGGGCGCGGGGCGGGACCGCGGGCCCGGGGACGGCTCACACCTGGACGCAGACGCCGCTGGAGCAGACGCAGCACTCTCCGCATCCGCCGCTGTTCACGCAGTCGACGCAGCGGCCCGCGCCGTCGCACTGATCCTGCTGCGCGTTGCACAGGGTGCCTGCCGGCGCGGGTCCCTCTGCGCAGAGGCCGTTATCACAGGTGTATCGGTAGCATTCCGTCGAGGCGCCGCACTCGGCGTCCTGCGCGCACTGGAGCGGCACGCACTGGCCAGCGTCGTCGCATCGTCCGCCTGGGCATGGTCCGGGCAGGGGCAAGTGCACAGGAGTCGTCCCGTCGCAGGAATCCGACGTGCACGAGTTGCCGTCGTCCGCGGGCTCGTCGGCGGCGACGACGACCTGGGCGCCGCGACCGTTGCAGACGGTGCGCTGGCAGTCGCCCGTCGTCGGCGCGATCTCGGTGCCTTCCGGCAGCGGCGCCGTGCCGCACCTGCCGCCGACGCACGCTGGGATCTGGCATGGTTCGGCGGGGGCGGGGCAATCCGATGGCTCCGCGCAGCTGCCGCCGCTGGCCCCGGTGGTCGAGGCGGCGTCGCTGCTCGCGCCGCCTCCGCCTGCGGCGCCGGTCCCGCCTGAGGCGCCGGTCCCGCCGGCGCCGCCCTGGCCCCTGTCGACGAAGGTGCGTTGCTCGACGGCGCATCCTGCGAGCGCGACGACCAGGAGGAGCCGCAGGAGAGCCGGCGGCACGGCGCCGGCGCGGTGAGACGGACCCGATGCACGGGCAGGAGACGACGCCATGGGCCGCATCATAAAAGCAGAGCCGCCCGACGGCGACGGGCGACCCGACCCGGGTTCGGTGGCGGCCTGGGCCACCCGCCGGGGCCGTGCTTGCCCCAAACCCGGGTCGGCGTGCCCCCCCAACCCGGGTCGCCGGCGGCACCTCAACCCGGGTCGGGTCCGTGCCACCCCAACCCGGGTCGCCGGCGGCACCTCGGCACCTCAACCTGGGTCGGGTCCGTGCCACCCCAACCCGGGTCGCCGGCGGCACCTCAACCCGGGTCGGACGGAAGCCTTGACAACAAAATTTGTCAAACTACCATGGGCCACGTGCTGGACGTTGAGGTCATCGAAGACCCTGCCGCGGCGGTCGTCGCGCTCGACCCGGTCCGGAGCCGATTGCTCTCGGAGCTCGCGCAGCCGGCCTCCGCCGCGAGCCTCGCGGAGCGGGTGGGCCTGGCGCGTCAGAAGGTCAACTACCACCTGCGCGCGCTCGAAGCGCACCAGCTGGTGCGGGCGGCCGGCGAGCGGAAATGGGGCGGGCTGACGGAGCGCCTGTTCGTGGCGACCGCGAGCGCCTATGTCGTATCTCCGAGCGCGCTCGGCCCCGCCGCCGCCGATCCACAGCGGACGAGGGATCGCCTGTCCGCGAGCTACCTCATCGCGCTCGCGGCGCGCGTCGTCCGCGAGGTCGGCAGGCTGTGGCGCCTCGCGTTCAACGCCCAGAAGCGGCTGGCGACGCTCTCGATCGACACGGAGATCCGGTTCGCGTCGGCCGCAGAGCGCGCCGCCTTCACCGCCGATCTCAGCAAGGCCGTCACGGACCTCGTGGCGCGCTATCACGACGCGGCCACCCCCGGCGGGCGCGAGCACCGGTTGCTCGTGATGGCTTATCCAAAGCCGAGCGATGACCCCTAGAAAGGAGCCTTCATGCCGATAAAAAGCGACGCAAAACGACGCTGGGTCGAGCTCGAGCTCATCGTGCCCGGAACGCCGGAGCAGGTGTGGCGCGCCATCGCGACCGGCCCCGGCATCAGCGCCTGGTTCGCGCCCACCACCGCCGACGAGCGCGTCGGCGGCAAGATCGAGTTCACCTTCGGCGAAGGCGCCGCCTCGTCGGGAACGATCACGGCGTGGGAGCCCCCGTCGCGCCTCGAGTACGAGGAGCACGGCTGGAGCGAGGGCGCTCCGCCCCTCGCGACGGAGTTCGTCGTCTCCGGCCGCTCGGGCGGCGAGTGCCTCGTGCGGCTCGTGCACAGCCTGTTCACGTCCAAGGACGCCTGGGACGACGAGATCGAGGGGTTCGAGAGCGGCTGGCCCGGCTTCTTCCGGGTCCTCCGCCTGTACTTGCGTCACTTTGCCGACCAGCGCGCCGCCGCCGCGCGCGCGATGAGCGCCTACCCTGGCGCGCACGCCGAGGCCTGGAAGCAGCTCGCGACCGCGCTCGGCGTCTCCGGCCCCAACCTGGGCGAGCGACGGTCAGCGCCGGCAGGGGCCCCGCCGCTCGTCGGCACCGTCGAGCACGTCGAGCAGAGCGATCAGACCTGCGAGGTCCTGCTGCGCCTCGAGCAGCCGGCGCAGGGCGTCGCGCTGCTCGGGAGCTACCCCTGGGAAGACAAGGCGCGCGTTGCTGTCAGCCTGTTCTTCTACGGCGATCGAGCGGCCGAGACCGCCGCCGAGCTCGAGCCGCGATGGCGCGCCTGGCTGGAGGCCCGCTTCCCGGCCAACGCCGCGCAGAAGGCGAACGCATAAGCCGCCCTCCGAGAGCCGCGGCGACCCGACCCGGGTTGCGGCTGCCCGACCCAGGTTGCGGCTGCCCGGCGGCTACCCGACCCAGGTCGGGGCGGCGCTCCGGGGCCGTCACCGCTCCGGACCGCCTCGCGCTTCCTCGGCCCCCTCCCCCATCGCCGCCCCGCGGATCCTGAAGTGGCCGAGCACGGTCCACGCGTCGAGGTCGTCGTCCTCGCTCGGCGTCGGCCCGAAATTGTGGAGGACGAGCGGGATGCCGCGCGGGCCCTTGCGATCGCTGACGATACCGACGTGATCCGGCGTGCACGAAGGACACGGCTTGAAGGCCCAGACGACGACATCTCCAGGCTCCCATGTGCTCACCGCGGCCGCGTCGAAGGTCCTCGGGAGCGACATGGCATGGGCCCGCAGGTAGGTGAGCATCGGCCCGACGCGGCGGTGATCGATGTTGCGATCGGGACGCTCGATCGTCCTGTAGACGGACGGGCGCGCGAGGATGTCCTCGTGAATCACCTTCTGGAGATCGATGCCCGCCGCGCGGACAGCGCGGATGGTCGCCATCCCCGCGGCGCGAGGCCGCGCTGGCCCATAATATTAACGCTAACAATAACATAGACCTCGCTGCCCGAGCGGCGGCCGGGACCGCAGTGCTCTAGCGCAGGACCAGCGCGATCTCGACCACGACGCGCGACGAAGAGCGCTGGTCCCTCTCTCGATCCACCCCCGGCCGGAGATGGAGGCCGCGGAGCTCGATTTCGCGGCCATCATGCCGGACGGTAGTGAGGGAGGCGTGGATGACGCCGCCTCCGGGATGTCGTTGAGCTCGACGATGCAGATGTCCCGCGTCGCCTCGCGCCCGCTCATCGGGACGCCGCGCTCCGGAAGAGCCCCGCCAACCTTGTCCCCTCTCTCGGGCTGGCCAGTACCCGCCGACTCGTCGATTTGAATTGACGCCGCTAATGTTAACGCTAACATTCGACCCAACGATATCCTTTTTGCTTCGCCAAACAGGTTGCGTCACCCGCCGGAGCCGCCGAGGAATTCCAACGTGTTCAGCGTTCTAGAGCGGTTTTCGCCCGTCTCTGGTACATGCGTTACAGAGCGGCGTTCACCCGCACAGGAGACGGGTCCAGCTCGGCGTTTTCGGCGCGGAAGCGGACTCCGGTGCGCTGAGCACCGAAAACGTCGAGATGGGCCCGTCTCCGAAGCGGGTGAACGTCGCTCTAGCTGCTCAGCGCACGAGGCGCTGAGTCCCGTGCGCCGAGCACGACGCCGGCATGCGTCCGACACTCAGGAGAGCTCATGAGACGACCTCGCACCTCTTTTCTTCTTGGTGTGCCCACGCTCGCGGCGACCCTGGTCCTGAGCGGGGCCGCGCACGCGCAGTCGACCATCGACATCTCGATGGCGGAGGCGTCCGCGGCGCCGCGGCTGCAAGGCCCATTCGTGTACGGCGCCGCGCCCTCGTCGCCGTTCTTGTTCGCCATCCCCGCCACCGGCCGGGCGCCGCTCGAGTTCTCTGCCTCGGGGTTGCCCGCCGGGCTCACGCTCGCGCCGTCCACGGGGATCATCTCGGGGACGACGCCGGCCGCCGGTTCCTACCCGGTCACGGTCACCGTCACGAGCTCCGCCGGCACCGCGAGCGCTACGTACACGCTGCAGTCCGGCGGCACGCTCGCCCTCACGCCTCCGATGGGCTGGAACAGCTATGACTCGTTCGGCGCGAGCGTCACCGAGCAGGACATGATCGACCAGGCCCAGGCGGTGAGGACGCATCTCCAGCCGTACGGCTGGAACACCGTGGTCATCGACTATCGCTGGTACGAGCCCGGACAGCCGATCGACGCGAACGGCCGCTATCTGCCGGCCGCGAGCAAATATCCATCGGCGACGGGCAGCAACGGCTTCAAGAGCCTCGCGGACCGCATCCACGCGATGGGCTTGAGCTTCGGCATCCACATCATGCGCGGCGTGCCGCGCAAATCGTACGACGCGAATCTCCCCATCGCGGGGTCGAGCTTCTCCACGCGCGACGCGGGCAACCCGAACGATCCCTGCCCCTGGGATGATCACATGTGGGGCGTGCGCGGCGACACGCCGGCGGGGCAGGCCTGGTACGACGCGCTCTTCCAGCAGTACGCGTCCTGGGGCGTCGATTTCGTGAAGATCGACGACATGCTCAACAACACGACGCGCAGGTATCACCAGGCCGAGGCCGACGCGATCCACAGGGCCGTGGAAAAGACGGGACGCTCGATCGTGCTGAGCTTCTCGCCGGGTCCCAACGATCCCTCGTGGCTGATCGCCTCGTCCGGCCACCTGAACAGCAACGCCAACATGTGGCGCGTCGTGAACGATTTCTGGGATTTCAACGCGCTCACCGATCTTCCCGGCGTGCTCCGCGCAGCGAGCACCTGGCAGGGCGTCGGCGATCTCACCCCGGGCCACTGGCCCGACCTCGACATGCTGCCGCTCGGCTACCTCGGCCCACGCAACGAATGGCACGCGTCCGGTCAGACGACGTTCACCAAGAACGAGCAGGTCACGATCATGTCGCTGTGGACCATGCTGCCGTCGCCGCTCATGTTCGGCGGCAACCCCGCGCGGCTCGGCTCGGACGCGTGGACGCTCGCGCTGCTCACCAACGAGGAGGTGCTCGCCGTGAGCCAGGACGCGCTCGGCGCGCGCGGCCACCGCACGGCGGTGAACGGCGGCGAGATCTGGGTCCGTGACCTGAGCGGCGACCGCAAGGCCGTGGCGTTCTTCAATCACGGAGACCAGGACATGACGATGTCGGTGCAGCTCTCGGAGCTTGGCGTCACGGGAACGCCGGTGATCCGCGATCTGTGGCGCCGCGCCGACGTGAGCGGCGTAAGCGACGCGCTGTCCGCCAGCGTCCCCGCCGGCGCGGCGCTCATGTACACGCTGTCGCCGCCGGGCGGGATGGGCGAGGCCTCGAGCGCGGCCTCCACGAGCAGCTCGAGCGGAGGCGGGAGCACGAGCGAAGGTGGAGGCGGCCTTGGAGGAGGTGGAGGCGCGGGAACGGCGGGCGGGGGCGCCGGCGGAAAGGGCGACGGGGGAGAGGCCGGCGCGGCGAGCGACACCGGCGGCGAGCCGAGCGGCTGCGGCTGCGCGGTGCCCGGCCCCCCTCGCACGCCCGCGGCGCTCCTCCTGCTCCTCGCAACGACGGCGCTAGGCGCGTCTCGTCGAAGAGCAGCCAGACGCAGCGACGCGAACGCCGCCCGCCGCTGACGTGACGTCCCGCGAGGGCCTCCACGGGGTGTTCGAGGAGACGGCGCGCGAGAAGATCCTCGAGCAGTTGCGCGCCAGTCGCCCGCAGGGCGTGGGCGCCCGCCTCGCCCGTGCTGTACAACCAAGGCTCCCCTTGCCGAGGAGCTGCCGCATGACGAATCGCCTCCAGGAGCGCCTGCTCGCGATCATGGACCGCAAGAACCACTGGGCCTGGGCGCACCTCACCGGCCCTGGCCTCACGCGCGACCAGCTCGTCGTCCACTTCCGGCACGAGTACCGGGTCTACGTGCGCGACTTCCCGGTGCTGCTCGCGCGCGTGCTCGGCCAGTCGCCGCCGGCCGCGGTGCGCAGCGCGCTGGCGGAGAACCTCTTCGAGGAGCAGACCGGCAAGCTCTCCCTGGGCGCGCCGCACCCGGAGCTCTTCCTGGAGATGATCGACGGCCTGGGCATCCCGCGCGCGGCCATCGAGGACGAGTCCATCCCGCTCGAGCCCGAGGCCCGCGCCTACCGGGCGCTGCTCGACCGCGTGAGCGCGGCGCCGCCGTGGGTCGTGGGCGCGGCGGTGCTCACGATCTTCGTGGAGGGCAGCGTGCACGAGCGCGCCGAGCTCCTCGGCCAGCGCGAGGCGCCGCCGATCGACGAGGCGCTGCGCGCGCACCCGATGGTGCGTCACTACGGGTGTCCGCCCGAGCGCATGCGCCTCGTGCGGGCGCACCGGGCGGTCGAGGGCGGGCACCGGCGGGACGCGTGGGAGATGGTGCTGGGACACGTGCCCGACGAGGGCCCCGCGGCGGACGCGATCGCGTCGGCGGTGGCCGCCGCGCACGCGGCGTGGCTCTCGTACCGGGACGGCGTCGCGCGCGCGATGGGGCTCCGGCAGGCGTGAGCGGGCCTCTCGCGCGCGCCTTCCGGCGGGGCCCCGCGCGCGCCTTCCGGCGGGGCCCCGCGCGCGGGTAAGATCGGCGTCGATGCTCGGCTTTCTCAGGAAGCGCCGGCGCGCCGCCGTCCGCCGCGCGCCCTTCCCGCCCGCGTGGCGCGCGATCCTCGACCGGAACGTGCCCAGCTTCGGCCGCCTTGCGGCCGAGGACCAGGACGAGCTCCTCGGGCACATCCAGGTCTTCCTCGACGAGAAGCCGTTCGAGGGGTGCGGCGGCCTGGAGATCACCGACGAGATCCGGGTCACGGTGGCGGCGCAGGCGTGCCTGCTCCTCCTGCACCGCGAGACCGACTACTACCCCGAGCTCGAGGTCATCCTCGTCTACCCGAGCGCCTACGTGGCCCCCGGCCGGGAGGTGCGCGACGGGGGCGTCGTCGTCGAGGGCGGCCGGGCGCGGCTCGGGGAGTCGTGGTCGCGCGGCGCGGTCGTGCTCGCGTGGGACGGCGTCCTCGCGGGCGCGGCGGACGTGAGCGACGGCCACAACCTCGTGCTCCACGAGTTCGCGCACCAGCTCGACCAGGAGGAGGGCCCCGCCGACGGCGCGCCCGAGCTGCCCGAGCGCTCGATGTACGCCGCGTGGGCGCGCATCCTCGGCCGCGAGTACGAGCGCCTCGTCCGCGACGAGGCGAGCCTCAAGCGCACGGTCATCGATCCTTACGGCGCCACGAATCCGGCCGAGTTCTTCGCCGTCGTCACCGAGGCCTTCTTCGAGAAGCCGCGGAAGCTCAGGGCGAAGCACCCGGAGCTCTACGATCAGCTGAAGGCGTTCTATCGCCAGGACCCGGCCGGCCGGTAGCGGCGCCGCGGGCCGCCGCCCTCGCCGCCCCGCGCGCGCCGATCGCCCGTGCGCGGCCGGTCATGGTATCTCCTGCTCCCTCGATGTCCCGAAAGCGCAAAGCCAGGTCCCGCAAGGGCGGCGCGTCCTCCGCGCCCCGCCCGGCGTCCTCCGCGTCGCCTGCCCCCGCGGCGCCGCCCGCGCGGCGCGTGCGCTCCTTCCGCCTCCGCCTCGACATCACCGCCCTCGAGCTCGCCTCCGGCCACGACGGCCTCCTCCGCGGCGCGCCCGAGCCCGTCCTCCTCGTCGCCGCCTACCTGCTCTTCCCCCCCGACCCGGGCGCCCCGCCGCCCGCGCCGGGCGCACCGGCCGGCCTCACGCCCCCTCGCCCCCTCGGCCGCACCCTCGTGCGTTTCAGCGCGCCCCAGGGCCGCTTCCCCGCGGTGCTCACCCTCCGCGGTCCCCTCTCGTTCAAGGCCCGCGCTCGCGCCCGCGACGACGACCGCATCCTCCTCCTCGTCCTCGCCGTCGAGGAGGACACCGGCAAGGAGGTCGAGCGGCTCTATGCCCACCTCGCGGACGCGAAGCACCTCCGCCTCTGGGACCTCGACGCGCCCGTCCCCGCCCCGTCGACCCTGGCCGAGCTCATCGCCGCCCCGTACCTGCAAGGGCACGCGGCGCCCGCGCGCGTCGGCGTGCTCGACGACGGCGGCGATCTCCGCGACACCTGCCGCGGCGACGACTTCGTCGGCGCCAGCGCGGCCCTCGTCTCGACCGCGCGCCACGAGGACGCGCTCCGCTTCCACGTCGTCTCCGCGGACGGCCGCAACGACTGGACCGCCGTGACCGCCGTCAGCGTCGACTGAGGCCCTGGGCGCCGGGCGCGCGTCGAGGTCACGCCGCGCGGCCCGCGGCGCCGGGGAGCTCCTCCCCCCGCGGCTTCATCAGGCGCGTCATGATCTTCACGACGAGCTCGCGGCTGAAGAAGCGGAGGAGAAACACGCTCAGGCTGTTCGCGGCGCCGTGGACGACCGAGGCGCGACCGGCCACGAAGGCCGAGAGGCCGAGGCGCACCACGTCCTCGGGCCGCGCCCGCCTTTCGGCCCCCGGGATGTCGCCCGAGCGCTGGAAGAACGGCGTATCCGTCGCGCCGGGGCACAGGGCGAGGACGCGCACGCCGCGCGGGCGGTACTCGGCCCAGAGCGCCTCGCTGAAGGAGAGGACGAACGCCTTCGTCGCCGCGTAGATCGCGAAGTACGGGGAAGGCACGAAGGCCGCCGTCGACGCCACCTGGATCACGCCCCCCCGGCGCCGCTCGATCATGGGCATGAACAGGTGCGTGAGCTCGACGAGCGCGCCGACGTTGAGATCGATCTGCTCGCGGTGCGTCGCCAGGGGCAGGCCGCCGAAGGCGCCGTAGACGCCGAAGGCCGCGTTGTTGACGAGGACATCGACGTCGAGCCCCCTCTCCGCGACGGCATCGAAGACGCGCCGCGCGGCCCCCGGAGAGGCGAGATCCACGGCGACGACATGCGCTCTGCCGAGCTCGGAGGCCAGCGCGGCGAGCTTCGCTTCGCTGCGCGCGACGAGGACCAGGGTGGCCCCGCGCCGCGACAGCTCGCGGGCGAACGCCTCGCCGATGCCCATCGAGGCGCCCGTGACGAGCACCGTCTTTCCCTTGAAATCGAAAGCGTTCATACCGGGAAGATGGCCGCCGGCGCGCTTGTCGACAATGGGCATCGGTGGTAATCCGATTTCCACGGATGCAAAACGCAGGTGCTCCGCTCTGGGACGATCTCCGCGTTCTCCTCGCGCTGCACCGTCACCGCAGCTTCCTCGCCGCGGGCCGGGCGCTCGGGGTCTCGACCTCCACCGCGGCGCGGCGCATCGACGCGCTGGAAGCGGCGCTCGGGCGGCCGCTGGTGCACCGGAGCAACGGGGGGACGTCGGTCGAGCCGGACGCGCTCGATCTCGTGGCGCTCGCCGAGCGGATCGAGAGCGGGCTCCACGCGATCCGGCGCGACGAAGGGGACGAGGCGTTCTCCGGGACGGTGCGCCTGTCGTTGGCCGACGAGGTCGTGCGGCCCGTCACGCAGCGCCTCTGCGAGCTCCGGCGGCTGTATCCGGCGCTGGAGCTCGAGATCCTCTCGGAGACGCGGCTCGTCGACCTCGCGCGGCGCGAGGCGGACGTCGCGATTCGCGGGAACAAGTCGTCGTCGCCCGCGGTCGTCCATCGCCTGGCCGGGCGGGCCTCGTTCGGGCTCTACGCCGCGCCGAGCTACGTCGAGCGGCGGCTGCGGGGCGCGCGGCTGCGGACGGCGGAGCTCGCGCGCCACGATTTCGTCGGCTACGAGGGGACGCTGGCGCAGACCGCGAAGAGCTCGTGGCTCATGGCCCACGGCGCGAAGCGCTTCGTCGTGAGGTCGAACTCGCACCACGCGCTCCTCGAAGCGGCGCTCCACGGCCAGGGGATCGCGCTCATGTCCGACCCCTCGGTCCGCTCGATCGCGGGGCTCGTGCGGCTCGAGGTCGACGCGGAGCTGCCGTCGTCGTCCATTTTCCTCGCGTACCATCGAGAGCTCCGGAAGGTGCCGCGCGTGCGCCTCGTGGTCGACACGCTCGACGCCGCGGTGCGCGAGGCGCTTCGCTAACGAGCGACCCGCCGTGCCGCTTCGTCGTCATCGGCGAGCAGAAGCCGGATGAGGTCTGCGTCTACACCGACTCGAACAAGATCCTCGTGCGCTCGGTCGACGAGGTGTACGACAAATCGCAGGTCAGAGACTCCTGGGACGGCGAGGCGACGGGCGCCGATCCGGGGCCGTCCTCGTCGTCCCCCGCTTCATGACCCTCGCCGTCGGCGACGTGCCAGGCCCGGACGAGCTCATTCACGGAGCGCTCTTTTCCCGGCGGCGCCCGCCGCTCCTGGCGCTCTCCTCGATCAGCCTGGTTGCGGGTGGGTCCGCCCAGGGTCGTCGCCGGAGGGAACCGCGGGTCTGGCGTCGAGCGGCCGAGATCTCCGGCGCTCCAGGAAGCGCCGCCAGTCCTCCTGGTCCCGGAGGATCTCCGGCCTCACGAGCAGCACGACGAGCCGCTCGCCGCGCGCGGGGAAGTCGGTGCGGAAGGGGACGAACTGACTGTTGCGAACGATGACGCTGCCGCTGAACGTGTGCGGGGGGTGCGTCGGTCGACCATCGAGCTCCAGGACGACACGCAGGTGGACGGCGTCGGGCTCCACCAGCCGAGGCCGCACTTCGAAGCGGAAGTCGTGCTCGGCGAGGCTGAGCTCGAGCTCCGGCGCCGGCGCGGGCTGCGCGGGGGGGACGCGCTCACCCCGCGTGAGCTCGATATCGGTGGTCACGTCGTCGGTGGCGAGCGCGTGCGCTCCCGACAGCACGCGGACGTCCCTGTCCGCGACAATCTCCTCGAAGCTCCTCCCGGCGAGGCGGGGCACGCTGTCCGGGTGCATGTCGATCAGCATCGCGTCGATGAACACCCGGGGAGGCGAATCGGCCGGCTGCGGCGAGCGCGCCAGCGCTGGCTCTCGCGAGCCACAGGCCGTGGTCAGCACAGAAAACATCGCTGCAAAGAGAGGGTTTCGCATCGGTCGGCCTGAAGAGCACCTCCCATGCCAGCCAAGCACGCGCGTGAAGCGCGCGGATGAATGCGTCCATGTTGCGCACCGGATGACGAGCTGTCGGGCCGAGCGCGCCCGCCGCGACGCTTTGTCATCCCGATCTCGCCGGAGGCTGATTCCGTAACGGCGCGCCATCGGCGACCGGGCTTCAGCCCCTGGAGCGCGGCGCTCCTCCTCGAGGGCTACGCCACGCTGCTCGGCCGGTACCAGTCGAAGTTGTTGTGGAACGGAAAGCTGTTGATCCCGAGGCTGATGCTGACGTCCAGCGCGCGGACGTGGTGCCACCAGCCGACGGGGATGAAGAGCGCCTCGCCCGGCTCGAGCATGACGTCCTTCACGAGCGCCGGGCTCATCGCGTCCTGCTCCGGATCCCGGTCGGCGTACATCGCGCGCGCCCCCTCGAACAGCGACGTCTCGAACGGCGCCATCATGCGGTATCGCTTCCTGCCGTACACCTGCCCGAAGAGGATGTTGGACGTGTCGTAATGCAGCGGCGTGACGGTCCCCGCAGGGCCGAGCCACAGCGCCGAGCTGCCGAGGAGCCGATGCGCGGCGCAGTACCCGTCCGGGAGGACCACGTCGCCCAGCAGCGAGCCGAGCCTCGTCCGCTCGAGGACGCGGTTGTTGGCGACCATGTAGAAGTCGTTCGTCTCCGTGCGGGCGGCCTCGATGCGCGCGACGAAGTCGCGCAGCGGCGTGCTCTGCGTGTGCTTCGCCGCGTGCATGTCGTAATCGGGATCGCTCATGCGTCCCGTCGTGACGTCGACCACGACGTCGCCGAAGGCCTCGGCCAGATACGCCGGCGTCCACCGGCCGAAAGCGGGCCAGCGGGTCACCACGTCGGTCAGGATGACCGGGATGTTCCCGGCGACATAGACGTCGCGAAACTCCGCGGCAGACACGCCGGAGCGCCGCGGAATCCCCGTCGGATCGAGGGCGTTCGACGCCATCCTCTGCTTGAGCCGGACCAGCATCTCCTGCTGCCGCGCCGCCCGGGCGAACGGCCGGGCAGCGAGGAAGATGGGCGAACGGACGATCGCCGAGAGCAGCTCGCTGGCCTGCGCGGCGCTCACGCCCGCCGCCTGGAGCTGCTCCGACACCGCGCCTTCCGACACGCCGCGGAGCAGGTTCTCCGTGGCCCAGCGCCACCACTCCGGCGCAACTTCCAGCTCGCGATCACGTTCGCCCATCGTCGACCTCATCAGGTGAAGGGATGCACCGGCACGACCCTCGAACGGCTCACTCGCACGGCTGGGGCGGCGGCATCGGCGGGATGATCTCGCCCTCCTCGCCGTCCGGCGGCGGCGGCGGCATCGGCGGGATGATCTCGCCATCATCCTCGATGGGGGGATGCATCGGCGGGATGATCTCTCCCCCGTCGCCGCACGGCGGAGGCATCGGCGGGATGATCTCTCCCCCGTCGCCGCACGGCGGAGGCATCGGCGGCGGCATCGGCGGGATGATCCCGCCCTCCTCGCCGTCCGGCGGCGGCGGCGGCATCGGTGGGATGATCTCGCCCTCGTCGTCCCGGGGGGGAGGCATCGGCGGGATCGCCGCCCCAGCGCCACACTCCTCCTCCGGCTGAGGCTCGGTGGTGGGCTGGTCCTCCTGACTCCCCTCCTCGACGACCGGCGCACCACAGGCCACCACGAAGACGGCCGCCGCCGCGGCGGCAGCGCGGGATACCCCACGAACCAGGGCCGCCGTTCGGGGCGGGGGCGTGGGCCGCGGCGTCAACAAGGATGCATCGTCCACAAGAAAGAACCGTGACATGAACACCTCCACGCCTGCGTCGTGCACGGCATGTGCCATCCCGTACAGCGCCTGATCTCCCTGAAGTTCGCGCTGTCGATGGCCCTGGCCCGGAGCCTCCGTCGCGCCTGGCCCAGAGTGGCTCAAAGCCGTGGCCCAGCGCTCCGCGGCGCGAGCTGGGCGCGGCGCGCGCGAGCGCGGTCAAGCTCGGCGCAGCGCGCGCGCGAGCGCGGCGTCGTCGACCTCCTCCTCGGCGGCGTGCTCCAGCGCCGCGCGGAGCGCGTCGTCGGCCGTGGCCTCGGCGGCGACGCGGATGCGGTCCCGCGCCTCGGGGTAGCCGGCGATGCGCAGGAGCAGGGCCGCGCCGAGCCGGCGATCCGGCGGAGAGTCGGCGTCGTCGAGGGTGTGGAGCACGTCCTCGGGGCTCAGCGCCGTGGCCCTGTAGTCGCCGGCGGAGACGAGCTTGCGGAGGTCGTCGAGCCACGCCGCGAGGTCGCGGCCGCGCCGCTCCAGCGCCTCCGCGCCGCGCGGCGCCGCGCTGCCGACCGCGGACGCGTGCGCCTCGCGGATGCGCTGCGCGAGCGCCTCGGTCAGGTCTTCCCCGGCCTCGAGCTCGACCGCGGGCTCGCCGCGCCGGCGCGCGAGCACGAGCCGATCGCCGCGCGCCTGCACCGCGGTGAGCTCGGTGTAGGGGAGCCAGACGCTCGAGAACGGCCGCTCGACGCGCACGCCGTCGCTGCCCACCACGACCTCGGTGCGGCGAACGGCGCGGCGGAAGAGCCAGGTGGACCCCAGGCTGAGGGCCAGCCACGCCACGGCCAGCGCGGCGCTGCCGAAGATCGGCCTGGAGATCGCGCCGAGCGCGCCGCCCCAGAGCACCATGAAGCCCGGCAGGCCGACGCAGCCGGCCACGAGCTCGCGGTTGACGCCGCCCAGCGAGACCGCGACGCGCCGCTCCGCCGGGCCGATCCGGAGCGCCGCGAGCAGGCGCTCGCCGTCGCGCTCCCGCGCGACCTGCACCTCGAGCACCCGGCCGCCGCGCAGGTGGAGCTCGACCCGGACGCGCGGCTCGGTCAAGAGCAGGCCCGACACGATCGTGGCGCGCGGGATCGAGCGCTCCGTCGCGCCGCGGGCGAGGCGCAGCCCGGCCGCCCCGGCGGACACGCGCACGGGGCGCCTCGGGCCGAAGGCGGTGGTGCTGAGCAAGGCGCTCGCCAGGGCGAGGACGAAGGCGAGGAGCACGCCGAGCAGGACCAGGGCCAGCGTGCCGAACGCGGTCCGCTTGAGGCTCCCGTCGTCCAGCACCTCGGCGAAGACGACGGCCATCGTGCTGCCGACGAGGGGCACCACGATCGGGAGCAGCGCGACGCCCCCGAGGACGCGGCCCACGGCCTCGTAACGCCACGCGACGCGCGGGCTCGTGAGCTCGAAGGGGGGCCGGGAAGCAGACGGCATGTCGCGACCGCCGGCTCAGCTCGACCGGGGAGGATCGCCGCCGCGCGGCGCGCGCGAGATCGCATACGCCGGCCGGCCGTGCCCGGCGAAGGCCGCTTGTGCGCGCGCGGTCGCGCGCATCGCCGCCTCGCCCGCACGCCCGCAACCGCGCTGGCGCGGCCCACTCCTCCGGTTGTGCCTGACACGCGCGGGGTTCACTGGTAGAGTCGCAAGCATCGCTTGGGCCATTCTGCGCCCTTTGTTGAGGAGATCTCCAGTATGTCCTTCTCGGCTCGTTCCTTTGCCTTCTTTGCTGCGCTTGCGCTTGCGTCCGCGGCGGCCGCGTGCGGCGGTACCTCGAGCTCCGGAAACGACGGTGGCGGCGGCGCCGGCGGCGCCGGCGGCGGCCCCGCTGGCCCGGGGAGCACCTCCTCCGGCGTCACCAGCAGCGGCATCACCAGCGGGAGCGCCACCACCGGAAGCGCCACCACCGGAAGCACCACCACCGGGAGCGTCACCAGCACCAGCGGCGCCACGACGGGAACCGGGGGCAGCGACGTCACGAGCAGCACGTCGACCGGCAGCACGGGTTCCGGTGGGTGCAGCATTTTCTGCTCCGACTTCGAGGGGGGCTCGCTGCCTTCCGAGCTCCAGTTCTTCCCCGAATACCAGCGCAGCAATATGGGCAACTACGTCAAGCTGGACAGCACGGGTCACAGCGGGACGGGTTCGGTGAAGGTGTCGGGCACAGACTTCAGCCAGATGCTCGGCGTCGCCGTCCCGAGCAAGTTCTGGGGCAGGGTCTACCTCAAGAGCGATACCGACATCCAGATGGGCCACAACACCTATGTCGCGGCGGTGTCCGGCACCGGCGATCCCAACGACGGCGAGGCTATCCGCATCGGCGAGCACCAGTGCCAGCTCGAGCTGAACCGCAAGAGCGACGACGCCGAGAAGCTCTCGAACGGCGGGATGTACACGTGCTCCGGCGGCGTGAAGCTCGTCGCGAACACCTGGTACTGCCTCGAGTTCTATTACGACGGCCCGGGCAGGGAGGTGCGCGTGTTCGTGGACAGCAAGGAGGTGGACGCGATGCACGTCACGGACTGGGGTCCGTACGACTACAAGCTCTTCAAGTTCGGCTTCGAGAAGTACCACGGCAACGCCAAGACGATGTGGTACGACGATCTCGCGCTCGGGGCGGAGCGCGCCGGCTGCGGCACGTGATGAGGGGAGCGCCGCGCGGATGACGCTGCGCGGGGCGGCGCTCGTCTCGCTCACGGACGACGAGATCGACAAGGGAAGGTCACCCTGTCGATCTCCAGAATTTGACAAGATCGACCCCTAGTGTCAATTCTGTCGAGTGCGGCAGTCCCATTCACCGGCCGATCGCGCGCTCGAGCCAGGCGGCGCCAGCGCCGCGGGCCTTGCCTCGACCTCGCCTATACCGCCCGACGGCGCCCGCGCCCTCCGCGGGGTGAGGCTCGGCGCCGTGGCGGCGGTGGCCGCTCTCCTCGTCGTCGCGCAGCGCGCGGGCGTGTTCGAGACCTTCGGCGAGCCCGCGCGGATCAAGCAGGCGCTCGTGGAGCTCGGGCCGTGGGGGTACGTCGCGTTCGTGGCGGCGTACGCCGCGCTTCAGCCGTTCGGCGTGCCGGGTACGGTGTTCATCGTGGCGGCGCCGCTCATCTGGCCATGGCCGACGGCGTTCGCGCTCTCCATGGCAGGGACCATGGCGGCGAGCGTCGTTGGCTTCTCGTTCGCGCGCTTCGTCGCGCGCGACTGGGTAGCGAGGCGGGTGCCGGCGCGCTTCCGCGCCTATGACGAGGCGCTGGAGAAGCGGGCCTGGCTCACGGTGTTCGTGCTCCGCCTCGTCTTCTGGATGCCGCCCATGCTCCACGTGTTCTTCGGCGTCTCCAGGGTTCCGTTTTGGACCCATTTCTGGGGCTCGCTGGCCGGGTACGTCCTGCCCCTCCTGGCGACCGCCTATTTCGGTCCGAAGGTCTTCGACTTCCTGCGCGGCGCGCCCCCCGCGGTGTGGGTCGGCATGGGCGCGATGACGGTCGCCATCGCGCTCGTGCTCTTCCTGGCGCAGCGTTCGAAGCGGGGAGCGGGGCGGAGCGCGCCGTAAGCCAGAGATCGACCAGCGCCACGCGCGCGCGGCTCGTTTCGAGGCCGTCGACAGGACCGATACGCTATCGAAATGGCGTCGTTCTTCTCCGTGCTGCTCGGTCGCTTGACGGCCCTGAGGGCCACACGCGCGGCGCTCTCGACGTCGATGCCCAGCAGAAGCCCGCGTCCAGATCATGGTATGGATGCACGAGGCAGCGCAGCCGCGGGGCGGTGAGCAGGGAGAGCGGGGCGATGGTTCAAGCTAGCCGGAGCAGTGACGTCGAGTCGCCGGAGCCGCCGGGCAGCCAACCTGGCGGCTCGGGCCAGGGAGACTGCGCGGCCGGACGACGAGCCATGGGAGACGAGGCCGGCCGCTCGATGCGCGATCCGGGCCGCCCCGCAGCGCCACCCCTCCGCGGAGCGGGCGTGCATGGAACGCGCCGTGCATATACCATCGGCGTTATCTCCCCCTATCTCGACGGCTCGTTTTGGAACCCGGTCCTCCAGGGCATCCACGAGGCAGCGCGGCAGCGCGGTTGTCGGACGCTGGTATTGCGCGGCACGCCCGCCACGCTCCAGGCCCCGTCGCTCGCCAGAGAGCAGGTGGATGGGTGGATCGTCGTCATCGGGGTGAGCGGCATCGAGCAGCTCGCTGCTGAGCGGGTCCCGCTCGTCGTCGTAGGCACCCATGTCCACCAGGGCAACTGCCCGTCGGTGATCCCGGACAACCGCAGCGGGATCCGGAGCGCGGTGCGCCATCTGATCGAGCACGGGCACCGGCGCATCGCGTTCGTTGGCTGCTTCCACGAATCCGATGTGGTCGTTCGCTTCGAAGGCTACAGAGAGACGCTCGCGGAGGCGGGGATACCGTTCGATCCCGAGCTGGTCATCCGGAGCGACGACAACTGGTATACCGGAGGCGAGAACGCCGCTCCGCAGCTCCTCGCGAAGCGGCATGCGTGCACGGCGGCGGTCTTCGGGACGGACAAGAACGCGCTCGGGATGATGCCGTTGTTGAAGGTGGCAGGCGTCCGTATCCCGGAGGACATGGCGATCGTCGGCTTCGACGACGTGCCGGACGCGCAAGCGATGGACCCGCCGCTGACCACGGTGCGCCAGCGGTTCGAGATGATGGGGAGCGCCGCGTGCAATCTCGTCGTGTCGATGCTCGACGGCCAGACCGCCCCGCCCGATCTCGTGCTCACGCCGACCACCTTGATCCAGCGGCTCTCGTGCGGATGCGACGTGATCCAGAGCCTCCTCGACGAGGACGCGTCGTCCGGGGAGGACGAGGGCGGCGACCTGGACCGGCGGATGGTCGAGCTGCTCCTCGCGCCCCAGCGCCTCGCGCCCGATACGTCGCCCGCCGCCGTATGGCCAGGGGTCGCCCTGGTGCTCGCGGGGTACTCCGCGGCGATCGAGGGCACCGCGCCCCCTCCGACGAAGGAGCTGGAGCGCGCTTACCAGCAGGCGATCGGCATCACCCCGGATATCGGCACCTTGATGGCGATCGTCCGCCTGCTCCGCCTGTCCTACGAGCGGCGCCGCCAGCGGCTGGGTGGAGACGCGGGGTCCGCGCAGCGGGTCGCGGCGTTCCTGGACAGCGTGCACCTCTCGATCGCCCGGGCTCGGCTCACGGTGGAGACGGACGCCGTCGCGCAGCTCGGGATGCTCGTGAGGTCCAACTATGAGGTGGGCCTGTCGCTGCTCAGCGGCTCCCAGCAGGAATCCCTCTCGCTCTCCTGGCTCGCGAAGACGCCCGCGCTCTGGGGCTGCCTTGCGCTCCGGGAGGACGCGACGACGCTCGTCGTCGCCGGCGCCTACAGCCGCGACGGCAGCGCGACGCCCCCGATCGGCAGCCGCTATCGGCTGGAGGCGTTTCCGCCTGCGGAGCTGCTGCCCCCCTCGGCCGCGAGCGGCGAGCTCATGATGCTCCTCCTGCCGATCCGCACCGTCCAGCACGACTGGGGGATCCTGGCGCTCATGGGGCCGACACTCCGCGAGCTGACCGGCGACGAGGGCACGGTCGGGATCTGGGCGTCGCAGCTCGCCGCGGCCCTCGAGCGCAACGAGCTCGTCCAGTCGCTCTCGGCGAAGAACGACGAGCTGCAGACCGCCTACGCGACCGAGCGCACGCTCTCGGACGCGGTCCGCGAGCTCGGTTGCCCGCTGATCCCGCTCCTGCCCGGCGTGCTGCTCGTGCCGCTGGTCGGCGCGATCGACCGGGACCGCGCCCTGCAGGTGCTCACGGCCGTGACCGAGGGCGTGGGCCGGCATGAGGCGCGGTTCGTGCTGCTCGACATCACCGGCGTGCCGGCCGTGGACGCGCAGGTCGCCCACGCGCTCGGCCAGACGAGCCGCGCGGTCGCCCTGCTCGGCGCGCGCGTCATCCTGGTCGGCATGCGACCCGAGATCGCCAGGAGCCTCGTGGACGTGGAGCTCGGCGATCTATCGACGTACTCGTCCTTGGCGGGCGTCCTGCACGAGCTGACGACAGGCGTCCTCCGCCCTGTCGGCGCGCGGCGCGGCGCGGCGCGCATCGCCTGACGGCCGGGGCCAGGGGAGCCACGCTCAGGCATCGTCTCACGTTGTCTCTCTCCTCGGACGAGGGCCCTCGGTCGATCGTCGGCTGAATGCCGTGTTCGCCTCGAGCATCGGAGGTGGCATGGCCAGAGACTTCACGTCGATCGGTTCGACATCCAGGCTTCACCAGCGTGTCTCCGCCGCTTTGCTTCTCGCAGCCCTCGTTCCCATGAGCGCGTGCGAGCCGGTCGAGCGCGGCGGCTCCGCACAAGGCGGCGGCGGCAGCGGCTCCGCGGGCGACGGCGGCAGCGGCTCCGCACAAGGCGGCAGCGGCTCCGCGGGCGACGGCGGCAGCGGCTCCGCACAAGGCGGCAGCGGCTCCGCGGGCGACGGCGGCGGCGGCTCCGCACAAGGCGGCGGCGGCTCCGCGGGCGACGGCGGCGGCGGCTCCGCACAAGGCGGCGGCGGCTCCGCGGGCGACGGCGGCGGCGGCTCCGCGGGCGACGGCGGCGGCGGCTCCGCACAAGGCGGCGGCGGCTCCGCGGGCGACGGCGGCGGCGGCTCCGCACAAGGCGGCGGCTCGCCAGAGGCCTGCGTGCCGGGCTCGACCATCGCGTGCTACTCCGGCACCGCGGGGACAAGCGGTGTCGGGCGCTGCACAGCGGGGGTGCAGACCTGTCATTCCGATGGCTTCGGCTACGGGCCCTGCACGGGTGAGGTGACCCCTTCGGCGGAGGTCTGCGCCACACCGGAGGACGAGAGCTGCGACGGCGACCCCCATTGCCCGCGGCCGCCGGCCTGGGCGCGCGGGTTCGGCGGCACCGGCGCCGATCTCGGGCTGTCCATCGCCAGCGACGCCATGGCAAACTATTACGTCACCGGCTACTTCGAAGGAACGGTCGACTTCGGCGCCGGCCCTCTGACCAGCGCGGGTGGACAGGACGTCTTCCTTCTCAAGCTCGACCCCTCGGGCGCGCTGCTCTGGAGCAAGCGCTTCGGCTCCCCCTTCAACGAGATCGGATGGGCCGTGGCCGTCGACGGGAACGGTGACGTCCGGCTCGCCGGCAGCTACCACGGCGACCTGTCGGGCGAGACCGCGGGCCTCGATTTCGGCGGGGGCGCCATCCCGGACGTGAGCTCGATGTTCGTGGCCAAGCTCGACGCCGACGGCAACCACATCTGGAGCGATGGTTTCGACCTCTACCTCAACGCCGGTGAGCTCTACGTGCGCCAGATGGCCGTCGATGCGCTCGGCAACGCGTACATCGCCTTCGAGGAGCCGGGCCTCACCAGCATCATGAAGGTGGACGCCGCAGGCCACGCCCTCTGGCTGCGCCCCCTGGGAGGGTACGCGAGCTATGCAGCGGACCTCGCGCTCGACAGCGCCGGCAACGTAGCGGCGGCATATCGAGTAACCTTCGATGGCCGCCTCGTGTACGCGCTCGTCTCCAAGCTCTCTCCGGCGGGCGATGTGTTATGGCAGGGGCTGGGAATCGAGGAAGCGGGCCATGTCTCGGTGGCGGTCAACCCGGCGGACGAGATCCTCGTGACGACCTCGGTCACTGGGCTCGGGACAACGCTCACGAAGCTGGATGAGAACGGCGGGCATGTCTTCACCCGTCCGATCTCCGCGAACGACGAGCTCGCCATCGACCCTACCGGCAACATCTTCGTCTCAGCAGGCGGTGTCATCATGCTCGCCCCCGACGGCACGGAGCGCTGGAGGGTCGGCGTCGAGGCCGGCACATCGAATATCGCCGTCTCTCCGAACGGCGCGGTCGCCGTCACCGGCGGCGTGTTTGGAGCCGTGGACTTCGGGACCGGCCCGATCTCTTATGCGGGAGGCCGGGATGGATATGTCGCCGTGTTCAATCCGCCCGCGAGCGGCGGTGAAGGTGGAAGCAGCAGCGACGCCGCCGGCGGCGGCGAAGAGCTGCCATGACGCGCCACGGCGGTCCTGTGGCGACCAGGCGAGCCGTCGCGGCGCGCCCCGGCGGCCTCGCGCCGCATCAGGCGATGATCTTGCGGAAGAGCTCCACGTCGTAGAACTCCCGGACCAGGCGGAGCTGGCGCCGCTCGTTGAACACGAAGTTGCCGATCCCCTCGATGCCGACGTGATCGCCCTTCCTGGTCCGCAGGTCCAGCGACCAGCGCACCGCGCTCTCATCCCCGCAGGCCATGATCTCGCGGACTTGCACGTTCGCGCGCTCGATCTTCGGCTTGGCCGCGCGGAGAAAGCCGATGATGGCCTCCCGCCCGCGGAGCGGCGGGGCGCCCACCGGATCTTCGAGGACCCCGTCGGGCGTGAAGAGGGCCGCGAAGGCCTCTTCGGTGTCGTTGAAGGCGGTGTGGAAATAACGCTCCAGGAACTGACGAACCTCGGCCTCGGTCATGGGCTCAGGATACCGAGCCGCGGCGCGCGCGCATAGGCCGGCCCGGCGCCGGGCGCGACAACGTCCCCGTCGCTCCTCATCGAGCGGCGGGGCCAGGTCAGCATCGGCGGCCTCCTCCGGACTGCGCCGCTCCGCGAGGGCGCCGAGCCCGGCCCGGGCCCCGTGGTGCGCCTCGCGCGCGGGGAGCTCGACGCGGGCGCCATCGAGGTCGAGGAGGGCGACTTCGACTTCGCCGGCGGCCGCCTGAGCACCGGCAGCTTCGTGGGCGATCTCGTCAACGCGCAGGCCGGCGAGCTCTCCGTGGGAGAGGCGTACCCGTCGACGGGCGTGGCCGGCGATTACCGCCAGGGCCCGAGCGCCGCGCTGCGCATCGCCGTCACGGGCCCGGGCGCCGCGCCGCTCCTGGAGGTGGATGGGGACGTGAGCCTCGGCGGTGTCCTGGAGGTGGTCCCGGCCGACGACGCCGCGTCGTTCCAGGCCGGCGACACGATCGCCCTGCTCGGCTGGAGCGGCGAGCTCACAGGCACCTTCGCGGAGGTGAGCATCGCCCTGCCGCTCGCGCCCGGGCTCGCGTGGGACACCTCCGCGCTGTACACGACCGGGGAGATCACCGCCGTGGCCGCGCCCTGAGCCGGCGGCGCAGCCCGCGCCGCCCCACCGGCGACAGCGGCCCAAGCCGGGCGCAATCGCGAGCAGCGCCGCGCCGCGCGTGGGCCGCCGCCCCGCCGTCCCCGTTCACGCCCTCACCGGGAGAGCCCGCGCCCCTCACTCGTCGACGACCGCCTGGATGATGCCGTCGAAGAACTCCCCGGTCCCGACCGCGTCGAGCATCCGGCTCCACCCGATCTCGTCGAACGGGTTCGGCAAACCGTGGTTGGTGAGCAGGATCCCGAACAGCTCGCGGCTGCGGTCGATCCACATGAAGGTCCCCGCGCCGCCCGCCTTTCCGTAAGAGCCCCTCGAGAGGCGCATCCCACCGCTGGAGAAGCGGCGCGTCGCGAGCTCCCAGCCATAGCCCTTGGGCGTCGACAGCAGGTTGGACAGCGGGGACACATCGGTCTCCGCCGCCGAGACCTCGGGCGTCTGGTTGCTCACCATCGCCGCGGCGGCGTTGCGGCTCAAGACGCGGACGCCGCCGTACCTGCCGCCGTTCAGGATCATCTGGCAGAAGACCGCCATGTCGATCGCCGTCGAGAAGACGCCGTCGCAGCCGACGATGCCGCCGAGCGCATAATCCTGCTCGTCCTGCACCTCGCCGCGGACCACCCGGCCCCGGATCTCGGAGTAGCCCGTGGCCGCGGTCCGCGGGATCAGCGCCGCCGGCGGGTTGAACGTCGTGTCGCGCATGCCGAGCGGGCCCCAGATGCGCTCCTTCGCGAAAGTGTCGAGATCCACGCCCGCGGCGACCTCGATCACCCGCCCGAGGAGCCGGTAGGTGAGATCGCTGTAGAGCACCTGCGTGCCGGGCAGGTACTCGAGCGGCGACTCGGCCATCCGCCGCCAGACGCGCTCGTCGTCCGGATCCTCCAGGAACGGGGCGTCCATCGGCAGGCCGGCCGCGTACCGGAGCATGTCCCGCACGGTGATGCGGCGCTTGCCGTTGGCCGCGAACTCCGGCACGAAGTCGGCGACCCGATCGTGCAGCCGCAGGACGCCGTCCTGCACGAGGATCAGCGCCGACGTGGCCGTCGCCAGGACCTTGGTGATCGAGAGCAGGTCGAACAGCGTGTCGAGCGTGACCGGCTCGTGCGCGCCGCGAACCCGGGTGCCGAACGCCCGGTGCCCCACGATCCTCCCCTGCCGCGCGATCAGGGCGACCGCGCCCGGGAAGAGGCCGTCGTTCACGCGGCGCTGGATTCTCGCGAAGGCGTCCTCGATGCGCTCCGAGCTCAGGCCCACGCTCTCGGGCCGCCCGGGGACGAGCCTGTCGTAGACCGGCGCATGCATCGGCGCGTGCGCCTCGGCCACCCGGGCCGACAGGACCGATGGCGCGAACGCAGCCACCGCCGCCGTGCGGCCCAGCCCCTGGAGAAGACGCCTGCGATTCAAAGATCCATGCTCAGTGCACATGATCGCTCCTGATCCGTGGGGTGGCGAACCGCGATCCGTGGGGGCCAAGCCGCGCCGTTGCAGAGGCCGCTCGGAGGCGCTCCGCGCGCTGTGGGATCGAGGTCGTCATCGCCGCTCTCAGCGGTCGTGGAGCGTGGAGCAGGACGCGTGCCGGGCGGCGAACCCAGCAATTTGCGGCGATGCCGTCCGTTCGCTCCGGCGACCGGCGCGCGGGTCGTGCATCCGCCTGCACGATCCGTACGATCTGCACGGGTTTGCATCATTCGTGCAGATCTTCGTGCGGATCGATGCGCGGCCCCGCGTAGGATGTGCTCGTGGACGAAGGCTTTCCCGGCGGCGATGCGCGGGGCTCCTGCACGACCCTCCGGCTCGCGATCGTGGCGGGCAGCACGATCGCCTTCGCCCCCCTGCCGCCCCGCGGCTGCGTCGTCCTCGGCCGCGACGAGGGGTGCGACGTGCGCATCGAGGACCGCTCGGTCTCGCGCCGGCACGCCGTCCTCCACGTCGGCCCCCCGCTCCGGATCGAGGATCTCGGGAGCGCCAACGGCACCTTCGTCGGCGAGCAGCAGCTCCCGGGGGTGACGGCGCGGACCCACCGGCTGCGGCGCCTGTCGCGGGACAGCGCCGAGATCGGCATCGGCGAGCGCTTCAACCTCGGCGCGACGACCATCGTCGTCGGCCGCGCGCCCGCGGAGGCCGCCGCGGCGCCCGACTGCTGCGCGCCCGCGGACGTCGTGGTGCGGGCCCCGGCCATGCTGGCGCTCTACGAGCAGGCCGCCCGCGCCGCGCGGAGCCTCATCAGCGTGCTCATCCTCGGCGAGACCGGGGTGGGCAAGGAGGTGCTCGCCCGGACCCTCCACGCGCGCTCGCCGCGGGTCAGCGGCCCCTACGTCGAGCTGAACTGCGCCGCGCTGCCGCCGTCGCTCCTCGAGGGCGAGCTCTTCGGCCACGAGAAGAGCGCCTTCACGGGCGCGAGCCAGGCGCGCCCGGGCCTCCTGGAGTCGGCCCACGGCGGGACGCTCTTCCTGGACGAGATCGGCGAGCTGCCGCTCGCCTTCCAGGCGAAGCTGCTCCGCGTCCTCGAGGACCGGAAGGTGCTCCGCATCGGAGGCCGCACGCCCCGGCGGATCGATCTGCGCTTCGTGGCGGCGACCAACCGCGATCTGGAGGCGGAGGTCGCGCGCGGCGCCTTCCGGCAGGACCTCTACTTCCGGCTGAACGGCATCTCTCTGGTCGTCCCGCCGCTGCGCGAGCGGGTCGCCGAGATCGGCCCGCTCGCCGACAGGTTCCTCGAGGAGGCGTGCCGGCAGCTGGAGCAGCGCAGCGCGCCCCGCCTCTCGCCGGAGGCGCTCGCCGTCCTCGAGGCGTACGCCTGGCCGGGGAACGTGCGCGAGCTGCGCAACGTCATCGAGCGCGCGGCGGTCCTGTGCGCGGGGGATTCGGTCCAGCCCGCCGATCTGCCGCCGCACCTGACGAGCGGGGGCGCGGGCCCGCTCAGCGGCTCCGCGCCGCCGCTGAGCGGGCCCGCGCCCCTGAGCAACGCCGCGCCGCCGTCGAGGGGCTCCACGCCGCCGCCGGCGCCCCCGGCGCCGCCGGCCGGCCCCGCGCCGCCGTCGAGGGGCTCCACGCCGCCGCCGAGGGGCTCCACGCCGCCGCCGGCTCCCCCGGCGCCGCCGGCCGGGGAGGCCGCCAGGGCGCGCGGGGGGCCGCCGGGCGAAGGCGCCGAGGGCGCCGGGCCCGCGGAGCCGCCCACGCCGACGCCGCACTCCGAGGAGATGGAGCGGCTGCGGCTCGAGATGAGGGCCGTCGATCGCCAGCGCGTCCTGGAGGCGCTCGAGCAGTCCGCCGGCAACCAGACGCGCGCCGCGAAGCTCCTCGGCATCTCGCTGCGCACGCTGATCAACCGCATCGACGCGTACGGCATCCCGCGGCCGCGCAAGCGGTCGCCCTGAGCGCTCACGAGCTGGACGAGAGGGCGGCGCCGCCCTTGCGGAGCGTGCTGGTCGCCCCCTCGCGGATCCCGCGGAGCGCCGCCTCGACGTCCCGCTCCGCGCCCAGGGCGAGCCCCCGCTCCGCCAGCGCGCTCGCCGCGGCCGAGTCGCTCCCGGCGAGCGCCTGCTCGGCGGCGTGCAGGTAGAACTCCACGGCCAGCCGCGGCTCGCCGCCCCGCTCGAAGTGCTCGGCGAGCACCTTGGCGTCGTGCTCCCCCGCCTGGAGGAGCCACTCGGCCGCGAGCCTGTGGCCGAGCGCGCGATCGTGGTCCGGGAGCATCGCGTAACAGCCGTCGCGGATGAGCGCGTGCCGGAACGCGTACTCCTCCTGGTCCGAGAAGCGGCTCTGCTCGCGCCGCTCGAGGAGCTCGCGCTGGAGCATCCAGGGGAGCCAGTCCACCGCGAGGGTCGAGCCGCCGGCGTCGCCCAGGAGGGCGAGCGCCCCCTGCTTCCAGAACGTCTCGCCGAAGACGCTCGCCGCCCGGAGCAGCCGCCTCGCCTCCGGGGGGATCGCCTCGAGCCGCGCCTCCACCATGCCCAGGATCGTCTCCGGCAGCCGGTCCGCGCGCCCCTCCGCGACCGCCCGGATGAGCTCCTCGAGGTAGAAGGCGTTGCCGCTCGCGCGCTCGACGAGGCGCGCGACCTCCGCGGGCGGGAGGCCGTCGCCGAGCATCTGCCGCACGAGCTCCTCGGCGGCGCGGCGCGGGAGCGCGCCGAGCGTCATCTCGTGGACCTCGCTGCCCTCCCAGAGGATGGGGAAGACCTTGCGCACCTCGACGCGCGCCAGGTAGAGCACCGCGAACGGCCGGTCGCGGAGCTCCCGGAGCCCCCGCGCGATGAGCTTGAGCGACGCCGCGTCGCCCCACTGGATGTCCTCGAGCACGAGCAGGTACGGCCCCGCCGCGCACGCCGCCTCCATGAAGTCGAGGTAGGCGAGCGGGATCTGGTCGGCCAAGAGGGCCGGGCTCTGCCGCGCCTCCTGGAACCGCGGGTCGGCCTCGCTCGGGAACGGCGTGCCCACGATCTCGCCGAGGAAGGCGGCGATCCGCGTCCTGTCGCCCGGGCCGAGCGCCGGGGCGCGCGCGACCAGCGAGAGGAGCCGCTCGCGCTGCGCCGGCGCGGGCTCGCCGCCGGTGATCCCGGCCGCGCCCCGGAGCGCGGAGCCGAGCAGCGAGAACGGCGACCCGGCGCTCAGCGAGTCGCCGCGGCCGACCGCGACGGTGATCTCGGGGTGCCGCTCCCGCAGGACCTCGATGAGCTCGTAGCGCAGGCGGGACTTGCCGATCCCCGGCGGCCCGGTGATCAGGATGGCGCGGGGCTCGGGCCCGCTGAAGCTGTCCTCTAGGAGCTCGCGCAGGTTCCGGAGCTCCCGGTCGCGGCCGACGTAGGGGCTCGGCTTGCCGAGGAGCGTCCGCGCCGACCGGCCGACCTCCCGCTCCTGCAGCAGGAAGAACGTGCCGGACCGCGCCGCCTCGATCTCGAAGCGCGCGTCGAGCAGCGACCGGGTGACGTCGTCGATCCGCACCGGATCGGGCTTCCGTTCCGGACGCGCCCGGGCCTCGAGCTCGGCGAGGGCGAGGAGCGCGGCCGCGCGGTCCATGACGGGCCCGACCGGGAGGCTGCCGGTGTGCTCGGCGCGGCCGGTCGCGAGCACGACCGAGGCGTCGGGCAAGATCTGTCCGAGCTTCATGGCGCACCGCGCCGCGCGCGCGGCCTGCTCGACCGCGTCGCCCACGCCGGCGATCGAGAGCACGATCGTCCCGTCGGCGAGCGCGTCCACGCGCGCGCCGAACGGCTGCGCGCTCGTGTGGAGCTTGCGCGTGAGGTCTCCCGGCATGGCGGCGACGAGGGTGTTGGCCGAGCCGTCGCACGAGGCCGGGTGCAGCTCCTTCGCGGCCACCATCGAGAGCAGCCGGAGCTCGCCCGTGGTGATCGCCTCGTACAGCACGGGCGGCGCGGCCAGGCCGCTGCTCGGATCGCGCTCGAGGGCGTCGAGCGCCTCGAGCACGGCCGAGCCGTCGCGCGGCCGCTGCTCGGGGTCCTTGGCGAGCATGCGGGCGACGAAGTCGTCGAGCTCCTGCGGCAGCTCGGGGCGGAGGTGCCGCACGCGCGGCGGGTCTTCCATGAGGAGCTTGGCGAGGAGGGCCATCACGTGCTGGCCCTGGAACGCCGGCCTGCCCGTGAGGCACTCGAAGACCACGGCGCCGAGCGAGAAGATGTCGGCCCGCGCGTCGAGGCGGTCGCGGTCGCCGGTGGCCTGCTCGGGGGCCATGTAGCCCGGCGTTCCCATCACCGAGCCGGTGCGCGTCAGCGCGCCGAGGGTGCGCTTCGTCCTGGCGATGCCGAAGTCGAGCACCTTGAGGCCGGCGACCTCGCCGCCGACGAGCAGGAGGTTGCCCGGCTTGATGTCGCGGTGGACGATGCCCCGCGCGTGCGCCGCCCCGAGCGCCTCGGCGGTCGCGCGGAGCACCGCGAGGCTCTCCTCGAGGTCGAGCTTCTGCCGGGCGAGGCGCTGCGCGAGGCTCTCGCCTTCGAGCCACTCCATGGCGAGGTACGGCACCTCGTCGGGGGTGACGCCGTGGGCCACGTGGCGGACGATCCTCGGGTGATCGAGCTCGGCGAGGATCCGGGCCTCGTGCTCGAAGCGGTGGGCGGCGCTCCGGTCGGGCTGGCCGAGGAGCTTCAGCGCGACCGGCGCCCCGGTGGCCCGGTCGAGGGCGCGGTAGATCGTCCCCATCCCGCCGGAGGCCGCGACGCGCTCGATCTCGAAGCGGCTGTCGATGACCTCTCCCGGGCGCATGAGGCGGAGGATGCACCGGGGTCGAGCCGCCATCAACGGTCCGGCGCCGGGGGCGCCTGGTGTGCGCCTCGCCCCCACGCCGCGGCGTCGCGAGGGGAGAGTGCCCCTCTGGACGCGTGGTGGAGCCATCGCGGCCGGCCGCGCCTCAGCTCCTCGGGATACGCCACGTCGCGCCGGCGCGGAAGAAGAGCACGTTCGGGATGCTCTGCCCTTCGCCGGGGATGCCGTCGTCATCGGCGTTCATCGGCTCGAAGCGACGGTACAGGCTGTGGCCCGCCTGGGCGGTCAGCCACACCGTCCCGAAGGCGCGCACGCCGAGCGTCACGCCCGCGGTCGCGACCGAATAGGCGATGTGATCGACGCAACGCTCGGGCCGCGCCACCCGCTCGTCCGGCTCGGTCGCCGGGTCGTCGGCCGGCTGGGCGGCGCAGGGCCACGCGTCCGCGACGCGCGCGTCGCGCACCGCGTAGGCGTTCCCCGCCAGGTCCGCGCGCAGGCCGAGCTCGACGCGATCCGAGAACAGGAGCTTCGCCGTCGCGAAGCCAGGGAGGAAGGCCTCGAGGCGGAGGTACGGCGTCGGTGTCCAGTCGACGTAGGCGGCCGGCAGCGGGAGGAACGTGCCAAAGCTGAACGACGCGAGCGCGCCGCCCCCGAGCACGAGCTGCTCCGAGAGCGTGTTGGTCACGAGCCCGAGCGCGCTGATGCGGGCGAGCCCGCCGTCGAAGCCCTCGAAGTCGCCCGCGAGCCCGGGCGCGACGCGCAGCGAGAGCGACCAGTCGCGGGGGAGGAGCTGGACGAACAGCACGGAGACATCGACGGAGTGAAAGGCCCGGAGCTGATCGAAGCCGGGCATGGCGTCGGCGTAGGAGACCGCTTCGACGTGGTACATCGCCCCCGGGATCAGGAACGTCTTCTCCCCGAGGGGGAGGGGCACGTTGACGCTCGCCTCGTACGACGTGACCTGCGCCCGCGTCGGGCGTGGGTCCTCGAGCGCGGCGCCCGGCATGTACTGCGCGCTCAGGTCCGCGAGGTCGGGGAGCTGGGCCCACGCGGCGCCGGGCGCGAGGACCCACAGGAGCGCCGCGAGGGCGAGGAGCCGCGCGGCCCGCGCGATCCAGCGGGGGGCGCCTCCTCGAAGCTGCGCCGCGGAGCGCGCGGCGGCGCGATCGGCGGGCCTCATCGCGTCACCCGCTCGTCGAGCCAGTCGAAGAGCCGCGCCTGGGCCAGGAGCTGGTTGCCGCCCTGGCAATGCACCTGCGACGCCGTGCTCGCGTCGAACACCATCATGTGCTTCGGGCACGTGAGCGCGCCGTAGAGGCGCTCCGACTCGCCCGGAGATGCGTCCTCGGCGCTGCCCTCCATGATCAGCGTCTCGCAGCGAATGTTGGCGACGCCGTCGCTGTTGTCGTACTTGCCGAGCTCGTCGATCGCCTGGTGCGGCGTCGAGACACCGTGCTTCCAGGTCACGTCGTTGAAATACCAGCGCGCGTCAGGCAGCGCGAGCGACGCGGCGTCGATGGCGCGGTCGAAGGCCGCGGGCCCGCGCCTGTGCAGCGCGAGCAGGCCGGGAATCGAGGCGAAGTGGCGCATCATCGCGTCGCGCCAGCTGACGACGCCCGGATTGGCGACGAGGGCGCGCAGGCGGCGCTCGCGCGAGGCCGCTCGAGGCGCGAGGTAGCCGCCGAACGAGAGGCCCATCAGCACGAGGTTCCCCGCGTCGAGCCGCTCGTCGCGCTCGGCGAAGTCGAGCACGCGGCCCACGGGGACCTCCCAGTCGGGCCGGAACGGGTGCCCGTGGAGGCGCAGCGAGGCGCCCTGGCCCGGGCCGTGGAACGAGAGGACGTGATAGCCCCGCTGGAGCGCGCCGTCGATGACCCACATCGTATCCTCGGGCCATGCGTGGAGGCCCTGCTGCAGCACGATGGCGGGCGCGCGCGCGGCGCCGGGCGCGTAATGGACGCGCCCGTAGAGCACCCCGCCCTCGTAGGGGATGTCGACTTGCCGCGAGTCGTAGCCCCGCATGCGGAGCGCCCGCCCGTGCAGGTCGAGCCCCGCGACCGTCGCCTCGACGAGGCGAGGATCGGCGCGATCCGCGTAGCGCATCAGCCCCGCCCGGTAGTACGCGCCCGCGCGGAGGAAATGCGACGCCGCGCTCCGCGTATGGCCGCGGGCCTCCGCCTCCTCGCCGTAGGCTCGCACGCGCTTCGCGGTGGCAAGCCACTGCTCGAACCACGAGCGCTCGTCGCCCGGGCGGATGCGCGTCGCCGTGTCGAGCACCTCGCCGACGTCGGTCAGGCCCATCGACGAGAGGCCGAGCCAGAACACGACCTGCGCGTCCATCACCGGCTGGCCGATGAACTTGTAGCGGTGCCAGACGCCCGCCGCCTGGCCCTGCCCGAGCGCGTCGTCGCCGTGGAACCGGGCGGACTCGACCTCCTTGTCGAGCCCACGGCGGCCCGACGCGTAGCCGAGCGCGGCCGCGCTGCCCGCGACCGCCGTGTGGGTGAGGAACCTCCGCCGGTCGATCATCCATGCATCTCCAGCGCTGGACAAAACAAACGATTCAAACATATGTTTGAATCATTGACATCCGCGCGGAGCGTTGTCAAGGTGCGTTTCAAACAAGCGTATGAGCGACCGAGACCCCCCTGCCCACGCGGACGATCCACGCCAGCGGCTCGTGGTCGCCGCGATCGACCAGATCGAGAAGCACGGCGTCGGGCAGGCGACGGTGCGGAGGATCGCGGCGGCGGCGGAGGTGAACATCGCCGCGGTGAACTACTACTTCCGGTCGAAGGAGGCGCTGCTCGCGACGGCGCTCGAGGTGTCGATTCGCAACATGCTCGAGCACACCGAGGAGTTCCTCGCCCGGATGCCCGACGATCCGATGGAGGCGCTCAGCGGGCTGCTCGGCTACCTCCTCGAGGGCTGCCTGCGCTTCCCGAACCTGAGCCGGGCCCACCTGCACGACGCGTTTCACGCCGACGACTACAGCGGTCCTTTCCCGACGCTCTTCGCGCCGGTGGTCGTGCGCCTGCGCGATGTCGTCCGGGCGGCGGTGCCTGGGCTGGAGGAGCGGGCGGCGGCGCGCCGCGTGGTGGCCGCGCTCTCGGCGGTCCTGTTCCCGGGGTTCTTCGCGGGGCTCTACGAGGGGCTGAGCGCGCTCGGCTCGCCGGCCGACCGCGTCACCTACGCGCGCGAGCTGGCGCGGCAGACCCTGGCGCCCGCGGAGACCGTGGCGCCCGCGGCCCGCGGCAAGCGGCCGAAGCGCGGGTGATCGGCGAGGGTCACCCGAGGGGACGGGTTCCGGCGACGGGGGAGGGTGTCCCGGCGGCGCGCGAGCGCGCGGCGGGTCAGCACGCGAAGTAGCGACGGAGGCCGGGGCGGATGACCTCCTCGATGGTCTCGTCGAGCAGCACGCGCGCATTCAGGCCGCTGCACAGCCCGAGCTGCTCGCCTTGCGGCGGAGCGTCGTGGGGCGGCAAGTGCGCGTGCTCGTGCTGCACGAGGTGCCGGAACGCGACGGGGAAGTAGCGCTCGACCGCGGTCCGCTCCGCCGCGGAGAGCTCCGGCGCGACCTGCTCGAGCAGGCGCCAGCCGAAGCGGGCGTGCCCGACCTCGTCGGCATAGATGCGCGTCAGCAGCTCGAGCAGCGGCCCGGGCGGCATCTCCAGCCGCTCGGCGCCGATCAGGGCCACGGCCACGGTCTCGCTCATGCAGCAGACGTGGATCACGTTGCGGAGCACGGCGGCGCGGGGGGGCGCGTCGCGGTGCAGGGGAAACTCCGGGCGCTCCGGGACGCTCGCGGTCGCGGCCCCGCCGAGGGCCTCCACCACGGCGCCGCAGAGGATCCCGTGCCGGCGCTCCTCGGCGGCGAAGCCCCGGCACGCGTCGGCGAGCTCCTTCGGGAAGCCCGCCTCGGCGAGCTGGCGCGCGAGCGCCTCGAACACCGCCGACGACGCGTGCTCGTTCACCATCCGCCCGTGCCAGGTGCGGATCGCCGAGGGGAACAGCGCCGCCGGATACCCGCTCACGTCCAAGGCTCGGGCGCGCGCCTCGTCGCGGAGATCGAGCTGCGAGGCGTTCATGCGACCTCCGGCGCGGCGTCGGCGTCGAGCGCCGGCGGGACCGGGGGGCCCCACGGCGTGCAGAACGTCTGGGAATAGAGCTCCTGCTCGGGCGCGACCACGTTGCCGAAACAGCAGACGCTGCGGACCGGCTCGGCCTCCCGGTACGAGATGGCGCCGGCGCCCACGCCGACGATCAACGCCGTGCAGCAGTTCACGAAGGAGGCGTCCTCCGCGAGGGCGGCCACCTCCTGCTCGGAGAGGCCTGCCCCGCGCTCGGGCGCGCGCTCTGCCGTGTAGCCGAGGCAGCAATCGAGCTCGGCGCGAGGGCGGGCCTCCGCGTCGTCGAGGCTCGCCGGCTCGGCGCACGCGAGCTCGGGCGGCTCCGGTTGGGCGGCCTCGGAGCAGTCCGGATCGCCTTCCGCGGGCGTGCAGCCGGGCGCGGGCTCCTCCGCCGTCGGCGCTGCCCCGCCGTCGCCGGCGTCCTCTCCGGCCGGAGCCGCGTCGTCGGGCGCGTCCGGCGATCCCGGCGCGTCCGGCGCTTCCGTCGCGAGGTGCTCGTCGGGATCCAGATCCGATGACGGCCCGCCGGTGGTGATATGCCCGCCGCAGCCGACCGAGGCGCCATAGGCCAGCGCCCCCAGCGCGACCCTCGCCGCCGCACGCAATGCTGCCCGTCTCGTCTCCTCACGCATACAGTTCGCCTCCACGAAAGGTGGTACGCGCTGCGGAGTGCCTCCGCTGCGGTACAAGCCGCTCGCGCGGCCCGCGTGAATCAGCGTACGCGCGCAGGAAAGCGGAGGGAATCTGCATTTTCTACACAGCATTGAATCAAAAATCCGAACAATGGCGCCGCGGTCCCTGCCGTCGCGGCGCTCACGAGGGCGCGGGCATCGCCGCGCGGCTGCCGGCGTGAATGCGACGGCCGCTGATGCTCGGAGGGGTGTTCTCGCGCGCTTCGAGCCTTATCGCGGCGCCGGGATGGCGGCGTGGAGCTCCTCCGGGGGCGCCGTCGAGGACGGACACGTTGCCGTCGTCCGGCCGGTGAGCACCTTTGGCGCGAGCAGGCGGCGCTGGCCTGCTCTGCGGTGCTCCGCGAGGCGCACGATACGCGTGCGTCGACCCCTCGGATTCCTGGTCTGTCGTGCCAGCGCCGTGGATCACGTCGTGGGGGTGAACGGGGCCCGCCACAGCCCGACGAGCGCGTCCACCAGCCCGACCGCGGCGGCGTCCCACGTTGCTCGCGTCGTGGCGGTGCCCGCTTGCAGCGCCCGCTCACGCTCGGCGCACATGTGCACGATGAGCTGCCGGCTCATGTCGCCGCGCTCGGCGCGCACCTCCTCCGGGAGGACCGGCATGAGCCGGATCAGGCCTTCGATGGTCTCCTGCATCGACGTCGAGGCGACCGTCTCGTCGATCACGATGCGGCGGAAGGCAGGGTCGGTCGTCGCCTGGGCGATGAAGCGCGCATACCAGCTCGGGCTGCCCAGCGAGGCGAGGTGCTCGGTGAGCGGCCGCACCAGGCACCCGATCCAGTCGCGCAGGTCGGACGAGCCCTTGATCGAGGCCAGCATCTCCGCGCGCCGTCGCTCGATGGCCGAGGCATGGCGGCGGACGATGGCGAGCACGAGGTCGGCCTTGGTGCCGAAGTGATAGCCGACCGCAAAGTTGTTCGCCTGCCCCGCGGCCTCGCTCACCTGACGGTTCGAGACCGCCGCTACCCCCTGCTCGGCGAAGAGCCGCTCCGCGGTGGCGACGATGAGCTCGCGGGTCTCGTTCCCGTGCGCTTGCCTGACCCTCGAGCTGGACATGATCGCCAGCATACCAGAGGCGCGACCCGACCCGGGTTGACCCGCGTCCGTCGCGACCCGCGACCCGCGACCCGACCCGTGACGCGCGACCCGACCCGGGTTGACCCGCGTCCGTCGCGCGACCCGACCCGGGTTGACCCCGCGACCCGGGTTGACCAGCCCGGCGCGACCAGCCCGGGATCGACCCGACCCGGGTTGGCCACCGAATCGACCCAGGTCGGCAATCATGTGCCCCCGACGCGACTCCACCCGCGACGCAGCGCGACCCGGGTTGAGACGTGCAACGTGCAACGTGCCCCGACCCGGGTTGACCCGCGAACCTCGACCCGGGTTGACGGTCACGGCGGTGGTCTAACGCAGGTTGCGGCGACCTGTGGCCGATCGCCCGAACCGGGTTGGCAGTCGCGCCGCGACACGGAGGCCACTCGCGTCGCCCGCCACACGACCATGCTGGGCGGCCCAATCCAGGTTGTGGCCGCTCCCTGCGCGCGCAATTGCGCCGCGTCTATGCCGAGAGCACGAGGTCCTGCACCATGACGCCGTGAAACACGCGCATCCACCACGTCCCCGCCGGGAATACGACGCTGCGCACCCCGGCGCGCCAGCGTTCGAGCGCCGCGCGGTACGAAGCGCGAAACGCCCGCACCGCAGCACCAGCGATGCGCCAAGCATCCCCCTGCTCGCTGCCGACCGCGAACGTAGGATTGCATCCGCGCAGCGCCTCAAAGCTCGCAGCACGCGCGTAGGGGGAGACCTCACGTACTCGCTCGGCGCCCAGGAAACGACGCCCCTGCCGCAGCAGCTCCGCATGAGCCTGCGCTTCCTGGCGCTCGAGCTCGGCGGCGACCTCTTGACGGAAGGCCTCCGCGCCGTCCTGTTCAATGACCGGCGGCAGCGAGAGCGAGAGCGTAATTTCCTCAGGCCACTGAGGGTTTTCCGGGTCAAGATACGCAGAGGGGCGCGCGGCGCGCAGCACGCCGTGACCGAGCGCGTCCATATCCACCTTGGCGCCCGGCCACTCACGCGCATGTCGGACGAGGCCTGCAGCCACGGGATTTGCGAGTACATACGCGATCTTCTCCACTACGGCCGCGCGCGTCAGCAGCCGTACCACGCTCGGGGCCTCATGGTCCCACACCGGTCCTTCCCATGTGCGGAGCACCTTCGTGCCGAGCGCGACGATGCGATGGAAGAACTGTAGGAAGCGCGGCAAAACGCCCGCCACGTCGGTCACGATCAAGTGCAGATGCGTTGACATCGCGCAGAGCGCGTGGACCCGGAGGCCATAGCGCCGCGCGGAAACCGCCAGGGCGTAAATCAGGAGCTGAGTGATCGCGGCGTCGGGGCGGAAGAGCAGATGTCGACGCAGGACGCGACGGGTGATCATGTACGTGGCGCCGGGAATGATCTCGCGGGGCTGGCTCATGGCTGAGCGTGCACTGGCAAACACCATACCAACAGTTCCCGCGGGTGATTTCAAGGAGTTACATCAGCTCCGTGGGTGGCGGCGCCATGGCGCCCTCCGTGTCCGCCATCCTGATTGATCCTGGCTGCAGCTATCTCTGCCGCTGTTATCTTGCTTTGCTTTGTTGCTACCTCGACCTTGACCTTGTTGATACCTCTGTTGCTCTGTTGCTACCTCAACCTGGGTCGTGCTGCCCTCTGCTCCGTTGCTCTGTCTGGCTGGCTACCTCAACCCGGGACGGGTCCAACCTGGGTCAAGTCGTCTTCAACCCGGCCGGGTCCAACCTGGGTCGGGTCGTCTCGCGGGCTACCTCAACCCGGGACGGGTCCAACCTGGGTCGGGTCGTCTCGATAGGCTCCCGGGGAAATTCCGACCTCTCGACGGAATGCGACGCTGAAGGCGGCCTGGTCCCGGTAGCCCACGGACGACGCCACCTCGGCGAGGGCACGCTCGGGATGCTCCCGCAGCTTCTCCTTCGCCAATGCCATACGCCAGCGCATCAGGTGCCGGAGCGGGCTCTCCCCCACCTGCTCGCGAAATGCATGAGCGAAACCCGAGCGGCTCATGCCCGCCTGCCGCGCGAGCGACGCCACGGTCCACGTGCGCTCCGGCGCCAGGTAGAGCGCGTCTAGAGCGCGGGCGACGCGCTCGTCCGCGAGCGCGGCTCGAAAGGAGCCAGCAGGCGCGGGGCGCTCGAGCTCCGCGCGAATCGCCTGCAGCAGGAGCAGCTCCGCGAAGCGCGCGGCCATCACCGGTGCGCCAGGTCGCCGGACGTGCACCTCGTCGCGGATGCCGTCCAGGAGCCGGCCGAGACCGGGGACGGGCTCTCCGGAGCCGCCGTGAAGGAGCACCACCGAGGGCAGCGCGCGCAGCAGCAGCGACCTCCCGGCGCCGACGAGGCTCATGGCGGCGCAGAGCACCACCGTCCTCGCGCCGTCGCCGCCAAGCCGGCGCCGCACCGTCTGCGCACCCGGCGCAGGAGGCGCGAGCCAGCGCCCCTCGTCGTCGACCGGTGCCCCGGGTCGGTGCCGGAGGCAGTGGGGAACGCCGTGCGGCAAGAGCAGCAGGTCGCCCCGACCCACGTGAATCTCTCGCCCGTCGAGCTCCAGCCACATCTCGCCTTCGAGCAGGTGGTGGAGCAAGACGAGCTCTCGCCGGCCGACGCGGGCCCCCCAGGGGGCTCCGAGCTCGACACGGCCGAAGTGGCTGGCCTCGATGCGCACGTGGCGGAGCAGCGCGGTGAGGACATCCGGCATTGGACGATCGCAAAAGGAACCTGGACTCTACCACATGGATGACCCGCGGGGCGTCCGCCAGGCTTCGACCACCAACCCACAAGGAGCCAGACATGGACATCTTCATCACGGGCGCGAGCGGATTCATCGGTTCGGCGGTCGCCCGCGCCCTGGTCACGCGCGGACATCGCGTTCGCGGGCTCGCGCGCAGCGACGCGTCGGAGGCGACGGTTCGGGCCTGCGGAGCGGATCCGGTGCGGGGCGATCTCTACCAGCTGGACGTGCTCGCGCGCGAGGCGGCGGCCGGCGACGGCGTGGTGCACACCGCGGCCACGGCGGGGGAGGATCGCGCCGCCACGGACGCGGCGGCGGTCACCGCGATGCTCGCGGCCATGAACGGCGGCGCCTTCGTCACGACCACCGGGGCGCCGATGGCCCGATCCTCGCGGGTGCCCGTGTCGGAGGACGATACGGTCAACCCCGGTGGGCCGCTCGAGTGGCTGGTGGCGGCCGAGTCGCGCGTGCTCGGCGCGGCGGGGCTCCGCGGTCTGGTCGTGCGGCCTCCGATGGTCTACGGCGATGGCGCAGGCCCGGTGGCGGGCCTGGTGAGCGCCGCGCGCGCAGCGGGGGTGGCGCGCTATATCGATGACGGCACGAACCGCTGGTCCACCGTTCATGTGCGGGATCTGGCGGTGGCCTACGCCATGCTGCTGGAGTCGGACGCGGCGGGCGTGTTCCACGCCGCCGACGCGTCGCCCGAGCCGATGGCGACCCTCTTCTCGGCGATCGGCGATGTCGCCAGGGTGCCCGTGCGCTCGTGGAGCCTCGCCGAGGCCCGGGCCGCGCACGGGCTCATGGCAGGCTTCCTGGCCATGGACGCCGCCCTCGATCCGGCCAAGCTGCGCCGCCTCGGCTGGACGCCGCGCGTGGGAGAGGCGCTCGGAGGGATCTGTGGCGCGCTGCGCAACCCCGCGCAGGGGTACGGAGCCTCGTGAACCGCGCTCCAGGGCAGCAGCGGCGGACCCCGAGCTCTGCTGCTGGAGCGCCCGCAGAGCGGCGCTCGCTGGCTAGAGCGGCTGATAGAGCTGGATCAGGTTCCCGCAAGTGTCCGAGAACACCGCGATCATGACTGGGCCCATCGGGGTGGGCTCCTGCGTGAACGCGACCTGGCGCTCCTTGAGGCGCGCGAACTCGGCTCGCAGGTCGGTCACCTCGAACGCGGTGAGCGGGATGCCCTGCGCGAACATCGCCTGTTGGAACGTCTTCGCCGCCGGGTTGGCGTTCGGCTCCAGCACGAGCTCGACGTCGTCGGGGCCCTCCGGCGAGACCACGGTGATCCATCGATACTCCCCGACGGGGAGGTCGTTCTTCTTCTTGAACCCGAGCACCTCGGTGTAGAACTTCAGCGCTCGGTCCTGGTCCTCGACCATGATGCTGTTGAGCTTGATCTTCATCGTTTGCCTCGCTGAGCTGGCGGTTCTGGGCCGACTTTGCCAGGGTCGCCCGGCTCAGGCTTCTCGAAAACTGCGAAACGCCTCCGGCGGCAGGCGGCCCATCAGGCTGAGGCACCCCGGGACGAGCTCCCACGGGAGCTTCCCCGGCACCTGGACCATCGCGCGCAGCCGCCGCTGGTACGCCGAAGGCGGCATGCCGATGCGCTGCGCGAACAGAGCGCTGAAGCTGCCGAGGCTGGAGAATCCTACCTCCATGCACACGTCGGTCACGGAGTGCCGCCCGGCGGCCAGGAGCTGCTTGGCCAGGTCGAGGCGCTGCCGGATGCGATACTGGTGCGGGGTCACGCCGAACACGGCCTCGAACTGCCGGATGAAGTGATAAGGAGAGATCGCCGCCTCGCGGGCCACGTCCTCGATCGACAGCTTCGTGTCGTGCACCTCGGAAAGCAGGTCGCGTGCCCGACAGAGATTCCTCAGTGCGTCCTGTCCCAGCAGCATCGCCAGCGTCCACGATAGGCTGCGGCGGCAACGGGCACAAGCGGTGCAACCCGACCCGCGGGCTGGCGCAGCGAGACCTGCCCTGCGGGTCGCTGCCTCCGGGTCGCTGCCTCAACCCGGGTCGGGTGGGGCCAGGTGGGGCCAGCTCAACCCGACCGCCTCAACCCAGGTCCGGACACCTCAACCCCGGGCACCTCAACCCGGGTCGGGTCGCTGGTCGGCTCAACCCGGGTCGGGCTGCCGCTCAACCCGGTCGGGCTACCCCCCTGGCAGGAACGCGCTCTCCTCGTACGCGCTGCGGGCATTCCACGCCGCGTAGCCGGCGCAGCCGGCGTCCTCGATCGCCCGGATCTGCTCCCGAACATGCCACGGCGTATATTTGTACCGCCGCATCGGGCGCGAGCTGTCCAGGTCGAACGCCTGCACCCAGCTGCGCAGCAGCGCGATCCGCCCCGGCAGATCGGCCACCCTCTGCCAGCCGGCCGACAGCGACGCGTGGACGGTCTCGTACGGGTGATGGGCAGGGTTCGCGAGCCCGAAGCTGCCGGGCCCCCAGTGCGACGGGTACGGCATCGGCATCACGTAATCGAAGAGCTCCACCGCATCCTCCAGCCGCTGGCCCACGCCGTCCTGCGGCCCGAGGAGCGTGATCCCGAACAGATCCGCCGAAATCGGCCGCGACGCCGCGTCGCCGACCTCCGCGCGAAGGAACTCGAAGAAAGCGCGGATCGTCGGCGCCCTCTCCTCGACCGGCGTCCGCGACCGCGGCTCGCGCGCCGCGCCATAGCGCACGTAATCGTAATTCACCTCGTCGAAACCGACCTCGAACGCACGGAGCGAGATCTCCGCGATCTCTCGCCATCGCTCCTCCGAGCCTGGATCGTACCAGCCCCGCGGACCTCCCTTGAACGCGACCAGCCGGGCGATGAGGTAGATCCCGGCGTCGCGAAGAGCTCCCAGCCTGACCCTGGTGGCCTCGTCGCGATCCAGGAGAAGCGCTCCTCCATCCGACCGGACATCGATGACCAGGGAGTTCAGCTCCGTCCGCTGAACCAGGGAGGAGAGCCGATTCATCCGGTCCGCGCTCCTCCCTGCCGCGAAGTTCACGTAAATCGCCTTGGTGACCGTGGGCATGCCGTTCCCCCCGGCCAACGTAGAGCACGCCGCCGGCCACCCGCGCACGAGCCCCCTCGGCCAAGACACCGTTCCCGGCCGACACACCTCGCCCTCGCCGCCCCTTCGGCCCTCTCCCGCTCTCCCCCTCCCCGCCTCGCAACGCCGCCGCGCGCCCTTCGCTCAGGTCGCCAGGAAAGGGTGCTCCTGCATGTACGCCAGGCTCGTCTCGCGGCCTGGAATCCCGGCCACCCCCGAGCCCTCCCGCCGCCCGCGTCGCGCCCGAGCTACCCCCGCATCGCCTGGATCGGGCTGACCCGCGCCGCGCGCAGCGCCGGGAAGAAGCCGCCGAGCACGCCCATGATCACGGCGAGCAGCACCGACGCGATCAGGATCCCCGGCGTCGGCTCGAACGTGAACACGATCTCCGAGAAGCTCGCGAAATTGATCGTCGAGAACCGCACGAACCTCATCCCGAGCGCGGCGAGCACGCCGAGCGCCCCGCCGACCAGCGCGAGGAGGACCGACTCGATCAGGAACGACGTGAGGATGCTCAGCCGGGAGAAGCCGAGCGCCCGCAGCGTGCCTATCTCGCGCTGCCGGTTGGCGATCGACGCGTGCATCGTGATCATCGCGCCGATCATCGCGCCGATCGAGAAGAACACCGCGATGAGCACGCCCATCCCCTTGATGAACATGCTCGTCCCCTCGGACTGCTTCTCGTAATACTCGCTCTCGCGCATCACCTCGAGCCCGAGGTTCCGGTTCTGCTCGATCGACGCCTCGAACGCGTCGAACTTGCTCTCCGAGGCGAGCCGCGCGCGCACCGACGACACGCTCCCCTCCCGGCCGAACGCCGCGCGCGCCGTGTGCAGATCGGCCCAGACCTCGGACTCCGACGAGGAGCCGCCGTCCGAGAACACCCCGACCACCTTCACCGGCCGGTTCTTGCGGAGATCGAAGGACTCGCCGATCGACAGGCCCTTGAAGCGGCGGTAGATCGCCTGCCCCACGATCACCTCGTCCGTGCCCGGCTGCGCCGGCCGGCCCTCGACGATCTTCACCTGCGAGCGAAACGCGAGCACGTCGTCCGGCACGCCGCGCACCTGGACGTTCGAGACGCCGTCCGTGCCGAGCTTGTCGAGGAGGATCACCGCCACGACCTCCGCCGCGCCGTCCGGCTTGCCGTCCTGCCGCTTCGCCACCTCGGCGCTCGCCAGGATCAAGCCGATCTGCTGCTCCTCGACGCTGCTCGCCATCTCGACGTCCGATCCCTTCCGGATCACGATCGCGACGTCGCTCCGCGCCGTGCGCCCGAGCGTGCGCTCCACGCTGTTCGCGAGCATGAGCACCGAGGCGAACACGAACACCACGAGGCCGAGCCCCGCCGCCGTCGCGACGGTCGTCGTCTTGCGCACCACCAGATTCCGAACGTTGTAAGCGACGGGGATCATCAGCGCTCTCTCCCGCTTTCAGGTGTCCTGGACAGGCTCCGACGTCGCTCGCTCACGCCACGCGCCGGAGCGCGTCGGTGACCGAGAGCTTCGAGGCTTGGTGCGCCGGCAGGAGCGACGCGACCAGCGACAGCCCCATCGAGAGCAGCACCGCCATCACCATCGTCAAAGGATCGATCCGGAAATAAGGGAACATGCCGCCCATGTTCTCCTCCAGCCACCGCCCCATCCCGAGCTCGATGATCGGATAGGCGATCGCGAGCCCCACGAGCCCCGCCAGCAGCCCGGTGGTCGCCGCCTCCCCGATGATGAAGATCCGCACGTGCTTCGGCTCGAACCCGAGCGCGCGCAGCACGCCGTACTCCCGCGACCGCTCCCGGACGCCCATCGCGATCGTGTTGCCGAGGATCATCATCATGATGAGGAGGATGATGACGGACACCACGTTCAGCGCCGTCAGCACGGCCGACATCATCGCCATGAACGACATGTTCATCGCCCGCTCGCTCATCGTCGCCGTCTGGATGTCCTTCTCATCGAAGATCTTGTCGATCGCCGCGCTGATCTCCGCGCTCCGCGACGGATCGTCGATCCGCGCGGCCATCCAGCCGATCTGGTCGCGATCCCGCTCGGGGATCGACTCGTTCAGGTAATCGTAATGGAAGATGAACTGCGAGCGGTCGATCGACTTGCGCGACGCCGTGTAGATCCCCGAGACGTTGAACTGCCACGGCCCGGGGTAGATCGACCCCTCCAGCGTCACCGTGTCGCCCACCTTCACGCCGAGCCGCGTCGCGAGGACGTCGCCCACGATGGCGCCCTTGCGATCGGCCTGCCACCGCTCCATGTCCGCCGGCGAGACCACCATCTCGTCGTAGACCTTGAAGAACGTCGCCGACTCGACCGCCATCGAGCCGAAGAAATTGGTCGCGTCGCGCGGGTCCTTGCCGCCGAACCAGCTCATGAACGTCCCGTCCGTCACGCCGGGGACCTCGCGGAGCGTGGCCATGTAACGCTTCGGCAACGGGAGGATGAACGAGATCTTGTGCCGCGTCGCGATCCGGTCCTTCGCGGCGTAGTCGGCGGCGACGTTCCACGCCGTCAGCACCGTCCGGAGGAGCACGAACGCGAGCACCGCCACCGCCGCGCCGATCACGGTCAGCAGCGTCCTGAACTTGTTCCGGAGGACGTTCCTGGCGGCGACGGAGACGAGGTTCATGACAGGTTCCCCTTGTCGAGCCGGCGCGTCACCGTGGCGCGCTCGGCCGCTTGCGGATCGTGCGTGACCATCAGGATGGTCTTCTTGAACTCCTTGTTGAGCTTCTCCAGCAGCGTCAGGATCTCGTCGGCGCTCTTCCGATCGAGATCGCCGGTCGGCTCGTCCGCCACGATGATCGTCGGGTCGTTCACGATCGCCCGCGCGATCGCCACCCGCTGCTCCTGGCCGCCGGAGAGCTGCCGCGGATAATGGCCCATCCGCTCCTCCAGCCCGACCACGCGCAGCGCCGTCTGCGCGCGCTTCCGCCGCTCGGACGCCGACAGATCCGTGAGCAGGAGCGGCAGCTCGACGTTCTCGGCCGCGGTGAGGACCGGCATCAGGTTGTAGGCCTGGAAGATGAACCCCATCGTCCTCGACCGGAAGCGCGCCAGCTCGCCGTCGCTCATCCGCGTGAGCTCCTGCCCCGCCACGCGCGCCGTGCCGCGCGTCGGGCGATCGAGCCCGGCGATGAGGTTCAGGAGCGTCGACTTGCCCGAGCCCGAGGGGCCCATCAGCGCCTCGTACGACCCCTCCGGGATATCGAGCGTGATGTCGTCGAGCACCACGATCGGCTCCTTGTCGCGGAAATAGGTCTTGCCGACCCCTTGCAGCTCGACAATGGGCTTCGGCTTCCCGTCGCGATACCCCTCGGTCATTCGCTCCCCTTTCCCTTCTCCTTGATCTTCTGGCCGTCCGCGAGGTCGGCGGGCGGCTTGACCACGAGGCGCGCCCCCGGGGCCGGGCCGTCGAGCAGCTCCAGCCCCCCCGGCGCCGGCCCTCCCACCCGGATCGGCACCATCTTCGTCTGGCCCTGGTCGACCACGAACACCACCTTGGCGCCGGCCCGCTCGACCACCGCGGCCTCCGGCACGACCCGCTTCGGCGGCTCCTTCATCGCCTCTTCGGACAGCGCCTCCGCGAGGAAGCTCACCCGCGCGCTCATCTCCGGCAGCGCCTCCTTCGCCTCCCCGACGAACTTCACCTTGACCGGGATGGTCGCCTTGGCGCGGTTCACCCGCTTGCCGATCTCCAGCGTCGTGCACCGGTGGCGCTTCGACGGATACGCGTCGAGGACGACCTCGCAAGGCTTGCCGGGCTCGATGAGGTAAAGGCGCGTCTCCGGGACGTCGGTCTCGACGACGAGCGACGTGAAGTCGGCGATCTCGACGAGGCGCGGCAGCTCGAGGCCGACGACCTCCCCGACCTCCGGCGGCTTCGTCATGATCGTGCCGCTGATCGGCGCGACGATCTTCCGCTCGGCCAGCGTGACCCGGAGGCTCTCGACGTCGGCCGCCGCGGCTTTGACCTCGGCGTCGGCCGCCGCGGCCGACTGCGCGAGGGCGTTCATGCGCGCGGTCAGGTCCTCCATCGAGGCGCGGCCGGTCACCTGGCGCTCGACCAGCGCCCGCTCCCGAGCGACCTGCTGCTCCACCTCGGCGATGCTCGCCCGGGAGGCGGCGGCGCGCGCCCGCGCCGCGGCGACCTTGGCCTGGGCCGCGGCGACGAGGCTCTTCTGGTCGGCGTCCTCGAGCTCCACGAGCGGATCGCCCGCCTTCACCACGTCGCCTTCCTTCACGAACACCCGGGCGATGCGGCCCGGGATCCGGACCCCGACCCGGGAGACGACCTGCGGGACCACATACCCGGTCGACGTCACCGAGATCGAGGCCTGCGCGGGCGAGACCAGCGCGACCTCGGTGGTGGCGACCTCGGTCTTGAAGATCGCGCTCTGCGCCCTCGGCGCGACGAACACGGCGGCGCCGGCGACCGCCGCGAGCGCGAGCACGGCGACGAGCGCGGTGCGGAGCGGACTCCGCCGATCGGGATCGACGTCCCGCCGGATCCGGAGCGATGCGAGATCCGAGCTGAGCTGGTCGGACACGGCGCCTCCTTATCACGCTTCGGGCGTGGCGTTTATATTCTAACGTTAATTCCTGACACGCGGCGCCGGCCGCGCCCGACAGGCGCCCGCGACGCCGCGCCGCGACCGGCTCGCCGCTTTCCTCGCGGACCGGCGCACTGTGCCGTGGCAATCTGCACGTCCCGACTACAATGCGGCCTCGAGGAGCGGCGCCGCCGCGGCCGTCCGGAGCGGCGCCGGATGCCTCCGGCGCCGTCAAGACGCCGCCGGACGCCGTGCGCGCCGGTGCACCGCAACGCTGGTTAGTATGGCTACCTAACTATCGACCGTGGTACCCTGAAGGGCTCATGTCGAGGGAAAAGCACGGCTGTTGCCTCTGCGAGGGCGCTCACCGCCGGGCGGGCAAGCGCGTCGCCGCGTACGGCGCCCCGGCCAAGGGCAATACGCTCCCCAACCACCTCGGCATCGTCCCGGAGACGCTCGAGTCCATCGTCGACGGGGGCAAGTTCATCGTCCCGGTTCCAACTCCGACCGTCATCGGGTAAGGGAGCGAGCGACATGGATCGGCTCATCGAGGACGAGCTGCGGAGCCTCTCGGGCATGCTCGGCGACATCGCGCTCCGGTTCGAGGGGAAGACGGTGCTCATCACCGGCGCGGCCGGGTTCATCGGGGGCTACATCGTCGGCGTCCTCCAGGAGCTCAACCGCAGCCGGTTCCGCCGGCCCGCGCAGATCGTCGCGCTCGACAACCTCATCACCGGGACGAAGGAGAGCGGCTTCTTCGACCTCGGCGACCCGAACCTCGTCTTCGAGACGCACGACGTGACGAAGCCGTACCTGCGCGACATCAGGCCCGACTTCATCCTTCACGGCGCCGGCATCGCGTCTCCGGTGTACTACGCCCGGTACCCGCTCGAGACCATCACCGTGGCGGTCGACGGCATCCGCAACGTCCTCGATCTCGCGCGCCGCACGCGCCCCGAGGCGGTGCTGTATTTCAGCTCGAGCGAGATCTACGGAGATCCGGATCCCGCGTTCATCCCCACGCCGGAGGACTACCCCGGGCGCGTCTCGCCCACGGGGCTCCGCGCCTGCTACGACGAGTCGAAGCGCCTCGGCGAGACCCTCGCGATGGTCTATCACCGCCAGTTCGGCGTCCCGGTCACGGTCGTTCGCCCCTTCAACGTCTACGGCCCGGGGATGCGGCGCGACGACTCCCGCGTGCTGCCGAGCTTCCTGAACGCCGCGCTCGACCGGCGGCCCATCGAGATCCACCGCGGCGGGGCGCAGACGCGCACGTTCTGCTACGCGACCGACGCGGTGAACGGCTTCCTGCGGGTGCTGCTGCTCGGCCGCCCCGGCGAGGTCTACAACATCGGCTCCGACGCCGAGGAGATCACCATGCGCGATCTGGCGAAGAAGGTCGAGCAGGCCGCCGGCGAGCCGCTCGACATCGCGCTCGCGGGCTATCCGGAGGGGTATCCGGTGGGCGACCCGAACCGCCGCTGCCCGGACATCACCAAGGCGTCGAGGGAGCTCGGGTACGCGCCGACGATCTCACTCGAGCAGGGCCTCCCCCGGATGCTCGCCTGGTACCGGCTCCTCCGGAGCGTCGACCGGCCGAGCGGCTGAGTCACTGCGCCACGTCGACGGACTCGACGGACGCCGTGAGCTCGTTGTCCGCCGCGGAGCGCCCGCCGACGACGATCACCTCGCCGTCGCCCGGGCAGATCAGGGGGCTGAAGTAGCGGGTGAACGCGAGCTCTCCCGCGGGCTCCCAGCCGTCGCCGGCGTCGTTGAGCCGGAAGAGGCCGTCGGCGTAGTTGACGTAGAGGTCGTCTTCATCGTTGCACGCGGTCGCGCCGAATCCCTTGATCGGGATCTCCGAGGGGAGCTCGGGGCCTTCCGCCCACGTCTCGGTCTTCGTGTCGAACGAATAGACCGCGCCCGAGAACGACTGGTCCTCGCCGACGCCGCCCATGGCGTAGATCACGTCGCCGCGCCTCGCGACGCCCAGCGAGCGGAGCTTGAACGGCGGCTCCGGCATGGGGACCCACGTTGCGCCCGGCGTGGCCAGGTCGAGCATGAACCCTCCGGTCAGGAACTCTCCCGGCCCCTTGAGCTCCCAGCCCGCCACGACATAGAGGCGATCGCCCACGACGACGGCCCCGTGCCCCGAGCGCCCCTCGGGCATGTCCGGCAGCGCCTCCCACGCCCCGGCCTCCGGATCGTAGCGCTCCACGGTCGCCACCGAGGTGAGCGCTTCCGGCTCGCCGGCGGCGTTGTCGGCGCGGAGCCCGCCGACCCGGATCACGCGGCCGTCGACCACCGTGAGCGCCGTGCTCTCCAGGTGCTCGAAGGTCCCGAGGTCTTCCCACGCGCCGCCGGGCAAGAGCGAGAGGCGCCGGAACGCGCTCGACTGGTTCTCGGCCGCGAAGTCGCCGTCGCCGAGCTTTCCCCCGTAGGTATACAGCGTCTTGTCGACGAGGACGGCGCCGAACGAGCTGACCGCCTCGACGAGATCGGGGTAGTTGCGCGCCGTCTTCACCTCCGGCGCCCCGGGCTCCTCCTTCCCATCGACCGGCTGCACCCCCTCGTCGCCGCAGCCCAGGGCCATCAGCGCGCTCGCCGTGGCGAGCGCCAGGTACGTGAAACGGTGCGATCGATTCCGGTGCGACATCGTGACGGATCTCCTTCGGTCGAGAACGATTCGATGGATGACGGCATCCCCTCACTCGATCGCGGCTCCGTGCGCGATCCAGCGGCGGATGGTGTCTCTCTCGCCGGCGGAGAGCGGCTTGAGCGTCGGCGGCATGGCGAGGCCGCAGGTCTCGCGGCACGTGAGGATCTCGCACGCTAGCGTGCCGTCGATCTTGTGCATGAGGAAGCTGTGCTCCGGATCTCCCGGCGCCACGCGCTTCATCCCGACCGCGCCGCCGGCGTCGGCGTTCACGTTCTGTTCCCGGAGGGCGGCGAGCTCCGCGTCGCCGACCTGGTCGGGCGGCGTGTCCGCGGTCGGACCCAGGTAGGGCTGCAGGGACGAGCCGTTCTTGCGCGCGTGGCACGCGGCCCCGGTCGCGCACGAGCGCTGCAGCAGCGGCAGCACCTCCGCCCTGAAATCCACGGGCGCCCCCGGCTCGAACGCTTCGTAGTCGTAGCAGGACCCGCCGCCCTGCCCTCCTCTCCCCGCGCTCCCGCCCTGCCCTCCTCCCCCCGCGCTCCCGCCTTCTCCGTCACCGCCGGCCGGGGCGCCGGGAGCGCCGCGCTCGCCGCAGGCGCAGGCGAGCGCGACGGCGAGCGCGAGGAGACGGCCGAGCCGGGCGCCGCGCGACGGATGGCCGGCCGCGGCGCGCGGATCGTGCGCGAGGGCGTGCGAGCTGGCGAGCTGCATACGGAGGGTCGCCGGGGGTGGATCCGGCGATCGGTGCATACCAGAGCTCGAGGTGGACCGCGTCACCGCCGTCGAGACGGAAAACGGCTCTCTCAGGGCGTTGCGTCCCAGCGCGCGGCCAGGTGATCGAAGCCCCGGAACCCGATCGCCGCGGCCCGCACCGGCGGCTGATCCGGATCGAGGCGCAGGTTCGGCAGCCGCGCGAGCAGCTGCTCGAGCGCGACGCGGCCCTCGAGCCGCGCGAGCGGCGCGCCCAGGCAGAAGTGGGCGCCCCGGCCGAAGCTGAAGTGTCGATCGGCGTTCGCCCGGCAGGGGTTGAAGGCCGTCGGCCCGCTGAAGAGACCCTCGTCGTGGTTGGCCGAGCAGACCGCGAGCTGGACGATCGCGCCCGCCGGCAGCTTCACCCCGCCGAGCTCGACCTCCACCGTCGTGTGCCGCCCGATCCAGAGGAGCGGCCCGTCGAGCCGCAGCGTCTCCTCGATGACATCGCCGATCCGCGCCGGATCCTCGCGCACGGCGGCGAGGTGCGCTGGGCGCTCCAGCAACAGCACCAGCGCGTTGCCGATGAGGTGGAGCGTCGTCTCGTGCCCGGCCATGATCAGCTGCATGGGCAGGGCGATCAGCTCCTCCTCGCTGAGCTGCGCGCCGTCGTCGAGCTGCGCCCGGATCACCGCCGAGAGCAGGTCGTCGCCCAGGCTCCGCCGGCGCTCCGCGATCACCTCGGCGAAGTAACGCTGGAACGCGAGCAGCCCCTTCGCCGCCTCGACCATCCGCTCCAGCGGCTCCGCGTTCCAGACCAGCCGGATCCAGTCGTCGGACCAGCGCTTGAGCCGGGCGATGTCGGCGCGCGGCATGGCGAGCATGTCGCCGATCACGAACGCGGTGAACGGGAACGCGAACCGCTGGATCAGATCCGCCCGACCCTCGGCGGCGAAGCCGCCGATCAGCTCATCGGCGATGGCGCGGAGCTGCGGCTCCATCGCGGCGACCCGCTGAGGCGTGAATCCCTTGCTGACGAGGGCCCGCAGCCGCGTATGGTCGGGCGGATCGGTCGTGAGCATCGTCGGCAGCCGGGCGTTCGGGTCCCCGAGCAGGGCGACCACTTCCGGCGCCAGCGGGGTCCTGGGCTTCATCACGTTCTCCGAGGAGAAGCGCTCCGTGTCGCGCAGCGCCGTCAGGACGTCCTCGGGGCGCGTGACGAACCAGCTGTTCGCCGACGCATTGAAGAAGACGGGGGCGCCGCGTCGGGCCTCCGCATAGAACGGGTACGGATCGGCCGTGTGGCTGGGGTGGTAGAGGTCATGGGCGCCGACGGCGGCGCGCAGGTCGTCAGGGACGTTCATGCTAAGTTTCTCCTGCTCTAGCGAGATCGCGCGAACGAAGCGCGATCGCCCGGCGCCGGGGAGCCCCGGCCCGCGGGCGTCCATGGAGCTTATGCCGCTCGGGTCCGGAGGCATATACTCGGCCGCCGGCCGGCCCGCCCTCGCGGCGCGCCGACCCCTCCCCGGACTCGAGCCCGCATGCCCCCCTCCCCTGCATCGACCCCGCCTCCGGGGAGCCCCCACCTCCCCGGCGCTCCGGCGCGCTCGCGGCGCTCCTGGCTGGGGTGGGCCGGCTTCTCCTGCGTGCTCCTCCTGGCCATCCTCGTGCCCTTCTTCCTCTTCGCGGACCGCATCGAGGCGGCGGCGCGAGCGCTCCTCGCGTCGCCGCCCTCCGGCGTCGCAGCGGGGCTGGTGCTCGGGGGGCTCTTGGCGAGCGATGTGGTCTTGCCGGTGCCGTCCAGCTTCGTGAGCACGGCCGCGGGCGGCCTGCTCGGGTTCTGGCGCGGAACGGCCGTGTCGTGGGCGGGCATGATGGCGGGCGCGGGGCTCGGTTACCTGCTCGGCGCGCGGGCGGGGGCGCCGGCCTTGCAGCGGATGGTGGGGGCGTCGGAGCTCGCGCGGCTCACGCGCGCCGCCGAGCGGCACGGCCCCTGGTTCCTGCTCCTGTTCCGCGGCGTGCCGGTGCTCTCGGAGGCGTCGGTCGTCTTCGCGGGCGCGGGCCGCATGCCGCTCCGCGCGTTCTTCACGGTGACGGCCCTGGCCAACCTGGGCATCTCGGCCACCTACGCGGCCGTGGGGGCGTCCGCCGCGCGGCTCACGTCGGCGCTGCTGCTCTTCGCGGGGATCGTGCTGCTCCCGGGGATCGCGCTCCTGGTCGTCCGCGTGCCGGAGTGGCGGCGGAGGGCGGCGCAGAGGCGCGGCGCGTCCGGGTAGTTGCAGCAGAGCGCCGCGCCCGTTTGCGCCGGCATCAGGCCCTGCCCGCGTGCAACAGGATGAAGGCTGCGGCGCGAAGCACAATCGACAGGACGCAGAAAGGGGTGCCCAGGAGCGTGGCGGGGCGGCGCAGGAGCCGCACGATGGTAGGGCAGCGCACCGAATGTGGCGCAATCAGGGGCGGCGGCGCCGCTCAGGCGGGTCTGCGAGGCTGTGCAGGCAGGCGGCAGGGCTATTGGGCCAACGCGCTGCGGGTTACAGCACGGTGACTGTTCGCCAACCAGCTGGCTCGCGAACAGTCTCCGCGGTCGGTTCAAGCTATTTCTTGAAACGGTTGTCGTTCAGCAGCTTCCAAGCCTTCTTGTAGTCATATGTCTTCCCTTTTCGGATATCCTCAAGCCTCGTGCTCAACAAATGCGAGGGAAACACACGAAGGATCGATCCTTTGCAACATCGACCAATGAACGACATAGCCGTGTCTTGAGGATTTCTCCGCGCGTTGCAGCTTTGAGCCAGCGCGAGCGCCGGACCAGCGAAGGGCGCAACCGGCGTCAGTATCCCAAACAAGCTTGAGATCACGATGCCGACAATGACGACCGCGCGCATCTTCCTTCCTCCCCCCAGACGCCAACTATTGGTCAGTCAAGAGTACCGCCGAGCAACGGCTCAAACGCATAATACGCATCGTAGTTCGTGAAGTGCCGTGCGTATAGCTCCGCGCCGTCGTCCATCGTATCCGACAGAACACGGCTCACGTCCACGATTCGCTTCAGCTTCCAGCGAACATCCTGCCCTGCGACGTTGTCGTAGCACGTTTCTTTGTCTTTGCTGAGCTGCTCAGCGCGTGCGAGGGCCTGCTCATCGCTGTCGGCGCGTATGAGCACAAAACACTCTTCAAACATGGGTTTGAAGGATGGATCGGACGACCATGACTCGTAGAGGATGATGGCGACGTAGAGTTCGCCGTTTGCGTTGGATTCCATGATCAACCTCGTTTCCATGAGCAGCTTCGTTCCTGTCCGTGCTTCGTCCGAAGGGTGTAGCGTCTCGACGGACCGGTTCTACTTGTGGCTGCCTCGTCAGAAAGATGCACGGCCCTCCGCTTTGGGGTCGGTACGATTCGATGCTGGCGAGCTCGGGCTCCCCTCCGCGGGGCGAGACGGCGGCCGTCGGGGGGCGCCGTGGCGAGTTAGGGGGCCACGCCGACGCGGCCAGCCCTGGCCCTGGTGCCCGGCGGCGCTCGCGCTGTTCTTCGTCGGCGCAGCCGCGCGGCTCACGTCGGTGCTGCTGCTCTTCGCGGGGATCGTGCTGCTCCCGGGGATCGCGCTCCTGGTCGTCCGCTTGCCGGAGTGGCGGCGGAGGGCGGCGCAGAGGCGCGGCGCGTCCGGGTAGCGTGACGCACGGCTTCGACGGCTCGCGGTGCACCCCGGCCGACCCGGACCCGATCCACGTGGCCCACGTGGCCAAGATCGCGCAGCCGCGTGAGAATTTGGCGAAACCGACCCGGACGCAACGCGTAGCACCATCGAACGACGCGCCACGGGCCATCGCAGGCCGAGGCAGACGCCATGCGGCCGCCCGCGGTCGCTCCGGTCTCCGTGGCGCGTTGGAGGACCGATCGCTGCCACGCGGCTTGCCCCGCGGCTCAGCGAGGGGCTGTCCGGCTCGCCGTCTCCAGAGACGGCGGAGGCGAGCGGCGGTCCGCAATCCCACGAAGGAGATCATTTCATGCGACGTATGAGCTTCATGATAACGACCTCTTGCGCCCTCGTGCTCGGCGCCTGCGCGCAGGCGCCCGACGCGGACGAGCAGCTTTTCGATCAGGTGGGGCAGGCCCTCACGACCCCGGCGTCGGTGCTCGGGTTCGAGAGCCCCGCCGACTGGACGGTGACCGGCGCCACGAAGAGCGCGAGCGCCGACACCTCGCAGGGCGCCTCCGCGCTCGCGCTGCGGAGCTTCAACTTCGCGGAGCTCCGGTCCGCGCCGCTCTCGACCGTGTCGGGCGTGACATCGACCCTCGCCTTCGACCTGAAGCCGCCGGTCTCGCCCGCCTTCGGCACCGCGCAGCTCTATGTCGATATTCCGTCCCGCGGCGTCCATAGCGTCTACCTGGGCCAGGTGAGCCTCGCCGGGCTCGCCGCGGGCACGTACGCGCCGCTCTCGTTCAGCGTACCGGCGAGCATCGTCACCGCACTGCAACAGACCTACAGCGATCTGACGTTCAAGATCGCCTTGAACGTCCCGCACACGACCGTCGACTACCTGATCGACAACCTGCGCTTCGTGGGCGGCACGTCTGGCGTTCCCTCGAAGGTGGAGCTGCGCCTCTCGGACGCCGACGATCGGATCGCCGTCTCGGTCGGCGGCATCCAGCGGAGGATGTTCCACTTCGGCGAGTCGGACCTTGGCCAGCGCATCGACGTGAGCGACTGGTTCGGGAGCGGCGCCAACGATCTCCGCGTTCAGCTGCTCAACACCGGAGGCCCGGCGAGCGCCGGGGTCGAGCTCTGGGTGGACGACGCGCTCGTCGTGAGCGAGTCGTGCCCGGCGACGCTGTGCAACGGGTCGGACGTGTGGCGGGGGATCGTGTGGGATCGGACGTTCTCCGTGAACACCCCGAACCGGCCCGCGTTCCAGCCCGTCACCGTGACGGCTCAAGGCGCGACGCCCGGCAACGTGTATGTGAACGACGTCTTCACCGGTCGGACCACGCCCACCACCCTCTCGCTCCCACCGGGCGATTACACGATCGGCGTCGGGATCGGCAGCGAGCTGCCGCCGGCCGACTACACCGGCTCGTTCTACGAGCAGAACGTGACCGTCGGCTCCGCGCCCGTGAACGTCAACGCCACGGCGAGCGCGCCGCTCGGGATCCAGGAGGTGACGCGCATCGCGATCCTGCCCATCCGGAACAGCGTCAACTACGTCTCCTCGCTGGGCAGGCCGGACGCGTCGAACACGGGCGTGCTCTTCGAGGAGGACGTCGATGACCTCGTGGCGCAGGCCGAGGCGACCAACGAGCAATGGTTCCGGCCGCTGTCCTACGGGCTCGCGACCTGGGAGTTCGAGGTCCTGCCCACCATCGAGGACGTGCCGATCTACGAGAGGACACACGACGGGTGGGACACAACGCGCTTCCTGGCGGAGGCCGGGACCGCGCACCTGGCCAGCCAGTACGACATGATCGTGTATTTCTTCTCGCAGCACCGGGCCGACGGCTCCTCGGTCGATGACGTGTGCAACATCGTGTGGGCGTTCGACGGCACGAACGTCGGGTTCTCGACCAGCTACACCTCAGGGAAGCCGGACCTCCTGAACGCCGAGTTCCTTCACGAGGTGATGCACAACTACGAGGATTACAACGAGAACGCGCTGCGCTTCTACAACGGCATCGACGGCCTGCACGGCGGCCATCAGCACGGCTATTACGACAACTCCAACGGCGAGGTGAATTTCGTGCACTTCTATCGCCACCTCCTGCGCGGTCAGGTCGCCGAGCTCGGCGGCATGCGGATCGACATCGAGTGGCCGGCCATCGGGGCGGTATCGCCGAGCTCGGACCTCTACCTCGGCTTCTTCCCCGTCCTGCGCCACGGCTTCCGCGTGCCGTGACGCTGGCGGCGGCTCCGCGCCCCGACGCGGCGCGGAGCCGCCGGATGCGATCCCCTTCTGCGGCCATAGCCGGCTTTGTCCTAGGCGACGTCGGGCCGTGTCATCAGCGGCGAGCGCAGGTGCAGCTCCAGGTCGGCGGTGGTCAGGGGCAGCGTGACCCAGGTGGCCGTCGCGATCCCCGCGTCGGCGTCGACCGTCACCCGGACCCGGTGCGGGCTGGTGATGACGTGGAGCTCGGCGACGAACGTCCTGCCCTGCCAGGCGCCAGACGCGACGACGGGCCGGCCGAGCGGCGAGCTCTCCCGCCAGGCACCGTGGCCCACCTCGAGCTCGAGGAGCGACCCGAGTCGCAGGAGCCACCCGGCGTCGGTCGGATCGACGACCACCGTGATTCCGTCGGACAGGGCCGAGCCCCCGGCGGAGGCGTCGAGCCTCGCCGTGACGGAGCGCTGCGGGCCGGTTGAACCCCTCACCTGCGCAAGGGACAGCCCTCCCAGCCGGTCGGCGAGGAGCTCGTCGTCGCGCGAGCCGTCCGGATGTCCGACGCCGGGGAGCAGGCACTCCCATACGGCGTCGAGCACGTCCTGCGCGTGCTGGACGGCCTGTTGGGCGCCGGTCACGGCGACCACGAGGTCGTGCGACGGGACGACCACGCAGTGCTGGCCGAAGGCGCCCTTACCGTGATAGCCGTGGCGCGACATCCAGAACTGATAGCCGTAGCCGCAGAGGAAGTCGGGGCCGTCGTCTCCCTCCGCCTGGTGCAGGCCGTCGATGTGCCGGCTGGTCGCGAGCTCCACCCACGCGCGCGGGACGAGCTGCTGCCCGTTCCAGAGACCGCCGCGCAGGAGCAGCTCGCCGAAGGCGGCGACGGCTTCGGTCCGCAGGTGCAGACCGTGGAACCCGAAGGCGGCGCCGCTCGCGACGCGGTCCCACTCGGCGTCCTCGATTCCCATCGGCTTGAAGAGGCGCTCGTCGAGCAGCTCCGGGAGCCCGACGCCGGTGACCCGCTCCACCATCCGGGCCAGGATGAAGGTTGTGGCGTTGTCGTAGGTGTGCCGCGTTCCCTCGGGCGCGTCGAACGGCACGCGCAAGAAGCCCTTCACGAGGTCGTGGGGTTCCAGCCCCCAGGCCTCGGCGAGGCTGTCCGTGTCGTGCCCGGCCGTCATGGACAGCAGGTGGTGAACGGTGATGCGGCGCCCCTGCTCGGAGACATCGGAGGGGACGTGGTCGGGCAGGACGTCCACCACCCGGTCGCCCAGGGCGAGCAGCCCGTCGGCGATCGCGAGCCCCACGGCGATCGACGTGAACGACTTGGTCAGCGAGTAGAGAAGGTGCGGGCGCTCGGCCGAGTACGGCGCCCACCACCCTTCGGCGACGACGTGCCCACAGCGCACGACCATGATGGAGTGGCACTCGACGGAACGGTCCTCGAGGCGGTCCAGCATCGCGGCGATCGAACGGGACGACACTCTCGCGGCGGCCGGGGTCGAGCGCGGCAGCAGCGTACGCTGAGACGACATCCCGACACCCTAGCCGCAGGTGGGCGCCATGATGGAGGATTTGTTGCACGCCTCCACCACCGGGCCTGGAGCGTTCGGCGTCACGCGCCGCTGCATGACGCGAGCTCAACCTCGCAACGCGGTCACCGCAGGCAGCCCGCTGCCAGAGGTGTCGACGCGCATCACGTCGAGGATCCCGCTGAAGATCTCCGCCTCGCTGGTCTGCCGCCCCTTGTCCGGCGCGCCCGTCGTCGGATCGAACCCATAGGTCAGGCCCGTCTCCGGATCGACGCCGCCGAGGACGCGATTCCCCTTGAGCATCGGCGACACCAGCAGAACGCCGTTGTTCAGATCGTGCGAGCTACCGAAATCATCCTGACCTCCGACCCGGGCCCTCGTGCGCCCGAACTCGGTGGCGACGTAGATCAGCGTGCGGTCCCACAGGGATGCGCCGCTGTCGTCGGCCGGCGTCTGCCTGAGCAGCCCGATGAGCGCGTCGGTCACCTTCAGGATCCGGCTCCACATCACGGCCTGCATCGAACGATGGTAATTGTGAGCGTAATCGAAGGCGACCGGCGCGTTGACGAGGGTGTTGGAGCTCTTATCGATGAGGACGCGGGTGGTCGGCCAGATGGTCGCCGTCACGCAGACCTGGTTCTTGAACAACAGATAGGCCAAGGCCGCCTGCGCCTCCAGAGGATCGGCGTCGAGCAGCGGGAAGGCCTCTCGCAGCTTCGCTGCTTCAGGGGATGATTCGACGTTGTGGTCCGAGAGCGGGTAGTCCTTCGAATCCTGCAAGAGGCACAGCTTCTCGAGCAGACCGCGAGCTTCGATGTTCGTCCGCGCTTTTGCGCGCTGCTCGGCCCACAGCCGGAGCGGCTCGGCCTGGCCAAACGCCTGGAGGAACGGGCTCTCTGGCTCGATCTGCTCGTCGCGCAGCCGCCGGGCCTCGTCGAGCAGCGCCGGCGACGGAGCCGCCTTGATGCCCTTGCGCGCGTCGAGCCCGAGGGACCAGGTCGAGGGCTGGGCGATCAGCTCCGAGAAGCAGCGCGACGGCAGCGTCTCATCGTGGCCCCGATCCGCGAAGCCTCCAGAGGTCATGTTGATGTTCGGGATGGAGAATTCATCGCCGTACTCCTTCGCCACGCACTCCTGCAGGGTGCGCCCGCGCCACGCCTCGTTGCCCGTGATCGAGCGGCGCTGACCGACGAAATGATTGACGCTCGATCCCGTCAGCGTGGCCACGAGCATCTGCTCGCGGTGGGCCTGTACGAACGACGACTGCTTCGCCCGCAGCGGGAAGGGGAACGGACCCGCCGTCGGGCGCTCGATGTCGACCGCGCGCAGCGGCGAGCCGTCGAAGCCCTTCACCTCGTCGTCCGGGAACGCGTTGATCGTCTCCCAGCGCGCCGACTCGCTGTGGCGCACGGCGAGCATGCTGTCGACGATGGAGGCGCCGCCATGAGCGCCGATGACGAGCAGATAGCGCGGCGGTATGCCCGCCGCGCGACCGCGGGATGAGACGAGGCTGGAGACGCCGACCGCCCCGCCTGCCGCCACCCCCCACTGGAGAAGCTGTCGCCGCTTGATCTTGGATTGAGCTGATTTCATGGCGTTCCTCAGTAGAAAAGAAACTCGGTGCTCGTCACGACGGCGAGGCAGGACAGCGTCGCCCAGCCCGTCTCCGCCTCGGCGACGTCGGGCCCCTCCGCCAGGGCCCGCGCATAAAGCGACTCGAAGCCGTCGCGCTCACGCGCCGCCGGCGGCCGCCCGAGCGCGGAGGCGTAGAGCGCGTCGAGGCTCGCCGCGCGGCCCTGAGCGGTCGCCACGTCGCGCCAAATCAGAGGATTCGCCTCGCCGCCGGCCACATCCCGCTCAGCGCGTCGACGGCAGGCTTGAAGGGCCATGCGCTCGACGATGAGCGTCGTGCTCAGCCCGGTCGTGGGGGACGGTTCGAAGATCTGGTTCCGATATGGGTCGAGGCCGCCGAGCGCCACCGTGTGCACGCTCTCCGAGCAGGACATCGTGCCGAATTCGTTGCACACCTCCTCCGGGTCGAGCTGGAGCACCTGCGCCAGGTCGTTGCGCAGGCGCGTCCCGCCCTTGAAGTGCGCGCGGGCGTGCCGTGAAGCGTGTTGCGTCGCGGGGGCCGGCTCGCGCGCGGGGTCGTCGCCGGCGCACGACGCGGCAGAGACGGCGAAGACGAGCGAGAGCGACCGCGCCGCGGCGAGGAAGAGCGTCGAGAGATTACGGTGCACCGAAGGCCTCCGTGCGAACGAGGTCGCGCAACATGGGTTCGATCGCGAAGGCATGCTCGGTCCGGAATGCCTGGACCAGCGCGTCGAACGTGGCGAGCTCCGCGCCGGACGGCTCGGCGTGGAAGAACACCTGCCAGTAGTCAGCGACGCGGGAGCTCGCGAACTCCTGGCTGCTCGTCGCGACTTCGGCCCACTCAGTCAGCGAGCTCACGGGTTTCCCGAGCAGCATCCCTGCCTCTGGCATCGCGCTGACGCCCGGGAGCAGGGCTTCATAGGAGTCCTCGAGTCGGGTCGGGAGGTAACGGCCTTTTTCGTCCAAATCGGTGACGGTCACGCCGTCGTAGCGGCTGAACGGATAGCTGAGCGGATCGAGGGTCGAGTGGCAGCCGGCGCAGGTCGGGGCGGCGACACCCTTGTAGTCGTAGTCGGCGGGCTCGCCGGGCACGGGCTTCAGGCCTTCGCCCAGCGCAATATCGAGGCCGAGGTAGGCTCGGTAGGCCTGGGCGGCGGCGGTGCGCGGCAGCGCCGTGAACATGTTGTTGAACAGCAGAAACCAACGTGTGGTCAGCATGCCGGCGCGGCGCTCGGTCGGCATTTTCTGCCTGCCCGGGAGCTCGTCGACCGGCTTGTACACCGATCGCCCGTCGACGATCAAACGCTGGACATAGTAGCGGGCCTTCAGCAGATCACGGCTATCGTGGCCGTCGATCTGCGTATAGACGAAGAGGGCATAATCGGGGAAGTAGTCGAAGTCCTCTTCGCCGGTGTAGCGGCCGTCGGTGTTCTCTTCTGGCTCATCGACGAAGATGGTGGGCCGGATCTTGGCGTGAGCGATGTTCCACACCACGCCGTCGCGCCCTCGCCAGAACTCGCCTTGCATGCAGGTGGTCAGCGCGTCCGCGACGGCGTCCGGCTGCTGCTCGAGCGGGGTGTCGGCCATGGCCGCGAGCTCCGCAGGCGTCGGCGATCGACCGCACGCCTCGAGCGTGACCTTGCGCAGCGCATACCGGCCGTCATAGCGGCACACATCATAGGTCGTGGAGACCTCCGCGGGTCCGCAGGCCGTCTCGCTCGCCGGCGCGCTGGCTGCGTCTCCCGGGAGCGTCCCCGCCGTGATCTCGTCGCTGTTGGACGCGCCGTCCTTGTCCGAGTCGCGGTTCTCCACGGCGGCGAGCGCCTCGGGCAACGCGGCCGCGAACGTCTCGTCCGACGTCGACGGCTTCGAGAAGGCCGACCGCACATCGTCGCCATAAGCGTTCCAGGCGACAGGCGATTCGGTGCGGGTGTGGCACAAGGAACAATCGACGCGGCTGGCCGCGCAGAGCCGGGCGTCAGAATAGCTTTCGCAGAACAGTTGAATCGCTGGAGGCCGGGCGGACGCGTCACCGATGCTGAGCAGCGCGGTGAGCACGACCGCCGTGGCGACCAGGCTCGGATGGCTAGGCCTCATGCGCTGAAGGTTGGCTCGCTGGGAACACCGTGCCAGGACGCCAGACGTCAAAATGCGGACCGAACGCGCCAGTCGGTCCGGGCGCCGCCGACTCGCGCTCGCCTCGAGGCGCTAAGACCCAGCGCTCGGCGCGGAGCGCAGCCTGCGCGCCCCAGGCGCGCGGGCGGCGACGGGAGCGGCGCTCACGAGCCGGCGTCCTCGCGATCGTGCCGCAGGAGCTCCGAGGGCGTCCGGCCGGTTCGCCGCTTCAACGCGCGGCGGAGAGAGCGCACGTCCGAGAAGCCGACGCGCTCGGCGACGTCCTTGAGGCGGCCGTCGGGGCGCTGGAGGAGCGCGATGGCCCACTCGCAGCGGACCTGATCGAGGAGGGCGGTGAACTGGACGCCAGCCTCGGCGAGGCGCCGCTGCAACGTGCGGCTCGTCATCTTGAAGCTGCGCGCCACGTGGCCGATCGACGGCTTGGCGCCCTGCTCGAGCGCATCGCGCAGGCATCGCCGGACCGCGCCAGCGAGATCGACGCCTCCCGTCGCCTCGAGCAGCGCATCCACCTGGCTGCGCATGTACGCCGCCAGGGCTGGATCTGCGTTGCAGTGCGGGAGATCGAGCGCGTACGCCGGGAGGACGAGCTCGGTCGTCGGCGCTCGGAAGCGCAGGTCGGTCGTCCCGAAGAGCGCTGCGTGCTCGGTGACGCCGACGGGCGCCGCGTGGCGGAAGCTCACCCAGCGGGCCTTGATCTGCGCGCCCGTGAAGCGGCGCAGCGTCAGGAGGGCGGCGGTGATGATCGTCTCGGCGAAATGGCGCGGCCACGCCGGCTCCGGCGGCTCGGGGCCGACGCGGATGTGGAGCAGGCCGTTCTCGTCCACGCAAAACCTGGTCGTCGACGGCTTCGGGTTGAAGCGGTGAAGATAGTCGGTGCAGATCTCGAGCGCCTCGCGGACGTTCGTGAGGCTCATCCCGAGGACGCCGAGGATGCCGATGCTCGGGTTCGCCTCGAGCGCGAGGTGGAGGCCGAGGTTGTCGTCGTCGCTGGCGGCGCAGATCTCCTCGACGAGCGCGAAGGCGCCGTCCTGCGGGGCGCGGGCCGTGATGCTGTCGACCGCGGCGCGACTGACGCCGTGGCGCGCGCACAGGTCGAGGAGCGCGCCCTCGGACCAGCCGGTGCGCAAGGCGTACCGCACGAAGGGGGAGAGTCGGATCGCGTTGATGGACCCCACGGGGTGCAGCGGGGCGCCGCGCTTGGCTGCCCGTGCATGGACGTCAATGGACGTCGCGCGGGCCCTCGGAGCCAAATCGCTCGACCCGTGCGGTCTCTCCATGGGCTTTCGGACGGCGTGTCGCAAACTGTTCGAGGAATGGCGCATCCGGGCCCTCGAGGGTGCCACGGGGCTGTCCAGGAAGCAAGGCGCCGCACATTCCTGTCAATCGATCTCGAGCCACGCAGGTCGAGGCCCTCTGTGCCAACGTAGCCATCAATCCGCTGTTACATCCGGGAACGCGCCCCGCGAGCGCAGCGGCCAGTACGAAGTGGGGCTCCACGGATCAAGCGGCAGGGACATGAATACGCGTCGCAAAGGCGACGCGAAACGGTACGCGAAGTACTGCTGCTTCAGCCTTCTGAACTCGGCCTCGGCTCGTGAGCTCGGATAGAACGTGCACGTTCGAGTCGACGGATCTGCCTCGGAATCAGTGAGTACGACCTCAGCCCATGGAAACAGGACGAGCAGGTCATCCTTGAGCGCGAGCGCATCGGCCAAGGAGTCGAACGCGGGCCGGTAGGCTGGTTGGCCGCGCAGGTGCTTGTGCCCCGCCTGGTTGAGAACGATCCCGGTATCCCGCTCGACGAGCATGAGTTGGTACCGCCGCGGCCGAGGGAGATCCACGCAAGTCCTCTAGCACGTCGAGTGAGCGCGTGCACGGGGCTCGACGGAGCAGACGAGCTTCGATATCGACGCTGCGCGAGACGGGCGGCGATGGCATGGCGTTCGGCGTGCAAGGCCGACCATGACGACCGTGCGCATCTATCCCGGAGCTCGCCAGCACGCTCTGGGCGAGGCCGCGAGGCGCACGGCCGGATCATCGCCCGGGCTGCCGGCGCGCTCGTTAGCTCGCCCGCACCCAGCTCAGCGCCCCGACCGTTGACACCGACCGTTGACAGTCGACGGCTGCCCGCCTGCGGCACCGCTGCGCGATGTGCAACCGTGCCCGGAAACTCTATGGATTTGGCGTCCGTCACGCTGAAGCAGCCCGAGGATCCTCAAAGGCTCTCCCATGACCAGAAATTCAGATTATGTCCGGCTCAAGATTCTCCATGAAGGGGCAGATACCCTCGTCTTCCGAGCGCGTCGCAAAGAAGACGACCGGCCGGTAGTGCTCAAGGTCCTGCGACGCGACCACACCGATCCCCGCGCGCACGGACGGCTGTACCACGAATACGAGATCGCCCGCGCGCTCGACGCTCCCTCCGTCCTCAAGCCTTACGCGATCGATGCGTTCCACGGCCAGGCGGCGCTGGTCCTGGAGGACTTCGGGGGCCGCTCGCTCGATCAGCCCCTCGACGAGCCGATGCCGCTCGAGCGCTTCTTCCCCCTCGCCCTCCGCATTACCTCAGCGCTCGCCGAGCTGCATCGGCATCACATCATCCACAAGGACATCAAGCCAGAAAACCTGCTCTACAACCCCGATACCGGCGAGCTCAAAATCACCGATTTCGGGATCGCCTCCCGAGCACCCCGCGAGTCCGAAAACCTCACCCATGCCGGCCTCATCGAGGGGACGCTAGCATATATGGCCCCGGAGCAGACGGGCCGAATGAACCGCTGGATCGACGAGCGGACCGACCTGTACTCCCTCGGGGTCACGTTCTACCAGATGCTCACGGGCCGCCTGCCCTTCGAGGCGCGCGATCCCCTGGAATGGGTGCATTGCCATATCGCCCGAACGCCGCTCCCGCCCCACGCGATCGTACCCTCCGTTCCTCCGCAGCTGTCCGCCGTCGTGCTCAAGCTGCTGGAAAAAGCCGCCGACGAGCGTTACCAGAGCGCGCTCGGCCTGCGGTACGACCTGGACGCGTGCTTCGCCCGGTGGCGGGCGAGCGGGGTCATCCATACGTTTGCGCTCGGGGTGCGCGATCGTTCTGACCGCTTCCAGGTCCCGCAGAGGCTCTATGGACGCGAGCGCGAGGTCGAGGCGCTGTACGCCGCTTTCGAGCGGGTGGTAGCGCAGGGCCGGCCGGAGCTCGTGCTCGTGTCGGGTTACTCCGGCATCGGCAAATCGTCGCTCGTGGCCGAGTTGCACAGCCCGGTCGTGCGGGAGCGGGGGTTTTTCCTCTCCGGCAAGTGCGATCAATACAACAGGAATGTACCGTACCTTCCTTTTGTCCAGGCATTCAGGCATCTCTTGCAGGAGATCCTGTCCGCGAGCGAGGAGCAGGTCGAGCGCTTCCGGCAGCGTCTGCGGGAGGCCCTTGGCCCGAATGGCCGGCTGCTCGCCGACGTGCTCCCCGAGATCGAGCAGCTCGTGGGTCCGCAAGCGCCCATGCCCGAGCTTCCTGCGAGCGAGGCCCAGAGCCGGTTACTCGCGACGGTCCAGCGCTTCGTCGCGGCGACTGCCCAGAGAGAGCACCCCGTCGTGCTCTTCCTCGACGATTTGCAGTGGGCCGACGCGGCCAGCTTGGCGCTCGTCGAGCAGCTCGTGACTTACACCGAGACCGCGCACCTGCTCCTGCTCGGCGCCTACCGCGACAACGAGGTCGGCCTCGCGCACCCGTTGCAGCGCATGCTGGCCGAGGCGAAGAAGCGCGGCGCCGCCGTCGCCGACATCGTCCTCGCTCCGCTCTCGGCCGCTGATGTTGCGGCGCTCGTGGCCGAGGCGGTCCACGAGAGCGCGGAGCAGGTCGCGCCCCTCGCGCGGCTGATCTACGAGAAGACGGGTGGCAACCCGTTCTTCGTGCTCCAGTTCTTGATCGCGCTGCATCGAGAGGGGCTCATCGCCCTCGATGCGGAGGCTGGCTCGTGGCGGTGGGACATCGCCGCGATCCGCGACAAGGGCTTCACCGATAACGTCGTCGAGCTGATGGCGGGGAAGCTGAAGCGGCTCTCGGTCCCGGCGCTGGACGCGCTGAAGCTCGCCGCCTGCCTGGGCAGTCGCCTGGACCTCGACACCCTCGCGGTGGTCGCGCAGCGCCCGGCGGCAGAGCTGCGCGAGGCGCTCGAAGAGGCCGTACAGGAGGGGTTGATCGTTCGCCAGGGCGGGACCTATAGGTTCCTCCACGACCGGGTGCAGCAAGCCGCCTACGCGTTGATCCCGGCGGGACAGCGCGCCGAGATGCACCTCAGGATCGGCTGGCTGCTGCTCCAGCGCCAGCGCGCGGAAGAGCGTGAGGAGATGCTCTTCGACGTCGTCGGTCACCTGAACCGCGGCGCGGCGCTCATCCGCTCCCAGGCGGAGCGGGACGAGCTCGCCGCGCTGAACCTCCGCGCCGGCAGGAAGGCCAAGGCTGCGGCGGCGTTCCACGGCGCGGCTGCCCTCTTCGACGCGGGCATGGCATTGCTCGGGCCGGACCGCTGGGAGACGGAGTACGAGCTGACCTACGGCCTGACCTTCGAGCGGGCGCACGCTGCGTACGTCACCGGCAGCTTCGAAGTCGCTGGGCCGCTCTTGGACGAGCTGATGTGTCGGGCGCGGACCGAGCTCGAGAGGGCCGCGGTCGTCGAGCTCGCGGTCGGCTTCCATGTGACCAGCAGACGGAGCGCCCGCGCGCTGGAGCTCGGGCTCGGGTGCCTCCGCGCCTTCGGCATCGATCTACCACTCCATCCCACCGACGCCGAAGTCGAAGAAGAGACCGAGCACGTGTGGCAGATGCTGGGGGACCGGGCGATCGAGGATCTCCTCCATCTACCCCCCATGACGCACCCGGAGATCAAGGTCGCGATGGGCGTCCTGCGAGGAGTGGCCCTCGCCGCGTACTTTGTAGACCCGAACCTGATGTACCTCGTCGCCGTGCGCAGGATCGAGCTCAGCCTGCGCTACGGCAACGCCGAGAGCTCCGCCCACGCGTACAGCAGCTTCGCCGTGGAGATCGGCCGGAGGTCCTGGAAATACAAGGAGGCTTACCGCTTCGGCGAGCTCGCCTGCCGCCTCGCAGACGGGAGCAGCCTCGTCACGAAGTCCTTCGTATTTACCATATTCGGAAACCATCTCATCTTCTGGCGACGGCACTACCGGGAGGCTCCTTTCTATGCGCACATCGGCTTCGATGCCGCGATCGAATCCGGCGATCTGCATCTGGCATGCAGCAACTGCCAGTTTGCCCCCTTATTCCCGCTCTCCTGTGGTGAGCCGCTGGAGGACGTCCTTCATGAGGTCGAAGATCGACTCAACTTCGTGCGCAGAGCCCGTCACGCGTTCTCACACGACATCCTCCTCGGCACCCATTGCATGATCCAGACGCTGCGAGGGAGACCAGTCCACGTTTCGATATTGGACGGATCGGCGCTGAATCAGGAGGGCTTCGAGAAGCGCCTGGACTCCAAAGACCTGGAGGGGGCTCACTGCTTCTACTACATCATGAAAGCACAGGCGCTATTCGTGCTCGGGTGCCCCGAGGAGGCGGTCGCGGCGACGACCATCGCGAGCGCCGAGCAAGCGTGGCGGTTCGGGATGGGCCCGTTGATCGTCGAATACGTCTTCTATCGCACGCTCGCGCTCGCCGCCGTCTGCGATGAGTCCCCGTCGACGCCGCTGGAGCTCCCCGACGGCCTCCTCGCGGGCGAGAGGCAGCTCGGCGTGTGGGCGGACAACTGCCCCGAGAACTTCCTCCACAAGCACGCCCTGGTGCGCGCGGAGATCGCCCGGCTGGTGGGGCAGGATTCCGAGGCGAGCCGGCTCTACGAGCAAGCCATTTTGTCGGCGCGGGAGCACGGCTTCGTCCAGCACGAGGCCATCGCCTGCGAGCTCGCTGCGCGATATTGCCGCGCGCGCGGCCTTCCCATCTCCGCCGACGCCTACCTGCAGATGGCCCGCGCCGGCTACCTTCGCTGGGGCGCCCATGCCAAGGTGGAGCAGCTCGACCAGCGCTACCCCCACCTCGTGGAGCGCAAGCCGATCGCCCCCACCGTCACCTTCGCGCTGCGGGCCGAGCAGCTCGATCTCTTGTCGGTGGTCAAGGCCTCTCAGAGCATCTCCGGGGAGCTGAAGTTGCCGCGGCTGCTCGAGACGTTGCTGCGCATCGTGGTCGAGCACGCAGGCGCCGACGATGGGTACGTGCTCCTCGTCCGGGACGAGCGTCTGTCGACCGCGGCCGCGATCCAAGGGAGCGGGGGGACGGTGCGATTGCTCCATCTGTGCGAGGAGTCGACGGCGGCGCTCCCGCGATCGGTCCTCAACTATGTTCGCCGGAGCCGCGAGCGCGTGCTGCTCGACGACGCCACCGCCCCGCACCCGTTCCAGGAGGACGAGTACTTCACGCGCAGGCGGCCGAGGTCCTTGCTATGCCTCCCCATCGCGCGCCAGACCCGGCTGCTCGGCATCCTCTACCTCGAGAACAACCTGGTCACCGGGGTGTTCTCCCCCGCGCGGCTCAACGTGCTCGAGCTGCTCGCCTCGCAGACGGCGATCTCGCTGGAGAATGCCATGCTCTACTCCGATCTCGAGGAGGAGAACACCGAACGACGGCGGGCGGAGCAGGAGCTCAAGGCCAGTCAAGAGACCCTCCAAGGCATCGTCGACAACTCGGCGGCGGCCATCTACCTCAAGGACCGCGAGGGCCGCTTCCTGCTCGCCAATCGGCACGTGCGCGACCTGCTGCGCCTGCCCAGCGAGCAGCTCCTCGGAAAGACCGACGCGGACATCCTTCCCGCTCCGATCGCGGAGACCATTCGTGACCACGACCGGAAGGTGCTCGAGGCGGGTACCCCGATGGAATGGGAGGAGGAGCTGCCGCTCGCCGATGGGCAGCATACCTTCCTGTCGGTCAAGTTCCCGCTCGGCGGAGGCGCCGCGCCACGCGCGCTCTGCGGTATCGCCACCGACATCACCGAGCGCAAGCAGGGCGAGCGGGCCCAGCGCTTTCTGGCCGAGGCGAGCCGCAAGCTGATGGCGCTGGGCTACGACGCCACGCTCGAGAGCGTGGCCGCTCTCGCGGTGCCCGAGCTCTGCGACCAGTGCGTCGTCAGCGTCCTCCCCGAGGACAACGCGGCCTTCGGCGCCGCCGCGTCAGGGGTGCGCCTCGAAGAGATCGAAGCGGTGGAGGCGCTGCGTGAGACGCTGATCTACTCCGCGGCGGCGATGCCGATCGAGCCCGTGATCGGCGACGCCCGCGCCATGCCGCTCATGCAGCATCTCGGCGCCCACGCCTACCTTCGCGTTCCGCTCCGCGCGCGAGATCGGTGCCTTGGGATCATGTTCCTGCTCGCGACCGCGCCGCAGCGTCGTTACGGTCCCGCCGACCTGGCGCTGGCTGAGGAGCTGGGGCGCCGCGCGGCGCTCGCGCTCGACAACGCCCGGCTGTACGCAATCGCCCAGGAGGCGATCGGGCGGCGCGACGAATTCCTCATGATCGCCTCTCATGAGCTCAAGACCCCGCTGACGTCCCTGCAAATGCAGGTTCAGCGGGTGGAGCGGCACTTGCGCCACGACCCGTCCGCGAGCTTCAATCCGTCACGGCTCAAGACCATGCTCCAGGTCCTCAATCGGCAGAGCGCGCGGCTCGGGCATCTGGTGGACGAGCTGCTCGATGTCTCGAGGCTGAACGCCGGGCGAATGACGCTCGCGCGTGAGCCAGTCGAGCTCTCCTGCCTGGCCCGCGAGATCGTCGAGCGGGCGGGCCCGCAGCTCGCGGCGGCCGGCTGCCGGGCAGAGCTCGAGATCGACGAGCCGGTGGTGGGATACTGGGATAAGTCCCGCTTGGAGCAGGTCCTGCTCAACCTCCTGTCGAACGCCATGAAGTACGGCACGCATCGGCCCATCCACGTGGGCGTGCGCAGGGAGGCGGACTCGGCGCTCATCATCGTCCGAGATCAGGGAATCGGGATAGCAGAGGAGGATCAGGCCAGGATCTTCAATCGCTTCGAGCGCGCGGTGTCGGTGCGGAACTTCGGCGGCCTCGGCCTCGGGCTCTATCTGGTACGCTGGATCGTGGCCTCGCATGGCGGAACCGTCCAGGTGGAGAGCAAGCCGAACGCCGGAGCAACGTTCGTCGTGAAGCTCCCCTTGCGTCCCCCGGCGGTGGACGCCCGGGACGACCCCTCCCGCGCCGGGGCTGACGACGCCAGCTTCGAACCTGTCCCCGTAGGAGACCACTGGGTCCTCGGGAGGCTATGATCATCATGCGGATGTCGTGGCGAGATAGCTCGACAGCGGCGTGGGACGCGGCAGCCGAGGGACGGAAGTGGACCTCGGGCAGCTCCACATCGGCGAGGCGGGCCGCGACGCCGCCCAGCGGCAGCGTGGACGCGCCGAGGGCGTCGAGAGGGAGATCGAGTTTCGTGGCCGCGGAGCTCGCTTCAGCAAGCAGCCCGCCTCGACATGCAGCCCGGCACCCCCGCCCGGCGCAGCGAACAGCCCACCTCGACGCCCTCGGGCCGCGCGTTTACTCTCACGCAATGGGGTTCGTCGCCAGCCTCTTCATCGTCTACGGCGTCGCCGGGGTGGCGCTGGGCGCCGCGGTCGCGATCGCGATCGCGCGCTGGCTGCACCACCAGCGCCGCTCGCAGGTCGCCGCGTACGCGCGGAGCCCTTCGGCCCCGCCCGAGGCGATGCGCGAGGGGTTCGCCCTGCTCCGCGGCGAGGTCGCCGCCGAGGACGCCGCGCCGGACGACGCGGTGATCGCGGTCGAGATCGCGCCGGGCGCGTGGCACACCCGGGCGCGCGCGTTCTCGCTCCGGCTCCCCTCGGGCGCCGCGCTGCGCGTCGAGCCGGTGCGCGGCCGGCTGAACCTCGACACGACCTTCGTCCCCGCGAACCGCGACGGCGTGCCCGTCTACGTGTCCGAGGTCCGCCCGGGCGACACCATCTACATCGCCGGCTCGGTGCGCCGCGAGATCGACCCGAGCGCCGCCGGCAAGGGGTACCGCGACGCCGCGAAGGCCTGGGTGCTCCGGGCGCCCACGTACGGCAATCTCTCCGTCTCCTCGGACACGGTCATCGCCCACCACGCGCGGCGCGCGCGCTTCCACCGCGCCTGGGCGCTCGCGCTCGGCGCGGCGCTCGCGGCGCTGCACGTCGGCCTCTTCCGGGCGTTCCACGCGAGCGTCCTCCGCGACCTCGGCCTCGCCGGCGGCATCGGCGTCGACCCCGCCGGCGGCATCGGCGTCGGCCCGGCGGCGCTCGCGCTGTTCTTCGTCGGCGCCGCCGCGCTCGCCTACCGCACCCTGGCCGAGCTGACCTCTCCCTGGACCGAGCTCCGCGTGGAGCGCCCCAGGGCAGCGTAGAGCCATGGAGACGACCATGATCACGGAGGGGGGCGACGAGGAGATGAGGGCCGAGAACGCGCGCCTGCGCGCCCGCATCGAAGAGCTGGAGCGCCGGCTCGGCGCCGCGGCGCCGTCGCCCGACGCGCAGCCCTCCGCGAGCGGGCCCCGCGTGCCGTTCGAGGCGCTCTTCGATCTGCTGCCGATGCCGATCTTCGTCTACCGCGCCGACGGGCTGCTGGCCACGATCAACGAGGCCTGCCGTACGTGGTTCAACGTCTCGCGGGAGCACGTGGTCGACAAGTTCAACCTCCTCCAGGACCCCGAGGCCGTGACGCAGGGGTTCACCGGTCCATTCCTGCGCGCGGTCGCCGGCGAGTTGGCCACGCTCCCGGCCACCCCGTACGAGATCCCCGGGGACGGCGCGGCGGGGAAGCGCCGCCGCTGCTGGCTCGAGGTGACGTACCTGCCGCTCCGGGGCGTGGCCCAGGCGCTCGTCGGCGCCGCGACGGATCTCGGGGGCATCGTCACGAAGGGGACGCTGGAGCGGGGCGTCGCCTACGCGCTCTCCCGCCGCAGCCCCGGCGGCGCGTCGGGCTAGCGCCGCGCGCCCGTGCGCCCGTGCGCCCGTCAGCCGACGGACGGCGCGCCGCGCTCGCCGGCGGCGGGGCGCCCCCGCCGGGGCCGCTCGCGCCGGCCGCGCGCGCCGGCGCGGAGCCAGGCGGCGGCGCCGAGCGCGGCGGCGGCGAGCGGGACGCTCCACCCCGAGCCGCCGGCGCCGGGCGGCGCCACGCCGCAGGCGACCAGCTGGTCGTCCGCGCACTCCGACGAGAACCCGTGAGGTGGGATGGGGTTGCACTCCTCCGTGGAGAGATCCCGAGGGGGGTAGATCTGGCAGATGCCCGCGATGTCGTCCGCGTGCAGCGTCCGGAAGTTCATCGGATCCGACCTGTCGTACCGGTCGTGCATGGTCGCCTCCGGGCCGGCCAGGGTGTGATCGAGGCCCAGGAAATGGCCGGCCTCGTGCGTGACGACGGCGAGGAGATCCTCCCTCGGCGCCGCGGAGTCGTCCCCGACGGTGAAGTCGTAGAGATCGGTGTTGATCTCCATGTCGGCGCCCCAGAGATCACCGGTGTTCTTGTCGAACTGCACCGTCGTGAGCGCGAGCATCTCGGACCTGTGCCCGGCGGTCGCGAGCCAGTCCATATCGCGGAAGACGACCACGTTGGCGTTGCCCGGCACGAGCCCGTCGACGATCCTCGTCTTGCCGTCGCGCGCGTTCAGCTCCACCGCGCCGCAGCTCACGGGCCCGAGGTTCTGCACGCGGATGCCGGGGGGCCTTCCCCCGTCGCAGGGCGCTTCCTGCCATGTCCTGAACGCGGCATCGAGCACGTCGGAGATCTCCTGGTAGGAGATCTCGCCCGACGCGTCCTCCTGGACGTTGAATCCGATGCAGTTGCTCGTCCAGCGGAGCGGCCTGCAATAGCCGACCGGCAGGTCGTCCTGCAGGCAGAGCTCCGAGACCTTGCAGGTGTTCGAGCGGCAGTAGGCCGAGGCCTGCTGCGCGGTCGCCAGCGCGGCGAGCGCGGCAGCCGCGCCGAGGCACCTCGCACTCTTCGTCGACATCGACTCCTCCACGATCGCTTGACCGTACCGCGACGGTACCAGCGCGCGAGGGGAGCGTGGGGATTTCGCGGCCGGCGCCCTTGCCGGCCGCGGGCCCGGCGCCATCCTGAGCACATGGGGCGTGCTCGTGGGTGAGGCGGGCGGCGGGGCGGGCGCGGCCCCGGAGGGCGCGGAGCCGGCGCCGGGCGAGGCGCATGCGGCCCCGGGCGGGGCGGCGGCGCCGCGCTTCCTGTGCGACGCGATGCTCGGCGGCCTGTCGCGCTGGCTGCGCGGCGCGGGGTACGACGCGACGTTCGAGCACGGAATCGACGACGGCGATCTCGTGCGGCTCGCGCAGCAGACCGGCCGGGTGCTGTTGAGCTCCGACGCGGGGGTGTTCGAGCGGCGCCCGCTGCGCACCGCGGCCGTGCGCGGGCTCTACGTGCCCCGCGGGCTGCGGCCGATGGAACAGGCGGGCTTCGTGCTGCGCGAGCTCGGGCTGCCCGTGCGGGATCCGCGGTGCATGGCGTGCGGCGGCGCGCTCGCGGCCGCGCCGAAGGACACGGTGCGCGGCGCGGTGCCCGGGGTGGTGGTGGATCGCTACGACGAGTTCTGGCGCTGCGAGCGCTGCGGCAAGGTCCTGTGGAAGGGCAGCCACTGGGAGGGCATCGCGGCCGGCGTCGCGAGGGCCGCAGCCGGCGCGGGCGCCGACGCAGGCGCGGGCGCCGACGCAGGCGCGGGCGCGGGCGCCGAGGCCCCTGCGGCGCCGCCGGAAGGCCGCAAGCCCACGCCGTGACCGGAGCCTGCCGGCTGCGGCAGCGTCGACGTCCCGAGCACCGCGATCAGCCCTCGGTGGCGGGTCTCTGCGCCGCCCGCGCGGGTATTGGCAAGCGCTGCTCATGTGCTGTAATTTTGAAACGCGGGCGGGGATGGGTGAGTGCGCGCCCGCGAGGTGCCGTGGTTCGGATCACAGGCAGCAAGGAGAAGTTCGCATGAGAGAGGTTCGCTCGATACGGTTCGTGCTGGCCGCTGCGCTGCTCGCGAGCGCCGCGCTCGCGGGCTGCGGCGGCTCGCTGCGCTATGTGTCCCCGGGGACGTCGATGGCTCCGGACGCGAACGCGCTCATCGTGGCCGACGTCGATCGCGGCACGTCGACGACGCAGCTCAACCTGAAGGTCGAGCGCCTCCCACCGCCCGATCGGTTCGGGGGCACGTCGTTCGTGGCCTGGGCGAGGCCGGAGGGCGACGACTGGCGCCGCGTCGGCGAGCTGAGCTACGACGCCGTGATGCAGCGGGGCGAGCTCTTCGGCGCGAGCATCTCCAGGACGAGCTTCGATCTGGTCATCAGCGCCGAGGGGGACGAGTACACGATGGCGCCCTCGCCGGTCGTCGTCATCAGCCAGGACATCTCGGATTAGCGACGCCTGCGCCGGTTCCGGCGCCGGCGGCCTCGCTCCCCGCCAGCGGCCCGGCGGCCCGACCGGCGCACGCTACAGGCCCGTGGTGTCGACGACCACGCCGGTCGCCTGGAAGCGCTCCGTCGCGGGCTCGCCGTCGAGCGTGACCGTGATGTCCATGTCGATGACGCACGGGATGCCGGTGTTCGGCTCGGGCTCCCACGACAGGGTGCCAGCGGCGCCGGTCACGGGATAACGCCCCTCCTCACCTGGGGTGCGGGGCTCCGTGCAATCGCGCATATCGCCGGTGAGCGCCACGTCCAGCAAGGCCCAGAGCTCCGGGAGCTCGACCCCGGAAGCGCGCTGAGCCAAGGAGCGCGCGGTTCACAGGCAGGCGAGCCCGGCCTTCGCAGAGGCGTTGCGGCGCCGCCGGCGGACCACGCCGGCCAGCGCCAGCGCAATCGCCGCGAGCGGCGCCCCGCGCGAGCCCCGCGCGCCGGCCACGAGGCAGCCGCAGCCGCCGTCCGCGCCGGCGCCATCCGCGCCGGCCCCGCCAGCGCCCCCGGCGCCGCCAGCGCCGCCGCTGCCGCCCGTACCGCCGCTGCCGGCCGGATCCGTGACCCCGCCGCCCGCGCCGGAGTCCAGGCTCGCGCCCGTCGAGCCGGTGGGCCCGCTGGTCGCGGTCGCGCTCGCGGCGTCCACGCAGGCGCCGCCGGCGCAGGTCTGCCCGCTCGGGCACACCGCTCCGGCGCACGCGTCCACGCACGCCCCGGCGTCGCAGCGCTGGCCGGGCGGACACGCGACGCCGACGCAGGCCGACTCCCTGCAAAGCCCGCTCTCCTCCTCGCACGCGCGCCCGCTCGGGCACGGCGTGCACGGACAGCTCGGCTTGCACACGCCGCCGTCGCAAACCGTGCCTTCCTCGCAGGTCACGTTGCTGCACGGGTCGACACAGACGCCGACCCGGCACACCGTCGGGAAGGGGCACTGCACTCCATCGCACGCCGCGCGGCACTGCCCGCCGGCGCACACCTGCCCCGCGTCGCAGACGACGTCGGCGCAGGCCGGATCGACACAGAACCCCGCGGCGTTGCACTCCTTCTCCGGCGGGCACACGAACTCGCCCCTGCCGCACGCCTGCACGCACACGCCCCGGTCGCAGACGTGATCCGCGGGGCAGAGATCGCCCTCGTCGGCGGTGCCGTTGCAGTCGTTGTCGAGCCCGTCGCAGGTCTCCTGCGACGCGGGCACGAGCCCCTGGCAGGTGAGCCCGTCCGCCGCGCACTGGGTCACCCCCGGCGCGCACACGCCGGGCAGCCCGGTGTCGCACGGCTCGCCGCCGCCGGTGCAGGTGAGTCCGCTGAAGAAGTAGACGTAGTCGTTGTAGTCGCCGTCGTTGTTGAAGTCGTCGGGGTCTGGGCCGACGCTGCCGTCCTCGAAGGCGACGTAGAACGCGTTGGGCGTGACCACCGAGGTGTAGATGACGGCCGTGACCCAGGGGCCGGGCGGGATGCAGCCCGTGCACACCTGATTCCACTGCTGCTCGGAGTAGTGCGTCTGCGCGCCGATGAGCGCAAAGCCGATCTGGCCGCCCGCATAGTCGGGATCGCTCCGGATGTCCGCGGCGGTGACGATGGTGCCGACGGGGGCGCCGACGGGGACGATCGGGTGGATGTCGTCGAGCGCCGGCGGCGCCGTGGCGGCGGGGTCGACGTTGTACCAGCCGACGCCGAGGCGCGCCCCGGTCTGGGTGAGCACGAGCTCCGCCGTGAAGCCGCAGAGCGGCGAGAAGGTGGACGGCGCGGTGTTCCCATCAGCCTGGTAGTCGATCGCCTCGCCCCGACGTTCGAACAGCGTATAGAGCTGGACCTCGCCGTTCCTCGAGTCGAGCGGCATGATGGTGCCGTTCGGCTGCGTGATCAGCGCGCTGGCGGAGAGCGGCGAGAGGCCGATAGAGAGAGTCGCCAAGAGAATCGAAGCGGACCTCATGGTGCGGTGATACAGAGGCGCGCACCTCAGCGTCAACGGAAACATTCCACGACAACAGACAACGACGTGTCGGGGGGCCGCGCACAACGCCGGTCCGTCGGCGCTCACCGCGTGAGGCGCGATTCGACCCAGGTCGGGGTACCCGCGCGCCGACCCGGGTTGCGGTCCCGCGACCCGACCCGGGTTGCGGTCCCGCGGCCCGACCCAGGTTGCGGTCCCGGTCCCGCGCGCCTCGCGACGGCACCGCCCGCGCCGGGGCACGACGCCTGCGCGCGCTCGGAACGGTCCCCGGCGCCGACGCGATGCGCGATTGCGCTCGGGCTTGCCGCTCCGGCGCGCGTGAGGCAAGGAGCACCTGCGGGGTGGGGTCGCAGCGCACGCGGCGCCTCGGCTCCGCGCCCAATCACGCTGACCGCGAGCCTATGACAACCCCCCGAATCACGATCGCCGGCTTCGACATCGAATGGAACCTGAAAGACGGCATCAACTTGTGGGCTGGAATGCCCACCCTGAGCATGTGGATCCCGAGCTCGGTGGCCGGCCTGATGTCGGGCATGGTGGCGATGGTGGGGGTCGAGCGCTTCAATCTGTGTCTCCAGCTCGGCGGACGGCAGAGCGTCGATGGCGACTGGGCCATCATCAACACGCAACCGACGTTCGAGGAGGGCTTCGGTCGGCTCAGCGAGATCTGCAGCCCGGCCGGCTGGGGGCGATGGGAGCTCGTCGCGGTCGACCGCGAGCGCCGTGAGGCCCGGTATCGCACCTTCAACAACTGGGAGTCCATCTACCAGCGCGCGCTCGGGGTCGTCTGGGGGAGCTCGATGACGGCCGGCAAGCTGGCCGGCATCACCGAGCGCCTGTTCGGGGTCCCTTGCTGGGCCGAGCAGACCGCGTTCGTGACGCAGGGCGCGGAGTACGACGAGTTCGTCGTCCGTCCGACCGACGAGACCGTCGAGGCCCGCCTGGCCGCGCTCCTCGAGACCGATCGGGCCACGAGCTCGGACCTCGCGGTCGCGCTGGCCACGCTCAAGAAGGAGGTCGCCGAGCGGGAGCGGACCGAGCTCGCGCTGCGCGAGAAGCTGCAGCTCATCGATCAGCAGGAGACGGCGCTCTCCACCATGGTCGCGCCGATCATCCAGGTGTGGGACGGCGTGCTCACCGTGCCCGTCATGGGGGGTCTCGACAGCCAGCGCGCGTCCGCGCTGATGGAGCGGCTGCTCGGCGCGATCGTCGACAGCCAGACACGCCACGTCATCCTGGACCTGACCGCGGTCGACGCCGTGGACACGGGCACCGCCGATCACCTGATCCGCATCGTGCGCGCGGTGGAGCTCCTCGGCGCCCGCGTGGTGGTGACCGGCATCCGCGCCGCGGTGGCGCAGACCGTCGTCTCGCTCGGCCTGGACCTCGAACGGATCGTCACGCTGCGCAACCTGCAGGAGGGCCTCAAGACGTGCATGGCCGCAGGAAATGGCGCCGCGCCCGGCCCGAGCGCCCCGTGAACCGCCGCTCGTCCCGGGGGACGGGCGCTCCCTTGCGCGACCCGTCCATCTCCTGAACGAGCCACTTCGACCGCCTCCACGCCGCAGCCTGCTGGAGCGCTCCGCGCGCCTTCTTTCCAGGTGAACGCTCCCTCCCGGGGTGCTTCACTGGACGGCATGTCGATCATCCAGCGTGGCTTCGATCGGTCGGTCGTCGTCCGGGGCGCCGACGCCGAGGTCGTCGGCGCCCCCACCGCGCGGGTCCAGCTCCTCGCGGACAGCAGCGCGACGGGCGGAGCCCTCTCCACCGTGCGTGTGACGCTCGCGAAGGACGCTGACGGCGCGCGGCCGCACCGCCACGACGGCTCGGCCGAGATGTTCTACGTGCTCGACGGCGCCGTGCAGGTCCTCTCGGGGAGCGACATCGTGACGGCCGACAAGGGCGACCTCCTCGTGGTCCCGCCCCGGGTCGCCCACGCGTTCGCTGCCGCCCGCGGCAAGAGCGCCGAGCTCTTGATCGTCATCACCCCAGGCGTCGAGCGCTTCGAGTACTTCCGCAAGCTCACGCGCATCGCCCGCGGCGAGGAGCCGCCCGAGACCTTGCGCGACGTGCAGGAGCTCTACGATACCTATTTCCTGAGCAGCCCCGAATGGGACACGGCGCGCCGATGACCGGGCCGCCCGTCCAATCGATATGTCCCTGGGCGACTCGGGCCTCTGGTCATCGGCAAGCTCGGCGGCGACGGCGGCCAGCCGGCCGCGGCGCATTGACCGGCGTGGGAGGAGCTGGTAGCCCCCTTGGCAGGGCCGCGCGCCCGCGCCGCGCGCCGCCGCGGCGCCGACGCGCCCTCGGAGGTCCACGCATGTTCCGCAAGACGCTCGCCGCTGCTCTCCCGCTCGCGCTCGCGCTCTCCGCCGTCCCCCGCGACGGCGCCGCCTCCAACTACCCGCCGAGCTACGATTATTGCGGGCCCACCGCGACGGTGCACACCGGCCCCTTCGAGCTCATCCAGGATCCGGTGCGGACCGACGCCGCCAGGCTGACGGTGGCCTACCGCGGCTACCTGCGCGCCTATTATCCCGATCACGAGATCAACCTCTATGTCCGGCTGAACGGCAGCGACGCCTTCCTCCCGGCGAGCGCGGGCGCGCACGGCGACGCCTACGTCCTCGTCAGCAACGCGCCCCGCGACTGCGCGTGGTGCTCGCCGCCGCCCGACGACGCGGGCCAGCGCCTCTGCGGCGGCGCGCCGCTCCCGCCCACGTCGAGCGGCACCTGGGTCTGCAACGAGCCGACCGCCGTCGAGGAGGACCTCTTCTTCTGGGCCTATGATACATACGGCCGCATGAACGCCTGGGACATCGAGGTGGCCGCCGAGTCCCACGGCCTCTGGGACAGCAACCTCGGAGCGAACTACGCCGCGCGCTTCGAGGCCCGATCGAGCTGCTTCTGAGCGCCGCGCGGCGAGGCGAGTCGAGTCCAATCGAGGCACGAACATGGCAGGATCGTTGAACAAGGAGAAGGCGCGGCGCGCGGCCTCGCACCCGGACCGGCCGGGCGAGCAATGCCGGGCCGAGCCCGGCGCCTTCCGGCCCGTGGTGAACCGGAACCGGTGCGAGGCGAAGGGCGATTGCGTCGAGGTGTGCCCCTACCAGGTCTTCGAGATCGCGCGCATCGAGCGCGCCGATTTCGAGGCGCTCTCGCCCCTCGGCAAGCTCAAGTCGCTCGTCCACGGCCGGAAGACCGCGCTCACGCCGAACGCGGCGCAATGCCAGGCGTGCGGCCTTTGCGTCGTCGCCTGCCCGGAGAAGGCGATCCAGCTCGTCCCGGCGGCCGGGGCGGGGTGAGCGCGCCGCGCCCCGGCCGGCGTCAGGCGACGCTGCGCGCGGGCCCGGACGCGGGCGCGGCGCCGTACCCGTAGGCGGCGCGGTAGCGCTCGTACCGGTCGAGGAGCTCGCTCGTGGTCTTGGGCATCGGCACGCGGGCGCGCGTGATGTACGAGATCACGTTCTTGCCGCGGACGATCAGCTCGGCGCCGCGGGCCGCTTGCTCCCGCTCGGCGGGCGAGGCGTCCGCGCCGAGCGCCGGCTGGAAGGCGGCGAGCCTCTCCGCCGACACGACGAACGACGTCCAGACCTCGAAGATCTCGGCGTCGGTGCGCAGCGTCTCGCACTTGACCTTGGCCGCGTGCGCGAGCTCGCGGGCCAGGCGGTCGAGCCCGGCGAACATCGGCAGCGGCCCGAAGGTGTCGATCATCGCGTCGCGGATGCCGTCGATGGCCTTCATGCTCTGCGCGATCTTCACGTACCGGCTGTTGTAGAACGCCTCGACCGGGAAGGAGAACGCCTTGAACGGCTCGCCCCACAGCTCGTCGAGCCCCTCCTCCCCGCTGCGGTGGAGCACCATCTTTCCGAGCGTCAGCGCCTCGAGGAGGTGCTCTCCGCACTCGCGCATGAGGGCGTTGTCGGGCTCGATGGTGACGCCGAGCTCCTGGATCTCCACCAGCTTGGTGAAGATGTCCGCCGCGCGGTTGAAGATCGCGCCGGCGAGCATGGCGCCTTTGACGCGCTTGCGCTGCGGATCGGCCTCGGACTCGAAGGCGCGCCGCGCCTCGTCCAGCCGCCTTCCCGGCACGTTGATGCCGTGCTCGACATGGTTGAACAGCCGCCGCGTCAGCGCCTCGATGAGGCGCTTCTTCGCGAGCAGCGTATCGGCCGGCGCCTCGTACGCCTTGATCCAGTAGCCGTAATAGTAGACCCGCAGCTGGCCGTCGATGATCTGCTTCTTCCCGAGCGGTATCGCGCTGTCCATGGCCCGCCTCCGGTCGGCTGCCAGGCGTCGCCCCTGCGCCGGAGGCGCGGGGATGCGTGCCCGTGCGAGATGCGCGTAGCATGGGCGCGAGGCCGCCCGCAAGGCGCGAGCGACGCGATCCAGCAGAGTCGTCCGACGGAAACCGGGAGTTCACCGACAGGAAAGACAGAGGCTCGCGAGGTGATCGCCGCCGCCGAGCGCCGCCCTCTTGGCGGCTCGGCGGCTCGGCGGCCCGGCGCGACGGCCCGGCGCGCGGGGCGCACGACAGCGCGGCTCACCGGGGCCGGCCGGCGGCGCGCGCCCGCGCGCGAGGCCCGGGCGTCACTGCGCGCACCCCTCGAGCTCGGCCATCATGCGCCAGAACGCCATGGCCTTGATCTCGCAGCTGTCCTGCGTCGTGTGGGTGTGCTCGTACTCCGCGTTGCCGGACGCCTCCACGTCGAAACGCGGGTGCTGCATCGGGATCTCGACGCCGTCCACCATCGCGGTGTGCCGCTCGCCGCCGAAGTGGACGTCGAGGTCCTCGAAGTCATAAAGGATCTTCCCGCGCTCCCGGCAGAAGTCGCGGATCTGCTGGTTGCGCTTCGCGCGGTTCACGCCGTTGTACTCCGCGTCGCCGGGCCCGGTCATGTAAACGAAGGTCACCTCCGGGAACTCCTGCCCGAGCGCGTCGAGCACGTCGAGGTAGCGCTGCACGTCCTGCTCGGTCTGCTCGGCGATCTCCGAGGACCAAGCCCACATCGAATACCGGATCTCCGGGTGATCGCCCAGGATGGCGCGCACCTCGTCGACGCCCGCCTCGCTCGCCCAGTACTGCTCGCCCACGACGAGGTTGTTGTCGATCATCCCGTCCCACATCCGGAAGACGCCGGTCTCCGCCGGGACGCCGCAATACTCCGCCTCGAAGCCGTGGACGGGAGAACCCGCCTCGATGCTCTCGGCGCCCACGATGATCTGCGAGCCGTGCGAGCGATGGGCGTAATGGAAGACGAAGTCGCCGGACTTGAGCGCGTCGATACAGCTCGCGCCGGGCTCGGGCGCCGCGATCTCCACCGCTGCGATGGCGCACCGGCGAGCGCCCGCCGTGATGCGCTGCGCCAGCGCGGCCTCTGCGCGACAGCCGCCTGGGCCCGCGCGGCCGCTTCGGGCGGCGGGCCCGCGCAGGGATCGCGATAAGGCGCACTCCGCGCAGGGAGCGGGCGGCCGTCGAGGCGCGGCCTCCGCCGCGCGGCGTGCCGCCATGAGGGAGGTTCAGGGAGGGGAGATGCGGAGGACGAAGCCGCTCGTGCTCGGCGACTCGACGGTCCCCGATCCGATGTCGATGTAACCGTAGAAGAGGCCCGCCACCCAGAGCGTGCCGTCGGGGGTGAGCGCCATGCCCTGGGCGGAGCCGGCGCTCGACGCGTAGCGCTGGAGCGCCGTGACCTCGGAGGACGCGTGTGCGTGCAGCGCGAACGGCGTATAGTTGAAGATGACGAGACCGTCGTAACGACCCGCCGCGTAGACGCCGCCCGCCCTGTCGGGCGCGAGGCCATACATCGTGCCGCTCGGCTCCGGCGTGATCACCCACTCGGCGGTCCCGCTCTCGGTGAGCTTCGCGACGAACGGCGTCCCCTCGATGTCCGCGTCCACCGTCGTCCCGAGCACATCGCTCTCGCCGCTCACCGTGCCAGCGAGGAACGTGCCCTGGCCGACGGCGATCTCGTTGCCCATGTCGAACTCCGGCCCGCCGAAGCGCCGCGCGAAGCGGGCCTCCCCCGCGCTCGAGAAGCGGGCGATGAAGCCCATCATCGTCGACTCGTCGGGCAAGGTAAGCGCCGTTCCGCCGATGGTCAGCGGCCCGTCGGCGTAGCCCGTGATCGACACGTCGCCGTCCTCGTGGACGGCGATGCCGGCCACGGCGCTGTCGGTGCTGCCGGGGTTGTTGAACACCTTGGCCCAGGCGACATCGCCGCTCGGCGCGAGCTTCAAGAGGAAGGGGGACTCGCCATCCGCCTCCAGGAGGCCGTCGCCGAAATCGATATCGTCGTCGACATAGCCGCCCACGTAGACATGGCCCGTCGCGTCGGTCGCGATGGCGAGGCAGCGATCCGTGGCCGCCGACGCGAAGCGCCTCGCCCAGAGCACGTCGCCCGCGGGGCCGAGCTTGGCCACCATCGCGTCCGAATCGGCCGTCGGGGCGGACAGCGTCTCGCTCCCGATCGTGACGTCGCCATTGAGCTCGCCCGCGAAGACCGCGTTGCCCTCTCGGTCGACGGTGACGGCGGTCACCGCGGATTGCCGCGCCGTTACGATGGGCGCCGACCAGAGGAGATCGCCCTCGCGATCGAGGCGGACGAGAAACGCGCCCAGATCGGTGATCGTCCGATCGCCCAGCCTGATCTCGCCAAAGGATGCGCCGCTCACGTAGGCGCCCCCGTCGGCCGCCCCGGCGACGGCGATGTTCCGCACCATGTTGCCTTGCACTTCCGTCGGATGGAGGAAGAGCGCGTCCGGAGCGGCGAGACCGACGCTCGCCGCTCCGCCGGCCGCGTCGCCCCCGGTCCCGGCGCCACCGGTACCGCCGCCACCGCCGGCATCGCCGCTGCCGGTGCTGCCGCCGCCCCCCGTGCCGCCGCCGCTGCCCGCGGTCGCGGCGGTGGCTCCGCCTCCTCCCGGGCCGGACGGATCGCCGCCGCCACCGCACGCGGCGCACAGGAGACCCAGAGTGAGCCAGACGATGATTTTCATCCGCACAGCGTAGGCGACCGCCCCCCGCGCTCGCGGGACAATCGCGCTCCGGCGCTCGACAGAGCACGTTTGCTGCGCCAGATATTGCTGAATTTTGACAGCAAGGATGGACCGTTAGGGACTGACGCGCGCCTGATCTCGATCCAGGCCTGTCGCGGGGGTGCGAGCCGGCGAGACGGCCGCCTCGGGCGGCCCGGGCGGGAGCTCGGGCGATCGCCAGCCGCCCACGGCGATGGGAAGCGCGGAGTCGCCCGGAACGTGGCGCGCGCAAGCACGATCGTTCCGCCATCTCCCGGCCCATCATGGCCGGCACCTTTCCTATCCTGTAGGCTCATCTCACCTCCCTCGGCAGCCAGGAGGACGCCATCGCCATGCATTACGCCCCAGATTCCGTCGTTGGTGGGAAGTACCGTCTTGAGCGACCGCTCTCGGCCGGCGGGATGGGCTCTGTGTGGGCGGCGCGTCACATCAACTTGGGATCTCCCGTCGCGGTCAAGTTCATGGCACCGACGTTTGCGACGTCGTCCACGTTCCTGGCCCGCTTCGAGCGCGAGGCCAGGATCGCCGCGAGCCTGAAGAGCCCACACGTGGTCTATGTCCAGGACTACGGCGTCGACGACGACACTCCGTACCTCGTGATGGAGCTGCTCCAGGGCGAGGACCTGGGCACGCGGCTCGAGCGCGTCGGCCGGCTCTCCCTCGCGGACGCCACGCTCATCCTCATGCAGGCCGGCAAGGCGATCCGCCGCGCGCACGAGGCCGGCCTCGTCCACCGCGATCTCAAGCCGGCCAACCTGTTCCTCGCGCGCGCGGAGGAGGAGCAGGAAGAGATCGTGAAGGTCCTCGACTTCGGCATCGTCAAGGAGACCGGCGTTCATCTCACGGAGGAGGTGACGCGCACCGGCGAGCTGCTCGGCTCCCCTCACTACATGAGCCCGGAGCAAGTCCGGGGCGAAAAGGACGTGGACCAGCGCAGCGATCTCTGGTCGCTCGGGGTCATCCTCTTCTGCGCCGTCACGGGCGAGCTGCCGTTCCAGGGGGATCAGCTCGGCGCCGTGATCGCCAACATCCTCGTCGCGCCCGTGCCGAGCGCCTCCACGCTCGCGCCCGACCTGCCGCCGGCGATGGATGCCTTCTTCGCGCGGGCGCTGGCCCGCGAGCGGGCGCAGCGCTTCCAGTCGATCGGAGAGATGATCGGCGAGCTCCGCCGGCTCGCGGGCATGGCGTCGCCGTCGATCCCGGATCTGCAACCGCCATGCTCCGGCATGCCGACCTCGTCCCAGCCGAGGAGGAGCGGGACGATACCGCTGCGGCCGGTGGAGCTCCGCGTGCCGCCGTCGGCGCCCCGGGCGGCAACGCCCGGGACCCTGACCGGGGCGGGGGCGACGGCGCAAGACGCAAGGCCGCAGACGCCCGCGCGCGCGATGCTGGCGCTCGGCGTCGCGACGACGCTCCTCGGCGTCGGCATCACGGTCGCCGTGGGAGCGGGCAGCGCGCGCGGCAGGGGCGAGGCGGGGGCGGAGGTCTCCTCGGCGACCGCGCCGGCGCCGGAGCGGAGCGCCGCCTGGACGCCGGCGAAACCGCCGACGTCGCCCGAGCCGCCGCCGAGGGTGTCCCCCGGAGCGCCGTCCTTGCCCGACACGCTGACGACCCCTGGCAAGCCACCCTCCGCCCCGGCGACGCCGGCGACGGGCGTTGCCGGAAGCACGACGGCGCCGCCTGAGACGCCGCCGTCGGCCGCGAGAGCACAACGGCCGTCATCGACGGCCAGGCCCAGAGCTCCGCAGATGACTGTCCCCAATCCCGCCCAGAAGCCTCCCGTGCCACAGCCGACAGCACCGGAGCCGGATCGCGCCCCGATCCCGGAAGTGCCCTTCTAGAGGACCGATCAGGTTGATTTTGTGATAATTCTGCGCTCTTCGATGGAAGGCTCGACCGTCTCGCCCGGGCCATGATCTCGTCCGCGTCCGGAGGTTCACGGATGGAACGATGGTCGCCGCCGGTGGAGCTGTCGCGGCAGGAGCAGGCGCTGATGAAACGGCTGACACGCGTGAGAGCACTGTTCGGCTTTCTCAGGCTGCACCGGCACGAGCTGTTCGATGAGACCTTCCAGGAGCAGCTGGAGGGCATGTACCGGACGACGGGGGCAGGTGAGCCGCCGCATCCGCCGGCGCTGATGTGCATGGTTACGCTGCTCCAAGGCTACGTCGGCGCATCGGATGCCGAGGCGGTGGAGCTGGCCGTAGTTGACCTGCGCTGGCAGATGGTGCTCGGCTGCCTGGGTGCGGCCACGCCGCCGTTCTCGCAGGGCGCGCTACAGGCGTTCCGAGAGCGGATGGTCGCGCACGAGATGGACCGGGTGCTGCTGGAGCGGACCGTGGCGCTCGTTCGGTCCGGCGCGATGACGGAGGGCGAGAGGCGCGCGGTATCCAAAGCGCTGCGGGTAGCCATCGATAGCCGCCCTTTAGCGGGGGCCGGTCGGGTTGAAGACACGATCAACCTGCTCGGCCATGCTGCACGCAGCATCGTCCGCGTCGTGTCAAAGATCACGGAGCGTCCGCGTGAGGAGATCTGCCGCAAGGCGGGCATCCCGCTGCTTCTGGCTCCCAGCATCAAGGCCGGGCTCGATCTCGACTGGAGCGACCCGAAACAGAAGGCAGCGGCGATTCAGATCCTGGAGCGGCAGGTCTCGTCACTGCAGCAATGGGTCGACCGCCATCTGGACGACGTCGTCGAGCAGCCGCTGCGCATGTATCTGGATGCGCTCACACAGGTGGGAGACCAGGACCTGGAAACCGCCGAGGACGGGACCGTTCGCATCCGGCAAGGGGTTGCGCCCGACCGCCGTGTCTCGATCGAGGACGCCGAGATGCGCCACGGCCGCAAGAGTCGCTCGAAGCGGTTCGACGGCTACAAGGAACACATCGCACGCGATCTTGACCTTCCCGTCATTGTCGCCTGCGCGGTCACGCCTGCAAATCGGCCCGAAGAAGAGGGTGCCGCACCGATCGCCGAGGACGTCCAGCGTCAGCGGCTGCGCCTCGTCGAGCTCCACATTGATCGCGCCTACGTAAACAGTCCCGTCGTTGACGACGTGATCCGCGCGGGTGGCCAGGTGTTCTCGAAGCCTTGGGGCCAGCGGGCTCGAAGCCCCGATTTGTTCAGCAAGCGCGATTTCAAGATCGACCCGCGCGCCAAGACAATCACGTGTCCAGCGGGACAGGTCGAGGTGTTCGAGCCGGGCGACACGGTCGAGTTCGATCCCGAGGAGTGCGGCGCGTGCCCCCTTCGAGCCAAGTGCACGCAAGCTGCCTCGGGGCGAGGGCGGACCGTGTCCATCGCCGAGGACGAAGCTCTGCAGGGCAAGTTCCGGAAGTTGCAGCAGACCGGGCCAGGACGCGCCGTGCTCCGGCAGCGGACAGCTGTGGAGCATGCGCTTGCCCACATCGCGGCACGCAAAGGACACAGCGCGCGCTACATCGGCGCCAGGAGAAACCTGTTCGACCTCCGGCGCGCCGCAGCGATCCAGAATCTCGAGGCGGCTCAGCGGCTGATCCAGGAGGCTGCGTAACTAATTGGAATTAGATGATTTTCAACCCGTTCGGCGTTCTAGACGTTGGAAGGTCTCCATGCCCTACGCTGCACCTGGGCGGTGCCGCCGAGCCGATGCCTGGCGCCGTGATGCCAGCGAGCTACAAGAACGAGAGGTCGCTTGTGACCTGAGATACGGTGACGGAGCGTCATGGAATTAGAAGCCGTTCGGGTGAGAAAGAGCTACCAGCATGGCGCCGGTACAGAGGAGGATGAACCCGCCGCGGAGCCTCCGGTGGAGGGCGGCATCACATCGGTCGACTACATGCTCCAGGCAAAACCAGGAGAGCATGACAGCCTGCTCGCCTCCGTCTTTGGCATAGCGTCAATATGGGCTTCTTCCGACGCGGACACGGTCGCAAAGGTGATGCATCGCCGTATCGGTATTACCTGGAACGAGACGGTACGACTCACGTCGAGCAACCCGGCGCTCCTCACGGACACGACCGCCTATCTCGTCCAGAGCGAGGACCGGAGGCTGTGCATCCTATGTTTCCCCAGCGCGGATATCCGGAACGCGATCCAGTGGTTCACAAATGCCAGCTCCAGACCGGAACCCTTCTTTTCCTCAGGGCATGTCCATGGCGGCTTCTTCCGCGGCGCCAGGATCCTCGCTACCACCCTCGGGGTCTTGCTCGAGAGCGCCCGCAAGGGTGGGTCCATCTGCGAGGCGGTCGCGCGGGAGAGAGCCATCTGGAGTCGCTGCGGCGAGGAATACCCGTGGAACAGGGAGGATGGCGCGCGCGGCGTCGAGGGGAGCTCGGGCACCTCGCACGGAGCGCTCCGGCCGCCCAGGCAGGACGGCCCGGATGTGCTGGAGGCGCTCTATATCACCGGGCACAGCATGGGCGGCGCGCTCGCCGTCATCACGGCGGCGCTCCTGCTCGAGGAGCCTCAGTTCGCCTGCCTCCGCGACAAGCTGCGCGGCGTGTACACGTACGGGCAACCGATGGTCGGCCACCAGGACTTCAAGGAGAGGTTCGAACGAGACCTCGGGAAATTACTCTTCAGGCATGTCTATCGCAGTGATTCCGTACCGCGCCTGCCGGCGCGGACCTCGGGCGCCTTCGTGCACTTCGGCTCGCTGTACACCTCGAAGGAAGGTGAAGGATGGGTGCCGAGTCGAGCGACGATGGGGCAGGCGTACACGAACCTCGGCGCCGCGCTCACGGGGATCACGTCGTGGGTCCTGCAGGAAATGCTGGTCGACCTCCCGATCATCCATCGCATTCCGCTCCGCATCTCGTTTGCCGACCACCTGCCGATCAATTATCTGCGCGCCTCCGAGGTGACGGTCACCGGCGAGGCATTCACCCCGTAGACCGGCTGCATCCCGAGGTGTGACCTGTGACCCGAGCGAGGTCGACACATGAATTTGAATGCGATCCGCGTGACCAAGAGATCCCGGGATGATGCGGGAGCAAAGAAGGATGGGCCTGCGGCGACGAGCTTCCCCGCGGGGGCCGAGCTCGATCATGTCGACAAGGTTGACGACATGATCCAGGCGGAGACGGGGAGCTACGATCGATACCTCGCGTTTGCCCTCAGCGCGGCGTCGTCGTGGTCGTACTCCGATGCGGACACCATGGCGAAGGTGATGCATCTCCGCGCCGGCATCCCCTGGAACGAGACCGTGGCGCTCACGGAGAGCAACCCTGCGCTCCTCACCGAGACGACGGCGTATCTCGTCCAGAGCGAGGACCGGAGGCTGTGCATCCTCTGCTTCCGGGGCACGGGGCCCCTGAACATCATCAACTGGTTGTCAAACGGCAGCTCCCGCGTGGCCCCCTTCCTCTCCGCAGGGCATGTCCACGGCGGCTTCCTCCGCAGCGCCATGGCGATGGCTACCACCCTGGGGATCTTGCTCGACAGCGCCCGCAAAGGCGGGTCCATCTGCGAGGCGGCAGCGCGGGAAAAAGCCATGTGGGCCGACTGCGCCCGGGAGCACCCGCGGCGCAGCGAGGAGGATCGACGCCGCGCCGGGGCCACACCGGACACGCCGCGCTGGGTGGCCCGGCCGCCCAGGAGGGACGGCCCGGATGTGCTGGAGGCGCTTTACCTCACCGGTCACAGCCTCGGCGGCGCGCTCGCCGTCATCACGGCAGCGCTCATCCTCGAGGCTCCTTGGCTCGCCCGCTTCCGAAGCAAGCTGCGCGGCGTGTACACCTATGGGCAGCCGTTGATCGGTCTCCAGGATTTCAAGGACAGGTTCGAGCGAGAGCTCGGACCAATGCTGTTCAGGCATGTCTATCGTAATGATGTGGTACCGAGCCTGCCGGCGCGAACCATGGGTCGTTTCGTGCACTTCGGCGCGCTGTACACCTCGGAAGGCGGAGAATGGATGCCAGGCCGAGCTGCGACGAGGCAGGGCCTCACGCTGCTGGGAACCGCCGGCCGCGCTGTCCTGGCGGGGGCCCAGCAAGAGATGCTGGTCGACCTCCCCATCCTCGATCGCATTCCGCTGCGCTTCTCCATCGCCGATCATGCGCCGCTCAACTACCTCCGTGCATCCCAGATGGTCGACGCCGGCACGGAGTTCGTGTGAGCCGAGACGGCCGCGCAGGCACAGATGAGCGACTTGCCGGAGCGTCCAGTGGGAGACCGGAACGAGCTCCCTCCACGAGGGCCGGGCGTCTTGGCACCCCTCCCGCTACGATCCGGTGGACTGATACCGCCGCTCGCCGAAGCGCCAGATGCGCAGCGACACGAGCAGGAACACCACGCCGACGAGCGGTGACGCCCAGCGCGCGGCCTCGGGCAGCGCCGGGACCGTGGGGCGCTCGAGCAGCGCGCCCGCGGGGATGTAGCTCACGAAGGCCAGCGGCACGACGAACGTGAAGAAGCGCCGGAACCAGTCGCGGTACAGGGTCAATGGGTACTGCGCCGCCTCCGTGCCGCCGTAGGTCAACGTGTTCATGATCTCGAGCGACTCGACCGTCCAGAAGCACAGCGTCGCCTGGAGCACGAGGAGCCCGTAAAACACGCAGGCGCCGCCGGCGATCGCGCCGGCGAGCAGCCCGACCTTGGCCGCCGTCCACCCGACGTCGAGCGCGGCGCCGGCCCACAGGAGCATCACGAGGCCGACGGCGAGCCGACCGGCGCGCAGGAACTGGAACTCGCTCGTCGCGACCTGGAACGCCGTGGAGCGCGGGCGCAGGAGCATCCGGTCGAAATCGCCGGACCGCACCACCGTCGAGAAGGTGTCGAACCCTCGGCCGAACGTCTCGGCGAGCGCGAAGGAGACGTTGACCAGCCCGAACAGGAGCGCCACGTCCGCGAAGCGCCAGCCCCGGACCGCGCCGAACCGGTCGAACAGCGCCCACACGCCGAGCAGCTCGATGCCCACCATGATGAACTGGCCTATCGACCACATCGCGAACGAGGCGCGATACTGCATCTGCGCCCGCAGCGACGCGGCGGCGAGCCGGAGGTAAAGCGTCGTCGCGTCCCGCCACATCTCGCCTGCTCCTCGCCCCCTCAGCCGCCCTGCACCACGAGCCGCCGCAGGCCGCGCGCCACCATCGCGCGCCCGAGCGCCACGAACGCGGCGGTCCACAGCGCCTGGTGCAGCAGGACGCCCGGGAGCGCCCCGGCCGGCAGGTGGCCGAGGTAGAGCCGGAACGGGGCGTCGACCATGCCGCGGAACGGCAGCGCGTCGAGCCAGGGCTGCATCCACGACGGGAACAGCGGCAGCGGCACGACCATGCCCGAGGCGATGAGGACGAGCGAGGGCACGATCCGCGCGATGCCGTCGCCGGACGTGGTCCACAGCATCGTCGACGTCACCGCCGTCGCGAACGCGGCGACGAGCGCCGCCGCGAAGACCATGGCCGCCGCCCACGCGCCCGCGGCCGCGAGCGACGGCGGCAGCGACATGCCGAGCAGCGGCACCGCGACCGCGAACATCGGGATCGCGCGCAAGACCGTCGGCGCGACGCGCGCGGCGAGCGTGCGGGCGAGCCAGAGGGTATGGAGATCGAGCGGGCGCGAAAGCTCGTAGCCCACCGCGCCGGTGCGGATCAGCTCGCGCACCTCGGGGTCGGGGTTCGTCGAGAATGGCATCAGCTGGAAGAACGCCTGCCCGAGCCAGGTGTACGTGATGGCCTGCCCGAGGGCCATCGGCGGACGCGCGCCGGGCGCGTTCGCGTAGAACGCCTCGAGCACCATCACCTTGATGAGCCCCCAGAACAGCTGCGTGGCGAACCCGGCCGCGGCCGCGGCGCGGTACTGCAAGAGCGCGCGGAAGCGCGCGCGAAAGACGGCCCAGTAGGCGAGGAGCGCGCTCACGGCCGGCCGCCTGCCTCGCCGTAGAGCCGCGCCACGATCTCGTCGATGGGCGGGTTCTGCACCAGGAGGTCGCGCACGGGGTAGCGGGCCGTGACGCGCCCGACGAGCTCCGCGGTCGAGATCGCCGCGGGATCGAAGCGCAGCGTCACGCGGTCGCCCTCGCGGCGGATCACCTCGGCGTGGGGCTCGGCGATCTCGGCGGCGGGGTCGGTCAGGTCGACGATGAGCCAGCGCTCGGCGGTGACCTGCGCGCGGAGCGCCTCGAGCGAGCCGTCCGAGAGCACCCGGCCGCCGGCGATGAGGACGACGCGCGAGCACAGGGCCTCGATGTCGTCCATGTCGTGCGTCGTCAGGATCACGGTGACGCCGCGCTCGCGGTTCAGCCGCTGGACGAAGCCCCGCACCGCGAGCTTCGAGACGGCGTCGAGGCCGATCGTGGGCTCGTCGAGGAAGAGCAGCTCGGGCGCGTGGAGCAGGGCGGCCGCGAGATCGCAGCGCATGCGCTGGCCGAGGCTGAGCTGCCGCACCGGCGTGTCGAGCAGCGGCGCGAGATCGAGCATCGCGACGAGCTCGTCGCGCGCGCGGGCGTGGTCGGCCGCGCCGACGCGGTAGATGTCCCGGAGGAGCTCGAACGAGTCGATCACCGGCAGATCCCAGAGGAGCTGGGTGCGCTGGCCGAACACGACGCCGAGCCGCCGCACGTGCGCGACGCGCTCGCGCCACGGGACGCGTCCGTCCACCTCGCATCGCCCCGAGTCCGGCACGAGGATGCCGGCGAGGATCTTCACCGTGGTGGACTTGCCGGCGCCGTTCGGCCCGATGTACCCGACGAGCTCGCCCCGCTCGATCGCGAACGAGACGCCCGCGAGCGCGTCGACGGCGCGGTAGCGCGGGCGCACGAGCCCGGCGAGCGCGCCCCACGCGCCGGGGCGGCGCTCGGCCACCCGGTAGGCCTTGCGCAGGTCCTCGACGACGATCAGCGGCATGGCGGCGGCGAGGCTCCCACGGGCGGCGCGGGAGCATACAGGACGTCGCTCGGATGGCCAGCGCTGCGGCGTCGTCAGGTCTGCCTTCCTCTCCCCCGCAGGCCCAGCGCGGGTTACCCTGGCCGCCGCTCCGCCTATGACCGCCGATCCGATCGACCAGACCCTGTTCCCGCCGTTCGACGACGCCGCCGGCTTCGACCGGATCCGCGCCGATCTCGGCGCCTTTCTCCCGGCGATCCGCGCGGTGTGCGAGCGCCACGGCCTTGCGGCGAGCGGCCTCGCCGCGTTCGAGCGCGGGACCAACGTCGTTGTTTCGAACGACGCGGGCCAGATCATCAAGCTGTTCCCGCCGTTCCTGAGGCACCAGTTCGAGGCCGAGCGCCTCGCGCTCGGGCGCGTCCACGGGAACGTCCCCGTGGCCACGCCGGAGATCCTCCGGGAAGGGGAGCTCGACGGGTGGCCGTATCTCGTGATGTCGCGCCTCCCGGGGCGCCCCCTGGAAGAGGTCTGGCCCGCGCTCGGCGGGGCGGAGCGCGCCGAGGCGCTCGCCCGCATCGGCGAGATCATGACGGCCGCCCACGCGCTGCCCACCGGCGGGCTGGAGAGCCTCGATCTCGGCTGGGACGCGTTCGTGGAGCGCCAGATCGCCGGATGCGAGGGCCGCCACCGGCGAATGCGCTTGCCCGAGCGCCTGGTCGCTCAGATCCCGGCGTACCTGGCCTCGGCCCGGCCTCTCCTGCCGACGTCCGTGATTCCCGTCCTCCTGACGGGAGAATACACGCCCGAGAACCTCCTCGTGACCCGGACGGGCGGGGCGTGGCGCGTCACCGGCATGATCGACTTCGCGGACGCGTGCCTCGGGCCGGCCGAATACGACCTCCTGGGCCCGTGCCTCTTCCTCGCCGCCGGCAGCGCGGAGCTCCAGCGCGCCTTTCTGGTCGCCTGCGGAACCGGGATCGCCGATGCCGACCTGACCCCGGCGCTGAGCCGCAAGCTGATGGCGCTCGCGCTCCTGCACCGGTACAGCAACCTCGGCTACCAGATCAGGATCGAAGGCTGGGAGTCCCAGGCCTCCTCGCTCTCCGAGCTGGAACAGCTGATCTGGCCGTTCCCGGTCCGCTGATCTCGGCGCGAGAGCTCGCGACGATCGGTCGCGCGCCGGATCGCGCGAGGAGCACCCGTGCCGGCGATGCGTCGGAAAGGTGCTATTGGTGTGTCCGTCGGACGGGCGCGTGGCGCGATGGCAATCCTTGCCATGCCCGTGTCTTTCATGGACGGCAATCTTTGCCATGACGGCAAGGCTTGCCACGCGCGAGCTGGACCCGCGGGCGAGCTCGATGAGGCGGCAGCCGCTCCTGCGGCGGCGCTCGGCGCGTCGCGCCGCCCGATCCCGTCGGAGGGGCCATGACGCCGCGGGGCGGCATACCGGTTGCGATAGCGCGCTCCCAGCCGGGCCGTCGCGGCCGGGGCATTCCCCGACGAGGCACGCCGAGCAGGTACGGCGCGAGGCGGAGCAGGCGCAGGAGCGCGAGCCGCTTCGGAGCGACCCGGGTCCGCCTTACTCCACAGGAGCGATCATGCATCTTCGTTATGTCTCCAAGTTCCCTCTCATCGCAGCGGTCATGGGCGCCGCGGCGTCGGTCTCGCTAGGCGCCTGCGGCGGCGCCGATCCGGTGGACGACGACGTCGTCGCCGCCGGCGAGGCCCAGGAGCTCACGGCGGAGGGCGCGGAGGCGCTGACGTGCCCCGCGTCCGTGCCGCTCATCGACTTCCGAAAGTCCCTCATCGTCACGAAGGAGACCGACCCGGGCATCCTTACCGAGTTCCCGCTCGGCTTCGTCCTCCAGCGGCTCCTCACCAGCGTCGGCTCCAGCCAGGATCCCGAGGTGTTCTACAAGCGCTGGTGGGACACGCAGAACGCTGCCTCCAATGCCGCCTTCCACGACGCCGACGCCATCCACTGCGACGACGAGACCGACAGCAACGGCAATCCAACGCTCAACGGGTACCCGTACACGTGCCCCAGGAACGAGGGCGTGCTCGCCCGCACCGACGATGCGAACCCCACCCTGAACAGCCCGTTCAATCCCGACGGGCCGAATTTCATGGAGCCGGTCGCGCTCGTGAACCGGTTCGACCTCACACCGAAGGAGGGCGGCTCGCATTGCGGCGAGTACCGGATCATCTACGCCAAGAAGTCGTCCAGCATCACTGACCGCAACTTCATCATCTTCGAGGCCCAGCTCCCGAACCCGCACCCCGAGTGCGGCGTCGCCGCCTGCCTCCCGGTCGCCGAGTTCTGGGCGAACCTCTCGGACCCGAACATGACCGCGGCCCAGCGCCAGGCCGCGCTCGAGGGGTTCTATTTCTACGGCCGGCCCGAGCTGCCCGACTTCGCGCCGGTCATCCAGGCGGCCCATTTCATGGCCGGGACCGGCCAGATCCGGACGAACCAGTTCATGGCGTCGAGCGGAGGATTCCAGCCCTGGGTGCTCCGCGAGTTCAAGCTCGAGCTGGACAACGACAGCTCGCCCAGGCTCTTCGTCAAGCCGGTCACTGTGAAGGAGAACCCGTTCCCCGGCCTGTTCAACGCCAGCTTCGCGAGCGACCCCCGCGGGGCCGCGTTCCAGAGCAGCTTCCCCGACGCCCTCGACGGGCTCGTGCCGCTCGGCAGCGACGAGAACAAAATCTCGCTCCGCACGCTGCCCAACCAGGAGCTCTTCAACTCGGGCGAGAGCATCATGGACCCCGGTGATTTCGACCCCAACAACAACAACTATCGGGCGCGCATGCAGGGGAACACCGCGTTTGCCGCGGACATCACCACGGCGCTCGGGCCGATCCTCGTGAGCCGCGGCCTCCCGCCTGGCATGGTCACGGCGGACAACGCCGCCGATCGCGCCACCACCCAGTCGTGCGCCGGCTGCCACGAGCTGAGCAGCCGCGACGACGAGAACGTCGGCGGCGTGCACGTGTGGCCGGCGCATTTCCCGACCACCGCGCCGGGCACGTTCGTCCATGTCAACGAGGCGGGCGAGATCTCGGCGCCGCTCCAGTGGACGTTCCTCCCCCACCGCGCGCAGGTCCTCACGTCCTTCATCGAGGACAAATCGTGCTCGGCGGCGTGCTCCTCGGAGGCGGCCAGCGCCGCTTCGATCGCGGCCAGCGCCGATGAGGTTCTCCTGGACGGCGCGGAGCAGGTCCCCACGCTCGGCGGCTCGACGACCCACTGAGGGCGCGCCGGGCAGCTTGAATCCCCCAGCCAGACGTCTGGCCACGCACCGCCAGACGTCCGGCCGCGGCCGCTCTCACGCGCCTCCCACCCCCCTCCCCTCGCCTCCCCGCCCCTCCCGCCCGGCCAGGCACACGCGCGCGTAGTCGGCGACCATCCGCTCCAGCGAGAACCGCTCCCGCGCGCGCTTCCACCCCGCCGCCCCCATGCGCGCCCGCCGCGCCGGATCCTCGGCCAGCTCCACGAGCGCCCCCGCGAGCGCCCCGGCGTCGCCCGGCGGCACCAGCCGGCCCGTCACGCCGTCGACGACCTGCTCGGCCATGCCGCCGACCGCCGTCGCCACCACCGGCAGCCCCTCGGCCATCGCCTCCAGCGACGCGTTCGGGCACCCCGCGGGCTCGGCGATCAGCGCGAACATATCGAGATCGCTCAGGAAAGCGCGCGTGTCGGCGAGCTCGCCGACCCACTCGACCGACAGCCCCGCCGCCATCCGCCGCAGCGCTTCGGCGTGCGCCTCGGCGCCGCGCTCGACGCCGCCCGCGATGCGCAGCACGTGCGGCGGCAGCCGCGGCGCCGCGATCCGCAGCGCGGCGAGGAGCTCGTCGAGCTTCTTGTGCGGGTGCACGCGCGCCGCCGTCCCGATCGCGAGCCGCGCGCGCCCGTCGCGAGCCGCGCGCTCGCCGCCGGGGGCGCGCCGCAGCGCAGGCGGGCGCGGGCCGAGCGCGACGCCGTTCGGCACCACGTGCGCCGGCGCCCCGAGCACCTCGGCGGCCAGCGCCGCCTCGGCCCCGTACTTGACGATCACCCCGGCGAGGCGGGCGCCGTAGTCGCGCGGCGCGCGGTACGGCAGCCCGCGGCGCGGCGACGCGAAATAGCGGCGCAGCGAGGCGAAGTACATCTCGCCCGGGCTCACGTCGAAGAGCGGCACGTCGAGCAGCCCGTCGGCGAGGAGCACCTTGTGCTCCGCGATCACGTTCCACATCAGCACGGCCTCGGGCGGGTCCTCCTCGATCGCGCGGAGCAGGCGCTCCACCGCCTCGGCCGGCTCGATGTCGGCCGGCGGCGGCACCGCCATCACCGGGATGCCCGCGGCGACGAGCGCCCGCCGGCCCGGCGTCGGGTACTCCGGCTGCTCCTCGATCACGGCCGCCCGGCCGCGCACGCCCGCCGCGGCGAGGCCGAGCAGCAGCCGCCGCGCGCTCGACTGGGCGCCGCCGGTCGAGAAGTTGTTCGTCACGAGCAGCAGCCCGTCCCCCCGGCGCGGGCCGCGGTTCCGGGCGATCGCCCGCGGGTAGAGCCGCGCGTACCCCTCGGCCATGCGCGCGACGCTGAAGTGCCGCGCCACGACCTCCCGGCCGCCCGCCGCCGCGCCGCCCGCCGCCGCCGCGCCGCCCGCCGCCGCCGTGCCGCCCGCCGCCGCCGCGATCGCCTCGGCGAACCGATCCGGCGCGGCGTCGAGCGGCAGGTGGACGAGCGCCGGCGTCTCGGCCGCGATCTCCGCCGTGCCGCCGGCGCCGGTCGCGACGACCGGGAGGCCCGCGGCGAGCGCCTCGAGGTGCGCGAGGCTCAGCCCCTCGTGGGCGCTCGGCGACACGAGCACGTCCGCCGCCGCGAGCAGGCCGGCCACGTCGGCGACCGCGCCGGCGAAGCGCACCTCGGCGCGCAGGCCGAGCCGGTCGACCTCGCGCCGGATCTCCGCCTCCGCGGCGAGCGCCGGCTCGCTGCCGGGCGAGGCGCTCCCGGCGATCACGAGCCGCGCCGGCCGCGGATCGCCGGCCGCGGCGAGCGCGGACCGCGTCGCCGCGAGGATCGCGGGCAGGAGGTGCAGCCGCTTCTGCGGCCGCGGGTTCGCCACGGCGAGCAGGACGAGATCGCCCGGCGCGATCTCGAGGCGCCGCCGCCACGCCGCGGCCGCCGCCGATCGGGCGCCGCCGGGCTCCGCCGGCCCCACGTCGATCCCGTTCCACACCGTGCGCCGCGGGACCGGCAGCCCGCGCGCGGCGAGCTCCGCCTCGACCGCGCGCGCGCACGCCACGAGCAGCGCCGCGCCGTCCGGGCCGAGGCGATCGAGCCCCGCCGGCCAGCCCGCGGCCACGTTGTGCACCGTCACGAGCGGCCGGTACCCGCGCGCGGAGAGCCGACCGAGGTCCTCGGCGTCGAACAGGTGCGCGTGCGCGAGATCCGCGCCCCACGCGGCGAGCCCGCGGGCGAGCGCGTCGAAGCGGGCCTCGCGGTCGCCGGGCGCCCCGGACAGGTCGAGCGTCCCCGGCGGCGCGCCGAACGGCGGGCGGGTCGGCCGGTACACTGCGCAGACGCGCGAGCGCACGCCGCGGCGCGGCAGCGCGGTCGCGAGGTCGATCGCGATCCGCTCGGCGCCGCCCTGCTGAAGGCTGGTCACGACCTGCGCGACCCGCAGCGCCGCGTCGTCGCACACGTCGAGCGGCGCGTGCCGCACCACGCGCGCCCGCCGCGCCCCGAGCTCGCCCTGGAGCGCGGCGTCGAGCGGATCGCCCGCGCGGAGGCGCGCCGCGACGCCCGCGGCGAGCGGCGCGTCGAGGTACACGCTCGCGGCGCGGGGCAACCCCGGCGCGCGGCGCCCCGGCGCGCGGCGCGCGGCCCGGCTCAGCTCGCCGCCCGTCGCCCGCAGCAGCTCGGCCCACGCCGCGGCGTCGGACGCCGGCGACGCGGCCGCGGAGGGCGCCGCGCGGGAGGGCGCCGAGCGCGCGGGCGGCGTCGAGGCCGCGGCCGGCGCCGCGGCGAGGTCGAGCGGCGCGAGCACGGCGCCGAGCGCGCAGACCGGCAGCCCGGTGTCGCTCGGCGGCGGGAACGGGTCCGGATCGAGCGCCGCGGACGGCGCGGGCCAGGCGCCCCCGCGCACGAGCCACACCGGCCCCGCGCCGATCGCGTCCGCCGCGGCCGCGAGCGGCGCGGGCGTGAGGTCGAGCGGCGCGAGCCCGGCGAGCCGGAGCGCGCGCAGCGTGCGGCCGGCGCGGGCGCGGTGCTCGGGCGCTTCGGCGAAGACGGCGCAGATCGGCGGGCGCATGCGGGCGCGAGCGGCGCGGCTCAGTAGGCCGAGGGGTAGCCGCGGAAGGGCGCGACGACGGCGACGTCCGGCGCGCTGGAGATGCGCTCCCGCGAGCGATGGCCGCCCCCGGCGGCGCGCGGCGCGGCGGAGGGCGCCGCGGCCCACGCGGCCGCGCCGAGCTGCTCCGCCTCCACCGCCGACGGGACGCCGCCCGTGTAGACGAACTGCCCGCGCGGGCTCGCCTCGATCGGGACCGACGTGCGCCGCATCGCGCCCTTCACGAGGCAGCGGTAGTGGAGCACCGACCCGTGCAGGTGCGGGGGCGCGTGCAGCCAGAAGCCGTCGCCCTGCGGCCGGAACGTCACGCCGGGCGGCGCCCCGGGCATGGGCTTGCGGCGGGTCGCGCGGTGCACGAGCACGCCGACGAGGCCGATGACGGCGCTCGCCAGGACGAGGCCGCCGCCGACGAACGCCACCGTCGCCGCGGCCGACCCCGAGCTCGAGCGCGGCGCGCGCGCCGACCCCGCCGGCGCGGCCGGCGAAGGCGCGGCGGCCGCGGGGGCGCTCGCCTCCAGCGCGGCGACCACGCGGAAGCCGTTGTCCGCGTTGCGGCTGCCGGGGTCGTTGCGGTACCGCGCCGCGGCGCGCAGGTGCTTCGCGTCCTTGAGCCACGAGCCGCCGCGCAGCACGCGCCGCGGCTTGTCGCCGCCCGGCGCCGAGGTCTGCTCGGGGTCGACCGCGGGGCCGGGCGCGTAGGGACCGTACAAGTCGCGACACCACTCGTAGACATTGCCGCTCATGTCGTGCAGGCCAAAGGCGTTCGGCTGCTTCTGCCCGACGGGCCGGGTGCCGGTCCCGGCGTTGCCCTTGAACCACCCGATGGCGGCGGCGGCCGCGTCGTCGTTCCCCGCGTAGAACCGCGTCTGGGTCCCCGCGCGGTGGGCGTACTCCCACTGCGCCTCGGTCGGCAGATCGAAGGCGCGGCCGGTCCTCTGCGTGAGCCACCGGGCGAACTCGCCCGCGTCCTTGAACGTCACCAGCGTCACCGGGTGCTGGTCGGTCTGCGGGAAGCCGGGAGCCCTCCAGGTGAACTCCTTGCGCTGCGACAGGCCCTTGCCGTCGAAGCCGAACCCGCCGGAGGCGCCGACCTCGGCCTCGGTGCGGTAGCCGGTCTGCTCGACGAAGCGCTTGAACTGCCCGACCGTGACCGGGACTTTGCCCAGGTAGAAGCCGCGGCTCAGGGTCACCTCCCGGGGCGCCTCGTCGTCGCCGCGGCCCGCCTCCGCCGGCGGCGAGCCCTGGCGGAAGCGGCCCTCCTTCACCAGCACGAGGTCGAGCTGCGCCTCCCCGAGGTCGATCGCGAGGGCGGGCGCCGGGTCCGCCGCCTGCGCCGCGGCCGGGGCGAGGAGCGCGACTCCGGTCGCGAGGGCGAGGGCTAGAGAGATGCGGTGCCGGTCACGGCGGGGTCTCACCAGCCCAGGCTAGCAGAGCAGACCGATGCGCTGCGCGGTGTTCGACGAGCGCTCGGCCGAACACGCGCGCCGGCGCCGCGCGAGCTCGGCCCCCGCGCAGGCGGCTCGTCCTCACCGCGGCCCACGTCCGCAACGAGGCGTCATCGCGGCCGTCGCGCTGGCAGGCGGAGCACCCGAGTTGCCGCCCCCGCAGCGCGAGACGACTCGTGCCATGTTAAGAATGATAAAGCGAACCCGTTAAGAACTGTCAAGATCGATACAGAATCAGTTGCACCGCAGCTGACAACGTGGTTAACGACACGGACGGAGGGCGACGTTTATCTCATACGCGCGGCGCCATCTTCGCGCCTCGACAGGTCCGACGGCGCCGGCTCGGCCGCGTCATCTCCTGTTCACGCGGCCCCTGAGCTCTTGAGGCTCGTCGCGCCCGACGCGCGCCGGCGCACCACCTGCATCTCGGCCAGCCAGCGACGCAGGTCGCCGCGATCGAGGGAGGAGATCCCCCGGTACGGCATCCGTGTTCGCGAAGCCTCATGAGACGAGCGCACGAGCGCTCCTCCGTGCATCCGCAGCCTTCGAGCGTACCTCGCGCCGTGGTCAGCGGCCGACGAGACAAGGATCAGAAATGCCCAGCAACACCGCTTCATCCACGTCCTCACGCGGCTCCGATGGCATTGACGCTCGCGTGGAGCCGATCGCGATCGTCGGCATCGGTTGCCGATTCCCCGGCGGGGCGCACGACGCCGACAGCTTCTGGAAACTGCTGAGCGACGGCGTGGATGCCATCGGCGAAGTGCCGCCCGATCGATGGAGCATCGAGCGCTTCTACGACCAGAGCCCAGGTAAGCCCGGCAAGACGGTGTCTCGCTGGGGCGGGTTCGTACAGCAGCGCATCGAGCTCTTCGACGCCCTCTTCTTCGGGATGTCTCCGCGCGAAGCCGCGTCGCTCGACCCGATGCAGCGCTGGCTCATGGAGGTCAGCTGGGAAGCGCTCGAGGACGCAGGGATCGTCCCCGAGCAGCTGGCCGGGAGCGATACGGCCGTGTTCATCGGCGGCTTCACGGAAGATATCAAGATCTTCCAGCTGGACGCGAACAATCGCGATCTCATCGGCCCGCACGCCGCGACCGGCAGCGCGATGACGATGCTGGCGAATCGCCTCTCCTACATGTACGATCTCCGCGGGCCGAGCGTGGCGCTGGACACCGCCTGCTCCTCGTCCCTGGTCGCGGTGCACCTGGCGTGCCGGAGCATCTGGAACGACGAGAGCGCTTTGGCGCTCGCCGGCGGCGTCAACGCGATGTTCCGGCCGGAATACACGATCGCCGAGTCGAAGGCGGGGATGCTCTCGCCCGACGGGCGCAGCAAGGCGTTCGACGCGCGCGCGAACGGCTATGTGCGCGGCGAGGGCGCCGGGATCGTGGTGCTCAAGCCGCTGCGCCGGGCGCTCGCCGACGGAGATCCGGTCTACGCCGTCATTCGCGGCAGCGGCGTCAACCAGGATGGCCGCACGAACGGCATCACGGTCCCGAGCGGCCACGCTCAGCAGGCGCTGATCCGGGAGGTGTGTGAACGGGCGCGCGTATCGCCGGCTCAGATCCAGTACGTGGAGGCGCACGGCACGGGCACGCCGGTGGGCGACCCGATCGAGGCGAATGCGCTCGGCGCCGTGCTGGGGAGCGGCCGGACGCCGGACGACCCGTGCTGGATCGGCTCGGTCAAGACGAACATCGGTCACCTCGAGGCCGCCGCGGGCGTCGCGGGGCTCATCAAGGCCGCGCTGGCGCTGAAGCACGGCGCCATTCCGCCGCACCTCCACCTCCAGCAGTCCAACCCCGGGATCGACTTCGACGCGCTTGGCCTGAAGGTCGCTCGCGCGCTCGAGCCCTGGCCCCGCACGGCTGGCCCGCGGCTGGCCAGCGTCAACTCCTTCGGCTTCGGCGGGACCAACGCCCACGTGGTGCTCGAGGAGGCGCCGGCCGAGCTGGCCACGCCGCTCCCGGCGGAGGAGGCCCGGAGCGAGCTCCTCCCCCTGTCCGCGCGGAGCGAGCAGGCGCTCCTGGACACCGCGCGCGCGTACCGCGCGCTGATCGCCCGGCACGAGGACGAGCCCGGTTTCTTGCGCGATCTCTGCCGCTCCGCCGGCGCGCGCCGCACCCACCACGAGCACCGGCTGGCGCTGCGGGCCGAGTCCTGCGAGGCGCTCGCCGAGCAGCTGACCGCGATCGCGGCAGGCGAGGCGGCGCCCGGCGCGGCCATCGGGCGTCGGCCGCACACCCCGGCGCGCCTCGTGTTCGTGTTCGGGGGCATGGGGCCTCAGTGGTGGGCCATGGGCCGCGAGCTCCTGGCCCGAGAGCCGGTGTTCTACGAGACCGTCAGGGAATGCGACGCGCTCCTGCGCCGGCACGCCGGATGGTCGCTGCTCGAGCAGATGCTGGCGGACGAGGGGCGCTCGCGCATGTCCGAGACCCAGATCGCCCAGCCGGCGAGCTTCGCCCTCCAGGCCGGCCTGGCCGCGCTGTGGCGGTCCTGGGGCATCGCGCCGGACGCCATCGTGGGGCACAGCGCCGGCGAGGTGGCGGCGGCCTACTGCGCCGGCGTGTTCGACCTCGAGGAGGCGATCCAGATCATCTATCATCGCAGCCGCCTCCAGCACCGGACCACCGGACAGGGCAAGCTGGTCGCGGTGGGGATCCCGCTGGCCGAGGCCCGGGCCGCCCTGGCCGGCCGCGAAGCGCGCATCTCCATCGCCGCCGTGAACGGCCCCAGCGCGGTGACCCTCGTCGGCGACCACGACGCGCTCTCGGAGCTCGTCCGGCCATTCGAGGAGCGGAAGGTGTTCGTCCGCTTCTTGCAGGTGGATGTGCCGTACCACAGCCACTACATGGATCCTCTGCGCGATGAGGTGATCGAGGCGCTACAGCACATCCGACCGCGTCAGGCAGCGCTACCGCTCTTCTCGACGGTGACCGGCGCCCGGTCGCAAGGGAGCGAGTGGGACGCCGAGTACTGGTGGCGCAACGTGCGCGATACCGTGCTGTTCGCGCCCGCCGCCGAGGCGCTCCTCCAGGAGGGCTACGACACGTTCCTGGAGCTCGGCGCGCACCCGGTGCTGGGCTCCTCGATCCAGGAGTGCGCCGCGCTGCACGGTCGGAAGGCCAGCGTGCTGACCTCGTTGCGCCGCAAGGCGGGCGAGCGCGCTACCCTGCTCGAGGCGCTGGGCGCGCTCTACGTCGCGGGGTTCCCCGTCGACTGGCGCGGCGTGCACCCGGGCGATCCGCGCGGCGCGCGCGTCGTGCGGCTGCCGCGCTACCCGTGGCAGCACGAGCCGCACTGGGTCGAGTCGGACGCCTCGCGGCGCGACCGGCTGGGGGCGCCGGGCCACCCGTTGCTCGGCGATCGGCTGCCCAGCTTCCAGCCGACCTGGGAGAGCGTCGTCGACGTCGATCGCCTGCCCTACCTCAAGGACCACGTGGTGCAAGGCGCCGTGGTGTACCCGGGCGCTGGGTACATCGAGATGATGCTGGCCGCGGCCAGATCGCTGTTCGGAGCGGGGGACCGCGGGATCGAGCTCACAGGCATCGAGTTTCACAAAGCGCTGTTCGTGCACCCGGACACCCAGCCGCGCCTCCAGGTGGTCTGCGACGGTGCGCAGGGGACGGCGAGCGTCGGGAGCCGCGCCAGCGCCGACCCGCAGCAGTGGGCGCGGCACGCGAGCGCGACCTTCCGCCTCCTGCCAGAGGACCGCCGCGCACGGAGGCTCCCGCTGGCCGAGTGGCGCGCCGAGCACCCGCGCGAGACGTCGACGCAGGACTGCTATCGCTACCTGAGGAGCCTCGGGCTCCACTACGGCCCCGAGTTCCGCGGGATCGCTCAGCTCTGGCGCGGCGCGGCTTCGGCCGTGGCGCGCGTCGCCCTTGACGGGGAGGCGCGCGCCGCGCAGGGCGGGTATGCGCTGCACCCGGCGCTGCTGGACGCCTGCTTCCAGGTGCTGCTGGCGACGACCATGCCGGCGGACGACGCCGGCGATCGCAGCCGAGGGGTCTACCTGCCCACCCACATCGCGTCGCTGCAGCTCCGCGGCCGGGTGCCCGAGCAGCTCTGGGTGCGCTCCCAGGTCGTGGAGTTCGACGAGCGCGTCCTGCGCGGCGATCTGATCGCCTGCGACGACGCCGGCAACGTGGTGCTGGAGCTGCGGGGCGCCGTCGCCCGCTCGCTGGAGCACGCGCGGTCCGACGATGCCGTCGATACGAGCAGCCTGTTCTACAAGATAGAATGGCAGCCTCAGCCCGACGCGGCCCCGGAGGCGCCGCGCGGGCGTGGCAGCTGGCTGGTGCTGGCCGATCGGCAAGGGTTCGGGCAGGCGCTCGCGGCGCAGCTGGAAGCCCGGGGCGATCGGTGCGTCCTGGTGTTCGCCGGAGCGCGCTACGAGGCGGACGAGGCGCAGCGCCGCTTCGCGGTGAACCCGGCGTCCCTCGACGACATGCAGCAGCTGGTCGCCGCGGTGTTCGCGCGCGCGCGGCAGCCGTGGCGCGGCATCCTCCACCTCTTCAGCCTGGACACGATCCCCGCCGAGGGCCTCACGCTCGGGGATCTCGACCGCGCGCAGGCGCTCGGCCCGATCGCCTTGTTGCACCTCGTCCAGGCCCTCGATCGCAGCGGCCACAGCGAGCTGCCGCGCATCTGGGCGGCGACGCGCGGCGTCCAGCCGGTCACGCCCGACCTCCCCCCGACCGCGGTCGCCGAGTCCGCGCTCTGGGGCATGATGCGCATGGTCGGCTATCAAGAGCACTCCGATCGCTACGGCGGCCTGATCGACCTCGACCCGAGCAGCCCGCTCGACGAGGTCGCGCTGCTCGCCGACGACCTGATCGCGGGCAGGGTGACGGACCAGGTGGCTTACCGGCGCGGGCGGCGTCATGTGCCTCGGCTCGTCGCGCGCCCCGACCTCGCGCAGGCCGCGCCGGCGCTCTCGTTCCGGGCCGACGCCAGCTACCTCATCACGGGCGGGCTCGGCGGGCTGGGGCTCCTGGTCGCGCGCTGGATGGTGCAGCACGGCGCGCGCCGGCTGGTCCTGCTCGGTCGCAGCGCGCTCCCGCCGCGCGCGGCGTGGCTCGCGGCCGCCGCCGATACGCCGCTCGGGCAGCGCGTCGCTGCCGTCCGCGAGCTCGAGGCGCTGGGCGCGAGCGTGCACGTGGCCGCCCTCGACATCGCCGACGAGGCGCAGCTCACCGCGTTCCTCGGTCAGCACCGGGACGAGGGGTATCCCCCGATCCGAGGCGTGATCCACGCCGCCGGCGTGAGCAGACCGCACCTGATGGCCGCGATGACCATGGAGGAGTACCTCGAGACCGCGCGACCGAAGGTGCAGGGCGCCTGGCTGCTGCACCGGCATCTCGAGCGGGAGCCGCTGGATTTCTTCGTGCTCTTCTCGTCGATCGCCGCGCTCGCCTTCACCGCGGGGCAGGCAGACTACGGCGCGGCCAACGCCTTCCTCGACGGCCTCGCGCAGTACCGGCGCGGCCGCGGCCTCCCGGCCAGCAGCATCAACTGGGGAGCGTGGGCCGAAGCTGGCATGGCCACGACGCTCGGTGACTACTTCAACAACCGCGGGATGCCCCCCTTCTCGCCGCGCCGCGGCCTGGAGGCGCTCGGGCACGTCCTGCAGCAGGACATCGACCAGGCGACGGTCCTGTGGGTCTCCGATCCCCAGACGTTCGCGCGGAACAACTTCTCTTCCGGCAGCGCCGTGCCGTTCATCGCGCGCCTGCTCGACGGCGCCGCGACCGGCGGCGAGGCCGCGCGCGCCGCCAGCGCGCCGCCGAAGCACCCGCTCCAGGCCATCCTCGAGCCCGCGGAGCCCGCCGAGCAGGAAGAGCGCCTCGTCGACTACCTCCAGGGCCTCGTCGCGCGCGTGCTGCGGCTCTCGGCCTCACGGATCGACCGGCGCTCGCTGCTCAACGACCTCGGGCTCGACTCCCTGCTCGCGCTCGAGCTGAAGAACCGGATCGGGACCGACCTCCGGGCCACCGTCCCCGTCGTCGATCTGTTGAAGGGCGTGACCGTCGGAGAGCTCGCCCGCCAGATCCGCGCGATGATCGCCGACGGCGCGGCCGCCGGCGGCGCCGCACCGGTCGACGCCGCGCGCGCGCTCGTCACCGGCGAGGTCCCGCTGGGGCCGAACCAGCACTGGCTCCTGTCGCGCGAGCTCCCGAACCCTCATCACTGGAACCTCGCGACGCTCTGGGAGCTGATCCGGCCGCTCGAGCCAGAGCGCCTCTCGCAGGCGCTCCGGGCCGTGCTCCTGCACCACGACGCGCTCCGTACGCGGTTCGCGCGCGACGAGCGCGGGTGGCGGCAGCGGATCGCGCCTCCGGAGGACACGGTGCCGCTCACCCACGTCGACCTCTCGGCGCTGCCCCCCGCGGAGCAGGCCAGCGCGATGGACGCGGCGGTGGTCGAGCTCCAGACGAAGCTCGACCTCTTCGCCGGGCCGCTCGTGCAGGTCGTTTACTTCGGCCTGGGCGGCGATCAGCGCGATAGGCTGCTCATCATCCTTCATCACCTGGTGAGCGACGTCGTGTCTCTCCAGATCGTGCTCGCCGATATCGAGATGGCGTACCACCAGCTGAAGCAGGGTCAGCCCGTGCTCTTGCCCCCCAAGACCACGTCGTACAAGCAATGGGCAGAGCGGCTCGTCGACCACGCTCGATCGCCGGAGAGAAAGCGCGACCTGGAGTACTGGCGCTCCCTCCCCTGGGGCGCGGTGACGCCTCTTCCGATCGATCACCCGAGCGGGAGAGAGGCCAATACGATCGCGTCCACGCGGATCTTGTCGTCGTCGCTCTCCGCCGAAGAGACCAGCGCGCTGCTGCAGGATCTCCCGAGGACCCACCGCGCCCAGATCATGGTCGCGCTGCTCTCGGCGCTCGGGCAGGCGTTCGCGCGCTCGGCCGGCCTCGACTCCCTGCTGCTCGACGTGATCGTGCACGGCCGGGAGGCCCCGTCCGACGACATGGACCTGGCCCGCACGGTGGGCCTCTTCGCGCACGGCATCCCCCTCCTGCTCCAGCTGCGGGGCCCGCGGACCCCGCTCGAGGCGCTCCAGAGCGTCAAGGGTCAGTTCGATCGGCTCCTCCGCCACGGGAGCACCTACGCAGCCCTGCGCTGGCTCAGCCAGGATGAGGAGATCGTGGCAGCGCTCAAGTCCTTGCCGAGGCGCGAGATGATCTTCAACTACGTGGGACAGTTCGAGCTGCCCGTATCGGATACGGCGCTGGTCAAGGCGGTGCCTCAGATACCTCCGGCCATGGAGGATCCGGAGAACATGCGGGACTTCCTCCTGCAATGTCAGGTGGGGATCTTCAGCGGCCGCCTGACCGCGCTCTGGAACTACAGCGAGAACGTGCACCGCCGCGGGACGATCGAGCGGCTCAACGGCTCCTTCCTGGAGGCGCTGCGCTCGCTGATCCGAGGCGAGGCTGCCCCCGACGTCCTCGCCGCGCCGGGCAAGAGGGCGCCCGTCTGGGCCTCGGACGGCATGATCGCGCAGGGCGGCGGCGAGTGAGCGGGCGGCCTGTCGAGCGCAGGCCGCCGCCGACGTGGAGCGGAGCTACCTGAACCGGGGCGTGGACGCCATGTACGATTACGATAGAGAGTTCTACGACATCATGAACAGGGAGGCGATGCGCTCCGCCGAGCCTATCCTTCGCCTCCTCCTGACGTGGTTCAACGTGACCAGCGTCGTGGATTTCGGGTGCGGCCACGGCGCGTGGTTGAAGGTCTGGAAACAGCTCGGCGTCCCCGAGGTGCTCGGCCTCGACGGAGCGCACGTGGAGAGCGGCGCGTTGCTCGTCGATCCCTCCGAGTTCCGCGCCGCGGATCTGACCCAGCCCGTGCAGCTCGGGCGGCGGTTCGATCTCGTCCAGAGCCTGGAGGTCGGCGAGCATCTGCCGCGAGAGGCCGCCAGAGACTTCGTGGGCTCGCTGACGCGCCACGGGAGCGTCGTCCTGTTCTCCGCCGCGCCGCCGGGGCAGGGCGGAGAATTCCACATCAACGAGCGCCCGTACGGGTACTGGCGCGAGCTCTTCGACGAGCGCGGGTACCTGCTCCTCGACGCGATCCGCCCGTCGGTGAAGGGCGACCCGGAGGTGTCGTATTGGTACCGGTTCAATACGTTCATCTACGTCCGCCGAGACGCGCTGCCCGCGGTGCCCGGCGCGCTCCTGGACCTCGCGCTCCCCGTGGGCAAGCCGATCCCGGACGTCGCGCCGCTCTCGATGAAGCTGTGGCGCCTGATGCTCAGGCCCATGCCGCCGCCGTGGATCACCTATGTCGCCAGGAACATCATCAAGCCTCGCGTGGTCCAGCAGCACCGACGCGAGGCGGCCGCGAGGGCGGCCGAGAGAGGAGAGCAAGCGCATGGATAGCGTCGATCGTGGAGAGCTCCAGGGCTCTGTCGAGACTTCCGTATTCGACCGTGGCGCCATGGATCTGTATGTCGGGATCTTGCAGGACGTGGCGGACGGCAAGGACGTCACCGCGGCCGTCGAGCGCCTCGCGGCGACGCTCGAAGCCAGGCTCGACGGCCTCGCGCGCCGCGCCGAGCGGGACGGCGCCGCCGCGCTCCCGGCGCTCTCGCTCGCGAAGCGCGTCGTGTTCGAGGTCGTCCACCACCTCGCCAAGGGGAGCGACCTGGGCGGCCGGGCGCGCGACGCCGTCGGCGCCCTGCTCGGCCGCTCGAGCCTGTTCGACCTGCTCCCTCATGCCCGCTACCGGATCACACAGGACTGGTTCACTCACAACGTCACGTCCTGGGAGCCCGTGCTCGCTCCGCTGCGCGGCAAGCCCGACGTGCGATGCCTGGAGATCGGCTCCTTCGAGGGGCTGAGCGCCTGCTGGTTGCTCGAGAACGTCCTCACGCACGAGACCAGCCGGCTCGTCTGCGTCGATCCCTTCGACGGACCGGGCCAGCTGCAGGCAGAGCGGCACTTCGATCACAACATGCGGCAGACGGGCGCCGGCCACAAGGTGACGAAGCTGAAAGGGTACTCGCGGCAGGCGCTCCCCTTGCTCTCGGGCTCGACGTTCGATATCGCCTACGTCGACGGCTCGCATCACCCGGTGGACGCCCTCCAGGACGCGCTCTCGGTCTGGCCGCTCCTCCGGCGCGGCGGCCTCGCGATCTTCGACGATTACGCCATCGGCGGCTCCTACCCGAAGGAGATCGCGGCCGCCGTCGACCCGAAGCCGGGCATCGACGCCTTCCTCGGGTTCGTCAAGGGAGGGCACGAGATCGTCCTGCAGGGGTACCAGCTGATCGTCCGCAAGACGTGACGCTCGCGCCTCGCTCGATCGCCTCATCGTCAGCGACCGCCTCGCAATCGGGATCAACCCACAGCAGGACCACCCTATGCGCACAACCATCAAGCTCGTCGCTCTCCTCGGCACGTGCACGCTCGTCGGCTGCTCGTCCTCGCCCCCCTCCTCGGACGTGCCCGAGGACGATCTGCTGGCGCCTCCGCCCGCCGGCGCTGGCGTGCAATTTCGAATGGTCGCCATGCTCGACCCTGGGGTCGAGATCCAGCGCTGCAAGCTCTTCGTCGTGCCTCCGGAGGGGCTCAACATCCAGCGGGACGAGGTGCGGTTCTCGAGCGGGAGCCACCATGTCCTGCTGTACGAGACCCCCTACGCCGAGCTCCCGACCAAGACGCGCCACGGCGTGCCCATCGACGCGACCCAGGTCCACGACTGCAAGGATGGACCTCAGGGCGAGTGGGAGATCAACGGCGTGTTCGCCGGCTCCCAGTCCCGCGACGGCGTCTCCTTCCTGGGCGAGCTCCCGCCCGGCGTCGCGGTCAAGGTCCCGCCGGGCAAGGTGCTCCTCATGAACACCCACTACATCAACGCCTCGGCCGAGCCCATCGAGACGGACGCGCGCATCAACATCTACACGATCCCGGATGACGCGGTGGAGATCGAGGCGGGCATGCTCTTCCACTACAACCCCTTCATCGACGTGCCGGCGCGCGGGGAGTCTTCCGCGCGGATGCGGTGCACCGCCGATCAGGATATCTCGGTGGTGAGGATCCAGTCGCACACGCACAGCCGCGGCGTCGGCTACGTCGCCCACAAGGTCGATCTCGACGGCAAGATGACGGAGCTCTACGCCCACGACCAGTGGGAGAACGTGCCGACCCGGGAGTTCTCCCCTTTCCTCGAGGTCAAGAAGGGAGAGGCCCTCGACTACCGCTGCGACTTCGCGAACGTCGAGGAGCGCGAGATCGCCCAGGGCCTGACCACGAAGGACGAGATGTGCATGCTCATCGGACCGTACTTCCCGCGCTCCCCCATGTACGAGAACTGCCACACCAAGGAGGGATTGCTCGCCGCGACCTGGTTCGGCTCCGGGGCAGCGGCGTGCGCGGAGACGCTCTCGTGCCTCGACGAGGCGAAGGCCGTGGACGGGGGCAACGGGCCCAGGTCCTACGGTTGCATCGTGAACAGCTGCGAGGCCGCCGGGCCCGCGATCTCGAACGTCATTCGCTGCCAGTGGAGCGCGGGGTACGGCGCCTGCGCCGAGGCGTGCAGCCAGCCCGGCGAAGCGTGCGAGTCGTGCATGGCCTCGGCGTGCAAAGCGGACCTCGACGCCTGCCAGATCGCGACGTGCGGCTGACCCCGGCGCGCCACGTCACGATGCAACAAACATTCCGCCGCTGCCGACTGCTTCGATGTTCGAGATCCCAGAATGACACAATGCGTTAGTCCTCCGCTTCACGGACGCGATTCATCGCCTGTCCATGGCGGGGCAGCTCTCGCCCGACGAAAGGGGGGAAGCTCGAGGCGGCGCTCGACGTAGGGATCGAGGTGGAGAGCGAGACCGTCGAGGAGCGCCGGAGGAGGCCCCTGGACAACGACATTCTGACACTGCGGATCCAGGCCGAGGAGCAGGGCGAGGCGGCCTACCCCCGCGCCTCGTCGCTCGATCTGCGGCGAGGCGCCGACGCGGGAGTTGCCTTCGGGGGCGGCGATCACTATTGCATCGGGGCGACGCTGGCTCGCCTCGAGGGGCGGATCGCCATCGAGACGCTCGTCAGCCGCTTCCCCGAGACGGAGCTCGCGGGGCCGGCGGTGTTCGCCCCGCACCCCTCGACCCGGAAGATGACCTCGCTCCCCGTCCGCCTCCGCCCCGCCCGTGCATGAGGGCGAACGCGGACACTCCGGCGCCGGCCAGCCGGCGTCGACCGATTTCCCTGGGCGAGCGCGACGCCACCGCGCGACCCCGGGAACGATGCGCGCGCTCGGTCACCTGCGCGCGCAAGATGTGAGACCACCACACAGCAGGTATCGACGCATGCGCACAACCACCTCGCTCATCGCTCTCCTCGGCGCCGTCGCGCTCTTCGGCTGTTCGTCCTCGGAACCCGGCCCCGGGCCGGGGACCCCGGAGGACCAGGGGCTGGAGCCGCCGGCCGAAGGCGCCGGCGTGCAGTATCGAATGGTCTCCACGATCGAGCCGGGGCAGGAGGTCGAGCGCTGCCAGCTCTTCGTCGCGCCGCCGGAGGGGCTCAACGTCAACCGGGAGGTGGTGCGGTTTTCGAGCGGGAGCCACCACGTCCTCCTCTACGCAACGCCGTACACCGAGATCCCGACCGAGACGCAGCGCGGCGTCACCCTCGATGCTACCCAGGTCCACGACTGCAGCGACGGCCCCCAGGCCGACTGGGAGGTCACCGGCGTGGTCGCGGGCTCCCAGTCCCCCGACGGCAACTCCTTCCTCGGCGAGCTCCCGGAGGGCGTGGCGCTCAAGGTCGCTCCGGGCACGGTGCTCCTGATGAACACCCATTACCTGAACGCGTCGGGCGCGCCCCTCGAGACCGACGCGCGCATCAACCTCCATACGATCCCGGACGAGGAGGTGAAGGTCGAGGCGGGCATGCTCTTCCACTACAACCCGTTCATCAGCGTGCCGCCGCACGGGGAGTCCTCGGCGCGGATGCGCTGCACCGCCGATGAGGACATTTCGGTCGTGAGGATCCAGTCGCACATGCACCGCCGCGGCGTCGGCTACGTCGCCAACAAGGTCGACCTCGACGGCAAGATGACGGAGCTGTACGCCCACGACAAATGGGAGGGGGTCCCGTCGCAGGAGTTCTCGCCGTTCCTCGAGGTCAAGGCGGGAGAGGCCCTGGACTACCGCTGCGATTTCAAGAACACCGAGGATCGCGACATCGCGCAGGGCCTGACCACGAAGGACGAGATGTGCATGCTGATCGGGCCGTACTTCCCGCGGTCGAAGCCCTACGAGAACTGCCGGAACAGCGAGGGCTTCGACGCCTCGACGTGGTTCGGCTCCGGGAAGACCACGTGCGCCGAGGCGTTCTCGTGCATCAACAGCGTCACCCCCGGCGACGATGCCGCGTTCTATGGCTGCATTGTGAACACCTGCGAGAAGGTCGGGCCTCAGCTCTCGGAGACGCTCAATTGCCAGACCAGCGGGGCCTTCGGCGCGTGCGACGAGGATTGCCGCGGCGGAGACAGGGAGGTGTGCAACACGTGCATCCTCGCGGCGTGCGCCCCCGAGATGGAGGCCTGCGAGGTCGCCACGTGCGACTGACCTGAACGGGCGCGGCGCCGCGGGGCGGCTCTCGGCCGCCGCGCGGCGCTGCCCTGCGGCGCGGCGCCGCCCTGCGCGGCGGCGCTGCCCATCAGAACGTTCCCTGGATCTCGACCCGCCCGAGGCCCACCCCGGCGCGCCAGACCACGCCGCGCTTCGCTTGCGGCGCCGCGCCCGCGGCGTCGGGCGCCGCGTCGCCGCCGGGCCGGACCACGAGCAGCACGACCCCGGTCGCGGCCGCGGCGGCGCCCACGATGAAGCTCACGGTGGACACATGGCCCAGCGTGGTCGCGGCGTCGGCGTCGCCCTTCAGCTCGGGCGGGCAGCGCTTGCCGTCGCAGCGCGACTCGATGTCGGACACCTTCGAGAGCGACACGAGGCCGGTCGCGGCGCCGACGCCGATGCCCACCGCCCCGAGCCCGAACGCGAGCCCCGCGGGCAGCAGCGAGCCGCGTTCCCCCTCCGCACCCCCCGGGGCGGGCGCGCGCGGCGCCGGCGCCGGAGCCGCGGGCGCGTCCAGCGCCGCGCGCACGGCCGCGAGCTCGGTCTCCGCGTCCCTCCGCGCGTCGAGGAACGCCGCCGGCGGGTCCTCCGGGAGCGGCTCGGCGAGGACCTGCTCGTACAGGCCGCGCGCATCCTCCAGCCGGCCGAGCTTGCGCTGGCACCGCGCCATGTAGAGCACGAGCGTCGGCGCGTGATAGAGCCCGTCCGCCTCCTTGAAGACCTCGAACGCCTCCTGCCAGCGGTCCGCGCCGTAGAGCTTGAGCCCCTCGTGCGCCTTGGTCCGGGCGAGCTGCTGCGCCTCGGCCGAGGCGCCCTCCGGCGGCTTCGCCGCGAGCGCCGGCGACGCGGCCAGCAACGTCACCGCGAACGCGCACCGGCGAAGACAGGTCGAGAGCATCGTCGTTCGTTTCATCGGAATTCGTCGGAAAGAGAAGCGGACGCCCCGAAGGTCGCCCGCGGCACGGCCCTGCGCCCGCACGGAAACCTCGCGGGGGCGGCGGACACAGTAAGGGGAACCGCGCGCCATCGTCCAGCGATGACATGGACGGCCGGCCCGCGTTCCTCTCGGATCCCCGGCGCGCCGGTGGACCGGCCCGTCGAGGTCACCGCGGCGTCGCGGCGCCGTGACGCCGCGGCGGCGCCGGCGCTCCGACCGCGCGGCGGCTCGGCGCATCGCCGCCGAGATCGCCTCGCCGCGGAAACCGGTTGGATACATTGGGCGTGTTACCCCTTGCATCATGACCGGTCTCATCAAACGGTCGGAGGAGACCTCGACGAGAGCGCGATGGAGGCTCGACACCGTGTTGACCGATGAGCGCTCGCTCGTGGAGCTGCTCCGGGTGGTCACCGTCGACGTGCACGAGGCGGCGAGCGTCGAGGAGGCGCTGCATCGCACGATCGCGCACATCTGCGATCACCTGAGCTGGCCGGTCGGGCACGCGTACGTGCCGGCGGCGGACGATCCCTCGCTGCTCCTGCCGACGGCGCTCTGGTACCTCAACGACGAGGTGAAGTTCGCGACCTTCAAGGCGGTGACGGAGGCGACGCAGTTCACCCCGGGGGTCGGGCTGCCCGGGCGGGTGCTCGCCAGCAAGCAGCCGGTCTGGGTGCGCAACGTGACGGAGGACGCCAACTTCCCGCGCGCCCGGCTCGCGAAGAACCTCGGCGTCAAGGCGGGGTTCGCGTTCCCCGTGGTGGTCGGGGCCGAGGTGGTGGCCGTGCTCGAGTTCTTCTCCGACGCCGAGTACGCGGACGACGGGAAGTTCGCCGCGACCATCGGCCGGATCGCGCGGCAGCTCGGCCGCCTGTTCGAGCGCAAGCACGCGCAGGAGATGCTGAGCCGGGAGCGGGACTTCATGGCCGGCGTCATGGATCTCGTCGACGGCCTCATCGTGGCGCTCGACGCGCGCGGGCGCATCGTGCGCATGAACAGCGCCGCCGAGCGGGCGCTGGGCAGCGGGCGCGGGCACCTGGAGCCGAGCTATCTCTGGGAGCTCACGCCCGATCCGGGGGCGTCGGCGCAGCTCAAGGCGCTCTTCGAGGAGCTCGGCGCCGGCGCGCCGCGGAAGCAGGTGGAGGTCCCGTGGACGGCGAGGGACGGCGCCCGCCGGGTGACGGCCTGGTCGGGCGCGGTCCTGCGCGGCAAGGACGAGGGGTTCCGGTTCGTCATCATGACCGGCATCGACCTGACGGAGCGCAAGCGCGCCGAGCAGGAGCGCGCGCGGCTGCAGGAAGAGGTGATTCAGGCCCAGGAGGCGGCGCTGGCGAAGCTCTCCATGCCGCTCATCCCCATCGGCGACGACGTGGTGGTCTTGCCGCTCATCGGCCCGCTCGAGGCCGGGCGCGTGCGTCGCGTGGCCGAGGCGCTGTCGCGCGGCATCGCGGAGCGCCGCACGCGCACCGCGATCCTCGATCTGACCGGCGTGGACGCGCTCGATCCGGCGGCGATCGAGGCGCTGCTCGAGGTGGTGCGGGTCGTGGGCCTGCTCGGCGCGCGGGCGGTGCTCACCGGGATCCGCCCCGAGGTCGCCCACCGCCTCGCGGAGAGCGGCGTGGACCTCGGCCGGCTCGCCGTGAAGAGCTCGCTGCAGAGCGGGATCGCGTTCGCCATGAGGGGCCGCTGAGCCCCGGGGTCGGGCGCGGCGGATCGCTGGATCGAGCGTAGACGAGTGTAAACGAGCGTGGCCGTCCCGAACGACCCGTCGGCCCCCGGGAGGCGCGGCCCGAGCCCGATGTCGCTCGTTCTCAACCGGAACCGCATCATCTCAGCATCGGACCGGGCGAGCATGACGCCCGCTTTGCCCCTGTTTCGTGCTGTAATGCGATGATCCCGAGAAAGGTCCGGTGCGACGATATGCGATCGACGTCTTCCATGCTGGCGCGGTTCGTAGGGGTTCGGGTGCCATTGCTCGTGTGGGCGCTGGCCGCGGCCGCGTGCGCGGCCGAGCCGCCGCTCGACGTGGAGCTAGGCCCGGAGGCGGCCCTCCTGGGCGAGCACGGCGACGCGCTCTCGACGCGCGTCCGGCTCATGGCCGCGAACCTCACGAGCGGCACGAACCAGAGCTACGATCCGGGGCACGGCCAGCGCATCATGCAGGGGGTCGAGCCCGATATCGTCCTGCTGCAAGAATTCAACTACGGCAACAACTCCACGTCCGCCATTCGCGGCTTCGTGGACGCCACGTTCGGCACCGGGTTCAGTTATTACCGCGAGAGCGGGGCGCAGATCCCGAACGGGATCGTGAGCCGGTGGCCGATCATCGCGTCTGGCGAGTGGGACGACGCGTCGGTCGGCAACCGGGATTTCGCCTGGGCGCGGATCGACATCCCCGGCCCCGCCGACCTCTGGGCGGTCAGCGTCCATCTCCTGACGTCGGGCTCGGGGGTGCGCAACACGGAGGCGCAGCAGCTCGTCTCGTTCATCCAGGCGCACGTCGACCCTGACGATTACCTGGTGATCGGCGGCGACTTCAACACCGGGGGCCGGGACGAGGCGTGCGTCACGACCCTCTCGAGCGTCGTCGTCAAGCCCGGGAGCTATCCCGCCGACAAGAACGGGAACGACAAGACCAACGCCAGCCGGTCCAAGCCCTACGACTGGGTGCTCGTCGACAGCGATCTGGAGCCGCTCGAGACCGCCGTCGTCCTCGGCGGGAGCAGCTTCGCGAACGGCCTCGTGGTGGACACGCGCGTCTATTCTCCGCTCTCGGAGATCAGCCCCGCGGGCTCGTCGGACAGCGGCGCCCCGAACATGCAGCACATGGGGGTCGTGCGCGATTTCATGATCGCCGACGGCAGCAGCAGCAGCGTCAGCAGCAGCAGCGTCAGCAGCAGCAGCGCCAGCGGCAGCGGCGGCAGCGGCGGCGGAAGCGGCGGCGCCGGCGGCAGCGGCGGCAGCGGCGGCAGCGGCGGCGCCGGCGGCGGCACGGCCAACGTGATCATCAATGAGGTCCTCGCGAACGAGCCGGGCAGCGATCCTGACGGCGAGTTCGTCGAGATCATCAATGTCGGCACGGCGACCGCCTCGATCGGCGGGTGGAAGCTCGCCGACAGCACGGGGACGCGGCACACCTTCCCCGCCGGAGCCTCGCTCGCGCCCTTCACCGCCGTCGTGGTGTACGGCCACGTCTCGGCGGTGCCCGCCGGCGTGATCGGAGCCGTCGGCGCCTCCACGGGAGCCCTGGGCCTCAACAACAGCAGCGATACGGTCACGCTGCGAAACGCCGCGGGCGCGGCCGTGAGCAGCGTCTCGTACACGTCCGCGCTCTCGGATCAGGACGGTGTCTCGATGAACCGCAGCATCGATCTCAACGGGAGCACATCGTTCGTCCTCCACAGCGCCCTCGGCCAGAGGAGCTCTTCGCCGGGCACGCGCGCGGACGGCACGTCGTTCTAGCCCAGGACACGGAGCGGGTTGAGACGTCGACGCGTTCGCCGCCGGCGGCCCCCGAGCCCCGCGCGAATGACGCCCGCGGAAACCGCGGCGCTGCGCGGATCACCGCGGGGCCTGTCGGGCATATAGTCTGACGACGATCGGCCGTGTGCTTCGGGCACCGCCGCGGGTTTGCACCCAGGAGCGAGGATTCTAGTGATGAACAGGGCACGAGGTTCGACCACCGCCGTTTTGCTCGCATTTTTCTTCATGGCTTGCGGTCCTTCGACCAGCGCGACGGAGCCCGAGGGCCCGGGCGGCTCGGGATCGGGGGCGGGCGGCCCGGGGTCGGTGGCGAGCAGCTCGACGAGCACAGGCGGCTCGACGGGTTCGGGCGGAACTGACGCGAGCGGCTCGACCGGGTCGGGCGGCGCCGGCGGCGAGCCGACCGGAGACGGCGGCGCTGGCGGCTCGTCCACCGGCGGCGGACCTCCCGTCGTCGAGCCCACGTTGATCACGTCCGGTCCTAACGATTACTGGAAGACAGGAACGCCGACGGAGGTGACGAGCGGCAACGCCGACGTGACCGTCGACGACGCGACGACGCACCAGCGATGGGACGGGTTCGGCGGCACCTTCAACGAGGCGGGCTGGAACGTGCTCTCGATGCTGGGCGAGGCGGAGAGGGCGCGGGCCATCGAGCTCCTCTTCGACAAGCACGAGGGCGCGGCGTTCGTCTACGGGCGCATCCCCATCGGGGCCAGCGACTACGCGATGGACCGCTACACCCTCGCCGAGACGCCGAACGACACCGCGATGGCGAGCTTCTCCATCGACCGGGACAAGGAGCGGCTCATTCCGTACATCAAGGCGGCGCTCGCCGTGAGGCCCGGCCTCCACCTCTGGGCCAGCCCCTGGACGCCCCCCACCTGGATGAAGAGCAACGGCGCCTTCGATGGCGGCCGCATGAAGGACGACGCGAGCACCTTGCAGGCGTATGCCCTGTACCTCGCGAAGTTCGTGGAGGCGTACGCCGGAGAGGGCATCACCATCGAGGCGGTTCACCCCCAGAACGAGCCGAACTACGAGACGAGGTACCCGAGCTGCATCTGGACGGGGCCGCTCATGGCCAAGTTCATCGGCACGTATCTGGGGCCCACGTTCGCCGACCGGGGGCTCACGGCGCAGATCTACCTCGGCACGATGTCCAACAACGAAAGCGGGAAAGACGGGGCGATCATCAGCGCTGTGACCGGCGACGCCACCGCGATGGGGTACGTCAAGGGCTTCGGGCTGCAGTGGAACATGATGAGCAGCGCATCCGGCTTGAGATCGCGCAATCTGCCGATCGTGCAGACGGAGCACAAGTGCGGCAACTACCCCTGGAACCCCGCGGGCTCGCCGCCGTTCGACGCGCAGAAGGCGCCGAACGATCACGCGTACGCGGAGGAGAGCTGGGGGCTCATCCGCGACTGGATCAAGGCAGGGGTGACCTCGTACAGCGCCTGGAACATGGTGCTGGACACGGCGGGGAAGAACCTGGATTCGGAGCGGCCGTGGCCCCAGAACGCGCTGCTCACCGTGGACACGGCGGCGAAGACGCTGAACGTGACCCCCGTCTACCACGTCTTTCGCCACGTCTCCGAGTACGTCGATCCCGGGGCGATGCGCGTCGCCACGACCGGCGGCGATGCGCTGGCGTTCAAGAACCCCGACGGGAGCATCGTGACGATCCTGTACAACTCCGGCAATGCGGCGAAGATGACCGTCCTCGATGTGGCCGGGAAGAAGCTCCAGTTCAGCATCCCTGCCCACGGGTGGGCCACCGTCAACTGGACGTGAGGCCCGCGCGGGGGTCGAGGCGAGGCTGGGCGTGGTGTCACCGCGCCGGCTCGTCGAGCAGCGCGCGAACGCGCCCCTCGACGGTCGCGAACTCGGGGGTACCGGGCGCGAGCTGGCCCCCGAGGTGCACGTGCCGCACCAGCCCGGCGCGATCGAGGAGGAAGCTGACGCTCGTGTACTGGCGCTTCGGATGGCCATCGATCCACCAGCGCTTGAGCGTGCGCCAGTCCGGGTCGATCGCGACCGGGAAGCTGTACCCGAAGTGCGACAGATAGCCTTTGACGGCCGCCGGATCGAGTGGCTCGTCGTCCTTGTGGTGATACATCCCGACGACGACCAGCCCTCGTGACCGATAGCGCTCGTCCAGCGCCTTGAGCGCCGGGGCGGTGGCGCTGCACAACGGGCAGTTCGGCGACATGAACCAGCGGACGAGGACGACCTTGCCGCGCAGGTCCGCCGGCGTGAGCGGCGGCGAGTTGTACCAGGGCCCGACGTCCCAGGCCGGCGGAGGCGCCCCGACGACGCCCGACACATCGTGGTCGAAGCCCGGGTCGCCGCCCGACGTGGGCGGGGCGCTCTCCGGAGACGGCGCAGGCGCGGCGGGCTCCGCGGGCGCGGGCCCCAGGGGCGCGGACGCGGGCACGGGCTCCGGCGAGGCGCACGCGAGGGCGAGCGCGGCGAGCGGCAGCGAAAGCAAGCGAGCGAGCATGGCGAACTCCCCGCGCGCGACGGTGGCAGGCCGGCGCGGGCGCGTCAATCCGGGCCGGACGGCGCCCCGCCGCCTTCTCCCACCGTGAAGTGCGCTGCGAACGCCGCTGCCGGAGCCGGGTCCTCCCCGTTTCAGGTGATGGCGCTCCTGGCCAAGCTCCTCCTGGAAGAGCCGCCGCGGCTCATCGAGGGAGCGAACGGAGGGAAATGCGTTCTTCATCGAGGAGCTGATCCGGGCGGCGGTGGACGGACGCAGCGATATGCTGCCGGAGACGGTGCTGGGGATGGTGGAGGCAAGGCTGTCGGCGCTCCCGCTGGAAGCCCGGCGCCTCCTGCGCGCGGCGAGCGTCTTTGGGGAGCGCTTCTGCAAGGGGGAAACTATTCAGAGACGCAGAAAAAATCCTGAATGGTTTCGAAATCTTGTATGCTGTGCCCGGCAGCTGCGGCGGCACGCGCGGGGAGGCCGGGGGAGCTGTGCGGGGCCATGGGCGCGCGCCCCTGCCGGTGCTGGCAGTCGCGGGCCATCAAGGGCGCGGCTTCGGATCGCTGCGCCTGGGGCAAGCGCTCGGGGCTCTGGTCGTTCACCACCCAGCAGCTCGACAAGGAGGAATTCGGCGCGGCCGCCGTCGAGCGCATGGCGCCGGAGCCGATCGCCGCGGCCCATCGCCGCGGCGCGGGCGTCGAGCCGGGCAGCCGCTCCACGTCGATTTGCCCATGTCAGAAATCTCGCCAGGATTCCTGAGGCGGTGATACCGGAGCCAAGGTGCTCCTGCCGACGTCTCGGATGTGCGATCCCTGTCGGACGCGCTGCCCGGTGCCTTCTGCTGTGGAGTCGTCCCCGGGACCGTCTCGGAGAGGTCGTCGTGGCGGAGGCGGAACCCTTCCGGCCTGTTCAATCGGGTAGGTGACCTCTGGAAAGAACCCGATCGGCCTGCTCAAAGAGGTAGCCGACCCGTTCTGGCAACCTCTCGGGCCTGCTCGCGCGGGTCGGCTACCCTTTCGCCAGCCCCGGAGGGTTCCCCGACGGGTCGCCGACCTGCCGGGCAACCCCGGAGGGTTCCCCAACGGGTCGCCGACCTGCCGGGCAACCCCGGAGGGTTCCCCAACGGGTCGCCGACCTGCCGGGCAACCCCGGAGGGTTCCCTGACGGGTCGCCGACCTGCTGGGCAACCCCGGAGGGTTCCCCGGCGGCTCGCCGACCCTCTTCATGCTTCCAGGCGCGCCTGCCGGCGGCAGCTCAGCCCGCCGCGCGCTTCTGCAGGATCTCGAACGCCGGCAGGGTCTTGCCCTCCAGCACCTCGAGGAAGGCGCCGCCGCCGGTCGAGATGTAGCCGACCTGCTTCTCGATGCCGTACTTCGCGATCGCCGCCAGCGTGTCGCCGCCGCCGGCGATCGAGAAGGCGCTGGAGTCCGCGATCGCGCGGGCGACAGTCTCGGTGCCCCTGGCGAAGGCGTCGAACTCGAAGACGCCGACCGGGCCGTTCCAGACGATGGTGCCGGCCGCCCGGAGCTTCTCGGCGAGGAGCTGCGCCGTCTTCGGGCCGATGTCGAGGATCATCTCGTCGGCGGCCACGTCGGCGGCCGCCTTGACGGTCGCCGGCGCGTCGGCCTTGAACTCCTTCGCGACCACCACGTCGACAGGGATCGGCACGTCGGCGCCGCGCGCCTTCATGGCCTCGATGACGGCCTTCGCCTCGCCGACCAGGTCGGGCTCGGCCAGCGACTTGCCGATGGGCAGCCCGGCGGCCAGGAGGAACGTGTTCGCGATGCCGCCGCCGACGATCAGCTGGTCGACGTTCTTCGCCAGCGATTGCAGGATGGTCAGCTTGGTCGACACCTTGGAGCCGGCGACGATCGCCACGAGCGGGCGCTTCGGGGCGCTCAGCGCCTTCGTGATGGCGTCGATCTCGGCGGCGAGCAGCGGGCCCGCGCAGGCGACCTTGGCGAACTGCGCGATGCCGTAGGTCGGGCGCAACATCGTCAGGTACGCGGGCAACGGACAGATCGTCGTCCGGTCGCTCACCTCGCCGAGGCCTCGGCGCGGTGCGCGGTGCCGAAGGCGTCGTGCACGAACACGTCGCACAGCGCGGCCAGCTTGCTGGCGAGCTCCTCCTTGTTCTTCTTCTCGCCCTTGTTCAGCCGGCAGTTCTCGAGCAGCACGACCTGGCCCGGCTCGACCGTCACGCCGTCCACCCAGTTCGCCACGACGGGCACCTCGCGGCCGAGCAGCTCGCCGATGCGCTTGGCCACCGGCGCGAGCGAGTCCTCCGGCTTGAACTCTCCCTCGGTCGGCCGCCCCAGGTGCGAGGTCACCATCACCGCGGCGCCGGCGTCCAGCGCCAGCTTGATGCAGGGGATCGAGGCCCGGATGCGGGTGTCCTCGGTGATGTTGCCGGCGTCGTCCTGGGGGACGTTCAGGTCCGCCCGGATGAAGACGCGTTGTCCCTTGACCTTGCCCTATGCGATGAGATCGGAAAAGCGCAGTACGTTCATGGTCGTCGTTCCCTGGTGTCTCGGAGATGTTGCTTGCCCGGCGCCGCGATGGCGGGCCGTGGCGTCGCGGCGGCCCTAGCGGCGTTGCTCGTCGACAGGGGCCTCGTGTGAAGAGCTGAAGGGCGTCGCCGCCGACCGCGCGCCCGAGGATCCCTCGCATCGATGGCAAAGCGATAGCAGCGCCCGCGCGGAGCCGATGGCCATCTCGCCGTGGCGGCTCCCCGCGCAGTCGGGACGGCCATCACACTCCTCGGATCCGCCCGCGCACGGCATCGATGGCGGTCACGCCGTCGATGCGATGACCCATCCGGCAGCGTGCGCCCTTGTTGACGCTCCCGTTAGATGATGGGTGGGGGCCGCTTTTCGTTCACGCAGGATGATGGCTCGCTCACGCGCGCGATGGCCATCGCCCGCCCATCCGGTGCCCGGAGCCCCCGCCGGAGGCTCCGTCCGTCCATCGCCCGCGCGACGTGGCCGCCGGGGCGCGCAGGGCGCGTCAAGGGCGGCGCAGCCGCCGAGCCCTGCGAGGGAACCCTTGACGCGTCCGAGCACCCCGGCACGCTCAGGACGCGATGGGCCGACCATCACGCCCGTGACCGGGGCCCGCTCACCGTCGCGATGGTCATCAGTCAGCCCGAGCGAGAAAGCATCAACAGCTTCATTCTCAACAGCCCTCCCGGAAGGGCTATCGACTGACGTTCAGGGTCATCGATGAGAGTTGGTCCTGCACCACGGGTAGCCCGGCGAACGGGCCCATGCCGGCGCAGACGCTGACACGGCCCGCGACGTTGTCTGCATGATACGCTGTGAGTCTAAGGGACGGCCTCTGCAAGGCTGCGACGGTATACGTCACGGCGTTGTTGGTGGTGAGATAGAGCTGCGTGGGCGAGGAGAAGCTAACGCCGCGATACTTCGCAACGAGATCCGTGTCGGAGCCGCAGTTCCCGTACTCGCTCGTCGCGGAGTACGGATGGATGCCCGTCGGCCACACGGACCAGCTAACTGGCAGGCCGACGCCGCTCCACGAGGTTTGCTCCTGGAGCTGCGGATACTCCTCGCCACGCTGGACCGCCTCTACCAGACGCCGCGAGGCCGCTTCGTTCGCCCCCTCCCACATCTCGTAGGCACGCAAGATCGAGGGCGCATCGCCAGCCTCGACCAGATCCAACACCGACTGGATCTCCGCCTCAGTCCTATTGCTCGCCTCGACGTCATCGCCATCGGACCCCACGCACGCCGCGAGCATCGCCGAGACCGCCAGCGCCAAGACATTTCTCACCATCGACATATTCATAACATTCACCTTCCGGCACACAACATGCCGCCTCTCGGAAGTTACCGTCGCAAGCGCGACGCCCACGGCCGACCGCGAAAGGCCAAGACCATGAACCAAGACACGTCCTCGCGCAGCTTGCAGCACATACAATTGCAAGCCGCATGGCCGACCACCCTTGCACGGTAGCCGCAGTGCGCTACGCCTGTGTTCGAGGGCAGTATGCGCAAGGGGATGGGTCCTGTCCAAGGTCGAGACACGCAGCCACAACATGCCGAAATCATTGTGGAAGTCGGCGGGTCAGCATCGGCGCCGTGGCTCCGCCTCGGGGCCGAGCGGTTCCACCTGGGAGCGGACCTCTCCGACCGGTTTGGGTTCGATGGCTGCGTTCTCGAGGAGGACCTCCTCCGCATCATCGTCCTGCTGGCCATGCGCCGCGAAACTCAGGCGGAAGGCTGGATCAGCGCGGACGAGATAGGAGTTCTGCTCAAGGATGGTGCGAGCGGAGCAGCAATCAGCAAGCAGTTCGAGCGCATACTGAGGAACACTCCGTGTGCACATGGCGGCCACGAGCTCGGATCCGGGTTTCGACTCATCGAGTACTGGACGCGTGAGACCGGTGGGACCGGTCCCCGCGGAGGCCGTAGCCGGGGGCCGTACCGTCTAGGAGTCCGCAGGGAGCAAGTTCGTCTCGACGAGGATATCGCTTCAGCGGCTCTCACGTGGCGGCCGCTCTCCCGCCTGGAGCCCCTGGAGGGCGACATCGATGCCATTCTCGAGAAAGTACGCGTCGCAGCGTCTGCGGGACGGTTCCGGGAGTCGAGCTCGTGGCTGGATGCGCTTCTGCTATCGATATACAGAGGGAACAACGAGCTGGTCGCACAGTCTCCGCGCAAAGAGAGGAGCATGCTGCTGGCACGCATCTGGGACGCGACGTCAATCATCGACATGGAGATGGGCAGACCAGCCGATGGGCTCCGAGCCGCGCGCCGCGCTCGCGCTCTCTACGCCATCAGCCATCATCCCGAGGGGATCGCACACACATGGCAAGTCGAGGCTCATTTGCTCGGCCAGAGCGATGACCCCGAGAACGCACACCGAGCCCTCGCGGCAGCGCGGATGTCTCTCGTACACCTCGACTCAGCATCGCGCAGCAACCGAAGAGGCATAAAACGCGCCCAGTACGTAGGCACCCTGGGCCAGAGACTGACCGTCGTGGGTGCCACTCAAAAGGCGGAGAAGAGCCTTGAGCACGCATATCGAACATCAACGGAACACGGGTTCATCCAGCCCGCGGCAACCTGGGCGTTACGGCTCGCGGAGAACGCATTGAAGGCCAAAAATCTCCGAGGAGCCGAGAATCTCCTGATGATGAGTCACGAACGTCAGCAACAAATGTCCGTCCCCCAGAGAGCGGCATTCGCGCGAATATTCGCAGCATTTCACGGGGCTTCAGGGCATCGGGAGGCGGCCCAGCACTGGCTTGCAGAGGCGCTGGAGATAGGCGAGAGGCATCAGATGCTAAACCAGATACGCCTTGTAACACAACTTGAGCGATCGCTCAGGCGCGTGCGGTAGACACGCGAGACGTCGTCGATTCAACGTGGACCACTCGCACACCGCGAACCTCGCCAAGGCGCGCCGCGGCATCAAGACCCGCCGCCGACACGCTTAATGAATATCGGACCAGTCGTGCGGTGCGACAGCCACCCTTCCCCACTGAGCCCGATCCAGAACCTCTTCTCTTCACCGACTGACCATTTTCCGTCATACGGCTCGACGCGCAAGTCAATCGTCTGCGTATTGTCGCCGACAACGACCTCAGCTGCGCCTTTTGCGATATTGAACGGTCTCTTCGAGCAACTCGGACCATCCCCGACGAACAGCGTGAGCGTACCAGCCTCGGGCCATGGACCATCGTCGAAACGGGATATATAGAATCTAATCGTTGAGGGGAGGGGCATGTAGGCGGATGCCTTCAGTGTCGCACCGCCGTCTACAGCGCAGCCCGAAGCGTATCGTCCGTCGGCGACTTCGTATTCCTGGGATGCGCTCTGCCACGGGTTGAGCAGGACCATCGCAGCGAAGGCAGAAGCGAACAAGCACGCCGCGACCAGACTGATAGTACGGAGTCTGACTCGGCTGGACGTTTGCGCGTGTGGGCGAAGCGAGGCCGCGACGACCGAACAGCTAGAAGACACCGGAGACATACACGTCGACGCGATCTCTCGCATTTTTTTGTGACGCAAGGTCGTCTTATCTGGACACGCGTCGAGCAGTTCCACGATCAATTGACCGAGCGCTGCAACATCTGATCTTGGATCGACGACATCGTCCTCTCTGTAAGGAGACGCCCCCTCTGGCATGCGCACCAGTTCCGCCGATCCGAAATCCACGATCTTCACGGCACCATCTTGCGCAACAATGATATTGTCACTCGATATGCGGCGATGTACCACCCCAGACGAATGCATCGCAGACAACCCCGCCGCTATGTGGTATGCGCACTTCGCCACGTCATCGGTCGACATCTGGCCGCTTCTCATCACGTCTCGAAGGGGGCGACCATCGACGTGCTCCATGACGACGAACCTGGAGTCACCATAGGCAGCCACGTCGTAGATTTCCACAACATTAGGATGGCGACACAGGTGAGCCATCATCGCTTCGCGCTCGAGATCGGCAGAATGGCCGTCGCCGGACCCTTCGCACCTCCATTTCAAAACGACGTATCTGTGCTGCAAGACCGAATGCCGAGCCAGATAGACCGCCGAGCGAGCACCATCCCCGATGCGCTCTATAACCATGAATTGGTTCACTATGCAGCCTGCAAGCTGGTGAATGTTCATACCTATATCTCGCTCAGCCCGGGGTGCCCGGGCAATGTCACACATGGACGTTACAAAAGAATCGATCTTCCATCAACAGAGCCGACAGTGCTGTCCGGCGTGACGAGCGCCGCGCTCTGTCAGAGACCGGCCTCATGGACCACGAACCGGCCGGCAGAACGGATCACGACTGGAGCGGTCAAGAATCCCCGCCAGAAAAATCGTCGATAACGAGCGGCCGCCGGAAACAGTAGCGATTTTAGCAGCTTCCGCCTGTTTCGCCGCCGAGGGCGGCCTGGTGTAGCCCAACGTATCGCCCTCCGCCGCCGCGTCGCCCGCGGTTAAGGGCTCACGGCATCACCGATCGGGGTCGGCGCCTGGCCCGGCGGCGCAACGCCGAGGGATTCTCCTTCGCTCGCCGCCCCGTTGTCAGGCCCGTCGATGCGCTGCCGCCTGTTTCGGGATCGTGCCTGCGTCCCCGCACTCTGCAGGCCCAAAGTTCGGCTGCGGGCGGGTGCGCGAAGCACGCCCGACCGTCAGTCCGCAAGCCCTTATTGGGTTGCCCTGCGCTACGCAATTCGCACATCTTTGCCGCACTCACGAACGGCGCGTGCCAACCGAGACATGTTACGGCGCGGTAACCAATATCATATCCCAGGAGGGGGTGGGATTGCCGAAGGCGAGTTTTAGTTCCCTCGGCGTGCAAATGGAACTGTTGATCTGGTAGAACACGCCGAAGAAGCGGGTGTATAGCCGCGATTGTCCGTAGGAATTGATGTCCGTCTTGATCTCGTCGATCGCGCGCTTTAGGTCGTCCTTATTTCTAAGGTACTTCCACTCGATGGCGAGCTCGAGAGTTGGAAAAGCGCCATCAGGGATGTAGTATTTGGGGGATGTAGCGATCGCGGTTTTACGGAGGTAGCCGACGAACGTGGCCTCCATGTGCTTATGGATGATGGTGTGAAGGTCCGTCTCGGAGTTAGGCGTTTTGTTGCTTGCCTTCACTATTTTTGGCGTGCACTCAAGGGCTTCTTTTACGATATCCTGCTTTGCACGCAGGGTGACCGCTTGAGTCGCTTCGGGGACGAGTGACTCGAAAGTGGCACTGAGCATTTCGAAGCGAGGGCATGAGACATAATCCATGTCGCCAGCGTCGAGAGCGAGGCTCATCTTCCCGCTAGCATCATCCCACCGCGCCGTGAAACGTTCAGCAGCTCTGGGAGCACCGAGCATCTCCAGAAGGATCAGCAGAGATTCAGATGCCGTCTGTAGTTGCCAATCCAGTTGCTGCTGGAGAAGTCGGGTCTCTTCTTCGTTGTCGGCGCCCAAGTGAGTGGCCTGCATCAGCGGTTGCCATGTCTCGTTAATGACCTCTCGGGCGCGACTAATGCAGGCGCCGATCGAAGTGGTTAGGGCGTCAGTGGGTGCTTGGGCCATGGGTTGGTTCTCGATTCTAAAGCTCGGGCTCTTGTGTTCCGCGTGGGGTTGGGTCTGCCCAACTATCAGTCGATTGGTCAACCGAAGCCGCCGGACCAGGTCTGTCTAGCTCGTCGCTTGTTGTGACCTCCCCCACGAAAAGTCTCACGGATCGGCTCTGCGCCGCAAGGTCGAAACACTGTCCAACGGTCCAGCGCTTAGGGTAGCCCAGGTGTTTCCCTGAGTGGCTCTTCACGTAGTCGGGCGCAGGAACGACGCTGGCAACGAGCAGCTCGAAGGCGAGCGTGGCGCCGTCGCGTATGTGGCCGAGCACAGAAGCGGTGTTATTACCGCCCGGTCTCGTTGCTGCTCAAGCCCCTCGCATCGCGCAGGCTACGTGATGGTGAGGAGCTCTACGCAGCGAAGATGGCCATCATGGATGGCGCTCGCTCCGCGTACGCAACGAGGGAGGACGACGCCCACGGAGCCGCGTCACCTGCCTTCCGGATAGCTGCCCAGAATTCTCATCGAAAAAGCTAGCGGCACGTGGTTGTGCGCATTCCGGCCACCGCTCGAAAATTCCCACCCATCGTTGCTCCCACGCCCGCCTCACGACGGGGTAGGTCCACCGGCGGAGCGGAGCAGCGGCGCGGTGCCGGCCACAAAATAGGCGACGAGGAGACCTGATCTTGCCCGACAGCCTCCTCGTCGTGCTCCGGTTCTTGTGCCCAGGAATCGAAGCGGTCGCAGTGTTATCCAGAGCGCCATCGACATCAAGCGCTGGCAGCAGCAACCCCCCTCGGTCGTCGAAGCGCGCCCTGCTCGCTGCCCCGCCTGCGGCGCCGCGAGTTGTCCGCTCGGAGGCGCGGTCCGGCTCCAAGGTCACGGCAGGCGCGAGCGGCAGATCTGGGGCCCTGCCAGCCCCGACCAACCCCCCGAGGTGATCTCGGTCACCGCCCGTCGCTACCGCTGCCTCAGCTGCGGCGCCGTGCTCCTCGTCGTTCCTCGCGGTGTGCTCGGTCGGCGCACGTACAGCGCCGCCGCGATAGGCTTCGCCCTCGCGCTCTGGGGCCTCGCGCTCGCGACGGCAGCCGAGGTCCGGCGGCGCGTGGGCCCGGCGAGGATCCTCGGCGACAGCGCCGTCACCGGCTGGGCCACGCTGCGCCGGTGGGCGCGCGATGTCGCGCAGCGACGTCTCTTTGCGGAAGCCCCCGGCCCAGGCCCACCCGCATCCCTTCGTCAGAGCGCGGCCAGCGCCGCGGCAGCGCTCGCGGCGAGCGCTGCCCCAACGACCCGGGCGCTGCCGATCGAGCACCGCGCCTTCCTCGGCGCCGCGCACGCGGCGTGAGGGCCTCTGCCCTTTCAGAGTCCCAATCGTACAGCCCACCTGAGAGGATCCCTGCCGAAAACGCCGCCGATCCCGGACAAGGACCGCGCGCCAGCAAGGCGCAGAAAGGACCTGTTCGAATGGCTCTCGGCCCCGCCGACCACGCCGAGACCGTGGCGATCTATCGCGCCACGGTCATCGGCCCTCTGATGCACCGCGTGCTCACCCACGGCCAGCTCGCCGCCGAGCTGCGCACGCTCAGCGAGCAGCGGTTTCGCCCGCCGGGCGCGCACAGCACGCGCACCTACTCGGTGCCCACGCTCCAGCGCTGGCTGTACGCCTATCGCGCAGCTGGCCTCGACGGCCTGCGTCCGCAGCCACGCAGCGATCGAGGCTTCGCGCAGCGGCTGCCTGAAGAGCTGCGTGCGTTGCTGCTCGATATCCGGCGCGAGCATCCCTACGCCTCGGTGCCGCTCATCCTCAAGACGCTCGTCGATGACGGACGCCTCGAAGCGGGCAAGGTCTCCGAGCCCACCGTACGGCGCCTGTACGCGGCGCACGGACTTCGCCGCCGCGCTGCGCGCGCCGAGGGCGAGCCGAAGACGCGGCTGCGCTGGCAAGCCGAGCGCCCTGGCGCGCTCTGGCACGGTGACGTCTGTCACGTGACCGGCTGCACCGTCGGCGGCAAAGCGATGCCGATCCGCATCCACGGGCTGCTCGACGACGCCTCTCGCTACGTCGTCGCGCTCGAGGCGCACACCACCGAGAAAGAGGTCGACATGCTCGGCATGACCGTCGACGCCCTGCGCCGTCACGGCAAGCCCGACGCGCTCTATCTCGACAACGGCTCGACCTACCGCGGCGACATCCTCAAGACCGCGTGCGCGCGGCTCGGCATCACGCTCCTGCACGCAAAGCCCTACGACCCCGAGGCGCGCGGCAAGATGGAGCGCTTCTGGCGCACGCTGCGCGAAGGGTGCCTCAACTACCTCGGTGCCGTGGCCTCGCTCGCCGACATCAACACGACGCTCCGCGCCTTCCTCGACAGGCGCTACCACCCGGCGCCACACGCGGGCCTGCTCGGCAAGACCCCGGCGCAGCTCTACGCAGCCCGCCCCGCCGGAGACAGCGCCGTCGATGAGAAGGCGCTACGCAGCGCGCTCACCGAGCGTACCCGGCGCCGCGTCTCGGGCGACAACATCGTCTCAGTCGACGGCATCGCCTGGCAGCTCGACCAGGGCTACCTCGCTGGCCAGATCGTCTCTGTCGCCCGGTGCTTCATCGCGCCGGACGAGCCGCCGTGGGTCGAGCACGAGGGCAAGCGCCTCATGCTGCATCCGGTCGACCCGCAGCGCAACGCGCGGCGCAAGCGGCCTCCGTGCGGCGGCCCAGCGGCGGATAAGCCGACGCGCCCGGTGGACTTCAACCCCGCGCGGACGCTCGGCCGCCGGGCGGGCGGAGGCGAGGACACCGGCGAGGCCGGAGGTGCAGCGTGAGCGAATCATACGTCCGCTTCTTCACCCTCTCGGCTGCGCCCTTCTCCAAGGAGATCCAGGACGGCGAGCTGTGGCTGCCGCCCTCCAAGGAGCAGCTCGTCGAGGAGGTGTGCGAGGCCGTGCACGAGCACGCCCAGGTGCTGCTGGTCGGCGAGCCCGGCGCCGGCAAGACGTGTGTGCTGCGGGCCGTGCGTCATCGGTTGCCGCAGGCAGGCTTCCGGTTGACCTACTGCCACAATGCCACACTGGGCCGTCGCGACTTCTATCGTCAGCTCTGCCATGCGCTCGGCCTCAACCCCGCTGCAACCGCGGCGGCCGTCTTCTACGCCGTCAGCGCGCATGTCGAGACACTCGGCCGCGAGCGTATTCACCCGGTCTTTCTGCTGGACGAAGCGCATCTGCTCCACCAGGACACGCTTGATCATCTCCACATCCTGCTCAACTACGAATGGGACAGTCGTGCGCTGCTGTCGCTGATCCTGGTAGGGCTCCCTGACCTCCAAGATCGGCTCGAGCTGCGCAAGAATCGCTCGCTGTACTCGCGGATCGAGCGGCGTCTGTCGATTGGTCCAATGGTCCCCGACGATACCGGCCAGTACGTGCGGCTACGGATGAGCCGCGCCGGCGCCGACCGCGAGGTCTTCACCGCCGACGCCCTCCTCCTGCTGCACGAGGCGGCCGGATCGAGCCTGCGCGAGATCGACCGCATGGCCACCGCCGCGCTGCGCGAGGCAGCGCGGCGCAAGAAGAAGCTCGTCGAGCGCGAGGTGATGTCCCACATCGTCGGCGACCTGGGGACGGACGGCAGCTGACGCTGGCCGTGATGACGGGTCCTCGGCGCCGGCACAGGAGCTCCTCGCCGGCGCCGGCGCCGGTGGTCAACCGATGATGGCCATCACGAGGCCGCCAGCGGCGCACGCCTGAGGGATGGCCATCGCCCTCCTTGACTTCGACCGCGCACGGTCGCGATGGCCGTCAAGGAGCCTGCTCGACGAGCTATCAGCCAGCCTGAGCGTCAACAGGTGTCGGCGACGAGGAGCGCGGGCGCGAGCTCGGCGCGGCCCCTCTCCGCCGCTTCGGTCGTAGAGGTCGAAGCGCATGCCTGGAAGGACGGTGGCGCCGCAAAAGTCAAGCGGAATAGTCGCGGTCCTGCGGGTATCCGGGCGAGGGCCGTTCGTCAGCCAGTTGGTTGGCGAACACTCCCGCCGCGTAGCCGCCTGCGCACCTGCGCAACACCACCGCGGCGAAGCCCTCGAGCAGTGGCGGCGGCCGCGGGATGGTCAGGGCTGCGGGGCCTGCGGAGCCCTATCGGACGATCCGTAGCCGGTCTCGTGGGCGCCCGCCGATGGCGCCGCGACGTGCGGCGCTCGCGGCCGGCGCGGACGCGAGCGCGACGTCACGCGGCTCCAGGCGCGCGAGCGCTAGCGCGTCGTTGCTGATCGCGCAGGCCGCCGCCAGGCGCCGCGCTCGCGCCGTACGGCGCCCCGCGCGCGGCCGTCACAGCCACCCGTGCACGGCGCCGCGCTGGGTCGGGCTTGCAGCCGAACGGCGCCGCGCTGGGTCGGGCTTGCAGCCGACATCGTGCAGCCCAGGTCGTGTGGCCGGTAGCGCGCTCTCGCGGCGGCGTGGACAGGCAGCTGGCGCCAGCAGGCCGACACGCGCCGCAGCCGCGCAGGTCGCTGCGCGCTGGCGCACGCTCCGGACGGTACGAGCCCTGGCCCGTGTAGTGTTCTCGTCGAGATTCCGTTTGACGCCGATCCCGTGATCAGAAGAATGGGCCGCGTCGCCACGTTGCTCGCGTGTTTCGGACGACCGGGAGGGAGACGATGAGGACGACAGACCGGCAGATCTCATCGTCGGCAGTGTTCGCTCTCCTGCTAAGTGTCGTTCCGACGCAGGCAGACGCAGCCGAGCTGAGTGCCGGAATTGGCTTCGGGGGGATCCAGGCTGGCACCGTGACGCACCTGGCGGTGAGTCCGCACGCGGGAATATCGTGGCGCATCAACGGCAACATCCTATTCAATGTTCGCGATCTGCTCAGCGTCGTGCCTCCAATCCAGATAGGTGGGACCGGTGTCTACAATAGCGCCATCGCCGCTCTCGGATATGGCTGGAAGAATGGCGATTTCAGCGCTGGCCCATCCGTCGCGATCTACTTCATGCCGGCTTGCGGAAGCTCATTGTGTGGACACGTCGCCGGGATGGCAGTAGGCGCGCATGCGCAAACCAACGCGTACGTTGCAGGGCCGCTCGGCGTGTCGGTGAGCGCCAATGTGGATTGGGTCGGCGGGAGCAGTCTTGTGCTCCCAGGTTACGTGTCCGTGCTTGTCGTCGTCGGTCCTGTGCTTCGATGGAGTTTAAGATGAGCGCAAGAATATTTCTGCTGATGATTGCGGGTCTTGCCATCTGCATCCTAGCGGCATGCAACTGGACGGTAGGAGACTGCTATCCCCGCGAGGAGTGGGTGAAGGGTGAAGGCGCAGGTGGACCAGTCGGGCCGCCCGTTCCTGTCTACACCTCCGTCGCGTCGGGCGACTTCGGGGCGGAGCCGCCGGAAGGCGGCGAGCGCAAGATCCAGTGCAACAAGACGGAGGACGAAGAAGAAGAGGAGGAGGAAGAGGCGCGCCCGACACCGAGCCCGGAGAAGCCGGCAGATCCCTGCCAGCAGAGCGGCGCTCCGCAGATGGGGTGCACAGGTACTAAGCCGATTGACCCGCGGGCTTTCAAATTTGTTACGATCGTTGCCTACGATGGAACAGTGGCGGGCGGTTGGCAGGAGGCAAAGGCATATCTGGCTTTTGGCCACAATCGAGAGGGCGACGACGCGTGCATGGTTCACATCGGGATGCCATTGCAAAGCGAGATTTGGGGGAAGATCTCGGCGAAGAGAGCAGCCAGCATCAGCGCTGATGTGGCGAACTGGTCAGCGAATGAAGTATACAAAAAGGATGGAGGCGAGGATCTTCCTCCTGGTATATTCTGCAGGACGTTCAAATCTAGGATGATAGAGCAATTCGAGAGCGATTATTACAAACCCCTCGGCGCCAGGGTCCAGAATCCATGAGACACAGTCTCGATGAACTGCTAGGCATTGTGTACCGATACTACCCCCGTGGGGTTGGAATCACCGATGATGTCGACGAAGAGCTCATCCGCCAGACCGAAGAGCACGCCCGGCTCGTGGCCGCACGGATTCAGGCATCAAAGGACGAGCGATGGCATTCCATGCTGCGTCGCATAGGAGATCGCTTCCCTTGTATGCTCAGAAACCACTCGCTGCATCTCACTGCCGGTGGCTGCGATGGCTGCTATTCCTTCACGATTGACCTTCGAAGATCCACCGGTGAGCCGCTGTGGTTTCAAATAAGCTTCCTGGCTCCTTACTACATTATCCACAGATCGTGCACGTTCGAAATCGTGAAGGAGCCAAGGGACTCTTTCACGGTCTCTTTTCGGGGTATGCTATTCATCGTGTCTCGAAGCCCGCTCGATCCGTGGCTCGTCTCGAACCCGGACCATGACAGCCCAAGGACCGTCACCGTAACCCGGCGATACGTCGCCTTCGATCTGTCGCCCGACGAGCAGCCGTGCGCGGACTGGATCGCCCATGAGATTGAAGCAACCTTCGGTTGCGAGCGCATGCCGCCGGAGGTCGGAACCGTGCTCGTGCCGGATGTGGTACCAGGCGTGCGCCTTCCCGGTGAGGCCAGACTCTACGACTGCTTGTTTTCGGACCAGCACACATGGGTAAAGCCGTCGCCGTCCGAAGAGCCGGCTCCCCGCGCAAAGGTCGATGAGAGCAGCCTCACGGAACGGTTCGTTGCGGTGCTTACTGTGCTCCGGGCGCATCACCAGATTGGATGGACTCTCAGGTGGCCTGCGATGGTTCGAAGATTGCCGGAGTCAGAGCGACAGTCGGCAGCGGTTTTCTTGTCAGCGTCGACGGATGGCCTTCTGCACAAGGACAAGATGCTGGAGGAGCTTGCGCGCATGCGCCCGCACGACGAATCGCCGGAGACTCTCCGCGCCATGGCTGCCAAGCGTGAGCTCGAAGCGCTGGTCGCTTCGTGGGACGGTGAAGGCGAGCCGCCGGCCTCCATGGTCGCTTGGGCCTCCAGCTTCCTGGATAGCTGGCTCGTGGACTCGGATTCCGAAGCTACCTCGTAGTCGTCGTGGAGCTCTGCGCCGTCCTCGTCGGGACGTGAGTTCGGCTATTCGGGAAAGCGAAGCGTCTCGTGGGCCTCGCCGCTCTCTCCCACCGTCGTGCTGCCATCGTGGTTCCAGCTGGTGCCACCCTTGCCCGGCTGTCCGGTCTCGATGGTGACGCCCTCGAGCGTGAGCTGGTCCTCGTCGAGGTAGGCGATGCCGATCGAGTCGCCGCCGCGCCCTGGGCCGCCGTAGCCGCCGGGCCCACCGTCGCCTCCACGGCCGCCGAGACAGGAGTAAAACCCATCCCCCAGCGCTCCACCCCGTACGCCTCGGCCGCCTCGGCCGCCTCGCTGGGGTTCCCCGCCGTCGCCGCCCCTGCCGCCAAAGTCCGCCGTGATCTTGGTGTCGCGCACGGTCACCCGCGCGTTAAGCGCGAGGACGGCGATGGACGGCTGTCCGTTCGTTCCGCCGCGGCCTCCTCGGCCTCCGCAACCGCCGGCCCCTCCCGAGCCTCCTCCTGGGCCTCCCTTGGAGGCCACGTCGCACAGGGCGAGCCCGCCCCGACGACCGCCGCCCCCGCCGCCGCCCTGGCCCGGCGTGCCCCAGGTCCCTGCGCCCCCCGTGTCGCCCTCCCATCCTGTCTCGGTGAGGCGTCCGATACCCTTGCCGGGCGCGCCCTGCGTCCCCGGAGCCCCCGGGCCTCCCTTGGATCCGACGTAGCAACTGGCGTTGTCCTGCTCTGCGGTACCACCGCGTCCCGAGGGCGAAGCGTCGGCGGGCTCGCCGTCGCCTCCATCCTCGGCGCTGTCGGGCAGCCCATCTCCTCCCTTGCCGCCAACGCTCGTGAGCCCGCTCTCGCACTCGTTCACGACCGCAGGCCCGCCGGCAACGACGGTCGCCGAGCACGCGTCCCCACCGAAATTGCCATCCGGTCCGTCCGGTTGGCTGTACTGCCACGGCTCCCCGGCTGTGCCCCCATTTCCTCCGCGGGTGGAGATCTCGCTCCGCAGGATCTCCACCACCGTGTTGGACTGAATGAGCACGCCGACCTCGCCCGCCGAGCGGACGTAGAGATCGGCGAGCGTCGACACCCCGTCCGCGGCCCCCCTGTCCTCGGGGCCCGCGGGCTCGACGATCACCATGGGGCCGAAGACCGTCTTGTGAGAAAACGAGGACTGTGGGATTCGGGGGTCGCGATTCCATCGCCGGCAGTCGAAGCCTCCGAGGAGATCCACGCCGGAGGGCATCCTGATCTGAGTCACCTCGAATCCGTCGTTGCAGATGAACACGCGCCCTCGTCCAGCGCGCGCGAGCTCGACGGCGCGCTCGACGGTGAACACCGGCTTCGCCTTCGTGCCGGGGTTCCTGTCGTCGCCCCCACCCAAGGCTCCGGCGACGAACACGCCGCAACCGTCGTCGATGATATCGGCAGCGACGTGCTCGACGCAGACCGACTCCGGCGGCGGCTCGTCCACGCACGAGGTGCCTTCACAAGGCGTCACGCCAGCGTCGTTCACGCCGGGCGCAGTTCCGCAGCCGATCGCCCACGGAGACAGCAGAAGGACCAAGGTCGCTGCGGTGCTCTTGTTCATGTGCATCTCCTGACGTGCGCCGACCGCCACAGGGCGGTTCACTGAGGCGGCTCCGGGTCTGGCGCATCGAACCGGTACCAGAACACGTTAGTCCCGTCATGCCCCTGGCCGGAGCGGCTTTCCGGGGTTGCATTGCCGCCGAGCCCCCCGGTGCCGGGTTGTCCGGGCAAGACCGTCGCATGCGGCAAGATGGTCACGGAGGCGCCCACGGAGCCGATGCCGAGTGAGTGGCCACCGAGACCGCCGCCTGCATCGCCCCCGCGACCGCCATGGCCGCCAGAGCCGCCGTCGCATCCTCGCGACGTGTCGGTCACAAAAAGGCGTCCACCTCGGCCGCCGCCGACGCCAAAGCCTCCCCACTGGCCCGTTCCGCCGACCCCGCCATTGCCGCCCTTGGCCCCGAGGACCGTGCTGTCGTCATCGACCGTGAGGTCGCTCCCTTGCAAGGCCACGATCGCGATGCTCGCGCCGCCGTAGCCGCCCCCCTTGCCCCCCTTGCCCCCGCAGCCGCCGCTGCCGCCCGATCCGCCGGCCGCACCGCTCTGGGGTCGACCTGCCGGACACGCGTTCATGTCGTCGCGCCCCTTGCCGCCGCCGCCCCCGCCGCCGCCCTGACCGGCGCCGCCCTTCTCCCCGTCCTTCCCGCGGACGCCGACCCATCCGTCGAGGCCCAGACGACCAGGGCCAACCGCTCCGGCAGCGCGCTCCGCAGGGGCGCCGTCTGCTCCCCTCTCCCCATCCTTGCACGGCATGCTGGACGCGCCACCGCCAGCCAAGCCGCGATTGTCCGGCGTCCCGACCGGTTCCGGCGTTCCTGAAGTCCCGTCGCCGCCCGTCTCGCGGCCTCCATCGCCCCCCTGGCCACCCGTCGACTCGATGCCGTCGTCGCACACGGTCACGACTGGAAGGGCGCCCAGCGCCACGTCCGCGGTGCAGGCATCCACGCCGTTGTTCCCTACCACGCCGGCGCTCGCGCGGAAGCTCGGCGCGTCCTCGCCAGGCTCCCCATCCTTTCCGTCGCCTGCGAAGATCTCGCTCGCCCGCACGATTGCCCTGGCCCCAGGGCTCAGGAGCATCGCGATCGACGACTTGCCATCGCGCGCGGAGGCGTCGGCCGCCACGGCGCGCACGCCGAAGATCACCGATGTCGTGTCGTCCCTCGCGATGCGCCCATCGTCCCCCCCGAGGACCCGCACCGGGATCCCGACGGGAGGCGCGATGACGGTCAACGCGTGCTGCTCGTCGAGCGGCCCTCCGTAGGACCAGTCTCCGCCGGCACACAGACGACCGCCCCAGAGGTCGACACCCTGGGGGAGCGAGATGGCCTCCTCGAACAACCCGCCGCACGCGTACACGCGCCGGGTCGGCCGCTCGCCGTGGCCGCGCCCGTGCGCGGCGAGCCCGATCGCGTGTTGCAACGTCCTCACCGGCGCGCGCTTCGTTCCGGCGCTGTTGTCGTCGCCCTGCTCGCTGACGAACACCCCGCACTTGTCGAGCGCTGGCGCTGTGCCGGGCTCTCCCGCGCAGAGGTCGGGCGGAGGCTCCGGATCGGGAGCACACGCCAGCTTTGCCGAGCAATCATCGGGATACGCCGCGCAAGCTGTCAGCGTGCTAGCTCCCCCCACGCAGACAGCGAGAGCGGCGACCGACGTCACGGCGCTTCGGCCCGCCAGTGAACCCGTTCTCCCGGCCCCCCGCGCGTTCACCATACCCCCTCGATTCGCGCGCCGATCTCGCTCCCATTCGCCACGGGCGAGACCTCGACCCGATCCTGAGCCGGCTTGAATCGCAGGAAGGAGAAGTCCGTGAAGAACGACGCGGCGGTCACGGCACCGACGACACCGCCGGTGATCACCGCGGCCAGACCGGCGCGGCCGTGCATGTTGCGCGCGTCCAGCAGGCGCGCCAGCTCGCCACACGGCGAGCTCCGAGGCGCTTGCCAGCACATCGACGCGCTCGATGACGGCTCGCTTTGGAGCCGAGCTCGCCGGGCGCTCAGATCGTCGTCGAGCTTGCCCGCCCGGACCATGAGGATGGTGCCCACCGCCACGCCAGCCGTCGTGACGGCGATCCCCGTGATGCGCAGCGTCCCCGGCCAGGAGGCCCACGGGCTGGTAGCCTGCGCGCGCGCAGCGGGCAACGTGCGCAAGGGGGGCGGCGTCGCTGGCGCTGTATCCTTGGCGCTGCTGGCCTCGTTGGCGCTGCTCGCCACCGCAAGGGGGAGCAGCTCCAGCGTCATCTCGTGCTCCGCGCCCACCACGCTGCGGAAGCTCTGAAACGCCTCCGTGCGGCCCGGTGCGTGAGCCCGCACCATGACGTGTTGGCCCGGCTCGAAGAACAGCGTGTAGGTCCGCGCGGTCCTCCCGACGCGCTCGCCGCCGATGAGCACCTCGGCGTCGGGCGGATCGACCGAGAGCACGAGCGTGGCGACGCGCTTCACTGCCTCGCGGTGGCCTGCCTCGAATCGCCGCTCGAGCGCGTCCGGCAGCGCTTCGCGCTGTTCGAGGCTCTTGGCAAGGTGCTCGGCCGCATCGCGGTACTTGTGCAACGCGACCTCGCAGAGGCCGAGCTCGCCGGCGATCTCCGCCCGCTCTCGCTCGGTACTGGTCGTCGGGACTGCGGCCTCGAAAGCGGCCTTGTAGGCAGCGTATGCCTCCGTCCACCGCCCGGCATTGCGCGCTCTCTGACCACGGCGAACATGGTCTTTCACCGACGAGTTTTCGCGCGCGCGCGGTCTCGCCTGTGGGGCGGAGATCGGCGGCGCAGGCAGACTACGGGAAGCCTGTTGCGCCCTTGAGGGGCCATCATTGGCGCTGGCCGAGGTCGGGAAACCTGTTGCGACCCCGAGCATGAGAGAAATCGAGAGCGAATGCGCAATGCAACGCATCCGGTGACGGTACTTCCGCCGGCCGTTCGGCGTCAACCGGCGGGGGCCGCGACTCGTCGGCCGTTTGGGCGAGAATCGGTGGCCGTATGACGGAATGAGCTCGGCCGTCCTGATAAGACCGCTCGTGTGTATACAAAGGTGGCATATTGGCGCACGTTGGCCGACCAAAAATCGCTCGTTGGTTCTTTTCTCTGAAGCATCGGGGGCGGCTCAAGTGTGCTGCTAACCGTGGACAAGCCCGCGACCGTCGCCCCCGGCTTCGAGCTCTTCCGACGCCTCGCCCGGCGCCACGGTGTGCCGGCGCGAAACGTCGAGGATGTCGCCCAGGAGGCGCTGCTGCGGGGCCTGCAGGCCGACAAGCGCATCGAGCCGGGGGGAGACCCAGGCCCGTACCACGTCACGATCGCCATCAACCAAGCGCGCAATCACGTCCGTGACGCACACCGCCGCGGCGAGGTGCTGACATCGTTCGATGGGTGCGAGATCCAAGATGAGTGCCCCACGCCGGAAGAGCTGCTCCGGAGACGGCAGCGGGAAGAGATCGCGCGGCAGCTTCTGGACCGACTCGATCCCAAGTACCGAGATGTCTTCATCAAGCACGACCTCCAAGGGGTTCCGCTCGCCGAGATCGCGGCCGAGCAGGGACTTCCGCTGGACACGGTGAGAACGCGACACTGGCGGGCGCGCAAGGCGCTCAGGGTCCAGCGGGAGCGGTGGCAGGAGCGACAGCGCTCTCAGGGATGGGACGACAGCGCCTGCGTGCCGCTTGCACTGGGCTTCCGCCGTCGCGCGTCGTGGGTGGCCTCGCTGCGCCGTCTGGGCCTGAGGATCCTGGTCCAGGCCGGGCTCGTTGTGCTGACCGGCGCGCTCGTCTCCTCCGCGACATCGTTGCCCGACCCGGAATCGTGGCTCGGGGCGGCTGCGGTCCCTGCCACCCCGCACGCTGCGCAGGAGGCTGGCGCGTTCCCTGCGCGAGACGGCGCGCCCAGCGCCGCGACGCCCACCGGCGGAGAACGCGAGCACAGCGCGGCGCCACCGGCCGCGCCGATCGCGCGCGAGATCTCGTCGCCGAAGCCGAAGGAGCAAGGGGGCGCGCACGGGCAGGCGGTGGCGAGCAGCAGGCCCGCTCCCTCGTCGACGACCGAGCGCCGGCCCGCGTCTTCGGCGAGCGCCGTTCGACCGACCCGCAGCGAGCGCGAGATGAGCCTGATCACCCAGGCCCGGAGGGCCGTCGAGGCCCGCAATGCGACGGCGAATGTCGAGGCTCTCCGGCTGCTGAACGCCCACGCGCGGGAGTTCCCCCGTGGGCGGCTGGTCGCCGAGCGCGAAGCGCTCCTCCGGCAGCTTCGCTGAATCCTCGGCTGTCCTTCGGCAGCTAGCAGGCGGGGACCCTGGTGACGTCTTCGGACGGCACAAGGCGGAGATCCGCCTTGCGTCCCGACACGAACGATCACGTCCAGGAGACGAAACGCGATGAATACGATGGAGGATCTACTTGGTGCGATGTGGCTCATCTCGCCGCTCGGGCTCGCGATGATAGCCTGCGTCGCGATCGGCTACGCGGTCACCGCGCGCGAAGCGCTGGGACGGGAGCGGGGGCTTCGCGAGGCGCGCGAGCTCGCTCACGATGACGAGGAGGCCGCCCTCACCGATGCGATGGAGCAGGCAGCGGGGGAGCGAGACCGATACCGGCGCCTTCTGGACTGTCACGTCGATGCGGTGCTCGTCGCGCTGACAGACGTCCGCGCGCGCCCCGTCCCCTCGCCAGGAAGGGTCCTCGAGTCGTGCTGCGCGACGATGCCTTCGTGGAGGAGGAAGCTGGCCGAGAGCACGGGGTTGGAGCCGACGGAGGTGGAGCGGCTCCTGAGGAGCGACCTGCCGATGACGCCCGGCCTTGCCCGGCAGCTCGAGGCCTTCACCGGCACGCCTGCTCGGTACTGGGAGCGCCTGTGGCGGCTACACGACGACCGTCGAGCGGACGCAGAGGAGACCGTGATGATGCAGGTCGGCGAGCCCGTCACCAAGCGCGAGAGCGCGGCACCTCGCGCGGAGTCGGCGCCGCTGACTCCGCCGACAATACCTCCTCGCGCGCTCGATGTTCCTCCGCCTGTTGTGCCGTCTCCCGAGCTTGCGGCCAGGAGCCCGCGGGCGAAGCTACCGCCGCCTCCACTGCCGCGGCTTCGGTCGCCGCTCCCTGTCCGCGCCGCCGTGGGGGACGAGCTCGCCCGGCGCGCGGGGACGCTGACGAGCTTCCCGCTACAGCGTGACGAAGGGGGGGCGAGCTCTGCCGACGGGTCCGAGGAGGCCGAGCGCTCTCCTCTGAACAAGACATTTCCGGGAGTAGGGAGCCATGGGTGAGCGTGGCCGTGCGTCGCGTTCACCATAGGGGGCGATCGCCCAAGGGGGGTAAGGCCATGGATCGTCCGAACGAAGGCAAGCGCGCTGAGGCGTACGCGCGCTTGTTTTGCCCGATGTTGGTTCGCTCAGTGCTGCGGTGGTTGGAGAGGCTGGGGGTCCCACGGTGCCACCGTGGCGACGTCGCGGGCCAAGTCTGGGTCAATGTCTGCGAGAGCTGGCACAGGTTCGATCCGAAGCTCGGCAGGCCGGAGCGCTGGTTGAACACCATCACCGTACACGTTGCCGCGCACTACCACGAACGTGCGCAGCACCGCAGGGAGGAGCTGGTCGATCTGATCGAGGTGCTTGATCCGGCGCCGGATGCTGCTGCTGTGATGGAGTCCGACAACGTCAGGGCCAGCACCATCGATGCAGTGAATGAGCTCGTTCCGGAGCTGCGATTTGTTCTCGTGGCACACGACCTGAACGGAGTTCCGATGGCCCAGGTAGCCCAAGACGCAGGGGTGCCTCTCTCCACGATATACAAGCGACGCACAAGGGCCATCGGCGCGCTACGAGACATCATCAGGTGTCGGGAAGCCGGGGAGTCCTTCACGCGGAGAGCGTGGCTGCAATGAGCGCCAAGGGGCTGGTTGTTCACTTTCGGCGTGACTTGGATGACCATGAGGCGGAGCGAATGATCGACGCTCTTATGATGATCAAAGGCGTCGTCAAGGTGTCACCCGTCGAGGCCGGTTACGAGGACGACCTGAACCGGCAGCGGGTCAGGCGAGATCTGCTCGACAAGATGCGCGCGCTTCTGGGCGAAGAATAGGCGTCGAACTCGGCGTTGGCGGACCGGGGTTCGAGGCCGTCAGCGTCGGCCGGTCACCGCGCCCGCCGACCCGTGCGGCACCCTCTGGTTCCACGTCTTCCACGTCGCGGCGCCTGCGACGTCGGCCGGCGCCCCCATGGTCTCGTGCTCGATGGACGTGCGCAGGGCCCCAATGTCGCGCCCGCGTTCAACGTCGCCGTGCGCCGCCTGGATCGGCATACCTGGACGTCCGCGCCCCATCGCCGGGTCTGGCCGGTCTGACGTGAAGGCCACCGCTGTCGCTCGGTCTCCCACGCATGGCGGGCGCGGATAGCGTGAGCGGCATCACAGCGGCGCACGACGACCGCCCCGGGGCGGGCCCGCTGCTGTGGCGACGTCCGCCGGCTGCGCGTCTGGAACGGGACGATGTCGCCGTACGTGACCGTTCAGCGCGCGGGCGGCTCGTCGGAGCGCGTTGTGGGACAGGTCGCGGTCACGGCGCGCCGACGGCCGAACACCGGGGCGCTGCGCACGATGTCGCCTGTGCAGCAGCGTCGCCTGCCGGCGCGGTCCGACGACCGCCCTTCTGGAGCCGCTGACGGCGCAAGGGTAGCTGCTCCTGCCATGTCGAACCTCCCTTGTTGTGGTGTTTCGGGTTCGGGGCCGAGCCTGAACGAGTGCCCGCCAGGAGGCCCTAAATGGTAATTCTGACGATCCGGTAAGTCGCCGCGAGTTACCGGGATCTGCTCTGCCGGGGAAGCCGCTCTGGTGACGCGCAGTTAGCCCGTTTCGAGGGAGCGCCAGGGAGCCCGATTTTGGGGGGGCGCGAAGGGGTCGATTTGGTAATTCTGCGCGGGGTCGGCTGAGGGGCTCTGGCGAGCCGGCCACCTCCGTTTTGTCGCATACATATGCGACAGGGCGGCGCACGGCGGGCACGACCGCGGCGCATCCCAAGCGGCGCGGCGCGAGCTGGTCCCGGCGGACGCCGGGGCGGCCTGGGCCTGGAGCCGAGCACGTGGCGGGGCGCGAGCTCAGCGCGTGGGGCCGGAGAGCTCGTCCAGGCAGAGGGCTGGCGCAACGCGGAGCTCGTCCAGGCGGACGCCGGCGCGGCCGGCCGCGGCGCCGGGCGAGCTGGCCCCGCGCGACGGCCGGACCGTGGGATCGCCGGCGGGGTCACCCCGCACACCGCGGTCACGTGATCAAGTCCCAGCGGATGCCAGTCAGGTCACGGTGTCACGTGAGACCCGGCGTCCTGTTGGTCGCACGCTACATCACACTTTAATGCCGTCGCCCTCGCATGGTGCCGACTCTTGTACTCTGCTTTAACGCTCTTTAAGGTTGAGCGAAAAATGAAGGCTTCGCTGTGGCAGGTCTGTGGCTCCGTGCTTTTGTAGGCGCATGAGCTCGCGGCGCTGGTACGAGCTTGCGTGCGGAGTTGTCCGCGCGCCGAGCCACGTCCTCGAAGAGTGTTTTCAGATGAACAAGCAGACCCGGTGCCACCTACGCGCGATTGCACGGCTGCACCCCGAGATCGGCAACCTGTGCGATCAGCTTGAGGCGCCCTGGAACGCCGTGCGAAGGATCGCGCACGCACCGGGTGCCGCGGCGCAGTGGGACCGCGCGGAGCAGGTGCTCGGTGAGCTTGTCGAGAAGCGCCGAACGACGGCGCCGCGCCGGTCGAGGCTGGAGGCTGCGCGCCTGGAGGCGCTGAAGCGAATGGGACCGCCGATGGAGGGGGGCGGAAAACTTGCAAGCAGCCTGCGAGCCGCGTGGGAGGCGGCGGAGCGCGGTACGCCCGCGGTCCCAGGCCCACGACCGGGCGATCGGCATGCTCGCCTGCGGTGCAGCGCTGCCCGGCGGGAAGCGCGCCAGTCGAGCACATGAAGCGGCGTCGCGTTGGCCTTTTGCTGCGTAGCTCTCCCGTTGTTGCCGATCAGCCGGGAGCGCCGGAATATGACGAGGCACAGCGATCATTCCGGAGCGCGTGGGGCGCCGCTCCATCGAGCACAGCAGCGTGCCACCGTGCTCGCGTCGGGCAAGGTCGCCCCCTCGCGGTACTCGCCGTGCTCGCCGCGACGCGGCTGCGCGCGGCTCCGTGCCGCTCGGCGGCTCTCTTGCCCTCGCTGCGCTCGGCGGCGGTGACGCTCCGCGGGCGATGGGCGGAGGGATGCCTCCGACGGGGGCTCCATGCTCGGGATGCAGCAGGACTTCGTCAGAATTCCGCGTTTCTACGTGATCGTTCACACCCGTGCGTGCCTATCTCGCCCCGCTCGCCGATCCTATTCCCCCTCGTCGGCTACCGCCGCGGGTACGCGCACCTTCTTGCCGGCCGCCGGGCGTGCAGCTCGCGGGCCTGGGCGTGCAGGTCAAGGAGTGCTGTCGCGGCGCCGGTACGGCGCAGCGCTCGGCCCGATGGACGACGCCGACGGCGCAACGCTCGCCGACGTCCGTCTCGATCCTGTGCGACGGCGTCGCCGCTCGCCCGGGGTGGACGATGGTGGGGCCGTGCTCACGCTCGAGGATCTCGATACCGGCGAGGCGTGGAGCGGCGCCCCGACCGGCGGGCCGCGCCGTCTGTTCCCTGGCGCCATGAACGACGCCAGCGTGATGGCGTCGTTCATGGCGTCCGTCGCGACGCTGCGGCCGCTCCGCGGTTCGACCAGGCCGCGGCGCCGAGGTCCGCGCTCGAGGACCATCCCGGCGACATCGTCGACCTCGACCAGGTGGACGGCGACGGCCTCGAGTTCGCGCGGCTTTTCTCCCTCCCGGAGATGATCCCGCTGGCCGAGGGGCGCCCCCGCGGCGCGCCCGTGCCGCTCCGCCCTCAGCGGCAATGTAGCCGAGCTCGACCGGGTGGAGGGCCATAGCTCCAAGCTCGCCGACGTGCGCCTCGACCGCCTCGGCCGCGCTGCCGCGGAGGGAAGCCGCCGAGCTCGCCACGAGCTCCTCGTCGGGCCGCGCGACCCGAGCTTGGCCAGGTTGCGTATTCCCACGGACGTGACGGCTAGTTCCGGAGCGACGCGACGGCCCGGTCCGGTGTGACGTGGACCGGAACGCAGCAACGAGCGCGGTCAGGTCTTCGTCTCGGTCACCTCGGGAGCCACCGCCTTCCTCTTCCGCATCGACCCGCCGCGGAGCGTCACCAGGTGCGCGTTGTCGACGACGGTCGCCGACGCAGGCCGCCGCCGCGATGTCCGCTCGGCTGCGCTTGCACTCGAACTTGAGCCGCAAAATCTCTCAAACCTTACGCATCTATAGCCGCTCCAACATCGCGCCCATGTACGCGATGAGGCTGCGACCGCGAGCGCCGCCTGCGGGCCGTCACCTCCCTCGGAACGGCTCGTCAAGTGCGTCGGAACGGACCGTCGGGTGTGTCGGAACCCCCCGTCGGGTGGCCCGCGCTCGGAACCGGCCATCACGTCGGCCCGGAACACGCACTATGGCGCTGGACAGCATCTGGGCCTTGCAGCGCAGAGCCGATCTATGAGATTTTTCGCGAAGGAGTTTACAAAAGGCGACGATGTAGACAGACCTGGTCCGGCGGTTTCGGTTGGGTAATCGACTGATAGTTGGGCAAGCACGTTGACGGTCGACACGCGCGAATATCACCGTAACAGTTGTGCATCTGAAGAGGAGTGGCTGTGAAACCTAAAGAGTTAGGCGTACTGAACCCGGCCGGCGCAGGATCGATCGACTCGATGAGAGTGCTCACTGACGCCGAGGTCAAAGCCATCGCCGAGGCGAACGAAGGACTGGTGCAATTCCAGTTTATGGAACAGCTTTTTTCCATTGTCGCACTGAGCCGCGATGCGTTCAGCGACTTCACCAATTCATCTTTCGATCAATATATACAAGACACCAGTGCATCGATACTCGGAATGATGCCGCGGAGCACCAGGGCGCGCAAGCTCACGTTGCTCGCTAATATGTACCTCCTAAACTTTCTCACGGCGATGCGTACTTATTTGGACCACGTGGAGACCAGGATTAAGCGCTGGTACGGCGACAAGTCGCCGGAGGTGGCCCAGTTCAAGAGGGCTGTATCAAAGCAGTACGACACGACCGACTCCTATGCGTTCGTGTGGAAGCTCAGGAATTATTCGCAGCACTGCGGAATGCCAATCGGCGGAATTGTACTGAGTGCATCGATCGTTCCTGGTGAACAGGTATTCGGTACGCTAGTCGACGGCTCGGGTTTGAGGGCGCTGCGTGTGTACTGCAATCGAGACGATCTGCTGCGTGAGTTCGATTCGTGGGGAGCTAAGGTGAAATCATATCTCGCTGCTCAAGACCAGGAGATTGAGGTCACTGTTCACGTTAATAACGCATTCGCCAGTCTCTGCATCATTCACGAAGAGGTTGCCGCACAGACGAGAAAGATCGCAAGGGAGCACGCTAAGACGCTGAATAGATTTGTTGCGGAAGTTCGCGCCACTTGGCCCGACTGTGATCCTGTTCTCATGCAGCAGAGCGAGACCAACCCAAAGTGCTATACTATCCACGGATTCATGCTGGACGAGATCTCGCTTTTGCTGTCGGGGGCGACGACATGATGCTGTCGCTCGAGCGTCCGCGTGACTCTTCCGCTCGGGCGACACTTCCCGATGGAATGTGTAGCGCAGCCCAACTCGGGTTTGGTGACCGACGAGCGGGGGCGCGCAGCGCACCCGCTCGCGGTACTCGCGGTACAAACCTAGTGTTCGACGGGCCGATGCGCCCCACGACAGTCAAGGTGAGGTTGAAATGCGAAGCACCGGTGAGTGCATTCCTCCCGATTCTATGGCCGGGGTGGACTGGACACCAGCATGCTTCACCTTCCGAATATAACCGAGACTCGAGAGGCGTCCGTAATGGCTTCACACTTCAGGGACATCAATCGTGCCTTGTCGCGCCTGTTGACGGAGCAAGCACGCGCCATCGGCGTGTTTGATCACCCTACCGCCAAGGGCGACGGAAGAGCGGACCTCCTTAGGCGCTTCCTTGCTGAGCGCGTAGGGACAACCTTTGGCGTCTCGAAAGCCGAGGTAGTGGACAGCAACGGGGGTACCTCTGGTGAGTTGGACGTTGTGATCTTCGAACAGAGCGTCGCATCCTGTCTGAACGTACACGGAGGACGCCGCATCGTTCGAGCCGAGGCCGTCGCAGTGACCATCGAAGTCAAATCGAATTTTCAAGCCTCGGGCTGGGCAGTGGAGCATGGCAGAGTCCGCCATGGGATTGGCAGCCTGCGGAGGTATTATCGACCAGCGCCCCTGCTCGATGTGCTTCGAGCCCCGATGCCCCCTGATAGCTGGGTGGAATCAGAAGCCACCTTCCGCAGCGGCCTGAGTACCCTTGAAGATCACCTTGGCATTCCCGCAGTGGTTTCCGCTTACTTCGGTTTCGACGGGCCGAGCGAAGAAGCGATCAGGTGTTTCGTTGAGACGCCTTTGCTGGATGCAGTGTGCGTACTAGGAAAGTATACCGTAGCCAAGAAGCGGCCTGGATTCACGAAGGGCGCGAACGGAACGGAAGACGCTCTCGGGCACGTCTGGGGTCGCGGCGATGATGCATTGGGTGCATTCCTGCAGGTCATTGAGGTAGCATTGGCTAATGTCCTCGCCGCGCGAGCTTTTGTGCACCCACGGCTGCGGTACTATCTACCACCGGGGGCGGACCCTACGAGCGAGTCGGATGCGGGCACATGATCGCGGGGAACATGCCAGTTGTGGCCGAGGCACGTGTGTCCTCTACTGGCGCGACAGACGCCACCGAACTCTGTGTTGACCCGGCGGGGGGTACCCCCATCGGCGGGTCAACACAGAGTTCGGCGGACGGGTTCCTTAGCAAGGACCCAGCCTCCGAGCGGCACAGCGAACGACGTCCAAACAGCATTGAGCGGAGCCCGATGAGCCATGAACTCCGACGCTGAAATTGTCGAGCAGGCGTGCGCGCGCATACCTGCCGGAGCTTCGAATTTGACCGGCTGGGCTCGAGATGTTCTTGACGCCCTCGTCCCGATCGTCATGCAGGCCAGCTTAACGAGGGAGGAGTCTAACTACATCCAGTTCAGCTTGGCGATCGTACAATTCCCTGCCGAGTACGCATGGGACGGGTATCTCTTCGATGGTTCCGTTGAATGCACGCCTTCATCGCTTCTAAAGCTCGCCGGACTCACGACCGCTGGCGAGACCTATCTCATTGCCAGAAAATTCAAAAATAGAATGTTTGTTGTTGGAGTCGGGCGACCGCAGTCCTTTTTTGGCGTTAGAATGGATCATGATATTGCCTCGAGAATGACGGCACACGAATATGCATTCGTTGCTGCGACCGTGCTTGGTCCCGGCACTGTGCTGCTCGAGGGGTTTTCTACAGAGTTGGCCTTTCTTTTTGAAGGCCAATTGCAGCCTGTTGCCGACGTTATCCAAGGCGACAGTGTTCGGTTTATCAATAATTATCTTAAGTCGAAAAATGTGTTGTTGAAGTACGAGGGCTTTCCGCCGGCGCCGATCGAAGCGCTGCGACCGATCGCCGGCCTTCGCGTCATCGAAAGAATAATCAGGGGGGCCTGGTTTGCGGGTCGTGGCGGGCTACTTGCATTCTCGGTCATCAGGGGGCGTTGGCCGCGGTCTGCTGCTCCCGCCGCATATTGGCTCACCAAAACTGTGTCACTGCTCGATCTGTCTCTAGACGTGATCGTTGCGCAGAACGAGCGAATCACGAGTCAGACTGCTGGATCTATTCTTGATTTGCTGAATACTGAGAGAGTGTTCGATCAGAACGTATCTAACGCAGTGCGCGCATCCACGTTGGATGGAGCGGTGTTGTTCGACAATGGTATGCGGCTCTGCGCGTTTGGCGCGAAGCTGAGGCCGCCGCCGCTAAAAGATTTGATGATTCGGCACGCGAGCGGTGGGCCACCGTTGAATCTCAAGACCAAAGGTACGCGGCACCTTTCGGCGGCGAGTTGGGTTGCTGCGGGTCGGTCTAGGATGGCCATTGTGATTTCACAAGATCGATTGGTACGCATTTTTGAGCGCGATGCGGACGGCAGGCTTGTGTACGTGAGTGTGCGTCCGAGGCTGTTTGATTAGCGTTTCTATTGGAGAAGAGCGTGGGTGCGAGTGATCGGGCGACATTGCGTCGCAACGCTCGGGGCGTAGTGGTAGGAAATCCGTGAGATACGGGCGATCCAGAGGCCGTTTCCGTGTAATCGATGACCGCTGTTCATGATCCGTATAGGCGTCCGATTCATGGCAGGATACGTCGAGCCAGAGGGACACCTGGCGTATGCGAGCCGCCGAACAAGGCGCTGGTACCGCAGGTCAAGGGCGGTGCAGCCGGCTGGCGCGGCGAGCGCCCTCGACCTGCGCGAGCACTCCCGGATGATGACTGAGCGATGGGTCGAGTTCATCGATTTTTCTTCACCGGGTTTCCGCGGAAATACGAGCCCACCAACACATCGGCGAGTTCGGGGCCGTCGAGGTCTTCAAGCGCGGCGCCCGGCGGTCGAGTCCTCGGAGGGCCGGCTCATCGCCGGCGCTGGTGCTGAGGCTCTGAAGCGCAAGCTGCGGCACCGAAAGGAACGGTGGAGCGAAGAGGTCGAGCAGCAGCGCCAGGCCATCGCGCAACAGGGGCGAGCTTGCGAGCGCCGAGAGGAACCAGCCGAGCAGGGGAGCAGGGGACGCGCCGCGTCGATGCTCACGCGCCCCCTCCAAGGGGTTGACGCGCAGCGGTCAACCCCGCGAACGTTGGACCGGGGTGGAGGCACGTTCCGGCGGGCCGAGGTAGTCACGCGCAGACATTGACGGCGAGGGCAGCGCAGCGACGATCGGGGACGGCGAGGCGACCGGCGATGGTGCGGGCAGCGCAGCGACGGCCGGCGCAGGGCGGAGCGCTGGCAACTCTTGCGCTCCATGCGCCGCTGATATCTGCGATGGATCGCGCCACGTGATCCTGATCTGCTTGTCCTTCGTCGCCTCGACTTTCGAGCAGAACGCGCGGATCAGCGCTCGCTGGATGTCCACATGCAGGATGCTCCACTCGTCGACTATCTGCTGGACGTAGGCATGCGCGTGCTTTCTAGTCTCGACCGTGTCGTTTCCCACCGTTTCTTTGAACTCGGCTTCCTTCGCCTCGATTGCTGCAAGCGAGTCATCCAGGCGATTCAGTTCTACCTTCACGTCCTCGACCGTGAAGAGCCCCTTCGCAACGAATTCCACGACGCGCTGTCGCGCGATCTTGATCTCCCGCCGCTGGGCGGCGAAATCGGGCTTCTCAATCTGGCGCGGCGGCCTGGTAAGCGAGGTGAGTAGCGAGCGAGCAAACGCCAGGAATTGCTCTCCCACAGCGGCGTCCGCGTCCGGCTGACGGAGGTATGCGGAGGACTTGCACCGCACGCCCTTCTCCTTCTGCTCAACATGGCCGCGGCAGACGTAGTAGCCTACCTTGTGTCGGCCGCTGCGTGATGGCGGAATCGCGGCGACGCTGCCGCCGCATTCCGCGCAGCGGCAGATGCTTCGCAGCAAGTGGTTCGCCGTCGCAGACTCGGCCTGTGGCTTTCTCCCGCGGCGCCGGTCTCTCAGTGCAAGCTGGACGTTGTTGAAGGTCTCATCATCGACGATCGCCTCGTGGGCGGGGACCCATTCCGCCGGAAGCTGCACGGCGCCGCGTGTGGCCTTCGGCCGCACGGCGGTCTTTGCAATACGGCCCGTGTAGACGCGGTTTCGCAGAGCGACCACCACCCAGGCGCGTCCGAAGGCTTTGATGTTGCCGTACTCCTGGCGAAGCCGCTTCGCGATCTCAAACACGCTACAACCTTCCAGCGAGAGCGCAAACATGCGGCGCACCACCGCGGCGTGCTCCGGAACGACGCGGAGCGGCAGCGGCGTCTTCGTTCCTTTGGGCTTCGGCTGGCGTTCGTAGCCGAACGGCGGCTGCCCCTCGACGAAGTACCCCTGGACGCGCAGGTGCTTGCGCCCCCCTTCGGTCCGCTCCTTGATCCGGCGGCGCTCCTGTTCCGCGCCGACCGCCCAGTTGGCCAGCGTGTCCTCTGCCATCGGCGAGCGCGAATCGAAGCCCTTGTCAATGGCGACGAACACGGCGCCCTTGCGCATGATCTGCCGGACGTTCTTCACGATGAAGACCACGTCGCGGCCGAAGCGATCGATGTCCGTCACGATGACCATGTCGCCGCGGCGGACGTCGGCCAGGAGCGCGGCGACCTTCTTCCTGTTCGCTTCGTTCTCCTCGCCGCCGCTCTCGACTTCCGGAAACAGGATCGGCTCCGGCAGCGAGTGGAGCCGGCAGTAGTTGCCGATCTTCTCGGTCTGGGCGTCCAGGGAGACGCCCGCGATTTCCTGCTCCCTCGTTGACACGCGCGGGTAGCCGAGGGTCCGACGGATCGCGGTGTTGGGGGTTGCGTCTTTCATTTGTTGCGCCTGTCCAAAAGGTTGATCCTACTCCGGCCGGCCAAGCTGAGCAAAACGCCGGTTTCAGCCGGAATTTCTGCCTCTCCTGCGTCTACCAAAAGCTCCGCAGCTCTGGAAGAGCGGCGTGCTGGCCCTCTTGGGCGAGGAGGCGGCGCGTTCGGACGAGCTGCTCGCGGACCTCGCCCAGCGCGAGATCGTGGCGCGGCGGGGCGAGCATCGCTTCGCAGGGGAGGAGGAATACGCGTTTCAGCACGCGCTGGTCCGGCAGGCAGCCTACGCGATGCTCGTGGATCGCGACCGTCAGGTCGGCCACGGGCTCGCCGGGGCCTGGCTCGAACGCGCGGGTGAGCCGGATCCTGTCGTGCTCGCCGAGCACTTCGAGCGAGGTGCGGTCCGAGGGAAGGCGGCTCTCTGGCACGCGAGGGCGGCGGAGCGCGCGCTGCGGAGTCTGAATCTGGCGCCGGCGCTCTCCTCTGCGCGGCGCGGGCTCTCGATGGCGCCGGAGGGGGAGCTCTCGCCGGAGCTGTGGGTGCCCCGATCGTCGCCCGAGCTCAGCGCGGCGCTCGCTTCGTGCCCTCCCACCGTTCCAGCGTGACGACGAGTCGAGCCGCCCCGAGGATGCCGGCCGGGAGCACGATGAGCAGCGAGCAAGGCAGGAACGAGAGCAGCGCGAGGCCAAATCCGAAGCCCATCACCGCGGCGAGGTTCCGGCGCACGAACTCGATCCGCGCCGCTACGGGCACGCCGCGGATCGACAGCGGGCAGTCGCAGAGGTCCCAGGCCCCCGCGAGCGCCGTCACCGCGAGCTGAAGCGGGACGACGACGACGCTCGCCGGCGCGAAGAGGAAACCCACGACGCCGAGGACGATGAGGATCGGGAGCGTGAAGGCGAGCGCCACGAGCGACGACTGCAGCGCGCGCCACATGTCCGCGAAGAAGCCGACCCCCGGCCACGCGGGCGCCCCGAGGTCGGCCTCGGCCCTGCGCACCATCCGCTCCAGCGCGGGCCCCGAGAGCGGCTTCGCGAGCCCGAACGAGATGGCGAGCGCGGCCACGAGCACCACCGCGAGCGACAGGAGCCGCAGCACGGCCATGAGCACGGTCCAGAGCCCCCCCGTCCCCGGCTCCTTCACGATCAGCTCGACGAGCGACGGCGCGACCCTCACGCCGACGATGGAGAGCACGATCGTGAGCACGAGCGCGATGCCCGTGGGGACGAGCGCGAGCGGCCAGAGGTCCGGCGTGCGAAAGAGATACCCGTAGCCGCCCAGCATGGCCTTGAGGCCCGCGCCGAAGCCGGGGCGTTCGAGCGGCACGAGCCCCGCGGGCGGGCTCTGCGCGAGCGCGGCGGGAGAGCCGAGGGGAGCATCGGGGGTGATCATTCGACGACGAACGTCCCAGCGGTTGGGCATCCGGTCAACGCCTTCCGCGCGCGAGCCTCGACTTGGACGCTCCTTGTGCCTCGCGGCGGTAGTGCTCGAATTTGCCCGGAGAGAGTTCACATGAAGGCGGGAAGGCAGGAAGATCATTGATCTTTTCTTCCCGCCTCCCCGCCTTCATGTTCAATTCTGAGCACTGCCCTCGCGCCCACCCTCGCTTTCGCGCATCCGCGGGGTTTCAGGGGTCCGCGGCGCCTCCGGCGACCCGTATGAAAGCGCGCGGAGCCTTCGGAACCAGGCCGCTCCGCGCCGCCCGGCGACCCTCAGCGCCCGCGTCGAGACGAAAGCCGCTCCTCCCCGCCCAGGGGACACGCCTCGAGGGCGGCGGCGGGCTCGCCCGGCGCGCCCCCGCGCCGCGCCGGAGGGCGCCAGAGCGACTCGACCACCCCGAGCAGGACGTAGGCGCCGATCAGCCAGACAAGGACGTACCCCGGCGCCCATCGGGCCGAGATGAGCGCGCTCGAGCCGATGACGAGCGCGATCGACAGCGCGGTGCGGGCGTCGAGGCGGACGTCCTTGAACGAGCGGAACCGCAGGGTCGACACCATCAGGAGCGAGAGGAGCAGCGTCGTCGCGAGGACCGCCGGCGCGGCGCCGGCCCCGGCGAGCTGCCCGTCCGCGGCGCCGTGGGTCATGACGATCGCGACCAGGATCCCGGCCGCTCCGGTGACGGGGAGGCCGACGACGTACCGCGGCGGCGCCGACGAACAGGCCGCCTCGGCGAGGGAGAGGACGTTGAAGCGAGCGAGCCGGATCGCGCCGCACGCCGCGAACACGAACCCGCCGAGCACGCCGGCGAGGCCGAGGCGGTGGAGCGCCCACTGGTGCACGAGCACGGCCGGGGCCACGCCGAACGAGACGAGATCGGCCAGCGCGTCGAGCTCCCGCCCGAACGCGCTGTCGGTCCTGGTCGCCCGCGCGACGCGGCCGTCGAGCGCGTCGAGGAGCATCGCGAGGAGGATGAGGCTCGCGGCGCGCCGGAAATCGTCGTCCGACCGCGCGGCGGCCGAGCGCCGTACCGCGTCGAGGCCGCAGAAGATGGATGACAGCGTGATCAGGTTGGGGAGGAGAAACAGCGCCTTCCCCGGGGCCCGCGGCGGCCGCCGCCGCGCCGCCTCGACGCGCGGCCGCTCGGGCCCCGCGCCCCGGCCTGGCCGTGGGCCCGGGGGGCGCCAGCGCGCGACGCCGGCGTCCCGTCTTCCTGGAGTGAGTGCTGACATGATGGGCGAGGCTTTCCAGGCCCCGCCTGGCCGCGCGGCCCCTGGCCCGCGGCCCGACGGGCCCGCTCGCCCGGCCTCGTAGTACACGAGGCCACGCGCCTTCAAGCCGGGAGCGCGCGCCTCGCACGCACGGCGCCCCCGCGCGCGGAAGGCGCCCCCGGCCCGCGCCGAGGATCGCTAGCCCTGCAGATCGGTGCTGAGGAACACCTCGTGGATATCGAGCTTGCTCGGGCCCGCGAACATCTCCTTCGGCGCGCGGTTCCGGTGCGCCTCCGCGAAGGCGGGGCTCCTCGTCCAGGCGATGAAGTCGTCCATCGACCGCCACCAGGTCTTGACCTCGTAGAACCCCTGCGCGTCCGGGTCCGGGCTCCACGCGCCCGTCGCGTGGTCCAGCTTCATCGGCTTGGGCCGGTGCACCTCGTTCCGGATGAAGCCGGGCGCGCGGTCGACCAGGTGCACCCGGTTCTTGAAGCGGTCCTCGAACTCGGCCTCGTGGCCCTCGGCGACGGGAATGCGGTTGGTGACGACGATCATGGCTCCTCCTTGCTGGTGCCCCGGGACCCGCCCCGGCGCGGGCGACGGCGAGCTTAGCAGCGCGCCCGCCCGGCCGGGACCGCGCCGCGCACGTTGCCCCCGTTCGCTGCAGATAATCTTAGAATTTCTCAGAGCTCATCGTAATGCGGTCGATAACACGCGACCGGTCACGTCCGGGCGGCAGCTCCGACGAAAACGGATTGACAAGTCCGCCTTTCGGAGCCCTCATCCCGGGAGGTCCGTTCATGAACGATTCCGAGACGGCTCGCGGCGCCCGATCAGCAGCGGGGCTCGATCGCTCCGAGATGGAGGGCGTGGTGCGCCGGAACATCCAGGCGCTCCTGCAGGTCCGGAAGGAGAGCGAGCGCAACAAGGGCTTCCAGGAGGCCCTCGCCGACGCGATCACCAAGTTCACGGGGAGCATGACGTTCGTCTTCCTCCACGCCACCGTCTTCGGGGGCTGGATCGTGGTGAACACGGGCGTCATCCCCGGCCTCAGGCCGTTCGACCCGTTTCCGTTCGTGATGCTCGCGATGATCGCGTCGGTCGAGGCGATCTTCCTCTCGACCTTCGTGCTCATCAGCCAGAACCGCATGCAGGCGCTCGCCGACAAACGCGCCGATCTCGACCTCCAGATCAACCTCCTGGCAGAGCACGAGGTCACCCGGCTCATCGAGCTCGTCGACGGCATCTCCAGGCACCTCAAGGTGACCCGGACCAGCGACCCGCACCTCGAGGAGCTCAAGAAAGATGTCCACCCCGAGGTGGTGCTGGAGGAGATCGAGCGCGCGCAGCGGGATATAACGGAGTAGTCAATACGGACTCTCCCTAGAGGAGCACCGGCTTCGCCTGATCCCACGGTGAGGTGGCGTATCGCATGCTCCGTCGTCCGCAGACGGCGCGCCCACGCGCCGGAGCGCCATGGACCGAGCCCGAGGATCGTCCGTGAAATCACGGAGGGTTCTGTCGGGATTCGAGTACTCGCCAGCGCGACTCGAAGATCGCACTGCGGGTGATATTGTCAAATCTCTCACGAACCGCTCTTGCAGGGTCGTGAGTTACATGTTACTCGGATGGCGTCCCGGGCGTCGATTGTACGATGTCCGCGCTGAACAGAATCGGACACGGCGGCGCACTGAGCTGTGCCGAGCGCGGCCTCGCGCGCGAGAGGCGCCCTCTTCTATAGCCTAGCCTCATCCGCTCAGGCTCGTGGCGTTTTGCCACGCATTGACCATCGACCCAGAGGAATATGGCCAGTCACGTCCTCATCACCGGTGGAGCGGGCTTCATCGGCTCGCACGTCGCCGACGAGCTCCTGCGCCAAGGGCATCGCGTCCGGGCGCTCGACAGCCTCATCCCGCAGGTGCACGGGCCCGAGCGCCGGCGCCCGGCTTACCTCAACCCGGAAGTCGAGCTCATCGTGGGTGACGTTCGGGACCGGGACGCGGTGAAGTCAGCATTACGCGGAGTGGACGTCGTTTACCACTTCGCGGCCATGGTCGGGGTCGGACAGAGCATGTACAAGATCGAGGAGTACACCTCGGTCAACAACCTCGGCACCGCCGTGCTCCTGGAAGAGCTCGCCGAGAGGCCGGTGTCGAGGCTGATCGTCGCCTCCAGCATGAGCGTGTACGGCGAGGGGCTCTACCGGACCGCCTCGGGCGTCGTGGTCCCCGGCGCGAACCGCCCGCTCGATCAGCTGAAGCGCGGCGACTGGGAGGTCCGGAGCGAGGCGGGCGAGGCGCTCGCGCCGATCCCGACCCCCGAGTCCAAGACGCCGGCGCTCGAGTCGGTCTACGCGCTCTCCAAGTACGACCAGGAGCGGCTCTGCCTGACGATCGGGCGCGCGTACAACATCCCCACCGTCGCCCTCCGCTTCTTCAACGTGTACGGCCGCCGTCAGGCCCTCTCCAACCCGTACACCGGCGTCCTCGCCATCTTCGCCTCCCGGCTCCTCAACGATCGTCCGCCCCTCATCTTCGAGGACGGCCTGCAGCGGCGCGACTTCGTGAGCGTCGCCGACATCTCCCGCGCCTGCGTCCGGGTCCTCAGCGCCGACTCCGCGGTGGGCCAGGTGCTCAACATCGGCAGCGGGCGGTCGTACACCGTGCGCGAGGTCGCCGATCACGTCCGCAAGGTGATGGGGAAGGACCGGATCGAGCCCGAGATCACCGGGAAATCGCGGCTGGGCGACATCCGGCACTGCTTCGCGGACATCGGCGCGGCGCAGCGCAAGATCGGGTATGAGCCCCAGGTCACCCTCGAGGAGGGGCTCCGCGATCTCGCCGGCTGGCTCGAGGGCCAGGTGGCCAAGGACGCTGTCGCCCAGGCCCGCGCCGAGCTGGAGTCCCGGGGGCTGACGGTATGAGCGCCGCGGATCTCGATCCCCGCGGCGCAGCCGGGGAGCCGGGGCGACCGGCGCTGATCACCGGCGGCGCCGGCTTCATCGGGTCCAATGTGGCCCACCGCCTGCTCCAGGCGGGAGAGTCGGTGATCCTCTTCGACAACCTCTCGCGGCCCTCCGTGGCGCGCAACGTGGACTGGCTGAAGCGCGTCCACGGCGACCGCGTCACGCTGGTCACCGGCGACGTGCGGGACGCCGGCGCGGTCGCCGAGGTGGTCCGGCGCGCCTCCAGCGTCTTTCATTTCGCCGCCCAGGTCGCGGTGACCACCAGCCTGGTCCGGCCGGAGGAGGACTTCGAGATCAACGCCCGGGGGACGCTCAACGTCCTCGAGGCGATCCGCGCCCAGAGCGCCCCGCCGCCGCTCCTCTTCACGTCCACCAACAAGGTGTACGGCGGCCTCCCCGACGTCCCGCTCCAGTGCAGGGATCGGCAGTACGCGCCCGAGGATCCGAAGCTCCGCGCCGCCGGCATCTCGGAGGCCCGGCCGCTCGACTTCCACAGCCCCTACGGGTGCTCGAAGGGCGCGGCGGATCAGTACGTGATCGATTATGCCCGCACCTTCGGGCTCCCCGCGGCGGTGTTCCGGATGAGCTGTATCTACGGGCCTCGCCAGTTCGGGACCGAGGACCAGGGGTGGGTGGCTCATTTCCTCCTCCAGGCGCTCCGGCGCGAGCCGATCACCCTCTACGGCGACGGGATGCAGGTCCGGGACGTGCTGTTCATCGACGATCTCGTCGACGCCTTCCTCCTCGCCCGCGAGAACATCCGGCAGATCTCCGCGACGGCGTTCAACATCGGCGGCGGCCCGGAGAACACCCTCAGCCTGCTCGAGCTGCTCGACCTCATCGAGGAGCTCGACGGCAAGCGCCCCGCGACCGGCTTCGAGGCGTGGCGCCCCGGCGATCAGCGCTACTACGTCTCCGATTGCCGCCGGTTCAACGCGGCGACGGGGTGGTGGCCGCGCGTCCGGTTCCGCGACGGCGTGCGCAAGCTGCACGGCTGGCTGCGCGAGATGACCGGCGCCGGCAAGGCCGCCGGCCAGGCGGCCGAGGAGCTCTGCATGGAGGGCGCCGAGTGAGGTTCGCGCTCGTCAACCCGCCCTGGAGCTTCGAGGGGAGCATCTATTTCGGCTGCCGCGAGCCCCACCTGCCGCTCGAGTACGGCTACGCCAGGGCGCTGCTCGAGGCCGCGGGGCACGAGGCGGCGATCGTCGACGCGCAGGCCCGGGACCTCTCCCAGGAGGCGCTCCGCGACGAGGTGGCCGCGCTCCGCCCCGACGCCGTCGTGGTGACCACCGCGCCGAGCTACCTCTTCTGGCGCTGCGCCCCGCCCGAGCTCCGGGTCCCGCAGCAGACGCTCCACGCCCTGCGCGACCTGCCGGGCCTAAGGTTCGCGGTCGGCCCCCACGCCTCCACCACCCCCCGCGCCACCCTGCGCAAGCTCGGGGTCGACGCGGTGGTGATGGGCGAGTGCGAGGAGGTCCTTGTCCAGCTCGCGGATCTGCCGCGCGCGCGCTGGGGCGAGATCGCCTCGATCGCCCATGTGGAAGGCGAGGAGGCGCGCGTCCAGGGCGGGCCGCACGCGTCCGACATGGCCCGGCTCCCGGCCCTCCGCTGGGACGAGGCGACGGTCGCGCGCCACGCCCACCACCACCACCGCTTCGACGCCGCGCCGGTCGGGCCGGGCGCCGAGATCGAGGCGTCCCGCGGGTGCCCGTACCACTGCACCTTCTGCGCGAAGGACAACTTCCGCGATCGCTACCGCAAGCGGCCGCTCGCCGTGCTCCTCGACGAGCTCGACGGGCTCGTCGCGCAGGGCGTCCGCTACGTCTACTTCATCGACGAGATCTTCCTCCCGGACCGCCCGCTGCTCGAAGCGCTCGTGGATCGGCCGGTGTCGTTCGGCATCCAGATGCGCATCGACAACTGGAACCGCGAGATGCTCGACCTGCTCGGGAAGGCGGGGTGCGTCTCGATCGAGGCCGGGGTGGAGAGCATCACGAAGGAGGGCAGGAGCCTCCTGGCCAAGCATTGCAAGCTCTCGACCGAGCAGCTGAGCGACCTGCTGATCCACGCCAAGAAGAGCGTCCCCTTCGTCCAGGCGAACCTGATCCAGTCGCAGACCGACGATCCCGCGGACGTCGCCGCCTTCCGGGAGCGGCTCCGGCAGCACGGCGTGTGGGCGAACGAGCCGGTGCCGATGTTCCCCTACCCCGGCTCGCCCGATTACACGATGCGCTGGGGCCTGCCGGACGATCAGGCGTGGGAGCGCTCGGTCGCGCACTACCTCGGCCAGTTCGATCACTTCAGCGACATCCAGGAGAGCCGCCCGCTCCCGCTCTCCGAGCTCGAGGTCGCGGCGCCCGGCCATGGTTGACGCCCTGCCCTCCCCCGGCTCCGTCCTGATGACCGCCGACACGGTGGGCGGCGTCTTCTCCTACGCGATCGAGCTCGCGCGCGCGCTCGCGGAGCGCGGGGTCCGGACGTCGCTCGCCACCATGGGCGGGCCGCTCTCGGCGCCCCAGCGCGAGGCCGCGGGCCGCGTGCCCGGGCTCGCCCTCTTCGAGAGCTCCTTCCGGCTCGAGTGGATGGACGACCCCTGGGACGACGTCGCGCGCGCCGGGGACTGGCTCCTCGAGCTCGAGGAGCGCGTCCGCCCGGACGTGGTCCACCTGAACGGCTACGCGCACGGCGCCCTCGGCTTCCGCGCCCCGAAGCTCGTGGTGGCCCACTCGTGCGTGCTCTCCTGGTGGACCGCCGTCCTCGGCGGGGAGGCGCCGCCGCGGTACGATCGCTACCGGCGCGAGGTGGCCCGCGGGCTCGCCGCCGCGTCCGCGGTGGTGGCGCCGACCCAGGCGATGCTCGACGCCCTCGTGCGCCACCACGGCGCGCGCGCGCCCTTCCGGGGCGCCCGGGCGGCGGTGATCCCCAACGCGGCCGACCCGGACCGGTTCGCCCCGGGCCCGAAGGACGAGGTCATCGTCGCGGTCGGGCGGCTCTGGGACCAGGCCAAGAACATCGCGGCCCTCGGCGAGGTGGCCCCTCGCCTGCCCTGGCCGATCCAGGTGGCCGGGAGCGACGTCCACCCCGGCGGGGGCAGCCGGCCCCTCCCGTCGCTCGAGCACCTCGGCGTGCTCTCGCCGGCCGGCGTCGCCGCCGCGCTCGCCCGCGCCTCGATCTGCGCGCACCCCGCCCGCTACGAGCCGTTCGGCCTGTCGGTCCTGGAGGCCGCGCTCTCCGGCTGCGCCCTCGTCCTCGGCGACATCCCCAGCCTGCGCGAGGTCTGGGGGGACGCGGCCCTCTACGTCGACCCCGGCGACACCGAGGCGCTCCGGCGCGCGCTCCAGGCGCTCATCGACGATCCCGTAAGGCGGCAGGAGATGGCGTCGCGCGCCCGCGCCCGCGCCGCCGCGTTCTCGCCGCGGCGGATGGCCCGGGGCTACCTGCGCCTCTACGGCGAGCTCCTCGGGGGCAGCTCGCGAGCGAGGCGCTCGCCGGCGCGCGAGGCGCCGCGCGCCGCCGCCGTGGGAGGCGAGTGAGCCATGCGCATCGTCCTGTTCTGCCACTCGCTCCTGTCCGACTGGAACCACGGCAACGCGCACTTCCTCCGGGGCGTGGTCACCGAGCTCGCCGAGCGCGGGCACGAGGTCCGCGTCTTCGAGCCGCGCGACGCGTGGAGCCTCCAGAACCTCGTCGCCGACCACGGCGAGGCCCCGCTGCGCGAGGTGCGCGAGGTCTACCCGCACGTCGACCCGATCCGCTACGACCTCGCCTCGCTCGACCTGGGCGAGGCGCTCGAGGGCGCCGCGCTGGTCATCGTCCACGAGTGGAGCGAGCCGGAGCTGGTCGCCCGCGTCGGCGCCCACCGGGCCGGCGCGTCGTACCGGCTGCTCTTCCACGACACGCACCACCGGTCGGTCACCGATCCCGGGGCCATGGCCCGCTACGACCTCACCCACTACGACGGCGTCCTCGCCTTCGGCCGGGTGATCCGCGACCTCTACCTCGAGCGCCGCTGGGCCCGCCGGGCGTTCGTCTGGCACGAGGCCGCCGACGCGCGGGTCTTCCGCCCGCGCCGCGAGATCCAGCCCGAGCGCGATCTCGTGTGGGTCGGCAACTGGGGCGACGAGGAGCGCACCCGCGAGCTCGACGAGTTCCTCATCGGCCCGGCGCGCGATCTCGGCCTCTCCGCCCGCGTGCACGGGGTGCGCTACCCCGAGCACGCGCGCGCCGCGCTCGAGGCGGCCGGGGTCGAGTACCGCGGCTGGCTCCCCAACCACCGCGCGCCCGACGCGTTCGCGCGGGCGCGCGTGACCGTCCACGTGCCGAGGCGGCCCTACGTCGCGTCGCTCCCGGGCATCCCGACCATCCGGCCGTTCGAGGCCATGGCGTGCGCCATCCCGCTCGTCTGCTCGCCGTGGAGCGACGCGGAGGAGCTGTTCTCGCCCGGGCTCGACTACCTCGTCGCCCGGGACGGCGAGGAGATGAAGAAGCACTTGCGCGCGCTCCTCGCCGAGCCCGCCATGGCCGCCGAGCTGGCGGAGCGGGGGCGCAAGACGGTCCTCGCCCGCCACACCTGCGCCCACCGCGTCAACGAGCTCCTCTGCATCTCGGCCGACCTCGGCATCGAGGTCGACCGCCCGGCGCCCGCCGCCACTACCCAGCGAGCCACCGCATGAACCGACGCCCGACCTCGAGCCGACCGCTCAACATCGCCTTCTTCGGATCGAGCCTCGTCTCCGCCTACTGGAACGGAGCGGCCACCTACTACCGCGGCATCATCCGCGCCCTCGCCGCGCGGGGGCACCGCGTCACCTTCTACGAGCCGGACGCGTACGACCGGCAGAAGCACCGCGACATCGACGATCCGCCGTGGGCCCGCGTGGTCGTCTACTCCGGCACCGACGCCGACGAGCCGAGGCGCCTCGTCCAGCAGGCGCGGAGCGCCGACGTCGTCGTCAAGGCGAGCGGCGTCGGCGTCTTCGACGAGCTGCTCGAGGCCGAGGTCGCCGCCCTCGATCGGCCGGGGCTCACCACCATCTTCTGGGACGTCGACGCCCCGGCCACGCTCGAGCGGGTCCGCACGAGCCCGTCGGACCCGTTCCGCGCGCAGATCCCGCGCTACAACCTGGTCTTCACGTACGGCGGCGGCGACCCCGTGGTGCGCGGCTACGAGGCGCTCGGCGCCCGGCGCTGCGTGCCGATCTACAACGCGCTCGACCCCGAGACCCACTTCGAGGTCGCGCCAGATCCGCGGTTCGACTGCGATTTCGCGCTCCTCGCCAACCGCCTCCCGGACCGGGAGCGGCGCGTGGAGGAGTTCTTCCTGCGGCCCGCGGCCGCGCTCCCCGAGCTCCGGTTCCTGCTCGGCGGCAACGGCTGGCAGGACAAGGCGATGCCCCCGAACGTCCGGTACGTCGGGCACGTCTACACCGCGGATCACAACGCCTTCAACGCGAGCGCCCGCGCGGTGCTGAACGTGGCCCGCGACAGCATGGCGTCGGTCGGCTTCTCCCCGGCGACCCGGGTGTTCGAGGCCGCGGGCGCGGCCGCGTGCCTCATCACCGACGCGTGGGAGGGGATCGAGCTCTTCCTCGAGCCCGAGCGCGAGGTGCTCGTCGCGAGCAGCGGCGACGAGGTCGCGGCGATCCTCCGGGCGCTCACGCCCGAGCGGGCCCGCGCCATCGGCGAGGCGGCGAAGCAGCGCGTGCTCGCCGAGCACACGTACGCGGAGCGGGCGAAGCAGGTCGAGGCGCTGCTCGGCCGCCCCGACGGCGCCGCCGACGCCGCCGACGCAACCCTCACCGCGATCGCGCCGTGAAGACCCTCTCCTTCGTCTTCCTGGGCCTATCGATCACCTCGTCGTGGGGCAACGGCCACGCGACCACGTACCGCGGGCTCCTCAAGCGGCTCGCCCAGCGCGGGCACCGCGTGCTGTTCCTCGAGCGGGATCTCTGGTTCTACGCGGAGAACCGCGATCTGCCGGCCCCTCCGTACGGCCGGACGGAGCTCTACCAGGGGCTCGACGACCTCCGCGCGCGCTTCGGGGACGCGGTGCGCGACGCGGACATGGTGGTCGTCGGGTCCTACGTGCCCGACGGGGTCGAGGTCGGCGCCTGGGTGACGGAGACGGCGCGCGGGAAGACCGCGTTTTACGACATCGACACGCCGGTGACGCTCAAGAAGCTCGAGCGGGGCGACACCGAGTACCTGTCTCCGGCGCTGATCCCGCGCTACGACCTCTACCTCTCGTTCACCGGCGGCCCCACGCTCGACCTGCTCGAGCGCCGCTACGGGGCGAAGCGGGCGCGCCCGCTCTACTGCTCGGTGGATCCGGACGCATATTTCCCGGAGCGCCTCTCGCCCCGGTGGGATCTCGGCTACCTCGGCACCTACAGCCCCGATCGCCAGCCCACCCTGGATCGCCTCCTCGTCGAGCCGGCGCGCCGCTGGGCAGAGGGGCGCTTCGCGGTCGCGGGGCCGCAGTACCCGGCGGACATCAACTGGCCGGCGAACGTCGACCGGACGGATCACATCCCGCCGGGCGAGCACCGCGCCTTTTACGGCGCGCAGCGCTTCACGCTCAACGTCACCCGGCGGGACATGATCGAGGCGGGGTACTCGCCGAGCGTGCGCCTGTTCGAGGCGGCGGCCTGCGGCGTGCCGGTGATCAGCGACGACTGGCCCGGGCTCGACGAGCTCTTCGAGCCGGGCAAGGAGATCCTCGTGGCCCGCTCCTCGGAGGAGGCGCTCCGCCTGCTCCGCGAGTTCCCCGAGCGGGAGCGGGTCGCGATCGGACAGCGGGCGCGCGAGCGCGTGCTCGCCCGGCACACCGCGGCGCACCGCGCCGAGGCGCTGGAGAGATACGCCCGGGAGCTGCTCCACGAGCGGGACGAGCGGGAGCTCCCAGGGGACCGGGGGTCGTGAACGTGTGGTGTCGGCTCGAAACAGCGTGCTGCAAATGAAGGATGACGAAGCGACCGTGGCGGGGAGGAATCCCATCGCGCCCACCCGTGCCGGGGCGGTCGTTCGGTCGTCGTCGCCTGGAGAGGAGGTCAGAGAGACATGAGCGCTGCGCTGCGCATCCTGGTGACCGGAGGCGCCGGCTTCGTCGGCTCCCACCTGTGTGATCGGCTGATCCGCGACGGCCACGAGGTCATCGCGCTCGACGACTTCTCGACCGGCGCCCGGGGCAACGTCGCCCACCTCCTCCACCATCGCCGCTTCCGGCTGGTGGAGCACGACGTCACCCAGCCGTACGATCTCCAGGTCGACCGCATCTACAACCTCGCCTCGCCGGCGAGCCCGCCGCATTACCAGCGCGATCCGGTGCGGACCACGCTGATCAACGTGGTCGGCGCGTTCCACGCGCTGAAGCTCGCCGAGGGCTGCGGGGCGCGGGTGTTCCAGGCGTCGACGAGCGAGGTCTACGGCGATCCCGAGGTCCACCCGCAGCCGGAGAGCTACCGGGGCTCGGTGAACCCGATCGGGATCCGCTCCTGTTACGACGAGGGGAAGCGCTGCGCCGAGTCGCTGGTGATGGACTTCCACCGTCGCCGCGGCGTCGAGGTCCGGATGGCGCGGATCTTCAACACCTACGGTCCGCGGATGGCGCTCGACGACGGGCGCGTGGTGTCGAACTTCATCGTCCAGGCGCTCCAGGGCGAGGATCTGACGGTCTACGGCGCCGGCTCGCAGACGCGGAGCTTCTGCTACGTGGACGATCTCGTCGAGGGGATCGTGCGGCTGATGGAGCACCCCACCGAGACGGGCCCGGTGAACCTGGGCAATCCGGAGGAGTTCACGGTGCTGGAGCTCGCCGAGGAGGTGATTCGCCTGACCGGGAGCCGGAGCCGCATCGCGTTCCGCCCGCTGCCGCAGGACGATCCGCGGCAGCGGCAGCCGGTCATCGATCACGCGAAGCGGGTGCTCGGGTTCGAGCCGAAGGTGCCGCTGCGGGCGGGGCTGCGCCGGACGATCGAGGGTTTCCGGAGCGTGCTCGGGCTGGGCCGGCACGCGCCTGCGCTGGCGGCGTCGGAGACCGACGCGGCGCTGCCTCAGGCCGCCAACGGCTGAGCGGCGCCGCGCGCGCCGGGCGTTCGTCGAGACGAGCCGTGAGCGGCCGAGCTGGTCGCGTGAGGAGAGATCTGATGAAGCAGCCGCAGAAGCTGGTGAAGCCCGAGGGGAAGCTGGCCGTGCTCCTCCCGGGGCTCGGGGCGGTGTCGACGACGACGATCGCGGGCGTGATGCTCGCGCGGCGGGGCGTCGCCGCGCCGGTGGGGGCCTTGACGCAGCTCGGGACGATCCGGCTGGGGAAGCGGACGGAGAACCGCTCTCCGAGGATCAAGGACTTCGTCCCGCTGGCGTCGCTCGAGGATCTCGAGTTCGGCGGCTGGGACATCTTCCCCGACAACGCGCACGAGGCGGCGGTGGAGGCGAAGGTGCTCGAGGCGGCGCACCTCGATGCCGTCCGCGAGGAGCTCGCGGCCGTCACGCCGATGAAGGCGGTGTTCTACCCGGACTACGTGCGCCGGCTGCACGGCCCGCACGTGAAGACCGGCCGCAGCAAGGCCGACATGGTGGAGCAGGTGCGGGACGACATCCGCGGCTTCGTGCGCGCGCGCGGGGCGAGCCGCGCGGTGGCGGTGTGGTGCGGCTCGACGGAGATCTTCATCGCGCCGTCGGAGGTGCACCGGTCGGCGGCCGCGTTCGAGGCGGGGCTCCTCTCGAACCACCCGGCCATCTCGAACTCGCAGATCTACGCCTGGGCGTGCATCAAGGAGGGTGTCCCGTTCGCCAACGGGGCGCCGAACCTGACCGTGGATTTCCCCGCCGCGTGGGAGCTCGCGCGCAGCCACGGCGTGCCGATCGCGGGCAAGGACTTCAAGACGGGGCAGACCCTGATGAAGACCGTGATCGCGCCGGCGCTCAAGGCGCGGATGCTCGGCGTCTCGGGGTGGTTCTCGACGAACATCCTCGGCAACCGCGACGGCGTGGTGCTGGACGATCCGGACTCGTTCAAGACGAAGGAAGCCTCGAAGCTGAGCGTGCTCGAGCAGATCCTCCAGCCGGAGCTCTACAGGGAGCTGTATTCGAAGCTCTACCACAAGGTGCGGATCGAGCATTATCCGCCGCGCGGGGACGCGAAGGAGGGGTGGGACAACATCGATCTGTTCGGGTGGCTCGGCTACCCGATGCAGATGAAGGTGAACTTCCTCTGCCGGGACTCGATCCTGGCGGCGCCGATCGTGCTCGACCTGGCGCTGCTCCTGGACCTCGCGGCGAGGGCGGGGTTCAGCGGGACGCAGGAGTGGCTGAGCTTCTACTTCAAGAGCCCGATGACGGCGCCGGAGCTCTACCCGGAGCACGACCTGTTCATCCAGTCGATGAAGCTCAAGAACACGCTGCGCTGGATGATGGGGGAAGAGCTCATCACGCACCTCGGGAACGAGTATTACGACTGAGGCGGCGGCCCAGCGATGCCGAGAGGTCTCAGCGCTCCGGTATCGGCTCGCGAGACCTCGAGAGCTGATGGTTGAGGTGGCTGCGCACCGTGGGCCACTCCGGGGCGATGATGCTGTATACGCACGTGTCGCGCAGCGTGCCGTCGGACGCGCGACGATGGTTGCGCAAGACGCCGTCGAGCTTCGCGCCCAGGCGCTCGATGGCACGCCGGCTCTGGTGGTTGAAGAAATGCGTTCGGAACTCCACCGCGATGCACTCCAGCGTCTCGAACGCGTGTTGCAACAGCAGCAGCTTGCATTCGGTGTTGAGCGGGGTGCGCTGCACGCTCTTGCGGTACCACGTCGAGCCGATCTCCACGCGCCGATTGGCCGCGTCGATGTCCATGTACGTGGTCATGCCCACCGCGCGTCCGCTGCGCGCGTCGATCACGACGAAGGGCAGCATCGAACCCGAGCGCTGGAGGGACAACCGACGCTCGATCTCGTCGCGCATGCCTTCGGGGCGCGGGATGTAGGTGTACCAGAGATCCCACAGCTCACCGTCGCGCACCGCGTCGACGAGATCGTCATGGTAAGCGTGGGTCAGCGGCTCGAGCGCGGCATGGCGCCCGCGCAAGGTGACGGGTTCCGGCCAGGGCATGCAAATTCCTTATTGGGTGGGGAAACTACATTTCACGCAATGGGGTTGCTTGTCAATCGGTTCCGGCTGAGGCTCGGCCGCGCGCGCTTGCGGCGTGGCCCAACGCGGGCCCGACCGGCCGCCTTCGGCAGCTTCGAGGTCCGCCTCAACGGGGCTTCTTGGGGGGCCGGGCCGCCTTCGGCTCTTTGCGCCGTTCCGGCACGATGGTCTCCCCGCGCGCCAGCATCGCCACCAGGTCGGCGATCTTCTTTGCGCGGCCGGCGGGCGTCTTCATGTTGCTCATGCGGAACGCCAGCGCGAACAGGTTCTGACGCCCCAGCCCCTGGAGCGCCTCGCGCGCCCGCGGGTTCGCCTCGATCGCGGCGCGAAGGTCGTCCGGCAGGGTGGCCGCGGTCGCGCTGCGCATCGGCGCGTACGCCGCATCCCAGCGGCCGTCGGCCTTGGCCGCGTCCACCTGCCGCTGCCCGTGGGGCGTCATGCGCCCCGCGGCGGTCAAGCGGGCGATGTGGTCGCGGTTGATCTGACTCCAGACGCTCCTCGACTTGCGCGGCGTGTACCGCTGCAAGAACGAGCTTTCATCCAGGGATTTGCGGATGCCGTCGATCCATCCCCAGCAGAGCGCCACGTCGAGCGCTTGCGGCTGGGTCACCGTCGGCACGCCGGAGCCCTTCTTGTAGATCCTCAGCCACAGCTCCGTCTCCTGCGCGTGGTTCGCGGCCATCCACGCCTCGAGCTCGGCTTCGGTGGGGAAGCTCTTGATCTTCTTCTTATCGGGAGTGATCGATGCCATGCAGTCTGCCTCGCAGCGTGTCCATCTTACGGCGAACTTGCGGAGGCCGATAGCGCCGCGCCCTGCTCGCAGGGAGCCGAGGCGCTGGAGCCCGCCTTTAGCCTCGGGGCCGCGCTGCGTCAACGCAGCCCGGTGGCGAGCTCCGCGGGTCATCCGGCGGGCGACCCCAGCGCCGCGCGTCCGCTGCGCGTCGTCGTTGAGCGGAACGGGCCCGAACCGTCGTTCGTTGCGGGCGTGGGCGATCCCGCCGAGGAGCACGCTGACCGTCCGATCGTTCTGTTGATTCCTCACTCTCGCCTCGGTAACACATGAGGAGCATGAGAGAACGATTTGCGCGATGGCTGTGGGCGGCGTTGTGCCTGCCGGGCGTCGGCTGCACGACGGTCGTCGGGCTGGACAAGCCCTATCATCCGATAGAGGACCAGGGCGGTGGCGGCGGTGGCGGCGGTGGCGTGGAAACTGGTAGCCGCTGCGCCGGGCTGCCTGCGACGTGCGGGCCCAAGGAAGACGAGAGCTGCTGCGCGAGCGAGCTGGTCGTGGGGGGTACGTTCAACCGGAGCAACGACCCGGCCTTCCCGGCCACGGTGAGCGACTTCCAGCTGGACCGGTTCGAGGTCACGCTGGGGCGGTTCCGGGCGTTCGTGGACGCGTATCCCGGGAGCCGGCCGGCGCCGGGCGCCGGAGAGCACCCGCTCGTCGCGGGGAGCGGGTGGGATGCGGAGTGGGAAGATCGGCTGCCGCCGGACCGCGCGGAGCTCCTGAAAGGGCTGTTCTGCGATTCGGAGGAGACGGCGTGGGCGTGGACGGATGAGCCCGGCGCAAACGAGCGCCTGCCGATGAACTGCGTGAGCTGGTACATGGCGTTTGCGTTCTGCGCGTGGGACGGCGGCCGACTGCCGACCGAGGCGGAGCTGGGGTACGCGGCGGCCGGCGGCGCCGAGCAGCGTGCGTATCCGTGGTCCACCTCGCCGGACGATGAAACGCTCGATCGGGACCACGCGGTGTATGCATGCATTGGCAGCGACGTGGCGGGGTGCGTGATCGAGGACCTCCCGCCGGTCGGGTCGAAGTCACCGCAGGGAGACGGGCTGTTCAAGCAGGCGGATCTGGCGGGGGGCATGTGGGAGTGGACGCTGGATTATCACGGAGATTACCCGCCCGAGTGCGTGGACTGCGCCGTCACGACGGGCGGCACGGAGCGGGTGATGCGCGGCGGCGGCTGGCGCAGCGCCGCGGAGGCGCTGCACCTCTCCACCCGCGACCAGCGCGTCCCGACGACCCGCACGGTCGGCATCGGGGTCCGGTGCGCGCGGGAGCCGTGAGCGACGCCCGCCTCGCCTCGGCCGTGGTGGAGCCTACGTGGCGCGGTGAACGGGGTTGCGGCGGGCCGCATTCAAGCGGCAAGCGTTCGAGCGTCGGCCCGAAGGAGGCCGCCGCCTCGGGGAGGTAAACAGATGCTCACGGTTCGTCGAATGGGCTGGATCGCGCTGCTCTGGCTGATGAGCTCTGCCTGTGACAACGGCGAGGGCGGCGGCGGCCACGGCGCCGCAGGCGGTGCCGCCAGCGGGAGCGGGGGATCCGCCGGCGCCGAGAGCGGAGCCGGCGAGGGCGGTACCACAACGGGATCCGGCGGAGGTCTCGGCGCGGGCGGAGACGGCGGAAGCGCAGGCGCGGGCGACGGCGGAAGCGCGGGCGACGGCGGAAGCGCGGGCGACGGCGGAAGCGCGGGCGCCGGGGGCGGAGGAGGTGATGGCGGGGGAGGCGCCGTGTGCGAGCCTGGGGCTCAAGTGCCGTGTTACTCGGCGGCGTCGAGCACCGCCGATGTCGGGGCTTGCCGGCGGGGCGTCGCGACCTGCAGCGACGACGGCTCGGAGCTCGGCGCCTGCATCGGTGAGGTCACTCCAGCGCCTGAGACCTGCATCGATCCGGCGGACGAAGACTGCGATGGTCTGGCCAACGAGGAGGGCCCCGGCTGCATCTGTGTCCCCGGCGCGGCTGCGTCGTGCTACACGGGCACGCCCGGAACCGCGGGCGTCGGGATCTGCAAGGGAGGCACGGCGATCTGCAACGCCCAGGGGACCGGCTACGGGCCCTGCGTCGGTGAAGTGCGCCCGACCGAGGATGACTGCCACACGGTGGCGGATGAGAACTGCGATGGCGTGAACGCCTCCTGCGGCGGCGGGGAGCACCGCTGGAGCAAGAGCTTCGGCACCGATCTCCCTCAGCGCGCGACCGGCATCGCCATCGACGCCGATCTCGGCGGCGGTGCCCTCTCACCCGCGGGCACGGAGGACGCCTTTCTGGCGAAGTCGTCGCCTTGATCCCAGGCCTTCGACGGAGGCGGCGCGGCGCGCCCTGACGCGACGCGCGCGCCCCGTCGGCGGCTCTACCGCTTCGCGAAGCGGAAGCGGGCCCGCACCGTGGCAGTCACCTCGATCTCTCCGGGCTCGATCGGGAACGTCGTCGAACGCGAGCCGATGCGACCGGCCGCCATCTGCCAGGCGCGCCCGCCGTCCTCATCGCCCGCGCTCGACACGGATCGCCACCCGACGAGCTTGATCTTGGCCGCCGCAGCGATCGCGCCGGCGTTGCGCTCGGCGTCCTCGATCGAGGCCTTGAGCGCCGCTCGGTAGGCCTCCTGCGGCGCGCTCAGGAAAAAGCGGATCCCGCTGGTCTGGTTGGCGCCCGCGGACAGCGCCGCTTCGAGGATCCTCGAGCTCTCGACGCGGAGCACGTCGAGCGGCGCCCGCTCGAGGATCACCGAGACCGTGCTCGTCGCTTCGTATCCGATGATCCGCGGAGGAGCGACGCGCTCCCGCTCCGTTTCGCCCTCCGGGATCGGGCTCAGCGAGACACCCACGTTTCTGACCTGGAGCGACGGAATCTGGAGCCCCTCCAGCGCGCTCACGATCGACCGCGTCCTGGCCGCGGCCTCCTCGCGCGCGGCCTCCAGGCTCTCGCCGCGGACCTCCACGGACACGTTGGTGCGCAGCGAGTCGGGCGGGAGCGACACGGTGCCGGACCCCTCGACCTCCACGACCTGCAGATCCGTAGACTTTACCATGCTGTTCATCCCGCCCCCTCCGTGAGGAGAACCTAAGGCCGGGAGGCGCGCTCAGGGAGGCTCGACGCGTCGCCGTGGCACCATGGCAGGCGGGACAAAGGGAGACGCGTGGAATCCGGGACGAGGGAGCGGCGCGCGGGTGCGCGCTCTCCTGCGTCGGCCGACGACGTCACATCCACATCCGCGCCACGACGCCGTAGGTGCCAGGCCCCGGGGACATGCCCACGTCGCCGCCGCCGAGGAGGACCTGGTCGTCGGCGACGACCTCCACGGTGTGCAGCTGCCCGAACTCGCCGAGATCGACCGGGAGCACGCCGCCCTCGCCGAACGCCGGGTCGAGCGCGCCGTCGCACGTGTACCGCGCGAGCAGCGGCGTTGTCGTGCCGCCCTCGCCGCGCTCGCCGCCGTTGCCCGCGACGAGGACGGCGCCGCCCGGGAGCAGGGCCATGTCCTCGGCGACGTCGTCGCCGCCGGTCGTCGGCCACGCGGCCACGCCCCTGTCGCCGAACGCGAGGTCGGGCGCGCCGTTCGGGTGGAAGCGGCGGACCTGGAAGTCGCGCGCCCCCTCGGCCCCGGCGTCGCCGGCCACCACGATGCCGCCGTCCGGCGACAGCGCGAGCGCGACCGCGCGCTCGTCGACCCCGGGATCGCCGGCGACGATCGCGCCCCCGCGGCCGAAGGAGCGATCGAGCGCGCCGTCTCGGCGCAGGCGGATCACGATCATGTCGCGCTGGCCGCCCCGCTCGACCGAGCCGGCCACGACGACGCGGCCGCGGTCGTCGAGCGCGACCGCCTCGGCCACCGACGCGGCGCCCAGCGAGACGGTCCTGTAGCCGCGCGGGCTCGCGAACGAGGTGTCGAGGGCGCCGTCCGCGGTGGCGCGCACGATCAGCAGGCGCCCGTCGCGCTGACCCACGGCCACGATGCCGTCGTCCGGAGCGACGAGGCCGCCCCGGATCTCCTCGTCCCCGCCGAGGTCGAGCAGGCTCTTGCCGCCGTCGCCGAAGCCGGGGTCGAGCGAGCCGTCCTCCGCGTAGCGCGCCAGCGCCACGTCCGCCGAGGCGTCCCGGAACCGGTCGCGCCAGCCGATGGCGACGACCTCGCCGCCCTGCTGGTGGCCGGTGGCGGCCAGATAGGCCAGGTCGCCGGTCGAGTTGGCCCAGCCCGTGGTCACCATGCCGCCGCCGAAGCTTGAATCCGTCGCGCCGGCGCCGGTCAGCCGGACGACGCGGAACCTGATCCCGCCGAGCCCGCCCTGGCCCCAGCCGGCCGCGGTGATCCGATCGCCGGCGACGTCGACATCGAAGAAGCCGCCGTCGTCGTCGGCGCCGAAGCGCACCCGAGCGATCCCGGTGCCCGCCTCCCCGAACGAGGGATCGAGCTGCCCCGCGAGCGGGCCAGGCTCGTCGCCCGCGCAGCCGCAGCGTTCGCCGCCGCGCGCGGGCGCCGCCGTGTCGGGCGGGGCGCTCCCGGCGGGCTCCTCGGCGAGGAGGTAACTCGGGACGAGCAACGTGAGCAATGCATGGAGGATCCTCATGAGAGGATCTGTTGGACGCGCGGAGGGGGGCCGTCAAACGGGCGCCGATGCCGACACCGCGGCGTCACCGCGGGCGCCCGGAGATCTCACCGCCTCGGACACATCCCGCGCGGCCCTTTGTGATACTTCTGTCGGAAGTGGAGCGCGACCCCACCGCCGTCGGGTCGTCGTGGGTCGTGGCTGCTGGCCGGCATCCGATCCAGGGGGAATCACATGGTCGAGCTCATCCGTCACGAGGTCCTCGACGCGCTGCACCACGGGCCTCGCCACAGCGTCTACCTCGGCCGGACGAAGAGCACAGGAGCGCTGTGCCTCCTCAAGGTGGCTCGACGCGACGTCCACGGCCCCCGTGAGATCGCGATGCTCCAGCGCGAGCACGAGATCACCAGCAAGCTCGACCTGGAGGGGATCCTCAAGGCCCGCGACCTGGAGGTCCGGAGCGACCAGGTCGCGCTCGTCCTGGAGCACTTCGAGGGCCGCTCCCTGCGGGCGATCCTCGACGAGCGCGGGCGCGACATCGGCCCCGCGCCGGCGATCCAGCTGGCGCTGCAGCTGGCCGACACGCTCGGCGCCATCCACGACCGGAGCATCATCCACAACGACCTCCAGCCGAGCAACATCCTCGTGGATCCCGCGCTCGGCGCGTGCAAGCTCACGGCCTTCTCGAGCGCTTCCCTGCTGCCGGCGGAGCGAGCGGCGGTGTGCGATCCGTGGTCGTCCGGCGGCGGCACGCTGTATTACATGTCTCCCGAGCAGACCGGCCGCATGAACCGATCGGTCGATTTCCGCTCGGACTACTACGCTCTAGGGGTCACGCTCTACGAGCTCACGACCGGGCGCCTCCCCTTCGAGGCGACGGATCCGATGGAGCTCGTGCACGCCCACATCGCGAGGACGCCGGTCCCTCCGCATCAGGCGCGGTCGTCCGTGCCAGAGGCCTTCTCCGCGGTCATCATGAAGCTCCTGTCGAAGACCGCCGAGGCGCGCTACCAGAGCGCGTTCGGCCTGCGGGCAGATTTGCTCGCGTGTCTCGAGGTGATGGAGGGCAAAAGGCCGGCTCTGCGCTTCGTGGTCGGCCAGAAGGACAGGCCGAACCGGCTCCAGGTGTCGCAGGAGCTCTATGGCCGGCAGGCGGAGGTCGCGACGCTGATGAGCGCGTTCCGGGACGTGAGCGGCCGCGGGTCCGGAGCCGGCGGCTCGTCGGAGCTCCTCCTCGTGGCCGGCTACCCGGGCGTCGGCAAATCGTCGGTCGTGAGCGAGATCCACAAGCCCATCGCCGAGGAGGGGGGCTACTTCGCCGCCGGCAAGTTCGATCAGCTCTCGCGCAACATCCCCTATGCGTCCTTCATCGCCGCGATCCGGGAGCTCGTGCGGCAGCTCCTCACGGAGAGCAAGGAAGAGCTCGGCGCCTGGAGGGCCAGGCTCCTCGCCGCGATCTCGCCGAACGGTCAGGTGATCGCCGACGTGATCCCCGAGATCGCGCTCCTCCTCGGCGAGCAGCCGCCCGTCCCGGCGCTCGGACCGATGGAGACGCGCAACCGGTTCCATTTCACGTTCCGGAGCTTCATCGGGGCGGTCACCTCGCGGGGACGCCCGCTCGTCCTGTTCCTCGACGACCTCCAGTGGGCCGACACCGGCTCGCTGGACCTGATCGACGTCCTCATGGAGGACGCCGACATTCGACGCCTCCTGCTGATCGGCGCGTACCGGGACAGCGAGGTGGACGACGCCCATCCGCTCATGATGATGCTGAGCGCGCTGAAGAAGAGCCAGGCGCGCGTGCGCACCATGGCGCTCATGCCGCTCGAGCGGGAGCACGTCGAGCAGCTCGTGTCCGACACGCTGGGCTCGTCGCGCGACGCGTGCCGCCCGCTGTCGGACATCCTCTTCTCGAGGACCGAGGGAAACCCGCTGTTCGTCATCCAGCACCTGACGAGCATCCACCGCGAAGGTCACCTGAGCTTCGATCCGGAGCGGGGCGCCTGGCGGTGGAGCGCGCCGGACATCGCGCGGATGAGCGCCGCGGAGAACGTCGTCGACCTGATGATCCTCCGCGTCCGCGGCCTGGCCGGGGCGACGCAGCGGGTCGTGATGCTGGCCGCGTGCATCGGCAGCCGGTTCGATCTGAAGCTGCTCGCGCGCATTCACCAGAAGGACGTGCGGGCCACCGACGAGGACCTCTGGCCGGCGCTGGAGGCGGGGCTCGTCTTGCCTGTCGACAGCGACTACAAGATCGCGCGCTTCCTCGCCGAGGACGGCGGGAGCTCCGCGGCGTTCAGGTTCCTGCACGACCGCGTGCAGCAGGCGGCGTACAGGCTGCTCCCGGAGGAGGAGCGAATCAGGGTCCACCTGGAGCTCGGGCGACGGATGCTGCGGGAGACCCCGCCCGAGTCGCTCGAGGCACGGATCCACGAGATCGTGACGCACCTCAACCTGGGCGCAGAGCTGATCGAGGACAGGCAGCAGCGCTACGAGGCCGCGGCGCTCAACCTGAGGGCCGGACAGAAGGCGAGGCGCGGGGCCGCCTACGGGCCTGGGGTGCAGTGCCTCCGCGCCGCGGCGGCGTTCCTGCCGGACGACTGCTGGGAGGCGGATCACGCGCTGTCGCTCGCGATCCACACGGAGCTGGTCGAGCTCGAGTACCTGACGATCAATTTCGAGAACGCCGAGACAGCTGCGAAGGTGGTCGAGGATCGAGCCTCGGATGTCCTCGAAAAGATCCGAATCTACGAGACTCGCGTTCAGTTTTACATATCACAAAATCGAATGCAGGATGCCATCGACATGGCGTTCGGCGTCCTCGCCATGCTCGGTGTCCAGCTGTCGAGCTCACCGCCGGCGCACGCCGACGTGGCTCGGCTGGCCCAGCTCCCGCCGATGACGGACGAGCGCATGCGGTCGGCGCTGCGGCTCATGACGACGGTCAATCCAGCGACGTATCTGGCGAGGCCAGACCTGCTGCCGGCCAGCACCTTCACGATGGTGGACATCTGCATGCGGTACGGCAACTCGCCGCTCGCCCCGCTCGTCTATGCGATCTACGGCGTCATCCACTGCGCCACGAACAACATCGACGAGGCTTTCGCCCTGGGGAGCCTGGCGCTCGAGCTCACGAAGACGTTCGGCGCCGTCGAGATCGAATCCAAGGTCTTCGGCACGGTGAACGTCCTCATCCATCACTGGAAGCGACACCTCCGAGAGACGCTCGATCCGCTGCGCCATGCCGTCCAGGTAGGCCTGGACACAGGAGACATCGAATATTCGGCGTACAGCTCGACCATCCTCTCGTTGCACTCGCTCTTCGTGGGAGAAGAGCTGACGACCACCGAGCTGCGGATGAAGCAATCGGTGGATCTATCGCTGAAATTGAACAACCAGTACTCGCTCTATCACTCCAGGATCTGGATGCAGCTCGTCCGCTGCCTGCGAGCGACATCCGAGGAGAAGCAGAGGCTCGTCGGCGACAGCTTCGACGAGACGACGATGATCCCGTGCCTGGGACAGAGCAGGAGCTCCTTGTTCGCGCTGCACCTCGCGAAGGGCATGCTGCTCTATACGTTCGGCCATCCAGAGCAGGCTCACCGTTCCCTCCGCGCCGGGGAGGAGTACCGGGATGGGGTCGCAGGCATGGTCACCGTCCTCGAGCACAATTTCTATGAGTCGCTCTCCATCCTCGCCGCCCTCGACCGTCTGGCGGAGGACGACCGCGGCGCCGCCCTCGCCCAGGTCGACGCGAACCAACGAAAGCTCGAGACCTGGGCGCGCTTCGCCCCCGAGAACAACCGCCACAAGCACGATCTCGTGAGCGCCGAGCTCTCGCGCGTCAGGCGCGAGGTGGTCCCGGCGATGGAGCTCTACGACCGCGCGATCGACGGGGCGCGGCGGCACGGCTTCGTGCACGAGGAGGCGCTCGCGTACGAGCTCGCGTCCGGCTTCTACCGCGGGCTCGGGCGGCAGGAGATCGCACGGCACTACATGACGAACGCCTTCCGCGCTTACGCGACCTGGGGCGCTGACGCGAAGGCGCAGGCGCTCGTCGCGAGCCATCCCTGGCTCGTCGAGGAGCGCGCCGCCCCGGCAGGGCGGCCCGGCGCGGGCGCGAGCCACCCGCTCTACCCGCAGCTCCTCGACGTGGCCGCGATCATCCGATCCGCGCAGGCGGTCGCGAGCGAGATCGTGCTGCCGAAGGTCATCGATCGCCTGCTGCGGATCGCGGCCGCGAACGCCGGGGCCCAGCGGGGCGCGCTCCTCCTGCTCCGCGATCACCGGCTGTTCCTCGAGGCGACCCTCGACATCGAGCCCGAGGTCGTCGAGGTCGAGCTCCGGCAGCCGGCCGAGGCGCGCTGCGATCTCCCGCAGACCGTCCTCAACTACGTTGCGCGCACCGGCGAGGCGGCGGTCCTCCGCGACGCACCCCGCGACGCGCGCTTCGGCCGCGACCCCGCGATCGCCCGCCTGCAGCCGAGATCCATCCTCTGTCTGCCGCTCCTCTATCGCGGCAGCGTCACCGGCCTGCTCTACCTGGAGCACCGCTCCACCCCCGACGTCTTCCAGCCAGCGCGCGTCGAGGTGCTCGGCTGGCTCTCCGCGCAGGCCGCCATCGCCGTGGAGAACGCGGACCTCCTCCGCGCCGTCGAGTCGGCGAACGCCGAGATCCGGAGCGTCAACGAGCGGCTCGAGCAGACGGTCGCGGAGCGCACCCGAGAGCTCCGCGACGCGCAGGCGCGCCTCATCGCGCTGGAGAAAGAGGCGACCGAGGTGCAGATGGCGGGCGGGTTCGCCCACGAGATGCGGAACATCCTCACGGGCGCCAAGACGTTCCTCGCGCGGGTCCGCGGCGCGGGCGCGGGCGATCCGCAGAGGAGCGTCTGCGTCGAAAACAGCGAGCTCTTGAGAGAGCTCTATCTCTCGACGAAGCGCCACATCCCCGCCGATACTTACGCGGCCACCGCCACCGTCTTCCGTCGGATCAACGCGAACGAGGAGCTGCTCGACACGGCGCTGCGCGACATCGAGGAGTCGCTCGACCGCGGGCTCGCGAGCACCCGCATGATCCTCGACTACGCGAAGGTCGGACGAGAGCGCCCCGGAAACCAGGCGGTCCGCGTCCGCCCCATCGTCGAGTCCGTCCTCAAGGAGGCAAGCGACGACCTCGCGCGGCACGCGATCGCGGTCGACGTCCTGGTCGACGCGGGGGCCGAGCTCCGGGGCGACGAGATCCATTTCCACTCCATCCTGAGAAACCTCGTGCTGAACGCGCGCGACGCGCTCTGTGAGGCCGGCGATCAGCGCGAGAAGCGCATCGTCATCTCGCTCGTGGAGGAGCCGCGCCGCTGGGTGCTGGAGATCAGCGACACCGGCGTGGGCATCCCTCCCGAGCTTCACGCCAGGATCTTCGATCCCTTCTTCTCGACGAAGCCGGAGAGCGGGACCGGCCTCGGGCTCGGCGTCGTGAAGAAGCTCGCGGCGCTGTACGAGGGCGCCGTGGAGATCAGCAGCCAGCCGGATCACGGGACGACCTTCCGCATCGCCCTCCCGAAGACGCGCGGTGAAGCCGAGTCCCCTCCCCCGGCGAGCGCCGGCGCGTGAGACGCGATCCCTGGAGAGCGCTCCGCGCAGCGAGCGCGCGGAACGATCGCGACGCGATCGCAATCGCGCCGCATATCGCCCTCGACCGCACCTGCGACCACACGCCTTGGGGTTGCGGTCAGGACACCGAAGCAGCTGAGTGCGGCCGCGCGTGGCCGTCGAGCTCGGGCCGGCGGCTTGCAAAGCGAGAACGCGCGGTGATATGGGAAATCAAGTCGCGAACGAGCGCGGGGGCGCGCCCGTGGAGCCGGGGGGCCGGGGATGTCGTTCAAGGACTTCGATGCATTGCTGGACAGGGAGGGGGCGCTCCCCGGCCCGACGACCGCAGCTCGGCCCAAGGTGCTGGTGGTCGACGACGATCCCACGATCAGGAAATCGCTCCAGGGCGTCCTCGACGCCTGGTACGACGTCACCGTGTGCGCCTCGGCCAAGGAGGGCCGGGACGCCGTCGAAGACGACACCTGCGCCGTCGTCCTGGACGTGAAGATGGGGAGACACGACGGCTTCTGGGCCTGCGACGAGATCCGGAGGAGGTATCCCGACGTCCCGGTGATCTTTTATTCGGCCTATCAGGACGCGAAGGATCCTTATGATATCATCAATCATCACAGGCCCTTCGGCTACATCACGAAGAGCGGCGACATCGCGCGGTTGCTCGGCGCGATACGGACGGCGGTCGACTTTTACGGGAAGGTCCTCGAGGGCAAGCGGCTCATCGAGCTGCACCGGAAGGTGCGCACCGGCGGCTGAGGGGCGGCGCTCGCCGGGGCCAGGCGCAGCGGCCGACCTGGAGGCCGGGCCGGCGGCGCGGTTCGCGGTCCGGCCCGCTTGCGCGGCCGCGCCGGCGCACGACCCGCTTGCGTCCACCTCGTTCCCGGCGGCTCGGCTCTCCTACCGCTCCCTCCGGCGGCCGCCCGCGTGCTATCCTCCAGAGCGATGAGCACAGCCCGTAAGCTCCTCCAGGAAGCGCTTGAGCTCGATGAACGGGAGCGAGCGACGCTCGCGCTCGAGCTCATGGATTCGCTCTCGCAGCCCGACGCTCGCGATGAGGCGGCCTGGATCGAGGAGATCGAACGTAGGGCACGTCGAGCTCTGTCTGGGCAATCGCCGGGCGCTGACATCGACGACGCGGTAGATCGCATCGAGCGCGATCTGGGCTTGTGAGGACGGCGCGGCTCGCGCCCGAAGCCGAGGCCGAGCTTCGGGAGGCGGCGACCTGGTACAAGAAGGGCTCGCCGGATGTCGCCCGGCGGTTCCTCGCGGAGGTGCGCTCTCTCGCTCGCGAGATCGCGCGAATCCCGCTTCGTTTTCCGGTCCTCATGGAGCCGGAGCTGGATCCGCCGGTTCGTCGCGCGCTCGTGCCGGGGTTCCCGTACGCCCTCATCTTCCTGGTCACCGCGGACGTCGTTCACGTGCTCGCGGTCGCTCATCAGCACCGCGCGCCGGGGTACTGGATCCATCGAGTGCGTCGCTGAGCTCCGGCGAACATGCCTCGAATGCGGCATGCGTGTCCTCACCGGGCGAAGCGGCGGATCGCGTGCCGGATCTGCTCGGCGGTCATCGGATCCGTGGACAGCGCGCTGTGCAGCACCAGGCCTTCGATCAGCGCGTCGAGCTCCCGCGCGGTCACCGGGTCGAAGTGGAGCTCCAGCGCGCGTCGGCTCCGCAGCATCCAGGCCTGGGTGACGGCGCGCAGCGCGGGCCGCCGGGCGGCGGCGACGTAGAGCTCGACGCTGAGCACGAGGTCGCGCGGCGAGCCGAGCAGGTCCGCCGTGAGGTGCTCGACCAGGAGCTCGACCGCGGCCTCGCGGCCGCAGGCGGCGCGCATCCGCGCCTCGAAGCGGGACGCCGCGGCCTCCGCGTGCCGGGTGAACGCCGCGGCGAGGAGCTCGTCGATCGACGCGAAATGGTACGTGGTCGAGCCGAGCGGCACGTCGGCGGCCCGCGCGATGGAGCGATGCGAGGCGCCTGCGACCCCGTGCTCGGCGATGACGTCGAGCGCCGTCGCCACCAGCCGGTCCCTGCGCCCCGGGTCGTGGCGGCGCGCCCTCCGCGCCGGCGCCGCGCGCCTCGCGCTGGCTCTGCCCATCGCGCCCCCGTCACCCTCGCGCGTCGCCCGGCGCGGGCCCGACCGCGGCGCCGGCGCCGTCGAGCGTGCGGATCACGCGCGCGGGGTTGCCCACCGCGACGACGTTGGCCGGCAGATCGCGCGTCACGACGGCGCCGGCGCCCACCACGGTGTTGTCCCCGATCGTCACCCCGGGCAGCACGATCGCGCCGCCGCCGAGCCACACGTTGTTCCCGATCGTGATCGGCTTGGCGGCCTCCCACTTCTCGCGCCGCGGCTCGGGGTCCAGCGGGTGGGTCGGCGTGAGCAGCTGCACGTTGGGCCCGATCTGCACGTCGTCGCCGATGGTGATCGGCGCGACATCGAGCGCCACCAGCCCGAAGTTCGCGAAGCAGCGCGCCCCGATGGTGATCTGCGCGCCGTAATCCACATAGAACGGCGGGCGGATCTCCGTGCCCTCGCCGATCGAGCCGAGCAGCTGCTCCAGCAGCCGGCGGCGCAGCGGGCGCTGGCGCGCCGAGGTCGCGTTGTAGGCCGCCATCAGATCCAGCGCCGCGGCGCTCAGCTCCGCGAGCTCGGGATCGCCCATGTAGAGGTCGCCCGCGAGCATCCGCTCGCGCATGGATCGCGTGTCGTCGGGGGTCGTCATATGGACGAGTGTACGCATCATTGGAACGGGTGTCCACATCGCCGGCCGGAAGAGCTACTACGGCCAGAGAGCGCAGGCGTGTCTACTGGAGCCTGTGGAGCAACTCCGTGTCCTGGTCGCCCAGCAGGTAGGTGGCGATGAAGGTCGCGGGGGCCGAGCTGGACTCGTTGTCGAAGCGCTCGATGGGCGTGCTCGCGGGCTCGAAGATCGTCTGCCCTGCCGTGTAGTACCTGGCCGGTTGGCCTTTCACCTGAAACAGAATACGCCCTTCGGTCACATAGCAGACGACCGGACCGGGGTGCGTGTGCGGCCCGGCCTTGAACCCAGGGGGCAACGTCAGCCGCTGCACCTCGACGCGGGTCACGGCCTTCCCGCCCGCGACCGCGTGAGTCCCGAGCGAGGCTCGCTCCAGGACCGAGTCCCGCGCGCATCCCGCGCCGGCACAGAGCAAGGCTGTCGCTATCGCGAGCGCAGCCCGGGAGAGGCGGCGCCCGCTCCCAGGGAGCGCTCTCCCCGGACGCCGCGTGCGACGATGGCTGTCGGCGAGATCGAGAGAGAGGTCCCCTGCGCGCAGCGGCGGCTCGACATTCCGCGGTGAGACGTGAGCGAAACGCATGGAGTGTGGGTCCTTGTGCCCTGCCAGGCGGCTCCGGCTCGCCTTGACGCCACCAGCATGACGGAGCATCATCGTGCTGAAAATCAGGAACTTTGGTACGGATAGTTCATAAAAACGGGACGGTTGGCATGCAACGCGTCACCTTCGATCTCGACGTGCTGCGCAGCTTCGTCGCGGGGGTGGAGCTGGGCAGCTTCGCCAGGGCGGCGAGCCGGGTGGGCCGGTCGACCTCGGCGGTGAGCGCTCAGCTCAAGAAGCTGGAGGAGCAGGCGGGCACGCCGCTCTTTCGTAAGGCCGGGCGCGGTCTCGCGCTGACGGAGGCGGGCGAGACGATGCTGGCGTACGCCCGCCGCCTGCTCGAGCTGAACGACGAGGCGGCGGTCGCGGTCCGCGGCGTCGATCTCGAGGGCTGGGTCCGGCTCGGCCTGCAACAGGACTTCGGTGACGTGCTGCTCTCCGGGGTGCTGGGGCGGTTTTCGCGCGCCCACCCGAGGGTGCGGATCGAGGTGCGGGTCGCGCGCAATGCGGAGCTGCTCGAGCGGGTCACGTCGGGCCGGCTCGATCTCGCGCTCGTGTGGGGCGACGGGATGGGGGCGCCGCATGGCGAGCGTCTGGCCGAGCTGCCGATGCGCTGGATCGGGTCGGCCGCGGGGGGCCCTGCGCGGACCGGGGCGGAGGGCGAGTCGCTGCCGCTCCTGGCCATCGAGGCGCCGTGCCGGTTCCGGGATGCCGCCGCGGCGGCGCTCGATCGCGCTGGCATCCCGTGGCGGCTCGCCTTCACCAGCCCGGACCTGGGCGGGCTCTGGGCCGCGGCGGCGGCGGGGCTTGGGTTCACGGTGCGCACGCCGATCGGCCTGCCCGCCGGCGTGCGCGCGCTCGGCCCCGGGGAGGCCGGGCTGCCGGCGCTACCCGCGCTCCCCCTGGCTCTGCACCAGGCAACGGCGGAACCGGAGCTCCCGACCGCCCGCCTCGCGGCCCTCGTGGTGCAGGCGCTGCAACGTCCCGTCGAGATCGCTCGTGGAGCCCAGCCGATCGCCTCGTGAACGACCCGGGCCGCCACCTCATCCCCGAGGGCGCCGGGCGCCTTATTCCTGCGCGCCGCCAACCCTGCACGCTCATGCGGAGCAATCCCGCCGACACCCAGGGCGCTGCTTTCTGGAGAGTGTTCGAGCAGAGGGGGGACATGCGGTCGCCCACCCGGCGCCTAACCGTAATGCAGAAGGAGCAAAAGATGCGGTCTCGAGGATCGCCTGCCTGGGACCGCGCCGCCGCCGCGTGGCACGGTCGACAAGAACAACCAACGAGAAGGATGGAAGCATGCGCAATCCAGGCGATGTGATCGGCACCTACGGCAAGAGCCGTTCGCTTCTTTTTACCGGATGGTTTCTGGCAGCGCTGTTCGCCGGCGCGGGCGCCCTGGTGCTGTCCCTGGTACCAGGGCCGGGCAGCACGGTGCGGTTCGATGGGGATGTGTCGGTGCTGTATCGCGCTGGCTACGGGGCGATCGCTCTGGGCGTCGTGATCGCGCTGGGCACGTGGTGGGTCGTGGCCTCGCAGCCCGTGTTCGTGCTGCACCAGAACGCGATCCAGGCTCGGGAGCGCAAAGGCACCCGGACCGACTTCTACGCGGACATCGAGGATCTCTACACGTTCTACTTCGGCGGTATCGGCTACCGGGCGACACCACAGGCGCCGTGGGTCTTCATTGGAGCGCGCACCTCGCGCTACGCCGAGCTGAGCCGGACATTGCGGATGCGCCATGTAGAGCAGCGCGGGGAGCGGCTCTACCACGAGCTTCAGGCCGGCGGGTCGGTCCGCTTCCGGGCTCTGCCCGACAGCGTGGCGTTGTCCAAAACCCTGTTCGCCTCCCGCAACATGGACCACCCGATGAAGATGATCGAGCTCACGCGCGGCCACCTCACGATCGAGGGGAAGACCATCGCGATCGAACGCATCGCCGACGTCGCATCGAACCTCTGGGTAGAGCGGTCGCAGATCCTGGATGTGGATGGCGGGGTGTTCCACACCATGCACTCGAACGCCGTGATGTCGTTCGATGTGCTGGTGGCGCTGATCGCCCGCTTGCAGCAGGACGCCGCCTCTGCAGCCCGCGTCTGAGAGCGCGTATGGGCAACGCGCGCGCCGGAGGGGCCGGCGCGAGCGCGATCGCTCGAGGAGGACGCGCTGGGCCCGGTCACTCCTTGAACGGCGCCGCCAGGATGACGTCGTAGAAATTGGGGGCATGGAAGCCCGGGATCAGGCGCTCGGCGATGTCGGCAGTGAAGTTGTAGAAGGCGGTCTCGGGCTTGCTGGCGAGCATGTCGGCGATCGCCTGCGGAAACGCGCGCTTGAAATCGAGGCGCGGGTACGCCTGGAGCACCGCGTCCACCTCGTCCGCAGAGAGCTCCTTCACGTCCTTGCCAGTGATATCCATGACAGTTCCGACGTGGAGCAGCGCCACCTCGGGCCGCTTGTAGGACGGGACGCCCCTCACGGTGTGCAGCGCAATCGCGTCCCACACGACGCCGATCGCCTCCTCGGGCACGCCGCGCTGCTTCAGGAACTCGCTCGCCGCGTTCGCGCCTTCGACCTCGTACCGCTCCGGGCCCCGGAATTTCTCGGCAAGGCCGAGGTCATGGAGCGCCGCCCCGAGGTAGAACAGCTCGAGATCGAGCTGGAGCCCGCGCCGCTTCGCGAGCAGCGCGCCGAAGATGTACGTGCGCATGACGTGGTTGAAGAGGAAGGGCGCCGACATCTCCCGCGCGAGCTCGGTCGCCTCCGCGGCCAGGTGGCTGTCAGGGATGCAAATGCCAGCGATCTCGTTCTTCACGGTCCTCCCTCCTTCGTGCGGCGCCGAGCCCGGTCTCGCCGAACAACCTGCGGGCGACCAGGCGTGACCACCATCGGAAGGAGCCGCCAGCTTCGGTCGACGACACACCCGATGTGCCGTTCACCAGGTCCGCCCGTGCCTTGCCGGGAAGAACGGAAATACAGAGGTGAGGAAACCCAGGGCGCCTCCCCGGCGCCTCCCGCTCACCCCTCGCGCAGGATCCGGCGGTACATCTCCAGGTACGCCGCCGCCGTCCTCGCCGCCGAGAAGCGCTCCTCGGCCGCGCGGCGGCACTCCGCCGGGTCGAGCCGGTCCGCCATCGCGATCGCCTCGGCCATCTCCGCGGCGTCGTCCACCAGGTACCCCGTCCGGCCGTGCTCCACGATCTCCGGCAGCGCGCCGGCGCCGCGGAGCGCGATCACCGGCGTGCCCGAGGCGAGCGCCTCCATGGCGACGAGCGAGCTGGTCTCCTGGACCAGGCTGGGCACCAGCAGACACCGGGCCGCCGCGAGCAACCGGCGCTTCCGGACCAGGCCGACCGGGCCCAGGAAGCGCCGCGCCGGCCCGGCGCCGCCCAGCATCGGCACAAGGACCTCCCGCAGATACCGCGTGTGCTCCTCGTAGCCGAACGCCCGTCCGGCGATGAGCAGCGGCGACCCGGCCCGGACCGCGGCCTCGACGGCGACGTGGTACCCCTTCTCCGGGCAGATCCGGCCCAGCGCGAGCGCGAAGCCGCGCCGGTACCGCCGCGGCCGGTAATGCTCCAGCCGGACGCCGTTCGGGACCTCGGGCAGGAGCCGCGCGCCCGGCGGGCAGGCGCGCCGCTGCGTCGCGGAGACGCAATGGAGGAACGTCCTCGGGCGCTCGAGCCGGAACACCGCCGGCGAATAGAAGCTCGGCGGGAGGTGGAGCGTCGCCAGCGCGGGCACGCCGGGCTCGGGCAGGTAGCGATCGAAATCGACGCCGTGCAGGTGGACGAGATCGACCGGATACCGCTCCAGCGCCCGCGCGATGGCGCTCCGGTGGTGGCGCCACGCCCGCTCCTTGGCGGCCTCGTCGAGGACCGCGCCCGGCGGCGGCGCCGGCGTGGCGACCAGCGTCCCCGCGCACGCGGAGCCCTCCGGCGCGACGACGATCGACCGGTGGCCGCCGCGCGAGAGCGCCTCGTCGAGCATCGAGAGCACCTGCTCGGCCCCGCCCACGGCGTCCGGACCCACGGGCGCGAGCGGATAGCCGACGTGCAGGACCGTCAGAGGCATCGCTCTCGATCGAGGCCGAGCAGCGTCAGCGTCTTGATGGCGAGCTTCCGCCAGCGCGCGCCGTCGATGGGGAAGCCGAGGCGCTCGTAGTGGAGCGCCCCCTCGTGCGGGGGCATCCGGAAGTCGTAGGCCGGCGCCGGCCGGAAGCGCTCGACCTCGGCGCCGAACGGGGCGAGCGTCTCTTTCTGGCTGGAGAAACAGGCCAGCATGGCGCGCTTCTTTGACGCCTCCTCGCCCGAGAGCCGGAGGGCGATCTCGGGGACGCTCGGCTGCGCGATGAACTCGCCGGTGACGAGGTGACCCCGCGCGGCGTGGTACGAGGCCGCCTCGAAGATCAGCGGCGAGGTGACGCCGTTCCAGAGGGCGAGCACCGCGGCCGAATGGACGGCGAGCGCCGCCGCGTCGTGATCGGGGTGGCCGCCCTCGTAGGGGTGGGTGATCACCACCTCGGGCCGCGTCCTGGCGTACAGCTCGAGGAGCTTCCGGGCGAGGCTCGGGGCCTCCTCGATGGCCTCCTGGTCCACCGCGCCGAGGCACCTGAGCCTCGACGCCGGCACGTTGCCCAGGGCGAGCGCGCGGGTCACCTCGCCGCGCCGGAGGGCGATGTAGCGCTCGCGCCCGATGTCGGCGAGCTCCGCCGGCATGAACCGGCTGTCGCGGGGCGCCCCGTCGGTCACGTGCACCACCTCGATCGGCTGGAGCCGGCCGATGCGCGCGCCGAGCCCGAGGGTCTCGTCGTCCGGATGGGCGACCACGACGAGGCAGCGCGGCGGCCGGCCCGACGAGAGCCACGAGAACGGCGGCCACGCGAGGTCCGGCGGGGTGCGGCCCTGGCGGCGGAGCGAGGCGAGGTTCACGGCAGCGCCTCCCGCCGTTCCGCGCGCCCGCCGCGCCCGCCTGAGCCTCCGCGGGCGCCGCCGCGCGCCTCGGGCCTCTCTCGCTTCGCGCTGCTCGTGACGTGCGACATGAGCCACCTGCCGTGCGCGACGTCCGGTCGTCCCGGCGCCGGAGGCGCGCGCGATCTCCACCCTATCAAACGGCTACGCGGCGCGCCAGATGGCGCGTCATTCACGGACAGCTGAACAGGTGCTCCTCGACGGCGCGTTCAGGACAGGCCGCATCCGCGCAGAGAGACGTCGCCCCGACAGCCGGACAGCCGCCGCCTACCCCACATAACGCCGCGTCATGCGGGCGCAGAACTCCGCGAACTCCTCGAGCCGCTGCGGGGGGCTCGTGTGGTGCGGCCGGACCCCGGCGTGCTCCGGGGTGAAGCAGTAGGTCAGCGTCACATCGAACGCCTCGATCGCCCGCATCTGCCGGTCGAACCAGGCCTCCGCGCCAGGGCGGAAGCTGTCGGCCCAGCTCAGGCCGGTGCGGAGATGGCGCACCCCGAGCTTCTTCAACCACGCCACCGCGTCGTCCAGCCGGTGGTCCTCGAAGTGGAACCACTGGCACACGCCGAAATCCGGCGTGCATTCCGGGAAGAGCCGCAGCGCGCGCTTGGGCGTCCCGTCCTCGCGGAGCAGGCCCATGTAGAAATGGCGGTAGTACGACGAGCCCTCGGCCTCGCGGTGCCGCGTCGTCGCCGGCCACGCGCGCGGCAGATCGTAGAGGCTGTACCAGTGGACCCGATCGACCTTGCCGCGGAGCAGCTCGGCGCTCCGCTTGAGGCCGAACTCCTGCACCTCCTCGGCGCCGAACGTGGAGACGCCGATCTCGGTGATCCAGAGCGGCTTGTCGGTCACCGCGCGGATCTCGTCGAGCTTGCTCGGCCACTCGTGGATCTGCCAGTGGTTCCAGTCGAGCGGGAAGCCGTGCACCGCGACGACATCGACGTGATCGAGCACGCCCTGCCGGCCCATGTTGGCGATGAACGCAGGATCGATCGGCGAGATGCCGCCCAGCACGCGCGGCAGCTCGGGGCGCTCGCTCCGGATCGCGTCCGCGGCGAGCTTCACCAGCGCGCCGTACGTCGTCCACTCGGGATCGATCTCGAAATCCCAGTGCGACTTGTTGTTGGGCTCGTTCCAGAGCATCACCGCTTCGATCATGCCTGTTCTCCATTCGCGCCGGCTCGCCTGGCCGGGTAGACCGCGCCGGGCACGCCGTCCGCCCGCTCGCGGCGGCGGCAGATGTAGACCTCGGGCTCGGGGTGGTTCACGATCTCGAAGCCGGCGCTCCGCAGCATCGCCTCCGCGCACGCCCGGTTGGGCACCCACCAGTTGGTCGGGTCCTGCGAATAGCTGTGCTCCACGAAGTGGAGCCGAGGATAGCCCGCCTCGTCGAAGATCCGCTTCTCCGAGAACGGATAGTCCCCCTCCAGCGGCGTCACCTCGGCGCTCCCGCGCTGCATGCTCTGGAAGACCAGCGTGTGCCCGACCACGTGCTCGTGCAGCAGATCCAGCGCGAGCAGCGGGTGGCGGAGGTGGTACAGGACGCCCATGAAGAGCACGAGGTCGAAGCGCTCGCCGAGGCTGCCGACGTCGTACACGGAGAGGTTCCGGAACTCGATGTCCGCGCCGGAGACCTCCGCGGCGAAGCGCGCCTGCGCCAGGTAATCGTCGTCGCTGTCGATCCCGAGCACCCGCGCCGCCCCGCGCCGCTTCATCTCGAGCGCGTAGAAGCCCGCGTTGCAGCCGATGTCGAGGACCGTCTTGCCCGTGAGATCCTCCGGGATCGCGTGGGCGAAGCCCTTCCACTTGAATGTGGGGTAATCGCCGAGGAAATGATCCGGCGCCGTCTTCACCCCGCCGAGATCGATGTTGTGGAACCACTGCCCGAGCCCGCGCACGCGCTCCTGGATCTGCTCCCGGGTCAGCTTCCTCGTGTCATCCACGTTCTGCACATTCGGCACGCTCCTCACGCTCTCCACGCTCCGATCCATCGCTCCTCCGTTCACACGGCCGCGCCGCTGAGGAGCTGGATGGCCTCGCGGTAGCCATGCAGCGTCCCCACGTCGACGTACGCCTCGCCAGCCCGCACCGCCCGCGCGCTGCCGCCGCGCGCGAGGTACTCGTTCACCAGCGTCCCGATGTACGGGTCCGTCTGCCCGCGCTCGCACCAGAGATCGTGGAGCTCGCGCATCACCGCCCCCGTGAGCTTGAAGGCGCCCCAGACCCACTGCGAGCGCGCGTCCCGCTGCTTGACCTGGATCTCGAGCACCCTGCCCTTCTCGTCGGTGACGACCGCGTCGAAGAGCTCCGGGTGATCGACCGGAAAGAGCAGGAACGAGAGGCCCCCGCCGTCGAGCGCGCGGAGCCCGTGCTCCGGGAACCACACCGTGTCGGGCAGCCCCACGAGGACCTCCTCCTCCGGCTGGATCCACGGGAGCGACCGGAAGATGGCGTCGCAGAGCCCCGCGGCCACCGGCTGCACCACATAACAGATGTGCGCCGGGCCGACGCTCGCGCCGTAATACTCGACGATATCCGACTTGCCAGGCGAGATCACCATGCAGATCCGGGTCGCGCCGGCGAGGATCATCCGGTCGATGAGGTACTCGCTGACCGCGCGCGGCCGCTCCACGTCGCCGTCCCGGCGCGTCCCCACCGGGAGCAGCTCCTTCGAGAACGCGAGCGGCTGGATCCTGCTCCCCAGGCCCGCCGCCGGAATCACTCCCCACATCGCCCTTTGCCTCCTTTCATCGCGCCGAGACCGACTCGAGGATCGCCACGAGCTCCGCCGCGCGCCGCGCCGCGGTGTGCTCCGCGAGCACCCGCTCGCGCGCCGCGCGGGCGACGGCCGCGACCTCGGCCGCCGACAGCGAGAGCGCCGCGACGGCCTCGTCCGCGGTCCTCGCCACGAGGATCTCCTCCCCCGGCGCGAAGAACCGGTCGAGCCCCTCCCAGCTGTCGCTCAGGATCGGCGTCCCGCACGCGGCCGCCTCGAAGAGCCGCCCGGAAGGACAGTACCCCATCGCCGCCATCGCCCCGCGGGTGATGTTGAGCGTCATCGGCGAGGAGCAGTAGAACGCCGGGTGATCCGGCGGCGCCACGTGGCGCATGTAATAGAGGTTCTCCGCCCACGGGAAATCCTCGGGATAGAGCGAGCCGCCGATGACGAACCGCCTGTGCGGCAGCCGCTTCGCCGGCTCGAGGAACAGGGCGGACAGCGCCTCCTGCCGGTCGGCGGCGTACGTGCCGAGGTACGAGAGGTCCCCCCGGAACTCCTCCCGCGGCGCGACCGGGCGGTGCACCTCGGGGTCGGCGCTGCCGTAGAGCGGGAACACCCGCCGGGCGCCGAGCTTCGCCTGGAGCGCGTCGAGCGCCGCGCCGCCCGTGTAGCTGAGCGCGCAATCGAAATCGACGAGGCCCCGCGGGCCGATGTAGCCGACCGGCTGGCCGGCGTTCAGCCGATCCAGCGTCACCGGCGTGTCGAGGTCGTAGAAGACCTTGAGGCCGCGCGACTCGAGGACCACCTCGGTCGCGGGGCCGGCGTCCGGGCAATACGAGGTCACCATCGCCGCGTCGGCCTCCCGGACGGCGCGCCGGGCCTCGGGGAGGAGGTCGTCGAACGAGCTGTAGAGCCGGAGCTCGTTGCCGTGCGCCAGCGAGCACAGATCCCGGTGCGAGGCGTAATAGGGCACGTCGCGCTCGAAGAAGGTGACGCGGTGCCCGGCCCGCCCGAGGGCGTTGATCACCCCGCGCCACAGCGTGGCGTGGCCGTTGCCCCAGGACGAGCTGATCGTCAGACCGAAGATGACGAGCCTCATCGCGAACCGGACCTCCCCTCTAGGCCTGTGTCTCCGCCGGGGCCGGCGCCGATGTGCGCCTCGGCTCGCCGAGGATCATCGCCTCCACCTCGGGGCGGCAGCGGACGCGCGGCACGAGCGCCCTCGCCTCCGGCCGGAGGCGGCGGAGCGTGTACGCCACCTTGGCGCGGGTGTGCTCGGGCCCGTAGTAATCGAGGAACCCGGCGCTGTTCAGCGAGAAGAACGAGAGCGCGTCGGCGTCGTTGAGCAGCGCGAGCTCGGCGTCGTCCCCCGGCCGCTCGTGCGACGCCACCAGCGCGCCGACCCGATCGAGGACCTCGGGCGGGAGCCCGACCCCGGCGAGCGCGGCGCCCGCGAGGGCCGCCCCGCGCCGCGCGTGCTCGTCCTTGAAGGCCTGGTAGTCCGCGGCGCGGTGCTCGATCCGGACGTTCGCCTCGGAGACGAGCCGCTCCACGTCGTGGAACAGCGCCGCCGCCTGCGCGGCGACGGACGCGCGCGGGTCGAGCCGGAGCATCCATTGCCAGACGTCGATCGCATGATCGTAGTCGGCCCTGACAAGCGGCCTGTCGAGATCGTAAAGCTCCCGGTGCCGCCCGAGGACCCGGGCGAAGACCGCGGTCGCGGAGGCGACATTCCTCCTCCGGAGGAAGCGCTGGCAGCGGGTGAGGACCTCGTAGGCGGTGCGCGCCGCGCCCTCGCGCTCGAGCCCCTGGAGCCGGAGGTCGAAGAGGCCGCGGGCGTCGAGCGCGTGCAGGTGCGTGTCGAGCGCCCACAGATCGAGCTGCGAGGCGCGCCACGCGCGGGCGTCGACGGCGGCGTGGGGCGCGTTCCCGGGCGGACAGGGCGCGTCGATCTCCACGCCGGGAAACTCCCGGGAGAGCGCCGCCTTGTCGGCGGGGGAGAGCAGCGGTGTCCCGCGGGCCGACGGTTCATCGCTGCTCGAAGAGGAGCCGGCAATGAGGATCAGGCGCTTGAGCATGAGCTTGCGTTCTTCGGTCAGCGACGGGCGTCGAGCTCGATCCAGCTTCCGCGCGAGGGCTGCCGCGGACGAATCATGGATACGGCGCCGTGAACCTATCTCCGCATCGGCCTGTGCACCATCGCGGAAATTCCGTACAGCCGTGTCAGGAAAGAAGTGAGCGCGTGACGTGTACTCCGGATCCAGCCCAGCGGCGCTACCCGAGCGCGCACCGCGAGGCCGCGGGGGCGAGGCGCTCGAGCAGGGCAGAGCGATAGCGATGCCGCGCCGCGGCCAGGCGCCGCGCCTCGCCCTGGTCCGGGAGCGACGCGGCGGCCATCGCGGCATATCCCAGGCGCAGGAGCGCGTAGGCCAGCAGATACGCGGGCAAACGCCGCTCGGGGTCGTCGCCCGAGCGGCGCCGGTAGCGATCGAGGAAGGCGCGGCGGGCGTCGGGCGCCATCCGCCACTCGACGATGGCCCCGGCGAGATCCCAGGCGATGTCCGTGGGGCCGGGGAGGAAGTGATCATCGCCGTGCCCGGCCGCATCCACCTTGAAGAGCTCGCCTGGCGCCGACCCGAGCCACTCGTGAGGATCCATCTTACCATCCACGAGCACGGGACGGGCGATCTCCAGGTGGAGCTCCGCCGGGAGCTCATTTCCCATGTCCGCTGAGAAATTGGTACGCGCCATCGTAATGAGCTCGTCGGTCGTGGGGGTCGGGACGGGAAAGGCCGAGGCGCGGAAGGCGCAGTAATCGGCGAGGCGCTCCAGCACGGCGGCGGAGAGGTGACCGGGCTCGAGCGGCCGGCCCGGGAGCCATGGATACGAGAGGAAGCCCTCGCCCTCGTCGCGCGGCGCCGGACCGAAGCCGGCTTGAGCGACGCCGCGGGCGCGCTCCAGGCACTCGGCCCCGTAGCGGCCCATGCCCTCAAACTTGAGAATTCGGCTGCCGTCGCGGGAAAGGTATTTGAGGCGCTCCATGGACGTCCAGGAGGGCGGCCAGCGCGATTCGTCCTCATACAAGCGGCGACGCCAGGTCCCGCCGCCGATGAACTCGCCAGCATCGGCCGGGACGTGTTTCCCGCCCACGACGCGCTCGGCGCGGAACGATCGCCAGCGACGGGCGCCGTCGGGCGCGACGAGGGCGTCGGGGTCCGCGGCGCTGGAGCCGAGGAAAACGATGTTGCCGCGCGGGACGCCGGCGCCGACCAGGGCGTCGCCGGTGGAGAGGAACGACGATCCGCTGAAGCCCGGCCCCTCGTCGGCGACCCAGAACTGCGCCCCCTCGGCGATGCCGTCCTCGACCCAGGCGAGCTCCCGCGCGCCGAGCTCGACGCGGCGATCGTAGGGGTGCCCGGACGGGCGCACGGTGATGCGGCCGGCCCGGAGCCCCCGCCGGCGCAGGGCCGCGGCCGTCACCGCGCTCAGGGTGGTGCCGATGCTGCGGATCCCGACGACCCGGACCGGCGCCGGCGGGAACGCGAGCCGCTCGGCGAGCCGGGCGAAATCGAGCGGGTGGAGCGCGTAAAAGGAGAAGCCTTCGGGCGGCGAGGTCGGGACCGTCGCGGGGACGTCGATCGCCGCGAGCGCCGCGAGGGCCTCGGGCGTGGTCAGGCGGCTGGCCGTCGGTGGACAGGCGTCTGGCTGTCCGTGGTTCGACGTCGGATCGTCCGGGATCGCGAACGCGCCCGCGCCGTCGCCGCCGACGAGCATGGCGGCGAGCTCGTCCGTGAGCCGCGCCAGCAGGGGGGCGCTGACCGCGCCGGTATCGGCGAGGATCGATTCGAGCTCGCCGGCGCGGATCAAGGCGCGGAGCACGATGCCGCGATCGCGATCGGCGCCGGCGGCGAGCGCCCGGAGGTCGTCCGCGAGCTCGGCGACGAGCCGCGGCCCGGGGACGTCGCGGCGGCCGCTGCGGAACACGTACATGCGGTATCCGGAGCTGTCTGTCATGGAGGGGGTTCCGCGGGGATCGGCTCGCAGGGGCCGGGCTGGCTCGCAGGAGCGCGGCCGATCGGCAAGGAGCGGCGCGCGCAGCCCGGCCCGCGCACCGGCATGATGCTCGGTCTCCCGGGCTGCCAGCCCTGCGTGGGGCGGGCGAGGGCCGATGCCAAGCGGGGCGCGCCGCAGCGCGGGGCCCTCCGGGCGCCGCGAGCAGCGCGGCCGCTCCGGGCCCTGTCGCGGTGCCGCCCATTGCTCTCTCGCCCAATCGATTGCCTCGCTCAGCGCGGGGCCCCGGCCTCGAGCGCGAACTCGATGTGCGCGTGCTCGTCGTGGCGCCACCAGACCTGGCGCCGGAGGATCGCCCCGGAGAGCGGGCCCAGCGCGCGGCCCGCGGTTGCGAGCCGGTGGAGGACCCTGGGCATCAGCGGCTGTCGTATCAATCTCCCTGCCGCCGGTCGAGGCGCCGCGCTGGCGCGGGATCGAGCTCGGGAGCGCCGGAGATCGGGAGTCCGAGCCGCTCGCCTCCCTGGCGACGCGCCGCCCGGCCTGTGCAAGACTGCGCGCCGATGCCGTACGACGATCTCCTCGGGCGCGTGGTCACCCTGCCGATACGGCGGTTCGGCCCGCCCGGCGCGTTCCTCTCGCCCGACCCGGGCGACCTGCGCCCGAACGCGCCGGTGCTCCTCCTGCCAGGCGGCGAGGTGCCCGAGGGGGCGCAGGAGGGAGACGAGCTCGAGGTCTTCGTCCACCTCGACTCGGAGGATCGCCCGATCGCGACCGCGCGCCGCCCGAAGGTCGCGCTCGGCGAGGTCGCGTTCCTCGAGGTAACCGACGTGGCGCGCTTCGGCGCGTTCGTCGACTGGGGCCTGCCGAAGGAGCTGCTCGTCCCGCACGCGGAGCAGACGCGCGAGCTGCGGGTCGGGCAGCGGCACCCGGTGGGCCTCATCGTGGACAGGACCGGCCGCCTCGCGGGGACGATGCGCGTCAGCGAGATGCTGCGCGACAAGGGGGAGTTCGATCTGGACGAGTGGGTCGACGGCGAGGCGTGGCGCAACGAGCCGGGGCTCGGGCTGTTCGTCATCCTCGAGCGCAGCTTCGTCGGCCTGGTCCCCGCGGACGAGCCGCACGCGCTCGCGCGCGGCGAGGCGGCGCGGTTCCGCGTGACGAGCGTGCTGTCCGACGGCAAGGTCGAGCTCTCGCTGCGCGGCCACGCCCACGAGGAGCTCGAGAGCGACGCCCAGACGATCCTCGCGCGGCTCGCCCGCCCGGGCGCGCCGCGGGTCGGCGACCGCTCGAGCCCGGACGAGATCCGGGCGATCTTCGGCCTGAGCAAGAAGGCGTTCAAGCGCGCCGTGGGCCGCCTCCTGAAGCAGCGCGCGGTGGCCGTCGACGGCGAGGGGTTCCTCGTCCCCCAGCGGCGCTGAGCCGGACGCACGGCCCGGGGCGGCCCCGGGAGCCCGGCCCCGCCCCGACGGCGGCCGAGCCCGGGCGGCCGGGGGCTACTCCAGCAGGCTGCGCAGCATCCACGCGGTCTTTTCGTGGACCTGCAGCCGCTGGGTGAGCAGATCGCAGGTGGGCTGATCGTTGGCCTGCTCGGCCACCGGGAAGAGCTCGCGCGCGGTGCGCGCCACGGTCTCGTGGCCCTCGACGAGGCGCCTGATCATGTCGGTCGCCTTGGGGACGCCGTCCTCCTCCTTGATGGAGGAGAGCGCCGCGAACTGCTTGTAGGTCCCCGGCGCGGGCAGGCCCAGCGCCCGGATGCGCTCGGCGACGAGGTCCACCGCGAGCGCCAGCTCGTTGTACTGCTGCTCGAACATGAGGTGCAGCGTCTGGAACATGGGACCCGTGACGTTCCAGTGGAAGTTGTGCGTCTTCAGGTAGAGCGTGTACGTGTCGGCCAGGACACGGCCGAGCCCAGCGCCGATCTGCTCGCGGGTCTTGGCGTCGATTCCGATGTTGATCTCCATGATGGCTCCTCTCGTGGCGTGTGCTCTCTGCATCGATGGGCCGGCCGCTGCGGAGGTGAAGGCCCGCGCGGCGCCCTCCCCGGGGGCGGGACGCGACCGGGAAGGTTCGTGCGCGCCGGGGCCGAGTCAATCAGGAGGAGCCTTCCGGCCGCCCGCGTTCACGCCTCTCCGATGCTGCGCATCGACAGCACCTCGATCGGGCGCAGCCCGAGCAGCGCATACGCCTGCTCCCAGCGCTGCTCCGCGGCCACGTCGAACAGGATCCGCTCGTCGAGCGGCACCGGCAGCCACGCGCCCGCGGCGATCTCCCGCTCGAGCTGCCCGGGCCCCCACCCGCTGTAGCCGAGGAGCACCGTCCTCCTCCGCGGGTCCGCCGAGGCCGCGCCGCGCACCGCGTCGGCCGCGAGCGTGTCGAACGCGCTCCGGGACGACGTGACCCGCACCCGGGAGCCCACCGGGATCACGCCCGTCTCCTCGGCCCCGAGCGCCGGATCGAGGCACAGGATCCACCCCGAGCTCGGCTGGACCGGCCCGCCGAGGTAGACCGGCGCCGGGTCCTTCAGCTCGTTGCCGTAGCCGGCGAACGACAGGAGCTCGCCGAGCGTCATCGGCGCCGGCCGGTTCACCACGAACCCCAGCGCCCCGCTGTCGCTGTGGACCGCCAGCAGCACGACCGTCTTGTCGAAGTTCGGATCGCCCAGGGGCGGCGACGCGATGAGGAACCCAGGGGCCAGCACGCTCGCTTCGCTGTTCATCGGCGATCCTCCCTCGCAACGGTCGACCGGTCACTGCGTCCCGCACGAACCCGCCTGCCGACGCGGCGGCCGGAGCGGGCACCCGTCCGCACCTTACTCCCGCGCGCCGCGGCAGGCGATTGGGATCTCCCTCCGACGCCGGAACGACGGGTATAGTGCGACCATGTACACGGTCGGCGTCCGCGATCACATCATGGTGGCCCACAGCCTCAAAGGGGAGCAGTTCGGCCCTGCGCAGCGCCTGCACGGCGCGACCTACACCGTCAGCGTGGAGGTGGACCGGGAGGAGCTGTCGCCGCTCGGCCAGGTGGTCGAGACGAGCGTGCTGCGGGACAACCTGCGCAGCGTGCTCGCCGAGATCGACTACCGCAACCTCGACGAGCACCCGGCGTTCGACGGCAAGCGCTCGACCCCGGAGCTCATCGCGCGCTACATCCACCGCGAGCTCGGCCGCAGGCTCCCGCTGAACGCCGGCACCACCCTCACGATCACGCTGCACGAGTCCCCGCTCGTGTGGGTCCGCTACCGCGCGCCGATCCGCGGCGCCTCCATCATGCCGACCGAGCTGGCCTGATCGCCGCTCTCCGGGCTTGGCACGCGGCCCCGCCCGCGGCAAAAGAGGGCGCCGATGACCGAGCCGGTCCGCACAGCGCCGATCGTCCTGAGCTTCCAGGGCGGCACCCTCCGCATCGAGGGGGTCGCGCCGCGCCCCGCGCTGGCGCCGGCCGGCGAGATCGACGGCAGCGCCCTCCCGGCGGAGGCGCCGGGCGGCGACGGGGCGCCGGGCTCGGCCGCGGAGGCCGCGCCGCTCGACCCCGCGTGCCTGCCCGCGTCCTGCCGCTGGGACGCGCGCGAGCGCGTCTATCGGGTGCCGGCCATCGACTACGCCGAGCTCGTCCTCCGGCTCCGCGCCCGCGGGGTCGCCTTCACCGACGCCGCCCGCAAGTACGAGGCGCTGCCGCTCGAGCCGCTCGCCAAGCACGACCCCTTCCCGTACCAGCGCGAGGCGCTCGAGGCGTGGGCCGGGCGGCGCAGCCGGGGCGTCGTCGTGCTCCCGACGGGCGCGGGCAAGACGTTCGTCGCGACGCTCGCGATCGCCGCGCGCCAGCGCAGCACCCTCGTGGTCGTCCCGACGCTCGATCTCCTGAACCAGTGGTACGACGGCCTCTCCGCCGCGTTCGGCGTCCCGATCGGCCTGCTCGGCGGCGGTTACCACGACGTCCTCGACCTGACGGTGACCACCTACGACTCGGCGCACGCCCACATGGACCGGCTCGGCGCCCGCTTCGGCCTCGTGATCTTCGACGAGTGCCACCACCTGCCGAGCCCGTCGTACGCGCTCGCCGCGAAGATGTGCCTCGCGCCCTTCCGGCTCGGCCTCACCGCGACGCCGGAGCGCGCGGACGGCCGGGGCTACGACGACCTCATCGGTCCCATCGTCTTCCGCCGGGAGATCACCGAGCTCTCCGGGCAGTACCTCGCGGCCTACGACGTCGTCCGGCTCGACGTCCCGCTCTCGGAGGACGAGCGCGCCGCGTACGAGGCGGCGCGCGCCGTGTACATCGGCTTCCTGCGGGCGAACGGCATCCGCATGCCCGAGGGGTGGGGGCAGTTCATCCTGCTGAGCTCGCAGTCCGACGCCGGCCGCCGCGCCTTCGAGGCGTACCGCCGCCAGCGGAGCCTCGCCCTCTGCGCGCCCGGCAAGATCGACGTGCTCGCGCGGCTGCTCCACGCCCACCGCGCCGATCGCACGCTGGTCTTCACCGAGGACAACGCCACGGTCTACCAGATCTCGCGGCAGTTCCTGCTGCCGGCGATCACGCACCAGACGAAGGTGAAGGAGCGCAGCGCCATCCTCGAGGCGTTCAACCGCGGCGCGCTGTCGGCGGTGGTCACGTCGAAGGTGCTGAACGAGGGGGTCAACGTGCCCGAGGCGAACGTCGCGATCGTCCTGTCGGGCAGCGGCTCGGTGCGGGAGCACGTCCAGCGGCTCGGCCGCATCCTGCGGCGGAGCGAGAACAAGACGGCGATCCTCTACGAGCTCGTGGCCCTCGGCACGAGCGAGCAGCGGGTGAGCGACAAGCGCCGGGAGCACGTTGCTTACCAGTGATCTCGTCCGCGTCCGCCGCCGCGGCGGGCTGCTCGTCCCGCAGTACCTCCGCGGGGCCGCCGCCGAGCGGCTGCTCCCGGTCGCGCGCGCGTACATCGAGATCCTGTCCCAGCGCGTCGGCGAGCGCCGCGACGACGTCGAGGCCGCGCTCGACGCCGTCGAGGTGCCCGCGCGGGATCGCGTCGCCGCGCTCGGCCTGCGGAAGGTGCTCGAGGACGGCTGCGAGTACGAGGTGCAGGAGGGCGTCGACCCCGAGGCGCTCCGGCGGGAGCTGTTCCTGGCCGCGGCGGCGGCGCACCGCGCCCTCGACGTCCGCGCCCGCTTCGATCGCGCCGCGGTGCTCGACGAGGTGGCCGCCCGGCTCGGCACGACGCCCGCCGCGATCGAGGCGGGCCTCTACGCCGACCTGCGCGGCGCCGAGATCCTCCGGCGCGCGGCCGCGGACGCGCCGGAGATCCTGCTCGACCGGTACAACCTGTCGCTGGCACAGTCGATCCTGCTGAAGGCGACGCAGGTGACGATCCGCGTCGAGGGCGAGAGCGCCCCGCGGTACCGGCGGATCTTCCGCGCGGCGCGGTTTCACGGGCTGATCCACGTGGTCCAGGGCGATCCGGTCTCCGGCTACACGATCGTGCTCGACGGCCCGTTCAGCCTGTTCGATGCGGTGCAGCGTTACGGCCTGCGGCTCGCGATGTTCCTGCCGTCGGTGCTCTCGTGCGCCTCGTTCCGGCTGCGCGCCGAGCTGCGCTGGGGGCGCGACAAGGAGCCGCTGGCCGTCGAGATGGGCCCGTCGGACGGGCTCGTGTTCCACGGGCGCGAGCTCGCGGACACGACGCCGGAGCTGGACGCGTTCTGCGAGGGGTTCAAAAAGCTCGGATCGCCCTGGACCGTGTCGCCGAACGAGCGGCTGTTCGCGCTGCCCGGAGAGGTGGTGTGCGTCCCGGACCTCGTGTTCCTGAACGCGGAGACCGGCGAGGAGGTGTACCTGGAGGCGTTCGGCTTCTGGAGCCGAGACGCGGTGTGGCGGCGCGTCGAGCTGATCCGGAAGGGGTTTCCCGCGAGGATCCTGCTCGCGGTCGGCAAGCAGCTCCGCGTGAGCGAGGAGGTGCTGGGGGAGGACGAGGCGGGGGAGATCTACGTCTACCGGGCGACGATGTCGCCGCGGGCGGTGCTGGCGCGGCTGGACGGCAAGCGCGGCGGGGCGTGAGGGCTGAGGGGGCCGGGGGGAGCGCCGAGGGGCAACCTCCGAGGGTTCGACGTGGAACGTCGCCTGCCAACCGCGCAATCACCGATACAGAGCTCCGTACCCTGCAATGCTCCTCCGGCGCGCAGCGGGCCAGCGTCGCTTGAAGAGGACGTCCTTTGTCACCACGTGCCCTGAAGGAAGACCCCCGCCCGCTCTGCCGTCATCACCGGCACGACACGGACGCCCTGGCGGGCCGGCTCGCGCGCCAGGTACGACAGATCCGTGAGGAACGCGGCCGCCGTCACGGCCGCGAAGACACCGCCCGCCACCAGCGTCCCCACCCCGAGCTCGCGGAACAGGTCCCGCGCCTCGGCCGTGTCGCGGAGCTCGGAGCAGGCCAGCGGCGCGTCCGCCCCCCCGCACGCGGACGGGTCCCCTCCCCCGCCGCGGAGCGCGGCCTCCTGCGCGGCGAGGTCGTCGCGGAGGACGCCAGACCGCAGGAGGAAGACCGTGCCGGCCGCCACCGTCGCCGTCGTGAGCGCCACCCCGCCGATGCGCAGCTCCGTCAGCGGGAAGGTCGACCCCGCCGGAGCCCCAGCCGGAGCCGCCGAAAGCGGCGCACCAGGGGCCGCCTCCGGCGCGCGCGCGACGCGCTCCGGAAGGCGCCGCAGCTTGAGGGCGATCGGGTGCGTCAGGCCAGCCTCGGCGAAGAACGAGCTCACCGCCTCCTCGTGCCCCTCGAGCCGCGCCCGCGCGGTGTGCTGCCCCGGCTCCACGAACACCTCGTGGACCGGCTCCGGCGGGTAGAGCGCCTGCTCGTCGATCAGGACCTCGGCGCCCGGCGGATTGGTCGTCACGTAGACCGTCGCCACGCGCTTCGCGGCGCGCTGCAGGCCATCGTCGACCTGGCCGCGGAGCCACCCGCTGATCACGCCCCGGTGCTGGAGGCACTGCGCCAGGTGGCTCGCCGCGTCCCGATGCCGCCCCAGCGAGAGCTCGACGAGCCCGAGCTCACCGGCGATCGTCGCCCGCTCCGCGTCGGTCGTCCACGCCCCCTGCGCGGCCTCCAGCGCCCGCTCGTAGGTCGCCGCGGCCGCCACCTGCCGCCCGGCCGCCTGCGCCTGCCTGGCGCGGCGCAGCAGCCCCGCCGTCATCGACGCCGCGCGCACGTCCGGATCGGCGTAGGGCTCGTCCGCGCTCGCCGCATTCCCGACACCGGCGACGGACATCCCGAGAGCACATGGTAGCAGCCAGGAGATCAAGCGACGCACGCACTCTGAGATACTTGCTGCGGCGATCCCAAGTCAATTGGCAGCGCCGTCGCTCCACGGTCCCGTAGGCCTGCGCCCACGCCCGCGTTCCCTCCGGCGGCGTGATCCGCGCCCGCACAGGGCGCTTGCCGCCGCGGAAGCGGTAGGTCGCGCGGCCGGTCGGGAGCCGCTGCCGCTCGGCACGCGCCCGCCGCCGCCGGCCCCATCGACAAGGCTGGGTCCGGGAGCCCCTCCCGGCGACGGGCGCGCACGCGCAGCACCCATGGGGTGCCGCAAAGAGCCGGTCCCCCTGCTCCGTGCCCTGGTACACTCCCGGCCGCGCCCCGACAGCGGCCCAAGTCCAGCACGACGGACGCTGTTGCGCCGATCACACCGGCCGTCGACGACCCAGGGAAAGCCGTGGAGAGCAAGACCAAGAACACGAAGACACGCCCGCAGATCGCGGCCATGGCCGCCAGGGCCTTTGGGGGCGCGGCGCTCGCGAGCGGCGAGGATGCCGTGCGCGAGCTGAAGGAAGGCTGGTTCAACGCGGCTTACGACGTCCGGCTCGCCGACGGCCGGGAGGTCATCCTCAAGATCGCGCCTCCGAGAGACGCGGAAGTCCTGTCGTACGAGAAGAACCTCATGGCCACCGAGGTCGCCGCCATGCGCCTGGTCCGGCAGAACCCGGCCATTCCGGTGCCCGAGGTCTACGTCTACGACGACGCCCGCGCTCTGTGCGACTCGGACTATTTCTTCATGGAGAAGGTCGCCGGGGACAACCTCGAGCACGTGAGGCCGAGCCTGCCCCCCGAAGCGCAGGCGTCCATCGATCGGCACATCGGCGAGATCATCCGGGAGATCAACGGCTTCACCGGCACCTATTTCGGTTATGACGGGAACCCGGACCTGCGCGCGAGCACATGGAGAGAGGCGTTCCTCGAGATCATGGAATCGGTGCTCGACGACGGCGCGAAGAAGAACGTGGCGTACGACTACGGCTACGACGAGATCCGCGCCGCCGTCCTCAAGCACGCCTCCGCGCTGGAGGAGATCACCACGCCGCGCCTGGTCCACTGGGACGCCTGGGACCTCAACCTGTTCGTCAAGGACGGCAGGGTCACCGGCATCATCGACTTCGAGAGGGCGCTGTGGGCCGATCCCTTGATGGAGTCCCAGTTCCGGTCGCTCTTCAGCGATGGCATCACCCACAGCATGCGCGGCTACGGCAAGACCTCCTTCACCCGCGAGGAGGAACAAAGGTGTTGCTTGTATTCGCTGCACCTCGCCCTGATCATGAACACGGAATGCTACTACCGGAATTATGACACCGACTCGATCTACAACATCTCCAGGCAGCTGATGGGCGCGAGCATGGACTGGCTGAAAGCCCACTGAACGCTCGTGGGCGTGATATGCGCTCGTGGTGTCGGGTGGGACGGCTTGTCGCGAAGATCGTCTGTGCGCGTGGTATCCACGTGGGGGCAAGCCCGGGCGCCTGCCGGCCCGGGAACACGCCGAGGTGCACGGGCGGTAAACGCCGTCGTCAACACGCTCACGCACCCTAGCGCGAAGCTGAGTCGCCGAAGGACGACTGAGAGTCACGTGCCGGGCGCACTCACTAGATCGATCGCCAGGACTGCTGCAGCCACTCAGCGAGGTGAGACCCCCAGTGTCGACAAGAAGTCCGGGACCGCTTGTAGTAATCGGACTCCGTCTTGCGCGAGGACGGTACACGTGCACGTGAGCGTGGCGCCGCCGACATCGAAGGTCAGCTCGTACTCGTGCGCTTGCACCCAGATGATCGAACGAAGCACGGCGCTCACCTCCGTCAGCACTTCGGTCGTGCCGAGCCCGCCGGCGTGCAGGTACACGGTGCTCCGCGACGCCTCACCGCCTTCCTCGCGCACCACCACCTGAGCCACCGCTCCCTGAGTTTCAACGGGACAAGCCGCGGCTTGTCCCGATTCTCGCCATCCTCTCCGCTAAAGCGGAGAGGAGCTGTACCGCCGCCACTTCGCTAATCACCAGCTCGGCCTGGCCTTCAGAGTCCGGAGGTGAGTGATATTGAATCCAGGTCGCTCCTGTCTCCCACGCACAGATGAAGGGAGGAGGATCCCCTCCCACCACCGAGAAACCTCCCTTCGCACCAACACAGACCGGAAGAGCAGGGTCTTCAGAGCGAAGAATCTTGTTCTGAAGAACCAACACGTGGAGCAGAGACATCAGTTGAACAGCCACCTCTCGCTTGATCGTCAGCTCGTGGAGGCTGTCCCTAACGTTGGCCGCCAGCACACCCGGGGTGTCGGCGAACGAGAGCCGGATCTGTCCACCTCCGTGGTCATCGCCGGTTGCCCCAATCCCTCCGATGAGCTTGATGGGACTAGTGTCGTGCAGGAGATAAGAGCTACCCCAGCGTTCCATGCTATTTGCACCTCACGACAGCAGTCCCGACGGAACACACAAGGTCCGATTTGCGAACTTGCATCACACATCTACCGCCGCAGCGATGCGACCCAATTCGCGAGCCAACTCACTTGCCAATTCTTGCGCCGTATCCTCTCGAAAGCGAAGATTCACCTGACCATCAATGCATGATTGCTCGATGCCGTCCGCCCCCGCTCCCCAGAAGCATCGGACCAGACCCGGCTGCCCCCGTCGTGCAACCGTTGTTTCGACAGTAAAGTGTCGAGCCGTTTCGCTCAAAGCGGGATACTGGCCGGCTGGCCGCATCCACAGATTTGCCGCAAAGAGGATGCTGAGCGCTCCGAGGATCGTCTCCATCAGTTCGCGACGGATCGTGAGACACATTCGGCTATCCTGCTCGTCGACCCTGAGATATTCTTCCTCGTCAAAAAAGCTTATCTGGATCCAACCAATACCATCCTCGTCAATACAGCATGCCAGCGAACCTACAAGGCGTTGCGGTCCGACTGCCGGAAATGTGATCACGCCGCTCGTCTTCACTGCCTTCTTCATGGCTACCTGCACCTCATCACGGCATCCTCGACAGGACCGCTCAGGCCTCCGTCCCGCAGAAGACGTTGAAATATATTGAAGCCCTTATCGCCAGCATCGACAGGGTTTACGTTCGGCAGATTCGCCATCCGCGCCACCGCCAGAGTGCGGTTGTTTAACGTCGCCCACCGGCCGTCCGCCATCCTCGTTGCGTTCAGTGTGAGGCCGTCGGGCAATCTCCCAAGTGCCCGCGCCTCGGCTGCAACTTGGATGAGACTTCGACCAGCGTGGGGCCCCTCCGCGAAGGTCGCACCGTAGGTCGGCTGTGTATAGAGCACATCCCACGGGTCTACGTTGTGGACCAGCAGGGGAGTCATTCCGGCGACAACGAAGTACGTATGGTGCTTCTTCACGCTCAAGTTGAACGTAGGCGTTTCCCGCGACTCGACGCTGATGCTCCGGATAGCAGTCAGCTTGCCTGCCGAGTCCAGAAGCAAATCCGACGCATCGAGGTCTTCGGCTGCAACCCACCCTCTCTGAGTCCAGAACGGATGGCGCCCCGTTGAGAGCACCTCTCCGCCATCTTCGCTGCCAACGTGAATGTGGAATAGCCGGTGCGTCGAAGTGCGATGCAGCTCTTCGACTTCCTGTGCCTCGGGAGGGGCTTCGTCGGTCGGGTCATCGCTGAGCACAAGATCGCCCACGGCAACATCCTCGATGGCCTTCGTCGATCCGTCTGCCATCACAACCTCAGTTCCCGGGGCAAAGCAGATGCTGCATCCAGGACACTTCAACGCCGCTCCCTCTCCAGCGCTGCCGGTGAACAGCTGGCGGAGGCGAAGGCCGGGATTCGCGCCTGACGCGTTGAATCTGGGCGCGAGGGGGCCCGAGGCGAGGCCGCCCACGAGCGAGCCACCGAGGAAGTAGTCGTCGACGGTGCCTTCGCCGCTCGCGAGGCGACTCGCGGAGCCCGCGATCTCTTCGGCGCCGCCGTTCCAGAGGCTGTAGATGGCGGCGCCGGCGAGCGAAAGCGTGATACCGAGCGTGACGGCACCGGCGCACAGCGGGGCGCCGGGGCCGCAGGCGAGCGAAGCAAACGCACCCGTCGCGTAGCTGGCGCCGATGCCGACCCCCAACCCGACCCCGAGCCCCGCGGCACCGGCGAGAGCCGCCTCCGTGCCGGTCGCCGGGGCCGCCTTCGTCGGCGCGCTCTGAGGTGCCGATTGCGGCGGCGGTGCGCAGCCGCCGATCTCCACGGTCACTTTATACGGCTTTCCGCTGCTGTCGAGGCCGGCGCCCCACACCTCCGAGCACACTCGAGACCCCGCCGACTGCGCCTGCAAGCCCAGCGGGTCGATGAAGTTCGTGGGGCTGTTGAAGACGTAGCTGTAGGCGTTCAGGCCCTGGCTGTAGAACGGCGCCTGGATGACCGGGTCGGGCGTCAAGAAGCGACCGACGCTGGCGTCGTAGAGCCGGCCGCGCATGTCGACGACGCCGAGCTCGAGGTCGTGTTGATGCCCCGTGAAGCTCGTGAGGACGCCGCTGCCGCCCCCCACCGGCTCCTCACCTTTGCCGAAGGCGTCCGTCGCCTGGCGGTGGATCACCTCGCCGCCCTCGTCCGTCAGCACTTCCGTCGTGCCGAGCGCGTCGGCGTGCAGGTACACGGTGCTCCGCGACACCTCGCCGCCTTCCTCGCGCACCACCACCTGAGCCACCTCTCGGTGCGGCCCCCAGATGCGGTGCCGGTGCTCGGTCGCGCCGGCGTTGCTGGTTACCCGCTGAAAGAGGCTCGCCATGCCACCGGTGCCGTCATGGTTCGTCGATTTCTTTTCGCGCCACGAAGACGAACTCGTCCTCACCGAGCCAGTATTTCGCTTCGTCAAATTTCTCTGTCGAGAACACCCTGCGATTACCTTGCGCTGGTTCCAGAATCTCAAGGCCGCGATCCGTTGGCCTTAGAATCAGGATGTAGGGAACATCCAGCCCGTCATTCGCCCACACTTCGTACCAAGTTGTGCTCATGGTGCTGCCGGTCCCGTTCTGGGCAAGGTGCACGGGCGGTGAACGCCGCGGTCCACACGCTCACGCACCCGAGCACGAAGCTGAGTCGCCGGAGGCCGACTGAGAGTCACGTGCCGGGCACATTCACCAGATCGAACGCCAGGACTGCTGCAGCCACTGAGCGAGGTGAGATCCCCAGTGTCGACAAGAAGTCCGGGACGGCTTGTACGAATCGGACTCCGTCTTGCGCGAGGACGGTACACGTGCACATGCGCTTGGTGCCGCCGACATCGAAGGTCAGCTCGTACTCGTGCGCTTGCACCCAGATGATCGAACGAAGCACGGCGCTCATCTCCAGACACCTCCCGCCACCCATTGCTCGATCCAGCTCGCTCCGACCGTGTAGTTGACGCCGGGCAATGGATCCCTAACGACGAAACCGGCAGGGCCGGGTTCGATGACAACCATGTGGCCGGCACGAGCTCCCGGCGCCCAGAGCACCCCACCCATTGGGCCTCTTCCCGCAACTGTTAGTGCGTCAGCGCCACTACCGAAGTAACCCGCCCTCCAGCCAGGGCCCAAGCTCCCAGCAACATCTGCAGCGCTCGCCCACTCACCGATTTCGCTCAGTACCTGCGCCTGCGTCCGCGCTCCGCCGGACAGCATCTCGGCGCACGCAGAGCCACACGAACCCGGATGCGATTGCGCGACGGCACCACCTCGCCGCACTACGCTCGGCACCCAGGGACCGGAGCCGCCACCTACACCCTCTGCTGCGCTGCCGGTGAACAGCTGGCGGAGGCGAAGGCCGGGATTCGCGCCTGACGCGTTGAATCTAGGCGCGAGGGGGCCCGAGGCGAGGCCGCCCACGAGCGAGCCACCGAGGAAGTAGTCGTCGACGGTGCCTTCGCCGCTCGCGAGGCGACTCGCGGAGCCCGCGATCTCTTCGGCGCCGCCGTTCCAGAGGCTGTAGATGGCGGCGCCGGCGAGCGAAAGCGTGATACCGAGCGTGACGGCACCGGCGCACAGCGGGGCGCCGGGGCCGCAGGCGAGCGAAGCAAACGCACCCGTCGCGTAGCTGGCGCCGATGCCGACCCCCAACCCGACCCCGAGCCCCGCGGCACCGGCGAGAGCCGCCTCCGTGCCGGTCGCCGGGGCCGCCTTCGTCGGCGCGCTCTGAGGTGCCGATTGCGGCGGCGGTGCGCAGCCGCCGATCTCCACGGTCACTTTATACGGCTTTCCGCTGCTGTCGAGGCCGGCGCCCCACACCTCCGAGCACACTCGAGACCCCGCCGACTGCGCCTGCAAGCCCAGCGGGTCGATGAAGTTCGTGGGGCTGTTGAAGACGTAGCTGTAGGCGTTCAGGCCCTGGCTGTAGAACGGCGCCTGGATGATCGGGTCGGGCGTCAAGAAGCGACCGACGCTGGCGTCGTAGAGCCGGCCGCGCATGTCGACGACGCCGAGCTCGAGGTCGTGTTGATGCCCCGTGAAGCTCGTGAGGACGCCGCTGCCGCCCCCCACCGGCTCCTCACCTTTGCCGAAGGCGTCCGTCGCCTGGCGGTGAATCACCCCGCCTCCCTCGTCCGTCAGCACTTCCGTCGTGCCGAGCGCGTCGGCGTGCAGGTACACGGTGCTCCGCGACACCTCACCGCCTTCCTCGCGCACCACCACCTGAGCCACCTCTCGGTGCGGCCCCCAGATGCGGTGCCGGTGCTCGGTCGCGCCGGCGTTGCTGGTTACCCGCTGGAAGAGGCTCGCCAGCTGGAGCCGCACGTGCGTCGGACTGAGCTCCCGGACGCGCGCGCCCGTGACGTCGTAGTCGAACTCCACGAGCGTCTGGCCGCCTCCTTGACCGACGCGCGCCGAGCTGGGCAGGCCGAACGCATTGTAGGTCAGCTCCTGCACCCCTCCGAACACGTCGGGGCCCGCGCGGTGCTCCTGCCGGCCATTCGCGTCGTAGTCGTATTGGTTGTCGCCCGCGCCGGTCACCGCGTGCGGCCGCGGGCCGGCGTAGCTGTACTCGCCGATCCCGGTCTTCGCGGTGATGTTCCCCAGCTCGTCGTAGTCGATCTCCGAGCGGGTGGCACCCGGAGCAAAGTCGCTGGGGACGTCGGAGCTCGGGATCGCGAGCGAGACGCGCGTCAGCCGATCGAGGGCGTCGTACGAGTAGTACTCGTCGCGCGACGAATGCAGCTCGTCGAGCCGGACCTTCAGGCTGCCGTTCGTGTTGTAGCGGTGCTCCAGGCGCTGCAGCGGCTCGCCGCCGCGCGCGCTCTCGATGCTGAGCACGAGCCCGAGGCCGTCGGTGTAGCGCGTCGTCGTGACGACGCCGTTCCCGAAGCGCTCGCTGCCGATCCGATAGCCCTGATTCGCCTCCTGCAGCTCCCAGAACGGCTCGTCGGTGTCGTCGTCGAAGACGCTGACCACGTTGCCGTAGTCGTCGTAATCATGACCGACGACGAGCTCGCCGCCCGCGGCGGCTGGATAGTGGGTCTTGGAGCTCCGCCCAAACTCGTCGTACTCGACCCGAGACGAGAGGGACTCGCCTGCTGCCGTCTGAGTGACGGTGCTCAAGAGACCGCGGTTCCTGATCTGCGACAGGGGCTCATAACCGAACTCGACGGAAGCCTCGCCCACGCGCTCCGTGCGCGTCACGCGGCGCGCCGCGTTGACGCCCGTGTCGTAGATCCAGCGATTGAGGGTGCCGTCGCCGTCGACCACCACGGTGCGCCTGCCGAGCGCGTCGTAGCTCGAGGTCTGCGTGTCGCCGCTCGCGTCCGTGTGCGTGCGCAGCTCGCCGAACGCGAAGTAGGTGAAGCGATGCTCGCCGCTGTCCGGGTCCTGACGCATGGCCGTTCGCCCATAGCGATCTGGCTGAACGATCGTGGTATTCCCCTTGCCGTCGCGCGTCCCGATAGGGTCGCCGAAGGGTCCGTAGAAGAACTGCGTCAGGGTTCCTGCGGCATCGAGCGTCGCGGCGGGCGCTCCGCGAACGCCCATGACCTCCCAGCTCTCGCGCTGAGCCGGATCCGTGAGTCGCACCACCTCTGCCGCCTCGCGCCGCGCCCGCGCGTCGAGCGCGACGCTGGGCAAATCCGAGAACGGCAGGTACTCGAAGCGATATTTCCCACCGTTTCCGCGCTCCTCGTAGGTCAGACGGCCCAGGTCGTCGTACTCGTAGAGCAGGCTGCCTTGAGACGTATCGCCGCTGACGTGCGGGCGATCGCGCTGGCGCAGCCGACCGAAGGCGTCGTACGCCATGCGCTCGATCACGTCGGTGCCGCGGAGCCCCTTGGTGATGCGCCGAACAGGGCGCGAAAAGCCGTCGAGGAAGGTCTCGATGTGCGCGCCGCCGGTCGTGTGGCGCACCACACCGATGCGCTCGCGACCGAGGGAGCCGAGGTTCGCGTAGGTGGTCGTGGTGGTGGCGCTGGGTGACTCCGCCGTGACCTCTCGCCCGAACCCATCGTAGCCCCAGCGAGTGACGACGCTGTTCGGATCGGCGGCGAGCAGCAGCTTGCCGGTCGCGGGATCGTGGAGCACACGGCTCTCGAAGCCCTTGGCGTCGAAATGGCTGACGGGGTACTGGCCGCGGGCGTCGTAGACCACGCGACGGGTGCGTTGTTGCCCCTGCGCGTCCGCCTCGCGCACCTCTTGCACGTGGCCTGTGCGCGCATGCCGCGCCACCACGGTCGTTACGAGCCGGTAGTAAGCGTCGTCCGGCTCGCGCGTCGTTTCCCTGAGCCGGCCCGCGTCGTCGTAGTCGAACGTGGAGATCCGGGTGATGCCGGACTCCGCCGTCGCGCTGGTTGCCTCTACGCGACGGACCAGCGAAATCAGCCACGACGCGCGCTGAGCGGCGGTGGGGTTGAAGGTTCGGACGATGGTGCGCGTCTCCGCCGAGTCTTCCCCAGCGCCCACGGTCCACTGATGACGCGTCGGGTTGCCGTAGCTGTCCGTCTGGAAGGATTCGTTGAGCTCGGAGAGCACGGTCCTCCCCTCAAGCGGCACGGGCCTGGACTCGGAGACCGTCGTACGCGATGTCGCCAAGTGAGCGAACGGCAGCCCGGCGTCCGAGAGCTTCAGCTGCCAATCCGCGGACAGCCGAGCGACCTGTCGCTCGCGAAGCCGAGGGAACGTCTGAATGTGCGACGTTTCCAGCCCGGAGAAGGGATAAACGCGGCCCACGGCCGAGCCGGGCACTTCCTCGAAGTACGTGCTGTTGTCGTAGCTCCAGGCGTCGACCTGGACCCTCGCGTCGTCATCGTAAGTCACGCGCTTCCGGAGCTCGAAGCCCAGCCAGCCGCGTCCATGTAAGCCCCGCCGCGCCCCGGCGTACTCGAACGTGTGCCTCAGGTTGACGCGCGTGTCGCCGCCCGGCGCGTCCGGCGGCAGATCGCGGATGGTCTCTGAGTAGTTGCTGACGACTGGGCCCACCCGGCGCACGCACTGCACCGTTTGCCGTGTCGCCGCCGAGCAGCCCGTCGGATTGTACGTCCGGAAGCCGACCTGCTCCGACGACCATGGGCTGTACTGAATCTGCACGCCCTTGCCGAGGCCGTCGCGGGCCGTGAGCATCAGATTGGCTCGCGACGAGAGGTTGTGCGCCACCTGCAAGCCGTACGGCGCTCGCGCGTCCATCATGACGAGATCCAAGCCACCGTCTCCGTCGACATCCGCCTGGATAGGCGCCGACTCGTCGAAAAGCGTGAACTCGCTGATTGGCCCGGTCGCGGGCTGCACTTCGAACGCGGCCGATGTCCCCGAGGCCCGCAGCACGTACCAGGCGAGGTTGGTGCCGTTGCTCGACGGCCCCGTCGGAACCAGCAGATCGTACCGTCCGTCGCCATCGTGGTCGACGGGGACCGAGCGGTAAAAGGCGAAGCGAGAGATGTAGGGCGCGTCGCTCGGCAGCATCGTGCCTTCGCGGCGGAACCCGTCGCCGGTGTTGACGAACAGCGTCATGCGCTGTTCCGTGGGAAGGTCGCCGCGATAATTCAAGAGGTCGACCAGCCCGTCGCCGTTGAAGTCGAGGCTCTTCAGCTGCCAGGCGTTCGCGTACAGCGACAGCACCATGTGACCGTCTGAAAGGTACTCCTCGAAGCGATAGTCTTCCTCCGCGATCAAGCCCTGCGGCGTGCCGTCGTTATCGATGGGGATCTCCGGCACCTCTAGGCCGATGCCGCTCCAGGCGTGCCCGTCGGGGTCGATGAAGAGCGCGCGGTAGTCGACCTCCCAGTCGACGGGCAGCCCGAGCCACCAGTCGCGATACGGATCGCGCGAGCGCTGGACGATGTTGACCACCCCGTCGCCATCGACGTCGATGAACAACGGCGTGTATTCGCAGCCTGGACCGTGGCCAGCGAGCTCGCGCGGAGCATTGAAGCCCTGGCCCGGGCCGAGGCTCTCGTAGAGATCGTAGCGAAAGAGCGGGTCAGCAACCGTGCCGCCATCCTCGTACGCACAGTGAATGAGGTCGACGTGGCCATCCCCTGTCAGATCGGCGGTGTAGACGCGTTCTCCGAAGTAACCGTCCTTGGGCAAGGGCAGCGGCTCGGCGTCGAACCCGTTGCCGTTGGAGATCTGCACCCGGAAGCCGAAAGACGCCCGCGGGCACTCGTCGACGAGGTCGTCTCGACCGTCCCCATTGTAGTCGAACACGTTCGCCGAGGAGATGCAGTTCATGGGCACGCCCCCTATGTCGACCCCGTCCGCCGACAGCTGCGTATTGAACGGCGCCTCGAAGCGCGGTCCCACAAAGTCCGCTATGGCGCCGGCCGAGCGAGCCACGAAGTAGGAGAACGAAGGATTGCCGTCGGGATGCTCGCCGCCGATATCTGGATAAAGCAGGTCGTCGAATCCATCCCCGTCGAAGTCGAGCACCAGCGTCCGGCCCCGCGCGCCGCTCGTGACACCATTACCGAACCACTCCGGGGGTGACACCTCGTTCGCGGGCCGGGCGACGTTGAAACCCTCACTGCGGTCGTAGTTGAACGAGGTCGCCGGCATGCACGACCCGAGCGCGCATTGCTGCAGCGAATCCAGCCTGCTGATCGTGACGTCGGGCTCGTAGCTCAGCTCGTACGAGCGCTGCTCGCTGTTGCCCACGTAGGTGGCGATACGGGTCAGCCGCGCCGTCAAGGTGCGGAGCGCGCCGCGCTGCCAGGCTTGACGCGCATCCGGGCGATCCTCATAGCTGAAGCGAACGCTGCGATCTCCGGCCACGTCCGGGTTCACGTGCTCGCCGAAGTCGATCCGCTCCGGGATCAGAGGTGCATCCGAGCACGCGCCGTCGGCACAGCCTCTCTGATACCGCACCGTCATGGCGTTGCCGCTGTGGTCCATCACGCGCCGTAGCATCCAGGCGCGGATGACGCCATCGTGCGAATCCGTGGCGCCGCTGCCGCCGTATTCGAGCTTCTTTCCGTCTCGCTGCTCCACCAAGAATCCGCTGGGCACCTGGAGGCTGCCGACGGGCGTGATGCGACGGAAGCTCTCGAGCTCGGTGCGATAGCCTCCCTCGTGAGCGATCAGCGGCTGGCCGTCGATGCAGAGCCGGTCGTCCGGAGTGTCCGAAATGCCGGCAGGAAAGCCATCTGTTCCGGAGCTCTTCGGGCAGCGCGCGATCGCCGACAAGCCGGCGAGGGACCACCCCATTCCGGCGAGGCCCACCGACTGCACGCTGGCGTAGCTCAGGGAGATGGTCGGCGCGACGCCGCCTGGGCCCAGCGGCACCTCGATAGGAACCGTGTACGCCGCCATGCCGGTCGGTGTGACGTCGAAGCGCCACGGCACCGCGCCCACGGGGGCCGGTGCGGTCGTCGTCAAGGGGTCCGGCAAGGCGAGGCGCACGCCGGCCGGTGGCTGCGCAATCGTGGCGCATCCGTGCGACGGAATGCAGACTTGCGTGCCGGGCCGCGCGCGCACCGTCGCCCCCGCCTGCACGTCGATGTCCTTCGCATAGAACCAGCCGGTGTGATCTTTTGCGGCCAAGACGAGCTTCGCGCGCGGCGCGATGAGCGTCCCCTGAAACGCCGAATTGATGCCGACATCGAGCGTCCCGGCGTACACGAGGTTCCACACCGGCGGGGTACCCGGCAGAACCGGCGGCGGTCCCGAAGAGCTCCACGCGTTACCCTTCAGATGCAGCTCATCGCGCACCGACAGCTTCGCGCCGTCGGCGACGTAGACGACGCCCTCGTCCTGGATGTCGAGGGTGCGGAACGTGTAGTCGCCGCTGCTCAAGTTCAGGGTAGCGGCGCGCTTGACGGTGACCGTCGAGTAGTGACCCGGCTCGAGGGTATCGCTGGCGTTCGGCTCGATCGAGACGGGAGCCGCGACCGAGGCGGGGAAGTCCACGCTGAAAGAGAAGCTCGTCGTCGGGGTGAGGGTGGCGTGAGGCGCCTCGATGCCGCGAATCGTGGCGCCGCCGTCCTTGGTGATGCTGGTCGCCGAGATGGCGTCGCCGGCCATCGCTCGACTCCTCAGCCAGACGGGCCCGACGCTGATGATCGAGCCGACGGACGCCTCTACGCCTACGAAGCACGTCGAGCTGCCCGAGCAGCTCACCAGGCCCGGCTGCGAGGCATTGTCGAGCACTTGAGCTCGATCGCCGACGGTGACGGATCCGGAGGCGTTGAGCACGCCATCCAGCCTATTCACGCCGGCGGGAAAGGTCAAACTCAGACTGACCACCGCCTGCTGCTGCGAGGCCGACACCGTTTCCTTGGTGTCCATCGCGCAGCTACTGACCGCCAGCGCTGAGGCGACGACGCACATCAGCCCAGCGCTCCACCACGACCGACCGCTTTTGAGCCCAGCCACGCAGCCCTCCCGTCCAGCGCGATCATCGCCTCGCTGGAGGCCACACAGCTACCAGCGTCGCCGATAGGCCACAATACGAACAGCTGCAATCGCGCGTCCAAGCAGCAATTCGTCCATACTGGGGTCGCTGCCGCGCCACCTCGCGCGCCGTTCACCCGCGCCCGAGCCACCGCGGGACGCAATCGAACTGTCCCGCGACGCGCGTCGTGATCGTGCGCAGGGCGAGCCCGCAGGCCGCCGAGTGAACGCGGCCCCTTCGAGCCATGGGCAGGTCGTTGACACGGCGTCACGTTTCCAGGAGGGGGCGGGTCGTCGATGGGCCTTGTATATCCCCTCCGAACCGAAAGCTCCTCCGGTCGTCGTGGGGCCCGAAGGGCCCGAGGGGGGTCCGGGGGAAGACCGGCAACCTGTGAGCTTGGGGAGAACGCGACAGCCGAGCAGAGCAAGCGCCAGTCCTATGACACGATCCTATTGAACAGCCCTCGCCGCCCCTATTCCACCGTCGCGTACGCCGCCGTCCACGCCCGCTTCCCGTCCGGCCGCGTGATCCGCGCCCGCACGTAGCGCTCCCCGCCGCGGAGCCGGTACGTCGCCCGCCCCGCCAGCGGCTGCTGCCGCTCCAGCACGCGCCCGCCCCGCCCGACGAACTCGACGACCGCGCCCGCGGCCACCGGCCACACCGAGAACGCGTCGCCGCCGATCGAGATCCTCCGCAGCCGCGCGCCCGACGACGCGTAGAGCCGCCCCGCGGCGAGCGCGCGGCAGATCGACGCGCGCGACACCTCGCGCGAGAACACCTCGACGAACCCCCGGCCGGGCCCCGCAGCCGGGGCGCTCGACCCGGGCACGAGCTGGTGCAGGTCGTCCACCGCCACGCCGGCGATGCCCCCGCCCACGAAGCCGCGCGCCGTCAGCACCGTGTCCCACAGCGCCTCGTGCGACGGCCGCGCCGCGTCACCCTCGGTGTGCACGTAAGGATGCCCGCTGTGGATCTCCAGGAGCTCCGCCGCAGGCGCCCCCAGGAGGTCGCCGGCCGTCAGCGCCCAGTCGAAATTCGGATGGTTGATGAGCGCCACGCCCCCCTGCGCCCGCACCCGCCCGATCGCCCAGCTCAGCGCCTCGCCCTTGGTCGGAAAATCGCCGCCGCCGATCGTCGCCCGCGTGCAGAGCGCGTTCACGTGCACCGGCCGCCCTTCCGCCGACATCGTGATCTCCTCGCCGGGGAGGACGACGAAATTCGGCTGTGCCTCCAAATCCTGGAACATCGCAGGATCGGTGCGCTGGTTGTGATCCGTCAGGGCCACGAACGCATACCCGTTGTCGCGGTACCAGCGGACGACCTCGCGCGGCGGGCTGTCCCCGTCGCTCAGCGACGTGTGCGTGTGGAGATTTCCACGCTGGAACACGTCCACGTCGAGCGTCTGCTCGAACCGCAAGGGCCCCGGCGGCCCGCCCGGGGGATCGGGGGCGTCGGAGGAGGACCAGGCGCGCTCCCTCCAGGAGGCGAACGCGAGGACGGCCGCCGCGCCGATGACCACAAGAGCATTCCAGCGTCTGCGCATCCCCATAGCGACGATATGGAGAGTATACAGGACGCCTCGGCCGCGACCACTTCGGCGCAGCGCAATCGCACCTCCGCGCGCCCCTCACCGGCGCTCCGGCGCGCCCGTCCCCCGTCCGTTCATTCCGGCTCAAATCGTCGCGCCAGGGGGGCACGCCCGGCGGCATACTGCCTCCCGTGCCGCGCCCCCTGCTCGCCCTCGTCATGATCGTCAAGGACGAGGCGCCCTCCATCCGCGAGACCCTCGCCTCCGTCAGGCCCCACATCGACCGCTTCACCCTCCTCGACACCGGCTCCACCGACGGCACCCAGGCCCTCGCGGCCGCCGCCCTCGAGGGGGTCCCGGGCGACCTCGTCGAGGAGCCGTTCGTCGACTTCGGCGCGACGCGCAATCGCGCGCTCGACCTCGCGGGCGACGCCGCGGTGTTCACCCTCATGCTGAGCGGCGACGAGCGCCTCGTCGGCGGCGGGGCGCTCCGCCGCTTCTGCGAGGAGCGCCGCGACGCCTCGGGCCCGGGCCACGGCGCCTACTACGTCCGCGTGCGTTACGGCGATGCCGTCTACGACTCCGCCCGGCTCGCCCGCGCCTCGGCCGGGTGGCGCTACGTCGGCGCCACCCACGAGGTGCTCACCCGGCAAGGCGAGCCGCCCCCCTCGATCCGGGTCCCCGACGCCCATATCGTCCACGACCTCTCCCGCCGCGACCCCGCGGCCCAGACCCGGCGGTGGGAGCGCGATCTGGAGCTGCTCTCGGCCGCGCTCGCCCGCGCCCCCCGCGACGGGCGCACCGTCTTCTACCTCGCGCAGACCCTGGAGTGCCTCGGCCGGCACGCGGAGGCGTTCGAGACCTACGAGCGCCGCGCCGCGCTCGGCGGCTGGCAGGAGGAGGTCTACGAGTCGCTGTTCCGCATGGCGCGCACCGCCGCCGCGCTCGGGCGCCCCTGGGCCGAGGTGCAGCAGCGCTACCTCGACGCCCACGCCCACAGCCCGCACCGCGCCGAGCCGCTCTTCGCCGTCGCCTGGCGCTGGTACGAGCAGCAATGCTGGCCGCTCGCCTACCTCTTCGCCTCGCGCGGCGCCGCCATCCCCTTCCCCGCCCAGGCGACGCTCTTCGTCGACGCCGAGATCTACGAGCACAGGCTGCTCGACCTCGTCGCCACGAGCGCGTTCTACCTCGGCGAGCTCGCCGCCGGCGAGGCCGCGCTGCGCACGGCGCTCGCCCGCCGCCCCGGCGACCCGCGCCTGCTCCGGAACCTCGCCTTCTACACGACCGCGGCGAAGCGCTGACGCCCCGCGCCGCCGGGCGGCCCGCGTCCACGCGGCGCCGCCGCGACCCCGCCCTCGCCGCGCCGCCGCCGCTCAGCGGCCGTCGCCGTCCTTCCCGATCCAGCCCTTGCGGCGGTAGTACGAGAGCAGCCCGACGACGCTCGCCAGCATCAGGCACCAGACGAGCGGATAGCCGTAATACCAGTCGAGCTCGGGCATGTTGTACGGCGAGCTCTCGTGGTGGAAGTTCATCCCGTAGATGCCCGCGATCGCGGTGACCGGCAGGAAGATGGTCGAGATGATCGTGAGCACCTTCATGATCTCGTTCATCCGGTTCGATATCCCGGAGAGGTGGAGATCCATGAGGCCCGAGCTCAGCTCGCGGTAGGTCTCGACCATGTCCATCAGCTGCACCGAGTGGTCGTACGTGTCGCGCAGGTAGAGCCTCGTGTCCTTCGTGACGATCGGGTTGTCCTCGCGGAGCAGCGCGTTCACGAGGTCGCGCTGCGGCCAGATGGCGCGCCGCAGCGTGAGCAGATCCCGCTTCAGGTCGTGGATCGGCTTCGACATCGAGCGCTTCGCGCCGATGACCTCGATCTCCAGGTCCTCGATGTGCTCGCCGAGCCGCTCGAGCACCGGGAAGAAGCCGTCGACCACCGCGTCGAGCAGCGCGTAGGCCAGGTAGTCGGCGCCCCGCATCCGCGTCGTGCCCCGGCCGGTGCGGATGCGCTCCCGCACGGCCTCCATCACGTCCCAGTCGGCCTCTTCCTGGACCGTCAGGACGAACGTCTTGCCGACCAGGATCGCGAGCTGCTCGGTGCGCAGCGTGCAGCGCTCGTCGAGCTGCGCCATCCGGGAGATGATGAGGACGTGCTCGCCGCCGTAGACGTCCGCCTTCGGCCGCTGGGGCACGTTGACCATGTCCTCCAGCGCGAGCGGGTGGATCTTGAAGATCTCGCCCAGCCGCTCGAAGGTGGCCTTGTGCCCGAGCCCTCGGACATCGACCCACGTGATGGAGGGGCGGTCGTCGGTGAGGTACGGGATGCACTCGTCGAGGGTCTGGATCTCCTGCTCGGAGACCACCTCGGCGTCGTAGTCGATGACGAAGATCTTCGGCCGCCGCGTGTCCTCGATGACGAGCGTCCCGGGCGGCGACGCCGGCGGCGGCTCGTGCACGAGCCGATCGCGCCTTGGCCGCTGCGTCCGGTCGAGGTCGGCCCGCTCCTGGGCCCAGGAGGTGCGCAGCGGCGGGTCGCTGCTGCGCTGCGAGTCGGGGGGTAGCGTGGTGCTCGTCACGGGGGCGGGATGGTAGACCAAGATCCCGCGGCATCGAGCGCGCTCTGGCGCTCGCGGCGAGCACGGGTGGCGCCGCGGGTGGCGCTCGCTCCGCAGCGCCGCGTGGCGTATGCTGGGAGGGTCGCGGAGGGGAACGGGCGCTCGCAAGGCCACGTCTTCCTCCTTGTCCTGCTGGCAGGGGGAGCACCGCGAGGCGCGCCGGCCTGCGCCTCGCGCCGCCACGCGCCCTGCCCTCCCGGATGCCCATGGGAACGACCCTCGACATCGCGATCGGCCTCGTCAGCGTCTTCTTCCTGCTCAGCGTCCTCAGCTCGGCCATCTACGAGGCGCTCGCCGGCGTCTTCCGGCTGCGCGCCCTCAACCTCGCGCAGAGCATCGAGATCATGCTGGCCGATCGCGCGCTCGACCCGCACGTGCTCCGGTCGCTCGCCGCCCGCGAGGCCGCCGCGCACGGGGCCGCCCCGAGCGAGCCGATCGCGACGCGCGTGCTCCGCCGCGCCGCCGACCTCGTGCGCGTCCGGCTGATGCCGGGGCCGCACCCGAGCCCGCTCGCCGACGCGCTCCGGCAGCACCCGCTGATCAAGGACCTCAAGTACGGGTGGGTGGGGCCGTCCTACATCCCCGCGCACGCGTTCGTGGCGGCGCTCATCGACACCTTGCGGCACATCGACTGGCCCAGGAGCGACGCGCCGTCGCCCCCGCAAGCCGCCGCGGCGGCGCCGTCGCTCGCCCAGGCGGGCGCCGCGCCGTCGCCCCTCCTGGCGAGGGCGGCCCTCTCCATCGCCGCGCCCCCCGCGCCTGCGCCGGCGGGCGACGCCGCTTCCGCGCCGGCGGGCGACGCCGCTTCCGCGCCGGCGCCGGCGGGCGACGCCGCGCCCGCATCGCCGGAGAGCGCCGCCGCGCCGTCCCCGCCCGCCATCGCCGACGCCGCCGCGCCCCCGCCGGCCGGCGCCGCGGCGGCGCCGCCGGGCGGCGGGGCCGCGCTGCCGAGCAGCGACGAGGCGCCGCTCGACGAGCTGAAGGGCATCATCGAGCGCATGCCGCGGGAGAGCGATCTCCGGCGCGCCCTCGCCACGATCGTCGACAGCACGGTCCGGGACATGCGCGAGGCCAACATCCGGCTGGAGCGCTGGTTCAACGACGCCATGGACCGGGCCGCCGGGCGGTACAAGCGCCGCGCGCAGCTCATCATCAGCGCGACGGCGCTCGTCCTGTGCGTCGGGTTCAACGCCGACAGCATCAAGCTCGCGGGCGCCCTCTCGCGCGACGCCGTGGTCCGCGCCCACCTCATCGCCGCGGCGCAGGAGATGGCGAAGTCGGCGCCCCGCGCCGCGCCGCACGAGGGCGGCCTGGACCAGGACGAGGACCTCATGGCCGCGCTCGCCCAGGGCGGGAGCGCGCACGGCAAGCTCACCGGGCTCGATCTCAAGATCGCCTGGGGCGTGCAGGCCCCCGAGCGGACGAGCGCGCCGAGGCTCTGGAGCGCGCTCTCGGCGATCCTCGGCCAGGCCATCGTCGCCTGGATCCGCGGGGTGCTCGACCGGCTCCTGAGCCCCGGCATCCTCATCACCGCGGCCGCCGCGTCGCTCGGCGCGCCGTTCTGGTTCGACCTGCTCAACAAGCTCGTGAACCTCAGGACCGTCGGCAAGAGCCCCGAGCCGTACGAGCCCCCGAAGGGCGCCGGACCGGACACCAGCGTGAACCGCTGAGCGGCGGCCGCGGCCCGGCCTCCTCGTGGAGCGCGCAAAAGAAAGGAAGCGAGTCTTCCCGGGCCGGCGCAGAAGTCATGTGCGCTCAGCCCCGAACGCCACAATGGCGGCGCGAGGGGATGCACCAACGAGCTCCGGTCGATCTGTCAGCACCTGACACGAGCCCGGCGGACATCTGCCGCTGCGGCGACGGCGATCCGCCGCGGCTCCGGCGTTCTTCCGGCGTTGCGCTCGCGCACGCGGCGCAACAGTATCCCGGCATGGAGGTGCGATGGCCGCAGGCCCCGGCGAAATCGAAATCTTCTCTGATGATCGAGCGGCTGCCGTCCATCCTGCTGTCGCTATTTGCGGCGTTCTTCGCCGCTATCGCGAGTTTCGTGATCTCGGCCGCCTACGCCGAGCACCGAGCCGCCGAGATCGACGCTGCGGCGATGAGCTTGGCGGAGAACGCCACGCCGAGCATCATGCACCTGGCGGCCGCGCGCGCCGAGCTGAGGCACACCCAGGCGCTCCTGAGCGCCCTCGTCAACAGCGCCGTGCTGGGCCGGCCGCTCGACCGCCGCGAGCTCGATCAGGCGCGCGACAACCTCTCCCGGAGCCTCGACGCCTACCTCGTCATCCCCGTCTATCCGGGAGAGCTCAAGCAGTGGCAGACCGTCGCGCAGGAGCTCGGCAAGCTCGGGCAGGACACCGATCGGGTCCTCTCGCTGGTGGCGAACGACCAGCCGCGCGAGGCCAACAAGCTCATGGACGACACGCTGCGAGCGGACTTCGACGCGACGAGCGAGGCCGTGATGGCGAGCATCGAGCTCAACGCACAACACGCACGTCGCATGGCGGTCGAGATCGCGGCCAACCGCGTTCGCTCGCGCCGGGTCGCGCTGGCGCTCAACACGGCGAGCGTGGCGTTCGCGCTGCTGGCCTGCGCGGCGGCCGCCGTGCAGGTGCGGCGCAATGTGAGGCTGCTCTGGCGGCAGAGCGTGCTCCTGGAGCGCCGAGCGGATGAGCTCGAGCAGTTCGCTGGCCGGGTCGCGCACGACGTGCTCGGCCCCCTCGGCGCGGTCGCGCTCGCGCTGGACCTCGCCCTGCGGCGGTGCGGCGAGGGAGAGCCTGCACGAACGTCGATCGAGCGGGGCCGGCGGGCCATCCTGCGGGTCAAGCGCATCACCGACGGGCTCCTGGGGTTCGCTCGCGCGGGCGCGAGGCCGGAGCCGGGCGCGCGCGCCGAGGTGCGCCCCGTGATCGACGACCTCATGGTCGAGCTCGTCCCTGTCGCGGTGGAGCTCGGCGCGGAGCTCCGCGTCGAGCCCTTCGCCCCGTGCGCGGTGGCCGCGAGCCCGGGCGTGCTGACCAGCATCCTCGCCAACCTGATCCGCAACGCGCTCAAGTACCTCGGCGACGCGGCGACCTGTCGCGTCGTCGTCCGGGTGCTCGACGCCAGGGATGCCGTGCGGATCGAGGTGGAGGACACGGGGCCCGGCATCGCGCCAGCCGTCGAGCAGCTGGTGTTCGAGCCTCACGTCCGAGCGCAAAGCGCTCGAGTGCCGGGTCTGGGTCTGGGCCTCGCGACCGTCAAGCGCCTGACCGAGGCGCACGGCGGCCGCGTGGGGCTCCGCACGGTCGTGGGCGAGGGGAGCGTCTTCTGGTTCGAGCTGCCCAAGGCGAGCGCCGAGGCGGCGCGCGCGTCCGACGTCGACTCCAGCGCCAGCGCGTGACCTCCGGGAGGCTGCGGCCCGGCTGCTCCGCAGACGGCGCGAGGACGCGCCAGCGCTGCTGCGGGAAGTCGCCCACGGTTCCGCAGAAAGACCGGGCTCGCCCAGCGTGACATGTCACGTGACATGAGACGTCGGCAGCGTGGCATGTCACGTGACATGAGACATCGGCGGCGCGCTCCTGCAGCGCGCTCGCCGCGCGCGGGAGCGCGCTGCCGCGCTGGAACCGTGCTCTTGGGCTGGGTTCGCGGCGGCCCTCGCCTCGCGGGCTTGACGCTGATGCGTCGGGCACCGCCGCGATGCCAGGCCGCGTCGGATGGCATCATCGTTGCCTGACGAGCCCTCCGGGCGATGCCAGAGGACAGAAAGAAGCCGACCTTGGATGGTCTGCGCGCCGCGAAGCGCGCGCCACGGTCTGGGGTGCCGCCTGCTCATGCGAGGGCATCCGCCCATGCACCGCGGCATGGTCGCGGCGAACGATCGCCGTGCACCGGCTCGTCGGTGCTCTCTGCCGTGATGTTGACGATAACCGTACGACCCTCATCAAGGAACCAAAGAACCTATGCGCTTGACGCAGCGGCTTGCAACGATCTGCGCCGGAGCCTTGCTCGCGCTCGCCTCCGCCCCAGCCGGGGCGGACCCGCCTCCGGCCGCCTGGGGCTACGACCCTCCCACGGAGGAAAGCACCACGAGCCTGGCGATGTGCAGCCACCACGACGCCGAAGAAGGGCCGTTCGAAGGAGATTCTTTCACTGGAGTTGGATGCACTGGTGTTCCTTCGATATCGCCGACGTGCGAGGGACCTTTCTGCCCCACGGTCACGTGCTCTCCCTGCACGGAGCCCAACGGGGCGCCCTCCACATGCGAACAGAAGTGTTGCACTTCGCCTGCCACCTCGAACCAGAAGTGCCCGGGGACCTTGGAGGTGCATGAGAGGCACAACGGCTGTGGTTATGATGAGGATGATGATGGTGAAGATGAGGAGGACTGCTGTGAGCCGGGGTCCGTCGACTATTCGAATGGTGTAGTGAATGTCCTGCCCTACCTGGAGAGGCCGGCGGAATGGCCGTTCTCTGCCGACCCCGACGTCGACGATAGCTGCACCGTCGACGACAGCCCGGGCATCGCGAAGGCCATCGAATGCGCAGCGTCGCTCTCGACCATGAGGCGCACCGTCTATTTCCCTGCCGGGAGATACGTGGTGCGCACTCCGATCAGACCTCATTACGACGATCTGACCCTCACGGGACCGGAGCTGTCCGCGGACGCCGTCTCTGGCGATCCCGACACCGCGACCCTGGTGGCGGTCCCCTGCAATCCGGAGCAATTTCCCGGGGTAATCCAGGTCGACACGGCCCTCAGGGCGGACGACACCATCCCCGAAGTCCTCAACGAGGTCTGGATTCGCAATTTCCAGGTCGCGCTCACGGACGGTCCACGGTTGAGGGCCAACAGCGGCATTCACGTCAACAAATGCTCGAACTGCCTGGTGGAGAACGTCATCATGCGGTACGAGCCCCTCGTGGAAGAGCTGCCTTCCTGCAAGCCGTCCAACCTGGATGGCATCACGTTCGCCGTGGGATCCGGGGGGGCGATCCGCAATGTCATCGTGGACGGCGTACCGAAGGGCGGCATCTACCTGGCGTCGGACGCCGCCGTGCATGGCACGCCGTCGATCGAAGTGGAGAACTGCGAGCTCAAGAACATCAACGGTCCGGTCGGAGCCACCGCGCTCAAGATCATCGCCGCCAACGTGACCGTGAGGAACTGCGAGATCCACCACAACCAGCTTCATCCTGTCAATGGATCAGGGGCCAATGGTGGGCACGGAATACAAATCTTCACTCAGGCGCCGCTCAACGCCCCAGTCGCGGTGCCCGCAGACATCCGGATCGAGAACACCTATTTTCACCACAACGCCGGCTCCGGCGTCGTGCTGGCGAGCGCCACGCCGGGCTACGTTCCGACGGGGATCCGGTTCTATAGGGTCAAGTCCGCTTACAACCAGTACTATGGCGTGAACATCCAGGCGGGCACGGACGTCGAGATGAAGGACGTCTGGGCCTGGGGCAACGGATCTTACGGCATGTACCTGACCGCGAAGGGGACGCTGCCCGCCAGCACGTTCCGGATCGGCGACGTACTCCTGGAGGACCCGCTCGTCTTCGACAACCATCTCAAGTTCGGGTCGGGTGACAACAACGCGGGTATCAGGATCGAGGCCAGCGACGTCACCGTCCTCGGCGGCGAGGTCGCGGTTTGTACCGATGAGGGCGAGGTGCAGGGCAAGTCCGTCCAACAGATGTGCTGGCTGGCGGGCCCGGAGAATACGCTCTTCTACCCGGTGGGCAACGTCGTGTCGGGCGTGATCGCGACCACCACGTCCGAGCCAGAGATAGGGGATTGTCCTTATGATTGAGTCGAGCAGTCCACGGGTTCTACGCGTCATCAAGCCCCGGCGGGAGGTCTGACGCCCCGGGCTCCTGCGGCGAGCGCTCGACGCGGGCGGGCAGCCCCCACGTCCTAGCACACGTCGTGTCACCCCGGACGCTCTCCTGGAAACGTCCGAGCTGCGGGAAGTCGCCCACGGTTCAGCAGAAAGATCGGGCTCGCCCAGCGTGACATGTCACGTGACATGAGACGTCGGCAGCGTGACATGTCACGTGACAGGAGACATCGGCAGCGCGGTCCTGCCACGCGCTCGCCGCGCCGCGCGCGGGGGCGCGCTGCCGCGCTGGAACCGTGCTCTTGGGCTGGGTTCGCGGCGGCCCTCGCCTCGCGGGCTTGACGCTGATGCGCCGGGCACCGCCGCGATGCCAGGCCGCGTCGGATGGCATCATCGTTGCCTGACGAGCCCTCCGGGCGATGCCAGAGGACAGAAAGAAGCCGACCTTGGATGGTCTGCGCGCCGCGAAGCGCGCGCCACGACCTGGGGTGCCGCCTGCTCATGCGAGGGCATCCGCCCATGCACCGCGGCATGGTCGCGGCGCACGGTCGCCGTGCACCGGCTCGTCGGTGCTCTCTGCCGTGATGTTGACGATAACCGTACGACCCTCATCAAGGAACCAAAGAACCTATGCGCTTGACGCAGCGGCTTGCAACGATCTGCGCCGGAGCCTTGCTCGCGCTCGCCTCCGCCCCAGCCGGGGCGGACCCGCCTCCGGCCGCCTGGGGCTACGACCCTCCCACGGAGGAAAGCACCACGAGCGAGGCGATGTGCAGCCACCACAACGACGAGGAAGAGCCGTTCGAAGGAGATTCTTTCACTGGAGTTAAATGCGAAGGTGCTCCTGACATATCGCCGACGTGCGAGGGGCCTCTCTGCCCCACGGTCACGTGCTCTTCCTGCGAGGTGCTCAACGGGGCGCCCTCCACATGCGAACAGAAGTGTTGCACTTCGCCTGCCACCACGAATCAGAAGTGCCCGGGGACCTTTGAGGTGCATGAGAGGCACAACGGCTGTGGTGGTAAAAATGAGGTGGGCTGCTGTGAGCCGGGGTCCGTCGACTACTTGAATGGCGTAGTGGATGTCCTGCCCTACCTTCAGAGGCCGGCGGAATGGCCGTTCTCTGCCGACCCCGACGTCGACGATAGCTGCACCGTCGACGACAGCCCGGGCATCGCGAAGGCCATCGAATGCGCAGCGTCGCTCTCCACCCTGAGGCGCACCGTCTATTTCCCTGCCGGGCGATACGTGGTGCGCACTCCGATCAGACCTCATTACGACCGTCTGACCCTCACGGGACCGGAGGTGTCCGCGGACGCCGCCTCTGGCGATCCCGACACCGCGACCCTGGTGGCGGTCCCCTGCAATCCGGAGCAATTTCCCGGGGTAATCCAGATCGATGCGGCCCTCAGGGGGGACAATACCACCCCCGAGGTCATCAACGAGGTCTGGATTCGCAATTTCCAGGTCGCGCTCACGGACGGCCCACGGTCCAATGCCAACAGCGGCATTCGCGTCAACAGATGCTCGAGCTGCCTGGTGGAGAACGTCATCATGCGATACGAGCCCCTCGTGGAAGAGCTGCCTTCCTGCAAGCCGTCCAACCTGGATGGCATCACGTTCTCCTTGGGGTCCGGGGGCACGATCCGCAATGTCATCGTGGACGGCGTACCGAAGGGCGGCATCTACCTGTCGTCGAACCCCGCCGTGCATGGCACGCCATCGATCGAAGTGGAGAACTGCGAGCTCAAGAACATCAACGGTCCGGTCGGAGCCACCGCGCTCAAGATCATCTCCGCCAACGCGACCGTCAGGAACTGCGAGATCCACCACAACCAGCTTCATCCTGCCAGGGGATCAGCGGTCAATGGTGGGCACGGAATACAAATCTTCACTCAGGCGCCGCCCAACGCCCCAGTCTCGGTACCCGCAGACATCCGGATCGAGAACACCTACTTTCACCACAACGTCGGCTCCGGCGTCGTGCTGGCGAGCGCCACGCCGGGCTACGTCCCGACGGGGATCCGGTTCTATAGGGTCAAGTCCGCTTACAACAAGAACCATGGCGTGAACATCCAGGCGGGCACGGACGTAGAGATGAAGGACGTCTGGTCCTGGGGCAACGGATCTTACGGCATGTACGTGACCGCGAAGGGGACGCTGCCCGCCAGCACGTTCCGGATCGGCGACGTACTCCTGGAGGACCCGCTCGTCTTCGACAACCATCTCCTCGGCGGGTCGTGTCCCACCAACGCGGGTATCAGGATCGAGGCCAGCGACGTCACCGTCCTCGGCGGCGAGGTCGCGGTCTGTAACGAGAACGAGGAGGAGGAGGAGGAGGAGGAGGAGGAGGAGTGCGAGGTGGAGAGCAAGTCCGTCCAACAGATGTGCTGGAGGGCGGGCCCGGAGAATACGATCTTCTACCCGGTAAACAACGTCGTGTCGGGCGTGATCGCGACCAACACGTCCGAGCCAGAGATAGGGGATTGTCCTTATGACTGAGTCGAGCAGTCCACGGGTTCTGCGCGTCATCAAGCCCCGGCGGGACGTCTGACACCCCGGGCTCCTGCGGCGAGCGCTCGACGCGGGCGGGCAGCCCCAACGCCCTAGCACACGTCGTGTCACCCCGGACGCTCTCCTGGAGACGTCCGAGCACACGCAGCGTCACTCGGCCCCCACCCGCCCGCCCCCGCTCGCCCCCGCCCCTCACCGCTCCGCGCGATCCGGAACAGGTTCGTCGCCCCGAGCGCGCGCGCGAGCTCGACGCGCACCTTCGCCCGGACCTCGAGCAAGCCCGCGGGCGCGCTCTCGCGCGACGCGTGGTCCGCGCCGCCAGAGCAGCGAAGCATCGAACGGCTCGGTGCTCGGACGAGCGAGGGACGCCGCCACCGCGTCAGGCACGCAAGGAGAAGGCGCGGCCAGCCGCGGAGCAGGGCGGCACGGCCTTGGAAGCGACGAGGACGCCCAGTCAGGCTGCCAAGCTCGAACCGGTCTTCGAGGGCAGCCGACCGAGCCCGTCTCCGCGTCGACGAGCTGAAGCAGGCGCCGCTGATGATTCGACGCCGCCCGGATCCGACCGGAACGGTGCAGCGAGCAGGTATCCCGCGGCTCCCCAGGTCTCATGGCCGAGCCTGCGTGCTCCGGACCTTGCTCGTCCGCGGGATCACGCATAAACCCGTACAAGAGCCGATGATGCCGCCCTCCAGGTTCACCATTTACGGTACGATCGACCGGGGCCAGCGCAACGTGCTCTACCGTGCCGTTCGGAATGAGGACGAGCGGCCGGTCATCCTCAAGGTGCTGGCCTCGAAGCACCCTCATCCGCGGGACATAGCGAGGCTTCAACACGAACGCGAAATCTGCTGTGAGCTGACTCCTCGCGCCGCCGTCAGGTGCCTCGAGATCACGACGTTCGAGGGCGCGCCCGCGCTCGTCGTCGAGGACTTCGGCGGCGTCTCGCTCGCAAGCCTCCTGGGAGCGCCGATGCGCCTCGGGCAATTTCTCCCTATCGCCGCCGGGATCGCGGCGGCCCTCGCCGACATCCACCAGCTGCGCATCGTCCACAAAGACGTCAAGCCGGGCAACATCCTCGTCAACCTCGCCACGAACGAAGTAAAGCTTACCGAGTTCGGGATCGCGACACGCTTCCCGCGCGAGCAGCAGGCCGCACACGACCCCGAGCTGATCGAGGGATCGCTGCCCTACATGTCACCGGAGCAGACAGGGCGCATGAACCGGGCCGTCGATCACCGGACCGATCTCTACTCGCTGGGCGTCACGTTCTACGAGATGCTCACAGGCGCGCGGCCGTTCCATGCGGAGGATCCCCTGGAGTGGATACACTGCCATATCGCTCGGTCGCCCGTTCCTCCGGCGCAGCGCGTCCCAGGGGTGCCGCACGTCGTCTCGGACATCGTGATGAAGCTGCTCTCCAAGGTGGCGGAGGACCGCTACCAGAGCGCCCGAGCGCTCGCCGCAGACCTCGTCCGCTGCCACGCGGCGCTGGGCGCAAAGGCGGGTGTGAATGGGGCGTGCATCGAGAACGGTGTAGGGGCATGGGTCGAGCCGTTCCCGCTGGGCGAGCGCGACGTCTCGGATTGGTTCCAGATCCCGCAGAGGCTTTACGGGCGCGACGCGGACGTCGCCGAGCTCCTCCGGGCGTTCGAGCGGGTCGCCGCGAGCGCGACCCCCGAGCTGATGCTGGTGTCCGGGTACGCCGGCACCGGCAAGTCGACCCTCGTGAACGAGCTGAACAAGCCCATCGCGCGGGCGCGGGGGTTCTTCATCTCGGGGAAGGCGGACCAGTACAAGCAGAACACTCCTTACTCCACGATCGTCCAGGCATTCCGGGAGCTCGTGCTCGAGATCCTCGCACAGAGCGAGGCGCAGATCGGCCGCTGGCGCGAGCGGCTGAAGAGCGCGCTCGGCGCGAACGCCCAGATCATCATCGACGTCATCCCGTACATCGCGCTCATCCTCGGCCCGCAGCCTCCTGTCCCGGAGATCCCGCTCACCGAAGCCCAGAACCGCTTCAACATGGTGTTCCGCAGGTTCATCGACGTATTCGCTCAAAGGGAGCACCCCTTGGCGCTCTTCCTGGACGACTTGCAATGGGCTGATCCAGCCAGCCTCAAGCTGCTTCACGACGTCGTCACGAACCCTGACACGAAATATCTCTTGACCATCGGCGCATACCGTGACAACGAGGTCACCCCGTCGCACCCCTTGATGTCGACGCTCGAAGAGATGAGAAGAGCCGGTGTCATCATCCATGACATCGTCCTCTCGCCGCTGTCCCCGCGCGATCTCGCGTCGCTCGTCGCCGACACGCTCCGCTGTCGCAGCGAGGCGGCGGAGCCGCTCTCCGAGCTGGTCTACGTCAAGACCGCGGGCAATCCGTTCTTCGCGAAGCAGTTCTTGAGCACGCTTCACAAGGACGCTTTGATCGAGTTCGATCCAGAGCCCGCGGCGTGGCGGTGGGACGTGCAGCAGATCCGCGCCCGGAACTTCACCGACAACGTCGTTGATCTGATGGTGGAGAAGTTGAGGAGCTTGCCCGCCGCCACCCAGGACGCCCTCAAGATCGCCGCCTGCATGGGCGCCGCCGCGGACGTCCGCACCCTGGCGGCGATCCACAAGCTGTCGGAGCAAGAGATCCTCCCCGTGCTCTGGGATGCGGTCCAGGAGGGGCTGCTCGTGCTCCAGGGCGACGCTTGCCGGTTCGTCCACGATCGCGTGCAGCAGGCCGCTTATCAGCTCATCCCGGACGCGCTGCGGAGGGAGGTGCACCTCACGATCGGCAGGCTCCTCCTGTCCCATGCGCCGAGGGAGGCGCTGGAGGAGCAGGTCTTCGATATCGTCGGTCATCTCAACATCGGGGCCTCGCTGATCTCGTCGCAGGACGAGAGGTACTCGCTCGCGGAGCTCAACCTCGTCGCCGGCAAGAGGGCGAGAGCGACCACGGCCTACGCCTCCGCCGCGAGCCACCTCGAGGCCGGGATCGCGTTGCTCGCGCACGACAGCTGGGATACCCGGTATGAGCTCACGTACGGCCTGCACCTCCTGCGCGCGGAGTGCGAGCACCTGAACGGAAGCTTCGAGGAAGCGGCGCGGCTGCTCTCGCTCGTCCTGCGCCGCGCCAAGACGCCCATCGACGTGATGAGCGCCTCCTCCGTCAAAGTGTACAACCACACCATACAGGAAGAGAACGAAGAGGCCTTGCAGGTCGGCATCGACTGCCTTCGCCTGTTCGGCATCGACCTGTCGCTCCATCCGACGCGCGAAGAGGTCCATAGGAAGTGCGAGAAGATATGGCGCGACATCGGCGATCGCCGGATCAAGGACCTGATCGACCTGCCGCTCATGACGAACGCCAACGCCAAGGCGGTCGTAAACTTCCTCGCGACGCTCCACGCGCCGGCGCTGTTCTTCGACAGCAACCTGCTCTGCCTGCTGCTTTGCCACCAGGTCGAGCTCAGCATCCAGTACGGGAACACGGATGGATCGACCATCGGCTATGTGTTCTTCGGCGTCGTGCCGGGCCCGATGTTCGGCAAATACCGCGAAGGCTACGAGTTCGGGGAGCTTGGTTATGCGCTGGTGGAGGAGCGCGGACTAACGCGCTACAGGGCGAAGGTCTACGTCGAATTCGCGATCCTCATCCGTCCTTGGACGCATCACCTCAGGTCGATCCTCGACATTCTTCGCCGCGCGTTCGACGCCGCGGTCGAGGTCGGCGATCTGACCTACGCGTGCTACGCCCAGCTCTCCACGATCACGCTCCTCATCGTCAGGGGAGATCCCCTGGACAGCGTCTACCGGGAATCGGAGAGGGCCCTCGATTTCGCGAGGAGAGCGAGGTTCGCGGCGGTCGAGCACATCATCATCGGCCAGCAGCGGCTCATCCAGAACCTCCGGGGCCTCACGAGGAGCTTCTCCTCGTACAGCGACGCGCAGTTCGATCAAGACGAATTCGAGGACTACCTGACGAGGAACAAGGCGCGGGTCCCGCTCGCCGCATTGCACTATTTCGTCTGGAAGACGCAGGCTCGTTTCATGTCCGGAGATTACAAGCAAGCCCTCCACAGCGCCGGCCAGGCGAAGGACCTTTTGTGGGTCTCCCCGGTCTCCCTGGAGAGCGCCGAACATTGCTTCTACGACGCGTTGACGCTGGCGGCCTGCTGCGAGGAGGACGCGCCGGACGAGAGGTCGGAGCACCTGGAGAAGCTGGCCGCTCAGGAGGAACGGCTTCGTGAATGGGAGAGCAGCTGTCCGGAGAACTTCCTCTACAAGCACGCGCTCCTCGCCGCCGAGATAGCCCGGATCACTGGAGAGGATCACGAGGCGATGCGGCTGTACGAGCGGGCGATCCGCGCGGCGAAGGAGAATGCGTTCGTCTCCGGTGAGGGGCTCTGCCTCGAGCTCGCCTCGCGGTTCTACCGGGAGCGGGGGTTCGAGGCCTTCGCGGATACGTACCTCCGAGAGGCCCGCCACTGCTACCTCCGGTGGGGTGCCAACGGGAAGGTCAGGCAGCTCGAGCAGCAGCACCCGGAGCTCGCGCCGAGCGCGCCGAGCGCGGCGAACGCGACCTTCGCCGCGCGGGCGGAGCACCTCGACCTCGTGTCGGTGGTCAAGGCGTCGCAGACGATATCGGGCGAGATCGTCCTGGAGCGGCTCATCCGCCGGATGATCCAGGTGGTGATGGAGCAGGGCGGCGCGCAGAGGGGCTGCCTGCTCCTCGCGCGCGACGGGATCCTGCAGATCGAGGCCGAAGCTCGGCTCGACGAGGGCGGGCTCGCGACGACGATGCTGGGCTCTATCCCCGCGAGCTCGAGCTCGCTCGTCCCGACATCGATCGTCGCCTATGTCTGGCGCGCCCGGCAGCCGGTCATCCTGGCCGACGCCACGAGGGAAATCGAGGTCGGGAAGTTCTCGTCCGACGAGTACCTCGCCCGCGCTCGGCCGAGATCGGTGCTGTGCGTCCCGATCGTGCGGCAGACCGAGCCGATCGGAATCTTGTACCTCGAGAACAACCTCGTCGCGGGCGCCTTCACGGCGGATCGCCTCGCGATCCTGGAGGTGCTGGCCGCGCAGGCCGCTATTTCTCTCGAGAACGCGCTCCTGGTCCTCAGGGAGCACGAGGCCCGCGTGGCGGCCGAAGACGCGCTCCGTCTGCGCGAAGAGTTTCTCGCCGTGGCCTCTCACGAGCTGCGGACCCCGCTCACGCCGCTGCGGCTCCAGCTCCAGCGCGTCCATCGGACCCTCACGAAGCAGAACCTCCACGCGCTCGCCGAGCAGATCGAGAGGCCCTTGCGGCAGGTCGACCGCCTCACAGCGCTCGTCGTGAATCTGATCGACGTCGCGCAGCTCAGCAACAGCCAGCTCGTTCTCCGCCTCCAGCCGGTGGATCTCGCAGCGCTGGTCCGCAGGGTGGTGGCCGACTACCGTGACGCGCTGCACCAGTCTGGCTGCGCGCTCGAGCTGAACGCCGGCGCGCCGGTGATCGGGCGCTGGGACGCGGAGCGCATCGAGCAGGTCGTGGTCGCGCTGCTGTCCAACGCGATGAAGTACGGTGCCGGGAGGCCTATCGTGGTCGCCGTCGTCGCGGAGGGCGCCTTGGCGAAGCTGTCCGTGAGGGATCTCGGCATCGGCGTGGCGGCGGAGGACAGGGATCGGATCTTCGGGCGGTTCGAGCGCGCCGTCTCGGTCCAGCACTACGGTGGGCTCGGGCTCGGGCTCTACATCGCGAGGCAGATCGTCCTCGCGCACCACGGCACGATCCGCCTCGAGAGCGAGCTGCGCGAAGGCACGACGTTCATCGTCGAGCTGCCGCTCGCGTCGCCCGGCGGGCCGGGTGAGCTGGATCGACCTCTGGCCGCGCAGCCTCAAGGCGGGGAGATCCGCGAAGATCCGTAACTTCACTCCATCGCCGTTGATACCCTACGCCGCGCCGAGCTCGCCGCCCGCCCGATCGGCGAGCGCCGCGAGCGGCCGCCCCGCCCCCGAGGTCCAGCCTGTGAACGCGCGAGCACACGCCGTGTCGCTCCGGATGCTCTCCTGTAAACGTCCGAACACACGTCGTGTCACTCCGCCCCGCCGCCCCTCACCGCTCCGCGCGGTCGAGCCACGCGCGCGCGTCCTTCTCCAGCAGCGGATCCCCGAGCCGCACCGACAGCTCCAGCAGGTCCTCGAACTCGCGCCGCGCCAGCGCGTCGTTGCGCGCGTTCTTCAGCAGCATCGCCGCCGCCCAGCGGCCCTGCAGCACGTCGTGCCAGTAGCCCTGCTCCTCCGCCTGCGCGATGAGCTCCTTCAGCCGCTCGCGCGCGTCCCCCACCCCCTCCACCCCGTCGAGGTACGCGATGTACATCCGGTTCGAGGCCGCCACCCGGTCGTACCCGGCCTCGTCCGCCCGCTCCAGCGACTCCGCGAACAACGCCCGCGCCCGCTCGTGGTCGCCCAGCCGCACGCAGGCGTACGCGAGGTTGTGCAGGTTCACGACCCCATCGAAGCGGAGCCCGAGCGCCCGATCCAGCTCGAGCGCGCGCTCGCACGCCCGCACCGCGGCCCGGAAATCCCCCGCGTAGAGCTCGATCATCGCGAGCAGCTTCGCCCGCACGGCCTCGGCCACCCGGTCCCCCGGCTCCGACGCCGCCTCCGAGCGCGACAGCGCCTCCATCGCGCCCGCCCGGTCGCCCGACGTCGCCCGCGCCAGCGCGACCGACAAGAGGCCCCGCAGATCCTCGATCGGCCCGAGCGCGCCGAGGTCGAGCGCGGCGCGCCGCGCGCGCGCGAACTGCCCCTGCAGGCACGAGACCTCCACGTCCACCGTCAGCGCCTCGCGCAGGAGCTCGCGGCGCCCGACCGCCATCTCGACAACGTCGTCGAGCAGGTCGTGCGACATCCGGAACAGGTTCGTCGCCCCGAGCGCGCGCGCGAGCTCGATGCGCACCTTCGACCGGACCTCGAGCGAGGCGCCCGCGTCCACCCGCGACAGGATGCGGTCCGCGACCGCCGACAGCGACGGCGCCCGGCGCCCGTGGCCCACCGCCTTCGAGAGGATCTCCACCCACCCGCCGAGCTCGCCCGGGTCGCGCCGCGCCACGTCCGCCAGCTCGAACGCCCGCGTCATCGCGGCGATCGCCCTGTCGAACTGGCCCAGGCGCGCGCGGACCCCCGCCGCCCGCGCCAGGTGCCCCGCCGCGCCGTCGGCGTTGCCGAGCGCGAGCGCCTCCTCCGCCGCCCGGCCGAGGTGCCGGTCGACCATCGCGAGCCCGTTCGGATCGTCGCCGCCCACGCGCTCCAGCCACTCGGCCGCGAGCCAGTGCCCGAGCGCCCGATCCGCGTCCGTCAGCATCTCGTAGGCCGCGTCGCGCACCAGCGCGTGGCGGAACGCGAGCTCCACCTCCCCGCGCAGCGTCGACTCCGGCCGCGGCTCGAGCAGCTCGCGCTTCTCCAGCGTGAGCAGCCACGACTCGAGCTGCGGCACCTGCCCGCCCCCGCCGAGCAGCGCCTCCAGCCCCCCCCGCCAGAACACCTCGCCCATCACCGCCCCGGCGCGCAGCACCCGCCGCGCCTCGGGCTCGAGCGCCGCGATCCGCGACTGCATCATCGCCAGCACCGTCTCCGGCACCCCCCCCGCCGGCCGCTCCACCGTCGCGCGCACGAGCTCCTCGAGGAAGAACGCGTTGCCCGCCGACCGGTCGACGAGCGCCGCGAGCTCCGCCGCCGGGAGCTCGTCGCCGAGTACCTCGCGCACGATCCGCTCGCACGCGCGGCGCGACAGCTCCCCGAGCCGCATCTCCGTCGCCTCGCGGTCCTCCCAGAGATCCGGGAACGCCTCGCGCACCCCGGGGCGCGCCAGCGCCATCACGAGGAGCGGCAGGTGCCGCAGGTGCCGGAGGGCCGCGTCGAGCGCGTCCACCGAGCTCCGGTCGCTCCACTGCACGTCGTCGAGCACGATCAGCACCGGCTGCGCGTCGCACTCGGCCCGCAGGAAGTCGAGGAACGCCCGCCGCATCTGCTCCTCGAGCACCGCGCGGTCCTGCCGGGCCGCGCGCAGCGAAGGGCTCTCCGGGAACGGCGCGTCGCAGAGCTCGCCGAGCAGCTCCGTGATCCGCTCCCGCGCGGCGGCGGGGGCGCTGCGCGCGACCCGCGCCGCGAGCTTCTCCCGGCGCGCCTCGAGCGGCTCGCCGTCGACGAGGCCCGCCTCCCGCCGCACGAGCTCCGCGACGAGCCCGAGCGGCGCCCCGCCGCGCATCGGATCGCCGTGCGCGCGCCACACCGCGATCGGCTCGCTGCGCGCCTCGACCCGCCGGATCAGCTCGCCGCCGAGCCGCGACTTGCCGACGCCGGCGCCGGCCGTGACCAGCACGACGCGCGCGACCCCCTCGGTGGCGCACTCGTCGAGCAGGTCCTCGAGCGCCCGGAGCTCCCGCTCGCGCCCCACGCAGGTCGTCGCCTTCCCGAGCACCCGGCGCCCGCCGTCCTGCGGCTCGCGCGCGCCGAGCAGCGTGGGGCCCTGGCTGCCCGCGGCGATCTCGAAGCGATCGCCGAGGAGCGCGGCCGTCATCCGGTCGATGAGCACCGGCCGGCCCGAGGACGGGTCGTCCGAGGCGTGGCGGACGCGCGCGTCGAGCAGCGCGCCGGCGCGGTCGATGACCTGCCCCACCGCCTGCGTCCCGGCGATGACGTCCCAGCCGGTCGCCAGCGCCACCCACGCCCCGGGCAGCAGCGCGTGGATCGAGAGCGCGCAGCGGGCGGCGTTCGCGGCGAGGTCGGTCGGCGAGCCCGCGCCGGCGACGACCGCCGCGACCGAGCCGTCGGCGAGCACCTCCAGGACCGCGCCGTGCGACTGCGCGGCCTGCCGGACCTCGTGGAACGGCGTGCTCGGCGGCGGCGCGGGCCGCGGCCGCGCCGGCGGCGCCGGCGCGAGCAGGTCCGCGGGCAGCGCCTCCCTGCTGCCGGACACCACCGTGGCGTGGTGGCCCGACAGCACCGTGTCGTTGGCCCGCGGGGGCGGGCTCCCCGCGGCGTGCGGGCGGCCCGACGGCGGCCCGCGCTTGCCGGCGCTCATCTCGGCCGCGAGGACGACGCTGACGAGCCGCCGCTCGCTCTTCGTCAGCGCCGGCGTCGGCAGGCCGGTGCCGCTCGACATGCTGCCCTCGACGACGCTCAGCATCCGGAGCTCGGCGGCGACCTCGCCCGCGTCCCCGGGGCGCTCCGCGGGGTTCTTGGCGAGCAGCCGGGTCACGAGCAGATCGAGCGGCTGCGGGATGTTCGGGCAGAACGTGCTCGGGCGCGGCGCGGCCTCGAAGAGCACCTTGGCGAGGACCGACAGCGGGTGCTGGGCGACGAACGGCGAGCGCCCGGTGAGGCACTCGAACAGGAGGCACCCGATCGAGTAGAGGTCGGCGCGCGCGTCGACGTCGAGATCGCCGCGGACCCGCTCCGGCGCCATGTAGGCGGGCGTGCCGATCGCCGAGCCGGTGAGGGTGAGCTCGTAGGTCGCGTCCGCCTGGCGCGCGATGCCGAAGTCGATGAGCTTCGCGCTCCCGATGTCGCCGCGGGGCAGGAACACGTTCGTCGGCTTGAGGTCGCGGTGCACGATGCCGCGCTCGTGGACGGCGGCGAGCGCCTCGGCGACGCGGCCGACGAGCATCAGGCTGGCCTCGATCCCGAGCGGCCCGCGCGACAGCCGCGCGCCGAGGTCCTCGCCCTCGAGCCACTCCATGGCGAGGTAGTAGAGCCCGTCCGCCGTGACGCCGTGGTCGATGTACCGGGCGACGGCGGGGTGCTCGAGCTCCGCGAGCAGGCGCGCTTCCCGCTGGAAGCGCACGACGTGCTCCCGGCCCTGGTTGAAGATCACCTTGAGGGCCACCGCCTGGCCGCTCTGCCGGTCGACCGCCCGCCACACCGCGCCCATCCCGCCGGAGCCCGCGAGGCGTTCCAGCTGGAAGCGGTTGGCGAGGACGTGACCTGAATGCATGGCGAAAGTATCGGGGTGCGGACCTTCGCGGTCCAGGCGACCGGCGCGCGTGTGGACCGCGATCCGTGGGCCCATCGCCCACGTCCATCGCGAGGATACCCATCCCGCGGCGCCGCTACGAGCCTCGACGGCCCCGGAGCGGCCGCCGGCCGCCGGCCGACGGGCGCGCCGCCCCGGCGCCGCAGCGCCGCTCGTCGCGTGGGAGCGGCTCCTTCACGGGAGCCGTCCGTCGTGGTGCGGGCGTGGTGGGCAGATGCCGGGGCGCGGCGGCGTCGCGCGGCGCTCCCCTCCTCTCCCCTCCCCCCCTGCCTCCCCCCTCCGCGGACACCCTCGCTGGATCTGGCCAGCGTGCCTGTCGAGCCGCGCGCGGCGGCGCCGCGGGCCGCCTGCGCCGCCGCCGCGGGCTCTCAGCTGGCGAGGCGCTCGAACCGCGCGTCGACCTCTCGCTCGGCGTTCAGCCAGTCCTCAACCGGGTTGTTCCGGAAGCCGGCCCTCTCGGCATATCCATAGGCCACCTTGGCGATCAGCCGGTGCCGCTCCTCGCGCGACAGGCGCGGGGGCGGGGGCGCGGCCTTCGGGGCCTCGGCGCGCGCGCGCTCGGGCGCGAGCTGCACGGCCGGAGAGGGCATCTCGACGGCGGCGGGGGCGGAGACCGCGCTCGCCGGCTGCGTCGCGGCGGCCGGGGCAGCGAGCGTGCTCGGGACCTTCGTGGTCTTCGTGCGGGCCGGGGTCTTGCGCTTCGAGCTCATCTCGTCGTCTCTCCTTTCGGGTACACGGGTCGACTAACCCAGGTCCGCGCGTACGCACAAATTTTGAGCACGTAGTTTTTTGTCGCCGGTAGCCCCCCCTTGGGATCTCCCTTCCCACACGACCTTGATTCGCGGTAGAGTGGTTGTCGCTGTCCGGGTGACACCGTCCGGCATCTTCTATCAGTAGCCGTCCTTCGTTGATCATTGTGGCCGGTCGCCCGCGAGGGTCCGTCGGTGGCCGGCCGTCCGCCATCATCCGTCGTCGTTCCCGGTGGCTCATCCCTGGCCACCGCCTGCGCTGAGGACAGCGCGGTCACGTAGACAACGGCAGACGCGCCGCCCGCCGTCTGCCCGCGGATTGCCACGAGTCGCTCACGAATCGAGGAGATGCGATGTCGAAGCAAGCGCAGCCCCTTCCCGGCGCACGGAACACCTCTGCTCCTCCGGTGGCGGGATGACGCGCGTCCTGTGGATCGAGGACGAGAGCGAGGTGCGCGTCGTCGGCGCCTCGGAGCGCTGGGCGCGCGCGATGGAGCGGCTGCGCGAGCTCTCGGAGCACGAGCGCGCGCCGCTGCTCATCGCCGGCGAGCCGGGCACGGGCAAGGAGCTCTGCGCGCGGCTGCTCCACGCGGCGAGCCCGCGCGCGGGCGGGCCGTTCGTGGCGGTGAGCGCGGCGCGCCTGCCGGCCGAGCGCCTGCGGGAGGAGCTCTTCGGCGTGGACGCGGCCGCGGACGGGCGGCACGCCGCGCGCCCCGGGCTGCTCGAGCTCGCCGAGGGGGGCACGCTGTTCCTCGACGAGATCGGCGCGCTCCCGCTCGAGCTCCAGCTGCCGCTCGTCGGCGTGCTCGACGGCGAGCCGTTCCGCCGGATCGGCGGCGGGGAGGCGCTGGTCGCGGACGTGCGCGTCATCGCCGCCACGGCCCGCGATCTCGGCGCCCGCGTGCTGGAGGGCTCGTTCCACGAGGGTCTCCACGAGCGCGTCGGCGCGCTCGGGCTCTCGCTCCCGCCGCTGCGCGAGCGCGACGGCGACGTGCGCCGGCTGGCCGAGCATTTCCTGGAGCGCCAGAGCGCCGCGGCGGGGCTCTCGAAGGGCGGGATCACCCCGCGCGCCCTCGCGCAGCTCGAGGCGTACCCCTGGCCGGGGAACGTCCGCGAGTTGCGGAGCGTGGTCGAGCGCGCGTCCCTCCTCACCCGCGGCGCGCCGCTCGATCTGGAGCACCTGCCGACCGAGATCGCCACGGCGCCGCCGCGGCCGGCCGCCACGACCCCGCGGTCGGGCCCACCGGGCGCGCTGCGGCCGTCGCCCCCGGCGCGGGGGAGCGCGTCGCTCGGGGAGGCCGTGCGCCGGCACATCCTCGCGGTCTACGCCGCGCAGGGCGGCAACGTGACCCGCACGGCGAGCGCGCTCGGGATCACGCGGGTCTCGCTCCGCCGTCACCTGCGCCAGTACCTCGCCGCGGGCGCGCGCGACAAGGAGCCGCTCAGCAGCCGTTAGCGCCGCGCCGCGCGATTCGCCTCCTCCTGGAAAATTGGCGCTGGCTCAGCAGCCTCTCGATACAGGGAACGGCAGCCTGCTTCGTCCCGGACGCCCGCGCATTGACGTCGTCCGCGCGCTCGCGGACCATGTCGCGCTTCGTCGAACTGCCCGACACGAGGGAGGCTGCATGAGTCATCGCCTGAATCTGCTCTCTCCGGAGCTGCGCGCGAATCCGTATCCTTTTTATGCGGAGCTGCGCCGCTCCGCGCCGGTGTGCCAGGTCGAGCCCGGGGGTCTGTGGGCGCTCAGCCGCTACGACGATGTCGCCTTCGCCCTCAAGAACACCGAGCTGTTCTCGGCGCAGGGCGGCCGGGTGGCGGTGCTCCCGCCCTGGCTCGATCGCAATCCGATGGCCGACTCGCTGCTGCTCATGGATCCGCCGGAGCACACGAAGACCCGGGCCCTCGTGAGCCGCGCCTTCAGCACGCGCGTGATCCCGCGGATCGAGCCCGTGTTGCGCGCGGTGACCCGGGAGTTCGTCGAGCGGCTGACCCCCGGGCGCGAGCTCGACTTCCACGCCGAGCTCGCGATGCCCATCCCGGCGGCGGCCATCGCCGATCTCCTCGGCCTCGACCCGGCGCTGCGCGCCCATTTCCAGCGCTGGACCGCGGACTTCGTCGCCACCGCCGCGGCCACGCCGGAGATGAGGCCGGGCATCCGCGCCACCATCGTCGAGCTCGAGCGGTACCTCCTGGAGGTCATCGCGGCGCGGCGCGCCGCCCCGCGGGACGATCTCGTGAGCGACCTCCTCGCGGCCCGGCTCGACGGCGTCGCGCTCACCGAGCCCGAGCTCGTGAGCTTCCTCTTCTTGCTGCTGGCCGCCGGGTTCGAGTCGACGACGCACCTGCTCAACGCGGCGCTGGTGCTCCTCATGGATCACCCCGAGGTGTACGCGCGGATCCGCGCGGACCGGGCGCTGATCCCGGCCTTCCTCGAGGAGGCGCTGCGGTTCGAGCCGCCGGCCCAGATCGCTTTGCGGCAGGCGAAGGCCGATGTGGAGATCCGGGGCGTCACGGTGCCGGCGGGCGCGTTCGTGGCGGCGCTCATCGGCTCGGCCAACCGCGACGAGCGGGTCTTCCCGGATCCGGATCGGTTCGATATCGACCGCGAGCGGCAGGTGGGGCTGTCGTTCGGCCACGGCGCCCACTTCTGCATCGGCGCGGCGCTCGCGCGCGCCGAGGCGAAGGTCGGGCTCGAGGTGCTGGCGTCCCTCCCGGGGCGGTTCGAGCGGACAGGCAGGGCGCCGGAGTGGAACCTCTCTCTGCTGCTGCGAGGGCTGAAGGCGTGCTGGGTCCGGTACGTGCTTTGAACCGCGCCCGGCGGTGCCCGACGGGGTGGTAGCCCACAAGCGAACGGCAGAGTTCGACGACGGCTCGAGCCGAACGGCCCGCAAAAATAACCATGCGACCAAACCCGGTGTGTGGGGTGTAAACCACATTGTCTCCAGGCGGCTCCGTTATCGCATCCACGGGCTCGGCGCTCGAGAGATGCTGCTCGATCCGGAGCGCCCTGGGCTCGTGGGATCCGAGGAGATGCATCAGGCCGCCCCCGACGGTCCGGCGCGCTTCTTCTTCGCGGAGTTTCGCCGCAAAGCCGCATAAAGCCGGACAAAACCGGATAACCTGTTTCAGGATCGAACCCACGCACGCAACGTGACTGTAGCTCGCACGGCGGTGCAGGACGGCGCTGTAGAGTGCGCTCGGGGACGAGCGATCGGGACAAAGAAAAGACTCTTGACTTTCCCCCCCCGTATGTATGAATATCCTAATCCTCCTTGGCGGTCCGGGCCGTTCTGGGCCGGGCGGCGCAGTCGGTTGCTGGATCGCTGAGGGCCGACCCCGAGTGATGCTACTTGCCGGGGTTGCTTGCTTTTTGCGGCTGTTCGCCCGAGTTGTCCCTGCTTTCTCGGAGTGATGCCCCGCCCTATCGCACGGGGTGCTCGGATGTGAGCAGCTATCACGACAGACATCGTGATTGCCAGGCATGTGGTCGGCGCAGGCCCGCGGGAGCATTCGTGATCACCGGATCACGAGCACGCGGGCTGGAAAATGTCAACGCTAACCGATGAATCGGTGTGCTCGCGGGCGTCCAGGTGGTTCACAAGTCCATCTCGTTCAGAAGACCGCGGCTCGATCGGTTCGATCATGGAGAGATCTTAAATGCGCATCGCTACCTTACTTGGCTACTTATCCGCTACGGTCGCCTGCGGCCTGCTGGCGTGCAGCGTTGAGCAGATCGCGGACGACGAGGACGCCGCGCTCCTGGAATCCGCGGTGGACAGCTCGGACCGCTCGGTGTCGGCGACCCTCGCCATCCAGTCGGACTGGGGGAACGGCTACTGCGCGAGCGTGAAGGTGACGAACAACACCCGCACCAACCCGGGGATCACCGGCTGGAGCGTGGTGATCGGGCTCAACGGCTCGACCAGGAACAACCTGTGGAACGCGAACGCCACGGAATCGGGCGGGCAGCTCACCGCCACGAACGTGGGCCATAACGGAGCGTTGTCCAAGGGCAGCTCGACGGAGTTCGGCTTCTGCGCGAACGGCACCGGGCGGCCTTCGATCGTCTCGGTCGCCGGCAACGGCGGCTCGGTCAGCGGCGGCACGACCTCGTCCTCCTCGTCGAGCAGCAGCGTGAGCTCGTCCTCGAGCTCCTCGTCGACCACCGGCGTGGGCGGCGGCGGCGGCGCGGGCGGCTCCGGCGGCGCGGGCGGCAGCGGCGGCGCGGGCGGCGGCGGCGGCGCGGGCGGCGGCGGCAGCACGTGCACGGCTGCCAACAGCCAGTACTGCTCCAATCAAACCGGCACCCATTGCGGCTACACCTTCGAATATTGGAAGGACAACGGGACCGGATGCCTGACCAACACGGCGGACGGCTTCAACGTCACCTGGAGCAACATCAACAATCTGCTCGGCCGTAAGGGCATCAGGCCCGGTACGAAGAACACGGTCGTCAACTACACCGCCGACTACCGGCCGAACGGCAACTCGTACATGGGCGTCTATGGGTGGACGAAGGGCCCGCTCATCGAGTACTACATCGTCGACAGCTGGGGCAGCTGGCGTCCGCCGGGCGGCGAGGGGTTCATGGGTACCGTCACCAGCGACGGGGGCACCTATGACATCTACCGGACCCAGCGCGTCAATCAGCCGTCCATCGAGGGCAACACGACGTTCTATCAGTACTGGAGCGTCCGCAAGGAGAAGCGCTCGAGCGGGACCATCACCGTCGCCAACCACTTCGACGCATGGGCGAGCAAGGGGATGAACCTGGGGAGCCTGTACGAGGTCTCGATGCTCGTCGAAGGATATCAGAGCAGCGGCTCTGCGAACGTGCAGTTCTCCATGCGATGAGCGCCGGGCCTTGAGCTCGGGCTCCCCCTCCCTCGCCGGTCTGGGCGCTCGCGATCACGAGCGCCTCCCGACCCCAATCATCCACATCGGCTGAGCTCCCCAACACCGGAGCGCGATCACGGCGCCCGTCCCGTCGACCGGAGGTCTTCGGGGCGGGCGCGCCGTCGTCGGGCTGCGGGGCGAGAGCTGCCGGCTCCTCGAAGAGGAAATCGAACCACAGAGGGCACAGAGGAGAGAGAAAGACATGAGCTCTTTCTCCTCTTCTCTGTGCCCTCTGCGCCTCTTTGGTCTTCTTTATTTCTCAGTCCTCATGGGTTGACGACGGGAGCCTCTGGGAGAGGCACCGCCGGCGCGTTCGATGCTGGCGGAGGCGACGCTCCGCCCATCGTGGCGCCAGAAGGCGTAGACGCTCTTGGGGATGAACGGCAGCGGGCCGAGGCCGCTCTCCGGGAAGATGACAGGAGAGACGTGCGGGGAGCTCGGCGGCCAGGATCCGCGCCGCGCGCGGCGGCGCTCAAGGCCCAGCGCTCATTCCATGGAGAACTTTACGTTGGCCTGACCGCTGCTTTGATACCCTTCCACGGTCATCGAGACCTCGTACAAGCTCCCCAGGTTCATGCCCAGGCGCTGCCACGCGTTGAAGTGGTTGGCAACGGTGATGGTTCCGCTCGAGCGCTTCTCCTTGCGGACGCTCCAGAACTGATAGAAGGTCTGGTTCCCCTCGATGGAAGGCTGGTTGACCCGCTGGGTCCGATAGATGTCATAGGTGCCGCCATCGCTGTCGACGGTACCCATGTGTCCCTCTCCGCCCGGCGGACGCCAGTTGCCCCAACTATCGACGATGTAGTACTCGATGAGCGGGCCCTTCGTCCATCCGTAGACACACAGGTACGAATTCCCGTTCGGGCGGTAGTCGGCTTCGTAGGTGACGATCTGGTCCTTCGACCCGGGCCTGATGCCTTTACGGCCCAACAAGTTGTTGATGTTGTTCCAGTTGACGCTGAAGCCCTCGGACGTGTTGGTCAGGCATCCAGTCCCCGAGTCCTTCCAGTACTCGTAGGTGTATCCGCAGTGCATGTTCGTGCCATTGTTGCAGACCTCCCGGTCGGGCTCCGTGCACGCCGCAGGCATGCCGCCGGTCGCGCTCGAGCTCGTGGTCGCGCTCGTGGTCGCGCTCGTGGTCGTGGTCGTGGTCGTGGTCGTGGTCGTGGTCGCGCCCGCGCCCCCGGTCCCGTCCGAGCCCCCGGTCCCGTCCGAGCCCCCGGTCCCGCTCGCCGACGTTGTCGTCACGCCGCTGCTGGTCGTGACGCCGGTGGACACGCTGCTCGACGCGTCCGAGCCCCCGACCCCGCTCGTCGTCGCTGTCGTCGCGCTGCCGCTGGTGCCGCTGGTAACGCCGCCCGTGGTCACGCTCCCCGGCCCAGCCGAGCTGCCGCCCGACCCAGGATCCCCAGAGGGATCGTCCGACCCCGCGCAACCCACGGCAACGAACCCTAAAACCAAAGCGAAAGTTTGTAGTGAAGCTAGACGCACAGATCCTCCTTGGCTTGATGACGCTAATTCCCGGCAACCGACTTTTTGATCACAGCCGGCACCATCGTTCCGCGCCGCAACGATCCAGAGGGGCGTTCCAGCCGCCCATTCCAGGGCCAGCCCTAAGGCTCGACCCGGCTAAGCCACGAAGTAAGGCCGCAAAACCGTTTAAGGTAGGTTTACTAACAGTGGTCGAGACGAGCCGCCCGCATCCCACCGGATGGTATAAGGGGGTAGAAAAAGCAAAACGATCCGAGCGTGTCAAGGCGAATTGCCCTGCTCTCTTCAGCCGACAGGAGGCTCGCTTTCACGATCCGCCTCCCTCGCTCCCTCGCGAGCGCTGGTGCGCGCTCTCGCTCGCGGTGATCCTCCTGCTCGGCGAGGCCCCCGCCCGGGCGCGCCCGGGCTCTGGCGCCGCCGGCTGCTCGCGCCGCGGCGCCGCGGACTGAGGAGGGGCCGGCGGCGCACGGGGATCCCGCGGAGCTGACCGCGGTCTCGATGGATAGATACCATCGATCGCGCCCACGCACGTACCCGGCCCTGGCGCCTCCCGAAGGCCGGCGGTCAGCCGTTGCGCGACGGAACGCCCAGCCCGCGCACCACCGCCGGCCGCGCGGCGAAGGCGTCGAGCACGCGCTTCACCTCCTTGAAGTCGTCGAACCCCACCACCTCCCCCGCCCCGTAGAAGCCCACGAGGTTGCGCACCCACGGGAAGATCGCGATGTCGGCAATGGTGTAGTCATCGCCCAGCATCCACGCGCGCCCGCGCAGGTGGCCGTCGAGGACGCCCAGCAGCCGCTTCGACTCCGACGCGTAGCGGTCGCGCGGCCGCTTGTCCTCGTAGTCCTTGCCGGCGAATTTGTGGAAGAAGCCGAGCTGGCCGAACATGGGCCCGATGCCGCCCATCTGGAACATCACCCACTGGATCGTCTCGTAGCGGCGCGCCGCGTCCTGCGGCAGCAGCTTCCCGCTCTTCTCCGCCAGATACAGCAGGATCGCGCCGGACTCGAACAGCGCGAGCGGCTTGCCGCCCGGGCCCTGCGGGTCGAGGATCGCCGGGATCTTGTTGTTCGGGTTGAGCGAGAGGAACTCTGGCGAGAGCTGGTCGTTGGTGTCGAAGGAGACAAGGTGGGCCTCGTAGGGCAGGCCCATCTCCTCCAGCGCGATCGACACCTTCACGCCGTTGGGCGTGGCCAGCGAGTAGAGCTGGATGCGGTCGGGATGCCGCGCAGGCCACTTGCGTGTGATGGGGTAGGAAGACAAATCGGTCATACGGGATCTCTTGTTGTTGGAACCGGCGGAGCGAGGCACTCCGGCCGGCTCGAGGCCGGGACGCGAGGCACTTCCGCGCCCGAGAGAGAGGAAATCGAAACGTTTGGGGGCCGTCAAGCCCCCGCTGAGGGCCGCGCGCCGGCTCGACTCGCCGGGGTGGCGAGGCGAACGCCCGAGTACGGGGCGGAGCGCCGGCGGAACCGGCGCCGCACCGGTTGGCGACGCGACAGCATGGGCGGAGCGTCGCCTTTCTCCGCGCCGTTTGGGGCGATTCTCCGCGACGCCTGCGCTGACACGCCTCCCGTGATCGGATACTCCTCGAGGCCATGTCGCGCCGCCGCAATCCCTTCGTGATGTCCGCTGTCTACGCCGCCATGCTCCTCGCCGTCCCGCTCGCGTGCGGGGACGATCATGAGCTCGACGCCGGTCAGGGAAAGGGCACCGGCGGCGGCGGGGCCGGCGGCAGCGCCGGGAGCGACGGCGGCGGCGGCGGGCTCGGCGGCAGCGGCGGGCTCGGCGGCAGCGGCGGGCTCGGCGGCAGCGGCGGGGCCGGCGGCAGCGGCGGCGCCACCTGGCAGGGCGATGTGCTCTGTCCGACGTCGTTCGCGTTCAACGCGCCCCCGGGCGCCACGGACGTCCGCGTCCCCGGCGAGTGGAACGGCTTCGATCTCGGCACCGCCCCGGAGCTCGGCGAGGGCGGCGCGCAGGGGCAGCTCGTGGCCACGGTCGATCTGCCGCCCGGGCTGCACGCCTACAAGATCACGTATCGGTACGGCGGCGAGCTCGCGTGGGTGCTCGACCCGGCCGAGGGGCGCCGCAAGTACGTGGGCGGGATCGAGAACTCCGCCGTCAAGGTCCCTGACTGCCGCCTTCCGGCGTTCTCGGTCGCACAGAGCCAGGTGGCCCGCCCCGCCGCCGGAGAGGGCGCCTTCGAGGCGCGGCTCGCGTACCGGGACGGCATCGAGGGCGCGGGCCCGGACGCGGCCGCGTTCGAGGCGACGCTGCAGGATCAGGACGGCGACGCGCGCCCGCTCACCGCGCAGGAGATCTCGGTGGACGAGCGCGGCGACGTGCGGATCGACGTGCGGGGCCTCGACGACGGCAAGTACCGGATCACCCTGCGCGGGGCGACCCGGAGCGGCCGTGTCGGCGAGCCGCTCCGGCTGGTCTTCTGGGTCGAGGCCGAGCCGTTTTCGTGGGAAGACGCGCTCATCTACATGGTCGTCACCGATCGTTACCGCGACGGCGATCCGGCCCTGAACGCGCCCGCCACGCCGGGCGCCGATCCGCGGGGCGACTGGGCCGGCGGAGATCTCGAGGGGCTGCGGCGATCGATCGAGGACGGCACGCTCGACGCGCTGGGCGTGCGGGCCATCTGGCTCACGCCGTTCCAGGAGAACCCGGCCGGCGCGTACCCGGCGAGCGATGGAGTCCACCAGGTGACCGGATATCACGGGTACTGGCCCATCAAGGCGCGCGAGGTGGATCCGCGGCTCGGCGGGGCCGAGGCGCTGCGCGCGGTGGTGGCCGAGGCGCACCGCCACGGGATCCGCGTGCTCCAGGACTTCGTGGTGAACCACGTCCACGAAGCCCACGAGTACGTCGCGTCGCACCCGGATTGGTTCCGGACGGGGTGCGTCTGCGGCACGGACGGCTGCGACTGGACGTCTCACGCCCTCGACTGCATGTTCGCGGGGTATCTGCCCGACGTGAACCACACCGTGCCGGAGGCCAACGCCGCGTTCGTCTCGGATGCGGTCTACTGGCTCGACGAGTTCGATCTCGACGGGCTCCGGGTGGACGCCGTGAAGCACGTCGAGGAGATCGCGACGCGCAACCTCGCCGCGGAGGTCCGGGAGGCGTTCGAGCCGGCCGGCACGCGTTACTTCCTGATGGGCGAGACGGCGATGGGCTGGAACGACTGCGCCCCGCCGTGCAACGACGAGAACTACGGGACCATCGCGAAGTACATCGGTCCTCTGGGGCTGGACGGCCAGTTCGACTTCGTCCTTTATCACGGGGTCTCGTACCGCACGTTCGCCTGGGGCGACAGGGGCATGCTGCACGCCGCGTACTGGGTCGAGGACGGGCAGAAGCGGTGGCCGGAGGGCGCGATCATGACGCCGTACATCGGCAGCCACGACACCGCCCGGTTCGCGACGCTGGCCGACTACCGGGGCCAGGACGTCGCGCACGGCCGGGATGTCCCGACCCGCCAGTGGTCGGACACCGCGGAGGCCCCGGCGTCGTCCGACGTGTATGCCCGCGTGCGGCTCGCGATGGCGTGGCTGCTGGGCCTCCCCGGCGCGCCGCTGCTCTATTACGGCGACGAGTACGGCGAGTGGGGCGGCGTCGACCCGAACAACCGCAGCCTGTGGCGTGCGGAGGACGAGCTCACGCCGGACGAGCGGGAGACGCTCGATTTCGTGCGCCAGCTCGGCGCCGCGCGCCAGGGCGTCCCCGCGCTCCGCCGCGGCGCCTACGTGAACCTCACCGCCACGGAGGACACGCTGGTCTTCGGCCGCCGGCTCGCCGGGGGGAGGTCCGCGGTCGTGGCGCTGACGCGCGCGGCGACCGCGCAGCGCATCTCGGTGGAGGTGACGGGCGCGCTCGGCCTGCCGGCCGGCGCCGAGCTCACGGACGCGCTCGGTGGCGGCGCCGAGACCGTCTCCGCGACCGGCATGCTCTCGATGACGATCCCGCCGGGCGGCGCGGTGATCCTGGCGCCGTGATCCCCGGGGCTTCCGTCTCCTTCCGCAGGTCAGGGCGCCCGCGGCGAGCCAGGGCGCCCGGCGCCGCTCACGACGCGACGCGCACCAGCAGCTTGCCGAAGTTCTCGCCCTTGAGCAGCCCGATGAACGCCTCGGGGGCCTTCTCCAGACCGTCGACGATGTCCTCGCGGTACTTGATGCGACCTTCGCGGATCCAGCGGCTCGTCTCCTGGAGGAATTCGGGGCGCTGCTCGGCGAAGTCGCCGACGATGAAGCCGCGGAGCGAGAGGCGCTTCGCGAGCACCTGCTTCATCAGGCCCGGAAGGCGATCCGGCCCGGGGGGCGGCGCGGTGTCGTTGTAGTGCGCGATGAGGCCGCACACCGGCACGCGGGCGAAGGGGTTCAGGAGCGGCAGCACCGCCTCGAACACGGCGCCGCCGACGTTCTCGAAATACACGTCGATCCCGCCCGGGCAGGCCTCCTTCAGGCGCGCTGCCAGATCGGGGCCGCGGTGGTCGACGCAGGCGTCGAAGCCGAGCTCGCGCACCACGTAGTCGCACTTGCGCTGCCCGCCGGCGACGCCGATCGCGCGGCAGCCCTTGATCTTCGCGATCTGCCCCACGACCGAGCCCACCGCTCCGGAGGCCGCCGCGACCACCACCGTCTCGCCCGGCTTCGGCTGGCCCAGGTTGAGCAGCCCGGTGTAGGCCGTCATCCCCGGCATGCCGAGCACCCCGAGCGCGGTCGAGATCGGGCCGAGCGCTGGATCCACCTTGCGCAGGCCGCTCCCGTCGGTGATCGCGTACGCCTGCCAGCCGGTCCGCCCCTCGACGAGGTCGCCCGGCGCCAGGCCGTCGACGCTCGACCGCAGCACCTCGCTCACGGCGCCCCCGACCATCACGTCGCCGACCTCGACCGGCGGCGCGTACGACGGGCCGGCGCTCATGCGGCCGCGCATGTACGGATCCAGCGACAGATAGAGCGTGCGCAGCAGCGCGCGGCCCTCGCCGGGCTCGGCGAGCTCTTCTTCGATCAGCTTGAAATCGGACGACTTGGGCTCGCCGACCGGCCGGGCGGCGAGGACGATCTTGCGGTTGCGCTGGGAGGTCATGGTCCGTCGATCCTGCTCGAAACCGGCGCGATTGCCAGAGCGCATCGGCGAGTCGCAGGGATCCGGCGAGCTCGGCGAGGCGCGGGGCTCCGAGGCGCGGCGCTCGCGGCGCTCGCCGCCGGCGGGCGGCGAGCGCCGGGCGGCGGGCGGCGGGCGGCGGGCGGCGGGCGGCGGGCGGCGGGCGGCGGGCGGCGGGCGGTAAATGATCGCGGGAACACGCCGCGCCGGCGCTGTCCGATTGAGCCCCGCGGCCGTCGCGGGTATGCCGAAGCCGCACGATGCAGTCACTCAACGCGATCCAGTTGCCCGAGGAGCTCCGCGAGCCGCCCCCGCGCCCCTGGGCGGCGCTGCGGCACGCCCGGCACCAGCTGGCTGGCGTGGGCTACGCGCTGCTCGTCTGGGCGGGGCTCCTCGGGGTCGGCTCGCTCTACCGGCACATCGATCTCGTCGCGATGCTGCTCGCCTTCTCCTTCGCGGTCATGCCGTTCGTGCTCCTGTATCAGGTGCTGGGCAGCTACACCGCCTGCCGCCTGGCGCTGCGCGGCGCGCCGTCGGCCGCGCAGATCTACGAGGGCGTCGTCGTGACGAGGTTCGGGACGGTGAACGTATGGCACGTCGTCGTCGCCGGCCAGCACGTGCGGATTCGCGCGGACGCGCCGCTCCTCAAGAGCATGGTGGTGCTCGTGACGCCGGAGACGAGTGGCGGGAAGCGCAGAGTCGGCGTCTATCATCCCAAGATCGGCATCTGCACATCGCTCGTGTGAGCCGCGCGGGCCGCGCGGTTCGGGGGTGAGCGGCCCGCGCCGCGCGGCTCGGGCGGTGGCGCGCTCGCGGTGCCGTTGTGGCTGGCGGGCCGGCGTGAGACATTCGCTGGCATGCGAGCTGAGTGGGCTTTTCGCGTGCTGGCCGTGGTCATCCTGGCGCTGGCCGCGGCGGGGTGGATGAGCGCGCTCGGGTGCGCGGCGGGGCGCGACCGCGCCGCCGCAGCGGCAGCGCAGGTGCAGCAACGGTTCCCGGCGCAGGCCGCCGAGGTGCTGGGCAGCAGCGCGCTCGACGCGCCGTCGGCGAGGGACGGAGGCTTCGCGCTGGCCGCGGCTGGCCGAGCCGGGCGCGGAGCACGGCTCCAAGCCGAGCTGCCGCGCGACGGCGGCGGCTGGGTGCGGCTCTCGGGCCCGGGCGGCTTCGATGTGCGGGTGCGGGAGACCGGCGCCTCCGGCCCGGGGGCGATCGTGGACGGCGCGGTGATCTACGGCCGCGCCGGCGGCGCGTCGTTCTGGCGGGCGGCCGAGGGCGGCATCGAGGAATGGCTCACCGTGGAGCCGGGCGCCGCGCCGGCAGGCGCGCCCGCGGCCGTCTGGGAGGTCGACGGCGCGGCGCTGCGGCAGCGCGGCGAGGCCGTCGAGGTGGTGGACGCGGCGGGGACACCGCGGCTGCGCGTCACCGCGCCGCGCGCGTTCGCGGAAGGCGGGCGACCGGTCGCGGTGCGCCTTGAGGCGCGCGGGGCGGAGATCGCGCTGCTGGCCGAGGCGTCGGGGGAGCTGCTGCTGGTGGATCCGCTGTGGCGCATTGTCGGGGCGATGGCCGAGCGGCGGGACGGGGGGCATACGGCCACGCGGCTCGGCGGCGACGACGGGCGGGTGCTGGTCGTGGGCGGCAGGGGCGGCGACGGCTATCTCGCGAGCGCGGAGCTGTACGACCCGGCGGACGACGGCTGGGCGCCGGCGCAGCCGATGAGCGGCCCGCGCCACAATCACGCTGCCCTGCTTCTGGACAGCGGGCGAATCCTGGTCGTGGGCGGCTCCGGCGACTCGGGCGCACTGGAGAGCGCGGAGCTGTACGACCCGGCGGAGGACCGCTGGGTACCGGCGCGGCCGATGAGCGCCGCGCGCGAGGGCCCCACGGCGACGCGGCTCGACAGCGGGTTGATCCTCGTCGTGGGCGGCTGGAGCGACGGCACCCATCTCGCGAGCGCGGAGCTGTACGACCCACGGGAGGACACCTGGACCGCGGCGGCCCCCATGAGCACCGGACGCTACGGGCACACGGCGACGCTGCTCGGCAACGGGCAGGTCCTGGTCACGGGCGGCTTCGATGGCCTGGACGCGCTGGAGAGCGCGGAGCTGTACGACCCGGCGGCGAACAGCTGGACGCCGGTGCAGCCGATGAGCTCAGCGCGCCAAGGGCACGCGGCGACGCTGCTCGATGACGGGCGGGTCCTGGTCACGGGCGGCGCCGAAATCTACTGGGGAGAGGAAGAGGAAGAGGAGGAGGAAGAGGAGGAAGAGGGCGGGTTCGCGAGCGCGGAGATCTACGATCCGGTGAGCGGCAGCTGGGCGGTGACGGCGCCGATGAACGTCGAGCGCTCTCAGCACACGGCGACGTTGCTGGGGGACGGGCGGGTCCTCGTCGCGGGCGGGTCCGCGGTCGTGGGCGAGTCCGAGTGGTCCGGGTACCTGGCGGACGCGGAGATCTACGATCCGACGGCGGGGTCGTGGTCGGATGCGCCGGCGATGGCCGTGGGCCGCAGCGGTCATACCGCGACGCAGCTCACGAACGGCGGAGTGCTCGTGACGGGCGGCAATCGGGCCTCCGAGGCGAACGCCGAGGTCTACGACCTGTCCGGCGCGAGCCCGTGGTCGGAAGCAGCACCGATGATGGACGCGCGCTACTGGCATACGTCAACGCTGCTGGCCGATGGGCGGGTCCTGGCCGCCGGCGGCTACGGGACCGACTACATCCCAATCGCGAGCGCGGAGATCTTCGACCCCACGACGCGCACCTGGACGGCGGAAGCACCGATGCTCGTGGCGCGCTACGAGCACACGGCAACGCTCCTCGACGGTGGACAGGTCCTGGTCGCGGCCGGCTACGGGGCCGACTATGTCTCAATCGCGAGCGCGGAGATCTTCGACCCCATCGCGCGCACCTGGACGGCGGCAGCACCGATGATCACCGCGCGCTACGGGCACACGGCGACGCCGCTGAACGACGGGGGGATCCTGGTTGCGGGCGGCTTCGGGACCCGCTACACGCACCTCGCGACCGCGGAGATCTTCGACCCCATCACGCGCAACTGGATGGCGGTAGAGCCGATGATCGCCGCGCGCTCCGGGCACACGGCGACGCTGCTGAACGACGGGCGGGTCCTGGTCGCCGGCGGCGAAGGAAGCGACTACGACAACCTCGCGAGCGCGGAGATCTTCGACCCCATGACGCGCAGCTGGACCGCGGCAGAACCGATGATCACCGCGCGCTACCAGTCCACGGCGACGCTGCTCGACAACGGGCAAGTCCTGGTCGCGGGCGGCTACGGGCCCGACTATGTCGCCCTCTCGAGCGCGGAGGTGTACGACCCGGCGGCCAATCGCTGGATGGCGCGGGCTCCCATGAGCACCACGCGCCACCAGCACACGGCAACGCGGCTCCTGGACGGGCGGGTCCTGGTCGCGGGCAAGGCCGCCTCCGCGGGCCTTAGCGGCGCGAGCGCTGAGGTCTACGACCGGGCCACGGACAGCTGGTCTCCGGCAGGGACGATGCACTCCGAGCGTTCTGACCACGCAGCGACGCTGCTGCCCCATGGCAAGGTCCTGGTCACCGGCGGCCAGGGCCCCGGCGGCATCCTCGCCAGCGCCGAGGTCTACTCCCCCGTCCTCCCCGGCGATCCCTGCGACTCCGACGCGGACTGCGCCGGCGACTCCTGCGTCGACGGCGTCTGCTGCGACGCTCCTTGCGCGGGCGCCTGCATGGCCTGCTCCGCCGCGAAGAAGGGCGCCGGCCCCGACGGCGTGTGCGGGCCCGTCCAGGCCGGCGCCGATCCGGACGACGACTGCGTCGCGGAGCCGGCCGCCACCTGCGGCGCCAACGGCTTCTGCGACGGCCGCGGCTCCTGCCAGCTCCAGGCGCAGGGCACCCCCTGCGGCGCGGCCGCGTGCAACGGCGCCTCCGAGGTCGTCGAGGCCCGCCTCTGCGACGGGCTCGGGGTCTGCGCCGAGGCCGACACCCGGTCCTGCGGCGATTACCGCTGCGTCGCGGGCGCCTGCCTCGCGGGCTGCACCTTCGACACCCAGTGCGCCGCAGCCGCCTATTGCGCGGAGGCCGGCGGCGACTGCCTGCCGAAGAAGCCTGTCGGCGCCGCGTGCGCGCTCCCGAAGGAGTGCCTCAGCGGGCTGTGCCTGGCCGGCGTCTGCACGCGCGACAGCGACGATGACGGGGTCGCCGACCACGAGGACAACTGCCCTGAGGTCCCGAACACCTCCCAGGCCAACACCGATGGTGGCCTGTCCGCGGGAGACCCACTCGGCGACGCCTGCGACGACGACGACGACGCCGACGGCCATCCCGACGCGGCGGACAACTGCCCGCTTATCGCGAACCCCAACCAGGCCGACGCCAACCGCGACGGGATCGGCGACGCCTGCGATTGCGCGAGCCCGCGCAAGGCCGACGGCAGCCCGTGCGACGACGGCAACGCCTGCACGCAGACCGATACCTGCCAGAACGGCGCCTGCGTGGGCAGCAATCCGTTCCTCTGCCCGCAACCCGACGCCGCCGTCTGCCGGGTCGCCGTCTGCGAGCGGGCCACCGGCAACTGCGGACAGCGCTACAAGCTCGACCGCGCGCCCTGTCCGGGCGGCGAGTGCATCGCCGGGGGCTGCTTGCTCGCGGAGGGCTCCGGCGACGGCGGCGCGGGGGGCGACGGCGGCTCCGGCGGCGACGGCGGCGCCGCCGCGTCGACCGGCGCCGGCGGCTCCAGCAGCGGCGACGGCGGCTCTGGCGGCGACGGCGGCCCCAGCGGCGACGGCGGCGCGCCGCCCAAGCCCGCCCCGGAGGGGAGCGGCCCGCCGCACCTGCACGGAAACGGCTGCGCCACGGCGCCCGACGGCGGCCCTGGCCCCCTCGGCTCGGCCGCGCCCTGGCTGCTCGCTGCGGCCCTGGCCGCCACGCGGTGGCGGCGCCCTGGCCGGAGCCCGGCGACACGGCGCGCGCGCGCCACCCGCGGCGCTCAAGCCTGAGAAGGCGCCGCGGGCAGCGACCCGCGACGGTGCCCGCCGCGGGCCGCCTGAGCGTCGGTTGTCCCCGCGGAGGCATCCACCAGCGCTATCAGGCGCTCGCGCGCGAACCGAGGGTCGCGAGCGCCACCCCCGTCGACAACAACGCTTCCGTGATCGGGAATCGACGCCTCACGCGCGATGCGGCCCCTGCGAACGGACCCGCGATTCAGAATTCGCGCTGATCTGCCCCTGAGGGCAATGGCATGAGGTCGGTGCCAGGCGCTGCCGGGCGCCCCGTGCCGGGCGCCCGCCTTCAGCCCCCGTGCGGGGGCGCTCGCCCTCAGATCGCCGACTTCACGAGCCGCAGCCGCTTCTCGGCCTGTCCCCGCTCGCTCAGCCGGAGCTCCGAGGCCGCGGGCGCGCGGCGCCGCACCGGCTGGTGCAGCCGAGCGCTCGCCAGGATCGCCTCGCACAGATCGCCGAACTCGTAGCCTGCGGCGGCCGCGATCTTCGGCAGGAGGCTCGTCGTGGTCATGCCCGGCAGGGTGTTCACCTCGAGCACGTACTCGTTCTCTCCGCCGGTCACGAGCAGGTCCACGCGCACCGCGCCGGTGCACCCGAGCGCCTGGGCCGCCCGCTCCGCCAGGTTCAGGACCCCGCGGTACCGGGTCGGCGGGAGGCGCGCCGGCATGTGATACTCCGTCATCCCCGGCGTGTACTTGGCCTCGTAGTCGTAAAGCCCCTTCTTCGGCACGATCTCGATCGCGCCAAGGACCTTCCCGTCCAGGATCCCCACGTTGACCTCGGTCCCCGCCACGAACCGCTCCACGATGGCGGCGTCGTCGAACTCGAACGCCAGGGCGAGCGCCGACCGGAGCTCCTCGAGCGACCCGGCCTTGGTCACCCCGAGGCTCGACCCCTCGCCGCGCGGCTTGACGATGACCGGGAACCCGAACGAGCCGTGGATCGCCTCGAGCTCGTCGAGCTCCTGGTGCGCACCCACAGTGTAGTAGGGAGGCGTCGGCACGTTGTGCAGCCGGAACATCTCCTTGGCCTTGAGCTTGTCCATCGCGAGGGCGCTCGCGAGCACGCTCGACCCGGTGTACGGGATCTGGGCGAGCTCCAGGACGCCTTGCACGCACCCGTCCTCCCCGAGCCGCCCGTGCAGGGCCAGGAAGGCCGCGTCGAGCCGCGCGCGCTGCAGCGTGGCGCAGAGCTCCGTGCCGAACCGGTCCCCGAGCGTGATCCGGACGACATCGTACCCGCGCGCCTCGAGCGCCTCGGCGACGGCCGCGCCCGAGCGCAGGGACACCTCGCGCTCGCCCGACGAGCCGCCCATCACGACGCCGACCCGCCTCCGGACTTGCCGCTCCACCATCGAAGAACCTCCGTCACCTTGTCGTGAGGACACCAACGCCACGCCAGCGCCTCCCGTTCCAGTCAAACTGCCGGAGAGGTGCCGCGCAAAAACCAGGCCAGCTGCCTTCAAAGCCCCAGAAAATCGGCGGCCTTGCAGCGGAGGGCGGTATTCCTGAGCTGTGGTTGAGGAAAACTGCGCCCGCCCGCCGTGTTCACCTGCCCACGGCGCGCTGACGCCCAACCCGGTATCAAGGCCGGCGGCGGAGGTCAACTAAACGGAGCGATCTCGCCGTCGGAGGGCGGACGCGGCCGGGCCCTCTCGCGGGGCCCTCGCGCGGCGTGCTCGGGAGTCGCGGGGCGGCTCCGCGCGGCCCTCCGCGCCGGGGCGGCGCGGGCGCGTCGCGCGCTTCGCGCCCGGCGACTCGCCACGAGCGGCACACCGGATCTTGGTAAGGTGGGCAGCACCTTCGCCGGCTCACGGTGCGGGCACCGGAGCGACGGAGACACTCCCCTCCCCCGCTTACGTGTCTGCGTGCTGAATCGTTGGCACGGCCGCGCCGTCGGCTCGGGCGCGCGGCGGCGCGGGCGCCACCGTCAGCTCGGGTGTCTTTCGTCGTTCGAGCCACCCAAGATAGCCTGATAATTCGTCACCATTCTCCGTAAGTGGCTGCAAAGGAGAACGACCGCGAATCCGGCATGCAAGAGCGCTTTTCTGCCCCGCGGCCTTACACCGTTTGGTAGGCTCCCTCTCAGCCCATGCGGAGAGCTCTTGGCGCCCGTGGGTCAGGTCTGATCCTGCGGAGTTCCTCGGCTCGGTTCCTCGGTTCCGTGGCAAGGGACACACCGCGGCGGCCTCATCATAGGACCCCTCGAGCGTGCGCCCTCGAGATGCCAGGGTAGGATACCTGCGTGCTCGTTTCCGATCTCGTCGCCACTTCCGATCGTGTCGCCACCACCTCCAGCCGTCTCGAAAAGATCGGTGCGCTCGCCGATCTCTTGCGCCGCCTCTCGCCCGAGGAGGTGCGGATCGGCGTCGACTGGCTGGCCGGGCGGCTGCGTCAGGGCCGGATCGGGCTCGGGCCCGCGATGGTCACCGATGCCCGCCGCGCCGGCCCGTCCGCCGTCGAGCCCGCGCTCACCCTGGGGGAGGCCGACGCGGTGTTCACGGAGATCGCGCGCACCTCGGGCTCGGGGTCGGCGGCGCAGCGCCGCGCGGCGCTCGGCGGGCTCTTCGCGCGCGCCACCGAGCTCGAGCGCGACTTCTTCGCGCGGCTCCTCGTCGGCGAGCTCCGCCAGGGCGCGCTCGAGGCGGTCATGATCGAGGCGGTGGCGCGCGCCGCGGGGCTGCCGCCGGCCTCGCTGCGGCGCGCGGTCATGCTGGCCGGCGACGCGGCCGAGGTCGCCAAGGCCGCGCTGCTCGAGGGGGCGCCCGGCCTCCAGCGCTTCTCGCTGCAGCTGCTCCGCCCGGTGCAGCCGATGCTGGCGCAGGCGGCCGACGACGTCGCCTCGGCGCTCGGCGAGCTCCGCGCGGCGGCGCTGGAGTGGAAGCTCGACGGCGCCCGCGTGCAGGTGCACAAGGCCGGCGACGAGGTGCGCGTCTTCAGCCGCAGCCTGAACTCCGTCACCAAGGCGGTCCCGGAGGTCGTCGAGGCGGTGCGGGCGCTCCCGGTCCGCTCGATCGTGCTCGACGGCGAGGCGATCGCCTTCCGCGCGGACGGGGCGCCCCACCCGTTCCAGGTCACGATGCGCCGCTTCGGCCGCACGCTCGACGTGGCCGCGCTGCGCGCCGAGCTGCCGCTCCGCGCCCTGTTCTTCGACGTGCTGCACCTCGACGGCGAGGACCTGCTCGATCGGTCCGGCAGCGAGCGGGCCGCCGCGCTCCGGCAGGCGCTCGACCGGTCGCTGCGCGTGCCGCGCATCGAGCTGCCGACGGAGGCCGAGGCCGAGGTGTTCTTCGCCGACGCGCTCGCCCGCGGCCACGAGGGGGTGATGGCGAAGTCGCTCGCCGCGCCCTACGAGGCCGGCCGGCGCGGCAGCTCGTGGCTCAAGGTGAAGCGGGCGCACACCCTCGACCTCGTCGTGCTCGCGGTCGAGTGGGGCAGCGGCAGGCGCCGGGGGCTGCTCAGCAACCTGCACCTCGGCGCGCGCGATCCCGGCGCCGGCGGGTTCGTGATGCTCGGCAAGACGTTCAAGGGCATGACCGACGAGATGCTCGCGTGGCAGACGCAGCGGCTGCTCGAGCTCGAGATCACGCGCGACGCGTACACGGTGTATGTGCGGCCGGAGCTCGTCGTCGAGATTGCGTTCGACGGGGTGCAGGCGAGCCCGCAGTACCCGGGGGGGGTCGCGCTGCGGTTCGCGCGGGTGAAGCGGTACCGGCCGGACAAGGCGGCGGGGGAGGCCAGCACGATCGACGAGGTGAGGGCCATCCATGCGGGGGCGCTGGCGCATGAGGCGGCGGAGAGGAGGGAGGCGGGAGGAGGAGGAGAGGAAGCTTGATGACCGCACTCCGCCTCAGAGCGGAAGGTGCGCGAGGAGGATGTCGCCCCAGCCTTCGCTCTTCAGGGCGCCGAAGCCGGTCTGCGCTTCTTCGTAGAAGCTCGTCACGATCGCGAGGTTCCCTTTCGCGTCGATCGCGGAGGCGCCCATACCGAAGAACCCGTTTTGCGTGTCGCTGATCATCGTGCCGACCTCGACGATCCGCCGCTGCGCGACGAACGCGCCAGTGCTTGGCTCGTAGGTGGCAATGTAGCTTCCCCGCTCGTCCACCCTGCCGCCGCCGAGGTCGAAGGGCGCCCTGAGCGAGGCGATGAGCGCGACCCGGCCGTCGGGGGTGAACGAGAGGCTGGTCGAGACGACGCCGGCGGCCGGGAGCGGCTTCGCCCATCGGACGGCGCCGTCCTCGCCGGCGAGCTTCGCGAGGAACGCGCCGCCCGTGTCGCCGATCGGCCCCTCCCCGAGATCGGCGCCCACCGCGAACTGGCCGGCGATCAGCACGTCGCCGCGCTCGTCCAGGAGCAGGGTCTGCGCCTTGTCGCCGAGGCCCATGCCGTGATCCTCGGGCGCGCCGAAGTGCCTCGACCAGAGGTGGGCGCCGTCCTCGCCCGAGTACTTCGCCACCCAGGCTTGATCGCCCCTCAGCCCGGTGATGGCGCCCCCGCCGAGGTCGGCGCCGCCGGAGAAGTTCCCGGCGACGACGATGTCGCCGTGCAGGTCCACGGCCACCCCGCCGATCGGAGCGAACGACGAGGCGTATCCGGACAGATGTCCCACGTCCGTCGCGAAGCGGACAGCCCCGTCGGCGGCGAACCTCGCGAGGGTGAGGCTGCTCCCGGACTGGGCGGCGACAACGATGTCATCGCCGGGACCGACGGCCACACGGCCTCCGAAATCGAAGCCGGCGCCGCCCAGGCGGTGCATCCAGCGCGGGGCGCCGCCCCGGTCGAGCGCGAGGACGAAGATGTCGTCTCGCTCCGGCTCATCCAGCGCGAGGTCGCCGGCCTCGAGCGGTCCGCCCGAGGCGTGGCCGACGACGGCGATGCCGTCGTTTGCGTCGACCGCGATCCCCGTGGCCGTCACCAGGCTGCCGCCGAAGCGGTGTGCCCAGCGCAGGGCGCCGTCGTCCGCGTACTTGGCGATGAAGAGGTCCTCGAAGCCGGCGAGCGGCGTGGCGCCCTCGCCGAAGTCGGCCGCTCCGCGCGAGCTCCCGGCCAGAACGATGTTTGCGCCGCCGTCGATCGCGAGGGACATCGCATCTTCCATATCGGGTCCGGAGATCTGCCGGTGCCATGCCCCCTCGGCCGGAAGCGCGCCGCCGGCCCCCGCCCCCCCGCTCCCCACGGCGTCGCCGCCCGCGCTCCCGCCGGATCCTCCCGATCCCGCCCCCGGCGCGCTGCTCGACGCGACGGCGGGTTCGGTCTCACGGCTCGGGCTGCAGCCCGCGAGCAGCATGGCAGGGGCAACGACAATCAGGGCAGAAGGGATGATGCGCATGGCGTGACCTCCGCTCAACAGACTACGTTCGGAGCGCAGGCGCGCCCCTTAATCCTCTCTTAAAGCGATTCGCGCGCTCCCCCGCTCCCGGCCCATTGCCCACCGATATCCGCAGGCCCCCGGAGAGGGTGATCGTGGGGCGGGGCGGGGTGGGGGATGGGCCGATGTTTGAGGCAGAGACATGGCGCCTCCGGCGCCATGTCTCTGCCGAGTTCGGCGGGGCCCCCACCCCGCCCCGCCCCACGATCACCCTCTCCGGGGGCCGTCCAGCCGGCAACTACCCCCTACCGCCGCTTCCCCCCGCCCCCACCCCTGCCCTCACCCTCGCCCGTCCCGCCGCGCGAATCGCCCCCGACCCTCGCGCCCGGCTCCACCGCGACGTAGTGGACGGGCAGCGCCGGATCCAGCGAGTACCCCTCCGCGTCTCGCCGGAGCCACGGCTTCATCCCGAGCTTCCGCAGCTGGTTCATCGCCACGTAGATCCGGTTCGCCGCCGCCTCCGGCAAGATCCGCTCGCCGGGCCACCCCGCCTCCTTCAGCGCCGCGAGCGAGAGCCCCCGACCCGGCGCACACCGCTGCTGCTCGGCCAGCGCGAGGAGCAGGCGCCGCGCCGCGTGGCGCTCGCGCAGATCGTGCCAGCCGCCGCCCGGCGGGCGGACGAAGCGCGCCCCCTCGGTCAGGAGGAGCTCGCGCTCGGCCCCCGCCCGCGCCTCGGCCACGTCGCCCAGCGCGGCCAGGCTGCGCTCCAGGATCCGCAGCAGCAGCCGCACGTCGTCCGAGCGGCTCGCGCTCGACGGCGACCCCTCGCGGGCGCGCGCGATCCTGCGCCGCGCCGCGCCCACGTGCGCCGCGGCCTCGTCCCCCTGCCCCGCGCGGCGCGCCGCCTGGGCGCGCGCGAGGTCGACGAAGCCCGACGCCACCCGCGCGAGCTCCACGTCGGGCTCGTCGCCGAGCTGCGCGAGCAGCCGCTCGGCCGGATCGAGCGCGCGCCGCGCCTCGTCCACCTCGCCCACCGACGCGAGCGCCGCCCCGAGGCGGCAGAGCGCGATCGCCTCGGAGCGGCGATCCCCCACCTCGCGGAGCAGCGCCACGGCGCGGCCGTGGCAGGCGCGCGCGTCGGCGAGGCGGCCCTCCTCGTGGTGGAGCGCGCCGAGGTTGCCGAGCGTGATCGCGAGCAGCCGCAGATCGCCCACCTCCCCGAGGATCGCGGCCGCGCGCTCGTAGCGCCGCCGCGCCAGCGCGGGCGCGCCGCGCTCCTGCTCGAGCAGGCCGGCGTTCGTCGAGAAGATCCCCTCCTGCCGGCCGTCGCCGATCTCCGCCGCGATCGCGATCGCCCGCTCGTAGTAGGCGGCCGCCTGGGCCTCGCGGCGCTCGTCGTGGTGGAGCGCGCCGAGGTTGCCGAGCGCGCGCCCCTCGGCGCGGCGGTCGCCGAGGGCGCGGTGGAGCGCGAGCGCCTGCTCGTAGTGGTCTCGCGCGCGCTCCATGTCGCGCCGGCCGTGGTGGAGCACGCCGAGGTCCGCGAGGATCCCGGAGAGGAGCGCCGCTTCGCCGAGCGCCGCCGCCTGCGCGCGGGCGCGCTCGAGGTCCTCGAGCGCCGCCTCCGCCTGCCCCCGCAGCCGCCGCGCGCGCCCCCGCGCCGCGAGCGCGCGGGCCACGACGCGCGGCTCGGCCGCGAGCGCCTCGGCCGCGGCGAGCGCGCGGTCGAGCAGCTCGAGCTGCGCGCCGAACGGGCCGCGGGTGCTGAGCACGGGCTCGATGGCGGAGAGCGCCCGCAGCGCGCGCTCGGCCGCGGCGCGGGGCGCTGCGGCGACCGCCTCCTCGGCCGCGGCGCGAGGCGCTGCGGCGACCGCTCCCTCGGCCGCGGCGCTGGACCCGGCGCGCGGCGCCTCCGCCGCGGCGACCGCGCCCGCGGCGACGGCGCCGGCGCGCGGCGTCGCCGCCGCGGCGAGCGCGCCCTCGGCGACGGCGAGCAGCTCCTCCAGGTCGCCGGCGATGCGGTTGAGCGCGTCGAGCGCGCCGCGCCGCTCGAAATCCGCGGCGGCGGCCTCGCCGGCGGCCAGGTAGAAGGCCGCGTGCCGCTCGGCCGCCGCCTCGCGCTCCCCGCGCTCGGCGAGCTTCTCGGCGGCGAGCTCCCGCACCCCCTCGTAGAGCGCGAAGCGCGTCGCCCCGTCGCTCCCCGGGGGCGCCGCGCGGAGCAGCGACTTGTCGCGCAGCGCCTCGATCCGGTCGATCGCGGCGGCGTCCGGCTCCGCGAGGACGGCCGCGGCCGCCGCGAGCGAGAACGGCCCGCGGAACACCGAGCAGCAGGCGAGCGCCCGTCGCTCGCGGTCGTCGAGGAGGTCCCACGACCACTCGATCGCGCTGCGCATCGTCGCCTGCCGCGCCTCCCTGCCGCGCGCCGCGCCCGCGAGCAGGTCGAGCCGGCTCCCGAGGCGCGCGAGCAGGCCGCGCACGCCGAGCACGCCCTCGCGCGCCGCCGCGAGCTCGATCGCGAGCGGGATGCCCTCGAGCCGCCGCACCAGGGCGGCGACGTCGGCGAGCCGCTCGTCGCTGGCCGGCGCGCCGCCGCGGTGGGCCGCGGCGCGGTCGAGGAAGAGGGCCACGGCGGCGCTGCGCTCGGCCGAGCCCTCGGCGGGGAGCTCGAGCGGGCCGAGCTCGCAGCCGATCTCCCCGGGCAAGCGGGTGCGCTCGCGCGACGTCGCGAGGAAGCGGACCTCGGGCGCCGCGCGTACCCACGCGTCGAGGGCGGGCGCTGCCTGCTCGAGCACGTGCTCCAGGTTGTCGAGCACGACGAGCGCCGGCCCCACCGTCGCGAGGGCGCGGCCGATCCGCTCGACGAGCGTCGCTTCCCGGCGCCCTGCCGCGACCTGCGCGCCGATCGCGCGCGCGACCGCGCCGCAGACGGCGCGCAAGTCGCGGCAGGCGGTGAGCTCGCAGAGCCACACGGCCTCGGCCGGCCGGGCCTCGTCCCAGCGGCTGGCGAGCTCCAGGGCGAGCCGCGTCTTGCCCATGCCGGCCGGCCCCCAGACGGTCACGAGCCGCTCGCCGCGGCGGAAGAGCTCGGCGATCGCGGCGAGCTCGCGGTCGCGGCCGAGGAAGCGCGACGCGGGCACGGCGAGGTGCCGTCTGCGCGGCCGGGCTGCGTCCGCCATCTGCGGACTTTCGATCAGGCGGGAGCGGAACTCAACGCCGGAGCGGGAGGGCGGCGGGGTGCGCGGCGGGGGCGCGGCGGGGCGCGCGGAGGAGGCTCAGGGTCGCCCGAGCGGCGTCACGAGCAGGTTCTTCCGTGCGCCGTCGAGCTCGACCTGCACCTGGATCCCGCGCCGATCGAGCGCGGAGAGCGGGCGGAGCGGCGTCACCTGGGCGAAGCGGTCGCCGACGGCGCACCAGGTGCCCTGGAGCGCGGGCGACTCGGCGCCTTCGGGGGTGAAGACGACGGCGCCGGTGCGGCAGCCGCCGTCGTCTGCCGCGTAGAGGCCCTCGATGCTGCCCCGCGCCGCGGGGCGCGCGTGGAAGGCGAGCTCCGCGCCGTCGGGCGTGCGCAGCTGGCCGGACTCGCCGCCGGGATCGGCGGTCGCCGTCCAGCCGGCGCTCTCGATCGAGAACGCGCCGCTCGGGTCCTCGGGTCCCTCGAACCAGCGGGTCATGGTCGCGTAGGTGCTCGCGCCGCCGCAGACGTAGAGCGTGACCGCGCCCTCGCCGCGCACGACGGCGATCACGGCGTCGGTGCCGTCGACCGCGCCGACCGAGATCTCGGGCGGCGCGGGCTCGGAGTAGGCGGCGCAGGCGGCGCAGAGCAGGGCGCAGAGCATGCCTGTCGCCAGCACGCGGGCGGTCTTCATGCAGAGACGGATCCTCCCAGAGCGATGAACAGAACCCATGAGATCCGATGTTAATCGAAACCGGGGGCGGCGGGTGCGGGGCTCCGGGGTGGACACCGCCGGTTCCGTGCGCTCGAAGCCACGGCGGAGCGGCGGGAGCGTTCGCGCCGTGGCCCTTCGGGCGTTGACCGGCCAGGGCGGGCTCTGGTAAGGGCGGCCACCATCTTCGAGTAGATGGCTCGGTCGATTGGGGAGGGGAAACCGATGAACCATCGGTGCGGCGTCTTGCTCGTCATGCTTGCCTGCGGCTGCTCCATCGTGGATCCCAGCGATCGCGATGAGCTGAGAAACCGTATCGCGTCGCTGCCGCCAGATAGGATCGACTTCCTGACCAAGCTGAGCATGGACTCCGCGGCGACCAAGTGGCTTCAGACCAGGGATAAGAATGATCAAGTCGGCAAACTCCAATGCCGCTACCAGGCTGGCGGTCAGTGGACCAACTGGGCCGACCAGGAGCCGCCGTGTACGGTCGCCGACATCCTCGATATTCTTCTTGGAACACCTAAGAACATCACCTACGTGATGGCGAAGGATCTATGGCAATCCGTGGAGACTCAAGCCAGGAAGACCGACCTCTTGAACAGTCTGCCGATCCCGGGCGGAGCCACCGTGGAATGCCGCTTTGTGTGGGATTTCCGCTACGATCCCGACAAGCTGCCGGCCGAGATGACAGATCCTAGCGCGGTCGACATCGACGATATCATGCAAGCCTTGATCGAGCTACCCGCACCGCCTCCTGGATGGGCGTTTCCCGAGCTCGTCCCGCTCCTCTGCCCGCTCGGCGCTGGGCCGGGCTGGGGATGCCCTCCCAACCCCACCGATCCAACAGGCGGAGAGCCCACCAACCCGACGGGCGGTCAGCCGGGAGATCGGCCATGAGATGGTGGGCGAGGTTCCCCCCTGGAATGCTCAAGGTGCGTGAAGCAGGCTGCGGGCACGGTCTCTTTACGACAAAGGATCCGGCGACATGGAAATCGCACCTCCAGGATCTGGGCCAGCTATGCGCCGAAGCATGGGAAGGCGACCTGCCCGAGGAAGATCGTGCATGGGCGGAATCGCATCGCCCCAAATTCAGCCGATGGATCGATGATTCTGGGCACCTTGCTATTGGCCATAGATCGAACGCAGGCGCTGTCCGGGGCCCTGCTTTCAACGCGAGCCCCGCTCCACCCTGGCCCATGCTGCTGGAAGCCGTCAAAAGCGCATGTTTTACCAGGATCGAGATCTCCAAACAGATGCGCCCCGGCGCGAGCGAGCGTGCGGCGGAGGATCCGACGTCGCGTCTCCACAAGAGCTATCTCTGGCGGACGCTGACATCCGACGACACGGCCGAGCAGCACCGGGTCGAGGCGCTCCGCGCGTTCCAGAGGGGTTTTCGCATAGGACGCCGTGGAAAACCGAGGACGCTGACGAGGCCTATCCCTCCGATGCTAAAGCCGCCCCGTTACTGGGGAGGAGCCGGGTTTCCTGAGTACCCCGGGCCGAGCGCAGCGCGCGAGCGTGCGATACGGGCCTTGCCGTTTCCGACCACTCGAGAGGAGTTGTCGGAGCGCGAGCAGGAACTGCACGCGCTATATGCGATCGCTTGGCGGGAGGACGTGCCCGAGGAGGACCGCATCTGGGCAGCGGCGTATCGTGAAGCTTGCATGATGTCGGTCAACAGCCACCGGCGAGATGCCCTCGCGCAGAGCGCGTATGAAGGTTATCTCCAGAGCAGCGATGGACGCTTTGGCGGGGAGCTCGCTCGACCGTGGGGGAGCATGAGCCACGACACCTCGGATCCATGGCGCTCTTTCGTGGATCGTGTCGAGGACGCCCCCGAGGGCGAGAGCGAGCCGGAGACGGCCGCGGCGGCAGTATGGGAATACTGGGACACGCTCTACCGAGAGGCGCCGTCGTGGGACAGCGACCCGGACCAGGCGCACTGGCTCGCTGCGCTCCGCGCTGCTCGAAGAAAGGCGCAGGCCGACGATGGTCCGCCGGAGATGGGCACGTAGCACGCTGACGGGGCAGTGCTTCGGGATGCTCGCGCTGTCGCTCGCGTCCACGGGCGCCCGAGCGGAAGGGCTCGCGCCGCCGCGATGGGAGATCGGCGTCAAAGCCGCCTACGTCGTGCTGGGGGCCAGTGCTGCGCACGCGACGGGCGGCATCATGCCGTCGATCACCGGCTTGCGTCGATGGCCCATCCGCGAAGCCGTGGACATCGGCATCGGCGCCGACGTGGGGCTCTTCGGTCTGGGCGGCGACGCACGCTGGCTCGGCGTCCTTGGAGGACCGGCGGCGGCAATCCGGGCCATGCCGTTCCGCGCGCCCTTGTCGCTCGAGCTCACGACGCGGCTCGACTTCGGGCGCATCCCTGTGTGCAATGCGTGGGGGTTGTGCCTGCGGTATCTTGGGCTCTTCCCGGCTGTGGAGGCCGGTGCAGCCTACCTGTCGACGCAGCACGTTGCGATCGTGGCGACCTGCGGCGTCCGTTTCATCAATACGCTCGCGTGGTCCGGTGTCAGCGTGGAGCCGGCAGCGGCGGGTCGGATCTTCTGGTAGACGTGAGCTCCTGACGGGCGGAGGGCCCACCGACCCGGACGGCCAACCCGGAGGGACGATTGGTGATGCCTTCGATCGCGAATCCGAAGCCCCTCGTACGCCGCAGCATCTGCGAGGCGTCCCTCGGGCAGCGGCTGTTTTCGACCAGGGACCCCGAGGCCTGGACGGCACACTTCGAGGCTCTGGGCACGCTCTGCGCCGATGCATGGCTCGATGACCTGCCGGAGGCCGACCGCGCCTGGGCAGCAGCGCACCGCGAGACATTCAGGAGATGGATCGACGTTCCGGGGCCGAACGGCGCCGACCCGAGGGCCAGCGCAAGCGCTCTCCAGAGCAATCCGGTGCCCGTCCCCGGGGAGCTCACCGTCCCATGGCCGATGCTGCTCGGCGCCGTCGAGAGCGCGTTCTTCGCGTCGGTCCGGATCTTCGAGGTGCCACCTGCCGGCGAGCGCGAGCGCGAGCGCGCCGCGGTCGATGCGGCAGCGCGTCTCCATCGTTCCTATCTCTGGCGAACCCTGTCGTCCGACGCTGCGGCCGCGCCGCACCGTCCCGAGGCGCTCCGCGCCTTCCAGAGGGGGTTTGAGCTCGGGCGCGGCACGCCGAGCTCCAGCAGAATGCCGGTCCCTCCGATGCTGGAGCCACCGTGGTACTGGGGGGCAGGTCTGCCGGAGTACCCTGGACCGATGGCCGCGCGCGAGCGCGCCCTCCGGACCATGCCGATCTCCGCCGGTAGGGCCGAGTGGCTGTCCCGCAACCGGGAGCTGCGCGCCCTGTACGCGAGCGCCTGGCGAGGCGACGTGCCGGAGGAGGACCGCGAATGGGCCCAGGTGGTTCGCGATTGCTGCACGACGCATGTCAATCGCCACCGGCGGGACGCCATCGCGCGGACCGCCTATGAAAGCTATCTCCAGAGCAGCGGTGGGCTCTTCGACGGGGAGCCCGGCCGACCGTGGCCGAAGCTGACCCACGCCACCTCGGAACCCTGGCGAGCGTTCGCGGACCGCGTCGAGGACGCGCCCGAAGGCGAGAGCGAGCTCGCGACAGCCGAGGCGGCCGCGCGCGAGTTCTGGGAAACGCTCTATGCGAAGTTCCCGCCGTGGGCCAGCGACCCGGACCAGGCGCACTGGCTCGCCGCGCTCCGCGCAGCGCGCGCCAAGGCGCTGGCAGGCGGGGCGCCGCCGGAAAACGCGTGCTGCCCGCAGGAGAGCCCGTTAGTCGGCCCCGCTGCAGTCCGAGACGTGAAAGACCGCCGTCTCGAGACGCGCCTTGGCGCCGTCGAAGAGCCGGACGAGATCGCACGGCCCCGCCGCCACGTCGGCCTCGTACAGGTCGCCTTGCTGCTCCTCGACGATGATCTCGCACGCACCCTGGTACAGCTCGCCGTCGATCCTCGCGGACACATGGGGCAGACCGGCCTGGTCCACCAGGTCGAAGAACGAGAAGGCAACTCCCTCCTTCTGCACCGTCACGCTCAGCTCCGTCTGATTGCGCACGATGCACCCTCCTGCGACCTCGCCGCTCGCATCCACAACCCTCGTTCCGTTGCCGCCAGTGTCGAGCACCAGCTCTTCGCCATCCCGCGTGATGATCACCTTGCCCGAGATCTCGGGATGGGAGACGCATGCGCTGGCCGAGGAGCCCAAGGCAACCCAGAGCACGGCTGAGAGCGCACCAGCGAGCCGCTCGCTCATGTCGTGCATCCGCCGTAGCCCTGAGGGAGCACCGTCGGCGGGTTACCCGCAGGCGTGCAGCACATCACATGCTCTTCGCCATCTTCCTCCACGTAGATCGCGTGGTCCGCATATCCATCCCAGCAAATCTCCTCCACTTCGGTCGGGATGACGCAAAGGGTATACCCGTCCGGGATGTTCTCTCGGACGACGCCGGCGCAAGCACGCGCAAATGTCGGCGAATCCGGGGCGGTTAGAGAACCTTTTCTCCAACCTTCCCAGAGGATCTCGGTCGCTTCCGCGCAACCTGGCGCCTCATTCTGCGTGCCGTTCCAGAGCCACACGGCCGGGTCTCCCTCGTGGGGGCCTGAGCCGGGGCAGTCGAGATCTGAGGCACAGCCTAGCCCAGCACTCACGCCGATGAACAGAAGCACGCATCGCATCGACAGAAGCCCTCCTAGTACAACGCAGGACCGCAGCTGACGTCGCCGGCCTCGCAATACGGCCGGCGCAGCTCGGCTTTCGCCGCCACGCCCGCTCGTCGCGAGAGCGCACCGCGCGGGCGGCCGTCCGCTTCCTCCGGAGGCGTCGGCTCCACAACCGGCGGCGGAGGCGAGCGCCGCCCCTCCGGCAGCGCCGAGACCTGCTGCGCCAGGGCTGCCGAGAGCTTCTCCGCGCGGAGCACGATCCGGGCCGGACGCACCAAGAGCACGCCCGCGCACAGCACAGCCATTGCGGCGACCGAAACGGCAATGCGGCCGGCGAGCCGCCGGGGCGGCGTGACGGCAGCCTTGCTCGGGGCCATCATCGGCGCTCGACCGGGTTGTCGGACGAGGGATGGCGGCGGCGGCAGGACCAGCTCCTGCGGTTCGGGAGCCGTCCACAATGGCACGTCAAGAGAGGGGATCTCCAGCAGCTGAGGCTCATCGTCGTTCAGCAGCGAAGCCGCCGGCTCGACCTCGGATGAACGGGCGTCCTGCTCTTCCGTCACTGGCGCCGGCGAGCGCGGCCCCTCCAGATGGGAGCTGCGCAAGGTCGACGGCACGCCGCCGGCGACCGAGGCCTGCTCCTCGCCGCCGCTCGGTTCCAGGTCCAGCGTGGGCCATGCCTCCACGAGGCCCTCGAGCACGGTGATGAAGTGGTCCACGTTCCTGTATCTGCGACGCGGATCCTCTTCCAAGGCCATCTCGATGGCGGCAGCGACAGCGCGCGGTGTACCGACCGGGATCACAGGCCTGTCCCGCAGCGCCCCGAGCGTGCCGGGCTGACCGGCGTCGAGCGAGCGACGGCAGGCGAGCTCGTAGAGCAAGGTCCCGAGTCCGTAGACGTCGGCCCGTGGCCCCACCCGGTCGCCGCGCAGCAGCTCCGGAGGCGCCACCAGCGGCTCCCGCGCGGCCTCGTGCGGCTCGATCCGGAACAGCCGCACGAGGCCGAACTGGTTGATGCTGTAGTCCCGCTTCGATGTGATGAACACCCGGTCCGGCCCGAGCGCCCCATGGCACCAGCCTAGCGCGTGGCACCGCTGGATCGCGCGGGCGACATCGATCACCATCTGCAGCACCGTGGCGCCGAGATCGGCCCCACGCGTCGCGTCCTTGATGCTGATCCCGTGGCTTCGCCGGCACGCGACCCAGGCGGAGAGGCCGCCCGCGTCGCCGTAGAGCACGGGCTCGACCTGCGGGACCGCTCGCGCGATCTCCTGCAGGCGCTGAAGCTCGGAAGCGAAGGCCGTCCGATCCATCGATTGGCCCTCGCGCAGGTGCAACCAGACGGTCGCGCCCTCGTCGCCTACCTGTTGGGCGAGGAACGTGCGCACCAGGCCATCGTGAACCTCGCTGAGGATCCGGTGACCCTCCCAGATGATACCGGGCTCTACCACGAGAAACGCACCTCCGCGCCAGCGCTGTGCGCGCGGATCTGGGCGCCGCTCGGGAGGATGGCAACCACGAGTGTCGCGGCCCCCAGGGCGGTACCTGCGACGAGGGCTGCCGTGCTGATGTGCTGCTGTACCTCGACGGCGTGCAACTCTTCCAGCAACTTCGGGTTTCCGGTCGAACGGGGCTTGCACATCTCGGCCTGGAGGGCGCTGTCCTCGAGCGATGCCACGACGTGCAGCACGATCCCGGACACCAGGAACGCCCCAGATGCCGCTGAACCCGCATAGAGAAGCCACGGCGCCGGAGGAGCCGCCGGTTGAGTCGGCGCGCCCGCCGGCCTCGCCGGCGGCAGCGCGGCCGGGCGGAGGCTCGCCGGCTCCGGACTCAGGAGCACGGCCCGCGCCTCTCCCGCGGTGACACGCACGGCAGAGCGCGCCTTCCGGCCGTCCGGCAGCGCCGCGGTCACCTCGTGCTGCCCGGGCTCGACGTAGATCCGGCCGCTCTCGTCCACGATCCGGCCGTCCACCAGCACGGGCGCCGCCCCGGCGGGCGCGAATACGCGGAGCTCCGCCACCTGCCGGCGCGCCGCGGCCAGGTCCGCGTGCCGCGTGTCGTGGAGCCGCCGCTCCATGGGCGTGGCCGGCGGGCGCATCCCCTGCACACAGCGCGTGAGCTCCCCCGCCGCGTCCACCCAGCGCCCGAGGCGGCGGTCGAGCTGCCCAAGCTGGCAGATCGCCACCGTGGATTTCTCGAGCTCATAGATCTGCGCCCACAGGTCGCGAGCGTGCGCGATATCGAGCCGCTCGAAGGCCGCCTCCGCCTCCCTGACCAAGACGGCCACGCGCGGCGACCGAGGTGGTGGTCGTGGCGGCGAGGCGGCGGAGGCCAGCGGAAGCGCGAGGAGGAACATCGTGACGGCCGCCGCCTTCGACCCACCGATGACCAGCGCAGAACGCAGCAAGCTTCACCTCGGCCCGACGCGAGGACTGGATGCCGCGCTGGCCCAGTCCGGCGCGCCATCCCTCTTCCCGCCCAGCCTCGGCCGGAGCGGCGTCCCTTCCTCGCGCAGAGGTGAGTTACCACGGGTCTCCTGGCGCTGTGAATCCCTCGATGATCCAATTTGCTGGCCAGGAACGCATTGTGTTTCTCGAGCAAAAATTCTCACCGCCGACGGCTGGTGCGCTCGCCATGGATGTCCCTCGGCCGTCGCGGCCTCTCCGAGCGGCCCGGCGTCCGCCTCGACCGGCGTCGCCGCGCTGTCTTCTCCGGCGCCATATACGCGACATAGACGGCAGCACCGAGCCAGCCTCCTCGGCGCCGGGCCGCGCCGCGCTTCGCGAAGCGGACGTCCGCGAAGGTGGGCAATGGGCAAGGAACCGGAGTGGCCTGAAAGCGATAATTCGGAAGAGATGGGGCGCGGCTCTGGGCAACACACTTGAACCCGGCACACCGGTCGCAACAGGCGCGGCATGCGAACATTCAACACCATCACCGCCGCTCTCGTTTGCTGTTCCATCCCTTCGTGTATGGTTGACCCGACACCTGGATCGGAAGCCCTGTTGGACGAGGAGACTCTGGAGGCTGGCGAGCCGCTCGCAGCACGAGGTCGGTGCGAAGATGCGGTGGACGAGGGCGCCGACATCTGGAGGCTCATGTGCGGATCAGCGATGGAATATATCTGACGCGCCCCGAAACAAGTCTCTGTCTTTCGGAGAGCAGCCAAGGGCGATCCGCGGGCAAAGCGAAGTGCCGTTCCAGTTGCCCCACCGCATGTCTCGCGCTTTCGACACGATGGGAGCTTTACTGTGAAGAGCGCTCGCCCCTGCTCCTGAAGAGCATCTGCGAACGGGCACGCCAAAATGGGCAGAGGAAGTGCCTGAACTCCTGTTGAGCTAGGGCGCTTGACATCGCAGACGAAGGCGCTAGCTGGTGGGCATGCCGGACGTGATCGCGGAGCGTAAGATCGAGCTGATACTTCCGAGCGGGACACAAGAAAGCATCCGAGTTCGAGTGTGGGCCCCCGAGTACAGGCCATCCGCGCGGTGCTGGGAAGCCGACGTGGAAGTCGCCGGAGCAGGGGACACCGACAAATCACACGGAGCCGGCATCGACGCTTTCCAGGCGCTGTACAGCGCGCTCCACTTGATTCCGGCGATGCTCGTCAAATATGAGGACGATGGCCGGCTCTCGTGGCTCGGTGAGGCGTGGACCGGGTTCCCGGCGATCGACCTGACGAATGCGTAAGCAGGGTCGGCCGCGCCGTTAGGTCGGGCGCCATGGAGCGCGAGGCCGGCGCGGCGCCGAGCGCGCCGCCATCCGCCGCGTCGAGCTCCCGCCGCTCGGCCCCTGCATCCAGGCTCACCCGGGCGCACCGCCCCCTTCACCCCCACGAGCGCCTCGGGCACGGGCTCGGCGTGGTCCCCGCCGGGCAGCCGCAGCGGTCGCGGCGCGCGTCGTCCAGCTCGGCGCCGCCGTCGGCCACCTGGCCGAGCTCGCCAGCACGGCCGCGCTGGCGGACCGTGCTGGCGGCGTGCTCGTCATACGCGCGCTCGGCCGAGCGCTGCCTGCACCAGGAGCAGCAACGCGTCGAGCTGCACCGGCTTGCTGACGATCCGGAAGGCTCCCGCCTTCGAGCAGCGCACGACGGACTCATCGGATGCATAGCCCGTGACCACGATGATCGGCAGGTACGGGTCGAGGCGCTTCAAGGCGGCCACCGTCTCGTCTCCCCCCATCCCCGGCATCCGCAGGTCGGTGATCGCAAGGTCGAAGGGCTCCCGCTGTGCCTTCTGCACCGCTGCTTCGCCGCTCTCCGCGGTAGCGACCTCGTACCCCTCCGAGGAGAGGAAGACATCCAGCGTGTCTCGAATGTCTTCCTCGTCATCGATCACCAGGACCCGATGGCCGCTGCCCTGGAGCTCGCTAAGGTCGGCGTTCACGTCTCCTCCTCGCTTTGGTCCGTCGCCCGAGAGCCGGGCAGCCCCATGCAGGCTGTGGCCTCCTCGCCGGGTTCCCCTGGACCGGAAGCCTACCGCAACTCTCCAAGTCAGCGACGGTCCCGATCGCGTCGGCGTGCGCCTCGATGCCACGTCCGCCCTCCGTTGCATGCGGCCAGCCGGGCGGGGCGTCCAGGTACGCGGCGCCAGCGAGCCCGGGGCCGCCGTGCGGGTCGACCCCCCTCCGGTCACAGAGCACGACCGCGACGCCCACCCGAGCGCCCGGCAGGTTGCATCCCGTCAACCCAGGATCGACACTCGGGGCGCCCCTGACCAAAGGAGGGTATCTCATGGGTTATCGCAATCTCAGCCCCCAGGCGATGGTCAACATCTCGGGCCCGTGGCTCGATCCGGAGCAGGACCGGAAGGTCTTCACATCGCTGCCGCTGCTCGCCCCGCTCCTGCCCGCGGTCGATGAGGCGCACGGCCGGATCCTCACCACGCAGCGGCTCGGCACCAGCCTCCAGCAGCAGGCCAAGGCGCTCATGGAGAAAGCCCTCGCGCTCGACGCAACCCACGATCGCAAGCTGCGCGGGGCGTACAACTACCTCGGCGCGCTCGCCGAGATGACCGACGATCCCGAGTTCGCCGCGGCGCTCCTCGACCTGCGCGATCGGCTCGCGCCGGCGGGGCTCAAGGCCGTCGCGCGGAGCTACGGCGACCAGGCCGGCGACGCCAAGCTGCTCCCGTCGCGGCTCAACGAGGCGTCGGAGAAGCTGCTCAAGAAGCTGAAGACGCCCGAGGGGCCGCTCTCGCAGGTGGTGGACGCCTGGGTCGCCGCCGCGCTCGAGATCGAGAAGGTGGAGGCGCAGCGCGAGCAGCTCGCGCTGAATACCCCGGCGAACATCGACGGCGCGACGCCGCGCGAGGTGCTGAACGCCCGCAACGCCTGGATCCGCGTGGTCCGGGCCATCGAGACGAACCTCGCCCTCGAGAAGGCGGCGACCGGAGAGATCACCGAACGCCTCCTCGGCCGGCTCCGCCGCGAGTCCGCTCGGGCCGACCGCCGCGGCCGCAAGGGCGGCGCCGAGGGCGCCGTCGACCCCGCGCCGGCCGGCGACGACGTGCCGCCCGCCGGCGGCGGCGACGACGACGATCCCTTCGACGGCGCCTGAGCCGAGCGCCCCTGACCCCGCGCCGCGATGAATCCCCGCGGGAGACGACACGACGCAAGCCAGTAAGCCGGATTGCTCGATCAGCCGCCCTCCACCGCATGAAAGCAATCAATCTTACATCATCTGCCGCGTGCCGGCGGGTGCGCGCAGTCCACTCGTCCGACATGGGTGCCGGGCGGCAATTTTGGTGAGATATCTTACTCCAAGGCGCCGCCCACCAGCGACATCGAGTAAGATGCCTTACGCCAAAACGCCTCCGGGCGGCGATCGCGTGGAAGAAAGCTTACGTCGATCTGCCCCCGGGCGGCGATCGCCGACAGTGGACTTGCGCCGAGCGCCGCCGGTCGGCGATCTCGCGTAAGCTCTCTTACGCCGATGCGCTTCCGAGCGGCGCTGGCCGGCGTTCAGGTGGTGCCGAGGCGCCGCCCGGCGCGGCCTGCCGCGCTCCCGCGGCGAGGAACCACGAGAGCGCCAGCCACGCGGGGCCCCGGCCCTCGGAGCCCAAGGCTGGTGTCTGGTGATGCCATCGATCAGGTGGACCGAGGAATGCGCGCGATGACCTTGATCTCGAAATCGAAGCCCGCCAGCCAGTTCACGCCCACCGCGGTCCAGTTCGGGTAGGGCGGCTCCCCGATCGCCTTCAGTCGAACGGCGTTCACCGCGTCCCACTGCTTGGCCGGGTCGGTGTGGAACGAGGTCACGTCGACGACGTCGTCGAACGTGCAGCCGGCGGCCTTCAGCACTGCCGCGAGGTTGTCGAAGGCGAGCTGGACCTGCTTTTCGAAGACCGGCTCGGGCGACCCGTCCTCGCGGCTGCCGACTTGGCCCGAGACGAACAGAAGGTCGCCCGAGCGGATCGCCGCCGAATAGCGGTTGATCTCGTAGAGCGCTTGCCGACCGGCAGGGAAGATCGCATCGCGTTTGGCCATGATTTGCTCCTGTTCAAGCAAGGCAGGCCCGACCTCCCGACGCGGCGTCGTTCCGCCGACAAAGGCGAGAGACGTTCGCACCGCTTCAGGGTTTCAGGTCCTCCGCGCTTCATTGTGCGGGACGGTCGATGATATAAGCCCCGCGTGCCGGTATATAATCCCTACGCACCGCATGTCAACTCGCATACTCGGAGTATGTCTTTTGTAGGAGATGGCAGTGGTCGCGAGATGAGGTGCGCCAGGTGACGAATCCATGATGACGACTCGCTCCGGGCTGCTCGACGTCGTCGACCGCTACCGCTTCTTCCCGCGGAGCGTGCATAAAACGCCGCCCGGCGGCGATCGCCGGCAGTCCGCTTGCGCCTCCCGGCGCGCGGCTCATCCCCGGCCTCCCTCCGCCGGGCGCGCCGCGGCCCACCCCTCGCGCGACACGAGCTCGGCCACGCGCGCGCGGACCTCGTCGCGGATCTCCCGCACGCGCTCCACCGGCTTGCCCTTGGGATCCTCGAGGGGCCAGTCCTCACGCCGGAGCCCTGGGACCACGGGGCACGCCTCCCCGCATCCCATGGTGACGAGCAGCGCCGCCTGGCGCGCCAGCGCGTCGGTGAGCCGCTGGGGCTTCACGGCCGAGAGGTCGATCCCCTCCTCCGCCATCGCCGCGAGCACCTCGGGATGGACGCGCGGGCCAGGCTCGGTGCCGGCCGAGACGGCGCGCGCCTTTTCCGGGTCGGACAGGGCGTTGAACCACGCCGCGGCCATCTGGGAGCGGCCCGCGTTGTGAACGCAGGCAAAGAGCACGATATTCATTGAGCATCCTCCGGAAGCGCGCGATCGACCACGCGTTCGGCGACCTCGGGCAGGGCGGGAACGAGCCAGCGGAATGCCAGCGTCGCCGCCGCCGCCCCTGCGAGCTGTGCGACGATGAACCCCGGCGCGTCGGCCGGGCGGATGCCGGCGAACGTGTCGCTCGCGGCCCTGGCGAGCGTCACGGCCGGGTTGGCGAACGACGTGGACGAGGTGAACCAATAGGCGGCCGTGATGTACGCGCCCACGGCGAAAGGAACCGACTCGGCCCGCCTCCGGACACTGCCCCAGATGACGGCGAGCAGCCCGAACGTCGCGACGAACTCGCTCGCCAGCTGGGCGAGCCCCGAGCGCTCGTGCTGCGACGCCGAGAAGAGGGCCTCTCCGAACATGACATGCGCCACGGCGACGCCCGCGAAGGCGCCGGCGACCTGCGCCAGGACATACGCGGGCACCTCGCGCCAGGAGAGCCCGCCCTGGCTCGCGTCGGCGAGCGTGACGGCCGGGTTGAAGTGCGCGCCGGAGATGGCCCCGAAGGTCAGGATAAGCGCGACCAGCGCGGCCCCGGTCGCGATGGTGTTCGCGAGCAGGGCGATCGCCACGTTCCCGCCGGCGAGGCGCTCGGCCATGATCCCGGACCCGACCACGGTCGCGAGCAGCAGGGCCGTCCCGAGCGCCTCGGCGACGGCCCTGCGGAGGAGATCAGCGCGCGGCGGCATCGCCCTGCTTGGAGGGGACGCAGCACGACGGCGCGCAGCACGCGGCCTCGCTCTTCGCGGGCATCGCGGGCTGGCTCCCCATCACGGCCGCTTCGCCCTTCACCACGAACACCTCCCAGGAGTTGCCGTCGGGGTCCTCGACCCAGACCTTGTCCTGCACCGCATAGCAACAGGCCGTGTCCTCCTCCGTGAACGTCCTGAGCTCCGCGGCCTCGAAGCGCCGCTTGGCCTCGAGCACGTCCTCCGTGCTCGCCACCTGGACGCCGAAGTGGCTCGCGTTGACGCCGGTGCGCGGCGCCTCCTGCATGGTGAGGTTCAACGAAGGCAACTCGAGGTCGAACTTCGCATACCCGGGGCGGCGCTTTGTGGCGCGCACGCCAAACGCCTTTTCGTAGAACGCGACCGAGGCGTCGATGTTGGAGACGTTGAGCGAGAGATGAGGCTTGAGGACATTCATCGCACACCTTCCTTCCACTTGCTTCCAAAATTTTCGAAATAGACGGGCAAAAAAAATCAGCAGCACGACTTGCCGCGCTTGCAGCAGTCCTCCCACAGGTACTCCGTCAGCGCGCGGAGCGCCTCGTAGTCGGCGCTGTAGTAGTGAAACGTCCCTTCGCCGCGCGTCCTCAGGACGCCGGAATCGACGAGCCGCTTGAGGTGGTGGCTCAGCGTCGAGGCCGCCAGCCCGACATGCGCCTGGATGTCGCCCGCGGGGGCGCCATCCATCCCGGCCTGCACCACGAAGCGCAGCACCGCGAGCCGCACCGGGTGACCGAGCGCGGCGAGCTGTTCGGCGTGACGGTCGAGCTTCGACGGCACACCCTACTTCTAACATTGTCGAAGTAGCGGCGCAAGGTCCTCGTCGACGGCATGCGAGCCGGCGCCGCGTCCTCCCGGGTCGCCCATGGTCCGCGGAGCGTGGGGAACAACCACCGAGGCACAGGAGGAGCACAGAGGAACCGAGAGGCCAAGAGCGCCGCTCGAGAAATGGGTGGCGCGGCGGCCCTGTGTGTCCGTACAATGACGATTTCTTGAACTGTCAATGAGGCTGGCAGTGGAAAATAGCACCATTGTTCGACGGGCACGCTTCCGCGGGCTCCACCGTTCCTTCTCGCTCGCCCTCGTCACGCTGAGCGTCGCCTGCGGCCAGGCGCCGGCCGAACCCGGCGACGGCACCCCGCAGACGATCCCGTCCCTGACGGGGGATGTCGCGTTCTCCACGCCGAGCCAGACGTTCAGGGATCAGATCCAGGTGGAGATGTCCACCTCGGTCGCAGGGGCCGAGATCCGCTACACGCTCGACGGGCAGCTGCCGACCTCGGCCTCCACGTTGTACACGGGCGAGCCCGTGACCCTCACCGCCACGACGCAGGTCCGCGCGCAGGCGTTCGTGGGGGGCGACGCGCGCGGCGCGGTGAGCACGGGCATCTACATCGCGCGCACCATCGACGCGACCTCCGACCTGCCCATCATGATCATCGACGGCTACGGCCAGGGCAAGCCGACCGACAAGGAGGTCTACTTCGACGCGGCGGTGATGATCTGGGAGCCGGTCAACGGCGTCGCCTCGATCGCCTCGCTGCCCACGATGGCGATGCGCGGCGGCTATCACGTGCGCGGCCAGTCCTCGATGAACTTCCCCCAGACACCCTACAAGGTCGAGCTGTGGGGCAACGACGACAAGGACCTCGACTACCCGATGCTCGGCATGCCCGCCGATTCGGACTGGGCGCTGATCCCCCCGTATTACGACCGCACGCTGATCCGCAACCCGTTCACCTACAGCCTCGGCCGCGACATGGGCCTGGAGGCGCCGCGCAACGAGTTCGCCGAGGTCTACCTGAACTACGACGCGCGCGTCATCGGCGAAGCGGATTACCAGGGCATCTACTGGATCTCGGAGACCATCAAGAACAACGAGGCCCGCACCGATCTCAAGCAGCTCGAGGAGGAGGACCTCGACGCGCCCAAGATCAGCGGCGGCTACATCTTCAAGTTCGATCAGGCGGCCGCCGAGGAGCCGAAGCTCACCTGCACCGGCTCGGATCCGCTCCCGTCGTTCGGAGGCTTCGGCGGCGGGCCGCGCCCCGGCCAGGGCGGCACGTGCTGGATCGATCTCGAGGTCGTGGATCCCGATCCCCTGAACGACGCGCAGAAGACCTGGCTGACACAATATATCCAGGAGTTCCACGACAGCCTCCATCAGACGCCGATCGGCGATTACGCGGCGTACATCGACGTGCCGTCGTTCATCGATTACCTGATCATCAGCGAGCTGACGCTCAACGTGGACGCTTACGTGCGGAGCGCCTTCTACCACAAGGATCGCGATCAGAAGATCAAGGCCGGCCCGCTCTGGGACTACAACTTCGCGCTCGGCGGCGTGGGCGCCCAGAGCGCGGCGCCGGAGTCGAACAACGACACCGGCTTCCGCTTCAGCGGCGCGAGGAACGTCAACAACTGGTATCAGAAGCTCACCGCGGATCCGGCCTTCATGGCGCAGGTGCGGGCGCGCTACACGGCGCTGCGCCAGACGCTCCTGTCGGAGGCCGCGCTCGAGCAGCGCATGGACGAGCTGAGCGCGCCGCTCGCGCAGGCCGCGGCCCGCGACCTCGCCAAGTGGCCGGTGTCGGACATCATCGAGTCGAGCGAGGGCTTCCTCGGCGGCCCCACCGCGCCGACGTGGGAGGGGCAGCTGCAGGTCATGCGCGACTTCCTGAGGGCCCGGCTCGCCTGGCTCGACGCCAACTTGCCGTGACCCGGCGCGAGCCGCCGCCGGCCGCCCGCCGCGGCCCGGGTCAGCCGAAGCGGTAGTGCTTGCGCACCGGGGAGCGGACCTCCCACGTGCAGCTCAGGCCGGCGGGGAACGTCACCAGATCCCCCGCCTGGATCCGCACCGGCGCGCCCCCGCCCTGCGCGGGCGTCACGATCACGTCGCCCTCGAGCAGGTAGCAGGTCTCCGGCTCGTCGTAGTGCCACGGGAAGGTCGACACCTCCTTCGTCCAGATGGGCCAGCCGCGGACCCCGAGCTTCGCCAGCTGCTCCTCCGACGGACCGTGCTCCAGCGTGATCGACTCCATGGCTCCTCGTCCTCGCTCGATGTGTCCCCGGGCCCCGCGCCCGCGACGCCCTCCGTCGCGGCCGATGCTAGCAGCCCGGCGCGTCCCGCCGGCACAGGTCGCGCGCCTCGCGCGCTATCGCCTCCATGCGCTCGAGGCTCCCGAGCAGCGCCTCGGCGCCGTGGCCGGGCGCGGAGAGCAGCGCCTCCACCCGGTCGGCGAAGCCCTCGGGGCACCGCGGGAGCGCCCGCGTCCGCTGCAGCGCGCCCTTCTCGTTCGAGACGTAGCGCTCGTTCAGCGCGAACAGCGCCTGCACCAGGCAGGCGGCGGCGCGGAACAGGCAGCCGCTCACGTACACCACGTCGCCGCGCCCCGCGGCCTTCTTCGCGGTGTCGATCGCGAAGCCGGCCTCCCACAGGAACCGATCGAGGAGCGCCCGCCGCAGGGCCGGCGGATACGGCGTCACGAGCGCCTTGAGCGGGGCGAGCACGCCCGCCGGATCGAAGAGCGGCCGGCAGTCGTGGACTTCGGCCAGATAGATGGAGCTGAAAAAGCCGTGCGGGTGCCCGGGCTGGTAGTCGCACGTCACCTGCCCCGCGCGGCATTCCTCGATCACGCGCCGCACGCGGGCGAGATCGCGGTAGAGCCAGTCGACGCGGTGCCCCTCGATCTCGAGCCACGCGCCCCCGTTGATCCACGGGCCCCACGCGCCGATCGGCGTCACCGCGTCCCCGGGGTCCGCCGCGACGAGCTCCCGCGCGAGCGGCGCCACGGCGCCCTCGGCGCCGCCCGCGCAGAGCTCCCGCGCGAGCGCGCGCAGCGCCGGGAGGTCGGGCGGGCGCTCCGGCTCGTAGTAGATGCCGAGATCGAGATCCGAGTCCGGGTGGCCGGCGCCGCGGGCGCGCGAGCCGCCCAGCACGACCGCCGTAACGCCCGGGACCGCGCCGAGCCGCGCCGCAACGCGCGCCGCCACGTCCAGTGCCTCGCTCACGTCCACACCGCCTCCTGCCGCTCCCCGCGGCGCGCCGAGCGTACCATCAGGATGCGCCCGGGCGCCCGGACACCGGACGGGCCGCCGCCGCGCCGCGCCCCCGCCGCCCCCCGCCCCGCCCGCTGTGCCTGCGCCCGCCGTTCTGCTAAACGGCATCGCGTGCCCGACCTGATCGTCCACCCGGCGGAGCGGCCGCTCATCGGGAGCGTGCCGGTCCCCGCGGACAAGAGCATCGCCCACAGGGCGCTCCTGCTGGCGGGGCTCGCCACCGGGCAGAGCCGCGTCCGCTGCGGGTCGCTCGGCGGCGACGTCCGCTCGACCGTCGACGCGCTGCGCGCCCTGGGCGTCCGCGTCGAGGAGCCGTCGCCCGGCGACCTCGTCGTCCACGGCGCCGGGCTCTCCGGCTTCCGCGCCCCCGACGGGCCCATCGACTGCGGCAACTCCGGGACGACCATGCGGCTCCTCTCGGGCATCCTCGTCGCCCAGCGCTTCGCCGCGCGCCTCGTCGGCGACGCGTCGCTCTCGCGCCGCCCCATGGAGCGCGTCGCGAAGCCGCTCCGCCTCCGCGGCGGGCGCATCGAGGGGCAGCTCGACCCGCGCACGATCGGCGAGATCACCGCGCCGCTCGACGTCGGGCCGCTCCCCGAGCCGCACGTGCTCTCGTCCATCGAATACGACCTCCCCGTCCCGTGCGACCAGGTGAAGAGCGCCCTGCTCTTCTCCGGCCTCTTCGCCGACGGCCCCACCTTCGTGCGCGAGCCGATCGTCTCGCGCGATCACACCGAGCGCATGCTCACCGCGCTCGGCGTCCCGGTCGACTCGGTCGGCGCGATGGTCTGCCTCGACGCGGCCCGCTTCTCCGGCAACCTCCCGGCGTTCGACCTCGACGTGCCCGGCGACGTCTCCGCCGCCGCGTTCCTCCTCGCCGCCGCGGAGCTCGTGCCAGAGAGCCGCGTCACCGCGCGACGCGTCGGCCTCAACCCGACGCGCACCGGCCTGCTCGAGGTGCTGCGCGACATGGACAGCAGCGTCGCCGTCGAGATCAAGGGGGAGGCCCTCGGCGAGCCGACCGGCGATCTCCACATCGCCTCCGGCGCCGGCCTGCGCGGCGGGCGCGCGGGCGGCGAGCTCGCGGCGCGCGCCCTCGACGAGCTGCCCATCCTGCTCGGCCTCGCCGCGCGGGCGCGCGGCGTCACCGAGGTGTTCGACGCGCGGGAGCTGCGCGTGCAGGAGACCGACCGGATCGCGGCGATGGCGGCCGTGCTCGGCGCCTTCGGCCTGCGCTGCGAGGAGCGCACCGACGGGCTCCTCGTCGAGGGCAGGCCCGACCGGCCCCTCGAGGCGGCCGACGTCGACAGCCGCGGCGACCACCGCATCGCGATGACGGCCGCCGTGCTCGGGCTCGCCGCGCGCGGGCCCACGCGCGTGCGCGACGCGGGCTGCATCGCGACGAGCTTCCCCCTCTTCGTCGGGACGCTCCGCGCCCTGGGCGCGCGCATCGAGGTCGAGGGCGCCCGCGCTTCGTGAGCGGGCGAGCGGGCGAGCGAGCGAACGAGGAGGAGCGCAGGTGACCGAACGGCAGAGACAGGACGACGCACGCCACCTCCCGGGCCAGGGCGAGCTCCGGCGGCTGCGCGTCGCCATCGACGGGCCGGCCGGCGCCGGCAAGGGCACGGTCGCGCGGGGGCTCGCCGAGCGGCTCGGCTACCTCCTCGTCGACACCGGCGCGATCTACCGCGCCGTCGCGCTCGCGGTCCACCGCGTGGGCCTCGCGTGGGACGAGACCGGCGCGATCGGCGCCCTCGCCGAGGATCTCGCGAGCGGCGGGCGCATCACGCTGGAGCGCGGCGCGGCGCCCGACTCCACGGACGCCGGCGCCGCGTACGCCTCCGCCGCCGCGCGCGCCGCCCCGGAGGGCGGGCCGCCGCACTCGAGCGTGGGCGGCAGCGGCATGCGGGTGCTGCTCGACGGCGAGGACGTCTCCAGCGCGATCCGCGCCCCGGAGATCAGCCTCGGCGCGAGCCGGGTCTCGGCCATCCCCGCGGTGCGCAAGGCGCTGCTCGCGATGCAGCGGCAGGCCGGCGCCGGCGGCGGGGTCGTGCTCGAGGGGCGCGACATCGGCACCGTGGTGTTCCCCGACGCCGAGGTGAAGTTCTTCCTCACCGCGCCGGCCGAGATCCGCGCGAAGCGGCGGTACGACGAGCTCGTCGCGCGCGGCATGTCCGTCAGCTTCGAGGCGACGCTCGCCGACGTGCTCCGCCGCGACAAGGCCGACAGCGAGCGCGCCGTCGCGCCGCTCCGCAAGGCCGACGACGCGATCCTGGTCGACTCCGGGCACCGGAGCCCGCAGGAGATCATCGACGAGATGGCGTCCCTCGTGGAGATCCGTGCGCGCGGCGCGTGACGCCCGCGCCGCCGCCGCCGCTACCCTGATCGCGCTCGCGCTCCCGGCCTGCGGGGGCGAGGCGCCGCGGCCCGAGGCGCAGCGCGCGAGGATCCCGGACGGCCCGCGGATCGTCCGGCGCATCGAGCCGGCCGATCTCCTCCCGGCCGATCTCGATCTCGTGGTGCGCGTCGACGTCGCCCGCATGCGCGCCGGCCTCGGCCAGGCGGCCGCGGACGAGCTCGCGCGGCGCGCGCTCGACGAGGCGCCCGACGAGGCGCTCGAGAGCGCCCTCCGGCGCGCCGACGTCGTCTGGCTCGGCCTGCGGCTCGCCGATCTCGAGGCGGGCGACCGCGTCGTCGTCCTGGAGGGCCGGATGGCCGGGCTCGCGCCCGATCCCGACCGCTGGGCGCCGTCGCCGGTCGCGCGGGATGTGCACGGCGTGCAGGGCGGCGTCGCCGTCTTCGATCGCCGCGGCGACGGCGTCGCCGCGCGCGCCGACACGGCGCGGATCGTCGCGCTCGGCGATCGCGCCGTCGCGCTCGTGTCCGCGGCCGAGGTGAGCAGCGTCGCGCGCGTCCTCCGCGACGGCCCGGACGAGCGCCGCGGCGACCCGGCCGCCGAGGGGCTCGTGAGCCTCGACCTGCGCGCGCGCCGGCTCCCCGCCTCGCTCGCGCGCCGCTTCCCGTCGGCCTCCGCGCTCGTTGCCGGCGTCGAGCGCGTCCGCGCCGTGGCGTCCCTCGCCGACGACGGGGTGCGCCTCGACGCGGAGATCGTCGGCGTCGACCCGGCCGGCGCCGGGCGCGCCCGGCGGTTCCTCGAGGTGCTGCGCGACAACGTCGAGGATGTGCGTTACGCAGAGCTGATGAAGGCGCTCTCGATCGAGCAGGTGGAGCGCACCGTGCGGCTCCGCTGGCTCATCCCGGCGCCCCTCGTGCTCGCCCTGCTGTCCCGGGGCTCCGCCGGCTGAACCGATGCCCGACACCCTGATCGAAGAACCGATCCGACCGACCGTGATCGACGAGGCCGCGGCGCCCGCGCCGGCCCCCGGGGCCGACCCCGCCGAGGCGCCCCCTGCGAAGCCCGACGGCGGCGCCGCCCCGCCGCGCCCCGGCCGGCCGCGGGGGGCCGCGTGCCTCGCCGCGGCGCTCGCCGGCGTCGCGCTGCTCGCCGGCGTCGCGCTCGGCGTCTACTTCCTCTTCTTTCGCTACGAGCCGACGGCCCGGCGCCACATCCCGGGCGACGCGAACATCGTCGTCCGCCTCGAGGCCGCGGAGCTCGCGCTCTTCGGGCCCGTGCGCCAGCACTTCCTGCCGCTCGTCGAGGAGGCGCCCGCGCGCGCGTCGCGGCGGGCGCGCGTCGAGGCGGCCACCGGCGTCGACGTCCTCTCGGACGTGCGCGAGATCGTGATCGCCTCGACCGACGCCGCGAGCTGGGTCGCGCTCGCGGGCGGGCGCATCCCGAAGGGCCGGTTCGTCGCCGGCATGGAGAAGGTCGCCCGCGAGGAGGGCTGGTCCGATGTCCGCCGCGAGGGCGAGCTCCTGCTCGTCGGCGGCCCGCGCCCGCGCGCCGTGATCGGCCAGGCCGACGACGGCACGCTCGTCGTCGGCACGGACGTCGAGATCGTGAGCGCCGCGCTGCCCGCGTCGGACGAGTGGCAGCGCCTCGATCTGCCCGAGCAGGGCGCCGTCGCCTTCGCGCTCACGGGCGCCGCGTGGTCCGGCGCCGCCGGCGTGGCGTCGCCGCTGCTCCCGCGCGCCGGCGCGCTGTTCCGGCGCATCGCTCACGCCTCGGGCACGCTCACGCTCGGCGCGGAGCCCGCGCTCGCGATGCGCCTCGCGCCCGTCTCGGGCGACGCCGCCGCGGCGCTCGCCGCGGACGCCCAGGCGTTCCTCGGCAGCCTCAAGCTCGCGCTCGCGCTGCTCCCCGACGTCGCCGGCGCCGGGGCCGCGATCGACGGCGCCCAGGCCGAAGCGCAGGGCGATCGCGTCGAGATCCGGACGAAATGGCCCGTCGAGGGCCTCGATCGCGCCTGCTCCGCGCTCGCGCAGCGGGCGCGCGAGGCCGCCGGCGCCCCGCGCGCGGCGCCCTGACGATGCGCCGCTTTGAGCCGGCGGGCTCGTCGTTTCTCAGGGAAACGACAAAAACCCACCGTGGCTCGGTCGTTGCATTGACAGAGGCCCCTCCTCAGACTACAGGCTCGCCTCTCCCGAGGGGCCGGGTGCATCGGTACGCGTGTGCCTGCCCCTCCGCCGCTCGTGCGTGGCACCAAGGGTCCATGCCTACGCCCGCGCGGCGAATCCCAGGGAAGGAAAGGAAACAAGAACGAACAACATGACTAGTAACATCCATATGGAGGCAGGCTCGTCCGGGGCGAGCATGGAGAGCTTTGCCGCGCTCTTCGAACAGAGCGTGGAAGGGGGCGATTTCGCGCGTGAAGGAGAGATCATCTCCGGCACCGTGGTCGCAGTGAACCGCGACTCCGTCGTGGTCGACATCGGCGGCAAGAGCGAGGGCGTCATCGCGCTGCGCGAGTTCGCGGACGCCGCGGGCCAGGCCGCCGTCAAGGCGGGCGACAAGGTCGACGTCTACATCGAGAGCCGCGAGAACGACGACGGCCTCGTCACCTTGTCGAAGGAGAAGGCCGACAAGATGAAGGTCTGGGATGAGATCTCGAACGCCTGCGAGGCGGACGAGCTCATCGAGGGCACGATCAGCCAGCGCGTGAAGGGCGGCCTCTCGGTCACCATCCGCGGCGGCGTGAAGGCCTTCCTCCCGGGCTCGCAGGTCGACCTCCGCCCGATCCGCAACTTGGACAAGCTGATCGGCCAGACCTACAAGTTCAAGGTCATCAAGTTCAACAAGAAGCGCGGCAACATCGTGCTCTCGCGGCGCGTGCTCCTCGAGCGCGAGCGCGACGAGATGAAGGCCAAGACGCTCGAGACGTTGACGGAAGGGATGACCGTCAAGGGGACCATCAAGAACATCACCGAGTACGGCGCGTTCGTCGACCTCGGCGGCATCGATGGCCTCCTGCACATCACGGACATGTCGTGGGGCCGCGTGAACCACCCGAGCGAGGTGTTCCAGGTCGGCGACGAGGTCCTCGTGAAGGTCCTCAAGTACAACGCCGACACCGAGCGCGTCTCCCTGGGCCTCAAGCAGACCCAGGAGGACCCCTGGAACCACGCCGAGGAGGCCTACCCCGCGGGCAAGAAGGTCCGCGGCAAGGTCATGTCGATCACCGACTACGGCGCGTTCGTCGAGCTGGAGCCGGGCGTCGAGGGCCTCATCCACGTGAGCGAGATGAGCTGGACCAAGAAGGTCAAGCACCCGTCGAAGCTCCTCGAGGTGGGCCAGGAGCTCGAGTGCCAGGTGCTCGAGGTGGACGCGCGCGCGAAGCGCATCAGCCTCGGCCTCAAGCAGCTGGAGCCGGATCCGTGGATGCTCTTCACGGACAAGTACCACCCCGGCGACAAGATCGCGGGCAAGGTCCGGTCGCTCACCGACTACGGCGTCTTCGTCGGGATCGAGGAGGGCGTCGACGGCATGGTCCACAAGAGCGACCTCTCGTGGTCGGTGCGCGTCAACAACCCGAGCGACCTGTACCACAAGGGCGACGACGTCGAGGCGATCATCCTCTCGATCAACCACGACGAGAAGAAGGTCTCCCTCGGCATCAAGCAGCTCTGGGACGACCCGTGGCCGACCATGCTGCAGGAGTACCCGCCCGGCCGCGTCATCGAGGACGCCCAGGTGGTGAGCATCGTCGACTACGGCGTGTTCGTGCGGCTGCGCGAGGGCGTCGAGGGCCTCATCTCGCAGAGCGACGTGCAGGAGCCCGAGGACGGCAAGCTCAAGGTGGGCGACAAGGTCAAGGCCGAGATCTCCTCGCTCGACACGGTCGACCGCCGGCTCTTCCTGACGATGAAGAACATCGGCATGGAGCGCCCCGCCCCGGTCCAGCGCCAGCAGCAGAAGCGCAAGGACGACGACGACAAGCCGGTGGCCGGGACGATCGGCGATCTCATCAAGGAGAAGTTCGGCGGCAAGCTCGACCTGAAGTGACGCTGCCCGGCGCGCGGCCCGCCTGATCCGGCCGCGCGCCAGGCGCGCACTCCGCCGCACCGAAGGTACGGCGGGCTGCGGGCGCCCCGGTGCCGCTCGGCTCGCCGTGTGGACCCGATGTCGACGAGAGGCGAGGCCCTCCCCAGGGCCTCGCCTCTTGCTTTTTGCGGGGCGCCGCGGACGATCCCGCCGCGATGAGAGGCCCCCTCGCGCGCTCCGCCCTCGCCGCGCCGGTCCTTGCCGCCCTGGCGCTCGGCGCGCCCCCCGCCCGCGCCGACGGCCCGCTCGCCGCAGGCCCCGCGGCCCCCTTTGCCGGCCCGCGCCCCTTGCCTGGCCCCGCGGGCCCCCTCGCCGGCCCCGCAGGCGGCGTCTTTGCCGGCCCCGCGGCCGGCGACCCCCTCGCCCGCCTCCCGGGCGGCCTGCCCCGGGTGACGTTCCCGGAGCGGCCGCTCGCGCGCGCCTACGCGCCGCTGCGCGACCCCGACCCGTGGTTCAGCGATGACAAGGCGCGCCATTTCTGTGCGTCCATCGCCCTCGCCAGCGGCGGGTACGCGCTCGGCGCGCTCGCGACCGACGACCTCCATGGACGGATCGCGGTGGGGGCCGCGGTCGCGCTCGGCGCCGGCCTGGCGAAGGAGGCGTTCGACGCCGCCGGGTACGGCACCCCCTCGCTCCGCGATCTCGTCTGGGACGCGCTCGGCACGTCCGCCGGGCTTGCCCTCTCGGTCTGGTTCGATCTCGCCGCCACGCCGATTGCCTTCTGAGGTCCGCGCCGCGGCCCGCGGCCGAGCGCGGGTCTCCTGAGGTCCGCGCCGCGGCCCGCGGCCGAGCGCGGGCGTCCCCGGGCGGGCAATCCCCGTGGGAGCCGCGCGAGCACGGCGCGAGGCGCGGGCGGCGGTGATGACGACGGGGGCGACGCGGCGGGCGCGAAGCACGGGCGGTGGTCCCGCGCGCGTGGCCGCCGTGCTAGCGTCTCCGCGACATGGGCAACCCCCTGTGGGCGCCCTGGCGCATCGAGTACATCCTTGCGCCGAAGGGCCAGTCCGACTGCATCTTCTGCGGCATCCCCCGCGCAACCCAGCAAGAACAGCGCGACCGGCTGGTCGTGACCGCGACCCGCCGCGCGTTCGTCATGCTGAACCGCTACCCGTTCGCCTCGGGCCACCTCCTCGTGGTCCCGCACGCGCACGTCGCCTCGCTCGACGCGCTCGAGCCGGCCGACCACGAGGCGCTCTTCCGCCTCGTGCGCGAGTCGGCGACCCGCCTGCGCGCCGCGCTCAAGTGCGAGGGCATGAACGTCGGGATCAACCTCGGCACCGCCGCGGGCGCCGGGATCGCCGAGCACCTGCACGTGCACATCGTGCCGCGCTGGCCCGGCGACACCAACTTCATGCCCGTGCTCGCCGACACGCGCGTCGTGCCGCAGGCGCTCGAGGCGACGCGCGACCACCTGCTCGGCTTCTTCGCCGATCTGCCCGCGTCGCTCGTCGACGACGGCGTCCCGGGCCCGGCCGCGCGCGAGGCGCCGTGAGCGAGGGGCCCTCGCGGCGCACCGTGTTCCTGACGGTGAGCGCCGTCCTGACGGCGGCGCTGCTCATCGTCTCGCACGCGGTGCTGCTCCCGTTCGTGCTCGCGCTCGTCGTGGCCTACGTGCTCACGCCGGCGGTCCTCCGGCTCGAGCGCGCGCGCGTCCCGCGGTGGGCCGCGATCCTCGTCGTCTACGCGCTCGTGATCTCCGGCGTCGCGGGCTTCTTCGCCCTCAGCGTCCCGCGGCTCGTCGCCGAGGGGAAGGCGCTCACCGCCGAGGCGCCGCGGCTCGCCGCGCGGCTCCGCGAGGAGTACCTGCCCGCGCTCGACGCGCGGCTCCGCCGCTGGTCCGGCCGCGAGCCGCTGGCGTCGCCCGAGGCGCCGCCCGCGCCGCACGAGGTCGCGCCGGGCCCGACGCCCGATGACCTCGACGCGCCGCCCGGCGATCTCGCCGCGCCCGCGGAGGATGGCTTCGAGCGCCCGCCTGTCCGCATCGTCCCCGGGCCGGACGGCTCCTTCGACGTGCGCATCGCCGAGGACGTCGAGATCCGCGAGACCGGCGACGGCGTCTGGCAGATCGCGCCGGCGCGCCCGAAGCACCCGCTCTCGAGCGCGAACATGCTCCAGGAGGGCTACGAGAAGGCGGCCGCCTACCTCAAGGAGAACTCGCTCACGGTCTTGCGCATCGGCCAGGCCATCGCGACCGCGATCTCGCGCGGCATCTTCAACCTCTTCATGACGTTGATGCTCGCGGGGTACATCATCCTGACGCACGAGAAGATCCTGCGCTTCTTCCGCGAGCTCTGGCATCCGAGCTCGCGCGACTCGTTCGATCGCTTCCTGCGCCGGCTCGACCGGGGGCTGTCCGGCGTCGTGCGCGGGCAGCTCCTCATCTGCCTCGTGAACGGCGTCCTCTCGGCGATCGGCTTCTGGCTCTTCGACCTCAAGTACTGGCCGATCCTCTCGGTCCTCGCGGCGGTGATGTCGCTGATCCCGATCTTCGGCTCGATCTTGAGCTCGATCCCGGCGGTCCTCATCGGCCTCACGCAGTCGTTCGGCACGGCGGTCGGCGTGCTCGCGTGGATCGTCGGCATCCACCAGCTCGAGGCGAACTTCCTGAACCCGAAGATCATCGGCGACTCGGCGAAGATCCATCCGGTGCTCGTCGTGCTCGCGCTGCTCATCGGCGAGCACTTCTTCCAGATCACCGGCGCGCTCTTCGCGGTCCCGTGCCTGTCGATCGCGCAGACGGTCTTCCTTCACTTCCGCGAGTCCACGCTCGGCCTCGCCGACCCGACGGCCTCGATCCCGCCGACGCGCGGCGCCGCGCTGGTCGCCCCGTCGATCGAGCCTCTCCCGCCGCTGCGCGGCTTCGAGACGGTCCGCCCTGCGGTCACCCCGCTCCCCGCCTCCGCCCCCGAGGGCGACCCCCCCGCGCGCCCCGGCGACCCCCCCGCGCGCCCCGGCGACCCCGACACCGCCGCGAGCTAGCCTCGCCCACCGTCCTCCCCCCTCCCCGGGGGCCGGGCAGCTCGTCCGCCCGCCTCCGCTGGCCGCTCCCCCGCAGGCCGGCTATGAGACCCCGCGCCCCGCAAGCGGCAACTCCGTCAGATCCACGACCTTCGATGAAGACCCCCGGCAAACCCACCCCGAAGAAGCAGAGCCCCAAGCAGCAGCGCGAGCAGGCCATCGCCGCGCTCCGCAGCGGAAAGCCGCCGGCCGACCCCCTCGCCCAGCTGAACCCGCGCTCGCTCGCCCTCCGCGTCGGCATCCCGGCGCTCATCATCTGGGCCATCGCCCTGGCGATCCCCGGGGTCTGGCCGAAGGTGGCCGCCGGCGTCCTGACGGTCGTGGTCGCGGGCGTCATCCTGTGGGCGCTGCGCTTCGCGACAAAGACGCGCGCCGTCGCGCAGATCGTGCAGACCGCCGACTCCGCCGAGGCGCGCAAGGACGCGATCGCCAAGCTCGACACGGAGTTCAAGAAGGACGACGCGGCCGCGACGTTCGCGAAGGCGCAGCTCCAGATGCAGGAGGACCCGCGCGCCGCGCTCCGGACGCTCGAGACCATCAACCTCGACAAGGTGATGGCGCCCATGGCCGACGAGGCGCGCGCGCAGCGCGGCATGATCCACCTCATCCTGAGCGAGACGGACGAGGCGCGGGCGCTCGTCGACAAGATCGACATGACCCGCCACAAGGAGCCGAGGATCCGCGCCATGATGGCCGCCATCGTCGGCGAGGCGTGGGCCCGCACCGGGCAGGCCACGAAGGCCGTCGAGCTGCTCGAGACGTTCGATCCGAACGACGACGCGTTCGCCGAGCTCAAGCCGCAGCTGCTCCGCTCGCGGGCGTTCGCCTACGCCTGGGCGAACAACACGAAGCAGATGAAGAGCACGCTCCGGAGCCTGAGCGCGCTCAACCCGCAGTACCTGAGCGGCTTCATCACGAAGAAGAAGAGCCCCATGGGCGTCCCGCCGCGCGGCGTGCACCCGATGCTCGAGAAGGAGGCGTTCGAGATGCTGATGCGCTCCGGCGCCGTCCCGCGCAAGATGCAGCAGGTGAGGCGCGGCTGAGCGCGCCCGACCGCGCCCCCGTCGAGGGAGCGCGCCACACGCAGCGCGCGCCCCCTTGACGCAGGGCGCGCCGAGCCGCTGAGATGCGCGGCCTGATGAGAGGGACCGCGCTGATCTACAGCTCCCACAGCCGCTGCAACGTCATCCACAACGACTACATCGCGCAGCGCGCCCTCCGCGGGCGGGACAACAAGCGCGTCCTGTTCCTGCCGATGTCGGAGGCGCCCCGCGACGGCAACGAGCTCGAGCGGCAGGAGTTCGCGTACGGCAACTTCCGCTGGTTCTTCCAGTTCTACGAGCGGTTCGGCCTCGAGCACGTGCCGTTCTACTGGACCAGCAACCTGCGGCGCGAGGACGTCGACGTGCTGTGGGATCTGCTCTGGTCGTCCGAGGTGGTGATCCTCGGCGGCGGTTACAGCACGACCGGGCTCTGGCGCTACAAGCAGCTCGGCGCCCTGTTCGAGGGGGAGCCCGGCAAGTTCGGGCGCATCCTGCACGAGCGCCGGCAGCGGGGCCTGCTCACGGTCGGGTTCTCCGCCGGCGCCGACCAGCTGTGCCAGCACCTCTTCCGCCGCGTGTGGGACAGCCCGGGCGACAGCGACGGGTTCGGCCTCGCGCGCGACACGCTCGTGACGCTCCACCACGAGCCGAGCCGCAACGGCGACCTCTGGCACGCGGCGAGGCGCATGCCGCACTGCTTCGTGTTCGGGCTCCCGAACGACTCCGGGCTCAACGTCGACTGGGGTGTGCTCCCGTCCGGCAACCTCTGGCAGGTCTACGAGCTCATCGTCGACACGACCTGGGACGATCCGGCCGACGCCCTCCACGTGAAGACGCGGCAGGGCGCGCTCATCGATCACTTCGACAACACGGGCCGCCACTGGGCGTTCCACGGCGGCGACCACATCGTGCGGATCACGTCGCAGGACGGCCGCTACGACCGGGCCTGGATGACGGCCGGCGGGAGGCTCCTCGACTACTGGACGCGCGAGCCCGCCGGTCACGGGTCGATCGACGCGATCCTCGCGAGCCACTGATCGCGACGGCCGCGCGCCGCGCCACGGCCCTTGCACAGCCCGCCGCCGCGCCTGGCCGCGGGCCGGCGTTGACGCCCGGCAGGCGGCGCGGCATCGCTCCGGGAGGCCGCCATGCCCGCTCGACCTTGCGCCTTCTGCAGTATCGCCCGGGGCGAAACGCCGGCCTACGTCGTCCTCGACGAGCCGGAGGCGATCGCGTTCCTGGACCACCGTCCGCTCTTCCCCGGCCACTGCCTGCTCATCCCGCGCGCCCATCACGAGGTGCTCACCGACCTTCCGTCAGAGCTCGTCGGACCGCTCTTCGCGACCGCGCAGCGCCTCGCGCGCGCCGTGGAGGCGGCGTGCTCAGCCGACGGCTCCTTCGTCGCCATCAACAACCGCGTCAGTCAGAGCGTCCCCCACTTGCACGTCCATGTGGTCCCGCGCCGTCGGAAAGACGGTCTCAAGGGCTTCTTCTGGCCTCGTCACAAATATGCGGGTGAGCACGAGATGGTCGCCCTGCGCGACGCCATCGTGACGGCGTTGGCTAGCGGTTGAATTCCGTCGCTATAACGGTTATCTGGACGGGGCGCCGACCTGGCTCAGGAGCGAGGCGTCCGTCCCCGACTGCGACACTTTGCCGCACATGGTATGGCGCCGTGGCGTCTTGCGACGAAGCGGGCCCGCTGCCAGGTTAGGGAATAGACGGCGTTCGCCCCTGGTTCCAACGCCCGACGCTCTATCCATCCCTGAACGATGCTGGTTCTCCGGTCATTCCTCCCTCGGATCGCGCTGCTCTTCGCGCTGATCCTCGCGCCGCTTACGCTGGTACGGGGGAATATCAGCATCATCGAAGCGAGCAACTCCGATGTTTCGGGGTCGTTTCGGACCGGATCCACCGAGATCGACCAGGTTGATCTCGCTGGACTGCAGCCGTCGGTCCGTGCCGGGGCCCACCGGCTTCGCGCGATGCGCTCGGTACCCGGCGACGACGCGAGGCGCCCTCGCGTCGCCCTCGTGGCCGATCTCCGGCCCGCCCGCCTCGCCTCCCCCGTCCCCCACCCTCCCGTCCGTCGCCCTCCACCACGTTTCCTGAATTGATCGGCTAGCTCCGTGGCCGAGGCCGCTCGCGGCCTGTCGCGGAGGAGCTGGAAACCGGAGGTGTTCACGACGACTGCCGCGCTGGATCGGCGCGGTCAACGAGAGGGTTTGTTCAAATGCAGAAGCTCGCTGACGGGTTGCACAAGTTTCAGACGGATATCTGCGGCTCGTATCAGGATCTCTTCCAGCACCTGGCGAGGGGTCAGCGCCCCGAGGCGCTGTTCATCACGTGCTCGGACAGCCGGATCAACCCGAACCTGATCACGCAGACCCAGCCGGGCGACATCTTCATCGTGCGCAACGTCGGCAACATCGTGCCGCCGTACGGCGCGAGCAACGGCAGCGAGGCCGCGGCGATCGAGTTCGCGGTCGCGCACCTCGGGATCAAGCACATCATCGTCTGCGGCCACACGCACTGCGGCGCGATGCGCGGGCTGCTCGATCTCAACGGCCTGGACGAGCTGCCGGCGGTCAAGTCGTGGCTCCAGCACGCGGAGCTGACGCGCCGCCTGGTGCAGGAGAACTACCCGCACATCGAGGGGGAGAACCGCCTGACGATCACGGTCGAGGAGAACGTCCTCGCCCAGATCGAGAACCTCCGCACCCACCCGACGATCCGCGCGCGGCTCGCGCGCGGCGAGCTCTCGCTCTACGCCTGGGTCTTCAAGATCGAGACCGGTCAGGTCTTCCAGTTCGAGCATTCGAGCGGCCAGTTCGGGCTCATCTGCGAGGCGGCGCCCCCGTCCGCGCTGCCGGAGACCACGGTCTACCGGCGCGCGGGCTGAGCGCCTCACTGGCACTGACCCAAGACTTACTGGAAGAGAGGGCCTTTCGATGCAGCTTCAAAATGCCATCCAAGCCAGCGCCGGGTCGGAGCACATGGGTGCTCGCGCCCCTGGAGCAGAAGACGCGGCCGCGCCCCGGGGGGAGGCGCACGGGGACAGCACGCCGCCGCTGGATTCGCGCCTCACCGGGAACCTCAAGTACGACATCCCCGCGGGCGTCGTCGTCTTTCTCGTTGCCCTGCCGCTCTGCCTGGGCATCGCGCTCGCGTCCGGGGCCCCCCTCCTGTCCGGCATCGTCGCCGGCATCGTGGGCGGCCTCGTCATCCCGCTGATCAGCCGCGCTCAGCTCAGCGTGAGCGGCCCGGCGGCGGGGCTCGCGGCCATCGTGCTCGCGGGCATCACCAGCCTGCAGAGCTTCCAGGCGTTCGCGCTGGCGGTGGTCATCGGCGGCGCGCTGCAACTCGGGCTCGGCGTGCTCAGGGCCGGCGCGATCAGCCACTTCTTCCCCTCCTCGGTCATCAAGGGGATGCTCGCGGCGATCGGCGTCCTGCTCATCCTGAAGCAGCTCCCCCACGCCGTCGGCTTCGACAAGGACAACTTCGCCTCCGAGTCGTTCAAGGCCGAGGGCGGCAACACCTTCACGATGCTGGCGCAGGCGCCGCAGGCGATCGAGTGGGGCGCGTTCCTCATCAGCGCCGTCTGCCTGGCCATCCTCGTCGGGTGGGAGAAGTCGCGCCTCGCGAAGATCTCCTGGCTGCCCGCGCCGCTCGTCGCCGTGCTCGTCGCCACGCTCGGCAACGAGCTGTTCAAGGTGGCGGTCCCGTCGCTCGCCCTGGAGCAGAAGCACCTCGTGACCCTGCCCACCGGCGACCTGACCAGCGCGCTCCAGCTGCCGGACTGGTCCGCGATCGCGCGGCCCGAGGTCTGGGTGCTGGGCGTGACCCTGGCGATCGTGGCCAGCCTCGAGACGCTGCTCAACCTGGAGGCGGTGGACCGGATCGACCCGTGGCACCGCAAGTCGCCGCCGAACCGGGAGCTCGTCGCGCAGGGCGTCGCCAACATGCTCTCCGGGTTCGCCGGGGGTCTCCCGGTCACGTCGGTCATCGTCCGGAGCAGCGCCAACACCAACGCCGGCGCGCGCACGCGGGTCTCCGCCTTGACGCACGGCGCGCTGCTCCTGCTCGCGGTGGTCTTCGCCGCGGGGCTGCTCTCGCACATCCCGCTCGCGTGCCTCGCGACGATCCTGCTCGTCACCGGCTACAAGCTGGCCAAGCCCGCGATCTTCGCGGAGATGCGCAAGCTCGGGTGGAACCATTTCATCCCGTTCGTCGTGACGATCGTGGCCATCGTGCTGACCGATCTCCTGAAGGGCATCGCGATCGGCCTCGCGGTCGGCGTCGTCTTCGTGCTGAGGACGCAGATGTCCCGGGTCTTCGACGTGATCCACGAGGGGGCGCGGGTGACGATCCGGTTCAACAAGGCGGCCTACTTCTTCACGCAGGGCAAGCTCGTGGCGCTGTTCGAGCGGCTGCCGAGCGACACCCACGTGGTGGTCGACGCCCAGGGGGCGTCCTACGTCGACCACGACGTCGCGGAGCTGATCCGCCGGTTCCAGCAGACGGCGGCCCGGCGGAACATCCAGGTCGAGATCCGCGGGTTGTAGAGCGGTTCTGAGCGGGGACGGAGACACGGTCCTCGGTCTCGTCCCCGTCCACCGTTCTCCGCTCCCGCCTGCGCCCTCCGTCTTCCGTCTCCCCCTCTTCCGTCTTCCGTCTCCCGTCTCCCGTCTTCGTGCGCGTCTGCGTGCGCGTGCGCGTGCGCGATTCCCCGGAATCAGCGCGCACGCGCACGCGCACGAAGGACGCGCACGGGAGACGAGAGACGAGAGACGGGAGACGGGAGACGAGAGACGGGAGACGAGAGACGCCCCCCCGGGGGACCACTCAGCGCAGCGGGAGGCGTGAATTTGCCCGCGTGACCCGTTACGAGCGACGCTGCGCGCGATGCGCCCAGCCCTCGATACGGTCGACGCGATGGACAAGGCCCCCCTCCCTCCCTCCTCGGGTTGATCGTGGTCGCTCGATTCGACAGCGGGTCGCCCCGGCGAGCCGCGCGAGGGGCCACGGACGCTGGCCTCGCCTATGTCGGGGGCGCGCCGCCGCCGCCGCGGCTCGATGAGATCCCTCGAAAGCCGCTCTGCCTGCTCCAGGGCTACAGCGGGCTGCAGCAGTCGTGCGGAGACCTGTACACGCCAGCCTCGATCGAGGAGCTCCGGGTGCTGCTCCGCATGGCGAAGCGGACGGGGCGCAGGATCACGTTCCGCGCCGGGGGGCAGTCGTTCGACGGGCAGGCGCTGAACGACGACATCGTGATCTCGATGACGCGCTTCACCTCCATCGAGATCGACGAGGAGGGGGCGCGGATGACCGTGGGCGCCGGCGCCACGTGGGGAGCGATCGTGCGTGAGCTCGCCGCCCGCGGGCTCGCGCCGTACACGGTGGTCTCGACGAGCCACGCGACCGCGGGAGGCACGGTCTCCGGAGACTGCCTCTCTCGCTTCTCGAGCACCGGCGGCAAGGAAGGGCACTATGTCGAGCGGCTGACGCTCCTCACCCTCGACGGGGAGCTGCTCTCCCTCGGCCGCGACGAGGGGACGAGCGCGCTGTTCCACGCGGTGATCGGCGGCCTCGGCTACCTCGGCGCGGTGATCGACGTCACGTACCGCGTCGCACGCGTCGCCCCGGCGGGCACCCCGATCCGCGTCGTCACCGAGGCGACGCGCTGCGGATCGCTCGAGGAGCTCGCCGCGGCGCTCCTCCCGCGCGCCGAGCAGCTCCTGCCCGAGGAGGGAGGGAGCGCGGCCGAGGACGGGTGGGTCCCCGAGGCGCTCTTCTCCATCGCCTTCCACACCCTCGAAGGCAGCAGGAGCATGGTCATGCGGTCGCGGTACGTCGCGGGGACGTCCCACGCGCTCCGCCCGCTGCTGAACCATCGCCGCAACTACCCGCTCCGCGTCCCGATCGAGTGGCTGATGCGCGCGTCCGTCGTGAGCCGGGCCGTCTGGACGATCATCGACCGCTTCGTCTTCGACGTCTCGCGCCCGAACGTCGACGAGCTCATGGGCTATCTGTTCTTCATGGATGGCAACGTCCTCGCGAACCGCATCGGGCAGGCCCTCGGCGCGCCGATGATCACGGCGCAGCAGACCTTCATGATCCCCTACGACCCGGGCGCCCGGGAGGACAGCCTGCGCCGGCTCGCCGGTTTCCTGAACAGGATCGACGAGATCGCGACCCGAGACGGAATCCCGCCGCTGCTGCTCGACGTGCTCCACATCCAGGGCGACCGGTTCCTCCTCTCGGCGAACCACGGGACGGACGGGTTCGCGGTCACGGTCGCGTTCGTGGGCAGCGATGACGAGAGCGTGCGCCGCATCCGCCTGCGGCTCACCGAGCTCAGCGCGCACAGCCTCGAGATCGGCGGCCGGGTCTACCTGGTCAAGAACGTCCACGCGACAGCGGAGCACCTCCAAGCGATGTACGCGCACGCGCTGCCGGAGTTCGTCCGGCTCAAGCAGCTCGTCGATCCCGACGGGCTCCTGCGCAACGAGTTCCTCGAGCGGGTGTTCCCCGCGCACTTCGTTCCTGCGCCACGGCTCGCCCGGGCGTGATCGCGGCGCGCCGCAGGCGAACCTCCTCCCTGATTTCCGGCATCGGCCCGGACCGCGGCGGAGAATCGCTGGTGGGGATCTTGCATCTTGGGAGGCAAGAGGTCGGGGGCGCCGAGGGGCCATGCATGCAAGTCAGCAGCGGGATCTACCCCTCCGTGCGCGCGGCGCGTGCGGGTGGGCTCGGCGGCTCTCCGGCATGCTCACCCCGCTGGTCCCGCTCGCGGTAGCCGCGTGCCGCGGCGACTGTCCGCGCGTCGAAGCCTCGCAGCCCGCAGACACCGCGCAGCCCCGCGTCGACGCCTCGCGCGCTGACGCCGCGCAGCCGCGCGCGGGCGTGCCGGCGAGCCAGGCGGAGACCGCGAGACGGGAGAAGCCGTCGAACCCCGCGCCGACGGCGACCGTCGTCCCGGCGCCGTGGTACCTCACGATCCAGCCGACCGCAGGCGACGGCGTGAGGATCGCGAGCATGGATATCCGCAGCTTCACGTCCCCCCTGCTGGAGCCGGGCGACGTCATCCTCGCCGTCGACGGGCGGCCGGTCCACTCGATCGCAGGGCTGGAGAGCCACCTGCGCGCCTGCGCGCCCGGGGACATGGTGGTGCTCACCGTGCTGCGCAACGAGACGACGATCGACTACGCGATGCTCCAGATGCCGGCCGACGACGCTCCGGCGCCCGCGCCGGCCAGCGCCGCGGAGCAGGGCCGGCCCGGCGGCTGACCGCGCCCCCGCCTGTAGTGGTCAAATTTGAACATGAAGGCGGGAAGGCGGGAAGAAAACCTTAATGATCTTCCCGCCTTCATGTGGACTCTCTCTGGGCAAAGTTGATCACTACCCCGCCGTCTCCGCCGCGGGCGCGCTCGAGCGGCCCCGGCCGGACGGCGGCCTGCGCGTCCGTCAGCGCGCTCGAGCGCCGCGCCCCCTGCCGGGCGCCGTGGCGCCGCCTCGCTTGCCGCTCAGGAAGGCGAACGCCTGGTCGACCTGATCGTCGGTCATCGCGTGCCCCGCGCGCGGCTTGCCGAGCGACCTCGAAGGCCACTTCAGCCGGCGGAGCATCTTCGCGAGCGCGACCTGGTCCCGGTGCGCCGGGTCCTTGCCGCCCCAGCCGACGAAGATCGGCGCGCGCGCCTTGGTCTGCGCGCCCGCCCGCTCCAGGTAGCGCGCGCCCGAGCCGCCCGCGAACGCCGCGTAGCCGTCGACCGGCAGCCGCCCGCGCATCGCCAGCGACGTCGCGTAGTACGCGCCGTTCGAGAAGCCGAACACGAGCACCCGGTCGAAGCGCGCGCCCGCGCGCCGCTCGAGCTCCGCGCGCGCCGCGTCCCACTCGGCGAGCAGCGCGTCCTCGTGGGTCGCCTGCGCCGCGGTGGCGGTGGGCCAGCACCACCAGTCTTCCATCGTCTTCGGCCCGATCCCCCTGCGGCCGCGCGGCATCATCACGGCGACGCCGTGCCGTGCGCCGGCCCGCGCGGCGCCCCGCTGTTGCGCCCACTGCCACCCTGAATCGGGCTGAACGACGCCGTGCAGGTAGATCACGAGCACGCGGGGACCCGGCGCTGCTTTGGCCGGCAGGAAGGCGCACACCTCGCCGGGCAGCGCGGCGAGCTCCGGCGCGCACCACCGCGCCGCCGCCGCGGCCTGCGGCGGCGCAGGCGCGTCCCCGGGGGGCGCGTCCGCCGAGGGCGCGTCCGCCGAGGGCGCGTCCGTCGAGGGCGCGTCCGCCGAGGGCGCGTCCGCCGAGGGCGCGTCCGTCGAGGGCGCGTCCGCCGAGGGCGCGTCCGCCGAGGGCGCGTCCGCCGAGGGATGGCCGGCGCTGTCGCCGCTGGCCGAAGCGGGCGCGCCCGCGGCCAGGAGCGCGGCCAGGGACAGCACCATCGCGAGCGAGCGCATGAGGGCGCAGTACCATGTCCGCGCCGCGGCCGGGTAGCGCGGCGCGCCCGCCGCCGGCGGCGTGGCGGTCGCCTGCCCCGCTCAGGGATCGAACGAATAGACGTCGCGGTTCCAGAGCTGACCGGGGCCCACGCCGCCGTCGCAGGCGAAATCCCACCCCGAGAACAGGTACATGGTGCCGTTCACCTCCGCGGCGACATGCCGCTTGAGCCTGACCAGCGGATCGCCGCCCGGCGACAGCTTGGTCCACTTCCGCTGGATCGCGCTGTACCGCCAGAGCTCCTCGATGGGGTTCTGCTCGAACGGCGCGCCGCACCCCGACGAGCCGCCCGACACGTCGCCTCCTTGCAGGTACAGGTCCCAGCCGATGACGGCCGCGGCGCCGTAGTTGCGCGGCGGCGTGATGTCGCGCCGCGCGCGCGGCGTCACCTCGGTCCACCGGCGGGTGCGCAGATCGAACTCCCAGGTATCGTCCAGCATCTCGAAGCCAGCCGCGCCCATCGTCTCGCCGCCGTACAGCGTCAGCTTGCCCCGGATCGGCGCCGTCCCCGCCATCGCCTCGTGCCGGCCGCGCGGCGAGCCGGGAGCGCCGGCGGGCACGAGCTCCTTCCACCGGTTCGACCCCAGATCGTACGCCCAGAGATCGTTCATGAACTCGAAGGCGCTGGTCACTCCGCCGAAGACATACAGCTTCCCGCCGGCGAACCAGACGTTCGGGCGGGAACGGCCGACCGGCCCGGCGTTCTCGGGGTGGATCTCGATCCAGGCGTCCGCGTCGGCGTCGTAAGCCCAGAGGTCGTCGTGGGCCACGAAATCGGAGAAGTCGGGGCTGTACGTCGCCCCGCCGAACACCAGCATGACGCCATTGCACTCGTCGGCCGCCGCGCCGGCGAACACGCGCGGAGGCGGCAGGTCCCCCGCCGGATCGAGCAGCTCCCAGGAATCGAGCGCGGTGTCGAATCGATAGAGATCGTTGTAGAAGGTGTTCTCGAAGGTCGAGAAGTCGTCTTTCATGCCGCCGAACAGGTAAACGGCGTCGCCGATCGCGGCGACCGCGGGGGTCGAGCGCTCCGTCGGCGCCGGACCGGACGTGACCCGCTTGGTCCACGTGCCCGAAGCCCAGGCTTCGGCTGCGAACAGAACGACCGTCATCGCCGCCAGCGCGACGACGAGGTGCCGCGACGGCTTGCGCGCACGAGCTACGTCAGGCGCCAGGCCGCCCGGGCGCCCCCCACGGACGGAACGGGACACGCCCCGTGCCAGGAAATTCTTCATACCCCCTACCCTCCAGCGGCGAGTCCGCTCGATGGCGCACCGCTCGAAACATTCGCTCGGCGACCGCTGATTCGATCTCGCCGAGGATAGGCTACGCAGAACGATCCCACAAAACAAGAATCGAGCACCGCCCGTCGAATGCGCCGCAGAGGAGCCGGGCAATGGCTTGCGCGCCTCACGCACGATTACGCGCGATTACGCGCGATTACGCACGATTCCGACGCTCGGGCATTGCGCGCGGCAACGACCTACGGACAGGCGCGCCGGGGACGCGTCTTCTGGCGTGAGGAGAAGAGAAGAAACACAGAGGCGCAGAGGGCACAGAGGAGGAAGGAAGAGAGCCGCGCGAGCGGCCCCGCGGCGCGGGGCGATGCGGATCAGAGCCGCATTTCGACGCCCGCGCCCGACGCGCTCAGCCACGGGGTCACGGAGCCCGCCTTGGGGGGGCTCGGCGCTGACTCGTTGAGCAGCAAGTAGAGCCCGACGCCGACGGTCGCGATGCCGACGCCGCCGAGCACGTCGCCGACGATCCCCTTGGCCCGCGCCGAGCTCGCGTCCGAGCCCGTGCCCGATCGCGCGTCGCCCGCCTGCTTCAAGCCGGCGAGGCCGAGGACGGCGCCGCCGGCGAAGATCGCGCCGCCCACGCCCATCACGACGACCGGGAGCGTCCGGCTCGGCCCCTCGGAAGCTTCGGCCAGGGGAGGCAGACCGCCCCCGGCCGCCGAGGCCCGCGAGGCCGCGGCCGGCGCGAGCGCGAGCGGGACCTCGACCGAGGCGCCGGCGGCGACGCTGAACCGGGCCACCGCGGCGCGGTACCCCGGAGCGGTCGCCACGACCTCGTGGTCGCCCGGGTCAAGCTCGAGCACCTGACCCGGCGCCGCGCGCACCGGCTTGCCGTCCAGGGCCAGGGCCAGCCCGTCGGCCCTGCCCGGCTCGACCGCGAGGGTCGCCCGGCCGACGCGCTTTTCGAGCTTCGCCACGGCCTCGCGCGCCGGACCGACGTAGGGCTCGGTCGTCGGCGTCGCCGGCTCGGCCAGGAAGGCGCGAAAGCTGGCGAGCGCGTCGACGAGGCGCCCCGTCTCCTTCTGCGCGACGCCGAGGCTGTACCGCGTGAGGGGCGTCGCCTTGATCTCCAGCGACCGGGCGTACAGCGCCCGCGCCTCCTCCCAGCGCCCCTCGCGGGCGAACTTCGCCCCCTGGACGAACAGCACGCGCGCCGCTGCCACGTCCCCCTTGCCCTGCGCCGCCGCGGGGAGCGGGGCCGCGGCGAGGAGCAGCGCCGCGGCGACGGAGACGAGCGTCCGCCTGGATCGAGCAGGAGAATGCGTCCTCATTGACACTCCCCCTCCCGGCAGTGCTTGCCGTGGGGACATCGGTTGTCGCAAGCGCCGCAGTGATTGCGGTTGTTCCAAAGGTTGGTCTCGCAATGGTGCGCCGGGTCCACGTCGCAATCGGCGAAATGGGCGTTGCAGTGCGCTTCGCCGCCCGAGCTGCTGCTCTCGCCGCCTCCCTCGCCGCTCCCGCTGCTCGCACCGCCAGCGCCGCCGCCGCTCCCGATGCTCGCGCTCTCGCCGCCGCCGCTTGCGCTGCTTTCGCCCGGGCCGCCGCCGCCCGGGCCCGGGCCGCCGCTGCTTTCGCCCGGGCCGCCGCCGCTCGGGCTCGGGCCGCCGCTGCTCGCGCCCGCGCCGCTCCCGCTGCTCGCGCTCTCGCCGCCGCCGCTGCTTGCGCCGCCCCCGCTCGCCGCGCTGGTCGTCGCGCCCCCGCTCGCCGCGCTGGTCGTCGCGCCCTCGCCGCCCCCGCTCGCCGCGCTGGTCGTCGCGCCCGCGCCGCCCCCGCTGGCCGCGCTGCTCGCGCCCTCGCCGCCCCCGCTCGCCGCGCTGGTCGTCGCGCCCGCGCCGCCCCCGCTGGCCGCGCTGCTCGCGCCCTCGCCGCCCCCGCTCGCGCCCTCACCGCCGCCGGCGCTGCCCGTCGCGCCCTCCGGGCCGCCGGTGCTCCCGCTCGTGCCGCTGCTCCTGCTGAGATCGCCGCCGCCGCCCCCGTCGCCGACCTGATCCTCTCGCCCCACGGCGTCCTCGGCCGCTTCGTCCTTGTCGGACAGCTCGGCGCCGATCAGCGCGGAGCAGCCGCCCGATCCAAGCGGCGCCAACGCGAGCGCGGCCAGGAGGAGCAGCAGGTCGCCCGAGGCGCGAACGGCGCGGAACTTCACCCCACGATTGCGCATGACCACCTCAGAAATCGGGCGCCGCCGGCAGCGGCATGGACGTGGACGCAGGCGCCGGACGCAGCGGCTCGTCCCGCTGCGCGCGCGGCTCGGGCCGCTGCCGCCGCGCCTCGTCCCGCTGCGGGCGCGGCTCGTCCCGCTGCGGGCGCGCCTCGGCGCGCTGGGCGGGCGGCTCGGCCGGCGCCGAGGACGGCTCGATCTCGTCCCACGGGTCGGCCAGCTCGCCCCAAGGATCGGCCGGATCGTCCCACGGATCGGCCGACTCGGCCGACTCGGCCGGCTTCGCGGGCGGCTTGCCTGCCGGCGCGCCCCGCGCGGCCGTCTCGAGGGCGCTCGCGCGCGGCCCCCCGCCCTCGGCAGGCACGACGTCGGCCGGGGGCGCTGCCGGGGTCGCCCCCGGCAGCGCCAAGGCGGCGCCCGGCTCGAGGACCGGCGCTGCGGCCGCGACCGCCGGTTGCGCGGCGCCCGCGCTCGCGCTCCCGCCCCGCAGGTTCAGGCCCATCACGACGACCACCGGCGCGACGAAGGCGACGAGCACCCCGACCAGCAGCGCCTTCTGGAGCCGCAGCGGGGGCGCGAGCCCGATCGGAGCGGCGGGCAAGCCCTCGGACATCTTGATGGTGCCGCCCCGGCGCCCGGCAGGCGTGGCCGCCGCGGCCGGCGACGCGACCAGCGTCTTCCCTGCGCCGCGCGGGCGCGGCGCCGCCGCCTTCGCCCCCGACACGGCGCCGGCGACGCCGGTCGTCGCGAACGCGGGCCGCTCCGCGGTGAGCGGCGACTCCGGCCCCCGCGCGAGCCACTGGTGCGCGAGCGACGTGCCCGCCACGTCCGCCGTGACCCCGCGCTCGACGGCCCAGGACGCCAGCGCGCGGCCGAGCGACCGCATGGTGGGCCACCGCTCGGCCGGCGACTTGGCCAGGCCCCGGCGGAGGATCGACCAGAGCTCCTCGTCGCCGGCGCCGAGCTGCGTCGTCGGCGCCGGCTCCTTGCTGAAGATGGCCGAGATCACCGCGCCGAGGCTCTCCCCGGTGAACGGCCGCTGCCCGGTGATGAGCTCGTACAGCACCACGCTGAACGCCCAGACGTCCGTCTGCTCCCCGACCTCCAGCTGGCCGTCGGCCTGCTCCGGCGACATGTACTCGGGGCTGCCGACGATCATCCCTCGTTGCGTGATCGCGGGGCTCACCGCGTTGGCCAGCTTGGCAATGCCGAAGTCGACGACCTTCGGGACATGGCCGCCCGCGCCGTCCGGCACGACGAGGATATTGGCAGGCTTGATGTCGCGATGAACGATGCTCTGCGCGTGCGCGGCCGCGAGGGCGCACGCCACCGGCAAGAGCATCTGAACCGCCTGCTCCGCCGGCATCCGGCCGTTCGCCTCCAGCCAGTTCGAGAGCGACGTGCCCTCGAGGAGCTCCATCACCAGGAACGGCTCGCCCGAGTCGGTCTCGCCGAAATCGAACACGCGCACGATCGCCGGGTGCCCGAGCCTCGCCGTCGCGCGCGCCTCCCGGAGCAGGCGCTCTGCGGCGTGCGCGTCGAACTGGTCCTCGTGGAGCACCTTGATCGCCACGTCGACGTCGAGCCACAAGCTGCGCGCCCGCCACACGGTGCCCATGCCGCCGGCGCCCAGCGGGCCCACGATCTGGTACTTGCCGGCGAGGACCTCGCCCACGGCGCGCTCCCGCTTCGGCAGCCCCCGGACGCAGGACGAGACACCCCCCGTGCTCGCATCGCCTCTTCGGGCGAACGCTCTGCTCTGGCCGGGGACGTGGTGCTCGCCGTTCATGGGTCGACACCCACGAAAGCAAGCGGCGAACCATCCCCCGCTCCCCGGCCTCGGCCGTCGCTGCAGCGACGAAATCCCCGGCCAATGCCCCCTCGCCCGCGCCCCCCGCGGCGAGCTCGGCCCAGAGCCGCGACCTTTCGCGGCAAATAAAGCAAGAATCCTTATTTTTCACGGGGAATCGGGCACGCGCATCGGTCACGCTGGGGCAATTTGCACCGGAGCATTGCAAGAGGGAGCGAGGCCCCTCCCCGGTCCTCCGCCAGGCTTCGATCCCGGGCTCATCGACGCGATCCCCGCGAGGGCGCGCTGCCCGCGACTCCTCATCACCGGCGACCGGGCAGGTCCCCCGCCGGCGCGCGTCGAAGCGCCGGCGGGAGGAGCAGCCTCCGCGCGACCTCGCCAGGAAGATTCCTTTGCTGGTGGACGCCCGGCCCTCGGGTCGCGCCTCGGTAGGAAGAGCGCTGCGCTGTCGGGCGACGTGCCCTGTGGGCGCTCTCCGGTAGGAAGGGCTCCACGCTGTCGGACAACGTGTCCCGAGGACGATCCTCCTCAGGAGGTTCCTCATCGCTGCGGGTCCGCGCTACACTCGACGGCGACGTGGAGTCCACCACTGCACCCAGGACAACCCTGGACGACTCGCTCGGAACGGCCTCGGAACGCCTGCGTTCCAGGAGGCCGACGCCTGGGCTGGTGCTCGTCTTCTCCGTGGACTGCCCTCGCTGCGACGTCCTCCCGCTCAAGGACGGCGAGCTCGAGCTCGGGCGCGGCGAGGTCGGGGGCGTCCCGCTCGACGACCTGCGGATGTCGCGCCGGCACGCGCGCGTGCGCTGGCACCAGGGCCAGTGGGAGGTCGAAGACCTCGATAGCCGGAACGGAACGTCGCTCGACGGCGTCCCGCTGACCGGCGCGCGCGCGGGCGACGAGCTGCGCATCGTGCGCACCGGCTCGTCGGTGTTCGTGATCCAGGCCGACGTGGAGCCGTTCCGGGCGGGGATCTCCACGGCCGGGGGCACGATCCTCGGGCCGACCCTCGCCCGAGCGTGGGACGCGGTCGATCGCGCGGCGCGCTTCGGGACCGCGCTGCACATCACCGGCGAGAGCGGGACCGGCAAGGAGCACGCGGCGCGGGCCTTCCACGCCCTCGGCCCGCGCCGCGGGGGGCCGTTCGTCGCCGTGAACTGCGCCGCCATCCCCGACGGCCTCGCCGAGCGGCTGCTCTTCGGCGCGCGGAAGGGGGCGTACTCGGGCGCCGCGGCCGACTCCGAGGGGTACGTGCAAGCCGCCCACGGCGGGGTCCTCTTCCTCGACGAGGTCGCCGAGCTCGATCTCGGGGTGCAAGCGAAGCTCCTCCGCGCGCTCGAGGCGAAGGAGGTGATCCCGCTCGGCGCGTCGCGGGCCGTGCAGGTGGACTTCGCGCTCGTGTCGGCGACCCACAAGGACCTGCGCGCGCAGGTGGCCGCAGGGAAGCTCCGCGAGGATCTCTTCTTCCGCATCGCGCAGCCGGCGGTCCGCATCCCGCGGCTGCAAGAGCGGCCCGAGGAGGTCCCGTGGCTCGTGGACGCGGCGCTGCGGAGCGCGGGCGCCGGCGTCGAGCGCGGCGACGTGGGCGCCCCGCCCGTGGCCCACGCCTCGCTCATCGAGGCGTGCCTCGTGCGGGCGTGGCCCGGAAACGTGCGGGAGCTGATGGCGGAGATCCGCGCGGCGGCGCAGGAGGCGCAGATCGAGAAGAGCCCGGTGGTCCAGGCGCGGCACCTGTCGCCCTCGGCCGGGCAGGCCTTCTCCCCGGCGCAGACGGGCACCTCGGAGCACCCCTCGGACAGGGGCCGGCGGTCGTCGCTGCCCCCGGTCGGCGAGCGGCCGGCGCGGCGGGCGGCGTCGCTGCCCGCCGACGAGGTCATCGAGGAGGTGCTGCGCCGCGAGGGCGGGAACGTGGCGCGCACGGCCCGCGCGCTGGGCGTGCACCGGACCCAGCTCCGCCGCTGGCTCGACCGGCGCTCGGCGACCGACGAGGTCGCCAGCGACGACGACGACGCGGAGGGGTGATCCGCCGACGTTCCGCCCCGGGGCGCCGGGGGTGCCCCCCCGGCGCCGGGCGGCGCGCGCTCAGGCGTCCACGTTCACCGCGGTCTGCCGCGTCAGGGCGGTGGCCGAGTGCCCCGCGTGCAGCGTGAACACGCCGGGCTCGACCTGCCAGCGGCCCGCCGCCCAGTGCGCGAAGGCCCGCGGCTCGACGACGACGGCGACCTCGACCGTCTGATCGGGCTCGGCCTCGACGGAGGCGAAGCCGGCCAGCCAGAGCACGGGGCGCTCGACCTCGGAGCCCGGCCGCGACAGGTAGAGCTGGACCACGTGGCGACCGCGCCGGGGCCCGACGTTGCGCACCTGCACCCGCGCCTCGACCGCCTCGCCCGCGGCGACGCTCGGCGGCGCGTCGATCCCGAGGATCTCCCAGCGCGTGTAGCCCAGGCCGTGCCCGAACGGGTAGGCCGGGGCGACGCCGGCGCGGGCCCAGGCCCGGTACCCGACGTTCAGCCCCTCGGCGTAGATCAGCTTGCCGTTCTCGGGCTTCGTCGACAGCACGGGCACGTCCTCCTGGCGCGACGGCCACGTCGTGGGCAGGCGGCCGCCGGGCTCCACGGCGCCGAGCAGCACGTCGGCGGCGGCGCTCCCGAACTCCTGGCCCGGGAACCACGTGAGGAGCACCGCGGCCACCTCGTCGCGCCAGGGCATGGTCACCGGCCCGCCCGAGTTCACCAGCACGATCGTCCGCGGGTTCGCCGCCGCGACGGCGCTGACCAGCGCGTCCTGGCGGCCGGGGAGCGCGAGCGCGCTCCGGTCGAAGCCCTCGCTCTCGATCGCCTCGGTGGTGCCGACGACCACGATCGCCACGTCGGACGAGCGCGCGAGCTCCACGGCGCGCGCGAGCTCCTCCTCGTCGGACGGCGCGGGGACCTCGACGCCGAGGGAGAACGCCACCGCGACCGCGCCCGGCTGGACCGCGTGGGTGAGGGCGAGGTCGAGCTCCTGGCCGGCGGCAAAGGACAGCTCGGCCGCCCGGTGCGGCGGGGCGAGCAGGGCCGCGGCGAGGTCGTCCTTGTCCGGCGCGATCGCCTCGTCGAGGAGGACCTCCCCGCCGCCGGTGAGGCGGTACGCGCCCACCCCGGCCACGCCGATCCGGTAGCGGCCGGCCTCGGCGGCGCGGAACCGCGCCGTCACCTCGATGGTCGCGGCCCGCTTGGCGCGCTCATCGCCGATGAACGTGAGGCGCCCCACGCCGCGATGCTCCTCGTGCAGGACGTCGCCGTTCGCGTCGAGGAGCCGCACGCGCACGCCGTTCTCGCCGGTCGCGGGGTCGACCACCTGGTCTCCGGCCACGGGCACGAGGCCTTCGTGGATGCGGGCGCCGACGGCGTGGAGCACCTCGGCGCGCTGGCCGAGCGCGGCGCGCAGCCCGTCGAGCGGCGAGACCGCGTAGTGCGGGTGCACGCTGGCGCTGCCGCCGCCCTGGATCCGCCCCTCGGCGGCGTTCGGGCCGATCACGGCGACGCGCCGGAGGCTGGCCGCGTCGAGGGGGAGCGCGTCGCCCTGGTTGCGCGCGAGCACCATGCCGGCCGCGGCGGTCTCGCGGGCGAGGCGGGCGGCGTCGGCGGCGGGGAGCTGGGCCGGCGCGGGGGCGGCCGGCGCGACGCCCTCGAGGGCGCCGACGCGGGCGGCGAGCCGGAGCAGGCGGCGGACCTTGTCGTCGACGGCCTGCTCGGGCACGGCGCCGCTCCGGACGGCGGCGACGAGCGCCTGGCCCCACGGCCCTTCCGGCCCTGGCATGGCGAGGTCCATGGCCGCGCGGCCCGCGGCCTCGGTGGAGCGGGTCGCGAACCAGTCCGAGACCACGACGCCGTCGAAGCCCCACTCGTCCTTGAGCGGCGAATCGAGCAGGGCGTTCTCGGTCATGGTCGCCCCGTTGACCGCGTTGTACGAGGCCATCACGAGCCACGCGCGCGCGCCGGCGATCATCCGCTCGAACGGCGCGAGGTAGAGCTCGCGCAGCGTGCGCTGATCGACGCGGACGTCGACGGTGAACCGCTCGGTCTCGGAGTCGTTGGCGACGTAGTGTTTGGGGGTGGCGCCGACGCCGTGGGCCTGCAGCCCGCGGACGTAGGCCGCGCCGATCCGGCCGGTGAGCAGCGGATCCTCGGAGAAGCACTCGAAGTGCCTACCGCCGAGCGGGCTGCGGTGCAGGTTGACGGTCGGCCCCAGAACGACGTCGACGCCCTTGCGCCGCGCCTCGGAGGCCAGGAGGGCGCCGAGGCGCTCGATCAGGGCCTCGTCCCAGGTGGCGGCGAGGGCGGTGGCGGAGGGGAGGCTCACCGAGGGGTCGCGCTCGTCCCAGTGCTCGCCGCGCACGCCGACCGGGCCGTCCGAGACGACCATGCGGCGCAGGCCGATGGCGGGCTCGGGGTAGGTGCTCCAGAAGTCGGCGCCCGTCAGCAGGCGGACCTTCTGCTCGAGCGACAGCGCGGCGAGGGCGTCCGCCACCCGCCGCTCGACGGCCTCGGGAGAATGATCGGTCTTCTGGGGATGAGCGGACTGCGAGTCGGCGACGGCCATGGACCCTCCTGGGAGCGCAGAGACGAAGCGCGGAGACGCCGCCCCGCGGCGGCGCGCCAGAACGGTACTTAGAACATCAAGGAAACACCAGGCGCACGGGAGAGCCTCGATCGCGCGTGTTGGCGGGCACGCACGGGCAGGCGCAGAGCCCGCCGCGGGGCGCGCGGGAGGGGGCTGGGAGGGCGGATGCCGCCGTGGTGCGAGCGGCGCGCCTGGTTCCATCCGTCAGGATGGCCGGCCAAGGGGTCCGGTGAGGGAATTCAACTGCGCGTGATGGGTTTCAGATCGTCACCTTGCCTTCGAGATAAAAGGCACACGCGCCCTCCAGCTCGACGCGGCCATCGACCAGCCGACAGACGAGCTCTCCACCGCGCCTGGAAGCCTGGAACGCGAAAAACGCCGTCTTGTTCAGCCGCGCCGCCCAATACGGCGTCAGCGCACAATGCGCGCCGCCTGTGACGGGATCTTCCGGGATCCCCTTGGCCGGCGCGAAGTAGCGGCTGACGAAATCGTACGACGCGTCTCCCGGCGCGGTCACCACGACCCCTGCGCGGTCCATGCGCGCAATCGCGGCGATGTCCGGAGACAGCGCGCGCACGGCCTGCGCATCCTCCAATACCGCGATGTAATTGAAGGTATCGGTGAGCACCTCGACCGGAGCAGCGCCGAGCGCTTCGGCCAGGTTGGGCGGCGGCGTCGTCGGAACAGACGGTCGAGACGGGAAATTCATGACATAACCGGTCTGCGTCCGCCGCACCGTCAAAGGTCCGCTGGCCGATTCGAAGATCACCTCGGTACGGCCGGGCTCCAAGCGCTCCATGACGACCGCCGCGCTCGCCAGGGTCGCATGGCCGCAAAGCGGCACCTCCGTCGTCGGCGTGAACCAGCGCAAGCGATAACGCTCCCCGTCAGGGACCAGGAACGCCGTCTCGGCCAGGTTGTTTTCGGCCGCGATGTCCCGCAACAGCGAATCGTCCAGAAAGCGGTCCAGCAGCATCACCGCAGCCGGGTTTCCCGCGAACAGACGGCTCGTGAACGCGTCCACCTGGTAGATCGGTATACTACGCATAGATGTGGCGTTATAAATTCAAATCAAAACGAATGCCATGACGATATGGCCACCGAGCGCACTACCCACATTGCCTGGGCGCGCGTCTCCAGCCATGTCCTGGCGGTTTCATCGACGTGCGGAAGGATGTCTGACCCGCGACTAGGGGCACGCGCAGACGCCGCCGTGGTGGGAGCAGCAACCCCGCTTCACGTAGGTGCAGGTCGGCGACAGCGTGCCGTCGCAGCAGCAGACGCGGCCCTCGGACGCCGGCCGCGGTCGCGCCGCCGCAGCCGGCCCGCCACCCGGTCGCGCGGGGGCGGGCGCGCCTTCGGCCTCGCGCTGCTCCTCGGCCGCCCTCGCGGCCTCGCGCTCGGCGATCCGCCGCCGGCCCTTCACGAGCGACGCGCGCACCTGGGCCGCGCGCTCGTCGCGCGGGGCGGCGCCGGCGAGGTAGCGGAGGAGGGCGTCGCAGGCCGCGGCGTCGCCCTGCTGGGCGCACGCGAGCTCGCTCGCGGCGAGATCGAGCTCGGCCGCGTGGGCCGCCTCCTCCTGCCGGCGCGCCTCCTCGGCGGCCTCGATCTCGGCGCTGCGGCGCTCGGCCTCGGCGGCCTCGACGGCCTGCCGCTGCGCCTCGATCCGCGCCTGGCGCGCCTCGCGCTCCTGCCGGTAGCGGGCGACGAGGGCGCTCGCGGCCCGCAGGTCGGCCTCGGCGCCCTCGCAGAACGACGCGCACTGGTCGACGCGGGCCTGCGCCTCGAGCTCCAGCACGAGGCAGTCGGGCTCGCTCCGGCAGCCGCGCGCCAGGCGGGCCGGGAACCCGTCGTCGTTGCGCGATCCGCCCCCTGGATGGCATCCGGCGGCGAGGACGGCGAGAGAAGAAAGCCAGAAGACGGCAAGGCGGCTCACTGGGGTGATTCTCGTGCCGCGCGCGAGGGACGTCGAGGCCTCGAGAGGCGGGACGCGAGAAACCCGCAGGAGCACGCGCTCGCGTACGCCGGACGAGGACGGGAGAGGCAGCCACGGCTGCCGAGCTTGCCAACCACGCCGTCGCCCTCGGGGACGACATGGTGGCTCGGGCGTCCACGATGGGATCGGTGGGCTGCTCGGGCCGACGGTGCAGATGCATAGGTAAGCTATTGAACGTGTAGGTACGTCATCGATGGGGGATGTCTTGTCCCCTGAGCGCAGCAACAGTAGGAAGCTGGGAATGCGTCGACACCTAACGAGCCGCGCTCTCGCCTCGATCGCCGTCACAAGCCTCCTCGCGGCGACGGCCTGCAGCTCCGGCGGAGACGAGCCCCCCGCTCCGGACCAGGAGGTCGTGGTCACCGTCGCCCAAGCCCGCGCCCTGACCGAGGGCTCGACGGCGACGGTCGAGGGTTTCGCCACGGTCGCGCCCGGCACCTTCAGCTCGGCGACCAGCGAGCAGGGCTTCGCCCTCCAGGACGCCACCGGGGGGATCTACGTGAGCCTGCCGGACGCGCTCGATTTCGGCCTCGATGCCCGGGTGCGCGTCACGGGGCAGCTCGGGCAGACGGCCCAGCAGACGGTGCTCAACGCCGCGGCGGCCTCGGTCACGGTGCTCGATGGGACCGAATCCATCGAGCCGACGGACGTGATGACCGGCGACGTCGGAGAGCCCGTCGAGGGGCTGCTGGTCCGCGTGCGCGGCAGCGTGACCACGGCCGTGGAGGACGAGCAGCCCTACGGCTTCCAGGTGTACATCGACGACGGCTCGGGCGAGGTCCAGGTCTACGTGCATGTCGTGGACGGCGAGCCCGTCATCGACACGACGTCGCTCGAGGTCGGCCTGGCCATCGAGGTGACCGGCCTCGCCGCGCAGTACGAGGAGACCTACGAGGTCGCGCCGCGCCGGGCAGGAGATCTCGTGCTCGTGGAGCAATGAGCGGGCGCGACGGCGTGTCGAGCGCGATATCCGCCCCTCAGGGCAGCTCGGATCTCGCCGAAGATCTCGTGGTTGCCGAGAAAGGGCGTTCGTCGTCGAGCGCGTCGACGGACGTGACGAGAATGCCGGAGGACCCTGGCAACGACGAGGAGGCGGCCGTCCTGGCCGCGGCGCGCGCCGGAGACCACGCGGCGTTCGCCGCGCTGAGCGAGCGCTACCGCCGTCGGCTCCGCGCGCACTGCTATCGCATGCTCGGCTCCTTCGACGAGGCGGAGGACATGGTGCAGGAGGTCCTGCTCCGCGCCTGGCGCGGCCGCGAGGGGTTCGAGGGGCGATCGCTGTTCCGCACCTGGCTCTACCGCATCGCCACCAACGCCTGCCTGAACGCGCTGGAGCGCGCCCCTCAGCGGGTCGTGCCGCAGGACGTGGCGCCGCCGGTCACCGCCGCCACGCCGCCGTCCGAGGCGCGCTCCGCGCCGCCGTGGGCGCCGGAGGTCCCGTGGCTCCAGCCGTTCCCGGACGACCTGCTCGACGCCGGGCCGCCGCCGGACGCCGCGGTGGAGGCGCGCGAGACCCTCGCGCTGGCGTTCCTGGCCGCGCTGCAGCACCTGCCGCCGCGCCAGCGCGCCGCGCTCGTCCTGTCCGACGTGGTGGGCTGGTCGGCGGCCGAGATCGCGGCGCTGCTCGAGCTGACCGTCCCGTCGGTGACCAGCGCGCTCCAGCGGGCGCGCGCGACGTTGCGCGAGCGCCTCCCCGCCGGGGCGCCGGACGCGTCCGCCGGCGCGCCGGCCACGGAGCTCGAGCGCGCCGCGCTCAAGGTGTTCATGGACGCGTGGGAGCACGGGGACACCGCCGAGCTGACCCGGCTCCTGCGCGAGGACGCGCGCTGGGCGATGCCGCCCGCGCCGCTCTGGTTCGACGGCCGCGCGGCGATCGCCAACCTGCTCGCGCTCTTCCCGCCCCGCTGGAGGGGGCGCGCGTTCAGGATGGTGCCGGTCGGCGCCAACCGGCAGCCGGCGGCGGCGGCCTACCTGCGCCCCCAGGGCGAGGCGGAGTTCCGGCTGTCGGGCGTCCACGTGCTGCGCGTCTCTGACGGCCAGATCGCGGAGATCATGACGTTTTCGGCCGAGCTGTGCGCCGGGTTCCGGCTGCCGGCGAGCCTCGCCGATTAGTTTTTCGTCGCCTCGGGTCTACGCGGCAGGACCACGAAAAGGAGACCCGAGATGAAGAAGACGACCTCCAGGGACGGCACCACCATCGCGTTCGACCAGACCGGGCACGGGGCGCCGGTGATCCTGGTGATGGGCGCGTTCAACGACCGGACGACGGGCGCGCCGCTCTCGGCGTACCTGGCGCGGCGGTTCACCGTGCTCGCCTACGATCGCCGCGGGCGCGGCGACAGCGGCGACGCGGCGACGTACGCGATCGACCGCGAGATCGAGGACCTGGACGCGGTCATCCAGGCCGCGGGCGGCGCCGCGGCGGTCTTCGGCTACTCCTCCGGCGCGCAGCTCGCGCTCGCCGCCGCGGCGCGCGGCCTGGCCATCACGCGGCTTGCGCTCTACGAGGCGCCGCCCGCCCAGCCCGCCGAGCACGCGCAGGCGCTGGCGTCGCTGGTCGCGGCCGGGCGCCGCGGCGACGCCGTGGAGTACTTCCAGCGGCGCATGGTCGGGATCCCCGACGAGGTCGTGGCCCAGCTCAGGCACGCCCCGTTCCGCCCCGCGCTGGAGGCGATGGCGCACACCCTGGTCTACGACGCGACGATCGTCGCCGATGGGCGCATCACCGCCGCGCTCGCGGAGGTCCGCCAGCCGACGCTGGCGATCGCCGGCGACGCGGGCGCGCCGATCATGCGCCAGGTCGCCGAGACGCTGGCCGCGCGGCTGCCCGGCGGACGGGCGGAGACGATCGCGGGCGCCACGCACCATATCGAGCCCGCCTTGCTCGGGCCGGTGCTGGAGCGGTTCCTCGACGGCTGAGCGTCAGCGGGGTATTGAGCGACCCCTCGGCCATGAGTAGTGGTCAAATTTGAACATGAAGGCGGGAAGGCGGGAAGAAAACCTTAATGATCTTCCCGCCTACATGTGGACTCTCTCTGGGCAAAGTTGATCACTACCCGGCCATGAGCCTCTCGACCGTGCTCCGGGTCCTCGGCCGCAACGACGGCGAGGTCCACAGCGTGTTCCGCACGGGATCGCGCGTGTACGGCACCGCGACCGCGGCGTCCGACGAGGATTTCGTCGCCGTCCTCGCGCGGCGCGACGCGAAGCAGGACCTCGCGTTCGCGCCCGGCGTCAACGTGGTCGTCCACGGCCTCGACAGCTTCCGCGACGCCATCGCCGAGCACAGCGTCTTCGCGCTGGAGTGCCTGTTCCTCCCGCCCGAGCACCGGCTCAAGGAGGCGAGGCCGCCCTTCCCGTTCAAGCTCGACCGGAAGAAGCTCGCCGCGTCGGCCGCGAGCCGCTCCGCGTCCGACTTCAAGAAGGCCGGCGCCCGCTTCGACGACGAGCCGGAGGCCTCGAAGAAGAAGCTCTTCCACGCGCTCCGGGTGCCGCTCTTCGCCGTGCAGATCGCCGAGACCGGCGCCATCCACGACTACGGCGCCGCGAACCCGTACTGGCGCGAGATCCTCGCGGACGAGCGCCTCGACTGGGAGCCGTACCGCGCGACCTACGGCCCGCTCCGCGAGGGGCTCTGCGCGCGGCTCGCGGCGCTGGCCTCACGGCGGTAGCCGCGCCGGCGGCCTAGCCTAGGGCGGCGGTCCTCCCGCCGGCCCTGCCGCGAGCCGCTGCGGCCGGAGCTCCTGGTGCATCCAGTGCTCGTCCGTCTGCACGTGCCCGCGCCGCACCCACTTGGCGAGGCACCGCTGGAACGCCGCGTCCGGGAACTCGCCCGCGACCCGCACCACCACCCCCTCGCGCGGGCCCCCGAACGCCGAAGGCTCACGCGCCAGCGCGCTGGTCAGCGCCTCGAGCTCGCGCTCGGCCTCGACGCGGCCCCGGAACAGGACAGGCACGGTGGGGAGCCCCAGATCGTTCGCCTGGGCCACGACCATGTCCCACTCCCAGAAGAGCCCCTGCGCGTCGTCGCGCACGCCGAAGACCAGCGAATAGCCCGGCAGCGCCTCGTACTCGATGGAGTGGACCGCATAGCAATACTCGCAGAAGACCGACGTGCCCTCCGAGAGCTGGTGAGCGATGCGCGCGTGGGTGGCCTTCGCGAGGTCGAAGCTCGGGTGGGACGGAGGGCCCGAGTGCGAGCGCGAGAAGACGCTCTTTCGCGTGTACGTGAGGTTGCTCCCGTCGCACTTCTCGGTGATGACGATCTCCACGCCGAGCAGCCCCGACACGTCGGCCATCCTCTTGTCGTCGGACGTGCCGCCCGGCGACCACGGAAGGTGGAACGAGCGCGGGTATTTGGCGGACATGACGGCGCCAGGGTAGCACCGGGCGTCAGGCGCGGACATGCTACGGTCCTCGCGCGCTGCGCGCCCGCGTCCAGCGCGCGCTCGCCAGGGGGTGCTCCACCATGTCCGCCGCGTCCTCGCTCCTCGATCTCCTCACGCCCGATCCGGCGCGTGTCCCCTGGGACGAGCTCCAGGCCTTCGACTGGGTCCGCGCGCTCGAGGGCTGCCCGCAGGACCCGATCCACCACGCCGAGGGCAACGTCTGGATTCACACCCGCATGGTGCTGGAGACGCTCCTCGGGCTGCCCGAGTGGCGGGCGCTGCCGCCGGAGGAGCAGCGCGTCGTGTACCTGGCGTGCCTGCTCCACGACGTGGCGAAGCCGGCGACCACGCGCGAGGAGGACGGGCGGATCACGGCCAAGGGCCACTCGCGCGCGGGGGAGCTGCTCGCGCGCCGCCTGCTCTGGGAGCTCGGCGCGCCGTTCGCGCTGCGCGAGCACGTGTGCGCGCTCGTGCGCTACCACCAGATCCCGTTCTACCTCATCGAGCGGGGCGACGCGCAGCGCGTGGCCGCCGAGATCAGCCTCCACGCGCGCTGCGATCTGCTCGCGCTCGTGGCCGAGGCCGACATCCGGGGGCGCGTCTGCGCGGACATGGGCCGCGTGGTCGACAATATCGAGCTCTTCCGCGAGCTCTGCCGCGAGGAGGGGTGTTACCGGGGGCCGCGGGCCTTCGCCTCGGATCACACGCGATTCGTGTATTTCCGCTCCGACCCCGCCGGCGGGCGCCACCCGGACGTGGAGGTCTATGACGACACGCGCGCCGAGGTCGTGGTGATGAGCGGGCTGCCGGGCGCCGGGAAGGACACCTATGTCCGGAGCCACTTCGCCGACTGGCCGGTCGTCTCGCTGGACGCGCTGCGGAGCGAGCTGGAGATCGACCCGACCGATACCCAGGGACAGGTGGTCCAGGCGGCGCGCGAGCGGGCGAAGGAGCACCTGCGGCGGGGGGAGCGGTTCGTGTGGAACGCGACGAACCTGTCGCGGCAGCGGCGCGGGCCCGTGCTGCAGATGGCGGCGGACTACGGGGCGAGGATCCGCGTGATCTACGTGGAGGTGCCTCGGGCGGTGCTGTTCGCGCAGAACCGGGCGCGGGAGGTGGCGGTGCCGGAGGCGGCGATCCGGCGGATGATCGAGCGGTGGGAGATCCCGGGGAAGACGGAGGCGCACGAGGTCGTGCTGGCGGTGCGCGGAGAGGGGTAGGCGCGCGGCGAACACCCTCTCCGGGGGCCTACGGTTAACGCCGTCGGATGGCCCGCGCCGGGTCGGTGTTCCTCCGTCCAGCCGGCGCCCGCCGGAGCGCTCCGCCCGGACCGGCCGGCTGCGCTCGCAGGCGCGGTGCGGTAAGCTGCGGACCGGAGCGACGTATGCCCTTCCAGAGCGAGAACTCTCCCGTCCCGATTCCCCCGCCCGGCGAGGACGAGCTCCCGTACGACGATGGAGAGCCGATGGAGTCCGAGCGCCACCGCGCACAGATGGACATGCTCATCGAGGTGCTGAAGCTCTTCTGGCACGACCGCGACGACGTGTACGTCGCCGGCAACATGGCCATCTACTTCAGCGAGCTGCAGGCGAAGAAGAACGACTTCCGAGGCCCCGACGTGTTCGTCGTGCTCGACACAAACCGGCGCGAGCGCAAGTCATGGGTCGTCTGGCAGGAGGACGGGAGGACGCCCGACGTGGTGATCGAGCTGCTCTCCGAGAGCACCGAAGCCGTCGATCGCGGCGAAAAGATGCGCGTTTACGCGAAGCTCCTGCACGTGCCGGAATATTACCTGTTCGATCCATTCTCGGGCGCGCTCGAAGCCTACGCGCTCGATCCGGCCACGCGGTCCTACGCGCCAGTGCCCCCCGAGGCGAACGGCGACGTCGTGAGCGCCTGCCTCGGCCTGCGGCTCGGGGTGCGCCGTGGCACCTATCTCGGCCTTGAGGCCGGCTGGCTGCGCTGGCTCGATGCGCAGGGGCGCGTGCTGCCGACCGCCGAAGAGCAGGCCCGCGCCGCCGAAGAGCAGGCCCGCGCCGCCGAAGAGCAGGCCCGCGCCGCCGCCGACGAGGCGAAGCGGCTCGCCGCTCGGCTCGCGGAGTATGAAAAGCGCTTCGGACCGCTGCCGGGCAGCGGCTCGGACTGAGGCGACGTCCCCCGCTCGGCCCCCCACGCGCCCCCGCGCCCTCCCGGTCCACCCCGTCCGCAGCCCTACGAGCCGCCCTCACCGCCCACGCGCGCATCCCCCAGGCGCCCCAGGATCTCGTCCACCGTCGCCTCGACCGTGAGATCCGATGTGTCCAGCCACAGGCCCAGCCGCGGCGTCTCCTCGCGCAATACGCGGTCGAAATCGAGGACCGACGAGGCGTCCTGATATCCGCGCTTCGCTCGACCCGCCTCCCGCGCCGCGACCACGGCGGGACGCGGGCAGAGGACCACCACGTGCAGAGGACGATGCGCGTAACACCGCACCACCTCGGCGAGCCCAGCGCCCAGGATGATGTCCTGGTGGACGACGGTGAACCCGGCCTCGAGATACAGGTCGGCCGCCGCCGCGGCGACGCGGTACCGGAGCCGCAGCTGCAGCTCGGCCTCCTCGGAGAGCTCGAAGCCCATCTCGGCGCGGCCACCGACGATCATGCGGCGAAACACGTCGCCCCGCAGATGCACGCTCCTCGGCAGCCGCTCGGCCAGCCGCTGAGCGACCGTCGACTTCCCAGAGGCCATGAGCCCCGTGATCAGGACGATGGACGGAGACTCCGGCAGGCTCCCACGCGCGGTCATGACGGACGATCCTCCTCGGCCCCCCCCGGGCGCTCCCCTCCGCTACCTCCGCCCGAACCCCGGCGCCAGCATCGCCGCCCACCGCGCCGGGCTCCTGATCCGCTCCCGCGCCATCACCGCGTCCGCCACGAGGATCCGCTGCAGCCCCTTCTCGCCGCCGAACAGCTCGCCCGCCTGGCGCCGCGCCGCCGCGGCGTAGAGCGGCATGTCCGCCGCGTCGAACCCGGCCGCCGCCGCCCCCAGCTGCGCGATCGCCTCGTCCCGCTCGCCGCGCAGCTCCGCCGCGCCCGCCCGGAGGAGCGGCACGAACGGGTCGGACCACGCCGTCCTCTCCCGGGCGAGCGCGGCCGCGTCCCGCAGCGCCGCCTGGATCAACGGCTCGGGCTCGACCGCGCCCTCGGCCGCAGCCAGCGCCGTGCTCGCGCGCTCCACGTGCGCCATCACCCGGCTGTTCTGCATCATCAGCAGCATCGAGCCCTCGATCTTCGGCCACGCCTCCGCGAGCCGCCTCAGCGCCGCGCCGGCGCGGCCGGCGTAGCGGTCGACGTAGGTCTCGCCGAGCAGCCCCACGAAGTGCTCGAGGTGGAACCCCGACGTCGTCCACCGCGACAGCGCCCCCGCGACCGCGCTGCGCGCGGCCGCCACGTCGTCCGACGCGAGCGCGACCCACGCCGCCTGCGCGCCGAAGATCGCCGCCGCATAGCGATCGCCCCGCTGCTCGGCCCCCCGGAGCACCGCCGGCATCGTCCGCGCCAGCGCGTCGATCTGCCCGCGGTAGTACCGCATCCACGACGTCATCAGCTGCGTCGTCGCGAGCTCCCAGGCGACGCCGGCGCACCGGTCGCGCAACACCTCGTCCGCCCGCTCGTACCAGTCGGACGCCGCCCTCCAGCGGCCCGCCGTGAACGCCTCGAGCATGCCCGACACCATCATCGACAGGCCGAGGAGGTGCGGGCTGTCGAGCCGCTCCGCGAGCGCGCGCACCGCGGCGACCAGCTCCTCCGCGCGCGCCCGGCCCGGCGACCCGATCATGCACGCGGACGAGGCCTCGAACGCGAGCGCGCGCCCGATGCGGTACGGCTCGCCGGCGCGCAGCGCGAGCAGCAAGGCGCGCGCCGAGAACTCGGCGGAGCGGACCATGTCGACCGCCGACAGGCCCACCGTCACCGTCCAGCAGGCGTCGATGCGCGCCAGATCCTCCGGGCGCACCTCCGCCTCGGGCCGCTCGCGGAACCGCAGGCCCCGGAGGCGCAGCTCCGCCCGGTGCAGGAGCAGCGCGACGAGCGCGCGCCGCGGCGTCTCCGGGAACGACAGGCCGACCGCCGCCAGCACGGCGCGCACGTGCTCCAGCCCCTCGTCGATGTGCCCGCTCCGCAGGTACTGCTCCGCGGCGCGGCGGCGGAGATCGAGCGACCGCGCGCTGTCGTCCCCCTCCGCCGCCGCCGCGTAGCGCCTCGCCGCCTCCGCGCCCTTGCCCGCGTCGACGAGGGCGTCGGCGCACCGCACCTCGAGCGCGCGCCGCTCCGCCTCCGGGAGATCCGCGCCGCGCGGGAGCAGGCCGAGCGCGAGCTCGTAGAGCCGCGCCGCGCGCTCGAACGCGAGCGCCTCGGCCGCCTGCTCGGCCGCGACCGCCGCGAGCTGCCCCGCGCGCGCCCCGTCGCCCGCGCCGAGCCAGTGCCGCGACAGCGTCTCGGCGTCCGCCGTCCCGAGCGCCTCGAGCGCCCGCGCGAGCCGCCGGTGCCGCGCCGCGAGCTGCTCCGGACCGAGCCGACCGACCACGGACGCGCGCACGAGATCGTGCGACGCCTCGACGAGCTCGCCCTCGCCGGCGGGCCGCGCGACGATCAGATCCTCGGCGCAGAGGAGCGCCATCGCCGGCGCGCGCTCCTCGCCGTCGAGCTTCGCCGCGCGCGCGGCGACCGCCGCGTCGAGCGGCTCCCCGGCGACGGCGATCACCTCGAGCAGCCGGAGCGCCTGCTCCGGCAAGCGGTGGAGCCGCGCCGCGAGCGCCCGCTCCCACGCGGCGTCGCCCCGCGCGCCCATGTCGCCCGCCGGCTCCTGCGCGTCGCGGACGAGCTCGCCGAGCAGCCGCGGGTTGCCCCCGGAGGCGCGGGCGATGGCGTCCGCCCGCGCGCGGGTGCCCTCGTCCCGCGCGAACAGGAGCGCGAGCGCGAGCTCCTCCGCCTCGAGCGGCAGGAGCGGCCCGACCTCGATCTGTCGCAGCTCGCCGTCCCGGCGCGGCGGCGGGGCCCACTCGAGGCCGAGGGAGGCGGGCTCGGTCGCCGCGGGGGCCGGGCGCGCGCCCCCCATCCCGTCGAGCAGCGCGCGGAGCGGCGCGCTCGCGTCGACGTCCTCGGTCCGGTAGCTGCCGAGGAACATCATCGCGGGCGCGTCGGGCGGGCGCGTGAGCTCGAGCAGGAGCGCCACGCTGTCGGCGTCGATGAACTGGAGGTCCTCGATCGCCACGACGAGCGGGCTGCGCTCGGCGATGCGCCAGAGCAGCTGCCGGAGCGCCGCGAAGCAGCGCCGCCGCAGCTCCTGCGCGTCGGGCGACTCGCTCACGCGCGGCGCCGACGCGACGGCGGGCACGCGCGAGAGCGCCGGGAACACCCGGACGAGCGCGCGGACGTCGCGCGGCAGGAGCCGCTCCGCTTCCTCGGCGGAGACGCGCCGCAGGAAGCGGCACAGCGATTCCATGACGCCCCCGAACGCCTTGTAGGACTCGGTCGCCCCGCTCGCGCAGCGCCCCCGCAGGACGACCGGCCCCTTGTCGCGGCGGAGCCCCATCAGGAAGTGGTGGATCAGCGCGCTCTTGCCCATGCCCGCGCCGCCGCGGACGAGCACGCAGATGGGCCGCTCCAGGACGAGCGCCTCGGCGGCGCGGCTCAGGGCGCGCAGGTGCGGGCGGCGGCCGATGAAGTGCGCGATCGTCGGCGGCGCGAGCGTGGACAGCGCGCTCTCCGGCGCTGCGTCGGCGCCCGGCGCTGCCTCGGCGCCCGGCGCTGCCTCGGCGCCCGGCGCTGCCTCGGCGCCCGGCGCTGCCTCGGCGCCCGGCGCTGCCTCGGCGCCCGGCGCTGGCGCGGCGCCGCCCGGGTCCTCCGCTCCGCGCCCCCCGCCCTGCACCACGGTCACTTCTTGCTCAGGAACGCATCCATCGCCCGGCGGTGCTCGGGGCCGTTCCACTGCTCGGCGAACGCCCGTCGCTCGACCTCCACCGCGGAGGCGCGCAGCGCCTCCCGCACCTTGCACAGCGCCCGCTTCATCGCCGCCACCGACGTGCGCGGGCTGTCGGCGATGCGGTTCACCTGCGCGATCGCGCGGCTCCGCGCCGCGCCGGTCGGGACGACCTCGCTCACGAGGCCGATCCGGAGCGCCTCGGCGGCGCCGATCCGCTCCGCCGTCAGGAGCAGCCGCGACGCCTGCAGCGGCCCCACCCGCTCGCAGAGCCGCGTCAGCCCGCCCCACGCCGGCGACAGGCCCATCTTGACGTGGCGGAACGAGAGCGCGGCGTGCTCCTCGACGATGACGAAATCGCAGAGCAGGAGCAGCTCGCAGCCGCCGCCCAGCACGTCGCCCTGCACCGCGGCGACGATGGGCACCTCGCTCTCCTCGAACGCCGAGAGGCCCTCGAACATCGCGAGGACCTCGCCGCTCTCCGCGCCGCTCTCGGCGAGCGCGTGGAGCTCGCGGATGTCGCCGCCCGCCACGAAGACGCCGCCGCTCGCCGCGGTGATCACGACGCCGCGCACGCGCGGGTCCGAGGAGGCGAGGCGGATCGCCTCGCCGAGGCGCCGCGCGAAGGCGCTGTCGATGGCGTTCCGGCACTCGGGGCGATCGATGGTCAGGACGACCGCGTCGCCGGCCGCCTCGACCCCGAGGGTCACGAGGCGGCCCTCCGCGCGCCCCTCCCGTTCGTCAGCACCGCGGGCTTCCTGCGGCTCGCGCCCGCCCCGTTCTCCACCGCGCGGCTGAGCCGCCGCGTCGGCGGCATGCGCTCGTCGTGGATCACCTCGGCGATCCGCGCCTCGAGCGTGCGGCGGCTGAGGCCGCGCTGCTCCGCCGCGTACCGCTCGGCGTAGCTGATGATCGCGCCCGCCACGTCGACGCCGCTCGCGCGCTCGATCCCCTCCAGCCCGGGCGAGCTGTTGATCTCGAGGATCTTGGGCCCGGAGCGCGCCTCGAGCATGTCGACGCCGGCGACCTCGAGGCCCATCGCCTTCGCGGCGCGGATGGCGACGCTCCGGTAGACGCGCGGCAGCTTGACCCGGTCGCCCTTGCCGCCGCGGTGGAGGTTCGAGCGGAACTCGCCGGGCTTCGCGACCCGCCGCATCGACGCGACCACGCGGCCGCCGACGACGATGACGCGGATGTCGCGCCCCTTCGACTCGCGCACGTACTCCTGGAGCACGATGTCCTGGCCCATGGCCCAGAACGTCTCGAGCAGCGCGTGCACGGCGTGCGGCGTCTCGGCGAGCATGGTGCCGATGCCCTGGGTCCCCTGCTGCAGCTTCACGATCGCGGGGCAGCCGCCGACGAGCGAGAGCGCCGCCTCGACGCCGGCCGGGCTGCGGGCGCAGACGGTGATCGGCACGTTGAGCTTGCGGCGCGTGAGCAGCTGGAGCGCGCGCAGCTTGTCCCGGCTCCGCGCGATCGAGACGGCGCCGTTCAGGACCGGGACGCCCATGAGATCGAACTGGCGGACGACGGCGAGGCCGTAGTTCGTGATGCTGGCGCCGATGCGCGGGATCACGATGTCGAAGCGGGGCACCGCCGAACCACCGACGAGCAACGACGGCCGACCGCGCGACACCACGATCTGGAAATCGAGCGGATCGATGACGCTGACGTCGTGACCACGCGCGCGCCCCGCGAGCACGATGCGGCTCGTCGAGTAGAGGGACGCGTTGCGCGACAGGACGAGGAATCGCATGTGGCCCGGAGGCTAGCAGAGCCCGCAGACTGCGTGGATGGGTGCGCGAGCCGATTCATGTTTCGCGCCTCCTCGACGAGCGGCCCGCGCGGCGTCTCCAACCGCCCACGCCGCCCGCGCCGCGTCGCGCGCCGCGCCATCGGCCCCCGTTTTCCATGCGGCCCAGCGCCGCGACGCGCGAGGGCCGCTCGATCTCGACGCGGCGGACCAGGCGCGGGCGGAAGCGCGCGGCGGCGCGGCGCTTGCGCTGGAAAATGTTTCGTGTACGAATCTTTTCGGTCCGCCGGCGAGGAGGGGTTCACGATGTGGCAGCCGTTCACGGAGGAACATCAGCAGTTCAGGAAAACGGTGCGGGCCTTCGCAGAGAAGGAGCTCGCTCCACACGTGGAGGAGTGGGAGGCGGCGGAGTGCTTCCCCAACTGGGTGTTCAAGCGCGCCGGCGAGCTCGGGATCCTGGGCGCGCACTTCCCGGAGGAGCACGGCGGCGCCGGGCTCGACTATTGGTTCTCGGCGGCGAAGGCCGAGGAGCTCGTGCACTGCGCGATGGCGGGCGTCTCGATGGGGCTGCTCGTCCAGAGCGACATGGCGACGCCGGTGATCAGCGACATCGGCACGAAGGAGCAGATCGAGGAGTTCCTCCGGCCGGCGCTCGCGGGCGACAAGATCGCGGCGCTCGGCGTCTCCGAGCCCGGGGCGGGCAGCGACGTGGCCGGAATCCGGACCACGGCGCGCAAGGACGGCGACGACTACGTGCTGAACGGGCAGAAGACGTTCATCACGAACGGGACGCGCGCCGACTTCGTGACGCTGCTCGCGAAGACGTCGCCGGACAAGGGGGCCCACGGCTGCTCGTTCTTCCTCGTGCCGACGGCGCTCGGCGGCTTCAACGTCGCGAAGAAGCTGAAGAAGATCGGCAACAAGTCGTCGGACACGGCGGAGCTCTTCCTGGAGGACGTGCGGGTGCCGCGGCGCTACCTGCTCGGCGAGCCGGACCAGGGCTTCGCGTACCTGATGCAGAACTTCCAGACCGAGCGGCTGGTTGCCGCGGTGGGCGCGATCGCGAGCTCGTTCGTGACGCTCGACAGGTCGGTCGAGTACGGGCGCGAGCGGACGGCGTTCGGCAAGCCGATCATCAAGCGCGAGTCGTGGCAGCACAGGTTCGTGGACCTGTACACGCGCTGCGAGGCGGCGCGCGCGTTCGTCTACAAGTGCGTCGACCACTACAACGACGAGCGGTACGTGCGGAAGGTGCCGATCAGCTTCGACACGGTGAAGCTCATCTCGATGGCGAAGATCCTGGCCGGCGACGTGGCGAACGACGTCGTGGACACCTGCCTGCAGTTCCACGGCGGCTGGGGCTACATCGAGGATTTCCCGATCGCGCGCGCCTGGCGCGACCAGCGGCTCCTCCGCATCGGCGGCGGGACGACCGAGACGATGAAGTACTACCTGGCGAAGCTGATGAACTTCTGAGGGCCGCCCGCCCGAGCGGCCATCCCCCCACCAGCGGGCCGCGCGCGGCCCCGCCGGGGAGCGCGCGCAGCCCCGCCGGGGGCGCGGGAGCCGCGAAACGGGCCGTAAGGCGGACGGAAACGACGCGCCGACGAAAAAAAGTAGAGACAAGCGGAGCGAGAGGCTGTAGATATGCCGCTCCCAACGAACGGGGCTGTAGCTCAGCTGGGAGAGCGCATGACTGGCAGTCATGAGGTCAGGGGTTCGATCCCCCTCAGCTCCACCGATAGGACCTAAGGACCCCCGCGGGGGTCCATCACGCCGCGCCTGCCTGCCGGCGTGCTTTTTCAGAACCTCCTCTGACCGCGTGTCTCGCGCGGCGAGCGGCCTGAAGCCGCCCCGCGGCTCGGACCGCGCAGCAGGCCGGCGCGGGCGCGCTCAGAACGCGCCGAGGTAACGCGGCGGCAAGCCGACCCGCGGGTCGACGTGGAAGGCGCCCGCGTGCTCGAGCGCGCGGCCGTCGGCGCCGACGTCGAAGCGGTGGACGACGCCCCCTTCGGTCTCGGCGTCCGCGGCGAGGCACCGCCCGCACGCCTCGGCGCAGCGCACTTCGCCGAGGGAGAACGGGAGCTCCTTCGAGCGCAGCAGGACCTCGGGCTCGCCGCGCTCGGGCGCGGAGCCGGCGAGCTCGACCGCCGTGAGCGTGTCGTCGACCGGCCCCCCCTCGCTGAGCGCGTCGCGGCCGAGCGTCGAGAACACGAGGCGGTCCTCGGAGGCGAACGCGACGGAGAAGCCGGGCGTCCCCGCGCCGAGCTCGGCGGCCGTCCAGCGCGCCTCCTCGACGAGGCCCCCGTCGCGGCGCGCGAGGACGACGAGGCCGGCCTCGCCGGCGTTCGAGGTGGCGTCGCCGCCGAACGTCCCGGGGCACACGACCGCGAGCCTCGAGCCGCCGGCGGACGCGGCCAGCCCCCCGCACCCGTGGAGCCCCTCGAGCACCGTGACCGCCCGGATCGCGTCGCTGCGCGCGTCGATCTCGACCAGGCGCGACTCGGCCGACGCGACGAAGTCGAGCGAGGTCGCCGTGAGCAGCACGTAGAGGCTGTCGCCGACCAGCACCGCGCGGCCCGGCCGGGGGTAGAACGCCGGGTCCTCCCCGGCCAGCGCGGGCGCGAGATCGATCCGGCCGACGATCGCGCGGGCGCCGGGGTCGACGACGAGCACGTCGCTCCCGCCGTCGATCGGCGCGGCGTCCGGGTCGAGGTTCGGCTCGTGGCGCGTGACGTACGCCTTGCCCGGCGAGACCTCGACGTAGTCCTGCGGGTTCGCGCGGAACGCCGTGGCGAGGGCGAGCTGCCCCGCGGGCTCGCCGCTCCGGACGTCGATCCACGTGAGCACGGACGCGGAGCGGTCGAGCAGCGCCAGCCGCTCCCCGCGGACCGGCGTCGTCGGGACCACGACGTCCCCCGAGAGCGGCGAGGCGAGGCCGGGCGAGCTCGATCCCGACGAGACGATCGACGCGGAGAGCACCGCGCCGTCCCAGCTCACCAGGCTGACGTTCGTCGACTGGTAGTCGCTGCTGACCACGACCGCGCCGCGCCCGCACGGGCCCGCGACGACGTCCGTGCCGCCGGTGCTCGGCGGCGGCTCCGGCGCGTTGCACCCGATGAGCGCGCGCACCGCCCCCGCGGCGAGGATCGTCCGAGAGAGGGCCCCGAGGGCCGCCCCCCGCCCCAGGTCGATGCGAGACGCCGTCACCACCACACCTCCGTCGCTGCGTGAAAGCTCCGCCCGGGGAGCTCGAGGTTGAACAGATCGAACGTCCTCGCGGCGAAGACGTTCGCGATCGAGAAGCGCGCCGAGACCCGCCGGAGCGCGAGGATCGCGAGCTCCACGTCGACCGTCGCCTGCTCCGGGAGCGGCCGGAGACCCGCGGGGTCGGCGGCGCGCGAGGCGCGGTAGAAGAGCCGCGCCGAGAGCGAGGCGCGGTCGACGCCGAGCCGCGCGGGCTCGGCGTACACCTCCAGGGACGGCGCCGCCACGAGGCGCGCCTGGTACGGGATGAGGTCGTTCGCGAGCGCGCGGCCCGGCGAGGTGTCCCGCGGATCGAGCGCGGTGAGCGCGAGGCCGGCGCGGAGGTGGTCGAGCGCCGAGGCCGACGCGGTGAGCTCCAGGCCGAGGACGCGCGCGCTCGCGACGTTGTAGGGCCGCAGCACGCCGATGAAGGCGGGGCGGTGCGCGACGAGCCCCGAGGCGAAGCGCGAGAAGCCGAGGATCTCGAGGGAGACCTCGGCGCGCGCGGCCGGCGCCGCCGCGGCGAGGCGCACGCCGAGCTCGGCCGAGAGGCCGCGCTCGGGGGCGAGCTCCGGGTTGCCGACGACGATCGGGGAGCTTCCGTAGAGCTCGCCGAGCGCGGGGACGCGCACGTAGCGGCCGAGGTTTCCGAAGAGCGAGACGCCGCCGCCCGCGAGGCGGAGCCGGGCGCCGAGGCGGCCGCTCGGCTCGAGCGAGGCGAGAAGACCGCCGGCGCCGCCGTGGCTCGTCCGGTGGAGCTCCACGGCGCCGAGGGCGTAGCCCTCGAGCGCGGGGATGGGCGCGTAGCGAAGGCTCACCGACGCGCGGGAGGTGGCGCGCGAGGCGCGGAGCGGCGCTCCGCCCATGCGATCGAGGGCGAGGAGCTCGCGCTCGTGGGCCGCCGAGGCCGAGACGGCGAGGTCGTCGGCCAGGCGGTAGCGGACGGCGGCCTGCCCGGCGCCGCGCGCGCCGCGGCTCTCGACGAGCGGCGACAGCAGGCCGAGCTCGCCCCGCGGATCGCGGACGACCTGGCTCGAGAGGATCGCCGAGCTCGTGAGCTCGAGGCGGCACCGATCGAGGCCGCCCTCCGCCGGGCCGGCGCACGGGGCGGCCGCGGCGATCGCGCCGAGCCAGCGCTGCACGTGGGCGCGCGCGGCCCGCGCCGGCGTCTCCGAGAGGCCGGTCGCGCCCTGGTCGCGCGCGAAGCCGTTGCCGATCGCCGTGACGCTGCCGCCGCCGGGCAGGCGGTAGCGGCCGATGCTCCAGAGGTCGTAGGCGTCGGCGTCGGCGTTCGGCCTGGGCAGCGCGCGCCCCGTCCGGCGGTCCGTGACGAGGTAGTCGTTGTCGGCGGCGCGCCGGCCGATCGCGATCGTGGCGCCCGCGCGGTCGTCGCCGAGGCCCGCCGACGCCCACGCGGCGCGCTCGCCGAAGCTGCCGGCGCCGAGCCCCACGGAGGCGCGGGGCGCGCGCGGCAGCGACGGCTCGAAGAAGATGGCACCGCCGATCCCGAGGCGATCGGCGTGCTCGGGCGCGTTGCCCCGGTAGACCTCGACGCGCTGGATCATCCAGAGCGGGACCATCGAGAGGTCGGCGGTGCCGGTCACGTCGTCGTTGAGCCGGACGCCCGCGAGGTACACCGGCGTCTCGGCGCTGCTCGCGCCGCGGATGGACGCGGTCGCGAGGTCCGACGCGGCGCCCGTGCGGGAGACCTGCAGGCCGGGGACGCGGCTCAGCACCGCGGACGCCGCGGCGCCCGGCGCGCGGAGCTCGTCGCCGCGGATCACGTGGGACGCCGCGGTGGGATCCCGCGCGGCCACGGTCGACGCGCGCTGCCCCTCGACGCGCACCTCGAGCGCCCGGCGGCGCGGCCGGGCCGGCGCGCGCGAGGAACGAGGAGCCGGCGCGGCGACGCGGTCGCCTCGTTCCTCGCGCGCGCCGCCGCCTTCGCGCGCGCCGCCGCCTTCGCGCGCGCCGCCGCCCGCCTCGCCCTCCCGGCCGCCCGCGCCCGCCTCCTGGCCCCGCGCGCGCGGCGCGAGGCCGGCGGCGGCCACGAGCGCCGCGCAGGCGAGCGCCCAGGGGCGCCTCACGGGCACAGCGCGTGGACGATGCCCACGGCGTCGAGGTCGAAGACGTCGGGCGTGCCGGCGCGATCGGTGATCCGCACGAACCGCGCGAGCGGGACCCCGATCTCGGCCAGATCGAACGGGTCGCCGCCCGCCGACGGCGGGTCGAGCGGATCGATGTCGTTCTCGTCGGGGTTGGCGTGCACCGGGTGCCATCCGGCGCAGCCGTCGTACGGATAGCGGTCCGCGGCGCAGGGGAACGCCGACCAGGCGGCGCCGTCCTCGCTCACCTCGACCGTCGCGAGCTCGGCGAACACGCTCGCGGCGTCGTCGCCGCGCCCGAAGGCGTTCTCGAACACCAGGAAATCGGCCCCGGGCCCGTCGACGATCGCGTTGCCCTCGAACGTCACGACGATCGACCCGCCGTCGCCGAGCGAGAGCACGTCCAGCGAGCCGCCGCAGCAGCCGGCGCCCTTCGGCGGGCCGAGGACGACGTCCGGGTACCGGTCCTGGCCGAACCCCTGCCCCGGCCCGAAGCAGGCCGACACCACGCGCGTCGCGAACCGCGCGCCCGGGCCGCCGCACGCCGCCTCGCCCGCTCCGGGAGCGCCGCCGTGGCCGCCGGAGAGGCACGATCCGCCCGCGCCCGCCGCGGCGGCGGGCTCGCCGGCGCCGTCGTCCGGGGGCGCGCCGGCGCCGCCGCACCCGGACAGGACGGCCGCGGAGGAGCAGAGGCAGACGACGAGGGCACGCAGCGACATCCTGGACCTGTTCGAACGAGCGCGCGCCGCGGCATCTCCACGTCGCCGCCAGCCGGCCTGCCCCGGTCCCGCGAGGATCTGCGTCTCTCCATCTCCGCGCAACGGGACCTCTTCGGCCGCACGGGCGGCTATCACGGGCCTCTGGGACGGTCAACGCGCTTCCCCGGCCTCCCGCGGGAGAGTAGAAAACCCGGAGCATGGCTCTCTCGCCTTCCTGGGTGTTCCCGGAGCTCGACGCGAGCGCGGCGGGCGCGGCGCGCGCGCGGCAGGACACGCTGACCAAGCCGCGCGGCAGCCTCGGGGCGCTCGAGGATCTCGCCGTGGCGCTCGCGGGCATCCAGGGCGGGCCGCCCGCGAGCCGGCCCGCGGCCGCGGTGCTGTTCGCCGCCGATCACCCCGTCGCCCGGCACGGCGTGTCGGCCTACCCGGCCGAGGTCACGGCGGCGATGGTCGCGAACTTCGTGCGCGGCGGCGCCGCCTCCAGCGTGCTCTGCCGCCACCTCGGGGTCGAGCTGCGGGTCGTGGACGTCGGCGTCGCCCACCCGTACGAGCGCGCCGGCGGCGGCGCGCAGCTGCGGCGCGATCCGGTCGCCGACGATCCCATCGGCGATCTGCGGGTCGAGGACGCGCTCTCGGAGGACGTCTACGAGCGCGCGCTCCGCGCCGGCGCCGCCGAGATCGACGCGCTCGGGGGCGACACGCGCGTCGTCCTGCTCGGCGAGATGGGCATCGGCAACACCACGGCGGCGTCGGCGATGGCGGCGCTGCTCCTCGGGCTCGCCCCGGAGGACGTCGTCGGCGCGGGGACCGGCGTCACGGGCGACGCGCTGTCGCGCAAGGTCGAGGTCGTGCGCGACGCGACCCGGCGCGTCCAGGGCGCCTCGAGCGCGTTTCGCGCCGATCCGCGCCGCGTCGTGCGGGCGGTCGGCGGCAAGGAGATCGCCGCGCTCGTGGGCGCCATGGCGCGGGCGATCGAGCGGCGGATGGCGGTGCTCGTCGACGGCTTCATCGTCTCGACCGCCGCGCTCGCGCTCGTCCGGATGGACGCCCGGGCGCGGGCGGGCATGCTCTTCGCGCACCGCTCGGCCGAGCGCGGTCACGCCCACGTCCTCGCGGCGCTCGAGGCCCGCCCCTTGCTGGATCTCGGCATGCGGCTGGGCGAGGCGAGCGCCGCCCTGGCCGCGCTGCCCCTGCTTGACGCCGCGTGCGCCCTGCACGCCGGCATGGCGACGTTCGCGAGCGCGAGCGTGCCCGACCGCGCGCCGCCCGGGACTCCATGACGCTGCCGCCGGTGCTGCGCGGCGCCCGGGCGGCGACGACCTTCCTCACGCGCGTCCCGGTCGGCGGCTTCCCCTACGCCGAGGCGGACTGGCGCTGGGCCTCGGCCTGGTTCCCGTTCGTGGGCGCCGGCCTCGGCGCCGTCCAGGCCGCGGCGTGGCTGCTCGTCGACCGGGGCGGCGCGCTCGTCGCGGCCAGCGTCGTCGTGGCGCTCGGCCTGCTCCTCACCGGGGCCTTCCACGAGGACGGCCTCGCGGACACGGCCGACGCGCTCGGCGGCGCCTTCGATCGCGCGCGTCTGTTCGAGATCCTCAAGGACAGCCGCATCGGCTCGTTCGGCGCCGCGGCGCTGATCGTGGTCCTCGTGCTGCGCATCGCCCTGCTCGCGCGGCTCGACGCCGCGGCGCCGGTCGCCCTGGTGCTGACGCAGTGCCTCTCGCGCGTCCCGCCGATCTGGCTCATGGTCGCGCTGCCGTACGTGACCCAGGGCGGCTCGCGCAGCCGGCCGGTCGCGCAGGCGGCGCTCCCGCAGGCGCTCCTCGGCTCGGTGTGGCCGGCGCTCTCGCTCGCCGCGGCGCACGCCGCCGGGGCCGTCTCGGCGGCCGAGGCGGCGGCCATGCTCGGCGCATCGGCGGCCGCCGCGGCGATCTGCGGCGTCCGCTTCCGCGCCCGCGCGGGCGGCATCACCGGCGACTTCCTGGGCGCGACGCAGCAGATCGCCGACTGCGCCGCGTTGCTCGCCCTCGCGCTCGCGCGGGGCGGCTGAGCCGCGGGCGCGCCGGCATGGATCCCCTCGCCCCTTCGCTCATCGCGTTCCGCCACGCCCCCGTCGCGCTCTCCGGCGTCTGCTACGGCCGCCTCGACGTGGCCGCGGAGCTCGCGCCCGGGGACGCCGCGGCCGCGATCGAGCGCGGGCTCCGCGACCTCGATCTCCGCCCCGGCGTGGTCTGGTCGTCGCCGCTCTCCCGCTGCGCGCTCCCCGCGGCCGAGCTCGCGGCGCGCCTCGGGGTGCCGCACGCGATCGACGCGCGCCTCGTCGAGATCGCCTACGGCGCCTGGGAGGGGCGCGCCTGGTCGGAGATCGAGCGCGGCGATCCGGAGGCGTACGCCGCGTGGCTCGACGGCTGGGAGCGCGTCGGGCCGCCCGGGGGCGAGTCGGCGATCGAGGTCGAGGCCCGGGTGCGGTCGTTCTGGCGGGCGCTCTCTCCGGCGTGCGGGCCAGCGTCCGGGGCGTCCCCGCACCTCCTGGTCGCGCACGCGGGCGTGCTGCGGGCGCTGCGCGTCGTCGCCTGCGGCGTCACCTGGCCCGAAGCGATGAGCGCGCCCGCGCCTCACCTCGCGCCCGAGCGCTTCCCGCTCCCCGCGCCTGCCCTTTCGCTGGCGGACCCCTGAGGGGCGCGTACCCTCGTCGGGCATGACCCCGCACGAAGAGCTCGCGCTCCTGCTGCGCCCGGCGGCCGGAGGCCTCTACCTCGTCTCGACCGGGCGTGCACAGCAGCTCGAGGTCCAGCGACGGCTCTACGGCGCCTCGACCCAGGACGAGGTCCTCGCCCGGTTCCGCGCGTCGTTCGACCGCATCGCCGGCGCGCGCGCCGTCCTGCTCGGCGTCCCCTCCGACGTCGGCGCCGGGTTCCTCCGCGGCTCCAACATGGGCCCGCAGGCGATCCGGACCGCGCTCCTCGACGCTCACCCGGATTTCCCCGAGCGGGCGCGCGACATCGGCCTCGTCGACATCGGCGACGTGTTCGTCGTGCCGCAGCTCCTGCACGACGACATGCTCTCGGAGGCCCAGAAGGCCGCGTCGCGCCGCGCCCTCTACCCGGGCGTGCCCGAGCCCGTGGCCGCGCGCCTGCCGGTCTCGCCGCTCTCCATCGCCGAGCGCGCGCTCGATCTCGTCTTCTCGATCAACCCCGACGTCGCGCCCATCGTGCTCGGCGGCGATCACTCCACGGCCTTGCCGGTCGCGCGCGCGATCGCGACCGCGCGCGCGCGAGGCGCGCGGCGGCGGCCGTGGGGCATCGTGCAGCCCGACGCGCACACCGATCTCCTCGAGGAGCGGCTCGGGGTCGCGTACTGCTTCGCCACCTGGTCGTACCACGCGAACGAGCTGGTCGGGCGGGGCGGCCGGCTGACCCAGGTGGGGGTCCGCGCCTCGCAGAAGCCGCGCGAGCACTGGGAGAGCCGCTACGGTGTGCGGCAGTTCTGGGCGGCCGAGTGCCGCGCGGATCCCGAGGCGGCGCTCGACGCCATCGTCGCGCACGTGAAGAGCACCGGCGTCGAGGGCGTGTATTTCTCGAACGACATCGACGGCACGGACGCCGCGTATGCCGACGCCACCGGAACCCCGGAGCCGGACGGCCTCTCGCCGGATTTCGTGGTCGCGCTGATCCGCCGTCTCGGGCGCGAGGTCGGCCTGATCGGCGGCGACGTCATGGAGGTGGCGCCGGCGCTCCAGCCGACGCCGGAGAGCGCGGCCCGCACGCTCGCGCTCGCGGTGCGCTACCTGCGCGAGACGATCGAGGCCGTCGTCGGCCGCGCGCTCGCCTGATCTGGCGCGCTCACCTGATATAGCGCGCTCGCCTGGCGCCGCTCAGGGCTCGGACCCCTTTGCCGCGGGCAGGGCGGCGTCCCGGGCCCAGTCGCTCCACGACCCCTCGTAGAGGATCGCGTCCGCGCGGCCGAGCGTCGCCAGCGCGAGCAGGTCGTGGCAGGCGGTCACGCCCGAGCCGCAGTAGCAAACGACGGTGCTCGCCTCGAGCGCGCCGAGATCGCGGTAGCGCCGCTCGAGCTCGGCGCGCTCGCGGAACGGCCCGGCCGGCGCGCGGAGGTTCTCCGCGAACGGGGCCGAGCGCGCCCCGGGGATGTGGCCCGGGCGCGCGTCGACGGGCTCGGTCTGCCCTTCGTAGCGCTCGCGGGCGCGCGCATCGAGGATCACCGCCGACGGCTCGCGGCGCAGCCGGTCGACGGCCGCCTTGTCGGCGACCGGGGCGCCGCCGCCGGCGAGCTGCATCGGCGGCGCCGGCGCGATCGCGGGCGCGTCGGTCGAGAGCGGGTGCCCCGCCGAGGTCCACGCCTGGAGGCCGCCGTCGAGCACGCGCCCGCCCGGGAGGCCGAAGTAGCGCAGCAGCCACCAGAGCCTGGCCGCGATGGCGCCGCCCGCGTCGTCGTAGCCGACGACGAGCGAATCCGGCGCGACGCCGATGCGGGCGAGCACGCGCGCGAACGCCGCTGCGTCGGGCAGCGGGTGGCGCCCGGGGCCGGCCTGCGCCGGACCGGAGAGGTCGGCGTCGACGTCGAGGTGGACGGCGCCCGGAATGTGCCCGCGGGCATACTCGTCGGCGCCGCGCCGGCCGCTGAGGTACCAGCGGCAGTCGACGACGCGGACGCGGGGATCGCCGGCGTGCGCTGCGAGCCAGGGGACATCGACGAGGGGGCCGGGAGGCACGGGGAGGGGGTCGCGCATGCGCGGCAGGGTAGCGCTGCGCGGTCGCCGGCGGGGCTCGCGATCGAGGGCCCCGGGGCGCATCGCCAGGTCGCGCTCGCCCGCGAGCCGGCCACCTCCCGGCGCCGGCGATGCGCGGAGCCGCCGGCGTTACTGGCTCGCTTCCGCGAACATGTTCGTATTGCCGGTCTGGTATGAGAATTCGAAGGTTACCTGCTTGATCTTCCAGCCGCCTTCTTCCCGGATCAGCCCATAGCGGTAGTGCCCCGCGACCATCCAGTCCTCGCCGCCCGGCGCGCGCGCGAACCGGTGGTAAGCGCGCACGTGGCACTCGGCGGAGGCCTCTTTCCCGCTCACCTCGACGTCGATGGGGCCGAGGAAGTGCTGCGAGGCATCGATGGCGCCGTGGAACTTCTTCCAGGACGCCAGCAGGTCGTCGGCCGTCTGCGTGAGCGCCTCGCCGCCGAGGAGCGATGAGAAATCGTTCACTACGACATCCGCATAGAAGCCGCGGAGCTCGACCCAGCGCCGCCGGTCGAGGTTGTGCGCGACGCGGGTGATGACGCTCCGGATCGCTCGCTCATCCTTCAGATCTTCGGACATGGACGGGTCCTTTCTTTGGCAGGCCACGCTCCCCTCGTGCAGCTCGTATGGACCGCCCGGCCAGCTCGGGTCGGCGGTCGTGGGGACGTGGCGGCGCGCTCATGGGAATACATCCGTCGTACCTCTGGCGGCGCGCCGGGATCAAGGTCGTTCTGTGACGGGGGAAAGAGCCCCCGCGAGCTGGCAGCGAGTCATCGACAGAGGGCGGGCTTCCGCTCCGCGGTGAAGGTCTCGAGGTTGCCCACCTCATCGTACCGGTTATGAACGTGGTGTGACCGCCGCCCGCGCTCGCCCCGACCCCGACGCTCTGCGCGCCCGTGTCCTCCAGCCGCACCGCCTCCACGCCCGCCGCGTCCGAGAAGAAACCCAGCACCTCTCCGAGCGCGTTATTCAGCTCGCCAGCATCGAAGCTGCCTTTGCTGAATCCATCCCGCTGCCACGGCACCGGCGCCGTGAACCGGTAGCCGAGGTTCAGCGCCACCGTCATCTGCTCGCGCTCGGGGTTCTGCGCCACCAGATCGACCAGCTCATCGCCGTTGATGTCGCGCAGCTCCACGTGCGCCGCCGACAATCTGTAGCTCGTCCCGGCGCTGAAGCTCGTGCGCAGGTATCCTTGCGAGCGCCCCCGGCTGTCGGTCTTGTTGAGCGTCTGCTCCTCCTCGTCGCCCACGCTGAACGTGAGCATGTGCCCCGCGAGCAACAACACGCCCGAATTCGCGCTCACGCTCTCGTTGTCCATGCAGCTGAGGAACGTGTTCTCGCTCTCCCGCGCGATCGAGACCGTCAGCTGACGCTCTTCGCCCCCTTTCACCAGGTCGCCGGTGATGCTCGCGAGCCCGTCCGACGACGCGACCCACGGCACCCAAGGCCGCCCTCCGAGGCGATGGTCATGCACATCTTTGAATCGATGAATGGACCGTTCACCAGGCCACCTTCCCGAGCAGATCATCGCTGACCTCGTAGGTGATCTACAGGATCACGAGAGCAGATTGAACGCCGTGCTCACCGCCCGCTCCGGGTCGATCTGCGGCGCCGCGCTCACCCGGCACTGCCGTCTTGTCGTACCGACATGACCAGCATTGGCTCGTCGCATTGCAGCGTCAGATGAAGCATAAATGCGGCCACCATCCGACTCGACTCGCAGACCAGAGCATCCGTTTCATGATTCACGTCACCGTAGACCAGTGCACAGCTCTCGACATCACGATCGAGAACGATACCGCTTAGCAATCGCGGCAGCGGCGTACCAAGGACGCTCTGGAGCGAACGAGGCCAATCTCTCTCGGAGATACCTTCGAGACACTCGACGCGAGACAAGTCCGCGCGAATTCGCTCCAGCAGCGGCTCCGGAATCAGATCAAACACTGAGTCTCCGAGCATGTCGCCCAGGGGAGACGGCTTAACCCGAACGCAGATAGCACTGTAATCCGTCAGGGGGAATCGCCCCCATACACGCGCAAAATCCATCATACCATCAGGCGACGTCCAACCGGGAAACGTGAGAAACTCACAGTAAAGCCTCTCGGAAACAGCCGCCGCGGCCATGGCCCACGCTTTCGAGCGCAGGAACGCGCGCTTCTCGCTGTAAGAGTCGCTTCGAATCCTATACTTCAGCACGCAACTGAGCTGACCAACCTCTTGATTCATGGCGTTCTCCGAGCTACGGATTCAGGGGACCCTCGGGGCCTCTCTTCGGTGAGCCGCCCGTCGGGTTGGGCAAGTATGGATGCGCCGTGGGTGGAGGCATATGGTCCGGACGCGGGGTTCCGTTCGGGAAAGTCGGCTGGGTGAAGCTCATGTCTCTAGTTGGATGCGTGCCCCCGTTGCCGAACTCCTTGGCGCCGTAGAGTCTGCCGTTCGCGTCCCATCGCAGGACCGTGTGAGGCCGCCCTCCCGCAGCCGGATCCGGACCACTCACGTGCGGGGGTCGCTGGCTCTCCTTCACCAGGGTTCCGTCCGCGTATCGCGCCGCATAGCCATCGGGTTTTGCTGCCTTCGGCGCCTTGGGTGCGCTGGCCTTGACACCGAGCTTTGGCCCGCCTCCTTTGCCCCCCGGCGCCATCATCGATGCGACAGGCTCGACCTTCTCGATGGCCCCGCGGAGCGACCCGCTCGGATCAACGGTGTCAGCTGCGTCCTTGATCGTCGCTATCGCTTGCTGCTGCATGTACGCCTGAGCGAACCCGGCAGGGTTGCTCATTGCGCCGTACGCTGTGAGGGAGGTCTGGGCCATCTCGTAACCGAGTTCGATGCCCGACTTGCTGTTGTGGATGGGCTCATTGTGCCCGGGCGCGTTGGCGTACTGTGGCGTAAAGAGCACGCCGACGGCGACAGCGGCGACAGCAATCCAGGCGAACCGGCCATCCTTGTCGATGCACACGACAGGGTTGTTGCCCGTGTAGGTGTACGACCAGAGATTCGATGGACTGTAAACGCCGCCGTTCGGCGCCCCCCGCATGTACTGGTCGAGGATAGGATCCGGGCTGAGCCACACCCCGAGCCGCGGCTCATAGCTCCGCGCCCCGTAATGGTACAGCCCCGTCGAGAGGTCGAGCTCCTTGCCGTTGAACAGGTACGGCTGCCGGTTCTGGAACCGCGAGTCCGTCTGGTCGGTCCACAGCTCGCCGCTCGGCAGGTACTCGACGTGCTGGCTCAGCTGCTGGTCCTGGTCGGTGACGTACTGCGTGCTGCCGAGGTGGTCGGGGTGGTAGTACAAGACCGGCGGCTCCTGGAACCAATCGGCGTCGATCTTGCTCGCGATCCGCGTCTCACCCGCGAAGATGTGCTTCGTCGCCGTCACCCCGTTGCGCACCACGAGGTGCTGGTCGACGTACGCCGTCTCCTCCTCGCCGGCCACCCGGTGCAGGTGCACCCGCCGCTCCCCGGCGCCGTCGTACAGCGCCCGCGACAGCTCCTGCCCGTTCTCGCGTACCGAGACCAGCCGGTTGTCCTCGTCCCAGCTCAAGGCCCGCTGCGGGCTGCCGCGGTACTTCCACTCCTTGTGGTTGCCGTTCGCGTCGTGGAACAGCTCCCGCAGCCGCGGCTGCGACTCCGCCGGCACGAACTCGTCCACCTGATTCGCCGCGTGCGGCCTCGGCCCCGTGTAGCGGTACTCGTTCCGGTACGTCCTCTCCCGGATGGGCTGTTCGAACCGCCATTGCCCCGGGCCATTCGGCACGTAGCGCGCGACCTCCTGCCCCTTCTTCTTCACGTTTCCGAGGACGTCGTACGCGATGTCGAGCGTGTACCGCTGCTGCTCGTGCCCCCTCTCCTGGTAGGTCCCCGACGCCGCGGTCAGCTGGTTCAGGTCGTCGTACGCGAACCGCTGCTGCGTCGTCGCGACCATCACCGCCCCGCCCAGCGACTCGTCGAACGGCACCGCGTTGTCGAGCGCGAGCACGTTGCCCACGAGATCGTAGTCGTAGCGCAGCCGCTGGAACGCCCTCGGCGGCCGCCCCATCTGCTGCATCTGCGGCGTCCGGTGATCCGCGTCCACCTCCGACAGCCGCCGCGTCGATTCGTTGTAACGGTACTTCGTCTCGACCCCGTTGCCCGCCACGACCCGCACCCGCTGCCCGAACTCGTCGTACCCGATGTGCCTCAGGTACTCGGTCGTCATCGGCTCATCCGGGTGCTGCGGATTGACCTTCTGGTTCTCCCCGATGGCCGACACCAGGAGGCCGCCGCGGTCGTACCCGTAGCGCACGATCTCCTCGCCGGAGCCGGGGAAGTGGATCTCCTGCATCCGCCCCAGAGAATCGAACACGTAGCTCAGCGTCGCCTGGTACGGCCCCCGGTGCGGCTCCCGCAGCCGCGGGAACTCCGCCACGAGCTCGGCCACGTTCCCGAAGCGATCGTAGCGATAGCTCCGCGTCCCCGCCGCGCTCGTCTCCTGCGTCAGCCGCCCCGCGCGGTTGCCCTTCGCGTCGCCGGCCTCATCGGCGGCGCCGTACGTGTACACCACGTCCTGCGTCACCGGATAGTCGATCTTCGACAGCCGGTTGTAGGTGTACTCGTACCGGATCAGCTGACCGCGCAACCCGAGCTCCGCCGTCTGCTTCGCCCGCAGGTTGCCGGCCAGGTCATACCGCCACTCCGTGCGCCCGGCGTCGGGGCTCACGAGCTCCACCATGCGCCCGACCGAATCGTACGTCGCCGTGGTCGCGTTGTTGCGCGCGTCCGTCACCCGCAAAAGCTCGCCCAGCGGGTTGTGCTCGTACCGCGTCACGATCTGCTGCTGAACGCCGTCGATCGTGTTCCACTCCTCGACCGCCGCGATCCGCCCGCCCACGTCCCGGTAGCTGCTCCGCGACTTGCCGTTCGCGTCGATCACCGTCTCCTGGAACAGCAGCCGCCCGTCGAACTGCACCACGTCGTATTCGATCAGCGTCCGCGCGTGGCCGTCCGTCGCCTCGGCCTTCGGGTCGGGCGCCTCGACCCGCCGCGTCCGCGACAGCACGTCGTAGTGAAAGTGCGAAGGCCTCAGGAGCCCCACGGCGACGAACGTCGTGTCCGGCTCCGTGCTGAACACCGGCTGCCCCTGCTCTTTCACCCGGCCCAGCGCGTCGAACGCCACCGCGCCGCTCACCGTCATCCCGACCTCGGTACCCGTGCCCGTGTCGCGCTCCAGGTCCTTCTTGGTCTGGATCACCCGCCCGAGCCCGTCGGCGAACGTCACCGTCACAATCGGATCGCCCGGGTGCTCCGCATCCTTGTGGCTCGTCCTTGCCCATGCAGGCGGCGCCGTCGACTGATTGGGCTGGAGCGCATACTCGAAGCCGACCGCTGGCTCGCCTTCTCCGTCGAGGTACTCCTCGCTCCAGATCTTGCTCGGCGTGCATCCGACCGGAAGCGTCTGTGGCTCGGTAAGGTCGTTCGGGCCCCAGACCCCGATCAGCCGGCCGAAGTCATCGTACCGATGCGCGATCGTGTGCCCGTTGACATCGGTCTCCTGCGCGACGGTACCGAACGCGTAGTTGGGCACGCTGATCGAGCGGTAGCCGAAGCTGTCGGTCACGCACGTGCGGTAGCTCTGCGTCAGCGCATCGTAGCCATAGGTCAGCTTGTAGCTGGCCGGATCGGTGAACGTCGCCAGGTTGCCGAGCTCATCGTAGGCAAAGCTCCACGTCGCCTGGTCGCCCGCGTACGGCGAGCCGTCCGGTCGCTTGCCCCCGCGGATCACGTTCGTGAGCGTCGCGAGCGCACCCGTCCCCGGCCCGTACGTCGCCGTGCGCTCGCGCAGCACGCGCCCCTCCGCGTCCGTCGTCTGCACCAGCCTCGCCTTCACGAAGTAGGGCGCGTCGTCCTGCTCGTACTTGATGTGGTGGTGCACGTCGTCGGCCGAGGTCCCCTCCTCGCCGTAGGAGAACACGTCCGTGAGGTTGCCGTCCTCGTCATAGGACCGCGTCTCCCGCGTGCTCTTGTGGGTCGCCGCCGGGTCGTCCGTGATCCCCTCGTAGAACGCGCTCCTCCGCGCCGTCTCCCTCGGGAAGAACCACCCGTTCGCCGCGATCTGCGCAAGATCGGGCGCCTGGTGCTCGATCTCCTCCACCGTGTAGAGCATCCCGTCGCCGTCGCGCAGCGTCGAGCGCGCCGCGAGCCCGCGCCGGTAGATGTCCTCGTTCCGGTAATCGACCTCCTCGACCGACATCGCGGAGACCCCATCCTCATCCTGGCCCAGCGTCGTCGTCGTGACACGCCGGTACCCGAGGTCCAGCCGCTCATCGCGGTGGTACACCCCGTCCCCGTACGTGCCGATCTGCGTCCAGTACGTGTGCACCCCGTGCGCGCCGCTCACGCCCTCCACGCCGTCGCGCGCGACCACGTCGCTCAGCACCCACTGGCTCGACGGCATGTCGACCACCGCCGTCCTGTCGTCGATCGCCGTGCTCGCGTCATCCGCGGGCAGCCCGCTGTCGTCCACCGGCGCATTCCCCGCGACCTCCCTCGGCACCACCAGGTTGCCCTCGCGCCGGTAGTCGAGCTCCACGCTCCCGCCCAGCGGCCGGTGCACGCGCCACAGCAGGTTCGCCTTGCCGATGGCATTTTTCCGGGCCCGCACAGCGCTGTCGCCGTCCCGCTTCAGCACGTGGTCGGCCAGCCCGTCGCCGTCGATGTCCTCGAACCCGAGCTGCGACCCCCCGCTGCCCTCGGAGTAGTACACCGACCCGCCGATGCAGACGAAGTAACAGACCTGGAGCGACACGCTGCCGTCGAGGCTCTCCGAGCGCCGGAAGCCCACCGCATCGCCGCCGCCCATGAACGTGTACTCCTGCGGGTCGATGTTCACGCCCCAGGCGCCGGCCGGCCATTGCTCCTCCGCGGCGAACCGGTCGCCGAGGTTCAGCTGCACCCGGAACGACGTCTCCCCCGGATCCTTCATCACCTTGTCCGGCAGCCCGTCGCCGTTCATGTCGACGAAGTCCACGATCGTGCGCGCCGTCGTGCGCGTGTAGCCGATCCCGGCGCCCACGCTGGCGCTCACCCCGCCGCTGGAGCCGCCCGCGCTCGCCCCGAACCCGACGCTCTGCGCGCCCGTGTCCTCCAGCCGCACCGCCTCCACGCCCGCGGCGTCCGAGAAGAAGCCCAGCACCTCGCCGAGCGCGCCGTTCAGCTCGCCCGCGTCGAAGCTGCCTTTGGTGAACCCGTCCCGCTGCCACGGCACCGGCGCCGTGAACCGGTAGCCGAGGTTCAGCGCCACCGTCATCTCCTCGCTCTCGGGGTTCTGCGTCACCTGGTCGACAAGCCCGTCGCCGTTGATGTCGAGCAGCTCCACGTGCGCGGCCGACAATCCGTAGCTCGTCCCGGCGCTGAAGCTCGTGCGCAGGTATCCTTGCGAGCGCCCCCGGCTGTCGGTCTTGTTGAGCGTCTGCTCCTCCTCGTCTCCCGCGCTGAACGTGAGCGACGCAAGGTCGCCGCTCAGCCGCACCGTCCGGTGCTCCACCCGCCGCAGCGCCTCCGGCAGCGAGAACGACGCGCTCGCGCCGAACCCCCGGCCCGTATTGAGCACCGCGCCCTCGCGCGTCACGCGGTCCGGGTAGCGGTCGCCGTTCAGATCGATCAGCTCCAGGTCCGTCGTCGTGCTGCCGAAGCTGTAGCCGCCGCCCACCGGGCCTGCGCCCGCCGTGAGCTCCGCGTTCCACGTCTCCGCGTAGCGCACGCTGCCCCGGTGGCGCTGCCCCGAGAGCCGCCCCACCACCGACGGCAAGACCCGATCGCCGCCCACGAACGCCTCCGACGCCGCCGCGCCCCAGATCCGCGTGCCGTCCTCCAGCGAGAGCGGCACCGCGAGCGTGAAGCCGCGCTCGGGGTCGCGCGTCGGAAACAGGATGTCCGCCTCGGAGAACGCGCGGTCTCCGTTCATGAAGCCGACGGACCAGCCGTGGAACCCACCCGCCGTCGGGTCCTGCGGAGCGCCGTCGACGAGCGCCTCGGACGCCGGATCCGGCACGAGGACGGTGAACCACACCGGCGCCCCATCGATGCTCGCGCCGATGATCGCTCCGTTGCTGTCGGCCGGGTTCGTCTGGAAGAGCGTGACGTAGATCGGCTCGCCGGCCTGGACCTGGAGATCGACCGACATGGTCACCGCGCTTCCGGCGCTGCTCGCAGGCACGTACAGCTGCTTGTGGAGCAGCCGGTGCACGCCTTGCACCAGCAGCGTCAGCGACGTATTCCCCGGCACGACCACCGTCCCTTCGAGCCGCACCGTGCCCGTCTCGGTCGCGATCCACGGCGAGCGGCGCGCCCCCGGCCTCCACCGCTGCACGGGCATCGCGACATACGGCTGCTGCTGGATCAGCGCCACCGGAAGCGGCGCATCCTCGGCCGTGTCGCTGTCCAGCTTGCAGCCGGCGCGGCCGTTCGGCTGGATTACGCACTGCACCGGCCCGCAGCGCCGCTCGCCCGTCTGCCGATCGGCCCGGCAGTAGGTCCGGTAGTCGACCATCGGCGTCCACGAGACGCGCGCCGGGTCGTCCGGCACGTCCGATTTCACCCGGAACCAGAGCCGATCGCCCTCCTTCACCCGCACCAGGCCGTTCTCGTCGCCGTGAATGCGTCCCGCGAGCGCCAGCACCCCTGCGTCCGCGCTCACCACCTCCTCATCCATCACGCTGTGGAACGTGCCCTCGCTCTCCCGCGCGATCGACACCCGCAGCTGATCGCTCGTCGACCCTTTCACAAGATCGCCGGTGATGCTCACGAGGCCGTCCGACGACGCGACCCACGGCACCTCGGGCCGCCCCCCGAGGCGATGGTCCTGCGCGTACTCGAATCGATGGATGGGCCGGCCGTCCGGTCCCACCTGCCCGAGCAGCTCCTCGCTGACCTCGTAGGTGATCGTCGGGCTCCACGACAGAAGGTCGGACGCCGTGTTCACCACCCGCTCCGGGTCGATCTCGGGCGCCGCGCTCACCCGGAAGTAGAGACGATCGCCCGCGAGCACGTGGACCGAGAGCGGCGCGCCCCCGCAATCGCCCGCGCCGATCGCGCACGGCCCGAGCTCGTCCGGACCGAACGCATGGCCGAACAGCGGCGGCAGCTCCCCGTTGCGCACCAGCTCCACGCGCAGCCCATCGCCGCCCGCCTCCTGCTTTTGCAGCACGCCCCCGATGCGCACGTCCCCCTCGAACGGCGCGATCCACCGCAGCATCGGGTCGGCCGGAAAGAAGTCGGCGCGCGACGCCAGCGCGAAGTCCGGGCGGCCCGACGGCGCGCTGCCGGCGACGGCCCCCCAGTCCTTCGCGCCCAGGAACCCGCCGCGCCGATCGTTGAGCGCGACCTGGAGCTGGCCGAGGCCCCCGACCGACACGAGATCGGGGAACCCGTCGCCGTTGAGATCCGAGACGACCCGCTCGTCTTCCGCCCGGCTGCGCGTGTACGCCGCCGACGCGCTGAGCGCATCGCCCACGTTGATGCCCGCGTGAACGCTCCACCCCGAGGTGTCCGTCAGCCCGAGATCCCCCGGGGAGAGCCCGCCGAGGTGGAACGGATCGAAGTGATTGTGGTCGGGAAGGCGCAGCAGGTTGCGCAGCGCGTCCCCGCCGTCGCCGGCGAAGTCGGGCAATCCGTCGCCGTTCAGGTCGAGCAGGCTGGCGCGCGTCGTCTGGTCGCCGCTGTACCCGCCGCCGCCCACGCTGACGATCCCGAGCAGCCCCACCGACACGCTGCCGCCGAAGGTCGAGTCCTCCGTGCGCGACAGGCCTTTCTGAGACCACGCCTGTCCCCACGTCTCGGCCTCGGCCGCGAACGCCCCGGGCTGCCCGGACGCGGTGCGCGGCGCGGTGAAGTACTCGAACGTGTGACGATAGAGCTCCTCGCTCGTGAGCGTCCCCTCGCCGTCGCGGCTCCCCTTGCCGAGGACGGCGATCGCCTGGAGCAAGCTCTTGCCAAAATCCCCTTCGGCGTACTCGAGCGCGTAGCTGCGGATGATCGTCTCGCCGAACCGCACGTCCACGCGCCGGAGCCGCTCGCTGGTCTGCTCCAGGAAGCCCGGCCTGCCGTTCAGCGTCACGTCCTTCCGGCCGCCCTCCGAGATGAAGTCGACGGCATACGCCGCCTCGACGCCCTGCGACGTGTTGGCCGTGTACTCGATGCGCTCGGGATGCACCTCGATGAGCGGCGCCGGGCCCGAGGGCTCCACCCGATGCGCGTAATGGAAGAACATCTGGTTGCCGAACGGGTCGCGGACCTCCTCCAGGTACCAGCGGAACACGTTGCCCGGCCGGTCCGGGTCCGGGTCGGCGAGCCGCGCGTCTTCGCTGCGGCCGTACACATACGTCATCCCGTCCTTGTCCGTGACCTCCCAGTGATAGCTGTCCGGTCCGGTCCCGTGGCGCAGGATCCGCGCAAAGCGCCCCTCCACCCGCTGCCGGTAGACCTGCGGCTCGACCGACACGTCGCCAGTCCGCACGAGCTCGCTCCCGTCGAGCGCATAGCGCTCCTCGCCCGTCGCGTACGTCGGCACGCCGAAGCGCGTGTCGATCTCCACCCGCGACAGCCGCAGATCCCAGCCCACGCCGAGCCACCCGTTGCGGTGCTCGCTGTCGTAGCGAATGGCGAGCGACGGCTGGATTCCGTTGCGCCCCGGCGGGACCACGATCGGATGGCTCAGCTGCGCCGCGCCGCTCGAGCTCGACTCCGGCGGCGCGATCAGCGCCACGCCGGCGAGCGGGCTGCCGAGCGCGAGCCCCTTGATGCTGCTCGGATCGAACGAGCGCGCCCCCGGCGCATCGGGCATCGCCAGGGTCGCGTTGATGAAATCGGTGAAATGATCGGTCAGGCTCGCCAGCTTCCCCTTCGCGGCCTCGCCGGCTCGCTCGACGCGCTGCCAGGTGCCGAGCGCCTCGTCGAAATAGAAGCCCGTCACGTGCTGCGCCGTCATCCCCGGAGGAATGGCGTGCTCGTCAACCGGCAGCGTCAGCCGCACCGGCTTCTTGAACCTGAGCCCGTGCGGCCCGAAGCGATACGCCCTCCCCCCGGGCGTGACGTTGACCATCGCACGCCCCATCGGCCGCACCTCGCCCTGGGAAAGCGGCCGGATCGTGATCCGCACCGGCTCGTCCACCGCGCCCTGCGGGATCTCCAGGACAGCCCCCTCGAACGCCACCACCCGGGCCTGGTCGGGGAGCACCATTTCTCCATGAGGCGCCCCCACGTCCTCGACCAGCGGCGCGTCGAGACGAGGCCCCAAGAGCAGCCCCCCTGCGCCGTCGCTCGGCAGCCGCAATGGAATCGCCGAGAGCGCCACCCCGCCGCCCGGAGGCGACAGCGAAAGAAGCCGCGGCTCCGGCGGCCCGGCCAGCGCGAGCCCCTCGTGCCCCCGCCCGAGCAAGAGCACCACAGCACAAAATACCACGAGACGATACGACCAGCCCGTGTGTCGCATTCGAGATCCCCCGACGCAAGTTCCGTTGGTTGGCGCACAGGAATTCACGGCAGAACGCGCCGTGTCAATCCGTTTTTCGCGAAAGCAATGAATGGGCGCCGCTGTCGTCTCCGATCCCGAGCCACATCTTTCTGCGGGCCGCGCACGAACATCATCGCAGCAGCATTCGAACGGGCGAAATGCAATTGACAAAGACGCTTCCGCTGCAGAAGAGCCGACGCCGTCGAGAACGGTGACCGGCGCGCCCCGCGACCGCGGCTCGGCGCGCCGGTCGGTCCAGCCGTCACGCGATCGGCGGCTGCTCAGTCTCGCCCGGCGGCTGCGCCGGGGCCACGGCCGGGGCCGGCGCAGCGGGCTCGTCCTCGCCTGTCTCCGGGTTCACATCGGCGATCGCGCGCCGCGAGCGCAGGTACTGCCCGATCGCCTCGTTTTGCTGGAGGATCGGCGCCAGTAGCGCGAGCCGGGCCGCGGTCCCCTCGCGGGTGCGCTCGTGGTGCTTGCCCAGGATGATGGCGACCGCCTCCAGCAGGAGGCCCTGACCTTCGGCGCGCGCGGCGCGCACCCGGCCCCAGTCGATGAGCGACGGCGGCGGCGCCTCGAGCGCGTCGCGGTACTGGACCGCGAGATCCGCGAGGCGGGTGACCAGGCGGCCGAGGCCGAACTCCCTCACCGCCGGGGCGAGCTCGCCCTTGAGCAGGGCGACGATATCATCGACGGCCGCGAGCTCATCGACGTACGGAAGCGAGGTGATCGCCTGTACGCTCACAGGGAAGATCGGTCTCAAGAACGCCGCGACCTCCTTGTGGATGGGGTCGTCGGGCGCGGCGCCCTGCGTCTGCGCGACGACGTGATCGCGGATGGCGCCGAGCGTGCGGTCGACGAGCACATCGATGCGCTGGGCCGCGGGGTTCGCCCCCGTGGCCGCGGGCTCTCCGGCCCAGCGGCGCTCCAGCGCGCGCGTGGCGAGATCGTGCTCGAGCGCGGCGTCGCAGTGCTTCACGAGCTCCGTGAAGCGCTGTTCCTTGGCCAGGGCGCGGACCTGCCGGAGGGCGAAGAGCCGACGGCCGGTGGTGAAGACATACAGGTTGAAGATCGATTCGAGCGTAGCATCCATGGAATCCTCCCTTCGGGGGAAGTGCGGAACATACACGGATGAAATGAGGTTCGGCGAGCGCAAGCACGGTGTCGACGCCGTCGCCCCATTGCGGCAGCGTCGCTCACATCCGCGCTGGCGGTCCATGATGTGTCAATGAGACTCGCCCCTGTTTCCAGTCCTCCCGGAGTATGATGCCGTGGCTCCAACGAACTGTTATCGTGGCCCCTGGCCAGAAGCATTCCAGGGCTCCGCCCGTACATGCCTGGTCTGGTCCCCGAGGGGTCGACTCCCCGGACCTGGCCCTGCGCTCGCTCGCCCAGGGGTCGACCCCCGTTGGACCTGGCCTCATGCCCGGTCGGGCGGGGGTTCAACCCCCCTTGGATCTGGCCTCATGCCCGGTCGGGCGGGGGTTCAACCCCCCTCGGATCCGCCATCGCGCCTGGTCGCGGGGGGTTCGCCCCCCGTTTCGTCTGGCATCGCGCCTGGTCGCGGGGGGTTCGATCCCCCTCGCACCTGGCCCTGCACCCGATCGCCCGGGGGGGTTCGCCCCCGTCTCGCCTGGCATCGCGCCCGAGCGCCGGGGGGTTCGACCCCCCTCGAACCAGGCCCTACACCCGGTCGCCTGGGGGTCGGCCCCCATCCAGGCTGGCCTTGCGCCCGAGCGCCGGGGGTTCGATCTCCTGCCGGCGCCGCAGCGGGTGTGGACCCGCCGCTGTGGTCACGCGGTCGAGGCAGCGCCGACGACGGAGCGCCAGCCCCGCGCGACATACCTCGATCGCGCGGTAGCCCCTTCGAGGCCACCGCCCGCGCGCCCGCCGCTTCCGTGCGATGCCGCCCGTCCGGCTCGCCCGCCCCGCCGCGCTCGCCTACAGTCCACCGGCGAGCGCGACAAGCCCCGAGCCCCACGGAGGCGACCCCTTGAGCCCCATCCTCTCCCTCTGCGACGGCTACCGACTCGATCTCTCCGACTACGCGCGCACCGGCCTGCGCGTCGGCATCTGGGCCTCGTCCGGGCGCGGCAAGAGCTTCGGCGTCGGGGTCTTCTGCGAGGAGCTGCTCGCGGCCGGCATCCCGGTCGTCGCGATCGATCCCGAGGGGGAGCTCCACACGCTGCGCGAGCGGTTCCGCGCGCTCGTCCTCGGCGGCGCCCACGCGGACCTGCCGCTCTCGTCGCGCGAGCGCGCGGCGGAGCTCGCGCTCGCGCGGGTGCTCGACGAAGGGCTCGGCCTCGTCGTCGACCTGTCCGATCAGCCGACGAGCCGCGCCCAGCAGGAGGCCGCGCTCCCGTTCCTCGAGCGGCTCTGGGCGCTCCTGTCCGAGCGCCGCGCGCCGGCGGCCGTCGTGGTCGAGGAGGTGCACCTCTTCGCCCCGCAATCGGGCGCGTCGCTCACCTCGGAGATCCTGCACCGCCTCGCCAAGCAGGGCCGCAAGCGCGGCGTCCTCCTCGTCGTCGCGAGCCAGCGCACGCAGGCCGTCTCGAAGGAGCTCATGAGCCAGCTCAACTTCCCGGCGATCGGCGGCTTCGAGATCGAGCGCGACTACGACGCGGTGAAGGCGCTCGTCGACGGCCACCCGTTCGAGGAGTTCCGCGCGCTCCCGTCCGGCGAGTTCTACCTGCCCGCCGCCGGGCGCTTCGAGCGCTGGCGCGCCCGCCACACCGCCCACGGCGGCGACGCGCCGAGCTGGACCGGCGAGGCCGGCGGCGCGCCGCGCATCGCCGACGCCGCGCTGAGCACGCTCATCGACGAGCTGCGCGAGGCGCTCGCGGGCGAGAGCGCGCGCCCGCCGGCGCCGGATCCGAGCGTCGCGCTGCGGGCCGAGATCCGCCGCCTCCAGCAGCAGCTCGAGCAGGCCGACCAGGCGCGCAGGGCGGCCGAGGCCGAGGCCGAGCGCCTGCGCACGGCGCTGCAGGTCGCCGGCGTCGTCAAGGTGGTGATCCAGAACGAGATCGTGGCGCGCGCCGGCCAGAGCGACGGCGCGCGCCCGCAGGCGGCGCCCGCTCCCGGCGCGCCGCCAGCCCCGGCTCCCGGCGCGCTGGCCGCGTACGCCCCCGGCACGCCGCCGACGGCAGCTCCCGGCGCGCTGGCCGCGCACGCCCCCGGCGCGCCGCGGAGCCACCTCCCAGCGTCGCCCGCGGCCCCGCTCGCGCCGGCGCCGGGCGGCGCGGCCGTGAAGGTCGCCGCGAGGCCCTCCTCGCCGTCGCTCCGGGATCTCGCGATGCCGCCCGCGGCGTTGCTGAAGGCGCGCGGCGTCCAGCGGATGGTGAGCGCCGCGAGGAGCCACGCGCGGCGGCGCTCGCCCCGCTCGGCGGCGCACGTCGCCCTGGCCGCGAAGCTGCTCGCCGGCGGCGCGGCGCTGACCGCGGAGGAGCTCGCCGCGCGCGGCGGCTCGCGCAGCCAGGTCGAGATCCGGCGCGCCGCGCGCGCGCTCGCCGCGCTCGCCCACGCGGGCTTCGCCTCGGTCCAGGGCGGCCGTCACGCGCTGAACGAGGCGGCCGTGCTGCGCGCGCTCCAGATCGGCTGATGGCGAACGGCGGCGACTCAGCCCTCGGGGCCCCCCGCCGCGCCCGCAGTGCGCGAGGCGCCCCTGCCGGAATCACGGGATCGTGATGTCGACATAGTATCCCGCGCTCCCGCTCGGGACCGTCACGGCGCCGGAGCCGGCGGCGAACGTCCCGCTCGGCGTGAGGTTGGCCGGGTTCTGTCCTAGGGGGAGCGCCTGATACCAGGTCAGCCGGGTGATCTCTCCGCCGCCCGTGGCGATCCGCAGCTGCACGTTACCGCTCTTGTAACGGAATCCGCCGCTCACCGGGTCGCTCGAGAACGACGTCCAGGAGGAGCTCACCGGCAGCTGAAACTGCTGCGAGCCGCTCTGCGCCGGCGGCGTGCCGCTGCCGTCCGTGTGGCTGAAGGTCACGCTCTTCTGGCCGAGGTACTGCAGGTTCGCCGTGCTCACATAAAAGTATTCCGTGCCCGCCTGGTAGGAGCCCACGCCGCTCCCTCCGATCGCGAGGGCTCGAAAGAATGGCTGGCCGTTCGAGAAGGTCGCTGTGTACAGCCGCCAAGGAGTCAACATGCCAGGGTCCAGCTGAGCTTCGCTGACCGAGTCGAGCTCCTCGTTCTCTGGTTGCTCCATCCCCTCGGCGACGACGCAACCCGACGCCGTCAGCATAACGAAGACCGCCGTCCCCAACCGCATCAACATTCTCTGCGCCTGCATATGAACCGCACCTTCCTATGTATCTTCATGCTCCGGATCCACGGCTCGGCCATGGCATTGCCGCTTTCCTGCATCTCCATCGCCCTGCGGCTCACGCCCGCGGGGCGCCAAGGTCTCCGACGGCGCGGCTCGACGAGGCTCCGCCATCCCGCCGCGAATCCAACAATGGTCTCCTTCGTGCGAGCCTCGCCATTCGCGCAAAAGCAAACCGTCATGCGAGCGTGGCATGACGTGCCGCGCGGCCGATGATACTGCGGTTTTCGCGTGGTGTTCGCTCCAAAAATGTCGAAATCGTGCAATTTCTAAAAACCTGCGGGAGGGGTCGAAAAGCTCCTGCGTGGGCTGCGCACCAGGCGATTGACCGTGCGTGATGCACCGCCCGGTGAAGTCGAAGGGGGCCGACGGATCGCGCCGGTTCGCCACCGCCACTTCGTTTCTGAGCGACGCGGCGCTAGCTAGCAGCTGGAAGCGAACAGCAGGCGGATCGTCGCGATCGCCCCCAGCACGAACAGCCCCGCGAAGAAGATCGTCCGCTTGCGCCGCAGCTGCTCGGCGGTGAGCCCGCCGCTCTCGGGCGCCTCGTCCAGCGCGGTCTCCCCGCTGCCGCGCGCCGCAGACACCCCGGCCAGGCTGCTCGCCCCCGCCGGCGCGCTCGCCGCGCTCGCCTTGCCCGCCGCGCTCGCCTTGCCCGCCGCGCTCGCCTTGCCCGCCGCGCTCGCCGTGCTCGCCTTGTCCGCCGCGCTCGCCTTGCCCGACGCGCTCGCCCCCGCCGCCGCGCTCGCCTTGCCCGACGCGCTCGCCCCCGCCGCCGCGCTCGCCTTGCCCGACGCGCTCGCCCCGCCGGTCTTCTGCGCCGCCGCCGCGCCGCCCGAAGCCTCCGCCGCGGCACGGCTCCGCTGGAGCTCGCCCTCCGGCGTCGTCGACGCCGCGAGCGCGCGCGGGCGCGGCGGCGTGTCCTCCGGGCCGTCGAAATCGAGGTACTGCACCGAGAGCGAGCCCACGGCAGCGCCGACCGGGCGCGGGGCGCCGCTCCTGCGGAGCGACGGCGCGCTCCGCCGCGCGTCGGGCGCCGACGGGCGGCCCGACGGTCGATCCCCGGACGCGGCGCCCGGCACGCCCGACTGCGCCCTCCCCAGGAGATCCGGCGAGCTCTGCCCCGGCCCGCTCGCCGGCGGGAGCGACGGCGACGCGCAGCCCGCGCCGCTCAGCGAGCCCGCCCTCGCGATGTACGCCTCGACGTGCTCCTTCAGCTCGCTCCTGGCCTCGTCCTCGGCGCCGTGCCCCATCCCGCAGAGGACCTGCTCGAGCGCCTCGGCCAGCTTGCCCGCGCTGGCGATGCGCTTGTCGATACGGAACTCGGTCGCCGCGTCGAGCGCGTCCGCGAGCGGCGCGCACAGGTCGGGCAAGAGCTCGCGCGCGCGCGGGATCGGCGTCGACGCCACGCGCATGATCAGCTGCGCCTGCGTGTCGGCCTTGCGCACCCGGCTGCCGAGCAGCGCCTCGAGCAGCGTGAGCCCCAGCGAGAACACGTCCGCGCGCCCGTCGAACGGCTCGCCGCGCGCGAGCTCCGGGGGCATGTACGGGAGCTTGCCCTTGAACACGGCGCCGTCGGCCTGCTCGCCCGCGAGGCCCGGGATCCGCGCGACCCCGAAGTCGGTCAGGCAGACGCGGCCGTCCCGCGCGATCAGGATGTTGGACGGCGAGACGTCGCGATGGACGACCGCGTAGCGCCGCCCGTCGGCCTCGCGCAGGCTGTGCACCGCCTCGAGCGCCCGCGCCATCTCCCGGCCGAGGTACGCCACCGCGCGCGGCGAGAGCGCGCCCACCTTCCTGAGCACGCGATCGACGGCGGGCCCGTCGATGTAGTCGAGCGCGAGGTACACGGAGCCCTCGCAGTCGCCGAGCTCGATCAGCCGCACCACGTTCGGGTGATCGAGCCGCGCGATCACCTCCGCCTCGGCGAAGAACGACTCCCTCGCCGCGTCGCCGAGCTCGGGCCGCGGGGCCAGCCGCTTCAGCGCGACGCGGCGCCGGGAGCTCGGCGGCTGCTCCTGCTCGGCGAGCCACACCTCGCCCATGGCGCCCTTGCCCAGCATCCGGACGAGCCGGTACTTGCCGGCGAACAGCTCCGGCGGAGGATCGGACTCGGCGTGCTTGCGACGCGGGCGTGAGGCGGGCATCTCGGTGTGCGGCGCGGGACCTCGGCGTTCGTCGAGGCTAGCCCTCCTGCGCTGGGTCGACGGGGTGCAGGGAGCGCATGCCCGATCCTATCGCCGCCCGCGCGCCTCAGGGAATCGCCGCGTCGATGCCCGGCGCGGATCCAGCCTGCGTGTACTGCGTCCCGGCTCACCCTCGAGCGCGCCGGCCGACACGTCACTCCAGCGTCTGCTCCTCGCGGATCGGCTCCCGCATGGTCGTCGCCGGGAACCACTCGAAGAAGCGGTGGATGAGCTGCCGCCGCTCGGGCTCGATGTACTCGAACACCGCGCCCCGGTCGTTGATCTCCCAGAACTCGTTGCTCGTCACGGCCAGGAGCTCCGCGCGGATCGAGCGCAGCCGGTCGGGCCGCTCGTCGCGCATGTCGCGGTAGATCCGCCGCGCGAGCGCCTCCTCGCCCTTCTGCAGGTAGTACGTGGCGAGCTTGACCTGCGCCTTGCGGACGCCGCGGAGCGACGGCTCCTGCTGGTCGAGCTCGGCTTCCTTGTCCACCTCGAGGAAGAGCTGGAGCAGCTCGTCCCGGGCAGGTGCGTGGAGGTCGTACGCGCGCTCGTTGACCACGCAGAGGTCGAACGCGACGGTCTCGGTGAGGAACGCGAGCCCCATCGCGTGCGCCGTCTGCGCGTAGTACTTGAAATACCGAGCGATATCGAGGACCTGATCCCCCCAGCCCGCCTTGAGCAGCTCCTCGGCGAGGTAGCGGTACTGGTTCAGGTTGTTGTAGGCCGCGGCGATGTCCTTCGCGTTGAGCGAGCGGCGCATGTAGGTGTTGAAGAACTTCACGACGACCGCGACAGCCGCGCGGTCGCCCGCGGCGATGGCGGTCTGCCCGATGTAGCGCGTGTCGATCGCGATGCGCGTGATGAGGTCGGGCATCGCCGTGAGCGCCTCGCGGTAGACCATGAGGAACTGGCGGAGCGCCTTGTACTCGAGCCAGGTCCGCGTGGCCGAGAGCTTGCCGAGCGCCTCGGCGTTCATGCTCACGAAGTCGGCGTCGTTGGCGAGGCGGTCGCGGATCTGGAACCAGCGCGGATCGAGCGTCGCCTTGTGCGGCAAGTACGCGACGACGAGCTCCGACAGCGAGTCGACGGTCTTCGACGCGATGCCCTTGTCCTTCTGGTCGATCGCGTTGAGCGCCACGTCGGCGAGCTGCTCCAGCGACGAGAGCGCCGTCACCCGCCGCTCGTCGACCTCGCCGTCGCTCTCCTGATCCGCCGGGCGCAGCGCCTGCTCGATGCCGCTCCGCTTGATCCGCCCGACCACGTTGTCGGGCTCGACGAAGTCGAACACGTACAGGAAGTAGGGCGCCATCATGAGCAGGCTCGCGGTGAGCAGCCCCATGGTGACGAGGACGCCGTACGTCGGGACGAAGGCGTGCTCGGTCGAGCCCTCGCCGACGCGGATCGAGAAGTTCACCCACAGCGAGAACACCGCGCTGACGACGAAGAAGCCCATCACGACCATGTTCGTCCGGTCGCGGAAGAACATCTCGGTGATCCGCGGCGTGTACCGGTTCGCGGCGAGCTGCACGATGATGGAGGCCACCGTGATGACGATGCCGAGGATGGCGGCGATGACCTCGCCGATGCCGCCCATGATGTGCTCGGCGTCGCTCGGCGACATGTGCAACAGCACCTCGCGGATCGGGAGGCGCTCGTTCCCGTGCCGCGCGATGTCGAGCAGGTAGACGACCGACAGGGTCGCCATGCTGACGCCGAGGAGATACGACATCGGCCGCAGCCAGATGCGGGCCAAGGCCGCGCCGCGGCGCCGCGTCCCCTCGTCCTCCCCTGCGGTCCGATCCGAGCTCATCAGGTGACCGCCGCTCGCTCCACGCGCCTGCCCCCGGCGTTCGCCATGAAAGGCGGCAGCGCGATTATTTCTTCTCCGGCGGGCTGTCGAGATCTTCGGCGAGGTAGCTGAGGATCACCTCGTCCAGCGACTTCTCGCTGATGAGATCGTCCCCGAAGATCGACGCGCCCTCCGACGGCCGGTTGGTGGCGAAGATGCTGGCCGGGCGCGAGGCCGCGTAGCGGCCGGAGCCGGGGCTGCCCGAGAAGTGCTCGACCGCGACGGGGGCCGCGGGCGGCGGCGAGGGGTGCTCCGGGTGGACGTTGCTGTAGACGCCGGCGCCGGAGGCCGCGGACTCCGACCGCCGCCCGATCACCGACGCGGGCGGCGGGGGGAGGTCCTGGATCTGCTGGAAGAACGGCGTCTGCGCCTCGGCCGCGGCGCGCTCGAGCGCGTCGAGATCGAGATCGATCGACGGCTCGGACTTCTTGATCTCCGGCGGCCGCACGGCCCTGCCGGTGAGCGGGCTGGCCGCGCGCCCTCCGCCGCCGAGCCCCTGGATCCCGACCGGGTCGAGCTCGAGCCGCGGGCGCGCGCTGGCCGACGCGGGCGCCGGCTCGGGCGCCGCGGCGCGCGCCGGCGGCGCAGCGGCGGGCGCGGGCGCCGGCCTCGCGGGCGGCGCGGCGGGCCTCGGCGGCGGCGTCGGCGCGGGGGCCGGCTTCGGGCGCGGCGCCGCCTCGGGCGCGAGGGGCGGCACGACGGGGGACGCGACCGCCGGCGTGAGGGGCCGGGACGGCGGGGGCGGCTTCGGCGCGCTCGGGACCTCGGGCGACGACGGCGCCGGCGGCCGCGCGGCCTTGCTCGGATCGACGGCGGCGGGCGCCGCGGCCGCGGGGGCCGAGACGGGCGGCGCGGCGCTGTCGTCGAAGAGGTAGTCGAAGTGGCCGTCGCGCAGGGCGATGAACATCGCCTTGTGCTGCTCCTTCATCATGCCGCGTACCGTCTCGGCGAGCGAGGCCTGGCCGACGTGCTCCGCGTACGACGTCTTCGTGGTCTTGAGAATGCGCCCGCCGTCGGCGAAGAGGTGCGTGATGATGTGCGGGTGGCGAATCCCCGAGTCCTCGGTCTGTATGTGGAACAACCGCCCCTTGTGCCGGACGTTGTTGTTGAAGCCGAGCAGGGGCGACGGGGCTTTCACGACAGGCAATCCGAGGTTGGGGAGGTGAGGAGATCGCACCAGCGGGGGGCGCTCGCCACGGCCGAGACTATCACAGCACGGCGCGCCAGGAACGATCCGCAACGTGCCCCCGTTCCTTCACGTGGGGGCGCATGTCGGAGCCGGTCGCCCGCTGGGCGGGTCCCCTCGGGGCTCCGCCCCGCTCCGCACGCCGGCGTCCGCTCCGCGGCCGACGGGGCTGGCGCCGAGCGCGCCGGTCGGATCAGGGCAGACAACGCTCCAGGTCGTCCGCATTGCCCGCTTGCAGGGCGCACGCCACCTCCGCCTGGGTGAGGTCGGCCTCGCAGCGGACGAAGCCGCGCTCGCCGGCGGCCGCCCGCGCCATCGCCTGCCGTTCGGCCACCTCGGACACGGCGGGCTCAGGCGTGGCCGCGCGCAGCGCGAGCTCGACATAGCGGTCGAGGAGCGCGGCGCACGCCTCGGGGGTCGGGCGCGGCGAGAGGCGGCGGAGCGCGGCGCGCCCGGCGACGACCCCGACCACGAGCAGCACGATCGCCAGCGTCGCCAGCACGTCCGCGCGCGTCGCCGGCCGCGTCACTCCAGGCACGTATCGACCTGCTCCGGGGTGGCCGCCTGCCGGACGCACGCCATGGCGGCGTCCGTGATCCGCCGCCCGACGCACCGGTCGATGAGCTCCTTGCCGCGGGCGTCCCGCACCGCCGCCGTGCGCTCCTCGACGACCTTCGGGTCGACGACGTTCTGGGCCCGGAGCTCGATCTCCGCGCTCCGCTTGAAGATGGCCTCGCACTCGTCGCGGCTCGCCGGGTGCCCGCACCCGGCCGCGAGCGACGCGCCGCCGACGAGGGCCAGACACGACGCGAGCCAAAGGAGCCGGTCCCGACGCGGACAGCCGGTGACCGTGGAGACGGAACGCCGCCTCCGCAGAAGGGAAGTTGAGCCAGGGCGGCGACGCATGGCCGCGACGATGGCGCCACGCCCGGTGGGGCGCAACCCGGGTCCAGCTCCCGGCCGGAACCCGGCCAGAAACCGACGCCCGCCGGCCCGGCGCCGGCCCTGGGCGCGCCGGAACGCTCTCCGGCCCGAGTCAAGATGGAAACCTCGCGTATTGCTGGAACGCGTGTGCAGGTCTGTTACGATTGCTTTCTGTGCGCAAGGCGAGCGAGCACGGTGACAGCGTGGACGGCGCTCGATCCGTCCGTACGGGCTCTGGGGGGCGCCGCACGAAATCGACGGCGAAAGCCGTTGCGGGCAGCGTCGTTGCGGGTGGCGGGGAGGACGCCGGGCGGGACGCTCCACGAGAGAAGCGGCCCAGCAATGCGCCGCGGCGGCGCGCGCCGGCGAAGACGCTGACGCCCGAGGAGATGCTGCGGCGGGCGCTGGGCGCGGAGACGCCGCGCTCCCGGGCGCTCTGGGCGCGGCGGGGGCTGTCGCTCCGGGGGCCGCTCGACCGGACGACGCAGGCGATGCTGCTGCGCCAGCTCTACCTCGCCTATTTCGAGACGCGCCGCTTCGAGCGGGCGGCCGAGGTGGCGGAGCAGGTCCTCTCGCTCGGCGTGCTGCGCGACGTCGCCCACCAGGACGCGGCGCGCGCGAAGCAGGCGCTCGGGGACATCGACGGGGCGGTGGGGCACCTCCGGCTGGCGGCGCGCACGGGGCCGGCGAGCCGGCGGGCGTTCCACTGGTGGACGCTGGGCAGCGTCTACCACCTGGCGCGGCGGTACGACGAGGCGATCGGCGCGCTCACGCGCGCGGCGCGCTGGGGCACGCGGGACAAGCCGCTCTACCAGGGGCACCTCGCCGTGGTGCAGTGCGAGAGCGGCAAGACGGTGGAGGGGCTCGGCGCGCTGATCGACCGGCTCTCGGAGGTGCCGGCGGGCCAGGGGTACGGGCGCTTCGTGCTCGGGCAGATGGCTTACTTCGACCGTCGCTGGGACGAGGCCAAGAAATACCTGGAAGCCTTCGTACAGCGGAGCACCTCGGGGCGGGCCGCGGTCGCGATCGCGCTCGGGGGGGAGATCGAGGCCGCGCGCCAGACGCTGGCGTCCCTCCCGAAGCGCTGATGCCGGCCTGAACGGACGGCCGCGCGCCGCACGGGGGCGATCGCTTTGCTATAGAACCTCCGTGATGACCGCTTCGACTCGTTTCAAGGGAAGCGCCGGCGCCGCCCCGGCGGTTGGTCGACGGGGCGCGGACGGCGCGGCCGGGGCGCCCGGGCGCGCGCTCGCGGCGCTCGCGGCGCTCGCGGCGCTCTCGGTGCTCGCGTCCCCGGCGCTCGCCCTGGCCGCGGATCAGCCGGATCTGTTCACCCGCGGCCTCCAGGCGGGCCCGGCCTTCGCGGGGCTCGCCGCGCTCGCGGGCGGCCTGCTCACGTGCCTCACGCCCTGCGTGTACCCGATGATCGCGATCACGGTGAGCATCTTCGGGGCGCGGGAGGCGAAGTCCCGGCGCGAGGCGATGCTGCTCTCGACGAGCTTCGTGCTCGGGATCGTCGTGCTCTTCACGACGATGCTCGTGGTCGCGGCGCTCACGGGCAGCCTGTTCGGCAGCGTGCTCTCGAACCGGTGGGTCATCGTCGGCATCGCGGGGGTGTTCATCGCGATGTCGCTCTCCATGTTCGGCGCGTTCGACATGGCGCTGCCCGACTCGCTGATGCAGCGGCTCTCGCAGGTCGGCGGCATCGGCTACGGCGGCGCGTTCCTGCTCGGGCTGGTGAGCGGCCTCGTCGCGGCGCCGTGCACCGGGCCCGTCCTCACCGGCATCATCCTCTGGATCGGGAAGACCCAGAGCATCGGCCTCGGGGCGCTCGTCGGCGCCACCTTCGCGATCGGGCTCGGCCTGCCGTTCTGGCTCGTCGGCGCGTTCGCGGTCGCGCTGCCGAAGGGGGGCAAGTGGATGCTCGGCGTGAAGTCGTTCTTCGGGATCGTGATGCTGGTCGTCGCGCTGTATTTCCTGAAGACGACGTTCCCGGCGCTGTCGTCGCTCGCGCAGCCCACGCCGCAGTTCATGGCGATCATGGCCGGGCTGGTCGTGGTCGGCCTCCTGCTCGGCGCGGTGCACCTGTCCTGGGACGACGGCGGCGCCGGGGTGAAGGCCCGCAAGGGGCTCGGGATCGCGCTCACGGTGGCCTCGGGTTTCCTGCTCGTCGCGAGCCTGGACCTGCCGAGGCTCGCCTCGCCCGTGCCGTCGGCGGTGGCCGGCGAGGCCGCGCCGCGGCAGCTCACGTGGTTGCACCAGGAGCCGGTGGCCGTCTCGAAGGCGAAGGCGGAGAAGCGCCCGCTGCTCGTCGACTTCACCGCCGAGTGGTGCGGCGCCTGCAAGCAGCTCGACAAGGACACCTTCTCGGATCCGCGCGTCATGGCCAAGGCGGCGCACTTCGTCGCGGTGAAGGTCGACGCGACGGACGACGAGGATCCGCAGGTCGACGCGGTGAAGGGCAAGTACAAGGTCGTCGGCCTGCCCACGGTGGTGATCTACGACTCGACCGGGGCCGAGCGGAAGCGCTTCAACGACTTCGTCGGCCCGGACGTGTTCCTGGCGGCGCTCGAGGGCATCGAGTAGCGGCGCGCCACCGCCCATGCGCCCTTCCCTGCTCGCCGCCCTCGCGCTCTGCTCCCTGATCCTCGCCGGCTGCGGCGGCGCTCCGCGACCGACCACCGGGACCGTGGTGATCGGCCTGACGAGCGAGCTGCGCGCCGGCGTCGAGCTCGATCGGCTGCGCATGGTCCTGCGCGCCGGCGGCGAGGTGCTCCGCGACGACGTGATGACGCACAAGAGCGGGCAGCTGTTCTTCCCGCGGGAGCTCTTCTTCCGCGATCTCGAGGACGGGACGCCGGTGGAGATCTCCCTGGAGGCGTTCGGGGCGGAGGACGCGGAGCGGCCGCTGCTCGTGCGCGCCGCGTCGACGCGGGTGATCGGCGGCCGCACGCTGCTGCTCCGCGTGCGCCTCGAGCAGGAGTGCGCCGTCGCGCCGGGGGATCCCACGTGCCCGGCGCCGCAGACCTGCGTGGCCGGCGGCTGCAGCGCCCCCGACGTGGATCCCCGGCGGCTCGAGCCGTACAGCGACTCGTGGAGCGCGGACGCCGTGCCGGACGCCTGCAAGCCGGCCGGCGGGGGCGAGCCGGTCGTGGTCGTCGGCGAGGGGCAGGCCGACTACTTCGCGCTCGAGGATCTCGACGAGGTCCAGGTGGAGGCCGGACCGCAGGGCGGCTACCACATCTTCGTCGCCATCCGGCTCAAGAACCTCCGGCAGTCCGGCTCGATCACGGTGGTGAACGGCGCCGTGCCCGAGCTCGACTACGCCATCGAGCCGCTCCGGGTCATCTTCACCCTGGACCAGGACGAGGGCGGCTACTGCAAGCTCGCCGGGCTTCGGTTCCGGCTCGACGGGGAGCGGACGATCGACGAGCTGCTCGGGAAGGTCGTCGACGTCGAGGTGACCGTCACGGACGCCGACGGGGACACCGGGACCGGCAGGCGCAAGGTGACGCTCTCGCAGACCATCCTGTAGCGCGCGGCCTCACTCGCGCGCGGCGCGCCAGCGCGTCATCGAGCCGCCGGTGAGCAGGTCGAGGGACGCCTCGGCCTCGAGCGCCGCGAGCGCGGCGGCGCGGCGCTCCTCGGGGCTCCGGCCCGGATCGGCCGAGAGCGCGACGGCGCGCTGCCAGGCGAAGAGCAGCTCGAGCACGCGCGCCGTGAGCTTCGCCTGCAGCTCGGCGCGCTCGCGGCGGAGGCGCTCCAGGGCGATCTCCTCGTCGGCGAAGAGCAGGCGATCGAGCCGCCAGGTCGCGCGCGCCTCGAGCCAGAGGCTCGTGCCGCCGGAGGCCGTCCTCCGCGCCGGATCGTACTCGGTGGGGGCCAGGTTCTCCGCCTCGTCGACGAGGCGCGAGACGCGGAGCCGGAGCTCCGGGAGCAGCGACGACGTCCGGGCGCGCGACGCGATGGCGTCGATGCGCGCCTCGGGGTCGAGCAGGCGCGACTGCCGCAGCGCCGCCTCGACGATCGCGCGGGCCATCGCCGGCGTGACCCGGACCGGCAGCGGGAGCGGCGGCTCGACCTCGGCCGGCGGCGGCGCGGGAGGCGGCGCGGGGGGCGCCTCCGCGGGATCGGGCGCCGGCGCCGCGCGGGGCGGGCTCGGAGGCGCAGGCTTCAGCCGCGGCGCCTCGGGTTCGGCGATGGCGGAGGGAGGGGGCACGCCAGGGCGATCGGAGAGCCGCTCCAGGGGGATGCTCGCGAGCAGCATGCCGCTGAGGGAGCGCTCGCCGCCTTCGAGCCGCGCGAGCCCGAGCTGGAGCGAGACCCAGAGCGGCTGCGCGCGCCCCGGGGACGGAGCCCAGAGCTCGTGGGGCGCGGCGTCGAGGCGGTCCACGCGCGGGTCGAGCGCGGTCGGCTCATCGTCGAAGGGGAGCTCGGCGCGCGCCTCGGGCGCGGACAGGGCGCAGGCGAGCGCGCCGAGGAGGGAGAGAACGGGGGTGGCGAGGGATCGGTGGTTCGGTTGCACGCGAGCTGGGTCGACCGCCGCGCGCCGCCAGTTGCGTGAGCGGGTCGTCCGGCTCGCTCAGCAGCAGTGGTCAAATTTGAACATGAAGGCGGGAAGGCGGGAAGAAACTCTTAATGATCTTCCCGCCTTCATGGGGACTCTCTCTGGGCAAAGTGGACCACTGCTCGCTCAGCGGCTCCCCGAGGGCGGGCGCGCCGCGGTGGCGAAGCTCCGCCACAGCTCGGTTCCGCCGCCAGGGGACCGAGGCCGCTCGGCGCCGCCGCGCAGCTCGCTCGCGCCGCCGCGCAGCTCGCTCGCGCCGCCGCGCAGCTCGCTCGCGCCGCCGCGCAGCTCGCTCGCGCCGCCGCGCAGCTCGCTCGCGCCGCCGCGCAGCTCGCTCGCGCCGCCGAGGGATCGAGGCCGCTCGGCGTCGGCGCGCCGGAAGGCCTCGCTGGCGTGGGGCTGGCCGACGGACCCCGGCCAGGCGCTGCCGCCGCCTCCCCGGAGCAGGTCGCTCGATCCGCCGCGGGTCGCCGCGACCGCCTGCGCGAGCGCCTCCGCGGTCGGCGCCGTTCCCGAGGGGAAGCGCGGCGGCCCCTCGCGGGGCGGCTCGCGGGTCGCCGCGACCGCCCGCGCGAGCGCCTCCGCGGTCGGCGTCGCGCCCGAAGGGAAGCGCGGCGGCCCCTCGCTCGGCGAGGCGAGCGCTGGTTCCAAGGCGATCGCCGCGCTGGGGTCGGGCACGACAGCGTCGGCCGCGGGGGTGCCGAGCGGGGTTGGTTCGATGGCTCCGGGAGCGGCGTCGCTGCTCGCGCCCGGCGCGGCAGCTTCGGTGGTCGCGTCGCTGCTCGCGGCAGGCGCGGCAGCTTCCGCAGCGATGTCGCGGGCCGCGGCCGGCGCGGCGGCTGCCGCAGCGACATCGCGGGCCGCGGGGGGTGCGGCAGCCGTGGCCACACCGCTGCCGGCGACGGGCGCTGCCTCGGCCGCCCCGGGTTGCGCGGCGCCGCTCGCGGCCGGCGCGCTCGGGGCCGACGGAGGAGCGATCACGGAGCCCGCCCCCGCAGCGTACGCCGCGGCGACGCTCTCCCCAGCCTGACCGCTCGCCCCCGAGGCGGGCAGCGACGCTGCTGCCGCGTCGAGCGCGCCGGACGCCGCGGACGGCGCATCGCCGCCGGCGCGTTCGAGGTGTGGCTGCGCGTCGCGCGTCGGTCCGGCGGGGCGGTCCGCCGGGATCTCGTCCAGCAGCGCCGCCTGCGCGGCAGCGCCGGGCTCCGGCGCGGGCGGCCTCGGCGCGAGCGGCACCGCGCGCGGCGCAGCGACCTCCAGGCCCACCGCGAAGGGCTCGAACATGTCGCCGTCGAGCCAGCCCGTGCACATCCGGAGGTGCGAGCCGGCCGGGATGTCGCGCACGAACATGTCGCCGAAGAGCGCGTCGATCGCGAGATCCCGCTGCTCGACCACCGGCCTCTCCCAGCTCGGAAGCACCGCGACCACGCGGATCACGAGCTGCCCTCCCGGGCGGCGCGCGCGCGCTCGCGCGAGCGTCCGGGGGCGCACTTCCCAGTAGACGTAGAGCGTCTCCGGATCGACCGCGAGGCCGACGACCTCGTCGAGGTCGTACCGCGCCGGGAGCTCCGCACGCTCGTCCTGCAAGGCCGCGGCGAGGCCCGGCGCCGCACCCGCGACGACGCGCTCCGCGATGACCGCCGGCGCTGGAGCGTCCGCGGGAGAGGGATCTCGCGGCGGCTGCGCCGGCTCGAGGTCGGGAGCCTCGGGAACGGGCTCGGGCTGACGATCCTGCTCGCCCGCGATGGGGGCCTCGGGATGCTCGCTCGATCCGGAGTCCTTCGCTGCCTCGGCCCCGGTGTCCTTCGCGGTCTCTGCGCCGGCGTCCTTCGCTGCCTCTGCGCCGGTGTCCTTCGCGGTCTCTGCGCCGGCGTCCTTCGCTGCCTCTGCGCCGGCGTCCTTCGCTGCCTCTGCGCCGGCGTCCTTCGCTGCCTCTGCGCCGGTGTCCTTCGCTGCCTCTGCGCCGGCGTCCTTCGCTGCCTCTGCGCCGGTGTCCTTCGCCTCCGCGGCTTCGGCCCCGGTTTCCTCCGAGTCGGCGGCCTCGACGCCGGCCTCCTCCGCCTCCGCGCCTTCGGCCCCGGCCTCCTCCGCCTCCGCGCCTTCGGCCCCGGCCTCCTCCGCCTCCGCTCCTTCGGCCCCGGCCTCCTCCGCGTCCTCCGCCTCGGCGTCCTCCGCCTCCGCGTCCCCTGCCCCCTCCCCTCGCGCCTCCGCACCCTCGCCCTGCGCGCGCTGCGCCTGCTCGATCAGCCGCTCCCGGAGCCGCCGCGCGTCCTCGTGCTGCGGATCGCGCTCGAGGATCTCGTCGAGCACGGCGATCGCCCGGTCCGTGTGCCCTTGCGACGCGTAGATCTCGGCGAGCGTCGTCGTGGCCCGCGGCGGCGGCGGGGGCGGCGGCCACTGCTCGGGCGGGGCCTCGCCGCGCAGCGCGCGCGCGGTCTCCGGCATGTGCAGGCCGCGCTCGACAACGCGCGACAGCAGATCGCGCGCCCGCCCGAGGAAGCCGCGCAGCCGGGCCCGCTCCGGCTCCCCCTGCGCGGTGCGCGCCAGGATCTCGTCGACGAGCTCGGCCTTCGTGAGCACGCGCGGCCGCGGCACCCCGAGGCCCTCGGCGCGCGCTATCAGCTCCTCCCGCGTCAGCCCGTCGAGCTCCCGGCGCTCCATCGCCGTGGACGCTACCACATCCGCCGCGCGCCCACCGGCGCGCGGCCGCTCACCGAAAGGCGCCCTCCGCCGCCGGATCCGCGGCGAGCGGCGCGAGCCGCGCGCGCGCGGCCTCGGCGTCGCGCGCGATCTGCGCCTTGAGCTCCGGCAGGCCCGAGAACCGCCGCTCCTCGCGCAGCCGGGCGACGAGGTGCACCCGCAGCGCCGCGCCGTAGAGATCCTCGTCGATGTCGAACAGGTGCACCTCGAGGTTCGGCCGCGCCTGCTTCGACGGCTCGACCGTCGGCCGCACGCCGAGGTTCGCCACGCCGCGGGCGAGCGCGGTCGCGCGGCCCGACGGCGTCACCCGATCGACGAGCGTCGCGTACACGCCGAACGGCGGGAGCGCCTCCTCGATCTCGTCGAGGTTGCAGGTGGGGAAGCCGATGGTCCGGCCCCGCTTGGCCCCCTGCGCGACCACGCCCGACAGCATGTGCGGCCGCGACAGCATCTGCTCGGCCGCCTCGAGATCCCCGCGCGCGATCGCCGCGCGGACGCGGGTGCTCGACCACGCCCCCTCGGCGTCGCCCACGAGCGGGTGCGATCGCGTCTCGAAGCCGAGATCCTCGCCGAGGCGCCCGAGCGTCGTGAAGTCCCCGGCGCGCCCGTGGCCGAACCGGAAGTTCGCGCCGACCAGGACGACGCGCGCGGCGAGCCGATCGAGCAGCACGCGCCGCACGAACTCCTCCGGCGTCTGCGCCGCGAACGCGCGATCGAACGTCACCACGTCCACCCGGATCGCCGGCTGCACGCGCCGGATGAGCTCGATCTTGCGCGGCAGCGCCGTCAGCGTCGGCGGCGGGGTCCGGCCAAGGACGCTCGCCGGGTGCGGCGCGAACGTGAGCGCCACCGGCGAGAGCCCCCGCCGCTCCGCGTCGAGCGCCGCGTCGGCGAGCAGCGCCTGGTGCCCCCGGTGGACGCCGTCGAAGTTGCCGATGATGACGAGGCTGCCCCGCGGCCCGACCGCGGCGCGCCCGCCCTGCCCGCCAGCGGCGGCAGCAAAATACTCCACAGACGCTACCTAACCCGAAGCACCGCCCAACGAAAAGCCGGTGGGCAAGCCAGCGCCAGGGGAGCCGCCCCGGCACGATACGCATGTACAGCCAAGCGTCCGATGTACAGAGCCGCTTGACGGCCCCATGTCCGGCTGATAGAGCCGCGCTCCCCTAAATGGGCTGGAGGCGCGCCGTGTTCAAGAGAGTAAGTATCTTCTCCGGCAACGCCAATTTCGCACTTACCCAGGAAATCTGTCAGGTCCTGGAGCAACCCATGGGGAAGTCGCGGGTGTCGCGCTTTTCCGACGGGGAGACGTTCTGCGTCATCCAGGAGAACGTCCGCGGCGTCGACACCTACGTTGTGCAGCCTACCTGCTCGCCGGTGAACGACAGCGTGATGGAGCTCCTGATCATGGTCGACGCGCTCCGCCGCGCCTCGGCCGGCTCGATCACGGCGGTCATCCCCTACTACGGCTATGCCCGGCAGGACCGGAAGGTCGCGCCGAGGACGCCGATCACCTCGAAGCTGGTGGCCGACCTCATCGTCGCCGCCGGGGTGAACCGGATCGTCGCGCTCGACCTGCACGCCGGGCAGATCCAGGGCTTCTTCAACATCCCGTTCGACCACCTGTACGCGATGCCGGCGCTGCTCGATCACCACCTCCGCGAGCACTACGGCAAGGACGTGGTCATCGTCTCGCCGGACGCCGGCGGCGTCGAGCGGGCCCGCGCCTACTCGAAGCGCCTCCAGGGCACGCTGGCGATCATCGACAAGCGCCGCGAGCGGGCGAACGAGAGCGAGGTCATGAACATCATCGGCGAGGTGGCCGGCAAGCACTGCCTCATCCTCGACGACCTCATCGACACCGCCGGCACCCTGGTGAACGCGGCCAACGCCCTGATGAAGCAGGGCGCCAAGAGCGTCGCCGCCTGCGCCACGCACCCGGTCCTGTCCGGTCCGGCCGTCGAGCGCATCAAGGACTCCCCCCTCACCGAGGTCGTGGTGACGAACTCGATCCCGCTCTCGGACGAGGCGAGGGCGTCCGGTAAATTCAAGGTCGTCTCGGTGGCGCGGCTGCTCGCCGAGGCGATCCGCCGCATCCATCACTCGGACTCGGTGAGCTCGCTCTTCGTCTGACCGGCGGCGCGCATCCGGCGGAACCGGCGGAACCTTGCGCAACCTCGCGAAAGGAACCCCGGTGGCGCAGGCCGCCCGCGCTCCCGCCACAAAAACGCCGCTGCCCGGCGACGAAGGCTCGACTTTCCGTTTCGCGTTCTGCTATAGCGCCGCACCCTACGCCGGAGTGGACCGCGCACCGCGGGCCTCCGGATCACTTCTGGAGCCGTCGTCATGGAGATCATCAAGCTCAACGCCACGAGGCGCGAGGAGAGCGGCAAGAGCGCGTCGAGCCGCCTGCGCCGCGCCGGACAGATTCCCGCCATCGCCTACGGGCGCGAGCTCGCGCCGCTGTCGGTCGCCGTCTCGCCGAAGGCGCTCCTTCAGGTGCTCGGCTCCGACCACGGCAAGAACTCCGTGGTCGAGCTCGCCATCGAAAACGGCGAGACGCTCACCGTCATGGTGCGCGACTACGACTACCACCCGATCTCGCGGGAGCTCGTCCACGCCGACTTCATCCAGGTGAAGCTCGACCAGCCCGTCGACGTGCACATCCCCTTCCGCACCGTGGGCAAGCCGAAGGGCGTGGTCACCGGCGGCATCCTCCAGCAGATCTTCCGCACGATCCCGGTGCGCTGCCTGCCCGAGAAGATCCCGTCGTTCATCGAGATCGACGTGACCGAGCTCGACATGGGCGAGTCGTTCAAGGCGAGCGGGCTGAAGCTGCCCGAGGGCGTGAAGGCCCTGCTCGCCGACGACCAGACGATCGCCGTCGTCAACGCGCCCGAGAAGGCGGGCGCCGAGGACGAGGCGAAGCCGGCTGCCGGCGCGCCGGCCGCTGCGGCCGCTGCGCCTGCCGGCGGCGCGGCTGCCCCCGCCAAGGGCGGCGCCGCCCCCGCGGGCGACAAGAAGGACAAGAAGTAGCCCCGGCCTGGGCGCGGGCCGCCCCTCGCCTCGGTCCCCCGAGGCGCGCGCGGCCCGCCCCGCCCTGCGCCGCGCCCCCGCGCGCCGCAGCCCGCCTCTGTCCCAAGGATTCCAGGGATCCAGCAGAACCCGCTCGCCATGCTGCTCGTGGTCGGCCTGGGAAATCCGGGCAAGGAATACGCCGCTCACCGGCACAACGTCGGCTTCATGGCCATCGACGCGCTGGCCGACGAGGTCCGGGCCGATCCGTTCCGCGAGAAGTTCTCGGGCGTGCACGCGAAGGCGGAGATCGCCGGGCAGCCGGCGATCCTGCTCAAGCCGATGACCTACATGAACGAGTCGGGCCGCAGCGTTCAGCCGGCGATGGCCTTCTTCAAGGTCGCGCCGTCCTCGCTGATCGTGCTGCACGACGAGCTCGACCTGCCGTTCGGCACGGTTCGCCTGAAGGTCGGCGGCGGGCACGCGGGGCACAACGGGCTGCGCTCGATCATCGCGCACTGCGGGACGGGCAACTTCGGGCGCGTCCGCCTCGGGATCGGGCGGCCGCCGCCGGGCTACCGGGGCGAGGTCGCGGGCTACGTGCTGTCGGGGTTCGACGCGGTAGAGCGCGCGGGCTTGCCCGACTGCTTGAAGCAAGCTGTCCAAAGTGTGCTAGAAGTCGCCGCCCGCGGCTTCGACGCCGCGATGAACGTTCGAAACACCCGGCCCAAGCCGGGCAAGAGGCAGAAGGGCGAAGGGGACGGGTCGACAGACCCGACCCCTGCCGCGAAGGGAGAGAGGGGTCCCCTCCCCCCGACGCAGAAGCCCTGATCCTCGACGGAGCCAGGTTGTCGAGCCCGCGCTCGCGACGCTCGGCAAGCTGCTCCTTTCCTCGCTCCGGGGCGTCGCCCCGGGGCCACAGGCCGAGAGGGAAGACCGAAGAATGAGCCGACAGGTAACGGCGCCCGGGCGCGCCAAAGAGTACGAGACCATCTACATCCTGCGACCCGACATCGACGCCGACGGCGCCGAGCGGATCGGGACGCGCCTCGCCGAGGTCGTGACCCGCGAGGCCGGTCGTCTGACCAAGGTCGAGACGTGGGGGCGCCGCCGCCTCGCGTACGACATCGCCAAGCACCGCCGCGGTGTGTACGTCTACCTGAAGTACCTCGGGGGCGGGAAGGTCGTCTCCGAGGTCGAGCGCAACCTGCGCCTCGCCGACGGCGTGCTGAAGTACCAGACGGTGCTCGTGCGCAACGACGTCGAGGTCCAGGGCCTCACGGTCGCCGACGAGGACGTGAAGTTCGAGCGCCTCGAGCTCGCGCCGATCGAGGACGACCGCGACGACTCGCGCGAGCGGCAGCTCGGCCTGATCGAGCCGGAGCGCCGCGTCGACCGCAGCTCCGAGGCGGCCCCGGCGGGCGACATCGACGAGGCTGAAGAGGGCGAGGCGGAAGGCGCCGCCGACGAGGAGGAGAGCTGACGATGAACGGCCGCAACAACGACATGGGCCGCAACGGCGGCGCTGACTACGACGATCGCGACTTCGGGCGCACGCCCGACCTGAACGCGGACGCCCCCGGGCGCCGCCGCACGGGCCGGAAGCGCGTCTGCCGCTACTGCGCGGACAAGGCGCTGGTCATCGACTACAAGGACCCGCAGGCGCTCAAGTACTTCATCTCGGAGCGCGGCAAGGTCGTCCCGCGCCGCATCAGCGGCAACTGCGCGCGCCACCAGCGCAAGGTGACGCTCTCGATCAAGCGCGCGCGCAACATCGCGCTCTTGCCGTTCACCGTGACGGCGTAGGAGGTCGATCATGGCAACCCACATCCATGTGGTCCTCACGGAGGACCTCCACAACGTCGGCAAGAGCGGCGAGCTCGTGAAGGTTCGCCCCGGCTTCGCGCGCAACTACCTCATCCCGCGCGGCCTCGCGGTGGGCGCCACCGCCGAGAACGTGTCCCGCATCGAGCACGAGAAGCGGGTCGCCGAGTCGCGCGCCGCGAAGACGCGCTCCGAGGCGGAGCAGCTCGCGGCCAAGCTGAACCAGGTGAAGCTGACCATCAGCCGCCCGGTCGGCGAGGGCGACAAGCTGTACGGCTCGGTGACGGCGCGCGACATCGAAGAGGCGCTCGCCGCGCAGGGCTTCAGCGTCGACCGTCGCCGCATCGAGAGCGACACGATCAAGACGCTCGGCGCCCACACCGTGACGCTCCGCCTCGCCCCGTCCATCACGGCGTCGGTCGAGGTCACGGTCGCCGCCAAGTAGGCGTCCCGGAAGCGCGGCTCGTCCGCGCTTCCACCTCATCCGCCACGCGCGGCTTGTCCGCGCTTCCACCTCGTCCGCCACGCGCGGCTCGCCCGCGCTTCCACCTCGTCCGCCACGCGCGGCTCGCCCGCGCGCTCGCGTCCCCCTCACCCGCGCTTCCGCCTCACCCACGCCCGCGCGACGTCGTGCCCCCGCGCCACGGCGCGCAGCATGAGCGCCGGATCGGCCCACCGCTCGCGGGCCTCCCAGGCGAGGCTCGCCAGCATCCCGGCGCAGAACGCGTCGCCCGCGCCCGTCGGATCGAGCGGCCGCACCGGGCGCGGCGCGACCGCGCGCTCGCCCTCGGGGCCGAGCACGAGCGTCGCCCGCGCGCCGTCCGTGACGACCAGCGTCGCCTCGGGCCGCAGCCGCTCGCGGAGCGCGCGCGCCGTCGTCCCCAGCACCTCGAGGTCGCCGGTGCTGCACTTCACGAGATCCGCCTGCGCGAACAGCCGGAAGCAGCCGCGCATGCCGTCGCCTGTTCCGGCGCCCGCCCCCGCAGGCGCCGCCGCGCCGGCGCCGGCCCCCGCGGATGTGGCCCCGCGCCCGGCGCGCGGCCACATCCGCGGGCGCGCGTTGACGTCGATCGAGACCGCGCACCCCTCGCGGCGAGCAGCCGCGGCCGCCCGCGCGATCGCGCCGATCGCCCCGCGCACCGGCGCGATCCCGGTGAAGTGCACGACCCGGGTCTGCCATCGCGCGGGCAGCGCCGCGGCAAGCTCGCGCGCCTCGAGCTCGCCCTGCCGGTAGCCGGCGAAGCGCGCCTCGCCCCGCGCGATCGCCACGAGCATGAGGCCGGTCCGCGCCGCGCCCAGCGCGAGCCGCCCCACATCGACGCCGGCCGCAGCGACCTCGTCCCTGAGCCCGCGCCCCAGGGCGTCGTCGCCCAGCGCAGCGCACACCCCCGACGGGACGCCCAGCCGGGCGAGCGCCATCGCGGTGTTCACCGCCCCGCCCCCCGGGACGCGGCGCAGCAATTTTGCCTGCTCGAGCGGAATGCCCTCCGGCGCGTAGAGGTCCCACAGCGCTTCACCCACGCAGATCACCTCGGTGGGTTCAATCCTTGTTTGACGCGTTTTGTGATCCACAATGGCGGCTCCCCGCGACGGCGCATGCCCGGGAGCGAAGCGTCATCGCAGCTGAGTCAAGCGGGAAAGGAAATGGCGATGAGACCGGCGTTGCTCAATTTCCATACCTCGTCGCCGGCGGCGCCGCCGCGCCGCGCCGCGCCCCCGCGTCGCGGCGAGCCCCCGCGTCGCGGCGAGACCAAGCGCCCCTCGAACGTGGAACCTGCATTGAGATGCCCACCGCACGAACGCTCACTGCAATGCAAACACAAAACCTTCTCAGCGCGGCCCATGTTCTGATAGACGGAACTCGACCCTGCACCCGACGCCCCGAAGGACCGCTGCGCCTTCGGGGCGTCGCCCATTTCGGCACCTGTGGAAAAGCTCGGGGCGGGATGGGGGCAATCGGTGGGGAGGAGATGCACGGATGATGAGAATGATGGAGCGCCGCGGCCAGCGGCCCCAGAGGATCGAGCCTCCCATCGTCGCCGGACGGGTACCGCCGCACGACCTCGACGCCGAGGCGGCGGTGCTGTCGGCCATCCTGCTGCACCGCGACGCGCTCGATCGGGTGCTCGAGATCCTGAAGGCGGATCATTTCTACAGCGAGGCGAACAGCCGCATCTACGAGGCCGCGCAGGAGCTCGCGTCCGGCGGCACGCCGATCGACATCGTCTCGGTCGCCTCCTGGCTGCGCGACCGGGAGCGCCTCGCCCAGGTGGGCGGCGCGGCGTACCTCGCCCAGCTCGCGGACGCGACGCCGGCGGTCGCGCACGTCGGCGCGCACGCGCGGGTCGTCTACGAGAAGTGGCGCGTGCGCCAGCTCATCGCCACGTGCCAGCGCGTCGCGGCCGAGGGGTACGGCGACGTCGGCGTGGTGCAGGAGTTCATCGACGGCGCGGAGCAGGCGGTCTACCAGCTCGCGCGCACGCCCCAGGGGACGTCGACGCAGCCGATCGCCCAGGTGCTCAAGGCCGCGTTCGAGCAGATCACCGCGGCCGCGGAGCGCGGCGACCGCATCACGGGCATCTCGACGGGCTTCGAGAAGCTCGACGCCAAGACGGCCGGCCTGCACGACGGCGACCTCTCGATCGTCGCCGCGCGCCCCGGCATGGGCAAGACGTCGTTCGTCCTCAACCTCGCCGTGAACGTGGCGTCGCCGCGCACGGTGAGCTCCCCCGGCCCCGACCAGGCGGGGCACGGCATCGAGCGGCACGAGCCCGGCTTCGGCGCCGCCGTCTTCTCGCTCGAGATGCCGCGCGAGCAGCTCGCCACACGTATGGTCTGCAGCGAGGGCCGCGTCGACGTCGGCAAGCTCCGCCAGGGCTTCCTGCAGCCCGACGACTGGCGCCGCCTGACCGAGGCCGCGTCCTTCCTGTCGACCCTGCCCATCTGGATCGACGACACGCCGGCGATCAGCCTGCTCGAGCTGCGCGCCAAGGTGCGGCGCATCCAGGCCGAGTACGACCGGCCGCCCAGCGACGGCAACTCGGGGCGGCGCGTCGGACTCGTCGTCATCGACTACCTGCAGCTCATGAAGGGGCGCGACGGCGTGAGCAGCCGCGAGCAGGAGATCAGCGAGATCTCCCGCGGGCTCAAGCAGCTCGCGAAGGAGCTCAAGGTGGCGGTCATCGCGCTCTCGCAGCTGAACCGCGCGGTCGAGACCCGGACCACCAAGGACAAGCGCCCTCAGCTGTCGGACCTCCGCGAGTCGGGCGCCATCGAGCAGGACGCCGACAACATCATCTTCATCTACCGCGACGAGTACTACAACCCGGAGACCACCAACCACAAAGGCATCGCGGAGCTCATCGTCGCCAAGCAGCGCAACGGGCCGACGGGCAAGGTGCTCACGCGGTTCACCTCGTCGTGCACCCGGTTCGACAACCTCGCGCCCGGCGATTACCCGGACATGGTGGACGACGAGTAGCCCGCCGAGAGCGGCGGGCACCCGCTTCGGATACGGGCCCATCTCGACGTTTTCGGTGCTCAGCGCCCTTCCGTGCGCTTCCGCGCCGAAAACGCCGAGCTGGACCCGTCTCCTGTGCGGGTGACCGCCGCTCTGGAACGCATGTGCCAGCGACGGGCGAAAACCGCGCTAGCGTGCGCGGCATGTCCGTCTGGTACGTCCCCGCCCTCCTCGCCGCGGTCTGCATGGCCGGGCACTACCTGATGCTGCGCGCGGCGGCGGGCCGCGTCGGCGACGCCCTCGGCGCGCTGTGCATCGAGGGCACCGCGGCCGCCGGGATCCTCGTCTTCCTCGTCCTCCGCCCGGGCGCGGAGGCGCCTCCGACGGCGCCGGGGGTGCTCTGGGCGTGCGCGTCCGGCCTGTTCATCAGCGGGGTGACCACGCTCGTCTTCACCGCGCTCCGGATGGGCGGCCCGGTGTCCGCGACCGGGCCGATGGTGTTCGCCGGCGGCGTGGCGCTCGCCGCGCTGTTCGCGCCGCTGCTCTTCGGCGAGGCGTTCACCGCCCGCCGCGCGCTCGGCGTCTGCCTCGGGATCGCCTCCCTCGTCGTCCTCGCCACCGAGCGCTCCTGACCCAAGCGCCGCCGCGACCGCGCATCGGAACAGCACCGATGATCCGTTCGATCGAGATGCCCCCTCGCTCCCCTGCCGGCCCCCCGCGCGCGCGACGCGCCGCGCCCCGCGCGTCCAGCGCGTCCAGCGCGTCCAGCGCGCCGCGGCGCGCCGGGCTCGCCGCGCTCGCGCTCGCCGCGGCCGGCTGCGCGCCGCCGGTGCAGGGGGGCAGCGTCGCCGTGTCCTCCGGCGCGGCCGAGCGGCTCGGCATGCTCTGCCGGTGGGGGCACGGCGGCGGCGAGCAGGGCGCGCTCTGCCCGGGCGACGCGGTCGCCGCGCGGCCGGCGCGCGTCCGGCGGATCGCGGCGCCCGCGGACGCGCTCTCGGGGCCGCTCGCGGCGGGGCGGCCGGGCGACTACGTGCTCGAGAACGACGAGATCGCGGTGGTGATCGAGCAGCTCGGCCCGGGGACGGGCCTGGCCGAGGGCGGGGGCCACCTCATCGACGCGGCGGATGCGCGGGAGCGGAGCGACGAGCTCGGGCAGATCGTCCCCCGGCTCGGCGCGCCGCCGCGGCAGGTGATCTACCGCGACCTCGCCACGGGCGCCGGCGAGGGCGGCGCGGCGTGGATCGAGGCGCGCGGCGAGGTGCGCGGGCGCGCGCTCGAGGGCGGCGCGCTCTCCGTCACCACCCGCTACACGCTCGCGCCGAGCGGCCGTGCGGTCGTGATCGCGACGTCGCTCCAGAACGACGGCGACCGCCCGGTCGAGGCGCTCGATCTCGGCGACGTCGTCCACTGGGGCGCCGCGGAGCACGCCGCGCCGGGCGCGGCGCCTGGGCTGCGCGGCGAGCACGAGGCGCCGTACCTGGCCGGCGTCGGCTCCCGCGTCGCGTACGCGCTCGTCCCGGCGGGCGGCGGGATGATCCGCGCGCGGAGCGGCGCGGGCTTCAGCGACGCGACGTTCGCGCGGCAGGCGGCGCTGCCGCCGGGCGGGCGCGCCGCGTACGAGCGGATCCTCGCGATCGCGCCGCGCGGCGACGCGCTCGCCGTCGCGACGGAGCTCTTCTTCCTCGGCGGGGGCGCGCCCGGCGGCGTCGCGCTCGAGCTCGTAGACGCCCGCGGCGCGCCGCTCCGGCCCATGGCCGGCCGGGCCACGCTGACGCCGGTCGCCGAGGAGGGCGCCGCGCCGGCCGCCGGCGCGGCGGCCGCGCTGGCCGACGGCGCGCTCGACCTGTGGTTGCGGACCGGCGAGCGCGAGCCGCTCGCCGCCGAGGCGCCGCCCGGCCTCTACCTGGTCGGCTTCGAGGGGAGCGGCCGCCGGGCGCTGGGGACCGCGCGGGTCCAGGTCCGCGCCGGCGAGATCGCCCCCGCGCGGCTCGCGCTCTCCGGCGTCGGCCAGCTCGACCTCCGGGTGGAGGAGCGCGGCGCCCCGGGGCCCGCCGCTGCCCCGGGGCCCGCCGCTGCCACGGGGCCCGCCACTGCCACGGGGCCCGCCGCTGTACAGGCGCCCGCCGCGGCCCCGGACCTCCTCGGCCCGCTCATCCCGGTGAAGGTCGGCTTCTTCGACGCCGCGACCGGCAAGGCCGTATCGCCGCCGCGGCTCGCGCTCGGGGGCGAGCTCCATCTTCCCCTGCCGCCCGGGCGCATCCGGGTCGTCGCCTCGCGCGGGCCCGAGTACGCGCTCGCCGAGGCGACGGTCGACATCGCCGACGGCGCGCGGTCGCCGCTCGCGCTGACGCTCCAGCGGGTGGTCGACACGTCGGGCTACATCGCGTGCGACCTGCGGCAGCACACCGCGCGGAGCGCCGACGCGGGCATCGCCTCGGCGGTGCGGCTCGCCTGGAGCGCGGCGGAGGGCGTGGAGTGCGCGGTGGCGACCGAGCACAACCTCGCCGCCGATCTCCAGCCGGACGTGGCCGCCCTGCAGCTCGACGCGCAGCTGCGCATGCTGCCGGGCATCGAGCTCACGAGCGGCCGGGGCGGCGCCGGGCTCGGGAGCCTCAGCGTGTTCCCGCTCGGCGGAGCGGCGGCCGCGCCCCGCGAGGGCGCGCTGCGGTGGGGCGACGAGACCGCGGGCGAGCTCCTCCGCGAGGTGCGCGCGCTGCCCGGCGAGCGCGTCGTCCAGCTGAGCCGGCGCCACGGCGGCGGCTCGCCGCTGCACGGCTCTGGAGCGCCGCAGGAAGCGCCGGAGGAGGGAGCGCGCCAGCTCGCGCAGCTCGTCGGGGACGGTGGTGGCGCGGATGCGCTCGAGGTGTGGACCGGGCGCGAGGTGGCCGCGCGGGACCGGGCGCTGGAGGAGCTCTGGGCGCTGCTCCGCGCGTCCCGCCCGATCACGCCGACGGCGACGAGCGACACGCACGGGCTGCACGGCGCGGAGGCGGGGACGCCGCGCACGTACGTCGCGGTGGCCGGCGACGATCCGGGGCGGCTCGACGTGGGGGACCTCGTCGCGGGCCTGCGGCGGCGGCGCGACGTCGTGATCACGAACGGGCCGTTCGTGACGATGCGCCTCGGCGAGGCGCGCCAGGGGGGCGTCGCCTCGGTGCGGCGCGGGGCGCGCGGGGGGCCGCGGACGCTCTCGATCCGGATCGAGCGCGCGCCCTGGGTCGACGCGCGGGAGCTGCATGTGCTGGTGGGCGGCGTCGCGAGCGGCGAGGCGATCCCGCTGGAGGGCGCGCGCACCACGGCTGCGGGCGCGCTTCTCGACGAGGTCGAGATCCCGGTGGTGCTTGGAACGGGCGGCGGGCGAGGGGCGGCGCGGCAGGGCGCCCGCGTCGGAGGGGCGGGCGGCGACGGGCGGAGCGGGAAGGGCGGGCGCGGTGTGATCGCCGTCGCCGAGGACACGTTCGTGGTGGCGATCGTGCGGGGGCAGCGGCCGCTCGAGCCGGTGCTCACCGGGGATCCGGGCGGGATCCTGCCGTTCGCGATGACAGCGCCGCTCTGGATCGACGCCGACGGCGATGGCCGGTCCCTCGGTCGCGCGGCGGCGCCGTGAGCGAGCTTCACCGGTCCTCCGGCTGGCGAGCTGCTCTGGCGCTCAGCGCCGGACGAGCCGCTGCGCAGGGCGCCGAGCCCTATGCGTTGAGCCTGGGCGGCGGGGCGGCGGGGGACGTCAGGCCATCGGACGTGCTGTAGAGCAGCTCGAGGAGAGGCTTTTCTGACGCGGGCGCCGTGACCTTCCACACGACTTCCTGCCCATCGGACGAGATGTCGAATCGGAGGAACGAGCAGCAGGCTTGCTCTTTGGCGGCCAGCGCCCGCGCCTCCTCCTCGACGCCTGGATCTGCCCGCAAGGTCCAGACGAAGCCGCCGTCGAAGCGCTCGCGCCGGACGAGAGAGCGCGCGAGGAGGGCGCGGAACTCGTCGAGGCGCTCCGGCATCTGTTCGCCAGAAAGGGTGCAGCTGATGGTGGGATCGTTCCGATCCGGCGTACGCGCATCCGGAGCACGGCAGCCGCATGCGCCGTCGATCGAGCACGCCCCCGTCTCGGCGCAGGGTGCCTGGCGTTTCTCCGAGCGGCGGAGGTGGGCGACGACCGTCAACACCGCGCCAACGCCCACCAGGCCGAAGGCGATCGGTTCACCGAAGGCGACGAGGGCGCCGAGCCCACCGGCGCCGATGGTGATGACCAGCAAAGGAATCGCGCAACAGGCGGCGCAAGCGGCCACGCCGAGGCCCAGGGACATGGCTGGCAGTGGCCAGCGCCTCGGGGAAAGGGGAACGATGGACGTATCGAGCTCCTTTCCCCTCTAGGCCGCTCGGCGGGCATTCGTGACAGCCGGCGTGCGATTACTTGCAATTCGTCGGAATTGCTGTGGTTTCTGCGGTTATTAGGGCTCGGTGCCACGGCAGAGCACGCGGCGTTGCGCGCCTCGGCGGTCGGCGACGCCTTGACGATGTTCGCGGGCGATCCTGGGGTTTGTCGATGCGCAAAGCTCATGGCCGCGCGCCCATGTCCGACCGCGCTCGCCGCTCCACGCCGCTCGGTAACATGGTCTAACGCTGCTACGGCCCGGCGCCTGGAAGGCCCCCCGCGTCGCCGGCGAGCTCGAGGCACTGGGCCACGAGGGACAGCCGCTCGCCGAGCCGCCCATTGGAAAAGCGGAAGAACAGCCGCTCGACGTGGGTGAGGGTCGGCTCGCTCCAGAAGAAGCCGGACAGGGCCGCCTCGGCCGTCGCGGCGCGTCCGTGGGCCGCCCCGGTCGCCGGGGCGCCCTGCCGGCAGACCACCGACTCCGCGAGCTCGACGTACACCTCGGCGGCCGCCGCGTCGTCGAGCGCCCGCAGCGCGAGCTCCTCGAGCAGCGGCCGGAGGTCCACGCCGAGCAGCGCGCACGACGCGGCGAGGTCGATCGCCTGAACGCTCGCTCCGCCACCGAGCCGGAGCCGGAAGAGCGCGGCGAAGGCGGCGCGCACCACCTCGCGCTCGGACTCCGGCCACGCGGCGAAGCCGGCCGACAGGATCTTGCCCGCGACGATCTCGAAGCAGAGGGCGCCGACCTGCTCGATCGCCATGAGCTCGAGGACGCGGGGGAGAAACCAGCGGAAATCGCGCGGCTCGCCCCACGTGGTCATGGCCTTGAACGCAAAGCGCCCGATGGCCTCCGCGGGCGCGGACTCGCGCGCGACCTGATGCAGCGCGCGCGCCTCGCCGGGCGAGACGCAGCACGGACAGCCCTCGACGGGGCCCAGCGGGCGGTCGCCACGCGTCATGGCGTAGAGCGCGGCGATCGACGCTTTCCACGCCTGCACGTCACCATCCACGCGCCGAAGCGTAGCCCAGGAGCGGCCAGGGGCGGCCCTCGCTCGGGTCGCGGTGGGAAATCAATCGTGCCCATCCGCCCCCATCACGCGATCGCGGATCACGGCACCACACAACGGCGGTCGAGTCGATCGCCAGGGACGGCCCGAGGCTGACGGTCGTTGTCTTCGTGGGGGTTGCGGCGCCCGACCGGGGTTGCGCCCGCCCGACCGAGGTTGCGGCGCCCGACCGGGGTTGCGCCCGCCCGACCGAGGTTGCGGCGCCCGACCGGGGTTGCGCCCGCCCGACCGAGGTTGCGGCGCCCGACCGGGGTTGCGCCCGCCCGACCGAGGTTGCGGCGCCCGACCGGGGTTGCGGCGGCGGCTGATCTCACCGGCGCCCGCAGCGGCGGCTCAGCTCACGAGCTCGCCGTCCCCGGCGCCCGCCTCCTCTTCAGCTTCACCCACCGCCGTCTCCCCCGGCTCCTCCTGGCTCGCCCCCTCGCCCGCGGACGTCCCGCCATACCGCTTGCCGGCCCGCTCCGAGGCCTTCAGCACGGGCCCGCGGATCGTCTCGATCGCCTCGATCGGCGCGTCGGAGAGCTCCAGGTTGGCGAGCACCGCGGACACGGCCCGGAACCACTGGCTGCGCGCGGCGGCGATCGTCGCCTTGGTCACCGGCGCCGTCTTTTCCTTCGCGGCGAGCTCGTCCCGCCGGTGCTCGATCGCCTCGAGCTCCTTGCCCGCCTTGATCCACCGCTGCGTCGTGTGGAGCAGCGTCGTCTTCCCGGGCGCCGGGATCCCCTTCAGGAACTCGCCGATCGACGGCTCCTCGTCGAGGAGCCGGGCGATGCGCGCGGTGTTGCCCGCCTCGGCGGTCGGCGACGCCTTGAGGATGTTGAGCCCGCCCGGAAACAGCTTCGCCTGCACCTGATCGCAGGCCGCGGCGCGCTCTCTGTCTGGAGGGTCCGCGCCGAGGCAATGCTCGCGGTGCGCGTCGATGCCCCAGCACACGGCCCTGGCGAGGTGATCATGGCGCACGTCGACCCGCCCGAGCTCGTCGTTCAAGACGCTCATCTGGGCCGACGGCCCTGCCTTGCTCGGGCGCACCGCGATCACGGCCTCATAGGCATCGGCCACCTTCGGGTGCAGGCCGGCGATCTCGGGGATCGAGAGGAACAGCCGCTTCCGTTGCGCGTTCTCGACCCACGGGGACACGAGCGCCACCATCTCTTCGATCATCAGGTGCTTCAACATCGCAGTCGACCTCCTTGACCGGGGTACAGCGTGTCCAGGCAGGAGACGGCGAGGCGGACGAGCCCGTCAAGCGACCCGCCGGTTTCCGACGGCTCGAGACCAATCCGGCCGGCCCAAAAGGAGATGCCACGAAGGTCTCGACCAATCCCGGCGCTCGTTACGAGGCCGAGGCGAGGTCGCCAACCATCGCGGGGGGATCTTTTCAGGTCTGAATGAAGGTCCCAACCAAAGAAATTGAATTTTTTCATACAAACGAAGCGGTCCCGACCAGTCCACCGGCTCCCGACGAGCCTCCCGGTTGGTCGAGACCCCGCCGCGGGCATCCGAGCGACGGCTGTGAACCGCTCGGGGCGGGAACCTCCCTGCGCGCGGTGCGCTCTGCGCCCGGCGCGATCGCGCTTGCCTTCGAGTCCTTTGCACAGCAACGCCCCCTCGCGCGAGCACGACAGCGACGGGTGACGGCTCCTGCCGCGGAGCTTTTCGCGTTCGAAGGCGAGAAATCTCCGCGCGCCATCGCAATGCACAGCGCGGCCCCTTGTGCGAAACGCGTGGCGCTTCTGCACGCTCGACCGCGTCGTCGCGGTGGTAGAAAGGCGACGCCGCGCCGGATAGGCCAGCGCGGCGTCGTGGTCCCCCTCGTCTGCGCCGAGGTGAACCGTGCGTGCCCCTCTTCTACGGGACCCTCTTCGGCGAGTGGCGGCTCTGGCCGTCGCTCTCGCCTCCACGTTCCCCGTCCAGACCGCGGCCGCGGACCCCTCTGCGCTGGATCGTGAGGTCCAGGAGCTCATCGACGAGGCGGAGAGGGCCGCCAAGCGGCTCGATCTCGCTCGGGCCCGCGAGCTCTGGGCGCGGGTCAACGCGCTCAAGCCCATGACCATGGCCGTCTGCCAGCTCGGCGTGTTCGATCTCGGCCTCGACCGCCTCGAGGAGGCCGCGGCCGAGCTCGAGACGTGCGTCGAGCAGATGCCCGCGCCGACCAACGACATCGAGCGCCGCCGCTACGAGGTGAGACATGCCGCCCTGGCGGCCGTTCGTCAGCGGGTGGCCGAGCTGCACATCAGCCCCCCGCCGGGCACGGCGCGGCTGCTCGTGGACGGCCGCGAGGTGAGCGCGGGCGGCCCCGTCTTCGTCACGCCTGGCCAGCACGAGGTCACGGCGATGGGCAAGCAGGGGCAGGTGGCCCATGCGCTCGTGAAGGTGGCGGCGCGCGAGTCGCGCCGCGTCTCGCTCGCCTTCGAGACCCCGAAGGCGGCCGCCTCGAGAGCCCCTGTACCGGCTCCGATCGCGCCGGCGCGCTCCAGGCCGAACCCCTGGATCATCGGCTCTGGCGCGGCCGCCTCGGCGGCCCTGCTCGGCGCCGGCGTCGGGCTTCACGTCGCCGGCGACGCCGCGGAGAGCGAAGCGGCCGCCAAGGTGGCTCGCATGACCGACGGCTCGATGCGCCCGAGCAGCGCGCAGTTCCGCCGCTTTCACGACGACGCTCACGCGGCCGACCGTCGAGCGAGCCTGTTCCGCGGCTTCGGCTCGGCTGCGCTCGTCGCCGGCGCAGCGCTCGGCGCCGCGACGGTCGTCTACGTCGTCTGGCCGCGGAAGGCCGAGATCCGCCCGCGAGGCGCCGGCGCGGAGGTCAGGCTCGTATGGTAGCCGCCGGCGAGCTCTGGGAAGGCCAGGTGATCGACGTCGGGCGCTGCCTTGCGCGCGCTCATGAGCTCTCGTTCCTCCATGGCGCCCTCAGTCCAGACCGGGTCTTCGTCGTGGGCGATGGCCGAAACGCGATCACACACTTCGGCTTTGTCCGTCTCTTTCAGCTCGGCGCGGAACAAGCGCGTCACGACCCGTACGGGTACGCACCGCCGGAGCTCCTCTCCGGGGGTCGGCTGGGACCCCGCGCGGACGTCTACGGCTTCGGCACGCTCATGCACGAGCTCTTGTGCAAGCGCGCCCTCTCGCCGTGGACCACGCCCCCGAGCTTTCCCAGCGGTCTCCCTCCGCTGCTTCAGGCCGTGATCCAGACGGCCCTCGAGGAGAACCCCAAGCGGCGGCAGCCGAGCATCGGCAAGGTGCTCTCCGTCCTGACGCCCTTCGCGCGCGCGTGGGAAGAGCTCGGCGGACCGCCGGAGCTTCCCCACACGGCCATCTTCGCGGAGCCGTCCGGCGCTCGGTGCGAGCCGGCCGAGGGAGCGCCGATCTCCGTGGAGGAGGACGAGGCGAAGCCGTTCGCCTCGGGTGAAGCGGGGGGACGAGCCAGCGAATTCCCCACGCCGCGCCCTTCCGAAGCGCCCGATACGGTCAAGAGCGTGATGCCGCCGCGGGGCGACGTCACCAGCGCGCCGCCGCTCGCCGCGCCACGACCTCCCGACACGCCCGACACGCTCAAGAGCGCCGTACCGCCGCGGGACGCGCGGGACCACGCCACCAACGCGCCTCCAGTCGCACCGCCGTTGCCCTCAGCGCCCGACCTACCGGACCTCGCTCCGATCTTGCTCGATCCGAGCCCGCCCGTAGCGCCGGCGCCCTCGACCCCTCCGTGTTCTCCGGTGCTGCCGGTAGCGCCGACGCCCTCGGCCCCTCCGCGTTCAAGCGGCACCCCTGAGCGACGCTCCCCCGCGCGCCAGCTCGGTGCCGTGCTCGCGCTCGCCTTCTTGCTCGGGAGCTCGGGAGCGCTCCTCCTCCGGTGGGAGCAGCCCCCCCGCAGCGTCGCAGCGCCGCACCTGGCGCGGCTCGTTCAGGGCGCAGCCCTCCGAGCCACCACCCCGCCTCCCCCGCGGCCGTCCGATGCACCGCGAGCGCCGCCGCCCGTCGCGCCTCGCTCCGTCACGAACCGAAAGGACGCGGTCACGCGGCAGGCCATGAACACGCCGTCGAAGGACGGCGATGTCTGTGACGGGTTCCTCGTTTGCGGGAAGCACCAATACTGAGCGAGGGGGAGGGGTTCACGATGCGATCAACATCTTACTTTGCCCTCGGTGCGGCTGCGCTGCTCGGTTGCGGTGAAGGCCTCGAAATTCCCGTACCCCGAACCGAGGATCACTCGGTACTGCTTTGGTCTGGTTCGGACCCGAACCCTCCACCATGTCCCCTGGGCCGGCTGGACTACTGGGACGGATGGGCCGATGTGTCTGCGAGCCATCAGGAAGAGTGCGGGACGTGCAGTTGTGGACCTGCCCGATGCCTGTTGCCGTCCGAGTTTGTGGCCCACGAGGCGGCGCTATGCGCAGACGAAGGGATCTCGGTCAAGTTCGACACCGCAAAGTACCAACGAGGGGAGTGCATCAAAGCCCGTCCACTCGTCCCGGATGAGGAGCTTGCTTCGATCACCCTCGCTCCGCCAACGGTGGCCCCCCGATGCGAGCCCTCGGAGCAGCTCACCCCGCCGCCCCTTACCGGGGTATTTGCGCGAGCTTGCCCGTGGGTTCCAGGATACTTTGCCTCATTCAACGGATTGACGTGCATCGCACCCGATCCTGACGGATCATGCCCGCCGGGCCTCTCCGGTCGCTTCGAGTTCCGGGAGCGGCTCAGCGATGCTCGCACATGCACTCCATGCGCCTGCGGGGATGCCGCTGGTGGGAGATGCGTGGCGGACGTGCTGCTCTTCCGCGACACAGGCTGCTCCGATCTGATGACGTTGATCAACGGCGTCGAGGCCCACGCGCTGTGCATCGACACACAACCGAACTCGACGCTGGCAGCGGCGCGCGTGATCCTCGCGCACGAAGAGCCGGGCGCTTGTTCGCCAACAGTGGCCACATCCCGCGTCGAAGGTGGGATCGAGAGCGGCGAAACACGCGTGTTCTGCTGCACCGAGCAGAGGGTCATCAACGATGATTGACCGCAGCAAAGGATGAGGCGCACGATGCGAACGGATACATTCTACACATTGGCCACGTTGGCACTCATCGGTTGCTCGTCGCCGGTCACCGACGATGACCTACCGGATCCGGATCCGAGCAAGCTCATTCTGATCTTCGGCGGCCGGCAGGAACAGGCACAGAGATGCGATCCGGATGGCAAGCTCCTGTGGGAAGGATGGACAGGGTGGGGTTTGGAGCTTGAGCCGGACACATGCGAGCCTTGTGAATGTACCCCGGCAGCCTGTATGCTGCCGTCGGAGGTGTCCGCTGACACCTTGGGTTGCCCCGGTGGCGACCCCATCGTCACGCTCATCGGTGGCGACTCCTGGGACGGTGCGTGCAAGGCGGGCGCCTTCTCGGTAACGAGCAGCGACTACGCTTCCGTGACGTTCGATCCGCCGACGCTCGCCGACTGTCAACCTGTCTCGCCAGTACCAGCACCGTCGCGAAAGAACATGAGCTTCGTCCGTGCTTGTCTTCCAGGTTCAAGCGCGATCATTCCCACGGATTTTCGTCAATGCTATCTCCCTCAAGAAAATGGCGAATGCTGGCGAGGGAAGGATGTACGGTTCGAGTTCCCGGTCTACACGGACACTCGCACGTGTACCCCGTGCTCGTGCGGCGCGCCACGCGGCGGCAGGTGCACCGCACAAACCACGCTGTATAGCGATGAAGACTGCTCGCGCGAGGCTGGATCCATCGCTATTTCCAATGCGGATCGTCCGATTTGCACGGAGGCGATCGATGGAGAGATCGCGACGATGCGGTCCGCCTGGACGCAGAACGAGCCTGGCACCTGCACCCCTTCGACGGATTCCGAGATCGTGAGCGGCAAGCTGGAGCGTGGAGAAACGCACGTTCTCTGCTGCGACCGCTAGAAACGCGTCCTTCTTGGGGCCCGCCGAGGCGCGGCCCGCCGTGGCGGGCGACGTGCCCGAGCTCGGCCAGGTGGACGGCGGCCGCGCCGAGCTTCGCCAACGTGTCTATGCGACGTCCGCGCCGGCGCCACCTGCCACCTGGAAGGGCGGCTGCGCCGCGTTCGCGCGGGCGATCCTCATTACCGGATTACCGGCGACGTGCCCGAGCTCGGTCGGGTGGACAGCAACCGCGCCGATCTTGCCGGCATGCGCCTGCCAGACGCGCTATGCTCGCAGCACCATGAAACGCTCACCCGACTGGATCTCCCTATGCACCGACGCCGTCGACCTGGCAGCGCAAGACGCAGCAGACCTTGAGACCCGCCTAACTGAAACATCCTGACGACATCGAAGCGCGCGTGAAGTTGATGGGCTTCTATTTCACGAACCTTAACGATGACGCACAAAACCGACGAGCAGACCACATTCACTGGCTGATCGCACATCATCCAGAGATCCACCTCGGCGCCTTCGCGCGCATGTACCCGGAACAACACCTGGATGCGTACAACGAAGGAAAGAAGATCTGGCTGAGCACGGTATCCGATAGGCCCAACGATCCCACCATACTCAGAAATGCCGGGGGATTTCTTTCGGCCGGAGACCCAGACATCGCCGAAGAGCTGTACGGACGAGGAGCCACGATCGAACCGGACAACCCAAGCTGGCGAGAGCTCCTAGAACGCCGAACGGGTTGAAAATCATCTAATTCCAATTAGTTACGCAGCCTCCTGGATCAGCCGCTGAGCCGCCTCGAGATTCTGGATCGCTGCGGCGCGCCGGAGGTCGAACAGGTTTCTCCTGGCGCCGATGTAGCGCGCGCTGTGTCCTTTGCGTGCCGCGATGTGGGCAAGCGCATGCTCCACAGCTGTCCGCTGCCGGAGCACGGCGCGTCCTGGCCCGGTCTGCTGCAACTTCCGGAACTTGCCCTGCAGAGCTTCGTCCTCGGCGATGGACACGGTCCGCCCTCGCCCCGAGGCAGCTTGCGTGCACTTGGCTCGAAGGGGGCACGCGCCGCACTCCTCGGGATCGAACTCGACCGTGTCGCCCGGCTCGAACACCTCGACCTGTCCCGCTGGACACGTGATTGTCTTGGCGCGCGGGTCGATCTTGAAATCGCGCTTGCTGAACAAATCGGGGCTTCGAGCCCGCTGGCCCCAAGGCTTCGAGAACACCTGGCCACCCGCGCGGATCACGTCGTCAACGACGGGACTGTTTACGTAGGCGCGATCAATGTGGAGCTCGACGAGGCGCAGCCGCTGACGCTGGACGTCCTCGGCGATCGGTGCGGCACCCTCTTCTTCGGGCCGATTTGCAGGCGTGACCGCGCAGGCGACGATGACGGGAAGGTCAAGATCGCGTGCGATGTGTTCCTTGTAGCCGTCGAACCGCTTCGAGCGACTCTTGCGGCCGTGGCGCATCTCGGCGTCCTCGATCGAGACACGGCGGTCGGGCGCAACCCCTTGCCGGATGCGAACGGTCCCGTCCTCGGCGGTTTCCAGGTCCTGGTCTCCCACCTGTGTGAGCGCATCCAGATACATGCGCAGCGGCTGCTCGACGACGTCGTCCAGATGGCGGTCGACCCATTGCTGCAGTGACGAGACCTGCCGCTCCAGGATCTGAATCGCCGCTGCCTTCTGTTTCGGGTCGCTCCAGTCGAGATCGAGCCCGGCCTTGATGCTGGGAGCCAGAAGCAGCGGGATGCCCGCCTTGCGGCAGATCTCCTCACGCGGACGCTCCGTGATCTTTGACACGACGCGGACGATGCTGCGTGCAGCATGGCCGAGCAGGTTGATCGTGTCTTCAACCCGACCGGCCCCCGCTAAAGGGCGGCTATCGATGGCTACCCGCAGCGCTTTGGATACCGCGCGCCTCTCGCCCTCCGTCATCGCGCCGGACCGAACGAGCGCCACGGTCCGCTCCAGCAGCACCCGGTCCATCTCGTGCGCGACCATCCGCTCTCGGAACGCCTGTAGCGCGCCCTGCGAGAACGGCGGCGTGGCCGCACCCAGGCAGCCGAGCACCATCTGCCAGCGCAGGTCAACTACGGCCAGCTCCACCGCCTCGGCATCCGATGCGCCGACGTAGCCTTGGAGCAGCGTAACCATGCACATCAGCGCCGGCGGATGCGGCGGCTCACCTGCCCCCGTCGTCCGGTACATGCCCTCCAGCTGCTCCTGGAAGGTCTCATCGAACAGCTCGTGCCGGTGCAGCCTGAGAAAGCCGAACAGTGCTCTCACGCGTGTCAGCCGTTTCATCAGCGCCTGCTCCTGCCGCGACAGCTCCACCGGCGGCGACCATCGTTCCATCCGTGAACCTCCGGACGCGGACGAGATCATGGCCCGGGCGAGACGGTCGAGCCTTCCATCGAAGAGCGCAGAATTATCACAAAATCAACCTGATCGGTCCTCTAGGCGGTCTGCACTTCAGGTCCAGCATCGGATCCACATCGCGCGAAGAACGTATACGGCTAGCTCGACAGGCGCTCGCGGAATACGAAGCGGCGCTCAGCCTTGAGCGCTGTACGCTCGGAGCGTTCGGAATCCTCATGGACATCGCGCAGGCGGCGGTCGTGTCCGAGGACTACCAGCGAGCGACCGAAGCCGCAGAGCGACTGCTTTCCGACGCCGAGGATCACGTCGACACATTTCAGTACGGCAATGCCATACATTGCGCACACATCGTCCTGGGAAAGGTCGCGCTTGCACGCAACGAGCCTGCCAGCGCGGCAGAACACCTGCGGGCCGCGAGCGACGTCCGCGGCTCGCCGCAGCTTGACAGCTTTGGACCTGATTTCGAGCTCGCATCCCAGTTGCTCTCCATCGGACAGCGAGACGCTGTCATCGACTACATCGACGGTTGCAAGAAGTTCTGGAAGAGGAGCGCATCCCTGCTGGAGACGTGGGCGCTCGCCATCGGCCGCGGCGAAACGCCAGATTTCTCAAAGCGCTGGACGAGTGAATCAAACTGTATCCGTTCGGTAGAGCCCATCCTGACGCCGAGCAGGCCCGGGACATAGGCTTGCCTTGCGATGCGAGAGCGACGGCAGGGCGCCGGCACCAGCGGCGAGACCGGACTGAGCAGACCGGAGGCGAAGGCCGAAGAGCGCGCGGCGCGCGACGTCGGCGCGCGGAGGCGGCGCGCCGGCAGCTCGATCGCCTCGGCGGTCGAGCCTGAGCAGCAGAAGAAGGGCCGCTCGCGGCGCGCCAAAACGGACGGCGGAGCTCCGTCGCCACCGCGGCAACGCCGGCGAGCAGTGCCCGCGGCAAGCGCGGCGCCGCCGGAGGTCACCCGTAGCGCAGAGCGGGCGCCGCAGCGCTCAGGCGGCCAGCGTGGCCGGCGCCCAGGTCCACGGGCTGGCAGCGAGCCGCTGCCGAGCGTCGGTGTTCTCGAGGGTCTGCTTCCAGGACTTGGGAGCGAGCTCGATGACCCGATCGCGCGGCCAGCCCGGCAGCAGGATCAGCACGTCGCGCAGGTAGGCCCAGGGGTCGAGCTGGTGCATGGCGCAGGAGGCGATCAACGACACGATGGTGGCGTTCCACTCCGCACCATCGTCACTGCCCACGAAAATCCAGTTTTTACGACCGAGCGCCTCCCTGCGGAGCTCGAGCTCGCTGCGGTTGTTATCCAGGCGAAGCCGCCCGTCCTCGAGGAAACGGGTGAGCGCAGTCCACTGGTTGCGCGCATACCCGATGGCTCCGGCGATGGGGCTCCTGGGCAGCACGAGCAGCTCCTCCTTGTCGAGCCAGGCGCGGAAGGCATCGAGCACGGGCTGGGCGCTGCTGCGGCGCTGCTCGGTGCGACGGCTGGGAGCCAGGTCCTTGGTGGCCTTGTCGATGGCGAAGAGCTGGTGAATGAAGCCGAGCGCCGTCATCGCGCGCTCCCGGTCCGACGACATCGCCTCGAAGAAGCGCCGCCGACAATGCGCCCAGCAGCCCACCTCCGTGACCTGCTCGGTCCGGTACAGCTCCTCGTAGACGCTCGATGCGTCCGCCTGGACGTAGCCCTTGTACCCGCGGAGAAACTCCTTGGGGCCGTCCTGGTTGTGACGCGGCGTGAATCGAAACAGCACGTGATCCCGGTCGGCGACGAGCACCCAGAAGTGACCGCGCCGGCACTTGTCCTTCGCCTGCACGAGCACCCCAGTAGCGTCGATGGCGATGCAATGCGCGGAGAGCGCATCCTTGGCCATGGCGCCGACCAGATGGCCCAGCACCTCGGCGCACGAGCTGACCCAGCCGCAGAGCGTCGAGCGCGCCAGGTGCACCCCTTGGCGCTCGTAGATCTTTTCCTGCCGATGCAGCGGCAGGTGGTCGCCGTACTTGCTCACCAGCACGTGGGCCAGCAGCCCGGGCCCAGCCAGCGACCGGGGGACGGGACTGTCGGCCACGTCGGCGATGACCACGCCCGCTTCCGGCTCGCCCTGTTTGGCAAACTTGGGTCGTACGATCTGCAGCCGTACGAAGCTCGCGGGCCTCCACTCCAGCGTCTCGGACACCTCTTCGCCGATGCGGACCATGTCGGTGGCGCGCTCGTCGCGCACTTCGGGCGGGAGCAGCTCGATGCGCTCGACCGGCAGGTGCTCGGGCAGCTTCTGCCGTCCGTGCGGAGTAGTCCTGCGCCCCTTGCCGCCGCCGCCAGGTGCGTCTGCTGGCGCAGCGCCGCCGCCTTCAGGCGAGCTTGGCGTGTCCGCGTCGGCTGGCGCCGCTGCGCCCGTCGGCGCCCCTGCGCCCGCGAGCATCTGCACGATGGCATCGAAGGCCAGCTGCATCTGCCCGGGGTCGACGTGCTCGGCCTTCTGGCCGAAGATGTGCCGGCGAAGCCGCTCCAGCTCGATGCTGGCGAGCTCGTAGAGCTTGCGGTACTCGTCGCGCTCGTGCGCGGCGCGCGCCAGCTTGTCCTTCAGGTCATGAATCTGCTCTTCGAGCGGCTTGCCCACGAGGCGCTAAGTACTCGTGACTTCTTGCTTTTTGAAGGGGGTTGTCGCAGGAAAAGAAGTAGCTCTCGCCGGAATGCAGCGCGTGCGCTGCCCGGCAGTGCGCGAAGCTCAGGTAAGCTCAGGGGGCTGGAGCCGGTGCTGCCTCGGCGAGACGGACCTCGCGCCGCAGCTTCGTCGGCGCAAGCGCGATGCCCTCGAGGATCTTCCCGAGCTCGGCCGCGTCGATGACGACGCTCGTGGCTCCCGGCGTGACCGCACGCGGGGCTCGGAAGGTCCCGCGCTCTAGACGCTTGTACCTCACCACGAACTGCACGCCCTTCGTCCACGGGCGCGCGCCTTGTGCGCGTGACGCACCCGTTCCACCCGCTCAGCGGACGGCAGCTCGTCTGCGTGGGCGAGCGGTACAACCGGTACGGGACGCGGCTCCTGCTGCGCGTCGACGAGGAGCACGTCTACTCGGTGCCGCGGCAGTGGACCGACGTCGTCGCGCCCGATCCAGAGCTCGTCATCGGCGAGGGGCGCGCGCTGCTCCGGGTAGCCGATCTCCTGGAGCTCGCCGGCCTGGTGTCGCACCTCGTCGAGCAGGAGCACCGGGCTCAAGCGCGTAAAGGGAATAACACCGCACATGTAAAGCGAAATCTGCCGTCCACAAAGCGTAGACGACCCGAACATGCGAAAAAGCGCGACGAGATCTGACCAATACGCGTTGCGCACGTTTGACATCGGTCACTGGTGCGGCCTAGTTACCGTGACTCACATGTCGGAGGGCTCATGCTGAAACGAGGCAACCGGACAGAGCCGAAGACCGCAGCGCTCCGCGAGGACGGCACGTTGAACCCGTCCCCCGACAAGGTCAGCGATCCGAAGTTCCATGCGGGCGGTTTCTTCGATTCTCGCGACCTGATGCAGGTGAGGTACGAGATGTTGCGTCGCGTGTCGATCGACAACCTGTCAGTAACACAGGCCGCCGCCGAGTACGGGGTCTCTCGCCCGACGTACTACCAGGCCAGAGCGAGCTTCGATGATGCGGGTCTCGGCGGACTCGTGCCAAAGAAAAGGGGCCCCCGTGGGCCGCACAAGCTCCAGGGTGACATTTTAGCCTTCGTCGAGAAACGGATCGTCCCGGGGAAACCGCTCCGGGCGCGCGAGCTGGCGAGGCTGGTCTGGCAGGTGTTTTCGATCGAGATCCACCCCAGGACGATCGAGCGGGCGTTCGGCGGAAAAAAAACGACAAAGCGGGCACCCGAGCCGGTGCCGAGGAAGCCGCTGCGAGGGCAAAAGTGACCGAGCAGTACGAGACATTGCGAGCAGCCGCTCTTGGCGAACGGCTTCCCCTCGAGGCGAGGAGCGGTCTTGCGCTCTTGCTTCGGCGAGGCATGTGGGCGTGGGCGCGGGCAGCGGCCGCTCAGAGCACGACATCCCGCCCGACGCAATCGTCGCCTCCGAGGTTGCCCCCCGGTGACGACCAACGAGCCGTTGTTCACCTCTTCGCAGCGATGGCGACGAGATCCACTTCCCCGAGGAACCATGGATGAATCGCGCAAAGTTCAGTCGCACCATCTCGAGCGTGACGCTTACCTGTACGTCCGACAGTCGTCGATGAAGCAGGTGGTCGAGAACATCGAGAGCACGAAACGCCAGTATGCGCTTCGAGCGCGCGCGACCGCGCTCGGCTGGCCCGACGATCGCATCGTCGTGATCGACTCCGACCAGGGAGAGTCAGGTGCATCCGCGGCTTGGCGCGAAGGGTTTCGGCGGCTGGTGACGGATGTCGGGCTCGGGCGCGCCGGGATCGTGATGGGGCTCGAGGTCTCGAGGCTCGCGAGGAACAACGCCGACTGGCATCGGCTGCTCGAGATCTGCGCCCTCGCGAACACCCTGATCCTCGACGAGGATGGCGTGTACGACCCGACGAGCTTCAACGATCGTCTCCTTCTCGGCCTCAAGGGAACGATGAGCGAGGCGGAGTTGCACGTCCTGAAGGCGAGATTGCGCGGCGGGGTCCTGAACAAGGTCCGGCGCGGTGAGTATCGATGCCTTCTCCCCACTGGCTTCGTCTACGATGAGAGCGGGGCCGTCGTCCTCGACCCGGATGCGCAGGTGCGCGAAACGATCACGCACCTCTTCGAGACCTTCGCCCGCGTCGGCTCGGCACACCAGACGGTCAAGGCGTTTCGAGACGAGGGCCTCCGCTTCCCGTCTCGCCTCCGCGCCCCAGCCGCGGGCGTGATCTTCCGTCCGCTCACGGCGTCGGTCGCGATGCGGACGCTGCGCAACCCGCGGTACGCCGGTGCCTACGCGTACGGACAGCGCGTGTACAGTCGGACGGTCGATGGCAAGAAGACGCAGCGGAGGCGCGCGAGTGATGACTGGCTTGCCTGCATCCCCGACGCTCATCCTGGTTACATCACCTGGGACCGATACGAGGAGAACCTTCGGCTTCTCGCGTCGAACGGTCGGGGGTACGACGCCGCGCGTGCATCGCCACCGCGCGAGGGCGGCGCGCTCCTTCAAGGGCGCGCCGTCTTTGGGCGATGCGGACAGCATCTTCGCGTACGCTACAGGGAGGCGCGAGGGAAGCTCGAGTCCTGGTACGTCTGTGACCGCGCCACCGATTCCCGTGCCGAACCGAACTGCCAGTCCCTCGCAGGGCCTCCCATCGACGAAGCGGTCGGGCTCTTGGTGGCCGAGAAGATGACGCCTGCCGCCGTCGAGCTGGCGATCGAGATTCGGAAAGAGGTCGAGGCACGGTACGAGGAAGCGGATCAGCTTCGTTGTCGCGCGATCGAGCGGGCGCAGATCGGCGCCGACCTCGCACAGCGCCGCTTCATGATGGTTGACCCCGTCAACCGTCTCGTTGCAGATACACTCGAATCCGATTGGAATGAGAAACTTCGCGAACTGGAGAAGGCGCGGGACGAACGCGAGCGCGCTCGGCACGAGGATGGGATCGCGATCGATGAGGCGCTTCGCGATCGACTTGTCGCGATGACGACCGACTTCAAGCGGCTGTGGTCCGACCCGTCGACGCCGAACCGGGAGCGGAAGCGAATGCTAGCCTACGTGGTGGAGGACGCAACGCTCGTGAAGCAACCTGCCGACGGGACCACGAAGATCCATATTCGCTTCCGAGGCGGTCAAACGACGACGCTCACGACCGTGAACCCGAAAGCTTCCTGGGAGAAAGTGAAGACGCCGGCGGAGCTTGTCGAGCTCGTCGACCGGCTGCTCGACCGCCACATCTACGACGAGATCGCCGACATCCTCAACGCGCGTGGGCTCCATCCCGGCGGGGCCGCCTGGCCCGGCCGAGGCGGAGCCCGATTCACGCCGAAGCGCGTGCAGTACCTCGTGCATACCTATGACCTGCGACCGCGCTTCGACCGGCTGCGCGCCCGCGGGCTGCTCACCAAGAAGGAACTCGCCGCTCGCCTTGGAATCCACGAGGCCACCCTGACCAGCTGGGTGAAGCACGGCATCATCAAGGCGCATGCGTACAACGGCCACGCGTGGCTCTACGAGAAGCCGGCGACTCACCCTACGAAGCACTGCAGCCGCTGGGATCGCGTCAGCGACCGGGCGGCGGCAGCCCATGCGTCACGGAGCCGGAACCAACGTCCTCGTCTGAAGCCGAAAGAGGTGTAGTGTGAAGACAGGTGGTTGTAAAGCAGGCAGTACCCGCTGCGGTCCCACCACAGGGCCTTGCAACGGTCGGCTGCCCGGTTGAAGAAGAGGAACAGCGCGCCGGAGAGCGGATCCTGCCGCAGCACCTCACGCACGACGGCGGCGAGGCCATCAAACGACCGCCGTAGGTCCAGCGGCTCGGTGGCGACGTAGATCGAGACGCGACCCGGGATCATCGCGAGCCTCCGAGCGCACGAACGACGCGCGAGAGCGTGTCCTCATCGAACGTCGGCGGCACGCGCACGACCGCGCCATCTGGCAGGACGATCTCCAGCGCCGCGCCCAGCGAGGGCGCCGTTGCGCCCGATGGGGCGACCACCACAGGGAGCAACGCGGGCAGCGTCGCCTTGTCCGAGCGCTGCCGGTACTCGCTCCGCTTCATGCCCAGTCGGCGGCTCCAGGAGTACAGCGTGCCGGCGCTGACTCCCTCCTGCTCTGCGAACACGCGGGCGGAGTGCCCGCTCTTGTGCCAGCGCGCCACCCGGTCGCGCCAGATGCGTCTGCTCTCGTCCATCCACACCTCCGGCGCTGGTTTCTACGCAGCGCAGAGGCTCCAGAACAGCATGCGGGTCACCGAACGCGTACATCAAACTCGCCGTCGCAAAGTAGCTAGACGACGGAGACCGGGGAACCACAGGATCGACGCTGACGCGGTCGCCCCGGTCCTGGAGCGTCTCGCCGCCGGGGCGCTGAGCTCGCACGCCCAGCAGCAGGTGCTCGGCCAGGCTGACGCCGCGCGGCGGGCGCGCTCGTGGTGATCGTCGGCGCCGGCACGGCCGCGGCGGTCCTGGGGCTCTCGGCGCGCGCTGGATCTGATCACCACGTCGGCACCTCCCGCCTGGGCGCTTTGGAAGGGACGCCTGGTCTACTTTCCCTGTGACTTTCAGCGCTCCTTCAGGGGATCGCAGAAGACGTCCCGAAGCCGAGGTCGTCCTCCCCGAGCCATTGCAACTTGGCGCCGGCTGGGGCGAGCATGGTCAGGAGGAGCGGCACCATCCGGCATCCCTCAAGGAGCGCCTGGAGCTCGTCGACACCGTGGAAATGGCGAGAGAACCGCTCATCGAATCCGTCGATCTCAACCAGCACACGGAAGTTCCCGCCTGGCACTGGATCGCACTCTGGAAGCCCCGTGCCCTGGCGTCGGGGCACACGGAGGCCACACGGCGTGACGAATCCGGCAGGCTGCCTGCAACCAGGGCCGGAGCCGCCGGTCGCTCCGCTGCGGACGTAGCGGGCCAGCGGGTAGTCGCTCCGCTGCGGACGTAGCGGGCCAGCGGGTAGACGAGATGCCGCCGAGCTCGCTGCTTAACGCCTCAACCTACCGAAGCGGCCGGTCGCGCCCCGGCTCCCATGCGCAAAGACCGCATGACGTAACGTGGTCCAGATCACTTGTTGACGCCGCCTCTCTGCTGGGAGATCGGTGCGCTCATCCGGAAGGGGAGGAAGATATGGGGTACAGCTTGAAGCTGAAGGCGAGCGCGCTCGTGCTATGTGGCGGGCTCGCAATGGTGCTCGCGTCGGCATGCGACTTGACCTACAACTGCGACACGGTAGAGCCGGGGAGTGCGGGTGCTGGATACCCGACAGAATCCGTAGGGGCGGGAGACTACCCGAACAACGACGAAGAAGACGAGCCGGAAGACGACGATGTGGGCAGCGCACAGCTTGCGATGGCGGGGGGGTGCTCGCCCGTTCACCCATGTACCGAGATGTACGAGAAGTGCGAGGATAAACGGGGGCGCTGTACGCGTGAGATCGATTCCGGCAGGACTCTTTGCGATTATTGTCGTGACGATTGTCAGAACAAGCGACCCTATAAATACAGCGAGTGCTATCAGTGTGGGTTTTATTGATCATGACAAAGGCAGCCCTCCTCCGCGCGGCGACGCATGTAGCCTTCGATGCGGCTACAACAGAGAGTCTTCTGAACATCGGCGCCATCAACGTGGTGCGAGCCTCCGACTGCCTTATTGTCGGACCAAGCCGCCTGGATGCCCTCGAACATGCCCGGACACGTGAGACATGGCGTTCTTTGTTCGAGGAGAGCTCGTTCAGAGACGAGTCGGGCGAACCGTGGGATCGGCTCTATTCGCCGGATATCCGCTGGGGGCTGCCAGTTGTCTTGTGGGTATCGGTGAGCCTCCGCGAACGAGTGAACCTATGGAGGGCCTGTCGCTGGTTGCGGCACCTCGGGATCGCGAGCGGCGAGGTCTTGGTCGCCGAGTTCGAGTTTGTGTTTGGCACGATAAATAGGTCTTGCGAGCCACCGATCATGCCGCGGTTCAACTGCTCCGCGTCCGTGGCGCACCATCCTAATGAGGTTCTCCTGGATCGCCTCGACACGGCGTGCCCCTGGCCAGTGGAACGCTACGAACACGCTGTTCGCCTCTGGGAGTGTTACGTAGATGATAACCCATTGCTGTTCGTCGAAAGCTGCATCCGTGGCGTTGATGGATTTCCGGAGCTCGCTCCCTTGTGGGGGCTTCTATCATGCTTCTTTCCACGACAGGCCGCTGGAGGTACGCTACGTTTGAGCCGACTCGATGAGCTCATTTTGACCATCCTGTCGACAGAAGAGAACCTGACTGCCGTCTCTGTGTTTTGTCACAAATCGCAGTTTGGACTGGATTTGCGAGAGCTCCTCTCCTGCACAGGCGACTTGTTCCTGCGAGCGCGTCTAGACCAATGGGCAAAGCACGGCTCCGCCGCCGTGGAGCGCGCACCTGGCCCGAGGCCGCCCAACGCTGGCTCCCCTATGCGCTCGAAGGTGTACCGCCTCACGGAACGTGGGATGCAGCTCCGGGACAAGGGGCTCGATCGGCTCACGGATGCGCCAAGCCTGCCCATCGCTGGGACCGAGGCGTACTCGCCTTCGGCCCCCTGGGTGCTGCTCGAAGATGGACGGCTCTCTCGGCTGTGAGAGCTGGCTGCTGGCAGCGCGATCGGACGGGCAGTGCCGCAGATCGGCTCGCCGACGTCCTCGTTGACGCCCGCGCCACGTCCAAAAAAAATTGTACCCGCCCTCACGTCGCATTCCGCGTATCGGCCAGGTCTTCCGCCATGTCCATGCGCACCCTCAGCAAGATCGGCCTGCTGTTTATCGGTGCGCTCGCCCTTGATTCGGCACCGGCACAGGCACTCGAGTTCAGCGGCGGCGTGAGCGTGGGCGGGATCCAGGTCGGGACCGAGCCCCGGCTTGCGGTGAGTCCCTTCGCCGGGTGGCTCTGGCGCAGCGAGGGGGACTTCCGGCTCGAAGCCCACAACATGCTCAGCATCATTCCAGGGGCAGGTGTAGGGGTCTACGACAGAACGGCGGCCACAGCCGATCATCCTGCATGAGGGTCGATCCGTGCAGGCGGTACACGGGCTCAGAGATCACTCGGCGCGGTGCTCGCAACCGATGAGTCGGCGAGTCTTCGTCGCCCACGAGTGCCGGCGCCGCGACGATTTCTCTTGACGATGACGACAGCACCATGCATGCGCCGTGCTCCGCGACGTCCGCGGCTGCAGCGCCGGCGGGCCGCGCGGAGCTCGCGCCCCTGCGCCTCGTCGCCCGCGCGGCTCGCGAGCTCGGCCAGGTGCCCCGTCGGTTTTCGTTTGCCTCCCGCCCGCCCGGGCAACATGGAGCGCGGCGCATGCGAACCGAGCGGCTCGCCGCTGACGCGGCATCCATCGCACGGGCGGCCGAGATCCTCCGCCGCGGAGGGCTCGTCGCCTTCCCCACGGAGACCGTGTACGGGCTCGGCGCGCGCGCCGACGACGCGGCCGCGGCGCGCGGCATCTTCGAGGCGAAGGGGAGGCCGCCCGGCAACCCGCTGATCGTCCACGTGCCGGATGTCGCTTCCGCCCGCGCGCTCGCGGAACGCTGGCCCGACGACGCGGAGCGCCTCGCGCAGGCGATGTGGCCGGGGCCCCTCACCCTCATCGTCGCGCGCCGGCCCGACCGCGTCGCCGACGAGGTGGCCGCCGGCGGGCCGACCGTCGCGATCCGCGTGCCCGTGCACCCGGTCGCGCGCGCCCTGCTCGACGCGGTCGGGCTGCCGATCGCCGCGCCGAGCGCCAACCGCTCCACCGCGATCTCGCCGACCACCGCCGATCACGTCGAGAAGAGCCTCGGCGGGCGCATCGACGCCATCGTCGACGGGGGGCCGACGGCGGTCGGCATCGAGTCGACCATCGTCGACGTCACGACCTCGCCGGCGCGGCTGCTCCGGCCGGGGTGCGTGGCCGCGGAGGCGATCGCCGCCCTCGTGCCGCTCCAGACGACCGCCGGGCTGATCACCGCCACGACCGAGCGCGCGCCGGCGCCGGGGACCCACGCGCGCCACTACGCGCCGCGCGCGCAGGTGGCGCTGGTCCCCGCGGAGGCGGTCCGAGACGAGGTCGAGCGCGCCGCGCGGGGCGGGGCGCGCGCCGGGGCCATCGAGCGCGGAAGGCGCACGGCGGAAGGGCCGCACGCGGAGGTACTCCCCGGGGATCCGGCCGGTTACGCGGCGGGGCTCTACGCGGCGCTGCACCGGCTCGAGGACGCGGGATGCGATGTGATCGTGATCGCCGCCGTGCCTGAGGATCCGGCGTGGGACGCGGTGCGGGACCGGCTGACGCGCGCCTCCGCGGCGGCCTGAGCTGACCGAGGTTGAGGCGGCCGACCGAGGTTGCGGTGCCTGCGGCGCCCGACCGGGGTTGCGGCGCCCGACCGAGGTTGCGGTACCCGACCGGGGTTGCGGCGCCCGCCCCCCCGGCGGCCGACCGAGGTTGCGGTGCCCGACCGGGGTTGCGGTGCCCGGTGCCCAACCGGGGTTGCGGCCCCCGACCGAGGTTGCGGCGCCCGACCGGGGTTGCGGCGCCCCCCGGGGTTGCGGCGCCCCCCGCCCCGCCCGACCGGGGTTGCGCCCCCCTCCCCCCCGGCGGCCGCCCGCAGGTAGGTTTTCACCCCCCGCCATGCCGGTTTGTGGCAAATCAGCTCCGCCCGCCCGCCGGGTGAGCTACCTTCCCCCGCGCGCCTCGCCCTCCCTCGATCCCATGCCGGCAACGTCCCGCGCCGCCGCCCACCGCCTCGCCGCCGCCTGCGGCCTCGCCGCCCTGCTCGTCGCCGCCCCGCCGGACGCCGGCGCCAGCCTGCTCGACGAGCCGCCGAAGCGCGCGACCTTCAACCTGAACGAGACCGCCGCGCCGGAGCTGCCGCTCCTCCGCGCCTTCCGCAACGCCGCCGTCGAGCGCCCAGGTCCGCTCCGGCTCTACATGAGCAGCGCCTACGGGAAATGGCAGCACCAGCCGTGGTGGCAGCTCGCCTGGGGCAGCGCGCGCCCCGACGCCGACGCCGACCTCGGCGAGCACAGCCTCGCCGCCGCCGCCCCCGGCACCCCGGCGTTCGCCAGCGCAACCTCCCCCTTCCCCTCCCCGCTCGATCTGCCCGGGTCCCTCCACCTCGATCCGGCCGCGCCCGCGTGGCTCCGCCCGCTCGACCCGATCCTCGGCACGCCCCTCCTCGCGACCACGGGGCCGAGCCTCTCGTCGAACGGCTTCGACCTGCTCTGGGACCCGCCGAAGAAGCAGCCGCCCGACTGGCGCTGCCGCAGAGGCCCGGTCCAGTTCACCCGGTACGGCGCCCAGCACGACGCCTTCGAGCTGGTGCGCTGCGACGGCTCCGTCGCGCCCGGCGCGCTCGATCGCCTGTCGATCATGGCGCGACCCCCCGAGGCGCCAGACCCGGGCGAGCTGCTGCCCGACGAGCCCAACGCAGGCACCTGGCTGCAGGCCCTCGAGTGGGTGCCCCAGGTCCGCCTCGTCCACCCGCGCCTGCTCTGGCTCCTCCAGCAGATCGCCGACGCCTTCCCGCGCCGCGCGATCCACATCTTCAGCGGCTACCGGCCGCGCCCGGCCGGCGAAGCGCCCGCCAAAGGCAAGGCCTCCGGCACCCACCACAGCCAGCACGCCGAAGGGCGCGCCATGGACATCCTCGTCATGGGCGTCCCGAACGCGTCGCTGTTCCAGTTCTGCCGCACGCTCGACGACGTGGGCTGCGGCTTCTACCCGAACAGCAAGTTCGTCCACGTCGACGTGCGCCGCCCAGGCACCGGCCGCCTCTTCTGGATCGACGCCTCCAGGCCCGGCGAGCCGTCGGAGTACGTCGATTCCTGGCCCGGTGTCGTGGAGAGCGGAGGGCTCTCCTGGGGAGCGCAGGACGCGCGCTCCGCCGCGCCGGCCGCGCGCTCCCCAGCGCCGTCCGCCCGCTGACGTCGCCTCCCCGCGGGCGCCCTCGCACCTCCTCCGGCTGCGTCGGCGCGATCGGGGCGCGCCGCAGCTTATTCCCGTTCCGGATGGAGAAAGCTCCAGGGCGCAGCCGCCTTGCGTCCCCGCGATCGGTGTTAAGCTTGGCTTCCCCCCGGGCGCGCGGCGCACGACGGAGGGCGGAGCTCGGCACGCCGGGCTCCGCTCCCGCACCTCCGGCGGCCAAGGCCGCCCCGCGGTCGCCCTGGAGAAAAAGGTGCGAAATGGGCGAGTTGCGGACAGGGATGGTTGACAAGATCGCGGCGATGCAGGACTTCGCGCTCTACCGCGATCTCGCGTGGGAGGGCACGTTCGAAGAGTACCTCCAGATCGTGCGCCAGAACCCGCAGGTGACGCGCAACGCGTTCCAGCGGGCGTACGACATGATCATCCGCTACGGCATCGAAGAGTACACGGACAACAAGAAGAAGCTCATCCGGTACAACTTCTTCAAGGATGAGATGCACGGCGGCGCCGACGCCGTGTACGGGCTCGACATCCCGCTGATGAGGCTCGTCCACGTGCTCCGGGCCGCCTCCGAGGGGTACGGCCCGGAGAAGCGCGTCATCCTGCTGCACGGGCCGGTCGGCTCGTCGAAGTCGACGATCGCGCGGCTCCTCAAGAAGGGGATCGAGCACTACTCGACCACCCCCGACGGCGCGCTCTACACGTTCGACTGGGTGAACCTCGACGACGTCGGCATGGCCGGAACGGAGAGCTCCCGCTTCAAGTGCCCGATGCACGAGGAGCCGCTGCGCCTCGTGCCGCCGTCCTGGCGCGACCGCGCGTTCCGCGAGCTCGGCCTGTCGAGCCCGCAGTTCCAGGTCCGCACCGAGGGCGACCTCGACCCGGCGTGCCGCTTCATCTTCAACCGCCTGATGGACAAGTACGGCGGCGACTGGTCGAAGGTCATGCAGCACGTGCGCGTGCGCCGCCTCGTGCTCAGCGAGAAGGACCGCGTCGGCATCGGCACCTTCCAGCCGAAGGACGAGAAGAACCAGGACTCGACCGAGCTCACCGGCGACATCAACTACCGCAAGATCGCCGAGTACGGCTCGGACTCGGACCCGCGCGCCTTCAACTTCGACGGCGAGTTCAACATCGCGAACCGCGGCATCGTCGAGTTCATCGAGGTGCTGAAGCTCGACGTCGCCTTCCTCTACGACCTGCTCGGCGCGTCGCAGGAGCACAAGATCAAGCCGAAGAAGTTCGCCCAGACCGACGTCGACGAGGTCATCATCGGCCACACGAACGAGGCCGAGTACAAGAAGCTCCTGAACAACGAGTTCATGGAGGCGCTCCGCGACCGCACCATCAAGATCGATATCCCCTACATCACCAAGGTGTCGGAGGAGATCCGGATCTACGAGAAGGACTTCAACAAGGAGAAGATCCGCGGCAAGCACATCGCCCCTCACACGCTCGAGGTCGCCGCGATGTGGGCCGCGCTCACCCGGCTCGAGGACCCGAAGAAGCACAACCTGTCGCTCGTCCAGAAGATGAAGCTCTACGACGGCAAGGTCCTGCCCGGCTACACGCAGGACACCGTGAAGGAGCTCCGCAAGGAGGCGTCGCGCGAGGGCATGGAAGGGATCAGCCCCCGCTACGTGCAGGACAAGATCTCGAACGCGCTCGTGAACGACCTCGGCGAGGGGACGATCAACCCCTTCATGGTCATGAGCGAGCTCGAGAAGGGCCTGCGCCACCACTCGCTCATCACGAACGACGAGCAGCGCAAGCGCTACACCGAGTGCATCGGGATGGTGAAGCGCGAGTACGAGGAGATCGTCAAGAACGAGGTGCAGCGGGCGATCAGCGCCGACGAGGACGCGATCCAGAAGCTCGCCGCGAACTACATCGACTCGATCAAGGCCTACACCCTGAAGGAGAAGGTGAAGGACCGCTTCACCCGCGAGGACGTCGAGCCGGACGAGCGGCTGATGCGCTCGATCGAGGAGAAGATCGACATCCCCGAGAACCGGAAGGACGACTTCCGCCGCGAGATCATGAACTACATCGGCGCGCTCGCGGTCGACGGCAAGAAGTTCGAGTGGCACACGAACGACCGGCTCCGCCGCGCCCTCGAGCTCAAGCTGTTCGAGGACCAGAAGGACGCGATCAAGCTCCAGACCCTGGTGTCGAGCGTCATCGACAAGGAGACGCAGGAGAAGATCGACATCATCAAGACCCGGATGATCAAGTACTTCGGGTACAACGAGGTCTCGGCGCGCGACGTGCTCGACTACGTGGCCAGCATCTACGCGCGCGGCGACACGAAGTAGCCGCCCCGGGCGCGGCGCCTCGCGCGCCGCGCCCCCTCGCGCGCCGCGCCCCCTCGCGCCTCACCCCTCGCGCCTGAGCTTCGCGATCTCGCGCTCCAGCGACGCCACCGTCCGCTTGAGGTCGCGGACCTCCTCGACGGTCGCCAGGCCCATCGCCTTCGCGAACGTCTCCTTCTGCTCCGCCGTGAACGAGGAGACCCGACCGGGCACGCTCATCGCCGTCATGAACAGCCGCATGAACCGCTCGTCCTGCATCAGCTTCGCCACGTTCGGGTTCGCGGCGAGCTTCATCCCCTCGGAGACCAGTTTGTCCTTGAGCGCCATGCGCGCAGCCTAGCCGACTTTCGACCGGGCGCGTCAGCCCACCTCGACCAGGACCGCGGTGATGTTGTCCCGCCCCCCGCGCCGGTTCGCGAGCTCGATGAAGAGGTCGACCGCCGTGTCGCCGCCCTTCGAGGCGATGCTCGCGATCTCCTCCTCGGCGTGGAGATAGCCGTGCAGCCCGTCGGAGCAGAGCAGGTATCGATCGCCCGCCTCCACGGCCACGATCGAGGTGTCGACCTCGACATAGTCCCTGTTGCCCACCGCGCGCGTGATCACGTTGCGGTGCGGCGAGCTCCTCGCCTCGTCCGGGGAGATGAGCCCGTTCTTGATCTGCCACGCGATCAGCGTGTGGTCCTCGGTCATCTGCACCGCGGTCCCGTTGCGGACCTGGTAGATGCGGCTGTCGCCCACCTGGCCGGTCACGAGCGCGCCGCCCACGATGAGCGCGGCGCTGATCGTCGTGCCCATGCCGCTCTTGTCGCGGTCGAGCTCGGCGATGGCGAAGACCATGTACGTCGCCGCCTGGATCGCGCCCTCGAGGATCCGCAGCACGGCGCGCGCCTTGGGCTGCGTGAGCGGCGCGTCGGGATCGCCGATGGCGGGCAGCCCCCGCTTGACCATGCCGTAGATCGTCTCGACCGCCTCGGCGCTCGCGACCTCGCCCGCCGCGTGCCCGCCCATCCCGTCCGCGACGATGTACAAGCGGAGCTCGTCGTCCCGGAAGAACGCGTCCTCATTGGCGCGCCGGTGGCGCCCGACGTCGGTGCGGCCAAATGATTGGATCCTCATCGAGCTTGCCCGGTCCTTCGATCGCCGCCCGTGGGGAGAGCCCCGAGGCGCCGGCGCGACTATCGCACGATAAACTTCTTCAGCGGGGCCTGTCGAGTGGGCTACGGCTCGGTTAGGATGGACCCGCCAGCCATGGCACGAAGCTTCTCCGCCACCTGTGGGCCGGATGGCCTTCTCCACCACCTGGCCGACCTGCGCAGCGCCGTCCCGTCGGCCTCGGGCGGGGTCGTCTTCGTCTCCGGGCAGCTCGCCCAGCGCGCCTCGGGCGTCGCCGAGCTCGTCCGTAACACGTGGCGCGGCATCCCCGCCTGCGTCGTGCCCGCCGCGGGCGTGCTCAGCGAGCGCGGCGAGATCGAGGGGGACACCGGCGCGAGCGGGGTGCTCTGGTCCGGCGGGCAGGCCACGCCGTTCGCGCTGCCCGATCGCGCCGAGGAGCCGGTCCGCCTCCTGCGCGAGACCCTCGCCCGCATCGTCGGGCGCCGCTCCGCGACCGCGATCCTCTTCGTACGGCCCGGGGCGTTCGCCCCCGACACGCTCGAGGCGCTCGCCTCCACCGCGCCCAGCACGTGCCTGTTCGGCGCCGGCACCGCGTCCGGCGCCGCCATCGGCGTCACCGCCCAGGGCGAGCTGCTCGAGGGCCCGACGGTCGGCCTCGCCATCACCGGGCTCGCCCCGCCCCTCGTCAACGCCTCGCCGGCCGTCCGGCTGCTCTCCGGCTTCCACCCCATCGAGGACGTGAGCGGCGGCGTCGTGCTCCGCGCCGGCGGGCGGCCAGCGCTCGACCTGCTGTCCGCCGCGACCGCCGCGCTCGGCGAGCAGCCCAGCCCCCAGCACCTCGTCCTCGCCGCGCTCGCCGACCCGGCCGATCCGCGCGGCGACGCGGCCGATCCGCGGGGCGATGTCGGCGCCCAGGCGGCGCCCCGCGACGCGCGGTACGTGCTGCGGCCGGTCCGCGGCGTCGATCCGTCGCGGCGCGGGCTCCTGCTCGGCGACGACGCGAGGCCCGGGGTGCGCCTCGCCTTCGCGGTGCGCGACGCCGCCGCCGCCCGCGCCGGGCTCGAGGGGATCGCCCGGCAGGTGTCCCAGAGCGCGCTCGGGTCGGCCCCGCGCTTCGCGCTGTACATAAGCTGCGCCGGGCGCGGCCAGGGCCTGTACGGGGCGCCCGACGTCGAGGCGCGCATCCTGCGCCAGCGCTTCGCGGATCTCCCGATCGCCGGCATGCACTCGAGCTTCGAGATCGCCCCCTGGGCGCCGGGCCAGGCCAGGCTCGCCCTCTACACCGGCGTGCTCGCGCTCTTCCGCGCGCCGAGCTGAGCGCCGCGCGCGCCGCCCCGCGCGCGGCGCCGGGCCCCGCGCGGACACTCGGCGCGTCAGCGCTCGCGGTACACCGCGACCACGGCGGAGGCCCGCCGCTCCACCTCGGCCTGGATCGCCGCGTAGCGCGGGTTCGCGCGCAGCGAGGCGAAGACGGGGCAGCGCTCCATCCAGACCAGGTCGAACAGGCCGTCGGCCAGCGAGAGCTCGAGCGCGTGCAGCGCGAGCTCCGATTTGCCCAGGAAGGCCGCGAGCTCCGCCTGGAGCTGCCGCAGGAACGACGTGCGCCGCAGCGCCGTGACGGGCGCGCTCGGGCCCGGCGCCAGCGTGGGCCGGTCGTCCGACAGCCGATCCGAAAGGACGTCCTCGATCAGCGGCACGAACGGGTCGGGGGCGTACGGGAAGGCGTCGCGCACGCGCCGCTGCGAGAGCGCCGCGAGCACCTCCGGGTCGCGCTCCCACATCGCCTTGCGCATCCGGTAGACCGAGTTTCCCGATCCGCTGCCCGAGTGCGGCAGCGCCCTGAGCACGTCCTCGCCGTCCGACCACCGGTCCTGGAGCGCGTACGCGCGCGCCAGCGCGTACGCCGCGAGCACCACCTCGGGATCGCGCGCCAGCGCGGACCGCGCCCGCCGCGCGCCCTCCTCGAACGCGCCGCACTCGAGCAGGATGGTGCCGATGAGGCCCTCCGCCTCGGCGTTCCCGGAGCGCGTCGCGAGCGCGGCCTTGAGCTCCCGCATCGCCCCGATCACGTCGAGGCGCTGGAACCGCACCGACGCCATCGCGAGCCGCGCGTCCGGCAGCCCAGGCGCGGCGGCGGCGGCGCGCGCCGCCGCCTGTATGGCCAGATCGCCCCCCTGATCCGTGAAGAACCAGAAGCGCGAGCGCGCGAGCGCGTAGGCCGACAGGATCATCGGATCCTCGGGCGCGCGCGCGAGCGCCTGCTCGAAGAGCTCGATCGCGCGCGCCTGGTGCTCCGGCCAGTACCTCCGGTACTCGTGGCGCCCGCGCAGGAACAGGTCGAGCGCGACCGGATCGCTCGGCGCCGTGCGGCTCGGCGCGGCCGCGTCGAGGGTCAGCGCCGCGGCGACCGCCTCGGCCACCTCGTCGTTGATCCGCAGCACCTCGGCCTCGGGGCGGTCGAAGCGCTTCGCCCACAGCTGGAACCCGTCGGCGACGCAGACGAGCCGCGCGCTGATCCGCACCGTCCCGTCGCGCCGCCGCACCGAGCCGCCGACGACCACCTGCACCCCGAGCTCGCGCCCGAGCTCGCGCAGATCGATCTCGCCGTCCGGGCGCCGCGGCAGCGACCCGCGCGACCTCACCCGCAGGCCCCGGGTCATCGAGAGCGTGTCGATGAGATCGTCGGTCAGCTCCTCGGCCAGATACGCGTCGGACGGCGCGCCCTGGTTCGCGAACGGGAGGACCGCCACGCTCTTGCCGCCCGGATCGTTCGACGAGGAGATCGGCCCCGAGATGACCCCGGAGACCCCGGAGATCGCCGTCCGCTCGTGCGGCGGCGTGAACGCCGGCGGGACGATCGTGGCCGGGCGCGTGAGCGACGCGAGCTCCTGCGCGGCGCTCTCGACGGACGCGTACCTCTCGTCGCGCGAGCGGGCCATGCAGCGGAGCACCACGCGCGCGAGCGCGTCGGGCAGGTCGGCGCGCCGGCGCCGCGGGTCCGGAGGGTCGGAGACGAGCCGCGCCGCGGCGACGGCGAGCGGCGCGTCGCCCTGCCACGCGCGCTCGCCCGTGAGCATCTCGTAGAGCATGGCGCCGAGCGCGTAGACGTCGGCGCGCGCGTCGATGTCCGTGGCGCCCTGCACCTGCTCGGGCGCCATGTACGCCGGGGTCCCCATGACCGCGCCGAGCGTCTTGCCCGCCTCGCCGTCGGGCACGATCGCGCGCGCGATCCCGAAGTCGGTCAGGACGACGCGCCCGTCGCGCCCGAGCAGCACGTTGTCCGGCTTGAGGTCGCGGTGGATGACGCCGGCCCGGTGCGCGGCCACGAGCCCCGCGCACACGGCCTCGACGATGTCCATGACGCGGGCCACGGCGAGCCGCCGCTCGCGCGCGAGGAGCGCGGCGAGCGCCTCGCCGTCGATGAACTCCATCGTCAGGAACCGGTCGCCCTCGTGCTCGCCGATGTCGAAGACGCGCGCCACGTTCGGGTGCGTCACCTTGCGCGAGAGCCGCACCTCGCGCCGGAACCGATCGATCACCTCGGGCGAGCCGCTGAGCTCGCGCCGCAGCACCTTGACGGCGACGACCTCCTCGAGCTCCAGGTCGCGCGCGCGGTACACGCTCCCCATGCCGCCGATGCCGACCAGCCCGAGGAGCTCGTACCGGCCGGCGAGGACCTGGCGCGGGCCGGTCTCCGCGGCGGCGTTCGCGGGCTCGGCCCCCGCCCGGGCGCCGCTCGCCGGGAGCGGTGTGTCGTGGATCGTGTCGTCCTTGAAGCTCTGCGGCATAGGGGAATCCGGGCAGTCGCCCCCGCGCCCTGAGGTTAGCCCGGATCCGCGGGGCGAGCATTCGGTCGCCGCGGGAGCTCCGGCGCGGAGGTGCTAGTGTCCGCCGAGCATGGCAGAGGCGTCGAGCGCCATCGCGGTGGAATCGCTCTCCAAATCGTACCAGGTCCACGAGCGCGCCCCCGGCTTCGGGGCCATGGTGCGCTCGGTCTTCCGGCGTCGCACCCGGCTCGTCCACGCGGTCGAGGACCTCTCGTTCTCGATCGCGCCCGGCGAGCGCGTCGGCTTCCTGGGCCCGAACGGCGCCGGCAAGACGACGACGCTGAAGGTCCTGTCCGGCCTGCTCCACCCGTCGGGCGGCCGGGTCCGGGTGGCGGGCTTCGTCCCACAGCACCGCGAGGTCGGCTTCCTCAAGCGGATCACCCTCGTCATGGGCCAGAAGCAGCAGCTCCTCTGGGACCTCCCCCCCGCCGAGACCTTCGCCCTGAACCGCGCCATCTACGGGATCAGTGAGGCGGATTTCAAGCAGACGCTCGGTGAGCTGGAAGACCTGCTCGGGATCGCCGCCATCGCCTCGAAGCCGACGCGGCAGCTCTCGCTCGGCGAGCGCATGAAGTGCGAGCTCGCGGCCGCCCTGCTGCACCGGCCGGAGATCTTGTTCCTCGACGAGCCGACGATCGGGCTCGACGTGGCGATGCAGCTCAGCGTGCGGGAGTTCATCCGCCGCTACAACGAGCAGCGCGGGGCCACGGTGGTGCTCACGTCCCACTATATGGACGACGTGGCGGCGCTCTGTCCCCGGGTCATCGTCATCGACAAGGGTCGGCTGCGCTACGACGGCGACCTCGCGGCGCTCGCGCGCAGCGTGCGGCCGCACAAGCGGATCGCGCTGCGCTTCGGCGGCCCGGTCGACCGGGCGCTCCTCGAGCGGGTCGGCGCCGTGCTCTCGTTCGATCCGGGCCGCGCGGTGCTGCAGGTGCCGCAGGAGGAGCTGCGCCAGGCCATGTCGTGGCTGCTCGGCCAGACCGACATCGCGGATCTCACGGTCGAGGATCCTCCCCTGGAGGAGGTGATGCGGGAGCTCTTCGCGGGCGAGGGGCGGGCCGGCGAGCCGGCGGGCGCCGCGGGCGAGGCCGCGTCGTGAGCGCGCTCTCCAGGGCGGGCCGGGCGTTCCCGACGCTGCTCCGCGTCGGGGTCGCGGCCGCGATGGCGTACCGGGCCGAGATGCTGATCTGGATGCTCACGACGACGATGCCGCTCGTGAGCCTCGCGCTCTGGTCGGCGGTGGCGGCGAGCGCGCCGGTCGGCCGCTTCGGGGCGAGCGACTTCACCGCGTATTTCCTGGCCATCCTCATCGTCCGGCAGATGACCGGCTCGTGGCTCGTGTGGGAGCTGAACATGGAGATCAAGAGCGGCGCCCTCTCGCAGCGCCTGCTCAGGCCGATCCACCCGCTCATCTCCTTCGCCGCCGACAACCTCGCCGCGCTCCCGCTGCGGGCGGCGCTCTGCCTGCCCATCGCGATCGTCGCCCTCGCCGTCACCTCGGGCGAGCGGTTCCAGCCGACGCCCCTCGAGCTCGGGATCTGGGCGGCGTCGCTCGTCGGCGCCTGGATGATCAACTTCTTCACGATGGCGCTGATCGGCTCGCTCGCGTTCGTGATCGAGAGCTCGACCGCGGTGTTCGACGTCTACCTCGCGGCCTTCATGGTCTTCGCCGGCTACCTCGTCCCGCTCGAGCTGTTCCCCGGGTGGCTCGGCGACGTCGCGCGGGCCCTGCCGTTCCGGTACAGCCTCGCGTTCCCGGTCGAGCTCATCACCGGCCTGCTCGCGCCGGGCCGCGCGCTCACCGAGCTCGCGGTGCAGTGGGCGTTCGCGCTCTTCACGGCCGCGGCGGCGCTCGTCGCGTGGCGCGCGGGCGTCCGGCGGTTCTCGGCGTTCGGCGGGTGAGCGGCGTGCGTTACCTCCGGCTCCTCGCGACGCAGCTGCGCGTCTCGCTCGCGCTCGGCATGCAGTACCGGTGGGATTTCCTGCTCGGCGCGGTGATGACCGTCATCTGGACGCTGGTCGGGCTCGTCCCGCTCCACATCGCGCTCGCCGCCCGCCCGCCGGTCCAGGGCTGGACGTACGAGCGCGCGCTCGTCGTGGTCGGGTGGTTCACGCTCCTCAAGGGCATCCTGGAGGGGGCCGTGAACCCGTCGCTCATCAGCGTGGTCGACCAGATCCGCAAGGGCACGCTCGACTTCACGCTGCTCAAGCCGGCGGACGCGCAGTTCCTCGTCTCCACGGCCCGGTTCGAGGTCCGCAAGGTCGTGGACGCCGCGGCCGCGGCGGCGATCTTCGTCTATGCGTTCACGAAGATGGGCCGCGCCCCCGCGCCCTTCGACCTGGCGCTCTCGCTGTGCCTGCTCGTGACGGCGACGCTGGTGCTCTACTCCATCTGCATCCTGGTCATCTCCGCCGCGTTCTGGGTCGTGCGCCTCGACAACCTGGCTTACCTCTTCAACTCCCTCTTCGATTTCGCGCGCTGGCCGGTCACGATCTTCAACGGGTTCTGGCGCATCGCGTTCACCGTTGTCATCCCGCTCGCGCTGATGACCACCTATCCGGCGGAGGCGATGCTCGGCACCATCGCCCCGCGCACGGCCGCCGCCGCGGCGCTCGGGGCGCTCGCCTTCGGCGCCGTCGGCCGCGCGGTGTGGAAACGGGCGATAGGGCGGTATACCTCCGCGTCGAGCTGAGCGCCGTGAGGCCTTCCGGCGCACGGCGCCGCGCACTAGGCTTGTCGACTGACCTCCTGGCGCGAGGAGGGGGCGGCAGCGGGAAGGAGCCATGGTGGAGCACGGAGGGCTGACGCTCGAGGAGTTTGGCCGGAACCTCCTCGATCTCACGATGACGGACGACGTGATTCGCCGGCGAGCGATATCGCTCCTGCCGCTCGCGCGCCGCGAGGAGCGGGAGCTCAAGATCCTCGGGAAGCCGTCGCGCCTCACGGTCGACTTCCAGATCGGCGACGCGACGGTGACGCGCGGCGTGAGCGTCGCGGTCGACGTCTCGATCCCGCAGGTCCTGACGGTCCGGGTCGATACGGCCGGGGAGGCCGACGCGGCGGAGCACCGGCTCGACGCGACGATCGTGCTGCGCATCACGCCGAGGCCGCGCGCGCCGCTCGGGATCTACCTCGACGTGGCGGAGCCGGCGGCGGGGTCGGTGCTGTTCGCCGAGTCGCAGATCGGCGCGAAGGACTACCTGCGCGCCCGGATCGAAGAGGAGGTGCGGAAGGAGCTCCTCCGCCTGGTGCGCGCCCGGATCGCGGAGACCGAGGCCGAGCGCACCCTCGATCTGGAGGAGCCGCTCGCCCGGGCGCTCGGGGCCGCGTTCGCCGACCCGGGCGGCCGCGAGGCGCCGCCGCCGAGCCGGCTGCGCGGCGCCGGCGCCGCGCCCCCGCAGGCGTCCCAGCACGGCGCTCGTGCCGGCGAGCTGGACGCGCAGCTCCGGACCTTCGGGAACGCCATGCCCCTCCAGGTGTGGACCGCGCGCCCGGACGGCAAGCTGAACTTCGTGAACCGGGCCGTCCTCGACTACTTCGATCGCACGGAAGACCAGATGCTCGGCGAGGGCTGGCTCTCCATGCTGCACCCGGACGACGTCCAGAAGACGATCGCGGTGTGGACCCGGAGCCTGGAGACGGGGCAGCCGTACGAGACGGAGTTTCGCCTGCGGCGCGCGAGCGACCAGAGCTACCGCGAGCACGTGGTGAGGGCGCTGCCGCAGCGCGACGCGGCGGGGAGCATCGCGCTGTGGATCGGCGGCACGATCGACGTGGCCGACGTGCGCCGGGCCGAGGCCGCCCTGCGGCAGAGCGAGGCGCGCTACCGGCTGTTCGCGGAGGGGTCGAACGAGGGCATCTGGTTCTGGAACATCCGCGAGGACACGACGGAGTGGAGCGATCGCATGCTGGAGATGATGGGCGTCAGCCGCGAGGCGTGGGGCGGGACGTTCATGAGCTTCTTCGAGCGCGTGCACCCCGACGATCGGAGCCGCATGCAGGCCGCGCTCAAGGCGCACCTCGAGGAGCGGCGGCCGTTCGCGATCGAGTACCGGCTGCGGCGCGAGGACGGGGAGTATCGCGACGTGTTCACCCGCGGCATGGCGGAGTGGGACGAGCGGGGCGTGCCGTTCCAGATGGCGGGCGGCGCGACCGACGTCACGGAGCAGAAGCGCCACCAGGCCATGCTGAAGGAGCGGCTCGAGATCATCGAGCGGCAGCAGGAGGCGATCCGCGCGCTGTCGACGCCGATCATCGAGGTCTGGAAGGGGGTCCTGACGATGCCGGTGCTCGGCGTGCTGGACGAGCAGCGCTCGCAGCAGATGATGGAGGTGCTGCTCGAGGCCGTGGCGCGGACCCGCTGCCGTCACGCGATCATCGATCTCACCGGGGTGAGCGCGCTGGACGCGGCCACGGCCGATCACGTGCTGAGGCTCATCGACGCCGTCGCGATGCTCGGCGCGCAGGGGATCGTCGTCGGCATCCGGCCCGAGGTGGCGCAGACGGTGGTGTCGCTCGGGCTCGATCTGTCGAACATCAAGACGCTCTCGAACCTGCGGGAGGCGCTCCTCTTCGCGATGCAGTCGAGCGGGGTGTCGGTCCGGAGGCGCCGGAGGCGGCGGGAGCTGCGCGAGGACGAGGACGAGGCGCCGCGCGCGCGGGAGCCGCTGCCCGAGCGCGACGGGTGACAAGCTCGGTCCATCGGACGCCGGCGCGCCGCGTCGCGCTCCTCGTCGCGACGCTCTTGGCTATGCCCGCAGCAGCGTCACCTTCCTCCCCGAAGGCGTCTCCGCCTCCTCGAATCGGGTGCGCGTCTCGATATCGCCGGCCTCCGGCCGCCGGTCGAAGATCACCAGCACCCCGGCATCGAGCCCCGTCTTGTCGAGATAGCCGTCGAGCTGCGCGAGTGCCTTGTTCAGCGGATCTCTCGTCTTGCCTCGCCAGACCTTCAGCTCCAGCGCCTCGCGCTGCCACGCGCGCGCGCCGCTCGCGTCGCGGTAGGGCCAGCGCACCAGCAGGTCGATCCGGCCGCGGCCGATGCCGTACTCGCGATCGATGACCCCGCCGCCGTTCACCACGCGCTGCAGGAACGCCATCAGCACGAGCTGCGGCGCCGCCTCGTGGTAGGGCAGGCCGGCGGCCAAGACGTCGCCGTGCTCGCGCCAGAAGTCGGCGAACTCGCGCAGGACGCGGCCGAAGTCGAGGCGGCCGTCGGGGAGGACGAAGCTCCGCGGCTCCGCCACGATCTCGGCCTCCACCGAGCCGGCGAGCACGCGCGCGATCACCTCGTGATAGATGGGGTTGGCGATCCGGAGCGGGTTGTCCCGCGCGAGCAGGCCGAGATCGCGGCAGTAGCTCAGGTCGTCGTCGTAGGCTCCGTCCTTGCCCGTCAGGGTGCCCGCGAGGACGGGCTCGATGAAGCGCTTCACCCGCGGCTCGGCGAGCTTCGCCACCAGGGAATCCAGGTGCGTGGCGCGCGCCAGGATCAGCCGTTCCTTGGCCTCCTCGACGTGCGCCGCCGTAACGGCCTGCGCGGGCGGCACGGCCATCTTCTCGACGATCTCGCGCGCCAGCGCGTTCACCAGCCACGGCTGCCCCCGCGTCGCCTCGAAGGCGCGCGAGATCGCCTCCTCGGCAAAGACCTGCCCCGTGTCCGCCGTGTGCTGTCCGTAGAGCTCCCGCACCTCATCGAGGCTGAAGTCGTCGAGGCGGAGCGACTCGAGCTTGATGTTGAACGGGCTCGCCGTCCCCAGCCGCGACGGATCGCCGCCGCTCGCGGCTTTATAGTCGCGCACGTCACGCAGACCGCAGAGGATCACGGAGGCGGGGAATTCTCGAGGACGACCGGGGAAGCCAGCCCGGAGCTGCCGGAGCACGGTCACGAGGCTGCTGTCGCGGAGCGCGTCGATCTCGTCGAGCATCAGCGCGAGCGGCAGCGGGCAGGCCTGTGCCCAGGCCTTCAGCGCCGCCCGCAGACGATCGCCGGGCGGCGCATCGGGAAAGGGCGGCGGCCGCTGCTCCGGAGCGAGCCTCGACTCGGCCTCGCTGCGCATGTTGGACAGCACGATCCGCTCGGCCGCTTCGTAGTCGTCGCCGGCCGCCTGGCCGGCCTCGCACGAGAGCAGGACCGCCGCGTGCTTGCCCGAGGCCGTGAGGCTGTGCGCGAGCGCCCGCAGCGCGGTGGTCTTGCCCGTCTGCCGCGGGGCGTGCACCACGAAATAACCGAGCTGCTCCACGAGCCCGGGCGCCTCCGGCAGGCGGCGGGCCGGCGGGATCATGTAGTGCATCCCCTCGATGCAGGGCCCGGCCGTGTTGAACCGGCGCTTCATGCTGCGACCTTGGCCCGATCGCGGCGGACCGCGCAAGCCGGTAAGCTCGGGCTCCGCCGCGGCGAGCGGGAGCTCCGGGCTCGACCCGAGAGCGGCGCACGCCGCGCCAGCGCGGCGCCGCCGGGCGTCGCGGATCAGCGTAGCCACGGCTCGGCCCTGAGCCGCTCGACCAGGAAATCGACGAAGGCACGCACCCTCGCCGCCGCGAGGCGGCCCTCGGGGTGCACGACGTGGATCGGGACCGGCGGGGGCTCGAACGCCGGGAGCACGATGGCGAGGCGCCCGTCGCGCAGCTCCGGGCCGATCTGATACGAGAGCACGCGCGCGAGCCCCCGCCCGGCAGCGGCCGCCGCGATGGCCACGTCGGCCGTGTTGACGAGGAGCCGAGACGGCGGGAGGACCTTCTCGACCCGCGCGCCCGACCCGAACGACCACTCCTCGGGCGAGCCCGTCTGCGAGAACGAGATGGTGTCGAGCCGCGCCAGGTCGGCCGGCGTCGCAGGCGCGCCGCGCGCGGCGAGGTAGCCCGGCGACGCGCAGACCACCCGCCGCACCGAGCCGACGCGGATCGCGGTCAGCGACGAATCCCGCAGATGGGCGATCCGGACGGCGACGTCGATCCCCTCGTCGAGCATGTCCACGACCCGGTCGAGGAGCAGCGTCCGCGCCGACACGCGCGGATGGCGCGCCAGGAAATCGAACACGATCGGCGCGACGAACATCCGCCCGAACAGGACCGGCGCCGTCACGCCGAGCGGCCCCCGCAGCGCGGCGTGAGACCCCGCCGCCGACGCCTCCGCCTCCTCGATCTCCGCGAGGATCCGCTTGCAGTCCGCGAGGAACCGGGCGCCCGCCTCGGTGAGGCGGACGATGCGCGTGGTGCGGTGCAGGAGCCGCGTGCCGATCCGCTCCTCCAGCGCGGAGATGGCCCGCGTCACCGCCGGCGGCGACATGGACAGCCGCCGCGCCGCGGGCGCGAAGCCCTCCTCCTCGGCGACCGCGACGAACACGCGCATGGTGTCCAGCCGATCCATCCGATTATTCCAGTTCCTGGAATGGTGCCTTGTCAAGGATGGGTATTACCCATGGCCGCTGGAATGGGCATCTTCGGCTGGCGAGGCGGGGAAGCCCACGCGGGCCGGACCGCCTCTCGACGCCATCCCTCCCCAAGGACACCTCGATGACGACCCCTGCCACACCCATCCGTCTTTATCGTCACCCGCTCTCGGGACACGCGCACCGCGTGGAGCTGTTCCTGTCGCTGCTGCGGCTTCCGTTCGAGCTCGTCGACGTGGATCTGAAGAGCGGCGCCCACAAGGCGCCCGAGTTCCTGCGCAAGAACCCCTTCGGTCAGGTGCCGGTGATCGAGGACGGCGACGTGACCCTGGCCGACAGCAACGCGATCCTCGTGTACCTGGCCTCGCGCTACGACCCGGCGGGGCGATGGCTCCCGCGCGATCCGGTGGCGGCGGCGCGCGTGCAGCAATGGCTCTCCGTGGCCGCGGGGCAGCTCGTGGCGGGGCCCGCGGCGGCGCGCCTCGCGCGCGTGTTCGGCGCCAAGGTGGATGTCGATCGGGCCAAGGCGATCGCCGCCCAGCTCCTCACGGTGGTGGATCAGCACCTCTCGGCGCGGCGCTTCCTCGCGGGCGACGCGCCGACCCTCGCGGACATCGCGATGTACACGTACACGGCGCACGCGCCGGAAGGCGGCGTGTCGCTGGAGCCGTACGGCCACGTGCGCGCGTGGCTCGCCCGCGTGGAGGAGCTGCCCGGCTTCGCGCCGATGACAAGGACGGCCCTGTGAACGCCCTGCTCGGATGGCCCGGCAAGGGGTCGCCCTATCACCCGGGCGAGATGGCCGTGCAGGAGCGGGCCGGCGCGCGCGAGCGGGCCGAGAAGGCCGGACGCAGGATCATCCGGGATTTCATGCCCGACCAGCACCGCGAGCTGTTCGCGAAGCTGCCGTTTCTGCTCGTCGGGAGCCTCGACGCGCGGGGCCGGCCCTGGGCCTCGCTCCTCGTGGGGCGGCCGGGGTTCATCGCCTCGCCCGATGCGCGGACGCTCGCCGTGACCGCGCGCCCTCTGCCCGGCGATCCGCTCGCCGCGCACCTCGCCTCGGGCGCGCCGGTGGGCCTGCTCGGCATCCAGCTCGAGACCCGCCGTCGCAACCGGATGAACGGCACGATCGTCGAGGCCGGCGACGGCGGCTTCGTCGTCGAGGTCGGGCAGAGCTTCGGCAACTGCCCGCAGTACATCCAGGCGCGAGAGCCGGTGTTCGTGAGAGAGCCCGGCGCGGCCGCCGCGCCTCCGGCGGCGCAGGCGGAGGGGCCGATCCTGTCCGCCGGCGCCGCGGCGCTGATCCGCCGCGCGGACACGTTCTTCATCGCGACCGCCGCGCCGGCCGCGCGCGGGGGCAGCGCGATCGAGGGGGCCGACGTGTCCCACCGGGGCGGCAAGCCCGGCTTCGTGCGCGTGACGGAGGAGGACGGCCGCACCGCGCTGACCGCGCCGGATTTCGCCGGGAACTCCGCGTTCAACACGTTCGGCAACCTGGCGCTGAACCCGCGCGCCGGGCTGCTCTTCGTGGACTTCGCGTCCGGCGGGGTGCTGTCGCTGACCGGAGAGGCCGAGGTGCTCTGGGACGGGGCCGAGCTCGCCGCCTTCGCCGGCGCCCAGCGGCTCCTGCGGTTCCGCGTGGCCGAGGGCGTGTGGACGGACGACGCGGTGCCGCTGCGCTGGTCGGCGCCGGTGGCGGCGCCGCAGCTCGCGGCGACCGGCTCGTGGGAGGACGTGGAGCGCGCGTGACGGCGCCGCGGGGGCCTGCCCAGGGGAGTTTTGCCCCACCGGGGAGATCCGGGGCGGCCTCGGAACGACCGGCGCAGCGACGCTCCCGCTTGAGAATGCGCACGCGTCCTGCATCCTCCTCCGGGATCCCATGCGGCTCGCCAGCAAGCTCACCCTGGCCCTCGTCCTCGTCATGTGCGCGGCGCTGAGCCTCTACGGCTACCTCTCGGTCCGGCGCGAGCGGGCGCTGTTCGAGGCGGACATGCGGCGCGACGAGCACCTCATCGGCATCGCGCTGCGCGCGGCGGTCACCGAGAGGTGGCGCCGCGACGGGCTCGACGAGGCGCTCCGCGTGCTCGACGAGGCGAGCGAGCGCCAGGACGGCGTGCGCTTCCGCTGGGTCTGGCTCGACGCGCCCCCCGGCGATCGCTTCGCGCCCGCGCTGCCCGCCGACGAGATCGCCGATCTCGCCGGGGGCACCGAGGTGTTCCGGATGCAGCGCGAGGGCGACAAGACCGGGCGCTTTTACACCTACGCGCCGGTCGCCGTGGACCCGACGCGCGTCGGCGCGATCGAGATCTCGGAGTCGCTCGAGGAGGGAGAGTCGTACGTCCAGGCGAGCGTGATCAACACGGTGACCACCATCGTCGCCCTCGCGGCGCTGAGCGGCCTGCTGGCGATGACCTTCGGGCAGCTCCTCGTCGGGCGCCCGACGCAGCGGCTCGTCGACAAGACGCGGCGCATCGGGGAAGGCGACCTCGGCGGCCCGCTGATCCTGCCGCAGCGCGACGAGCTCGGGCAGATCGCGCGCGAGATCAACGCGATGTGCGAGCACCTCGCCGAGGCGCGCGAGCGCGCCGCCCGGGAGACGACCGCGCGCATCGCCGCGCTGGAGCAGCTCCGGCACGCGGATCGGCTCACCACCGTGGGCAAGCTGGCGTCGGGCATCGCGCACGAGCTCGGCACGCCGCTCAACGTGGTGGGCGGCCGCGCCAAGATGATCGCCCGCGGCCTCTCGCCGGAGGAGGCGGCGGACAGCGCGCGCATCATCGCCGAGCAGGCGGATCGGATGACGAAGATCATCCGGCAGCTGCTCGATTTCGCGCGCCGCCGGGTCGCGCAGAAGGCGCCGGCCGATCTCGCGCAGATCGCGCGCCAGACGCTGGCGCTGCTGGAGCCCCTCGCCCGCAAGCGGGGGGTGACGCTCCGCCTCGACGAGGCGGACCTCGCCCCGCCGGGGGCGCAGGCCCAGGTGGACACCGGGCAGATGCAGCAGGTGCTCACGAACCTCGTGATGAACGGCATGCAGTCGATGAGGCGCGGCGGCGAGCTCACGGTCCGCGTCGAGCGCGCGCGCGCCCGCCCGCCGGCCGATCACGGCGGCGCCGAGGGCGAGCACGTGGCCATACGGGTGATCGACCAGGGCGACGGGATCGCGCCCGAGAACATCTCCCGCGTGTTCGAGCCGTTCTTCACCACGAAGGACGTCGGCGAGGGCACCGGCCTCGGGCTGAGCGTCTCCTACGGCATCGTGCGCGAGCACGGGGGCTGGCTCGACGTGGAGAGCGAGCTCGGCAAGGGCTCGACGTTCACGGTGTACCTCGCCCCGAGCGGCCCGGGGGGCGCGGCGCCGGCGGCCGGGGGCGAGGGCGGGCTGGCCGGAACGGCGGCCTAGCGACGGCTGGTGGCGGGCCCGGCGCTGTATTACGCAATCGATCGAGGAGAGATGGGACGGCGAGCGCTGATCATCGACGACGACGAGGCGATGTGCGCGTGGCTCGCGGCGGATCTCCGCGCGCGGGGCGTCGAGACGACGACGCAGACCTCACCTGCGGAGGCGCTCGCGCTGCTCGAGGAGGACGAGCGCTTCGACGTCCTCCTGACCGACCTGAACATGCGCGGCATGGATGGGATCGCGGTCTGCCGCCGGGCGGCCGAGATCCGGCCGGATCTGCCGGTGGTGGTGATCACCGCCTTCGGCAGCATCGAGACGGCGGTGCAGGCGATCCGCGCGGGCGCGTACGACTACGTGACCAAGCCGGTCGACATCGAGGCGCTGGCGCTGGCGCTGGAGCGGGCGATCGCGCACCACGCGCTCAAGGCCGAGGTGCGGCGGCTGCGCCGCGCGGTGGCCGGGCCCGGCGCGTTCCCGGACCTCATCGGCCGGAGCGCCGCGATGCGGGCGGTGCAGGATCTGATCGAGCGCATCGCCGACGCGGAGGCGACGGTGCTCATCACGGGCGAGAGCGGGACGGGCAAGGAGGTCGTCGCGCGGGCGCTGCACGAGCGGAGCCGCCGCAAGGGGGGGCCGTTCGTGGCGATCAACTGCGCGGCGGTGCCGGAGTCGCTGATCGAGAGCGAGCTCTTCGGGCATGCGCGGGGGGCGTTCACCGACGCGCGCGCGGCGCGCTCCGGGCTGTTCGTGGAGGCGAACGGCGGGACGCTGCTGCTCGACGAGATCGGGGAGCTGCCGCTCGCGGTTCAGCCGAAGCTGCTCCGCGCCCTGCAGGAGCGGCGGGTGCGGCCGGTGGGCGGGAACGCGGAGGTGCCGTTCGATGCGCGCATCGTGGCCGCGACGAACCGCGACCTGGACGAGGCGGTCGAGGAGCGCCGGTTCCGGGAGGATCTGTATTACCGGATCAACGTGCTCCACGTGGAGCTGCCGCCGGTGCGGGCGCGGGGCAGCGACGTGCTGCTGCTCGCGCAGCGCTTCCTGGAGGACTTCGCCGCGCGCTCGGGCAAGGAGGTGGTGGGCCTGTCGCCCACGGCCGCCGAGCGGCTGCTTGCGTATTCGTGGCCGGGCAATGTGCGGGAGATCCAGAACTGCATCGAGCGGGCGGTGGCGCTCACGCGGTACCAGGAGATCACGGTGGACGATCTGCCGGCGAAGGTGCGGGAGCACCGGCCGTCGCATGTGCTCGTGGCGGGGGATGATCCGTCGGAGCTGGTGCCGCTCGAGGAGGTGGAGCGCCGGTACATCCTGCGGGTGCTGGAGGCGGCGGGCGGGAACAAGACGCTGGCGGCCCGGATCCTGGGGCTCGACCGGAAGACGCTGCACCGCAAGCTCGAGCGGTGGGAGCCGGCCGCCGGGGCGGCGAAGGGCGGCTGAGGCGCGGAGGAACACCCCGGCGACCTCAACCTGGGTCGGGGCGCTTCAACCTGGGTTGGGTCGCTTCGACCTGGGTAACCAGCTCAACCTGGTAGCCACCTCAACCTGGGTCGGTTCCTGGGCCTTCACCTCAACCCGGGTCGGTCCCCCTCGCCCAACCTGGGTCCGGCCGCCCCAACCTGGGCCGGGCGCCCCAACCTGGGTCGGGCACGCCAACCTGGGCCGGGCGCCCCAACCTGGGTCGGGCGCCCCAACCTGGGCCGGGCGCCCCAACCTGGGTCGGGCGCCCCAACCTGGGTCGGTTCCTGGCCTTCACCTCAACCCGGGTCGGTCTGCCCTGCCCAACCTGGGTCGGTCCGCCCCAACCTGGGTCGGTTCCTGGCTCTCACCTCAACCCGGGTCGGTTCCTGCCCAACCCGGGTCGGCTCCCGGTTCCCGCCGCCGCCCACGGCACGCTGCCTGCACTCGGGATCCGTCGAAGGAGAACCCATGAACCCCGAGCAGCTCCGCGAACGTGCCTGGTCCCCGAGTGTGCCCCCTGAACCCCTGCCGAGCGTCCACCCCGTCGCGACGCCCGTCCGCGTTCTCCTCGCCGAGGACGACCGGGAGCTGCGGCTGCTGCTCGCCACCGCCCTCCGTCGCGACGGCTACGAGGTCCTGGAGGCGCGCGACGCCAACCACCTCCTCGAGCTGATGGGCGACGCGCTGGTCTCCGGCGGCGGCGCCCCAGCCGACGTCGTCGTCAGCGACATCCGGATGCCAGGCAGGAGCGGCCTTGAGCTGCTCGCCGGCCTGCGCCGCGACGACTGGGCCACCCCCGTGGTCCTCATCACCGCGTTCGGAGACCCGGAGACCCACGCCGAGGCCTACCGTCTCGGCGCCGACGCCGTGCTCGACAAACCGCTCGACGTCGACGACCTGCGCGTCGTCGTCCAGACGCTCGCCTCGATGCGTGGCTGACGCGCCCGCCGCCCCGCGCGCCCGCCGCCCCGCGCGCCCGCCGCCTCCGCGCCGCCGCGCCTCACCCCGCCTCGACCGGCAGCCGGCGCGGCTCCCCCTGCGGCTCCCCCTCCCGCTGCGCCTTCAACCGCGCCCGCCGCATCTTGTGCCACGCGAGGATCCCCGCGTCCGCGCGCACGAAGCGGCACGCCTCCAGGTCCGCGTCGCGCGGCTCCGACGACGCCAGCATCCGCTCGTCTTCCGGCTGGATCAGCCAGAACTCCATCAGCAGCCCGAGCCGCGCGAGCAGCCGCCCGATCGCCGGGACCGGCATGTAGTACCGCCCCACGATCGCCGTCCGCCCCGCGTCGATCGGCGCGCACCCCACCACCCCCACCACCAGCTTCCCGAACGAGAGCCGCAACGCCCCCGGGAAGCGCACCTCCATCTCGAACTTCCACCCCCGGCGGCCGTCCCACGGCGCCCCGTCATCGTCACGGAGCACCCCCATCGCGTGGATGACGTCGCCCTCCACCCGGACGTCATACGGGTCCAGCAGCGCGCCCATGCCCGGCACCCACGGCCGATGCGCGAACGGCGCGTGGTGGAGGTCGAGCATCCCCTCCATCGCCCGCGCGAACGGCACGTCCCAGTCCGTCGACGCCGTGTGCGCGTGCCGCTCGTCCGCCGGCAGCCCCTCGAACCAGGGCACCGGCGGCAGCTCGTCCGGCCGCTCGCCCCAGAAGAGCCACACGAAGCCCCGGTGCTCGCGCACCTCGTAGCGCGTCAGCGCGAGCACCTCGGCCACGCCGCGCCCGGTCGCCCCCCGCCCCTCGCACGGGATCGCCACGCAGCGCCCGTCCGAGGCGAACCGGAAGCCGTGGTACGGGCACTCGATCGCCCCGTCCACGACCCGCCCCAGGCCGAGGTCCGCGCCCCGGTGCGGACAGCGCGCCCGCGCCGCGACCAGCGCGCCCCGCTCGTCGCGGAACAGCACGATGCGCGTCCCGAACCGCTCGACCGTGACCGGCCGCTTGCCCACGCGCGCCCCGTCCGCGATGATGTACCAGGCGCCCTCGACGAACCCGCCGCGCCCTTCCTCGATGCCGTGCCTTCGCATGATGCTCCTCCGATTGCCCGGAAGCCTGAGGCTCCCTCGGCGGGGGAGCAGTGACAGCGCGCGCCACAAGGGCTGACCTGCGGCGCCAGCCCGCCCGGGCCCCGGCGCGCGCGCCGACGATCTGGGCCCGCACCGCCGCGCAGCTCGCCGACCACGCCGCGCAGCGCGGGGCGGACCGCGCCGCGCTGCTCGAGGCCGCGGGGATCCCGGCCGCGGCGCTCGCCGATCCCGACGCCCGCGTCCCGCTCACGGCCTTCTACGCGCTCGTCGAGGCGGCCGCGACGGCCGCCGCCGATCCGCACCTCGGCCTCGATTTCGCCGGGCGATTCCAGCCGGAGCACTTCGACGCCCTCGGCTTCCTTGCCATGAGCAGCCCCACCCTCGGCGAGGCGTTCCACCGGATGCTCCGCTACCAGCAGGTCTGGAACGAGGGCGAGCGCTACACCCTGGAGATCCGCGGCGGCGCTGCGCACATCACCTTCGCGCCGTTCGGGCCCGATCGGCCAGCCCACGGCCAGGTGGCGGAGATGTTCGCGTTCGACGTGCTCGTGAACGCCGGCCGCATGTGCGGCGACCCGATCCAGGCGATCGCGGTGCGCTTTCGCCATGCGCCCGCGGGCGATCCAGCCGAGAAGGCGCGGCGGCTCGGCTCGCCGGTGCGCTTCGGGGCGCCGCAGACCGAGCTGGTCCTGCCCGTCGAGGCGCTGGCCCGGCCGCTGCCCCACGCCAACGAGGCGCTCGCCGCCTTCCTCGAGCGCCACGTGCAGGTCATCGCGGCGAGCCTGCCGGGCGCGGCGCCGCCCGCGCTGTCCGACCGCGTGCGAGCGCTCCTCGGCGAGCGGCTGCGCGAGGGGGCCGACCTGGGCGCGCTCGCGGCGCGCCTGCGGATGAGCCCGCGCACGCTCCAGCGCCGCCTCGGCGACGAGGGCACGTCGATCCACGCCCTGCTCGACGAGGTCCGCCGCGGCCGCGCGGCGGCGCTCCTGGAGGCGGACATGGCGATCGGCGAGGTGGCCTACCTGCTCGGCTACTCGGAGCCGAGCGCCTTCCACCGGGCGTTCCGGCGCTGGACCGGCGCGACGCCGGAGGCGTTCCGCGCCCGGCGGCGGCGCGGGCCACGGTGAGCGGCCCGCGCCGCCGCCGGGCCCGCGCTCACTCGCCGCCCGCGGGGGCGATCCTGAGCTCGCCCATCACCCTGGTGCTGGCCGTGAGGCTCGCGTCGATGTTCTCGACCGCCTGCGTGATCGCGTTGCTCGCCGGGATGATGCACGCCCCCGCCTTCACGCTGCCGGTGACCGCGCCCTCGAGGTTGCCCGCGGCCGCGACCACGCCCTCGGCGCTGTCGAGGAGCAGCTTGCCCCGCGCCTGGGCGGCGACCAGGAGCCGCGGCAGGTTCGCTCGGAGCGTCGCGACCACCGCCTCGGCGCCCGCCCCGCCCGTGACGGTGACCGCAGGCTCCTTGCAGCTCGCCCTCGCGCTCGCGCTCGCCTCGCAGGAGCCGCTGCACTCCGCGGTCCCCGTGCACTCGGCCTTCGGCGGCTTGAGGTTGGTCTTGCACTTCGGCGCCTCGAACGTGAGGCTGCACTCGCCCGAGCAGTCCGCGTTGCACTCCACCTGCGCGTCGGCCGCGATCTCGCACGATCCGCGGCACTCGCCCGTGCAGGTGCCGTCGCACGCCCCGCGGCAGTCGCCACCCGCGGTCGTCGCGGAGCACTCGCCGTCGCACGTGCCCTCGCAGGTGCCGTGGCACGTACCCTCGCAGGTGACGGCCAGGTTGGCCGAGCCCTCGCAGCTGCCCGTGCACGTCCCCTCGCACCGGCCCGAGAGCTGGCCAGGATCGCAGCGCGCGATGATCTCCGCCGGCGTCAGCTGGCACTCGACGTTGGCGCTGCACCTCGCCTCGCAGTTCGCCTGTACGCTCGCGTCGACCGTGCAGCTCGGCGGCTGGAAAGAGAACGACAGATCGGCCGCCGCCTCCCCGATCGCGTCGATGGCGAGCTCGCACCACTGCGTCGCCCGCTCGCTCGGCTTCGTCGCCGTGATCGTCGACGCGTCCTCGCCGAGATCCAGCGCGATCGCCTGACAGGCGCTGGTCACGTCGGCCACGATGGAGCCCGCGGCCCCGGTGAAGTCGGACACGGACTGCATGAACGCACCGTAATTGAGCTCGGCTTCGCCCTCGAGCCCCCACTGCACCGTGGCGAGATCGGCGCCCGGCGTGAAGTCGCGACAGCAGAGGTCATTCTGCAGCTCAGCGGCCTTGTCACACCCCATCAGCGGAACGACGGAGAGCCCCGCCAGCGCCAGAGGGAATGTCGCGATTCGCCACGTCAGACGGATGTTCATCAGGAAACTCCTTGGTTCTTTGTCGGGAGCGCGTCCGGTGCCGGATCGCCGCGGCTGCGGCGAAACCCCATGAGGGCGGCCGCTCACCGTGATGCTCGGGCGACAGCCGCCGCCGAAGCAGGGCGACAATAACTCATAAACCGACCCGGCTGACAAGGACCATCCTGCGGAATTGTTCCCGCTCTCGGCGTCACCCTAGGGCGAGGCCCGTCAGCAGGCGCCAGCAAGGCATGACGAGATCTGTTGATGTGCGACTCGGCGCGGGCAGGACGCCTGGATGCGGCCGTCCAGGGGTGCACTCCGGCGCGCCATGACACGGCACGTCGTGGTTCGCCCATAGCCATCCTCGAATAGCCGTTGCAGAGCTCGGCCGAGCCGTAGGACAATCGCCCCGTGACCACGCTCGGCCCACGGCTCCCCCGACTCTCGCGGCTCTCTCTCGTCCTCGCCCTGACGGCCGCGTGCAGCGGCTCGTCCGACGACGAGGCCACGGCGGGCCAGGCCGCCGGCGAGCCGCCCGAGATGGCCGGGATCACGGCGGCCCACAACAGGGCGCGCGCCGCGGTCGAACCGCCCTCCGACGATCCGATCCCGGTGCTCACGTGGTCGCCCGAGATCGCCGCGGTGGCCCAGGCCTACGCCGACGGGTGCGTGTTCGGCCATAGCAAGAGCAGCTACGGAGAGAACCTCTACGCCACGAGCGGCGCCGCGGCCTCGCCGGAGGACGTCGTCGCGGCGTGGGTCGACGAGGCCGCCAATTACGACCTCGCGAGCAATTCGTGCAGCTCCACCTGCGGCCATTACACGCAGGTGGTCTGGGCCGACTCCCTGCGGCTCGGCTGCGGGGTCGCCGATTGCTCGGGCGACTCGCCGTTCGGCGGCGGGTCGTGGCAGCTCTGGGTGTGCAACTACGACCCTCCCGGCAACTTCGTCGGCGAGCGCCCCTACTGAGGTCCGCGCAGGCGGCGCAGGCGGTGGTGGACGGCGCGCCGCCCGCGCGTGCTCCCCGCCCCTCGCCCGCTCTGGTATCGCACGAGCGATGGACTTCGGATGGACCCCTGCGCAGCGCGCCGTCCACGACCGCATGCGCGCTCTCGGCGCCGAGGCCGACGCCGCGGCCCCGGACGACCGCATGCGCGTCCTCGCCCGGGGCGGCGCCCTCGGCCTGCCGATCGCCCGCGATCTCGGCGGCGAGGGCCTCGACCTCGTCACGACGGCGCTCGCCTACGAGGGCCTCGGCGCGACGCTGCGCGACGGCGGCGTCCTGCTCGCCGCGGGGGCGCACCTCTTCGGCGTGGCGCTCCTGCTCGCCCGGGTGGGCACGCCCGCGCAGCAGCGCGCGTGGCTGCCGCGGATGGCGACCGGCGAGCGCATGGCCACGGTCGCGGCGACCGAGGCCGGCGCCGGCTCGGACGTCGCGTCGGTCGAGGCCACGGCCGACCGCGCCGCCGCGGGCTACCGGCTCACCGGCGAGAAGCGGTACGTGACCTGGGCCGACCGGGCCGACGTGTACTTCGCGATCGCGCGCGACGGCGGCGACGGCGGCGCGCCGGCGCGCGGCCTCACGGCGCTGCTCGTCCCCCGCGACGCCGCCGCGGAGGGCCGCGGCGCGGCGCGCATCCGCCCGGGCGCCCCGCTCGCGACCGCGGGCCTCCGCGGCGCGCGGCTCGCGCCCGTCTCGTTCGCCGGCTGCGAGGTCGGCCCCGACGCGCTCCTCGGCCGCGCCGGCGCCGGCCTCGCCGTCTTCCAGATCGCGATGACCTACGAGCGCGCGCTGATCCTCGCCTTCCGCCTCGGCGCCATGGAGCGCGCCCTCGGCGAGGCGGTCCGCTTCGCCCGGGAGCGCGCGATCGGCGGCCAGTCGATCGCGCGCCACCAGGCCGTCGCGCACCGCCTCGCGCGGATGAAGCTGCGGCTGGAGACCTCGAGGCTGCTCGTCTACCGCGCCGCCTGGGAGCTCGACCAGGGCCACCGCGGCCAGGCCGAGGCCGCGCTCGCCAAGTGGCACGCGGCGGACTCGGCCTTGCAATCCGCGCTGGACGATCTCCAGCTCCGCGGCGGCGCCGGCTACCTCGAGGAGAGCGGCCTCCCCTCCGCCGTGGACGACGCGCTGGGCGGCAGCATCCACTCGGGGACGTCCGACGTGCTCGCCACGATCGTCGCGCGCTGGCTCGGCGTCTAGCGCCGCCCGCCCCGCTTCCCGGCGCCTTCGCGCGCCCGGCACTAGCCAACCCCCGCGGACGCCTTTACCAAAGGAGGGCTGCGCGGGCCGGCCGAGGGTGCCGGCGCCGCGCCCCGTCCGTCGGCCCCCTCACGCCCAACCAGGAACGATCATGACCGAAGCGACCGACAATCCCCTGCTCTCTCTCGGCTTCGAGATCCCGTTCGATCGCATCCGGAGCGAGCACGTCGAGCCCGCGGTGCGCGCGCTGCTCGCGGACGCCCGCGCCCGGCTCGAGGCGCTCATCGCGGCGCCCGGCCCCCGCACCTACGAGAGCACCCTCGCCGCGCTCGAGGCCGTCACCGAGCGGCTCGACCGCGCCATGAACGTCGTCTCGCACCTCGAGTCGACGTCCACCACGCCCGAGCTGCGCGCCGCCTACAACGCCGTCCAGCCGGAGGTCAGCGAGTTCCTCAGCGGCATCGCCCTCAACGAGGGCGTCTACGGCGCGCTCAAGGCGTTCGCGGCCACGCCCGAGGCCGAGGCGCTCACCGGCCCGCGGCGCCGCTTCTTCAAGAAGACCCTCGACGACTTCCGCCGGAGCGGCGCCGAGCTCGCCCCCCCCGGCAAGAAGCGCCTGTCCGAGATCGACGTCGAGCTCGCGACGCTCACCCTGCGCTTCTCGCAGAACGTGCTCGACGCCACGAACGCCTTCGAGTTCGTGGTCGAGGACCCGGCCCGCCTCGCCGGCCTGCCGCCCAGCGCGATCGAGGCCGCCCGCCAGAGCGCCCAGGACAAGGGCCTCAAGGGCTACCGCTTCACGCTTCAGGCGCCGAGCTACATCCCGGTGCTCACGCACCTCGACGACGCCTCGATCCGCGAGCGCTTCTACCGCGCCTACAACACGCGGGCGACCGAGGGCGATCACGACAACCGCCCGCTCATCCGCCGCATCCTCGAGCTCCGCCGCGAGAAGGCGAAGCTGCTCGGCTACGCGACCTTCGCCGACCTCGTGCTCGAGGACCGCATGGCCAAGACGGGCGCCGAAGCGCGCCGCTTCGTCGCGACGCTGCGGGAGCGCACCGAGCCGGTGTTCGCCCGCGAGAAGGACGAGCTCACCGCCTTCCGCCGCGAGATCGAGGGCCCGGGCGCGCCGCCGCTCGAGCCGTGGGACGTCTCCTATTACGCCGAGAAGCTGCGCCGCGCCCGCTACGACTTCGACGACGAGGCGCTCCGCCCGTACTTCCCGCTGGATCGCGTCGTCTCCGGCCTGTTCGAGATCGCCCACCGCCTCTACGGCGTGCGCATCGTGCCCTGGCAGGACGCGCCCACGTGGCACCCGAGCGTCCGCGCCTACCGGCTCCTCGAGGCGGACGGCGCCCAGAGCGCCGCGTTCTACCTCGACTTCGCCCCGCGCGAGCAGAAGCGCGACGGCGCCTGGATGCACGGGCTCGTCACGGGCGCGCCGAGCGACGGCGGGCGCGCGGCCGGCGAGGACGCGCGGCACCTCGAGGTCCTGGCCGGCAGCTTCACCCCGCCGGTCGGCGGCCGCCCCGCGCTGCTCAACCACCGCGAGGTCGAGACGCTGTTCCACGAGTTCGGGCACATGATGCACCACGCCTCCAGCCGGGTGCCGATCCGGAGCCTCGCCGGCACCAACGTCGCCTGGGACTTCGTCGAGCTCCCCTCGCAGATCATGGAGAACTGGTGCTGGGAGCGGGAGGCGCTCGATCTCTTCGCGCGCCACCACGAGACGGGCGCGCCCGTCCCCGACGACCTGCTCCAGCGGATGCGCGCCGCCCGCACCTTCCGCGCCGGCGCCGTGACGATGCGGCAGCTCGGCTTCGCCGAGATCGACCTCGCGCTCCACGTGGACTGGACTCCCGAGCGCGGCGACGTCGTCGAGTTCGCGCGCGAGGTCCTCGCCCGCTACTCGCCGGTCCCGCTGCCCGAGGGCTACGCGATGATCGCCGGCTTCTCCCACCTCTTCTCGAGCCCGGTGGGCTACGCCGCCGGCTACTACTCGTACAAGTGGGCCGAGGTGCTGGACGCCGACGCCTTCTCCCGCTTCCAGGAGGAGGGCCTGTTCAGCCGGAAGGTGGGCGACGCGTTCCGGAGCCAGATCCTCGCGCTCGGCGACACGCAGGATCCGATGGATCTCTACAAGAGCTTCCGCGGCCGCGAGCCCACCCTCGACGCCCTGCTCCAGCGCAGCGGCCTCGCCTGAGCTCCGGGGCGGCCCCTCGCGGGGGCCCGCCCGGCGCCGCGCCCTTCACGGCCTCCTCCCAGAGCACGCGCGCTCGCCTTCTCGACCCTTAACCGGTTCACCTCAGCTTCCGTCTGCAGGCGCGGGGCGAGCGGTGCCTGCGGCTGTCGTCCTGGCGCGTCCGAGGCGCGGGCGTGCGGCGGGATGGCAATCCTTGCCGTGCCTCTGCTTTTCAGCGCTGGCAAACTTTGCCAGGGCGGCAACGCTTGCCTCTGCAGGCTGGATCCGTGGGCGAGCTCGATTGGCGCGGCAGCCGCTCGTGCGCCGCGCTCTGCGCGTCTCGCCGCCCATTGTCGCAGGAAATGCCCCTCGCGCGGCGGGGCGGCACGCCGGTTGCGATAGCGCCCTGCCAGCCGCGCTGCCACGGGCGCGGCTCGCCTCACGGAGGCGGGCCGCGCCGGGCCGGCGCGAGGCGGAGCGGGACTAGCGCTCCGCCGATCCAAAGGAGATCATCGAATGCGACGTTTACGTTTCATGATGACGACCTCGTGCGCGCTCGCGCTCGCCGCCTGCGCACAGGGGACCAGCACGGACGAGCAGTTCGTTGATGAGGTGGGGCAGGCCCTCGTGAACCCGGCGTCGGTGCTCGGGTTCGAGAGCACCGCAGACTGGACGGCCTCCGGCGGCGTGAAGAGCGCGAGCGCCGATCACTCCGAGGGCACCTCCGCGCTCGCCCTGCGGAACTTCAACTTCGTCGAGCTCCAGTCCGTGCCGCTGACCACCGTGTCGGGCGCGACCTCGACGATCGCCTTCGACCTGAAGCCGCCGGCGTCGCCCGGCTTCGGCAACGCGCAGCTGGTCGTGAACATCCCGTCTCAAGGCGTGCACAGCGTGTGGTTGGGTCAGGTGAACCTCGCCGGGCTGCCCGCGGGCACGTACAGCCCGATCTCGTTCAGCGTGCCGGCGAACGTCGTCAGCGCCCTGAGCAACACCTACAGCGATCTGACGTTCAAGATCGTCCTGAATGTCCCGCAGACGACGACCGATTACGTGGTCGACAACCTCCGCTTCGTGGGCGGCGCGCCGGCCGGTCCTTCCAAGGTGGAGCTGCGTGTCTCGAGCGCGGACGACCGGCTCGTCCTTTACGTGAACGGCCTGCAACGGAGGATGTTCAACAGCGCCGATCCGAGCATCGGCCAGCGCATCGACGTGAGCGACTGGTTCGGGAGCGGCGACAACGATCTCCGGATCCAGGCCCTCAACACCGAAGGATCGACGAGCTACGGCGTCGAGGTCTGGGTCGACAACCAGCGCGTCGTGAACGCGACGTGCCCCGCGACCCTGTGCAACGGCCAGGCGGTGCGGCAGGGGATCGTGGCGGATCTGACGTACTCCGTGGACACCCCGAACCGGCCCGCGTACCAGCCTGTCACCGTGACGGCGGCGAGCGCGCAGCCCGGCAAGGTGTACGTGAACGACGTTTACACGGGGCGCTCGACGCCGACCACGCTCTCGCTGCCGCCGGGCAACTACACCATCGGCGTCGGGCTCGGCACCCAGTCGCCGCCCTACGACTACACGGGCTCGTATCGGGAGCAGAGCGTGACCGTCGGCGCGTCGCCCATGACCGTCGACGTCACCGCGAACCCGCCGCTCGGGATCCAGGAGGACACCCGCATCGGGATCCTGCCCATCCGGACGAGCATCAACTACAGCGCGTCGCTCGGCGGAGCGGACCCGTCGAACGTCGGCGTGCTCTCCGAGGACGACATCGAGACGCTCTTGACGCAGGCGAGGGCGACCAGCGCCAGGTGGCTCGAGCCGCTGTCGTACGGGCTCGCCAAGTGGACCGTCGATGTCCTGCCCCCGGTCGAGGACGTGCCGATCTACGAGCCGAACCACGACGGGTGGGACACCGGGCGCTTCCAGAGCGAGCACCCGACCGCGCACCTGCTCTCGGACTACGACATGATCGTGTTCTTCATCCCGCAGCACCGGGCCGACGGTTCGCCGGTGGATGACGTGAGCAACCTCGCGTGGGCCTGGGACGACCGGTATCTCGCGATCCCCACCACCTACACCGGCGAAGGGATCGGCGTCCCGAACGCCGGGCTCCTCCACGAGGTGATCCATAACTACGAGGGGTACAACCGCAACGTGCTGCGCTCGTACAACGGGATCCATGGGCTGCACGGCGCCTCGAACCACGGTTATTACGACGGTTCCAACGGCGAGCACGACTTCGTGTACTTCTATCGCCACTTCCTCCGCGGTCAGGTCGCCGAGTTCGAGGCCATGCGGCCCGATCAGGACTGGCCCGCCATCGGGGCGACCTCGGGGAGCCTCTACCTCGGCGTCTTCCCGGTCCTGCGCCACGGCTTCAACGTGCGGTGACGTAGCAGCACGGTCTCTCGGGTCGGGCCCCCGGGCAGGCATCTAAGCGAAGTGTAAGGAGGAGGAGGGGGCCCCGGCGCTCATTCCGCCGGCCGCCCCCTCCGAGGCGCTCACTTCATCGAGAAGTTGCACGCCGAGAGCGACGCCGACCCCACGGTCTGGGTGATCGCCCAGTTGTTGAGCGACCGGATCTGCGCCTGCTCGGTCCTGAAGGCGTACCGGTACGCGAGCTGCACCTCGGCGCCGCCCTTCGGCTGGATGTACACCGAGTACCGCCGCGACGCCGTCTCGACCACCATCCGGACCGTGTACGTCTTCCCGGCCACGTACGGGAACACCGTCGCCGCCTCGTACCTCGATCCGTTCCGGACCCGGACGTTGCCCTGCTCGTCGAAGATCACGATCGCCGCGAGCTCGGTCCACTGATCCGCCGCCCCGCTCGACAGCCCGACCACCCCGTCGATCTTCGCCGCGCTCGGCGTCACGTCCCACGTCGCCGTGAAGGTGCCCCACTGCGTCGTCAGCGGCTTGTTCACCCACTCGCCAGCGTCCACGGTCGGGCACGACGGCGCCGGATCGGGTGTCGTCGGCTCCGGCTGCGTCGGCTCGCTCGGCGTCGTCGGCTCGCTCGGCGCCGTCGTCGTCCCCGAGCCGAACTCGAAGGCGCCGATGTCCATCGCGCCCACGGCCGTCCGCTGCCGCGCGGTGCCGACGGCCTCGATCGCCCCCTTCGGCGGGTGGAAGAGCGGGCTCGCCAGCGGCTTCGGGAACGGGTACCCCGAGATCCCCGAGATCTGGCTGACGCCCTTGTTCAGGAGCGGGCTCGACGACTTCAGCGTCACGTCGCGCCTGTCCAGGCTCGTGAAGCCCGGGTCGTCCACGAACTGCGTATTCGCGAAGGTGGAAGGCACGGCCGTGCCCTTGGGCGCCGCGTTGTTGACGCCCTTGATCACCGGGCTGCCGGTCGCCCACTTCGCGTCGTCGCGGAAGATCTGGACGCTGCCGCCGCCGACGCGGTGGAAGATGTTGTTGTGGAGCTCGATGCTCTCGATGCCGTCGAACAGGTGGATCGCCGCGTTCGACCCCTGCATCAGCAGGAAGGTGTTGTTGACGAACCGGTACCGCCCCTTCGTGTCGCCCGTGCCGTCGCCGCCGACGCGCACCACGTACTGCGTGTGCGTCTTGCGGAAGACGTTGCCGACCACATCGGAGTCCTCCCGCGCGAGCCCCGGATCCTGCCCGTCCGGACCGATCAGCTCGAGGTCCTTGTAGAGCCCGCCTTCGATCCAGTTATAGTAAATCTCGTTCCGCTCCGCGCGGGACTTCACCGCGTTGCCGCCGTTTGTGTCGTGGACGTAGCTGTGCTGCATCCGGAACACGGCGCCGGGATACGCGCTCTCATCCGTGGCCATGTAGATCGAGTGCTTCTGCGTCCCGTTCCCGCATTTGTAGACCTCGACGTACTCCAGCGTCAGCGAGCCCGAGTCGCTGTCGGCGCCGAGGATGCCGTGCGCAGGACAGTCGTGGACCACCGTGTCGCGAATGGTCACTTCGTGACCATGGTGGAAAACGCACCGGGTCGTGCCGCCGGTCACATCGAACCCCTCGAGCACGACGTGGTTCGCGTTGAGCTCGATGGTGTTGGTGCCGCCCTTGAGGATGGGGCGCTTCCCGGAGACGCGCTTTCCGCGGATGGTGATCTTCGCGCTGGCCGTGCCCCCCCTCGTGATCCGGATATTGCCCGGGTACGTCACGTTGCCGTCGACCTCCACGATGTCGCCCGGCTTCAGCAGGCTCGCGACGTCGTTGAGGGTCTTGTAGGTGCGCGTAGGGCCGACAAGGAACGTCGTGCCGGCGGCCTGCTCCCCCGCGCCCCAATCCTCCGCGGTCACGTCCTCGTCGTCGAGCGGCGCGCAGCCGGAGCCGACGATCGACATCGCCATCAGCGCGGCGATGAACTTACCGGCAGCAAACGACCGCGACCCAAAGCCTTGAGAAATCGAATGCATGGCTTTTTCTCCCCCGGCGTCGTCGAACCCCTGCGGTGAACAGGACCGTAACGGCCGAAGGCTACAGGGGGCAGAAGCGAAGCCTCCCGCTGTAGACCCTCGCGCCGCGAACCATCGGTGCAGACCATTCAGCACCAGAGGGGCGGATACCGGCGCTCTCGTGAGACAACTTATTCCTGGATTGGAGCAAAGGGTCAAGACGAAATGCTTTCGCAAATCAAACGATCGGCCAATTAGGTCGCACACCTCAGCCGCTTTTCACATCAAGGTTGCAAAAATTCGATGCAAAACTGCAATGCGCAGCTCGTCCGCTGATGTGAGGAATGTGTAGCGATGTGGCCGCTCGCTCGCTCTTTCATGGTCAAAATCCCGCATAATTGTTGGACAAAACGCACCTACACCGGAAACTCCGTTCGTCCCAACGACCTCTGCCTACCTCTCCCCGCATCGGTCGAGCTCGCGGGCGACGTCCACGCCGCGCCGAGGCGGCGTTCTTCGCCGGAGCGCGCACCGATTCGTCGTCAGCGATGGGCGGAGCGGTGTCGCGCCGATCGCGCCGCGCCCGCATGGGAGCAGCGCCTTTCACGCTTCGAGCCGCTGCCGCGGCGCCTCGAGCGCGCGCGGCGGTGCCACGCGCGCCGGGCGCTCCTCCGCGGTGACGCGGCTTTGCCCAGCGCGCCTCGGCGCGCGTGCAGCGGAGTCATTCGCCCATCGGATCTCCGGGGAGAGCTTCCATTGCGGCGCTCGCGACCTCGAGTGGGCCTCGGCCATTGCGATTCGACGAGGCGCCGTGCGTTCGGCCGGCAGCCGCGCCCGTTCCCAGGGGACCCGAGCGCGCTCGCCGATGCGTTCTCGCCGGCGAGATCGGGGCGATCGGGCCGGAGATCGCCGAGAGGCACGAATGAGCGGCGTTCGACGGCGGGATCCGGCGCGCCCGCGCGATCGTCGCGCGCGTCGCGCCGTTCATCGCGCCGCCAGCCACGGGATAGTAAGCCGCCGGCCCCGCGGGAAAACTGAACGGGTTGTCAGGAATACGGAAAAGGATGAATCGGGCTCAGGAGGAGATCTCGTGGCCTTTCAGGAATTCCCGTCTTCCTGCTGGATTTGGGCTCCTGGATTCGGGGCGTCTGGCGGGCCGAGCGGGGCCGGGGCGGGCTCAGCGCCTGCCTTTGAAGCCCATCATCTGCTGCACCACGGCCTCGCTCTCCTCGGCGATCGCGCCTTCCTGGGCCGCGCGATCGGCGCAGTCCTCACAGACCTTCTTCTTCTTGCTTCCGACCTTGATCGTCTTGAGCTCGTCGACCTCGCTGTCGCACTCGCGGCACGTGGGCATCGCCGTCCTTCCTTTCGCCCCGCCAGCATATCGCACCCGCGCCGGGATCGCGCCGCCGCGCTGCGGGGCGCCGGCGGGGCTCGCCCGCCCGATGTTTGGCCCGGACGAGCCGCGCGACCTACGCTCGGCGCCTCACGAGGACCCAGGAGGAACGCATGGATCGCAGGCAGGGCGCGCGCGCACAGGTCGACTTCCCCGTCTCGGCGCTCGTCGATGGCCACAGGCACCGGTGCCGCGCGATCGATCTCTCCCCGACCGGCATGGTCGTCGAGCGCACGCCCGGGCTCGCGGGCCGGGCGCTGCCGGCGGTCACCCCGTTCGAGCTCGACCTCGGGGTCGGCCGCCCCATCCGGCTGCGCGCCCGCCCGGTCTGGGATCGCGACAACCTGCTCGCCGTCCGCTTCGTGGTCATGAGCGACGCCGACCGGCTCACGATCGCCGAGCACCTCGACGAGAGAGCGCGGCGCCGCGAGCCGCTGCACTAGAGCGGGTTTCGCTCGGGTCGCTGCGGGCGTCGTCCGCACGTCGTAGCTCGTCCCCCGTCTCTCGTCCCCCGTCTCTCGTCCCCCGTCTCTCGTCCCCCGTCTCTCGTCCCCCGTCTCTCGTCCCCCGTCTCTCGTCCCCCGTCTCTCGTCCCCGTGCGCGTGCGCGTGCGCGCTGACTTCGGGGAATCGCGCACGCGCACGCGCACGAAGGACGAGCACGGAAGACGGAAGACGGAAGACGGAAGACGGAAGACGGAGACGAGACATGGGGACGAGAGACGACGCACGGCGTCGCAGCTGAAAACCGCGCTAGCTCCGTGCGCCAGAACGGAACTAGCCGCCCCGCCCCCGACGCAATGCGCGCCTGCAAGGGTGAAATCGCAGGAGTGCAACGCGAGGGAATGCGCCCGGGACATCTATGCGATTTCGCAGCGATTTTTGAGCTTCTCGCCGTGGCATACGAGCTGCTAATTCATAGGTCAGCGTTGCTGGTGCGGCCTCTCCCCCCCCGGGCCCCGGCGACGCTTTTTCTTTTTGTCGCTCGCCGGATCGACGCGCCGCTCGGCGCTCGGTGACGCCTCCGCCCGGCGCCGAGCGCGACGCTGCGCGAGGGAGCGCGACGCTGCGCGAGGGAGCGCGACGCTGCGCGAGGGAGCGTAGGGGAGCGTCGCGCGACGTGGGGAGCGCACGCGCTACGTGCGCGGCTCCCTGCGCCGGCGCGCGGCGGAGATCGACGTCCGCGGCCACTTGGCGGCGGACCGGCGCAGCTCGTCGAGCGCTTGCTCGGGCAGGCGCGCCACGCGCGGCTCGGCGGCGCGCGGCTCGCCAGGGCGGGGCTCGACGGCGCCCGGCGCCGCGGCGCCCGGCTCGCCGGCGCGGGGCTCGGCGGCGGTCAGCGGCTCGGCGGGGGCGGTCGGACGGGCGCCCAGGTACGGCCAGAGGCTCTCGCGGATGGGCGCCGGCAGCACGTTCTCCAGGTACTCGAGCGCGGTCCCGCGGAGGTGCGCGTCGTCGGCGTGGAGCGCCCGGTAGGCGATCTCGAGCGGCTCGCGCTCGAGGCAGAGCGAGAGCACGCGGAAGACGTGCTCCAGGCTGCGGCTCGTCCGCTCGACGAGCAGGCGCGCGGACAGGGGCGCCTCGGCCGGCGGGGACGCGTTCGGGGGCTGGGCGTCCCACACCCGGCGGTCGATCTCGATCTCCCGCGTCGCCGCCGCGATCACGTCGTCGCGGCGCAGGTGGATCGGCGCGCGCTGCTGGAGCAGGCGCGCGAGCGCCACGCCGGACTGGTAGCGCACCTCGAAGCGCTCGTCGGCGAGGCCGAGCATCAGCCCGTCGGCGGCGCGCTGGGTGGGGCAGGCCTGGAGCACGCGCGGGATGCGGCGCCGGACGGCGAGGCTCACGGCCGGGTCGAGCAGCGCGTCGAGGAGCTGGCCGGTCGCGCGGGGGGCGACGGCGCGGAGCGCGCGGATCGCCTCCGAGATGAGCCCGTCGCGCTCGAGGAGCGGGAGGAGGTGCGGGACCAGCGCGGGGTCGGGCTCGCGGGCGAGCGCCGCGAGCGCCCTGCGGATGCGCTCGGGCTCGCCCGAGCGGAGGTCGGCGACCGCCGCGAGCACCGGGTCGGACGAGAGCGCGGCCGACGCGGAGCGCGCCGAGAGCGGCCCCTCGGCGGTCTTGCGCTCGCCCGCCGGGGCGCGCGGGCCGTCGCCGGGGGCGCCGGCGGAGACCGGCGGCCGGGCGGAGATCGGCGGGCCGGCGAAGGAGATGCGCTCGCCGTCGCCGTGGGCGCGGCCGGCGTCGGCCCGGGCGGCCGTCCCCCTCCGGAGGGCGGCGAGCTCGGCGAGCACCTTGTCGCGGCTGAGCGCGTCGACGGTGCCGCTCAGGGTGCGGCGGGTGGTCGCGTCGACGACGTTCGCCGGGTCGAGCGAGACGGCGCCGGAGCGCAGGCTGCCCTCGAGCGCGGCGACGTAGCCCCGGTGGAGCCGCGGCGTGAAGAGCAGGGTGACGCCCGCGGCCGCCGTGCCGAGGCCGATGAGGAGCGGCAGCGACGCGTCCGGCGCGAGCGCGAGCAGGACCATGGCGAGGCCGCTGCCGGCCGCGGTGCCGATGCGGTCGAAGCCCACGTCGATGAGGGTCTTGATCGACCGCTTCTGGTCCGGGGGCAGCGGCGTGTAGAGCAGCTCGTAGCCCGACCGGAAGAGGGAGTTCCGGAGCACCGCCTCGGTGGCGCGGACGATGGAGGCGGACCAGAGGCGCGGCGCGACGACGATGGAGAGCGAGCTCGTGAGGACGGCGGCCGGGAGGATGCCGATGGTGGCGGCGAGCCCGAGGCGGTCGAGCGAGAAGGTGGCGGCGAGCGACTGCACGAGGAACGAGAGCAGGCTGACCGAGAGGTGGAAGAGCGCGAAGAACGAGAGCAGCTCGTTGCGGTCGCGCATCGCGTGGGCGGCCTCGGCGCTGAGGGCCACGTCGAAGAGCGCGCCGCTCACGGCGCCGAGCCCGACGAGCAGGGCGAGGTCGCGCAGGTGGGGGCTCTCGCGCAGGGCGCGGAGGCCGGAGGGGCTGGCGGCGGCGGAGGCGGCGCTGGAGCCGGAGGCGGCGGCGCCGGCGTGGTGTTCGGCGTGGCCCTCGGCGCCGGCGGCGGTCGCGCCCGGGAGGCCGGCGCCGAGGAGGTAGGTCGCCAGGGCGGCCAGCCCGCTCAGGCCGGCGAGGGCGAGGAGCATGGTCGGGGCGTCCACGAGGTGGCCGGCGCGCCAGGCGAAGGCGCCGCCGATGACGCCGCCGAGCGTGCCGCCGCCGGCGATGCGGCCCATGGAGCGGCGGGCGGTGTGGGGGTCGAAGCGCTCGTTGACGAGCGACCAGAAGGCGGAGATGAGGGTCGCGCCGAAGACGGCGACGTGCAGGTAGAAGACCAGGGCGGCGGCGCCGGGCGCGCGCAGGGCGAGGGCCCACTCCAGGCCGAGGAGGACGGAGCTCGCGGCGCAGGTGGCGGGGACGACGCGCGCGGGCGAGAGCTGCAGGAGGGCGCGCGAGAGCAGGAGGACCGCGGCGAACGAGAGCACCGCGCCGGCGGCCATGACCTTGGGGACGTCGGCGGCGCCGAAGGCGGAGAGGAAGAGGGCGTCGCGGGTGGCGCGGCCGGCGACCTGCTGGGCGATCATCGCGCCGGACGCGAGGGCGGCGATGAGGACGGGCCTTGCGCTGTCGGTCTCCCCTTCCACCGGGTTCTTGGGCAGCGGTCCGCTGGGCATCCTAGGCGGGCTCGGCGTCGAGCACGCGGGCGTCGGTCACGATGGTCCCGAGCGGGACGTCGCCGTCGGTGGCGGGCACCTCGGCGATGAGCTGGAAGTCGAAGGCGACGCCGACGGCGTGCGCCGGGGGGCAGAAGCGCGGCAGGGTGCTGTCGTAGTAGCCGGCGCCGTAGCCGATGCGGTGGCCGCGGGCGTCGATCTGGAGGGCGGGGACGACGATGACGTCGAGCGCGGCGGCCTCCTCGTCGGCGGGGTCGGGCTCGCGGAAGCCGAGGCCGCGCTCCTGCATGGCCTCGGGGTCGGCGACGAAGCGGAAGGTCATGGCGCGCGACTCGGGGTCGATGGCGGGGTACGCGACCTGGACGCCGCGGGCGCGCAGGAGCGGGTCGAGCTCGCGGAGGTCGACCTCGTTGCGGTCCTCGATCGGGTAGAAGAGCGCGACGCGCCGGGCGGCGACGACGGCCGGGAGCTCGGCGAGGGCGCGGACGATGCGGCGGGAGCGCTCGAGGATGGCGTCGCGGGGGATGGAGTTGCGGACCGCCCGGGCGCGCTTCCGCAGCTCGGCTTTCGCGCGGTAGCGCAGGGCGGCTTCGGTGTCGGGGTCCATGGCGGGGGTGGGTCCTCCGGGGCGCATCCTAGAGAGGCGGGGCGGGATCGGGGAACCGGTGTGTGAGAAATCGGCGGGGGGTGGAGCTGGGGGGCGAGGGGTGTGGCGGATTTGCGGGGGGAGCACGGGGGCGGGGCGAGACGACGGGCGCTGGAGGGGGCTGAGGGCGGGCTGTGGAGGCGGGCGGCGGGCTCTGGGGCGGGCGGCGGGCGCGGGGAGCGGGCGAGGTCGGGGGTGGAGCGGGAGGGGCGCGGGCAAGAGCGCGAGCGGACGCGGGCAAGAGCGCGAGCGGGCGCACGAGGCGGACCGAGCCGGTAGCGACCGGCGGGCCGGGATGAGTTCACGGAGGAGCTCGGTGGCACCGTTTGTGCTGGCGGCGCCGGCCGCGTGGGCGGCGTGGACAGGGTGGCTGTTGGCAGCGCCGAAGTTGCGATAAAGCGATGACCGAGCCGGAGTCGCCTGCGCGAGCCGCGGCCCTCGGCGATGGGAGGAGAGCGATGTTCTGGGACGATTTCAAGAAGTTTGCGATTCGTGGCAACGTCGTCGACATGGCGGTCGGCGTCGTGATCGGCGCGGCGTTCGGCAACATCGTCAAGTCCCTCGTCGATCACCTGATCATGCCGCCGATCGGCCTGGTGACGGGCGGCATCGACTTCAGCCGGCACTACATCGTCCTGAAGGCGCCGAGCGGGCCCGGCCCCTACGCCAACGCCGACGAGATGGTGAAGGCGGGCGCGGTCCTCCTTCAATATGGCCAGGTCATCAACAACCTGGTGAGCTTCTTCATCATCGCCTTCTGCGTGTTCCTGCTGATGCAGCTCATGGGGAAGCTCCAGAGAAAGCACGAGGAGGCCGCGACGACCAAGGACTGCCCCGAGTGCGCGATGAGCATCCCCATCAAGGCGGTGCGCTGCGGGCACTGCACGGCGGCGCTGAAGGCGGCGTAGGGCGGCGCAGGGGCCGGCGGGGGGAGAGCGCCTGCGCCCAGCTCCCTTGTCGGGAAGTGCTCGTCCCGCTGCGTCAGCGTCTGCTCGTTGTTCGACGCGAAGCTCGTGTGCGGTGCAGGTGCACCCGCCGCTCGCCGTCGCCGCCGTAGAGCACGCGCGACAGCTCCTGCCCGTTCTGGCTCACCCGCGAGACGCGGTTCTCCTCGTTCCAGTCCGTCGTGCGCCGCGTCGCGTCCCGGTAGACCCAGCCGATCTGGTTGCCGCTGGCGTCGCAGCTCATCACCCGCGGCCACGGCAGCGATTCCGCCACGAGGTGCTCGTCGATGTGCCTAGGCGCGTGCGGCTGCGGACCCGTGTACTGGTACACCGACCGGTACGTCTGCTCCCGGATCGCGTGATCCTCGCGCCGTACGCCGCTGCCATCGGGCTCGAACCGGTAGCTTGCCTGGTCCTTCGTCAGGACGTTGCCAATCTCGTCTTGCTCCAACGATAGCATATACCGGTGCCACGAACCCACACAACCAGACCCTTGCAGCACCAATCTGCACAACCCAACGCAACATCCTACCCAAACCAGACAACAAGCCTTACTCCGTCATCACCAAACCTCTCCGCGAGACAAGCCATGAGCTTCATCAGAAGATCGAAATTGGTGCCATCGATCGCGTCGGCTCTACGCAAGACAGGCCTACGGAATACACGATGGCCGCTTCTCGTCTCCTGCTGCGATTCCAGAGCCTCGCGCACCCAGTCATGCCCGATCTTATTTATCCATTTAGTAACAAATATCTCGCTCCCGTCGTCATTAACAACACACTCGCTAATCCTATAGTCTCTCGACAGCGCGCGCTCTTCCCAGTTGACACAAAGCAGTTCACTGTACAAAACCCAGCTCGGCCAGCTTTCGTCCTCGGAGCAACTGGAGATCCGTTGCATTAGATTGGCGCTACAGTCCGTGGGCACTCCTCGGTTTGCGAACAGGGGCGCAAACTCAGCGTAATTGTCCACACCAAAGAGGCACCCATTTAGATCGTAGTGCTGCAGAAGCAAACTGCTGACATTGACAATGTCACACCATTCGCCCTCGACCTGAAACTCGACCGCACCGTACATTTGAGCCATCGATCATCGCCCCGGGCCCCGTCCATCGGAGTGCGATCGATGGGCCGACATCGAAGTCAATCAGAATGAACGAACTCTACATTCAGCTCCTCCATCCAGCTACGAATCAGTCTCTGTGTCCCCTCGAACGAGGCATTAACACGAACCCGCTCGAAGTACCACAATATCCTCTCTCGAAGACTATGATCGGCCCCACATGAGAGACCCAAAAGATCAACACAAAACGCGCATTCATCAGCATTTGCCGTATGCTCAATTATATCGACATAGATTGGCAATCCCCTGGCGATTTCTCGCAAGCATCGCTGAACAAGATCTGCCTCACCAAGCTCGATCTCGCACGCCGCCACCTCTCCGCTGCCGATTTGGACGAGGAGCTCTAGCACATGCCGACGAGCAGCATCGGTGCATCGCAGAAGAACACCTAACAGGCATGGCACCGCGGCAAGGGCTGCCTGGTAAACCTGTCCCTGTACGACAATCGTATTATCGATCTTCCAGTATGCAGCCAGCGCCTCCGGTTCCGTGGCGGCAGCCTGAAGCTCTCGGATGGCATGCGGGATCTGAGATGCACTGCCTTCAGCACGTAGCTTTGACCAATCATGACGCTCAATCTCCCATATCATGTCATTTCCCTTGATCACTCTTGAATTGGGTTCCCTCTGGAAACGCTCCGCGACCGTATCGAGATTCACATTTTGTGCACACTGGAACCTGCTTGTACGGAGGTCCGTCAGCTCGTGGGCGCACGGCTTCTGTGAATTTTACTTTGCATGGATCTCCTCCGAGTGCCTCGACAACACGCTGTTCGGCGCAGAGGCCGCCGCCTGAGCATCCTGTTTCGACTTTTCCCGTTTCTTTGTTGTACCCGCCGGTGACTGTCGCCGGCCGGGCAGGTGAGCGCAAGCCCCCAACCTCCGCAGCCTTCGCGTCGCGCGCAGCTCTTGCCCGATCCACAAGCTTCGCGCTGGAGGCTTGCCGAGATCCTGTCGAAGCGCTGGGACCAGCGGGTTTCGTCGGTTCCGGCGGCTTCGCCGGCTGTGCCGCCTGCGGGGGCTTCGCCGGCTGCGCTGCCTGCGCCGGCTGCGCCGCCGTCTGCTGCTGGCCGGCAGGCCGCGGCGGCGGCACCGGCTGCTGGTTCGCGCCGCCCATGCGCACCGTCCGAGGAGGAGCCGCCGCCGGGCTTGTGGGCATCTTGCCCTGCGCCCGCTGCTCCGCCATGCGCTGCATCTGCATCATCTGATGAAAGCGAGCGCCCTCGGGCCCGGTCCAGCAGCTCGGGCTCCGGCAGCCCCCCATCCCGACGCCGCCGGGCGGGAAGTTCCGGTGTCCACCAAACGCCTGCCGCCCATCGGGATCGACAAGATTGACCGGGTTGTTCAGCGTGTAGCTGTACAGCCCCAGGTTCCCCGGGTTGAACACCCCCGCGCCCGACCCTCCCGCCATGTACTCGTCCAGGATCGGGTCCGGGCTCAGCCACACGTTGATCCGCGGGTCGTAGTACCGCGCCCCGAAGTAGTAGAGCCCCGTCGCCTGGTCGAGCTCCTTGCCGGTGAACACGTACGCCCGCCGCAGCTCGTACCGCGAGTCCGACGCGTCGATCCACAGCTCCCCGGTCGGGAAGTACTCGTCCCGCTGCGTCAGCGTCTGCTCGTTGTTCGACGCGAAGCTCGTGCTGCCCAGGTGGTCCGGGTGGTAGTAGATCGTCGGCGGATCCCGGAACCAGTCCGGATCCATCTTGCTCGCGATGCGCGTCTGCCCCGCGTAGATGTGCTTGGTGATGAACCGCCCGTCCCGCAGCGTCAGGTGCTGATCGTGGTAGGCCGTCTCCTCCTCGCCGCTGATGCGGTGCAGGTGCACCCGCCGCTCGCCGTCGCCGTCGTAGAGCACGCGCGACAGCTCCTGCCCGTTCTGGCTCACCCGCGAGACGCGGTTCTCCTCGTTCCATTCCGTCGTGCGCCGCGTCGCGTCCCGGTAGACCCAGCCGGTCTGGTTGCCGCTGGCGTCGTAGCTCATCACCCGCGGCCACGGCATCGATTCCGCCACGAGGTGCTCGTCGATGTGCCTGGGCGCGTGCGGCTGCGGACCCGTGTACTGGTAGACCGACCGGTACGTCTGCTCACGGATCGCGTGATCCTCGCCGGCCTCGTCGTCCGGCTCCCGCTGCTCGATCACGCGCGAGAGCACGTCGTACTCGAACACCGTCGCGTTCTTCAGCGGCACGTCCACGAACACCGTCGCCTCGCCCGTATCGAACACCGGCTGCCCCTGCAGCGCGACGCGCCCCCGCTCGTCGAGCACCACCCGCCCGCTCACGGTCATGCCCACGATCGGATCCGCCCCCGGGCCCTGATCCTTCTCGAGGTCCTTCTTCGTCTGGATCACCCGGTCGAGCCCGTTGATGAACGTCACCGTGTCGATCGGATCGCCCGGGTGCTGCACGTCCTTGTGCCGCGTGCGCGCCCACGCCGGCACAGGCGGGCTCGCGAGCGGCCCCGCTGGAAGGTGCCCCCCGAGAGTGGCTGCGGATTCTTGTATTCAATCGACATTCATTGGCAAACGACCCATCAATATAGAATCCAGCGCGCCGCGAATGCTACTACCCATGAGTTGAACCCTGTCGCCTATGAGGTAGACACGACCAGTACTGTCAATCGCAAGGAAGGCTTGGCCGTCGAATGCTTCACCCAGAGGGAACAGGTCGCTCCCGACTTGAGCCCGGAAGCGGTCGAACCGCTCCTCTTCGCCGCTCGCTAACTCCGGGTCCAAGTCGAAGCTGCCTCTGGCGCACTCGAGACCGGGCCCTTGGCAGTCCACACGAAGACCGCCGAACTCTTCCAGAGCTCTCTCAGCCGCAAGGGACATCTGAAACCCGTTCGGCGTTTCCAAATTTTGCCGCCACTCTGCAACACGCTGCGCGTTTCGTCTCCCTTTGTACCATCCGGCAGCAACTAGCCGTGACTCGGTTTCTTCCGACCATTCTAGAGACATGAACATAACATCTCCTATCGCCCCGTTTTGATCCTAAACGCCTCCTGAAGCTTGGCGCAGCTCGAGCACGGCGGAATTGCGGTACCGTGGTTTACATTCCCGGGGGCTCGCACGCGAGCCGCCGTCATTGTACCCCCTGCCGGATCAACGCCAGCTTCAAGGGCTCTCGAAATGCACTGCGGCTCAGCACAACGACCATGAAAGGGCGATCGTTGGGATTGAGGAATGCCATCAAGCTCACTCTGAACCTTGGGGTGCAACGACTTTGGTGACCCACTCACTCCAGAGAATGTCCCCTTGCTCGTTTCTAGGGCAGCCGCTGTGGTGGGCCGTGGACGGGCCGCCTGGGCAGCATTCGCCGCCTCCCTCGCGGCGCCTACAGCTGCTGCCGGCGGCTTCCCAGCCGGATGCCCCGTCTGTGCCGGCTCCGGCGGCTTCGCCGGCTGTGCCGCCTGCGGGGGCTTCGCCGGCTGCGCTGCCTGTGCCGGCTGCGCCGCGGCCTGCTGCTGGCCCGCAGGCCGCGGCGGCGGCACCGGCTGCTGGTTCGCGCCGCCCATGCGCACCGTCCGTGGAGGAGCCGCCGCCGGGCTTGTGGGCATCTTGCCCTGCGCCCGCTGCTCCGCCATGCGCTGCATCTGCATCATCTGATGAAAGCGAGCGCCCTCGGGCCCGGTCCAGCAGCTCGGGCTCCGGCAGCCCCCCATCCCGACGCCGCCGGGCGGGAAGTTCCGGTGTCCACCAAACGCCTGCCGCCCATCGGGATCGAGCAGATTGACCGGGTTGTTCAGCGTGTAGCTGTACAGCCCCAGGTTCCCCGGGTTGAACACCCCCGCGCCCGGCCCTCCCGCCATGTACTCGTCCAGGATCGGATCCGGGCTCAGCCACACATTGATCCGTGGGTCGTAGTACCGCGCCCCGAAGTAGTAGAGCCCCGTCGCCTGGTCGAGCTCCTTGCCGGTGAACACGTACGCCCGCCGCAGCTCGTACCGCGAGTCCGACGCGTCGATCCACAGCTCCCCGGTCGGGAAGTACTCGTCCCGCTGCGTCAGCATCTGCTCGTTGTTCGACGCGAAGCTCGTGCTGCCCAGGTGGTCCGGGTGGTAGTAGATCGTCGGCGGATCCCGGAACCAGTCCGGATCCATCTTGCTCGCGATGCGCGTCTGCCCCGCGTAGATGTGCTTGGTGATGAACCGCCCGTCCCGCAGCGTCAGGTGCTGATCGTGGTAGGCCGTCTCCTCCTCGCCGCTGATGCGGTGCAGGTGCACCCGCCGCTCGCCGTCGCCGTCGTAGAGCACACGCGACAGCTCCTGCCCGTTCTGGCTCACCCGCGAGACGCGGTTCTCCTCGTTCCATTCCGTCGTGCGCCGCGTCGCGTCCCGGTAGACCCAGCCGGTCTGGTTGCCGCTGGCGTCGTAGCTCATCACCCGCGGCCACGGCATCGATTCCGCCACGAGGTGCTCGTCGATGTGCCTGGGCGCGTGCGGCTGCGGACCCGTGTACTGGTACACCGACCGGTACGTCTGCTCCCGGATCGCGTGATCCTCGCGCCATCCGCCGCTGCCATCCGGCACGAACCGGTAGCTCGCCTGGTCCTTGGTCAGGATGTTGCCGATCTCGTCGAAATCGAACGACAGCCGGTACCGGTACTGCCAATCCCTCCGGTCCTGGTACGTCCCGCTCGCCGAGATCAGCTGGTAGAGGTCGTCGTACCCGTAATCGTGCGTCGTCGGCCCGACCAGCACCGAGCCCGGCATCTCCTGGTCGTACGGCGCCTCGTTCCGCACCTGCTCCAGGTTGCCCGCCGCGTCGTACGCATACCGCATCCGCTGGAACGGCCTCGCCGGCAACCCTCGTTCCACGAGGAACCGGTCGCGGTGATCGGCGTTGATCTCCTGAAGCCGCCGCGACTTCTCGAAGTACCTGTACGACGTCGCGATCCCGTTGCCGTGCACCACGCGCACCCGCTGCTCGAACTCGTCGTAGCCGATGTGCAGCAGGTACTGCGTCGTCGCCGGCTCGTCCGGGTGCTGCGGGTTCGGCTGGGTGTTCGTCCCAACCGCCGACCGGACCAGGCCGCCTCGGTCGTAGCCGTACGTCACCACCTCCGCGCCGGAGCCGGGGAACTTCATCGACAGCAGCCGCCCGAATGCGTCGAACGCGTACTCCATCGTCGCCTGGTACGGCCCCCGGTGCGGCTCGCGGATCCGGGGGAACTCGGTCGTCAGCTGCGCGACGTTCCCGAGCCGGTCGTACGCAAACGTCCTCTTCCCCGCCTCGCTCTGCTCCTCGACGAGCCGCCCGGCCCGGTTGCCGTGCTCGTCGCCCGCCGCGTCCGGCGCGCCGTACACGTACGTCACGTCCGTCGAGTCCGGATAATCCACCCGCGCGAGCCGGTTGAACGCGTACTCATACCGGATCAGCTTGCTCGCACCTTCCGCCGCCAGCTTCGCCGTCTGCCGCGCGCCGACGTTGCCCGACAGGTCGTAACGCCACTCCGCACGGCCCATGTCCGGGCTGGTCAGCGCCACCATCCGCCCCACCGTGTCGTACTCCGCGGTCGTGACATTCCCGCGCGCATCGGTCACCCGCACGAGCTCGTCCACCGCGTTGTACCCGTACCGCGTCACCAGCGTGGTCCACGCCTCCGCTCCGTGCAGCCGATTGCGCTCCTCGACCGCCACGATCGCGTTGTCCACGTCCTGGTACGCCCTGCGCATCTTCCCGTTCGGGTCGATCTCCGTCGCCACGAACATCGCCACGCCATCGAGCTCCTCGATGTCGTAGCTCGTCGTGGTCACCGCCTCGCCGGCCTCGTCGTCCGGCTCCCGCTGCTCGATCACGCGCGAGAGCACGTCGTGCTCGAACACCGTCGCGTTCTTCAGCGGCACGTCCACGAACACCGTCGCCTCGCCGGTATCGAACACCGGCTGCCCCTGCAGCGCGACGCGCCCCCGCTCGTCGAGCACCACCCGCCCGCTCACGGTCATGCCCACGATCGGATCCGCCCCCGGGCCCTGATCCTTCTCGAGGTCCTTCTTCGTCTGGATCACCCGGTCGAGCCCGTCGATGAACGTCACCGTGTCGATCGGATCGCCCGGGTGCTGCACGTCCTTGTGCCGCGTGCGCGCCCACGCCGGAACCAGCGGGCTCGCCCCCGGCTGGAGCGCATACTCGAACGCGATCGTCGCCTCCGCCGCCGTGGGCGCGTCGTTCGGGCCGAACACCTCGGTCAGCCGGCCGAACGCGTCGTAATCGTAGTGCACCTCGTGGCCGTTGACGTCCTGGACCGCGCTGATCGCGCCGTAGCGGTAATCCGGTGCTCTCTCCGAGGAATACCCGAACGAATCGCTCACCCGAACGAGGTACGTCTCCGCGACATCGTCGTACTCATACGTGAGCGTGAAGCCCCGCGGGTCGATCGCCTCCTCGAGATTGCCGTACGTGTCGTGCGAGAATTCCCATGTTGGATTCGTCGACGCGTCGCCCGTGTACGGCGCCCCCGTCGCCGGCTCCTTGCCGCCGATCACCGTGCTCGAGATCGACGCCACCGCGCCGGTCGTCTCGTCGTACACGGCGGTGCGCTTGCGCAGCAGCGTGCCCGCGCTGTCGCGCGCCTCGACGCTGTCCGCCCGCACGATGTGCGGCCCGTCGTACGTCACGTAGTGGATCGTGGTCGTGACATCGTCGTCCAGCGTGCCTGGCTCGCCGTACGCCGTCAGCTGGATCAGGTTGCCGCGGTCGTCCCAGTCGCGCTCCTCACTCGCCTGCTTGCCAGGCGCGCTCGGGTCCGTGGTCTTCCCCTCGTACCAGGCCGTCGTCCGCAGCTCTTCCTCGGGGAAGAACGAGCCGGTCAGCGTCGGCAACGCCCCGGGCGCGCGGTACGCGACCTGCTGCCGGCTGAACAGCCGCCCCTCGGAGTCCTGCTCGATCACCTCCCTCACCAGCCCGCGGCGGTAATAGTCCTGGTTGTGGTACCGCGTGACGATCTGCGAGCCGTCCTCGCGCGTCGCGGTCACCTGCGCGAAGCCGAAGTCCTCGCGCTCCGCGCGGTCGTAGAACCCGCTCTGGTGGTAATCGAACGTGTGGACATATGCCGGCGTGCCCATGCCGTCGTCCACCTCGACCCGCGACAGCACCCACTTGCTGCCGGGCATGTCCACGCTCAGCTCGTCCGGGCTGCTCGCATACGCCACCCTGTTGCCCTCGCGGGCATAGTCCAGCTGGAAGCTGCCGCCAAGCGGCCGGACCACGCGCCGCAGCCGGTTGGTCTTGCCCGTCAGGTTCAGCCGCGCCCGCAGCGCACCGTCGCTCTCGCGCAGCATCCCGTCGCTCAGCTTCAGCACGTGATCGACCGTCCCGTCGCCGTCCAGGTCGTCCCATCCGAGCTCCGTCCGACCGTCGTTCAACCCGAGCTGCGCCGCGATCTCGACGATGATGCACACGTACGGCGTCGTGATCTTGAGCGGCACGCCGTAGCCCGCGTTGAACGCCGTCGTCTCGGAGAACGACAGCGCGTCGTTGCTGCCGTTGATCTCCTTCGTGAAGTCCTTCTCCAGCGCAACGCCCCACGGCAGGCTGCCGCTCACCGCCGGCGCGCTCCACTTCTCCTCCGGTCCAAAGCCGTCCCCGAGGTTCAGCCGCACCCGGTAGTAGTCCTGTCCAGGCTGCTTGCTCACCCGGTCCGGCAGCCCATCGCCGTTCAGATCCACGAAGTCGGCCAGCGTCCGGCTCACCGTGTGCGCGATGCCGCCGCCGATCCCCGCGTAGCCGACCTGAAGGCTGTTCGTCGTGTTGTCCTGCACCCGCACCGACGCGAGCTGCGCCGCGGACCAGACCCGGCTCAGCGCGGTGAGCGGATCCCCTTCGACCTCCGGCAAGGGCTCGAACGGATCCCCGCCCGGATCGAGCACCGCCCAGGCGCGCTCGTCCGCGAAGCGGTAGCCCAGGTTCAGGCGCGCGTAGAGCACGCCGCCCTCGCTCCTCACCTTGTCCGGGAGCCCGTCGCCGTTGACGTCCAGGAGGTCGCGCGTCGTCTGCGACGTGCCCCAGCTCTTGCCGAGAGAGGGCAGCACGCTGAGCACCGCCGAGGTCTTCCCGCTCGCCTCGATCTTGTCCGCGAGCGACGATGCCGCGGACCCGAAGCCGAACCCGAACCGCGCGCTCGCGTTCTCGAGCTCCCGGAAGTCGCCCGGACCCTCGAGCGTCAGGTCGCCGTACTCCCCCGGCTGCTGCCCGTCACACCGGCCGCCGCCGCACGTCTGCACGCGCACGCTGCCCTGCGTGACCGCGTCCGGCCGCCGGTCGCCGTTGACGTCGATCAGCTCCAGCTTCGACTCGGTCGTCCCGGTCGTCACCTGGAACGACCCGATGAGCGCGACATCCTGCGACGTCGAGCTGCTATGGCTCTTGCGCAACCCCGGCACATTGGCCACGTCTTCCGGCCTGACCCCGCCGACGCGCGACGGCTTGAGCTCTCCGGCCGTGATGTACATGTCCGCGCCCGAGCCGCGGAACACCGGGCCGCTGATGCTGCCGACGAGCGGGAAGCCGGCGTCCTCCGGCGACCAGCCCGCGTGATAGCCCTCCCAGTGCGGCTCGACGCGCGTGAAATAAGGCGGCTTGTTCTCCTCGGGCCGCTTGTTGATCTGGTTGTCGTCGAACGGATACTCCGTCGTCCACTCGCCGTAGCTGAAGCCCCGGAACCCGCCCACCATGCGGGCGTCCAGCTGCCCGTCCGGCGTCAGCCGCGCATTCACCGTCGGCACGTCGAGCACGGTGCCCGTCTCGTCGAACACGAGCTGCGGCAGCCATGACACCGGCGACCCGGGCTCCGGCAGGCCAGGGCCCAGGTCCTCTTCGAGCTCGAAGAACTTCGTGAACGCGAGCTCGTCGCCCGCCTGCACCGGGAACACCACCGGATCGCTCGGATCAGGCACGCTCCGGGCCGGCGAGATCGCCGCCCCTCCGAGCAGCTCCCGGAACAGCCGCTCGCTCCCCCGATCCACCCGCAGGCTCACCGGCCCTTGCGTCTCGCCCTTGGAGACGGCGCCGATCAGGCGGACCGTCCCGCTCTCGGGCACGATCAGCCGCGCCAGGTCCAGCGGCGCCCCGCCGAGCCCGCTGTCGCTCAGCTGCACCGGCGCGACGATCGACGCCTCGGGCACCGAGATCGGCCCGCCATCGCCCGGCAACGCTTCGAGCCTGCACTCCCTCCTTCCGGAGGGCGCGCCGGGCCTCTCCGCGCACGCCTCGACCGCGCGGCACCTCCCCGGATCCGCGTCGTGGCCGCACACCTCGGTGTACCTGGAGAACCCCTGGTACTGGACGCGCGACGGGTCGACCGTGTTGTCGCTCAGCTCGGCGTACAGGAACAGGAGGTCTCCCTGGAGCACCGCGACAGGCCAGGCGATCTCGGTGCTCAGCTGCGCTCCCGAGACCGTCGTGCGGTGAAGCTCGACCCGCTCCCCCGAATCGACGTCCTGGCGCACGAGCCGCACGTCGAACGCATCGCCCGCGTCGGTCCTGACGAAGCTCGCCTGCACCGTGACCTGCCCGTCCGCGCCCGCGGCCCAGCCCGGCACGCTCCGGTCCAGCACCGAGAAGTCGTCCGCGAACGTGTAGACGTACAGCGGACGCCCGAGCGCGTCGCGGCGCCTCAGGTCGGGCCCGAAGATCGGCACGCAGGTCGCCGACGTGCAGCGCTCCGTGTAGCGGATGCGCGGGTTCCAGCGCGTGCTGTCACCCTCGATGTCGTCCTTCGGATCCACCCGGAAATAGAGTGCATCCATCGGACGGACGCGGACCTGGATGCCGTTCCCGCAACCTCCCTCGCCCTCGGGAACACACGCCGCATCGCTCGGCCCGATCTCTCGTTGCCAGAGCAGCTGGCGCTCGTGATGCCCCAGGTCGCCCGGCCGCGGCGCCCACATCGCCTTCGTGATCGACGCCGTCACCCCGTCTCCCACGCCGCCGCCGGCCAGCGACACGCCGCCGTCGATGACGACGATGCCATCCAATGGCGGCGTCCACTTCACCAGCGGGCTGGTCCGGTAGAACGCCTTGCCGAGCTGCGCGACCTGCTCACCATCGCTGAAATCCTCGTCGACGGTGAAGCCGGCGCCGCTTGCGCCCGACCCGAGCCGCGCGTTGTTCGGGTTCAGCGTCGCCCCGCTCCGACCGAACAGCTCCGGGAAGCCGTCCCCGTTGATATCGAGCAGCACGCGCTGCGCGGTGGCGGTGGTCCAGGACTGGTTGATCCCGGCGCCCCCGAGCTCCTGGAAGAAGTGGATCGCCCCCTGCAGGCTCGCCGTGATCTGGTGCGTGCTGCCGGCGCTCGCCGGGGAGAACGCGTTCGGGCTCGACCGATCCGGGAGCGCGTTCAGCCAGACCCCGTTGCTCCCCACGAAGTCCGGGAGCCCGTCGCCGTTGATGTCGGTGAAGGCGACCTCGTCCTCGTCCATGCCGAACGAGACGCCGACGCCCAGCCCGCCGTGCGGATCGCAGACCGGCGGTCCTGCCCCGACGAACGCGTTGAGCCCTCCTTCGATCGAGCTCGTCGCCCCGAGGCCGTCGCGCCCTTCCGCCGGACGGCTCCACTCGGTCGGGGCGGCGAAGACCTGAAGCCTGCCGTCCTGCTGCTCGAGACCGAAGTACTCGAACGTATGATCGTAGAGCTGCTCGGCGCCGCCATTCCCGTGGAGAGCGATGCTCTTGAGGAGCGACTTGGAATAATGCCGCGCGTCGGGCTCGTGGTAGGCGAAGTGGTAGCTCCGGATGATCTCCTCGGCGCCGGGCACCTCGCCCATGGTCACGTCGACGCGCTCCAGCCTTCGCGTCGTTCGCACCTCGAAGCCCGCGCGCGCCGAGCTGAGGATGTCCCTCCGCTGCGCGCCGTCGTCCAGGATGAAGAGCACGTGGTAGTGCGCGTCAGGGAAGCCGCTCGCGTGCTCCGTGTAGTCGATCCGCTGCGGATAGAGCTGCACCCACTCCTCGCTGTCGGGCGCGTCCTCGAAGTACGAGACGCGCATCCGGTTGCCGAAGGTGTCCTCCACCCGCTCGAGGTTCCAGCGGAAGATCCCGGCGTCGCCCGACGGGTCCGCAAGGCGCGCGCCCTCGCTCTCGCCATAGATGTACCGGGTGCCGTTCTTGTCCGTGACCACCCAGTGATAGCTTTGGGGATCGGCCCCGAGGCGTTCGATGCGATCGAACGCGCCCTCGACGCGCCGTTCATACCGGCCCGGCTGATCGGGGACGGCCCGGAGCATCTGGCCGTCGAGCGTGTAGAGCTCGTCGCCCGTGTAGCGCGGGACGCCGAAGCGCGTGTCGATCTCGATCGCGGAGAGGCGCAGGTCCCAGCCCACGCCGAGCCAGCCATTGCTCAGCTCGCTCTCGTACGTGACGGCGAGCTCCGGATCGAGGCCGTGCCGGCCCGGCGGCACCTCGATCGGGTACGCCAGCTGCGCCGTGCCCCGGCTGTTCGCCTCCGGCGGCTCGATGAACGACACGCCGGCCGACGGGCTCGCGAGCTCGATCCCCTTCATGGCGTTGGGATCGAACGACTGCGCCCCCGGCTGGTCCGGCATGGCGATCGTCGCGTTGACGAAGTCGGTGAAGTGGTCCGTCAGGCTCGTGAGCTCGCGGGTGTGGCCCTCGTCGGCGCGCCCGAGCTTGGTCCACTGCTTCGCCGTCTCATCGAAGTAGAAGCCGAAGACGTCCCTCGCGCCGGCGCCGTCCGGGAGGCGCTCGCCGTCGATGGGGAGCGTCAGCTTCACCGGCTTCTTGAACCTGAGGCCGTGCGGGCCGAAGCGGAACGCGCGCTCCTCGGGCGTCACGTTGCGCATCGCGCGCCCCATCGGCTGCACCTGGACGGGCATCAGCGGCCGGATCGTGATGCGCGTCGCCTCTTCCAGCGCTCCCGGCGGGACCTCGATCGTGGCGCCCGCGAACGAGAGCACGCCGCCCTGCTCCGGGCTCACCACCGCGCCGTATGGGGCGCCCTCATCCACGACGAGCCCGCCCGGCGCCGCGCTCGCCGCGGCGCTTTCGGCGCACGGGCCGAGCTCCACCGCTCGACCGAGGCGCGTGCCGTCCTCGAGCCGCGCCTCGAGGTGCGCCCTCCACGCCCGATGACGGGCGCCTTCGGGCTCCGGCAGGGTGAGCTCGAAGCTGCCGTCGTCTGCCAGCTCCACGGGCGTCGCATCGGCGAAGAGCCGCGCTCGCGGCGTGCCCTCGCCGGGGGGTCGAGGAACCCGCGCACGTACGCTCTCCCGTCGGTGCACTCGCTGTGCAGCGGCGTGCTCAGCGCGATCCGCGGGGCGCGGGACGGGATGAGGCTGGCCGCCACGGCGACGTCCGATACCTCGGCGCGGCTCCCCTTCGCTGGCCGGATTTGCACAGAGGCCGTCTCTGACCAGGTCGATTGGACCGGGAGGTCGAGGCGGTGCCAGCCCGGCGAGAGATCCTTCAGGTCGAAGCGCAACCCGTTCGCCCCCGCGCCGGGCGCGATCTCGATATCCCCGGCGCCCGCGGCGGTCAGCTGGAACAGGAGCGCGTGCGGGGCCGCGGGCGCGCCGAAATCGATGCTGAGCGGCTCATCGCGACGCGCGCGCTCGCCCCCGGCCGATCGCGAGGCGGCGCGCCCCTCGTACACGCCGGCATGCGGGATCCCGACCACCCGGAGCGCGCTCACGGTGAATCCGTGCTCGATGTCCGCCTGAGGGCGGAATCGCACGACGTTGTCGCCGCGCTTCAGCCACGCGGGCGCGATCTCCTCGACCTGAAGACCTCCCGTCGCTGGCGCCTCCGCCCGGAATCCGCCGCGCGGCGCTCCGCCGTTCAGCTGCCGGCTCACGCTCGACCAGTGCCCGCGGCCCTCGAGCTCATAGACGAGGAACGCGCGCGCGAGCGCCCGTGGATCGGTGTCCATGTGAAACGTCAGCGACTGCTCACCGCCCGTGCGCGTCACCGCCGCCCGATCGGATATCGCCGGGAACGCGTAGGCGCCCGCCAGCTTCCCCGCGAGCACGCGATCGGCCAGCTCCACCTCCGCCAGGCTGCGCGTGGGCGCGCCGGCGGTCCAGAACACGAGCTCCTGCGGCCCGCGCTCGCCCGAAGGGAGCCACTCGATCACGAGTCGCTGCGCCGTGATGGCGATGGGAAAGCGAGTCCAGCGCTCACCCGTGTCATGGAGCGGTACGTCGACGAGGCCGGACACCGCCTGAAGCCCGGTGCCATGCTCCGCATAGACCGTGAGCGCGCCATCGATGCGCCCGTACAGCGCGAGCGCGTCGAGCGCGGTCGGCTGCGGGAACGAGACCCGGACCCGCATCACCTCGCCGGTGTCGCTGTGGAGTCCGGTGTCAGCGCGGCCGTCGAACAGGACCCATGGGTCCGCACCCTGGCCGGCGCCGGTCGCGCGAACGTCCGCCGGAAGGGCGGCGATCGGTACCCCGGCGCGGTCCTCGGGGTTCTCGGAGGCCCCACCTGGCGTCGCGAGGGCGACGGTGGCAGCGTCGCCGGCGAGCGCAGCTGCCATCTCGGCGCCGGCGCGAGCGCCGCTGAGCCGCGCGCGAAGGGGCTCGCCCATCCGACGCAACGTCAGCGCCTGAGCCCACGCGTCGAGAGGCGCGCTCACCGCCACGAGCAAGACAACGCAGCTCGCGCACCACCGCCACACCCATTTCACCCACCCGGATGCCATTGCTTCCCTCCGCGGCGGCGAGGGAAACAATCGAGAATGTAAATAGCAATGACAAAATCTTGCAGGCGCGAGGCAGCGCCATGAACACGCCCTCATCGCCCGATCCGCAGCACGATTTCCGCGCCTCCTCCCTCGTGCCTCCACCGGGCGACCGGATTCGGTCTCCTCAACCGCTGGCAACTCGGATAGCGTGCCATGCTCCGGCAATAACCCGCAGCTCGCTTCTCTCGGCCGCCGGTGCCTCACGGGGCGAGCGAACCACGCCATTACGGAGGTGACCTTGCGCAATCTCACGATAGGAGACCTGAAGCTCGCGCTGCGCGACCTGCTCGACGAGAGGGTCGAGGAGCTGCGGCTCTCGGCCACGGGCAGGCTGTACGAGCCGCGGCTCCGGGCGAGGCAGAAGGAGATCGACGCGATCCCCGACGCCGCGGGCACGCAGGCGCCCCTCGCCCGGGAGCTCTCCGACGCCGACGTCCGGCACGACGGAATTGGGGCGGCCATCTTTTTCCTCTGCAGGGCCATCGAGGCGCACCCCTCGCTGGCGCCGGAGGTGAAGGCGGCGGCGGCCGGAGCGCAGCAGGCGTTCGTGCCGAGGCTCGACGTGCTCCGCGCGCCGTACGCGGACGAGGCGTCGGCGGCGCTCGACAACCGGCCCGAGCTGACCCGGCTCAAGGCGGAGCTGAAGGCCGTGGCCACGCCCGGCGGGGGGAGCCTGCACGAGTGGGTGAAGGCGTTCGTCGCGGCCGGGGACGAGATCGACAAGCTCCTGCGCAAGCGCGCGACGCTGCTCGCGACAGGGGAGAACGCGGCGGCCACGGGGCCGCTGCGGGGCGCCGCGGTGGGGCTGCTGGGGCGGTTCAGGGAGGCGCTCCGGGACGAGATCCAGGAAGAGGGCAGCAAGCTGCCGGCGGACCACGAGGCGCGGCTGTTCGCGTACGTCGACAAGCTGAACGCCGATCGGGAGCGGGCGGCGCGCGGGCGCGCGGCGCCGGCGGCGGGCGGTCCTGCGGCGCCGGGCGAGCCGGCGCCGGCGGAGCCGGTCGTGGTCGCCGACCCGGATTTGTAGCACACATCACACAGGCGACATGGGCGGGGGCCTGCGCAGCAGGCACCTGCCCATGTGCCGACATGCCCGCTGCCTGCTCGACCAGGTACCGGCCCATGTCTCGACATGCCCGCCGCCTGCTCGGCCAGGCACGTGCCCATGTCTCGACATGCCGGGCGCCTGCTCGGCCAGGCACCGGCCCATGTCTCGACATGCCGGGCGCCTGCTCGGCCAGGCACCGGCCCATGTCTCGACATGCCGGGCGCCTGCTCGGCCAGGCTCCCACCCATCTCGCGACATGGCCACCGCCTTCCCAGCGAGGCTGCCGTGACCACCTTCCTCCTCGGCGCCCCCGCGGCCTAGGATGCGCCGGTGCCGGTCACCCCGCAGCAGGGCAATTTCGTGCGCGTGCGCTCGCGCCTCTATCTCGTCGACCAGGTCGCGCAGGACGCGCCCGACGAGGCCGCCGTCGTCCACCTCTCGTGCCTCGACGACGACGCGCAGGGCGCGCGGCTCTCCGTGCTCTGGCAGAGCGAGGTCGACGCGCAGATCGTCGACGCGGCGAGCTGGCGCGAGGTCGCCGCCCGCGGGCTCGACGCGCCGCGCACGTTCGCCGCGTACCTGAACGCGCAGCGGTGGCACTGCGTCACCTCGACGCGCCCCCGGCTGTTCCAGGCGCCGCACCGCGCCGGAATCGAGCTGCACGCCTACCAGCTCGAGCCCCTCCGCAAGGCGCTGCTCCTCCCGCGGGTCAACCTCTTCATCGCCGACGACGTCGGGCTCGGCAAGACCATCGAGGCCGGGCTCATCCTCCGCGAGCTCCTCATGCGCCAGCGCGTGCGCCGCGTCGTCGTCGCGGCGCCGCCCTCGGTCGTCGTCCAGTGGCGCGAGGAGCTCGAGTCCCGCTTCGGCCTCTCCTTCGTGATCCTCGACCGCGAGTTCGTCGCGAAGAAGCGCCGGGAGCGCGGCTACTCCGTCAATCCGTGGCTGACCCACAACCTGTTCATCGTCTCCCACGCACTCGCGCGCGACGAGGCGTACGTCGCGCCGCTCCGCGCCTGTCTGCAGAAAGACGGCGGCGGCTCGATGATGATCCTCGACGAGGCCCACAACGCGGCGCCCGCGAGCGGCGCGAAGTACGCCGTCGACTCCAAGCTCACCGGCGCGGTGCGCGAGCTGGCGGAGCTCTTCGAGCACCGCCTCTTCCTCTCGGCGACGCCGCACAACGGACACTCGAACAGCTTCACCGCCCTGCTCGAGATCCTCGACCCGCAGCGCTTCACCCGCGGGATCCCGCTCGAGGAGCCGCAGCGGCAGCTCGATCCCATCATGGTGCGCCGCCTCAAGTCCGACCTCCGCGAGGTGAAGGTCGCGTTCCCGCGGCGCGAGGTGAAGCAGATCACCATCGACGGCCTGCCCGACGACGCGCCCGAGCTCGTGCTGTCGCGCATGCTCGAGCAGTACCGCGAGCTGCGCGCGCGGCGGCTCGAGCGCGCGTCGCGGAGCGCGCAGGCGGCGGCCGGGCTCCTCGACATCTCGCTGCAGAAGCGGCTCCTCTCGTCGATCGAGGCGCTCCGCTGCACGCTGCTCACCCACCGCGATTCGCTCCGCAAGGCGCGCGAGAAGAAGCAGAAGGAGCAGGGCGCCCGGCCCCCCGCGCCGCCCGCGCCGGTCCGCGAGGAGCGGCTCGACCTCCTGCGCGAGGCCCCGGGCGCCGACGACGAGCGGGCCGGCGTCGGCGAGGACGAGCTGCGGCGCGAGGAGAGCGCGCAGGTCGAGGCCGCGACGCGCGCGTCCAGCGAGGCGACCGAGGCCGAGGAGCTCGCGCTGCTCGACCGCATGATCGAGGTCGCCGAGGCGCACGCGAACGCGCCCGACGCGCGGATCGAGCGGCTCCTCGCCTGGATCCGGGAGAACCTCTGCCCGGACCTCCCCCCGCGCGGGGTCCAGCCCGCGAGGCCCGCCCGCTGGCTCGACCGCTGCAAGGGGCGGGCGCACGCCGCGCGCGTCCTGATCTTCACCGAGTACACCGACACCAAGCGCTACCTGGAACAGCAGCTCCAGGCCGCGCTCGCCTTCACCGACCGCGGCGAGGAGCGCGTCGAGGTCTTCCACGGCGAGATCGCCGACGAGGCGAAGCGCGAGGAGATCAAGCGGGCCTTCAACGGCGATCCGGCCGAGCACCCGGTGCGCGTCCTCATCGCCACCGACGCGGCGCGGGAGGGCGTCAACCTCCAGAGCCACTGCGCGGACCTCTTCCACTTCGACGTCCCGTGGAACCCGAGCCGGATGGAGCAGCGCAACGGGCGCATCGACCGCAAGCTGCAGCGCGAGGAGGCGGTGACCTGCCACTACTTCCTGTTCGCGCAGCGCGCCGAGGACCGCGTGCTCGAGGTGCTCGTCCAGAAGACGAGCACGATCCAGAAGGAGCTCGGCAGCCTGGGGGCGGTCGTCGAGGGGGAGCTCCTGCGCCTGCTCTCGCGGGGCATCCCGCTGCAGCAGGCGGCGGCGCTCTGCGGGAAGATCGGCGCGGTGCAGGGGGCGCCCGCCCCCGACGAGCTCGAGGCCTCGCGCGAGCGGCGCGCGCCGCTCGAGAAGCAGCTCGCCACGCTCCGCGCGCTCCTCGAGGAGTCGCGCGTGCACCTCGGCCTCCGCGGCGGGGACCTGGAGCGCGCCCTCTCCGAGGCGCTCCGGCTGCTCGGCGCCGAGCCGCTGCGGGCCCTCGACCCCGCGCGCGACCGGCTCCCGTCGGGCAAGCCGGCGCCGCCCGGCGCGTACGCGTTCCCGGCGCTGGACCGGCTGCCCGGCGCCGACCCGGGCTGGGCCGAGCTCCTCGACGCGCTGCGCGCGCCCGAGCGGCCGCGCGACGTCGACCTCCGGGCGTGGCGCCGGGAGGCGACGCTCCGGCCCGTCGTCTTCGCGGACACCGGCACGCTCGGCGCCGAGGTCGTCCACCTCCACCTGGAGCACCGGATCGTCCAGCGCCTGCTCGGCCGGTTCCGGTCCCAGGGGTTCCTCCACCACGATCTCTCGCGCGCGACCGCCGTCATCACCGACGAGGCCGAGCCGAAGGTCGTGCTGCTCGGGCGCCTCGGCCTGTACGGGGACCACGCCTCCCGCCTGCACGAGGAGGTCATCCTGGCGGCCGCGCCCTGGGTCGCGCCCGTGGTGCGCAAGACCAGGCTCCGCGGGATGGGGCTCGACCACCACGACGCGATCCTGCGGCAGATGGACGACGCGCTCGCGCGCGGGGAGCGGCCGCACGACAAGGTGAGGGAGGACCTGGCGGCCGCCGCCGAGCGCGACGTCGAGGAGCTGCTGCCGCTGCTCGTCCAGCGCGGCGAGTCCGCGGGCAAGCGCGCCGAGGAGGAGCTCGGCAAGCGGGCGGCGAAGGAGGCGGCGGACATCCACAAGGTGCTCGAGGCGCAGCGCGCGCGCATCCGGAAGCACCACGACGAGCCCCAGCAGGAGCTCCAGTTCACCGAGATCGAGCGGCGCCAGATCGCGTCGGAGCGCGCCTTCTGGGAGGCGCGCCTGCGCACCATCGAGGCCGAGATCACGTCGGAGCCGCAGCGCATCGAGCGCGCCTACCAGGTGCGGGCGCGCCGGCTCGATCCGCTCGGGCTCGTCTACCTCTGGCCGAGGACAGGCTGATGGCAAGCAGCACGACCGCCGCCCACAACCGCGATCTCCAGGCCCACAAGGCGTGGCTCGGCCTCCTCGAGGGCCAGCGCGTGGGCGTCGTCGTCACGCCGCCCGCCCTCGTCGCGGCGCAGGCGTACGCGAACGCCGACGTCATCCCCGCGCAGGACGCGCTGCTCGCGCTCCTGACCGACAAGCCGCGCGACCTCCGCGACGCCATCGCCGACCGGTGGGGGGAGAGCGGCGACGTGGTCCTCAGGCGGCTCGGCCCCTTCTGCGAGGCGGTGCTCGGTTGGCGGCCGGGCGACCTCTGCCCGGTGGCGCCGGACGACGCGCGCTGGTCGGTGTACCTCCGCGAGCAGCGCGAGACGCTCTCGCCGACGCACGTCCTGAGGGATCCCGACGCGCGCGATCCGTCAGCCGCGCCGCTGCTCCTCGTGCGGGAGGAGCCGACGAACACCGACCTCGACGCGGTGCCGCCCGAGCGCGAGGACGGCGGCGGCTGGCGCGCGAGCCCCGAGACGCGCTTCGAGCGGCTGCTGCGCGACACGGGGGTCTCCCTCGGGATCCTCTTCAACGGGGCCAGCATCCGGCTGGTCTACGCGCCGCGCGCGGAGACCCCCGGGTACATCACCTTCCCGGTGCGGGCGATGTGCGAGGTCGGCGGGCGCCCCATCCTCGCCGGCCTGGTGATGCTGCTGCACGAGAGCCGGCTCTTCACCGGCCCGAAGGCGCAGCGGCTCCCGGCGATCGTGGCCGAGAGCCGCAGGTACCAGAGCACCGTCTCGACCCAGCTCGCCGGGCAGGTGCTCGACGCGCTCCACGCCCTGGTGCGCGGGTTCCAGGCGGCGAACGAGGTCGATCCGCGCGGGCGCGGCGAGCTCCTGCGCGAGGTGATGGTCGAGGACCGCGCCCAGGTGTACGGCGGGCTGCTCACCACGCTGATGCGGCTGGTCTTCGTGCTCTACGCCGAGGATCGCGAGCTCTTGCCCGCGGGCGGGATCTACCCCGGGAGCTACTCGGTCACGGGGCTGTTCGAGCGGCTGCGCGAGGACGCGGGCCGGCACCCCGACACGATGCACGCGCGATACGGGGCGTGGGCGCAGCTCCTCACGCTGTTCCGGGTGCTGCACGACGGCGCGCGCGCCCGGGACATGCAGCTCCCCGCGCGCGCGGGGCGCCTCTTCGACCCCGACGTGTACCCGTTCCTCGAGGGGCGCCCCCACGGGACGCGCCGGGCGAAGGGCGAGCGGATCGCGCCGCCGCTCGTGTCGGACGGGGTGATCTACGAGGTGCTCGGGCTCCTGCTGTACCTCGACGGGGACCGGCTCTCGTACCGGTCGCTCGAGGTCGAGCAGATCGGGTCGGTCTACGAGGCGATGATGGGGTTCACGCTCGAGCAGGCCACGGGGCGCTCGATCGCGGTCCTGCCGCACCACGTGGTGATCGACCTGGAGGAGGCGCTCGCGCTGCCCGAGGCGGCGCGGGACAAGCTCCTCGCCGAGGCCGGCTGCAAGCTCGCCGACGCCGCGCAGAAGGCGTGGAGGTCCGCGAAGACCGAGGCCGCGCTGCTGGCGGCGCTCGGCCGCAAGGTCTCGCCGCGGACGCCGGACGTGCTGCCGCAGGGGGCGCTCTACCTGCAGCCCACCGAGGAGCGGCGGCGGTCGGGGAGCCACTACACGCCGCGCGAGCTCACCGAGCCGATCGTGCGGACCACCCTTCAGCCGCAGCTCGACGGGCTCGCCGGGGGGAAGACGCCGCGGGCCGAGCAGATCCTCGCCCTCAAGGTGTGCGACCCCGCGATGGGCTCGGGCGCGTTCCTCGTCGAGTCGTGCCGCTTCCTCGCCGCCGCGCTCGACGCCGCGTGGGGCGAGCACGGCGATGCTCCGGTGATCCCCCCGGACGAGGACCGCGAGCTCCATGCGCGCCGGCTGGTCGCGCAGCGGTGCCTGTACGGCGTCGACAAGAACCCGTTCGCGGTCGACCTGGCCAAGCTGTCGCTGTGGCTGTTCACGCTCGCCAAGGACCACCCGTTCACCTTCCTCGACCACGCCCTCCGGCAGGGGGACTCGCTGGTCGGGCTGTCGAAGGAGCAGATCGCGTGCTTCGACTGGAAGAACACGGGCAAGCCGTCGCTCCTGCTCCGGCCGCGGCTCGCGACGGCGCTGAAGGCGGTCGAGCAGAAGCGCGCGGAGATCCACGCGCTCGGCGACTCGACGGACGTGGCGGAGAAGTCGCGGCTGCTGGGCGATGCGGAGGACCTTGTCGCCGACGTGCGGGCGATCGCCGATCTGGCGGTGCTGGCGTTCTTCTCGGAGAAGAAGGACGCGGCGCGCGAGAAGCACCGGAAGCGGCTGGCCGACACCGTGGTGGAGCCGTTCCTGTCCGGAAGGCTCGCGGGGCATACGCTCCGCGAGCAGGCGGATGGGCTGCGGACGCTTGTGCCGCCGGTGACGCCGTTCCACTGGGAGCTGGAGTTCCCGGAGGTGTTCGCGCGGGAGAACCCGGGGTTCGATGCGTTCGTGGGGAATCCGCCGTTCGCGGGGAAGAACGTGATTTTTGCTGCATCTGGCGAAGCCTATGTTTATCTTCTTATCGAGACTTATGAGGCTGCACACGGAAGCAGCGATCTCGTCGCATACTTCTTTCGTCGCGCTTTCGCCCTCTGTCGTCACCAAGGCACCATGGGGCTCATCGCGACCAACACGATCGCACAGGGCGACACGAGAACGACCGGATTGACCTGGATCTGCACGCACGGCGGCACCATCTACGAGGCAAGGCGGCGTATGCGATGGCCAGGCGCTGCTGCGGTCATCGTGAGCGTGGTATGGATCGAAAAAGGCAACGCAGTTAGCCGACGCTCCCGCTGCAAACTCGACGGTCGCCCAGTCAACCAAATCACTGCGTTCCTCTTCCACCAAGGAGGACACAACAACCCGGAACGACTTCACAGCAACAAGGGAAAGAGCTTCATTGGAAGCTACATTCTTGGCAGCGGCTTCCTGTTTGAAGACGGAAACGCGAAGGCGACACCAATCATTCAAATGGAAGAAGCAATCAGATCCAATGAAAGGAATAGAGACCGAATTTTCCCATTACAGGGCGGCGAGCACCTCAACACGAACCCACACCTAAGGGCAACACGATATGTAATCAACTTCGCAGACATGGACGAACACGAAGCTCGTCGATGGCCAGACCTGTTCGCAATCGTAGAAGCCAAGGTCCGGCCCGAGCGAATGAGACTTGGAGACAATGGCGACGCACGGCGCCGGAAGGCGAACTGGTGGAGATGGGGCCAATATTCGCACGCTCTATTTGGAGCTATTCGAAACCTCCCCTGCGTATTGGCAAATTCTCAAGTCAGCACCCATCTTGCATTCGCGCGCCAACCAAGTGGCTACGTATTTGGACACACGCTTAACGTCATTGCAACGAGTTCATTCGCAGCCTTCGCCAGTGTCCAAGCACGCCCTCACGAAGTCTGGGCTCGCTTCTTCGCCTCGTCGATGAAGGACGACCTCCGCTATACACCTTCGGACTGCTTCGAGACCTTCCCCTTCCCCGAGGACTGGCAGTCCAATCCCGTGCTCGAGGCGATCGGCAAAGCCTACTACGAGTTCCGCGCCGCCCTCATGGTGGAGATCGACGAAGGCCTGACCAAGACCTACAACCGCTTCCACGACCCCGACGAGCGCTCCCCCGGCATCCTGAAGCTCCGCGCGCTGCACGCCGAGATGGACCGCGCCGTGCTCGACGCCTACGGCTGGCATGACGTGCCGACCGCCTGCGAGTTCCTCCTCGATCACGACGACGAGGACGACGACGAGGGCGGCAAGAAGCGGAAGCGAAAGCCCTACCGCTACCGCTGGCCCGACGAGGTGCGCGACGAGGTCCTGGCCCGGCTGATCGAGCTCAACCGCGTCCGCGCCGAGGACGAGCGCAGGCGCGGGGTGGCGGTGGCGCGCTCCGCGCGCACACTGGACGAGGAGGAGGACGGCGATGGCGACGGCTGAAGCAGGCGCGCTCGGCGCGCTCGGGAGCTCGCCCCCGCCGCCCCCCCGAGAACACCATGCTTAGACGGCTGGAGCTCGACGGCATCGGGCCGGCCGACAAGCTCACCTTCGGGCCGCTCGCCCCCCGGCTGAACCTCATCACCGGCGACAACGGCCTCGGCAAGTCGTTCCTCCTCGATCTCGCCTGGTGGGCGCTCACGCGGACCTGGCCGCAGTACCCGGCCGTCCCCAGGCGGCCCGACGCGTCCATCGGGTTCGCCTTCGACGGCCTCAAGGGGCTCACCGAGGACGTGTCCCCCTGGATCCCGAAGGCCCAGGACTGGAAGCGCAAGCGAGGGCGGCCGTCGAACCCCGGCCTCGTCCTCTACGCGCGCTCCGACGGGGCGTTCTCGGTCTGGGACCCCGCGAAGAACTACCGTCTCTACCGCGGCGCGGACGGCAGCGAGCGGGAGATGCTCCCCGCCTACCACTTCACGCCGGGTCAGGTCTTCGACGAGCTCCGCGCCGGCGACAACCAGGTGGTCTGCCGGGGATTGCTCGACGACTGGACGCGCTGGCAGCAGTCCCACGACCCCCGCTTCGCGATGCTCTCCCGGATGCTCGAGGCGCTGTCCGAGGATCCGGAGCGGCCCATGGAGGCCGGCAAGCCCACACGGCCCTTCCTGGAGGACGTCCGCGACGTCCCCACCATCAAGATGCCTTACGGCGACGAGGTCCCGGTGATCTTCGCCGCGGCCGGGATGCAGCGCATGCTCAAGCTGGCGTACCTGCTCACCTGGGCGTTCTCGGAGCACGAGGAGGCGGCGCGGCGGCAGGCGCTCCCGCTCTCGGAGCAGGTCATCCTGCTCATCGACGAGCCCGAGACCCACCTCCACCCCAGGTGGCAGCGTGCGGTGCTCCCGGGGCTGCTCAAGACGATCGGCGCGTGGGGCGCGCATGCGCCGCGCGTCCAGGTGATCGCCGCCACGCACTCTCCGCTGGTGCTCGCGTCGGTGGAGCCGCTGTTCGATCCCGAGAGCGACGCGCTCTGGAAGCTCGATCTCGTGGACGGCGCCGTGCAGATCGCGCAGGACGCGTGGCACAAGCGGGGGGACGTCAACCGCTGGCTGATGTCCGACGTGTTCGATCTCGACGCCGCCACGTCCACCGAGGCCGAGGCCGTGCTCCGCCAGGCGCGAGCGTTGCTCCGGGATTCGAGCCCCGATGCGGCCGAGGTCAGGCAGGTCAACGAGGCCCTCCTCCGCACGCTCCCCGAGATGGATCCCTTCCTGGTGCGCTGGCGGTACTACGTCCAGCAGCACGCCGGCGGGAAATCTGCGTGATCCGCGTCCAGCCAACCGCCGAGCCCCCCGACTTCGACGCGAAGGTCCGGCAGAGGGGGAAAGCGGCGCTCCAGGAGCTGGACGGCTCGGCCGAAGCGCCCAGACGACGCGGACCCCCGCGGAAGAAGCTCGCCGGCCGGTCCGGGCGCACAGGACGGGTCCGAGGCCGGCGGCCGCCTGCACGGCGGCGACCCGCGTGCGGCCATCCGCCTCCGCCGTACGGCGCGATTCGGGCTCACTGGCCATCGCTTGGAGGTAGGTCACGAACGCCTCGCGGTGGACCAGGCGCAGCTTGCCGAGCTTCGTGATCGGCAGCGGGAAGCCCGGCGCGCGGATCGTATCGAGGACGACGCGCGCCGAGATCCCGGTGACCGACTCGACGTTCTTCTGCGAGAGCATCGCCGGCTGCGGCGCCGTGATGGTGAGGCCATCCAGCGGGATCGCGAGCGTCACGGTGGCCGTGGCCTCGGGGCGATTCTCCCTGGGGGTGTGCCACCCGCCGACGGGCGCCTCCGGGATCGTCCGGTCGATCGGGCGCATGCCGCTTTCGGCCTGACGAAGAGCAAGTTGTCCCGAACCACGCGCGAGAGCCGCGGATGCCATGCCGTTCCTCCGTCCGTCTCGATTCGTGAGTAACCGTGACCGACGCCGCCGGAAGGTGCCCGAAAAGGTAGTTCTGCCCCCAGGGTAGTTCGACACGAACTACCCTGGTACGTGCCTGGGGAAGATGTGACGTTGTTTTGCGGGGTTAGGTGCTCCGGGAAGGGCCGCTGAGGCGCCGAAATTGGGGGGAGCGAAGGGCGCGATTCGGTAGTTCTGAGCGCCCCTCGGCGCCGCGCGCGGAGGCGACACCCAGGGGTGCGTCGGGGTCGGCGCGGCGCGTAGGATGCGACCGGCGCGCACCTGCGTTCGGGCTCGCTTCACTTCAGCGGCGGCCTACCACACGAATGCCTCGATACTGGCATGGATGGGTCGATTCCGCATGAGGTCAGCGCTTGACCCGCGAAGCAGCGTCGTGGCACTTCTGTGCGTCAGGGAGGCTGCGATGGCGCCAGTTCCGCGATGTGTGCTCCGGGCGTTGATCCCGCTCTGGATGTTTCTCGCTTGCATGCTCTCGCAGGGCGGGTGCCAGTGCATCTTCAGCGACCCGATCCCGGAGCCGCATGGCTTCATCGCCTGCCGGACCGAGCGCGCGCACCGTCCTGCCACGCCCCGCCCCGCGCCGGAGGTCGAGACCGTCGCGGCCGGCACCATTCCGGGGACGTTCTCCATCTCGAGCACCGGGGAGGCCGTGTACACGATGGACTTGACCACGGTGCCCTCCCGCGCGGGCATGGGACCAAGGCTCCAGCTCGTCTATCGCAGCGATGGCGGCGACGGCGTGCTCGGCGCCGGCTTCTCCATCGCAGGGCTCTCCGCGATCACGCCGTGTCCCAAGAACCTCGCGCAAGACGCGGAAATCCGCGCCGTGAGGTACGACGGCGACGACGCGCTCTGCCTCGACGGCCAGCGCCTCGTGCCCGTGCGAGAGGGGCCCGGGATCATCGAGTACCGGACGTTCCCGGATACCTTCGTCAAGGTGGTCGGGCACTATCCTCCAGAAGGTGCTTCGCCCGCCGAGGCGCTCTTCTTCGAGGCGCACCTGCCCAACGGCCGTGTCGTCGAGTACGGGCGCACCGAGGGCAGCAAGCCGCTCGCGCGGGGCGGCGCCCCGCGCGCGTGGCTCGCGAACAAGGCCCGCGACGGCCGCGGCAACGCCGTGACGTACGCGTACTGCGTCGCAGAGGCGGAGGACGGCCATGCCGCCGAGTACGCGGTGGACGAGATCCGCTACACGGGCTTCGAGGGGGCGCCGTCGCTCGAGCCTTCGCGGGCGGTGCGCTTCGTGTATGGGACGAAGGACCCGGCTGCGATTCGCACCGGCTATTCGGGCGGCATGGCGCTCCAGCGCGCGCTTCGCCTGGACGAGGTCCAGATGCTCGGCCCGGACGATACCCTCGTCCGGCGCTACGGGTTCGGCTACGAGCTCGGCCCGGCGACGCGCCGCACGCTCCTGACGCAGGTCGAGGAGTGCGCGAGCGACGGGGTTTGCAAGCCCGCCACGCGGTTTCGCTACAACCGCGCCACGCCCGGGTTCAAGCGGATCACGACGGGCATCGACAGGCCGGTCTCCGAGAGGGCGAGCCCGATGCTGTTCGACGTCGACGGCGATGGGCGCGACGACCTCGTGATTCCGGACATGGTCGCGGAGCTCAGCACACCGAGCAATCCGATCACCGCGTGGTGGGCGGCGCGAAACCTCGGGCCCCGCGCCCCGCCGTCCTTCCTCGCACCGGCGGAGCTCGCCCTCCTCGAAGAGTGGCCCACGGTCGCCGATCCGATGGGACCCTCCGACCCGACCCTTCTTCAGCCCGAGCTCGGGACGGTCCTGGACTACGACGACGACGGGCGGGCGGACGTGCTGCTCCACGACGTCTACGGTGCGAAGGTCACGTGGCATGTGCTCCTGTCCCGGCCGGATTGGACCTTCGCGCTCCATGACACGGGCATCCGCAGGCCCTTGCCGCTCGGGGTCACGCCCGCGCCGCCCAGCTTGAGCAGCCCCGGCGCATCGATGCACCTGGCCGATCTGGACGGCGATGGCGTGCCGGATCTGATCCAGTGCGAGGACCATGCCCGCGAGGGACAGGCGCCGCTCCCGCTCGCAGCCGTGTGGGCCGTCCATCTCTGGCGGCCCGCACGCGGCGGGGCGCCCGCGGGATTCGCCCCAATGGGCGAATCGATCGAGCTGCTCACCGGCTATCCCTGCGATACGGAGCTCCACACGCTCGATCTCGACGCCGACAGCAAGATTGATCTCATCGTGCCGTCGATGCGGCGGTTCGGTGACGGGACGGTCGTCCTCGGATCGAGCTACGACGCGATCATGCGCCGGGGCGAGGGGCGCTGGGAGGTGATCGACACCGAGCTACCCGTCGTGTGGGGCGGAGGCCGCGTCGTCTTTCTCGACGTGAACGGAGACGGCCTGCCCGATGCCGTCGAATCCGGCCCGGGTGACCACCAGCTCTATACTTACGTCAACACGGGGCCGACCTTCGTGGCCTCGCCGTTCCGGACCGTCGATGCGTTCAGCTTCGGCGATCTGTTCGGTCTTCCCGATCAGGACGCGTTCTTCCGGTTCGCCGTGCCCCTCGACTTCAACGGCGACGGGCGGCAAGATCTCCTGATGCCCGTCCCTCCAGGCATGCTGCTGGGCGGCTCCGACGCGCTCCCGTCATGGGCCGTCCTGCTCGCGACGGGCGACCGTGCGGGCCCGCCCTTCAGGCTCGTCGACGCAGGGGTGCCGTTCGAGCCCAGCCTCGGCGATGCGGTCACCCTGGCCGATCCGCGCGGGCCGCGCACCGGCGACGTCGACGGGGATGGGGCGCAGGACGTGATCCTCTCGCTCGGCGGCGTGTTCAACGTCTTCCAGAACCTCTCGGCCGACCAGGATCTCCTGGTCGCGGTCTCCGATGGGATGAACGCGCACGATTCGATTGAGCCGGGCTTCGTTCCCAACGTGAGCATCTCGTACGGCCACCTGACCGATACGCCGGTCACGAGCGAAGGCGCTGCGGAGGACCCGATGCGGCGGAGCGCGCTCTACCTCGCGCGTTCTGGCGCGGCGGACGACTGCGGCTACCCGCGTCGCTGCGTCGTGGGCCCTCGCCGGGTGGTCAGCGCGTATGCGCTCAACAACGGCGCGGACCGACAGCGGCGCTTCGAGGTCGGCTACCGCGACGGGCGCTACCACCGGCTGGGCCGCGGATTTCTCGGGTTCGGGGAGCGGATCGTCTCCGACCTGGATACGGGCGCCGTGGCGATCGACGTCTACGACCACGTCACCTTCGACGACGAGCTGCATCGCCGGGAGCGTCCAGCGGACGTTGCGCGGGGCTCCTGGGCTGGCGAGCCAGCCCAGGCCGGAGCAGATCGAGCTCGCCTTCGTCGACGTACAGCGGACGCTCGTCCCGACGAACGACGGCGCGACGTACTTCACGCTGCCCACCGAGCGCCGGGTGAGGCGAGCGCAAGGGGTCTATCCGCCCCCGGGCGGCGCGGCGCCGTCCATCGAGGCGTACGTACGGGAGATCGAGCGCAGAGGAGGCGACGGCGCGACGCTGCTGCGCGATTCGGTATCGAAGGTGACGGACTTCGACGAGTTCGGCAACGTGCGCGCCGAGGAGGTCTCGACCGATGGCGTCGACCTGACGCTCAAGGTCACGCGGACGTTCAGGAACGACACCGAGCGCTGGGTCCTCGGCCAGCTCGAGACGCAGGAGGAGTGCAGCGCGGCGGCGGGGATGTCGCCGTGCCGGAGCCTCACGCGAACGACCACGATCTACGGCGAGGTGGAGACCGAGTCCACGGAGAGCGACGACGGCCTGCGGGACACGAAGCTGAAGCTCACCTATGCGCGCGACGACTTCGGGAACATCACCGGCGTCACAGCGGAGGACGCCTTCGGGCACAAGCGCACATCCAGCACGGACTTCGACGAAGAGGGCCTCTTCCCCGAGAAGTACGTGAACGCGGCCGGGCACACAATGCTCGTGGAGTTCGACGGCGCGCTCGGCGTGCTTCTCGAGCAGGTCGATCCGAATCAGCGCGTCACGGCGTGGCTGTACGACGGCTTCGGCCGCCTCGGCGTCGAGAAGCGTCCGGACGGCACGACGACGACGGTGGCGCTCTCGCGCACCAAGGACGGTGGGCCGAACCAGGACGCCTGGCGCGTGATGGAGCGGAGCACAACGGCCGGCGGCGCCGACGACACGGTCGAATTCGACAGCCTTGGCCGCCCGATCCGGTGGTGGTGGTACGGGCCCGACCCGGAGGCTGCGCAGGGCTCGAGCAAGGCAAAGCGCATCCTGCAAGAGATCGGGTATGACGCGCTGGGCGAGCGCATCGCGCGGCGCTCGGTGCCGGTCCGCGAAGATACCCCCGAGCGTGAGCGGCTGTACGAGCGCTACGAGCACGACGCCGTGGGCCGCGAGGTGCGGCATACGACGCCGTGGAACGCGGTCACGACGACGGCGTACGATGGCCTGCTCGTGCGCGTCACCGACCCGCTCGATCACGTGACGGTGACCGAGCAGGACCCGCTGGGGCGCATCAAGACCATCATCGATGCGGCCGACGGGATCACTCGCTACAGTTACGGCCCGTTCGGCATGCTCCACACGGTCACCGATCCAGGCGGTGCGGTGACGCGCACGAGGCGCGACGCGTTCGGCCGTGTCCGGCAGCTCGACGACCCCGATCGGGGCACGACGGTCTCGATCCATGACGGCTTTGGCGAGCTGATCTCCTCGACCGATGCGCTCGAGCGAAAGGTCACGTGGACGTACGACGCGCTCGGTCGACCCCGCTCGCGCGTGGACCAGGACGGCGCGGAGAGCCTGACGACCTCGTGGACCTGGGACACCGCGGCGCACGGGATCGGCAAGCTCCACGCGCTCGCGAGCCGCGACGGGGAGAAGACATTCGGGTACACCGACCGTGGCCAGCTCGACACGATCTCGCTCCGCATCGACGGAGAGCGCTCTCCCCTGGAGGCCAGGCTGGGCTACGACGAGCTCGGTCGCGTCGAGACGGTCGCGTATCCGGCGCCTGCCGGCGCGGCGCCGTTCGTCGTGGCCCACGATCGCGACGCGCACGGCCATGTGCTCGCCGTGCGCGACAGCGGAACGAAGCTCGCCTACTGGCGCCTTTCGGACGTGGACGACGCGGGGCGCTTCGGGGAGGAGGTGTTCGGCAATGGCGCCGTCACGGAGCGGAGCTACTTCGCCGACAAGCAGCGCCTGAGGCACATGGCGACGCAGAGCGCCGCGGGCGAGGTGCAAGACCTGGACTACGGCTATGACGATCTCCTCAATCTCACGCGCCGCACCGACGCGCTCCAGCCCGAGAACACGACGGAGCGCTTCCGCTACGATCCGCTCCAGCGGCTGACCTGCGCGTACTTCGGCGACGTCGAGCGCGCCTCGGCGCCCTGCGCGCTCCGCTACGACTACCACCCGAACGGCAATCTCACCTTCAAGTCGGACGTCGGAACGCTCTCCTACGATGACCCGCTGCACCCGCACGCGGTCACCGGCGCGGGCACGGGCAGCTTCGCGTACGACGCCGTTGGCAATCAGATCGCGCGGCCAGGTGGCACGACGGTGCGCTATACGCCGTTCGATCTGCCGGAGCGCATCACGCAGGGCGCGACCACCATCACGTTCGGGTACGACGGCGACCAGCGGCGGATCCGCAAGACCACCCCGGAGAAGGAGACGCTCTACTTCGGCGACCTGGTCGAGCGGGTCACCGATCGGGCGTCGGGCACCGTGAAGCATCGGTACCACGTCCACTCGCCGGAGCGGGTCGTGGCGATCGTGACCCGGGGAGGCTCGGACGGCGGCACCCGTTACGTGCACGTCGATCACCTCGGCTCGATCGATGCGCTCACCGATGAGGACGGCGACGTGATCGAGCGGCGGAGCTACGACCCGTTCGGGCAGCGCAGGAACCCCGTATGGGGAGAGCGCCCGCCGGCGTCGTTCCCGAGCGAGACGACGCAGGGGTTCACCGGGCACGAGGGCGACGACGAGCTCGGGCTCGTGAACATGAAGGGCAGGATCTACGATCCCAGGATCGGGCGATTCTTGACGACGGACCCGATCGTGTCGATTCCGTCCTTCGGGCAGAGCTGGAACCCGTACAGCTACGTGCTGAACAACCCGCTCGCCTACGTCGACCCGGGCGGCTTTCAGCAAGCGCCCCCGGAAGACGGGGCTCGCCCACCGCCGCCGCCTGGCGCGGAGCTCAGGTTGGAAGTACACGACCTGGCGCCGCTCGGACTCGATCTGCGCGTCGTCCCGTCCCCGAAGCACGAGGCGCGCCCCGACACCGATACCAACACCGTGGCTGCCGAGACGGGCGGCGCCATGCCGCCGATCGACGTCAGCACGACCGGCAGCGCGTCCGGGCATGTGCCCCAGCCGGTGACCACGGCGCCGATCGACTGGTCGCAGAACCCCTATGTACAGCTCGAGGGCGGTTTCGTCGCCGGGCTGTTGCTCGGGGCGGTCCCTTTCGCCGGCGTCGGGCATGGGCTGCTGGACGCCGCGGGCGTGCTGGCCCATGGGACGCCGGAAGCCAGGATGGGGCTGGCCATCGGGCAGATCGTGGGTGGGATCGCCCTCACCATCGGGGGCTTGACGGGGGAGGTCTTCGGGGGCATCACGAGCGCCACCGGCGTCGGCGCGGCGGTCGGTGTGCCTGCGATCGTCGTGTCGACCGGGCTCGTCGTCGGTGGGGTCGGCAACATCGCGGCGGGGATTCAGGGGCTGTCGCAGGCGCTGATGTCGCAGGGGTCGGGGAGCAATGGACCGCGGGGGACGGTGCCCGCCGGAGGGTTGATAAGTCCAATTCGCAATGTGCATCTGGCCGGCAAAACACACCCAAAGACTGGGGTTCCATTCGACAAGAGCGGATACCCAGACTTCTCATCATATCGGCATCCGAATGTTGCCGACGTTCGGATCGAGCTTTCCGGATCGCGATCGACGGACTTCGCGCGAGCAAACGCCGCGGCTGGCCTGAAGGAAACTCCCGTTGGGTACACATGGCACCACCACCAGGACAAGGGCCTCATGCAGCTGGTCGAGGCGAACGTACACAAATACACAGGGCACACCGGCGGTTTCAGATAACGCGGAGGAGGCAGATGTGAAATTCTTTGATGACAATTCCATGTACTCAGGCCCGATTCTCAGTGGTGAAATGGTTGGTCGTGCACAGGCGAATCTTGGAGTCCGGTTGCCTGACGCCTATATCGAAGTGCTTCAAGAAAGAAACGGCGGAGTTCCGGTTCGAAGGTGTTTCCGAACAACCAGGCGCACATCATGGGCGGAGGATCATGTCGAGGTTTCCGCTCTCCTCGGACTCGGCTTCGACCGAGGGATAGATGGCGAGCTTGGTAGTGCATACCTGATCCAGGAGTGGGGGTATCCCGACATTGGCGTCGTCATTTGTGACACACCATCCGGAGGTCACGATACCGTGATGCTCGACTACCGTGAATGCGGCCCGGAGGGCGAGCCTCGGGTGGTGTACGTCGACGAGGACCGCAGCATCCTGCTCTTGGCACAGAATTTTGCTGAGTTCATCGCGGGCTTGCTCGACTGCGACGAGTTGCAGAGCTCGAAAGGCTGACACGCGAGCGACACGGCAACGGCAAGCTGCTCGCGCCGCGGGTCGCGGCGATCGTCGTGACCCGGGGAGGCTCGGACGACGGCACGCGCCATGTGCACGCCGACCACCTCGGCTCGGTCGACGCGCTCACCGACGAGGATGGCGACGTGATCGAACGGGGTCGTGGCGATCGTCACCCGGGGAGGCTCGGGCGCCGGCACGCGGTACGTGCACGTCGACCACCTCGGCTCGGTCGACGCGCTCACCGACGAGAACGGCGACGTGATCGAGCGGCGGAGCTACGACCCGTTCGGGCAGCGCAGGAACCCCGTGTGGGGGGAGCGCCCGCCTGCGTCTTTCCCGAGCGAGACGACGCAGGGGTTCACCGGGCACGAGAGCGACGATGAGCTCGGCCTCGTGAACATGAAGGGCAGGATCTACGATCCAAGGATCGGGCGGTTCTTGACCACGGACCCGATCATCTCCCTCCCGTTCTTTGGGCAGAGCTGGAACCCGTACAGCTACGTGCTGAACAACCCGCTCGCATCCTGCTCCGTGCTCGACGTCCCCCGACCGAGTTCATCCTTGCCGCTTTGCGTCGTGCCCCTACGGGCGCGGATCGCAGGAGGAGGGGTCAACGTCATCATGGCAAAGCAAGCAGCGGACTTCGACGAGCGCCACCGGCATTGGCGCGGCGATCGGCGTGCCTGCGATGGCCGTGTCGACCGGGCTCGTGGTCGGTGGAGTCGGAAACATCGCGCCGGGGATTCAGGGGCTGTCGCAGGCGTTGATGTCGAGCGGGTCGGGGAGCACGGGGCCAAAGGGGACGGCTCCGGCCGCAGGTACGCGTTCGGTAGAGCCCATCCTGACGCCGAGCAGGCCCGGGACATAGGCTTGCCTTGCGATGCGAGAGCGACGGCAGGGCGCCGGCACCAGCGGCGAGACCGGACTGAGCAGACCGGAGGCGAAGGCCGAAGAGCGCGCCGCGCGCGACGTCGGCGCGCGGAGGCGGCGCGCCGGCAGATCGAGCGCCTCGGCTGTCGAGCCTGAGCAGCAGAAGAAGGGCCGCTCGCGGCGCGCCGCCGCGGATGGCGGAGATGCGTCGCCGCCGCGGCAACGCCGGCGAGCAGTGCCCACGGCGAGCGCGACGCCGCCGGAGGTCACCCGTAGCGCAGAGCAGGCGCTGCAGCGTTCAGGCGGCCAGCGTGGCCGGCGCCCAGGTCCACGGGCTGGAAGCGAGCCGCTGCCGAGCGTCGGTGTTCTCGAGGGTCTGCTTCCAGGACTTGGGAGCGAGCTCGAGGACCCGATCGCGCGGCCAGCCCGGCAGCAGGGTCAGCACGTCGCGCAGGTAGGCCCAGGGGTCGAGCTGGTGCAAGGCGCAGGAGGCGATCAGCGACACGATGGTGGCGTTCCACTCCGCCCCGTCGTCACTGCCCACGAAAATCCAGTTCTTACGGCCGAGTGCCTCCCTGCGGAGCTCGAGCTCGCTGCGGTTGTTATCCAGGCGAAGCCGCCCGTCCTCGAGGAAGCGGGTGAGCGCAGTCCACTGGTTGCGCGCATACCCGATGGCTCCGGCGATGGGGCTCCTGGGCAGCACGAGCAGTTCCTCGCGGTCGAGCCATGCGCGGAAGGCATCGAGTACGGGCTGGGCGCTGCTGCGGGAGCACCCCGGTGGCGTCGATGGCGATGCAATGCGCGGAGAGCGCATCCTTGGCCATAGCGCCGACCAGATGGCCCAGCACCTCGGCGCACGAGCTGACCCAGCCGCAGAGCGTCGAGCGCGCCAGGTGCACCCCTTGGCGCTCGAAGATCTTCTCCTGCCGATGCAGCGGCAGGTGATCGCCGTATTTGCTCACCAGCACGTGCGCGAGCAGCCCTGGTCCGGCGAGCGACCGGGGGACGGGACTGTCGGCCACCTCCGCGATGACCACGCCCGCTCCCGGCTCGCCCTGTTTGGCAAACTTGGGTCGTACGATCTGCAGCCGCACGAAGCTCGCGGGCCGCCACTCCAGCGTCCTCGGATGCTCTAGCATCCACCACGGCGGCGGCAGCGTCGCCCCGGGACGGCGCGTGACGGGACGGCGCCCAGGCGAGGGTGAGAGCGAAGAGCGGTGCTCCGGCGCGTTCACGGACCAGCTGCCGGGATGAGGCGCGCGACCCGGGCGCGGCCGGCTCACTCGAACGGATCCCCGTCCTCGTCCATGGCGACGGCGAAGGGCCCCTCGCTCGGCCCCGCCGGCATCACCCACCGGCCGGCCACGGCGTCGGGCGCGACGCCCGCGAGCTCCGCGATACGCTCCTGCCAGTGCTCGGACGCCTCGGTGGCGCAGCGAATCACCGTGGACGCCGTCTTCCCCACCGCCGGCTCGGCCTCCAGCGCCACGGCGACCTCCGCCGCGAGCGCCGCGTCCGCCTCGACGATCGCGGCGTCCGGATCGAACCGGCGGATCAGATCCGCGACACGCGTGGCATACGAGGAGCCGAGCACATACGTCCCCACCTGCGCGCGCTGCGCTTCCACGAGCCGGCCCAGCGCGTCCTTGCCCGCCTCGCCCAGCGCGGCCAGATCGAGCGGCACCGGCCGCGTGCGGGCCGGGAGCCCCGCCTCGGCGAGCGCCTCGGCGACGGCGCGCTCGTCCACGATCTCCCCTCCGAGCACGGCGACGTCGCCGAAGCGGTGCCGGCGGACCACCTCCCTCGCGGCCAGCGACGCGCCCTCGTGGAGCGCGACCCCCGCGCGCGCGCACCCGATCCGCACGGCCGGGAGCGCCGCGCGGGCCGCCGCCGCGCTGGCCAGGAGCACCGCGGAGATGCCGTACCCCCGCACCAGGTCGAGGCAGAGGAGCACGAGGCGGGCCGCCGACACCCGCGACAGCGTGCTGTAGGGGGCGTGGCGCGTGTCGGAGAGGTGGATGATGCGGTAGCCCTGCACGAGCGACGCGATCTGCGACGGGAGACGCGCGGCGGCGCCGCGCTCGTCAAGGACGACGAGGGTTCTCTGGCTGGATGAGCTCATGACTGGCGGGGGGCAAAATGTAGCAGGTGGAGCTGACCGTTCGGAAGGCGGCCGATCGAGTAGGTGACGCGATTGACGCACGCGCGCTGCGCCGGCTGCCCTGACGTGGACTCCAGCCCTTCGAGCGTCTCCCTGGGCGTGTAGGAGCCCGAATGCACCTGCCCCGGCGCGAGGGAGCGGAGGGCCGCGTCGTCGCGGGTCATGATGTCCCGCAGCGAGCGCAGCGCCTGGTTGCGCGAGCGGAAGACCGTGTTCGTCTGCTTGGTCGGTCGCGAGGTCGCGAGCGCAGCCGGATCCTGCCCCGGGCCCGGCACGTGCGCGCGCGCGTGCCCCACGTTGTTCCCGAAGCTACGGTTCTCGGAGTCCTCCAGCAGCCGCTCGGCCTCGCGCAGCGACGCGAGGCCGAAGGGATCGATCCACGCAAACGGGTTGACCGCATAACCGTAGTACCCGGACCCTCCGGCCACGCCGAGCGGGTCCGGAGAAACGAACATGCCGTCGGCCGGGTCGTAATAGCGATAGCGATTGTAGTAGAGGCCGGTCTCGGCATCCTCGTACTGCCCCGGGAACCGCAGCGGGGTGCTGGCGCCGCCGTCGTGCGGCGCCTCGAGCCCGAAGGCCCGCCGCTCCAGCGAGCCCACGATCGCGCCCGCGTCGTCGAGGAGCTGCTCCGGCGTGCCGACAGGATCGTTGACGTAGTGGACCCATCGCCCGTCGGCCTCGCGGTGCGCCGCCGGGACGAACGAGTCGTCCATGAAGCAGTAGGTCCGCACCGAGGCCGCGGCGCCCACGGGCGCGGCCGCGCTCTGCGCCGGAGAACGCGTGATCTCGTGCACCAGGACGTCACCGTCCCACACGAACCGGGTCTCTCGCGCGAGCCGCAGCGCGCCTGCCGCCTCGTCCCACGCGAGGACTCGCTTCCGCACACGCCTCGCCAGCGGATCGTACTCGAACTCGACGCGGGCGCCGTCCGGCGCCTCGACGTGGTCGAGCAGCCCGGCTCCGCTCCAGCCGTAGCGGTAGACGCGCGGCTTGTCCCCTCCTGCGTCCTCGCGCCGCTCGACGAGCCGTCCCTCGGCGTCCCAGCGGTACTCCGTGCCTCCCTTCCGGAGGAGCTTGCCGCCCCTGCCGTACCTGCGCTCCGGAGCGCCGTCTCCTTCGTGCAGGTTGCCCGCCGGATCGTACCGGAACACCTCGCGCCGCCCCACCTCGGGCGTCATCGCGATCAGCTGGCCCACGGGGTCGTAGCGGAGCTCCGTCGCCCCGCGCGCGCCGCCGCTCCGCGCCACGAGCTCGCCGGTCGGGTCGTGGCGGTAGCTCATCACCGCCACCACGGCGTCGGGCAGCTCGCCCACCCACGCCGGGTGGCCCGGCGCGGTCGGTGCGCGCTCCGCCGGGCGCGTGACGCGCTGCTGCGACAGGCGGCCCAGCGGGTCGTACGAGGTTCCGATCGCACCGCCGCCCGGGAGGCGCCGGAAGACCTCGCGTCCGAGCGGATCCAGCCCGTGCTCAATCGGCGCCGCGCCGTCCAGCACCGTGCGCACCCGCGAGCCCATCGCGTCGCGCGCGATCGCCTCGCTGTGCCCGAGCGTGGTGCGCCGCGAGATCCGGTTGCCCAGCGCGTCGTACCGCGCCTCGATTGCGTGCGCCTCGCCCCCCAGGACCTGGGTCTCCTTGACGATCCGGCCGAGCGGATCCCTCGCGAGCTCAATGCGCCCGCCGGGCCAGCGCGCCTCGACCAGGTTGCCGAGCATGTCATACTCGAAATGCTCGTCGCCCGCCTCGGTCGTCCGCTGAACGAGGCGCCCCGCCAGGTCGTACGTGAGATCGGTATGCACGGCCGGCCCCGCCGCCTCGGCCGCCATCGACTCGCCCGTCGTGACACGCGTCGGGCGCCCCGCCGCCTCGAGGCGATAGCGCAGCACGCGCCCGTCGAACGTGCGCTCCTCGATCAACCGACCATAGATATCGTAAAGAAGCTGGTGCTTCTCCCCGAGCTCGTTCACGACCGTGGTGAGCTCGCCCTCGCGGTTGTAGAGCAGGCGGGCCGCGTGCCCGTTCGCGTCCTTGCGCCAACAGAGCCGGTGATACCCGCCCCACCCCCACTCGGTGACATGCCCGCTCGGGTTCTGGGCCCGCACGAGGTGCCGCTCCCCGTCGTACTGATACCTAGAGACGCCTCCCTGGGCGTCGATCACCTCGATGAGGTCGCCGCGATCGGAGTAGACGAAGCGCGTCTCTGCGCCCGCAGGGTCGGTGCGCCCCGTGACGCGGCCGAGCGCGTCGTACCGGAAACGCCATACCGCGCCGTTCGGCGGCGCGACCGCGGTCAGGTTGCCCTGCGCGTCATACTGGTACGATGTCCTGGCGCCGTTCGGATCGATCCGCTCGCGCAGCAAGCCCCGCTCGTCGTGGCGGTAGGTGGTGGTCTGCCTCAGCGGATTCGCGATGTGCTCCGGGTTGCCCCGCGCGTCGCGGAAGATCTGGGTCATCCCGCCGAGCGGATCGGTGATCTCGACGGGGGAGCCCGCCGCATCCCGGACGATCGACGTGCGGGCGCCGAGCTGGTTCGTGTAGCCGAGCAGGTTCCCGCGCCCGTCGCGCTCGAAGCGCTCGAAGCCGCCGTCCGGATGTTCGAGGGCGGCGAGGAACCCTCGCGCGTCGTACACGGCGCGCACGGGCGACGGCCCGGCGTCGTGCGCCATGGTGAGCAGGCCGAGCGCGTTGTGCGCGAAATGCCCGACGTGCGTCGAGTCGATGACGTGCGTGTATTCCTCGTCGAGGTATTCGAAGACGCAGTGGTGGACGCCCCTTGCGGGGTGGCGGCCCGACGCGAGCACCGAGGGCACGTCCGGGTCCAGGCTCGGATCGGGGCTGGACAGGTAGTCGCCCCAGGACTCGACGCACCGCCCCTGGGCGTCGTACACGAAATGGAAGCAGAGGCCGGCCCGATCGAGGTCGGCGGTAAGCCGGGCCTCGTCGTCGTACTCGTAGCGCGCGGAGAAGCCGTCGGCGTCGGTCGCCCCGACGAGCCGCCCGCGCGGGTCGTAATCGTATTTCTCCAGGGCGATCCACCGCCCCTGCTCCAGCGCGTTCTTCACCTCGATCGAGGCGATGTGCCCAGCGCCGTCCCTGCGCACGCGGAGCTTCCGGCCGGCGCTGTCCGTCACCTCGACGAGCTGGCCGTCCTCGTACACGAGCGAGATACGGTTCTTGTTCCTGTCCTCGATCGCCGTGAGCAGGTAGAGGTGCTCGCCGAGCTTCTCCGAGAAGGCGTAGAGTCGCCCGTCGTTCGGGTCGACGACATAGCCCCACGGCTCGCGGCGGAGGCGGAAGCCGAATGAGGAGACCACGTCGTCGCCCGCACGCAGCGACTTCGGGAAGGAGACGCGCGTGCCCTGGTCCGTCCAGACGTCGACGGAGCGGCGGCATTCCTCGACGCGCCAGCCGAGGCTGTGGGCCCATCCCCACCCGAGGCCGACGTCGCGGCGGTGCGCGTGGGAGCTGTAGCTGCGCGTCAACTGCAGCGGCAAGGGGCCGGGCAGCTCGACAATGAGGATCGGGTGGGTGAACGCGCGCCCCGTGGCGACGTCGACCGGGTGCGACTTCGTGCCGCAGAGCGGATAGCGCTGCGGATCCGGGGCGCCCTTGCCGCCGCCCTGCGCCTGGTTCCCGCCGCTCCCGCCTCCCGCACCCTGCCGGCCCGCTCCAGCGCCGCCGCCAGGTCCTCCCGCTCCTCCCCCGCCGCCACCGCCGCCCATCACGAAGACGCCGGGGTTCATGCCGGGAATGGCCGGGATGTTCGGGACCGGGGCCGTGCGTGCCATACCCTGAGGTTCGCTTGAACGTCCCCCCGGAGACAAGCCACCAGGGTGGACCAGTTGCGATAACCGCTATGGGTCTCCTCGAGCCGGATGGGCCACTCGCCGGGGGTGGCATGGGCCCGAGGCCACGTCGAGCCGGATGCCGTCGCGCACCGCCGTGCGCACGGCGTGCGACTTCCCCGTACCCATCGGCCCGAAGATCCAGCCCCCGCGCTTCTGGTCGAGGCGTTCTCCGAACCACCGGGTCGTGGGGACCGGCACGACGCGCGTTTCGAACCTGAAAATCAACGGGACCTCGCCCCGGGCTTCAACGTCGTTCGAGCCCGCGCTCCGGACCGCGGGCGGCGGCGCCGGGGCGCGGGCTTTCCGGTGGACATAACTCGGGTGAATCCCCTACTACTTCCTATTCTGCGGATCCTGGCTCCATTCCGTGGGTTCGCGAGGAGGGCTCGAACCGAGCTCGACCGCGTACGCACCGGGGGACGAGCGGGAGCGCGGGTCGGCGGTGGCGCGCCGCGCGATCGCGCCGGGGGACGACGAGGAGGACGCCGATGGCGACGACGGAAGGGACGAAGCGCACCGAGCCGGTGCAGGTCCGCGATCATCTCGTGGAGGTCCTCGGGCGCGACCTCGTGGGGGCCGCGCCGCACGAGGTGCTCTCGGTGGCGCCGTCCCGCTGGTACCTGACCGGGTTCCTGGTGCCGCGGGAGGCGCCCATCGAGGTGCGCGAGGATCCGGAGCCGGACGAGTACCTCGCGAGCGTGGACGGCGAGGACGGGGACGACGCGGCGCCCCCGGAGGTGGCTTCGGCGCGCAAGGCGTTCTTCCCGTCGTCGATCGGGCTGAGCGTGCTCGTCCCGGCGGCGACCCGCGCCCTGTCGGTGCGCGCCACGTGGGGCGAGTACGCGCGCGAGGACGGGTCGGTCCGTCCCATGCCGCAGGGAGAAGGCGCGGAGCCGCAGACGGCCGCTCGCCCGCCGGAGCGCTGGCGGCGGTCGCCCAGGGAGGTCGCGCAGACGCTCGCGATCCCGGCGACCGGGAAGGTGGCGTACCCGCTCGCCGACGGCGTGAACCTCGTCGTCTCGGTGCGGCGCGTGCCGGAGGGCACCGGTGTCGAGAAGGGGGCGCGCGCGGTCTCGGCGTTCCTCGTGAACGACAAGGAGCTCTCCGAGCGCGCGCACAAGGACCAGGCGTTCCTCTTCCAGGCGAGGCTCGAGCTCCACACCGAGGAGCAGTTCCTCCCGCGCCCGAACGTCCGAGGGCAGGACGGGGACGATCCCGACGAGCAGATCGCGGAGCTCCAGTACCGCAACGTCTACGAGCACGCCGTCGGGCACGGCGTCGCAGCCGAGGCCGACGTCGTCGAGGGGCAGGCGTGCAGGCGCGTGGGGACCACCTGGCTGCCGACCGCGGAGGTCGAGAAGGTCGTGCCCGGCGACGTCCCCGGGGTCCAGCTCGGGATGGATGCGCTCGCCGACGCCCGGTCGGCAGCCGACGTGCGGGCGATGCTCGAGGAGCTCCCGGCCAGGTACGCGGCGTGGATCGCGGACCAGGCGAGGACGCCGGTCGGCGAGCACCAGCGCGAGGTGCTGGCCGGGCTGCTCGACGCGGCCGAGACGGTGCGGCGCCGGATGATCGACGGCCTGGCCGCGCTGGACGACGACGACGTCTTCCTGGCCTTCCGCCTCGCGAACCGGGCGATGGCGCGGGCCGCGCGGGCGCGCGACACCGAGAAGAAGAACGGTCCGCCCACGTGGCGGCCGTTTCAGCTCGCGTTCTTGCTGATCAACCTCCGCGCGATGCACGAGCCGGCGCACCACGACCGCGCCGTCATCGACCTGCTCTTCTTCCCGACCGGCGGCGGCAAGACCGAGGCCTACCTCGGGCTCGCGGCGTTCACCCTGGTCCTGCGCCGGCTGCGGAACGGCGGGGTCGCGGGGGCGGGCGTCAGCGTGGTGATGCGCTACACGCTGCGGCTGCTGACGCTCGACCAGCTCGGCCGCGCCGCGGCGCTGGTGTGCGCCCTCGAGCTCGAGCGACAGGAGCGCGCCAAGCAGGGAGACACGCGGCTCGGCGCGTGGCCGTTCGAGATCGGCCTCTGGGTCGGCAAGGGCGCGACCCCGAACCGGATGGGCTCCGAGAAGGATTACGATCCGACGACGGCGCGGATGAAGGTCAATGCGTACCAGCAGGCCTCGGACAGGAACCCTTCGCCGATCCCGATCGAGAAGTGCCCCTGGTGCGACAGGAAGTTCGTCCCGAGCTCGTTCCGGCTGACGCCGACCCCGACCCGCCCGCAGAACCTCGAGGTCTACTGCGCGAACCGCGACTGCGCGTTCTCGGGCGAGCGCGCGCTCCCGATGCTGACCGTCGATGAGCCCATCTATCGGCGGCTGCCGTGCTTCCTCATCGCGACCGTCGACAAGTTCGCGCAGCTGCCGTGGGTCGGCCGGACGGGCGCGCTCTTCGGCAGGGTCGACCGGCACGACAAGGCCGGGTTCTACGGCCCCTGCGATCCCGGGATCGGGCGCCCGATCGAGGGGGGTCAGCTCACGCCGCCGGACCTCGTGATCCAGGACGAGCTCCACCTCATCTCGGGCCCGCTCGGCACCATGGTCGGGCTCTACGAGACGGCGATCGACGTGCTCTGCGAGCGCCCGACGGCCGGCAAGGCGTTCGGCCCGAAGATCGTCGCCTCGACCGCGACCGTGCGGCGCGCGGAGGCGCAGATCAAGGCCCTCTTCGGCCGCTCCGCGGTCACGATCTTCCCGCCCCCCGGCCCGGATCGCCGCGACTCGTTCTTCGCGCGCACGGTGGCCGCGACCGAGCGGCACGCGCGGAAGTACGTGGGGGTCGCCGCCCCCGGCCGGAGCGTGAAGGTGGCCCTGCTGCGCGTCTACCTCGCGCTCCTCGCGGCCGGGAAGAGGGCGTACGACGAGTCCGGGCTCGCCGCCGACCCGTACACGACGCTGGTCGGATACTTCAACAGCCTGCGCGAGCTCGGCGGGAGCCGCCGGATCGTGGAGGACGAGGTCACCTCCCGCGTCCGCGGCTACGACACGCGCCGGCGCGTCGGAGAGGAGGCCGGCGACTTCGCGGCGCGCTCGCTCGGCGAGCCGGTCGAGCTCACCAGCCGCGAGCCGACGCACCGCGTCGCGAACGCGAAGGACCGCCTCGCGTGCACGATGGACAGGCCCGAGCACGTCGATGTGGCGCTCGCGACGAACATGATCTCGGTCGGCCTCGACATCCAGCGATTGGGCCTGATGGTCGTGTTCGGACAGCCCAAGACGACCGCCGAGTACATCCAGGCGACTAGCCGCGTCGGCCGCGATGACAGGAGGCCGGGGCTCGTCGTCACGCTGCTCAACTGCCACAAGCCGCGGGACCGCTCACACTTCGAGCGGTTCAACGCGTATCACGCGTCGTTCTACCGCGCGGTCGAGGCGACGAGCGTCACGCCGTTCTCGCCGCGCGCGATCGACCGCGGGATCGCGGCTGTCACCGTGGCGCTCGCGCGCCTGAGCGTCTCCGAGCTGACACCGCCCCGCGGCGCCGAGGAGATCGGCAAGGGCGCGCTGCGCGACCACGTGAGCCGCATCCCGCGGCGCCTGGGCGCGCGTGCGGAGCAGGCGCACGTCGACGTGGACGAGGCCCCCGAGATCGGGCGCAGGGTGGAGAAGCGGACGAGCGATCTCCTCGACTCCTGGCAGCGCACCGTCGAGAAGAACCACGCCGTGAGCGCCGGTCTCCAGTACCAGCGCGAGGAGCCCGCCCACCCGAACCTGCTGCGCGATCCGCTCGAACCCGAGCCGGACGATCGCGATCTGCGGAAGTTCAAGGCGCAGCGCTCGCTGCGCGACGTCGAGCCCAGCGTGGATGTGTACCTGAGAAAGCCCGGCGGACGCCGGCAGGAGGACGGCTGATGGCAGCGCGCAAGCCGCGTTCGAGCGGCTCCCCCAAGGCGAGGATCCGCCCCGAGGGCCAGGTACGCCGGAGCCAGGTGCTGACGACCTTCGGGCCCGGCGCGCTCGTCGATTTCCCGAAGCACGCCGCCATCATGGGTGGGCTCGAGTCGTGGGGGGATCCGGACAAGGAGGGTTTTCAGCAGGTCTTCGAGGAGCGGCTCGAGGCCGCCCTCCGGGCCCGCGAGCAGAACCCCCGCTTGCGGCTCTTCGCGCCGCCGTCGAGCCCGGACGCGCTCGACGCGCCGGCGCGCGGCATCACGGCCTTCGAGTTTCCGGAGTGGTTCATCGAGCAGCCGCCGGAGGGCCGGGCCGGCGAGGGCGGCTTCCGATCGCGCCGCCTGCTCCATCGGAGGGCGATCGAGCGCGGCAGCTACGGCAAGGTCGTCCCGATCCGGTTCGTCCGGGCATGCCCGAACGGTCACATCGGCGACATCGACTGGCGTGGCTTTGCCCACGGAGGCCGCACCGACTGCACGCGCGAGCTCTTCCTGGACGAGCGCGGCACGAGCGGCGATCTCGCCGACATCATGGTGCGCTGCGCCTGCAAGGCGAGCCGCTCGCTCGTCGACGCGACGCTGAAGGGCGATCAATCGCCCCTCGGGCCTTGCTGGGGGGAAACGCCCTGGCTCGCCGACGCGGCGCCGGGGGACGCGGAAAAGCCCGCTTGCGTCGACGAGCAAGGGAAGCCGGTCCGGAACAAGCTCCTCGTCCGCTCGGCGACCAACGCGTATTTCCCACAGAACGTGAGCGCGATCTCGATCCCCACCGACGCGAGCAAGCAGGCGCTCCGCGAGGCGATCGAGGCGGCGTGGGGAGATCTGGAGTCGGCCGAGGGCGAGGAGGACGTCGCGCGCGAGCTGAAGAAGGCCAGGTACAAGCACCTGCGCGATCGCTTCAGCGCGCCCGAGCTGTGGGCCGAAGTTCAGCGCAAGCGGTCGGGGATGGGCGAGGAGCGGCGCGGGATCAAGGCGGCCGAGCTCGATACCTTCCTCACGATTCCGGAGTCGGCCGGCGAGGACACGCCTGATAAACAGGATTTCTTCGCCCATGCGCTGTCGCTCGCTCCAGCGCGGCGCGGCGCCATGGAGCTCGTCTCGCGGGTGGTCCTCGTGCACCGGATGCGCGAGGTCAGCGTCCAGCTCGGGTTCACGCGCTTCGAGGCGCCGGCGCGCGACGTCGACTACGAGCTGTCGCTCGGCGTGCGCACTGCGCCGCTGGCGCGCGAGGTGACCTGGCTGCCCGCCGTGGAGAACCGAGGAGAGGGCATCTTCCTGGCGCTCGACCCCGGCGCGGTCGCCAGGTGGCGCGACAAGCGGCCTCAGGTCGCGGCGCGGGAGATGCAGCTCATCGCGGGGTTCGAGGCCTGGAAGAAGCGCCGCCAGGCCAAGAACGCACGGTTTCCAGGCGTGACCTACGTGATGCTGCACTCGCTGTCGCACCTCTTGCTCACGGCCGTCTCGCTCGAGTGCGGCTACGCGGCCAGCTCGATCCGCGAGCGCATCTATCTCGACGGGGACCGCTGCGGCATCTTGCTGTTCACCGGCACGCCCGACGCCGAGGGGACCCTGGGCGGCCTCGTGCAGGTGGGCAAGAAGCTCGCTCACCACCTCGACGCGGCGCTCGACCTCGGCAAGCTCTGCTCGAACGACCCGGTGTGCGCGCAGCATCACCCGGACGACGCGCACGAGGAGCGGTTCCTCCACGGCGCCGCGTGCCACGGCTGCCTGCTCATCTCGGAGCCGTCGTGCGAGTGGTCGAACGAGCTGCTCGATCGATCGCTGGTCGTTGACACGGTGGAGGACTCCGGCGCTGCCTTCTTCACGGAGGAATGATGGATCCGCTCGAGATCCCCAGCGAGACGCTGCTCCAGCTCGCCGACGCGCTCGAGGCGGGCCATGTGCGCGGTCCGCTCACGAAATTCGGGCTGCGCGCCTTCACGACGTCCGCGGGCGCTGTGCGGGCGCTGGAGGCGCTGCGGCAGAGGGCGGGGAGCGAGGTCGCGCTCGCCGCCATGTGCCGCCTCGTGGTCGCGGAGCGGGCCGCCACGATAGCACGCGCGCCCAAGGTGGAGCTGGTGTGGACCGGGCCGGAGCGCGCCGGCGCGTCGTCGCGCGATACCAAGGTGGTCGTCGCCGAGCTCTTCGCCCGGGCACGGAGGTCGGTGCTCGTCTCGAGTTACAGCCTCGGAGGAGGAGCGACGCTGTTTGCGCCGCTCGCCGCGAGGATGGCGGAGATCCCGGCGTTGCGCGTCCGGATGTTCTTCGACCTCACGGTCGGCGACGATGGCATCTCGGGGCCGCGAACGCGCGAGGCGTACGAAGCGCGGTTCGTCCAGCGTTTCCGCAAGTGGCACTGGCGGGGCGCGCGCGTCCCCGAGGTCTTCCATGACCCGCGTACCATCGATGACGAGAGAATCAGCTTCCACGCCAAATGCATCGTCATCGACGAGGAGGTCGCCTTCGTCACGTCGGCCAACACCTCGATGGTCGCCCAGCAGGAGAACATCGAGGCGGGCGTTCTCATCGAGGACCGGCTCTTCGCCCTGGCGCTCGGGAAACAGTTCGATGATCTCGTGTCGGCAGGGCTGCTCGTGCCCGTTCAGGGGTTGGCGGCGTCGCGATGAATGCCGAATAGAATTTTGCTTTGATGAACCCCTTCATGTTCCGCCTCGGCACCGTTCGCGCCAAGCTCACCGTCCTCGTCGCGCTCTCTTCGCTCGCGACCCTCGCGGCCCTTCCCGTGCTGTCCTGGGTGATGCACCGGCAGCTCCTCGCGCAGATCAGCGAGCGCGTCCCGCAGGCGATCCGCAACTTCCGCCTCGAGCTCCGGCAGCAGCAGCGCTCCATCTCGACGAGCTCACGCCAGGCGTCCCGCACGCGCGAGCTCGTCGACGGGCTCCGGCTGCGGAACGAGGCGGCCGTCGATACGGCGCTCGAGGCCGTCATCGCCGCTCATCCCAACGTCGCCATCGCCGCCTTCGACGAGCTCGGCGACCTCGTCGCAGCGCGGGGGCTCGACGCCCCGCCGGCGAGCACGGACGAGGTCCCCGGGCTCGCCGAGGGCCTCTCGAACCTCGACGAGATGGAGGACCTCCGGGACGTGCTCGTCCACGGCTGCGAGCGACAGCAAGGCGCGCCGCCCGCGTACATGATCGCCCAGCGCGCGAGGAGCGACGCCGGATCGCTGCTCGCCTGCATCCCCATCGACCACACCTACTTCGACGAAGCGGCGACGAAGCTCGGCGTGGAGATCGCGCTGGTCGATCCGTCGGGCAAGCGGATCACCGGCACGGCGCGCTTCCCGACCGAGCTGCTCCAGGGCGCCTCCATCGGCGACGAGACCCACCCCACGATCGTCGAGGACGCGAGCTCGCTGTGGGCCCTCTCCCGCTTCGCGCCCCGATCGCTCCGGGGCAAGGCCGGCGATTTCTCGATCGTCATGGCGCTCGACGTGAGCGACGTCCGGAAGATCGTGCGCCAGAACCTGATGCTCGCGGCCGGCGTGCTCACCCTCGCGGCGCTCGTCTCGCTGATCCTCGGCGCGCGCCTCGCCACCACGATGTCGCGCGCGCTCTCCCGCGTGAACGTCGCGCTCAAGCAGCTCGAGCAACAGCAGTACGTCCACGTGGAGGGGGTGAAGACCGGCGACGAGCTGGAGGACCTCGCGGCCGGCTTCAACTCGATGGTCGACGGCCTCAAGGAGCGCGACAAGCTCCGCAGCACCTTCGGCAAATACATGACCGAGTCCGTGCTCGAGCACCTGCTCGCCGGCAAGGTGCAGCTCGGCGGCGAGACGCTCACCGTCTCGATCCTCTTCTGCGATATTCGGAGCTTCACGACCATCAGCGAGAAGATGAACGCCCATGAGCTCGTGGGGCTCCTGAACGAGTATTTCACCGAGATGGTGGCCATCATCCTCGACGAGGGCGGGGTCGTCGACAAGTACATCGGCGACGCGATCATGGCGGTGTTCGGCGCGCCCGTCCCCAGGCCGGATGACGCCGTGCGCGCCGTGCGCGCGGCCATCCGCATGCGCGCCGCGCTCGCGCGCTTCAACGAGCGCCTCGCCGAGCGCGGCATCCCGGCGCTGAAGACCGGCGTCGGGATCCACACCGGCGAGGTCGTCGCGGGCAACATCGGCAGCGAAGCGCGGATGGAGTACACGGTCATCGGCGACGCCGTGAACCTCGCCTCGCGCCTGGAGAGCGCGACCAAGGAGCTCGGCGTGAGCGTGCTCCTCAGCGAGGACACGCACCGCCTCGTGAGCGATCGTTTCAACACACGCCCCGTCAGCGAAATCACCGTCAAAGGCCGCGTGCAGCCGGTGATGACCTACGCCGTGGCGAACGTGTGACGGCAGCGCTGGGCCGTCAGAGGCGGATCAGCTCGACGCTATCCATGTGGATGAAGTTGGCCGGGTTGCCGGAGGTGGCCTTCGTGTGGAAGCCGAACTCCAGATAACCGCCCGTGACATGGATGACCGGCGTCTCGATCTGCGTCCAGGCCCCGTAGGTCCCGATCGTCGTGTAGGTGGGCGAGCACGAGCCGCACGTCTTGGCCTGGAGCCGGCTGAAATCGTAGCTGCCGCCCTTCTTCACCCACGCTCGGACCTTGTAGTCGCCCGCCGCGAGCCCCGAGCGCGTCTGGTACGTCCACACCTCGAACGGAGAGCCATTGGTCCAGTGGGTGAGGTGGTAAGAGCCGGATTGCGCGCCGCTATACGTCTCGCTGAAGCCCGCTGCCCCGGTGCCGTTCGGGCTCCAGTTGGTCCAGCCGGTCATCCCGGACTCGAAGCTCGGGTTGGTGAGCGAGATGCCGCTCGATCCGCCACCACCGCCGCCGCCGCCCTGCTGGTACCAGCGCACCCACTCGACCTCCATGGTCTTCGTGGTGCCCGACGGCAGATCGATGCTCGCGGGGCTCGGGTTGCCGTACCAGTTGCCCCCGATGGCGAGGTTCAAGAGGATGTAGTGGTTCTGCTGGAGCTCCGCCTCGTTGTGGTAGTACGTGTTATTGGCCACGATGTTGCCGTCGAGCCGGAAGATCATGCTGCTCGACGACCACTCGACCTCGTAGACGTGGAAGGAGTCGGCGAGGCTCGCGCCGCGGTTCGCCCCGGTCCCCCAGTCCGCCTGTCCGCCGTTCCACCAGTGGACCGCGGACTGCATCCAGGTGGGCTCGGTGGATCTCCACTCGAGGATGTCGATCTCGCCCGAGCGCGGCCACGCATTGGCGCCGGAGTCGATGTTGGCGCCCAGCGTCCAGAACGCCGGCCACATCCCGTAGCCGGAGGGCACCTTGATGCTCGCGGAGATCTTGCCGTACCGCCGCTCGACCTTGCCCTTCGTGTGGATGCGACCGGAATAGAAGGAGCGCCCGCCGTACCCGGTACACTGGGGCGCTGCCGGGTTGTCGCTCGTGCGCTGCGCGGAAATGACCAGCTTGCCATCGCGGACGGCGACGTTCGCGGCGCGCGGGTACTCGAGCTCTCCAGTGCCAAAGTTGCAGTTGTTGGTGACCGGATCGTAGTTGCTCGTGAGCACGTTCCAGTTGGCCGTGTTCAGGCTCGAACCGTCGAACTCGTCCGACCACACGAGGTTCCACCCCGCGCCGGGGCTGTAGGACACCTCGGCGAGCTCCTGGCTCGTCGTGTCCTCCGCGCCCGCTGGCTCGTCGGCCGCCGTGATGCACCCCCCGAGAGCGCCGAGGCAAGCCCAGGTCAGCAGCGCTGCGCAACCGTCTCTCCGATCCATGCGTCCTCCTCTGGTTTCGACGGCGACCTGCGTGGTCCGCTCGTATCGCCGCGACTTGCAGCGGCCGTGCCCGTCCGTGGAGGCCAACAAAATCGATCGCGACCAGAACCGAGGTCGGCTCGGGCCGGGATCCGGGCCGAGCGCGCGCGCTCGGGTGATCCGGGAGATCACCCCCCGGGTGATCCGGGCGATCGCCGGGGGACGCGGTCGAGGTCCGGGCCGATGGGCACGGACCCCGTGTCACCCCCCCGCGAGCAGCCGCGCGATCTCCCCGCGCTGCCGGCGCGCCGAGCGCGCCAGCGCGAGCTGCCCCGCCGCACGCTGCTGGTTGTGCGCGACCCGCGTCGGGAACCGCGCCGGGTCCCAGCCGAAGTACCGATCCTCGAACGCGTCCCGGCAGAACCGCGCCGCGAGCTCCAGCGCGATCCGCTCCACCGCGTCCACGAGCGCCGCCCGCTCCTCCGCGCCGAACGGCCGCACCTCGCGGTAGCCCGCCGCCGCGGCGGCGAACACCTCCAGATCGAACCGCGCGTCGGTCGCGTCCTCCCCGACCGGGTTGCACCACGACCGCCACGCGTCGCCGAGCTCCACGTCGATCGGCTGCAGCGCCAGCGTGTCCAGGTCGAGCAGGCAGATCCCCTCCCCCGCCTCGGAGAAGCGCAGGTTCGAGATCTTGAGGTCGCCGTGGCAGTGCCGCAGCGGCAGGTCCAGCCGCCCCTGCCACGTGCGCCACGCGTCGAGGATCGCGTCGGCCAGCCGCCTCCCCTCCCCCCCGGTGGCCGCGCCGTCCAGCCGCTCCATGTGCAGCGCCGTGTCGTGCGCGCCGGCGCGCACGTGGCGGTACGCGTGCTCGAGATCGTCCACCGCCCGGTGGAACCGCGCCACCAGCGCCCCCGCCGCGCGCGCGAGCGCGGTCGAGCCGACCCGGTGGTGCGTGCGGCCGGGGACGAAGTCCATCACCCGCCACACCGCGCCCGCGCCGTCCCGCGCCCAGAGCGCGCCGTCCTCCGCGCGCAGCAGCCGCGGCGTCGCGAGGCCCCGGCGCGCCAGGTGCGCGGTCACCGCCTCGATGTCGTCGTGGACCTCCGGGGCGAAGATCGCGCTCACCCGCTGCACCACGAACCGCGGCGGCCCGCCGCCAGCCAGGCCGGCCAACCACGTTCCGTTGATGAGGCCCTCATCGTCGCAGCGGCCCACCGAGAGACCGCGCAGCGGCGCCCACACGTCCGGGATCATCGACACGGCAAGCTACCTGCGCTCCGTCCCGGGCCGCAAGGAAACCGCCTCCGGCTCCGCCGCGACCTCCGCCGCGCCCCGCCCGCGCACCGCCGCGGCCCGCCGGCGCAGCATCCACTGCGACCCGATCCACGCGAGCACCCCCGCCCCGAGCCCCAGCCACGCCGCCACCCCGGGCACCCCGACCCGCTCGACGAGCACCGCCCCGCCGAGCGACGTCGCGCACAGCCCCACCGTGAGCACCAGGTTGTCGATCGCCGACAGCCGCCCGACGAACCGGTCCGGCGACAGCCGCTGGATCTCCGCGCTCGACAGCACCCAGTTCGCGCCGCTGCCGAGCCCCCACACGAGCGCCACCGCGATCAGCGCCGCCGCGTGCCCCGTCACCGAGAACGCCGCGATCGCCGCGAACGTCATCCAGGCGGCCCCGGTCGCCGCGAGCTCGCCCCGCAGCCCGCGGCGCACCAGCGCGACGCCGACCAGCGGGCCCACCCCCGTCCCCGCGCCGCGCACGCACTGGAGCACCCCCAGCGTGAGCGCGGCCGTGCCCGCGAACGCGCGCTCCGCCGCGACGAGGTTGAGCAAGAGCAGCGCCCCGCCGTTCGCCAGGTGGACCGGCGTCTTCGCGAGGACCGCGTCGAGCAGCGGCGGCCGATCCCACGCGTGCTTCCACGCGAGCGCGATGTCCCGGCGCACCGACGCGAGCGCCGAGAGCACGCCGCCCTCCGGCCGCCCCTCGGCCACCATCGGCGGCAGCCCCCAGAGGAACAGCGCCGACAGGCCGAACGACGCCGCGTCGAGCGCGAGCGCCGCCGCGGGGCCGAGCGACGCGATGAGACCGCCGGCCGCCATCCCGACCGCGAACATCACGCTCCACGTCGCCGACGCGATCGCGTTCGCCTCGAGGAGCTCGTCCTCCGCGACCACGTGGCGCAAGACCGCGCTCTGCGCCGGCAGGCGCAGCGCCCCCACCGACGCGCGGACGAACACGAGCACCTGCACCGCCGCCACGCTGCCCAGCACCGCGGCGCCGAGCATCGCGACCGTGAGCGCGCCCTGCGCCACGCTCGTCGCGACCAGCAGCCACCGCCGATCGAGCCGGTCCGCGAGCACGCCCGCCACCGGCGCGAACAGCGCGTTCGGGAGGTGATGCCCGACCATCACCAGCGCGAGCGCCACGACCCCGCCCCCCTCGCCGCCCAGCGCGAGCAGGCTCACAGCGACGAAGCTCATCCAGTCGCCCAGGAGCGAGACGATCTCGCTCAGCCAGACGCGACGGAACTGGGGTCGGCGGCGGAGCAGGCTCGGACGGGACGACGCGGACGCAACGGACAGATCGTGCCTGCCGCTGTTCATCCAGGGCACACCATGGTAATCGCGCTCTGCTGCATGCGGATCTGCGCCATCATTCCCGCCTACCAGGCCGAGCGCAACGTGGGGGACGTCACACGGGAGGCGCTCCGGGTCAACGGCCTGGACGGCGCGGTCGTCGTCGTGGACGACGGCTCGAGCGACCGCACGGCCGAGCGCGCGCGCGCGGCCGGCGCCACCGTGCTCATCCACCCCGAGAACCAGGGCAAGGGCGCCGCCCTGCGCACCGGGATGGAGTTCGCCCTCGCCTCCGGCTTCGACGTGGCGATCACGATCGACGCCGACGGCCAGCACCCGCCCGAGGAGGCGCGGCGCCTCGTCGAGGCCGACGCCGATCCCGAGGCGCTGGTCCTCGGCATCCGGGATCTCGCGTCGGCCGGCGCGCCGCGCGCCAACCAGATCTCGAACCGCATCTCGAACTTCTTCCTCTCGCTCTTCGCCGGCCGCCCCTTCGCCGACACGCAGTGCGGCCTGCGCCGCTACCCGCTCCGGACGACGCTGTCGCTCGGCGCGCGCGACGACGGCTACGCCTTCGAGGCGGAGATCCTCCTGCGCGCCGTCGCCGCCGGCATCCGCATCGTCGAGGTGCCGATCCAGGTCATCTACCCGCCCGAGGACGAGCGGCTCACCCATTTCGACAGCGTGCGCGATCCGGCGCGGATCGTGAGCCGCGTGGTGGCGACGCTCGCGCTCACGCGCGGCCTCCGCCACGTGCCCGCCGCGCCGACGCCGTCCCCGGCCCCGCGCCGCTCCGCCGTGGCGAGCGCCCTCGCCGCCGAGATCGACCCCCGCCCGTCGCAGCCGACGGCCGCGCCCCCCTGACGCGGGGCCAGCGCACTGGAACGCGTGACGGACCCAGCCGGCTCCAGCGCGGGCGCGGCGCCGGGCAGCGCAGCGACGGGCAGCGCGGCCCCCGCCGCCAGCGCGCCCCCCGGCGCCGCCGCGGGCGCGCGCCGCCCGCCCTCGCGCCTCGCCCGCCACCGCCGCAAGCTCATCGCCGCCGCCGCGCTCCTCGCCGCGCCGGTCCTCGCCCACCTCGGCATCGCCGCCGCGACCCGCATCGAGCCGCCGCCGATCCGCGCCGCCTCCGGCGAGCCCACCGCAGGTCCCGCGGGCCTGCGCGTGCTCGGCCCCGCCTACGCGCGCCGCCGCGGCCGCATCCTCGAGGCGCGCCTCGCCGGGACGCCCGAGGAGATCGGCCACCAACACGGCCGGCTCTTCTACCCGGAGATGGTCCAGAACGAGGGCACCCTCTACGAGCAGTTCCGCCGCTACGTGCCCGTCGCCCCGCTCAGGTGGCTCATCATGGACCTCTCGCGCCTCGAGTTCCGCGGCGTCGACGAGGGCATGAGCGACGGCGCGCGGCGCGAGATCGCCGCCCAGGCCCGCGCCTTCTCGCCCGACCCGTTCGACGGCGTCCTCCCCACGTACCACCGCTTCGTCTTCCTCCAGTCGCTCTACGACATCGCGCTCTCGTTCGAGCACTCCCCGCTCATCGGCTGCACGAGCTTCGCCCTCACCGGGGCCGCGTCGGCGGGCGGGCACGCGGTGCTCGCCCGCAACTTCGACTTCGAGGCCGGGCCCGTCTTCGACCTGGGCAAGGCGGTGTTCCTCGTCCACGAGCAGGGCAAGATCCCGTACGCCTCGGTGGCCTGGCCCGGCCTCGTCGGCGCGGTGACCGGGATGAACGCCGCCGGCCTCGCGCTCGTCGTCCACGGCGGGCGGGCCGGCGAGCCGCGCGCGGCCGGCGAGCCGGTCGTGCACACGATGCGCGAGGTGCTCGGCCGCGCCCGCGGCGTCGACGAGGCGCTCGCGCTCCTCGAGGCGCGCGCCCCCATGGTCTCCCACCTCGTGATGCTCGTCGACGCGGCCGGCGAGGTGGCGATCGCCGAGCGGGCGCCCGGCGCGAAGCTCCACGCGCGCCGCGGCCGCGGCAAGGTCGCCCTCACCAACCACTTCGAGGGGCCGCTCGCCGGCGACCCGCGCAACCTCCGCGTCCAGGCCGAGACCTCGACCCACGCGCGCCGCCGCCGCCTCGACGAGCGGCTCGCGGCGCTGCCCGAGGGCGCGACCGTCGAGGCGGCCGTCGATGTCCTGCGCGACCGGCGCGGCCCCGGCGGCGCGCCGCTGCCGCTCGGCGACCGGCGCGCGATCGACGCCCTCATCGCCACGCACGCGGTCGTCATGGACGCGACGGCGCGCGTCCTCTGGGTCAGCGAGGGCCCCCACCTCGCCGGCCGCTTCCTGCGCTTCGATCTGTCGCGGCTGCTCGACCCGGCGTTCGACCCCGCCCTCGACACCGCCGAGCCGGACGCCCTGCCCGAGGATCCGCTGCTCACGAGCGGCGACTACGCCGCCTGGGAGCGCGCCGGCTCGCCCCACGCGGGCGGCGAGCTCGGCAGCGACGCCCCGGGCCCCTCCGCCGCGGACCCCAAGCGCGACCCGGGCGATCCCTGAAAGCACGACCGCGTCGCTCCTCGGGCGCGACAGCCGCGGCGATCCTTAAATAACCAACGATCTTAACCCAACGACAAACAACTTAACGAAGCAATCGCCCTTGCCCGATCGCGACGGCCCCACGCCCTCCCCGGCACCCGCGCAACAGCGCTGCGTCCGGGTCGTGTCCATCCCATGGCGAGCTGGACAGCGCTCCGTCCGGGTCGCGCCGTCCCGCGGCGAATGCCGGCGACGCGCCGCTTCCGGCCGCTCCGCGGCGCGCCGGAGACACGGCCGGGCCCGGCGCGCAACTGTTTCGCCGCAGTTTCGCAGGGCCCCTCTCCCACGCCCGTACACCGGGGCTAGGACACCTCTCGTCCGGCGCTCCCGTACCGCGAGATTGCCTAGCGGGAGCTTCCGTCCGACAATGCGATGCGGGGCGCAAGGTCGCGGCAGCGGAGCGGCGACCGGGTCGACCGGATCATGACCGACATCAACCTGATCAACACCACCCTCGATCAACGGTACCTCATCCTCGGGCTGCTCGGCGAGGGCGGGATGGGGGCAGTCTACGAGGCACGGCACCTCGGCACCGGCCGCCGCGTCGCCGTCAAGGTGATCACCAGCAAGCTCGCGCAGGACGACGCGGTGATGGCCCGCTTCGAGCGCGAGGCCAGGGCCGCCGGCGCGATCGAGAGCGAGCACATCGCGAGCGTGCTCGATAGCGGCAGGGACCGGGCCACCGGCCTGCCCTTCCTCGTGATGGAGCTCCTCTCCGGCGAGGACGTCGACCAGATGCTCCGGCGGCTCGGCCCCCTGCCGCCCGAGCTCGCGCTCTGCATCGTGGCCCAGGCGTGCATGGGCCTCATCAAGGCGCACGACGCGCGCGTCCTCCACCGCGACATCAAGCCCGCCAACCTGTTCCTGGCCCGGCGCGACAGGGGGGAGTACGCGGTCAAGCTCCTCGACTTCGGCGTCGCCAAGATCCAGGCGGACGACAGCTTCGAGTCCCACCAAGAGCTCACGGCCACGAGCAACCTGATCGGCTCGCCCATCTACATGTCGCCCGAGCAGGCGCGCAACATGAAGGACGTCGACGGCCGGACCGACCTCTGGTCGCTCGGCATCGTCCTCTTCAAGATGCTCGCCGGCCGCACCCCCTACCGGAACTCGCGCGGGCTCGGCGAGCTCATCGTCGCGATCTGTTCGACGCCGGCGCCGCCCATCCAGAGCCTGGCGCCCTGGGTCACCTACGAGGTCGGCGAGATCGTCCACCGCGCGCTCCAGATCGACAGGAACCTGCGCTTCCAGAGCGCGGAGGAGATGCTCGAGGAGTGCCGGATCCTCCTGCCGCACGGCTTCTCGATCCGCGAGGAGATGCTGCAGCCGCTGCCCGAGTCGCTGCAGGCCGACATACCGCCGCCCTCGCGCTCGGCGCACCCCGAGGCGCCGACGCGGCGCCCGCCCACGCCCGTCCACACCTCCCGCACGCCCACGCCCGGGGGCACGTCCCGCGGCTGGCCGGACAACGGCGATCACCCGACGCGGCGCCCGCCGACCCCCGTGGCCACGCCCCGCAGCTGGCAGGACCACGGCGATCACACGGGTCGCCGCCCGCCCACGCCCGTGGCCACGCCTCGCAGCTGGCCCGAGCACGTCACGGCGTTCTCGCAGAGCGGCCAGGGCCACCTGAGCCAGAGCGGCCACCACCTGAGCCAGAGCGGCCAGCACCTCGGGCAGAGCGGCCAGCACCCGAGCCACAGCAGCCCCGTCATCCGCGGGCTGCCGGACGGGCCGCCCTCGTCGAGGACGGTCGCGGGCACCTCCGTGCCGTTCCAGAAGACGATCATCGTGGCGGGCGAGCCGCCGCCCGCGGCCGCGCGCCCCCGCAGCAGGGCGGCCCCGCTCGTGGCGGCGGCGGCGCTGGTCGCCGCGACGGGCGCCGGCGTCGGCGCCTGGCTCGTGCAGAAGACGACGGCGGCCGCGCCCTCCACGGCGACCGGCGCCGCGCCGGCCGCGCCCATGGCCCCGGCCGGGACCGCGGCCGCGCCGGGGGCGACCGCCGCGGCCCCGGCCGAGCCGTCCGTGCAGATCGATCCGGAGCGGCTCGCGAGCTTCAACCCGCTGCCGGCGGTCGTCACGTCCTCGAACAACCCGCTCACGGACGAGAAGATCCACCTCGGCCGGATGCTCTTCTACGACGCGCGGCTGTCGAAGAACCACGACCTCTCGTGCAACTCGTGCCACCCGCTCGACCGCTACGGCGCCGACGGCACGAAGGTCTCGATCGGGCACGCCCACCAGAGCGGCCGCCGCAACACGCCGAGCGTCTACAACTCGGCGGGGTTCTTCTCGCTCATGTGGGACGGGCGCTTCGACAGCGTCGAGGATCAGGCCAACGGGCCGATGATGAACCCGAGCGAGATGGCGATGACGCCGGTGCGGCTCGAGGCGACGCTGCGCTCGATCCCCGACTACGTGAAGGCGTTCGGCAGGGCGTTCCCGAACGACCCGTGGCCCGTGACGGTCGGCAACACGGCGAAGGCGATCGGCGCGTTCGAGCGCAAGCTGTTCACGCGCGGGCGGTGGGATCAGTTCCTGGAGGGGGAGCGCGACGCGCTGACCAACGCCGAGAAGGAGGGGTTCAACACCTTCGTCGAGGTCGGCTGCGTGACGTGCCACTTCGGCCCGCACGTCGGGGCGACGATGTTCCAGAAGCTCGGCCTTGTGCGGTCGTGGCCCGACACGATGGACCGCGGCGTCTTCGAGATCACGAAGAAGCAGGCGGATTTCATGGTCTTCCGGGTGCCGACCTTGCGCAACGTGGCCGCGACGGCGCCGTACTTCCACGACGGGTCGATCTCGTCGCTGGAGGAGGCGGTGCGGCTCATGGGGAAGCACCAGCTCGGCAAGGATCTGGTAGAGAGCCAAGTCCATCAGATCGTGGTCTGGCTGAAGTCGCTGACGGGCGAGCTCCCGAAGGAGTACATCGCCAAGCCGGCGCTGCCGGAGAGCGGGCCCAACACGCCGAAGCCGGTTGCAGACTGAGCGCGGCGTGCCCGTCTGAAGGTAGAGGACGAGGATGCAGCGACGATCGTTTTTGATGGGCCTCGCGGCGTGCGGCGGCGCGCTCTCGCTCGCCGGCCGCGCGCGCGCGGACGAGGTGGGCGACGCGCTCGCGGAGATCACGAGGGCGCGCGCGTCGGTGAAGACGCTGGTCGCGCCGTTCACGCAGGAGCGGAGCATCGGGCTGCTCGCGACGGCGGTGAAGAGCGACGGGGAGATGACGCTGGTCCTGCCGGACCGGCTCCGCTGGGAGCTCAAGCCGCCGGACGCGATCACCTACTGGATCACGCCCGAGGGGTTCGGCTTCGCGACGCCGAAGGGCGCGGCGGGCGCGGGGCGGGGGGCGGCGGGGCGCTTCGGCGCGGTGCTCTCGGACCTCCTGGTGCTCCTCGGCGGCGACCTCGCGAAGCTCAGGGCGCGCTACGACCTCTCGATCCCGAGCCGCGCCGACGGGATCACGCTGGCGGCGCGGCCGCGGGCCGAGGAGGTCGCGAAGCACGTGCGCAGCCTCGAGATGACGTCGGGGCCGGAGCTGTGGTCGGTGCGGCGGGTGGTCATCGAGGAGAAGAACGGCGACCGGAGCGTCATCACGTTCGGCAAGGTGGCGCGGGACGCGGTCGTGGACCCGGCCCGGATGAGGGCGCCGAAGCAGGGCTGAGCGGGCGCGCGGCCGGGGGGGCGCGCCGATCCGGCGCTGCCGCGGCGCCGCCGGCTCAGGGCGGGCAGGCGCCGGTGCCGTTGTTCTCCTCGACGACGCTGGGAGGCGTCCGGTCGAGGCGCTCCACGAGCGCATCGACCTCGCAGCTCGGCAAGCTCGGGTTGTACTTGATGTCCAGCAGCGAGGTGATCGTTCGAGCGCCCAGGCCGCGGAGCGTCGCGAGCGACGCGTTCCCCTCGATCCTGAGGCTGTCGATCTCGGTCACATCCTCGAGCCCGGTCAGCCGGGGCAAAGCGTCGTTGTCCTCGATGCTGAAATAGCCCACGCGGACCAGGCCGCGCAGAGCGTCGATGTCGACGAGCGCCTGGTTGCCCGCGAGCAATACCGTCTCGGTAAAGCCGCCGCCCGCGCGGAAGGAGCCGAGCCCGTCGAGGCTGGTGAGCGCGGGGTTATGGGCGATATAGATCGCGCCTCGCACGTCGCGGAGGCCGCTCAGGGGCCGTAGGCTCGCGAGCAGAGGATTGCCGGTGATCTCCAGATGAGAGAGCTCCGAGATCCGCTCGACCCCCGCGAGGCTCACGAGCCCGGAGTTCTGGCGCACGGTGAGGGCCGTCATTCCGGCGATGTCGGCGAACCCGTACAGGTCCGTCAGGGAGCCGCACCCTTCGACGGACAGCTCCCCCAGGCTCGTCACCTCGCCGAGGTCGATGCTGGTGAGCTTCGGGTTGTCGTGGAGGTAGAGCGACGGCGCGCCGTCCGGGTTCGAGCGGACGTGGGCGAGCGCGCTGGCGCTCACCAGCTCGGGATTCGATACGGCGACGACGTTCCAGACACTGCGCAGCGAACGCAGGCCGTCCAGGCTCACCATCCCTGAATTCTGGCCGACGTAGAGGTCGTGGGCGGCTTCGAGCGCTGCGAGCCCGGTCAGGTCCACGAGCCGCTCGTTCGACGAGACGGAGATCTGGCTCGCGAAGACGAGGCTCTCGAGGCCGTCCAGCGATCTCAGATGTCGGTTTTCCGCCAGCGTGAGGTTATCCACGGTCGTGAGCTGCTCGAGGCCCTGCAAGCCGACGAGCCCGTCGTTCTCGGAGATGTGGAGATTCACGAGCGCCTCGACGGCGCCGAGGCCCTCGAGGCTGGTCAGCGCGTCGTTGTCCGCCAGGATGAGCGACCCCCGGCGCAGGTTGCGCAGACCGTCCAGCGTCGCGAGCCGGTCGTTGCCCCTGATCCAGAGCTCCCCCTCCTCGATGCCCTCGAAACCCGACAAGGACTCGAGCGAATCGTTGTCCAGCACCTGCCACTGGAACGCGTCCACCCCGACGCCGGCGACGCTCTCGAGGAGCGGATTTTCACGGATCTCGATGGTTCCCCCGACCTTCTCCAGGCTCCGAAGCCCGCTGAGGCTGCGCAGCGAAGCGTTATGGACCACCGTCAGCGTCGAGCCGATGGAGGAGAGGGAGCCGAGGCCGTCCAGGTTGGTCAAGCGCGTGGTGTCGTTGATCAGGAGCTCGCCCGTGACGGTCGTCAGGCACGCAAGCGGGGACAGGTCGGAGATGTCGCCGCCGAGGGCGAGCGAGCCGTCGACCACGGTGACGCCGCGCAGGTCCTCGAGGGCCTCCTGGCGGGTGGAGCCCCAGAAGCCGGTGTGCACGCGGCTCGGATCGCACTCCTGCTCGGCGCCCCCCGCGCCCGAAATACCGCCCGAGCCTTGACCGCCTGAGCCCCCGGCGCCCGACGTGCCGGCGGGGTCGGCGGCGCCGGCGCCGCCGCCGCCGACCCCGGCCGAGCTCGAAGCAGGGCTGGGACCGGCGCCAGCTCCCGCGGTGGTCGATCCGATCTCACCTACGCCCGCGGGCAGGTCGAAGTAAACCTCGCTCCGGGCCCCACAAGCCGGCGCGAGCGCGACCGAGGCAAGCACGCCGATCCACCAGGAACTCCGCATGCCGCGAGGCTGGGCGCGCGCCGATTCCGCGTCAATGGGACACTCCGACGGCGCGATGGCTGGTTCCCCCCGCCGCGATCTCGACTATGACGCCGGCCATGCGACGCCTCCTGCTCTCCCTCCCCGCCCTGACGCTCGCCGCCGCCTGCTCCGGCGCTCCCCCTGAGCCCGCCCAGACGCCCGCCGCCCCGCGCGCGCACGACGATCGCCCGGCCGCTCCGTCCCCGGCCGGGCCCGCGGCCGCGACGCCGCCGACCTCCGAGCCCGGCGCGCCTTCCGCCGAGCCCGGGACGGCCGGCGGGGAGACCGCCGCCGCGGAGGAGCAGGCGTGCCCGGCCGACATGAAGCTCGTCGAGGGCGAGTATTGCTCCGAGGTCGAGCACAGCTGCCTCCGCAGCTGGTACGACAAGTCGAACAAGAAGACGATCTGCGAGGAGTTCGCCCCCACCCCGGGCCGCTGCGTCGGCGACAAGACGAAGAAGCGCTATTGCATCGACACGTACGAGTGGCCGAACAAGAAGGGGGAGCGGCCCGAGGTGATGAACCGGTTCCACCAGGCGCAGGTCAAGTGCGCCGCGGTCGGCAAGCGCCTCTGCACGGAGTCGGAGTGGACGCTCGCCTGCGAGGGGCCGGAGATGAAGCCGTTTCCTTACGGGTACTCGCGCGACGCGACCAAGTGCAACGGCGACCACCTCTGGGACGACCCCGACATGAAGAAGGTGGCGAAGCGCGACCCCGGCGAGCTGGCGCGACTGTGGAAAGGGGTGCGGAGCGGATCGCAGGCGCAGTGCATCAGCGATTATGGCGTCGCCGATCTGCCCGCGAACACCGATGAGGTCGTGGCGAGCGAGACGACCGGCGGCTGGCGCGGCAAGTTCGACAGCGTCCACACCGGCGGCCCCTGGTACAAGGGCGTGCGCAACCAGTGCCGGCCGAAGATCTACACGCACGACGAGGGGTTCTATTATTACTTCCTGAGCTTCCGCTGCTGCGCCGAGCCCGACGGCAAGACCACCGACCCGCGGACGCCGCGCCAGATCCAGGAGGGGTGGAACATGGACCGGGTCGAGCGGCTCGCGCAGTTCACGGTCGAGCAGATGCGCGGCAAGCTCGAGCTCAAGCAGCAGGGCAAGTGCGAGTGCAAAGCGACGGATATCCTGTGCAAGACGATGTGCGGGACGCTGCTCGGGCCCAATGCGGTGGACGCGACGCCGGGCGGCGGCGCGCCGGCGGCGGCGGCGGGGGGGAGCGGCGAGAAGCGGTGAGGAGCGCCGCCGAGCACTCCTTGGCGGGATTCTTGAGGCACGGGCCTAGTCCAAGCTCTCCCCGATCTTCCCCACGCTCCGCTCGATGAGCTGCTCCTGCTCGCGCTGGCTCCGCAGCACCTCCTCGGACGCCGCCCTGGCCTTTTGTTCCTCCCGGGTGGCCTTGAGCTCGGCCTGTCGCGCCTCCGCCTCGGACCTCCGCGCCTCATCCCGCGCGGCCTGCGCCTGACCGGCCGCCACGCGGGCCCTCTCGGCCTCGGCCTCCGCGCGATCCCGGGCCTCCTCGGCGTCCTGCTGCAGCTGCTCGGCCCGCCTCCGCTGCGCGTCGCTCTCCTGCCGCGCGGCCTCGCTCTCCTGCCGCGCCCGCTCCGCCGCGCCCCGGGCGGCCTCCGCGCTCGCGAGCGCGCCCTTCAGCGTGTGCTCGGTGCGCTGGATCTCGTGGAACTGCGCCGTGATGACCCGGTTCTGACCGGTCACCTTCACGATCCCGGCCCCCGCCGCGACGATCAGGAGCGACAGCGCCGCCATGATCCCGGACACGAGGCGGCGCCTCCCGCGTTGCTGCTGATCGGCGAACCGGAGCACCTCCTCCAGATAGAGCCGCTCCCGCTCGGGCAGCTCCCCCCGATAGCGCTTATGAAACTGGCGCGCGTCGTCGGCGACCTTGCCGCGCCAGAGCGTGTCCGCGGCGCGATCGCTCGACTCCCAGAGCCTCGCCGCCGCGCGCAGGCGGTCGAGGAACACCGCGTCTTCCTGGTTCTCATCGAGCCAGCGCTTGAGCGTCGGCCACCGCTCGATGAGCGACTCGTGCACGAGCTCCACCGTGGTGCCCGCGCGGTCGCTCCCCGTCTCGAGCGCCAGGAGCCGCGCGTCGGCGAGCAGCCCCACCACCCGCTCGATCTCGCCTCGATCCCCCGGCAGCTCGCACAGCTCCCCCAGGCTGGCGACGGCCCGCGTCCGCTCCGGCGTCACCAGGCGCTCCAGGACCGCCCGCGCGAGCTTCGCCCGGCGCTCGCTCATCGCGGCCAGCACCGTGTCGGCGTGGCTCGCCAGCGCGCCCGCCACGCCGCCGAGCGCCTCGTAGCTGGCGCGCGTGAGCAGCCGGCGCCCCCGATCGCGCATCTCCCACAGCCTCGCCGCGGTGAACTGGAGGAGCGGCAGCGCGCCGCGCGTGCTCTCCAGCGCGTCGAGGAGGCCCTCGACCATCGCCGGATCCTCGATCTCGTGCCGCGCCGCCTCCACCGGCTTCATCAGGGCTTCGCGCAGCCCCTCGCGCCCCATCGGCCGGAGGAACACGAGGCCGCGGATCATCGCCGTCATGAAATGCTCGTGCTCGGCCATCCGCTCGAGGAAGTCCGATCGCACCGACAGGACGACCCGGAGCGGCGAGGAGGCGTCGTCGGCGACCCCCTCGAGGCACGCGAGGAACGACTCGCGCTCTCCGGCCGGGGCGCCGAGCGTGAAGAGCTCCTCGAACTGATCGATGAACAGGAGCAGGCGTCGCTGCGTGCTGGCCGACCACGCGCGCAGCGCGGCGCCGAGGAGGCCAGGCTCGGCGCGCAGCCGCTCGCCGAAGCCCGCGCCCGTCGCCGCGCCGCCCTGCGCGGCGAGCGCGCGCGAGGCGGCGCTCAGCGTCACCCCGGGGTGGCTGAAGAGGTGCGCCAGCGCGGCCATGGGCTCGCGCCCGGGCCGCAGGACGAGCGCCTCCCAGCCCTCCCCGGAGCGCTTGAGCGCCGGGATCACCCCCGCCCTCACGAGCGACGATTTCCCCACGCCGGACGCCCCCGCCAGCGCGAGCAGCGGCTGGCTCCGGAGGCGCGCGACCACGGCGGCGAGCACCTGCGCGCGGCCGAAGAAGCGGTCCGCGTCGGCCTCCTGGAACGCCGACAGGCCCGCGAACGGGCTCTCGTCGGCGGCGAGGTGGACCTCCCGCCGCCCGGGCAGGAGGGGCAGCAGCGCGGCCAGGAGCTCCTCGGCGGAGGCGAACCGCTCGGCCTTTCGCTTGCGCAGGCAGCGATCGATGATCGCGCCGAGCGGGCCGAGCTCCGGGTGGCGCGCGCTGACCTCGGGCATCGGATCTTCGGCGACCGGGACCCTGAGGAGGCTCGCCATGCTGACCGGCGCGAGCGGGTGCGCGCCGAGCACGAGCTCGTGGAGCATGATGCCCACCGCCCAGATATCGCTCGACTGGTCGATATCCATTCCTCGCCATTGCTCGGGAGACATATAAGGCAGTGTGCCGATGACCGCTCCTTCGCCCGTCAGGCGCGCATCGCGGGCGACCGCGCTGGTAACAGAGCGCTCGACCGCGACCGCGAGGCGCGTCTCGTCCTCGCGCAGCTTGGCGATCCCGAAATCGACCACCTTGATCGCCCCCGACGCCTCGAGCATGATGTTCTCGGGCTTGAGATCGCGATGGACGATGCCGGACGCGTGCGCGCGCGATAGCGCGCTCACGACCGGGACCATCAGCTCCACGGCGAGGCTGGGCGGCACCGGCGCCGTCGACGTCTCCTCCCCGGCGTCCGCGGGCCTGCGCTGCCTCATCCAGGCGCCGAGGCTCTGCCCGTCGATGTACTCGAGCACCATGTACGGGTATCCGTCGTGCTCGTTCACCTCGTGGATCGTCACGATATGCTCGTGCTTGCAGCGCGCGGTCGCCTGCGCTTCGTTCAGAAAGCGCAACACGCCGTTGCTGTTCAGCTTCGTGAGGAGCTTGATCGCGACGAGGCGCGCGAGCCTTATGTCTCGCGCGAGGAAGACCACGCCCATGCCGCCCCGGCCGAGCTCGCGCAAGATCTCGTAATGCCCGATGCGGGCGCCGGCCGAGAGCAGCGGGTTGAGTTGCCGAGGCGACGAGGACGGCGGAGCGCCCGCGCTCGCCGTCCCGCCGGCCTTCGCCGCGCGAGCGCCCGCCGGCGCGACGGCCGCCTCCGCCGCGAAGCCGGCCCGCGCGGGCGCAGCGGGCGCCGCGCCGACGAACATCGTGCTTGTGTAACTTGCGTCCTCGCGCCCTCCGGTGCGCAGCGGAAAGCTCCCCGTATGATGGAGCTCGCCCGCGCCGGACGATCGAGCGCCCTTCGGCCCCAGGATGATCAGCTCGGTGGACATCTTCCCCCCTGCGCATAAAACAACGCCGTCACTGAAACGGCGGTTACCACGGCGAGAGCTGCGAGCGCGGTCACGATAGCATAGGCGCTCAATGCATGCGTGCATCCTCAAATCTGATACGACCTCGCTTCACAGGAGGACATGCGAGGGCGTACCCTCGGGAGCGCGGCATGCTCGCCGGCCCGGTGAGCCGGGGTGAAGGCTCGATGGATCACCCCGGGCGACCCGCGAAGCAAAACGACCCACACGCGACCCATGCACGTCCCCCTCCCAGCAGCGAAGCTCTCATCATCGATCGCTCTCGTGGCCTTGTGCTCCTTCTGCGCCGCGCCTGCGCGGGCCCAAGGGACGACGAGCTCAGGGACGGGCTCAGGGACGGGCTCAGGGACGGGCTCAGGGACGGCGGGCCCGCCGCCAGGGTCGCTGTCGCCGCATCCACCTTCTCTCTCGCCGCATCCCCCGTCGCTGCCGCCGCCGGCGGCGGTGGAGACGTCTTCGCCCCGTGCGTCGCGGCCGCCGCGGCCATGGCACCAGGGCATCTCCGACGATCGAAAGCAGCGGGCGCACGAGCTATTCACGGAGGCGCGGGCGCTGCACCGGCGCATGATGTTCGCCGAGGCGCGGGTCAAATACGAAGAGGCGCTGGCCGCCTGGGAGCATCCCGAGCTCCGGCTCTATCTCGCGCGGGTGTTGAAGAGCCTCGGTCTGCCGCTCGTGGCCTATGAGAACCTGCGGCTCGCCCTGCGATGGGGGCCCGGCACGCTCGCGCCCGAGACGGAGCAGGAGGCGCGCGCGGCGATGCGCGCGCTCATGGAGCACGAGCTCGCCGCCATCGAGATCCGCTGCGATGAGCCGGGCGCTGCCGTGCTGCTCGACGACAAGCCCTGGTTCGTCGGCCCCGGCGCCGAGCGCCGGATGGTCACGCCCGGAGAGCACGTCGTCATGGTGAGGAGGGACGGCTACTCCACGGTCGTCAAGCCCATCCTCGTCATCGCCGGCAAAGAGGCTTCCGGCCAGCTCGCGCGGCGCGTCGAAACCGTCATGGGCCAGCCGCGGTGGCCCGCGTGGGTCCCCTGGACCATGCTCGGGGCAGGCGCAGCCCTGGGCGTCGCGGGTGGCGGGCTGATGTGGAGCGACGCGGCACACAAGGGCGACCAGGCCAGCGGCGACCTGGCGATCGGCGCCTTCGTCGCCGGCGGAGCGACGATGATCACGGGGACGGTCCTGCTCCTCATGAACAGGCCACAGGTCTACCGCGTCCACGATCGGGGCGAGGTGGAGATCGAGCTGCGGCCCATCGCGTCGCTCGGCCCTGCGGGGCTGTCGGCCCGGCTCGTGTTCTGACCCGGCCAAGGACGCCAAGAAGAGGACGATATCTTGGCGCCTTGGAGGTCGATGTCTCGCTCGCTCGACGTCGATCGGCGCCGCGCCGAGGCGGTGGACCGTCGTGGCAGCCACCGCCACCCGCGTTCACCTCACGACCTCGCCCGTCTTCAGATCCAGCTTCAGCTCCCGCACCACCTCCGGCTCGGCGCAGACGATCTGCGGCGTCGACCCCTGCACATCGGTCTTGATCCGCTCCTCTAGTGGACTGTTCGATAAGTTTTTTAACATATTCCCCGGGGTGGCGTAAGCTTCGGCATGCGAGGACGACCACCCAGGAAGATCGAGCTGTCGCAGGAGGATCGGGCGTACCTGGAGCGGCTGGTGCGCGATGGACGGACCGAGCAACGCGTGGCTCGCCGAGCTCGGGTGCTCTTGGCCATGGCAGACCCGGCGACGGTCGTGGAGGAACTGGCGACGCACGTGGAGCAGAGGCGCGAGAGCATCTGGCACCTCTGCCGTCGGTACGAAAAGGTGGGGGTTCGGGCGGTCGAGGACGCCCCTCGCGAGGGTCGGCCCCGGGCTTTTTCCCCCTCTGCAACGCGTCGGCCTCGAGATGCTCGCCTGTTGTGAGCCCGCAGGGCTCGGGCTGCACATGACGCACTGGTCGACGCGCAGCCTGGCGAAGGTGGCGGCTGAGCGTGGGCTGGTGCCGAAGATCGCGCACTCGACCGTCTCGCTGATCCTGCGTACCGCCGATCTGCAACCCCACCGTTCGCGGTACTGGAAGACGCCCACGATCGATGCCGACTTCGAGAGGAGGGTGACGCGCATCCTGTGGTGCTACGAAAGAGCCTCGGATCTAGCCGCGCGCGGCGAGCTTGTACTTTGCTTCGACGAGAAGCCGAACATCCAGGTGCTCGAACGCCGGCGACCGACGCGCCCCGTGAGGCCCGGCCAGGCCGAGCACCAGGAGTTCGAGTACATCCGGCACGGGACGGTGAACTTCGCCGCGGTCCTCGATGTGCACACGGGCAAGATGCGCGGATGGTGCCCCAACCGGAACGATAGCGAGCACCTGCGCGCGATCCTGCCCGAGTTACTCCACGAGTGCTGCGATGCGCGACGCGTGCACCTGATCTGGGACGGAGCCCCGTCCCACGTCGCACAGGAGACCACCACCCTGCTGCGTACCCTCTACCCGCACGTCCGCGTCCTCGTGACGCCGGCGCACGCCTCGTGGCTCAACCAGGCTGAGTTGCTGCTCCGCGCGTTCAGCGAGCGCTACCTGAAGCGCGGCAGCTGGAACAGCCGCCAGCAGCTCGTCGAGCACCTGGACGCGAGCTGGCGAGAGTACGACCAGCTCTACGCTCACCCGTTCAGGTGGTCCTGGACGCGGCAGAAAATGCACCGCTGGGTTGAGCGGCATGCCGCGTGATTATGTTAAAAAACTTATCGAACAGTCCACTAGCTTCTTCGCGAGATCCCAGCTCGGCACGAACGCGGCGAAGAAGCGCTGCCCCATGTCGCGCGTCACGACGAAGCGCGCCGGAGAGAACTCCGTGCGTCCTTTGAGCGCCTTTCGCGTCAGCGGGAAGTCGTAGTCGTCCGGCGCCGTCTTGCTGAACGTATAGAGCACCACGAGGTTCTGCGGGCACGTCGGCCCGCCGGGCTCGGGGAAGGGCCGGCTCGGCTTGGGCTTCGGCGGCGGCCCCTTCTGGACCTGGATGGTCCCCGGCGCCGCGCCCGCGGCCTCGCTGCCGCCGCCGTGCTTCAGGATCGCCCCCCCGGCCGCCACCCACACCGCCCCGTCGCTCCCCACGGCCACGTCCTGGGCCTTCACCCCGTCGGGCAGCGGCGCCTGCTCCCAGGCCTCGCCCTTGCGCGCGAACAGCGCCCCGTCCGCGATCGCCCACAGCATCCCGTCCGGCGCCGCCGACGCCGTGAGCACGCGCGCGCCCTTCGCCGGCGGGTCGATCCTCTTCGGCTCCCCGCCCTGGTAGTGGAGCACGCCCCCATCCACGATCCACGCCTCGCCCTCGCCGGGGCCCGGCAGGATCAGCGTGCGCGCATCGTCGGGGCTCTGCCCCTCGGGCAGCGCCGGGACGGGCATGATGGTCGCGCGCCTCTCGCCCGGCTTCCATACCTCCAGGGCGCTCTCCACGTCGCAGTCGAGCCCGTAGCTCAGCGCGGTCCCGTCGCGCGTCGCCCCGAACGCCTGCGGGCGGACCTCGGCCTCCGGGTAAGGCAGCGGCGCTTCCCACCCGCGGCACGGCTCCTTCCTGGGCGCCGGCGTGATCGTCAGCCCCACCCTGGGCCCGCGCAGCGTGACGAACCTCGGGACCCCCATCATCGTCGGCCCCACCAGCCCCACGAGCGAGCTGCCCATCCTCGCCACCCCGGTGAACCACAGCCCCGGGTCGCCCATCCGCTGCACCCAGCCCTGCGCCCCCAGCACGTGGTGCTCGGCGACGCCGGTGCGGCCCGTGGTGCCCGTCGCGATCAGGTCGAGCTGGTCGGGATAGCGCCCGTAGACGCCGATCACGGCCGCCCCCCACCCCAGCAGGCGCAGCCGCTTCGGGAACTCGATCGTCCCATCCTTCAGCACGCCGACGGCGGCGCCCATCTGCTCCCCCTCGAGCGTCAGCAGGTTGGTGGTCGACACGAGCAGCGCCCCCTCCACCGGGTGCAGCCGCACATCGATCTCCGCCGGGACCTGCGCCACCGGCGTGAACGCCGACTTCGGCGGCGGCGCCGGCTTCGCCGCCTCGTCCGCCTTCGCGGCGCCCGCCGCGCCTGCGGCGCGCGATCCGCCCGCCGCGCCTGCGGCGCGCGATCCGCCCGCCGCGCCTGCCGTGGCCGGCGCGCCCGGCCCCGGCGCCGCATCCGCCGCGCGCGGCCCGTCCGCCGCCCGCGGCGCCGGCCCGCACCCCGCCATCGCCATCACGAGCCCGCCCAGCCCCCACCACGCCCTTCGCCCGCTCATCGCTCCTCCTTCTCCCCGCCGCGCCGTCCCGCGTCCGCTCACGGCGCGAGCCTCCCCGACGCCACCCGGATCTCGCCCTCGATCGCCGCGTCGCGCAGGTCCACCCCGTTCGGGTGCGCCACCCGCTGGTAGGCCACCTGCCACGCGAGCGTCCGCCCCTCGCCGGCGGACCCGACGTCGAGCTCCACCGTCACGGGCTCCGCGTGCACCCGATCGTCGGCGACGAGCTTCCGCCCGATCGTCCCCGGCCGCAGCACGAAGTGCCGCGTCAGGTAGCGCTCCTCCTGCCCCAGCACCAGCTCGTCGGGCCCGAGCGCCTCTGCCGACACCTCGAGCCTCCGGAACAGATCCCCCGTCGGGAACGCGTGCCCCGCGTTCGCGGGCGCGAGCGTCACCGCCACGCGCGTCGTCGACAGCCGCCGCGCCGTCACCGCCACGGCGCTCCGCACGAGCGCCTCGTCCCGCGATCCTGCGAACCCGTGGCCGCGTCGCAGCCCCGGCCCGCGCGGCATGTGGCACGCCGCGCAGGGCTGGGCCGCGGCGGGCGACGCGCGGTGCTCGGTGAGGGTCGACTGCATCAGCTCCGCCGTCGACCGCCCTCGCGCCGTGGGGAACGCGAACTCGTGGCAGGCCGCGCACGCGTCCGCGCCCCCGAACCGCGCGTCCCGGATCACCGTGTGCGGCGCCGCCGGCGGCGCCCCGCTCCCCGCCCACGGCGCTGCGAGCACCGGCGCCACCGCCGGCCCCGCGAGCTCGCCCTCGCCGTCGCTCGTCACGTGGCACGTCACGCACCCCACCCCGAGCGCCCCGAGCGCCTCCGGCTCTGGCTCCTCCGGCCTCGCCTCGGGCGCGTGGCAAGCCCGGCAGAACGGCATCGGCTCGATCGCGAACGCCCGCCGGTAGGCAGGCTCGGTGTTCGCCCGGTGGTGGAGCGACGCGCGCCACTCCCGCGCCACCTCCTCGTGGCACCCCTCGCAGGCCTGGTTCGCGATGGCCGCCGCCCCGAGCCGCGCCCGCGCCGGCCTCGGCATGGGCACCCGCGCCGCCTCCGCGGCCCCAGCCAGCGCGCTGCCAGCCGGCGCCGCGACCTCGCCGCGCGGCCGCGCGGTCGTGTCCGGCGCGGCGGCGCACGCGCCCACGAGGGCACCCGCGATCAGCACACCAAGGCCAGGGACACAGCGCCGCACAGCGATCGTTTCCGCTACAACACCCCCGCCGCCGCGTCACGCCCGAGACCGCCGAGCGACGCCGGCCGCTCCGCCGGCGCAGGCGCCGCGGCGCGCCTCCAAGCCCCTGGGGCGGGGCGCCCGCGCCGCGACAGCGGCGATCCATCATGGCAAATTGCCACTCCCATTGCATGATCGGCACAGTCGGGAGCGCATAGCGAGCTCGGCGTCCGCGGCTGCAGCGAACCTCGCGGGCGGTCCCCAGCGGTGCGCGGCTCGGCCCCGGCGCAGCTGGACGCCACCTTGCTTCCGGGCGGCGCCCCCGCTCCGGCTCGACCGCCTCCACCGGCGGCGGAGCCGGTCGCGGCGCGCTCGCCCGCGAGCGCAACGAGCCATTGCTGGAGATCCGGGAGAATCGCCGTCCCTATGCGCGATGAATGCAGCGCCTCCTCCTCTTGGCACCCGTATTGCGGATTGGCGGTGGAGGGAGGTAGACGCATCGTGCAAGCTGATCATCGCTGCTTGAATCGCGTGGCTCGAGGCACGCTTGCGCGCCGCCTCGGCGCCACGATTTCGCTGTGGGCGCTCGCGCTCGCCGCTGCTGGATGCTTCTGGACAGTCGGCGGCGAGAGCGAGCGCCTCTACGGCCACTCTGTCGTCCGCGTGGAGGCGGCGCCGGCGGACATTTACGCGTATCCGAGCGTGCGCTACCGCGGCGGGTACGCCTACCTCGTCGGCGAGACGTGGTACTACGAAGGCCCGCGCGGCTGGGTGATCTTCCGATCGGAGCCGCGGGTGCTGGCGGAGCGCCGGGTGGTCATCCGGAGCCGGCGTGAGCGGCCCCATCATCATCACCCGCCGCGGTACTACGAGGAGCGACGCGCCCCGGCCTACCGCGAGCCGGTCGAGCGCCGCCGCCGCTATTACGCGGACTGAGCTGCGCCCGAGAGGACCGCAGCCGCGAGGAGAAAGAACCATGCAATCGACGAGAATGCTGAGTCTGATGTTGCTGGCCGCGCTCGCGGCCCCGGCGGCAGGCTGCGTCGTCGTGGCCGACGACCCGCCCCCGCTCCGGGAGACGGGGACGCTGACCATCGCGTACACGATCGAGGGCACGACCGACCCGCTCCTGTGCTCGTATTACGGGGCGACCGACGCCGAGCTCATCGTCTATACGCGCGGCGGCGACCTCGTCGCGGAGGAGTACGCTCCGTGTGATTGGTTCGAGGTCAGCACCACGCTGCTCCCTGGCCGCTACACGGCTGACGTGACGCTCGTGGACGCCGCCAACGGCGCGAGGAGCATCACGAAGCCCCTCGATGCGCTGGACGTGTTCTCGGACGCCGAGCTCGTCGTGGATGTCGGCTTCCCGGCCGGATCCATGCTCTAGCTCCACCCCACCAGGGATCCGGAGAGAGAGTTCAACGCAAAGGCGCAAAGGCGCAAAGGCAGCCGAGCGCCCCGAGCGCATCCTCACGAAGCAGGCTCGCACAACGCACACGCCTCGCGTGGCATCGGATCTGTGCTCGCGACGGCGAAGAGCCGTGATTGGAGCGAGGTGCGTCGATGCCCGTGGGTGGACCGCTCGATCGATTTCCGCTCTGGCTGCTCTTCGGGATGACGATCGTGGTCCTGCTGCTCGCCGTCGAGGGCGGCTACCGGCTGGGCGTGTACCGGCTGCGCCGCTCCGACCAGGAGTACGGGCCGCACGTGCTCGCGCTGGCCACGGCCACGATGGGCTTGCTGGCGCTCATCCTGGCGTTCACGTTCGGACTCGCGGCGACCCGCTTCGAGGCCAGGAAACAGGCCGTCGTCGACGAGGCCAACGCCATCGAGACGACCTACCTGCGCGCCGGCCTGCTCCCCGGCGATCGCGGCCACAAGGTCCGCGACATGCTGCGTGAGTACGTCGAGCTTCGTCTGGACGCGGTGAGGCTCGGCAACGTCGAGCAGGCATTGCGGCGCTCGGAGGAGCTGCACCGGGAGCTGTGGAAAGAAGCGGAGGCCGCGGCACGAGACCAGCCCAGCTCGACCGACGTGGCGCTCTTCATCGAGTCGCTGAACAGGGCGATCGAGCTCTACGCGACACGCGTCAAGGTGGCCGTCCGGGGCGGCATTCCAGGCGTCCTGTGGGCGGCGCTCTTCGTGATCGCGGTCCTGAACCTGGCGGCCGTCGGTTATCACGCCGGTCTGGTCAGGACGCGCCGGTCTCCCACGGTCGCGACGCTGGTCATGGGCCTCTCGATCGTCCTGATGTTGATCGCCGACCTCGATCACCCGCAAGACGGGGCTCTGAGGGTGAGCCAGCAGGCGATGTTCGATCTGCGGCGCACGATGGGCACGATGGGTGATTGAGCGTCGCTCGCGCGTCGGGCGGATCGGCGAGGATCTCACGGCGCGCCCGCCCTGCCGTGGGATGGCGATCACCGAGACGGGACGGAGGAGATGGAGATGGACAGCGTCGACGCATCGACAGCGGTCACGAAGGAGTGGGCGATGCCGCACCTCTCCGCCGAAGACCACGCGGCCCGCGGCAAGGCGGAGCGCGCGGAGATCCCGCGCACCACCCACGCGACCTGGGGGGCGCCGCCCCACCGGCCCGATCCGATCGCGCTGCTGGAGGAGCAAGCGAAGACCCGTGTGCCCGAGCTCGTGCCGATCCGCTACGGCCGGATGCTGGCCTCCCCGCTCGCGTTCTACCGTGGCGCCGCGTGCGTGATGGCCTCTGATCTGGCCGCCACCACGCGATCGCGCCTGAGGGTGCAGCTCTGCGGCGACGCACACCTCTCGAACTTCGGGGTGTTCGGCTCTCCCGAGCGGCGCATGATGTTCGACATCAACGACTTCGACGAGACGCTCCCGGGACCGTGGGACTGGGACGTGAAGCGGCTGGCCGTCAGCATGGAGCTGGCGGGGCGCGACAACGGCTTCTCGAGATCGGCCCGCTCCGAGATCGTCCTGGCCACCGTCCGCGAGTACCGCGAGGCGATGCGGAGCTTCGCCGCGCTCCGCGACCTCGACGTCTGGTACGCGAGCCTCGATATCGAGCGCATCATCGACCGGTTCCGCTCGCGGGTGGGTCGCGAGCGGTTGCACGTCACCGAGCGCAACGTCGCCAAGGCTCGGGCGAGGGACAGCATGCAGGCCTACGAGAAGCTGACGCGAGAGGTCGACGGCCGGCGGCGAATCATCAGCGATCCTCCCCTGATCGTCCGGATGGATGAGCTCGTGGGGGGCGTGGCCCGCGAGCAGCTCGAGCAGCAGGTGCGCGAGATCCTGCGCGGCTACCGCTGCACCCTCCAGAGCGATCGGCGGCACCTGCTGGAGCGGTACAACTTCGCGGACATGGCCCACAAGGTGGTCGGGATCGGGAGCGTCGGCCTGCGCGCCTGGATCATCCTGCTCCTCGGCCGCGACGACCAGGACCCGCTCTTGCTGCAGGCGAAGGAGGCGCAGGCGTCGGTCCTCGAGCGGTTCCTCGGCAGGAGCGAGCACCGCAACAGCGGCGAGCGCGTGGTGGCCGGCCAGCGGCTGATGCAGGCCGCGAGCGACATCTTCCTCGGCTGGCAGCGGGTGAAGGGCGTCGACGGGATCGAGCGCGACTTCTACGTGCGCCAGCTGCGCGACTGGAAGCTCTCGGCGGACATCGCCTCGCTGGATCGGGTCGCGCTGGCGACGTACGGCAGCCTCTGCGGCTGGACCCTCGCGCGCGCGCACGCGCGCTCGGGCGACCGGATCGCGATCGCGGCCTACCTCGGAAAAGCGGACACGTTCGACGAGGCGATCGCCGCGTTCGCGATCGCCTACGCCGATCAGACGGAGCGCGACCATCGAGCGCTGGCGGACGCGGTGAAGAACGGACGCATCCAGGCCGAGACCGGGCTCTGAGCGGCGGGCGCGCAGGCGACAGCGCAAGCGAGCACGAGCGCGATTGGTCAGCTGCTCGGGCCGCCGGCGTCTCCTGCCGGGGACGAGGCGGCCGATGGTGGCCTGGGGAGCTCGATTCCGCTACGAATCGTCAATCGCCAATCGTATTCGCGCCGTTCAGGAGCGGCACGCCGAAGTTCGGCGTTCCGTCTGCATTCCATTCGAGCCGCTGGACGCGCGTGTGACGGTTCGGGTCGTAGAGCGGGTCCCCCGTGATCTTCTCGTAGTTCCGCGCGTGGTACACGAGCACGTCGATCGATCCATCCGCCGATGTCGTGAACGAGTTGTGGCCCGGGCCATACAGCCCGTTCGCGCTGACGAACACTGGCTCCTCGTTCTTCGTCCACGAGCTGGCGCTCAGCAGGTCGTCCGTCGCGCTCGCCGTGAGCAGGCCGAGGCAGTAGCGGGCGTCCGTCGCGCTCGCTGAGTAGCTGATGAAGACCCGCCCATTCCGCTCGAGCACGGCAGCACCTTCGTTGACCGCGAACCCCGCCGTCTCCCAGGCGTGCTCGGGTCTGGCGATCCGCACGTTGGGGCTGGCCAGCGTCCACGGGTTCGCCATGGCCGCGATGAACAAGCTGCTGTTGTCGCCCACGACGCTGGGGTCCTCCTGCGCCCACACGAGATAGCGCTTGCCGTCGTGCTCGAACGTCGTCGCGTCGAGCGCGAAGGTGTCCGAGTCCGTCACGATCTGCCCTCGCTCGATCCACCTGCCATCCATCGGGTTGGCCGATGAGCTCTCGAGCGCATACATGCGAATGGCCCAGATGTCGGTCGAGCTCCCTGCGGCGAAGTAGATGTACCACTTGCCGTCGATGAAATGTAGCTCTGGCGCCCAGATGTGCGCCGCCATCGGGCCGGACGCGTGCTTCGTCCAGACGACCTTCGGGGTCGCGTTGACCAGGCCTCGTATCGTGGTCGCGCGCCTGATCTCGATGCGATCGTACGTCGGCACGCTCGCGGTGTAGTAGTAGTAACCGTCCGTATGCCGCTTGATGTGGGGATCAGCGCGCTGCGAGACCAAATAGCCGAGCGGTTCGAGCGCGAACGATGCCTCCGAGCTCTCGACCGCCGTGCCGTCGAGCACGTGCGCATGGATCTGGTAGTTCAGGTGTCGGAGATAACGTGTCGCATCCGAGTACCACTGCAGCGAGACCATCGTCGGATCCCCGTTCAGCGCGGGCACGATCCGGAACGTGGCGTCCCTCCGGAACGTGGTGGTATCCGTGAACACGTCGATCCACAGGAGGTGACTCCTCTCATCGGGCGGGGTCTGCCAGAGCCCGTCAGCGCGATTGGACGCCTCATCCTGCAGCGGGTACCGGGTCGAATTCACGCTGTCGACGTGCAGGTAGCGACCGCCGAAACCCACAGACTCGAACGACACCAGCGTCGGATCGTCCGGGTTCGCGAGGCCGGGCACCACTTTCCACTGGAAGTCGGCAGGAACCTGGTTGTTCGCCCTGTCGTCGAGGCCGGTGATCATCGCGTGATAATAGGAATGCGCGACATAGAGCGGCGCGTCCTCCGCGTGCGTCGTGCGTATATGGTACCCCCCTCCGACGTCGTCGTCGAGATTGGAGAGCTCGAGAACAGCGGGGGCGGCGAGGGCCGCATACTCGGGGTCCTCGCTGGCCGGTGAGCCGAAGACGACGCGTACGGGCTGAGGTCCGTCGGCCTGCCAGTCATCGACGCTGCTCAAGGTCACGGTCTGCGCCGCGCTCCAGTCCGCCTCCGTGAACGTGAGGTCCGCGTGGCTCAGCGTCGACTCGGTCGTGTCGCTGACGCTGAGGGCGATCGTCACGGGCGCGCTCGGCCGCGATGCGAGGCGCACGGTGAACGTCACGGGCGCGCCGCGCTCGGCGAGGGTCCCCGACGGGTCGCTGACGACGATCGCTGCCGTCCTTGGACCGTCGTCGTCCGTGTTCGTGATGCCAGCGGACTCCGCGAAGAGGCCGTCGCACGCTCGGTCGGCGGAGACCGAGGGCCCGAAGCGGACGCGGAAGCTCTGGTCCCCGTCGCTCTCCGCATCGTCAACGCCCGTGACCGTGATCTCTCGAGGGATGCTCCAATCCTCCGCCGTGAAGGAGAGGGTCGCCGGTGAGACGGAGCCTTCGGTCGCATCCGAGCTCGAGACCGGCACCGTGACAGGCTCGCGAGGCGCGGCGTCGAGCGCCACGCTCACGGTCACCCGCCCGCCGGACTCCGAGGTGCTGAGCGCTGTGCCCGCCGTCATGATCCGCAATGAATTGGTCGACGCGTCCGGCGCGTCGGTCGAGGGCCCATCCGAGCACCCGACCACCGCGAGCAATGCGGCGAAGGCGCAAGCTGCCGCCGTGAGCGCGGCGCGTGGCGCAGAGAGGGAAGTGCACGCTGGGTGGGGAGATTTCGGTGTGCGCATGATAGGGGGAGACCCTAACCATCAGTGGAGATGTCAAGACGAGGGCCCGGTAGACATGCGGCCCCTTCGACGAATAGATGAGCTCTTGATACAGCGTCGAGCTCGGCCGCCTCGAAGGACGCGAGATCCGGATCGCTCGTGTAGGCGAGCCCGTGGACGGCCTTCCAGAGAAAATCGTTCCCGAGCTGCCCATCGGGGCGAGCGGCCCCCTGGGTGATTACGGCATGTAACCACGGATGAGCGACGTAGAATGGCACGCTCGCCTCGCCGTAGGTGCTGCGGATCCGGTAGGATGTTCAGTAGTGGGCGATGATCGCGTCGAGCTCCGCCTGCGTGACCCGGACCGCGTTCGCGTGGCGCACGCCGGACGGAAATCGGTACTGCGCGCTCGGGAGCTCTGTCCAAGAGCCCGGATCCGCGTCGAGATCCGTCGTGCTCCAGCACCCGAACACACCGCCGTCCAGGTAGTAGTCGGCGAACAGGTACCATCGACTCTGCCGCGGATCCTTGATGACAAACGGTCCCTCCGTCGCTCGTCTCCTGCTCTGGGTCGACCCGCGAGTGATGTAGTCCGGACTCCATCGCGTGAACGTCGCCGGATCGAGCGCGAGCGTCGAGGAGCGCGCGATCTGGATGTCCTTGCCCGACCCTGTGAGCGCGCTCCCGCTGCTGTCCGTCTCGTCCTTGAAGAAGAGGTAGTTGCGGTCGTTCCATTGCGTGATCGTCGCGTCGATGACGCTGTAGCCCGGATCGAAGAGCACGTCGGGCGTCGGGTTGACGATGGTGACGAAGTCCTCGGTGTAGCTGACGTAGATGCGGTTCGCGCCCGTGGTGTCGTTTCCGGACCAGATGATCGCATAGAGCTTACGATCGGGGTCGTAGTAAGCCTCCGGGGCCCAGGCGTGCATCGGGGTGGCCCCGGGGCCCGGAAGGTTCGTGAGCGTGATCAACCGGGGATTCGTGAAGGTGATGAGATCGGTCGAGTCCGCCACGAAGATCTTGGAGCTCGGGTTGTTCCAGTAGTTCGAGTCGTTGTTCGAGAGCGTCCAGTCCGTGGCGATATAGACGTACGTGCCATCGTTCTTGCGGAACAGGAACGGATCTCGGATGTGATTCGTTCCCATCCCGGTGAGCTGGTACGCGGGCTGTCCATCGGCGAGGGTCGACCAGTGAAGCCCGTCGGTGCTGTAGGCGAGGTGCAGCGAATCGCTCGGCACGTCCTGATGCGGCCCGAAGTAGCTCAGCACCCAGGCACCCGGGGAGCAGCTGCTCGCGTTCATCGAGGCCGTGTGCTCGCCGTTCGTACACTTGAGGCAGCTGCGGTCCGTGGTGCTGCTCCCCTCCGTGCCGACGAGCTCCCCTGGCACGCAGTCGGTCCACGCTACGCATGTCGTTGCGGGATCGGCGTCGTCGTCCCAGGTGCCGTCCGCGCAGTCGACAGGCGCGGCGGCCCCGCCTGCGCAGTACGTGCCCGGCGAGCAGGCGTCACACTGCGCGGGCGTGGTGCTCGTCCCAGGCGCGGTCTGCGTCGTCCCAGGCGCGCAGGGCGTGTGCATCCTGCAGCTCGGCGCGTTCATCGTGTCGCTGAAGGTGTCCTCAGGGCACGCCGTGCACCGCCGGTCCGCCGTAGGCGAGCCCTCGGCGCTCGCGAAGGTGCCTGCGGTGCAGCCTGTCCATGCGACGCAGCTCGTCGCGCCATCGCCATCGTGATCCCAGGTGCCCTCGGAGCACGCGGGGGGCTCGCCGTCGGGTCCTGCGTCTCTGCCGGTCGTCGTCACCGGGTCGCTGCACCCGCTAGTCCATAAGAGCGCCACTAGGAATCGCGCTCTCGAGCTGCTTCCCAAACGTGCCATCTCGCTCCTCGGTTCGCGCGTAGTTGCTGCGCCGATGGGCGCTAGCGTGAGGTGCTCCGGCGCTCGAGCGGGCGAGGCGTGCACATCCTGGTCCACAGTTCGAGAACAATTGTGAGCGTTCACAACGGCGCCGTCAACCGAAATGGCCCGGCGACGAGCTCACGGCCGCCGGTTCCTTGGAGCCCATCCGCATCGATGCAGGTCCGACGCGGCTGCCGCACGGCGAGCTCCGGAGCTTGCGTCCGACGCCCTCGACGACGAGCGTGGCGAGCACCCTCGCCCCCTCCTCGTTCGCGCGCGTGGCGTCGCCGTCCACGTAGAAGGCGCTGGCCTGTGCTCGCCCGATGTTCTCTACCCACGCGGCGCTGGAGGCCATCCGATCGATGAAGGGGATTCCCTTGTCGCGGGTGATATGAAGCAACCCCTGCAGAACGTTCAGATCATGATAGATGTGCTGTCGCTCAAGCGGGCACGCCGTCGGGCGGATGCTCCGTTACCTCTGGTGGTACGGGCATCTCGAGATCGAGCATGACGTCTGCTCGTCGCCATGCCCCTAACCGACGCGCCTCCCCGGACGGCTTTCCACCCGGGAGGCAACGCATAGCAGACATCTTCGGCGAGCCTTCGCCGAGGACGTGGACTGACTGCGCTGAACGTGTCGTCGTCCGGGGCGAGCGCGGATGCAGCGCGCGATCGCGCGCGGCTCGAGCATCTTGACGTCAAGCATATACGCGATGGTGCCGCCGAAGATGACGTCGGCCATCGAGAACTCCTTGCCGAGGACGAAGTCACGGCCAGAGATGGCCGATTCCATCGTCGCGCTCGAGCTTCGGCGCGAGGCGGCCCGGGGCATAACGATCCGCGAGATAGAGGCCGATCGCCGCGGACTCGGTGACGACGGTGCCGCCGTCGACGAGCAAGGGCAGCTTGCCCATCGGGCGGGCGCCTCCCCTCACCGCGCCCCCGCCACCTCGAGCGCCCTCTTCCGCCCCACCCGGTACGTCCTCACCGGCTCCCCCCGGACGATCCGGTCGTGCTCGCTCCAGCGCGCGGCCTCCCCTTCTGCGGCCCGCCGCGCGGCGCGCTCCGCCAGCCGCTCCGCGATGCGCTCCACCCCGCGGCGGACGTTCGCGCGCTGCGAGCGCTCGTCGGCGACGCGCACCGTGATCCCGCTCGGCCGGTGGTGGACCCGCACCGCCGACCGCGTCCTGTTCACGTGCTGCCCCCCCGGCCCTCCCGCCAGGCAGGCCGAGATCTCGATATCCCGCAGATCCACGCCCTCCCCTGCCCCGGCGCCCGCGTCCGCCCCGGCGGGGTGGATCTCCACCCCCGCGAACCACCGCTTGCGCGCCGCCCGCCCCCGGTCCGCGCTCCTCTCGATCAGCGCGTGCGTCCCGATCTCGCCCTCGAGCCAGCGCCGCGCGTCGCCCTCCACCAGGATCTCGACCGACGCGGGCGCGCCCTCGTCGCCGTGCACCGTCACGTCGACCACCGCGAGCCCGCGCTCCCGGCAGAGCCCCTCCATCCGCTCGGCCAGCCGCGCCACGAACCGCCGCACCTCGACCGGCCCCCGCCCCGCGCTGATCTGCACCCACGACCGGCTCATCGCTTCACCGTGATCACCGGGACGAGCGGCGCGACCGCCGTCGCCAGGCCGGCCTCCACGAGGCTCTCGATCACCGGCGCGATCGGCTTGTACGCGTCCGGGTGCTCCTCGAGCAGCAGCGCCGGATCGTCGCACACAACGCGGCCGCCAAGCTCGGTGCGGGCGAGCTCGCGCCGCCGGTACCGGGCCGCGATCTTCTCGCGCGCCTCGCTGCGGCCCATCTTGCGGCCCGCGCCGTGCGCGACCGAGCGCAGCCCGGCCTCCGCGTCGCTCGAGCGCATCACCCACGACGGCGCGCCGCGCGACCCGAGCACCACGGTGAAGTCGCTGCCCCGCGCGGGCGCGGCCCCCTTCCGGTGCACCCACGCCGGCTCGCCGCCCACGATCTCCCGCGCGACGTCGTTGTGGGTGAGGTCGAGCCCGCCGGCGATCTTCGACGCCCGCGCGGCGCCGAGCGCGCGCAGCATCCGGTAGGCGAGCAGGAGCCGGTTCGCCCGCGCGAAGCGGCACGCGCCGGCGAGCTCGCCGAGGTACGGCTCGGCGGCGTCGCCCTCGAGCACCGCGTCGCCCCAGCGCTGCCCGAGCGCGCCGCCGAGCCCGCGCGAGCCGGAGTGGGCCAGGACGACGAGATCCCCGGCGGAGAGGCCGAGCGCCGCCGCCGCCGCAGGGTCCCGCGGCGCGCCGACGCGCGCGATCTCGAGGAAGTGGTTCCCGCCGCCGACCGAGCCGAGCGCCCCCTCGTACCCCGCGCGGTACGGCGAGGCGTCGCCGCTCGGGCGCAGGCCGTCCTCCGGCTCCGCCGCCGCGAGCTGCGCGAGCGCCTCGGGCACCCCGTCGACCTCGGCGAGCCCGCGCGCGCCGCGCCGCCAGACCTGCTCGAACACGGCGGCCGGGTCGCAGTCGGCCAGCGGATCGTCCTCCATCGCCTGCCGGGCGCGCCGCTCGAGGACGTCCGCCGAGACGCGGCCGATCGACGTCGCGACGAGCCGCACGCCGCACCCGGCGTCCCCGCCGATGAGCTGCGGGACGACGCGGTCCGCGAAGGCGAACGCCGCGCCGATCGGGATGCCCCGCCCCGCGTGCAGGTCCGGCATGCCCACGGCGCGGACGCAGCCGGGCAGCGCCGCGACGCGCGCGAGCTGCTGGACGGCGTTGCCCTCGAGCCAGACGTCGTCGCGGGCGACCAGGCGGGCGTGGGCGGGGAGAACGACGCTGTCGGCGGGCGCTTTCATGAGATCTCCGTGGCGGGCGCGCGCCCGAGGCGGGCGGCGGGGGGAACGCGGCGGATCCTTGCGGCTCCCGTGCCAGCGCGCGACCCGCCCCTGCGCCGGCAGATCGCTTCAACCTGGTGCACGATGCACCAGACAACATGGTGCACGGCGCACCACCGCTGGTGTACGGTGCACCGGTGAATCGCCTCCTCCTCACCTGGTCGGACGCGGGCACGCTCGGGCCGGCGCCGGCGCACCACGGCCGCCGGGCGGAGGGCGATCGCGGGCCGGTGCTGCGGCTCCTCGACCAGGAGGAGAGCCGCTACGACGCGATCGTGATCCTCACCATCCCGGCCGGCGAGGCGCCGTCGCGGGCGCTCGTCGAGCGGGCGCGGGCGCGCGCCGCGCGCGTCGAGCTCCGCGTGGTCGACGTCGACGACCCGTCGGACCACGCGAAGCTCTTCCGCGCGCTCGGCAAGCTCTCGGCGCAGCTCAAGCGCGCCTTTCCGCAGGCGGCGTGGGCGACGGACGTCCTGCTCTCGGCGGGCACGCCGCAGGCGCAGACGCTCTGGGTCATCCTGGTCCAGGCGGGGATCCTGCCCGCGCGCATGCTCCAGGTGATCCCGGCGGCGTTCGTGCCGCACCCGCACCCGCGGCCGGTGCGCGAGGTCCGGCTGGACATCGAGGGCTTCCCCGAGATCCGCGCGCTGCGCGAGGAGGTCGTGCGCCTGCGGGCCGAGGCGCGCACCCGCGACGCCGTGCTCGTCGGCGAGAGCGAGCCGATGCGCGCCCTCCGCGCCCGGATCGCCCGGGTCGCCGCGACCGACGTGCCGGCGCTGATCGTCGGCGAGACGGGGACCGGCAAGGAGCTCGCGGCCAGGGCGATCCACGAGCACAGCCCGCGCGGCCGGGGCCCGTTCGTCGCGGAGAACTGCGGCGTCTTCGCCGAGGGCGTGCTCGCGAGCGAGCTGTTCGGCCACGAGGCGGGCGCCTTCACCGGGGCCGCGGGGCGGCGGCGCGGCGTGTTCGAGCAGGCGCACGGCGGCACGCTGTTCCTCGACGAGATCGGCGAGCTGTCGCCGCGGGTGCAGGCCTCGCTGCTGCGCGTGCTCCAGGACGGGACGCTGCGCCGGGTGGGCGGCGAGGCCCGGATCGAGATCGACGTGCGCGTCGTGGCGGCCACGCACCGCGACCTGGCGAAGATGGTCGAGCAAGGGACGTTCCGCGAGGATCTGTACTACCGGCTCCGCGGCGCGATCATCGACGTTCCGCCGCTCCGCGCCCGCGGAGGGGATATCGAGATCCTCGTCGACGCGTTCCTCGACGAGGTGCGGGCGCGGCGCAAGGGGCGCGGGCTCGAGGTGACGCGCGACGCGCTCCGGTGCCTGTACCAGCACGCCTGGCCCGGCAACGTGCGCGAGCTGCGCGCCGAGGTGCACCGGTGGGGGGTGTTCTGCGATCACACGGTCGACGTCGGCGACCTCGCGCCGGAGATCGCTGCGGCGGCCGCGGGGCCGGCGGGCGGCGCGGGCGGGGTCGCGCGGGGGCCGGCGGGGGAAACCGGGGGCGAGGAGGTCGCGCCGCTCGCGGAGGCGGTGGCGTCGGCCGAGCGCGCGGCGATCGGGCGCGCGCTCAGGGTGCATCAGGGCAACATCTCGCGCGCGGCGCGCGCGCTCGCCATCGACAGGAACACGCTCAAGCGCAAGATGGCGGCATACGGCCTCCGCGGAGACGAGGCGGCCTGATCCGTCGGCGTGAGGCGCGGGAGCGCGGGCGAGGGGCGAGCAGCCATCATGGCTCCGGATCGCGCCACGATCGCCGGCGGAGCGCCTCCGAGCTCGGCGACGATCAGAACTCCGCGACGTCGAGCCTTCGCCCGCGCGTGCCCGGGCCCTCGCCGGTCCCGTTCGGGTTTCCTGGGGCCAACCCTTGCAGCTTTCCGGTGATCATCCTGCTGCGGATCGTGCCGAAGAGGACGAGCCGCACGTCATCGACCTCCGCGGGGTCGACCCCGCTGATCCGGTATGAACCCTGGATGTGAGAGGGATGGATCACGTGGATGTACGCGACAGCGTCGCGACGCACGGCCCGGAGCGTGACCGGGAACGAGTCGGCGAAGGCGCCGTCCTCCGTCGAGAAGCGCAGCGGGACGTCGATCTCCAGGAGCGGATCGCCGCCGGGGCAGCCCGTCGCCCTGAGGTCTACCGGGTCGTCGGGCGGCCCATCGCCCCCCGCAGTGGCCTCGACCGCTGACCTCGTGAAGCGGACGAAGCGCGCGGCGAGCGGCGCGCCGGCAGCGACCGTCACTGTCGTGCTGCCGCCCGCCGCCCACGTGAGCGTGGCGGAGCGCGCGCCGGAGATGGCGGAGACGACGTCGTTCGCCGAGAAGCCGAGCCGGGAGGCGTCCTCCACGCCGACGATCTCCGAGCGCGCCGTGCACGCCCCGAGCACGCCGCCGCTCTGGCCGCCCAGCGCGCCTGAGCGGCTGTCCGTACCGCTGCCGGCGCCGTCCGAGCCCCCAAGGAGCGCAGCGCTCAACATCAGCGCACCCCTCCAAGAAAGCCGCAGTCCCCCGTGCATCCAAGCACCTCGCGCGGCGCATCTTGGGCTCCCCCGCGCGGGGGTGCCAGGTCACATTCGCACATTCTATAGCGCAAATTGGCCAATCGATGTGCGAATCTGCCATACGTGGCGCGCGCCTGGGCGCGTCGAGCGGGAGCGGCCCCGGCAGCGCTTCGCGCGGCCCCTGGCACGGCGCACGCCGCGGGGCACGCCGCGAGCACGCCGGGGCCGCCCATCGATCTGGACTCTCGATGGCCGCTCGTGTTCCCTTCAGGAGCCGCGGCGGCAGGTGGCGTGCCACCGCCGCGGCGGGAAGGCGGGCAGCCCGACGTGAGCGACCTCGACGAGCCATGAACTGGGAGCAGCTCTGCAAGCTCGGCCTCGCGCTGCCGGAGGTGGTGGAGGACGTCTGGTTCCGCACGCCCGCGCTCAAGGTCCGCGGCAAGGCGTTCGTGCGCCTCAAGGAGGACGGCCAGTCCGTCGTCTTCCAGCTCGAGAGCGTCGACGAGCAGGAATTCCTGATCGAGACGCAGCCGGACATCTACTTCATCACCGACCACTACCGCGGCTATCCGGCGGTCCTGGCGCGGCTGTCGGCGCTGCGCGCGCCCGAGTGCCGCATGCGGCTCGAGCGAGCGTGGCGCCTCAAGGCGCCGAAGACCCTGGTGAAGCAGCTCGACCAGCGCCCGCCCGCGAAGCCGAGACGGCAGCGCCCCTGAGGCGCGCAGGAGGCGACCATGGAAGCCGTGTTCATGCAGCCGAAAAAGAAGGGTCAAGGTCACGAATCGGTCTTCTACGTGCCCCTCTTCTGGTACGTCCCCACAAACTCGGCGCGCGCGAGGATGTGGCCCTCCATTGCCCTCTCGAGCTCCGCCTTCGCGAGCCCATCGCGCTGGGGCAGCACCGTGTCGAGTCCATACAGTTTGAAGAAGTAGCGGTGCCGGCCGATCGGCGGACACGGGCCACCATAGCCGGTGCGCTTCCAGTCGTTCCGCCCCTCGCGCGTGCCCGCCGGTAGATCGACCTTGCGCGCGCCCTCGGGCAGGCCGCCGGCGTCTGGCGGGATGTCGTAGAGCACCCAGTGGACCCACGTCGTCTTGGGTGCGCGCGGATCGGGCGCGTCGGGGTCGTCGACGATGAGCGCGAGGCTCCTCGTTCCGGCGGGGACACCCGACCATGCAAGCGCGGGCGGCACGTCGTCGCCCTCGCAGGTGTACTTGATCGGGATCTCGCCGCCATCGTGGAAGTCGGGAGATCGTAGCGAGAGCGTCATGAGAGCACCTCCAGCGGGGCTACAGGAGCAGAGCGGCCACAGCAGCGCGATCAACGTGCGAAGCAGGCGCGAGAGGACGCGTGCCCAGATTTGTTCCTGCCGGACCCGAGCGGACGAAGTGGACACGTGAGATCTCCTAGGCTTCAGAGCCTACCTCAGGCTCCGGCGTGCTCTCCGTCGCCGTGCGCTCAAGCAGCGCGCGAACCTCGTCGTGGAGAGGAGCACCATGCGGGTGCGTCGATAGCGCTCGAGGGGCATTGGTTGATTTCCGTGTTCGGCCAGACCTTCGCGCCCCCGCATCGTGGCCTCGGTGCGGACGCTATCTCTCGAAGTCGCGCTCGATCTGGCGCCGCGCAGCAGCATGGCAAGGGGCGCTCGGGACAATCGAAGCGCAGGCACGGCCTGTTGTTCGGGCCGGACCAGCCGAGGGTTCTGCGCTTCTACGAGCGCCAGGTGCTGCCCGCGCCGGGCCAGCCGAGCGAGGCGGCGTCGCGCCCGCCGCGGAAGCCGACCCGCGCGGAATGCCTCCGCCGGGCGCTCCTCAGGGCAGGACGCCGAGCTCGTCGAGCGAGGCGCCGAGTTCCGCGGGGTCGCGGTGCACCCGGTAGGCCCCCGCCTCGAGCAGCTCGTCCTGCCCATACCCGCCGGAGAGCAACCCGACGCCGGACATAAACATCGTCCAGCCCGCACGAGCGGCGCGGGCCCGGCTGGCCTGTCGCACTCGGCTCACTATCCGTCTGGCGTGGGGCACGCCCTGCTCAGGGGACCGAACTCGGCGCCGGGGAAAGACTGCAGCGAGGTGCGCAGGTAGTTGAGCGGGTTGTGATCGCCCAGCGAGTAGGGCAGGGACACCTTGGACAAGAACGGGACCTGGTCCTTGATCCAGGCCGCCGCGCCGATCGCGAGGGCGTACAGCCCGAACCACGTCTGAGATGCGCGCGTGTTCCTGAATTTCCATGTGGCGAGCGACGGCGTGTACTCCTGTCCGAAGTGCGTGAACCACCCCACCGTCCGCGGCGGCAGGTGCGGCACGACGTCGTTCCGGTAAACATGCCGGAAGAGCCGGTCCCCGAACATGGATCCGAATGTTTTGGCGAATACCTCGTCACCGACCATCGGCTGCCCGAACGTATACACGCCGCACAGCCTATCCCTGATCGGGGCGAGGACCGGATCCGTGTGCATGGCCGCCGCAGCCAGGACGGCCAGCGCTCCGCCCAGGCTGTGCCCGGTCAGGTAGAGCGCCTTCATCTTGGCTCTGCCGACCGTCGCGGGGCAGCCGTCCTCGGCGCCAGGCAGCGTCGAGTTCTCCATCGTCGAGCGCTTCAAGTCGAACGTCTTCAGATCCGTGTAGCCGCGATGGCTGATCTCGTTGATGGCGTTGATGAAACAGTTCGAGTATCCGAGCAGCGCGCCCTTGAGCTGTACCCTGATACCGGGCCACAACCCCAGGAAGGCGCGAAAAATGCCGCCGTGCACGATCCCTGTGGAGAAAAACGGGTCCGTCTTCACACTGGCATCCAGGAGCAGCTGGATGGTGTTGGTCGGCAGTGTCCCCCCGAAGCAGACGATCACCAGCTCTCCGCACTGGCTCTGGATGACGTGCGCAGTGGTGTCCAGGAAGAGCGCGTCATTCTCTAGATGCATGGATACAGTCTCATTGTTCGGGATACCACGGAGGCATATCATCCTGGCCATGGTGTCTGCATCCGAGTAGGCCCACGTGGAGGCCGCGGAGAGGAGGGCGGCGGCCTTCTGATCGTACCTCCTCGTATTGTTCACCAGACGCTCGACGAGCTCCGTGTCGCTCGCGATCTCGCACTGGAGGATGTTTTCGAAATCGATCTCGAACTGCCGTCCGAGCCCCTTGAGGTGCTCCGTGGAGCCCTTGGCGTCGGGTCCTCGCGCACAGGTGAACTCCATATCGTCTCCCGGTGGCGGGCTCGCTCACCCCGCCTCTCGCGCCTTGATATACCCTAGGGCCACCCCCCGCGCGGTCAACCGTGGAACCGCCGGGGATCACGACAGATCTCATCCTCCCGTGCCTCGCACCGCGGTCGCGGTGTACAGCGTGTTTGCCGCGTGTGCATATCGTTCGTCCGTGATGTGTTGGTGTACGTCAAGGACGACACGTACCGCGCGAACACGGAGCTTGGTCTGGGTGGGACGAGCTTCCGACGCCGCCACGCGCCCAGCATCGTCGACCTCGGCGAGAGTCGCAAGGGACCATGCCTCGCATGGAGACCGCGGAGAACGGCCCGCGCGCCGGCGCTCCCGCAAACGATGGACAGCCGCTCTCCCGCGGCGCCGGCCGGCTAGCCGCGGAAGGCCGATGTCTACGCCGGTTGCACTCGCGAGCGCGCGCGCCGGGTTCGCTCCTTGCTTCGCCCATCGAGCAGGCGGGAGGTGCTGCGAATGCTGGCGGTCACATACCATGGGCCGAGATGCGTCCGCGTCGAGGAAAACCCGGAGCCTCGGATTCAACATCCGAACGACGTGGTCCTCCGCGTGAGCCGCGCCGCGATCTGCGGCTCTGATCTGCATCTCTATCACGGCTACATCGCCGACACGCGCGTCGGCACCATCTTCGGCCATGAGTTCACCGGCGTCGTGGAGGAGGTCGGGCCCTCCGTGCAGACCCTCCAGCGCGGCGACCGCGTCGTGGTGCCGTTCAACATCGCCTGCGGGACCTGCTTCTTCTGCCAGCGAGAGCGCACCTCCGCGTGCGAGAACACGAACCCGCTCACCACGATCGCGGGCGGGATCTTCGGTTATTCGCACACGACCGGCGGCTACCAGGGCGGCCAGGCCGAGCGCGTTCGCGTCCCGTTCGCCGACGTCGGCCCCATGAAGATCCCCGACGACCTCTCGGACGAGGACGCGCTCTTCCTCTCGGACATCATCCCCACGGGGTACCAGGCCGCGGAGATGGGCGACATCACCCCCGCCGACACGGTGGCCGTCTTCGGCTGCGGGCCCGTCGGCCTCGTGGCCCAGCGGTGCGCCTGGCTCCTCGGCGCCCGGCGGGTCATCGCCGTCGACGCGATCGATTACCGCCTCGAGTTCGCGCGCCGGTACAACCAGGCAGAGACGCTCGATTTCACCAAGGTCCCCGATGTCGTGTCCGTCCTCCGGGACATGACCGACGGCCGCGGGCCGGATGTCTGCATCGAGGCGGTCGGCCTCGAGGCGAGCGGCTCGACGCTGCACGGCCTGCTGGGCAAGACGCTCATGCTCCAGGCCGGCTCGCCCGTCGCCCTCAACTGGGCGATCCAGTCGGTCCGCCGCGGCGGGAGGGTCTCCATCGTCGGCGTCTACGGGCCGCCGTGGAACCTCGTCGACGTGGGCGCGGTCGTGAACAAGGGCCTGACGATCAAGTCCGGGCAGTGCGACGTGAAGCGCTACATGCCTCGCTTGGCCCAGCACATCCGCAAGGGGAACATCGACCCGCGGGCGCTCATCACCCACCGCGTCCCGCTGGAGGCGGCCGCGGAGATGTACCGCCTGTTCGCGGCGAGGACCGACGGGATCATCAAATGCGTGCTCATCCCGTCGGGCGCGAAATGAGCGCTGTCACCGGGGAGGAGGAGGCGACCATGGAAGCCGAGCTCATGCGGCCGAGGGAGCTGCCGTACTGGGGAGTCGATCTGTGCCCGGAGGACAGGCCCGGAGTCCCGAGGGAGGCGCCGCCGCACCTGCTCTCGTGGGCACACTGGATAGAGCCCGAGCGGCAGCCGGTCGAGGGCCGGGTGCTCAGGCACCCGGGGCTCGCCCGGCCGACGCCGGTGTTCAGCGCGGCCTTGCCGCCGAGAGGCGCCAGCGGCGCGCTGCGCCGCCTGGCCTACGAGGTCCCGGATCACAAGGTCTCGCACTGGCTCTTGCTGATGATCGCGGATCGGGTCGACGTCCTCGAGAGCCTCCCGCTCCTGGTCAAGCGCAGGAGACGGGCCGCCAGGACGGGCTAGAGGACCCGCAGGAACGCCGTGAGGTCGGCCTTCTCCTGGGCCGTCAGCTTCGTGCCGAGGACGAGGTTGAAGAACTCCACGGTGTCCTCCAGCGTGAGCAGGCGCCCGTCGTGCAGATACGGCGGGCTGTCCTTGATGCCGCGCAGCGGGAACGTCTTGATGGGGCCGTCGGCGGTGGCCATCCGGCCGTTGATGAGCTCGGGCTTGAAGAAGCGCTCCGCCCGCAGGTTGTGCATCAGGTTGTCGGTGTAGTACGGCGCCACGTGGCACGTCCCGCACCGGCCCTTGCCGTGGAAGACCTGCTCGCCGCGCAGCTCCTCGGGCGTGGCCTTGGCGGGGTCGAGGCGGCCGTCCACGCCGAGCTTCGGCGCCGGGGGGAAGTCGAGGATCTCCTGGAACTCGGCCATCGCGTGGACCTGGTGCCCGCGGTCCAGGATGTTGATCCCCTTCTTGACGGCGATGACGATATCGCCGTCGAAGTACGCCGCCCGCTGCTCGAACTCGGTGAAGTCCTCGACGGTCTTGAGCGCGCGCTGCGAGCCGAAGAGGCGCTGGATGTTCACGCCGCGCAAGGTGGGGGTGTCGACCCGGTGCCGGAACTCCTGCGGCCTCGTGTCGCCCACGAGGTGGAATGCGTTGTTCGTGTGGCCGTTCGCGTGGCAATCGAAGCAGGCGACGCCGAGGCTCGCCTTCTCCGAGCGCCGGTCCGCGGTCGCGTTGAACTGCATCTGCGGGAACGGCGTGACGAGGAGCCGGAGCCCCTCGAGCTGCTTCGGCGTCAGGATGCCGTTGAAGAGCTCGTAGAAGTTGTCGATCGTGACGAGCTGCCCCTTGGAGACGTCGCCGAGGTCGGGCCGGGTGGTGAGGTAGATGGGCGCCGGGAACTCGGAGATGAGGTGATCCGGCAGGTCGAAGTCGAGATCGAAGCGCGTGAGGTCGCGCCCCGTCTGGCGCTTCAGCTCGTCGATGTGGAACTTCGGGAAGACCATGCCGCCTTCCGGGTGGTTCGCGTGCGGCAGCGGCAGGAAGCCCCGCGGCCAGAGCCCCTGCTCCCGGATGGCGTCGGGCGAGAGCGCGGCCAGCGCTTCCCACGTCGTCCCCTTCGGGAGCTTCACGCGCACGCCGGCCTGGACGGGCTTTCCGCGCGACATGGTGACCCCCTGCGCGGCGCGGTTCGAGAGGTCGTACCGCTCATCGAGCAGGGCCTGATGGCGCTTCTCCACCGCGGGCTTGTCGGCCTTCATGCGGGCGACCATGGCCGCGAACGGCTCCTTGTCCTCCACCGGCAGGTAGCTCGTGCGCGGCGTCTCGGGGCCGGGCGGAGGGTTCGCGTTCATGGGCGCCCGCGGGCCCGCGGGCGCGATCGTCCCGGCCGTCGCGGGGGGCGCGTCCCGCGGGCCGGTCGGGTCTTCGGGCCGCGCGCCCGGCGCCGAGCCGCAGTTCACGAGGCCGAGCGAGAGCGCCGCGGTGCACGCGACCAGGCACGAGATATCCATTCTCTTCACAGGCATAGAAGCGCTCCTTCGAAGGAATACATCGACAGGGGACGACCGACCGGGCGCCCCGCTCTCGGACGCGCCGAGCTCCCGTCCGGCTCACACGAGAGGGCGACTCGCCGGGCTCGCAGGCCAGGCGCATGAGCAATTCCGCCCGCAGGCGACTCCTGTGCCAAGGCCGCGTCCGCCATGCGCGCGGCTCCCGACCGGGCGCGGAGCGCGGCGTCGGGTGAGGGAGACGTCTGCTTCCTCGTGCGGATCGGGAGCCGCCCCTCCGCCGAGCCGCCGGAGACCGCCGCGCCCCCGGGTTCAGGAGCGCGGGTCGTCGCGCGCAGGAGCCTCGCAGGACGAGACATTTTGCCACATGGCGTGGCATGGTGGCTCGCTGACGTTGAGACGACCTGGACAGAGGGGCAGGTCGCGCGTGGAGGACGTCCCGATCAACCGCCGCGCGCGCGCCCGTCGGTCGCGATGCGGACAAAGGGCGCTCGGACGTCCCGAGCGTCGAAGAAGAACACCCGATCCCAGCACGGCACGCGCTCGCGCTCCGACAGGTCGAACACCTCGCCTCGGGACAGGCTGCCGACGAGCTTCGCGCTCGACTGACCTCTCATGCTCCACCGGAACTCGTACGGGAGGAGGAGGTCGGGATCGCTGAACATGCCGCGCCGCTCGGTGAAGCTGCGCCGCGCGGCCTCCGAGAAGTCCTGCGCGTGGCGCAGGTTCGGGGCGACGGTGTACGTCACCGCCAGGCCCTCCTCAAGGAGCTGCCGGTTGATGATCCGGCCGCCGGACAGCACATAGGCGAGCACGCGGCCGTATGCGTCGCACGGCTGTTCATCGGTCTGGATCTCGACCTCGGCGCCTTCGGGGAGCAGCTCGGCGAGCCGCGCGGCCGCCGCCTCGGCCCAATGGCCCTGGGAGGCGCCGAGGAAGTGCGTCTCCGGCGTATCGATCGAGAGCATGCGGATCGGATGGTCCACGCCCCGCTCGTCGCGTACGTGGAGCGTGTCCCCATCGACCGTCCTGACCACCGCCGCGCGGAAGGTCGCGCCCGGCAAATCGGGCGCCCTGCGCAGCCGCCGCCGGGAGACAAGAGACACGTAGCCGATGAACCTCCGGATTCCCGGAAGCAGTCCTGTCATCGCCCCCTCCTAGGATGGATGGATTCCCAGAAACCAACGTTCGGCGTTCGCTCGGACGTGCGCCCGGCCCAGGCGGCCTGTTCCATCATGGTATGGACCGGGTCGGGGCCGGCTGAAAGAGCTCGTCGGCCCTGATCCGAGGGGCAGGAGGCGACCTGAAGCGCCGAGCGGCGGGAGGAGAGCAGAGAGAGAGTCAACGCCAAGGCGCAAAGGCGCAAAAAGACAAAAAAAAAATATTCTCGCCTCTCTTCTTCTCTCTCTTGCGCCTTTGCGCCTTGGCGCCTTGGCGTTAAATTCTCTTCTCCTGTCCTTCTGAGTAGTGGTCAACTTTGCCCAGGGGAGAGTCCACATGAAGGCGGGAAGATCATTCATGTTTTCTTCTCGCCTTCCCGCCTTCATGTTCAAATTTGACCACGACCTCCTTCTGCAGGTGCCTCTGGCCGCTCCCCCCGTCCACGCAGCAGGCCTCCGCCCCGCGAGCGCCGCGCGCCCCCGCTCCGGGATGGGGCTACGCTTCGTGCGCGCTTTCCCGTTACGATGACCGGCGCGATCGCTTCGGTAGATCGCGGCGGGGCATGGGACGTCTGCACGCGGCCCCGCGCTTGGCTCCGGGGGCGAGGGCCACCGCGGCGAGGAGGTCTCGGATGTCGTCGCATGAACACAGGGAGCCGGCCGCAACGCCGGCAGAACATGGCGCGCCAGAGGCGAGCATCGAGCTGGCACGAAAGAGGCGCGGCCTGCGCTTCCGGCTCGCGGCCGGCGCGCTCGTGCTCGCCGCGAGCGTGACCGCGCTCGTCCTGACCCAGGAGAAGGCGCCCGTGAGGGCCAGCGCCATCGGCGCCCGGCTCGAGCTCTCCTCGGGTGAGGTCACGCTGGAGCAGGACGACCGGAAGTCCACGGTGGTGTCCGGCGTCCCCCTCCCGGTCGGGGCCGAGCTCGCGACCGGAAAGGGCGCGCGGGCCCTCGTGCGGCTCGCCGACGGCTCCGCGGTGTTCCTCCGCGCGGACTCGGAGGTGGCGCTCGGCGCCGAGGGGCTCTCGATCGCCCAGGGCGAGGTGTGGCTCGACGCCCCGCCCGAGGGGCGCGGCGAGCTCTCGCACGCGCTCGGGGAGGTCCGGGTCACGGCGTCCGACGCCGGCCTGTCGATGAAGCGCGCCGGCGACGCCGTGAGCGTGTACGTGGCCCGCGGGCTCGCCGTGGTCACCGCCCCCGGCGGGCGCGTCGAGGTGCACGCCGGCGAACAGGCCACCGTCGCCGGCGGCGCCGCGCCCAAGGTCGCGCCGCTCGCCTACTGGGAGGACTGGACCGGCGGCATGGGCGACCACCGGCCCCTCGCGGGCGAGGGCAGCGGCTCCGGCCGGATCTACGGCGTCGATCTGCAGGGCGCCCCCGGGGCGCAGGCGCGCACGCTCGAGATCAGCCGGCAGGCCGTGCGCGCCGTCGTGCGCGACGGCATCGCCGAGACCGAGGTGGACCAGACCTTCTCGAACCCGGGCGGGCGACAGGTCGAGGGCTGGTACTGGTTCACCGTGCCCGAGCGCGCGCTCGTGAGCTCGTTCGCGGTCGAGACGAACGGCGTGCTCGTCGAGGGGGAGGTCATCGAGCGGAAGGAGGCGGCCCAGCGGTACCAGGCCGCGGTGCAGAGCGGCCACGAGCCGGCGCTGCTCGAGTGGGTCGACGGGCGCAGCTACCGCGCCCGCATCTTCCCGGTGCCCGCGAGCGGCTCGCGGCGCGTGGTGCTGCGCTACGTGGAGATGCTCGGCGCGCCGGCCGGGAAGCTCACCTACGTGTACCCGATGCGCTCGAGCGAGCCGGTCCAGATCGGCGAGTTCTCCCTGTCGGTCGACCTCGGCCAGGCCGGCCAGGGCATGCAGATCGCGACCCTCGCCGACGCGGTGATCGAGGACGGCGGGCGACGGGTGAGCATGCGGCGGAGCGGGTACGAGCCGCGCGCGGACTTCCAGCTCGAGGCCGCCGTCAAGGCGAAGCCGGCGCCGCTGCGCGTGTCGCGCTTCGCCGCGGGCGAGGACCGCGCCGACTACGTGATGGCGCGGTACGTGCCCGACGTGGACTGGGCCGAGCTCAAGGAGCTCCCCGCCGACCTGGTCGTCGTGGTGGACACGTCGGCGTCGGCCGACGAGACGGCGCGGCAGCAGAAGGCGGCCGCGGCCGAGGCGATCCTGCGGACGATGTCGCCGTCGGACCGGTTCGCGCTGCTCGCGCTCGACTCGGCCCCCGCGGTCCTGCACCCGAAGGACGGGCTGGCCGAGGCGTCGGACAAGGAGATCTCCGCGGCGCTCACGCGGCTGGCCGAGCACGCGACCGGGGGCGCGACCGACCTCGGCGCGCTGTTCGAGTCGGCGCTCGGGCGCGTGCACGGCAAGGAGCAGCCGGCCGTCATCTACATCGGCGACGGGCTCGCGACGAGCGGCGAGGTGACGGGCGCGCGCCTCGCCGATCGGCTGCGCCGCTCGCTCACGGACTCGCGCGCGCGCTTCTTCACCGTCGGCGTCGGCGAGAACGCGAACCACGCGCTGCTCCGCGAGCTCGCGCGCGCCGGGGGCGGACAGGCGTTCCGGATCGACGAGGTCGAGGGCTCGACGTCCGAGGTGCTGCGCCTCGCCGGCGCGATCAAGACGCCGACCATCACCGACCTCTCGATCGATCTCGGCGCCGGGCTCGACGAGCCGATGCTCACCGCGAGCGGCAAGGTGTCGCGCGGCGAGGAGGTCGTGCTGCTCGCGCGCACGCACCACGCGCTGCCCGCGAAGGCGGTCGTGAAGGGGCGGCTCGCCGGCAAGGAGTACGCCCGCGAGCACCCGATCGAGATCGACCGGGGCGTCGGGGCGGCGCTGGTGCCGCGCTTCTGGGCGGCCGAGAAGATGCGGCGGCTGCTCGCGGACGGCGACGACATCGAGGCGCACCGGGGCAAGGTGGTCGAGCTCGGGCTCGATTACGGGCTGATCACGCCGTTCACGAGCACGCTGGCGCTGGAGAGCGAGCAGGCGTACCTGAACCAGGGCATCCAGCGGCGGCGCTCGCCGCTCCGGGGCGAGCGGCTGACGGCGCTCACGCCCGAGCGGGAGCGCGAGCTCGCGGCGCTGCTCGCGCCGGCCGCCGCCGGGGTCGCCTTCGGGTGCGCGAAGAGCGAACCGAGCTACGACGAGAGCGCGGGGAAGGAGGGCGGCTACGCGCAGAAGGCGGCGGCGGCGCCGATGATGGCGCCGGCGCCGGCGATGGCAGAGAACGCGGCGCGGGATGAAGCCCCGAGGGCGGACCTCGCCTCGCCGGCGGCTGCGCTGCCGGCCCCGCCCCCGGCGACCGCGGCGCACGCGGAGGAGGCGGCGCTGCCGCCCGAGCCCCTGGAGCAGGACGCCACGGCGAGACGCACGACCTCCATCCGCGCGCGGCCCTCGTCCGCGGGGCCCCAGGCGGACAGCGAGCACGCGGCGTTCGGCATGGCCGGCGCGAACAAGTCGAGCGCCCCGCCGCGCGGCGGCGGCGGGCCGGTCGCCCCGGCCGCGGGCGCCGCGCCGCTGGGCGCCGCGGCCAGGCCGGCGCCGGCGATCGCGCCGAGGCCACGTCCGATCGGGACGCTCAAGCCCCCGCCGGTCGCGATGGCGCCGTGCAGCGACACCGCGCGGCGGCCGCTCGCCGAGCGCATCGTCGTCTGGTCGAAGCGCCTCGCCCGCGCCACGACGGCCGAGCAGCTCATCGCGCGCTACGAGGGCGCGCTCTCGACCTGCGAGCTGCCGGACTGGCGCTCGAGGGCCGCGCTGCTCTCGCTCCTCCAGGCGAAGGTGTCGACCGAGGGCGGCGCCGAGGCGCTGCTCGCGCGCTTCGCCGGCGAGCCCGAGGCGCAGCGGTTCATCGCGCACGCGCTCCTCCGGCGGAGCGTGGATCTCGCCATCTCCGCGGCGGTGCGGCGCACGCTCTTCGGCGGCGTCGATCCGAAGGCGAGCTGGGCGCTCCTCGACGAGCGGCTCGCCGCGCTGCCGGCGGTCGAGGACCGGCTCGCGCTGCTGCGGCAGGCGCTCACCGAGCGGCCGGACGATCCGGAGGGAGAGATCCGGCGGGTGCGCCTGCTCGCCGAGGCGGGCCGGAAGGACGAGGCGCTCGCCTACGGGCGGAGGCTGCGCGACCGCGGCTTCATGAGCCCGGCGCTGGCGCTGGAGCTCGGCGACGTGCTCGCCGCGAGCGGCTTCGCGTCGGACGCGCTGCGCACCTACTCGGAGGTCGTCGAGTTCGATCCGACGAGCCCCGCGTCGCGCGAGCTGCTCGGCGACGTCTACCTCCGGCACGGCTGGTACGCGGCCGCGTACCGCCAGTACACGACCCTCACGGACCTCGCGCCGGCCGAGCCCCGGGGCTGGCTGCGGCTCGCCGCGGCGGCCGCGGGGAGCGGGCGCGTCGACGAGGCGCTCCGCATCCAGCGCAAGGTCGCCGCCGCGGAGGGCACGCCGGGGCCCGACGATCCGCGCGCGTGGGCGCGGCTCCTGTCGGCGGCGCGCATCGGCCGGCTGCTCGCAGGCGACGGCGTCGCGGCCCCCGCGGCGGGCGCCGAGGCCGAGAGCCTCGCCCGCAAGCTGAAGGAGCTGCAGCTCTTCAGCGGCCCGGGGGCGCTGCGCGTCGTGCTCTGGGAGGACTACGCGGCGGAGCTCGCGCTCGCGGCCCGCGACGGCCAGGTGGACGCGGCGCTCGGCGACGGCCTCTTCGCGCCGGCGGTCGGGCTCGCGGCGGTGCAGCTGCCCGCGTCCGAGCTCGCGCGCCTCGAGTGGCGCGTGCGGCTCCGCAGCGATCCGCCGGGCAGGGACGTGCGCTTCGTGGTGACGACGATCGTGTGGGACGGGGCGTCGTTCCGGGTCGCGAGCGCGCCGGGGTCGGTCGGCGCGCGGGATCGGGAGGTGGCGCTGGCGAGCGGCGCGCTGCCATGATCGACGTCTCGCTGCTCGGCTGGCTGCTCGTCACGCTGACCTCGCCGCTGTCGCTCGTCCTGCTGGTCGTGGCGCTCGGGTCGGCGGCCTACATCGGCGTGACCGCGCTCGCGGCCGCGCCCCCGCGGCGCGGGGCGCGCGCGATCGGCACGGGCGTGGCGGCCTGCGCGCTGGTGGCCGCGATGATCGGGCTGCGCGTGGGCTCCGGCGCGGGCGCGGCCCTGCCGACGGCCGCGGTGGGGATCGCCGCGGCGGCGGCGCTCGGGGCGACCGCGGCGTGCGCGTGGACGTTCGGCGCGGCCGGCGCGGCGGCGCTCGGGGCGGCGCGGGCCCGGCGGAGCGCCGCGGCGCTGCGGGCGGGCGACGCGCGGCGCCGGCTGCTCGCGGCGAGCCAGCGCGCCTACGTCGAGGGCGACGACCTCGCCGCCGAGACGGCGGCGGCCGACGCCGCCGTGGAGCGGCTGCGCGCCGCCGTCGGGGCGCTGGGGGACGCGCGCGCCGCGCTCGAGGCGAGGCGCGACGCGGCGCGCGGCGCGGGCGGCGACGGGGAGGAGCGCGGCGCCGAGGACGGGCCGCAGGCGAAGGAGGCGAGCGCGCTCGCCGAGGACCTCGCGCGGGCGTGCGACGAGGCCGCGACGAGGGTGTCGATGGGCCAGCGGGTGCTCGCCGCCGCGGAGGCCGCGGCGCTGCGGATCGCCTGCAACGCGCCGCTCCGCCGGCTCCTGCGGCGGCGGCCGCGCGAGGCCATGCAGGCGCTCGCGACCCTGGGCGCGGGCGCGATCGCGCAGGCGGCGGCGTCGATCGAGGCGTTCCTGGGCGAGGTGCGGGCGGCGCGCGTCGAGGTCGCGTCGATCGCGGAGCGGCGCGCGGCGGGCGACGCGCGCGGCGGGGCCGGCGCGGGCGCGGCGGAGGGCCCGGCGTCCGTCGCGCTCGGCGAGCTCGCCGCGATGGAGTCCGCGTACGGGGCGCTGCTCGAGCGGCTGCGCCTGTCGGAGCTCCACGCCTCGGCGCGCGCGTCGGTGGAGCAGGTCGAGAGCGCCGCGGGCGCGCTCTCCGCGGCAGCGAGGGCCGCGGCGATCGATCCGGCGGCGCTCGGCGCGCTCGTGACGGAGATCGCGCGCGCCGAGTCGGCCGTGGCCGCCGCCGCGCCGGAGGCCGGGGGCTCGCGCGCGCTCGCCGAGGCGCTCGCCGAGGGCTCGCTGGCGCTCGATCGGAGCGACGCGACGTCGCTGTCGGAGCTCATCGCGGCGCTGCGCGAGCTCCGATGACGGAATGACGGGCGGCCGCTCCTGGAATCGAATGACGGAGGACGCCCGCACGTAATGCGCTTTTCTCGCGGCGGAAACGGCTCCGGGAGCCTCGCGGAGGGCTGTTGCGTCGGGTAGACTTCGCTCATGGCTCAGGCGCTCCCCACCACCAGCTACGTCTTCGATGCAGCAGATCCGCGCGCACCGACGAGCGAGCAGTGGTCGCGCATGACCCCGGCCGAGCGCGCCCGCGTCGTGGACATGCTCCCCGCCGACGTCCCGCTCGATCTCATGCCGCCCGAAGGGGACGCGCACCGCAAGGCCAAGCGCGACGCGCTGGACGCCCTCGACGGCTTCTTCCGCCGGATCGGCCGCAAGATCTACCTCTCGTCCGAGCTCGCCGTCTTCTACCCCGGCGAGCCGCGCTTCGCGCCCGACGTGCTCGCCGTCCTCGACGTGGAGCCCCACGAGCGCATGAAGTGGGTCGTCGATGTGGAGGGCAAGGGCCTCGACTTCGTGCTCGAGGTCCACGTGGCCGGCAATCGTGCCAAGGATCATGAGGACAACGTCGAGCGCTACGCCCGGCTCGGCGTCCGCGAGTACTTCCTCTTCGATCGCTCCCGCCTGCGCCTGCACGCCTACAGGCTGCCGGCGGCCCAGGAGGGCGACCCTTCGCGTCCGCGCGTGTACCAGCGGATCGTGCCCCAGGCTGGCCGGTTCGTCTCCGAGGTGCTCGGCCTCGATCTGCTGCTCGACGGCTCCCGTCTCCGCTTCTTTGCGGGCAATGCCCCCCTCGAGGATGCCGACGAGATGATCGTGCGCCTCGGCGGCATGCTCGATCAGGTCATCGCTCGCCAGGAAGAAGCGCAACGCCTGGCCGAGGAGCTCGCGGCCGAGCTCGACCGAGAGCGGCGCCTGCGCGAGGATGAGCAGCGCCTACGCGAGGAGGAACAGCGCCTGCGCGAGGAGGCGGAGCGGCAGCTCGATCAGGCGCGCGCGGAGATCGAGCGGCTGAAGGGTCGCTGAGCGCGCTGCCGCCGCGCCCTCGGAGGGCTAGCCGCCCTTCAGCTTCGCGGCCAGGAACTGCCGCACCTTCTCCCAGGCGTCCGCCGCGGCCTTCGTGTCGTACCGCTCTCCCGAGGGGTTCGCGAAGGCGTGGTCGGCGTCGTAGCGGAGCACCTGGTGCTCGACGCCCGCGTCGTGGAGCGCCTTGTCGAACTCGTTGACGACCTCGGGCGGGATGCCCTTGTCCTGGTTGCCGAAGACGCCGAGCACCGGCGCCTTGATCGCCTTGAGCTGCGCGGGGTCGGTGACGAGCCGGCCGTAGTAGATGACGGCGGCGTCGAGCTCCGGCTCGTTCAGGGCGAGCTTGAGCGACCAGGCGCCGCCGAAGCACCACCCGATCGAGCCGGTGCGCGGCGCCGAGATGCGCGCGTCGGTCGACAGGAAGCGGTGCGCGGCGCGCACGACCTCGAGGCCCTTCGCCTCGTCGACGGCCTTCATCGCCGCCATCGCGTCGTCGGGCGTGGTCGCGACCTTGCCGCCGTACATGTCCACGGCGAGGGCGGCGTACCCGTCCTCCGCGAGGCGGTCGGTCCAGTGCTTGATGTGCTCGTTGAGGCCCCACCACTCGTGGATGACCACGAGGCCCGGGATCGGCGGCTTCGCGTCCTTCGGCAGGCTCAGGTACGCCTTCGTCCCGGCCACGTCGACCGTCTGCCCGCGCGCGGGCGGGGCCTTGTCCGACCGGAGCTGGTGGAGCGCCTTGAAGTCCTCCTCCGAGAGCAGCCCGGTCGGGCTGTCCGCGGCGCCGGACGGCGCGGGCGCCGGGGCGGCGGCGCCGGGCGGCGGCTCGGCGGGAGGCGGGGGAGACGAGGCAGAGCAGGCGGCCGCCGCGAGCAGCGCGAGCGGCGCGGCAAGGCGGCGGAAGATGGGGCGGAGCGTCATGGCCGCGCACCCTACCAGCTCGGGGAGGCGCGCCGGAAGCCTCGGCGCGGGGAGGCCGCGCCCGGCTACGTGGCGACGCGCAGGCGCAGCTGGCTCGACGCGACGCCCCGCCGGACGGCGGCCGCGAGGGTGTCCGGAGAGAACGGCTTGGCGACGAACGCGTGGGCGCCGAGGCGGAAGGCGCGCTCGCGCTCGCGCGCCGACGACAGGGCGGAGACGACGACGAGGGCGACGTCGCGGTGGTGCCGGCTCTGCCGGATGAACCGGATGAGCTCCAGCCCATCGATGTCCGGCAGGTTGATGTCGATGATCACGGCGTCGTACGCGCCGCGGTGCATCAGCCGGAGGGCCTCGAACCCGCTCGCCGTCTCCGCGACCTCCGCCGCCTGCCCGAGCTCGGGCGCCCGCTCGAGCGCGGCCCTCATGTGCGCCCGCATCGCGGCGGAGTCGTCGATGAGAAGGATGCGGATCATACGGGGCCTCTGCGGGGGCTCTCGGGGCGCCTAGGTACAACAGAAACAGCAAAAGCAAAAGCGGTCGTCACGTTTCCGACACCAGGGCGTCCGGGTGCGCCCGCTGGCAGCCGTCATCCCGCCCTTCCCCCGGCCTCCCACCCGCCTCGCGGGCCCGTCGGTCCGGGTCGCTCCGCATCATAACGCAACGCATCATCATGACCCGAACAGGAGGTGGCCTATCCGGCTTCTCCTCGAGCGCCCGCGTGATCACAGCGGCCCCCTCCGGGAATTCGTCTAAGTCACACGGGAGAATCGGGTGCGCACCAGCGTATTGAACTTCTTCGCCACGGCTGCCGTGCTGCTCCTCGCGGGCTGCGGCGGCGAAGACGCTGGCGGGGCAGACGACGCTGGCGGCGGCCTCGGCGAGGCGGGCGGCGCCGACGCCTCCGCGAGCTCCGGCGGCCCCTCGGCCGCCGCAGGCAGCGGCGGCGGGACGACCGCGGCATCCGCCAGCGCCGGCGGCACCGAGCCTTCCTGCACCGATCCGGTCGTTCCCGAGGTCTCCTCCCTGCCCCCCATCGCGGAGCACCCGGACCCGTTCACGTTCCTCGATGGCACACGAATGACCACCGCAGCGGACTGGCGATGCCGTCGCGCGGAGCTCAGCCAGCTTATTCAGCATTTCCAATACGGCCTCTACCCGCCGTCCCCCGAGAACGTCACAGGGACGCTGAACGGCGAGGTCGGGCGCCGGCGGCGTCGGCAGCTGGCGAGCGGCCGAGGGCAAATCCAACGTGCAGACGCTCAGCCAGATCAACGGCGAGGCCCCGCAGTGGTTCGGCGACGGCTTCGGGGCCACGTTCAGCGGCAAGACCACGACCCTCCCATTCGACGCTCACTCGATCGTGGCCCTCGTCGCGCCCCGCCCGATCATCGTGCAGGAGGGGAAGTCCGACGGCTGGAACAACAACAGAAATGGCGGCCCCTACCAGGCGGTCTGGGCCGCAAGAGAGGTCTTCGAGGCTCTTGGCATCGAGGATCACATCGGCTGGGTCGCGGACGACCACAGTCATGGTGTGATGACCACCCGAGAGGCGAACGCGATCCTCGGCTTCGCGGAGAGATTCCTGCTCGGAGGAGAGATTCCTGCTCGGAAAGGACGTGACGACGGAACAATGGGACGAGAGCGCCAGCCCGCCGACCCTCTCCTGGTCGGCGCCATAGACGAGACACGCGCCGTCCCGGCCGGCAAGGACCGGACAGCGCTCGACAGGCCGAGCAGAACGCCCTCGGGCGCTCGGCCCGATCCTGCCGGTCGACCCTCGATTCGAATCGACCTCAGCACCGGTGCAAATTCAACTCTCGCGTCGCTCAAAAAGAAATAGTTCTAATTGACAACAAAATAGCGCAACGGTATTCCCAATGGCGGTCCAGCGCATTGGGGACCGTGCTCCTCTGCGCGTCGCGCCAGCTCATCGAGAGCGATCGACGGTCAGGACATAACTTAGGTCAAGGAGACTTCTGTATGAGCGAGAAAAAAGAACCCGCGGCTCGTGATCTGCTCGGCGGGGTCGTCGACCGGCGGCAGGTGCTCATCAAGCTCGGCGCGTTCGCCATCACCGTGCCCGTGCTCGGCGCGTGCGGGGACGAGGGGTCGACCGGCTCGGAGACCGGAGGCGGCGGCGGCGCCGGCGGCTCCGGGGGCACCGGCGGGAGCGGCGCGAGCACCACCAGCGCGAGCACCACCGGCGCGAGCACCACCAGCGCGAGCACGAGCGTGGGCACCGGGGGCGCGGGCGGCGAAGGCGCGGGCGGCGAGGGCGCGGGCGTGGGAGGCATGGGCGGCGGCGACGGCGGCGACAGCCTCATACCGCCGCCGTTCGACGATGTGCCGATGTGCAGGGCGCAGAACAAGACGGACGGCGCCGGTCAGGGCCCCTTCTTCATTCACGAGCTCGAGAAGAACGACGACATCTCCCTGATCCGACAGGACATTCGTGGTCGCTACAACGAGAGCGCAGCGCCCGGCGTGGAGATGCATCTCCACCTGCGCGTGCTCGACCTGAGCAAGCCCGACTGCGATGGCAAGGGCGTGGGCGTGCCGGACGTGGACGTCTACATCTGGCACACGGACGGCCAGGGGTTCTACAGCGGCTTCGGGGCCAGGGGCTCTGCCAACGAGCAGAAACCCGACTCGCCGTACGCGGGCAGGCCGAATCAGAACAACCTCGACACCACGGAACGCTTCTGTCGCGGCGTGCAGACGACGGACGCAAACGGTGTCGTCTCGTTCCGAAGCATCTTCCCCGGCTGGTACAACGGCCGCGATGTCCACATCCACTTCGTCTGCTTCAAGAAGGGCTCGATGTCGAGGGGCCGCGTCAATTACCAGGGTGGAGATCACATTTTCACGACGCAGTTCTACTTCGATCCCGCCTTCACCGACTCCGTTCATACCCAGTACGAGCCGTACAAGGCGCGCACCACGGGCAATCTGGCGACGGCGTACGCAGGCGCCATCAAGGCCGACGAGGCGGGCAACAGCGGCCTTCGCGCCAAGGCGTGGATGGAAGGGGACATCGTGGTCGCCCAGATGCAGATCGCCGTGACTCCGACGTAGAGCGCGGCACGGCTGTTCTCGACGAGAACAGGACCGATGACCCCGCGCCTGGGCGCCCTCGCCCGATGTGGCGCGTGCGCTGCAAGCCTTCCATAAAATCTCTCCAGACGAGCAACGTGTCTTCGTGGGACCGAGAGAGAGCCCCTCGTCGGGGAACAACGGCGGGAGGCGCCCCCGCGCCCTCTGAATCGGCCACGCGAGCGGCAAGCGCCGACATCCCCCTCGCCTCCGCACCACCCGCGGAGGCGCCGGCCCGATTCCCACCAGCGCTCCCAAGCAGGTCACCGACTTACCCAAGGAGACTAACTTATGCGTCACAAAAAGAATGCCGTGACTCGTGATCGGCCTGGCGAGGTCGTCGACCGGTGGCAGGTCCTCATGAAGCTCGGGGCGCTCGCCGGCACCTCGCCCGTGATCGTGTCGTGGGGCGACGAGGGGTCCAACGACGCGGGCTTCGGCCGCGGAGGCGCCGGCCGCGGAGGCGCCGGCACGGGCCGCGCGAGCACGAGCAGCACGAGCACGAGCAGCGCGGGCACCGGAGGCGCGAGCACGAGCAGCGCGGGCACCGGAGGCGGCGGCGCGGGCAGCGGCGGCGTGGGCGCGGGGGGCGCCGACGCGATCGATCCTTCGATCTTCGCGAACGGCGCGAGATGCGACCTGACCGCCACCGACATCGAGGCGCCGTTCTTCATCGACGACAGCGAGATCCCGAACGACATCAACCTGTTCCGCAGCGATCTCCGCGACGGTCACCGCGGCTGCGAGTTCCGGCTCTATCTCCGCCTGCTCGACGGCCGGAATGACAGCGAGCCGATCCCCGACGCCGAGGTGTACATCTGGCACTGCGACGCGGACGGCCGTTACAGCGGCCCCAACAGCCAGGATCCTTCCACGCCGTACACGGGAGCCTTCGAGCGCGCGCCGGAGCACCTGGACCGCTTCTGCCGCGGCGTCCAGCTCACCGACCGCAACGGGATCGTGGGCTTCACGTCGATCTGGCCCGGGTGGGATGGGGCGCGCCCCATCCACGTTCACCTGGTCGCTCGCATCAACGGCCAGACGACCCGGCTGATCACCACGCAGCTCTACTTCGACGCCGAGCTCAGCCGGCAGGTGGCTCAGGCCGAGCCGGCGTACGCGGGGCGGTCGACGAACATCCCGGCGTCCAGCCTCGACCCGCCGGGAGACAGCCCGGTCATGCCGAGGATGCGGTACACCCCCGGCCTGGTCACCGGCATTCTCAACATCGTCGTCGACCGCGCCTGAGCGCACGGGGCTCCCGGCGGTGCCCGGGGCGGTGCGCCGCCGCCCCCAAGGCCGACTCGGGCTCTCCCTGGGTCTCCCCCGGAAGGCGCTGGTGGTGGCCGGATTTGAACATGAAGGCGGGAAGGCGGGAAGAAAAGAGCAATGATCTTCCTGCCTTCCCGCCTTCATGGGAATCACTCCGCGGCAAATTGGGCCACCACCGAGGCGCCCGGGCCCTGTGTGCCGAGCGTCTCGTGACATCCTGGAAATAAGGCAACCCTCCTGTCCTCCGCACGCGCGGGGCGGACAATCGCTCTCCCGGCTGGCAGACTGCGGTAGAGAGGTGCCATGAGCGACACGGATCGGCTGGAGCCAGCGAGCATGGCGCGCGCGTTCCGCGAGGCGCGGCGCCGCGGGATGGAGGTGGAGCCTGCGGTCCTGTTCCACGACCTCGGGCGCATGCGGGCGCGGATCGGGCGGATCGGCGCGGCGTTCCCGCCGGGCGCCCTCCACGCGGTGGCGATCAAGGCGAACCCGCTCGTGGAGGTCCTGCGCGCGGCGGTCGACTGCGGCGCGGGGCTCGAGGCGGCCTCGCTCGAGGAGGTGAGGCTCTCGCTGGCCGCCGGCTGCCCGCCCGGGCGCATCGTCTACGACTCCCCCGCCAAGACGCGCGCCGAGATCGCGGAGGCCCTCCGCCTGGGCGTGCGGCTCAACGCCGACAACCTCGACGAGCTGGAGCGCATCGACGCGCTCGTCCGGCCCGAGGCGGCGGCCGGCCGCATCGGGCTGCGCATCAACCCGCAGGTCGGGGCGTCCAGCATCGCCATCACCAGCGTGGCGGACCGGCGCTCGAGGTTCGGGGTCCCCCTGGAGCAGGCCGACGCCGTGCGCGCCGCCTTCGCGCGGTACCCGTGGCTCGCCGGGCTGCACGTGCACGTCGGCTCGCAGGGGTGCGCGCAGGCGCAGCTGATCGACGGGATCCGCCGCGTCGAGGCGCTGCGCCAGGAGATCCGGCGCGCGCGGGGGTCGGGCGCCGCCTCCGTCATGGATATCGGCGGCGGGCTGCCGGTCGCCTACCGGAGCACGGACCGCCCGCCGGCGCTGGAGGACTACGCGGCCGCGCTGCGCCGCGAGGTGCCGACGCTCTTCGAGGGCGGGACCACGCTGATCACCGAGTTCGGGCGCTGGGTCCAGGCAGGCTGCGGCTTCGCCGTCTCGCGCGTGGAGTACGTGAAGACGGACTCGGCCGGGCGCACCGCGATCCTGCACCTCGGGGCCGATTTCTTGCTGCGCCGCGCCTATCACCCGGACGACTGGCACCACGACTTCGTGGCGCTCGACCCCGACGCCGCGGCGAAGGAGGGGCCGCTTTCGGCGTGCACCCTCGGCGGCCCGCTGTGCTTCGGCGGCGACGTGCTGGCCCGCGACCTCCCGCTGCCGGACCTGTCGCCCGGGGATCTCGTGCTCATCGGCGACACGGGCGCGTACACGCTGAGCATGTGGTCTCGCCACTGCAGCCGCGGCATTCCGGCGGTGCTCGGCGTCGACGGCGACGAGATCCGGGTCCTGCGCGAGCGCGAGCGGCCGGAGGACGTCGTCGCGTTCTGGAGCCGCGGCCGCGGCCAGCCATGAGCACGCTGCGGTGCGTTCACACGGCTGTTTCCACGCGAACCCAGCATGTGAGAGCCTGGTGCGGCGAGCGCGGCGGAGTGGAGGAGCGGAGATGAGAGCGAGCGGTGCTTCCGGAGTCCTGGGGAGATGCGCGCGGGCGTGGCGGGTCACGCTGCTTGGCGCCCTGCTGTGCGTGCCCCCGCTCGCCGGCGCGGGGTGCGGCGACGACGAGCCGAACGGCCCCGGCGATGCGTCCGGCAGCACCGGCAGCACCGGCAGCGCCACGGGTACCGGCTCGGGCGGCGGTGGTTCAGGGACCGGGGGCGCCACCGGCACCGGCGGGCAGGGCGGCGGCACCGGCGGACAGGGCGGCGCTGGCGGCGGCACCGGCGGACAGGGCGGCGGCACCGGCGGACAGGGCGGCGGCACCGGCGGACAGGGCGGCGGCACCGGCGGGCAGGGCGGCGGCACCGGCGGACAGGGCGGCGGCACCGGCGGCGCAGGCGGCACCAGCGACGGCGACACCGTGAGCGTGCAGATCCTCGCCTTCAACGACTTCCACGGCAACCTGGAGCACCCCCCGGGCAGCAGCGGCAGGATCACCTTGCCCGATACAACGCAGGTGAACGCGGGCGGCGCCGCCTACTTCGCCTCGCGCATCGCCGCGCTCCGCGCCACCAACCCGAACACCGTGGTGGTCTCGGCCGGCGATCTCATCGGCGCGAGCCCGCTCGTGTCGGCGCTGTTCCACGACGAGCCCACCATCGAGGCCATGAACCTCCTCGGACTCGACATCAACGGCGTCGGCAACCACGAGTTCGACAAAGGCACCGCGGAGCTCCTCCGGATGCAGTACGGCGGGTGCAGCCCGGTCGACGGCTGCACCGACGGCACGTTCTTCGCCGGCGCGAGCTTCAAGTTCCTCGCCGCCAACGTCGTCGTGGACACGACGACGGGCAGGACGCTCTTCCCGCGCTACGACGTCCGCGAGTTCGACGGCGTGAAGATCGCCTTCATCGGCATGACGCTCGAGGGCACCCCGTCGATCGTGACGCCGGTCGGCGTCGCGGGGCTCTCGTTCATGGACGAGGTCGACACGGTGAACGACATCGTCCCTGAGCTCCAGGCGCAGGGCATCGAGGCGATCGTGGTGGTGCTCCACGAGGGAGGGCTCCCGACAGGCCACTTCAACGAGTGCCCCGACATCTCCGGCCCCATCATCGAGATCGCCACGAACGTCGACCCCGCCGTGGATGTGCTCGTCACCGGGCACACGCACCAGGCGTACAACTGCCTCCTCGGCGACAAGATCGTGACGAGCGCGGCGTCGTTCGGGCGGCTGGTGACGGACATCGATCTGGAGATCAGCAGGACCACGGGCGAGGTGACCGCCAAGACGGCGAACAACGTCGTCGTGACGCACGACACGCCCGACGCGGCCGTGGCGGACCTGGTGACGCGCTACAAGGATCTCTCGGCGCCGCTCGCCAACGTGCAGGTCGGCACGATCACGGCGACGCTCGACCGCGCGGTCCCGGCCGCGGGCGCGGGGCTGTTCGCGATGGGCGCGGTCATCGCCGACGCCCAGCTGGCTGCCACGCGCGAGGCGAGCAAAGGCGGGGCCGAGGTCGCGCTGATGAACCCGGGCGGCGTCCGCGCCGACGTGACCTACGCCGCCTCGCCGACCGAGCCCACGGACGGGGTGGTCACGTTCGGTGAAATCTTCACCGTGCAGCCCTTCGGCAACAGCCTGGTCGTGATGACCCTCACGGGCGAGCAGATCGACCAGCTGCTGGAACAGCAGTTCCGGGTGGACTCGGCCGGCACGCCGCGGAACCTGATCCTGCAGGTGTCGGACGGCTTCACGTACACGTACAGCCAGAGCGCGCCCATCGGCGCGAAGGTCGACATCGCCTCGATCCGGATCGGCGGCGTCCCGATCGAGGCGGCGCGGACCTACCGCGTGACGGTGAACAGCTTCCTGGCCACCGGCGGCGACGGATTCACCGTGCTCAACGACGGCGCCGATCGCCTCGGCGGCGCCCTCGATCTGGACGCCCTGCGAGACTACTTCGCGGCGCGCTCGCCCGTCGCGCCGCCCGCGCTCGACCGGATCACGATCGTGCCCTGAGCGGGAGCCTCGCCGCCGAAGAACGGGTCGTTCGCCAGCGGCGAGACACGGGAAGAAAAGAGAGGATCGAGCCACAGACGAGCAAGAGGGCACAGAGGAAGAGAGGATTAGACATTTCCTCTCTCCTCTGTGCCCTCTGCGCCTCTGTGGTTGTTCTTCTCGTCTAGCGGCTCACCGCTTCACCGCGCCGGGGCGCGGAGGCCACGCCATCCGCTGCTCGCCCGCGAGCCCGGGCGAACGGTGGATGGCAGGGGGCGCCGCGAACGACGCGTCCGCCTGACCGCCGTCGCCCGCGGCCCGCCTCGGCCACCAGTCCATGCTGAGGTGGATGTGATGATGGTGATACGGCCACCCCTCGCCGTACGCCATCCGGTCCGAGAAGCTCGCGAGCTCGCCGTTCGTGATCTTCCTCGGATCGCTGTTCGGGAGGGCGTTCAGCTTCTCGGCGGTCTTCGAGAGGAACGGCGCGATGATCTTGTCCACCCCGACGACGCGCGTGCGCGCCGAGCGGAACAGCCTGGCCATGAAGAACGCCTGCCGCTCGAGATCGACGATGTGCTTCCGCTTCGCCGCCGACGAGCAGTACCCGTCCTCGTGCTTCGACCCGTCCCCGCAGATGATCTCGCCGTCGTTCGACCCGTCCGTCTGGAAATACGCGATGTCGATGTTGCCCCCCTGATCGTGCGTCGACTCGGGGTGGCGCGGGTCGTCGACGTCGTATCCGGGCGTGACGCCGTTCATCTGGCAGACGTCGATCAGCGAGAGCGGCGCCGTGCCAGGGAACGCCCGCAGCGTCTCGGCCAGCGCGTCGCGGACGAGCATGATGAGCTCGCGCCGCGCGAAGCGGTAGTTGCTGAAGGTCTCCCAGACGTAACCGCCGCCGACGACCGAGTCGTCGGGATCCGGGAACGGGAACGGCAAGAGCCCGCCGCCGCCGTCGCCGAAGCCGGCGCACTCGTCGAACGAGAAGCCGGCGCCCACGCAGCTCGGGCCGTCGACATAAGGATACGAGGTCACGTCGAGATCATAGGCGTTCTGCCCGCCGTCGTAGCCGACGACGCGGACGAGGTACTCGGCGCCGCCTCGCTCGGAGTAGAACCCGTAGAACTCGGTGTTCGTCTCCTGATCGCGGTACGAGTACGGGTACTGCTCGCCGTAGCGCGAGCCGAGCAGGCGGCCCGCGCCGTCATACGCCACGAGATCGATGTCCCCCGCGGCGTGGCGGAACCGGATGCCCACGCGGACGATGGTCCGCGCCGGCACCACGATCCTGAACCAGTCCTCGTCCCCCTCGCACAGGGTGAGCGCCTTCGTGACGCCCACGGGCGCGCTCACCGCCGCTCCCGCGTCGTCGTTGGGCTCCAGCGCGTCGCCCTCCGACTCGCAGGCGAAGGCGTCCTTGCGGCACGCGCCGTCGTCGCAGTGGGTGCCTTCCGGGCACCAGCCGGACGGGACGTCCGGCGAGCACGCGACCTCGTCCGACACACAGAGCTCTCCGAGGCAGGTCGCGCCGTCCGGGCAGGTCGCGGCGGCGTCGCAGCCGGCGAAGCACGCCGACCCGTGCGCCTCGTCGAGGACGTGGCACACGTAACCAGGCCGGCAGTCGAGATCGCTGCCGCAGGTGTTCATGCACACCGGCGCGCCGCCCTCGGCCGCAGGGAAGCAGCCCGCCTCCGGCCCGCACTGGTCGTCGCTCTCGCAGTCGAACGCGAGGCAGTATCCCTCGACCCAGCCGTTCGGCTCCGCCGGGTCCGCGTCGCGGTAGCAGGTCGCGCCGGGCAGCGAGCACGCCTCGTCCGCGTCGCAGGCCGCGCCCACGCGCCCGGGGCCCACCGTGTCCTCCGCGCACGCCGCGCCGCAGGCCGCGTTGCACCCGTCGCCGCGCCGAGGCGAGCAGAGGCCGTGACGGTTCTCCACGCCCTCGCAGGTCTCGGGATCGTAGACGGGATAACACACCCCCGTGTCCGCCAGGATGTCGGTGTTGAAGCAGCGCGAGCCGGGCGCGCAGCCCTCCTCGCCGTTCGGCGCCGCGCACCGCCCCTCCGCGCGCTGCATGCAGATGCCCAGCATGCAGACGGCCGCGTCGCCGTCGCAATCCGCATCACAGCCGCAGCGCGCGCCGGCGGGGTTCCGCTTCGGCTCCATCCCGCCGCGCAGGTCGCCGTCGCCGTCGCCGTCGCCGTCGCCCGGCGGCGCCAGCCTCCATGGGCCCATGTCACACGCTTCCAGAGAACCCATGAGCGCCGGCACAACCACGAAGAGCCATTGCCAACGTAGATTCATGTCACCTCGCCTGTCGATGAACGCAAGATCGCTCGCGGCGAGCGTTCTAGTCCCAGGCGAGGCGCAACTGGCTATCGAAAAGAGCAGAGGAGTCACGCAGGCCACCCTGCGCGAGGATATTTCCAGCTTCAGAGCGGCGTTGTTCCGCCCGTCGGTGGGGGCGCCTACTCGGCTATTCGTACTTCTGGCTGACGCGGAACGAGCCGAGCGAGCGCACGCCCGCCGCGTGCTGCTCGAGCTGCGCGAGGGCGTCCCTGAACGCGGGCTCCTCCGTGCTGCCCTCGCACTCGACGAGGAAGAGGTACTCCTCGGGGCTGTCCGGCAGCGCGCGCGAGACGATGCGCGTGAGGTTGATATGGTGTCTCCCGAGCGCGGACAGCGCCGCCACCAGCGCGCCGGGGCGGTGGTCGAGCCCGAAGAGGAGCAGCGTCCGCCCGCCCGAGGGCGGCGGCTCGGCGGCCCTGCCGACGATGAAGAAGCGCGTGATGTTCTCGCCCTTCACGCCGAGCTTCGGCACGAGGATCTCGAGCCCGTAGATCGCCGCCGCGCCCTTGTTGCCGATCGCCCAGGCCTCGCCGTCCTGCGCCGCGCGCTCGACCGCCTCGGCGGTGCTCTCCGCCTCGAGGATCTGCGCGTCGGGGTAGTTCGCGCGCAGCCAGTCGCCGCAGTGCTTGAGCGGGACGAAGTGCGAATAGATGCGCTTCGGCGCCGCGCCCGGCCTGCCGAGGAGCGACAGCGTGACGTGCAGCGAGAGCTCCTCGCACACGACGAGCGCCGCGCCTGTGCCCTCGCGGCGGATCAGCTGATCTACGGTGTCGTAGATCGGGCCGCCCACCGCGTTCTCGATCGGCACGATGCCGTACGCCGCCGCGCCGCCGGCCACGGCGTCGAACACCTCCGAGATGGTGCGCCGGGGCGTGAGGTCCGCGCTCGCGCCGAAGCGCCGCGACGCCACCTCGTGGCTGAACGTCCCCGGCCGCCCGAAGTAGGCGACCCGCGGGCGCGGCGCCGGGGCCTCCCCCGCGTCGCCTGCCGCAGCCGCCTCGCCGCGGCGCGCCGCCCCCTCCGCGTCAGCCGACATGGGGGATGGGCGCCTCGCCAGAGCCCGCGCGCGCGATCGCGACATGCCCCCGGCGGGGCGCGACCGCCCGCCACGGGGCCGGCATCCTTCGGTGGAGCGTGTGCATCGAGCCCGCCTGTTACCGGCGCGATGCCGTGGCGTCCAGCGAGGAAAGCGGGCCTCGGCCGGCTCCGAAGGCGCACGCCCGGCCGCGTCCGCCCTGGGCCCACCGGGAGCGCGCGGCGCCGGCCCGCTGAACGAGCGCGGCGGCCGGCGCGACGGGCGCGACGCACGGTTCCCGCCGCCGGAGCCGGACGATGAACGATCGTTACATCCAGGGAACCATCGTCGAGCGACGCTTTTCCGAACGATTCTGCCTGTATCTGCGCAATATGCAGGAGAGCGATCCCTCGACACAGCGCCCACCTGCACCCACATCACCCCACCCCAAAGCACCCGAAAGAGCGAAAATCTGCCTGGGATCGCTTCGGTCGCGTTTTGCAAGTTTGGTTTCTTGTGATAACGATCGTTACGCAATGCCGGGCACAGGGCATGGGAGCGACGGTGGAATGCCGCCGAACGACAGGGAAGGGGCTTACTGGCGGCTCTTCAACAAGAAAACGATCGTGCTCGTACGGCGCTGGCTGCGTCTCCTGGGGGTGCCGCGCCGAGATCGCCGGGACGTCGCCCAGAACGTGATGCTCGCGGCGCACGAGAGCTTCGCGAACTACGACCCCGCGCGCGGCCCGCCCGACCGCTGGCTCAACCGGATCGCGGTCCACACCGCGTCCCACTACGCGGAGCGCGCGCGGCGCCGCGTGGAGGAGCCGTTGCCGGACGACTTCGACGCGGAGCTCGAGGAGCCGTCAGCCGAGGAGCAGATCATCTCGGAGTGCGATCGTCTGTTTGCGCTCTCGATCCTCCGGGAGCTCGACGCCGAGCTCGGCGCGGTCCTCGTGGCCCACGACATCGAGGGTGTCCCGATGGCGGATTTCGCGAGCCAGTCGGGAATCCCCCTCTCGACGGCGTACAAGCGGCGCACGCGCGCGCTCGCGGCGTTTCAGCTCCTGGCCGCGCAGCGGCTCGCGGCGATGGACGGGATAGACCTTCAGAGCAGCGGCCTGCTGGTGCCCCGCTCGCCGCCGATGCTCGTCCTCATCTCGTCCGCGCGGCCGTGACCGCGCAGGGGCTCATCGCCCGGGCTTCCGGCTCGACGACGGGGGGGAGGAGCCGCGCGAGCCGCGCTCCTCGGGCCGCGGCCGGGAGCGCGGACGGCCGCGCTCCGGATCATCGTTGATGAGGGCGAGGATGGCCTGCTTCTTCGGCGAGTCGTCCGGCTCGATCAGCAGAAAAAGGAGCGCCTCCTGGAGCGCCTCGGGCGCGCGGTCGAAGCGATCGGCGACGACGGCGGAGACCGGGCTCCGCCCGTCGCCGGGCAGGAGGAGACGAGCATCGCAGTTGAGCCCCTGTGCGATGAGCGCCAGCGCGCCGAGCCCGAGATCGCGCTCTCCGCGCTCCACCTGCCGCAGGTACGTCGCAGAGAGGCGCGCCTTCTCGGCGAATTCGGCGTAGCTGAGGCCGTGCAGCAGCCGGAGCACGCGAATGGCCCGACCGACCTCTTTGGGAAGCGCATCGCCCATGGCCGGCGCAGCCTATCAACTCCCGCCGCGGCCAGAAAAGGACGATCGCATCTTTCTCTCACCCTCCGCCTCTCGCCCTTCGCGTCTCGCCCTCCGCGACCGCGCGTCGATGCCCCGTTACTTACTATAACTGATTCAGCTCCTCCACGAGCGCCCGGGAGTGCGCGTTCTCGCTCTTTTCGAACACCATGTTGACGTCGACGAGCGCGCGGCGCGCGTGAGCTTGGCGCCGGGCTCGCGCTCGGCTCGAGCGCATTCGCGCCGGGCCGCCGCGGGTCCGCGCCGGGCCGCCGCGCGGGTCCGCGCCGGGCCGCCGCGCGGGTCCGGCGCCAAGCTCACGTGCGCCGCGCCGGATCTCCGCTCGGCCAGCGCCCGTTGCGACCGCGGGGCGCTTCTGTCATTCCTGGCGAGCCGTGGTCCCCGAGGTGCGCTATCCCGAGCGCCCGTCTCGGCCCCTCGGGGGACGGCGAGGGCATCGATGATCCGTCTGGAGCTTTCAGGAGAGCACACCCGGCTGCACTCGACGCTGTGCGGCCAGTGCCCGCAAGGCCCCGCGGGGTGCTGCGTCAGCCCGCCCGAGCTCGACTGGACGGACATCGGGCGCATCGTCTCCCTCTCCGGCCGCGGCTGGCTGCTCGAGCAGATCGCCGCCGGCAACCTGCTCCCCGCGAGCCGCGGGCTCGCGCTCCGGCGCGTGCGCAAGCGGGAGGGCCCCGCGGCCCCGCGGCGCTCAAAGTGCGTCTATCACGGCGCGCGCGGCTGCACGATCCCCGCCGATCGGCGGGCGGCGACCTGCAACTACTTCCTCTGCGAGGACGCCTTCGCCGAGCGCGTCGACGGCCAGGCCGACCCGGCCTCGGCCGCGAGCCGCCGGGCGCACGCGCTCCTCCGCGAGGTGTACGGCCGCTGGGATCGCGAGCTCGCCGAGGCGATCGCCTCCCGGCCGGAAGGGCCGTCGTGGGACGCGGCGTTCCTCGACTGGCTGGGCGCGGAGTTCGAGCGGCTCTCGAGCGCGTCCCGCGGCGAGCTCGCCGCGCTCGCCGCGCCGGGGTAGCGCGCGGCGGGCGCGGCGATGGCGGTCGCCTGGCGGCGCCGCGCCGCGCGGGGCCGCGCGCGGCGCGCCGGTCACAGCATCGCGACCGGATCCACGTCGATGATCACCCGCGCGTTCCGGTCGATCCCGTCGCGCATCAGCCCGGTGAGCGCCGCGAGCGTCCCCCGGAGCGGCCCGCGCTCGCGCGCCCGGAGGAGCACCCGGAACCGGTACCGCCCGCGCAGCCGCGCGATCGGCGCCGCCGACGGCCCGAGCACCTCGACGCGCCGCGCGAGCCCGTCCGGACACGTGCGCGCGTGGGCCGCGAGCTTCGCCGCGGCGCCGCGGCCCACGCCCTCGTCGACCGCGTCGATCCGGATCAGCGCGAGGCGCGTGGCCGGCGGGTAGCCCACCTCCTCGCGGTCGCGGATCTCCCGCTCGAGGAAGCCCGGCACGTCGTGCGCCGCGGCGAACGCGATCGCCGGGTGCTCGGGGTTGCGCGTCTGGATGAGCACCCGGCCCGGGCGGTCGCGCCGCCCCGCGCGCCCGGCCACCTGCACGAGCAGCTGGAAGCCGCGCTCGGCCGCCCGGAAATCCGGCAGCCCCAGCGCGGCGTCGGCGTTCACCACGCCGACCAGGGTCACGTTGGGCAGATCGTGGCCCTTCGTGACCATCTGCGTGCCGACCAGGATGTCGATCTTGCCCTCGCGCATCCTCGCGAGGATCGCCTGCGAGCGGTCCTTGCCCGCCACGTCGCGGTCGAGGCGGGCCACGCGCGCCTCCGGGAACGAGGCGGCGATCGTGGCCTCGAGCCGCTCGGTGCCGAGGCCCTCGAGCAGCAGGGTCCGCGAGCCGCACGACGCGCAGCGCTCCGGCAGCGGCCCCGCGTAGTCGCAGTAATGGCAGCGCAGGAGCCCGCCCTGCGGCCGCTCGTCGAGCGGCGCCGCCGGCCCCGGCGCGGGCGCGCCCGGCGCAGGCGCGCCCATGGGCGCCTGCGGGCGCGCGTCGCGGCGCCGCCCGCGGTGGTAGGTCAGCGCGACCGAGCACGCCGAGCACGTCGTCAGGTTCCCGCACGAGCCGCAGACGACGCTCGGCGCGAAGCCGCGGCGGTTCAGGAACAGGATCGCCTGCTCCTTCGCCGCGAGCGTCCGCTCGAGCGCGCGGTGCAGCGGCAGCGAGATCAGCGGGTCGCCCGAGGGGCCGGCGCCGAAGCGGCGGAGATCGACCAGGGTGACCTCCGGGAGGCTGGCCTCGCGGTGCGCGCGGTCCGGCAGGCGCAGCTCGGCGAGCTTGCCGCGGCGCACCAGCGCGACCGACTCGATGGAGGGCGTCGCGGAGCCGAGCACGCACACCGCCCCGGCGCGGTGGGCGCGGAGCAGCGCCATGTCGCGCGCGTGGTAGCGCACGCCCTCCTCCTGCTTGAACGAGCCGTCGTGCTCCTCGTCGACGAGGATGAGCCCGAGATCCGGCACGGGCGCGAACAGGGCGGAGCGCGCCCCGATGGCGACGCGCACCTTGCCGCCGTGGAGGCTCGCCCACATCGCGTGGCGGTCGGCGTCGCTCAGCCCGCTGTGCAGCACGGCGAGCTCGTCGCCGAAGCGGGCGCGGAAGCGGGCGACGAGCTGCGGGGTGAGGGCGATCTCCGGCACCATCACGAGCGCGCCGCGGCCGCGGTCGAGGCAGCTCTTGATGGCGCGCAGGTACACCTCGGTCTTGCCGGAGCCGGTCACGCCGAAGAGGAGGAACGCGCTCGGCCCGGCGGGCCGCGCCTCGCGCGGGGCGGCCCCGCGCGCCTCCGCGTCTCCGGGCGCGGACGGCGCCGCGCTTCCGGGCGCGGACGGCGCCGCGCTTCCGGGCGCGGACGGCGCCGCGCTTCCGGGCGCGGACGGCGCCGCGCTTCCGGGCGCGGACAGCGCCGCGAGCGCCGCGTCGATCCGCGCCGCGGCCTCGGCCTGCGCCGGGTTCAGCTCGGGGGGCACGTCGCGCTCCTCGGGGAGGCGGAAGAACGGGTCGCGCGGCGGCTCGCGCTCGTCGAGGGCGACGAGGCCCCGCTCGGCGAGCTTCTTCAGGGCGCTGCGCGCGTTGCCGTAGCGCTCCTCGAGCCGCGCGACCGGCTGCTCGCCGTTCGCCCGGAGCAGCGCGAGCACCGCGGCCGCCTGCCCGCGGAGCGTGCCCGGCTCCTCGACCACGTCGGTCGCGCTGGCGTACGCCACCTTGCGGCCGCCCACCTGCTTGGCCCGGCCGAGATCGAGCATGCCGTCGAGCTCGCCCTGCGCCTTGAGCGCCCGCACCTGCTCGCGCTCGATCGCCGGCAGCGCGAGGCGGAGCACCTCCCCGATCGGCGCGAAGTAGTACGCGGCGAGCTCCTGCAGGAACGAGAGCAGCTCCGCCGGCAGCGCCGGGCGCGCGTCGACGAGGGCCGCGAGCGGCTTGATCTTGGACGGGTCGATGGCCGCGCTGCGCTCGCTGACGGCGAGCACGACGCCGAGCAGCTTGCGCCGGTGGAACTCGCAGAGCACGCGCGCCCCCGGCCGCACCTCGCCGGCGAGCGCGGCCGGCACCTCGTAGGTGAAGGCCTGCGAGAGCGGGACGGGCACCGCGACGTCGGCGAGGAGGGGCATCGCTCCGGGAGGCCGCGCTCGGCGCGGCACGGGCGAGATACCAGAGAACGCCGCTCAGGACGAGGAATGCACGAGACGGGCGCGCACGGTGCGCCCGTCCAGTCCCGCGGTCCCGAAAAGCGGGCAAAAAAAAGCGCCGCCGGGGCCTCGGGGGGGGGAAGGCCGCGCCGGCAGCGCTGGCCGGACAGAGAGCACCGTCCGTGCCATCTCTGCTGTTCGCGATCCGAACGTATTTCGTTCCAGATGAGGCGTTCCTGGATTTCGAATCTGAAATTTCAGCAATTCACCATTGCAGAAGCGAATTCCGCCGGCGTGTCCGCGCGTCGCACCGGCACGCACCGCGTGAGGGGGTGGGAACGCCCGAGCCGCTCCCGTGGGGTCCGCCGATTGCTCGGGAGCCGGGTCAGGGGCTCACCGCTGGACGGCCGGCGGGCGGGCGCCATGCGCTGGAAATGTGCGCGATGAGGCGCCTGCGAGGAGGGAACATGATCGGAACCGCGGTCTTGGGGGGAATCGAGGGGCAGGACTGGATCGACCGGATCGCCGACCCGCTTCAGCAGGGCATCCGGTCCGTGCTGAGGCGAGCGCCCGTGGTCGCGAAGGTGCTCCACGGCAAGTTCCTCGGGCACCCGCTGCATCCGGTGCTGGTGACCATCCCCATCGGCGCGTGGTCCTGCGGGCTCGTGCTCGACTTCGCGGGCATCGGCCGCCGCGGGCGGCGGCTCCACCGGGGAGCGGACGCGAGCACGGCCATCGGCCTCGGCGGGGCGCTCGTGGCCGCCCTGGCGGGGCTCGCCGACTGGAGCACCACGCTCGGCTCGGCGAAGCGGATCGGGTTCGTCCACGGCGCCATGAACCTGGCGATCGCGGGCGTGTACGGCGCCTCGCTCGCCTCGCGCGCGATCGGGCTGCGGCCGCTCGGGATCGCGCTGTCGACCGCGGGGTTCGGCCTCGCGGGCGCGAGCGGCTGGCTGGGAGGCGAGCTGATCTACCGCTACGGCGTCGGCGTCAGCCACGACGCGTGCGAGCGGAAGCCGGAGGCGCAGGTGCCCGTGCCCGAGGCGCCGATCGCCGACGTCGGTTGACGGAGCGGCGACGGGCGCCGGCGGTGCGCCGAGCGGGGATCCGGGAGAGATTCAACGCAAACGCGCAAAGGCGCAAAGGCGCAAAAAAGAGCAGATTTCATGCATTTTTGCGTCTTTGCGCCTTGGCGTTGAGCTCTCTCTCCTCTCGCGCCTCTCGCAAGTCAGATTCCTGGCAGGATGTCTAACCCACGGAGCTATCGCGCCGCGAGGTAGCAGGCCGCGATGCAGAGCGCGGCGAGGGCGAACAGCAGCGCGCCGTGCAGGAGCAGCGGCGCGAGCCCCTGCCGCTCCGGGGGAGCGAGCGGGCGCCGCGGCTTGACCCAGGGCGACGGCGGCTCGACCGCGGCCCGCGCGGCGAGCGCCGCGCCCTGCGCGCCCGCCGCCCTGGCGAGCTGCGCGGCGGCTTCGCTCGCCGCGGGCGCTACCGCCTCCTTCGCCGCCGCCTCGTGCCTCGCCGCGGGCGCCGCCGCCTCCCGCGCGAGCGCCGCGCCGGCGTCCATCGCGCGCGGCGTGGCGGCCGCCGTCGCGACCGGCTCGAGCACCGCGGGCGGACCGAGCTCCAGCGCGCGCACCGCGCGCTCGCGCGCCCGGCGGGCCGCGACCATCTCCATGCCGAAGTTGTCGCGCAGCCACGCCCCGAAGCGCAGCGGGCTCGCCGTCAGCTCGGCCGCCGCCGCGTAAGCGGCGATGTCCCGCAGCATCGCCGCCGCGCTCGGGTAGCGATCCTCGGGCGACTCGGCGAGCGCCCGCGCCACGATCGCGTGGAGCGCCGCCTCGTCGGGGAGCCCGCGCTCCGCGAGCGGCGGGATCTCCGCGCGCCGCGCGAGCTCGAGCAGCTCGACGCGCGCCTCGTCCTTGGAGAGGGCCGCCCCGGGGCCCGCGCTGTACATCCGCCGGCCGGCGAGCAGCTCCCACAGCAGGATGCCCGCCGCGAAGAGGTCGGAGCGCGCGTCGAGCGCCTCGCCGCGGGCCTGCTCCGGGCTCATGTAGCCGGCCTTGCCCTGCAGCGCCTCGTCCAGAGTCCCGCCGCAGCGCTCGTGCGCGCGGGCGATGCCGAAGTCGCAGAGCTTGATCTCGCCCTCGAAGCTCAGGAGCACGTTCGACGGCGAGACGTCGCGGTGCACGACGCCCTTCCGGTGCGCGTAGGCGAGCGCCTGCAGCGCCTCGGCGACGATCAGGAGCGAGAACGCCACCGGGAGCTTCACCTTCTGGCGCGCGCAGCGGCGGAGCAGCTCGCGCAGGTCGAACCCCTCGACGTACTCCATCGCGATGTACAGCGCGCCGTCCTCGCGGCCGAGGTCCTCGACCTGCACGATGGACGCGTGGCGCAGCCCCGCGGCGAGCCTGGCCTCGCTCGCGAGCATCTCCACGAAGCGCGGATCGTGCGCGAACTTCGGGGCAACCTCCTTGATGGCGACGAGGCGCGCGGCGCCGAGATCGGTGCGCACCCGCGCCAGGTAGAGATCGGCCATCCCTCCCTGGCCGATGTGGTCGAACAGGGTGTAGCGGCCGATCCGGCACGGCAACGGCCGCCCGCTGCGGGGCGCCGCCCGGCGCAGCGGGCGCTCCTCGCGGCCGGCGCCGCCGGCGAGCGGGGGCAGGCCGGAAGGCGGGTACGGGAGCGTGCCTCCGCGACGCACATCGAGGCGATCGATCTGCACGGCCCCTCCTCGCAGACATCGCGCGGACGGGCCAACTAAGCGGGCGCCCCCGGACACCGGGGACGGCCGCGCAGGCCCGGAGGGAGCCCACGCAAGGAACCAACCATTGGAATCTCATAGGTTTTTTGCCCAGCTCCCCCGGAGCTCCCCTGCCCTGATTGCGCTCGCCCGTGCCCCGGCGCAGCCTGCCTCGCCGATCGCGTGCAGCGCGCGCGGCGGCGGGCTACATCCGGCGCATGACGTTCAGCGCAGGCTGGGGACAGCCCTTTGCCGGATCGTTCATCCGCATCGTCGACGACCGGGGGCGCCGGCACGAGTGGCGCACGCCCCCGCGGCGCATCGTCTCGCTCGTGCCGAGCGACACCTACTCGCTCGTCCGGCTCGGCGCCCAGGGCCGCCTCGTCGGCCGCACCCGCTACTGCGTCGCGCCCGCGGGGGACGTCGAGGGCATCGAGCTCGTCGGCGGCACCAAGGACGCCGACGTCGATCGCATCGTCGCGCTCGAGCCCGAGGTCGTCGTCGCGAACCAGGAGGAGAACAACCAGCGCGACATCGAGCGCCTCGACGCGGCGGGCCAGCGCGTGCTCGTCTCGTTCCCGAGGCGGGTCGCCGACGGCGTGGCGCACCTCGCCCGGCTGGCGCGCCTGCTCGGGCACGGCGCGAAGGCCGCGCCGGCGGCGCCGGAGGGCGTCGCCCCGGACGCACTGCAGCCGCCGCCCGCCGCGCGCGAGCAGGTCGCGGCCGCCTACCGCGCCCACGCCGCGGCCGAGGCGCTGCGCCGCGATCGCCCGCCGCTCCGCGCCTTCGTCCCGATCTGGATGGACCCGCTGATGACCGTGCACGGCGACACCTTCATCTCCGACATGCTCGACCTCGCCGGCGCCCAGAACGTCTTCGCGGATCGGCCCCGGCGCTACCCGCTCGCGGCCGACCTGGGCAAGGCGCCGCCGCTCCCGCCCGAGCGCGTCCAGGGCCGCGACGTCCGCTACCCCCGCGTCACCCTCGACGAGGTCGTCGCCCGCGCCCCGGAGATCGTGCTGCTGCCCGACGAGCCGCACGCCTTCACCGACGCCGACGCAGAAATATTTCGTTCCCTCGACATCCCCGCCGCTCGCCGCGGCCGCGTGATCCGATGCGATGGCAAGGACCTCATGTGGTATGGCGCGCGGGCGCTCGAGGGGCTCAATCGGCTGCGAGAGATCATCGACGCCGCCCGTCCATGATGCACGGAGCGATCGTCCGTTCAGGGGCGCGCGAGCGCCTGCGGCCGAGTAACGTCGCGGTCGTGCGACCCCGCGGTCGTGCGACGCCGCGGCCGGGCAGCGCCGCGGCCGAGCAAGCCCCTCCTCGCCACGCCGCAGTTGGGGTAGGACCGTATGATGACGTGGACACGGGAGACATTGCGGGCAGAGATCATCCAGCTCCTGGAGGGACACACGGCCGGCGAGGTGAAGATCGAGGAGTCGAGCCATCTCGTCGCCGATCTCAGCCTCGACTCGCTCGGGGTGATGGAGATCGTCGCGGATATGGAGGATAAGTTCGACCTCTCGATCCCCGACGACATGTTGCGCGAGGTCGACACGGTCGCCGACGTCGTCAAGGCCATCGAGCTCCGGCTCAAGAACGAAGGAAGGCTCTCGGGATGACGGCTGTTTGGAAAGCGCGGACGGTCGCACAGGCGATCGAGGACGCAGCGGCGAGCACGAAGACGGGCTATCGCTTCATCGAGGAGTCGAGCGAGAACGAGCCGTTCTTCACGCACGGCGGCATCGAGCGGGCGAGCGCGCGCATCGGCGGCGCGCTCCAGGCGCTCGGGCTGGAGAAGGGCGATCGCGTCGCGTTGATCCTGCCGGACAACGCCGACTTCATCTTCGCCTTCCTGGGCGCGATCCGCGCGGGCGTCGTCCCGGTGCCCATCTACCCGCCGACGGGCCTCGGCAAGCTGACCGGCTACCTCGAGAACACGCTGCACATCGTCGCGAAGAGCGGGGCCAAGGTCCTGCTCACGAGCGGCGAGATCAAGCGCATGCTCGGCACGATCCAGGCGCAGGCGCCGGAGCTCCAGCAGATCGTGGCGGTGGAGGGCATCCGGGGCTCGCGCGAGGAGCTCAAGCCGGTGAAGGTCGAGCTCGACGACGTGTGCTTCCTGCAGTTCACGAGCGGCTCGACGTCGCGGCCGAAGGGCGTGGTGCTCACGCACGCGAACCTGGCCGCGAACGTGCGGGCGATCGTGGAGCTCGGCCTGGCGGTGCGCGAGTCGGTGGACACCGGCGTGTCGTGGCTGCCGCTCTACCACGACATGGGGCTCATCGGCTTCGTGATCGCGCCGCTCTACCACGTGAACACGGTGACGTTCCTGCCCCCGCTCCTGTTCCTGAAGCGGCCGGTGCGCTGGCTGGAGACGATCACGCGCCACCGGGGCAACGTGTCGTTCGGGCCGAACTTCGCCTACGCGCTCTGCGTGAAGCGGATACGGGAGCAGGAGATGGCGGGGCTCGACCTGTCGACGTGGCGGGTCGCCGGCTGCGGCGCCGAGCCGATCCGCGCGGACAACCTGCGCGCCTTCGCCGAGAAGTTCGCGCCGGTCGGGTTCGACGAGAAGGCGTTCGTCTGCTCGTACGGCATGGCCGAGAGCACGCTGGCGGTGTCGTTCAGCGCGCTCGGGACCGGGCTGCAGACCGACGCGGTGGACGGCGAGACGCTCTGGAAGGAGGGCAAGGCGGTGCCCGTGCCGGCCGAGAGCGACGGGGCGTCGTCGCTCGTGCAGTGCGGGTCGGCGTTCGAGGGGCACGAGATCGCGGTGTTCGCGTCGGACGACGCGGAGAGCGCGCGCCCGCTCGGCGACCGCGAGGTCGGGGAGCTGCGGCTGCGGGGGCCGAGCGTGATGCCCGGGTACTTCAACGAGCCGGACCTGACGAAGGAGGCGTTCGCGGGCGGCTGGCTGCGGACGGGCGATCTCGGGTACCTCGCGGAGGGCAAGGTCTATATCTGCGGGCGCTCGAAGGAGGTCATCATCGTCAACGGGCGCAACTACTACCCGCAGGATCTCGAGTGGGAGGCGAGCCGCGTCGCCGGGGTCCGGAAGGGGAACGTGATCGCGTTCGGGACGATGAAGCCGCACAACGACCGCGAGCGGGTGGTCATCGTGTTCGAGACGACGGCGTCGGACGAGCAGGAGAAGCAATCGCTGAGGGGCGAGGTGCGCCGCGTGGTGCAGCAGGCCATGGGGCTCACGGTCGACGACGTGGTGGCGGTCGGGGCAGGCGTGCTGCCGAAGACGTCGAGCGGGAAGCTCCAGCGGAGCAAGACGCGGGAGCTCTACGAGAACGGGGAGCTCCTGATCCGGAGCTCGTCGCGCGACGGGGACCGGCTGGACGCGGCCAAGGAGTTCGCCAAGAGCCAGATCAACTACTTCCGGCACGCGATTTTCCGCGGGCGCGGGGGGTGATCCGGGGGGCAGCGGGGATCTGAACCGCAGGGGCCGCCGGAGGGGGCAGGGAGCGCGTGCGGCGCGCGTGGGGCCCCGCCGGACTCGCACGCGCCCTGAACCTTACCCTGCGGGTAAGGCTCAGGGCGCGTGCTCAGACATCGGCCCGTCCCCACGCGCGCCGCACGCGCTCCCTGCCCCCTCCGGCGGCTCGAGGGCGCCAGGGAGGCGCTGCGCGGCGGCTTGCTGGAGAGTGGTGGTTTGCTAGATAGCGACGGCTGTTCGTGCGGCGGCTCTCGGTGAAGCGGGCGGGCGCGAAGGCGTAGCCGCTGGTGCGGGGGGCCGTTATCGTCGGCGGCCGGAGGGCGATCCATGCCTGCTTGGCTCAATCAGCTGCTGCCGATCCTTCTGCTGCTCGCGGCCATCGCGGTCGTCATGCGGCGGCTGCCGAAGATCGACCTCGGACACTCGGAGGAGTTCAAGCGCCGGCGGCTCTTCAACTGGTTTCCGCTCGGGCTCACCTACGCCTTCCTCTACATGGGGCGGTACAACTTCTCCGCCAACGCGTCCGCGCTCGACGCGATGCAGCTCGTCAGCAAGCAGGAGTTCGGGAACATCGACGGCTGGGGCTCGACCGTCTACGGGGTCGCCTTCCTGCTGAACGGGCCGCTCACCGACCGGTGGGGCGGGCGCGCCACCATCCTCCTCGCCGCAGGCGGCTCCGCGCTCATGAACCTGCTCATGGGGGGCGCCGTCCGCCTCGCCCAGGATGGACAGCTCGGCCACGACGCGGCCGTCACCGCCATGACCGCGCTCTTCGCCGGCAACATGTACTTCCAGAGCTTCGGCGCCGTATCCATCGTCAAGGTGAACGCGCCCTGGTTCCACGTCCGCGAGCGCGGGATGCTCGGCGGTGTCTTCGGTATCCTCATCTCGCTGGGGCTCTATTTCGCCTACGACTGGAGTCGATTCATCGCCAGACACCTGCCGATGCCGTGGGTCTTCTACGTCCCCGCCCTGCTGCTGCTCGGCTTCCTCGTGCTCGACTTCTTCGTCATCCGCGACACGCCTGGCCAGGCGGGCTTCCAGGACTTCGATACGGCCGACGCTTCCTCGGGCGACACCGGCGAGCGCCTCGGCGCGATCGAGGTCGCGCGGCGCATGTTCTCGCAAAGGGTCATCTGGATCATCGTCGCCATCGAGTTCTGCAGCGGCTTCCTCCGCAACGCCGTCATGAAGTGGTACCTCATCTTCGCCGACAAGACCGGCCTCAAGGGCTTCGTGTCGACGCACTGGGGCGTGCTCCTCTGCATCGCCGGCATCCTGGGCGGCGTCTTCGCCGGCTTCATCTCGGACCACGTGTTCGAGTCGCGCCGCGGCCCCGTGGCCTCCGTGCTGTACGCAGGGCTCGTGATCGGCGCGGTGATCGTCATCTTCACGCTGAGCCTGCCCATCGCGGGGTGGACCGTCGTGTTCATGTCCCTGTGCGTGATCGGCGTCCACGGCATGCTCTCCGGGACCGCGAGCATGGACTTCGGCGGAAGGAAGAACGCCGGCGTCGCGACAGGCATCATCGACGGCTTCGTCTACCTGGGCACGGCGGCGCAGTCGTTCCTCTACGCCAGCATCCTGCCCTCGGGCGACGCGGCGAAGGACCCGGGGAACTGGATGCCATGGCCGGTCGCCATGCTCCCGGTCGCCCTCGTCGGCTTCGCGCTGGCGACGCGCGTGTGGAACGCGAGGCCCCAGAGGCAGGCGGCGGCGCACTGACGCGCGGCTCTCGCTCCGGCGCACGGAGGCGCGCCCTCATCCGACCCCACCGGTGCGATCGAGGGCGGCCCTGCCGCTACAGGATGATCGGCTCGCAGTTCGTGTACTTGAGCGTCGAGATCATGAACGTCGATCCGCCGCTGCGGCGCTCCGCGAAGAAGATGTCGAGCGGGTAGTCCTTCCCGAGATCGAGGCCGAGATCCTCGGCCATCGCGTCGAGATCGAGGGTGTCGAACATGGCGCCGTGGACCCCGCCCAGATCCATCACCAGCTGATTGTTGATGAACACCCAGATGTCGTCGTCACCGCCGAAGATGAAGTCGTCCCCGCCCCTGTACCTGAAATTCATGTGGAGCTCGAACGTGAAGCCGTAATTGTGGTCCCTGTCCTGGTTGCCCCAGCCTTTGCCGTCGATGGGGAAGAACTCCCTGCTGGAGAAGAGACGAAACTCGCCATCGCTCACGTCGAGGGGGACGACGAACCGGATCGAACGGTTGACCCTCGGGACGTCCCGGAACCATTGCTCGAAGTACTCGGGCCCGGTCGTGTACTCCGTGGCCCCCGCGTGGGCGTACACCGGCTTCTGGTCAGGGCCGAGCACGGGCTCGACGAGCCCCGGCAAACCCGTGCCCTCGAAGTGCTCGAAGTCCGGGTGCCCGCCGGGCGTGTCGTAGGCCTTGAAGTCGCGCACCACCCCTTCGAGCCGCGGCGCGCAGCCGGCTTGCCCGCCGCTCGAGGAGGACGCGCCCGGGAAGGAGCCGCCGGCGGCCGGCGAGAAGTCGCCGCCCAGGCCGGTCCCGGAGGAGCCGCCCCCCGTCCCGGAGAGGTCGATGGTTTTCCCGATGATCTCGGGGGTCGCGGTGCACGCGGCGAGCGCGAACGCCGAGAGAAGGAAGGCTAGCGATAGAGGAAGACCTGACACGGCACGGCTCATCTTCAGCGGCGCCTATAGCATATCGGGTCGACTCGCGCCCGCGCGCGTCAGCGGTTCTCGGCTGCGACTGAGACACCGTCCCCCGTCTCTCCTCCCCGTCTCTCCTCCCCGTCCTCCGTCTCCGTGCGCGTCCTTCGTGCGCGTGCGCGTGCGCGATTCGCCGGAATCAGCGCGCACGCGCACGGAAGAGCAAAGACGATAGACGGAGACGGAGACGGAGACGGAGACGGAAGACGGGGACGAGAGACGGAGAACGGTGTCTCAGCTAAAAACCGCTCCAGCCCGCCGAGGCGCGACGTCCTCGGCTCCGTTCAGCCCGCCTCGTCCTCCGGCCCATCGAAAACGCCCCGGTACACCTCGTCGAGCGGGAGCCTGCACCCGATCGACGCGAGCTCCGCGACGCCGCTCTCCCGCACGTCGTGGAGCGTCCAGGTGCCATCGTCGTTGCGACGCAGGACCTCCACCCGCCGCCGCTGGTACGAGACGAGCACGTACTCGCGAAGCGACGGGATCATCTGGTAGTGGGCGAATTTCTCACCGCGGTCGTATGCCTCGCTGTTCGGCGAGAGCACCTCGACGACCATGACCGGGTTCAGGAGGCTGTTCTCGTCCTCCGGATCGCGCTCCAGCCGACCGCACACCACGCTGACGTCCGGGTACGTCGAGAGCCCTGTCGCCTGGACGCGCACGCGAACATCGGAGTTGTAGACACGGCAGCGTCGATCGACGAGCTGGCCGCGGAGCACGCTGGCCACGTTGACCGCCATGAGCCCGTGCTCCGGCGTGCCCCCGGCCATCGCGAAGATCTCGCCGTTCACATGCTCGTGCTTCGCCTCGCTCGCCTGCTCGTGGGCGAGGTACTCGGCGAACGTGAACGTCCGCTTCCGCGCGGGCTCGGCCATGATCAACCTCTTCCCTCATAGCGTACTGCGATGCCGCGCGCCGGGCGAGCCGCAGGAGCCGCCATCACCACCGGTCCTCGATCGCCTCCACCCGCACCTCGCACGCGTCGTCCCCCCGCAGCGGCGACTTCGTCTCCTGCACCCGGAACCGCGTCCCGATCTTGAACAACCCCCCGTACGTCTCCGCGTCGATCGGCCGCTCCGTCCCGAAATCCACGCGGTGCAGCAGCTGCATGATCGCGAGCGCCGTCCCCTGCTGGAACAGGAGCCGCGGCCGCGCCGTGGACCCGTGCTTCATCGCGTAATACGCGCTCTCGTGCGTGATCGGCGCCCGCAGCACCAGCACCCGGCCCGGCTGGAACTCGGGCGCGGAGAGCGCCCCCCACCCGAGCGCGCGGGCGAGCCCGAGCAGCTGCTCCAGGCGCCCGTGCTGATCCCGGCCCACCGGACCGCACATCGCCTCGAACGACGCCGACGCGAGCATCCCCCCGAGCAGATGGAACGCGCCCGTCTGCGCCGCCTCCCGCACCAGCGCCTCGAACACCGGGACCAGCTCCGGAGACCGCCGCTCGATGAGGTGCACCGTGTCGAACGTCTTCTGATCGATGTACCCCACCGGCAAGAGCGCCAGGTTCACGCCGTACGCCGAGATGAGCCCGCGCTCGTCCGACCGCTGCGCCCCGAGCTCCTCCAGCATCGCGTCCCCCGTGCGCTGCGCCCGCGCCTCGGGGCCGCTCTCGGGCTCCCAGCTCACCCGCGCCGACTCGACCACCTTGCGCGTCAGCGCCTCGCCGAAGCGCGGCCGCTCCGAGCGCCGCGCCAGCAGGAAGGTGCAGGCCGCATCGCCCCGCGCGACGCACGTCACCTCGTCGGCGTCGAGCCGACCCCAGTCCGACGGGAACGCGAGGCTCGCCGCCGCCGAGCAGTAGCCGGACGCGAACGCGTCCACGGCCAGCCGGTTCTGGATCCGACCGCCGTACTTCGCGTGGAAGCTCGTGCCGTGGAAGAGCGCCTCCGCCTGCACCGCGCCGCCCTCGGCGCTCAGCTCGAAGCGCAGGCGCCCCTGCCCCATCGCCGCGAACAGCTCGGCCGCGAGCTCGAGCTTCTCCTCCGGCGAGGCGCCGTGGCGCGCCGCGTACAGCGGGCCGAGCAGCGCGTGCGCCGCCTCGAACGCCGCCTGCCGGCGCACGCCGCGGCTCTCGCCGCCGAGCGCGTCGAAGATCGTCTGCTCCAGGAAGAGCGCGAAGTGGTGCGAGTGCGCGATCACCAGCTGGTCCGCCACGTGGAGCAGGCAGTGCGGCGCGATCGGCCCGAGCAGATCGCCGAGCGGCCCGTCGATGCGGCCCCGCAGGCCGCGCCGGAGCGCCGTCACAGGAGCCTCCGCAGCGCGGCGCGCTCCAGGCCCAGGATGTCCGCCACCGCCGTCTCGATGAGCACCGTCGCCTCCGCCCCCAGCTCGCCAGGATGATCGAGCGCGAGCGGCGTCAGCCCGGCGCGCAGGGCGAGCCGCAGCCGCGCGACGTGCGGCTCCGGCGCGCGAGCCTCGAGCAGCGCGAGGAGCCGCTCGATCCGCGCGGCCTCGGCCGACGGCGGGTCCGCCGGCGGCGGCGTCCCCCCGGTCCGGCGCGCCGGGATGCTCGACGAGCCCCGCGGCGGCGCGGAGCGCGCGACGCCCCGCACGAGATCGTCCACCGTGTCCGCGCTGAGCGCCTCCTCGAACAGCCCCGGCGGGTCGCTCAGCATCTCCTCGGGCGGCTCCTCGAGCGGCAGCTCGGGCGCGAGCGCCGCGGCCAGCCGCTGCGCCACGAGCCGCGCCATGCCGAGCGGCATCGTGGCGTCGAACAGGCTCGCGACCACGCACGCGCGGACGCGGCGCAAGAGGACGGTCCGGCCGCTCAGCTCCAGGGTGACCACCGGGTCCGGCAGCTCCTCCCCGCGGCCGTGCGAGCCCGGCGGCTTGCTCGACGACCGCGCGCCGCGGCCGCGGCTCGAGCGGGCCGACGCCTCGCGCTCCGGGACGAGCCGCTGCGCGGCGAGCTGGCTCCCGAGGTACGCGTCGCGGAGCCCCGCGGCGACGTCGCCCGGCGAGAGGGCCGCGCCCTCGCGGACGAACAGGGCGTGGACGCGCGCGTCGCTGAGGTGGAACACGACGATCGCGTCGAGGCCGTCGACGCCGTAGCCGATGCTGTCGAGCGCGATCGGCGCGAGCGGATCGTCGTCGTCCAGCGCGCCCGCGACGGCAGCGATCTCACGGTCGAGCGAGGCCTCGCCGTACTCCTCGCTCACCCGACGACCCCGACCGCGGCGTCGAGCGCGTGCCGGCACGCGATGCGGACGGCGTGCGCCTCGCGCGGCATGAGCGGGACCGCGCGCATCAGGCCGACGATGTACGCGGCCGAGCGCGCCTGGAACCCGATGAGCTGGAAGAACGGCCCGTCGCCGACGCACAGCTCGAACCGCTGCGACGGCGCGCCCGGCAGCGCCGCCACGAGCGAGCCGATCGCCGACGCGATGAGGCCCGAGGCGGCGAGGCGCGCCTCGGTGTCGCGGATCGCGCCGGCGAACGGGAGGCCGGCCGCGTCCGCGAGGAAGACGTCGGTGGCGCCGGTCGCCTCGGCGATCCACTCGACCACCTTCTCGCAGCGCGCGAGCGGCCCGCCCGCCGCGGCGAGGTCCGGGAAGCGCGGCGCCGCGCGCCCCGCCGCGAGCGCCTCGACGGCGAGGTCGAGCCGATCCGCGAGCGGCTCGCGCGCCGCCACGAACGACGCCGACGAGGCGGGCGACGGCAGGTCGAGCGCCTGCCGCGCGTCGCCGTCGTCGGCCGACGGGGGCAGCGCGCTGCGCAGGCCGAGCGCGCCGCCGGCGCCCACGCTCGACATCGGCGAGAGGTCGCTCGACGGCGCGAGCTCCTCGAACGACGGCGACAGCGGCGCCGCGGACACCGGCTCCACGTCCGCCCGCGCGGTCGGCGGCGGCCGCGAGTCGAACGACACGAGCGGCGCGCCCGCGGGGGCGATCGACGGCGCCTGCCGCTTCCGCGGCTTCGGCTGCTTGACGAGCGCCGCCGCGGTGAGGACGGCGCCGTCGAGGTCAAAGGAGGAGCGAGATCGGGCCATCGTCATCGTCCGGCGAGGTGGGCTCCAGGCGAACCAGCACGTCGTTCGCGAGCTGGTCGAAGACGCGCGCGAGCGGCGGAGGCCGCTTCTGCATGAGCAGGAGCGGCGCCCCGCGCAGGGACGCCTCGAGGAACGCCTCGTCGCGCGGGATGACGGTATCGAGGATGATCCCGTCGGGGAACCGGGTCCAGAGCGCCTCGGCGACGTCGAGCGACGCGGGCGCCTGCCGATCGAACATCGACAGCACCATGCCGAGCAGCGAGAGCCGCGGGTTCTTCTCGGCGCGGACGCGATCGATCACCGCGAGCAGCTGGCCGACCGACCGGAGCGCGAGCGGCTCGGCCTGGAGCGGCAGGAGCGCGTGCGTCGCGACCTCGAGCGCGCGCGTCGTGACCTTGCCGAGCCCCGCGGGGCAGTCCACGACCACGAGGTCGAAGTCCGGCGCGATCCTCGCGAGCACGCTCGGGAGCACGGGCCCGCGGGCGAGCGCGTCCTCGAAGCCCGGGACCGTCGTGGGGTCGACCCGGCCGACCGTGAGCACCTGGAGCTGCGGATCGCGCGTCCGGAGCAGCACCGACTCGAGGCGCTCGGCGCCCGTGAGCAGCTCCGCCACGCCAGGCCGCGCGCGGTCGGCGAGCCCCAGCGACAGCCCGAGGCTCCCCTGGGCGTCGAGCTCGAGGATCAGCGCGCGGTGACCCGCGCGCGCAAGGGCGAGCCCCAGGTTGAGGGATATCGTGGTCTTCCCCACGCCGCCCTTCTGGCTCGCGACCGCAATGACGTACATGGACTCCCCGACGGCGCGCAGTGCCGGCGCCCAGGGGGCATCCTAACAGGACGGACGCCGCCAGGGGCTAGAGCAGCGAGATCCGCTTCATCAGCGTGCCGCAAAGATCGCTCTGCGGGTTGCGCTCGCGCTCGATCGCGAGGCCGGCGCGGAAGATCTTGTCGGCGCTCTCGAGGTTGCCGAGCACCACGTGGCAGAGCCCGAGGAGCTCGTGATCGCCGGGATCGCCGTGGATCGAGACGAGCTCGGTCAACGCGGGCACCGCGGCGCGGTGGGCCTCGATCATCGCCTCGGTCGGCGTCGACGGGACGCCCTTGGCGAGGATCATGAGCCGCAGGACCTGCCGCTGGTCCTCGGGTCGGTGCTTGAGAAACTCCGGCTTCTGGAAGAGATCGCGGTAACCCCGGTAGGCAGCGTCGAGATTGCCCCCACGCGCGTGGGTGACGATGGACTTGACCGCCTGAACGAGCGCCTCATTCGCCATGACGAGACGATACACGGGCCGGCGCCCCGCGGGGAGGCCGCCGCTGCACCGCCGGCGCGCCGCGCGCGTCCGCCGCGCGTCCGTCGCGCGTCCGTCGCCACCGCTCGCACACGCGCGCCCATGCGCGATTCGTCCGCCGTTTCGCCGCCGTCGTGTCGCCGTCGTTCGCGGCCTCTTCCGTGCGCATCCGTCGCCGTCGCTCGCGCCCGCTCCGAAGTGCCGGGCGCGGCGGGGCGTCGCTTGCGGCGCCGCTGTGCGCCGTGGTAGTCGCCTGGGGCTCAAGTGCCCATGCGCGCGTCCCGCTGGCTCTTCGCCTGCTGCCTGTCGACCCACGCGCTCGCCGCGCTGGCCGCGCCGGCGGCGCTCGCGCAGCCCGAGCCGCCGCCCGACGCGGCCGTGGCGCCGCAGATCCTCGAGCACGTGGACCCGGTGTACCCGCCCGAGCGGCTCGCCGAGGGCGTCGACACGACGGTCACGCTGTTCGTCACGGTCGAGAAGGACGGCACCGTCAGCGACGCGGCCGTGGCCGAGTCCGGCGGCGCCGGCTTCGACGAGGCGGCCATGAGCGCCGTGCGGCGGTGGCGCTTCTCGCCGGCCATGCGCGGCGGCGCGCCGGTGCGGGCGCGGATCCGGGTGCCGTTCCACTTCGCGCCCGGCCCCCACGAGGCGCCGCCCGAGCCGGCGCCCGCGACGCTCGACGCTCCGGCGGCGCCCCCGCCGCCCGCGCCGCCGGCGCCGAAGCCGGTGGAGTTCGCCGGGGGCGTCGCGGGCCCGCACGCCGTGGCCGAGCCCGGCAAGCCGATCGAGATCCACGTGCAGGGCCGCCCGAACCCGCCGCGGCGCGCGACGAGCGACTTCCGGATCGGCCGCGCGGCGCTCACCGCCGCGCCGCACGCGAGCGCCGCCGACCTGCTCCGCACGGCGCCCGGCGTCCACGTCGCGCACCCCGAGGGCGAGGCGGTCGCGCAGCGCATCTTCCTCCGCGGCTTCGACGCCGATCACGGCCAGGACATCGAGCTCCGGGTCGGGCCGATCCCGCTGAACCAGCGCTCGCACGTCCACGGGCAGGGGTACGCGGACCTCAACGTGGTCATCCCGGAGGTGGTGCGGTCGCTGCGCGTCGTCGAGGGCGTCTACGACCCGCAGCAGGGCGACTTCGCGGTCGCGGGCAGCGCGTACTTCGACCTCGGCGTCGAGGAGCGCGGGCTCCTGCTCAAGGGCACGCTCGGCTCGTTCGGCGCGCGGCGGCTGCTCGCGATCTGGGCGCCGGAGGCGCAGTCGGAGGACACGTTCGGGGCCGCGGCGGTGCGCGCCACGGACGGCTTCGGCGACGGCACGCGCGGGGCGCTCTCGGGCGCCGCCGTGGGCCAGTACCGGATGGTCCTGCCGGACGAGTTCTCGCTGCTGCTCCACGTGGCGGCCCACGGCAGCCGCGCGAACCTCGCGGGCGTGCTCCGGCGGGACGACATCGCGGCGGGGCGCGTCGGCTTCTACGACACGTACCGCGACCCGTCGGCTCGCTCGCAGTCGGCCGCGTCGACGCGGCTCCAGGTCGGGCTCCTCGCCGAGCGGGCGGACGACGACGGCTCGCAGAAGAGCGCCTGGCTCTGGGCGATGACGTCCGGGTACCGGAGCCGGATGAACTTCACCGGCTACACGCAGCGCTCGCGCGTGCGGCCCGCGTGGGCCGGCCGCGGCGATCTCATCGAGCAGTCGAACGAGGACGCCGCGCTCGGCGGGGGCCTCGCCTACCGCACGCCGCGGATCCCGCTCGCCTCGTGGCTCACCGGCCAGATCGCCGTCGGGGCCGAGGCGCAGACCGACGGCATCGACCAGGCGCAGAACCTCCTCCAGCCGCCGCAGAACGAGACGTGGGACCGGCGCGTCGACGCGTCGATCCGGCTGACCGGGATCGGCGTCCATGCCGACGCGCTGCTCGAGCTGTCGCGGTGGGCGCGCCTGCGCGGCGGCGCGCGCGCGGACGTGCTCGTCTTCGACGTGGACGACCGCCTCGGCAACTTCATCCCGGCGTTCCAGAAGGAGACGCACATCGAGGGGTTCCGGCGCACGGCGGCGGGCGTCGCGCTCGGCCCGCGGGCCACGCTGGAGGTCGACCCGCTGCCCGAGCTGCGGCTCTCCGCCGCGTACGGCCACGGCTACCGCTCCCCGCAGGCGCGGCAGCTCGAGGAGGGCGAGAACGCGCCGTTCGCGACCGTGAGGAGCTACGAGGTCGGCGCGACCCTGCGCCCCGTCAGCGGCCTGAGCGCGACCGCGGCCGCCTACGAGACGCGCCTCTCCTACGATCTCGCGTTCGACGCGGCGGAGGGCGGCCTCGCGCGCATCGGCCCGACGACCCGCCGCGGGCTCGTCGTCTACCTGCAGGCGGCGCCGAGCCCGGCGCTGACCGCGGGCGTGAGCGCGACCTTCGCCCACGCCACGCTGGACGCGCCGCCGCCGCCGACGCCCGAGAACCCGACGCCGCCGTACGTCGAGGGGCAGCAGCTGCCGTTCGTGCCGCCCGTGGTGGTGCGCGCCGACCTCTCGGTGAAGCGGCCGCTCGTCACGATCGCCGGCCGGCCGATCGTGGGGCGGCTCGGCTACGGCGCGACGTACCTCTCGCCGCGGCCGCTGCCGTACGCGCAGGCCGCCGCGCCGCTCCTCGTGATGGACGCGTCGCTCTCGCTCCGCCGTAGCCTGCGCGCGGGCGGCGACCCGGCGCAGGAGGGCCCCTGGATCGAGGTCGGCCTGGAGGCGCAGAACCTCCTCGACGCCGAGCACGCGGACACGGAGTACTCGTTCGTGTCGAACTGGCAGACCACGCCGTTGCCGTCGGCGCTGCCGGCGCGCCACATCAGCGCGGGGCCGCCGCTCACCCTCCTCGGCAACGTGACGCTCTCGCTATGAACGCCCGCAACGACCGCCTGGCCGCCCGCTGCATGCTCGCCCTCGCGCTCTCCGCGGCGCCGGCGCTCGGCTGCGCGGGCACCGGCCAGCCGGAGGTCTCGTACCTCGCGGTCGCCGAGCCCGCGCCGCCCGGCGAGATCGCCGCGGGCGCCTGGACGGTGGTGCTCGACGAGGCGTCGGTCGCCTTCGGACCGGTGCAGTTCTGCGCGGCCGAGTCGGGCTCGGCGACGCTCTGCGGCACCGCCATCGCCGAGCTGCTCTCGATCGTGCGCGTCGACCTGCTCGATCCCGGGCCGCAGCGGCTCGGTCGGGTCCGCGGCTTCGAGGGGGAGATCCGGAGCGCGTCGTTCGACTACGGGATCCACTGGTTCTTGACCGAGGCCGCGCCGGTGCGGTCGCCCGAGGCGCCCGGCGGCCACTCGGCGCACCTGCGCGGGCGCGCGACGCGGGGCGCTGACGTGCTCGAGTTCGTGGCCGACGTCGACGCGGTGCCGCAGTTCCAGGGGCAGCGCGCGGTCCCGAGCGTCGCGGCCGCGGCGACGGTCGGCGCCGAGGCGGTGCGCCTCGCGGTCCGCTTCGACGTGGGCGCGTGGGTCGCCCGGGTCGACTTCGACGCGCTGGCCGAGGAGGCTGCCGGTAACGGCGCCGGCGGCGAGGGCGCCGGCGGCGAGGGCGCCGGCGGCGAGGGCGCCGGCGGCGAGGGCGCCGGCGGCGAGGGCCCTGGCGACGGCGGAACGCTCCGGGCGGTGATCGCGCCGGGATCGCGCGCGCACAACGCGCTGGTGATCGCCATGACGGCGCAGAGCCCGCCCGAGCTCGTCTGGTCGAGGTCGCCGTGAGGGGTCGCCGCGGCGCCGGCGCGAGGGCGCGCGCGCCGCGGCCGCGGCGGCCGCTCCCACGGCGGGCGCGCCCTCGCGCGGGCTCCAGCGCGCGCGGCCTGGTGCTGCTCGCGCTCCTCGCGCAGCTCTGCAGCCTGACGCACGCGCTCTTCGTCCGGCACGCCCGCTGCGAGCACGGCGAGCTGGTCCACGTGGGCGCGCTGGTCCACACCGGCCACGCCGTGGGTGCCGCCCGCGCCGCGCCGCGCGCCGAGGCCGCAGCGCCGCAGCAGGCAGAAGGGCCGGCGCCCGGCCCCGGCGATGAGGCCGCCGAGCAAGGCGCGCTCCGCCACCTCGACGACGATCACTGCGACGCGTTCGCGCTGCGCGGCCAGCTCGGCGCGCCGGTTCACCGGGTGGCGGAGGCCACCCTGCTCGAGGTGCTCTGCCTCGACGCGCTCCGGCCCTCGCCGGAGGTCCGCCCGATCCCCTTGCTGATCCTGGCGCCGAAGAGCTCTCCGCCCGCGGCCTGATCGGCGAGGCGACAGGGTGATGCGAGCGCGGCGCGCGAGAGCGCGGGATTGCGCTCGCCGGGCGCGCTCGTGCGCGCTCGTCCGGATTTCCAACGATTCGAGGAGCATTGATCATGCAGAGAACGGGACAGGCAAGCATCGTGGCCGCGGCGGCCGCGCTCACGCTGATCGCGGGTTGCGGCGACGACGGCGCGGGGTCCGGGACCGGCACCGTACAGATCTTCGTGGAGCCGGAGGACACCATCCCCGAGGGCCTCGAGCCCGGCACGGGGGAGGAGAACATCGCGGACGGCTGGAAGGTCACCTACGATCGATTCCTCGTGACCATCGGCAACGTGCGCGCGGCGCGCTCGGACGCGCAGGAGACGCTGAGCGATCCCTCGGTGTTCGTGCTCGACCTCAAGAACGCTCCGGCCACGCGGTACGTGATCGCGGAGTTCGAGGGCGTGAGCGCCGTGCGCTGGGACCGCTTCGGGTTCGACCTCCCGAACGCGCGGGCGGGCGCGAAGACGCTCGCGCCGACCACCGAGGCCGACGTCGCTTTCATGGTCGAGAACGGCTACTCGGTGTTCTTCGAGGGCTCCATCGAGAAGGAGGACGGCGAGTCGTGCCCGCCTTCCGGGGAGTGCGTCCCCGCGAAGGAGGTGCGCTTCAGCTGGGGTCTCTCGGCCGGCACGTCGTTCGACGACTGCGCGACCGAGGACGAGCTGCCCGGGTTCAGCGTTCCTACGGGCGGGACGATCGCGGTGAAGCCGACCATCCACGGAGATCACTGGTTCTTCGACAATATCACCGCGGGCGTGGAGCTCACGAAGCGCTACGCGCAGTACATCGCCGACTGCGACATCGACGGCGACGGCGAGACGACGATCGAGGAGCTCAAGAAGGTGAAGGTCGCCGACGTCTTCGGCCAGGAGTACAACCTCGCCGGCGCCCTCGGGGAGATCGAGACCGCGTACGATTACGTGGTCGCGCAAGCGCGCACGCTCGGCGACTTCCAGGGTGATGGCGAGTGCCCGAGGCGCGCGCTGCTCCCGTGATCGGCTGACGGTGCCCCGGCCGCGCCGGTCACGGCCGGCGCGGCGCGCCTGGGCCTCGTGTCAGCGGGTCATCGAAGGAACGTCCGTACGCATCGGTAAGTGGAAGTGACGCCGCCGCCGTGGCTCACGAAAATCGAGTCTCGTGAGAGGAGACTCGACGCCTCAATAACTCAGCTTGAGCCCGGCGCAGGAGAGCAGCGCGGGGCGGCCGGTGCGCCCCACCTCCGTGCCCGCGACCGCCAGGACGGCTCCGTCGCGAGCAGGACGACGTCGAGCTGCGCCAGCGCGGTGAGCTCGGGCGTGATGCGGACCCCGAGGCCGCCTCCCAGGGCGACCCCCGCCGTGACGAAGTCCTCGTGCCTCCCCTCCGCCGGGAGGCTCGCCTGGCCGTCGATCGAGGCGTGATAAGCCCCCACCCCGAGCGCGATCACGGGATAGAGCCGCGCCGCTTCCGCGTCGAAGGCGTAGGCGAGCCCCAACGTCGCCAGCGTCTGCCGCAGCGTCACGCTGCCCTCCGGCGCGTCGAGGCGATGTTCGAGGATCCCTGGAACGAAGGTCGCTCGCAGCGAGAGGCGCGCCGCCAAGGCATGCTCGACCCGGAGATACATCGAGGAGACGCCCCCGAGCTCGCCGATGAGGTGCGCGGAGCCTGCTTCGAGGCTGTCCCGGCGTCGCTCGGCCCCGCGGGGCGCCGCGTTGGCCTCGTGAGGAGCGCGCCGCTCGGGCAAGGCAGAGCCGCCCCCGGCCGGCTCGTTCGCCGACCCGGCGGCCTCCCGCGCCGTCCGGGCATCCGCCTGCGCCGCCCCGGCGGTCTCCTTCGCCATCCCGGCGGTCTCGGTCCCCTTCGCCGGCCCGGCGGCCTCCTTCGCCGGCTCGGCGACCGCTCGCTCGGCCGGCGGCGACGCCTGCGCGATCCACCGCGCGATCTCGGGCGGCAGCTCCCGCCTGCGCGCGCCGATCACCTCGACCAGGCTCGCGCGAAGCAGCTCGGCCGAACGCACGGCGAGATCGCTCACGGCGTTGGTCACTTCCGGGTCGCCGAGCTCCACGCGCCGGACGACGGTCTTCTTCATCACGTGGTCGGCGACCCAGATGTCGGCCGCCGCGCCGCGATCGGACTCGAGGATCGCGATGGCCGCGAGCGTCCCGTCCGCCGCCTCGACCTGCGCGCGCCCGTCGGTGCCCGACGTGCCCTCGGCGGAGCGGACCGAGAAGCCCACCGCCCGCAGCTCACCGGTCAGGCGGACGGTGGCCTCCTCGACGACCTTTCCGGCGCGCGGCGGGCGCACCACGACCAGATGGAAGCCCTCCTCGGCGCTCGCCTCGCAGGGCATGAGGAGCGCCGCGCACAGGGCGAACGCGAGCCCCCACCCCCTCATGGAGGGCCGAGGATCTCCGCCGCGGCGCCCGCGAACGCCCCGTGCGGGTGCCGCGCGAGGTATTCCTCGGCGACCGGCCGGGCCGCGTCTTTGCCACGAGAGGTGCGCGTCACGAGCATCTTCCGCCCGAGCGCCTCGGCCGCGAGCGGTCCACCGGGCGACTCGGACAGGTACCGCTCATACCAGGAGATCGCCTCCGCGGGCGAGCTCGCCTCGACCATGCGGCCGAGGAGGAACGCGGCCGAGCGCGCCTCGGGCGAGCCGGCGAAGCGCGAGCGCTCGGCGAGCAGCGCGCGCCGGGCCAGGTCGTTCCGCCCCGTGTAGCGCGCAGCGTCGGCCAGCGCGGCGATCTCGGGCAGCGGGCTGGCGTCGATGGTCGCGTCGAGGCCCCGGGCCTCCGCGTCCGCGATGGCCCCGGCGAAATCGCCCCGGGCCACGCGCTCGCGGTAGCTCTGCGGGACCGTCGCGGCCGCCGCCGGCGCATCGCCCCTCGCCGGCGCATCGCCCCTCGCCGGCGCAGCGGGCTCCGGCGCCTCGGCCACGGCGGGCGCATCGACCCTGGCCGCTGCGTCGGGCTCGGCTGGAGCGTCGGCCGGAGCGCCGTCCTCGGGCGCAGACGCATCGATGTCGGCCCTCGGACCTACGATCGTGAGCTCGCGGCGGCCGGTGTCGGCGACCAGGCGCTGGCCGCCGTGGAGCGTGACGCCGCCCCACACGAGCGGACCGCGGACCGCGACCGAGCCGCTCTCCATCGTCAGCTGCGCGCCGCCGGGCGGAGCCAGACGAGCCCGAGGATCGCGAGCAGCGGCGCGAGCGCGGCGGGGATGAGCCAGCCCCGCCGCGGCGCGAGCGGCAGCACGGGCCGCTCGACCTCCTCGATGCGCCGCGCGCGCCCGCGCGCGAGCGCGGCGTCCGTCCGCGCGACCGCCCCTGCCTCCCGCGCCAGCGCCGTGAGCCGCTGAAGGGCGACCTCCGGCGGAACCTCGGGCTTCGGCTCAGCCATCGCTCGCCTCCTCCGCGGGCGCGACGTAGGCGGCGAGGAGCGGATCTCGCTCGGCCATCGCGTGGACGCGCGCGGTCACCTTGGCCAGGTGGCGCTTGGCCGTGGCCAGCGACATCCCGCTCGCCTGCGTGGTCTCGGCGAGCTCCAGCCCCTCGATGTGGCGCAGCACGAAGAGCAGCCGCGCCCGGTCGTCCAGCGTGTCGAGCATCGCGTAGAGCCGCGCGACCGCCTCGCGCGCGCCCTCGTCGACGCCCGCGACGGGCTCGTCGGGCAGCACGCCGCTGTCGGTGAGCGAGAGCCATCGCCGGAACCGCCGGCGCCGCAGCGCCGATCGCGCCACGCGCACGGCGATGCCGAGGAGGAACGGGCGCAAGGCCGCGGGATCGCGCAGGTTCTTCACCTCGCGGAAGAACTGCAGGAACGTCTCCTGGGCGTGGTCCTCGACGTCCCCGCCCGGGCCGAGCACGCGGCGGAGCAGGCCGTGCACCAGCGCCCCGTAGCGGTCCCACACGGCGCCGGCGGCGCCCGGCTGCCCCTCGGCGGCCGCGCGGGCGAGGCCGGCGTCATCCAGGTCGGCCAGGGGGCTCGCGCGGACGAGCGTGAGCCGGGGGGCGAGGGCTGGGCTGGACAGGAGCACGGGAGCTGAAATAGGTGGTCGCAGGGCGGCCCGGGTGGCTCACAAAAGCGACGAGGGGCGATCGCCCGCCGCTGCCGCGCGGGGGGGCTCCGGTGGCTGTTCCTCGATCGGGCTTTCGCCGGCCGCCATGGCACACTCAGGGCACGATGCAGGCAGCGACCAAGATCCAGATCACGATCCCGGTGGATCGTCGCGTCGAGCTGAAGCTCCCGGAGGACCTGCCCGTGGGTCCGGCCGAGGTGATCGTCCTCGTCTCGCTGCCGAACGCACCGGCGGACCCGCTGGCTGGCGAGGAAGGCCTGCTCGACGCCGAGGCCGAGATGGCGCTCGATCAGGATGGCCGTTTCCGCACGGACGGCGGGCTCGTCGTCTTCGAGGCGAAGCTCGCTCCCGAGCTCCAAGGCGAGCTGGACCCTCAGAAGCGATAAGCGCCTTCAACGGCCACGCCGGCAAAGGCATCGCGCCGAGCATGCGGCACACCGAGATCGATCGCGCACCGTACCGCACGCGGCGACGGTATCTCCGGCGAGCGCTCCGCGTCAATCTGCGCTGCGGCTCGCGGCCTGCGAGCGCGCGGGACGCCGCTCTCGACCGCGAGGGGTCGTGTCCTCCGTGGCGGCCGTGTGCTGCGCTGTACTGGTCGATCTGTCCGATGTGGAGTGAAGGCCAGTCGGATCGTGGCGGAGCTGCCTCCGGACTACAGTGGAAGCGCTCCCGACCGCAGCCCGGACCTCTCCAGATTGCAGCCCGGACCCCTCCAGATTGCAGTCCGGACCCCTCCAGATTGCAGTCCGGACCCCTCCAGATTGCAGTCCGGACCCCTCCAGATTGCAGCCCGGACCCCTCCAGATTGCAGTCCGGACCCCTCCAGATTGCAGTGGAGACGTGATCTAGCAGCCATCATGGCGCCCGGAATGCGGTCGACGGCGCCGGGGCGAAGAGAGGGGTTCGCCGGCGCGTTCGTGCGCCGGTGGCATGGTGGTCTCGACCGGCAGCGCGGCTAGAAGTCGCCCGCGTCGCCGTCCTCCTCCTCGCCTTCCGGCGCGGCCTCCTCCGGCGCGGCGTCCTTCTTCTTTCGCTTGAGCGACGTGAGCCCGAGCGTGACCTGCGCGCGCGTGCCGAACACGCCGCGGAACGTCGTGGCCCAATCGTTGTACCAGAGCCGGAGCGACTCGAGCGCGGCGAGCTGAGCCTCCTTGGCCTTCGCGATCTCCTCCCGGCGCAGGGCGGGCGTGGCCCTGTCCGGCGTCCTGTGCTCCTCCGCGGCGGCGATCAGCCGGCGCATCGCCTCGATCTTCTTCGGCGTGAGGCCGCGCTCGCCGAGCGTCTCGTACAGCTTCCGCGCGCCGGGCTCGGCGCTCGACGCGAGCTCGTCGACGCGGTTCAGGAACGTCTTCACCGAGTCCACCACGGCGGGGCTGAGCGGCTGCTGCGCGAGGTCCTTGAAGAACGCGGCGGCGAACCGATCCGCGCTGTCGCGCGGCAGCACCCGCGGGATGAGCGCCCGCATCCGCGGGAACCAGAGGTTCTCGAACGCGTCGATCTCCTGGAGAAGGCGCATCCGCTCCGCGGAGACGCCGGCCGCGACGTCGCGTTGATCGCTCTCCGCCAGCCAGTGCTCGAAGCGGCGGTTCTTGCCGGAAGCCGTGGTGTACAGCTCCCATCCGAGATCGTGCTCCTTCTGCGTGTACCCGTGGCGCCGCGCCCGATCGAGGTATCTCGGGATGTTGAAGAGCAAGGTGTGGACACGTCCGAGGAACGCCGTGGTCACGGCGTCGAGCTCCGTCGGCGTGGCTTCGTCGAGCGCCTCGTCGAGCGGCGCGGCCTCGGTGCGCTCAGCTTTGGATGCCTTTGGGGACTTTGATGTCTTGGGGTTGCCCATGAGATCCTCCAGCGAGGCAAGCTATACGGACGGACAAACCCATGTCACCCGCGGCGTGCGTCGGGAACGTGCCGTACACGGGGCTGCGGCGCCGGGGGTGAACCGGCCGCTCGCGCGGCGACTCTGCACCTGACGGAAAGATAAACATAAGGCGCGGCGGAGCCGACAGGGAAAGAGCGCTTCGCCTCGGGCCCGGATGGAGGTAGCGAAGAGGACGCGCCCCACGAACGGGGCGAGCCTCCCCTGAGCCCCCGATTGAGACCATGCGAAGCTCGCTCTACACGCTGATCCCCGTGCTCGCGCTGCTGATGGAGAGCTCGGCGATGGCCGCGCCGCCGCCCGCCGAGCCACAGGAGCCGGCCGCACAGCGGCAGATGCGCGCGCAGGCCGGGCGCCTCGTCGGCGGAGGTCACCTCGCGGAGGCGCGGGACGTTCACCTGTCCTTGTGGCGGGTGGGCCGGCGCCCGCTGGACGCGTTCAACGTCGGGACGCTATCGCAGCGGATCCGGGACTACCCGACGGCGGCCGAGTACCTGACGCTCTGGCTGGGCCTGGTCGGGTCGCCGGAAGCGCCGAGAGGCCCGGCGCCGTGGACCGAGCAGGACCGGCAGAAGCACGCCCAGGCGCGCGTGGATCTCCAGGCGGCGCGCGAGCACGTGGGCGCGCTGGAGATCAACGTGAGCGATCCGGGCGCCGAGGTCCTCGTCGACGGCCGGCGGGTCGGCCTGTCGCCGCTCAGGGCCCCGGTGTTCGTGTGGCCCGGACAGCATCGGGTGAGCGCGCGGCTCGGCGGCGCTCGGAAGGAGGAGCTCGTCACCGCGACGGCGGGCGGCGAGCACACGGTGCGGCTGGTGTTGCCGGCATCGCCCGCCGAGGCGCAGATCGACGGGGCCCGCGGCCCTCGCAGCGCCGCCGGGGCGCCCTCTTTGGCCCCACCATCGCCGGGGCCGGGCCCCGCGCGTCGATGGCTGACCGTGGGCGGGCTGGCCGCCACCTCGGCCGCGCTGGTCGTCTTCGGGGGGATCGCGGCCGGCGTGGCCGGCGGCGCGGCCGAGGAACGCGACGCGGCCCTCGCGCGGGTGCAGGCCGACAGCGTGAGCGGCTGCCCCGGCGGCGCCGCCTGCGGCCAGTTCACGGACGCCGACGGGCGCGCGAAGACCTGGACGGCGCTCTCGGCCGGCGCGTTCGTGGGGGCCGGCCTGAGCGCCGCGGGCGCGGCGGCCGCCTACCTGCTCCTGCCTGCCGGTCCGGTTCGCGTCACGACCGGGGGCGCCGGCGTGCAGCTCGCCACGTCCTGGTAGTAGCGCCGGAGCCGCGAACTTTTGGAGAGCGGACGTCGGAATGAGAATCTAGGGGCGCTGCCAACAATGCGCACTGCGACGCCGTATCGGTCGGAGCTGAGCGGTTCCGGGAGATCGCTTCTCCGGTTGTCTGGTAATCTGCCGGCCCATGTCGAGGAGGCTCGGTGCGGGAGGGGTGCTCGTCGTGAGCGCGGCCCTGTGGATCGCGTGCGCCGGTGAGACGTCCGTGAGCGTGGACGACCTCGAGGGGCGCCGCTGCGACGCGCGGGACGACTGCGCGACGCACCTCGGCCTCGATTGCATCCGTGGAGCCTGCCTGTGCCCGACCCCGGGGGACAGGGTGTGCTGCCTCCAGGATGAGGAGCCGTGCGGGCGGGAGTGCCGCCCCGCGAGCGAGTGCGCCGTCGCGCAGGACGCCGGGGCCACGCCTGGGGCCCCGACGACGTGCGACACGCCTGAGGACTGCCCCAAACCCAGCAACCGGCAGTGTGGCATCGCAACGTGCGACGACGGTGTCTGCGGCCTTGATATCGTCCCCGAGGCTCGAAGCCAGCGCGAAGGCGACTGCGCCGTTCGCAAGTGCAGTGAGACAGGCAGGGGATACGACGTACCAGATCCCGACGATGTGTTCAACGACGGTAACGAGTGCACGATCGATCATTGCGATCCGATCTTCATGACGAGGATACACGCGCCTGTCGCCAGAGGTCCGTCGCCAGAGAGCTCTGGTTTCTGCGACGGGAATGGGCAGTGGACCGAGTGCTTGCATGACGACGACTGCGGACACCCGGAATTTGTATGTTCCGACGCGGGCTCGTGCGTCCTGCGCCACTGTGAAGACGGCTTGTTCGATTCGTTGCTCGGCGAAACTGCTCTTGACTGCGGCGGCCCCTGCGATCCGTGCCCGTCGGGGCAGCCATGCGACACCGGCACGGACTGTGAGGAGCGTGTATGCAACACTGGCCATTGCGCTCGCGCGGTGTGCGATGATGGCCAGCAAAACGGCGCCGAGACCGGCATCGACTGTGGAGGCCCCTCGTGTGATCCGTGCCCAGCCGGGCAAGGGTGCGCATCACACGTCGACTGCACGAGCGGAGTTTGCCGTCGCGGCAAGTGCGCCGCCCCATCGTGCGATGATGGCGTGGAGAACGGCAGCGAAAGCTCGATCGACTGCGGCGGCCCCTGCCACTGCGAAACCGACACAGGACAAGACCCGTAGTGAGCGAGGTTCCGCCGTGAGAAAAATCTACGCCGCGATCCTGGCCGTTGCCGCTGTCGGCAGCGCGTTCACGTGCTCTTCGGGCCCCCCCTACTCCCCGACGCCGCCGGAGGAGTGCCGCGAGCAAGGAGAGGCGTGCAGCACCACCGAGGAGTGCTGCGTCGCATACCCTTACGATTTCTGCAAGAAGACAGCGTGCGAGAGCGGCGCCTGTGGGTTCGTCATCGCCAACAAGCTCACAGGCGATCTGCGCGGCGACTGCATCAGACACACCTGCCTCGCCGACGGATCGAACGGCGAGACGCCAGCCCCGGCGGACCTGCCCGACGACGGCAATCCCTGCACCGTGGACTCGTGCCGCAGTGATGTACCGTTCTTCCCTGGCACACCGAGAGGCCCTGCCCCCGACGGGATCGGGTTCTGCGACGGTTTTCACAAGATCGAGTGCATCACGACAGCCGACTGCGAGGACACGACGCTGTTGTGCTCGCCCGGAGGCAAGTGTGTCCCGCCGTGGTGCGTCAACGGCGCCGTGGACATGGATCGCGGGGAGGCCGCTATCGACTGTGGTGGCGATTGCGATCTGTGCCCCGTCGGAAGCCGGTGCAGCTCTGGGACGGATTGCGCTGAAGGCGTCTGTGGCCCTGGAAAGACATGTTCCGAGGCGCGCTGCGACGACGGCGTCAAGAACGGGAAGGAGACCGACGTCGACTGCGGCGTGGTCGCCTGCGAAGCGCTGTGTGGCGATGGGGCCGGCTGTCAATCCGGCGCCGACTGCTGGAGCTCCGTCTGCCTGGCCGGCGTGTGCCAGGCGCCGAGGTGCGGCGACGGCATCTGGAACGGGCCCGAGAAAGGCTGGGACTGCGGGGGGCCCGGCTGCCATCCTTGCGAGTAGCCGGGGCGCAGGCCGGCGCGACATATCGTCGGTATGACCGCCATCATGGCCGCGCTACGTCAACGAGCGATCCGACGACAAGAGCGCCGCTCACCGCTCCCCCCGGCTGCGCGGCGGTGCGCGCTCGCCACGCGCCGCCGCCTGCCCCTCCTGGGCACCGGGGCGGGCGGAGCCAGCGTGCAGCGCGGACAGACGAAGGCGTTTTCGATGCAGCGCAAGGCCTGTTGCCGCATGGACGCCAACCGAGCGCAGACCCCCTGACGAATGCCTGGAGCTCAGCATCGGGAACGGGTGACGACTCAGGATCGGCGCTTGACCCGGGCCGCGGCGCCATGGCCTCCTCGATGCGACGGAGGCTGCAATGGCGCGCGTTCTGCGGCATGTGCTACGGGCCCTCACCCCGCTCTTGATGTTTCTCGCTTGCGTGCTCGCGCAGGGGGGGTGCGAGTGCATCTCCGGCGACCCGCCCCTGGATCCGCGTCAGGGCGTCGTCGCCTGCCGGACCCAGAGCGCACACGGCCCTGTCGCGGCTCGCCCCGCGCCGGAAGTCGAGACCGTCGCCGCCGGCATCATCCCGGGGGCGTTCTCCATCACGAGCACCGGGGAGGCCGTGTACACCATGGCGCTGGCCTCCCCGCCCTCGCGCGCGGGCATGGGACCTCGGATCGAGCTCGTCTATCGCAGCGACGGCGGCGACGGCGTGCTCGGCGCCGGCTTCTCGATCGCCGGGCTGTCCGCGATCGCGCGATGTCCGAAGAGCCTCGCGCAGGACGGGGAGATCCGCGGCGTGCGGTACGACGGCGACGACGCGCTCTGCCTCGACGGCCAGCGCCTCGTCCCCGTGGGAGAGGGGACTGGAACCATCGAGTATCGGACATTCCCGGAGTCCTTCGTCAAGGTGGTCGGTCACTACGGTCCGGAAGGCGATGCGCCCGCCGAGGCGCTCTTCTTCGAGGCAACCCTGCCCACCGGCCGCGTCGTCGAGTACGGGCGCACCGAGGGCAGCAAGCCGCTCGCGCGGGGCGGCGTCCCGCGCGCGTGGCTCGCGAACAAGGCCCGCGACGGCCGCGGCAACGCCATGACGTACGCGTATTGCCTCGCCGAGGCGGAGGACGGCCATGCCGCCGAGTACGCGGTGGACGAGATCCGCTACACGGCATTCGAGGGAACGCCGTCGCGCGAGCCTTCCCGGGCGGTGCGCTTCGTGTATGGGACCATGGATCCGGCCGCCATTCGCACCGGCTACTCGGGCGGCATGGCGCTCCAGCGTTCGCTTCGCCTTGAAGAGATCCAGATGCTCGGTCCGGGCGACGCGCTGGTCCGGAGCTACGGGTTCCGCTATGAGCTCAGCCCGACGACGAGCCGTACGCTCCTGACCGAGGTCGAGGAGTGCGCGAGCGACAAGGTCTGCAGGCCTCCCACACGCTTTCAGTACAGCCACGCGAAGCCCGGATTCAAGCGGGTGACGACGGAGATCGACGAGCCGGTCTCCGAGAGGGCGAGCCCGATGGTGTTCGACCTCGATGCCGACGGGCGCGACGACCTCGTGATCCCGGACATGGTCGCGGGGCTCAGCACATCGAGGAATCCGATCACCGCGTGGCGGGTGGCGAGAAACGTCGGGCCGCGCGCCTCGCCGTCCTATCTCGTACCGCCGGAGCTCGCCTTCCTCGAAGAGTGGCCCACGGTCGCCGATCCGGTGGGGCCCTCCGATCCGACCCTTCTTCAGCCCGAGCTCGGGACGGTCCTGGACTACGACGACGATGGGCGGGCGGACGTGCTGCTCCATGACGTTTACGGCACGGAGATCACGTGGCATGTGCTCCTGTCCCGACCGGACTGGACCTTCGCGCTCCATGACACGGGCATCCGCAGGCCGTTCCCGCTCGGGGTCACGCCCGCGCCGCCGAGCTTGAGCAGCCCCGGCGCGTCGATGCACCTCGCCGATCTGGACGGCGATGGCGTGCCGGATCTGATCCAGTGCGAGGACCACGCCCGCGAGGCACAGGCACCGCTCCCGCTCGCTGCCGTGTGGGCCGTCCACCCCTGGCGACCTGCGCGCGGCGCGATGCCCGCGGGCTTCGATCCCGCGGGCGAATCGATCGAGCTGCTCACCGGCTATCCCTGCGATACGGAACTCCATACGCTCGACATCGACGCCGACGGCAAGGTCGATCTCGTCGTGCCGTCCCTGCGACGTTTCGGTGACGGGACGGTCCTCCTCGGATCGAGCTACGACGCGATCATGCGCCGGAGCCAGGGGCGCTGGGAGGTGATCGACACCGAGCTCCCCGTCGTGTGGCCCGGGGGCCGCGTCTTATTTCTCGACGCGAACGGCGACGGCCTTCCCGATGCCGTCGAATCCGGCCCGGGTGATCACCAGCTGTATACCTACTTCAACACGGGGCCGATCTTCGTGGCCTCGCCGTTCCGGACCGTCGATGCGTTCAGCTTCGGGGATTTGTTCGGTCTTCCCGATCAGGACGCGTTCCTCCGGTTCGCCGTGCCGCTCGACATCAACGGCGATGGGCGGCAGGATCTCCTCACGCCGGTTCCACCAGGCATGCTGCTGGGCGGCTCCGATGTGCTCCCGTCATGGGCCGTCCTGCTCGCGACCGGCGACCGTGCTGGGCCGCCCTTCAGGCTGGTCGACCCGGGGCTGCCGTTCGAGGCCAGCCTCGGCGACGCGGTCACCCTGGCCGATCCGCGCGGGGCGCGCACCGGCGACGTCGACGGCGACGGCGCGCAGGACGTGATCCTGTCGCTCGGCGGCGTGTTCAACGTGTTCCGGAACCTCTCGGCCGACCAGGATCTCCTGGTCGCGGTCTCCGATGGGATGAACGCGCACGACCCGACCGATCCTGGCTTCGTGCCCAATGTGAGCATCTCGTACGGGCATCTGACTGACGCGCCGGTGGCGACGGGCGACAGGGCGGAGGATCCGGCGCGGGGGAGTCCGCTGTACCTCGCGCGTTCCGGCGCGGCGGACGACTGCGGCTATCCGCGCCGTTGCGTGGTCGGGCCTCGGCGGGTGGTCAGCGCGTACGCCCTCAACAACGGGGCGGACCGACCGCGGCGCTTCGAGGTCAGCTACCGCGACGGACGCTACCACCGGCTGGGCCGGGGATTTCTCGGGTTCGGGGAGCGGATCGTCACCGACCTGGATACGGGCGCCGCGACGCTCGAAGCGTACGATCACGTCACCTTCGACGACGAGCTCCAGGTCTTTCCTTTCGCGGGGAGCGTCCAGCGGACATGGCGCTGGGCGCCGGGGCTGGCGAGCCAGCCCAGACCGGAGCAGATCGAGCTCTCGTTCGTCGACGTGAAGCGGACGCTCGTACCGACGAACGAAGGCGCGACGTACTTCACGCTGCCGACCGAGCGCCGCGTGAGGCGAGCGCAAGGGATCTATCGACCCCCGAACGGCGCAGCGCCCTCCCACGAGGCGTACGTGCGGGAATTCGAGGCCGGAGGCGACGGCGCGACGCTGCTGCGCGACTCGGTGTCGACCGTGACGGACTTCGACACCTTCGGCAATGTGCGCGCCGAAGAGGTCTCGACGAGCGGCGTCGACCTGACGTTCAAGGTCACGCGGACGTTCAAGAACGACACGGAGCGCTGGGTCCTCGGCCAGCTCCAGACGCAGAAGCAGTGCAGCGCGGCGGCGGGGATATCGCAGTGCCGGAACGTCACGCGGACCACGACGATCTACGGCGAGGTGGAGACCGAGTCCACCGAGAGCGACGACGGCCTGCCGGACACGAACCTGACGATCGCCTACGAGCGCGACGACTTCGGGAACATCACCGGCGTCACGGCGGAGGACGCCTTCGGGCACAAGCGGACCTCCAGCACGGATTTCGACGAGGAGGGCATGTTCCCCGAGAAGTACGTGAACGCGGCCGGGCACACCACGCTCGTGGAGCTCGACGACGCGCTCGGCGTGCTCCTCAAGCAGGTCGATCCGAATCAGCTCGTGACGACGTGGGCGTACGACGGCTTCGGGCGCCTCGGCGTCGAGAGGCGCCCGGATGGCACGACGACGACGGTCGTGCTCTCCCGCACCAAGGACGGCGGCCCAGAGCAGGACGCCTGGCGGGTGAGGCAGCGGCACACGACGACGGGCGGGGCCGACGATACGGTCCAGTTCGATGGCCTCGGCCGCCCGATCCGGTGGTGGTGGTACGGACCCGAGCCGGAGCCGGCGCAGGGCTCGGGCGATGCGAAGCGCATCCTGCAAGAGATTGGCTACGACGCGCTGGGAGAGCACATCGCGCGGCGCTCGGTGCCGGTCCGCGAAGATGCCGCCGAAAGCGAGAGGCTGTACGATCGCTTCGAGTACGACGCGGTAGGCCGCGAGGTGCGGCATACCGCGCCGTGGAATGCGGTCACGACGACCGAGTACGACGGCTGGCGCGTGCGCGTCGTCGACCCGCTCGATCACGTGACGGTGACCGAGCAGGATCCGCTGGGGCGAACCGAGTCGATCACCGACGCAGCCGGCGGGATCACCCGCTACAGTTACGGCCCGTTCGGCATGCTCCACACGGTCACCGATCCAGGCGATGCGGTGACGCGCACGACGCGCGATGCGTTCGGCCGCGTCCGGCAGCTCGACGACCCCGATCGGGGCACGACGGTCTCGATCCATGACGGCTTCGGCGAGCTGGTTTCGGCGACCGATGCGCTCGGGCGAGAGACCTCGTGGGCGTACGACGCGCTCGGGCGACCCCGCTCCCGCGTCGACCAGGAGGGCGCCGAGCGCCTGACGACCACGTGGACCTGGGACACCGCGGCGCACGGGATCGGAAAGCTCCACGCGCTCGCGAGCCCCGACGGGGAGAAGACGTATGGGTACACCGAGCGCGGCCAGCTCGACGCGCTCTCGCTCCGCATCGACGGCGAGCGCGCTCCCCTGGAGGCGAGGCTGCGCTACGACGAGCTCGGTCGCGTCGAAGCGGTCACGTATCCGTCGCCGGCCGGCGCGGCGCCGTTCGTCGTGGACCACGACCACGACGCGCACGGCCACGTGATCGCCGTGCGCGACCGCGGAACGGGCTCCGCCTACTGGCGCTTGACGGACGTGGACGACGCGGGGCGCTTCCAGGAGGAGGTGTTCGGCAACGGCGTCATCACGGAGCGGAGCTATTTCGCCGACAAGCAGCGCCTGAGGCACGTGGCGACGCGGAGCGGCGCGGGTGAGGTGCAGGACCTCGACTATGGGTTCGACGATCTCCTGAATCTCACGCGCCGCACCGATGCGCTCCAGCCCGAGAACACGACGGAGCGCTTCCGCTTCGATCCGCTCCAGCGGCTGACCTGCGCGTACTTCGGCGACGTCGAGAGCGCGTCGGCGCCCTGCGCGCTCCGCTACGACTACCACCCGAACGGCAACCTCACCTTCAAGTCGGACATCGGAACGCTCTCGTACGATGACCCGCTGCACCCGCACGCGGTCACCGGCGCGGGCACCGACAGCTTCTCTTACGACGCCGTTGGCAATCAGATCGCGCGGCCCGGCGGCACGACGATGCGCTATACGCCGTTCGACCTGCCGGAGCGCATCACGCAGGGCGCGAGCACCATCACGTTCGGCTACGACGGCGACCAGCAGCGGATCCGCAAGACCACGCCGGAGCAGGAGACGCTCTACTTCGGCGATCTGTACGAGCGGGTCACCAAGGCGCCATCGGGCACCGTGGAGCATCGGTACCACGTCCACTCGCCGGAGCGCGTGGTGGCGATCGTGACCCGCGGAGGCTCGGGCGGCGACACGCGGTACGTGCATGTCGATCACCTCGGCTCAATCGATGCGCTCACCGACGAGGACGGCGACGTGATCGAGCGGCGGAGCTACGACCCGTTCGGACAGCGCAGGAACCCCGTGTGGGGAGAGACCGCGCCGGCGTCGTTCGCCAGCGAGACGACGCACGGGTTCACCGGGCACGAGAGCGACGATGAGCTCGGGCTCGTGAACATGAAGGGCCGGCTCTACGATGCCAGGATCGGGCGGTTCTTGACCACGGACCCGATCGTTTCGATCCCGTCCTTCGGGCAGAGCTGGAATCCGTACAGCTACGTGCTGAACAACCCGCTCGCGTACGTCGACCCGGGCGGCTTTCAAGAAGCGCTCCCGGAGGCCGGGGCTCGCTCACCGCTATCGGCCGGCGCGGAGTTCCGTTGGGAAGTGCTCGACCTGCCGCCGATCGGACTCAAGCTGATCGGCCGCCCGGTTCCGAAGGTCGAGGCGCGCTCCGACGCCGACACCAACACCGTGGCTGCCGGGACGGGCGGCGCCATGCCGCCGATCGACGTCAGCACGACCGGGAGCGCTTCCGGGCATGTGCCGCAGCCAGTGACCACGGCGCCGATCGACTGGTCGCAGAACCCCTACGTGCAGGTGGAGGGAGGGTTCGTCGCCGGGTTGCTGCTGGGGGCGGTTCCTTTCGCCGGCGTGGGTCATGAGTTGCTGGACGCCGCAGGCGTGCTGGCCCATGGGACGCCGGAAGCCAGGATGGGCCTGGCTATTGGGCAGATCGTGGGTGGGCTCGCCCTCACGATCGGAGGCTCGGCGGGGGAGGTCTTCGGGGGCATCACGAGCTCCACCGGGATCGGCGCGGTGTTCGGTGTACCTGCGATCGCGGTGTCGACCGGGCTCGTGGTCGGCGGGGTCGGCAACATCGCGGCGGGGATCCAGGGGCTGTCGCAAGCGCTGATGTCGAGCGGACCTGCCAGCACTGGTCCGCAGGGCACGGCGCCCGTTTCACAGAGCACGCCGAATTCTGGAGAAACAGCGGCGACAGCGGCAGGACGAGCAGCACACAAGGAATGGCAACCCCCTCCAGGATTTCAGAAAGAATTCCGATTGCCGAGTGGTCGCCGCCCAGATGCGATCAATCCGAAAACTCGTGAGGTAATCGAACTCAAGCCAAACAATCCGCGCGCGATCCGCGAAGGGCAAAAACAAGTTGAGGACTACGTGAAGGAGCTGGAAGATATCACTGGACAGACATGGACAGGACGCGTGGAGACTTATCCATGAAGACAGAAAATCCAATCAAGCTTGCCACCGACGCCGCACTAATGGACGCGCATTTTTCGCGAAAGCATGGAACCTGGTACCGCAACACAGAGGAGACAGTGCTGGTAGTCGATGTACAGCCCTCGAACTTCGGGCAGCAGTACTACATCAACCTTGGCATCTTCGTAAAGTGGATTTCTCAGAAGCCGACACGTTTGCCGCCCAAGGAAAACGAATGCCATGTTCGATTGAGGCTCGAATCGCTGGTGCCCGAAGCAGAGGGGCAAGTCAGGCAAGTTCTTCTTAATCTAGAAAACAAATCCATTGGATCCATCGAGCGACAACAGAGAATTCGTGAGCTTATCACGGACACCGCGATTCCGTTCCTGTCTCAATGCAGTACCCGCACGGGAATCCGCGAGGCCAATCGCAACGGAAGACTGGATTTAGCCATAGTTCATAAAAATGTTCGGGAATTGTTATTTTAGAGAAGCGCGGCGCACACTACCAGATTCTGCCACCCTCCGGTCAACTTTGGTGGAAGCTCCACAGATCTGTCAAACAAGATCGCAGTCACACAGACTGAACACGCGCCGCCTACAACGTTCTGGAACCGTATGCGAATCCATGTGGAAGTGGTGATCAGCAAATGATCGACATCGATCTGCTCACCGCGCAACTCATTCGAAATTCGCCTGCGCCGGCCGAAGACATTCGCGATTTTGTGACACGAGCCAAGGTTGGATTCCCACCGGGATACATCGAATTCATGCAGCGATCCGATGGCACTGAGGGGCCAATCGGAAGAAACGGTCGGCATCTCGTTCTGTGGCCTGTGGCGAGCATTATCGGCTTGAACGAACAGCACCATATCGACGAATTTGCGCCACACTTGCTTGCGTTCGGATCGGATGGCGGCGGAGAGGCATTCGCGTTCGATCGTCGGACTGAGCCGGCGAGGATTGTTCGTGTTCCATTTGTCGGCCTAGACGATGAGATTAATTATGGAACTCGGTTTGATGAATTCTTGGCTCGGTTAAGTGAGGAGTAGCTCACCTCCCGACGCTCGATCAGAGCTGGAGTCCGCGAGGATCCGTGCTCAGCGTCAGGAGGATGCCGGTCATCCCGTATAGACGGCGCTATGTGACTCTTCAAGTTGACACGCCCCGTGTGGGGAGAGACCGCGCCGGCGTCGTTCGCCAGCGAGACGACGCAGGGGTTCACCGGGCACGAGAGCGACGAGCTCGGGCTCGTGAACATGAAGGGCAGGATCTACGATCCCAGGATCGGGCGGTTCTTGACCACGGCCCCCATCGTTTCGATGCCATCCTTCCGGCAGAGCTGGAATCCATACAGCTATGTGCTGAACACCCCGCTCGCGTACGTCGATCCGGGCGGCTTTCAAGAAGCGCTTGCGGAGGCCGGGGCTCGCTCTCGCTCACCGCTGCCGGCGCGCAGGCGCTCGCCTACCGCGCGTCGTGCTCGCGCCAGAAGGCGAACGCCTCGTCCAGGTAGACCTCCTTGGCGCCGTGCCCGACCGGGTGCTCGGCGACGCGCACGGGCCAGCCCGCCCCGCGCAGGACGTCGGCGAGGGCGCGGGCCGAGCGGCCCACCGAATCGTGAGCGCCGAAGCCGATGTAGAACGGCCTTGGCGCGAGCGTCGCGAGCTCGGCCGTCGCCTGGCCGCCGCCGCCGGACATCGCGCCGAAGCCGTCGGCGTCGATGCCGCCGCGCAGCGCGAGCGCCGCGGCGAAGAACGCGCCCGACGACGAGCCGGCGACGTACACCCGCGAGAACGCGACGCCGGCGATCTCCTCGAGCTTGCGCCGCTTCTCCGCGAACGTCGCCACGAACGCGGCGGCGTGCTCCTCGTACGCCCGCCCGCCCGTCGGCCAGCCCCACCAGCGCGCGTACCCCTTCGGCGCGAGGCCGACCTTGCCGCGCGGCATCAGGGCCGCGACGCCCGCGCGCCGGGCGGCGCGCGACACGACCGTCTCGAAGTTGGTCTTCTGCTGGCTCTCGTTCCCCGGCGGGACGATCCCGTGGAGGTAGATGAGCAGCGCGCGCGTCGGCGCGTCGGGCAGCGCGTAGCAGGTCTCCTCGTCGAGCGCGTCGACGCCGTCGATGCACCAGTCCGTCTCGACCCGCGGCGGTCGCGCTCGAGGCCACGGCGCCTGCTCGGGCGGCGCGCTCGCCGGCGCCGCGGCCGTCGGGATCGCCGGCGCCGCGGCGGTCACGCTCGGCGGCGGCGCCGGGCCTCGCTCCGCGGAAGCGAGCGCGACGCCGTCCGGCGGCAGCGCGCGCCCGCTCCTCGGCGCGTCCGCCGCGCCGTTGCACGCGCAGGGGACGACCGCGAGCGCGATGGCGAGCCGCGCGATCCACCGCGCGCCGGCGCCGGCAGATGTCCCCATGACGCGCAGGCCGACGCCGGCCAGCGCGCCGCTCGCGGAGCGCCGGCCCATCACCCCCCGCGCGCGTCGCTCACCGCGATCAGCGCCCCGAGCGCCGCCGCGCACACCGTCTCGGTGCGCAGCGTCAGCGCGCCGAGGCGCACGCGCTCGAACCCGAGCGCCGCGCACACGCCGAGCTCCTCCGGCGTGAACCCGCCCTCCGGACCGACCGCGAACGCCGCCTCCACCCCCGGCGAGAGCGCGCCGAGCCGCGCGCCGAGCGGCGTCTCCGCGTAGGGATCGAGCACCATCCCCAGCGCGCCGCCCTCGCCGGGCCGCGCCGCCCCCGCCGCCGCGAGCGCCGCCGCGAGGCTCATCGGCGCGTCGACGCGCGGCGCGTCCCCGCGGCCGCACTGGCGCGCCGCCTCGACCGCGATCCGGCGCCACCTTTGGCTCTTGTCCTCGCCCGGGCGCGCCACGCTGCGCGCCGAGATCGCCGGGATGATCCGCGTCGCGCCGAGCTCGGTCGCGTCGCGCACCACCGCGTCCATCTTGTCGCCCTTGCCGACCGCCTGGATCCACGTCACCCGCCGGCCCGGCCGCAGCGCCGCCGGCCGGGGCGCGTCGATGCGCGCCTCCGCGCTCCTCCGGCCGACCGACTCGAGCGTGGCGTCCGCCTCGACCCCGAGCTCCGGATCGAACACGACGAACCGATCCCCCTCGCGCAGGCGGTGCACCCGCACGACGTAGCTCGCCGCCTCCGGCGGCAGCGCGATCACGCCCGCCGCGATCGACCCGAGCGGCACCCGGAGCAGCCCCTGGCCGCTCATCCCGCCGCGGGCGCCGCGCCGCCCGGCGCGCGGAACAGGAGCGCCACCCAGCCCTCGCCGCCCGCGTCGCCCCGCCCCGACGCGCGCTCGCCCCGCCCCGACGCGGGATCCGGCCGGGTCGCGACGTGCGCGAGCGGGCGCGGCAGCGACGTGTACCGCGCCACGAGATCGTCCCGCTCGCTCTCGAGGATGCCCGACAGGATCAGCCAGCCGCCCGGCGCGAGCACGCGCGCGAGCTCGGGCGCCAACGGCCGGAGCACCCGCGCCTCGATGTTCGCGACCACCCACGGGAACTGCCGCGTCACCTGCTCGACCACGCCGGCGCTCGCGTCGACGCGTCCCTCGAGGCCGTTGCGCGCCGCGTTCTCGAGGACCACCTCGATCACGTCGTCGTCGTTGTCGATCGCGACCGCCCGCTCCGCCCCGAGCAGCAGCGCGACGAGCGCGAGGATCCCGCTGCCCGTGCCCACATCGAGGATCTCCCGGCCGCGGAGCTCGGCCGCGTGCTCGTCGAGCAGCTCCGCCACGAGCGCGGTCGTCGCGTGCAGGCCCGTGCCGAACGCCCTCCCCGGCTCGAGCAGCAGCACCCGCTCGCCCTCGCGCTCCGGCGCGCGTTGAGCCCACGGCGGCACCACCGTGATCGTGGGCGTCAGCGCGAACGGCGCGAAGTGCTCCTTCCACGCGTCGCGCCAGGCGTCGCCCACCACCTCCTCCAGCCGCGCGGCGAGCGGCGGCGAGAGCTCCCCGAGCGCCGCGATCGCCGCCTCCGCCTCGCCGTGATCCTCGAAGCTCGCGACGAGCGTCACCTGGCCCGAGCGCGCGCCGCGCACGAGCGTCTGCTCGTCGCGCTGCTCCACGCCCGAGGCGCCCAGCTCGAAGAGCGCGGCGGCGATCTCGTCGGCCTCCGGCTCGGGGACATCGACTGCAACGAACGGGTATCGAGGCTCCACCTGGCTTGCTCCGTGACGGGCCGCCCGCCTGAAGAGCGGCGGCGGCGCGCCGGGAGCCTAACGAAAATCGCCCACCTCTGCCCCGCCGATCGCACGAAACTTCTGGAGCACGCGGAGCATTTCCGCGCCGCGCGCGCCGCACCCCACGCATCCAGCCCGCGCATCCAGAGCGGCGGTCTCCCGCACAGGAGACGGGCCCAGATCGGCGTCTTCGGCGCGGAAGCGCACTCCCGTGCGCTGAGCACCGAAGACGCCGAGGTGGGCCCGTATCCGCAGCGGGAGACCGTCGCTCTACCGCCCGACGTAGCGGCGGCGCGCCGGGACCGAGACGAGCACCTCGCCGCGCAACGCGGGCGGCGGCACGCGCTCGCCGTCGTGGAGCACCATCGCGGTGAGGCGCCCCCCGTAGACGGCGCCGGTGTCGATCCCGGTCGCCCACGCGTGCATCTGCGGCTCGCTGCGCGCGTTGTGGCCGAACACCACGTGCGGCGGGCCCTGGTAGGTCTGGCCCCACAGCGTCTTGCCCCCGCGGCGCTCGACCGGCTCGCCGTAGCGGCCGAGGCAGCGCACGTACATCAACGTGTGCGGATCCTGCCGCTCGATCGGCAGCCCGGGGATCAGCCCCGCGTGGACGACGCGCAGCCCGTGCTCCGGCAGATCCAGCCAGTACGGCAGCGTCTCGAGCCACGCCCAGTCGCGCTTGCGCAGCTGCTGCGCGGTCTCCTTCGAGAGCTCCCCCAGCGGCTCGCCGCGCGGATCGCTGCGCCCGGCGCGCCAGCGGAGCAGCCGATCCTCGTGGTTGCCCCGCACCGAGATCGCGCCGAGCTCCCGGAGCAGATCGAGCGTTCCGCACGGATCCGGGCCGCGCACGATCAGATCGCCGACCATGACCACCCGATCGCCCGACGCGAAGCCGACGTGCTCGATCAGCCGCGCCAGCTCATCCCGGCAGCCGTGGACGTCACCGATGATGATCGTGCGCGGCATCGCACACCCAACGTAGCAGGGACGCCCGGCTCAGGGGGCCTCCAGGCCCCGGCCCCCCGAGCTCGGCGGCCCCCGCCCCGCGGCAGCGCCCGCCGCCGCCGGGGGTCACGAGCGACATTTTTCCTGGAATTTCAGGAAGTTACGACGGCATCGCCGGCCTCCGCCGCCGCGGCCGAGCGGGCGGGCAGGCCTCTGGCCGGCGCCCGCCGCGGGCGCGGCGGGCCGGTCAGGAGCGTTACGGGGAGTCGATCTTCGCGCGCTTCGGGATGACGACGATCCCGCCCTCGCTGACGAACCACTTCTTGCGGTCCTCCTCGAGGTTGAAGCCGATCTCGGCGCCGGCGGGGATCTCGACGTCCTTGTCGATGATGCAGCGGCGCAGCTTCACGTGGCGCCCGATCTTGACGTCCTCGAACAGCACGCACTCCTCGATGTGGCTGAAGGAGTTCACGCGGACCCGGTTCGAGAGCACGCTCCGGTGGATCCGGCCGCCGGAGATGATGCACCCGAGCGAGACGAGGCTGTCCGTCGCGATGCCGACGCGCGCGTTCGCCTCGTCGCGGAAGACGAACTTGGCGGGCGGGTCGTGGCTGATGCCCGTCCGGATCGGCCAGCGCGGGTTGTAGAAGTTGAACGCCGGCTGGATGCTCACGAGATCCATCTGGGCCGCCCAGTAGGCGTCGATCGTCCCGATGTCGCGCCAGTACCCCGCGCCCTCGTCCTCGCCAGGGACGCGGTTCTCGTGGAAATCGTAGACATAGACGCGGCTGCCGCTCTTCACCATCCGCGGGATGATGTCGCGGCCGAAGTCGTGCGCGCTGTCCTCGGTCGCGGCGTCCTGCTCGAGGACGTCGAGCAGCGCCGGGGTCTTGAAGATGTAGTTGCCCATCGACGCGAGGCACATGCCCGGCCTGCCGGGCATGCTCGGCGGATCCTGCACCTTCTCGTGGAAGGCGATGATCCGCCCCGCCTCGTCGCACTCGATGACGCCGAAGGCGCGGGCCTCTTCCTTGGACACCGGGATGGCGGCCACGGTCACGTCGGCGCCGCGCGCGAGGTGATCGTGCAGCATCTGGCGCACGTCCATCTTGTAGACGTGGTCGCCGCCGAAGATGCAGAGGTGCTCGGGCGACTCGTCGGTGATGACGTGCTGGGTCTGGTAGACGGCGTCGGCCGATCCCTTGAACCAGCTCTTGCCCGTGCGCTGCTGCGCCGGGACGGTCTCGATGAAGCTGTCGAGCATCGGCGACAGGCGCCAAGCTCGGGCGATGTGCTCGTCTAGCGACGCGCTCTTGTACTGCGTGAGGATCTTGATTCGGTGCAGGCCGGAGTTGACGAAGTTCGAGAGGACGATGTCGATGATCCGGTAGCGGCCGCCGAACGGCACGGCCGGCTTCGCCCGGTCGTGCGTCAGGGGGCCGAGCCGGCGGCCTTCGCCGCCAGCGAGGATCATCACCAAAACCTTCGACGCTTCGAAAGCGGCGCGCAGGGTCGTCTCGCGCATGGGACGGAGAGGGTACTCGATCGATGTTGCCAGCGCGAAGAGCGGAAACGCGCCCTCCGCGGTTTCACGGACACCCGGGGGCCGGGAGAACGCCGCGAAGCCCCGCGTAACCAGCGCCCCGACGTGCGTAACGAGCGAGCCAGCGGGTTCCCCCCGCGCGGGCAGCCCGCGCGCCTCCGCGAGCAGCCCGCGCGCCTCCGCGGGCAGCCCCGCGCGCCTCGAAGGCCCCGCGCGCGTCGTAGGCCCCGCGCGCTCCCGCTCCGGCCCGCGAGCGGCCGCTCCGGCGGTGGAGCGTCGACCTCCGCCGCGGCGCGCCGCCGCGTCGCCGCCCGATGAAGAGAGGGGGACGTTTCCGTTTCTCTTTACGATCCGCTCGCGGCCGTGTTAGCCGTTTCCGCCGCCGCGCGCGCACGCGAGAGGCGCCTGATCCGCACGCGGCGCACCGCCGTCCGGAGGCTACTCCAGCGCTGGATCTTTCCTGCCGGATGCCCCCGTCACGTTGACCTTGGAGATGCCATGAACGCCCGATTCGGTCGAACCCTCGCCGCCGCTATCCTCCTCGTCGCGGGCACTTCAGGGTGCGGAACGGACGAGCAGCCCTACCAAGCCAAGCCCGCGTTCAGCGGCCAGAAGCCGAGCCTGCCCGCGGTGCCGACGCTCCCCGCGAAGAACAAGAAGCAGGGCGACGCCTACACGGTGTGGGGCGTCACGCACGACCTCCGGAGCCGCGTCCACTTCGAGGACGTGAACGGCAAGAAGCTCTCGATCGTCGGCTACATCGTCAAGACGAACCTCGCGGAGGCCCCGCCCTGCGCCGTCCACAAGACGGGCAAGGCCGACCCGGCGGACTGTAAGGCCCCGGTCCCGAGCTTCGCGATCGCCGACGAGAAGGGCGAGACGAAGGACGTGATCGAGGTGATGGGCTGGGCCTCGAACTTCGCGCAGATCTACAGCCTGATCGAGGCGATCGACCGGGCGCCGCGCGGCAAGGAGAACGAGGCGAAGCTCACCGACGAGTTCTGGGGCCAGGATCTGCCGAACCCGGTCCCGGCCGTCGGCGCGAAGGTGAAGGTCACCGGCACCTACGGCGTGACGTTCACGAAGTCGACCGGCGGCGCCGCGGCCAACCCGAAGTACGGCATCATGTCGGCCGAGCAGATCGAGTACCTCGAGCCGCCGACCGAGAAGGGCACCCTCCCCGGCATGAAGCGCAGGCCCTGACGGCCGCGCCGCGCGGCGGCGGCTCGCGCGAGGGCCTCTGGACCGGCAAGGGCGCCACGAGGGGATAGAGAGAAGAGCGATCTCCTCTGTCTCTCCTCGATTGGCGCCCTCTACGTTTCGGCGCCTTTCTCCCTCGTCGAACCCGGAGCGACCGGCCGGCGCGGCGGCCCGCCTCAGGTGAGGATCGACCGGATCCCGCTGCCCGGCTCGGTCGCCGCGGACTCGAAGATGGCGCCGATGAGGAGCCGCCGCATCGAATCGTCGTGCGCCTCCCGGGGATCGATGCGCACCAGCGAGGCCGGCGCCTGGCGGATGACCGCATCGAACGACGCCGGCTCGAACCGGTACAGATCCTCCGTCACGATGACCGCATAGGGCTGCGAGGCCGCGATCGTCGGCCGGAGCGAGCGCAGATCGCACTCGCGCACCGCGACCCCGAGCCGCGCCCCCACCTCCCGGCACACCGCGACGAACTCGGCAGGACAGCCGGCCACGATCACGAGCGGAATGGGCGGAGCGCTCGGGACCACGGCCTTGCGCGGCTTCGTACCGTCCTCCATAGGCGCCTCAACGTAGGCCATGTCTTGACTATGCCGGCAAGGGAATTGTTTCATCGGGCACCACGGCGCGCGGCGCGTGGTCGACGGCGCGCGGCGCCTCGACGCTCAGCGCGCGCCGACGCCTTGCTGCACGTGCCACCCCCGGCCCTCCTCCGCGCCGATGAAGCGGATCCGCCCGGACCGCTCCATGTCGTCGACCAGCTCCTCCGCCTCGAGCTGCGAGATGTCGATCCGGTCGCAGAGCACGTCGCGGAACTGCGTCTTGCCCTGCACGTAGTCCGCGTCGATCAGCGGCCCCAGCGCGCCCGTCAGGATCTCGGCCGCCAGGTCCAGCGCCACCACGGGCGTGACCACCGTCTCGGCCGTCGTGCGGACGCTCTCGTCCGTCGTCTGGACCGCCGCGTCGCCCATCGCGACGCTCTCGTCTCCGGTGATGAGGGTGCCGTACTCGACGGTGATCCGATCGGTCGTCATGACTCCACCTCGTCCGCGCCCGGAACGGTCCGCAGACCGGACCCGCACGGCCTTCCTTCCACGCTATGGAGCGGTGGAGCGCCGATCGGAAGCCGACGACAGGGCGCCCACGCCGGAGAAGTCGCTCCCGGCGGCGATTTCAGGCGGCAACCCGCGGCCAGATCAGGGAAGCTACCGCCCCTGCCAGGCCCAGCGGCGGGGGGACGCTGGCCCCCGAGATCATGATGTCATCCCCCGAGGACCACCACGCTTCACGCCCGAGCCGCATCGGGGCGGCGGTGCGCACGCCGATCCCCAGGGCGCAGGGGCTCATCGCGTTCCAGCTCGTCGGTCGGGTGCTGCTCCACGCGATCCTCGTCGGCGTGGCGGCCGGCATCGCCGGCTCGCTGTTCTTCGCCGCCCTCGAGCTCGCCGAGCACGAGCTCCTCGTCGCGCCCACCGGCTATAGGCCGCTCCGCGCGAAGGGCGAGGCGGTGCTCACCGGCGTGCACACCGGGCCGTTCCGGCCGTGGCTCGTCTGCCTCGTGCCGGCCCTCGGCGCCCTCGTCGGCGGGCTGCTCACGGCCAAGCTCGCGCCCGAGACCCGCGGCGGCGGCAGCGACGCGTTCATCAACGCGTTCCACCGGCTCGGCGGCAACATGCGCCGCCGCGTCCCGATGGTGAAGGCGATCGCCTCGATCTTCACGCTCGGCTCGGGCGGCTCCGGCGGGCGCGAGGGGCCGACGATGCAGATCGGCGGCGCGATCGGCTCGATCATCGGGCGCGCCCTCCGGGTGGGCGCGCGCGAGCGGCGGATCCTGCTCATCGCGGGCGCGGCCGCGGGCATGTCGGCCGTGTTCCGGACCCCGCTCGGGGCCGCGCTCCTCGCCGTCGAGGTGCTGCACCGCGACGACTTCGAGGCCGACGCGCTCGTGCCGTCCATCCTCGCCAGCGTCGTCTCGTACTCGGTCTTCATCTACTTCTTCGGCGAGTCGACCCTCTTCGCGCACGCGCCCCGCTACCCGTTCATCCCGGCCCACCTCCCGATCTACGCCGCGCTCGCGCTCGTGGTCTCGCTCGTGGCCACGGTGTTCCTCCGGACGCTGCACACCGTGGAGCACACGATGCACCAGATCCGGCTGCCGATCTGGGCGAAGCCCGCGCTCGGCGGCCTCGCGCTCGGCGCGCTCGTGGCCCCGCTGCTGATGCTCCTCGGGCCGCGCTTCGACCGGCCGGGGCAAGGGTTCGGCCTGCTGGGCGCGGGGTACGGGGCGGCCCAGGTCGCGATCACCGGGGCCTCGTGGATGCCCAGCGGGTGGACGGGGGTGCAGCTGCTGCTCGTGCTGCTCGCGACGAAGATCGTCGCGACCTCGCTCACCGTGGGCTCGGGCGGCAGCGCCGGCGACTTCGGCCCGTCGCTCGTGCTCGGCGCGCTCACCGGCGGGGCGTTCGGGCGCGCGGCGGAGCTCCTCCTCGGCGACCCGCGCATCGACCCCGGCGCGTTCGCGCTCGTCGGGATGGGCACGTTCTACGGCGGCATCGCGCACGTGCCGATCGCCTCGCTCGTCATGGTCTGCGAGCTCGCCGGCAGCTACGACCTGCTCGTGCCGCTCATGCTGTGCGAGGGCATCGCCTTCGTGGCGCTGCGGCACAGCACCCTGTACCGCGCGCAGGTCGCGACGAAGCGCGAGTCCCCGGCGCACCGCGACGAGCTCATCGTCGACGTGCTCCGCAGCATCCGCGTCGCCGACATCGTCATCCGCAGCCGCCCGTTCGTGTCGTTCGAGGCGCGGACGCCCGCGGCGGTCGTGGTCGAGCGCATCGCGGCGTGCGAGTGGCAGGACACCTTCCCGGTGCTCTCCGAGGAGGGCAAGGTCATCGGGACCATCGACGCCGAGATCCTCCGCGCCACCGCGATGAGCCCCGAGCTGTCGGGGCTCGCGATCGCGCACGACATGATGGCGAGCCCCGCCTCGGTCAGCGAGACCGCGGACCTGCACCGCGCGCTCCAGGTGCTGCTGGAGCTCCGCGTGCGCGAGCTCCTGGTCACCGACGGCGACGGCAAGATCGTCGGCATCCTGGACGAGTCCGACGTCACGCGCGCTTACCACGACGCCACGGCGCAGCTCGAAGGTACGGCGCAGTAGGAGCCGCGCGCGTCGACGGCCCGGCGCGCGTCGTGGGCGTCCTCCGCGCGCGTCATGGGCGTCGGCCGCGCGCGTCATGGGCGTCAGCCGCGCGTCATGGGCGTCAGCCGCGCGCGTCATGGGCGTCCTCCGCACGCGTCACGGGCGTCCTCCGCGCGCGGCGCGAATACCGGCCGAACGCGTCGGCCGGGGCGCGCTCCCCCGGGAAAGGCAAGTTTTCGGCGCCCGCGGGCCTCGCCGCGAACGCCCGGGCTTCACGTGCGCGCGGGCGGGCGGATGTCCTGGTCGCGCCGCGCCGGCGATCGCGGTCTCGGGCGCAATGCCCACGCGCAGGTCCGCCGCCCGTTTCGGGAGTCTCCTGAGCTTTCAATCTTGGATTCCACGCAGCGACGGAACCAGGGGCGTGGGGGATACTCTGGTTCATCCCTGGAATTCGATCCGGAGAGCGCGCAGGGGAGAGTGGGCATGCTGGTCGATACGCTCGGAGGTCGGACGGTGCGGCGCAACGCAGAGGTACGAACACGCTCGAGCGCGCCGAACAGCCGCGCCAAGCTCGTGGTTGTCGTCGACGATGAGCCCAGCATCCAGGAGGTCGTGAGCATGATCCTGGAGAGCGAGGGCGGCTACGAGGTGCGCTGCGCCTCGAACGGGGAGGAGGCGCTGGCGCTGCTCGACCAGATCGCGCCGCCGGACCTGCTCGTCGTCGACATCATGATGCCGGTGATGGACGGCTGGGGCCTGCTCACGGCGCTCCGGCACAACGAGAAGACGGCGCGTATACCAGTCATTGTTTCATCCGCGTCTTCAAAACATGACGCGACGAGCCTCGGTGTCGCTCGCGTGCTCCCCAAGCCGATCGACTACGACGCCTTCCTGGCCGCGGTCGACGAGCTCACGCACTGCCGGGAGCGCCAAATCCTCGGCGCCGAGTAGCCTCCGCCGCTCACGAAGCGCGCGCTTCATCCAATCGAAACAATCGAAACCGCAAATGGCCCATGGACCTCGAGGGCCGTCCAGCGGTAGCTTCACCTCAGTGTTGTTAGAGACCCCGGGTGCCGGCCTCTTCGCCGGCTACGCTCCCCTCCCCGGCGCCTACGACGAGCTGTTTGGCCGAGACGGCGCCCCACGACCCGAGTTCCTGCGCACTGCCACGCTCCTCGGCGCGTTCGCGCCGAGCGAGTTCGCGCGCGCGCAGCAGCTCGCGGAGCTCGCCCTGCTCAACCAGGGCGTCACCTTCTCGGTCTACGCGGACCAGCGCGGCGCGGAGAAGATCTTCCCGCTCTGCCTCATCCCCCGGATGCTCTCCGCGGCCGACTGGGCCCACATGGAGCGCGGCCTCGAGCAGCGGGTCCGCGCGCTCGGCCTGTTCCTCGACGACGTCTACGGGGACCAGCGCATCCTGAAGGACGAGCGCGTCCCCCGGGACCTCGTGCTCGGCTCGGGGCAGTACCTGAAGCAGGTCCACGGCCTGCGGCCCCCGGGCGGGGTGCGCATCCACATCGCGGGCGTCGACATCATCCGCGATCCGGCCGGGACCTTCCGCGTCCTCGAGGACAACCTCCGCACCCCGTCCGGCGTGTCCTACGTCCTGGAGAACCGGCTCATCAGCAAGCGCGTGCTGCCGCACCTGCTCGACAAGGGGCGCGTCCAGCGGGTCGACCATTACCCGGCCCGGCTCGCCGAGACGCTGCGCTCGGTGTCGCCCGTGAGCCCGAGCGGCACGAGCGCGGTCGTGCTCACGCCGGGGCCGTACAACTCGGCGTATTTCGAGCACAGCTTCCTCGCGCGCACGATGGGGCTCGAGCTCGTCCAGGCGCCCGACCTCTTCGTCGATCAGGACCAGGTCTTCGTCCGGACGACGCGCGGCCCGCGCCGGGTCCACGTCATCTACCGCCGCATCGACGAGGCGTTCCTCGACCCCGAGGCCTTCCGCCCCGACAGCCTGCTCGGCGTGCGCGGCCTGATGCGCGCCTACGCCGCCGGCAACGTCGCGCTCGCGAACGCGCCCGGCAACGGCGTGGCCGACGACAAGGCCGTGTACCCCTTCGTGCCCGAGATGATCCGCTACTACCTCGGCGAGGAGCCGATCCTCGAGCAGGTCCCCACCTACCTGTGCATGCGCGACGACGATCGCCGCTACGTGCTCGAGCACCTCCACGAGCTGGTCGTCAAGGCGGTCGACGAGGCCGGCGGCTACGGCATGCTCATGGGCCCGCAGTCGACCGCCGCGCAGCGCGAGGAGTTCCGCGCGCGCATCGAGGCGACGCCGCGCCGCTACATCGCGCAGCACCGGGTCGAGCTGTCGACGAGCCCCACCTGGGACCCGGCCGCCAGGGTCGCGGTCCCGCGCCGGCTCGACCTCCGCCCGTACGTGCTGACGGGCCGCGACGGCCCGTGGGTGCTGCCGGGCGGGCTCACGCGCGTCGCCCTCGTGGCCGGCTCGTACGTCGTCAACTCCAGCCAGGGCGGGGGCTCGAAGGACACCTGGGTCCTGAAGGGCCCGGGGGACGGCGCGGAGCGGCCCCCGTCGGTCGGCGCCGCGGGCCCCGCGCCCGAGGCCGCGAGCAACGGCGCGTCCGGCGCGCCGCCCCCGTCCGACCCCACGGAGGCCCCGTGATCTCCCGCGTCGCCGATCACTGTTTCTGGTTCGGCCGCTACCTCGAGCGGACCGAGAGCGTGGCCCGGATCCTCGCCGTCACGCAGAACCTCGCGCTCGACGCCGAGCTCTCGCCGCAGCAGTGCTGGCTGCCGGTCATCATCGTGGCCGGGCAGAAGGCGCACTTCGCCGAGGTGCACGGCGAGGACGCCGCGGCCGACGGCGAGCTCGTGCAGCGCTACATGAGCCTCGACGAGGACAACCCGACGAGCCTCCGCATCTCGAGCTCCGCGGCGCGCTACAACGCGCGGTCGATCCGCGAGGTCGTCAGCCTCGAGGCGTGGGAGACCGTCAACGAGCTCCACCTCTGGATGAACAGCGACCAGGCGCTGGAGGAGTTCAGGTCGAGCCGCTACGCCTTCTACCGGCGCGTGCGGCAGCTCACCCAGCTCTGCCTCGGGCTCACCCAGAGCACGATGCTCCACGACACGCCGCTCGACTTCATCTGGCTCGGCGTGCTGATCGAGCGCGTCGGGCAGACCGCGCGCACGCTCGACGTCCACCATCACGCCCTGACCGCCGTGGAGCAGCCGACGTCCGCCAGAAGCGGCGCGGGGCAGGGCGGCGCGCCCCGGCGCCACCGGGTGGTGGAGACGGCGCTCTGGCTCTCGCTCCTCCGCGCCTGCTCCGGGTTCGAGCCGTTCATGAAGCTGCACCAGGGTCAGGTGAACCCGCAGGCGGTCGCACAGTTCCTCCTCTTCGAGCCCCGCTTCCCGCGCTCGATCCGGCACTGCGTGCACGCGGCGTTCGCCCGGCTCTGCGAGATCCGGCCGCCGGAGAGCGCGACGCTGCCCGGGGGCGAGAGCCTCACGCGGCTGCACCTCCTGCACCAGTGGGTCGCCGACAGGGCGGGCGAGCCGTTCGATCCGCTCGCGGTCCACGCGGCGCTCACCCATGTGGTCGACGAGACAGCCACGATCTGCGACGGTATCGGTCGCGAGCTGCTCGGTTACGGGCCGCCCGACAGCAGTCCCTCCGGAACGAGCCAGTAGCCAAGACCCGCCGACGTATCCATGCCGAACCTCCTCGCGATGTCGTTCGAGGGCGAGCTCGCCCCGTGCTTCGATCTCACGTGCCTGCGCCCCGGGGGCAAGCTGCCCGACGGCTGGGGCATCGGCTACTACCCGGGCGGCGAGCCGAGCGCCACGGTGCTCAAGGAGCCGGCGCCGCCGCAGGGGAGCATCCGCAGCGAGCTCGTGAAGGCGTGGGAGCACCTCGAGTCGTCGCTGCTCGTGCTGCACATCCGCACGGCGACGTGGGGCAGCATCAACGACGCCAACACGCAGCCGTTCAGCCGGAGCTGGGGCGGGCGCGACTGGCTGTTCGCGCACAGCGGCAGCCTGGTCGACCGCATCGAGGTCGATCCGAAGTCGCTCTTCCAGCCGGTGGGGTCGACGGACACGGAGCTCATCCTGTGCGAGCTGCTCCGCTGGATGGCGTCGGAGGGCCTCCGGAGCCTCGGCGACATCGATCCGGCGGTCCTGCGCGACTGGTTCGACGAGATGAACGAGCACGGCCCGCTCACGTCGGTGCTGGCCGACGGCCGCGACCTCGTCGTCTACGCGGATCGCGATCGCGAGGGGGACGCGTTCCTGTGGGAGGTGCTGCCGCCGTACGAGCGGCTCGCGTTCGGGGACGAGGACCTCGAGGTCGATCTCAGCCGCCGGGGGGTCAAGAGCCGCAAGGGCGTCATCGTCTCGTCGGAGGAGCTCAAGGTCCACGCGGGGGCGCAGCCCGCGACCTGGACGCGCGTCCCGCCGGGCCACCTCGTGGTGCTGCGGCAGGGCGCGCTGCGGGCCAGGGCGACCCCGCGCACCGATGGCCGTCGGCCGTCGCCGTCGGCGCCGCCGCTCTCGTCGCGCCCGGTCCGCCGCCCGACGCACGCGCCGATCCGCCGCTTCCAGGTGGTGCACCGCACGGCGTACCACTACGCGACCGCGGTCGAGCGCAGCACGCACCTCCTGCGGCTGACGCCGGCGCACGACCGGCTGCAGGCGCTGCTCCACAACGAGATCAACCTGTCGGTCGAGGGCCAGCAGCGCGATTACGACGACGTCTTCGGCAACCGCGCGCGGCGGGTGCTGCTCGACACGCCGTTCAAGGAGCTCATCATCGAGTCGAAGTCGCGGGTGGAGCTGCTCGACACCGATCCGCTGAGCTTCCGCCCGCTGCGCGCCCGCTCGACGATCCCGCTCGTGTGGATGCCGTGGCAGCGGCAGATCCTGCAGCCGTTCCTCCTGCCGCCGGAGCTGGCGGAGAGCGAGCTCGCGGAGCTCATCGAGTACGCGATGACGTTCGTCGAGCGGAACGACTACGACCTGCTCGACACGCTGCTCGACCTGAACGCGTCGATCTTCCAGGAGTACGAGTACAAGCAGGGGGCGACGAACGTGTTCACGACGGCGTTCGACGTGTACGCGAACCGCCGCGGCGTGTGCCAGGATTTCACGAACCTGTTCATCTGCCTGACGCGGCTGCTCGGCGTTCCGTCGCGCTACGTGTGCGGGTACATCTACACGGGGCCGAAGCACGAGAACCACCGGCAGAGCGAGGCGTCGCACGCCTGGGTGCAGGTGTACCTGCCGGAGATCGGCTGGAAGGGCTTCGACCCGACGAACGGGATCCTGACCCAGACCGAGCACATCCGCGTCGCCGTCGGGCGCAACTACATGGACGCGACGCCGACCTCGGGCACCATCTTCGTCGGGGGTGGTGCGGAGCGCCTCGAGGTCGACGTGCGGGTCGAGCCGATCGATTGAGGGAGAGCGCGGCTCAGGGCCGCTCGGGGAGAGCGCGGCTCAGGGCCGCGTGGCGATCCAGTAGAGGAGCGCCGTCCGGCTGAGGCCGTCGTCGAGCGCGGTCTGCTCCTGCGCCTCCTCCCAGGCCGCCTCCTTGTCGATGGTCGCGTGCGCCGCGATGAGGAAGGCGTTCCACGGGTCCTCCGCGCCCTTCGAGACAGCCTCCATCGCCGGCCACGCGTAGCTGATCCACGCCTTCGAGATCAGCGACTCCGAGATCGGCGTGATCGGGAGCAGCTGGATGCCATAGACGTACTCCGGGTTCTCCCCGAACCACGTCCCGAAGTCGGCCTTCGTGGACCAGAGGACGCCGACGGCGCCGTTCTCCTTGAAGGGCACGTCGTAGACGGTGCCGTTCGAGGTGATCTGCCAGTAGGTCTGCGCGGAGGCCGTCTCCATGGCGAGGAGCACCCGGCCGATGTTCTTCACGTCGTCGTTATCGAGCGCCTCGCCGAGCAGCTTCAGGCTGTACCAGGCGTTGACGGCCTCGGACGTCGACTCCTGGTTGCGGCCGTCCGCGAACGGGAACAGCCCCGAAGCCCACGAGTGCCCCCTGAACCAATCCATGTGGCGGAACGGGGTGAAATGCGGGTCCTTCGCGCTCGGGTTCGCGATGTCGCGGACGAGCCAGAGCACCTTGTCGGCGTACTCGTCGCGCCAGTCCGCGTCGGACTTCGCCAGGACGGCCGCGGCATAGAGGAAGTAGCCGTAGTGGAAGTGGTGATCGTTGTAATACCCCTGGCCGAAGTCGGCGGTCTCGCTCTCCAGGCCCTTGGTCGTCACGATGCCGCCCCAGGACGTGTCGTAGACGAAGGGGTTCTCGTTCTCGCCGTTGAGCCACGGGTTGAGCTGCGACTTGAGCCGCGCCCTGAGCTCCTCGGCGAGGTCCTCCTTCGCGACCGACTCGGCGATCTGCGCGAGGCGCGCGAGCTTCGCGATCTGCTTGCCCCCGAAATAGGGATCCACGCCGGCGACGTCCTGAGCGGGGGTGAACGACCGCTCCTCCTCGAGCGCGTCCGCGACGATCTCGCTCCAGTCGTCCGAGACGCGGCGCGGCGAGTCCCAGCCGATCGTGCTGAGCGGGTACACGAGCTCCCAGCTCGCCCCGGAGATGCCCTTCATCTCGCCGATCACGGTCGGGTACGCGATGTCCGCGCCCTTCACCTTCTCGAGCCGCTCCAGGTGGTGCGGCAGGGCCATGGTCAGGAGATCGCCCTCGCCCTCCGTCTTCCAGACGAAGCGCACCGAGGCGGTGTCCTCGGTGACCGTCGCCTCGACGTCGCCGCCGACCGGGATGGCGGCGGCGTGCTTGTCGAGCTCCGCCTCCGCGTTCGGCCCCGGCACGAGCGCGAGGCGGAGCGAGCCCTCGTACGGCGCGCGCGCCACCATGGAGAGCGCGTCCCACTCGAGGGTGATCTCGGGGAACGCGTAGAGGACCCACGTCTGGCCGTTGTTGAGCGAGATCTCGAATCGATCGCCCGTGACCTCGGTCGGGCTCGTCGACTCGCCGTTCACCGCGGTGATCGCCACGCCGTCGCCGGCGCGCACGGAGGGGCGGAGCCCGGCGTACGTGGTCGTGACATAGGGCATCCCGTAGACGATGGGCGCGGTCATGGTGCCGCCCTGCGCCTTCCACTCCACGGTGACCGAGAGCAGGTCGGACGACGTGACCGCGTGGCCGGAGAAGGCCTCGCGCGCGCTGAGGCCGAGGTGCGAGACGTCCGCCGTCGTGACAGCCTTGCTCGCCACCGCGACGTCCGGCCGGGCGATCGACAGCCCCTGTCCGAGCGCCTTGAGGTCGTACGGCGCGGCGTTGATCCGCTGATCGCCCGCGCCGAGCACGAAGTTCATCCAGGTGGCGTTCGTGGGGAGCGGGGCCTTCAGGCGGGACAGGGCGTCGATCGGCTCGAGCGCGTGCGCCGACTGCTCGAACTCCGGCTCGACCTTCGACAGCGGCTTGTCGCGATCGAGCTCCCACGTCTCGACCATCACGCCGCCGGCGCCGCCGTCGCCCCCTCCGCCGCCTCCCCCGCCGTCATTGTTGGTCGGCGGGGGCGGCGGGGTCTCGTCGTCGCCGCAGGCGGCGATGGCGCACAGGCAGCTCAGCAACGTGAAAGTCCGTAGCATCGGATGCTTCAACATCATTCTCTTGCTCCCTCGCTCCAGCGCTCATCGCTCCACCTGATGTGAAGCGGATCGAGAGATGAGCCCTGGTGTCGTGGTAATTTCATCGATCTGCAAGCAACGGAGCAAGATTCTTTCACGAAGCGCCGGGCCCGTCCAGCCTGGCGAGCTCGGCGGACGCCGCGCGCGAAGCCGTCGCGACCTCATCAATCCGGCGATCGCCGTCCCACAGGCCGCGAATCGCTACGTCATTGTCCGACGGTCGCGATCGCGCCCGCCAGGAGGTGAGCTCGCATGAAGGCGGTAAACTAGCAAGTTTGTTGATATTTCTTCGCACATCCCCGCCCTCGTGTCCCCGCCCGCGTCGGGCGGCGCGTCACCGGGGCTTGGCAGCGGGCTTTGCGGGCGCCTTGGCGGCGGCCTTCTTCGCGGGCGCCTTGGCGGCGCTCTTCGCGGCTGCGCTCTTCGAGGCGTCGCGGCGCGCGGGCGGCGCCTCGTGCGCGTCGCCGCCGCGCACGAGCGCGAGCACGGCGTCGGCGTGGCCGTCGACCTTCACGCCGCTGAAGACGTGCTTCACCTTGCGGTCGGGACCGATGATGAACGTGCTCCGGATCGTGCCCGTCACCTTCTTGCCGTACATCGTCTTTTCGCCGTAGGCGCCGTAGGCGTTGTGCGCGACGAGGTCCGGATCGCTGAGGAGCGTCACCCCGAGATCGTATTTGTCCCTGAACTTCCGGTGGCGATCGACGGAGTCGCGGGAGACGCCGAGCACGACGGCGCCGGCCTCGGCGAACGCGTCGAGCCCGGCGGAGAAGGCCTGGGCCTCCCGCGTGCAGCCCGGGGTGTCGTCCTTCGGATAGAAGTAGAGGACGACCGTCTTGCCCGGGAAATCGGCGAGGCCAACCTCCTTGCCGCTGTCGCTTTCGAGGGAGAAATCCGGGGCACGGTCGCCTACATTCACCATCGCTCGCTCGCTCCTTGTCTGATCGGGCGCAGGGAGGACTGACCCCCTCCGGCGCCGCGGCGGGCACGATACACGCGGCGTCGCCGGCGCACCACAGAGCTGCCCCGGGACCGCGCCCGCGGCCGGTCCGAGGCGGCGAGTCGGCGAGGCCTCGGCCCCCGAGGCGCGGGCGTCAGGGCCAGCCCGGATCCGGCTCCGGCGGAGCGTGGATTCCGTCCCAGAGCGCCCGCACGGCGGGCGCGGGCCACGCCTCCCGGAGCCGCGGCCGCGGCGGGCCGCCCCACGGCGCCCACGAGCCGTCGTGCGGGTGCCGACGCGCCCACTCGTACATCGCGTCGCGCGCGGCGCGGTCCGCCATGGCGCCGTAGATGCGCATCCCGGCGGCGATGCGCCGGTCGAGGGACGCGAAGCCGCCGACCCGGATCGGCGCCCGCGCGCACGGCAGCACGACCGGGGTCTCCTGCCCCAGCGCCTCGGCGAGCGCGAGGAGCGCCCGCGCGTTGGAGAACCGGGGGTGGTGCACGACGCGGCGCTCGATGACGTTCTGCTCGTTGGTCACGAGATCTCGCACGAGGGCGCGCTCGAGCGCGCCGTGCGGCTGGCCGGCCCGCCGCGCGGCCTCGTGCCTGGCCCACGCGTCGCGGATGAACTGCGAGCACCGGCCCGGCGGGAGCTCGGCGCTCTGCCCGAGCAGGTGGTGGAGCACATGATACCAGGCGTCGAAGAAGATGAGGTGATTGGCGCGCTCCAGGAACAGGAAGCTCTCCCGCAGCGCCGACGGCGCGATCGCGCCGTCGCCGCGGTCCAGGGCCGCCGCGATCTCGGTCATCAGGGCGCCCGCGTTGCGCGACACGAGGTGCGCCATGAGCAGCCAGGGCAGATCCGGCGGATGGGCGCGGGTGAGCGCGTAGAGCTCCAGGTAGCTCTCCGTGCGCGCCACATTGTCGACGTTTCGCGCGTCGAGCTCGTCGAGCAGCGCCGCGAGGCGCGCTGTGCCGACGCGGCCCGACGCTTCCGAGCACACCGTCTCGACCATGCCGGGCGCTCTGCATGAGGCCGGCCACGTCGACTCCGCGGCTTTCCGGGTTTCCCGTGTAGGGGAGAGCCCGGCCGGCGGGGAGCGCCGAGGGCGAGATGTGGCGACGCGAACGGCGCCGGGCGGCGCGGCGGAGGAGCGCCCTGGGCCGGCTTGCCGCAGCGGGGCCGCCGAGGTACCAACAGGCACATTCGCACGACGCGCCGGACCGCGTCATCGCGCGTCGTCGAAGGAGACGACACCAGCGCCGCCGGAGGAGATCATGACCCTACCCGTCCCCGTGTACATCGTCGCAGCGGCCCGGACGCCGATCGGCGCGTTTCAGGGAGCGCTCTCGCCCTTGCCCGCCCCCCGCCTGGGCGAGGTCGCCATCCGGGCGGCCCTCGAGCGGGCGAGCCTCTCTCCCGATGCCGTGGGGGAGGTCTTCCTGGGCAACGTCCTGTCCGCCGGCATCGGGCAGGCTCCGGCCCGGCAGGCCGCCATCTATGCCGGCATCCCGAGCAAGGTCCCGGCCACCACGGTGAGCAAGGTGTGCGGCTCGGGGCTCCAGGCGGTCATCTTCGGCGCGAAGACGGTGGCGCTCGGCGACGCGGACGTGGTGGTCGCCGGCGGCATGGAGTCGATGTCGAACGTGCCTTACTACCTCCCGCAGGCGCGCTCCGGCTACCGCATGGGCGACGGCAAGCTCGTGGACGGGATGATCCACGACGGCCTCTGGGACCCGTACGGCAACTTCCACATGGGCACGGCGGGCGAGGCGTGCGCCAAGGAGCACGGCTTCTCGCGCGAGGCGCAGGACGAGTACGCGAAGGAGAGCTTCCGCCGGGCGCTCGCGGCGCAGCGCGAGGGGCTGTTCGCCGCGGAGATCGCGCCCGTCGCCGTCCCGCAGAAGAAGGGCGACGCGGTGGTCGTGAAGGACGACGAGGGCCCGCCGGCCGGCAAGCCCGAGAAGTTCGCCTCGCTGAAGCCCGCCTTCCAGAAGGACGGGACGATCACCGCGGCCAACGCCTCGTCGATCAACGACGGCGCGAGCGCGCTCGTCCTGGCGAGCGAGCGGGCCGTGAAGGAGCACAAGCTCACGCCGCTCGCGCGGATCGTCGGCTACGGCGGCGCCGCGCAGGCGCCCGAGTGGTTCACCACGGCGCCGGCCGCGGCGATCGCGAACACCACGAAGAAGCTCGGCCTGACGACGGACCAGATCGACCTCTACGAGGTGAACGAGGCGTTCGCGGTGGTGGCGCTCGCCGTGAACAAGCTCGCCGGGATCGACGCCCAGCGGGTCAACGTCCGCGGCGGCGCGGTCGCGCTCGGCCACCCGATCGGCGCGAGCGGGGCGCGCATCCTGACGACGCTGCTCTACGCCATGAAGGACCGGGGCGCGAAGCGCGGGCTCGCCACGCTGTGCATCGGCGGCGGCGAGGCGCTCGCGGTCGTCGTGGAGCGGTGATCCGGCCGCGGGCCATCGCGGCGGGCGCGGAGGCGTTCGCCGCGCGCACGCCGACGCTGCCGCCGGCGACCCACACGAACAGCTACGCCCTCGGCGGCCGCGAGGTGCTGCTCGTCGAGCCGGCCACGCCCTACGAGGACGAGCGCCGCGCGTGGCTCGCGTGGGCGCGCGGCCTCGCCTCGCAGGGGCGGTCGATCGTGGCGATCGCGGTGACCCACCACCACGCCGACCACGTGGGGGGCGCGCGCTTCTTCGCGGCCGAGCTCGGGGTGCCGATCTGGGCGCACGCCGAGGCGGCCTCGCGCCTCCCGGGCGTCGCGATCGCGCGCCGCCTCTCGGACGGGGAGGTGGTGCGGCTCGACGGGCCGGCGCCGACGGCGCTGCGCGTGCTCCACACGCCGGGGCACGCCCCCGATCACCTCTGCTTCCTCGACGAGGCCGAGGGGGTCCTGGTCTGCGGCGACATGGTGGCCGGCGTGGGGACGATCCTCATCGATCCCCGGGAGGGCGACATGGCGGAGTACCTCGCGCAGCTCGAGCGGCTCGCGGCGCTCGGCGCCCGGGTCGCCCTGCCGGCGCACGGCGAGCCGATCGACGCGCCCGAGGCGCTGTTCCGGCGCTACATCGCGCACCGGCTCGGGAGGGAGCAGCTGGTGGCCGCGGCGCTCGAGGGGGCCGGCGCGGGCGGCGATGGCGGCGATGGCGGCGCGACGCTCGAGGAGCTCCTGCCGGTCGCCTACGCGGACACGGCGCCCCTCCTCTGGCCGCTCGCGCGGCTGAGCCTCGAAGCTCACCTGATCAAACTGGAGCGCGAGGGGCGGGCCGTGCGCCGCGAGGACCGGTGGCGGCGCGCTGGGGCGACGCGCGCATGACGCATAGCGGCGGAGCCCGCGCTTCGTCCCGCCCGTCGCCGCGCTTGCTGTACGATGCCGGTGATCTCTGCCTGGCAGGCCAGGGCTCTTGCGCTCGAGAGAGATGGGATATCGCCGTGTAGAGAGCGATATCGACGCTGGCCCTCTTCGATCGAGATAGTACCGCATCGCCTGAGCCCATCCCTGGTTGCGCGGGAGTGGTTGCGCGGGAGGTCTTGCCGAGCTGCCCGGCCCGAGGAGCCCCTGTTCGTCGCGGAACCAGGGGCGAATTTGGGGTACGCAGCGCCTTCATCACGACATGCCGCCTCTGCGCCGTGACCATCCCCTGCGACATGACACGCAGGCACAGTGCCATGACACGCAGGCACAGCGCCATGGCACGCAGGCACGGTGCCATGGCACGCAGGCACAGTGCCATGGCGCTGTGACGGCAAATCTGCGAGCTCATACCAACGGACGGCGCCGCGATCCTGGACGGCGCGCGATGGAGGTGGCTCGCCTTGGCTGCATTCACGGCGTCTCGGCGCGACGAGAGCCCAGCTCGGCGCCGCAGCGGGTGCATGAACGTGAGCGGGTCCGATCTGGCATGCTCGCTGCACCAGGGGCGCTGCCTCGCGGGTCCGCGGCTGGCAAGACAGCATCTCGGCTTCACTAGGTAGCAGGGCACAAGGGTGCGCCGACGATGCCGGGGGCTGTCCACCCGATGACCGACAAGGCACGTACGCTGAACGTGAGGGCGTGCGCGGCCGAGCGCGGCGAGCTCGGCAGACCAGCGCCACGACGGAGCCCGCCCCAAGCGAGGGCCACGCCATCCGTCGAGCTCGGCGCGCGCTTCCATCTCCAATGTCCGAACCATGAGACAAATACAATGAAGACCAATTCCATCCTGACCGCTTCGATCCTCCGTCGCCTTGTCTGTGCCAGCTCCGCGTTGCTCCTGGGTGCGCTCTCTCTCGGGTGCGTCGCTGCCCCAGGGAGCGACGCGGAGGCGGGGGAGATGGTGGGCGAGGCCGCAGACGCGCTGACCGGGTATGGTTTCTGGGGCACGTCAAACGATGCGAATGTGGACATGGGGCTGACATCCGCTGGCACCTGCGTCCTCAGCGGCGTCGCAGGGAACCTCAGCAGGGGTTTCCAGTGGTATCTGCACGACGAAGAGACGGTGGCCGCCGTGAAGAGAAGCGGAGGAAAAAACTGGCTCGTCGTGCACCAAGGCTCCGTTGACCGCGTTAACCCACCGTACGGCCTCGGCAACGATCTTGCCGCCCATGCCACGTGTTTCCCCACCACCACGAACGTGCAGACCGCGCACTGGGAAGCCAACGTCAACGACTACAATGGCATGCCAGGACCCGTCAAGATCGCCGATTCGGATCCCAACGGCCGCCGGCGATGCTTCATCAGCGGCCTCAGCGGCGTTGAGGGTGCGTGGGATCACAGCTGGAACTTCGCCCGCGTGCAAGAGTATGCGGCTGACTTCACTCATCCGACGGCTGGATGGTATCTCGAAGGCTACCTCTTCTCGAGCGACGTCGACGGATCGACGCCGGGGATCGACGCCACGTGCGTCGACTTCCCCGAAGGAACAGTGTTCAACTCGGGTGATGTGGTTTCTAGTGCAGGGCAGACGACCACCGCGACGATCACCTCGGGCACGGGTACCAAGGCGTGCGGTCTCACCCTCATCGTCGGCCCGCTCAATCACGACAGCTACACCGATGGCGTCCTGATCCACCAGCCCGTGGCGCCTAGCACGCAGTGGACGATTGTCGCCAAGAACGGCGCGGATGGCGCTTATACGTGCGCGAAGTGATCTTCGAGGGGCGAACGCTCGCGCGCGGACACGGCGCCCCTCGTCTGGCCGATCGCGCGGCTGAGCGCTCGAAGCGCACCTGATCAAGCTGGAGCGCGAGGGGCGGGCCGTGCGCCGCGACGGCCGATGGCGGCCGGCGGCGGGCCATGACGCCAGGCGGGCGGCGCGGGCATGACGCCCGGCCGCGCGGCCTGACGGAGGGCTCACTTCGCGGCGGCGGCGTCCCTCGTCGCGCGCTGGGCGTCGCGCTCGCGCTGCCGCTCGGCGACCCGGCGCGCCCGCTCGGAGCGCTCCGAGGCGATCTGGCTCGGGGACTTGGTGCCCGCCTTGATGGACTGGGCGGCCCAGAACTTCGCGGCCTCCTTGCTCGACATGGCGCACTCCTCGCCCTCGTTGCAGGCCATGCGGGGGCTCTGCCGCTGCGCGGCGTCCCGCGGCGCGGCCGCGCGCTCCTTCCCCTGCGCGGCCGGCGCCCCGGCCGACCGACCGGCCCACGCGCGGCGCGCCCCGGCGCTCGAGGCGGTGCACTCCCCCGCGTCGCTGCAGCGCATGCGCGACTCGGCCTTGCTCCTGAGCGGCGACGGCTGCGCCGCCCTGCGCCCCGCCGCATCGGCGCGCGCCTCCGCGCGGCTCCTGTGGATCGCCGCGCGGGAGGGGCAGTCCACGCCGGTGTCCGAGCAGCGGATCCGCTCCTGCGCGTGCCCGCGGGCGACGCGGACCGGCTCGGGGCGCTCGGCGCGCGCGTGCCGCCCGGCGGCCTGCTCCCGCGGCGCGCGGTGGTGATAGACCCGATCGACCAGGTCGCCGCGCGACCTGAGGACCTGGAGGTGCCGCGGCTCGCGCGGAGCGCGGCTGCCCTCGGCGAACGCCACCCCGGCGCACAGGGACACCGCGACGAGGGTGGAAACCATTGCGGATATTTTCATTGGTGCTCCTCGCTCTCCACGCAGCGTGGGTGGACGACCCACGTCGTTTCCGGCGAGCACGCCATGCTCGCGGGTGCTCGCCCGCCGAGATCGAGGCGCAAGCAAGAGAGGCACCAGCACGGAAGTACAGGAAATTATGCGATTCTCGGCGGGACCGTCACATCGCTAACGCCGCTGGGCGCGCGCGGGACGAGGCGGCGTACCGGCGGCTCAGGTCGGGCTCACAGGGGCACGGGCGCGTCGGCCTTCGTCGCGCGGCGCTTGGCCTCGGCCCGGCGCCGCCGCTCGTAGGCGCTCGTCGACTCGCGCACGATGTCCGGCCGGTCCCGGAACACGAACCGCGCCGCCGCGCGCACCGTCGATATCCGCGTGTTCAGGAGCCCGATCACCTTGTTGCGGAGGACGAGCGCGTCGCGCGCCTTTTCACCGAGCCCGGCGCTCTGGGTGACGTGCGCCCGGAGCGCGGCCGCGAGGTCCTTGGCCTCATCGAGCATGGCCGCGTCGAACCCGCCGAGGCCGTCCATCGCCTCGCGGTGGGGCGCCGCGAGGGCGGCGTAGTCGTCGAGGGCCAGCGCGAGCGCGTCGGCGGTGGCGGGGTCGTCCGCGTGGGCCTGTCCGAGCTTGGCGAGTCTCCTGTCGTTCTCGTCCTCGACGCCGTCGTCGAACAGCCATTCGAGCGTCGCGGTGATCTCGTCGAGGACGACCTGTCCGCGCTCGAAGGGGCTCGCCTTCTTCGGGTCCACGGCGAGCAGGTAGCGCGTGCCCGCCTCCACGGCGGCGCGCTGGAGCGAGAGGATCTCCTCGCTGGTCTTCGCGGTCAGGGCGTTTGCGTTCTTCTTCTTGCTCGCCGCCATTTCGAGGCCGCGGCGCACCACCTTTCCGTCCTTCACCTCCGGCTTCCAGTAGGCCTTGTGGAACCTCGCGACGTCGACCGCCTCGCCGAACAGCACGTGAAGCGGCACGGAGAGGGAGAGCTCGCCGTCTCCCGGAGCGGCGAGCGCCTCGTTCATCCACAGGTCCAGATCGGTCTTGGCTTTGGGCATCGGAATCTCCTGATGTACCGAGTGGGGTTGTTCATGGGGAATGACGTTCTCCCCGAGCGTTCCTCGGTTAACGACGTCCGCGAGGAGCGACAAGAGGTCGAGACGGGGTGGCGCGGGCAAAGCAAGAAGTTGGCGAGCGTGATGAGGGGATGATGTGAAGGAGCGATGAAGGAATCCAGCGATGGTGTCCAGGAACCGCTCTGCCCCGTCCAGGAACCGCTCCGCCTCGTCCAGGAACCGATCTGCCTCGTCCAGGAACCGATCTGCCGCGTCCAGGAACCGCTCCGCCGCGTCCAGGAACCGATCTGCCGCGTCCAGGAACCGATCTGCCGCGTCCAGGAACCGCTCCGCCTCGTCCAGGAACCGCTCCGCCTCGTCCAGGAACCGCTCCGCCTCGTCCAGGAACCGATCTGCCGCGTCCAGGAACCGCTCCGCCGCGTCCAGGAACCGCTCCGCCTCGTCCAGGAACCGCTCCGCCTCGTCCAGGAACCGCTCCGCCTCGTCCAGGAACCGCTCCGCCTCGTCCAGGAACCGCTCCGCCTCGTCCAAGAACCCGGCGGCGTCGTCCAGGAAGCGAGCGGTGGCATCGCGGGCCCAGCGGAGGTGCGAGGCGCCAGAGCCAAGCCGGGCGAGGCGTGCGGTCGTAAATAAGGTGGTCCGGGAGTGTCGGGCGAAGATGCAAGCGAAACTTGAAGGCGATCTTGGCGTGTACGAGGAGACGCGGCCGCGACTCCGGAGCGCGGGACCCCGGTGGGCGGGGCCTCGGGCGGGACGGAGAGCGCGGCGACTCGCATCCGGGGCGCGCCTGCGGTATGAGCACGTGCGACATGCCCCCGCCCCAAGGAGACAACTTCGCTGCCGCAGCCCGGAGGCACCTCGTTGACAGCGCGGTGCTCTTCGAGCGGCAACGCTGGGACGGCGCCGTCTACCTGTCGGGTTACGTCGCCGAGTGCTCGCTGAAACTCCTCGTCGAGAGATGGCTGCTCGTGGTCGGCAGCGAGTTCTCCCACCGGCTAGGGAAGCTCGAAGCGGCGGCTTCCGGTGCCAGGGGGTTCGAGCTGCTGGTGGCCCTGTCGCCTGCGATGCGCCCCCTGCGCCTGTGGCGGACGATCGCAGGGACCGTGCTCGACCAGGACCATCCTGACCGGCGCTATTTCACCGACGGTTGGACCGCCCACGAGGCGGAGAGCGCATTGGAACTGGCTTCAGAAGTGTACCAAAGAACCGTTGCCGAAGACGTGCTCGACGGCAGGATATCGTTCTAGGCAGGTGATCGGCATGATGTTTCGTGACGTCCTCCCGGCGACTGTGAATGAGCTACGTAGTCTCGCCGTGCTCGCGCAGCGTCACGAGGTCACAGTCGTCCGCGACGTCGAAGGACGCATACGAATCATCCTTGGCACCCACGATCCAGCGACCGCTCCGCTCCCCGACCAGCCCACGCTGCAGGCGATGGCGGCGGCTCTCGGCGCACGCCTGGGAGCGTGGCTATCCGCCGCGCCCATCTGGCTGGACAGTGCTCCTCATCCCAAGAAGAAAATGGAGCCGGAGAAGAGGGCGGAAAATCTCGCGCTCCAGCTGGCTCGTACGTATCGAGTCCCCGCGCCCTGGGCCTCCCAGGCCAGTGATCCTTCCTGGTTTCTCCTCGAGCGCCATGCAGCGAAGCGAGCCTGGGTTGGCGAGGTGGAGCCGAACCCCCCGTGGACCATCGGGGAAGTGGACAGCTCCCAGAAGCCTCCAGTCCTGACGTTCTTCTCACACAAAGGGGGTGTGGGGCGGTCGACGGCGCTCGTGGCGACGGCGCTCCACCTGGCGCGCGCAGGCAAGAAGGTCGCCGTCGTGGACCTCGACATCGAGGCGCCCGGCCTCGCGTCCCTCGTTCTTCCCGGCGAGCCATCCGCCGGCGCCCTCGACTACCTCGTCGATGGCGGCGCCGCGACGGGGACCAGGGTGAGCGATGTAACCTCGTTCGTCTCGGACACGAGCTTCGTCGAATCCGGTCCAGGTTTGCAGGTGGTCTCGGCGGGGCCGGTCGACGATGCTTTCCTGGAGATGCTGGCCCGGATCGACCTCCAGGACGCCGCGGCAAGCAGCGCGCTGGCAGGCCGGATTCGCCAGCTCTTCCTCGATCTCAACGCGTCGAGCGTGGACAGCCCTCCTGGCCTCGGCCCGTTCGATTTCATCTTGGTCGATGCGCGCGCCGGCCTGCACGAGGTGGCCGGGCTCATGCTGGCAGGTCTTTCCCACGGAGCGGTGGTCGTCGCGACCGGCTCGCCGCAGAGCTGGATGGGGGTCAAGCGGGTCGCGCGCATTCTGTCGGCTCCCTACGTACGCAGCGGGAGGGATCCCCGACCTCTGCTCCTGGTCCATGGCATGGCACCTTCCGCGACAGACCCGAGGCACGAGATGGAGACCAAGGAGTTTCGCACAAAGGCCTATGACGAGCTGTGCGCGGACTACTACCCGAACGATCAGATTCCCGACCAGAACGACCCCGAGAGGCCGCACTGGCCGGTCGTCATCCCGTGGAGCACGGATCTGCGCGGCGGCGGCGGGCTCCTCACGCCTCCTATCATCGAAGTGCTGATGGGCAAGCCGTACCGCGAGCTCGCCGTGCGGCTAGGTAGGCTGTTCGGGCGGAGCCTCAGGTGGAGCGGGGAGGGTGCATCATGATGGGGCCGATACACCTCCCGTGGTCGGAGCGTGAGCCGATCCTGGCCGCTCTGGAGGCGATCGCGCCAGGGGATGGACAGGCGGAGCATGAGTCGAACGACCCGAAGACCTTGCTGCGGTTCTTCCTCCCCACGCCGTCGTTCCGCAGGGCGCTGGATCCCAATGCGATCCTCATCCTGGGAGAACGGGGGGCGGGTAAGACCGAGCTGTTCCGTGTCCTCGGTACCGGTCAGGGATTTGCGGCGCTGAGCGCCATTCGGCCCGGGGAAGAGCTTCGGCTCATCGCCGGCTTCGGCCGGGTTCTGCAGCAGCAGACCGATCAGCCCTCGGCGGCGTCGGTTCAGAACCTCATCGATCACGACGACGCAATCAAGTGGCGAGCGTTCTGGCTGGGGATGCTGGCGGCCCGGCTCCTAGCCCAGGGCGAATCGCTGGATCTGCCCGCGAACGTCGCGACGGCCCTGCGGAGTCCCGCTCGCCTCGATGGGTGGCTCCCCGAGGTGCTCCGGGACTTCGATCCGGTCCTGTCGGCGCTGGACGGGCTCGACATGCGGCTCCGGGAGCGCGCGCACACCATCGTCGTTGCCTATGACGAGGTGGATCGCATTGTTCCCAGCTATGCCGGTCTGTTTCCTCCCCTACGCACCCTCCTCGCGCTATGGCTCGACTGGTGGCGGCGTTGGGAGCGCCTCCGGCCCAAGATCATCCTCCGTACGGATCTCTGGGAGTCGCGGCTGCTGGCGTTCCCGGATGCCTCGAAGCTGGCTGCTCACCGTGTCGAACTGACATGGCAGCGGCTGTGGCTCTACCAGATGCTGGTTAAGCGAATGCTGAACCAAGGCGTCGCGCTCGCCAACTTCGTTCGTGATGGCTCCCGGCGCTTCGGGTATCCGCTCGAAGAGCAGCACGATCCTTTGCTCGGAGCCATACCGGCGCTGGACGAGGATGCCTTCGCGGCGATCGTAGCCGCGCTGGTAGGTGAGTACATGGGCGCCAATCCACGCAAGGGCTATAGCTACTGGTGGATTCCGAACCATGTCGCCGACGCCCGTGGTCGAGCGCTCCCCCGTCCCTTCCTCCAGCTCATTGCGCTCGCCGCTCGCTCTGCGAGGGAGCGGGCAGCGCGCTCCGGCGAGGAGATAGGGCCGCTGCTTGTCCCTTCGGATTTCTTCGAGGGCATGCCGCACGCTAGCGAGATTCGATTGAAGGAGCTGGAGGAGCAGCGGGTATGGCTGGAGCCGATACGCCGTGCGTTCGAGGGGGGCACCGTCCCGATGGATCGAGCGGAGGTCATCGAGAGGCTGGGGGCGATCCCGTGGCCGCCAGAGGATGATCTGCGCGCTCCGCCGACGACGGATCCTGAGCGTCTGCTCCACGACTACCTAGGGCCGATGGGGTTGATAGAGATGCGCGTGGACGGGAGGATCAACGTTCCTGATATCTATCGCCACGCGTTGGATCTGCGGCGCAAGGGAGGAATCGCCCGTCGGCCCACGTAACGGTCGGGCGCCAGCATGGTGAGACGACCACTGCAGCCCTGAGGCGAACGCGCCGGCTCTTCATCCTTCGTTCGCGCCGACGTGCTCGTCGGACCGTCGCCCTCCCGCAGCCGCCAGCGTCGCCCGGAGAACTGCTTCGCGCTCTACCCCGCACGCCGCGCGAGCCTCGGCGCGCACCCCGCTCCGCTCCCATCGCACCCCCCACTGGGGGCCGAGCCACGCTCGTCGCCGCCGCATCTCATCGCGACGGGAACAGGTAACCGGTGCCGCCGGTGGGTCGGGTGCCCTTGGCTGGACGCTTGACGCCCAGGTGGCTCACTCGGGGAAGCGCAATGTCTCGACCGCGACGCCGTCCTCGCCCCAGGTCGCGGCATCCGCGGGGTTGCCGATGCCGCCCGCGCCTGGCTGGCCGAGCTCGAACGTGACGTTCTCCAGCACGAGCTCGGTATCGTCGAGGTGGGCGATGCCGATGGAGTCCCCGCCGCGCCCGCCGCCGCCATAACCGCCCGGGCCCCCCAAGCCGCCGGCGCCGCCGTTGCACGCGCGGTCGTACCCGTTGGGCGAGTAGGCGCCGCCCCCGCCGCGCCCCCCGCGGCCGCCGCTCCGAGGCTCCCCGCCGTCCGCGCCAGGCATGGCCGAAGCCGTGACGATCCGGCTGCCGCGCACCGTGACCTTGGCGTGGAGCGCGAGGATCCCGATGCTCGGCGTGCCATTGCCGCCGCCCTTCCCGCCCTTGCCGCCGCAGCCGCCGCCGCCGCCCGAGCCTCCGGACGGCCCCGATCGGGAGGCCGCGCCGCAGAGGGCGGCGCTCCCGCGAAGACCGCCGCCGCCGCCGCCCCCCTGGCCCGGCGCCCCCCTGCGTCCGTCCCCGGCCCGGGCGCCAATCCAGCCCTCCTCGCCGAGACGCCCGATGCCCTGGCCCGGCGCCCCGTCGACGCCCGGCGCGCCGCTTCGCCCCTGCTCCCCGTCCCCGCAGCGGCCATCGCCGCCGTCTCCGATGCCCCCGGCGCCCCGGGGATAGGGATCCTCGGGATCGGGGCTCGGCGCGGGCGCACCGTCGCCGCCGTCGCCGCCTCCGGCGATCCCGCCGTCGCCGCCCTTGCCGCCCATCGACACGGCGCCGTCGTCGCACGGGCTCATCACCGGAGCCCCGCCGGCCGCGGGGGTCGCGGCGCAGCCCTCCCCACCGCCGTTGCCGTCCGCGCCGTCGGGCGCCAGCGGAAACTGCGGCGCGTCCTCGCCGCCCTCCGTCCTGAAGCTGTACTGCCCCTCGATCCCGCCACGAACGATCTCCACGGCGGTACCGGACCGAACGAAGAGCCCGACCTCGTTTCCGCTGTCCAATCGGACGTCGACGAGCGTGGACACGCCGTCGGCGGCCCCTGTGTCGCCGGGGCTCGCGGGCTCGATGGTCAGCGCGATGGTCCCCTTGCGCGTCGTCTGGAGGATTGCATCGTTGAGGTCGCGGGTGCCGGGGATCGCGGTCCCCCGCTTCCAGTCGTTCAAGCAGTTGAAGCCCCCCACGATATCGACGCCGGAGGGCAGCTTGATCTCGCCGTCATGCGCGCCGCAGAAGAACACGCGACCGCGCCCCGTGCGCGCGAGCTCGATGCCGCGCGGCAGGGTCCGCACCGGCGCGTCCCGCGTGCCGGGATGTGCATCGTCGCCCACGAAAAAGTGGACGAACACGCCGCAGCCGGCCTCCGGCTGGTCGGCGGTGAGGTGCGCGCGACAGACCGACTCCGGCGGAGGAGCAGGCGCGCACGACGTCGCGCCGCCGCACGGCGGAGGGCGCTCCTCGTCCTCATAGGGACCGAGATCGATCCCGCACGCCGCCGCCGCGAGCGGCACCAGCAGAAGCAGTCGTTGGGCTTCAACCATCCTCATGGTGCCTCTCGATGTCGTGCGCCGTGCGTGGGAATCTTCATCGCGGTGGCTCCTCGGCGTGGGCCGCCGCAGCGAACACGACCCAGGTTTCCGATTTACCCTGCCCACCCTCGCCCTCGTCCTCGCGGATAGCCCCCCCGGGGCCGCCGTTGCCAGGGCCTCCGAGCACGAAATTCGGATGTCGTTCAAAGCTCACGTTGGTGATGCCCACGGTGGCAACGCCGATCGAGTGTCCACCCAGGCCACCCCCGCCGTTGCCACCGTTGCCGCCGTTGCCGCCATGTCCCCCGTCGCATGCATGCCAAGCCGTATAGTTTAGATATTCGCCACCATCGCCACCCGCCGCGCCCCTGCCACCGAGCTGGCCTGTCCCGCCGGCCCCGCCATTGCCACCTCGGCCGGTCACCACCGTACCGGCCTCGACCGTGATCTCGGCACCCCCCAGCGCCACGATTCCGATGCTCGAGCCCCCGTAGCCCCCTCCCTGGCCCGCCTTTCCACCACAGCCGCCGCTGCCTCCGGAGCCGCCGGCAGCGCCGCCCACAGGAGCGCCGGGACGGCACTGGATCATGTCGACCCTCGATCGACTACCGCCGCCGCCCCCGCCGCCCCGGCCGATGCCCCCGAGGGCGCCATCGGCACCTCGAACGCCCACCCACCCGGTCACGTCGAGGCTGCCAAGGCCGCTCGCACCGGGGCCATGCCGGCCGGGCTCACCGTCCGCGCCCGGCGCTCCGGCCGTGCATCGCGCGCTGCTCGCGCCGAGCCCCCCCTCGCCGGACATCGGATTCGCCGCCGAGGAAGGCGCGCCCGGCTCGCCGCCGCCACCTTCCTCGACGTACCCATCGCCGCCCTGCCCGCCGGTGGACTCGATGCCACCATCGCACTCGGTGACGACGGATGACGCGCCCGTCGCGACCTCCGCCGTGCACGCGTTCACCCCATCCTTCCCGTACTCCCCGTCCTTCGCCCGGAGGCGCGGAGCGTCCTCCCCCGGCTCCCCGTCCCGCCCGTCGGCCGCGTGGACGTGGCTCTCCACCACCCGGACCTTCGCCCCCTGGCTCAAGATCATCCCGATCGACGACTTCCCGTCGCTCGCCGACCCCGCGGCGGCCACGACCCGGACCCCGAACACCGTCGACCTCGCCCCTCCCCCGTCGAGGACCCGGACCGGGACCCCCGCCGGCCCCGGGGCGATGGTGGTCAGCTGGTCGGCCCCCCCGAACGACCACCCGAACGACCAGTCCCCGTCGGCGCAGCGGCGGCCCCCCCAGAGGTCCACGCCCGAGGGCAGCACGACCGCCTCCTCGAACGTCTCGCCGCACGCGTACACGCGCCGGGTCGGCGCCTCCCCGTCGCGCCGCCCGCCCGCGGCGAGCACGATGGCGCGCTGCAAGGTCTTCACGGGCCTCTCCCGCGTACCCGGGTTGCGGTCGTCGCCCTGCGCGCGCACGAACACCCCGCAAACGTCCAGCGCCGGCGCCCTCCCGGGATCGCCGTCGCACGGCGAGGCCGCCGGCGGCGGCGCCGGCGGGGCGGGCTCGTCGCAGGTCTGCTCTTCCCAGCAGTGGTTCCCCAGGTACATGCACCCCGAGACCACGCTCGCGCCGCACGCGCCCAGCGCAGCGATCGCGAGCGACACCGCGACCCTCCGCGCCGCCCTGGCCCGCCTCACGCTCGCCTCGCCATCCATGCCGGTCTCCAAGCCCCTCACCACACCCCCACCGCCACCAGGCCGACCTGCTGCGCCGTCATCGCCGGGACGACCTGAAAACCGCTGCGCGCCGGCGTCGATCGCAGCCACGAGAAGTCCACGAAGAACGACGCGGCGGTCACCGCGCCGACCACGGCCCCCGTCGCGACCAGGGCCGTTCCGACGGCGCCGGACAGATCGCGCTGCTCCCGCATGCGGCGGAGCTCCGGGCACGCCGAGGGCTGCGGCGCTGCGCTGCACGCGCCCGAGGTCCACGCCGGATCCCGGTGGAGGCCGTCGATGCGCTCGTCGAGGTCCCCGTCGAGGCGGTTCGCCCGGAGCATGAACACCGCCCCCGTCGACACGGTGGCCGCCGCGACGGCGATCCCCGCGATCCGCAGCGTCCCCGGCCACGACGCCCACGGCCCCGGCGCCGCCGGCGGCGCGTCCGAGGCCGCCGCCGGGGCGACCGGTGCGCTCCGCGTCGCGCCCGGCTCCGGTGCGCGCGCGGGCGCATCGGCCGCGCGCGCGAGCTGCAGCGCCGCGCCGACCGTCATCCCCGCAGCGACCTCGAGCCGCTGCGAGGCCTCCCCATACCCCGACAGCCGAGCCCGAAGCGTGTACGCCCCCGGTTCGACGAACAGCTCGTGGGCCGCGGCGCCCGTGCCGATGGGCTTCCCGTCCACGAGGATGTCGGCGTCCGGCGGGGAGGCTGCAACGTAGACCCTCCCGACGCGCTCGACGGCCCCGTTGAACGCACGCGTGAACCTGCGAAGGAGCTCCTGATCCAGGGCGGCGTCGTGCTCGAGGCTCTGCCCGAGGTGCTCGGCGGCCTCCCGGTGCTTGCCCTGCTCCAGCTCGCAGAGCCCCAGATACCCGAGCACCTCGGCACGCTGCGCCGCGGGCATCCAGGCGGCGCCGGGCACCGCCAGGACGGCTTCGAAGCTCGCCTCCGCCTCGGCCCACCGCCGCGCGAAGAAGGCACGCCGGGCCTGCTGGTGCGCGTTCGTCGCCGCGCTCTCCGCCGCCCTCGAGCCCTCGGGCGCCGGCTGCGCGCGCGCGAGCCCGACGCCGCTGCCCAGCGCGACGAGACAGCAAATCCCGCCCACGACCGAGCGCAAGCGCATCATGCGGCCGACTGTACCGACGAAGCCGCCTGCACAGCAACGGCGCTTGCACGCCGAGCGCCGCGCTTTGCATGACAAATCCGACGCCACGCTCGTAACGTATTCCACCGAGACGCCACCCGGTCGTCATCCCCGCGTGGGCGCACCTTCGCGCACCGTTTCTTCGTCGCGCCGGTCGATTGGGTCACCTCTTTCCGGGCCTGAATCATCTGGACGTGCATGGACGTGACCACCTCGACGAGCCTGGACGTCACAGCCCCTTGTCCGCTCGGTTCCGACCGCTTCCGCCGGCTCGCGCGCGCCATGCGCGTGCCGGCTCAGGACATCGACGACGTCGTCCAGCAGGCGTGGCTTCGCATCCTGGAGAACCGCGCGCGCGTCGGCCTGGCGAGGGACGCGGCGGCATATGCGGACCAGATCGTCAGAAACGAGGCGCGCACCAGCCGGCGGCGAGCGCGCCGCCGGGAAGAGGTGATCACACCGCTCCAGGGCGCAGAGCCTTCAGACGAGCGACCGGGCCCGGAAGCCTCCGTGATCGCCCGCCAGCGGACTGCCGTCCTCTGGCAGTTCATCGACAAGCTCGACGACGCGCGCCGCACGGTCTTCGTCGAGCACGAGCTCCTGGGCCGGACGCTCGCCGAGATCGCCTTGGCGTACGCGCTCTCGGAGAACACCGTCAAGTCACGGCTGGCCGCCGCCTGGGATAGCGTCGAGCAGGAGAGGGCGCGCTGGCAGGCAGAGCAGCGGCGACGCGGGCAGGCCACGGTGCCGTGCGTGGTGCCGTTCTTCTCCGGTACCTGGCTTCACGACGCCTTGCGCGGGCTGGGTCGGTTCAAGCTGCATGGGGCGGCGGCAGCGGCGCTCGTGCTCGGGGCGGGCGCCGCCTGGCCCGGTCCGGCGGCTGGCTCCACCGAAGCGCCCTTGCTCGCCGCCTCGGGGCGCGCGCAGCCCGCGGTCGAGATCCCGGCTGGGCCTGCTGACGCGCGCGGCGTGGGGCCGGGAGGGCCCGAGAGCGCGAGCGGGCGTGAGGCCGTCACGGCCTCGGCCGTATCCGCCGATCAGGGCAGCTCCACGACAGCCCGCGCGGTATCCGCCGCAGTCGAGAGGTCGTCCCGGGGAGGCACCGGCGCGGCGCATACTCGGATCGACCCGAGGCTCGAGCGCGCGCGAGCGATGCTCGATCTCGGGACCACCGAAGGACAGCTCTCGGCGTGCCGTCTCCTGCACGAGCACCGCGAGCGTCGCGGTCGCGGAGAGCACGCCGCGGAGCGCGACGCGCTCCTCCGGCGGGCGCGCTGCGAGCGCCACGGGTCGCTCTGAGCACAGGAGTGTTCGCGAGGCCCGCGGCAACGTCGTAATCCGTCACGATAGGCTTGCGTCGAGCCGCCGCCATGCTGGACATCGACTCCATCGCCCGGCACACGGCGACCATCGACGATGTATTGCGGCGCTGGCGCATACCGAGCAGGGATCGCGCGGACATCGCCCAGGAGGTGCTGATCGGGGCCTGGCGAAGCATGCGCGCCGGGCGGTTCCAGCCGCGGCCGGGGGTCCCGGACGCCGTGGCCTTGAAGCGATGGATCGTCGGCATCAGCTGGCGCCATGCTTCCCATTACGCGACGCGCGCGCACCGGCGGTACGAGGTCCTCGTGCCGAGCGCGGGTCGCCTCTGCCAGGATCACGCGCCCGCGCCGCTCGAGCAGGTCGAGGCCCGGAAAGCGCTGGACGATCTGAGACGCGTCGACCCCAGGTTTCGAGCCGTCCTCGCCCTCACGGCGCAGGGATACACGATCGCGGAGATCGGGCATAACGAGAACACGGTCTCGAATCGTCTGCGGCTCGGCCGGCTGTGGTTCCGGCGCGTACGCCGGAGGTGGCGGAGGCTGGCGCAGGATCGCCGGGAGCACCATCCACGGCGCTGATGGATCCATCCAGAACATCGAATGGTCGGCCGGACGCGCGCCCATCATATCCCTCCTCAACGAAGCGCGGCGCGCCATGCGCCGCCGAAGAGGAGATCCCCATGACCGCTGACCCCACGAAGACCGTGATGCTCTCCCTCCTGGCCCGCATCGAGGCCAAGCCCGGCAAGGAGGCCGAGGTCGAGGCGCTCCTCCGCTCCGCCGTCGGCCTCGCGGCCGAGGAGCCGCGGACGGTGCACTGGTTCGCGCTGCGCATCGGGCCGTCGACGTTCGGCATCTTCGACACCTTCGCGGACGAGGTAGGGCGCAAGGAGCACCTCGCGGGCCGCATCGCGGCCGCGCTCATGGCAAAGGCAGAAGAGCTGCTCGCCGCCGCGCCCGTCATCGAGCACGTCGACATCATCGCCGCGAAGGTTTGACCGGCCGCGGCCGGGCAGCGCGCGCCAGCAGCGTGTCCCAGAAGAGCTGCAAGACCGGCGCCGGCGTGCGATCGCCCGAGCGCACCAGCGCGATGGTGCGCCCGAGGGCGGGGTCCACGAGCGGGCGCTGCGACGCCTCCGCCAGGAGCAGCGAGTGCTCCGGCATGAAGGCGAAGCCCAGCCCCGCGTGCACAAGGCTCTGGACCCAGTCCTCCCGATCGGTCCGGTAGGCCGCATACAGGTCCACGCGCCGCGCGGCGCACACGCCCGCGACCTGCTCGCGCATCTCGCACGCGAGCCGATCGAGGTAGGGCTCGCCGTCCAGGTCCTCGAGCCGCAGGCCCTCGCGCGCGGCCAGGCGGTGGCCGGGCGGGAGGACCACGACGTAGCGCTCCTCGTAGAGGGGCGCCACCACGCACCACTCCGGGACAGCGTCGCCGAGGTTCGAGACGATGACGTCGACCTCGGCCTCCTCCAGCCGCCGCAGGAGCTCGCCCTGCGTGGTCACCGCGATCTCCAGCTCCACCCCAGGCGCCTCCGCGCGGAACGCCGCCAGCGAGCCCGCGAGCCGCGCGGGCCCGATGGTGCAGAGGATGCCCACCCGGAGCGGCACCTGCTTGAGGCGCCGGTGGTTCTCCGCGATCACCTGCACGGCCTGCATGTCGTCTCGCAGCCGCAGAAACCGCGGCAGCACGCCCTGCCCCAGCGCGGTGAGCTTGGCGCCGCCGCGCTCGCGCAGGAGGAGCGGCCCGCCGAGCTCCTCCTCGAGCTTCTTGATGGCGGCCGTGAGCGCGGGTTGCGAGACCGAGCACCGCTCGGCCGCGCGCGTGAAGCTGCGCGTCTCGATCACCGCCAGGAAATACCGGACCTGATGGGTCTCCATGGCCGCGCATCTTCGCCCGGTGACGCCGCCCGCGCCATCCGTCGCGACCGCCCTCGCGCCGCGAGGGCAGCGGTCACCTCAGCCCGGTCGTGATCACATACCGCGTCTTGCCCGACTCCGGATCACGGCAGTCCTTGTAATACTGTCCGGGCCGGTGGACCTTCCCGCAGGTGTCCTGGCAGCTCCCCACGATCTCGATCATCCCGCAGCCCTCGAGATCCCCGTCCGCGCCCGGGTGGCCGGCGGCGCAGTCGCGCCGCGCCGCGCGCGCGATCTCGACGTTCGCCTCGTTGTAACAGGCGCGCAGGTAGGGCGTCTCGGCGAAGAGGTTCCCCCAGAAGGCGCCTTCGAGGTGCGGATACGCGGAGAGCTCGTCCGACTCGACCTCGCGGCGCAGCGGGTTCTGCGGGGAGCGCATCGAGATGAGGACCGATACGCCGTAACGGTTCGTGTGGGCCGCGAGGCACGCGGAGACCATCTGCTTGCCGTCCTCGTCGAGCGGGCGCCTGTCCCACCGGTCGGCGAGGCCGAGGTGCCCGGCGTAGACCTCGTTGTGGGTCGCGCCCGCGGCGTCGGTCCACGAGAAGCGGAACGACTGGGACTCCTTGAACGCGCAGCTGACCGTGTACTTCACCAGCGTCCGGAAGAGCTCGCCGCCCACGCCGGGATCCTTGAGGGCGGAGGCCGCCTCCGGCCTCAACGCGTTGTAGCTGAGCGCGTTGTAGCTCAGCGCATTGTAGCTGAGCGCGTTGTAGCTGAGCGCATTGTAGCTGAGCGCATTGCCGCTCTCGATCGCGTCGGCGCTCGAGCCGAGCTCCTCTGCTTCACCATCCTCTTCAAACGCCAGCTCGGGCGCGACGCAGCCATTAGCCACGAGAAGGATGCCAGCGCATCCAAGTACCGCCTTGATGTTCACGTGATGAGACCTCGGTAGCGGGCCAAGGGGAGCGCTCACGCTCCCCGATCGCAGCACGCCCTCCGGCCGTCGCTCAACCCAGCGACGACCGGGAACTCTCCACGTCTATGGACATCGTACGGCGATTCACGTCGTCTGTCAGCCCTTAAATCGACGTCCCTTGCAGATTCACCCGTGGGAAAGCGGCGCGTAGTTGAGCGTACTTGAGCGCAGTTGAGCGTAGTTGAGCGTAGTTCCGTTCAGCTGCGCTCAGTTCCGACCCGTCCCGACCCACTGCGCCGCGAGCTCCAGGGTGCGGGCGTTGTCCGGGACGTGGGAGAGAAAGCGCCTGCGCCACTCGGGGTCGCGGACGCTCTCGGCCCGGCCGAGCAGCCTGTCGCGCGCCGAGGAGATGGCGACCGCGGCGCGGGCCGCGTCGCCGACCGCGGAGAACGCCTCGGCGTGGACCAGCCGGATCATCGACTCGCCCTCCTCGAGCCCGCCGAGCGACTCGAGCGCCGCCAGGGCCTCGCCGGCGGCCGCGAGCGCCTCGGCCGCGCGCCCCAGCCCGATCAGCGCCCGGGCGCGGATCGCCGTGGCCGCGACGCGCAGCGGCGACGCGCTCTCCAGCGCCTCGGCGTGGCGCGCCTCGCGCTCGGCGCCCGCGAAATCGCCGCCGAGCAGGGCGATCTTCGCCAGGTAGGAGCGCGACACCACCTCGGCGCGCGGGTCGCCGAGCCGCTGGCTCGACGCGAGGGCCGCCTCCTCGACGGCCCGCGCCTCGGCGAGCCTGCCGCGGTAGGCGAGGACCTGCCCGAGGCTGGCCTGCGCCGCCGCCATGGCCTCGTGGAGGCCCATCCGCTCCGCGGCTTCCATCACGGAGCGGAGCGCCGCCTCGGCGCCCCCGAAATCGCCGAGCTCGCCGTAGCAGTAGCCCAGGTTCGCGCGGGTCATGCACGCGTTGCGCCGGTCGCCGACCTGCTCGAACGCCGCGAGCGCGGCCTCCAGGCCGGTGGCGCAGGCGCCGGGATCGCCCCCGCTCATGGCGCGGAAGGCGCGCGCCTGGTGCAGCCCCGCGACCACCTCGGCGCCCGTCCCGGCGCCGGTCGCCGCGCCGTCGGAGAGCGCGCGCTCCACCTCCGCGATGAGCGCGTCGACCACCGCGGGCCGCCCGGCGAAGGCCAGCGTCGAGGCGCCCGCGCAGAGGCACGTGCTCCTCGCGCTCTCCGCGCCCGGGAGCGCGGGCGCGCCGATCGCCGCGCCCATCCAGCGCTCCACGCGGTCGAAGCCGCCCAGCTTGCTCGCCGCCGCGACCACCTGCGCGACGGCCGTGAACCACGGCGCCGAGCCGGGGGTGAGGTGCTCCACCGCCGCCGTGCCCCGCTCCTCGGCGAGCGCGAGATCGCCCCGCCACACGTGCGCCTCGGCCTGGACCAGACGGAGCGCCCCCACCACCGCGGGCTCCGGCGCGCACGCGAGCCCGCGCTCGGCCCGCGCGATCGCCGCGCCGAGATCGTTGCCCTCCAGGGCGTGCTGCGCCGCGCGCAGGTACGCCGCCGCGGCGCGCGCGGGCACGGCGCCGCGCTCGAAGTGCTCGGCGAGCGCCATGGCGTCGGGCTCGCCCGCGCCCTCCAGCCAGTCGCCCGCCAGCGCGTGGCCGAGCCGCCGGTCGGCCTCGGTCAGCATGCCGTACGCGGCCTCGCGCACGAGCGCGTGGCGGAAGCGGTACTCGACCTCGCCCCGCAGCCGCCCGGGGCCGCGCCGGTGGATCACCTCGCGCTTCTCCAGCTCGGAGAGCCAGCGCGTGACCCCGGCGCCGCCGAGCAGCGCGCTCACCCCGCTCGGCCAGAACGCCTGGCCGAAGACGCTCGCCGCCCGCAGCACGCGCCGCGCCTCCGCGTCGAGCGCCTCGATGCGCGCCTGCACCATCGCCAGCACCGTCTCGGGCAGGTCCGCGCCGTGGCCGGCCGCCACCGCCCGGACCTGCTCTTCGAGGTAGAACGGGTTGCCGTCGGCCCGGTCCACCAGCGTGGCCACGAGCTCCGCGCTCACCTCGTCGCCGAGCGCCGCGCGAACGAGCCGCTCGCTCGCCCGCCGCGTGAGCGGCGGCAGCATCAGCTGGTTGCCGAACCTCCCCTTCGCGAGCGCGGGGAAGATCTCGTGCACCTCGGGGCGCCCCAGCCCGAGGACGAGGAACGGCAGGTCCTTCAGGCTCCGGAGCGCCGCCTCCACCATCGTCAGCGTGGGCAGGTCGCCCCACTGGAGGTCCTCGAGGATGAGCACCACCGGCTGCTTCGCGCACTCGGCCCGGATGAACTCCTCCCACGACAGCCGCAGCTGATCGCCCATCAGCAGCCGGTTGCGCCGCGCGGCGCCGACCTGGATGTCGTCGTCCGGGAACGGCGCGCCCACGAGCTCGCCGAGGAAGGCGCTGACCCGCCCCACGTCGAGCTCCAGGTGGCGCTCGACCCGCGCCCGCACCTTGCGCCGCCGCTCCTCGAGCGGCTCGCCGTCGACGATGCCCATCACGCCGCGAAGCGCGCGCGAGAGCAGCCCGAACGCCGAGCCCGAGCTCATCGGGTCGCCCTGCCCGAACCACACCTCGACCCGCTCCGCGCTCTCGCCGTGGGCTCCGTCGGGACCGTGGGCTCCGCTCTCGCCGTGGGCCCCGTTCGCGCCGTCGGCCCCGCGCTCGCCGTGTCCGCCTCGCGCGCCGCGCGCCGACATCTTGGCGAGGAACTCCTGCCGCAGCCGCGACTTGCCCATGCCCGCCGCCGCGACCACCAGCATCGCGCCCGCGGTCGACTCCTCGATGCTCCGCTCGAGCTCCGCGGTCAGCACCGCGAGCTCCCGATCCCGACCGACGCACGCCACCGGCTTGCCCAGCAGCGCCGGCGCGGTCGCCACCTTGTGGTCGTCGCGCGCCCCGTGCAGGAAGCGCGCGCCCCCCTCGCGGCTCGTCTCGAACCGCCCGCCGAGCAGCCCCGCCGTCACGTCGTCGATGCGCACCGCGGCCGAGGGCGCCGGCTCGCCCCGCGCCGGCAGCAGCTGCACCGCCCGGTCGATGAGCTCCCCCATCGGGATGCGCGACGTGAGCTCCGCCCGCCCCGTGACGAGCGAGACCGGCGCGCCGCCGAGCAGCGCGCGCAGCGCGAGCGCGCAGCGGGCCGCCTGCGCCGCGAGATCGGTCGCCGCCTCGGCGCTCGTCAGCACCACGAGCGGCGAGCGGGCGTCGATGAGCTCGATCTGGCCCTGGTAGCGCGCCGCGAGCGCGCGCAGCTCCTCGGCGCGCCCGAGCGCCCGCGCCTGCTCCTCCTCGTGCGAGCGCGTCTCGTCGTCCGGCTCCGAGCGCTCGTGCGCGAGCACGAGGCACGTGACGCGCCGCTCGCTGCTCGTGAGCTCCAGCACGCGCACCGGCGCGGCGGGCTCGCCCCCGGCCGCCGCGCCGGCGCTGCGGAGATCGATCGCGCCGAGCGCCTCGGCGACGGCCGCGCCGTCGCGGGGCCGATGGTCCGGCTGCTTCGCGAGCATGCTGGCGCAGAGCGCGTCGAGCTGCGCCGGCAGCTCGGGGCGGAGCTCGTGGAGGTGCGGCGGCTCGTCGAGGAGCACCTTGACCAGCACGGCGAGCGCGCCGACGCCCTGGAACGCGGCGCGCCCGGTGAGGCACTTGAAGAGCACGCAGCCGAGCGCGAACACGTCGGCTCGAGCGTCGACGCTCCGCTCGCCGCGCGCCTGCTCGGGCGCCATGTACTCCGGGGTCCCGAGGACGGTGCCCGGCATCGTGAGCTGCTGGTCGATCCGGAAGCGCGCGATCCCGAAATCGAGCACCATCACCCGGTCGAGCCGCCCGTCGGCGAGGAGCAGGTTGCTCGGCTTGAGATCGCGGTGCACGACGCCCTGCCGGTGGAGGGCGCCGAGCGTGCCGGCGACCCGGGCGACGACATCGACGCTCTCGGCGGCGGTGAGGCCCCTCTGCACCATGCGCTCGGCGAGCGTCTCGCCGGAGAGCCACTCCATCACCAGATACGGCTTGCCGCCCGCCGTGAGGCCGTGAGCGATGTACCGGACCACACCGGGGATGCGCAGCGCCGAGAGCGCCTCGACCTCGCAGGAGAAGCGGCGCTGCTCGCCCTTGCCGGCGCGGCGAAGCACCTTGAGAGCCACCGTGTCGCCGCTCTCCAGGTCGCGCGCCCGGTAGACGTGACCCATCCCACCGGAGCCGGCGAGGCCCTCGATCTCGAACCGCTCGTCGACGATCTCTCCCACGCGCATCAGCGGCCGTGGATCCAGCGATATCACGCGCGAGGCTCGCTTCGCTGTAGGGCATGCCTGCTTTCGCGACGGCGGGTGGGCGAGCGACCGACATGCGGAGTCAGCGCGTCTGCCCGGCGCGGAGCGTCATCGCGACCCGGCGCGCCTCGCTACGTAAGACAGCTCATGATTCCTCCCGCGATCAGCCTGGGTGAAGCGGTCATTGGCCAGAGAGGTCGCTGACCAAGGTGGGAAGGCGAGAGGATGATCCGGGTTTTCTCCCTACCTTCCCGCCGTCGCGTCCCGCGGACGGCGCGATCGCGCTGCGGACGCGACGGCGTCGGGTGACGTCGCGCGATGTCGCGAGACGCCCTCGTCGCGAGGAGCGCGCGCCCGGGAGAGGCATTCCGTTCGGGCAGCACGTTTTTTTCCAGGAAAAGCGCCGGTGAGCGTGGCCCGCCAACGCGCAGGCCCGCAACCAGGTTGACGGCGCTGTGGCCCGTGCATGGAAAATTCGCTGCAACTGGAACCTGCGGCCGCCGTCGGCGCGCGGGTTGCTGCCGCCGAGTCGGAGCACCAGGAGATGGCCTCCCGCGGCACGGCCGGCGATCCAGCAGCAACCCCGGCGACGCCCCGTCGGGCGCCCCGGACCGCGCCCCGCATCGCCGAGGGCCGCCCCTGGCGGACGGGCTCACCGGAGCGCTCGGACGCGCCCCGCCGGGCGTACCGCCGCTCGGCGCCCCCCGGCAGGCGCCTCGTGTGCACCGAGGGCGACCGCCGGGCACCCCCGCGGGCGCCTCCACGGTTGCATCTTTAGTAAAATTATTTACTATCGCTTCTCGCGGACAGCCTGAGTGAGATGGCGGGCGAACACCATGAGTAAAGTTTTCCCCCGGAGGCGTTATCTGCACCGATGATGCTCGCGAACTCGATCGGTGATTGAAGTTTTTGCCCCCTGACCTCGTCTGCGCCCCGTTGGTGTTCGCAGGCTCGCTCGGCGGCTGGGTGTGCATTGACATCCAGCCATGGAGCTGCGATGTATGGGCTGAGCTTGCCCTTACCTGACAGGAGACGTCGGATGTCGATGAGCATGAAGCTGATGAGTGCCGTGTTGATGAGCGTCGGCATTGGCTTTGCGGGCGCTGCGTGGGCCGCGGGTGGGGCTGCGGATGTCCCCGCTTCTGTTGCCGAGGGGAAGGATTTCGGTTGCGGTGCAAAGGGACAGAAGGCCTGTCCGATGCAGGGCTGGATGAAGACGGTCATGCAGTCCGCGACCACGAGCGGCGACGGCGCCAAGATCGCGTCGGCGCTGGACTACGTCGCGTCGAAGCCGCCGCCCGGGATGCCCAAGTGGGTCGCCATCTCGAAGGAAGGCGCGGAGAAGGCCAAGAAGGGCGACATCGACGGCGCCAAGGCGAGCTGCAAGGCCTGCCACGATCTGTACAAGGCGGAGTACAAGGCGAAGCTCCGCGACGCCGCCTTCTGAGGCGTCTCTCTCTTCCTTACCCTCGCCTCTCCCTCCTCTACCCCTCGCGCCTGGCGCGCGATCTCCTGCCGCCCTGGCCGCAACCGCTCGCCAGGGCGCGCCGCAACCGCCGTCCCCCGAAACGCTGCTCGACCCGCCCTGGCCGCCAATCGGCCGGGGCTCGGTCCACGGGCGCGGGCCGACGCTGCCCCCGTCGCCGCTGCGCCCCGCGCCGCTGCTCCGCCGAGCGCGCGGCCCGCGCCGCTCAGCGCGCGGCCCGCGCCGCTCAGCAGGCTTTGCCGCCGGCGGCCGCGCAGATCTCCTCGGGCGCGAGCGTCCGGCCAAAAACGCGGAGGCTGTCGAGCAGGCCATCGAACTCGTCTCCGCCCGAGGGCTCTTCCGAGCCGATGAAGATGGGCTGTTCGCCCGAGGCGAGCACCGCTCCTGCGGAGCTCCGGTCGATCTCGACGCCGTTCACGTAGAGGCTCTGCGTCTGACCGTCGGAGAGACACGCGATGTGCGTCCACTCCCCGGGAACGACGGCATAAGGCACGTTCCGCTCGACCCCCATGGTGCAGCGGATCTCCCCGCCCGCCATCAGGAAGATCGAGGGCTTCCCGCCGCTGTCGATCACGGCGTACCGCCCGTGCTTCGGCAGGGAGGCCGGGTTGATCCAGACATCGATGGTCATCGCGGGGGCCGCCCACGCGGCGTCGTGGCGAAACCGGAGGCTGCTCCTCCGCGTCACCCGGAGCGCCTGGCCGCCCTTGCCGGGCTCGTAACTCAGGTTCTCCGCCTCCTCTGGCTTGAAGCGATGCTGCGAGCCGTCGCCGGGATCCCCCTCGAACGCGAAGCACGCGATCAGCGACGGATCCGCCGCGTCGCACAGCGCGGCCGGCTCCGCCGCGGGCTCCTCGACCGGCTCTTCCGCGGGCTCCTCGGCGGGGACATCGACAGGGTCCTCGGCGGGCGCGTCCACCGGCGGCCCCTCGGCGGGGGCTTCACCGATGTCGCCGGCGGGCTCCTCGACGGGTTGCTCCGGTCCAGGCTCGGCCCGCTCTGGCTGGCGTGTGCCCCTCGCGTCGAGGGCGCAGCCTGGCACCGACAGCAGCAGAGCGGCCATGCCGGCCAAACAACGTGGTGAAAAGCGAGAGGAATAAGCCATGCTGCGTCTCCTGCGGCCAGCAGCCTATCCCAAAAGGCCGCGCCATGTCACCGAGAGTCGCGCGAGGCTCGAGAGCCCAAAGCCGTGCCTCGGAGCGTCGAGAGCATAACTTTTCATCGTCATTCCGAGAGGGCCCATGTGCTTTGACGCGGACGCGGCGCGCAACGGGCGAGGGGCCGTGAACCGTAGAGGGGCGCGCCCCGAGCGGTCGCGCGGACAGGCGATCGTCGAGGACAGCGTGATCCGCGACAGGCCCGCGGGCGCCACCGTAGAATTCGCGATGAAGCGCAACGGGCCTTGCATCATCGAGGCTGTCCGGGCGCCGGGCGCCCGCTCTCGAGATCGAGCGAGTCCCCCGCGCTCAGCACGTGGAGCCGCACGTCAAAGAGGCTGAGCACGCGATCGCCCTCCTCCTCGCCGATGTTCGTGTGGCTGAGATTGCGCCCGTCGACGACGTAGACTGCGCCCGTTCCCAACGCGCGCAGGCGGCGATCCGGCTCGATCGCGGCGGCGGTGTCCTCGTCGATGCCGATCCCGAGCAAGCGGGGGTTATGGGCGACGGCGCCGAGCAGACGGCCGAGCCTGCCGCGCTGGGCGAAGTGCTGGTCCACGAGGAGATCGCGCACCAGCCCGAGGCCGGGCGCCATGCGCACGGCGCCGCGCACCCTCGCGGACTCCTCGCCCGCCCCGCCCACGAGCATCGTCTCGCTCATGACCGAGGCGCCGGCCGAGGTGCCCGCGATGGTGCCGCCGCGTCGGTACACCGCGCAGATCGCGTCGGCGATGCGGCTGCCCCCGAGCTTGCTCGTGATCTTGAGCTGATCGCCCCCGGTGAAGAACACGCACCCCGCCCCCTCGAGCATCCCCAGCCAGCGCGCCTCGCCGGCGTCGCCGCGCTGGGCGATATCGAGGTGCGCGACCTCGGCCGCGCCGAGCGCCCGGAAGACCCGCTCGTACTCGACCCAGAGCTCGCCGGCGACGTCGCTCGCGACCGTGGCCACCACGATCGGCCGCCCGCCGGCGCGCGCCACCACGTCGCGCAGGATCTCCCGCTCACCCTCCTTGTCTTCGTGTCCTCCGATGAGCACCAGCGCGCCGCGCGGCCCGCCCGCCGGAGGCTCCCTGTCCGGCCCGTCAGCGTTCCCTTTGCTTCCGACCATGCAGCTCGACCTTTCGATTGCTCCGCTCGAGGAACCGCTCGGTGACCGAAAGGCGCCCCGCCTTGACCATCCGACGCCCCCGCGCGACCACCTCGACGATCTCCAGGGATCCCTGCTCGAGCACGACCACGTCCGCGTCGTGGCCGGCCCGCAGCGCCCCTTTCCTCGGCAACTTCAGGATCCGCGCCGTGTTCGACGTGACGAGCGGCAGCGCGCGCTCCAGGGGAAAGCCGTGCTCCCGCACCACCTCGCGCAGCTGCTCGAACAGCGTGCGCGGGCTCGGGATCGAGGCGTCCGACGAGACCGTCAGTCGGGCGAGGTCGCCGCCCTCCTCGCAGAAGAAGCGCAGCCACCGGCCGAGGTCCTCCTCGACGGTGTCGACGTCGACCGTGACCCCCTGCCGCGTGAGCGCGACGGCCTCACGCATCAGGCCCTCGTCGCGCTCGACGTGCGTCGGGTAGAGCCACCCCGGCTCGACGTCGTGCTCGGCGATGAGCCGGCGCAGAGGCTCGAGCCGCCTCGGCCCGTCGCCCACGTGGAGGTGGGTGATCCCCGCCTTGCCGGTGAGGATGCCCCCCGCGTACGCGTCGCTCGCGAGCCGCGCGAGCTCGGCGAGCGACGGCTCGGTGCTGCGGAGATCCGAGATCGCCACCTCGCCGGCCCCGATGACCTCGTCGACGAGGAGCATGTCGCGGCGCACCGTCCCCGTGAGGGTGACGGGCGGCACGTCGTAGCCGCCCGAGTAGAGGTACGCCGACAGCCCCTCTTCCTTGAACGCCCTGGCCTTCGCCAAGAGGCCCGTCATGGTCTTTGTCGTCGTGTCGACGCCGAGGCACCCCACCACCGTGGTGATGCCCGCCGTCACCACCTCGTGCAGCGCGATCTCGGGCGTCTGCGACGCGAACCCGCGCTCGCCGCTGCCGCCGAGCAGGTGCTCGTGCGGATCGAGCAGCCCGGGGATGACCACGCAGCCGCGCGCGTCGATCACCTCGACGTCGACCCCCAGCGCGGCCAGCGCTCGGCCGTCGACCGGGCCCACCTTGAGGATGCGGTCGCCGGCGAGGAGCACCGCCGCGGCGCCGATCGGCTCCGGCGCGAGGACCTCCCCGCCCTCGATGAGCACGAGCATCAGACGGCCAGGAGCGCGTCCTCGCGGCGGCGCGCGCGGAGCCGGGTCCCGGACCGGAGCTCGGGCACCGCGTTGACCGCGACCGCCCCCATCCGGGTGAGCATCTCTTCCATCGCGGGCGCCTCCTCGGTGAACAGCACGATGACCTCGCCCGGCTCCGCGGTGGCGAGCGCGTGCTCGATCGCCTCGTGCTCGTCCAGGATGACCTCGCACGCCTGCTTGGGCCGCACCTCCGCCACGACCCGCTGCACGAGCGCCGGGAGCTCCCCGGGCGCGCGGCCCCGGCGGTCGCCGTCGTCCTTGGCGAGGATGCGGTGGAAGCCGCCCTTGGCGATCTCGCAGGCGCACGCCTCGAGCAACGCGTTCGAGCGGTCGCCGGGCAGGCTCACGATGGCCGTGAGCCGCCGCCCCTCCCACTGGGTCGCGAGCGCGCACGTCGCCTGGAAGGCGCCGGGGTTGTGGCCGTAGTCGACGAGCACGTAGTTGTCGTCGAGCTGGTAGAGGTTCATGCGGCCACGGTTCTTGCCGCACGCGTCGAAGGTCCGGAGGGCGCTCTGGATGGCGTCGACCGGCACCCCCTGGGCGCGGCACGCGGCGATCGCCGCCATCGCGTTCTGGACCTGGAAGAGCGCCGCGCCCGCGAAGGTCGCCGGGATCTCCGCCGCTCCGACGATGTGGCGCTCGCGGGTGCCCTTGAGCTCCACGATGGATCCGTTCTTCAGCGTGTAGCCCGTCCCGCCCTGGGCGACGTGGGCGCGCAGGACGGCGTTCGACGGATCGAGCGCGAAGAACACGATGGCGCGCGACAGCTTCGTCATGCGGCGGTGCTGCGGGACGGCGGCGAGCAGCGGGTCCTCCGCGTTGAGCACCAGGGTCCCGCCCTCGCGCACCCGCTCGGCGACGACCATCTTGATCCAGAGGAGATCATCGACGCTCTCGATGCCGTCCTGGCCCAGGTGATCCGGCGAGAGGTTGGTCATGATCGCGACGTCGGACCAGTCGTAGCCGAGCCCCCGCCGGACGATGCCGCCGCGGGCCGTCTCGAGCACCGCGACATCCACCGTGGGGTCGAACAGGATCGCGCGGGCGGACCCGGCCCCCGTGGTGTCGCCCGCCTCGATGCAGCGGCCGCCGACGTAGATGCCCTCGGTGGTGGTCATTCCCACCGTGGCGCCCGTCGCCCCGAGGATGTGCCCCACCATGCGCGTGGTCGTGGTCTTGCCGTTGGTGCCCGTGATCGAGAGGATGGGAATGCGCGACGGCGCGCCCGGCGGATAGAGCATCTCGACGATGGCGCCGCCCACGTCCCTCGGCTTCCCCTCGCTCGGGTGCTCGTGCATGCGGATGCCCGGGGCGGCGTTCAGCTCGATGATCGCGCCGCGGCCGAGGGGCTTCGCGATGTCCTCGGCCACGAGGTCGATCCCGCAGATATCGAGATCGATGGCCCGCGCCGCGCGCTCGCAGAGGCGGGCCGTGTCGGGGTGGATCTCGTCGGTGACGTCGCGCGCGATGCCGCCGGTCGACAGGTTGACGCTCTCGCGCAGGAAGAACCGCTCGCCGCGCGCCGGCACCTCGTCGAGGGAGCGCCCCTGCTTCGCGAGGCAGGCGCGCACCACGTCGTCGACCACGATCTTCGTGAGGACGCCGTTGTGCCCGTCCGCGCGGAGCGGGTTCTCGTTCTCCAGGGCGATGAGCTCTGCCACGGTGCGCTGCCCGTCGCCCACCACGTGGGCCGGCAGCCGCTCGCTCGCCGCGACCACCCGCCCGTTCACCACGAGGACGCGGTAGTTGCGCCCGCTCACCATCTCCTCGACGAGGACGCGGGGGCGGTGGGCGCGGGCGATCTCGAACGCCTCGCGCACCTGCGCCTCGGTCCAGAGGTTCAGCGACACGCCCTTGCCCTGGTTGCCGTCGAGCGGCTTGACCACGACGGGCGCGCGCAGCTCGCCGAGCGCCCGGGCCGCCTCGCCCGCCGTCCTCACCACGATCCCGCGCGGCGTCGGCACCCCGGCGCGCGCGAGGAGCTCCTTGGTGAGCTGCTTGTCGCCGGCGATCTCGACGGCGACGAAGCTCGTGGTGGAGCAGGTGGTGGCCTGCACGAAGCGCCGGTGCTTGCCGTAGCCGAACACGAGGAGGCTCTCGTCGTTGAGGCGCGACCAGGGGATACCGCGCTTCTCGGCCGCCTTGACCACGGCGCGCGTGCTCGGCCCGAGCGCCGTCTCCTCGGCCACCCGCGCCGCCTCTCTGACCTTCGCGTCCACGTCGAACGGCCCGCCCTCGAGCACGGCGGTGACGAGCTCGAAGGCCGCCTCGAGCAGGAGCCGCATGGCGGCCTCGTTCTCGAACTCGACGACGACGTCGTAGAGCCCGGGCGCGCCGGCGTAGACCGTCTTGCCGTAGGTCACGCCGATGCCGGCCGGCCCGCTCAGCTCCAGCGCGACGTGCTCGACGATGTGGCCCCAGTAGGTGCCTTCCCGGAGCCGCTCGACGAAGCCGCCCGGCTTCCCGCGCGAGCAGTGGTGCTCGCCGAGGCCCGGCAGGAGGGCGAGCAACCGGTCGACGAAGCCGGGCACCTCGGCGCTGCTCGTCTCGGCGAGGTCCTCGAGATCGAGGGTCATGCGGAGGACTGGCCAGCTGGCGAACACGTTCGGCCCGTGGAGCGTACGGAGGGTGATGATGCGCATGGGTCTAGCTCGGCTGTGTGGGTGTCAGTCAGCAGCGATGATCGGTCTTCTCTCGAGCAGATCGAAGCTCCGTCCGTGAGGGAGCGAGTGCAGGGTGACCCCGGAGAGCGTGATGCAGCCTCCCGGTCCGGTGTCCACGGCGTCGTTGAAGGAGGCGCAGCCGGCGTCGACGATGGTGACGGCGCCGCTCCCGATCACGGTGGCGCGGTGCCCCTCGACGGCGATGGCGGTGTCCTCGTCGATGCCGACGCCGAGATAATGGGGGAACAGCCCGATGACGGACAGGAGCCGGCCGATGCGGCCGCGCTGGGCGAAGTGCTGATCGATGATGACCCCGGGCAGGAGCTCGAGGCCCGGGCCGGTGCGCACCGCGCCCGCCCGCGGGGATCGGGTCTCGCCCTCGACGATCATGGTCGACGACATGACCGCGGCGCCGGCGCTGGTGCCCCCGACGACCATCCCTTCCGCGCAGCGCCGGTGGAGCATCGTGTCGACCCCGGTGCCGCCGAGTCGGTTCATGATCCGGAGCTGATCGCCGCCCGTGAAGAAGGTGCCGGTCGCCCGCTCGATCTGCCGCATGGCCGCCTCGTTGCGCGCGTCGTCGCGGGCAGCGATGGTGAGCACGGTGACCTCCGATGCCCCGAGTTGCTGGAAGATGTTCTGGTAGAGCTCGCCGACCACCTCGGGCGTCTCGCTGGCCGAGGGGATGATCACGATACAGGCGTCCTGACCGCCCGCGAGGCGCACGAACTCGCGCAGGATGGCGCGCTCCCCCTCCTTGTCCTCGGCGCCGCCGATGGCCAACAGGCGCGGAAAGCTCGTCGCGGGGACCATGTCCAGGAGCTCACCGGCCCTCGCAACCCCCGGGCCAGGCAGTCGATGCCTCGTTTCTTGCGTGTTTCAATGGGGTGGCTCGATCTGCACCATGGCAAATTGCCACAGGGTGGTCGATTGCCCCTCTCCGCTTCAGCTGAGGCTGGCGCTCTGGTTCCTTTGCAGACCTCGGCGCCGCACGGCTGACTGCCGATCTCCTGCTCGACCTCCTGCGTTGGCTCTCGCCGCCTGCCGGAGAAGGTCGAGAGCCCCTCACGCCGGGATCGCGGGTGAGGATGCGCCGTCGCGCGCAGGGTCGAGCGCAGCGTCGCGCGCGTGGAGGCGCGCGCGACGAGCGACCTCGCGCGCCGCCGCCACCCCGCCTCAGCCCGGCGTGCGCCTGGCGCGCCGGAGATCCGCGGCCGCGCCCTTCCCCTCCTCCGGCTGGCAGGTCGGACAGTAGATCGCGTCGTACCCGTGGACGCTCGCGCGGCGGAGCTTGTCGCCGCAGCGCGGGCACGGCTGGCCCGGGCGCCCGCGGACCTTGAGGAAGTCGCGGAGCTTCTCGTCGAGCGCCGGCGCCCGCCGGGCGATGGTCCGGGTCGCGTCGCCGAGCACATGGGCGATCGCCGCGTGCAGGCGGTCGAGCTCCTCCTCGGAGAGGGCCTTGACCGTGGCCTTCGGGTGGATCTGCGCCTCGAAGAGCACCTCGTCGGCGTACGCGTTCCCCAGCGAGTCGAGCGCCGCCTTGTCCATCAGGAAGTCCTTGACCAGGCCGCGCCGCCCGCACGCAGCGGCGCGGAACGCCTCCTGCGTGAACACCCGCGGATCGAGGACGTCGAGGCCCACGCGCTCGAGCCCGGGGATCTTGTCGTATTCGCCCCGCGCGAGCACGTAGACCTTGCTCATCTCCACCTCGTCGCGGACCCTGAGCTCACGCCCGTCCTTCAGGGTCAGCGAGAACGCGAGATCGGTCGGGACCCGCGTCTCGCCCGGCAGCGTGATCGAGAACCGCCCCGCCAGCATCGGGGCGACCACGAGATCGAGCGCCCGCGCGCCGGCGAGCTCGAAGACCACGGCGTGCGCCCGCCGCGTCACGCGCCGGATCTCCGCGCCCGGCAGGAGGGCGTCGAGGCGCTCCGGGAGCAGGACGCGCAGCACCACCGGGCTGTCGGCCCGGGCCGCGGCCACGGCCGCGCCCGCGAGCTCGCGCGCGAGGATCGGGACGACGTACTCCAGGTCGGGTCGCTCCGGCACGACCCCAGAATACCCATCTCGCCGCGGAGGTCGCGTGCGACCTCCGGTCGGGCGCAAAGAAATGAGGCGGCGCGCGGCTCAGGCGCTGATCCGCGGAGCCTGCTCGCCGCGCGCGGCCTCCCGCCCCTCGCCCTCCTCCGGCTGCCGATCGCCGTACGCCGCGAGATCCCGGCCGCGCGCGAGCGCGTACACGGCGCGGATCCGCGCCGCCGCGAGGGCAGGCCCCGGCTCCGGGTTGAGGAGCACGGCGCCGTCGTCGAGCTCCAGCGCCATCGGGATCACGCCCCGAGGCTCGAGCGCCGCCCGGAGCTCCTCGAAGGCGATCGGGCCGTTCACCCGCTCCCCGCGGCCGGGCGGCGGCGCCTCGACGCGCACGAGATCCTGACCGCCCTCGCCGAGGAGCTCATCGTAAAGGGTCGTTACTCCCGGCACGAAGGCGCTGTGGACCATGAAATAGTTCTTGATGCGCTCGGTGCTGACGAGGCTGAGCCGCAGCCGATCGGGCCCGGCGAAGCCGCACTTGCCGGCGTCGAGGAGGCTCCGGACGTGCTCGCCCTTGGCCACCGAGGAGAACTCCGCGAGCACGTGCAGCCGCGCGCCGTGCGCGAGCTCGCCGCTCTCCAGCGCCCGCGCGAAGCGGATGAGCCGCATCGCCGTGCGCGCGTCGCGGTCGAGCCCCTCGGGCTCGCTCAGGAACACCGCGGCGGAGGCCGGCGCCCCGCGCGCCGCGCAGCGCACGGCGAGCGACGCGAGGTCGTGCCCGTGCTGCGTGTACACCGTGGCGCTGCCGCCGCGCGGGAGGGCGAGCCTGGCCCCGACCTGGCCCGGCGGCGCGCCGTCCGGCGCGGGCGCGACGCCGAGCGAGGCGAGCCGATCGGCGAGCGGCATCCGCTCGTCGCCGCGCTCGCCGAGGACCAGCGTCACCTCGATCCCCGGGACGAACTGCGCGAGCGCGTGCAAGAGCGACGGCAGCGCGGGGCTGTACCCGACGATGAGCACCCGATCGAGGCGGCTCCGGCGCGGCGAGAGCGTCGCCGCCCACGCCCGCGTCGCCCCTGCGTCGTCCGCCGCCCCTGAGTCGTCCGCCGCCGCCCGCGCGCCGCCCGCGCGCGCCCCCGCGCCGTCCGCGCGCGCCCCCGCGCCGTCCGCGCGCGCCCCTGCGCCGTCCGCCGCCTCGACGGGCGCGATCCCCCGGCCCATCAGCAGCTCTCGCCCGTAGCGCCGGAGCGGCGCGTAGGTGGCCGACACGCCGATGAGCCCCCGGAGCCGCCGCGCCGGCACCCGGCCCGCCCGCGCGCCGAGCGCCCACGCCGGCGACCCCTCGGGCGGGTCGAGCAGCGGGTTCAGCCACTGCACGAGCCCCTCCGTCGACACGAGCTCGCCCGCGCGGCGCTCCGGCGCCGCGTCGCCGAGGAAGACGCCCGCGAGGATGACGTTGTTCTGGCAGGCCGCGCGCGCCATGCGCGAGAACGAGATCTCGCCGCCCGGCCCCTCGCCGAGCGCGGCGACGGCGCGGACCGCCTCCTCGCCGAGGAAGATGTGCGTGTAGAACTCCGACCCGTCGGCGGTCATGAGGTCGGTGTAGAGCGCCTCCACGCCCGGCGTGATCAGGTGCTGGCACAGGAAGAAGCCGAGGAACCGCTGCATGTCGAGCGGATAGGTCCCCGGCCCGCCCACCGCCTGGAGGAGATCGCGGTTCTTGCTCTCCTGCACCTCGACGAACACGTGGCCGCGCCGGTTCTGCGTCCGGAACGAGGAGAGGGCCATCGCCGTCACGGCGTCGGCGTCGGGCCCGGCGTCGGGCCGCGCGAGGATCAGCGCCCGCTTCGCCCCGGCCGCGCCGACGAGGCCGAGCGCCTCGGGCTGCGCGCTGTCCCCCGTGCGGTAGGCCACCCAGCGCATCCTCGGCGCGTAGAGGTACGCGGGCGGGTCGTCCTCGGTGCCGAGCAGCGCCATCCGCGGCAGCGCGTGCCGCGTCGGCGGGGGGCCGCGGCGGACGAGCCACACCCAGAGCTCCGAGAGCCGGATGCTGCGCAGCGCCCGGTGGCGCTCGTACAGCCGGACGAACTCCTGCACCAGCATCTCCGCCTCGTGCACCGGCCCGATCACGAGCGCGTGCCCGGCGTAGCCGACCGGCCGCCGCCGCGCCGCGCGCACGACCTGATCGACCACGTTGGCGCCGATGCCGATGATGAACGACGTGATGAAGACGCCCACCATCGTGAGGCCGAGCGACAGGACCGCGACGACCGGGTGCACGTGGAGGTTCGCGACGAGGTTGTCGGCGCTCTCCAGCTGCCGGAACGACCACCAGATCCGGTCGAAGAAGGTGGTGTCGGGGACCGGGCCGCGGCCGTCGTAGTCGTGGGAGATCGCGAGGTGGCTGAGCAGCACCGAGGCGCCGAACGCGAGCCCCCAGACGGCCAGCGTGACGAGCCCGAACTGCTCGAGCAGCTCGCGCCGCGTCATGATCGCGTAGAGGTCGATCGCGATCTCGCGCGTGAAGCGCAGGAGCAAGAAGAGCCGCGTGAGCCGCAGCACCGGCAGGGCGTGGGCCGCGTGCGCGTCGAGGAGCCGCTCGAGCGGCAGGAAGCTGAGCCAGGCGATGACGTCGAAGGCGAAGAGCACGACGTCGAGGCGCGATCGCTCGCGCCCGCGCTGCCGGAGGAGGGCGGCGCGAAGGAGGAGCTCCACGCCGAAGATCCCCAGGAAGTACGGGCGGAGCTCGTCTTCGAGGCCCTGGATGGGCAGGACCGAGACGAGGATCAGGAGCGAGAGCGCGGCCTTGACGGGGCGGGTCTCCAGCCCGCTGGCGAGGCGGAGGAGCAGGGGCTGGCGGGGCGCCATGGGCGCGAGGATAAAGGAAACGCGCCCTCGCGCGGCCGCTCAGGGCGCGGCGCTGCCCGGACCGGCGTTGGCGTGCTCGTAGAAGCGGTTCGCGGGGTAGGCGCCCGCCGTGGAGCTGTAGGGGCGATCGACGGTCGAGGCGTGCCAGGGAGCCTCCGCGTGGATGTGGGGGCCGAGGGTCGAATTCCGGATGACCGCGTGGCCGTTCGGGTAGGCGCCGCTCGCGACGTTCGCGGCGTACGTCGTGAGGTCGCTCTGCCCCTCGTCCCAGGCCCGGCCGAGGTAGACGAGCCCGCCCGGCGTGCCGGCTTCGGCGGTCAGCTCGCTGTCGATGATGAGGATGCCGTGGTCGTTGCGGGCGTCCGTGCTTGGAGCGACGATGTACCCGCCCTTGCCGCCTTGGCGCGCGGTCAGATACCTGATCGTGCAGCCGTCGAGCACGAAGGTGCCGCGGCCGAAGATGAAGTCCACGTCGCCCTCCACGTGGCAACCCTTGAAGTACGCGCGCGACACGGTCCCTGCGTTCGGCGTCTTCACGTAGAGCGTGTCTTGATTGCCGAGCAGGCGCACATTCTCGAAGATCAGCCGGTCGGCCTGCGTCATCAGCGCGACGGCCTGCGTGCCGCCGCCCGACACGGCGCCCTCGTCGGTGTCGTTCGCGATGGTGAGGTTCTTGGCCCGAAACTCGTTGGCGTACGCGGCGAAGGTCGCGCTGCCGCTGGTCCCGTAGGTCGTCCCGCTCAGGTTCGGGTTGCAGGGGTTCGCGGGGGAGCCCGCCTGCTTGGCCTTGCCGTTGTAGTTGTTGTACGCGATGACCGTCCGGCTGGCGTCGGAGCTCTTGCTGTACAGCGTGATCGGCGGGGCCGACGCCGGCACACAGACCACCTCGCGGTAAGCGCCGGCCGCGACCTCGATGTAGATGCGGCTCGTCCCGCCGGCGGCCACGGCAGCGTCGATCGCGGACTGCACCGTCCTGTGGGAGCCCCCGCTCGCGGCGACCCTGTACGTGGGCGTGAAGCCGTCGACATCGCCCGCGCCCGCGGTGGGATCCCAGCGGTCGGTCGCGAGGCCCGACGCGAGATCGCCGGCCTTCTCGAGGTGCTTCAGGACGGTATGGCTCGCCGCCTGCGCGCTCGTGAGCTGCGGTCGCGTCGCGGTGCTTGCCGCGGAGCCGCCCGCGCCGGAGCTGCCCGCGCCGGAGCCGCCCGCGCCGGAGCCGCCCGCGCCGGAGCCGCCTGCGCCGGCGCCGCCTGCGCCGGCGCCGCCCGATCCGGTCATGTCGCCCGTGGAGCTGCTCACGGGGCCAGCGCCCCCGTCCGACGAGCCGCCTGCGCCGGTGACGCCGCCGGAGGACGAGCTGCTGGAGGCGGCCGGAGTGGCTGGACCTCCGCCCGAGGAAGACGCGTCTGTCGGGCCCCCGCCGCTCGAATCGTCGCCGCCGCACGCGGGGAGGCCGAGCGCGACGAGCACGAGAGGGAGCGAGAGCATCCGACGGGAGTTGCCGGTCATATTCACCGTTCGACCTTGCCTTTGCCGAGGTTGAGAGGATCTCTGGCGCTGCAAGACACACACCACGCGGCGCGACGCCGCGCGGGGCCGCCCGCTGTGTCAACTCCGGGTTGACACAGTTGACAGCCGCGCGTGACAGCGCCGCCGGCGCGCGTCGCGGCGCGTCTCATGTCCCCGGCGGCGCCCAGCGGCGCACGGTCGCACGGCCGAACGCGTAGAGGGCGTCGAGCGTGCGGCGCGGAGGCTCGCGGCGGTACGTCGCGCGGTGGATCGACCACGCGTGAAAGACGCACGCATCCCCGGCGCGCAGGGCGACGCGCACGGCGTTCGGCATGTCCGGCGTGGTCCGATCGGCGCCTCGGCGGATCCGGAGCTCGTCCGGGGTGTCCCAGCGGGCGTGGGAGCCGGGGACGATCTCGAGCCGGTCGTCGTCTTCGATCGCCACCCGGAAGTGCACCGACGTGGTCGTCGCGACGACCGCGCGCTCGACCTCCGGGTCGACCTGGCCGAACTGGCTGTCTCGATGCCAGTCCCCATCCCAGTCGCGCCTGGTCGGCTCGTGGTAGTAGTGCGCGTCCTTCAGGCGCGGCGTGTCCGCCTCCCCCGGGCGCGCCAGCCCGGAGAGCAGCTCGCAGACGCGCGGGGAGCCGACGAACGCGGCGATGAGCTCCAGCGCGCGCGGGTCGTCCTGGAAGCAGACCATGCCGTCGGTGAGGAGCGAGATCCTCGGGGTCGAGTGACCCGTCTCCTGGGAGAGCGCTCTCGTGCGCAGGAGCGCTGCGTCGCACGCGCGACGGAGCTCGGCGCGCCCGTCGGCGTCGAGGAAGGCGGGCACGACGAAGAAGCCGCGCGCGCGGAAGGTGTCCAGTCGATCTCTCGTTGACGTGTTCATCATGACCTCGCGGCGATCGAGCTCGCGAAGATCACTCAATGGACGGTCCGAGACCCACGCATCGCCAGCGCGACGAGGGGATCGTGGGGAAACGGCCGCGGGCGATGAGGGCTCGAGACGACGAGACACGCGAGCCTCCCCGCGATCTCGAACGTCGCGAGCGCGGCCGGCGCGCCGAAGTACTCGATCGGCACGAGATCGACGCCGCGCGCGGGCGCCGGTGCGGAGCGCTCGTCGAGGATCCGCGCAAGGGCCCTCTGGTAGCTCTCGCCGGTCCTGGCCATCCTGGCCCGAACGTCCGCGCGCAGCTTCTTGTGGTGGTGACGGTTCCCCATCGGGCCTGTCCAGGTGATCTGCCGAGATCGATCCTTGTCGGCCGGCACCGACGGAAAGCGGCAGCATCACGAGCCAGGACCCCGAAGGGCAGCGCCCTCTTCGCCCCTCGCGCGAGCCGTGCCGGCGGCAGGCGAGGAGCCGGGCTCGGAGCAGCCCGATAGGCGCAGTATTCGCCGGACCGATGCCGCTGTCAACGCACGTCAGAGGCTCGCGCCGATGCCCGCCCGGAGCCGGGCGGCCAAGGCAGGGGCCATCTCGGCCTCCTCGCCGCCCGCGCGTCGCTGCTTGAGGACGTACGTCTGTGCTCCCCCTTCGAGGTGGAGGTAAAGCCCTCGGGCGAGGTCGACGGTGACGCCCGCGCCAGCGCCGAAGGCGCCCGCGAGGCCGTGGCGGTCGGGGGCGTGCCCGCGCGTCTCGAACCGCTGCCTCAGGATGGCGAGGCCGAGATCCACGCCGACGCCGAGGGTGATCACGGGGAGATCCCAAGCGCGGGACAGGCGCACGTCCAAGCCGAGCTCGTCGTTGCGCGCCGTGAGGTGCTCGTTCTGGAATCCGCTGCGACACGCGCTGAGCCGGGGCGCGACGCCGATGTGCTGGAGCTCGATGCCGTAGCCGAGGAAGCCGCCGTGACAGAGCGAGTCTCCCTCGACGAGGGGCGTCCTGAGCTGATAGCCGGCCACGGGCCCGTGCGCGACCTCGCGGACCCCGCCGCCCTTGCGCACGAGCCGCGCGAACATGACGCGGCTCAGCCGCTCGTCGCCCACGTCGATCGTCTGCCCGGCCTCGGCCTCGATCGCCCCTTCGAGGAGGAAATCGGGGCCTCGACCTCGCACGAAGTAACGGCCAGGCCGGAGGCTGACTGTCCGCGTCGCGTCGTTCGTCCCCACCTCGGCCGCCACCGAGCCCTCGCTGGCGTCTCGCATCACGAGGTACGACCTGCCGCGCGGGAACCGGAGCACGCTCCGCAGCGACGCGTGGACCGGCAGCTCCGTCAAGATGAGCTTGCCCTGCCCGCGGAAGTCGTAACGGAAGGTGGGGTGTTGCGCGCCGGCCCACGTGCGGCTCGTGGCGCGCAGCGTGCTCTCGTACGCGTGGCGGTACGCCTCCTCGAGCGACACGGCCCCGTCGCGATCCGCGTCGGCCGTCCCGAGCAGCCCGAGACGAGCGCGTGGGTGAAGAACGACCCTTTGAGCTCATCGGACTCCTGGGCGTCCTCGTTTCCGGAGCTCGACGTGAGGGTCACCATCCCTTGCCCGGCGAGCCGCTGGTCCAGCTTGATGACGAACGGGGGCGCGCTCGTGCCGCCCTTGACGCGCGTCAGCGCCCCCGAGCGGCACGAGTCGACGATCAGCAGCCGCGCCGAGGCCGCCGAGCCGCGGACGAGCTGCTCGAACTCGGTCAGCGAGAGCGGCGTCGGCCCGAGGTGAAGGGCGTTCGCGTCGGCGTGTCCGGAGTAGTAGACGAGGTAGAGGACATCGGTGTCAGGGCTCGACACGGCCGCGCGGACGCGGTCGTTCATCGCAATGAGCGTGCGCCGCACGGTGTCCGCGCGCTCGCTCCGCAGGAGCACCAGGTTCGCCGGGGGGAAGCCGCCGAGGTCCTTGAGGACATCGACCATCTTCGCCGCGTCGTCCTCCGCGTAGCGGAGCTCCACCTCGCCCTTCTCCCCGGCGTTGTTGCCGATGAGCACCGCGAAGCGCTCGATACGGGCCTCGGCGGGGGCCGCCCAGGCGGCGGCGAGACCACACGCTGCGGCGGCGAGCCCCGCGAGGCGACCGAGGCTCACGGCGATCCCGCGACCTTCTCCGCCGTGAGCATGTCGACGTCGCAGCCCGGCGGGGCCGAGAGCGCGTCGGGGTTCGCCGCGAGCGCGGCCCGGAGCGGCTCGACCGCGATCGCCTCGGCGCAGAACACCCCGTAGATCCGCTCGGTGCCGAGCGTGCCGTCGAGCACGGTGCTCTGCGGCAGGGGCGCTTCCCGGCCAGGCTCGATCCGCGCGGCGAGCGGGCCGCTCGGGTAATACACGCTCACCTGCGACGCCCCGTCGACGCTCAGGATCGCGAGGTACCGCGCCTCGGCGCTCGTGGTCGTGAACTGGAGCGCGTCGCCGGGAAGGAGCCGCTGTCCCGCGCCGCCGGGCAGGACCTGCTCACCGCGCTTCACGTAGAAGCCGAGTCGCTCTCCTCCCTTGATGCGCTCTTTGGGGATCTCCACGTCTGCTCCCCCCGGCGCCGCGTTGAAGCGGAAGAAGAGGAGCACCGCCGCCGCGGCTGCGAGCGCGCTCGCCGCCGCGGGCGCCAGCCATCGGCGCCGCGGGCGCGCTTCGGCCACGGAGCGGCCCGCCGTGGCGCCTCGATCGAGCCGCAGCGGCGGCGCCGACGCCGCGAACGAGGCGCGCGCCGCCTCCATCTCGGAGAGCCGCGCCGAGCACCGCGAACAGCCTGCCACGTGCGCGCTCGCCTCCTGCGCCGCGGCCGCGTCGAGCTGGCCCGCCATGAGCTCGTCGAGCTTCAGCTCCGAGAGGCACCCTCCGGGTCGCGCTGGCGTCATGGACTCGAACTCCCTTCTCTCATCCGGTCGGAGAGCGTGGCCTTGAGCCGCTCCAGCAGATTGCCGACGTGCCGACGGGAACAACCCATCACGCGCGCGCAAACGAGAGGATCGAACAAAGCTGCATGACACTTCTCCTTGGTAAAAGGACAACGAGCGATGGTGAACGCGCGGGCTCGCCGTCCGCGAGAGGGCGATGCGCGCAACGCTGCCATCGCCGCCGTGGGGCGGTCGTGTCGCCGGAGCTCTCGTGGACGGACGGCGAGGCGCCCGCCATCCCACGGCGCGGCGCCCGGGAAGGAACCGGTTGTCGCTGGCCCCTTCAACCTGGGTAGACCGCAGGGGGCCCGGTTCGGGCACGGATCGATGTCAATTCTTGCCGTTTTGTTGTCGCTATATTTTTGCGGCCGAGCGCCGTGTGCGCCGGAGGGGGTCGCGATGCGCGCGTCCTCGGCGCTGCGGCGGTGAGCGGCGTGCGAAGCCCGCTCGCGGAGGGCCGGCGTCGAGCGCGCCCTCCCCGGCGGGGTCGCTCACCGCGCGCGGACCGGCCTGCCGCCGCGCGCTCGCTCCTCGCCCACCATGCGCCCGATGCAGTGCTTGAGGCCCGCCTGGAGGTCGGAGAGCGTCGTGATCTCGGCGAGGTCGAGCCCGAGCGAGACGACCGTCTGGGCGACGCTCGGCCGGATCCCGGTGATGATCCCCTCGGCGCCGAGGAGCCGGATCGCGCGGACGAGATCGACGAGGTAGCTCGCGGTCTTTGTGTCGACCGCCTCGACCCCGGTCAGGTCGAGGAGCGCGAAGCGGGCCTGGGTGCGCACGACGGCCTGGAGGAGGCTGTCCATCACCTCCGCGGTCCTCGCGCTGTCGACCACGCCGATCATCGGGAGCGCCAGCACGCCGTTCCACACCTGGAGGATGGGGGTCGAGAGCTGGCGGATGACCTGCTGCTGCCGCTCGATCAGCGCGAGCCGATCGCGGAGCTCCAGCTCCGCGCGCCGCGACTCGGTGAGATCGAGGGAGATGCCGACCACGGCGCCCACCTCACCGCGCTCGTCCTCGATCGGGACGAACCAGTTCTCGAGGGGTTTGCCGTTGGCTTCCGAGACGATGTGGAGCTGCTCCCCGCGGAGGGCGCGGCGCAGCCCCTCGGTCTCGTGCTCCTTGTAGACGTCGAAGACGCTCCGTCCGATGAGCTGGCCTGGCTTCACGCCTGTCCCCGAGAGGCCCTTGCCGTCCAGGTAGGTGAACACGCCGCGGCCATCGGAGGCCCAGACGATGATCTTGAGGTTGTCGACGAGGGCGCGGAGGATCGCCTGCTGCTCGACCTTTCGCCGGGACGCCTCGACCTCGGAGGTCACGTCGCGGCCGATGCACAGCACGCCGGCCGGCGCTCCGCCGGGATCGAGCACGCGGTGGTGAGCCCACGCGCACGCCACGTGGCTGCCGTCGCTCCGGGTGTGGCGCAGGCGCCGTTCCCCGCTGTCCTCGTCGAGCAGGCGCCGCCATACGCCCTCGTCCTCGGGCGTGGGGAGGAGCTCGGCGATGGGTCGGCCGACGGCTTCCTGCCTCGGGACGCCGAGCAGCCGCGCGGCGCTCTCGTTCCATTCCGTGATCGCGAGATCCAGGCCGTACTCGACCACCGCGAGCGGCGATCGGGCGAGCGTGTGCACGTGTTCCCTCATCGTCAGGAGCGCCGTCCGCCGGGTGCCGGCAGCTTCGGCTGCGCGCCAGCGTAACCCTGGGCACCGTTGGCAGATCAAGCCCCGATGGAGGGCTGCGCGGGCGAGGAGACCACTTCTCGGCACGGCGCCCCCGCTCGTCCGACAACGTGCGCGGGGCGCGGCGCCGAGGGGGCCCGGCGCCGCGCGACGAGCAGCGGCGCCTCGCGCCTACGGGGTTTCGGAGCCAGGGACGAGCGTGGGAGGGGCAGAGCTCCCGAGGGCGGCCAGCGGCGTCGCTGCGCGTTCGAGGCCAGCGTCGATCGCCGCTGCCGCGGCGGGAGCCGTCGCGTTACGGCGAGCCGCCGCCGACCTCGGCAGAGCCAGCGTCGCCACCGGAGCCACCCGCGCCCGAGGTCCCCGGCCAGGAGCCGCCCACGCCGACGGTGGAGGTCTCGAAGCCACCCGCGCCGCCGGTGCCCCCTTGGCCGTAGTAGTATTCGCTCGGGTCTTCGTAGACGTCGATGTTGATGTTCAGCTTGCCGTTGAGCCACAGCGCGCGGTCCCCGATGCCGAACTGATACTGAGCCCAGGTCGTCGACTGCGGCGAGACGTAGGTGTAGACCGTCTGCGACGACAGCAGCGTGGCCTCCACCTCCGTTGCGGTCCCGCCTTCGATCTTCTCGAAGCTCCAGCCCGGAAGCAGGGTGACGTTGTACCCGCCCTGCTCGATATCGACGAGGATGGAGCTCGCGTCGGGATCTTCGTCCTCGCTATTGACCGTCAGGACAAGGTTGCCGGGATACGAGGCACCGCCGCCGCTGGTGACGACGCCCACGCCCACGTTCTCGTCGTAGTAGTAGTAGTAGCCGCTCCGGATCTCGAACGTGGCATTGCGCAGCCGATACTGCGCTCCGGACGGCGCCTCCGCCGCGAGCGGCAAGCTGATCGAGCCGAACGCGTCGTCGTCGTTGCCAGCCTGCGCGGTGCAACCGCCGAGCCCGGCCACGAGCGCCATGCCGGCCACCGCAAGCGCCCCAAATCCCCTGAACGTCTTCATCATTCTTCTAGCCTCCCAACAAGCTACCGGTCGGGACCAGCAGTCGCGTGTGCCGCGGTCTGCCGCAGTCCCGAGTACGGCCACTGGTAAGAGCAATTCGTGAACCAACCTGAAATCGCGGGATATCGGCACTCCCTTCGTGGGCCTGTGGCCAGTATGGCTCAACTTGGCTCAGCCAGCTTGTGCCAGCGCCGCGCGGGTCGCCCAACCCGGGTCAGCCCAACCCGGGTCAGCCCAACCCGGGTCGCCGCGGGTCGCCCAACCCGGGTCAGCCCAACCCGGGTCGCCGCGGGTCGCCCAACCCGGGTCGCCACCGGGTAGCCCAGCCTGGCTCGCTAGCCCTCGCCCGCGCGCCCCCCACGTACCGTCAGCCGTACGCGCAGCGCCTCCACCACATGATCCCGCAGGGCAGCGGTCTTCTTCGCCAGGTGCCGGCCGCTCGGGAACACCAGGAACACGCCGCCCATCGGCATCGTCCAGCGCGGGAGCACGCGGACGAGCGCTCCGTTGAGCACGTCCTGCTGCGCCAGGAACGCGGGGAGCAGGCCAATCCCGACGCCATGGCGCACCGCCTCGCGCGCGAAGAACCCGTCGTCCGCGAGCAGCCGGACCCGGAGCCGCGCACGGGCGCGCGACGCCTCGTCGCGCCCAAACGGGCTCGTCCCCGCGAGCGCGACGCAGTCGTGCTCCGCGAGCTCGTCCAGCGTCCGCGGCGTCCCCCGCGCGGCCAGGTACGCAGGCGAGGCATAGAGCTGCATGTCCAGATCGCCCACCTTGCGCGCAACCAGCGTCGAGTCCCGGGGCTTCTTCCCAAGGAACCGAAACGCAGCGTCGTACCCCTCCTTCACCAGATCCACGGGCCGGCTCGACAGGTGCATCTCCACCGCGATGCGCGGGTAGCGACGGCAGAAGCCGGCGAGGATCTCCGCCAGCACCTCGGTCCCAAAGTCCGCCGTCGCGGTGAGGCGCAGCAAGCCCGACGGCTCGTCCGCGAGCTCCGGGAGGCCGTCGATCGCCTCCGTCAGCGCCTTGAGCCGCGAGCCGAGCCGATCGATGAGCGCCTGCCCCGCCGTCGTGAGCGCCACGCTGCGCGTCGTCCGCTGCAAGAGCCGCACGCCGAGCGACGCCTCCAGCGACGCGATGCCCCGGCTGACCGTCGACTTGGGCACACCCAGCCGGCGCGCCGCCGCCGTAAAGCTCGCCGTCTCGGCGACCGCCGCGAAGACAGAGAGGTGGTTCAGGTCCATTGTTCCCATTTCGGAACATATTGACCAATATTTGCTCGTTGAACCAGATCCGAGACAGACCCAACATCCGCTCAACCTCTTCAACAAGGAGCCCTCACCGTGTCTCAGCCTCTCCTCGTTACCGGCGCCGGCGGCCAGCTCGGGCGGCGCGTCGTCGATCTCCTGCTCGCGCAGGGCGCGGGCCCCCTCATCGCCACGACCCGGCACCCGGAGGCGCTTGGCGAGCTCCGCGGCCGCGGCGTCGAGGTGCGGCGCGCCGACTTCGACGCTCCCGCCTCGCTCGCGGAGGCGTTCGCCGGCGCGGCGCGGATGCTGCTCATCAGCACCGACGCGCTGGATCGACCTGGCCGGCGCATCGCGCAGCACCGGAGCGCGATCCAGGCCGCGGCGAAGGCGGGCGTGCGGCACGTGGTCTACACGTCGTTGACCAACCCCGGGCCGGGCTCGCCGATCACGATCGCGCCCGACCACCAGGCCACCGAGGACGCGCTCGCGGAGAGCGGGCTCGGCGCCACCGTCCTGCGCAACAATCTCTACGCCGACTTCCTCGTGGCCTCGCTGCGGCGCGCGCTCACGACAGGCCAGCTCGTCGCCGCGGCCGGCGACGGCAAGGCCGGCTACGTCACGCGCGAGGACTGCGCCCGCGCTGCGGCAGCGGCGCTGTCGGGCGATTTCGACGGCAAGCGCGTGCTCGACATCACCGGTCCCACCGCCGTCTCTCAGGGCGAGATCGCCCGCATCGCCTCGGAGCTCACGGGCAAGCCGATCGCCTACGTCCACGTCCCGCGCGAGGCGCTGGAGCAGGGCATGCAACAGGCCGGCGTGCCCGCCAAGGCAGCCACCCTGCTCGCCTCCTTCGACGAGGCGATCGCGCGCGGCACGCTGGATGTGGCCACGAACGCGGTAGAGGAGCTCACCGGAAGGCCCGCCGAGGACGTGCGGAGCTTCCTCGCCCGCCACAAGGCCGCTCTGCTCGCGCCGGTCGGGCTGTGATATCGCCGCCGATCTTGCGTCGGTCGGCCAACCTGAGGGGACCCCTCAACCTCGGTCGGGTCGCTGACCCATCCGCGCGCCCAGACCACAAAGCGCCATCTCCAGGACATTCTTCGGATCGGACTCCGCTTCTGGATCATGAGGCAGCAGCGGTGCCCGGTCGGTCTCGAAGATCCGGCAGAACGCCTCGGGATCGGCCAGCATCCAGGCCTCGGTCTCCCGCACCGGCACGCAGGACGCCGCAGCGAGATCGGGGCGCGCGCGCCGCGCACGGGCGAGGCCTGGCTCGATCCGCTCGCGCCGCACCTCCTCGGGCGCGCCCGCGCCGTCGCTGTGCACGATGAACAGGTTGCACTCGCTCCAGCTCTCCTCGATCGCGGCGGCGATTCGCTCTTCCCGGCTCGCTCCGCGCATTCGGCGCGGCTCGCTGATGCGCCGGGCGTCATCCATGTAGAAGCCGCCCTTGCAGGTCTCGACGGCGAGCGACGGCAGGATCCGGTTGATCAGGTTGCAGAGGAACCGGTCGTCGGTGGGGCCCTCGGCGTAAACCCCCGCGCACAACCAGATCACGCCTCGTCCTCCGGGCGCGCGGCGTCCAGGATGCGCTCGATCTCCCGCCGGGAGACCGTGCTCGGATCCCGCTCCGGGCCGTCGGAAGCGCGCACGTGGCGCATGCGCGTGGAGCGGAGCTCGTCTCCCCGCCGGACGAGATCGGCGAAGACGAGCGACTCGGGTCTTCCGTGCAGCGCGGCGAGGATCGCCGGTGAGTGGCTCGTGAGCAGCACCTGCGGCGGGAGGATGTCGCCCTTGGGCGTGGTCGCGTCGACGAGCTTGTCGATGAGCGCCCTCAGCCGGCCGGGATAGATGCCATTCTCCGGTTCCTCCACGGCGATCGACGCGCCGGGCGGCGCGCCGCGCAGGAGCGTGAGCAATGCCATGAGGCGCAATGTGCCGTCCGAGAGGACGCGGGCGGGCACGCGGGCGGCGTCCGTGAACTCCATTTCCAGCCGGAGCTCCTCGTCGGCTGGAACTACCTCGAACGAGCGAAAACCCGGGATGAGCTCCGCGAGATCGGCCCGGATCTGAGCGCGCACCTCGGGGGCCAAGGCGGCAAGCGCCGTCGGAAGGTTGGAGCCGTCGGCGGCGAGGGCCGCGCCTGCGGCCCGATCGCTGGAGAGGCGAAGCTTGGAAGGCTCGAAGTGAATGACGCGTACCCCGCTGAGTTCCTTTGCGACCCTGCCGATCAGGTTCCCGGAGCGTGTGCCTGTCAGCAAGCCGCTGTGCGGGAGGTGGCCGCAGAAGCTGGGGTTCCACTCCGCCCCGAAATCATTCCAACGAATCACCCGAGAGTCCGGTCCGGTGGGGGGCCTCGTACCCTCTAGCTTGAAAACACTTTCACCGGGCTTGATGCTCGAAACGTTGTAACGGGCCAGCGGCAGCAGCGCCGGATGCCGCGCGATCCACGTGTCCGCGGCTGGATTATCGAGGCAAACGAGGCGTTGTCCATCAATGGTGACATCTTCGATCCCTGAAGAAAGAACGGTGCGCCCGATCTCGGTACTGAGGAGCACCCTCGTCACAGACGGCTTTTCCCCGAAACGATCGCTGTCTGCTCCGAGGAGCATCTCCACACTGATCGTGATCCGCTCCGCCGCTCCGTCTCGCAGACGCGAGAACTGATCCCGGATCGCGCCGCGACCGCTCTTCAGCGCCTCGGTGACGCTGGTCTGCGCGAGCCGCGACAGGAGGTGCAGCGCGTCGAGCAGGTTCGATTTGCCCGCGCCGTTGGGACCCACGATCGCCGTCAGCGGCTCCAGGTCCAGCGCGAAGCCGCGGAGCGACTTGAACCCATCGATCTCGATCCGCGTGATCATCGCCGGACACCGTACCGCAGCCGCCCCCCCGGCGCAGCGGCCCATGCAGCAGGACCCACCGGCCATCAGGGCCCGCCGCGCCCGACTCCTCTCGGGCGGCCTCCGCAGAGCGCGATGGCCGCGCCGTACGTCCCGCACGAGCCCGCTCGGCCCCGCCCCCGCATGGTAGCGTCCTCTCATGGAGCTCCGCCTGCGCGGCCTCACCCATCTCGATCCGCTTGCGGTCCCCCTGCCCCACGGCACCGAGGTGACCACCCGCGTCGACCGCCTCCTCGGCGAGCGCCGCGTCCCGCAGGGCGCCGTCGGGCGCGTCGTCGCCTCGGCGGGCGCGGAGCTCGACGTCATGATCGTCGGCGTCGGCGTCGTCCGCTACCGCCGCGACGAGCTCGTCCCGCGCAAGGCCGGACAGGTGCGGCACGCGGAGCGGCGCAGCGCCGCGTGGGACGCGCTCCGGCCCGCCGTCGTCCTCGAGGCCGTCGTGGGGTCGCGCGCGTGGGGGCTCGCCCACGAGGGGTCCGACACCGACCGGCGCGGCGTCTTCGCCCTCCCGTTCCCCTGGACCACCGGCCTCGCCGAGCCGCCGCGGGACCTCGTGAGCGCCGACGGCAGCGCCTCGTACTGGGAGGTCGAGAAGGCCATCCGGCAGGCCCTGCGCGCCGATCCGAACACCCTCGAGCTGCTCTTCGTCCGCACCGCAGAGGCGCGCGACGAGATCGGCGCGTGGATCCTCGAGGCGCGCACCGCGTTCGTGTCGTCGGCCATCTACGGCAGCTTCGGCCGCTACGCGCTCTCGCAGCTCAAGCGGCTCTCGCAGGCGCACCGGCTCGCCGAGCACCGGGAGCGCGTGCTCGACTGGCTCGCGGACGACCCGTCGCTGTCGCTCGACGACGTCGCCCGGAAGCTCGCCGCCATCAGCCCGCGCGCCGCGCCCACCGAGGCCGACCGCGAGCTCCAGGCGAAGGAGCACATCAAGCAGCTCTACCGCTCGCTCCACGACCAGGGCCTCCTGCCCGCGCGCGACTTCGCCTCGCTCGCCGCCTTCGCCCGCGAGGGCCGGACCTCGCTCGACCTGTCCCGCGATCTCCGCCCCAAGAACGCCTACAACCTCGTGCGCCTCATCGCGACCGCCATCCGCTGGCTGCGCGACGGCGAGATCGACCTGGCCGTGCAGGGCGAGCTGCGCGAGACGCTCCTCGCCATCAAGGCCGGCGCCTGGCCGCTCGACCGGACGATCGCGCTCGCCGAGGCGATGACGCCCGAGCTGGAGGCCGCCCGGCTCGCGACGAAGCTGCCCCAGCACCCCGACGTGCCCCGCGCCGACGCGCTCCTCCGGCGCGTCCGCGAGGAGGTCGCGAGGCGCCACCTGGCCGCGGCGCCGGGCCCGCTCGGCAAGGACGCGCCCCCCGCGCCCGTCGCCGTCTGGGACGACGGGGGTGCGGGCGTCGCGCGCGGCGCCGGCGAAGACGGCGAGGGCGACGGCGGCGACGGCGGCGACGAGAGAAAGGACGACGCATGAACACGCAGGTGCTCGAAGCACATCAGCAGGAGGTCGTGGCGCGCGTCATCGCCGAGGAGGAGGCGAAGCGGCCGCACCTCGTCATCGCCCTGAGCGGCGCGCACGCGTACGGCTTCCCCTCCCCGGACAGCGATGTCGACCTCAAGGCGGTGCACGTCGAGCCGACCGCGCGGCTGCTCGGCCTGCTCCGCGGCGGCGCGAGCCCCACGCGCATGGAGGTCATCGACGGGGTCGAGATCGACTACACGTCGAACGAGATCCACCCCGTGCTCCTCGGCGTGCTCCAGGGCAACGGCAACTACATCGAGCGGATCCTCGGCTCCCTCCAGCTCCACGTCGATCCGGATCTCGCCTCGCTCCGCCCGCTCGTCGCCGAGGCCCTCTCGCGGCGGATCTTCCGCCATTACGTCGGCTTCGCCACGAGCCAGCTCCGCGCCTGGGAGGCGGGCGGCCGCACGTCGGCGAAGCAGCTGCTCTACGTCCTCCGGACCGCGCTGACCGGCGCCCACGCGCTCCGGACAGGCGAGATCGTCACCGACGTGACCGCGCTGCTCGATCTCTACGGCTTCAGCGCCGCGCGCGAGCTGATCGAGGCCAAGCGGGCCGGCGAGAAGTCGACGCTCTCCGCCGAGGCCGCCGGCCGCTGGGCAGAGCAGATCTCCCGGGCCTTCACGACGCTGGAGGCAGCCCACGATCGCGCCGTGCTGCCGGAGGAGCCGCGCAACCAGGACGACCTCGACGACTGGCTGCTCACGCTGCGCAAGGCGCGGCTCTGAGGCGCGGAGGGAGCTTGAATCGGTGCACCTGCGGATGTGCACCTTGTCCGTCGCCTGGACATCGACATCGAGGACGGGTCGAGGCGACGGGCGCGATGATCACCGCTGCGCCGCAGCCCCACGCGCTGTCCACGCCTCACCGCGGCAGCGAGCAGCCGTCCCCGCACGCCATGCGGCCGTCGCTGCACCGCTTCGCCGGCCCCTGCCCCTGGCACGTGATCGGGCACCCTCGTCCGGTAGCGGTGCACGACACCGCGCACGACCCCGTGCAGGTCACCTCGCACAGGCCGACCTGATTGCACCTCACCACGCTCCCGTCTCCGACGACGGGGACGCACTTGCCCGCGTTCTCGCAGGTATACGAGCACCCCGCGCCGCAGGTCGCCTGGCACGTCTCGACATGACGGCAGTCGACGGCGCAGGCATCCGCACACCGCGTGTCGCACGCCTTGCTGTGATCGCAGGAGGACCGGCAGTCGCCGGCGCAGCGGCTCTCGCAGACGTCGCGCTCGGAGCAGCTCGGCCTGCAGCCGGGCGCGTCGCCACAGGTGAGCTGGCAGCTCTTTGGCACGTTTCCCGGCGTGCCGGGCGCGCAGGTGCAGGGCACGCCCGGCTGGCAGCCGCCGGGGTCGGTCGCGCGCGCCAGGGAGCTCGCGGCGCGGGGGATGTCCTTGAGGGACACCGACGTCGGCGCGCCGCTGCCGGGAGCGTCGCCGGCGCCCTGGCCGCGCGAGCGAAGGAGCAGCAGCGCTGCCCCGAGGCCGACGAAGAAGAGGAGCACCGCCGCCCCGACCACGATGGCGAGCTGTGGCGGCGCAGCCGGCGCGCGCGGCCCTGGCGCGGCGCGCGCCCCCGCCGGCGGCTGGCTCGGCAGCGCCGCAGCCGGCACGGCCGGCGCGGCGATGGGCGCGGCCGGCGCCGCCGTGGCCGGCGGGATCGCGCCGGGCAGCGGCGCCCCGCTCGGCGGTCCACCCGGCATGCCCCGGCCGTGCGCGCGCGTGCGCGCCTCGCCCTCGGCCGCCCCCGCCGTCGCGAAGGGGGGATCCTCGCCCCGGCGCACGGCGCGCACGTCGGCGAGCATCGTTTGCGCGTTCGGGTAGCGCCGCTCGACCTGGAAGGCGAGCGCGCGGTCCACGACCCGCGCGACCCGCGGATCTACGCCGGGCGCCATGGTCGAGAGCGGCGGCGCCGGCGTCGTGCTCATCTTGATGAGGAGCTCTCCCTCGGTGAGCCCGTCCGCGTCGTGGAGCCGCCGGTTCGCGAGCAGCGTGAACATCGTCGCGCCCACCGCGTAGAGGTCGGCCCGCCCGTCCACGTCCCTCCCCAGGATCTGCTCCGGCGCCATGTAGCTCGTCGTGCCCAGCACCGCGCCCGTCCGCGTCTTCAGGCCGGCGCCGCCCTGCTTCATGCGCGCGATCCCGAAATCGAGCACCTTGAGCCGCCCGTCGCGCGTCACGAAGAGGTTGTCCGGCTTGATGTCCCGATGGACGATCCCGGCGTCGTGCGCGGCCCGGAGGACCTCGAGCAGCGTGTCCACGTGGGCGAGGATCTCGGGCAACGAGACGCTGCCGAGCCGCAACGCGCGCTCGCGCAGGCTCTCGCCCTCGAGCAGCTCCATCACCAGGAACGGCTCTCCCTGCTCGGTCACGTCGATGTCGAGGACCTGCACCGCGGCCGGGTGACCGAGGCGCGTGGCGGCGAGCGCCTCCTGCTCGAAGCGGGCGCGGAGCTCGCGGGACACGGCGCCCTCCGGGTGCAGGATCTTGATGGCCACGCGGTGCCCCACGTGATGGGTGGCCGCGTAGACGGCCGCCATCCCGCCCGCCCCGATCAGCGCGTCGAGCCGCCACTTGCCGTGGAGGGTCGCCCCGACGCGGGCTCTCAGCCGCCGAGTCTCTTCCTCTTCCGCTTCCGACATCGGCGCCGAGCCTAGCACGGGCCGCCTCGCGGCCGGCTCGACCGCCACGCCGGGATGGCCCGGAGTCACTGGCCCTCTTCGCTCATCGACGCTCGCGCATCGCGGCCCGCTCCCCGATCGCGTGAGGCGCGCGCCCCGCTCTCCAGAGCGATCACCTCATGCGCGCTGCCGCCAGGGTGCTTGTCGTCACCTGCGCTCGGCGCGCGCGCCCGCGGAGGTGGCTCAGACCCGGCCGCCGCCGCCGGCGCGGCCGCGGCCCACGACGTCCCACGCCGCCGCGACCGCCTCTTCCGCGGTCGCGACCGACGCGATGCGGTCCGAGCGCCGGTCGTCCACGCGCCCTCCGGCGAGCTGCCTCGCCCAGCCGCCGCTCGTCGCGAGCGCGAGCATCGGCTTGCCGAGCTGCCAGGCGACGGCGATCTCGCTCAGCGTGCCCGCGCCCCCGCCGACCACCACGACGACGTCCGCCGCCGCGACGACCAGGATGTTGCGCCCGATCTGCATGCCGGTCGGGATGACGATGTCCACGTACGGGTTGGCCGCGGACGCCTCGTACCCGGGCAGGAGCCCCACGATGTCGCCGTCGCGCCAGGTCGTCGCCTCGCGCCCGCCGCGCGAGACGGCGGCCATCACGCCCCCGAGCCCGCCGGTCACCAGCCGGAACCCCGCCTCGACGGCGCGGCGACCGAGCTCGACGCACACGGCCTCGGTCGCCGCGTCCAGCGCCAGGCCGTTGCCGATCACCGCCATCACGGGGCGGCGCGGCACGTAGGGAGCGATGTCCCGCTTCGTGTCCTCGTCTTCCCGATCGTCGTCCATCACGGCTCCGCTCCGGCGCCCGGGGGACGACGCGTCACGTGGCGCTCGGCCCGGTCGCGAGGCGCATCCTGTCGCTTCCCGCGCAGCGTGGCAAGATCGCTCACCTCGGCGCGCCGGCCGCCTCGGTGACGCGCCCTACTGCTGGCCGGAGTAGAGGCCGTCCACGGCCTCGGCCCAGAGCTTGTTCATGGCGACGCACCCGGCGGCATCCGGGTGCACCTGATCTCTCAGCTGCTCGGGGTGATCCTCGAACCACGCATACAGATCCGGCCCTGGGGGGAGGGCGTTTTCGGCCGTGAGCTCGTCGATCGCCTGGTTGAACACGCCGAGCGCGTCGTGGTGGCCGTCAGGCGAGAACGGGATGCGCGCGAGCACCGGAACGCGGCCCGCCGCCTGGATCTTGTCGATGAGCTCCTGCAGGTTCGACTTGAAGGTGCTCGGGTCGGTCTGGTCCCAGGAGTCGTTGGTGCCGTAGCCGATGGCGAAGAAGTGGTAATCGGGGTTCATCTCCAGGACGTCATCGATGCGATCGAGCGCGCTGGGGCGGTCCGTGCTCTTCGTGAGCTCGCCCCCGATGCCGCCGTTGATCATCGCGGGGTAGTTGGGCTCGTGCGCTGCGTGCACGTTCTCCGCGAAGCTCGGCTGCGTGGCCGGCGTGTCGCGGTCGTAGGCGAACGCCGTGATGCTGTCGCCGAGGAAGAACCACGTGTCCTCCGCGCCGTTCGAGATGTCGTGCACGTCGATCTCGTCGAGCTGGACGCCGGTGTCGTCGGACGTCGCGGGGGCCGCGGTCACGACGAGCCGGACCCAGCTCTGGCCGCTGAAGTCGAAGCTGTGAGCGCGCGTGCGGACCGGGTTGTCGGTCACCTCGGCGACGCTCTTCCAGGTGCCGTCCGAGCCGTTCGTGGAGTCGCTCGATGTCTCCACGCGGTAGGCGCCCGGCGCCCCGTATTGCACGTCCGTGTAGTTGTAGTTGTACGACGCCGTCCAGCTCAGGAGCAGCCGATCGTACCCGTCGCCGACCTGGATGGCGATCCAGGCCGGCGCGCCCGCGGTGGGCTTGCCCGCGATCCAGGTCCCCGCCGACCTGTACTTGCCGTCGTTGATGACCGACGCCGTTCCCCTCGAGGCGAAGGCGGGCTTGCCGCGCGAGATGATGGGGTTGGGCGTGATCCCCGACGCGGAGGGACCGCCGCCGGCGCCACCGTCGCCGCCGTCGCCGCCGCTGCCGCCGCCACCGGTGCTCCCGGAGCCGCCGGTGCCGCCGCCCGCGCCGCCGCTTCCCTGGGCGGAGGTGCTCCCCGAGCTCCCGGAGCTCGCGGACGCGCCCCCTGTGCCCCCGGAGCTCGCGGACGCGCCGCCGTCATCGTCCGAGCAGGCCGGCAGGAGCGCGACCGTCCCAAGCGCAAGAACCAGGAAGGCTGACTGTTGGATTGAACGCAAAGCCATCGAAACTGACCTCCAGGGCCGGGCACTCTGGGGCATTGGGGCGTCACGATCAACAGCGGAGTCGACCTCCGCCATCAAGAAGATGAACCGGTAAAGTTTCACGGACTGGGCGACGGTGACGGAAGCCTCGACCCAGCGCCCGCAGGGCGCAGTCATCTACTGCACCGGTAAATCTACAGAGACAACGTTCGCTGCGAGGGTCGGAGGGCATCGGTAGACTCTCGGGCAGTTACGATCATGGTGGTTGTTCAAGCGACGTGCCTGGCTCATGCGATGGCTCCCGCACGGGTCGAGCAGCCGCGTCCCACCCAGTCAATTCGGGCACCCTCGTGGATCGGTCACATCGTGAGCCTTCCGGTGCGCTGCGGCGCACGCCCCTGGGCTTGCAGCCACACCTCGATGCCGCGCGGGGATACGCGCCGCGTGCCCGGCGGGCCGGGGCGTGGGACGGGCGGGCGGGCCGTCGCCAGCCGGAGGCTGCACGGATCCACGGCTGCCGGCGCGCAGCCTTCCTGGCGCGAGGATCCGTCGCAGCCAGAGGCGCCGTCAGCGCGCCCGGAACGCGGCGCACGGATCTCCGTCCGACACGCGCGGCGTGAACCACACGAAATCGAACGGCAGCGTCGCCGTCGAGAACTGCGCGGCGTACCGGGTGGGCTCCTGCACGCCGCGCTGCACCTGCAAGAACGCCAGGCTCAGCACCTCCGCGCCGGGCGCCTCGAGCGATAGCCAGTACGGCACACCGCGGTCGCGCCGCGCGTGACCCGCGCCGGCGATCAACACGGCGCCGCCGGCCTCCGCGCGCACCATGGCCTGCGCCAGCTGGGCGTCGCGCGCGCGTTGCGCGAGCGCCATCGTCGGGATCAGCCGCTCGGGCAGGTGCCCGCAGTGCGAGTCGCGGAGCTCCTGCTCCAGCGACTCCTGCTCGGCGGCCGGGAGCGGCTGCTCGAGCCGCAGCTCGGCCGCCCGCTCGGGCGAGATGCCCTGCAGGCCTTGCCGCGCGAGCGCCCGCGCCTCCTCCTGCGCCACGTTGCCGCCCACGATCGGCAACCCGAAGCGAAAGGCGACGTCGAAGATCGGCAGGTACTCCGAATAGGGCGGCCAGCTCGTCCTCTCCCAGCCGATCCACGCGCCGAAGCCGGCGGCCTCTCGCCGCGTCGCCGTGTAGCCCGCGATGGCCGGCTGCTGCTGCGCCTCCAGCATCTCGAACACCACCCGCGGGCGCCGCCCTCCTGCCGCCACCTGCTCCAGCACGCGCGCCTGGAGCCGATGGTGGTCCGGGTTGTCGTGCCGCTCGCCGAGCAACACGAACCGCGCGGCGGCGAGCCGCGGCGTGAGCGCAGCGACGTCGACGAACGCGCCCCCCTTCACGTCCCATAGCTTGCCGACGAGCGCGTGATCGCGATCGAGCGCCGACCGCCATGGCTCCGCGCCGCCCGGCGGCGCCTTCGCGTGCGCAGCGCCGCCGCTCGGCGCCGCCGGAGCGCGCGCGGGCGGCGAGGGCGAACAGGCGAGCAGCATCGCCGCGCAAGCGACGCCGGCGAGACGGCGCGCGCGCGGCAGCGGAGACCGTCGGGCGGCGTCGAGCGAGCACATCAGCTTCGGTGTCGGCATGGTCGTTCCGGTGGCCACGCCAGCGTAGCAGCTCGATCGCGCGCTTCCCCCTACCCGCCCTCCGCTACCACCTCGCTCCAGTCGATCTCGAACCGCGCCAGGTACTTCCGCAGCCGGTCCGCGTCGTTGACGCTCTTCTTCTTCGCCCGCGACGCCGCGAACAGCACCCGCCCCGCCTCCGACAGCGATCGCGCGCTCTTCAATACCCGCAGCACCTCGGCGAGCTGCACCCGGTCGAACGGATCGAGCGCCGCCGCCCGCCGCGCGCCGAGCGCCGCGACCAAGAGGTCCTCCCCGCCCTCCCCCGCTCCCGCGCCGCCCGCCGCCGGCGCCCGCCGCCACGCCTCGGCCAGCCGCGCGATCTCCTCCTCCACGATCGGCAGCCCGATGCGCCCCCCGGGCGCGAGCGTCGCCATCCGCGTCACGGCCGCGTTGAAGTCGCGGAAGTTGCCGGGCCACAGCGCCTCCCGCGACGTCGCGAACCGGAGGAACCGCTCGCGCGCGTCGTCACGACCAGCAACCGGGTCGTGCATTTGTGCTGTGTCCTTGTCTGCGCGATGTACGCCGACCCACGTACGGCCTGTACGGCTCCGGGTCGAGCTGGAGCTGGATGACGATCCTCGTCGTGCCCTTGCGCGCCCGAGTACGACGGCGGGCCGAGGCATGACTCGGGATGCAGAGCGTGAGTAAAATCACTGTCGCTTGACAACACCCTTGGGCACGATTCATTGCTCGACGGTTCGTCTGCGCGAGCTCATTCGCCCAGCAAGGTCATCAGCGGCGCGAGCTCGGCGGCGATCTCGTTCCCCGGAGGCAGGCGATATGCAGCAGCCAACGTTCGCACCAGAGCTCTGTGGAATCCCTTCTCGCCGAGAGCGGATGCGAGCCGACGGAGCACCGGCGGATCCGGATCACGGCCCAGAAAGCGTGCGATCGACCGCGGATGCTCCACCTCTGGGATCGTCCGGGCCGAACCCCTCGAGATGGCGCGAACATGGGCGGCGATCGTTCTCGGCCGATCCAGACGTAATGCGCTCCGAAACAACCGTGCAGTCTTGGAGCCAGCGGGTCTTTGGGCAGACCAACTCTCGCGCATGACCTGTTGAACAGCGGCGCGCATAGCCGTCGACAGCCTACAAAGAAACCTCGCCCTGAGAGCCCAGCATCGGGCACCGAACAGCTTACCGATGGGCCCAGCTACAGAGCGCGTAGCGCCCGATGCAACGGGGATGTCCACGTCGCCTTCCGCTCCCAGCCAGCGAAGCTCGAGGGCCACACGCACGGCCGCGAGCGCCCAGGCGAGCTCTGAAGCGCTCTCCTCCACAGAGCGAGACGGCTCGTCCATCGCGAGCAAAATCGACTGTATGACGGAAAGCCCAACACTCGCCTCCAGCTCCCAGATCCGCGAGATCATCCGCCGGCGGAACGTCAGATCTCCAGCCCGCTTTATCAACTCTAGTAGCTCCTCGCATCGACGACCCTGTTTATGTGCATCCTGCACACAGTCCAGCACAAGGTCGGCAATGACACAATCTCGTATCGTCGCCATGTCGAGTCGCTCCACGCCGGAGTCCGAGCGCATGGTCGACCAAAGGCAGCGGAGCTGCTCGCCGTTCAGGAGACGAGCATCGCCGACGAGGCCATCGGGTACCATCTTCGTCAAAAACCACTTGGCCAGCTTGTCGTCCGAAGCGACGGACGATGGCGCGCCCTCCCCGATGCTGACCTCTATGGTGCCCGTGGGTACAGGTCCATCCGCGATATGAAATACCCCAAGACGAGGCCTTCGCGCGGGCAACGACCTCAGTCCGACCCCGATCGACATGCCACCACCGACGTCAGGTGGGAATAGATCAAGCAGAACCACGCAGAACGTCAGCTCGTTCGCCCCGCGTCTGGGCACGACGATCACAGTTCGCTCTTGCAGAAGCGCGACCCAAGCTTGGCACAAAGCGCCCATCTCCGGCCACATCGGAGCGCTCGTCGTTGACGGAGAGAAGTCCTCCAACGTTCCTCGACATCCAAACGACGGCAATGCATGAAGCATAGAACGCACATCGATGCCATGTTGACTGCTCATGGACGATGAGACGACAGCGAACGCGCGCTCGATATGCGATCTTGCTCGCGCGGCAGGGGTGACCCTACGAGTCATGAAAGCGAGATACCCGAGACATTGATCGGACACGACAAGCGGCGTCAAGACGCAGCTCACCGACTTTTCTGCGGTATCCCACCGATCGGCCTCCTGGAGGCACTGCCGCTCGAGGTCCTTTCCGAGGCCCACGCTGCGCGCGACGATCTCGTAGCCGTCAGATCCATATCCTAGCAGGAACCGATGAACCATCCTATCGACCATGACTGTTCGCGCACCATCAGACCGAGCATCACCATTCGCACACACCACTCACGCAGTCAGCAGGACGAACCCATCCTTCAAGCAAGCTCTCATGGACGGCAGCGTAGACGCTCGCTCTCGTCTTCGCAGTTTTCCAATGCACGCCGCACGATCTCCTGCTCGCGCTCGGCGATGGACTTTTCATAATACTCACGCGCCACGTCCCAATCTCCCTCCTCAGCCGCAATACGGCCCATGTTGTAGAGCAGGGACGCCTTCCACCATCGCGATGGGCTGTTCCCCAGCCCCGCCGAACACGCCGCTTTCGCATAAGAAAGACGGAGGTCCTTGAGATGCTCATAGCAGCGATCGCTCCACCCCTTCCCTCCCTCGAGGTCCTCGAAGTTCACATCCTCAGGTGCAGGCGCGGGGAGAAAAGTGACGACGTTTCGATGCATCCAGCCTGTGATCGAAGCCCCGTTGCGCGCATGAGATACATGCAGCCAGACGCTGTCAGATGAGCGCTCGAGCACGCTGAGGCGCGTCCCGGGGCTGATTCCGTTTAGACCTTGATCGATCTCCTCAACGGGATCGGCCCCCAGAGCAGGTGCCTGCCGGAGCATCCCGCCCCTGAACCGGCGTGCCACCTCTGCAGGTTGGCCGCGTACCTGCTGTGCCTCCTTGCTCGGCGATCCACGCTCGGCAGGTTTGCGCGGCTCTTGCGCTGGGCCACCTGCCTGGTCCACGGGACCCGTACCAGGACGTGGTTGTTCCTTCGAATTGCCGTCCAACGAGGAAACTGGAGGCGCATCGGCAGCAGCAGTTCGCTCGACGGAGGGCCGAAGAGTTGCGTACTCGGAGTTCCGTCTTTGTTGGCCGTTGCTCAGCATGGCAGCAACTATCACAGTGACGACCACGGCGAGCACGAATCCCAAAGCTCGCAAACTCGAACCGCGCATTTCATTAGCACGGCCCTCCGCGTCACGGCGCCCCCTTTCGGCTGCCATGATCTGGCGCCCAATCATCTGGTCTACCAGATAAGCGAACCCGATCACTGGGCTATGATGACCGAGAGATGCATCCCTGTTGGAAGCTGCGAAATTATAGAATTGATAAGAACGATACCGCTCGCGCATCCACTGCGAGACGTGTTCGAAGATACCCGACACATCCCGATCTATCTCCTCATAAACTCTCATTCTGGCATTTATGCTCTCCGGGTTGGTCCACGTATTCGGCTCGGGCCAGGCAGCCCGATACCTATGATACAGCCGGCTCTTGGCCTCCTCATGACCGGCGTCGGTGTCTCCGAGAAATACCAAATCCGCGAACCCCATCTGAACTGCAAAGGGAATCGTGGCCGCCGAAACCCTTAGCCGGCTCAGCGCTTGTTCGCAAAACGCCATGGCACTGTCAATTCGCTCTCGCACCTCCTCGATATGGGGCACCGATGGCTGCGGATGATCATCAAACGGCTTAAATTGTTCTTGATACAGCCTGAGGCGGCTTGGATGTACGAAGCCAGCGCGCGGCACCGCCTCGCTTTGTTTCAGCGCGGGCGGAGGAACGCAGATGAGGACAGCACCGATACGCCCTGCCACTTGCTCGAGTTGCTCACGGTACGTTCCCGCCATCTCATTGCGCGGATTTACTATCTCACCAGGAACATCGAGCACGCGGACGTAACGATCATCGATTTTGATTCGGTACTCCTCGATTCTGGATGTCGCCTCCGGCGACTTCGTGTCGATCTGCAGCTTCACGGCTACGTTGTCGCGGATCTCCTCCATGCGCAGATGAAGGTTCCAGCTCGCTCTCGTGCTCGACTTGCCGGACATGCGGCGAGCAACAAGGAGTATGGCCGGTTCCTCGTCGCGGTTTATGATAGGAGTACCACTCATGGCTCATCCAACGACACCACGCCAGAGCCCCTCGAGCAGCGAGATCGCAAACCCGGTCATTCGAACCCGCTCACCTCTTCCGATCCATTCGGCGCTCGGGATCCCGTCGAGATCACCCGGAGCAATTCGATCAGTCAAAAAGTGCAATCGCTGGTTGCGAGAGCCACGGAGCGTGAGGCGGCTCGCCTCTTCCGCTTTATAGGGTCCGTCGATCAGCAGATCCACTTCACGTAGCAGGAGCTTGCTGTGAGGCACAACTCCGTCTTCGAGTTGCTCTCGCGTGTAGCCCGAGAACGCTACCACGTCAGATCCATCGGAGCGCAGGATGCGGCAGACCGCGGCCAGAGCCCTGGCCTGCTCGAAAGGCTCGCCGCCGCTCAGTGTTACACCCCGCAAGCTGGGTGTAGATCTGTACCAGCGCACGACCGACTCAGTATCGCACACGCGCACCGGTCTTGCCGACCAGGTGTGTGGGTTGTGGCAGCCAGGGCAATGGATGGAACATCCCTGAACCCAGAGGACCGCTCGGGCCCCCGGACCGTTGGCGAACGAAGGTGCAACAGCATCAGCCAGGTTCAATAACATGTCGTCCCTCACTGAGCCTTGCGCCCGACCGATACCGTCTCGTGGACCACATCGGGGTCTTCGACGGACGTCGACGAGCACGTCATCGGCAGCGCGAGTTCGATGCCGTCCTCGGCATACAGATGCACCTCTCCGCCTTGCTTGCGTAAAGCCGTCAGCCAACGGTCGTATCCGCCGTGCACGCACGCGGGGCCGTCCAACTCCTCGGGACCTCTGATCTGCGTCAGCTCCTCGTCTAGCAGGCTATGCCACTTGGCAGACACCTGAGCTATCGACGCCAGCACGCCGTGCTCGTTGTGCAGTTCAGCGGTCCAAGCACCGAGCGCTTCGTTGTAAGTAGCAGGGGTCGAGCTGAGCCTTGCAGCCTCCCCTCCGCGCAACAGGACCTCCACGATTGACCGTGCGTGTTCTGCGAGGAATTCGTTCAAATTCGCCAGTATTGGAGCCGCGCCACGCCAGTCATCCGAAGCTAGAACATCATGGAGCTTGTAGATCTCCGCTGAGAAGCCCGGCCACCAAGCCTCCAGGCGCTGCGACCAGGCTGGCTGCGCGAGCGTATGGATCACCTCCTCCAGCCGCACCCGACGCGCGGCGAGGTGCAGTTCGAGATACGACGCGCGTAGAATCTGGACAGCAGAGCGGACAGCTGATATACGCGCTGGATCCGGAGCGCGAAGGAATGCCTCTACTTTCTGCCTGGCGACCTTCACGTCTCGATCGAGCTGCACTTCGGCGATCTCGCACGCCTCGACGAACCCGGTAGCGCTCTCCGCGGCGCGAATACAGCCATCCAGCGCCTGCAATGTCGCCTTGTCGCAACACCACCGGGAGACGGCTCTCTCCAGCGCAGCGACGTCCTCTGCCTTCGAAAATTCAACCTGCATTCGTTGTCGAACCGAGAGGAGATCAGGGAACGTGTTGGACAGCGCCGCTCCGATCCGATCGGTCAGGCAGGTCATGCTCTTTACCATTCGCGTCTGTGCCTGTAGATCCGCCACGGAAGCAGATCCTTCGAGAACGGCGGTGGCCTCTCCCAGCGCGTTGCCGACACAGGGCAGATTGATCGCAGCGAGCCGTCGTTCCAAGATCTGGATCTCGGTGGACAGATCCTTACGGGCGCCCTCGAGGGCGAGCCGTTCGGCCTCACGGCGCGCGCGCTCCTCCGCTGCCCGGCGCGCGCGCTCCTCGGCCTCACGGCGCGCGCGCTCTTCCGCTGCCCGGCGCGCACGCTCTTCCGCTGCCCGGCGCGCGCGCTCCTCGGCCTCACGGCGCGCACGCTCCTCGGCCTCACGGCGCGCGCGCTCCTCGGCCTCACGGCGCGCACGCTCTTCCGCTGCACGCTGCAGCCACTCCATCTCGACTCGGTGGTTCCTTACTGTGGCGCACTTGTTCCCGCTCATTGCTCCGGGCCCTCATCGGCATCAGGCGACGGAACCGCCTTCGCCGGCTCAGCGTTCTCATCTTCAAGCACCCAGTCCACCAACGAACCGCGCTGGTTGGCCCTTGGTTGCGTGACCTCTGGCCCAGCGACACGCTCCGCACGAGGCGTTGCAGCCGCCTGCGGCGGCCGCCGAGGTCCCTGCTCCCCGCCAACCACCGGGCGAGGCTGTCGGGCCCCGGTGGCGGCTGCTGGCTGCGATGGCGACCTTTTGGGCGGCGGGTTCTGCCGCTGATACTCGAAGGCGGGCGGCTCTCCCATTCTGAGCCGGTCCCAGCACCGCTCGATCTGGGAAGCAAATTTCTCGCGAATGCTGGTCCTGTCTTGCTCGTCGAGACGGGCCCCGCGGTGCCGCGCCTGCCATCCCTCGACCAGGGTGTCCGCCAGCTTTTCAGGAGAGTGTCGTCGATCGAGATGGAACTCGCAGACCGCAGTGAGGTCACCCACCCGGACTGTGACATACATATGCGTGGCCTCCTCGCAGGCGCAGCCCTGGCCGGGAGCGTGTCATTCCTGATTATCAGGTGAACCCGATGTCCTGTCTACCCGATCCATCCACTCGATGTTGATTGACCCATGGACGGACGCCGTCGATGCCTGAGTCTCCATGCAGGTGGGCCCCTGTGAGCGATGCTCTTCTTGTGCTCACACGGACCGCTCAGGCGGCTCGGCTATCGTCGCGCTCTGCGGGTACCTGGAGCTTCGGACGCCAAGATCGCTGCGCTGGAGCTCACCGTCGCGAACCGTCCGTTCCTGCATACCTGGACGCGCTCATCCGCTCCGCTGCTGGCTATGCTACCCGCCCTCCGCTACCACCTCGCTCCAGTCGATCTCGAACCGCGCCAGGTACTTCCGCAGCCGGTCCGCGTCGTTGACGCTCTTCTTCTTCGCCCGCGACGCCGCGAACAGCACCCGCCCCGCCTCCGACAGCGATCGCGCGCTCTTCAATACCCGCAGCACCTCGGCGAGCTGCACCCGGTCGAACGGATCGAGCGCCGCCGCCCGCCGCGCGCCGAGCGCCGCGACCAAGAGGTCCTCCCCGCCCTCCCCCGCTCCCGCGCCGCCCGCGCCCCCAGCCGCCGGCGCCCGCCGCCACGCCTCGGCCAGCCGCGCGATCTCCTCCTCCACGATCGGCAGCCCGATGCGCCCCCCGGGCGCGAGCGTCGCCATCCGCGTCACGGCCGCGTTGAAGTCGCGGAAGTTGCCGGGCCACATCGCCTCCCGCGACGTCGCGAACCGGAGGAACCGCTCGCGCGCGTCGCGGCTCATCGTGATCCGCACGCCGAGCAGCCGCGCCGAGGCGTCGAGCTCGTAATCGAGGTTCGGCTCGATGTCCTCGACCCGATCCCGGAGCCCCGGCAGCCGGAAGGTCCACAGGTTGATCCGCGCCAGGAGATCCTCCCGGAAGCGCCCCGCCGCGACCTCCAGCGACAGATCGCGGTTCGTGCCGGCAAGGAGCTGGAACTCGCTCCGCACCTCGCGGTCGGAGCCGACCGGCAAGAACGCCTTCTCCTCGATCGCGCGCAGCAGCATCGCCTGCTCGTCCGCGCCGAGCTCGCCGATCTCGTCGAGGAACAGCACCCCCTCGTGCGCCTTGCGCAGCAGGCCCGGGCGGTCCTTGAGCGCGCCCGTGAACGCGCCCTTCGTGTGCCCGAACAGCGCCGACATCGCCCCGTCGCCGCGGATCGTCGCGCAGTTCAGATCCACGAAGTCGCCGCTCACCTGCCGGCGGCCCTTCTTGAGATCGTAGATCTTCCGCGCGAGCTGCGATTTGCCCGCCCCCGTCGGGCCCATGAGCAAGATCGGCGCGCGCGACGCGATCGCCACGTGCTCGATCCGCTCGATCAGCCGGTTGTATCCCGCGTTGCGCGTCTCGATACCGCTCTTCAAGAACGACACCGCCTCGCGCTGCTCCTTCTGGAAGCGCGAGGCGATGCGGTCGTACTTCGAGAGGTCGAGATCGATGATCGTGAACGACCCGGCCGCGAGCTCCGCCCGGTCGCGCTTCGGCGGCGACGTCTGGATGAGCCGGCCGGGCAAATAACGCGACTCGGTGAGCAGAAACAGGCAGATCTGCGCGACGTGCGTGCCCGTCGTGATGTGGATGAGGTACTCCTCCCGGTCCGGCGCGAACGGGTACGCCCGCGCGAAGTCGTGCAGCGCGCCGTACACCGCCTCGAAGTCCCACGGGTCGTCCAGCTCGAGCACGTGACCGCGGATGTCCGTCTCCGGCGAGACGTGCCGCACATCGCCCATCACCGTCTCGGCCAGCCCGTCGAACCGGCGCTGGTAGAGCAGCTCGAACCGGTCGACGATCAGGTCCTCGTGCTGGCAGAGCGCCACGCTCGGACGCCACCGCGACCAGCGCTCCGGCGTCTTGCCGGTGTCCAGCGTCGGGCCGAGCATGCCGAGGACCACCGTGGATTTGCGCGTCATAGAAGCTTCTCTAGACGCTTTATACATCCAGATAAGCGCCGCGGCCAGCGCCCTCCGATCGCCGGGATTTCGGGTGGCACGCGCCGTGCGATACGTGGACGTCGGACGTCGGACGTCGGACGCCGGAACACCGGAGTGCCGGAACGCCTGAACCGAACGACGCAGGCGTGACCCAACCATCACCGAACCCGGGGCGCGCGTCGGACGGCGCGCCCCTTCCCGGAGATCCTGCCATGGAGCGAAGCTACAACGTCATCCCCACCGACTCGGGCGTGCCCATCAAGGCGTGGACCGTCGGCGTGCCGTTCGAGCCCGCCGCCGAGGCGCAGCTCAAGAACATCGCCGCGCTGCCGTTCATCCACAAGTGGATCGCCGTCATGCCCGACGCCCACCAGGGCATCGGCGCGACGGTGGGGAGCGTCGTCGCGACGCACGGCGCGGTCATCCCGGCGGCCGTCGGCGTCGATATCGGCTGCGGGATGATGGCGGCGCGCACGAGCCTCCGCGCGTCGGACCTGCCGGACTCGCTGCGCGCGCTCCGGACCGCCATCGAGGAGGCGGTGCCGCACGGCCGCACCGACAACGGCGGGAAGAACGACCGCGGCGCGTGGCGCTCGCCCCCGCCGGCCCAGCTCGAGGCGTGGGCCGCGCTCGAGCCGCGGTACCGGCAGATCGTCGAGAAGCACCCGCGCCTCGGGCGCGGCTCGGCCATCGAGCACCTCGGCACGCTCGGGACCGGCAACCACTTCATCGAGCTCTGCCTCGACGAGGACGACCGCGTCTGGGTGATGCTGCACAGCGGATCGCGCGGGGTCGGCAACCGCGTCGGGAGCTACTTCATCGAGCTCGCCAAGCAGGAGATGAGGCGCTTCTTCGTGAACCTGCCCGACGCGAACCTCGCCTACCTGCCGGAGGGGACGAGGCACTACCACGACTACATGCAGGCGGTGTCGTGGGCGCAGGACTTCGCGGCCGTGAACCGGGAGCTGATGATGGCGCAGGTGGTGGGCGCGCTCCGCGCGTCGGGCGAGCTGCCGCCCTTCGACGCGGCCGTCGAGGCGGTGAACTGCCACCACAACTACGTGGCGCGAGAGCACCACTACGGAAAGGACGTCCTCGTGACGCGCAAGGGCGCCGTGCGCGCGCGGGCGGGCGATCTCGGGATCATCCCGGGCAGCATGGGCGCGCGCTCATTCATCGTCCGCGGGCTCGGCAACCCGGAGAGCTTCTGCAGCTCGAGCCACGGCGCCGGCCGCGTGATGTCGCGGACCGAGGCGCGCCGCCGCTTCAGCGTCGCCGAGCACGAGGCCGCGACCGCCGGCGTCGAGTGCCGCAAGGACGAGGCCGTGATCGACGAGACGCCGGCGGCGTACAAGCCGATCGACGACGTGATGCGGGCGCAGCGCGACCTCGTCGAGATCGTGCACACGCTGCGGCAGGTCGTGTGCGTGAAGGGGTGAGCCGCGGCCCGGGGTCGTGGTATCGGTCGTCCAGGGAGAGTCGACTGCCATGCTGACCATCGATGGATCCGTCGGAGAGGGAGGGGGCCAGATCCTCCGCACGACGCTCTGCCTCTCGCTGATCACGCAGACGCCCGTCCGGATCACCTCGATCCGCAAGGGCCGCGCGCGCCCGGGGCTGATGCGGCAGCACCTCACCTCGGTCCAGGCCGCCGCCCAGGTCGGCCGCGCCGAGGTGTCGGGCGCCGCGCTCGGCTCGCAGGAGATCGTCTTCCGGCCGACGGCGATCGTGCCCGGCGAACACACGTTCCGGGTCGGCAGCGCGGGGAGCACGACGCTCGTGCTGCAGACCGTCCTGCCGGCGCTGCTCCGCGCGCCCGCGCCGTCGACGCTCACGCTCGAGGGCGGCACGCACAACCCCATGGCGCCGCCGTTCGATTTCCTGGACCTCGCCTACCTGCCGCTCGTGCGGCGGATGGGGCCGGACGTCACCGCCACGCTGGTGACGCCCGGCTTCTATCCCGCGGGCGGCGGGCTCGCCCGCGTCTCGATCGCGCCCTCGCCCGCGCTCGCGCCGCTCGAGCTGCTCTCGCGCGGGGAGATCCGCGGCCGGAGGGCGGTGGCGACGGTGTCGAACCTCCCGAGCTCCGTCGCGATGCGCGAGCTCGGCGCGGCGGCGGCGGTGCTCGGCTGGGAGCCGGCCTGCTTCAAGCCGAACGTGCTGACGGGCGGCCACGGCCCGGGCAACGTGATCACGATCGCCGTCGAGAGCGAGCACGTGACCGAGGTCTTCACCGGGTTCGGCGAGAAGGGCGTTCGCGCGGAGTCGGTCGCCGCGAAGGCCGCCGAGGAGGCGCGCGATTACCTCGCGGCGGGCGTGCCGGTGGGCGAGCACCTGGCCGATCAGCTGCTCTTGCCCATCGCCCTCGCGGGGCGCGGCGCCTTCCGGACCGTCCGCCCCTCGTCGCACACGACGACCCACCTCGAGCTGCTGCGCGATCTCCTCGGCATCCGCGCGTCGGTGGAGCAGGTCTCCGAGCATGCGTGGCAAATCGAGATCGGGCGTTGAGCGCCGGGCGGCTCGACAGACGACATCGGTCGCCGCAGCGAGGTTCGCCGTCTCCAGGCGCAGGATGGGAACTCACCACCAGACAGCCATGAAGCTGCTCGGCGCCCCCGGGCGCGATTGACGGCGGCGTCCCGGTCGTGCCACATCACGGCGGGCGCGCGGCGCGCTCGTCGCGGGCTCCTCCGCGGCGGGAGGGCGCGCGCCCCGGACGGCAGCGACGCGGAAGGCGAGACAATGGCGAAGCGCGACTACCTCAAGATCACGGACATGACCCTGGCCGAAGCGCACCGCGTGCTCAGGCTCGCCGCGCGCCTGAAGGAGGAGCCGAAGGGGCGGCGCGCGACGCTGCTCGCCGGCAGGTCGGTCGCGGTCGTGCTGGAGAAGGCGAGCACCCGCACGCGCGTGTCGTTCGAGGTCGGGATCGCGCAGCTCGGCGCCCAGCCGGTCGTGCTGAGCACCCAGGGCAGCCAGCTCGCGCGCGGCGAGCCGATCCGCGACACGGCCCGCGTGCTCGCCCGGTACTGCGACGCGATCGCGTTCCGAACGTCGTCGACCGCGCGCCTGCTCGAGATGGCCGAGGCGAGCGTGCCGGTGATCAACGCGCTCTCGGACGACGGGCACCCGGTGCAGGTGCTCAGCGACATCTTCACGATCGAGGAGGCGCTCGCGGCGGGCGGGGACAGGACCGGCATCGCCGGCCGGCGCATCGCGTTCCTCGGCGACTGCTCGAGCAACATGGCGCGCTCGTGGCTCGAGGCGGCGCCGCTCTTCGACTTCCACCTCGTGCTCGCCGGGCCCGAGGGGTACATGCCGCCCGCGGACGAGGTCGCGCGGGCGCGGGCGACAGGCCACGTCACCCTCGTGAACGACCCGCGCGAAGGCGCGGCGGGGGCAGACGTGGTGAACACCGATGTGTGGGCGAGCATGGGCCAGGAGGGCGAGGCGGAGCGGCGCCGCGCCGCGTTCGCCGGCTGGACGGTGGACGCCGGGGTGATGGGCAAGGCCGCGCCGCACGCGCTCGTGCTCCACTGCCTGCCGGCGCACCGGGGCGAGGAGATCGACGACGAGACGCTGGAGGGGCCGCGCTCGCGCGTGTGGGACCAGGCCGAGAACCGGCTGCACGTGCAGAAGGCGCTGATGCTCTGGCTGCTCGGCGTCGAGCTGGCCTGAGGCTCGGAACAGACGGAATCTGACCGCCGTCAAACGGAGGTCAGGCGGAGTCAGGCGGAGAGAGAGCAGGAGTGTCATCCAGCCCTCCCCTCCGCCGTCATGAGCGGGGCACCGACGCAATAGGCAGTCGGGAACAGCCCTAGGTTCGACGCGCGCCGACAGGCGAGCTCTTGCGCGGCCTCATCCGACGTGACCCGACGCGACGCTCCAACGCGCTGCCGCGCTCGACGCGCCGCTCCCAGCCGGGCCACATGCGCGGAATGATCCGCTCGACCGATGTGTTCGATCGTGCATGCGGCGAGTTCGTTCATGGTGAACACGCCGCCGGACTCTGGTGGGCAATCTCGCAGCGGCCATGTGGTCTCACCCGATACCGCACGATGTGACCGCGATGGGCGATCTCATCTGTGCTTGAGACCACATCGCTCGTTTCGGGATCGCCCCGGGGGACGACGAAGGGTTCTCCCCGATTGCGACTCGGGCCGCTGCGCTCCACTGTGGTGGTCCACGCGATGAGCTGTGCCAGGGTCGCTGTGAGCAGCGTCGCGGCGCGTGGTTGAACCACATTTGACGTTGTTTCACAACGCAACGAAGGAGTTGCCACCATGCGAAATCGATTCGACAGGGACATGGATTACGGTCGAGACGAGCGCGGCTGGGATGAGCGCCAAGGACAGGGAGGGAGCTGGGACGAGCGCCAGGCACAAGGCAGCAGGTGGGACGAGCGCCAGGGACAGGGCGGAGGCTGGGACGAGCGCTACGGCCGGCCCCGGGGCAGCTTCCAGGAGCGCAGCTGGTCGCGCGACGAGCACCGCACCTCGGGCTACGACCAGGACCGCGACCACGGGCGCGCGATGCAGCGCGGCTACGGCGGCGAGCATACCTACGACCAGGGCCGCTTCTCCGGTCGCGACGGCGGCTTCGACCGCGACTACAACCGCAACTTCGGCGGCGGCTATGGCCGCGACTACCGCGGCGAGCACGAGGGCAGCTTCGGCGGCGGGTACGGCCGCGACTACCGCGGCGAGCACGACGGCAGCTTCGGCGGCTACGGCCGCGACTACCGCGGCGACTACAACCGCAGCTTCGGTGGCGAGTACAACAGGAGCTTCGGCGGCGGGTACGGCCGCGACTACCGCGGCGAGCACGAGGGCAGCTTCGGCGGCGGGTACGGCCGCGATTACCGCGGCGACTACAACCGCGGCTTCGGCAGCCCCTACGGCCGCGACGACAACCGCGGCTGGGGCCGCGACGACAACCGCGGCTGGGGCCGCGATCAGGACCGCGAATACGGCCAGGACTTCGTTCGCACGGTCCGCGACGCGGGCCGCTCCGCGATGCAGAACGTCAGCGGCGCGCTGAGCAACATCGGAGAGCGCGTGCGCAGCGCGCTCGGCCGCGGGCCCAAGGGCTACAAGCGGTCCGACGAGCGCATCCGCGAAGATGTCTGCGAGCTGCTCTCGGATCGCGACGATATCGATGTCAGCGAGGTCACTGTCCGTGTTCAGAACAGCGAGGTCACGCTGGAGGGTACGGTCAGCGAGCGCCACCACAGGCGCCTCATCGAGCAGATCGCCGAGAACGTCCGCGGCGTGGAGGACGTGCACAACCAGATCCGCATCAAGCGGGCCGCCGAGACGACGACCGCGACGACCGCGACGACGGGCATGACCGGCGCGACGGCCTCGACGGGCGCGCAGCAGAGCGCGTCTCGCCCCATGGCGAACGACGTCGCCCATCGCTGACCTCGCCCGGCAACCGCGACGGCAGGACCAGCGCAGCGCCAGCGCCGGGCGCTGGGCCTCGCCGGCTCACGGCCGGCCGGCGAGCTCCACGACCACCTTCACCAGGCCGGCGGGGTCGATCGGCTTGGCGACGTGCTTCTGGAAGCCGGCCGAGAGGGCCCTCCTCTGGTCCTCGATCCGCGCATAGGCGGTCAGGGCCACCGCGGGGATCCCCCGGATCTCGGCCCGGCCCGCCGCGCGCACCTGCCGTATCAGCGTGTAGCCGCTCTCCCCCGGCATGCCGATGTCGCTCACCAGCACATCGGGCCTCAGCCGCTCCAGGACGCCCATGGCCTCGCCCATCGAGCCCGCCGTGGTGACCTGCGCGCCCGCGCCCTCCAGCAGGAACGCGATCATCTCGCGGGCGTCCGGCTCGTCGTCGACGAGGAGGACGTGGAGGCCGCAGAGCGGCGCCGGCTCCCCCTCCTCGAGCGCGACGCGCCACGGCGCGGGCGGCGGCTCCTCGCGCGCGCTGGAGGGCGCCGCGTTCAGGGGGAGCATCACCGTGAACGTGGCGCCGCTTCCCTCGCCCTGGCTCTCCGCGTCCACCGTGCCCCCGTGCAGCTCGACGAGGTGGCGGACGATGGCGAGCCCCAGGCCGAGGCCGCCGTGCGCCCTCGTCGGCGAGGAGTCGCCCTGGCGGAAGCGGTCGAAGACATACGGCAAGAACGACCTGGCGATGCCCTTGCCGTTGTCGGTGACCGCGATCACGACCTGCGCGTCGCTCCGGCCCACCCGGACCGTCACCCGACCTCGCTTCGGGGTGAACTTGACCGCGTTGGAGAGCAGATTCCACATGACCTGCTGGAGGCGGTCCGGATCGCCGCTCATCTCGTCGGGCGCGTCGTCGAGCTCGACGCAGATCTCGATGTCCTTCGCCCTCGCCGTGGGCGTGAGGGTGTCCACGGCGGCCTCGACGACGGCCGCGAGGTCGACCGCGGCCGTGTTCAGCCGCAGCTTGCCGGTGATGATCCGGGAGACCGTGAGGATGTCGTCGACGATCTGCGCCTGCGCGTGGGCGTTCCGCTCGATGGCCGCCATCCCCTGCTTCACGCGGTCCGGGCCGAGCTCCCGCTCCTTGATCAGCCGCGCCCAGCCCAGGATCGCGGTGAGCGGCGTCCGCAGCTCGTGAGAGACGGTCGCGAGGAACTCGTCCTTCATGCGGTTCGCGTCCTCGGCCCGGAGGCGATCCTTCTCCGACTGGGCGAGCGCCTGCTGCTCGCGGCGGAGCAGGTCCGCGCGCTCTCGCTCGAGCTGCTTCAGCTCGGTGATGTCGACGACGGCGCCCGTCAAGAACAGCGGCGAGCCGCCCCGATCGACGATGAGCCGCCCGCGGTCGTGGACCCACCGGATCGCCCCGTCGGGGCGGACGATGCGATGGATCATGTCGTAGACGTGCTGTTCCCGGAGGGCCCGCTGGTGCGCCGCGGCCACCGCGTCGCGGTCCTCCGGGTGCACGCGGCTCAGCCAGTCGTCCATCGGCTGCGTCGTCTCGCGCTCTTCCAGGCCGAGGATGCGGTTGAGGCTCGCGTCCCTCGTATCGGAGAGGGTGGTGAGGTCGATCCTCCACGTGCCCACGTCCGCCGCCCACGTCGCGAGCCGGAGCCGGTCCTCTCGATCCTGGAGCGCGCTCTCGATCCGGAACCGCTCGCTCAGGTCGACCGTCAAGCCCACCATGCGGATCGGCGCGCCGCGCGCGTCGCGGAGCACGGCCCCGCGATCGAACACGTGGGCGACGGAGCCGTCGCCGCGGTAGATGCGGTACTGGTCCGACCAGCTGTCGCCGCTGCCGCGGAGGAGCTCCTCGAAGCCGCGCGCCACGCGATCGCGATCCTCGGGCAGCAGGCGGGTGAACCACCAGGCGCCCGTGGGCGACGTCTGCTCGGGAGCGTAGCGGAAGACCTCATGAAAGGTCTCGTTGCGCTCGACCTGGTCCGTCCGGAGGTCCCAGTCCCAGATCGGGTCCTTGACCGCTCGCGCGAGGAGGCGATAGCGCTCGCGCTGTACGTCCTCCAGGCGCGCGTCGAGCTCGACCGCGGCGGCCTCGCCAGCGCGCTCGCCGACGCCCTCGGGCTCGGGAGGCGCCTGCCCGTCCGCGCTGGCGAGCGCCACCGCGGCCTGATCCGCGAGCGCCGCGAGCAACCAGGCATCCTCGTCCGAGGCCTGAAGGAAGCGCTCGACCGCGAGCACGCCGGAGATGCGGTCGCGGAGGACCAAGGGGGCGGCGACGACATGGGCCGACCCGTGCAGCGCGCGCGCGACCCCCTCGTCGAAGCTCGGCAGCGGGCGGCCGCGGAGCTCGGCGACCAGCGCCGGGTCGAGCCCCAGCGAGGACCGGACGACCGGCCGCCCCTCGTCGTCGTTCAGGATCAACACGGCCCTGCCGGCGCCCCCCAGCTGCCGCGCCGCCGAGAGGACGGTCTCCTGGATCTCGCGCGCGGAGCGCGCCACCGCGAGCGCGCGACCGGCCTCGGTCAGCACACGCACCTGCGACCGAGATCTGCTCTCGAGATCGACCACGGAGGGACGGGCCTCGGCCGGATAATACGGGAATTCTCGCCGATGGTGGATGTGCATCCCTGACCGGAGCAGCCGAGCACGCTCGGCGCACGGCGCAGCCACGCCAGGGCGCGAGCGGGCGGTGTATACCTCTTGTGAAACTGTAATAGGAGCGTGCGGACATGCGCGCCAGCCAGGCCGAGGACAAGCGTGCGCACAAAACTTGGCCCTGGATCCGGATTCCTGCGCAAACGCGCGCTGCGTGGAATTCCGCGACATCCCGCCGGAGCTCCTCCTGGCCGTGGCCGGCGCGGCGCTCTTCTTCGGGCTGGTCCAGACGCTCCGGCTCGCGTGGCGGAGCGCCCGGCAGCGGCGCCGGATCGAGCGCTGCCGGGAGCAGGGCGCCGCGGGGGAGGCGCGCGCCGAGGCGCTCCTCCGCGAGCTCGGGTACACGATCGTTGGCCGGCAGGTCGCGGTCTCCTATGGAGTCCAGATCGACGGCGAGCCGTTCACCGTCGGGCTCCGCGCGGACTACCTCGTGGCGCACGGCCAGAGGCGGTATGTCGCCGAGGTGAAGACAGGCCGGCTCGCGCCGCGCATCGACACGCCGGCCACGCGGCGGCAGCTGCTCGAGTACCGGCTCGCGTTCGACGTCGACGGGGTGCTCCTGGTCGACGCGGAGTCCCGGCGGGTGCGGTCGGTGGTGTTCCCGCTGCCCGCCGGCGCCGCGGGGCGCGAGCCCCCCGGCGCGCGCATCGCGTGGTTCCTCGCGGCGGTCGTGGCGGGCCTCGTGGCCGCGATGGCGGCGCGCGCCGGCGGGTGACGCGGGGCCTCCGTCCTCGTCCCCCGTCCCCCGTCTGCGTCTGGCCTCCGCGTGCGCGTGCGCGTGCGCGCTGACTCCGGGGAATCGCGCACGCGCACGCGCACGAAGGACGCGCACGGAAGACGGAAGACGGAAGACGGAAGACGGAAGACGGAAGACCGTGTCAGTCCCGGCTGAGGACCGCGCTAGCGCGCGGCGCGCGGACGGCGCCGGCGGCCGGCGAGGAGGAAGAGACCGAGGCCGAGCAGGCCGAGGCGGGCCGGCGAGCCCTCGGACGTCGCGCCCGCGCGGCAGGCGCAGGACGAGTCGGGCTTGGGAACGAAGCCGCTGTCCCCGCCGCCCGCGCCAGCGCCAGCGCCAGCGCCCGAGGTCAGATCCGGCGGCTCGTCCAGGAACAGGCCGCCTCCGTCCTGGCCCCCGCTCGAGGCCGTGACGCCGCCGTTGATCGGCGGGTCGCCGCAGAACCCGCGGGCGCACGGCGCGTTGCCGGGGCAGACGACGCCCGCGCACGCGTCGGTGCAGCTCCCGCCGATGCAGAGCTGCCCTTCAGCGCAGGTCACGCCCTTGCACCCGACGTCGACGCAGCGGCCGTCGTCCCCGCACGTCTTGCCGTCGGGGCAGGTGCGGCAGCCGCAGTTCGACTGGCAGATGCCGCGCTCGCAGACCGCGCCGTCCTCGCACTCGATCTGGGCGCAGAGATCCACGCACCGCCCGAGCTGGCACTCCTGGTTCGCCGGGCAGATGACGCCGTCGCACCCGCCCACGCAGGAGCCGCCGACACAGACCTGTCCGCCCTCGCACACCACGCCCACGCACGCCTCCTCCACGCAGAGGCCCTCCTCGCAGACCAAGCCCTGGTCGCAGACGACCTCGCCGCGGCCGCAGTAGGGCACGCACGACCCGCGGTTGCACACGAGCCCCTCCGCGCAGAGGCCCTCGCCGTTGTCGACCTCGCCGTCGCAGTCGTTGTCGATGTTGTCGCAGCGCTCGCTCTGCTCGCCGGGCTCGAGGACCCTCAGGCACTCGGTGTCGCCCTCGGTCGCGCACCCCGTCCTCCCCACGGCGCACGCGCCCTGCAGCCCCGTGTCGCAGATCTGGCCGCCGCCCTGGCAGGTCACTCCCGTGATGTAATAGACGAAGTCGTTGAAGTCGCCGTCGTTCTCGTACCCGCCCTGGCTCCCCTTCCAGCTCGTCGGGGTCACGGGCAGGTCCTCGAAGGCGACATAGAACGCGTCGGGCGAGGCCGTCGACGTGTAGATCAGCGTCGTCACCCACGGCTCGTTCGGCGTGCAGCTCGTGCAGACCGTGTTGAGCTCGCGCTGCGAGAACTTCGTCTGCGTGCAGTAGGTGCCCGCCTTGCCGATGAGCGCGAAGCCGACGAGGCCGCCCTGGTACCGCGCGTCGTTGCGGATGTCGGCCGCCGAGAACTGGGTCGGCGTCCAGTCGTGCTGCCCCGCCTGGGTCGTCATCATCGTGGCCAGCGGGCAGAAGTCGTTGTCCTCGCACCGGAACGCCACAGACGTGTCCGCGGGGATCAGCTCGTAGATCTGGTTGTCCGGCGGGCGCACGCCGCTCGCCGTCGCGTTGTACCAGCCGAACGCGACCTTGCACCCGCCCCCGCGCAGCACCAGCTCTCCCGTGAACCCGCAGAGCGGCGAAAAGACGCCTGGCTCCGTGCTCGCGTCCGCCACGGGATCGATGTCCTCCCCCCGGTACATGAAGAGCCCATCGAGCGTGACGGCGTTCTCCGGGAACCCGCGGCCCCGCACGAGGCCGAGCTCGGCCTCTCTGACCGGCGTGGGAAGCCGTGTGCCGTCCAGCTGCTCCACCGCGGCGCTCGCGGGTACAGCCCCCGCGAGCGGCGCGAGCAAGAGGGACAAAGAGAGCGCGGCTCGTACCGCGCGTCGGCGAGAACCCATGAAGTAAGGCGTTTGCGGCATGTGCGCCACTGTACACCTCCTCGTGCGCGCTGGGAGCAGATGATTCCATAACTCCGCACCATCAAAATGTTGCAGCCCAGTTGTTCCCACGCCGCCGTGCGCGCCTGTTTTGACGCACGCTGTCACCGCGGCGCATGGAGTCGCGCTGGCTGTCAGGAGCGTTTTCTGCTGCCGTTCCGGGCTGGGAGGCAACAGCCTACTTGACGCTCTCCCGCGGCGCGGCGGGGGGAGTTGCGGCGGAGCGCGGACTGCGTCGTCTCGGCGTTTGGCGCGACCTGAGGCTCCGCGTCGTGCCCGAGGCGCGGGCCTGGCTGGCCGACGCGAGGTTCGATCCGAGGCGCGGGGCGCGGCTGCGGCGGGGCGGGCGCGGCCCTCGCCGAGCGGCTGCCGCCGCGCTCAGCGCGCTTCGGCGGGCGGTTCGGCCGCGGGCCCGGGCTCGCCGTGGATGACGGCCCACACGAACTCCGGGATGAGCGCGAACGAGTGCTGGTCCTGCGTGACGCCGATGAGACCGCTGATGAACTCCAGGGCGTGCTCCTGGCGCTGCTCGTCGATGAACCGCAAGGGCGCGCTGGTCAGCCCGGGCGGGAGCCGGGCGAGCCCGGGCCCTTCCGGCTTCGCCAGCGCGGCGAGCGGGTTGCGCCTGTCCTCCGCGGCCCGCCACCGCTCGAGCCAGCCGTCGAGGGCCGTGTTCGGAACGAAGTGGTCGGCAGGCCAGGCGCGCAGGTAGGGGAAGAGCACGTGGATCCACCCGGTGAGCTCGTCCGCGGCGTTCTCGTAGCGGAAGAAGGCGCGCCAGAACGCCGGATCCTGACGGCCCTCCGCCGCGGCGACGATCTGGTCGAGCACCGGCAGGAGGACGTGAGTCCAGCGCTCCGCGCCGAACGGGGCGAACGCCGCCGCGCGGTGGCGCACCCAGCGCCAGTCGTCCGCCGTGCCGAGCAGGTAGACGCGCGGGATTCCAGCGTTCGGAAAGCTCATGTCCGCGGGGAAGGGCGGCTGCCACTCGAAGTGCGGCACGAACGGCGTCATGACCGTGAGCTCCGACGCCACGCGCTCCACCGGCCCCGTGGTCGAGAAGCTGGCTGTCACGAGCTCCCGCAGCGTGCCGACCCGCGCGGCGATCTGGGCGGAGAGGTCCGAGAACGCGACGGGCCACGGGTTCACCTGACCGAGCGTGAAATCCGGCCGGTCGATCCTCAGCTCGAAGTCGCCGTCCTCGAGGAGGACCTGGCGCCGCTGCTCCTCGTTCGCGGCGACGTGGAGCGTGAACCCCCGGGCCAGGCAGAACCAGACCACGTCGGGCGAGAGCACGAGGGGGTAGCGCTGGGTGAAGGCCATGTACGCCGCCTGGACGAGCGGGTGCACGTCCGTGCGTCCGACGATGGGCAGGCGATGGCGGTACGCGGCCTCGACGGGGGAGACGAGCAGGCTCTGCACCGTCGATTCCTCGTCGAACGCGGGCAGCGGCGCCGTCGCAGGCTCGAAGTCGGTGACGACGATGGTCGTGATGCTCATGGATCCTCGCTCTCCTGGCCCTGCGCGACGGCTTCATGGGCCAGCGCTGCCGCTCCAACCTCGTACACAAGAGCGCCGCGCGAGACAACTCGCCTCGGCGGCGGGCGCACAGCGAGCCGGCTCAACCTTGGATTCGCGCCGACAGCCCTCGATAGCCGCCGGGCGCGCCGACGCGCGACTGTGCGGCCGGCGCCTGAAGCGCGTGAAGGGGAAGGCAAAACAATTCGCTCACACGAGAATATTACAGCTTCATCGTTGCACCGATGGATGCATTCGAGAGATAGATTACCTGCTCGGCGGGTTGGCCGCAATCAAGGCGCCTGTCGCGCGTCGCCCTGAACGCATGCCGGGATCCGCGGCGGCGTTTCGACGGGCGAACGCCGCAATGGGGCGCGCCGTTGCGGATCCGAGGTGCGGGGATCGCCGATCCTGACGCGGCTCCGAAGCGGTGCGCAGCGGGCGGCGCAGGAATGCCATGGCACGGGATATCCCGCCGCGAGGCGCGGGGGCGAGGCGCTTGGCAACGCATGATTTTCGCGTCAATCATGGCCCATGAGGTCCTCGCGGAGCCGTTCGCCGTCGCCAGTCACCGGGGTCCGGTCGGGGCTGGGCAACCAGATCAAGGGCTCAGGCCGTTTCACCCACCCCTCGGCCGGCAGCAGCACCCCGTCCAGCAGCACGGCCGTGCCCGACGCCGTGAACCAGGCCGCGGCCCCGAAACCGACCCCGAAGCCGGGCGCCTTCTCCGGCTGGGATCCCGTCACGCGGAAGAGCGTGAGCCAAACGAGCTCGCCCGGCCCGACGAACACGACGACCACGTCTTCGGGAAGCCAGTTCGGGAGCACGACGGGCGGGAACAATGGTTCCCATGTCGGCCAGGGGCCTACCACGGCGCCGAGCTCGCCCACCGCGACGCCCAGGCCGCCCTCTCCGGTCAACGTGCCTCCGAACCCGAGCGCGATGCCGGGCGGCGGCGGCTCGCAGTCCCCTGAGCTCCCCGGCTCCAGGACGCCCCCTGCCACCGCTGGAAGCCCGCAGACCCCGGTCAGGCCTCAATCCTCGCCTGCCGGCCTTCCCCAGGGCTCCACGCCGCGCCTCAACCCGCAGCCTCAGACTCTCGGCAATACCGCCACCCCGCCGCAGGCCCCCCAGACCCCGGTCAGACCTCAATCCTCGCCTGCCGGCCTTCCCCAGGGCTCCACGCCGCGCCCCAACCCGCAGCCTCAGACTCTCGGCAATACCGCCACCCCGCCGCAGGCCCCCCAGACCCCGGTCAGACCTCAATCCTCGCCTGCCGGCGGCGGCCTTCCCCAGGGCTCCACGCAACCCACAACCCCATCATCGCAGCTCCCGGGCAATGCTCCCCAGGGGAACACGAGCGCAACGACGCAGGGAGGCACGCCCCCCAAGCCCGGCGAGACGTCCCCAACCGCGCCACCGAAGGAGGTCACCGCCAAGGACAACACGTCCGCTCAGACCTCCCCCAAGCCCGGCGATACCGGCGGCAAGAGCTCCCCCACGCAACAGCCCGCTTCCCCCGCGCAGGGCAAGCCCGCGACGGCGCAGGGAGGCACGCCCCCCAAGCCCGGCGAGACGTCCCCAACCGCGCCACCGAAGGAGGTCACCGCCAAGGACAACACGTCCGCTCAGACCTCCCCCAAGCCCGGCGATACCGGCGGCAAGAGCTCCCCCACGCAACAGCCCGCTTCCCCCGCGCAGGGCAAGCCCGCGACGGCGCAGGGAGGCACGCCCCCCAAGCCCGGCGAGACGTCCCCAACCGCGCCACCGAAGGAGGTCACCGCCAAGGACAATACGTCCGCTCAGACCTCCCCCAAGCCCGGCGATACCGGCGGCAAGAGCTCCCCCACGCAAAAGCCCACTTCCCCCGCGCAGGGCAAGCCCGCGACCACGCAGGGAGGCACGACCCCCAAGCCCGGCGAGACGTCCCCGACCGCGCCACCGAAGGAGGTCGCCGCCAAGGACAACCCGTCAGCTCAGACCTCCCCCAAGACCGACGAGACCGGCGGCAAGAGCACCCCCACGCAAAAGCCCACTTCCCCCGCGCAGGGCAAGCCCGCGACGGCGCAGGGAGGCACCCCGCCCAAGCCCGGCGAGACGTCCGAAAAGGCGCCCGCGAAAGAGGCCGCCGCCAAGGACAACCCGTCAGCTCAGACCTCCCCCAAGACCGGCGATACCGGCGGCAAGAGCCCCCCCACGCAAAAGCCCGCTTCCGCCGCGCAGGGCACGTCCACCAGCCCCTCGACGTCGACGTCACAGCCCGCTGGGCAGGGCTCCAAGCAGCCGGGGCGCGATCGCCCGGGACCGCAGCCGGGAAGCTCGTCCACCACGACTGCCCCAGAGAAGGACGGCGAGGTGACGTGGATCGCGGCCAATGCCGTCAAGATTAGCAAGTGGAGGACTGCCACCGGGAGACGAAGCCGCCGAGAGGCAAAGCAAGCCCTCCCGAAGCTCGCCGGCCCGCTGACCCACGGCGGCTTCCCCACCGATCCCGCGGACGCGAAGAAGAAGATCGGGAAGCGCTTTCCCAAGGGGCGGCTGTTCAGCGACGCCGAGTGGGACGCCTTCAAGGAGCTCTCCTCGACCCCGGAGGGACAGACCTGGCTCAAAGCCTCGGGCATGCTCCCCCACAACCAGATCGAGGAGTACCTGTCGAACGGCAACCCCGAGAAGTTCCGCGGCTTCCACAAGCTCCACAAGCCGAGCAAAGTCGTGCTCGCCAGCTACGTCTCGCGCCAGATGAACAGCGGCGAGGACGGCAAGCGCTTCGAGGGCACGCCTCCGGCGGCGGTGGCCCTGTCCATGGAGGCGAGACACACGACCGACCCGGCGAGAAGGGACGAGCTCAAGAAGCAGATCGATCAGGGCATCGCCAAGGAATGGGCCAAGACGTTCGAGCATACGGAGCCCAACGACGACGCGAACACGGCCATGGACCGGGGCGCCGTGCTGGCTCCGAAGACGCTCAAGGACACCTTGACGCGCGCAGAGCCCAAGTCCCTCCCGAAGGACGAGGCCCTCGCCCGGCACCGGCAGGCGATCGAGGTGCTCAAGAACACCTTCCACCTGCTCCAGGCCGGCGCCGAGATCTACGACGCCGGCTCGAAGAGCCATGTCCCGCTCCGGGACGTGCCGGTCGCCAAGCTCCTGTCGCACGGCGGCCGCGTCAACATCCAGGTCCCCGCGGGCAGCCCGCCCTACGCGCTGACGGAGTTCCTCGGCATCACCGACGACAAGGGCAACCCCAAGACCGGCGTGTTCAAGCGCGACTACGGGACGCATCACGTCGCGCTCAGCAACGGCAAATTCAAGGAGGAGGGCGGACGCGGCGCCATGGTGAAGTCCAAGCTCGACGACACCGAGCTCTACGGCATGAACCCCACCATCGGCGGGCTCGGCCTCAAGGACTTCAACGGCGACGTCATCCTGCCCGACGGCGCTCACGGCCACCTGTTCATTGGCTACCGCCCGCCCAAGCCGGGCAGGTCTGGCGCGCTCCAGATCGGCCTCGAGACCACCGGCCCGGGCGCGCCAAGCACCGTCGGCTACGTCCACAACTGGCGCTCCACCGAGAAGACCGCCAACCCCATCTCCAGCGTCGGCGGCCTCAAGCAGGACAAGATCGGCGACGAGAAGGGCAAGAACGCCCGCACCGTGAACCTGGGCAAGCTCGGGGCCGATTGGAGAGGGGTCCTCCAGGGCCGAGCGGACCAGTTCGCGCATGACGTGGCGGAAAACCCGACAGAGGCGATCAAGAATCTCGTCGGTCCACGCGAAATTCCGCCGCAGGACACCGAGGAGACCGCGGCGCGCGCCCCCGACGAGGCTTCTGACGGGTCTCCCGACGAGTCATCCGACGAGTCGTCCGACGACGGGTCGGATCGGTCCGAGCGAGGTTCGCGGGGCGGTGATCGCCGCGATCCGCCGGGGGACGCAGCGTCCGACCCGAAGCGAGGCGCAGAGGACCCCGGGCAGGGCGGCTCGGATCAGCGGCAGCGCGGGGCCGAGCAAGCCCCCAAGGGCAAGGCGCCCCGCGAGATGCCCGGTGACGCGCCGGAGCAGATGACGGCCAAGACGCCGGAGGCCTCGAGCCCTCGCCCGGAAGCTGGAGCGACGCAGAGCGCGCCAGGGAAGGCGCCGGAGAGGCCTGGTCAGCCTCGGCTGGAGACGACCTCGCCGCCGCCCGCGCCGCGCACCGTCAAGCCGACGGCCATCACCTCGGGGATGCAGGCGCCGCTCGCGCCGCCCGCGCCCCCCAAGGCCGGGTGGCTCGGCAAGAAGCTCGGCACCGGAGGACACGGGCTCGGCGGGATGGTCTCCAACAAGGGGGCAGCGGATCGCGAGCAGGCGCTGGCGGACCAGTACGAGCTGCAGGTCGGACCGGACAGCGACGGCGCCGACGACACGCACTTCTCGCACAAGATGCTCGACCACATCGAGAAGGCCCTCGGTGACCTGCCGCCCGAGCACATCACCGGCAGCCCGACGCTGCGGAAGATCATCCGCGACCTCTCCTCGGAGCAAGCGGCGAGCGCGTACGACGAGCTCACCGACACCATCAACATCGTCAATCCCCCGAAGGTCCCCACCTTCATCTACAGCCGGCTCAACCGGCGCTGGAGCTGGCAGCGAAAGCGGATGGATCGCGGCGCCATCCGGGACTACGACGGCGTCGACAAGGAGCAGGACAAGGCGCTCGGCATCACCGACAAGCGCCACGTCATGGGCGGCGTGTCCGACGTGCTCGCCAACGGCAACCTGCTCAAGTGGACGATGCGCCACGAGGTCGCCCACTCCATCGACAAGCTTGTCGACTGGAGGAGCCTCGCCGGCGAAGACCGGTTCGGCGGCTGGAAGGTGCACTCCGACACGCGGGACGTCGAGCAGGTCGCCCGCGCCATCCTCGACAAGGCGGGCATCACCGACGATGAGGCGAACAGCGAGACCGACGGGGTCTCCCTGCTCAAGACCTTCGCCTCCTTCCTCCATCCGCCCTCGCGGCGCGAGGACATGGCTCCCCTGGAGGAGTTTCCCGCGGAGATCGCCTCCGAGAATCCTGACCTGAAGAAGAAGCTCGACAAGGCCGTCGACACCGTCAAGATCGCCATGGCCCAGCCCTGGACGCTGGACGACGGTGGGGCCTCGAAGCTGGAGGTCGACGGCCGTATCTACCACGTCGACCAGCACAACAACTGGGTCAGCTACAACGCCGACGCCCGCAACAACGCCGTCTCCAACTACCAGTTCTCCACGCCCGCGGAGTGGTTCGCCGAGACCTACGCGGCCAACTACGACCCGAACCCCGCGCCGAAGGCGCAGCTGACCCAGGCGGTGCGCGACTTCTTCGAGAACGAGCTCTCGGACCTCGTCAACAGTGGGCGCGAGCGATGGCAACGCATCAACGAGAACACCCGGGACGCCGAGCAGAGCACCGGGAACCAGCCGCCCGCGGGGAGCTCCGCGAACCCCAGCGCGGCGAGCCCCAGCGCGATCACCGCGGGCTTTGCCGGGGACATCACGACCGGAGCTCGTTCCGGCGATTCGAGCGCGGCGAGCTCGCCCCGCGACACTACGGGCGGCTCCCAGGACAGCTCACCTCGTGACGCCTCGGGCGCCCCCCAGGACGGCGCGGCCCGGGAGACCGACGGCGCGCGCGAGAGCCTGGGCAACACCCAGGCCGCCCTGCAGACGCTCGTCGACGCCAGCAAAACCTGGTCGCATCCGGCCACCGCCGCGGACAAGCGGGACGCCAAGAAGCTCCTTGGCGACCTCATGCGCTCTCAGGGCGTGGACAGGTCGCTCGTCGACAGGCTCGCGGAGCTCATCGACGACCCCGACTCCCTCTCCCACGACCAGTTCGCCATCTGCACGCTGCAAAGCGTGCTCCGCACGCAGCTCACGTCCGACCTGTCCGGCTTCGCGCGCGTGGTCGCGGCCGAGTTCACCGGCAAGCTCTTCGATCGGGAGGGCAAGCAGATCGCCGACTTCTCGCTCGACAAGCAGGGCGAAGACAGCACGACGACGCGCTTCCAGACGCCCGACGATCCCATCCAAAGCGTCATCCGCGGCGAGTTCCCGCTGAAGGGCGCCCCCATCGGCAACAAGCTGCTCCGGAACGGCGTCAAGAAGGCCGGGGCCAAGCGCTACGACGTCAAGAGCAAGGGGCGCGCCTGGTCCGACAAGCACGTCCTCGATTACCTCCTGGCCCGGGGCATGGGCAAGATGCTGAGCACGCTCGCCCCCGACCAGTACCAGGCCGACGCCGACTACACCGCCGGCGTCGTCCCCGGCTACCTCGACAAGGCGCCCACGCGGCACAAGGGCGCCACAGGCCCGTCCAAGAAGCGCGGCGATCTGCAGCTCTCGGCCGATTCGCTGGTGACGCTCTTCACCTCGATCCTCGGCGGCGACGCCCAGACCATGGTGGCCGAGGACAATTACGACGTACGCCGCATCAACGACGCGCTCGCGAGGCCCGAGCAGGCGCCGTTCGCCCTGGCCACGTTCCTCGACGGCCAGGGGCTCGTCGAGCGCGCGGCGCAGTTCGCGAAGGATCCTACCACGGTCAAGCCGTTCGACAAGGCGGTCACGAGCCGCACGTCGAGCCCGCACCAGGTCATCATCGACGGCAAGATCACCGAGGACGGCGACCATTACGTCGTCCCGCTGCACACCTGGCAGCAGCGCTTCTCCATCAAGGTGAAGAAGGACGTCCTGCCGTCGCTCTTCCCGGTCTTCACCTACGGAACCTATCTCCCGTCGCAAGCGCCTGCTGCGAACGACACGACCAGCGACAACGCGCCGGAGAGCAGCCCGTGGAGCAGGCTCACCACGGGGGGCGGCGACCCGCTCGGCACCGGAGGACGCGGGCTCGGCGGGCTGTTCTCCAACAAGGGGGCAGCGGAGCGCGAGCAGGCGCTGGCGGACCAGTACGAGCTGCAGATCGGCCCGGGCGAGGGCGCCGCCGGCAAGCACTTCTCGCACAAGATGCTCGACCGCATCGAGAAGATCCTCGGCGAGCTGCCGCCGGATCACGTCACCGGCAATCCGACGCTGCGGGCCATCATCCGCGACCTCTCCTCGGAGCGATCGGCGAGCGAGTACGACGAGCTCACCGACACCATCAACATCGTCAATCCCAAGCTCAAGAACATCGAGGTGCCCAGCTGGCTGTACAGCCGGCTCAACCGGGGGGTGAGCTGGCAGCGATACCTCATGGATCGCGGCGCCAAGGCGGACTACGACGGCATCAGCAAGGACCAGGACAAGGCGCTCGGCATCACCGGACGCCGCCAGGTCATGGGCGGCGTGTCCGACGCGCTCGCCAACGGCAACCTGATCAAGTGGACGATGCGCCACGAGATCGCCCACTCCATCGACAAGCTTGTCGACTGGAGGAGCCTCGCCGGCGAAGACCGGTTCGGCGGCTGGAAGGTGCACTCCGACACGCGGGACACCGAGCAGGTCGCCCGCGCCATCTTCGACAAGGCGGGCATCACCGATGACGAGGCGAACCGCGAGACCGACGGGGTCTCCCTGCTCAAGGCCTTCGCCTCCTTCCTCCATCCGCCCTCGCGGCGCGAGGACATGGCTCCCCTGGAGGAGTTTCCCGCGGAGGCCGCCCCCGAGGATGCAGGCCTGAGAAACAAGCTCGATAAGGCCGTCCGCACCGTCAAGATCGCCATGGCCCAGCCCTGGACCCTGGTCGACGGCGGAGCCACGGAGCTGGAGGTCGACGGCCGTATCTACCACGTCGACCAGTACGACAACTGGGTCAGCTATAACGCCGACGCGCGCAACAACGCCGTCTCCAACTACCAGTTCTCCACGCCCGCGGAGTGGTTCGCCGAGACCTACGCGTCCTACTACGACCCCGACCCCGCGCCGAAGGCGCGGCTGACCCAGGACGTGCGCGACTTCTTCGAGAGCGAGCTCCCGGACCTCGTCAACAGTGGGCGCGAGCGATGGCAACGCATCAACGAGAACACCCGGAACGCCGAGCAGAGCACCGGGACGCAGCCGCCCGCGGGGAGCGCAGCGAGCGCCATCACCAGCGGGCACAACCCTGCCGCAAGCGACGACCCGGGCAAGCCCCAGGAGGCGTCGCGGGACAGCGCTCCTCGAGTTCCACCCCGGGACGCCCCGGCGAACACGCTCGCCGGGAACAACCCCGCTTCGAACACCGGGGACAGGGCGGCCGACCCGCAAGCGCAGCTCGACGAGATCGAGGAAGCGCCGGAGCCGCCGTCGGAGAGAGCGCCGGATCCGGAGACCGCCACCCCGGTCGAGGAGGTGACCTGGATCGTCGACAAGGCCGTCAAGAACACCATCTGGCGCACCGACACGGGCATGAGGCGCCGCGATCGCGCCAAGCACGGTCTGTCCGCGATCCAAGGCCCGCTGAGCAGCAGCGGCTTTAACCCCGATCCCGCGACGGCCAAGGTGCAGCTCGGAGGCCGCTTCCCCAGGGGGCCGCTGCTCAGCGACGCCGAGTGGAGCGCCTTCGAGCAGCTCTCCTCCACCCCTCAGGGCCAGACCTGGCTCAACGCCTCGGGCCTGCTCACGCACGAGCAGGTCGAGCAGTACCTGTCGGGCGACCCGAGCCAAAACCCCGAGCAGTTCCGCGGCTTCGAGAAGCTCCACGACGGGAGCAAGCTCGTGCTCGCCAGCTACGTCTCGCGCCAGATGAAGAGCGGCGAGGCCGGCAAGCGCTTCGAGGGCACCCCGCCCGCGGCGGCGGCTCTGTCCATGGAGGCGAGGCACACGACCGACCCGGCCAGGCGAGAGGAGCTCAAGAGGCTCATCGACCGAAGCATGGTGGAGGAATGGTCGAAGACCCTCGAGTACACCGAGCCCAACGACGCCGCGACCGAGGCCATCAACAAGGGCGCCGTGCTCGCGCCCAAGACGCTCCTCAACACCCTCACCTTCACCAAGGGTAAGAAGCTCTCGAAGGACGAGGTCGTCAAGCGGCACGGGCAGTCGCTCAAGGTCCTCAAGAACATCTTCCACCTGCTCCAGGAAGGCGCAGAGATCTACGACGGCGCCTCCAAGAGCTATGTCCCGGTGGACGACGTGCCCGTCGCCAAGCTCCTGTCCCACGGCGGCCGCGTCAACGTCCAGATCCCCGCCGGCAGCGCGCCCTACGCGCTCATGGAGCACCTCGGCATCACCGACAAGAACGGCAAGCCAACGGCCGGCGTGTTCAAGCGCTTCGTCGGCACCCACCACACCTCGTTCGAAGGGGGCAAGCTCAAGGAGCAAGGCGGCCAGGGCGCCGCCCTCCTCGCCAAGCTCGATGACACCGAGCTCTATGGCATCAACCTCGCCGTCGGCGGCCTCGGCCTCAAGGACTTCAACGGCGACGTCATCCTCCCCGACGGCGCTCACGGCCACATGTTCATCGGCTATCGCCCGCCCAAGAAGAACAGGCCCGGCGCGCTCCAGATCGGCATGGAGACCACCGGCCCGGGTGCGCCAAGCACCGTCGGCTACGTCCACAACTGGCGCTCCACCGAGAAGACCGCCAACCCCATCACCAGCGTCGGTGGCCTCAAGCTGGACAAGATCGGCGACGCGAGCACAAAGAACGCGCGCACCGTCGACCTCGGAAAGCTCGGCAGCGACTGGGCAAAGACCCTCAGGGACCGCGCCGAGCGGTTCGAGCAAGAGCTGGAGCAACGAGGGAAAGACGCCCTCCACGAGCTCCTCGGCCCCCGCACACAGCCGCCTCAGGAGCTCCAGGACGGGTCGGGAGGCTCCGAGCAAGCCCCCCGGGACGGCGAGCGCCGAGATCCGCCCGGTGAGCAAGGCGATTCGCAGCCGCCGGCACGGCGCTCCGGGAACCCGGCCACCGCCATCACCTCGGGGATGCAGGCGCCGGTCAGGCCGCCCGCGGCCGGCGCGGAGAGCTCCGCCGCAGGCTCCGCGACCGCGGGCCCGGGGACGGAGCAGCCGTCGCGAGCGCCCACCAACGTGGGGTGGCTCGGCAAGAAGCTCGGCACCGGCGGACACGGGTACGCCGGGATGCGCCGCAACGAGGGGGCCGCGGATCGCGAGCAGGCCCTGGCGGACCAGTACGAGCTGCAGATCGGACCGGACGACGGCGCCGACGACGCGCACTTCTCGCACAAGATGCTCGATCATATCGAGAAGGCGCTCGGTGATCTGCCGCCCGAGCACATCACCGGCAGCCCGACGCTGCGGAAGATCATCCGCGACCTCTCCTCGAAGGAAGCGGCGAGCGCGTACGACGAGCTCACCGACACCATCAACATCGTCAATCCCCCGAAGGTCCGCACCTTCATCTACAGCCGGCTCAACCGGCGCTGGAACTGGCAGCGAAAGCGGATGGATCGCGGCGCCATCCGGGACTACGACGGCGTCGACAAGGAGGAGGACAGGGCGCTCGGCATCACCGAAGACCGCCACGTCATGGGCGGCGTGTCCGACGTGCTCGCCAATGGCAACCTGATCAAGTGGACCATGCGCCACGAGGTCGCCCACTCCGTCGACAAGCTGATCGACTGGAAGACGACCCTCGCCGGGGATGACCGGTTCGGCGGCTGGAAGGTCCACTCCGACACGCGGGACCTCGAGGAGGTCGCCCGCGCCATGTTCGCGAAGGCGGGCATCACCGACGCGGAGGCGGCGCACCAGACCGACGGCTTCTCCCTGCTCCAGCGCTTCACCTCCGTCCTCGATCCCGCCGCGCGGCGCGAGGACATGGCGCCCCTGGAGGAGTTTCCCGCGGAGGTCGCCTCCGGCGACCCAGACCTGAAGAAGAAGCTCGACAAGGCCGTTGGCACCGTCAAGTTCGCCATGGCCCAGCCCTGGACGCTGGACGACGGCGGGGCCTCGAAGCTGGCCGTCGGCGGCCGCATCTACCATGTCGACCAGTACAACAACTGGGTCAGCTACCGCCAAAGCGCGCGCAACAACGCCGTCTCCAACTACCAGTTCTCCACGCCCGCCGAGTGGTTCGCCGAGACGTATGCGTCCTACTACGACCCGAACCCGGCGCCGAAGGCACGGCTGACCCAGGAGGTGCGCGACTTCTTCGCGAACGACCTCCCGGGCCTGATCAACCAGGGGCGAGACACGTGGGAACGCATTCGCGGCAACATCGCGCGCAGCGCCGGCAACCAGCCGCCCGCAGCGGGATCGAGCGCCATCACGACCGGCTTGAGCAACCTCGGTGACGGCCAGACCAGCGACCCCGCGGACATGCTGGCCGGGTACAACCCCGCTTCGAATACCGGGGACAGGGCAGCCGACCCGCAAGCGCAGCTCGATGCGATCGAGGAGGAGCCGGAGCCGCCGTCGGAGAGAGCGCCCGATCCGGCGACCGCCACCCCCGTCGAGGAGGTGACCTGGATCGTCGACAAGGCCGTCAAGAACACCATCTGGCGCACCGACACCGGCCTGATGAGCCGCGATCGCGCCATCCACGGTCTGTCCGCGATCCAAGGTCCGCTGAGCAGCAGCGGCTTTAACCCCGATCCCGCGACGGCCAAGGAGCAGCTCGGAGGGCGCTTCCCCGGGGGGCCGCTGCTCAGCGACGCCGAGTGGAGCGCCTTCGAGCAGCTCTCTTCCACCCCTCAGGGCCAGACCTGGCTCAACGCCTCGGGCCTGCTCACGCACGACCAGGTCGAGCAGTACCTGTCGGGCGATCTGAGCAAAAACCCCGAGCAGTTCCGCGGCTTCCATAAGCTCCACAAGGGGAGCAAGGTCGTGCTCGCCAGCTACGTCTCGCGCAAGATGAACGGCGGCGAGGCCGGCAAGCGCTTCGAGGGCACCCTGCCGGCGGCCGTGGCCCTGTCCATGGAGGCACGGCACACGACCGACCCGGCCAGGCGAGAGGAGCTCAAGCGGCTCATCGACAAGGGCATCGTGGAGGAATGGTCGAAGACCCTCGAGTACACCGAGCCCAACGACGCCGCGACCGAGGCCATCAACAAGGGCGCCGTGCTCGCGCCCAAGACGCTCCTCAACACCCTCACCTTCACCAAGGGCAAGAAGCTCTCGAAGGACGAGGTCGTCAAGCGGCACGGACAGTCGCTCAAGGTGCTCAAGAACGTCTTCCACCTGCTCCAGGAGGGCGCCGAGATCTACGACGGCGCCTCCAAGAGCTATGTCCCGGTGGACGACGTGCCCGTCGCCAAGCTCCTGTCCCACGGCGGCCGCGTCAACGTCCAGATCCCCGCCGGCAGCGCTCCCTACGCGCTCACGGAGCACCTCGGCATCACCGACAAGAACGGCAAGCCCATGCCCGGCGTGTTCAAGCGCTTCGTCGGCACCCACCACACCTCGTTCGAAGGGGGCAAGCTCAAGGAGCAAGGCGGCCAGGGCGCCGCCCTCCTCGCCAAGCTCGATGACACCGAGCTCTATGGCATCAACCTCGCCGTCGGCGGCCTCGGCCTCAAGGACTTCAACGGCGACGTCATCCTGCCCGACGGCGCCCATGGCCACATGTTCATCGGGTACCGCCCGCCCAAGAAGAACAGGCCCGGCGCGCTCCAGATCGGCATGGAGACCACCGGCCCGGGCGCGCCCAGCACCGTCGGCTACGTCCACAACTGGCGCTCCACCGAGAAGACGGCCAATCCCATCTCCAGCGTCGGCGGCCTCAAGCAGGACAAGATCGGCGACGAGAGCACCAAGAACGCCCGCACCGTCGACCTCGGCAAGCTCGGCGGCGACTGGGCAAAGACCCTCAAGGACCGCGCCGAGCGGTTTGAGCAAGAGCTGGAGCAACGAGGGAAAGACGCCCTCCACGAGCTCCTCGGCCCCCGCACCCAGCCGCCTCAGGCGCTAGAGGACGACGGCGTGGGCCGCTCGGGCGATATGCTCGCCGGAGCCGCAGCGCCGGGCGCGACCCCCTCCCCCACGCCGACCACCGCCGGAGGAGCTGCCCAGGTCGAGCCGAGCGCCCAGAACCCAGGGAAGACGCTCGACGAGCTGCTCGACGAGCTCGACGAGCAGAGCCGCGCATGGGCGCAACCGGCCACCGACGAGAACAAGAAGGACGCCAAACGGCTCCTGACCGGGCTGCTCCAGCAACAGAACGTGCGCCCCTCGGTCATCGACAGGCTGCGCGAGCTCATCGAGAACCCCGCCTCGCTCTCGCAGTCTGCCTTCACCAACTGCGCGCTCACCAGCATCCTCTACCCCACGCTGAAGGACGATCTCGCCACCACCTCCCATCTGGTCGCGGCGATCTTCACAGGCAAGCTGCTCGGCAAGTTTGCGGATTCCACCGGAGCCGCCCCCTTCCAACCGCAGGGCTCGGGCAAGGGGGCGCTCAGCGACAGCCTGGACCTCATCCGGCGCGTGATGACAGGAGATGTCCCGCAAGCGCTCGGCCCGGTTCCTACCAGGCCGCTCGTCAACGGCCTCCGGACCGCCAAGGCCAAGGGCGACAGCCTGAAGGAGGCCACGGACCGAGCGGCGGTGGAGCGCCATCTCCTCGACCATCTGCTCACCCGCGGCCTCGTCGAGATGCTCGGCCCCGGCGCCCTCGCGAAGCTCGAGCAGCAGACCGACCGCGCCAATCAACCCAGCGTCGCCGCGGCGCAGGGCGACCTGCTGGCCTCGGCGAACTCGGTCTCGAGCATCTTCAACGCGGCGCTCGGAGCGAACGCCACCGTCATGACCAAGAGCTCCCCCGGGGGCTACGACGTCACGCGCGTCAATGACGCCCTTCAGCAGGCGGACCAGGCAGGGTTTGCGATCGCCACGGTGATGGACGGCGAGGCGCTCTGGAGCGCAGCGGAGGCGCATGAGGCCAGCTCCAGGGCTCCGCACGCTCCCGTGTACGTCCCGCGGCTCGGCGAGCCCGCGACGATCGTGCCCCACCATGCCGCGATCGACGGGGAGATCAAGGACCTAGGCGACTCCTTCCTCGTGCCGCTCCAGTCCTGGGGTCGCACCTTCCCCGTCCGGGTGAACACGGAGGACATGCCGAAGGTCTTCGCGGCGATCACCTACGGCACCGCTCTCCCATCGCGAGCGCCGTCTCCGACCGCCTCCTCTCAAGAGCAAGCTCTGGCGGATGTGAAGGCAGGGTACAACCCCGCTTCGAGCAGCGGGGACAGGGCGGCCGACCCGCAAGCGCAGCTCGACGAGATCGAGGAAGAGCCGGAGCCGCCGTCGGAGAGAGCGCCGGATCCGGAGACCGCCACCCCGGTCGAGGAGGTGACCTGGATCGTCGATAAGGCCGTCAAGAACACCATCTGGCGTACCGACACGGGCATGAGGAGCCGCGATCGGGCCAAGCACGGTCTGTCTGCGATCCAAGGCCCGCTGAACCGCAGCGGCTTTAACCCCGATCCCGCGACGGCCAAGGTGCAGCTCGGAGGCCGCTTCCCCAGGGGGCCGCTGCTCAGCGACGCCGAGTGGAGCGCCTTCGAGCAGCTCTCCTCCACCCCGCAGGGCCAGACCTGGCTCAACGCCTCGGGCCTGCTCACGCACGAGCAGGTCGAGCAGTACCTGTCGGGCGATCCGAGCCAGAACCCCGAGCAGTTCCGCGGCTTCGAGAAGCTCCACGACGGGAGCAAGCTCGTGCTCGCCAGCTACGTCTCGCGCAGGATGAAGAGCGGCGAGGCAGGCAAGCGCTTCGAGGGCACCCCGCCCGCGGCGGCGGCCCTGTCCATGGAGGCGCGGCACACGACCGACCCGGCCAGGCGAGAAGAGCTCAAGAGCCTCATCGACCGAAGCATCGTGGAGGAGTGGTCCAAGACCTTCGAGTACACCGAGCCCAACGACGCGGCGACCGAGGCCATCAACAAGGGCGCCGTCCTCGCGCCCAAGTCGCTCCTCAACACCGTCACCTTCACCAAGGGCAAGGTGCTCTCGAAGGACGAGGTCGTCAAGCGACACGGGCAGTCGCTCAAGGTGCTGAAGAACATCTTCCACCTGCTCCAGGAAGGCGCCGAGATCTACGACGGCTCCTCCAAGAGCTATGTCCCGGTAGACAACGTGCCCGTCGCCAAGCTCCTGTCCCACGGCGGCCGCGTCAACGTCCAGATCCCCGCCGGCAGCGCTCCCTACGCGCTCATGGAGCACCTCGGCATCACCGACAAGAACGGTAAGCCCACCGCCGGCGTGTTCAAGCGCTTCGTCGGCACCCATCACACCTCGTTCGAAGGGGGCAAGCTCAAGGAGCAAGGCGGCCAGGGCGCCGCCCTCCTCGCCAAGCTCGATGACACCGAGCTTTACGGCATCAACCTCGCCGTCGGCGGCCTCGGCCTCAAGGACTTCAACGGCGACGTCATCCTGCCCGACGGCGCCCACGGCCACATGTTCATCGGGTACCGCCCGCCCAAGAAGAACAGGCCCGGCGCGCTCCAGATCGGCATGGAGACCACCGGCCCCGGTGCGCCAAGCACCGTCGGCTACGTCCACAACTGGCGCTCCACCGAGAAGACCGCCAACCCCATCACCAGCGTCGGTGCCCTCAAGGTGGACAAGATCGGCGACGCGAGCACCAAGAACGCCCGCACCGTCGACCTCGGAAAGCTCGGGAGCGACTGGGCAAAGACCCTCAAGGACCGCGCCGAGCGCTTCGAGCAAGAGCTCAAGCAACGAGGGAAAGACGCCCTCCACGAGCTCCTCGGCCCCCGCACACAGCCGCCTCAGGAGCTCCAGGACACCCAGCAACGCTCGGACAACGAGCCCGGTGATGACCCGGCGGACATGCTGGCCGGGTACAACCCCGCTTCGAACAGCGGGGATGCGGCGGCCGACCCTCAAGCGCAGCTCGACGAGATCGAAGAGGAGCCGGAGCCGCCGTCGGAGAGAGCGCCCGATCCGGCGACCGCCACCCCCGTCGAGGAGGTGACCTGGATCGTCGATAAGGCCGTCAAGAACACCATCTGGCGCACCGACACCGGCCTGAGGAGCCGTGATCGGGCCATCCACGGTCTGTCCGCGATCCAAGGTCCGTTGAGCAGCAGCGGCTTTAACCCCGATCCCGCGACGGCCAAGGAGCAGCTCGGAGGGCGCTTCCCCGGGGGGCCGCTGCTCAGCGACGCCGAGTGGAGCGCCTTCGAGCAGCTCTCTTCCACCCCTCAGGGCCAGACCTGGCTCAACGCCTCGGGCCTGCTCACGCACGACCAGGTCGAGCAGTACCTGTCGGGCGATCTGAGCAAAAACCCCGAGCAGTTCCGCGGCTTCCATAAGCTCCACAAGGGGAGCAAGGTCGTGCTCGCCAGCTACGTCTCGCGCAAGATCAACGGCGGCGAGGCCGGCAAGCGCTTCGAGGGCACCCTGCCGGCGGCCGTGGCCCTGTCCATGGAGGCACGGCACACGACCGACCCGGCCAGGCGAGAGGAGCTCAAGCGGCTCATCGACAAGGGCATCGTGGAGGAATGGTCGAAGACCCTCGAGTACACCGAGCCCAACGACGCCGCGACCGAGGCCATCAACAAGGGCGCCGTGCTCGCGCCCAAGTCACTCCTTAACACCCTGACCTTCACCAAGGGCAAGGTGCTCTCGAAGGACGAGGTCGTCAAGCGACACGGGCAGTCGCTCAAGGTGCTCAAGAACATCTTCCACCTGCTCCAGGAAGGCGCAGAGATCTACGACGGCTTCTCCAAGAGCTATGTCCCCGTAGACAACGTGCCCGTCGCCAAGCTCCTGTCCCACGGCGGCCGCGTCAACGTCCAGATCCCCGCCGGCAGCGCGCCCTACGCGCTCATGGAGCACCTCGGCATCACCGACAAGAACGGTAAGCCCACCGCCGGCGTGTTCAAGCGCTTCGTCGGCACCCACCACACCTCGTTCGAAGGGGGCACGCTCAAGGAGCAAGGCGGCCAGGGCGCCGCCCTCCTCGCCAAGCTCGATGACACCGAGCTCTATGGCATCAACCTCGCCGTCGGCGGCCTCGGCCTCAAGGACTTCAACGGCGACGTCATCCTGCCCGACGGCGCCCACGGCCACATGTTCCTCGGCTATCGCCCGCCCAAGAAGAACAGGCCCGGCGCGCTCCAGATCGGCATGGAGACCACCGGCCCGGGCGCGCCAAGCACCGTCGGCTACGTCCACAACTGGCGCTCCACCGAGAAGACCGCCAACCCCATCTCCAGCGTCGGCGGCCTCAAGCAGGACAAGATCGGCGACGAGAGCACCAAGAACGCCCGCACCGTCGACCTCGGAAAGCTCGGGAGCGACTGGGCAAAGACCCTCAAGGACCGCGCCGAGCGGTTCGAGCAACAGCTCAAGCAACGAGGGAAAGACGCCCTCCACGAGCTCCTCGGCCCCCGCACACAGCCGCCTCAGGAGCTCCAGGACAGCCAGCAACGCTCCGGAGATCCCGCGCGAGCTCCCCGGGACAACGCGCCCGGGAATGACCCGGACGACACGGCGCAGCGCACCGGAGCGCCGGCGAACGTGCTGGCAGGCTATAATCCCACCTTGGACGGCGAGAGCATGGCCGTCGATCCGCTGCCGCACGCCGACAGCGCACAGGTCGAGCCGCGCGCACAGAGCCAGGGCAAGACGCTCGACGAGCTGCTCCGCGCGCTCGACGAGCAGAGCCGCGCGTGGTCCGGCCCGGCGAACGACGCGCTCAGGCAACAGGTCGCGGACAGCCTGACAGGCCTGCTCGAGTCGCTGAACGTCGACCGCGCGATCGTGGACAGGCTGCGCGAGCTCATCGAGAACCCCGCGTCGCTGTCGCAATCCGCCTTCAGCAGCTGCGGCCCCAGCAGCGCCCTCTACACGATGCTGAAGGGCGATCTCGCCACCACCTCGCACCTCGTCGTCGCGCTGTTCACGGGCCGGCTGCTCGGCCGGCTCGCGCAGGCGCCCGGGGCCCGCGAGCTCGGCGCGCAGCCGAATGCGGACAGGGCGGTGCTCAGCGAAGACCTCGACATCCTCCGGCGCGTGATGACCGGAGAGATCCCGCGCGCCCTCGGCCCGGCTCCGACGCGGCCGCTCGTCAACGGGCTCAAGACGGCCGGGGCGAAGCGCGGCGGCCTGACCAAAGCGACGGACCGGCAACAGCTGGATCGCCACCTCCTCGATCACCTGCTCTCCCGAGGCCTTGTCGAGCTCCTCGGACAGGACGCCGTCGCGCAGCACGGGAAGCGAACCGACCGCGCCAAGCAGCCCGGCGTCGCGGCGGCGCAGGGCGATATGCTCCTCTCGGCGAACTCGATCGCATCCCTCATGAGCGACGCGCTCGGGGCGGAGGTCGCGGTCAAGAGCGGCGGCCTCTCCGAGGGCGACGTCGCGCGCATCAACGAGACGCTCGGGCGCACGGATCGACCCGGGTTCGCCGTGGCGACCGTCGCGAACGGCAAGGCGCTCTGGGAAGCGGCGAAGCGGCACCGCGACGGCGGCGACAAGGCGCCTCGCGCCCCCGCGACCGTCGCGCCGCTCGGCAAGGGCGAAGCCGAGAGCCGGCACCATTTCGCGATCGACGGCGAGATCACGGCCGACGGCGACGCCTTCATCGTGCCCGTCCAGACGTGGGGGCAGTCGTTCCCCATCCGGGTGGCCAAGGCCGACATGCCGAGGCTCTTCGAGGTGATCACCTTCGGGACCTACCCCCCGCCGCGCGCCCCGGACCCCAGCGCCTCCGTCGAGCAGCAAGCTCCGGCGCACCTCGCGTCGCGCGGCTCGTCCGGGACCGCACGAGAGGGCGCGGACACGGCCGACCTGCTCGCGGGAGCTCCGGTGAAGCAGGACGGAACCAGCCCCGCTCGCGGGCCTGCCGCAGCACCGGGGAGGCCCGTTCGGGGGACGACGGTCCAGGGCACGTCGTCAGGGCTGTACGAAGCCCTCCGGGAGCGCGTCCCAGACCAGCGCCTGAACGAGGTGACGGTCCTCGTCGAGGATACCATCGACGCGCGACTCCTCCCGCAGATCCTGGACATCCTGCCCATCAAGCTGCCCGCCGCCAACCGGCTCGCCGAGGAGATCGTCGCGAAGTGGCTGGTGTTCCACCCCGGCGTGCGCGACCTGCCCCCCGGCGAGCTGCAGCAGCAGCTCGCTGCGCACGTCGAGCTCGTCGTGGGCACGCTCAGGCGGGATCAGGGCCGCCGTACGATCGGCCGAAACAACGACGCCAAGGAGGACGGCAAGGCGCCGCCCGCCGCGGCGGAGTCGAGCGCCCCACAGCACGGCCCCCCCCCTGATCCGCAGAAGCACGAGAAGAAGCAGCCCAAACCGCAGAAGCAGGGCAGGTTCAAGAAGCCCGATCGCAACACCCCTGCGGAGCAGGCAATCCCCGAGTGGATCTGGGGTATGCCGCAGTACAAGGGGCTGCAGGATAAGCTGCTCGATCGCTTCACCGATGGCACGGTGCAGCGCGCGCTCAGCGAGCTCCTGGCAGAGGAGTCGTTGAGCTTGAATTCGTTCGCGCTGTTCCTGAGCGCGAAGGACAGCTCCCGCGAGAGCAAGAACGCGCCGAAGTGGTTCAAGAAGGTGCTTGAGCCGTACACAGGCGAGAAGCGCAGGCTGGCCTTCGACGTCGCCAAGGCGCTTGGCGCCCTCGACGCGATCGAGAAGATGCCGGGCGTCGATCTCCCGGCCCTGCGCGACCCGCCGCCACCGCCGACGCGCGACGAGGAGGCACCGCAGGCGGTCGCCAAGCGGGGCAAGGAGGGACGCTGGGTCACCAGCGACGAGCTCAAGATCGTCGAGCGATCGATCGGCCAGCGCGCGTTCGCCGGCATGCTCGCGCGCGCCATGGACAAGGGCAAGGTCGCCAACACCCGCGGGATCATCGAGCACCTGGTCCGCCACGCCGAGCGCCTCTCGAACCCGGCGCTGTCGCCGCCGCTCACGTCGACCTCGCTGGTGGTCGACTCCAACCTGGTCGAGGATCTCTTGACGCCGCGCGACCAGCTGTCGCCCGCCAGGAGGGACATCCGCGATCAGCTGGAGTCGTTGATCCGCGAGGAGAAGATCACGGACCTGCGCCTCGCCAATATCAACATCGGAGAGCTGTTCCAGCACGACGACATCCTCGGAAGCACGTTCACCACGTCCGATGGGACAACGACGATCCCCTGGTACGGCATCCGGCGCGACCGCGGCCAGCGCGGCGACATAGACGAGTACGACCAGGGGTTCGATGAGCTGACGAAGAAGTCGGTCGGGGAGAAGAAGGGCAGCGCCGACCGCAGCATGCTCGCCGACGCCTTCTTCTCCGAGCGCGCCAGCGAGGGCGGCGCGCCCGCGGTGCCTCATTTCGCCACCAACGATAACGGTATCCTGACGCCGCTCCTGGACTTCGCCGGGATTGACGCGGCGAAGCGCGGCGAGAAGCCGTTCGACGAATTCGTGAAGGAGAACGCCGGAGGAACTCCTTATTTCCGCCCGCGGCTCATGGACCGTGAGCTCAAGGCTCATGCGATCCTCACCCAGAAGAGGTCAGCGAACACGACGACCGAGGGCGCCACGCCCGACCCGAGCCCGCCCATCGGCGCTTCGCTCCTCGACACCCACGTCGGAAGCACCCACCGGGTCCATGACCTGATCGCGCTCATCAATACCTACGGCTTCGACGTCTACGTCGTCGGAGGCGCGGTGCGCGACGCCCTCAGCGGCATCGAGCCCAGGGACGTCGATCTCAAGACGAACATGCCCATGTGGATGCTCGAGGAGGCGCTGCAGAGCCACCCCTCGTTGAGATCCCTCTCCGTCAGCACCGTCCCCAATCTGCGCCTGCTCCAGGTCGGGAGCGGCGAAAACGTGGTGGACATCACCGCCGGCGACAGCGCCAGCGCGCTGGTCCCATTCGACGTCATGGCGGACGCGCTGAAGCGCGACTTCCGCATGAACGCGATCTACGTCGACGAGAACGGCTTCGTGGTCGACCCGATCGGCGGCATCGAGGATCAGCTCCTCGGCAGGCTGCGCTTCGTCGCCGATCCCGGCCCCCCGGCATCCGTCGAGGACCGGCAGAACGCGGTCGTCGAGCACCTGCGCCAGGCGCCGTGGAACCTCGGCCGCGCGCTCAAGTTCTACCGGCGCGGCTACGCGCTCGATCCCGAGATCCTCCACGCCCTGCTCGACAACGCCGAGAGCATCCTCGCGTCGATAAAGGACAAGTCGCTGCTCCTGCACCAGATGCGCGTGAAGTCGCCGGATGAGCTGATCGAGACCATGGAGGTGCTCGGCTTCTCCCCGGGCGCGATCCGCGAGCTCATCCCCGACGATGTGGCCGGCCGCCTCGACGACGAGAGCCTCGCCTACGAGCACGACATCCTGCCGCGCTGGCGCGACACCCCCGACGACGACGCCAGCGATTACCCGCTGGGCGCACCGGAGATGAAGGTCGATCTCGCGACCGGCCGGATCTATCAATACCGCTTCCACGCCCTGCTGCCGCCGCAGCAGCCGGACGGAGCGGAGGAGCACGTCATCATCGACCTGGACCTGAGCGACCACAACCAGGCAGGCCACAACGCGCCGCACTACCACGTCTACCGCTGGCGCGACCGCGGCGGAAAGGCCACGTGGGACAAGAAGAAGAACGGCTTCTCGGACACCGGCCAGCCGGGCCTTCCGCGGATCGACGGCGACTACTACCGCGGCCCGCAGCCGTGGCGGTTCGACGAGGAGCTCAACAGCAACAGCAGCGACTTCGTCGCGGACGCCGAAAAGCTCATCGAGGGCGCAGGCATCGAGTTCAAGATGACCGGCGACCAGATCGAGATCGGCGGGCAGGTCAAGCTGCACCGCGAGCGGCTGCGAGAGCTCCATGGCGGCGGGCAGCTCGGCAAGCTGCTCATGCTCGTCAAGAACCTGAACGACGGGATCCCCTGGTCCTCCAAGGACCAGGCCACCGTCGACCTGTCCGGCTCGCAACGCGGCCAGGAGCGGCTGCGCTTCCGGCCGCAGCTCGACCTGGTCGTGCCCTTCCTCATCGACGCCGGCATCAAAAACCCCGCCTCGATCGAGTTCTTCGCCGAGAACGGCCAGATGCGGCACGACGCGCTGCTGCGGCTCTATGACCTGGTGAGCGGCGAAGCGCGACCGGATCTGCGCGGCCCGGCGGCCACATTCGCGCTGGACGGTGCGAGGAGCTTCAACGAGTTCGTCGAGCGCTTCGAGTTCTACGTCGCCTCGATGCAGGACAACCTGAGCGGCGCGAACGTCGATGCTCTCTGGAAGGCGCAGCAGCAGGCGGCGCAGGAGGCCGGCGCCGTCGGCGACACCACGCTCGGCGAGGGTGACGATCTGCAGAAGAGGCTCGCGGCGGCGGCCGACCAGCTGCTCTTCGAGTCCGTGAGCACCGCCGCCTACCACGCCGCCAAGCACGCCGCCGACTTCCTGACGCCGGCGGAGCTGGAGGCCGCGTCACAGGCGGACGTCGTGCGGCGTTACCTCGATGCCGCGCGCGACGTGGTCCGCAACGCCACCGCCATCGAGGCGCGCACCGACGAGACCGGCGCGACCAACGTCGTGCTCTGGCACGGCGCGAAGAAGACCATCGCGCGGGTCAGGCCGGACGGCACGGCTCACCTCCTCACCAGCTACGCCCACGACCGCCGCAACATCGCGCCTGCGGCGTCCACGCCCCCGCCAATGTCGCGGCCGACGGAGACCGGCGTCCACAACATCGGCAACAGCTGCTTCCTGTCGGCCGGCCTCACGATGCTCGCGCTCACCGACGCCTACTACGATCTGTTCGCGCCGCGCGAACGCGACGAACATGACCCCCAAGGCGCCCAGCTGCGCGCCGCGGTGCGCGCTATCCTCGACCAGATCCGGGCCGGCACGCTCGTCGAGGCGGACGCGATGGAGGAGCTCGACAGGCTCCTGACCGACAGGCACGTGCTCGGTGCGTCGTCCAGAACGACGCAGCAGGATCCCAGCGAGGTCCTCTTCAGACGCCTCTTTGAGCGGGCGAGCCTCGACACCGCCGGCGTGGCCCTGGCCCAGAGGCAGCGGACCGACTGGAGGGGGGTCGAGCTGCGCGAGACGGGTGAAACGCTGCAAGATCGCACCTCGCTCGACGACAACCCCGTATGGGACTCGACGCAGCCCGAGGTCGTGATCAGCCCGCTGGTCGACGGCAGCCTCACCCTGCAGCAGGCGCTCGACGCCCATTTCGGCGCGAGCACCGTGGACGACGCGGCCGCCGTGCGCCAGGGCCGAGCGGTGAGGGGCAGTCCATCGAGGCAGCTCCTCGTCGATTCGGCCAACAACACGCCTCGGGCGATCACGATCGCTCTGCAACGCGTGGGCGTGGAGAACGAGAGCAGTATCGACGTCCCCGAGTGGCTCAGCGTCAATGGCCGCTGGTACCGCCTGAACGTGGTCGTCAATCACCACGGGCCGACGAGGGACGCGGGGCACTACACCGCGATGACGCGCAACGCGGCGACGGGGCAGTGGCAGGTACGCGACGACCGCAGGGTGTCCGACGCCGACCCGCGCGCGGCCGCCGAGCGCAGGAACCGCGGCTACCTGTTCACCTTCGAGCGCGTCGACGCGGCCCACGGGCCGGACGCGGCGGCCGAGGCCGCGGCCGCGCGGATCGTCGGTACGGCGCTGGCGCCTCTCCCGAGCGCCCCGTCCAGCTCCGCCGCGACGAGCGGCGCTGCCGAGCCCGAGAGCGGGGATCCGGCCGACCAGCTCGGCTCGTTCAGCCCCTGGAACGGCGCCTCCGAAGCGACCCAGGGCCAAGAGACCCCGCGAGCGACGGACGCGCCGGCTGCTCTCGACGCGGTGACCGTCCCCCCGGAGATCGACGCGCTGGTGCGGACGCTGGTCAAGAAGAGCGACGCGTGGTCCTCCCCGCGCACGCAGGCGGACAAGCAGGAGGCGATCGCTCTCGTGACCGAGCTCTTGCAGCAGCTCGGCATGGACGCGAAGGTCGTCGACAGGGCCGGCGAGCAAGGCAAGGACTCGCCCGATTCCGAGCACTCCACCTGCACGTGCGTCCGTTAGGTTCCGGACCGTCGGACCAGCTGCGCGACGCCGCGCGCGCTCGCCTCGTCCGCGGGTGAGAACACGAACATCGAGAGGCCGTCGCTGCCTTCGACGTGGAACACCGACGACTCGAGCACGATCTCGCCGACCTCGGGACGGACGAGTCGTTTCTGGAACCCGCCGTGCGACCGGACCTCGCCCTCGTCCCACAGGCGGCGAAAGTCGGGGCTCGTCTCCATCAATTCGTCGATCAGCGCCGTCGCCTCGTCGGATTGGCCAGCACGCGCGATGTCGACGCGAAACGACGCGAGACAGGTACGGCGAACGTCTTCGACGTGGTACACCTTGTCTTCTGAGCCCGGTTGAAAGACCCGGCGCAGCAAGTTGCGGTCGCGCTCCGGCACCGCCGCATAATCGCCGAGCACCGCGACCGACGCGCGATTCCACGCGACGATCTGGGACGTCGGCGTCTTCACGAAGGCGGGGACGGAGAGGTTGTCGAGCACGAGCTGGAGCGACGGCGTGACCGCCGCGGGCGGCGCGGGCTTGCGCGGCGGCGGACGGCCGTGCGCGAGCAGGAACAGCATCTCGCGATTCGCGTCGTCGAGCTCGAGGGCGCGGGCGAGGCGCTCGAGCACGTCGTCCGACGGCACGCCGCCGCGACCTTGTTCGAGCCACGTGTACCAGGTCACGCTCACACCGGCCCGGGTGGCGACCTCCTCGCGGCGCAACCCGGGGGTGCGCCGGCGCGCGGTGGTCGTGGGACGGACGCGCTCGCGGCGGTCGCGCAGGAACGTGGGGAGGGTGGTAGCCGCCATACCAGTATAGCTGCCCGTCTTTTCGGACGAGCGATCCGAGCGTACGGTCCTCGTATGACCAAGTCAATTCGAGTGTTCGTCACCGGCGCGACCGGCTGGATCGGCACGGCGGTGCTGAAGGAGCTGCGCGGGGCAGGCCACAGCGTCCTCGGCATGGCGCACAGCGATGCGGGCGCCGAGAAGTTGAAGGCGCAGGGCGTGGAGGTTTACCGCGGCGACATCAGGGACCCGAAGAGCCTCGTCGAGGGCGTCCGCGCGACCGATGCGACGATCCACCTGGCGTTCCACATAGATTTCTCGGACTTCCCGAGGATGTGCCAGATCGATCGCGACGCGATCGGCGCGATGCTCGACGCGATGGCGGGCACGAACAAGGCGTTCGTCGGTACGAACGGCACGCTGGTGGTTTCGAAGCCTGGCAAGGTCGCGTTCGAGGCGGACGCGTCGCCGGCGAGCTCGCCGCTCGCGATCCGGCTGCAGGCCGAACGCCTCGTGGTCGATGCTGCGAAGCGCGGCGTGCGTGGCAGCGTCATCCGGCTGGCTCCGACGGTGCACGGCGCTGGCGACAAGGGTTTCATCACAATGCTGATCAATCTCGCACGCGAGAAGAAGGCCGCTGGTTACATCGATGATGGCAATCATCACTGGCCCGCGGTGCATCGCGACGATGCGGCGCGGTTGTACCGGCTCGCCGTCGAGAGCGCGCCGCCGGGATCCGTGTTGCACGGCACCGCCGAGGAAGGCATCGCGATGCGCGCGATCGCGGAGACGATCGGCAACGGCGCCGGTGTGCCGACGAAGAGCGTGCCGGCCTCGGAGGCGGGCGCGCACTTCGGATGGATGTCGATGGTCGTCGGGCTCGACAACCGGGTCTCGAGCAAGGCGACGCGCGAGCTGCTCGGCTGGAAGCCGGAGCAGCCCGGCCTGCTCGACGACATGCGCGCGCACTATTTCTGAAAGAGGCGCGCGCACGCCTCGATGGTCGTCATGGTCCCGGGCGGATCGCGGCAGCTCTGCTACAAGCAGCCGCCATGGTCAGCACCGACGCGCAGCCCCCGAACAGCGACTACCTGGACCGGTTGATGCGAAGGAACTCCTTCGAAGCGCTGTGGCCCTTGTTCGCGAAAGCGACCAGGCCCGCCAAGGAGATGACCGAGAGCTACTCTGCCCTCTGTCATCTTCGGCCCCTCTTGACCAAGGGCCGCCCATGTCGCGTCATTCACGTCGGGGACGGGGCCCACGCGAGGACCGGGGCCCTCTTTTCGCTGAAGAGCGAGGCGGACAACATCAGCGTCGATCCGCTGCTCAACGTAGACTTGGTGGAGGCGTGGCGCGATCGCTTCGGGGTCCGGCGCCTGGCGTGGCACAAGGCCAGCATCGACGACGTCGCGGATCAGCTCAACGCCCTGCCCCCGATGCCGGTGTTCGTGACGTTCGTCCACGCCCACGTGCACATGGACCGGGTGCTCGATCGGCTGCGCTGGGACGCGGCCTTCACCCTCGCGTGTTGCTTGCCCGGCCACCAGCTCACGCAGACGCGCGTACCGCTCAAGGAGGGCATCGATCCGAGCGTGCTGTCCACGGGGCGTCGGTACCAGGTGGTGGTGAATCCCGACGCCCCGGCGTCATAGCCTCTCCAGACCATGTCACGACAGAGAGGCGAGGACCGTGCGCGGGGCTACCGCACCAGCTCGTCTGGATCGCGGCTGCGGCGCAGGCACCAGAGCACCCACGACGAGGAAGATCCTTTTATTTCTTCACCCAGGTCTGGGTCCTGCCGAGGAGGGAGATGCCCAAGAAGCCGCGCACCTTCAGCTTCTTCCCGCCCTCGATCGCCTCGAGCTTGCAGCTATAGGTCTCGCCGTTGTTCGGATCCAGGATCGTACCGTCATCGTACTCGTCGTCATCGCGGACCATGTTCTTGATGATGACGAGCCCCACAAGGGGCTTGTTCTTGTCGGCACCCTCACAGGCGGTGCAGAGCTTCGGCTTCCCCTTCGCGTCGAGCGGCTGCTTCAGGCTCACGATCTTGCCGAAGATCTTCCCGCCCTTCTCGTAGATCTCTACCACCGACTGCTCGACCCCCTGCTCATCGATCGTCCGCCACTGGCCGGTCACAGGGAGAGGACCCGCGAGCGCGAGCGAGGTGGCGAGGGAGCACCCCAAGGCCGCAAAAAGAGCCAAGAACCTCTTCATGTCGTCAGAACTCCTTTCATCGGTCTGCGAAGCCACGGCGTTCGGCCCTGGCGCGGTGGACGCCATTTTTCCTCCCAGGGTACCGAGCGGGCTGGTGGACCGCAACGGCGCCGTGCAGCGTGGCGCCGGGACGTTTGGTGGCCAGCCAACGGTTGATTCCAGGGGTCTGGAGCCCGCCGTGGCCAAGCTGCCCATGACCCGCGCCTCGGCCGCGCGCGTCCGTCCTGCGCGGGTACGATCTCGCCGACGGAGGCGGTCATGTAAGGTTTTCTATGTCAATCAGCGCAGCCCCCCGTCCCCTCGCGCGCGCTCCGCCTGCCGCCTCGCCAGGTAGCGGCTCAGCAGGACCCACCCGCCCGCGACCGGCACCATCAGGAGCGACAGCCCCGCCGCCTTCACCCCGAGCGCCGACAGCCCCGACAGCGCCCACGCGCTCGCGGCGTCCCCGCCCCGGAACGCCACGGTGTCGATGAAGCTCTTCGCCTTGTACTTCTCCTCTCGCGCGACCACCGTGAATAGGATCTCCCGCGCCGGCCGGTCCACCGCGTAGTGGATCGCCCGCCGGAGCCCCTGGAGCCCGGCGATCATCGAGAGGGTCGGCCGCGCCGCGAGCGCGAGGAACCCGACGCCCGTGACCACCGGGACCACCGCGAGCGCGACCCCGAGGCCCACCCGCGTCATGAGCCTCCCGGTCACGAGCACCTGCACGACGATGGTGATCACGTTCACGGTGAGATCGATGGAGGCGAACATCGCGGTCCGCCGCGCAGGATCCATCGACTCCGCGGAGACGATCCGCGCCTGCTCGAAGTAGAGCACCGTCGCGGTGATCGACAAGAAGAGCGTCTGCGCGCAGATCCCGAGGAGGTACGGCGACCCGAGGACAAGCGTCACCCCGCGGAATGCGCCCCCGCCGATGCGCTCCTCCGCGGCGCTCGCCTCGGGCGGCGCCGCGCCGCCGGCGAGCCGGCCCGCGAGGCGGTTCAGCCGCGTCACGCAGAGCACGGCGAGCTCGAGCAGCGCCGCCGACAGGAGCAGGAGGTTCGCGGTCCCGATCTGCCGCGCCTGCGCGGCCGTGACGAGCGAGCCGACGAGCGCGCCGGCGCTGCCGCCGGCGGCGATGACGCCGAAGAGGCGCTTGCCTTGCTCGCTGCGCCAGACGTCGGCCATGAACTGCCAGAACACCGACACGACGAACAGGTTGAAGACGCTCAGCCAGACATAGAATACCTTGCCCACCTCGACGCGCGGCGCGCCGAGCGCGAGCAGCCCGAAGAAGACGAGGAGGTTCGACGCGAAGAAGCGATAGACGATCGGGATGAACCGCCGCCGCGGCAGCCGCGCCACGAGCGCGGAGAAGGCCGGCACGGCCGCGAGCATCGCCGCGAACACCGCCGTGAACAGCCAAGGCAGCTTGTCCATGCCGCCCGAGATGCCCATCTCCTCGCGGACGGGCCGCAGGATGTAATAGCTGCAGAGGACGCAGAAGAAGTACGCGAAGCTCCAGAGCAGCGCGGAGACCTCGCCCTCCCTCACGTCGCAGACCCGCCGGAGCAGCGCGGCCGCCGGGCTCAACGGTCCGCCGCCCTCCCCCCGGCGGGGCGTCGCGCCGCAGGCGGCGTGAGGCGTGACGGCGGGCGCAGCATCGGACGCTCACTGCACGACAGCCCGCCCCGCGCGTCAAGGCGAGCGCCGGCGCCGGCCGCCCGCGGGCGCGAACCTCATCGGATGAGCAGCGCTCCCGGCGCGGAGCGGCTAAGCTCGGGCCGCGCAGCCCATGAAGTTCGTCCACGCCGCCGACCTCCACATCGACAGCCCCCTCCGCGGGCTCGACCGTTACCCGGGCGCCCCGGTCGAGCAGATCCGCGGGGCCACCCGCCGCGCGCTCGAGAACCTCGTGAGCCTCTGCCTCACCGAGGAGGTCGACCTCCTGCTGCTCGCCGGCGACATCTACGACGGCGACTGGAAGGACTACAGCACGGGCCTGTTCTTCGCCTCGCAGCTCTCCCGGCTGCGCGCCGCCCGGGTGGAGGTGGTGCTCCTGAGCGGCAACCACGACGCCGAGAGCCACATCACGCGTCACCTGGAGCTCCCCGAGAACGCCCGCCGGCTCGACCCGAAGAGCCCCGAGACGGTCCTCTTCGAGCGGCTCGGGGTCGCGGTGCACGGGCAGAGCTTCGCGACAAAGGCGGTCACCGACGATCTCGCCGCCGGCTACCCGGACGCGCGGACGGGCCTCTTCAACATCGGCCTGCTCCACACCTGCCTGGGCGGCCGCGAGGGCCACGACAACTACGCTCCTTGCAGCCTGAACACCCTCGTCGGGAAGCGATACGACTACTGGGCGCTCGGCCACGTGCACACCCGGGAGGTGCTCTCGGAGGATCCGTACATCGCCTTTTCCGGCAACCTCCAGGGCCGCCACGCCCGCGAGACCGGCGAGAAGGGCGCCCTCCTCGTCACCGTGGACGACGGGCGCGTCGCCTCCGTCGAGCACCGCCCCCTCGACGTCGTCCGCTGGTGCGCCTGCGAGGTCGATCTCTCCCCGGCCGCGAGCGCCGACGACATCGTGGATCTGACGCGCGAGCAGCTCGAGCAGCGCCTCGCGGAGGCGGACGGGCGCACGCTGGCCGCGCGGGTGATCCTGTGCGGCGCGACGCCGGCCCACGCCGCGCTCCGCGCCGACTTCGAGCGCTGGACAGGGCAGATCCGCGCGATCGCCAACGACCTCGGCGGCGGGCTCTGGATCGAGCGCGTGCTCTCCCGGACGCTGGCCCCGCTCCAGGTCGGCGCGCTCGAGGAGCGGGACGACGCCATCGGCCAGCTCACGCGGTCGCTGCGCGCGCTGCGCGACGACGAGGCGGGCCTCTCCTCGCTCCTGCGCGAGTTCGCGAGCCTCAAGAACAAGCTCCCCGCCGAGGCGCGCGAGGGCGACGACGCCATCCGCCTCGACGACCCGACGTACCTGCGCGAGGCGCTCGACGACGTGGAGCACACGCTGATCTCGCGGCTGCTCGGCGCCGGCGAGGCGCCGTGAGCGCCGGCGCGGCGGCCTGGGTCGGAGCCGGCCGCGAAGGCGGAAATCAGGAAATAAACTCAGCAATTTCCGCAACTTATCGTGTTCTCGCGAGCGCTGCACGGACGGCCGCGGCCGCGGCCCGCGCGGCTTGACGGCACGTCGATCTCCACCATGCACTCCTCCTGACGCGCCCTGCGCACGCGAGCATCGCCTCGGACAGCCGGACGCGACGGGACGGGGGAGTCATGGACGGGGGAGTCACGATCGACCAGAGCGCTTTTTCGGAGCTGTTCCGTCCGAGGGGCCGCGCCGAGCCGCACTCCATCTACGCGCGCATGCGGGCCGCGGGGCGCATCCATCGCCTCATCCACCCTCGCCTCAACGTGCCTATCTGGACGGCCACGCGCTACGACGACTGCGTGGAGCTCCTCAAGGATCCTCGTCTGATCCGGGATTGCCGCAAGCTCCCCGCCGAGCTGCGCGCGAGCTACCGCCCGCTCGGCGAGCGCTCGGTCCTGCTGAGTCATCACATGCTCGAGGCCGACCCGCCGGATCACACCCGGCTCCGGGGCATCGTCCAGCGGGCCTTCTCGACGCGGGCGATGGAGGGGCTGCGCCCGCGCATCCACGCCATCGTGGGTGAGCTCATCGACGCCGTGGCGGACCAGCGCCGCATGGATCTCGTGGCCGACTTCGCGTTCCCGCTCCCCATCGCGGTCATCTCGGAGCTGCTCGGCCTCCCGCGCGAGGATCGCGACCGATTCCGCCACTGGACCAAGCTCCTCCTCGCCGCCACGAGCGATCGAGCGCTCCTCGAGCCCGCGATGCCCGCGGTGAAGGAGATCGAGGCGTACTTCGAGGCGCTGTTCGCGGTCCGCCGCAAGGCCCCGCGCGACGACCTGATCAGCGCGATCGTGCTCGCCGAGGAGCAGGAGCACAAGCTGAGCTCGGCGGAGGTCATGAGCATGGTGTTCCTGCTGCTGGTCGCGGGCCACGAGACCACGGTGCACCTCATCGCGAGCGGCGCGCTCCTCCTGCTCTCGCACCCCGAGCAGCGGCGGCGGCTCGAGGCGGAGCCCGAGCTCATCGGCTCCGCGGTCGAGGAGACGCTGCGCTGCGAGGGGCCGGCCGAGATCTCGGTGGTCCGCTGGCCGCTCGAGGACGTCGATCTGCTCGGCGCGCGCGTGCCGGCGGGAGAAGGGGTCGTGGCGGGGCTCCTCGCCGCGAACCGGGATCCGGAGCAGTTTCCGGATCCGGACCGCTTCGACATCGGCCGCTCGCCGAACCGGCACCTCGCCTTCGGGAGCGGGATCCACTTCTGCCTGGGCGCGACGCTCGCGCGGATCGAGGCGGCCATCGCCCTCTCGACCCTCTTCCAGCGGCTCCCGGGGCTCGAGCTCGACACCTCGCCCGACGAGATCGAATGGGGCGAGTGGGCCGTGCTCCGCGGCCCGGCTGCGGTGCCCGTCGTGTTCTGAGAGACGGCGACGCGAGCGGCGCTCCGCCGGCCCCGGGACCTCGGCCCCGGGGCCCGCGCTCAGCCCGCCGAGCGGGCCGTCCGGGCGTAGGCCCGGAGCACCTCGGCCACGCTCCACGCCTGGGCGACGCACCCGCGGGGCGTGAACGGCGGCTCGGCGTCGAAGATCTCGCTGATCGACCCGGCGCAGGCCTCGTCGAGGTGCGGGGTGAAGCCCTCGAGCAGGCTCCGCGCCCCGGCGAGATCGGCCGGATACACCTTCAGCCAGGCGTCGATGAAGGGGCCCATGAGCCACCCCCACACGGTGCCCTGGTGATAGGCCATGTCCCGCGCGCGGAGATCGCCGAAATACTTCGGCTTGTAATCGGGGTGCCCAGGGGCGAGCGACCTGAGGCCCACGGGCGTCCAGAGCCGCTCCTTCACCTGATCGACGATCCCCTTCCAGCGGGCGGCGTCGAGGACCGGGTGCGGCAGCGAGATCGCGAAGATCTGGTTGGGCCGGAAGGCGTCGTCGTTGCCCTGCTCGCCGTCGAGCACGTCGTAGAGATAGCCCAGCTCGTCGGACCAGAAGCGCCGGTTGAACGAGGCCTTGACCTGCTCGGCGGCCGCGCTGTAGCGCCGCGCGGCGCCGTCGCCCTCGGCCTCGCGCACCCAGCGCTCGATGAGGCGCAGGGCGTTGTACCAGAGCGCGTTGATCTCCACGGCCTTCCCGCGGCGGGGCGTGACCACGTAATCGCCGACCTTGGCGTCCATCCAGGTCAGCTGATAACCCTCTTCCCCCTGACGGACGAGGCCGTCCTTGGGATCGACGCCGATCCCGAAGCGCGTCCCGCGGGTGTGGTGCTCGACGATATCGATCAACGTCGGGAGCACGAGCCGGAGCGTCTCGCGATCGCCGGTGTAGGTCAGGTAGCGATCGAGCGCGTGGAAGAACCAGAGGGTGGCGTCGGCGGTGTGGTAGAGCCCGTCGTTCTTGCCCTCCGGGAACATGTTGGGGATGAGCCCGTCCTTCACGTAATGGGCGAACGTGCGCAGGATGTAGCCCGCCTCGGTGTGGCGACCGGTGACGAGCGTCAGCCCCTCGAGGCTGATCATGGTGTCTCGCCCCCAGTCGGTGAACCAGTGATAGCCCGCGATGACGGTGCGCACCTCGTCCCCGGCGGCCCGCGCGCGGGCGGCGTCCTCGACGCGGCCCGCGGGGGTGATGAGGAACTGATCCGCGCCGAGGATGAGCTCCGCCGGCGGCCCGGAGCGGACCTCGGGCGCCGCGGCGAGCAGGAGCCGGGTGCGGCGCTTGCGCTCGGCGCGCTGCACCTGCTCCGTGGAGAGGGCGTTGATCGTCTCCCAGGGCTCGGTCGACGCGACGAGGGTCACGCTGCCGGAGACGGGGAGCTCGAGGCCGAAGCGGCCGGGGCTGTAGAACTCGCCGACCGCGTCGTACCCGCGGCTCTGCTCGATCCGGTAGCGCACGTTGCGCAGGCGGGCGCTGTCGATCCGGAATTCGGCCCGGGCGCCCTGGACCTTGAGCCGGAGCGGCGGCAGGTCGCTCGGCGAGGCGAGCTCGTAGCGATCCTCGACCACGGTGAGCGCGTACGGGCCCGCGACCGGCCGATCGAGCGCGCCCTCGTGCGGGCGGAAGTTCACCCACGGCTGGAGCTCGATCTGGACCGGCCCTTCGCCCTTGAGGAGCGTGTACGTGACGTGGACCGTGTTCTGCCCGTGGGGCAGGAGGAGGCGCCGCTCGAACGCCATCCCGGCGCCCTCGTAGCGCCACACCGGGAGCCCGGCCTCCAGGCGGAACTCGGCGAGCTCGATGACCTGCGCGGCGCTGTCGTCGAGCCAGGGCTCCTGACCGCCGACCTGAACCACCTTGCCGTCCGCGGTGATGACCCGGGTCGACAGATCGCTGAGCATCATGGTGCGGCCGAGGGGGGCCGGCAGCGCGGAGATCAAGAGCCCGTGGAAGCGGCGGGTCACCGCGCCGGAGATGGTGCCTGACGCGTAGCCGCCGAGGCCGTTCGTGACGAGCCATTCCCGCGTGAGCGGGTCCGACCCGTGCTCGGCGTCGTCGTGCGAGGCGGGGCCGGTGCCCCGGGACCAGACCATCATCCGGCAGATCTCGTCAGCGTACATGCTTTTTGGGCTCCTCTGGGCGAGGGTTGGCGCTCGTCTTCTCGGGCACCGGCGTCCCGACCACGGGGTGCAGGAGGATCGCCGCGTCACCCTGGATGTGGACGCCATCCTCGGTGATGACAGGTGGACTGCCTTGTCCCCCGTAACGGGGGGATTCGCTGGACCACAACGTCTCCCAGCGGCGCCCCGGCGGCGGGGCGATGAGCGGCTCCGGCAAGGACCCTCGATGGATGTCCCGCCCGAGGTTGACGAGGAGCAGGCGGTCGTCGCCGTCGTCGCCGAAGTAGCGGAGGAGGAACGCGTGGCCCGAGAGGACGGCCCCGTCGACGCCGCGCGGGCGCTGGGCCCGGATCACGGGATCGCGCCGGCGGAGCGCGATCAGGTCCTCGTGGAGGGCGTAGATGCCGGCGTTGCGCTCGCGCTCGGAGAAATCGAGCTTGCAGCGCTCGAACGTCCGCGGGTCGTCGGGGGCGTCGAGCCGCGAGGCGACCTCGGGCGAGGCGCACGAGGGGAACTGCGCCAGGAACTCCGCCCTGCCCTTGCGCACGAGCGGCGCGAGATCGCGGTTGTGGTCCGCGAAGAAGAGGAACGGCGCCGACGACCCGAACTCCTGCCCTTGAAAGAGCATGGGCGTCCCCGGGGCGAGCAAGAGGAGCGCCGACATCGCCCGGAACTTCCCCGGGCAGGCGAGGTGATAGAGCCGCTCGCCCTTGGCCGTGTTGGCGACCTGATCGTGGTTCTCCAGGAAGAGGACGAAGCGGGCCGGATCCACGTCGAGCGCGGGGGTGCCTCGCCGCTGCTTCTGCCACTGGTAGCGCTGCCCCTGGAAGAGGAACCCCCGCTTGACGGCGGAGATGAACTCCTGCGGGGAGCCCTCGTGATCCGTGTAGTACGCCTCGCTGTGGCCGGTGAGCGCCACCTTGGCGCTGTGGTGGAAGTCGTCGTTCCAGATGGCGTCGAGCCCGTAGCCGCCCCGCTCCGGGCCGCGGATCAGCCATTCTTCCTGGGACTCGTTCTCGGCCACGATGAACGTCTCCTTGCCCTTCGCGGCCTCCCGGACGCGGCGCGCGATCGCGGCGAGGATGTGGTCCTTCGAGCTGTCGTAGATGTTCTGGGTCGCGTCGAGCCGCAGGCCGTCGAGGTGGTACTCGTCGATCCAGTGGCCGGCGTTCGCGAGGAAGAACTCCCTCACCGCCTCGGATCGCGGGCCGTCGAAGTTGATGGCCGCGCCCCAGTCGGTCTTGTGGCGATCGGAGAAGTAGTCCTTGGAGAACTGGCCGAGGTAGTTGCCGTCCGGGCCGAGGTGGTTGTAGACGACATCGAGGATCACCCCGATCCCGACGCGGTGCGCCGCGTCGACGAAGCGGCGGAAATCGTCGGGGCTGCCGTAGAGGCGCGTCGGCGCGAAGAGGTTCACGCCGTCGTACCCCCAGTTGAACCGGCCGGGGACCTCGTTCACCGGGAGCAGCTCGATCAAGGAGATGCCGATCCGGGCGAGCTCGGGCAGCTCGCGCGCCGCGGACTCCCAGGTGCCCTCCCGGGTGAAGGTGCCGACGTGCATCTCGTACACGACTTGCCCCTTGAGCGGGGCGCCCGGGAAGCCCGCGTCGCTCCACGCGAACGCGGCGGGGTCGATCACCTCCGAGGGCCCGTGCGGCCCCTCCGGCTGCGAGCGCGAGGCGGGATCGGGATAGAGCTTCTCGTCGTCGTCGAGCCGGAACCGGTAGCGGGTGCCGGCCGCCGCGGCCGGGACGAGCGCCGCGAAGTAACCGCCCTCCTCGGGCCGCAGCGGCGCGGTCTCGCCGCTCCCCGGCCCGGCCTCCAGGACCACCTCGACCCGGCGCCGGGAGGGCGCCCAGACGCGGAAGTGCACTCCTTTTCCGGCTCCGGCGAGCACCTCAGCGCCGACAGGCAACCGTCTTTCCATCTTCTCCGGCATTGAGTTGCATTCTAAGCGCAACACACGTGACGTCCAGCGCCCATAGGCTCGGCGGTCCCCTTTGCAGCGGTCCTGTTCATGAAGCTCACCTGGCGAGCGATAACCCCTTACGGGGTCGCCTGAGAGGGATCGGGGATCGACCGACGATGAGAGACGGCACAGGCGAAGTGGTCTGCATTGCACAGATCGAGCGGACCCGGAGCGCGCGCGTGCCTCACCCAGGCTGGCGGGCTCCGAGGAGGAGAGCAGTGTCGATTCGCCTCATCGAGCGAGCGCCGGGAGGAGCGGACTCCGCGCCGGCGGGCCTCCGCGATCACGGGTGCGCGATGACCACGAGCGTGCGCGCGCGCCGCAGAACGCAGCGCAGCGCCTGCTCCAGCGTCTCGGGGTCGAGCGCCGCGAAGCTCTCGTCGAGCACGACGACCTCGGCGCCCTGGAGCAGCGCGCGCGCGATGTAGAGCCGGCTCCGCTCGCCGTGCGAGAGCTGCCAGCCCGTCTCGCCCACCACCTGCTCCAGCCCGGCGGGCATCCGGCCGAGCAGCTCGCCGAGGCCGAGCTCGCGGCAGATCTCCTCGGCCTCGGCGAGATCGTCGGGCCTCGGCGGCCAGCGCCGGCCCATCAGCAGGTTGTACGCGAACGTCCCGCCGAGGACGTAGTTCTCGTGGAACTGCGGCGCCGCGGCCACGCGGCGGCGCCACGCGGCGGCGCCCAGCATGTGGCGGTCGAGCCCGTTCAAAAGGAGCAGCCCCGCGTCGGGCGCGCGCAGCCCCGAGAGCAGCGCGCTCAGCGTCGACTTCCCTCCCCCCGAGGGCCCCTCGAGCAGGATGCGCTCGCCCGCGGCGATCCGCAGCGAGGCGTCGATCACGGCGGGGCGCGGCCTGCCCTTGTGGCGGAACGACAGCTCGTGCGCCTCCAGGACCGGCGCGCGGCGCTCCGCGTCCCCCGCGCTGCCCGCGCCGGGCGGCGTGCGCCCCGCGTCGGGCGGCAGGGGCGGCGGCGGCGCCCCGCCGCGGGCGGCCGCCTTGAAGAGCGTGGCGACCTGCTCCCACGCGATCGCCGCGCTGGCGAGGCTCGACAGGCCGGCCGACAGGCCCTGGAGCGCGCGGCTCGCGAGCAGGACGCCGCCGAGCGCCACCGCGTACGCCGCGGCCGAGCCGGTGCCCGCGAGGAACGGCGGCACGAGGCCGGCGATCCCCGCGATGAGCCAGCCGCGCGGCATCAGCGCGCCGATCTCGATCTGGCTCCGGTCGAGCTCGCGCGATCGCGCGAGGTACTGGGAGAGCGCCTCGTCCTCGCCGTGGTGCCAACGGCCGCTCCGCTCCTGGGCGAGGCGGGTGCGGTGGCCGACCAGGCGCTCGATGAGATCGTGGGTCATCGCGAGCCGCGCGGCGGTCCAGCGCGCGCGGCGCCGGTAGAAGCGCGCGCAGAGCGCGACGACGAGGACCGCCCAGGCGACGAGCAGGAGCGCGTGGAGGGCGCCCGCCGCGCCCTGGGCGAGCACGACCGCCGCCGCCGCGAGCTCGAACGCCGCCGCGACGGCCCCGACGCCGCCGCCCATCGCGAGCGCCTCGATCGCCTCGGACTCGATCACGCGCCCGAGGAAGCGGCCCGCGCCCTCGCTGCGCACCTCCTCGGCGTCGAGCGCGAGCGCGCCCGCGAGCAGGCGCTGCTTGATCAGCGCGCTGGCGTCGATCGCGACCACGCCGGACAGCCACGCCATGAGCTGGCGCAGCGGGACCACCGTCGCGAGCAGCAGCGCCCCGGCGTAGAGCCACCCCTCGTCGAGGTGGTCGTCGAGGATGCTGCGCCCCACGGTCGTCCACACCAGGATCCAGAGCGTGTAGGCCGACGCGTGGGCGGCCAGCAGGCCGAGGAGGCGGCGCGGGATCCGCGCGGCCGCGAGCTGCCGCCCGAACGAGGCGCCGGGCGGCGGGCGCAGGCTCCAGATGCCGTCGAGGACCACGGGCCCGAGCCGCTCGCGGAGCAGGGCCTGCCGCGCGCGGGCGCGCCGCCGCGGCCGCACGCCCGCGCGGTCGAGGATGCGATCGACCTCGGGGAGCACCTGCGCCTCGAGCGGGCGGGCGATGCGGCGGAGGATCGCCTCGACCGGCACACGCGCGGTGGAGCGGTCGGCGCGGAGCACCGAGAGGGCCTGCCCGCTGCGCCCCACGACGGCGAGGAAGCGCTGCGCCTCGCCGCCGCGCAGCCACACGAGCGCGGGCGCGACGCGCAGGAGCGCGTCGGCGACCTCGTCGTAGCGCGCCGCGATCGGCTCCGCCTCGACGCCGAGGTAGCCCGCGGCCTGATCGATCCACGCGCCGAGCGCGTCCGCGCTGCGGAGGTGCCCGGCGGTGGGGATGGGCGCCGCGACCGCGCGCGGGCGGAGGCCGCCCTGGAGCGCGAGCGCCTCGAGCGCGTCGCCGAGGCGCTCCGCCGGCCACTCGAGGGCGCCGAGCGCGTCGGCCGCCTCGTCCGGCCGAGCGCCCCAGCCGCGTCGCGCGTGCGCGCCGTCCGGCTCGGCCCCCCACCCGGGTTGCGCCTCCGCCGTCACCTCCGCTCGCCCTCCGGCGCTGCCGCGGCGGCCTCGGCCGCCGTCCCCGCGCCCTCCGCCGCCGCTCCGGCGATGCGCCCGCGCACGACCTTCAGCCGGCGCCACCCGCCGCTCGACCAGAGCCCTCGCTGCACGGCCGCCTCGGCGTCCAGCAGCGCGCGGTAGCGGGAGCCGGGGCGCGCCGCGAGCTCGGCCGGTGCCCCGTCCTCGACCACGCGCCCGCCGTCCACGACGAGCACGCGCTCGAACCCGCGCGTCTCGCCGACGTCGTGGGTGACGCAGAGGAGCGTCGCGCGACGGAAGCGCCGCCGCGCCCGGGCGAGCAGCGCGCGGCGGCGCTCCCGGTCGAGGCCGCGGAACGGCTCGTCGAGGATCGCGAGCCGCGCCTCGCTCCGCAGCATCGCCCGGCCGAAGCGCACGCGCTGCCCCTCGCCGCCGGAGACGAGCCCTCCGCCCTCGCCGAGCAGGGTCTTCTGCCCTTCGGGCAGCCGCTCCAGCACCTCGCGCAGCTCGGCCTCCTCGACGACCGCGCCGAAGTCGGCCGCGTCGTCGGGCGCGCCGTAGCGGAGGTTGTCGAGGAACGACCGGTTCCAGATCTGCACCGCCGGGTCGACCCACGCGGTCTCCTCGCGCAGGGCGTGGAGCCGCTCGCCGTCGAGCGGGCGGCCGTCGACGAGCACCCTGCCCTCGCTCGCCCGGTGCCACCCGAGCAGCACCCCGACGAGGCTCGACTTGCCCGCGCCCGAGGCCCCCACGATCGCCACGTGGCTGCCCGCCGCGATCCGGAGATCCACCCCGTCGAGGATCACGTGGCCGGCGGCCTGGATGCGCACGCGCTCGAAGGCGATCGCGCAGCCCGCGCCCTCGGCGCCGGGCCGCGAAGGCGGCGCGTCGGCCGCGGCGCCGCCGGCGCGCGGCTCCTCCGGCGCGCCGAGCGGCTCGAGCAGGCGCAGCGCCGTGTTGCGCTGCGCCGGGTACTGGAGCAGCGCGCCCGCGAGCGCCTGCCCGATGGCCGGCAGCGCGAGCGCCCAGTAGAAGAGCAGGAGCGCCCGCGAGAGCGCGCCCCCGCGGGCGAGGAAGTCGCCGAGGATCCACGCGGCGAGCGCGAAGCCGAGCAGCGCCTGCGCCCCGTCGACGGCGAGGGCCGCGCGGAGCAGCGTGCGCCCGGCGAGCGCCCACTCCCCGAGCAGGCCCGCGTGCTGCCGCCGCACGGCCCGCTCCGCCGCGTGCGCCCGGATCGGCACGAGGCCGAGCAGCGCGTCGAGGTAGAAGCTCGTGAGCGCGCCGGCGTGCGTGCGGACGCGCAGGTCCCGCTCGACGAGGACGCGGTTCCCCGCGAACGGCAGCGCCAGCGCGAGCGCGGCGCACGGCACGGCGAGGCGCGCGCTCGCGGGATCGATCCAGACGATCGCGGCCGTGGTGACCGCGAGATCGAGCGCCGAGCGCGCGATCTGGCCGCCGAACGCCGGCAGGGCGCGGAGCACGTGCAGGCTGTGGCCGCGCTGCGCCATGTCCGAGGCCGGGCGGCTGTGGAAGTAGCGATCGCCGATGCGCGGGATCTTCGCGAGGAACGCCATCCGCAGCCGCGCCTCGAGGTGCCGCCCGAGCCGGATCACCCCGGTGGTCAGCGAGAGATCGAGGGCGAGCTCCACCGCGAGGAACATGGCGAGGGCGCCGATGGCGGCGAGGCGCTGTTCGAACAGCGCGAGATCGTTCGAGATCTGGAGCAGCCCGCGGAAGAGGAGGCTCTCCAGCACCACCGTGGCGACGCTGAGCGCGAGCGCGCCGGCGAGCACGGCGGGCGTGAGCAGCCCGTCCTCGCGGATCATTCGGAAGAGCTCGCTCGCGGGCCGGGCCGGGCGCTCCGCGAGGGCGGCGGCGACGTCGGGGGGGAGGCGCGCCTCGACGCTCGGGCTCGCTTCGTCGGCGCGGGGCGGCGGCGCGGGCGCGGCGGCGCGCAGCCCGCGGATCCGCACGAGCACCGCGCCCCGCGCGACGACCCGATCCTCCCCACGCGGGCCTGCCGGCCCGGGGTGCGCCGTCCAGAAGGTGGGCGGGATCATCTGTTCCCGCGCGGCCTCGGGCCCCTGCTCGAGCAGCGCGCCCAGCACGCGCGCGGCCTCGCGACCGCGGTCGAGGCCGCCGGAGCGCACGAGCGACGTGACCAGGCGCGCGCCGGCGTCGAGCGCCGCGATCGCGCGCCACCCCGGGTCCGAGAGCGCCGCCTCGAGCGGCCGCGCCCCCGCGCCGAGCCAGGCGAGCCGGCGCTCGAGCGGCCGCGTGAACCCGTCGCTCGCCGCCCAGTCGCGGAAGTCCGCCGCCGACAGCGGCAGCTCGTGCTGGTAGAGCTCGCCCTCGAGCTGCCGTCGCGTGAGCCAGCGGCGCCCGGTGGCCGGGTCCATCACCTGCACGAGGCCGCCGTGCCGGCGCCAGAGCACGACCACGTGGAGCGGCCCGGCCGACTGCCGCACGATCGCCAGGGCGGGCAGCGCCTGCGCCTCGTCGAGCAGCACGTGCTCGGTCGGGACGAGGATCTGCTGGGCCACGAGCCCGAGCTGCCCCGCGAGGTCCTCCAGGGTGTCGATGGAGGTGCCGTCGACGTCGGTCTGGCAGGCCTCGCGCAGGCGGCCGTAGCTCACGCCGATGCCGAAGCCCTCGAGCACGCACTTGAGCGTGGCCGGCCCGCAATCCATCGCCGAGGTCTGCACGACCTCCGGCGCGAGGAGCCGCCGCTCCGGGCTCGACGCCCGGCGACGGGGGTTAGGTGATCGCTCCGGCGCGGATCGGGGATCGGCGTTCGTCGTCCCCTCCTTCACCCGCCCGCTCCGCCGCGGACCCTCACGATCTGCCCCGCGGCGCGCAGCACGAGCGAGGCCGGGGAGACACGCTCGGTCTCGATGACCACGCTGCCGGGGAGCCCGTGCTGCATCGGGATCGGCGACGCCGGGTCGGGCCGCACGCCGAGCTCCACGCGGATGCGGCCCTCCTGCGTCTCGCTGGCGACGCGGTCGACGGTGGTGGAGAGGGTGCCGTACTCGGTCCACGGGAACGCGTCGAGGCGCAGGCGCCCCTCCTGCCCCGCGCGGATCCGCCCGACGGAGGCGGGCGGGAACTCCGCGATCACCCGGAGCTCGCCGGGCGGCACGACGGCGGCCACGACGTCCCCTTCGCTCACGAAGGAGCCGGCGCGCAGCACCGTGATGTCGCCGACCCGCCCGGCAATCGGCGAGCGGATCTTGCGCCGGTCGATCTCGGCGAGCAGCCCCTTGATCGCCGCCTCCAGCACGAGCCGCTCGCCCTCGAGGGTGGCCGCCTCGCGGTCGAGCCGCGCGAGCTCGGCCTGCTGCTCGCTCTGCCCGGCGCGCCGCTCCACGTAGGCCCGCGCGGCGGCGCGGTCGAGCGCCTCGGTCGCCGAGCGCCTCGACAGCGCGTCGGCCGCGAGCCGCGCCGCCTCGGCCTCGGACACGAGCCCGTCCTGGCGCAGGCGCACGGCCCGCTCCGCCTCGAGCTCCTGGAACCGCGCGCCCGCCTCGGCCTCCCGCAGCCGCGCCTTCGCCTCGTCGACGTGCGCGCGCGCCGCCTCCTCCCCGTCGCGCAGCGCCCGCCCTCGCGCCGCGATCTCGGCCCGGAGCGGCCCCATCTGCCCCGCGATCGCCTCGAGCCGGGCCTGTTTGTCGTCGATCTCGCGGCGGAGCGGCTCGACGTCGAGCTCGATGAGGACGTCGCCCGCGGCGACCTCGGCCCCGAGGGCGAGGTGGACCGCGGCGACCTTCCCGCCGAGCGGCGCCTCGACGCGGTGCGCCGCCTGGCCCACCTCGAGTCGGGCGCTCACGCTCGCCTCGTAGCGCCCGACGCGCGCGAGGAAGAACCACGCGAGCCAGGCGGAGAGCAGGACCGCGCCGATCGCGACGCCGGCGATCGAGCCGCGGTGGCCGTCGGTGGCGATCGCGTGAATCGAGCGTGAGAACCCGGCGGGCATGGTGGTTGTGCAAAGGTACACGAGCGAAGCAGGCTCAGGAAGTCACGCCCATCGCCCGGGTGAGTCGATGAGCATAGCAAAACTTAACGTGCGCAGCGGGTCGGCTCAATCCATCCTGCCCACGGCGGCTCTGCCGCATGGCAGTACATCCACTCTGGAGGTTTCCCATGGCTGATATCGATCGCGATCCCGAGCAGGTCCCCTTCTTCGCTCGCTTCCTGGAGGATCAGAAGCGTGTCCGCACCGGCGTCAAAGCCGGCGGGTGTGTCACGACGATGAAATTCCCCTCGGACGGTGAGGATACCGGTGGTGGTGAGGCCGTCACCCTCAAGTTCCCCTCCGACAACGACGAAGATCTGGGCGTGAAGTGATCCGCGCGCCGCGCGGCGCAGATCACGCGATCGAGGCGCCGCGCGGCCGGGTTCGCCGACACGCGACCAGGCTCGACGACACGCAACCCAGCGCAACGAACTTTAACAATATTCAACACAGCCGAGCACCCCGCGACTGAAAGACGACCGCAGCAGCGGAATCGGTCGCAGCCACCGTGTTCAGGGTGCCCGCGGGCTTGCCTACCCGCCTGGTTGCTCGTTTAATTATCCCTCTTATCCTCGACGGCGCCGCCGTCCCAATCTGGAGGTATCCCATGGCTGATGTCGATCTCCGTGAGCCCGAGCAGCAGGAGCAGGAGGCCGCCGAGGCGGTGCCCTTCTTCGCCCGTTTCCTGGAGGACCAGAAGCGCGTCCGGACCGGCGTCAAGGCCGGCGGGGGCGCCGTGACGAAGAAGTTCCCCTCGGACAGCGATGACGATCCGCCCATCTACACCACGCTGAAGTACCCGTCGGACGGCGAAGACTCCGGCTCCGGGGTATGAGCCGCCCGGGCCCGTGCGAGAGAGGCAACCCGACGTGACGACCGCGGGCGAAAACGTCCTCCTGGTCTCGCATTCACAGGACGACTTCGGGATCGAGCGCGTGGCGGAGGCGCTGCGACGGCGCGGCGCCCGCCCCGTTCGCCTGAACGTCGACCGGTTTCCTCGCGACATCGCCCTCTCGACGGCGCTCGGGGCCGGCGGCGTTCGCCGCCGCCTGGAGGGCGCCGGGGCCGCGCTCGGCGGGGACGAGATCTCCGCCGTCTGGCTCCGGCGCGTCTGGGCGCCGAACCTCGGCGAGGGCGTCCCGGAGGCGTACCGCGCCGCCTGCGTGCGCGAGTCGATGGCGGCGCTGGCCGGCTGGCTGCGCGGGCTCCCCGCGCGGCAGTGGATCAACGAGCCGGCGGCCGAGGAGCGCGCCCAGGACAAGCTGCGCCAGCTCGCGGTGGCCGCGTCGGTCGGCCTGCGCATCCCCGAGACGCTGGTGACGAACGACGCGGCCGAGGCCCGCGCCTTCTTCGCGCGCCTCGGCGGGAACGTGGTCGCCAAGATGCTCACGCCCTTCTCGACGAGCCTCTCGGGCAACACTCCCTTCGTCTTCACGCACGCCGTCACGGCGGCCGACCTCGACGCCCTCTCCGGCCTGCGCCAGAGCCCGATGGTCTTCCAGGAGCGCATCCCCAAGGCGCGCGAGCTGCGCGTCGCCTGCGTCGGCGGCCGGTGCTTCCCCGGCGCGCTCGACGCCTCCCGCTACGAGTCGATCGCCGTCGACTGGCGCCACCCGAACGTCAGCGCCGCCGGCATCGCGTGGGAGCAGGACGCGCTCCCGCGCGACGTCGAAGCGCAGCTCGGCGCGCTCCTCCGCGCCCTCGGGCTCGCCTTCGGGGCCGTCGACCTCATCCGGACGCCCGAGGGACAGCACGTCTTTCTCGAGATCAACCCCGCCGGCGAGTGGGGCATGCTGGAGCGGGACCTCGGCCTGCCGATCGCCGACGCGCTGGCGGAGGCGCTGCTCGCTCCGACGGAGAACCCGTGACCGTCCTCATCATCACGCACAGCGAAGACAACGAGTGCATCGCCCGCGTCGCCGCCGCGATCGAGCGGCTGGGGGGCCGGGCCTTCCGCTTCAACACCGACCTCTTCCCCGGCGGGGCGCATCTCGCGCTCGCCTCGGGGCCCGGGGTGCGCCGCTCCACGCTGCGCGCCGGCGGTGGCGAGCTCGATCTCAGCGACGTGACCGCCGTCTGGTACCGCCGGGTCGCGTTCGGCCGCGGGCTGCCCGCGTCGATGGACCCGCAGCTGCGGAGCGCGTCGGTCGAGGAGGCGAAGCGAACCGTGGAGGGCCTGCTGGCGGCGCTCCGCGTCCCGCAGGTCGACCCGCTGCCGGCGGTGCGCTTCGCGTCGAACAAGCAGGTGCAGCTCGACATCGCCCGCGAGGTCGGCCTCGACACGCCGCGCACGCTCACCACCAACGACGAAGATGCGGCGCGGGCCTTCGCCGCGACCTGCCCGGGCGGGGTGATCGCCAAGATGCTCTCGTCGTTCGCCGTCTACCGCGGCGGCGAGGAGCACGTGGTCTTCACGAACGCCCTCCGGGACGAGGATCTCGCGGACATGCGGGGGCTCTCGCTCTGCCCGATGACGTTCCAGGAGAGGATCCCGAAGGCGCGCGAGCTGCGGGTGACGGTCGTGGGCGAGCGCGTGTTCGCGGCCTCGATCGATCCGGAGGCGGCTCCCGGCGCCGAGGTCGACTGGCGGCGGCAGGGGCTCGAGCTCATCGACGCGTGGCGCAAGGACGCGCTCCCGCCCGACGTCGAGACCGCGGTGCTCCGGCTGATGGATCAGCTCGGCCTCAACTACGGCGCCCTCGACATCCTCCGCACACCGGACGGCCGGCACGTCTTCCTCGAGGTCAACCCCGTCGGCGAGTTCTTCTGGCTGGAGCGGAGCCCCGGGCTGCCGATCAGCGAAGCGCTCGCCGAGGTGCTGCTCGGCAAGGCGCCGCGCCGCGGCTCGTGGAGCGCCTTCCTGCACGCCCCCGTCACGCAGCCCCGCTGAGCCGGACGGATAGCGTACAGCGCCGCCCGCCCGCCACCTCCAGCAGAACCCGCCCGCCCTCCGGCGGACCGAGCACGCGCGCCGCGAGGAGCGGCCTTGACATCGCGCGGAGGTTTCGCACTTGCTATCCGTTCAGGGGAGGGCACCCCCCCCTGGCCGGCGACCTCGTGAAGATCCTAGAGCTCCACCTCCTCGCGTTCGGCCCTTTCACGGATCTCCGGCTCGATTTCTCCTCGCCGTCGCCGGGCCTGCACGTCATCTACGGCCCCAACGAGGCCGGCAAGAGCACCGCGCTCCGGGCGATCCGCGGCCTGCTCTACGGCATCCCGCACATCACGCCCGACGCCCACCTGCACCACAACACCGATCTGCGCGTCGGCGGGCGGCTCGCGGGCAGGGGGGACGCGGCGCTCGCGTTCGTCCGCCGCAAGGGGCGCGTGAAGACGCTCCGCGATCCGGACGACAACCCCCTCGAGGACGCGGCGCTCGCGCCGCTGCTCGGCGGCGTCACGGAGGAGCTCTTCCGCACCTCCTTCGGGCTGGATCACGACACGCTCCGGCAGGGCGCCGAGGCGCTGCTCCAGGGCAAGGGCGACGTCGGCCAGAGCCTGTTCGGCGCGGGGCTCGGCGGGCCGGGGCTGCAGCAGCTGCTCGGCACGCTGCGCCAGGAGGCGGACGAGATCTTCACGCCCCAGGCGAGGACCCGCCCGCTCAACGAGGCGATCAAGGCGTTCGAGGAGGCGCGGGGCCGCGCCAAGGCCGCCGCGCGGCCGCCCGCGGACTGGACGCGCAAGCGGCAGGAGATCGACGAGGCCAAGGCCGAGCAGGAGCGCGTCGACGCGGAGCTCCGCGCGCTCCGGGCGACCGACAAGCGGCTGCGGCGCGCGCTCCGGGTGCTCCCGCTGCTCGAGGCGCGGCGCGCGATCGTCGGCCGGCGCGCCGCCCTCGGCGACGTCGTCCTCCTGCCGGAGGGCGCGCAGCGGGATCGCGAGGACGCGCAGGAGCGCGCCGCCGACGCGGCCGAGCAGGCGGCGCGGCTCCGCGCCGACATCGAGGAGCTCGAGGCCCGCCACGCCGCGCTGCACGTCCCCGCGTCGCTCGCCGAGCTCGATCCGGGCGCGATCGACGGCCTCGTGACCCGGCTCGGGAGCCACCGCAAGGCCGCCGTCGACCTGCCGCGGGTCCGCGCGGAGCTCCACGGCATCGAGGAGGAGGCGCGCGCGATCCTCCGCAGGCTCGGGCGGGACGCCTCGCTCGTCGGCGGCGCGGAGGCCGAGCGGATCGAGGCGATGCGCGTCGACGTCGCCACCGAGGCGCGCATCAAGAAGCTCGCCCGCGAGCGCGGCGCGGTCGAGGCCAAGCCGCGCGAGGTGGAGCGGCTGCTCGCGGCGAACCGCGCGCGGCGCGACGCGTGCGCGCGCCGGCTCGCCGAGCTGCCGCCGAGCGAGGACCCCGCCCCGCTCCGGGGCGCGCTCTCGCGCGCGCAGAAGCAGGGCGACCTCGAGCACCGCCGCCGCGAGGCCGCCGCCGCGGCGGCGCAGCTCGCGCGCGAGGCCGACGCGCAGCGCGGCCGGCTCGGGCTCGGCGCGCCTGCGCAGCGGGCGCGCCTCGACGTCGACAGCGCGCCGGCGCGCCTCGACGACGACGGCGCGGCCGGCGACGCCGCCGCTCCGGCGAGGCGGCCGCTCTCCGCCGCCGAGGCGAGCGCCCTGCCCGTCCCGCTCCCCGAGACGGTCGACCAGGCGGCGGCGCAGTGGGGCGCCATCGCGCGCGAGCGGGAGCGGCTCGCCGAGCGCGCGGCCGAGGTCGAGGCGCGCCTGCGCGAGAGCGCGCGCGAGATCGACGCCCTCCAGCGCGCCGGCGCGGTGCCCACGGAGGCCGACCTCGCCGAGGCGCGCGAGCGCCGCGACGCCGCCTTCAAGGCGCTCGTGCGCGCGCTCCAGGCCAAGGGGAGCGCCCGCGCGGCGGCGGCGATCCACACCGCCACGCTCTTCGACCTCGGCGCGGACGTGGCCGCCTCGCCCGGCGCGGGGCGCAGGCCGGCGCTCGGCGCGTCGGGCGAGGCGGCCGCGCGCGGCAAGGCCGACGAGTATGCCGAGCTGGTCCGCGTCGCGGACGCTTTGGCCGATCGGCTGCGCCGCGAGGCCGACCGGGTCGCCCGCCTGGCGCGGCTGCTCGCGGACAAGGCGCGGGCCGAGGCGGATCAGGCGCAGCTCGCCGCGGAGCGCGCCGCGCTGGCGCGCCGCGCGGAGGAGGCCGAGGCCGCGTGGGTCGAGCTGTGGCGGCCGGCGGGCGTCGCGCCGCGCTCGCCCGAGGAGATGCGCGGCTGGCTCGGCCGCCACGCGGGCCTGACCGCCACGGTCGACCGGCTGCGCGCGGCGGAGGCGGAGGCCGAGGCGCTGCGGGCGCGGATGCAGGCCCACGCGGCCGAGCTCCACGCGGCGATCCAGGGCGCCCGCGCCGCGTCGGGCGGCGCGCGCGGGGACGGCGGCGGCGCGGGCGCGGGCGCCGGCCCCGCCGGGCCGCTGGAGGACGCGGCCGCGCGCCTCCCGGCGCTCATCGAGGCGGCGGAGCAGAAGCTCGCGGCCATCGAGGGCGCGGCCCGCGAGCGCCGCGAGCTCGCGCGGGAGCGCAAGGAGCTCGAGCGCGAGCTCGAGGACCTCGAGCGGGAGCGGGCGGAGCACGCGCGCGCGCTCGAGGCGTGGCGGGCCGGCTGGGCGGAGAGCGTGCGGGCGCTCGGCCTGCCCGGCGACGCGTCCGCGGACGAGGCCACGGCGATCCTCGACGAGCTCGGCGCGCTGTTCCGCAAGGTGGACAGCGCGGCCCACGAGCGCCGCCGGGTGCTCGGGATGGAGCGCGACGCCCTGGCGTTCGCGGCCGACGTGGCCGCGCTCGCGGCCCGGCACGCGCCGGATCTGGCCGAGCTGCCGGCGGATCAGGCCGCCGATCAGCTGATCAAGCGCCACCACAAGGCGCGCGCCGACCTCCGCGAGCGCGGCGAGATCGAAGTGCGTATGGCCGAGAAGCGCCGCGAGCGGGACCAGCAGGAGGCGCGGCGCGCGGCCGCCGAGGCGCGCCTCGCGAAGCTGTTCGAGGCGGCGGGCGTCGCGCGCACGGGCGACGTCGCCGGCGACCTCGCGGCGCTGTCGCTTTCGGAGGAGCGCTCGCGCGAGGCGCGCCGGCTCGACCGCGAGCTCGTCGAGAACGAGGGCAAGCTCCTCGAGGCGGGCGAGGGCGCGGGCGTCGCGGCGCTGGAGCAGGAGACCGCGGGGGCGGAGCGGGACGCGCTCGCGCTCGAGCTCGACCGCGCGGAGCAGCGGCTCGCGGCGCTGGAGGACGAGCGGCGCCGGATCGATCGGGCGCTCGGGAGCCTGGAGCAGGAGCGCGAGCACCTCAGGGCGACGGTGGGCGCCGCGGAGGCCGCCGTGGAGGCGCAGATCTGCCTGTCGCACCTGCGCGGCGAGGTGCGCCGCTACGTGCGGGCGCGCCTCGCCGCGGTGCTGCTCGATCGGGAGATCGAGCGCTACCGGGAGCGCAACCAGGGGCCGATCCTGGCGCGCGCGAGCGCGCTCTTCCATCGCCTGACGCTGGGCGCCTTCGCCGGCCTCCGGGTGGGTTACGACGAGAGCGAGCAGGCGATCCTCCGCTGCGTCCGCGCGGCGCCGTCTGTCGCCGCCGCTCCCGCCGGCGGGGCGGCGCCGGCGTCGGCGGACGCGGCGGCGGAGCCCGCGAAGGCACCGGTGCAGCGCGAGGTGGACGTGACCGGCCTGAGCGACGGCACGCGCGACCAGCTTTACCTCGCGCTGCGCCTCGCGAGCCTGGAGCACCACGCGCGGACGGGCGAGCCGATGCCGCTCATCCTGGACGACCTCCTGATCCATTTCGACGACGACCGCGCCCGGGCGGCCCTCGCGGTGCTCGGCGAGCTGACGGCGACGACGCAGGTGCTGTTCTTCACGCACCACGCGCGTCTCTGCGAGCTCGCGCGGGAGGCAGTGCCGGCCGACGTGCTGCGCGAGCACCGGCTGCGGTGAAGCGCTCATCGCGCGTGCATCGCGCGTGCGCCGGCGCGGGAAGCCTGGCAGCGCCGCGTTCAGGCACTCATGATCCGCTGACAGTCCCGGTGGCGAGGGATGAAAGGCTTCTACTTCGCCTCGCGGCGCGCTCCCAGGCGGCGGTGCGGGTGGGGAGGTGCCCCGTCCTCCAGCCATCTGGAACACCCCTCTGGCTCGCGGCCGGGGTTGGCCCAGACGACGCGTTTCAAGGCGCGCACCTGCGTCGAGGCTGCGCTGAAGAGCGCTCGTACTTGCTCATCCAGCGAGACCACGATGTGGTCCGTCGCCTGTGCGGCCTCGATGAGGTGCGCGTCCTTCAGCATGGCGCGCCGATCGCGCTCGGTCGCCGACGCGCCGTCGATCGCATCGCGCAGCTCAACGTCCTCTGGAACATTGAGGAACAGCGACTGCTTGCGGGCGACCATCGTGGTTCGCCACTGCATCGCAAAACCGGACGCGTGTTTCTTCCACTCCGAGCTGACAGCGGGCGTGAGCACGACATGATGACCTACGGCGAGCGTCGTCTTGAGGAAGTCGCGGCACTGCTTGGGGAGGGGGTATGCAGCGTCCTCGCCGCCTGCGGCCCGGGCCACCGAGGCGTCGATGACGAGTCGACGCGAGACCTTGGTCCGCATCTCAGCGCTTGGCCTTGGCCATCCGCCTCTCGGCAGCGTCCAGGTAGCGGGCCTGCGCGTCGAGCGCCACCTCGGCGAAGTCTTCAGGCCAGTCGCCGAAGGCGCCGGCCTCGTCGAGGTCCGCGCTCCGCACCTGCGTCACGCCGTCCTTGGTGAGGGAGAACCAGTGCAGCGCGACGAGCTCGGGCCGGAGCGCTCCTTCGGCGACGAGCGCCTGCACGCCGAGCAACAGGAGCGAGCTGTGGGTCTCGATCACGACCCGGACACCGCGGCTCGCGGCGTCGGCGAGAATCTGCGCCAGCGCCACCTGCGCCCGCGGGTGCAGGTGGATCTCCGGCTCCTCGATGTAGACGAGCTGGCCAGGTCGAGCGGTCAACAAGGCCACGAGCACGGGGAGGCACTGCGAGACGCCGAAGCCTACATCCGCGATGCTCACGAGATCCTGCGCGCGGCCGCGCGCTCGCTGCTTCAGGCGGCCGACGCGCAGCTCGACACGCGTGTCGTCGATGCGAGCGGCCTTGATCGTCCAGTTCAGGCCGAGCTTCTCGAGCGCGGCCCCGAGCTGCTTCAGGCGGATGTCCTTCGTGGCCTGCCAGTGATGGATGATGCTTGCCACGTATGGCTCGAAGGGGCCGGGGAAGTCGCTGCCCACCGCGGTGGTCCTGTACGTCCGCTCGGGAATGCCGCGCAGCGCGGCGACATGGATGATGGCGCGCAGGTCGTCGGGAGCGCTCCGGAGCGCGCGCGGGACATAGCCGGAGCCGTCGTTCGTCTCGACAACGCTCAGCGTTTCTCCGGTCCGCTCGGACAGTTGGTACCAGAGAAAACATCGCTTACGGACAACAGAAATAACGTGTTCCCTATAATCGTGAACGATGCCGCGCCGCAACCTATCGCCCCTGCCGAGTGGGACGGCGACTGTCGTGTCGACCACGTCGAGGCCGCCCTTGGCCTGCCTCTGAAAACGGACATCGACCTTGCCCGTAGGCAGGTCGATGCCGACCGAGAATTGATTGCTGCTCCGTCCGCCAAAGCGCGAGAATAGCTGCTCGACCGCCGTGAAGCGGACGTGCGGGCCGTCGAGCAGCAGCGCCCCCGGGTCATAAAGCGCATCCAGCGTCTGCTTCATGAGCAGAGGGGGCTGCATGATGCTGGATTTGCCCGAGCTGTTGGTGCCGGCGAGGAGCGTCAGCGGCCGGACGGCGATCTGCGTGCGCTTGCGGATCGATTTGAACCCCTCGACCGTGATGGCCGAGATGCCGCCCAGCTCCGCTGGGCGGATCACGCTTGACTTGTCCGCCACCCTGCTCCTCCGCGTGCTGCGGCGACTATTTCACATGCCAGGACGCGGATCCAGCGGACACTCGACGGACGCACCGTCCGGCCCAGCCCAGGTGCGCGCCGGTGGGCCCGCCGATGCGGACGCCGCGGCCCGGGGCACGAGGAGCGGGCCTCACGTCATCGATTCGGCGCTCTTCAGCCTGACGCACTCGCCCATGCTTCCGGATCGCGGCGGAGCGCTTCGTCTTCAGCAGCTCACGACGTGAACAGCCAGGCGACGCTCGCCGCGCCGATCAGGAAGATCGCGGCCGTGAAGATCAGGATCGCCGTCCTGTCGGGCCGGTATGCCCCGCGCTCGATATCGCTGTACGCCCGCAGGTACCGCACCGCGGCCCACGCCATCAGCGCCATCCCGAGCAGGACCATCCCCGCGCCGAGGCCCACCACCTCCCGCAGCATCGACCGCGATCCCACCTGCGCGGCCCCGGGCGCCGCCTCCAGGAAGTACAGGCTGAACCTGTTTAGCGTGATGCCGAAGCTGAGCAGCGCGATCGCCGTGCGCACATAGGCGAGGTGCGTCCGCTCGTTGGCCAGGTGCTCCCGCGCATAGGCCTCCGTCCGCTTCGCGCTCTCCTCACCGGGCATGGCCGACCGCCCTCCTCACCGCGCCGGCGTGACAGCCGCTCACCCGCCCGACGCGCCCGCGCTCACCCGCCCTTGCGCCCCGAGAGCTCGACCGACGCCGAGTCCACCGACACCGACGTCGGGGGGCCGAACTTCTTCACCTGAACGGTGACCCCGAGGGCCGGCGTGTCGTCGAGCACGCGCTCGATGATCCGCTGGGCGAGTGTCTCGAGCAGCTTGTACGAGGCGCTCGTGCCCGCCTCGACGACCAGGCTCGCCAGCCCGTCGTAATCGAACACCCGCGCCCGCGCGTCGGCGCGGGGCAACAAGGCGACCGGGAGCTCCACCTCCAGGCACACCACGAAATCCTGGGGCAAGTCGCGCTCGGCGCGGGACACGCCGTGCTTGGCGCGAAAGCGGATGCCGTCGAGGCGGATCCGGTACGTCTGGATCGCAGACTCCATCCGCGCCCCCCTAGCACGCCTTCCGGCCGGCTTCCGCCGAAGGTTGCGCGGCCGCAGGCTCGCCCGCCCGCGGCGGCCCCCCGGGCGCGCTCCGACCGGGCGCGCGGCGCGCGGCGCCGCGCGCCCGGTCAGAGAGGCCGCTTGAAGCACACGGCGTCGATCTTCGCGGCGAGCTCGCTGCGCAGGAACTGCACCGGCTCCCAGCCCTCCTGCCCGAACCGCTTGAGGACCGGGTTCCACCCGGACGCGCTCGTCACCTCGAGGAGCTGGGCGTCGCTGACCTGCGCCGTCTCGGCGTCCACGCACCGCACCTCCCACCGGGGCGGATCGCTCCCCGCGTGCACCGGCGGCACCAGGAAGCGCGGCGCCACGTACGACGCGGAGCAACCGAAGAGAAACGCGACGGCGATGGCTGTTCCGGAGCTGAGCTTCGGCATGAGCAATCCTTTCCTGCGAGGTCGACTCGCGAAGGCGTATCGGCGCTTCGTGCGCCACGTCAACAGGGAACGGCGCGCGCGAGGGCGCGAGCGGCCGCGCGCCAGCGCGCATGTCCAGCGCGACATGGCCGAGGATCTCGCCGCTCGCGCCACCTCCGACGCCATCCGCGCATAGCGGCGCCGCGCGCCGGCGCGATCCGCGTCCACTACCGCTTCCGGGCGAGCGCCTCGCGATCCTTCACGATCAGCCGCCGCCCGGCCACGTCGAGCACCCCCTCCTTCCGCAGCGCGCCCAGCGTCAGCGTCACCGTCTCCCGCGTCGAGCCGATCACCTGCGCGATCTCGGCGTGCGTGATCGGCGCCGAGATCAGCGTCCCCCGCGGCGTCGGCACGCCCCAGCGCTCCGCCGCGTGCAGGAGGAACTCGGCCAGCCTCCCGCCCACGTTCTTGAACAGCATCGACTCGATCCGGTCCTCGGTCTCGCGCTGCCGCGCGACGAGGAGCGCGAACACCGCCCCCCCGAACCCCGGGTGCTGGGCGCAGAGCTCGCGGATGAGCGCGAGCGGCACGCGGACCACCTCGGCCTCGTCCATCGCGACGGCGCGCTCCGTCCGCGTCTCCAGCCCGCCGAGGCACGACTCGCCGAGCACGTCGCCCGTGCCGCGGTAGCTGAGCGGGAACGCGGCGCCCGCGTCGTTGATGCGCTCGACACGCGCCCGGCCCCGGCCGAGCACCACGAGCGTGTCCGCAGGGGCGCCCTGCTCGAAGATCGCCGCGTCGGACGCCACCACCTCGAGCACGGCGGCGTCGGTGACCGCGTCGCGCACCGCGCGGTCGACCTGCGCGAAGAGCGAGGAGAGCCGGAAAGCGCGCGCCACCCGCGCCTTCACGGGATCGGTCGGCGGGCGCCCGGTATCCGGCGCGTACTGGGAATCCAGATCGCTCACGGGTAGAGCAAAAGCGTAATCCATACTGCGTAGGTTGGCACACAGGAATCCCCGGGACCGGGGCGCTCGAAGAGGACGCGCGGGCGCCGGGATCAGCGTCCGTCGCGGTCGAGCAGCACGACGATGTCCCGGTCGAGCGCGCCGTCCGCCGCGCGGGCGAACTGCTGAAACCGCGGGTAAGCGTCCGGTTGCACGCGCCCCGCGGGCAGCTCCAGGAAGCGGTCGAGGAGCAGCGCGCCGCCGTCGAGGCGATCGTTCACCCGCACGGTGCGCCCGTCATTGTCCGCCGCAAACGGAGCGAGCCGCGTGGCCACGCGCGCGCCCGGGGGGAGCTTGACGCGGAGCCGCACCTCCGAGCGGGTCGCGATCTGCTCGGACAGGTAGAGCGGCGTCTCCCGGACCGGCAGGCTGGCGAGGCTGGCCACGCGCACGCCGAAGGGCGGCGAGAGCACGAGCTCCGGGCCCTGCGCGCGCGCGAAGCTCGCGGCCGAGATCTTCATCTTCAGGGTGAGCGGCCGGTCGATCTCGGTCAGCTCCTTCACCTGGATCTCCTGGAGCCGCGCCCCCGGCACCATCTGCGGCAGGAGCCGCGACTCGACCGCGTCCCGGAGCTGCGCGTCGGGGAGCGACTCCAGCGCCGAGCGCAGCGCGATCGCGAGCTTGCCCTCGTAGCGCTGCTCGATCGACAGCGACGCCGAGCCGTCCCGGGCCACCTCGGCGACGCCCTCGGTGACCACGCCGTCGTGCGCGCCGGACGAGGGCGTCACCTCGCGGGGCGCCCCGGGCCGCAGCACGATCGCCGGCTGCCCGCGGAGGGAGCTCGGCAGGTAGCCGTACGGCGCGAACTTGTCGCGCACGAACATCCAGCGGGCCGCGCTCGCGCCGGGCTTCTCGCCGGTGTCGACGCGCACCGCGAGCGCGCTCCACGTCTCGGCCTCGCTCATGGGGCCGCGCGGCGGCGGCGCGAGCCGGTCGCTCACGACGCCGTAGCCGGCGTCGATCCCGACCAGGCGGCACAGGTAGAGGAACGCCTCGGTCCGGTTGCCGCTCTTGCCGATGACCACGCGGCGGCCGTCGTTCTCGCGCCCCGCCTCCACGTTGGCGAGCACCCACCGGTAGATGCGGCGCGCCTGCTCGTCCTTCGACGGCGCCGCCCCGGCCTCGCCCCCCGCCGCGCCGCCGCCACCGGCGGCCTTCCCCGCCCCGCCGCCCGCGGCCGCGCCGGAGGCCCCCGGCGCGATCGGCGTCCGCGCGATCGCCCGCGCGATGCGCACGAGCCGCGGATCGCGCGGCGTCTCGTCGGCGGCCGCGTCGACCATGCGCGCGATCGTGTCCGCCAGGGTGATGCCCCAGCCGACGCGGACGTTCGGCAGGAACTCCGCCATCGGCGCGCTCGCCGGCTCCTCCGGGAGCGCGGGGCTCTTGTCGACGCGGTAGCGGCGGGTGACGAGCGCGCCGGACTCGACGATCTCCGGGGCGGGCACCGGGCCGGAGACCTCCACGTCGAGGGGCCGGCTCTTCGGCGACACGATGATGAACTCGCTCCGCCAGTACGGGACCTTCTCCTCGCGGAAGAACCAGCGCGGGCCCTGGAACGTGAGGCCCCCCTGGCCGTCGCCGCGCAGGACGAACAGGTTCTCCACCTCGATGTAATCGCCGACCTCGAGGTGCGGCATGGTCACGGTCGGCTTGTCCTCGATGAACTCCGGCTCGTGGATCGACCCGTCGCGCTTGACCGTGCGCAGCTTGAGCACGAGCCCGTCTGGCACGCGCTGCTCGGCGTGCTCCTGGATGGCCTCGCGCGACTGGATCCGGATGATCTCGTGCTGGAGCATCCGCGCCGAGCCGTCCTCGTGGATCCACAGGGCCGCGTAGTCGAGCACGCGCGCCGCCGTGCCCGGCATGACCTCGCCCGAGGCCTCGTGCTCGGCGATCACCCGCTTCCCGTCGAGCCGGTAGGGGCTGAGCTCGGTCGTGCCGTCGAGCAGCTCGATCGCGTCGCGCAGGCTCGAGGTGTCCGAGCCCGTCCGGATCGCCTCGATGAGCGCCTTCTGGAGCGCGTCGCGCTCCCCCCGGGCGAAGCGCGCGTCGGCGAGCGCGAGGCGCGCGTCCGCGTCGTCCGGCGACCTCGCGAGCGCGCGCTCGAGCTGCTCGAACGACTCGGCGCGCTTGCCGGCGCGGGTCAGGAGGTCGGCGATGCGCAGCGCGATGTCCTTGCGGTCCCGGCGGACGGCGCCGAGGCGCTGGAGCTCCTGGATGGCCGCCGCGTAGTCGCGCCGATCGATCGCCCGCTCCAGCTCGATCTCCGCGTCGGGGTCGAGCCCCCGGATGCGGGCGGCGAGCTCGTCCGCCTGCGCGACGTGCCCGTCGGCGTCGTGGATGCGGAGGAGCGCGCCCAGCACCTCGACGTCGTCCGGGAAGCGCGCGGCGGCCTCCTTCACGGTGCGGACCTGCTCGACGCGCCAGCCGAGCCGCGAGTACATCGCGGCGAGCGTCTTCAGGAGGTCGGGTACCTCGCGGAACTGATCGGCGAGCGCCTCGACCGTGCGGGTCACCTCGGACAGGCCCGCCTTGTCGGCCTCCTCGAGCGCGAGCCAGAAGCGGGGGTACCAGAGCTCCGGGTCCTTCGCCGCGGCGCGGGCGCGCACGTCCTTCACGAGGTCGCGGCCGTCGGACGGCGGGAAGATCGGGTCCTTCTCGAGGAAGACGGCCTGCGTCGCGAGCGCGGGGCCGGTGGCGCGCGCCGGATCGGCCACGAGCGGCTCGATCAGCACCGCGCTCACGTCGTCCTGGCCCTCGAGGTGCGCGATGGTCGCGGCGAGGTAGCGGGAGATCGGGTCGTTCACGTCGCGCTCGGGGCGCGGCGCGCCGCGCAGCCCGAGCGCGCGCGCCACCTTCGGCGCGGGCTGCGGCGGCACCCCGAGCGCGGTGAGGAACGGCTCGATGGGGTTGGGATCCGGCAGGACCTCGGGCGGGAAGAGCGAGTACGGGGGCGTCGGATCGGCGGACGTGGCCACGCCGAGGGGCGTGCCGTCCGGCGCGAGCAGCCGGATGGAGGTCTCGCCGCTCCCGACGCGGGCGAGGATGCGGTGCCGGCCCGGGCCGAGGCGCAGGCGCGCGCCGAACCTCGGCCAGATCCCCCACTGCTTCATGTCGCGCGTCAGCACCTCGACGTCGTCCACGAGGATGGCGAAGGCGCCCTGGACCGCGATGATCAGCTCGCGCTCGGCGGGCAGGTCGACGAAGGTCTCGACGTAGAAGATGCCCCTGGCCCTGCCCTCGCCGCGCGCGTCGGGCGCGACCGCGGAGAGCTGGCAGCCGCGGCGCTCGGCGCCGAGCACGCGCGGCGGGTCGGCGCGGCGGGGATCGCGCGGGAACACGGGCGGCCAGGGGCCGGCGCGCTCCGCCTCGTAGCGCACGCGGTGGTCGCTCTCGGCCAGGTGGCCGAACGGGCCGGCGAAGCGGGCGTCCTCGATGCACCCGTAGCGGCGCGCCGCGACGTCGATGAGCGGCGCGGCGGGCGCGGCGCCGGCGTCGCCAGCGCCGCCGGCGCTGTCCGCGCGCGCCGCGGCGGCCGCCTCCTCGGGCAGCCCCTCGATGCTCCACCACTCGACGAGCTCGGCCCGCGCGCGCCAGCCGAGGTTGCCGGGGCGGTCGATCGCGCGCAGGACGACCTCGCGGGACGTTTTCCAGAGGCCGACGACGCTGGACCGCAGCCCGAGCAGGTGATTGGCGGCGAACCAGCCCACGAGGGGGGCGTCGGGGTGCGCGCTCACCCGCGCCGCGTCCACCGCCTCGAGGTAGGCCGCCGCCGCACGCGCGTTGCGGCCGTGCGCCTCGTCGTCGATCGCGCGGCCCAGCGACGCGAGCATGGACTTCGCCCCGATCCCGTCGAGGCGCTTGCGCGCCGCCTTGACGCCCGCGGGCGTGCCGCCCGGGACGAGGAGCTCCCCGAGCAGCCAGCGGCCGACGACCTCGCCGTCGGTCGAGCGCGCGCCCGCGTCGCGGAGCGAGGCGATGGGGTCTGGCGCGCGGGGCGCGGTGGCCGCGCTGCATGCGCCGAGCGCGAGGGCCAGGGCGGCGGCGCCGGCGAGCCGGAGGAGCGAGGAGAGGGGGCGAGGTGCGCGCATCGGCTCGGTCCTTAGCGCGAGCGACCGCGTGCGCACAGGTACCCCGCGTTCACGCGGGTCGGGTGGGCCACAGCCCGCGGCGTCCTCGCTCACGCCCCCGCTTCGACAGCGCTGGCGACCTGCTGAAGGAGCACCGCCTGCTCGATCACCTCGGGCGGCACGCCCAGATCCTCGCGCGTGCCGGCCACGTCGTCGCGCGCCCCGGCCACGTCGTCGCGCGCCGCGCTCACATGGTGCGCCGCGCCCGCCTCCTCGCGCGCCGCGCCCGCCTCCTCGCGCGCCTCGCCGGCGTCCTCGGGCGCCGCGCTCGCGTCCTGGCGCGCCTCGCCCGCCGCGCTCCCGCCCACATCCTGGCGCGCCTCGCCCGCCTCTTCGCGCTCCGCCGCCCGGCGCAGCGCCGCGATCTCCGCCTGCGCGGCGACGAGCGCCTGCTCGAGCGCGTCGTGGAGCGCCTGGGGCGCGCCGGCCGTATCGCGCGCCTCGGACAGCTCGCGCTCGAGCTGCGCGACCTTCCAGCTCGCGGCGCGCAGGTCGGCCTCGCTCGCGGCGGCGCTCCGCGCCAGCGCGTCGAGCTGCTGCCGGAGCGCCTCCACGGCGTCGCCCTGCCCGCCGTTGCCCGGGAGCGCCCCGCCCGGCCCACCGCCCGTGGCCTGGCCCGGCCCGCCGCTCTCGGCCGTGCCCGACGCGAAGGCCGTCCCGAGCTCGTCGACGAGCTCCTTGCCCACGCGCTCGCTCTCGAGAAGCTGCGCCTTGAGCGACGCGATGACGTGGCCCCGGTCGCGGAGCGCCGCCTCGAGGCTCGCGATCTCGGCGGCCGCCGCCTCGCCGGGGTCGCGCTTCTCCAGCTCCGCGGCCCGCTGCTCCAGCGCGACGACGCGCTGCTCGAGCTCGACGATCCGCGCCTCCAGCAGCAGCCTGCGCGCGTCGAGGGCGCTCCGCTGCTCCTCCAGCGCGCGGTTCTCCCGCTCGATCCGCTCCACGCGCTCCTTGAGCCGGTCGCGCTCGCGCGCGAGCTCGGCCCGGGCGGCCTCGAGCTCCTCGTGCTTCGCCGCCGCGCGCCGCGCCTCCTCCAGCGCGCGCTCGCTCTCCTGCGCGCGCCTGCGCGCGGCGTCCCGATCCGCCGTGATCTTCGAGAGCTCCCGCCGCGCCCCCGCCGCGGCCGCCTCGAGCTCGTCGACGCGCGCCGAGAGCGCCGGGTCCGGCGCCGCGACGGCGGGCCTCGCCTCGAGCTCGGCGATCCTGGCGCGCGCGGCCTCGAGCTCGGCCGTCGCCGCGTCGAGGCGGTCGCGGGCGCCGGCGATCTCCGGCTTGTTGCGGATCATGCCGAGCTCGAGCTCGACCTTGGTCCGCGCCCGCTTCTCGTCGTCGAGCTGCTTGGCGAGCCGGGTCGCGCGGTCGCGCTGGCTGCGGAGCTCCTCCTCCATGTCGCGGATCTGGTGCGCCAGGCGCTCGGCCCGGACGTGGGCGTCGCCCGCCCTCGCCTCGACCTCCCGCAGGCGCGCCCCCCGCGCCTCGAGCTCGGCCTCCGTCTCGGCGAGGCGCGCGGCCGTGGCGACCGCGCTCTCGGCGCGGGCCCCCGCGTCCTCGCGGTCGCGCTGGTGCCGGGTGCGCAGCGCGGCGAGCTCGCCCCCGAGCCGCTCCGCGCGGCCCTCGGCCTCGGTGAGCGCCTCGGCCGACGGGCCGGCGGCCGCGACCGGGAACTCGGCGAACGGCAGCTCGATGACGGCGAACGCGTCGAGCCGCGGCAGGCGCTCGCCGGCCACGGCGATGAACCACTCCGGCTCCTCGGACCCGTCGAGGATCGACGTGTCCACGCTCACCTCGGGCTCGCCCTTCGGCGCGAACTCCGCGACCGTGTAGCCGACGAACGGCGCCTGGCCGACCATCCGCACCTGTTTGAACTGGAGCGCCACGAGGTCGTAGAGCGCGTAGTAGCCGGGCGCCGCGCCGCGCCGCGCGCCCGCGGGGAGCAGGCCCCGGGCGACGTCCGGGTTCGGCGACGCGATGATGGCGGCGCCGCTCGCGGCGGTGAGGCGGCGGGCGCGCCGGAGGATCTCGGCCGGGTCGGCGAAGATCGAGAGGTCGGGGATGACGAGGGTGTCGAAGGCGCCGTCGCGCACGCCGAGGTCGCCGTCGAACACGGCGAAGCTCGGGTGCGGCAGCCGGCCGGGCGCCGTTCGCGCGAGCTTCTCCGCGACGCGCGCGGCGTCCGGATCGTAGGCGTGGACGAGGCGCGCGCCGCGCTGGAGCAGCCGGTCGGCGAGGCCGATGGTGGCGTCACCCAGGACCGCGACCCGCCGGCCGCGCACGAGCGGCTCGAGGTACGCGCTCAGCACCAGGGCGGGGTGGAGCGCAGCGGGGGCGGCGTGCCGCGGCGAACCGGCGGCTGCGAGGGAGGACTCCGTCGTCATGGTCCCGTCCTCTTACGGCGCTGGGGGCCGGGAGTCCACAAAGCGCCGTGCAGAGTTGCAACGAGGCGCCTGGCGCCGGCCCCGCGCGCCCCGCCTCGAAGCTCGGCGGCCGCCGCCCATGACGCTGTGCGTCTTGCCCAACGCCGTGTTCCCCAACCCCGTGTTCCCCAACCCCGTTCGTCGCTCCCGGTGTCATCTCCATGACACGCGCGCGTCGCGGCAAGCGCTGCGATACGACACGCGCACGTCGCGGCAAGCGCTGCGAGGTCCCATTGCATGCGACCGGGCTCGACAATGCCGCTGCACCGAGAGAACCCGGAAGTCGACTTCTTGGCTCCTCGTCGCCTCGGCGGCTCAACGTTCGTCTTCTCGTGACGAGCATCTCGTGACGAGCGTCGCTCTGGCGCCGAGCGGGCTCTGCCGAGCGCGGTCAGCGGAGCACGGTCTCACAGCCGAGGAGGATCTGGATCTTCGCGGCGGACGCGTTCCTCGCGGCGTCGCAGGTGTCGGGGCATAGCACGAGCGCCGTGGGCGAGCTCGGGTTGTCGTAGCGCCAGCCTGGACCGTCGCAGCCGGGGCTCTGCGGCAGGATCTCTTGCGGCGCGCCGTCGAGCCCGAACAGGACGTTGACGTCGTTGAACGCGATCTGCCCGCCGGCCACCTCGGACGGGACCTCGTACTCGCACGGGAGCGCCTGGCCCGTCACCTTCGCGAGCGCGCTCTGGAACTCGACGGCGATGTTCGTCGCCTTGACGAGGACCGCGGTGTCGGTGCCGCCTGCCGCGGCGATCTGGTTGGCGATGCTCTGGTCGACGCCCGGCAGCCCGATGACGAAGGTGCGCACCGGCGGTCGATAGCGCGCGCCCGCCGCCGCGAGGGCCGCGATGGCCGCCGGATCTTCCGGGTTCGCGCCGCCGCACTGGGGCGCGGGCCCCTGCGGCTTCCCGTCGGTGACGAGCAGCACGGCGGAGGCCTCGTCGGGGTGGTTCTGTGCCACCTCGATGCCGTGGAGCAGCGCCCCGCCCAGCGCCGGGTAGATGGGCGTGCTCGGCCCGTCCGGCGACTCGTCCTCAATGGCGTCCACGATCGCGCCCGCGTTGCCCGGGAGCGGGCCGAACGGGACGAGCGGCGTCTTGTAGGCATTTTGGTCACACGCCGGCACGTCGTCCGCGGCGCGCGGGAAGAAGCGCAGCGCCACGCGCACGCCGGCGAACCGCGCGCTGTTGACGAACGCGGTCAGGCCGACCTTCGCGCTATCCCATTTGTCTCCCTGCATGGAGGAGGATTTGTCCATCATGATGTAGAGATTGAGGGGGACGGCGATCGCCTCCTCGGTGACGAGCCCGCAGGCGGCGTCCGGGTCGGGGCGGGTATCGATGGGCGCGTCGCCCAACAGCCCTCCATCCGGATCGAGGTCTCCGCCCGAGCCGGCCCCTTCCGACGAGGACGACGCCGCGCCGATCCCCGAATCCGGGGCGCAGGCACCGTGGAGCCCGGCGGCGGCAGCGAGCCCGAGCAGGGAGGCGAGCGAGAGTCGGTGGAGCGGTTCGAGGCGCATGGGCGTGCTGGCGTACGGCAGGGACGGCGCGGAGGCGGCGCAGGGGCGCAGGGGCGCAGACCCAGACTACCGGAGTCGGTGACGGGCGCGAGGGGCGAATCGCGGGATCGTGAGCTGGCTCGCGGCGGCGCAGCGCGGCACGGCGGTGTCGGTGCGTGCGGCACGGCGCGATGGGTCCATGGGGCGCGTGGGGCGATTACCGCCAGCGTGACAAAGTCTTTCCGAAAAGCGCGCGAAGGTGCAGAATTAAGCATGCGCGTGCGCTCCCTCCTCGGAACGGCTTCTGTGCTTGCGATGCTCTCCGCGCTCGGCTGCGCCGAGAGCAGCTCGATCGACGGTCCCATCGGGCCGGTCTCGGGCACCGGCGGCGGTTCCGGATCGGGCGGAGCGCCGAGCGCGAGCAGCGCAACGACGACGTCATCGAGCAGCAGCGCGGCTGTCACGAGCGGCACGAGTGGCGCGGGCGGCGAGGGCGGCGCGGGTGGGGAGGCGGGCAGCGGAGACGGGGGCGGCGGGGGCGAGGTCACCGACCCTTGCGCGATGGGGTGCCTCCCGGGCACGCACGATATCGACGGCAACCCGCTCACGGGCGAGTGCGGCTGTGAATACGCGTGTACGCCGACCTCGACGACCGAGGATCCGATCGACGGTGATTTCGTGGACGCCAACTGCGATGGCGGCGACGGGCTCGTGGAGCGGTGCGTCTACGTCTCGGCCAGCATCGGGGATGACGCCAACAGCGGGACGCGCACGGCCCCGGTGCAGACGATCGCCACGGCGATCCAGGTGGCGCAGGAGAGCGCGGTGCCGGCGGTCTGTCTCTCCGGCGAGCTGTACGAGGAGGCCGTCACGGTCGTGTCCGGCATCAGCATCTATGGCGGGTTCGACCACAACGACCCTGACTTCAAGTTCCGCAGGACCTCCGCGGTGACGACGACGGTGCGCGCGCCAGGCACGGTGTTCCATGCGCCGTCGATCGAGCAGCCGACGCACATCGAGGGCATCATGATCGAGGCGTTGAGCCCGACGTCGCCCGGCGCGAGTACCTATGGAGTGCGCCTGGGCGGCGGGCGCGCGCAGCTCTTCGTGCGGTACAACATCATCGACGTGGACGACGGCCAGGACGGCGCCCCGGGAGCGAATGGAGCGCCGCCCACAGCGGGGACGGCGCCGGGGGGGAACGCGGGAGAGGCCGGCTGCGACGCATGCAGCGGCTATGGATACGGGGGCGCGCAGACCACGTGCACCGAGTTCGGCGGCGCCGGCGGCCGGGGCGGCTACAACAATGGCACTGGCTCCACGGGCTCACCGGGGAGTGGCGGCGCGGCAGGCGGTCCGGGAGGCGCTTCGTCACGCGAGTGCGGTCCCAATAGCGCGGACGGCGGAACCGGCGTGGCGGGTGCAACTGGCGCGCAGGGAAATCCTGGCACCGGGGGGGCGAGCCTGGGCACCATCGCATCGGGCATCTACCAGCCGGCGAGCGGCACCAACGGACAGAACGGGGCAACTGGCCGTGGCGGCGGCGGCGGCGGCGGCGGCGGCGGTGGCTCGTGCGGGGTCGGTTGCTTTTGCTATGAAGATCGCGGCGGCGGCGGCGGCAGTGGCGGATGCGGCGGACTCGGCGGCCGCCCCGGGCTCGGCGGAAAAGGCGGCGGGGGGAGCTTCGGTGTCTTTGCGGCGGGCGGACGGGTGGTAGTCTCTGGCAATGTCATTACGGCCGGCGCGGGCGGCACGGGCGGTCCAGGCGGGAACGGTGGCGCGGGCCAGCTTGGAGGGAGCGGGGGCGTCGGTGGCCCGGCCCGCGAGGACTCCGGCGGCGGCGGCAGCGGCGGCCGGGGAGGCAACGGCGGCGCCGGCGGCCCTGGCGCCGGCGGCGGGGGCGGCCCGAGTGCCTGCCTGGCGCGGTCCGGCGGGGTAGACTTCACGTTCGCGGACAACAGCTGCACGACCGGCACGCCCGGCTTTGGCGGCGCGGGCGGCACGAGCACGGGCGGCGGCGTTGCGGGCGCGGGGCGGAACGGCATGGCGGCAGCGAATTTGCAGATCAACTGACCAGTTCCGCTACGTTCGACGAGCTATCTCCCGACCCGCTGAAGGTCGACTTTCGCCACAACAGAGCTGAAGCCGCCGGCAACCGCGGCCTTGATCTCATTGCCAAAATCCAGTACCCCATCGTTGATTCCAACGACTACGAGCGCCTTGGTCGCTGGATCGGTGTCAATGCCGGCGATCCCTTGCCCTGCCGCGGCATCGCCGAAACGCCTGCTCCAGAGATGCTCCCCGCCAGCGCTCAGCTTAGCGATCGTCCAGTCGCGATCCTGCCTCCCGCCGAGCGGCCCGCCCCCAAAGTCGACAGCGCTTGCAATCCCAGCACCAAGCACGACGTCTCCGGCGGCGTCGGCGGCGACGTGAATCCCGAAAGGCGACATGTAGCGGAAGCCCGCATCGATATGGAACTGAGGCAAATCGTCCCCGAATTTTAGCGACCACAGGTGGGTTCCCGCGGACGACAGCTTCACGAGCAGGAGGTCCGAATCTGCCAGTCCGCTGGTCTGCTGGGCGCCCCTAACCCCGTGCGTGGCTACATCGATCGCTCCTGCGAAAGCCGCAGCCGCAACGACATCCCCTCGCGCATCAACGTCGATATCCTTCAACCAGGCATCACCCTCTCCTTGGATGACAACGGACCAGTCCCTCTTCCCGGTGGGTGAGAGCTTAAGCAGGAAGGAGCCGGCCCCCGATGGGCTCGAGGCGGAGCTCTCGTCGAAGCCAACCTCGGTGAATCCCGTGAAGCGGCCCCCAACGACGATGTTACCGTCGCGATCTATGGCCACCGCCATCGCCTCGATGGTCGTCATCGTGGCTTCAGGTCCTCCCAAATGAAGATTCCATCGCACGTCACCTGTCTCGCCGTCCAATTTCACAATGAAGGCATCCCTCGATGCGGTCGTCAGGGTCGATGAACCTAGGCGCACTTCTCCGTCGAAAAAGCCGACCAGTACCACGTCACCGTCGTGCGTAGCCGATGAATCCATGACAGTGAGGCGCCCCGTCCCCGTGAACAGGTTGTGGCTCCAGATCAGCTCGCTGCTGGACAGGAATCTGGCCACGAAGCACCCATCCTCACCGGCAGTGGGCGCCGTGAGGGTAACACCGGAGCCGAAGTCGATGGCTTCCGCGTATGAGCCCGACAAGACGAGGCTATCGTCAGGCAGCACCGAAAGGCGCGATGCCAATGCACCATCGGAGTCAGCCACCGACAACCCCCGACTGAATACATGGCTGCCGTCCGGCTTCAACTTGGCGAAAAAGAAAGCATTATGCGACGATACCAGCGGCGGGCCGCCGAAATCCGTGGTACCTTGGAAGATCCCTGAGAGGAGGATGTTCCCCTTCGAGTCGACCCGAACGCTCTCGGCAAAGACGAGCTCATGGCTCTCGAAGCTCTTCGCCCAAACGACTCCCGAGCACGAGTCCGCATCACAGTCCTGGAACTCGTCGAGGCTCAGGACCTGAGCGCACGACGCGGTGCCCAGGAGGGCACCCAGGGCGAGCACGCGGGTGGCGTGAACAAGGGGCGGAGAAGACGGAGTGCGGCGCATGGTGATTTATGAGGCCCCAAGTTCCAACGCCCGTCAAGGGCGAAGCAAGGCGCACACGAGCCCCGCTGGCTCGCGCCGCAAGGCATCCTCGCGCGGCGTCTCCGCCGAACACCGGGCGGGCTTCTTCCGGTTCCGGCGGGTTCGCGGCGGGTGGACCGGTCGGAGCCGCTCGCGGCAGGCTCAAGCGACTGCCGTCGCTCGCGCGCGCACACCGCGACAGGCGCAGGCGATTCATGCGGATCGTCGACGGCGCTCACGGTCTCGGAGAACGCGACTGTCGTCGAGAGGGCGCCGTCACGCACCCGAGCGCGCGCAGTGGATGAACCGATGTGGCCGCCGTGTCAGCCGCAGCGACGGGCGAAGCGGAGGTGGGGGGCACCGGCGCTGGAGCAGGCCGCCCGGCCCAGCTCGCGCCCGCAGCGTCCCGCTCGCCCCGCGTCGGGCCGTCGTGCCCGCCGTACCCTCCCTGTCTGGCCGGGACGCAGCTCGCGAGCGTAGCCCAGGAGGAGCGGCCCGTCGCCATAGCGGACGCTCGTCCGCTCGAAACGCCCGCGCCTCCAAGCCCGTGGAGGCGCCTCCGCTAGACTGGAGCAAAGTGATGGGCGCCGGTGTGAACGCGTTGCTCGCGCACGAAGGCCGGCTAGAACGGCTCCCGGCTGCGACCAGCGCCGAAGACAGGAAGGCCCCCCATGACCACCGCGATGCAGATGCCCATGATGCCGCAGACGATGACCCCGATGATGGCGACGCCGGAGATGGCCGCTGGCGCATCAATGATGCCCAGCATGATGGGCATGGGCATGATGCCCAGCATGATGGGCATGGGAATGCCGATGATGCCCATGATGGGCATGCCGATGATGTCCAATATGATGGGCATGGGCATGGGCATGGGAATGCCGATGATGCCCAGCATGATGGGCATGGGCATGATGCCCAGCATGATGGGCATGGGCATGCCGATGATGTGCAAGATGTCCTGTGAGATGACGAAGGACGGAATGACCTGCAAGATGATGCCGGCCGAGGGCATGTCCATGGACATGCTCAAGGAGCGCTGCGAGGCCATGACGCGGATGATGTCGTCCGGGATGCCGATGATGATGATGTGCGGCGGGATGCCCATGATGATGGGCATGTCCGCCATGACCAAGTAGCACCGCCACAAGGCCTTTCTTTCTTGCAGCAAAAAAAACGCCGGCGACCGCCGGCGTTTTTTTGTCCTCCCCTCCACCCCCCGGGGGAGACCCGCCCTCAGGGGGCCGACAGCGAATACGTCATCACCAGGTACATCAGCGAATCGACGTTCGCCGGGTTGCGGTAGACGTGCGGGACGTCCGCCTGAAACACGAGCGCATCGCCGGTCGCGAGCAGGAACCGCTGTCCGTCGACGCTGATCTCGACCGTCCCCTGGTTCACGATGATGTTTTCCATCGTGCCGGGCGGATGCGGATCGGCATTCTCGATGCCCAGCGCGGCCAGGCGCAGCTCGTAGAACTCGACCGTTCTCGGCGCATCGAACGGGAAGAGCGCGCGCGACGTGAACTTTCCGTCGTGAGAGGTCAGCCGCTTCGCGCGGTCCCCGCGCAGCAGCATCGGCCCGCCGGACGAGCGATTGCTGACGAGCGCCGAGAACGGCACGCCGAGCGCACGGGCGATCTTCCACACGACGTTGATCGTGGGCGCGCTGCGGCCGAGCTCGACCTGTCCCAGCATGGCGCGGCTGACGCCCGAGACCTTCGAGAGCCGCTCCAGAGAGAGCCCGCGCCGCGTGCGGAGCCGCCGGAGATTCTCCCCGACCACAGCCGTGAGATCCGCCGGCGAGTCGGGGTGGGCGACCTCATACGTCCACGACTCGTCCAGCTCCGGATCGGGCGCGCCGGGCTTGGCCTGCTGCACGTCGAGCGCGACCGGCAACGCGCTGCTCACCGGAGGAAGATCGCTGTTCTGTCGGACGGATCTCATATCGCGATGGGCGCCACTCTACACGGAATCACCAAGCCAGCAACACAGCCAAGTTCGTCACTTCGGCGTAACGACTGTAAGCATCATCAGGTGATTTCCGTGACTCCTAGGATGATGCCTGAGCCCGCACGCAATGTCCCTGTCGCATTTCCCCGACGGCGCGCTCGCCTCAGCAGGCTCGCCCTCCCTCCCTGCGCGCCCTCCCTCCCCGCGCCCGGCGGCCGGCCGGCCTGGGGCCCCATCCAACCGTCCCTACCGCCAGGGCGCCGGAGCGGCTACAACCTGAGCTCGTTCCGCGGGCATGCTGGCGCAGCGCTCTCGGAACAGCGAGGACCTGCCGATGGACCACGACATCGACGACGTCATCGACGGCCGGTACAAGCTGATCGAGGTGGTCGGCCAGGGAGGCCATGGCGTCGTCTACCGCGCCCTGGACCAAGAGGCCGGCACGCACGTCGCAGTCAAGTACCTGAGGCCCGAGTTCTCCAGCGATCCCGCCCTGAAAGCCCGCATGCGGCGCGAGGCCAGCGCCATGGGCGCGCTCTCCGGCACCAGCGCGACGCAGGTCTTCGCCTTCAGCGAGGCCCCCGACGGCACGCTCTACATCGTGATGGAGTTCCTGAAGGGCAGCGACCTCGAGACGACGCTGCGCCGGCTCGAGGCGCGCAACCAGCGGCTCCCCCTCGCCCGGCTCCGCGAGCTCTTCCGTCCGATCATCGACACGCTCGACGCCGCGCACGCCCGCGGCATCGTCCACCGCGACCTGAAGCCGGCGAACATCTTCGTCCTCGACATCGACGCAAGCGGCCCGCCTTCTTCACGCTCGCCTCGCCACAAAGGTAATCCAGGACACGCGGCTCATGGCAGCCCCCCGGCCGGCGACCCGATCCGCGCTGCGGGCGCCGGCGGCGGCGCGCCGGCCGATCGCGGGGCAGCGAACCGAGGATGCGTGCGTTTGCTTGATTTCGGGCTTGTCAAGGTGATGCAGGCCGACCCCCTCACCCGCGAGGGGGCGATCCCGGGCTCGCCGAGCTACATCGCGCCCGAGGTCTGGAAGGGCCGGCCCCAGGAGATCGACCACCGGATCGACATCTACTCGCTCGGCGCGGTGATCTTCCGCGCGCTCGCGGGCCGCGTGCCCTTCGCCGGGGCGAGCCGGGTCGACATCCTGCTCGCGGCCGCGCGCGGCCCACGTCCCAGCCTGCACGCCTTCCGGCCGGATCTGCCGCCCGAGGTGGACGCCTGGGTGGCCCGGGCGCTCGCCGTCATCCCGGAGGAGCGCTTCCAGGACGTCCGCGCCCTCTGGAGCGCGCTGGAGCCGCTCCTCGACCGCGCCGCTCGGGCCGAGGCCGAGGCGGCCGGCGGCGGCGCGATCCCGCGGTGAGCACGTTCCCTACCCGTGCGCCTTGCGACGCAGGAAGCGGCGCTGGTAGCGTGTTCCAGACCATGTCTCAATCGAGGGCCGCAGGATGAGCTCCTCGCCCGGTCTGCTGCAGCCGAATACGCGGTTTCGCGATCGCTATCAGGTGCTGCGCGTCATCAAGGCGGGCGGCATGGGCGCCGTGTACGAGGTGATGGACGACGTCACCGCGGCGCGCCGCGCGCTCAAGGTGATGCTGCCCAGCCTCCTCGACAGCGAGGAGCTGCGCGCCCGCTTCGCCCTCGAGGCCCGCATCACCGGCATCATCGAGAGCGACCACATCGTCCGGACCTCGGACGCCGGGGTCGACGACGAGACCGGCACGCCGTTCATCGTCATGGAGCTGCTCCGCGGCGAGGAGCTCGGCAGCCTCCTCAAGAAGCGCGGCTCCCTCCCCCCCGAGGAGGTCGCGATCTACCTGTTCCAGGCCGCGCTCGCGCTCGACAAGACGCACGCGGCGAACATCGTCCACCGCGACCTCAAGCCGGACAACCTGTTCGTCACGGTCCGCGACGACGGCTCGCCGTGCGTGAAGATCCTCGACTTCGGGATCGCCAAGGTCATCGAGCAGCACCACGCCTCCACGCTGACCCGGCAGATGCTCGGCACGCCCGTGTACATGGCGCCCGAGCAGATCCGGGCCGAGCGCAACGTCGGCCCCCGCGCCGACATCTACGCGCTCGGGCACGTCGCGTACGCGCTCCTCGTCGGCGAGTCGTACTGGTCCCAGGAGGCCGAGGCGATCCCGTCGCCGTACCTGCTCGCGGCCGAGCTCCTGCGCGGGGCGATGGAGTCGCCCAGCGTTCGCGCGGCGCGCCGGCGCTCCATCACGCTGCCGAGCGCGTTCGACGGCTGGTTCTTCAAGGCCACGGCGCTCAAGCCCGAGGACCGCTTCGACCGCGCGTCCACCGCGGTGAGCGCGCTCGCCGTCGCGCTCGAGGTGCCGCTCCCGCGGGCGTCTCGCGTCGTGCTCCTGCCCGATCCGCCGTCGCCGCGCCCGAGCCCGAGCGTGAACCCGAGCCCCACCGACCCGACGCAGCCCTCGCGGCCCGGCAAGTCGGCGGGCTTCGCCGACGTGCCGACCGTCACCGTGCCCGAGCTGTCGAAGACGCCGCCGTCGCGCCGCACCCCGCTCTCGCCCCCCTCGCCGACGCCCACGTCGAGGGCCCCGGAGACCCGGCCGCGGCCCTCGGAGGCGCCGGGCCGGACGAGCTCCTCCGCGGGCGAGCCGTCGAGGAAGTCCGATCCCACGTCGCGGCGCGAGCGCGCCGGGCAGCGGCGGTTCCACGTCCGGGCCGACACGACGACGGGGGTCCTCCACGTGAAGGTGTGGGGGTTCTGGGACATCGACGAGGGCAAGGCGTACCTCGACGACTTCCGCCAGAAGGCCGCGACGCTGCTCACGCTCGGGAAGCCCTGGTACGTGCTCGCCGACATCGCGGACTTCCCGCCGCAGAAGCCCGACGTGAGCCCCTATGTCGAGCAGACCATGGCGTACGCGGTCGAGCACGGCATGCGCAAGGCGGCGAACCTCGTGAACAGCGCGCTCTCGAAGATGCAGATCTCCCGCCTGTCGGCCGCCATGGGGCTGCCCGAGTACTCGTTCTTCACCGCGGAGGCCGACGCCCTCGCGTGGCTCCTGAAGGGCTGAGCGCCCCCGGGCCGGGCGCGAGGGGCCGATCGCCTCGCCGGGCGCTCGAGCCCCGCGCCAAGCCGGCTCGCGAGCGGCCGCTCGCCCGGCCGGGGCGCGAGCGGCCCCGCGCTCAGCCGAGGACGAACCGCCGGATGCGCCCGGCGAGGCTCCGCACCTTCTCCTCGGCCTCGATGTAGCGCTCGGCCGCGTCGCGCAGGTGGGCCTGGCGCGAGGCCATGAGCAGGCTGAGCTCGATCACGAGCTGCGGGCGCGCCTCGATGATCGGCTGCAGCGCCTCCTTCGTGATCTGGTAGAGCACCACCTCGTCGACGGCGCGCACCGTCGCGGTGCGCTCCTCGCCCGTGAGCAGCGCGAACTCGCCGAACACGGCGCCCTTCTCGAGCGCCGCCACCGTCGAGTCCTGCCCGTCCGGGTGCCGCACCAGGACCTCGACCGCGCCCGACGCGACCACGAACATCGACGAGTCCCGCTGCCCCTGCAGCACGATCCGGTCGAGCGGGCCGTACTCGATCCGGCGCACCTTCGTGGCGAGCTTGCGGAGCTCGCGATCGAGCAGCGGCTTGAAGACCGGCGTCCGCCGGAGCAGCGTCATGATGTCCTCGGCGGTCGCCTCGCGCGGCGCCTTGCTCGGCTCGTCGAGCTCGATCGACGCCGCGGCCCCGTAGCCGTCGCGCCGCTGCAGCGCGGCGAGCAGCGACGGGTTCTTCTCCATGTACGCCTCGAGCAGGCTCGCGTTCCGCGGGATGCACTCGTCGCCCGTGTAATCCATGAGGCTCCGCTCGGCGGCCCAGCGGGCCACGTCGTTCATCGACTTGCGGTACTGCCGGCACGCGGCGGGGAAGATGCCGTCCTGATCGCCGAAGAGCGCGGTCAGCGCCTCGGGCATGAGGCTGAGCCCGAACAGCCGCATGTCGCCGCGCTGGTGCCAGAGCGCGAAGTCGCGCCACCGCGGGTCGAGGTGCGCGAGCTCCGGGAACGCGAGCACGCTGTTCTTGAGCACCGCCCGCTCCGCGTCGCGGAACACCCGGTGCCACGTCTCCTGCGCGTTCCACAGGTTGTTGCCGGCGAGCTCGATCGCCTTCTGCAGGTCGGCGTGGTGGGCGTGCAGGAAGGCGAGCGTGGCCTTCTGCTTGCGCATCAGGTTCGTCAGGCTCACCGGGCCCGCCGCGAAGAAGCCGGCGGCGCGCGGCGCGATGTGCCGCAGCTCCCAGACCTGCTTCCACGCCGCGACGTCGACCGCGGCGCGGATGGGCGCGAACGCCTCGCCGCGCTCGAACGCCTCGCGCTCCCCGGGCGACAGCATGTCCGGGTACTGATCCTTCACCGCCTCGAAGATGCCGAGGCACGTGAGCAGCTCGAGGTAGAGCCCCACCCGGAGGAGCCACCGGGGGTCCGGGAGGTTGCGCCGGTGCTGCTCGAGGTCCTGATGGATGGCCCGCAGGTACAGGAGGGCCTTATCCATGCCGATGGTGAGCACGGGGAACCACGGGTGATAGCCGACGTGGAGCTCGTCGATCCCGAGCGCCCGCTGCTGGATCTCCGTGTCCGCCTTGACGAGCCGGTCGAGCAGGCGCGCGTAGAGCGAGCCGAACCGGCCGGTGTCGAAGATCTCGATGTCCGTCGACTCGGAGGAGACCGTCCTGCCCGCCTCGCTGAGCTTGATCTCGACCCGGAGCTGCTGCCGGAACAGGCTCGCGAAGGTGAACGGATCGGCGCCGTCGGTGATGCGCCGCCGGAAGGACTCGGGCAGGTCGATCCAGTGATAGCCGCCGCCCGTGTCCTCGCCCGGGGGGTGCGGCACGAGGTGCCGCGCCGGGGCGATGGTGGCGACGTAGACCGTCTGGTGGAACGAGTTCCACGGCGCGGGCTCGAGCATCGGGACCGGGTAGGACGACGTCGAGACCATCTGCGGGCTGAGCGGCAGGTCGATGATGCCGGGCACGGGGCACGGCTCGCCGTCGCCGGGGCTCGCCGGGAGGAACCACGCCGACATGGTCACCTCGAACGATCGCTCGAACGGCGCGACGAACGCGTAGAGGTCGCGCAGCCGGTAGAGCAGCCACACCTCGTCGCCGAGCTCCGACGGGTCGCCCGAGGTGTTGATGCAGCCGACGCGCTCGCTGCACCCGTGCCCCGGGTAGAGCGCCTCGTCGACCGGCCGCTTGCCCGGCTCGAACGGGATGAGCTCCAGCGACGGCGAGAGCTCGGCCGACTCTTCCTCCGGGCTCTGGCGCGCCTCGAGCTGCCGCAGGTACTGGCGGACCCGGGCGAGCTTGTCCTCCCAATCCATGCCTTCAACGCGGCTCATCAGCAGCCGCTTGAACTGCCTCTGGAACTCCTTCGGGGTCATCATGGTGCGTCCACCTGAGTTGCCGGGGGGCCGGACAGCCGCCCTCCGCGAGAGCTTACCGGCTCCGCGCGCGCCGCGCGCTGCGATCAGCGCCGGCCCGCGCCCGCGCGATCCCCTTGCGGCGCCGCGCCCCGGAAGGTACGGGCTTGCGCCGTATGGCCATCGAGATCCGCGAGCTTCGGAAGGGCGACAAGAAGGTCCTCAAGGACTTCCTCAACGTTGTCGACACGGTCTACGAGGGTGAGCCCAACTATATCCGGCCGCTCGACTTGGACATCTCCGATCGGCTCGACAAGAAGAAGAACCCGTTCTTCGAGCACGCCGAGGGCACGGCCTGGGTGGCGTACAAGGACGGCCGGCCGGCGGGGCGGATCACCGCGCAGGTCGACCACGAGCACCTCCGGGTCCACCGCGACGAGACGGGCATGTTCGGCTTCTTCGATACCATCGACGACGCCGAGACGGCGCAGGCGCTGCTCGCCGAGGCCGCGGGCTGGCTGCGCGCGCGCGGGATGAAGCGCATGCGGGGGCCCTACTCGCTCTCGATCAACGAGGAGATCGGCTGCCTCATCGAGGGCTTCGATCGCCCGGCGGTGCTGATGATGCCCTACCACCGGCCGCACCAGGGCCAGCTCATCGAGGGCGCGGGGTTCGAGAAGGTGAAGGACCTCTACGCGTGGCGCTACGAGGTCGGCGACATCCCCGCCCGGGCGCAGAAGGCCCACGCCGAGATCCTGGCGATGCCGGAGGTGCACACGCGCTGCGGCGATCCGAAGAACCTTCTCCACGATATCCGGATCCTCATGGACGTCTTCAACGACGCCTGGAGCGACAACTGGGGCTTCGTCCCGATGACCGAGAAGGAGCTCGTCAAGTGGGCGGAGGACGTGCGGCTCATCCTGATGCCCGAGCTCACGAGGTACACGTTCATCGACGGCGAGCCGGCGGCCGTGTCGCTCGGGCTGCCGGATCTCAACGACCTGATCAAGGACTTCCACGGCAAGCTCCTCCCGACCGGGATCTTCAAGCTGCTGTGGCGGCTGCGCGTGCGCGGCCCCAAGAACGGGCGCCTCGTCGTGCTCGGCATCCGCAAGAAGTGGCGCAACGTACGGCGCTACGCCGGGCTCAGCGCCTTCCTGTACGTCGAGATGAACCGCGCGGCGCAGCTGCTCGGCATGACGGGCGGGGAGCTCGGGTGGACGCTGGAGGACAACGCCGCCATCAACGCGGGCATCCGGCTGATGGGCGGCCGGCTCTACAAGAAATTCCGGATCTACGAGCGGGCGCTGTGAGCGACAGGGGCGCGGGCGCGGGAGGAGCGGATCGATGAGGGTGCTGGTCACGGGCGCGAGCGGGTTCCTCGGCTCGCACGTCGCCGAGCAGCTCGTGCAGAAGGGCCACAGCGTGGTGGCCCTCGTGCGGCGCTCGTCGAGCACGAAGTTCCTGTCGTCGCTGCGCGGCGTCGAGCTCGCGTACGGCGCCATCGAGGACGCGGAGAGCGTCCGCCGCGCGGTCCTGGACGCGCCGGGCGTCGACGCGATCGTGCACTCGGCCGGGCTGGTCAAGGCGCGCGACGAGGCGGAGTTCTTCCGGGTCAACGTCGGCGGCACGCGGAACATGCTCGACGCCGCGAAGGCGGCGCCGTCCATGAAGCGGTTCGTGTTCGTCTCGAGCCTCGCCGCCATCGGCCCGAGCCTCGACGGGCGCCCCGTCGCCGCCGACGCGCGCCCCTCCCCGGTGACGCGCTACGGGCGCTCGAAGCTCGAGGCCGAGCGGCTGGTCCTGGCCGAGAAGGACGCGCTGCCCGTCGTCGTCCTGCGCCCCCCGATGATCTACGGCCCGCGCGATCAGGAGTCGTTCGCGTTCTTCCAGAGCGTCGCGCGCCGCTTCCTCCCGATGCTCGGCGACGGCACGAACACGCTCAGCGTCATCTACGCCTCGGACGCGGCCGCGGCGTGCATCCGCGCGCTCGAGGCCGACGTGCCGAGCGGCCGGGCCTACTTCATCGACGACGGCGGCGTGTACGTGTGGCGCGACATGCTGGCGCACGTCGAGGCGGCGCTCGGCGCGCGAGCGCTCGTCCGCTTCGGCGTGCCGTTCTCGCTCGTGCGGGGCGCCGCGCTCGCGAGCGAGGGGCTCGGCCGCCTCACGGGCAAACCCGTGATGCTGACGCGCGACAAGCTGAACGAGCTCGCCGCGTCGCACTGGGTCTGCGACTCGGGCGACGCCCGCCGCGAGCTCGGCTGGGAGCCGCAGGTGGGATGGGCGGAGGGGACGCGCCGGGCGGTCGCCTGGTACCGCGAGCACGGCTGGCTGTGACGTGACGCCGCGCCGCGCGCCGTTTGACGCTCGCCCGCGGCCTCCGTACGGTAAACGCATGTCCCGCTGTCCGCCGGCTGCCCCGGGCCTCGTCGCGATGGCGCTCGGCCTGGCGGCCGCGCCGGCGCTGGCCGACGCTCCGCCTGGCGGCGGGGCCGCCGCGCCGCTGGCGCCGCGCGACGGAGGCGCCGCCGCGGCGGAGGTCCCGTCGGGCGCCGCGCCGAGCGCCGTCGCGCCCCGGTCGGCCCTTCGCGGCGCCGTCGTCGTGGCGGTGGACGACGCGAGCGCCGAGGCCGCTCGCGCGCTCGCGCGCGCGATCTACCGCGACCCCGCGCTGCGCCCGCCCATCGACGAGGCGGCCGCGCAGGTGCTCACCGGCGATCCTCCGCGGCCCGACGCGCCGGCCGCCGTGAAGGAGCTCGCCGAGGTGCGCCGCTCCGCCGGTCGCGCCGAGTCCGAGCCGGTCGCCCGCAGCCTGCTCGCGTCGCTCGGCGCGGGCGCGGGCGCGGCGCTCGTCGTGGCGGTGACCACGGCGCACGGCCACCCCGTGGCCCGCGTGCTCCGGGTCGCGGGCGCGAGCTACGCGCCGCTCGAGCTCGGCGCGACGGTCCAGCGCGCCGCGGGCGGCGCGGGCGCGACTGCGGGCGGCGCGGCCGCCCCCGCCGACGCGACGTTCGACTGGCCCGGCGCGGGCGCGGCCGTCCGCGCGCTGCTCGCCGGCGACGAGCGCGCGGCCGATCGCGCCGCCGCGCCGCCCGCATCCGCCCACGCGGCGCCGCAGCGCGGCCCCGTGGGCCCTCGCGCGGGCGTCGACCTGACGGCATCCAAGGCGCCGGCGGGCGGCCAGGGCGCGCCGGCGCAGCGCTCGATGTGGAGCTCTCCCTGGTTCTGGGGTCCGCTCGCGGGCGTGGTCGCGACCGGGATCGTGGTGCTCGTGCTCGCCCAGACGGGCGACGGCGACGGCGAGACCGTGCACCTCCGGGGTCGGATCGCTCCATGACGCGCTCCGGCCGGCGCAGCTCGGCGGCGTTGGGGCTGCGGCTCACCGCGCTCCTGTGCCTCGCGCTCGGCGCCGCGCCCTCGCGCGCCGCCAGCGCCGCGCCCCGCGTCTACGACGCGCCCGCCGCGGCGGAGAGCGGCGCGGCCGCTCCCTCCGTCCCGCCGCCCCCGCCGGAGTACCTCACCCAGGATCTCGGCTGGATCGAGCTCGCCTACCACCCGTCGACCCGCGATCGCGTCCGCCCCTTGTTCTCCCGGGCCGACGCCGTCCGCGCCGAGCTCGGCGCCCTGCTCGGCCGCGAGGCGCTGGCCGCTCCGGTGAAGGTCCGGATCGCCGCCTCCCCCGCCGAGCTCGACCGGCTCGTCCCTGGCGGCGTCGCGGGCCCGGCGACCGCCGTCTCCTTCGGCGCGCTGCGGCTCGCCGTCCTGAGCGACGCCCCGCGGCTCGGCGTCGACGCGCCCGATCTCGAGAGCGCCTTCCGCCACGCGCTCGCGCACCTGGCCCTCGACGAGGCGACGGGCGGCGCCCCGATCCCGCGCTGGTTCCACGAGGGGTTCGCCGCGCACGCCGCGGGCGACGGCGTCGTCGGTCGCGCGCAGCGGCTCTCCATCGCCGCGCTCCGGGGCCGCCTCCTCCCGCTCGACGAGCTCGAGGCGAGCCTCTCGGACGCCGGGGACACGGCCGGCTCCCTGGCGCTCGCGCAGGCGGCCGACGTCGTCCGCTACCTCGTCGACATCGAGCGCCGGCAGCGCTTCGCGCGCGCCCTCGACGAGGTGCGCGCCGGGGCCCCGCTCGCGGCCGCGCTCGAGGTCGCGTACGCCTCCACCGGCCGCGAGCTCGAGCTCGCGTGGCGCGCCGACGTCGCGCGTCGCTACGGCTTCGTCCCGGTGCTGGCCGGCTCGCTGCTGCTGATCGCGCTGGTCGTGGCGGGCAAGCTGGCCGTGCAGCGGCTCCGCGCCCGGAGGTCGCTGCCGCCGCCGGCGCCGCGCCGGCGGCTCCGCGCGGCGCGCGAGGCGGTGGAGATGCGCCACCGGTCCTCGCGCCCGTCCACGGCCCAGCTCGTGGCGACCCTGGGCGCCCGGCATCGCGGCGACGGGGACGGCGACGCGGACGTCCCGAAGGTGGAGCACAACGGCCAGTGGCACACGCTCCACTGAACGCCGCGGAGCAAGGCCGCCCCCGGCCCGGCCGCGCCCAGCCGCAGCGCCGTCGCCTGGTCGAGCTCGCGCTCGGCGCGGCCTGGCTCGTCGGCCTCGCCGCCGCCTTGCAGCTCGTCTCCGCGCTCCTGTCGTCCAGCCCGCTCGCCGCGGCGCTCGCCGGCGCCGTCGTCGCGGACCTCGTCGCGTCGCGGGCGGGCGTGCCGTGGATCGACCCACTGGAGCCGGAGGGCCCGGGCCGCCGCGCGCGCCTCGCCCGCCGCGTCGGGCTCGGCGCGGCCGTGGGCGCCCTGGCCGTGCTGCTGACGCTCGGCGTCTCCGCGCTCCTCGGCTGGGCGGCCGTCGACGCTGGCGCGCCCTCGGCGAGCTTCGGCTTCGCCGTGGTGCGCGCGATCGCGCTCGCCGTGCGCGACGAGCTCCTGCTCACCGGCATTCCGTTCGCCACCGCGGCGCGCGCCGGCATCTCGACCCGCCACGCGATCGCCTTCTCCGCCCTCGCGCACGGCGCCGCCCTCGGGCTCGCGCCGGGCGCGACCGTGTCGAGCTTCACCCTCGCCGCGGCGCTCGGCGCGCTCGCCGCGGCGCTCTTCCTGCGCGGCCGCGGCGTGCTCGCGCCGATCGCCGCCCACGCGAGCTTCACCGCGCTCGCGGGCGCGGGCCTGCGCGGCTCCCTGCTCGACGTCACGTGGGTCGACGGCGCCCTCGCGGCGGGGACGCGGGCCTTCGGCCGGCCTGCCTGGCTCGCCGCGGCCGCGCTCGCGGCCCTGGCCGCGCTCGTCCTCCGCGCCGGCGCGCCCCGCCCTCGCCGCCCGGCGCCGTGAGCGCCCCCGCCCCGCGGCCGCCGCCGGGCGCCCCCTGACGCTCGCCGCGCCGGCATGAGATGCCCCTCGCCCGCGTTGAAGCTCCGGACAGCGGCGCTGGGGGGCGCCGCGCGCATCGCGGCCGCGCGCTCGACCTCTCCCTCATCCCGCTTCTGGCGCCCGGCGCGCCAACGTCCGCCGAACCGACACCGACAGTTCACAGCAGCGTGCGAGGACGCGCCGCGCGCCGCGAAACCTGTGTAGCGCGCTGCGCACCATCCCACAGCGCCTCACCCCCCGGACACGGCTATGTCATATTCCAGCGCACCGCGTCAAATGCACGTTGACGCGACGCCTTCGAGGCATCAACGATCGGATATGCATTGGAAGGGAATCCGTCAGATTGCGCCGGTGACGCTGCTCGTCCTCGCGTCGACGGGCTGCGGCATGGCGACGATGGTCGACACGAACACGCGCTCCATCCAGGCGACCACCGAGGAGATGAGGCGCACGCGGTCGACGATCGAGGATTCGAATCGGACGCTGCGGGACTCGCAGCAGAGCCTCGATCGGCTGGCCGAGCTGCGCCAGCCGATGGAGAAGGTCGCCGAGATGCAGGAGGCGATGGATCGGTTGGCCGAGCTCAAGGGCTCGATGGACGCGATGCAGCAGAGCCTGCGGCAGACCGCGAGCCTCGAGCAGTCGATGGACCGGCTGAGCGAAATGAAGGCGACGATCGCGGCGATGAACGAGAGCCTCGCGGGCATCCGCGCCCCGCTCGAGGACGTCGCCGCCCTGAACGCCCCGATGCGCGACGTCGCCGCCCTGAACGCGCCGATGCGCGACGTCGCCGGGCTGCGGCAGCCGATGGAGCAGGTCGCGACGCTGCGCGAGCCGATGAAGGAGGTGAGCAAGCTGTCGGCGCCGATGGAGGAGATGAGCCAGCTCGGCAGCGACGCCTCGCGCCAGACCGGCCTCATCGCCGCCGGCCTGCTCGGCTGGGGTCTCGTGACGTTCCTCGGCGTCTACTTCGGTGTCCAGGCCGGCACCCGCCGCCAGCAGCGCATCGCGCAGGGCGACGACGGCGAGAGCGCGCCCCAGGCGAAACCCGCGCCCCGCGTCCTCCCCGAGAGCCAGCGGTTCGAGGGCCGGGCGCAGGTCAAGTCGGCGTGATCGTCCTCTGACGATCGCGCCTCGCCGGCCGGCGAGGCGTGATCGTCCTCTGACGATCGCGCCTCGCTAGCCGGCGAGTGGCGGACTTCTCCGCCGCTCGCCGGCTGTGCTCCCACATCATCTCCCGTTCAACGATACGCGTCCCAGAGCGCCGACATGCGAGCAGCCTGACCCGCAGTGAACGAGTTCATGCAGTAATCGTCGGTGTAATCCATGAAGTTTGTGATCGGGTCGACACCACCGCCCCCGCAGGTGTCCCGGCCCATCGGGCAGCCATACGAGGCGCTGCGCTCAGGCGGCGTGTCGTCGACCCCGTCGTTGGTCTTTTTGCAGCCACCCTGGAAGGTGTGGTAGAGCCCGAGCCAGTGTCCGACCTCGTGCGTGCCCGTATCTCCCTCGTTGTACGGGGCCGCGCTGCCGCCCGGCAACGAGGAGTACAGGATGACGACGCCGTCATCGCTCGGCTTCGCCGCGTAGTCCGAGGGGAACGTCGCCCAGCCGAGTAGACCGCCGCCCAGGTTCGCGGTGTAGAGGTTGAGGTGGTCCGGACCACCCTGACGGAGCGCCCTCTTGGCTTGCCGTTCGGCCGTGGAGCCGAGCGACATGGTGTACCAGGTCGCGTTCGTGGTCCGGTCGACCGACTCCAGAACGAAGCTGAAGCGCGTGGTCGCGTACGCCTCGTTGAGCACCCTGATCTGGTCGTTGATCATGGAATCGGGCACGTCGCCGTTCCGTATACCCGTTCCCTTGTTGATGACGTGGAAGTGCACGGGGATCTGGACCGGCCCTTCCACGGTGAATCCGGCCGCCACCCGGCTGCGGACGAACTGATCGACCGCATCCCTCTCAGCCTCGCTCAGCTCGACGGTCGCGCAGCTGCGCCGGAGGGGAGCCGGCGCGGCCTCCACCTGCTCGGGCTCGGCGTCGACGACGGCCGGCGCTTCCTGCTCCGCCGGGGCGGCGGGCTCGCCGTTGCACGCGGCGGCACTCAAGGCAGCGATCAAGACTAAGGCAAGTACCTCCGCACGCGTCCGAGCTCGCATGGACATTCTCCTTGGTTCAGGCCCCGCAAAGGAAGCAGGAATATATATCCGCGATGACAATCAGTTCAATTCCAAAAGGGCTGATTTCACGCACGACGACAAGGTGAGATTCCACGTCTTGGTCGTCTTGCGTCATCTCGCCGAACGCCAGAGGGTCCGTCGAGCGCGCACCCTCCCATGACGCGGCGCAACGATACGCGCAGAGCGACACCTCGGCTGCTCCAACATGGAGCGATCGCTCCATTATGGAGCACGCGCCGAGATCGGCGCTCTCCAGAAGTGACCCTCGAGTCGAGACCAGACGCGACGACCGGGACGATGGCGGCTCCGCCGGTTCCATGTCCTCTGCGTATTCGGCAGCAGGCTCGGGGAGCTCACCCAGGTTTCGAAAAGCCTTCTGAGGAACACCGCGCCGCGGCACATCCGCCTTGCCTGTGCAGTTTGAGCCACGCTCGAATCGAGGCCCCACAAGGTTGTCCAACTCGCCATCTGCCATCTTCATCGACCTCGGGCTTACGGCCGCGCTCGCTGCGCCGGCTCGCCCCGGGCTGCGCGGCGCACGCGCGCCCGCGGCCGCGGCGGGGCGGGAGAGGGCGCGGTCGCCGGCCTGGTGGTCCCTCGGCGGCGGCCTCGCCGAGCACGGGCGCGGCGGGGCGAGCCGCGCGGCGGTCGGGCGATCTCACTCGCCCCTGCGGCCGGCCCGGGGCGCGCGTCCGGTGAGCTCCGAGCATCCTGATTGCAGTACTGTCCTGGCGACGGTAGATGTCTCGCATGGCGCGTACGAAAGCAGGTCAGTCCGCGGAGCAGCTCCGCGAGCAGATCCGGGCGACCGGCCTACGAGCCACCTCGCCGCGCATCGCCGTGCTGCAGAGCCTCGGCCGCTCGCGGACGCCCGTGAGCCACGCCGAGCTCGCGGCCGAGCTCGCTCCCAAGGGGTGGGATCGCGCCACCATCTACCGGAACCTGATCGATCTCACGAATGCGGGGCTCGTGCGCCGCACCGACATGGGCGACCACCTGTGGCGGTTCGAGCTGCGCGAGGGCAGCGGCGAGCACGCGAAGGACGAGCACCCCCACTTCATGTGCGACACGTGCGGAGATGTGCTCTGCCTCCCCGACGAGAGCATCGAGATCAAGGCGGCGCGCGGCGCGCCCCGCGCGCTGCGCCGCAAGGGTCTCCAGATCCAGATCAAGGGTCGCTGCGACCGGTGCGTGCAGCCCTGAGCCGGGCGCGCGGGCTCGCGCGGCGGCCCTGAGCCGCGGGCCGGCCTGAGCCGCGGGCCGCTCCGAGCCGCGCGTCGGTCCGAGCCGCGCGTCGGTCCGAGCCGGAGCCAGCGGAGCCGCGCGGCAGCCCTGAGCTCAGGCCTGCCGGGGCCGCGTGACGAGCCCGAGGATCGCGAAAAGGCGCCGCCGCGCGGGGGGCGCGGCGGCTGTTTGCAGCTCGATTGCAACATCAATTTGATGTTGATTGGGGTCCGTCGCTCGGGCATAGCGCCAAGCGCCCATGCTCGCGCTCGTCGTCGCCCTGTCGATCGTCGGCCTCGCCACCGGGCCGCTCCTCGTGGCGCTCGGCCGGCGCAGGGCGCTGCCGACGTCGGCGCTCGACGGGCTGACGCTCGGGCTCGTCCCCACCCTGGTCCTCGCGCGCCACCTCCCCCACGCCGTCGAGGAGATCGGGCCGCAGGCGGTCCTCTGGACGGCGCTCGGGTACGTCGCGCTCTCGCTCGCGGAGCACCGGCGGCGCGACACCGGCGAGGTCCTGGGCCGGGAGATCGCGTTCTCGGCGCTCGCCGTCCACGGTCTGCTCGACGGCGCCGGGCTCGCGCTGGCCGCGGCCGCGGCCGACGGCGGCGCAGACGGGCTGCTCATCGCGAGCGCCGTGCTCGTGCATCGGCTCCCCGAGGGGCTCTCGCTCGCGGCGCGCTTCCTGCCCGCCTGGGGGTGGCGGCAGCTCGCCCTGCGCCTCGGTCTCCTCGGGTTGCTGACGCTGCTCGGCGCCCTCCTCGGGCAGCGCCTCATGGACGGCCTCCCGCACGCGTCGCTCGAGGTGTTCATCGCCCTCGGCCTCGGCGTCCTCCTGCGGCTCGTCGTCCACACGCACGAGGCGCCGCCCCGGAGCCAGACGGCGCGGGCCGCGAGCGCCGTCGCCTTCGTCTCGGGGCTCTGCGCCGCGCTCGCGCTCCCCGGCGAGGAGAGCGTCTTCACGCACGCGCACGGGCCCGAGCCGTCGATCGCCGGGTCGCTGGGCTCGCTGTTCGTCGCGACCGCGCCCGCGATGCTCGCGGGGCTCGCCGCGGTGGGGCTCCTGCGCGCGTTCGTCCCGCATCGCGCGACCGGACGACCGCGCGGCGGCCCTCCGGTCGCCGCGATGGTCTCCCTCGCCGCGCTCGCGCCGGCGCTCGACGTGGGCGGCGCGCTGATGTCGCTGCAGCTGCTCGGCCTGCCGTTCACCGCGGCGCGTATCGCGGGCAGCGCCCTCCTCGCCGTGCTGCTCGCGCGCCTCGTCGCCAGGGCGGCCGGCGCTCCCGGCGCGGCGCCGCGCAGCAGCGCGCCGCCCGCCGTCGCGGGCGCCGTCGCGTCGCTGGGCGCGCGGCTCCGCGCCGCCGCCGCCGAGGCCGCTGGTCCGGCGCTCGACCGCGTGGCCGCGTGGTACGTCGTCGGCCTCGCGCTCGCCGCCGCGCTCGAGGCGACGCTCGAGCCGGCCGCTGCGCGCGCGCTCGGCGCGCCGGCCGGCGTCGTGGTGAGCGCCCTCATCGCGGCGCCCGTCTACGTGTGCGCGCAGGGCGCGACGCCGCTCGCCGCGGTGATGGTCCACAAGGGGCTCTCGGTCGGCGCGGCGCTCGCGCTCCTCGTGATGGGGCCCTCGACCAGCGCCGCGGCGCTCGCCGCGCTGAAGCGGTCGCTCGGCGCGCGCGCCGCCGCCGCCTTCGCGCTCGCCAGCGTCGCCCTCTCCGTCGCGATGGGCCTCGCCGCGAACGCGCTCGTCCCCGCCGCCGCGGTCCCTGAGCTCCACGGCCTCGCGGCCCGCGAGCACGCCCCCGTCGCGTGGATCTGCGCGGCGGCGCTCGGCGCGCTGCTGCTCTCGAGCTTCGCGCGGCTCGGGCCTCGCGCGTGGTTCGGCGGCATGCTCGGCGATGGCGACGCGCCTGCGCCCGGGCCGGCGGAGCCGCGCGCGCCCGATGCGCACGCGCATCGCTGCGACGCGCTGGGCGACCGCCGCGCGCACGCGCCCGCCGCGAGCACGAGCGCGCCGCGCCTCTGACGTCGAGCGCGCGACCCTTCGCTGCACGAGACGCCGCCCGACGCCCGCCGCCGGCGCGCGCGGGCCGCTCGCCGCCGTCCACCGGCCCGCGCGCGGGAGCACGCCGCTCGCGGTGGCAGGGGGCCGCGGCCGAGGGCGCCGCTCAGCGGGTCCAGTACCTGCCGAGGAGCACGAGCACCATCGCCCAGAACACGACGCCGAGCCCCGCTGCGACGAGCATCGCCGGGGGAAGCCGCCTGCCGTGCTGCACGAGCCGCCCCAGCGTCCCGGCGGCGCCACCGCCGCGCATCGCGGCGCTCTCCGGCGCGAGGGTGTCGCCCAGCACGACGTCCGAGGCGCGCCGCCCCCGCCGCCCCCGGAAGCGCGCGGCGCGCAGCTCGCGGAGCAAGGCCTCGAGCTCCTTCGCGAGCACGCCCGCCGAGGCGATCCGCTCGTCGCGCTCGCGCCGGAGGCAGGCGTCGACGATGTGGCAGAGGCGCGGCGGTAGCCCAGGCCGGCGCGAGGCGATCGGATCGCAGTCCTTGCTCAGGATGCGGACCATGAGCGCGTTGTAGTTCGGCGCCTGGTGCGGGAGCGTCCCTGTCAGCGCCTCGTACATGACGACGCCCAGCGACCAGATGTCGGCGCGGCCGTCGAGGTCCTCGCGCCCCGCGGCCTGCTCCGGCGACATGTACGCCGGCGATCCGACGACGCAGCCCGTGTGGGTCAGCGAGAAGTTGTGCTCCCTCTCCAGCACCTTGCTGATCCCGAAGTCGAGGATCTTCCCCACGAGCTCGCCCAGGTGATTCCTGTGCACGTAGATGTTCGCGGGCTTGAGATCGCGGTGGATGATCCCCTGCTGGTGCGCCATGTCGAGCGCCCGCGCGAGGCCGATGAAGATCTCGACGAGCGTCTCCGGCTCGAGCGTGTGCTCGCGGCGCAGCCACTCGTCGAGCCCCTCGCCGACGAGCAGCTCGAACACGAGGAACGGCGAGCCGTCCTCGGCCTGACCGAGGTCGAGGATCTCGACGATGCTGGGGCTCCGCACGCGCCCGCTCGCCTTCGCCTCGTTGAAGAACCGCTGGAGCGCGACGGCGTCCTCGGCCACCTCGGGGCGCATCACCTTGAGCGCCACGTCGCGATCGATGAGCTCGTTCTTCGCGGCCCACACCGACCCGCTGGCGCCTCGGCCCAGGAGCTTCACGAGCCGGTAGCGAGACTGGATGAGATCGCCGGGGTTCACTGCTACGCCGAGGTGTCTCCGGGGAAGCTCCGGGAGGGGGATGCCTTACCCCCGACCCACATCGGAGACGGGCCGGAGGATAACCCGGCGCATGGACGAGCGGTACCGCGGGCCGCTCGGTCCAGCCGGAAGCAAAAGTTCGCGACCCGCGGAGACGGCAGCCGGCCTCGCGGCCCGAGGGGCCGCGGCGATGGACGGAAAAGCCTGGATGTCGAGGCGCCGCGGCGCCTCTCGCGTCACCGGCGCTCGACGAACGGGGCGGCGAGCGATGAAGAGCGCGGGCAGCGAGGGTCGCAGCGCGGTTTCCCGTGCGCCGGACCCTGCGCTGCCCCTCGGGCGGGGGTGATCAGACGTCGTAGTAGAGGAAGAACTCGTGCGGGACCGGGCGGAGCCGGATCGCGTCGACCTCGCGCTCGCGCTTGTAGTCGATCCAGGTCTTGATGATGTCGCGGGTGAAGACGTCGCCGCGGAGGAGGAACTCGTGGTCGCGCTCGAGGGAGCTGAGCGCCTCGTCGAGCGAGCCCGGCATGTGCGGCACTTCCTTGAGCTCCTCGGGCGAGAGCGCGTAGATGTCCTTGTCGAGCGGGTCGCCCGGGTCGATCCGGTTCTGGATGCCGTCGAGGCCGGCCATCATCATGGCCGCGAAGGCGAGGTACGGGTTGCAGCTCGCGTCCGGGAAGCGGACCTCGATGCGGCGGCCCTTCGGGCTGTTGCCGGGCGGCAGCGGGATGCGGATCGACGCCGAGCGGTTGCGGCTCGAGTACGCGAGGTTCACGGGCGCCTCGTAGCCCGGGACGAGCCGGCGGTAGCTGTTCGTCGTCGGGTTGGTGAGCGCCGCGATCGACTTCGCGTGCTTCAGGATGCCGCCGATGTACCAGAGGCCCGTGTCGGACAGCCCGGCGTAGCCGTCGCCGGCGAAGAGCGGCTTGCCCTCCTTCCAGAGCGACTGGTGGCAGTGCATGCCGCTGCCGTTGTCGCCGAAGAGCGGCTTCGGCATGAACGTCACCGACTTGCCGTGCTTGCGGCCGACGTTCTTGATGACGTACTTGAACCACATGAGGTTGTCGGCCATCGTGGTCAGCGTCGAGAACTTGATGCCGATCTCGCACTGCCCGGCCGACGCCACCTCGTGGTGGCCGACCTCGACCGCGATGCCGGTCTCGATCAGCGTGGACATCATGTCCGCGCGCAGATCCGCGAGCGTGTCGGTCGGCGGAACGGGGAAGTAGCCCTCCTTCGACCGGATCTTGTGGCCGAGGTTCAGGCCGGCCTTGCCGGTGTTCCAGACCGCCTCGTCGCTGTCGATCTCGTAGAAGGCGCCGCGCGGCGAGCTCTCGTAGCGGATCGAGTCGAAGACGAAGAACTCGGCCTCGGGCCCGAAGTAGGTCGTGTCAGCGATGCCGCTCTGACGGAGGTGGTTCTCCGCCTTCTGGGCGATGTAACGGGGGTCGCGGCCGTAGGGCTGGCCGGTGACGGGGTCGCTGATCTTGCAGATCAGGCTGAGCGTCTTCTGGGCGTGGAAGGGGTCGAGCTTCGCCGTCGTCGGATCGGGCGTCATCAGCATGTCGCTCGCGTTGATCGGCTGCCAGCCGCGCACCGACGAGCCGTCGAAGCCGATCCCCTCCTCGAAGATGTCCTCGTTCAGACGGGACACCGGGACGGTCGTGTGCTGCCAGATGCCGGGCAGATCGATGAACTTGAGATCGACAAATTTTACGTCGTTTTCCTTCGCAAACGCGACGACATCTTTGGCCTTCATGATCTTCTCTTTCCTCGCTGACTCGCTGCTCTCGCTGGATGTGATTCTACGGCGCGCTGGCTCGTGCTCGCTGTTGGCTGCCTGGGTTGTCGAGCCTGCGACCCGCTGCGAATGCCCTGTGACGCTCTGCCCGCGGCTCGCCTAGATGGCGTCCTCGCCGCGCTCCCCCGTTCGGATCCGCACGGCCTCCTCGACGGGGACGACGAAGATCTTGCCGTCGCCGATCCGACCCGTCTTGGCGCTCTTCTCGATGGCGTCGATCACGTCGCCGACCATGCTGTCCGGCACGACGATGTCGACCTTCACCTTCGGGACGAAGTCGACGACATACGCCGACCCTCGATAGACCTCCTTCTTGCCGCCGGTCCGACCGAAGCCCTTTACCTCGGTCACCGTCATGCCCTGAATCCCGACCTCGGCGAGGGCGTCCTTGACCTCGTCGAGCTTGAACGGCTTGATGATCGCCTCGACCTTTTTCATTGCGCACGCCTGTGGTGACCGGGTGCCCGCCAGGGTAAAATCCCGGGCGAGCACCCGAAAAGCCCCGCCGGAGCAGAGCCGGTAAAGGGGGGACGCCTCCGCCGGCGGCCTCCCGTCGATGTGCCGGGCGCCGCCCGGCCTCCGATCCGTGACGGGGTCCGCCCGGCCTGCCGAGCATTGCCCCGACGCTTGTCAACGACTCAGGGGCCCATCCAGCAGAGCTGGATCGGCGACCCTTCACCCCGGGCGCTGGCGCAGCAACCCGAGGTCCAGGCTGGTGTACCCAAGCTCATGTTTCCGGAATGTTTCGCGCACTGCGCGTGCGTGAGAAAAGTGGTTCCGGCCTCCGGAAATCAGAGCCCGCTTACTTTTTTCACCGCCCCGGGGCCCCGCCCCGGGGAGCCCGAGGAGGGGCCCCGGGCGGGAGCGCGCCCGCCCCCCTCGCCCAGGCGCCGGGGTGGGTCCGCCTCCTCCTTCCCCGGGCCGGCGCCGCCCCCCGGCTCCGTCCGGGCGATGGCAGAGCCCGCCTCCACGGCGCCCCGAGGGGGTGGCTCCCCCCTCCCGGACGGGTCCCCCCGCGCTCGCCATTGTTCTTGCGACCCGGCTCGAATAGTCTCCGCTGGCGAATCCAGTCGCGGGACAGCCCTGCCTGATGGCTTTGCCGAACAAAGCGAAGATCCCGGTAGGCACGGTCCTCGCCGGAAAATACCGCATCACACGCGAGATCGGGCGCGGCGGCATGGCCGCCGTGTACGAGGCCGAGCACATCGACATCGGCAAGCGCGTGGCGATCAAGGTGCTCGCACAGGAGCTGACGACCTCCGCCGTTGTGGTCGAGCGCTTCCTCCGCGAGGCCCGAGCCGCCGCGTCGATCCGTAGCCCGTTCATCTGCGACGTCTACGACTCCGGCAAGCTCGACGACGGGCGGCCCTTCCTCGTGCTTGAGCTCCTGGAAGGCGAGTCGCTCTACGAGCGCATGACCGTGGTCAGGTACCTCGATCCGGAGACCACCGTCGCGGTGGTGTCCCAGGTGTGTCGAGGGCTCACGAAGGCGCACGCCGCCTCGATCGTCCACCGCGACCTCAAGCCGGAGAACATCTTCCTCACGAAAGACGAAGAGGGCCGGCTCTGCGCGAAGATCCTCGATTTCGGGCTCGCGAAGTTCTACGCGCCCGTCGACGGCGGCGACGCGCAGGCGCGCCTCACCCGCGAGGGCGCGGTCTTCGGAACGCCGGCGTACATGAGCCCGGAGCAGGTGCGCGGGCAGGGGGCGGTCGATCATCGCGCCGACCTCTGGGCCCTCGGCTGCATCACCTACGAGTGCCTCACCGGCCGCACCGTCTGGCAGACCGAGCAGGGCGTCGCGATGACGTTCGCGCAGATCGCGAACGCGCCGCTGCCGCAGCCCTCGGCGCTCCGCCCGGATCTGCCGCCGAGCTTCACCGTGTGGTTCGAGAAGGCGCTCGACCGCTCGATCGATCGCCGCTTCCAGACCGCGAAGGAGTTCGCCGACGAGCTCTCGATCGCGCTCGGCGTCGCGCAGCCGACGCCCCCGCGCGGCGCGGAGCCGTCGCAGGCGGGGGTCCTGCCGACCGGCGGCGACCCGCCAGCGGACGTGACGTTCGATCCGCCGGGGGTCGTCCGTGTGACCCCCAACGAAGCGCGGCGCACCGTCCCCTCGGGCCCGGCGGAGCGCGGGCTGGATCCGTTCGCCGGGCTGGACTTCTCGAGCTCACCGGGCGGCACGCCGGCCGGGCGCGTGAGCCAGGGCGCGGGGCAGCAGATCACGTTCTCCGGGGGCTCGGGCGAGGCCTCGGTGTCCGATCCGCTCGCGCAGCGCTCGCCGCCGAGGCGCGGCGGGGCCGGTCGCGCGCTCGTCGTCTTCGGCGTGCTCGTGCTCGCCGCGGGCGCCGCGTACGCGGGCTACCGCCAGTTCCTCAAGCCGACGACGCTGCCGCCCGTCTCGTCGAGCGCCGCGCCGCCGCCGGTCGTCAGCGCGCCTTCGTCCTCCGCGTCGGCGGCCGCCGTGCCGGCGCGCGCCGACGCCCAGCCCGAGCCGCCGGGCCTGCAGTGGCCGCCGCTCGTCGCGCAGGCGCAGGAGTCGATCGCCGCCGGCGATCTCAAGGCCGCGCTCCGGCTGCTGAGGGACGCTCAGGAGAAGGGCAACCACCCCGTGCCTCGGACCTTGATCGAGCACGTGCAGGTCGCCCTGAAGGACGCGAGCGGCAAGGCGCCGTGCCAGCTCACCGGGCTCGCCCGGCCGCGCACGCACGATCTCGTGCGCGAGGGCGGCCGCGCCATCGGCGCCAGCCGGCCCTCGATCTCGCTCGGGCCGCGCGGCGCGGTGATCACCTGGACGGACTCGCACGAGGGCACCGAGCACGCGTACACGGCGGCGCTCGACAGCGCGATGCGCCCGTCGTCCCCCGCGCTCGACGTGACGCCCGAGGGCCGCGCCATCGGTCGCCCCGAGCTGACGACCGCCGGCGATCGGCTGGTGCTCACGTACTGGGACGGCAAAGGGCCCGAGGCCGGCGTGTACGTGCGCTGGCTCGACGCCAGCGGCCGGATCGACGGCCCCGCGATGATGGTCGCCCGCTTCCCTCGCGGGGGGAACTCCTGGCCCTCGCTCACGCGCGCCCCCGAGGGGTTCGTGATCGCGTGGTCGGACGACGGGGACAACGCCTCCTCCGAGGACCTCTTCATGCGCCGCCTCTCGCCGAACCTCGATCCGGTCGGCGAGATCATCCGGCTCACGGACGTGACCCCGACGGGCCCGTCGAAGCCGCGCGTCCGCTTGCCCTCGATCGCGGTGACGAGCGACGTGATGCACCTCGCCTTCCGCTTCGATCGCGATCCGATGCGGGTCATCCAGTACATGCGCCTCCCGCTCGCGAGCGCCGACAAGGGGCTCCCGCCGGCCGCGCCCGGCAAGCGCGCCGACCGCGCCCTCGGCGAGCTGTCGCTCGTGAACAGCGACCGGGCCCGCAGCGACAGCCCCTCGCTCGCGTGCGGCGCGGCCGGCTGTTTCGTCGTCTGGCACGGCGAGGCGCCGATCGGGGGCGCGTCGGCTGCGTACATCGATCCGGCCAAGGGGCAGCCGCTCTGGCGCAAGAGGTTCTCGAAGACCGGCGCGCGCCCGTCGGTCGCGATCGCGCCGAGCGGTCAGGCCCAGCTCGTCTGGTTCGAGCAGGGCCGCATGCTGACCGCATCGATCAACCGCGACGGCATCGGCGCGCCCACGAAGTTCGCCCGCGTCAGCGGCGATCAGCCGGCGCCATCGATCAGCCCCGGCGCGAAGCCCGGAGAGTGGTATGTCGCCTGGCTCGACTACGAGGCGGGTCATCTCGAGCCCTACGCCGCTCGCATCCAGTGCCGGTGACCCCATGCTCATCCTCCCACCTCGAAGCGAGGTCCGCGCCCGCCCCATCGAGACCGAGCGGCTGCTCCTCGTGCCGATCGATCCGTCCGACGGACCGGAGCTCTGGCTCGCGGTCAGCGGCTCGCGCGCGACGCTCCAGCGCTGGCTGCCCTGGGTGCAGTTCCACACGGATCCGGCCGCGAGCGTGCGCTTCGCCGAGGCGTGCGCCGCCGACTGGGATCACGGCAGGGCGCTGCGCTTCGTCATCCGCGAGCGCGCGCACCGCACGCTCGCGGGGGTGGTCGGGCTCGAGTCGTGCGTGCACCTGCACCGCTCCTGCGAGCTCGGGTACTGGCTGCGCAAGGAGGCGACCGGACGCGGCCTGATGACCGAGGCCGCGAAGGCCGCGCTCGGGTTCGCGTTCGGCCACATGGGCGCGCACCGGGTGCGGGTCGCGGCCGCCACGGACAACCACGCCTCCCTCGCGGTCATCGGGCGGCTCGGGTTTCGCTTCGAGGGCATCGCCCGGCAGGCCGAGTGGTGCGACGGCCGCTGGCTCGACCACTCCGTCTTCGCGCTCCTGGCGACCGATCCCAGGTGAGGCGGGTAAGCCCCATCGCGCTCCGGGCGCCTGAGGCGGCCCGTACGCCGCCCGAAGCGCGCTAGCATCCTGCCCTCGCCGTGGCTCGCCGTCGCCTCATCCGCTGGCCTCGCGGCACGATGCCGCTCGTGCCGCTCGCGCCCGCGATCGTGATCGTCGTGGGGATCGCCACCGCGGTGGCGATCGCGCTGATCGGCATCCGCCAGCTCGCCAGGATGAGCGATCAGGCCGCGAGCCTGCGCGCGGAGGTGCTGGCCGCGACGCTCGCGGCGCGGCTCCATGGGACCGCCGACGCGGAGCGGACCGAGGTCCTCGGTCAGGCGGCGCGGCGGACCGGGTCGGAGATCCTGCTCGTCGAGCAGAACGGCCACGTGCTGGTGAACGAGAGCTTCGGCGCGCCGGCCAAGGCCGACATCTTCCAGATGCTCACGCGGGGCAAGGGCGAGGAGACGACCTCGCTCGGCCGCGTCCGGTTCGCGGCGCGCCCGCTCCGCCCGCCCCTGTCCCACCTCTCGGTGCTCACCTTCGTCTCGGCGCCGACCCCGCCGCCCGACTCGCTCGCCCTCGGCAACGCGGTCGCGGCGCTCACGACGCTGCTGCTCGGCGTGGCGGTCGCGGTCGCGCTCTCGTTCACCAAGGCGGCGCGCGACGACGTCGACTACCTGCGCGAGCGCATCACCGCGATGGCGCGCGGGCACGGCCAGAGCGCGTCGAGCACCGACCTCATCCAGACCGAGCCGGTGCCGATCAGGTCGCTCGACCAGGTGGGCCTCCTGACGGCGGCCTTCAACCTGCTGATCACCCGCTTCGCCGCGGCGGAGCGCTCCTACCGGGCGGATCTCCAGCAAGCGTCCGCGATGGACCGCGAGCGCTCGGCGTTCCTCGCGGGGCTCAGCCACGAGCTGCGCACGCCGCTCAACGCCATCCTCGGGTTCGCGCACGTGCTCGAGAGCGAGGTCGACGGGCCGCTCAGCCAGGACGCGCGCGAGGCGCTGTCCGTCATCCGGCAGAGCGGCGAGCACCTGCGCACGCTCATCGACGACATCCTCGATCTGTCGGCGCTCGAGACGGGCAAGCTCCAGCTCTCCCGCCGCGCCGTCAACCTCCGCGTCGTCGTCGATCAGGTGATGCGGGAGGCGTCCGCCGCCGCGCGCGACAAGCCCATCCAGCTGCGCGTCACCGGGGAGCACGGCCTCCTCGCGCACGCCGATCCGCGGAGGGTGCGGCAGATCCTGACGAACCTCGTCTCGAACGCCGTCAAGTTCACGGCGCGCGGCTCGGTGGCGGTCCACATCGCGGCGCGCGGCCGCTACGCGACCATCGCCGTCCAGGACACCGGCCCCGGCATCCCGCCGGAGGAGACGTCGGCGGTCTTCGAGGAGTACCGGCAGACCGGCGACGTGCGCTCTCGCCGGGCCGGGACGGGGCTCGGGCTCTCGATCGCGCGGCGCCTCGTGATGATGCACGGCGGGACGATCCAGCTGGAGAGCGAGCTCGGGCGGGGCTCGACCTTCACGATCACCCTGCCGCTCTGGGTCGCCCCGCCCCCCCAGCCCGCGCCGGTCCAGCCGCCCTCGCCGGACGCGGCGGCGACGCCCGTGAGCGAGCCGGGCGGCGGCCGGCCAGGTGGGAGGATCGTATGAACGAAGAGCGCATGAGGGACGACGCGATCCACTTCGCGCGGCGCGTGCTCGTCCGCCAGGCGCTGGTCGGCGTCGCCGCGTTCGGGGCGATCGCGGCGCTCGCGCCGAAGCTGCTCATCCTGGAGCAGGACGTCGCCGCGAGCGTGCTCTCGGTCGGCGCCAAGATCGCGCTCGCCGCGATCGTCGCGACCACGCTGCTGACGCTGCTCCGGCTGCGCACGCACCGGAACCTGCTGCGCTCGCTCATGATCGGCTCGCGCGACATCGATCACGAGGAGCTCGAGCGGTTCGCCGAGCTGCCGCCGTCCTTGGCGCTGCGCTTCGTGCTGGCGAGCTCGACGATCTCGAGCCTCACGATGATCCCGGGGATCAGGCCGGAGAAGCTCGACGACGGCCGGGCGGTCAGCCTGCTCATCCTCGCGATCACGATCCTCTGCGCGTCCGCGATCCCGCACTACGTGTTGACGCGCGCCACGACGTTCAGCCTCTTCGAGATCAGCCCGGCCGAGGCGATCGGCTCGTTGCTCGAAACGGCCGAGTTTTACCAGACGCCGCGCCGGCGGGTCACCTACAAGCTGCTCCTCGCCGTCGCCGCGCCGGTGCTGCTCGTCGGCGTCGGGGCGGTGCTGATCGCGAACGCGCACCTCCAGACGTTCATCGAGCGGAGCCGGCGCACGACCGCGGGGCTCATCGCGCGGACGGCGCTCGATCCGTCGCTCGGGGCCATCGCGGAGGCCGATCGCAACGACGTCGTGGCCGCCGCGGCGGAGTACGGGTTCCTCGCGCGCGTGCAGCACGACTGCGTGAGCGCGGAGCCCTCCTTCGGCCGCGAGGCCGACGGGCAGATCGCCGTGATCACGCCGCTCGACGGCGGCTGCGCCAACATCCGGTTCTCGGCCGACCTCGAGCCCTCCGCGGCGATCTGGGGCGCGCTCGTCGCGCTGCTCGCGGTGCTGGTCGCCGGCGTGCTCGGCAACCTGTTCGGCCGCGTCCTCGCCGCCGATCTCGTACACGCCACGAAGCAGGTGCGCCTGCTCGGCACGGACAGCGTGCTCCGCGGCGCCACGCAGATCGCCCGCCCCGCCCGGTTCGCCGTCGTCGCCCGGCTCGGGCACGCCATCGAGGATCTCGCCGAGCGCTTCCGCGTCTTCGCCGCGGCGCAGGAGCGCGCGCTCGAGGCCCGCGAGGCGGCGCAGCGCATGCGCGGCCTCCTGTTCGCGAGCGTGAGCCACGATCTCAAGAGCCCGCTGAACGCGATCCTCGGGTTCGCCGAGCTCGTGGGCCAGGAGGACCTGACCGCCGCCCAGCGCGAGAGCCTGGAGCTCATCTCGACGCGCGGCCGCGAGCTCCTCGGTCTCATCGAGTCGATCCTCGACGCCGCGCGCGTCGAGGCCGGCCAGCTCACGCTCGAGCCTCAGCCGACGTCCGTCGGCGCGCTCATCGCGGGCGCGATCCGCAAGGCGCGCGAGCTCGCGAGCGACGCCGACGGGGAGGTCGTCGTGGAGGTCGGCGACACGCTGCCGCTGATCCCCGTCGACCAGGCGTACGCGACGCGCGCGATCGCCGTCATCGTGGCGCACGCGCTCCGGACCGGCGCGGCCGACCCGTCCGCGCGCCTCGTGCGCCTCACCGCGACGATGGCCGGCGAGTTCAACAGCGAGGTCCGCATCGACATCGAGTACGGCAGCCGCGACGTGCCGCCCGACGAGCTGGAGGCGCTGTTCAGCCGGCAGACCACGGCGCGCGGGCGCGGCCTGACCCTCGGCCTCAGCCATGCGCGCTCGGTGATCGAGCTCCACGGCGGCTCGCTCGAGGTCGACGGAGCCCCGGACGGCCGCCCGCTCTGCCGCGCGCGGCTGCCGCGCGTCCCGCCGCCGCGCCGCCCTCGCCTCTCGTCGGTCCCCGCGCTCGGCTGACCTCGCCCGCAGCCGCCGGCGGCGCGCGACCCACGCTCCTTCCGCGCGCGGGATCGCTTCCCTTCGCCCTCTGCCCGCGGTACTCCCGGGGCATGCCTGAACGGGCGCTCTCTCCTGCCGAGACAGGCGACGACGATCGCTTCGACCGTCTCTTCCGGCCGGCCTCGCTCGCCGAGTACGTCGGCCAGGCCAAGCACACGGAGAACCTGAAGGTCTTCGTCGAGGCCGCGCGCCGCCGGCACGAGCCGCTGGACCACATGCTCTTCTGCGGCCCGCCCGGGCTCGGCAAGACGACGCTCGCCCACATCCTCGCCCGCGAGATGGGCGTCACCCTCCACGTCACGAGCGGGCCGGCGATCGAGCACAAGGGCGCGCTGGCCGGGCTGCTCACCAAGCTGGAGCGGAACGACGTGCTCTTCATCGACGAGATCCACCGGCTCACGCCGGCGGTCGAGGAGAGCCTCTACCCCGCGATCGAGTCGTTCAAGATCGACATCATGACCGGCGACGGCCCGTACGCGACGACCATCCAGCTCGCGTTGAAGCCGTTCACGCTCGTCGGCGCCACGACCCGCACCGGGCTGCTCACCGCGCCGCTGCTGTCGCGGTTCGGCCACGTCGTCCGCCTCGATTTCTACCCGGTCGAGGAGCTCGAGCGCATCGTGCAGCGCAGCGCCGGCCTGCTCGACGTGCCGATCGACGCCGGGGGAGCGCGCGAGATCGCCGCGCGTTCGCGGGGCACCCCCCGCGTCGCCAACCGCCTCCTGCGCCGGGTGCGCGACTTCGCCGAGGTGCTCGGCGACGGCGCGATCACCATGGCGATCGCGCGCAAGACCGCGGAGCGGCTCGAGATCGACGCGGCCGGCCTCGACGAGATGGACCGCAGGCTGCTGCGCGTCATCATCGATCACTACGACGGCGGCCCGGTGGGCGTCGACACCCTGGCCGCGGCGCTCAGTGAGCCGCGCGACACCATCGAGGACGTATACGAGCCGTTCCTGCTGCAGCAGGGCTTCCTCGGCCGCACGCCCCGGGGCAGGATCGCGACCCGCCGCGCGTACGAGCACCTGGGCATCGCGGCTCCCGCGGCCAAGCAGGGGGATCTCTTCTCTTGACCCACGCCGCGCGCGCGGCGCCCCGATGCGCCGCGCCGCCCGCCACGTTTGGTGAGCGGGCCAGCGTTGCGCCGTGAGCCGGAATTCTCTCATCGCTCCAGCGTGGAATCGATAAGCTTGCGGTGTGTCTCGCCGTGATCCTGTGCTCGTCGTGGATGACGACGCCGTCAGCCGGCAGATGCTGCTGCACGCGCTGGCCGACGCGGGCATCGAGACCGTCGCGGTCACCTCGGGCGCGGAGGCGCTCGCCTGGCTCAAGGCGAGCGTGCCCGCGCTCGTGCTGCTCGATCTGGTGATGCCGCCCCCGGACGGCTACGTGGTCCTCAGCGCCGTACGGGACGATCGCCGCACGCAGGACGTGCCGGTCGTCGTGTTGACGGCGCTCGACGCGGACGAGGACGTCGCCCGCGCCTTCGAGCTCGGCGCGGACGACTTCATCCGCAAGCCGTTTCGCCCGGCCGAGCTCATCGCCCGCATCCGCGGGCAGCTCCGGATCCGCGATTACGTCGACGCCCTGGCGCGCAAGGAGCACGACGCGAAGGTCGTCCTCGAGCTGACGCAGGCGCTCGCCTCGACGCTCGACTTCCGGAACATCCTCTTCACGGTCGTGCGCCGCATCGCCGAGGTGGCGCGCGTCGATCGCTGCAGCATCGTGCTCGTGCGCGACTCGGGCGACGTCGGCTACGTGGTCGCCGCGAGCGACGACAAGGAGCTCCGCGATCTGCCGATCGATCTCGGGAAGTACCCGGAGATCCAGCGCGTCATGCGCACGGGCGACGTGCTCGTGATCGACGACGCGAAGGCGCACCCGCTGTTCGACATCGTGCGCGCCGAGCTCCCGGAGAACGCGTTCCGCTCGCTCGCCCTCCTGCCGATCCTGTTCGAGGACAAACCGCTCGGCGTGCTCTTTCTGCGCGGGCGGCAGCCGGTGGCCCCCCACACGCACGAGCTCTCGCTGGCGCGCACGGTCGCGAGCGCCACCGCGATCGCCCTGCGCAACGCGCGCATCCTGCAGTCGCTCCGCGATCAGACGCAGCAGAGCACCTTCGCCCGGTTCGAGGCGGAGCGCCGGCTCAAGGCGCTCCAGCGCTACGCCGACTTCTTCCACTCGACCGCGGACGGCATCATCGTCGTCGATCCCGACGGCCACATCCTCTTCTCCAACCCGCGCGCCCAGGCGATCACCGGGCGCACGGCGGAGGACCTCGAGAAGGCGAACCTGGCCGACCTCGTCGATCCCCGCGAGCACCCGCTCCTCGAGGAGATCCGCGCCGGCTTCGCCAAGGGGTCGTTCCCGCACATGGTGGACTTCACCGTGAGGCGGGGCGAGCCCGAGCACGAGAAGCTCATCCTGAGCTTCAGCTTCAGCAGCGTCCTCCGGGAGGAGAGCGGCGCCGTCCTCGTCAGCTTCCGCGACGTCACCACGGAGCGCGCCACCGAGGCGGAGCTCACCAAGACCAAGGAGTTCTTGGAGCGGGTCATCGAGAGCTCCGTCGACGCCATCGTCTCGGCCGACATGGCGGGCGTCGTCCTGCTCTTCAACCGCGCCGCCGAGCGGATCTACGGCTATGACGCGAAGGAGGTCGTCGGCGCGATGAACGTCCGCGCGCTCTACCCCGACCACAACGCCGAGCAGATCATGAGGCTCATCCACGCGAAGGAGCACGGCGGCCCCGGCCGGCTCGAGGGCTACCGGACCGAGGTCCTCGCCAAGGATGGGTCGCGCATCCCGGTGCACCTCTCCGCGGCGTTGATCTTCGAGAACGGCGTCCCGGTCGGCTCCGTCGGCATCTTCACCGACCTGCGCGAGCGGATGCGGATGGAGGCCCGCCTCACCGAGGCGCAGGAGGAGCTCCGCGCTCGCGAGAAGCAGGCCATCATCGCGGAGCTCGCGGGCGCGGCCGCGCACGAGCTGAACCAGCCCCTCACCAGCGTGCTCGGCTACGCCGAGCTGATCTGCCGCCGGATCGACGACGCGTCCCCCATCAAGGGGGCGGCGGCCACGATCCGCAGCGAGGCCGAGCGGATGGCGGAGATCGTCCGCAAGATCGGCAAGATCACCCGCTACGAAACGAAATCCTATGTCGGCGCCGCGAAGATCATCGATCTCGACCGGTCGAGCGGCGACGACCCGAACAGGGGGATCGGGTGAGCGGGAGGAGCGCGGAGCGCCTGGGGAAGCGGCCGTTGTCCGACGCTCCCGTCACGCTTCGAAAGCCCCTCACCCGGGACCTCCCGCTCGAGTGGATCGACAACCTGCTGATCGCGTCGAGCGAGCTGGATCCGTCCGCTTCCATCGAGCAGCGCGCCTCGGCGCTGCTCGGCGCAGCCGCGAAGATGCTGCCCGGCTGCGGTCTCGGCGTGTACATCCCGGGCGCGACGGGCGCGCAGGCGGTCGTCCGGGTGTCGCCGCGCGCTCGCCGCGACGACGGCCGCGATCCGGCGCGGCTCCTCCCGGAGTTCGCCTTCGAGCGCGTCGCGGCCATCGAGCCTGAAGGGCGCTCGACGATGCACATCGCTGCAGACGACGCCGTGTACCTCGACAGCGCGCCCATCCAGGCGCTGGTCGACCGGCTCGTGCTCACCCTGGGCGCCTCGCTCCGCGAGGCGCGCGCGCACGAGTCGCTGCGCGCGCAGGTCATCCAGGCCGAGAAGCTGGCCTCCCTCGGGAAGATGGCCGCCGGCGTGGTGCACGAGCTCAACAACCCGCTCACCTCGATCCTCGCCTACTCCGAGTACCTGCGCCGCAAGGGCGAGCGCAGCGGCTTCGATCCCTCGGACATCGAGCGGCTCGCGAGGATCAACGAGGCGGCGGACCGCATCCTCCGCTTCTCGCGCGACCTCATCACCTACGCGCGGCCGTCCACGGAGAAGCCGGGCGCCGTCTCCCTCCACGACATCATCGAGCGCGCGCTGGTCTTCTGCGAGCACCTGCTCGACCAGACGGGCGTCACCGTCGAGCGATGCTTCGGCGAGATACCTCCGGTGCGGGGCGTCATCGACCCGCTGACGCAGGTGTTCGTCAACCTGTTCACGAACGCCGCGCACGCGATGCACGAGCACGGCGGCTGTCTCGGCATCACCACCGCGACGTCGCCGGAGGACGGTTACATCACGGTGACCATCCGGGACGAGGGGCACGGGATCGACATCGAGCACCTGCCGAGGATCTTCGACCCCTTCTTCACGACCAAGACCGACGGGAGCGGCACCGGGCTCGGCCTGAGCATCGTCAGGAACATCGTCGCCTCGCACGGCGGCAGCATCCGCGCGGAGGCGTGCGCCCCGCGCGGGACGGCCTTCTACCTCGACCTGCCCGTCGCGCTGCCGTCCTCGGGCCGTCGCTGAGCGGGAGCCGAGCGCCCTCGGCTCAGGGCGCGACCTTGATGCCGAGCACGAGCACGCCGCCCTGGTGCTGCTGACCCGCCACGAAGAAATTCTCGCCCGCCTTGGCGTTCACCTCGAGCAGCGGCAGGAACGTGTTGCCGCCTGGCTTCTGGATGCTCGCGCTGACGACGAAGCGCTTCGGCTCGTCCTGCTTCTTCGCGGCCACGACGTCCTTCAGCGACACCATGAGGACACTGCCGTTCGGCAGCTTCGTCGTGGTCGGCTTGCCCTTCTGCAGGCTGATCTTCAGCCGATCGAGGAGTTTGTAGCTGTTGTACGCCGAGAACGGCGGCTTCCCGAGCTCGGGCATCTTGCCGATCTTCGGATCGATGCCGGACCCGTCGTTCGTCGCGTGGAGGACCACGACCTCGGTCGTGATCGCGGCGTCGGACGGCGCCGCCGGGGCGGGCGCCGGCGGCTTGCCTTGCGCGACGGCGGGGGAAGGGCTCACGCCGAGCGCCAGGACCATGATCGCGGTGATCGCACTCGCAAGAAATCTCATCACTGTCCTCCCGGACCCTCATCGGAGAGCCAAACCACCGTGGTCGTCGGGCCTGAGGCCGCGGCCTCCCGCGGAACGTAGAAGATGGACCCCATGCGCGCCCCGAAGTCGACCGCGGCGACCTCGACGCCCGGCTCGATCTCGCCCTCGGCGCTCGGCGCGGCGACGGGCTCGTGCGTCGGTGCGGCGGGCGGCGGGGCGAGCTCCGCGGAGGACGCCGGCGCGGTCAGCGCCGCGCTGGGCGCCTCCACGTCGGTCCGACCCCAGACCATCATCGCGGCGGCCGCGGCCACGGCGAGCGCCGTCAGCGCGAAGATCCCGCGCGCGTTGTCGTTGGCCGGCGATCCCTGGAGCTGCGCCCGCGCGCGCGGCGGAGCGGCCGGCGGCGACGCCGCGAGCGGCTGCACCGCAGCGCCTCCGTTGGCCTTCGCGGCCGCCCCCTGCCCTTCGAGGATCTTCGCCATGACCCCGTCGGCGATGCCGTCGGCCGCGCTGGAGGCGAGCGCGCTGTCCCGGATCATGTCGGCTGCGGTGACGAGCCCCGCGACCTTCGCTCGGCAGCGCGGGTCGTGGAGCACATACTCCTCCACCTGCCGATGGCGCGCCTCATCGAGCTCACCGTCGACATAGAGCATCAGCTCCAGATCCGTCGGCGGGGCGCTCGCATCCCCGTGATTCGCCTTGCTGCTGTTGGCGGTGCTCACGCGATCTCCTCCGGGTCCTCTGCGGCTCCCTTGCCCTCTTCCTCCGCGTAGCAGTCAGCGAGGGCGCGCTGAAGCTTCTGACGGGCGTGGAACAGGCGGCTCATGATCGTCCCCTTCGAGACCCCCATCGCCTGCGCCATCTCCTCGTAGGACATCCCCTCGACCTCCCGCATCAGGATCACGCCTCGGTGGTAAGGCGGCAGCGCGTCGAGCGCGGCCTGGATGCGCCCGGCGATCTCCCGACGGCGGACGACGTTGAGGGGGTCGGCTCCGTCGATCCGGGCGACGAGCGGGAAGTCGGACTGCTCTTCAGCCGCCTGGTTTTCCTGGAGCTCGAGGTCGCGGCGCCCCGGCTTGCGCATGAGGTCGATCGCCAGGTTGGTGACGATCCGGTAAAGCCAAGTAAAAAACGAGGAGCCGCCCTGAAAGGAGCCGAGCCCCTTGTAGACGCGGAGAAACGCGTCCTGCACGAGCTCGCGCGCGTCGTTCTCGTCGCGGACGAGCCCCATCGCGATCGCGAACGCCCGGCGCTGGTGCCGTTCCACGAGCGAGCGGAACGCCGCCTGGTCCCCCTTCTGCGCCCGCTCGATGAGCTCACGATCTTCCTCCGCTTCCCGCCGTCGTGCCTCGCGATTGGACGCACGGGCGGAAGCGCTATTCAGGCGCGCGTGGAGCTGCTCCGCTCGGCGGTGGTCGCCCCCCGCGGGCAGGTCGTCACCCGCCATGTCGCCCGGCGCGTCGCCGGGAGGGCCGGGAGGTGCGACCGGCTCGAGCTCGTCCGGGGAGGAAGGTAGAGAGGCCACGGGGTCAGCTTACCTGAGGAGGCTGGGGGGCAAGGAACGTCGCGCGGCGGATGCCCCGGCCGGGCGCGCGGTGGCCGGCGGGCGTGCCGGGCACAAGGTCGTTACGCTCCGCGTTGCCCGGCTCACGGCTCATCGGCCTCCTCGTTGAGCTCGGGGAGCTCGCCAAGCGTGAGGCGCACATCGAAGACCCGCTCGAGCCGCGCGACGCGGAGCGTAACGACCTTGTTCACGCCGGCGATGCTCGCCATCCACCTGAGCTCGTTCGGGTCGGAAATCGGCTTTCCCTCGAAGCCGATGATCACGTCGTCCGGCGCGATGCCGGCCCGGTCCGCGGGCCCCCCCGCCACCACGGTCTTCACCCATGCCCCCTTTCGATCCGGCCGCTTGAGCCGCCCCGCCTCGATCGAGTTGAGGACATCGACGATCACCCCGACCTGGCTCCGGCGGATCTTCCCGTCGCGCAGCAGCATCGGCAGGAGCTGCCGCACCATGTTGATCGGGATCGCGAACCCGATGTTGTTCGCGTTGGCGCGCACGGCCGCGTTGATACCGACCACCTCGCCCTTGAGGTTCAGGAGCGGGCCGCCGGAGTTGCCCGGGTTGATGCTCGCGTCCGTCTGGAGGAAGTTGAAATAACCGCTCGGATCGAGCCCCTTCACGTCGTCCCGGGTGCGGCCCTTGGCCGAGAGGATGCCCGCCGACACCGTGTGGGAGAGGCCGAAGGGGTTGCCGATCGCGACCACCCAGTCGCCGACCTCAATGGTGTCCGAGTCGCCAAGCGGCAGCGACGGGAGCCCCTTCTCCTCGACCTTCAGCACGGCGACGTCCGTGTGCTTGTCGCGGCCGACGACGGTCGCCTTGATGTCGCGTCCGTCGACGAAGCTCACGAGGATGTCCGTCGCGCCCTCGATGACGTGGTTGTTCGTCAGCAGGAAGCCCTCGGGGTCGTAGACGAAGGCCGTCCCGAGCCCCTCGGCGACCGTCCGGCGGCGGCCGCCCGGGTGCTGCTGCCGCTCGACGCGGGCCTTGACCGTGGCGACCGCTGGGTCGGCCCTGCGCGCGAGCGGCGCGAAGGAGCCGGGCATGCCCTCGGACCGGACGATCGGAGGAGGCGACGTAGGAGGAGGCGGGGGGAGGCTGACCACCGGCACGGCGCCCGGAGGGACGGCGGAGCTGCTCGCGCCGGAAGAGTGGCCGGGAGAGGCCTTGTTGCACGCGGCGACCAGCCAGGCGAGGAGGACCCACGAAAGAGCCCTGGCGCCGGCGGTCACGAGCGTTTCGAGACCTCGAGGTAGCGCATCCGCAGATCGTAGAGCGCCTGCTCGAGCAGGCGCTCCTCGTCACCCGTGAGGTTCCCCTTGGTCTTCTCCTGGAGCAGGGAGAGCAGATCGATGTCCTGATGCGCGAGGACCAGGTTCTGCTCTTCCCTGCCGTCAGGGCTGGGTGCGTCGCCCAGGTGCACGTACGCGGAGCCGATGATCGACAGCACGAACGTCGAGAAGTCGAGCGTCGGCAGCTCCGGGGGGCCCCCGGCCGGAGGGAGATCCTCCTGCTCCTTCGCGTCGCTCACTCGGACCCTTCGTCGTCGAGCTCAGGCTCGACCCGCGGCGCGTGCGCTGCCCCGCCGAGCGCCGGCTGATCGACCGCGATCGTCTCGGCCTGCTCTTCTGCATCCGGCAAGCTCGCGAGGTGCGCCTCGATGGTCGCAGCGCTGAGCGTACCGCTCGCCAGGAGGCGCTCGCGCACCCGGCGATCGAGCTGCAGCTCCGTCAGCTTGCCCTTCTCACCTACGGTCATGATGTGATCTCCTCGGACAACCCGCCCGTTTGCGGCGGGCTTAGGACGACTTCTTCGAGAGCGTCACGAGCGCCTCTCCATGGCCGTGCTCGTGAGGATGGCCGTGCTCGTGGTCATGGTCGTGATCGTGATCGCAGCAGCCCCCGCTCTCGGACTCCTCGATGCGCTCCTCCAGCTCGGCTTGAGCCTGCGCGATCTCCTCCTCGCTGGCGGCGCGCACATCGCTGACCTGGACCTGGAAGCGCACCTTCTGGCCTGCCAGCGGGTGGTTCGTGTCGACCCGGAAGCCGTCGGGGAGGATGTCGACCACGCGGAGCGCGACCGGCTCGCCGTCCGGCCCCTGGGCGACGAACTCGTCGCCGACCTCGACCTCGCCCGCGTCGGGGAAATCGGCCTTGTCGACCTCGAAGATGCCGGAGTCCTCGCGCTCGCCGAACGCCTCTGCCGGCTCGACGGTGATCTCGCGCTGCTCGCCGGCGCGCAGGCCCTCCAGGGCGCGCTCCAGGCCAGGCACGATCTGGGCGTATCCGTGCACGTAGATGAGCGGCTCCGCGGTCGACGCCTGGTCCACCGCCTCGCCGTTTTCGTTGAACAGGACGTAGGACAGCGTGACGACCGTGTCCGTTGCGATGGGCAGCGACTCCATAGGCGGCGGATGGTTTGCCATGGCGGTTCCGCGGTTTCAAGCGAGCCGCGCCTGCGCAGCGGCATGCTATGAGGACGTCCGATGGCCGATTCCATGGCTCGGGCGACCGGTCGCGACCCTCTCGACGCGTCGGCCCCTGCGACGCAGGCCACCCCGGAAACGGAGCGCGTCCGCCCCGGCGAGGCGCAGCCGGGCGGGGCACGACCGGCCTCGGCAGCGCCTCCCCCGCGCGGCGGCGCGTCGGTCCAGGGCCCGCGCGCGGGTGGACCGCCTCCCGGTCGCGGACGGGAGAGCCTCGAGCAGGAGCTCTCGAAGGTGGGGACGAAGCGCTGGCTCGGGCGGCTCGGTGTTCTGGCGATCATCGCCGCGCTCGTCGCGGGGATCGTCGTGTGGAGGATCCGGACGAGGCCGCCGCCGCCGCCGCGCTACGTCACGGGCGACATCACGACGGGCGACGTGATCGAGCTGGTGCAGTCGACGGGGCAGGTCAAGCCGCTCACCGAGGTGCAGGTCGGCGCGCAGGTCTCGGGGCGAATCACCAAGGTTTACGTGGACTTCAACAGCATCGTGAAGGCCGGCGACGTGCTGGCCGAGATCGATCCGACGCTCTTCGGGGCGCAGATCGACTCCAACCAGGCGCAGCTCGAGGCGGCCAACGCGAGCGTCGTGCGCTCCGAGGCCTCGCTGGGGACCGCCAAGCAGCGGCTCGAGCGCGCGAAGAAGATGGTCGCGGAGGGGGTGGGCTCGCAGGCCGATCTCGACACGGCGCAGGGCGCCTACGACGTGGCGCTCGCCGACCTCGCGGCCGCGAAGGCGCAGGTGGCGCAGCTCAGGGCGGTGCTCCGCTCCTCCACGACGAACCTCCAGTACACGCGCATCTTCTCGCCCATCGACGGCGTCGTCATCAGCCGCGCGATCGATCCCGGGCAGACCGTGGCGGCGAGCTTCCAGGCGCCCACGCTCTTCGTGATCGCCCAGGATCTGCGCAAGATGCGCGTGCTCGCCGACATCGACGAGGCGGACGTGGGGCGGCTCCGCGAGGGCATCGAGGCGGACGTCAGCGTCGACGCCTTTCCGGGCGAGACGTTCCGGGGGACGGTGAGCCAGGTGCGTTACAGCCCGCTCAACCAGTCCGGCGTCGTGACGTACGCGGCGGTCGTCGAGGTCGACAACCCGGACGTCAAGCTGCGGCCGGGCATGACGGCCACGGTGAGCATCCGGTCCGCCGAGGCCAAGGGGGCGCGGCGGCTGCCGAACGCGGCGCTCCGGTTCAAGCCGGCCCCGGAGCGGGACAAGGACGGCAAGGAGATCAAGGCGCCGCCCATCGAGCCGCTCCCGCCGAAGAAGGGCCGCGTCTACGTGCTGACCGACGCCACGCCGGGCGCGGAGAAGATCGAGCCCCGCGTCGTCGACGTCGGGATCACCGACGGCATCTTCACCGCGCTGCTCACCGATCTCGGGCCGGTCAAGGTCGTCATCGACGAGAACGACGGTCCATCCACGGGCGGCAGGGGGCGCGGCCCCCGGCTGTTCTGAGGCGCCGATGCTGCCCCAGAGCCAGGCCGTCGCCGCGGTGCTCCGAGACGAGCCGCTCATCGAGCTCTCGAGCGTCGGCAAGGACTACACGACCGAGGCGGTCGTCGTGCGGGCGCTCCGCCACGTCGATCTGACCATCCAGCACGGCGACTTCGTCGCCATCGTCGGGCAGAGCGGCTCGGGCAAGAGCACCCTGATGAACATCATCGGGTGCCTCGATCGGCCGACCCGGGGCACGTACCGGCTGGACGGGCTCGACGTGACCCGGCGCAGCAACGACGCGCGCGCGATCGTGAGGAACCGCCTCATCGGGTTCGTCTTCCAGGGCTTCAACCTGCTGCCGCGCACCACGGCGCTCGAGAACGTGGAGCTGCCGCTCGTCTACCGGGGCGTCGGCGCGGCGGAGCGGCGCACGCGCGCGCTCGAGGCGCTCAGCGCGGTGGGGCTAGCCGAGCGCCTGCACCACACGCCGAACCAGCTCTCGGGCGGCCAGCAGCAGCGCGTCGCCATCGCGCGAGCGCTCGTCACCTCCCCGCCGCTGCTCCTCGCCGACGAGCCTACGGGCAACCTCGACACCCGCACGAGCTACGAGGTGCTCGGGCTCCTGCAGCGGCTCAACCTGGAAGGGATCACCATCGTCCTCGTGACCCACGAGCCGGACATCGCCGCCTGCGCGAGCCGCGTGATCACGATGCGCGACGGCGAGGTCCGCAGCGATCTCAGGAACGAGCGCCCCGTCGACGCGGCGGTGGCCCTGGCCGCGCTGCCGCCCTCCGGGGCGGAGCTCGACGAGCAGGCGCCGTGAGGGGCTACCTTGCCGCCGTCCGGATCGCCCTGCGCGCCATCGTCCGCTCGAAGCTCCGCGCCGCGCTCACGGTGCTCGGCATCCTGATCGGGGTCGCGGCCGTGGTGATCGTGGTGGCGCTCGGGACGGGCGTACGCAACCGCGTCCTCGGCGAGATCTCGGGCCTGGGCGCGAGCTCGATCTACATCTTCCCGCAGTCGACGCAGGCCTCCGGGCTGAAGCGCCGCGAGAACGTGCGGATGTCGGAGGCCGACGGGCTCGCGATCGTGAAGGAGTCGACGAGCGTGGCCGCGCTGAGCCCGTTCAGCTCCACGTCGATGCAGATCGTGGCCGGAGAGGCCAACGTCGCGACCCAGGTCATGGGCGTGACGCGGAGCTACCTCACGATCCTCTCCTACCGCGTCGCCAAGGGCGACGGCTGGACCGAGTCGGACGAGCAGCTCAAGACGAAGGTCTGCGTGATCGGCGAGACCGTCCGGGAGAACCTGTTCGGCTCCGGCGAGGCCGTGGGGCAGTACATCCGGATCGGCAAGCACCCGTTCCGGGTCATCGGGGTGCTCGAGAAGAAGGGGCAATCGCCATTCGGCGAGGACCAGGACGACCGGCTGCTCATGCCGATCGGCAGCTTCCGGTCGCGCGTCGTGCCGAGCGCGCCGGGCAGGGTGCAGATGCTCGTCGCGGCCGCGACCAGCGAGCTGACCGTCGATCGCGCGGTGGACCAGATCGACAGGATCCTCCGGCAGCGCCACGAGATCGACCCCGAGGACGAGCCGGATTTTGTGATCCGTACGCAGGCGGAGTTCCGGGCGTCGCAGGAGCGGATCCTGGACACCCTGACGATGCTCCTGTCGTCGATCGCCGCGGTGTCGCTCCTCGTCGGCGGGATCGGGGTCATGAACATCATGCTCGTCAGCGTCACCGAGCGGACGCGCGAGATCGGCATCCGCATGGCGATCGGCGCCTCCGAGGGCGACATCCTGGTCCAGTTCCTGGTCGAGGCGATCACCCTGTCGCTCATCGGCGGCGTGATGGGGCTCGGCGCGGGGCTCGTCGTCATCCAGCTCTTCGCCGCGGCGCTCGGGTGGAGCATGACGTTGCCGGCCAGCGCGGTCGTCGTCGCGGTGGGGACGAGCGCGACGATCGGGATCGTCTTCGGGTTCTTCCCGGCGCGCCGCGCCGCGCGCCAGGACCCGATCACCGCCCTGAGGCACGAGTGAGGGCGACGCTCACCCGCGTCCTGTCGGCGATCGTGATCGCGATGCGCGCCGTGCGCCGGAACAAGCTCCGCGCGGGGCTCACGATCCTGGGGATCACGATCGGCGTCGCGGCCGTGGTCACGGTCACCGCGCTGGCGAGCGGCGCGCGCGCCAACGTGAACGCGCAGATCTCGAACCTCGGCTCCAACTCGCTCATCGTCTTCGCGCGCTCCGCGCGCGCCTCGGGCGTCCGCAGCACCACCGGCGCCCGGCTCTCGGAGCTCGACGGCCAGGCGCTCGTGCGCGAGTCGACGAGCATCCGGATCGCGGCGCCGTTCCTCAGGTCGAGCGCCCAGGTCATCTACGAAGGCCAGAACGCGAGCCCGACGCTCGTCGGCACCCGCCTCAACTACTTCGAGATCCGGAGCTGGAAGGTGGCACGGGGAGAGCCGTGGAGCCCCGCCTCGGAGAACCTCTCCGAGAAGGTCGTCGTCATCGGCGCCCAGACCGCGCGCGACCTGTTCGGGTCGCTCGATCCGGTCGGCCGGATGGTGCGGATCGGCCGCCACACCTACCGCGTGCTCGGGGTCCTGGAGGAGAAGGGGGCGTCGCCCTTCGGGCAGAGCCAGGACGACATCGTGCTGATGCCCATCACCACGATGCGATCGCACGTCGTCGCCACGCGGCCCGGAGAAGTGCACGCGATCCTCCTGAGCTCGACGTCCGCGGAGACGTCGGAGCGCGCCAAGCAGCAGGCCGAGGCGATCCTCCGCCAGCGGCACCGCATCGACGAGGGCGAGGAGGACGACTTCGCCGTCCGGAGCCAGGCGGAGTTCCAGGCCATGCAGGACGCGATCTTCGCGGCGCTCTCGGCGCTGCTCGTGAGCATCGCGGCGGTGTCGCTCGTCGTCGGCGGCATCGGCGTCATGAACATCATGCTGGTGTCGGTCACCGAGCGCACCCGCGAGATCGGCATCCGGATGGCCATCGGCGCCCGGGAGATCGACATCCTGCTGCAGTTCCTGCTCGAGGCGCTCGTGCTCGCCACGCTGGGCGGCATCGTCGGCAGCGCGCTCGGGTACGGCGTCATCCTCGGGTTCTCGAGCGCCCTCGACTGGCCGATGAGGCTTGAGCCGACGGCGCTCGGCGTCGCGCTCGGGGTGAGCACGGCGATCGGGATCGTCTTCGGGTTCTTCCCCGCGCGACGGGCCGCGCGCATGGATCCCGTGAACGCACTCGGGCGCGAGTAGCGCGAACCCCCGCGGATCCCCGCAGCGACCGGAGGGTGGCGGGGGCGCGGCCGCGCAGGCGGCGCGCGCCTCCCGGGATCAGCTCTTCTTCATGAGGTCGGCGAAGGTGCCGAACTTGGCCTCGCGCGCGACGCCCGCGCGGTACTGCTGGTACGCCTGCTTCTCGGCGTCTTCCTTGAGGGCGCGGATCGACAGCTTGGCCTCTCCCCGGCGCGGATCCACCTCGATGACCTTCGCGTCGAACTGGGTCCCGATGGGGAACTCCTTGCGCAGGTCGGTGCCGCGCTGCGTGCCGGTGTGACCGGCCGGGATGAAGCCGCGGGCCGCTCGCCCCGTCGTGCCGAGCACCCGGACGACGAGCCCCCCTTCGGTCACCTGCGTGACGGCCACCTTCACCGCCCTGCCCTGCTGCACGCGCTGGCGCGGCTCGCTCTCCTCGCCCTCGGGCGGGGCGGGGTGGAGACCGATCCGCCGACCCGCCGGGTCGCAGCTCGCGACGACCACGTCGACATCGTCGCCGACCGTCACCACCTCGCTCGGGTGCTGGATCGGCTTCATCGAGAGGTCGGCCGTGTGGATGAGCCCATCGATGCCCGGCTCGAGCTCGACGAACGCACCGAACGGCTGCAAGCGGGCGATCTTGCCCTTGTGGCGCGAGCCGACCGCGTACTTGTCCTTCACCGCGTCCCAAGGATCGACGGTGGCGGCCTTGCGGCTCAGCCAGAGCTTGCCCTTGTCGTCGACGCGCAGGACCTTCACGTCGATCTCCGCGCCCGGCTTGAACAGGTCGGCCAGCTTGGCGCCGCGGTCGTGGCTCGCCTCGCTCATGTGGACCAGCCCCTCGACGCCGCCGGCGTCGGGGAGCGCGACGAACACGCCCCACGCGACGACCTTGCGCACCACGCCCTTGTGCAGCGAGCCGGGCTCGATCGACGTGAGCGCCTCGGTGCGCGCCCTCCGGGTCTCCTCCTCGAGCATCTTGCGGCGGGACACGACGATGTCGCGCCCCTTCTTCGCGAACTGCGTCACGATGAAATCGAGCCGCTGCCCCACGAGGTAGTTGAGGTCGGCGCCGTGGCGCAGATCGACGTGCGACGCCGGCGCGAAGGCGCGGAGGCCGCCGAGGTCGACCTCGAGCCCGCCCTTCACCGCCCCGGTCACGAACCCTTCGATCGGCTCGCCGCTCTGGAGCGCGGCCTCGGCGCGCGCCCGCGCCTGATCGAGCTGCACCGGCGCCCTCGACAGGAGCAGCATGCCCCCGCGCACGCCGGTGCTCGCCACCGTCGCGATGAACTGATCGCCATCGACGGGCGGCTCTTCATCGAGGATCTCGCGGCGGTCGAAGAGCCCCGTGGCCTTCCCGGCGATGTCGATCCAGATGGCGTGGTCAGTGATCTTGCTGACCTTGCCGAACACCTCCTCGCCGATGCTGAAGGCGGGGCGCTCGCGCGGCGGCGGCGCTCCCTGCCCCTTGCGCCGCTTGCGCTTCTCGCCGCCGGGCTGGGGCTGCCCCCCCGCTTCGTCGGCCGCCTGCTCCTCCTCGCCTTCCTCGTCGCCGGCATCGGCCGCCTCGGCGTCGTTGGCCTCGGCGTCGCTGGCCTCGGCCGCCTCGGCCGCCTCGGCGCCCGGCGGACCGGCCTCCTCCGCGCCCTTGCGGCGGCGGCGGCGGCGGCGCTTCTTTCCAGCGCCCCCCTCCGCCAGTGCGGCCGCGCCCGCTTCTCCCGCCGGCGCGGGCTTCGCGCCTTGCGCGGGTTTCGCGCCTTGCGCGGGCTTCGCGCCCTGCGCGGGCTTCCCGCCCGCCGGAGCGCCCCGCCTGCCCTGGCCCTGGGGGGCCCCCGGCTTGCGGTTGCCGATATCATCCCGCGGCAGGCCGGGGACGCGGTTGCCGATGTCGTCGCCGGGCTGCTCTTCCCAGTCGTCGTCGTCGTCGGCAGCGCTCGCCGGGGCGGCGGGTGCCGCCGCGGCCGGTGCTGCCTCGGGCTGGGTCGAGCTCGCCTGCGGCGAGGTTTCTCCGCCGGACGCGCCGCTCGCCTCGGACGGGGTGGTGGACCCCGCTTCATGAGCCTGGGTTGCTTGCTGGGACGCCGCGTTCGACGCCTCGAGCGTGCCGCCCTGGTCGGCCGGAGCTTCCGGCGCGTCCGCCGGCGTGGTGGTATTTTCGTGGGTATTCATCCGCGCCTCGCGCGACAACGCATGCCGATGGGGGCGAAACGTGCTCGCGTTCTCTCCAGCGGCCCCCTCGGTTCAATTGGGGGGAAGGGGCCGGAACCATAACGTACCCGGGACGTTTACGCGAGAGCCTACCGCATGATGGGCAGGTGCTTGTTCGTCCCCCCGCTCCGGTCGATGCGCAGGCCACCCCCGCTCGCGAGGTTGTGGGCGCTGATCTGGCCGGCCAGCCGCTCCGCCACATCCAGGAACGCGCGCGCGATCGGGCTGGCCGGGGCGGCCTGAACGACCGGCGTGCCGGCGTCGCCCCACTCCCGGATGGCGGGGTCCATCGGGATCTGGCCGAGCAGCGGCGCCTCGGCGAACTCGGCGATCTTCTGCCCGCCGCCGGCCCCGAAGAGTTCGTGCCGCTTGCTGCACCCGTCGCACACGAAGTAGCTCTCGTTCTCGACCACGCCGAGCAGGGCGATCCCGACCTTCTGGGCCATGGAGACCGATTTGTACACGTCCTGGAGGGCCACCTCCTGCGGCGTCGTCACGACGATCGCGCCCGTGGTCCTCATTTTCTGGGAGATCGTCAGCGCGATGTCACCGGTCCCGGGCGGCAGATCCAGCACCAGGTAATCGAGCTCACCCCATTCCACATCGCGCATGAACTGGAGCAGCGCGTTCTGGAGCATCGGGCCGCGCCAGACGACGGCTGACCTCGGATCCTCCAGGAGGAAGCCGATCGACATGAGCTTCACGCCGAAGCGCTCGAGCGGCAGGAATTTCTGGCCGTCGGCGGAGGTCGGGCGGCCCATCACGCCGAGCATGGTCGGGACGCTCGGCCCGTACATGTCCGCGTCGAGCAGGCCGACCTTGGCCCCCTCGCGGCTCAGCGCCAGCGTCAGGTTGGCGGCGACCGTGCTCTTGCCGACGCCGCCCTTGCCGCTCATCACGAGGACGATGTTGCGCACGCCCGGCGACGGGTCGTCCGGGAGGATGGTGCGCTGCGGGACGGCGACGTCCCACGCGATCCGGATGTCCTTCGCGCCGGCGCCCTTCAGCGCCGCCTCGATGTCCGCGGCGAGCCGCTGCTTGAAGTGGCTGGTCAGCTCGACCGTGAGCGAGGCGGCCTCGCCCTCGATCGAGAGCTCCCGGACGCGCCCGAGGTCTGTGAGCGGGCGCTGGAGATCCGGCGCGATGACCTTTGCCAGCGCGGCGAGCGCGGCATCCTTCGTGATGGGCATGGGGCGAAGGAGTTAGGACCGCTCCGGATTCCCGTCAACCGGCGAGCGCGCCACGCTCGCGGCCGTTCGATTTCGCCTCGCCTTCGCCTCGCCTTCGCCTGGCCGGGCGGCGCACCGGCCGCCCCGCGCCCGGCCGGCCCCGTCACCAGCAGGAGGTGACCACGGACTGCGGGTCGCTCGGGTCGAGCCGGCGCGACGGCAGGTAGCACCGCGAGTCCACGCACTCCCCGCTCCCGTTCGCCTCGACGCACACGCACGCGCCGGAGAGCCCGCTGGGCGACTTCGGGCAGACCTCGGCCGCGTTCTCCTCGGTGCACCGGATGGGGAGCGCCGCGTCGAGGCACGCCCGCTGGCCGCGCAGCGTGGTGGTGCACTCCATCGTGGAGTCCGCGTCGCCGCAGTCGGTGTCGTTGCGGCACGGATGGCAGAAGCCGCCGGGATCGCCGACGCAGCGGTCGAACCGCGGCTTGCACACGTCGCCGTCGCACCTGTAGTCGAGGTCGCAGTCGGAGTCCTCGCTGCACGACCTGGCGCACCGGCTCTCGCCGCCGATCGTGACGCAGCGCTGCCCCAGGACGAGCGAGCAGTCGACATCGGAGCTGCACGGCGCGCACTGCGTGCGCTTGACGCACGTCTTTCGCAGCAGGCAGAGCGAGCCCTCCTCGTAGGTGTTGCCTTCGCCGAACGTGGAGGGGTCGATGCACTCCTCGTCGGTCTCGCCGCAGAAGCTGCTATTCCCCTTGTCGGTGCCGCAGATCGCGTGAGGGTCGCGGGTCACGGCGCACTCGAAGCCGCCGGGGCAGTCGGCGTCGCTCTCGCAATGCGGCTGCGTGCAGTACGCCTCGGCGTCGCCCTCTCCCTTGCCGAGGCACTCCAGGCCGAGCGAAGAGCACTGCTCGGGAGCGCAGGTCGGGATGAAACAGTAGCTGCCGTCGCTGCACTTGCCGGCGGTGCAGGCGGGGTTGTCGCCGCACGCCGCGGCGTCGCGCTGACACTCGCCGGGATTGCCGTTGCACTGCATCGGGTTGCACGGCGTGTCGTCGGGGCAGCGCCCGAAGTGCCCGCATTCGAAACCGAACGGACACGGCGCCCCAAAACCCACCATTTTCCCGTTCGGCCTACAAACGGAAATCTTGGCTTCCGTGTCGTCTTCCACGGCGGGCACACAGTCCTGGAGACCCGGGGCGCACTCGAGGTGGCTGCTGCACTCGAGCACGCAGCGGTTTCCGACGCAGGTATTGCCCGCCAGGCAGAGCTCCGGCCTGCACTTGCCCTCACAGACGCCGTTGACGACGACGCCTCCGAAGCATTCGTCCCGCGGCGCGTCCGACGACGAGCAGGCGCCGCTCGCGAGGGCCGCCCCGCTCGCCAGCAAGCCCAGCATCAGGAAGGCGTGGATACGACGGAGACGGGGCCGACGGGCGCTGTGAGTGGCGACAACCTGCTGCATAGGACCTCAGCGCGGGAAACACCCGCGGATCGGGGCAGGCACGGCGGGCCTGGCCGGAGATTGCGGAAACGAGCCCCCGAGCGAAGCGGCGGCGACAAGGTTGCCCTTGACGCCCCCCGTGCCGCCCAGAAGAATGAGCACTCCTACACCATACTTCAGGCGGTGGCATCATGCGAATGGACGCAGTTCTCGTTTGGATGGGCCTTGGCGTCGTCGCAGCCCTGGGGCTCGTCGGCTGCGGGGGAGAAGAGGATCCCATCCCGGCTCCTCCTTTTCCTGAAGGGACGGGTCAGCCTGCGGCCAACGCTGCTCAATATCCGGCTGGGCCGTATGGGATCAGCCCCGGCCGGGTGATCGCGAATTATCAGTTCGTCGGGTACGCCAACGCCGCCGAACACAAAGACACGATGCAGCCGATTCAGCTCGCCGACTTCTACAACCCGACCGGGGAGGAGGTCTTTCCCGAGGGCTCGCCCTACGGCGCTGGCGAGCCGAAGCCGAAGGTGCTGCTGATCGACGTCTCATCCGTGTGGTGCGGCCCCTGCAAGATCGAGGCGGAGTCCGTCCTGCCCAGGCTGTACGAGAAGTATCAACCGCTCGGCGGCGAGTTCCTGGTCCAGCTCGCCGACGGGAGGAACCCGGGTGAGCCCGCGGTGCCGCGCGACCTGTACCGCTGGACGACCACGTACGACGTGCAGTACCCGTCGGCGATCGACCCTTCGTACAAGCTCGGCGCGCTCTTCCAGGCCGATGCGTTCCCGGCGAACATGCTGGTCAGGACGAAGGACATGACCATCATCGAGGTCGTCTCCGGCGTGCCCGCGGAGGACAGCAGTTTCTGGCGGAAGTTCGAGAAGATCATGAACGGCGAGCTCTGAAAGAACCGCCGCGCGGGCGCGCCGCCGAGCCACCGTTCGGCGCGCCCGCGGGAGAACCTGTCAGGGCGCCGCTCGCGGCGTCCGCAACGTTGAGACCTCAAGCCGGTCGGCCGCTCAGGCCGGCCCTCCGCGACGGAAGCCCTCGATGAACCGAATTACCCGCTGCGCGCTCTCGCTGGCGTTCACTGTCCTCGGCCTCGCGACCGCCTCGTGCGGCGCCGCCTCCGGAGGCCCGGCGGCGAGCCCTGCGCCGGACTTCTCGCTCCCCGCCCTGGACGGCAAGACCGTCAGGCTCTCGGATTATGCCGGCAAGAGCGTCGTATTGATCGACTTCTGGTCGACCACCTGCGATCCGTGCTTGGCGGAGATGCCCCACATCGTCGAGCTCTACAAGAAGCACAAGGACAAGGGGTTCGTCGTGCTCGCCGTTTCCCTCGATGGGCCGGAGTCCCGCGCGCAGGTGAGCAGCACGGCGCACGACAGAGAGATGATTTTCCCCGTGCTCCTCGACGAGGAGACGACCGTTGCCGCCAAGTACAACCCGAAGCGCGAGCTCCCGTTCTCCGTGCTCATCGGCCGAGACGGCTCGATTCTGCACAAGCGCGGCGGCTACCAGCCCGGCGACGAGGCGCTGCTCGCCGAGCATGTCGAGAAGGCGCTCGGTCAGCCGTAAGCGCGGAGGGCTCGCGCTCGACGCCGCGCCGGGCTCCACGGGCGGTGGGTCCGTGGTAGGAAACCGAGGTGCGCTCCCTGCTCCACGCCGCCGTCGCCGGTCTGCCCGCGGCGTCCCTCCTCCTCGCCGCCGGCTCCGCGGCGGCGGTCGATTTCCAGGACGTCGGCGGCCAGCCGATGGCCGTCGACATCGTGAACACCGCGGCCGCGGTGTACCACTTCGACAACCGGAACGACGATCCTCGCTACGCGTCGCGCTACCTCGACGACCGCTACGGCGAGATCCTCGACCGGCTGGACGCGCAGATCAGCTGGTGGCGTCTTCAGCTCGGCGCCCGGATCGACGCCGCCTTCTATGTCGGCACGCCGTCGGCGACCAGCTTCGACCTGCTGGAGAAGATCCGGGACGAGGAGGTCTTGTTCGAGGTCAACGACGCCAGGCGGGAGCTCCACTCGCGGTACCGGAACACGGTCTATCCGTCGAAGCTCTGGATAACCTACACGCAGCCAGGCATCGAGGCGACGGTAGGTGATTTTTACGCCCAGCTCGGGCGCGGTCTGGTCTTCAGCGTGCGCAAGATGGACGAGCTCGCCATCGACACGACGGTCCGAGGTGGCAGGCTCGCGCTCGAGCACGATTTCACGGTCCTCCGGCTCAAGGCCACGGCCTTCGCCGGGCAGCTGAACCCGCTGCGCATCGACAGCGCGAGCGGCAGGCGGCTGCACGGCTCCGGGTCACCCCTCTTCTTCGGGTTCCCCGACGCGGACAGCGCGGGCGACCTGCGCACGTACGAGTCGACCGTGGACCCGCAGGGGAATCCGCGCCCGGTCACGCATGTCGCGGAGGCGCAGCCGAGCTACGTCGAGGACACCGTGCTCGGCGGAAGCCTGGAGGTGGCGGCGAAGGGCGTGCAGCTCGCCGCGAACGGAGCGCTCCTCCGCGGCGAGATCGGCACGTTCAGCGGCTCGATCGGCGTTCCCTCGATCGCGGAGCACGGCGACGTGTACGTCGAGGTGGCCGGCCAGCCGGGCCGAACGGAAGAGGGCCAGCGCGTCCGGCCGGGCTACGCGATCTACGCGGCGGCGAACGCCCGCAGCGGGCCGGTCGCCGTGTCGCTCGAGGGGAAGCACTATCGCCGCTTCGCGTCGCTCTTGGCCAACATCGATGTCGACCCGCTGAACCCTGGCTTCAGCGCGCCCGAGTACAAGGGCCTCGCGTACAACCAACCTCCCACGGCGGAGCCCGTCTACGTGGAGCCGATCGGCGCGCCGAACGTCTGCGTGACGGGCGGGCGCGGTCGGGTCGACTACCGCTTCGACCGGAGCCTGGCCGTGTACGCCTGGGTCGGTCGTTACGTGAGCTTCACGGAGAAGGCGAGCGACGGCTGCATCGAAGACGACGCGAACCGCACCGACACGTGGGACGTCGCGGCGGGCACCGAGCTCCACTTCGACCGCAGCCGCTCGCACGTGCGCGCGTGGGCCGGAGCTCGACAATCCGACGAGGCCGAGCCGGAGCGCGCCTTCTACAGCGAGGGCTACGTCCGTTACGACATCGTGAAGCACCTCGCTGGCGCGTTCTCTGTCCAGGTGCAGGGCAACAACCGCCGCCGCTACAGGCCAGAGAATTTCGAGTCGTCCTGGGTCGAAGGGGACAACTACCTCGCGCTCCAGTGGTCGCCCCACCTGGCAGCAATTTTCGGCTACGAGTACACGTCTCAACCTGGTTGCGCGCCCGGCAAGGACGGCGAGCTCTGCCACTTCTTCAGCGGGGGCCTGCAATGGAAATCCGGCTCGAGGCGGACGGCGCTCGATCAGATCGTCGACACGGCGCAGCTCTTCGTCGGCCAGCGGCGCGGGGGCCTGCGCTGCGTCTCCGGCGTGTGCCGGACCTTCCCGCCGTTCGAGGGCGCGCGGCTCGAGCTCGTCTCGAGGTTCTGAGCGGACGAGCGCACCGCGCGCGGCCACCGGCGGCGATCAGGACGCGGTGAGGATCGCGCAGGCCACCGCGCTCCTGACCCGGGGATCGGCGTCGGCGACCAGCGGAGCAGCGCGCGGGATCTCACCGAGATCGACCAGGCCGACGCCGGCCGCCTCGCGGACCGGGATCTCCCGGGACTGGAGATCGCGCTCCAGGAGCGGCACGACGGACCTGACGCCCGCGCGGGCGAGGACGCCCCGCGCGAGCACCGCGCGGGTCGATGTGCCCGTGGCGAGCTTCGTCAGCCATGCGGTCGCGGCGGTGCGCTCGCGCGCTGCGATGAGGTGCGGCGGGGCATCGACGTGGCGGGAGTGAACAGCGAAGGCGACCGCGTCATCCGGATCGGCCCGCGCCTCGAGGAGCGCGGCTCGCACCGCGGCATCCTCGAGCGGCGCGGAGAGGATGGCGTAGACGCGGTCCCTCGTCTGGCTGGTGCGGATCGCGCTGATGAGGACGGCGACGGCTTCCCCGGCGCCGTCGCCGCCAGCGCGGACCAGCCCGCGCGCGGCGGCGATCGCGGGCGCGCCGCGCTGGGTGGAGATCGCCCAGAGGAGCTGCGCGCGCCCGCCGGCGTCGATCGCGCGCGGCGCCGCCCACGCCTCGGCGATCGCTTCACGCCCGGGTTCATCCGAGAGGGTCCAGAGATCGCGCAACGCCAGCACGATCTCTCGACCGCCGAGCGCACCGGCGGCGCGGATCGCGAGCGTCCGCGCGAGCGGGTACGGGTCGAGCCGCGCCGCTTCGAGCAGCGCGCCTCGGTCGCTCGGGTCCGCCGCCGCGATCGCGGCGCGGAGCGCCGAGACGCGCACCTCCTGATCGCCGTCGAGCATCCGCGCGCGCCGCGCCGCGCCGTCCTCGGCTGCGACGAAGGCCCGCGCCTCCAGCGCGCGGAGCGCCGCGTTCTTGTCAGGGGACCTCCCGGCCGCCGCGTCGTTTGCGTACAGCTTCGCGCGCTCTGGCTCGGTGAGCCCTGCCTCGAGGAGGATCATCGCTGCGGCTGTCGCGACCGCGTCCGAGCCCGCGGCGCGCTCGGCGAGCGCGTCCTCCAGCGGGCGCGCGCAGGTCCGGAGCTCGCGCAGGAGATCGATCCCGGACGGCGGCGTCGCGCGCGCGATCTCCCCCTCCGCGACCGCGCGGGCGATCGCGCGCGCGTCGTCGCTGTCGAGCGCGCCGCGGCGCAGCTCGTCGTGGAGCGCGCGGCGCAGCTCGTCGAACCTGCCCGCCTCGGCCGCGCGCATCGAGGCCGAGCTCGCGCAGCCGACGACCGCGGCGAGCGAGAGGAGGCCGGCGAGGATCGACCCGGGGAGCGCGCGGTGCATGAGGCGACTCTTACCGCGCCGAAGTTCGCGCTCGAAGCCCCTTCGGCTCGACCACCCGGGGAATCCGTTCTATACGGCGCTCACGCCCCGGCACCATGCGTATCGACGTCATCGTCAACACCACAGCGCGCCGGTACCGGGCGAAGCCCTCGCTCATCGACCGCATGTCGGCCGCCTGCGCTGGCGCTGCGGAGCTCCATCCGACCTCGAGCGTCGCGGAGCTCGCGGAGGTCTGCGACCGGATCGCGCGGCGTGGCACGGATCTGGTCGCGCTCTCCGGCGGAGACGGCAGCTTCATGGCGGGCGTCACGGCGCTCGCCCGCGCCTTCGGCGAGCGCTCCTTGCCGCCCCTCGTCCTCCTGCCTGGCGGGACCGTGGCGACCGTCGCGCGCAACTGGGGCATGACGGGCGATCCGGCCGTGCTCCTCGAGCGGATCATCCACGAAGCTCGCGGCCTTCGCAGCGGCGCCGCCCTCCCCGGGGTTGTCCGTCGGCCCACCTTGCGCGCGCGAGCGACGACGCGCGGCGGTGGCGTCGAGGAGCGCATCGGCTTCATCTTCGGCACCGGGCTCGTGGCCAGCTTCTTCGACGTCTACTACGAGCGCGGAGGAGACGGATACGGCGCCGCCGCGCGCATCGTGTCGCGGGTGTTCATCGAGTCGTTCTACGGCGGCTCTTATGCGCGGCGCGTGCTCGAACCGCTGCCCTGCACGATCGAGGTGGAGGGGCGGCGGCTCGCCCCGCGCGCCTGGTCGCTCGTCTGCTCGTCGGTGGTGCGCGATCTCGGCATCCACATGCGGGTCACCTACCGGGCCGGTGAGGATCTCGAGCGCCCGCACCTCGTCGCCAGCGCGCTACCCCCCCGGGAGCTGGGCCCGCGCGCCCCGCTCGTCCTTGCGGGCCGGCGCATCGGCGGTCGGGATCACTTCGACGATCTCGTCCGCGATTTCACGGTCCGTTTCGACGGCGCGCCGGCGCCCGGCGACGGCCCCTACATCCTCGACGGAGATCCCCTCCGGGCGAGCGAGGTCCGGATCTCGGCCGGGCCGGCCATCGACGTCCTGACCCCGCGTCCCTGAGCCCGCGCGCTCGTCGGCGACGTGCGCCCGATCTGCCGGGTGCCGGGCGGCGCGTTGCGTGACGGAATCATGACCGGCGTCGTGAACCCCAGTGACGGGCGTGCTCGATGCTCCATGCACCTTGGAAACCATCACGCAAGCCCCTGCATCGAGCCCTACACGAGTCGTCGTACCGAAGCCTGGCCCGAGCTTCGGCCAGCTCTTCAACGTGCTGGGGATCGTTGCGATCCACGCGGGCACCGTGGTCGCCATCGTCCGAGGCGCCACGTGGAAGCTCGCGGCGCTCGCTGCGGCGACGTACTTCGTCCGGATGTTCGCGATCACGGCGGTCTACCACCGGTACTTCTCGCACCGGAGCTACAAGACGAGCCGTGGCCTCCAGTTCCTGCTCGCGCTGCTCGGGACCACGGCGACGCAGAAGGGCCCGCTGTGGTGGGGGGGCACGCACCGCGTCCACCACAAGTACTCGGACACCGAGCGCGACGTTCACAGCCCGCTCCGTCGCGGGTTCTGGTACGCGCACATCGGCTGGTGGCTCGGCCGCGAGCACGAGGAGCTCGACCTGAAGCGGATCCCTGACTTCGCGGGCTTTCCTGAGCTCCGCTGGCTGGATCGCTACCACGTGGTCGGGCCGCTCGGAATGATCGCGCTGCTCTTCGCGCTGGGCGGTTACGACGCCTTCCTGTGGGGCTACGTCGTGTCGACGTGCGCCCTCATGCACGGCACGTTCACGATCAACTCGCTCGCGCACGTGTTCGGCTCGCGGCGCTACGCGACGACCGACACGAGCCGCAACAACTTCTGGCTCGCGCTGGTCACGCTCGGCGAGGGCTGGCACAACAACCACCACCACTACATGAGCAGCGCCAACCAGGGCTTCTTCTGGTGGGAGATCGACGTCAGCTTCTACATCCTGCGCGGGATGGAGAAGCTCGGCTTGATCTGGGACCTCAGGACGGCGCCGGCGCACGTGCTGCAGCGGAACCTGATCAAGGAGGTCGGCGAGCGCTCGCCGCTCCTCGCCCCTCAGGCCGCGCCGGTCGAGCCGCTCGACGCCCCGCCGCTGGGCCGGCCGAGCCTCGGCGACGTCTGACCGCCCGCGCCGCTCGGCATCGAACCTCTCCCGGTCGGAGGCTTTTGGTCAGCCTTCGCCGGGAGCGCTCGCGACAGCCCGCTCAATGAACAGCGCCGTCCCCGCGCATCTGCGGAGGCGCGGCGGCCGGAGATCCATCGCGGCTCTCCGGCGTGGGACGCGAGCTAATTCACCGACGAGGCAGCCTGCTGGCTGTGAGCGGTGGCGGAGTCGCCAGGCTTCGGCTTCTCGGCCTTGCTGCGCTCGCGCTGGCGCTCCAGACCGGCGCGGACGAAGCGAGCGAAGAGCGGGTGCGCGCTGTGGGGGCGGCTCTTGAACTCCGGGTGGAACTGACAGCCCACGAAGTACGGGTGCTCGCGCAGCTCGATCATCTCGACGAGCCGCTGATCGGGCGACGTTCCGGAGAGCACGAGCCCCTTCTGCACCATCGCCTCGCGGTACTTGTTGGCCACCTCGTACCGGTGCCGGTGCCGCTCGCTGATGCTCGTCTGCCCGTACGCCTCCGCGGCGACCGAGCCCTTGTCCAGCACGCACGGGTACGCGCCGAGGCGCATCGTCCCGCCCTTCTCGACGACCCCCTTCTGGTCGGGCATCAGATCGATCACCGGGTAGGGGGCGTTCCGATCGAACTCCACGGAGTTCGCTCCCGCCATGCCGCAGACGTGCCGCGCGAACTCGACGACCGCGAGCTGCATGCCGAGGCAGATCCCGAAGAACGGGATCTTCTCCTCGCGCGCGAACCGGATGGCCTCGATCTTCCCCTCGGTCCCACGATCTCCGAAGCCGCCGGGCACGAGGATCGCGTCGAGGTTCGACAGCACCTCGGGCGCGCCGCGCGCCTCGATCTGCTCGGAGTCGATGTACTCGAGCTCGACCCGCACGTCGTTGTGGAGCCCGCCGTGGACGAGGGCCTCGTGGAGCGACTTGTAGGAGTCGCGCAGGTGCACGTACTTACCGACGACGCCGATCTTCACGATGCCGCGAGACGGCTTCTTGAACCGCTCGACGATGCGTTGCCAGGACGACAGGTCCGGCTGCCTCGCCCAGATGTTGAGCAGCTCCGTGATCTTCTCGTCGATCCCCTCGGCGTGGAGGACCAGCGGGAGCTCGTAGATGCAGTCGACGTCGACGGCCGCGATCACGCAGTCGACGGCGACGTTCGAGAAGAGGGAGATCTTCTCCTTCATGCTGCGCGGGAGCGGCCGATCGCAGCGGCAGAGCAGGATGTCCGGCTGGATGCCGATCTCGCGCATCTCCTTGACCGAGTGCTGGGTGGGCTTCGTCTTCAGCTCGCCCGCCGTCGCGATGAACGGCACGAGCGTGACGTGCACCGAGATGGCGTTCTGCGCGCCCGACTCCACCTTGAGCTGGCGGATCGCCTCGATGAACGGGAGCGACTCGATGTCGCCCACCGTGCCGCCGACCTCCACGATCGCCACGTCGGCCCCATCCGCCGCGGAGCGGATGCGGAGCTTGATCTCGTCCGTGACGTGCGGGATCACCTGCACCGTCGCCCCGAGGTACTCGCCGCGGCGCTCTTTGGAGATGACCGCCTCGTAGACGCGGCCCGTGGTGAAGTTGTTCTGCCTCGTCATCCGGGCGAGCGTGAAGCGCTCGTAGTGCCCCAGATCGAGGTCGGTCTCTGCGCCGTCGTCCGTGACGAAGACCTCGCCGTGCTGGTAGGGCGACATCGTGCCGGGATCGACATTGATGTACGGGTCCAGCTTGAGGTGGGTGACCTTCAACCCACGGGACTCCATCAGCGCCCCGATCGAGGCCGCGGCCAGTCCCTTGCCGATCGACGATACGACTCCGCCTGTGACGAAGACGAATTTGGTCCGCTTGCTCATGACCCATCGCTCCGCTGCGCCGTGTGCGCGCCTGTAACCAGTTCCTCGGCGGCGCTCAAAGGTGAGCGACGCGAGGTTCGGCTGTCCACGGCAAATACCTTGCCCGGCTTACAAGCCGCACGGCCGCGTCAACAGGACCGAAGCCAGAGGAATCCCCCGCGAGGGGGATCCCGCGCCGGCAACAGAACCTGACCTGCCGTGCGAGCCCGTCTGCAACCGGATGAGCTCGAGGCAAGCCTGCGCGACGTGATGCCGCTCTGAATCCGCCGGCATTCTAGGCCGCTCTCTCAGCTCGTCAATGCAAAGGGCAATCCGATCTCCCAAGAAGGGCCGAGCCCCCTCCGGATCGAGCCCGACCGCGCCCGCGGCCGCGGGGGCTCCGTCGGCCCGGGGCGTCGGCGGACCGGGATGGTACGCTCCGCCGGCTCTCCGCGGCCTGGCCACGCCATGAGAATCGCCCACGTGCTCCAGCTCGCGACGTCCACCCCGATCGTCGCGCTGGAACGGGACGGCACGCTCTACGACGTCGCGGAGCTCGAGCGCCACTTCGGGACGAAGCTCGCGGAGATCCGCGGCGTGTCCGATTTTCACACGCGCGTGGTGGCGCTCCGCGGTGCCGGTCTCCATGCGCTGGACGATCGGCTCCTCAGCGGAGATCGCCCCTCGTCGACGGAGCTGCACCCGTCCACCGTCCTCTGGCTGCCGCCCTGCGCCACGGATCGCGCGGCGTACATCCAGCTCGGCCCTTACGCGCACGGCGCGGAGCGCCCCTGGTATCGGTTCGGCAACAGCCGCGCGCTGCTCGGGCACGATGCGGCGATCCCCTTCCCCGCGCTCGAGGACGAGCCCGACTACGAGCTGAACCTGGCGGCGCTCCTCGGCGAGGATCTGCGGCGCGCCACGCCGGACGATGTGGAGCGCGCGATCGCGGGGTACACCGTGCTGAACGACTGGACCGCGCGCGGCCTGGAGGCGCGCTCGCTGGCGTGCGGCCTTCCGCCGTCGGAAGCGAGGGACTTCGCGACGCAGCTCGGTCCGGTTCTGGTCACGCCCGACGAGCTCGGCCCGGTCGAGGTGCTGCGGACCCAGGTCCGCGTCGGCGCCGTGTCGCGCCCCTGCTCTCGCATCGGCGAGTGGGCCTTCTCGCTGGCCGAATCCGTCGCGTACATCAGCAACCACATCGAGCTGCGCGCAGGCGACGTGGTCGGAGCAGGCCGGGTCTTCGGCGGGAGCGCCGGCCAGCGCGTACCGTACGGAGCCAGCGTGGAGCTGATGATCGAGCGCATCGGACGGCTGAGCGGCAAACCGGTCCGAGGCCCTGCCCCGTTGCCGTGGCACCGCGGGTGAGCGCGCCGGCGCATCGCCGAGGTCCTCGGTGGATCAGAACGTGCCGACGACGCCGGCTCCCATGCCGGTCGCGGTGATCACCGGAGCCGGACGCACCGTGATCGCCGCGGGCTGCGCAGAGCGCGCCTCCGTGGTCATGAAGATGCCCTCGGCGACGAGGCCGAGGCCAGCGAGCTGCGCGAGCCCACCGACGATGGTGAGCGCCCCGCGCAGGTACAGCTTCGCTCCACAGTCCGGATCATCCGAAGCGCAGCCGTTCTTGGCGAGCGCCATCCACGGGCCCGCGATCGGGATCTTCAGCTCGCTCGACCCGGGCACCTCGGGCCACGAGGTCGCGGCCAGGAACGCCGCACCATAGGAGAGCGCCGTCACGGCCACCCCGCCGACGATGACCTTCGCGCGCGCCGACGACGGCGGGTACCGGGGAGGCGCCGCTGGCTCCTCCGCGCCGGCGGAAGCCGCGGAGAGCGCGAGCGCAGCGGCGACAGCGAGCGCGACGCTCTTCATGGGGCCTTCTTGCTGGAGGGTGCGGAGCCGGCCTTCTTCGACGGCAGCTTCACCGTGTAGGGGACCTCGAGCGGCTCGCCTTCGAACGGCAGCACGATCTCTCCGACGAAGGCGCGCTTGACGCATGCTTCGGCGGGCGTCCCTGCGAACGGCGGTCCGACCAGCACGTCGGTCACGCGCCCCTTCTGGCCGTCGAACACGACCTTGACCTCGCCCTCGCCGGTCGGCGCGTTGGGCACGACCTCGGCGCAGTTGGCCGCCTTGTCGCCGCCGCGCCGCAGCGCGATCTCCATCTGCTTCTTCTGGTCGTCGTTGAGCCCGCCGCCGCTGTCCGAGGGCGCGCTCGCCTCGGCGGCGTCGGAGCTGCCCGTCTCGGCCGGTGCGGCCTCGCCGGTATATGCCTGGTCGAAGTTGTAGTCTTCCCCTGCCTGCTTGGGCTTGGCGCCGGAGCATGCCGCCGCCGCGAGGATGATGAGCGGCAAGATGGCGCGGGTCGAATGCTGCTGGGACACGGTGTCCTCCCTTCGAACAGAGCGTGAAGGAGTGCTGCGCGCACCCTAGCAAGCTCTCCTTTGCGAGGACAACTCCGAGAAGCATCGCCCAGCCCGCGCCGAGCGGTCGACCGGAGGAGGCGCCCGCGGCGAAGACATTGTAGAGCCGGAGAGCCGTCATGCCTCGACATCCCCGCCGCGCCCTCTCCGTGGTCGCGCTCGTGCTCTCGTCGATCCTCGCCCGCCCGGGCGGCTCGCAGCCGCTCGACGGCGGCGCGGCTCCCGCGGAGCGCTCGACCCGCACCGCGAAGCCCACGCTCGACGTACCCGGGGACCCGAGCGCCCCCCGCTCGCCCCTCGGCGCGCTTGGGCCTCAAAAATTCGACCCTGGGCGTGCTCGAGAGCAGGTCGAGAAGCTCGCCGCCGAAGTGCGGCGCGCGGGGGGGCGGGTCGGCGTGCTCGCGCTCGACATCGCGAGCGGAGCGACCCTCACCGCCCTCGACGAGCGCGGACTGTACAACCCTGCGTCCAACGCGAAGCTCTTCACCGCCGCCGCTGCGCTGCGCCTGCTCGGCCCGGGCTACCGCTACCTGACCGGCCTCTACGGGGACGCGTCGAACGGAAGCGTCGCCGAGCTCGTGCTCCGAGGTTCGGGAGATCCGTCGCTCAGGACCCGCGATCTCTGGGAGATGGCGCGCGATCTGCGCGCGGCCGGCGTCCGCAAGGTCGCGGCGATCTCGATCGATCAGGGCTACTTCGACGCGCGCTTCGTGCCTCCAGCCTTCGAGCAGCAGCCGGACGAGTGGGCGGCTTTCCGTGCCCCCGTCGCGGCGGCGTCGCTGAACGCGAACGCCCTGCTCTTCACGGTGCGGCCATCCAAGGCGGGCCAGCCCGCCTCCGTGGCGATCGATCCCCCGGGCTTCGTGGTGCTCCGTGGCGCCGTGACCACCGCGAAGCGCGACACACCGGAGCGGATCGGCGTCCGGCTCGAGCCGAGCGGACATCGCCTCGTCGCGCACCTCAGCGGGCACGTCCCGGAGGGCGGCCGCGCGGTGAGCGTGGCGAGACGCGTCGATGATCCGCGCCTCCTCGTTGCGTACACGCTCAAGGAGATGCTGCAGGAAGTGGGCGTCGAGGTCCCGGGGGAGATACGGCTCGGCGGCGAGCATCAGAAGCGGCTCCTCGTGGCTCACCGCTCGGCGCCTCTCGGCGAGCTCCTCGCCGCCCTCGGGAAGGACAGCGACAACTTCTACGCGGAGACGATCTTCAAGACGCTCGCCGCCGAGAAGCGCGGACGCCCCGGCACGGCCGAGGCTGCGGCGGCGCTGGTCGGCGAGACGCTCGGCGAGCTCGACGCCTTCGCAGAGGGCGTCGTCCTGCGGAACGGCTCCGGCTTGTTCGACGCGGCCCGTGCGTCGCCAGAGGCCATCGTGCGGCTGCTCCGCGCCGCCTTCCTCGATCCGGCGCTCGGCGCGGACTTCACCGCGCAGCTCGCGATCGGCGGGGTGGACGGGACCTTGCGCGGCCGCTTCCGCGGGTGGTCGAAGGAGCGCGCCATCCGGGCCAAGACGGGGACGCTCGCCTCGGTCGTGGCCCTCTCCGGCTACGTCCTCCCGCCGCCCGGCCGATCTCCGATCGCCTTCGCCGTCCTGGTCGCGGATGTCCCGGGGAAGATCGATCCGGTGCGGAGGGCCATCGACGACTTCGTCGGAGCGCTCGCCGACGAGCTCTGGCGGGGTGCACGCACGCCGTGAGGTCGCGGCCGGCCGCTGCCGTCACGTCGCTGCCGAGGCGCGCTCCCGAGCCCCGCTCGCCTCGGCGCGCTCCCACGGACGGTCGGGATCCGGCGGCTCGAGCAGCGCGGCCGCGCAGCATTGCGCTGCGCGGCCGCATCGTCGCACCTGCTGAGCTCGTCGCTCAGTAGTCGCGCATCTGCTTCCGGATCTTGCCGAGCGCCTGCTCCTGGAGCTGGCGGATGCGCTCGCGCGACAGGTTGTACTTGTCGCCGATCTCCTTGAGCGTGAGCTCATCCTCATCGTCGAGACCGAAGCGCCAGCGGATGATCCGCGACTCGATCGGCGTGAGGGTGGTCAGGAGCCGTCGGACCTCGTCGCTCCACTTCCTGTTCGCCAGGTGATCGAACGGCGACAGCGCGTTCTCCTCCTGGAGGAAGTCGATGAACTTTCGCCCGTCCTCGTCGCCGACCGGGCGGTCGAGAGAGAACGGCGTCTCCGCGTAGAAGTCCTTCACCTTGTCGAGCTTCTCGCGCGGGACCCCCGTCTCCTTCTCGAGCTCCTCGATCGTCGGCTCGTGCCCCGTGCGCGCGATGATCGCCTGCGTCGCCCGCGCCACGCGGTTGTACGTGTCGAGCATGTGGACCGGGATGCGGACCGCGCGGCCCTTGTCGGCGAGCGCGCGGCTGATCGCATGCCTGATCCACCAGGACGCGTAGGTCGAGAAGCGGTAGCCGCGGCTGTGGTCGAAGCGCTCGACCGCCTTCATCAGCCCGATGTTGCCCTCCTGGATCAGGTCGATGAGCGGCAGACGCCCGCGGTTGTACCGGCGCGCGATCGACACGACGAGCCGCAGGTTGGCCTTCACGAAGCGGTTCTTCGCGTCGTGCTGCGCCTGGAAGGTCCGCTCGACCCGATCGAGGTACCGACGGTAGGAGCTGGACATCGGGAGCCTCGGCCGCGTGGGACGCGTCTCCTCGGGATCGCTCACGTCGTCCTCGAAGTCCGGCTCGCGCACGAGATCGCGCGCGATGGTGAAGGCCCGCGCCATCCAGAGGCGATCCGAGTCCGGCAGCCGGACGGCTGCAGCGAGCTCCTCGGAGAGCTGCGTCCACGGCTTCTCCTGCTCGGGCAGGAGCTTGCCCTTCTGCTTCTTCGCCAGGCGGACGAGCTTCTGCAGCTCCGCGATCTGCGGAGCCTTCACCTCGTCCTCGCCAGCCTTGGCGACATCCTCCTCGAGCGCGGTGAGGATGTACTCGGCCGCAGGCAGGTACGAGAGGAGGGCCACCCAGTGGTCCACCTCGGTGCGCTCGACCGCGCGCGCGGTGTCGAGCTCCTCGTCCGGCCCCATCACCGGGTGCAGCGCCATGTCGCGGAAGTAGCGGGCGAGCATCGAGTCGCCCCCGCCGTCCTCGACATCCTTCAGCTCCCGATCCTGGTTCCTCGCCCGCTCGGGCTGCGGCAGCCGATCGAGCGGTCCGAGGTCCAGATCCATGAAGTCAGCCGCCCGATCCTCGTCGAGGATCTCCGCCGGGCGGGGTCGGACGACGGTCTCCTCCGTCTGGTCGTCTTCCAGAAGGCTGAGGGCTCCGATTTCCGGCGTGGCCGTCCCACCCTGAGCGAGCGGGTCGCCCTTCACTACAGTGGCGTTGCTCTTGGTCGACCTCATGGCGGCTCCCTCCACGGTGGTAGCTCCTTGAAAGTGCGAGCGCGGCGACTGGCTGTCCCCGAATTCTTCGACATCGGAGACCCCCGGATCGGTGGTCTGCGATGCCGCCCGCCGGGGAGCCGATGCGGTCTCGGCTCCCTGCGAGCTCTTGGATGCCGCGAGCCGCGCAGAGGTACCTACAGCAGAGGACTTGGCGTTTCTCCGCGCAGTTTCTGGACGGCGGGCGGTCGACGTGCTCATCTTGGTCTTTGTGTCGGCGTTCACTTCTAAACGGCTGACCTTGCGAGATTGAAATGCCTCGCCACCTTTCGACGGCGAGCGAGACGATTTCGTGCCAAACAGGGAGCAGGAGCTGACCGAAGGAGCCCCTGTTGAAACCGGCAACCGCTGGTGCTTTCTTTTGATTCCGGTCGAACTCTTCTCGCCTGAGGCAGACCTGCTCTTGCAGAGTGATGCTCTCGAGCCGGCTCCCGATGGCAGCCCAACTCCAGAAGCAAGAACAGTGCCCTTTTTGGCGTGCGTTCCGTGTTCTCCCGTTTGAGAGCTCGCCCTGGGTGCGGTATGTAGAGTGGAAGGTGCCGTCCGTGTCGTGTCGAGCGAAACATTTCGCTGCGACCGAGCCGAACTGCATGGCTGGGTACGCTTTCGGGGACGCAACAACATCGGCAACCTGTCTCCTTGAGGACATCGAGCTCGCCGGCCTCTCATGGGCTCCGGCGGGGTCGGCCTCGCGGCACGGGCAAGGGAATATGCTGTCGTTTCCGACCCTTAGAGGGCCGGACCCGACCGTTGAGGCCGTCCTGTCAGCGCGCTTCGATGTTTCCTGAACCTGGGCCTCCCGATGCCAATGTCGAGCCCTCACCCGACAGCCGAAGGCGGAGAAGGTTATTTTTCCCGACAGATCCACCTGGAAAGTTAGTATTTCCAGGCGGCGGATCAGGCACAGCGGAATTCGCAGCTACGTGCAACCCGGGGGAGCGGGGTCGGGAACGGCCTAAGGCTCCTCCGGCCTCGCATGTGCGAAGAGCCCGTCGCGAGGACGATGTACGACGCTGGAGCCGTCGAAGATCTGGGAGCTGGGTCTCAGCTCACCCTGGCAGCAGGGTCATAGGGTGCCATCAAAGATGCGTAGCCGGCGTGCAGGATGTGCACACTGTGCATCCGTTCGGTGCTGGCTCGCCTCACCTGACGGCAGAGCCGTTCATGCCAGGGACGGGGAGCGGCGTGCCTTCACCCTAAAGATGGATCTGGACCTCCATGCCCACAGCGCGGTGGCCAGAGCAGCCTGCTTCACCAGGCAGCTTGATGCGAAAAATACTACGATCTTGAAATTCTCAGCCCCGGATGGGGCGGTCTGGCAGGCTCGACCGACTCAGGAAGGTGCGGCCGGATGCGCGTGCAGACCGCCCGGGACCGTCACCTGGCCGACGAGGGCGCGGCGAGCTTCGCCACAGCACCGAACGACGCGGGATCGTGGATCGCGATCTCGGACAGGATCTTTCGATCGAGCGCGATGCCCGCCTTCTTGAGCCCGCTGACGAGGCGGGAGTAGGTCGTGCCATTCAGGCGCGCGGCGGCGTTGATCCGAGTAATCCAGAGACGACGGAAATCCCGCTTCTTGAGCTTGCGGCTGATGTAGCCGTACTCCCAGGCGTGACGCAGGACCTCGACCGCCTGGCGGAAGCGATTTTTCCGGCCGAGGAAGTAGCCCTCGGTCTGATTGAGGACGCGGTTGCGACGGCGACGGGCCTTGAACCCTCTTTTTACACGCGGCATCGGAGCTCTACCTCACTGATCCAGGGTCAGCCGTAGGGAAGAAGCAGCTTGACGCGCTTCTCCATCGCAGAGTCGACCATGTCGTTCTTGCGGAGACGACGCAGGCGCTTCTTGCTCTTCTCCTGCATGCAGTGGTTGAGGCCGCTCTTGCTGCGGCGAATCCGGCCGGAGCCGGTCACCTTGAACCGCTTGGCCGCGGCGCGGTTCGTCTTCATCTTCGGCATGACGCCCTCGATCCGAGTGCCTACCGCTCCCAGCGGCCACCGCTCCGAACCACCGGAGCGGCTGTTCTGTGCCGCAGGGATGCGTAGAGGGGGCGCTTTATGGCGACCCACCGCAAGATTGTCAAGGCCGAGGCAGGGGCCGGCGCCGGTCATCGACGAACTGCCGGGGCTCGGGCATGGTTCGGGCGGTCGCTCACTTGCCGAGCACGACCCGCTGGCCGAACGCACGGTCCGCGGTCTCGCAGAACAGCCTGAACTCCATGTACTCGGACGGCTTGATCCGGGACTTGGCGAGGGAGATCTGGCTGCGAACGACGACCTTCCCCGCGGACTGCTCGACCGAGATGGAGAACTTGCCGAAGGGGGTGTCCACCTCCTGGGGCAGCGGCGCCCTGGTGACGCGCCACCCCGCAGGGAGGCGGATCGACCACTCGTCCCGGCGCGTGGTGAGCGCAGGGATGATCACGTCGCGGGTACGTACCGACAGGGAGGCGAACTCCGTGGCGAGGCGCTGGGCGGGGACAGCGGGGATCGACAGGCTGTCGCCCTCCCGGCGAGCGAGCGCGACGGCCTTTCCCCTCGCCCGCAGCTTCACCGGCTGCTCGATGTCCTCGAGGTCGTTCACCTCGACGCCCGCCTTGCCGGGAGCCAGCTCGACCGTCCCGAAGTCCACGGCGAGGTCCCGACCTGCCCGATCGCGGCGCGTCCCCTCGGCCATGTAACGGGTCCGCCACTCCGGCGCGAACGCGCCGGCCACCTGGACGTCGACCCCGAGCTGGGCTGACCCGTCGGCCCCGAGCGCGATGTCGACGGTCCGCTGCACGACGGAAGCCTCCGGCGGGGGCTCCGGGAGGCGAACGAGCTTCGGCTTGCCCTCGTTGATCTGAAGCGCGATCGCGCCGCGATCCATGATCGGCAGCTCGGTCGAGCCGGAGTGCTCCGCCGTCCCGTCGAGGTAGAGGTCGAGCGAGGGCACGTACGCGATGGCGTGGTCGAACGGCGCGAGGCTCGCGGGCTCCGGCTCGATGCCGCCTCGCATGCGGGTGCGCACGAGCACGATCGTCGCCGGGATGCCGAGCTCGCGGAGCATCGTCACGATCAGCGTCGCCTTGTCCTTGCAGTCACCCCAGCCGCGAGCGAGCGTCTGGGCGCACCTCCTCGGGCGGATGCCTTCGATGCCGAACTCGAGCGCCACGTAGCGCGTCTCGGTCGCGTACTTGTAGATCGCGCGGACCTTGCTCAGATCGTCGCTGAGGCCCTTCGTGATCTCGCGCACCCGCTTGCGCACCTCGTCGTCCACGTCGAACTGCTCCCGCGCGAGGCCCCAGTACCAGGAGCCGACCTCGTCCCAGCTCTTGAACGTCGAGACGTGGACATGCGCGAGGATCTCGGACCACGCGGGCATCGCCGGCTCGGGGGCGACCGCCGGGACCGAGGCGGCGGAGAAGCGGAAGATGCGCCGTTCGGCGTCTTCCTTGGTCTCACGCACGAGTCCGGGCAGCGGGGACGCGAAGACGTGGAACGGCTTCGCCTTCGGCGTGATCAGCACGTACTCGCTGCTGGCGATCGGCTCGTCGCTCTGGAGGTACTCGATCTCGCCGAAGTGATCGGCGATCTCGTTGCGAGGGCTGACGTCGTCGATGCGGTAGCGCAGCTCGACGACGTCGCCGGCGTTGAGCCGCGGGAAGCTGACGTAGAACGTGCGCGCCGAGGTGTACATCGCGAGCGCCGGGTTGTTCGCGCCCGCCTCGCCGCTCTCGATCGCCCCGTCGACCTTGCCGTCGGCCCGGTAGACCTTCGCGGCCCGGAGGCTCACGGTCTGGCGATCGGCCTGGTACTCGAACGCGTACTGCCGGGCGCTCGCCGCGGCCTCGTCCGTGAGCGGCTGGAAGACCACCTGACGGAAGCGGCTGGCGAGGCCGTTCGGGAAGACGGTGGTCACCGTCAGGCTGCGGAGCGTGCGCTTGGGATACTGCCGGTCAGCGCTGCGCCGCATCGGGAGGAAGCGGTCGGGCGCCCAGGCGTAGGCCTCATCGGCGCGCGGCTTCGGCGGCTCGATGTGCTCGATGTACTCGCGCACGTCCTTCGCCTGAGGGCTGATCGCCAGGATCTGCTGCAGCATCTCGAGCTGCGCTTCCCGGTTGCCCTCCTCGCCGTAGAGATCCGAGAGCGCGCGCAGCGTGCCGATGTCCTCCGGCGCCATGGCGAGCGCTCGCTGATGCGCGGCGAGGGCGCGATCGCCCTGACCGAGCGCCCGGTACGTGCGCGCCGCGACCGAACGGGCCCAGACGGAGTCGGGCTCGCTGCGGAGGAAGCGCTCGAGCCAGCGCTCCGCTCCGGCAGGATCGCGCCGCGCCACCGCGAGCTCGACCTGCTGGTGCAGGAAGCTCGAGTCGTCGAAGCGAAGCGCCGCGTAGCGCGCCTCCGTCTCGGCGGCCTCCGTGTCGCGGCCGAGGGCGCGGAGCTGCGCCGCCGACGCGCGGAGCAGCGAGACGCTGCTCGGCTGGCGCGACAGCGCTCGCTCCAGCGTGGCGAGGGCGGTGCGCTTCAGCCCCGCCTCCACGTAGAGGTCGACGAGCCCGAGGACAGCGACGACGTGGTCGGGGTCTGCGGCCAGGATGCGCTCGTAGATGGGGGCCGCTTCCCGCCAGTTCGGGCTCGTCTGCGCGAGCCGCGCTTGGGCGAGCAGGACGTCGACGTCCTCGCGCCCACGGCCCGCGAGCTGCGTGGCGCGCTCGATCCACGCGCGCTGCTGGTTCCTGTCCTCCGAGAGCTGGCCCGCGAGCAAGTAGCGTCGCACGCTCGGCTCGGCCTCGGCGGAGCGGCGCGCGAGATCGCGCGCCCTGTGCTCGCCCTCGGCGTCGCCGCCGGTGAGCATGAGGTAGCGCGCGAACGCCTCCAGCAGCGCAGGCGAGGGCCGGGCGGCGCCCGCGGCGCGCTCGAACGCCTGCATGGGCCCCTCGACGGCGAGCGCACGCGTGGCGAGCGTCGCGCCCGAGCCCGGCGCTCCAGCCTGTGCCCGCGCGTCGGAAGGAGGCCTGGCGACGCCCGCTTGCCCCTGAGGCGCCGTCACCTGCGTCCCGATGTTGGAGGTCACCTCCAGATCGAGATCCGGAGCTCCCTTCTCGTCGCCGATGCGGAGCGCGAACTTGGGCGCCGACGCACCTCCGCAGACCTTGATCGTCAGGCGGTTGTAGCCCGGCTTCAGCGACACGAGCGCGGCGAACCGATCGATGTCGAGCTCGCGGTACCCCGGATCGGCGAGGACCTTCTCGCCGTTCCAGAACAGCTTGAAGGCGCCGTCGGCGCCGACCCAGACCGAGATCGGCCGAGGCGCGCGCGTCCCTGGCTTCGCGCGCACGAACGTCGTCGCGTAGCCGCAGACGCCCTCCACCGGGCGGATGACATCGCCGAAATCGAACCACCCGTATTGCGGCGCCTCGGGCGGCACGCGCCAGCGGACCGCCCGCGCCTTGCCGTCGTACATCCTGCCCGCCACGATCGGCTGTTCGAGCTCTTCCTCGGGCCCGAACGCGCGATCGAAGCCCCCCTTGTTCTCGTTGTCGAACGGGCCGATCGTCGCCCAGCGACCGATGAACCCGAGCCGTTGGATCTTCGCGACCGCGCCGTCGAGATCGCCTCGCCGCCTGCGCGCGTACGCCGAGAGGAGCTCCGCGTAGACGCGGGCAGGCGCGCTGGTCGCGCCGCTCTCCGCGATCGACGCGATCGCCTCCTCGACCTGCGTCGGATCGGCGCGGTCCCACGTGCGCCAGAGCTCGCGCAGCGCGCCGTAAACCTCCGGCCCCCTCGCGGAGCGGACAGCCGCGTGCGCGGCGAGCACCTCGGGGTGCACCGCGCCGAGCTCCGCGCGAGCATCCGAGCCGATCGACGCGGCGCACGCCAGGACCGCCGCCCCCGCGGCGAGCGCGCAGGAGAAGCGCTTCCTCGTCGTCCCCGCGTCGAGCTCGATTCCACGGGGCTCGGTCCGGTTGAGCACGTCACGCATCCAGGGCGCTATCCCGTGGCCGAAGCCATCGGTCAAGCGCAAGCCTCGCCCGCACAGGCCATGAAGCGGCCCAGGTCAAGCGCTGACGCTCACGGCCAGCAAAGCGCGCCGGCAGGCAACGTTCCCGGGCTCTCGCACGTCGAGGAGCGCGTTCATGAGCCCGCCGCGCCGCCCGCGCTGATCCCAGGAATTTTCCCGACCTTCTGCCCAGCACACAGGAGCGCTGCTCGGCGCGCCCGCGAGCAGCGGGCCCCCAGAGCGGGGCGCAGCGGCGGTCCGGCAGCGGTCCGCCGCGCCCCTCGGGTCGCAAAAAATCTTTTTAATTCATATAGTTGGGCGAGAAGAACGCTCGGCCTGCAGCCGCGGAGCGGCGCCTGGAAAGCGCCAGGAACGGGGCCGACGGGGGCCGGGGTGGGAGCGAGGTCCGTCGACCTCGAGCAGCGCTCGGAGGGGCCCCGCTGCGCGATCCTCCAACTTCCAGAAAGGGCCGCCTTGCTCCGCCGCACCTGCTTCGGATAGAAACGTCCCAAGATGTACGGGCGCACGGTCGAGGAGCAGCGGCACTGCGCGCCGCGAACCGGTCATGCAAGCCCCAGGCAGCGAGCGTGGCGCCGCGAACGTGGTACCGGTGGTAAGGCAGGCCCGCACAGCGGGAAGCCGGTTGGATGACGATGGTCGGGGACCGCACGTGCGGCGCCCGGTGATGACAAGGGCTACAGAGCCCGCAATGCCCAGGGCCCCATCGCGAGAGCGCTGGCGGAGGAACGATGGTCAACCCTCAGATGGTGATGTACGAGGAGGAATTCAATCAGATCCAGAGCGTGGTGGATCGCCTCGTCAAGGACGCCAATGCGAAGGTCGTCTTCATCGTTGACAAGAACGGGCAACTGATCGCCGCGAGCGGGGACGTCGACAACCTCGACACCACGTCGCTCGCCTCGCTGACGGCGGGGAACATCGCCGCCACGGGCGGGATGGCGAAGCTCCTCAAGGAGAACGAGTTCGCCACTCAGTTCCACGAGGGTGAGAAGGCGAACATCCACATCCAGCTGGTCGGGAACCGCGTCATCCTCGTGGTGATCTTCGACTCAAAGTCGAGCCTCGGGTTGGTGAGGCTCCGGGTGCGAAAGGCGAGCGAGGAGCTCAACCACATCTTCGAGGCGCTGCTCAAGAAGGTGCAGGAGCCGGGCGCTGACTCGCCGTTCGCCGAGATCACCGACGAGGACATCGACAACCTCTTCAACGACTAGGAGCGCGGTCGATGAGCTTCATCAATTACATGGCGCGCGAGATCAACTGCAAGATCGTCTATTACGGCCCGGGTCTCTGCGGCAAGACGACGAACCTGCAGTACATCTATGAGCGCACCAACCCGGACGCGAAGGGGAAGATGATCTCCCTCGCCACCGAGACCGACCGGACACTCTTCTTCGACTTCCTCCCGCTCGCGCTGGGCGAGATCCGCGGCTTCAAGACGCGGTTCCACCTGTACACGGTGCCGGGGCAGGTCTTCTACGACGCGAGCCGCAAGCTCATCCTGAAGGGCGTCGACGGCGTGGTCTTCGTGGCGGACTCGCAGCTCGGTCGCATCGAGGCGAACCAGGAGTCGGTGGAGAACCTCCGCACGAACCTGGCCGAGCAGGGCTACTCGCTCGACAAGATCCCGTACGTCATCCAGTACAACAAGCGGGACCTGCCGGAGATCGGCACCGTCGAGGAGCTCCGGTCGCTGCTCAACCCGACCAACGTCCCCGACTTCGAGGGCGTCGCCCGGACCGGCGTCGGGGTGTTCGACACGCTCAAGGCGGTCGCGAAGCTGGTGCTGACCGAGCTGAAAAAGGGCGGCCCCTAAGACAAGGGGCAGCCCCACGAGCGAAGCACAGCGGGGCGGGCGAGGCGCGAAGGCCCGCTCGCGCCTCGCTGCAACCATCAGGCGCGCTGGTAGATGCGGTTCCGCCGGTTGCGGTTCTTCGCCTTCAGCTTGGACCGGTAGCGCTTCGACTTGGAGCGCGTGGTCTTCCGAGGACCTTTCGACAGCATGAGGAACATGGACAGGCTCCGTTGAGGCGCCCGGCGCGGAGGCGTCGTGCCGCCGCCGCCGGTGCGAAGGGGCGGCAAGGTACGGCATCGCAGGGCAAAGTTCAACCGGAGAGCACCTCGGCCCGTCGACCCACGCGGTCCCGGAGCCGGCGAGCCAGGGGGCACACCGGGGCCGAGCTTTTCTGCTATCGGTGTTCGTAGCTCGTGCGGTTCAGGACCCTCCTCTGCCTCGCCGCCTCGGTGACCGCGTGCGGCGCGAGCATCAACGCGGTCTACGAGGGGGACGTACGCTTCGAGCACTGCATGGCGCTCGACTCGCTGGCCGACGTGAAGCCGACGCTGCGGCGCGCGTGCTGGGACGAGTGGCTCCAGTTCTACACGTTCGGGCAGACGCGCGATCGCGTCGAGTACGCCGCGCTCCGCGCGAGGCAGCTGAGCCACGCCAGCGACTTCGACGAAGGCGAGTGGAGCCCGCCCAGCAGCCGGGCTCCCGCCGTGCCGGAGCCGACGAGCGCGCTCGCCCCGCCGCCCAGGCTCCTGACCGCCGACGTGGCCGCGCCCGCGGAGGTGGCGGACGCTGGTGCCCCCGACACGGCGCCGAGCGCCGCCGAGGACGCAGCGCCGCCGGGGGCGGAGTGCAGCGCGGCGTGCGAGGCGAGCTGGAAGGGGTGCCTGCAGGACTGCAGGTCCGCCGGCTGCGAGAAGGGATGCTCCGGCAAGTACACGCGGTGCATGCGCGGCTGCTTCTGACCGGCGGCGCTGCGCTCTGCGAACATGCCTCACCTTGTCGCACCAAGATGGCCTGGAATCTTGACCCGCGATCGAGCGTAGGGCTATCCGCGTACACGATGTCCGCTTCGCACGCGCCCACAGAGCTCAGCAGCACGACCTCCGATCGCAACGGCACGGCGTCGCCCGTCGAAGGGCTCGGCTCGAGCGCCGGCCCCGTGCGGGTCCTGCGGCCGCGCCGGGCGGCGCCAGCGGACGCGGTACGGCCGACCCGCGCGGAGGTGAACCTCGCCCACCTGCGGCACAACCTCCGGGTCCTCGAGCGCGCGCTGACCGGCGCGAAGCGGCCGCAGATCTGGGGCGTGCTGAAGGCCGACGCGTACGGGCACGGCGCGCCGGCCGTCGCGAGGACGCTCGAGCGCACCGGGATCCCCGGTCTGTGCGTCGCGCTCCTGGAGGAGGCCATCGAGCTGCGGGACGCCGGCATCCGGCTGCCCATCCTCGTCATGGGCGGCTACTACGGCCCCCGCCGCGAGGGGTTCGAGGAGATCATGGCGCGCGATCTCGTGCCCGTCGTCTACGACGCCGGACAGATCGAGCGCCTCGCGAACGTGGTGCGGCTCGAGCAGCGCGGCCGCGTCGGCGTCCACCTGAAGGTGGACACCGGCATGGGTCGGCTCGGGGCCGCGAGCTCGGAGATCGAGGCGGTGTTCGCGATGCTCGCCAAGCACCCGGAGGTGAGGCTCGACGGGCTCATGACCCACCTCGCCTGCGCGGACGCCGACGATCTCGGCGTGACGATCGAGCAGATGAGGCGCTTCGAGGAGATCGAGCAGCGGGCGAAGAGCTTCGGCCTCGCGCCGCGGATCCGGCACGCGTCGAACAGCGCGGCCATGCTGCGCCTCCCCGCCGCGTGGCTCGACGTCGTTCGACCCGGGGTCGCGCTGTTCGGCATCTCGCCGTGCCCAGGGCTCGCGCCCGACCTCAAGCCGGTGATCCGGGTGCGCAGCGAGATCGTCGCGCTCCGCACGATCGCGAAGGGCGACAGGATCGGCTACGGCCACACCTGGCAGGCGTCGCGGGAGAGCGTCGTGGCGACCGTGCCGATGGGGTACGCCGACGGCCTGAGCCGCCAGCTGTCGAACCGCGGGGCGGCCCTCGTGCGCGGTCAGCGCGCGCCGATCGCGGGCGCCGTGTCGATGGATCTCACGATGCTCGACGTGACGGACGCGCCGGGAGCCCGCGTGGGCGACGAGGTGGTGTTCCTCGGGACCCAGGACGGCCCGCTCGGGCGCGCGACGATCAGTGCGGAAGAGATCGCCGGGCTCACGGGGACGATCGCCTGGGAGGTGCTGACGAGCATCTCTCGCCGCGTGCCCAGGTTCTACCGAGAGCCCTGAGCTCGCGCGCGGCGGCGCTCGCCGCCCGCGCCGGCGCTGCCGGTGCGAACGGGCGTGGTACGCTGCTCTCCATGAAGACGGCCGTGAAGCAGCGCGCCGGCGTCTACGGCATGCTCTGCGGCCTCGCGGCCGCGCTCGCGCTCGGCGGCGCGGCGCTGTCCGCCTGCGAGGATGAAGGTCAGGCGCAGCGTCCACGCAACGGCGGGGGCCAGGGCGCGCAGGAGCCGGAGGACGAGTTCGACCCTGGCCCCGGGGGCTCGAGCGGGCCGCCGCCCGTGGACGCGGGTGGGCTCTGCGGCAACCAGGTCCACGAGGTGACGATCGCCGAGGCGCCGAACCTCTACTTCGTCCTCGACGCGTCGGGCAGCATGCTCAGCCCTGCCTCGTCGCGCGCGACCCGCTACGACCGGGTGCGCGAGGCGGCGGTCGACCTAGTGCGCAACCTGGGCCCGCTGATCAACGTCGGCGCCGCCGTGTTCCCGCTGGACGCGACCTCCGATGCGCCGTGCAAGCCCGGCGGCGAGGTGTTCCCCGTCACGCCGGGAGATCCCTTCGCCGCCTCGCAGGAAGGCGCCACGACGACCTCGAGGTTCCGCTCGGCGACGCGCGTCGAGCCGCTCGGCGGGACGCCGACCGCGGCGACGCTCGCGGCGCTCACGCCGAGCCTCGTGGAGCTCCCGGGCAAGACGATCGTGGTGCTCGCGACCGACGGCGGCCCGAACTGCAACAGCGCCGCGACGTGCGGCGCCGAGGAGTGCATCGCCAACATCGAGCAACAATGCCCCCAGGAGAACTGCTGCACACCGTCAGGCCTCTCGGGGCCAGGAGGGTGCCTCGACCGCGGCGATACGGTCGCCGCGATCGAGCGGCTCGCGGCGAGCGGGATCGAGGTCTACGTCGTCGGCATCCCGGGGAGCGAGTTCTACGGCGACGTCCTCGACCAGATGGCGCTCGCCGGCGGCACGGCGCAGTTCGTGAGCCCGTTCTATTTCAAGGTGGACGACCTCGACACGCTCGGCAACGTCCTCTCGAAGATCGCCAGCATCGTCGTCTCCTGCGAGTTCGACCTCGTCGACCCGCCGCCCGAGGACGGGCAGACCAACGTCTACCTGGACGAAGAGCTGGTCCCGTACGACCCGGAGGACGGCTGGCGCTGGAGCTCTCCCGCGGTCGTCGAGCTCCTCGGGGACGCGTGCCAGAAGCTCAAGAGCGGGCGGGTCGGGCAGGTGCAGATCGTCTCCGGCTGCCCCACGGAGGTGGCGAGGTGAGGCGCGACGCGGCGAAGAGCGCGCCCACGCTGATCCAGCTGACGGCCGAGTCCGCGGACGACGCCGCGCTCGACGAGATCGACGCGGTCGCGTCCGCGGCCTTCGACGTGCCGCAGTTCTCCGCGCGAGAGGAGCTGGGCCGCCCCTGGACGCGGTGCTGGGTCGCGCGCGAGGAGCGGCGCGCGCTCGCCTTCCTCATCGCGTGGCACGTGGCCGACGAGCTGCACGTGCTCAACGTCGCCACCTGCCCGACCGAGCGGCGGCGCGGGCTCGCAACGGCGCTGATGCGCCGCTCGCTCGAGTACGCGCAGGAGCAGCGCGTGCGGCTGGTCCTGCTCGAGGTGCGCCGCTCCAACCGGGCGGCGATCCGGCTCTACCGGAAGCTCGGCTTCACGGCGATGGGCGTGCGCCCCCGGTACTACAGCGACAATGGCGAGGACGCGGTCGAGATGGTCCTCACGTTCGATCCCGCGACCGGCGCGGTGCAGCCAGGCCGCGACGAGATCCGCATCGAGGTCTGAGCGGCGCCGCGCCGCTCAGCGCTGCGCAGCTGCCGACGCCGCAGGAAAGCGGGAGGTGGCCGACAGCGGCGGCAGCCGCGCGGCCACCACCTGGAGCGGGGTCAGCAAGAGCGGCCGGAGCAGCGTCTTGGCCCGCTCGTCGAAGGGCTGGAGGAGCGCGTCCGCCTGCCGTATCGCCTCGACCAGCCGCTCGGCAATGAGGCGCGCGTCGACGTTGGGGTTCACGTCCTCGAGCCGCTGGATCTCGTCGCGCAGGGAGCTGAGCAGCGAGATGTACCTCGCCAGCGGCGTGTCCGTGATCGGTGCGGAGCCGCTCGACGCAGCGGGAACGCCGAACTCGACGGTCCGCTTGAACGCGTCCGGGACCGGGCTCGGACGGTTCCGGATGAGCTTTACGTCGATGGGGACCTTAAACCTCGTCGTCTGCTCGATCTTCCTCTCGACGCGCTGCTTCCCCAGCTTGAGCAAGCCCGAGTCCTCGATCGCGCTGCGATCCCGCTTCCATTGCGTGTTGTCCTCGAGCGCGCGGAGGATGCGGAGGTACGGGTAGTCCGGCTTGGCGAGCTCCATGTAGAGCTCCTTCGCCTCCTTGAGGTTGGCCGGCATCCGCACGGTCAGGTCCGCCATCCAGTCGGTCCACTGCGCGATGTACCGGGCGTCGTAGTCGGCCGCGAGGCCGTCCAGATCCTTGTCGATCGCGGCGCTCTCTCCGGGCGCGAGCGGCACGACCCACTCTTCTGCCCTCAAGAGGTCGGCGCCCTGGCGGATCTTATCGAGCACCTCGAAGTGCCCGCTCTCGGTGTACGGACCGTCGACCTCTTTCCAGCGCTTCTCCTTGGCGAACTGCTTGCTGCTGATGACCTTCAGCACGTCCGGGCGGTCGGCGAACATGTCGGCCAGCGTGAGCGGCGGGTACTTGCGGTTCGCGCGGCTGTTGTCGCCCGTCTCGTCGTACTTCTCCTCGATGATCGAGTTGACGAAGAAGTCGTAGTAGCGCTTCCGCACCGGCACGGCCTGCAGCGTCGCGCGCACGCTCGCGACCAGCTCTGCCTTGGGCGCGACGGGCGTGACCCTCTTCTGCTTGATGAGCGACAGGTAGTACCTGACGTGCGGCTCGAGCTGCTTCTTCAGGTCGCTCTCGTTGAGGTTCGACGTCGGTCGGAGCACCTCGGCCCAGAGCGAGGTGAGCCTGTCCTTCGCCCAGTTGATGTCGAGGTGCTCGACGTCGCTCAGCATCAGGTACAGCTTGAGGTCGTTGCGCTCGCGCAGGTAGTGCTCTCCCTTCGCGAGCTTGAGGCGGTCCTCGAGCCGCTGCTTGCACGGGATCACGAAGCCGTTCTGGAGGCTCGCGACGTAGACGTGCAAGAGCGGGGGGTAGACCGTCTCGCCCTGGAACATCGTCCAGCCCATCCCGTCCGGCGGCCCCTCCTCGCGCGCCTTGTCGATCTCTTGCAGCCGATCCAGCGCGGGGCTTAGCGCGGCGAGCTTGTCCGAGAGCGGCCGCGTGTCCTCCCACCGGAGCGCGCTCACGGCGCGCGCGTCGGCCTCGACCCCGCGCAGGAACTCGCGGTTGTTGCCGAACGACACCACGCTCGGGATCGCGAGGATGACCCCGAGGGCCGCGGCCGCCGCGCTGATCGCGCCGCGCACGACGCGCTGGCGCCGGATCTCGCTCGCGCTCCTCGCGGCGATGTCCCCGTCCGGGAACACGACGTTCATGAACACGTCGTGGAGGAAGTAGCTCTTCGACTCCACGTTCTGCTGAGCCGCCGCCTCGTGCGTGCGGATCCCCATCGCCTGGCCCATGCGCTGGAGCACCCGGTCGAGCGGCCTGCCCTCTTGCGTGCCGCTCGTGAAGTAGAAGCCGCGGAAGATGGGCGTGCCCTGGAAGGCGTTGACCATGAAGACGGTCGAGACCAGATCGGAGAGGTTCCGGCGGATGCCCGAGAACTCGAGCGGGAACTGGTAGACGCGCTCGCGCACCTCCCGGCTGCGCTCCATGACGAGCCGCTTCAGCGAGCGGCCGTGGATCTGCTTCGCGAGGGCGTCGAACTCGGCGTCGAAGAGCCTCCCCGGGTCGGCCTTGTCCGCGCTCAGCTTGAGCGTCGCCCCCCACGCCTGGGCGCGGTCGCTCTTGCGCATGTCGCCGAAGAACTCCGAGAAGCCCGCGATGAGATCGCACTTGGTGAACAGGAGGTAGACGGGCAGCACCATGTGGAGCTGCGTCATGACCTCGTCGATGCGCGCCCGGAGCTTCTTCCCCATCTGCTCGATGTGCTGCTCGCTCGCGTCGATGACGTCCGTCACGCTGACGGCGACGAGGATGCCGTTGAGCGGGCGACGGGCGCGGTGCTTGAGGAGCATCTGAAGGAACGCGATCCACTCCTCGTGGTCGTCCTGCTCGGTCGTGTAGCGCCCCGCGGTGTCGAGGAGGATCGCCTCGTTGGTGAACCACCAGTCGCAGTTCCGCGTCCCGCCGACGCCGCGTACGCCGCCGCCGTTGCTCGGGTGCGCGTAGGGGAAGACGAGGCCGGAGTGCTTCAGCGCCGTCGTCTTCCCTGCCCCCGGCGGGCCGATGATGACGTACCAGGGCAGCGAGTAGAGCGCGGCGCTGCCGTGCTTCTTGCCCTTGCCGAGCTTCGAGCTCTTCAGCGCGCTGATGCCGCCCTGGACCTGCCGCTGGAGCTCCTGGATCTCGGCGCGCCGCTCGGGCCGCGCGTTGAGCGCCTGCTGCGCCCCCTGCTGGACGATCGCCCGCTCCAGGGCAGACGCGGCGCGGCCCGCCTTGACGCGGCGGTACACGAAGAGCGCGACCGCGGAGAGCGCGACGACGACGCTCGCCGCGATCGGGACCGCGGTGGACAGCCCGAACGTGAAGTACGCCGCCCACGAGATGAGGAGCAGCAGCCCGAAGAGGACCCACAACACGATAGCGACGATACCACCGGTCGCCGCCTCCGGAGCACGTCCCACGCGCAGCGCGGCGCGCGAGCGGCTTTCGCGCGCGCGTCGCGACGCGCGGCGGCGTCGCGACGCGCGCGCGAAAGCCGCTCGCGCGCGGCCGCACCGGGATCAGCCGTCGCCGCGCTCGTAGTCGCCCGGCTCGAGCGCGGCGTCCGTCTCCTCGCCGGCCGCGAGCCGGCGCGAGCGGATCGCGTCCACGGCGATGTCGATCACCTCGAGCCGCGTCGACGGGGCGTAGTACTCGTCCTCGGAGACCTGCGGCAGCTCCGCGAGCCTCTCGGCGACCGCCTCGCGGTCCTCCTCCTCCAGCTCGAGCGCCGCCGGATCGCCGCTCACCGAGTCCTCGGCCAGGTCCCGCGCGGCCTCGGCGCCGCGACCGCGCGTGAGCGCCTCCCGGATGAAGAGCACCGGGCTGAACGCGAGGTAGACCGACTCGAACTCCAGCTGCCAGTAGGTCGGGTCCTCGCCGTCCATGCGCCACCACGACGCGTGCCGGCGCCGGATGACCTCGCCGAAGTACACGCCCGCCATGTGAGCGACCACCGGCAACGCCTCGACCCTCTCCGACGTCGCCCCACGCGCCTGCTCCAGGTAGTGGTCGAGCACGGGCAGGGTCTCCGGCCGATAGTCAAGCCGTACACCGAGAGCGCGCTCGACAAACCGGACGCACCCCTCGGCGAGATCCTCCACGGCGGGCGGCGGCGGCGCGACAGCTGCAGCGGACGGAGCAGGCTCGGCCGACCGCTCCAGAGAAATCGGAGAGGACCCTGCACCGTTCTGTTTGGTATCCATGGGCTCCACGCTATCCTTCTCCGGTGCGGGTGGCCGCTCGTCAACGTGGTCGCGCTGGGAGCGACTCAGCAAGCGCCTCCGCAGGCTCGGTGGTCGCAACGATCCGGACAGCTCCTGAGGCTTCGGGATTGTCGGGGTCGTCGGGCCGGGGTCGTCGGGTCGGATCGTCGGGCGAATCGTCGAGATGGAACGTGGCCGGCCCTCGCTCCTCCTCGAAGCTCCGCCTCGAAGGGAAGTGCCGGCGCAGCGAAAGCATGGGCCGCCGAAGCTGCTCCGGAAAGCCGGTCGCCCTGAGCCCCCGCCCTGATCAGCCCGGCCGTGGATTCGGGTTTGAATTCCTAACGGAAGTCGAGGCCATCGTGCTAAGCTCCGCCCTCGCGTCGAAATGAGACTCGGGATCTTCAGCGATACGCACGCCAACTACGAGGCGCTCAGCGCTGTGCTCGAGTCCTACCGCCACGAGCGCATCGACGTCTATTACTGCCTCGGGGACACGGTCGGCTACGGCGGCTCGCCGAACGAATGCGCCGACCTCGTCCGGAAGGTGGCCAAGAAGACGATCCTCGGCAACCACGACGCGGCCGTCGCAGGTCGGATGGACTACTCGTACTACTACGAGGCTGCCCGGCAGGCGCTCGACACGCACGCTGCGATGCTCTCCTCCGAGAACGCGGCGTGGCTCCGGAGCCTGACGTACCAGGAGAAGTTGACGGACATCAACGTCGACCTCTGCCACGGATCGCCCGTCCGGCTCGAGGAGTTCGAGTACATCTTCGCCCCCGAGCAGGCGCGCGAGTGCCTGCCCATGTGGAACGAGCTCGGCCACATCACGCTGATCGGCCACTCCCACCTCTGCAAGGTGTTCGCGCTCACGCCGAACAGCGTCGAGGAGCTCCCGGCGGTGGACTTCCAGCTCGAGCAGGGGCGCAAGTACATCGTGAGCGTCGGGTCGGTCGGACAGCCGCGGGACTACGACAACCGCGCGAGCTACACGATCTACGACAGCGAGACGAAGCGCTTCGAGTTCAAGCGCGTCGAGTACGACATCGAGACGGCGGCGGAGAAGGTGCTGCGCGCCAAGCTCGAGCGCAACTTCGCCCACCGGCTCTACATCGGCGTCTGAGAGCGCCTCGCGGATCCGCGCACGGCGCGCGAGCTGGCAGCCGCGCGCGGCGGCCGTCCCGTCGCGCGCTCGTGCGATGGCGACCCGGCGCCTCCGCGAGGCGGGATCGCGCGTGGCTTTCGCTGACCTGCGGCCCTGCTCTTCCCGCTGACGACGCGTCGCGGTCGCTCGGCGCCTAAGCGCGGCCGGTGCGAACGGAGCGCCGGGGACGGCAGTGATAGAGCAGCATGCTCGTCTGGTTGTCGGGCGGCGCTGCGGAGAAGTCGCTGTGGAGCGCCGTGATCTCGAAGCCGTTGTAGTGGAGCAAGGCCTCGAGCTCCTGCGGATAGAACTGACGATGGGCGAGCGGCGTCATCCAGCGCTCGCCGCCGTCGACGGGCGAAAATTCCATGGACACGAACAGGATCTGCCGGACCTTGTCGTAGTCGAACCGCTCCGTGTACCGGACGACCGTGCCCGGGCCGTCCTTCTCGGGATACCGGAAGCGCGGCGTGGCGTAGGCGCGATCCGGATCGCGCGCGAGCTCGGCCGGCTCGGGCATGGACACGTCGAAGACGAGCTCGCCCCGCGGCGTCAGGTGCTCGCGCGCCCGCGCGAGGAAGCGCTCGACGTCCGGGCGCGAGTACAGGTGCAGGAACGCGTTGAAGGGGCAGATCACGAGCGGAAAGCGGCGCCCGAGCCGCAGCGCCCGCATGTCCGCTCGCCGGACGCTCACGCGAGAGGAGACGCCGTGCGGCTCCCGCCCGAGCTGCGCGCGCAGATCGCCGAGCATCGGCGCCGATAGATCCACGCCCGTGATCCGGACCCCTGCCCTCGCGACGGGCAGCGTGATCCGCCCGTTGCCGCAGCCGTACTCGAGCACCGGCCCGCCGGACGCCACCGAGAGATCGACGTAGTAGCGGACGTCGTCCTGCCGGCGCGCATACGTCTTCGCGTAGTACGCCGGGTCCTCGTAGTGGGCCGACGTCCCCGCCTTGAGCTCCGGGTCGCGAGGCTGGCCCGAGCGCAAAGACCGCCTCGACCGGGGCGTGGCCGCACCTTTCATGGGAAGCAACGGATCGAGCGCAGCGCTGGCACTCGGGCGGGAGCGCGCCGAGATGCCGGGCCGACGGAGGCGTGCCTCACGAGAGCACGCTCGCCCGATGCGCCCTCAGCGCTGGCCGCCAGCGTTCATCTGCTGGAGCCACTCGGACACGACCTCGTGGGAGCTCCGGTGGAAGTGCACCTTGCCCGCCGCGATCTCCCGAAGGCTGGTCACGGCAGGCTTGTTCTTCGTCTTCACGAGGGCGTCCGAGCCCTTCATGAGCTGCCGCGTCCGATTGGCCGCAAGCACGACGAGAGCGAAACGGTTTTCCTCGCGCTCGAGGCAGTCTTCCACAGTCACACGCGCCATAGGGGGGCCGAGAGTAGCGCCCTGCTCCGGCCAGCGCAAGGTACATGCCGCTCGGCGGCTCTGCGCCGCGGCGCCGCGCTGCCGCGTCGCTCCGCTCGTCAGTCGACGGCGCCGCGCGGCGCACGTTGCTCGTTGCCCTCGACGCAGGTCCCGGCTACGAGGTGCCCCCGTGGCCGCTGAGCAGGATTCCCTCCTCCCCCCTCCCCCCCGTCCGGTCCCAGGGCTGAAATACCGCCGCATCGTCCTCAAGCTGAGCGGCGAGGCGCTCTGCGGCGAAGAAGGCGGGTTCGGCATACGCCCCGAGACGCTCCACCACGTGGCCGGCGAGATCGCCGAGCTCCAGCGGATGGGGGTGCAGATCGGGATCGTCGTGGGCGGAGGCAACATCTTCCGCGGGCTGAAGGGCGCGAGCGCGGGCATGGACCGCTCCCAGAGCGACTACATGGGCATGCTCGCCACCGTCATCAACGCGCTCGCCCTGCAGGACGCGCTCGAGAAGACGGGCGTGCCGACGCGCGTCATGACCGCGATCGAGATCCGGCAGGTCGCCGAGCCGTACATCCGCCGCAGGGCGATGCGTCACCTGGAGAAGGGCAGCATCGTCATCTTCGCCGCGGGCACCGGCAACCCGTTCTTCTCGACCGACACGGCGGCGGCGCTGCGGGCGATGGAGATCCAGGCGCAGGCGCTGTTCAAGGCGACCAAGGTCGAGGGCATCTACGACCGCGATCCCGTGCGCCACGAGGGCGCGCAGATGTTCGCGCACCTGAGCTACGACCGCTTCCTCGCGGACAGGATCGGGGTCATGGACTCGACCGCGGTCACCCTCTGCCGCGAGAACAAGATGCCCATCCGCGTGTTCAAGCTCATGACCCGCGGCAACATCCTCCGCGTGTGCAGGGGCGAGGAGATCGGCACGATCGTCGACTGAGCGCGCGCGATCGTCCCGCAGCGCCCCGCCGCGGGCGACGGGCCGAGGCGCCCCGCCGGCGCGAGCCAGGCCGGCGCGCCCTCGAGCCGCGAGGAAACCGTGCTAGACCCCGAGCCAGCAATGATCCGAGCTCCGGTGCGCCGCCCCCTGCTCGCCATCTCGCTCGCAGCGCTCGTCTCGAGCTGCGATGAGCCCGCCCTCCAGGTCCCGGCGGACGCGGGCGAGCCGGTCCTCGGGCTCAGCGCCGAGCAGTCGGCGCGCGTGCTCGCGAAGGTCGGCGATCGGGTGATCACCCTCGGCGACTTCGGCAGGACGCTGGAGCGAATGGATCAGTTCGATCGGCTCCGCTATCAGACAAAGGAGCGGCGTCGCGAGCTGCTCAGCGAGATCATCGACGCGGAGCTGCTCGCGCTGGAAGCGAAGCGCCGCGGCCTCGACAAGGAGGCCGCGGTCGAGGACGCGATCCGGCAGATCCTCCGCGAGGCGATGATCGCCCAGGCGCGCAAGGGCCTGCCCGCGCCGGCCGACATCCCGGCGTCCGAGGTGCGCGCGTACTACGAGGCGAACGCCGACAAGTTCAGCGAGCCCGAGCGAAGGCGCGTCTCCGCCATCGTGGTCGGCGACAGGGCGCTCGGGGAGAAGGTCCTCAAGGAAGCGCAGAAGGCCGCGAGCAGCAGCGCGTGGGGAGAGCTCTTCCTCAAGCACTCGCTCGGCGCGCCGAAGGACAAGGGCAAGGCGCCGCCGCTCGATCTCGCGGGCGAGCTCGGCATCGTCAGCCCGCCCGGCGATCCGCGCGGCGCCCACCCGCAGGTCCCGGAGCCGGTCCGCGCGGCCGTCTTCCGGATCGCCAGCGTGGGGGCCGTCAGCGACGAGCTCGTCGAGGCCGACGGCCGGTTCTACATCGTCCGCCTGAGCGGGCTCACCGGCGGGCACCGGCGCGCGCTCGCGGAAGCCGAGCGCTCGATCCGCGTCGCGCTCCTCCAGCAGAAGATGCAGGAGCAGGAGCGCGCCCTCGAGGACGAGCTGCGGAAGAAGTTCCCCGTCGAGATCAACGACGCGGCGCTCTCCTCGGTGAAGCTGCCGCCGCAGCTCACGCAGCCCGGGAGCGCGCCGCAGCCCGATCCCGCGAAGCCCAGCGCGCCGCAGCCGGAGCAGGCCGGCGGCGCCGCGCCCTCGTCGAGCGATGCGGGCAAGTAGCGCGCTCGTCGCCCCGGCGCAGCTCACCCGGCGGCCCAGCGACGACGGCGCGGGCGCCCGCGCCGTCGCGCCGCCCGAGCTCCCCGCGGCGCCCGCCGCGGGCGGTGAGCAGGGCGCGCGACCGGCCCGCGCCAAGGCGCGGCAGAGCGACTGGACATGGCAGCTGCGCCACGCGCTCTCGAGCGCCGACGAGCTGCACCGGGCGCTGTCGCTCACGCCGGAGGAGCTCGCGGGCGCGCGGCGCGCCGAGAAGGCCGGGCTGCCCGTCCGCGTCACCCCGTACTACCTGAGCCTCTGCGACAAGGGCGACCCCGCGTGCCCGATCCGCCGTCAGTGCGTGCCGCTCGCCGACGAGGCCGCCGAGGTGCCCGGAGATCTGGTCGATCCTCTCGGCGAGGTCGCGCACGAGGTCGCGCCGCACCTCGTGCAGCGCTACCCGGATCGCGCGCTGCTGCTCGCGACCGATCGCTGCGCGGTGTACTGCCGGTTCTGCACCCGCTCGCGCATGGTCGGCGACGGCGGCGGCGCGGTGGCGCTCGATCGCCTCGCGCCGGCCATGGCCTACCTCGAGGCGCACCCGGAGGTGCGCGACGTCATCGTGAGCGGCGGCGATCCCCTCGCGGTCTCGACGGACCGCGTCGTGCGGCTGATCGCCCGGCTGCGGCAGATCCCGAGCGTCGAGACGATCCGCATCGCCACGCGCGTGCCGGTCACGCTGCCTCAGCGCATCACCGCGGAGCTCGTGCGCGCGCTCAGGCCGCACCATCCGCTCTGGGTGATGACGCACTTCAACCACCCGAAGGAGCTCACGCCCGCCGCCGAGCGCGCCTGCAAGCGGCTCGTGGACAACGGCTTCCCCGTGATGAACCAGACCGTGCTGCTGCGCGGTATCAACGACGACGCGACCACGCTGGCCGCCCTCTTCCGGGGGCTCGTGCGCTGGCGCGTGCGCCCGTACTACCTGCTCCAGATGGACCCCGTGCGCGGCACCGCGCACCTGCGCACGCCGCTCGCGACCGGCATCTCCCTCATGGAACAGCTCCAGGGACGGCTCACCGGCATCGCGCTGCCGAAGCTGATCGTCGATACCCCGGGCGGGATGGGCAAGGTGCCGGTCGGCCCCGACTACGTCGTCGATCGCCGGCCCGGGCGCACGGTGCTCCGCACCCACCGCGGCGTCGAGGTCGAGTACGTCGACCCCCCGCCGCAGCCCGGCGGCTGAGCCGCCCGCTCAGCGGCCCGGGCCGCGCGAGAGCGGCTTCGCGATCCGGAACGACAGGTTCAGGGCCCGCGTGATCCCGAAGAAGCGGGTGCGCGACGCGCTCCTGCACTGCTGCGAGTCCGCGGCCCAGCTCCCGGAGCGGGCGATCCGCCACGGGGGCGCGTCGCTGCCGGCGTCGGCGGTCGACTCGATCTCACGCGACGTCTCCACCCACGATTTCTCGCCGTTCACGTCGGCGACCCACTCGCGCACGCCGCCCGCCATGTCGCGCACGCCGTAGGGCGAGGTGTCGATGGGGAACGTCCCGACCGGCTCCGGCTGCGCGAGGAAAGGCCGCGACGAGCGCATCAGGCAGAACGTGGGATCGAAATGGTCTCCCCACGGGTAGAACCGGCCGTCGGTCCCGCGCGCCGCCTTCTCCCATTCGAGCTCAGTGGGGAGCCGGACCTCGATCCCGTCGCGCTCGCTCCGGAAGCGGCAGTAGGCCACGGCGTCGAACCAGTCGATGAGGATGACGGGCAGGTTCCAGAGGTGCCCCTCCTCGGCCGGGAACCGCTTCTGCGCGTCGCCCTCGACGACGGTGGGCAGCGGCTCCCACCCGCCGCCGCTGGCCGGCCGCGCGACGTAGCCCTCGGAGCCGCGCGTCCCGTGCGGCGCGCGCTTGAGCGCGAGATCGAGATCGCGCGACTCGAGCTCGTTCAAGAACTCGCAGTACTCGCGGAAGGTGACCGGGAACTTCGCGATCGCGACGTCGGGGACGTGGAGCTCGGCCCGGCGGAGCGGATCGTAGGCCTGCGCGTCGCCGCCGGCGATGAACGTCCCCCCGGGGATGTAGACGAACCCCTCGCCGATCTCCGCGTCGGTGTAGAGGTTCACCTCGACGCGGTGGTGGGTGCCCCGCTTGAGCAGCAGCGGGTAGCGCACGTCCCGGTAGCCGGCGCGCTTCAGGACGAAGAGGTAGCTGCCCGGCTTGAGGTGCACCTCGCGGAGCGGGGTGCGGCCGAGGGCGCGCTCGTCGCTCGCCACCAGGATGCGGTCCTTCTCGACGTACCGGTACGCGAGGACGCTGGCGCCCGACGGCGACGAGTCGACCGAGAGGACCGCGTCGGCGGTGAGCAGCGCGGCGTAGCGGCCCACGTCGAACTCCGCGACGAGCGCCTCGTGGTAGATGCGCGCCGCGTGCTGGTGCTCCTGGTCGGCCCGGACCGCGCGCGACCAGTAGAGGTCCGCGAGCCCGGCGCGCGCCTCGACCAGATCCGGGTCGTACGCCAGCGCCTTCGTGTAGAGATCGATCGCCTCGGCCGCGGCGCGCGCCTGCTCGCGCTCGACCCCGGCCGCCCTGTCCTCGAGCTGCCAGCCGGCCCGCTTGCGCTCGATCGGCTCGTACTCCTTCACGTCCTTGAGCAGCCGACGCGCCTCCTCGACGAGCCGCTCGCGCTCGCTGTCGAGCCGCCGGTCGCGCTCGAGCGGGGCCTTGGCGAGCTCGCAGAGCTTGATCGCCTCCTCGCGGCGGCGCATCCGCTCCTTGGCGCCCTCGAGGAACGCCTCGGCCTCCGCCGCGACGCGGTCGGCGGTCGGCGGGCGCTGATCGGGATCCTTCGCGAGCATCGCCAGGCAGAGGTCCTCGAGCAAGAGCGGGCAGCTCGGCGAGATCGAGCGCGGCGGCTTGGGGTCGCGCGTCTGCGTCGCGAGGATCACGGCGAGCACGGTCGGCGCGTCGAACGGGTGCTCGCCGGTGAGGATCTCGTAGAGCACCACGCCGAGCGCGAAGATGTCCGCGCGGTGATCGATCCGCTTCTGGTCCCCCCGGATCTGCTCCGGCGCGATGTACCCGGGCGTGCCCGAGAGCGCGCTCGCGACCGCCTCGTGCCGCTTCCGGCCGAAGTCCTGCCCGCTCGGGTCGATGGTGATCGGCTCGCTCACCTCCGCCCTCGAGAGCAGCTTCGCGTTGCCCCAGTCGCCCAGGTACACCTCGCCGTAGTCGCCGAGCAGCACGTTCTCCGGCTTGATGTCGCGGTGCGCGACGCCTCGCCGGTGCGCGTAGGCGAGCGCCCGCGAGATCTGCACGAACGCGCCGATGAGCCGGACGAGCGGCCATTGCTTGCGGAGCTCGGGGTTCGTCAGCACGTTTTGCAGGCTCTGCCGCTTGACGACCCGCATCGAGTAGTAGGGCTGGCCGTTCGGCAGCGTGCCCAGGTCGTAGACCGGGATGATGTTCGGGTGCTCGAGCTGGGCCGTGATGCGCGCCTCGGTCAGGAAGCGGTTGCCCACCGCGGAGTCCGCCTCGGCCCCGGGCTTCAGCGTCTTCAGCGCCACCACGCGCCCGATCTCCCGGTCGCGCGCCTTCACCACCTTCCCGGCGCCGCCCGCGCCGAGCGCCTCGCCGACCTCGTAGCGGCTGCCGCCGGCGTTCACGGCGCGCGTGGCGGAGGTCGCGAGCGTCGGGAAATCGGCCACGACCTCCTCGCCCGGAAGATCGATCTCCCGCTGCGTGTCGAAGCGCAGCGCGTCCAGATCGTCGACCTGCGGCGCGAGGGCGCGCGCGGCGGGCGGGCTGCGCCCCTCCTGCGCGAGCAGCTCCGGCAGCGCGGCCAGCTGCTCCGGCGTGAGGATCCCCTCGAAGAGCTCCTGGGGCGTCGACGCGCCGCCGAGGGTCCATCGGCAGGCCATGTCCCAAAGGGCGTTGGGCTCGATGAGCCCTCGCGCCACGGCGGCGACGGCCAGGGCACGAGCCTCGCGAGTCTGAGCGAGCTTCACTCGAGCGACCTCTCGTCCGAAACGATCTCACCGCGAGACGCGAGGCGGAAGGCCGCGCTGGGACCGCTGAGCGCAAGGCCGCGCGCGCCGCGAGGGCGCAGCGCTCCCGCGGCGGATGCAGGGCTGCCGGCGCCGCCGCTCGGTGCGCGTCCCACGAGGCGGCACACGTCAGCCGCCGTGGCAGGCGCCCGCTCTGCTGCCGCGCCGGCCCGAGCTGCCCCGTTGGAAGTCGCGACGCGGCAGGGCCGGAGCGGCGACGGCCGCCCGCGCGCCCCGGTCCTCGGAGACTCTATGTGTCGGGAATTCCTGCATTTACCAGGGATAAATGAGCGCTGCCCAGGTTACGTGGTGTCCCCTCGCCTGGGCAAGAGAGTAGGGCGGATGGCGTCCGGGCCCGGTCATTTTTCGTCGCACGTCCCGCGCGCCTCCGCGGCTCGCGCCTCACGCCCGTCCCTCGCGTGCTTGCCGCCGGCTCGCACCTCCCGCACGTCGGGCACGATTCCGACGACCTCGCCCATTGTCGTCGTTGTCGTACCAGCGGGTGGGCCCGTCCCCCGCGGCGCCGTCCGGCCGCCGTCGCGCCCTTCCGCCGCTCCGCCCTTCGTGCCGGCCCGCCGCCGCGCTGGCCCGCCGCCGCGCCGGCCCGCCGCGCGACGGGGTTTCGATCCCCGGGGGGAGCCGTGGTAGGGCGCGGCATGGCTGATCCGACGGCCCTGCCGCGTCCGGCGCTCGCTCGTCTCGACGAGATGAACCGCCGCGCGCTCGACGGGGGCGGGGGGGATCGCGTCGCCAACCAGCACGAGGCCGGCAAGCTCTCCGCGCGGGAACGCATCGACCTGCTCCTCGATCCCGGCTCGTTCGTCGAGATCGACCGGTTCGTGGTCCACCGGTGCGCCGACTTCGGCATGGACGAGCGGAAGGTCCTCGGCGACGGCGTCGTGACCGGCTGGGGCCTCGTCGACGGACGCAAGGTCGTGGTGTTCGCGCAGGACTTCACCGTGTTCGACGGCTCGCTCTCCGGCGCGTACGCCTCGAAGATCTGCAAGGTGATGGACCTCGCGATGAAGGTGGGCGCCCCCGTCGTCGCGCTGAACGACTCGGGCGGCGCGCGGGTTCAGGAGGGCATCGAGTCGCTCGCCGGGTACGCCGAGATCTTCCTCCGCAACACGCTCGCGAGCGGGGTCGTCCCCCAGATCAGCGCGATCCTCGGGCCGTGCGCCGGCGGCGCCGTCTACTCGCCCGCCATCACCGACCTCATCCTGATGACCGAGCGGACGAGCACCATGTTCGTCAACGGCCCCGAGCTCATCAAGGCGGTGACCAACGAAGACGTCACCGAGGAAGACCTCGGCGGCGCCGCCGCCCACGCCGCCAGGAGCGGCGTATGCCACCTCACCGCACCCGACGATCGGGCGGCGCTCGCGCAGGTCCGCGAGCTGCTCTCGTTCCTGCCCTCGAACAACACCGAGGCTCCGCCGCGCCGCGCCGCGGTCGATCCGGTCGACCGGGAGGTGCCGGAGCTCGACACGATGCTCCCGATCGAGCCGTCGGGGCCGTACGACGTCAAGCAGCTCGTGCGCGCCGTGGTCGACGACGGCCGCTTCTTCGAGATCCACGCGCGCTATGCGCAGAACATCGTGGTGGGGCTCGCCCGGATCGGGGGCGCGCCCATCGGGGTGGTCGCGAACCAGCCCCAGGTGCTCGCCGGCTGCCTGGACATCAAGGCCAGCATCAAGGCGGCGCGCTTCGTCCGGCTGTGCGACTGCTTCAATGTCCCGCTCGTCACGCTCGTGGACGTCCCCGGCTTCCTCCCGGGGCTCGACCAGGAATATGGGGGGATCATCTCTCATGGAGCGAAGCTGCTCTATGCGTTCGCCGAGGCCACGGTGCCCAAGATCACGGTGATCACGCGCAAGGCCTACGGCGGCGCCTACGACGTGATGGCGTCCAAGCACATCCGGGCCGATTACAACCTCGCCTTCCCCACGGCCGAGATCGCGCTCATGGGCCCGGAGGGCGCGGTGAACATCGTCTACGGCAGGGAGATCCAGCAGGCGGCGGACCCGGCCGCCGACCGCGCGCGCCTCGTCGAGGACTACAGGACGAGGTTCGCGAGCCCGTACAGGGCGGCCGAGCTCGGCTTCATAGACGAGGTGATCTACCCGCGCATGCTCCGCATTCGGCTGGCGCGTGCCCTCGACCTCCTGCGCGACAAGCGGGACAAGAACCCAGCGAAGAAACACGGAAACATCCCGCTTTAGTAGAATTTTGGGGCGACGGGGAGCCCCACGAGAGCCTCGCTCAGCGAGAGATCGGCCTGCAAAACCGCTTAGAACGCCTTGGAAGGAGGGAGCCGGATCGAGCGACGCCGTTGCGCGGCCGATCCCAAGCGTGTAAAAACAACTTGCGTGGCTGTTTTTCTTTGCTCTCCACGCGCGATGCTTCTCTCTGACCAACGATCTGCACAAGCGCACCCGGGGGCCGGTTGCAGGAGGACGGGTGGTTTGGCGGGCATACCGAGCGTTGGGGGGTCGCCGAGTATACGAATGAGGGGTCGGTTGGGTTCTGTGGAGGTATTGAGCATGAAATCTTGGGTATTCGCTGCGTTTTTGATTTCCGGTTGCGCCCTCGTGGCGTGCGGTGACGACAACACCGACCCGCCGAACAACGGCACCACCAGCAGCAGCAACGGGAGCGGCGGCTCCGGCGCCAGCGGCGGCAACGGCGGCAACGGCGGCGACGGCGGCGACGCCGGCGGCGGCGGTTCGGGCGGCGACGGAGGCGCGAGCACCACGAGCTCTTCCTCGACAGGGATCCCGACGTGTGATGACACGACGGACGCGTGCGGCAGCGACGACGGGACGGGCTGCTACAAGTGCGCCGCCGACGACGCATGCAAAGAGTTCATCGACGCCTGCGTGGATGATAATGCCGACATGGGATGTTTTGACCTGGTGAAATGCGTCGATCGTTGCTCGGACGAGGAAGATCCGGCCACGTGCATCGACGAGTGCCGCACGGCGAACGAGGCCGGGGTGGAGGCGTACGACGCCATCACCAAGTGCATTGTCTGCGAGCAGTGCGCCCAGAACTGCGGTGCCTCCGAAGAGCCGCTGTGCGCGATGTGAGGCGCTGACCAGCAGCACGTCATCTCCGAAGGGGGCGTCCGATGGCCGCCCCCTTCGGCCTTTTGTTGGCTCGCCGGCACGGCGGACGGCGGGCGGGCTCTGCGGGCTACGTGGAATCTGCTGCAGCTGTATCCGCGAGACAGGCGCGCTCGGCGCGGGGCTCGCCTTGGTCGGCCTGGAGCATGCGGCGCGGGACGGCGGTGCGCGCGGCAGCGCGGGGGAGGCGCCGGCAGGGTGCCGGGGGGACAAGAGGACGGGGGCGGGTCGGAGGCTGCGCAAGGGCTGGCCGCTCGCTGCTGGGAATACCGTCCGGGGTTGGGCGCCGGTCCGGGGTTGGGGCGCCGGTCCGGGGTTGGGGCGTCGGTCCGGGGTTGAGGCGTCGGTCCCAGGTTGGGGTGTCGGTCCCAGGTTGGGGCAGCGCCGTCCCGGGTTGGGGTACCACCGTCTCGGATGGGGGTGCCCGTCCCAGGTTGGGGTCCCGCCCCAGGTTGGGGCCCCGGGGCCCCAACCCAGGTCGGAGCCCCGTCCCAGGTTGGGGTCCCGCCCCAGGTTGGGGCCCCGGGGCCCCATCCCAGGTCGGAGCCCCGTCCCAGGTTGGGGTCCCGCCCCAGGTTGGGGGTCCCCGTCCCAGGTTGGGGCGCCCGTCCCAGGTTGGGGCGCCCGTCCCAGGTTGGGGCGCCCGTCCCAGGTTGGGGCGCCCGCCGTCCCCCCGTCCCAGGTTGGGGCACCCGTCCCAGGAGGCCCCCGTTGCCCCCGCCGCCGGAGCCTCGGCCGGCGCCGGTACTCCGTCCGGCGCCAGCCGCCGCCGCTCCCCGGGGCCGACGCCAGCCGCCGCGCCTCGGGGCGTGGCCGCGGATACGCGAGGTAGCTCACGTGCTGGCGGCCGGCCCACCTCGGCGACCTGCGACCCCCGACGCCCCCAATCGCGCAGCGCGCGCCGGGTTGCGCCTTCATGGCTCGGGCAACCCGTGGTAACGCTTGGCGGCGCCGCCGATGTGCGGCATCCGACATGGGAAAGAACCTTCTCGTCATCAATGTGGACATCCGCGAGACACGCGTCGCGCTGATCGAAAATGGGATCATCGCTGAGCTGCATCTCGAGCGGGAGAGCTCCAAGGGGACGCTCGGAAACATCTACCTCGGCAAGGTCAGCCGCGTATTGCCCGGGATGCAGGCCGCGTTCATCGACGTGGGGCTCGAGCGAGCCGCCTTCCTGCACGTCGAGGACCTCATCCGGCCCGACGACTTCGAGGCATACCTGGCTGGGCATCGCCGTCCTGCCGAAGAGGAGCGCGCCTCCTCCCGAGGCCGCGCCGCGCGCGCCAGCGAGGCGCCTGGGCCTGAAGAAAGCGAGGTTCACGAGCTATCCGGCGCAGAGGAGGCCGCGCCCGAGGGCCCCGACGCCGCAGCCGAACACCACGAGCCCCACGAAGGGGCGGATTTCGGGGCCGATGAGGGGTTCGAGGCCGAGAGCCCGCTCGAGGCGGACAGCCCGCTCGACGAATCGAGCGACGTGCCGATCGAGCTGCCCACGGCGCTCGACGTGCTCGGAAGCCCCTCCGGCCAGGCGTTCGCCGGCGTGGGTTCGATGGTGACCCTCGACGAGGCCGACGACGAGCCGGTGCCGGGGCTCGACGGCGGACACGTGCACGAGGGCGCGGACGACGACGACGAGGAGCTGGTCGCGGCAGGCAGCGGCAGCGACGTCGACGAGGCCGGTCCGGAGGAGTCAGGGCCCGACGAAGCTGGGCCGGAGGACGCCGAGGCCGAGGACGACGACGAGCTCGACACGCCCGCCTACGACCTCGAGCCGGCCTCGCCGCCGCCGGAGGACGCCGCCGACGTGTGGAGCGCGGCCGAGGAGCGCCCCGAGGCGCGGAGCGACGCCACGGACCGTGGGGGAACGGAAGCCCCCGCAGAGATCGCGTCCGAGGAGCCCGCTGCGCGTGCCTCCGGCGAGTGGCCGTCCGGGCAGGAGGCGAGCGCGTCGCCAGCCGCCGAGGGCGCCGTCGCGAAAGCCGCGCCCGAAGCGCCGGGCGACGAGGTGCCGCCGGCAGCGCGTGCGCGCAACGGGCGCGCACGCGGGCGGCGCGAGGCGCGCGTGCGCCGGTCGGGACGAACGCGCGACCGGCGCGCCAACATCGAGGGGATCAGCGCCGCGCCCGAGGGGGCTGTCGCCACGGAAGCGCGCGAGGCGCCGCGCGAAGGCCGCGAGGCCCGCGAAGGCCGCGAGACGCGCGAAGGCCGCGAGGCCCGCGAAGGCCGCGAGACGCGCGAAGGCCGCGAGACGCGCGAAGGCCGCGAGACGCGCGAAGGACGCGAGGCGCGCGAAGGTCGTGAGGCGCGCGAAGGCCGTGAAAACCGCGAGGGACGCGAAAGCCGCGAAGGCCGCGAGGGACGCGAAAGCCGCGACCGGGGCGGACGCGGACAGCAGGGCGGACGCGATGGACGCGATCGCGAGCAGCGCGGGCGCGGCGAGCAGCGGACGCGAGAGCGCGGGCGCGAGCAGGCGCGGGACGGCAAGGGCAAGAGCGCCGCGCGCGGCCAGCAGAGCGCGCGCAGCTGGCAGAACGAGCCGCCGCGCATCTCGAAATCGACGCCCATCCGCGAGGTCGTCCGCGAAGGGCAGGAGGTCATCGTCCAGGTCTCGAAGGAGCCCATCGGGACGAAGGGCGCCAGGGTCACGAGCCACATCTCCCTCCCCGGCCGCTACGTCGTGTACCTGCCGACGGTCGATCACATCGGGATCTCCAAGCGGATCGGCTCGGAGAAGGAGCGCTCCCGGCTGCGCGACGCCATCGAGGCGATGAAGCCGCCGCAGGGCGGGCTCATCGTGCGCACGCTCGCCGAGGGCCTCACGAAGAAGCAGCTCAAGGCCGACGTCGGCTACCTCGTGCGCCTCTGGGGCGAGGTGGCGAAGAAGCGCGAGAGCGGCGTGAGGGCGCCGGCGGTGCTCTACACCGAGCTCGACCTCGTGCTGAAGACCGCCCGCGACCTCTTCACCGACGACATCGAGAAGATCGTGATCGACGACCGCGAGGAGTACATCCGGCTGCGGCGCTTCGTCGAGATGTTCATGCCCGAGCGCGCCGACGCGGTGGAGCTCTACGAAGGGACCGAGCCGATCTTCGACGCGTACGGCATCGAGGACGAGATCCAGCGCGCGCTGTCGCGGAAGGTCCCGCTCCCGTCGGGCGGGCACCTGATCATCGATCAGGCCGAGGCGCTCACCGCGATCGACGTGAACACCGGGCGGTTCGTCGGCAAGGGGTCGAAGGATCTCGAGGAGACGATCCTGACCACGAACATGGAGGCGGTCGAGGAGATCGCCTATCAGCTCAGGTTCCGCAACATCGGCGGGCTGATCATCCTCGACCTCATCGACATGGAGCGCGCGCAGAACCGCGAGAAGGTGCGGCGCCGCCTCGAGGAGCTGCTCTCCAAGGACAAGGCGAAGACCACGCTGAACCGGATCTCCGATCTGGGCCTCATCGAGATGACCCGGAAGCGGACGCGCGAGAGCCTCGGGCGCACCATCCTCGAGCCGTGCTTCTACTGCGACGGGACGGGCCAGCTGCAATCCAAGCAGACCGTCGCCTACGAGATCCTGCGGCAGATCCGGCGCGAGCGGATGAACCTGCCCGGCTACTCGGTCGTGGTGAACGCGCATCCGGCCGTGATCGACCTCCTGAAGAACGACGAGCGCATCGCCGTGCAGGAGGCGGAGCGGCTGTTCCAGCGCCGGATCGATCTCGTGCCCCGAAAGGAGTACCACCTCGAGCAGTTCGATCTGCAAGGCAGGTAAGGCGCCATGGCGGACGATCAGGGTTCTCCGGAGAGCATCGACGCGAAGACGGGACGCAGGGAAGAGCGCGTCACCATCAACAAGGAGTTCGAGTCCTATGACGCGTTCATCAACGAGTACGTGACGAACATCTCGCGCACCGGCGTGTTCGTGCGGTCGAAGACGCCGCTCGCCGTCGGCACCAAGGTGAACCTCCGGTTCACCGTGATCATGGACGACATCGAGACGATCGAGGGCGTCGGCGAGGTCGTGCGCGTGCACGACGATCCGCAGGGGATGGGGGTCGTCTTCACCGAGCTGTCGAGCTACTCGCAGGGGCTCATCGACAAGCTCCTGACGAGCCAGGGGCACCGCGCCTCGAAGGAATAGGCAGAGGGGCTTCGGCGATGTTCACCGGGCTTGTCGAGACGATCGGGGTCCTCCGCCGCCGGAGCGGCGGCGCCGTGGCCCGCGCGCTGATCGAGGCGAGCCTCGGGCCGCTGACGCTCGGCGAGTCGGTGAGCGTGAACGGCGCCTGCCTCACCGTCGATCGCATCGCGCCCGGCGGGTTCGAGTGCGACATGTCCTCCGAGACCCTCGGCCGCACCACGCTCGGCGCGCTCTCGGTCGGCGCGCGCGTCCACCTCGAGCGGGCGACGCCGCTCGGCACCCGCATGGGCGGGCACGTGGTGCTGGGCCACGTCGACGGGATCGGCCGCGTCGTCGAGCAGTCGCGCGCCGGCGACGCGCTCCGCATGCGGGTGAGCGCCCCGACCGATCTCGCGCCGTTCCTCGCTCCCAAGGGCTCGATCGCCGTCGACGGCGCGAGCCTCACGCTCAACGCCGTGTCCACGCCGGGCTCCGCGGAGACGTGGTTCGACGTGATGCTGGTGCCGCACACCATCGGCCGGACTCTCCTCGGCGAGCTCCGCCCCGGCGCGGCCGTCAACCTTGAAGTTGACGTGCTCGCGCGCTACGTGGCGCGGACGCTCCAGGTCGTGTCGATCGCCGGCCTGCAGAGCCTCTCGAGCAGGGACGCGCGCGAGGGCGATGCCTCTGCCGAGCGCGGCGAAGAGCGTGGAAATACGGGAGAGAATGCGGATCACGATGAACGACTCCTCGCAAAGCTGCGCGCGGGGGGATTCTGGTGAGGCCCTGTCAGCCTCGAGCGGCAAGCTCGACCACGACATGACCTCCGGGGGTCCGATGCCTCACCGGCTGACCATCGACAAGGCGGTCCTCGACCGCGTGAACACCGCGCTGGACCACATCCGCGCGGGCAAGATGGTGATCCTCGTCGACGACGAGGACCGCGAGAACGAGGGCGACCTCTGCATGGCGGCGGAGGCGGTGACCCCCGAGGCGATCAACTTCATGGCGATGCACGGGCGCGGCCTCATCTGCCTCGCCCTCGACGAGGAGCAGGTCGCGCGCCTCGAGCTGCCGATGATGTCGGCGCCCGGGCGCAACGGGCCGCCGCTCGGCACCGCCTTCACCGTGAGCATCGAGGCGCGCACCGGGGTGACGACCGGGATCAGCGCCGCCGATCGGGCGCACACGATCCGGGTCGCGAGCGCGCGCGACGCGAGGCCCGAGGATCTCGTCACGCCGGGGCACGTGTTCCCGCTGAAGGCGCGCCGCGGGGGCGTGCTCGTGCGGACGGGCCAGACCGAGGGGTCCGTGGACCTCGCGCGGCTCGCCGGGCTGCGGCCGGCGGGCGTGATCTGCGAGATCATGAACGACGACGGCAGCATGGCCCGCATGCCGGACCTCGAGGTGTTCGCCGCGAAGCACGGCCTCCTGATCGTGACGGTCGCGGACCTCATCCAGTACCGGCTCCAGACGGAGCGGCTGGTCCGGCGCGTGAGCGACCGGACGCTGCGGCTCGACCTCACGGGCACCGAGTGGACCGCGTACGTCTACGAGGTGATCAACGAGCAGCGGCAGTTCCTCGCGCTCACGAAGGGCGTGGTCGCGACGCAGGAGCCGATCCTCTGCCGCGTGCACTCCGGCTCGACCGTCGCGGACCTCTTCAGCTCGACGCCCTTCGACGGCGGCTCGAACCTGCGCGAGGCGCTGCTCGCGATCGAGGGCGCCGGCGTCGGCGTGGTCGTCTACATCCCGTCGCGAGGGGATCTGGGCCGCGAGCTGGAGCAGCTGAAGGGCCCCGGCCCCGACGAGAGCGCCCCCATCGTGCGGGCGCAGCAGCCGTCGACGCTGCGGGAGTTCGGCCTCGGCGCGCAGGTCCTGGCGGACCTCGGGGTGCACCAGATCCGGCTCCTCACGAACAGCCAGCCGAAGATCGTCGGGATCACCGGGTTCGGGCTCACCGTGACCGAGCGGGTGCCGCTCGTGTCGATGAAGGGGGAGGCCTGACGCGCGAGGTGCGCTGGCGCGCCGGGTCGCGCGGAGAGCAGGGGCGCTCGGACGAGGATCGCGAGCGCGAAGGCCGCGCGCCGAGCGCGGCGAGAGAGAGGAACGGCGGATGGCAGATCAAGCGATCGGGCAGGCACAGGCGAGGGTGATCGAAGGCAACCTGGTGGTCCCGCCGGGGGCGCGCATCGCGGTCGTGGCGAGCCGCTTCAACCACTTCATCGTCGACCGCCTGGTCGAGGGCGCGCTCGACGCCATCGCGCGGCACGGCGGCGCGCTCGAGCGGACCTCCATCGTGCGCGTCCCGGGCGCGTGGGAGACGCCAACCGTCGTGGGGCGGCTCGCGCACAAGAAGAGCGTCGACGCGATCATCACCCTGGGCGCCGTGATCCGGGGCTCGACGCCGCATTTCGACTACGTGGCGGCCGAGGTCACGAAGGGGATCGCGACGGTGTCGCTCCAGACCGGGGTGCCGGTCGCGTTCGGGGTCCTCACGACCGACTCGATCGAGCAGGCGATCGAGCGCGCCGGCACGAAGCATGGCAATAAGGGCTGGGAGGCCGCGGTCAGCGCGATCGAGATGCTCTCGCTCGGCGCGTCGCTGGACGCCGCCGGCCTGTAGACGAAGGTTCTGAGCGATGGGTGCGCGTTCGACCGGCCGCGAGGCGGCCTTGCAGATGCTGTTCGCGTTGGAGGCCGGCGGGAACCCGGCGTCCCGCGTCGTCGCGACGTTCTGGCGCGAGACGCCGGGGGATCCGGAGGGGCGCGCCTACGCGGACGAGGTGGTGCACGGCGTCGCCAAGGACCTCGCGGCCGTGGACGAGGCGATCCGCAAGGCGAGCACGAACTGGCGCCTCGAGCGGATGGCGCGGGTCGACCGCAACGTGCTCCGCCTCGGCGCGTGGGAGCTCATGAAGCACCAGGAGGTGCCGCGCGCGGTCATCCTCGACGAGGCGGTCGAGCTCGCGAAGCGCTACGGCAGCGAGGAGAGCGGCGCCTTCGTGAACGGCGTGCTCGATCGGGTCGCCGAGAACCTCGGCCGCATCGACCGGGATCGCTGAGCGCCGCGGCCCGCCGAGCGCCGCGGCGACGGCCGCTCACCTCACCACTTCAGCCACGCGACCGTCACGCCGTCGCCGCCCTCGCTGGGGCCGCCCGGGCGGATGCGCGCCACGTAGGGGCTCCCGCGCAGCGCCTCGCGGACGGCGTCGCGCAGGGCGCCCGTGCCGTGCCCGTGGACGAAGAACGTGACCCGGCGGCCCGCGCCGAGCGAGCGATCGAGGAACTGCTCGGCCATCGCGACCGCCTCGTGCGCGCGCAGGCCGCGGAGATCCACGGTGTTGTCCGCCGTCTGGATCGGCACGTCGGGATCCGCCGCCGCGTCCAGGTCGACGCGGCGCTGGGGCGGCGCCGCGGCCGCCGGCTGCGCGCCGGCGCCGCGCAGCTCGGCGATCGAGGTCGTGAGCTTGAGCGCGCCGGCGGCGACCCGCAGCTGGCCGCCCGAGAGGACCTCGACCACCTCGGCCTCGGCCCGCAGGCGAGGCACGTAGACGCGCGCGCCGACGCGGATGGCCGCCGGATCGACCGCCGGCCGCGCCGGCGGCTCGTCCTTCGGGCGGAGCTCGAGCTCGCCGCCGATCGACGTCTTCTGCCCCACCGCATCCATCGCGCGCGCGGCCGCCCGCAGGTCCTCCTCGGTGGGCTTGCCGCGCAGCCGCGACTGCGCCGCCTTGAGGTCCTCGCGCGCGCGCCGCAGGCTGGCGAGCAGCGCCTCCCCCTCCCGCGTGATCACCCCGCGCTCCTTGTCCCGGAGCCGCTCGATCTCGCTCTCCAGCTCGCGCCGCTTCGCCCGGGAGGCGGCCGCCTCGCGCTCGGCGTCCTCGCGCGCGAGCTCGAGCGCGCGGCGCTCGGCGGAGAGCTTCTCGACCATCTGCTCGAAGGTGACCGCCTCCGTCGTGAGGAAGCGCTCGGCCCGCTCGAGCACGGTGCCCGGGATGCCGAACCGACGCGCGACGGCGAGCGCGCTCGAGGCGCCGGGCACGCCGACGACGAGCCGGAAGGTCGGGCTCATGGTGGCGAGATCGAAGCCGACCGAGGCGTTCTCGAAGCGCTGATCGCCGAGCGCGAGCGCCTTGAGGCCCTCGTAGTGCGTGGTGCAGACGACGGTGCCGCCGCGCGCGCAGAGCGAGTCGAGCACGGCCGCGGCGAGCGCCTCGCCCTCGCGCGGATCGGTGCCGCCGGCGAGCTCGTCGAGCAGGACGAGCGCGCCGGGGCGCGTCTCGCCGAGGATGCGCCCGAGGTTCTTCACGTGGGCGCTGAAGGTCGACAGGTTCTTGTGGAGGTTCTGGTCGTCGCCGACGTCGGTCAGCACGACGTCGAAGAGCGCGACCCGCGAGCCCTCCCGCGCCGCGACCGGCAGGCCCGCGCGGACCATCAGCGCCGCGAGGCCGAGCGTCTTCAGGGCCACCGTCTTGCCGCCGGCGTTCGGCCCGGAGACGATCATCGCGCGGCCCGCGCTCATCGAGAGATCGCTCGGCACCACCTTCACGCCGTCGAGCGCGAGCAGCGGATGGCGGCCGCCGACGAGCTCGATGGAGGTCGGCCGCGCCGCGGCCTCGGTGGCGCCGCGATCCACGGCGAACGCGCCCTCGGGGACGTCCGGGAAGGTGAGGTCGAGGTCCTTCGCGAGCCGCGCGGCGGCGGCGCGCACGTCGGCGTGGGCGAGCGCGCGGGCGGCGGCGGCGACGCTCTCGATGTCCTCGGCCACGCGGGCGGTGAGCGCCGCGTAGATCGCCTGCTCCTCGCGCGCGACCTCGGCGTCGACCATCTTCATCCGGTTGCCAGTCTCGACGAGCACCCGGGGCTCGACGAACACGGTGGCGCCGCTCGCGCTGGTCGCGTGGACGATGCCGGGGAAGCGCTCGTGCGCGTCGGACCGCACCGGGAGCACGTAGCGCCCGTCGCGCTCGGTCCAGTAGCGGTCCTGGAGGATGTCCTCGTGTTTGTTGATGAGGTCCTCCAGGCGGCGGACGAGCCGCTCGCGCACCGCGCGCCGCTCCGCGCGCAGCGCCTCCAGGCGAGGCGAGGCGCGATCCGAGAGCGTGCCGTCCGGATCGAAGGCCGCGTCGAGCTCGCGCGCGACGGCGTCGAGCTCCGGGTTCGTCGCGCACGCCGCGTAGAGCGCGGGCGCGATCTGGCGCCGGCTCTGCAGGTACTGCCGCGCGGTCCGGGCGGCCTCGAGCAGGCCGAGCACGGCGCGGAGCTCCTCGTTGGCGAGCGACGCGCCGATGCGCGCCCGGTCGAGCGCGTCCTCGAGCTCCGCGACGTCGCGCGCCGGCACCGGCGCCCCGGTCCGGGCGAGCTCGACCGCCTCACGCACCTCCGCGAGCATGGTCATCGCCTCGGCGCGCGTCGACGCGAACGGCAGGGCCCGCGCGAGCCGCTTGCCGGCGCGCGACGCGCAGCGCTCCGCGAGCGCCTCGAGGATGCGGTCCCACTCCAGATCGGCGCGGGTCTTGGTCGGACAGGGGTCTGCGAAGGGCCCTTCGGGGTTGTATTCCATCACGCTTCGGTCGGATCGCGGGCCACGCCGCCGGCCCCGCTCGGCATCGGGTTCTGCTCCTTCTCGAGGTAGCGGAAGATGGTGCGCGGGTCGACGCCGAGGTCGCGGGCCGTCTGCGTGCGGTTGCCGTTGTTGCGCTCGAGCGCCTCCAGCACGTACCGCCGCTGGAACTCCTCCTTGGCCTTCTCGAGCGGCATGATCGCCGTCTCGGCGCCGGGGCCGAGATCGAGGTCCTCCACGGCGAGGAGCGCCTGATCGCAGAGGACCAGCGCCTTCTTGATGCGGTTCTCGAGCTGCCGGATGTTGCCCGGCCAGGAGTACTTCTTGATCGCGGCGAGCGCGGCCGGGCTGAAGCCGCGCACGGGGCTGCCGAGCTCGTCGGCGTACTTCGAGAGCAGGACCTTGGCGATGATCAGCACGTCGTCGCCCCGCTCGCGCAGCGGCGGGAGCCACAGGTTCACGACGTTGAGCCGGTAGTAGAGATCCTCCCGGAAGTTGCCGGCGCGGATCTCGTCCTCGAGGTTCCGGTTGGTGGCGGCGACGATGCGGATGTCGACCTTCTCGGGCTTCGAGTCGCCGACGCGGAAGACCACCCGCTCCTGGAGGGCGCGGAGGAGCTTCACCTGGAGGTTCAGCGGGAGCTCGCCGATCTCGTCGAGGAACAGCGTGCCCTTGTCGGCGACCTGGAACTTGCCCGGGCGGCTGGCGATGGCGCCGGTGAAGGCGCCCTTCACGTGTCCGAAGAGCTCGCTCTCGATGAGGTTCTCGGGGATCGCGCCGCAGTTGATGGTGACGAAGGGGCCGCCCTCGCGCGGGCTGCGCCGGTGCAGCTCCCTCGCGATGAGCTCCTTCCCGGTCCCGGTCTCGCCCGTGATGAGCACGCTGATGTCGGTCGCGGCGACCTTCTGCAGCTTGCGGAAGACCTCGAGCATCGACGGGCAGGCGCCGATGATCTCGCCGAACTTCTTGTCGTGCAGCTCGGCGACGAGCTTGGCCTTGTCGGCGCGGAGGGCGTTCAGGAGCATCGCGTTCTGGAGGATGAGCGAGGCCTGGGACGCGAAGATGCTGAGCAGGTCGAGCTGGGCGCGATCGAAGAGGTGCTTGATCTTGTCGTTGCCGACGTAGAGGGCGCCGATGATCTGGCCCTGCGACAGGAGCGGCGCGCACATCACGCTGGAGAGCTTCATCGCGATGACGCTGTCGCTCCGGCCGAACTGCGTGTCGGCGAGCGCGTCGGAGACGATCACGGGGCGGCCCGAGGAGATGACCTGCCGCACGATGCTGTCCGAGATCCCCCCGGCGGCGTCGGTGATGGCCTCCTTGCGGATGTTGCGCGACGCGCGCACCGCGAGCTTGCGGTCGCCTGCCGCGGACGCCGCGGACGGGGCGCCGCCGCGGACCGCCGTGTCCGCCGCCGCCTCCGCGCCCTCGAGGAGCAGCAGGAAGCCCTTGTCGGCGTGGGTCAGCTCGATGACGTCGTCGAGCATCGCCTCGAGGAGCTCGTCGACGCTGCGCCGGTTGATGAGCTTCTCGCTGAACGCGAACAGCTTGCGGACGCCCGCGAGCTCCGACGAGCCCTGCGCCGGCGCGGGCCGCTCCGCCTCGCCGTCGCACGCGGGGAGCCGCTCCTTCACCGTCGGCGCCTCGGCGAACATCGAAAACCCGAGCTCGACCGAGCCGAGCTGGAGCCGGTCGCCGTGCACCAGCCGCGCGCGCCGCTTCTTCTTGCCGTTGATGGCGATCTCGCCGTCGCGCTCGCACTCCTCGAGCACGAAATCGCGCCCGTCGAACACGATCTGCGCGTGATGCTCCAGCACCCCGGCCCCCGCGACCGCGACGTCGTTTCCGAGCGCCTTGCCGATCGTCGTGACCGGCTTGTGGACGCTGTACAGGAGTGGCGCGCCCTCCGAGGCGAAATACTTCAGGGTCGGCATCGACAGCAGCATAGCAGGCGCGCCGCGGCCCCATGCAGCCGTGTTGGCGTGCGCACCGCGGCTTACCAGAGCTCTCCGATGACGACGGCGCCCATGCCGCCCTGGTAAGGCACCATGCCGCCGCCGAGCACGCGCGCGAACGGGGGATCGCCGCGCTCCTCCGGCTCGTCCAGGGCGACCTCGCCGCGCGGGTCCGGCTTCCCGAGGAACAAGGCGCCCGCCACGATGCCGAGGGTGCCCGCCGCGCCCTGGGCGATGAGGCCGCGGCGCGGGTCGTGGTCGCTGCCGATGTACGCGAAGTAGATGGGCAGCGACACCACCGTGCCGATGCCGAGGCCGCCCCACATCCACGCGAGCTGGTTCCACGAGGGCGTCCAGGCGATCGACACGCCGACGGCGCCCGCGGTCGCGACGTTGAACCCGATCAGCCCCCCGAGCGAGACGCTGTCGTTCGCCTCGCTCCAGCCGCCGTTGCTGGCGGCGGCCCCGAACGCGCTGCCGATGAGGGAGCCCCACACCGCGCCCGAGGCGATGAGCATGTTGGTCTGCGGCTTGGGCCGGAGCAGGTGGTAGAAGCCCCAGCCCAGCGCGCCGCCGACGGTGGAGCCGATCACCTCGGAGGTGGCGAGCCCGAGGAAGCCCCACTCCTCGCCCTTGCGCGCGCTGACGTACTGGTAGGAGGCGACGCCGAGCCCCTCGCCCGCGCCGATCACCATGCCGGTGGCGATCGCGGACGGCATGCCGCGCGGCATCGGCGGCGAGTCGAGGAAGTAGACCCCGACGGGCGCCGCGACGCCGAGGAGCGCGGGCGCGATGAACTGCACGCCGGGATCGTCGATGCCGACGAGCGCGTCGAACCAGATGCCGGTCCCCACGCCGTAAGCCACGGACGTGGCGTAGAGGTAGCCGACCTCGAGCGGCGTCGACTTGGGCTGGCTCTTCGGCGGCGTGTAGGCGTAGCCGCCGTAGGGCGCGCCGTACTGACCTCCATACGGAGCGCCGTACTGGCCCCCGTACGCGCCGCCCTGCTGGCCGTAGGGCGGCGCGCCGTACTGGGCAGAGGCCGTCCAGCTGACGCTCGACATGAGGATCGCGGAGAGGAGACTCACGAGAGGTCGCGTGTGCATCGCGCCGCCACTTTACACGCTCGCGCGCGGCGAGGCGCGCGCGCGGCGCGAGAAAGCGCCTTCCCCCGAGCCGCCCCCGCGCCTCGCTCTTTCTCACTCTCTCGTCAGGGCGCGCGTCATGAGGTCGACGACGGCCTGCGGCGGCGGCTTTCCCTCGTAGAGCATGCGGTACACCTCGACCGTGATCGGCGCGCTCACGCCCAGCTTGTCCGCGAGGTCGTACGCGCTCTTCGCCGTCTTCACCCCCTCGGCGACGTGCCCGAGGCCCTCGAGGATCTCCTCGAGCTTCCGTCCCCTGCCCATCTCGATCCCGACGGTGCGGTTGCGCGACAGCTCGCCCGTGCACGTGAGCACCAGGTCGCCCATCCCGGAGAGCCCCGCCAGCGTGAGCGGGTTCGCCCCCTTCGCCGCCGCCATGCGGCCGATCTCCGCGAGGCCGCGCGTGATGAGCCCGGCGCGCGCGTTGTGGCCGAGGCCGAGGCCGTCGCAGATGCCGGCCGCGATGGCGACGACGTTCTTGAGGGCGCCGCCCACCTCGACGCCCACGACGTCGTCGGACGAGTAGACCCGGAACCGATCCGTCGCGAGCATGCGCTGCACCGCGTGGGTCTCCTGCGGGCCCCTGCCCGCGACCACCACGGTGGTCGGCTGGCCGGCCGCCACCTCCCGCGCGAAGCTCGGGCCCGACAGGTACGACAGCCGCGGCTCGGCCTCGCGCCCGAGCTCGTCGACGAGCACCTCGCTCATCAGCATCAGCGAGTCGTTCTCGATGCCCTTCGTCGCGCTGCAGACGAGCGCGCCCTCCGGGATGTGGGGCCTGGCCTCGCGGACCACCTCCCGCAGCGCGTGCGACGGCACGACCACGACGACGAGCTCCGCGCCGCGGAGCGCGCCCTCGAGATCGCCCGTCGCGCGCAGGCTCCCGGGCAGCTCCACGCCGGGCAGGTAGCGGTGGTTCTGGCGCTCGCGCTCGATGCGCTCGGCCAGCTCCCCCTGGTGCGCCCAGAGCGCGGTGGGGTTGCCCTTGTCCGCCAGCAACTTCGCCAGCGCCGTCCCCCAGGCGCCGGCCCCGATCACTGCGACGTTCGCCATGGAGCGACCCTACCACCACCGGCGCGCCGGGCCGAAAGCGGCGTGCCCCGCGCGCCCGGCTGGGCGGACGCACGCGGCGCGCCGCTCGATCCGCCGGCGTTTCGACTATGCTGCGCCCATGCTCTTCCGCACCGCCGCGCTGCGCGCGCTCGGCCTCGCGCTCTGCCTCTCCGTGCTCGGGACGGTGGGCGGCGCGTGCGGCCAGGGCGCGCTCGGCGTCATGCCGGGCGTCGTCAACGATCCGGGGAACCTGTCGCTCCGCAGGGCGATCCTGTCCTTCGCGACGAGCCAGCTCTGCAGCGAGATGCGGAAGCGGAGCGTGCCGCTGCGCCTCCGCGACGACGATCCCGTGACCGGCCGGTTCTACCCGGGCACCTGCGTCGCCCAGGAGCTCGCGAACGGCAACCTCTTCCTCCAGTTCGGCGGCAGCGGCGTGGTCTGGACGAACCTGACGAAGCGCATGAGCTTCGATGCGAGCGCCGCCGTCGAGTACGATCACGACTTCCTGATGGATGGCGACACGATGTACGTGTACTTCCGTCAGCGGTCGACCACGGCGGCGAGCTTCACGACCAAGCTCATCGAGCAGCCCGCGGCGATCTCGCTCGGCGGCGTGTCCTTGGCCCAGGGCAGCGCGTACGCCAACGCGCTCGGCGCGCAGCTCGTGAAGACCGAGATCGCCCGGGGGTTCACGGTCATCCGCGACGACGACGGCGCCGTGCAGTTCGGCCTCGGCATCATCGAGAAGGGGCAGCGGCCCCAGGCGCCCTACGCGCGGCGCGACAACGGCCGGCTCCTCCTGGCGAACGAGCGCACCGAGGTGCACCAGGGCCAGCGCGATTACATCGGCCCGCTGGAGATCACGGGCAGCGGCGAGGCCATGACGCTCACGGTCGCCGTCGAGGGCGCGCCGGGCGTGGACGTGATCCTCGTGCCCCGGACCGCCGGCGAGCAGTGGCTCCAGGCGTACCTGACGCAGGCCGCGCCGCCGCCGCTCTCCGCGGCGCCCCTGCTCGACGAGCCGGTGTACTCCGGCGCCCCCTGGCGGCGGACGGTGCCGCTGCCCGAGGGGCAGTACTACCTGGTCATCGACAACACGAACGCCGCTGGGCGCACGCAGCCGACGACGTACGCCCGCGACGACCGGGCCGCCCTGGTGAGCTATGCCGTCGAGACGGGGGACGCGCCGTGACGGCGGCGGCGACGCGGACGGGAGCGCGGATGGCGCGGACGCCCACGCCAGCGGCGCGGACGGCGACGTGGCCGGCGACGACGGACCGCTCGCCGCCTGCCGCGCCTGCGCACTTGCCGCGGCGAGGGTCGGCGTATACATAAGCTCTCTCTTGCCGCCGCGCCCCGATGAACAACCCCAGAGCGTACCGTCGGTCGCGGCCAATCGGCCCGCAAGCTCGGAGTTCCGAACCTCGATGAGGGGCAGCTCGAGCTCGGAGCCCCGCGTCAGCGCGGCCAAGCCGACCGGAGGGGCTGACGCGCGCGGGGCCGGCGGCGCCCCTCCGCCGGGCGGCCGGGACGGCCGGGTGCTGCGCTTCCTGTTCCACCTCGTGTGGATCTGCCTCGTGCCGTTCGCGCTCGCGGTCGTGAACGTCTGGCTGCTCACCCCGTCGTCCGAGAGCGGGAGCACCCAGCCGCTCCGCGTCTTCGTCGCCGAGCAGCAGATCCCGGCCGGCATCGTGCTCTTCACGATCTTCGCGATGATCCTCTGGCGGTTCCGCTACGAGCTGCCGTTCGCGTCGGCGATCGGCGTCGGCGGCCGCCGGGACATCCCGCCGAAGGTGCGCGCCCGCTTCGAGGACGCCGCGGCGCTCCTCGAGGAGGCGCACCGGATCCTGCGCAGCCGGAAGCGGGAGGTCGAGCGCGAGCTGACGAGCGGCGAGCGCGAGCAGGTGATGCAGGCGATCGCCGCCCTCGAGCGCGCGATGAGCGCCGAGACGTTCGACGCCGACGAGTTCGACGCCGCCCTCGGCCGCGCCGATCGCACGGTCGGCGAGCACCTCGGCCGCTGGCGCAAGGGCGAGATGCGCGAGTACGCCGAGTCGATCGGCATCGCCGTCGCCGTGGCGCTCATCCTGCGCGCCTTCGTCGTCGAGGCGTTCAAGATCCCGAGCGGCTCGATGATCCCGACCCTCATGGTCGGCGACCACATCTTCGTCAACAAGTTCACCTACGGCCCGCTCATCCCCTGGACCGACCAGCGCCTCTTCCCTCGCCTGCCGCCGTCGCGGGGCGACGTGATGGTGTTCAAGTTCCCGGAGAACAAGGAGCAGGACTTCATCAAGCGGACGATCGCCATCCCGGGCGACACGCTGGAGGCCATCAACGGCCGCCCCATCCTCAACGGCTGGCTCGTCCCCCACTGCCACGTCGGCCCCTACCGCTACGAGGGCCGGCAGGCGGAGCTGTTCGTCGAGTTCCTCGGGGAGAAGTCGTACTTCACGCTCTACGACACGAACCCCGACGAGACGATGTGCGTCGCGAACGACGACTGCACGCCGGGCTCCACGTGCCGGGGCGGCATCTGCGGCATGCTCCAGGGCCCCTTCAAGGTGGCCGCCGACGAGGCGTGGGTGATGGGCGACAACCGCAACAACAGCCACGACTCGCGCAGCTGGCGCGGCGGGCTCGGCGCGGGCGTGCCCTTCGAGAACATCAAGGGGCGCGCGATGTTCGTGTGGATGAGCTTCGGGCCGGGCGGGGGCATCGCGCAGGATCGCCTCTTCGTGAACGTGATGGGCCGCCCGAAGCTCCCCGGCGCGCACGAGGCGACGCTGCAGGAAGGCCTCGACAAGTGCCTGCGCGAGCGGCCTCCCGTCTCCGAGACGACCCCGCCGCCCGCGCCCGCGCGCGGGCAATCCAAGCGCTGAGGCCGCCAAAACAGGCGGGCGTGGGGAGCTGCGCTCCCTGCGGCGCTCGTGTACGTTGCCCCGGCCCTCGGGCCGACGCAGCGCGTCCCCCGGCCCGAGGCGACGGAGGAGACGATGGCACGTGCGGTCGAGATGTGGAGCCTGGCGCTCGCGGGCAGCTTGCTCGCTGGAGCAGGGTGCAGCAGGGAGGAGGCCTCGACGACGAGCGCAGCGACCTCGGCGGTGGCCTCGGCGCCCCCGGTGGCGCCCGCCGCGACGGACCTCGTCGGGTACGTGGCCACGTACCCGACCATGGAGCCCCAGCCCGGGCGCCGGCGCCTTCAGCAGCAGTTCGCTGCGTTCCAGTCGGCGGACGCCAAATCGAAGGAGCTCGCGCGCCTCGACAGCGGGGCGATCGTCGACCTCAAGGCGAGCTACCAGGACTGGATGCTCGTGGCCTTCCAGAGCGGGGGCCAGCCCACGCTGGGCTGGATCGAGCTCAAGGTGAACGACACCCGCGCGACGACCGTGACCGACGCGGAGGCGCGCGCGGCGACGGCGACCCCTGCGCCCAAGACGGCTGACGCGGGGACGACCGGCGGCGGCGACGCGGAGGCGACCGGCTCCGGCACCAACCCCGACGCGGGGACCACCGGCGGCGGCGACGCGGGGGCGACCGGCTCCGGCACCAACCCCGACGCGGGGACCACCGGCGGCGGCGACGCGGGGGCGACCGGCTCCGGCGCCAACCCCGACGCGGGCGCGGCGGACGGCGGCGCGCGGCGCAAGATCATCCTGAAGAGGCCGTAGAGTGCACCGACGAAGTGAGCAGCCCGAGCGCAATTTTCTGATGGGCGCTCGCTCGTTCGCGCGCCACGCTACACGGGCCTGAGGCGCCCGAGCGCCAGCTGCGTGCGCCTCGAACCTCCAGACAGGAGCCTGGTGCATGAGCGACACGATGTGGGCGCTGACGTACAACCGCGAGAAGCAGCCGTGGGAGTCCACCGTCGGGCTGTCGAAGGACGAGGTCGAGCGCCCGGCGATCAACGAGGCGAAGGACTACCACGATCGCGCGAGCGTCCTCGTGAAGCCGATCATGACGGGCTTCTGCGGCTCGGATCGCGGCATCTGGTTCCGCGGCGCGTTCAAGGACATGATCTTCAAGTCGCTCGATCGCGACCGGAAGGCGACGCGCACGATCGGCCACGAGCTGCTCGGCCGGGTCGTCGACCTCGGGACCGACGCGCGGCGGACCTTCGGGCTGGAGATCGGCGACATCGTGTCGACCGAGAGCCACATCGCCTGCGGCGCCTGCTACCAGTGCCGCGTCGGCGACACCCACGTGTGCGCCGACGACAAGATCATCGGGATCAGCGAGGATGGCTGCTTCGCCGAGCTCGTCAAGCTGCCGGCGAAGAACCTGTGGCGCACGGACATCGCGAGGATCCGGCCGGAGGTCGCCGCGGTGCAGGAGCCGTTCGGCAACGCCGTGCACGCGTGCACCAAGGTGAACCTCCGCGGCAAGCGCGTGGCCATCTTCGGCTGCGGCACCATCGGCCTGTTCGCGGTCGCGATCGCGCGCGCGATGGGGGCCATCTACATCATCGGCGTCGAGCCGCTGGAGCGGAACGCCGAGATGGCCCGCCGCCTGGGCGCCGACGTGGTCCTGCGCCCGCACCGGGCGAGCCCCGAGCGGCCCCACGCGAGCGATCCCGAGCTGACGGAGCGGGTGCGCAAGCTGACGGACGGGGTCGGCGTCGACGTCGTGCTCGAGATGAGCGGCGTGAACAGCAGCGTGAACAACGCGATCCACGCGGCGAGGCGCGGGGGCGACGTGATCCTCTTCGGCCTGAAGAGCGGCGACGCGGTGATCGAGAACTTCGATCGCCTCATCGTCGACGGCATCAGCCTCCACAGCGTGATCGGCCGCCGCATGTTCGAGACGTGGCACATCACGCGCCACCTGCTCGAGTCGCGCGATCCGAACATCCACGACCTCATCTGGGAGGTCATCCTGAACCGGGGTCAGGAGACGGTGTTCGATTTCAACGACTACGACCCGGCGGCCTTCCAGGAGGCGATCTCGAACCACCCCAAGGTGATCCTCCGGTACTGAGCCGGTCAGCTCGCGACGCCGAGCTGCCGGCCGACCTTGCGGAAGGCCTCGATCGCCCGATCGATGTGCGCGGGCTCGTGCGCGGCGGAGAGCTGCACCCGGATGCGGGCCTCGCCCTTCGGCACGACGGGGTAGGAGAAGCCGATGACGTAGATGCCCTCGGCGAGGAGCGCCTTCGCCATGTCGTTCGCGAGCCGCGCCTCGCCCAGCATGATGGGCACGATCGGGTGGATGCCCGGCTTGACGGTGAACCCGGCCTGCGTGACCCCCTGCCGGAAGCGGCGCGCGTTCTCCATCACCTGCTGGCGCAGCGAGGGCTCGGCGTCGATGAGGTCGAACACGGCGATCGAGGCGCCGGCGATCGCGGGCGCGAGCGTGTTGGAGAACAGGTACGGCCGCGAGCGCTGCCGGAGCAGGTCGACGATCTCCTGCCGGCCGGTGGTGAAGCCGCCGCTCGCCCCGCCGAGCGCCTTGCCCAGGGTGGAGGTGATCACGTCGACCCGGTGCATGACCCCGCAGAGCTCCGCGGTCCCCCGCCCCGTCTGCCCGATGAACCCGGTCGCGTGCGAGTCGTCGACCATCACCATCGCGCGGTACTTGTCGGCGAGCTCGCAGATGGTATCGAGCTTGGCCAGGTATCCATCCATCGAGAACACGCCGTCGGTGGCGATGAGCCGGAGCCGCTTGCCCTCCGTCTTGCGGAGAATGTCCTCGAGGGCGGCCATGTCCCCGTTCGGGTAGCGGTGCCGCTCGGCCTTGCAGAGGCGGATGCCGTCGATGATCGAGGCGTGGTTCAGCGCGTCCGAGATGACGGCGTCCTCCTCGCCGAGGAGCGTCTCGAACAGGCCGCCGTTCGCGTCGAAGCAGGACGAGTAGAGGATCGCGTCCTCGGTGCCGAAGAAGCGGGCAATCCTGGACTCAAGCCGCCGGTGCAGGTCCTGCGTGCCGCAGATGAAGCGGACGCTGGAGAGGCCGAAGCCGTGCGAGTCGAGCGCCTGCTTCGCCGCGCCGATGACCGCCGGGTGCGACGACAGGCCAAGATAGTTGTTCGCGCAGAAATTGAGGACCTCGGCGCCCCCCTCGGTCCGGATCGCCGGCCCCTGCGGCGTCGCGAGGATCCGCTCTTCCTTGTAGAGACCCGCCGCACGGATGTCCTCCAACGCCCGTGCGTACAATGACCGAGCGACATCGAACATGGATGTCGTTATAAAACGGGGTCCTCAGCGGGTCGACGGGGGAACGCCGTACGGCCGTCCCGCGCGGGGCTGCTCGCCGGCCTGAGCGCCGGCGGGCGACCCCGGACTCGAGAGGCAGGGTGCGCGCGGCTTTGTCGCGCGCGGCGCGGCCGAGGCCTACTCGATCCCAGAGCGCCGTGGCAGAACGGCCGCGTTCGGCGCCGCGCGATCGCCGCGCGGCACGCGTGTCGGCGCGCGCGGACGTGCGCCGCGCGCGCCGGGCGCACGAGCGCCGCCGGGAGGAGCAGGCATGACGGAAGCCAGGGGGGACTTCCGGCGGAGCGCCGGCATGCTGTGCGCCGTCGCGTCGCTGTCGGCCGCCGCGGGCAACCCGGGTTGCAGCCGCGCAGAGGAAGCGCCGGGACGGACCGTCGCGGGCTCCGCCGCGGGCACGGGGGGCGCGGCCGCGGCGAGCGGTACGGGCGGCGGGGGCGGCGCAGGCGGCGGGGGCGGCGATGCGTCCTACGCGATCTCGACGCTCGCTCCGGCGATCGCGTTCGACGCGACGCCGGACGCGGGCGCGGCGTACGTGTACTTCACCGCGATCGACGCGGGCGGCAGGGCCGGCGTCTTCAGGACCCGCGCGCGCGGTGGAGCAGGCTCCACCGAGATCGCGGCCGGACCGCCCTTCGTCGCGCCGCTCGGGATCGCGGCGAGCGCGGACGGCGGCCGGCTCTTCGTGGCCGATCCGGGCGCGGGCGGCGCGGCGCTCGACGACGCGGGCGCCCTCTTCGCGATCGACCTGCCCGGCGGCGCCGTCGCGCCGGTCCGCGGCGGCGAGGGGATGCGCGCGCGCGGCCTGGAGGTCGCCCGGGGCGCGGACGGCGCGGAGCGGATCGTGTTCTCGGGGCGCGATCGCGAGGGCGGCCAGCCCGGCGTGTTCGCCCTGCCGGCGCGCGGCGGCGAGGCCTCCGCGATCGCCACGGGGAGCCCGCTGGTCGATCCGAGCGGGGTCGCCGTCGCCGGCGGGGGCGACGTCTTCGTGTGCGACACCCTCGCGAGCCCCGACCGGACGGCGACGATCTTCCGGATCGAGGACGGCTTCGTGAGCGCGTTCGCGACCGGGCTCCACGTCGGCTATCCGTGCGGGCTCGCGCTGACGCGCGACGACGCGGCGCTGCTCGTGCTCGCGCGCGACGTGGACCGAGGCGCCGACGAGGTCGTGCGGATCGAGGTGGCGTCCGGGGCGCGCTCGGCGACGGCCACCGGCGCCCCGGGCCACGACGAGCCCGGCGGGCTGCACCGGGCGAAGGGCGCCGACGTCTTCGCGTTCGTCGATCACAGGGCCCAGGAGCAGGGATCGGTGTTCCTGCTCGGGCCGTGAGCCGCGGAGGAGCGATGGGAGGACCCGCACGCATGATCCACCGACCGTCGCGCGTCGCCGCCGCCATCGCGGCGTGCGCGGCGCTCAGCGCACCCGGCCTCGCCGCCGCGTCGAGCCACCGCGAGGCGCCGGCGATCGCCGGGGATCCGGCCGCCGACAACACCGATCTCTACGCGTGGGTCGAGGGCGCGAACCTCGTGATCCTCGCGAGCTACATCCCGTTCGAGGAGCCCGCCGGCGGGCCGAATTTCCACGGCTTCTCGGACGACGTGCTCTACGAGGTGCACATCGCCCGCGGGCCGTCGAGCCTTGAGGACGCGCTGACCTACCAGTTCCGGTTCTCCACCACGCCGTACCGGGCGGCCGATCCGGCGGGGCTCACGCCGGCGCCGAGCGGCGGCGACGAGTTCTTCGCGCAGCTCGCCGGCGCGGAGCAGACGTACACGATCACGAAGATCGAGGGCGGAGCGTCGAAGGTCATCCTGGCCGGCGCCCCGGTCGCGCCGCCGAACATCGGGAAGCGGACGAACCAGCTCGCCTACCAGATCACCGGCGGCGGCTACCCTGCCTTCGCGACGTCCTCGAAGTTCCTCAAGCAGATGGCCGGCGGCGAGGGGCGCGCCTGGGCCGGGCCGCGCGACGACGGCTTCTACGCCGACCTCGGCCGCGCGTTCGACCTCGCGGGGCTGTGCCCGCTCCTCGCGGCGCCGAACCCGTCGTGCGCCGGGCGCGACAACCTCGCCGGCTTCAACGTCCACACGCTCGCGCTCGAGATCCCGCTCGCGGTGGCCAACGGCGGGTCGGCGCCGACGCCGGGGGCGAGCGACCGGCAGACGCTCGGCGTCTGGGCCTCCGCGAGCCGCCGCAAGGTGCGGATCCTGCGCGCGAACGGCAAGGAGGACGGCCTGGGCCCGTGGGTGCAGGTGTCGCGGGTCGGCCTGCCGCTCGTCAACACCTGGATCATCGGCCTGCAGGACAAGGACAAGTACAACCGCGCGCACCCGCGCGACGACCTCGCCAACTTCGGCGCGTACTTCCTGAACCCGATCGTGGTGCGCGACGCGGAGTTCGCCGGCCTTTACCGGGCGGGCCAGCCGCTCGCGGGGTTCGATCCCGAGGCGCTGAAGCAGAACCGGACCGACCTCATCGATCTGTTCAACCTGAAGCCTGCGCGCCTCGGGGGGCACAACCTGGAGACGGTCGGCGACGTGCTCCGGATCGATCTGGGCATGCCGTCGGCCTTTCCGAACGGCCGCGCGCTGGTGCCCGGCGCGGATCATGAGCAGACCGACGTCACCGACGCGCTGCTCACGCTCCTGCTGACCGGCGCGCCCGGGACGACGGCGGGCGACGGAGTCGCGGCGAACGACGCGCGGTTCCTGCCGGCGTTCCCGTACCTCGCGACCGCCTGGGAAGGCGCGACGCAGGGGCATTTCCGGCCCTGAGCCGGTAGGCGCGGCGCCGCGCGCCCGTCACGGCGCCGCGCGCGTCACGGCGCCGCGCACGCGCGCCCGGCGCAGCGGCCGCGGCACTCGGGGTGCGCCTCGGCGTAGCGCGTCTGGCGGGTGACCGCGGCCAGCGCGTCGACGGAGAGGCCGCACGGGCCCGCGGCGCGCGGGGCGCGGCAGATGCCCGCGTCGGTGGGTCCGACGCCGTCGCAACGCAGCCCGTCCACGCACTCGAGCGACGACCGGCACCGCGCGCCCTCGCCGAGCGCGCCCCGGACGAGCCCCTCGCACGCCGATGGAACCGGGGCGGTGAGCGGAGCGCCCCAGTCGCACCCCTCGAGCGATCGCGCCATCGCCTCGACGCAGCGGTCGACCGCGTCGGTCGACACGGTCACCGCCTTCGCGCGGAGCGCGAAGCTCAGCGCGCGCGCGCACTCCGCGCCGGCATGGAAGCCCGGACTGCCGCCGCTGCACGCCGCCTTGCGCCGCGCGGGGAGCGCGTGCAGCGCCTCGCACAGCCGCGCCGCGAGCGGATCCGGCGCGCCCTCGGCCTTCGGGTAGACGGGAGAGATCTCGTCGCCGACCGGGGTGTCGGCGGGCGGCGTCGGCGAGGAGCCGCTCGGCGAGGAGCCCGCGTCCGGCGGAGGCGCTGCGGTCGCGCCCGCGTCCGGCGAGGGCGCTGCGCTTGCGCCATCGTCCGGCGAGCTGCGCTGCGCGCGCGCGCAGGCGGCGCCGAGCTGCAGGATCAGCGCCGCGGCGCAGAGCCGCCGCAGGCGGTCGCGATCCGTCGAGACAGGCAATGCGATCCCCTCCGCGCTGCGCGCTGCTGGCCGATCGAGCGATGCGCTGGAGCGGCGAGCTTGCCGGCGCTTACCGGCGAGGCAAGCTCTTTCGCGATCGGATCGAGGTCGCGACGCCGCGGTAAGAGGCGCGGCTCGCCCCGGGCGGAGCTCCAGCGCGAAAGGAGGTCGACGCTCCGATGCTGCGCCGAACGGCTCGCCTCTTCGCCTGCGTTGCCCTGAGCGGGAGCCTCGGTTGCTCCGGGCGATCGCGCGGCGACGCCGTTCCGGCCGGGTCAGCGTCGCCGGCCGCGCCAGCGTCGCCGGCCGCGCCAGCGTCGATCGAGCGCCCTGACGAGGCGCCGGCGCCCTCGAGCCTCGACGCGGCGCGCAGGCTCGCGCTCGCGGCGCCGGCGGGCGCGAGCGCCGCGGATCTCGAGATCGAGGCGCTGTCGCGGCGGCTCGCGAAGGCGCCGGGCGGCGCGGATCTCTGGAGCGCGCTCGGCTTCGCGTGGATCAAGAAGGCGCGCGCCTCCGGCGATCCGTCGCTCTCCCGCCGCGCTCACGCGTGCGCGGAGCTCGCGCTCGCGCAGGCGGAGGGCGATCGCGCGTCGCTCGACCTGCTCGGCCTCGCGCTGCTCCACGACCGCAGGTTCGTCGAGGCGCGCGAGGCCGCCGAGCGGGTCCTCTCGCGGGACGGGGGCGACACGCTCGCGCTCGGGACGCTCAGCGACGCGGAGCTCGGGCTCGGTCACTTCGAGGCGGCGGTCGCGGCGGCGCAGCGGATGGTCGACCTGCGGCCGGGCTTGCCGTCCTACGCGCGGGCCGCGCACCTCCGCTGGCTCCAGGGCGACGCGGCGACCGCGAAGCGGATCATGCGCCTGGCGATCGACGCGGGCGATCCGCGCGAGCCCGAGGCGCTCGCGTGGGCGCTGACGCAGGCGGCCGCGATGTTCTGGCACGAGGGCGACCACGAGGCCGCGGACCGGGGCTTCGAGCGGGCGCTGGCCGTGCAAGGCGAGTATCCGCCGGCGCTGGCCGGCAGAGCGCGCGTCGCGCTGGCCCGCGGCGCGTGGGGCCGCGCCGTCGAGCTACTCGAGCGGGCCCACCGGCAGAGCGCGGAGGCGGAGATCGCGTGGCTGCTCGGCGACGCCAGGGCGGCCGCCGGCGACCACGCCGGCGCGGCGCGGGCCTACGAGAGCGCGGTCGCCGCTGGGCGCCTCTCCGATCGCCGGACCCTCGCGCTGTACTACGCGACCAAGGGCCTGGAGCGCGACGAGGCCGTGCGGCTCGCCGCCGCGGAGCGCGGCGTCCGCGGGGACATCGACACCGAGGACACCCTCGCCTGGGCGCTGTACCGCGCCGGCAGGCTGTCCGAGGCGCGCGCCGCGAGCGACAGGGCGCTAACCCTCGGCACCAGGGACGCGCGCCTGCTCTATCACGCGGGGGCGATCCGGATCGCGCTGGGAGACCTTGAGCAGGGCGAGCGGCTCGTGCGGGCTGCGCTCGATCTGAACCCGAGGTTCGATTGGACGGGAGCCGCGGAGGCCGAGCAGCTCCTCGCGCGGCGGACTTCCATCGGCGGCCCAGCCCGCTGACAGCGCGCCCAGCGCGCGTCAGGCCGAGTCCGATCTCCTCGCCAGCGATCTCAGGTGTCGTATTTCACCGTCGATGGGATCACCAGCGGCGGAGGAGCGATCGCGGGCTGCGACGGCGCCGGAGCGGGCTCATCGGCGGAGCCAGCGCCTGGCTGGCTCTTGGGTGGTTGGCCGTGGAGCTCGCGGAGCCGGGCGGGAGCGGGCTCGACCGCCGTCGGGGCCTCTTCCGTGCCCTCGCCCTCCGCGGTCGCGACCGGGGGTATGCTCACGGCGGGCGGAGGTGGGACGAACATCCTCGGCACCCGGATGGAGCGGGCGATCGACGCGACCTCCGGGAAGCTCGTGGCCATCCGCTCGACAAACGCCGCACGGGCCGCATCATCGGGGGCGCTCGCCGACGCCTTCGCGACCCGCAGCGCCGACCAGAGCTCATAGTACCAGGCGGAGAGGGAGGCATGCGCTTCCAGCAGGTCACGAATGGTATCCTCGGAAACGATGATGTTCTTGCCCATGGGCGAGAGGATACATGACCGAGCGGCGCCTCCCACCTGGTTCGAACGGCACAATCCCTGAGGACTCCGCGCCTGGCGGCCGCTCCGCGGGCGAGGCGCGCGGCGCGAGCCGCGGCGGCGCGGCGGCGGCCGACGGCGCCACGTCGCTCAGGATCATCACCTATAACGTCCGCTACTTCGGGCACGGCACGCGGGGCATCGCCTCGACCAGCGCCGCCATCACCCGGATCGCGACGACGCTGGCGCGGCTCTCCCCGCTGCCCGATCTCGTGTGCCTCCAGGAGGTGGAGACGCAGTCGCTGCGCTCCTCGACGATGAACCCGCGGTGGCACCCGGAGGAGACGCAGCTCGATCGCTTGATGACCGAGCTGCACGCGGCGCTGGCGCACGCAGAGCGGCCCGAGCGCTACGTCGCCTACTACTTCCCCGCGCACACCTACAGGCTCACCTCGCGGACGAACATCTACACGACGGGGCTCGCGGTGATCGCGCGCGACACGTTCCGCATCGGGCACCACAACGCAGAGCGTCCGCACGACATCACCCACCGGCGGAGGGTCAAGAGACTGAAACAGACGCGCATCTGCGCGCATGTGTCGTTCGAGCACGAGAGCGGCCAGACGTTCGATGTGTTCAACACCCACCTCAGCCTGCCGAGCGTGTTCTCGAGGGAGTTCTGGACCGGCGAGGCGCGGATGGGGTTCGGGCCGAACCAGCTCGAGGAGGCGCGCGTGCTCGCCGACTTCGTCCACCGCGAGCGGCGGAGCGACAACTTCGTCGTGGTCGGCGACTTCAACTCGCTGCCGGGCTCGCCGGTCGATCGCTTCCTGCGCGAGGAGATCGGCTTCGTGGACGCGTTCGCCAAGGTCCGCTGCCTCTCCGAGATCGAGGCGCGCGCCTTCCCGACGGCCGGCTTCATGAACCTGCGCATGCACCTCGATCACGTCTACTCGTCCGAGCGCCTCGAGTGGCTCGACTTCGCGGGCACGCACCCGTTCGGTCACAAGGGCGCGTTCGCCGGCCTCTCCGATCACGTCCCGCTGATCGCGCGCTGCCGCCTGCCGGGCACCTCCGGCTGACCGTCGCGCCGCGCAGCGCTGCCGCCCTGGCGCGTCCGGGCGTCACCCCGGCAGCCAGAGCAGGTCGTCCATGATGGGCTCGAGACACGCGGAGATCTGCGGACCGAGATCGCCGCCGCACGCGAGCTTGCCGAAGCAGGCGCGGACCTCCTGCCGGCCACGGCTGTTCATCGCGCCGATCGCGCGCTCGAGCTGCGGGCCGAGCCCCTCCTCGAGGCTCTGCCGGCAGGTGTCGTAGTCGAGGTCTCCGCACCCGGCGATCCGGCCGCAGAGGGCGGCCATGAACGGCGCGAGATCCGACCGCGGCAGCGTGGTGGCCGTCATCGCGTCGGAGCCGCAGCGGCTCACCTCCTCCGCGTAAGCGGCGGTGAAGGGATCGCCCTCGAACCGCCTCAGCGCTGCCAGCGAGCACTCCGAGGTGGCGCGGAGCATCCTCGGCGAGGCCATCGTGGTCATCCGGGTGCATTGCTCGAACTTGGGCCAGCCCTTCGCTTGCTCGGTGGCCCGCTCGTAGAGCTCCTCGAGGTACACGCACCACGCGCGCTGCGCCTCGCGCTGCTCGCGGTGCTCGGGTTGCTCGACGGCCCCCCTCCGCTCCCCTCGCCCGTCGCGCGCCTCGAGCGCGGGCTGCGCGGGCGACTTGGCGGGAGCCGCGTGCGGCGCTGAGCCGCCGCATCCCGAGCCCAGGGCTGCGGAGATCAGCGAGGCCGCGCCGAGCATGGACGAGGCGGCGCGGGAGCTGCGACCACGGATTGTGCCTTTCACGAGAGCCTCCCTTCGTCGGACAGGCTGCGAAGCAGCTTTCCTGGCCATCGAGGCCATGCGCGTGCAGAACCGGCCCAGCGACGGTGCACGTGCACAGCCCAGGCCACGGCCGCGCGGTCGAGGCGGCCGCGAGCGAGCGGGGGCGCTGGGGCAGCGAGGGCGGCGGGCCGGAGAGCGCGGCGGCGGAGCGGCGCGGGGGCTTTGCCCGATCAGCGGCCGGGCCGCTGGCCGATGAGCAGCTTGAGCTTGAAGAGGGCGCCGATCTGCCCGCGGTCCATGGCGATGCGCGGGAAGTTCAGGGGATCGAAGGACGAGAGCGTGCAAAGGCCGGAGTTGTTGGTGAAGCCGATCTCGAACCCGGCCTCCCTGACGGCGCGATGGAACGCGCCGCACAGGCTGTAGCCGACGGGGTACGCGACCGCGTGAACGGCCTCGTTCAACGCGTCGGAGAGGACGCGGCGGGAGCGCGCGAGATCGCGCGTGGCCTCCTCGGGCGACAGGGTCTGGAGGACCCGGTGGCTGTGCGAGTGCGACTGCACGTCCATGCCCGCCCGCCGCAGCGCCGCGATCTGGTGCCAGTCCATGATCGTCCTGGCCGCGATCGCGCGCTCCTCGCAGAGGTCGATCGATACGCCCGTGGAGCGCTCGATCTCGTCCCACAGGCGGCCGATGTCGACGCCGGAGGTGCGCTTGATGGTCTGGCAGACGAGGGTCGCCGCGGCGACCGGGTCGCGCTGCGGTTCGAGCACGAGCGTCGCTGGGTAGGCGAGCTCGACGCGCGCTCGCCGGCATCGGTGCATGAGGAGCGCGACGCGGTCCCACCAGAAGAGGCGCCCCTTGCCGGGGTACTCGGTGGCGACGAAGAACGTGGCCGTGACGCCGGCGCGCTGGAGGAGGGGCAAGGCGACGTCGTGGTTGTCGCGGTAGCCGTCATCGAACGCGACCATGACGGGGTTCGGCGGGAGCTTCCGGCCCTTGGCGAAGCGCCGCACGTCCCGGAGCGACACCACCGTGCAGTGCGCCTTGATGACCGCGAGCTGTTCCTCGAACTCGCGCGCGCTCACCTCGGCGACGCCGGGATCGAGCTCGTCCACGTCGGAGAGCTCGGCGATGCGGTGGTAGGTGAACACGGAGAGCACGGGCAGCCGGAGCTTCGCGCGCAGCCACAGGAAGCGATCCAGGAGCCCGAGGGTGTCGAGCGCGCCGGCGGCCAGCGCGCGACGGCCGTGTGGCATCCCCCTGCGAACCCACGTCAGTGGATGTGCGATGACGTACACGTATGTATTCCAGCACACAAACAGCGTCCGTGCTCGCGTTCCGGAGCGGCTCGGAGGGAGCGGTCCTGCGCGCCGGACGTTGGGCCGCCGAGCGGGAGAGAAAGGTTCGGCGGTGGACGATCCCGCTAGACTGGCGGCGATGTTCGCGACGGACGCGCCTCAACCTCGGTCGGCCGAGGATGCGCCCCAACCTGGGTCGGCTGGGGGGGATGGGCCCCAACCTGGGTCGACCGAGAGCGCGCCTCAACCTGGGTCGGCTGGAGACGGGCCCCAACCTGGATCGGCTGGGGACGGGCCCCAACCTGGGTCGGCTGGGGACGGGCCCCAACCTCGGTCGGCTGACGGCCATCCGTCGAAGCCGCTCTCGCCCCTCGGCACCATCGGCGTTGCCCTCACGACGGCAGCGATCGTGTTTGCGCTGGGCGTCTACGCCGTCGAGACAGGCCTGCCCGGGCTCGCAGAACGCAGCCGGGAGGCTCTCCCGGCGAACATGGCGGCCAGCGGTCCCGCCAGCGTCATCACCGCAGCCTCGAACACCGCAGCCTCGAAGCAAGCAGCCGCCCCCGTGCAGCTGACCGCCCAGCCCCCGCCGAGCGCGACCGAAGCCGCTGCACAGGCCGCACCTCCGCCACCCCCCGCTGCGCCTCCACCCCAGCCCAGCCCCGAGGCGCCACCCCCGCCTCCACCCCAGCCCAGCCCCGAGGCGCCACCCCCGCCTCCACCCCAGCCCAGCCCCGAGGCAGCGCCGGCACCTCCACAGCCGCCGGCCACCCAGGCCGAAGCGAGCGTTCCGCGGAACCCGCGCCGCGGCTACGGCTTCCTCAAGCTCAACTCCTCCCAGAACGCGACCGTGTACGTCACGGGCGTGGCGGTGGGTCCCAGCAATCAGCCCATCGAGGTGCGCTGCGGGCGCTTCTTCGTGCGGCTCGGCGAGCCGACGCGCAACGGTACGCGATGGCTCGCCGAGGGCAGGACGGTTCGCATCAAGTGCGGTGCGCTGACAGAGGCGGCCTTCTGAGCTCGTCCACGCCGCTCTCGGTCGTCGCGAGGACGAGGTAGGTGACCGAAGCAGCCCCCGCGCCCAGGAGCGCTTCCCGGCACGCCGCGAGCGTGGCGCCGGTCGTGGCCACGTCATCGACCAGCGCGACCCGCCGGCCATGCACGCGCTCCGGAGCGCGGACCCGGAACGCCCCCGCCACGTTCTGCAAGCGGAGACCGCGCGGGAGCTGCGCCTGCTGCGCCGTGGGACGGACGCGGCAAAGCGCCCGCGGGGCCATCGACGCCTGAAGTCCGTCGGCGACGTACGCAGCCAGCAAGGCCGCCTGGTTGTACCCCCGCTCGGCGAGACGGCGCGGATGCAGCGGCACCGGGACCACGAGGTCGACGCTCACCTCGGCGTCGCGCGCCGCGCCGAGCAGCAACCGGCCAAGCGGACGCGCGAGGTCCGGCCGATCCCCGTACTTGAAGCGCCGGATCCCCTCCGCGACCGCCCCGCCGAACGCAGCGAACGCGACGAGCTCGACGCCCGCCGCCGCGCTCGACCCCACCGCCCTCCGCAGCGGGCGCTCCGCGTACGGCACGGTGGTCCGCGCACAGTCGGAGCAAAATACCGCGCCAGCTGCGATGGCGGCGTCACAGGCGGCGCAGGCCGGTGGGCTGAGCGCACGCGCAGCGATGGCGGCCAGAAAGCGGATTGCGGCGACGAGGGCGCGGGAAGGGCTCATGGGCTGCCAGCGCGATCGTCGTCAGGAGCGGGCGCGCGGTTGCGCGATCGGACAAAAGAGGATCTCTTTGCAAACGACGCGCGGTACGATCCCCCGCGTCGTGGATCGCGTCCTGAAATTCCGGCGCTCTCGCAAGGGGAGGAGGGGCCGCCGTTGAGCGCGTGGCGATGGACGGATGAGCGCGGCGTCCAGCGGCTCGTGAGCACCGCCGAGCTGCGCAGCGCGCTGGCTGCCGGGGTCATCCCGGGCTCCACGCTCGTGTGGCGCCAGGGCATGGAAGCGTGGGCCCCGGCTTCCAAGCAGCCGGAGCTCGCCGACGCCGCGCAGCTCCGGCGCAAGCCGGACGCGGGCGCCGCTCCGCCCGACAAACCCGCCGCCGGTGCCCGGGCGTCGGCGCGCGACAGCGGCGCGACGCTGGAGCTCGAGCTCGTCGAGGAGCTGGGCCCGGCGCCCGCCCGCCCGGGTCAGCGCCGGGCGCCCCCGGACAGGTCCGCGAACGAGCGGCGACCTGCGGCGTCGTCCCCGGGCCGGGCCACCGCCCGACCGCAGCCGCCCCCCCCGCCGCCGCGGAAGCGCGAGCCCATGGCGACGCTCGCGGGGGTCGAGGCTCCGGCGAGCGCGCCGGCCAGCGGACAGAGCGCGCCGATCGTCGTGCCTTCGGCGGGCGGAGCGTTCGACGCGAGCGTCGCCCGCGCGATCACGCAGCTGCCCCGCTACGACGGCTCCTCGGCAGGCGACGAGGGAGCGCCCGCGATCCCGCGCGCGCCGAAGCTCCCCTCGGCGTCCGAGGACCCCGAGGACACGTCGGCCGGTCAGCGTCCGGCCGGCGACGCAGGCGCCGCCGGCGGGATGACCGAAGGCGGCGAGCCCGCAGCGCCGAGGCGCGCGGCGGGCTCGGCCGCGCCCAGCAGGCCCGGCGCGACGCCGAAGGCAGCGGGCGGCCCGGCCGCGCGCGCGGCGAGGCCGCCCCGGCCGCCGCCCCTGCCTCCAGGCCGCGACGGGGTGCCGGCCGGCGCTGCGCCGCAGGAAGACGGTCGCAGCGGCGCAGCCGCCGTTGCGGAGCAGGGCGCCGGCAAGCCCCTCCCGGCAACGCCGCCGGCGCTGGCGAGCCCCAGCCGGGGCACGAAGCGGCCCGCGAAGGGGCGGTCCGTGCCGCCGCCGCCGGTCCCGGTCCGGTTCCCCGCCGTCGCCGCGAAGCGGCCCGCGGGCGCGCCGGCGCTCGATGCACCGGATCACACCGCGGCAGGCGCGAAGGCCCTCGTCCGCCTCGGAGCGCTCCCCGCGCCGCCGCCGCGCCCGCCCGCGGACGCTCCCCGCGCCACGCCGGTGGCGGCGCCGCCGTCCCCCTCGCAGCCGGCCGCAGCGCTCCCTTCGCCCCCGGCTGCCCCGATCCCCTCGGCCGAAGCGACGCCCGTCTCGAGCGCCGCCGACGCGGCGGCGATCGCGTCCATCGGACCTCGCCTCGCCAGCCCCGCGGCGCCCGGCGACGGTCCCCCGCCCCGCGGCGCCGAGAGCACGCCGGCCGACGATGGCCGGGTCCCATCGGAGCTCCGCGCCGTCAGCGAGGCCCCCGAGCCCTCCACCACGACGGCGCCGCACCGCGAGGCCAAGGAGCAGGCCGCTGCGCCCGTGCCCAGCGAGACGAAGCGCTCCCCCCTGGCCGTCGACCCGACGATGGGGCGCCGCGAGTACGCCACGATCCCCTCGGCCGGCGTCGGCGCAGGCGCGCCGCAGGGCGTCGGCGCAGGCGCGCCGCAGGGGCACCCGGCCATGCGCGCGTGGCCAGGCTTGCTGCCCGGGCTGCGCCCTGCGTCCGCCGCGGCTCCGCCGGCGCCGCGCTCCGATCGCGGCTCCGCCCCGGGATCGAGCAACGGCCCGCCTGCGCTCGATCCGCGCGCCCTCTCCGCGCGGCGCGCTCAGCCGCCCCTCGCGGGCGCGCCGGCGCGGGGCGACGGCCGGCTCTCCACGGCGGTGCCCGTGCCGATCTCGTCGCTCATCGGCATCTGCGGGGCGGCGGTGCTCATGAGCATCGCCGCCTTCTTCGCGGGCCGCCACTCCGTCGCAGCCGCGCGGCAGCCGCTGATCGCGACGGCGCGCCCCGCGCTCGGCGCCGCGCAAAACGTCGCTCGCTCCGCGATCCCCGCGCCGCTGAAGCCCTGCTGGGTGGCGCGCCAGCCGCAGCCATGGGCGCCGCTCGTCGCGAAGAGCATCCCCTTCGAGGTCACGGCGACGAAGGGCGGCAAGCTCCTGGTGGGCTACGCCAGGAGCGCCATGGAGGCCGTCGGCCTCGAGATCGATCCCGCGACCGGGGAGCGGAGCGAGAAGTTCTCGAACCGAGAGGCCGCCGACATCGTGAGCATCTCGCCGGTCGAAGACACCTTCACCGTCCTCACGTCGGCGCAGCAGGCCATCCGCTCCCCGGTCAGCGTCCCGGGGCCCCGGCCGTTCGTCATCGGCCTGGCCGACGGCGCCGTGGTCGCGGCCGACGACCCCGGCGCCGCGCCCTCGCGGCTCTGGCCGGTGCAAGGCGACGAGCCGCTCGAGTCGCCGCGCGCCCTCGCGGCCGGGTCCCGCGGGTACGCCGTCGCGTTCCGCCGCGAGAAGGCCGTGTGGGCCGGCTGGCTCGACGCCGAGCGCAGGCCCGCCGGCGAGCTCACCCGCGTGAACGGCTCCGGGGGCGCGCTCGGCAAGCCTTCGCTCGGCTGGAACGAGCGCGCCCTCGCCGTCGTCTTCGCCGACCGGCCCGCGGACGGACGATGGGAGATCCGCGCCGGGCAAGCCGCGCCGGGCGACATCCCCACGTCGACCCAGGTGATCCCGCTCCCGTCCGGCGGCCCCGGCGGCGACGCGTTCGCGCCGGACATCGCGGGGCTCAGCGACGGACGCTGGCTCCTCGTGTGGACCGAAGGCCCTCCGGGGAGCCGCGCCATGCGCGCGCAGACCCTGGCCCCCAACTTCTCCCCGATCGGCGATCCGATCGCGCTCTCGCCCCCGGCCGGGAACTTCGGGCAGGGCGTGCTCGGCGTCGCGCCGCGATCGGGCTACGTGGGCGTCGTGTTCCTCTCGAAGCCCGCCGCGAGCTACGAGCTCTGGGGGGTCATCCTCCAATGTGGATGACGAGGGCCCCGGGCGCGCGCCGCCTCCGGGCGGCGGCGCTCGCGCTGCTGCTCGCCGCGGCGCACGCGCCGCTGCTCGCCGCGTGCGCCGCGCAGGCGTCGCAGCTCGAGCAGGGCCGGGCCCTGCGCACGGGCAAGCAGCCCTACGACGAGTTCTTCGAGGCCGCGCTCGCGCTCCGCGAGGAGTCGCTGAAGGCCGAGGCGCTCGCGGACGCGGCGCGGGCCGAGCTCGCGCGCGCGGCCGGGCTCGATCCGAGGTCGGCCGCCGACGCGGCGCTCGACGCTGCGCGCGCGCGCGCAGCGGAGCTCCGCGCGTCGGGCGTCTCGCTCCACGTCGAGCTCGCGCCGGAAGCGCGGCTCGTCAGCGCGCGAGGCGGGCGCTCGCTCGACGCGGACGACAGGGACGCCGTCGAGGCGCTCGAGGCGTCGTTGAAGAGCTCCCTCGCGGCGGCGAAGCAGCTCGGCGAGCTGTCGAAGCGCGCGGCGGAGCTCGAGAAGCAGCGGGCGTCGCTGGCAGCCTCGTGGGCCGAGACCATGGCGGGCGACCCGCAGCGCCGCGAGGCGAAGCGCGAGCTCGAGGCGGCCGAGCGCGTGCTCGCCGAGGCGGGGGCGGTCGCCGAGCGGCACGCCGGCAGGGCGTCGAAGCTCGCGCTCGATCTGGTGCTCGCCGTCGACGCGGGCGTCGCGCCGGCGCGGCGAGGCGCGGCGCGGCGCCCCACGCCGAGGCAGCCCACCGGAAGCGCCAAGGCGCCGCCGCAGCGCGGGAGCGGCGCCGGAGCCGCGCCGAGGCCGCCGAAGCCGCCGCCGCCTCCGAACGGCGAGGACGATTTCGATCCGTGACGCCGCCGGCGCGGCGGCTCGCCCTGTCCGGCGGCAACGCCTCCGGACAGGAGCGGCACTGCGTCCCATTCGGCAGCTTCCCCACTTGTCCGACGAGCGCCGGGACGCCTATCCTCCGCGAGCGATCCAGGAGCGCGGCCCGCGAGAACGCCGCGCGCCAGGCCGCGCATCCGCCGTTCGACGACCCCGCGCTCCGGCCCTCCTCGCTGATGATCCGATCCCTGCCGTTCGCCTCCATCGCTCTGGGATCGGCGCTCCTCGCGCTCGCGCCCCGGACCGCGGCGGCCCAGGCGCCGCCGCAGTCGGAGGGCGTGCACCTCGGCGGGTTCGTCTTCCGCCCGTCGGCGGAGCTCCGGATCCGGGGCGAGCTTCGCCGGTACCCGGTGGACACGGGCGGCGACGTCTACAGCTCGAACGCGGTGCTCGCCGAGGGCTTCGGGGGCGCGCTGCCGCCGCTCCTCGACACGGGCAACGTCGTCGAGACCCAGTGGTTCTTCGCGCAGCGCGCGCGCCTCGGCCTGGCCGTCGATCGCGGGCCCGTCACGGGCGTCCTCACGCTGCAGGACGCGCGGCTCTGGGGGAGCGACGACGCGATCTTCGTCGGGGCGGGCGAGCCGTCCCTCCCGGCGACGGCGCCCTACGAGGCCTACGTCGATGTGCACACGCGCTCGGGGCGCCGCGCCTTCGTCCGGCTGGGCCGTCAGCGGATCGAGTGGGGGGACGGCCGCCTGATCGGGGCGGACGACGAGACGCTCACCGCGCGCTCGCTCGACGGGGTGCGCGCGGGGGTGCAGCTCGGCAACGTCGACCTCGAGGCGATGGCCGTGCTCCTCGCTGCGCCGGGCGGCGCGCCGCCCGAGGTCACGGGGACGCGCAAGCCCATCTCCGCCGGCACAGGGACGCAGCTCTACGGCCTGAACGCGCTCTGGCGCGTCGCCCCCCTGCTCCACCTCGAGGCCACGGCGCTCGCGCGCATCGCCCGCGAGCCGCGGCCGACCTGGCTCACGCCCGGAGACACCGTGGTCCTCGACGCGCGCATCTCCGGCGACCGCCGCGGCTTCCGCTACGCGATCGAGGGCGCCTACGAGCTCGGTCGGGTCGCCACCTTCACGGCCGATCGCCCGCTCGGCGGGTTCGCGGCCGCCGCGCGGGCGGCGCTCGAGACGTCCCTCCCCGCCCGCCTCACCTTCAGCGCCCGCGGCGCCTACGCGACGGGCGACGACGGCGCGCTCGAGGAGGGCGAGACGCAGCGCCGCTTCGATCCGATCCTGCCCGACGCGCAGGACAACCACGGCCCGATGGGGCTCTACGCGTGGTCCAACGTGATCGAGGCGGGCGGAGCCGTCCGCGCCTCGCCCCTCGACGCGATGACCGTCGCCGCCGGGTACACGTTCGTCGGCCTCGCCTCGCCCGGGGGCAGGTGGATCACCGCGCGGCTCCTTCCGGTGGGCGCCGTCCGCGACAACGAGCGCCGGACGCTCGGCCACGAGATCGACGTCTCGCTCGCCTTCCAGCCGTGGGACCCGCTGCGCTTCGCGCTCGGCTACGGCCTGTTCATCTTCGGCGACGGCGCCCAGGCGATCTTCACGAAGGCGAACCGCGCGCACGACGGCGGCCGCCCGGCAGATCTGCAGCAGTGGGCGTTCTTGCAGACGACCCTGAGCGCTCCCTGAAGCGGGCCGCTGTCACGCGCCGCGTGCGTCGCTGTCCGCGTCGCGCGCCGCGTGCTTCGCTGTCGGAGGGGAGGGAGTGAGGCGTCCCGGGGGCCGCGCCGTGCCGTGCGGCGCGCGGCGGTGCGGGGGCGCTCGCCCGGGCTCACCGGGCGCGGCCCCCGCGCTTCGCGATCAGGTGCTCGGGGCGGGCTTCGGCGTGCCGAAGATGCTGGCCGCGCGGCGCTTCTCCTTCGCGGCGCGATCGCGATCGCTGTAGCTCGGGATCACGACGCGCTGGCGCTGCGGCAGCTCGCGGCCCGAGACGATGGCGTCGACCTCCTCCGCGTCCAGCGTCTCGCGCTCGAGGAGCGCGTTGGCGAGCCGCTCGAGGATCTCGCGGTTCTCGGTGAGGAGCCGCCGCGCCTCGGCGTGGGCGTCGAGGATGAACCGCCGCACCTCGTCGTCGATCTGGTTGGCGATCGTCTCCGAGTAGTCGCGGCGCCGGCTCGTGAAGTCGCGCCCGAGGAACACGCTCTCCTCGTCCGCGCCGTACGAGATCGGCCCGATGACGTCGCTCATGCCGAACTCGGTCACCATCCGCCGCGCGAGGTTCGACGCCTGCTTGATGTCGTTGCCCGCGCCGGTCGTGAACTGGCCGAACATGATCTCCTCCGCGACGCGGCCGCCCATCAGCACCGAGAGCCGCGCCTTGGCGAACTCGCGCGACATGCTGAGCCGGTCCTCCTTCGGCAGCTGCTGCGTGAGGCCGAGCGCCGGGCCGCGCGGGATGATCGTCACCTTGTGGACCGGGTCCGAGAACTTCTCCAGCAGCTTCGCGACCAGCGCATGCCCGGCCTCGTGGTAGGCCGTGGTCCGCTTCTCCTCGTCGCTGATGACCATGCTGCGGCGCTCGGCGCCCATCAGCACCTTGTCCTTGGCCATCTCGAAGTCGATCATCGTGACGACGTCCTTGTCCTGACGCGCCGCGAGGAGGGCCGCCTCGTTGACCAGGTTCTCGATGTCGGCGCCGACGAAGCCGGGCGTGCCGCGCGCCAGGATCTCCATGTCGACGTCCGGCCCGAGCGGGACCTTCTTCGTGTGGACCCGGAGGATGCCCTCGCGGCCGCGCACGTCGGGGCGGTTCACCACGATGCGCCGATCGAAGCGGCCAGGCCGCAGGATCGCGGGGTCGAGGACGTCGGGGCGGTTCGTCGCGGCGACGATGATCACGCCCTCGTTCGACTCGAAGCCGTCCATCTCGACGAGGAGCTGGTTCAGCGTCTGCTCGCGCTCGTCGTGCCCGCCGCCGAGGCCCGCGCCGCGGTGGCGGCCGACCGCGTCGATCTCGTCGATGAAGATGATGCACGGCGCGTGCTTCTTGCCCTGCTCGAACAGGTCGCGCACCCGGCTCGCGCCGACGCCGACGAACATCTCGACGAAATCCGAGCCGGAGATCGAGAAGAACGGCACCCCGGCCTCGCCGGCGATCGCGCGCGCGAGGAGCGTCTTGCCCGTCCCGGGGGGGCCCATCATGAGCACGCCCTTCGGGATCCGGCCGCCGAGCTTCTGGAACTTCTTCGGGTCCTTGAGGAACGCGATGATCTCCTCGAGCTCGTCCTTCGCCTCGTCGATGCCCGCGACGTCGGCGAACGTCACCTTGTTCTGCGCCTCGCTGAGCAGCCGCGCGCGCGACTTGCCGAAGCTCATCGCCTTGCCGCCGCCCGCCTGGAGCTGGCGCATGAACAGGTAGAACATCACGAGCAGGAAGACCGTCGGCAGGAGGTACATGATCGCCCCCGGCCAGAACGGCGACGTGTCCTCCTTCTCGAAGTAGACGGCGACCTTGTTGTCGACGATCGTCTTCGTGATCTCGTCGGCGTTCTCAGGCCCGATCGTGACCTTCTTCGTCTTCGCCCCGGTCTTGGGGTCCTTGACCCAGAAGGTGTACTCGCGGTCCTTGATCGTGACCGACTCGACGTGCGGATCCTTGTCCTTGGCCTCGACCTGGACCTGGCCCATGAACTCGCTGAACGCGACTTGCGTGGCGGGCCGGGAATCCGGGCTCAAGAACTGCCAGATCGCCAAGAACATCATGATCAGCAGAACCCAGAGCAGCAGCGTCTTGTGCGATTGCTTCACGAGGACCCTCTAAGCTCGCGCGGCGAGCCGGCGTGTACCGAAATTGTACGCGTGTTCCAGTCAGCATGCCACCCGTCGGCTCGGTCGTCGACCGCGGGTTTTCCCCGCGGCGGCACGGCGAAACAGGGGACTCGACAGGGGTCGCGGGTGGGGTGCATGCGGTCAGGCCCCGCGACGCTCAGACCTGTCCTCGATAAGCACGCTGGACTCCTCTGGAAAGCCCAGGGCGATCTCCCCGCCGCCGCGGACCAGGACGCGCAGCGGCCGCCCGAGCTTGCGAGCCCGCTCGATCGCGAGGCGCTGCGCCCGACCGAGCGGCATCGAGAGCGGCTCGCCGCCGTCGAGGACGGCCGGATCGCCGCCGGCGCGCCGATCTCGGCCGGCGGCGAGCATGTCCGAGAGCGCGCAGAGGTGCTCGACGATCGCCGGCGACAGGTCCTCGAGGAGCGGGAGGAGCTCGCGGCGGACGCGAACGCGGGTGAAGCGGGGGTCCCCGTTGCTGGGATCCTCCGCGAAAGCCAGCCGATGTCGGCTGAGGTGGGCCAGCACGTCGGCGCGGCGGGCCAGGAGCAGCGGGCGGATGAGCTCGACGCCGGCAGCCGCCGAGCCCGGCTCCGCGGCGCCCGGCGCCGCGCCGGCGGCGTCGGTCCAGAGCGGCGCGCGCGGCGGCAGCACGGCCAGCCCCCGCGGCCCAGCGCCCCGCAGCAGGCGCAGCAGCACCGTCTCGGCCCGGTCGTCCGCGGTGTGGCCGGTCGCGATCGCGCGGGCGCCGAGCGCGGCCGAGGCCGCCGACAGCGCGGCGAACCGGGCGACGCGCGCTCTGGCCTGGAGGTTCGCGCCGGGCGCCACGTCCACACGGGTGCTGGAGTAGGGGACGCCGAGCCGCTCGGCCAGGTCGCGCGCGATCGCGAGCTCGGCCGCGGCCGCCGGCCGCAGGCCGTGGTCGACGCCGTGCGCGACGACCTCGTGGCCGATCCGCCGCCGGAGCATGGCGAGGACGTGCAGCAGCGCCGTCGAGTCGGGGCCGCCGGAGCAGGCGCAGAGGACCACGTCGCCGCGCGCGAGCAGCCGCTCGTCCCGGATCAGCCGCTCGGCCAGCCGGATCAGCGACGGGGGGTGCGACCGGCCCCGCCTGGGCGGCGGGGGAGGCCCGGGGGACGGGCTCATCGCAGCTCGAACGCCTTGCAGAAGATGATCTCGTCGCGCTCGTCGTCGAGCGACGGGCTCAGGTGCGGCGCGACCGGATAGCCGAGCGAGCAGCGCGGCGCGCCGCCGGGAGGCGCGCCGCCGGCCTCGTCGCGCTCGGTCTCCGCCGGATCGAACGACGCGCAGTCGGGGCAGGCGAACACGAGGCGGTAGCGCCGCGCTTCCTCGCGGAGCCGCTCGTCGAGGGGGTGGATCATCCCGGCCAGCGTAGCGCAAGCCGCTGGGCGGAGGCGCGCTGCGACCTCGCGCCGCGCGCGATCTCGGCCCGAGCTCGCCGGGGCTGCGCGCGACGCGGCGCGACGCGCCTCCTCGCCGCGCGCCGCGCGGCTCAGCGCGCCGGCCGGCGGGCGCGGGTGAGGCGGACGATCGACTCGATGTGGCTCGTCTGCGGGAAGAGCTCGACCGCCTCGATGTCCGTGATCTCGAAGCCGCCGCGGAGGATGCCGCCGAGATCGCGCGCGAGGGTCGCCGGGTCGCACGACACGTAGACGACCACGCGCGCGCCCGAGGCCGCGATCGCGCGCGCCGCGCCGGGCGCCCCGCTGCGCGGAGGATCCAGCACCACGACGTCGGTGCGCGCCGGGATCGGGACCTGGTCGGCGTCCGCCTCGATCGCCTTGCCGGCGAGGCCGCGGGCGGCGAGGTTCTGGCGCAGGCACGCGACCGCCTCGGGCGAGCGCTCCACCGCCGTGAACGACGCGAGCCCCGGGGCGGCCGACGAGGCGGCCTCGGCAGCCCCGGCGACCGGCGCGGACCGCGGCGCGCCGCGCGCGAGGAGCACGGAGAGCGTCCCGCTCCCCGCGAACAGCTCCAGGACGTGCGGCGGCCGGGAGGAGTCGAGGTGAGCGAGCTCGGCGGCGCGGCCGGCGAGCACGGCGGCGCCCTCCTCGGACGGCTGCCCGAAGCCGCCCGGCGCGAGGAGCAGCGGCAGGCCGTCGGCGCCCACGATCGCCGGCCGCGGATCGCCGAACGACGCGGCCTCGCGCGCGCCGTCCAGCGTGACGCGGGCGCCGGCCCACGCGCCGCGGGCCGTGCGCTCGTCGAGCTGCTGCCACACGGCCGGCGGCAGCTGGCCGCGCCAGAGGATCTCGACCACCGGGCGGCTCGAGGCGCCCAGCGAGACGAGGATGTCGCCCTCCCCCGCGGCCCCGCGCAGAACGCCGGGCAGCTCGCCGGCGAGCGGCGCGATCGGGTCGGCCAGCACCAGGCAGCGGTCGACCGCCGCGACGGCGTGCGTCCTCGGCGCGCGGTAGCCCACGCGCACCTCGCCGCGCTCCGCGCGCGCAAACAGCCGCGCGCGCGAGCGGTAGCCGAGCGGCTGGGGCGCGGGGTGCAGGCGGATCGGCGGCAGGTCGGCCTCGGCGAGCGAGGCCGCGCGCGCGATCGCCTGCCGGACGATCTGCGCGTGCGCGGCCTGCTGCGCCTCGACGCGGACGTGCATCCAGTCGCAGCCGCCGCAGGTCTCCGCGAAGCGGCAGGGCGGGGCGATGCGGTCGGCGCTCGGCTCGACCACGCGGAGCAGCTTGCCCCGCGCCGGGCGCGCGCTCCGATCGAGCTCGACCTCGACGAGGTCGCCCGGCGCCGTCGCGGGGACGAAGACGACCTCGCCGGCGAGCCGACCGATCCCTGCGCCGCCGGCGGCCAGCGCGTCGATGCGCAGCTGCGCTCGCTCGCCGGCGCGGGGCCGCGCCCTGGCGCCGCTCGAGCGGCGATGAACAGCCTTCATCCCTTCATCGTAACGCGCCGCAGGCTCGTCGCGCCGGGGTGGTGGACGAGAGGAGCTCCGCCGGCGAGGGCGAGCGAGCGCGCGCGCCCATCCCCCGCGGGCTCCACGTTGGCGCCGAGGCGCGGCCCGCGCGTGGTGGTCGAGGCGGGCGGCGCAGCGTCGACGCCCTTCAGGGGCGCGGGCTGCGCGGCCATCGTCTTGATGTAGATCAGCGCGCCGATGCCGATGACGCACAGGGCGGTGAGGGCGATGACGGCGAAGAGCACGAGCGTGTTCCTGCCGTTCCCCTTGGACACCGCGTCCTGCGTGGCCGCCCAGATGGCCGCCGGATCGGGGCGCGGCAGCGAGAGCGCGGTCTCGATCTGCGACTGGGGAGGCTGCGCCGGCGCGGCGGGCGCGAACGGCTGGGCCTGCGCACGCGATGGATCGAGCGTCATCGACGGCGGCGGCGGGAACACCGGCGCGGGCGAGCCGGCAGGAGGCGAAGGAGCGTAGCCCTGGCCGTTGAACGGCAGCGCGAACGAGGGCGCCTGCGGCGATGCGCCGAACGCAGCGGCCCTGCTGGCGTGCGCGCGGCGTGCGGCGTCGCTCGGGCCCTGCGGGACCGGCGCGGGGGGCTGGGGCGGAGCCTGCTGCGGGAGCGCGAGCGTGGACGCGAGCGGGTTGCCCAGATCGCTGTCCAGGAGGCCCCCCTTGGGGAACGGTGCCCGATCGGCCGCGCCGAGATCGAGCGGCGGATACAGGTTCGCCGGGATCGCCGGCGGGGCGAGGTTGGGGCCGCCGAGCGCGCGCGGCGAGCTCGCGTGCGCGGGCGAGGCACCGGGCCGCACCGTGGGAAGGGCGGACGGGGCGCCGGGCTGAGGAGGAGGCGCCGGCGCGAGCTCCGGCGCCATGCCGGCCGCCGGGCGCGGCATCGCGCGCTCGCCGTAGGGGAGCGGCCGCACCGGCTCGGCGTGCTCGCGCGTCGCGACCGTCGTCGGGACATCCTCGTCGTCGTCCATCAGCGACGAGGCCACCATCTGCTTGCCGGCCGCGTCCCTCGACGGCGTGCGCCCGACCGGCGCGATCCCGCTCGCCGGCGCGGCGTTGTGCCGGAAGGCCTGCGGCGGCGTGAGCCGCTGCTGCGGCTCGGGCTCCCGGCCGCGGCTGCGGAGCCCGACGCTGTCCGTGGCCGTGGTCGAGGCCCGCCCGCGCACCTGCTCGACGTTGATCGTCGACGTCACCTCCGCCGCCCACGCGAGGTGCGCCTCGCGCTTCTGGATGCGGTCGGCGAACACCTGCTGCACGAACTGCGCGACCTCCTCGGAGCCGACGAAGATCCCGCTCCGCATCAGGAAGTTCTGCAGCGCTCGCGAAAATTCGCGCGCCGTCTGGAAGCGGTCCTGCCTGTGCTTGGCGAGCGCCTTCATGACGACGCTCTCCAGCTCGATCGGATAGTCGGGCACGATCGTGGACGGCGGCGGGACCACGCAGGCCTGCACCTTCTCGAGGGTGTCGAGATCGGTATCCATCCGGAAGAGACGCTGGTTCGTCGTGAGCTCCCAGAGGACGACCCCGAGCGCGAACACGTCGGTCGTGCGATCGACCTCATTGCCGCGCACCTGCTCGGGAGACATGTAGGCCAACTTGCCTTTCAGCGTTCCCGCGCGGGTGGACGACAGCCGATCGGCCACCTTGGCGATCCCGAAATCCACCACCTTTGTGTAGCCGTCGTACGTGAGGAACAGGTTGTGCGGCGTCACGTCGCGGTGCACCAGGCCGAGCAGCTGGCCGTTCTTTCCACGCAGCTCGTGGGCGGCGTGGAGCCCCTCTGCCGCATCGGAGCAGATGCGCGCAGCGAGCTCGGGCGAGATGCGCAGCCGGCGCTCCTCGGCGCGCCGCATCACCTCCCGGAGCGGCTCGCCGTGGAGATACTCCATGGCGATCCAGTAAGTGTTGTCGTCCTTCCCGAGATCGAACACCTGCGCGACATTGGCGTGGTTGATGCCAGCCGCGATGCGCGCCTCGTCCAGGAACATATCGACGAACTGATCGTCCTCGACCAGATGCGGGTGGATCCGCTTGATGGCTACCCACTTTTGGAAGCCGCCCGGCCCATCCATGCGCGCCAGGTGGACGCTCGCCATTCCGCCCACCCCGATCTCGTCGACCACGCGGTAACGGCCCAGGAAGTAGGTCCCCTGCTGCTTCTCGGACTCCTTCGCGCGCGCGTCAGACGATGAATTGGTCGACCCGGGGCTTGGAGGTCCGCCCATTCGCGATGCGGGTCGAGGCGGGGGTTGGGGCATGAGCGGTCACTACTTTACCGCGAGTGCGCGGCGCTTTGCCATGTCGTCTCGGCCGAGCGACCTGGCAGATGGTCAGCTTCAATCCACTCCGTCGCTGAAGGCCCGTGTCCTGACAGGTAGGACACCACCAGAGACCCAGGACGGAGTCGTGGCGAGCTCAGGGGAACGGTTGGCCAGGTTGACCTCGCTCGAAATAGAAACGGAAGCTCCCCGTGACCCTCGAGAGGAGCTCCCGGGGGATGGCGTCGGCTGGATGACCGATCCCGGCGTCGCGCGGATCACCGACCCAGATGTCGAACGTCGCGTCCGTGTACTTGTCGACCGCGTCCGTCTCGTTGGGATCGCCGCTGAACAGCGCCTGGAACTTGATGGTCCCATCCACGGCGTAGAGCACGGTGTTCTGGTTGTGGCACGACCGCTGGAGGTAGAGCGCCATGTGCACGAGCGGGGCGAGCCCCTCCGGCTTCGGCGTCGGCGGGGGCGAGCCCGGCAGCTCGACGCCAGGCGGGAGCCCGACGCTCAGGTCGACGTCGAGCTTGTTCACCTGCCCGTCCCCGCGGATAAGGCCGACATCGTCGATCGTGACCGCGAGGCCGTCCGAGACCTCCTGGAGGTCGCTGCCCCGCTGCACCCGGATCTGCAGCGTGGAGCGGTACGGGACCGCGGCGAAGAAGTCGGGGCGCATGTCGTAGGCGCCCTCCCAGCAGTCCGCCGCGAGCAGCCTCGAGCTGTAGACCTCGCCCTCCCCCTGCCCGAGCGAGCACCCGAGCGAGAGGCAGCACACGAGGGGCACGAGCAGGCGCGCCGTCACGACGCCGCCCCCGCGCGGAGGGCGGCCCGGATGCGGCCGCCGCCGAGGACGCGGTCGCCTCGGTACACCACGGCCATCTGACCGGGGGAGACGGCCCGCACCGGGCTCTCGAACCGCGCCACGAAGCTCTCGGCGCCCGTCGCGGGGTCGCGCCGCCGCTCGATGACGCCGGGCGCCGCCTCGTGCCGCGCGCGCACCCGCACCTCGGCCTCCAGGGGGAAGACCGCGTCGTCGGACCACACGGCCTCGGTGATCTCGGCGCCCGCCGCGTAGAGGTCGGCCTCGTCGCCGAGGCGCACCGCGCCGGTCGCCGCGTCGAGGCCCACGACGAACGCCGGGCGGCCGAGCGAGACGCCGATGCCCTTGCGCTGGCCCACGGTGAAGCCGTGCACCCCGCCGTGCGACCCGACCACGCGCCCGTCCCGATCGACGATCGGCCCGGGCCGGAGCCTGTCCGCCGCGCGCTCGGCCACGAAGGGCGCGTAGCGGCCGGAGGGGATGAAACAGAGCTCCTGGCTCTCCCCCTTGTCGGCCCCCGGCAGCCCGCGGGCGATCGCCTCGGCGCGCACCTCCTCCTTGGTCGACTCGCCGAGCGGGAAGAGGAGCCGCGACAGCTCGTCCGACCGGAGCATGTGGAGGAAATAGCTCTGATCCTTGTGCCGATCGCGGCCGCGGTAGAGGCGGGCGCCGCCCTCCTCCACGACGACCCGCGCGTAGTGGCCCGTCGCCACCCACGAGACGCCCAGCCGCTCCGCCAGCGGGAACAGCTCCCGGAGCTTGACCGAGCGGTTGCAGGCCACGCACGGGCTCGGCGTCTCGCCCGCGAGGTAGGCGTCGACGAACGGATCGACGACGTGCTCGCGGAACAGGGCGCGGCGATCGAAGGTGTAGTGCGGGATGCCGAGGTGGTCGGCGACCCGGCGGGCGTCGTGCTGATCCTCGGGCGCACAGCAGCGGCTCTTGACGCTGCCGTCGTCGGGGTAGTCCCAGAGGTGCAGCGTCACGCCGACGACCTCGTAACCAGCGTCGCAGAGGCGCGCCGCGGCGACCGAGGAGTCGACTCCGCCGCTCATCGCGATGAAGACGCGAGCCCCCGGGGAGGGCCGCTCGCCGGGCCGCGCCGCGCCGCCGGCCTCTCGGACAGGAGTTGCCATTTCCGTTCTTATAGCGTGAATCCCGCGCCGCGGTCGGGCGCCGCGGGCAAACACGCGCCACCACGCTCCGTCGGCGGCGCGCGGCGCCGCGCGGCGCCGCGCGGCCCGAGGTTCGGACCGGCTCGCCGCCATTCACCCTTGGCCACCCCCGCGGCGCGCGTGTACCGTCTGCCAGATGCCGAGCGGGGTCGTGCTCGTGATCGAGGACGAGGAGTATGTCGCGGACCTGCTCGCCACCGCGATCCGCGAGGCGGGTTACGAGGTCATCTACTGCGCCACCGCGGAGGCCGGGCTCTCGACCGCCTGCACCCTGGAGCCCGAGTGCATCGTCTGCGACGTCGGCCTGCCCGACCACGACGGCTACTGGGTCGCGCGCAACGTCCGCACCCAACCTTCGCGGGTGTCCGTGACCCCCTTCCTGTTCCTCTCCGCCCTCGATGACCAGCAATCCCGCCTCGAGGGGTTCCACGTCGGCGCCGACGTCTACATGACCAAGCCGTTCCGGGTCACCGAGGTCGTCGCGCAGATCGGGGCCCTCGTGCAGATGGCGTCCCGCCTGCGGCAGCGGCGGGACAGCCTCATGTCCATCCCCGCCTCCGTCGACCAGACCGCCATCGAGGGCGACCTCAGCCAGATGTCGATCGCGACCGTCCTCACGGTCCTCGAGATGGAGCGGCGATCGGGCGTGTTCGAGGTGATCAGCAAGAAGCGGCGCGCGCAGCTCGACATCGCCGAGGGGTGCATCGTCCAGGGGACCGTGGGCGGCACGCGCGTGTCGGCGCTCGCCGCGCTCCGCACCATGCTGGCCTGGAAGGTCGGGCGGTTCGCGTTCGTTCCGGGCAGCCGGCCGGTGCCGCCGGAGCGAAAATCGATCGCCGCCTACCTGCTCGAGGCGACGCGGCTCGAGGACGAGAGCGCCCGCGTCGAGCTGCCGATGCCGCCGTCGCGGCGCCGTCCGGAGCCCCGGATCGCGACGACGGCGCTCGGCGGGCCGTCGTCCATCCCGGACGACGTCGCGCCGCCGTCGTCGCGCGCGCCGCTCGGGGAGCTCCTGCGCCGCCAGCCCGGCGTCGCGCCGCGGAGGGCGGCCGACGGCGCCCTGGCGATCTCCGACGCGCCGCCGTCGCTCGAGCTGAGCTTCGAGCTCGAGGCCGCGCCGCCGCCGACGTTGCGGTCGCTCGCCCGCATGACGGCGAAGCCGCCGTCGAGCCGGCGCGGCGCAGACGAGAGCGATCCGCCCAAGAGCGATCCGCCCACGGTCCCACGCGGCCACGGCCGGCTCTCCCCGTCGAAGCCGCCGTCCCGCCGGCCGACCGCGCCGCCGTCCTCGCCGGGCCGCTCGGGCGAGCGGGGCGAGCTCTCCCGCGGGAGCGTCGCTCCCCTGACGACCCAGCCGGCGAGCCATGAAGCAGGTTCGTCGCGGTTGAGCCCGGTCCCCCAGCGACCAGCGCCCGCCCGGCCTCCCCGCCCCGACTCAAAGAAGCGCTGAGGTCGCTCCGCTCGCTCAATGAGCGTTACCACGCGAGCAGACGGGCGGTGGCCAAGAGCGTCGCCGATGACCCGGTGCGTTATCCTGCGACGACGGGCTCGAAGAGCCAGGTCGTATCGCCCTCGGCCGGCGACGAGCGCGGTCGGCACGCAACATGGCCAGCCGCGGTCGTTCCGACCTCGTTGGCTCGGATCCGCCTGTGCTCGACGTCACGGCCGAGCGCCTTCATCCAGATGCTCCCGCGCTCCCAGGAGCGCCGCGCTTCCGCCCGGCGACGGACGTTCGCGTCGCTTGCGCTCGTGTCGGATGGACCGACGGGGATCTTCATGCTGGCAGGGTTCGTGGAGCTCTCGCGCGCGAGCTTGTCGTTGCAGAACGCCGTGTACGCGACCACGCCGTCGATCCGGATGCCGAGGACGCCCCCGATGGCCAGGAGCCGCACGGCAGCCCACTCGAGCTGCTTTTGAACGTGCTCCCACGTGTTCGTCCCGACGGACCGCTTGAGCTCGACGATGTGCGCTTCGAACGCGTCGTCTCCCCGGGCCAGCAGCAGCGCGAAATCCGCGCATGTCGTCTCGCGCAGGAATTGCACGTCATCCGGTATCAGACGGAGCTCGACACATGAAGCGGCGCCGGCGAGAGAGCAGCTCACGCGAACGCCTTCGTCCTCGAGCTCGGCGATCTCCGTCGCGCGGAGCAGCTTCCAGCGACCGGCCCGGATCACCGCGAGGCGCTCCTCGATGGTCCCGGGCAGCCTCATCCCTCGACGTCGGGTTGCTCGAGGTCCATGGCCTCGTCGGTCAGCGCCGCGAGCTCGCGGTTGAACGTCGGGATGACCAGACCCGACGCCGTCTTCTTCATCTCGGTGACCGTGGTGCGCCCGCCGGGCGCGTCTGCCTCGAACTGGTAGCCCGCCACGTCGTCCACCTCGAGATAGTCGATCTCCTCGTAGCCGTGCTTGCGCTGCATCTCGGCCCGCCGGGGGTGCGCGCCGAGCTTCATGAAGTTGTTGATCTGCTGGCAGAAGTTCTCGCTGTGCGTCGTGATCCAGACGAAGAGCCCCTTCCGGACGAGGCGCACGATGACCTGCGCCAGCCGGCGCTGGAGCCTCGGATGAAGGTGCGCCTCGGGCTCCTCGATGATGAGCACGCGGTAGCCGCTGACGTGACGGAGCGTGACGACCACCGGGGCGAGCTCGGTGACGAGCGACGACGAGAGCTCCATCGGCAGCGCCGGCTCGCCCTCGGCGTACTCGTACATCACTTCGTTGAGCCCGACCCCGGATCGAAGCGCGAGCCGGCCTCCCATCGCTCGCTCGAGGAAGGCCGCTTCCTCGGGGTAGGCGCCCTCCTCGGGGCGAAGACCGACGAGCAGGTCGACGAAGTCGATGGCCGGCCGGGTCAGGTCGGGCGCGGGCGCGCGAGCGGCGCCGGTCTTGATGAGGGCGTCGCCGACGAGCTGCCGCGCGAGGCTTCGGTAGAGGAGCATGAAGCCCGTCCGTGACGCAGGGAGAAACACGGGGCCGGGATGGAAGGTGGGGCCCATGAGACGGAGGAAGACGGTGTCGCTCGCGAAGGGGTCGCTGGCACCTCCGAGCACGTCAGCGACGTGCTCCTTCGCCAGAAAGGCGATGACGGAGGCTCGTCGTTCCGCGTCCTCGGTCCCCGTGGCGTGCCAGAGCATGCCGTCGCGCTCACGAGCTGACAGCGAGACGAAAGGCTCCCCTTGCTCGTGACCGGCTTCCCAGCGGAACGAGATCTCCTTGGGAAGGGTGACGTCCCGCAGTTCGATCCTGCCGAGCTCGAAGCCTGACCGGTTGAACGTTCGCCTGGCGAGCTCGGCGCCGTGCTCTCGCAGCGTGTCGTTGACGATTTGCACGAAATCGGCGTGAACCTCGGGTGTGAGATCGAACGTCGGCTCGCGCTCGCGGCGCGCGAAACGCTCCTCGATCCACGCAACGCAGCGCTGGTAGGCAGCGCCGCGCGCCACGGGCAGCTCCCTCGTCAGCGACAGCAACCCCCAGAGCAGCGAAGCGAGGTAGGTCTTGCCGGTGTTGTTCCCGCCCACGAAGAGGAGCAACGGCCGGGCTTCAATCTCCGCACGGGCGATGCGGCCGAGATCCTCGACGAGGAGCTTCCAGGGGGGCTGCATGCGGAGGCGGCTCTTGTGCCACGTCCGGATCGCCAGGACCACATCCCGGCGAGTAGACCTGCCGCCATCGCACCGCCGGGGTTCGACCCCCCTTCGACCCTCCCCCTCGGCCACCCCGGACGGGGTTCGACCCCCCTCGCCCCTCCCCTTCGGCCACCTCCGCCGGGGGCCGAACCCCCTTCGACCCTCCCCTTCGGCCACCCCGGACGGGGTTCGCCCCCCCTCGCCGCTCCCCCTTCGGCTATCTCCGCCGGGGGTCGAACCCCCTTCGACCCTCCCCTTCGGCTATCTCCGCCGGGGGTCGAACCCCCTTCGACCCTCCCCTTCGGCCACCTCCGCCGGGGGTCGATCGCCAGCCGATCGGTCTGGCTTCGCGAAGGCGGCGAGCCCCCTCCCAGGGGGCCGGGCAGCTCGACAACGCCTCTCCTCAAGGGAGGCCTTCGTCCGGCCGGCCGGACAAGCCCCTCAGAGCGTCGCCTGCTGCTCCGCCTCGCCGGGATCGTGGTCCCGCAGGTAGCTCAGGTTCACGGCGTTCACGACGGCGTGCGCCACGAACGGCCCGACGAGCGAGCCGGTCGCGGCGAAGATGGCGCCGAGCCCCGCGCCGACGCCCGCGGCCCAGCCGACCCACACCCAGCGGCTCGGGCCCCGCATCTGGTGCATCAGGCCGAAGAGGAGCGCGCTCAGCGCCACGCCGAGCAGCGGCGTCAGGAGCCCGCGGAAGAGCAGCTCCTCCCCGAGGCTCGAGAGGCCCGCGAGGAGCAGGACCTGGCCGAGCGAGAGGTCGAGCGCGACCGGGCGGAGCTCGCTGTGCAGGCGCCGCGCCCAGCCGAACCGGGCCACGGCGACGCGCGTCATCGCGACGACCCCGGCCGCGAGCGTGAGGCCGAGCGCGGCGCTCATCAGCAAGGCGGCCAGCGGGGGCAGCGAGAGCCAGGGGCTCGGGTGGATCCACGGCCATCCATCCCGCACCACCAGGGCCAGCGCGATCGCCAGCGCCGAGAGGACGAGGTAGCCGGACGCGGCCCGCAGCGTCGCGTCGGCCCGGCCGGTCCGCGCCCACCGCGAAGCCCGTAGCGTCGCGTCGGTCCGGCCGGTCCGCGCCCATCGCGAAGCCATGCCCCATCATGGCACGCCCCCAGAACCCGGTGAAGCGGCGCGCAGCTTCAGGACCCCTGGCCGAGCGCCGGCAACCGGACTACGTGGACGGCCATGCACGCGACCGTGGTCATCTTCCCGGGCTCCAACGCCGATGCCGAAATGATCCATACGCTCCGCGACGTGCTCCAGGTCCGCACGTCGACCGCCTGGCACCGCGACGCCGAGCTCCCCGCTGGCACCGACCTCGTCGCGATCCCCGGCGGGTTCTCCTACGGGGACTACCTGCGCTGCGGCGCCATCGCGCGCACGAGCCAGATCGTCCCCGCCATCCGGCGGCACGCGGAGCGCGGCGGCCTGGTGCTCGGCGTCTGCAACGGGTTCCAGATCCTCACCGAGGCGGGGCTGCTCCCGGGGGCCCTCACCCGCAACGCGCACCTCCGCTTCGAGTGCCGCGACGTCTTCGTGACGCCGCGCGCCGAGGGGCCGTTCACGAGCGGCCTGCCTCGGGTGCTCCGCCTGCCGATCGCCCACGCTGAGGGGCGCTACCAGGCCGATCCGGAGACGCTCCGCAAGCTCGTCGAGGATCGCGCCATCGCGCTCCAGTACTGCGACCGGGAGGGGCTGGTCGGAGGTGACGCGAACCCCAACGGATCCGCCATGGACATCGCCGGCATCTACGGCGGCCCCCGGCGCAACGTGCTCGGGCTGATGCCCCACCCCGAGCGGATGAGCCAGCCCTTCCAGGGGCAAGGCTGCGCGGACGGGCGCGCCCTGTTCGACGCCGTGCTCCGCAGCGTGAACGGCGCCCGCGCCGCGTCCGCCGCGAGCGCGCCGTGACGCAGGCGCCGTCCGGCGACGCCCGCTGCCGCGTGTGCGCCGCGGCGCTCGCGCCGGGGAGCGCGCGCTGCCCGCAATGCAGCGCGGACCAGCGCGCCGAGGCGTGCCCGCACTGCGGCGGGGTGGCCGGCGTCTCCGCGCACCCCGAGCTGCGCTTCCGGTGCGACGTCTGCGGCGGCCCGCGCGTCCCGGTCGACGGCGACCGCGCGAAGCGATCCGGCCGCGAGGTGCCGCTGCTCCAGAAGGCGCGCGCCGCGGCCTCGGCGCGCTCGGTCTGGCGCGCGGCGGGCATCGCGGCGAGCGCGCTCTTCGGCTTCGAGGTGTTCCTGTTCGCCGTGATGCTGCTCGTCCTCAGCGCGAGCGTCGGGCTCTTCGCCGCGGGCCTGCTGACGATGGCGCCCGTCGCCGCCTTCGCCCTGTGGGCGTTCCGGCGGGCCAAGTCGCGGGGCCGGGACATCGCGCCCGCGCTCGACGCCGCCTGGGTCTCCGTCGCGTCCGACGTCGCCCGGCAGGCCGAGCGCCCGCTCACCGCCGGCGCGCTCGCCTCGGCCCTCCGCATCGGCGAGGCCCAGGCCGAGGAGCTGCTCGCGCTGCTCGAGGTGAACGACGTCGTGCGCGGCGCGGTGAGCCCCGCGGGCGAGTTCGGCTACGCGCCGAGGCTGCGCGTCGGCGCGGCGCCCGCGGGCGAGCCCGAGGCCGAGCGCGCGGCGCACGCCCTCGCCGCCGAGGAGGAAGCGCTCGCCGACGTGCCCCTCACGCAACGGACCGCCCATGTCGAGCCCACGAAGCGCTGATCCGAAGACGAAGCCGGGCGCCCCGCGGCAGAAGCCCCGCGCGCCCACGGAGGCTCGCGCGCCCCAGGAGGCCCGTGCGCCCCAGGAGACCCGCGCGCCCCAGGAACCCCGCGCGCCCCGCCCTGCGCCGCAGGCGCGCCGCGCGCTGACCAACGTGGGCGGCGAGACGCGGCTCGAGGGCGATCCGGGCGACGCGGCGATGCTCGCCCACGCGCTCGACGTGGCCAGCGCGAGGGACGCGGAGGAGGCGGCCCGCGCCCACGTGCACGGGTTCCACAGCTACCCGGCCCGGATGCACCCGGACACGGCCCGCCGGCTCGTCGAGGCGCTCTCGAGGCGGGGCGATCGGGTGCTCGACCCGTTCTGCGGCAGCGGCACCGTCCTCGTCGAGGCCCGGCTCGCGGGCCGCGCGGCGATCGGCGTCGACGCGAACCCCCTCGCCGTGCGCCTCGCCCGGCTGAAGGTGCAGGGCAGCACCCCGGGCGAGCGCGAGCGGCTCGTCGCCGCTGCGCGCGAGGTCGCGGCCGCCGCCGACGAGCGCCGCAAGGCGCGCGCCGGCCCGAGCCGCCGGTACGGCCCCGAGGACGTCGCCCTGTTCGAGCCGCACGTGCTGCTCGAGCTCGACGGGCTGCGCGTCGGCCTCGACCGCCTCGCGGGCCACGGCGCCGACGCCCTGCGCGCGGATCTCGAGCTCGTGCTCTCGGCCATCCTCACGAAGCTCAGCCGCCGCACGTCCGACACGTCGGAGCACGAGCTGCCGCGGCGGATCGCCGCCGGCTATCCGGCGCGGCTCTTCGTCCGCAAGGCGGAGGAGCTCGCCCGGCGCCTCGCCGACGTCGCCGCGCCGCTGTCCGCGAGCCCGCCCGCGCTCGTCGAGGAGGGCGACGCGCGCGCGCTGCGCGGCGTCGCGCCCGACTCGGTCCACCTCGCGGTCACGTCGCCGCCGTACCCGGGCGTCTACGACTACCTCGCCCACCACGAGGCCAGGCTGCGCTGGCTCCGGCTCCGGAGCGCGAGCTTCGAGCAGGACGAGATCGGCGCCCGCCGGCACCTCGATCCGCTCGGCCCCGAGGCCGGCCGCGCGCGCTGGCGCGAGGAGCTCGGCGGCGTGCTCGTCGCGCTCGCGCGCGTGCTGCGGAGCGGCGCGCCGCTCGTGCTGCTGATCGCCGACAGCGTCGTGGCCGGCGCGCCGGTCTACGCGGTCGACGTGGTGAAGGCCGCGGCCTCCGGCGCGCGCTTCGCGGTCCGCGCGGTCGCGTCGCAGCCGCGCCCGCACTTCCACCGCCCCACGGCGCGCGCCTTCCAGCGCCGCCCGCGCCACGAGCACGCCATCCTGCTGATCCGCGCCTGATCGGCCGAAAATTGCCCCGCGGCGCGCGCCCGTGGCAGGGTGCGCCGCGATCGAGCGGGGCGCGACGCGGCCGGCACCGGACGCCGGCGACGCCCCGGGCGCGCGACGATGACGATGACGAGAGCACTCCTCGGACTCCTCCTGTGCGGCACCTCCGTCCTCGGCTGCGGCAAGGCCGGCGGCGAGCCGGGGAGGGCCGAGCTCGAGAGCACGGGGGTCGACGCGTGCGACGGCTACCTGGCCGCGATGCTCGCCTGCGCCGGCAAGCTGCCCGCGGAGACGAGGAAGGGCCACGAGGCCGCGATCCGGATCGCGCGCGACGCGCTCGAGGCGAAGGCGGAGGCCGACGACGACGCGCTCGAGGGCGACGCGAGGGACGAGGCGCGCAGCGCGCTCGCGGCCGCGTGCCAGCAGATGAGCGAGGCGGTCGCCGAGCGCGCCCCCTGCGGCGGGTGATCGCGCGCGCGGGGGCCAGCGCGCCGCGCGTCACGTGAAGGTGGGCACCTCCGCCGGATAGTACTGCCGGAGGAACGACGCCCACTGCGGGCGCTTCTCGGCGTGGAACACGTCGCCCGCGAGCATGCTGGTGATGAGCTTGCGCATCGTGGGCCGCTGGTTCGGCTCGAACAGCGTCTCCCGGAAGTGGCCCTTGTAGAAGCCCTGCACGACGCCGAGGAACAGATCGACGGCGTAGCGGACCTCCGCCTCGTAGCTCGCGAACGCGGCGCGCGAGGTGTCCCCGGCCTCGAGCGCGCGGTGGATCGCCGTGGCCGCCAGATCGGCGCCCTTGATGGCGAGGTGCGCGCCCGTCGAGAAGAGCGGGTCGAGGAACCCGCCGGCGTCGCCCACGAAGAGCCAGCCGTCGCCGGCGAGCTGGTCGATCCGGTACGAGAAGTCGGCGAGCGCCCCCACCGGCCTCACGCGCCGCGCGCCCGCGAGGAGCTCCCGCGCCCAGCTGCTCTCGGCGACGGTGCGCTCGAAGAAATCGTCGAGGCTCTCCCCTCGCCTCCGGCTCCGGATCCAGCTCGACGACACGACCGCGCCGACGCTCGTCACCTCGCCGCGGAACGGGATGAACCAGAACCACCCGTGGTCGAAGATGACCAGCTGGATGTTGCCCTGGTGGATCCCGTCCTCGCGGACCACGCCCTCGTAGTGGGCGAAGAGCGCGGTCTTGTCGAGCTCGGCCAGCTGCGCCTTGCGCCGCAACCTCGAGGCGAGCAGCGTGTCCCGCCCCGTCGCGTCCACGATGATCGGCGCCCGGAGCTCCACGACGTCGCTCGCGCCGGCGCGCGCGGCCGGCGCGGCGTCCAGCGCGGCGCCCTCGGACCTCGCGCGCGGCCGCGCCCGCACCCCGACCGCGCGCGACCCGTCGAACAGCACCTCGACGGCCTCCCACGACTCGCGCACCTCCGCCCCGAGCTCCGCCGCGTGCCGGAGCAGCAGCTGGTCGAACACGTCGCGCTCCACCTGGTAGGCGAACTCGAACTTCGGATCGAACGCGTCGGCGAAGCTGTACGTCCGCGTCCGCCCCGTCGACGAGCACAGGAAGCGGGCGCCGTATTTGCGGAGGAAGCGCGCGTCGAGCTTCTCGTCCAGCCCGAGCCGCTCGAAGACCTCGCGCGAGCGCGGCAGCAGCGACTCGCCGATGTGAAAGCGAGGGAACGTCTCCCGCTCGAGCACGAGGGAACGGCGGCCGAGCTTGGCCAGCGACGCGGCGAGCGTCGACCCACCCGGCCCGCCGCCGAGAATGATTGCGTCCCAGCGATCGGTCATGCCTCCGTCGTATAATGCGAGGAGACGCCCGCGAAAATGCGGTCGCGGCGCGCGAGGCCAGCGCCGCGCCGACGCGCCGCTCGCCATCGGCGCGGGGCCCCAGCCAGGGCGCAGGAGGAAGCGGAGATGCCCACGGTCGTGTTCGAGGCCAGCGAGCTCGGCCCTCCCGTCTCCGCCGAGGCCGAGGCCGGCAGGCTGATCGACGTCTGCGACGACGCGCGCGCGCCGGTCGTGTTCTCGTGCCGCGACGCGCGCTGCGCCACCTGCCGCGTCGAGGTCGTCGAGGGGGAGCAACACCTCGAGCCGCCGGCGCGCGGCGAGCTCGAGCTGCTCGAGCGGCTCGGCGCCCCGCCGCGCCTGCGCCTCGCCTGCCAGGCGGTGCTCCGCGCCGGCCCTGGGCTGGTCCGGCTCCGCGGCGTGCGCGGCATTGGCGGGACCGGCGAACGGTGTTAAGGCAGCCCCGTCCTGAGGCCCGGCTCCGATGGAGGGCGAGACCCGGCGCCCCACGGCGCCGCCCGCGCGCGGCGACGGCGGGCGCCGCTCGCTCGGGCCGCGCTCCGCTGCGCAGCGGGCGCGGTCGCTCGCCGGGCGGACGGTGACGAGGCCGCGCGGAGGAGAGGAGTGGAGGAGACGTGACCAAAGCCAGGAAGCTGCGCGAGCTCATGGCCCGTCCGGGCCCGATCGTCATCGTCGGCGCGCACAACGGGCTCTCCGCGAAGATCGGCGAAGAGGCAGGGTTCGACGGGCTCTGGGCCTCCGGCTTCGAGATCTCGGCGAGCTACGCGGTGCCGGACGCGAACATCCTCACGATGGCGGAGAACCTCCACGCCGCCAAGATGATGAACAACACCTCGCTCCCCGTCGTCGCGGACTGCGACAACGGCTACGGCAACGCCGTCAACGTCATCCGCTGCGTCGAGGAGTACGAGGCCGCCGGCGTCGCGGCCATCTGCATGGAAGACAACATCTTCCCGAAGCGCTGCAGCTTCTACGCGGGCGTGAAGCGCGAGCTCGCCGAGGTCGAGGAGCACGCGCTCAAGGTCCGCGCGGCGAAATCGGCGCAGAAGGACCGCGACTTCGTGGTCATCGCGCGGACCGAGGCGCTCATCGCCGGCTGGGGGATGGATGAGGCGCTCCGCCGCGGCCGCGCCTACGCGGACGCGGGCGCCGACATGGTCCTCATCCACTCGAAGAGCAAGGACCCGGACGAGGTGCTCTCCTTCGCCCGCGCGTGGGATCGCCCGGGCACGCCGCTCGTCTGCGTGCCGACGATCTACCGCACGACCAACGTCGACACCCTGCACAAAGCCGGCTTCAAGCTGATCATCTTCGCGAACCACGCGATCCGCTCGTCCATCAAGGCGATGACGGAGACGCTCCAGACGCTCAAGCGCGAGATGTACACCGGCAGCGTCGACGACAAGGTGGTGCCGCTCGAGCGCGTCTATCAGCTCGTGGGCGTCGACAAGATGAAGCAGGAGGAGTCGAGCTTCCTGCCCTCCGGCAGCCCGGGCGTCACCGCGGTCATCCTCGCCGCCGGCCAGAGCCAGGGCCTCCTGCCCCTCACGGAGGAGCTGCCGAAGCCGATGCTCGACCTGAAGGGCAAGAGCATCCTCGAGCGGCAGATCGACGTGCTCAACGCGTGCGGCGTGAAGGACGTCGCCGTCGTGCGCGGGTACAAGAAGGAGGCGATCAAGCTCCCGAACGCCCGCTATTACGACAACGACGAGTACGCGACGACGAACGAGGTCGCCTCGCTCTTCCGCGCCTCCAAGGAGCTGAACGGGCCGTTCGTCTTCCTCTACGGCGACATCGTGTTCGAGCGCGGCCACCTCGAGAAGCTGCTCAAGAGCCCGGCCGACATCTCGATCGTCGTCGACCGCGCCTACGCCGAGGGCCAGCGGCCCAAGGACGCGCGCGGCGTGCCGGATCTCGTGGTCCTGAAGGACGCGCAGGAGGCCGGCTACCGCTTCGTGGGCGCCGACGCGCCGCACCGGGTGGCCCGCGTCGGCCGCGCGATCCCGGCGGGCGAGGCGCACGGCGAGTTCGTCGGCATGGCCATGTTCACCGCGAAGGGCGCGCGCCTGCTCACCGACTGCTACCGCCAGCTGCAGGAGACCCGCGCGAAGGGCAGCTTCCACGAGGCCGAGTCGCTCCGCAGCGCGACCTTCACCGACCTGCTCCAGGAGCTCATCGACCGCGGCGCGGACGTGCAGGCGATCGACGTCTACAAGGGGTGGCTCGAGATCGACACGTTCGAGGACTACCGCCGCGCCTGGGCCCTCATCAAGGAGTGAGCCGATGTCCCACGGTTCAGGAAAATCGTACGCGCCCGAGTTCGTCGCCGCGCTCAAGGACGCGGGGTTCGACTTCTTCGCGGGCGTGCCCTGCTCGCTCTTGAAGGGCCTCGTCTCGCAGCTCGAGGCCGACAGGGACGCCCGCTACATCTCGGCGACCCGCGAGGACAGCGCGATCGGGATGGCGGTCGGCGCCTGGCTCGGCGGCCGGCTGCCGATGGTCCTGATGCAGAACTCCGGGCTCGGCGTCTCCGTCAACGCGCTGGCCTCGCTCAGCACGATGTACGAGGTGCCCACGCTGCTCGTCATCTCCTGGCGCGGCGAGGGCGGCAACGACGCCCCGGAGCACATCATGATGGGCGAGATCATGCTCCCCATCCTCGATCTGATGAAGATCCAGCACCGCGTCCTCCGCGACGGCGAGCCGATGGGCCCGCAGGTCGGGTGGGCGAAGGACGTCATGCTCTCCACGAGGCAGCCGGCGGCGCTCATCGTCCCGGCGGGGGTGCTCGAATGAACAAGCTCGAAGCGCTCAAGGTGTTCACGGCGGCGGTCGGCAACGACGACCTCGTGGTCTGCTGCAACGGCATGATCGGCCGCGAGCTCTACACGACGCAGGACCGGCCCTCGAATTTCTACATGATCGGCTCGATGGGGCTCGGCCTGTCGATCGGCCTCGGCCTCGCGCTCGCGCAGCCGCGCAAGCGGATCTTCGTGCTCGACGGCGACGGCAACGTCCTCATGGGCATGAACGCCCTCGCCAGCGTCGGGAGCGAGCGGCCCGCGAACCTCCTGCACGTCGTCCTCGACAACCGCTCCCACGCCTCGACCGGCGGGCAGCGGACGATCTCGGGCGACGTGAAGCTCGAGTCGGTCGCCAGCGCCGTCGGCTACCGCGCCACGCACCGCGCCGACTCGGTCGATTCGTTCGACGCGTCGCTGCGCGCCGCGCGCGTGCAGCCGGGCCCGGTCATGGTCCTCGCCCTCGTCGACGGCGGCACCGTGAAGGGCATCGGCCGCGTCGCCGAGACCCCGCCGGAGCTCGCCGCCCGCTTCGCGGCCGAGGCGCGCCGATGAGGGCCATCCTGCTCGCCGCGGGGCGCGGCCGGCGCATCGGCCGGGACGCGCCCAAGTGCCTCATCTCGATCGAGGGCAAGACGCTGCTCGAGCGCCACCTCGTGAACCTCGCCGAGAGCGGCGTCGCCGAGCTGACGATCGTCGTCGGCTTCCGGCGCGAGATGATCGAGGAGGCCCTCGCGTCGCTCCGCGCCCCGCTCACGATCGAGCTCGTCGAGAACCCGCGGTTCGTCCACGGGAGCATCGTCTCGCTCCACGTCGCGGCCGATCGGCTGTCGGGCGGCGGGCTGTGGATGGACGCCGACGTGCTGTACCCCGCCGCGCTGCTGCGGCGCCTCGTGTCCTCGCCGCACGAGAACTGCCTGCTCGTCGACGCGGGCTCGGAGGAGAGCGGCGAGGAGATGATGGTCGGCGTCCGCGCCGGCCGCGTGCTGAAGATCGCGCGCCGCGTCGGCAAGGGGTGGGACCTCGCGGGCGAGACCGTCGGCTTCGCCAAGGTCGGGCCGCAGGGCGGCCGCGTGATGCAGCGCCTCCTCGAGGAGGAGGTCTCCGCCGGCCGCCTCGATCAGGAGTACGAGGCCGCGATGGACCGCGCCTTCCAGGAGGTGCCGTTCGGCATCGAGCGCGTCGACGACCTGCCCTGGACCGAGATCGACTTCGAGGAGGACGTGGAGAAGGCCCGCCGGCTGGCGAGCGCGCTCTGACGCGCGCCCTCTGACACGCGCCCTCTGACGAGACGAGACGCGCGGGCCCGAGCGCGGCGGCCGAGCTCAGGCCACGGCCAGCTTCCCGCGGCGGGACGCGCCGCGGAGGAACCAGCCGTTCAGCACGATGACCGCGACGATCCAGACGACCCCGCCGGTCGCGAAGAAGACCTGACCCAGCCAGAGCTGGTCCGCGAGGAGCGTCAGCACCACCAGCGACAGGAACGCGTCCCCGTTCGATATCGCCCAGAGCGCGCCGATGAGGCGCGTGAGCGGCGATGTCTCCTCCCGGATCAGCTGTTTTACCTGATCCGCACCGGTGGAGGACCGGCTCCGCTCCGGGTCGAACCACTCGTGTTCGAACGCGAGGTGCCCCATCCGCCCGATGAAGACATCGGCGTGGGCAAAGAACGAGGACGACGGGCCGAGCGCCTGGATCTTGCTGCGCAGCACGTCCACCGTCTCATCGGTGCCCCGCTCGAAGATCGAGCAGTACTTGAGCTTGAAGTAGTCCGAGGAAAATGAGCGCAACGCCCCCTGGAGCAGCGCGAGCAGCAGGATGCCGTTCGTGGACAGGACGGCGCTCCACGGGCCCTCGGGCGGCGGGTGAAGGTGGAAGTGCCAGAAGATGCCCGCGTACAGGAATGTCACACCGAGCCAGTCCGCCAGGGCGTCAATGGCGTGCCCTGCGGGGCTCGCCATCCGCTTGGCCCGCGCCAGCGCGCCGTCCACGCAATCCAGGATGGAGCGGAGCTCGAAGGCGAGCGCGCCGGCGGCGAGGTGCCGCGGATCATCGAACGTCACCAGGTACCCGGCGAGCGCCGCGAAGAGCGGCTGGACCAGCGTCACCTGGTTCGGGGTGACGGGCGTCCTCATCAGCGCTCGCACGATCCAGCGCGCGATCGGGTACCGGTAGTAGCGATTGAGCGGGTCCTCCATGCGCATTTTCCAGCCGCCGGGCACACCGCCGGACGGAGCGGCAGGCGTAGAGCTCTCGGTAGCAGCGCACGGTTCGGGCATCGGCGACTCCGGCGCGGACTCTAGGGCAGCTTCCCCCCGGAGACCAACTGGATTGAGCGCTCCGCGGACGTCGCCCGACGATGAGGCGCACGGGGCGCCGCTCGGGCGCTATGGTGTCCCCGTGGCAAGCAGGTCCTTCGGCGCGGCGCTCCTGCTCATGGCCGCCGGCTGCGCGGCGGGCGTGGGGTCCATCGGGGCCGTCCTCGGGAGAGACAACGAGTCGCAGGCGCTCTACGTGCGCGACGTACCGCGCGGGCTCGCCGCCGAGCGGGCCGGGCTGATCCCCGGCGACGAGATCCTCATGATCGATGGCGTCTACGTGCGGGATCTCTCCTCGGCCGAGGTGCGCGAGCGGCTCCGCGGCGCCGTCGGGAGCGCCGTCGAGCTCACGGTCGTCCGCGGCGGCGACGTGCGGCGCGTCCGCGTCGTGCGCAGCGAGCTCAGGGCGCACGAGGGGATCAAGCCGCGAGAGGAGCCGATCGTGCCGTGAGGCGCCGGGGGGCTCCTCACGGCGTGGCGAGCTCCACAAGCTCGGCATAGTGCTTGTTCGCATAGAACGAGAGCACGTCGACCGCGTCGCGCACCTCGCTCGGATCGAGGTCCTCGAGGCGGTACTCGACACTCAGGATCACGTCGCCCTCCTCGTCGGCCGAGAGCTTGGCCATGTTGATCTCGCGGTTCAGCTGGAGGAGGCGCCGCACGATCGCGTCGCCCTCCTCGGCCTCCATCGGGAGCCGCACGAACGGGATCACCGCGAAGACGACGAAGGGGGGCGAGAGCCGCACGAACAGGGGGAAGAGCCGCTCGGCCCCCTGAAAGTCGCTGCGCATCGTGTCGCTGGACACGACCTCCACAGCCCAGCCTTCACCCTCGAGGCAGGCCCTGATCTCGTCGAACGTCATGCGCGGCATCATAGCCGCTCGCGGCGCGCCACCGGGAGTGCGCAGGACGTGCGGCGGGGTGGCCGCGCCGCGATCGCCCGCGATCGCGGGCCGCCCGGCGCGATCCGGAGCGCGGCGCGGCTCCTTCGCCTGGCGCGCGTCGGTCGGGCGCGCCTTTCGCCGGCGCGCCCGACGGATGCGCGCCGGGGAGCGAAGTGCTGCCCGGGCAGCAGCGCGCGCGCAGGGTGGCCGCGCGCGGGGTGGCCGCGCGCGCGGTGGCCCATTCGCGTTCAGGCCGCGCGAGCCGACCCATCCGGCAGCTCGTCCGGCCGGCGCTTTTGTCCGCGGCCGGCCGCAGCCCGCGTTGACGGTGCCCCGCGCCCGAACTATGCGTAGAGGCCCGTTTTTCGAGCCCGCCGAAGGAGCGATTCATGCGCCGTTACCAGTTCACTTCCGAGTCCGTCACCGAAGGACATCCCGACAAGGTATGCGACCAGATCTCCGACGCGATTCTCGATGGCATCATCGAGAAGGATCCGACGGCCCGCGTCGCCTGCGAGACCCTGGTGAAGACGGGCATGGCCGTCGTTGCCGGCGAGATCACGACCTCGGCGTGGGTCGACATGCCGGTGGTCGTGCGCAACACGATCAAGGACATCGGCTACACCGACGCCTCGATGGGCTTCGACTACGAGACATGCGCGGTGCTCACGGCGATCGAGAAGCAATCGCCCGATATCTCCCGCGGCGTCACCGAGGGCGAGGGCCTCTTCAAGGAGCAGGGCGCCGGCGATCAGGGGCTCATGTTCGGCTTCGCGACGGACGAGACGTCGGAGCTGATGCCGTCGCCGATCAGCTATGCCCACCGCCTCGCCCGCAAGCTCGCTGATCTCCGCAAGTCGAAGAAGCTCGATTGGCTGCGCCCCGACGGCAAGACCCAGGTCACGATCGAGTACGAGGAGCACACGCCCGTCCGCGTGAGCGCCGTGGTCGTGTCGACGCAGCACAGCCCCGAGGTCAAGCACAAGACGATCGTCGACGCCGTGCGGAGCCTGATCATCGAGAAGAGCATCCCGGCGAAGCTGATGGATCGGAACACGAAGGTGTACGTGAACCCGACCGGCCGCTTCGTGGTCGGCGGCCCCTTCGGCGACGCCGGCCTCACCGGCCGCAAGATCATCGTCGACACCTACGGCGGCATGGGCCGGCACGGCGGCGGCGCCTTCAGCGGCAAGGACCCGACGAAGGTCGATCGCTCCGCCTGCTACTACGCGCGCTACGTCGCGAAGAACGTCGTCGCGTCGAAGCTCGCCGCGCGCTGCGAGGTGCAGATCGCCTACGCCATCGGCGTCGCGCAGCCGGTCGGCGTGCACGTCAACACCTTCGGCACGGGCCGCGTAGGTGACGAGGTGCTCGAGAAGTACATCATGCAGAACTTCGACATGCGGCCGAAGGCGATCATCGAGCAGCTCGACCTGCTGAAGCCCATCTACCGCAAGACGGCGGCGTACGGCCACTTCGGGCGCGACGAGTTCAGCTGGGAGAAGACGAACCGCGCGGCCAAGATGGGCGAGGATCTGCTGCGCCCGACGCTCTCCGCGGTGCCCGCGACCGTGAACGGCTCCGGCAAGAAGGAGCCGAAGCGCAAGGGCAAGAAGGAAGTGGGCGCCCAGGCCTGAGCGTCCGGAACGTCCCGCCCGGCACCGGTCGAGCGGGGCGGATCCGGCGGCCCACGCCCCTCGAGGGCCCGAGAGCGCCGGCGCGGTGAAAGCGCCGGCGCTCTCTGTTTTGTCGAGGCTCCGTCGATGCGGTCGCCCCTCTTCTTCGGCAGCGCGCAGCGCGCTGGACGCCCGCGCCTGGCCGGGAGCCAGTGCCACGATGTGGGCGTCCGACTCACAAAAAAGCACCGCGCTTCGCCGGGATGTGCTGACTGTTGCCGCGGCTTCTGCTGATAAAATCATCGCAGACTCCCGTATCGCCGGATCGACCTGAACCTCCTTGGCTCCATGCGACCTCGAGGAGCACCGATGACGCGTTGGTTGGATTTCTTGAGCCTCATGACCGCGGCGGGGTGCCTGAGCGTGGCCTGCACCGGGAACATCGGACCGGTGGGCGGCATCGCCGCTGGCGGGGAGGGCGGCGCCGGGAGCGCCGCCGGCCCCGGCGGCAACGCGCCGACAGCGACGACCGACGCGACGACCATCACCACGGCGTCGGGCGGCGCCGGAGGCGCGGCGAGCGTGGGGGGCGCTGGGGGCATGGACTGCGGCGGCTCGCCGGACGACGACGCGGACGGCGACGGCTACACGGAGCAGCAAGGCGACTGCGACGACTGCAACCCGCTCGTCAACCCGGGCGTGGTGGAGCTCGCGACGGTCGGCGGCGAGGGCGGCGCCGCGCCGGAGAGGGTCGACGACGACTGCGACGGCGAGATCGACAACCTGCCGGAGCCCTGCGACGACGACATCCCGATCGATGACGCGGATCCGCTCAAGGCCGCGAAGGCGGTCGAGCTGTGCAAGACGTCGTCCGGGCCCGGCGACTGGGGGGTGGTCTCTGCGGCCTGGGTCATGGTCGACGGCTCGCCGCCGCCGGAAGGGGCGGAACAGAACGCGAACTTTCACCTCGGGCACGGCATCCTGCCCAAGTTCGGGGCCAACATCCCGCCGAAGGCAGGCGCGCGGCTGCTCGCGCTCTCCAGCGGCACGGCGCGCCAAGCGAGCGACGAGGGGTTCGAGAGCCCGATGGGGTTCAACAAGAAGTACGAGGGCGAGTTCCCCGAGGGCTTCCCGAAGGACCCGCGCGACTGCGGCGATTTCGTGCCCTTGAAGCCGTCCGACCCGACCGCCGTCGAGATCGCGATCCGGGTCCCGACGAACGTCCGCGGCTTCGCGTTCAACATCAATTACGTCACCTACGATTGGCCGCTCGCCTGCACCGAGTTCAACGATTACTTCGTCGCGCTGCTCTCGCCGCGTCCGGCCAACCTCATCGACGGCCACATCCTCTTCGACAACAAGAGGAACGCGATGAGCATCAACAACGCCTTCATCGACGTCTGCAGCTGCGACGGCGGCCCGCCCTGCAACCTCGACGGCAGGGTGTACGCGTGCTCGAGCGGGACCAGCGAGCTGCTCGGGACGGGGTTCGAGGGCCGCGCGGGGACGGGCTGGCTCGTCACCTCCGCGCCCGTGGAGCCGGGCCAGCTGATCAAGATCCGGTGGGGAGCGTACGACGCCGGCGATCACCAGCTCGACTCGACCGGGCTCGTCGACAACTGGGTGTGGCTCGCCGAGAAGGACGAGACCGTGAGCACGGTACCCGTCGACCGGCCGCCGCCGGCCCCCTAGCGACGAGCGCGCCCGCGCCGGCGGCGGGTGCCGGCGCGGTTCTTCAGGCCGCGATCGGCGCGTCCGAGGTCGCCGCGCCGACGCCGCCGAGCAGCGCCTTGTACCAGGCGGCCGCCTCCGCCGCGCGGCCCGGCAGCGCGCGGCTGCCCCAGAGGACCGAGAGCGTGCGCGTCGTCCCCGCGTGGGTCTTGGTCCGCTGCGAGTCCTTCACGGCGTTCGCGCACGGGCCTTCCGCGTCGAAGACGCAGAGGAGCCCCGCGAGGTCGATCTCCTGCCCCGACGCGTTGAACACGTAGCGGGCGCCGGCGGGCGCGACGTCGATGCGGAGCGGCGGCCTCGCGCGGTCGAGATCGATCACGCTGATGGGCAGCCCGGTGTGCAGCGACACGGCGTTGCACGCGTCCACGGCCGCGTTGATGGTCGCGAGCGCGCCGCCCTCCGCGGCGCGGATGAGGTACTCGGAGGCCGGCTTGCCCCGGCCGGTCGGCTTGTAGCCGCCGTGCCGGAGCAGGTCGCGGACCGCCGACCGCACGGCGTCGTCCGAGCGGAACGGGGCCGAGGCCTTGTCGGACAGCAGGGCGCGGAGGGCGTCGCTCTCCGGCAGCTCGCCGAGCGGCGCGGGGAAGGTCGTGACGAAGGCGGCGGCTTCGAGCAGCGGATGTGCCGAGATCGTGAGCACGCGGCGCACTCTACACCAGCCGCGCTCAGTGGACCTCGTAGAACTCGACGCGGCGTAGATCCGCGCATTCCTGGCTGCCGTCCGGGTCTCCCAGGATGTGGATGTGGCCCGACTCGGGGACGGGGATCGCGACGGCGGCCGCCGGCTCCTCGATCTCGACGTCCTTCCCCTCGTCGAGGGAGACGCGCAGCGACAGCCCCGACGGCGAGCTCGAGGCCTCGACGTGGAAGGGCTGCTCGCGCTCCCACGAGAGGCTCTCCGTCTCCAGGCTCGCGGAGCCGTCGGCGCCCGTCACGGTCATCACGACGGCGCCGTCCGAGGCGCGGAGGAACACCCGCGTTCCGGAGTCGATGTAGAGGAGGTCGTGATCGGCGAGCTGCTCGCCAGAGGCGTAGTTGGGCGCGAACTCGAGGATCGCCTTGAACCACCCTTTCCAGATCAACCATTCAGCGTTGTTCGCAACCAGCGCGTCGGCCTCGCGCCGCCGCGCGCTGCCCGAGGTGGGGATGGCCGACGAGGGGTATCGCGCCGACTCGAGGTTCAAGAACGCGAAGCTCGCCGCGCTCTGCCGGGCGTCGTCGCCCGCCGCGGGATAGACCCAGATCTGCCCGGCGCGGGCGGTCTCGACGCCGGTGAAGTCGACGCGACGCCACGCGCGCGCCGGCGCGGGCACCCGCGCGCGCTCGTCGTTCTGGGCGGCGTCGTCGAACGCGAAGGCCCGTATCCACGCGAAGCCGCCCTCCTCCCCTTCCACGTCGCCCACCCAGCCCGAGACGGTCGAGATCGAACCGTCGCTGCGGTCGACCGGCACGTAGGTCGCTGCGGCCTGCGCGGCGTCTTCATCGGAGACGCGCCCGGCGGACAGCTCGCCGTCCGGCCCGCGCGCCTCCGCGAGGCTGGCCGCGTGGAGCGTGCGCCAGGGGCGCTGCGACGGAGTCGAGAGCGGAATCCGGTTCTCGCGCGCGCTCTCGAGGCTGAGCCCAGAGGGGCCGTCGTCCCGGATCCGGCGCGCGCGGGCCGCGTGCGCGGGGATTCCGCTCACGAGGGCGCTCTCGCCGATCTGCACGGTCTTGTCCGGAGTGGGGCTCTCCAGCGTCAGCCACCCCGGAAGCTCGTAGACCCCCGGCTGCGCCGGGGTGCTCGCGGACCACCCGTAGAGCATCCCGTTCGGCAGACCGTCCACGCTCCCCTCGCCGCCGCCCCCGCCATCGCCGGGCGAAGCGGGGGCGGCGCCCGCCCCGCTCCCTCCCGTGCCCTGCACGTCGAGCGTGCATGCGGCCCCCGTGCTCGCGACGAGGGCCGCCAACGGAAGGACCGTTGATGCGCGGCGGAGCGCGGCGGCTCTCATGGCGGGATGATTGTCCTCCCACTCTCTCGCTGTCAATCCTGGCACCGCACCGATCGAGCCTGTCATGCCGTGGTCGATCTCGTCCCTTCGCGACCGAGATCGACTACCCTGGCGGGCCGTGGATCCGGACTACCCCCGCTTGAAGCCGAGGTCGCCCATGGAACGCCGGCGCTCGACGAGCGCCGCAGCGTGGAGCCGACCAGGAGGCGCCGCGCCGCCGCTCGCCGAGCGGGTGATCCCGTGGCTCCTCGCGGCCGCTATCGCCGGATCCGTGCTCGCCATCGGCGCCGTCCATACGCCCACGCTGGCACTGGTGTCTTCGATCACAACGATCGCTGCCGCGCTCTCGCTCCGCACCGGCGCGCTCACCGAGGGACGATCGTTGGTGAGGGCGCTGCCGGTCCTCACGCTGCTCGGCTTGACCGCTTATACGCTGCTGCAGGCCGTGCCCCTGCCGCTCGCGTGGCTCGAGCGCCTCTCGCCCGCGAGCGCCGACATCTGGTCGCGCGCCCTGATGCCGCTCGGCGAGGCGGCGCCGCGGTACGCCAGCATCTCGCTCGATCCGGGGGCGACGCTGGTCGAGGCCGTGAAATGGCTCACGTACTCCGGCATCTTCATCGCCGCGGCGTTCGTCGGCGCGCGGCACGGCGCGAGGCTTGGAATCACCTTCGTCTTCGGCAGCGCGTTCCTCGCCGCGCTCACGACGATCGCCCACGGGCTGCTCGGCGCGACGCAGGTCTTCGGCCTGTATCAACCGCGGTTCTCGGTCGCGGCGTGGCATATCGGTCCGCTGCTCAACCCGAACAACCTCGCCGGGTACCTGAACCTCGGAATCCTCTCCGGCGTCGGGCTGCTGCTCACGAGCCGGCCGCTCCTGCCGGCCTGGGCTGCCGGGGTCGGGATCACCACGATCGTCGGGGTCGGCATCATCGCGTCCTCGCGCGGCGGGCTGCTCGTGCTGCCGCTCGGGCTCGCCCTCTTCGCGCTGCTCTCGCGGCAGCGGCGCGGCAGGCGGCGCTCGGGCGGCCGCATCCAGCGCCCGGCGGCCTGGCTGCTGAGCTTCGCCATCGCCGGCGGGGCCCTCTTGGCCGCGCTCGCCACCACGAACCGCACGCTCTCGGAGATCGCGGACGACAACCTCAACAAGCTGTCGCTGTTCTACGCGACGCTCCCGCTGATCGCGGACCACTGGCTCTTCGGCATCGGGCGCGGCGCCTTCGAGACGGTGTTCCCCGCCTACCGGCAGGAGCCGGGGAACATCGTGTTCACCCACGCGGAGAACTTCGCGATCCAGTGGGCGGCGGAGTGGGGCGTCCCGGCGGCGGCGGCCGCGCTCGTCGCGTTCGGCGTCGCGTTTCGCCCGGGCAAGATCGCGCTCCGCGGGAGCACGGCGGCGCTGGGCGCGTGGGTCGGCTGCGTGGTGCTCCTCCTCCAGAACCTGCTGGACCTCGGGCTCGAGGTGCCAGGCGTCGCCATCGCGCTCGCGGCGACCCTGGGCTCGCTCTGGGGCGAGGCCCACCGCGAGCGCCCGCGGCGCGGCGCTCCGGCGGACGAGGCCGACTCCGGGCGGTGGCGGCCGTGGCAGGAGGCGGCGTGCGCCGCGGCCGCCGGGGTCGCGCTGGTCGCCCTGATGCTGCGCTTCGGCTGGCGCGACGTCGACCACGACCGCCGGGCGCTCCGCGCCGTGAGCGACGCCGGGGCGGCGAGCGGCGCCGGCTGGCCGCGCTTCCGCGAGGATCTCCGCGCGGCGATGCTCCGCCACCCCGCGGAGCCGTACTTCCCGCTGCTCGGCGCGGTGACCGTGCTGCAGGGCCGGATCGAGAGCCCGATCCCGTGGCTCCAGCGCACGCTCGAGCGCGCGCGCCGCCACGGCCGCGCCCACCTCCTGCTCGCGGAGGTGCTCGCGTCGCGCGGCGCCAAGGAGCAGGCGCTCCTGAGCCTCCGCCTCGCGGTGGAGGACGACGCCAGCGTCACCGGCGCCGCCGCGGTCCTCGCCCGGCAATGGACCGAGCGCTGGGACGAGCTGCTGCGGGCGGTGCCGGAGGGCAAGGCCGGGGTCGAGATGCTCGAGCGCATGGCGATCGTGGGGGACCGCCGGGAGGCGCTGGACCTGCGCCTGCGCTGCGCGGAGGAGGCGGTCGCGCGCGACCCTGCGCGCGTCGGCGCGCGCTGGGCCGCGGGCACCGCGCTGCTCACGATGCTGGAGGACCCGAGCTCCGCCCGCTGCGGCGGCGACGAGGCGCAGCGGGGCGCCTGCGAGCGGCAGGTCGAGGCGCACGCGGCGGCGATCCAGGGGGCGAAGAGCGACTCGTTCCTCGCGGTCCAGCTGCGGGCGCGGCTCCTCCTCGCGCGCAAGAAGAGCGCGGAGGCCGAGCAGCTGCTCGCGCAGAGCTGCGAGCGGCTCGACAACCGGCTCGGCTGCCTCCGCCTGCGGGTCGTCGCCGCGTCGCAGCTGGGCACCTCCGAGCGGCTCCTCCCCGCGCTCCGCGACCTGATGCCGGCGGCGTGCAGCACCCACGCGGAGTGCGCGTCGGCGGCGACCTGGGTCGGCGACCTGCTCGCCGGGCGCAAGGACTACTCGTCCGCCGTGACCTATTACGCGCGGGCGGCGCAGGACGAACCGACGGAGGAGCGCCTCCTCAAGCTCGCCGACGCCGCGAGCGCGGCCGGCGCGCACGTCGAGGCGGCGAGCGCGCTGGAGCGCCTGCTGCAGCGCCGCGGCGGCAACGACGCCGAGCTGCGCCGGAGGATCCTCGACGAGCGGGCCAAGGCCCTGGCGCCTACGCTCTCGCCATAGGTAGACTGCGCGCCCCCTGTGGTCATGCGCGCCCCTGTCCGCCTCCAGCGAAGCGCCTCGTGAAGCTGTCGTCGTTGCTGCGCGCCCTGATGCACGGGGGCACGGGGGTCGCGTTCGCCGTCCTCCTGCCGCGGGCCCTCTCGCTCGCCGCGCAGTGGGTGCTCGCGCTCTCGTCCCAGCCCGCGGCCCTCGCCGCGCTCGCCAACTACATGTCGCGCGGGGTGGTCGCCGTCGCGCTGGTCCACGCCGGCCTCGCGCCGATCCTGGCGCGCCGGACGCGCGCGCTCTCGACGAAGGCGGGCCGCGCGCTCGCCGGCGGCGCGCTCGCGATGATCGCCGCGGTCGCCTTCAGCATCACGCTCACGCACGAGCTCGCCCTCGGGCTGGGCGGCGCGGCGGGGCTCATCACGGCCTTCTTCAGCGGGTGCTCGCTGCTCGCCGCGGCCTCGCCCAGCCTCTGGCCGCTCTTCCAGCGCGAGGGCCGGTATCTCCAGTCGCTCGCGGTGCTGCTCGTCTTCTCGCCTGGCGCGTCGATGCTGGCCGCGCTGGCCGGCCTCCCCGGCGGCGTGGCCACGGCCCTCGGGCTCGCCAGCGCCTCGCCCGCGCTGCTCCTGCTGCGCCCGACCCGCCTCCGGCGCGCCGCCCGCTACGCGGTGCTCATCGTCCGGCGGGCGTTCCCGTACTCCATCGCGACGTTCTCGACGGTGGTCGTCTATCCCATCTCGCTCAGCGTGAACCTGAAGTACATCGGCGAGCATCGCGTCGGGCAGCAGGTGCTCTACTGGTCGTTCGCCGTGGCCTTCTCGAGCGCCTCGCAGGCGTTCGCCGCGCGCGGCGTCTCGGGCGCGAGCGGCTCGGGCGACGAGGCGACCTGGCAGCCGCGCGCCCTGCGCGCCTGGCTGCCGGCGGGGCTCGCGCTCTGGGCCATCGGCGCCGTCATCTACGCGCTCTTTGCGATCCCGATCCCCTGGATCCCTCATACGGGGGCCGCGCGTGACGCCATGACGGCGACGATGCTGGTCTCCGTGGCGGGTCCGCTCATCACCGACACCTTGTGCGTCTACTTCTCCGGCCCGCGTTCGCGCCGCGCGCTCCCCATCGGCAGCGTGCTGAGCAGCGCCTGTGTGGCCGGGGGCCTCCTCTTGGCGCCGGAGCTCCTGGTCCGCCATTTCGGCGTGTTCGGCCCCTCGGCGCTGGTCGGCGTGGCCCGCCTCGCCTTCGTGATCGACGTGCCCATGCGCCGCTACGCGCTCGGAGCGATGTTCCTGCTCATCGCCGCGTACGCCGCCGCGCTGGCGCTCGGGCAGGGCGTTAGCTTCTAAGTACCGCGGGTCAGCAATCCCGCCAGGGATCTGCCTCGCGAGAGAAGAGAGATTCAACGCAAAGGCGCAAAGGGCGCAAAGACGCAAAAAAGCATTAATATTGATTCTTTTGCGCCTTTGCGCCTTTGCGCCTTTGCGCCTTTGCGCTTTTGCGTTAAATTCTCTCTCTGGATCCGTTGGCTGGACTCTAGTCTCGACTTGGGTACAGCGGTCCGGCGTCGGCAGCTGTACCCACCTCGGCGCTAGGACCGCGCGGCGCTCCCGCGGCGGCGCGCCGGAACGGCCGCCGTGGCTCGGGCCCTGCCGAGGGCGAGGAGCGCGAGCGCGATCCCGCCGAGGCCGGCCGCCCACGACGCGCCGGGCTGCCCGGGCGCCTCGGAGCAGGCGCAGCCCCGGCCATAGAGGAGCGTGTCCAACGGCAGCGCGCCGTCGGCTCCGCCCGCGCCGGGCCCACCGGCCCCCGCCCCGCCGGCGCCGCCAGCGCCCGCCCCGCCAGCCCCACCGGCCCCGCCGCCGCCACCGCCGGCCCCGCCGGCGCCGGCCCCACCGGCGCCGGCGCCGCCGGCCCCCGCCCCACCGGCGCCGTCCCCACCGGCGCCCCCTTCGCCCTGCGGCATGCGCACGATCACCCCGTCCGACCCGCGATCCGGGGAGAGCCCGGCGGCGGAGACCGCGCGGACGCCGACGTAGTACTTCGCCCCGTCGAGGAGCGGCAATCGGTCGATGGACGCCTCGGAGACGTCGCCGACGTCGCGCCACGGCGGCGAGCTCACGTAGTTCCCCTCGCCGCCCACGACCGCCACCTGGTACGACGTCGCCGCCGGGACCTTCGACCACTTCACGTGGAGGGTGTCCCGGGTCTCGATCTCGTCGACGTCCTCGCTGGGGCTCGCGATCGGATCGATCTCCCAGACGAACTCGGGCGCGGGCAGGATCTCGTGCCGCAGGTCGTAGAGGTAGCCGTCCGCGACGCTCACGACGATGTCGTCGTGGCCGTCGCCGTCGGTGTCCGCGAGGATCGGCGAGCCGACCGGCTCGCCGAAGGCGTACGACCACAGGAGGCGCTCCGAGCACGCGTCGACCGCGTAGAGGAAGCCGTTCGTGGAGCCGATCACGACGGCGGGGCCCGCGGACGGGAGCCCGGTGAGGTTCCGCGAGATCGCGGCGTCGCTGAGCTGGCCCATGACCGCGCCCGCCCGCTCCGCGGCCTGCTCGTCGGGGAACACGGCGTCGCCGGCGAGCACGATGGAGCTCGACTGGCCGGCGCCGGGGCCGTCGAGCTTGGTGAACGTGAGGCGCGCCGGCTGCAAGTACGAGCCCTCGACGAGGAGCGACCTCCCCTCGCACCTCGCGATCGCGCCGTGCGGGTACGGCCGGCTGTTCGCGGGCCCCTTCCAGAGCGCGGAGCTCAGATCGTGCGGCAGCGTTCGCTCGGGGTGGTACCCCCCTTGCAGCGTCATCTCGAGCTGCTCGTCGCCCGCCACGTCCGCGAGGATCGGCATGAAGTAGGGGAACCGCTCGGTGCTCTCGCGGAGGGCGCGGCCGTCCCGGCCCGACAGCACCCGGGCGGAGTTGATCGCCACGACCACGTCCTCCCCCCCATCGCCGTTCCAGTCGGCGATCGCGACGGCCTGCGTCCCGGCCGAGGCGCTGAAGTCGTCCTTCCATCGCACCCCGCCGCTCCGATCGAGCGCGAGGATCTCGGTGCGGTAGGCGGCGTCGACCGTGAGCGCCACAAGCTCGGGCGCCCCGTCGCCGTCGAGGTCTCCGTGCAGCACGTCCCACGCGGGCGGCTTCTGCACCGCGGTCTCGCCCGTCTGCCTGCCGTTCGCGTCGAGCGTCACGACGGCGTACCTCGGCGGATCGACGAGCGGGTGGCGCCGCCGGAAGCACGCGAGGGTCGCCGGCGATCCGTCGTCGGCGGGCCAGATCGAGGCGCCGAACGCGTCGACCACGCGCCAGGCCGGCTTGGCCGGCGCGACGTTGCTCGCGTCCTCGGACGCGATCCGGACGAGATCGCCCCGGCTATCGACGACGACAACGCTGTCGGCCGTGTCCCCCGGCGACAGCTTCGCCGCGATCGGCGCGCGGCCGAAGTTCACGTAGGCGCCGGGGCCGGCGAGGTAGCCGCCGACGCGCAGCCCCGGCACGACCTCGCGCCCCTCGTGCACGAGGTTCGTCGGCGCGAGCGAGGCGTCGAGCAGCGTGAGGAAGCCGTCCTCGCGGGAGACCATGAGCCGCGGCGACCCCGGAGACGTCGCCGCCGGCGCGTCGAGCGCCCCGACGCCGACGCCGAGGCCGACCCGGTAGGCCGCGGCCGGCGAGGCCCCGTCCGCGCGCGTCGCGTACGCGGTGACCACCACCGGCGCCGAGGTCGACTCGAGCACGAGCTCGCCGCGCCCGTCGCCGTCGAGATCCGGCATGATCAGCGCCTGGGTGAGCCCCGTGTGCTGCGCGCGCTCCCAGTCGTACCGCGTGCGGACCAGCTCCCCGTCGAGCGACCAGAGCCGCTCGACCCGCTGCCCTGCCGCGCGGCTGAACCGGAACGCCGACACGCGCTCCTCGCGCGAGGCGAGGATCCACTGCTCGGCGCCGGACTCTCCCGGGACCGCTCCCTGCACGATCTCGTCGGGGATGACGGCGAGCTCGGCGCCGGTGGCCGCGTCGAGCACGAAGGACGTCCACGTCTCGCCCGTCTTGCCGCTCGCCAGCACCTCGAGCGCGCCGTCGCCGTCGAGGTCCCAGACGAGGCGCGTCGGCGCCCGGGCGTCGCCGCCGTCGTTGGGGCTGAGCGTCTTCCGCCAGGCGACGGCCAGCGACGGGCTCTCGCCCGGCCTGTACGCGAGCAGGGAGACCTCGCGCGCCCCCTGCACGCCGAACACCCGATTCTGGAAGCACAGCGCTTGCTGGCGGCTCGGGTGGTCGCCCAGCCGCACGGCCTCGCACATCGCGCCCCCGAGGTGCATTCCGACGAGCCCGGACTCCGCGAAGACGTCCCCAGACCCGGAGACGAAGAACAGCCGGTCGTGAGAGGACACGAGGAGATCGGCAGTTCCGTTCCCGTCCCAGTCGCCCACCGTGTCGATGGCGGCGTTGCAGTGCGAGCGCTGCGGCGGGGGGGGCAGCGTCTCCACGGCGCTGAACCCCCGCGCGAAGCTGTAGATGACGCCCGGGCTGTCGGTCTTCACCGCGCAGCAGCCGCACTCGTCGAGGAACAGATCGAGGTGGCCGTCATCGTTGAAGTCCGCGAGGCGCGCTGCGCCCAGCACGCCGAGCTCCGTGGCGTGCTCCATCCACAGGATGACGCCGCTCGCTCCATCGAGCACGGCCGCCCCGGCGCCGGTCACGGCGACCACCTCGAGCAGCCCGTCCCCGTCGAGATCCTCGACCGCCTGCAGCCCCCGGAAGTCCATCGAAGGGGTCCTCCAGCGGGTGAAGCCCTGCGGATCGGACAGCGTCACGCGCCCTCCGGAAGCGAAGAGCAGGTCGATCTCGCCATCCTGGTTCACGTCGCCTGCGAACATGCTCCTCGACGTGAGCGTGCCGCCCAGGTACGATCGCCAGTAGGGAGCCGGCTTGGCGATATTGCTCGTGGACGACGTGGCGCCCGTGCGCTGCGGGTCGTGACGGGCAGAAGGCCAGTCTGCAAACGCGTCGCTCCCGGCGAAGAGGAGCGCGGAGCACGCCGCCATCGCGCCTGCACGCGTTACCATCGATGACCGTGTCATTCTGCTTGTCCTCAGCGAGCGAGCGTAGCGCTGCGCACGCGGCCGAAGTGTAATCCATCCCGGAGGAGCGGCAGCAGCGAGCAAAAGTCCTCCCAGCGCGCGCTCCTCCGCGCCGCCGCCCGGGCGTTCAGGCCGTGGACAGCCCGACGTGCGCATGTTATACTACATCCCCGCCCAATTCGGAACACCGGCTTGAATTTTGGGGACTTGGGGAGCACCTTAGCCCTCCGCGCGGACCCCTACCCTGGGAAACGCGCTTAGAGCGTACGACTTATGGCTGACGAATTCAGAGCCCCAGCGCCTTCCCTGTCCCCCAGCGACGCTTCGGCCGAGCGCTCGTTCGATCTCGTCGCCGCCTGGCGCATCATCAGCAAGCACTGGGCCACCGCGCTCGCGACGATGATCTTCGTCGCCCTCAGCGTCACCTTCTACACGCTCGGACAGAAGAAAATTTATCAGTCGACGGCGACAGTGCAGTTCGATCCGAATCCTCCGAGGCCGCTCGGCCGCGGGGTCGACGCCGTGGTCGACATGGGCACTGGGTCGTACTGGAATAACCGCGATTATTACGAGACCCAGTACAAGGTCATCCGGTCGACGCGGGTGGCGCTCGCGGTCGTCGCCCAGCTCAGCCTGCAGAACGACACTTACTTCCTCGAGGATCTCCCGAAGGACGCGGCGGCCCCCGCGCCCAAGTCCGTGACCCCGGAGGAGGCCGCGGACCTGCTGCTCGAGCGGCTCTTGGTCGAGCCGGTGAAGGACAGCCGCCTCGCGATCGTGCGTTACAACGATGCGGATCGCGAGCGCGCGCAGCGCGTGCTCGCCACCCTGATGGATGTGTACATCGAGCAGAACCTCGATGAAGCGCTCGCCTCGACCAACTCGGCCGTCGACTGGCTGAGGACGCAGCTCGACAAGCTGAAGAACGACCTGGAGGCGAGCGAGACCTCGCTCCACGAGTACAAGCTCAGCAACAATATCCTCGACGTGGACTTCGAGGACCAGACCAACCTGCTTCGCGAGGAGATGAAGCAGATCAACGACGCCCTCACGTCCGTGCGCACGCGACGGGAGGAGTTCGCCGCGCGGAGCCTCGAGCTGTCGAAGGTCGACCCGAACAGCTCGACCGAGCTCCCCGCCTCCGAGCTCATCCAGAGCCCGGTGCTCCAGATGCTGCGGGCGCGACAAGAGGAGTGCGTCCGCGAGCGCGACTCGCTCATCGGCTCCGGCAAGGGCGAGAATCACCCGGAGGTCCGCGCGGCCAACGAGCGGATCGCCGCCAACAGGAGCGCGCTCATCGCCGAGGTCAAGAACGTCCAGGGAGCGGTGAACCGCGATCTCGCCATCGTGAAGCGCCAGGAGGCGGGCCTCGCGACGCTGCTCGAGAACGCGAGGAAGCAGGCCTTCGAGCTGAACTCGCTGAAGATCGAGTACGACCGCCTCCGCAGGACCAAGGACAACACGGAGAAGCTCTACCAGCTCGTGCTCGAGCGCACGAAGGAGAGCGACCTGCAGCGGATGATGCGGGTGAACAACATCCGCGTCCTCGACCGGCCGAGCCGCCCGATCGAGCCGCTGCGCCCCCGCGTCCCGACCAACATCGCGGTCGGCATCTTCGCCGGGCTGCTCCTCGGGATCGTGGCGGCGCTCGGGCGCGCGCTGCTCGATCGCACCCTGAAGACGCCGGATGAGGTGGAGCGGGAGCTCGGGCTGCCCCTCCTCGGCCTCTTGCCGGAGTTCGACAAAGGGAACAAGCGGGAGGCCGAGCTCCGCAGGGCGAACCGCCGCGGCAGGCGCGCGGCCCAGCCGGGCCGTCGCGAGCTCGTCGTCCACGATCAACCGAAGAGCGGGATCGCCGAGGCGGCCCGCGCGATCCGGACCAACCTGCTCTTCATGGCGCCCGACCGCCCGTACAAGACGCTGCTCATCGCGAGCGCCGGGCCCGCGGAGGGAAAGACGACGGCGGTCTGCTGCATCGCCGTCGCCATGGCGCAGGCAGGGCAGAGGGTCGTCCTCATCGATTGCGACCTCCGCAAGCCGCGCCTCCACCATATCTTCGGAAAAGGCATGGAGATCGGCGTCACGAGCGCGCTGCTCGACGACTCGGTCATCGACGACGAGAGCGCGCTCAAGACGGAGGTGGAGAACCTCTATGTCATCCCCGCGGGCCCCATCCCGCCGAACCCGGCGGAGCTCCTGCACAGCGATCGCTTCAAGGCGCTGCTCCGCAAGCTCCAGGGCCGCTTCGACCGCGTGCTCATCGACAGCCCTCCCCTGGTCGCGGTGACCGACGGCACCGTGCTGTCCACGCTGGTCGACGGCACCGTGCTCGTCGTGCGAGCGGCCATCACGACGCGCGACTTCGCGCGCCACGGCATCCGGGCGCTCTACGACGTCGGGGGCAAGACCGTGGGGGTCGTGCTGAACGCCGTCGACCTGAACCGCAAAGAGTACGGCGTCTACCACTACTACGGCTACAAGAGCGACGGTTACGCCCAGCCGCCTGCCGAGCCTGCGCCCGGAGGCCCCGCGGAGCCGCCTCCGCCGCCCCTGCCGAATTGAGGAGCCCCGGCCCTTGATGTCCTTGAGGCCCCCTGGCGCGTGGGGGATCCCCCGCGCCCCCGGCGCTCGGCGCGCTGCCAAGGCAGCCGCCGCCCGGGCGAGGGCGCCCCGCGTCCGGCTCGGGGCGGCGCTCCTCGTCGCCGCCCTCGCGGCGCTCGGCCCTGTCCTCGAGGGGTCGCTCGGCAGCGGGCTCGGGTGGACCCTCGGCATCGTGTTCCTGACGCTCGTCCCGTCGCTCGCCCGCGCCGGCGGCCCCCGCTTTCATCCGCTCGATCCGGAGACGTACGTGCCGGCCACGTACTTCCTCAGCGTCGCTTACACGCCCGTCCTGCGCCTGCTGATGTCCAGCAGCCTGCATCTGTCGAGCCGCGACGAGGCGGCCTTGGAGGTGGCCTACGTCGGCGCGGCCGGGTGCGCGATCGTGTGCACCGCCCTGAGCCGGCCCCCCGAGGCGCCGAACGTGGAGCGCCTGGTGCCGGTGCACAGACCGAAGGCGATCCTGGACCAGGACTGGGGGAACCTGGTGGTCGGGCTGCTCGGGCTCGGGCTCGTGTTCGCGTGGATCGCCTCGATCGGCGTGAGGCGGTTCTTCACGCTGAGCTACGCGGACACCTACCTCGAAGGGTTCGGCAAGGGCATCCTGATCTCGGGCTGGTACCTGATCCAGCTCGCGGCCGTTTATTTCTTTCTCCGGTACGCGTCGCTCCGCAAAGCCCGCCTGCGGGCCCCGATGCTGGTGTCCGTCGCCGGGGCGTCGTTCCTGATGAGCTTCCTGCTCTACACGGTGACGGGGCGGCGGGGAGCGCTGATCTTCGCCGTCGCCTCCGTCGGGCTCGCGCTGCACGCCTACGGGATGCAGATCCGGCGCCTGTGGCTGGCCATCGGCGTGGTGTGCGCCGTCTTCTACGGCATCGCCATCGACGGCTTCCGCTTCAAGCAGGGCAGCGGGCTCGACGCGCAGATCGAGTCGGCGGCCGCGCGCATCGATCAGACCGAGAACGTGATGGAGATCGGCGAGCTCCAGCGCATCTATGAGAACCTCGTCAACATCGTGAACGAGAAGCCTCCCCTCGTGGATTACCCGGGCGAGAGCTGGATCAACGCCGTCCTCATCCTCGTTCCCAGCCCGGTCTGGCGCGACCGGCCGCTCGCCCTGTCGCAGCGCTATGTCCTGTGGAAGGATCCCGACCTCGCGCGGCGTGGCGGCGGCCTGGCGCTGAGCGCCGCCGCGGAGGGGTACCTGAACTTCGGCCTCGTCGGTACCTTCATCCAGATCTCGGCGATGTGCGCCCTCTTCTTCATGCTGCCGCTCGTCCTGGCAGCCGCGCGCGACACGTCGCTCCTCGGCCGTGCGACCGGCGCGTGCCTCGCCTCCTTCTCGTACAACCAGTTCCGGGGCGAGCTCACCGCCCTCCTCAAAATCTCGTTCACGCTGGGTTTCGCGGTCCTCGTGGCGATCTTGACGGCCTCGTTCGTCAAGGTCGTGCGGCGTAAGCTCGCTGCCATGGGTAAAGTGCGCCATGGATATGAGCGGCCCCTGCGCCACAGACGCCTCGGCCAGCCGTCATCGTCGGGCCAGTAGGGCCCCCGCGTCGCCGTCCGGGTGCCGGCGGCCTGCTTCGCCTCGGTCCGAGGCTGCAGCGGCCGCGGGCGCGAGCTCCGCCAGGAGAACGGCCGAACCAACCCCCAACGAGGATCTGGCCTGAAGCGCCACGCAGATCATGCGCATCCTTTACGTCTCCCCTTACTTCCCGCCCGAGCCGGGCGCCCCCGCGGCGCGCGTCTCGGAGCTCGCCCGAGCCTGGCGTCGCGCCGGACACGAGGTCACCGTCCTCACAGGTCTGCCGAACCACCCGACCGGGGTCGTCCCGCCCGAGTACCGAGGTCGGGTCCGCATTGAGGAGGACTTCCATGGAGTGCGGGTCCTCCGCACGTGGATCTACGCCGCCCCCAACCGGGGCACGGTGCGGCGCTCGCTGGCGTACGGGTCGTTCGCCGCCTCCGCGCTGACGCTCGCGCAGCTCGCGTTGCCGCCGAGCGACGTGCTCATCGCGACGAGCCCCCACTTCTTGACGGCCGTCGCCGGCTACGGGCTCGCCGCGCCCCGCCGGCTGCCGTTCGTCTTCGAGGTGCGCGACCTTTGGCCCGAGTCCATCGTGGCCGTGGGCGCGCTCCCGGCAGGGCATCCGGTCGTGCGTGGGCTCACGGTCGTCGAGGAGCAGCTCTACCGGGTGGCCGACGAGATCGTCGTCGTCACGCAGAGCTTCCGCGAGCGCCTCGTCGCCCGGGGCGTGCCCGCCGACAAGATCGAGGTCATCCGCAACGGCGTCGATCTCGGCCGGTTCACGCCGTCGCCGCGCGACACGCCGCTCCGGGCGAAGCTCGACCTCGGGGACCGCCTCGTGGTGGCGTACGTCGGCACGCACGGGATGGCGCACGGCCTCTCCGCGGTGCTCGACGTGGCCCAAGGCCTGCTCGCGCGCGACGACATCCGCTTCCTCTTCGTCGGAGAGGGGGCGGAGCGGGCGAGCCTGGGGGCGCGCGCGCGTGAGCTCGGGCTCACCAACGTGATGTTCCTCGGCGCGCTCCCGCGCGACGCGATCGCCGAGGTGTACGCCACCGCCGACATCTGCCTCGTTCCCCTGCGCAAGACCGAGCTGTTCGAGACCGTGATCCCCTCGAAGATCTTCGAGATCCTCGCCATGGCGCGCCCGGTCGTGATCTCGGTCGACGGCGAGGCACGGCAGATCGTCGAGGAGGCGCGCGCCGGCATCTTTGCTCCGCCCGAGGACGTGCCGGCCATGACCCGGGCCATCGTCGAGCTCGCGTCCGACGCGGACAGGCGGCGCCGCATGGGGGAAGCGGGGCGATCCTACGTCATGCGTTCGTTCGATCGCGACGCGCTCGCGCGCGACTACATCGAGGTGCTGGAGCGCGTGCTCCTTCGCTCGGGCTCTCGAGGAGAACAGGGGAGAAGCAGGGCATGAACCTCCCGCGCATCGCCCGTACCGTGGCGCAGCTCCATCCGATTCAAGTGTTCGCCCGCCCGCTCGCGCTCGGTCAGCGCGCGCTCGGCAAGGTCCCCACGTCGGCGCGACCTCCGCGCATCCGCCCCGGCTTCGCCCCGCCGCGCGCGCGCTTCGCGGCCTTCGCCGACGCCGAACGAGCGCGCGGCGGCGCGCGCCTGGCCGCGATCCCCGAGGGATCGCTGCTGCATGCGTACGAGCGCGCCTACGGCTACGAGCTCGGGGCCGATCCGACGCTCGAGGCCCCGAGCGCATGGGACGACCCCATCGCGTCGCATCCGTTCCCCGCCTCGGTGCGCGCCCGTCGGCTCGCGGTCGCCGCGCGCCTCGGGCGTCCTGGGCTCTCGGCCGAGCTCGGGCGCGCTTGTCGGGCCATCGCGCTCGGCCTCGAGCTGCACCTGCTCGGCAATCATCTGGTGGAGAACGCCATCGGGCTCGTGTGCGGCGGCGCGGTGACCGAAGGGCTCGAGGCCGAGGCGTGGTGGAAGCTCGGCTCGGCGCTCCTCGCCTGGCAGCTGCCGGAGCAGTTCCTGGAGGACGGCGGGCATTTCGAGCTCTCCGCCTCGTACCACCTCGCGCTGACGGCCGCGTTGCTCGAGGCGATCGAGCTCGCGCAAGCGTCCGGGCGCGAGGTGCCCGAGCTCTGGCGGACAACGGCCGAGAGGGCGCTCTCGTGGGCCGCGGCGGTCCGCGCTCCGGACGGCACCTATCCTCTGTTCAACGACGCCGCGCTCGACGCCGCGCCCGAGCTCGATGTCGTCCTCGGCCTCGGCGAGGAGCTCGGCCTCTTCGATCCGGCCCGATCGCCCGGCGCAGCGCCGGACGGCGCGCCGTCGCTCCACCGCCTCGCCGCGACCGGCTGGGTGATCCTGCGCTCCGGCGCAGGGGCCTGGCTCGCGTTCGACGCCGGGGCGGACGGGGCGTCTTACCAGCCGGGGCACGTGCACGCCGACGCGCTCACGTTCGAGCTGTGGATCGGGGGCGAGCGCGCCGTCGTCGATTACGGCGTCTCCAGCTACAAGGCGGATCGCGATCGGGAGGAGACCCGGGCCACGCGCGCGCACAACACCATCGAGCTCGGCGGCGCCGACTCGAGCGAGGTGTGGAGCGCTTTCCGCGTCGGCCGCCGTGCCCGCGCCGAGGTGCGCCGGATCGAGCAGGCCCGCGCGCATGTCGCCGTGGAGGCTGAGCACGACGGATACCGGTTCCTCCCTGGAGCCCCCGTGCACCGGCGGGCGCTCGAGCTCTCCGAGCGGGAGCTCGCCATCCGCGACGAGATCATCGGCGGCCGGACGAGCGCGTGCTCGCGGCTCAGGCTCGACGAGGCCGCGTTGCGGACCGGATCGATCGCGATCGAGGGCCGGGCGCTCACGCTGGACCGGAGCTCGGGCGTGTGGTTCCCCCGCTTCCGGCAGCCGCAGGCGGCGGTGGTCTTCGCGGGGAGCTTCCAGGTCCGGGGCGGCTTTCGCGGCGGGTTTCGCGTCCGGTGGTGACGCGCCTCGCCCGAGCGTGGGCCGGGCGATCGACGCCCCTGGAGAGCGTTCCTCGGCCGCGACCCCTGACCTGATTCAACCTTCCAGGACTGCGTGGGATTCGAGAACCGGTGATAAAGCGCGTTCGTCGTAGCGTTCGAAGCGACGACGTGATGAGCGCGCTCTACGGTGTCTCGTGGATTGTCCTGCGGGCCCAGCGGTGGAGGCCGAAGGCCGCTGGACGAGGCGGCTCAGACCACCGACAGGCGCCCCTGAGCGAGCGGCTCCAGCGTGCGCGAGGACGGCCGGCGCAGCAGCAGCCGCTCCGCCGAGTCGGCCACGAGCTGCAGCAACATGTCCGCCTGCGGGTTGACCGCGCTCTCCTCGCTGTCCCAGCGGAACCGCAGCTCGACGGTCTCGCCCCCGAGGTCGAAGGTGAACACCGCGGCCACCGCCTCGCGCAGCTGCAGCGGCGTCGCGATGTCCCGCGTCCAGGTCCAGGGCTTCACGCGCGCGCTGCCGTTCGCGCCCTTGGAGCTCACCTCCATGGCCAGGAGCCGCGCCTCGGCCGCGAAGCGCTCGAGCACCACGCGCAGCCGCTCGGGCCCGCTCGCGGTCTCGATCTCGAGCAGCGCCCGCGGCACGGCGCGGCGCAGCGCCTCGACGACCGCCTCCCGCGAGCGCTTGGAGGCGGCGGGGCGGGCCCCGAAGAGCGCGAACGAGCCCGCCGCGCGCACCACGATGAAGAGCACCGCGCTGCAGGCCACCAGCGCGAAGCCGATCTCGTGCGAGCGGCCGACGTACGCCACGAGCGCCACCACGGTGAAGAGCAGGCTCAGCCCGTAGAGGATCAGCACCGCGCCGCGGTGCGAGTGGCCTTTATCGAGGAGCTTGTGGTGGATGTGCGACCGGTCTGCCGAGAAGATCGGCCTGCGGGCGATGAAGCGCCGCACCATCGCCGAGATCATGTCGAAGATCGGCAGGCCCAGCGCGAGCAGCGGCACGAGGACCGCGAGCGCGGTACCACCCTTGGCCGTGCCCACGCCGAAGAGCGGGATCGCCGCGAGCATGAACCCGAGGAACATGCTCCCGGTGTCGCCCATGAAGATCGTCGCGGGATGGAAGTTGTGGAACAGGAATCCGACGATCGCGCCCGCCAGCGTCGCCGCCAGCAGGCAAATCACCAGGTTGCCCGGGTAGCCGCCCAGGTATGCGGTGATGAAGTTGGCGACGCACGCGAAGAAGCCCACGCCCGCGGCGAGGCCGTCGAGCCCGTCGATCAAGTTGACCGCATTGATGATCGCGACGAACCAGGGGATCGTCACGAGAAAGGACAACGGCCAGAAGGAGACGTGGCCGAAGTACGGCAGCGTCACACACTCGAGGCGGAGCCCGCAGATCCACGCGATCGACGCGGCGAGGATCTGCGCGAGCAGCTTGTGCCGCGCGCGCATCCCCTTGGTGTCGTCCCAGGCGCCTGCCGCCGCGATCGTCAGCCCGCCCGCCAGCAGGCCCGCGACGAGCGAGCGCTGCGAGAACCACTGAAGCGCGATGTCGGTTTGCAGCGCAACGAGGATGAAAAGCGGCAGCAGAAAGCCTGCAACGATGGCGAGCCCGCCAAGGCGCGGGATGCGCCGGGTGTGCACGCGGCGCGCGGTCGGCTCATCGACCGCCCCCACAGCGAACGCCACCCTCCGCGCGAGCGGCGTCGCCGCCCAGGAGAGCACCAGCGCAAGGATAACCGCAGTGAGCGTACTTACCATCGCTCTCCTTCCCTTTGGGAGTCCCCCCCCCTTTTGGTGCAGCGCGGAGCGCGATATTCATAGCTCGTCATCATAAAACGCCAGAAAAGCCTTGGTCGATGTGCCCCTACTACCTCAACAATGCGCCCGAGACAACCCGGGGGGCAGGTTACGGACACAAGTGTGCGCGTCAGGTAAGAAAAAGCCCTAGTAAGCCAACCTTCCGTCATGGTGAGAGATCACACACTTTACACTTACACTGTAAATATCTATGTTTGAGGCGTTTCGCGGCGGTCGATGATCGGAAAAATGCGGCGTCAGTGTCCGTCGATTCCCTAGTTGTCGCGCGGATCGTCGGCAGCCACGACGCAAGTCAAACTTGCTGATCGCTCGATTCCGACGGTCTGTGCGGCGAGCACAATGCACCTCACCGTTCGTCCAGGTGCGATGATCCGCAACGCGCTGCCCGCGACGTCCGTGCTCGAGGCGCTCCATTCACGGTGACGTTGGCTCCGAGGATGGTATTGCCGAGCTCAGCCGACCTGACCCGGCATAGGCGTCCTCGCCTCACCCCAGGAATGTACCTTCCAGGGTTGTCTCTTCGGTTGCGGAGAGCCTGTCAGAGCGTGACATCGTGGCTCCGGCTGCAACGGCGGCGACCTCAACCTGGGAGGCCGACGGCGACCTCAACCTGGGACGGCGGCCTCAACCTGGGACGCCGGCGGCGACCTCAACCTGGGACGCCGGCGGCGACCTCAACCTGGGAGCCGCGGCGACCTCAACCTGGGACGCCGGAGCCGCGGCGACCTCAACCTGGGACGCCGGCGGGGCGACCTCAACCTGGGAGCCGCGGCGACCTCAACCTGGGAGCCGCGGCGACCTCAACCTGGGAGGCCGGCGGGGCGACCTCAACCTGGGACCGCCGAGCCGGCGGCCTGGGCGCCGCTCCCTGCCGGTACCAGTACAAGCCGGTTGACAGCCTCCGTCCAGCGCCCTAGAAGGTCCGCAACCCTCACGCGTACGTAAGGGTCAGGGTTTCAACCTGGCGCACCCATGACGACCCGGCACCACCTCCCTGTCGCGCACGAGCACAGCATCGACGGGCCCATCCTGTCCAGAACGGACGGAACACGGGCCGGGGGCTGCGCTGAGGCCGAGGAAGACGAGCGCCTCCTGCAGGTGGGCGACATCGCCAAGGCGACCGGGAAGACGGTGCGGGCCATCCACCACTACGAGGAGGTCGGGCTGCTCAGGCCGCACGCCCGCTCCAAGGGGCGCTACCGGCTCTACGACCACGCGGCACTCACCCGGGTCCGGTGGATCGGCAAGCTCCACGACCTCGGCCTGTCGCTGAGCCAGATCCAGCAGATCGTCTCGACCTGGGAGTCGTCCTCGTCGGCCCCCGGCGCCATGTCGCGCATCCGGGACGTCTACCAGCAGAAGCTCGAAGAGGTGCGGGAGCAGATCGCGCACCTCGAGAACCTCGAACACGAGCTCGTCGCGAGCCTCGCCTACCTCGACACCTGCGAGACGTGCGACCCGGCAGAGCTCGTCGCCGCCTGCACGAACTGTAATCTTCACGACAAGAGCAAGGCTGAGCCCGAGCTCGTCGCCGGGATCCGCGGCGGCAATGGGCAGTGCCGCCAGGGCTCGAATCACCGCTGAGCGAGAACATCATGGCCATCCAACTTCCGATCTACATGGACTACCACGCGACGACCCCGGTCGATCCGCGTGTCCTCGACGCCATGCTGCCGTACTTCAACAGCAAGTTCGGCAACGCCGCGAGCCGGAGCCACGTCTTCGGCTGGACCGCCGAGGAGGCCGTCAGCCACGCTCGCGAGACGCTCGCCAAGTTTGTCGGCGCGTCGAACCCGAAGGAGATCATCTTCACCTCCGGCGCGACCGAGAGCGACAACATCGCCATCAAGGGGGTCGCCGAGTTCTACAAGGACAAGGGCAACCACATCATCACGAGCGTCATCGAGCACAAGGCCGTGCTCGACACATGCAAACGGCTCGAGAAGCAGGGCTACGAGGTCACCTACCTCAAGGTCGACAAGTACGGGATGGTCGACCCGGACGACGTCGCCAAGGCGATCACCGACAAGACGATCCTCGTCTCGATCATGCTCGCCAACAACGAGGTCGGCACGGTCCAGCCCATCGCCGAGATCGGCAAGATCACGAAAGCGAAGGGCATCCTCTTCCACAGCGACGCGGTGCAGGGCGTCGGGAAAATCCCCTTCAACGTCGAGCAGATGGGGGTCGACCTCGCGTCGGTGACGGCCCACAAGATCTACGGGCCGAAGGGCATCGGCTGCCTGTACGTGCGCAGGTCGAAGCCGCGCGTCCGCATCACCGCGCAGATGGACGGCGGCGGCCACGAGTTCGGCATGCGGTCCGGCACGCTCAACGTGCCCGGCATCGTCGGGTTCGCCAAGGCCGCCGAGATCCTCCTGGAGGAGGGCGAGGCGGAGTCGGCGCGCATCCTGTCGCTGCGCGAGCGGCTCCGGACCCGGCTCTGGAAGGAGCTCGACGCCATCCAGCTGAACGGCTCGCCCGATCGGCGCCTGCCGGGCAACCTCAACGTGTCGTTCAGCTTCGTCGAGGGCGAGGCCATGATGATGGCGATCAAGGACGTGGCCGTCTCCAGCGGCTCGGCGTGCACGAGCGCCAGCCTCGAGCCCTCCTACGTCCTGCACGCCATGGGCATCGGCGACGACCTGGCCCACTCGTCCATCCGCTTCGGGCTCGGGCGCTTCACCACCGAGGAAGAGGTCGATCACGTCGCCGACCTCGTGATCCGCAAGGTGAACAAGCTGCGCGACATGTCGCCGCTCTACGAGATGCACAAAGAGGGGATCGACCTCAACAGCGTGCAGTGGGCGGCCCACTGAGGGGCCGCGCAGGCCCGTCAGAGCAAGGTTTCGAGAGGAAAGGAAACGGTCGAGGAGAGAGCCATGGCATACAGCAATAAGGTCATCGAGCACTACGAGAACCCCCAGAACGTCGGCACGCTCGACAAGAATGACGAGCGCGTCGGCACCGGGCTCGTCGGCGCTCCGGCCTGCGGCGACGTCATGCGCTTGCAGATCAAGGTCGGCGAGGGCGGCGTCATCGAGGACGCGAAGTTCAAGACGTTCGGCTGCGGGTCGGCCATCGCGTCGTCGTCGCTCGCCACCGAGTGGCTGAAGGGCAAGACGATCGACGAGGCGGAGACGATCAAGAACAGCATGATCGCCGAGGAGCTCCACCTGCCCCCGGTGAAGATCCACTGCTCGGTCCTCGCCGAGGACGCGATCAAGAGCGCGATCGCCGACTTCCGAGCCAAGCAGCAGGCGAAGAAGGAGCTCGGCGGCGCCGCGCCCGCGGGCGCCGCCGAGGGCACCGCGACGGCGAGCGCGAAGTAACACACCGGCTTCCGGGGCGGCCCGGAGCACCGGAGAGGGAGCAGCGCCATGCAGACCAGCGAGGAGACGACCACGACCAGAGCCGCGGACGGCGGGGCCCAGCCCGCGCCCGCCGCGGCGGATGCCGCGCCCGCGCAGAGCAGCGGGGCCGCGGGAGAGGCGGAGGCCAAGTCGAAGCGGACGATCTCGGTGAGCGACGCGGCGGTCCAGGCCATCCGCGCCCAGCTCGCCAAGCGCGGCACGCCCGAGGGCGCCATCCGGGTCGGGATCCGCGGCGGCGGCTGCTCCGGGTTCTCCTACGTCATCGAGTTCGAGGACAAACCGCCCCGATCCGGCGATTTCGTCCTGGAGTTCGCGGAGCCGGGCAAGGCCACGGTGCGCGTCTTCTGCGACAAGAAGAGCATCCTCTACCTGGGCGGCTCGGTGCTCGACTGGGAGAAGACGCTCATGTACCAGGGCTTCAAGTTCAAGAACCCGCACGAGGCGACGCGCTGCGGCTGCGGGCACTCGTTCACGGTGGCCTGAGCCGCCGCTGGGAGCGCCCGCCCTCGCCGCCGAGGCGCTCCTCCCCAGAGCACGTGATGACCGATCCCTTCGATATCCTGGGCGTCGAGCCTCGGTTCGACCTCGACCTGCGCGCGCTCGAGCAGCGCCACCGCGATCTCTCGCGCGCGCTCCACCCCGATCGCTACGCGGGCGCCCCCGCGGCCGAGCGGAGGCTCGCGCTGGGGCGCGCGATCGAGGCGAACGACGCCCTGCGCGTCCTCAGGGATCCGATCCGCCGGGCCGAGGCGCTGCTCCAGCGCGCCGGGATCGCGCGGGGCGAGGAGGGCGAGCAGAAGGCCTCCCCCGCCCTGCTGATGGAGATGATGGAGTCGCGCGAGGAGCTCTCCGAGGCGTCGAAGCGGCGCGATCGCGCGCGGATCGCGCGTCTCGGCGACGGGATGCGGGCGCGCGAGCAGGCGACCCTCGCCGCCATCCAGGCGGCCTTCGCCGCCGCAGGGGGCGACCCGGAACGGATGAAGGGCGTGCTCGCCATGCTGAGCGAGCTCCGCTACATCCGGCGCTTCCTCGACGAAGTGAGCGCAATCGAAGAAGAACTCGCGGATCAGACATGACCCTCCTCGAAATTTTCGACCCCAAGGCAAGGCCCAGCCCGATCGGCATCGATCTCGGGACGACGAACTCGCTCGTCGCCCGCGTGCGCGACGGCCGGCCCGTGGTCATCGACGACTGCAACGGCGAGCGGCTCGTGCCGTCGGTGGTGCACTACGACGAGCGCGGCCACGCGATCGTGGGCGACAGCGCGCGGCGGATGGCGCAGAGCCACCCGCGCGAGACGATCGTCAGCGTGAAGCGCTTCATGGGCCGCGGCGCGAACGACCCGGAGACGCGGCGGCTCGGGCCGTACGAGTTCGTGGAGCCGAAGGGCCCCGACGACGCGAAGAGCGTGCGCTTCAAGGTGCGCGACCAGGTCGTGACGCCCGTCGAGGTGTCGGCGGAGATCCTGAGGGAGCTCCGCACCTCGGCCGAGCGCGAGCTGCGGTCCGTGGGCGGCGCGGTGATCACGGTGCCGGCCTACTTCGACGACGCCCAGCGGCAGGCGACCAAGGACGCCGGCCGGCTGGCCGGGCTGGAGGTGCTGCGCCTGCTCAACGAGCCGACGGCCGCGGCGCTCGCGTACGGGCTCGACAAGCAGCAAAACGGCCTGTTCGCCGTCTACGACCTCGGCGGCGGGACGTTCGACATCACCGTCCTGCTGCTCGACGACGGGGTCTTCCAGGTGAAGTCGACCGGCGGCGACAGCGCGCTCGGCGGCGACGACATGGACCGGGCGCTCGCCGAGCGGCTGCTCCAGGAGATGGGCGCGGCGCGGCGCACGCCCGAGGTGGTGCGGCTCGCGCTCGACACCGCCCGCAGCATCAAGCACGCGCTCACCGACGCGGAGCGGGTCGAGGTCGAGCTGCCCGCGCAGGCGGGCGGCGGCCAGCCGGCGTCGAAGGTCGTGACCGTGACCCGCGACGAGCTGAACGCGCTCATCGCGCCCATCGTGGAGCGCACGGGCGCGGCCTGCCGCCGCGCGCTCCGCGACGCGGGCGTCCAGGCCGCGGACGTCGACGGCGTGATCCTCGTGGGCGGCGCGACGCGCGTGCCGTACGTGCGCGACTACGTGGCGAAGCTCTTCGGCAAGGAGCCGCTCAAGGACATCGATCCGGAGGAGGTCGTCGCGCTCGGCGCGGCGATCCAGGCCGACATCCTGGCCGGCTCGATGGAGCGCGCGGACGAGGTGCTCCTGCTCGACGTGCTGCCGCTGTCGCTCGGCATCGAGACGATGGGCGGCGTCGCCGAGAAGATCCTGCCGAGGAACACGACGATCCCGGCCGGGGCGCGGCAGGTCTTCACGACCTACGCCGACAACCAGACCGGGTTCGACCTGCACATCGTGCAGGGCGAGCGGGAGCTCGCCGCCGACTGCAGGTCGCTCGCGCGCTTCGTGCTGAAGGGGATCCCGCCGATGCCCGCGGGCATGGCGCGGCTCGAGGTGACGTTCCGCGTGGACGCCGACGGTCTGCTCGGCGTGACCGCGCGCGAGCTGACGACCGGGGTCGAGCAGAAGGTCGAGGTGAAGCCGAGCTACGGGCTGACCGACGAGGAGGTGGAGAACATGCTCCTCGCGGCGCTCGACCACGGCGAGGAGGACCTGCTCAAGCGGCGGCTCGTCGAGGCGCGGGTCGAGGGCGAGCGCGTGGCGATGGCGACGCGCAAGGCGCTCTCCGCGGACGCCGACCTGCTCGGGCCAGGCGAGCGCGAGGCGATCGAGGCGGCGCTGAGCGCCCTCGACGCGGCGATCCGCGGCGACAAGCCGGGGCTGATCCAGGCGCGCACCGACGCGCTCGACGACGCGACGCGCGCGTGGGCGGGGCGGCGGATGGACCGCGCCGTGGCCAAGGCGATCGCGGGCAAGCAGGTCGAGGACGTCGAGGCGAACGTCGCCGCGGCGAAGGGCGTGGACGCGCACCTGGCCGAGCACCGCGGGGACGACGCGGGCCGCGCGGCGGCCGAGGCGGGCGGCGCCAGCGCGGCGCAGGCCGCCGTCGAAGCGAGGAGGAGCTGATGGCCAAGGTCCGCTTTCTGGCGCACGGTCGCGCGTGGGAGGTCGAGGTCCCGGTGGGGTCGACCGTCCTCCAGGCATCGAAGTCCGTCGGCGCCCCCGAGGGCGATGCGTGCGGCGGCGTCTGCGCGTGCTCCACCTGCCACGTGTACGTCACGAAGGGGCGCGAGCTCCTCAGCGAGGCCGAGGAGGACGAGGAGGACATCCTCGACAAGGCGTTCGACGTGCGGTCGAGCAGCCGCCTCGGCTGTCAGGCGAAGATCCTGAGGGACGGCGATATCGAGGCGGAGATCTCCCGGGAGAGCCTCGACGCCTTCTACAACGAGCACCCGAACGTGAAGGATCCGCGCAAGGGCTGAGCCCTCCGCGCGCCCGCCGAGCGCGGGCCGGCCGGGGCCGGGGTCACGACGGCGGTCTCGACTTCGCCGGCGGCTTCGGCTCGCGCGGCGCGGGCGGCGGGTTGCGGAGCTTGTCCAGCTCGGTGCGCGCCTCCGCGGTGATGCGGCGAGCGATGTGGGCGAAGGCCGAGGCGGCCTCCTTGGCGGGCGGCGTCGAGACGATGGCGACGAGGTGCTGCGCGGCCGTCTTCCTGCCGATGGGGACGAGGAAGAAGGTCAGGGCGGCGAGCAGGAAGACGATGCCGTTCGTGAGGCGCTTGAAGAAATCGCCGACCACAGGCGCCGAGGGTAGATGAGCGAGCAGCCTGGGCCCAGTTCTTGGGGGTCGTTTGCCCTTCGACGAGGCGCCGGAGGCCGCGCGCCGACGCCGAGCGCGCGGGCCGCCGCACGGCCGCGGCAGGCCGCCCCGTGACCGCTGCCCCTTGCCAGAGCGCCGGGGTCTCACGACAGATCACGGGTGGCTCGACCGGGGGCACCGAGCCGTGGAGTCCGGCCGCGCCGGTTCCATGCAGCGCTCGGCGCGTCCCCCCGGCGAGAGCCGGAACAAGGAGGGGACGAAAATGCTCAGGCCTGTTTTATTCACCATCTTGATCGGGACAGCGATCCTGCCGGCCTCGGTGGCCGCGCAGGGGCAGGGTTCGACAGGGCATCAGGGCCAGGCTGGCGAGGTCAAGCTCAGCAAGGCTGACCGGGAGTTCGTCGAGAAGGCTGGCCAGGGAGGGCTCCTCGAGGTGCGGCTCGGGCAGGTCGCGCAGCAGCGCGCCGCGAGCCCGGAGGTGAAGCGCTTCGCGCAGCGGATGATCGACGACCACTCCGCGGCGAACAAGCGGCTCGCCCAGGTCGCGCAGCAGAAGGGCATGCTCGTGCCGCAGGAGCTCGACAAGGATCACCGCGAGAAGGTCGACAAGCTGTCGCAGAAGACAGGGACCGAGTTCGACCAGGCCTACATGAGCGCGATGGTCGACGACCACGAGCACGACGTCGCGAAGTTCGAGAAGGCCTCGAAGGAGGCGAAGGACGCCGATGTGAAGGGCTTCGCCGCCGCGACGCTCCCGCAGCTCCGCGAGCACCTCGCGATGGCGAAGCAGATCCACGGCAAGGTGAAGGGGAAGTAGCGGCGCGGGCGCGCCGGCCGCGCGCGGCGCGGCGCGGCGCGGATAATGCTCGGCCGAGGGCCGGCTCAGGCGACGACGCGCGCCGCGCGCTCGGGCGCCGCCGCGGGCGGCGGGGTCGTCCTCGACCTCGCCGCGCCGCGGACCGGCGCGAGCTTGCCCCGGAGCTTCTGGTACGCGGCCGCGTCGATCGGCTCGCCCCGCACCCAGGCGCGGAGGAACGGCAAGACGCCCGTCTCCCACGCGGCGCTGAGGCGCAGCGCGAGGAACTCGCCGTAGAGCGCCGTGAAGAGCGTCTCGAGCTCCTCGATGAGGTACATGCGCTCGTAGAACTGCTCGTCCACGGCGTCCTTGACGACGCTCGGGATCTTGACGCCCGCGAGCGCGAACGCGTCGGCGTTGAAGAGGAACGCGTACTCGAGCTCTCCGCGGGTGACGCGGACGCGCGCCTGCGACGGGAGCTTGCCCTGGCGCAGCGCCTCGTGGGCCTCGGGGGCGCTGCTCGGCGCCGCGCCCTTGAGCCGGCTCTGCTCCTTCTCCTGGACGAGCGTGATCTGCCCCTCGAGCCAGAGCTCGCAGACGCCGAGGGCGTCGAGGGAGAAGCGGCCCTCGAAGAGCTCGCTCTCGAACCAGAGCCAGACAAGGAATTCTCGGCCGACGAACCGGCGCTGCTCGATCAGCTCGGCGAGGCTCACAGGGCACCTCCAAGGGTCGATTCGGCGTGGAAGACGGTGGGCTTGAGCACCTCGAACGCGGCCAGCTGCTCGCTCGTCAGGCCGAGCTCGCGGGCGGCCGTGTAGGGGCTCTCGGGCACGAGATCGAGCTCGAAGGTGTCCTCGAAGAGCTCCGCGAGCCCCTCGTGCGCGCGCGGCGACTGGTTCCAGAACCGCACGACGCCGGCCTCCAGGTTCCAGGAGAGGTCGACGACCTTCATCACTGGCATGAGCTGCGCGCGGAGCTTCCTCGACACGACCGCGCGGAGCTCCTCCTTCTCGCGCCGCCCGAGCTTCTCGCGGCCGCGCTTGGCGAGGTGCTCCCGCTCCGCCTCGGCGAAATGCGCCTTGAAGAGCGCCGCGGGCACCTGCCAGCGATCGGTCCTGAGGCCGAGGTTGAGGTACGAGTTGAAGAAGATCTTGCCGTGATCGAGCTCGCAATCGAGCGGGTTCTCGATGGAGCACCACCCGGCGCGCTGCTCCGCGTCCTCGTCGACCGTCAGCGGCCGGAACGCGCGGAGCTGGATTCGCTCGACGAACTTGTCGCGGAACCCCTCGGGGAGGTCGCCGCGGACATAGAACTTCGAGAATGAGATGGATCCTTTGAGTGCGCCCAAATGATCGTCCTTTCGTCCCGTGAAGGCGACGGAGGTAGCCGAGCGGATCTGGGGGGTCAAAAAACCGGACGCCGCGGCGCCGCCGTGGCGGCGACGCGCGGCGAGGGCGCCGGCCGCCCGGGGGGGGGGCGGCGCGGCGCGCTCGGATCAGAGCGGCTGGGCGAGCGGCGGGCGCCGCCAGCGGCCCGCGAACGGGCCGGTGAGGTAGAAGCGGTAGCGAAGGAAGTACGGCCGGTCGTCGGGACCGCAGAACGCGACGGTGGACCGCACGAAGCGCCCGAAGGCGTCGTCGCCGGGAGCCGCCGCGGACCTGTGGCCGAGGGCCGGCGCGGGCGTCGCGGGGAAGCGGGGCGGCTCGCCCGCGAGGAACCCGTGCGGCAGCGCGCACGGCGCGGGCGGAGGAGGCGCCGGCGACGCGTCGCCGCCCGGGTCCGGAGCGGCCGCCTCCTCGGGGGGGACGTCGGTCGCGGCAGCGACGCAGGCCGCCGCGGCGCCCGCCGGCGAGATGAGGAGAACCAGCACACACAACGCGCCGCCGCTCGCCCTGGGCACCGCCGCCTCCGTTCACGAGGCGCAAGGCCGGCCGGAACGCCGGCGGTCGCGGCCGGTACACCGCGCCTGCGCACACGGCCGAGGAGCAACGGCGATGCCGCGCCGCCCGCGAAGCAGGGGCACGCGCCCAGCAGGAACGCGCGCAGCGCAGGGGCGCTGCGCGCGCGCTCGAGAGGACCCGCGGCGAGCGGGCGCGCTCGAGGAACGGAGAGATCAGACGTTGAAGAGGAAGTGCGTGACGTCGCCGTCCTGGAAGACGTACGTCTTGCCCTCCACACGAAGCTTGCCGGCGCTGCGGATGGCGGCCTCGGTCCGGTGCTCGACGAGGTCGTCCACGCTGTAGACCTCCGCCCGGATGAAGCCCTTCTCGAAATCGCTGTGGATGACGCCCGCGGCCTGCGGCGCCGTGCACCCGACCGGGATCGTCCAGGCGCGGATCTCCTTGGGACCGGCCGTGTAGTAGCTCTGGAGGCCGAGGAGCCGGTAGGCCTCGCGCGCGAGCGTCGCGAGCGCCGGCTCCTTCATGCCCAGGCTCTCGAGCATCTCCGCGCGCTCCTCGGGCGCGAGCTCGTTCAGCTCGGCCTCGAGCTTGCTGCACACCGGCACGACGCCGCTGCCCTCGGAGGCGGCGCGCTCGCGCACCTTCGCCGCGAGCGGGCCCGTGCCGGAGACGTCGGACTCGTCGACGTTCGCCACGTAAAGGACCTTCTTCGAGGTGATCAGCCCGAACGTCTTCACGACCTTCCGCTGCTCCTCGTCGAAGGAGAGCCCGCGGACCGGCTTGCCCGCCTGGAGCGCCTCGAGACACTTCTCCATGAGGGCGATCTTCGGCAGGAGCTCCTTGTCGCCCTTCGCCTGCTTCTTCGTGCGCTCCAGCATCCCCTCGAGCGAGCCGAGGTCGGCCAGCATGAGCTCCGTCTCGATCGTGTCGATGTCGCGGAGCGGATCGACGCCGCCGTCGACGTGCACGACGTCGGCGACCGTGAAGCAGCGGACGACGTGGAGGATCGCGTCTACCTCTCGGATATGGCTCAGGAATTTGTTCCCGAGCCCCTCGCCCGTGCTCGCGCCGCGCACGAGCCCGGCGATGTCGACCACCCGCACCATGGCGGGGACGATCTTCTCGGTCTTGATGTACTTCGCGAGCGTCGCGAGCCGATCGTCAGGGACAGGGACGGCGCCGACGTTGGGCTCGATCGTGCAGAACGGGTAGTTCTGCGCCTCGGCCTTCGCGGCCGTCAGGGCGTTGAACAGGGTGCTCTTGCCCACGTTGGGCAGTCCGACGATGCCGACCTCGACGCTCATGGCGCGCACGTCTAGCACAGGGAGGGTCGCGCGGCCCGGCGCCGCGGCAGATCCGCCCTAAGGGGCTTCCGGACCCGAGATGGTTTCGCGGCCGTCCGTCAGCGCCGCGCGCGAGCCGGCGCGCGCAGGGCGCCGGCGAGGTGGTCGACGAACGCGCGCACCCGCGCGGGCAGAAAGCGCGACGGGAGGTACACCGCGACGACCCGGCGGCGCACCGGCAGCCACCCGGCGAGCACCTCGCGCAGGCGGCCGGCGGCGACGTCGTCCGCGACGAGGTACGCGGGGAGCTCGGCCAAGCCGAGGCCGGCGCGCGTCGCCTCGAGCACCGCGAGGACGCTGTCGCTCGAGAAGACCGCGGGCACCCGCGCCGGCGCCTCGGCGCCGCCGGGCTCGACGAGGCGAAAGACGACGTGCGACGCGCCGCCCGGGCCGTAGCGGAGCCCGGCGTGCGCGCCGAGCTCGGCCGCGTCGCGCGGGGCGCGGCGCCCGCGGAGGTAGCCCGGGCTCGCGTAGAGGCCGCGCCGGTCGTCCTCGAGCGGGCGCGCGACGAGCTCGGCGGGCGGGGCGGTGACCATGCGGACCGCGACGTCGATCCGCTCCTCGACAAGGTCGGCGAGCCGGTCGCCGCAGCGGAGATCGACGGTCACGCCCGGGTGCTCGGCCTGGAAGCGCGCGCAGATCGGGGCGACGCGGCACGCGCCGTAGACCGCCGGCGCCGCGACGCGCAGCGGGCCGCGCACCGCCTGGTCGCGCGCTGCGATGTCGCGCTCGAGCGACTCGACGTCGGCGAGGAGCTGCCGGCCGCGCGCGACGTACGCCTCGCCGAGATCGGTGAGCGAGACCCGGCGCGTCGTGCGCTGCACGAGCCGCACGCCGAGCCGCGCCTCGGCGCGGGAGACGGCCTTGCTCACGGCCGACGGGGTGAGCCCCAGCCGCTCCGCCGCCGCGGAGAACGAGCGCAGATCCGCGATCGCGACCAGGAGCCTCAGCGCGTGCGCGGCCTCGCTCGGGTCGATCGATGAACCGAGCTCACGAATCTTGGCCTCCACGCGCCGATTGTACGCCGCATCCGCCGGAGGCCGCCGCCCGGCGCTCGCTCGAGGTGCCTCGCGCGCTCCTCCTGCCCGCGCGCGGGAGGGCCGGCCGTCAGCCGAAGAACGCGCGGATCGCGGCCGCCACGCGCGCGACCTCTTCTCCGGTGAGCTCGGGGAAGATGGGGAGCGCGAGCGTCTCGCGCGCGGCGGACTCGGCGACCGGGAGGGCGCCGGCGGGCGGGCCGAGCGGCGCGAAGCAGGGCTGAAGGTGGAGCGGCGCCGGATAGTAGATCTCGGTGCCGACGCCCCGCGCGGCGAGGAAGCTCCGCAAGCGGTCGCGCAGCGACGCGTCGTGCAGGCGAATCACGTACTGGTTGAACGTGTGCCCGGCGTCGCCGGCGTCCGGCAGCGAGATCGGCAGGCCCGCGCCGCCGAGGAGCGACGCGTACTGCGCGGCGTGATCGCGCCGCCGCTCGAGGAGCGCGCCGAGCCGCGGCAGCTTGCGCCGGAGGAGCGCCGCCTGGAGCGCGTCGAGCCGGAAGTTGCCGCCGACCAGCGTGTGGCGATGCTTCTCGCGAGCGCCCTGCGCCCGCAGCGCGCGGACGCGATCGGCGAGGTCGCCGTCGTCGGTGGTCACGAGCCCGCCGTCGCCGAAGCCGCCGAGGTTCTTGGTCGGGAAGAACGAGAAGCACCCGAGGCGCCCGAGCGCGCCCGCGCGGCGGCCCGCGCGCTCGGCGCCGAACGCCTGGGCCGCGTCCTCGATGATCGGCACGCCCCGCGCGACGGCGAGGAGCTCGTCCATGGGCGCGCAGGCGCCGAAGAGGTGGACGGCGACGACCGCCCGGGTGCGCGCGGTCAGCGCGCGCGCCAGGGAGGCGGGATCCAGGTTGAAGGAGCCGGGGAGCACGTCCGCGAAGACCGGCCGCGCGCCGGTGCGATGGACAGCGCCGGCGGTCGCGAAGAAGGTGTACGCGGGGCACACCACCTCGTCGCCCGCGCCGACGCCGAACGCCATCAGCGCGGCGAGCAGCGCGTCGGTGCCGGACGAGACGCCGATCGCGTGCCGGACGCCGAGGTACGCGGCGCACTCCGACTCGAAGGCCTCGACCTCCGGACCGAGGATGTAGCGGCCGCTCTGGACCACCGACTGGAACACGGCGGTGAGCTCGCCCTGCATGGCGAGATCGCCGCGGGCGCGGTCGAAGAAGGGGACCGGCGGCGTCATCCCTCGTCGTCCTCCGCCGGGGGGAGATCGCGGTAATGGCGCGCGGCCGCGGCGCGGGGCGCCGGCAGCGGCGCGTCCTCGTCGAGATCGAGGCAACGGACGATCTCGCCGCGGCGCTCGTAACGATAGCCGCTCTCGGGGCAGCGCATCAGGCCGTCGCCCGAGGCGACGAGCTTGTGACCGTGGCGGCTCATCCAGCCGGTGCGCCGGGCCGGCACGCCGGTGACGAGCGCGTAGTCGGGGACGTCGCGGGTGACCACGGCGCCGGCGCCGATGAACGCGTGGCGCCCGATCGTGACGCCGCAGACGATGGTGGCGTTGGCGCCCACGGTGGCGCCGCGGCGAAGGCGCGTCCTGTCGAGGAAGGCGCGGCGGTCGATCTGCGCGCGCGGGTTGACGACGTTGGTGAGGACGGCGGAGGGGCCGAGGAACACGTCGTCCTCGACCAGGGCGCCGTCATAGACAGACACGTTGTTCTGGATCCGGACGCCATCGCCGATGACGGCGGTGCCCGCGACGAAGACGTTCTGCCCGAGAACGCAGCCGCGGCCGATGCGCGCGCCCGCGGAGACGTGGCAGAAGTGCCATATCCTCGTGCCCTCGCCGATGTCGCACGGCTCGTCGATGCACGCCGACGCGTGCGCGAAGAACGGCCTCGCGGGCTGGCTCACGGCGCGGCCTCCGGCGCCGGGTCGGCGGGAGGCGCGAGGCGCCGGGCGCGGTCCTCCGGCGCGGCGCGGTCCTCCGGCGCGCCGGCCGCCGAGGGCGCGGCCCAGAGCCCGAAGGCGCCGCGCGTCGCGAGCGGCGGGCCGGCGAGGTCGAGCACCGACGGACGGACGCGCCCGATGAGGTAGACGGCGCCCAGCGCGGCGGCGCGGCGCGCGAGCGACGCGGGGTCGTCGAAGCTCGAGCGGACCGGAGGATCGCGCGGGTCGATCGAGCGATCCGGGTGCGCGCCCCAGGGACGGCCCAGGGCGGCGAGCGTCGCGAGGTGGCCATAGTCGACGACCTCGATCAGGAGGGGCGCCGAGGGAGGCGTGAGCTCCGCGGCGGCGCGGCCGATGGCGACCTCGTCGGTCCGCGGGTTGAAGTGCTCGCGGCGGAGGTGCGGGCGGAAGAAGAGGCCGACGCAGAGCACGGCCACGAGCGCGCCGGCGAGCGCCCGCCGCGCCCCGGACGAGGCGCCGCGGAAGGCGCGCGCCAGGAGATCGCCGACGGCGAGCGCGAGCAGGAGCAAGGCGAGGAGGGTGGCGCGCTCGGGGTGATGCGTGGGCGCGCCGTCGCGCACGAGCGCGAGCGAGAGCGCGGCGATCTGGAGGGCGGCGACCGCGCCGGGGAGCGCGTACGGACGGGCGGCGCGGAGGAGCGGCGGGAGCGGGCGGGCCGCCCCCGGCGCGGCGCCGCGGCGGGCGCGCCAGGCGACGAGGGCGAGGGCGATGGGGCTCAGGAAGAGCTCGGGCTCCTCGCGGACCATCGCGGCGGGATACGCGAAGAGCCGCAGCAGGGAGCCGTCGCTGCCCGGGCCGAGCGCGCTGCGGTACGAGGCGACGCGGGCCAGGAAGTGCAGCGCCTCCCCGTGGGCGACGCGGTTCCAGGCGATCCACGCGGCGGGCCCGGCGAGCGCCGCGAGCGCCGCGAGCGCGAGCGTCGCCTGCGCGGCGCGGCCCTGGCCGAGGCGGACGGCCGAGAGCAGCGCCATCGCCGCGAAGACGGCGGCGACGGGCCAGGGCTCGTACCGGGAGAGCGTCGCCAGCGCGAGCGCGAGCGCGCCGAGGAGGGCGCGGCCGGCCGGGGGCGCAGGCCCGGCCGGCGGCGTGACGAGCGACGCCACCGCGAACAGCGTGAGCGCCGCGGTCGGCAGCTCGGGGACCGTCGCCACGCCGAGGCAGGCGCTCCACGGAAAGGCGCCGGCGACCAGCGTGCCGGCGAGCGCGGCGCGGCGGTCGCCCGTGATCCAGCGGGCGGAGATGTAGATGAGCGCGGACGACGCGACGCCGAGCGCGAAGGCGATGGCGCGGGCGACCTCGAGGGTCGGCGCGAAGACGCGGAAGAGCGTGCCGTTAAGCCAGAAGGGGACGGGGAGCCAGCTGGTCCCGGTCGGGTCGAGCCGGGGCGCGTGGGCCCACGCCTGCGCGAGGACCACGCGCGCGAAGTCGTCGTCGCTGACCGCGCGGAAGCCGAGCGCGACGACCAGCGCGGAGACTGCAGCCTTGGCGAGGGCGACGAGGGCAAGGTCGCGCGCGAGAGGGACGGCGGAGGTCACGGCCCCGGCCGCGAACGACCCCGCGTCGAGCGCGCTGCCCGCCTCCCTCCCCGGCGCGGGAGCGGGCCGCAGCACGCGAGCCTACTTCTCCTGGGATCGCTCGAACTCGCGCAGCTCGCGGTCGCCCGCCGACGAGAGGTAGGCGAGCGCCACGCTCGTCGTCATGAAGACGGCGGCGCAGATGGCCGTGAGGCGGGTCATGAAGTTGCCCGCGCCGCGGCCGCCGAACACCTGGGCCGTCGCGCCGCCCATGGCCGAGCCCATCCCGCCCCCGCGGCCCTGCTGGAGGAGCACGACGAGGATCAGGAACAGACAGACGAACACGTGCACGATGTTGAGGAACGTGTGAAGCATCGGCGTCTTTCTGCTGGGTCGTTCTGGCCCGCGCGACGGGCCCAGGGGCAAACGTGCGAGAGGGGTGCGAGAGGGCAGGCCGGCGCCCCCGCCGCGAGGCGGGGGCGGCCCGCCGATCTACCCCTGTTCGGCGCGCTCCGCCAGTCGGTGCGCGGCGTCGACGATCTTGGCGAAGCCGGCGGCGTCGAGCGAGGCCCCGCCGACCAGGGCGCCGTCGATGTCGTCCTGGCCGAGCAGCCCCTCGGCGTTGTCGGCCTTCACGCTGCCGCCGTAGAGGATGCGCGTGACGCCGGCGAGGTCCTCCGAGGCCTTCGCGAGCAGGCCGCGGATGAACGCGTGCACCTCCTGAGCGTCCTCGGCGCGCGCGACCTTGCCCGTCCCGATCGCCCAGACCGGCTCGTAGGCGATGACGCCGAAGCCGGGCTGCTTGGCGAGTTCGTCGAGGAAGGCGCGGACCTGGCGCTCGACCACGGCGAGCGTGTCGCCCGCCTCGCGCTGCTCGAGCGTCTCGCCGACGCAGACGATGGGGCGCAGCTCGGCCGCGATCGCCGAGGCGACCTTCCGGGCCACCGCCTCGTCGGTCTCCGCGAACAGCTGCCGCCGCTCGCTGTGGCCGAGGATGACCCAGGTCGCGCCCGCGTCCTTGAGCATGCCCGAGGAGATCTCGCCGGTGAACGCCCCGGAGACCTCGGCGCTCATGTTCTGCGCGGCGATGCCGACCTCGCTCTTCGCCTCCGCGAGCTCGTGCGCCACGGCGGCGATCGCGGTGAACGGCGGCGCGACCACCACCTCGGCCCGGGTGAGCTCGCGGGTCGCCTTGGCGACGGCCGCCGCCAGCGGGCAGGCGTCCTGCCCGCCGGCGTTCATCTTCCAGTTGCCGGCGATGAGCGGACGACGCGAGCCCGCCCGCGGGGCGGCGCCCGTGGCTTCGGGCGCACCCCCGTCGTTCACGGGCTTCACTCGCTCACCTCGGCCGACCGGAGCGCCTCGACGCCCGGCAGCCGCTTGCCCTCGATGAGCTCGAGCGAAGCGCCGCCGCCGGTCGAGATGTGATCGAAGCCCTTGGCGATCTGCTCGCCGGCCTGCTTGACCGCCGCCGCGCTGTCGCCGCCGCCGACCACCGTGAAGCCGGACGCGCCGCTCATGATGCGCGCGACGTCGAACGTGCCCCTGGAGAAGGCGGGCGTCTCGAAGAGGCCCATCGGGCCGTTCCAGAACACCGTCTTCGCCTTCTCGATCGCCTTGCCGAACAGATCGACAGAGCGCGGGCCGATGTCGAGCGCCATCGTGCCCTCGGGGATCGCGTCGACCGACGCGGCCTCGCCCTGCGTCGCGTCGATGCCCGAGGCGACCACGGCGTCGACGGGGAGCAGGAGCTGGATGCCCCGATCGCGCGCCTTGCTCATGATCGTGCGCGCGAGCGGGAGCTTGTCCTCCTCGATCCGGCTCTTCTGCACGTTCTTGCCCTGCGCGGCGAGGAAGGTGTTCGCCATCGCGCCGCCGATGCACAGGGTGTCGACCACGTTGAGGAGCGCCTCGACGACGTCGATCTTGTCGGAGACCTTGGCGCCGCCGAGGACGGCGACGTACGGCTTCTCCGGGCGATCGGTGAGCCGGGTGAGCGCCTTGAGCTCCTTCAGGAGGAGCAGGCCGGCGGCGCGCTCGCGCACGAGGCGCGGCAGCGCGTGCACCGACGCGTGGGCGCGGTGCACGGCGCCGAAGGCGTCGTCGACGTAGACGTCACAGAGCTCGGCGAGCTGGCGCGCGAAGGCCTCGTCGTCCTTCTCCTCCTCCTCGTGGAAGCGGAGGTTCTCCAGGAGACAGATCTGGCCCGCGCGCAGGTCGTAGATGACCTTCTTGGGCGAGTCGCCGACGCAGTCGTCGGGCAGATGGACCTCGTAGCCGGTGAGCTCACTGAGCCGCCCACCGCACGGCTCCAGGGAGAGCCCCTCGGTCTTGCCCGGCTTCGGGCGGCCGAGGTGCGACGCGAGGATCACCTTCGCGCCCGCCTCCATGACGAGCTTGATCGTCGGGATCGCCTCGCGGATGCGCGAGTCGTCCGTGATCTTGCCCGTCTTCTTGTCGAGCGGGACGTTGAAGTCGACGCGGATGAAGACGCGCTTGCCGCTGAGGCCGCCGGCGTCGCCGGCCGCGGCGAGGTCCTCGACAGAGCGGATTCCGGTGAGCTTCACGGCGCTACACGCCCTTCTTCGCCACGAGCTGCGCGAGGTCGATCATGCGGTTCGAGAAGCCCCACTCGTTGTCGTACCACGAGAAGATCTTCGCGAACCGGTCGCCGAGGACCGACGTCATGGTGGCGTCGAACGTGCTGGACGCCGGCGAGCCGATGAAGTCGCCCGAGACGAGCTCCCGGTCGGTGTAGTTGAGGACGTCCTTCATCGGACCCTGCTCCGCGGCCTGCTTCATCGCGGCGTGGATGCTGTCCTTCGTGATCGGCTTCTCGGTCTCGAGGGTGAGGTCCACGAGCGAGACGTCGACCGTGGGGACGCGGATCGCGAGCCCGTCGAACTTGCCCTTGAGCGCCGGGATGACCTCGGAGAGCGCCTTCGCGGCGCCGGTGCTCGAGGGGATCATGTTGACCGCGGCGGCGCGCGCGCGGCGCAGGTCGCCCTTCCGGTGCGGGATGTCGAGCAGGTGCTGGTCGTTCGTGTACGAGTGCACCGTCGTCATCAGGCCGCGGACGATGCCGAAGTTGTCGAGCATGACCTTGGCGATGGGGGCGAGGCAGTTCGTCGTGCAGGAGCCGCACGAGATGACCGTGTGCTTCTGCGCGTCGTAGAGCTCGTCGTTCACGCCCATGACGACCGTGAGGTCGTGGCCCTTGGCCGGCGCGCTGATGATCACGCGCTTGGCGCCCGCGTTGATGTGGCCGGCGGCCTTCGCCTTGTCCGTGAAGAGGCCCGTGCACTCGAGCACGATGTCCACGCCGAGGTTCTTCCACGGCAGCTCGGCCGGGTCCTTCAGCGCGAGGACCTCGATCTTCTGGTCGCCGATGCTGATGTACTTGTCGCCGGCGCCGACCTTCGCCGCCTTGAACTCGCGGTGGATCGAGTCGTACTGGAAGAGGTGGGCGAGGGTCTTCGGATCCGTCAGGTCGTTGATGGCGACCAGCTCGATATCCTTCACGCCGCGCTCGTAGAGCGCGCGGACAATGCAGCGTCCGATGCGCCCAAAACCGTTAATTGCGATCTTCGTCGCCATCACGAACTCCTGGGAAAGTGGCCGGCGCGATACGTAGTCACCTCGCGCGCGACGGTCAAGCAAAGCCTCAGCGCGCGCGACGCAGGCGATGAAGCGGCCTCTCGCCGCGGCGCAGCGGCAGGTGCGCGCCGGGGCCGGCTGGTCGGGCGAGGCGTTCGGGCGGGTGTTTCGGTCGGCGCTTCGGTCGGCGCGCTGGCGAGGCTTCGTCGCGCAGGCCTCCAGGCGGGGAGCGCTCGGCTCAGACGCCGAGGAGCTGGATGAGCTTCTCGCGGGTCGTGAGGCCGACCTGCTGCCCCGTCTTCTCGCCGCCCTGGAACACCATCACCGTCGGAACGCTCCGCACCCCGTACTTGCGGGTGGTCTCCGGAGCGCCGTCGATGTCGAGCTTGGCGACCTTCACCTTGCCCTGGAACTCGTCCGCGATCTTGTCGACGATCGGGGCGAGCGCCTTGCAGGGCCCGCACCAGGTGGCCGTGAAATCCACGAGAACGGGGACGGGGGATTTCAGGACTTCGGCCTCGAAATTCTGGTCGGTGAGGGTGTGGACGTTCTGGCTCGCCATGTTTGTCTCCGTCGGTGCCGCGCTGTTCAGGTTCCGGGCCGCACCCCTGTGCGGAGGGTGCGACCCCACGAGTTGACCGAGGCTGCTCCAGCCGGTCGGCCCGATGCAGAGCGGACGCCCTGTCGGGCAAGGAAAGTAACTGGCGCGCACGTCTCCGGCAACCGCCAACCGGCACGGCGCCGGGCGCGCGCCCGGCGAAACCTTCCGCTCGCGCCGCCGGTTTGGTAGATCGACCGACCCGGATGGCGTCGGACGAACCTCCCCCGAAGCACCTCGGCCGCCCGCGAGGCCGCGGCGCTCCCGCGGCGGCCGCGGCGACGACGGGCGGCTACGACGTCGAGGAGACGTGGCGACAGACGGCCCGGGCGCTCGTCGTGCCGCTCGAGCGCGCCCTCACGCTCCCCGCGCTCCGCGCCGCCTTCGCGCGGCTGACCGCGGTGGCCGCGCGGCAGAAGCTCACGATCGCCGAGGACCCGCTGTTCGGCCTGAGAGGCGATCCCGAGAACGATCCGCCGGCGCGGTGGGGCTACGAGGCCGTGCTCCCGATCCGAGGCGCGGCCAGGCGGGAGGGCGACGTGACGGTCATGCGCATCGACGGCGGCATGCACCTCGCCGCGACCACGCCGCGCGGCCTCGACGATCTGAAGCGCCTCTACGGCTACCTGCTCGGTACGCGTTTCCCCGCGAAGCATCAGCAGCTGACGCGGCCGTACATCCTCCACCGCCTCGCGGACGGCCAGGCGCGCGCGCCCGACGAGGCGATCGCGGTCGCGGTCTACGCGCCGGCGGTGCTCTCGATCGCGCCGGTGCCGGTGCCGGCCGACGAACCGGAGGCCTGAGCGCTGGCGGACGCCCGCGCAGCACGACGCGCACGATTCGACGCACGATTCGACGCACGATTCGCCGCACGAGCGCCCGCTCGCGCAGCGCCGAGCCAGGATGGCCCCCCGAATCCTCGTCATCACGCCGACGTACAACGAGCGAGACAACCTCGCCGAGTTCGTGAGCTCCGTCCTCGCGACGGTCCCGGACGCGCACGTGCTCGTCGTCGACGACGCGTCGCCCGACGGGACGGGCGCCCTCGGCGATGCGCTCGCCGCGCGCGACGGGCGCGTCCGCGTGCTCCATCGACCGGCCAAGCTCGGGCTCGGCACGGCCTACCTGGAGGGGTTCCAGCGCGCGCTCGACGGCGGCTACGACGTCGCGTTCGAGATGGACGCGGACCTCTCGCACGACCCGGGACACCTGCCCGCCTTCCTCGACGCGATCGCCGGGGGCGCGGACGTGGTCCTCGGCTCGCGCAACATGCCGGGGGGCGGCGTCGAGGGCTGGGGCCTCGGGCGGCACGTGCTCTCGAAGGGCGGCTCGCTCTACGCGCGCACCATCCTGGGCGTCGGCGTCCGCGACATGACGACCGGCTACAAGGCGTTCACGCGGCGCGCGCTCCTCGCGCTCGATCTCGGCAGCGTGCGCTCGAACGGCTACGCCTTCCAGATCGAGACGACCTACCGGGCGCTCCGCAAAGGGCTCCGCGTCGTCGAGGTGCCGATCGTGTTCGTCGACCGCCGCGCCGGCCGCTCGAAGATGAGCCGGAGGATCTTCGCCGAGGCGATCGTCGAGGTCTTCCGCCTGAAGCTCGACGCCGCGCGCGGGCGCATCTGACCCCCGCGCCCGCAGGAGCGCGCTCGACCCGCCGTCAACCGCCGCCCGTCCTCGACGGCCTCGACGCGGCGGCCGACCGGGTCCGCCCGTCGGCCTCCGGCGCGTCGAGCTCCTCGTCCAGCGCCTCGTCGGCGTCGGCGTCATGGATGCGCGAGCGCCCGGGGGCCTCCTGGTCCTCGACGCGCACGCGCGCCGCCGCGCCCTGATCGCGCCGGGCGGCGCCGTCCGGCGCGGGGCGCCCGCGGACGGCGCGGGTGGCGCGGCGCAGCGCGAGCTCGGCGACGCGGCCGGCCCGGCGCACGCTCGGCGCCGCCTGCTCGCGCAGCACCCGGCCGAACACCAGCGACAGCAGCGTCAGCACCGTCGGCACGACCACCCCGAGCGCGAGGCCGACCGCGATGCGCGCGACCGTGAGGCCGAACAGCGCGCCCGCGAGCGGCAGGCCGTCGAGGCCGCGCCACGGCGCCGCTGCCTCGTCGTGCTCGCGCGCGCGCCGGTCCTCCTTGCGGGCGCGCCGCTCCGCCTTGCGCGCGTCGCGGTAGGCCTTCCGCGCCTCGCGCTCCGCCTTGCGCGCGTCGCGGTACGCCGTGCGCGCGTCGCGCTCCGAGGGGCGCCCGGCGCGCGGCCGCTCCGAGGCGCCGCCGCCCGCGTCGAGCGCCGCGAGCAGCGGCGCGATGCGCGCGGCACGGCGCTCCGGATCGGGCTCCAGCATCGCGGAGAGGGCCCGGACGAGGCTGGGATCCGCGCGGCCGCCGAGCGCCGCGGCCACGTCGATCGCGAGCCCCCGGTGCGGCAGGTTCTCCGGCTCCTCGCCGGTGAGCAGGCAGAGCGCGGTCGCGCCGACGGCGTAGACGTCCGACGCGGGCAGCGCGCGGCCCTGGAACTGCTCCGGCGCCATGTACCCGAAGGTGCCGACCACGGTGCTCCCGCCCTCGGGGCGCAGGCGATCGCGGACCGCGCCGAAATCGACGATCGCGAAGGAGCCGTCGGGCCTGCGGATCACGTTGTTCGGCTTGATGTCGCGGTGGATGACCGGCGGCGCGCGGCCGTGCAGGTAGTCGAGCACGCCCGAAGCGTCGCGCAGGAACCGGACGATCTCGTCCCGCCCGAGCACCGCGCGGCGGCGGCGCATCGCGCCGAGGCTCTCGCCGTCGATCTTCTCCATCACGAGGAAGAGCGCTCCGTCCTCCTCGAAATGATCGAGGTAGGCGGGCAGGCTCGGGTGCGAGAGCGAGGCGAGCACGCGCGCCTCGCGCTCGGCGAGCTCCACGCCCTTCCAGCTCAAGGCGCCGCGGATCTGGAACCGCTTGATCGCGACGAGCTTGCCGAGCCGCTTGTCGACCGCCTCGAGCGTGTGCCCCTGAGCCCCTTCGCCCAGGGCGCGCGTGACCACGTAGCGCCCGTCGCGCAACGCCTGGCTCGGCTCGGTGCTCATCGCGGGAGCGAGGGTACACCGCCCGCGCAGCGGCACCAGGGCGAAGCCGTGCCGGCGCGACCGCGGGCGGACGCCCGCGCCCGGGGCGCGCCGCCGCCGCGGAGCGCTCTGCTAGAGTCGACGGGCCATGACCCTGATCCTCACCCTGCTCGCGACGTTCACGGTCGCCTACCTCGCCTCGGGGCTGCGGCAGATCAACCAGTGGGAGGCGGCGCTGCGCTTCACGCTCGGCAAGCTGACGGGCCGCGTGTCCCCGGGCGTCACGATGTTCCTGCCGGGGCTCCAGGAGCTGCGGCGCATCGACATGCGGATGAAGAACCGCGATCTCCTCCGGCAGATGGTGATCACCCGCGACAACGTGACCACGATGGTCGACGCGGTCGTCTACTACCGCGTCGTCGATCCGGAGAAGGCCACGCTGGCCGTCGAGAACTACGAGACGGCGATGAAGGACCGCGCCAAGGTCGTGCTGCGCGACGTGGTGGGCGAGACGCGGCTCGACGAGCTGCTCGCCCACCGCGAGGAGGTCGCCGCCAAGGTGCGCGCGCAGGTCGAGGCGGTCGCGGAGGCGTGGGGGCTGCACGTGGAGATGATCGGCCTCCAGGACATCGCGCTGCCGCCGCAGATGCAGGAGGTGCTCGCGAAGGGGGCCATCGCCGAGCGCGATCGGCGCTACGTGATCATCAAGAGCGAGGCCGACGTGGAGAGCGCGAAGAACTTCGCCGAGGCGGCGAGCATCCTCGCGCGCTCCCCCGGGGCGATGGAGCTCCGGCGCTTCGAGGCGCTGGCGAACCTGAGCCAGGGCAACACCAAGGTGATCTTCGACCTGGCGAAGCCGTACGACGACGTGCGGCACGCCGCGGCGGCCATGGCGGAGGCGGCCGCGACCGAGGTGCAGCCGGTGCGCGTCCGGGAGGGGCACCACCCGGTCGACGCCGAGGCGCAGCGCGAGGCCGAGGCCGCCCTCGAGGCGGACGCCGCGCTCGAGGAGCAGCGCACGGCGCGGCGCGGGCGCATGGGCGGGGCGTGATCCCGGCGCTGACCGCGCTCAAGGCCGCGGCCGTGGCGCTGCTCGAGGCGCGCGGCGAGCGCGGCCTCGCGGCCCTCATCGCCGGCGCCGAGCTCGCGCTCGCCGGGCCGCCCCAGCGGTGGACGATCGGCTCGCGCGAGGTGAGCGCGCTGCGCCTCTCGCTCGCCGTCGACGCGCCCGCGTTCGCGGCGCTCACGGCGGACGCGGCCCGCCTCGCGGCGGCGAAGGACGCGTTCGCGAGCGCGGTGCGCACCCCGGAGACGGAGCTCGCCGATCTGACGCCGCTCCTGCGCCTGCCCGGCGTCGGGCGCGGCTGGAACCACGTCTACCGGGAGGCCGCGTTCCCGGCCGCGACGGAGCGACCGCCCCCCGACGCGGTCCTCGGCGGGGCGGCGGCGCTGCTCGAGGCCTCGGGCGACGCGCGCGGCGCGGCGATGCTCCGCCGCGCGCGGCTCGAGGCGGCGCAGGTCCCGAGCAGCGGCGGGGTCGCGCTGGTCCGCTGCGTGGTGCGGCTCGACCCGGCGGACCGCGCCGCGCTCGACCGCGACGGCGAGCGCGCGGAGCGGCTGCAGCGCGCCGTGCGCAGCGCCGGCACGCGCGCGGCCGAGGCGGTCGCGTCCGTCGAGCTCGCCACGGCGCTCGCCCCGCTCGGCGGGTCGACGCCGCTCGGCCCGGCCGAAGCGCCGAGCGCCCGGCTCGCGCGGGCGCTCGAGGCGCGCGGCGCCGTCGTGGTGCCCGTCTCCCGCGACGACGGCGGGCCGGGCGGCGGGGGCGTGGAGCTCGCCGTCGTGGCGTCCGGGGAGCTCCTGCGCGTCCGGATCGCCGCGTCCAGCCCGGGGCGCGAGCGCGGCCACGGCGGGTGGAAAGCCGAGGAGATCCGCGCAATTACGGTCGCTGCCCAGGACGCGGCGACGCCGGAGCGGGCCAGGGAGCTGGCCGCGCTGCTCCTCGGCGGCGGCGAGCTCGCCTGACCGCGCGGCGGGAGGGGCTCGCCCGGCCTCGCGGCGCACCGTCGCCAGGGCGGCGCGCCGCCGCGCTACGCCCCCGCCCCGGCGCGCGGGCCCTGCCCGAGGATGCGCCGGAAGGTCAGGTTGATGCGCGGCCCCGCGCCGCGCTGCTTGGGCACGCCGTGGCGGTGGTGGTGCTGGGTGGTCCCGCCCATCACCAGGAGGCTCCCCCCGCCGAGCTCCAGCTCGACCGCGGGAGCGTCCTTCCATTTCCGGGCGGGCTTGATGACGAAGCGGCGCGGCGCGCCGAGCGACACGGAGGCGATCAGCGGATTTTGCCCGAGCTCCTTCTCCGCGTCGGCGTGGAAGCCCATGGAGTCGTCGCCGCCGCGGTAGTAGTTCAAGAGCACGCTGTTGAATGCTGGGCGTGGCGCGCGCGACGCGCGCGGCGGCTCGGCCACGGGGAGCTCGGCGCACGCCGACTCCACGCGCGCCTTGAGCTCGGCGAGCGGCGGCGACCACGGGTCGGGCGAGAGCGTCAGCCCCGAGTAGGTGTAGACCGCGCCGGGGTCGCCGTACCACGCCGACAGCCGCGGCTGGAGGAACTCGCTGCCGAAGAGCTTGATCTTGTCCTGCCGCCACGCGACGCCGGCCCGCAGCGCCTCGAAGAGCGCGTCCGCCTCGGCGCGCGGGAGCCACGGATCGAGGAGGGCGAACCAGCCGCCCTCGACGAGGTGCTCGATCCGCGTGCGCACGAGGACCGACTAGCGCGCTCGCCGCGCGCGCGCCAGGCAGCGCCGATGGGGCGCCTCGTGGCGCTCGCCGGGCACGCGCGCTCGTTCGGGCGGAGCGACGCCTCACCGACAGGGGGTTTCCGATGGATTTCGATCTCGTCGTTTCGCGGGGGACGATCCTCGACGGCAGCGGCCAGCCTCGCTACCTGGCGGATCTGGGGATCCAGCACGGCAAGCTGGCGGCGATCGCCGGGCCGGGCGCGCTCCGCGGAGGACGCACGCTCGACGCCGGCGGGCTCGCCGTCGCCCCCGGCTTCATCGACGTCCACTCGCACGTCGACTGGCTCCTCCCGCTGCCGGATCACGAGCGCGTCCTCGCGCCGATGGTCGCCCAGGGCATCACGACCGTGGTGGCGGGTAATTGCGGGCACTCCCCTGCCCCGGTCACCGACGCGTCGATCCCGCTGGTGGAGCGCTCCGCGGAGATCCTGAAGGACGGAGCGCTCGCCTATCCGTGGCGATCGATGGGCGAGCTCCTGAGCGCCCTCGAGGGCGGCGGGCTGCTCGTCAACGCGGCGCTCCTCGTCGGCCACGGCACGCTCCGTCAAGCGGTCATGGGCAACAGCGCCGCTCGCCCGAGCGCGGAGCAGATGGCGGCGCTCTGCGCCCTCGCGCGCGCGTCGCTCCGCGAGGGCGCGTTCGGGCTCTCGGCCGGGCTGGCCTACACGCCGGGGGTCTTCGCGCGCAGGGACGAGCTCCTCGGCCTGCTCCGGACCGTGGCCGACGAGGGCGCCGTGTTCACGGTCCACGGCCGGGCCTACACGTGGGTCTCGCCGTTCTACAGGCCGCTGCTCCTCGGCCCGCCGCACAACCTCCGCTCCGTCCGCGAGCTGCTCGGCCTGGCCGAGGAGGGCCGCGCGAAGATCCAGCTCTCGCACCAGATCTTCATCGGCCGTCGGACGTGGCCCACGGTGCCGTGGGTGCTCCGCGCGATCGAGCGGGCCGTGGACCGAGGGGTCGACGCCGCGTTCGACGCGTTCCCCTACACGGTCGGCAACACCACGGTGAACGCCCTCTTCCCCGCGTGGGTGCTCGACGGCTTTCGCGCCCGCATCAACGACCCGGCGGTCCTCCGGAGGCTCCGGCGGGAGTTCGCGATGTTCCGGCTGCTCCTCGGGCTGGAGTACGCGGACATCCGGCTGCTCTGGGGCGCGGCGCCCGAGCTCGCCGAGCTCGAGGGGCTCGACTTCGAGGAGATCGCGGGGCGCCTCGGCAAGAGCGCGTTCGACGCCTACGTGCACGTCGCCCGCGTGAGCGACGGCCGGGCGCGGGTCCTCCTGGACACGTACTCCGGCGTGGGTGCGCGGGACGAGCCGCTCCGGACCGTGCTCTCGCACCCGCTCTGCGCGTTCGAGACCGACGCCATCCTCACCCGGCGCGGCCGGCACAACCCGGCGTCGTTCGGCACGTTCCCGCGTGTGCTCGGCCACTACAGCCGCGACCTCGGCCTGTTCCGGCTCGAGGAGGCCGTGCGCCGGATGACCTCGCTGCCCGCCGAGCGGATCGGGCTCCGCGGCGTGGGGCGCATCGCGCCCGGGCACTCGGCGGATCTCGTCGTCTTCGATCCGGCCGCGGTGGCGGACAACACGACGCCGCGGCGAGCGGACGCGCCGCCGTCGGGGATCCGGGCCGTCCTGATCGCCGGCGAGGTGGTGGCGCAGGACGGCGCGCTGACGAGCAAGACGCGGCAAGGGCGCGTGCTGCGCAGGTAGAGGGCCGGTCGCGGCGCGACGGCCGTGCGCCCCGGGCGCGCTCAACGGAGCGACGCCGCGCAGCCGGCACGTCGCGGGCGCCCGCGTCGCCACGGCCGCTGGGCGTTCCTGGCCGAGGGGCGCCGTGTGTTCTACATAGCTCGTCTGCCAACGATGCCGAGCTCGCCCGTCATGCGAAGGAGCCCCGGTTTCCTCGCCCTCATCCTCGGCGCGCTCATGGCGCTGGGCCCGCTCTCCATCGACATGTACCTGCCGAGCCTGCCGACGCTGCAGCGCGAGCTCGGCACCACCGCCTCCGCGGTGCAGCTCACGCTCGCCGCGTACTTCGCGGGGCTCGGGCTGGGGCAGCTCGCCTACGGGCCGCTGACCGATCGGTTCGGCCGCAAGCGCCCCCTGTACGCCGGCCTCGCGCTCTACGTGCTCGCGTCGCTCGGGTGCGCGCTCGCGCCGAACGTGCAGTCGCTCATCGCGCTCCGCTTCCTCCAGGCCGCGGGCGGCGCCGCGGGGCAGGTCGTGACGCGGGCCGTGGTCCGCGATCTCTACGGCGGGGCCGCCGCCGCGCGGCTGCTCTCGCTGCTCATGCTCGTCATGGGGGCCGCTCCCATCCTCGCGCCGACCCTCGGCAGCTGGATGCTCCTCGTCGCCGGCTGGCGCGTCATCTTCGCGCTGCTCGCGGCGCTCGGCCTCGGCTGCCTCGCGCTCATGGCCGCCGCGCTGCCCGAGACGGCGGCCTCGCGGACCGAGCGGCTCGACCTCCGCGCGATCGGCGCGCACCTGCGCGCCATCGGGCGGGATCACGCCTTCGTCGCGTACACGCTGACGGGCTCCTTCGGCCAGGCCGGCCTGTTCGCGTACATCTCGGGCTCGCCGTTCGTGCTCATCGAGCTGTTTCACGTGTCGCCCCAGCACTACAGCTGGATCTTCGGCGCGAACGCGTTCGGCCTCATCGCCGCCTCTCAGCTGAACCACCGGCTGCTCGCGCGGAGGTCGCCCGCCTGGCTGCTCGCGCGGGCGACGGCCGTGACCACGGCGATCGGCGTGGTCCTCCTCGCGGTCGCGGTCAGCCGCTGGGGCGGGCTCACCGCCGTCGTCGGCTCGATCTTCGCGTTCATGGCGAGCCTCGGCTTCATCAACGCCAACGCGACGGCGCTGGCCATGGACGGGCAAGCCGCGCGCGCGGGGCTCGCCTCCGCGGCGCTCGGCTCGGTTCAGTTCGCGATCGCGGCCTGCGCCTCGTCGCTGGTCGGTCTCCTGAACGACGGCTCCATGCGGCCGATGGCGGCCGTCATGGCCGCCTGCGGCGCGGCCTCATGGCTCGCGGGCGCGGCGGCCCGGCGGCTCGACGCGAGCGCCGCGTCGGCCGCGCACCGCTTCACCGCTCCGCCGATCTCTCGGCGAGCCACGCCGGATATCCCTTCGAGTCCGCGGCCTCCAGCCTGAGGTCGGGCTGCTCCGCGAACACCGCCCGGCCCACGCCGTAGAGCGCCTCGAGCAGGCTCTCCTCCGGGCCGAACGCCTCGAGCCCAAGCGTCCACGCCGCCGGCGCGGCGGTGCCCTTGCCGTCCACGAGGTCGACGCGGGTCAGCTCCACCGCGCACCCGGCGCCGGGGATCCTCTCGCCCGTCGCCTCGGCGACGCGGCCGCTCGCCAGCCCGAACACCCGCACCCGGCGCTCTTTCCTGAGCGTCGTCCACCCGCGCCCCCCGTCATCGGCGTCCGTCGACCGGTGAGACAGCTTGGTCCACCGCTCCAGCTCGCCCAGGATCGTGGGCGAGAAGTGGATCGGGCCGAAGGCGCAGCGGCGGAACTTCGTCTCCAGGCTCGCCGCCCCGCCGCGCATCTTGATCCCGAGATCGGCGCGCTGGACGCGGAGGTAGCGGTCGGTCCGCGGCGGCCCGGACGACGGCGCGCCCGAAAACCACGACGTGAGCCGCTGCACCCGGGCGTCGTCGACGGGCAGAAACCAGCGAACCTCGAAGCTCTCGTGGAGATGCATGGCGTCCTCCTGACCCGTGCGCAGGCGGCGCGCGCGCCCCCATCGCTTCGTGCGAGGAGACGGGAGCGCGTGCGCCGTCGGCGCGGCGGAGGCTGGGTCAGGGCCGGTTCAGGCTGCCATCGCCGAGCGCTGCGCGCTCCGGCGAGCGACCCTGCACATACCGCCGTGGGTCGCTGGATCAGGCCCTCGACGAGGCCCGGAACGAGTCGGACACGACCTTCTTCGCGAAGTCGACGATCTGATCCTTCGGGGCGTTCTGGATCGCGTACTTGACCACGTAGCCGCCGGCGAGGAGGGTGAGCTGGCGCAGGATCTTCGAGCTCGCGAGCACGCCGATCGCGAACGCCGCTCCGCCAATCGCGATGGGAACGATGTAGGGGACGTCCTTGACCTTGCTCTGCACGTCCTTGGCGAACTTGAGCAGCATGTCGAGGCTCATCCCGCCGTCGCCGCCCTGCGCCTGCTGCGAGCTCGACTCCTGCGAGCCGGCCTCCTGCGAGCCGCCCTCGTAGATCCCGTTCTTGTACCCGGTCGAAGTGTACTGGTCGTTACCGATGGTGCTCATAGCGCTCTACCTCGTCCTGAATGATCAAGCCTCTGAGATGGCGATAGCTCCCGGCTCTATGCGAAGCACATACCAGTCTGGAGAATCGCGCAACGGGCGGCGCAGCGACGGCGCTTCGAGCCGCCTGCGCCAGCAGCGAGGGCGAGCGCGTGCGCGGGCGCTCGCCGGCGATGGGGCAACTTGGCCGGGCGTGGCAAATGATCTCGCCTCAAGGGCTCACGCGCCGTCGGCGCTCCGACGAGGACACCGGGACGCGGACGGAGCCCGGCGCGGCTCCGTCCGCGAGGGCGATGTGGGCGGGGCCAGGCGAGCGTCCGGCGATCCAGGGAACACACCTCGCAACACGTAGCTTATATTACTTTTCACGCTCTCAACGAGGTTGCGGCGGTCGAGGACGTTGGCGGTCGGCCGGCGCCAGGCGACCAGGCGACGAGGAGAGCACGGAGGTCGTCCGCGGCGCGGCACGACGGGGTCTGCCGCGCCCACCCGGATCGGCAGGTGGCGGTCGTCGTGCCCGAGGTGGTCGAGTCACACTGGTACCATTACCTGCTCCACAACCACACCGCCTCGATCCTCAAATGGCTCCTGCTCTTCCGCGGCGGGAAGGGCATCGTGATCGTCAACACGCCCTTCTACCTGTACGACGCGCCGAAGGCGGCGTGACGGGCCGAGCGCCCGCGGAGCTCACCACCACGCGCGCTCTTTGGCGAGCGACACGATCGCGGCCGAGAGCTTGTGCGGGTCGTGGCGGATCAGCTTGCCGCCGAACAGCAGATCGGCGGGGACGAGGAGGTCGGAGGCGAGCCGCCGGTCCGGCGAGGTCACGACCGGCTCGGAGCCGGCGGAGGCGTACTCCGGCAGGCTGGCCGAGGGCCACACGTCGTTGAACAGCACGGCGTCGAGCCGGGCCTCGCCGAGGTACATCGCGATGGTCCCCACGAAGTCCTCGACCGTGTAGCCGGGTGTCTCGTTGGGCTTGGTCATGAGATTGCACACGAACAGCGCGCGCGCGCGGCTCGCCGCGATCGCCTCGCGCACCCCCTTGACGAGGAGGTTCGGCACGAGGCTCGTATAGAGATCGCCCGGACCGAGGATGATGAGATCCGCGTCCGCGATCGCCTCGAGCGCGGCTGGATAGGCCACGGCCTCCGGGTCGAGATAGACCGAGAGCACCGGCGCATCGAGCATGTCGGAGAGGTTGTCAATCGACGCTTCCCCGCGGATGGTCCGGTCGTTCTCGAGGCACATCACGAGATCGACATGGTCCATCGTGACGGGGAGGACGCGGTTCTTGACGGAGAAGATCTCGTGCAGGCGCTCGACCGTGAGGGGGAGCGAGCCGGTGATCTCCTGCACCGCGGTGAATATCAGGTTGCGCAGGGTGTGGCCGCCGAGGCTCCCCGAGCGGAAGCGGTGGCTGAGCAGCTCCTTCAGCGCGTCCGGGTGCTCGGACAGGGCGACGAGGCAACGCGTGAAGTCGCCGGGGGGCAGGAGGCCGTACTCGTCCCGGAGCCTGCCGGAGCTCCCGCCCGAGTCCATCATGGTCACGATCGCGGTGATCCGGGCGCTCAGGTCGCGCAGGCCCGTGAGGAGCGTGTAATGGCCCGTTCCTCCTCCCACCGTCACGATCTTCGGCGTCGCCATGGCGGAGCAGGGTACCACGCGGGCGAGCGGGGCCGACACCGGCCGTCACGCCGCCGAGATCGCGGCGCGCGGCTGCGGCATGCACTTCGCGAGGCGGCTCGAGGCGACGGCGTGGTACGTGGGCGCGATCTCGGCGCTGTAGCAGCGCCTCCCCGCCGCGAACGCCGCCACCGCGACCGAGCAGAGCCCGCCGAACGGCTCCCAGACGACATCGCCCGGATCGGACGACGCCCGGATGATGCGATCGAGCAGCTTGAGGGGCTTCTGGTTGCCGTGGACGGAGCGAGTCTCCTCCTTGAAGCGCTCGGCGCCGCGGACCGCGGGCTCGTGCCAGACGTTGGTCACCCCGACCTCGCAATGGAACTTCGCGCGCAGGCTCGCCCATTCATGGCCCGTCAGCGGCCGCTTGCCGTCGACCGAGAAGTAGGGGCGCCCCTCGGCGCGGCCGTGCGCGTTCGCGAACGCGACGATCCGCTCGAACGCCGAGGCGGGGGGGTAATACCAGAGATGGCAGCGCGTGAAATACTTCCTCGTGGCGGCGTTCTTCACGCCGCACGCCTCGTTCGTCTGGCGCAGCGGGAGGCCCGAGCGCTCCCATTCGTGCCGCAGCCAGGCCTTGAGGGGCAGCCGCACGCCGCCGCTCTCCAGCAGGACCTTGCGCACGTACTGCACGCACACCTCGCTCACGACCGGGAACTTGCGCAGCGTCCGGGTGTTCGCGTTGCCGGCGATGTGAGCGATCCCCTTGTCCCACACATGGCAGCTCCGGTACTCCCAGCCGTGCTGAGCGAGCAGCGGGTGCACGGTCGCCCAGCCGACCTCGGTCCCCCAGAACCACAGGGTGGCCGACGGCAAGGCGCGCTCCGACCAGACGGCGACGTGGGGCGCGTACCAGGCGGCGAGCCCCTCGTGCGTCGGGGGGTCGCCGGGAAAGCCGGAGACGCCATACGCGCCGTCGGAGACGATCACCGTGGGCCTCGGCCACGAGGCATAGTGATCCAACGAGTCGCCGAGCGTCAGGACGGGGTGGAGGTCGGTCGATGCGCGCTTCACGGGGGGCACGTGGCCATCCAATCGAACTGCGCGGATCTGTCAACAAAACGGCGGAAATAGGCGCCGGCGGCCCCGCCGGCGGGCCGGCCGGGCCCGGGGGAGCGCGCCCCGGCGCGCGGGGGCCGTCACCCCCCGCCCTCCGGATAGCGGTGCTCGACAGGGCCCCGGGCCGCGATCACCGCCGCTCCGCGCGCCCGCGGTGCGCGCCGCCGCGCGTCCCTATGAAGACGTGCACGGATGTCGTCCGGAGAAGGCGCGCTGTGGAGATGGAGGGAACGCTGTTCGAATGAAGCCAACTGTGGCGCGTGGCGCGTGAGCCAGCGAAGCGTCGAATCGCGCTGCCGAGCGCCGCGGCGACGGCTACGACGGCGATTGTAGCGGCCGAGCGACCGGCGTATGTTGGGTAGCTTCGTGCCCCACTTCGCTTTGCCGGAGCTCCGCCGCGACGCTCGCCGAGCCGCCGGCATCGGGTGAGATCACCCCACGCGGAACCATCGATTCCACACGGGAGGAAACCATGAGTGCAATGAAGTGCATGAGCTCACGATCCGTCGTTCGCGCGCTTCCAGCCTTTGCCCTGGCGGGATTGAGCCTGCTCGCGCCGCTCCCGGCAGCGGGCCAGTCGATCGAGGCGCCCAGCCATTTCTACTGGGCCGACACCCTCGTCGCGCACATCGCCCCGGAGAACAACGAATACGGCAGCGGCACGACCTATGTTTCCTGGGCCGGCGTCGAAGGGGCGACCGAGTACCGGAGCCGCAGCCTGTGCGCCTCGTTCGTCACCCACGTCATCAAGCGGGCCTATGGCCTGTCGACCTACGACATCTCCGCGTGGTTCGGCAGCACGAGCCCCAACGCCGTCCTCTACCACGACAGGATCATCGCGGAGGACGGCTTCGACGAGATCCTGACGGTGGACCAGATCCAGGCGGGCGACATCATCGCCATCGAGTATCCGCCGGGGACCACGGCCTCCGGGCACGTCGCCATCGCGGCGAGCGCCGCGGTCCCGCGCTCGGGCACCTATCCGCTCATCGCGGGCACGACCCAGTACGCGCTCGCCGTCCTCGACGCGAGCACCACGGGCCACGGGATGACGGACACCCGGCGCCAGTGGGACGGATCCTGGCACCCGGGCGTCGGGCGGGGCGACATGCGCCTCTATGCGAGCAACAGCACCGGCGCGATCGTGGGATACACCTGGAGCCCGCAAGCGGGCTCGACGTACTACTCGAGGCAGATGCGCGATATCGTGATCGGGAGGCTCACGGACTCGGGCGACGCGCTCCCCGTCCCGCAATAGCGGCGCTCTCGCCTCCCGCGCCTCCCCGCGCCTCCAGCGCCGAGCGGGCCGCCGCCGCGCCGGCTGACCCCGCGCCTCGCCAGGATCTCCGGTGCGCGGAGCTAGCGCGAGCGCGGCGCCGCCGAGAGGCGCGCCACCCGCAGGAGCTCCGGCGCGCGCTCCAGCGGCTCCGCGTCGACGTCGAGGCCGTCGAGCATCGCCGCCGTCGCGAGCACGCCGGGCAGCTCGACCTCCGGCGCCCACGCCTCGACATCCATGACCTCTCCGCCGACGACCTCCGACGCGCGCATCAGCGCCCGACCCGCGTGCAGGCAGAGGTTCACCTGCACCCGCGCGTCGCGCCCCCCGCGCTCGGAGAGCTCGCGCTCGAGCAGCAGCGCGGCCTCCACGATCTCCCGCCGCGACGCCCGGTCCGACGGCGCCGGGGCGGCGAGCTCCCTGAAGAACAGCAGCGTATTGCCCGTCTCCATCGCCGCGCCGAAGCCCCGCGCCGCGAGGAAGCGCGACGCGCGCGGCAGCACCGCATCCATGTCGGCGAGCAGCGCGTCGTCGGGCTCGTCCGCGGCGCCGCACGCCGCGCGCACCTCGACGTGGATCGCGCCCACCCGGCGCTCCTCCGGGCTCCCCGGCCGCGGCGCGGCGCTCTTGCGCGCCGCGGCCACGGCGGCGCGGAGCTCCTCGATGAACTCCGCCGCCGTCTGGTGCCGCGCGGCCGGGTCCTTGGCCATCGCGCGGAGCACCACGCCGTCGAGCTCGGGGCTCACGGGCGCCTCGCGGCTCGGGCTCGGCGGGAGCACCCAGAGGTGCATGTGCAGGAGCGTCGCGAGCATCGAGTCGAGGAACGGGAGCTTGCCTGTCAGCATGTAATAGGCGAGCGCGCCGAGGGCGTAGACGTCCGTCCTCGGGTCCGCCGCCTGCCCCCGGATCTGCTCGGGCGCCATGCACGCCGGCGTGCCGAGCAGGTGCGTCGGCGCCGTGATGCCCGGCCCCGCGTCGTCGAGGACCTTGGCGACGCCGAAGTCGAGGAGGATCACGCGCGCAGCACCACCCTCGTCGGCGATGAACACGTTCGAGGCCTTGAGATCCCGGTGCACGATCGCGCTCCTGTGGACCGCCGACAGCGCGTCGCAGACCGGCTCCAGGATCTCGAGCGCCTCCTCCGGCGAGAGCCTGCCGCGCGAGGTGATGTACGACTGGAGATCGACCCCGCGGAGGAGCTCCATCGCGAAGAACGGCCGGCCCCCGGGGATCTCGCCGCAATCGAGGATGCGGATCACGTTGGGATGGTCGATCCGCCGGATCGCCTGGATCTCGCGCTCGAACCGCACGACCGCGTCGCGGGTGAACACGAGCTCCGGGTGGAGCACCTTGACCGCCGCGCGCTCGCCGCTCTCCGCGTGCACGGCGCGGTAGACGACGCCGAAGCTGCCGTGAGCGATGCTCTGCTCGACCACGTAGTCGCCCACCCGGCTGCCCGCGGGGAGCGTCTGCGGGCGGCCCGACGACGCGGGCGCTGCGCAAGTGTCCATGCACAAAACCGCCTCACCTGCGCCGCCGCCGCACGCCGTGTCGAGCGCGTCCCGCCCATCCGACACGGCCCTTTGCGCCGCATCGTCCTGGGTCGGGGCCACCGAGCGAACGGTCTCTTGCCACACCCTCGCGGAAGAAGCACACCCCGTTCCATCGGCGTGGCCTGGGAGGAGGAAGCCTTCGTCCGGGCCGTCGAACGGGCTAAGCTCTCGTTCAAGGAGGCAGCTTGCCGCGCTGTCAGGTCTGCCATCGCCGCATTTCCGGCACGAAGCCCTGCCCGCGCGACGCTTGGCTCCCGCCGCCGAGCGACCCCCTCGACGCGGCGCAGGAGCCCGCCCCGTCGCTGCCCGGCATGACGCCGCTCGGGCGCATCGGCGCGGGCGGCTTCGCCACGGTATGGGAGGCGGCGCCGACCGAGGGCGGCGAGCCCGTCGCCCTCAAGGTCGGGCGGTGGGCGAGCCCGCCGATGGTGGAGCGATTCCGCCGCGACGCGGAGGCGCTCGCGCAGGTGGGCCCGCCGCACGTGCCCCGGGTGGTCGCGCACGGCGCGCTGCGCGACGGGCGGCCGTACATCGCGATGGAGCTCATCCGCGGCAGGACGCTCGCCGACGTGCTCGCCGAGCTCGAGGCCCCGCCGGCCGCCGAGGACGTCGTGACGCTCGGCGCGGCCATCCTCGAGTCGCTCGCGGCGGCGCACGAAAAGGGCGTGATCCACCGCGATCTGAAGCCGGAGAACCTGCTCCTGGCCGAGGGGGGGCAGCGCCTCGCGCTCCTCGATTTCGGCCTGACGAAGCACGCGCGCGCGCCGGAGGACGAGGGCCTCACGCCCCGCGGCACGGTCATCGGCACCCCGGAGTACATGGCCCCGGAGCAGATCCGCGGCGACCCGATCCAGGACGAGCGCACGGACATCTACGCGTTCGGCGTGATCCTCTACGAGCTCCTGACGCTGCGGACGCCGTTCACCGGCGATCGGGGCGAGATCGAGCACGGCCACCTCGCGCTCCGCCCGCACCGCCCCCACGAGTTCGCCGCCGTGCCCGACGCGCTGGAGCGGCTCGTCCTCGCCTGCCTCGCCAAGGAGCCCGAGCGCCGCCCGCCCGACGTCGCCGCGCTGCGGCGCGCGCTCGAGCAGGCGCGCCCGGGCGGCGCGCAGCCCGCGCCGAACGCGCAGCCCGCGCGCGGCGCGCTGCTCACCGAGGGCCGCCAGCCCGCGGTCGTGCTCGTGGTCGAGGCCAGGGGCGCCGCCGCCTTCGTGATGAGCGCCGTCGCGGCGCGCAAGGGGTTCGTGGCGAGGCAGCGCGGGGGCCGGCTCGTGTGCGTGTTCTCGGGCCTCGACGCCGACGATCCGGTGAGCGCCGCGATCGCGGTCGCCCGCGAGATCGAGGAGCGGCGCGCCGGGCGCGCGGCCGTGCACATCGCCGGGCTGATCGTGCGCCGCAAGGAGCAGGGGCCGCCCGCGGTCTACGGCGCGCCGGTCGAGCAGCCCGACGCCTGGATGCCGCGGGGCGACTGGAGCGGCGTCGTGCTCACCGCGGACCTCGTGCGCGCCCTGCCGGAGGGCGAGCTCCGCGGGCTCTCGCGCGACGCCGCGCTCTCGCCCGCGCCCTTCGCCGCGTTCTACCGGCTCGCCGAGCGGTCGGACCGCCCGCCGGGCTCCGCGAGCGCCGCGCCGCTCGTCGGCCGCGACGACATCGTCGGCGCGCTCGCGGTGAGCATGGAGGCGAGCCTCTCCGGCGGGAGCCCGGGCCTGTTCACCCTCATCGGCGAGGGGGGCCTCGGCAAGTCGCGCCTGATCGACGAGGCGGCCGCGCTCGTCCGGCGCATGCAGGAGGGGGCGCAGCTCATCGCCCTGCGCGCGGCGCAGCCGCTCGCGGGCGAGCGCGTGTCCGGCCAGCTCCTCGCCCGCGTGCTCGACGTGGACGCCGCCGCTCGGCCCGAGGAGGCGCGGGCGCGCTGCGCGGAGCGGCTCGGCGAGGCGCTCGCCGAGGAGACGTGGACGGCGGTGGCCGCGGCGCTCGGGTGGGCGCCGCCGGACGCCGCGGACGCGTCGCCGTTGTCGCTGCGGCAGAGCACGATGCGCGCGATCGCCGAGGGGCTCCGCCGCCGCGCGCGCGAGGCGCCGGTCGCGGTCCTCCTCGACGACGCGCACTGGGCCGACGACGCGGCGCTCGACGCGCTCGAGCTCGCGACGCTCGACGCGCCGGGCTGCCCGCTCTGGGTGCTCGTCGCGGCGCACCCGAGGTTCGAGGACATGCGCCGGAGCTGGGGCGCGCGCGCCGAGCGGCACGACCGGGCGGCGCTCGGGCGGCTCTCGGAGCAGGACGCGATGCGGCTCGCGGCCGAGCTCCTCCTGCCCGCGGAGTACCCGCCCGAGGCCGCGCTCCGGCAGCTCGCGGGCTGGTCCGGGTACAACCCGTCCACCCTGACCGAGCTCGTCCGGGCGCTGAAGCGCACCGGCGCGGTCCAGCGGCGCCCGACCGGGGCCTTCTACGTGGCGACCGCCGCGCTCGATCAGCTCCCGCCGCTGCCCGTGTGGCAGTGGCTGGCCGCGCGCCGGCTCGACGCGCTCTCGCCCGAGCTCGCGGCGTGCGTGCGGCTCTGCTCCGCGCTCGGGCCCGACTTCACCCGGGAGGAGGTCGAGGCGATCCAGGACGAGATCGAGCAGGCGGGCGGGGCGAGCACACCGATGGACGCCGGGGTCGGCCTGGGCGCGCTCGCCCAGCTGGGCCTGCTCGCGCGCGGCGAGCGGGGGATCTACGCGTTCGAGAGCGCGACGTTCCGCGACGCGGTCTACGACGCGCTCGCGCCGGCCCAGCGCCAGGCGATCCACGCGCACGCGTTCGCGTTCTGGCGGGCGCGCGTGGACCCCGGCGCCCCGGACCTGCGGGGGCTCGGGCACCTCTCGCGGCACGCGGCCGCGTGCGGCGAGCGCGCGACGGCGGCGTCGGCCCACCTCGCGCTCGGCGACCGGGCGGCGGCGAGCCACAGGAACGTCGAGGCCGACCAGCGCTACACGGCCGCGCTCGCGCTCCTCCCCGAGGACGACGCGCGGGGGCGCGCGCGCGCGCTCGCCGGCCGCGGCAAGGCGCGGTACTGCCTGCACCGGATCCCCGAGGCGCTCGCGGATCTCGAGCTCGCGCGCGAGCTCGCGCGGGGGCTCGGCGACGACCGGCTCACCGCCGAGCTCCTGCTCGAGGAGGCGACGGCGCTGGATCACGCGACCGACTACGCGGCGTCGGCGCGGCGCGCGTCCGAGGCGCGCGAGATCGTCGAGCGCCTCGGGGACCTCCGGCTCGACAACCGCCTGCTCATGGCGCTCGGCCGCTCGTGCTGGCGGCAGCAGCGGGTGGCGGAGGCGATCGAGCTCCTCGGCCGCGCGTCGGCCGGCGCCGCGGCCGAGGGCGACCAGGAGACGCGGGTCATCTCGCTGCTGCTCCTGTCGATGGCGCTCGTGATCGCGGGCCGGCTCGCCGACGCGGAGGCGCGCTTCTGCGAGGTGATCGCGCTCTCCAAGGAGAGGAAGGATCGGCTGCACCTCTGCTCGGCGTACGCCAACCGCGCCTACCTGTGGGCCGCGCTGAGCGCGCCCGAGCGCGGGCTCAAGGACCTGAGCCGCGCGGTCGAGCTCGCGCGCGAGATCGGCAACCCCGGGCCCGAGCACGTCGCGACGCACAACCTCGCCGAGCTCTTGCACTGGTGCGGGCGCGAGGACGAGGCGCTCGCGCTGGCGCGCCGCTCGCGCGTGCTCGACGAGCGCTTCGGCGAGCGCGACGCCCCGGACGACGCCCTGCTCATCGCCCGCATCCAGGCGGCGCGCGGCGATTTCGTGGAGGCGGCGCGCCTCGTCGCGTGGGTCGCCGAGCGGTGCAGCCCCGACGCTTCGGCGCCGGCGCTGTTCGCGCTGTTCCGGACGCTGAAGCTGGTGCTCGCCGCCGAGGGGCTGGAGGTCCCCGCGGGCGCGGAGGAGCAGGGGGACAGCTGGGAGGCGCTCACCGACTTCGCGGAGCGCACCCTGCCGGTGGAGGAGCTGCTCGAGGTGCTCTATTTCCGCGCGCGCGTGGCCGCCTCCGCCGGGCGTCACCGCGAGGCGTCGGCGGCGCTCGAGCGCGCGCGGCCCGTGCTCGCCGGCTGCCGCATGTGGCAGCCCCGCTTCGAGGCGGTGGCGGCGCTGCTGCCGGCGCCTGCCGAGCCGTCCGAGGGCGACGCGCATGCGGGCGCGCAGGGAGTGACCAAAGCTGCGCCCGGGTGAGCGCCGAACCCCGGTGCAAATCGCCTCAGCGTGGCGAGAGGGTGTCGCGGCGCCGGCGCTTCGAGCGCGCGTCCGGGAGCGAGAATTCGGGCTGAAAGCGCGCAATGCGACGGGCGCGGGAGCGGCGGGCCGTCGGGCTGATGCATTTCGCCTCAGCGCCGGGCATGAGGACGATGTAGGGGCTGCCGCGGACGTCGACCGGGTGCGATGCGGAGCCCGACCGTGCGGTGTTCCACCGTCGGTGCGACGCGGGCGGGAGCGGTCAGGCATGGCCCGACGATTGCAGCAATTTCAGCAAACCCCACCGCACTCGAAAAGAGAGGCACCCCATGGGACTTACCGCGCTACGGACGGTTGTTGCGATTCCCTGCCTTGCGTTGTTCGGCTGTGTCACGAGCGCCGATCCGGGCTCCGAGGAGGCGGTGGGCACGTCGGAACAAGAGGTGATATCGGCGAACCGGCTGTCGATGAATCGCCTCTCGATGAATCGCCTCTCGATGAACAGCCTCTCGATGAACCGCCTCACGGCGGACGGCCGCACGCTGGCCACCACGGATTTGCTGCGCGACGAGGACGGCCGTGAGCTCCTCCGCTACACCATCGCCTGCGCGCTCCCCGAGGGGAAGTCGCTCGTGGGCGCGGCGGACGGCACGACGTACAAGTTCGAGGGGCGGATCGGCCTCGCGCCCGACTGGCTGCGCTCCCCGCTCCCCGAGAAGGCGCAGCGCTGGGTCACGGCGTGCCTGCTCGCGCACGTGAACGGGTACGGCGTCGAGGTCGCGATCTCGCTGCGCGGCCGCCACCCGGCGCTGACCGCGGACAGCGCGGAGCGGCAGGCCTATCAGCAGGAGGAGATCTCCTTCTTCGGCAACGTGTTCCAGCCGCTCGGCAAGCGCGACGAGCTCGGCGACATCGGCTCGCGGATGTACGCCTGCGGCGGCGCGTTGCTCCAGCTGTCGTGCGCCGGCAACGAGACCAACTTCGCGCCGGAGCGGACGTGCGCGTCGAAGGACGACTGCAGCCTCACGTTCCTGGGCCCGTGCCGCGACCTGACGGCCCCGAAGGCCAGCGTGTGCAAGAACGCCTCCCTCGAGGGCTACGAGCGGTGCGAGGCGACGGTGACCACCCAGGGCGGCAAGTCCATGAAGACCCCTTACGACGAGGTCGTGACGGTGTTTCTGCGGCGGCCCGACTTCTCAGCCTTCTATCCGCTCTGCACGCCGCTGTTCCCCTGAGCGCGCCCGCCTGCCATCCCGCGCCGCCGTGGGATCCGCGGGGCGGCGCCTCGCCCGCTCCGTCTCCGGGGGTCTCCGCGCCACGCGAGCGCAGAGCCCGCCCGTGAACCGGCCGTCGTTCGTCCCGGCTGCGCGCTTTGACGCCCTGCTGCCTGCGCACCCTCGGCGCTCGCGTCGCCGGACGCGGCAGAGGGGCATACAGGTTGCAGACATTTCGCCCCGGTCCCACGGCACGAAGGCGAGGAGGGCGAATGAAGGCGCTCGTGTTTCACAGCCCAAAGCATGTCAGCGTGGACACCGTCGACGCGCCGGTCCTGCTGCGGACGACCGATGCGATCGTGCGGGTGACGAGCACGGCGATCTGCGGCTCGGATCTGCATATCTTCAATGGGCTGATCCCGCAGGCAAAGCCGCTCGTCCTCGGGCACGAATTCATGGGGATCGTCGAAGAGGTGGGGAGCGAGGTGAAGCGGCTCCGCCCGGGCGATCGCGTGCTCGTGCCCTTCGCCATCGCCTGCGGGAGCTGCTTCTTCTGCGAGAGGGACCTGCCTGGGCACTGCGAGCGCTCGAACCCGGGACATTACGGGCCCGAGGGGAACGTCATCAGCTCGAAGGGGGGCGGGCTCTTCGGGTACACCGACCTGTATGGCGGATATGCGGGCGGGCAGGCCGAGATGGTCCGCGTGCCGTTCGCCGACGTGGGGCCGCGCAAGGTCGATGACGACCTGACGGACGAGCAGGTCTTGTTGTTGACGGACATCCTCCCGACCGGCTACACCGCCGTCGACTGGGCCGGGATGCAGGGCGGCGAGACGGTGGCGGTCATCGGCTGCGGGCCGGTGGGCATCATGGCCATGAAGTGCGCCTGGCTCCGCGGCGCAGCGCGCGTGATCGGGGTCGATCGGGAGGAGTACAGGCTGGAGAAGGCGCGCGAGATCGCCTCGGCCGAGACCGTCAACGTGGAGTCGGGGGTCGCGCTGGAGTTCATCCGCGCGGCGACCGGCGGCCGCGGCGCCGACGTCTGCATCGACGCCGTCGGCATGGAGGCGCACCGGACGCCGCTCGAGAAGATCTCCAGCATGGTTCACGGGCAGATCGGCTCGTTCGTCGCCTTCAAACTGGCGGTGAGCGCGGTCCGCCGGGGCGGGGTCGTCAGCGTGGTCGGCGTGTATGGCATGCCGTACGACAACTTCCCGCTCGGGCAGCTCTTCGACAAAGGGGTGACCGTGCGCTTCGGCCAGGCCCCGGTCCACAAGCACGTGGACAAGCTCCTCGGGTGGATCAGGGAGGGCAAGCTGCGCGCGGACGACGTCATCACGCACCGACTCCCGCTCGCCGAGGCCGCGCGGGGGTACGATCTCTTCAATGGGAAGAAAGACGGCTGCGTGAAGGTCGTGCTGAAGACCTGAACGCCCGGCCGGCCGAGGCGCGGCAATGAAGCGGAGGTCCAGGCGCGCAATCATGCGCGCAGGCGCAGACGATTGACGTGTTCTCGTCGCTTTATCGCGCGCGATAGATACCTCAATGGCGCTCCTTCGCCGGCCGCCGCCGGCCCCGCTGGCTCGAGCCTTGGACAGCGTGGGTCGGGCCCCCGGGCCTCGCGCAGCGTGGATCAGGACCAACAAGGTCGTCTCGTGGAGCCCTCCGTTTCCGGTTGACATCCGCCACGGCGCATGGATCGACCACACGGCGCGCGTCCATGGCTGTCGATCTCGTGCGATACTCTCGCCCTCCGTGCCGCTGGAGAGCTCCCATGCACCGATCCCTCATCGCCCAAGGCCTCGTGCTGTCGCTCGCGCCGTTCGGGTGCTCTGCTAGCCCGGAAATTCCTGAAGCGTACGGCAAGGCGGTCATGAACCTGAACGGGGAGGAGCTGAAGCTCGACACGGGCCATGACGGCAAGCTGCCTGTCCCCAGATTCGATGACAGCTGGGACGTTGACTGCTCCATCGTCAATGGCGAGACCAATCTGGAGCTGGCGGATCGCTCCAAGGGCAGGAGGGGCTTCTACTACCTCGATCTCCATCTGCTGGGCAGCGAGCGCCAGGGCGGCGACGACGCTGTCGTGAACATGCGAATGTATGTCGACGATGAGCTTTTCGACGGCTCATGTCCGGCCACGCTCAGGACGTCACAGCAGGGATCGCACGAATGCGCGTTCTCTTTCGCCGGGTGCGATTTACGCCTGTTCGGCGGTGACCAGGACGGTATCCAGGCGCGCCTCGAGCGCGCGTCATTTCACTTGAAATGGTGCTTCGTCCCGTGAGCGGGCGCGCCCGCGGCGCGTTCGGAGGAGAGCGCGCCGCGGCGAGGCGTTCGGGGCACCCGAGGCAGCGCTGGCCCGCGCGTCTGCCCACGGGTAAACATCGAACCATGGAGGATGCGTCCCCCCGGCGACGGTTCAGCGCCGCGTTCGCTCGCTGGTCCCGCCGCGTCCGGCGGCGGCTCGCGCTGGAGCTGATCCTCACCGGCGCTGCCGCGGGGCTGATGCTCGGCGCGGCGGGCGCGGCGGCCGCCTGGCAGGCGCGGCACGGCGCGCTGCGCCCCTGGATGGCGGGCGGCGGCCTGCTCGGCGCGGCGGCCGGCGCGGCGGTGGCGCGGCGGCGGCGGTGGTCGGATCCGGACGTCGCGCTGTTCCTCGACGGCAAGCTCGGCGCGTCCGAGTCGGTCTCCACGGCCGTGGAGCTCGCGGCGGCCGAGCGCGCGGGCGACGGCGCGCCCCGCGCCGGCGCGCCGGCGGCCCGCGACGTGGTGTTCGCGCACGCCGCGGCGGCCCTCGATCGGGCGACCGCCCAGGAGGTCCGCGCGCCGCTGTGGCGCCCGTGGCACGCCGGAGCGCCCCTCGCGGCGGCGGCCATCGGTTACCTCAGCTGGGCTCCGTTGCCGCCTGCCCCCGCCAGCGCGGCGCCCCCGCCCGGGGCCGAGCAGGTGCGCATGGCCGAGATCGCCGGGCTGGAGCGGGTGATCCAGCTTTCGGAGGTCGACGCTCGGGACGCCGCGCAGCGCGATCGATTGAAGCGGCTCGCGGACGACGCGAAGCGGCTCCGCGAAAAATTGAGGAGCGGCGTCGAGCGCCGCGAAGCGCAGGCCGACATCGGCGCGCTCCGCGACGCGATCACGGCCGAGCGGCTGTCGCTCGGCGAGGGCGAGCAGCGCCACGGGATGGAGTCGGCGCTCGGCAAGCTCGGGGAGGATCCGCAGCTGAAGCGGGCGGCGAAGGCGCTCGGCGATCGCGATCTCGTGGCGTTCGACGAGGAGATGGAGCGGCTCGCGAACCGGGTCGAGAAGACCGATCGCGAGCGGGCGAGAAAGACGCTCGAGGAGGCCGCCGAGGCCGCGAAGCGGGCCGGCGCCCCCGGCGTGGCGAGGGCGCTCGAGGAGCAGCGTGAGCTCCTGGATCGGCGCGGCCAGGAGGCCGACAAGCTGAGGGAGCTCGCCGAGGCGCTCGGCGAGGCGCTCGGCGACGAGGGGCGCGAGGCGCTCGGCGAGCTCGGTCGGACCGGGAGCGGCAAGGACGCGCGGCGGCTCGCCGACAGCCTCGAGAAGGCGCTCGAGAAGCTGAGCCCGGAGGAGCGTCGGCAGCTCGCCGAGCGCCTCAAGCGGCAGGTGGCGCGGTCGCCCGAGGGCGCGCCGGGGGAGGCCGCGTCGGAGGAGCAGCTGCGCGAGATGGCGCGGCAGCTGGCGACGCCCGAGGGCCAGCGGCAGCTCGAGGAGCAGCTGCGCCGGATGGCCCAGGAGGGAGGCCCGAGCAGCGAGGAGTCGGAGCGCCAGCGCGCGCTCGACGACGCGCAGCGCGGGGCGGGCGAGGCGGAGGGGCAGCTCGGGGGGACGCCGGTCCCGGCGCCGATCGCCGGCGGATCGGGCAACGCGGGTCCGGGCGGCGAGGAGCGCGGCCAGGGCTCGCAGGCGGGCGGCGGAGGCACGCGAGGGCGAGGGCCCGGGCAGCCAGGTCGCTCGGAGGGAGGCGGGCCGGGCAGCCACGAGGGGCAGACCGGCGCGATCGCGGGGGGCGAGCTGCGCTCACGCGCCGACGCGCGGACCAATCCGGGCAGGCCGATGCCGGGGATCGTGATCGGCCGGACCGCAGGGCGCGCCGGAGACACCGCCAACGTGCAAGGCGAGGGCGCGCTCGGCGTCGTGGGTCCCCAGGAGATCGGCGGCGTCGAGCGCAGCGACGTCCCGGAAGAGTACCGCGAGCAGGTCGGGCGCTACTTCCAACCCCGGTGAGCCCGGGCGCGGCGTGCGCGCCGTCAGAAGCTCGCGCCGACCAGCAAGCCCTTCGCGTCGGCGGTCACGAGGGGCACGGCGTGGATGCGGGTGAGCCCGGTCCGCGGGGCCGGCAGCGTGCGGCTCGACGTGCTGATCGCGTACACGGCGGTCCCGGCGAGCACGACGCCGCCGCCGATGAAGCTCCAGAAGGAGAGAGGTGCGCATGGCCGAGATCGCCGGGCTGGAGCGGGTGATCCAGCTTTCGGAGGTCGACGCTCGGGACGCCGCGCAGCGCGATCGATTGAAGCGGCTCGCGGACGACGCGAAGCGGCTCCGCGAAAAATTGAGGAGCGGCGTCGAGCGCCGCGAAGCGCAGGCCGACATCGGCGCGCTCCGCGACGCGATCACGGCCGAGCGGCTGTCGCTCGGCGAGGGCGAGCAGCGCCACGGGATGGAGTCGGCGCTCGGCAAGCTCGGGGAGGATCCGCAGCTGAAGCGGGCGGCGAAGGCGCTCGGCGATCGCGATCTCGTGGCGTTCGACGAGGAGATGGAGCGGCTCGCGAACCGGGTCGAGAAGACCGATCGCGAGCGGGCGAGAAAGACGCTCGAGGAGGCCGCCGAGGCCGCGAAGCGGGCCGGCGCCCCCGGCGTGGCGAGGGCGCTCGAGGAGCAGCGTGAGCTCCTGGATCGGCGCGGCCAGGAGGCCGACAAGCTGAGGGAGCTCGCCGAGGCGCTCGGCGAGGCGCTCGGCGACGAGGGGCGCGAGGCGCTCGGCGAGCTCGGTCGGACCGGGAGCGGCAAGGACGCGCGGCGGCTCGCCGACAGCCTCGAGAAGGCGCTCGAGAAGCTGAGCCCGGAGGAGCGTCGGCAGCTCGCCGAGCGCCTCAAGCGGCAGGTGGCGCGGTCGCCCGAGGGCGCGCCGGGGGAGGCCGCGTCGGAGGAGCAGCTGCGCGAGATGGCGCGGCAGCTGGCGACGCCCGAGGGCCAGCGGCAGCTCGAGGAGCAGCTGCGCCGGATGGCCCAGGAGGGAGGCCCGAGCAGCGAGGAGTCGGAGCGCCAGCGCGCGCTCGACGACGCGCAGCGCGGGGCGGGCGAGGCGGAGGGGCAGCTCGGGGGGACGCCGGTCCCGGCGCCGATCGCCGGCGGATCGGGCAACGCGGGTCCGGGCGGCGAGGAGCGCGGCCAGGGCTCGCAGGCGGGCGGCGGAGGCACGCGAGGGCGAGGGCCCGGGCAGCCAGGTCGCTCGGAGGGAGGCGGGCCGGGCAGCCACGAGGGGCAGACCGGCGCGATCGCGGGGGGCGAGCTGCGCTCACGCGCCGACGCGCGGACCAATCCGGGCAGGCCGATGCCGGGGATCGTGATCGGCCGGACCGCAGGGCGCGCCGGAGACACCGCCAACGTGCAAGGCGAGGGCGCGCTCGGCGTCGTGGGTCCCCAGGAGATCGGCGGCGTCGAGCGCAGCGACGTCCCGGAAGAGTACCGCGAGCAGGTCGGGCGCTACTTCCAACCCCGGTGAGCCCGGGCGCGGCGTGCGCGCCGTCAGAAGCTCGCGCCGACCAGCAAGCCCTTCGCGTCGGCGGTCACGAGGGGCACGGCGTGGATGCGGGTGAGCCCGGTCCGCGGGGCCGGCAGCGTGCGGCTCGACGTGCTGATCGCGTACACGGCGGTCCCGGCGAGCACGACGCCGCCGCCGATGAAGCTCCAGAAGGAGAGGTTGGCGAGCGTGGTCTGGGTGTCGCGCAGGTCGCTGCGCCGCTGGCTCGGGGACGGCTCCGCCGCGGCGGACTTGCCCTTCGCGGTGGAGAGGATCGCGAAGGTCACGCCCGAGGCGACCCCGAGCAGCCCGACCGCTCCGCCCGCGACCACCAGCGGGAGGTTAGAGCCGGCGTCGAGGCTCAAGGCGATGCTCTGGTCCGAGCCCCTCGCCACGAGCAGCGACGTCGACGTCCGGGCGCCGGAGCGGCGCGCCTCGATGGTGTGCTTGCCGGGATCGACGAACACCTGGGCCTCGAGGGGCGAGTGTCCGATGAGCTTGCCGTCGATGAGCACCTCGGCATCGTCGACGTTCACGCGGATGCGGAGCGTGCCGACGTGCGCCTTGGCCTCGGCGAGCCGCTGCTCCAAGAAGCGCTTCTTCTCTTCCTTCTCGCCGAGGGGAAACGTGTTGAGCGCGTACAGGAGGTGCTCGGCCGCCTCGCGGGGCTGGTTCACCTCCAGCTCGACGTTCCCGAGATTGCCGGCGACGTCGAAGCTCTGCTGGAGGTCCCACGCCGCCTGATAGCGCGCCTCCGCCTCGACGAACCGCGCCTCGTCGTAGAACCTGTTCCCCTCGCGGTAGAGCTGCGCGGCGCGCTCGCCCTCACTCGATGTCGCCCCCGGCGCGTCGGTCGGAGAGGTGGGCGTGAGCCGAGCTTTGCCGGTCGCGGTCGCGACGCCCGGCGCCAGGACGACCATGGAACACAGGAGGAACAGAGGCGCGTATTTCAAGAATGGCTTTCGCATGGTGACTGCCGGGGGATTGCACTCCGGAGGGGGCGACGCGTCAGGGGAAGGGGCGCGGGGGCGCGGTCGTCCCCGGGGGCGTCGTGGGCAACGCAGAGGGCACGGACGGCAGCGGTGGGGGGAGCGGAGGGCTCACGGACGACGATTCGTAGACATCTTCCGGCGCGGCAGGTCTGGGCGGACGCTTCGCCTGCGCCGCAGGGCGCGGCGAGGACGGGCGGGCGGCCACCGCTCCGGAAGGGGCGGATCCGGAAGGGGCGGACGCCGCGCTCGGCTCCGCGGCAGGCGACGTCGGCGGCGCGTTCGACGCGGCGGGGGCCGGCTCCGCCGTGGGAGGCGGCTCAACGGTCGCCACCGGAGGCGGCGTCGGCGCCGGCTCGGGCATCGCGCTCGGCGTGGGCGCCGCGGGGCCGGGCTCGGGGGTCGGGGCGCGGCCGTCGTCGGCGACCGGGGCGTCTGGAGGGACCGGGGGGTTGGCGGCGCGCCACAGCACCCAGAAGCCCGCGACGGTCGCGCTGCCCAGAAACACGAGCAGCGCGAACAGGCCCAGCGGGGCCGCGCGGCGGCGCGCCGCGAGCGCCGCCGCGGAGGCAGCGGCGGCCACGGCGGCGTCGGGGCGCGCGGCGGCCTGTGGCACGCCCGCTCGAGGCGCGGCGCCGGCGGGCTGGGGAGCGGGCGCCGGAGCCAGCCGCTGCTTGCGGGTCGGCTCTTCGGGCGGGGGCCAGACGCCGCTGCCCACGCCCACGCGGGCCGTGCGCACGCCGGTGCGCGCGCTGCCTGGCCCCTCGGGGACCGCCTGCGGGGGGCCCGGCATGCCGTGCACGGGGATCCGGCGCATCGTCGGGCGGTTCCGTTCGTCAACGCCCTTCAGCAGCGACGGCGCGACCTGGATCTTCTGCAGGTCCATCGCCTGGTGCTCCCGGTTCGGGGGCAGGGTGACCGGGGGAACGTACACCTGCTTGTCGCTGGGCCCCGCCTCGCGATCCTGACGGCGCCGCGGCCTGGGCTCGCCCCACTGCACCATTCGCTCGACGGGCGGCGCGGCGGCGGCCGGCGCGGCCTCGTCGGGCCTGCGGCGCGGATCCTGGGAAAGCGCCCGCTGCTGCGCCTGCGAGGGGTGCTCCTGCGGTGCGAAGCTCGGCGCCTCGTACCCGCGCTGCTGCTGCTGCGGCGGCGCGGCGTCGCCCGCGGCGCCTTGACCTGCCGGCTGCCCTGGCGAGCTCTTGTTCGGGTTCCTGTTGGTCATGCCTGCCCCTCTCGCCACGTGCAAAAGGCGCGCTGCTGCCCCGCGTGGGCAGCGGCGCATCGAGCACCCGGTCCAAGGCTCCGCGTTGTCATGGGTGTGCTCCCGAGGCGAGCGGCCTCGGCCGCTGCTCTGCCGACGGTGCGGCGGGCGCCGCGGCAGCGCTCCGACCAGCGCGGGTGCGCCGCGGGCCAGCGTCGAACGTGCGCTGGTCGGCGTGCGACACCTCGGAGCTCGCTCGGGGGCAGGGCCACGGCATAGCCCCGAAGATACCCCACCCAGCCGTCGCCACCACGCACCCAAGCATCACGACCCCTCCGCAGCGATACAACGACAGCGTCCAGGGATGCACCTGGATCGGAAGCCTTCGCCGTCGCGGGCGTGACGGAGCCGCTCGATGGCCGCGTACCGATGCCCCGGAACGTGGCCTCGGGCGAGGCGCGGCCCTGCGGGTCGACCGAGCGCGAAGTTGACGCTGGCCATCCTTCTGCTGCCTTCCTGGAATTTGCGGGAGACGTCCATGGCTAGGCTGTCGTGTCTGTTGCGATGCCGCAGCCTCGATTTATTGCATCCACCTTGCACCTGGCATGCCGCCCCCCACCCAGGTTGAGCGGCGCCCGACCCAGGTTGAGCCGGCGGCGCCCCCACCCAGGTTGAGCGGCGCCCGACCCAGGTTGAGCCGGCGCCCGACCCAGGTTGAGCGGCGCCCGACCCAGGTTGAGCCGCCCCCCTCCCAGGTTGACCCCACCCAGGTTGCGCCGCCCCGCCCCCTCCCAGGTTGACCCCACCCAGGTTGCGCCGCCCCCCACCCAGGTTGACCCGCCCCCGGCCCACCCAGGTTGAGCCTCCCGCCGGCGCCAGCGCTGCCCATCCATCCCACCCCCGCATGGTACCGGTTTCATCGCCCCCGGTGAGGCTCCTCGCGACCTCGGCAACGGCGTCGCGGCCGCCCGTCAGCCCACGACGCTCACCAGCAGCGCCACGGCGAAGCCGAACAGCACCACGCTCACCACCAGCATCACCATCGCCGCCACGCTGGACTCCGCGCGCGCCGGGCGCCGTCGCGCGCGCTTCGCCCCGCCCCTCCGCGCCTCCGGAGCGCGCGGCAGCGCACGTCCCGAGGCAGGCTGCTCCGCCACGCCAGGCGCCGTGAGGCCGAACGCCTCCACCGTCGCGCTCAACGTCGGCGCGACCAGCGCGCGGACCGGCGGCACCGTCAGCGGCGCCGTGCTCTCCCAGCGCGCCCCCGTCGGCAAGGCCGGCGCCGGCCCCGCCCCTCCCGAGAGCGCCGCGGCGATGCGCGACAGCTCGTCCGCGAACGCCGCGGCATCCGGGAAGCGCAGCTCCGGGCGCTTCTCGAGCGCCCTCATGACGGCGCGGTCGAGCTCCGGCGGCACCGGCCGCGGCGCGTGGCAGGACGGCGGCGCGGGCACCTCGCTGGCGTGGGCGCGCACGAGATCGGGGACGCGCTTCACGTGCTCGAACGGGCCGCGGCCAGCGAGCAGCGTGTAGAGCACCACGCCGGCCGCATACACGTCGGTGCGGGCGTCGACGGCGAGCCCGCACGCCTGCTCGGGCGAGAGATAGCGCGGCGTGCCGACGAGCACCCCCTCCTCGGTCTGGTAGAGCGACGGCGCCGGCGCGCGGCCGTCGCCGCGCGGAGCGACCACCTTCGCGATGCCGAAATCCAGCACCTTCACCACGCGACGCCCCCGCCCGTCCGCGTCGCACACGAACAGGTTCTCGAGCTTCACGTCGCGGTGGACGATGCCCGCCCCGTGCGCCGCGGCGAGGCCGGCCAGCGTCTGCGTCACGAGGTCGAGCGCCTCCAGCGGCGGCAGCGCGCCGCGCGCCGCGAGCTCCTCGCGCATCGTCCGGCCGTAGAGCCGCTCCATCACGAGGAATGTCCGCCCCTCGGCCGTCCGCCCGAAATCGGTGACCATCACCAGGTTGGGATGGGCGAGCCGCGCCAGCGACTGCGCCTCGACCCGCATCCGCTCCACGAGCCGCGGCTCGCGGTTCAGATCGCGGTGCAGGAGCTTCACCACCACGGGCTTGTCGAGGCCCACGTGCGCGGCCTCGATCACCTCCCCCATCCCGCCTCGCCCGAGCCGACGCACCGGCCGGTACGGCGTTCCGTACAGCAGCGTATCGCTCAGCTCGGACGCCGAGCACCGGCAGTCGTCGTGCGAAGGCAAGGCCATCCTCCGCGGGTCGAGGTCGCACCGCCGTCGCCACGCGACGCGAGGATCGAGATCCCCTCTCGCTCCCGGACCTCGAGCGCGAACGCCCTTTTCACACGCCCTCCCGGAGCGCTCAAGATTTCGACAGATCCGCGCGCAGGCGCATCATGAAGCATTCCCGCGAGTCGTTCCAAATTTCCAAACAACGACGCTCACACATACGATTTCAGCGCGCGCCGCGGCGATGCGCTCAGGCGAGGGTGCCCGCGGCGCTCCCTGGCTCGGCGCGCTCCGGCGCGGCGGCTTGCGCCGGGGCTGCCTGTTCGGCCGCGCGCGCGGCCTCGTCTTCCTGGGCGAGGAGCGCGTCCGTCACGGCGAGCGCCGCGTCCCGCTGCGCGAGGAGGGCGGCGCAGCGCGCGCGCGCCGCGGCGAGCAGGCCGAGCCCCGCGGCGACCCAGGCGGCGGCGGCCACGTGCCCGGCGACCACGACCGGCCCCGGATCGCCCTGCGCGGTCTTGGAGACCATCACGAAGGCGTAGAACGGCGACGGGGCCGCGACGAGGAGCGCGCTCTCGCTGGCGCTGAACTCCGTGATCAGACCGGCGATGGCGGCGACGATCCACGGGCCGACCGCGATCGAGAAGAGGAGCGTCAGCAGCAGCACCCGCGCCACCATCGGCGCGGCGATCCGCGCGCGGAGAAAAGCGCCGAGCCCGACCAGGAACACATAAAAGGCGAGCGCGTAGACGACGAAGTACTGGAGCTGCCGCGTCTGGCTCTCCGGCGCGCCGACGGACGCGCCGACGGACGCGCCGAGGAGCAGCTGGTGGCCGACGGCCCAGAGCGCGACGACGGCGGGGACGCCGGCCGCGAGCAGGAGGTACGCCGCGCGAGCCACGCCGGGGCCGAAGAAGCGACGCAGCCGGCCGGCGCGGCTCCTGGTCCAGTACACCTCGACGCGGCGCGATGGGCCGACCGGATCGCCGGCGAAGAGGAACACGCAGAAGGTCAGGTACGAGAGCGTCGCGCACAGGCCCGCGAGGATCGCGGCCAGGCGATCGGACGGGTCCACCGAGAACGCCGGCACCGCCGCGGCGGCGGCGACCACCGGCGTGCAGACCGCGAACCACGTCTTCAGGCCCGAGGAGCGATCGTCGCTCTCGCTCGTGAGGTTCGCGACGGTCACCTGGTAGAGGAACCACGCGGGGACGACCACCGCCGCGAGCGGCAGGAGGACCAGGAAGAGCGCGTAGTCGACGCCGAACGGGACGCGCTGGTACGCGACCGGGAGCCAGATGGGCGGGCCGTCGGGCACCTCCGGCCAGGCGAGGTGGGCCGCGTACGAGAGCCCCGTGCCCCCCGCCATGAACAGGCAGATCGACAGGGGGAACGCGAGCAGCAGCGTGACGAGGATCGCCGCGCGGAGGCTCGCCATCTTCGAGCTGATCGCGAGGCCGAAGGCGACGCTGAGCAGCGCGATGAGGAAGAGGAACAGGAAGGCGATCACCACCTCCATCGCGGTGATCCCGCCGAACAGGAACGGCAGCGCCCCGACCGGCGCGAGCATGACCACGTACATCGAGATCGCCGTGTAGGCGGCGAGGAACTTGCCGCGCGCGATCTCGCCGGGCGGGATGCCCGTCAGGAGCACCGCCTCCCAGGTGCGGCCCTCGCGCTCCGACGCGATGCTGTTCGCGGCGACCGCCGGCCCGACCAGCGCCACCACGAAGAACGCCAGCGAGAAGAAGACCTGGAACAGGATCACGCCCGCCTTCGCGGGCGCGATGTCCTGCGACACCATGCCGCCGATCGACGCCACGAGCAGCGTCATCATCACGGCGAGCACGAGGAGGATGATCGGCGTGCGGGCGAGCCGCGCGGCCTGCTTGAGCTCGCGGATCCAGATCGGGTTCGGCTCGCCGAGGAGGCGGGCCACGCGGTGGCGCGCCCGATCGACGAGCCGCTGCGACGCCGGGCCGGCGGGCGGCGATGAGCCAGTCTGCGCGCTCACTGCACCTCTCCTTGCGTGACCTCGAGGAAGATCCTCTCGAGCTCGTTGCGCTCCGGCTCGACCCCGATCACGCCGATGCCGCTCCGCACGAGGTGCTGCACGATCTCGGCGATCTTCACGTCGTTGCCCACGTAGCCGACGTGCACGGCGCCCGCGACGATCTCGATGTCGGTGATCCCGGGGCCGCCCCGCAGCAGGTAGGCCGCGGCCTCGGGATCGCCGAGGACCCGCACCTTGACCTTGCGCCGGGAGAGCGGCGGCAGCCCCGGGTAGGCCGGAGCCTGCCCCGGCCCCGCGGCGTGGGGCGGGTGCGGGCCGTACCCGGGCGGCGGACCTTCGGCCTGCTGCGGCCCGACGGCGGCCGGATCGCCGGGCCCGTGCGCGGGCGCGTGGCGCGCCTCTGCCGGGTGCGCGCCCGGCGCGGCGGCGTGGCGCGGCGGCGCGTGCCCGTGCGCCTGCGCGGCGCGCAGCGCCTCGAGGCGCGCCGCTATCTCGCCGATAGGCCCGGCGACGACGAGGCGGCCCCTCTCGAGGATGCCGATCGACGTGCACACGTCGGAGAGCTCCGTGAGGATGTGCGAGGAGAGGAAGATCGTCTTCCCCAGGCTGCGGAGCTCGAGCAAGAGGTCGCGGATCTCGATGCGCGCGCGCGGATCGAGATCGCTCGCCGGCTCGTCCAGGATGAGGACCTTGGGATCGTGCAGCAGGATCCTCCCGAGCTGGAGGCGCTGCTTCATGCCCTTCGACATCGTGGCCACGATCCGGTCCTGGATCTTGCCGAGGTCGGTCAGCTCCAGGACCGCGTCGACAACGTCGAGCGACGGCACGCGGAACGCGTCCGCGAAGAACTCGAGGTACTCGCGCACCGTGATCCGGTCGTAGACGCCCGCGTGATCCGGCATGTAGCCGATGCTGCGGCGGACCGCCGCCGGGTCGATCGTGACGTCGACCCCGTCGATCTCGACCCGCCCCGCCATCGGCTCGAGCAAGGTCGCCATGACCCGGATCGTCGTCGTCTTGCCCGCGCCGTTCGGACCGATGAAGCCGAAGATCTCGCCGGGGCCGACGTCGAAGGAGACGTCCCGGAGCACGTCGAGCGCGCCGAAGCGGTGCGAGAGGTGGCGGACGCGGATCGTCGGCGCAGGCCGCTCGATCCGCGCCGCGGGGGGCGGGGCGCCGCCGGACGCGCTCACGGCTGGCCTCCGTAGCCGACGATCCGCACGAGCACGCGGTCGCTCTCGATCCCGAGCCCGGAGTCGACCGCGCGCCCCTCGCCGCCGTCGAGCTGCCCGAGCAGGACGGGCACGCCCGCCGGGAACCAGTCGACCGCGTCGCCGGCCGCCTCCTCGATCGCGAGCCACGCGGCGCCGAGCCCCGGCGCGTCGGGCTCGAGCAGGGGGACCAGCAGGCTCCCGCCGAGGTCGTGGATGTCGATGCCGCCGACGCGCCGGCCGAAGCTCACGTGCGAGAGCCACCCCTGCCCCTCGGCCCGCGCCGCGAGATCGACCCCCGCGCGCGACGAGACCTTCTCCCCGTCCCGGACGCGGGCGAAGTAGCGGGCCGCCCCCTCGGGCAGCCACAGGACGCCGCCCCGGAGATCGCGGCCGCTCCGGTTGCTCACGACCACGTCGCCGCTCGGCTCGGCGACGATCGCGATGCCGTCCCCGAGCGGCGCGACGCCGTCCTCGCGCACGATCACCGTCTGCCACGGGAGCGCGGCGACCTTCGTCAGCCGGGCTCCGTCGCGGTCCACGAGGAGCCGGTCGCGCCGCTCCGAGAGCTCGGCGAGCACCGCCGTGCTGATGACGCTGCTCGCGTCGGTCGTGCGGACGGTGAGCTCCTCCGAGCTGGCCACGAAGAAGCCGCGGAACCGGCGCACCGCCCCCTTCGTCATGCCGGCCCCCGCCTCGATCAGCGTGAGGTGCCGCGCCCTGCCGCGCACGCCCTTCGCGAGCACGCCCACGCCGACGATCGCCGCGAACGTCACCGCCGCGTACACGGGCAGGTGACGGAGCGCGCGGAGCGGCCGCCCCTGCCGCGCGGCGCGCGAGAAGTTGATCGGGCCGGCGAGCACCGCGTAGATGCAGAGCAAGAGCGCCGAGACCCCGATCGCCCAGCGCGCGCCCTCGTTCGGATCGAGCTCGCGCCGCACCGGGTCCAGATCGAGGCCCATCGCCTCCTCGCCCGGGCGGAACGCGACGGTGGAGCGGCGGTCGTGGGCGCGGCGCGCGAGATCGGCCATCCGGATCTTCACCCACGGGTCGCCGGCCGCGGGCTTCTGCGTCGGGTCGAACGCGAGCAGGTGCACCTCGCCGAGGCCGTAGAACGCCGAGCTGCCATATGGGCTCGCCCGCAGGTTCCCGCCCGACCAGCCGGCGAGCGCCTCGGCCACCTCGGGGCTCGCGCTCGGCGCGGGCAGGAGCGGGTTGCCCTGCTTGCCGAAGCCGCTGGGCGCGCCGGGCGGCACGATCTCCTCGAGGGTCGGCGGCGCGACGCCCGCCCTCGAGACCTCGCCGCCGACGAGCGCCGCGAGCGTCGGGTGCCGCAGCGCCTCGGGGCGCCCGACCGCGAGCGCCAGCGTGCCGCCGGAGAGCACGTAGCCGGCGAGCGCGTCGAGCTCGGCGCCGTTCAACATCGAGAGCGTGTCGGTGCGCATGAGCACCGCGTCCGCCGCGCTGTACAGGGCCGCCCGATCGGGCAGCAGCGGATCGCCGGTCGCGCCGTCGTAGCGCGGCTGCCCGACCCACAGGACCGCGGCCGGCGACGACCCGGGCCCGCGGCCGCTCGGCGTGTACAGCGGCGCGACCGGCGCCTCGTGCAGGCCCGCGCGGAGGAGCGACGTCTCGCTGACGTCGAAGAGCACCACCGCGCGCTGCGAGGTCGACGAGAGCGCGTGCGAGGACACGGTCACGCCGCCCTCGTCGAGCGCGCGCACCTGCACGTCGCCGAAGGGCGCGACCTGCACGGGCACGCGCACGTGGACCGACTCGCCCGCAGCGACGGTGTACGGCGCCGAGGCGACGAACACGCGCTGCTCGGAGTAGCGCTTCGACTCGACCTCGACCTCGCCCCTCGCCGCCTTGCCGCCGCGGTTCTGGATGCGAACGACGACCTGGTTCCACCCCCAGGGGATCGCGCCGCTCGTCCCGAACACCGGCGCCGCGTCCACGACGAGCTCCGGCGCGCTCGGCGCTTGCCCGGACGCAGGCCCCGCGGCGAGGAGCGCCGCGAGCCACGCCGCGCCGGCCGCGCCCCGCGCGCCCCTCGACGTCGCGATCCGGAGCGCCGGCTCCCGCGCCTCGTCGCCGCGCCTCATCGCCGGATCGCCTGCGCCACGGGCTCGGGCCGCGGCTCGACCGCGGCGAGGAGCGCGGCGATCACCCGATCCGTCGTGATCCCCTCCGCCTCGCCCTCGAAGGACCGGATCATGCGGTGGCGGAGCACCGGCTTCGCGACCCGCTGCACGTCGGCGAAGGCGACGTGCGCCCTGCCCTGGAGCAACGCCACCGCCTTCGCGGCCAGCACGAGCGACTGCGCGCCGCGCACGCCGGCGCCGAACCGGAGCGCCCTCCGCACGATCTCGGGCGCCCCCTCGGCGGCCGGATCGCTCGCCCGCGTCAGCCGCGACGCGTACCGCATCACGGGCTCGGCGACCGCGACGTCGCGGCAGAGCGAGCGCAGCGAGAGCACGTCGTCGCGGGTGAGCACCCGCGGCGGCGGGCCGCGGTCGCGGCCCGTGGTCCGGGCGAGGATCTCGGTCAGCTCGTCCTCGGTCGGGCTCGGCACGAGCACCTTGAGCAGGAACCGATCGAGCTGCGCCTCCGGCAGCGGGTACGTCCCCTCCATCTCGATCGGGTTCTCGGTGGCGAGCACGAAGAACGGCTCCTCCATCGCGTGCCGCGCGCCCGCGATGGTGCACGCGTGCTCCTGCATGGCCTCGAGCAGCGCGCTCTGCGTCTTCGGCGTCGCCCGGTTGATCTCGTCGGCGAGGATCACCTGCCCGAAGATCGGCCCCTTGTGCAGCGCGAAGTGGCGCGAGCCGCCTTCCGCGGTGACGAGCACGTTCGTCCCGATCACGTCGCTCGGCATGAGATCCGGGGTGAACTGGATGCGGGAGAACCTGAGATCGAGGCAGCTGGCGATGGTCCTGACGAGGAGCGTCTTGCCCAGCCCGGGCGCCCCTTCCAGGAGGACGTGCCCTCCCGCGATGATCCCCCAGAGCGTCTGCTCGATGACGTCGCCCTGGCCGACGACGGCCTGCCCGATCGCCTCGCGCAGCCGCGCGCTCGTCTGCTGCGCGAGCTCGAGCCTCGCCTCGAAGGAGGCGGGGGCCGATCCCTCCGCTCCGTCAATACCTGCGCCTGATTCCGCCGCCATCCGGTCGCCCTCGGGGCACGACCATAGCCGGCCGCGCGCCGGGCGTCGATCGGCGCCGCAGCGCGCGGGCCGCGGCGTGACGGCGCCGCAGCGCGCGGGCCGCGGCGTGACGGCGCCGCAGCGCGCGGGCCGCGGCGAGGCGCCGCCGAGAAGACTCGACACCTCGTGTCGAACCGAGAGCGACGAGGCCGCGCCGGAGCACGCAGCGCGGAGCGCCCCTCCGGAGGCGCCGCGGACGCACGTAACGCACAGAAACGACCGGTCGATCGCCTCGGCCAGGGACGCCGCCATGCTATCTTTCACGGATGAACATGCTTATCCGGACCTGTCGCCGTGCCGTTGCCTCGCTCTGTCTCTCCGCGCGCGCCGGCGCGGCGCTCACCGCGGCTCTGGCGCTCGGCGCGAGCGCCTGCGCCACGATAGCCGGCGAGCATGAGGCGGAGACCAAGTTCCTCGTCAAGCCGACCTCGCAGTCGACCTTCTCCGGATGGAGCGAGGTCTCCATCTCGCAGGACCCGAATTCCGTCGACGGCGCCGAGCTCAGGTTCATCCGGCTCGAGGCGCGCGACGACAACGTGCCCGACCTGACGTTCATCAAGAGCATCACGGCCCAGGCCGTCGTCGACGGCGAAGCGACCTTGATCGCCAAGAAGGCGCCGATGCCCGCCGGCGAGCGCATCGTCCCGCTGGATCGCAAGTATCACGGCGACATCCGGAAATTCTTCTATCCGGACGAGGAGAACGGCGGTTACACGGTGCACGTCGACTGGTTCGGCGAGGTCGATCTAACGAAGAAGATCCCGCCCGAGGGCGTGTGGATGAAGGTCATCGTCGCCGTCCGCGTCGAGTGATCGCGCCGCCGCGCCGCCCTCCTTCTCCAGGCTCCGCGGCGCCCCCCTCGGTTCGTCCTCTGGACGTCCCCTGAACCATCCAAGCTTCCGTCTCCTCGCTCGGTCGAACGTTGCGAACCGCGAGCGCACCGCGCGCGAGGAGCGATGCCGGAGGGGTGGACTCCATCCGCCGGCGGCGCGCTCCAGTCGCGCGCCGTGCGCCGCACCCCGGCGCGGGCAAGGAGGTCGATCCGTCATGGCCGAGATCCAGGAGAGCTCTGTTCTTTTCTCGCTCAAGCAGCTCATGAGCCTCGAGAAGCAGCGCGTGCGCGAGGAGGAAGAGGCCGCGCGCCGGCGCGCGCTGGCAGAGCAGGAGGCCCGGCGCGCGCTCGATCGACGCGCCCTGGCGGAGCAGGAGGCGCGCCTCCGGGCCGAGGAGGAGCGGGCCCGCCGCGAGGAGGAGCTCGCGCGCGAGGAGGCGGCGCGGCTCGAGGGGATCCGGGCGGCGGCCGTCGAGAAGGCCCGCGTCGAGGCCGAGCAGCGCGCCCGCGTCGAGGCCCTGGAGAAGCAGCGCGAGCACGAGCGCAGGCTCGCGGCCCTCGCGGGCGACGCCCAGAAGCGGCGCCTCGTGCGGCTCATCGCGGGGGGGAGCGCGCTCTTCGTCGCCGCGCTCGCCGCGACGCTCGGCGTCTACTTCGGCAAGATCCAGCCGGAGGCCGAGCAGGCGCTCGCCGAGCAGACCGCCGCGCGCGCCGCGTACGAGCAGCGGCTCGCGGCGCTCGAGAGCGACCTCGCCGCGAGCGAGCGGCAGATCGGCGAGCTCACGCTCGCGTACCAGACGGTGCGGAGCGAGGCGGAGAAGGCGGAGCTCGAGCGCAAGCTCCTCGCGGCGAAGCGCCAGCGGGACGCCCTCCAGGGCAAGGTCGCGCGGCCCCAGGCACAGCCGGCGCCCAAGAAGACGGAGTGCGTCTGCAGGGAAGGCGACCCGATGTGCGGCTGCCTCCCCTAGCCCTTCGCGGGCCCCCGGGAGCAGCCGACGAGCTCCTTGAAGAGCGGCGAGGTGACGTACCGCTCGCCGCCGTCGGGCAGGATCACCACGATCTTCTTGCCCTGCATCTCGTCGCGCGCCGCGATCGAGAGCGCCGCCGCCATCGCCGCGCCGCCGGAGATGCCGACGAGGATCCCCTCGGTCTTGGCGAGCCGGCGGGCGGCTTCGAAGGACTCGTCCTCGGTCACGGGCACCACCTCGTCGATGAGCTCGCGCCGGAGGATCTTCGGGACGAAGCCCGCGCCGATGCCCTGGATGAGGTGCGCCCCCACGCGGCCGCCGCTCAGCACGGCGGCGTTCTTCGGCTCGACCGCGATCATCTTCACGCCCGGCTTCTTCTCCTTGAGCACCTCGCCCACGCCGGTGATCGTCCCGCCGGTCCCCACGCCGGCGACGACGACGTCGACCGCCCCGTCCGTGTCCTCCCAGATCTCGCGCGCGGTCGTCATCCGGTGCGCGGCGGGGTTCGCCGGGTTCTCGAACTGCTGGAGCATCACCGCGCCCGGCGTCTCCTCCACGATCTGCCGCGCCCGCGCGACGGCCTGCACCATCAAGGACCCGGGCGTGAGCAGCACCTCGACCCCGAACGCCCGGAGCAGCGCGATCCGCTCCGGGCTCATCGACTCGGGCATCGTGAGGATCAGCCGGTAGCCCTTGGCCGCGGCGAGCATCGCCAGCGCGAGGCCCGTGTTGCCGCTCGTCGGCTCGACGAGGACGCTCCCGCGGGTCAGCTTGCCCCGCCGCTCGGCGTCCTCGATCATCGCGAGGCCGATGCGATCCTTGACGCTGCCGCCGGGGTTCCGGCTCTCGACCTTGCCGATCAGCTCGGCACGCAGCCCCTTGCCCGCAGAGCTCAGGCGAACGAGGGGGGTGCGCCCGATCGTCGCCGCGATGTTGTCGAAGATTGAACCCACGTGCCCGCCCTCCGTGTTGGCTGGCCCCCGGGGCCAGGCGGAAGCGCCGGCCAGGTGGCTAGATGGAGTAATCTTGCACGAAGATCTTGGCGTCTCGGAGATTTACAAGCACCCGGTCCCCCTCGGACAGGGCGAGCTCGGCGACGCGGTCCTTGGTCAGCTCGACGGAGAGCGGCTGGCCGTCGGAGAGGCGGAGCTCCGCCTTGACCATCCATCCGACCCGCGACAGCCGCTCGACGCGCGCCACGCTGGCGTCGTCGGCGCTGGGTGAGCTCGACGAGTCGATCCGGGTGTGGAGCTCGATGTCGTGCGGCCGCACGAAGGCGCGCACGCTCGCGCCGTCGCCCGTCCCGGGGGGCGCGTGCACCGCGAGGGTCCCGAGCGCGGCCTGGCCGTCGCGGACCTCCCCCTTGAGCACGTTGATCGACCCGACGAAGCTCGCCACGAACTCGGTCGCCGGCCGGTCGTAGATCTCCTCGGGCGTGCCGATCTGCTCGACCCGCCCCTTGTGCAGCACGATGACCCGATCGGCGAGGTCCATCGCCTCTTCCTGGTCGTGGGTGACGAAGACGCTCGTGATCCCGCGCTCCTTGTGGAGCCTGCGGATCCACTCGCGCAGCTCGAGGCGCACCTTGGCGTCGAGCGCCCCGAACGGCTCGTCGAGCAGGAGCAGCGACGACCCCGGGGCGAGCGCGCGCGCCAGCGCGACCCGCTGCCGCTGGCCGCCGGACAGCTCGTGCGGGTACCGGCCCCCGAGCCCCTCGAGCTGCACGAGGCCGAGGAGCTCGTCGACCGTGGCCTCGATCTCCTTCCGGGGCCGCTTCCGGATCGTGAGGCCGAAGGCGATGTTGTCGCGCACGGTCATGTGCCGGAACAGGGCGTAGCTCTGGAACACGAAGCCGATGTTCCGCTCCTGCACCCGGGTGTGCGTCGCGTTCTTCCCGTTCAGGATCACCTCGCCGGAGTCGGGGCTCTCGAGCCCGGCGATGATGCGCAGGACGGTGCTCTTGCCCCCTCCGCTCGGCCCCAGCAGCGCGACCAGGGCGCCGCTCTCGATCTCGAACGAGACGTCGTCGACGACCTTGTTCGGACCGAACCGCTTCGTGAGCTGCTCGACAACGATTCCCATAAGCGACAGCTAACCTTCTGCCCGTCCCGCGCGCCTCGGACAGAAAAAACCAGGGCGCCCGAGCGCGGCTCAGCGTCGCCCGCCGAACGGGGAGGCGCAACCGGATTCAGAAGATACATCGGAAAGGTGGGTATTTTTGCAAGAAGCCCGCGGATCGCGCGCCTTCTCCTGGAGCTCGCCGGGCGGCGGGCGCGCGGGCGGCTGCCGGCGGGTGCCGGTCCACGGGACAGGTCGAAGTGCTAGCATCGCCGCGCCGCGACGCGGCAGGACCGGGACGGAGGCCGCAGGGCGGCAGCACGACGAGGACGGCGGGCCGCGCGGCGCGGCGGGACCAGGACGGGAGGCGGATGCGTTGTCTGGTGACTGGGGTGGCCGGATTCATCGGCGCCCACCTGGCGGAGCGGTTGATCGAGCTCGGGCATGAGGTGCTCGGGGTGGACCGCTTCACCGACTATTACGGCCGCGAGATCAAGGAAGGGAACCTGGCCCGGCTGCTCGGCGAGCCGCGCTTCTCTCTGTCGACGGCCGATCTCGCGACCGCCGATCTGCGCCCGCTCCTCTCGACGTGCGAGGTGGTCTTCCACCAGGCGGCGCAGGCCGGCGTGCGCCCGAGCTGGGGGCAGAGCTTCGAGGGCTACCTGCGCGACAACGTGCTCGCGACGCAGCGGCTGCTGGAGGCGGCGAGGGCGCACGGCCAGGTGCGCAAGCTCGTCTACGCCTCGTCCTCCTCCGTGTACGGCGACGCGGACGACGTGCCCATGCACGAATCCAGCCGGACCGCACCGCATTCGCCCTACGGGGTGACGAAGCTCGCCGCCGAGAACCTCTGCGAGCTGTACCGGCGCAACTTCGGCCTGCCCACGGTCTCGCTCCGGTACTTCACGGTGTACGGGCCCGGGCAGCGGCCCGACATGGCGTTCCACCGGTTCATCGCCGCCGTGCTGCAGGGCGAGACGGTCCGCGTGCACGGCGACGGCGAGCAGACGCGCGATTTCACGTACGTGAGCGACGTCGTGCAGGCCAACGTCGAGGCGATGGAGGGCGGCGCGGTCGGCGTGTTCAACATCGGCGGCGGCTCGCGGGTGAGCCTGAACGAGGCGCTCCGGCTGCTCGGGGAGCTCGCCGGGCCGGTGCGCGTGGAGCGGGGCGAGCCGCAGGCCGGCGACGTCCGGCACACCTGGGCCGACACGGCGGCGGCGCGGGCGGCGCTCCGCTATGTGCCCCGGGTGCCCCTGCGCGAGGGGCTCGCCGCCCAGGTGGCGTGGCAGTCGCGGCGGCTCGGGCTCGCCCGGTAGCGCGGCGGGGCCCCGGGTAGCCGGGGGCCGGGGGTGACCGCGCGCTCGGGGCCCCGGGTTCCTGCGCCGTTCAGGAGCCGGACGCTCCTCCACGGGGAACGGGATCGACGCCGCCGGGGGCGAGGTCGACGCCGCCGACGGCGAGGTCGACACCTCCGCCGGCGAGGTCGACGAGGCGCGCCGCGGGCGCGCGCGCGGCCAGGATCTCGCTCGCCAGGTCGATCCACTGCGCGCAGCGATCGAGGACGACGCTGTCGGACGAGATCACGCCCGCCGCCCCGAAGAGCAGGCGGTCGGGATCGGGGACGAGCGTCGCCTCGAGCGCGAAGGGGCCGCCGGCGAGGCGCTCGAGGATCCGCGCGCGCAGCTTGCCCGAGCTGGGGACGGCGGCGTCGAGGAGGAAGCGCGCGCGCGCCGCGCCGGCGCCGGACAGCGCGGCGCCGAGGCGATCGATGGCCGCGTCGGTCTCCGCGATCGGCGCGTAGCTGCCGCGGAGGCCCGCGAGGTCGCGGAGCGCCCCCTCCGGGCCGCGCAGGAGCAGGCCGCCCGAGAGGGCCACCTCCAGGGTGATGATCAGGTTGAAGCCGTCGATGCTCGCCTCCGCGCCCCGGAGCGACGACGCGGGCGCCCGGCGCGCGAGGCGCGACGCGCATTGCGCGTCCGAGCAGGCGGACCGTTGCAGCGCGAGGCGCTGGCGGGCGGCGAGCTGGTGGTGGTCGCCCACGGTCCGGATCGCGGTGCGCAGCGGATAGCCGCGGCCGAGGAGCCACGTCACCTCCTCGAACGCGGCGCGCAGCTTCGCGACGGCCTCGGGGCCGAAGAGCCGCGGGTCGTCGGGGTGGCCGCCGCGGGGCGCTGGCTCGCCGGTCGTCTCGCCGGAGGGTGGGTCGTGTCGCTCGTCCGTGTCCGTCACTCGCCTCCGGTGTTCGGTGGAGGACCGACGCTACCGCGAGAGCGTTGCGCAGAAGGCGCAGAATGCAGAATAAGAAGGATCTGCTGCGTCGGGCTGCCGTCTGCGACCTTTGGAGGACATCCAGACTTTAGGTCCGGTACGGATTGGACGCTGGCCAGCAGATCATCGGCTTCCCCGCCGGCGCCTCGTCACGCCACGCACCCATGGAGGTGGCCGTGTTGCAAGCGCCTGACAGCCCGCCGACCCGCGTCGCCGCGGCAGGCAGAACGTAGCGCTCGATCACGGCGCGTGTCGATCCTCTTCGGCCAGGGATCCCGCAATTTGCGCGGTGCACACCGTTACGGCGAACGACATCTTTTTCTCATTCTGGGTCGCTCCGCGGTTGCCGCCCATCCCGTCACGCTCACGCGCCTCCGAGGCGCGCCAGCACGCAGGTCACGTTGTCCGGCCCGCCATGCTCGTTCGCGAGGTCGATCAGCAGGCTCGCCGCGAGGCTCAGCTCCTGGTGCGCCTCCAGGACCCCTGCGATCCGCTCCTCGGGCACCGGGCCCCAGAGTCCATCCGAGCACAGCAGGAAGATGTCGCCGGGCGCCGTCGCCTCCACGCGTGACTCGATCGCCACGCTCTCGTCGCACCCGAGCGCCCGCGTCACGGCGCTCGCTCTGTCGCTCAGCGCCTCGAGCGCGGCCAGGGCGCCGTCGCCGTCCCGGAGCAGCTCCTCTCGCAGCGTGTGGTCCCGTGTCAGCCGCTCCAGCTTTCCGCCGCGCATGCGGTACACGCGCGAGTCGCCCACGTGCGCGATGTAGGCCATCCCCGGCCCGAGCAGCACACCCGCGAAGGTCGTGGCCATGCCGCGGTTCGCCTCCTGGTGCAGGCTCGCCTCGTAGATCGCCCGGTTGGCGCGCCGCACGCTGAGCACGAGCCGCACCTCGTCGCGGTCGTGCGGCCGCGGCGCGCCGTAGGGCCAGGTGTCCTCCAGGTCCCCGTCCTCCTCGAAGCAGTTCTTCACCACTTCGATCGCCATGCGCGACGCCACCTCTCCCGCCGCGTTGCCTCCCAGGCCATCGGCCACCATGAACAGCCCGAGGCACGGCAGCGCCGCGAAGCTGTCCTCGTTGCGGCGCCGTCGCCGCCCCACGTCCGACTGAGCTGCCGCCTCGATGGCGAGCTGTGGAACCACGATCGTCCTCCTCGCGCGCTCGTCGACAGGACGAGCCGAGCCAAGGCGCGCCGCGCACCGCGGCGCGCGTTCCTCTGGACGGGCGCCGGCCGGGCTGCGCGCGGCTGGCGCATCGTCGTCATGTCGCTCCTTCGCACGGCGTCGCGGCGCGCGCTCCGCCGCAGCCGCCGCAACCGCCGCGCCGCTCCCTCAGCTCAGAACGCCTGCACCTCGGCCTTCACGCCGGCCGCGCCCTGCGCCTCGGCGCTCGCGCCCAGGCCGCCGTCGCCCGCCTCGCCCAGCTCGATCGTCGCGCCTTGCGTCGGCGGCATCGCGCCCTTGTACGCGATCCCGATCGCGTGCCCGCCGCGGCCGCCGCCTCCGGGGCCGCCCGCGCCTCCCTTGCCTCCGGCTCCTCCGGCGCACGCGTCGTTCAACGCGGTCGCGCCCTCGGGCTTCTTGCCGCCGGGGCCGCCAGCTCCTCCTTCGCCGCCTTCCTGGCCGGCGCCTCCCTTGCCTCCCGCTCCGCCGCGACCCGTCTTCAACGTCACCTGCTCGAAGCTGAGCGTCGCGTTCAGGCTGAGCAGCGCGATGCTCGCTCCGCCTGCGCCACCGCCTCGTCCACCTGCGCCGCCGCAGCCGCCGGCTCCGCCGGAGCCGCCGCTCGCGCCGCCAGCCGACTCCGCCAGCATGCACTTGCCTTCGCCCGCGCCGCCCCTCGCGCCCCCGCCGCCGCCGCCGCCTTGCGCCGTGCTGCCCTTCGTGCCCTCGTGGCCCGCGACGCCCGTGTAGCCGGAGGCGCTGATGTCCCCGACGTCGGTCGCGCCTGCACCTGGCCTGCCCTCGGTGCCGTTCGCTCCCGCGATCCCGTCGGTGCACGCCGCTGCACCTTCGCCTTTGCCTCCGTTCGCCAAGTTCTCCGGGGTACCGGGGTTCCCGAGACCGCCGATGTCCGCTTGCCCGATGCCGCCGGCACCGCCTAACGAGTCATCGCTCGCGTCCTCCGGCGTGCCGCAGTCGTTCTTCACGCCGCCCGTCACCACGATCTCCGCCGAGCACGCCTCGCCGCCGCTATTCCCCTCGGCTCCACCCATCGCGCTCGTCTCGTACGCGGCTCCCTCCGCTCCCGCAGCCGCGTCCCCCGCTTCCAGCACGCACCGCGCGAGCTCCACGCTCACCTCTTCCGCCACCGCCGCGATCGACGACGCTCCCGCGAGCGTCACGTCGCCCGCTTCGATCCCGCGCGCCTGCACGTGCACGTCTTCCACGCGCACGTTCACCTCGCCCCCGCCTCCCCGCATCACCAGCGGGATCTCTCCCGCCTCCGCCGTCAGCGTCGTCTTCCTCTGCTCCCCCATCCAGCCCCACCCGCTCGCGCAGTCCAGCCCGCCGTAGATCGTCACGCTCCCCGCGACCTCCACCGCCTCCTCGAACGCCTCCGCGCACGCGTACACCCGCCGCTTCCCCTTCTCCGCGCGCGCCAGCGCCGCCGACAGCGTCTTCACCGGCGCCTCCTTCGTCCCCTCGCTCGCGTCGTCGCCGCCCGACGACACGAACACCCCGCACGTGTCGGCCACCCCGCTCGCGTTCTCGCTCGGAACGCACGCAGCAGGTGTCACATCGCTGCGACCACGACCACGGTAATGCTCGCAGGTGAGCATGAACTCGCAGTCGTCGGTGTAGTTGACCCAGCACGCCGGTGTCATCCAAGCGCCTCCGACCATGATGCTCACGAACAAGCACCTCAGCGTTCGCTGCACGGCACTTTCCATCATTCTCCTCACCACGCCTCTCCCTCTTCTCCTCACCACGAGCCCACCACGGCGACGCTTGCACCGCCCGCATCCGGCCCCGGCTCAACCTCCAGAGAGACCGCGCGCGCTGGTCGTCTTCCGGGCCAGATGGCGTACGTCAATGCAGCTATCGCCAGCGCGCCCGAGGTCACGTAGGCAACACGCGCCGCATTCGCGTGGACGTCGGCGCGCGCCGCTGTCCTTTGAAGCTCTCTGCACGCCAAGGCGTGCTCGACCGGGGCGTCGATGCACGCACCGCCGGCTTGCCAGAGCGCTGACCGCTGCGCGCGCATGTCCGCGCTCGCGTTGTTCGACGCCACCGTGAAGCCCACCGCTACCCCAAGCCCCACTGCGCTCGCCGCGCTCAGCGCGATCGCCGGCCCCCAGCTGCGCGGCTCCTCCGTCGTCGCCCCCGCCGCAGGAGCCTTCGTCTTCGCCTCACCGAGCACCGGCGCGCCCGCCGTCCCCGGCCGCGTCGCCATCTTCGGCTTCAGCTCCGTCGCGATCTCCTCGCGCGAGCCCGCCGCCGCGGTCACGTGGATCACCGCCTCCTCGTACCCCGCGCGCCGGATCACCAGCACGTGTTGCCCGGGCTCCACGTAGAGCTCGCGCTCCACCTCCTCCGCCGGCACGCGCTGGCCGTCCACGAGCAGCTCCGCGTCCGCCACGTTCGTCACCCGCACCCGCAGCGTCCCCACCTGCGCCTTCGCTTCCGCGAGCAGCGCCTGCATCCGCGCAAGGCGCTCCTGCTCGATCTCCGGGCCCACCGTGCGGACGCCGAACGCCAGGTACCTCGCGGCCGACGCGGGCTTCTGCAGCAGCAGCTGCACCTGCCCGAGGTTCGTCGCGATGTCGTACGACTTCATCCGCGCCCACGCCCGCAGGTAGAAGAACTCCGCTTCCTCCAGCCGGCCCGCCACCTGCGCCTTCCGGCCTTCCTCGAAGTCCCGCACCGCGCGCTCGCGCTCGCCCTCCGCGCTCCCTCCGGACCACGGCCGCTCCTCTCCGCGGACGCTCGTCGTCGCCGTCGCGCTCCCGAGCAACAACGACATCGCCAGCCACCCCGCGTGCAGCTCTCGTCTCACGGTCGCTCCCTCGTCCACGCACGTTCTCCATCCACGTGCTCGTTCCTCGCTCGCTCGGCGCGCTCGCGCTCCCGCCGCGCGCACACGTCCGCCGTTCGGCGCGCCCGCCCCGGCGCGCCGCCTCGCTCTTCGTCCCCGCCGCCCCGCTCCACGCGGCGGCTGCGGCGCGCGCTCCGCCGCAGCCGCCGCAACCGCCGCGCCGCTCCCTCAGCTCAGAACGCCTGCACCTCGGCCTTCACGCCGGCCGCGCCCTCACCCTCCGCATCCGCGCCCACGCCGCCGTCGCCCGCCTCACCCAGCTCGATCGTCGCTCCCTGCGTCGGCGGCATCGCGCCCTTGTACGCGATCCCGATCGCGTGCCCGCCGCGGCCGCCGCCTCCGCGACCGCCCGCGCCTCCCTTGCCTCCGGCTCCTCCGGCGCACGCGTCGTTCAACGCGGTCGCGCCCTCCGGCTTCTTGCCGCCGGGGCCACCCGCTCCTCCTTCGCCGCCTTCCTGCCCGGCGCCTCCCTTGCCTCCCGCTCCGCCGCGACCCGTCTTCAACGTCACCTGCTCGAAGCTCACCGTCGCGTTCAGGCTCAGCAACGCGATGCTCGCTCCGCCGGCTCCGCCACCCCGGCCACCAGCTCCGCCGCAGCCGCCGGCGCCTCCCGAGCCGCCGCTCGCGCCGCCGGCCGACTCCGCCAGCATGCACTTGCCTTCGCCCGCGCCGCCCTTCGCGCCCCCGCCGCCGCCGCCGCCTTGCGCCGTGCTGCCCTTCGTGCCCTCGTGGCCCGCGACGCCCGTGTAGCCGGAGGCGCTGATGTCCCCGACGTCGGTCGCGCCTGCACCTGGCCTGCCCTCGGTGCCGTTCGCTCCCGCGATCCCGTCGGTGCACGCCGCTGCACCTTCGCCTTTGCCTCCGTTCGCCAAGTTCTCCGGGGTACCGGGGTTCCCGAGACCGCCGATGTCCGCTTGCCCGATGCCGCCGGCACCGCCTAACGAGTCATCGCTCGCGTCCTCCGGCGTACCGCAGTCATTCTTGACCGACGCCCCGCCGAACGTTCGCTCTCCCGAGCACGCCTGCTCTCCAGGCTCCCCGTCCTCGCTCCGCATCGCACCCACCGCGTACTCGGCGCCCGGTTCCCCCGCCGCCGCGTCCCCCGCTTCCAGCACGCACCGCGCCAGCTCCACGCTCACCTCTTCCGCCACCGCCGCGATCGACGACGCTCCCGCGAGCGTCACGTCGCCCGCTTCGATCCCGCGCGCCTGCACGTGCACGTCCTCCACGCGCACGTTCACCTCGCCCCCGCCTCCCCGCATCACCAGCGGGATCTCTCCCGCCTCCGCCGTCAGCGTCGTCTTCCTCTGCTCCCCCATCCAGCCCCACCCGCTCGCGCAGTCCAGCCCGCCGTAGATCGTCACGCTCCCCGCGACCTCCACCGCCTCCTCGAACGCCTCCGCGCACGCGTACACCCGCCGCTTCCCCTTCTCCGCGCGCGCCAGCGCCGCCGACAGCGTCTTCACCGGCGCCTCCTTCGTCCCCTCGCTCGCGTCGTCGCCGCCCGACGACACGAACACCCCGCACGTGTCGGCCACCCCGCTCGCGTTCTCGCTCGGAACGCACGCAGGCGTTTCCACCTCGCTCCAAAGCCCGCGAAAGTGCTCACAAGTCATGAGAAATTCGCAATCCTCGGTCGTGTTGGGCCATGCGACATCGCAGCCGCAAAGGCTCACTGCGAGCGCCAAGACTCCATGCATCGAACGCCTGCTTCGCCTTGTCATCACAGCCTCTCGCGAGCGTTTCACCAGACACCTCGCACGACGATCCCAGCGCAGCCCGGACTCAGCTCGGGCGATGCGCGCATCCCGCGGGACGTCGCAGTCCGTGCACGCGGCCAGAGTGCGTAGGTCACCGCACCAATCGCGAGGGCACCGGAGGCCACATACGCGACCGTCGCCACACGCGTGCGCGTTTCGTGGCGCGACGCGCTGTCGCGAAGGCCCGAGCACAGATAGCTGTATTCGCTGGGAACATCCACGCAACCGCCTCCAGCCTCGCGCAGCATCGCGTGCTGTCTATCTCCCTCCGCGCTCGCCTTATTCGCCGCCACCGTGAACCCCCCGGCCACCCCGAGCGCCACCACGCTCGCCGCCCCCAGCGCCAACGACGGCACCCAGCTCCGCGGCTCCTCCACCCGCGCCCCCGCAGCCGGCGCCTTCGTCTCCTCCATCCCCGCCGCGCTCGCGGCTCCCGGTGCCACAGCTCCCGCTCCCTTCCCACTCGGCCCCGTCGCCTCCGCCTTCTCCGCCTTCGGCTTCAGCTCCCGCTCGACCGTCTCCGTGATCAGCGGCGCCGCCAGCACCCGCAGCACCTCCTCCTCGTACCCCGCCCGCCGGATCACCAGCAGGTGCGGCCCGGGCTCCAGGTAGATCTCGTGCTTCACCTCCTCGTCCGGCACCCGCTCCCCGTCCACGAGCACCTCCGCGTCCGGCGCGTTCTTCACCCGCACGCGCACCGTCCCCACCTGCGCCTTCGCTTGGTCGAGGAAGTGCCGCATCCGCTCGATCTGCTCCGGCTTCGCCGACGGCGGCGCCGTCCTCAGCGCGAACGCGAGGAACGTCGCCGCCGACCGCGGCTTCTTCAGCTGCAGCTGCACCTCACCGAGGTTCGCCGCGATGTCGAACGACCGCACCAGCGCCCACGCCTTCAGGTACAAGAGCTCCGCGTCCGACCACCGCTTCTGCTTGAACGCCTCGTTCCCCTGCCGGTAGAGCTGCGTCGCGCGGGCGATGTCGCCGCGCGCCTCGTCCTCCCCGGCCGCCGCCGCCGCGCCCGGCGGCGAGGCCTGCGCGAGCGCCGCCGCCGGCGCGAGGGCGCACACCGCGCAGAGCGCCGCGCCTGTCAAGTGCATCGTCAGCTTCTTCATCGCGTCTTCCATCGTCGATCCATCCCGGCGGCTCAATCGAAGTTCGGCGTGTCGTACGGGCTCGTCGCCTGCGGTGCTTCCGGCCCGTCCCGCGCCGGCGCCGCGGCTCCGCTCGCGCGCGGCGCGGCGGCCGGCGCGCCGGGCCTGCTCTGCTGCGCGGTCATCGCCGCCGGCGGCGGATGCGGCCGCGGCGCCGGCCGCGCGGCGACGGCAGCTCCACCCGGCGCTGCCCCGCTCGCGACCGGCGCTGCCCCGCTCGCGACCGCCTCCGCCCCGCTCGCGACCGCCTCCGCCCCGCTCGCGACCGGCGCCGCCGGCGCGACCGGCGCCGCCGGCGCGACCGGCGCCGCCGGCGTCCCCGCCGCGCTCGTCCCCGGCGCCCTCGCGCTCTCCGCAGCCGTCCCCCCCGCCCGCTGGACCTCCGCCGACGCGCCCTGCACCGCTCCGCCCCCGCTGCGGGCCACCTCGCTCGCGCCGTCGCGCGCTCCCCTCCCGGATCGCGCCACCGCTGCCCCGATGGCCAGCAGCACGCCCATCGCCAGCACCCACGCCGCGCGCTGCCAGCCCGCCCGGCGCGCCTCGCGCCGCGCCGCCGCGATCTCCGCGAGCCGCGGCACCTTGCCCGTCGCGCCCGCCGCCTCCGCTCCCGCGCCGGCGCCCGCCGCCTCCGCTCCCGCGCCCGCCGCCTCCGCTCCAGCGCCCGCCGCCTCCGCGCCCGCCGCCTCCGCTCCCGCGCCCGCCGCCTCCGCGCCCTCACCGCCGTGCCCTCGCTCGCCGTGCCACTGCGCCAGCAGCTCGCTGTCGATCACGATCGGCTGCCGCTTCGTCACCGGCAGCCCCTCCGGCATCGTCACGCCCGGCGCCCCCACGTCCGCGAGCGGCGCGCGCTGCGCCGGGTTGCGCGGCCCGCTGCCCTGCCTGCCGTCGGCCCGCGGCGGCGGCACCCGCCGCGGATCCTCGATGTGCACCCGCTCCATCTCCACCGTCGGGCTCAGCGGCCTCGGCGCGACCTCGCCCACCGCGTACGCCCTCGCCGCGTCCTCGCCCTGGCTCTGGATCGCCCGGTGCACGCCCGGCACCTCGCTGTCCTGCTTCGCCATCGCCTCGCTCCCGCCGCCCGCGCGGCCTACCGGCCCCGCCCCCGGTCTGTCCCTCCGGGCCCCTCCGGCGCGTCGCCGCGCACCCCGCGCAGCACCCGCCCGAGCTCCGGCTCGTTCCGCGGCGGCGGCATCGACCTCACCCCCCGCCGCACGAGCGCCTTGCGCAGCCGCTCCCGCCCCCGCTCGAGCCGGCGCCGCACCGTGATGTACGCCACCCCGAGGAACGCCGCCGCCTCGTGCATGTCCATGCCGTCCACGAACACCGCCCCGAGCGCGCGCCGCTCGTCCTCGGACAGCTCGGCGAGCGCTTCCCCGAGCGCCCGCATCACCGCCGCGTAGTCCACGCGCTCGGCCGCGTCCTCGTCCGACCACGACCGCCGCGCCGCCTCCGCCGCCGCCACGAGCCCCACCGTCGCGAGCCCGTCGCTGAACGCTTGCAGCCGGGCCTGGATCTCCTCCGGCCCGTCCCGCAGCACGTCGAAGCCCCCCGGGTGGTGCGCCGACAGCGCCGCCATCGCGCGCCGCATCGCCACGTCGCGCCGCCGCGCCGCCGTCTCGGCGCGGACGAGGTCCAGCATGCTGCCGTCGATCCGCGCGAGCGCGTAGCCCTCGAACGGCACGCCCTCCGCCGCGTCGTACCGGCGCGCCGCCTCCACCACGGCCGCGCCGCCCGCCGCGACGAGCTGCTCGCGATCGACGAGCCCCGCGTACCGGCGCGCGTACCACCGCGCCCGCGCCTCCACCTTCGGCAGCGCGCGCTCGGCGAGCGCCCGCTGCTTCGGCGTCAAGAGCGGCAGCACCTCCGCCGGCCTGTCCTCGCCCGTCATGCCCCCTCCCAGCCGCCGCCCGCCGCGCCCCCGTGGCGGTCGCGGTCGCGCCCGTACGGCGGCGCGCCCTCGATCGGCACCTCCCCGCTCGACGCGGGCGCGGGCCGCGCCGTGAGCTGCCGCAGGAGCGCGGCGGAGCAGGGGTTGTTGACCAGCTCGTCCTCGATCGCCTCGCGAAGCTGCGCGAGCATCTCCTCGGGCACGAGCCCGCGGTACGGCGCGAGGCTCCGCTCCACCGTCTCCGCCGCGATGCGCTCCGCCCGCAGCCGCGCTTCATCGTCCCGTTCGTCCCATTCGTCGTGCGACATTCGCGGTCCCTCCTGCGCTCGCGCGCTCCGGATTTCCGTCCTCCGCGCGCCCCTGGCTAGAAGATCGGCGACTCACCGAACGGCGGGGGCTCCCTCCGCCTCGGCGCGGCCGGCGCCGGCGTCCTCGACGCCGCGCGCGGCCCCGGCGCCGTCGTCGCGCGCGGCGTCGAGGACGCCGGCGCCGCGGCAGCTCCACGCCCGGCGGCCGCAGGCGCCGCGGCAGCACCTCCACGGCCGGCGCTCGCGGGCGGCGCCGCCGCGCTGCCCGCCGTCTGCCGCGAGGATCGGCCGGCGGCCGGCGCCGTAGCCGCTCCCGCCGCCGGCGCCGCCTCCGCGCCCGCGCCCAGCGCCTCGATCGCATCCCCGGTCCCCCGCGCGCCCGGCGCCTCGATCGCGCCCGCCGCCGGCACGAGCGGCGCCGCCTCCGGCAGCGCCCCCGGCCCGCCCTGCGCCGCCGCCGAGACGAGCGGCGCCGCCTCCGGCAGCGCCCCCGGCCCGCCCTGCGCCGCCGCCGAGACGAGCGGCGCCGCCTCCGGCCCGCCCTGCGCCGCTGCCGGACCTCCCTGCGCCGCCTCCGGCAGCGCCAGCCAGCGCACGGCGAGCGCGCTCCCCACCGAGGACGCCAGCACCAGCGCCACCAGCGTCCACGGCGTCACCCGCACCTCGCGCCGGCCGCGCGCCCCGCCTTCCCGCTCGCCGGCCTCGCCCGCGGCGCCCTGCGCGCCCTCGGCCGCGTCGCCGAGCTGCCGGAGCATCGGGCTCGTCGTGCGCACCGCCGCCGGCCGCGACGGCCGCGGCGGCGGCGGCCGGGATCCCGGCGCGCGCTCCACCACCGGCATGATCTCGGTCCCCCGCGCCGTCCTCGCGGCCCCGCCCGGCGCACCCCCGCCCGGCGCGCTCCCGAACGCCCCGCGCCCGCCGCCCGCCGCCGCGATGGCCGCCGCATCGACCGGCATCGTGCCGCCGGGCCCGATCAGCGGGACCGGCGGCGCCACCACCACCTTGGCCGACGGCTCCCGCCGCGGCACCTCCAGCGTCGGCCCCGTCGACGGCGGCCGGTAGACGGCGCGCGACCTCGACCGGCCCGGGATCGGCGGCTCCCCGGGCGGCACCACGAGCGAGATCCGCCCCTCGGCCTCGTCCTGCTCGATCCGGTTGCGCAGCGCGATGATCGCCTGCGCCATCTCCGCCATCGTCAGGTACCGCTCCGACGGCTCCTTCGCCGTGGCGCGCCGGATCACCTCGTCCACGTACGCCGGCAGCCCCGCCACCTCCGAGAGCGGCGCGGGATCCATGAAGAACTGCCACTTCGCGAGCAGCGTCCGGTCGTGGAACGCCTCCCGGAACGGGTGCCGGCCCGCCATCATCTCCCAGAGCACAAGGCCCAGCGAGTAGATGTCGAACCGCGCGTCCGCCTCGGCGCCTTCGAGGTTCTCCGGCGCCATGTACGCGCACGTCCCGAGCCGCACGTTGCGCTGGGTCGTCCGCATCTCGTACGGGATCACCTTGGCGATCGAGAAGTCCACCACCTTCACCGAGCCGTCCGCGGTGAAGGCGATGTTGTCCGGCTTGACGTCGCGGTGGATGATCTGGTTCTCGTGCGCCGCGTCGAGCCCCCACGCGACCTCGAGCGCGACGTGCAGCGCGAAGAGCGGCGATAGCCGCCCCTGGCGCTCCAGGATGGTGGCCAGCGTCGGCCCGTCGAGGAACTCCATGAGCATCCAAGCCGTGCCGTCGGCCTCGCACCCGATGTCGAAGACGTCGACGACGTTGGCGTGCTGGATACCGAACGTCCCGTGGGCCTCGGCCAGGCTCCGCTCCGCCTTCCTCGCGTCCATCCGGTCGCGCAGGTGCATGATCTTGAGCGCGTGCCGCGCCCCGGTGATCCGGTGGCGGACCTCGTACACCTCGCCGGAGTACCCGGCGCCGACGAAGCGCACGATCTCCACCTGGTGGAACACCTGACCCGGCTGGAACACCTGCCGCTCGATGGGCTCTCCGGCGTCGCTCACGTCGCTGTCGCGCTCCTTCGCGGGGTCCACGCTACTCCATGGCGGCAACGAAGAGAGCTCCTCCGTCGCGGTCAGCGCCGCGGGGGGCAGAGACGCCGTGACGTCCGTCGCCTCGGCGGCGTGGGGGATCCGTGTCGTGTTCTCCATGAGCGGGTGCCTCGCGGGCGAGCGCCTGTCCGGAGCGCCGCCGTCGGCACTCATGTCGAGGCGACCCCGCCGGGGTGCTCACCCTTTCTGCGAGCCGGCCGTCGCGGCGCGCTCCCCTGACGGGTCACGGGATCGCGTGGCGGCGAGAGCACGGTTCCGACCGGGTAGCACGTAGTAAAGCGCTTGCGGGAGCGCGCGCGCATCGCATTTGATGCGTGGTTTCCTGGGGAGGATCAAGGAGAGTAGGAAAGAACCATGGCATCCTATGGATACAGCTTTGTGACCGACAAGGCGTTCAGCGCGTTCTCTCGCGATCTCGAGCAGGGCGCTTGGAAGAGCGTCTCGATCGCCAAGTACGATGTCCCGAACCGCGTGCCGACGGCGCTCCTGCTCGAAGCGCCGAAGCCGGTGATCTGGAAGGCGCGCGCGCTCTGGAGCATCGCGACGCTCGACGAGGCGCTCGGGGTCGCCTCGGCCGCTGCGCTCGCCGAGCTCGACACGGAGTGGGACGCTGCCCAGCGGGCGCTGCACCTGTTCCTCGCCTCGGCGGCCGAGAGCAAGGATCCGGCGCAGCGCGACGCGGCCGTGCGGCTCCGCGGCGCCCTGCTCGCGGGGGCCGGCACCGAGCAGACCCGGTACACGTATGACGCCGAGGTCGACTACGGCTGGCACCAGGTCGCGGTCGCGGGCAAGGCGCCGCTCGCCGCCGACGTGAAGAAGGTCGGCGCCGGCCCGCACCTCAGGCGCGTCGAGGAGGCGACCGAGGCGCTCGCCAAGGGGCTCGGCCGCAGCGCCGGCCAGAAGCGCGCGGTCGCGCGGTCGAAGCGCATCCGGGAGGCGGTGGCCGCGTGCACACAGGCCTTCAACGGCATCCACGACGACATCGGCTGGCTCATCGAGCACACGCCGAGCGGCAAGCAACGCGAGCTCCTCGAGGCGCTCCACGCGCCGTTCCTCGCCTTGCTCGAGCGCAGCCCGCAGCCGCAGCGCGGATCGGCGGCCGCAGCGCCGGAAGAGGAAGAGGCAGAGGAGGACGCCGCGGAGGAGGACGCCGCGGAGCCCGAGGCGCCGGAGAGCTCGCCCGAATGAGCGCCTTCCTGGCCTCCGCAGCCCTCGCCTGAACCCCTGCCGGGCCTCCGCAGCCCTCGCCTGAACCCCTGCCGGGCCTCCGCAGCCCTCGCCTGAACCCCTGCCGGGCCTCCGCAGCCCTCGCCTGAACCCCTGCCGGGCCTCCGCAGCCCTCGCCTGAACCCCTGCCGGCCCTCCGCCGCCCTTCCCGTCCACCCAGCCGGTGACCGGCAGCACCTTCCCTTCGCGCGATCGGCCATCCGCCGGCGCTTCCCACGGACGGAACCGCGCGCTTCCGCGACGATCCTGCTATCCTCCGCCGCCGTGATTGTGGACCAGCCCCCCACACCTGCCCCTACAGAGGTCCCGGAGGACCGCGTCACGTTCGGGCTCTCCGCCTTCGACCCTCGCCCGAGCCTGATGGAGCCTTCCATAGCGCCGGCCACCTCGGCGGCGCCGCACGTCTCGGTGGTCGTCCCGGGGCTGAACGAGGCGGAGAGCCTGGCCGAGCTCGCGCAGCGCATCGACCAGGCGCTGCGGGGGCGCTTCACCTACGAGCTCATCTTCGTGGACGACGGCAGCACGGACGACACCTGGGCCGTCATCTCCAGGATCCGCGCGGAGAACCCGGTGGTGAAGGGCATCCGGCTGCGGAAGAACTTCGGCAAGGCGACGGCGCTGACGGCCGGCTTCCGCAAGGCGAGGGGCGCGATCGTCGTCACGATGGACGCCGATCTCCAGGACGACCCGGCCGATCTGCCGAGCTTCATCGCCAAGGTCGAGGAGGGGCTCGACGTCGTGGTCGGCTGGAAGGTCAACCGGCTCGACCCCAAGAACCGCCTCGTCCTGTCCCGCATCTTCAACGGGACGGTCCGCTCGGTCACGGGCGTGAAGCTCCACGACATGAACTGCGGCTTCAAGGCGTACCGGAGCGAGGTGCTCCGCACCATCCCGATCTACGGCGATCTCTTCCGGTTCATCCCGGCGCTCGCCGCGTGGCAGGGCTTCCGGGTCGCGGAGATCCCGGTGCGCCATCACGCCCGCAAGTACGGCAGCTCCCGCTACGGCCTGGAGCGCATCCTGCGCGGCTTCTTCGATCTGCTCAGCGTCATGTTCCTGACCCGCTACTCGAAGAAGCCGATGCACCTCTTCGGCCTCATCGGCCTCGTGTTCGCGGCGGTCGGGGTGACGATCAACGCCTATCTCACGCTCCTCTGGTTCCTCGGTCACAAGATCGGCGATCGCCCGCTGCTCCTGCTCGGCGTGCTGATGATCCTCCTCGGCATCCAGTTCTTCTCGATGGGCTTCATCGGCGAGTTCCTCACCTTCCAGATGCAGCAGCGGCACCAGGCCGAGGAGCTGCCGGTCCGCGAGGAGATCGAGTGATCTCCGCCCCGCGCGCCGCTCGGTCCGGGCGCCCTGCGCCCGGGCTCCTCGCTCCGCTCCGGCGCTTCCCCCTCGCGGCCCCGCGCTGAGCGCGCCGCGGGCCTCGTCTCCATGCGCCGCACCGTCCTGCGCGCCCTCGTTCGCCTGATCGGGCCGTTGCTGCTCGTCCTCGTGGTCGCGCGCATGGACGACCGGGACGCGGTGCTCGGCGCCGTGGCCTCGGCCGCGGCCGCCCCGCTCGCGCTCGCGGCGGCGCTCAACGTCCTCAACATCCACCTCAAGGTGGTCCGCTGGGACGCGCTGCTCCGCGCCCGTGGCATCGTCTACCCCCTTCGCCGGGCGTGGAGCGCGTACCTCACGTCGCTCTACGTCGGCATGTTGACCCCGGGTCGGGTCGGCGACGTCCTCCGGATCCGCTACCTGCGTCACGACCTCGGCGTTCCTTATGCGGAGGGCCTGGCCACGGTCGTGATGGATCGGCTGTGCGATCTCTACGTGCTCGCCGCGTTCGTGGCCGTCGGCGTCGCCCGCTACAGCGCGGTCATCGCCGGCCAGCTGGCCTGGCTGACGTGGGGCGGCATCGCGCTCACGGTCCTCGCCCCGCTCGTGCTGCTCATCCCTGGCCTCGCCGAGCGCATCCTCCTCGCCTTCTCGCGCAAGATCGCGAAGGAGCCCGGGGACTCCGCCGAGCCTGGCGCGGCGAGCCGCTTCCTCGTGGCGCTCCGGGCCCACGTCGGGCGCGGGCTCCTCTTCACGCTTCCGGTCACGGTGGCGACGTTCGTCGTCAACTTCGTGCAGGGCTATCTGATCGCGCGCGCCCTCGGCATCTCGCTCTCGCTCTTCGACGTCACCTGTCTGCTCGCCATCGCGAACCTCCTCGGCCTGTTGCCGATCTCGATCGCCGGCGTCGGGGTTCGAGAGCTCTTCTTCTCCCTCGTGTTCCCCTCCCTCGGCTTCACCGCCGAGCACGGCGTGAGCTTCGGCCTCCTCGTGTTCGCGGTCATCTACCTCAACGTCGTCGCCCTGGGCTTCGTGAGCTGGCAGCTGGCCCCCCCGCCCACCGCCCCTGCCCCGCAGACCCCCGCCCCGCCGTGATTCCCGCGCTCACATCCGTCCTGGTGAGCGGGCCGTCATGCCGATCTGCCCACCGTTCGCGGCGCGCACCCGCACAGGAGACGGGCCCAGATCGGCGTTTTCGGCGCGGAGGCGTACTCTTGTACGCCGAGCACCGAAAACGTCGAGATGGGCCCGTATCCGAAGCGGGTGCGCGCCCTTCAAAGAGAAAAGCGCGTCGTGAGCGTGAGCGGCTCCCAGTCGAACGACGGCACCCGCGAGGCCGCGGCGCGGAACGCGTCGACCACGCACTCGCCGACCTCGGTGCCGGCGTAGGGCGGCCCGTCCAGCTCCACCTGGGCGTCGCCGCTCGGCGCGAAGGTCACGGTCACGCTCCCCTCGCCGCTCGGGCCGTCCGGCTGCCAGCAGCGCTGCGCGCGCACCCGGCCGTGCTCGAGCGCGGCGCCCGCGGCCCTGCCCACGCGCAGGCGCGCGGCGTCGGCCCGGCTCGACCAGGCGTCGTGCCCGTCGTGCGACCGCGGCAGCACCTCGGCCGACGCGGGGTACGGGGCGCCGCGCTGCGGGCAGTGCGCAGGCCGCACCATCGCGTAGCCGGTCGCGGTGGCGAAGCCGCACACCGCGAGCGCCACCAGCAGGGCGCGCTGCCCGCCGGCCCGCCCCTGAGGGCCGTCGGGCGGGCCGTCGTCGCCCGAGCCGCCGCGCAGCCGCTCGACCTCGGCGCGGACCTCCGCGAGCTCCGCGTCCCGGGCGGCGAGCGCCGCCTCCCGCTCCTTCAGCTTGGCTTCGAGGGTTTCGATGCGCGCGCGAGCCGCATCGAGATGATCCCGGTAGTGCGACATGGGCCCATTCTACCGCGGGCCGCGCGCGGCGCCTGCCCTTCCCACGCCCCCGCGCCATTCCTGCCGTTCCTTGACAGCGGGGGGTAGGGTCAAGTAGCCGAGGACCCGCCTCCTCCATGCTAGAGCCCCACCGCACCAGGCTGAGCAGCGCGCTCGCGAAGCTCGACGGCACCCTCGAGCGGCTCGCGCGCGCCGCCGTGACCCTGGCGCCGTGGCCGATCCTCTTCGGCATCTGCATCGCCGCGTCGGCGTGGGTCTTCACCCACCCGGGCCGCGTCGCCCTGCTCTCGACGAACAAGCTGACCGAGCTGGAACGCCGCTGGATGGCCGGCGGCGCCGTCGCCGCCATCGTGGGGGTCGGCCTCGCCTACTTCTCCGTGATGCTGGCGGGGCGCGTCTTGACCCGCTCGTGGGACGTCGTGGGCACGGTGGGCCGCCTCAACCGCGCCCTCGCCCCCCTGCTCGCGCTCCCCTTCGTCGCCGCGCTCAAGCTGCCGAACATCGAGAAGGACAGCCCGAGGACCGCGATCTTCTACGCCGCCCTCGCCGCCGCGACGGTGGGCGCCGGCGTCTACGCCTGGGGCCGCGGCGCCCGGCTCTCGCCCGCGCTCGCCATCGACGACGCGCCCGCGCTCGACGACGCGCCCGCGCTCGACGACGCGCCCGCGAGCGGCGGCCCGCTCGCCAAAGCCGGCCGGTGGCTCGCGCCGCTCGCCGTCCTCGCCCTGTGGGCAGGCTACGCCCTCTTCTTCTCCCGGCTCGCGATCACCAACCACCACGCGCTGCACACGCGGACGCCCGACCTCGGGTACTACGACAACATCTTCTACCAGTCGATCCACGGGCGGCCGCTCGGCTGCTCCTGGCTCCGCGCCGGCTACCACGGCTCCGCGCACTTCGATCCCATCCTCGTCCTGCTCTCGCCGCTCTACCTCATCTACCCGCGGGCGGAGCTCCTCCTCGTGCTCCAGTCCGTGTGGCTCGGCGCCGGCGTGATCCCGGTGTACCTGCTCGCGCTCGACAAGCTCGAGCACCGCGGCAAGGCGCTCCTGCTCGCCGCCGTGTGGGCCCTCTACCCGGCCCTGCACGGCGCGAACATGTACGAGTTCCACTCGCTCGCGCTGATCTCGCCGCTCGTCGTCTGGCTCCTCTACTTCTACGAGACCGGCAAGGACCGGTGGTACTGGGTCACCCTCGCCGCGCTGCTGCTCTGCCGCGAGGACGTCTCGCTACTGATGTGCTTCATCGGGCTCTACGCCATCTTCGACCGGCGCGCGGGCCGGACGCGCCTCGGCTGGATCACCATCGCGACGAGCCTCGTCTACTTCGTCATCGTGAAGCTGTTCTTCATGACGTCGGCCGGCATCATCATGTCGGGCAAGGACGCGTACTCGTTCGCCTACTACTACGAAGAGCTCATGCCGAACCGGAGCGGGCTCGGCGGCCTCGTCGTCTCCATCCTCACGAACCCCGTCTTCGTCCTCAAGGTCATGCTCGAGGAGCCGAAGATCCTCTTCCTGCTCCAGCTCTTCGTCCCCCTCTGCTTCCTGCCCTTCCTCGCCAAGCCCGGGCGATGGATGCTCGCCTACGGGCTCCTGTTCTGCCTGCTCGCCTCGCGCGACGCGGTCTTCTCGATTCACTTCCAGTACTCGTCGATCCTCTTCCCCATCGCCTTCGTGCTGACGCCGATCGCGCTCAAGCGGGTCGAGGACTCGGCGCCGGCCGCGTACCTCGGGTTCGACGGGCGGCGGCTCTCGCGCGCGCTGCTCGCGGCGACCCTCGTGGCGAGCGCGCTCGTGTCGTGGAAGTTCGGCGGCCTCGTCGAGAACGCCTCGTTCAGGGGAGGCTTTCACCGCGTGGCGCGCGCGCTCACGCCCGAGCAGGAGGCCACCTACGCGTGGGTCAGGCAGCAGGTCGCGTCGATCCCGCCCGGCGCGATCGTCGGCGCGACGAGCAAGATGGGGCCGCACGTATCCAACCGGAAGGAAGCCTATTTCTACCCGGGCGACCGCGCCGCCATCGTCCAGTACGTGTTCCTCGACGAGGGGGAGCTCAAGGGCAAGGACCTGGAGCGCCACAACGCGGCCGTGAAGCGCGGCGAGCTCACGGAGCTCGGCCGGCTGAAGAAGATGGCGCTCTTCAAGCGGGTGAAGCCGGCGGCGAAGCAGCCGCCGCCGGCCCCGGCCGAGCGCGACGAGCCCCCTACCGAAGACCCGGCTCCGGAGCTACGAAAGCAGGACAGAAAAGACGGCGGCGCGCCGCCCGAGCCAACCAGCACCGCGGAGCAAGATGAAGACCCTCCTCCTGGCCCATGACTTCGACGAGACCTCGGAGCGCGCCCTCGACACTGCGATCGAGCTCGCCCGCAAGCTCTCCGCGAAGGTCGTCGTCGCACACGTGTACAGCGTGCCCGTCTACACCTTCCCGGAGGGCTCGTCGCTGATCCCCTCGGCCGAGGACGCGGCGCGCCTCGCCGAGGCGGCCCAGCGGAGCCTCGATCAGGTGCTCGCGCGCCGGCGCGCCGTGACCGACGTCGAGATCTCGGGCACGCTGCGCGCCGGCGCCCCCGACGAGGAGATCTGCCGGCTCGCCGACGAGATCGGCGCCGACATGATCGTGATCGGGACGCACACGCGCGGAGCGGTCGCGCGGGCGCTGCTCGGCAGCGTGGCCCAGCGGGTGGTGCGCTCGGCGAAGGTCCCGGTGCTGACGATCCGCGGCCCGCAGAGCGGTTGATCGACACGTCCTGCCGCCTCGGGCCCGAGGTTCGTGGCATCGGGGACCATCGCATCCGTATCCGGCACCACCGGATCGGGCATTAGAAATTTCCCGACGCCCTGCCAAATGCATCCGGCCGCGGCCCCGAAACCTCGTTGAAACATCGGGCACGTTACGCCCGAGCCATGAAGATCGACACTGGGGATACGGCCTGGCTCCTCGCATCGACAGCCCTCGTCCTTTTCATGACGCCGGGCCTCGCCCTGTTCTACGGCGGCATGGTGCGCCGCAAGAACGTGCTCGCGACGCTCATGCACTCGTTCGCGGCGCTCGCGGTGATCTCCGTGCAATGGGTGGCGATCGGGTACTCGCTCGCGTTCGGCACGTCGCAGGGCGGGCTCATCGGCGGGCTCGATTATGTCGGCATGCGGGGGCTCGCGGGCGTGGAGCGCGGCACCGTGCCGCACCTCGCCTTCGCGGCGTTCCAGATGATGTTCGCGGTGATCACGCCCGCGCTCATCGCGGGGGCGTTCGCCGAGCGCATGCGGTTCCCGGCGTATCTGGTCTTCATCCTGCTCTGGTCCACGCTCGTCTATGATCCCGTCGCCCACTGGGTGTGGGCGGAGAAGGGGTGGCTCTTCGAGATGGGGGCGCTCGACTTCGCGGGCGGCACCGTCGTCCACCTCGCCGCGGGCATCTCGGCGCTGGTCTGCGCGATCGTGCTGGGCAGGCGCTCGGGGTACCCGCACGAGCGGCACGTGCCGCACAACCTGACGATGACCCTGACGGGCACGGGCATCCTCTGGTTCGGCTGGTTCGGCTTCAACGCCGGCAGCGCGCTCACCTCGGGCGGGCTCGCGGCGCTGGCGCTGCTCGACACGCACGTCGCGGCGGCGGCGGGCGGCGCGGCGTGGCTCTTCGTCGAGTGGGCGCAGCGGGGCAAGCCGACCGCGCTCGGCGTCGCGTCCGGCATCGTGGCCGGGCTCGTCGGCATCACGCCGGCGGCCGGGTTCGTCGCGCCCTGGGCCGCGGCCGTGATCGGCCTGCTCGCGGGCGCGGTCTGCTACGCGGCGGTCGTCTCGAAGGAGCGCCTCCGCTACGACGACTCGCTCGACGCGTTCGGCGTCCACGGCGTGGGCGGCCTCCTCGGCGCCGTCCTGACCGGCGTCTTCGCGGAGAAGGCCCTGAACGAGGGCGGCCGCGACGGCGTGATCGCCGGCAACCCCGGTCAGATGGTCCCGCAGCTCGCCGGCATCGTGGCCGTCGGGCTGTACGCGGCGATCGTGACCTTCCTGCTCCTCAAGCTCGTCGACAAGCTGATCGGCCTGCGCGTGGCCGAGAGCGACGAGCGCGAGGGCCTCGACGCCACCGAGCACGGCGAGACCGGTTACGCGCTGTAACGGCATGGGGGGCAGCCCCGGCCCCCAGCGTCGTCTCGGGCCTCGGCCGGGCTCGCTCTCCTGGTAACGAGGGGGTGAGGCGCCGTCGTAGTTGCCTCCACCCGGGCGCACCGCTAGAGCGACAGACGGTTCGAACCGCCGGGGCGCCGGGGATGCCGTGAGAGGTCGACGCTCTCTCGGCGCCCCCGGCGCCCCGACGGCGTATCCCCCCGGACCGATCGGTGCTCCAGCTTGCGCCGAACCTTTCCCCTGGGCGCGCGCCGAGCGAGCGCCCCGTCATCACGGAGCAGACAGGCATGAGCGGCCATTCCAAGTGGGCCACCATCAAGCGGAAGAAGGGCGCCCTCGACGCGAAGCGCGGCAAGCTCTTCACCAAGCTCATCAAGGAGATCACCGTCGCCTCGCGCATGGGCGGCGGAGACCCGAACGGCAACCCGCGCCTCCGGAAGGCGATCAACGACGCCAAGGGCCAGGCGATGCCCGCCGACACGATCAAGCGCGCCATCCAGCGCGGCACCGGCGAGATCGAGGGCGCGAACTACGAGGAGATCCTCTACGAAGGCACCGGCCCCGGCGGGACCCTGTTCCTCTGCGAGGCGATGACCGACAACCGGAACCGCACCGTCGCCGAGATCCGGAAGATCTTCGAGAAGAACAACGGGCAGCTCGGCGCCGGCGGCTCCGCGCAGTGGGCCTTCGATCGCAAGGGGATCATCCTCATCGCGAAGGAGGCGGCGACCGAAGACCAGCTCATGGATACCGCCGTGGGCGCGGGCGCCGACGACTACAGCGACCAGGGCGAGGAGTGGCAGGTGCTCTCCAGCGTCGACGTGATGGACACCGTCGTGAAGGCCCTCGAGGACGCGAAGATCCCGGTGAAGTCGAGCGCCGCGGGCTACGTCCCCAAGAACAAGAAGGAGGTCGCCGGCCGCGACGCCGAGGTCTGTCTCAACCTCGTCGACTCGCTCGACGACCACGACGACGTGCAGAACGTCTACGCCGACTTCGACGTCCCCGAAGAGGAGCTCGCGAAGCTCGAGGGGTGACGCCCGGCCCGACGAGGGCGCCCGCACGTCACGGGCGCCAGATCGGGAAGCTCACGATCGCCCACGAGAAGAACGCGTGGGCGAAGAGCGCCGGCGGCAGGCGGCCGGTGCGGTGCACCACGCGGCCCCACACGATCGAGCAGCCGAAGCCCGCCGCGACGAGCAGCGGGTTCGGCCCGGCGACCGGATCGCCGAGCAAGAAGAGCGTGGGGAGGTGCGCGGCGGCGAAGAGCGCGCTCGACAGCAGCCAGGCGGTCACCTGGCCGAACGGCCCCTCGAGCGCGCGCATGACGAGCCCGCGCCAGACGAGCTCCTCGAGCGCGGCCACGACGAAGACGATCGCGCCGGTGAACACGCGCGTGTCGGCCAGGGGGTCGCCGAGGTGGAGGTACATGCGGAGGAGCCACGCCTCGCGCGGCGAGCCCCGCGGGGCGAGCGCCAGCTGCACCGCCATGGCCATGCCGTAGAGCACGGCCGCGACGAACGCGCCGCGCGCGAGATCGCCCGACAGCGGGCGGAGCGCGGCGCGGAGCTCGCCGCGCCGGCGGAGCCACAGCACGGTGACCGCCGCGAGGACGGCGTAGAGCGCGCCGAGCGGCGCGAGCATACCCGGCGCGCCCGCGCGATCGGGGTGGAACGCGTACGCGACCGCGAGCGCGACACCGGCGGTGACGGACGCGGCGATGAGCGCGGCCTCGCGGCGCGAGGCCCGCGGCGGCTCGCGCGGGTCGGTGGCCGGCGGGTCGACCGGGATCATCGCGCGCACAGCTGCACGACCCGATCGAGGATGCGGTCGGCGAGCACGGGCTTGGGCAACACGCCGAGCGCGTCGGCGGCGTCGCGGGTCACGATCGTGGCGCGGTTGTCGTCCCGGCCGAACGAGTCCGCGGCGTGGTTGGCGACGATCATGTCGACGCGCTTGCTCGCGAGCTTGCGCCGCGCATAGGCGATCACGCCGTCGTCCGAGTCGGTCTCGACGGCGAACCCGACGAGCACCGGGGGCCGCGCGCCGCCCTCGCGCGCGGCGGCGTCGAAGCCGGCGCGCGCGAGGCCGACCTCGGCGAGCAGGTCGGGGTTCGGGACGAGCGGGAGCGAGGCGAGATCCGGCGTGCGCTTCAGCTTGGTCGCGTGCTGCTCGGCCGGGCGGTAGTCGGACACCGCGGCCGTCATGATCAGCGCGTCGGCGCCCCGGAGGTCCTCGCCGAGCGCCTGCCAGAGCGCGGCGCGCATCTCGAGCGCGCCGCGCACGTCGACGCGCCGCGCGCCGGGCGGCGCGGCGAGCGACACGGGACCGGCGATGAGCGTGACCTGCGCGCCGCGGAGCGCCGCCCGATCGGCCACGGCGAAGCCCATCTTGCCGGTCGACCGGTTGCCGAGGAAGCGCACGGGATCGAGGTCCTCGAGCGTGGGCCCCGCGGTGACGACGAGGCGGAGCCCCGCGAGATCCCGCGGGCCGAGCCGCGAGAGCGCCGCGGCCGCGATCGCCGCGGGCTCGGCCATGCGGCCGAGGCCGCGCTCGCCCGAGGCGACCTCGCCGAAGACCGGACCGACGAGCTCCACGCGCCCGTCGGCCTCGAGCGTGGCGACGTTCCGCGCGGTCGCGGGGTGCGCCCACATGCGGGGGTGCATCGCCGGCGCGGCGAGCACCGGGCCCTTCGCGCACAGGGCGAGCGCCGTCACGAGGTCGTCGGCGCGGCCGGCGGCGAGGCGGGCGAGCACGTCAGCGGTCGCGGGCACGAGGAGCACGAGGTCCGCCTCGGCGGCGAGCGCGACGTGCAGCTCGCCCGCGAACCCCGGATCCCACATCGTGTCGCGCACCGGCTCGCCGCAGAGCCCGCTCAGCGTCATCGGGCCGAGGAACTGCTGCGCCGCGCGGGTCATGACCGGGAGCACGCGCGCGCCGCCCTGGATCAGGAGCCGCGCGACCTCGGCGGCCTTGTACGCGGCGATGCTGCCGGAGACAGCGAGCGCGACGGTCGGTCGCCCGCCGGCGGCGGCGTGGCCGTCGGCCGGCGGAGCGGGGGCGTCGGGGTGAGGCGCAGGAGAGGACGGCGTTCGGCCGGACATGATGCAGGTGCCAGCGTGGGGGCGCCGCTTCGCGGTCGCCGGTCAACATCGGTCGGGAGCCGCTCCGCGGTCCCTTGGCCAACATCGGTCGGGAGCCGCTCCGCGGTCCCCTGTGAACATCGATCGGGGACCGCCTCGCGGTCCGCCTCCGCCCACCGTGGCACGAAAACCGGCGGCCGTACACGCTGCGCCGCGGGCGGATGCTACCCTCACCGGGTGCGCTCCTTCGATCGGCCGCGGGGCCGCGCCCGGGCGGGCTCCGAGCAGCTCGTCACGGTGGCGACGTACAGCGAGTCCGTCGAGGCGCAGATGGGGCGCTCGGCCCTGTCCGCTCACGGCATCCGCGCCTTCCTCGCCGATGAGCACGTGGCGACGCTGACCCCTCATTATATCGGCAGGTCTCTCGGGATCCGGCTCCAGGTGCCGAGCGCGGATCTGGAGCGGGCGGCCGAGATCCTGAGACCGCCGCCCGTCGATGACGATCGCGAGCTCGACGAGGACGACGATGAGGCGGCCGAGCTCGATGGGCCGAAGTGCCCTGGGTGCGGGGCGCGCTACGCTTACCGCGAGTGGGCTCCGGGTCAGATCCTCGCCATCCTCTTGCTGCTCGGGTTGCCGCTCCTCGTCCTGAAGAAGCGGTGGCACTGCCGCAAGTGCGATGCGTATTGGCCTCCGGAGGCGAACGCGCCGAGGCATGGAAATCCCTACCGGGCGCCGCGCGGGGCGGCGCTGCGTCCGAAGGGCCAGTGAACCAACCGGCGGCCGCGGCGCGGCGCGCCCGGTGTCGCGCGGGAGCCGCCGTCACATGGCGACGAGAAATCCCTGGCGGGATTCCTGGCGCGCGGCAGTAGCATCCCCCACCGAGAGCTCGTCACGGGGCTCCCTCACAGGAACACGAAACGATGGCAAGCACCGTCCTCACCGGCATCAAGCCGACCGGAACGCCGCACCTCGGCAACTTCGTAGGGGCGATCAAGCCGGCGCTCGCGCTCGCAGGGACCGCGTCGAACGCGCTCTACTTCGTCGCGGACTACCACGCGCTCAACACCATCCACGACGCGCAGAAGCTCCGCGGCCTGGTCCACGAGGTCGCCGCGACCTGGCTCGCGCTCGGCCTCGACCCCGAGAAGGTCATCTTTTACCGGCAATCCGAGGTCCCGGAGATCCTCGAGCTCAGCTGGATCCTCTCGTGCTTCACGGCGAAGGGGCTCATGAACCGCGCGCACGCCTACAAGGCCGCTGTCGCCAAGAACATGGAGTCCCGAGCGTCGAGCGCCGCGACCGTGGAGGACATGGACGACCTCGACGCCGGGATCAACATGGGCCTCTACTGCTATCCGGTGCTGATGGCGGCCGACATCCTCCTGTTCAAGACGAATGTCGTTCCCGTGGGCAAGGACCAGGTCCAGCACATCGAGATCGCCCGCGACATCGCGCAGCGGTTCAACGCGATCTACGGCCCGGTCCTGGTCCTGCCCGAGGCGCGCATCGACGCCCACACCGCCGTGATCCCGGGCCTCGACGGCCGCAAGATGAGCAAGAGCTACGACAACACCATCCCGCTCTTCTTGCCGCCGGAGAAGCTGCGCAAGACGATCTTCAAGTACAAGACGGACTCGACGCCCCCGAGCGAGCCGAAGGATCCGGACACCTCGCCGCTGTTCCACCTCTACCGGGAGTTCGCGACGCCCGAGGAGACGGAGGCGCTCCGCGGCCGCTACCGGAGCGGCATCGGCTGGGGCGAGGCGAAAGAGGCCGTGTTCGAGGTGCTGAACCGCGCGCTGGAGGAGCCGCGCCGGCGCTACGCGGAGCTCATGGCCGACCCGGCGCGCGTCGACGCGCTGCTCACGGAGGGCGCGGCGCGCGCGCGGCAGATCGCGAGCGTGACGATCCAGGAGACGCGCAAGGCGATCGGCGTCCGCTGAAGGCCGCCGCCGGCGCGGGCGGACGTGACGCCGGCCGCCGCGCCCGGGCCGGCAGGCGGCGGCCGATCAGCCGCCGTCGCCCTTCTTCTGGCGCCGCTTCTTGCTCTTGCCGTCCTTCGCCTCGTCGCCCGCGGCGTCCTTCTGGCCGCGGGCCTCTCTCGCGCCCTTGCCCTCGGGCTGCTCGCTCGAGGCTTGCACGGTGGCCGCGCCCTCCGCGGGCGGGGCGTCCTCGCCGCGCGCGCCCTCGCGCGCATCCCCCTTCTTCGCTCGGAAGGTGCCGATCCCCGCGCGCTCGGTCCAGCCGCGCTCGCCCGTGAGCCCCGGCTCGCGGCTCTCGACGGTGCCGCCGCCCGGCTCGGGGCCGGTCGCGCCGGGCGTGCGGACGTCCGGGCCCTGCGTGACGACGAGGTACTCGTCGGCCACGTACTCGGGGTGATTGTCGTCGGCCACCTTGACCTCCGGATCGCGCGGGCCGCTCCCGACATGGATGATCTGCGTGGTCGGCGGGTAGCTGTCGCTCCACTTCTCCCGCACCCCATAGGCGCCGTCGCGGACGACCCGCGAGCTCGTCGTCCGGAAGCCGGGGATGCCGCGCTGGGCGAGCGTCCGTGTCCCCTCAGGCAGCTTCGGCGTCGGGCGCTCCAGCTCCTCGAACGGGATGACCTCGTCGATGCGGCGAAAGTACGTGACCGTGAGCTTGCGCGAGGGGCCGAGGATCTCGGCGCGCACGACGCCGCCGGCCACCGTCTCGTGGAGCACGATCGGGAAGTCGAACGGGTTCCTGAAGCGGTAGTTGATCGTGGGATAGACGACGGTCGCGTCGAGGCCGAGCTTGATGTAGTAGCTCGGGCGGGAGTGCGGGTAGCGCTCGACGATCTCGAGCCCCGCGAAGAACGCGGCTCCGTGGAGCGTGCCCGAGATCTGGCAAGTCCCGCCGCCGAGCCCGTCGACGAGCTCCCCCTGGGCGATGACCGGAGCGACCCGGTAGCCGTGCGCCTCGTCGCGCGGGCCGACCGTCTCGTTGAAGTCGAAGATCTCCCCCGGCATGACGACCACACCGTCGAGCTTCGAGGCGGCGAGCCTGAGGTTATACGTCCTCTCCTTGGACTTCCCCCCGGTCGCGTAGCGCGTCTCGAAGTAGCCGAGCACCTGGTCGAACTTGACGTTGCCGAGCTGCTCCGCGACGAGCTTCGGCGCGATCGTCTCGACGCTGGCCTGCGCCGTGTCCTCGCCCGCCCGGAGGGCAGCGTCGATCCGCGCGAGGGTGCCGTAGACGTCCAGCCGATACCCGATCTTCTCGGGCCTGAGCTGCTTCGCCTCCAGATCGACATAGGCGTCGACCGCGGGCGCGTCGAGCTCGACCTTGAGATCGAGCAGCTTGCTGATCGCCCGCTCGGAGTCGAGGAGGAGCGGGATCGGGATGTCGAGCGGGGCGTCCTCGTCGTGGCGCTCGTGCGCGCGGCGGAGCGCGCTCTCCGGGCGGAGCGCCTCGCGGACGAACTCGGCGAGGCGGACGCGGTTGATCTCGACGCCGAGGTCGTTGCGGCGCAGCGCGCGCGCGGAGCCGTCGGGGAGCACGATCCGGATCTCGCCGGTCGCGTAGCGGCGCACGAGATCGAGCGCGTTGGCCACGACGTCGCCGCCCGTCGGCACCGGCACCTGCGCGACGCGGAGGACCGGCGGAGGCTTCCGGCCGTCGTCCGGCGGCGGAGGAAGCACGAGGTAGGTGATGACCAGGCCGCTCGTGACGAAGATCGCCACCAGCGCGGCGAACCGCCAGAGCTCCGGCGAGCGGCGAAGATCCATGCGAGGGCGGCCATCTTGAAAAGCCTTCCCCGAACCGTCAAGGAAACGCCGCCGGCGCGGCCTGCTCGGCCTACCCGGCCTACCGAATCACGGGGCGGCGCCCGTCCCGGGGACGGCGCGGCCGCGCGGCGCCCCCGACGCGGCGTGCGCGGCCCGGAGGAGCGGCGCCTTGATGGAGCCCGCCCTGGGCACGATGAAGCCGCCCCGCCCGTGCGGCGCGCGGTTCTCGGGCGCGGACCGCAGGAAGTACGCGCCCGCGAGCGCCACGAGGACCGCGAGGACGACGGACGCCACGGGGACGAGCCAGCGCCGCGCGCGTCGGTCGGGCGGCGGCGCGCTCGCGCCGCGCTCCACGACCGCGCGCCCGGCGGGCTCGGCGGTTTCTGGCGAGCTCGGCTGCGGAGGCGGAAAGTCCGGGTCGTTCGAGCGCTCGCGCGCGATCTGCATCGCCTCCTGGATCGCGGCGCGCCGGCGCTCGCCGCGCGGGCCGAGCAGCCGCTGCATCAGTGCGGCGAGCTCATCGGCGGTGGCGAGCGGCGTCGTCAGCGACGCCTGCTCGATGGCGCGCCGCAGCTCGGCCATCGACGCGAAGCGCTCGTCCCTCGGCTTCGCGAGCGCCTTCATGATGATGCGCCCGACGTCCTCCGGGAGCGAAGGGATGAGGGTGCGCGGCGGCTCGGCCGCGGTCTTGTCGCAGATGCGGCGCACCGTCGCAGGCTCGTTCTCGGCGAGGAAGGGGTGCTTGCCCGTCACCAGCTGATAGAAGACGATCCCGAGCGTGAACACGTCGGTGCGCCGATCGATGGGCTCGCTGCCCGCCTGCTCCGGCGACATGTACGCGTACTTGCCCTTCACCTGGCCGACCTTGGTGCGCTGCAGGTTCGAGGCGGCCTTGGCGACGCCGAAGTCGAGGATCTTCACCGATCCGTCGTAGCCGACCAGGATGTTTTGCGGCGAGACGTCGCGGTGGACGAGGCCGACGAGCTTGCCGTCGCGGCCGCGCAGCTCGTGCGCCGCGTGCAGGCCGAGGGCCGCCTCGCCGACGATGCGGAGCGCGACCGGGAGCGGGACGCCGCCGCGCGCCTTGCTCTCGCGGAGAACCAGGTTGAGCGGCTCGCCGTCGATGAGCTCCATCACCTGATAAAGGACGCCGTCCTCCTCGCCCGCATCGATGGTCTCCGCGACGTTCGGGTGGTGGATCTGCGAGACCAGCGTGGCCTCGTCCAGGAACATCGCCTCGAAGTCGGGGTCGTCGCTCAGCTCGGCGCGCAGCAGCTTGACGGCGACGATCTTCGGGAGCTGACCGCTCGTTCGAGCGGCCCACACCGAGGCCATGCCCCCGAGCGCGATGGGGACGAGGAGCTCATAGCGACCGAGCGTGTGGCCAGCGCGTACTTCTCCCATGGTGCTCACGTGCCGCGTAACCCCGGAGCGAGGCTGTCCCCGCCGGGAATGGAGCCCGCCGAGCGCGGGCTCCGTGAGGTCGGGTCCGCGAGAAGCGCTCGGTGTGCCAGGTGGTGATCTTGATCGAGGGTGACAGCGGGCGCCCGGAGCGATGCCGGGCGCCTGATGTACGGATCGTCGCAGAGAACGCGTTGGCGCTCAACCCGGAACGCTATTCGGTCGCCGCGTGATCTTTACACCGGTCCATCGCGCCGCGGGCCGGCGCGCGCTCACCGGGTGAGCCCCGGAGCCTTGTCGGGATCGCCGCCGCCCTCGGCCGGCGCGGCGGACGGCGAGGCCTCGGGAGACGGGATGACCTTGCGCAGCGCGGACAGGTGGCGCTTGGTCACACCGGTGACCGCCAGGATCTGCGCGTCGGTCGCGCGGCGCACGCCCTCCAGCGAGCCGAGCTCCCGGAGGAGCGCCGTCCTCACCGCGCTGCCGAGCCCCGGGATGTCCTCGATCTCGGAGCGGAGGCGCCGCGCCTTGCCCAGCCGCTTGCGCGCGTGATTGGCGAATCGGTGCGCCTCGTCGCGCGCCCGCGCCAGGAAAAAGAGGGCCGAGCTCGTGGAGCGGAGCGGGATACCGTTCTTCTGGCCAGGCAGGTAGACGCGGTCGACGAGCTTCTCGCCGGACTGCGTCTCGCGCTCCTTCGCGAGACCGACGATCGGAAGGCCGTGCAGGCCGAGATCGCGCGCCGCCGACAGCGCGACTTGGAGCTGGCCGCGCCCGCCGTCGACCACGAGCAGGTCGGGCAGATCCCACTCGGCTCCGCCGGACTGCGCGCTCTTCGGCGCCTCGCTGGCCGAGCCGGCGGCCTGCCGCTCCGCGGTCGCGGGCGCCAGCGCCGCTTCTGTCTCCGGCGGAGCGTCGCCCGCGCTCGCCGGGTCGAATGTCGCTTCGGCCGCGTCCGCCTCGATCGCTTCGCCCTCCGGCGCCTCATTCTCGATCGCGTCGTCAGCCGCGCCCTCGGCCGCGTCGCCCTCGGGCAGGTCGCTCACGGCCGCCTCGGGGGCGCCGGGCGCGGCGCCGCTCTCCGCGTCGTCCGCGACGGCCGGCGGGCTCGCCGGACGAGCTGCCTTGCCGCGGCGGAAGCGCCGCGCGAGCACCTCGTACATCGCGGCGTAGTCGTCGCCGTCGGCCACGCTCTTCACGTTGAAGCTGCGGTAGCGCTTCTTGTCGGGCTGGCCGTCGAGGAGCGCCACGATCGATCCCACCGTGTCGCCGCCGCCGAGATGCGAGATGTCGCAGCACTCGATGCGACGCGGGAGCGTCGGGAGCCGGAGGCGCTCCCTGAGCTCCTCGAGGCGGGCCTCGAGATCGTCCGAGCTCCGCTGCTTCTCCCGGAACGCGTGAGCCGCGTTCTCGTTCGCCATCTTGAGCAGGTCGACGCGGGGCCCGCGCTGCGGCACGAAGAGCGTCACCTTGCGGCCGCGCCGATCGCTGAGCCACTCCGCGACGCCCTCGGCGCCGTCGGGCAACACCGGCACGAGGACCTCATCGGGGATCGTGGTGGACGCGACGCCATAGTACTCGTTGAGGAAGCCGCCGAGCACCTCGTCGTCGGGCAGCTCCATGTTGCGGAGCGAGAAGGACAGCGTGTCTGTCACGCGCCCCTGGCGCACCATGATCACTTCGACCTCCACGAGCGTCCCCTCGCGGTAGAGGCCCACCACGTCTTGATCGACGTCCTTCACGTAGACGACGCGCTGCGCTTCCCGCACCGCCTCGACCGCCCGGAGCTGATCGCGGTAGATGGCCGCGCGCTCGAACTCGAGCTCCCGCGACGCGTCCCGCATACGCGCGGTGAGCTCGCCCGTGAGCTCGTCGTGGCGCCCCTCGAGGAAGAGCGCGACCGAGCGGACCATCTCCGTATAGAGCTCGCGATCCACATCCATCACGCACGGCGCGAGGCAACGCTTGATCTGGTACTGGAGGCACGGGCGCCGCCGCGACGCCATCTCGGCATCGGAGCAGGTGCGGAGCTGGAAGTGTTTGTTGACCAGGTGGAGCGTCCGCCGCGCGCTCGTCGCCGAGTGGTACGGGCCGAAATAGCGGGCCTTGTCCGGCGCGGGGCGGCGGACCGTCTCGAGCATCGGCCACTCCTTCTGCGTGTCGAGCTTGAGGCAGAGGAAGTCCTTGTCGTCACGCAGCTTGACGTTGAACCGCGGCTTGTGCTGCTTGACGAGCTCGTTCTCGAGTACGGCCGCCTCCTTCTCGGTGGCGGTCACCACCGTCTCCAGATCGGCCACGATCTTCCGGAGTATCGGGATGAAGTACCGGGCGTCGCTCCCGCTCTCCTGAAAGTAGCTGCGGACGCGCGAGCGCAGGCTCTTCGCCTTGCCGACGTAGACGACGGCGCCCGTCTTGTCGATGAACAGATAGCAGCCAGGCTTCGTCGGGAGCGAGGCGAGCTTGGCTGCGAGGAGGGCTTCGGGATCCTGCTTGGCGCTCGGGTTGACCACGGCCGGAACGATCTAGAAGTCGCGCGCGCCGGCAGCAAGCGCCCCGATCACGGCCCCTCGGGCGCACAGGGGCGACGCTGCCCGCGCGGTCCTCCGCGACACCTCGGAAACGCCGTCACGCGGCGCGGCGCAGCTCGCGGCGCGGGCGAGGCAGAACGCCCAGGTCGAGATCTCACGCCGGCCGCCCGAACGGCGCGGACCGCGGAGGCGCGGTGACCTGCGCGACAGTCGCGCCGCCCCGCTCGTCGCGCGCGACTCGCGTGAGCGCGACGAGCGGCGCGGCGCCGCGACTGCGCGGCTTCGTCTGGGGCACGCCCGGCGGCGCGGCGCGCTCGCGCGCCCCGGCGTCGGCGTCCTCATGATCACGGCGCCCGAGCCCTCGCCTGTGTCGCCATCGCTCGTGTGGCCGGCGGCGGAGACGACAGCGGTGGTGGCTCATCGCGCGCGGCTCGCCTCGAGACGCGCCCTCGATCCGAGAGGCGGCCGAGCGGCAAGATCTTCGCAAGACCTCCCGGGAGCAGGTCTCGGGTGTCGCGCGTTCCTCCTTCGTGGCCTCGCGGGCGGCGGCGTCTTCGCCTCGGTCGCAATCTTGCGCGACTCCTCGTCGCCTCATCGCGCCCAGTCCGTCTGGAGCTTCTTGGCCTTGAGAGAGGCCGCCCGCTGGAGAGCGAGGTTGCCCGGGCCGGCCATCGGTGCCCGCTTGTCCTCGCCGTAGCTGCGCTTCGGGTTCTCCCCGCAAGCCACTTTCGGCCCGCCGGGCGCCACGGTGACGCGCGTCTGGGGACCATCTGGGAAGCATCTGGGAACCATCTGGGAGGCCCCGATGCCCGGCCGGCGCTCCATCTTTACCGCGCACCCTCTAATCAGGTTGCCTGAACCCGAAAGGACTTGTATGGTCGTAACACCACCAGCGACTGCCCGTTCGATACCCGGGTCCTGTGGCCAGAAGGCATCGGCGGACTGAGCCTGCGGCGCCACCGGTCCCGAATCTGGTCCCCGTTCGCTGCCGTCCAGGTGCGCCGCTGCACCTGGTGTCGGGTGGACCCCGAGGTGGGAGTGCGCGTCGAACAGCCGAGGAGTGACGAACTGTCCACCAGCGTCCATCACCGCCGCCCCGCTCAGGGGACCGACGTCGCCCTCGGCGGCGGCGCGCTCTGCGCCCGCGAGCTGGGACGAGCCGCGGACGAGCGTCACCCTGGTGCCCAGCGCGAGTGTCACCGCCTGAGTCAGGATGAGCAGCTGAGCAGGAGCGGCGGCCTCGAGACCTCCCGCGGGCAGACTTCCGGCTTGCCGGGGCGGCGGCCGGGTCGGGGGCGCGGCGAGCGGTTTGGGGGACACGGCCGCAGGCTGGGCAGCTCCAGCACAGCCGCAAAAAGACGCAGCCACGCCCGAGGCGAGGTGGCCTCGGTGCTGCAACATGGGTGGGCGCAACCGCCTCGGGCCTTCGCGCCGCTCCGCCGGGGGGGCGCCCTGGCAGGTGGGTGGGGTAGCCCTCATGACGTCGACAGCGCCGGAGGGCGGATCGGCGGCGGACACGTTGCGGTCGATCCCGGAGAGCGGCTCGGTCCGGAGACGAAAGCTCGGGCATACAGACACGCCGGCGGCGCAGAGCGGAATGCAGAACTGAAAGACCTCCGGTCCAGCGCACCGGGGTGGGCTGGAACGGCGGCCTCGTCCATGACACCTTTCGTCGACGAGGGCGGCTCACCCGGGGGGGTCATGCTCCTCCGCGCTCCCTCGGTCAGGCGCCCGCTTCGGCTGCTGCGAGGTGGGTCGCTTGTGTCCGGAGCACAGGAAAGCCAACCTTCGTGGGAATGTCGCTGGCTCCCCGCGGTTACGGGTCTGCCCGCGGCGCGCGCCGCGCGGCAGCAGGAGAAGCCGCGGCGCGGCGCAGAGAGGAGCGCGGCGCTGTCCATCGCACCCCTCCTGGGTTTGGGCAGAGCCTGGCTTCGCGGCGCGGTGCCACCGGGCTTCGCCCCGCTCCGCGAAGCCACCAGGCTTGGCTTCGCGGAGCGACGCCACTGGGGAGACGCGCTGGCTGGAGTCCGGCTCGACCGGTCGCCCCAGCACGCCATGAGGGGACGGCGGGGCGGGGAGCTCGCGAGCGCGGGTTCCTGACGCAAGCTGAGGGGATGAAGGGGATGAGGGGGACACCTCTCGAATTATTTTCAACCAAGGTGCTGTTCAGCAGTTGACAACTCTAGCTATTCATGGGACGCGAGATCCAATGAGCAACGTCGAAACCGAGATCAAAAGCCACGTTGATGCATTCGTCTCTCAGCTGAGCGGACTTGTCCGCAAAGCGGCTCTCGAGGCCGTCGCCGACGCCTTGCGGGGGGAGGGCCAGCCGGCCGCTGCCGCCGCCGCGCCGCGCAAGGCGGGTCGGGCCAAGGCCGCTCCCGCGCCGGTTGCGGAGGTCAAGAAGGCGGCGGGGCGCCCCGCGCGCGCCGCGAAGCCCACCCGCAAGAAGGGCGAGAAGCGCTCGAAGGAAGAGCTCGCCGCCATGACGCAGAAGGTCCTGGAGCACATCCGGGCCAACAGCGGCCAGGGCGTGGAGCAGATCGCCAAGGATCTGGGCACCACCACGAAGGAGCTCACCCTCCCGATTCGGAAGCTGCTCGTCGAGAAGAAGATCACGTCGAAAGGAGAGAAGCGGGCTACCAAGTACTTTTCCCGCTGAAGCCGGCCTCGACGCCCGCCGGGCGGGTCCGGCCGAGCCAACCGAGGTCGACGTCCAGCCTTCCTCCAAGCGCAGCAGGGGAAATCGTGGCGAGCCAGGAGCTCCCCAGGCAGGCGCGGAGACCTCGCACATCGGGGCGGAGCAAGCTCCGCAGCCGTACACGCTTCCGGACCCCTCTCAGGAAAACTCCCCCAGCAATGCCCTCTCCGCGTAGCACCGTGGAGACCCCCGCACGCGCGGTGGAGAAATCCGCGTACGTGGCCCGAAAGCTCCCGTCCGACCGCTGCTGAGCGGATCCGCCCAGCGACGCGACGCGGGAGCTGCGCCCGAAAGCCGCTGTGCGCCCAGGCGCGCTCCGGCGCCCAGGACGCTGGATTTCCGTGCCGCCCTGCGCGCGCTCCTGTCGTCCGCGCGGCAGACGGACAGCGTCACCTCACCCGAGGACCCCAACAGGTCGTGGGGCAACATCGAAGGACCACCACATCTAGGTGTGTGGGCCGCAAGTGGTCGGGATTGCCAAGCTGGCAGAGCACGATCGGCGCGGCGCGAGCGTCTCGGCTGTGAGCGCCTGGCCCGCGCCGCCTCCCCCCGGTGTCCCGTCGGGTACCGATGGTTGCTCCTGCGAGGCATCGCCTCACCCCGAAGCGGGATGGAGGCCAACGCACCTTCACAGACATCTGGGCAGGACGCCCCAGGCGGATAGTGCGAATTTGCAACGTGGGCGAGCCCGGCCTCCAGCGAAGATGGCCCTCGGGCGCTCTCGGCCTCTGTGGATCAGGCAGGGACCCGGACAGCAAGGACCGCCGCAGGCCCTCGGTCTTGGTCTTGGTCTTGGTCAGCGTTTAAGCATGGTCTGTGCCACATTGGAGTTGCTCAGCGGATACCGCGCCTCATGCGCGGCGTGAAGCGGCGAGACCCAACTGCAACCGCGCTGGACAGGTTCTGACCATCTGCGATGCTCATCGAAGCCCCGCGGCGCTCGATCGACAGTCGAGCCACCGGGCCGAGCTCGCACGCTGAACCGGGCGCCCCGGTGACACCACCGAGGGGCGTCGCGACGGCGGTGCGTGAAGGGATCTCTGCGGGAAGCGCGACTCGGGCTCAGCGATCGGCCCGGGTCCCGACGATGAGGACATTCGAGAACGGCGTTTTCCCCCAGGCGGGCCTCGTCTCGCACGAGAAGCCGAGCTGCTCGAGGAGCGCGACGATCTCCCGGGCAGGGCGGAAACGCACCCGCTCGCCCCGGTTGAATCGAAGCGCGGTGAAGATGCGCTCCTCGAGGAGCGTGATCGAGCTCCTCAGGCCGCGCTCGGTGTCCGCCTCGCGGACGAGCAGGCGCCCTCCCGGTCGGACCGCGGCCGCCGCGCGCCGCAGGATCGCGTCCTGCTCCTCGACGCGGAAGTAGTGGAGCAGGTCGATGAGCAGCACGGTGTCCGCGTCTCCCAGCTCGGCCTCGCGCGCGTCTGCGCACCAGAACTCGGCGGCCAGCGGAGGGGCCGCGGGGAGCGCGGGCTGCTCGCCGGACGGACCGGGCGGCGCCGACGAGGGCGGCAGACGCGCGCCCGGATCGCCGCCGCTCGCGCGGCGCGCGTCCTCGATCTTGGCGCGGTCCCAGTCGAACCCGCGCGCGCGCGCGGCCCGGCCCAGCTCGAGCAGGAGAATCGGCAGCTGGCCAGCCCCGGTCCCGATATCGAGCACCTCCCCCAGCGCGCCGGGGCGGTCGCCGGCGATGTCGGCAATCAGCCGCGCGACCGGATCGCCGAGCAGCTTGAAGCGGACGTAGTGAAACCGGGTGCGCTGCGCCGCCGTTGCGCCTTCTTGCGGGCTGTACCTCGCGGCGACGCGCTCGATCGCGTGAGCCCACGGCGGCGCGTCCTCGGGGAGCCGATACGGCTCCATCCCGCCGCGCTGCAGCGAGGGCGCGCGGCGCCGCTTCAGCGCGACGAGCGCGAAGACCAGGCCGCCGCCGAGCGCGGCGAGCGCGAGCCCGACCACGGGCGCGCCGAGGAGCATGTACTCGGGGAAGTCGGACAGTGCTTGCGCCCAGCTCATCTTCTCATGAAGGCGCAGCCAGCGCCCGGTGCGGAGGTACGCCCCGACCTGGAACTCGGCCGTGAGCAGCGCTGGTGCGAACAAGGGGTTGGAAATGTTCGCGGCGACCCAGGCAATCGCCGCGTCCAGGCGGAACCACAGGCAGAGCAGGAGGACGAGCGGCGTGTGGCACCCGAAGATCGGCTGCGACCCGATGAACAGGCCGATCGCCACCGCCACGGCCGTCCGGCCGGCCGACAGCTCGCTGCCACGGAGCTCGCGCCATGCGCGGCGCGCCTCCTCGCGGAGCAGAGAGTATTTCGCCAACGGTCAGGGGTTGCCTTCCGGTGTGGGGCGATCCGCGTCATCGGCCGCGTCCGCCGACAGCGAGGACAGGAGGTCGCTCACCTCCGTGGGGGTCGGCTCGTCGAGCGCCTCCCAGGAGGCGTCCCTCGCGGTGGTCGACGGCGCGTCGCGCGGCGCCGCGCCCGCGGTGTTCCCGCTCCGCTGCGCCTCCACCATGCGAAGGTACATCTTCGCCGTCTTGTTGTCGGGCTCGATCGCGAGCGCCTCGCGCCACTCGGCGATCGCGAGATCGAGCGCGCCGAGGGAGTGCAGCGCGACCCCGAGCAACACGCGCGCAGGCGCGTACTTCGGGTTGGCGTCGCGCGCGGCGGCGTAGTGCTCCCGGGCGAGCGCCAGATTGCCGGCGTCGCGGTACATCGTGCCGAGGCGCAGCTGGAGATCGACGAACGTCGGGCACAGCGCCACGGCGCGCTTCAGCTCGGCGATCGCTTCCTGCGCGCAGCCCGCGTCGGCGTAGGCCTGCGCGAGATCGGCATGCATGTTGGCGATCTTGCCGCGCGCGAACGGATCGAGGACGCCGCCGTCCCCCTCGCCGCGACGGATGCGGGAGTAGACCTGTCGCGCCGCCTCGTATTTGCCGAGGTCGTTGTACGTGACGGCGAGGTTCAGCAGCGCTTCCGTGTAGTGCTCGTTCAGCTGCACCGCGCGCTCGAAGTGGGCCTCGGCCGCGAGGAAATCGCCGCGCTCGTGGAGGATGACGCCGAGCATGTTGAAGACGTCCGCGAACCGATCGGTCTTCTCGAGGATCTGCCGCAGGGCGTGCTCGGCCAGATCGTACTCGCGCCGCTCGTAGTGCTCCCTGCCGAGAACCAGAAGCTGCTTCAGCCTGTCGTCCATGAGGCCCGCCAGCTTACGCGAGCGGCGTACGATGCGGTCGGTCTTCCGCGCAACCCTTGCGCGGATCGGGTGGCCGCGCGGTTGCAACCCCGGCGATGCCTTGGTACGCACGTCGGCGTGCCGAGTGCAGTACCCCAGAACCCGCTCGAGGCTTCCGGAGGGCCGGACGCCGCGGACCGCTCCGAGGAGCGGAACGAAGACGCCGGCAGGGCGTCGGGGCCCGGCGCCGCCGCCCTGCTGGGAGCGCCGCGCGAACAGCCCGGCGCCGCCGCCCTGCTGGGAGCGCCGCGCGAACAGCCCGGCGCCGCCGCCCTGCAGGGTGCGCCGCGCGCGGAGGCCGACGCCACCCCGCGGGACGCGCCGCGCGCCGAGCCCGGCATCGTCCCGCACCACGCGCCGCGCGCGGACATCGAGCGCAGCAGCGCCGCCGACGTGACGGACGACGCGCTCGACACCTCCAGCAGGCCTGCCACGCCGCCGCTGGCCGCGCCGCTCGTGGGCCACCGCCGGGCCGAGAGCGCTCCGGCCGCGCCCTGGTCGCGCGGCGGCGATCTGCGCGCGCGCTCGTCGCCGTCGTGGACGCAGCTCCCTCCTCCTTCTTCTCGCGGGCGCGGCGCCGCGCCGTGGTCGCGCGGCAGCGATCCGCGCTCCTCTCGCCCGTCGCTCGCGGACGGCGGCCCCTACGCGGGATCCGGCGCGGCCGACGGCCCGCGCCTGCCCGCCGGCCTCAGCCGGCCGCCTCCGGGGCCGCACCTCTCGCCGCGCATGACCGCGGTCTTCGGCGGCATCTTCGGCCTCGCGACGCTCACCTCGCTGATCGCGCTCCTGATCCAGGGCGTCCCGGTGCGCGACGAGCGCGCGCTCGTCGCGGCGAGCCCGGCGGGCTCGGCCACAGGCGCGGAAGAGGCCGGACGGCCCGCCGCGCCCGAGGTGAAGGCCAAGACGCGCACGCCGCTGCCGGGCCCGTGGCGGATCTCCGAGCTCGCGAAGGACTCGTCCGTGATCGTGGCGAGCGACGTGATGGACCGCCGGTCGTTCATCACGGCCCTCGACGAGAAGGGCGTGCCGAAGGCGCAGATCTACCGGATCATGAAGGCCTTCGACGGGCTGCGGAAGTTCGACAAGTGCGGCCGCAAGGATCGGTTCACGGTCGCGATGGACCGCTCCACGCGCCGCGTCCGCGCCTTCGAGTACGAGGTCTCGGCGAGCGAGATCTACCAGGCGCGGGAGGACGCGGCCGGGCTGCTCGCGGGCACCACGCTCGACATGAAGATCGCCGAGGAGGAGGTCGTCGCCGCCTTCTACGTGGGGAAGGATCTCACGAGCGCGTACCGATCGGGCGGCCTGGAGCCGGGCGTGCTCGACGTGATCGACGACGCGCTGAGCGGGCGCATGTCGACGGAGAGCTTCGAGGAAGGGAGCATCGTCCGGCTGATCGCCGTCGAGGAGACGGCGCTCGGGATGTTCTCCCGGTACAAGAAGATCATCGCGCTCGAGTACCGGCCCGCGGATCCCGCCGAGAAGCCGCTGCGCATCTACGATTTCAAGGGGCAGGAGGCCCGCGGCTACTTCGACGAGCGCGGCCGGCAGCCGTACGCGGGCGGCTGGCGCGCGCCGGTCCCGGGCGCGCCCGTGACGTCGAAGTTCAACCCGCAGCGGATGCACCCGGTGCTGAAGAAGAGGATGCCCCACAACGGGACGGACTTCGGCGCGCCGACGGGAACGCCGGTGTACTCGGCGTATCGCGGCGTCGTCGAGTGGGTCGGCCCCGCGGGACCGAGCGGTAACCTCGTCACCGTCCTGCATCCGAACGGCGTCAGCACCGGCTACGCGCACCTGTCGAGGTATGCCCCCGGCATCAAGGTCGGCATGAAGGTGGGCACCCACCAGCTCGTCGGGTACGTGGGGTCGACGGGCCGCTCGACGGGCCCGCACCTCCACTTCAGCGCGAAGAAGGACGGCAAGTACTTCGACGCCGAGACGCTCCAGCTCGACGGCGAGCGCGTGATGCCCGGCGTCGATCGCGCGGCGTTCGCCGCGGCGAAGGAGGCGCTCGATCATCGGCTCGACGCCATCCCGCTGCCCGAGCCGCCGCCTGAGCCGGCGAAGCCGGACGTCGCGGAGCCGACCCCGCCGCCCCCCGCAGCGGCCGGCAGCGAGGCCACGGTCTCCGCGGCGCCCGCGGTCGGGCCGAGCGGGCCGACCGAGGTCGAGGCGAAGCCGCCCGAAGGCGCCGGGGACGATGAGGGCGAGCTCATCGAGGGCCCCGATCTCAAGAGTCCGCCGGAAACGATGTGACGCCGGGCGGGCCGGGTGGTCCGCTCCAACGCGGCGAGCTCATCGAACGCCCCGATCGCGAGCGTCCGCCGGAGACGATGTGACGCCGGGCGGGCCGGGTGGTCCGCTCCAACGCGACGAGCTCATCGAACGCCCCGATCGCGAGCGTCCGCCGGAGACGATGTGACGCCGAGCGGGCCGAATGGTCCGCTCGAAGAGCGCAGCGCCTCGCGTGGCCGAGGACAAAAAGCATCGAGGACGCAGAGGGAAGATCCCTCGCGTCCTCGATGTCTTTGCCATGGCATCCGCCCCGATGGGCAGCGTGCCGGGCCTGCTAGCGCTTCGAGTACTGGAAGCGCTTGCGGGCGCCGGGCTGGCCGTACTTCTTGCGCTCCTTCTTGCGCGCGTCGCGCGTGAGGAAGCCCGCGCGCTTGAGCGACGACCTGCGCTCCGGATCGAGCTCGCACAGGGCGCGCGCGATGCCGTGCCGCATCGCCTCGGCCTGGGCGCTGTGCCCACCGCCGACGACGGTCGCGTTCACGTCGAACTGTTCGAGCAGCTCCAGCAGCTCCAGCGACTGGCGCATCACCATGCGCGAGGTCTCGCGGACGAAGTACTCGTCGGCGGGCCTCTTGTTCACCTTGATGTTGCCGGTGCCCGGCGAGAGGAAGACGCGCGCGACCGCGGTCTTACGCTTCCCAGTGGCGTACGTTCTCGTTTCCGTCATGGCTTTGCTCAGCTGTAGCTAAGAGGCTGCGGCTTCTGCGCCGCGTGGGGGTGATCGGGACCGGCGTAGACCTTGAGCTTGGTAAGGAGCTCGCGCCCGAGCACATTCTTCGGGAGCATGCCCTTCACGGCCTTCTGGATGGGGAGCTCCGGCTTGCGCTCGAGCAGGTGACCGTACGCCTCGGAGCGGAAGCCGCCCGGCTCACCGCTGTGCCGCACGTAGTTCTTCTGCTGGAGCTTGCGACCGGTCAGAAGGACCTTCTTGGCGTTCACGACGATCACGAAGTCGCCGGTGTCGACGTGCGGCGTGAACGTGGGCTTGTTCTTACCGCGAAGCACCGTGGCGATGCGGCTGGCAAGGCGGCCGAGGGGCTTGCCTTCCGCGTCGATCACCCACCACGTACGCTCGTTGCGGGCCTCCGCAGGCTTGGCGGAAAAGGACTTGGGCTGAGGATTCATTGGGCGAAAAACTCCGGAAGGGCGCCTGCCAAAAAGGGGCGCAACTTCTACAAGGCGGCCCTCCGCCTGTCAAGCGTCTCGGGCCCGCTCGTAACGGCATCGTTGTCGTCCGGCGGGAGCCGGTCAAGGGCGTCGGTCGGCCCCTTGATAGCACGAGCGTTCACGCCGGTCGCTGCTCCTTCGCGTTCGCCGCGTCCGCGCGCGTCCCTTCGCGCTCCCCCCGCACAGCAGAGCGCGCTCGTCGAGACACGTTCCGCGCGGCATCGCCTCCGAGCGCCGAACCCGTCGCTCGGGACAGATCTCCGCCTCGGCTCGACCGAGGTTGACGGCGCCGCAGCTCGCGAGGGTCAGCCCGAAGCGACGCCTCCAGAAGCCGGGCGTCACCGTCAGCGACCGACCACGACTTCCGAGCGCAGCTGCCGCTCGGCCTCATCCTCTTTTTTTCCTTGCGGACTTCCTGCGGGCTCGTTTCGGGGAGCTCACCACCAGGAGTCGGCGGACTGTTCAGCTTGGCGGAGAGGGCGGGATTCGAACCCGCGGTACGTTGCCGTACACACGATTTCCAGTCGTGCACCTTCGACCACTCGGTCACCTCTCCCGAACCTTCTTCGACGCGCCCCGCTTCTGCCGGACCGGCGCCGCCCGCGAGAGAGCGAGCGGTCAAAGCCCACCTGGTTCAGCGGGGGCAAGCAGCCAAGCGTAGCGGAGAGAGCGGGATTCGAACCCGCGGTACCCTTGCGGGTACACCTGATTTCGAATCAGGCACCTTCGGCCTCTCGGTCACCTCTCCGCGGGCGAACATGGCAAAGCGGGGCCGGCTGGTCAAGCATCTCCTGACACGGACCGACGCGTCGGCGCGCTTTCGCGGTCGGGGCCCTCCGCCGGCCCCGCTGAAACATCAGCGAGCGTCCTCGCGATCGCCGTCGGCGAAGGCCTCGCGCCCGAGCGCCGCCGGGGCTCCAGGTCCGCCCGCCGCGCGCGGCGAGGTCGAGCGCGGCCCGCCCTCGCCCTCGGCCCGCTGCGCGGCGCGCGCCGCGGGCGTGCCAGCGCGCGGGAGCCGGATGACGAAGCGCGCGCCCCCGAGCGGGGAATCGAGCACGTCGATCGTGCCGCCGTGGTCGACGACGATCTTCTTCACGATGCTCAGGCCGAGCCCCGTGCCGTCGTACCGCGTCGTGACGTAGGGATCGAACATCGAGTCGCGCACGGCGGGATCGATGCCCGGCCCGTCGTCGTCGATCGCGATGAGGTGGCTCTGCCCCTCGCTCCGCGCCGAGACGCGGACCCTGCCCCAGAGGGCGCCGGGGCGCGCTGCAGCGCCCGGCGCCGCCCGCTGCGCGTCGCGCAGCGCCTGCGCCGCGTTGCGCACGATGTTGCCGAGGGCGCGCCGGAGCATCTCGCGATCGAGCGCGGCCGGCATCGGGGCGGCCGGCACGTCGAACTCGAGGTCGACGCGCCCGAGCAGCGCCTCGTCCGAGGCGTGCTCGCGCCCCGCCTCCTCCACCGCGGCGAAGCGCTCGCCCTGCTCCCGCAGGAACTCCGCGAGATCCGCGGGCTCGAGCTCGGCCTGCGGGAGCCGCGCGAAATTGGAGAACTCGCCGACGAGCCGGCGCAGCGTGCCGATCTCCTCCTCGACGACCTCGAGCGTGGTCTGCAGCAGGCGCTGGTAGGCCGGGTCGCTGCCGGCGTAGCGGCGGTGGCACTCCTCGACGGCGAGCTGGATCGGCGTCAGCGGGTTCTTGATCTCGTGCGCGAGGTGCCGCGCCATCTTCTGCCACTCGCCCATGCGCTTCAGGAACTCGATCCGCGCGCGGCTGCCCTCGAGCTCCTCGAGCATGCGGTCGAAGGCGCGGCCGAGATCGGCGACCTCGTCGTCGCCCTTGAGCGCGACGCGCACCGAGAGATCGCCCTCGGCCACCGGCCGCGTGGCCGCGGCGAGCCGCGCGATGCGATCGACCACGGGGCGCGCCACGAGCACGCCGGCGAGCACGGCGAGGACGATCGTCGCGCCGAGCAGCGCGGCGAACGCGTCGCCGTAGCTCTCGTCGAGGTACTCCTTGCGGTGCTCGCGCTCGAGCGCGCGGTACGCCTGCGCGAACGCCTGCGCGGACTCGAGCTCGTCGAAGCGGGCGCTCGGCGCGGCGAACGTAGCGACGAGCGCCGTCGCGTCGCCCTCGCAGTCGCCGCCTCCCGCCGCGGGCCCTCCGGGGGGCGCGGGCTCCGCGGGGGGCGCGGGCCCTTCGGAGGGCGCGGGCCCGGAGGCCGAGCCGGGGGCGCGCTCGATCGCCTTCCGGACCGTGAGCGTCTTCTCGCGCGCCGGATCCACCGGCCTTCCGCGCTCCCGCGCGCCGACGAGCTCGCCGCCGCAGCGCTCGACGCGCAGGGAGACCAGCGCGGGGTGCGCCGCGATGATGCGCGCGAGCTCGGCGTCGAGGAGCTCCGCGTCCCCGGCGAAGGCGCTCCGGCGCAGCGGATCCGCCGCGGCGATCGCCTTGGCCTCGGAGCGCATGCCCTGCTTGATGGCGGCGGCGAGCTCGGCGTACACGCCGAGCGCCCTGTCCAGGTGGACGCCGAACTCGGGCTGGAACGCCGTCGCCGACACCCGCGCGATCACCGTCCTGGCGACCACGATGCTGGCGACGAGCGGGATGAGCGCGGTCACGAGGATGGCCGCGACGACCCGCCGCTCCGTTCTGCCGGGGATGCGCATGCGCGCAGCATAGCCGCGGCCCCGCGCCGGCGCGCAGGCCGGCCGGCGCGCACGCGGGCCGCCGCGCCGCCCGGCAGGGCCGCCCGGCCGCCGGAGCGGCCCCGCTGCAGCGGAGCGCCGCTACTCGACCGTGACGGTCTTCGCGAGGTTGCGCGGCTGGTCGACGTCGTTGCCCTTCAGGTTGGCGACGTAATAGGCGATGAGCTGGAGCGGGAGCACCGTGAGGAGCGGCCCCACCTCGTCCGGCACCTTCGGGATCCAGACGTGGTGCTGCGCGATCTCGAGGATCGACTCGTCGCCCTTCGTGGCGATGGCGACGACCTGACCCTCGCGCGCCCGGACCTCCTGCAGGTTGGAGAAGGTCTTGTCGTAGTGCGCGTCGCGCGGGCAGACGACGATCACGGGGAGGTTCTCGTCGATGAGGGCGATCGGCCCGTGCTTCATCTCGCCGGCGGCGTAGCCCTCCGCGTGGGCGTACGAGATCTCCTTGAGCTTGAGCGCGCCCTCGAGCGCGATCGGGAAGCCGAGGCCGCGCCCGAGGAAGAGGACGTCCTTCGCGTGGACGAGCCGCTTCGCGATCGCGTGCACGTAGTCGGCGTCGCCGAGCACCTCGCGCATGTGGCTCGGGGTCTCCCAGAGCGCCTGGAGGATCTCGCGCCCGCGATCCGCGGAGAGCGAGTCGCGGCGGCGGCCGAGGTAGACAGAGAGCAGGAGCAGCGCGGCGAGCTGCGTGGTGAACGCCTTGGTCGAGGCGACGCCGATCTCGGGGCCCGCGTGCGTGTAGAGCGCGCCGTCGGCGAGGCGCGGGATCGCGCTGTCGAGCACGTTGCAGAGCGCGAGCACCTTGGCGCCCTGCGCCTTCGCCGCCTTGAGGGCCGCGAGCGTGTCGGCGGTCTCGCCCGACTGGCTGATGGCGATGACGAGGTCGTCGGGGAAGAAGATCGGCTCGCGGTAGCGGACCTCGCTCGCGAGCTCGACCACCGTGGGGACGCGGGAGAGCTGCTCGATCCAGTAGCGCCCGGCGATGCCGGCGTGGTGGCTCGTGCCGCAGGCGACGATGTAGACCCGGCGCAGCTCCCTCGCGAACTCGGGCGTGACCCCGATCTCGGTCGCGTGCACGTCGCCGGCGGCGAGATCGATCCGGCCGCGCAGCGTCGCCTCGACGACGTCGGGCTGCTCGTGGATCTCCTTCAGCATGAAGTGCTTGTAGCCGCCGCGCTCCGCCTGGACGGGGCTCCAGTCGATGCGCTTCACGCGCCGCTCGACCTTGTCGCTCCCGGCCACGGTCTCGATGCGGACGCCGTCGGCGCGCAGCTCGACGATGTCGCCGTCCTCGAGGAAGATCATGTCGCGGGTGTGCGAGAGGAGCGCAGGGATGTCGCTGCCGCACAGCATCTCGTTCTCGCCGACGCCGACGACGAGCGGCGAGCCGTAGCGGGCGGCGACGATGACGTCGGGCTGATCGCGCGAGACGACCGCGATCGCGTAGGCGCCGTGGACCTGCCGGAGCGACCCGCGCACGGCCTCGAAGAGCGACTTGGCGCCCTTCTGGAGCTCGCGGTGGACGAGGTGAGCGACGATCTCGGTGTCGGTGTCGGAGAGGAACTTGACGCCCTGGCCCTCCAGCTGCTGCCGGATGGCCACGTGGTTCTCGATGATGCCGTTGTGCACGACGGCCACCGGGCCCGCGGAGTGCGGATGCGCGTTGACCTCGCTCGGGCGGCCGTGCGTCGCCCACCGCGTGTGGCCGATGCCCGTGGTGCCGTCGAGGGTCCGCTTCTCGAGCGCCTCGCTGAGCTTGATCAGCTTGCCGAGCGTCCGGACGATCTCGATGCCCTTGCCATCATGAATGGCGATGCCGGCCGAGTCGTAGCCCCGATACTCCAGCTTGCGCAGCCCTTCGACGATGATCGGCGCCGCTTTTTTCGACCCAACGTATCCGACGATCCCGCACATGCTCGCCTCGTTTAGGTAATGCCCGCGCGCGCCTACGCGTGCTGCGGAAAACGTAACGTTACTCCTGGCACTGGGAGCCGGCAGAAAAAATTGAGCTCCCTGACAGTGAACGCCGTGTCGATCGCGCGAAGGTCACAGCCAGGACGAATGCTATCGCGGCCGTGATCGAGGCGACGCCGAACGTGAGCGCGCCGCCCCCGCGCTTGTAGAGCTCGCCCCAGGTCAGCATTCCGATGACGGATCCGGCCCCGGCGCTTGCGGAAAAGAGCCCCTGCGCCGTGGCGAGGATCTGCGGCGGGGCGCGATCCCGCGTGTAGGCGAGCGACGCGACCCACATCATGGCGAAGGACACCGCGTGGAGCGGTTGGAGCGCGAGCAGGGCGGGCCAGAAGCGCACCTGCGAGAGCAGCGCCCAGCGGAGCGAGGCGCCGGCGAAGGCGACGGCGAGCGCCACGGGCGGCGCGAACCGCTGGAGCAGGGGGCCGGAGAACGCCATGAGCGCGATCTCGCCGGCGACGCCGACGGCCCACGCGACCCCCACCAGCGGATCGGGGAAGCCGACGTCGCGCAGGTGCAGCGTGTAACAGAGGTCGTAGGAGGAGTTCGCGCTCTGGGCCAGGAACGACGCCGCGAGGAACAGGCGGAAGTCGCGGCTCCGGAGGAGGGCGCCGGCGCGCTCGCGCACGGAGCCGCCGGCGGCCGCCGCCGCGCGCGCCGCGCCCTCCGCGCCCTCCGCGCCCTGCGCGCCGCCGCGCCGACCGAGCCGCTGGAGCGGCGCCTCGTCGCCCGCCGGGAGCGCCCACGAGAGGGCGAACGCGACGAGCAGCGCGGCGGCGATCGCGACGGGGAACGCCGCCGGCCGCGCCGGATCGATGAGCGCCCCGCTGACGATCGCCATCAGCGCGAAGCTGATCGATCCCCAGAGCCTGAGCCGGCCGTAGGCGATCCCGGAGGTCAGCGACGTCTCGAGCGCGACCACGTCGGCCATGGTGAACATCGGCGCGCGGAAGAACGCGAACGCGAGCGCCGCGGCGAAGAGCCCGCCGAAGCCGAGCGAGACGTCGAGCGCCGACGACAGCGCGAGCAGCGCGAACACGGCGAGGGCGCCGGCGCAGGCCGCCCGGATCAGCCACACGCGCACGCCGAGCGCGTCGGCGATGAGGCCGAACACCGGCGGCGCGACGAGGCCCATCGCGGGGAGCGTCGCCGCGATCGCCCCCATCGCGAGGCCGCGGACCCCCCGCCCCTCGAGCCAGCTCGGGAACAGCGGCAGGTACACGCCGAGGACGGCGAAGATGCCGAAGTAGTAGAGCGAGATCGCCCGCGGAGACGGTTTGAGGTGCAAAGAAAGGGGAGATGGCATCGGCGGTGAGGGCAGCGCACCAACGAAAACGGCGGCGCCTCCCTGGGGAAGCGCCGCCGCATGAACGTCGTCCTACTAGCTCGGATCAGTACCGATCGCCGCCGCGACCGCCGCGGCCGCCGCGACCACCGCCGCCGCCGCCGTAACCGCCGCCGCCACCGCCACGACCGCCGCGGCCACCGCCGCCGCCGCCGCCGCCGTAACCGCCGCCGCCGCCGCCGCCGTAACCGCCGCCGCCGCCGCCGCCACCGCCGCGCTGGACCCGCTCCTCCGCCTCGTTCACGCGAAGCGGACGGCCATCCATGAGGGCGCCGTTCATCTGCTCGATCGCCTGCTGGGCCTGCTCAGGCGTGCCCATCGTGACGAACCCGAAACCCCGCGACTGCCCGCTCTCGCGGTCGGTCACGATGTGCACATCCGTCACCTCGCCGCTCTGGGCAAACGCAGCCTGCACGGAGGCCTTGGTGGCGGAGAAGGGGAGATTACCAACGTAGAGGCGAGTACCCATGACACTGATTCACTTCACGGCTCTGCGAGATGCGTCAGCTTCGGTGCCGAACAGTGCCCTGCCGCCCCGATGGAGCCGTGGGGGATCGAGGGAGGGCGGCGCTGGGGAGGAGCCCCCGGTGCGCCACACGTTGCGTCGTCCAGTCCGCGATCAATCCGCGATCCCCGAGAAGAGAAGCGTCGTGTCGAGTGCCAGTGACGTTCGTGACCAGCCGATAGTAACCAAATGTCCCCCCGGCGCAAGCGCTGGAAGCAGCCCTCCCCGTCGACGCAGCCGTGCATCGCTCGCCGGACGTCCCGACCGAACCCGGAGCGGTGCGGTCGCGTCTGCTGGCGCCGGTCGCGCCGGTCGCGTCGGTCGCGTCGGTCGCGGCGGTCACGTCGGTCACGTCGGTTGCGTCCGCCAGTCGCGCCTGTTGCCCCACATCCGGCGCGCGCATCAACGCCCGGCCGATCGACGGAACGTGGCGCCGAGATCCCAGCCCTCGCCGCCCCCGGCGCGCGCGAGGGCGACGTCCGGCAGCACCCCGCCCGCGATCCGGACCTCGGCGATCACGCCGAGGCGGAGCGTCGTGGTGAGCGAGCGCGGCGCGGCGGTGGGGGCGAGCCGCGGCGGGTGGCGGGCGAGGTCGAGCGCGCGGGCGCGGTCGTCGGCGGTCGCGAGCGCGAGCAGCGCGTGGAGAGGCCCGGGGCCGAGCGGGCGCACGAGCTCGATCGCGAGCGCCGCCTTGCCGCGGGCGCGGCGGCGCCCGAGCTCCGCGCGAGGGACGGGCTCTGCCGTGACCTCGTGCCCGGGCCGCGAGAGGATCGGCGCGACCGCCTCGGCGACCTCGACGAGGTGCGCGGCGGACTCGTCCACGAGCAGCTCGGCCGGAGGGCCGCCCCACCCGGGATCGCCGTGCGCCCTCGGGAGGCCCGAGAGGCCGAGGTGCGCGAGGCGCTCGGGCGGCAGCGCGTCGACCAGCCGCTGCGCGACGCCGGGCTGACCGAAGGGGCCGGCCTCCGGGCCGGTGGTCAGCACGATCCAGCCGGCGACGCCGAGATCGAAGCGGACAGCGCCGCGGCGGTTCGCGTGCAGCCCGGCGCCGAGCCACCCGAGGTCGTCGCGCTCGGTCTCGAACGCGCGCAGCGACGTCGTGAGGTCCTCGGAGCGGATCACGTCGATCGCGTCGAGGAAGGCAGCGCCGCGCGCGGCGACGTCGTTGCGCGTCAGCGTGATCTGCCGCGGGCCGAGGTCGGCCCGGAAGGCGCCGGTGCCGTCCGGCGACGCGGGGTCGAAGCTGCGCGGCAGGAGCGCGACCATCGGCGACGCGAGCGCGCGGGCGACGCGGGCGGGATCCGCGCGCGGGAACACGGCGGCGAGCGGATCCTTCGGGTGCCGCTCGGGCCTCGGGACGTCGGCGAGCACCGCCGCGGCGCCGCGGGCGCGGGCGCGCTCGACCGAGCTCACGACGTCGCGGCCGTCGAGCTTGACGAGGCGCGCGGTGCGCAGCCCGTCGCGCAGGCGCACGACCGCGGCGTCGCCCTCGCGCGACGGGAGCGCGGACGTGAGCGTCGGGTAAGGGTTCCCGGACGCGTCGAGGCCGTAGAGGCTGTCGGCGATCGCCGACGCGAACAGGGCCGCGGCCGGATCGCTCAGGTCGTGCGGGTCGAGCGAGCCCGTCGGCCACGGGAGGTGCATCGTGATGCGGCCGCCGAGCGGGGTGCGCCCCATGGCGCGGGCGCGCGCCGGGAGGGCGGCGGCGCCGAGCAGCGCGCCGGCGCCGCCGAGGAAGGCGCGGCGCGGGAGCGAGCGGCTCACCGCACCACCCAGATCTCGTCGGCCGTGGCGACGGCGAACGGGGCGCGCCCGGGCCCGTCGGGCGGGCAGACCGCGAGCGCGCGCACCCCCGCCGGCGCCGGGAGGCGCAGGATCTCCGGGGGCGCCGCGCGCGAAGGGCCGCCGTGATGGCGCCGCCACGAGAAGACGACGACGGCGTCCTCGAGCGGGTCGAGCACGTCGAGGCTGGCGAGCAGCTCGGGCTCGCCGTCCTGATCGAGATCGCCGATCGCGAGCTGCGCCCCGGCGCTGCCCACGAGCTTGCGGCGGCCCGCGCTGTCCCGGAGCTCGACCGCGCCGCGCTCGCGCGCCGCCCAGACCGTGAACGGCTCGCCCCGGGCCGACAGGAGCTGCGCCGACGCGAGCGCGTCGTACCGGCCGGCGAGCGCCGTCGTGGCCGGCGGCGGATCGGCCGGGGCGCACGGCGCGAGCGGGCCGGTGAGGAGCGGCCCCCACGCCGTCGTGCAGGCCGAGCCGCCCGCGTCCGGGATCGCCAGCCCCGGGAGCTCGGCGAGCGCGTTCAGCTTGCCGTCGAAGCGGACGCTGCGCGCGCGATCGGTGAGCCCGACGTCGGCGAACGGCGGCTCGGGCTCGCCGTGCCGCGCGCGCTCGACGAGCGTGGCGAACGCGAGCGGCTCGCGCAGCGGCGACGGGTGCACGGCGACCACGTCCGGCCACGAGCGCGACGCGAGCGGCACGACCCGGCCGCCGCGGAGGCGGAGCGTGGTCACGCGCCGCCGGCTCACGCTCAGGATCTCGAGCGCGCCGTCGGCGTCGAGATCGCCGCACGCGAGCGCGACGACGTCGCCCTCGAAGTTCTTCGCGCGATCGACCCGGGCGGCGACGAGCGGGACCGGCGCGAGGTAGCTGCGGACCTCCGCGTCGAGGGGCGCCTCGGCGTAGGCGTGGGCGATGGGCCCCGGCTCAGGATCGCGGATGCGCGCCCAGACGGTGCGCGGCACCGGGTACACGTCGGCCGTGACGCGCAGCCGCCCCGCCGCGACCTCGACGGCGAGGTGGACGAGCGCCGCGTGGTCGCGCGCGGCCTCGCGCGCGAGCGGCAGCGGGATCGGGTCCTTGTGCGCGCGCGCGCCGGCGCCGAGCTTGCCAGCGAGGTGGGCGGCGAGCGCGGCCGCGAGCTGGGCGCCGCGCGGCGCCGGCGCGTCCGAGGCGAGCGGGCCGGCTGCGACGAGCGCGCGGCCCGTGACGGGGTCGAGCGAGCGCGCGAGCGCGTCCACGACGCGGGCGACGGCCGAGCGCGGCGGCTCCGGCGCGGGCGCCGGCGCGGCGGGGCGCGGCGGCGCGGCGGACGGCGGCGACGGCTGCGCCGCGGCGGGGCGCGCGAGCGCGAGGAGGGCGACGAGGAGGAGGCTCCGGGGAGACAACGCCGCGATGTTACGCGCGCCGGCGGGGTCGGGGCCAGAGCCGCAGCCCCGCCGGCACCACGATGAGCGCCACGACCAGGCCGACCGCGCTGCCGAGCGCGCCGACCCGGCCCAGATCGCGCAGGCCGTCGAAGCGGCAGAACGCGAGGGCGGCGAAGCCCGCGGCCGTGGTCAGCGCGGTGGCGGCGATCGCCGGCCCCTCGTGGCGCAGCGTCTCGCGGATCACGGCGTCGCCGCCGCCCGCCGCCTCGAGATCGCGGGCGCGGTGGAGCAGGAACATGCCCTCGTCCACGGTGATCCCGAGCAGCACCGGGATGACGAGCGCGTCGTACGCGTGCAGGGGGATGCCGATCACCCGGATCAGCAGGAGCACGAGCGAGATCTCGGAGGCGACGACGAGCGCGGCCAGCGCGATGTCGCGCGCGCTGCGGAGGGAGGCCGAGAGGGCCAGCAGCACGAGCGCCCCGGCGACGATCGCGATCCGCGGCATGTCGTGCGCGAGCGTCTCGCGGAGCGACGCCTCGAGCCGGGTGTAGCCGGTGAGCATGGCCTTCGGGTCCTCCTCGCGGATCGCGCGCTCGATCCGCTCGACCGAGCCGGCCTCGCGGGGCCGGACGTACAGCGCGACGAGCGCCTCGCCCCCGTCCGCGCCGAGGTAGCGCGAGAGCAGGATGGACGCGGGGCCGCGCTCGAGATCGGCGAGCGTGACCTCCTGCCGCGGCGGCGAGCGCATCCCGTCCAGCACCGCCGAGAAGCGCTCGGGCGCGAAGCCCGTGTCGCGGAGCGCCCGCTCGAGCTCGCCGGCCTTCGCGGGCAGGTCGAGCGCGTCGCGCGCGGCGAACCGCGCGGCCTGCGTCGAGGGGGCGGGCGCGAGCGCGGTGAGCGCGTCGACCGCCTCCACGTCGGCCTTCATCGAGGCGAGGCGCTCCGCGAGCCGGTCGGCCCGGGCGCGGGCGCGCTCCTGCTCGCCGTCCGCGAGGAGCACCACCCACTGCCCGCGCCGCCCGCCGAATGCGTCGAAGATCGCCTGCTGCACCTTGAGCGGCTCGAGCTCGGCGGGCCGGATCGCGACGATGGCCTCGGCGAGCGGCGGCGCGGCGCCGAGGGCGACCGCCGCGATGGGGAGCGCCGAGAGCGCGGCGAGCGCGAGCGCGCGGCCCCGGGTCCGGGTGAGCCTGTAGAGGCCGTCGGGCCAGCGCGCCGGCGCCTCGGGCGGCGGGGCCCCCCGCTCGAGCCAAGCGCCGACGGCCGGCGTCACGAGGACGATCGCGATCGCCGTGAGCACCTCGCCTGCGGCGCACAGGAGGCCGAGCTGCCGGAGGGCGTTGATGTCCGACAGCGCGAGCGCGCCGAACGCCGCCGCCGCGGTGACGGCGGCGACGAGCACCGCGCGGAAGGTCCGCGCCCTCGCGGCGCGCCCGGCCGCCTCCGGATCGAGGCCCTCGCGCCGCGCCTCGAGCAGCGCGGCGTAGACGTGGACGCCGGTGTCGACGCCGACGCCGACGACGACCGACATGAAGGCGACCGCGATCGCGCTGAGCCCGCCCGGGAGCGCCGTGGCGAGCCCCGCGGTCCAGACGGTCCCGAGCACGAGCGGCGGCATCACCGCGGCGAGCGCGCGCATGCGGCGGAAGAGCAGCGCGAAGACCGCGGACGCGAGCAGCATCGAGAGCGTGCCCGAGACGGCGAGATCGCGCGTGAGCATCTCCTCGGTGGCCGCGGCGATGGCGTGCCCGCCGGTGAGCCCGAGCGTGAGCCGCGGGTGCGCCGCGCGGATCGGGTCGAGGACGGCGTTCGCGTCGGCGACGAAGGCGCGCGCGTCGGCGCCGCGGAGCGCCTGCCCCGCCGGCTGCACCAAGACGAGGTGCACCTTGCCGTCGTCCGTGGCGAAGGCGCCGTCGGCCTGCGTGCGCACCCCGGAGCCGATGTCCGCGGACGCGAAGACGAGCTGCGCGAGCCGCAGCGGGTCGGCCGCGATCGCCTCGGCCGCGGCGCCGGCGCCCGGCGCGAGCAGCATGGCGCGCGTCTCGGCGAGGCGCTCGCGCATCCCCTCGGGCGAGAGCGCGGCGGCGAGCCGCTCCCGCACGCGCGCGTCCGCGTGCCGGAAGGCGAGCCACGGATCGAGCGCGCGCGAGGCGTCGACGCGATCGGCGGCGCGCTGCACGGTCGGGCGCGCCGCGAGGGCCCGCGCGATCTCGGCGGCGACGGCGGCGTTCTCGTCGGGGTCGTCCCCCTTCACCATCACGACGCCGAGATCGCCGCCCCCGAACCCGCGCACGTACCGGCGCAGCGCGGCGGCGTCGCCGCGCTCGGGCAGGAGCGAGGCGACGTTCGGCTCGAGCTGGAGCCGCAGCGTCACGGCGGCGAAGGCGGCGAGCGTCAGCGCCGCGAGCGCGAGCGCGACGGCGAGGCGGAGAGGCCGGCGCGGGGCGCGTGCGCGGGCCGGCGAGGGCGGAGGGGGCGCTGCCATGGCGAGCCGGGCCGGGCCGGCGCCGCTCCTCTACCCTCACGCCCGCCTCGCCGCGAGGACATCGCGCGCCCGCCCCCCGCCGGCGGCGCTTGCGCCCGCGGGCGCACCGGTTCATCCCGGCGGCATGGAGCTCCCCCCGATCGTCCTCGCAGGCAGAGCCGTCCTGCGGAAGCCCGCCGCGCCCGTCCCGCCCGAGGAGATCGGGACGAAGCAGCTCAAGCAGCTCGTCTCGACGATGGTCGCGGTCATGCGCAAGGCGCCCGGCGTGGGGCTCGCCGCGCCGCAGATCGGCGTCGGTCAGCAGGTGATCGTGCTCGAGGACAGCGAGGCGCTGATGTCTCGCCTGACGCCGGAGCAGCGCGCCGAGCGCGGCCGCGTGCCGTTCCCGCTGCTGGTGATCGTCAACCCGACGCTGAAGGTCCTCGCGCCGTCGCTGCCGGCGGCGGCCGACGCGGCGGGCGCGGGGCGGGCGGCGTTCTTCGAGGGCTGCCTGAGCGTTCCGGGCTACATGGCGCTGGTCGAGCGGGATCTGTCGGTCGAGGTGAGCGGCGTGGACGCGGACGGCAAGGAGGTCCGCTGGCAGGCGACCGGCTGGCCCGCGCGGATCCTCCAGCACGAGGTCGATCACCTCCGCGGCACGCTGTACGTCGATCGCATGATCTCGCGATCCTTCTGCAGCAACGAGGAGGCGAAGGTCCTGCTCGGCCAGTCGGTCGCCGAGGCGCGGGCCGCGCTCGGCGCGTGACCGCGCGCCCGTCGGGCGAGCGCCCGCGCGGCGCCCGCGCTCAGGGCGAGGGGCCTGCGCCGCGCCCGGCGAGGGCTTCCACGATCCGCTCCATCCTGATCCCGCGCGAGCCCTTCACCAGCACCAGATCGCCGCGCTCGACGATCTGAAGCGCCCGGCTCGCGGCGGCGCTCGCGTCGCCGGCGAACCACGCGCGCACGCCGGCCGCCTCGGCGGCGCGCGCGATCCGCGCCGCCTCGCCGCCGACGGCGATCAGCGCGGCGGGGCGCGCGGCGCCGACCGCCTCGCCGAGCGCGTCGTGCTCCGCCGCCGCGAGCGCGCCGAGCTCGCGCATCTCGCCGAGCAGCAGGACGAGCCGCTTGCCGAGCGCCTCGGCCAGCTCGACCGCCGTCCTCAGCGATGAGCGCATCGACAGGGGGTTCGCGTTGTAGCTGTCGTCGATGATCACGGTGCCGTCCGGCAGCTCGCGGACCGACAGCCGCCCGTCCCCCGGCGGCGCGAGCCCCGCGGCGGCGCGCGCCGCCCGCTCCGTCGAGAGCCGCTCGCCGAGCGCCTCCTCCACCGCGGCGACGGCCGCCGCCGCGGCCAGCGCCCCCGCCTCCCCGAGCAGCGGGACCACGATCTCCAACGCCTCCCCTCCCCGCTCGATCCGCACCGAGGTGCCGCGCACCCCGACCGGCCGTCGCCCCGCGATCCGGATCTGCGCGCGCTCGCCGAACCCGTAGGTGATCCGCCGCGCGGCGCCGGCGCGCTCGAGCTGCTCGACCACCTTCGCGTCGTCGCCGTTGCCGAGGGCGACCCCGTCGGCCGGCAGCGCGGCGAGCAGATCCCCTTCCTCGGCGGCGACGTCCTCCAGCGTGCCGAGCCCCTCGGTGTGCTCGACGCCGATGGACGTCAGCACGGCGAGGTCCGGCGCCGCGATCCGCGCGAGGGCCGCGACCTCGCCGCGGTGGTTCGTGCCGATCTCGACGACGGCGAAGCGATGACGGTCCTCGAGCCCGAGCAACGTCATCGGCAGCCCGATGGCATTGTTCAGGTTGCCCGCGGTCGCGTGCACGTCGCCGCGGCCCGCGCCCGCGAGCAGCGCCGCGATGGTCCGCGTCGTCGTCGTCTTGCCGGCGGAGCCGCCGATCGCGACGATCGCCCGCGGTCCGTCCGGGTGCGCGCCCCCGCGCCACCGCTCGCGGTGCGCGCTGGCCAGCGCCCCGAGCGCCGCGAGCCCGTCCTCCACGAGCACCGCGCCGCCTTCGGGCGGCAGGTCCGCCTCCCGGGAGACGACGAACGCGGCCGCCCCGCGCTGCGCCGCGGCGCCGAGGAACCGATGGCCGTCGAAGGTCTCGCCGGCGAGCGCGACGAACGCCGCGCCGGGCGCGATCGTGCGGCTGTCGGTCGAGATGCCCCGCGCCGCCGGCCCGGCCCTCAGCACGCGCCCGCCGGTCGCGCGCGCCAGCTCGTCGAGGGTGAACGGGGCAAGGTTCTGCGGGATCGGCGTCGCCATCGCGGGCGATCACCAGCATGGAACGGGCCGCAGGGCCAACGAATCGCCGGCGCGCGGCCTCGCGCGCGTCGAGCCGCCTCAGCGCCGGGTCTTCTCCTTGTCGATCTCGTCGTAGATGTCGTCGCTCTTCGGCCGCGGGCGCGCGGCTGGCCGGGGCGCTGCGGTCGCGGCGGGCGCTGCGGTCGCGCTCGGGGTGGGCTCGGCCGACGTCTCGGCGGTCGTCGGGGCCGGCTCGGTGTAGTCGATCGCGATGGGCCCGCCGCCGCCCATGCTCTGCCACAGCGTGATCCCGACGAGCGCCAGGAGGGCGATCGCCAGGATCACGCTGAGCACGATGATGACCGTCCTGCCGCCCTCGCGGCGCGGCGCCGTCACGGCGGGCGGCTTCTGCGGCTCCGCGCGCTCCTGCACGAAGCTCGACGGGAGCGCCGGCAGCTCGAGGCGCGCCGACGTGGTGGCCCACGGGCTCTCGGCGGGCGGCATCGCCGCTTGAGCCGCCTGGGGCGCGCCGGCCGCCGCCGCGCCGTCCCAGCCGCCGGCGGCGTGAGGCGCGCCCGCGGCGGACGCGCCGTCCCACCCGCCGCCCGCCGGCGGCGCGCCGGGCGCCGCCGCGGCGGGCGCCGCGCCCACGGTCGGAGCCGGCGCGGGCGCAGCGGCCGAGGGCGGCCCGGCCGGCGCCGGAACGCCCGCGTGCAGCGAGGGCAGCGGCGTGCGCCCGGCCTCGTGGACAGGGGGACCCGCCGGACCGAAGCCGGGGCCCGCGAACGCCGGCGGCGCCCCCGGAGGGGGCGGCTGCGCCGCGTTCGCGGCCAGCATCCGTTCCGTGTTCGGCGCAGGCTGGAACGACATCTGGCTCGGGGGCGCCGGGTCCGACGGCGGCGGCGCCGAGATGAACGGGAGGCCGCTCGCAGAATAGACGCCGCTGGTCGACAGCACGTCCTGCTGCGAGACGAGCCCGGGCGGGAGCGTCCCTCCGCGCGCCGAGACGTTCCCCGCGGGCGGCTGGGTGTAGCCGGATCTCGCCGCCGCCGGAGGGGAGGCCGGCGCGGAGAACTCGGGCGTCGACGACGCGGGCCCAGCGAGGCCGGGCGCCGACGGCGCGGGCGCCGCGAACGCGGGCGGCGACGGCGCTGCGAGCGCGGGCGGCGACGGCGCCGGCCCGGGATACGCCGCTCCGGAGGCGACGGGCCCGGCGAGCCCGGCCCCGGACGGCGCCGGTCCCGCGAAGCCGGGTGGGCTGTGCTGCTGAAGCCGAGGGCTGAGCGCGTACTGCGAGGAGAGCGGGCGGAGGACCCCGGGCGCCATCAGCGGCGCCACGGGCGGCGGCCGGAAAGGGATCCCCGATGCATGCGTCGATGCGAGCGGCCGGCCTGACTGCGCCGCCATCTCACCCTCGGGGGCTCCCCATGGAACGTGTTTGTCGGTCATCCGCGCGCCCCGGAGAGACCGCCAACGCGGCCCCTCCGCCTCACACTGAAGCGGAACAGCGCTCTCAATCTACCCTCAAGTCTCGGCGTCCGGCCATCCTTCTGACGCGTCGCCCCGCCCGTGAGGCGCTGCTGCGCCGGGGATGCGCGGCGCGGCGCCGCGACCACGGCGCCCGTTGCGGACGAAGGAGCAGCGCGGCGCGCTTCCCGGGCTCGGCCCGTCGAAGATCGAGCTCGTCCTCCGCCCGTGGGCGCAGGCGGCGGTGCGCTCGCCCCGCCGCCTGCGCGCTTCCGCCCGTGGGCGCAGGCGGCGGTGCGCTCGCCCCGCCGCCTGCGCGGGAGCGGACGGCGCTCCCGGCCCGCGGCGCGCTCGCATCCAGCGTGCGGGGGACGCGCGCTCCGTCAGCGGCCTGCGCGAAGCCTCGCGAGCGCGGGCGCGCCCGACGGCAGAGCTCGCACCGAGGGGCTGTCCACGCTTGCCGGGAACTCTCGACATGGCGGGGCGCACGCCGCGGACGGGTGACGGCGCCCCCGCGGGGACGCGGGCTTGTGCCGCCGCGGGGCGGCTGTCGACCGCGGCAGCACAGTGCTATGGCTCGTCGCGATATGGCCGCCGAGACGATGGGCCCCCGCACCTCCACCGAACCTTCTCCCAACGAGCCGCGCGAGCCCGCGCGCTACGATCACGCCGCGGTCGAGCCGCGCTGGCAGCGCGCGTGGGAGGAGGGCGAGACCTTCCGCGCCGTCCGCAGCGCGGGCGGCGCGCGCGAGAAGCGCTACGTGCTCGACATGTTCCCCTACCCTTCGGGCGCGGGGCTGCACGTCGGCCACCCCGAGGGGTACACGGCGACCGACATCGTGTCGCGCTACTACCGCATGCGCGGGATCGACGTGCTGCACGTGATGGGCTGGGACGCCTTCGGCCTCCCGGCCGAGCAGCACGCCATCGAGACCGGCACGCACCCGGCCGACACCACGGCGCGGAACATCGCGACGTTCAAGCGCCAGCTCAAGATGCTGGGCTTCAGCTACGACTGGTCGCGAGAGCTCGCCACGACCGATCCGCGCTACGTGCGCTGGACGCAGTGGATCTTCCTCCAGCTCTTCAAGAACGGCCTCGCGTACCAGGACGAGGTGAGCGTCAACTGGTGCCCGGCGCTCGGCACCGTCCTCGCGAACGAGGAGGTGATCGACGGCAAGAGCGAGCGCGGCAACCACCCGGTCTACAGGACGCCGCTCCGCCAGTGGATGCTCCGCATCACCGCCTACGCCGACCGCCTGGCGGAGGATCTCCGCCTGCTCGACTGGCCCGAGGGGACGGTCGCGATGCAGCGCGCCTGGATCGGCCGCTCGGAGGGCGCCCTGATCACGTTCGAGGTCAAGGCGTGGAGCAAGGGCTCGGTGAGCGTGTTCACGACCCGCCCCGACACGCTGATGGGCGTCACGTACGTCGTGCTCGCGCCCGAGCACCCGCTCACCAGCTGGATCACGTCGACGGAGGGCAGCACGTCCGAGCCGCGCCGGGAGGCCGTGCGCGCGTACGTCGCCGCGGCGTCCAGCAAGAGCGATCGCGAGCGCCTCGCCGGGGCCGCGAAGGAGAAGACCGGCGTCGACACGGGCCTGTTCGCGGTGCATCCGATCACGGGCGCCGAGGTGCCGATCTGGGTCGCGGACTACGTGCTCGGCAGCTACGGCACCGGCGCCGTGATGGCGGTGCCCGGGCACGACGAGCGCGACTTCGCGTTCGCGCGCGCGTACGGGCTGCCCATCGTCGAGGTGGTGAGCCCCGACGGCGCCCTGCACGACCAGATCGAGGCCGCCTACGTCGACCCCGGCGTCGCGGTCCGGAGCGGCGAGTTCGACGGGCTCAAGACGGAGGAGTGCAAGCGCGCGGTCATCGAGCGCCTCGAGGCGCTCGGCCGCGGCAAGCGCGAGGTGAACTACAAGCTGCGCGACTGGGTCTTCTCGCGCCAGCGCTACTGGGGCGAGCCGATCCCCATCTACTTCCCCGTCGAGCTCGCCGATCCCGGCGGCGATCCCAGGAAGGGCGACGCGCACACGATCCGCTACGACCAGCCGATCGCGGTGGACGAGGCCAGCCTGCCGCTCGAGCTGCCGCCGCTCGCCGACTTCCGGCCTGGCGACGACCCGGCCGGTCCGCTCGCGCGGGCAGTCGACTGGCGGTTCTTCCAGAAGGACGGCGCGTGGTACGCGCGCGAGACGAACACGATGCCGCAGTGGGCGGGGTCGTGCTGGTACTACCTGCGCTTCCTCGATCCGCAGAACGACGCCGAGCCGTTCTCGCAGGCGGCGTACGACGCGTGGATGCCGGTCGACCTCTACGTCGGCGGCGCGGAGCACGGCGTGCTGCACCTGCTCTACGCGCGCTTCTGGCACAAGGTGCTGTTCGACCTCGGCCACGTGAAGCACCCCGAGCCGTTCATGAAGCTCGTCCATCAGGGCATGATCCTCGGCGAGGACAACGAGAAGATGTCGAAGTCGCGGGGCAACGTGATCAACCCCGACGACATCGTGCGGTCCTACGGCGCCGACGTGCTGCGGCTCTACGAGATGTTCATGGGCCCGCTCGAGGCCGTGAAGCCCTGGCAATCGGCCCAGATCCAGGGGGTGGTCCGGTTCCGGGATCGCGTCTTCGCGACGTGCACGCGGCCGCTCTCGGACGCGATCGACGACGCGACGAGCCGGCAGCTCCACCGGACCATCAAGAAGGTGACCGGCGACATCGAGGGCATGGCGTTCAACACCGCCATCTCCGCGATGATGGTCTTCGTGAACCACCTGAACGCGATCCCCTCGCCGCCGCGCGAGGCGGTGCTCCGGCTGATCCTCCTCGTCTCGCCGTTCGCGCCGCACCTCGCCGAGGAGCTGTGGCGGCTCACGGGGCATCAGCGCTCGCTCGCCTACGAGCCCTGGCCCGCGTACGACGAGGCGCTCTGCGTCGACGATGTCCTGGAGATCCCGGTGCAGGTGAACGGCAAGGTCCGCGGCCGGGTGACGCTGGCGAAGGTGGCCTCGGAGGACGAGGCGCGCGCCGCGGCGCTCGCGCTGGAGAGCGTGGCGGCGCTCTCCGCGGGCAAGCAGGTGAAGAAGTTCATCTACGTCCCCGGGAAGATCGTGAACATCGTGGTCGGCTGACGCGCCCGCGCCGCCCGGCCAGAACGAACGACGACGCCGCGGCGTCGTCGCGAACGGACGCTCCGAGCGGGCGGCGCGAGGCGGCTCTTCCCGGATCCCGAAGGTCCGCGCTCGCCCATCGTCCCTTCCCTTGGAGGATCGAGCTCGCCCATCGTCCTTCCCCTGGAGGATCGATCGCGAAGCCCCTGGCTCCCTGCCGGCGCCGGGGTCGGGCGCTCGGCTCCCCACGAGCCCGATCGGCGCGCCGGCCGCAGCGCCCACCACAGCGCTGCGCAGCTCGGCGGGCGCGTGAGCTTCCTCGGAAGCAATCCTCTCCTGCCTCGAGAAACGCGGCGCATGCACAGCCCAGGCTGGCAGGTGCCGTGCAACGGCGGCTTGCCGTGTTCCGGAACAGCACCGCGTGGTGTACCCGAGCTGGATACCTCCTCGCCGCCGCCGCGCTGGCCGGCTGCGCGGGCGACGCGGGCGAGCCTGCCGCGCGCGGGGAGGACGCGGACGAGGCCGCGCTGGAGATCAAGGGAGGCTATCCCGACGCGGGAGATCGCGCGGTCGCCGGGCTGATCATCACGGATCGGAAGGGCCGCGTCGCGCGGACCTGCTCGAGCACCCTGATCGCGCCCGACCTGGTGCTCACGGCGCAGCACTGCATCGCGGAGGCGCCGAAGCTCATCTCCTGCAAGACGGCGACGTTCGGTGAGCCGGTCGACGCCTCGCAGGTCTACGCCACCCTCGGCCGGGCCATGTGGGCCGCGGACGCGCCGTGGCTCGCCGTGCGCGCGGTGCTCAGCCCGCCCGACGGCAACGCCGTGTGCGGCCGCGACCTCGCGCTCGTCGTCCTCGCTTCGCCGGTCCCGAGCAGCGACGTCACGCCCCTCGCGCCCCGCCTCGACCGGCCGCCCGAGGAGAGCGAGGTCTACTCGGCGGTCGGCTTCGGCGACACGGAGGGCAGGGCGCGCGACGGCGGCGCGCGTCGGCGCCGCGACGGGCTCCGCGTCGAGTGCGTCGGCTACGGGTGCGGGACGCAGCAGCGCGTCACGGGCAGCGAGTGGCGCGGCGAGAGCGGCATCTGCAGCGGCGACTCGGGCGGACCCGCGCTCGACGGCGCCGGGCGGATCATCGGCGTGACCTCACGCGGGCCGGCCGGCTGCTCCGACCCCATCTACGGCGGGCTGATCGCCCATCGCGACTGGCTCGTCGCCGAGGCGACGCGCGCCGCCGACGCCGGCGCCTACGGCGCGCCCTGGTGGGCCACGGCGCCCGGCCTGGCGGAGCGATCGCCGTCGCGTCGGCCGCTCGACGAGCGCTGGCTCTCGTGCGCCCACGGCCCCGTGGCCGGGGGCGGGGCCGCCTCCGCGCGCGCGCTCTTCGCGCTCTTCGCGCTGCTCGCGCTGAGGCGCGCCGGGACGGCGGCTCCGCGGGCGCGCGCCGCGCGGCGGAGCACGATTTCCGCCTGATCGGCGCTCCGGCGCACACCTCGCCTGCTAGGATGCGCCCGTCCAGACCCTGCGGAGTGTCCATGCCCAGCTCGCCCATCATCCGTCCGGCCGCGCTCCTCGCGGCGCTCGCGCTCGCCTCGACGTCCCTCGGCTGCGGGCCGACCTACGTGCGCGGCAACCAGGTCGAGGGGCTCGACGACGCCGCGATGAGCACGGGGATCGACAAGCGCGACATCGAGCAGCTCCTCCACGAGAACCTGAAGTCGCTGATGGCCTCGCCCATCGCGAAGGCGTGGGCGCAGGAGGGCTCGCGGCCCACGCTCGCCATCTACCCGCTGTCGAACCAGACGAGCGAGCACATCGACAGCCAGCTCCAGGCGCTCCTGTCGGACATCGAGACGTACATGGTCAACACGGGCCTCGTCACCGTGGTGAGCGTCGAGCGCCAGCAGCAGATGATCGCCGAGATCGAGCAGCAGCACGGCGGCGGGTTCGATCCGGACCACATCGCCGAGTACAACCGCCAGCTCGGCGCGAAGTACTACATCACCGGCAAGGTCTTCACCTCCGACGAGCGCACCGAGGACGAGCGCCGCGTCCAGTACTTCATGTTCATGCAGCTCATCGAGGTCGCCACGAGCGCGGTGGCCTGGCAGAACAAGGCGGCCTTCACCAAGGCGCTCATCCAGGAGTGATGCGCTGGCGGCACGCGAGCCTCCGGGGGCGCGGGCGCGCGGTCCTCGTGCCTCTCGCGCTGCTCCTCGGCGTCGGACAGGTCGCCTGCGCCGGCCACGAAGATCGCGTGCGCACCGCGCTCGCCGCGCTCGACCGCGGGGCGCCCGCGGAGGCGGTGGCCGCGCTGAACGAGCAGATGGAGGTCGCGAGCGCGGCCGAGCTTCCGGCGCTGAAGGGCGACAACGCGCTCCTCCTGCTCGACCGCGGCAACATCCTCCTCGGCATGGACCGCTACAAGCTGTCCGCGCGCGATCTCGGGGCGGCCGACAAGTCGATCGACCTGCTCGACATGTCGCGCGGGGCCGCCGCCGAGCTCGGGAAATACCTCTTCTCGGACGACGCGGGCCCGTACAAGGCGCCTGCGTACGAGAAGCTGCTCATCAACACCATCAACATGATGAACTACCTGGCCCAGCGCGACCTCAACGGGGCCAGGGTCGAGGCCCGCCGCCTCGCCGTGATGCAGAAGTACCTGCGCGATCACGAGGGCGAGACGGCGCTCGTCGGCCTCGGGAGCTACCTCGCCGGCTTCGCCTTCGAGAAGAGCGGTCAGGTCGACGAGGCGCTCCTCTACTACGACGACGCGCTCCGCCACGGGCCGTACCCGTCGCTCCGCGCCCCGCTCCGCGCGCTCACGCGCGGCGAGCCGAGGACGCCCCGCATCGCCGCCCAGATCGAGGGCGTGGAGCCGCCGCCGCCGCTCGCCGAGGCCGGCGAGGCGGAGCTCGTGGTCGTCGTCGGGTTCGGGCGCGTGCCGCAGAAGGTGCCGCAGCGCTTGCCGATCGGGCTCGCGCTCACGTTCGTCGCCGACGACATCAGCCCGACCGATCGCGCGCGGGCCAACGAGCTCGCGGCCAAGGGGCTCGTCACGTGGGTCAACTACCCGACGCTCGCCCGGGGCAAGGGCGGCTACGCGGTCCCGACCCTGACGCTGGATGGGCGCTCCCAGCCGCTGGAGCAGGCCCTCGACGTCGAGGCGCAGGTGCGCTCGGCCTGGAAGAAGAGCGAGGGCACGATCATCCTGTCGGCCATCACGCGGACGCTCGCCCGCGTCGCCGCGGGCGAGGCCGCCCAGGGCGCCACCGAGGCGGCCGCGGAGGACTCCGGCCCGCTGGGCCTGCTCGTCGGCCTGCTCACGAGCGCGACGCTGACCGCGCTCGACACCCCGGACACGCGCGGCTGGTCGACGCTCCCCGCGCGCATCGCGATCGCGCGCACCCGCGTCCCCGCGGGCACGCACGAGGTGGTCGTGAGCGCCCGGGGCGAGGTGCGGCGCGCCCGGGTGACCGTGGCCGCGGGCGGGTGGGCCTTCGTCCCGGCGATGGTGCTGCGCTGAGCGGTCCCGGGCGCGGGCCGGAAGGGTTGCCGGCGCCTCCCTCCCGCGGCAGTCTCCGCGCCGATGCGTAGCCCTGCTCTCCGCGCCGTGCTGGTCCGCGCGCTCTCGGCGTGCTCTCCCCTCGCGCTCCTCGGCGCGACCGCCTGCGGGACGCTGGCCACCTCGCCGTCCTGGGTCGGCGGCGGCCTCGCGGTCTCCGCGCCGATCCGCGCGGCCGAGGAGGACGCGGCGCAAGAGCGCGAGCGGGCGCTCGTGGCGAGCCAGCCCAAGCAGATCGGCGCGCGGCACATCCTCGTCATGCACGACGGCTCGAAGAGCAGGCCCGAGGGCGTCCGCCGCACGCGCGACGAGGCGCGCGCGCGCGCCCAGGAGGCGCTCCTCAAGATCCGCGGCGGGGCGGCCTTCGAGGACGTGGTCGCCGAGTACAGCGACGAGCCTGGCGCCAAGGAGCGCGGCGGCGACCTCGGGGTGTTCGAGCGCGGCGTGATGGTGAAGGGCTTCGCCGATGTCGCCTTTGCCCTGAAGGTCGGCGAGGTGAGCGAGGTCGTCGAGACCCCGTTCGGATTCCACATCATCAAGCGCACCGAGTAGCGCCGGTCGCGGCCGTCCGCGCGGGGGCCGCGGGCTCGACGCCTCCGCCCGGGTCGCCTAGCGTGGCTCGCATGACGAGGACCGTCCCCGCCGCGCTGACCGCCGAGCACCGCCGCCTCGAAGAGGAGCGCGAGCGCCTCTTGCGCTGGAAGCACTGGGGCCCTTACCTGTCGGAGCGCGCCTGGGGGACGGTGCGAGAGGACTACAGCGCGAACGGGGACGCCTGGGCGCATTTCCCGCACGATCACGCCCGGAGCCGCGCCTATCGCTGGAACGAGGACGGCCTCGGCGGCATCTGCGACCGCCACCAGATCCTGTGCCTCGCCGTCGCCGTCTGGAACGAGAGGGACCCGATCTTGAAGGAGCGGGCCTTCGGCCTGACCGGGCCCGAGGGCAACCACGGCGAGGACGTCAAGGAGATCTACTACTACGAGGACGCGACGCCGACCTCCAGCTACCTGCGTTACCTCTACCGGTACCCGCAGCGCGAGTTCCCGTACGGAGCGCTCATCGACGCCGCGCGCGAGCGCGGCCTCTCCGACGGCGAGGTCGATCTCCCCGATCTCGGCGCCTTCGACGGAGATCGCTACTTCGACGTGATCGTCGAGTACGCGAAGCGGAGCCCGAGCGACATCTTCATGGTCATCACGGTGGTGAACCGCGGCCCGGAGCCCGCGCCGATCCACGTGCTGCCGCACCTCTGGTTCCGCAACACCTGGTCGTGGAGCGACCCGCCCGGCCCGGTCCCGGAGATCCGGGCCATGCAGAGCGGCCCTGGGCACGTGATGCTGCGCGCGGCGCACCCCGAGCACGGCGCGCATCACCTCTACATCGAGGGCAGGCCGGAGCTGCTCTTCACCAACAACGAGACGAACCACGAGCGGCTCTACGGCGCCCCCTCGCGGACACCCTACGTGAAGGACGCGTTCCATGACCGGGTCATCCACGGCGACGCGTCGCGGGTGAACCCCGAGCTGCGCGGCACCAAGGCCGCGAGCTGGCACCGCCTCGAGGTGCCGGCCGGCGGGCGCAGGCGGATCCTGCTCCGGCTCGCGCCGGACCCGGTGGAGCGGCCGTTCGAGTTCGCGGACGAGCTCCTCGAGATGCGCCGCCGCGAGGCGGACGAGTACTATCTCGCCGTCCAGGGCCCTCATCTGTCCGAGGATCGCCGCGCCATCCAGCGGCAGGCGGCGGCGGGGCTCTTCTGGACGATGCAGTTCTATCACTACGACGTCGACACGTGGCTCCGCGGCGACGTCGAGGCGCCGCCGCCCGAGCGGCTCTCGGGCCGCAACGGCCAGTGGCGTCACGTCTCGGTCGCCGACGTCATCTCGATGCCGGACAAGTGGGAGTACCCCTGGTTCGCGGCCTGGGATCTCGCCTTCCACGCGGTCGCGCTGGCCTCGCTCGACATCGATCTCGCGAAGGCGCAGCTGAAGCTGATGGTCAAGGAGTGGTACCAGCACCCGAACGGCCAGCTGCCCGCGTACGAGTGGGAGTTCTCGGACCTGAACCCGCCGGTGCACGCCTGGGCGACCTACCAGCTCTACAAGATCGAGCGGAAGCAGCGGGGCGAGGGCGATCGGGTGTTCCTGGAGCGCGTGTTCCACAAGCTCCTCATCAACTTCGCCTGGTGGGTCAACAAGCGTGACGCCGAGGGGCACAACGTGTTCGAGGGCGGGTTCCTCGGCCTCGACAACATCTCCCTCTTCGATCGCAGCGAGCGGCTCGCGCCCGGGATGCGCCTCGAGCAGGCGGACGCCACCGCGTGGATGGCGATGTACTGCCTCGACCTCATGCGCATCGCGCTCGAGCTCGCGCTCGACAACTCCGCGTACGAGGATCTCGCCAGCAAATTCTTCGAGCATTTCCTGCGGATCGCGCACGCGCTCCACCACGCGGAGGGCGGCAGGCTGCCGCTCTGGTCCGAAGAGGAAGGCTTCTACTTCGACATCCTCACCGCCGGCGGGAGGCCGCGGCACGTGAAGATCCGGTCGGCGGTGGGCCTCATCCCGCTCTGCGCCGTGCACGTGATCACGCCGGAGATCTACGGCAAGCTCGCGAACTTCCGGCGCCGGACCGAGTGGTTCCTCCGCAAGAACCCCGCGCTCGCTGAGGCGATCACGGTGCGTCCGGACGGCCGGCAGGTGCTCTCTGCGGTGACGCCGGGGCGCCTCGAGCGGGTGCTCGCGCACCTGTTCGACGAGGACAAGTTCCTCTCGCCGTTCGGCCCGCGCTCGCTCTCGAAGGAGCACGCGGCCGCGCCTGTCTCGCTCGGGCTGGAGCAGCCCTGCCATGCGCAGTACACGGTCGGTTACGAGCCGGGCGAGTCGATCACGCGCATGAAGGGGGGCAACTCCAACTGGCGCGGCCCGATCTGGTTCCCGCTCGGCTATCTGCTCTACCGCTCGCTGCTCCGGCTCGATCACGGCTTCGGCGACGTGCTCACAATCCCCCCGATCGGCGGCCACGGCCCTCGCACGCTCCGCGACGGCGCGCACGAGCTGGAGCGACGGCTGATCGCGATCTTCGAGCGCGATCGCGAGGGGCGCCGCCCCGTCTACGGCGAGCACCCGCTCTTCCACCGCGACCCTCATTTCCGGGATCGTCTGTTCTTCTTCGAGTACTTCCACGGCGACACCGGCGCCGGGCTCGGCGCCTCGCACCAGACCGGCTGGACCGCCCTCGTCGGCGATCTGATCCTCCGCGCGGGCCGCCACCACCTCCCCTATTCGTAGCGCGCCACACAAGATGCACGGCTCGGCGCCGGTTCGTGGTCGATCCGTGCTAGGAGGGCGCCTGTGTCGCTGGCGTTCGGCGTCTTGCTCCTCGCGCTGGCCGTCATGCTGGGCGGCATTGCGGCGCTCTTCCGTCATCGCAGCGAGGGCGCGATGTCTGCGCTCCGGACGTTCGCCCTGGTCGGGGCGGCGTCGATAGCGTTGCTGCATCTCTTGCCGGAGGCGCTCGGCGAGATCGGCTGGCCAGCGGTGCTCGCGGCGGTGGCGGGCTTCCTCGCGCCGGCCTTGCTCGAGCGCCTCGTGATCGGCGAGGCGGGCGCTCACCGCACGCCCACGACGGCGCTCGCGATGGGGTATGCCGCGGTGCTGGCGCATCAGTTCGGCGAGGGTGCGGCGGTGGCGTCGCTCTCGCGGGTGGGTCAGCTGACGCTGCCTGTCGTGCTCGCGCTGGCGGCGCACACGGTGCCGCTCGCCATGGTGGTGGCGATCCAGGTCCTTGAGGTGAGGGCGGGTACGGGCGGCAAGCGTGCCATGAGCGCGGCGCTCGCGGGCATCGCGCTCGCCACGGTGGTTGGGGCCTTCGCGACGCGGCTCGTCGATGTGGAGCGCCTTGAAGCGGTCGAGCCCTGGCTGCTCTCTGCCGTGGCGGGCCTTCTCTTGCATGCCCTCTCGCACGAGGCGGTCGCGAGCGGCCCAGCGACGACGGTCAGCCGGGCTGGCGAGGCCGTGGGCGGCCTGCTCGGCCTGGTGCTCGCCACGATCGGCATTGATGAGGAGGAGTGGATCCAGCAGATCCCGTTTCAGCTCCAGATCGCCGCCCT
>NZ_CP150325.1:8547500-10072500 GCF_051529605.1 Sorangium sp. So ce296
GTCGCCCTTCGGGCCGCCCTCGACGCCGTAGAACGCGGCGAGCTCCCGGTTCATCATCGAGTACGGCGCCGTGAACAGCGCGCTCACGCTCGCGTCCTGCTCGAAGATCGCGTGGTCCAGGAACGCCTCGGTCTCGGCCTGGAAGAGCGGCAAGAGCTCGTCCTTGTACTCGGGGTAGAGCTTCGGATCCTTCCCGCCCGCGGCGATCTCGTCGATCTTGGCGAGCCCGAGCCACTGGCGGTGGAAGCTCTTCACGGCCTCGCGCGCCCGCGGGTCCTCCAGCATGCGCCGCGCCTGCGCCTCGATCTCCGCGGCGGTGCCGAGCGCCCCCCGCTCGGCGGCGGCGAAGAGCGCGCCGTCGGGCATCGTGCCCCAGAGCAGGTAGGAGAGCCGCGAAGCGATCTCGTAGGACGTGAGCGGCACGACGTCGTCCTCCACCGGATCCGGCATGCCGAGCTCGACCCGGTAGAGGAAGTGCGGCGACTGCAGCATCGCCTGGAGCACCAGCGCGAGGCCGGTCGACGCGTCGTCGGGGGTGTCCCCGAGGGCGATGCCGCGCCGGAAGAGCGCGACGAAGTCGGCGATCTCGTCCTCGGCGAGGGGCCGCCGGAACGCCCGCTTGCCGAACGACGCGACGAGCGCCGCGACCTCGCCGCGGCACGCCTCGCCCGCCGCGGCCTCGAGGCACGCGGGCGCCTCCCGGACGAGCTTGCCCACCGCGCGGGCCGCGACGCCCTCGGCCGCCGTCATGTACTGCTCGGCGAGCAGGGGGCTCACCACGAGCGCCGCCGCCTGGTTGTTGAAGCCGAGCGACTCCTCTTCAGGCACGAAGTCCCTCGCAGGGCGGCTGTCGTCGCCGAGGAGATCGAAGATCGTGTTGTCGTACTCCGCGCGGGTCATCCGCCGGAGCGGCGACTCGCCGGGCTCGATCGCGGTGCACAGCGGGGCCGTCGCCTCGCCGTCGCCGTCGTGCGCGGGCAAATCGCCGTACTGACCGGTGCAGGAGGCGAGGAGGAGCAGGCCGATGGGCCAGCGGAGACTTCGTGGTTCAGCCATGATGCCTCGTCAGCGAGCGCGGAGAGGAGCCGACGGCGGGATCGCGCGCCGCCGTGCCGCGCGCGCCCTCTCGCCATCTTCCAGGGAGCCTATGGCAATCCACTCCTCCAGGATAGGCGCCGCGCGAGGAGGGGGCGAATCAAGTGGGAGCTTGGGGCCGATGCGATCCTCCCATGCGCGCTCGCCTTACCGCGGGCTCGGTTCGCGGCGGATTGCCCCGGATCTCCGCGGGGCGTCGCCGACTCGGTATCTCGAAAGCGACGCTCGACCCGCGACGTGAAGAGCGACTATGCTCGCGCTCGATGCCAACGAGGCGAACGCGCGCCTGTCCTGTGTTTCCCGCGCAATCGCGGCGCCGCGCGCGCCGCTCCCATGCGGCCGCGCTGCTCGGCGCGGCGCTCGCGGCGCTCGCCGCGCCCGCTTCCGCGCGCGCCGCCGAGGCCGCGGCGGCGCTCCGCCCCGAGGCGGCGGAGCGCGACGAGGGGCGCGCTCTACCCACCGAGGGAGCCGCCGAGGGGGCCGCCGTGAGGGCCGCCGTGGGCACCGAGCTCTTCAGCGCTGGAGTCGATCTCGAGATCGCGGGTCGTACGCTGTCCTATACGGACCTGCTCTCCGAGAACCTCCGCACCTACGAGGTGCTCGGCGTACCCATGCCGTCGCTCCGAGCGGAGCTGTACCCGCTCGCGCGCAGCGCCTTGCCGGTGCTCCGCGATCTCGGGATCGCCCTCTCGTACGCCCGCGCCGTCGGCCTCGACTCGGAGGGCGGCGGGGGAGCGAGCGTATCGACCTCCTTCAGCCGGCTGCACGCCGGCCTCAAGGGCCGTTACCGCCCGGCCGGGCAGGCTGGTCCGGTCCTGTTCGCGAGCGGCGGACTCTGCTGGACCGACTTCGATGTCGCGCCGACCGGCGACCCGTCGCGCGACGCGGCGGCGGTGTCTTACGTCGCCCTGCGCCTCGGCGCGGACGGCCGCCTCCCCGTCGGCCCGGTCGCGCTGGAGGCCGGCGCGGGCTACCAGGCGCCGCTCTCGATGGGCGCGCTCGCGTCGTATTTCCGCGAGCCCAGCGCCGGCGGCGTCGACCTCCGCGTCGCGGTCGCCGTCCCGTTCGCGCCGGGGCTCGAGGCGCGCGCCGGGGCGTCGTACGCGCGGTTCTTCTACGACTTCGACGCCGAGCCCGGGGACCCGTACATCGCCGGTGGGGCGCTCGATCAGCTCTTCGGCGCTCACCTGGGGGTCGCTTATTATGGGTACTGAGGTGCGCGGAGCGCGCGCGGCGCGCGGCGCGTCCGGCCTCCGCCGCGGCTTCTGGACGGCGGCCGCGCTCGCCGCGCCGGCCTTGCCGCTGCTCGCGGGGTGTCCCGGCAGGATCGACGACAAGGCGCGGTTCGAGACGCCCGACGACCGCCCGCCGGCCGACTGCGCCGACGTGCCCGCGGTGTTCGCCGAGCGCTGCGGCGGCGCGAGCTGCCACGGTCCGGGCGAGCCCGCGGCCGCCCTCGACCTCGTCACGCTCGGCGTCGGCGATCGCGTCGCCGGGCGCCCGGCCCAGAGCTGCGCGGGCGTGCTCGCCGACCCCGACCGGCCGGAGGAGAGCGTGCTCTACGCGAAGCTCACGGACGCGCCGTCCTGCGGCGCGCGCATGCCGCTCGGCGGGGCTCCGTACTCGTCCGAGGAGCTCGCGTGTGTGGCCGCGTGGATCGCGGAGCTCGCGCCGGCCGCGTGCAGCGGCCCCGACTGCGGCTGCCCCGGGTGCGTGTGCGCGCCCGGCGCGCAGGAGGCGTGCTACTCCGGCGCGGAGGACACGCGCGGCGTCGGGCGCTGCGCGGACGGCACCCGCACCTGCAACGCCGAGGGCACGTCGTGGGGCCCGTGCACGGGCGAGGTCCTGCCCGCGTTCGACGCGTGCGACACGCCCGAGGACGAGGACTGCGACGGGCGCGCGCCCGCCTGCGAGGAGGTGTGGAGCCGCGCCTTCGGCGACGCGAACGGCCAGTACGCCCGCGCCGTGGCCGTCGACGCGGACAGGAACGTGTTCGTGGCCGGCCAGATGGAGGGCACGGTCGACTTCGGCGGCGGGCCGCTCACGGCCACGGGCGCCGACGCGTACGTGGCGAAGTTCGACAGGTTCGGCACGCACCTCTGGAGCAAGCGCTTCGCGGGCGACGGCAACCAGTTCGCGATGGCGCTCGCGGTCGACCCGGCCGGCGACGTCGTCGTGGCGGGCCGCGCGTTCGGCAGCGTCGACCTCGGCGGCGGCGTGCTCGTGTCGCACGGGGGCGACGACGTGTTCGTCGTCAAGCTCGACGCGGGCGGCGAGCACGTCTGGAGCCGGATGATCGGCGGATCCGGCGCGGATCGCTGCGATCGCGTCGCCGTCGATCCGGCGGGCAACGTCCTCGTGGCGGGCGGCTTCCACGGCGCGGTCGACGTCGACGGCGCCGTGCTCACGAGCGCGGGCCTGCGCGACGCCTTCGTGCTGCGGCTCGCCCCGGGGGACGGACGCACGCTGCTCGCCCTGCGCGCTGGCGACGAGGGCGACGACTACGCCCACGCGATCGCGGCCGACGCGGACGGCAACCTGCTCGTCGCGGGCCATTTCTCGGGCTCGATCGATCTCGGCGGGGCGCCGCTCGCGAGCGCGGGGCTCTCGGACGTCTTCGTGGCCAAGCTCGGCCCCTCGGGCGACCACCTCTGGAGCGCCCGGTTTGGCGGCGCCGAGGCCGACGAGGCCCACGACGTCGCGGTTCACGAGGCGACGGGCGACGTGGTGCTCACGGGCACGTTCGCGTCGACCATCGACTTCGGCGGCGGGCGGCTGACGAGCGCCGGCGGGCGGGACCTGTACGTCGCCCGGCTCTCCAGCGACGGCGCGCACGTCCTGAGCCGGCGCTTCGGCGACGCGGAGGACCAGCTGCTCACCGACTTCGAGACGGGCGCGCGCGCGAGCGCCGACGTGGACGCCGCCGGCAACATCGTGCTCGCGGGGCCGCTCTTCGGCGCGGCGGACTTCGGCGGCGGGCTGCTGACGAGCCGGGGCAAGACCGACGTTTACCTGGTCAAGCTCGGCCCCGCGGGCGATCACCTGTTCAGCTCGCTGTTCGGGGACGGTCAGACGCAGGTCGGCCTGGATGTCACGGCGGGCTCAGGAGCGAGCGTGCTGCTCGCCGGCCGTTTCTACGGAAAAGTCAACTTCGGTCACGGGGCGCTCTCGGGGGCGGGCCAGGGAGATGCGTTTCTGACGAAACTTTCCCTGTAGCCCAGGGTTGTAAAATTGGCGCTCTGATGTACAAACCCGCTGTCTGCTGAACTGTCTCACGCAGGCGACCCCAGCCGGTCCTGTGCAAATTTGCCTCGCCTGAGGCAGGCTGGATGCTCGCTCGTTGCTGGCGCGGGCCTGCTGCTGCCATTCCGGCCTCGTTTCCAGCTTCTCCGAGGTGGCATGTTCTCTGCTGACCGTGGCTCGACCGCGCGCGAGCCGCGCACCCCCCTATTTGGAGGACTCCTGTCGAGCCTGCGGGCGAGTCCGGAGGAGCAGAGGTATGCGCATCCTGCTTATCACCAAGGTCTTCCCGAACGCGATGAACCCCGGCCAGGCGCCGTTCAACCGGCGGCAGTTCGCCGCGCTGTCGCGTTATTGTGACATCGACGTCTTCGCCACCATCCCCTGGTTTCCGGGGGCCTCCAGGTTCTCCAGGTGGTCAATCGCGGACAACGCGCCTCGCGAGGAGGTGATCGAGGGATTGCCGGTGCGCCACCCGCGGTTCCTGTACCTGCCGAAGGTCGCGCCGTACCTCAACGGCCCGCTCTACGCGGCCTCGATGCTCTTCGAGCTCGCGCGGCACCACCCGGCGCCGGACGTGATCGTCGGATCGTTCGCCTACCCGGACGGCTTCGCCGCGGTGTGCCTGGCGGAGCTTCTCGGCGTCCCGGCCGTCGTCAAGGTGCACGGCTCGGACATCGACGTGCTCTCCCAGCAGCCGGCGGTGCGGCCCGCGCTGGAGTGGGGGCTCCGGCGCGCGACGCGCGTCGTCGCCGTGAGCAAGCAGCTCGCCGAGGGGGTCCACGCGCTCGGCGTCCCGCGCGATCGCATCGATGTCGTCATGAACGGCGTCGATCGCGCCATGTTCCGGCCGCGCGACCGGGGCGAGGCCCGCGCCGCGCTGGGCCGCTCCGCGGACCGCCGGATGCTGCTCTACGTCGGCCACCTGCTCCGCGACAAGGGCGCGCTCGACGCGATCGCCGCCTTCGAGCGGATCGCCGCGGCGCACCCGGACATCGACCTCGTGCTGGTCGGGAGCGGCGCCGACGAGCAGGCCTGCCGCGCGGCGGCGGAGCGGCTCGGCCACCGCGTCCTCTTGACGGGGCGCCTGCCGCACGACCAGGTGGCGCGCTGGGTCGCCGCCTGCGATGCGCTGGTGCTGCCGAGCCACCACGAGGGCACGCCGAACGTCGTGATCGAGTCGATCGCGTCCGGCCGCCGCGTGGTGGCGACGCGGGTCGGGGGCATCCCCGACGTGCTGAGCAGCCCCGAGCTCGGCGAGCTCGTCTCGCCCGGCGATCTGCACGCGCTGGCCCAGGCGATGGTGCGCGCGGCGCATGCGCCGTACGATCCCGAGCGGATCGCGGCGATCTCGGGGTGCAAGGGGTGGGACGAGAGCGCCCGCGCCTTCTACAACTCGATCCTCGCCGCGCGGGGCGAGCGGCCGCTGCCGGCGATCGTCGAGAAGCGCCCGGCGCTCCAGCTCGACGGGCAGCCCCCTCCGTCCACGCGCTGGGCGCCGCCGCCCGCCTCGCGGCGGTTCCCCGAGGTCGCGGTCAGCCAGGCCTGAGGAGGCCGCGCGGCCCGGGCCCGCCTCGGCGCGGGCCCGCCTCAGGTCACCGGCACGGCCTTGTCCGGCCGAAGGCGCACGGTGGGGCCGGGATCCGGGGGCGGCGGCTCGGCGCGCGGCATCGCGGCGCGCGCGGCCCAGAAGCTCCTCGCGTCCTCCGGCGTCCAGTGCGGCTCCGGCGCGCACGCCTCGAGCGCCGCGAGCAGCTCGCGCGCGCTCTGGTAACGGTCGCCGGGCCGCTTGGCGAGGCACCGCATCACCACCTCTTCCAGCTCCGACGAGAGCGGCCACGGCGCGCGCAGCGACGGCGGGATCGGCGGCATCGTCATGTGGGAGTAGACGAGCTTGCCGAAGCTCCGGCCCTCGAACGGGGCCACCCCCGTCAGCAGGTAATAGAGCGTGACCCCGAGCGAGTAGATGTCGCTGCGCGCGTCGACCGCGCCGGCCGAGATCATCTCCGGGGACATGTAGGTCGGCGTTCCCTTGATCACGCCGACGTCCGTCATGCTCGCGTCCCCTTCCAGGGTCACCTGCTTCGCGATCCCGAAGTCGAGCACCTTGAGCACGTCGTGCTCGTCGCCGACGCGCGTGATGTAGAGGTTGTGCGGCTTGATGTCGCGGTGGATGACGCCCGCGTCGTGCGCCTCCGCCAGCGAGAGGCAGATCTGCCGCGCGAAGTGCACGACGCGCGAGGGGGGCATCGGGCCGTGATCGCGCACCAGGGTGGCCAGGTCGGCGCCGGCCAGGTGCTCCATCGCGATGTAGAAGATGCCGTCGCTGCTCGCCCCGAAATCGAAGATCCGGATGGTGTGCGGCGACGTGAGCCGGCTCGTCGCGCGCGCCTCGCGCTCGAAGCTGCGCACGTCGCCCTCGGACTTGCTCTCGCTGCGGAGCAGCTTCAGCGCCACATCGCGGCGGAGCGACTCGTCCCACGCGAGCCACACCTCGTTCTGCCCGCCCCGGCCGACCGGCGCCACGAGCCGGTAGCGGCCGAGCTTGCGCGCCTCGTAGACCTGCTGGCGCGCCGACCAGAGGCCGTGGCTCGCCGCCGACACGAGGATCGCGGTGGCGAGCACGAAGATGTAGTTGCAGGCGAAGACGACGAGCGACCGCGGCGACGTCCACTGCGCCGCGAGCGACGGGTCGAGCGACGCCCCCGCGCCCATGATGATCGGGAAGCTGAGCGCCACGGGGAGCGTCATCCGCAGCGAGCGCGTGAAGTGCGTCGGCAGGATCGTCGCGTCGACGAGCATCACGATCGACAGCCCGTGCATGTAGTTCCAGGTGAGATCCCCGAACTCCAGGGCCATCACCGAGATCAGCCCCCCCGTGCTCCAGACCGCGAACACGTGGGCGGCGTCGAGGAGCTCGGCCGAGGTCTGCCCGCGCCGCGCGAGCAGGTAGAGCCAGAGCAGGATGATCTCGCCGAACAGCCGGTAGAGCAGCAGCCGCGCGACGGAGGCGCTCGGAAACACCGCCAGCACGACGAACACGTCGAGCGCCGCGAAGGTGGGCCAGGTCACCAGCGCGGTGGGGAGGCCCCGCGCCATCGCGCGGCGCTCCTCCGTCGAGCTCGGGCCGGAGGCTCCCTGGGATCCCGTCGGATGAGAGCTGCTCGAGGCGTTCATGGTGCGGCGCGGCCCAGGGTGCAGGCCGCATTGGAGCGCCGCGCTGGCGGGGAGTCAAAGCGCACGTCGCCCCCCGCGGAGCGGCGAGCGCGATCGCGCAAGATTGCGCGGAATCGCGCGGAGAGGAAGCTGCTACAGTGCCGCGCGATGCCGGAGCGATGCCCGTGGGTGACCGCGGATCCCGAGTATGTCGCCTACCACGACGAGCAGTGGGGCGTGCCGCTGCACGACGACCAGGCGCTCTTCGAGATGCTGATCCTCGAGGGCGCGCAGGCGGGGCTCAGCTGGCTCACCGTGCTGCGCAAGCGCGCGGCGTACCGCGAGGCGTTCGCGGGCTTCGACCCGGCCCGCGTGGCCCGCTTCACGCCCGCGCGCGTCGAGAAGCTCCTCGCGAACCCCGGGATCGTGCGCAACCGGCTTAAGGTCGCGTCGGCCGTCGTCAACGCGCAGCGCTTCCTCGAGGTGCAGCGCGAGCACGGCAGCTTCGACGCGTACCTCTGGGGCTTCGTCGGCGGCGCGCCCGTGGTCAACGCGTTCCGCGCCCTCGCGGAGGTCCCGGCGAAGACGGAGATCTCGGACGCGCTCAGCAGGGACCTCGCGCGCCGCGGCTTCAAGTTCGTCGGCTCGACCATCTGCTACGCGCTCATGCAGGCGACCGGGATGGTCAACGATCACCTCGTGAGCTGCTTCCGGTACGAGCCGGTGAAGGCCATCGCCGGCGCTCGGGCCGGCGCGGGGAAGAAGCGGCGATGAAGCAGGGGCGCGCGCGCGTCGTCCCCGAGGGGCAGCACGACCATGGCGACCGGGCGCCGGGCGGCTCCGGCGTCGCGATGGGCGGTCACCCGCGCGATCGCGGCGCCGCGCCGCGCGAGCCCTGAGGGCCCGTGGCGAAGATCGGCTACTACGTCCACGGCCGCGGGCGCGGGCACGCGAGCCGCGCGCTGGCGATCGCGGGAGCGCTCCGCGAGCGCGGCCACGAGCTCAGGATCTACGGCGGCGGCCAGGCGGCGGATCTGCTCGGCGCCCTCCCGGAGCACCGCCTCGTCCGGCCCATCTACCCCGGCCTCGGGGGCGCGATCGAGCTCCCGCGCCGCCTCGCCAGGGAGCTCGTCGAGCAGGCGGACTTCCGGCCCGACGCCATCCTCAGCGACGGCGACGTGCCCTCGCTGCTCGCCGCCCGCGCGCTCGGGATCCCCGCGGTCGCGCTCGGCCACGACCTCCTCTTCAAGCGCTGCCGCCTGCCCGAGGAGCTGCCGCGCCTCGGGGTGCTCGCCTGCCGCCGGACCACGTGGGCCGTCACCCGGCGGACCTACGCGGTCGCCGTCCATTTCCTGCCCGCCGAGCCGGCGATGCCGCGCACGATCGTCGCGCGCCCGGCGCCGCGGCGGCCGCCCGCGGGCGCGGGGCAGGGGATCGAGCCCGGCGCCGTCGTCTGCTACTTCCGCGATCGCAACGCGCGCGCGGCGATCGAGCTCGTCGCGGCCGGCGGGCGGCGCGTGATCGCGTTCGGCGACCCGGACCTCCGCGTGCCCGGCGTGCGGGCGATGCCGTTCGACAGCCGCGATTTCCTCGCCCACCTCGCCGCCGCGTCCGCCGTCGTGGCCTCGGCCGGGAGCAACCTGCTCGCCGAGTGCGTCGTCGCGGGCAAGCCCGTGCTCGCCCTCCACGAAGCGCGCGATCACGAGCAGGCGCTCAACGCGAGCCTGGCCGCGGCCGCGGGGGTCGCCGTCGCGAGCTCGTTCGCGTCGCTCTCGTCGCGCTGCGTGGCGCGCTTCTTCGAGCGCGTCCGCGCAGGCGACTTCGCGCGCGTCGACCTCGCGGGCTCGTTGCCGGACGCACCCTCGGCCGTGCTCGCCATGCTTGATGAGGCGCGCCGAATGGCCTAGGTGCATCGCCGTGTTCGCACTCGCGCGACGATGGCAGGTGGTGAGATAGGCACGAGGTTTGCTAAACGTCCCCGTCGATTCGGAGTGACGAGGGCGAGGAATCGCTGCTGTGGCGAGCAGCAGGCTGCGCTCGCGGGCGCAGGACGACACGGCTGCCAGGAGCGCGACACGAACGTCATATCGCCCGTCGCGCCGCGCGCGCCGGCCGTTGACGAAGGGCTGCGCCGCTTCTCGAAGGAGCAACGAAGATGACCATGGATGCAATTCGGCCGCTGGGTGAGCACCGCATCGATCGCGCACAGCACGAGGCGATCGCGTCGGTGCGCCACACTCCATCGACGGGATCGGCGCGGGGAGGGCATTCCCCCGCCCGGGCGCAGGCGGCTCTTCCTGAAAATCCCTTCGCTGCCCTCTCCGGAGCCAACGGGCGGCCGCTGAAGGTCGCCATCCTCAGCGACTTCACGCGCATTCCTTACGCGAACGGGGCCGTCTTCCAGACGCGGGCCCTGTATCGCGCGCTCAACACCTGTGGTCACCAGGCAACACTGATCGGACCCCGGGATCCGGACGCCTCGGCCGACGAGATGCCCCCCGGCACCGTCGCCCTGCCCAGCCTGCCGCTGCGCACCTATCCGGGGGTGCACCTGCCGATGCCCCTGGAGTCCTTCGTGTTCGATCCGATGCGGTGGGATTTCGACATCTGCTTCGCCCAGACCACGACGCTCCTTGTCGAGTTCGGCATCTGGCTGCGCAAGATGCGCGGCATCCCGCTGCTCTGCGTGAACACGACGCACCTCGCGGCCGCGTACGACGTGCTCCTGCCCGAGCGCGTGTCCCGGATCGGCGCGGTCCACACGGTGCTCCACAAGACGCTGCGCGCCCCGATGGAGCGGCTCTTCGTGGACCTCTACAACCAGGGCGACGGGCTCGTCGTGCTGAGCGAGGGCCTGCGCGACTACTGGCGCGAACGGGGGGTGGCGGTGCCCATCCACGTCATCCCGCGGATGGTCCCGGAGGACGTGTTCGATCGCCCGCTCGGCCCCGACCCGTACGCGCCGCTGCTCGAGGAGCGCGGGCTCGACGTGCGCGGCCCGCGCTTCGTCTGCGCCGGGCGCCACACGCGCGAGAAGTCGCAGCACCGCCTGATCCGCATCTTCGCCGAGCACATCGCCCCGCACCACCCGCAGGCGACGCTCACGCTGGTCGGCGACGGGCCCGACAGCGCGGCGTACGCGGCGCTCGCGCGGGAGCTCGGCGTCGCCCGGCGGGTCATCATGACGGGCGAGGTGCCGTACAGCCGCATCTCGGACTACTACCGGCACGCGACCGCCTTCCTGCACGCGTCGCTGAGCGAGACGTTCGGCAACGTGCTCAGCGAGGCGCTCTGGTGCGGCTCCCCGACGGTGGCGTTCGCCGACGGCATGGGCGTGAGCTCGCAGATCCAGAGCGGCTACAACGGCCTGCTGCTCGATCCCGGCCGCGGGGCGCTCGCGGAGGACAGGGCGAACGCCGCGTTCGGCAACGCCGCGCTCGCGCTCGCGCGCGATCCGCAGGCCGCCGCGCGGCTCGGGAGCGCGGCGGCGCAGCGCGCGCGCGAGCGGTCGTCGCCGATCGTGGTGCAGCGGATGCTCGCGAACGCCTTCGTGAACGCGCGCGAGCACGCCCGGGAGGCCGGGATCCGGCCGCTCGTCGAGGGGCCGAAGGCGCTCCAGTGGTGGGAGACTTTCCGGCACTTCCGCTCGTGGGTGGGCTTCACCGGCGGCCTGTTCGCCTTCGGTCACCTGCGCCCGGCCGCGGCGCCGCGGCCGAAGGGCATCCAGCCGTCGTTCTGCGCGTGATTCTGCGCGTGATTCTGCGCGTGAGGTCGTTCTCGCCGTTGGCCGCCGTGCGCGCCTCGCGCGCGTGGTAAGACCGGCCCGGCGCCGCCCTCCGCGCGGCGCCGGCTCGAGGTGTCTTTCGCATGCTCCTCAGGATGATCGGGGCGCTCGTCGACTTCAGCGGGCGCCGTCCCTGGCTCGTGATCGGCCTGGCGATCGCCACCATGGCAGGGCTATGGGGTTACGCTTCGCGGCTCGAGCTGCGCACGGAGCTCCGGGAGCTCCTGCCGAGCGACAGCCCGGCGTTCATGGCCTACGAGCGCCAGGCCAAGCGCGTGGACGGCGGCGCGCAGCTCATCGTGATCGCCGAGTCGCCGGATCGCGGCGCGAACGAGCGGTTCATCGACGCGCTCTCGGAGCAGCTGGAGGAGCCGCTCCGTCACCACGCCGCGCGCGCGGCCTGCCTCGCGGCGTGCGCGGACGACGCGTGCCGGAGCGCGTGCGGGCCCGCGTCGCTCATCCGCTACGTGGAGACCGGCACCAAGGACGTGCGCCGCTTCTTCGACGAGAACAAGTGGCTCTACGCGGGCGTCCGGGAGCTCGAGCAGGCGGACGAGGCGATCGAGCTCGAGCTCGCGCTCCGCAGCGGCCTCATCGACGACCTCGACGCGGGCGAGGGCGGCGGCGCGAGCGGCGCCGCCAGCCAGGGCCAGGCGGCGGGCGCGCCGGCGAAGAAGGGCCTGTCGCTCGACGACACGTGGGCGGAGCTCCAGCGGCGGCTCAAGAAGATCGATGAGTTCCCGAGCGGCTACTTCTCCACGCCCGACGGGCGCATGGTCGCGATCCGCATCGTCTCGCGGAGCGCCGGGATGGGCGATCGCAGCGCGGCCAAGCTCCTCGACGAGGTGACGGCGCTCGTCGGGCGCCTCGAGCCGGCGAAGTTCCACCCGGCCATGCAGGTCGGGTACGCCGGCGACATCCCGAACGCGATCGCCGAGCAGAAGTCGCTCGTGAGCGAGGCGGTGTGGGCCACGGTCATCGCCCTCGTGCTGATCCTCGGCGGCGTGGCGCTCTATTACCGCTCGCCCTGGTCGCTGATCGTGATCGCCCTGCCCACGGCGTTCGGCGCGAGCGCGGGGTACGCGTTCGCGACGGCGACGTACGGCTACGTGAACACGGTCGGCGCGTTCCTCGGGGCGATCATCGTCGGCAACGGGGTCAACTACCCGATCGTGCTCCTGTCCCGGTACCGCGACTTCCGCGCGCGCGGCATGGCGGCGGACGAGGCGCGGCGCGAGGCGGTCGTCAACGCGTTCCGGGCCGAGCTCGTCGGGGCGTGCGTGGCGGCGATCGCGTACGGCTCGCTCACGATCACGCACTTCCGGGGGTTCAGCCAGTTCGGCACGATCGGCTTCGTCGGGATGCTCATGGTCTGGGCGTCCATCGTGCCGCTCGTGCCGGCGACGCTCGTCGCCATCGAGCGCATCCAGGCGAGGCTCCCGCGCTGGCTGCGCGATCCGGCGCCGCGCGTCTCGGACGAGGGCGCCTCCGGGCCCGGGGCGCGGCTGCTCTCCCGGGTCACGAGGCGCTGGCCGGTCGTGATCCTCGCCATGGCGCCGCTCATCCTGATCCTCTCGGCGTGGAAGCTCCCCGCGTACGTGAGGGACCCGTGGGAGTACAACTTCGCGCGCCTCGGCTCGAAGAGCTCGCGGGAGAAGGGCGCGGGGAGCTGGTCGCTCAAGGCGTCCGAGGTGTTCGGCGGCAAGATGAACGTCGCGGGCGCGATGATGCTGGCGGACACCCCCGAGCAGGTGCCGGCCATCAAGGCGCAGATCCTGGCGAACGACGCGAAGGACCCGGAGGGCAAGCTCGTGGCCGACGTCGCGACCATCGCGGACGTCCTGCCCGGCTCGCCCGAGGAGCAGCGCCAGAAGCTCGAGATCCTGGGGCGGATCCGCGACCGGCTGACCCCGCGCGTGCTGAAGTCGCTGTCCCCGGAGGATCGGGAGCGCGCCCTGCAGATGCGGCCGCCGGAGGCCCTGCGCGTGATCACGCCCCACGATCTGCCCGACCTCATCCGGCGGCGGTTCGAGGAGAACAACGGGGTCGTGGGCACGGTGTTCTACGTGAAGTACAAGAACAACGTCTCGTTCTCGAACGGCAAGAACCTCCTCCGGATGGCGAACACGACCGGCAACGTGGTCCTCCCCGACGGGACGCACGTGGTCACGGCGAGCCGGCCGACGGTCTTCGCCGAGATGATCCGGTCGATGGAGCGCGACGGCCCGCTGGCGACGGCGGCGTCGTTCCTGGCCGTCACCGGCGTCGTGGTGCTCGCGACCGGCAGCCTGATGGGCTCGGTCTCGGTGCTGTCGGCCCTCGTGCTCGGTGTGCTCGGGACGGCGGTCGCGATGGCCATGCTCGACGTGAAGATCAACTTCCTGAACTTCATCGCGCTCCCGATCACCTTCGGCATCGGCTGCGAGTACCCGTTCAACGTCTTCGATCGCGCGCGCCTGCTCGGCGGCGACGTGGCGCTCGCGCTGAAGCGCTCGGCCGGCCCGGTGGCGCTCTGCAGCTACACGACCGTGCTGGGCTACGGGTCGCTCATCTTCGCCGACAACCAGGCGCTGAACTCGTTCGGCTGGGTCGCGGTGAGCGGCGAGATCGCGTGCGTGGCGACCGCGCTCCTGTTCCTGCCGGCGCTGCTCCACGTGATGAACCGCTCCGGGGCGCTCCAGCGCGCCTGGAGGGGCGGCCTGCTCTGGAGAGGGAGCCACCACTCGTGAAGATCCTCGACGTCGCGGAGTTCTTCTCGTCGCGCGGGGGCGGCGTGCGGTCGTACCTCGAGGAGCTCGTGCGCCAGGGGAGCCGGCGCGGCCACGAGGTGGTCGTCGTGGCGCCCGGGCCGCGCGACGAGGTGGTGCCGCTCGAGCAGGGCCGCATCGTGCGGGTGGCCGGCCCGCCGATGCCCTACGACCCGACGTACCACGCCCTCCTCCGGCTCGGCGCGGTCCGCGCGATCATCCGCCGCGAGGCGCCCGACGTGCTGCAGGCGAGCGCGCCGTACACGGCCGCGCTCGTCGCGGCGACCGAGCGCGGGGTCCCGCTCCGCACGTTCGTGTACCACTCCGACCAGATCAGCACGTACGCCGCGCCGCTGCTCGACCGGCTGCGCCCGCGCGCGGTCGCCCGCGCCCTGGAGGGCGCGCTGTTCGCCTGGCCGCGGGCCCTGTCGCGGCGGTTCGACGCGACGATCGCGCCGGGGACGTTCATCGCCGAGCAGCTCCGCGCGCACGGCTGCGAGCGCGTCCACCGCGTCACGTTCGGCGTGCGCCGCGAGTCGTTCGACCCCTCGCGCGCCGACGCCGCGCTGCGGAGGAGCCTGCTCGGGCGGTTCGCGGACGACCCCTCGGCGGCGCTGCTGCTCGTCGCGTGCCGGCTCGCCGTCGAGAAGCGGGTCGCGCTCGTGATCGACGCCGCGCGGGAGCTCGCGGCGCGGCGCCCGGTGGCGCTGGCGGTGCTGGGCGACGGGCCCGAGCGGACGCGGCTCGAGCGGCGCGCGGCCGGCCTGCCGCAGGTGAGCTTCCTCGGCTTCGCGAAGGACCGCGCCACGTACGCGGCGCTGCTCGCCAGCGCCGACGTGTTCGTCCACGGGGGCGCCGCCGAGACGTTCGGCTTCGTGCTGGGCGAGGCGCTCTGCTCGGGCCTGCCGCTGGTCGTCCCCGCGGCCGGCGCGGCCATGGACTTCGTGAGCCCCGGCGCCGCGGAGGCGTACCCGCCGCGCGCCCCGGCCGCCGAGGTCGCCGCCGCGATCGAGCGGGTGCTGGAGCGCCCCCGGGCCGAGCGCGCCGCGGCGGCCCGCGCCGCGGGCGAGCGGCTGCCCGCGAGCGACGAGCACTTCGACGCGCTCTTCGCGCTGTACGCGGACCTGCTCGGCCGCGGCCAGGGCGGGCGCGCCGGCGACGGGCGCGATGGCTGAGCGGCCGGAGCGCCTCGGCGCCTGAGCGCCTGGGCGCCTGGGCGCCTGGTATGTTGCGATGGAGCCCGCGACCGTGCGCCCGTTCCTGTTGATCTCGCCCTATTTCGCGCCCCAGACGAGCGTGGGCGCGTTCCGCTGGGTGAAGCTCGCGCGGCACCTGCCGCGCCACGGCTTCCGCCCCGTGGTCCTGTCCGCGACCTTCCCCGGAGACGCGCGCGACGACGGCCTCCTCGCGGCGCTGCCGCCCGAGGTGGAGGTCGCCGATGCGTTCCTCGACCCGGCCATGCTCGCCGCGGAGGCCGCGTTCGCCGCCCTGCGCGCGCGCTTGCCGCGCCGGCCGGGGCCCGGGGGCCCGCTCGTGGGGCTCCGCCCGTTCCGGGCGCTCACCGATCGCTGCACCCCGCACGCGCCCCACGCCGCGCGCGTGGCCGTCGCGCTCGCCCGCCGCGCCGGCGCGCAGGCCGTCGTGGTGAGCGCCGGCCCGTTCTCCGCGTGCCCGGTGGGCCTCCACGTGAAGCGCGCGCTCGGCGTGCCGCTCGTCTTCGACCTGCGCGATCCGTGGTCGCTGCACGAGACCGGCCACGGCCCCCCGTCCGGCCTGGCCGAGCGGGCGCGGCGCGCCCTCGTTCCGCGCCTCGAGCGCCGCTGGCTCGCGGGCGCCGACCACGTGATCCTCAACACGAGGAACGCGCTCGAGGCCTACCGCGCGCGCTTCCCCGAGCTCGCGACGAAGTCGTCGTTCGTGCGCAACCACTTCGATCTCGCGCTGTACGCGCCGGCCCCCGCGCCGGAGCCGCCGCGCTCCTTCGTCATCCTCCACCTCGGCACGCTGCGCGAGGAGACCTCGGCCGACGCGATCGGGGCCGCGCTGCGGCGGCTGATCGACCGCGAGCGGCTCGCGCCTTCCGACCTCGTCCTGCGGCAGATCGGCCGGACGTCCGCCTACGATCGCGACCGCTTCGAGCGGCTCGGGCTCACCCCGTACATCGAGATCCTGCCGCCGATCCCGCAGCGCGACGTGATGGCCGAGCTGCGGCGGGCGCACGTGCTGCTCACCCTGGTGGGGCCGCGCGTCGTGCTGCGGATCGCCGCGAAGACCTACGACTACGCCGCGTCGGGCATGCCGATCGTCAGCGCCGCGGCGAACCCCGAGATCGACGAGCTGCTCGCGCACCGGAGCGACAACGCGCGCGTGCCGCCCGACGACGTCGACGGCCTCGCCGCGGCGCTCGCGCGCCACCTCGCTCGCTTCCGCGAGACGGGCGCCCTCCCGGAGCCCGCCCCGCCGCCCCCGGACCTCTCCTCCGAGGCCGCGGCCGCCCGGATCGCCGCGATCCTCGACCGCGTCCTCGCCGACGCGCCTCGCGCCGCCGGCAAGCACTAGACTGCGGCGCGCCGCGCCGCCTTCGCGGCGCCATCACCCTGGATCGGAGCTGTGCATGCGCTTTCTCCACCCCGAGCGTGACGAGTCGCTGGAGCTCGCCCTCGAAGACGTGTTCCTGACCCCCGGGTACTTCGCCGGCGGCTCCCGCCTCGACACCGACCTCCGCCCAACGGACTTCCCCGGCGGCTCGCACCCGATCGTCTCGGCGAACATGAACGCGGTCACCGGCAAGCGGATGGCCGAGACGATGGCCCGCTTCGGCGGCCTCGGCGTGCTCCCGCAGGACATGGATCTCGACACGGTCGAGCGCATCGTCGGCCACATCAAGCGCGCCGACCCGCGGTACGACACGCCGCTCTCGGTCTCGCCGCGGGCGACGCTCCGCGACGTGCACGGCATCATCCGGAAGCGGTCGCACGACATGGTGGTCGTGGTCGACGACGAGCGCCGCCCCATCGGCATCGTCACCCACGCCGACCTGCGCAACCGCGACCAGTACACGCCCGCGTCCGCGCTCATGTCGTCGCGCCTCATCACCATCCCGGCGGGCACGCCGAACCGCACGGCGTTCCTCCTGATGGAGGACGCGCGCGTGAAGGCGGTGCCCGTGCTCGACCAGGAGGGCCGGCTCCACGGCGTGCTGACCCGCGACGACGCCGTGCGCCTGGAGCTGCTCCGGCCGACGCTCGACGCCCGCGGCGAGCTCATGGTCGCGGCGGCGATCGGCATCTCCGCGCAGGCGGCCCAGAGCGCCGCGCGCCTGCTCGAGATCGGCGTCTCCGCGATCGTGCTCGACACCGCGCACGGCCACCAGCGGCGCATGATCGAGGCGGTCCGCGCGGTGCGGAGGACGATCGGCGACGCCGTCCCGCTCGTGGCCGGCAACGTCTGCACGGCGGAGGGCACGCGCGACCTCATCGAGGCGGGCGCCGACATCGTGAAGGTGAACGTCGGCCCCGGCGCCATGTGCACGACGCGCATGCAGACCGGCGCCGGCCGGCCGACGTTCTCCTCGGTGCTCGTCTGCGCCCGCGAGGCGAGCCGCCACGGCAAGCGCGTCTGGGCCGACGGCGGCGTCCGCCACCCGCGCGACGTGGCGCTCTACCTCGCCGCGGGCGCCTCGCGCGTCATGGTCGGGACGACCCTCGCCGGCACCTACGAGAGCCCGGGCGACGTGATGGAGGACCGCGAGGGGCTGCTCTACAAGGAGAACTACGGCATGGCGAGCGCCCGCGCCGTCAGCGAGCGCACCGCCGATCTCGACCCGTTCGAGCGCGCCAAGAAGGTCTTCTTCCGCGAGGGCATCTCGACGTCGCGCATCTACATCCACGAGGGCCGCGAGAGCGTCGGCGCCATCCTCATCGAGATGATCACCGGCGTGCAGTCGGCGTGCACCTACGCCGGCGCGGCGAACCTCGACGAGCTCCACGACAAGGCCGTCATCGGCGTGCAGACGCTGGCCGGCTACGGCGAGGGGAAGCCGCACGGGCTAGAGCGGCGGTGAGCGCGCGGATGAGCGGCGGTGAGCGCGCGGATGAGCGGCGGTGAGCGCGCGGATGAGCGGCGGTGAGCGCGCGGATGAGCGGCGGTGAGCGCGCCGCGCGCGGCGATGAGCGCGCCGCGCGCGGCGCTCCGTCACGGTCGTAGAGGCGCGTAGCGCCGTGCGCCCGCCGCGCTGCACATGCGAGCGGCGCGCGCGGCGCGGGATGACGGAAGCGTGACGTGACTTCCACCCGGCTCGCGACGAATCTCCGGCTGCTTACCGTCGAGGTCGTCCATGCCGAGCGCCGCTGCACCGCGTCTTTCAGCCACCCGCCGCGCCATTCGCCGGTTCATCGGCCACACATGGCTGTCCGTGTTCGGCTGGCGCGTCGAGGGCGTGACGGATCTGCCGCCGAAGGCGGTGCTGATCGCCTGGCCCCACACCTCGAACTGGGATTTCCCGTTCACGCTCGCGGTGAGCTACGTGCTCGACCTCGAGTTCTCCTGGCTCGGCAAGCACACGCTCTTCGAGCCGCCGTTCGGCCCTTTCTTCCGGTGGCTCGGCGGCATCCCCGTCGACCGCCGCGACCGCAACAACCTCGTCGCGGCCGTGGTCGACGTGCTGAAGCAGCACGACGAGCTCAAGCTGATCATCGCGCCCGAGGGGACGCGCTCGCGCACGAAGCGCTGGAAGACGGGCTTCTATTACGTGGCGCTCGGCGCCGGCGTGCCGATCATCCTCGGATACCTCGATTTCCCCAGGAAGCGCGGCGGGATCCTCCACGTCTTCTACCCGACGGGCGACATCGACGCCGATATCGCGGCGATTCGCCGGTACTACGAGGGCATCGAGGGAAAGCACGCGAGCCGGATGAGCGAGATCACGCTCGGCCCGCGGAATGTCCCGGCGAACGGGGTCGCGCAGCACCCGTGAGCGCGGGTCGGCGGCGCGCGGGTCGTTCGCGCGCCGCCGGGGGCGCTCGTCACGCCGGGGGCGCTCGTCAGCGCAGGGACGGCGCGCGCGCCGACGAGGCGGGCCCCGTCGTGATCCTCGCGGTCAGCACGCCCGCGAGCGCCCACTCGAACGCCGAGCGGTCGGTGTAGACGTTGAAGCGGCCGCCCGTGGCGAGGTTGGCCACCGTGACGCCCATGGCGACGAGCCCCGGCTTCACGAGGACGTGGACCTCCTTCAGCTTGCCGGGGTTCCGCAGGTGCCACGCCGTGAGCTTGGCCCGGACGTCGCTGTCGTAGCCGGCGCCGAGCTCGAAATCGTCGAACACGATCGGGTGCAGGCCCGAGTCGATCAGGGTCTCCAGGTGCCTGACCGCCGGCTCGATGAGATCGAGCGTCGCGTACCCCTCGAAACGCCGCGTCACGACGTCGGACGCGGGCGTGCGGACGTCCAGGACCCCCCTCGAGGTCGACCAGCGATCGCCCCGCGCTCCGAGCCGCGTGTGTGCCAAATCCATCTCGAATTCGAGACTTTAGTCGATAGCCGGCGCTTCGCCATGCGATCCGTCCGCGCCGCGCCGCTCGCCGATCCCGGGGATCGGCCGCCGGCGTCGTGCTCGCGGCCGAGCGCCGCCCGCCCGGCGGGCGGGCCCCGCGGTCGCCGTGGGCCCGGCGGAGGGCGCGGGGTCCGCGGGGCGCGCGCAGCGGCGGGGCCGCGGACGAAGCGCGCGCGGCGGCGGGGCCGCGGACGAAGCGCGCGCGGCGGAGCGGAGCCAGGGGGGGCGCGGCGGCGGAGCCAGGGGCTCCGCGCAGCGGGTCCGCCGGCTCGTCCAGCGCGTCCGGCCGCCGAGATGCATCGGCGAGCGCCGTCGGCGCCGTCGAAAGCGGCTATGATGCCGCCGCGGTCTCGGCCGCCGGCCGGTGCCGGCGGCTCGCGAGGCGTCTTCGCCCGCAAAAGAGCGACGAAGGAGGAGCGACCGAGATGAGAGGATATGTTTCCAAGGTGCTGCGGCTCGCTGTCGTGGCGTTTGCGTGCGCGATGATGGCGGGCTGCGGCGGCCCGCTGCGCTACACGCCGCAGGGCATAGGGAAAGCGCCGGGCGCCGACGCCGTGATCGTGGCCGACGTCAATTTCGACGCGGCCATGACCCGCCTCGACATCAGCGCGAAGAACCTCCCGCCGCCCGAGCGCCTCGATTCGAGCGGCTCCGCCTACGTCGTCTGGGCGCGCCCGGACAGCGACTCCCCCTGGCAGCGGGTCGGCGCGCTCAACTTCGACGCCGATGCCCGCACCGGCAAGCTCAAGGACGTGAGCGTGCCGCTCACCCGGTTCGAGCTCGTCATCAGCCTCGAGCAGAACGCCAATCCCGAATCGCCCTCTTCGGAGCTCGTCTTCAAGCAGGACGTCGAGTACTAGCGATTTCCCTAGGCGGGCGCCGCCTGGCGCCCGCGCGGATCGCGACGGGAGCGGAGCGCCGCGCGGACCCCCGATGCGACGTCCGGGGCGACGTCCCTGGATAAGGCCTCTCCTGAGCCGTCTGGCCGCTGGCGTCCTCTCGATTCCATATCAGTCTAGTGCGCTGAAGATCGACCGCGCGAGTCCGTCAGGCTCGGATCGGGCCTTGAAGGGACATCGCCGTTCCCGCGAGCCGCGGAGGAGATCGAGGTGCCAGTGCCAGCGGACCTCTTCAGAAGCGCTCCGTTCACGAGGGTCCTGCCGCCGCTCGTCATCGCCGCTGCCATCACGGCCGCCGGCTGCGATCAGCCCCGCGATCCGTCGGGCTCGGGGGCCGGCGGCGGGAGCGGCGAGGGCGGCGGGGCCGGCGGAAGCGGCGAGGGCGGCGAAAGCGGAGCGGGCGGCGAAAGCGGAGCGGGCGGGGCGCCGTGCAGCGTGGCGGCGGATTGCCCCGGGGTCGACGGCGCGTGTCGGCGGCGCACCTGCGAGGGCGGCCGGTGCGGCCTCGACCCGGCGCCGCGGGGAAAGCCCGTGGCCGAACAGGTGCCGGGCGACTGCAAAAAGAGCGTCTGCGACGGGCAGGGCGCCGTGATCGAGATCGAGGACGAGCAGGACGTCTTCTCCGATGGAGACCCGTGCTCGGCCGACGTCTGCGTCGCCGGCGCGCCGGAGAACCCGCCGGCCCCGGCCACCACGGTGTGCGGCGGGGCCGATCCGTCCGGAGGGCGCTATTGCGACGGAAACGGCGCCTGCGTCGAGTGCCTCGCCCCGGGCGATTGCCTGAGCAACGTCTGCGTCGGGAACAGGTGCGTGGCGCCCGATTGCGGCGACGGCGCGACGAACGGGGCGGAGACCGACGTCGACTGCGGGGGCTCCGCGTGCGTGCCGTGCCCGGACGCGGCGGCGTGCCTCGCCGACGCGGACTGCCGGAGCGGGATCTGCAGGGACGGGAGCTGCAGGGCGTCCTCGTGCACCGACGGCGCGACGAATGGGGCGGAGACCGACGTCGACTGCGGCGGGTCGGCGTGCCCGCCGTGCGCCACCGGCAAGGCGTGCGCGGCGGACGGCGATTGCCTCGGCGGCAGGTGCTCGGGGACGACGTGCCTCCCGTCGTGCACCGACGTCGCGCGGAACGGCGCGGAGACGGACATCGACTGCGGCGGGCCGGCGTGCGTCGGGTGCGCCGCCGGCATGCGCTGCGCGATCGGGCGCGATTGCCTGAGCCACGTCTGCAGCGCGGCGGGGACGTGCGCGCCGCCCGCGTGCGGCGACGGGGTCGTCAACGCCGCCGGCGAGGCGTGCGACGACGGCAACGCGAGCAACACCGACGCGTGCCTCACGACGTGCGAGGCGGCCTCGTGCGGCGACGGGTTCGTGCAGGCCGGCGTCGAGGCGTGCGACGACGCCAACGCCAGCGACACCGACGCCTGCCCGACCGGCTGCGCGGCGGCCGCGTGCGGCGACGGGTTCGTGCGCACCGGCGTCGAGGCGTGCGACGACGGCAACCGGAACGCCGGCGACGGGTGCAGCCCCGGGTGCCTCCGCGAAGGGTGCGGCGACGGCGCGATCCGGTCCGGCGAGGAGTGCGACGACGGCGACACCGACAGCACCGACGGCTGCCCCATCACGTGCCGCGTCGCGCGGTGCGGCGACGGGTTCGTGCGGGCCGGCGTCGAGGGCTGCGACGACGCCAACACGGCGAGCGGCGACGGATGCAGCGCGAGCTGCGTCGTGGAGGCGAGGTACACGTGCCGGGGCACGCCGAGCGTGTGTACCTACTCGAGCGAGCGCAACTGCGGGGACGCGGAGGACAACGACCTCGACGGCGAGACGGATTGCGACGACCCGGACTGCGCGACCGGCTGCGATGGCGGCGTGGGCGGCTGCTCGCCGGGGCAGGTGCTGTGGGTGGAGTCGTCCACGGACGTGCCCAAGACGGTCACGGATCGCGCGGTCGCCGCCAGCGTCCTTGCGGTCGGCGCGAGCGGCGCGGTGCGGCGCGTGACGCTCGAGGTCGATATCGCGCACTCGTTCGACGCGGACGTCGACATCTCGCTCGCCTCTCCGGCGGGGACGAGGGTCGATGTCTCGAGCGACAACGGGGGCTCCGGCGACGACTACCGCGGGACCCTCTTCGACATGGGGTGCAGGACCCCGGTCACGGCGGGCGTGGCGCCGTTCCGCGGGTGCTTCCGCCCGGAGGCCTCGTTCACGGCGTTCCTGTCCCGCCCGGCGAGCGGCACGTGGACGCTCCGGGTCGGGGACGACGCCGGGTCCGACTCCGGCACGCTGAACTCGTGGTCCATCGCCCTCTGCATCGAGCGGTGACCATGCCGCGGCGAGCGCATCGAGGACCCGCTCAGTAAATTTAGTTAGACTTATTAACTATTCCGGCCGATCGACGCGTGGACCGTCCGCACGAAGCTGCTGCTCGCGCGGCGCGCCCGCGTGGCTCGCACCGCGCTGCGGCCGTTAGTTGCCCGGCCGCGCCCGGCCGCGCCCGGCCGCGCCCGTCCGGTCCGATCGTCCGCGCTCGGCTGGCCGGGTCTCCCGTACCGCCGGCCCGCGATTCATGCCAGGGTGCGCGCGTGCCCTGGGTTCGCGCATCGCTTCGAGGTCAAACCGTCTACGCCCGCGCCGATGCCGCCGGCGCCCTGACCGCGGAGGAAGGGGGCGGCGTCGAGATCCGCTACAAGCCGAACGACGGCCGCAGGTACAAGGCCCGCCTGGACAACCTGACCATCGTCGACCCGAAGGTGCTGCCCGACGACACCTGCGGTCCGGCCGAGGCGGTCGTGAAGGCGCGCGCCGGCGAGCAGCCCGACGGGGCAGGGGGCGCAGGCGCTCCGGCGCCGGCCGGGGCGGCGCGCGGGCAGCGCAAGGCGCCGGCGCGAGGGGCGACCGCCGCGGCGCCTGTCCCGGAGGGGGCCGTCATCGTCTACGCCGACGGCGCGTGCTCGGGGAACCCTGGGCCCGCGGGCCTCGGCGTGGTGATCATCGACGGCGGCCGGCGGATCGAGCGCAGCGAGTACCTCGGTACCGCGACCAACAACATCGCGGAGCTGACCGCGATCCTCCGGTCGCTCGAGGAGGTGGACCAGCCGGAGCGGCCCATCGTCATCCACACCGACAGCCAGTACTCGATCGGCGTGCTCCAGAAGGGGTGGAAGGCCAAGGCGAACGCCGAGCTCATCGCCTCGCTGCGCGACGCGCTCGCGGCGCGGCCGCGCGCGCGCCTTGTCTACGTTCCAGGGCACGCGGGCGTGCTGCTCAACGAGCGCGCCGACGCGCTCGCGCGCGAGGCCGTCCGCGAGCGCGCGTCCCGGCGGACGGTGTACCCCGGCGCTGCCGGCGCTGGCTGAGCGCGCGCTCTCCGGCAGACGGTGGAGCACCGGCTCCCTGGAGGCGGCCCCAGCAGCCCTGGGGGCGGCGCCCCAGCAGCCCTGGGGGCGACATCCCAGCAGCCCTGATGTCGAGGCTCGGCGGCCGTGGCCGCCGAGCGCGTCGCCTGTGTACACGCGCGCTCGGCGGGGGCCCGCGCGGCTCAGGAGAAGCCGTCGATGGCCGCGTTCAGCGTGGCGCTGGGCCGCATCGCGGCGAACGTCTTCTGATCGTCGAAGTGGTAGTAGCCGCCGAGATCGACGGGTTTACCCTGCGCGCCGAGCAGCTCGTCGTTGATCTTGGACTCGTTGTCCGTCAGGGTCGTGGCGAGCTTGCCGAACTTGGCCGCCAGCTCCTTGTCCTCGGTCTGCTTGGCGAGGGACTGCGCCCAGTAGAGCGCGAGGTAGAAGTGGCTGCCGCGGTTGTCGATCTCGCCGACCTTGCGCGCCGGGCTCTTGTTGTTCTCGAGGAACAGGCCGATCGCCGTGTCCAGCGCCTTGGCGAGCACCTTGGCCTTGGCGTTGTTGGTCTTGCTCGCGAGGTCCTCGATCGAGACCTGCAGCGCCAGGAACTCACCGAGCGAGTCCCAGCGCAGGTAGTTCTCTTTCTGCAGCTGCTGGACGTGCTTCGGCGCCGAGCCGCCGGCGCCGGTCTCGTAGAGGCCGCCGCCGGCCAGGAGCGGCACGATGGAGAGCATCTTGGCGCTGGTGCCCAGCTCCAGGATGGGGAACAGGTCCGTCAGGTAGTCGCGCAGCACGTTGCCGGTGACGCTGATGGTGTCCTTGCCGTCCTTCATGCGGCCGAGCGTGAACTTCATCGCCTCCACCGGGCTCAGGATCGGGAGCTCCAGGCCATTGGTGTCGTGCTCGGGCAGGTAGGCCTTGACCTTGGCGATGAGGTTCTTGTCGTGGGCGCGGTTCTCGTCGAGCCAGAACACCGCCGGGGCGCCCGTGGCGCGCGCGCGGGCGACGGCCAGCTTCACCCAATCCTTGATCGCGATGTCCTTCGTCTGGCAAGCGCGGAAGATGTCGCCAGCTTCGACCTTCTGCTCCAGCAGGGCGTTGCCGGAGGCGTCGACGACGCGCACCGTGCCGCTCTCGGGGATCTTGAAGGTCTTGTCGTGTGAGCCGTACTCCTCCGCGGCCTGCGCCATGAGCCCCACGTTCGGCGAGCTGCCCATCGTGCGCGGGTCGAACGCCCCGTGCTGCTTGTGGAAATCGATCGTGGCCTGATAGATGCCGGCGTAGGAGCGATCGGGGATCGTGAACTTGGCGTCGTAGAGCTTGCCGTCCGTGCCGTACATCTTGCCGCTGGAGCGGATGGCCGCCGGCATCGAGGCGTCGATGATCACGTCCGAGGGCACGTGCAGGTTGGTGATGCCGCGGTCGGAGTCGACCATGGCCAGCGTCGGGCGTCGCTCGTAGACGGCCTTGATGTCCGCCTCGATCTTCGCCTTCTCGTCCGCCGGCAAGCCCTGGATCTTGTTGTACAGGTCGCCGATGCCGTTGTTCGGGTCGAAGCCGACCTTGGCCAGCGTGGCCGCGTGCTTGTCGAGCGCCTCGGCATAAAACACGCTGACGGCGTGCCCGAAGAGGATCGGGTCGCTGACCTTCATCATCGTGGCCTTGAGATGCAGGGAGAACAGCACACCCTGCTTCTTCGCGTCCTCCACCTGATCGGCGTAGAACGCGCGCAGGGCCTTGGCGCTCATCACGCTGGCGTCGACGACCTCGCCCGCCTGCACCTTGACGCTCGGCTTGAGCACGGTCGTCTTGCCGCCGGCGACGAGCTCGATCTTCAGCTCCTGCGCCTTGTCCACCACGACCGACCTCTCGCTGCCGTAGAAGTCGCCGCCCGACATGTGCGCGACGTGGCTCTTCGAGTCGCGGCTCCACGCGCCCATCGAGTGCGGGTGCTTCTTGGCGTAGTCCTTGACGGCGGGCGAGGCGCGGCGATCGCTGTTGCCCTCGCGCAGGACGGGGTTCACGGCGCTGCCGAGCACCTTGGCGTAACGTGCCTTGATCGCCTTCTCCTCCTCCGTCTTCGGCTCGGAGGGATAGTCCGGCACGGCGTAGCCCTGCTGCTGCAGCTCCTTGATGGCGGCCACGAGCTGCGGGATGGAGGCGCTGATGTTGGGCAGTTTGATGATGTTGGCGTTTGGCGTCTTGGCCAGCTCGCCGAGCTCTGCCAGGTGGTCGCCGAGCTTCTGCTTGTCCGTCAGGCGCTCCGGGAAGTTGGCGAGGATGCGGCCCGCCAGGGAGATGTCGCGCGTCTCGACCCGGACCCCGGCGGCCTTCGTGAACGCCTCGACGATCGGGAGGAGCGAATACGTGGCCAAGGCCGGCGCCTCGTCTGTCTTCGTGTAGATGATGGTAGAATTTTGCGTTTCCACTTGTTCCTCGAGGGTTGAAGGGCCGGGATTGTCGGATCGCCCGTGCCTACCCGCGGGCGAGTCGGATTCACCTGGTGCTGGACAACTTCACTACTCACACCCCCGCATCGCTATCAAGGCCTGCGGGACCGAGCGGGGCCACGCGCCCTCGATGAAGGGGGCGATGGGGTTGTCCGGTACGACCAGCGTGCCTGCCCGCGAGATGGAGATCGGCTGTCCTCGCGTGGGCCTCGGCAAAGGTCGTCATGGCGGCCGCTTACCGCGCCGGGATCGCTGCGGCAACAGGCTGGACAGCGGCGGCGCGGCGCGCTCGCGGCGCGCTCCGGAGCGAGGCGCGGCGCGTCATGTCGGGCCGCGCCGGGCCGGAAACGCGTGGAACCGGCCGGGGTCAAATGGTAGAGCCGCGCGATGCGCGCCCCGCTCCGCCTCGCCCTCGCCGGGCTCATCACCGCCGCCGCCCTCGCCTCGCCGCTCGCCCACGCGGTCGTGAGCGAGCGGATCGTCGCGGTCGTCGGCGATCGCGCCATCCTGCTCTCGGATCTGCGGCAGCGGGCCCGCCCCTTCCTCCTGCAGATCCAGGCCCGGGTCCCGCCGGGCCCGCAGCAGGCGGCGGCCGAGTCGCAGGTCTTTCGCGAGCTCGTCCAGAAGATGGTGGAAGAGGAGCTCGAGGGCCAGGCCGCCGAGAAGGCCAATATCCGCGTCACCTCCGACGAGATCGAGAACGCCTTCCGGAACATCGCCGCCGCGGAGCAGACGACGGTCGAGGAGCTGTTCCGGATGGCACGGGCGAGCTCCGGGCTCACCGAGCAGGAGTACCGCGACGAGATCCGCCGGCAGATCCTCGAGGGGAAGATGCTGCAGCTCCGGGTGAAGGGCCGGGTGCGCATCACCGAGCAGGACGTGCTGTCCGCTTACGACCGGATGGTGCGCGAGGAGCGCCGGCGGCGCGAGTACCACCCGGCCTGGATCGTCCTGCGCATCCTGCCCGGCTCGAGCGCCGAAGCGCTCGAGGAGCGGCGCGCGCTCGCGGCGGCGCTCGCCGACCGCGCGCGGCGGGGCGAGGACTTCGCGGCGCTCGCGCGGCAGTTCTCGGACGACACCGCGACCCGCGACGAGGGCGGCGACCTCGGGGTCCGCGCGCCGCAGGGGACGCAGGCCGCGGCGAGCGGCCAGCGCGAGGTGATGGCCCCGGAGCTCGAGGCGGCGCTGATGGCGGCCGAGCCGGGCGGCGTGGTCGGGCCGATGCGCGCGGGCGACGCGTTCGTGGTGATGAAGCTCCTCAGCCGCCAGCCGTCGCGCTTCACGACGCTCGACGCCGCCCGGCCGGAGATCCTCCAGCGGCTGCAGGCAGAGATCCTGCAGAAGGCCAAGCAGAAGTGGCTCGACGAGCTGAAGCGCGGGACGCACGTGGAGGTCCGGCTCTGACGCGCGAGGCGGCGGGCGCGGGCGGCCGCGGCGAGGCGGGCGTGCCCGAGTGCACCGCGTGCGGCACCTGCTGCTTCTCGACCCTGCCCGAGTACGTCCGGGTCTTCGGCTGCGACTACGACCGCATGGACGATCGCGCGCGGGCGCTCACGCGGTTCATCGGCAACCGCTGCTACATGCACGTCGAGGACGGCCGCTGCGCCGCGCTCACGCTGGACGCGGAGCGCGGCCGCTTTCTGTGCTCGATCTACGAGGTGCGGCCCGACTGCTGCCGCGCGCTCGAGCGCGGCAGCGGCGCGTGCATCGGCGAGCTCCACGAGAAGCGGGAGCGGCCGCTGATCGCGCTCGATCGGCTGCGGCGCGCCGCTGCGCCGCGCGGCGGACGGGACGGCTAGCCCCTGCCGCGGGCGCCCAGCGCGGTGCCACGATGTCGCTATCCTCTTCGCAGGTCCCTCGCGCGCCGAGCGCCAGCCGCTCACAAGGGCGCTCCGCGCGCGAGACGGGCGACCTGGATGTGGGCCATGGACGTCGCAGCTCAGATCGTCAAAGCCTTGGAGTCCGCCGGCTACGGGCAGATCGAGGCGGTCGCCCGCACGAGGTCGGGCCACGTGCTCCGTGCGGTCGCGCCGACGGACGGGCGCGCCGCCCGCTCCGTGATCCTCAAGATCTACAGCGATGAGAGCGAGGGCCCCGACCACGAGGCCGCGGTGCTCCGCCGCCTGGGGCGCGCCTTTCAGCTCCTCGCCTTCGACGGCAAGCGGTGCCTGGAGATGCCGGACATCGGCGGCGTCTCCGTCGCCAGCGTCTGCGCTCGGCGGCGGCTCGCGATCGACGAGGCGCTCGCGATCGGCGCTGCAGTCGCGGGCGAGCTGACCGAGGTGCACCGCCGACACGTCATCCACAAGGATGTCAATCCGTCGAACGTCGTGTGGAACGAGCGCACGGGCGCCGTTCAGCTGATCGATTTCGGCGTCGCGAGCGAGCTGCCGCTGGAGCAAGCCGAGCTCGCGCAGCCGTCCGAGATCGAGGGGACGCTCGCGTACATGGCGCCCGAGCAGACGGGGCGCATGAACCGGCCGCTCGACGCCCGCGCCGACCTCTACGCGCTCGGCGTGACGCTCTACGAGATGCTCACGGGCAGCCGGCCCTTCGAGCGGAGCGACCCGCTCGAGCTCGTGTATTGCCACCTGGCGTGCGCCCCCGTCGCGCCCCGCGAGGTCGACCCCGCGATCCCCGAGGTCGTGTCCGACCTCGTGCTCCGCCTGATGGCCAAGGAGCCGCAGGACCGCTACCAGACGGGGTGGGGCGTCGAGGCGGACCTCCGCCGGTGCGTCGACTCGCGGCGCAGCGCGCGCCGGATCGAGCCCTTCCCGCTCGGCCGGCGCGACATCCCCGATCGGCTGGCGATCCCCCGCCGGCTGTACGGTCGCGACGACGAGATCGAGGCCGTCGCGCTCGCCCTGGAGCGCGCCACCGCCGAGGGGCGCGCGGAGGTCATCCTCGTCGGCGGACCCCCGGGCATCGGCAAGTCGGCGCTGGCCCACGAGCTGCTCTGCCCCATCACGGGCAAGCGCGGGATGTTCGGCGCGGGCAAGTGCGACAGGTCCCAGCGCGCGACGCCGTTCGACGTCCTCGCCAAGGCGCTGCAGGGCGTCGTACGGCACCTGCTCGGGGCCGAGCCGGACGCGGTCGCGGCGTGGCGGCAGGAGCTCCTGTCCGCGCTGGGCGAGAACGGCGCCCTGGTCACGGCGCTCGTGCCCGAGCTGACGCTGCTGATCGGGCCGCAGCCGCCGCTGCGGGAGCTCGATCCCGTGGAGGCGCGCAACCGCGCGACGATGGTGCTCCGCAACTTCGTGCGCGCGCTGTGTCGGGACGGCCGTCCGCTGGTCCTGTTCCTCGACGACCTCCAGTGGGCGGACGCCGCGACGCTCGACCTGCTCTGCGAGCTCGCCGCCGATCCGGAGCTGCGCTTCTGTTGTGCGATCCTCGCGTACCGCGACAACGACCTCGCCGCGGGGCACCCCCTGCCCGCGGCGATGGATCGCATGCGCCTCGGCGCCGCGAGGGTCACCTCGATCGCGCCCTCGCCGCTCCGCGAGCGCGCCGTCGCGGCGCTCGTCGCCGACGCGCTGCGGGTCCCGGTCTCGCGCGTGGGGACCCTCGCGTCGATCGTGGCGCGGAAGACGGGGGGCAACCCGTTCGTCATCGGCCAGCTCCTGGAGCGGCTGCTCCGCGACGGCGTCATCACGTTCGACCCGGCCGCCGCCTCCTTTACGTGGGACGATGCCCGCGTCGAGGCCGCGCCGATGGCGGAGAGCGCCGCCGAGCTGCTCCGCGCGCGGCTCGGCGAGCTCTCGCCGGCCGCGAGGAGCGCGCTGCGCGTGGGCGCGTGCCTCGGCGATACGTTCGACGCGGCCACGCTCGCGGCCGTCTGCCGCGCCTCCGCGGAGGACACGCTCTCGGACCTGCGGGAGCCGGTGGAGGCCGGGATGCTGATCCCGCTCCGCCTCCGGGCGCCCGCCGGCCACCCCTCGGGCGCGACGTTCGCGTTCGCGCACGATCGGATCCGGGAGGCGGCCTACGCGCTCATCGAGGAGCGGGAGCGACCTGCCGTGCACCTCGAGCTCGGACGGCGGCTCATCGCCATGACGCCGGCCGAGCGCCTGGACGAGCGCCTGTTCGTGATCCTGGACCAGCTCAAGGCCGGCCAGGCGCTGCTCGCGGACGAGGGGGAGCGGCTCGAGGTGGCCAGGCTGTTCCTGCGCGGCGGCCAGCGGGCCCTCGGCGCGGCGTCGTTCGAGGTGGCCGCGAGCCTGCTCGGCGCGGGCGTCCGGGTGCTGGGCGAGGAGGGCTTCGCGCGGGCGCGCGAGCTCGCCGTCTCGCTGTACCGGGCGACGGCGCTCGCGGCCTGCCTCATCGGAGATTTCGGCGGCGTCGAGCGGCTCGTCTCCGCGCTCTCCTCCCACGCGGCCTCGGTCCTCGAGGAGGTCGAGGTCGACGGGCTCCGCATCCGCAGCGCGCAAGCGCAGGACCGGAGCAGGGAAGCCCTGCGCCTGGGCCTCCGCGCGCTCGGGCGGCTCGGGCTCGCATTCCCCGAGAAGCCCGCGGTCGAGGACGTGCTGCGCGCCATCTCCGCCATCCGCGAGCGGCTCGCGGGCGAAGGCGTGGAGGAGCTCGCGAAGCTGCCACCCATGCGCGATCCATGCGCCCTCGCCGCCATGCAGCTCATCCGCCAGGTCGTGGGCCTGGCCTTTCAGGTGGCGCCGGCGCATTACCCGCTCCTCGTCACCGAGGGCGTGCGGCTCTCCATCGAGCACGGCAATGCGCCGTCGTCCCCGCAGTCGTATGTCTTTTTCGGCAACCTCCTCGTCGTCCTGGAGGGCGACGCCGAGGGGGGCGCGCGCTTCGGCCGGCTCGCGATGGAGGTGATGGCGCGGCTGCGAGCTCGCGAGCTCTCGGCCATGATCGTCAACCTCTTCGAGTGCATGATCCACCCGCGTACGGCGCACTTCCGCGACACGCTCGCGCCGCTGCGCCTCGGCCACCAGGAGGGGCTCTCGCACGGCGATTTCGAGTGGGCGAGCCACTGCGGCATGGGGTACTGCATCCACGGCTACATCAGCGGCGCGCCGCTCCGCGGGCTCCTTCTGGAGATCGAGGAGCTGCGCCGCTCCTTCGCGCCGCTCCACCAGGAGCGCACCGCGCGGTACCTGAGGGCCCTCCAGCAGGCCACGCTGAACCTCCTGGGGGCGGGCGGGCAGCCGACGGTCCTGAAGGGCGAGGCGTTCGACGCGGAGGCGGCGCGCCCCGGCCTGGAGGCCGCCGGCGACTCGTTCTCCCTGTTCTACATCGCCTTCCATCGCACCTTCCTGCTCAGCCTCTTCGGCGATTTCCGCGGCGTCCTCGAGGAGATCGCGTGGATCGAGCCGCACCTCGCGGCCGTGCCCGGGCTCGTCCTGTTCACCCGGATGCAGGTCCCGGAGGCGCTGGCCTGCCTGATGGTCGCCGCGGAAGAGGCGGGGGAGCGGCGCGGCGCGCTCGTCGCGCGCGCCGACGGCATCCTCGCCGGGCTGCGGCAGGCGGCGCGGCACGCCCCGATGAACTTCGGGCACCTCGTCGCGCTCATCGAGGCCGTGCGGTCCGGGATCCAGGGCGAGCACCCCTGGGCGACGGCCAGGCTCTACGACGAGGCCGTCACCGGGGCGGAGGCGCACGGGTTCGTGCAGGACGCCGCGTTCGCGTGCGAGCTCGCCGGGCGCTTCTGGCTGGCCGCTGGCAGGGACTTCCTGGCGCGCGCCTACCTGGAGCGAGCGCGGCGGCTCTACGCGCGGTGGGGCGCCGTGGCCAAGGTCGCGCAGCTCGAGCAGCAGCACGCGACGCTCCTGCCGATGCACACCCCCATGGGCGCGCTGATCACGACGTCGCAGGCGCCGGCCGTCCTGCTCGACGCGGCGTCGCTCTTCAAGGCCTCGCGCGCGATCGCGAGCAGCCTGGCGCTCCACGAGCTCCCGACGCGCTTCCTCGCCGTCGCCATGGAGAACGCCGGCGCGCAGCGGGGGGCGCTCTTCGTCGAGCGGGAGGGGGCGCTCGTCCTGGAGGCGGCCGGCGACCCGTCCCGCGGGGCCGTCCGCGCGGCGGGCGCGCCCGTCGAGCTCGCCGGCGATCGCGCGTGCCTGCCCGTCGTGCGCACGGTGGCCCGGACCCGGGCGCCGGTGGTCCTCGAGGACGCGCGCACGTCTCCGGCGACCCGCGACGACCCCTACGTCGCGTCGCGGCAGTCCCGCTCCGTGCTGTGCGCGCCGGTCCTCTCGGGGAGCGCGCTGCGCGGCGTGCTGTACCTCGAGAACGACCTCGTGACGGGCGCGTTCACGGCCGAGCGCGTGGAGGTGGTGGCGATCCTGTCGGCCCAGGCCGCCGTCGCGCTGGAGAACGCGTTCCTTTACGGCGACCTCGAGCGCCTGCTGGAGGAGCGGACGCGCCTGCTGGAGGAGCGGACGCGCCTGCTCGCGCAGGCCGAAGAGGGGGTGCGGGCGCGCGACACGTTCCTCACGCTCGCCGCGCACGAGCTGAGGACGCCGCTCACGCCGCTCCAGGTGGAAGTCCAGACCTTGCTCCGGGACGCGCGCGCCGGCCGGATGAGGGCCGAGGGGTCCGATCGCGCGGCCAGGAAGCTGGAGCGCGCCGGGCGCCAGATCGGACGCCTCGAGCGGCTCGCGAACGATCTCCTCGACGTCGCGCGCCTCGCCGCGGGCGAGCCGGAGATGCGGATGGAGCCGGTGGATCTGTCGCTCTTGGTCCGCGACGTCGCCGCGAGGCACGCGGCGGCGCTCGAGCACGCAGGCTCGGCGCTGTCCCTCGACGCGGAGCCCGGGGTCGTGGGCCTCTGGGATCGCGTGTGCCTCGTTCAGGTGGCGGACAAGCTGCTGTCGAACGCCGTCAAGTTCGGTGAGGGCAAGCCCATCGATGTCCGGGTCGAGGGCGACGACGGCCGGGCCCGGCTCGTCGTGCGCGACCGCGGCGCCGGCATCGCCCGCGCGACGCAGGCGCGCCTCTTCGGGCGGTTCGAGCGCGGCGTGTCGGAGCGCCATTTCGGGGGGCTCGGCCTCGGGCTCTGGATCGCGCGGCGCATCGTCGACGCGCTCGGCGGGAGCATCCGGATCGACAGCGAGCCCGGCGCGGGCGCCACGTTCATCGTGGAGCTGCCGCGCGAGCCCCCTCGGGAGGCCCGTGGGCAGGTCCCGAGCGCGCCGCCCGGCGGGCAAGCCTCGTCGAGCGCGCATCACGGCCGCGCCGAAGAGCGCACGGGCTGACGCCTCCCGCCGATGCGACGATCGCCGGGTCGACCGACGGGCTCGAGCGCCGGAGCGATCCGGCGCCGGCGCGGCGGTTCCCCGGGCGCCGCGCCTCAGGGTGAGGCGTCCCTGTCCTCCACCGGCGGCGCCCCCGCGTCGAGCGCGCTGCGGTCGATCCGCATGCTGACGTCGAGCGTGACCGTCTGCCCGGCGGAGACGGTGATCGTGCGCTTCTCCTCGGGCGCGTTCGGGTGGCGGAACGTGACGTAGTGCCGCCCCGCCTGGAGCGGGATCGACCGCGCCATCGGCGTCACGTCGACGAGCTCCCCGTCGACGACGACCTCCGCCCACGGCCTGGCGAGCACCTTCAGGTAGCCGCGCCCCTCCGACGGCGCGCCGGGCTGCCTGGCCTCGGCGCTGGGCGGGCCGACCGCGTCGTGCTCGCGCAAGCCGAGCTCGATGAGCGCGCCGCCCACGACGACCAGCGCGAAGATGCCGAGCAGCCGGACCGCGTCCGGCGCGAGCGACGGCGCGTGGCGCCGCTCGGCGGCCGGGCGGACGGACGGCACGTGCGCGGGCGGGAGCTCGTCCCCGCCGAGCTTCGCCGCCGCGAGCGCCCTCCCGATGAGCGCCCTCGGCTGCGCGTGACCGCGCTCGGCGAGCTCCTCGGCCAGGGCGTCCGCGACGGCGCGGCCGTTCTCGTAGCGCTGCTCCGGCTCCTTCTCGAGGCACCGGAGCACCACCCGCTCCAGGCCGCGCGACACGTCGGGCGCGAGCGCCCGCAGCGGCTGCGGCGGCGCGCTGCGGATGCGGTGCGCGACGGCCCGGCCCTCCGCCCACCGGTCCTCCTCGCGCTCGCGCGGCGCGCGCGACGCGCGGGACGCGGAAGCCGCAGCGTCCGCGTCGGCCGGCCCGACCTTCGGCTCGTCGAACGGGCGCGCGCCGGCGAGCATCTCGAACAGGACCACGCCGAGCGCGAACACGTCGGCCTGCGGCCCGGTCTCCGCCCCGAGGATCTGCTCCGGCGCCATGTAGTCGGGCCGCGCGAACGTGTCGCTGCCCTCGAACGGCTCGGGCAGCGACGGCAGCCGGCCGTCGAACGCCGCCGCGAACTCCAGGATCTTCACGCCGCCGGGCGCCGTGACGACGACGCGCTCCGGGCGCAGCTCGCGGTGCACGACCCCGCGCTCGTGCGCGTGCCCGAGGCCGCGCGCGATCTCCAGCGCGATGGCCGCCGCCGCGCCCTCGTCGAGGCGGCCGGCGCGCGCGCACAGCTCCGCGAGCGTCGGGCCCGAGAGCGGCTCGAGCACCAGCCAGATCCGGTCCTCGTCGCGCTGGAAATCGTGGATGTCGATGATGTTGGGGTGCCGGATGCGCGCGAGGATCTTCGCCTCGCGCTCGAGGCCGGCCGCGAACGCGCTCGCGGCCGACACCGTGGGCTTCAGCGTCTTGATCAGCGCCGCCCGGCCGAGCTCGACGTGCTCGGCCCGGTACGTGACCGTGAGCGCCCGCGACGAGACGGCCTCGCGCAGGATGTACGGGCCGAGCTGCCTCTCCGCGGCGCCCACTTAGCGCTGTCGAACGCGGAGCGAGCGCCCCGTCATCGCCGCGGGCTGCGGGATGCCGAGGATCTCGAGCATCGTCGGCGCCACGTCGCAGATGCGGCCGCCCGAACGGAGCACGACGCCGGCGTCGTGCTTGTTCAGGTAGTAGAGCGGCACCGGGTTCAGCGTGTGGGCGGTGTGGGGGTTGCCCTGATCGTCCTTCATCTGCTCGCAGTTGCCGTGGTCCGCGGTGATCATCAGCGCGCCGCCGGCCTCGCGCACGGCGCCCGCGATGTCGCCGATCCCCTTGTCGACCGCCTCGACGGCGTGGATGGCGGCCTCGAGGATGCCCGTGTGCCCGACCATGTCCGGGTTCGCGAAGTTCACGAGGATGAAGTCGTACTTCCCGCTCTTGATCGCGGCCACGACCTCGCTCGCGACGCCGGCCGCGCTCATCTCGGGCTTCTTGTCGTAGGTGGCGACGTCGCGCGGGGAGGGCACGAGCTTCCGGTCCTCGCCCGGGAACGTCTCCTCGCGGCCGCCGTTGAAGAAGTACGTGACGTGCGCGTACTTCTCGGTCTCGGCGCACCGGAGCTGCGTGAGCCCGGCGCGGGAGATCACCTCGGGGAACGAGTCGGTCACCTCGTCCTTCGGGAACGCGACCGGCAGCTTCAGGGCCGCGTCGTACTCGGTCATGCAGCTGTAGCAGTGCTCCTGGAAGGCGTAGACCGGCTTGCCGCGATCGGTGAGGAGCTCCTCGACCTCGGGCGGCAGGTTGCGCCGCGTGAGCATCGCCGAGATCTCGCGCATGCGGTCCGGCCTGAAGTTGACGGAGAGGCCGACCTCCTCCCCGAACCACTCCCAGCGAGCCTCCTTCGAGGCGAAGTCGGCCATGAAGTCGCCCTTGATGCCGCTGTAGTCGCCGATGCGGACGGGCTCGACGAACTCGTCCGTCTTGCCGAGCGCGTACGACTGCTGGATCGCGTCGAACGCCGTGTCGGCCCGCGGCGCGTCGCCGCGCACGATCGCCGTGTAGGCCTTCGTCACGCGGTCCCAGCGCTTGTCGCGGTCCATGGCGTAGTACCGGCCCGACACGGTGCCGATGACGCCGACGCCCTCGAGCGCCTCCTGGACCTTCTCGACGTACCCCCACGCGCTCTTCGGCGGCGTGTCGCGCCCGTCGAGGAACGCGTGCAGGACCACGGGCACCTCGTGGAACTTCGCGAGCTTGAACAGCGCCAAGAAGTGATCGAGCGACGAGTGCACGCCGCCGTCCGAGACGAGGCCGAACAGGTGCAGCCGGCACTTGCGGTCCTGCGCGATGCGGAACGTGCGGTCGATGATCTCGTTCGAGCCGAGCTTGTTCTCGGCGATCGCGACGTCGATGCGCGAGATGTCCATCAGCGCGATCCTCCCCGCGCCGAAGTTCAGGTGGCCGACCTCGCTGTTGCCCATCTGCCCCACGGGGAGGCCGACGTCGGGGCCGCTCGTCCCGATCAGCGTCGTCTGCGCGTCGCGCTTGATCGCGTCGAGGTTCGGCATCTTCGCGAGGGCGATCGCGTTCTGGTCCTTTTCTTCGCGCTCGCCGAATCCGTCGAGGATACAGAGGACGAGCGGGCGGGGGCGTTGACTGGGAGAGGGTGCGGCTTCGCTCATGGCGGCGGAATCTACAACGAAGCCGCGGCGACCGGGGGGCTGCTCGGGCATTTTCGACCCGCCCCGGGGCGCCCCGGCCGGGGTCCCGGGGGCGTCCAGGGGCGGGCGGCGGCAGGCCCGCAGGCGGCGCCCGGCGGCGCGGAGGGGCCGGCGGGCGGCGCCGGCCCGGCGGCGGGCCTGTCCCGAGGCCGCCGCCTCCCCTACGATGGCGGGCGCCGCACAGGGAGGACCTCGATGACCCAGGCCCCGCCGTTCCACCTCGCCTTCCCGGTCTCGGACCTCGAGGCGACCCGCCGCTTCTACGTCGACGTGCTCGGATGCCGCGTCGGCCGCGAGGCCGACCGGTGGATCGATTTCGACTTCTTCGGCCACCAGATCTCGGCCCACCTCGTCGATGAGCCCGGCGCCGTGCTCCCCACGAACCCGGTCGACGGCAAGGACGTGCCGGTGCGCCACTTCGGCGCCATCCTCGAGTGGCGCGCCTGGCACGCGCTGGTCGAGCGGCTGCGCGGGCTCGGGGTCGCGTTCCTGATCGAGCCGCACATCCGCTTCGTCGGCGAGCCGGGAGAGCAGGCGACGCTCTTCGTCGTCGACCCGAGCGGCCACGCGCTCGAGTTCAAGTCGTTCCAGGACGCGCGTCAGATCTTCGCGACGTGAGCCGCTGCGCGCGGCGTGCGTGCTAAGTTCCGACCATGTCCGACGGTCGTCGCGCCACGTACCAGGATGTCCTTGACACGCCCCCCAACCAGGTGGCGGAGATCCTGAACGGCGTCCTCCACGCGACGCCGCGGCCGTCCCTGTCCTGCCGCAACGTCACGTCGGTCCTGGCCGGCGAGCTCTACCTCCCGTTTCGCCGGGGCATCAAGGGGCCCGGCCGGTGGGCGCTCCTGGTCGAGCCCGAGCTGCACCTCGGCACCGATCCGGACATCGTGATCCCCGACATCGCCGCGTGGCGCCGCGACCGGATGCCGCAGATCCCGATGCGGAACGCGGCCATCTTCCTCGCGCCCGACTGGGTGTGCGAGGTGATCTCGCCGTCCACCGAGGCGGTCGACCGCCGCGACAAGATGGAGATCTACGCGCGCGAGCTGGTGACGCACTACTGGCTCATCGATCCGCGGCTCCGGAGCCTCGAGGTCTTCCGCATCGACGGCGGGCGGTTCGCGCGCATGGGCGCGTGGGAGGGCGACGTCACCGTGCGCGCGGCGCCGTTCGACGCCGTGGAGATCGAGCTCGGCGTCCTCTGGCAGGAGTAGCGCCGGCGCGGCGCCGGGCGCATCGCGCGCCGTCACCGGCCGCCCGGGAGCGATAAGCTTCCGACGTGCGCGTCTCCTCGACCTGCCCGCTCCGCGTCGCGTCCCTCGTCTGGCGGCCTCGCCCCGAGGCCTTCGCGCTCACCGTGGTCTGCAAGGCGACCTTCGCGCTCGAGCCGGGGCGCTCGCGCCTCGCGCCCGCGCAGGAGGCGCCGTGGGAGGTGGACGTCCCGTGGGGCGACGACCCCCGGGCGAGCCTGTGGGCCGCGAGCGATCTCGCGCCGTTCAAGCGCCGCGTGGACGTGCTCGTGGTCGGCCACGCCCACGCGCCCCACGGCGAGCCCGCGGCCTCGCTCGTGGCGCGGCTCGCGATCGGCGCGATCGACAAACGGATCGAGGTGCACGGCCAGCGCGCGTGGACGGCGGGCGGGCAGCTCACGGCGGCCGCGCCGTTCGACAGGGCGTCGCTCCGGTGGGAGCGCGCGGCGCGCGGGCGCGACGGCTGGAACCCGGTGGGCATCCCCGCGAACGCGGCGCCCGACGCGCGCGGGCTCCGGCCGGCGCCGAGCCTCCTGCCGCCCGGCGCCGAGCTCCGCGGCCCGGCGGAGCCGCTGCCGCCCGCGGGCTTCGGGCCGATCGCGCCGTCGTGGCCCGAGCGGGCCGCGAGGCTGCGCCGGCACGCCGCCACGTTCGGCCACGACGCCTGGGCGGAGCGGCCGCTGCCGGAGGACATCGATCCCGGCTACTTCAACGCGGCGCCGCCCGACCAGCAGCTCGACCAGCTGCCCGCGGGCGAGCGGCTCGTCCTCGCGCACCTGCACCCGCAGCACCCCGAGCTCGCGACCGTGCTGGAGGGCGTGATCCCGCGCGCGTCGCTGCTCCGCGGCGACGCCGCGCCGCAGGAGATGCGGCTGCGCTGCGACACGCTGTGGATCGACGCGGATCGCGGGATCTGCACGCTGACGTGGCGCGGGGCGGTGCCGCTGCGGCACGCGGCCGAGGACGTGACGGTGGTGGTGACCGCGGAGCGGCCGGCGGCCGAGGCGGAGCTGGCGGAGACGCTGATGCCGGCGGTCGCCGCCAGCGCGCCGGAGCGGGGCGACGCCGGCGCGCCCGCGCCCGGGGCGACGGGCGGAGCTCTGCCGGCGGCGATGGTGAGCACGCTCGTGCCGGATCTGAGCGCGGCGGGCTCCTCCGGCGTGCTGCCGTTCGTTGCGCCGTCGGCGCTGCCCTTCGCGCCGGCGGCGCAGGGCGCGGCCGGGGAGGGGAGCGGCGCGCCCGCGCGGCCCTCCGGGGCGGCGCCGAGCGACCGGCCGTCGGCGCCGCTCCCGCCGGCGCCCGCCGAGCCGCGGCCGGGCGCCGCGGCCAGCGCCCTCGACGAGGGTGCGGACACCCTGGCGCCGCGCACGCTGACGCCGGGCACGCTGAGCGCGGGCCTCGTGCCTGTGCCCGCGGAGCCGCTGCCGTTCCAGGCAGCGCGCGCCGCGGCGGCGCCTGTCCCCGACCCGGGCATCGCGCCGCCGCCTCCGCCCCCGCTCTTCGGTCAGCCGCTGCCGAGCGCGCCGCCGCCTTCTCCGCCCCCGCTCTTCGGCCAACGGCTGTCGAGCTCGCTGCCGCCTCCGGCCGCGGCGCAGGCGAACGCACCGCCGCCCTCCGCGCCGCCGCCCTCCGCGCCGCCGCCCTCCGCGCCGCCGAGCTCGGCGACCGGCCTCGCGAAGGAGCCCCCGTCGCCGCTCGCCGCGCCCGCGCCCGCGCCGGAGCCGGCCGTGCGACCGGAGGACGTGCCGGTGGAGCGCTTCGCGGCGATCTCCGCCGAGATCGCCGAGCGGCGCGCGCCGCGGCCGGAGGTGCTGCGCGCGCACGGGCTCGGCGAGCGCGCCTGGGACGCGGTGGAGCGCCGCTTCCGGGCCCTCCTGGACAAGGACGCGCGCGCCGGCGGCCGGTTGCGCGCCGCGCACGACGCCGCCTACGTGGCGGCCGTGGAGGCGTTCCGCGGCCCGATCGCCCTGGAGGAGTACGCCCGGATCGCGGTGGGGCTGGAGCGCGGCGCGGCCGGCGAGGTCCTCGACGCGCTCGCCATCCAGCGGGCGGCGCTGATGCCGATCGTGCGGGTGTGGACGAAGAAGGCCGCGGGCAACATGGCGCTCTCCGCCGAGCTGATGGCGCTCCTGGACAAGCTGCGGACCGAGTGAGCCCGGCGCTCACCCCCCGGGGCGGGAGCGCTCGTCCGGCGCGCGCGGCGCCGCCTCTCCGGCGGCCAGTGCGGCGGGCTGCCCGGGGCCGCCGGCGAGCGCCTGGCGCGCGCGGAACTCCTCCCAGGACAGCGGCATCGGCGGATCCTCGGAGTTGAGCCGCACCCGCTCGCCGACGATGTCGACGTCGTCGTTGGCCCGGATCTCCACGCCGCCGGGCGACGCCTCGACCTTCACCTCGCGCGCCGTGGTGCGCGCGCTCCGGCCGGCCTCGCGCACCGCGCTGCCGCGCACCCGCTCGTGCAGGCTCCCGCCCACCTCGATGGCGGCGTCCTGCGCCGCCTGGATCTGCAGCGTGTCGCACGAGAGCGAGAGCGTCTTCGCGGCGGCGATCTCCAGCGACGCGCCGGTGAGCGACAGCACCGGCCCGTCGTCGGTCATCCGGATGGAGACAAGGATCTGCCCGGCCGCGGCGCGGATCTGGATCCGCTCGCCGGCGCCCTCCTCGGCGATCTCGATGGAGCGCCCCGAGGCGAGGGGCACCACCCGAGCGGGCGGCGCGAGCTCCGCGCCGGGCGCGGGCGCCAGGGCGCCGGCCTGCGGCGGAGGACCCTCCGGCGCAGGATCCTGCGGCGAGGGAGGCTGCGGGGGGAGAGGGGCGGGCGCGTCCGTCACGGTCGCATCGTAGCGCAGGGTCGGGCGCCGCGCGCGGTGAGCCGCGAGCGCGCGCCGGACCTCGCCCTTGCGTGCGCGCGTGGGCGGAGATACCCGTCGGACGCGACCCTGCAAGGAGCCCGATGAGCGCAGAGGCCTCCCCGCGTGTGACCCAGGCCGTGCGGTGCGCGAAGAGCCACGACGGCAAGGTGTGGATGGTCTGCGTGGCCAAGCGCACCTACTCCTTCGCGGGCGGCCGGGTGACGCTCGCGGACGAGCAGGCGCCGGTCGTCATCGACCCCGACATCGAGACCGACCAGCACGACCGCTACCGCACGCTGCGCGACGACATGGACCTGTTCCCGCCGAAGCCGGCCACCGACGTGGTGGTGACCGGCCGGGCGCACGCGCCGGGCAAGGTGCGCGAGCTCATGGTCGGCGTGGCCGCGGGGCGGAGCGCGCGCGTGCTTCGGGTGCTCGGCGAGCGCCGGGTGGAAGTCTCGCTCGAGGGGCAGGTGCGCTTCCCGGATCCGGCGCCGTTCGAGAGCGTGCCGCTGTCGTGGGACCTGGCCTACGGCGGCTACGACGCGTACGCCCACGACGAGCTCGACCCGCCCGAGCGCCGCAAGGGGCGGCGGGTCGAGCCCTCGCCGCGCGAGGAGGGCGTCTTCGCCTACCCGCGGAACAAGGTCGGGCGGGGGTATTTCCTCGACGTGGACCGGGACCGGGCCGACGGCGAGCTCCTGCCGCAGATCGAGGACCCGGGGGACCCGCTCGCGGCGTCGCGCTTCTTCGTGCAGGCGCCGCGGGCGTGGCTCGACGCGCCGGCCTCGGGCGGGCTCGGCTGGGTGGCGCACACCTGGTACCCGCGGATCATGCGGGGGCTCGGCGCCTTCCTGGAGCACGATCCGCCGGCGAAGCCGATCCGGGAGATGGCGTTCGCGGACGGGGCGGACCTCGGGGGGCCGTTCCGGAAGAACGAGGTGCTGCCGCGGTTCGCGCAGGGCGCGGCGCCGGGGCTGGCGACCGAGCGGCTGCGGGGCGACGAGCTCGTGATCCTGAAGTACCTGGTGCAGGGGCAGCCGGAGGTGCAGTTCGCGCTCCCCGGGGAGGCGCCGGCGCTGTCGGTGCGGCCGCCGGGAGCGCCGAAGATCTTCACGCCGGAGGCGGTGCTGCAGACCGTCCGCATCGACGGGGAGCGGCGGACGGTGTCGCTGACGTGGTGCGGGGCGGTCCGGCTCCTCGCGCCGATCGCGGAGGAGCAGCTCGCGGAGACGAAGCTCGGGGTGACGTGGGGGCGGTGGTGAGCCTCCGTGGCTCACGGTGCAGGTGACGGGGGCGTCGCCGCGAGCGCCTCGAAGGTCGCTGGGTCCGGGGCGTCGGTGATCAGGCGGCCAGCGGGTAGGCGATCCCCTCGAGTCGCAGGAGCGCCGGGCCGATCTGCAACGTCGACACGCTGTCGATGGCGTAGGCAGGAGCCACCAGCTCCTCGATTCGATGGGGCAGGAGCGTGTCGAGGACTTCCTGGATCAAGTACTTGGACAAGACTCGTTCCAGGAGCCCTGCGTCGAGGCGCAACAGATCCTCCAGGGCGGGCCAGTCGAGCGCCTGGAGAGCGCGGACCTCCTCCGACTCCGCGTCATAAGGAAGATCATCGATGAGCTCCTCCCGGAGCTGAGCGAGCTCCCTCCGCATCGCAGCAAGGAATCCGCCGGTCTCGGCCTCGATCCGGTACGCGTGCGCGGGGAGGCCGGGGCAGCCCTGCCCGAAGTTCATCGGGCGGCGGGTGAGCGACCCAGAGGCCGTGGGGTTTCCGTTCACGAAGCACCGCAGCTTCATGTGACATCCTCCAGCGTCAGCACCTGATCCTGCCGTCCACGATCCTGCCGTCGGGATGATACGCGATGTACCCGGATGGGACGAACCGCTCTCCGACGCGCCCAGGATCGGAACGGACGCCTTCTCGCATGAAGAACTCCTCTGGGCTCTCGATGACAGGAATGTTGCTGGTTCCGTTCCCCGGGACGATGCGCGTCGTCTCGATGCTCAGCGGGCCGAGCTCGTTGGCCTTGTCGATGACCTTGCCTGCCTGGGCCTTGGACAGCCCGCCGAAGCCCACGTCGAGATCGCTGTCCGGCCTGAAGTTCCCGCGTATCCTGCTTCCCCCGAAGACCGCGGACGAGTTGCGCTTGAAGGATTCGTTCATGATCAGACGCGCCTGATCTTCCGTGAGCCCAGGGATGTTCTTCACGGCGTGGTCGATCTGCTCAGGGGTCGGATCCAGCCCCAGCGTGTCGACGGCCCAGGTCGGCGCCGCGTTGAAGCCGAACGGGTCGCCTCCACCGGCGAGGCCCAACGGATCCGGACTGCACCACCTCCCCACCTCCGGGTCGAAGTACCGGAACCTCGTGAGGCAAAGCCCAGTCTCCTCGTCCGCGTACTGCCCGAGGAGGCGGAACGGCGACGCCACCCCTCGGCCGGCCTCGCCCTCGCGCCCCGGCCCAGCGAACGCCTCGATTTCCCGACCCCACGCCGAGTGCGCCGCCGACCATGCCACCCGCCCGTTCGCGTCGAGCAGCTCCTTGGGCACGCCGACGTGATCGTTGAGATAGCTGAACACCTCCCCCCGCTCGGACTGGAGCAGAGGCACGAACGTCCCTGGAGCGTGGACGAAGCAGCGGGATCCTTGCTCGCTGTCGATGTCGGCCGCCAGCACGTCACCGTCCCACAGAAAGCGCACCTCGCGCCGCCGATCGCCGCGCGCGTCGAAGACTTCCTTTCGCGTCCGCCGCCCGAAGGCGTCGTAGCTGAAGACGACCCTCTCTCCGGAGGGCAGCCGCACCTCTCGCAGGCGATCACGGCAGTCCCAAGCATAGTCCGTCCGCTCGGGCTCCTGCCCTTCCCCCTGCTGTACCTTCATGATCCGCCGCCCTCGCCCGTCGTAGGCATACCTCGCCCGGCAGGTGCGGAGGAGCAGGTCTCCCCGCCCGATCTCCCACGTCGCTCGTTGTGCGTCCGGCGCGCTCTGGTCGAGCCCCTCCAGCATCATCGACACCGCTCCGGCGGCGTCGTACTCGAAGACGTCGCGGTGTGACCCACGCCGAGCCTCGATCAGCTGTCCTATCGCGTCGTGGCGGTAGCTCGTCGCCCCCCAGCGGCCGTCCCTGACCTGCTCGACGCGGCCCAGCGGGTCGTATCGCCAGAGCCGCTGCACCGCCGCCGTGGGCGCGCCCCCTCCGGGCGCGCGGACGTCGGCGCGCTGCTCGATGATGCGGTCCATCGCGTCGTACTGGCTTCGGATCGAGACGCGCCCCTCCGCGTCGCCCCGCGACTTCTCCCGGCCGAGCGCGTCCCGCTCGATGACGAGCCCATGGCCGTCGTGCTCCACATGGACGAGATCGTTGAGCGCGTCGTAGGCATACCGCGTCGTCACCCCGTCGGGCATGACGCGCTGGACGCGGCGCCCGAGCGCGTCGTACCCGTAGCGCAGCGTCCCCCCGCCCTGCGTTTCCGACACGACCCGTCCGAGCGCGTCTCGTTCAAAGCGGGTCACGATGCGCTCCCCGCCCTGCTCCACCGCCGCGCCGAGCAGCCGCCCTGTGGAATCGCGATCGAACTGGATCGAGCCGTCCGTCGCGTCCTCCCGTACGACCTTGCCGAGCGGGTCGTGAGAGAACGACCGGAAGCCCCCGTCCGGGTAGTCGATCCGGGTCAAGCGCCCGCCCGCAGAATAGCTGTATCGGAGCACGCGCCCGTCAAAGGTCCTCTCCTCCGTCACCCTCCCGGCGGCGTCGTAGGTGAACTCGTACGCCTCATCTCTCGGGTTCGTGATGCGCTGGAGCTTCTCTCGGGCGGTGTACTTGAACGACCACGCGCGCCCGTCGGGCTGCTCGAACCGGGTGAGCACGCCCGTCCCGGCGTGCTCCAGCTCCGTGGTTTGCCCGAGGGCATCGACGATGCGGCAGAGGTTGCCGAGCGCGTCGTAACCCGACTGCGTTTCGGTTCCGTCCGGATACCGCACGACCAGCGGTCGACCGAGGCGATCGTAGGTCACCCTGCTCGTCCTGCCGAGCGCGTCGGTCCGCGATGCGACGCGCCCCAGCCGGTCATAGCCGTACAGCTTCCTCGAACCGCGCGCGTCGACCTCTTCGACGACGAGGTGCCGGCGGTCCACCACGAACGACACGAGCACCCCTTCATCGCCTCGGATCGCGCGCAGGTGTCCGCGCTCGTCATAGCTCAGCGCATAGCGCTGCCGCGACGGATAAACGACGCCTGTCAGCGACCCGCTGGCGTCGTGTTCGTACCTCGTCGCCAGCCCGTCGGGCCCGACGCACACGACCGGCAAATCATCCTCGAGCTCCCACTGGGTCACATTCCCCGCAGGATCGATCTCCCGGATCTTGTTCCCCCGCGCATCGTATTCGTACCGCGTCGCCTCGCCGGCGCCGTTCGCCTCGGCGACCACGTACTGGTCCTCGTCCACCTCGCAGGTCCTGAGGACGATCCCGTCCGGCGTCTCCTCGCGCACGACGATCCCGTCCTCGTTCCAGCGCAGGATCCGCGGCTCCTCGTTGCCGGTCAGCCACGTGATCCGCTGCTCCAGATCGACCCGGAGCTCGACCGTGTGCAGCCCGCCGTCGCCCCAGGTCTTCCTGCACCAGCCGGTCTCGGGATCGTAGTCGTAATAGAAGCTCACGCCGTTCTTCAGCGTGGTCTTCACCATGCGATGATCCTCGTCGTAGCCGTAATGCTCGGCGTGTCCGAGCGCGTCGGTCGCGCTCGCGAGCTCGCCCATCTTGGTATAGGCGTAATCGACCCACTGCTCGAGGATGCCCTCGGCCCAGACCTCGAGGCGGGCGATGCGGCCGCCGTGGCTCATCTTGACGCGGACCTCGCGGCCCGCCGTGTCGACGACGCGGTGGAGCCGCTCTCCCGCATACTCCAGCGTTATGGCGTTGCCGTGGGCGTCCTCGATCGCGCGGAGCCAGGCCCTGCCCTGCGGCGCGGCCGGCGCGAAACGTCGCGTGAGGCGCGACGCATGGTTGTAGACCGAGAAGCCGCCGCCCTGCTCGGCGCGCAGCGTCAGCCGGTCCGGCCGGTGGAACGCGCTCTCTCCCGCGGCGATGCGGGGAAAATAGACGTCGCGTCCCTGCTCGTCCCGGAGCGTGATGCGCTCCTCGTCCGCCTCGATCCATTGCTCGAGGCTGTGCGTCCACCCGCCCCGCCCCAGCGATGTTCGCTCGAGCGCGCGGGCCGACGAATAATGACGCTCCCAGAGGAGCGGGATCGCGCCGGGGAGCGAGAGGTCCACCTTGCGGTCCACGACCGTCCCCGAGGTGGCGTCCACCGGGTGCCCCGTGAAGAAGCACTTCGCGTTCTTCAACGCCGACGCCGCCTTGCCCTTGAGCGCGCGCGCCCCCTTCCCGAGGGCCTTCCCCGCCTTCCCCATCTGCTTGGTCGCCGCCCGCAGCCCCTTGCCGACGAGGTCCTTCCCCTTCTTGAACAGCGGCTTCAGCACCTTGCCGCCGAATTTCAGCAGCAGCCCGCCCGCGATCTTGGCCGCCCCCTCGAACAGCAGGTCGAGCACCAGGTCGATCGCCAGCGTCACCGCCCCCATCGCGAAGTCCCCGAAGGTCGGCGTCGTCTGCACCGTCCCCGGGTTGAGCACCAGCGAGGTCGGCCACCGGCCGATGTCCCAGCAGTCCGCGTTGAGCGACACCGGCCCGCCGATCACGCAGCAGGTCGCCTTCTCCCCGCAGATCTCCACCGCGCCGCGCGGCAGCCAGCACTTGTGCGAGCCGAACAGGATGTGGAGCGGCGTCAGCGCGTCTAGCGGATCCGGGACGATCCCGAGGTGCGGCCAGAGGAACTTGGGCTCGTGCTGGTGCGCCACCGAGGGCACGCCGTTGAACAGCACCGTTGGCTTCTGCTTGTCCCCCAGCGTGAAGGGGTGCAGGAGCACGAGCTTCAAGAACTTCATCGGCGCCGGCGGGAAGATGTGGAACCCCTGGTGCATCTCCAGGCCCACGATCAGCCAGCCATTGATGTCGTGGAAGTTGTGCGCCACGTCCGCCCCTCTCCTGCCTCACCCGCGCGGGAAGGCCTCGGTCGCCTCGAGCCGCGCGCGCCGGTGCTCCAGCTGCACCAGGCCGTAGCTCACGCTGGCGCGCCAGAGCAGCCGCACCTCGGCGGCCTCGGCGTCGATGTCGACCGCGTCGAGCGCCGGCACGAGCCGCTCGGACGCGCCGCCCACGGCCACCGTCACCGCGACGGGCGGCGCCGGCGCCTCGAACACCAGCGCCTCCCCGCCGGGCCGCATCCCGCCGAGCGCGATCCGCGTCCCGGGCGCGATCGCGTCGAACGTCGTCCGCGGCGCCGCTCGGCTCGCCAGCTTGCTCGCGCCGCTCTGGTCGAACTGCTGGTCGTGCCACACGTGCGCCGCGCGCAGGCCGCCCCAGAGCGGGTAGGGGGCGAAGCAGACCGGCTCGGGGCGGTCGTTCCAGCGCCGGATGAGCTGCTCCGGGTGCTCCAGCTGCGGCAGCGGCTGGTCCTGCGCGCGCGCCGCGTCGGTGATGAACCCTTTGCCCTCGAAGTTGTGCGGATACCCGCTCTCGTGCTCCGGGACGAACGCCTCGCCGCCGCCGTCGTCGTCGCCGAGCGACACCACCCGCGCCGGCTCCTGCACGACGCCGCCGTAGGCGTTGCGCCAGCTCATCTCGACCCGCTCGAACGCGAGCGGCGCGCTCGGCGCGAGCCCTCCGCCGACCGAGCGCTGCCACACGCGCTGCCCGTACGCCACGATCGCCGCGTCGCGATCGCCCACCCGCAGCACCGCCGTGGCCTCGCGCGCGCGCCCCTCCCTCGGGTAGACGAACCCCGTCGCGCACACCGACGCGACGCTCTTCTGGAGCATCCCGTCGTGCGGGTACGGAAGCGCCGGGTCGAGCAGGAGCGGCCGCTGGGCGGGCGCGAGGGCGAGCCGGCCGCCGGCGATCCGGTACGTGATCGCGGCCAGGAAGATCGCCGTCACCCGGTCGTCCTGCTCCGCGTTCGGGAGCATCGCCGCGGGCAGCGGCGTGTCGTTCGAGAAGCGCATCGCGGCCGTCGGTCTCGTCAGTTCCGTAGTTCCGTCAGTCCCGTCAGTTCAGCTTGATGAGCCCCGCCGTCACCTGGACCATCCCGCCCCCGTCCATCTCGATCGGCGAGCCGTTCACGGTGACCTTGCCGCCCTTGATGGCGATCTCGCCGTCCTCGATGACCACCTGGCCGCCCTTGATCAGGATCTGGCCGCCCTTCAGCTCCAGCGTCGAGCCGTTCACATCGAAGAGCGACGTGTCGACCTTCATCGTGCTCGACGCGTTCACCGCGAGGGTCGTCGACTTGAGCGCCTGCACCCCGTCGGCCTTGATCTCCTGCGACGGCGCCTCGATCTTCTGGCTCGCCGAGGACTTCAGCCCCTGAGGCCCGGTCGCCGCCACGGTCTGCTCGCCGCCGACGTTGATCTTCTGGCTCGCGGCGACGCTCACCTCGTGGGTGGCCAGGTACGACGTCGTCTGCGCCCCGGTCACGGTCACGCTCCGGGTCCCGGTGACCGTGAGCGTGTCGTTGCCGGTGACGTCGCCGGAGCGGTTGCCGGTGACCTTCTCTTCCTGGTTCCCCGTGATGCTCGCGCTCTGGTTGCCGGTGACGGTGAGGGTCTGGTTCGCCGCGACGGAGACCGTCTGGTTCGCGCCGATGGTCACGTTCTGGTTCGCGCCGACGGTGGTCGACTCGTTCGCGCCGATGAGCTCCGAGTTGTTCCCGCCGACCATGGTGCTGCGGTTCGCGCCGGTCGACTCGTTGCGGTTGCTGCCCACGGACGAGCCGCTGTTCGCCGCCACCTGCTCGCTCCGGTCGTTGCCGACCTCGCTGTTCCAGTTCATCGGCGTGTGCAGCAGGATCTGCTGGCTGCCGGCGGTGTCGTCGAAGCGCAGCTCGTTGTGGGTGCCGCCGCCGGGGCTCGTCATCGTCTTGAAGGTGCTCACGGTCGGCGCGCCGCCCGGCGGGCGGTTCTGGCCGTTGTAGACGCGGCCCACGACGATCGGCCGGTCCGGGTCGCCCTCCTCGAAGTCGACGATCACCTCGACGCCGACGCGCGGGTGGAACACCGCGCCCTCGCCGACGCCGGCGAACACCTGGTTCACGCGCACCCAGCACGAGGACGGCTCCTTCGCGAGCCGCTCGGCGTCCTGGTCCCAGTGGAACTTGACCCGCACGCAGCCGATCTCCGCGCCGGGCGGGCCGCCCACGTGGATCTCCGCGCCCTTCGCGCTCGGCTCCGCGGTGACGAACGCCGTCTGCGTCCCCTGCACGCGCGGCTTCGGCGTGACGCGCGCCGGCCGGAAGCGCGACTCGGCGACGCTCCCGTTCTTGCCGCGCCGCGCGCACTCGAACCGCGCCGTGAACGGCACGCCCTGCAGCGCGAAGCGCCCCGAGAGCTCCGGCGGCAGCGTGCCTTGCTGCTCGCCGCGCGACTCGACGCGGGTCACCAGGTACTCCCCGTCGTACCGCGCCATCGGGTGGTCCAGCGCGAACACGCTGCCTGCGCCGAGCATCCGCGCCGTGCCCTCGCCGACGGCGTAGCTCGCCTCCACGGTCAGCCGATCGAGCTTCGCCTGGGCGAGCGGCCGCCCCTGGTCGGGCGTGTCCGGGTAGCGCCCCGGGTACTCGTGGTCGACGAGCGCCTCGCCGTCCTCCTGGGCCGTCGTGGTGACGGCCATGTCGAGCGCGGGCTTCTTCCAGTTGTAGTCGACGAGCGACACCTTCTTGGGCCGGAGGCGCGCCCCGAGCTTCATTGTGGCGATCTCGCGGCCGAGCACCCCCGGGCCGAGCGGGGCGAAGGGGGCGAGGCGCGCCCTGCCGCCGTCGGCGTCGGCGAGGACGAGGAGGCACGTCTTGTCGCCGTGCTCGAAGTGGTAGCTGATGCCCTCTTCCTCGAGGAGGCGCGACACGAACGCGAGGTCGCTCTCGTTGTACTGCACGCAGTAGGGCCGCGTGGCCACGTCGTCGATGCGGGCGGGGTCGGTCACCCGCCATGCATAGAGCTCCCGCGCCGTCTGGAACGTGACCGCGTCGCCCCCGTCGGGCTCGATCGAGGCGCCGTCGTCGCGGTGCAGCGACGAGTCTCCCTGGAGCACGGCGTCGATGATCTGGCGCGTGGTCTTCTCGAGGAAGATCCGGCAGCGGGTGCGGTGCATCGAGCGCGCGAGCGGCGGCGAGAGCACCACGCGGTAGAGCATGCCGTCGTAGATCGGCGCGAGCTCTTCCGCCTCGGTGATGATGCCGTGCACCACGCGGTAGGCCGGCTCGGAGTGCGTGGTGAGGCGCAGGGTCGCCCGGGCCCCGATGAGCTCTTCGGGGTCCACGACCGGGGCCGGCTCGTGGGCGGCGAGCGTGAGCTCGTAGCGGTACAGGCTCGAGATCGCCTCGCTGCCGCGGAGCTCGACGACCTGCAGGTGTCGCCAGGGCCCAGCTGCTTCCGAGGCGCCCTCCCAGGCGAAGGCGAAATCGACGTCGTTCACGGCGCGGACCTCCCGTTGAAGGTGGGGTCACCCTAACCTGTCCGGGCGCCGGCTGGAACTGGGGGCAAAGTCACGGCGTTGCCGCTCGATGGGCCGAGGTCGGCCCGAGCGCGGCGCGCCGCGTGCGGCGCGATCGGCGTTCACCCGTCGGAGCGGACGCAGCGCGTGAGCCGCGCCGTCGAGCGTCCCCGTGACCATCGCCGGCCTCACCAGCGTCGCGATCACGGCCGCGGGCGCCTTGCACACGTGCGCCGCGCCGGCGACCGGCGTGGCCTCCTGCTGGGGCGAGGGCGCGCAGTTCCGCCTCGGGACAGGCACCGTGAACGTCGAGGCGGCGCCGCGCGAGATCCCGGACCTCGCGGGCGTGATCCGGCTCTCGCTCGGCGCGAGGCACTCCGGCGCGGTGCTGGCCGACGGACAGGTGCTGTTGTGGGGCGACAACACGAAGGGGCAGCTCGGCAACGGGACGCAGGACCCGGCCTTCACCCCGCAGCCGCTCGAGCTGACCGACGTGATCGAGCTGGCCCTCGGGGCGGACCACAGCTGCGCGCTCAGGCGCACGGGCGAGATGCGTTGCTGGGGAGACAAGCGGAACGGCGAGCTGGGCGACGGGACCAACGAGCCGCGGCTCGTGCCGACGCGCGTCGATTGGCCGGTGCGGCCGTGAGGGTGGCGTCGCTCATCGCGACCGGCTGCGGGCAGCTGCTCCCGCGGCTCGCCGTGACGATGGACGGAGGTGACGCGTAATACGCATCCTCGCGTCCAGCGGCGTGCGAGCGTCGCGTCGACGGGCGAGCCGGCTTCTGCATTACGAGCTGCGGTCGAGCGCGAGCCCTCCAACAGCCCTTCCGACGGGGCCGGCGAGCCGCCCGCCACCGTCGCCCTCCGCGACGTCGCCGCCCCGACGTCGAGGCCCAGGTCGCCCGCGACAAGGTCTCGCTCTCGGGGATCCCGCTCTCCGCCCTTGCAACGACGCTGCGCGCCCTGGCGGGCGTGACGATTCCTCGGTAGCTTTCTCCACGGCTCGTCCAACGCTGCTCCGCGCCGGAAGTGCTCCCGCCGGATCGAAAAACCGACATCATCGCGTGCGCCTCCCCGGAACAAGGAGGTATGAAACATCCCATGAGCGCGCCGCCCCGTTCCCCCGTGACCGCCGACCAGCTCCGCCCTGGCGATCCGTACGAGCTGTCCGAGGGACGCCTCGTCGAGTGCCTGCCGACCGGGCGGCGCGGCGGTCGGAGCAACCTGGTGGGCGGCGAGGTGCTGGACACGGATCCAGCGGTCGAGTCCGCCGGCGTGGACATCGGCATCTCGCCGAGGCCGGAGATGCTGCGGGCGCCGGACATCGTGGTGGGGAGCATCCCCGACGAGCCCGGGTGGGCGACGGCTGCGCCGCCGCTCGCGGTCGAGTACGCGGACACGGGCCAGGACGAGGCGGAGCTGCAGCGCAAGATCGAGGAGCTGCTGGCGGCAGGGACGCGCTGGGTCTGGGTGGTGCGGCTGCACGGGACGCGGCGGGTCGAGGTGCATGAGGCGGCGCCCGACGCACCCGAGCCCGACGCGGCGGCATCCGCGACGCATGCGGCGCCAGCGCCGCTCCCGGCTCGCGCGACGCCTCCGCTGGCGCCCGCCGCGCGAGCGGCAGCGCGCGCCTGGCCGCAGGTGCGGCAGCCGGCGCGCGTCGCGGTTGCCGGCGAGACGCTCGAGGCGCCCGGGGTGCTCCGGAACGCGGTTCCGGTCGAGGCGCTCTACGACCGGCGCGCCGCGCACGAGGCGACCCTGCGCAACCTGCTGCAGCGCAAGGGGTACGACGGTCTCGACGCGGTGCTGGACGAGGGCCGGAAGCAGGGGCGAGCCGCAGGCCTGCGCGCCGCCGTGCGGGACCTGTGTGAGCTGCTCGGCATCACGCTCTCCCCGGATCGCGAGGCGTCGCTCGGCGCGATGGACGAGGCCGCGCTAGGCGCGCTGCGTGAGCACCTGAAGCGCGACCGCCGCTGGCCGTGACGATGAACCAGGCCGAACCCCGGGCCGTTCCGCTCCGCTCCTATCTGTAGAACGCCACGTCGTCGATCCAGAGTTTGTATGGGCTGCGCGCGCCGAAGCGAAACTGGATGCCCCAGACCTTCGTCAGATCTACCGCCGCGAACGCCTGGCCCCACCCTGACTGCTTGAGCTCGGAGAACGCTACCTTGTACTGAGTCCAGCAAGGCGTCACCGTGACTATCTTGGTGAAATGGTCGTCGCACTTGGTGCAGACGCCGCCTTTGTTCCAGGTCTGCACGTCGACGACGTCCACGAGCACCTTCGTCGAGGAGCCGTTGTCAGCACGGGCGAAGAAGGTGATGCCACGGAACTCGGAGGCGTCGTAGACGCCCGGATTTGTCTCCGTCTCATTGCTGTTCAGACGAAAGCCGAAGAGGGCTCCCCAGTCGGTGAACTTGTCGTCCGCCTCGGAATACGCGGCGGACAGGCTGCTGCCGCGCGGTGGTTCGATGGACGTCATGAAGAACGTCTCGTTCCTTCCGGGCTCTTGCGTGCCGAGTCCATCGCTTCCCACGAACCAGGCCCCTCGCCGGGGGGTCTCGGCATCGTCGATGGGGATGATGGTGCCGTCGCCGTCCTCCATATCGTCGATCAGCGACAGGTCCATGGGTTCGCCCGTCGGCGGCTCTTCTACGCAACCAGCTCCAGCGCCTCCGCCTCCGCCGTCACCGCCCGCGCCCCCGCCTCCGCCTCCGGTCCCCGCGCCTCCGCCTCCGGTTCCCGCGCCCTCGCCTCCGGCGCCCGCGCCTTCGCCTCCCGCGCCCCCGTCGCCGTCGCCTCCCGCCCCTCTGTCTTCACCTCCCGCGCCCGCGCCTCCGCCATCGAGCCCGAGCCCGTAGCTCTTGTCGAAGCCGAAGATCTGGGCACACCCAAGCCCGAGCACCGCAATGGCGCACCCGCCGGACCACCGCGCAAAAGCCAGCATGCTGTTCAGGGTCATGACACCGCTCTCCGAGATGCATCAACAAGTCACGACGTTGGCGACGCGCACCGCACTGTGAAGCGCCGCGGCCGCGACGCGAGCTGCCGCGGCAAAGAACCGAGACAGCGTGTGACGGCACCTTTCCAGGCCAACCCCGCCGAATCGAAGCAGCTCGGCGATGCTGGGCGAGAGTCTCCTACATGAGATGCCGATATGCGGAGCATCCCGCCATCGGCTGCGGACAACTCGCTTCCCACGTGTGCCAAAGAAGTATCTCCATCATGGCAAATATCATACGAAGATTTGCGAGACTACCCGTTTCACCTCGAAAGAGCGCGCGGGGGCTCTTTCATCGCGCCGCGTAGCGCCGCATAGCGCCGCGATGCGATCGGGTACCGCCGAGAGGTGCGCTCCTGCCGGAATGGAGAAGGAGCGCTAGAAGAGCGAGGCGCGAGGCGATCACGAGACACGAGACGATGCGCGCCTCCGCGCGCACGAACCCGTCGAGCGCGGGCGCGACGCACGCGCTATGCTGTGCAGCTTGCGATCGACGACTGTCCGGCGCTGGGTGAGCGCCGGATGCGGCGAAGGGGAAGCCGACGTCCTGAAGGCCTCCGTCGATGTGCATCGCGGTGAGGTTCTGCCGCGCCACCTCGCGCTCCGTTCACGTGACCTCGGGGCCGCCGAAATCCACGACCTCGAGATTCGCCCGTCCACGGTGGATGACGCTGATCGCGCGCTCCGTGGGCACGGCGACCGTGTTGCTGCGGTTATCAGCACACCTGCCAGATCGTCACGGTGCGCGTCGCAGGCGCGGATCGGTTTCCTCCGGAGTCGATCGCCTGGAGCGTGATCCTGTGCGTGTCGCCGAAGCATTCCCCCGAGTACAGCCGCGCGACCACGCGGCTCCCCCTCCCGAGCTCCGCCGGCTGATCGTTCGTCCGGTCCGTGGTCCAGACCAGGCTCTCGCCGCTCAGGGGGCCGTCCTCGATGTCCATCGCCGAGCCGACCAGCGTCACGTCCTTGAACCACCTGGAGCGCTCGCTGTCGTAGCCGTCCCACGGTTCGAGCTCCAGGTCTCCGGCGGGCGCCACGATGCTCGCGGCGGGCGGGTCGTCCGTGCAGGTCCTCGCGGAGATGAGCACGCTGTCGAGCGGCGCCGAATCGTCGTAAGCGAGGAGCTCCACGCGAGAGGTCCCCTCCGCGAACGACGTCGTGAGCGACCTGCCCGTCCCGTGGCTCGCGCCGTTCGCGCGCCACCGGATCCGCGCGTCCGGCACGACCACCGAGCCGAACCCCGGAAACAGGACCTCGGCCATCAAGGTCATCTCCTCGTTCGCGCAGACCTCCACCGCGCTCGCCGGCTGGGTGATGCGCCCGACCGGCCGCGCCGGGATCGGCGCGGAGGCGGTGACCTTGTAGACGTTGTCTTCGCCCATCGCCGCCCCCACGGCGAACTCGATGCGCTCTCCCGCCTCGGCGACGACGCGGTACGTGCGCTGCGTCGACGTAGCGCTGACCGCCAGCAGCCGGCCCTGGACGATCGTCACATGACCGTAGGCGGTCGCGTCGGGCATCTCCAGCGTCACCGTGACCTCCTGCGGCGCGGCCGGGGAGGCCGGCAGCTGCAGCCGGTAGAAGTCGACGTCGGGGGCCGCGGTCACCGGTCGGTCGGTCGGCAACGTCAGGATGGTCCCGCTGACCGATCGCCCGAAGGGCAGCGGCGTCGCGGTCTCGGCGGTGTCGTTCCGCGCGAGGAGCTCGCTGAAGTTCAGCGACGCATCGGAGAACCCCAGGGCGGCCACGTCCGGCACGTCGGCCGCGGCCATGACCGCGGCGAGCGGGTTCACCAGCTTGCGGCGCCGATCGGGCTGGTCGGCGTAGCCGAGCGCCGTGAGCTCGGCGTTGCTGAACGTGTTGTCCGGCGACAGCAAGATCTCCTTGATGCGCGCGACGATCCGGGAGCGCTCCGCCGCGCTCAGGCCCTCGGATCGCGGGTTCAGGCGGCGGTTCGCCGCCTGCATGTTGGCGATGACGCCGGCGATGAACGGGGCGGCGGCGCTCGTGCCGCCGAGCTCGCGGCGCACCCGCGGAGCGTCGATGTCGTCGACGCCCTCGGGCGCGAGGTACGCCGTGCGGATGGGGGCCCAGATGTCGACGCGGTCTCCGTAGAACTCCGCGTTGTCGAGCCCCGCGCCGACGGCGCCCGCCACGATCGCCTCGGGGATCATGGCCGGGACGATGCCCCAGCGCTCCGTCCTCGGGTCGCTCAGGTCGACGAGGTCGCGCACCACCGCGGGGAGCGACCCGCGCGACAGCGCGTTGCCGGCGATCGTCACCACGGGGACGCCCGCGGCGGCCGCGCTGCGGACGCCGGCGCTGATCGGGCCCTTCAGGTCGCCGAACGAGAGCGTCGCGACGCAGGCCGCGGTGGCGACGGCGGCCGAGCCCACCGCGGCGGCGCACGCGATCGCGCCGACGATCGGGATCGCGCTGGCCGCCGCGCACGTGGCCGCGGCGGCGGCGTGCGCTCCCGCCAGGACGACGCCGCAGATCCCGAGGCGGCCTTCCGGCGCGCAGATGTCGACGTCGGGGCCGAGGTTCGTGAGGATCCGGCACGGGTACCCGCCGCTGATGTTCACGACCGAGGCCCCCTGGGACACGGCGAGCCTGACGCCGCGCCCGATCTCGAACGCGTACGCGGCCGCGTCGTACTTGTAGAGCATCGGGACGGCGACCTGGCCCGCCACGCCCGCCGCGCCGACGCCGTTGTTCACCTTCGCTCCGATCGTCGCGACCACGCCGGTCCCGTGCCACGATCGCTTGCCGAAGAAGCTGTTGCCGACGGTCGGCGGCCCCCACGCGGCTCCGGGCCCGCAGCGGACGCCGCCGAACCAACCCGCGGTCATGTCGCACGCGACGACATCGCCGCGGTCCGGCCAGCGGAGATCGTCGGTCGGCGCGAACCCCGTATCAAGGACGGCGACGTTGATCCGCTCCTCGTCAATCTCCCACAGCGCGTTGAACGCCCACACCGCCGGCACGTTCTCCACGCAAGGCCGGCTCGCGTCCCCCGGCACGCAGGGCAGCGGGCTGCCTCGCGCCGGGGTCATCTTCATCGAGTGCGTGAGGTGCCCCTCCTCCGTCGCCGAGATGACGGGCGCCCCCTGCAGCTGCAAGCGCGGGTTCACCCCCACCTGGTAGCCGTCGAGCTGCAGCTTCATGGCGAGCGAGGCGATCTGCAGCGCGCCCGCGTCGCTGGCGTACAGCGGATCGTCTTCCCCGAGCAGCGCCCGCAGCGCGGCCGCGTCCGAGGCCCGCTCGCGGCTCGGGTCGACCTCGACGAGCACCGCGTCGCGGCCCCCCTCCTCGTCGCTCTCGAGCGTCGCCTTGACGCTCCCGCCCGTGTCCCTCAGGAACGCCTCGAGCTCGTCGCCGTCGGCCGGGTAGAGGATGAGCTCCCGCGTCGCGATCTGCACGGGCAGCCCTCCCCTGGGGAGCAGGGTGCCGTGCGGCTTCGCGCCTGCGCGGCCCTCGTCGTCGCTCATCGCGACGCCGGCGTCGACGGTCGGCGCCGCCGCCGCGGGGTCCGCCAGCAAGGCGAAGTCGAAGACCACGTCCTCCTCGAGCGCGCCCTGCGGCGCCCGCGTCTTGTCGACGAAGTACTGCGCATAGAACAGCTTTCCGGGCCGCGCGCTGAGCACGCCGTCGTTGAGCGCGCCGCCCCCGTCGGCCTGGACGCGCAGGGGGGCCGTCGAGGCGAAGCCGGCGCGCGAGGCGACGAGCTCGAGGAGCTCCACGTCGCCCGTCTCGGGCGCCGCGAGGGCGATCGTCAGCGGCCCGGGGCCGAGGTCGACGCCCCCCGGGTCGAGCGTCGCCGACAGCGCGTCGCCCGCATCGTACACGACGCGGTCGAGGCGCAGCGCGAGCCTCGGCGGCCGCTCGACCTGGGAGAACGTCGCCTCGCTCGGCGGGCTCGGCGCGTCGCCGCGGCGCTCGCCGCCTCCGGCGCTGCAGGCCGCGACGGCCCCGCACGCCAGCGACATCCACCTGAAACACGGGCGCTTGAGCATGGATTCCTCCTCCTCCGGTGAGCTCGGCATTCGCGGAGAGCGCAGAGAGGCGCTGGGGCGTCCGCGAGGGCGGCGGGCGGCGACGCGGGCCGGCGCCGCGTCGACACGGCGGTTCCCGCGATGCGTTGTCCGACGCGGCGCTCCGCGCACGGCGTCGAGCCGTGCGCCGATCGCTCCGTCACAGGCGGTAGGAGCAAACGCGGTGCCGCCCGCTCGTGCCTCGATTTCACGGCCGCCGCCGTCTTCAGCGCGACGGCGGCGCCTAGAACCTCGCCTCGCGCGGGATCCGCGTCGAGGGCGAGCGCCTCCGCGGGGCAGCGGCCCGTCGTCGCGCCGCCCTGCGCCGCGGCGCGTGCATCTTATTTCGAGCGGCCTTTCCGGATAAGCTGTCGGCCGGAGCGATCATGTCCCGCACGCCGATTCCGACCTGGTGCTTCGCCGTCGTGCTGGTGAGGCTCCAGCAGCGCTTCTTGCTGGTGCACGAGCGCAAGCACGGCCAGCTCTGGTATCTGCCGGCGGGCCGCGTCGAGCCCGGGGAGACGTTCGCCGAGGCGGCGCGGCGCGAGGCGCTGGAGGAGACGGGCGTCCCGGTGGAGCTGGAGGGCATCCTGCGCGTCGAGCACAGCCCGAGCCGCTACGAGTCGCGCTTCCGGGTCATCTTCCTCGCGCGCCCTGCGGACGGCACGCCGCCGAAGAGCCAGCCGGACGAGCACTCGCTCGAGGCGCGGTGGGTCACGCTGAAGGAGCTCCGGGCCTTGCCGCTGCGCGGCCCCGACGCGGAGTCGTACTGCGCCGACGTGCTGGCCGGGGCGCAGGTGTTCCCTTTGTCGCTGCTCGGGGCCGAGGGGGAGCCTCTCCTCGTGGGCGGGCGGTGAGCGGGCGCGCGTCGGCAGGCCGCTGAGCCGGCGCCCCTGTTGCCGAGGAGCGCGGGCTCTCTCGTCTCGAAGTTGAAGCACGACTTGCCCTGCATGCGCTCCTTGAGCTCCGGGCTGATCCGCCGACAGCTCGACCGACGAGATCACGTGAGCTTCAGCTTCATCCCCTCGTGGCTCGCCACGAAGCCGAGCCGCTCGTAGAACCGGTGCGCCCGCCGCCGCACCTTGGTCGACGTGAGCTGCACGCGGAAGCACCCCCGCCGCCGCGCCTCGTCGATGACCCATCGCATCATCGCCTCGCCGACCCCGCGGCTGCGCAGGCTCGGATCCACGATCACGTTCTCGACCTGCGCCACCCGTCCCCCGAGGTACGCCACGTGCTGGATGATGGTCAGCTGGAATGCGCCGGCGACGCGCCCCTCGACCTCGGCGACGAGCAGCGCGTTGTTCGGATCCTCCGCGATCGCCGCGAGCGCCTCGCGGTAGCGCGGATCGAGCGGTGGACCGGGGTGATCCGTCTTCAGGATGCCCTCGTCCTGGATCGAGAAGAGCTGGACGACCGCCGGCAGGTCTGCCTCGGTGGCGCGGCGGATGGTCGGTGCGAGCTGCGGCTGACTCATGCCCGGCATTCTGCCTCATCCCGAGCCGGCGCAGGGCGCTGTGCAGCGCCCGCCCGCTCCCGGCGCCCGCATGACGCGCTCGCCTCGAGGAGCTCGGCGACGCGCCGCGTGAAACCATCCTCGCGGACCGGCCACGGCGCGCGAGCACGCGAGCAGGAGAGAAAGTGGCGTTGAATCGAACTACAGGCTCTCTCTCTTCTCTATGTCTCTGGGATTCGCTTCGTGGCCGTGTGCCGTCTGGACACGAGCGATCAAGCCGTGCAGAGTCACCGCATCACGAAGTCATCCGGAGGACAGTGTCGATGCGCGTAGTCAACACAGCCAGCATCCCCGCGATAGAGTCTCTCAAGGCGGATGAGCGCACCCTGCTCGGGCTGTTCAGGGATATCCGGAAACACGAGGAGCTCTCGGCTTTCCTGCCCGAGGCGTGCCGCCTCTCCCTGAGATGGGTGCGCCTCGCCCCGGGTCAGCCGATCAGGCCTCGTCAGCTCCCCGGCAAAGGCATGATCGTCATCACCGACGGTTCGGGCGAAGTCATCGGAGGCTCGGTCCGGAGGGTCCAGGCGGGAGACGTCGTGCTGGTGCCTCCCGGCGGGCTGCAGGGGCTCATCGGCGCGGCGCCGGACGGGCTCTCCGCGATATCCATCCACTTCGAGGGAGAGGACGCCGGCTGGGACACGCCGTGCCTGTGCGCGACGGCCGCCCCGGGCGGCGCTCCCCCGGATCGATCGGAGTCTCCTCTGGATCGCCTCGTCGAGGAGAACGAGGCCCACGCGCGGGAGTTCGCCGGCAGCCCCCTCATGCAGCTCATCCGATCGGAGCGCGCGCTCGGCGACGACGTGAAGCGACGGATGCTCGGCGCGCTCCAGATCTGGTCGAACGCCTTCCAGAAGGTCCTGTGTGCCAGGGTCGTGTTCGAGTCGCACCCCGCCGCGATCACGATCGCCGAGCGTCATCTGGCCGAGGAGGTCGGTCACAACCGGCGGCTCGCCCGGATGCACGGCCCGCCGTCCTCGCCGTCCTGGGACCGGGGCATCGCCGCGGCGTCGTCGTGGTTCATCGAGCGGATGGGCTCGGCGTCCACCGAGGAGCGGACCGTCCTCATCCACTTCGTCATCGAGCGCTGCGCCGACATCCTCCTCAGCGCCGCCCAGCAGATCTTCCCCGACTCGGACTATTTCGCCACGCACGCCGAGGTGGACGCGGAGCACTTCAGGCTCGGGTACGAGCTCCTGAAGAGCCTCCCCGGCCTCGACATCGCCCCGCTCCGGGGCGCGCTGATCGAGGGCTGGCAGATGATGAACCTGATCTGCCAGCGCATCAGCGACATCGCCGAGCGCGGCTGCGGCGCGGCGGCGGAGCTCCCGGCGCCCGACGTCGTCGCCGGCGACATCTCGCGCGGGCGCGCGGAGCTCTCGATGGCTCCCGCCGCGGAGTGAGCTGCGGAGATCTCGGATGTGAGGAGAAGATCTGCGGAGCGAGGAGAAGAGAGGAGCCACGGAGGCGCGGAGGACACAGAGGGAGAGATGAGAGCTTTTCTCTCATCGATGTCCTTCGTATCTTCTGCGCTCTCCGCGGTTTCTCCTCGTTCGTGAGCCCGTGATCGCCCGTGGACCCGGCGTCAGCTCGCGGCCTTCACCACGTCGGTGATGCCCTGGACGCTCTTCGCGCTCTTCGCGAGCATCTCTTTCTCTTCCGCGGTCAACGGCAGCTCGACGATCTTCTCGACGCCTTTGCCGCCGATGACGACCGGGACGCCCATGTAGATGTCCTTGTAGCCGTACTCGCCGTCGAGGTACGCCGCGGCCGGGAGCAGCCGCTTCTGGTCGAGCAGGTAGCTCTCGGCCATCACGACGGCGCTCGACGCGGGCGCGTAGTAAGCGCTCGTCCCCATCAGCTGCACGATCTCGCCGCCGCCCTTGCGGGTCCTCGCGATGAGCGCGTCGAGCTTCTCCTTGCTGATGAGCTCGGTCGCGCGCACGCCGTTGATCGTGCACGCCGACGGGATGGGCACCATGTCGTCGCCGTGGCCGCCGAGGACCATCGCGCGCACGTCCTTCACCGACACGTTCGCCTCGCGCGCCAGGAACAGCTGGAAGCGCGCGCTGTCGAGCACGCCCGCCATGCCGAGCACGCGCTCGCGCGGGAAGCCCGTGCGGCGCTTGAACTCGTAGACCATCGCGTCGATCGGGTTCGAGATGACGATCACCAGCGCGTTCGGGCAGTGCTGCTTCGCGCCGTCCGCCACGCTGCGGATGATCGGCAGGTTCGTCGCGACGAGGTCGTCGCGGCTCTGGCCCGGCTTGCGCGGGATGCCGGCCGTGATGATGAGGACGTCGGCGCCGGCGCAGTCGGCCCAGTCCGAGGTCCCCTTGATGGACGCGTCGTAGCCGAGCACGGCGCCGTTCTGCTCGAGGTCGAGCGCCTTGCCTTTCGCGAAGTCGGTCTTCTGAGGGATGTCGAAGAGCACGACGTCCCCGAGCTCCTTGCGCGCGATGAGGGCCGCGAGCTCCCCGCCGATGTTCCCGGCGCCGATGAGGGCGATCTTCTTTCGGTTTGCCATGGGCGGCCCCTTTACCACCCCCCCGGCCGGAGACCAACGGGGGTCCCGGCCGGGGCGCGGGGGGAGGAACTCGGCCGGGGTCTTCGGAAACCTGTCGACTCGGCCCGCGAGGCCGGGTAAGCCGCGCCCCATGGTCACCGAGGACGATCTGCGCACCGCGCTCGGCCGGGTGCTCGAGCGCACCTCGCTCGAGGGCCCCTTCGCCCGCTACGAGGGCAAGGTGCGGGACTGCTACACGACGCCGGACTGCCGGCGCCTGCTCGTCGTCACCGACCGCATCAGCGCCTTCGACCGCGTGCTCGGCACGCTGCCCCTGAAGGGGCAGGTGCTGAACCGGCTCTCCTCGTTCTGGTTCGAGCGCACGCGGGGCGTCGCGCCGAACCACATGATCTCCCAGCCCGACCCGAACGTCCTCGAGGCGATCGAGTGCACGCCGCTGCCGGTCGAGATGGTGGTGCGCGCCTACGTGACGGGCGTGACCTCGACCAGCATCTGGACGCACTACGCGCGCGGCGAGCGCGTCTTCTGCGGCCACCGGCTCCCCGACGGCCTCCGCAAGAACGAGCGCCTGCCGCGGCCCATCCTGACGCCGAGCACCAAGGCGCCGAAGGGCGGGCACGACCTCTCCGCCTCGCGCGAGGAGATCCTCGCCCTCGGGACGATCGCGCCGCGCGACTTCGACGCCGCCGCCGAGATGGCGCTCGCGCTCTTCGAGCACGGCGCCCGCTTCTGCGCGGACCAGGGGCTGATCCTCGTCGACACCAAGTACGAGTTCGGCAAGGACCGGAGCGGGAACATCGTCGTCATCGACGAGATCCACACCCCCGACTCGTCCCGCTTCTGGTTCGCCTCGTCCTACGACGAGCGCTTCGCGGCCGGCCAGGACCCGGAGTCGTTCGACAAGGAGTACGTGCGCCGCTGGCTCGCCGCGCGCGGCTTCCAGGGCGACGGGCCGATCCCGCCGATCCCCGACGAGGTCCGGATCGAGGCGTCCCGCCGCTACATCGAGGCGTTCGAGCGGATCACCGGCGCGGCGTTCGTCCCCGACCTCGAGGACCCGGCCGTGCGCATCCCGCGCAACCTGGGAGTGTAGGTGGGCGCGGCCTCGCCCGTGCCCGTGCTAGCGTCGCGCAGAGAGCGCTTGGAGCAAAGCCAGTGAAAGCCGTCGTCACCGTCCGACTGAAGAAAGAGGTCCTCGATCCCCAGGGCGACGCCGTGAAGCGCGCCCTCACCTCGCTCGGGTTCCCGGGCGTGAAGGGCGTGCGCGTGGGCAAGATCATCGAGATCGAGCTCGACCCCTCGCTCGGCAGCGCGCCCGATCTCGAGGCGCGGCTGAAGAAGATGGCGGACGAGATGCTGGCGAACACCGTCATCGAGGACTACGAGGTCACGCTCGCGCCGTAGCCCCGCCGCCGCGCGCCGCGGCCGCGGGCGGCGCTCACGCCTCGGGCGCGACGAGCTTCTTCGCCCAGAGGATCGCGTCCTTGCGGGCGCGGCCGACGACGAGGTGGCGCGCCAGCACGGCCGAACGGCGGAAGCCGTTCGCGAGCAGCGCGGCGCACAGCTCCTGGTCGTCGGCGGGGGCGAAGGTGAACGTGCTCACGGCCTTCTCCTCGACGAGGCGCTCGCACAGGGCGCCGATGGCCGCCGTCGTGGCGAGCCGCTCCGACTCGTGGCGCGGCGAGGTGAGGAGCTCGAGGAACGAGTTCCCGAAGCATGACTGCATCTCCCACGCCGCGTGGAGGGTGAAGCCGCCCCGCGCGGACAGCGCGTAGCCCGTCCGCACGGCGTCGCGCCCGAACGGCTCGAAGCCCGTGAGCGCCCGCCCGGCCCGCTGCGCCGCCGCGACCGCGCGCCGCAGCTCGGCGGCGCTCGCCGGCGCGATCTTGATCGCGGGCATCGGCCGCCCCTCGCCTTCCCGGAGCAGCCGCCTCGCGCGGGCGATGGTGCGCTCCGCGAGCAGGACCGCCGGCGACCCCGCCGTGTCCTCGCCCTCGGCGCCCTCCTCGCCGTCGCTCTCCTCGCGGAGCTGCGAGGACATCTGCGACACGACCGCCCCGAGGATCCACGCGTCGCTGCGCTTGTAGAAGCCGGGGATCGAGCCTTCCCGGACGAACCCGAGGCGGGTCCAGGTCGGCACCTCGTCGCGCTCGACCAGGGTGAAGATCTTCTCGACCCCCTCGCGCTTGGCGGCCGACAGGACGAAGTTCCGCTTCGACGGCGTCGGCCCCGCCCGGAAGTCGATGATGCGGAGCGTCCGGTGCCGTCGGTTGACCAGGAGACAGAGCGAAACAGCGTCGTTTCGGAACAGGAGCTCGTCGACACCGCTGCTCGACGTCGAAGACAAGTTTCTCGCTGCCATACCCCTCGTGCTCGGCGCAGGCGTGATGCCTCAGGTCACGCGGTCATTGCAGAATTGCAAATTGCAGATCTGAAACGCCCCCTAGCAGCCGGGGCCCACAGCGTCAACGATGTCGGTGAGGCCGTTGAATCGGGGGAGGGGGGAGGGGGGAGGGCGCGGAGAAAGGTCAGGGGGCCGCGGCGAGCCGGCCGGCGTCGGCGGGCTTGACCCCGAGCGCCACGAGCGCATCCTTGAGCTTGGAGCGCTGGAGGGAGATGCGGGTCGGCATCCCTCCGGAGATCTTGAAGGTCTCGAGGAAGTTCACCCCGCTGTCGAAGCGGGCGGCGAAGGTGACGCTGTCGTTGTCGACGACGACGGAGATGGGCGCGCGCTCCTGCCCGATGAGGAGGAGCAGGGTCTTGTCGTAGGGCCCGCCTCGCTGGGAGGCGTCGACGAGGACCAGGCCCGGCTCGACGCGCTCGTAGCGGAGCGCGATCCGGCGGGTCTCGGCCTCCATGACGGCGAGCTCGGCGCCGGCCGCGTCGATGGGGGTCCAGAGCGACGGGTCGGAGAGGCCGGACGCGAGGTGCCGGACGATGAGGCCGAAGAGGGCCTGGTCGCGGGGGCGGGCGCGGAGGGCGCGGTCCATGCGGGTGGCCACGGGCCCCGGGACGCCGATGCGGGTGTCGATGGCGCGGGCGTCGTCGTCGCAGCCGGGGTAGGGCTCGACGCCGCCGCGCATCCACTTGGCGCCGCTGGCGAGGCCGTCGAAGTCGACGTGGCAGACGAGGGTGTCGACGCGCCCGGCGCGGGCGACGACCTCGGGGGTGATCATCTCGGGGCAGGCGCCGTGCTCGGCCTTTGTCGACAGGACGAAGCGGGGGTCGCCCGCGAAGCGCGCGTGGTGGGCGCTGTCGTGGTGGTCGACCCAGGCGGCGAGCCGCGGCCCGAGCTCCTGGATGAGGGGGAGGGTGACGGTCTCGAAGCTCTTGCCCCCCGCCTCGGAGGCGAAGGCGATGTCGAGCACGGCGACGTTGCCGCGCAGATCGCGGGCGCGGGGGAGCTTGCGGGGGGAGGCGAAGGCGAGGTCGAATCCGTGCATGGCGTCGCTTCCGGGGAGGCGGGCACCGCCCCGCCGGGCTGCCCGGCGCGAGCCGCGTCGGGCGCCTTGCTCCATACACCCGAAATGGCGTAAGCGCTGCGGCGGAGGACCTTTCTCGGGCGGGCCCTGAATGATCCGCTAGGATGATCCGACCAACGGCAGGGATGGCTCGGCGCTCCCGGGCGTTCCAGCAGTGCGCCGCCGCGGAGGCTGGCGGCTCAGGCAGACGCGACAGGAGGGGACCGCGCCCGGGATCGCCGCGAGCGGGGCTGCCCGTGTACGTCGGAGGAAGTGGATGAGAAGCGACGTTCTGGGACTTGGTCTTCTGGCTCTTGGGGGGATGCTCTGCGGCGCCGGGCTCCCGGGCGCGCCGGCCGTCTCCGAGGCGAGGGCAGAGCCCGCTCAGGTGGCGGTGTCGGCCGCGCAGGCGACGGGCGCGGCGGTGCAGGCGGCGGGGGCGGCCGCGCCGGTGGTGACGGGGCCCGCCTGCAAGCTCAAGGGGACGGCGCCGGTGGGCAAGGGCGCCCGGCTCTACGACGCGCCGAGCGGCGGCCGGACGATCGCGAACTTCACCGGCGCGCTGGTCCCGATGACGCTGAGCGCGATCCCGGCGGACCCGCCTTCGGGCCGGGCGCGGCTGAGCACGTCGGACAGCGGGCCGGCGCTGCGGATCGACGGCTACGTCGCGCCCTCGGACGTCGCGGTCTACACGACGCGCGACATCCCGGTCGTCCAGGGGCACATCTGGATCTCGAGCGCGCACAAGGTGAAGCTCGTCGCGGCCACGGGCGACTCGCTGCGCGCGGAGCTCTCGATCTCCGGGTCCGAGGGGCAGACGGCGAGGGCCTCGGCCTCGTGCGACGCCTTCTCGCTGCAGCGCGGCGTCCCCGCCAAGATGGAGGTCCCCGGCAGCGCCCGCGGCTACCTGATGAAGACGTCGACGATCGAGCTGTTCGATCGCCCGAACGGCGACGTGATCTTCACGCTGAAGATGCTGGAGGGGACGGCCCAGCTCTTCTGGAGCACCGAGGCCAAGAACGGGTTCGTCCACCTGATGTCGCGGGGCGACCTCACGATCGACGCCTGGGGGCGCCTCAAGGACCTGGAGGCGCTGAAGAAGGGCGAGATGATGGACCAGTACATCCCGCCGACGACCGCGGTGGCCGGCGCGCAGCTCGCGCTCGACAAGGCGCCGCCGATCGTGAAGGCGACGCGGTCGATCCCGGTGCGCGCGCGGCGCGACGAGAAGGAGAAGCCGGTCGGCGAGATCGAGGCCGGCGCGGAGATCTACCTGCTCGAGACGGTCGCGGGCTGGACGAACGTGCTCCCGAAGGCGCTCGGGATGACGCCGCCCGACGAGGGCGGCTTCTGGATCCCCGCCTCCGAGACGCCGAAGTAGCGAGGGCGCGCGGGCCTGCGGCGGAGCGCGGGGGGCCCGACCGGACGACGCGCCGCAGCGCGGTCAGGGGCGCTGCGGCGCCCCGCTCGAGGCGCTCAACTCTCGAGAGCTCGGCCGCTCGAGGCGACTAGGATGGCGCGCATGAGCCGTTCGCCGTTTCGTTCCCGGCGGCCTCGCGTCGGCGCCGCCGTCGGGGTGATCGCAGCCTCTTCGACCCTCCTCGGCAACGCCGCGGCGCAGGTCGCGCCCGTGGTGCTCCCGCACGCGGCGGGCCAGCAAGCGCTCGCCGTCCGCGTCGATCCCGGCGGCATCACCGCCCGCGCCTGTCCCGCGAAAGCCGCTTGCGCGCCCGACGGCGGCAAGGTCCTCGCCGTGCCGCCCGAGGTCGCGCCGCTGCTCGGCGGCGCGCGCGTCGTGCCGATCGCGCTGGCCGACGGCAAGCACCTCGCGAAGATCGAGGCGCCGGCCGCGGGAAAGCCGGCTCCCGCGAGCGCGCCGGGCGCCGCGGGCGGCAGCTGGGCGATGCTGGTCGCCGCGCCGCTCGCCGGGAAGGGGACGGAGCCGATCGTGCTCTGGAGCGGCTGGACCGGCGTCGCGACCGGGGAGCACGGCGAGGGGCGGAGCGACGCGGTGGTCGTGGAGCCGCTCGGCAGCGGCAGCCGCGTGCTCGTCGGGCAGCTGCGCGAGGACGTGACGATCTGCGGGCGGCCGGCGCTGGTCGGCGCGAGCGAGGTCGATCCCCGGACGATGACGCTCCTCAAGGGGGCGAGCTTCCAGAACCTCCCGGCGGAGGAGCGCCGCGCCGCGGGCAAGCTTGTCGCGGAGCGCCGCGAGGCCGACGCGGCGGCGCCCGCCTTCCGGCTGCTGCGCCCGACCGCGGCCTCGAGCGCGGTCGGCAAGCGCTTCGCGGAGATCGCCGACGGCGACCCGAAGACCGCGTGGTCCGAGGGGAAGGCGGGCGCGGGCCGGGGCGAGTTCGTGTCGTTCTCGTCGGCCGACGAGGTCGGGATCACGGGCCTCGGCCTGCGCATCAAGCCGCAGGACGGCGTCGACGGCGGCGCCGCGCCGCGGACGCTCTTCGTGGCGACGCCCGATCGGCTCTTCCAGGTGAGCCTGCCCGAGGACGCGTGGCTCAAGGAGCCCGCCGGCTACGAGGTGAAGCTCCCCGAGGAGATCAGGGCCTCGTGCCTCGCCGTCGTCCTCGACGAGGCGTACGCGCCGCGGGGCGCGGGCGACCGCGGCGCGCCGTCCGGGCCGGAGGTGCGCGTCACGATCGCCGAGATCACGGCGCGCACCGCGTTCGACGGGCAGGGCTCGGGGGCGCTCGTGGGCGCGCTCGCGGGCGGCGGCGAGCGATCCAGGGCGGCGGCGGCGCTGCTCGCGCGCAGCGGGCCGGAGGCCGTCGACGCGGCGATCGCCGGTTACGACAAGCTCGACGCGGCGGGCAAGCAGCTCGCTCGCGGCGTGATCGACACGGCGCCGTGCGTGGTGCAGATCCCGTTCTTCACCGCGCGGCTCGCGTCCGGCGCGGCGGCGGCCGCGTCCGGCGCGGCCGCCGCGCGGTCCACGTCCGCCGCGCCAGGGCGCGCCCCTCGCGCGGCGGCGCCCGAGCCCGATCCGGAGCTCCACCACGCGCGCGATCGCATCCGCCGCTGCGGGCGCGCGGCCGCGCCGGCGCTCGCGGAGATCGTGAAGGGGGGCGCCGCCACGGCCAAGGTGGCGGCGGCCCGCGAGCTCGCGCTCGTGGCGCCGGCCGAGGCCATCCCGGCGCTGCTCGACGCCCTCGCCGGCGCGCGCGGCGCGACGCGGCGGGATCTCCGGTCCGCGCTCGCGCTGGCGGCGCGGAGCGAGCGGGCCGCGCCCGTGGTCGAGGAGGAGGTGCAGCTCGATCGGCTCCGCGCCCGCCCGGAGGGCGCGCAGCTCGATCTGCTGCGCGCGCTCGGGCCGGCGCTCGGGCGCGTGAAGGGCGGCGGCGCGGCGTTCCAGGCGCTCGCCTCCGCGGCGCCCGCGCCCTTCGAGCGGCGCTACCTGCTCCAGGCGCCGGCCGCGGCGCTCGCCCGCGTCGGCGAGGCGCCCGCGGAGGCGTACCTCCGCGCGTCGCTCCGGAAGGACGCGGACCCGCACGTGCGCCTGCGCGCCGCCGAGGTCGCGGCGGAGGTGCCGGCCCTCGCGCCGGACCTGCTCGCGGCGGCCTCCGATGCAGACGTGCGCGTGCGCGAGGCGGCGATCGTGGCGCTCTCGCGCGCGGCCTCCGCCGGCGCGAAGCTGCCGGCCGGCGCGGCCGAGGCGCTCGCGGCGCGGCTCGCCTCCGACCCGTGGACGTTCATCCGCGGCGGCGCCGCGCTCGCGATCGGCGCGATGCCGGCGACGCCTGCGGGCGACCGGGCGCTCGTCGGGGCGCTCGCCGACCCGTCGCCCGAGGTGCGCCGGCACGCGCTCGACGGCCTCGGCGCGCACCGGGCCACCGCGCACATCGAGGCCGTGCGCGATCGGGCGGAGGACAAGGAGGAGGACGTCGAGGTGCGCGCGCGCGCGATCCTCGCGCTCGGGGCGATGTGCGACGCGAGCTCGGTCGACCTGTGGACGCGGCTCGCGCTGCGGGCGAAGGCGCCGATCGGCGAGCGCGATCAGCGGCTCGGCTCGGCGGCCCTCGCGGCGCTCGGGGCGGTGCACCCGGCGGATCTGCCCGCGCGCCTCAAGCCGCTGCTCGACAAGGACACGCCCCACGGCCTGCGCGAGACGGCGAGGGCCGCGCTGGCTGCGGCGCCTCAGTGCCGCCGGTGAGGCCATCAGGCCGGGCGCACGGCCGACGGCGCGACCCACGACGCGGGTGATCGGGCGTCGAGCGCCCGCCCGCGCGGAGCTCACCTCATCGCGCGCCGCGGCCGGCCCGCCGCGGCAGCACCGCGCGGGCGCGCGCGAGCCACTCCGCGAGCGAGGTGGCGTCCGGGGGCACCGCGTCGAGGTCGGCGTCCTCCGCGACGCGCACCATGGCGGCGCCGTCGTCCGGCATCATCCCTTTCGCCGCGAGCATCGCCTGCGCCCGGAGCGGCGACAGCTCCTCGGTCGCCTTCTCGCCGAGGAGCGCGAGGATCCAGCCCTCGAGCGCCGGCGCGGCCACGCCGCCGATCACCTCGGGCGGCGACGAGAGGCTCGACGAGACGCGGCGGATGCCCTCGGCGATCGCCTCGCGCCGCGCCGGATCGCGGTCGATGTCGCGGGAGAACGCGAGGACGTCGCACCCGGCCTCCTTCGCGTCGAGGGCCGCGCCGAGCACGTGGTGCGTGTCCTCGTGGGCCGCGCCGCGCGCCTGGTACTTCCGGATGCTCTTCCACTCGCGGGCGCCGCCGACGACCCACCCGTTCGGCTGGACGCGCGAGAGCAGCGTGAAGAGCACGCCGGGGTGCTTGTCCGACTGGTAGGCCGGGGCTCCGGCGCGGCTGCCGAGCTCGTTCTCGCCCTCGCCGACGAGGAAGATCCGGGTCCTCTCCAGCGGCTTCATCACGGCCGCGCGCCTCCTCCGAGGAGCGGCGCCTCGTCCGCGCCGTTGGCGTAGCTGAGCCAGAGCTCGCCGAGCGCGTACACCCGCGCCCGGTCCTCGAAGCCCGGCGTGTGCAGGATGCGCGTGGCCCTCATCCCCTGCTCGCCGGCGCGGGTGATGACCGTGACCTCCTCGGGCTGGAGCTCGTTCACGACGAGCGGGCTGTGCGTCGCGAGGAGGACCTGGGTCTTCTCGGAGACGAGCCGCAGCGCGCGCATCACGTCGGCGATGCGCGCGGGGTGGAGCCCGTGCTCGGGCTCCTCGACGAGGAGCAGGGGCGTCGGATCGAGGTGCGGCAGCGCCGCGAACGCGAGGTAGTAGAGCATGCCCTCGCTCATCAGCGCCGCCGGCACGACGGCGCCGCCCTCGAGCTTCACCCCGATGGCCTTCGTGGTGGAGCTCGGGTTGGCGAGGTGGATGCTGCGCACGCTGGGAAAGAGGCGGGTGAGCTCCGCGTTCAGCTCGATGTAGGCCGACAGGTCGCGGCTGATGACGGCGTCGTAGAGGGCCGGCAGGCCGGTGCCGCGCTCGTCGGCGAAGCAGAGCGGATGCCCGTCGGGGATCAGCGGGTGCGGGGCCCGCAGCGCGTCCGGGTCGAAGCGGAGCGTCTGCGTGCCGCGCAGGGCCTGGACGATGTCCGGGGCGGGGCGCTCGGGGCTCGGACCGCCGCTCGCGTCGTCGTCCTCGTCCGCGTCGTCGAGCAACGAGGGGGGCTCCAGGTCCCTGGGGAACGACGTCGAGCGGACCCGCCCCGCGGCGTCGAGCTCCACGCGCCACGTCGTGGTCGCCGCCGACACCTCGAACACGGCGCCGCCGAGCGCCCTGCTCGCCGGGGCGCCGCGCCCGAGCGGGTCCGGCGCCGGCGCCCCGAGCGCCCGCTCGAGCACGGAGGAGAGGGTCCGGAGCGCTCGCAGCACGGTGCTCTTGCCGCTGTCGTTCGGCCCGATGAGCGCGTGCAGCGGCGTGAGCTCCAGGGTCGTATCCTGGACGCAGCCGTAGCCCTGGATACGGAGCTGCTCGACGTAGGGTCGGTCCATCGACGTCGACGCCAGCATACCCGCGCGCGCGCCGGCAAGAAACTTGGCCCATCGTCGCCGGCCCCTCTACGCCGCGGTCATGCGCCGCCTCCCGTCGATCGCGGTCCTCCTCGTCGCGCTGGCCGTGCCCCTGGCCGGCGGCCTCGGCGCGCGGCACGCCAGCGCCAGCGTCGCCTACGCGTCGCCCTACACATTCGAGCAGACCTTCGGCACGGCGCTGCGCCTCGTGCGCGTCGATCTCGGCTTCAAGATCGTCGAGAAGGACGTCGCGAGCGGCTACTTGCTCTTCGAGTACAGGAGCCCGGAGAGCGGCGGCAGGGCGACGCAGGGCGCGATCGAGGTCGTGAACGGCCGCGCCGGCGTGCACGTCGCCGTGCAGCTCCCCGCGATGCCGCAGTACCACGAGCAGGTGCTCCTCGACGCCCTCGTGAAGAAGCTCGCCGCCGAGCACGGCGATCCTCCGAAGAAGGCGCCGCCGCCGCCCGCCGACTCGGGCGCGCCGCCCCCTCCCGACGCGGGCGCGGCCCCCTGATCGCTTCGTCCTTGCTCCCGCGCGGACCGCAGGCCCTCCGAGGGCCGGGCAGCTCGCCCTAGCCGCTGCGCCGCACGTACTCGAAGTCGACGGGCTTGCCCTTGAGCCCCTTCGCCGGCGCCGCGATCCAGTTCGCCATCTGCTTCGGATCGAACACCGGCTTCTCCATCAGGCTCTTCACGTACGCCTCGTCGCTCGCGGTCGGCAGCCACGCGTCGCGCTGGCGCTCCCACGCCTCCTTCGAGAGCGGGTTGCCGTCGACGTCGAAGTGGAGCCCCGCGTAGATCCCCGAGCTCCGGTGGAACCGCCGGCTCGGCAGCCTCAGCCTGAACGGCACGCCCGCCTCCTCGATCACCCGGTTCATCTTGTCGATCCCGCGCTGCGAGTCGCTCACGTACTCGTCGCGCAGCACCTCGTTCATCGCGTTGCGGAGCGGCACCTCCTCGCGCCGCCACCCGGCCACCGCGCCGCCCGCCGCCGCCACGGGCACGTCGAGCCGGTACACGCCCTCGACGGCCCGGTGATCCTCGTACGACTCCTCCTTCGCGCGGCCCTTCACGCTCGAGGCGAAGAACGACGCGGCGTTCGAGGAGATCTCCCCGCCGAACAGATCGAGCGACAGCGAGTACCAGAGGTTCAGGTACTTCTGCATCGTCGGCAGATCGACGCCGCCCTCGGCGCGCGCGTCCTCGTTCTTGTTGCGCTTCATCAGCTCGCACGTCCGCTGGACGACGCGGAGCAGGCCCGTCTCGCCGACGAACATGTGGTGCGCCTCCTCGGTCAACATGAACCGCGTCGTGCGCGACAGCGGATCGAAGCCGCTCTCCGCGAGCGCGAGCAGCTGGTACTTGCCGTCGCGATCCGTGAAGTAGGTGAACATGAAGAACGAGAGCCAGTTCGTGCACGGCTCGTTGAAGGCGCCCAGGATCCGCGGCTTGTCCGGGTCGCCGCTCCGCCGCTCCAGGAGCGCCTCCGCCTCTTCCCGCCCGTCGCGGCCGAAGTGGCTGTGCAGGAGGTACACCATCGCCCAGAGGTGCCGCCCCTCCTCGACGTTCACCTGGAACAGGTTCCGCAGGTCGTAGACGCTCGGGCAGCTCTGGCCGAGCAGCCGCTGCTGCTCCACGCTCGCCGGCTCCGTGTCCCCCTGCGTCACCACCAGCCGGCGCAGCATGTTCCGGAGCTCCCCGGGCACCTCCTGCCACGCCGGCTCGCCCAGGTGATCGCCGAAGCCGATCTTCCGGTCCGGCACCCGATCCGCGAGGAAGATGCCCCAGCGGTACTCGGGCATCTTCACGTAGTCGAAGTGCGCCCACCCCTCGTGGTCGACGCTGATCGCCGTGCGCAGGTAGATGTCGTCCGCCTGGAAGCCCTCGGGCCCCGTCTCCCGCCACCAGTCGAGGAACTTCGGCTGCCACGCCTCGAGGGCGCGCTGGAGCTTCTTGTCCGACGCGAGGTCGACGTTGTTCGGGATCCGCTCCGAGTTGATGACCGCGCTCACGTCCGCCTCCAGTCGAATTCGGGGCGCTCCGGGCGCCCGTACATGGTCAGCGCGCCCCGCTGGCCCACCGCGTTCGGGCGCTGGAAGATCCAGTTCTGCCAGGCCGACAGCCGGGAGAAGATCTTCGTCTCCATCGTCTCCGGCCCGCAGAAGCGCAGGCTCGCCTCCATCCCGGTGAGCGCGTCGGGCGACAGGCTCACGCGCTCCTCGATCGCGAGCCGCACCTCGTCGTCCCAGTCCATCGCGTCCGGCGCGAAGGTGCAGAGGCCCTCCTCCAGCGCCTCCTCGGCGGACAGGAGGCCCGTCCGCTCCTTCAGCGCGGCCACGCGCTCCGGCGCGCCCAGGAAGCGCGACGCGAGCCGCGTCAGCCCGTTCGACATCGCGAGCGGACCGAAGTTGAGCGAGCCCAGCGCGACCGTCGCGGGAGACGCGCGCGACGCGTCGTCGTCTCCCCCGTCCAGCATGTAGGACCGGTCCGCCGCGAGGGCGAGCTCGAACAGGCTCCCCGCGAAGCACGAGCCCGGCTCGATCAGCGCGAACACGCTGCGGGCCGTGAGGTCGAGCCGCTTGAGCACGCGCCGCATGTGGAGCAGGACCTCCTTGACGAACCAGTCGTCCCGGGCCGCCCACAGCGCCTCGTCCGCGGCCCGCACCGCGTCCGGCGAGCCGGCCGTCCGGAGGAGGACGAGGCCCACCGTGGGGTGGTTGAAGCGGAGGTCGAGGAGCGCGTCGTCGAGCTCGCGGAACGCGCGGAGCGCCCACAGGTCCGCGCCCGCCCGGCGCATCCCGGCGGCGTCCGACGGCCCCTCGCCGTCCGGCCCGAGCACGCGGATCTCCGCCGTCCGCGCGGCGCGGTCGACCTTCAGCGACACGTGGCGGTAGTCGCAGGTCGACACGTCGCCGTCCTCGGCGCGCCGCGGCTCGAGCGGCGCGAGCTTCACCCCGGGCCCGGGCCGGTCCGGCGTCGCCGCCGCGAGCTCCGCGGCGCGCTGGGCCACCGCCTGATCGAAGCGGCTCCGCGGGATCGCGCGATCGACGAGCCCCCACTCCTGCGCGCGCTTGCCGCGCACCCCCTCGGCCAGCGTCGAGAACACGTCCGCGAGATCGCGCCGCACCTTGCGCTTGTCCACGAGCCGCGTGAGCCCCCCCGTGCCCGGGAGCACGGCGAGCAGCGGCGTCTCCGGGAACGACACGGCGCTGCTCCCGTCGTCGCAGAGGAAGATCTCCTCGCACGCGAGGGCGAGCTCGTAGCCGCCGCCCGACGCGACGCCGTTCAGCGCCGCGAGGTAATGCTGCCCGCTCTCGGAGCACGCCTCCTCCAGCGCGAGCCGCGTCTCGTTCGTGAACTTGCAGAAGTTGACCTTGAACGCGTGCGACGACGACCCGAGCATGTAGATGTTCGCGCCCGCGCAGAAGATCCGCGGCTGCGCGCTGGTCACGACCACCGCCTTCACCTCGGGGTGCTCGAAGCGCAGCCGCTGCACGATGTCCGCGAGCTCGATGTCGACCGCGAGATCGTAGCTGTTCAGCTTCAGCTGGTAGCCGGGCCGCATCGGCGCGTCCTCGTCGACGTCCATCGCGACGCGCGCGATCGCCCCCTCGAACGAGAGCTTCCAGTGCCGGTACCGGCCCGGCGCCGCGTCGAAGCGGACGGGCGAGCCGTCGGCGGACGAGCCCTCTTCCCGGGCTCGGGGCTGCGGCGACGGCGCCGCGGAAGGAGAAGAGGTGGTCGCTTCCATACCGAGAGCCCACCACCGCGACGGGCTTCAGTCAAGCAGTATAGTTCTTGATGACCCGCTTATCATGAAATATATTGCAGTGTAGAGATGCCACCCCGTCAGACATCGCCTCGGGAGCTCCCCGGGCAGGGCCCGGAGGCCGGCGCGGGCGACGCCGGCGCGCCGCCGATCCTCGCGCACCTCGCCGGGCGGCTCCGGCAGCGGCGCCAGGAGCTCGCGCTCACGCTGCGCGAGCTGGCTGAGCTCGCCGGGGTGAGCGAGCGCTTCCTGGTCCTGCTCGAGAGCGGGCGGGCGAACGTGTCCGTGGTGAAGCTGGAGGACATCGGCCGCGCGCTCGGCACCTCGGCCGCCGCGCTGCTCGCGGAGGGCGAGCTCGCCCCGGAGGAGGCGCCGCGCGGCCCGGCCTCCGGCGAGGCGGGGGCGGGCGGGGTCCTCGTCGCGCTGCTCGGCCTGCGCGGGGCCGGCAAGACCACGATCGGCGGCCGCGCCGCGGCGCGGCTCGGGGTGCCCTTCCTCGAGCTCGACGGGCTCGTGGCCGCGCGCGCGGGGATGAGCCTCGCGGCCCTGTTCGAGATCCACGGAAACGCCTACTACCGTCGCCTGGAGCGCGAGGAGCTCGCGCGGCTCGCCGACGCTCGCGCCCACGGGATCATGGCCACGGGCGGGGGCCTCGTGACCGATCCGGCGACCTTCGAGCGGCTGCGGCGCTGCGCGGTGACGGTCTGGCTGCGGGCGAAGCCCGAGGACCACTGGCTGCGCGTGGTCGAGCAGGGCGACGCGCGCCCCATGGCCAACCGGGCCGACGCCATGAAGGAGCTCCGGGCGCTCTTCCAGGCGCGGCGCGCGCTCTATGAGCAAGCCGACTTCGTGGTGGACACGTCGGCGCTCGGACTCGCCCGCTCTGTCGATCGCGTGGTCAAGATCGCTCGTGAAGCTGGTAGAAGGGACGCGACGCGCTCGCCTTGAGCGGGGGCGCGTTCCTCCCTCCCATGTCCATGCCGCGCATGAAAATTCTCTTCGTGGTGTCCGAATGCGTCCCCTTCAGCAAGACCGGCGGCCTCGCCGACGTGGCGGGCGCGCTGCCGATCGCGCTCGCCGCGGCGGGCCACGACGTGCGCGTCGTGATGCCGGCCTACCGGGTCGCCAAGCGTTACCTCGCCCGTCAGATCGAGCGCGCCGAGCAGCAGGCTCCTGGCAGCGGGGCGGTCGCCGCGCCGGCGGTGGCTGCGGCGGCCGCCGGCCCGTCGGCCGACGTTGTCGAGGCCGCTCCCCCGGCGGATGCCGCGGCGGCGGCCGCCGCGCCGGCCGCCGCGCCGGCCGACGCGCCGGCGCTCGCCGCTCCGCAGGGCGGGGACGTGCCGGCGCCGGCGGAGCGCTTCATGCCGCGCCGGCTGCCGGAGCCGCTCGGCATCCCGCTCGGCACGGGCGAGGTGTGGACCGCCGTCTGGGAGACGCGCCTCGATCCCGAGACCCCCGGCGCGCCCGCGCCGCGCGCTTACCTGCTCGAGCACGACGTGCTCTACGATCGCGACGGCATCTACGGGGACGCGCACGGCGAGTTCGGCGACAACCTCGCCCGCTACGCGCTCCTGTCGCGCGGCGCGCTGCAGCTGTGCCACGCGCTCGGCTTCTGGCCGGACGTCGTCCACGTCCACGACTGGCAGACCTCCCTGGTGCCGCTCTACCTCAACGTCCTCGAGCACCGGTCGCCGCTCGCGCGCGCCGCGTCGGTGCTGACGATCCACAACCTCGGGTACCAGGGCTGGTTCAACAAGCATCAGCTCCCCACGACGGGGCTCGGCTGGGATCAGTTCCACAGGTTCTGCCTGGAGGCGTACGACAGCATCAACCTGCTCAAGGCCGGCATCTACAACGCCACGCTCGTCTCCACGGTCTCGCCCAGGTACGCGCAGGAGATCCAGACGTGGGAGGGCGGCGAGGGGCTCGACGGCGTGCTCCGGGATCGCGGCACCGACGTGATCGGCATCCTCAACGGCATCGACGATTCGATCTGGAACCCCGCGACCGACCCTCACATCGCGGCGACGTACTCGGCCGAGGACCTGAGCGGCAAGCGCCTCTGCAAGGCGGCGCTCCAGCGCGAGATGGGCCTCGAGGAGCGCCCCGACGTCCCGCTCCTCGGGCTCATCAGCCGCCTGGCGACCCAGAAGGGGATCGACATCCTCGCGGGCGCGCTCGACCACATCCTCTCGCTCGACGTCCAGCTCGTGGTCCTCGGCTCCGGCGAGCGCTGGGCCGAGGACCTCTTCTCGCGGATCGCCGGCTCGAGCGACCGCTTCCGCGTCTACGTGGGCATGAACGAGGGGCTCGCCCACCGCATCGAGGCGGGCGCCGACCTCTTCCTCATGCCGTCGCGCTACGAGCCCTGCGGCCTGAACCAGCTCTACAGCCAGCGCTACGGGACGCTGCCGGTCGTGCGCGCCGTCGGCGGCCTCGACGACACCGTCGAGAACAACGTCACGGGCTTCAAGTTCGAGGAGATGTCGTCGATGGCGCTCGGGAACACCGTCGCCTGGGCGGTGCACCTCTACCGCGCCGACCCGGCCTACTTCCGGACGATGCAGCTGCGGGCGATGAAGAAGAACTCCGGCTGGGCGCAGGCGGCGCGGCAGTACGAGGCCCTCTACCGCCTCGCCATCTCCCGCCGCACCGGTCGCCCGTTCTGATCGCGCCCGCGCCCCCGACAGGAGGCGCGGCGCGATCGGCGGCCGCGCGGCCGCGGGCGCGCCTCCCTTCCGGGGAGCGCCGCCCGGGGCGCGCTACTCCTTCTGCGGCTCGGCCGCGGGCGCGGCGGGCGCCGCCGGCTGCGCGGCCCCGGCGGCCTCGCGCGTCGCCGCCTGGCCCTTCGCCATGAGCGAGCGCGAGAGCGCCCGGTGCTTCCCCTCGACCACCGACACGAAGCTCGTGACGACCGGCAGGAACAGGGCGGGGGAGGAGATCCCCTGGTCGGTCAGCTTCGGCTCGGCCGCCTTCACGTCGCGGACGAAGCCCTCGAGCGCCGGGGTCATGATCTTGGCCCACGGGTCGGTCTGATGGCTCGTGCCGTGGGTCTTGAGCGCCGCCGTCGACGTCTCCACCTTCTGGAGCGCGGTCTTCGCCGCCGCGGGGTCGACGTTCTTGCTGGCGAGGATCACCATGAGCGCGCGCGCGTCCTCGAGGGCCGTGATCGCCGCCTTCTGGCCCTCGTCCGCCTTCGAGAGGTCGGGCAGGTGCGACGAGTGCCACGCCGACACCGCGAGGCCGAGCTTGTCGGAGTGCGCGTCGAGCTTCTGGAAGTCGGCGATGAGCTTCGCGTGAAGCTCCTTGCCCTTCGCGAAGCTGTCCTTCTTGTACTCCTCGCGCTGGTAGTAGTTGGCCGCCGTGGCGATGTTCTTCGCGAGCTCGGTCGCGAACGGCGCGTACTCGGCGAGCGCCGCGTCGACGTCCGGCATGGCCGGCTCCTTCAGGCTGAGGGCGACGGTGCAGGCCCGCGCGTTGCGCTCGTGCGGGGCGCGCGCGCTGAAGTTGAACGGCCGGCGGTCGTCCTTGCCGGGCGGCGTCGGCCCGGCCTTGGCGGCGCCGGCGGCTGCGCTGCCGGACGCCGCGGCCGCGGCCGCGCCGGGCACGGGCGGCTTGGCGGGGAGCAAGCCCTTCGGGGCGTCGCCGGCCTTCGCCTGGTCCTCGGTGCCGAACTTCGGGATCTTCTTCTCGCTGGGCTCGTCCTTGCCGAGGCTCGCGAGGTACGCGTCGCGGGCCTGTTTCAGCGAGAGCGTCCCGAAGTAGCAGACGTCGACGCGGTACTCCTTCATCGACTGCGGGTCGACCTTCGCGATCGGCGACACGGGCGTCCGCAGGTTCTTGCCCTTGTTCGCCGCCGCGGAGCTTGCCGGCTGCTCCGGCTGGGGGGGAGGCGGGTCCTCCTTGCAGCCGGCGACACCGCTGGCGACGAGCACGAGCGCGATGGAACAGAGAGACCTGACGGAAATCATTCGAAGTGCCTCCTCGGCTGGCGCAGGAACGGGCGCATCATGCCTAAGCCGGCGGCGCTTGCAACACCGGCCATGGGCGGGAACGTGCGGCGCTGGTCGGGAAAAACCCGGCTCCGGCCCCAAACACGCGGGCTCTCCGGGTTCTTCCTCGCCTCCGCTGTAGCTGATGGAACGATCCGGGTCTAAGGTCGCCGCGTGAAGCTGCGAAGCCTGACCCTGGACGAGCTCACCATCGACGACGAGCGCTCTTTCCGGCACGTCGCGCTGTACGACGATCTGAAGCAGGTCCTCCGGCGCGACGGGTACCGCTTCCGCGTGCCCGAGGGCGAGGCGAGCTGGGACCGGGTCGTCTTCCTGAACCTGACGTTCTGGAGCCAGAGCGAGCAGGGCGACCTGATCGCCAGCGATCACCTCGCCGCGGACGTGGTCGCGCACGTCGCGTGGCACCACCTCGCCCACCGCGCCCTCACGGCCGCGAGCGCCGGCGCTCCGCCCAGCGCGGAGGCGCTCCTGCTCGCCGAGGCCATCGCGAGCGCCTTCGATCTGTACCTCGTCGGGCGCCTCCTTGGGCACGCGCCGAACGCCGAGTTCCTGGCCACGCAGGTGCCGGCGATGGCCGAGGCGGCCGAGGCCGCCGGGCTCTCCGACGACGGCTTCGAGGCGCTCCTGGAGAGCGTGTCCGCGGATCCGGAGCGCGCCTTCGAGGACCTCCGCGCCCTGCTCTTCGACGTGACCACCGCGCTCCTGCCCTGCGATCGCCTGAGCCGCGCGGCCGAGGTCCTCTCCGGCTTCGACGCGCACCGCTTCGCCCCGCTCCTCCACCACTACGAGCTGTCGAACTGGATCCTGTCGACGCGCGCTCCCGGGTCGCCGCCCGCCCCCGATCCGGTCGCCCGGGCCGTCGACGCGGCCCTGCGGAGCGCGCCGGTCTCGCTGGCGTGGTTGGAGCAGCGCTGGGTGCGCCCCCCCGCGCCGCTCCCCGTGCGCGCCGGAACACCCTCCGGCTGAGGGCCGAGCCTCGCGGAAGGTCCGGGTGGAGGGGGAGCCCCGCGGAGCGGAGCGGGCGAGCCCGAGGGCGGCCGCCCCGGTCAATTGCCAAGAAGATTGCGCGCCCAGACGAGCTGCGCGATTCTCTTCATCAAGGTGCAACTCGCCTGCTCTGTCTGCAGGGCCTACGTGGAGATCGGGGTAGGACGCGAGATGCGTCCGTCGTTGCCGTTTGTCTGCAAATCCTGCCGCATGCAGAGCAAGCAGTCGGCGTCCGACCGGGGCGAGCCGCGGTCGTCCCCCTCGATCGTTCCGAGCTCCGCGAGCGGGCGCGACCGGCGCGAGCCGCCGAGCGAGCCGGAGCGGGCGAAGCCGTCCTCCGGGCGCGCGCTCGAGCGGGAGCCCGCGCTGTCCAGCGACCTGCTGGACGCCGAGACGACGCTCCCGGGCGCGGGCATCCAGCGCAGGGCGGCGCCGGCGCGCGACCCGGAGCGGCGCGCGGCGTCGGCGGCGTCGGCGCCCCCCGCGCGGCGGCGAGGGCTCACGCTCGCGGAGCGGATCGCGCAGCAGGAGCTGGAGGACGCGCCGGCGTCCAGCCCGAGGCCGCACGCGCTCGACGCGCTCGACGCGGCGGCGGAGGCCTCGCTCGAGCACGCGGTGGTGACGCCGGACGGGGGGCTGGGGCGGCGCGAGGTCCAGATGCGTCCTCGCACGTTCGCCGGCGTCTCCTGGGACGACGCGCGCCGCAGCGTCGCGGCGCCGCCGGCGGCCAGCCGGAGCCCGTCCGCGCTCCCTCCTGCCGACTCCGATCCCGTCTCGATCCAGGACCTCGCGCAGATGCTCTCTCCCGGGGTCGAGCCGCCCTCGCTCTCCTTCGGGGCGGACGCCGCCGAGGACGAGCGCGCGAGCCAGCCCGCGCCAGCGCCCGACGCGCCCCCGAGGCCGCGCGCCGTCCCGCGGACGCCGGTCCCGGTCCGCCCGCCGGCGCGGCGCGAGCACCGCATCACGGCGGCGCCGGCGGCGATGCGACCGCGGTCGGCCGCGGCCCCGCGCGCGGGCGCCTCCCCGCGGCCCGTGGCGCCGCCGTCCGAGATGCCGCCGGCGCCGCTGTCCGAGCTGCCCCCCGCGCCGCTGTCGATCGACGAGGGCCGGCCCTCGTCGCACCGCTCGTCGCCCGAGCTCCGCCTCCAGGACGTGCAGGCCATGGCGGCGCTCGCCCCGCAGCCCCTGCCGTCCACGCGCCGCGCCCGGTCGGGCCCGGGCCCCGCGGCGCCCGCCGACGCCTCTCCGGCGGATCTGGCCCTGCTGGGGTCGCTCGCTCCATCGCCGACCGCGGGCCCGCCGCCGTTCCCGAGCCCGCCGCCGACCGCGGGCCCGCCGCCATTCCCGAGCTCCCGGCAGACCGCGGGCCCGCCGCCGTTCCCGAGCCCGCCGCCCGCCGCCGAGGCGTCGCGGCGAGAGCGCGGCAGGCCGAGGGCGTCCGGGGCCCCGGGCGCCGCGGAAGGGCTGCGCGAGCAGGGAAGCGACGAGCGCCCCTCGCGCGAGCCGCCGGCGCGCGCGAGCAGCGCCCCCAGGGCGACCGCCCGCTCGGCGGGCGACCGGATCAGCCAGACCGACCTGCGTGGGCGCGCCGGTCGCAAGGAGGACTCGGGCCTGATCGACCTCCGCAGCATGGCGCCGCCGCCCGGCGCGGAGGACGGCGCGCGCCGCAACGAGGACCGGGCCGACGACGAGATCCTGAGCATTAGCGGCGGGCTGTTCGAGGGGGCCGCCGCTGAGCGCAGCTCGTCCCCGTCGTTCCCGGCGCAGCCCGTCGAGCCCGACCTCGTCGCCGTCGAGGGGAACACGTCCGCCGAGGACGCCGGGGAAGAGGCGCCGCCGCGCACCTCGAGCACCGCCGGCCCTCTCCTGCGCGTCCTCTCGACGCCGGCTGCGCGCCAGTACCTGGCGATCGCCGGCTGGGTGACCGTGGTCTTCGTCGTGTTCGGCGCGGCGCTGTACCTGGCGCAGGCCCGCGGCCGCTCGTCCACCGCCGCGGCGGATCACGCCGCGCCGGCGAGCAGCAGCGGCGCGCTCGCCGCGGCCCCGCCGGAGGCGGCGGCTCCGCCCGAGGTGGCGCCGCCGCCCGCCGCCCCTGCCCCTGCCGACCAGGCCGCCGACCGGGAGCCGTCCCTCGACGACGAGCCGGTCGCGGACTCGCCGTCCGCCGCCCTCGGCGCCGCCGCCGAGGCGCCGGCCGCATCCGCCGCGGCCATGCCGACGGGCGAGCCGGCCGCGCCGCCGCCGTCCGAGCCGGCGAAGGCGGGCATTGCGCCCGGGCCGGCGCCTTTGCCGAGCGCCGCGCCCGCGGCGGCCGCTGCGCCGGCGACGACCGCTGCTCCGGCGACGGCCGCTGCGCCGGCGGCGGTCGCCGGCCCGCAGGCCGGCGAGGGGTCTCAGGCGGCCGAGAGGCCGGCCCGGGCTGCGGCGCCGAGCGCGCCCGAGCGCGCGAAGCCGGCGGCCAAGCAGCCGCCGGCGACCTCGGCGCTCCTGCCGGCGAAGGACGAGCCGGCCCGCTTCGATCAGAGCGCGGCGACGAGCGCGCTCGCGTCCGCGGCCGCCGCCGCCGCCGGGTGCACCGGCGAGGGGCTCACGGGCACGGCGCGCGTGGCCGTCACGTTCGCGCCCTCGGGCAAGACCATGTCGGCCCGCGTGGAAGGGGGCGACCTCGTCGGGACCGCCACCGCCGCGTGCATCGCCGCCGCGTTCCGCAGCGCCACGGTGCCGCCCTTCGAGGGCATCCCGGTCACCGTCATGAAGCAGGTGAAGATCCGCTGACGACGGGCCGAAAGCTTCCTATCCTCCCGCCGCTGTGCTGGTCGCCCTTCGGGTCAAGAACTTCATTCTGATGGATGCCCTCGAGCTCCGGCTCGAACCTGGGTTCAACGTGCTCACCGGCGAGACGGGCGCGGGCAAGTCGATCGTCGTGGGCGCGCTCTCGCTGGTCCTCGGCGGCCGCGCGAGCGCGGAGCAGGTCCGGCCCGGCGCCGACGAGGCCGAGATCGAGGCGCTCTTCGACGTGCGCAGCTCGGATCGCGCGATGGCGATGCTCGACGCCGCCGGCATCGCGAGCGACGGCGAGCTCGTGATCCGCCGCGTCGTCCAGGCGACCGGCCGCTCGCGCGCCTACCTGAACGGCCGCCTCTGCACCGCGGGCGAGCTCCAGGCGTTCGCCCCGGAGCTCGCCGACGTCGCCTCGCAGCACGAGAGCGTCGCGCTCACCGATCCGTCGACGCACCTCGGCTACCTCGATCGCTTCGGCCGCCTGGTGCCGGCGCGCAGCGAGCTCGCGGCGGACGTCGGCGAGCTCGAGGCGCTCTCCGCCCAGCTCCGGGCCGCCCGCGAGCTGGAGCGCGGCCGCGGCGAGCGCGAGGCGTTCCTCTCGTTCCAGCTCCAGGCCATCGACGCGCTCTCGCCGCGCCCCGGCGAGCTCGCCGATCTCGCGGCCGAGCGCAACCGGCTCCGCCACGCGGGCCGCCTGCACGACATCACGCGGCGCGCGGCGTCCCGCCTCGATCAAGGGGACGACGCCATGTGCGACGAGCTCGCGCGCCTCGCCTCGGAGCTCCGGGCCGCCGCGGAGATCGACCCCGCGCTCGACGACGTCGCCCGCGCCGTCGACGGCTGCTGGACGGAGCTCAGCGAGGCGGCCCGCCAGATCGCCCGCTACGCCGAGCGCGCGGAGGCCGATCCGGATCGCCTCTCCGAGATCGAGGACCGCATGTACCGCCTCGAGGGCCTGCTCCGGCAGCACGGCCCGACGCTCGACGACGTGCTCGCCGCGCGGGCGCGCCTCGCGGCCGAGCTGGAGCACCTCGCGGGGGTCGAGAGCCACGTCGCGGAGCTCGAGCGGCGGCGCGACGCGCTGCTCGCCGTCGCCGCCGAGCGCGCCCGCAAGCTCTCGGCGAAGCGGCGGAAGGCCGGCGAGAAGCTCGGCGCCGCGATCTCGGCGGAGCTCGCCGACCTCGGCATGGGCGGCGCGCGGGTGGTCGTGGACATCGAGCCGCACGGCGGCGACCGCGCCGAGCTCGTGGTCGACGGCGCCCGCCTCGGCCAGGACGGCATCGACCGCGTCGAGTTCCTCATCTCGCCCAACAAGGGGATCGAGCCTCGCCCGCTGCGCCGCATCGCCTCGGGCGGCGAGCTGTCGCGCGCGCTGCTCGCGCTCAAGCGCGTGCTCGCGGAGTGCGGGCCGGCGGGGCTCTACGTCTTCGACGAGGTCGACAGCGGCGTCGGCGGCGCCGTCGCCGACAAGATCGGGCGGGCGATCGGCGACGTGGCGCGCCACCACCAGGTGCTCTGCATCACGCACCTCGCGCCCATCGCGGCGTTCGCCAGCGCTCACTTCGTGGTCGCCAAGGAGAACGCGGGCGGCATCGCGAAGAGCTCGGTGACGCGCGTCGACAAGAAGGATCGCATCGCCGAGGTGGCGCGGATGCTGTCGGGCGCGAAGGTCACCGGCGCGTCGCTCAGGGCCGCGACGGAGCTCATCGAAGCGGCGCGCCTCTAGAGCGGCGGGCACCCGCTTCGGATACGGGCCCACCTCGACGTTTTCGGTGCTCAGCGCACCGGAGTGCGCTTGCGCGCCGAAAACGCCGATCTGGGCCCGTCTCCTGTGCGGGTGACCGCCGCTCTGCGACGGCGTACCCAAGGCGCGGATCAGCTCCGCGCGAGCGCGTAGTCGTTCAGATCGACGCGGATCATGTCCTTGAGCCACGGGTGCACCGTGATCGCGGTGCGGTACAGCCCCTGGGCGATGCGCCGGTAGCTCGTGTGCCCCTGCTTCGCCGAGCGGAGCTCGATCACGTGGAAGAGCTCGCGCAGGTTGAGCGTCCACAGGGTCCGCACGCGGAAGCCGAGCGGCACCGCGTACTGCGCCTCCAGGGGGTAGCGCTCCTCCATCGCGTGCCAGGCGTCGCGCGCGGCGAGCATCGCGTCCTGGTAGGCCTCGGCGTGGCCGAGGTCCGACAGGGCCTGCGGAGTCTCGAAGCCGAGCCGGCAGGTGAGCCGCTGCGTCGCGGGCGTCAGCATCCGGTGGCGCTGCAGGTCGCGGTACGCGCCGTAGTCGAGCATCAGCTCGAAGGTCATCGTCGACGCCTCGAACGCGCGCGGCGGCGCGTCGTAGGGGCCGCGCTTCGCGCACGCCGCCTGCGCGATGGCGATGAGCTCCGGCAGCGTCGCCCGGCGGAGCGCGTCGCCGAGGTTGTAGGCGTGCACGCCCGGGTCGCTGCCCTCGTACGCGAGCGCCAGCGCGATGCGCTCCAGCGCGTCCTTGTCGTAGCGCACGAGCCGGACGGGCTGGTTGATCACCATCGTCGCGCTCACGCCCTCCTCCGGCGGCGTGTAGACGCGCTTCATCGCCTCGGCGACGGTGGCTTGCAGCCCCTTCCGAAGCTCGTTCGGCGCGGCGTACTTCACCAGCGTCGGGGTCACGGCGAGCGCCGCCGCGTGCATCTCGCGGGCGACCCTGCGCACCTCCTCGAGCGGGTGCGACAGCATCTTCGTGAGCAGGATCTCGAGCGCCCGCGCGTTCGCGGTGAGCCCGATGTTCGTCCGCGTCCCCGCCGGCAGGAGCCCGCGCAGGAGATCGCACGCCTGCGCGCGCAGCGCGCCGCGGTAGGCCGCGTCCGACATCTTCTCGGGCTTCGGCTCGCGCGCGCTCAGCCGCTCGGTCACCTTCGGCACCAGGTCGAGGTAGGTCGCGAAGAGCCGCTCGCTCGCGGCGCGGTACCTCGCGCCGTGCTCCGGATCGAGCTCCGGCAGGTCGACGAACGAGTGCTGATCGAAGACGACGTAGCGCGTGCTCTTCTCCGTGTAGGAGCCGAGCCGCAGGTCCTCGATCACCTTGGAGGCGACGATGCTCACGTTCTCGATCGCGAGGTGCACCACGGCGTGCTCTGCGACCGACGCGTGGCCGTAGCCGACGACCCACTTCTCGTGGAAGCTCCGCGCCTTGTCCGACGCGAACGCGAGCCCTCGGTGCGGCCGGTCGCCGGCGCCGGGGGCCACGTCGAGCTCCTCGTCGCCGAGCAGGCGCGCCAGGTTGGTGCGCAGATCGTCGCGGCTGCGCGAGTAGTACGCGAACAGGACGGCGATGACTTCTTCCGGCAGACCCGACAGCGAGAAGACGTCAGCCGTCAGGCTCGACACATACGGCGCGATTCTGGCACGCGACGCTTCGTCCAAGGCCATGCCCTGCTTCTACCCCTAATCCTCGGCCGATCGGTCGAGAAAACTCGGTTTCCACTCGTCGGCGCCGGTCCACCTCGGCCCTCTGGCCGCGGCCGGCCGGCGCGCGGCGCCCTACGTTCGCGGGGCGCGGCGCGCCCCACCTTGGCGCGGCGCCGGCGCGCGCCTCAGAGCGCCCGCGCCTCGGAGACGGCGAACGGATCCGGGAAGATCTCGCTGTTCGCGAGCGGCCTGCTCCGCCGGGTCAGCACCTCGCAGCCGGTCCTCGTGACCACGATGGTGTGCTCGAACTGCGCCGACAGCGAGCGATCGGCCGTCAGCGCGGTCCACTTGTCCTCCTGGATCTCGACCTCGTACGTGCCGAGGTTGATCATCGGCTCGATCGTGAAGCACATGCCGGCGCGGAGCCGGGTGCCGCTGCCGTACTTGCCCACGTGCGAGACCTGCGGCGCCTCGTGGAAGCGCCGCCCGATGCCGTGGCCGACGAAGGCCCTCACCACCGAGCAGCCCTCGGCCTCGGCGAACTCCTGGATGGCGGCCCCGATGTCGCCGAGGCGCGCCCCGTCCCGGACCTGCGCGATGCCGAGCTGCAGGCTGCGCCGCGAGACCTCGGTCACGTGCTTCGCCTCCGGCGACGGCTTGCCGATGTAGAAGGTCGCGGAGGTGTCCCCGTAGAAGCCGTTGTAGATCGTGGTCACGTCCACGTTGATGATGTCGCCCGGCTCGAGGACGCGATCGCACGGGATGCCGTGGCAGACCACCTCGTTGATCGAGGTGCAGACGCTCTTCGGGAACCCGTGGTAGTTGAGCGGCGCGGGGTAGCCGCCGCGGCGGAGGGTGTCCTCGTGGACGAAGGTGTTGATGTCCTCGGTGGTGATGCCGGCGCGGATCATCTCGCCCACCCCGAGGAGCGTCTCGGCCGCCATCTGGCAGGCCACCCGCAGGGCGTCGACTTCCTTGACCGTCTTGATGCTCACGTTGCTCACGGCGCAGACAGCTCCCCGAGGACGACGGCCTCCTTGACGGCCGCGGCGACCTCCGCTGTATCAGGTGAAAGGTGCCAGTGGATCTCCGGCTCGCCGTCCACGCCGGCGAAGCGCCGGATGAAGGCGATGAAGATGAGCCCTCGGAGCCGCGCGTCGATCGCCTTGGCGATGGCGAACGCGCGGCTCTGCGGGCGGATGTGGAGCTCGAACGTCCGATCCGGCACCCGGGGTGTAGCTAGGGGAGGGTAGCCGACCTGGATCCCGAGGTGATAGGTGCTCTGGTCTCCGATCGAGTCGACGGTCACCGTGCTCACGCGGACCCGCGCGACGACGTCGGCCGTCTGCGCCCTCTCGCGGAGGAACGGGTCGGACCTGGGGGAGGGGCCGTCCAGGGAGAAGCCCACGGCGGCGGGCTCGATGTTGTCGTCGAAGACCTCGCGCGCGTGCCCCTCCCACGCGGGCGCCCCGCCCAGCGCATCGGCGGACGTCGCGGCGCGCTCCTGGTCGGCGACGCAGCCGCCGGCGGGGCCAACGGTCGCCAGCGCGGCGAGCGCGAGGCGAAGCGGAGCAGCACCGGTGGCGGAAATCATCTTTGGGACCGGAGCTCGTAGCACGTCGGCTCGCCCCTGTCAGGACCCCACACACATCGGCCACAAGCGCTGTTGAGGCCGTTTTCCCTCGTCGTTCTCCCTGTACCGCGCGCCGCGCGGTGCTTCGTGCGCCCAGCGTTGAATCGTCTCGTCGTCCTGTGTTCGTCCTTCACCGGTTTCACGGCTTCCATCGACGGGGCGGAGCCGCCGTCCAACGTCAGCGGGCGGCCCCGGTCGGCGGGGATCCTATTCTCCTGTCCTACCGCAGGTGCTAGCGTTCCCGGGCTTGCCGGGCTGGGTTCCTAACTTTTGCGATTGCAGAGCGCGCAGGGACAGGGCCTGCGCCGGCTGGAGGAAGAACATGAAAGCGAAGAGGCTCCTGGGAGCAGCGTTGGCCGTTGGGCTGGGCCTTGCGGCGATCACGAGCACGACCGTGGTGGCTGCCCAGCCGAAGGGGAAGAGCGGGGCGCCGGCCGCGGCCCCTGCCCGGCCTGCCGAGCCGCCGTCGACGAAGAAGACGATCGCGCTGACCCCTGCCGGGCTCGCGTGGGGGATGAGCACCAAGCAGGTCGCGGCGTTGATCGACAAGATGCTCGATGAGGCGTACGTGCCGCGGTACAAGGCGACGTCGCCCGGCGTGAAGATGAAGGCGCTCGACGCCGAGCTCGCCGAGGAAAAGAGCGCGTTCCGCCGCAGCCGCATCGACTTCGGCAAGCTGCCGACGGGCATCGACGCGACGCCGCTCAAGGGCGAGTACACCTACCTCAACAAGGAATCGATGATGACGCTGGCCCGCGCCGACGGCGGGAAGCGTTACTTCTTCTTCATCCAGGACAAGCTCTGGAAGATCATCGATGAGCATGGGCTGGGCGAGGGCAACCCGCGCGGCAAGGACTACCAGTCGGCGGTCATCAAGCTCGCGACGGCGTTCGGGGTGCCTGGCCGCGTGACCCCGCCCGAGCCGGAGAAGGGCCGCTACGTCACCGAGGTCGACTGGAAGGACGCGGCCACGCATTTCCGCGCGATCGAGCGCAGCGAGAGCGAGATCGCCTTCGCCTACGAGGACCTGGTGACGCTGAGCAGCCTCGATTCGCTCCGTCCCAACAAGCCGGTCGACGCGAACGCCATCGACCCCGCCGTCGCCTCCGCCGTCCGCAAGGACGAGCCCCCCCCGGCCCCCCCTCCGACCGACAAGGCCGGCAAGAAGAAGTAGCCCTCTCCGTTCTTCCCCCTCGGAGCCCCTCCCGCGGGCTCCTCCTTCCGCCCCCTCCCATCTCCAGAGCCACGCTTGCGGCGGTCGCCCGCACAGGAGACGGGCCCAGATCGGCGTTTTCGGCGCGGAGGCGTACTCTTGTACGCCGAGCACCGAAAACGTCGAGATGGGCCCGTATCCGAAGCGGGCGCCCGCCCTACGAGATGAGGGAGGCGCCGTCGGGGACGCGCATTCCGTTGGTCACGACGACCCGCGCGGACGGCGCGACCGCGAGCACCGCCGGCTCGATCACCGCGCGCGCGGTGAGCATCGCCCCGGGGCAGCCCGAGCATGCGCCGGCCAGGTGGAGCGTCAGGTGGTCGGGCTCGACCGCCACGATGTAGAGCTCACCGCCGTCGGCTCGGACGAGCGGCGCGATGACCTCGCGGCAGACCTTGAGAAGCTGATCGATGGAAGCCGGCATGGGGGTGAGCTCGCAGCGCGAGCCAGCTGCGAGCCTAGCACGGCAGCGCTCGATCGCGGGAGATCGCCCCGACCCCCCCGCGCCGGTCGCCCTGGCCGCGGCCCGGAGGGCCCGCGCCCGGCGCTCGCCCCCACAGCCTGCCCGGCGCTCGCCCTCGCCGGTTGCCCGGCGCTCGCCCTCACAGCGTCGAGACGAGCGCGGCGACGCCCGCGTCGGCGGCGAGCTCCGGCGTGCGCTGCGCCGCGGCGCCGAAGGTGCGCCCGGCGATCTCGACCGTCCCGCTCCACGGGCCCGAGGCGGTCTTCGACGGCAGGTCGAGCTTCTCGAGCGCCTCGGTGTTGACATCGGGCGTCACCGGTCCTCCGTAGGCCTTCGCGCCCTTCCACGCGAAGACGTAGAGCAGCGGCGTCGACTTCAGGCCGTCGCGCTTGGCGATCTCGGCGATGTCGCGCTTGGCCGCCTCCTGCAGCCGGTACGCGTAGGCGCGGAACGACCAGCCCGTGACGAAGAGGCCCTTGAGCTCGCCGTCGCTCGCCTTGACCGGGTGCACCGCGACCCACTGGAGATCGGGGCCGTTCCGGACGCCGCGCATCTCCTGCATCTCCCCGAACGCCTCGACCAGCCCGCTGCCCGGCGCCAGCACCTTCCTGAGATCGGGGAACGAGGCGAGGACGGAGCGGTTGGCGAGCATGTCCGGATCGGCCTCGCTGCGCAGCACCGTGCCGCTCGGATCGGCGAACGAGAAGAAGGTGCTCTTCGCGAACTCGAGCTCCTTCACCGAGGCGCGCGCGCCCGCGATCGCCCGCTGGAGCCCGAGCAGGTTCGCGCCCGGGTCGGTGTCGATCAGCGCCGCGAGCTTCTGCGAGCCCGCGGGGAGGCCCGTCCGCACCTGGCCGACGTCCTCCGCCACGACCGGCGCGAGCTTGGCGCAGAGCTCCGCGGCCTGCTTCTGCGACGTCTTGCCGTCCTCCTGACATGCGCTCGCGAGGGCGGCGACCAGCGCACACGTGAGCACGACGGGCTTGTTTTCGCTTCGGGCGAGGGTTGAAGAGCGCATCATCGAGAACGACTCTCCACGGGGAGCGGAGTTCCGTCGGCCGGGACCATCGCTCCTCAAAGGGTTTCCGGGGTTACAAAGACGATCTCGACCCGGGCGTTGCGGCCGCGCTCGCTGCCGCCCGGGTCGACGACCGGGGCCGCGGAGCCCGCGAGGAACGGCGCGATGCGCGGGGCCTGAGGGGCCGCAGCGGCGCTCGCGCCTTGCGCCGGGTCGAGGGCGCGGACGATGGCATCGGCCCGCGCGGCCCAGGCGGGCTCTTCCCTGGCGCTGATCTCCCGGTCCGTGTGCACGACCACGGCCACGGGGAACGCGGGGTGCGCGGCGGCGACCCGCGAGAGGTCGCGGAGGCGCGCCTCGCCGGTCTTCGTGAGGGCGTTGCCGGCGAACAGGCCGCGCAGCGTGACCACGACGCCGCGATCGTCGCGGGCGGGCGACCAGGTGCCTGCGGCCGAGAGCTCTGCGAGCAGCGCGTCGCCGGCGCCGGGCGCGCGGGTCACCGGCGTGGCGGCGCGGCGGGCGGCGGTCAGCGCGGCGAGGCAGCCTGCGCGCGCGCGGGAGGCCTGGTCGATGGGCGCCGGGATGGCGCGGCCGGCGACGCCCGCCTCCGCGAGATCCGCGTCGAGCTTCTTGATCGCGGCGGTCGCCTCGTCGAGCTGCGCCGCAAGGCTGGCGCTTCCGGGCTGCGCGGCGGCGGGCTGCACGGCGGCGGGCTGCGTACCGTCGGGCTGCGCGGCGCCGGGCTGCGTACCGTCGGGCTGCGCGGCGGCGGGCTGCGCGGCGCCGGGCTGCGCGGCGCTGGGCTGCGCGGCGCCGGGCTGCGTACCGTCGGGCTGCGGATTCCCCGCCGGCGCCGGCGCGGTCAGGAGGCGCGCTGCGCCGCACAGCAGGCGGGCCTGGAGCGCGAGCGAGCGCGCCGCGGCGAGGCGCGCCTTCTCGCGATCCGCGTCGGCCTTGCCCGAGGGGACCACGGGCTGCGCGTCGCGGGCGACCTTGATCCGCATGTCGAGCGCGTCGACCTCGGCCGCGACGCGCGCCTGCTCCGCCTCGAGGCCCGCGAGGGACGCCTCGCCGGCGGAGCGCTGCGCCTTCGCCTCGGCCTCGGCCGCCTCGGCCCGGGCCACCCGCGAGATCGCGTGCGCGTGCGCGTGCGCGGCGACCGCCTGCTCGCCGAGGATCTGCGCCCCGGCGCGATCCTTCTCGTCGAGCGCGGCGAGCGCGTCGCCGCGGAGCTTCTCCGCCCGGGCGAACGCGCCCGGCGCGTACCGCTTCGACTCGGCGGCGGCCGCCCCGGCGCGGACGTGATCGAGCTCGTCGAGCACCGCGGGCCGCGGGATCGGCGCGCACGCGGCGAGGACCACCCCCGCGACGGCGACGGTTGCGAGGCGGCGCGCGCTCACGGCGTGCCCTCCTTGCCGGCCGGCGCCGCCGCCTTGCCGGCGTCCCGGCTGCCCTTGGCCCCGGCGCCCTGCGCGGCGGCCGGCGCCCGCTCCGCCCGCGGCGTGGCCCCCCTGGTAACTGCCTTCTTGCCGGCCTCGATCCGCTGCGCTTCCACGATGGTCGCCGCCCTGGTCGCCTCGCGCGCCTCGGCCTCGATCCGCTCGAGCTCCGCCGCGGCGCGGCCCCGGCGCGCCTGCGTCTCTTCGAGCAGCGCGCGCGCCCGCTCGAGCTTCGTCTCGACCTCGCGCGCCTGCTTCGCCGCCTCTGCCGCCGCTGCCTCCACCGCGGCGGCGCGCAGCACCGCCCTCGCCGTCTCGGCCCACTCGAGGGCCACCGCGTCGAGCCGCCGCGCGTTCGTCGCGTCGCCCGCCGCGCGCGCGCCGTGCGCTCGCTGGAGCGCCCGCTTCGCTTGCGTCACCGGCTCGGCCACGACCTTCGCGGCGTTCCTCGCGGGCCCTCCATCCGCCCTGCCGCCGCCGTCGGCCTTGCCGCCGCCGTCGGCCTTACCGCCGCCGTCGGCCTCGTCGCGGGCGGCGGGCGGGGGCGCCGTCGCGACGCTCCCCTCGATCTCGCGGAGGATCTGCGCCGCCTTGGCGCCGTCGCCAGGCGGCGGCGCGGGCACCGTGGCGAGCGGCCTCTCTCCTTCGCCATGCGCCAGGGCCTCGCCGCTGCCCAGCGAGGCCGCGAGGGCGAGGAGCAGCGCTTGGCTCGACCGGCGCCGCCGCGCGTCGCAGAGCATGGGGCGGGAACGCACGTCCGCCAGGTAGCAAACAGGGCTTCCGCGAGCAAGCGCGGCGGCCGCCGGCCGAGAACGCCGCGCGGCGGCCGCGGGCAGCGCGCGGATCAATCCGGCAGGAAATTGCGGATGGACCAGTCGATCTGCTGCTGGTGGCGCTCGACCAGGTCCTTCTTGCCGCCTGCCTCGTGGAGGAAGACGTGATCGTCGTCGACGAAGACGGTGAGGTAATAAAGGTGCGCCTCCTTGCCCTCGTCGTGCCCGAAGCGCAGCTGGACGCCCGGCAGGCCGCTCCGGCTCTTCACGTCGGCCTTGCCGAGCAGCGCGTAGCCGCCGCCCTCGCGCAGCCGCTTCTCGACCACGCGGGACCAGAACGCGAGGTCGCCCTCCGGATCGTTGTCGAAGGCGCGGACCCCGAGCACCAGCCCCTCGGCGGTGGTCGCGCGGTACTCGTCGTCGCCGTAGCGATCCCCGAGGTCGACGAAGCCCGGCGGGGTCGCGGGCACGAAGGGCCGGCCGCAGCCGAGCGGCGCCGCGGCGCCGGCGAGCGAGGCGATGAGGACGAAGGCGTGGCGGAGGGAGTGGATCATCGGAAGCGCCCCGGTCACAGGTTGAGGAGCCGCGAGAGGCCGAGCTCGTTGAGCCAGTCGATCGGGAGCCGCGGGCCCGACGGGGTGATGGTCTCCGTCGAGCGCGGCTGGAACGAGACGGTGAGCGTCGAGAACGCGACCCGGTCGCGCAGGAACTTGAGGCGCCCCTCGAGGCGCTCGAGCTCGCTCGTGACGCGCGCGAGCTCGCGCTCCAGCTGGATCGACTCCTCGACCTTCGCGGCCTTCTCGAGGAGCTTCTCCAGGCGGTCGCGCACGACCCGCGCGTTGCGGATGCGGACCCCGAGATCGAGGAACTCCTCGGTGACGTCCTCCGCGACCACGTTGCGCTGGAGGACGTCGCCGAGGCCCTCCAGGCGCTTCAGCGCCTCGTCGAACCTGGCGGCGGGGACGCGGATGGTGATCGCCCGGTCGTCGCGGCGGGCGAGGAAGCCGCCGAGGTCCCGCGCGAGTTCCTCGACCTTGCCGAGCGACGCGCCCACCTCGAACACCGCCATCGCGACCTGCGCCGTGTAGACGAGGAGGGGCGCGGGCGCCGCGCTCGCCTCGGCGGCGCCCTGCTGCGCGCCCTGCGGGCCGGCGGCGGCCGGCGCCGCGCCGGGCTGCGGCGCAGGGCTCGTCGGCGCCGGCCTGCTTGTCGCCGCGGGCTGCGCGGGGCCGGGCGCCCCCCGCCCGGGCGCCGGCGCTGCCACGGGCGCTGGCGGCGCGGCCTTGGCGAGCGCGACCGAGCTCGTCGACGTGTCGACGTCGATCGCCGCCTCCTCGCTGATCCTCACGGCGGATATCTCCCTCCCCGTGGTCGGATCCGGCGGCGGCGGGGCCGGAGCCTGCGTCGCCGCGTACATCGGGGCGCTCCCGGGGTACATCGACGCGCGCGCGGCGTCGCCCGCCTTGGAGCTGCTGGATGCGCAGGCGACGGGGCCTGCGAGCACGGCAAGGAGAGCCCAGGCGGGCAGCGTTCTTCGCATGGTTCCTCGGAGCGTGGAGCCGGTGACAGGCGCAGAACGCGCCGCCCCGGCCGACCTTACACCATGGCGAGGCGCCCGCGCCGTGGCGCGCGGCGCGCGCGCTCGCCGGGGGCCGGGCAGCGCGGCAAGACCTCCGGCAGCCGAGGAGGGGCGCGGCGAGCTAGCCGCCCGCCTCCGGCGGGCCCTTCGCCGCTCCTGGAGCGCGCCGGAGCTGGCGCGCCCAGTACGAGACGCCCGCCGCCGCGCCCGCGCCCGCCGCCGCCGCGAGCGCCGCCGGCAGCGCCCCGGGGAGCGCGATCGCGGCGAAGACCGCCCCGAACTGCACCGCCGTGGCGAGCTTGCCGGGGATGTTGGCGCTCGCGGTCGAGAGGCGCGCGCCGCGGAAGCGGCGGCTCACCGCGATCCAGAGCGCGAGCGGCAGCTCGAGGAGCTCGCGGGCGAGCAGCGCCGGGATGCCCCAGAGCGGGAGCGCGCCGCTCTGGAGCAGCGTGGCGACCACGGCGAGCGCGAACACCTTGTCCGCGATCGGATCGACGATCGCCCCCGTGCGGGTCACCTGGCCGGAGCGGCGGGCCAGCCAGCCGTCGAGCACGTCGGTGAGCCCCGCGCAGCAGAGGACGGCGAGGGCGAGCGCGGGGCGCGTGGCCACGATCGGGAACAGCGCCGCGAGCGGCAGCCGGGCCAGGCTCATGAGGTTCGGCGGGAGCGCGAGATCGCGTGCAGACAGGGTCGACATGCGAGGAGCTCCATGCGGCGCAGGCGCGCCGCGTAAGGGGGTGGTCCTTGCTCACGTCGAGCGCGATCGAGCCCGCCGCGCCCTGGCCGGCGGCACCGCCGGCCGCCCTAGAGGAGACGCACGCGCGCGTGCGCGATCAGCTGGGCACGCGCACGGTGAGCACGGGGACGCTGCTCTTCCGGATCACCTGCTGGGCGACGCTGCCGAGGAACAGGTGCGAGATCCCCCGGCGGCCGTGGGTCCCCATGACGATCATCGCCGCCCGCTGCTCCTCGGCGGCGGCCAGGATCTCGGTCGCGGGATCGCCCTCGCGCAGCGCCGTCTCGAGCCCGCCGGTCTGCGCCGAGAGCTGCTGGACCGCGCGCGACGCGGCGGCGCTCACCTCGGCGTGGAACCCGGGCATCAGCGCCGGCTCCAGCCCGGGGTACGTGTAGACCGGGAGCTGGTAGACGTGCAGCAGCACGACCTTCTGCCCCAGCCTCTGGCCGAGGTCCTTCGCGAGCTCGACGGCCTTCATCGACGCCGCCTCGAAGTCGACGGGGACCAGTATCACGTTCGCGCCTTCCTTCATCGCGCTCTCCTCGCACGCGGGACCGAGCGTCCCTTCGATCGTGGACCTTCGACCGCTGCCCGCCCCCCGGGACGCTTTCGCCGCCGGCGGAGGCGTGCCGCGCGCATCTTGGATCCAAAAACCGGTCAGTCCCAGGAGAAACTGCTCCGCCGAGGGGGAGCTGACGCCCGGGGCGGTACGCCGCGCGCGACGCCGCGCGGGACCGCGGCCGCGATCACCGGGCGGGTTGCTGGGGCCGTGCGCGCGCGCGGTCGACGTCGGGCTCGAGGTCGACGTCGTCGGGAAGAGCGGGGGGAAGATCGCGCGCCGCGGGCTCAGGCGCGCCGCTCGCGCCTCGCGCGCGGAGCTCTTCGAGGGTCTCCCACGTCTTCCGCGTCTGCCGCGCCCGCGCGAGCGCGCTCTGGTTCGCGCGCACGAGCGACGCGAGCAGCGAGCACTGCGCCCGCCGCCGCGCGACGTAGGCGGCGTCGCGCGCCGCGGCGGAGCGCGGGCGCTCGCGCGCCTCTCGCTCGGCGATCGCGAGCGCCTGCTCCGCCTGCTTCAGCTCGGCGACCGCGAGCGGCGAGAGCGGGTTGTCCTGCGCCTGCACGACCGCGGCTCGCGCGGTGGCGAGCTCGGGGGGTGGCCCGGCCGCGCCCCGCGCGCAGCCGGCGAGCGAGAGGGCCATCGCGAGCGGAGCTCCGGCGCGCATGCGGCCTCCTACCGTGCCCCCTCGGCGAGCGTGCTCGCCTGGTCCAGCGTGCGGCCCGCCGCGTCGCGCAGCCCCGCCTCCCTCACGATGAGCGTCGAGAGCTCCGCGTCGACCTCGGCCCGCCGCAGCAGCCAGCGGGCGGCTTCCAGGTCGCCCACCGACAGCCGCCGCCTCGCCTGGGCGAGCTCGCTCCGCGCCAGCGCGAGGTGCATGGCCGCGCGCCGGTCCGCGCCCGCGCCCTCCTGCGTTGCCCCGCGGATCGCCGCCTCGGCGCGGGCGAGCTCGGGCGGCGGCGCCGGCGGGCGGATGGCGGCGCACCCGGCGAGCTCCAGAGACACCATCACGAGCGCGATTCTGGCGAGCATTTGCGTGGATTCCCGATCTTGCAGCGCTCGAGTGCAACCGTTGCTCCCGGCGCGCGTCCGGGACACGGCAGTGCATCGAACAGGCCAGTAAGCGCCCTGCGCGCGAGCTGCTCGTTGCGGTGGGGGCGTTCCGCTGCGTGGCGCTGGCGGCACCATGCTGCTGGCCCTCGTGGTCGCGCGTATCGCCACTTGCGCAAGGGATTGCGTACTTGCGCATCGGACGACGATGGCCTTCGGTCCCGCGCTCGAACACGCGCACCTCCCGCAGCGAGCGGCGCTCCGGAGTCGACAGCTCTCGCCGTAAACTTCCAGGAGGGCAATCCGAGCGGAGCGGTGACGACCGCGGCGCGCTGCTCGTCGCGAGGTGCCAGGGACACGATCTGGATGGTCAGGGACAGGACGCGCGCCGCCAGGGACAAGTGCCCGAACCGAGCGCGACAGGCAGCGTCCTCGCCAGGGACACGGAGCCAGTCGCCAGGGACATGCGGTGAGCCGCCAGGGACACGGAGCCGGTCGCCAGGGACAGGAGGTGCGTCGCCAGGGACACCCCGGCGCGTCTTCGCGTGTCCCTGGCGCGGCGCCCCCTGGGCACGGCGCTTGAATCTCCGTCGCCCTGTCGCGCAGCTCCCGCGTCCCGCGCGCTTCGAACTCCATCCTGGGCTGCTTGCGGGGCGAGAAAGATCGAGAGTTACGCGATCGGGTCCTTGATTCAGGTCCTTGAGAAGAGGGGAGCCCCGCCAGGGCTCTCCGGAATGGATGCCCGGGATGGCGGGGCCGGACGGGATGGCCGGCGCCGCAGCCCAGGGGAGGTCGACATGACGAAGAAGAGTGATATCGAGCGGTGGTCCGACGTCGTGCAGCAGATGAACGCCGCCGAGCTTCCGGCGAACACGGTGCCCTTGCACGTGCTCCTCGGGGAGGCGGTGGACGTGGCGAAGTTCTTCGAGAAGTACTGGAAGACCCAGGTCGACGCCCAGAAGCGGGTGACCCGCCTGGGCCTCGAGTCGGCGGTCCCGAAGGACAGCAAGAAGGGCGACGCGGCGCGCCTCGGGCCGAAGACGGCGGAGGAGATCCTCTCGCTCCAGCGCGCGACGCAGGAGGCGCAGACGCGCTATCTCCTGACCGTCGAGAAGAACAAGAGCCCGCGCGAGCGGGGGAAGTTCCTGCTCGGAGAGATCTGGGCGACGCTGAGCTTCTATTTCGACGACGGCGTCGAGGACGAGCGGGACGAGATGCTCGCCCGGATCGACGCGGCGCACGCGGGGGATCCCGACACGGCGGACGCGCTGGCGAGCGCGCTCCACGACTACGCGACGCTCGGGGAGAAGCACCGCGACGCGCTCGACGGGCTCGGCGGCTTCAAGGCGGAGTACCTGGACGAGGCGCGCGCCGTGGCGGCCGAGCTGCGGAGCCTGCCGGCGCAGGCGGAGGCGATCTCCCGGCAAGCGCAGGAGGCCCTGCTGCTCCGCAACAAGCTCGCGGCGCTGCTGATCGAGCGCATGGGCCTCGTGCGGTCCGCGGCGCGCTTCGTGTTCCGGAGCCAGCCCGAGATCGTGCGCGAGGTGACGAGCGCCTACGAGCGCCGCAAGCGCGCCGCGGCCCGGCGATCCAAGGCGCAGCCGAGCCCGGCGGCGCCCCCGGCGCCTTCACCCGCAGCGCCCTCGCCGGCGGCGCCGGCCGCGCCGCTCGACGGCTGAGCCGCCGGCGCCTCCGTGGGGGGGCGGAGCTTTTCCGTCGGCGAGGGCCCTGTGGGACGCTTGCGTCATGAGCCGAGCCGCGCGCTGCGAGCGAAGGTACAGGGCGGCCGGCCGCCGCGGCTCTCGCTCCGGTAAGCGGCCGGCGCCGCGGCGAGATCAGCGCGACGACCCCGGGACGGCCCATCGCACGCACGCGCGCAGGATCTCATCGCTCACCGGATGACCGCGGAGAGCGCGCGCGAGCGTGAGCCCGCCGACGCAGAGCGCCATCGTCGCGAGCGCGCGCTCCCGGGAGGTCGCGGCGCCGTGCGCAGGCGCGCGCGCCTCGATCTCCCGTACCGCCGCCTCGAACGCCTCCACCACCGCCGTACGGGTCGCCTTGTCGGCGCGGGTGAGCTCCGAGAGGGTCGACGGCAGCGGGCACCCCTCGGCGATGCCGTCGCGGTGCGCGGGGGACAGATAACGCCGCACCGCGCGCGCCAGCCACGCCTCGCCCTCGCTCCCTTCCAGCCCACGGAACCACGTCGCGCGCACGTCCACGAGCGTTGCCTTCAGCACCTCGGCATCCAGCGCCCGCTTCGATCGGAAGTGCGCGTAGAAGCCGCCCACCGTGAGGCCCGCGCCGCGCATCACGCGAGGGACGCTCGCCGCGGCGAGGCCGCCCCGCCGCATGAGCTTGCTCGCGGAGGCCACGATGCGCTCGTGCGTCGCCGCCTTCTGCGCCGCTCGCTGCGAGGGCGCGGTGCTCTTCCTTGTCATACGCTACGAATGAATGATATGAAGGCCATCATATGAAATCAAGGACACGCCCTCGATGCCTGTCCGGGTCGAAGGAGCAGGGCGAGGAGACGACCGGAGGGGTGCCATGAGTGACCGTGTTGCATGGATCGTGGGCGCCGGCGACGGCACGGGCGGGGCCGTCGCGCGTCGCTTCGCGCGGGAGGGCTTCGTCGCCTGCGTGTCGCGCCGCAGCGCGGACAAGCTGCAGCCGCTCGTCGACGCCATCGCCGCGAGCGGCGGCCGCGCGCACCCCGTCGGCTGCGACGCTCGCAAGGAGGACGAGGTCGTCGCGACGGTCGAGCGCATCGAGCGCGAGGTCGGCCCCATCGAGGTCTTCGTCTTCAATGTGGGCGCGAACGTGCCGTGCAGCATCCTCGACGAGACCTCCCGCAAGTACATGAAGATCTGGGAGATGGCCTGCCTCGGCGGGTTCCTGACGGGGCGCGAGGTGGCGAGGCGGATGGTGCAGCGCGAGCGCGGCACCATGCTCTTCACCGGCGCGACCGCGAGCGTGCGCGGCTCGGCGGGCTTCGCGGCGTTCGCCGGCGCGAAGCACGCGCTGCGCGCCCTCGCCCAGAGCATGGCGCGAGAGCTCGGCCCGCGGGGCGTCCACGTCGCGCACGTCCTCATCGACGGCGCGATCGACACGGCGTTCATCCGCGACAACGTGCCCGCGCTCTACGCGAAGAAGGATCAGGGCGGCATCCTCGACCCGGACCACATCGCGGAGAACTACTGGCACCTCCACGCGCAGCCGCGCGACGCGTGGACCTTCGAGCTCGATCTCCGGCCGTGGATGGAGAAATGGTGAGGCGATGGCGAAGGCGGTGACGTTCTACTTCGATTTCGGCAGCCCGACCTCGTACCTCGCGTGGACGCAGCTCCCGCGCATCGCGGAGGAGACGGGCGCGACGATCGACTGGCGCCCCGTTCTGCTCGGCGGCATCTTCAAGGCGACGGGGAACCGCTCGCCCGTCGAGATCCCCGCGAAGGGGGCCTACATGCTCCGCGACATGCAGCGGTTCGCGGCCCGGTACGGCGTGCCGTTCACGATGAACCCGCACTTCCCGGTCAACACGCTGACGCTCATGCGCGCGGCGGTGGGGGTGCAGCTCCGCCACCCGGAGCGCTTCCTGCGCTTCATCGAGGCCGTGTACAAAGCGCTCTGGGTGGAGGCGAAGGACATCGGCGATCCGGCCGTGGCGGCCGGGGTGATCCGATCGGCTGGGCTCGATCCCGGCGAGGTGATGGCGCTGACGAACCACCCGGAGATCAAGGAGAAGCTCCGCGCCGAGACCGACGCGGCGGTCGGGCGCGGCCTGTTCGGCGCGCCGACGATGTTCGTCGGCGACGAGATGTTCTGGGGGCAAGATCGGCTCGATTTCGTGCGCGACGCGCTCAAGGATGCGGCGTGACGTTGCCCGCGCTGCTCCGCGGCCGCCTGCGCCTTCCGGTGATCGGGGCGCCGCTCTTCATCCTCTCGCAGCCCGCGCTCGTGCTCGCGCAGTGCAAGGCCGGCGTCGTCGGCGCCTTTCCGGCGCTCAACGCGCGCCCGCCGGAGCTCCTCGAGGCGTGGCTAGCGCAGATCACCGCCGAGCTCGCCGCGCACGACGCGGCGCACCCGGGCTCGCTCTCGGCGCCGTTCGCGGTGAACCAGATCGTCCACAAGTCGAACGATCGCCTCGCGCGCGACCTCGATCTGTGCGTGAAGTACAAGGTCCCCATCGTGATCACCTCCCTCGGCGCGCGGGAGGACGTTAACGCGGCGGTGCACTCGTACGGCGGCATCGTGCTGCATGACGTCATCCACGTGGCGCACGCGAAGAAGGCGCTCGACAAGGGCGCCGACGGGCTCATCGCGGTCGCGGCCGGTGCGGGCGGCCACGCGGGGACGCTCTCGCCGTTCGCGCTCGTGCAAGAGATCCGCGCGTTCTTCGACGGCCCGCTCGTGCTGGCGGGCGCGATCGCGAACGGCCGCTCGGTCCTCGCGGCGCAGGCGATGGGCGCCGACCTCGCGTACATCGGCTCCGCGTTCATCGCGACCGAGGAGGCGAACGCCTCTCCGGACTACAAGCAGGCCATCGTCGACGCCTCCTCGGCGGACATCGTCTACACGAACCTCTTCACAGGCGTGCACGGCAACTACCTGAGGTCCTCCATCGTCCGCGCCGGGCTCGACCCGGAGAACCTGCCGGAGAGCGACCCCTCGAAGATGGACTTCGGCTCGGGCGGCAACGCGCCGGCGAAGGCCTGGCGCGACATCTGGGGGTGCGGGCAGGGCATCGGCGTCCTCCGCGACGTACCGCGCGCGTCGGCGCTCGTCGATCGGCTCCTCCGCGAGTACGAAGAAGCCAGGCAGCGCCTCCTCGCCTGATCCGCGCGGCGGCGCCTCCGCGTCCGCTTCGGGCATGAGGCGGCGTCTCCGCGTTCGCGCCGGGCGTGCGGCGGCGCCGCCCCCCGTGCGCTCTGGGGGCGATCGGCGTCGTGGCTCCACCTCGCGGAGGCGCGAGGCGCGCACGCCGATCCAGGTCGCTCGCGCGCTTCCACCGTGGCTTCACCTTGCCGGTCACATGGGACCCTTCATATTAAGGTCATCATACGGGAGCGATCGCCTGCCCTTCCGAAGGAGACCGACGTGACCGACGGCTGGAAGAAGACCGCGTGCATCCTCTGCAGCCAGAACTGCGGGATCCTGGTAGAGCTCGATGGCCGCCACCTCGCCCGCGTCCGCGGCGATCGCGAGCACCCGGCGTCCCAGGGGTACACGTGCGAGAAGGCGCTCCGGCTCGATTACTACCAGAACGCGCGCGGCCGCCTGACGTCCCCGCTCCGCCGCCGTCCGGACGGATCGTTCGAGGCGATCGGCTGGGACACGGCGATCCGTGAGATCGCCGAGCGGCTCCGGGCGCTCCGCGACGCGCACGGCGGAGAGTCCATCTTCTATTACGGCGGCGGCGGGCAGGGGAACCACCTCGGCGGGGCGTACAGCCGCGCGACGCGCGCGGCGCTCGGCTCGACCTACGCCTCGAACGCCCTCGCGCAGGAGAAGACGGGCGAGTTCTGGGTCGATGGGCAGCTCTTCGGAAAGCCGCGCTGCCACACGTCGGGCGACTTCGAGCACGCCGAGGTCGCGGTGTTCGTCGGGAAGAACCCGTGGCAGTCGCACGGGTTCCCGCGCGCGCGCGTCACGTTGAAGTCGATCGCGGCCGACCCGGCGCGCGCGCTCGTGGTGATCGATCCGCGCCGCAGCGAGACGGCGCAGATAGCCGACTACCACCTGCAGGTGAGGCCGGGTACGGACGCGTTCTGCCTCGCCGCGCTCCTCGCGGCGCTCGTGCAGGAGGATCTCGTCGACCACGCCTTCCTCGCCCAGCGGGCGTCCGGGTACGAGGCCGTGCGGGACGCCCTCGCCGGGGTCGACGTCGCCGCGTACGCCGGGAAGGCGGGCCTCTCCGAGCAGCTCGTGCGCGACGTGGCCCTGCGCCTCGCGCGCGCGAAGAGCGTCGCCATCTTGGAGGATCTCGGCGTGCAGCAGGCGCCGCACAGCACGCTGAACTCGTACCTCGAGAAGCTCCTCTACCTCCTCACCGGGAACTTCGCCAGGCGCGGCGCGATGAACATCCACTCGCGCTTCGTGACCCTGGTCGGCGGCAGGGACGGCGACCGCGCGACGCCCGTCACGGGGCACCGGGGCATCACGGGGCTCGTGCCCTGCAACGTCATCCCCGACGAGATCCTCACCGATCACCCGAAGCGCTTCCGCGCGATGCTCGTCGAGAGCGCGAACCCCGCGCACTCCCTCGCGGACAGCCCGCGCATGCGCGAGGCGCTCGCGGCGCTCGAGTGCCTCGTCGTGATCGACGTCGCGATGACGGAGACGGCGCGCCTCGCCCACTACGTCCTCCCCGCGGCGTCGCAGTACGAGAAGTGGGAGGCGACGTTCTTCAACCTGGAGTTCCCGGAGAACTACTTCCAGCTCCGCGCCCCGCTCTTGCCGCCGCTCGAGGGGACGCTGCCCGAGGCGGAGATCCACCGGCGGCTCGTGCGAGCGCTCGGCGCGCTCTCGGACGATGACGGCGCGAGCCTCAGGGCGGCAGCCAGGGAGATCCCGACCGCGGGCAGGCTGCCGTATGCGATGGCGTTCTTCGCCGAGGTCGCGACGCAGCCGCGGCTCATGCCGCTCGCGCCCGTGCTGCTTTACGAGACGCTGGGCCCGACGCTCCCCGACGGCGCGGCGGAGGCCGCGGTCCTCTGGGGCGCGGCGCAGACGTGCGCGATGTCGTTCCCGGAGTCGGTACGGCGCGCGGGGTTCGAGGGCGACGGCCCGGCGCTCGGGGACCAGCTCTTCGAGGCCATCCTGACGCGCCGCTCCGGCGTGACGTTCACCGTCGACCCGTTCGAGGAGACGTTCCGTCGCATCGAGACGAAGGACGGCCGCATCCACCTCGAGGTCCCCGCGCTCCTCGGCGAGATCGCGCGCCTCTCGGACGAGAACCCTGCGACGAGGGACCCGGCGTTCCCCTTCGTGCTCTCCGCCGGGGAGCGCCGCTCATCGACGGCGAATACCATCTACCGCGACCCTGCGTGGCGGAAGAAGGACGGGCTCGGCGCGCTCCGCCTCTCGCCGGACGATGCGACGCGGCTCGGCATCGTCGACGGCGGGCGCGCCCGCATCACCACGCGCGCGGGGAGCGCCGTCGCGGTCGTCGAGATCACCGACACGATGCAGCCTGGCCACGCGTCGCTGCCGAACGGCCTCGGGCTCGACTACCCCGACGAGGCGGGGCGACCCGTGGTGCACGGGGTGGCGCCCAACGAGCTCACGTCATCGGCGGATCGCGATGGGTTCGCCGGCACCCCGTTCCACAAGCACGTCCGCGCCCGGATCGAGGCGGCGTGAGCGCAGGCGCCGGCGCGTCCATCCCGGGAGGATCCGTCGAGCTTTCAGCCTCTCCCGCGCCGTGGTAGGCGTCCGGGGCGCTCTGCCGCACGGCGGCATGAGCGTCCGGATCGTCGACGGGAAGCGCCGTGTGCACGCGGGAGGGGTCGCAGGATGGATGAGGTTTCAGAGGACGCTTCGCACACCCAGAACGCCGGTGCGTCGCCATCGGATCCCCGGTCCTCCGCGAGCGCCGAGCGCCCGCGCGCCCGCGATCTCACGACGTGGAACAAGCTCGTGTTCCCGTCGCTCCGGGCGCTCATCAAGCTGGGGTACTTCTCCTTCAGCGTCGAGGGCGCGGAGCGCGTGCCGCAGCGCGGCCCGGTCGTCTACGTCGCGAACCACGCTGGCTGGTTCACGATCGACACGCTCTTCATCGGCCTCACGTTCACGGATCACGTGCACGTCGACTACGACCGGCTGCCCTGGGTCGCCGTGCAGGATCAGCTCTACCACTTCCCGACGCTCGGAGACTTCTGGGCCAAGGCAGGCGGGTTCCCGTCGTCCTGGCTCAAGAACCCCCGAGCCATCCCCCGCGAGTACCAGGCCTTCTGGATCTATCCGGAGGGCACCGAGGGCAACTGCAAATCCTTCTTGCACGCCTATCAGATGCGGAAATGGCGGACCGGCTTTCTACGCCTCGCCATCGCGCGAGGCGCGCAGATCGTGCCGGTGGCGATCGTCGGCAGCGAGGAGTGCATGCCCTCCGTCGCGCCGCTTCGCTTCCTGAAGCCGATCCTGGGGACGATCTATCCCCTGCCGCTCACGATGGTCCCGCTCCCCTCGCGCTGGAAGTTCATCTTTCACGACCCCGTGGACATCCGCGAACTCGGGCTCGGGCGCGAGGGGGCCGAGTCGGAATCTGCGAAGCAGCGCCTGGAAGAGGTCGCGGAGAGCATCCGCGGGCGCGTCCAGCGCACGCTCGATGAGGAGACGTCGCACCGCGCGCTCGTGCGGCTCTCGAGGCTCGTCACGCGGTCGCTGGGTTGACGACGGCCATTCTCGTCTTCGGGTCATGAGCCCCTGATCGTCAGCACGCGAGGGGGCATGTCGCCCCGGTCGCAGCGGACCGAGCGTGCGAGCTCTTGTGAGCGAGACCGCACCGTGGTAGCGATTCCCAGGTTCCGGCGCGGGGCGGCACGAGGGCTCGGATCCTCGACTCCGCGGGCGCCGACGAACGCTGGGGAGGTGCAGGATGGATCAATCGGTACAGCAGGCCAGCGGCGCCCGGCGCCGCGGCGGGGCGCCGGCGGCTCGATCGCGCAGGCCGGAGGCTGAGCCGTTCAGAGAGCCGGATCTCACGACGTGGAACACGTTCGTGTTCCCCGCGCTCCGGGCGCTCATCAAGGCAGGATACTTCTCTCTCTCGGTAGAGGGCCTCGAGCACGTGCCGCGGGGCGGGCCGGTCGTCTATGTCTCGAACCACGCCGGATGGTTCACGATCGACACGCTCTTCGGCGGCCTGACGTTCGCGGATCACGTGGGCATCGACAGGATGCCCTGGGCCGCCGTTCAAGATCAGCTGCTCGCCCTCCCGATGCTCGGCCCGTTCTTCGGCAACGCAGGCGGATTTCCAGCGTCCTGGCTGCGGAAGCCCGAGGTGATCCCCCCGGAGATCCAGGGCATCTGGATCTACCCGGAGGGCGCCGAGGGCAACTGCAAGTCGTTCGTGCACGCCTATCGGATGCGCCAGTGGCGGACCGGCTTCCTCCGCCTCGCGCTCTCCCGCGGCGCCAAGATCGTGCCGGCGGCGATCATCGGCAGCGAGGAGTGCCTGCCCTCGCTCGCGCCGGTTCGCTTCCTGAAGCCGCTCATCGGGACGATGTTCGCTTTGCCGCTCTCGCCGGTGCCGCTCCCGTCGCGCTGGAAGTTCATCTTCCATGAGCCGGTGGACCTCGGCGGCACGGGGCTCCGCTTCGAGGATGAGGACACCCCGGCGCAGAGGAAGCGTCTTCGAGACCTCGCCGCCGGCCTTCGGGAGCGCGTCCAGCGCACGCTCGATCGGGAGACTTCGGACCGCAAGCTCGCGCGCTTCTCAAAGCTCGTACAGCAGGCGCGCTCCATCGGGTGAAGCCCAGGATTGCGCGGCGAGATGTGTAGCCCGCGTGTCGTTCATGTTTCATCGCGTGCTCAGGTGCACTCCATGGAGCGACGCCAGCGCGATCCCGTGCCAGCGAGCGAGGCAGTCGAGAGCAGCCGCGCGCCGCGCCTGGTTGAGCCTGGCATTGCTGTAAAAATCACTTTGTGCTCCTGCGTACTTCTGATAGAGCGGAGAACGGGCCGTGTGATGCGGCCGTGAGAGGGCAGGGGGAGCGCTGCGCGGATCGACCGTCGACGCGCCTTGTACATACCTTGCGTGGTCGTCGCGTCATGGGAGCACCTGCATGGCGCTCCGGTGTTGCTACACGCGAGGCGTGACAAGCCGCTGAACCGGACACGGCGGCGACGCTGGTCGTCGCAGCTGGATGCGGCAGTGTTTGTGCTGCCGGTCGTGTGAGCGCCCTGACCGGGGGGCAAATTACGGGCAGGGGGGATGTCAGGCAAGGACGTCTGGGGCGGCCAAGGGCTTCGCTGCGTCTCGCAGGTGTCTCGCCGGCGCTGGCTGGCGGAGCGCAAGTCGACGATCGGCAGCGCACGCCAGGCGTATTGAAGGAGAGGATAGACCCGCCATGATTCTCGAAACACAAGCGAATCCGGCTGTGAATGGCAAGCGAAACGGCGCTGTCTCCGACGATCACCGTGACCTCGAGGCGTTCGCGAGGGAGGTCGACGCGCTGATCGAGAAGTACAAGAGCAAGATCGGCCACGAGGACGTCGACTTCATCGAGCGCTGCTTCGATTACTGCGACAAATCGGAGATCGTGGGCAGGCTCCTCATCCACTTCAGCCTCGATCCGTTCACCTGGCTGCTCGGCTCGACGTTGCTGGCCTACCACATGGGCAGCAGGGGTGCCTTGATGCACATGGTGCACCATGGCGCGTACGACAACATCCCCAACGTGCCCAGCCGGTTCGTCTCGGAGAAGACGAAGTACAACAGCGCCATCGCGCGCCCGCTGTGGAAGGTCTTCCACGTGCGGCACCACGCGTACTCGAACCAGCCGGAGAAGGACCCCGACTGGGGCTACGGGCTGCTCAGGTGGTCGGGCGAGACCAAGTGGTATCCGTTCCACCTCTTCCAGGTGCCGGGGATGGTGCTCACGACCATCGGCCCGTTCGGCGGCATCATGGGGTGGTACGCCGTGTTCCAGAGCGGCTTCATGGAGTTCTTCGTGCCGAAGGGCCTCATCAGCGCCGGGCGCTTCTACGACAAGCACGACTGGGAGACGTTCAAGAAGAGCTTCGCGTGGATGATGGAGGGGCTCGGCCCCTACCTCGCCAAGAATTTTCTGATCTACCCGGCGCTGGGCGGCATCTTCTGGCCCAAGGTGCTGCTCGGGAACACGCTCGCCCACTTCATGGCGGGCACGGTCGCGTGGCTCCACACGGTCTCCGCGCACATCGGCCAGCCGGTGTTCGAGAAGAAGCCCGGGAGCAGGGCCGAGTGGTACGTGCAGCAGATCGAGGGCACGGCCAACCTGAAGGTGGAGAGCGAGATCATGCGGATCTTCACCGCGGGCAATCACCAGCAAATCGAGCACCACGTGTACTCGAAGTTCCCGGTGAGCCGGCTCTGGGAGATGGCCCCCGAGCTCGAGGCCCTCTGCAAGAAGTACGGGGTCCGGTACACCTCCGAGAGCTGGGCGCAGCGGACGAAGAAGGTCTTTAAGACGCTCCTGAAGTACAGCTTCCCCGTCTCGTGATCCTCGCGCCCAGGCGCGCGCTGCCCCCGAGGTCATGATGGACACCGATTGCGCTCCCGTCTCGCACCACAGCCGGGCGTCTCATGCCCCAGAGCAGCTCGACCCGAAGGAGCGCCTGCGGCGCTTCGGCGAGGCGATCGACGCGATCCGCGCGCGCGTCGAGGCCGAGCTGGGCGAGGAGGACGTCGACTACGTCCGCCGGGTCGACGCCTTCTCCCGGGCGATGGAGATCGCCGGTCGCGCGCTCATCCACGTGAGCCTGGATCCCGTCACCTTCTCGCTGGGCGTCCTGGCGCTCTCGGTCCACAAGCAAATCCAGGCGCTGGAGATCGGGCACACCGTGCTCCACGGCACGTACGACAAGATCGCGGGGGCGGAGGCGTTCCGCGCCGAGGGGTTCTCGTGGGACCTGCCCATCGATGAGGAGTCGTGGCGCGACAACCACCAGCGCCACCACAGCTACACCAACATCGCGGGCAGGGACCCGGACATCCACCTCGGGCCGGTGCGGCTCAACGAGCACACGCCCTACTTCGCCCTGCGCCACCGAGGGCAGCTCCTGTTCCTGCTCGCGGTGCTCGCCCCGAGCTTCTGGCCGCTCGTGAACCTGCAGGTCACCGGGGTCCACGACCTGTACCTCGGCAACGGCAGGGGGCAGCGCTTCGACCTGCTCCCCGACGCGTCCTGGGAGAGCGTCAAGCTCGCCCACGTCAAGATGCTCCGCAAGTATGGGCCGTATTACCTGAAGAACTACGTCTTCTATCCTCTCCTCGCCGGGCCGATGGCCGGCAAGGTGCTCCTCGGCAACTGGCTCGCCGAGACGCTGCGCGATCTGTACTCCACGGCGACGCTCCTCTGCAGCCACGTCGGCGACGACGTGCAGAGGTACGAGGAGGGGACCCGCGCGAAGAGCCGCGGTGAGTGGTTCGCGATGCAGGTCGAGTCGACCCACAACTTCGAGGTGAGCCTGCCGATCTCGATCCTATGCGGCGGGATCGACCGGCAGATCGAGCACCACCTGTTCCCGCGCCTGCCGACGAACCGGCTCCGCGAGATCGCCCCCGAGGTGCGCGCAGCGTGCGAGGCGCACGGCGTCGCTTACCGCTCGGAGCCCTGGGGCCGCAGGCTGAAGAACGTGCTCTGCCAGATCCACGCGCTCAGCTTCCGCGATGTCGTCGCCGCGATGGCGTGACCCGGGCTGCGCGGCCACGCAGCGCGTCGAGGCGCTCCAGGGGGTTCGCGGCGCCACCTCTCCGTTCGCACCCGAGAGAAAGGACAGACCTGCTCATGGAACCGACGGCACAAGCGAGCTCGGCGACGTATGGAATGAAGAACGGCGCAGCGCAGGAGCCGCGCGATATCGAGGCGTTTGGGCGGGAGGTGGATGAGCTCCTCCAGAAGTACAGGAGCAAGGTCGGCGAGGAGGACATCGCCTTCGTCGAGCGCTGCTTCGACATCAACATCAAGGCAGAGGTCGCGGGCAGGCTCCTCCTTCATTTCAGCCTCGACCCGTTCACGTGGCTGCTCGGCTCGACGCTGCTGGCCTACCATATCGGCCAGAGGGGGGGCCTCATGCACGCGATCCACCACGGGATGTACGACGGCATCCCCGGTATACCGAGCCGGTTCACGTCCGACAAGACCACCTACAACTGCCCGATCTCGGGCCAGCTATGGCAGCGCTTTCACGCGAAGCACCACGCGCACACGAACAACCTGCACAAGGACACCGACGTCGGGTACGAGGTCCTGCGGTGGTCGGATGAGGTCCCCTGGCAGCCGTTTCATTTGATCCAGCTACCGGCGATGCTGCTCACGTCGCTGTTCCCGTTCGGCGGCCTCATGTTCTGGTACCCCTTTTACCAGAGCGGGCTCCTCGAGTACGCCTTCCCGAAGCGCTTCCGCACGTCTGCGCCGTTCCATGAAAAGCATGACTGGGAGACGTTCAAGAAGATCTTCGGGTGGGCCATGGAGGGCTTCCTCCCCTATATGGCCAAGAACCTCCTGCTTTACCCGGCGCTCGGCGGCATCTTCTGGCCGAAGGTGCTGCTCGGGAACGTCGTCGCCCATTACTTGGCGAGCGCCGCCATCTGGCACCACGTGCTCACGCCGCACATGGGCCAGCCGGTGTACGGGCGAAAGCCACGGAGTAAAGCCGAGTGGTACGTCCAGCAGATCGAGGCGACGTCCAACCTCAAGGTGGAGAACGAACTCCTGAAGATCTTCTGCGCAGGCAACCACCAGCAGATCGAGCATCACGTGGCCCCGAAGCTCCCGATGAGCCGGCTCTGGGAGATGGCCCCTGAGCTCGAGGCCATCTGCAAGAAGTACGGGGTTCGCTACAGCTCCGAGGGCTGGAGGGAGCGCACGAAGAGGGTCGTTTCGCTCCTCCTGCGCTACAGCCTTCCCGGGGGATGAACGGCGGTGGACTTCACGATACAGCGGGGCAAGGCTCCGCGGATCTCCCCGGCCCGGGCGCGGCCGTTCTGACCAAAGGTCCTGCTCGGCACGGGGGCGCTCCTGTGTCCCTTGCGGCGCAGCGTCCCCTGTACGTGACCAGCCCGCCGCGGCCGGGGAGGCCGGGCGCGGCGGGGGGCACGGACCGGGAGCGGTGACGGGAGCGCGTGCCGCCGCCCGCGCGCGTCAGTAGTCGCGGTTGCGCAGGAACGCCTTGTACTTCTGCTTGACGAGCTCGACGAAGCGCGGCAGCTCCGGCTCCGCCGCCGCGGCGATCTTCTTCGCGGCGGCGAAGTCGATGAGGTTGAACTCGCCGAGCGCGGACGGCGCGAACGTGAGGTGGGCGGCCGCGGCCTGATACGTGCCCGACTCGCGCATCATCAAGAACATGGACCGGAGGGTGTCCTGCATCCGCCCGAGCGGCGAGATCTGCGACAGGAACACGGTGAGCGGCGTCTTGTGGACCTCCCGCGCGCGCCGGCTCGGCGGCGGGATCACGTTGGACGCGATGATGAAATCAGCCCCTTCCTCCACGAGGCAGTTCACCGGCACGTTGTTCGCGATGCCCCCGTCCACATAGCGCACCCCGTCGAGGATCTCGGGGACGACGGCCGCCGGGACCGCGGAGCTCGCGAGGGTCGCCTGGAAAGCCGGACCGTGGCGGAAGACGCGCGCCCGGCCGGTCTGGATGTCCACCGCGACGGGGAACGTCGGGAGCGGCAGATCCTGCAGGTACTGGTGCGCCATGAGGCGGTCGAACATGCGCTTCAAGGGCTTGCGCGTGATGGGCGCGGACGCGAACCGCCACGCGAACTCCGGCCCTGCCTCGAGCAGCTCGTTCAGCCCTTCGACGCCCCGGCTCCCGTACAGGACCGCGACGACGCTGCCCATGCTCGTCCCCGACACCATGTCGATCGGGATACCCGCCTCGGTCAGCGCGCGCAGGAACGGCACGTGCGCATAGCCCCACGCGGCCCCACCCCCGAGGGCCACCCCCACCGACTGGTGCGTGAGCGTCCGCGAGAGGCGGTGCAGCGCCGACCGGCTCGCCGCCGGCAGCTCCTGGATGCGCAAATCCGAGCCCGACGCGGCGTCGATCAGGAGGCGGATCGAGCCGCTCCGCACCATGTGCACGTCCGCCTTGTTGTTCGACGGCCGCACCTCGACGTACTGCACGGGCGATAGCTGGGGTGTCTCGAGAGGGAACGCCTGCCGCAGGTCGTCCGTGAAGTAAACGGTCGACGAGACGCGCCGATCGATGAGCTTGTCCCACACCGGCCCGGAGAGCCATTCCACGGCGTTGTCGATCCCGGTGAACAGGAGCACGTACCGGCTGCCCAGCTTCCGCACGTGCTCGTCCAGCGCGTCGAGGGCGCGCGCCGGGTCTCTCGGGAGCTGCAATCGCTGGCCCGCGTCGGCGACGGCCGCCCCTCCTTCGGGTACAACCTCCTGGATCGCCACGCGGTTCTCCCCGATCGCCGAGAAAGCGGACCGGAGCAGCGAGGCGACGTCGCGCGTGCCATAGCGCGTGCGGTTGACCACGAGGATGACATCCTGCGGCTTCGTCGGCGCCTTGCTCGACCCGGCGCGCGCGGCGATGGCTTGGCGGAACGAGCCGCAGGCGCGCTCGAGCGCCTCGATGTCGATGCGGTCGATGGCCAGCACCTCCGTGTCGATCTTCGCCTCGGCAGACTCCGTGCGCGGGACCGACGCGAGGAGATCCCCTTCGCCGAACACGCCGCCCCGGCCATGCTGCGTGAGCGTCTCCCGCTCGCCCTCCGGCGTCGCCCGGGTGATCTCCACCTCGCCGCTGACGACGAGATAGCAGCAGCTCGCCGGCGTGCCCTCCTCGTAGATGAACGCCCCCGCGGGGAACGACATCAGCGTCGTCTCTTGCAGGAGCCGGTGCCGGAGGACCGCGCTCGTGTTGCGCAGGAGGGGAGCGTTCCGCAGGATATCGGACAGCTCGGTCAGACGGCTGTCCTTCGAGAGGCGGATGGAGAGCTGCTCGCGCAAGCCGGGCGCCGTGGCCTCGGCGCGACGGAGGGCCTCGTCGCTCCAGCTCGCGACCACGGTGTCTCGCTCGGCGCCGTAGTTGAAGATGTTCGGCTCTCCGATGAGCAGGTTGCCGCCGAAGACGCCGCCGCGGGCGATGATCGTGATGACCTCCCGCAGGAGCTCGCCCAGGAAGACGGACACTTCTCCCTTGAGGATGAGGTGGAGGTGCTGCGCCCTCTTCCCTTCGTGGCCGATCACGTGCTCGGCCGCGACGCGCTCGATGCGGGCTGTGCGGAGAAGCGCATTGAAATGCTGCCGGCTCAGCCCGCGGAAGCTCGGGGCGATCGACATCACCTCCAGGAGCTCGGCCTCGTCCGCCGAGCTGGTCGATGAGGGCTGCACCCTGCTTTCTGTGTGGTTCATCTCTACCGTGCTGAGCGTCATGAGATACTCCCGTTTCGGAGGTTGACAGCAAACGAAGGCTGTGCCGAAGCGCGCGACCGGCGTCTCCTCGCCTTGATGAGGTGTGGACCAGCCGCCCCCGCTCACGTGCTCCCGGCAGTCCGAGGTCAACGGCCCTCTGAGACCAGGAAGTGGCGCCATCCTAAAGGATCGACCCGGGTTCTGGAAGAGGGGGTGACGAACCGCGTTGAATCGATCGTGGACGGAACCGGAGAGGCCGATGTCCGGCAATGTTTGTCCATGGGATAGGATCCGAGTGACATCCTGAATCCACGTCATTGTCCAGTACGACCTTGGTCCCATGGCGTGGCCATCGTCATTGTGGATGAGGCCGACTGGCGCTCGCGGGGCGGCGACTCGCGGCTCGCCTTCAGGGGTTGGCAAGCGGCTTGTGCCGGCACGCGCTGGCGCAGCCGAGCGGCGACCCCGCGCGCGTCACCTCGCTCGTCGCAGCCGCGGCGCGCGGCGTGTGGTGGAACGTGGGCGCGATGGCCAGCGCCGGCTCCTTACTCCTGCGCCTCCTGCGCTCGTCGCTTCCGCTACCCGGCGACCGCTCCTCCGCTGGCCGACCCGGGGACCGCCGCGCCACGATCGTCCGCGGGTTCGCCGTCACGGTGGGCGCCGTCACGGTGGGCGCCGTCACGGTGGGCCGACCTGGCTCGCCTGGATGACGCGCCGGCGGCGCCGACGGCGAGCGCACGGGGAGGGACGACCTGGCGCTTTCGCCCGGCTCCGCGAATAAACTCCCGGCGCCGGCCGTCTTCCGCTTGCCGGCTTTTTTCTCTGCGCTCGCCGCTTCCGCTACCCTGGCAACCGCCGTGCCGCCCGCCGATCCGAGCCTCCGCACCACGATGGTCCATGCGTTCGCCGTCACGGTGGCGGACCCGTCGAGCCTGGTGCGCACCACCTCGCGCGGGGGCACCGACGACCCCGGAGCCAGCAGCCGCGGCCCCTCGATCCTCCCCGACGTCGGCCAGATCGTCGGCGGGCTCTACCGCCTCGGGCGCCTCCTCGGGCAGGGCATGTTCGGCAAGGTCTACGTCGCCCAGCGCGTCGACGTCCCCGAGCACCAGGTCGCCCTCAAGCTCATGCCCCGCTCGCTGTACGCGATGCGGAACGTGGAGCGCGAGCTCGTCATGCTCGCCACCGTCGGCCACCCGCACGTCGTCCAGCTGAAGGACCACGGCATGAACGCCGAGTACGTGTGGCTCACCATGCCCGTCTACGAGGGCGAGACCCTCGCGCAGCGCCTCGAGCGCAGCCCCCTCGGCATGCGCGAGGCGCACGACATCTTCCTGGCCGTCGCGCGCGGGCTCGAGGCGCTCCACGCCGCAGGGCTCCGCCACCAGGACGTGAAGCCCGACAACATCTTCCTCGCGAGGTTCGCCGGCCGCGTCCACCCGATCCTGCTCGACCTCGGCGTGGCCGCGGAGCGCGAGGCCTCGTTCTGCGCGGGCACGGCGCTCTACGCCTCGCCCGAGCAGATCCGCGCGCTGAACGGCTTCCCCGGCGTCGTGCCGCTCAGCGAGAAGATGGACACGTACGGGCTCGCCACGACCCTCCTCTACTCGCTCGTCAACCCGCGGGACTTCCCGGGCGAGTCCGCGCAGACCCGCACCGAGCTCGCCGCGTCCCACGACGTCCGCGCCGACAAACCGCTCGCCGACAACGCGCTGCCCGACCTCACCGGGCGCCCGCGCCAGATGTTCCAGGACGCGCTCCGGCGGTGGCTCGCGATCGACCCGAACGAGCGCCCGTCGATGACCCAGCTCGCCGAGGAGCTCGACGTGCTGCTCGAGCCGGAGCGCGAGGCCGAGCGCGAGGCCGAGCGGCTGCGGATCAAGCAGAAGACCTCCTACCTGCGCGTGCGCATCGCGGCCGGCGCGATGACCCTCGTCGGCTGCGCGGTCGTGCTGCTCGGCTTCTCGAAGCGCGAGACCCTGCGGCTCGCCAACGAGCTCGAGCACGCCCGCCAGAAGGGCGCCGAGTCGTTCGACAAGCTCGACACCTGCGTCGCCTCCCACCAGATCGCAGAGGCGGAGAAGAACGCGTGCCGCACCGCCCGCGAGCAGGATCGCGTGGAGTTCAACGAGACGCTCGCCACCCTCCAGAAGAGCGGCTCGATGACCGAGGCGGAGCACGCCCGCCAGATCCAGTCGCTGCACGCGACCCAGGCGGCGCGCCTCAAGGCCTGCGAGGACGACGCCGCCGCCGCGCAGAAGGCCGCCATGGCGGACCGCGAGCGGCTCGCCGAGGCCGAGAAGGCGCGCGCGGCGATGGCCGTCGAGCGCGACGAGGCCAAGACGCTCGCCGAGCAGCGCGCCGCCGAGCTCGCCGTCGCGACGCAGCTGCGCGCCGCCTGCGACGCGGAGCGCGCGAGCTGCGCCGCCGAGCGCGACCGCCTGAGGGCCGAGGCGGCCGATCCCTACGACGCGCCGCCCTCGCCGGGGAAGCCGGCGGCGCCCGCCGCGAGCGGCGCGCTGCCGCAGCTGCCGCCGCCGCCGGCGAGCGCGGGCGCGCCCCCCGCGGCGGGCGCGTCCCCCGCAGGGGGCGCGTCCCCGGCAGCGGGCGCGACGGCGGCCCCGGCGGCCTCGCCGCCGTCCACCGCCGCTCCTCCCTGATCACCGGCGCTGGAAGGCGGCCCACGTCGTCGCCGCCAGGCCGCCTCTGCTTGTGGCAACCGCCCGGGGAGGCTATCCGTAGGGCCAGGGAAGGCGAGGTCCATGGGTGACATCTCTCGACGTGAAGTGCTGCGTCGGCTGGGCGCAGCGGGCCTCGTCCTCGGGGGCGCGGCCGGGGTCGCGGCGGCCCGGTGGGACCGCGGCGGCACCGCCGCCGCCGCCGCCGAGCGCCAGCAGACGCGCGACTACCGGCTCCGCGACGCGCCCGCCGGGGTGCCCCAGCTCGTCGTCGCCCGCGCCGGCGCCGAGGCGCTCGCCGGGGGCGCGCCGGACCCCGCCGCCCTGGTCCGCAAGGCGGTCGACGCGCTCGGCGGGATGCGCCGCTTCATCTCGCGCGGCGACGTCGTGGTCGTGAAGCCCAACATCGGGTGGGACCGCACGCCCATCCACGCCGCCAACACGAACCCCAAGGTCGTGGCCGAGGTGGTGCGCCTCGCCTACGACGCCGGCGCCAAGAGCGTCATCGTGACCGACGCTTCGTGCAACGAGCCGAACCGCTGCTTCCAGCGCTCCGGCATCTGGAAGGCCGCGTACGACGTCGGCGCCGAGGTCGTCATCCCCGCCGCGCACCGCTTCCGCGGCATGCGCCTGAAGGGCGAGGTGCTCGACGACTGGCCCGTCTACACGCCGCTCGTCAACGCGGACAAGGTCATCAACGTCCCGATCGCGAAGCACCACAACCTGTCGAAGTACACCGCGGCGATGAAGAACTGGTACGGGGCGCTCGGCGGCCGGCGCAACCGCCTCCACCAGAACATCGACGTGTCGATCGCCGACCTCGCGACGTTCATCCAGCCGACGCTCACGATCGTGGACGCCGTCCGCGTCCTCATGCGCAACGGGCCGCAGGGCGGGAACGTCGCCGACGCGAAGGACATGCACACCGTGATCGCGACGACCGACCAGGTCGCCGCCGACGCGTACGGGTGCCAGCTCATCGGCCGCAAGCCCGAGGAGATCCCGTACCTCAAGATGGGCCACGAGCGGGGCCTGGGCACGATGCACTGGCAGAACCTGCGGCTCGCCGAGGTGTAGTATCATGGCAAACTCCGATCCGACGCCGGCCGGGCCGGCGCACCGTCCCTCGGCGGCTGCAGCGGCCGCGGCGCCCGCGAAGGCGAGCCCCCACGGCGCGACGGCGCCCGGCGCGCCCGCAGGACCCGCGCGCGTCGCTCCCTGGACCGCGCTGCTGCGCAAGGCGCGCGCGATCGTCCGGCCGGGCGCGAAGCGGCGGCCCGGCTCGGGGCTGCCGGCGCGCAAGGCGATCCAGGTGCTCGTCTGGGTGCGCCGCGCCGTGCAGGCGGGCTGCCTCGGGCTGTTCCTCTACTTCCTGTTCCAGACCGGCTTCCGCGGCTCGTTCGCCTCGTCCGAGGCGCGCGTCCGCCTGCCGCTGCCCGTCGAGGGGTTCCTCCTCGCCGACCCGTTCGTCGGCGCGATGACCCTGCTCTCGACGCACACCGTCTACCGCGGCCTGCTCTGGTCGCTCGGGATCCTCGCGCTGACGCTCGTCTTCGGGCGCGTGTTCTGCGGCTGGATCTGCCCGTTCGGCACGCTCCACCACTTCTTCGGGTGGATCTTCCCGTCGCGCTACGGCAAGGGCGGCAAGCGCGTCGAGGCGAACAAGACGTACGCGCGGCAGCGGGTGAAGTACTACCTGATGTACGCGTTCCTCGCGGCGAGCATGGCCGGCAGCGTGATCGGCGGCCTGTTCGATCCGATCTGCGTGGCCGTCCGGGCCATCGGCCTCGCGGTCATCCCGGCCGCGCAGTACGTCGCCGCCGTGGTGACCGGCTCCGCGGCCGCGACCGGGAGCCGGCAGGTGCAGGTCGCCGCGGACCAGGCGCAGGACTTCCTGGCCGCGAGCGTGTGGCAGACGAAGCAGTTCTACTTCCACCAGGCGTGGTTCGTCGGGATCCTGTTCGTCGCGATCCTGTTCATGAACCGCTTCATCCCGCGCTTCTGGTGCCGCGTGCTCTGCCCGCTCGGCGCCTTCCTCGGGGTGTTCGCCCGCTTCGCGCTCTTCGGGATGCAGAAGGATCACGCGAAGTGCACCGACTGCAACCTGTGCCTCGTGCACTGCCAGGGCGCCGACTCGCCCCAGGGCGGGGTGAAGTGGCGGCAGGACGAGTGCCACATGTGCCTCAACTGCGAGAACGCCTGCCCCGAGGACGTCATCAAGTTCCGCTTCCTGCCGAACCGGAAGAGCGCCCTCGTGACGCCCGACACGGGCCGCCGCACCGCCCTCGCGACCGCCGCCGCCGGCGCGGTGATCATCCCGACGGCGCGCATCGCCGACGTGCTCGACGCGAACTACGACCACCGCGTCATCCGGCCGCCGGGCTCGGTCGAGGAGCGCGAGTTCCTGGAGCGCTGCATCCGGTGCGCCGAGTGCATGAAGGTCTGCCCGAACAACGCGATCCACCCGGCGTTCTTCGAGGCGGGGATCGAGGGGCTCTGGACGCCGATCGTCATCCCGCGCATCGGGTACTGCGAGCACTCGTGCGTCCTCTGCGGCGACGTGTGCCCGACCGGCGCGATCCAGAAGATCACCGAGGAGCAGAAGATGGGGATCGGCCAGAAGCCGATCTCGATCGGCACGGCGTTCTACGACCAGGGGCGCTGCCTGCCGTGGTCGATGAGCGTGCCGTGCATCGTCTGCGAGGAGTTCTGCCCGACGTCGCCCAAGGCGATCTGGGTCGAGGAGGTCGACATCCCGAAGCGCGAGCCCGTGCCCGCGGAGCACGGCAAGGAGCCGCCGATGAAGATGGTCCACGTGCAGCGCCCGCACGTCGATCCGTCGCTCTGCATCGGCTGCGGCGCGTGCGAGAAGGTCTGCCCGGTGCAGGACAAGCCCGCGGTCTACGTCACCAGCGTCGGCGAGACCCGGTCGAAGACGAACGTCATCCTCCTTGAGGACACGGATTACAACAAGGCATCTTGACCCGGGCGCGCGCCTGCTCCGCGCGGCGGGAACACGGCAGGAGGCAGCTCGGGTGCGCACGCTTCGCTTGTTCGGGATCTTCTCGCTGGCCGCGCTGTGGGGCGCGCCCGGCTGCGGCGAGCCGTTCACGGCGGCCGAGGCGCCGGCCGCGTCGTCGTCGAGCTCGGGGGGCGGCGGAGGCGGCGGAGGCGGCGGCGACGGGGGCGGGGGCGGGGGCGCGACGTCGTCGTCCTCCTCGGCGGGAGGAGGCGGCGAGGGCGGGTGCGCGGCGTGCAAGGCCGGGGAGTTCTGCACGGCCAGCGACACGTGCGTGCGCTGCGCCGACCGCGTCGGCGCGCTGTCGTTCGTCGCGCCGACGGCGATCGAGGTCGACGGGGCGAAGCCCGCGTTCCCGCGCGTGCGCGAGGAGCCCGGCGAGGGCGAGGGCGCGGCGACGCAGCGGCTCGTCTACGTGGCCACGTTCGGGTCGAGCGACGCGCAGATCGCCACGGCGACGGGGCGGCCCTGGACGGCGGGCGAGGTGGTCGAGAGCGACGCGGTCAACTCGCCGCAGTCGGAGTCGGGCCCGCTCCTCCTGCCCGTCGACGCGCGCTCGCCGAGCACGGACTTCCCCGAGGGCTCGCTGCTCTTCGATCGCGTCCTCGCGGGGCCGGGCAGCCTGCCGCTGGTGTTCGTCGCGGACCGGCTCGAGGCGAGCCAGGCGGCGACGTTCGACGCGCTCAACCTGGACGGGGGGAGCCACTCGGTGGCGGTGGCCCACGGCGTCTGGCCCTACCGGTACTGGTTCATGAACAAGCACCAGGAGGGCGGGCAGATCACGAGCCGGCTCCTCACGATGCTCGCCGGCGACGCGGAGGCGCGGGAGCTCCACATCGTCCTGCCCGGCGACTGCCCGGCGCAGGGCGACGACCTCGCGCCGTGGGTGACGCCCGACGGGAGCTTGCTCTTCTTCCAGACGCTGTACAGCGCGCGGGGCGACTGCGCGCAGGCGTCGGTGCTGCGGAGCTTCTATGTGCGGCTCGGGGCCGACGGGCTGCCCGTGCCCGGGGAGAAGGCCAGGATGCTGCTGGCGAGCCTCAAGCCGGAGATCGCCGTCATGACGCCGTCGCTCTCGCCCGATGAGTGCACGCTCTACGTCGCGTCCGACCTGGACATGGTCGACCGGCGGCAGCGGCTCTACGCGGCCTCGCGGCGGTAAAGGGGGCTCGGCGCGGTGCCCGGCCCTCGGGGAGAGGGCCGGGGAGCGCGGTCAGGCGGGGGAGATCACTGCGCGCGGAAGCCCTCGGCGGGGCGCAGGCGCCCGGCGTACAGGCTCGGCGCGACGGTGGCCAGGAGGCAGATGAGGATGGCGACGTCGCCCGTGATGGCGAACGCCTGCGGGGTCGCGTGCACGGGGAGGCGGGAGATGAAGTAGACCTTCGGGTCGAGCGGGAAGCCGTAGACCAGGAGCCCCTTGCACACCGCCACGCCGAGCAGGAGCCCCAGCGTGGTGCCGGCGAGGCCGATGATCCCACCCTGGTAGAGGAAGATGCGGAGGATCTCGGAGTCCGTCGAGCCCATCGCCTTGAGGACCGCGATCTCCTTCTTCTTGTCGAGCACGACCATGATCAGCGTCGCGATCACCGTGAACGCGGCGACCACGATGATGAGCCCCAGCACGACGCTCATGAGCAGCTGCTGGACGACCAGCGCGGTGAAGAGCCCGTGGTTCAGCTCCTCCCAGTCCATCGTGTAGTAAAGCCCGTTGCTGAGGAGGTTCGTGATCTCGCGCGCGATGTTGCTGGCGTTGTCGATGTCATCGACCTTCATCTCGACGCCGGTCACCGTGTCGCCGTGATCGTAAAACGCCTGCGTCTCGTAGAGATCGGCGTACGCGAGCTTGGTGTCGTACTGCTCGAAGCCCGCCTCGAAGAGCGCGATGACCCGGAACTGCTTGGCGACCGGCGGCTTGATGGCGCCGTCCGAGAACGAGAAGCCGATGGTCGGCGAGGTGACGGTGACGCACTCGCCGATCTCGAGGGACAGGTTCTTCGCCAGCCCGGCGCCGATGACGATGCCCGGCAGCTTGGCGACCTTCTCCTTGTCCGCGCAGGGATCCGGATCGACCTCGGGCGGCAGCTCGTCGTCCTCGGGCAGCTTGCTGCCGTACCCGCCCTCCGGCTCGATCGACCCCTGGGGGGCCCCCTCGGCGATCGCGAGCTCGGCCTCCTCGGCGCCAGCACCCTCGGCGACGTCGAGCTCGGCCGGCGGGGGCGCAGGCTCGGCGCCGGCGTCCCGCGCGGCCGCCTTGCGCTCGTCCTCCAGGATGCGCTCCTCGTACGCCTTCAGCAGATCGAGCTCGCCCGCGTCGGGCTCGAGCGCGCCGCGGGCGCCCTTGTCCAGGAGAGGAACGTCGGGCAAGGACGGCGACGGCGGCGGCGCGCGCTCGGCGGGCTTCGCCCCGGGGCGCCGCAACCCGCTGAGATCGCCGCCCGGGAGGACGTACCGAGGCAGATCGAGCACGGGCGCGGCGGCGCCGTCGGCGCCCACACCGAGGCTCCTGGCCGGGTCAACCCCCTTCACGAGCACGTTGGTCGCGGTCGCGTCGCCGTGCGTCAGCATCATGGGGTTGATGCTGAAGGGCGCCGCGCCGATGACGCCCGGCACCTTGGCGACCTGATCCATGACCGATCTGTATTCCCGAAAATCCGTGGAATACTTGATCACCAGGACGTGAGCGTTGACCCCGAGGACCTTGTCGCGGAACTCCGTCCGGAAGCCGCCGGTCACGCTGATCACGGTCGCGAGCGCCGCGACACCGAGCGCGACCCCGAGGATCGCGAACGTGGTGCCGACCGAAACGAACGCCCGCTTCTTGGAGCCGAGGTACTGCAGCGCGACCCGGATGGTGTAGCGCTGCGTCGCGATATCGTAGATCAGCGCCGCGAGAACCAGAAGAACGACGACATTAAGGGCAATCCAGGCCGAGTAGAGCGCGACCTTGAGGGGGTAGCTCATCGCGCAGCCCTCCTAGCAGAACGCGGCGCGCGCGGCACGGTGCCCGCTGCGCCGCAGCGGGCAGAGCGGCGCTGTGCCCCGACGCGGCGGCCGCGCCCCGGCGTCATCGGTCGCGCCGGCTTTCGCGGGCGACGTCCGCAGGCCCTCGCTTCCCGGACCGAACACCTGCTAGGATCCGACCCTGCCGCTGATGCCGGCATGTGGCGTGCACCTCTGCCCGCGAGCCTTTCATGAGCGCCACCAAAAACGAGCACCACACCGCGCGCAGCAGAGTCTTCGAGGAAGAGGCAGGCGCGCTCGATGAGGCACCGGCGTCGCGCCCCACCGGCGCGGCTGGCGGCGCTCGCTCGTCCGGGGTCGGCACCGCGTTCGCGCCCGCCGTGGCGCCCGAGGGCGCGGGCGACGACGTGCCCGTGGACGTCGAGCTCCGGCCCTCGTCGAGGCCCTCCAGGTCGGGCTGGGTCGAGGGGCCGGACAGCGAGATCCCGCCGAGCTTCCGCGCGCCGCCGCCGCTGCGCCAGAAGACCCCGCGGCTCGGACGGCAGAGCGAGCCGGACGCGGACGAGATGAGCGGCAGGACGAGCGCGGCCCCGATCAGCGAGGCGGAGCCCTCCCTGGAGATCCCGCCGCCGGACGAGGTCGAGCCGCGCGAGCGGCGGCCGCCCGGCGCGAAGGATCCGTACATCGGGACGACCTTCGATCACCGGTACAAGATCGAGCGGCTGCTCGGCGAGGGCGGGATGGGGTTCGTGTACCTCGCCCGCCACAAGGTCATCGACAAGCGCGTCGCCGTGAAGGTGCTCCGCGCCGAGCTCGCGCGGGACCGCGAGATCTTCGAGCGCTTCGTGCAGGAGGCCCGCGCCGCGTCGAGCATCGGCAACCCGCACATCGTCGACATCTCCGACTTCGGCGACCTGCCGGACGGCTCCACGTATTTCGTCATGGAGTACCTGGAGGGCGTGAGCCTGGCGCAGCTCATCGACTCGCCGAACGAGCTGCCGATGGACCGCATCTGCCACATCGCGCTGCAGCTGTCCGCGGGCCTCGCCGCCGCGCACGACGCGGGCATCATCCACCGCGATCTCAAGCCGGACAACGTGTTCGTGGTGCCGCGCGGCAGCGATCCGAACTTCGTGAAGATCCTCGACTTCGGGATCGCGAAGGTGTCGACGAGCACGACGACCAAGCTGACGCGCGCCGGGGCGGTGTTCGGGACGCCGCACTACATGTCGCCCGAGCAGGCCGCCGGCGCGCCGATCGATCACCGGACCGACATCTACTCGCTCGGCGTGATGCTCTACGAGCTCGTGAGCCGGCAGCTGCCGTTCAACGCCGACAACTTCATGGGGATCCTGACGCAGCACATGTACAAGGCGCCGGTCCCCATCCGCGCGCTCGTCGGCGGCCCGGACTGCCCGCCGGGGCTCGAGGCGGTGATCCTGAAGTGCCTCTCCAAGAAGCCGGAGTCGCGCTACCAGTCGATGAGCGATCTCCACGACGACCTGGAGCGCGTGCGGAGCGGGGGCGTGCCCGGCGCGGTCGCGGAGATGATGGCGCGCTCGGGCGGCTTCAACGTGCCGCACGACTACTTCAAGACGTCGAAGGTGATCGTCCCGGCGACGCCGCCGTCGCCGCCGCGCTCGCCGTGGCCGCGCTACGTGTGGGTCGCCGGCGCGGCGGCCGCGGTGGGGATCGTGACCGCCATCTTCGTCATCGGCGCGAGCGGGTCCGCGCGGGACACCGCCCCGCAGGCGCAGAAGCCGCCGGTCGAGGCGCCGGCGGTCAGGCCGGCCCCCGCGCCGCCGCCCGCCGTCCAGAAGACGGTGGTCGCGCTGGCCGCCGTGCCGGAGACGGCGGTCGGCTACCGCAACGGCGTGGAGCTGAGGCTGCCCGCGAGCATCGACGTGGAGCAGGGGCAGACGGTCACGATCGACATCCGCGCCGAGGGGTACCACACCAGCACGGTCGTGCTCGATGGGACGGAGCAGAGCAAGCTCGTGAAGCTCGTCGAGGTCGACGAGAAGGGCGGCGCGAAGGTGAGGCCCGGCGGGGCGCCGCGCCCGCCGCCGCAGACGACGGCCAAGCCGCCCAAGGGCTCGGACGTCCGGGACCCCTGGGCGAACCAGCACCAGAAGAAGTGAGCGGCTGCGCGGCGCGGGCCCCGCTCTCCGGGCGCCGTGATAAGCCGCGGGGGTGACCCAGATAGCTCACCTCATCGACCTCGTCCCCGAGGACGTGCTCGGCATCTGTCGCCGCCTCCGCGAGCGCGGCAAGCGCGGCTGGATCGTCGGCGGCTGCGTGCGCGACCTGCTCCGGGGCGAGCCCGCCAAGGACTGGGACGTCGCGACCGACGCGCGGCCGGAGGAGGTCATGGCCGCGTTCCGGAAGGTGATCCCGACCGGGATCCAGCACGGGACCGTGACCGTGATGGTGCGCGGCGTGCCGTACGAGGTCACGACGCTGCGGGGCGACGGGACCTACAGCGACGGGCGGCGGCCGGACCGGGTCGAGTTCGTGGACGACATCACGGCCGATCTCGCGCGGCGGGACTTCACCATGAACGCCATCGCGCTCGATCCGGTCGACGGGCACCTCATCGATCCGTTCGGCGGGCAGCGGGATCTCGAGGCGAAGGTCATCCGCGCGGTGGGGGACCCGGGCGAGCGCTTCGCCGAGGACGGGCTGCGGGTGCTGCGCGCGGCGCGGTTCGCGGCGACCCTGGAGGGGGCGCTCGATCCCGAGACCGAGCGCGCCATGGGCACCGCGCGGTCGCACCAGACGTTCCGCTGCGTGAGCGCGGAGCGGGTGCGCGACGAGTGGCTCAAGGCGATGCGCGCGCGCCGCCCGAGCGTGGCGTTCGAGATCATGCGGCGCACGGAGCTGCTCGGGATCACCTGCCCGGAGATGATGGAGTCGGTCGGGTGCGAGCAGAACCGCTGGCACGCGTACGACGTGTGGGGGCACGCGATGGCCTGCCTCGACGCGTGCAAGCCGGAGCCGATCCTCCGCGTGGCGGCGCTGATGCACGACATCGGCAAGCCGAGGACGCGCGAGTTCTCGGACAAGACCCGCGACTACACGTTCTACGAGCACGAGCGGGTCGGCGCCGAGATGGCCGAGCCGATCCTGTCGCGGCTGCGCTTCTCCAACGACGAGCGGGCGCGGATCGTGGCGCTCATCCGTCACCACCTGATCTGCTACGACGACTCGTGGACCGACGCCGCGGTGCGGCGGTGGCTGCGGCGGGTGACGCCGGCGCTCGCGCCGGATCTCTACGAGATCGGCGTCGCCGACGCGCTCGGCAAGGGGCGCGAGGTGACCGAGGACATCGCGACGATCGGGCGGCTCCGGGCGCGGGTGGAGGCGATGCTCGCCGCGGGCGCGGCGCTGTCGGCCAAGGATCTCGCGGTGAACGGCAGCGTGCTGATGAGAGAGCTCGGCATCCCGCCGAGCAGGCTCGTGGGGGAGATCCTGGAGCGGCTCGTCGAGCTCGTGACGGAGGAGCCCGAGGCGAACACGCCCGAGCGGCTGCTCGCGGCGGCGCGGGAGCTCGTCGCCGCGAAGGCGGCAGGCGCGTAGGGTTGTAAGGGGGGAGCTGTCGACGAGGCTGCCCGGCCCTGCGCTGGCCTGCTCGGCGCGCTCCGCGTGTGCACGAGGGTGGTATCGGCGGGACGCGCGGACCCTCCTTGTCGCGCGTCGCGCCCGTCCACCCGCGCTCGGCCATCTCCTCGCTCCTTAGGGGAGCCTCTCCCAGATCGCGAGTCCATCGGTCGCAGACACGGTACATGAGCCGACAACGGTGGTCGGTTGTCTACCTGCCGTCAGCCTCGATTATTTCATGCCGATCGCATCCATCCGGACGTGTCTCGTGTAACATCCGTTGCTGCGCACTGTCGCGCCCCCCATTGGGAGGTCCATTTTGAAGCTCTCGACGAAGACGCTTGTTGGGCTGATTGGTTTGGGTTTGCTTGCGGCGGCGGCATCCATCGGTGGATGCTCCGGCGGGGGTGGTGAGGCGAGCTCCGGCAACAACGGCTCTGGCAGCGGCAGCGGCGGCGGGGGCGACGATACGACCGGGACCGGGAGCGGGATCGGGGACGGCGGCGGGTTCGATTTCGATGGAGGGACCGGGGACGCGTCGCTCAACGAGGACACCGCGTGTGTCGCGACGAAGCTGCAGGCCGATTACGAGCAGCGGCCGGCCGACATCATCTTCCTCATCGACAACTCCGAGAGCATGACGGACGAGATCAACAGCGTCCAGCGGAACATCAACCAGAACTTCGCCTCGATCATCGAGCGGAGCGGCATCGATTACCGCGTCATCATGATCTCGAAGCACGGCAGCTCGGATCTGGAGCAGTCGGTCTGCATCGAGGCGCCGCTCGGCAGCGGGAGCTGTTCGCCGGTCCCGACGACCCCGAACACCAACCCGCCGCACTTCTACCAGTACAGCCTGGAGGTCAGCAGCCTCAACTCGCTCTGCCTCGCCATCGACACCCTGAAGGGCGCGATCCCGCCCAAGGGCGAGACCACCTCGCCCGGGTGGTCGCAGTGGCTGCGGCCGGACTCGCTCAAGGTGTTCGTCGAGATCACCGACGACGGCGTCGACTGCTCGTCGATCTCGCTCGGCGCGGACCCCGCGAAGACCGACGAGGGCGACATCGCGCTCAAAGACGTCGACGACGATGACATGGAGACCCTGGCCGGAGGCACCAAGTCGGCGGAGACCTTCGACGCGGCCCTGATGGCGGTCGCGCCTGAATACTTCGGCACGCCGAGCGCGCGCAACTACATGTTCTTCAGCTTCGTGGGCATCGTGGAGAACACGCCGCCGACCGCGCCCTGGCCGCCGGAGGAGCCCGTCACCTGGGAGCAGTGCCGGCCCGGCTCGGTCGACCCCGGGACGACCTACCAGACGCTCAGCGTGATGACCGGAGGGCTGCGGTACCCGATCAACCAGGACGACACCTACGACGCCGTGTTCCAGGCGATCGCCGACAGCGTGATCTCGGGCGCGAAGCTGTCGTGCGAGATCGAGGTGCCCAAGGCGCCAGGCGGCCACTCGATCGATCTGGAGACGGTGCAGATCGAGTTCACGCCGAGCAACGGCGGGCAGAAGCAGACCTTCTCTCAGGTGAAGACCCCCGAGGAGTGCAAGCCGATGTCCTTCTACATCGACGAGGGGATCATCCGGCTGTGCCCGGACACGTGCGCCATGGCGGTCCAGGACAACACGGCGGGCATGAACCTGCTCTACGGCTGCTCGGTCAACCCCAACTGAAGCGAGGAGGCGCTCCCGAGCGCATCGCGCCGGGAGCGCCGGCCCGAGGCGCCGCCCGGCCGGCGAGCGTCGGCGCGTCAGCCAGGCGCGGGCAGTGCTCAAAATTGAACATGAAGGCGGGAAGGCGGGAAGAAAAGATCAATGATCTTCCTGCCTTCCCGCCTTCATGTGAACTCTCTCCGGGCAAATTTGAGCACTACCCAGGCGCGCGGACCGCGGGAGCCGGGCGCCGGGGCCTGCTACCCTGCGAACGCAGATGCGGGTCGATGTGGCGTGCCGTGCCGGCCACGGCGGAAGCGAGGAGCCCGTGGCGTTCACCCTGGGGGAGCGCCGCGTGCGGGTGACCGAGATCCTCGACCGGTGGCCAGGGGGCGATCACCTCTACTTCAAGGTGCGCGGGGACGACGGGGCACGGTACATCCTGCGGCGCGATTTCGAGATCCTCGTGTGGGAGCTCGAGGTCTACGAGGCATCCACGGACACCTACGGCGAATGATGGGGGTGCGCTCCGAGGCGGCGGACGTGGACGGGACGGCCGCGGACGAAGGCGCGGTGGACCGCGGCGGTCTCGGGGGCGAAGACGAGGTGATTCAGGAGCTCCGCCTCGCCGAGGAGATGCTCGGGGAAACGGACGGCGATGAAGTCGGCCTCCTTGCCGGCCTCGAGGCTGCCGATGACCCGGCCGAGCCCGAGGGCGTCGGCCGTGCCCTGCGTGGCCATGACGAAGAGCGCGGACGGGAGGAGGCGGTCGCCCAGACAGAGGGCATTGTCGAAGGCGCTCGACATGGTTCGGCGCATGTCGAAGCTGCGCCCGGCGCCGACGTCGCTGCCCAGCCCGACCGAGACCGCGCGGTCGCGCGCGTCGGCGAGGCGCATGCGGCCGCTGCCCAGGAAGAAGTTCGAGTCGGGGCAGTGGACGACCGACGAGCGGGCCTCGGCGAGGCGATCCCACTCGCGCGGCGTGAGGTGGATGCCGTGCGCGAGCAAGGCGCGCCCGGTGAGCAGGCCGACGCGGTCGTAGACGTCGATGTAATCGCGCGCCCACGGGTGCTCGCGCAGCGTGGCCTCGCCCTCGGCGGGCGTCTCGGCGACGTGCGTCTGCACGAGGAGGCCGTGGTCGTGAGCGAGGAGCGCGGCCGCCTCCATCAGCCCGCGCGAGCACGACAGCGCGAAGCGAGGGGTGATCGCGAACTCGAGCAGCCCGCCGCCCGCGCCGTGCCAGCGCTGCACGAGATCCCGGGCCATCGCGATCGCGTCGTCGCGAGGGACGCAGAGCGCCTCGGGGCAGTTCTGGTCCATGAGCGTGAGGCCAGCGATGCCGCGCAAGCCGGCGCTCGAGAGGGCGTCGAAGAGCTGGTCGGTCGCGCCGGCGCACGAGCTGGAGAAGACCACGCACGTCGTCGTGCCCGACGCGGCGAGGCGCGCCGTGAACTCGCCCGCGACGAGCGCGGCATAGCCGTCGTCGCGGAAGCGCGCCTCCTCGGGGAAGACCGACCGCTCCAGCCAGTCGAGCAGCGAGCCGCTGGCGCTGCCGATGATGCGCGTCTGCGGGAAATGGACGTGCGCGTCGATGAAGCCCGGCATCAACACCGATGGCCGCAAGTCCAGCACCGGGCCGCGGAAGGCGCCCGGGGCGAACGGCGCTGCCTCCACGATCCGGCCGTCGCTGCCGACCACGAGCAGCGCGTCGTCCAGGTAGCGGACCGGAGCGCCGTTCGTCGCCGCGGCGAGCGGGGTGAGCAGGCGACCGCGGTAGGCGCGCGGCGACTCCGGCGGCCGCGCGCTCATCGGATGGCGATCTCGCTCCGGCGCGCCCAGCCCATCACCATGTTGCCCCCGTCGTGCTTCATGACGAGCGCCCACGCGCCCGACTCGCGCATGACCATCACGAGCTCCCCCGCGGCGACGGCGCCGATCCGGGCGCCGTCGGCCCGCGGCTCCTCGAGCAGCGTGATGCTGCGTGAGGCGATGCCCGCCTGGAGGCGCCCGGGCGCGTCCGGATCGTCCTCCTCGCCTCCGGCAGGGCCGTCGTCGTGCGGCGACCGCGGCTCGTCGGCGCCAGGGTCGTCGTCGAAGGGGAAGCGGGCGCGGGCCTGCGCGCGGCCCGCCCCCGGGGAACGCCCCTCCAGGAGGTGCGCGAACCGGCCGGCGCTCTGCACCGGCGAGCGATCGTCGGCGATCGCGCGCAGCACGAGCGGCGCCGTCGGGAGCGCCGCGACGGCGGTGGCGGCGAAGAGCGCGAGCCCGGTCAGCCGATCGAGCCGGCGCGCGCGCGGCGGCGCGGGCGCGGCGCCCGGCGGCGGCTCCGCCCGGGCAGCGAGGTGCGTGCCGGCGTGCGCGGCGCGCACGTCGCGGGAGCCAGGAGAGGCACCCTGTCCGGCGGGGGAGTCGTCCATCAGCGCAGAGGATACGCGCTGCGGCCAGCGCGGTCGACTGCGCGGCGGCGCGCGGCGCCGCGGCCGCGGATCCGCCGGCCGGCGAGCGCGTCAGCGGAGCTCGCGCGGCAGCGGGGCGGCGGCAGGGTCGCTGGAGGCGGCGCGGTCCGCCGGCGCGGCGCCCGCTGCGCCCGGGTCCGCGCAGCAGCGGAAGCCCTGCTGGTAAAACATGTGGTTCTCGTCGTGCGAGCGGGTCGAGGGGCGGCAGCGCGTGCGGACCGGGCCCCAGTAGCCGCCCTTCAGGATGGAGGGGCGCTCGCCTTCGCGGACGGAACGGGTCCACTCATCGATGTTGCCGGTCATGTCGTAGACGCCGAAGGGGCTCCGGCAGCGGGGCTGGACGCCGGACGGCATGCCCTGCCAGAGCCGATCCATCTCGCCCATGGCGGCAGGGCCGCCCCGCGGGCGCAGCGCGGTCTCGATGTACGGGCGCCACGGCTGGTCGACGACGCACGCTTCCGGGTCGCGGACGTAACCGTACGGGTAGGGGCGCGCCTCCTCACCCTCGCAGGCGAAGGTCCACTCGGCCTCGTCGCAGAGGCGCTTGCCCTCCTCGGCGCAGAGCTCGCCCGCCTCGTAGAACGAGACGAGGATGACCGGATAGACGCCCTTCTGGTTGGGGTACTCGTAGCGATCGATGCAGAAATGCATCGGCTTCGTGTCGAGATCGCTCGACATCGCGAGCCACTTTTCGCGATCGAACTCCGCGCATCGCTCCGGGTAATCCCTGCTGATCCAGTGCTTGCAGGTCGTCCGCTGCATCTCGTCGATGGAGCGCAGGTCGCCCTGGGCCCTCGGCGTGGGGTCGAGCTTCATGGGGCCGGAGACCTCGACCATGCCCGTCGGACAGACGCCGCGGTTGCCCTCGATCTGGTCGGTGGCCTCGCGCGACTCGGCGGGGGACGACGCGATCTGCCAGTGGCGGTCGCGCACGAGGCGCCACTCGAACCGGAGCCGGCGCGGCAGCGCGCCCGTGATGGCGCCCGTGGCGAGCGTCGGCGGCACGGCCGGCGCGTCGGCGAGCCGCAGCACGAGCAGCGCGAGGCCGGCGACGCCCAGCGCGAAGCCGGCGGCGACGGCAGCGCGCAGCGCCCTCGCGCGGGGCGGCGCGGGCTTCCGCGGCGAGTGGGCGTACCTGTGCATGCTCCCTCGCGTAGATTACTGCGCGGGGGACTCGAAGGCAGACAACTTTTCGCGGAGCCGCGCCACGTCGCCCTCGCGTTCGTCGGACAGGTCGCGGGTCTCCCGGGGATCGCTCGCGAGATCGAACAGGAGCATCCGGTCGCGCTTCTTGCGCTTGAGGACGAGGAGCTTGAGGTGACCGTCGACGACCGCCGCGCGGCGGGCGGTGCGGGCGAACACCGGTCCGCGGGGCGCGCGGTCCGCGCCGGCGGCGATGGCGGCGAGGGAGCCGCCCTCGACGGCCGCGGCGTCCGCGCCGCCGAGATCGAGGACGGTGGGCGCGATGTCGATCGTGCTCACCGGGTGCGGGTAGCGGCCGGGCGCGGCGCCGGGGAGGGCGACGACGAGGGGGACGCGGATCGCCTCCTCGTAGAGCTCGACCCCGTGGCCGACGGAGGCGTGCTCGCCGAGGCCCTCGCCCTGCGCGCCGTGGACGATGATCGCGGTGCGGCCGGCGCGGGGGCCGCTGGCCACGGCGTCGAGCAGGGCGCCGAGCTGCCGGTCGACGTAGGCGATCTCGCCGTCGTAGGCGGCCGTCCTGCCGGCGCCGAAGCGGATGCCGGGGTGGCTGACGTAGCGCTCGTGGGCGTCGAAGAGGTGGAGCCAGAGGAAGACCGGCTGGGCGCGCTGGGCGTAGCCGTCGAGGAGCTCGATGGCCTTCTTGACGGCGAGGTGGCCGGTCGCCTCGCGCTCGGGGTGGGCCTCGCCGTAGACGGTCTCGAAGCGGTCGAACCCCTGGTCGAAGCCGCGCTCCTGGCTGATCCACGTGAACGAGCTGACCGCGGCGGTGAGGTAGCCGGCGCGCTTCATGCGTTCGGCGAGGGTGTCGTTCTCGGGCAGCAGCGTCGGCCACGCGCGGCGGTCGCGCGCCGCCCGGTTGAGGCGGCGGCCGGTGACGAGGGGCGCGATGGCCCGCTGCGTCTCGCTCGAGGCGGCATAGGCGCGCTCGAACAGCACGCCGCGCGCCGCGAGCTGGGCGAGCCGGGGGCTCGTGTCGCGGCCGTAGCCGTAGGCCGACGTGTGGTCGGCGCGCACCGTGTCGAGGGTGACGAGGAGGATGTCGGGGCGCCCCGGCGCGGACGTCGCGGCAGCGGCGGGGGCTGCGGCGGCGGTGGCGGGGGCCGCGGCGGTGGTGGCGGGGGCCGCGGCGGTGGCGGCCACCACGGCGTCGGCGGGGGTGGTGGTCCTGGTCAGGACGGCCGGGACGACCGCGCCGCGATCGTCGCGCGCCGCGGGCGCGGCGGCGGCGCGCGCCGGCGCGGCGGGAGCGGCCGAAGCGGCCGGCGGGGCGCTGGCAGGGGCAGGGAGGCCCGCGAGCGCCCGGGCAGGCCGGGAGGCGTCGCCCTGGGCCGCGGCGCCGCAACCCTGGTCGATGCCGTCGCCCGGGATGTCCGGCGCGCCGTGGTACCGGGTGGGGTCGCCCTCGTCGCAGTCGAGGCCGCCGAAGTGCGCGCCCATCCCGTCGCCGTCGCGGTCGGTCCACCGCTCGAGCGCGCCGAAGAGGGTGGCCGCGAGGCCGCCGCCGGCGCGGACGGCCTGGCCGAGCGCGGGGAACGACTCGACCCGGGCGGTCGCGGTCATGAGGACCAGGGCGGCGAGCGGGACGCCCGCGAGGCTGGCGACGCGGCCGACCGCGGCGCTGAGGTCGACGCTGGAGACGAGCGCGGTCGCCACGAGCGCGATGGCGCCGTCGACGATGGCGGCGCGCACGGCGGCGCCGGCGTCGCCGGCGGTGCTGCCCGCGAAGGCGGCGAGCGGCGCGAAGGCGGCGACGAGGGGCAGGGCGCCGATGGCGGCGCCGGCGACGGCGAGGATCCACGGCTTGACGCCGCGGGCGGCGAGGCGGTCGCCGAGCGCGACGAGGCGCTGGGTGAGGAGCGCCGCGGCGGCGACGCCGGCGAGGCCGAGGACGCCGAAGGTCGCGCCGGCGAGGCCGCGGTGGTGGGTCGTCGCCTTGAGGAGGGCGGCGAGCGCGGCGAGCACGGGCACAGCGACGCCGATCCAGAGCGCGACGCGGAGGACCGTGAGGCGCTCGCCGCCCGCGCCGACGATGCCGCGGAAGCCGCGGCCGGCGGCGCGCGAGAGGATGATCGCGAGCGTGACGAGCGGGAGCAGGACCGCGGTGCCGACGAGGAGCCCGTCGAGGAACGACGCGCCGGCGCGGGCGGTGCGCAGCGCGGTCGGGACCGCGGAGAGCGACGCGACGCCGAGGCCGAGGACGCAGGCCTCGCCGAGGCGGGTGGTCCAGGCGCTGCGGCGCGGCGGCGGGGGGGCGGACCGCGCCGGCGGGGGGACGGACCGCGCCGGCGGCGCGCTCGGGCGGGCGGGCGGACCGCTCGGGGATCGCGGCGGGACGCTGTCATGGGCGCCGGCGGCGCTCGGCGGCGGGGGACCTGGTTCGGCGGTGATCATGGGCACACTGGGGGAGGGCCGCGCGGGCGCCTCGCGAGGGCCTGTCGCGCCTGGCCGCGAGGTCGTGCGCCCTGCAGAACGGGGGCCTACCATCGGCGCACGGAACCGGAAAGTATCCTGCGGGAGCGGATGGGCTGGGGGCGGCGGGGAAGGGGGCGCTCGGGCGTTACGCTCAACCCGGGTGGGGAGCTCAACCTGGGTCGGGGAGCTCAACCTGGGTCGGGGAGCTCAACCCGGGTCGGGGAGCTCAACCCGGGTCGGGGAGCTCAACCTGGGTCGGGGAGCTCAACCCGGGTCGGGGAGCTCAACCTGGGTCGGGGAGCTCAACCTGGGTCGGGGAGCTCAACCCGGGTCGGGAGCTCAACCCGGGTCGGGGAGCTCAACCTGGGTCGGGGAGCTCAGCTTGGGTCGGGGAGCTCAACCTGGGTCGGGGAGCTCAACCCGGGTCGGGGAGCTCAACCCGGGTCGGGAGCTCAACCCGGGTCGGGAGCTCAACCCGGGTCGGGGAGCTCAACCTGGGTCGGGGAGCTCAACCTGGGTCGGGGAGCTCAACCTGGGTCGGGGAGCTCAACCCCGGTCGGGAGCTCAACCTGGGTCGGGGAGCTCAACCTGGGTCGGGGAGCTCAACCTGGGTCGGGGAGCTCAACCTGGGTCGGGGAGCTCAACCTGGGTCGGGGAGCTCAACCCCGGTCGGGGCGCTCAACCCGGGTCCTCCGGCGCCGGCCGCGCCGCGATCACCCGGCTCATCACCCCTCGCAGCGCGTCGAGGTCGAACGGCTTGTCGAGCACCGCGGCGGCGCCGAGGGAGCGCGCCAGCGCGTGGGTGGAGCTCTCGCCGAAGGCGGTGATCAGGACGATGGGCGGCCGGCGCCGCACCGCGGACAGGCCCGCGAGCACCTCCATGCCCGTGAAGCACGGCATCTGGATGTCGCTGACGATCGCGTCCACGTGCGCAGGCGGCTCCCGGCCAGAGAACCAGGGCAGGAGGTAATCGAGGAGCTCCAGGCCGTTCTTCGCCTCGACGACCTCGAAGCCGTCACACTTCAACGTGGACGCCAGCAGCGCCCGCATCTCGTCGTCATCCTCGGCCACGAGCACCCGGCAGCCCGCGCCGTACCGGTCGGCGGGCGGAGGGGGCGGCGGATCGCCGACCCACGGGTCGATGAGGCTCATGCACAGCTCCTTCCGCCAGCCATCCCGTGCCGACGAGGCCGGCGAGCACACGCGCTTTGCACGTCGTATGCCTCGTGCCGCCAGGGCCCGGGAGCCGGCGCGAGCAGGGGAGTTTTGCCCCACCCGGGGAGGTTCGGGACGCCCTGCGTGGACCGGCCGTCACCGTCGACGCAACGGAGCCGACGGCGCCGATCGATCGCGGGCGCGCGCCGGCAAGCTCGCGGATCTCGACGCTCGCGCCCGGCTGGAGGTCGATCGGGCACGAGGTGCGTTCGACGTGCGGTCCCTCACTTCAGGACCGGCTTGATGTCGACGACCGGCGTTCCGTCGATGGCCTCGAGGGGCCCGACGCGGAGGCGTTCGCCTTCGATGGCGCGCACGACGACGGGGTGGAGGCCGAGCGGATTCGGTCGGTCCGGCGATCGCGTCGCGAAGACGCCCGTGAGCGGGTTGCTCGTGTCAGAGCGCGGGTGGACCTGGAGGACGTCGCGGCGCGCCTCGTGAAGCCACGTGATGAGGAGGATCTCGTCGCCAGCGACGAGGCCTTTCAGCGCCTCCGCCGCCCACGGGTGCACCTCGACCCAGGCGTCGGGCGCGCCCTCCGAGCCCTGCCTGGGCGCCTCGCCGCGGCCCTTGAGCGCGGACCGGATCACGCCGATCGGACGCAGGTGAGCTCCTTCCGACGCCGCCTCCATCGCCACGCTGCTCATGTCCCAGGGAGGGAAGCGAGGCGGCTCGAGGATGTCAACGGAGAAGCGCGTTGCTCCTCCACGGGTCGGGCGGGGCTCATGTCGACGTATGCAACACCTGAATCCGAATCGACCAACCGGGACAGCGTCGACCATCGAGTTGCGTAGTCGCTTTGAGCAGCCTGAGAGTGTTTTGGTCGTCTCGGTTGTCCGCTGGCTCGTGTTCGATTGAGCCCGACGCGCGTTGCGGCCACCGCGGCGCCGTGAAACGTGCGCATCCACCACGTCCCCGACGGGAGCTGTCTCGCGCGCCCGCGCCCGGACCCCACGGACGTCCGTCGCGCCTCTCGGCGTGGCTGGGCGCCGTTGCGCGCGGCTGGGTAACCGCGCGCGGGAACGCGGGAAGGAAGACAGACAGCCCGGCGGGAGACGGGCAGGTCGACAGACAAGACCGGCAGAACCAGCGAAGCGGAAACCGCCGCGAACCCGCTTGACCCCCCGCGTGACCGCAAGCTATGTTCCCCGCATGCCCAGCGCGTTCACCGCGTCCTCCGCTCGCTCCGGCTCCGAGGCCTTCGTCCTCGGCGTCGCGTCGCACGCGGCCGCCCGGGTGAGCTCGCGCGTGGCCGGGCTGCGCTGGTGGCGCTGGTGCTGTACCAAGGCGGGCCCCAGCGACGGGTAACGCGCCCCCCTCCGGGGAGGCCGACCTGAAGTAAAGAAGAAAGAGGGCCCGCCGAACAACGGTGGGCCTTTTCGTTTTTGTCCGCTATGCAGGGCGCCGCGGTCCGACGCTTGAATCCCGAGGAGCAGTGTCTGCCGGAACGACCGTGAACATGAGGAGCGAACCATGATGCATGCAGTGATCGACGCGCTCTGCGCGGGGGTGGACCTCTCCGCCGAGCAGGCGGAGGCGCTGTTTCGCGACGCGTTCGCGGGAGCGCTGAGCGAGATCGAGCTCTCCGCGCTGCTGGTCGCGCTCAAGGCGAAGGGCGAGACACCGGTCGAGGTCGCGGGCGCCGCGCGCGCGCTCCGGGGGGCCGCGGCGCCGTTCGCGCGGCCGGCCTACGCGTACGCCGACTGCTGCGGCACCGGCGGAGATGGGCAGTGCACCGTCAACGTGTCGACCGCCGTGGCGTTCGTGGCCGCCGAAGCGGGGCTGCCGGTGGCCAAGCACGGCAACCGCTCGGTCTCGTCCCAGTGCGGCTCGGCCGATGTCCTCGAGGCGCTCGGCGCCCGGCTCGACCCGGCGGCCGAGGTCTCGCGCCGCGCGCTCGACGAGGTCGGCTTCTGCTTCCTCTTCGCGCCGCAGTACCACGCGGGCATGCGCCACGCGATGCCGGTGCGCCGCGCCCTCAAGGTGCGCACCATCATGAACCTGCTTGGCCCCCTCGTGAACCCGAGCGCGCCGCCGATCCAGGTGATGGGCATCTACGACCCCGCGCTCGTCGGCCACGCCGCCCGCACGCTCGGGATGCTCGGGTGCCAGGCCGCGCTCGTCGTGCACGGCGGAGGCCTCGACGAGATCGCCCTGCACGCGCCGACGCGCGCGGCGCGGCTCCGCGACGGGGTCGTCGAGGAGCTCACGATCGACCCGTCGGACGCCGGCGTCTCGCCCGCGCCGCCCGAGGCGCTCCGGGGTGCCGGCCCGGCCGAGAACGCGGCGTGGCTCCGCGACCTCCTCGCCGGCCGCGGCGAGCGGGCCCACCGCGAGGCCGTCGCCATCAACGCGGGGGCGCTGCTCTGGATCGGCGGGCGCGCCGACAGCCTGCGCGAAGGGACGGCCTCCGCGCTCGAGGCGCTGAGCTCGGGCCGCGCGGCCGAGCGGCTCGCGCGCTTCGTGGCGCTGAGCCGGGAGGCGTCTCAAGAAGCGCGCAAGGAGGCGAATCATGGCTGAGCAAGGCAATGTGCTCGGGCGCATCGTGGAGCGGAAGCGGGCGGACGTGGCAGAGCGCGAGCGGCGCACCCCGCTCGCCAGCCTCAGGGCGAACGCCCCGCCCACCTCGCGGAGCCTCCGGCGCGCGCTCTCCGCGCCGGGCGCGCGGTTCATCCTGGAGTGCAAGAAGGCCTCCCCGTCCGAGGGCGTGATCCGGCCGGACTTCGACCCGCACGCCGTCGCCGCGGCCTACTACGGCGTCGCGGACGCGGTGAGCGTGCTGACCGACGAGCCCTTCTTCCAGGGCAGCTTCGAGATCCTCCAGGCCGTGCGCGCGGTCCTGGACGTCCCGATCCTCTGCAAGGACTTCGTCGTGAGCCCCTACCAGGTGGTCGAGGCGCGGGCGCACGGCGCGGACGCGATCCTGCTCATGATGTCGGTGCTCGACGACGCGACCGCGCTGCTCTGCCTGGGCGCCGCCGAGGCGCTCGGCATGGACTGCCTCGTCGAGGTCCACGACGAGGCGGAGCTCGACCGCGCGCTCGCGCTGCCCGCGCCCGTGATCGGGGTCAACAACCGCGATCTCAAGACGCTCAAGGTCGATCTCGCCGTCTCGGAGCGGCTCGCCCCGCGCGTGCCGCGCGACCGGATCGTCATCGCCGAGTCGGGCGTCGAGTCGCGCGCCCACGTGGAGCGGCTCGCGCCCTCGGTCGATGGATTCCTCGTCGGCACCTCGCTCATGCGCAGCCCCGACATCGCCGACGCCGCGCGCGCGCTGGTGAACGGCCGGGTGAAGGTCTGCGGCCTGACCCGGCCCGGGGACGCGCGCGAGGTGGAGCGGCTCGGGGCCCGCTTCGGCGGCCTCGTCTTCGCCGAGGCCTCGCCGCGGCGGGTGACGCGCGAGCAGGCCGAGATCGCGATCGCCACCGCCGCGGGGCTGCCGTTCGTCGGCGTTTTCCTGAATCAACCCGCGGACTTCGTCGCCGATACGGCGCGCGCGCTCGGGCTCCGCGCCGTGCAGCTGCACGGCGACGAGGACGCCGCGTACGTCGAGGGGCTGCGGCGCGCGCTCCCGGAGGGGTGCGAGGTCTGGAAGTCGGTCCCGATGGCGCCGGCCGGCGCCGCGGGCGCGGCCGGCGGGCCCGGCGCCGCGGGCGAGGGCGCGGCCGGTCAGCCGGGCGCCGCCGGCGCGGGCGCCGAGGTCGAGCGCCGCGCCGATCGGCTCGTCTTCGACACGCGCACGGCCGAGGCGCGCGGGGGCACCGGGCGGACGTTCGCGTGGAGCGCGCTCGAGGGCCACCCGGCGCGGGGCCGGAGCCTGCTCGCGGGCGGGCTCACGCCGGACAACATCGCCGCGGCGCGCCGGGTGGGGACCTGGGCGCTCGACGTGAGCTCGGGCGTCGAGCGCGCGCCCGGCGAGAAGTGCGCCGAGCTGCTCGCGCGGCTGTTCGACGCCGCGCGCGGCCCCTCGCGCCACGACCCTGGCCCCGCGGCCCCGGCGGACCGCGCGTCCCCCTGAACCGCATCTTTTACAACGCACCACGCACCATCGACGATCGAGGCAATCACCATGCAGCAAAGCGGCCGCTTTGGCGCCTTCGGCGGCGCCTATGTCCCGGAGATCCTCGTGCCCGCGCTCGAGCAGCTCGAGCGCGCGTACCTGGAGGCGCGCGGCGATCCGTCGTTCGCGGCGGAGTTCAACGCCTTGCTGACGACCTACGCCGGGCGCCCGACGCCGCTGACGCTGTGCCGCAACCTGACCGGCGACCCGCGGGTGAAGGTGTACCTCAAGCGCGAGGACCTGCTCCACGGCGGCGCGCACAAGACGAACCAGGCGCTCGGCCAGGGGCTGCTCGCGCGGCGCATGGGCAAGCGGCGGCTGATCGCCGAGACCGGGGCCGGCCAGCACGGCGTCGCGACCGCGATGATCGGCGCCCTGCTCGGGATGCCCACGCGCATCTACATGGGCGCGAAGGACGTCGAGCGGCAGCGGCTCAACGTCTTCCGGATGCGCCTCATGGGGGCGGAGGTGGTGCCGGTGAGCTCGGGCACCCAGACGCTGAAGGACGCCCTCAACGAGGCGCTGCGCTACTGGACCGAGAGCTACGAGGACACGCACTACCTGATCGGGACGGTCGCCGGGCCTCACCCGTTCCCCACCATCGTGCGCGACTTCCAGTGGGTGATCGGCCGCGAGGCCCGCGCCCAGATCCTGGAGGTCGAGGGGCGCCTCCCCGACGCGGTGGTCGCGTGCGTGGGCGGCGGCAGCAACGCGATGGGGATCTTCTCGGAGTTCATCCCGGACAAGGGCGTGGCGCTCGTGGGCGTCGAGCCCGCCGGACACGGCCTGTCGACCGACAAGCACGGCGCGACGCTGCTCAAGGGCCGGCCGGGCGTGCTGCACGGGTCGGAGACCTACATCCTCCAGGACGAGCACGGGCAGGTCGCCGAGACGCACTCCGTGTCGGCGGGCCTCGATTATCCCGGCGTCGGGCCGGAGCACGCGCACCTCATGACGTCGGGCCGGGCGACCTACGTCGCGGCGACCGACGACGAGGCGCTCGACGCGTTCCAGCGGCTCGCGCGCAGCGAGGGGATCATCCCGGCGTTCGAGTCGGCGCACGCGATCGCGCACGCGCTGAAGATGGCGGCGGAGGCGGCGCAGGCAGGGCGAGAGGCGGTGCTCGTCGTGAACCTGTCGGGCCGCGGAGACAAGGACATGGAGCAGGCCCAGAAGCTGCTCGATCCCGGGAGGTCGGCATGAGTCGGGTGGCGGTGAAGACGCGCTACGATGGCGCATTCGAGCGGCTGCGGCAGCGGGGCGAGGGGGCGTTCGTCCCCTTCCTGATGCTCGGGGATCCCGACCTCGCCACCAGCGCGCGGCTGCTCCGCGCGGCGGTGGAGGGGGGCGCGGACGCGATCGAGGTCGGGATCCCGTTCTCGGATCCGATCGCGGACGGCCCGACGGTCCAGGCCGCCGCCGTGCGGGCGCTCGCGGCCGGCGTGCGGCCGCCCGACTGCATCGAGCTGCTCTCGCGGTTCCGGGCGGAGGCGCCGGAGGTGCCGGTCGGCATCCTGACGTACGCGAACCTGGTGAAGCACCGCGACCTCAAGGGCTTCTATGCGTCGGTGGCCGCGGCCGGGGTCGACAGCGTGCTCGTCGCCGACGTGCCGGTGAGGGAGTCGGAGCCGTACGTCGCGGCGGCGCGCGCGGCGGGCGTGGCGCCGGTGCTGATCGCGCCGCTCAACGCCTCGGAGTCGACGCTGGAGCTGCTCGCGGAGCGGTGCGCCGCGTACACCTACTGCGTCACGCGCAAGGGCGTGACGGGGGCGGACGAGCAGCTGCGCCTCAGCCATGGGTCGCTCTTCGAGACGCTGCGTCGGTTCGGCGCGCCGCCCGCGATCCTCGGGTTCGGCATCTCGAAGCCCGAGCACGTGCGCGACGCCCTCGCCGCCGGGGCGTTCGGCGTGGTCAGCGGGTCCGCGGTCGTGCAGCGGGTCGCGGCGAACCTCGGCGATCCGGAGGCGGCCGCGCGCGCCGTCGCGAGCTTCGTCCGCGAGATGAAGGCGGGCACGGCGCGCTGACCCTCGGTGGGGTCGAGCCGTGCGGTCGGGTCGAGGCCCGCCGCGCGGCTCGCCGCGCCGCCCGCCCCGCTCCCTGCAGCGGCCGCGCGGTTCGCTGCACGTCGCTTCCGCACCAGGGCGGCCAGCTCCAGGATGGCCGTCGCGCCCAGGAGATCGCCATGCGGCTCACCGCGAACACGACCGCCTTCCTCGCCGCTGCGGCCATCGGCGCCGCCGCGGCGCACCTCGAGGCCACCGTCGCCCTGCTGGCAGCGCCGGACGCGCCGGACGTCGACCGAGCCCCCGCGACCGCGTCCTTTCACCTCACGACCGGCCCCGTGTCGATCGCGCTCCACGCGGCCGCGCTCGGCGGCCACCGCGACGGGTGGCCGCCGGGCACGCCGGCTCGCGCCCACCTGGCCATCGGCGTGGCGATCCCGGCCCTCGGCCTGCGCGCCGTCCACCGCGTGAGCTACGCCGCGCCGGCGCGCAGCGGCGACCGCGCGCCGATCCGCCTCGTCGAGGCGCTCGCCAGCGGGCGCGTCCGCGCGTGGCTCTCGTGGCAGGCGGCGACCTGACCTGGCGGGCGCGCGGCGCCGCGCCGCACGTCGCGCGCGGCGCCGCCTGTCAGAAGAGCCCCACGGAGAAGTGGAGGGCGCCGTCGATCTCGTCGAGCTCTTCGCGCGGGGCCAGATTGAAGCCGTAGTCGAAGGCCAGGGGGCCGATGGGGGTGTTCACCCGCAGGCCGGCGCCGAGCCCGTAGCGGAGCAGCCGCGGGTCGAGGTTCACGTTCTTCGCGCGGATCCAGAGGTTGCCCGCGTCGAGGAAGATCCCGAGCTGGAGCAGATCGGTCAGCGGAATGCGCAGCTCGGCGCGCGGATTCACCATCACCGTTCCGCCGCGGGGGATGTCGTCCGTCGAGACCTGGACGTCATCGTCCTCGGGGTCCTGATTCTTCGACAGCGCGTCTCTCGCCTCCTCCAGCCCGTCCTCGGGGTAGAGCGACTCGGCCAGGTGCGAGCGGAGCGAGTCGACGCCGCCCATGAAGAACAGGCGGTCGGGATACGTGCCGCTGTTGGCCACGAGCGGGTGGATGTAGCCGCCCGACAGGCTCAGCGCGAGGACGGGCCCCCGACGCGCGAGCGGGATGTAGCCCGACACGCGGCCCGTGAACCGCAGGAAGTGGCTCTCGGGGAAGTCCGACTGGGACTCGCCCGAGGCGAACACGTCGAACGCGTCGACGTGCTCGACCCCGCCGGAGAGCAGGAATCCCCGGGTCGCGGCGAAGGGGGTGTCGCGGGTGTCCCAGGACGCGTCGAGCCGCTGCGCCAGGGCGATCGTGCGGCCCTCGGGCATGCGCAGCTGATTGAGGATGTCCCGCTTCTCGGTGCCGACGGCGCCCTGGAAGAAGCCGACGTCGTTCAGCTCGGTCGAGACGGCGAGCTGCGTCGTCACGGCGCGCCGCGGGCGGTAGGTGAGCGCGGGGATGAGCGCCTGCTTCGTGAAGCCGAAGTCGAGCTGGTTGTCGCGCACGTCGATGCCCGACAGGGACAGGCTGACGAGCGGGCCGAGGCCGATGTCCGGGAGCGTGACCGCGATCGTGTTGCGGCGCTCCAGCTGATCGTCGTCGTCGAGCTCGTGGTAGTGGCGGCGCGCCGCCGGGTCCACGACCATGAACTCGAACAGGTAGCTGAGCTGGACGCGCATCGTGAGGCCGATGGCGAGGCCTCCGATGTTGCGGTGTCCGTACTCGAAGGCGAAGCGCACGCCCTCGCCGGTCGAGAACCCGATCTGCGGGTTCAGGTATTGCGGCAGCTGCTCGACCACGTGGATGACGACCCGCTTGTTCTTCTGCGGGACCTCCGGGTCCTCCAGCGAGATGGACACGCTGGAGAAGGGGCCGAGCGTGGCGATGCGCTCCTCGCTCAGGCGGGCCTGCGACTGCCGGAACGGCGCGCCCTCGCGGAGCAGCACGCGGCGGAGGATCAGCTGCTCGTCGGTCCGGACGGCGCCCTTGACGACGATGCCGGTGACCATCACCCGATCCCGCTCCGACACGATGAACCGCGCGCGGGCGCGCGTGCGGTCGGGCGAGGGCTCGATGGCCGTGCGGACCTCGGCGAACGCGTACCCGAGGTCGCGGTAGGCATCGAGGATGCGCAGCCGCGCGGCGTCGAGGTCGAGCGTCGAGAGCGGCCGGCCGACCTTCAGGTCGGCGACGTCGCTGAGCCAGCGCTCGCTGAACGGCCGCTCCTCGGCGCAGAAATTCCGATCCCGCTCGCTCAGGCCGGGCTGGCCGCAGAAGCCCTTGTTCCCCTCGAAGGCGAGATCGTAGAGCCGCGTCTGCGGACCGGGGTGGACCGGGATGCGGAGGGTCACCTCGGGGGCGCACGCGATGTGCCGCGCCGGGTCGGGCCGGCAGGTGAGGGCGGCGGGGACGGGCGGCTCGGGGAGGGGGAGGCCCAGCGCGTCGGTGCGGCACTGGGCCGTGACGCGCTCGGCGACCGGCTCGGGGATGCAGGCGCCCGGCGGGGAGCGACGCGAGCAGGTGGCGCGGAGCACCGAGACCGGACCGACGACGGCGTTCAGGTAGCCCTTGCTGAAGTAGAGGTCGCGCAGGTGCTTGAGGGCGCGCTCGTAGGTCTCCTGCGCGTACGTCATCGCCGGGATGAGCTCGACCGGCTTGGCCCGGCCGCCGGCGCCGCGGGTCGGGCCGAACAGGTCCGAGATGCCGCGCGGGTCGGGCATCGAGAAGGCGTCGGCGCCGGGCAGGTCCTCCTCGAGGAAGCTCTCGATCTCGCGGCCGAGGTCGTCCGGACTGAGGTCGCCGGTGAGGCAGGGGAAGACGCGCTTCGTGACGCGCACCTGCTCGTGCTCTCGGATGGTGAAGGTCAGGTAGCGGACCGGATCGTCCGGCTTGCCGCCGAGCGACGGGGTGACCTTGGCGTCGAGGAAGCCGCGGGCGACGTAGAACGCGGTGAGCCGGTCGGCGAGATCGTCCGGCTTCGTCTCGGTGGTCTCGCCGAGGCCGAGCGCGTCCTCGAGGGCGTCGTTATCGAAGGCGCGGTTGCCGTCGAAGGCGGGGACGATGCGCGCGCCCGGGTTGAGGTAGACGTAGAGGTAGTTGTTCGGGCCGACCGCGAGGACGCGGTGGGAGACCTCGGCGTCGTGAAAGCCGCTCCGGCGGAGGAGCTCGGTCATCTCGCGGTCGGCCTCGGCGAGGGCGGGCTCGTCGACGCGGGCGCCGACGCCGAGGCCGTAGCGCTCCTTGAGCGAGCCGAGCTCCCGGTGCGCGCGCGGGTCGGCGACGAAGACGCGCTGGGAGACGACGCGCGGGGCGCCGGCCTCGATGTCGAGGGCGAGGAGGATCTGCGACCGATCGTCGGTGTCGACCGCGCGGACCGTGACCCTGGCGGCGGGGTAGCCGTGCTCCGCGTAGAACGCGCGGACGCGGGGGCCGATCTCGGCGAGCGCCGAGGCGGTGATCTCGCCGTTCTCGGCGATGCCGGCGGCCTCGAGGGTGTTCTGCCGATCGAGCGCGCCGCCGGCGATCTGGATGGTGGCGATGAGCCGGCGCGGAACGACGAGGATCCGGAGCGCGGCGCCGTCCGGCAGGAGGTAGGCCTCGGCCGACGCGCGGGCGAAGTTGCCGGAGGCGAGCAGCTCGCGCATGGCGCGGCGCGCGGCGTCGGGGCTGAGCGGCTCACCGAGCTCGACGCTGGTGACCGGCGAGACGATCACCCAGCGGTCGCCCAGCGCGGCGACGTCGATGCGGACGATCGGCTTGCCGACGAGCTCTCCGAGGGCGAGCGGCTGCTGGAGCGACGGCACGTCGGTGGCGTCGGTGCGGGCGTTGCCCGGGGGCCCGGCGCGCTCCGCGGGGCTGGGCTGACCCGGGTTGAGCTGACCCGGGTTGGGGTTCGGCTGGGCCGGGTCGACCTGACCCGGGTTGAGCTGACCGGGGTTGAGGTTCGGCTGGGCCGGGCTGACCTGACCGGGGTTGGGGTTGCTGACCCGACCCGGGTTGGGGTTGGGGTTGGCCCGACCCGGGTTGACCGGAACCTGGTTCGAGCCGCCGGCGTCCTCGTCGTCCACCTGGGCCACGCGCACGGGCGCCTGCTCGGCGCGCGCGGGGACGGCGATCACACCGAGCGGCAAAAGGCCGAACGCCAGGGGAATGAGGACGGAGCGAAAGCGAGCCATCAGGCGCGGAGCGCCGGGGCACGAAAACGAAATGAACCGGCGCCGGCGTGCACGAGGAGCGCAGCGTAGCCCGGTTGGGCCGCGTTTTGGCAAGAGGCCGCCCGCGCGTCGACGTCGCCGGCGCGCCCCGCCCCGGCGACGTCGACGCGCGCCCGTCCCCCTCCGCCGCTCGCCGCGCCCCGTTCGCGCCCCAACACGGGACGCGCGAGCTCCAGCGCCCCGCAGGCCCAGGCCCCACCCGATCCACGCCTCGAGGCGCCGATGTGCCAGACGCGGGGCTCTCGGCGGGCGGACCTCGTGCTAGCGTCGCCGCCCGTGCGAGGCACCGGATGAAGGACCTGGCGATGCTTGTCGGCGCCGTGGCGCACGACCTCAAGGTGGTGACGCTGTGGGAGAGCCTGCGCGAGCACTTCCGCGAACATGGAATCCTGATTGATTTCGCGCTCTTCTCTACCTACGAGCGCCAGGTAGAGTCGCTGATCCGCGGGCACATCGACGTCGCCTGGAACAGCGCCATGTCGCACGTGCGGGTCAAGCGGCAGACCGAGGGCCGCTCCCGCTCGCTCGCCATGCGCGAGGTCGACCGCGACTTCCACAGCAAGCTCCTCGTCCGCCGCGACGCCGCGGTCGGCGCGCTCAGCGACCTCGAGGGCAAGGTGCTCGCGGTGGGGAGCGCCGACTCCGCGCACGCGCGCATCCTGCCGCTCCACTTCCTCCGGCAGGCGGGGGTGGCCGTCGACAAGATCCAGCTCATGCCGTTCGAGGTGGACCTCGGCAAGCACGGGGACACCGCGACGAGCGAGGTCCAGGCGCTCGCGGCGCTGCACGAGGGCAAGGCGCAGGCGGCCGCGGTCGGCGACGCGGTGTGGCTGGCCGAGCAGGCGAACGGCCACATCGACCTCCGCCGGGTCGACGTCCTCTGGACGACGCCGGCCTACGACTTCGCCATGTTCGACGCGCTGCCGGCGCTGCCCGAGGCGAAGGCCGAGGCGTTCCAGCGCGCGTTGCTCGCCATGACCTGGAAGAACCCGAAGCACCGGCGCATCTTCGAGCTCATGGGCCACAAGCAGTGGGTGTCCGGCCGCGACGACCGGTACGGCGCGCTCGACGCGGCCACCGCGGCGCTCGCCGCGGCCACCTGACGGCCGCCGCCCGGGCGTCACTCGAACTCGAGCCGCCACCGGAGGTCGGCGCCCAGGTTGCCGACCGGCGAGCTCGAGGCGTCGTTCGCGTTGTCGTACGACCCCTGCACGCTCATGCGATCGCTGAGCTTCACCTCGACGCCCGCGCGCACCTGGCTGCCCTGCGAGAGCCCCGTCGTGACGTTGGCCCGCACCGCGTCCGTGATGCGCTTGCCCAGGGTCACCGTCGGCTCCGGCGCGCCGTTCTTCGACGAGTAACCCGTGCCGAACCGGAACTCGTCGATGATGGGGACGATGGTCTTCACCGCCTTGTCCGCGCCGGTCAGCGACGAGAGCGCCTCGAGGCCCACCGTCTCGCCGAGCGACGACACGACCCCCTGGTTGAGCTCGGCGCGCGTCATCCCGAGCGTCAGGAGCAGGACGATGTCCTCCTGGCTGAGCGGCGGATCGCTCGTCAGGTTGAGCTGCAGGTTGTCGGCGTCGCCCTGCGCGTGCAGCTTGATGCGCCAGTGCCCGCTGGCGTTCGCGCCGGCGCCGATGCTCGCGGCCGCCGGCGCCTCCGCGCCGGCGGCCGGATCCGCCGCGGCGCTGCTCATCGCCGTGTAGCGGCGGTACTCGCTCTCGGCGCGCACGTCGACCTTCGGGGCGATGCGGAACGGGTCGTCGAAGCGGACGTAGCCCTCCCGCACGTTGAACTCGGTGCTCCGCAGCATGAGCTTCGAATCGGGCAGGATGCGCAGCGACCCGCGCGCGCCGAAGCGCTGGTTCGTGCCCGAGAGCTCGAGCCCCGTGGGCGAGACCTCGAGCCGCATGTCCGCGAGATCGTTCGAGAAGTGGAGCGGGTTCGGCGAGAGCACGACCACGTTGAACCGGACCGCGTCGGCGGCGGGGTCGTAGGTCTGCACCGTCGTCCGCTGGCGGCCCGTGAGGTCGCCGAGGTCCATGCTCATCAGGATCGGGCGCGTGTAGTTGAACGACGTGAGCGTGATCCTGCCCTCGACGTGCGGGAGGTTCTTCTCGCCCGACCCGTCGTCCTCGACGCCGGGCTGGAAGCGCGCCGTGAGGTTCGCGTTCGCGGTGAGGTTCACCCCGTCCGCGACCGGCAGCTTCACGCCGGTCGCCACGATCGAGGCCGTCGCCATGCCGAGGTTCAGGCCCCGCACCGGCATGTTCCCGACCGCGCTCACCGTGCCCGTGCCGACCCGCGCGGTCGCCCGCGTGAGCCGCACCAGGTCGTCGTCGATCGCGATCTCCACGTCGATGTCGTCGAGCGACACCGGCAGCCCCACGACGTCGAGCTCCCCCTCCTTGAGCGTCGCCGAGCCCGCGTAGCGCAGCCCCTGGAGGGGACCCGTGATCCGGACGTCGGCCTGCACCGTCCCCCGCGCGTGCCGGATCTGCGGGATGTCGGCGCTGAGCCTCGCCAGCTTCGTCGGGCTGACCCGGATCCCGACGTCGAGGTCCGGCGCGGTGAACACCCGCTTCACCTCCCCGGACGCGGTGAACGCGGCCGACAGGCGCGAGGCCGTGTGCGCCTCCATGTGGAGCTCCGGCACCGTGAGCGCGTTGCCCGCGAGGCGGATCGGCCCGCTCGGGGCCGTGAGGTGGACCCCCTGGCCCTCCCGCTCGAGCTTCAGCGCGCCCACGGTCAGCGTGAGCGCCGCCTGCTTCGGATCCGCGAGCGGGAGCCGCTCGATGTCGAGCGACGCCGTCAGCGTCCCCTTCGGCGTCGCCGCCGAGAACGCCACGCCCGGGATCAGGTTCGCGAGGGTGCCGAGGTCGAGCGCGTCCATGCGCACCCTGCCGTCGACGATCTTGCGCTGCTGGCGCGTGACGCGGACCCCCTCCAGCGCGACCTGCCCGCCGAAGAGCGAGCCGTTCGCGACGAAGGAGCCGTCGGGCAGGTCGCGGTCGAACTCCGCCGGGTCGAACGGCGCGCCGATCGGGTTGCCGCAGATCGGCGTCCTGCCGAGGACCTTGGGCGGCTTGTCCTGGGGCACGATCGTGAGCTCGACGCGCGACGGGGGCAGGCTCGCGTGCGAGCGCCGGATGCCGATGCGCGAGACGTGGACGTCCGCGAAGCCGGCCATCCTGCTCACGGTGCCGCCCAGGCTCGCCACGAGCGACACCGAGCCGTCGAACAGCGAGCCCGCCGGCCCGAGCGCGTCGATGCGCGTGAGCGGGAGGCCGCTCGCGATGACGCTCCCCTTCAGCGCGCCGCCGTGCGCGATGGACACGCTCGCCAGCACCGAGCCCGTGCCCTTGCGCAGCGACGCCGAGCGGACGTCGAGCCGCATCCCGTCGCCGCCGGCGGCCTGATCGTCCCAGATCAGGTTGACGTCGACCTCGCCCTCGTCGAAGCGCTCCTCGAGGAGCTCGATGCCGCTGAGGCGCATCCCGGCGCTCACGGCGAGGTAGCCGCCGCCGCAGCGGTCCTCGGGGCCGCCGAGCGCGAAGTGGGCCCGCGCCGTCCCGCTCGCGGTCGCCTTGTAGGCGACGTACCGCGGATCCTTCTCGAGGCGGAGGATCTCGAGCAGGTCGCGCGCGGCGAGGTGCGGCGCCTCGCGCGTGTCCACGGCCGCGTCCACGACCACGACCCCCGACGAGCTGTCGAGCGGGCGGCCCTTCGGCAGGTTGCCCGCCGGGTCGAAGTCGACCTTGAGCGAGGGGACCCGCATGCGGCTCGCCCCGTGCCGCACCCGCGCGTTCTCGAGCGTCAGGGCGAGCGGCTCGAACGCGACCGGCGACGGCTCGAGGTCGCCGATGGGGAACCCGGCGAACACGAACTTCTCGATGCCGACCTCGCCCTTGAGCTTCGGGTGCGCGTAGGAGCCGTGCATCGAGGCGCTCATCGACGCGACGCCGGCGAGCTCGAGGTCGGCGAGCGGCGAGACCTCGGCGAGATCCACGCGCGAGCCCGGGTGGACCTCGACCCCGAGCTGGTCGTTGAAGCCGAGCGAGACGGTGGTCCGGAGGTGCGAGCTCGGCGTGTCGATCGAGAAGCCGGAGAGCACGACGGCGTTCGGCCGCACCTGGAACGAGCCGCGGACCGAGCCCTCCTTCACGCCCATCAGGCGCTGGCGGGCCGGGTCCTTGGTCGGGCGATCGAAGATGTCGAAGCCGCGCGTCTGCACGGCGAGCGGGCCCTCGAGGGAGAGCGGGACCAGCGTGCCGCCGAAGCGGTCGAACCGGCCCTCGCGCAGCGTCCAGGCGACGTGCGCCTGCGGGTGCACGCCGAGGTCGCGCAGGAGGCCGGGCAGCTCGATGTTGGCGAGGTCGATCGGCCCCGCGTGGAGCGGCACGCCCTTCTCGAACGGCTTGACCTCGGCGCTGGAGATCTTCAGCGTGCCGTCGGCCCAGGCGATGTCGGCGTCGGAGAGCTGCACGGCGTCGGGGGTCGTCGAGAGCTTGCCCGACAGGCGCGTCACGAAGACCCTGCCGTCGAGGCCCGGCTGGTCGAGCGCGAGCGTCCCCTTCACGCGCGGCAGCGCGAGGCCGAGCGGCGCGGCCGCCGCGTCGTACTCGGCGTCCACGTCGATCGCGACCGAGCCCGACGCGGGCGGCAGGTTGACGAAGCGGTGCACGATCGGCACCGGCAGGCGCGCCCGCACGCGGCCCTCGATGCGGTGGGGCATGCCCCCGCCGAGGCCGACGACGCGGAGGGCGCCGAGCTCGAGCTCCACCCGCCGCCAGTCGCCGCCCTGGAGCCCGCACGGCGGCGCGGTGCCGGGATCCGGATCGAAGTCGGCGGCGCCCTCCAGGATGAGCCGGCGGACGAGCGCGCGGTCCGGCTCGACGCTGATGCGCGTGTCGAAGCGGCAGATCACGTCCTCGTCGACGCTGTCCTCCTCGGCCTCGCGGCCGGGCGCGGGGTGCGTGTGCACCACCGAGGCGAAGCCGGAGCGCATCGCGATCTCGAACACGTTCGACGGCTCGGCGGAGACGTCGACGTCGACCTCGCGGGCCTGGACGCGGACGTTGTCGATCGTCAGGTCGACCCGCGCGTCGGTGATGGCGACCGACGAGAGCGGCGCGCGGTCGAGCCCGCCGCCGCCGCTGCTCTTGCCGGTGTCGGGGAGCTTGAAGTTGCGGAGCTCCCCGTCCTTCACGACGGCGCGGACGCGCGGCCCGATGATCTCGACGTCGCCCGCGTCGATGCGCCCCGCGAGCAGCGAGAACAGGCGCGGGCGGATCGCCACGCGCTCCAGCTCGAGGAACGGCGCGCCGCCGTCCGAGGAGTCGACGACGAGGCGGTTCAGGCCGACCATCAGCGGCCAGGCCTGGACGCGCACGTCGTAGCGGGCCGTGATGCCGAGCTTGTTCTCCAGCAGCGCGGCCGTCTCGAAGGCCGCCCAGGCCCGCACCGTCTCGGTCCGCACGAGGAAGCCGACCGCGAGCGGGATCGCCCCGATCACCGCGAATACGACGCACAGCACGCGCACGGCGAGGCGCCCCCAGTCCCTGCGGGCTCTCGGCGGGGAGCCTTTTCTCCTCGTGCCGTGCATCGGGGCGCAGCTTAGCTGATGCGCGGTCGAACGCTTACGTGGGCGGGGTGATCCTGTATCCGGAAAAGATTGGCGCGTGGTCGCTCGCGTCCTCGATCGACGGCCCGTGGGGGATCCGGATCGAGCGCGGGTCGAGCATCCGCCAGAGCAGCGGGTTGACCATCTGGTGGTCGATGAGCTCTAGCTGTCCGCGGAAGTCATACGTCCACTGGTCCGCGGGCGGCGCCGCGGCCGCGGCGTCCTCGAACGCGCCCGGGCCGGCGCCGGCGACGGCCTGGACCGGGGGGGAGCCGGGCACGTCGTTGAAGTCGCCGAGGACGGCGATCACGGCGGTGGGGTGCTCCGCGGCGAGCGCGTCGGCGATGGCGCGGGTGCGCTGCGCCTCGGCGAGGCGCCGGTCGGGGTCGTCGGGCGCCGCCTTGGCCTTGAAGTGGACCCCCAGCAGGATGACCTTGCGGCCGCCCCGGGAGAGGTGGAGCTCGAGGCAGTCGCGGGTGAACGTGTAGACGGGCCCCGATGTTCCGCGCAGCGTGAAGCGGTCGTCCCGGTGCGACACGATCTTGTCGAAGGGGATCTTCGACAGCGCGCCGACGTCGATCCCGCGCGGATCGTACGCCTCGACGAGCGCGGCGTGGGGGTACGCCCCGCCGAGCTCGATGCGGTTCAGGTCTTTGAGGACGCTGAGGTGCTCGACCTCCTGGAGCACCGCCACGTCGGGATCGAGCTCCTCGAGCACCGCCGCGATCGCCTCGCGCTTCTCGCGGTACTCCGCGGGGCTGAGCACGATCTCGGCGTCGCCCTCGGTGTCGTCCTTGTCGTTGAAGAAATCCTTGGTGTTCCACGTGACGATCGAGAGCGGCGCGTCCGGCGGCGGGTCGACCGGCCCGGCGCTGCCGCCCGCTCCGCCGGCGCCGTGGCCGCCGGCGCCCCCGGCGCCGCCCTCGGCCTGGCCGCCCGCGCCCTCGGCTCGGCCGCCCGAGCCGCCGGCGCCGTGGCCGTCCGAGCCACCGACGCCCGCGCTGCCGGCGCCGCCCGCGCCGCCCTCCGCCGCGGCACCGCCGCCGCCCGCGTGCGACGGGGACGCCACGAACGGCGAGCGGGTCTCGGCGGCGTCCCGGCAGCCGGCCACGGCCGTCGTCGCGACCGCGGCGGCCACGCCGAGCCATGCGCACCACGCGCCAAGGGGGCTCCGGACCATGGGGGGAAAGAGCTAGTGCGGGCGCCCGCGTCACGCCAGCTCGGAACCGTGCTCCGGGGCTGGTGCGCCGCGGGCGGCCGTGCGCTGCGCCACGTCAGCTCGCGGTGAGCTTGCGGTAGCGGATCTTGCGGGGCTCGGCGGCGTCGGCGCCGAGGCGGCGCTTCAGGTCGGCCTCGTAGTCGGCGTAGTTGCCCTCGAACCAGACGACCTTGCTGTCGCCCTCGAAGGCGAGGATGTGGGTCGCGATCCGGTCGAGGAACCAGCGATCGTGGCTGATGACCACGGCGCAGCCGGCGAAGTTGAGCAGCGCCTCCTCGAGCGAGCGGAGCGTGTCGACGTCGAGGTCGTTCGTGGGCTCGTCGAGCAGGAGGACGTTGCCGCCGCGGCGGAGGAGCTTGGCGAGGTGGAGGCGGTTGCGCTCGCCGCCGGACAGGTCGCGGACCTTCTTCTGCTGGTCGCTGCCGGCGAAGTTGAAGCTCGCGACGTAGGCGCGCGAGTTGACCTCGCGCTTGCCGACGAGCAGGCGGTCCTCGCCGCCGGAGATCTCCTGCCAGACGCTGTTGGTCGGGTTGAGGGCGTCGCGCGACTGGTCGACGTACGCGAGCTCCACGGTCTCGCCGATCCGGAGCGCGCCGCCGTCGGGCTGCTCCTGGCCCATGATCATGCGGAAGAGGGTGGTCTTGCCGGCGCCGTTCGGGCCGATGACGCCGACGATGCCGCCGCGCGGGAGCGAGAAGGTGAGGTCGTCGATGAGGACGCGATCGCCGAAGCCCTTGCGGAGGTGGTCGGCCTCGACGACTACGTTCCCGAGGCGCTTGCCGGCGGGGATGGCGATCTCGTTCTCCTCGACCTTCTTCGACTTGTCCTCGGCGAGGAGCGACTCGTAGGCGGCGAGGCGGGCCTTGCTCTTGGCCTGGCGGGCGCGCGGGGCCATGCGCACCCACTCGAGCTCGCGCTCGAGGGTGCGCTTGCGCGCGCTCTCCTGCTTCTGCTCGAGCTCGAGGCGCTTCTTCTTCTGCTCGAGCCAGCCGGTGTAGTTGCCCTCGTACGGGATGCCGGCGCCGCGGTCGAGCTCGAGGATCCAGCCCGCCACGTTGTCGAGGAAGTACCGGTCGTGGGTGACGGCGACGACGGTGCCGGGGTACTCGTGGAGGAAGCGCTCGAGCCAGGCGACGCTCTCGGCGTCGAGGTGGTTGGTCGGCTCGTCGAGGAGCAGGATGTCCGGCTTCTCGAGGAGGAGCCTGCAGAGGGCGACGCGCCGGCGCTCGCCGCCGGAGAGCTTCGTGACGTCGGCGTCGGGCGGGGGCAGCCGGAGGGCGTCCATGGCGCGCTCGACGACGCGGTCGATCTCCCAGCCGTTGGCGGCCTCGATCTTGTCCTGGAGGGCGGCGTACTCCTCGAGGAGCGCCTCCATGTCGGGGGGCGACTCGCCGAGCTTGGCGCCGATTTCCTCGAAGCGCTGGACGAGGGAGCGGACGTCGTGGACGGCCATCTCGACGTGCTCTTGCACGGTCTTGCCGGCCTCGAGCTGGGGCTCCTGGGGGAGGTAGCCGATGCGGATGCCGTCGGCGGGCTTGGCCTCGCCGAGGTACTCCTTGTCGACGCCCGCCATGATGCGGAGCAGGGTGCTCTTGCCGGCGCCGTTCGCGCCGAGGACGCCGATCTTCGCGCCCGGGTAGAAGGAGAGCCACAGGCCCTTGAGCACCTCCTTGTTCGGGGGGTGCACCTTCCGGACATCCTGCATCGTGAAGATGAATTGAGGCGCCACGGTATCTCCTGCGTGTGCGAGCCCGGCGGGCAGAGGGGAGCGGGGATGGGCGGGCGCTGGGTCGACCGCGCGTCGACCGAGCGGGCTCCGGCCGCGTTCGGGATCGGGGAGACCCGCGTATGCGAGATTGCCGGCTGTCGGTCAAGAGGCGTCGAGGGCGGGCGGCGGGGGCGGCGCTGGCGGGGCGGTGGGGAGGCGCTGGCGGGGCGGTGGGGAGGCGCTGGCGGGGCGGTGGGGAGGCGCGGGCGGGGCGGAGATCGCCGGGTCGGCTCACACCGGGCGGCCTCTGCGGCCGAACGCTTGCCGCAGGACGGCGAGGTCGTCCCGGCCGACCTCGCGCGTGGCGACGAGGAGGGCGACGTAGACGAGCGCGACGGCGATCGCCTCGCCGAGCACGGCGATCTTGCCGAGCCACGGCAGCCGCGCGCCGACGGCGATCGCGGCGGCGAGCGCGACGCCCACGCGGAGCGCCGTCGCCGCGGGGACGAAGCCGCCGGCGGCGCGGTGGAGCAGGGCGCCGGCGACGACCGCGGCGGTGGCGAGGGCGACCGAGGTGGCGGTCGCGGAGCTCACGAGCATGTCGGGGCCGAAGGCGGCGCGGGGCACGGCGACGGAGCAGCCGACGGCGACGAGGAGGACCGTGGCGGCGGTGAGCGCGGCGGCGACGCGCTCGCGGTGGAGGCTTGTGAGCGCGGCCGAGGCGACGCCGAGGATGGCGAAGGCGCCCATGCCGAGGGAGAGGACGCGGAGCGTGTCGCCGCCGCGGCTCCAGATCTCGACGGGGAAGGCGAAGCGCAGCACGTGGGGCGCGAGGCCCGAGATGGGGGCGACGAGGAGGCCGGTGAGCAGGAACGAGAGGCGGACGCCGGTCATGGCGTAGCGGCGGACCGCGGCGCGATCGTTCTCGGCGTGGGCGCGGGCGAGCATGGGGAAGAGGATGAAGGTGACGGAGAGGAGCAGCTGGTAGGGGAGGAACGCGAACAGCTGCGCGCCGCGGTAGACGCCGATGAGGTCGTCGGCGGCCCTGGCGCCGAGGGCGAGGTGGTTCGTGGCCTGGCCGAGGAAGCGGCGCAGGAGGAAGAAGTCGGTCTGGAGCAGGAAGTTGAGGAAGGTCTGCGAGACGGCGAGCGGCAGGAGGAAGACGAGGTGCTCGCGGATCGAGGGGCCGGCGTTGCCTGCGCGGCCGAAGCCGGTCTTGAGGGCCGCGAGGGGGACGATGATGGCGGCGGCGGCGACGAAGCCGGCGATGGCGCCGAGGACGCCGCTGTGGCCGGCGCGGAGGAAGAGGAGGGCGCCGGCGGCGACGCTGGCGGTGCGGAGGGCGCCGTAGCCGATGTCGAAGCCGGCCTGGGTGAGGAACCGCCGCTGGCCGTTGAGGGCGCCGACGAGCGGGGCGTAGAGGCCGTAGAGGAGGACGATGGCGGCGGCGAGGCGGAGCGGGCCGGCGACGTGCGGGGCCTCGGAGAAGTCGGCGATGGAGCCGGCGAGGAGCGCGAAGGCCGAGGAGACGGCGATGGCGAGGACGGCGTGGAGGGCGAGGGTGCGGCGGAAGGCCTCGGCGGCGTCGCGGTCGGCGACGCTGGAGACGGCGCGGGAGACGCCCTGGATGCCGGTGGCGACGATGACGTTGTTGACGACGCCGACGCCGGCGAAGACGACGGAGACGGCGCCGTAGCCGTCGGTGCCGAGCAGGCGGGGGAGGATGAGCTGCTGGACGAAGCCGAAGACGATGAAGGAGACCTTGGCGCCGGCGATGGCGAGGCCGCCGCGGCCGGCGGAGCGGGCGGTGGAGGGGGAGGGAGATGGAGAGGCGGGGGAGGGGCGTGCAGCGACAGCGGGGGCCGAGGGAGGCGCAGCAGGGCCCGGGGCGGCCTGCGCGGGGTCCGGGGGGGCCTGCGAGGCGGCGGGGGCTTCGGGCGGCGGCGGGAGGGGCTCGGCGGCGCGCGGCACGGCGCGGTTGTCGCAGAAGCACGCCAGGCGGGCAATCTCGCGAGAGCGGGCGAGGGGGCGCCGCGGGCAGGTCGGTAGGGGCGGGGGAGGGAGCGGGCGAGCTCACCTACCCGTCACCAAAGTGAAGCGCCGTGCGGATTCGCTTGACGGGAAGGGCTGGCCGACTATTCTCGCGCCCGTCTCCGACGCATTCCAGCTTAGCTCAGTCGGTAGAGCAGGCGGCTGTTAACCGCCGGGTCGCTGGTTCGAGTCCAGCAGCTGGAGCCATTCCTTCCTCCTCGCGAGCTTCGCGAGAGGCGTCAGCAAACAGCGGCCCCGGGAGCGATCCTCGGGGCCGTTGCCGTTTCTCCAGCTCGTTTCCGCGACCTTGCGGGCGTGTCAGGAGCGCGCGACGAGGGCGTTTGTGCTCTCTGTTCTGGCCAGCGGGATAGAGAGAGGCCGAGAGCGTTCAGCAGCGGAGGGCCTTCGCGCGAGACGGAGCCGCCGATGCTTAACTGGCCAGCGGCTCAGGAGTAGGATGCCGGCGGGAGATCCGTCGACATGAAGGCATCTGAGCGAACCCTGCAGCAGCTGCTCCACTCGTCCGACCAGTACGTGATCCCCGTCTTTCAGCGGTACTACACGTGGGGCACGTCGAACTGGGAGCAGCTCCTCGAGGACGTCGCCGAGCTCCTCGAAGCGGGCGCCGACGAGCGCCGCCACTTCATGGGCTCCATCGTCACGGTGCCGGACGGACATCAGCCCGGAGCGGTGCCTGCGTACCAGGTAATCGACGGACAGCAGCGCCTCACGACGCTGTCGATCCTCCTCTGTGTCGTCCGCGACGTGGCCGCGTCGCACGGGTGGAACGAACTCGCCGCCGAGGTCGAGGAGAACTACCTCGTCCACCGCTTCAAAAAAGGACGCGAGCGCTACAAGGTCTTCCCGCGCTTGCGAGATCGGGGTGGGTACCTCGCGCTCGTCGACCGCACTGATGCAGCCGCCGGTGGGCAGATCGAAGCCGCCCACCGCCACTTCGTAAAGCGAGTCGAGCAGCAGGCAACGTCGGAGCCTGAGCTGCGTCGGTTCTTCACGGCGCTTGTGACGAGGTTGGACTTCGTTGCAATCACCCTTGGGGCCGAGAACCCATACAAGATCTTCCGTTCGCTGAACTCCACAGGTGTGGACCTCACCGAGGCCGACCTGATCCGCAACCACGTCTTCATGTCGTTGTCGATCGACGATCAGGATGGATTCGACGACACGTTGTGGCGTGACCTCGAGTCCCGCTTCATGCGCGACGGCAAGTTGTCTGGGCGCGATTTCGAGGCGTTCCTTCGAGACGCGCTCATGCGCGACGGCACCTACGTCGGCCGGGACGGGACCTTCGAAGCGTTCGAGCGCCGGTTCCCGCATGGCAGGTTCGATCCCCGAGCCGTCGTCGGCGACTTGGTCAAGCTCTCGAAGCTGTACGACGTCGTTCGCGGGACCACCGCCCACGCCGACGCCGAGGTCGAAGGCGCGCTGCGTGCAATCAGGGAGCTCAACGTGACGACCGCCTACCCGCTCGTCACCGCACTGCTGGAGCGATCAAGCAAGAGCGAGCTGCCTCGCGCCGATCTCCTCGTCATCCTTCGGGCCATCGCAAGCTTCGTGTTGCGTCGCTTCGTATGCGGGCTCAGCTCGCGTGGGTACAGCACGTGGTTCGTTGCGGCGTGCCGCGAGCTGGCCGATCCCGCCCGGACAGTGCTCTCGTTCTTGCGCGCGAAGGGATGGCCCTCGGACGACGAGTTCCGGGCGAAGTTCGTGCGGTTCAACCTCTACCGGAGCAAGTACGACCGCGCGGTGCTCGCCGCTCTCGAGTTGGCCATCCAGGCGAAGAGCGAGCCGGTGCTGCTGGACGGCTGCTCCATCGAGCACGTCATGCCGCAGACCATCGATGATGCCGAGGACGATGGTCGCGCGTGGATCGCCGCTCTCGGTGAGCCGTGGCGCCCGGTGCACGCCGAGTGGCTGCACACACCGGGCAACCTCACGCTCGTCGGCGCCGATTACAACCGCGAGATGTCGAGCCGCCCGTTCGAGATCAAGAAGCCGGTACTCGGCCAGAGCAAGGTCTACCTGAACCAGTACTTCAAGGCAGAAGTCTTGAAGATATGGTCGAAGGACCAGATCGAAGCTCGCGCTAAGCTCCTCGCCGACCTCGCGATCAAAGTGTGGCCCGCGCCGACGAACCGGCAGAAGGACCAGTAGAAACGGAGACGCCAACGCCGCTGGCAGTGCGGGCCACGACCAAACCGGTCGTGCCGTCAACCATCGAGGAGCTGACGAGGCGACGGGACGCCGCCAAGGAGGAGCTCGAGCAGGCGGACGCGGCGCTCCAGGCAGCCATTGAGGTCGGGAAGGCCCAGAAAGACGAAGCCAAGCGCACCCAGCGGGAGGCGCTGCAGCAGGAGCCCGCTGCCGCGCAGGCCAAGCGCGAGGCGCAGGACAAGAAGATCGCCGAACTCCAGGCGAAGCTCGGTAAGCCGCCCGTCACCTGACACCGACGAGCGCGGGCCGCCCCGTCATGGTGCCCGCGCCTTGCGCTCCGCTCTTGCGTTCGCTCGCGTGCCCGTGCGAACTAGAGCGCGTGAGCGCGCTCCACGATCTCCTCGACCGTTTCCGCAACGCCGCCGCGACGAACCGTGAGCAGGGAACGTACTTCGAGGAGCTGACGATCAGCTACTTCAAGAACGATCCGCTCTACCGCGATCTCTATCGAGACGTCGTCCCGTACGCCGTGTGGGCCGCGCGCCGTGGGCTCGACCGGCGAGACGCTGGCATCGACCTCGTTGCCGAGACGGTCGACGGCGAGGTCCACGCCATCCAGTGCAAGCTGTACGCGGCGGACTACCGCGTCCAGAAGAGCGACATCGATAGCTTCTTCACGGCGTCGGGGAAGAAGCCGTTCACCCGTCGGCTGATCGTCGCGACGACGAACCACTGGAGCGAGCACGCGGAGGAGGCGCTCCGCGGCCAGCAGACGCCCATCACCAAGATCGACCTCTATGCGCTCGAGAACAGCGCCATCGACTGGTCGCGCTTCACTCCGCGCGAGAAGCCCGTCCTGCGCCCGAAGAAGGCGCCGCGGCAGCACCAGCTCGATGCGCTCCGGCGCGTCGCCCACGGGCTCGGGGAACGCGACCGCGGCAAGCTCATCATGGCCTGCGGCACCGGCAAGACGTTCACGAGCTTGACGATCGCCGAGAAGATCGCGGGCCCCGGCAAGCGCGTGCTGTTCCTCGTGCCCAGCCTCGCGCTGCTGTCGCAGACGCTGACCGAGTGGACGCAGGAGAGCGAGACGCGCCTGCACAACTTCGCCGTCTGCTCCGACAGCGACGTCGGCAAGAAGCGCAGCAAGGACAGCGACGTCGTACAGACGTTCGTCCACGAGCTGCAGTACCCCGCGACCACGGACGCGGAGCGGCTCGCGCGCGAGATGAAGGCGCGCCACGACGCCGAGCACATGAGCGTCGTCTACGCGACGTATCACTCCATCGACGTCATCCACCAGGCGCAGAAGGAGCACGAGCTGCCGGCGTTCGATCTCATCGTCTGCGACGAGGCGCACCGCACGACAGGCGCCAAGTTCGACGGGGAGGACGAGAGCCCCTTCGTTCGCGTGCACGACGCCGAGTACATCCGCGGCAAGAAGCGGCTCTACATGACCGCCACGCCGCGGATCTACGGCGACAAGGCGAAGGCATCTGCCGAGAGCGACAACGTGACGCTCTGCTCGATGGACGACGAGAAGCTGTACGGCCCGAACCTGTACGTCTTGACGTTCTCGGAGGCCGTGAAGCGCGGCCTGCTCGTCGACTACAAGGTGGTGGTCCTCTCGATCCACGAGTCGCACGTCAGCCGCCGCATCCAGGCCCTCCTCAAGGACAGCAACAACGAGCTGCGCGTCGACGATGCATCCAAGATCATCGGCTGCTGGAAGGCCCTGTCCAAGCAGGGGCTCGCGGAGGAGCTCACCGGCGATGCGCATCCGATGAAGCGGGCCGTCGCCTTCTGCCAGGTGATCGAGCGGCAGAAGGCGGCGAAGGTTCACAAGGTCAGCTCGAAGGCGATCGCGTCGATGTTCCAGGCCGTCGTCGAGGCGTACCAGGAGAGCGCGGACCCGGATGAGAAAGAAGTCGCGAGCCGTCTGCGCTGCGAGGCCGAGCACATTGACGGCAGCATGAACGCGACCGAGAAGGAGGAGAAGATCGCGTGGCTCAAGGCCGGCGGCGCGGAGGACACGTGCCGGGTCCTGAGCAACGTCCGGTGCCTCTCGGAAGGTGTCGACGTGCCCGCGCTCGACGCGGTCCTCTTCCTCACGCCCCGCAACTCGCAGGTCGACGTCGTGCAGTCGGTCGGTCGCGTCATGCGCAACGCGGTCGGCAAGACGCGCGGCTACATCGTGCTGCCGGTCGTCATTCCTGCGGGCGTCGAACCGCACGAAGCGCTCGATGACAACGAGACCTACCGCGTCGTGTGGCAGGTCCTCCAGGCGCTCCGGTCGCACGATGATCGCTTCGATGCGATGATTAACAAGCTCGACCTCGTCGGCGCGGACCCGACGAAGATGGAGGTCATCGCCGTCACCGACAAGATCGCGAAACGCTCGCAGAAGAAGAGCGGCGACGCGAAGAAGCAGAGCGCTCGGAAGGCGGCGAAGGGAGGGCGCGTCATCGGCGCCGCGCCGGAGGCCCCGCCGAAGGCCGAGCAGATGGAGCTCGAGTTCGAGATCGGCGAGATCGAGCGCGCCATCTACGCGAAGATCGTCCAGAAGGTCGGCAACCGCCACCACTGGGAGGACTGGGCGAAGGACATCGCCAAGATCGCGCGCACGCACATCGACCGCATCACCGGCATCCTCGACAACAAGGCCAACGTGCGCGAGCGCGAGGCGTTCGACCACTTCGCAGAGGAGCTGCGGGACGACCTCAACGACAGCATTACGCGCGACGAAATCATCGAGATGCTCGCACAGCACCTCGTCACCAAGCCGGTATTCGATGCGCTGTTTTCCGGCCACAGCTTCGCGACCGAGAACCCGATGTCGCGCGCCATGCAGGGCGTGCTCGATGCGCTCCAGGAGCATCGCCTCGACAAGGAGGCGAGCACGCTGGAGAAGTTCTACGAGTCGGTGAAGCTCCGCGCCGAGGGGATCGACGGCGCCAAGGGGAAACAGAAGATCGTCGTCGAACTGTACGACAAGTTCTTCCGCAACGCATTCCCCAAGATGTCGGAGCGGCTCGGCATCGTCTATACGCCGGTCGAGATCGTCGACTTCATCCTGAAGAGCGTCGACCACCTGCTGCGCACCGAGTTCGGCCAAACGCTCGGGAGCGAGGGGGTGCACATCCTCGACCCGTTCACCGGGACCGGCACGTTCATCACGCGGCTGATCCAGAGCGGGCTCATCTCGAAGGAGGAACTGCCGCGGAAGTACGCGAAGGAGATCCATGCGAACGAGATCGTTCTCTTGGCGTACTACATCGCGGCGATTAACATCGAGGCGGCCTATCACGGGGTGGTGGGTGGGGAGTACAAGCCGTTCGAGGGGATCTGCCTGACGGATACGTTCCAGCTTTATGAGAAGGATGATCTGGTTTCGCGGGTGCTGGTGGACAACAGTGCGCGGCGGACGCGGCAGAAGAAGCTCGATATTCGGGTGATCGTTGGAAATCCACCGTATTCGGATGGGCAGGATAGTGCTAATGACCTCAACGACAACGTTGCGTACCCGAAACTCGACGACCGCATTCGCTGTACTTATGCCGCGCGCTCGAACATCCGAATGGTGCGCTCTCTCTACAACAGCTACATCCGGGCAATTCGTTGGGCGAGCGACAGAATCGGGAACGCGGGTATTGTTGGTTTCGTCACGAACGCTGGCTTCTTGAACGCCATCAGTGCTGACGGGTTGCGTTGCTGTCTCGTTGACGAATTCAGCAGCCTCTACGTCTTCCACCTGCGTGGCAACCAGCGCACCGCGGGCGAGCTGTCCAAGAGAGAAGGTGGGAAGGTGTTCGGCAGCGGGAGCCGCGCGCCGGTCGCGATCTCGCTGCTCGTAAAGAACCCTAAGGCGGAGGAGATAGGTCGGGTCTTCTTCCACGATGTGGGCGATTACCTCAGCCGCGAGGAGAAGCTCGCGGCACTCTCGACTTCTGGCAGTGTCGCCGGTGTCACGGCCGCCAACGGATGGACGATCATCTCGCCCGATGCGCACGGTGACTGGTTCAAGCAGCGCGACACCACCTTCGAACGCCACATCGTGTTGGGCGACAAAAAGAGACAGCAGCTCCACCTGTTTGCGACCTTTTCGAATGGCGTGAAAAGCAATCGAGATGCCTGGGTCTTCAATAGCTCCAAGTCGCGGCTGCGTGAGAACGTGGAACGGATGACGCACTTCTTCAATGCAGAAGCGGAGCGCTTGGCTGAAGCCCGGCAGCGCGGGCTGGAGATCGAGATCGATGCGTTCATCAGAGTCGACCGCAGTCAGATCAGTTGGGCCGACGACCTCAAACGCGCGCTCGACGTTGGCCGGACCCTGAAGGTCGATCCCGACGCATTCGTGTGCAGTCTATATCGTCCGTTCAGCAAGCAGTGGCTCTACATGGACCGGCGTTATCTGTGGAGCCTCTACCTGATGCCGCGGCTCTTCCCCGCACCGGATGCCGTCAACCGAGTGATCATGGTCAAGCAACGCTGGCCTGGGGTTGGCTTCTTGGCCCTATTGGTCGACGTGGTCCCCGAGCAACAGACCGATGGGGGCACGCAGTGCTACCCGCTCTACCTCTACGAGAGCGATGTGCCCGACGCAGACGATGACGGCACCGCCTCACTGTTCTCGGCGCCGAGGAAGGTAGCAAGCGGCACCAGCACCCGCCGCGACGGCATCACCGACGCCGGCCTCGCCCACTTCCGCGTCGCCTACCCCGCCGAGCCCATCACCAAGGAAGACCTCTTCTACTACGTCTACGGCATCCTCCACTCGACCGACTACCGCGAGCGCTACGCCGACAACCTCGGCAAGGAACTCCCCCGCATTCCCCGCGTTGCCACCGCCGCCGACTTCTGGGCCTTCAGCAAGGCTGGCCGCAAGCTCGGCGACCTGCACGTCGGCTACGAACAGGTCGCCGAGTACCCCGCCACCGTCGAAGGCCCGAAGGCACCCACGCCGTCGCAGTACCGCGTCGATAAGATGAAGTTCGGCAAGGGCAAGGACAAGACGGTCATCCACTACAACGACTTCTTCGCCGTGCGCGACATCCCGCTCGCGGCCTACGAGTACGTCGTCAATGGCAAGTCCGCGATCGAGTGGGTGATGGAGCGCCAGAGCGTCACGACCGATAAGGACAGCGGGATCGTGAAGGACGCGAACGCCTACGCGACGGAGACGGTCGGCGACCCGCGCTACCCGCTGTCGCTCCTCCTGCGGGTGATCACCGTCAGCCTCGAGACGATGCAGATCGTGCGGGGGCTGCCGAAGCTTGAGGAAATGCCGGAGGAGAAGGCGCCGGTGGCGTATCCGACGCCGACGGAGCCGAAGCTCCTGATGGCTGCCGAGACGACCAAGCCGCGGGCCTAATTGATAGAGGAGGAGCGACGAATGGCCGAGTGGGTCTACAAGGCGAACACGACGCGCGCCAACTTCGACGACACGCACGATCTGGCGGTCTTCAACCACTTCCTGTGTCGATCGGCCTACGAGGGTGGCAACGACGCCGATCGGCTTCGGGCCGTCGGCGTCGTTGCGGAGGTCAAGGTCGGCGACCTGATTCACTTCTACTACCGTCGTGACAATGGCAAGGTGTCCTGCCTCGGCACCTTCCGGGTGGCTGACGGGAGCGCCCGGCCGGCCATCTTCGCGCTGTGCGAAGGCCACGGGGCGCTGTGCAAGGTGATCGAGTCGCCCGAGAACCAGAAGATCGTCGACCGGCTCCTGCGCGGGTACGACCGCGACCCGCGCCTCGAAGCCTTCACGGGATGGGTCATCGACAAGCTGCCAAGCGCCCACCCTACACCCGCGTTCGACATGGCTCGGATGTTCCCGGGCCCGCACACCAACATGTGGCCGTACCCGGATCCGAACCTGCCGAAGAAGGCAAAGAGGCGCTGACGGCTGCCAAGCGAGCCGCTGCAGCGACGCGTGTTGACGTGGCGAGCTTTTGGCGACGCTCGCGCTCAATAGTCGCGCGTTGCGCCATCGCAGCCTCGCGCGGCCCTGCTCCCTTCTCCCGCTCGAAATCGATGACGTAGTCGTTCGAACCGCTGCCCGCAGGAACGCTCGTCACCATCACCGCGGAGAACATCCTGCCCGGCATCAGCCAAGCCGACCACGACGCCGGCCTTCGATGGTCCCTGCAGAATCTCGCGCGTTACCTGGGGTGGCGCCTGCCTTTTGCGCGGAGCGACCGGGCCGTCGTGGTGCGGAGGCTTGGAGGGCGCGCCCGGGCGTGGGGCCCCCGACTCCAGAGGGCCGGGGCGGCCGCCGCCGTCGGTTGCGCGCCGCACGCTCGCGCCATGTAACCAGAAGGCGTAGGTGACGGCCATGCGCGAGCCGGGCGCCCACGCCCAAGGCCATCGACACCATCTGGCGCGTTGCCGCCGCCGCCCCCGCCGTTCGCGCCACCCCGCCCATCTGGACGCCCCCCGGCCCATCTGGACATCCCGCCCGCCCATCTGGACAGGGCGCGGCCTCATCTGGACACCCCGCCCGCCCATCTGGACAGGGTGCGGCCTCATCTGGACACCCCCCCGCCCACCCGGACATCCCACCCCGCCGCCTCACCTCCCGCCCCCCACCCCCGTCCAGACCCTGCTCCGTGCTGGACGCCCCTCCGACCGAGCTCATCCTTGCCGCTCTGCGTCGTGCCCCGACGGGCGCGGGTCGCAGGAGGAGGGGTCAACGTCATCATGGCAAAGCAAGCAACGGACTTCGATCGCTGGGTCAAGGTCGCCGCCAGGTCGGAGCGGACCGACAATCCGCTGAACATTCCGTACGACATCGCCGTGCGCGAGGCGGTCGTCGCCGCGGCGTTCGTGAAGAAGTACTGGGAGCCCGACGGCGATCGCCCGGGCCTCAAGCGGGTCAAGAGCCGCCTGCCCGCCTCGAGCAGCGAGGAGCTGCTCTCCATCGTGCACGCCGTGCAGGAGGCGCAGACGCGGCTGCTGCTCATCGTCGATCCGGCCGTGGCCGATCTCGGCGAGCGCGCCCGGTTCGTCGTCGATGAGCTCGAGTCGGCGCTCGAGTTCCTGCTCGACGACGACGTCGCCGAGCCCGCCGACGCGCAGCTGGCGCGCATCAAGGAGTTCCACGCGCAGGACGGCCAGCGCTCGAGCGCCCTCTCGCAGGCGCTCCGCGACTACGCGGGGCTCGCGGAGTCGCTCAAGGACCGCCTCGTCGAGGCGGACGAGGCGTTCGACGTGCGCGTGATCGCCGAGGCCAGGAAGCTCGCGGAGGACCTGCAACGGCGAGCGCTGGAGGCGGCCCCCGAAGCCGGCGCCTCGGCCGCCGCGACCACGATCCGCAACCAGCTGCTGCACCTCATGGTCGAGCGGGTGGGCGCCATCCGGAAGGCCGCGGCCCACGTGTTCCGGCGGCACCCCGAGATCGCCCGCGAGGTGACGAGCGCCTACGAGCGGCGCCGGCGCGCGGCGGCGCGGCGCGACAAGGCCCGCAAGGCCGCCGAGGCCGGACAGGCCAACGGCAAGCCGGCGGAGGCCAACGGCAAGCCGGCCGCGGCGCCCGCGCCGACGACCCCCGCGCCCACGACCTCCTAACGAGGGAACCATCTATGGCCCCCAAGGGGCCACAGGGGCCTCCTCGGGATCCGCGGACCACGCTGGACGATGTTGACCCCTTGCCGGAGGGCAATTCTGCGCGTGCGTTCAGAGCGGCCCGCGGTAGGAAGCGGTCAAGCGGACACCGACGGCCACGAGCTCGCGCGCTTCCTCCTCGACGCCGCGGCCGCTCCGCGGTCGACCAGGCTGCGGCTCCAGTCCACGCTCGAGGACCGCGCCGGGAGAGGACCCCGAGGTCGCCGGCGTCCACATCGGCGCCCGCGGCCGCTCCGCGGTCGCTCACGCCGCGGCGCCGTGCCCACGCTCGAGGAGCTCGCCGGCGACGTGGCCGAGCTCGACCAGGTGGCCATGGACGGCGACGGCCCCAAGCTCGCGCGGCGCTTCTACCCGGAGGAGATGATCCACACCTCGTGAAACGTCTCGCCGCCTCGCCGGGGCGAGGCGCCCGTACCCTCCACGGCCCCCTCGGCGCGTCCACGCCGCTGCTGGGCGGCACAGCGGCCCGCCTCGCCGCCAGGGCTCCCCGCGACGCCCCTTGGCGCGTCCACGCTGCCGCTGGGCGGCGCCGGGGTGCCTACCACGGGGAGGTGGGTCTGGTGCTTGTTATCAAGAAAAAAGACGCTGCGGCGAGGGCCGGTCACGCCGGCCGCTCGCTCGCAAATTCCCTCATCGGAAGGCGCATTCGGACCACCCTCGGCACCTCGCCGAACGCCGCAAACCACCCAGCGCATGGTTCATCCACGCTCGACCGGCTTTGGCCCGCGACTCGCATGCTCAAACATCATGCAGATCGGTCGGCTCATTTCCGCTGTCGTCTTTCTCCCGTGGATCGCTCTCTGTGTTGCCTCCTGCTGGATGCCACCATCGGAGGTGATTCCGGAGACCGAGGGCACTGCGAGCGAGCCACAAGCCGGCGAAATGGCCCTGTCGGAGGCAGACGGCGCAACGAGCGAACGAGAAGCTGCCGAGGTGATGGACGGTGAGGCTGTGGAAGAATCCATGGAAGCGTCGCTCGACGCGATCGGGCTGTTGAAAATCATCCGCTGCAAGAAAGCCGAACGTGGCATCCCATGCATGGAGAAGTGTGCAGAAGCGGGGATCTCGTGTGCAGCGAAGCGACCTCATCCAAGGGATCGTAACGTCGCAGCCGGATCCCTAGAGGACCGATCAGGTTGATTTTGTGATAATTCTGCGCTCTTCGATGGAAGGCTCGACCGTCTCGCCCGGGCCATGATCTCGTCCGCGTCCGGAGGTTCACGGATGGAACGATGGTCGCCGCCGGTGGAGCTGTCGCGGCAGGAGCAGGCGCTGATGAAACGGCTGACACGCGTGAGAGCACTGTTCGGCTTTCTCAGGCTGCACCGGCACGAGCTGTTCGATGAGACCTTCCAGGAGCAGCTGGAGGGCATGTACCGGACGACGGGGGCAGGTGAGCCGCCGCATCCGCCGGCGCTGATGTGCATGGTTACGCTGCTCCAAGGCTACGTCGGCGCATCGGATGCCGAGGCGGTGGAGCTGGCCGTAGTTGACCTGCGCTGGCAGATGGTGCTCGGCTGCCTGGGTGCGGCCACGCCGCCGTTCTCGCAGGGCGCGCTACAGGCGTTCCGAGAGCGGATGGTCGCGCACGAGATGGACCGGGTGCTGCTGGAGCGGACCGTGTCGCTCGTTCGGTCCGGCGCGATGACGGAGGGCGAGAGGCGCGCGATATCCAAAGCGCTGCGGGTAGCCATCGATAGCCGCCCTTTAGCGGGGGCCGGTCGGGTTGAAGACACGATCAACCTGCTCGGCCATGCTGCACGCAGCATCGTCCGCGTCGTGTCAAAGATCACGGAGCGTCCGCGTGAGGAGATCTGCCGCAAGGCGGGCATCCCGCTGCTTCTGGCTCCCAGCATCAAGGCCGGGCTCGATCTCGACTGGAGCGACCCGAAACAGAAGGCAGCGGCGATTCAGATCCTGGAGCGGCAGGTCTCGTCACTGCAGCAATGGGTCGACCGCCATCTGGACGACGTCGTCGAGCAGCCGCTGCGCATGTATCTGGATGCGCTCACACAGGTGGGAGACCAGGACCTGGAAACCGCCGAGGACGGGACCGTTCGCATCCGGCAAGGGGTTGCGCCCGACCGCCGTGTCTCGATCGAGGACGCCGAGATGCGCCACGGCCGCAAGAGTCGCTCGAAGCGGTTCGACGGCTACAAGGAACACATCGCACGCGATCTTGACCTTCCCGTCATTGTCGCCTGCGCGGTCACGCCTGCAAATCGGCCCGAAGAAGAGGGTGCCGCACCGATCGCCGAGGACGTCCAGCGTCAGCGGCTGCGCCTCGTCGAGCTCCACATTGATCGCGCCTACGTAAACAGTCCCGTCGTTGACGACGTGATCCGCGCGGGTGGCCAGGTGTTCTCGAAGCCTTGGGGCCAGCGGGCTCGAAGCCCCGATTTGTTCAGCAAGCGCGATTTCAAGATCGACCTGCGTGCCAAGACAATCACGTGTCCAGCGGGACAGGTCGAGGTGTTCGAGCCGGGCGACACGGTCGAGTTCGATCCCGAGGAGTGCGGCGCGTGCCCCCTTCGAGCCAAGTGCACGCAAGCTGCCTCGGGGCGAGGGCGGACCGTGTCCATCGCCGAGGACGAAGCTCTGCAGGGCAAGTTCCGGAAGTTGCAGCAGACCGGGCCAGGACGCGCCGTGCTCCGGCAGCGGACAGCTGTGGAGCATGCGCTTGCCCACATCGCGGCACGCAAAGGACACAGCGCGCGCTACATCGGCGCCAGGAGAAACCTGTTCGACCTCCGGCGCGCCGCAGCGATCCAGAATCTCGAGGCGGCTCAGCGGCTGATCCAGGAGGCTGCGTAACTAATTGGAATTAGATGATTTTCAACCCGTTCGGCGTTCTAGGACATGCAGAAAAGAAGGCGTCTTCCGTGCTAGCACCAAACGCTCCCACAGCCCTTCGCGCTGCCAGAACCCGCTTCCGCGGTATTTGGCAGCACAGGCCGTGCGTCTGACGGCGTGCGACCCCTGGCAGCGAACCCCATCACGACGCGGCGCCCGCCGAGCCACGGCAAGCCGATCTCTGCCGCGTTGAAGCGTTGGACCAGCGGGCGGAGCCAGGCTCGACGCGGCAGGAAGGCCAGCACGACGAGCAGGTGCGAGGGCGTGAGGATCAGGTCGGCGTCGCGCATCAGGACCCAGCGCCGCAGCGTGCGCGGGTGGGCGAAGTGGAAGCGGGGGGGCAGGGCGTCGCCCAAGGCGCGGAGCGCGTCCCAGGCGAGCGCAGCGATCCAGGCGCAGAGCGCGAGCGGTCCTTGGCGAAATCCGGGGCGGTCGGGCCGACCGCGCTTGGGATAACCGCTCGCCGAGGTGTCGAGCCAGAGGTCGTGCACGCCGATGCGGTGGCCCTGCTCGTGGTGCTGGCGAGTGCGGTACTCGTGCAGCAGCTCCAGGGCCGGCGTCGTGGTGTCGTGCAAGACGAAGAGCGCGTGCCAGCGGTCCTTGCCCTTCATCGCGTGCTCGCGCACGACCACGGTCCGCAGGGGCCGAGCGATGCCGCGGATCGTGGTGGTCGTCTCGGCGAGCTCGATCCTCTTGGGCTTGGCGCCCGTGTACCGGCCGGGCTCCTCATAGGGGGTGAACCGCGCTCGTGGCAATCGCTTCCACGCGTTGACATAGCCCGGCCGACGAGGCGCGCGGATCAAGAACACGGTCTTGCGGAAGCGATTGAGGCGCCGAAGGCCTTCGTTGGTGGCGGAGGCGCCCGCGTCGATGATCAAGCGAAGCTGACGGACCCGGACGCGCCGACGCACCGCGCGGAGGAAGCCGAGGGTCCGCTCGATGAGCTTGCCGTTGCCGCGGGTGACGACAAGCCCGAGGAAGCGGCGCGCCTGGGGCCAGTGCAGGAAGAAGAGCTTCTCGGCGCGCATCTTCTTGTTGCGGAGGGTATGGAAGCCCTTCGGGATCTTGAACTTGCGCGTGAAGCGGGCGACGACATGCTCGTCGAGGCTCAGTGTCACCCTGCGGTGGCGCAGCGCGCCCCACGACTCGGTCATGCGCGTGAGCCTCTTGACCCCTTCGGTCGTCACCGCGCGCACGAGCCCGCCAAGGCGGGATCGAGACATGACCTTCTTGCCGCCGGACAGGATCGCAAAGCCCGGATCGTCGAGGGTCTCGAAGTGAAAGATGCGCTCGATGCCCAGGCTCGCGCGGAAGAACAGCGACAGCACGAGGCGCTGCGCCTTGTCCGCGCTCCCCAGCGCCCTGGCCAGCGTGCGCTCCGCGGCGCGGCTCAGAGCGAGCGCGGCCGGCAGCAGGAGGAAGGCGCCCCCGAAATGGGTGCGCCCGATCAGGTGGGGCGCGCGACATGCGCCTCCGCGCGATCGTGCTCCGGGCGAAAGACGTACAGGCCGTAGGCGTCGAGAAACCGGCGGAGCGTCTGCTGCTCGATGTCGATCCCGAGCTCGCGCTGGATGAACGCGACCACCTCGGGCTGAGTGCATCGTGGATGGTCGACGAGGTACTTGGCGATCGGACCGGCATGCTCCGGGCGCAGCCGCGGTTGCCGGTGTCGCCCGAGCTCCGACCAGATCGATTCGAGCATCTGGTGGGCCGAGAGCGTGCGCACGGTGCGCATGGCCCGGTCGGTGCGACCGACCGCCGCGCCCACTTGCGCGGCCGTCAGCCCCATGTCCGCATGCAGGAGGAAAAAGGCTGCGACGCGCAGCAGGATCGGCTGGGCCGCGATGGCGGCCCCAAACCGCACCGCAGCCTCCAGCAGGACTTGCTCCGACCGTGTCGCCCCCTCCAGCACGTCCGCATGCTTGCGCTGCCAGCGTACCCACGCCTGCTGCGGCGCCTCGCTCGCCTGTGTCGTCGCCGTGTCCGTCGTCATGATGCCCTCCCCATGACGAGCATCCCACAGCGACGAAAGCCTGCAGCAGCCAGGCTCGGGCGATGATCATACGTTGAGGCGGAAGTCGTCGGTGAACGCTCCGAAGGGATCGGGGGCGTTTGGTGCTAGCAGTTGTTGGTATTACTATCCCAACGGCCAGCTTTGTGTCTTCGCCTTGTGGAGGTCGTTCTGTCGCATTGATAACGATTGATGGCGAAGGTTACTGATCGGGATCACGCAAGCCACGAACGGCTTCTCGCGCGGCTCGCTCCCAATCTGAGCCGAACAGACTCTCCATGCACTGGAGCGAGAGCCGGTACAGCTCGGGCGGCCGCTCCCCGCCAGCCAGCGCGGCGGAGCCCATCGTGTGAAGTCGGCGCATCCGCTCAACGTCCGCCACGGTGATGGTCGTAGGGCCCTGAACGCGCCCGTTCACATGCTCCATCATCGCCCACTCGGCGGCGACCATGGTGTTCTCCCACGCGGAGGGATCCACCCCAAGATCTGCGTCGCAGCGCTTCAGCGCGCGGGCAAGAAGGTAGATATAACCAAGGGCGAAGACCTGGGCATAGACCGTCCATGCGAGCTCTTCTTCCAGGTCTTCCTCCGCGTCGGTCCGCTCCTCGTCGGTCATGGCGTGCACTGTACTTCCGTGCCGAGGGGCTGCCAGCTGCGGGAGCCGCTCCAGGCGCGCGGTCGAGCCGCTCCAGGCGCGCGGTCACAGGGGCGCAGAACGGCCGCAGGCACGCCGAACCGCTCGCTCGGCGCGAGCTCGTCGCGCGCGTACGCGTCTTGGCGCACGGCCGTTGCCCGGGCCTTGGCGCGCGAGCTGCCCGAGCGCGCTGGTGCCCGCCTGCCCGCCTCGAGCAGCGAGGAGCTGCTCTCCCTCGTGCACGCCGTGCAGGAGGCGCAGACGCGGCTGCTGCTGATCGTCGATCCGGCCGTGGCCGATCTCGGCGAGCGCGCCCGGTTCGTCGTCGATGAGCTCGAGTCGGCGCTCGAGTTCCTGCTCGACGACGACGTCGCCGAGCCCGCCGACGCGCAGCTCGCGCGCATCAAGGAGTTCCATGCGCAGGACGGCCAGCGCTCGAGCGCCCTCTCGCAGGCGCTCCGCGACTACGCGGGGCTCGCGGAGTCGCTCAAGGACCGCCTTGTCGAGGCGGACGAGGCGTTCGACGTGCGCGTGATCGCCGAGGCCAGGAAGCTCGCGGAGGACCTGCAACGGCGAGCGCTGGAGGCGGCCCCCGAAGCCGGCGCCTCGGCCGCGGCGACCACGATCCGCAACCAGCTGCTGCGCCTCATGGTCGAGCGGGTGGGCGCCATCCGGAAGGCCGCGGCCCACGTCTTCCGGCGCCACCCCGAGATCGCCCGCGAGGTGACGAGCGCCTACGAGCGGCGCCGGCGCGCGCCGGCGCGACGCGAGAAGGCACGCAAGGCCACCGAGGCCGGACAGGCCAACGGCAAGCCGGCGGAGGCCAACGGCAAGCCGGCCGCGGCGCCCGCGCCCGCGGCCCCCGCGCCCACGACGCACTAAACATCGGCCGGCGTGCGGCGGCTTCAACGCCCATCATGCCGTGGGGTGACGCACGTCGGCAGACTCTCCGCTCTGGCCAGGGGACCGGTGGCGCGATAGCCTGTGTGGGTGCAAAATCCAGCCGCTAGAGGTCGAACGGATACCGCGTCGCTCGTCGTCGCAGCCCGACCCGACGCGGTCTACCGTGCCTTCGCCGATCCCGACGCGCTCATCACGTGGCTCCCGCCCGAGGGCATGACCGGTCGCGTCCTCGACTACGACTTCCGCGAGGGCGGTCGCTACCGCATCGAGCTGACCTACGAGGAGGCAGCGCCCTCCGGTGGGGGCAAGACCACAGGGCGCACCGACGTCAGCGCCGGGCGCTTCCTCTCGCTGGAGCCGGGCAAGCGCATCGTCCAGTCGGTCGAGTTCGAGTCGTCGGACGCTTCGTTTGCGGGCGAGATGGTGATGACGTGGTCGTTCGAACCGCTGCCCGCGGGGACCCGCATCACCATCACCGCGGAGAACGTCCCGCCCGGCATCAGCCAGGCCGACCATGACGCCGGCCTTCGATCGTCGCTGGAGAATCTCGCGCGCTACCTGGGGTGACGCCTGCCCCTCGCGCGGAGCGACCGGGCCGCCGCGACGCGGAGGGCCCCTCTCCCCGCTCGCTGGGTGGCGCGTTCGATGGCGTTGCGTGTGTCCTTAGCCACGACGCACCCCCTTCTTGCTGCTCTTCTGCGTCGCCTTCGTGCCCGTCTTCCTGGGCTTCGCTGCGGGTTTCGACGTCGACTTGACCGTCTTTGCCTTCGGCTTTGTCTTCTTCGAAGCAGCGGGCTTCGCGGCTCCGCCTCTCGACATGGTCTTCCCTCGCATCGCCGACTCGAAGCGGGGATGGGCCCAGAGGACGCAAGTCACGGAGACCTCCGTGGCATCGAAGATGGGCGGGGGACAGCCCGCTGCTTTCATCGTGCTGCGGATGGTCTGGATACCTTGTCCCTCCGCCTGGGCGAGCTGGAGGCGAGAGAGGAACCAGGCGAGCGCTTGGTTTCGCCAGCGGGGCGTGACCGAGCCCGTGCGGAGGTTCTCCAGCGTCACACCGACGGGGAGCGGCCCCGGTGAGACGAGCTCGATGCGATCACGGTACGAGGTGAAGCGGCCAGGATCGACGAGCTCATAGTCTCGATGCGCGAGCGCATTGACCATGGCCTCCTGGAGAGCTCGCTGTGGATACTTCTGCGCATTCGGCGCCTCGAGGTCGGTCTTGTCGAACAGCGTCACGGCTTCGGCGTCGAGGAGCTCCTGAAGGCGGCGCGCCTGATCGAGCAGCGTCCCGGGGATCTCGACGCGCCGAGCGACGGGAGCGGTGCGATCGAGCCCCGGGTACGCGGAGAAGATCGAGAACGCGCCCGGGATGAAGCGCTGGGGCTCTCGTCCGAAGAGCAACACGGCGAAGTTCCTCGGACGCAGCACGCCGGAGAGCGGCTCGGCCACGCACAGCGACGGCACGAACGGCGAGAGCTGGACCCCGTCGACCAGGTAGGGCTCGACACCGCGGTCGGGCGTGAAGACCCCCATGCGCTGCAGCGCGTCCCTCAGCGCGAGGAGGTCGATGTCGTTCACGGTCGCGGCGTTGCACGGCCTCCGATCCCAGGGCTCCAGAGCCCCCTTGCGAACGAGCAGGTCCTTGAGGAGCCCGTTCCGCGCCTCGATGGTGGAGCGGCTCACCCGCACGAAGTGCTTCGCCCCCTCGTTGCTTCGGCGAAACGTGTGCGCGGAGCCCGTGGCAGGTTGGAGGAAGACCAGGATCCGCCGCTGCGGATCGTCCGACTCGAGCTCCTCGACCAACGGCGCCAGAGGAGGAGAGACGCGATCCCTGCACCGAGTCAGGACGGTGTTCTCGACCTCCTTCAAGCGCGCTGCGGTCAGCCCCGTGCGAACGAGCTTGGGAAATCCGCTCTCGTCCTTCTCCTCCTTCGCGCCGCACACCACGTAGCCGCCGCCCAGATTCTGGAGGTCGTTCGCGAAGGCAATGAGCGTCTCGACGACGTCGTTGACGTCAGCGACGTTCTCTTTCCATTCCGTCCGCTCGCTCTCCCGTCTCGCGAGCTCCACGAGGCCGATGCGGTCCGTCACGAAAGCACCGCCTTCTTGCGCGCACCGATGAGGTGCGCACACGCATCGCGCAGGCCAGCCAGCGCAGCGTCGAGCTGCTCTTCCGTCTCGATTCCTCGGTCCCTCGCACCCACTCGTCGACCTCAGAAAGCTGGAACTTCCAGAGGCGTCCTATTTGTGCGCCGGCAGGCTCCGGGTCTCGATCCATCGGTAGACCGAGTCCTTCGCCACCCCAAGGTGCCTGGCGACGTCTTCAACCGAGGCCCAACGCTCTGTCGTCATCAGCTCCGCTCCGGTCGCGTGGAATCCCCTGTGCACCGGAGCAGGGTACCCGGGCCGAGCTCTGCCGACAAGACCCGACCAGAGTGGAGAGCGAGCGCGCCCGGTTCGTCGTCGATGAGCTCGAGTCGGCGCTCGAGTTCCTGCTCGACGACGACGTCGCCGAGCCCGCCGACGCGCAGCTGGCGCGCATCAAGGAGTTCCACGCGCAGGACGGCCAGCGCTCGAGCGCCCTCTCGCAGGCGCTCCGCGACTACGCGGGGCTCGCGGAGTCGCTCAAGGACCGCCTCGTCGAGGCGGACGAGGCGTTCGACGTGCGCCTCGTCGCCGAGGCCAGGAAGCTCGCGGAGGACCTGCAAGGCGAGCGCTGGAGGCGGCCCCCGAAGCCGGCGCCTCGGCCGCCGCGACCACGACCCGCACCAGCTGCTGCGCCTCATGGTCGAGCGGGTGGGCGCCATCCGGAAGACCGCGGCCCACTTGTTCCGGCGCCACCCCGAGATCGCCCGCGAGGTGACGAGCGCCTACGAGCGGCGCCGGCGCGCGGCGGCGCGGCGCGACAAGGCCCGCAAGGCCGCCGAGGCCGGACAGGCCAACGGCAAGCCGGTGGAGGCCAACGGCAAGCCGGCTGCGGCCCCCGCGCCCGCGGCCCCCGCGCCCACGACCCCCTGAACATCGGCCGGCGGGCGGCGGCTTCAACGCCCATCATGCCGCAGGGTGACGCACGTCGGCAGACTCTCCGAACTTCCTCGTGCCGCTTGCCTCGGCGAGTAATATTTTACTCGTCCGGAGGTCGTCATGTCCCGCTTCCAGGCCCTGACCAACAGCGTGCTCGACGCCGAGCTGGAGATGCTGCGGGAGCGGCTCGGGCTCGAGCCCAACCAGAATGCCGACCTCCTGCGTGAGGTCGCCGCGCTCGCCGGATGGGTCGTGCGGCAGGCCGAGCAGGGGCGAGCCATCGAGGCGCGCCGTGGTGAGGAGGTGGAGCCGCTCGTTCATCCGGCGATCGAGCGCCTCCGCGCCAGACGGCAGAAGCCGATGGGCGAGCGGCTCAGGCCGAGCGACGCCGAGACGATCCGCCTGGCCAGCGTTCTCGATCAAGGCTTCGCGCCGCCTCCCGCGCTCCGTGAGGCGCTGGCGAACCTGGCGAACCCGAAGCGCTGTCCGCCGAAGCTTCGCTGGAAGAAGCCGGCTGTCTGAACCATGGCGCTCCGCATCCAGGCCGGGGCGTGCGCAGGCGAAGACCCTTTCGCCGCGATGCTGCCTGGCGACGCCATGGAGGAACTGCGGACGCCACGGGGAGCGGTGGGAAATAAGTCGCCGTGCGACTTCTGCGGTCCGACCCTGAACAATATGGGATTGTCGAACCGGGTCATGACGCCGCAGGCCGCCGCGCAGGCCATGCCCAACATCGCCCAGGTGTTCACAATCCAGAACGTGCCCGTGTTCCGCTGACAGACCGCCCATGCGACCTCCCCTGCCTCTGCCCCTGTTTTCTCCGCGCGCTCAGCAGGTCCTCCTCTCCGCGGAGCGCGACGACATCGCACGCGATCGCGAGAGCGTCTCCCGCCGACTGGCCGAGTGCCATCGGCCGCTGTTCGCTGCGGCCATCGATTTCGAGCACCTCTACGGCGGGCTGTCGTGGGGCGAGGACACCCTCGGGATCTACGATGACGAACCGATGCGCGACGAGAACGACCCGCTCGACCTCGACGGCACGATGGTGCCGATCGGCAGCGAGGGGGTCTGCGGCCTGTTCATGAACGAGGCGGGAGAGGTGATCACCCAGCCTAACGTCAGGAGCGCCTCGATCGAGAAATACATCGAGCAGCGCGCGTTGCTCTCGGCCGCGGAAGCGCATCGCGCATACCGGCTCAAGGTCCGCCCCGCGACGGGCGACGCCCTCGCGGCGTCACTCGGTCTCACCGTCGTCTCCGAGGCGACCGACGCGTATCAGGCCTACTTCGCTTCGGGCGGCGTGCTCCTGCGCCACTACCGGCAGCCGGAGGTGTACGAGGCGCGCGCGGACCTCGTGCTCGCCCCCTCGCTCGAGCACGTCGCGGCGATCCTGGAGTCGGCTGCCCACGTCGTCGGATCGCCCCGCGTGAGCGTCCACCGCGTGGGGGCGACGGTGGTGCGCCTGTCCGCCGATGAGGAGTCGAGCCTCCCTCCTACGGGCTCGTGGAGCGCCGCCCCCGATGCCGTCCGTTTTGTGTACGGCGACGAGGACGACCACCACGATGGTACCGTCTGGCTCATCGGTGCGCGCGGCTCGCGGCGGATCGAGCAGTACCAGACGACCGCCGAAGGACGGCTGCTCAGCTGGACCACCTACGAGGATGGGAAGGCGACCCTGCGGCTCCCGTCAGGAGCGCCGGCGAGCTCCTGACGGGAGCCGCGATGGGCGCAGCCATGCGGGAGCACCGCCGCCGGGAGCGACCGAGATGAGCAAGGCACGCCGGCACAGTGACCGTCCGATCCGGGTCGCCGACAGCGCACGCAGGCGGCTGAGCCCGCACGCGGTCGAGGTCTTCCAGGAACTCGACCTCTGCCGCGACCCCGAGCACACCACGTCGCCCGACGCGCTGCGGGCCCTGCTGGAAGCGCGCGGGCTGCCCACCTACGAGGCCGCGCTCGATCTCGAGGGCCTCGCCGGGGGCACGCCGCTGCCGCGGTACAAGCGGCTCGGCGTGTTCGCCTCGCTGAAGGCGCTCGAAGGCGGGCGGCCGCTCGGGCCGGAGAGGCTGCCGCGCGCGGGGGGCAAGGTGCTGCTGCCGGTCGTGGCGAAGGGATACCCCTCACTCTGGATCGGCGAGGGCGGCACGGTGTACCTGGTCGACACCGAGGCCGCGGGCGTCGCGCCGGCGTTCGACGGGCCGGCGCAGTACCTCGAGGCGCTCGCCATCGAGCTGGAGACGGAGCCCTGGCCGCCCGAGCCGGAGCGCCTGCAGTGGCACCACATCAGCGTTGCCGGCCTGGTCGGCGCCGCGGTCGCCGAGGTCTTCTACGCGCCGCCGTTCGCCCCGGCTTCGGGCGCGCACGCGGCCACGTGGCTGCGCGAGCACCTCTACATCGTGGAGCAGAACACCCCGGGCTTCTTCGTCGGCACCCGGGTCACGACGACCGACGCCGACGAGGCCGTCGCCGCCCTGGAGGCGGCGCTCTCCACGAACCTGGAGGTGCGCTGGTCGGGGCCCCAGCGGCGGCCGCGCGCGGGGCAGCGGCCTGTCCTGTCGTTCACGTTCGCGATGGGGCAGAGCGCGCCCGACCGGGAAGCCGCGGTGTGGGGCGCGCCCGGCGACTACCGCATCGCCTCGCGGAGCGTCGGCGAGCCGTGGCCGTTCCGGTGAGAGCGTCATCCCTCCTCCGCAGGCAGCCTGCAGGCGGAGGCTCTCGCTCCACCCATGAAGCTGCTGGTCCAATCAGAGCGCGGATGCCGGAATGATAGAGGCCAAGACGCTCGTCAGCCTGACCCTTTTTCTGTTCTCTTCGCGTCGGCCGCCTCGAAAAGAGCGATCTGGTCGGCCCGGGCTTTCTTGAACGCGGGGCGATCGGTGACTCGAGTCACATAGGCCTCGGTCGCCGGCCGATCCCCGAAAGAGCGGACGTCCGGGATCCGTAGCACATCCGCCATCAGCAGGTCTGCGACGGTGAAGCGGCCGGCCGCGAGCCACTCTCGCTCGCTCAGTACCTTTTCGAGCTGGTCGAGGCGCTTGCCCATCCATCCGGTAAGTTTGTTCTGCGCATCGCCGCACATCTTCAGGAACCACCACGGTACGCTGACCATCTCAATCGAGTTGAGCGCGGCGATCGTCCATTGAAGCGTCTCCGCTTCTCCAGCCGGATCGCGCGGCATCAGCTTGTCGCTCTTCCGGGCCAGATGCAGCAGCCCCGCGCCGCTCTCGAAGATCTCCAGCTCTCCGTCGCTCAGGAACGGAACCTGGCCAAATGGCTGGCGCGCGAGATGGTTGGTCTCGCGATCATCGAACGGGATCGTTTGGACTTCGTAGAGGAGACCGGCCTCCTCACACGCCCACCTCAGCCTTAGATCACGCACAAAACCACGAGGCATTCCAGGCACCCAGTCGTAGGTCCAGATGGTCAGTTTGCTCATTGCAGCAAGCCTTTCCTGTATTCTTCGGCTGGGAACGATCCTCAGCGGGGTGTAGCCAATGTTACACAGCCAGTGAGCTCGTTGGGTCTGTCGGTCTTTGTAGGCGGATCCGTGGATCGCACTTTTTGTGCCTCATGTCAAATGCCGGTTCAGCCTACGGCCTGAGGACGCTCCATGTCGTCGGACAGCAGCGGCAAGGCCCCGGCAGCGAGTCCACGCGAGCGGCGAGCTCGACGTTCGGTCCAAGCTTGCTCACCGCTCCGGTGCCGCCGGCAGCCCGAGCAGCCGACCGATCGCCTCGCGAACGACCCGCGCCGCCAGCTCGTCCCCGAGGGCGACGGCGCGGCTCAGCTACTTTTCCAGGAGGGGAGGTGGAGCGCGCAAGGTGTTCTAGGTCAACCCGCGCGTGCAGCGTGGTTGTACGGTGAGACGGCCGCTACGAGGCGCTCATCCCGCGCGGCGCACGGTCAGGGCTGCGCCGCCTCGACCGACAGCACGTCGAGCTGGATGAACTGACCGATGAAAGGCTCGGGGGCCGGGGGGATGCCGTCCACGACGAGGTGCTTGTAGTTGGCGATCTCGACGGCGTTTTGACCGTCGCCGACGAACGTCACGGTGGCTCCGCCCCGAATCGGGATCGTCTTCGTGTGGTCGATGATGAACGTGTCGTGGCCCACGGTGGGGTTATCGTTGAGATAGTAGACCTCGGGCGGATCGGAGACAGCGAAGCTGTAGATGTTGTACGTCGGGTTGCTGGGCGAACCGCCGACGCGGAAGTGCATGCCGTCGGATGTGCCGCCCTGGTACGTCATCGGCTCGACGACGCCGCGCAGCCGGACAGTCACCTGGTAGGTCGTGTCGGGCGAGCCGCCGAACGTCCTGGTCTCGTCGACCCGCGCGGACGTCGTGCACTCGTCACGGTTGCCTGGGTCCTGGTCGCACGGCAGCTCCCAGCGAAAGCCGTCGATGCTGGCGGCCGCGGCGCGCGGGTCCTCGCCGCCGCTGCCGCCGGCCCCGCCGCTGCCGCCGGCTCCGCCGCTGCCGCCGGCCCCGCCGCTGCCGCCGGCCCCGCCGGAGCTCGCGCTGCTGGAGGCGCTCGTGCTGGCGCCCGTCGCGGCTCCCCCGCCCGAGCCCCCAGCGCCCGTCGCGCTGGAAGTCGCCGGGTCGTTCGCGGGCGGGTCGGCCTCGGAGCCGCAGGCAAGGAGGACCATCGTCACAGGGATCACGAGCAGAGAGATTCTCATTTCACACCAGTCCGGCGAGTGCGCCGCGCATCGTTCGAATGGCTAGGTCAGGTTGGTGAGCGGCCCGGTGCAGTCCCGCGGGTCGCCGAACGTGGTCCGGGTGTCGCCGAACAGGTTCAAGATCGAGACGAGCAGGTTGTTGTGCGGGAGGTTCGGGTACCGGAGCCAGCGCCCGGTGCGCAGGCCGCCGCCGCCGCCGGCCAGCAGGAACGGCATGTCGTTCTTCTTGTGCGACGGCGGATCCGACAGCTCGGAGCCGAAGAAGACGACGCTCTCGTCGAGCAGCGAGTGCCCGCCCATGTCGATCTTCTCCATCTCCTGCAAGAGGTAGAGGTGCTGCTTCGAGTACCAGGTGCAGATGGCCTCGCACTCGTTCGGCCTGAAGCCGCCGTCGTGCTGGTAGAAATGGTGGTGCTCGGTCAGGTTGAGCCAGGGGAAGGTGTGCTTCGCCTCGGTGTCGCTCCACTGCAGGGTGCCGACCCCGGTGATGTCGCAGGCGAGCGCCATCACCATCATGTCCGTCAACAGCTTGCCGACCTTGGGGATCGCCGCGTCGGTCGAGGTGTCCTTGATCGCGCCGTCGTCGGCCGAGTTGAGCCCCGTGCGCGGGTTGTAGTCGGACGTGTCGACCCTCGTCGGCACCTTGCACGCGCTCGTCTCGACCGGGATGTTGCTGAGGCTCTGCTCGATCTCGCGGATCTTCGTGAGGTGCTGGTCGATCTTCTGCTTGTCGGCGGCGCCGAGCTGCCCGGACAGGGTGGCGTAGCGCCGGTCGAGGAAGTCGAGGATCGATTGCTTCCGCGCGAGGCGACGGGCAGCGTCGTTGCCGTCGTTCGGGTTCAGCGTGCCGAAGAGCTCGGTGAAGATCTCCACCGGATCGAGGCGCGGCGGGATCGGCTTGTGCGGCGCGTCGTTCTCGAAATTCACGGCGTTCATCGGCGACAGCAGGCCGTGAGACTTGCCCGTGGCCCAGCGCAACGCGATCTGGATGCTGGCCTTCGCCTTCTGACCGGCGGAGATCCGGGCGGCGATCACCTGATCGATGGACGGCCCCTTCCCGTAGCCGCCGTTGTTGGCGCCCTCCTGCGACGTGCCCGTGAGCCATGCGATGATGCCGGCCTGGTGCTGCTCGCCGCGCGCGCTCTTCATGTCGAGGCCGTCGACGACGAGCAGCCGGTTCTGCACCGGCGCGAGCGGCGCCAGGATGGGGCTCAGGGTGAAGCTCGTCTCCGAGCCGGTCGGCCTCCAGCGGTTCATCACGGTCCCGCCGGGCGTGTAGACGGCGAGGAAACGCTTGGCGGGGGCAGGGGCCGCGTGCGCCGGGCGCTCGGTGCCCATGATCTCCAGCCAGGGGAGCGAGACCGCGATGGCGCCGGCGCCCCGCAGCATGGCACGTCGGCTCAAACGAAATTTCGACATGACCTTCACTCCTGTCCCGAAGCCAAATAGTGGAAAGCGTCCGTCTGCGTGAGATCGATCAGGAGCTGTTTCACGTTGTACCCGGACGCCTTGAAGGCGGTCGTGACAGCCTCTTCGGTGCACTTGTCCTCGTTGCGCAGGGTGAGGCCGTAGGCGAACTCGCTCCAGCGCTTGGCGAAGCAGTGCTGCACGTCTTCGGAAGCGGCGAGCTTCTGCACCAGCTCGATCGGCCCGCTCACGTCCCCCAGCGTCCCCGGGACCGTGCCGCTCGGATCGATCACGACGTCGTTCTCGGTGGTGCGGTACAGCCCGACCGCGTCGTAGTTCTCGAACGCGAAGCCGACCGGATCCATGAACTGGTGGCACCCCGCGCACGCCTTGTCCTGGCTGTGCTGGCTGAAGCGCTCCCGCGCCGTCTTGCCGGAGTACGGATCCGGCGGCTTCACCTGCTCCAGGATGTCGCCGGTGGGGAGCGGGATGATGATGCACATCAGCTTCTGCAGCACGAACGAGCCGCGGGTCACGGGGTTCGTGTTGTTCGAGTGCGTCGTCCCGGCCATCATGCCCGCCTGGGTGAGGATCCCGAGGCGCTGGGTCGTGTCGAGCTCCACCTTCTGGAACTCGTCGCCCGTCACGCCGGAGACGCCGTAGAACGCCGCGAGCTGCTCGTTCATGAACGAGTACGGCGCCGTCAAGATGGACGGCCATGTCCCGCCCCCCTCGAAGACCTCGTGCTCGATGAGCCGCTGTGTCTCCTCGCGCATCAGCGAGCCGATGGTGCGCGAGAAGGTCGGGAACGCCTCCGCATTCCGCTCGAGATCCGCGAGGCTGCTGATGGGGAGCAGGTTGTCGAAGAAGAACCGGATGGTGGGCCGGGACCGGGGATCCTCGAGCATGCGCTCGGCGTGCTTGCGCACGCCTTCCTTCGTCGAGAGCTCACCCGCCTGCGCGGCCGTGCGCAGCTGCTCGTCGGGCGTCGTGCCCCAGAGCATGTACGAGAGCCGCGTCGCCATCTCGTCGCCCGTGGGCCGGCGGAGCTCGGGGCGCTCCGGGTCGGGCATGCCGCGCTCGATGCGGTAGAGGAAGTCCGGCGATTGCAGCAGCGCCTCGATCACCGTCGCGACGCCGGTGGCGAACGTCGCGTCGGTCCTGCCGACTCGGTACAGCGCGAGGAGCTCGTTCGCCTCGCCGTCGGCGAGGGGCCTGCGGTACGCGACCGGGGCGAACCCCTCGATGATCGTGCGCGCGCACGCCTCCTCGTCCGCCGCCGCCACGTTGCGCGCGCAAGGGGCGAGCTTCGCGAGCGCCTCCGGGGTGGCGGTCGCGCGCTGGGCGACGCCCTCCGCGACGGTGCTCAGCTGCTCGGCCAGCAGGCTCGAGACCGACAGCGTGTCCGCGTCGTTGCCGAAGCCGTTCCCGACATCCTCGCTGGGCAGCGAAAAGGCGGGGTTGGTCGTGTCGCCCAGGAGATCGCGGACGGTGTTGTTGTACTCGACGCGCGTGAGCCGCCGCAGCGGCGCTCGCCCGGGGTACACCGCGCCGTCCTTGCACGCGAGCGGGGCCCCGGTGGTGGGATCCTTGACGTCGTCGGGATCGGTGCCGGGCTCGTCGCCGGAACCAGCACCACCCACGTTTCCGATGCAGCCGCTCGCCAGGAGCAACGCGGCCAGGATCGCCGACCGAGAGCCTCGGAAAGGACGCGCCTGCTCGTGATGTGAGGACCTGGACATCGTTGTCGCTCCTCGCCCGCTCCGGGCATGCTGAAGTTCTCTCATCGAACAACAGGCTTTCTTCACAAGAGGATCAGAGGATCATCGCGCAGGCCCCACCAGCGGGGCTTACGGCGAAGCAGGGACGACCGGGATCGCTCTGGCGAATCCGCGTTCCATCGATAGAAATGAGGAATCGAATCTCGGGACGTGCCGCCAGCCGCCAGGCTCGGGCGTCCCGCCCGTGGCGGCGGACCGACCGGGAGGACGAAGCGATCAGGAAGCGTAAGTGGAGCGCCCGCCATGCAGTAGCGGAACGCCCTCGGACCGGCTCACCACGTGAGCGAATATCGCCAAGGTGAAGTTTTCCTGTCGAAGCGTGCGCCTGCGCGTCGCGCCCGTGGGCGAGCTCACCGTAATCCGCCGGCTCATCCACCTGCCCGCGCGCGGTGAGCCGTTTCGGCGTCGCCGCGCTACTGCCTGACATGCGCTTCGCCACCCCGGCCGGGGAGCCGACCGTACCCCGTGGGGTCTTGCCGGCGTGGGGTGGTTTCGCCGCGGCTGGCAGCCATGCAATCCTCACCGGGGAACACCGCTGCGATGGCCTCTGGCCGTGTGCGACGAGCTCCTTGCAACGGAGACATGGGCTCGATACCGTGGCTCCCCCGCGCGGCCGCCGTGCGGGGATCATGAGCCCCCGGAGCGATGCCGTCGTGCGCAGAGCCAGCGTTGCCATCGCTCCTCCGGAAGCCGAGCGCGGCGGCCTCGACGACGGCGCGCTGGTGCGCGCGCTCGTGGCGGGGGAGCCGTGGGCGGCGGCGGCGGTGTGGAACCGGCACGCGCCGAAGGTGTTCCGGATCGTGGCGCGGGTGCTCGGTCCGGGCGCCGACGCCGAGGACCTCACCCAGGACGTGTTCGCGAGCGTCTTCTCCAAGGTGCCCGAGCTGAGGGATCCGGACGCGCTCGGGAGCTTCGTCGTGTCGGTCACCCTCCGGATGCTCAAGTGGGAGCTCCGGCGAAGGCGCGTGCGGCGGATCCTCCACCTCTCGGACAGCGCGGAGCTCCCGGAGCAGGCGGTGGAGCCGGTGGACAGCGAGGCGCGCGAGGCGCTCGGGCGCCTCTACGCGATCCTCGACACGCTGAACGCGGACGACCGGACCGTGTTCGTGCTCCGGCACATGGAGGGCATGAGCCTGCCGGAGATCGCCGAGGCGGCCGGTGTGTCGCTGGCCACGGTGAAGCGACGGCTCAGCCGGGCCACGGACCTCGTGTCGTCGCGCGTGGAGCACGACGCGTCCCTCGCCGGCTACTGCAAGAAAGGGGCGGCGCGAGATGAACCGTGACGAGGGGAGAGAGCCGGAGCTGAGCGCGAACGCCGCGCTCCTCGTCGGGCTCGCGCGCCGGTCGCTCGGCGAGATGTCCCACCAGCAGCGGACGCGAGGGCTGCTCCGCGTCGCGGAGCGGACGGCGTCGCGCCGGGCGCTCCGGCGCTCGCCCTTGCCGGCGGTCGCGCTCTCGATCGCCGTGGCGGCCGCGGGCTTCGTCGCCTTCGAGCGGTGGCAACGCAGCTCGCCCGCCGAGCTCCTGTCCTACGAGGTGGAGGGGGGCGCCGCCTCGCAGGACGGCTCGCTCCAGGCCGACGCGGCGAGCCGGCCGAAGCTCCGGTTCTCCGACGGCACCGAGGTGGAGCTCGCCGAGGGCGCGCGCGCGCATGTCGCGTCGGTGACCGGGCAGGGCGCCCGGGTCGCGCTCGACCGGGGCGAGGTCCGCGCGCACGTGGTCCACCGCTCGGAGACGCGGTGGCTGTTCGACGCGGGGCCGTTCGTGGTGACCGTGACCGGGACGGCCTTCGCGCTCGCCTGGGCGCCGGAGGACGAGCGCCTCGATCTGCGGCTCGAGCACGGCGCCGTCACCGTCAGCGGGCCGCCGTCCGGCGAGCCGATCGCCATGCGCGCCGGGCAGTGGCTCACCGTGCGGCTGCGCACCGGCGAGGTGCTCCTGCGCGACCTCGGCGCGCAGAAGGGCGCGGAGGCGGCGCCGGGCTCCGCCCCGCCGCCCTCGGCCGGCGCCGAGCTCCCCGGCGCGCCGCCGGAGGCCGAGCCGCCCTCGGCCGGCGCCGAGCTCCCCGGCGCGCCGCCGGAGGCCGAGCCGCCCGCGGCCCCGCGCGCGGAGGCGGCCGCCGCGCCGAAGCGCGACTGGGCCGGGCAGCTCGCGGCCGGGCAGCTCGACGCCATCGTCGGCGAGGCGCAGCGCCGCGGGCTCGACCAGACCCTCGCGGAGTCCAGCAGCGCGGAGCTCTCGGCGCTCGCGGACGCGGCGCGCTACACGCGGCGGGGCGACGTCGCGCGGCGGGCGCTGCTCGCGCAGCGCCGGCGCTTCCCCGCGACCCAGCGCGCCCGGGAGGCGGCCTTCCTGCTCGGCCGCCTCGCCGAGACCCAGGAGGGCGGCGCCGCGGCGCTCCCGTGGTTCGAGACGTACCTCAAGGAAGCGCCGCAAGGGGCCTATGCCTCCGAGGCGCTCGGGCGCAAGATGGAGATCGTGCGACGGCTCCACGGGGATGCGCAAGCCGAGATCGTCGCCCGGGAGTACCTGCGCCGGTTCCCCGGCGGGACCTACGCCCAGGCAGCGCGGACCCTCGCTCGGACGCCGTGAGGTTCGCGCGGGCGAAGGCGCTCTCCGGGGCCCTCGCGCTCCTCCTCTGCGCCGCGAGCCCCGCGGCGTCGGCGGAGCCTGCGCGCGTGGTCCTCGTGCGGCCCAGCGCCGCCGACCCGTCGATCTCCGAGGCGCTGATCCGCATCCACGGGGAGCTCGTCGCCGATGGCTTCGACGTGGAGCTCCTCGGCTCGCAGTCGGCCTCCGCCCCGCGGCCGGCGATGGACGACGCCGAGCAGCTGGCCGGCTCCGCGGCCCTGATCGGGCTGTTCCTGGCGCCGGACGGTCAGGCCGCCGAGCTCTGGGTGGTCGACCCGCGGACGGACAAGACGCTCGTGCGCCGGATCGACACGCGCGGCGAGGCGCCGGAGCACATCGCCGAGGTGCTCGCGGTGCGCGCCGTCGAGCTGCTCCGCGCGAGCCTGCTCGAGCTCCGGATGTCCTCGCGGCGCTCCGCGGCGCCCGCCGCCGCGCCGCCCCCGAGCGAGGCGAGCCGGCAGGCGCCTCGACGGGCAGAGCCGCCGCTCGACCCGCCGCGCCGGACGATGTGGGGCGTCGAGCTTGGGGGCGGGCTGCTCGCGAGCCCGGGCGGCATCGGCCCGGCGCTGCTCGGGGTGGCGCGCCTGCGCGTCGCGCCGCTGGCGCCGATGGAGGCGCGCCTCTCGCTCGCCGGGCTCGGAACGGCGCCGCGCGTCGCCGGGCCGCAGGGCAGCGCGACCGTGCAGCAGCGGTTCGGGCTCGTCGAGCTCGCGGCGCTCCCCTGGCCCGAGCTCCGCTTGCGCCCGAGGTTCTCGGCCGGCCTCGGGGTGCTCCACGTGGCCGTGGACGGCGAGGCGTCGTGGCCGTACCGGGGGGTGCACAGCGCGCGATGGGCGTTCGCCGCGGACGCCGGCGCCGGCGTCGAGCTCGGGATCGTGCCGCGGCTCGACGTCGTCGTCGAGGCGCACGCGCTCGTCGCGCACCCGTACCCGGTGGTCCGCTTCGTCGAGACCGAGGCGGCGCGCGTCGCGCGCCCGGCGCTGCTCGGCAGCCTCAGCCTCGTGGGGTGGCTGTGATCCGGAGGACGAGCGGCGCCGCCCCGCGCGCGTGGCGGTCGACGTTCATCGGCGGTCGATGTCGCTGAGCTGGCTGCTCGCCTGCGGGGGGTGGCCCGATTTGCCCCGGAGCGATTTCACATGAAGGCGGGAATATCATTGATCTTTTCTTCCCGCCTTCCCGCCTTCATGTTCAAATCCGGCCACCACCCGCCCGCGGAGAGGCGCCGGCGTCACGGGCCCGCGCCGCCGGTGCCGGTGCCAGCTTCGAGCGGGGTCAGCTTGAACTGCTGGCTGGCGCCGCCGTTGGAGGCCCTCTGGACGAGGGCGGTGCCGTTGGCGGGCGGGGAGCCGTAAGCGTCGATGACCTTGCCGCTGAGGCGCGACGTGATGCGGACGGCGCCGCCGCCTGCCTCGGTGACAGACCATTGCTGGTTGGGGTTCTCGTGGCAGGTGAACTGGACGATGGCGGCGCCGTCGGCGGTCGACGCGCTGCGGACGTCGAGGCACTTGTCGCTGTGGACGTTGCGGATCCGGTAATACCCGCCGTCCATCGCCTCGAAGCGGAACTGCTGGTTCATGCCGCCGTTGCAATCCCAGAGCTGCAGGACGACATCGTCGGCCGTGACGACGGCGGCGTCGACGTCCACGCAGAGCCCGCTCTGGGCGCCGATCAGGGTGTAGGTGGTGCCCGTCGAGATGTCCGCCTCGACCTCCGCCGGGACGGCGTGCTGGAAGAGCTCGGCGACCTCCGCCGGGGCGAGCGCTCGGCTGTAAATCGCGATGTCGTCGACGTCCCCGACGAGGAGCCGGCCCTCCTGCGGCCATCGGCCGACGTAGAGGCTGGTGGGGCCGGGCGAGATCGTCTCCTCGACGGGCACGGTGCTGTGGAGCCGCCCGTCGACGTAGAGGCTCATGGTGAGCGCCTCGCCGTCGACGACCCCGACGGCGTGCGTCCACCGCTGCAGCTCCAGGCAGGAACATACGATGGCTTGGTCGTCGGTGATCTCGGGCCCCTTCCAGAACCCGAAGCGCATGCCTGGCGCCTCGCCGTCGTAGTCGATGCTGAGCTCCCATCCGCCGGTGTCCTCCGCGCTGATCACGGCCCTCAGCGTGTCGCCGGCGGGGGGCTGGTCGGTCAGCACGCGGACCCACGCCGAGACGGTCCAGCTCGAGGTGGCGTTCGGGAAATCGCCCACCGTCATGAACTCGCCCTCGTCGAAGTGCAGCGCGTGCCCGAACCGGCCGTCCTTCACCCATGTGCCGCCGGTGAGCTCGCCGTGGCGCCGGTTGGCGGACCGGTCGGCCACGACCGTCCCTTCGCCCTCGTCGAACGGCCAGTACGCCACGAGGTCCTGCGTCAACGTCGTCGTCGTCGCCGGCGCCACGGCGTCGAGCGGCGCCTTCTCGCAGGCCGCGAGCCCGAGCGACGCGACCGCGGCCACCCAGCGGCGCGCCGCGCGGCCATGAGGCGCCGCCGCGGAGCCCGGCGTCGCGGCCGGACCCCGGCGCGGGTGCCGCGTGTTCGAGCGCGTCATCATCAGATCGTCACGCATAGCAGGCGACAGGACAGAGCGTAAAGCCCGCCTGTCGGGCTCGACAGGGGGAGCGCGGAGGCGCCGCGTGGCGCCGTCGGCAACGGGGACGGCATACGCTCGGTAGGCGTGCGCCGCAGCGCCCCTGAGGCCCTCCGGAAACGCGGGGACATCGGCGATCGAGCCCGACTGGACTTCTTGTGCTCCGTCCGGTAAGGCTGCGTAAGGGACGTTGGGGGTGTAGCCGGATGCTCGAGATGAAGAGGAACACCCAGACGCGACCGAACTTCTGCTCCGTTCTCGTCATCGCCGCCACCCTCGCTGCGGGGGCGGGATGCTCCGCTCCCGACCGGCATTTCACGGACAGCGGCGCGGGTGGCGGAACCGGCGGCGGCCCGATGGATGCGCAGGGCGGCGGAGGCGACGGCGCGTCCGGCGGAGGCGACGGCGCGTCCGGCGGAGGCGGCGGGGGCGACGGCGGAGGCGGCGAGGGCGCGTCCGGCGGTGGGGGCGGTGGGGATCCTGGATGCCAGATCCCGCCAGACAGCCCCACGCTCGCCGACGCCGTCATGGTGGCTGCGGGCGACAGCCATACGTGCGCGATCCGGCATGACGGCTCTCTCTACTGCTGGGGGGACAACTCGTTCGGCCAGCTGGGTGTCCCGCAGGCGACGGCGGTCTCCTCGAGCACGCCGGTGAGGGTGCTCTTCCCCGCGTCGCTCGGCGCGGCGACGATCACGCAGATCGCGTTGACCGAGCGGACGACCTTCGCGATCGACAGCCAGCTCCGACTCTGGGCCTGGGGAAACAACGAGACCGGGCTCCTCGCCAACGGCTCCAAGGACGCGATGGCCCATGACACCCCGGCGATCGTCGAGGAGGGTACGGCCCCGTTGCTCGTGCGCAAGATCGCGCCAGCGTGGTACTCGGCGTGCGCGCTCACCTCGACCAGCAACATTTATTGCTGGGGGGCCAACCTGTTCTCGAGCCTCGGGCCGGACGCGCGCGGCGAGGAGAGCCTCGTCCCGGTGAAGGCGTTCAACTTCACCGCGACGGCCGGTCCGAGGGCCGTCCTCGCGCGGGGCATCGGCTCGATAGGCAGCTGCTTCTCGACGGGGGTCGCGGAGGACGGGCTGCGTTGCTGGGGCGCCATGGGCGGCGGTTATATCCTCACGAACACCCCCTCCAGCTCCGAGGGCGGCGTGAACTACAGCGCGCACATGCCGCTCATCGAGGCGGGAGCGACGCTGCCCCTCTCCGAGATCTCGTACGGCACGAACTTCGGCTGCGCGCGCGACGACGTGGGAGGCCTCTTCTGCTGGGGGGCGAACAACAGCTCGGGTCAGCACGGCGCCGAGGCTCCCCCGCCCGGGACGGCGGCTGCGATCCCGGGTGTCTGGGGGCCGATGTCCACCGGCTACGTCTTCGTTTGCGCGGTCGACGACCAGAGGCAGCTCCGCTGCCGTGGCAGCAACGACCAAGGGCAGCTCGGTCGCAGCACGCCGATGATGGGCGACAATGCGCGACTGGAGCCCGTCGTGCTCGGCGACGGCACCGCGCTCGCCAAGGTCGTCGCGGTGAGCGCCGGCTTCTTCCACGCGTGCGCGATCGTCGAGGGGGCGTGCGGCCCCACGGGCCCTGGCCAGGTCCTGTGCTGGGGCAAGGGCAGCCTGGGTCAGCTCGGCGACGGCGCCGGGACGAGCTCCGCCGTCCCCGTCGAGGTGAAGGCGCCCTGAGGCGAGGATCCGCGGTGAGCGGGCGTCGACCCGGGCTCAGGTGAGCACGGGAGTCAGGTCCGGGTCGCCTTTGGCCATCGCCCGCCGGTAGGCGGGCCGCGCGCCGATGCGCTGGAGATAGGCGCGTATGCTGGGGTAGGGCGCGAGATCCACCGGATGGAACAGCCGCATCGTGGTGAGCGAGAATACGCTCATGACGTCGGCTGCGGTGAGCTCGCTCCCCGCGAGATAGTCGGTCTGCCCCAGTCGCGCTTCGATCAGCGCGAGCACTTGGTCGAGTCGCCCCTGCACCGACGCCTGAACCGGATGATCCGGCGCCAGCCCGCACCGTCCCACCATCATCGAGCGGAGCATCGCCGGCTGCAGGTTGCCGTTGGAGAAATGGAACCAGTAGAGATAGGCAGCGAAATCGGGGTGGTCCGGCCCATGGCGCAGGCGGCCGCGACCGTACCGGACGAGGATGAATTCGACGATCGCGGCCGACTCGGCCAGCAGCATCCCGTCGACCTCGATGAGCGGGGCCGCGCCGAGCGGATGCAGCGCCTTCAGCTCCGGCGGCGACAGGCGCGTGACGGGATCGCGCGTGTACTTCTCGAGATCGTAGGGAACGCCGAGCTCTTCACAAAGCCAGAGGATGCGCTCCGATTGGGAGTGACCGAGGTGATGGATCTTCAGCATGGATCCCTCCTTGCGTGCTGCACCCGGCGCCGTCGCGGTCGCGACGACGGCGCAGCAGGTGATCGCATGAACCACGTTCATGCCCCTGAACAGTAGCGCCCCCGGGTCGCCTCGGAACCGCAACCGCGCGCTCGGACGCCGCAATCCGCCGCGCGACGCCCCTGGGCGAAGGGGCGCTAGCGGCGGCGGCGCAGCTCCGAGGGCAGCACGCCAAAACGATCCCGAAAGCGCTCCGCGAACCGAGATGGCGAGTCGTAGCCGGATTGCTCGGCGACGACGGCGAGCGGTCGATCGGTCGTCCACAGGAGCATGAGCGCGTGATCCATCCGGATCTCGAGCAGCAGCTGCTGGAACCCCGTGCCCTCGCGGCGCAGGTGACGCTGCAGCGTGTCGTCGCTCATCCCCAGTTGCCGGGCGACCTCCGGCAATCGCCACGGGTGGGCGGGGCGCTCGCCGAGCATTCGCTTCAGCCGGACACGAAGATCGGACGCCGCGACGAAGGGGTCGATGCCTGCCTCGCCGAGCCACGCGACGAGCTCGAGGAGGCGCGAGCGCTGGACGGCCGCGGGGAGGCCTCGCTCGAACGCCTCCAGGCAACGGGTCAACGCTGCGTCGAGCTCCTCGTGCTCGGCCACGCGGAGCTTGCGGACCTGCTGGCGCTCGCGCGCCTCCGCGCCAGGCGGCAGGTAGCGCGCGAGCTCGAACGACAGAATGACGCCCTCCGCCTCGTAGGCCCCCTGCGCCGGCACATTGCGCACGTCGACCCGGGTGCCCGCGGGCAAATAGAGCAGCTCGCCCGGCCGCGCCGCGAGGGACTCGTCCGCGCGGCGGAGCTGCTTCTGGCCCTGCAGGACGCGCACGAGCGCCGGAGAGCCCCACTCGACGTCCGCGAAGAGCAGATCGGTCTCCGTCTGCCTCACCCGCAGCGGCAACCCGTGGGCGACCCTCGCCTCGGCCACGCGCGGCCGTGCGAGCCGTCCTTTGGCGTTCGCGTCCGTCGATCGCGCCCGTGACCGCGTCATCGGCGCTGGACGGTAGCACACGCCTCCCGTTGCGCGCCTCGACCGCGTCGTGAGCGCGCGTCGCTCGCCGGCATCGCGCCGGGCAGGGGGCGTGCTCGCTGGCCCGCCGGGGCCCGGCGCTCACTCCCCCGGCTGGATGGCGACGGAGTATCCGCCGTCGGCCATCACGATGGAGCCGACCATGAAGCTCGCCTTGTCGGACGCCAGGAACGCGACCACCTCGGCGATCTCCTCGGGCGCGGCCGCGCGACGGATGGGGGCGCCTTTGCCGTGATCGCGCAAGAACTCGCGGCCGTCGGGCCGGATGTCGTTGAGCAGGTTCGTGACCACGTCGCCCGACCCGACGGCGTTGACGCGGACGCCATGGTCGATGGCTTCCAGGGCCAGGACCCGCGTCAGCTGCGCCAGCGCGCCCTTCGACGCCGCATAGGCGGCGATCTGCGGGAACCCGAAGAAGCAGGCGTAGGAGCCGATGTTGACGATCGCCCCGCGCCGGTTCGGGATCATCGCCCGCAGCGCCTCGCGCGAATGCAGGAACACCCCGGTGACGTTCACGTTCATGATCGAGTTCCAGTCGTCCAGCGACATGTCGACCACGAGCTTGTTGATGATGCGCGCGGCATTGTTGACGAGGATGTCGAGCTTTCCGAAGCGCTCGACGGCGAGCGCGACCACGCGATTGGCCGTCTCTTCCTGGGCGACATCCCCGACGAACGGCACGATGCGGCCGTCACCGCGGGGCAGCTCGTGGACCGCCGGGTTGACGTCCTCGGCCACGACCAGGGCGCCGCGCGCCTTCAGCAAGAGCGCCGTGGCCCGACCGATGCCGCTCGCCGCGCCGGTGACGATCGCGACCCTACCTTCGAGATCACGCTGCAGGTCTTCGGTCTTGCTCATGTTCCTCTCCCGAGAGCGTTATGGATGTGCTCCCGATCTCTCCCTCTCCTGGTGGCGTCCAGGGGAGATCGCAAGCCCCCGGAGCCAGGGGCCCCGACCTCCTCGAGAGCGTCTTCCGAGCTCCACCAGATTGGCACTGCGCGCACGCCCGCGGGGCAATGCACGGTCCCGCTCGGCGATTGGCGAGCGCGGCTAGGTAATGCCGGTGGGTGAGGCGCCCCGCGTGCGCCGCGCGTGCCGGTGACCGCCCTCGAGGCCGCGGGCAGAGCGGGCACCATGTCGCACCAGGCGCCGCCCGGAGGGATTTGCTATCCTCGGAGCATGCCCGCATCCGCGCCGAAGGGTGCCCGCCCCGCGACCTTGGAGGATCTCCTCGCGATCCCGGAGGAGGAGCGGCGCCACGAGCTCATCGAGGGCAGCATCGTCGAGAAGGGGGCCGCGACCGGCGAGCACGGGGCCGTGCAACGCAAGCTCTCCGCCTACGTCGACCCCTACGATCAGCGGCCCGGCGGGCGCAGGCCCGGGGGTTGGTGGTTCGCCACCGAGGTCGATGTCCACTTCGACGCCGCGAACACCGTCCGCCCCAACGTGGTCGGCTGGCGGCGAGACCGCGTCCCGGAGCGCCCGCGCGGTACCCCGATCCTGGTGCGCCCCGATTGGATCTGCGAGATCCTCTCGACGAACAAGCGGAACGATCTCATCAGGAAGAAGCGCGTCTATCACCGGCACCAGGTTCCGCACTCCTGGATCATCGACCCCGAGGAGGAGACCCTGGCCGTCTACCGCTGGACGCAGGAAGGCTACGTCGAGATCCTCGTCGCCGAACGCGGCGAGCAGGTCCGGGCCGAGCCGTTCGAGGCGACCCCGCTACACATCGGCGTGCTCTTCGGCGACGACGAAGACGACCAGCCGGCGCGGGAACCCTAGCACAGCGTTCCCCGAGCTCCGCACGCGCTCGTAGACCCACAGCCTGCGGGGCCCAGCAGAGCTGGACCACCGTCCTTCAATCGACCGGATAGCCCCGCCACATCCAGCGCAGCGTGTCGGGGAGCGTCTGCCTGATCACGCTCCCTTCGCAGTGGCCGGCGCCCTTCGCGTAGACGAAGCGGTAATGATACCCCTTCTCCTTGAGGATCGCCGCCACGCGCTGGTTCGCCATCACCCAGTTGTGGTGGCTGGCCTCATCCCTGGTGCTGCCGAGGTCGTTCTCGCCGACCTGCAGGAAGATGCGCAGCGGCTTGCGCGGGCTCTCCCGGATGAGCCCCTCCGTGTACTCCCAGGCGCCGTCGGGATACTCGGCCTCGGTGGGCGCGCGGGGGTTCTGCTGGTCGACGAACGTGCCGGAGTAGGTGACGATCTTGCGGTAGGTGTCGTGCCCGAACCAGCCCATGGTCAGCGCCGCCGCCCCGCCCGAGCTGCATCCATACGTGGCGCGGCCGTCCGGGTTGCTCGTGAACTTCAGGTTGGGGTACGCGGCGCGGACGGCTCGATCGTTCTTGACCGCCTCGAGGAGCTCCGTATCGACGAACCTCTGATAGGCGTCCGACATGGTATCATATTCGAGCCCCCGCTCGCTGCCGTACGAGTCGCCCCCGCCGCTCGCGGCGAAGATGGCGATGACGCTCGGGAAATGGTTGCCCGGGTCCGCGACGAGGTTGTTGATCGTGTTGATGATCTCGTTCCTGTCGCGCGCGTCCTGCACGACCATGAACGGCGCCTCCGCGCCGTCGACGTACGTCGCGGGGATCGCGACCTCCACGCGGCGGTTGAAATCCCCCTTGGCATTGTCGTTCAAGGTCGGGTCGTGGCCGGTGAAGATCTCGCTCTCCCGGGAGGACAGGGTAAACGTGAACGTCCGCCCCTGGGGAACGCCGTCGATCCTCTTGATCTCCGGGGCGTCCTGGTAGCGCGGCCCGATCTCGAAATCGCCGTCGCCTTCGGTGCCGACCGGATCGACCGTCCCGCCCTGTCCTCCCCCGCCGTTCGGGTTCGGGTCGTCCGTGCCGCCCGCGCCCGAGGTGCTGGTGCTGGTGCTCGAAGAGCTGCTGGTGCTGGTGCTGGTGCTCGAAGAGCTGCTGCTGCTGCTCGAAGAGCTGCTGCTTCCTTTTCCTCCGCTGCCGCCCGAGCCGCCGCCGCCGGCGGCGCCGTCGTCGGACCCGCAGGCAGCGATTGAAAGCGCGACGAGGAGCGAGATACTGCATGAGCTCGAGCGGGGCATGGATTCTCCTTGGGCCGGTCGGCGGACGTGACGCCGATCGCGACGTTCGCGTGAGCGCGCAGGCGCCGCCGGGCAGCGCGGGCGACGATCGACGAGCTACTCGGTGGTGAACCGGAAGACGACCGTCTGCGCGTAGCGCTGGCCGGGCTTGAGGATGACCTCGTTCTTCCAGGCCGGGACGTTGATCGAGTTCGGGAACTTCTGCGGCTCGAGGCAGAGGCCGCTGTACTGGTCGTAGACCGCGCCGCCCTTGCCCTTGATCGACCCGTCGAGATAGTTGCCGGTATAGAACTGGATCCCCGGCTGGTCGGCCTCGACCGTCAGCACCCGACCGGTCTTCGGATCCTTGACCCGCGCCGCCTGGCGGAGCTTGTGCGGGTCGCCGTTGACGACGAAGTTGTGGTCGTATCCGACCGGCTTGCCGCCCACGGCTTTCAGGTCCCTGCCGATCGGCTTCGCGGCGGTGAAATCGAGCGGCGTCCCCTTCACCGGCTTGATCTGGCCCGAGGGGATGTCGGTGGCGTCCGGCGGGGTGTAGCTGTCGGCGTGCAGCGTCAGCTCCTGGTCGGCGACGGCGCCCGAGGCGTGCCCTCCCAGGTTCCAGTAGCTGTGGTGGGCCATGTTGACGATCGTGGTCTTGTCGGTCGTGGCCGACATCTCGACCGTGAGCTCGTTCTCGTTGGTGAGCGTGTAGGTCGCGGTTGCGCTGACCGTGCCGGGGTATCCTTCCTCCCCGTCCTTCGATACGTACGTGAGCTTGATGGACGGGCCGCGCGGCGTCTCGGTCGCTTCCGCGTCCCAGACGACCTTGTCCCAGCCTTTCTTGCCGCCGTGCAGCGTGTGGGCGCCGTTGTTCGCGGAGAGCTTGTAGGTCTTGCCATCGAGCTGGAACTGCGCGTTCTTGATGCGATTGGCCACGCGGCCGACCGTCGCCCCGAAGTACGGGCTGCTCTTCAGGTACCCGTCGAGGTTGTCGTGGCCGAGGACGACGTCGCCCATCTTCCCTGTCCTGTCGGGGACGTGGAGCTCGGTCACCGTCGCGCCGTAGGTCATCACCTTCGCGACCAGGCCGTTCGCGTTCGTCAGCGTGTAAAGGAGCACCTCTTTGCCATCGGCGTTGCCGAAGGGGGCCTTGGAGACGGAAGCGGGCTTTGCGTTCACGGCTTCACCACCAGGTGGCTCGGATTTGGCGGCCGGGGCCGCTGGAGGGGCGCCCGTCGCGTGGGCCGCCGCCGGCGCGGGCGGCGCTGCCGCAGGGGGCGTGTCGGCGGTCTGCGCGCCGCCGCACGCGCCGGCGATGCACGCCGTCATCGTGAATCCGAACCACGATCTCGTCCGACCTATCGCCATTCTGCTCCCTCCGTCAGGATGGGCTCACTTGGATCGGCTCCGCCTGAGCGAGCCCGGCGCGGGCGAGCCCCCGCGAGCTCGCCATGGCTTGCGTCTACGACACCCGAGCGGAGTCAGCGCGGATCTCGAGCCCGGTACCAAGGACCAAGAGTCCGGTGCGCACGACGGCTACCCGGGACAAAGCGGAAGGACGCCCCGAGGCAGAATTGTGAGCGTTCACATAGACCATGTCAACTCAAATGAATCGGCGCGAGGGAGCCTCGATCCCGAAATTGGAATCCACATCGAACAATACCGTGGCCCTGCGCCCGTCTTGTTGACGCGCCGCTCCGGGGGAGTCTCGCCAGCGCCAGCGCCAGCGACGCGACGTCGAGCGTGGCCGCGGATGGACAGATCCTCGTTGACATAAAAAATGTGAGCGTTCACAATACTGGGATTCCTGCTTCGACTTTGCCCTGAGGGGGTCGTGATGCATACCGGCACCTTCGCCATCGGGATCGAGCTCGGCTCCTACCGCGAGAGGGTTGTGTTCGTACCGATGGTGCGTGCGAAGGCTGCCCAGCCCGTGACCGCCCGCGCGGCGGTCGCTCCGTCGACGGCTCCGCCCGCCGACGCGGTCTCCGCCGTCCCCGACGACGCCGCGCCGCTCGACTTCGTCAAGGTGTACCGCAAGCTCTTTCCCCTCGTCGGTCGGACCGTGCGCCGCCTCGGCGTGGACGCCTCGTCGCACGAGGACGTGTGCCAGGAGGTGTTCGTCGTCGTGCACCGACGGCTCCCCGAGTTCCGGGGCCGCTCCTCGCTGAAGACGTGGGTCTTCGGGATCGTGGCCAACGTCGTGCAGGCGCACCGGCGGTCGCTGCGCCGCCAGAGCCCGGCCCACCGCGGGACAGGGGAGATCGTGGATCCCGAGCAGCTCGCAGGGCCGAGCGACCTCAGCCCCTACGAGGCCATGACGAGGGCGGAGACCGCGCGCGTGGCGCACGACCTCCTGGCGTCCCTCGACGAGGAGAAGCGCGTGGTGCTCCTCCTCGCCGATCTGGAAGAGATGCCGGCGGCGGAGATCGCGCAGGAGATCGGGGTGAACGTCAACACCGTGTATGCGCGGCTGAGGGCCGCTCGACAGGCGTTCTCCGACGCGGTGCACCGCCACCACGCCAGGCTCCGAGGAGGCCCTCCACGTCCGCCCCACACCCGGGCAGCCCGAGGAGCAACACCATCACCGTAGACTTCTGTGCACAGGGCACGGCCTGATCTTCGCGCGGCCCCGACGTCGATTTGATCACGAAATCCGCGCGCACCGGTCACTAGGGGGAATAGCCGATTCCATACGCGGGAGCCGATGATGACGTTCAGATTGGAGCGAGTGTTCGCGCGTCCCTGGCTCGCCGCCGGGGGATGCCTCCTGAGCATCTCGTGCACTGGTACCCTCGGGAGCGATAGCGCTCCGGGGCAGGGCGACGGCGATCCGGATCAGGACGTCGCCCTCGCTGTCGACGGGATGCCGCTGCACCATATGACAGCCTCGGAGTACAATTCGACGGTCGCCCACCTCCTGGGAACGCGCCTGCGGCCCGCGGACGGCTTCCCGGCCTTCGGCGCGAAGGGCTACGACGCGAACGTGAGCGCGCTCTCGAACCTCTCGCAGGTCCTGGTCCAGGGGTATTACGACGCCGCCAGGACCCTCGCCGAGGACGCGTTCTCCAACGAGGCGCAGCGCGCCAAGATCCTCGTGTGCGACCCGGCGCAAGGCGCGGGCGACGGGTGCGCGCGCGAGATCATCGAGCGCTTCGGGCTGCGCGCGTTCCGGCGCCCGCTCGAGGCGGCGGAGGTCGAGCGGTACGCGGCGCAGTACGCCCACGCGCGGACCGCCCTCGAGATGTCCCCCGTCCAGGCGGTGCAGCACGTCGTCCGGACCTTGCTGACGTCGCCGCATTTCCTCCTCCGGATCGAGCTGGGCCCCGACTCGGCGAGATCGGCGGGCGCCCTCAACGGCTACGAGGTCGCGTCGCGCCTCTCGTACCTGCTCTGGAGCTCGCTCCCGGACGAGGAGCTCTTCGACGCGGCGGAGGCCGATCGGCTGGCCACCGAGGACGAGCTCCAAGAGCAGGTGGACCGCATGCTGGCCGACCCGAAGAGCGCCGCCTTCTTCCAGAACTTCTTCGGGCAGTGGCTCGGCACGCGCACGCTCCCCAGCCACAACGCCGACGCGACCCGGTTCCCGCTCTGGAACGACGAGGTGAAGGGCGCGATGCTCGACCAGGCCAACGCCTACTTCGCCGAGTTCACGACCGGCGGGCGGCCCTGGTCCGAGTTCCTCACGGCGCCCCACCCGGAGAGCCGGCTCGTCGAGCCGCTCACCGCGAACGACCCCGAGGGCGTGCGCCGGGGGTTTCTCACGCTCCCGGCGTTCCTGACGCTGTCGTCCCGCGCCGACAGGACCTCTCCCACGTCCCGCGCGAAGACGATCCTGGAGCAGTTCTTCTGCGTACCCCTGGTGCCGCCCCCCAACGTGGACATCCCGGAGCTCGGCGACGCGGGCGGGGACGAGGGCCCCGTCGAAAATGTTCGCCAGGCGCTCGAGAAGCACCGCGCGTCGCCCGACTGCGCGAGCTGCCACGACGTGCTCGACCCGATCGGGCTGAGCCTGGAGAACTTCGATCCGATCGGCGCCTACCGGACCGCGTACCCGAACGGCGACCCGGTCGACGCGACGGGGGTGTACGAGGGCGCGGCGTTCGAGGACATCTCCGGCCTCGTGCCGGCGCTCGTCGAGGGCGCCCGGTCGGGGGCGTGCCCCTCGGAGCAGCTCTTCAGCTATGCCCTGCGCCGGCGCCCGAGCGGCGACGACAGGACCAGGCTCAAGGAGATCGCCGAGCGCTGGGGCGGGGGGACGATCGCGGATCTGGTGAAGCAGGTGGTGACCAGCGATGCGTTCCGCCTTCGAGGGAAGGGCAAGGCGCGGTGAGGCCGCGCGCGTTGTTTCTGCACGAGGCGAGGCACGAAGGAGCGATGCGCACATGAAACGCTTGATGACACGCAGGAACCTGTTGCGCGGCGCGGGCGTCTGTCTGGCGCTGCCGTGGCTCGAGAGCCTCGCGCCGCGCGGGGCGCGCGCGGGGGAGCCCGGCACCCCGAAGCGCTTCCTGCTCTGCACGTTCCCGAACGGGGCGCCCCATCACTGGTGGGAGACGGCCCCGGCGTTCGGGAAGACGTTGAAGGGCGCCGACTTCAAGCTGCCGAGGGTGCTCGAGCACTTCGCGCCGGTGAAGTCGAAGATGCTCATGATAAGCCGCCTCGGCAACTACACGTGGAGCACGGAGCAGCACCCCTACATCGAGCCTTCCCACTCGCGCCTCGGCGCGGCGCTCTCGACCTGCGTGGACGCCGATCAGCTGGGGAGGGAGGCGCGCCAGGACCTCGGCGAGTGGGTGGGCAACGGCGTCTCGGTCGACCAGCTCATCGTCCAGAAGGCAGGCCCGGAGCAGGCGACCCGCATCCCGTCGCTGCAGACGGGGCTCGGGGTCAAGCCCGGCTTCTTCGACCAGCGCAGCTACGCCTACAACCAGGTCGTCTCGTGGAAGAGCCCGCGCGAGCCGCTGAAGCGCTCGGTCAACCCGAAGGCGGTGTTCGACGCGCTCGTCGGCGCGGGCGTGGGGGCCGGCGTGCCAGGGCAGAGCGACGAGGAGGCCAGGATCGAGGCGGAGCGCCGCGCGGCGGCCGAGAAGAGCGTCATCGACGGCGTGCTCGCGGACGCGAACTCGCTCATGAACCGGGTCGGCTCCGAGGATCGCAAGATCGTCCAGCAATACCTGGACTCGCTGCGCGAGATCGAGAAGAACGCGACCCGCGTCCAGGACACGATGACGCCGGGGCAAGGGGGCCTCGGCTGCAGCCCGATCGGCCAGCCCGGCGTGGTCCCCGAGCCGCCGGGCCAGGCGGAGGGGCTCAACGAGAACGACAACACGGGAGCCGGCCCGTACAAGCACGAAGATCACGCGAAGGTCATGATCGACCTCATCGTCATGGCCATTCAATGCGACGTGACGCGCGTGATCACCCACATGCTCGACGACATGCGCTCCGAGTTCGAGTACCGGTGCATCCCGGAGGACGTCCGCGCCAAGGTGGGGCTCGCGTACAGGAGAGAGAGCAGCCTGCACTACCACTCCTCCCAGCACGCCGCCGGCAACCTGGACAAGGCGACCCAGAATGGCCAGTACAAGATCATCGCGCAGAGCAACCTCGACTACGCGGCGATCAACTGCTGGCTCAACCAGAAGAGCGCGCAGCTCGCGCAGCGGCTGGACGCGATCCCCGAGGGCGACGGCACGGTGCTCGATCACTGCGTCATGGTGCACATGAGCGAGATGCGCTCGCACGATCACGACGGGTACGACCTGCCCATCGTGCTCCTCGGCGGCAACGGCGTCTTCTTGAACGACGCGCACGTCGCCTACGGCGCCCTCGGCAGCGATCGCCAGCTCCGCGATCTGTGGTTCACCATCATGAACCAGTACTACGGCCTGGGCGTCACGTCGTTCGGCGAGGACCGCCGCGGCGCGCCGAACGCGTTGCTCGAGGAGATCCTGCGGTAGAGCGGCGACTCCCGTCCCGGAGCGCCCGCCTCCCGGCCTCGCCATCCCACCTCCGCTCAAGCAGGCGCGGCCAGGCGGCCCGCCATGTACCGCGCGGGCGACGTCCCGAGCGCTTTGCGAAACATGGTCACGAAGCTGCTCGCGCTCTCGTAGCCGAGGTCCAGCGCCACGCTTTGCACGGCCGCGCCGCGGGAGAGCTTCTGGATGGCGAGGATGATGTGGAGCTGCTGGCGCCAGCGGCCGAAGCTCAAGCCTGTCTCCTCGACCAGGAGACGGTTCAAGGTGCGCTCGCCGACGCCGATTCGCTTCGCCCACGCCTTCGCCGTCGCGCCGTTCGCCGGATCGGCGGTCATCGCGTCCACCAGACGACGGAGCCGCGGATCGGTCGGCATCGGCAGGCGATGCTTCTCGATGGAGACGGTCGCGAGCTCGTCGAGGAGCACGCTCACCAGCCGCGCGTCCGGCCCTTCGAGGTCGTAGAGCGCGGGGCGCGTCGCCAGGCGCAGCAACAGCTCGCGGAGGAGCGGCGTCACCGACACCGCGCAGCAATCCCGCGGGAGGTTCGGCGCCGCGCCGGGCTCGACGAAGACGCTGTAGCCCTCGAGCGGCGCGCGCGCGCGGATCCGATGCGTCACGGACGCGGGGATCCACAGCGCCGATTGCGGCGGCACGATCCAGAGGGCGCTCGACCCTTCGCAGACCAGCTCTCCGCGCACCAGGTACATCAGCTGCGATTCGCGGTGCGCGTGAGGCTCGCTCTCGAGCCCGCCGCTGGCCATGCTGAGCCCGATCGCGTTCACCGGCCGCGCGACCTCGGTCTTCCAGCGCCCACGCGCCTCGAGCGCGAAACGGGTCGCGAGCGACTCGAGCGACGCCGCAGCGCCACGGGGCTCGTTCGCCACCTGGACGTCTCCGCGGATCGTCCAGCCCGTCGGATGCTCAATCCGTGTCGCCCCCGAGCTCCGCCGCTTCGCTGCCATGACCGCTTTGAACAACAATTTGTCTTGATTGCGCAATGCGGTCAAGGCGCCGGTTGCTTAGGCTCTCCTCCCATGAAATCCGATCCCTTCGCCATCCTGCCCGACGGGCGGGTGCGCGCCGTGCTGCGGCGCCTCCACGACGACGCCGACCGGCAGTTGCCGGGCGTCCTGCTCCACTTGCTGCCGAAGCTGCCGCGGATGCTCCTCGGCCGCCGCATCGACGTTCCGGGCACGGAGTTCGACTTCGCCGACAAGTACCTCGCGATCGGGAGCGACCAGGGCGCCTTCTGCTACCTGACGGCGCGGGCGCTCCGCGCCACAACGATCGTCGAGTTCGGCACGTCGTTCGGCGTCTCGACGCTGTGGCTGGCGGCGGCGGTGCGCGACAACGGCGGCGGCCGCGTCATCGGCACCGAGCTCGTGCCGGAGAAGGCGCGGCGCGCGCAGGCGAACCTGGAGGAGGCGGGGCTCGCGTCCTTCGCCGAGATCCGCGTCGGCGACGCGACGGAGACGCTGCGGGCCGACCTCGGCGAGGTGGACTTCATGCTCAACGATGGGTTTCCCCTGCGAGCCCTCGACGTGCTGAAGCTCGTCGCCCCGGCCCTGCGTCCGGGCGCCGTGGTGGTGACCGACAACGTCGGCGTCTTCAGGGCCGACTACCGCGATTACGTCGCCTACGTGCGCGATCCGCGCCACGGCTTCGCGTCGATGACGGTGCCCTTCCGCTCGGGCACCGAGTACTCGGTCCGGCAGCCCGCACACCCGGGCTAACGGGGGCCAGCGGCAGCCCCGAGAAGGCGCGCGCGACGGCGTCCCGGTCGCGGATCGCGACGGCCCACCGCGCCCCGTCGACGGTGCTTATGTCGAGCGAGCCAGCGCCACCGCGTCGGGACCGGCCGGAAAACGGAGCTTCCCGGTCGCGTCGTTCGCGGCGCGCCACACCACCTCGGCCACGTCGGACTCCCTCGTCACCGCGGACGGCTGCCCGAGAGAGGCGAAGATGCGTTGCGCGAAGGGCGCGTACGCCTCGGGGATCAGCCCCTGCATCCGGGCCCCCCCGTTGCTCGTGAAGCTCGTGCTCGGGCCATAGCCCGGCTCGACCAGCTTCACCCGCACATCGAACTCCGCGAGCTCGAACGCGAGCGACGCGGTGAACCCCTCGATGGCCGTCTTGCTCGCCGTGTACACGGCCACCAGCGGCATGGGCGCCAGCGTCGCGCTCGAGGTCACGTTCACGATCACCCCCGACCTGCGCGCGCGGAGCTGGGGCAGCACGGCCTGCGTCATCGCCATCACGCCGAAGGTGTTGGTCTCGAACACCTCGCGCACCGTGGCCATGGGCGTGACCTCGAAGGCGCCGAAGAGGCCGATGCCCGCGTTGTTGACGAGCACGTCGATAGGCCCGCTCGCCTCGATCGCGGCGGCGATGCTCTCGGGCTTCGTCACGTCGAGCGCGACCACGCGCAGCCGGTCCGATCGGGGCAGGACGCCCTCGCGCGGCGTTCGCATGGTGGCGACCACGTTCCAGCCCTGCGCGTGGAAGTGGCGCGCCGTCTCGAGGCCATAGCCAGAGGAACAACCAGTAATGAGCACCGTCTTCATCGCGTTATCTCTCACCTCGTCGCCCCCTCCGGGACGTGCGGTCATCGTCGAACGAACGCCATTCGTCGCATTCACGTCGACTTCTTTGCCGCGGTGCGCGCGGCGTTCATGAGGGTAAAGTAGCCGCGGTGAGCCGGACGGTCCATCATGGACAGTCCGTGTTTCATTGGCTAGAGTCCGGACGTGAACGACCCGCTCTCGGAAGTCATCGCGCTGCTCCAGCCGCGCGCCGTGTTCTCGAAGGTCATCAGCGGAGCCGGCCGCTGGGGGGTTCGCTACTCGGACTTTGGCCAACCGAGCTTCTCTGCCGTGCTCGAGGGCCGCTGCCGTCTCGCTGTCGACGGTCAGCGCGCCGTCACGCTCGAGGCAGGTGATTTCGTGCTCCTGCCGGCGACGCCGGGCTTCACGCTGTCGGGCTTCGAGCCGGTGAGGCCGGAGCGCGTCGACCCCAAGGTCACGCCCGCGCCGACGGGCGAGGTCCGCCACGGCACGCGCGGCGGACGCCCCGACGCGCGGCTGCTCGGCGGGTATTTCGTCTTCGACGCGCCGGACGCGGCCCTCATGGTGTCGCTGCTGCCAGCGCTGGTGCACGTGCGCGGTGTCGAGCGGCTCTCGGTGCTGGTGCGGCTGGTCGGCGAGGAATCGAACGAGCAGAAGGCGGGTCGCGATCTCGTGCTCACGCGGCTCGTGGAGGTGATGCTCATCGAGGCGCTGCGGTCGACGTCAGGCGACGACGCGCCTCCGGGGCTCCTGCGCGGGCTCGCCGATGCGCGGCTCGCGCCGGCGATACGGCAGATGCATGCCGAGCTCTCGCGCTCGTGGACGGTGGCCGAGCTCGCGAAGACGGCGGCGCTCTCGCGCTCGACGTTCTTCGAGCGCTTCACCCGCGCCGTCGGCCTGCCGCCGATGGAATACCTGCTCGCCTTGCGCATGGCCGTGGCGAGGGATCTGCTCCGCCGCCACGATCTCGGGATCGCCGAGGTCGCCGAGCGCGTCGGCTACGGCTCGGCGAGCACCTTCAGCACGGCGTTCAGCCGGCACGTGGGCCAGCCTCCGAGCCACTACGCGCGCGCCGGCTAGAGCGACGGGAAGCCCGCGCCCCTTGGTGTGCCGCAGCTCACCGCGGAGGGGGCCGCTCTCGGAGGTCACGCACCGAGCGTGAGGATCATGACCCCGCTCCGCCGGTCCCGGCGGCCCGGTCTGCGCGCTTGACAATCCATAAGCGTCGGCTTATAGGTTGACCATGCAGCGCGCGGCCGCGGCCGAGGACAAGATCTTCCAGGCGCTGGCCGACCCCAGCCGCCGGGCGATCTTCGAGTCGCTCACGCGCGGCGAAGCGGCGGTGAAGGACCTCACGGCGCGCTTCGACATCTCGCAGCCGGCGGTCTCGCAGCACCTCGCCACGCTGAAGGACGCCGGCCTGGTGAACGCCCGGCGCGAAGGGCGCTGCGTCTACTACCGGGTGGAGCCGCGCGGGATGAAGCCGCTCCTCGACTGGATCGCACACTACCGAGCCTTCTGGACAGACCGCATCGATCGCCTCGAAGCCCTGCTGGAGAAAATGGACGAATGAGCCTCATCGACAATACCGCCCCGTCGCAAACCGAATCCATCTCCTTCGAATTCGATCTGCGCCATTCACCGGAGAAGGTGTGGCGCGCGCTCACCGACCCCGAGCTGCTCGCGGAGTGGCTCCTGCCCGCCGTCGGGTTCAAGCTCGATCCCGGGGCCGCGTTCACGTTCAAGACGCAGCCGTACCCCGGGTGGGACGGCACCGTGGACTGCCGCATCCTCGAGATCGAGGCGCACAGGAAGATCAGTTACACGTGGACCGTGCCTTTCCTCGACACCGTCGTGACCTTCACGCTCACCCCCACGGCGTCGGGTACCCGCCTGTCGCTCGAGCAATCGGGCTTCAAGCCGGACCAGAAGCAGAACTTCGGCGGCGCGCGCTACGGCTGGAAGATGATGGGTGGAAAGCTCGTCGAGCTGCTCGCGAGGCTCCCGTGAACAAACTGGTTCGACAGAGCCACCGCTGGGTGTCCGTCGCCTTCACGGTGGCCGTCATCGCCAACTTCGTCGCCTTGGCCTCGGGACAGGGGCAGCCTCCCGCCTGGGTGACCTACTCGCCGCTGCTCCCGCTCGCCCTGCTCCTGTTCACCGGTCTGTACTTGTTCGTGCTGCCGTATGCCACCAAGTGGCGCAGCGGGCGGGCCGCCGACTGAGCGGGCAGCCGGCCGGGGGGATCTCTTCACAAACCGTCGAACATCCATGACAGGATCGCGAAACATGACCGCCTCCAGCCAGCACGCCGCAGACCGCCACGACCTGATCCGCGTCCAGGGCGCCAGGGAGAACAACCTGAAAGACGTCAGCGTCGAGATCCCCAAGCGGCGGCTGACCGTGTTCACCGGCGTCTCGGGATCGGGCAAGTCGTCGCTCGTGTTCGGCACCATCGCGGCGGAGTCGCAGCGGCTGATCAACGAGACCTACAGCGCGTTCGTGCAGGGGTTCATGCCGACGCTGGCCCGGCCCGAGGTCGACGTCCTGGAAGGGCTGACGACCGCGATCATCGTCGACCAGGAGCGGATGGGCGCCAACGTCCGGTCGACGGTCGGCACGGCCACCGACGCCAACGCCATGCTGCGCATCCTCTTCAGCCGGCTCGGGAAGCCGCGCATCGGGTCGCCCAACGCCTTCTCGTTCAACGTCCCCTCGGTCCGCGGCGCCGGGCAGATCGTCGTCGAGAAGGCCGGCGGGAAGAAGACCGAGGCGCGCACGTTCGAGGTCAACGGCGGCATGTGCCCGCGATGCGAGGGGATGGGCTCGGTCTCCGACATCGACCTGTCCCAGCTGTACGACGACAAGAAGTCGCTCAACGAGGGCGCGATCACGATCCCCGGCTACAGCATGGAAGGCTGGTACGGCCGCATCTTCAGGGGCTGCGGCTTCTTCGACCCGGACAAGCCGATCCGCAAGTTCAGCAAGAAAGAGCTGCACGACCTGCTCCACAAGGAGCCGACCAAGATCAAGGTCGACGGCATCAACCTCACCTATGCAGGGCTGATCCCGTCGATCCAGAAGTCGTACCTGTCCAAGGACGTCGACGCGCTGCAGCCGCACATCCGGGCGTTCGTGGACCGCGCGGTCACCTTCACCACCTGTCCCGAGTGCCGCGGCACCCGGCTCAACGAGGCGGCCCGGTCCTCCAAGATCAAGGGGATCAACATCGCCGACGCCTGCGCGATGCAGATCAGCGACCTCGCCGCGTGGGTGCGCGGCCTGGACGAGCCGTCCGTCGCGCCGCTCCTGGCGACGCTGCGGGAGACGCTCGACTCGTTCGTGGAGATCGGGCTGGGCTACCTCAGCCTCGACAGGCCGTCCGGCACGCTGTCGGGCGGTGAGGCGCAGCGCACCAAGATGATCCGCCACCTCGGGTCGTCGCTCACCGACGTGACCTACGTCTTCGACGAGCCGACGGCCGGGCTGCACCCCCACGACATCCAGCGGATGAACGACCTGCTGCGGCGGCTGCGCGACAAGGGCAACACCGTCCTCGTGGTCGAGCACAAGCCGGAGGTGATCGCGATCGCCGACCACGTCGTCGATCTCGGCCCCGGCGCCGGCACCGCCGGCGGCAAGGTGGTCTTCGAGGGCACCGTCGACGCGCTGCGGGCCAGCGGCACGCTCACCGGCCGCCACCTGAACGACCGGGCCTCCCTGAAGCCGTCGGTGCGGAAGCCGTCGGGGGTGATCAAGGTGCGCGGCGCCCGCACGCACAACCTGCAGAACGTCAACGTCGACATCCCGCTCGGCGTGCTGGTGGTGGTGACCGGCGTGGCCGGGTCGGGCAAGAGCTCGCTCATCCACGGCTCGGTGTGCGGCCGGGAAGGGGTGGTGTCGGTCGACCAGACCCCGATCCGCGGCTCGCGGCGGAGCAACCCGGCGACGTACACCGACCTGCTGGAGCCGATCCGCAAGGCGTTCGCGAAGGCCAACGGCGTGAAGCCCGCGCTGTTCAGCGCCAACTCCGAGGGCGCCTGTCCGACCTGCAACGGCGCCGGGGTGATCTACACCGACCTGGCGATGATGGCCGGCGTCGCCACGGTCTGCGAGGAGTGCGAGGGCCGGCGGTTCCAGGCGTCGGTGCTGGAGTACCGGTTCGGCGGGCTCAACATCGCCGAGGTGCTCGACCTGTCGGTCGACGACGCGGCCCGCTTCTTCGGCGCCGGCGAGGCGCGTACGCCGGCCGCGCACGCGATCCTGCAGCGCATGGCCGACGTGGGGCTCGGCTACCTCCGGCTCGGCCAGCCGCTCACCACGCTGTCGGGCGGCGAGCGGCAGCGGCTCAAGCTCGCGACGCACATGGGCGAAGACGGCGGCGTCTACGTGCTCGACGAGCCGACCACCGGGCTGCACCTGGCCGACCTGGAGCAGCTGCTCGGGCTCCTGGACCGGCTCGTCGACGCCGGCAAGTCGGTCATCGTGATCGAGCACAACCAGGCGGTGATGGCGCACGCCGACTGGATCATCGACCTCGGGCCGGGCGCGGGCCACGACGGCGGGCGGATCGTGTTCGAAGGCACCCCGGCCGACCTGGTGGCGGCAAAGTCGACGCTGACCGGCGAGCACCTGGCGGCGTTCGTCGGCGGCCGTCCGAAGGCCGCCTCAGGCGGCGCGCCCGAGCCGCCCCGGGCGCGTCGTCAGAGGGCGTGACCTCGCTCGCCGGTTGTCCGCGATCCCCGACCGCGATAAGCTCATTCCATGGTCCACGCCGTCCCCGCCTTCTTCCGGCTTCGCTGAGCACGACAGCGCGTCTCCCTGCGCCGCGCGCCTCCCGCGCCGGCGCGCTGGTCTGCCGCGCTGTCGACCCGTCCCTGGACCCCATGTCGGAGGTCGGGGGCGTGATGCGCGCGCGGACGCCGCCTCTCCGGCGGGTGATGAAGGCGGTTCGGGATCGGAGCCCGGATCGCGGTCAACAACGCTCTGCACGCCGGAGGAGGGGCCTGGAGCGCTGCGGTAGAGCCGCTTCCCCCGAGGGCTGGTCCCCTGCCTCGTCGCGCTCCCGGTGGCTCAAAGGCCGAGCTCAGGTCTCGGACCTGCGCACCTGGTGAGCAGCGCCTCGACCTGGTCCGCGGGATCGAGGGAGTACTCGTAGAAGTCGCTCGGATCGAAGAAGGAAACCGTGGAGCCGCTCGACTCCTTGTCCCCCGACGTGGAACGGTAGATGTTCCCCGTGGCGACCAGCGTGCCGTCGTCATAGTAATGCGGGCGATTCACCGTGTCGAACACGCTGTTCTCGAGCACCATGTTGGTGCCGCCGCGCGCGTAGTTGCCGTAGGAGTCGATGCGCTGGAGCCAGTTGTTGTAGAGGTGGGCGCGGAGCACGTTGTCCGTGCTGGGGTTCCGCTGGTTCAGATCGCGGAACCAGTTGTGGTGGATGGTCATCTGCGCGGTGAGGTTCTCCGTCCAGCCGATCCCGAACGCCTTGTTGTGATCGCTCAGGATGCTCCAGGACACCGTCAAGTACGAGGTGTCCTTGCGGCTGTCGATCATGCCGTCGCCGATGTGGTGCAAATGGCAGTGATCGATCCAGACGTGGTGGGCCGTGTCCATCTGGACGCCGTCGAAGTCCTGCGTCTTCCCTTCCCAGTCTCCTTCGACGAAGGTGTCCCCGATGGTCAGGTTCCTCAGGATGACGTTGTGCACCCCGCTCCCCAGGAAGAACCCCCCCTGGGAGATCTCGGCCGTCGCGCCCACGCCCACGATGGTCTTGTCCGATGCGACCGAGATCTCCTTGCCCTTGGGGGACATCGTGATCTTTCCCTGGACCCGGATCACATAGGGCTCGGCCGCGCCGGCGTACTTCTCGAGATCGGCCTGCGTCGTCACCGTGACCGTCTCTCCGTCTCGTCCGCCATAGGTCCCGTCTTGGCCCTCGCCGCTCACGCTGGCAAAGCCCTCCAGGGTCAGGGGACAACCGTCGCTGTCGACCGCGCCGCCCGCGCCTCCGCCTCCGTCGCCGCCCGCACCCCCCGAACCCGCGCCCGGCTCGCCGCCGCCCGCTCCCCCCGAGGTGCTCGCCGAGCCGCCGCCCCCCGTGCCTCCCGGGCTCGGATCTCCACCCGTGACCGAGCTTCCGGCGGCCGAGCTCTCTCCGCTCGCCGCGCCTCCCGTCGTTGCGCCCGTGCTCCCGCTTCCCCCTGCCAGCGAGTCGATGCCTCCCGGGCCGTCGGGCGCTGAAGTCCCGCAGGCGAGGGCGAGGCCGAGAGGGGAGAGCGCGAGGAGGAAGGAGGCGAAGAGGTTCTGCTTCATCGCGCTTTGATCTTTCTTTGGTCTTGAGGGACAAGGGTCGATGAGAGGCGCTCTCAGTCCGCGAACGTAGGCCTCCAGGGCGCGAGCATGCTCTCGACCGTGTAGCTCGCAGCCTCGGCCGCGCTGAGCTGCCTGGACTCCGGGGCTCGCTCGCCCGGCTTCGCGCCAGGTCCCGTGGTCATGTGCTCGGCGAAGCGCGCGGTCGCGAGCGTGTTGTCGCCCATGCGGACCCAGCCCTGGGGCGCGATGTGCGCGCCGAGCTCGGTCCCGAGGTAGGCGGTCGCGCCGTAGGGCCTCCAGTTGCGACCGAGGGCGACCGAGCCGGACCTGACCGAGCCGGCCGCCGTGGCCCGTCCTCCGAGGAACACGATCCCGAAAGGGATCGATTCGTCCGTGCTCGGCGCCGTGATCGCCGTCCCGCCCGCGGCGTTGTGCATCGTGCAGTTCTCGAAGACGGCCGTGGCGCCCCCGAAGATGAAGTCGACGCTGCCCTCGATGTAACAGTCCCTGAAGTACTGCGTTCCGTTCTTCACGTAGAGCGTGTCCTGGTAACCGAGGGCCCGGCAGCGACGGAACTGCACGCGGCTCCCGGAGACGAGGAGAGCGACGGCCTGGATGCCTGGGCCCGTGCTGTTGGCGAAGGTGATGTTCTCGACCGAGACGTCGCTCGCGGAGATGTTGACGCTGAAGCTCCCCGAGGTGCCCAGCGTGCCCCCTGCGCCGTTCGAGGTGTTGGCGCTGTCGCCGTAGGTGAGCACGGTCGTCTCCGCCTGACCTGCCCGGCCGCAGAGCGTCAGGTGGGGGCGGTCGACGACGAGCTTCTCGGCGTAGGTCCCAGGGGCGATGCGGATCACGGTGGGCGTCGTGTTCGACCTGGCGACGCTGTTGATCGCGGCTTGAACCGAGGTGAAATCCCCCGAGCCATCCCGGTTCACCTCGACGAGCGGCCCACCTGTCGCGCTGTTGCAGTCGGACGCGCCGCTGCCGCCGCCCGAGCCACCTGCGCCTGAGCCGCCGCCGCCGTCGCCGCCGGTCCCCGAGCTGCCGCCCGTGTCGGCGCCTCCCGAGCCGCCGGGCGACACCGCGCCTCCGCTCCCCGTCGTGCCGCTCGATGGCCCGCCGGATGCGGTCGTGCCGCTCGATGGCCCGCCGGATGCGGCGGACGAGCCGCCTCCGGCCGCGGAGGTCAGCGGGTCGGCGTCCTGCTCGCTCGAACAGGCGAACGAGCCAACGAGAGCGAGAGGGCCCGCGCAGATCCACGCGACCGCCCCGAGCGAACGATGATGGAAGTTTCGACTGCCGCCGGAATGGCGGAAGAGCGCGCTGAAGGGCAACACGACGGGTGGTTGTTCGAGGGAGGTCGGACCCGTCAAAAAAAGCGGGCGCTACTCGCGCGCGAGCGGCAGCGCCCAGGGCCCTCCCGCGCCGGCGCGAGAGATCACCTGGGGAAAGGCGTCGCTCGCCCGTTCGGGCGCGTAGTCGTAAGGAGGCGTGAAGACGTCATCGGCTGGCTCCTCGCCCCCGCCGCCCAGGTGAACGCCGCTCCCGTCGCGGTAGAGGTTCGAGCCAGGGACGGCCAGGAGGAGCCCAATGCCCGTCGAGTCGCTGCAGCTCGAGCGCCGCGTCGCTGCCTCGACGTTCTCGAACACGCTCGCCTCGAGCAGCAGCTGCCCCTCGCACGAAGCGCCGACCGCCCACCCCGAGATGTTCGAGAACACGTTGTTGAAGAGGTGGACGCGCGCCTGGGAGCCGACCGCGAGGGGGGCGCGCGTGCTCGCTTCATCGAAGCGACAGTGGTGCATCGTCACCTCGGAGTCGGTGATCGTGGAGGCCCAGCGCTCGCGTCCGCCGCATTCCGCCTCGTTGCTCCCATCGAAGTGGACATAGGAGACGGTGACCGCGCTCGTGCCCGCGAGGATGTCGGTAAAGGCGTCGCTGATCCACTTGACGGTCGTGTGATCGATCCAGACCCTGGAGGGGGCTGTCAGCGTGAACGCATCGCCCGCTTCGAGAATGCCGGCGTTCAGATCGTAGAGGGCGAGGTTGCGGATGATGACGTTCTGGCTCTCGTCGAGGGCCATGGTCACACCCGGCAGCGCCGCGCCGCGTCCGAGCCCGACCAGCGTCTTGTTCGAGCCGAAGCGGAGGATGCGATCGTTCCGCGTCGCGCCGACGAGCGGGCTCGCGCAGGTCGCATCCCCGGTGAGGACCTGATAGAGCATCTTCTCGGCATCCTCCGCGCAGGCGCTCGGGCACACCTCGATGTCCGCGACGTCCGATCCCTTGCGGCGGAAATCGTGGGTGCCTTCGGCGAGCAGGAGCACAGCCGGCGCGTCGGAGCCGGCGAGCCTCTCGAGATCGGCCCAGCTCGAGACGAGCACGGGCGTCGCACCTGCGCCGCCGGTGGTGCTCTCGCCGAAGCCGACCGGCTCGATCCGTATCACCTTCCGGAGGGCGATGGGCCCCCTCGTCCCGGGCGCCGGCCCGATCCAGCGAGCCGTCGTGTTCGATGGAAAGGAACCCCCGGGATCGCAGCCCGGCAGATCTCCCGCGCTCCCCAGCTCGCGCGCCGCCATCCAGCCGCTGTCGTCGTAGCCAGGCGCCGTCCAGTCTCCTTCCGGCGCCGTGCTCAGCTTCCAGTCGCTGCCGCTCCCGTAGCTGCGCTCGAGCTCGTCGAGCTGGACGAGCGCCGCGGGGGTCCCCGCTGCGGCATGGACGCTCACGGCAATCACGTTGTCGCCCGGGAGCAAGGAGAGGGGCACGAAGCGCGGAGCGCGCGCCGATTCGCTCACGGCGACGAGGGCGCCGTTCCAATAGACGCGGAAGGTATCGCGCGCCGTGATGGAGAGACCGGGGCCCTCGAGCGCACCATAGCTCTCGCTGACGAGCGGCGACCGCGCGAGCTCCTCTCCTTCCCCGAAGGCGGCGCCCGGAGGGAGCTCGTCGTCGGGCGAATCTCCCTCGCAAGCGAGGTCCGCGAGGGAAGGAGAGCTGCCGCCGAGGCCCGCGTCCCCGGGGAGCCGCGTGGCCGTCTGGATGAGCTGGTCCTCACAGGAAAACCCCCAGGCCGCGGCCGAGAGCGCGGCGGCTCCGAGGACCCAGGTGCTGCGGGAGAGACGCATAAGGAACGAGGCAAAGCTGGGAGGCCATGCCGTGGAGCGCAAGCGAAATGCTCCGAGTTTCCTGCCTCGACCCCGCGGGCCGGCAGCTGCCGAATTTTTCTGGCGGGTCGAGACGCCCCCAAGTAACTAGGAGGGAGTGGCTCACCCCACGCGCTCCGTATCACCGCCGCCGGTGCCCACCTTGGCCCGCTTTCCCGCTGAAAAGCGGTCGGACGCGAGCCTGGTCGCCGGCGCGGCCGCAGGAGAGCGCGAGGCCATGGCCGTCATCTGGGATCGGTACTCCGGCCTCGTGCGAGGTGTGCTCTATGGCGCCCTCGGCCCCGATACGAGCCTCGAAGATCTGGTGCAGGAGGTGTTCCTGTCCCTGATCCAGGGCGCCGCGCGCATCCAGGACGGGCAGGCCCTCCGTGGCTATCTCGCGACCATCGCGGCGCGGCAAGCGGCGCTCGAGATCCGGAAGCGCAAGATACGCCGCTGGGTGGGCCTCTCCCCGAGCGGGGAGCTCCCCGAGCGCGCCCTCGAGCGCGTCGACTTCGAGCATCGCGAGGTGCTCCGCGCTCTCCACCGCGCGCTCGACAGGCTGAGCACGCGCCGGCGCATGGCCTTCGTGCTGCGCCACGTCCAAGGCCTCGACATGCTCGAGACGGCCGCGGCCCTCGGCGTGTCCGAATCGACGTTGCGCCGGGAGCTCGAGAGCGCACGCGAGCTGTTGCGAAAGGCGCGTGAGCCAGCCCTCCAGGAGTTTTTGTCTCAGCGTGAAGGACTCTGGCCATGAGCGACCCCGGACGACAGCTCGATCCCGTTGCGGAGCTCCTGCAGCGCGCCGCTCGGCTGAGCGAGACAGAGCGCATCGAGGCGCGCGCCGCCTTCCTGCGCCGCGTCGACGAGGAGCAGGCTCGCGCGAGCAAGCCGCGGGCGGTCGTGCGCTGGGCAGCGCCGCTCGCCCTCGCCGGGAGCGTGTTGCTCGCTCTCTTCCTCTGGCTGCCGGAGCGAGGCCTCGACTATGTCGTTGAAGGGGCGGAGGAGGAGAGCGGCTATGTGCGCGTGCCCCTCGATCACCCGGCCGCCATCACCTTCTCCGATCGGACGCAGATCCGGGCGGCGGCAGGGGCGCGGCTTCGCATCGACGAGATCGAGAACGAGAGCGGCGCCCGCGTCTCGGTCGAGCGCGGCCGCGTCGACGCCGAGATCACGCACACCGGGCACAGCGATTGGCGCTTCGTGGCGGGTCCGTTCGTGGTCCGCGTCACGGGCACGCGCTTCGAGCTCCACTGGGACGCCGACCGCGAGCGGATCGAGGTGACCCTGCACGAGGGCTCGGTCGAGGTGGAGGGCTACGCCGGTTTCGGCGCCGTGAGCGTGCGCGCGGGGCAGCGCTTCGTGGGGGACGCGTCGGCGAGGACGCTCCTCGTCAGCGACGCCGCGGCGCACGGCCCCGAGCCCGCGCCTCCCGCCGCGCAGGGAGAGGGCGCCGAGGTCGCGCCGGCGCCGCCGGAGCCCGCGAGCTCCCCGGAGCCGAGCTCCTCCGAAGATCCGGCGCCCCCGGCCGCGCCGCCGAGCGGCAAACCGTCCTGGACCAAGCTCGTTTCTCAGGGCGAGTTCCGGCGCGTCGTCCAGGAGGCCGCGGCGCGGGGCGAGCAGGCTTGTCTCGCCTCCTGCGACGCCGCCGATCTGAACGCCCTGGCCGACGCCGCCCGCTATGTGGGGCAGGGCGAGCTCGCCGAGCAGGCCCTGCTGGCCCTGCGCTCGCGCTACGCGAAGGCCGCAGGGAGTCGTGCCGCCTTCTTGCTCGGGCGCCTGCACGAGGGCCGCGGCGCCGCCGCGCGCGCCAGGACCTGGTACGAGACGGCGCTCCGCGAGGCGCCGAGCGGCCCCTTCGCCGCCGAATCGCTCGCGGGAAAGATGCGCACCGTCCAGATCCTCGAGGGGCCCGCCGCGGCGCGCGCGGTGGCGCAGGAGTACCTGCGCCTCTTTCCGAGCGGGGTCCACGCCAAGACGGCCCGACAGCTCGCCGCGCAGCCCTGATCCATGGGTCAGCGGGCGCGAACGCTCCTCGTCCTGCTGCTGCTGCTCGTCTGCCCTCGACTGGCCTGGGCGCAGCGGGTGCTCGTCGTGCGGCCGCCCCCGCGCGACGCCACGCTCTTCGAGGCCTTCGGACGGCTCAGCGCCGAGCTCGAGCTGCAGTCCTTCGAGGTGATCGCGCTCGGGAGCGCCGCGCGCCCTCCAGGGGCCGAGGAGCTCGAGCGAAAGGCGCAGGAGAGCGAGGCCTTCGCGGCTGTCGCGCTGAGCCGCGACGGCAGCGGCACGGCCGCCGAGGTGTGCATCGTGGATCGCGTGACCGGCAAGACGACCACGCGCAGGCTCCTCATCGACCCTTCGAGCGATGGCCCGATGCTCCTCGCCGTGCGCGCCGTCGATCTGCTGCGCGCAAGCCTGCTCGAGCTCGGCTCGGGCCAAGCCCCCGCGCGGGACGTGCTCGGCGTCGAGGCGCAGCCGCCCGCCCCCGAGGTGCTCCGCTTCTCCCAGAAGCCTCCCCGCTTCCACCTGCGCACCGGAGGGCTCGTCCTCTTCACGCCTCCGATCGGCGGCGGCGCGGGGGCGCAGATCGGGGCGCACTATCGCGTCGACGAGAGCCTCCGTCTCGGTCTGCTCCTGGGCGGCCCCCTCTTCGGCGCCGAGTTCCGTGGTGGAGGCGGCGCTGCCCAGGTGCGCCAGGAGCTCGCGCTCCTCCGGGCCAGCTGGAACCTCGCGCCAGCAGCTGCCGGTCCTCACTGGGAATGGGGGCCGCTCCTCGGCATCGGCGCCTATCACCTCCAGGCCACCGGCGACGTCACGTTGCCGCTCGTGGGGCGCAGCGAGGGGTTTTTCTTCTTTGCCGCCGACGTGGGGCTGAGCGCCCAGTTCTTCTTTCTTCCGAGCGTGAGCCTCGGCTTCGAGCTCACCTGCCTCACGCTCCTGCCGCGCCCCGTCATCGCCGTCGACGAGGCGCGCTCCGCTCCCCTCATCGCTCAAGCCCTGGGCGCGCTCAGCCTGGGCGTCGCGTTTTGACGGAGCGGCGCGCGGCCGGCAGCGCGTTTTCGGAGGTCGGCGGTGGCTCAGGGCATCGACTGCGTTACTCACCCCCGCCGCGCACCGACGCGACGAGCTCCTCCACGAAGCGCGACGCCGGCCGGGCCGAAAGCTCCTCCCACGTCCCGGCCTGCGTCACGCGCCCCGCCTCGAGCACGGCGATGCGCCTCCCGAGGAGCCGCGCGTCCGCCGCGTCGTGCGTGACGACGATCGTCGGGAGGGCGAGCGCCTCCAGGTACCCCGCGAGGAACGCCCGCACCTCGCGGCGGGAATGGACGTCGAGCGCGGCCAGCGGCTCGTCGAGCAGCAGCGCCCGCGGGCTCACGGAGAGCGCGCGCGCGAGCGCCACGCGCTGCCTCTCGCCCCCGGAGAGCGCCTCGGTCCGGCGGTCCGCGTGCTCGGAGATGCCGAGGTCGTGCAGCACCGTGTCCACCCGCGCGCCGATGGACGCGCCCCTCCGGCGCGAGGGATCGCTCCTCACCGCGAACGCGACGTTCTCCCGGACGCTGAGGTGCGGAAACAGCGCGTAGTCCTGCGGTACGTAGCCGATCCCGCGCCGCTCGACCGGCACGTCGATGCCGGCGGCCGTGTCGAGGAGCAGCGCGCCCCCGATCTCGACACGCCCCCGGTTCACGGGGAGCACGCCGAGCAGGAGTGAGAGCAGGCTCGTCTTCCCCGCGCCGTTGGGCCCCACGAGGGCCAGCGTCCCCGCTCCGGTCTCGATCTCCGCGTCGATGCGCAGCCGCCCGACCCGCGCCGTCACGCGGGCGCGCAGCCCCTCCGCGCCGGTCACGGCGCCGCCTCGCCGCGCCCGGCGGAGCGCCGCGCCGCGGCCCGCACGAACAGGAGCAGCGCGAACGCCACGGCGACGAGGACCATCGACAGCGCCTGCGCCGCGCGCATGTCCGACTCGAGCGCCGTGTAGATGGCGAGCGGCAGCGTCTGCGTCCGGCCTTGCAGGTTCCCGGCGAACATGAGCGTCGCGCCGAACTCGCCGAGGGAGCGCGCCCAGCTCATGGCCGCCCCCGCGACGAGCCCCGGGGCCGACAGCGGCAGCGCCACGCGAAAGAACACCCGGAGCGGCGACGCGCCGAACGTCCGCGCCACCACCACGAGCTTCGGGTCGACCCGCCGGAACGCGCTCGTCGCCGCCTGCACGAAGAACGGCGCCGAGACGAACACCTCGGCCATGACGACCGCCGCGGTCGTGAACGTCACCGACCACCCCTCCGGGTACAGCCAGCCGGCGAGGAGCCCGCGCCGCCCGAAGGCGAGCAGCATCGCGACCCCGGCGACCGCCGGCGGGATCACGATGGGCAGCTGCACCGCCGTCTCGACCGCGCGCGCGAGGCGCCCGCGCGCGCGCGCGAGCGTCCAGGCGAGCGGCGTCCCGAGGACCACCACGAGGGCGAGGCTGGCCGCGGTGGTGACGAGGCTCAGCCGCAGCGCGGGCCACACGAGGGGGTGGCTGAGCCCCTGCTCGACGTCCGCCGCCGTGGCCGTCACGAACAGCGCCAGGATCGGGACGGCCAGGAACGCCACGAGGACCGCGCCGATCGCGGCCAGGGCGCCCTGCTCCGCGCGGAGGCGCGCGCTCACGGGCCCGATCCGCCCCCGGACGGCGCGAGGAACCCGGCGCGCCGCAGCGCGCTCTGCCCGGCCTCCGAGCGCACGAGGTCGACCCAGGCGCGCGCGAGCCCCGGATGCGCGGCGCCGGCCACGACCGCGATCGGGTACTCGGCGACGACGTTGACCTCGGGCGGGATCGCCACGACGGTCACGCCGTCCTGCGCCGCCTGCGCGTCGGTCCGGTAGACCACGCCGACCTGCGCCTCCCCGAGGCGCACCTTGGTGAGCACCTGGCGCACGTTGAGCTCGCGCGAGGCGACCCTGGCCTCGACGCGCGCGCGGAAGTCCGCGCCCAGGGACGCGGACGCGCGATCGAGGATCTGCAGCGTATAGCGGCCGATCGGGACCTCCGGGGTGCCGAGGACGATCCGGTCCGCGCCGGGGAGGTCGGCGAGCCCCCGGATCGCGCCGGCGCTCTCGCGCGCGACGACGAGGACGGGCTCGTTGCGCGCGAAGACGACCGGTCCCACGGCGCGCCCGGACTTCACGAGCTCGTCCATGTGGCGCTGATCGGCCGAGGCGAACACGTCGGCCGCGGCGCCGTGCTCGAGCTGCGTGCGGAGCTCCTGGGTGCCGGCGAAGTTGAACGTGACCTCGACGCCGGGGTGAGCGGCCTTGAAGTCCTCGCCCATCGCGGTGAACACGTCCCGGAGGGAAGCCGCGGCGAAGACGGCGAGCCTGTCCTCGCGCGGGGCAGGCGGCGGCTCCGAGCGCCCGCAGCCGAACATGGCGATGAGGCACGCCGCGAGGACCAGGCGCGGGAAGGCGCGCAGCAGCGGTCGTCGGGCGACGCGCGTCCGCAAGGCCCCTGGGTGCCGTCTCCCCGCGCGCGCCGTCATGCCGCCCGCACCTCCGCGACCCGCTCGCCCGCCGGGCGGACGTCGTAGCCGAGGACCGACAGCTCGCGGCGGAAGGCCCCCGAGACGAGCACGTCGAGCAGGCGCTGGAGCCGCGCGTCGGCGAGCGACGCCCGCGGGATCGCGAGGTCGTAGCGCTCCTCGGCCAGGGCGACGAAGCCGAGCCCGAACGCCATCGCCGCGTCGCGCGTGGCGACGCCCGTGTCCGCCGCGCCCATGGCCACGGCGCGCGCGACGTCGAGGTGGCCGGCGGCCCGGAGCGGCGGCCTGCGCGCGAGCTCGATCGGCAGCCCGTGACCGCGCACCTCGCGCTCGAGGAGCCGCTGGGCGCCCGCGCCCGCCTCGCGCCCGACGAGGCGCAGGCCAGGGCGGCCGAGATCGGCCGCGCCGCGGATCCGGGCCGCGTCCTCGAGGCGGACCACGAGGCCCGCCTCCCAGCGCGCGAGCGTGATGAGGGCGATCGGCTCGGCGTGCCCGAGCTTCCGGACGTCGGCGACGTTCGCCTCGCCGGTGCGCGCGTCGACGAGGTGGACGCCCGCGACGTGGGCGCGCTGCCGGCCGAGCGCCTGGAGGGCCGCGGTGCTCGACCGGGGGAACCAGAGGAACCGCCCCGGCCCCGGCCGCGTGTTGAGCCGGTCGGCGAGCAGCCCGAGGCCCGCCGCGCAGCCCATCACGACGACGTTGTCCTCGACCTCGGCCAGCGCCCGGAGGGGCTCGACGTCCGCCTTCCCGCGCCGCTCGCCGGTCACGATGCCGTCCGCCGCCGTCCGCGCCGCGTCGTGGTCGAGCGGGTAGGCGACCCAGCGGCCCGCGATGCGCGCCACCGCGGCGCGGCCCGACGCCGCCGGCGCGTCGAGCTCGGCGGCGATGGCGGCCGCCGCGCCCGGCGCGCCGAAGAGGTCCTCGACCTGGCAGTCGAGGGCGCGCGCGACGCGCAGCGCGACGTCGACCGCCGGCGTCGCGCGGCCCGCCTCGATGGCGCCCACGCTCTGCCGCGTGAGCCCGGCGCGCTCCGCGAGCGCGATCTGCGACAGCCCGCGCGCCTCGCGCCGCTCGCGGACCCGGTTGGCGGCTCGGCCGGCCATGGCGCGTGATCTTTACATCGAGGAACGCGTGCTTGTCACCGCCTTCGCGCGCGAACGCCCCGGCGGCCGGGCCATCCCGTTCGGCCGCCCGCGCAGGAGCGCCGTAGCGCGTCGGTCGAGCGCCAACGCCCCTGCGCCGGTCGGCGGTCTTCTCGAGGACGCTGAAGAAGGCCGAGTGGCGCCGTGGAGCGCGTGGGAGCAACAGCGGACTGCCGTGCTCCGGCGCGACGCCGGCGCGCCGGGGCCGCCCCCCGGCGCGGCTCCGGGGGCAGCTTGCTCCCCGCGCTGCCCGGCCTAGCTTTTGAGCGGGGATCAGCCACGAAGGAGCGAGGGCTCTCTCCATCCGCTGGCCCGCTAGCCCCGTCGAGAGCAGGGAGGAACCTTGGTTATGCCGACGCGGACGCGCTTCGAGGCCACGGCGAGGAGGGGCTATGCCATCCTGATCCTGCTCCTGGCGGTCGGCATGGCGTTCTCCCTTCGCCGGTTCTCGTCCGTGGCGGACGCTCAGAGTGAGTGGCTGAGCGCGAAAGAGCGCAACATCACGCTGGTGGAACGGCTCCGGTGGACCGCCGAGCTCGTCGTGTCGCACGGCAGGGGCTACCTCGTTTCCGGAAATCGAGAGCTCCTCGACGAGGCCGAGGACGCCAAGGCGCGCTTCCGCGAGAACATCCGCGCGCTCCGCGCCGAGTCGCTCAGCCCGACGGCTCTCCAGCTGGTCGCGGACGTCGAGGAGGCGGCCGGGCGCTTCATCCTGATCCAGAGGGAGCTGCTCGCGGCCCGGGAGCGGACCGAGGACGCGGGCCTCATCGCGCGCCGCTTCGACGAGGAGCTGCGGCCGCGTCGCCGCGATCTCTATCGCTCCCTCGAGCGCCTCGTCGACCACAAGGAGTTTGCCATCGAGGCCGCCTATGCCGGCGCGCGGGCGGAGCGAGCCGAGCTCGCGCTGCGGCTGTACAGCCTGCTGGGCCTCCTGGCGTCGACCGGCCTCGGCGTCGCATGGTACTTCACGAGGCGCCTCGGCGGCCTGTACCAGCAGGTGCGGGAGGCGCGCGAGGCCGCGCGCAGGGCGGTGACGGCCCGCGACGAGCTCATGGGCATCGTGGCCCACGACCTGCGCAACCCGCTCAGCGCGATCACGTTGAAGGCCGCCCGGCTGCGGAGGGCGGCCGACTCCGAGCAGGTACGGCAGCAGGCGGAGTCGATCGAGAACGTCGCCAAGCGGATGGAGCAGCTCATCCGGACCATGCTCGACGCGGCGACCGTGGAGGCCAGCAAGTTCTCGGTGACGCCCGCGCCGTGCGCCGTCGACGATCTCCTGCGCGAGACCCTGGAGCTGTTCGGGCCGCTCGCCGAATCCAAGCAGGTCCGGCTCGAGCAGAGCGTGAGCGCGCCCGGGCTCGTGATCTCCGCCGAGCGGGAGCGCGTGCTCCAGGTGCTGTCGAACCTCGTCGGCAACGCGCTGAAGTTCACGCCTCAGGGCGGCCGCGTGACCCTCTCGGTCGACCGGGACAGCGAGATGGCCCGCTTCGGCGTCATCGACACGGGGCCCGGGATCCCCCGCGAGGACCTCCAGAGCATCTTCGAGCGGTTCTGGAAGGTCGAGGCGCCCGGGGAGAGGGGGACCGGGCTCGGGCTCTACATCGCCAAGGGGATCGTCGACGCGCACGGAGGCCGCATCTGGGCGGAGAGCGAGGTCGGGCGCGGCGCCCGGTTCTACGTGACGCTCCCGCTCGTCGAGCCCGCCGCGCACCGGGCGTCCGCCGCGGAGGAGGCGCCCGCGCTGTCCGCGGAGAGCGACCCTCGCGCCGGCGGGTGAGGCGCCCGCCGGGACGCGAGCCCCGCTCGGGGCGCCCTGCGCGTCACCGCCGCTCGCCGGCCGGCGCCTCCTCCCGGACCCGCGCGTAGAGCAGGACGTCGCCCACCCGCCCGTCCTTCACCACGTGCCGGCGCATCCGCGCCTCGAACGCGTAACCCGCCTTCTCGAGCACGCGGGCCGACGCGCGGTTCCAGTCGAAGATCCCCGCCTGGATGCGCTCGAGGCCGAGCTGCTCGAGCCCGGCCCGCGTCAGCGCGATCACCGCCTCGGTGGCCAGCCCGCGGCCCCAGTAGGCCGCGCCGAGCCAGTAGCCGATCTCGGCGGTGCAGCGGTGCACGTCGTCGAAGCGCTCGAGCCCGATCGCGCCGGCCGCCTCCCCGTCCACCACGATCGCCAGGGCCTCGGCGGGCTGCGCGCGCGAGGCGCACAGCGCGACCCAACCCTCGGCGTCGGCGCGCGTGTACGGGTGCGGAAAGCGATCCCGGAGGTTCGCCCAGACGCGGCGGTCGTTCGCGCTCTTCACGAGCGCGTCCACGTCGGCCGCGGTCCAGGGACGGAGCGTGAGGGAGGGGGTCTCGATGATCATGGAGTCGGTTCCTCCGGTCGAGCCTCGCCGGCTCGGGGTCGAGCCTCGCCGGCTCGGGCGGTTGGGCGATCGAACAGCTTCACGACCATCTCGGTCCCGATGCCGGTCGCGACCATCCGCTCGCGGCGGTTCGAGAGCAGCGCGCCGAGCCACGGCACCGCGCCCCCGTCCCCGACGGGGAGCTCGAGGCCGTCGTCCCGCCGGACGACGAGCTGGACGAACGGCCCGGCGTAGTAGCCGAGCCCCTGCAACCGCGCGAGGTCGTAGACGATCTCGACCTCCGGCCGCGCGCGCGCGAGCGGCTCGCCCACCTCGGCGACCCAGCGCTCGGCGCGCGCGACGGGCTCCGGGCCGAGGCCGAGCGACCGCGCCGCCCCCACGTAGTCCGCCGCGGCGCGCGGCAAGTCGACGGAGGCCTCGCGCAGGGCCGCCTCCGACGACCCCGGCTCGTGCGCCTTCGCCCGCTGCGCCAGCGCGTCCGCGTCGAGGCCGCGCGCGCCGAGGCACGCCCGGACCACGGCCGTGTCGGAGAGGACCACGCGCAGGCCCGCCGCGCGGAAGCCGGCCGCGGGCAGCGCGCGGATGAGGTCGGCCCAGACGAGCAGGTGCTCGAGCAGGGCGCGCCGCTCGCACGCGTCGTCCTCGCTCCGGCCCGGCGAGCGGGCCGCGGTCACGAGGGCGAACAGGCGGAAGTGCGGCGAGAAGCCGGGGTGCTTCGTCGGCTGCATGCGCAGCACGCGCTGGCTCGCGCAGAAGCGCAGCGGCTCGCCGCCCCGGGTCTCGCGCCGGCGCCGCGCCGCGTGCAGCGCGAGCCCGGTCGTCGGGTCGGCGGCGACCTCGGCGAAGCGCACCGTGGCGAGCACGTTGTTCGGCTCGACGCCAGCGCACGCGGTGGCGCCGAGCGGGCCGACCGGCGCGAGATCCACCGCCTCGAAGCCCGCCGCCGCCGCGTACGCCGCCGCGTCGAAGGCGTGGATGCGCCGGGCGTCCGCGGCCGACGCGTGGGTCATGGGCGTCCGCTCCGCGTGGTCCAGCACCTCGACGAAGCTCCGCCGCAGCGCGCGCTGGCGCAGGCAATGGAGCAGCAGCGTGGTCAGCTCGTTGCCCGGCAGGCCCTCCGCGAGCAGCCGATCGAGCGGCTGGCCGGCGTGCGCCTCGGCCGCGCGGCGCGCGATGCGCGACGACAGCTCGCCCGTCCTGCCGCCTTCGGGCGCCTGCGGCCGGCGAGGCGTCCCCGGCCGGTGACCAACGGCCTGCTCCTCTCGCGCGGCGGCCGGTGTCGTGACGTCGTCGGTGGTCGGCATCGGCCTCGGCGTCGGCATGGCGGGCTCCTCGTCGACACCGTGACCCGGATCTGGCACCCTGGAAAGTGCCACGGCGGCCGGTTTCGATGGTGCCAGTGCCCCACAGCTCCCACGCCCCTCACGCCTTCCTCCGCCTGGAGCGCGGCGCGCCGGCGACGCTGGCCGCGCAGCTGGTCGAGCAGCTGCGCCGCGCCGTGCTCGAGGGCGTCCTGCAGCGCGACCACCTGCTCCCGTCGTCGCGCGAGCTCGCGCGGGAGCTCGGCGTGTCGCGCAACACCGTCGCCGCGGCGTACGAGGCGCTGGCCGCGGACGGCACGGTCCTGGTCCGCGCGCGCCGGGCGCCGGTCGTGGCGCACGTGCCGGTGCGCGCGGGGGGGCAGAGCGCCGCCCGCGCCCAGCCCGCGGCGGCCCCGCCGCGGCTGTCCCGCAGCGCGCGGCGCCTCGCGGCGGTGGTGCCTCCCGACCGGCTCGACGCGCTCCTCGGCGGCCGGCCGCGCTCGCGCCCGTTCGGCGTCGGCCTGCCGGACCTCGATCTGCTCCCGTGGCGCATCTTCGAGCGGTGCCTCGCGCGCCGCCTCCGCGCGATGTCGGCCGAGGGCGCGCTCCACCACGATCCGCGGGGCGCGCTGCTGCTCCGGCGCGCGGTGCTCCACCATGTCGCGGTGGCCCGCGGCGTGCGCGCGACGGTCGACCAGGTCTTCATCACGGAGGGCTCCCAGGGCGCGCTGGACCTCTGCTGCCGCGCGCTGCTCGACCCGGGCGACGCCGCGTGGGTGGAGGCGTCGGGGCCGCTCGCCCTGCGCGCGGCGGTGCGCATGGCGGGCGCCCGGCCGATCGCGATCCCGGTCGACGACGAGGGGCTGCGGGTGCACGTCGGGGCGCGCCGGGCGCCGCGCGCGCGGGTCGCGTTCGTGTCGCCGGCCTCCGCGTTCCCCTCCGGCGCGCGGCTCACGCTGCCGCGGCGCATCGAGCTCCTGTCGTGGGCCGGCGGGGCGGGGGCGGTGGTCGTCGAGATCGACTACGAGGGCGAGCTGCGGTTCGACGGCTCCCCGCTGCCGTCGCTGCTCGGCCTCGACGTCGAGGGCGTGAACGACCGCGTGATCCACGTGGGATCGTTCAGCCGCTCGCTGTTCCCGGGCCTGCGGCTCGGCTTCATGATCGTCCCGCCCGCGCTGGTGCGCGCGGTGGCCCAGGTGCGCGCGGCGTCGACGCGGTCGCCGCCGTACCTGCTGCAGGCCGCGCTCGCCGACTTCATCGACGAGGGGCATTTCGCGCGCCACCTGCGGAAGCTGAAGCAGGCGACGCGGCGCCGCCGCGACTTCTTGCTCGCGGAGCTCGGGCGCGTGCTGCCGGCCGCGGTGCGGGTGCGCGCGCCCGCGGGCGGCTCGGTGCTGACGCTGGACCTGCCCGAGGGCTCGGACGACGTGGCGATCGTGAAGGCGCTCGCGGCGCGGGGCGTGGACGCGATGCCGCTCTCGCGCGGCGCGGCGGGGCGCGCCAGGGCGTCGCGCGCGCCGGGGCTGATCCTGGGGTTCGGCGCGCACGCGGAGCCCGCGCTGGCGGAGGCGGCGCGGGCGCTCGCGGCGGTGGTGGGCGAGGCGATCGGGGCGGGCGGGCGGCGGTGAGGGGGGCGGTTGACCGGGCCGAGGGCGCCGTCGACGGTCTGGAACAGGCGCTGGGCGGGGAGGATAGCCCGGGTCGCTGGCGAGTGCGGCGCGTCGCCGGGGTCGCCGGCGCGCTAGACTCGCGTCCGGCCGCCGTGCTCCTCGCGCGCGCCGCACCCGCTGTCTTGATGGCTTCGATCCGCCTTTACGCCGCCGCTGTCCTCGCCGTCCTCTCGTCGTCCGCGTGCGCCGGCCCGGCCACGACGGCTCCGCCGGTGGCGGCTCCGCCGGCCGGCGCGGCCGCTCCGCAGGCGTCCTCGGTCGCTCCGCCGGCCGGCGCGGCTGCCCCTCCGCGTCGCGCGCCTCGGGCCGGCGCGCCCGGGGCGCGGCCTGGCGCCGTCGCGACCGCGGGCGTGGAGCCCGCCTGGACGCCGCCGATCGTGCACACGCTGGCCGTGTTCACGGTGACCCGCAGCGTGGAGGCGGTGCTGTGGCCCGATCCGTTCGCCGACTTCCGCCTGGAGCGCTGGGGATACCACTACGGCGAGGCGTTCACGAAGCCGCCGCTCTTCGACGCCGATCAGCCCGCCTTCCGGTGGGATCACGACCCGTGGCCGATCAACGTGATCGGCCACGGCCTGCTCGGGAGCGAGATCTACTTCAGGGCGCGGAGCTGCCGGTTCGGCGTGCCGGCCGCCGTCGCCTTCGCCATCGCCGGCACCCACCTCTGGGAGTACGGCTACGAGGCCAACGGCGTCCGCCCCTCGGCGCTCGATCTCGTCTACACGCCGCTCGCCGGGGCGCTCCTCGGGGAGCTCCGCTATGCGACGTGGCGCGCGGCGGGGGGGATCGAGAGCGCGCCGGCGCGCGTGCTGGTGCGCGCGCTCGTGGATCCGTTCGGCGAGATCGAGCGGGGCGCGGGGGTGTTCGACTGCTAGATCCTGCGCATGTCCGGACGACGCGGTGCGGCGTGCCGACGGCTCTGTTATCCTGCCCGGAATGAGGATTGGCACAGAGTTTGGCGCGCGCATCCGCCGCTCGCGCGTCACCTGCGTCGCTCGCACCTCCCGGGCGCCGTCGGACTGGCTACCCGGGTCGCCGGTACTGCTGCTCGGTGATTGCTGGAACGACCGCTCGGGTCACCGGAACATCTGCTCGGGTGCCGTCGGAGCGACGCTCAGCCCGCGGCGAAACGGCTACTTGGAGCACGTCAGAATACGCAGCGACGGCGCAACATGGCGTCCGTCCGGCTTGTTACCAAGGCATCGCGTTGTTCACAAGCGCCGGCGAGGTGACGCGGCCCTTTGAAGGGGGCATCGGCCGTCCGCTGACGTCGCCGGATCTCTCGCCGACACCTCCACTAACACCTCGCAATGTTGGTTCGATCGTGTCACCCCACTGCCTCGTACGTGCGGCTTGACATGTCGGGTTGACCGTCGGCTACGCTAGCCACTCATGATGCGAAGGAGGGGCATGATGGGTGGGATCGGATGCATCGGCGTTCCATGCAGGAGCGGCGGCCCGTGGAACCGGGCGTTGATGACGCCGAACTGGCCGCCCTCGAGCAAGGTCGAGACGGCACCCTCAAGCGCGCCTGCCCGAAGCGTATCGACGGGCTGGCCGAGCGCACGCGCTCCCTCGAATTGGAGCGGCCCTCATCAGATCGACGCATGGCGCGCGGATGTCTGGCGGTGAGAGCCGCGGGGTCCAAGGCCGCGGCCCCAGTTCGAGCACCCTGCCAAACTCTCTAGAACAAGCAAGGTAGATCCTCTGGAACCAATTATCGGAGTGGAAAAGCGCAAGTTGCAGCTACTGGAGAATATTCCGGCCCACGCCCAGTCGCGCGGTGCGCGGTACCATTGGTACAAATCTTATGGTGTTCTCAGCAATGGTAGTGGCCTACTGATGGTAACGCTATGCACCGGCAGGCGACCATGCCGCCGGTACGGATCTGCGCCTGAGTCGCAATGGCCTTGAGCACATCATAATCATGCGAGAAGAAGATGACGAGTAGACGACAACAGCTTAGCGACTACTACCGACTCAAAGCCGGCGCTGACCAAGCATTGATCGAGAAATCTGCCGCGAGTGCGCAGCGTTACAAGTATTATGGTGACCAACTCACGGTGGCGCTCGTTGTTCGTGCGGACCTAAACGGCTACTCGAAGTGGGCGCGAGAAAAGGAGATCAGTGAACGTGTTGCGCTTTTGGATGAATTCTTCTCGCGCGTAGTCCCAACCGTCGAGGACCATGGTGGTGTTTATTTTCGCGATGAGGGTGACTGCATTGTCTGCATTTTTAGTCCATACTTCGGCGTCTTTGAAGTGCAGAAATCCATGTCGTTCTGTAAGCAGATTGTGGGTCAAGTGTATGGTCCTGACGAGCTAACCGCCAAGGTTACGATCGCGTGCGATAGCAAAGTGGCCTTCTTTCAAAAGGCGCATGAGCGCGGTACCGATGATTGGTCTGCGGAGGGCGAAGCCTTCGTTCGTGCCGCGCGGCTTGAACAGGCGATCCCGAGTCGTCCACGCATCTATGCTTATGCTGCCGAATATGACATTTTGTTTCATGAGAATGCTCCAACCGCATCCGCCGGAGAGCGATACTATTGGACGGTGAATGCGGAGAAGCTTCAGGTACCCGGCCTGTCACTTGCAGGAGGATGGACAGATGTTAAATATTTGGAATATGTGCCGGGTGGTCGCATTCAAATGTGACAAAATTTCTATATTGTGCGATACTGTAACGGGTTTGATGGGGCGCTAGAGCGGAACCAATGGCAACCGGGTATCCTATGGACTCAGCTGAATTCTCGAGCAAGGCCAATGCTTACCTTACGGAGTACGTCAAGATTGCGGACGCGAAGGCCGGAGCCATCCTGGCGTTCGCCGCCGCTGTCGGGGCTGTCGTCTCCGCAACCTCGGAGCGCATGCTCACCACGGCGCGCACGGCCGCCTGGTGGGCCTTCTGGTTAGGTGCGGTCACGGCAGCGGCCGTTGCAGTATCGGTATTGATGACCTTGGTGCACACGATCGATGCCTTGTCGCCTCGAACAGGTAAAGCGGAACACTCGCTTCACTCGTTTCCGGATATTGCCAATATGGCTTCCGAGGCTTATGTAAATGCCGTGGTTGCGCTCACGCCAGAGGCAATTTCTAGGAACTATTCGCTTCACAACCATACACTGGCGCAGATTGCTCTAGCGAAATTTGGATCTATCGAGAAGGCCATGTGCTGGCTGCGGATCGCCGTTCTCGCAGCGTTTGTGCTTGCCCTGCTATATGCTTGTGCGGGTGCAGCTCCCGATAAGACCGAAGTCGGTCGGCCTCAGTCCAGCTTTGATGCGCAAGTGTCGGAAACTTCGTATCTCAATATCTGACGGATTGGTCGGTGAGCAGCAAAGGTGACTATATCTATCTTCAGCGTGCTGCCGTGCGTGCGCAGATCAGGCGATCTTTCGCAACGGCTCAACGCGGTGTTCAGGCGCAGACCGTGGGCACGACAAAGTTCGCCCAAGAGCGTCTGCGTGAAACGGTAAGAACGGCTGGAGTGGGAGGCGCCGATCGTGGGCTCGTGTCTGACTTGCGTCAAAAGTCGCGCATTGGTGTGAATCATAAAGAAAGTGTAGCTGTTCTAGCCGCCGATATGCGTGGCTCAAGCACCATCGCCGATGAAAATGAGCCGGATGATGTTTTTGTGTTGATTCAGTGTTTTATCCCGTTGCTCGCCTTTGTTGTAAGGGAATTGCGTGGCGAAGTTGTGGGCCTTCGCGGAGACGGGCTCATTGCTGCGTTCGGATTCGGTGAGAGTGCCTGGTATTCATGTGTATTACCGCGCCCTCCCAAAAGTGGAGTTCGCCCCGATCTCGATCCCTGTTCGTGATGGCTATCTCCTGAGTGGTCCGTGCTCCTCCATCATGGAGTCGGTACCGACCGGGGAGAGGAAGCCGGGGTGGATGCAGCGGCTCCGTCGTCGGTCGGCGCTCGCCGTCGTGGATTCCGTGTCCTCACCAGAAATTCTCACAGAATCTTGGACCCAAAGCTACATCGCTTCCGTTGTCATGCGTTCCGGCTCCTTGCCCTAAATTACCAGTGCACGTTGCTCCACGTCAGCACCGCCGCTGACGTAAGGCCGGGCCGACGGAGCGGAGCATCGGCGCGAGGCCGGCCACAAAATAGGTGACGAGGGGATGCGTGTTGTGGCGACCCGTCCTCCCCTCGTCGTGCTCCGAGCACCATGCAGGAGCGGAGCTCATGCAGGATCGTTCAAGCCGACGTGGATATCAAGCGCTGGATGACGGTGCTGCCAACGATTGAGCACCTGCGGCCGGCGCGCTGTCCCTGCTGCGACGCGGCCGGCCGACCCGTCGACGGCCCGCTGGTGATGCGTGGCCACGGCCTGCGCGAGCGTCAGGTGTACGGCCCGCTCGAGGCGGGCGGCGCTCCGCAGCAGGTCACGGTGCAGGCTCGGCGCTACCGCTGCAGCGCCTGCCGCGCGGTCGTGCTCGTGGTGCCTCGCGGGCTGCTGCCCCGGCGGCGCTACTCCGCGGCGGCGATCGGCTGGGTGCTCGCGCGCATCGGACTCGACGGCGCGACCACGCCCGTCGTCCGCGCCGAGGTCTGCTGCTCCACGATCCTGGGCGTCGCGGCGGCCGAGCGGTGGCTCGCGCCGTCGAGATGGATCGAGGCCAGTCGCCGCGGGCAGCTGTTCCTCCGGCTCGGGCGCCATGGCGCCGAGAGCACCCGCGCGCAGGTCGCCGAGCGGACGGCGATGCAGCTCGTCGCGCTGTCGCCGCGAGGCCGCGCCGGCGACCGTGCCGCTCACCTGGCGTTCCGCGGCGCCGCGCTCGCCGCGTGATGCCCATCCGCAGGCAAACGCGCGCTCCGGCGACTCCACCACACAGGATCGGGCACGGCGGCCGGCAGATGAGGCACGGGATCCACACGGGTCGTCGAAACGCACCCGTGGAAAGGACCGTTCGTGGACATCCTCAAACCCAAAGATCACGCGGAGGAAATCGCCATTTTCCGCCATGGTGTCATCGGGCAGATCTGCGCTCGTGATCTCGAGCACGGCGACCTCGCCCAAGCGCTACGCACCCTCTCGATGCAGCGCCTGCGTCCGCCCGGGAGCGCGTGCACGCGCTCTTTCTCGATACCGACCCTGGAGCGCTGGCTCTATGCCTATCGCCGGCGGGGGCTCGAAGGTCTGCGCCCTCGCGCCCGTCGCGACCGCGGGCGCGGCCGCGAGCTCGACCCCGTGCTGCGGCAGCTCTTGTGCGACATCCGGCGGGAGCACCCGGATGCCTCGGTGCCGCTCATCCTGCGCACGCTCCGCGCCGACGGACGGCTGTGCGCCACGGTCAGCGCCTCGACCGTGCGCCGCCTCTTCCGTCAAGAGGGGCTCGACAAGATCCCGCAGCGCGACGGCAAGGGGCCGACGACCCGGCTCAAGTGGCAAGCCGACCACCCCGATGCGCTCTGGCACGGCGACGTCTGTCACGGCCCCACACTCCATCTCGCCGGGCGCAGGGTCACCGTCCGAATCCACGCCTTGCTCGACGATGCTTCGCGCTTCATCCTGGTTACCTCGGTCGAGAGCGACGAGAAGGAAGACACCATGTTGCGGCTGCTCGTCCGCGCCCTCCGGCTCTACGGCGTTCCAAGCGCGCTTTATCTGGACAACGGCGCTACCTACCGGGGTGATGCCTTGCGCCTCTTCTGCTCGCGCCTCGGAATCACCCTGCTCCACGCGCGCCCTTACGACCCGCAGGCGCGCGGCAAGATGGAGAGATTCTGGCGGACGCTTCGAGAAAACGTGCTCGACCACCTGGGCTCGATCACCTCGCTGGAGGACATCTCCTCTCGTATTCAGGCCTTCGTCGACGTCCACTACCACCCGTCCCCGCACGCCGGTCTGATGGGGCGCGCGCCAGGGCTCGTGTACGCGCCCGGGCAGCGCGAGATCGACCCCCTCTCCGAGGCTCGTCTGCGCGAAGCGCTCACACTCCGGCAGCGTCGGCGCGTGCGCCGCGATACCACCGTCTCCGTCCGAGGGCGGCTCTACGAGCTCGATCACGGCTACCTCGCCGGCCGTGTCGTGACCGTCGCCTATTGCCTGCTCGACGAGCCTCTCGCCCCGGTCGTCGAGATTGAGGGACAGCGGATCCCGCTTCGCCTCGTCGACCCGGTACACAATGCACACGTCAAGCGGCCTCCGCGCCGCGTCACGCAGAGCGGCGCGTCACCCGCGGGGCAGCCGGTCGCCTTCGACCCAGCCGGCGCCCTGCTCGTCAAGAGCGCGCGCGACGCGGCTCTGGCCGCTGGCGCAGTCGACGTCGACGCAGAGGAGGATCTCGATGCGATCTTCTGAGCTCGGCTTCTTCGGCCTCCGCACCGCCCCCTTCTCCAAGGAGCTCGACGATGCCGAGCTGTGGCTGCCCACGTCGAAGCAGGTGCTCGTCGACGATCTCGAAGCCGCGCTCCTCGAGCGCGCCAGCGTGCTCCTCGTCGGTGAGCCGGGGGTCGGCAAAACGTGTGTGCTACGGGCCTTGCGGCATCGGCTACCCCAGGCCGGCTTCCGCCTGACCTACTGCCACAATGCGACGCTCGGCCGGCGCGACTTCTACCGCTACCTCTGCCACGCGCTCGGCCTGCAGCCGACATCGAGCGCCGCGAGCCTGTTCCTCGCCGTCGAGCGGCATGTCCATGAGTTGCGCAGGGATCAGGTGCACCCGGTGTTTCTGCTCGACGAGGCCCATCTGCTCCACCCGGACATGATGGCGCATTTGCATATCCTCTTGAACCACGAGTGGGACAGCCGCGCTCTTCTGTCGATTGTCCTTGTCGGCCTTCCGGAGCTGGAGGGCCGGATGGCGCTGCGCTCCCACCGCTCGCTGCTCACTCGCATCCACCACCGCTTCATGATCGAGCCAGCAACGGTGGACGACACGGCGGAGTACGTGGCCTTCCGGCTGAAGGGCGCCGGCGCGGACCACGAGCTCTTCTCACGCGAGTCGCTCACCGCTCTGCATGAGCTCGCGTCCGGCTCGCTGCGCGAGATCGACCGCCTCGCCTCGGCGGCGATGCGGGAATCGGCGCGCCGCAAGCGGAAGCTGGTCGACCGCGACGTGGTCGCCCGCGTTGCGGAGACGCTCACGCTCTCCTCGTCGCTCGGCTAAGCGGCGGCGTGCAGCCCGCGAGGCTCATCGGCCTCGCGGGCTAAGTCGCTCAGGTCCACGATGGCCATCGCCTCGCCGCAAGGGGCGGTGGCCGGCAGGATGCCCATCGCAACGAGCGGCGTCGGGGCAACGCCCGCGATGGCCCTCGGCGCAGATGAGACCCTGCCGAGCGGCCGCGAGATGGCCATCCTCCAGGCGGAGCGCAGTGACACTAGCCAGTCGGCTCGGTAACACATGTGTAAATCGCGCATATGAGGCCGGGATGATCATGATCGAGGCTGTTAGAGACGAGCTTAAACCATTTCTTGTTGCTGAAGGGGTTCCAGTGCCGCGAGGCATGGGCATCGGAGTTGACTGTGGGAACGTTACGGTTACCAAGATTGGCTTGGCTGATGCAATTGAAGTTACCGCGTATGGATCTGCGGTGAACCAGGCTGCGAAAAGAAGCAAGTTGTTAAATCAGCTATGGATCTCCTCGAAAGCAAATAGGCTGCTTCATGGTGTGGACAAGGCGAATGCGTTGACCCAGAGCAAACGTCGCCTGCTGGGTGAACCGAAGTAGGCCACGAGTGAAGGCGGTATATGCCTATAATGCTGAAGGCTGCTCGTTAGAGATCTCCGAATGAGAGCTGTCTCAGGGGTAACTTGATCAAGCTTCAGACGTTCTGCTTGTCGACGGATATCCGATCCGCGAGCACCTTCGAATCACGGCCAGCGCCATCGTCGTGGTCGCCTGAGGCGCTGGCAGCGCGGGCTGCTCCGCCTCGGTCGCCAGCGACTGAAATTCCCGGGCTCACGTTACGGTGGTTCTCCTGTAGCGCTCGTGCCGGCCACGGCCCACAGCGTTCGCCTGATGAGCGCCGGTCCTACTCAGGAAAACGAAGGGTCTCGACGGTAATCCCGTCCTCCCCCTTGATCGCATTGCCGGCCCAATCCCAGCTGGTGCCGCCCTTGCCCGGAGGTCCGAGCTCGTAGGTGACGCCCTCCAGCGTGAGCTGATCCTCGTCGAGGTAGGCGACGCCGATCGAATCCCCGCCGCGCCCAGGCCCGCCGTAGCCGCCGTCGCCGCCTCGGCCACCGTTGCCCCCTTCGCAGGACCACGTGCCGTCCCCCACGGCGCCGCCCGGCGCTCCTCGGCCGCCTTTGCCTCCTTCCTCGGGCGGCCCTCCCTCGCCGCCCTGACCCGCGCCGAGCGTCCTGAACAGGGTGTCGCGCACGGTCAGCTTGGCGTGGAGCGCGACGATGCCGATGGTCGGCTCCCCGTTCTCGCCTCCTCGACCGCCTCGGCCGCCGCAGCCCCCGGCCGCTCCAGAGCCGCCGCCTGCACCTCCCTTGGAGGCCACGCCGCACGCGGCGAGCCCGCCGCGGCGCCCGCCGCCGCCGCCGCCGCCCTGGCCCGGCATGCCCCTGCCGCCGTCCCCTGCCTTGTCGCCCACCCACCCGGTCTCGGTGATGCGCCCGATACCCTTGCCCGGGGCGCCCATGGCGCCCGCCGCCCCGTACATCCCATCGAACCCCTGCTCGCAGTTGATGCCTGTCACGTCGCCGTCGCCTCCCCGTCCTTTGACCGGGTCGGACGTCGCACGCGGTTGCCCGTCGTCGCCGTCGCCAGCGCCGTCGGGAAGCCCGTCGCCTCCCTTGCCGCCGACGCTCGGGATTCCGCCCTCGCACGGGTTCACCACGGCCGGGCCGCCAGGTACGGTCTCCGCCGAGCACGCGTCGCCGCCGTACATGCCATGGGCGCCGTCCGCCGCGCGGTTCAGCCCGGGCCACGCCTCGCCCTTGCTGCCTGCCCATCCGTAGGTTGCCTTGATCTCGCTTCGGAGGATCTCCACCACGGTGTTGGACTGAACGAGCACCGCGATCTTGTCAGCCGCCCACATGCGCAGGTCGGCGAGCGTCGACACCCCGTCTGCGGCTCCCGTGTCGCTCGAGCCTGCCGGCTCGACCGTCACCACGGGGTCGGAGTTCGTTCTCACCTGAAGGAAGGATACCTTGTTGTCGTGATCGCGATGCCAGAGCCAGCAGTTGAATCCCCCGAACAGATCCACGCCGGAGGGCAACCTCACGTTGCCCTCGAAGCCGTCGCTGCAGATGAACACGCGCCCCCGTCCGCGGCGCGCGAGATCGACCGCACGTTGCACGGAGAAGACCGGCTCCGCCTTCGTGCCGGGGTTCTTGTCGTCGCCCCCGCCGGCGAGCCCGGCGACGAACACGCCGCAGCCGTCATCGAGGATGTCGGCGGCGAGGTGCTCAAGGCAGACCGACTCCGGCGGCGGCTCGCCCTGGCAGGAGGGTCCAACGCAAGGCGTTCCGGCAGGATCATTCACGTCCGGTGCCGTTCCGCAGCCGGTCGCCCACGGTGACAGCAGGATGGATAGGGCAGCGGCGGTCGTCTTTTTCATGGGAGTATCCTGAGGTAACGCACGGCGGTTCATCGAGGTGACTCCGGGTCGGGGGCATCGAACCTGTACCAGAACGTCGCTTGCCCCGCCTCGCCTGAACCTCTCTTGTCATCGGGGGCCGCATTGCCTGCGAGGCCGCCCTCCCCAGGTGTTCCGGGCAAGACGGTCGCATCGAGCGCAAGCGCCACGGATGCGCCCACGGAGGCGATGCCGAACGACGGACCACCGAGGCCACCACCAGCATCGCCTCCGCGCCCTCCATTACCTCCCCAGCCTCCGCGGCAACCTTCCCACATGCCCATCACGAGGGTGTGCCCACCGTGTTCACCTGATTGACCGTAACCGCCCGGCTGGCCCGTGCCGCCGACGCCCCCGCGGCCACCGGTGCCCGCAAGAACCTTGCTGGCCTCGACCGTCAGCGCGCTCCCCTGCAGTGCAACGATCCCGATGCTCGCGCCCCCGTAGCCGCCGCCTCGGCCGCCGCGCCCACCGCAGCCGCCGCTCCCCCCTGAGCCGCCGGCCGCGCCTCCCTGGGCTCCGCCCATGGGACACGCGCCCGTGTCTCCTCGCGACTTGCTGCCGCCACCGCCGCCCCCTCCTTGGCCGACGCCGCCCCGCTTTCCGTCCTCCCCCCGGACGCCGATCCAGCCATCAATGCCGAGGTGGCCGACACCGACCGCGCCGTCAGCTCGGCCGCCGTCGAGACCCTGCTTGCCGGCTTCGCCATCCTTGCAAGGCGCGCTCCCCGCGCCGCTGCCTGCACGCCCCCAATCCTCATCATTCTCCATAGGGGCCGGCTGCCCTGAAGAGCCGTCGCCTCCCGACTCGATCCCCCCGTAGCCTCCGTACCCCCCGATGGACTCGGTGCCATCGTCGCACACCGTCACGACCGGCAGCGCACCCGGCGTGAACTCAGCGGTGCAAGCGTTGGCGCCTTCATTGCCCATCACCCCGTCGTGCGCGCGGACGCTCGGCGCGTCCTCTCCCGCTTCCCCGTCCTTGCCGTCGCCCGCGATGATCTCGCTCGATCGCACGATCGCCTTGGCCCCCTGGCTCAAGATCATCGCGATCGACGATTTGTCGTCGATCGCGGACCCATCGGTCGCCACGACGCGCACGCCGAAGACCGTCGACGTGTCCTCTCCCTGGAGCACCCGCAGCGGCACCCCCACCGGCGGCGCGATGGTGGTCAGCTGATTCGGCCCGTCGAACGACCATCCATACGACCACTCGCCGCCGTCACACAGGCGACCCCCCCACAGGTCGACCCCCGCGGGCAGCGTGATCGCCTCCTCGAACGCGCCGCCGCAAGCGTACACGCGCCGGGTCGGCGCCTCGCCACCGCCTCGACCGCTCGCGGCGAGCCCGACCGCGTGCTGCAAGGTCTTGACCGGCGCGCCCTTCGTGCCGGGGTTCTCGTCATTGCCCTGTTCGCTGACGAACACCCCGCACTCGTCGAGCGCCGGCGCCTTGCCGGGCTCTCCTGCGCAACGGTCGGGCGGAGGCTCCGGATCAGGGGCGCACGCCGCCACCTCCCAGCAAAGGTCGGTGTAAGCGCACGCTGTCAGTGTGCTCGCCGCGCTCCACGCGCAGAGGGCGACGGCCACGGCGGACGTCGCAGCGCTCCGGCCTTCCTGCGAACGAATCCCCTCAGCGCCTCGGCTCCTCACCACAGGCCCCCGATCCACACGCCGGTCTCTCGCCCGGTCGCCATGGGCGCGACGTGGATCCGATCCTGAGTCGGCGCGAGCCCCAGGAAAGAGGAGTCGATGAAGAACGACGCCGCGGTCAGCGCCCCGATCACACCACCGGTGATGACCAGCGCAGTCCCCACGCCGGCGGAGAGGTTGCGCGCGTCTCGCAGGCGGACCAGGTCAGCACACGGGGAGTCTGGCGGCGCTTGCCAGCACATGGACGAGCTCGACGTCGAATCACGCGTGAGGCCATCTCGTCGCTCGCGCAGATCGCCATCGAGCTTGCTGGCCCTGATCATGAAGACGCCGCCCCCGAGCACCGTGCCCGTGGTGACGGCGATCCCCGCGACGCGCAGCGCCCCTGGCCAGGAAGCCCACGGGCTGGCAGGAACGTGCCTTCCGTGAGACGCGGGCGAGGCGCTCGCGGCCCTCGGCGCTTCCTTCCGTGATGCCGCCGAGTCCTCTTTGGAGCTGCTCAACGCCGCGCGCGGCAGTTGCATCGAGATGTTGTACTCCGTTCCGGCGACGGCGCCGAACGACTGAAACGCCTCCTCGCGCCCCGGAGCCCGGGCCCGCACCATGTGCTGGCCGGGCTCGAAGAACAGCGCGTAGGTCCGTGCGGTGCGGCCGATCGGCTTGCCGTCGACGAGCACCTCGGCGTCCGGCGGATTGATCGAGAGATAGAGCTTCGCGACGTGCGGCGCCGCCTTGCGCTGCCCCTCCTCCAATCGTTTCTGCAGCGCAACCGGCAGCGTTTCACGCTGCTCGAGGCTCCACGCCAGGTGCTCGGCCGCGTCGCGGTACTTGCGCAGCGCGAGCTCACAGAGGCCGAGCTCGCCGGCGATCTCCGCGCGCTCTCGCTCCGTGCTGGACGCCGGGGCCGCTGCCTCGAAGGCCGCCTTGTACGCGGCATACGCGTCGGTCCACCGTCCCGCGTCGCGCGCTCGCCGGCCACGGCGAACATGGTCCTTTGTCGTGGAACCGTCGCTCCGCCCCTGCGACGGGTGCTGTTCCTCTGCGCCGGCCTCACGGGTCAAGCCCGTCAAGGCGCCAAGCGCCAGCAAAATGAGAAGCAGGTGCACACGGCAACCCATCCAGGGACGGTACTTACGCCAGGCGCTCTGCGTCAATCGGCACAAAACGCCGCAATGCCGCGCTGTGGGCGAGAATTTGTGGCCGGATGACGGAAGGGCCCATCTGTTCCGTGAGTCGGTGATCTTGTAGCCCGACAGCGTGTGGCATGTTGTGCTACACTGTCCGACCAAACTGATCTCGTCCGTGCACTTTGCTGACCCCGAAGGCCCCCCTCAGGTGTGCTACCGGCGTGGGCAAGCCATCGGGCATCTCGCGCAGCTTCGAGCTCTTCCGTCGCATCGCGAGGCGTTGCGGTGTGCCTGTGCGAAACGCCGACGACGTAGCGCAAGACGCGCTCCTGCGCGGGTTGGAAGCGGATCAGAGGATCGAGCCGGGCGGGGATGCAGCGCCGTACCGTGTCACGATCGCGTGCAACCAGGCTCGCAATCATGTGCGCGATGCGCGACGCCGGAGAGAGGTTCTGACGTCGTTCGACGAGCACGAGATCCGAGCCGAGTGCCCGACGCCAGAGGAGCTCCTCCGCACTCGGCAGCGGGAAGAGCTGATGCGCCGCCTCATTGGCCAGGTCGACCGGAAATACCGGGACGTCTTGATCAAGCACGACCTCGAGGGCATCCCGCTCGCCCAGATCGCCGCGGAGCTGGGTCTCCACCCCGAGGCCGTGAAGACGCAGCACCGTCGCGCACGCGAGCAGCTGGAGGCGGCGACGCAACGCTGGAGAGCGAAGCAACGCTCGCGCGGATGGGACGACGCTGCCTGTGTCGCTCCGCTCGGGCTCTACCGTCGCCAGGGGTGGATCAGCTCCCTGGGCCGCTGGAGCCTGAGGGTCTTGGTTCAGGGCGCGACCTTCGCGCTCACGAGCGCGATCGTCGCCGCGGTCACGTCGCCGTCGGGCCTGGAGTCGTGGTTGAGATCGGCGGTCGGTAGCCGCTGGACTGAGCTGACTGGGCAGGCCCCGGTGCCGCTCCCGGCGGAGCCGCGCGGCGAGCAGGCGGGGACGCCGACCGCTGTGTCCTCAGGGAAGGACAGGGCGCCTCTCTCCGAGGATCGACGCGACAGGCAGGCTGGCGCTGGAGCGAGCGCGACATCCGCGCCCTCGAGCGCGACAGCTCGTCGTGCCTCGCCCCCCGCGACCTCCGTGCCATCACCCATCAGCGCGCGCGAGAGGAGCTTGATCACCCGCGCCCGCAGGGCCCTCGAGGCCCACACCGCGGAGGCGGACCTCGAGGCTCGCCAGCTGCTCGATGCCCACGCGCGGGAGTTCCCGCGAGGGAGGCTCGCCGAGGAGCGCGAAGGGATGCTCAGGCAGCTTCGCTGAACCTTCGGCTGCCCATCAACAGCGAAGCACGCCGTGACGCCGGTAGCACGGAGAATGCCCGGGGTGGTTGAGCCATGTCTCGTCAGTCCAATGAAGACGAGCGCGCAGCCGCGCACGCGCGCCTGTTTTGCCCGACGCTGGTTCGTGCGGTGCTGCGCTGGCTGGAGAGGCTGGGCGTCCCTCTATGCCATCGCGGCGACGTCGCAGGCCAAGTCTGGCTGAGCGCCTGGGAGAGCTGGCCCACGTTCGATCCGAAGCGAGGCAGGCCGGAACACTGGTTGAATGCGATCACCGTACACGTCGCCTCGCACTACCGCGAGCGCGCGCAGCACCGCAGGGAGGAGTTGGTCGATGTGATCGACGTGCTCGATCCGGCGCCCGACGCCGCTGCTGTGATGGAGCGCAGCGACATGACGGCCGGTGCCATCGAGGCCGTGAACGACCTCGATCCGCAGCTGCGCTTCGTGCTCGTCGCCCACGATCTCAACGGAGTCTCGATGGTCCAAATAGCCGAAGACGTAGGGATACCTGTCTCTACGCTTTACAGGCGGCGCGCAAAGGCCATCGGTGCGCTTCGCGACGCCATGGCTCTGCGGGAGGCCAGGGAGAACCACGCAGCATGCGTGGCGCGCCAGCGGCGCCGAGACGCGGCCGCTGGGCGCGAACCTCCTCCAAATCCCGCCCTCTGACGACGCGCACCTCCCAAGGCGCCCCAGCGAGCGCGCCGCGCGGCCCTTGACTTCGGGCTCCCCTTGCGACCTCCTGGTCTCTCATGAGCGATCCGAGCGAGCGCCACCCGGTGCGCGCGATCCCCGTCGACGACTACCGCCTGACGGTGGAGTGCAGCGATCACGGCTCGTGCATCCGGCTGGTCGATCGCGCCGGCGCGGAGCCGCTGCGGATCGAGCTGCGGCCCGAGGGGCCGATGCTGGTCCTCGGCAGCGGTCTCTCGATCGCCGTGGCCGGCGTTCTGCAGTTCGCGGCCGAGCGCGTGGCCATCCACGCCCGCGAGGGCATCGATCTGCACAGCGGCGGCGACACGGCGCTGCGCAGCGAGGGCGATCTGGTCAGCGAGGCGCGCGAGCAGCGGCTCAGCGCCCGGCGCGGCGACGTGCGGGTCGAGGCCAACGGCGACGTGAAGCTGCTCGGGGAGCGCATCCGGCTCAACTGCTGAAACGAGCGCCCAGCCGAGGCCGCTGCGCCCCGATACAGCGCGGCGGTCCTGGCCGGCGCGCCTGCCACCCTCGGAGGAGCATCGGCGTGAGCGACGTCAGCAACAGCATCGCGGGAGGCTTGAAGCGGCGGCCCTGGATCGGCGTCGCGCTCGGGCTGATCGCCGGCGTCACGCTCGGCGTGCTCTCGGTCCGGGCGTGGCAGCGGGTGGCGGCGTTCGGCGACGCGCCGGTGCGGCTCAGCGCGGCGGAGGCGCTGCGCCGCGCCCGGACGGAGGCTGTGTGGGTGGAGCTGACCGACGCGCAGTTCTCGTGCGAAGGGAGCGTGGAGCTCGCGGGCACGCGGTACGGTCGTCTGCTCGCGCCCTCGCTCGGCGAGGTCGTGGCCCTGGTGAGCGCGGACGGGCCGCTGTGTCCGCCGCCCGGCCAGCCGCTCACGGGCGCCTTCGACGCGCCGACGGGCCAACAGCGCTCCTTGCTGGTGGACCGGGGGCTGCCCGAGGCGGCCGACGAGGACGCGCTCGTGCTGTCGCTCGGGGACGGTCCGCGCAAGGCGCGCGTCGATGCCTGGACCTTGCTCGGCCTCGCCGCGATGTGCTTCGCGGTCGGGTTCCTGGGCTTCGTCATCCGCCGCGCCGACGCGCAGGCCGCGCGGCGGGCCGCGGCCGCCCTGCCGCTCGCGGAGCTCTGGCGGGGCCTCGACCGGGGCGCGCTGCGCCTCCGGCCGCGCTATCTCCTGATCGCCCTCGCGAGCGTGGTCCTCCTGGCGCCGCTCAACGGCGCGCTGATGGCGATCGCCGGCGTGGGCGCGGTCCAGATCGCGCGCGACGTGCTCGCGCAGCCGGGCCGCTGGGCCGCCGCGGAGCCGGTCGCCGTCGACGGCCTCGTCTCGGTGGCGCCTCACGGCCACACCGCCTGGACCGACGACTATCTCACCGATGTGGTCGTGAGCTTTCGCGCCGACGGCGAGGAGCAGGAGGTGAGCTACCTGGTCGCCTGGGCGCCGGGGGTGTTGCCGGACATCGAGGTGCGTAGGAGCGGAGGCGAGCTGATGACGAGCGCGGAGCCCGCCCTGAGGACACCGCGGCTGCTGATCGCGGCGGGGAGCGCGGGGTTCGCCGCCGTCCTGCTGGTGCTGGGCGTCAAGCTGGTGGGCGAGACCTGGTCGAAGCTCCGCGCGCTGCGCCGCGCTGCGAGCTCCCCCGAAGTCGTGCTGCTCCGGTTGCGCGACCTCCGGGAGAAGCGCCACAACGGCGTCGTCGTTGGATGGGAATGCGAAACCCTGAACGCGCAGGGGGAGGTGCGCCGCGAGGAGTTCAGTTACCGCGATCCTCCCGCGCTCGACGACGCCGGGGCGCACGTGCTCGCCGTCCGCCCGCGCGGCGCGCCGGGCGCCGAGCCGATCGTGGTGGCGATGGACGGCTATCCGTTCCGCATCGATCCCTGAAGCAGGGGCGAGGTCGCCCGAGCGCGCTGCCTCGGTCCCGCCCGGCGCTCCTGGGCGGCGGGGCCGGGGCGATCGTGCGCTCTCCTGGCCGCGCCGGGGACACGGGATCGCCCGCCCGGGTGTCCCCGGCACGTCCCCCCGCGTCCCTGCCAGCGGCCGCGGTGTCCCTGGCCCGCTCGCTCGTGTCCCTGGCGCCGGCGTCCATGTCCCTGGCAGCAGCTCCCTCGGTCGTGTCCGGCCTGGGCCCTTGTCCCAGCCGGCGCGGCCCTTGTCCCAGCCGGCGCGGCCCTTGTCCCAGCCGGCGCGGCCCTTGTCCCAGCCGGACGATTCCCTGTCCCTGGCGAGGGCGCCGGGGGGCTCGGGTGCTAGAACCCGGCGCGTGACTCCCCGGCCGCTCGATCGCCTCCGCGAGCTCTTCGCCAAGGTCGACGCGTTCTTCGCGAACGCGAGCGCGCGCCACGGCGGGCGGATGGCGTGCGCGACGGGGTGCAGCGACTGCTGCCGGCGGCGGTTCTCGGTGACGTCGATCGAGGCCGACGCCCTCCGCGAGGCGCTCGCGGCGCTCCCCGAGGCCGATCGCGCGGCGCTCGCCGGCCGCGCGCGAGCGGGCGATCCCGGCGTGTGCCCGGCGCTCGACGGGGAGGGGAGGTGCGCGCTCTACGCGGCCCGGCCGCTCATCTGCCGCACGCACGGCCTGCCCATCCGGTTCGCGCCGTCGGGCGGGCGCGCGCTGCCGGTCATCGACGCTTGCCCCAAGAACTTCGTGGGAGAGGACCTCCACGCCATCGAGGCGTCGTCGGTGCTGGATCAGACGACGCTCTCGACGGTGCTGGCCGCCCTCGACATGGCCCACGCCGACGCGGCGGGGCGGCCGCGCGGGCGGCGCGCCGCGATCGCCTCGGTGCTCTCGGGCGAGGGCTGACGCGCCCCCGGCGCGCCACGTCATTGCTCGCCTCTCCCAGCGCCGGTCAGGCCTAATCGTCAACGACCATTGACGAGGAGCAGGATGGGGCGGAGTGGCCAGGGCGCCGAGCACGTTGCAACTCGGCGATAACCGATCCGTTCGCAGGAAAGCGCCGGGGGTCGTTCGTTGTTGCCCGGCTCGCCTCGTGCACCGCTGGGAAACGCATCGCGGGCAGGGCGCCCGCGCGTGCGTCAGCTGCGGAGGGACCAAGGGATGAAGCAGGGAGATACGACGAGCCGAAGCGCACCGTCCTCTCGGACGCTCCAGCGCGCCCCGGCGGATGCCCCGGAAGCGTGGAGTGCGGGCAGGAGGACGGCCTGCCGCTCCTGATTCGCCAGGTCGGCGGGACCGTCGAGCTCCATCGCTTCGATGGCGTCTGCGGCCTCAGCCCCGTGGGCTGGAGATATTGCATCTGGGGCTCCGACGGGACGCTCACGGAGGGCCCCTCCTCCTGCGCGTGCGCGTGCCGTGAGGGGGAGTGACCGCTCACGCCTCCTTCAGGAACGTCATGTGGGGCAGCTTGGCGCTCGGGTCGTCCCGGTGGATCTCGGTGTGGACCCTGCTGATGAGCTGCTTGCAGTGGCTCAGGTCGTCGACCCGGAGGAGGAACAGGATGTCGTTGGGATCGTCGTCGTTCGTCCAGACGTGCTCCAGGTGCATCCCCTGTTCAGCGTGGCTGGCCGCGTCGGCCGCCAGCTGCTGCTTGACGTCCTCGAGCGTGGCGCCGGTGAGCCTTGCCAGTACGTGAGCCATGTTCAGACCTCCTCAGGGTGGTGAGCCAAAGGCGCGCCGCACGGGGGCCGTGCGGCCAGGCGCGGGGGGTTCGATCGGGATCCCTCGTGGGTGTAGCCGAACCGGGAGTCCGGCGGGGGCGCTTTTTCATCGAATCGCGCCCTGATGAGGCCGCAAGCGCCGACGCGAGCTGCCCTCCGCGAGCTGCCCTCCAGGAGAGCGCCGGTGGCTTCACCGAGCCTCCGCGCGTCGACGCGGCCGCCTCGCGGCGCGTCGCGCGCCGCGGCGCTTGGTCGACCGACCGAGGAGGTGATACCAGGAGGTCAAGGACGTGAGAGAGCGGCCACACCCCAACGACCCGGCGCGCACGGCGTTGCTCGTCATCGACATGCAGAACGACTTCCTCGCGGAGGGGGGCGCGTTCTCGAAGCGGCACTGCGATCCGCATCAGCTCGCCCAGAGCGTGGCCTGGCTGGTGCGCGCCGCGCGCGCGCAGGGGCGCGCCGTGGTGTGGGTGACCTCGGCCTACGGCGAGATCGAAGCGGCCCCGGACGCGCTCCGCGGGCAGACCCACACCGACGGCGCGTGCTGCGCCCGCGGCACGTGGGGCGCCGAGCTGTTCCCGGCGCTCGCCCCGGTGCGCGCCGAGCGCCCGGCGGGGGCCGCGGACTTGCACGTCGAGAAGCGCTGGTACTCGCCCTTCCGCGACACCGACCTGCGCGCCCGGCTCGAGGAGGCGGGCGTGACCGCGGTGGTCCTGTGCGGCGTCGCGACCAACGTGTGCGTCCTCGCCGCCGCCCGCGACGCGCGCCGGCTCGGCTTCGAGGTCGAGGTCCTCGAGGACGCGACCGCGGCGAGCACCGCGGGCAAGCACGCCGCGGCGCTGCGCGAGATCGAGGGCCTCGGCGCCCGGCGCCGCCGCTGGGCCGACGTGCTCTCGGACGGGCCCGGGCCGGTGTGCGTCGCCGGCATCGGCGCGGGCGGGACGGCGCTGTGGTGCGGCGCCCTCGACGAGCGCATCGATGGCGGCGCGGGCGCCTTCGAGGCCGTCGAGCGCGAGGTCGCGTGGACCACGATGCTCCACCGCGGCGGGGAGGTGCCGCGCCTCGTCGCGATCCAGGGCGAGCGCGCGCCCGACGGCGCCGTGCCGCTCTACCGTCACCCGGTCGACGAGCAACCGGAGCTCGGCGCCTTCACCCCCGCCGTCGACCGCATCCGCAGGGAGGTCGAGCGCCGCGTCGGGCACCCGCTCAACCACTGCTTGCTCCAGCTCTACCGCACCGGGCGCGACTGGATCAGCGAGCACTCCGACAAGACGCTCGACCTCGTGCGCCCGTCGTTCATCGTGAACGTCTCGCTCGGGCGACAGCGCACCATGGTGCTCCGGCCCAAGCGCGCCGCCGAAGGGGATGCCGTCCAGAAGGTCCCTTTGCCGCACGGCTCGCTGCTCGTCATGGACCTGGAGACCAACCGCCGCTTCTATCACGCCATCCGGCAGGAGGGCGACGCGGAGGGCGACGACCAAGCGTCGCGGATCTCGCTCACCTTCCGGCATATCGGCACGTTTCACGATCCGGCGACCGGGGCTGTCTGGGGCGTCGGCGCGCCCACCGCGGATCGCGCCGAGGCCGAGGCGCGCGCCCGGGCCCGGGCCGCGCTCGCCGAGCCGGAGCGGGAGGCCGCGGAGCGCGCCGAGGCAGAGCGGATGCTCCAGCTCTTCCGCGCCGAGAACATCGACGCCGACTTCGACGCCGCCGCGTACCGCGCGGGCTTCGAGGCGCTCAATTTTCGCACGTTGCAGGGGCCCGGAGGCGACCGATGAGCGCGCAGCGGGCGGTGTATTTCGTGAACGGCTCGATCTCGAGCTGGCGCGTGCTCCTCGCCGTTCGCGAGAAGGGCCTCGCCTTCGAGCCCCGCCGCCTGCGCGTGATGCGCGAGCCCCGCGAGACGCGCGCCGCGGAGTTCCTGGCCCTCAACCCGCGGGGCCAGGCCCCGGTGCTCGTCGAGCCCGACGGCACCGTCATGAACGAGTCGCTGGCGATCCTCACGTACCTGGAGATGCGGTATCCCGACCCGCCGCTCCTCCCGCCGCCCGCCGAGCCCGGCGCGCTCGCCCGCGCGCTCGCCTGGGCGCAGGAGTCCGAGGCCACCGCGTGCGTCTACGACCCGCTGGAGAGCCTCTTCGAGGCCGGCCCGGACGCCCTGTCGCCGGACCGGCGAGCGGCCATCGCGGGCGCGCTCTCGGGCGTGGAGCGCGAGCTCGCGCTGTGGGAGGCGCGGGCCCAGAGGACACGGTTCATCGCGTCGGACGCCTTCTCGCTCGCCGACTGCGCGTTCTACCCCGTGCTCGCCTACATGCAGCGGCGCGGGCTGTCGCTCGCCGGCCATCCGGCGCTCGACGCCTACGAGCGCCGCGTGCGGGGCCGCCCCTCGGCGGTCGCCTCGTACCCGGAAGGCTGGTCCCACGACCTGGCGCGCCCCGATCTGTTCGCAAAGGCGCGGGCGCTCGCCGCGCCCGGGATTCCCGGGAGCTGACGCGCGCACGGCTCGCCCGTGCCCCGAGCGCGGGGCGGGCGCTCAGGGCGCGGGCGCGGCGCCGACGATGTACTCGACCGCGAGGCCGAAGTTGCAGCCGCCGCTGATGTCGTAGTTCTTGAGATAGCGCTCGTTGGTGACGGTCAGCCCGCCGACCTCGGCGCTCTCGCCGTTCGCGATCGAGACGGCGGGCTCGCCGTCGGCCTCCACGGTCATCGCGAGCTCCTCGTAGCCGCACAGCCCATCCTCGCTGTAACAGGCTGGCTCGCCCTGGGCGATGGAGAGGCCGATGGGATCGTTCTCGCCCACGGCGACCACGAGCTCTCCGTCGCGCTCGACGCGGACTCCGGTGACGTGCTCCTGCCAATCCGTCGCTTCAGCATAAGAGTAGTCGACGTCGAGGGTGTCGCCGACGGCGACGGCGCTCGCCGCGAAGCCCGGGACCGTGAAGCCCAGGGTGAGCGCCTTCCCGGCCTCGTCGGCGAGGTCGATCATGACCTCGGGCGCGGTGCGTCCGATCGCGCTCCAGCGGAGCGCGCAGGGCTCGCCCTGGGCGGGCGGGCGCACGGCCGTCACCGTGCCGGAGAACGCGAGGGTCCACGGCACGCTCGAGCCCTCCCCCTCCCGTGCCGGGAGGTCGACGTCGGCGCACGCGAAGACCCTGGGCGCGTGCGCCTCACAGGCAGGCCCGCCGCCGGCGCCGGTGCCGCCGGTGCCGCCGGTGCCGCCGGTGCCGCCGGTGCCACCGGTGCCACCGGTGCCATCGGTGCCACCGGTGCCAGCGCCGGTGCCGGCGCCGGTGCCGCCTGGGTCGCTGCCGCCGGTGCCGGTGGTGCCGGTGCCGGTGGTGCCGGTGGTGCCGTCACCGCCGTTGATCTCGACGCTGCACGCGGCGAGGCTGACGAGGAATGTCATGAGGGAGGCAAGGAGAGGCAAGCTGGTTCGATGGTGCATCCCTTCACCGGGAGCACACCATGTGCCAATCCGGGCACTGTGCCGCTGGCGCTGGTCTTTCCCGTGCGATTCAGCAGGGATGACCGGCCCGAAGGTCCACGAAAGGCCGAGGCGGGCCGGGTCCTCACTGTGCCATCTTGAGCAACTCGGCGCGTCCGCGGGTGGTGGCCGGATTTGAACATGAAGGCGGGAAGGTGGGAAGAAAAGATCAATGATCTTCCCGCCTTCATGTGAATCACTCCGGGGCGAGTTGGGCCACCACCCGTCCGCGAAGGTGGATCATGCGCCAGACGCCAGCCGACGCCGGACCCCCTGGTCACGCGCGGCGTCCTCGTGGGCGACGGGGCGGTGCGGGGCGGGCGCTCAGGGCGTAGACGTGGCGCTGACGACGTACTCGACCGAGAGGCCGAAGTTGCAGTCTCCGGTGAGGTCGTAGTGCCTGAAATAGCGATGGTTGGTGACGGTCAGCGCGCCGACCTCGGCGCTCTTTCCGGTCGGGATCGAGACCGCGGGCCCGTCGCCGGCCGACACGGACATCCCGAGCCTCCCGTAACCGCAGACGTCATCCTCCTCGCGGTAGCACTCACGCTCGCCGTCGCGGAGGGTGAGCCCGAGGGGCTCGTTCTCTCCCACGCCGACGACGAGCGCTCCGTCTCGCTCGAGGCGAATGCGGGTGCGCGATTCCAGGTCCCAATCCACGAACTCGGAGGCGAAGAAGTCGACGTCGAGCGCGTCGCCCACAGCGACGGCGCTGGACGAGAAGCCCGGGACCGCGAAGCCCACGGTGAGCGCATTCCCGGCCTCGTCCGCGAGGTCGATCATGACCTCGGGCGTGCCGTGTGCGATCTTTGTCCATCGACGCGTGCACGGCTCGTCCGGGCCGGGTGGGCGTACGGCCGTCACCGTGCCGGAGAACGCGAACGTGCGAGGAGAGCTCGAGGGATCCACCTCCGGGAGGTCGAGGTCGGCGCACGCGAAGACCTCCGTCGTGTACGGATGACAGCTAGGCCCGCCGCCGGTGCCGCCGGTGCCGCCGGTGCCACCGGTGCCGCCAATGCCACCGGTACCACCGGTGCCGCCAACGCCACCGGTGCCACCGGTGCCGCCAATGCCACCGGTGCCACCGGTGCCGCCAATGCCACCGGTGCCACCGGTGCCACCGGTGCCGCCAATGCCACCGGTGCCACCGGTGCCGCCAATGCCACCGGTGCCACCGGTGCCACCGGTGCCGCCAATGCCGCCGGTTCCGCCAATGCCGCCGGTACCGCCAATGCCACCGGTGCCGCCAATGCCACCTGTGCCACTGCCGCCGGCGCCGCCGGTGCCGCCGCCGTCGATGATCTCGACGTTGCACGCGGCGAGGGAGACGAGGAACGTCATGAGGGAGACGAGGAGAGGTAAGCTCGTTCGATGGTGCATCTCTTCGTCATCTTCGTCAGCAGCACATGATGTGCCAGCCGAGCACTGTGCCGTGGCGCTGGTCCTTTCTTTGCCATGTGGGCTCGACGGGCCCGGAAGCAGCGCAAACCGCCGACGTTCACCAGGCCCCAGTTGTGCCATCCTGTGCAACCCGAGACCCCCGCGAAGGTAGATCATGCGCCCGACGCCGACCGACTCCGCCATCGATTTCGCCGCCCTCGATCCGGGCGCGCTGCCGCCCGCGCTCGTCGAGCAGGCGCGCCTCGTCTGGGCCGACCGTGTTCGCACCGAGTACCAGTCCATCCAGATCGCGACGCGCTTCCTCGGCGAGGCCCTCGCGGCGGGCGAGCCTCTCGACGTCTCCCGCGCCGTCGCGGAGACCATCGAGGAGGAGATCCGCCACGCCGAGCTGTGCGGCCGCATGTGCGCGGCGCTCGGGGGCCGCGCGCCCGCGCCCCGCGACGTCGCCGCGCCGCTCGCGGACCTGCGCGAGGTCCCGCTCGATGAGCGCGTGCTCGCGAGCGCCATCTCGCTCTTCCTGATCGCCGAGGCGTTCTCGGTCGGCTACCTCCAGGATCTCGAGGCCCGCGCCGACCACCCGGTCACGCGCGCCGTGCTCGCCGCGATCGCGGGCGACGAGGCGGAGCACGAGGCCTTCGGCCCCGAGCTCGTCGCGCGCAAGCTCCGCGATCTCCCCCCGGCGAAGCGGGCCGCGTGGCGCGGGTTCACGGGCCGGCTCGTGCGCGGGCACCTCGATCGCGCCGAGCAGGTCCTCGCGCGCGTCCCGGCGGAGGACCGGTCGCTCGACCGCTGGCCCGAGCCCGAGCGGGCGACGCTCGGGCTCCTCGGCGAGGTCCGGCTCGCGCTGCTCTGCCAGCGAACCTACAAGGAGCGGCTCGCGCCGGCGCTGGAGAAGCTCGGGCTCGGCTGAGCTGAGATGATGGCTCCTCGCCGTGGGCCTGCCGGCCCTCGCGAGGGGGGATCCTGCGCCGTCACGAACCGAGGGCGCCGTCCATCGCGAGCCTTCCTGCCGCTCGCAGCTCCGGCAGCGGTGCGCGCGGAAGGCGGTGTCGAGATCGGGACGCGGCTGGGTGGCTGGTACGCTGTGTGTATTCGCCGGTGCGGGGAAGTGTCCTGAGGCGATTGCCGTACACCACGGCAGGTGAGGTGAACATGGTCGTGTCGATGCAGCAGACCGCGGCAGCGGCTGCGGGCGCCGTGATGGTGGCGCTTGCGCTTTTGGGGTGCGGGTCCGAGGGGGGCGATCCGCCGGGCGGAACGGGCGGGGAGGGGGGCGCCGGAGGCGCGCAAGGGGAAGGCGGGAGCGCGGACGGGGGCGGCGGCGCCGGCGCGCAGGGCGGAGGCGGGCCGTGGGAATGCGTGACCCTCGACCTCAAGCCCGGCGAGGTCGGCCCTGGCGGCGTCATGGCGCTGTTTCGCGACGACGATCTCAATTGGATCGAGTCCGTCGGAGGGAGCGCGCTCTCGGGGGAGTATGTGTACTTCGACGCGGACTACCAGCTCCGGCGCGTGCCGGTCGCCGGCGGCCCCGCGGAGACGCTCGGGGACTTGCCCAGCGGATGGCACTCCATGGTCGGCGACACCCTCGTCTGGACCGAAGAGCTGAGCTCGCAACGCAACGTGCGCCTGCTCGCCGCGCCGGCGACGAACCTGAGCGCCTCGACCGTGCTCGCGGAGGACATCCTCCCTCCTCGCATGCTCGCGCTCGACGACACGAACGCCTACTACGATCAGGGCGACCCGCAGGCGATCTGGAAGGTCGCTCTGGCCGGCGGCAGCGCCCCCGAGGTGCTGGTGCCGAGCGGCCACCCGCTCGGCATGATCAGCCACGACGGCGCGCTGTACTGGCTCGACTTCCAGACGACCCAGCTCGAGCGGGTGCCGCGCGAAGGCGGCACCCGTGAGCCGCTCGCGGAGGTGTTCTTCGGCGGGCCGATGGCGGCGGCGGGCGAGAGCGTCTTCTGGACCGACCACAGCCTCCACACGGTCAACCGGTGGCGCGACGGCGCAGCCGCCATCGACGTCCTCCACGACATCGAAAGGGTCCCGAACGGGGATCCCACGCCCTCCGCCATCGCCGTGAGCGGTGATACCGTCTACTGGCTTCAAGGCTTTGGCTGCGTCGAGCTGTGGCAGGTGAAGACGGACGGCACGGGCGCTCGAAGGACAGCGTCGGGCTTCTTCCTCGCCGATGGGCTCTCGGTCGACGAGAGCCACGTCTTCGTGATAGCGCAAGACGCGATTTACCGCGTCGACCGCTGACCGCCGCCGCCATCACCAGGTCTCCGCCTCGCGCCGGCCCGGCGTCGAGGCGCACCTGTCTTACACTGCGCTCCATCGGGGGCCGCCTGCGTTGTTCCTGCGGCGAGCGGGCGGCGGCTCGCCGTGGAGGTGCGCGGCCCTACAGCATCGCCGGAATCGTTTGGCGTGACGGCTGCGGGCGGCCCCCGGCTCAGCTAGCTTCGGTCAACGGCGGAGATGCCGGCGCCGACCCTAGCCACCGACCCGTCACCATGTTACTGCTAGCCGGAATTCCACTACGCGTGCAATTGACGCGAATTGACGCGCGTCGGTGGTTCGCCTGGCGTGAGGAGAGTCGAAGCCACGAGAAGCTCACGTGCTTGAAAGGCCCAACCTGGGCGTGGCGAACCTGACTCCCCCCTGGCCCCGAGGTCAGAGCCCTTGGGCTCACCTCGCCGGCCCCGCCGCCGAGAGCCCCCTCCGAACGAAGGCACACGCAAACCACGAGCTGGAGATCCGGTCATGACCGTTGTAATTGGAGACAAAGAGTATTTCCCCGGTGTCGGCAAGATCCCCTACGAGGGGCCCGAGTCCGACAACCCCCTCGCCTTCAAGTGGTACGACGCGAACCGCGTCGTCGCCGGCAAGGCGATGAAGGATCACTTCAAGTTTGCGGTGTGTTACTGGCACACGTTCTGTGGTCGCGGACACGACCCGTTCGGGCCGGGGACGATCAACTTCCCCTGGGACGAGGGCAAGGACGCGCTGGCCCGCGCTCGCATGAAGATGGACGCGAGCTTCGAGTTCATCACCAAGCTCGGCGCGACGCACTACTGCTTTCATGACATCGACCTCGTGGAAGAGGGCGACAGCCGCGCCGAGACGTCGCGCCGCCTCCAGAGCATCGTCGAGTACGCCAAGCAGAAGCAGGCGCAGTCGGGGATCAAGCTCCTGTGGGGCACGGCGAACCTGTTCTCCAACCCGCGCTACATGAACGGCGCCTCCACGAACCCGGATTTCGCCGTGGTGGCCTACGCCGGCGCCCAGCTCAAGGACGCCCTCGACGCCACCATCGCGCTGAACGGCGAGAACTACGTGTTCTGGGGCGGCCGCGAGGGTTACATGAGCCTGCTGAACACGGACATGAAGCGCGAGAAGGACCACTTCGCTCGCTTCCTGACCCTGGCGCGCGACTACGCGCGCTCGCGCGGCTTCAAGGGGACGTTCTTCATCGAGCCGAAGCCGATGGAGCCCTCCAAGCACCAGTACGACTTCGACGCCGAGACCGTGATCGGGTTCCTGCGTCAGCACGGCCTGGACAAGGACTTCAAGCTCAACCTGGAGACGAACCACGCGACGCTCGCCGGCCACACCATGGAGCACGAGATGCAGGTGGCCGCCGACGCCGGCATGCTCGGCAGCATCGACGCGAACCGCGGCGACTACCAGAACGCGTGGGACACCGACCAGTTCCCCTACAACATCAACGAGACCGTGGAGATGATGCTCATCCTGCTCCGCAGCGGTGGGTTCCAGGGCGGCGGCGTGAACTTCGACGCCAAGCGCCGCCGCAACTCGACGGATCTCATCGACACCTTCCACGGCCACATCGGCGGCATGGACGTGTTCGCCCGCGCGCTCATCATCGCCGACGACCTGATCCGCAAGTCGCCGCTCGAGTCGATGCGCAAGGCCCGTTACGCGTCGTTCGACAACGGCAAGGGCGCGGACTTCGAGCAGGGGAAGCTCACGCTGGAGCAGCTGGCCGAGATCGGCAACGCCGGCGGCGAGGTCAAGCTCACGAGCGGTCAGCAAGAGCTGTACGAGAACATCGTCAATCGCTACATCCGCTGAGCCGAGCGCTCGAGGGGACGACGGCGGGGCGACGCCGCTCGGGCTCACCGGCCCAGCGCGGCCATCTTCTCGTTCACCCAGTCGTCCCCCACGAGCGGGTGCACGCCGGCCCCGTCCCGCTCGAGATCGATCCCCACCGAGAGCAGGCCGCTCTTCACGAGGAACGCGCCGAGCGGGTCCTGCCCGTCCGATTTGGTGAGCCGCCCGCGGATGGCGAGGTTGCCGCCCTGCGCCTCCAGCAGCCTGAAATCGACCTCGCCCTCCTTGCGCCTCACCGTCGCCGAGGCCTTGAGCCCCTCCATCGTGAGGAGCCCCGCGGCCCACCCGGGGATGGCGTCCTCGGCGTCGAGCAGCGCCACCGCGGGCCTCGCGTCCTTGCACTCGAGCCGGATCGCCGCCTCCATCAGCCCCCGCCCCACCTTCCCGTCGTCGACGTCGATGCGCGCCCACCAGCCGGGGAGCGCCTCGCCCTCGTGCTCGATCGCGAGGTCCTCGATCTCGATGCGGCTCTTGCCGAGCTTCGCCGTCGGGCCGAGGAGGTTCGCCGCCTCGAGCGCCACGCGCGCCTTGATGTCGCCCTTCACCCGCGTCTCCTTCCACGCGAGCGCCCCTTGCTTGAGGAGGAGGCTCACCGCCCCCGTGCCTCGGCCGAGCGGGTCGACCTCGAGGCTGCTCCGCGCGAAGGCGGTGCCGCCCGTGAACCGCGGCGCGTCCGGGCCGGCGCCCTCCGGGTTGAGCCAGCGCAGGTCCGGGATCGCCGCGGCGACGATGTCCACCTTCGACGAGAACCCCGGCGGGAGCCGCATGAGGTGGAGCTCCGGCGCGTCGAAGGCGGCGCTCGCCCGCTCCACCACGATGGGCGGCAGCCCCTTGCCAGGGCGCTCGAGCGTCGCGCGGGGCACCGCCACCGCGAGGCGCGCCTGCCCGCGCTCGTCGACGCGGAGATCCACGTCCGCCGCGACGGCCGCCCGGAGCGACCCGGCGGAGGCCGCGAGGTGGCTCGTGCCGTACGAGAGGGTGCTGCCCGGCTCGACGTTGCCCCGGTTCACGACGAGGTTCGCCCGGAGCCCTCCGCTCCCGTCCTCGATCCGCGGCTCCGCGCCCTCACCGGTGTAGAAGTGGATGAAGTCGAGCCCGGGCAGCTGGGCGTCGAGGCGCACGCGCGCCCAGGTGGTGTCGAAGACGTCGAGCCCCTCGATGTCCCGCGGATCGAAGGTGTTCATCGTGACGTCGAGGTCGGCGTCGATCCGCGCGGCGACGCGGTCGGCGAGGTGGACCTCGCCCGAACGGAGCTCCAGCGCCACGGGCCCGACGCGGACCGAGCGGAGCGGCTTGTAGTAGAACCCCCCGCGCACGCGGCCGCCGCCGGCGTACCGGACCTGCTGGATCCAGACCTCCTTGAGCGTCGTGTCCACGCGCTCCAGGTGCACGGTCCAGAGGTTGTAGCCCTCGTCCGAGTTCTCGAGATCGCGTCTCGGCGGCAGCTCCGGCTTGAGCGGGGGGTTCGTGAACTCCGGGATGGGGGGGAGCGCCTTGATGTGCGGCGCCTCCAGATCGCGCTCGCTCGTGGGATCCACGAGCAGCCGCATGCGGAACGTGAAGCCCTCGGCGCGGATGTCCTCCGCGTGGAACTTCTTCCGGAAAAGATCGGTCAGGTGGATGTCCGCCTCCACCTCGTCGAGCAGCACCGCCCACTCCAGCAGGCTGTCGGACCCGCTGAGCCGGAGCTCCTTCACGTGCACGACGCCCGGCCAGAGGCTCCAGGCCGACCCGTAGAACAGCGTCGCGTCGGTCGGGTTGTAGCTGACGAGCCTCGCCACGAGCTTCGTGCTCAGCATGACGTTGCCGATGACGACGTAGCCGAGCCAGAGCGCGATCGGCAGGATCAACATCACCTTCAGCGCCTTGCTCATGCGCGGCCCGACCCACCCTCTGAGGCCACGCGAAGACGTCACGGCGAAAGCTCCCGGCATGAACGGGCGGAACGCACGCGCCGTGCCGCCGAGCTGGCCCGCATCGCGGCCGGCGGGCGCTGGGCTCGCCGTAGCGATCTGCCCCGCGTGTGGCGGAGGTCGCCACGCGCGGCGCGCGAAAGTGCGCGATCTTGCCCGGATTTCCCGAGAAATGCTCTGTTCGAGGCGGTCGCCCCCCGCCGGACCCGGCGGGCACCCCGATTGCTAACCCCGATTGCCACGCCGACCCCTGGCGACCGCTGCGCTGCCGAGCCTGTCGCACGTCAGCCTCCGCTGGAGCCGAGCTCCAGCCAACCCCGAGGTCATCATGAAGCACACGGTCCATCACGACCTGAACGATGAAGAAGCCAAGAACGCCGTCCTGAGGGCGATGGAGCGGTATCGCGAGCGGTACGCGGAGTACGCGCCGTCGATGCTCTGGAGCGACGAATGGCGCGCGGATCTCGGCCTGTGCTTCAAGGGGTTCCAGGTCGCGGGGCGGCTCGAGCTCCGGCCCAAGACCGTCGATGTCGAGATCGACGTGCCGTTGCCGCTGCGCATGTTCAAGCGGATGGCGATCGCCGCGATCGACTCGGAGGTGCGGCGGTACATCGACGAGGCGCACCGCGAGCGGTCGCGGCGCGCTCATGGCGCGACCCTGGGGGGAGCTGTCTGAGCTAGCCGCGCCATGCCGAGCGCCAGCACCAAGACCCCCCGATCCAGGCGGCGCCCGCGGAGCGCGCCGCGCCGCGCGCGGCGCGCCGCCCCGAGCGGCGCCGTCGTCCAGCGGCACCGCGTCAGCCTGTCGATCGAGACCGTCGAGACGGTCGAGCTCGCGCGCGCCGCGGGCGCGCTCGCGGCGGCCGCGCCGCTCACCCCGTCGCCGGTCGAGTCCGCGAAATCGGCCGGGCTCCGGTACGTGAACGACGACGAGCCGGGCATCTCTCGCCGGAAGGTGGGCAAGGGCTTCAAGTTCCTCGACCCCGAGGGTCGCCTCATCAAGGACGAGGCGACCCTCCAGCGGATCCGGCGCCTGGCGATCCCGCCCGCGTGGACCGGGGTGTGGATCTGCCAGAGCGAGCGCGGGCACATCCAGGCCACCGGCCGGGACGCGCGCGGCCGGAAGCAGTACCGGTATCACCCGCGCTGGCGCGAGGTCCGCGACGAGACGAAGTACGATCGCATGCTCGCGTTCGGCGCGGCGCTCCCGGCGATCCGCGCGGCGGTGGAGCGCGATCTCGCGCTGCCGGGGCTCCCGCGCGAGAAGGTGCTGGCGACCGTGGTGCGCCTGCTCGACGAGACGTCGATCCGCATCGGGAACGACGAGTATGCGCGCGACAACAACTCGTACGGTCTGACGACGCTCCACGACGAGCACGTCGAGATCAAGGGCGATCTCATCAGATTCCACTTCCGGGGCAAGAGCGGCAAGGAGCACGAGCTGACGGTGCGGGACCGGCGGCTCGCGCGCATCGTGAAGCGCTGCCAGGACGTGCCCGGCCACGAGCTGTTCCAGTACATCGACGGCGACGGCCAGCGGCAGCGCATCCACTCGGACGACGTGAACGAATACCTGCGCTCCCTCGCGGGGCAGGAGTTCACGGCGAAGGACTTCCGCACCTGGACCGGCACGGTGCTGTGCGCGTCGTTCTTCTGCGAGATGGAGGTCGCCACCTCGGCCCGCCAGATGAAGAAGTGCGTGGCGCAGGTGATCGACATGGTGTCCGCCCGCCTCGGCAACACGCGCGCGGTCTGCCAGCGTTGTTATGTCCACCCCGCGGTGATCCGCGCCTACACCGAGGGGGCCTTGCAGACCTTGCTCGAGGCGGAAGAGGCGGTCACGGACGAGGCGATCGCGGCGCTCCGGCCCGAGGAGGCCACGATGCTCCGGATCGTCCGCGGGTTCAGCGAGCGCGACGCGGTGCCGCTCGCCACACAGCTCCGCGAGAGCGTGCGCGCGGTCAAGGCGCGGCGGGCGGACAGGAGCGCAGCGCACCCGAAGCGCAGCGTGAAGCGCCCGAAGAACGCGAAGCGCCCGAGCGGGCAGCGGCGCGCCGCTGCCTGACCCGTCCCCAGCGCAACCCTAGCTCCCGCGCTTGCTGCGCCCGGCGCCGCGCCGCCGCGGGCAGCCGACGAGTGCGCCGTGTCCCCCCGTCACAGCGTGGCCATCTCGCCGTGGCATTGTGCCCCGGGCGCGGGGCGTTCTGCCGTCGATCTGTGAGCAGCTACGCAGACTTCACGCGATGGACGCGCCCGGTACGTTTCGTGTTCTGCGAAGGAGAAGCGAACGACGAGGACCCTCAGCCAAGGAGACATACATGGCGAGCCAGAGGTTGGTCACCGAGATGGTGCGGACACGTGTGGAGGCCGAGGACGCCATCCGGCGTATCCTCGACCACGGACACTCGCGCAGGGACATCTGCGTCATCGTGAGCGAGGCCGCCCGACGCCAGCACTTCTCGCGTTCGCGCGTGCAGGGCGCGGCCGTGAACGGCAATGCGCTCAGCGCGATCCTCGCCGCGGCGGGCGCGGGGCTCGTGGTGCCGGGGCTGCGGCTCGCGGTGGCCGGCCCCATCGCGGTGAAGCTCGCCGACGCGAGCTCGGGCGGCGAAACCGCCAGCCTGGGCAGCGTGCTCGTCGACGCCGGCATCCCGGAGCCGCGCGCGCCGGAGGTCGAGCGGCGCCTCAAGGAGGGGGCGATGCTCATCGGCGTGCTCGCGCGCGACGACGCGGACGCCGCGGCCGTGCAGGCGATCCTGCGCGGGGTCGGCGCCGGGGAGTCCTGCGGCACCAGCAAGGGCGCGCGCGTCTTCGCGACCCTCTGACGCCGCGCTCGGCCGCCCCAGCTGCGGCGGTATGCCCCCACCGCGCGCCGTCAGGGCGCCAAGGACGCCAGGAGAGCCCAGAGTGCACCTCTCGCTTCTCTCCTGGCGTCCCCGGCGCCCTGGCGGCTCGAGCTCTCCTCGTCCTCTCCTCGTCAGCTCCGACGCCTGAACGCCTCGCTCCCGCGATGAGCCCGCTGCCGCACGAGCGGGAATCAGTACGGGTGGAACGGGGTTTGAATAGAATCCAGAGAGCTCAACCGAGGCCGCCCCGGTCTGAGACGTGGATTACCCCTGACGCAACGATGGCCGTACGCTCTCTGCGACGAGGTCGAACATCGGCGGTCTCGCTCACGGTTCTTGCGCGGACGTAGGTCGCGCCGGCTGCTGCTCGGGAGGTAGGGAGGAGACGAATCGGCGTTCACCAGCAATCTCAGGAGAGTACCCATGGAACCGATCGCATTCGCAGACGAGAGCGTGGGCCTGGACGGCCTGATCGATGACGATTCGATCGAGCAGCTCAAATCGTTCTGCCGGGGCGAGATGTCCGCGGTGGAGACCTACCGTCAGGCGATCGCCGCCGCGCGCGAGGACTGGTTGGTGCGGCGGCTCCGGCTCAACCTGGCGTCGCACGAGGCGCGGGTGCAGATGCTGCGCCGGCGGATCGAGGAGCTCGGGGGCGACCCGCCGTCGAGCTCCGGGCCATGGGGCGCGTTCGCCAAGGTGGTCGAGCGGACCGCGGTGGCGCTCGGCCACAAGACGGCGCTCTCGGCGCTGGCGGAGGGCGAGGATCACGGCCTGAAGGACTACCGGAACGACCTCGAGGAGCTCGACTGTGAGTCGCACGTCCTGGTGCGCGACGTGATCCTGCCGCAGCAGGTGTCGACGCTCCGGACGCTGGCCGACCTCAAGCGCCAGCTGCCGTGACGCGGCCGGGCCCGGCGGATTGTTCTGGCGGGCGCGTCATGCGATACTTCCCGACGTATGGCCAAGGCTGCCCTGGACATCGCCCGACTGAGCCGCGACGAGCAGCTCGACCTCCTCGACGAGCTCTGGGCTCACCTCGGGCGAGACCCTGACGTGTTCCCTCTCAGCGACGCGCAGCGCGTCGAGCTCGATCGGCGCCTTGACGAGCTCGAGGCCGAGGGACCGGTCGGGCTCACGTGGGATGAGGTCGTCGCCCAGGCGCGCGCACGGTCACGGTGAGGGCGGTCCTCGTTCGGCCCGCTGCTGCGGCGGATATCGCGCGAGCATACGCCTGGTATGAGCGAGAGCGCGACGGACTCGGAGAGGAGTTTCTGACCGAGGTCCGCGCCGCGATGCAGGCGGCCGTCGAAGCACCCATGGCGTACGAGGTCCTGCACCGCCAGACACGCCGGGTGCTCGTCCGCCGCTTTCCTTATGGCCTGTTCTTCCGTCTGATGAACGGTGTCGTGGTCTTCGTCGCGTGCTTTCACACGCGTCGAAGACCCGAGTCCTGGACGCGGAGGCGCTGAGGGCGGCGCTGGCCGGTCGTCGGGGACAGCTCCCCCGCTCAGCCCTTCACGTCGTACTCCGCCTGGAGCATCTTCGCGATCGTCGACAGCTGCATGTTCGACGTCCCCTCGTAGATCTTCCCGATCTTCGCGTCGCGGTAGAGCTTCTCGACCGGATAGTCCTTGGTGAACCCGACGCCGCCCATGAACTCGATGCAGAGCGACGCCGCCCGCTCGGCCACCTCGGACGCGAACAGCTTGGCCATCGCGGCCTCCTTCACGAACGGCTGGCCAGCGTCCTTGAGCCGCGCGGCGTTGTAGACGAGGAGGCGCGCGGCCTCGATCTCCATGGCCACGCGCGCATACTGGAACTGCACGCCCTGGAAGCTCGCGATCGACTGGCCGAACTGCTTCCGCTCGCCCATGTAGCGCATCGCGTGCTCGAACGCCCCGGCGGCCAGGCCGAGCATCTGCGCGCCGATCCCGATCCGACCCTCGTTCAACGTCTCGATCGCGATCTTGTAGCCCTTGCCGACCTCGCCGAGCACGTTGCCCTCCGGCACCTCGCAGTCCTCGAGGACGAGCTCGCACGTGCTGGAGGCGCGGATACCGAGCTTGTTCTCCTTCTTGCCCACCGAGAACCCAGGGGACGTCCGCTCGACCACGAAGGCCGTGATCCCCTTGTACCCCTTCGACGGGTCGACGCTGGCGAACACAAGGAACAGCGAGCTCTCGTTCGCGTTCGTGATCCACAGCTTGCGGCCGTTCAGCACCCAGCGGTCGCCCTTGCGCTCGGCCCGGGCCGCGAGCGCGAAGGCGTCCGAGCCGGAGCCCGCCTCGCTCAGCGCGTACGAGCCGACCCACTCCCGGCTCAGCCGCGGGAGATACCGCTCCTTCTGCGCGTCGCTGCCCCAGCGGAGGAGCGCGTTGGCCACGAGCGTGTTCTGCACGTCGATGAGCACGCTGACGCTCGGGTCGACCACGGCGAGCGCCTCGACCGCCAGGATCGCGTTGAAGAAGCTCGCGCCGGAGCCCCCGTACGACTCCGGGATCTCGATGCCCATGAGGCCGAGATCGAACAGCGGAGGGAGCAGATCGCGGTCGAGCGCGCCCTGCTCGTCCATCGCCGCCGCGCGCGGCGCGACGCGCTTCCGGGCGAAATCTAGCACCGAGTCGCGGAAGAGGCGCTCCTCGTCGGAGAGCTGGGTGAGCGGAGGATGGGACACGACGGTTTCTCCTTGTGGGTGCATGGCGCGGCGCGGCGGAGGCGACCGCGGCGTCCCACTATGCACCGCGAGGACCGCAGGCGAAAGCCGTTCGAGCGCGCCCGCGGCGCCCTCCGCCGCGGGCCGGCTCATCCGTTGCATCGCGCCTCGCGCGCCTCCCGCTCCTCGCGCGCCTCCCCCAGAGGGCCCGGCGGCCCGATCGTCCAGGCTGCTACGCGCTCTCCCCGATCCAGGGCGCCGCGCGCGCTCCGCTGCGGGCGCGCCGCGCGGCGCGCCAGGGCTCACGCGCTCACGCGCTCAGGCGCGCCTGCCGGCGGGCGCGTCGCGCCGGCGGCACCGCAGCAGCGTGTGGGCGAGGCCGAGGTGGTCGATCTCCGCGTCGACGGTGAGCCCGGCCTCCTCGATGCAGCGCTTGATGTCGGCGGCGCTGTACATGCGGCTGTTCCCGTTCGCGAGGCACGTGAAATACAGGGAAGAGCCGTGCAGGCAGTGGACCGCCACCTCGTTTTCCTGACGATCCCAGAACGTGTCGAGGATCCAGAGCTCCGTCTGCTCGCCCATGGCGGCGCGCGCCCGCCGGAGGATCTGGGTGATGTCCGCCTCGGAGAAGCACACGAGGAACTGGCTCATCCAGATGGCGTCGAACCCCGTCGGGAACGCCTGTCCGTGATCCAGGAAGTCGATGGGCGTGCCCATGACGCGGCCGAGCAGGCCGTGCTGCTCCACGTTGACGCGCGCGTCCTCGAGCTGGCCCGGCAGGTCCAGGATCGTGACCCGCACGTCGGGGTCGTGCGTACAGCACTGGATCGCCCACCGGCCGGTGTTGCCGCCGATGTCGAGGAGCGTCTTCGGCCGCCGCTCGAACACGATGGGCAGCGCCTTCGGGAACGCCGAGTCGGAGTAGAGGTGATCGAAGGCGAACCAGCTCTCCCTCACCTTCGGCGGGAGCTCCGGGAGCGCCTCGTACACCGTCGGCCAATCGCCGAAGACCTTCAGGCCCGCCGGCTTGCCGCCCTCGATGGCCTCGTCGAGAAAGCGCATGCCCTCGTAGCAAACGTCATGGATGAAATCCATGTTGATACGGGTCATCCGGTCGTTCTCGACGACGAGCCCGACCCGCGTGATCGCGTAGCGCTCTTCACCTTCGCGCCCCCCTCGCCCGCCTCGCAGCTCTCCGTTGCCGCCGGCGAGCTCCACGAGGCCGAAGCTCAGGCTCGCCTCCAGCAAGGTCTTGGCCGCATAGGCGGAGAGGCCGGTGTCCTGGGCCACCTCCGCCGCCGTCCGGCCGCCCTTGCCGGCGCGCTGGAGCGCCCTGAGCACGCCCCGGTTTCTCATGACCCGCGCCACCTGGAACATGACGGGCGCGAACGCGATGCGCTGGGCGGCGAGCATGGCGTCGAGGGTGGGATTCGGGGCGGGATCGTTCTTCATCGAGCTCCGGTCGTCGGGGATTGAGGGGAGGGCGAGGCTAGCGAGCGCCCTCGCGCTGGAGGAGCAGGGCGAAGCCGCCGAGGCCCGTGAGCAGCGCGCACTCCGCCCGGCCCTCGTCGGCGAGCGAGATCCCCATCACGCCGCAGGCCAGGCCGAAGGCGAGGGTCGCGACGCCGAGCCGCCTCTCATCGGTCGGCCGGACGGACGGAGACGACGGTCGCGTGCGGTAGGGGCTTGCCACCCGGGGATGATACCACCGTCCCCGACGTCACAAGGACGCCGCGGCGATGTCGGTCAGCTCTTCGTCGGTGAGGGGGAGCGGGTTCGCCTTCATGCTGCTCGCCGCCCGGGCCTTCTGCACGAGCGCCGGGAGATCCGCCTCGCTCACGCCGTAGCGCCGTAGGCCCGGGATCGCGAGGTCGCGGCAGAGCTCGCGGACCCAGGCGATCCCCTCCTCGGCGGCGGCCCCGGCCCGCCCGGTGACGAGCGCGGCGAGCTCGTCGAAGCGCGGCAGCGCCGGGTGCGCCGGGGCGCGGCCGCGCAGCGCCCGCAGGTTCACCTCGAGGACGGCCGGCAGGAGCGCGGCGCACACGGCGCCGTGCGGCGCGTCGAACGTGCCCCCCACCGGCGCGGCGAAGCCGTGGACCGCCCCGAGGCCGGCGTTCGCGAGGCAGAGGCCGCCGAGCAGGCTGGCCACGGCGAGGTCGTCCCGGGCCGGCGCGTCCGCGCCCTCGAGGACGGCGCGGCGGAGCGAGCGCGCCGAGCGGCGGATGCCCTCGCGCGCGAGGCCGTCGGTGAGCGGGTTGCTGCGGATCGACAGGAGCGGCTCGATGAGCTGCGAGAGCGCGTCGAGCCCGCTCGAGGCGAGCACCTCGGGCGGCGCGCCCGCGAGCAGGTCGGGGTCGATCACCGCGAGGCGCGGCAGCATGTGCGGGCTGCGCAGGCTCGCCTTCACGCCGGCCTCCCGCGACGCGAGCACCGCGTTGCGCGTCACCTCCGAGCCGGTGCCCGCGGTCGTGGGGATCGCCACGAACGGCGCGGACGGCCGGGAGAGCGCCTGCCCGCGGCCGATGACCTCGAGGTAGTCGAGCGGGTCGCCGCCGTTCGCGAGCAGCGCGGCGATCGCCTTGCCGGCGTCGACCGCGCTGCCGCCGCCCAGGGCCACGACGACGTCGCACCGCTCGGCCGCGGCCCTCGCCGTGCCCTCGCGCGCGATCTCCACGGTGGGCTCGCCCGCGACGGCGAAGGTCACGGCGTCGATCTTCGCCTCGGCGAGCGCGGCGAGGAGCGGCGCGGCGCGGCCCGGGCACTGCCCGGTGACGACGAGCGCCCGCGTCCCGCCGAGGCCCCGCACGGCCGCGGGCACCTCGGCGAGCTTGCCCGCGCCGAAGACGATGCGCGTGGCGGTGGCGAACTCGAAGGCGAGCTCGGAAGGCCCGGAAGGCGGAGGCGCCACGTCAATACCCCGCGTCGTCCGGGAAGACATTGACGTATTTCCGGCTGGTCCGCGGCTCGGCCATCATGTCGGCGACGGTGTCCCGCCACCGCTTGTAATGCTCCGTTTCCTTGTGCGCGGCCGGCGCCTCCTTGGTCCTGTAAACCTCGACGAGCACGAAGCGCGCGGGATCCTCGATGTCCTGGACGACGTCGAACCGGGCGATCCCCGGCTCCTTGACGCTCTCGCGCGCGTTGTCGAGCGTCGCCTGGCGGAAGGCGCTCACGTGCTCGGGTTTGACATGCACATGGACATGCACGATGAACAGGCTGCTCTGCATGCGCGCAATCTAGCTCGGTCGCGCTGCCGCAGGAACCCGGCTCGTGACGCGCGGGCGCGCGGGGCCTCGCGGCGTCACCTGGCCTGGCCGCGCGCGGGCCGCCCGGCGCCCCCGCGCCCGCGGGCGCCGCCCGGCGTCGCGCGCCCAGGTGACGCCGTGAGGCCCGGGCGCGCCGCCCGGCGTCGCGCGTCCATTGGCAGAGCGCCTTCGCCCCCTGCGTCCACTCCCGACTTGGCCCGGCCGGCTGCGGCGTTACGATCCCCGTGAATCGGCGGGTGGCCGGCAGGTGTCGAGTCCATCTGCGCCGCGAGCGAGGAAGGTCGATATGGCGGATCCGACCACGGAGAGCCCGCAGCCCGACGCTGCGCGCTCCATCGCGCTGGACTCCATCGAGTTCGTGTCCGATCACGGTCTGATGAAGGGCTGCGAGGGAGGGACCGGCTGGAGGAACGCAGGGGAGCCGTGCCCCCAGCCGGAGTGGACGCCGGAGCGGTCCGTCCCGGTGTCGATCTCGATGGGCCGGAGCGTCGTCATCCGGCTCGGGCTGTCGTCGAGCGGCGGCGCGCCCGCGGCGCCGGTCGCGATCCGCGGCGTAGGGCCGGCGGGGATCACCTTCGAGAGCGGGGGGACTACCGCCTTCGGCGCGCCCGTCGAGCTCACGTCCTCGCGGAAGATCGAGAGGAGGATCCAGAAGCTCAACCTCAACCTGAGCTGGTCGGCGGGCGGAGGCGCCTCGCTGTCGCCCGGCCGCACCGCGAACGTCGTTTATGTCACGATGGGCAGACCCCTGACCGACAGGCAGGATGTCTGGCAGGAAGACGGGGTGACCCTGAAGCGGATGGACAGGTCGGTCTCCTGGGTCGCGCCGCTCAACACCCTCGATCCACACGAGATCGTCGCGTCGATCATGGCCCGATTCCCGACGTACACGCTCGTGCCGAGCCCCAGGGTGCCCCGGGAGTACCACCACCCGACGTTCCTGAACGACCAGGGCGGGGCCTGGGCGATGACCGATTACGTGGAGGAGACGGGCGAGTGTCAGGCGATCGTCCGCCTCCTCCGCGGCATGCTGCGCCAGCTCGGGATTCCCGGGCGGACCCGGATCCTCGTGGTCTGGGGCGACCCCAACGTCGGCGGCGGGCGCAAGACGCTGTCGGCCGATCTGGAGGAGCGGCCGTGGGCGGGGCTCGACACGACGCAGATCGTGGGGGGCCGCGTGTGGCGCGCGGCGCTCATCGACGGCCCGGTCGAGGAGGGGAGGACGTACCCCGCCTCGCATACGCGCCTCCCCGACGGGACGCTCAGCCCCGGGCTCAACCGGTACGAGGCGTGCCTCGAGTTCTCGCACGGCGGCGTGACGCGGTACTACGCGGGCGGCGCCGGGGTGTTCGACAGCGTGGAGCCGATCCTGGGCGTCTTCTGGGGGCTCATCTGGTTCAGCTCGGCGCCGAACGAGGGGTTCCGCGTCGAGAAGATCGTGGCGACATACCGATAGTCCGGAGGTCTCGATGAACGCGCAGGAATGTCTCACGCACGAGGTGGACGCGAAGGTCGCGGCGTGGCTCTCGGCCGTGGCGCGCGTGCCGCCGGGCGGCTTCGCGCCGGTCGCGCGGTTCGACGACGTGCCGGCCCAGGCGCGCGCCGACTCGCTCTACTGGTGCGACTCCATCTTCAGGAGCGAGCTCAACCCGCACAACGAGGCGGTGGGGGCGCGCCACGCGCTCCATGCCGCCACGGACGACACGCCCGATCTGCTCCGCCACGAGTACACTGCGGGCGGGCTCGGGCTCACCGTCACCGAGGGGCGCAATTTCGTGCTCGTCCAGGTCGACCGCGCGAGCGTCGATATCCTCGCTCTGTGCGGCACGGACCGCGCCGCCGCCGCGCGCCGGGTGGCCGAGGCGATCTTCAACACGGGCATCGCGTCGGACACGGTGGGCGTCCCGATGACCTCCGGCCCGGTGGGCTGCCCCGGCGAGATGCCCGAGCTCGAGGAGGGGGTGACGATCGCGAGCAATCCGGCCGTGGATCCGGAGCGGCTCGCCTGCTGGAAAGACCGCACGGAGTGCGGTGTTCAAGACGGGAGGCTCTATTTCCTCTGCTACAAGAAGTCGTCGCAGCGCGCGGGGTTCGCGAACCCCTGGCAGTGGTTCGACGACCAGAGGACCGGGGTCGGGTGACGCGCGGAGAGGCGTGAGGCGGCGGAGGAGAGCGGGGTAGGGGAGGGGAAGCCGCGGCGGCGGGGAGCGGGAGGAGGAGGGGGGAGGAAAGGAAGGAGGGGGGAGGAGGGGAGAGCAGGGGAGAGCAGGAGCGCGCTGCGCCGGTATTGCGTCTGCGCGCCGCGCGCGGGATGTTGCGCGGGTGGCGGGAGCACAGCATCCCAGGGTCTTGATCTTCCCAGGCGGCTCCGCGGGCGCGGCGCAGGCGCTCGCGGCCGCCCGCGGCTACGTCGCGGCCGTGGCCCGGGACATCGAGGCGGGGCTGGATCTCCTGGCGACCCAGCCGTTCGACGTGGCCGTGCTCGGGGCCGAGGGGCCGCTCCCCGAGGCGCTCGCGCTCTGCCGGAGGCTGCGCGCGGCGCCGGGCGGCGATCGCGTGGCCGTGGTCGCCGTCACCGGGAGCGCCGGCGCGGCCACGGCGCTGCTCGAGGCGGGCGCGACGGTCGTGGCGGAGGCGAGCGAGCCGTCGATCGCGATCCAGCTCGACGCCGCGGTGTGGTGGACGCGGCGGCCGTCGGCGCACGCGGCCGGCCGGGCGCCGGCGGAGCGCGCGCTGCTCGAGCGCGCCGCGCGCTCCTTCCGCGACGCGTCCACGGAGGTGATCGGCCTGTTCGTGTGGGACGCGGCGGGGGGCATCCTCGACGCGAACGACGCGTTCCTCGGCATGATCGGCTACGCGCGCGAGGACGTCGAGGCGGGCCGCCTGAACTGGGTGGCGATCACGCCGCCCGAGCTCCGCGACGCGGACCAGCGCGCGCTCTCGGAGGTCCTGAAGCACGGGATCTGCCCGCCGTTCGAGAAGGAGTTCCTCGCCCGCGACGGGCGGCGCCTGCCGGTGCTCCTCGCCCCCGCGCTGGTCGAGGGGTCCCGCGATCGCGGCGTCTGCTTCATCGTCGACATGACGGCGCGCAAGGCCGCCGAGGACGCGCTCCGCGCGAGCGAGGAGCGCATGCGGCTCGTCGTGCGCGCCACGAGCGACGCGTTCTGGGACTGGGACCTCTCCTCGGGGCGCGTCACCGGGAGCGAGCGCATGCGGAGCTTCTACGGCACGGGCGGCGCCGACATCGAGGAGGACGCGGTGTGGTGGTTCGAGCGCGTCCACCCCGACGATCGCGACCGCGTGATGAACGGGCTCAGGCGCGCGATGGAGGGGAGCGACGGCACGTTCGAGCTCTGGTACCGGTGCGTGCTCGCGGACGGCAGCTACGCCGACGTCCACGACCGGGGCATCGTCATGCGCGACGCGTGCGGCAGGGCGTACCGGATGCTCGGGGCCGTGTCCGACGTCACCGAGCGCCGGCAGCTGGAGGCGCGGCTCCTGCTCGCCGATCGCATGGCCTCGCTCGGCACGCTCGCGGCCGGGGTGGCGCACGAGATCAACAACCCCCTCGCGTACATGGTCGCGAACGTGGATTTCGCGCGCAAGGAGCTCCGCCAGAAGGGCGCCGCCGCGCGCATCGACGCGCTCCTGTCGGCGCTCGACGAGGCCGCGGAGGGCGGCGCGCGCGTCCGGCACATCATGAGCGGCCTGAAGACGTTCTCGCGCGCCGACGACGGCGAGCTCGGCCCGGTCGAGGTCGACCGCGTGATCCAGCTCGTGCTGCGGATGGCGCAGCAGCAGATCCGGAGCAAGGCGCGGCTCGTCGTGGAGCTCGGCGCGGTGCCGCCCGTCCACGCGAACGAGGCGCAGCTCGGCCAGGTCATCCTGAACCTGCTCGTGAACGCCGCGCAGGCGCTGCCGGACGGGAAGGAGGCGGAGAACGAGATCCGGATCACCGCCGCGCCCGCGCCGCCCGGCCGCGTGCGCATCGAGGTGCGCGACACCGGGCCGGGGATCGCGCCCGAGCTCCAAAGCCGCATCTTCGACCCGTTCTTCACGACGAAGCCGATCGGGGAGGGGACGGGGCTCGGCCTCGCGATCTGCCACGGCATCGTGACGAGCTTCCGGGGCGAGATCGCGGTGGAGAGCGAGGTCGGCAAGGGCGCGTGCTTCCGCGTGCTCCTGCCCGCGTGGCGCGCGGGCGCCGGCGAGGATCGCGACGGCGCGCCGGGCGACGCCGACGAGGTCCCCGGGGAGGCCGCGCAGTAGGCGTGGCGCGCCGTCCTCGACGGAGATGCCTCGAGGGAGAGGGGGGAGGCCTCTCCCTCGAGGACCGCGCGCCGGGCTCGGGCGGGCTGCGCGCCGCTTCGTGGCACTGGCCGCTTGCGGCGGCGGTTGCGCGCGCTCAAGGTGCTTCACGGGCCCCATGAACGCTCGATCGGTCAGGGCCGCAGCTGGGCTGCCCGGCGGAGCAGCGGGAAGGGAGCGCGCCGCGCGGCGCGGTCCGGTGGTGAGGTTCGAGGATGATCGAGAAAACGGGCCGCATCCTGGTCGTCGAGGACGATCTGGACATCAGGAGCATCCTCTCGCAGCTCCTCGCGTTCGAGGGCTATGAGGTCGAGGAGGCGGCGGACGGCGCCGAGGCGCTCGCGCTGCTGCGCAAGGACGGGCCACCCGCGCTGATCCTGCTCGATCTCATGATGCCGATCATGGATGGATGGCAGCTCCGCGCCGAGCTCCAGCGCGACCCTGCGCTCTCGTCGGTCCCGGTGGTCATCGTGTCCGCCGACGTGCGGGCCGAGCAGGAGGCGTCGCGCCTCTGCGCCGCGGGGCTCCTGAAGAAGCCGCTCCAGATCGAGCCGTTGCTCGAGCTGGTCCACCGCATCTGCGGCGCGCCGGCGCGGTGAGCCGGGCTGGCCCGGCCGCCGTATCGGCGGATCGCATCCGCCGTTGACGCTCACCCCGCTCGCTCGGCGCCGCGCCCCTCGACTCGGCCCTCATGGGTTCGTCCGTCCGCGCGCATGCGCTCACCTCTCGGCCTGAACACCGCGCTCGACGGACAGAGAGCGCGGCAGGTGAGCAACGGTATTGGTCGGTGTGTGTTCTGTATCGCATCAGCGCGTGAGTCGTCGTTCCAGGACTCGTCGCTTGTGCTCATGTGCCCTTGACAGAACGGAGCTCGATGTGATGGCGTATCCCGCGGGGGAAGAATGTACCTTCGGATGCCTGCCACGCCGCATCGCCTCCGCCGAGCCGGCGTGTGCGTCGCCCCTCGCCGACGAAGCATGCGCTGGGTGGAGATCGGGCTCTCGGTGGGAGTCGCGTCCCTGCTCTCGGCCTCGTGCACGCCCGAGGAGCCCGGTCGACCCGAGAACGCGATCGTCCTCGGGGCACTCCTGCCCTTCTCCGGCAGCGAGTCGTCCATCGGCCGCAACCTCGAGCAAGCGATGTTGCTCGCGGTCCAGGACCTGAACGCCGCGGGGGGGATCGACGGGCGGCCGTTCCACCTCCGGAGCCGAGACAGCCACTCCAGCTCGGAGCGCGGGTTCGATCAGCTGCTCCACCTGCTCTACACGGATGAGGTCCATTACCTGATCGGGCCAGAAGAGAACTCGCTCGCCAACAAGAGCGTGCAGGAAGTGAAGCTGGCCGACGCATTTCAAATGCTGCCGGGCTATGCCGCGCCCCCCGTCGCGCGCAGCGAGGCGGACGGGGGCTGGATGCGGCTCGCCCCTTCCGCGTTCGACGTCGGCTGCACGCTGGCGCGCCTCGCCTTCGACGACGGCATCCCCACCGTGAACACCCTGGCCGCGTGGGACGACTACAACACCAGCGTCAGCAGCGAGTTCACCACCCACTTCGCGGCGCTCGGGGGGAGGAGCCTCGCCTCGGTGACGTTCAGGCCGGGCCAGCAGACGTATGCGAGCAAGATCGAGTCCGCCTTCGACGCGAAGGCCGGCCGGACGCTGCTGGCCGCGTATCCCCGCACCGGCTCGACCATCGTGACCGAATGGACCGTCTTCGGGCGCCCGGGCACCTGGTTCCTCGGTCCCGCGCTGCGCACCGAGGTGCTCCTCGCCAACATCCCGACGGGCGCTCTCGACGGGTACGTCGGGGTGTCGCCGTCGCTCAGCCTGCGGAGCGAGTGCCGCGCGACGGCCGAGGGCCAGGGGGCGGTGGACTGCGCGACGGGCAACGCCGACGCCTTCATCGGGCACTTCTCCAGCGGGTGGGACGGCGAGGCGCCGCTGCCCGCGGCGCACTTCTATTACGACGGGGTCGTCCTCATCGCGATGGGCCTCGTGTACGGCCAGGCGAAGACCGGGGAGATCCCGACCTCGGGGCACGAGCTGCACGAGATCATCCGCGAGCTCAACGACCCGGCCCACGAGGCGGCCTCGTGGCGCGACCTGCCGGCGGCGATGACCAAGCTCCGCGCGGGCATCCCGCTCCGCTACGTCGGCGCAGCCGCTGAGTACGAGTTCGATAGATACGGGGCGAACAGGCATTACTTCATGCAGCTGTGGACCGTCGACGGCGACGCCTTCGTCGATCTCGACCCCGTCCCCGTCGGCTGCTTTCCCGGGCGATGAGCCCGCTGCCAGATCGGAGCTTCACGTAAGGATACCGCGCGTGACCGGATGAACCACGGACCGTAAAGGGGGTCTCATGAACAGGATTGGACGACGCTGGGTGGCGGCCTTCGGGCTCGCGCTGATGACGGCGGCATGTGGATCGGGCGACACCACCGGCGAGGGCGAGGAAGCCGCGCCCATCAAGCGCGCGCCGACGCCCGCGAGCGAGTTCACCGCGACGGAGATCGAGGCGACGCTCGACGCGCTCGTCGCCGAGATCAACGAGGGTGCCATCGAGCCGATGCAGATGGCGATCCTGCTGAAGGCCCTCGGCGGGTTCTTCACGCCGATCGCCACGGGGGCGAACCGGGCCATGAGCGAGCTCGGGGTCACGGGGAACGTGGTCGGGCCCAGCGGAACGGGGGGCAATCAGCAGCAGAGGGCGGAGGCTCAGAATGAGCAGATTGGACAGGCGGTGACAGACGGCGCCGAAGGGATCGGTATCTCCCCCTTCGGCGACGCCATCGCGGCCGGCATCGACGCGGCCGTCGCCGACGGGGTTCCTGTGGTGACGCTCGACACCGACGCCAAGAGCTCGAAGCGCTTGATCTATGTCGGGACCATCAGCGAAGCGGCCGGTAAGACGGCAGGAGAGACCCTGCTCAAGCTGCTGCCCGGGACGCCGGGGACGGTGGTGATCCACGGCAACGTCGACCCGTCCTGGCTCGACGGGCTGAACCGAATGCAGGGGGCCCGGGGCGTCCTCGAGAAGGCCGGTTACAAGATCGCGGTGCGTCAAGTCACCTGGGGCCCGAACGGGGAGGTCGATGACGTCGCGGAAATGAAGGCCGTCATCGAGACCGCTGACCCGCCCGTCGTGGGGCTGCTCGGCCTGCACGACATCTCGTACCGGTGCGCGATGGCCGCGGAGGCCGCGGGCCGGACGGACCTCCCGGTCGTCGCCTTCGACTACGATCTGAAGACCGTCGAGTACATGCGTCAGGGGCTCATCAGGGCGACGCACACCCAGCGGCAGTACTACGCCGGGTACCTCGTGCCCTACATCCTCTACGGCATAAAGACCATCGGCCTCGAGGCGACCAAGAAGGCCCTCGCCCCGCAGATGTTCGACGAGAGCCGGCTCGACGTCGGCCTGGACGTGGTGCTGTCGACCAAGGTCGACGAGTACAACCTCTTCCTCGACTCGCTCGGCGCGACTCAGTAGCGGTGCCGTAGCTCGAGGAAGACCTCGCGCGGCGAGAGCGGGTACTCGAAGCCCGAGAACCCGGGGTCCGGACCGGTGGCGCCGAGGAGGTTCTTGGCGCGGAGCGCGACGGTCGTCTCGTGACCCGGAATCACCCACAGGTTGCGCGCCACCAGGCTGGCGTTCCACAGGAGATACGGCGGCAGGTCGAAGCTGCGGCCGTTCTCCAGGATGCTCGCGTCCGCGGCGCGGCGCGGGCCGACGACGATCCCCTGCGTCGAGAGCTCCAGCGGGAGGGAGCTCGGCGACGGCAGCTTCACGTAGGCGCCGGCCCGGGCGACCCAGGTCGGGTAAGCGACCATCGCGGGACCGACCAGATCGGCCTGATAGCCCACCTGGCCGGAGTCCCGGGTCGAGTGGACCGTCTCGAACGACGCGTAGCCGCCGAGGGCGTCGCCGCGCCGCAGCTCGGCGCGCGTCGCCCAGAACACGGACGTCTGGCTGGCGAGGTTCTCGGCCGTCTGGTTGATGCCCCGCGGGACGAACTCTGCTTTGTCGTTCAGGCGGCTGTAGGACACGCTCGTGCTCGCCGAGGCCCAGGCGGTCGGCCGCCACGTCACCTCGGCGTCCACGGTGTGGATGCGCTGAGGCCTGAGATCCACGTTGCCGATCACGTCGCCCGGGACGAGGGGCTCGGCATAGAGCAGATACGGGGAAGGCGCCTTGAAGGCGCTGCCGTACAAGAGCTTCGCCACGACCGTCTTCCCGAGGTGCGACGTCGCCCCGAAGCGGCCGGTCATCTGATTGCCGTATTTGCTGTGGCGATCGTAGCGGAAGCCGCCGGTCAGCTTCAGCCAGGGATCCAGCAGCTTGAGGTTGGCGCTGAGCAGCGCCCCGACGTCGACCAGCTCGGCCGAGAGCCGCTCACGCTCCGGCGAGCCGAACGCCTCGCCCGTGAGCTTGCTGATCCGGCGGAAGGACGGCAGGTCCTCTTTGTCGTAGATGGACTCGAGGTTCAAGATCACGTTGAACCGGTCCCACGGGACCCACCGGAGCTCGACGTTGGCGTCGACGCCGCGGTAGGCCATGCGCCGCTCGATGTAGTACCAGCCGCCGGCGACGTCCACGCGGTCGCCCGGCAGGACGCCGCCCTGGAAGTACGTGCCCTGCACCGCGAACGCGAGCTCTCGGTTCAGCTGGAAGAGCCCGTCGAGCGCCACGCGGCGCTGTTGCAGGCTGATCACGGTGCCGGCCTCGCGCCCGGAGGCGTCCGTTCCGCCGGTGAGCTGCGCCCACTGCGCGAAATCGCCGCCGCGCCGGAAGCCGGACCAGTACGCGCTGAGCGCGAGGTGGTGGCCGTGGCTCGGATCGCGGAACGCGATGCGCGAGCCGACCACCCCGGAGAGGCGCTCGAGGTTCTGGGCGTCGACGCGCCCCTCGTTGTACATCGGGACGCGGGGGGCCGGGGACTGGCGAGGCATCTCCAGGCCGCTCCGATCGTCGAGCTCACCCGCGGCCGAGATCATCATGTCGAAGCGGCCGCTGCTCCAGCCTCCCACCACGTCGAGGCGGCCGCTCGGGTGATCCTTCGTCACGCCGGCGTGCACCGTGCCGTCGACGAAGGGGATGTCCTCCGGCGACAGGGTGATGATGTTGACGACGCCGAGGAACGCGTCCGCGCCGTAGAGCGCCGACGCCGGGCCGCGCACGACCTCGATCTGCTTGATGGCCGACAGCGGGATCAGCTCCGTGCCCAGCCAGTTGCCGCTGGTGGTCCGGAACGCGACCGAGCGACCGTCGATCATCACCTTGATCCCGCCGCTCTCGGCCCCGAGCCCGCCCGTCATCCCCTGCACGCCGGCGTTCGGCAGGATGTGGTCGTCCACCAGGTAAAAGCCGATGACGTGCTGGAGCGCCTCGCCGACGCTCTTGTACCCCCAGCGCCGGATCTCCTCGGCGGTGATCGCCGTCACGAGGGCGGGCGCGTCGTCGAGGGTCTCCAGCGTCTTGCTGGCGGTGGACACCTCGACGTCGAGCAGCCGCAAGAGGTCGACGCCCTCGAGCGCGTCATTGCGCTGCGCTTCCCCCGCGGACCTCGGCTCTCCCGGTGCCGTCGCGGCCGTCGGCTGAGCCCACGCGGCGCCCGGCGTCGCGGCGAGCACCAGGGCAACAATCCACTTGGTATCGAGCGAGGCAAAGGTCATGCGGGTACGCTTCGTTCTGAGCCTGCGGCCATGGTGGAATAGGGCCAATCGTCAGCTCGCCTTGGCGGTGGCGGCGAGCTCCTGCCGCAGGGCGACGCTGACAGAATCGAACTCCTGCCGTAGCCGCGAGAGGTCGCCCTTCCGCGGCAGGTCGCCGTCGCGGGCGGCGAGCTGGATCTTCTCCGCCAGCTCGGCGACGCGCGCCGCGCCGATCGACAGCATGCTGCCTTTCAGCTTGTGCGCGCTCGCCGTCACCTCTTTGGTCATGGCCTCCTTGAAGGCCGACTCCAGGCTGTCGAGCTGCCCCGGCACGTTCTTGAGGACGAGCTCGATCAGCTTCCGCGACCGCGGGACCTCGGGGTCGAGCACGGGCAGGGCCGCCGACGGCCTGTCGGCGTCGGGGAGCGGCGGGCCCGGCTCCGGCTCGTCCCGGTTCAGCACCACGTGCCGCCACAAGGTCTTCTGCAGCGACTGCGGTCGCACCGGCTTGGCCAGGTAGTCGTCCATCCCGGCGGCGAGCACCCGGTCCCGCTCGCCGACGAGGGCGTGCGCGGTCAGCGCGATGATCACCGTGTGGCGGCCGATCCCGCGCTCCCACTCGCGGATCTGCTGGGTGGCGGTGTATCCGTCCATGACCGGCATCTGGCAGTCCATGAGGACGGCGACGTACTGCTTTTGCTTGACGCACTGGAGCGCCTCCAGGCCGTTGCTGGCGGTCTCCACGCGCAGGCCCAGCTGCTCCACCTGCTCCATCGCCACGTAACGGTTGATCTCGTTGTCGTCGACGACCAAGACGGGGAGCTTGCTCGCGATCCGGCCCGGCTCCACGCCGGGCTTGCTGACGGGCGCGGCCGCGGCCCCCGTCAGCGCGCTCTGCAGCGTGTTGTAGAGCTCGGACACGCGGAGCGGCTTGGGGAGCTGCGTGACGACGCTGGACTCCAGCCCGCTCAGCGCCACGCTCGAGCCCATGTGGTAGAGCGCCACGATGGGCAAACGGTGGAGCCCCGGCACCGACTGGACGGTCCGGACGAACTGCTCGAGGCCGAGATCGTCCATCTGGGCGCCGACGACGGCGGCGCTGAACGGCCGCTGCTCGAGCAGCCCGAGCTCCAGCCGGTTGATCGCGTCTCTCCCGGAGGCCGTGGCCTCGGCGTCGAAGCCCCAGGCCACGAGGTGCTCCACGACGACGTCGCGCCAGCTCTTGCTGATCTCCACCACGAGCGCGCGGCGCCCGCTCGCCCACTCGGCCGACCGGATCTGCTCGGCCCCGGCCGTGACCCCGACCTTGATCGTGAACCAGAACCGGCTGCCCTGCCCCGGCGTGCTGTCGACGCCGATCTCTCCGCCCATCGCCTCCGCCAGGTGCTTGCTGATCGCGAGGCCGAGGCCGGTGCCGCCGTGCTTGCGGACCAGCGAGCCGTCCACCTGCGTGAAGGCGGAGAAGAGCTTCTTCTGGTCGTCGGCCGCGATGCCGGGGCCCGTGTCCACGACGGCGAGCTTGAGCACCGCGGAGGCCTTGTCCTGCTGCGCCGTGGTCGCGTCGATCAGCACCTCGCCGCGCTCGGTGAACTTGATCGCGTTGCCGACCAGGTTCGTGAGCACCTGGCGGAACCGGTCGGGGTCGCCCACGACGCCGGTGGGGACGCGGCGCTCCACGCGGTACACGAGCTCGAGGCCCTTCTCGTGCGCCTGGCTCGCCATCAGCTCCGCCACCTCCTGCACGACGAGGCGCAGATCGTAGGACACGTGCTGCGCCACGTACTTGCCGGCCTCGAGCTTCGAGAAGTCGAGGACGTCGTTGATGATCGCCATCAGCGTGTTCGCGGAGGCGTCGACGGTCTCCACGTAACGCCGCATCTTGCCGTCGAGCGCCTGGCTCTGCATGAGCCGGATGACCCCGAGGATCCCGTTCATCGGCGTCCGGATCTCGTGGCTCATGTTGGCGAGGAACTCGCTCTTCAGCCGCGACGCCTCGAGGGCCTGCTCGGTCTTGACGCGCAGCTCCTCGAAGGCGTGCTCGTTGGCCTCGACCATGCTGTTGAACGCGGCGCCGAGCAGCTCGAGCTCGTCGCCGCTCGAGATCTGCACGCGCTCCCAGCTCTTCCGCGCCGTGCCGGTCGACTCGGCGAGCGGCGCGTTCGCGCGGAGCCCGGTGGCGATGGCCCCCGCGGCCGAGCGCAGCGCGAGCAGCGGCTCCGTGATGTGGACCGCGACGCGCTTGACGAGGAAATAGCTCGCCGCGACGCAGCCGAGGATCAGCGCCACGATCAGGCCGAGCGTGGTCGCGAGCCGGCTCCTCGCGAGCTCGCGGGCGTGGGCCATCCGCTCGGCGACGCTCTTCGTGCTGATGCCGTAGATCACGGTCCCGGCCTGGGTCCCCTCGGAGACGACCGGGGCCGAGACCTCGAGGACGTCCACCCCGCCCATGGGGTTCGCCCGCCGCTTCAGCGCCGGCCGGGGCTGGTGTTCCGTGCTGATGCCGAGCGCCTGCAGATCCTTCGCCGTGAGGGCCGGCGCGTCCTTCGCGGCGCTCGCGGGGCCGAGCCCGCTCGCCGCCCAGACCCGGCTCTCCGAGTCGACGAACAGGCCATACGCGATGTCGCTGTTCTCCGAGACCGTCTGGTAGATGAGCGCCTTGACGTCCCCGAACAGGTTGTCCGCCACCAGGCTGCGCAGCGCCAGCGACTGATTGAAGCCGAGCAGGCGCGCCTTCTCCTCGAGGCCGCCGAGGAGCTCCTGCTCGCGCGTGGCCTGGACCTCGCGATCCGTGGAGTAGATGAGGGCGCCGCTCGACAGGAGCGTGGCGCCGCCGAGGAGCAGGAGCGCGCCCAGGATCAGGCGCAGCAGCTTGTTACGGAGCGAGCCGTGGGAGTTCGGGGTGGGCATGACTCAGCGTGGACGCCGCGACGAGGCCGGCGGGGGCGCGGAGAGGGTCGTCACCGACGAGGTCGCGCCGCTCTTCGCGGCGCGCGCGGCCACCGCGCGCTCGACCGCGGGCGCCAGGGCGACGTGCAGCTTGGATTTCGAGACGATGCCGTCGGCGCCGACCTTCTCGCCGATCGCGCTCAGCTGCTCGACGTCGCAGCCGGAGACGAGGATGATCCCGAGGTTCGAGAGGTGCGCGTTCTCCCTGAGCAGCTTGGCCAGCTTGTCTCCGTTGATGGTCGGCATGTTGATGTCGAGCGCGACCACGGTGATGCCGTCCCGCTTGATGACCGACGTCGCGCCGATGGGGGTGGCCAGCTCGGAGACGACGTAGCCAGCCCTGACGAGGACGTTGCACATCGCCTCGCGGGCGATCTCGTCGTCGTCGATCACGAGCACCCGGATCACGAGCGCATCCTCCGGGGCAGCCGCAGGGCCGCGCGACGCTCCCGCCGCGGCGAGGCCGGCGAGGCGCAGCGATGACGACCTTGGAGGGCGCGAGCCGACCCGCAGCTTCGGGGACCTGAATGCATTTGAAAAGGCAACGGCATGGCGTCTCCAGTCCCCCTCCGAACTGCGGTTACCGACCGACGAGAAAGTCAACCTTTCCGAACTGGCTGGAATCGAGGCCGAAGCGCCGCGCGAGCCGCACGTCGACCAGGCGCTTCACGGAGATGGGCAGGCGGACGTCCGACGCACGGAGCTTCCAGTCCGCGTCCCCGAGCTCGTAGAGGAGATCCGCCGCCTGCAGCGTGAGCGCCTGCGTGTCGGGGATGGCCGCGAACGTCCCGAACTCCGCGTGCTCGTTCACGAGGGAGCGCACCGCCACGACCACCGGCGCGCCGAGCCGATCCACGTACGGCAGCCAGACGTCGGTGAGGAACGTCGGGCTCAGCAGGCCATTGTCATTCGGCAGCCAGATCGCGTCAACCTCGGCGCGCTGGAGCCTCACCAGCGCGGCGCGGAGGTCCTGGACGCGCGGCTTGTTCGAGAGCTCCTGCTTCACGAACGCCAGCTTCTCCACCTGCATCAGGGCTTCTTGCCGGGCGATGTGGCTGGCGAAGCCCTGGCGGTACACGACGCCGACCTGGCGGACGTCGAGGCCCAGCGTGCGCAGCCCCACCATGGCGGTGACCGCCGGCACCTCGTACGAGATCGCCACCGAGTTGGGGACGGTGCGCTGGAGCTCCTCGGCGAAGGACGACATCAGGATCAGCGCGACCGGCGGTGTCGGGGCGGCGCGCACCCAGCTGCGGTACAGGAGCACGGTCGAGTTGTTGACCAGCACCACCGCGCGCGGGCGATCCCTCGACACGATCCGCCCCACGGCCTCGGGGCCCGACTCCTCGACGCGCAGCGGGGAAATGGTGACACGGTATTCGTCGGAGAGCTCGACGCGGAGCGATTTCAGCATGTCCTCGAGCTGCGAGTCCGCGGGAGCGATGATGGAGATGACCGGCTTGCCGTCCGGAGGCGGCGCCTCGGACAGCGGGGCCGGATCTCTGGCGGCCTGCGGGGACGGGCCCGGCGAGCAGCTCAGGGGCAGGAGGAGCCCGAGCAGGGTGGAGGCTCGCCAGAGCGAGCGCGGACCGCGCGGACGCGTCGATCTCATCGCCATTCGTCCACCCCCAGATCCGCCAGCACGTGCTTCGGGAGCCTCCGGATCGCGCCCTCGATCGATTGACGCTCGCTCAGGAACGTGACCGCCACAAGCCCGACCTTGGCGGTCGAGAGACTCAGGATCGTGAAGCTCATCTTGCTCTTGGACTCGAAATCGGCGCGGAACCGCTCCGGCAGGAGCACCGCGTCGGCCGTTTGAAACTGGAGCAGCTGCAGCAGATCTTCGATCTTGGTGACGCGCTGGACCTCCGGCGCGTCGTTCACGCCGAGCAGACCGGCGACGAACCTCGGGAGCGACTTTCGCTCGACCAGGTCGACGATGCCGTACCGGAAGGAGGAGAGCATGTCCCTGGCCAGCAATTTCGTCGAGACCAGGAGGTATTGCTCTGCGTCGCTCCCCGCCCTCAGACCCTGGAGGTCGACGCCCCGGTTGAGCGACGTCAGGACCGGCCTGGGCGACAGCGCCGCGTTCGGCGGGCTGACCTCGAGCGCCGTCTTGAAATCGCTCAGCTTGCCGAACACCGTCACGTCGACGCCGGGCATCGCGTCCTCGATCTTCTGCTCGAGCGCCCGAGCGCGAAGCGGCGTGACGGCATAGACATAGAGCGTGGCCTCGGGGCCGGCCGTGAGCGGCGAACTGAGCAGCAGGAGACAGCTCCCGAGGAGCAGCGCCGCGGCGAGCAGCGCCGCCGGCGCCCGCGGGGGCTGGACGGCCCGGCGCTGGCGGCGGAAGGCTCCGGCCAGCCGAGCGGCGAGCAGCTCGGCGATGCGGCGAAATGTCCCCGGCCGGACCGGCGCCGCCAGAGGGTCGTTTGGCCGCGCACAAGGCGGACTCCAACGGTGCGCGATCCGCGCTGGGGATGCGAGCTGCCCCAAGGCCCGCTCGACCGCTGATCGCGATCCCCGTGTGGAACGCCTGCGACTCCTTTCCACCCGCTTCATCCCCTCCTGGTCATCGTAAGAGGACAGCGTAACCGACGATTAACCCTCCTTGTCAAGCGCCCGAGAGGAGGCGATCGTGTCAAGCGCCGAGAAGCGGCGAAGGCATGATCCGAACGAGCTTGGCGAACGGCGGGCCCTGGAGAGGGGAACAACACACTCGCGGGCCGCGCCGCGCAAAACTAGCGCCACCGTGATCCCGGCCGGCGTCGCCGCTTACGCGCGGCACACCGGTGCGCGCGCGACGCGTGCTGCCGTCTCAGGGCTGGATATCGCGCGCCTGTCGCCCGCGCGCGCCGCCATCTCCTCACTTGCAGTTGTGGCGCGCCGCAGCGCGTCTCAGGCCCTTCCTGCGGGTGGATTCTGGCGCTGGCGATCCGGAGCGCCGCAGCACATCGTGCCTCGCCGACCTACATGTGGAGCGATGAGGCACGGAATGGCAGATGACTTCACCTTGCCACGCACCGGGCGTGCAAAGGGGGGACGCCCGCGCCCTCCGTCGCCGGGGCCCGGCGGTGGCCCGATTCGCCCCGGCGTGATTCACATGAAGGCGGGAAGAGCAGTGATCTTTTCTTCCCGCCTCCCCGCCTTCATGTTCGAATCCGGCCACCACCCGCGGCCCGGTGGGGCCTTGTTCAATGGCGGGATCGCCGCGCGGTGGAGCGCGGTCCGCCCGAGGCGCGGCGCTACCTGACCGGCTGCGCCGCGGGGGGCGCCTCCCCCTCCGCGCGCTCGCGGGCGCCGTGCTGCTCCTGGAAGTACTCCGAGAGCCGCCGATCGGCGTCGTCCCCGAAGAGGATCCGGCACGCCTCCCGGAGGCCGGGCGACCTCGCGAGCTCGCCCGCGCGGATGAGGAGCGAGATCTTCGTGCGCCGCCGCAGGAAGTCCTCGAGCTTCACGATCATCTCGTGCCGCGCGGCGTGCGCGATCTCGCACCGCACGTCCTCTGCCCCCTCGATCAGCGCCTCGGCCATCCTCGGGTCGCGCCGGATCTCCTCGAGCAGCTCGCGCGCCGCTGCGCCGTACCGGCGCCACAGCCGCGCGCTGAGCTGCTCCGCGGCGCGCGGCGGCGTCAGCGCGTCGAGATCGAGGCGGCGCGCCGTTTGGAAGAACTCGTGACGAACCTCCTCGGCCGGCTCGCCGTACCAGCGCAGCGCCGGGCGGGGCAGCGCGACGCCGAGCTCCTCCACGGCGGCGCAGATCTCCTCGCCCACGTTGATGCAGTCGGTGAGCTTGCCGCCGAAGATGCTCACGTGGGCCTGCGCGCGGTCGACCTCGATGGCGTGCTTGCGCGAGAGCTGCAGCCAGTCCTCGCCGCCGCCGCCGTTCGCGACCGCGAGCGGGCGCACCCCGCAGCGCTCGGCGATGACGTCCGCCTCGGTGAGCGGCCGCGGCAGGTCGAGGCGCTTGTTGATGTTCGACAGCACGAAGCGCCGATCCTCGGGCGTCACCACGGCGTGAGGGCTCTCGACGCGGGTGTCGGTCGTGCCGATGCACGTCCTCGGGCCCATCGGGATCACGAAGAACAGCCGGCCGTCGTCGGCGAAGAACGTCAGCACCCGGCGGCTCGGGGTGAGCCGCTCCACGATGAGGTGGATGCCCTTCGAGAAGATGTGCCTGTGGCTCGTCCGCTGGCCGGTGAGCGCGTTGTGCGCGTCCACGAACGGCCCGCAGGCGTTCACGAGCACGCGCGAGCGGATGGCGAGCTCCCGCCCCGTCACGACGTCGCGGGCGCGCGTGAGCCACGCGTCCCCCTCGCGCCGCGCGCCGAGCGACTCGACGTAGTTGGCCGCCCGCGCGCCGTGATCGAGCGCGGCGCGGACGAAGCCCCAGACGAACCGCGCGTCGTTGTCGACGAGGTACGCGTCGGAGTACTCGAATCCTCCGTCGCAGCCGTCCAGGTTGATGATGGGCTCTTCCCGCGCCATGACCCGGCGGGAGAGCAGGCGGGGGATCTTCGTGAAGAAGCTGCCGATGATCCAGTAGAGCCAGGTGCCGAGGAAGAGCTTGAAGAGGCCGTGGCGGAACCCCCGCTCGTGCGCGGTATAGAACCGGATCTCCTGCACCGACGACGGATAGCTCCTGAGCAGGAGGTTCCTCGACTTGCAGAGCTTCCGCACGAGCGGAAACTCGAAGCTCTCCATGTACTTGATGCCGCCCCAGGCGAGGTTCGACGACTCCTGGCTCGTGAATCCGGCGAAGTCGCCGCGGTCGATCAGCGCGACCTTGGCCCCCTTCGCGGCGAGGGCCGCGGCGGCGACGGCGCCGTTGATCCCGGCGCCGAGGACGAGGACGTCGAAGGTCCCGCGGCTCAAGCTGTCGATGTTCGTGGCCCGCAGCATCGATGGCGACCCGGCGTGAGGCGCGGCTCTCGCGCCACCGGAGCTCTATCACGTCTCCGTGGCTCCGGGGGCGGCGGGCGGGCCGAAAAGCGCCGCTCCGCCGGCGTGACGCGCGCGCGCCGCGCGCGGCGCGACGCCGCGTGGGCGCGCGCCGCGCCGCCGCTCCGCCCCGCCTCAGCCCATCAGCCCATCGGCCCACAGGCCGTCGTCGCCGCGGAGCGCGTCGGGCGACGGCGCCGGGAGGGCGCGGCGCGGCCCGCTCTTCGGACCGCCGGCGTGGCCGGTGTGCAGGTGCTGCCACCGCGCCATCGTGGTGTAGACGCCGTCCCGGCGCAGGAGCTCCGCGTGCGCGCCGCGCTCGACGATGCGGCCGCGCTCGAGCACGAAGATCTGATCGCAGTCGACGACCGTGCTGAGGCGGTGGCTCATCAGGATGATCGTCCGCTGGCCCTTCAGCGCGCGGAGCGCTTCGCCGATGGTCCGCTCGTGCTCGGCGTCGAGCCCGTCGGTCGGCTCGTCGATCACGAGGATGGGGGCGTCCGTCAGCAGCGCGCGCGCGATGGCGATGCGCTGCCGCTGGCCGGCCGACAGGTTGAGCCCGCCGTCGGCGATCTGCGTCCCGTAGCCGTCCGGCAGCGCCTCGATGAAGCCCGCCGCGCCCGCCATCTCGGCCGCCCTCCGGATGTCGCCGTCGGTCGCGAAGGGGCGGCCGTAGGCGATGTTCTCCGCGATCGTGGCCGGCAGGAGGATGCTGTCCTGGAGGACCAGCGCGATGTGCCGGCGCAGGTCGGCCACGCGGATCGCGCGCGTGTCGATGCCGTCGAGCCTCAGCGCGCCGCGCGTCGGGTTGTGGAAGCGCGGCAGCAGGCTGAGCAGCGTGGTCTTGCCGGAGCCGACCGAGCCCACGAACGCGACCATCTGCCCCGGCCGGATCGTCGCGTCGACCCCGCGCAGCACCGGGTGGCCCGTGCGGTACTCGAACCCGACCCCGTCGAGCGAGAGCGCGCGCGGCTCGGTCGGCAGCGCCGCCGCGTCGTGCGCGTCGACCACCGCCTGATCGCGGTCCAGCACCTCGAAGACGCGCTGGGCGCCCGCGACGCCGCCCTGCACCGCGGCGCCGGCGCCGGTCAGCTTGCAGAGCGGATCGTAGAGCATGCCGAGGTAGCCGAGGAACGCCGTGAGCGCGCCCAGCGTCATGGCGGAGTCGCCCGCGCCGCTGCGCGCCTCGACGACGAGGTAGCCGCCGTAGCCGAGCACCAGCGCGCCGCCGAGCCCGAGGATCGAGCCCACGGTGAGCATGTGGCCGAGCTCGTCGTGGTGCAGCCTGAGCCACGCCTTCACGCTGTTGCGCAGCGTCGCGTGGAAGCGCGCCTCCTCGTCCGCCTCGCGGCCGAACGCCTGGACGAGGCCGATCGAGGCCATCGAGCGCTGCACGGACGTCGTGAGCTCGCTCTCGACCTCCTTCGCCTCGGTGCACCGCTTGTGCAGCGCGCGCCCGAACCGCTGGTTCGTGAGCAGGAGCGGCGGCACGACCGCGAGCGCGAGCAGCGTGAGCGGCAGGCTGCGCGAGGCCATGATGCAGATCATCACCGCGAGCGTCAGCGCGCTCCCCATCACCGCGACGGCCACGTTGAGGATCCCGTGGAACCCGGCGGCGTCTTGATTGAGCCGGTAGAGGGCGTCCCCCTGCGGCTGCGCCCGGTGATAGCCGATGTGGAGCGCCTGGAGCTTCCTGTACACGTCGCAGCGCACGCGCGTGAGCCCGCCGTAGCCGATGCGGAAGTTGAGCAGGGCGCGGCCCATGCCCACGAACTCCTGCGCCACGCGGAGGACGAGCGTCATCGCCGCGAGCCCGAGGACGCGGCCGAGCAGGCTGTCCGGGAGCGGCGCGAGCAGGAGGCGGTGGACGAGGTCCTCGTTGCGCGGCCCGCTCGAGATGAGATCCACGATCACGGCGACGGGCCACACCTGGAGGAGGCTGATCGCGATGGAGACGCAGACCAGGAGGGAGAGCGCGCCGATGCGCGCCCACTCCGCCGTGAAATAGGCGCCCACGCGGAGGAAGAACCGGAGCCGAGCCCCGCCGGCCGCCGCGCGGCTCGGCGCGGCGCGCCGCTCGGCGGCCATCGCCGGGGAGCGCCTCGACGACACGATCCTGCCTCCGCGCCGCGGCGAAGGGTGATAGTCCTTGCGGTGAGCTTGTGCGCTCATGGTTCGCTGAGCTCTCTCCTGTCTACGGCTGAGGTGGCCGCCGGCGGCCCGCGCGTCGGGCCCCGCCTGACGGACCATCGGTTCCGACCGGTAGCGAGGTATCGGCGCAGATGTAACAGCCCCTCGCGGCCGCGCTCACTGCAATGTGCAGGAGAGGAGCAGAGCTCCTGCTGATTTGCTGCGCGGTTGTCCGGGACTCCAGGGCTCGCCGCGGCGGCGCGGTCACGGCACAGGCCGGCGGCGCGGCCGTCGCGCCGCGCTCACCTGCGCGTCTGTTGTCCTGTCAGCGCGAGGCGGCGGCCGAGCGCGCGCGCGAGCGTGAGATCGAGCTCGCCCGAGCTCGCCCGGGGCGGGCCGCCGCGCCGGGCGGCGGTGTCCGGCGGATCCATCGCGGCGCGGGCGGGGGGCTGGACAAGGACTCCATGGCTGAGGAGGGAGACGATCATCGCCTGGAGGGCGGCGCGCTGCGCCCCCGCGATCGGCGAGGGCGAGCAGAACACGGACGCCACCTTGCCGGCGAGATCGCCCGAGAGCTGCCTCGCTCCGTCGAGGAAGCGGCGGAGCTCGGCGCTCATCGTGCCGTAGCGCGCAGGCGAGCCGAGGGCGATGCCGTCGGCCCAGAGGAGGTCGTCGCGGCGGGCCACCGGGACGCAGGCGAGGTGTTCCCGCAGGGCACGGATCCGCTCACTCGTCCTCCAGCGCTCCTGCGGCGCCGCGAGATCGGCGATCTGCCGGAGCCGCACGGTCGCTCCGGCCTGCTCGGCGCCCTCGGCGACCGCGGCGGCGAGCGCGGCCGTATCGCCATAAAGGGAATAGAAGATCACGGCCACGTTCATGGGGCCGCATGGATGCAGCGCCCGTACCGCGGTCTCGCGCCGTCGCGCGCCGCGCCGCTCCTGACGAGCTCGCTGCGCGCAGGGGCCTGAGCGGTTCGTCGCGGGCGATCCTTCCGCGCGCCGTGCGCCGCGGCGCGATTCAAATTGCGCGCTGTGGGGGAAAGCTTTATGGGGCCTCCATGGTCGCGAACGGACCGCGCTCGGGCGATAAGGACGATGCCCCGCGCGATCCGGAGCGGGGCGACGACGGCGGGGCCGCGGGCGATCCGTCCGCCGCCCCGCGTGCTCCTGGGCGCGGCGCCGCGGAGGGCGGCCCTGCGCGATCGCGGGCGATCCTCGTCATCGAGGACGACCAGGGCGTCAGCGACGCGCTCGTGGGTGTCCTGTCGGACGAGGGCTACCAGGTGATGACGGCCAGGAACGGCGCCGAGGCGCTGGCCAGGCTCCGCGACGCGCCGGCGCCGGCGCTCATCGTCCTCGACCTGATGATGCCGATGATGGACGGGTATGCCTTCCGCGCGGAGCAGCTGCGCATTCCGGCGATCGCCGACGTCCCGGTGGTCGTGCTCACGGCGGGGGCAGCGCCGCGCGCGGCCGAGCTCGGGCCCGTCGACATCCTGAAGAAGCCCGTGAACCTCGCCGCGCTGCTCGACGCGGTGAGGCGCTACGTCTGACGCAGCGAGCTCAGCGCGTGAGCGCGCTCGCGAAGCTGGTGGTGGCGGTCGTCGCGGTGTTCACGATGTCGAGGGTCAGCGTGACACCGAAGTAAAAACGAGGAGCGTATCGGCGCACGGGCGAGATGAACTCTCCGACCGGCAGGATCATGCCCTCCGCGTGGCCCGCGGGGAGGTACTCCTGCTGGACGAAGGCCAGGCCGGCGTTGAAGCTGAGGCCCGCCACGGGCTCGATCACGCCGCCGAGGAAGATGCGATCGAACGGCTCGCCGAGGTCGAGGTCCACGCCGGCCTGCACCCCGAGCAGGTCGCCCAGCGTCGCCGCCAGCCGCATGTCCTGGAACGATGAGATGACGCCGCGGCGCCGGCCTCCGGGAAAGACGTTGAGCACGATCGAGGGATTGACGCTCCAGTCCTCCTGGACCGAGAGACGGCGCTCGCCGCCGGCGCCGGGGACCGTGGTCTGGACGACGCGCCGCGACCCGTCGATCACGAGCGGGAAGAGGGCGCCGAACTCGAGGTAGTACTGCCCGTGATCGATGGGCACGGCGTACGACTCGTCGATCGCGCTCTCGGGTCCGTCGCCCGCGAGCTCGTAGCGGATCTTCAGCGACGTCAACGACGTGTCCTCGGGGACCTCCGCGGTCTGCTCCGCGAGGAGCTCGAGCTTCGGGGGGGTCGCGGGAGCCCGGGCGCCCTTCTCCGGGGCGTCGAAGCGGCGGTCCGACGAGCGGATGAAGCTCACCGAGAGCTTGAGCGCGTCCTTGAGCGCCGCCTCGCCGAACACGCGCACGATCAGCTTGTCTCCAGGGGACAGAGAGCCGACGAGCGAGTAGACGTCAGGCGTTAGACCTTCACAGAGCGGCTCGCCCGATCTGGCGTCGATGCAGAAGGCGCCGGGGGCCTTGCACGAGCTCGCGCAAATCTGCTGGATTTCCTGGCGCTCCGCCTGCAAAGCGCCGGCGGCGGCGACCAGCGTGCTCACGGCGCGCAGCGATTCATAGGCCTTCAATGCCTTCGTCGCGTCCGTCAGGTTCGGATCGTTGGCTTGCTTCTTCAGCGAATCGACGATCGCCGCGACGTCGATCTCGTCGAGCCGATCGTGAATCTCCTCGGCCCGGCCCGCGACGGCCGAGATGTCATCGCTCAACTTCGCCGCGAGCCGTTTGCCCGCCGCCACGGCGGACTTGAGGTCGTCCTCGGCCTTGGTGGCCTCGCTGAACAGCTGGTTGACGCAAGCGCTCGCCTTGGCAGGATCGCTGCAGTCCTGTATCGGAGCCGCGAGGCCGCCGGGGGGGGCAGCCGGCGGCGCCGGGGGCTTCGAGAGCTCCTGGTCTGCCTGGTTCCTCGCGTTGACGTAATCGCAGTGATCGTCGATGGCTTTGACCGCCGCCGCCCTCTTCTCGGCCTCCGTGCCTGCGGCGTTGGACGCGGTCTGGCGGCTCGCGAGGAACGCGCCGCTCTTGGTCTTTGCGTCATTCACCGCGGTTGCCACGCTGGCGCTGGGGGCGGCGGGGACGCGTCTCTGGAGAGCGTCTATCTCGTTTTTGACCTCCGCGTCGAGGTTGAACAACAGGCCGCTCAGCTTCCCAACGCACGTCTTGTCATCGTCGCCGCTGCATATTTGTTTGGGGTCCCTGCATGTGCCGTTTGCACGGACGGCGCTTGTCGTGAGGAGGATCGCGCAGATGGCCGCCGCGATGCGCGCGATCCGCACCCACAGCGCATCATGATTTGACGTGAGGAGCGTGCGCTCCCGCCTCTCATTCACGATTCATCTCCTCCTGTGCCGCCGCCGGTGCCGCCGCCCTCGCCGCCCGTGCCGCCGCCGCCCGCGCCGCCGCCGCCGGTGCCGCCGCCGCCGCCTGCGCCGCCGGTGCCGCCGGTGCCGCCGTCCCCGCCCGTACCCCCCGCGCCTCCCCCGCCGTCTCCGGAGGGGTTCTGCTGCACGTTCGTCACCGGCAGGAGCCGGCTCGCGAGCAGCGGCCCCGAGCAGGCCGGGGCGCCGTCGCCGCGGCCGGGCCCGAGGAGATCGACGTACAGCTCGCACTCGACATCGTCCGGTAGCACGAGGAAGAACAGCGGCTCCCCGGGCGGGGGCGCGGGGATGCACGATGGCTGTCGCGCAGCTCTGCCGGGCGCGCCCGTCGACAGATCGAGCTCCCCCGCGATCGTCTTCAGGCGCAGGTAGGCGCCCCCTCGCTGCTGGACGAGCACGCTGGTCCCCAGCGCCGGCGAATCCGGCTGCTTCGCGGCCGGCGCGACGATGAGATACCTCTCCACCTCCGGGTCCTCGGGGCACCCTGACGAAGAGAGCGCGGCGAGCATGATGAGCCCGAGCGGCCACCTGTGTTGGTTCGTCATGATTGTTCGTCTCCTGGCGATTCGCTCGCGTGAGAGCGCGAGAATGCCCTGCTCCGCTCATCGCCCGAAGAGCGGAGCCTCCTCGCGCCCGCGCGGCGCCACGAGGACCGCATCCTGGGCGTACCCGGCGCGGTTCATGGCGCGCGTCGCGCTGTCGACGATCCGCGCCAGCGAGGCCGTCAGCCCTCCGGGTTGCTCGAGCTCCCGGACGAGGTGATAGGTGAGCGCCCCGTGGACCCGGCCGCCCAGAGGGCCTTCGTACGCGCGCTGCCCCTCGGTGCAGGCGCCGATGAAGACGACGGGGAGCTCGCTCATCGCCCTGCGCATCCGGCGCTCCGCGCGCCTCCGATCGTTCCCCCGCGCGCTCCGGGGCTCGGGGGCCGCGCCGGCGCTCCAGCCGCGAGCGGTCCTGTTGTCGGCCGCCGGCCGTCCTCCCCGCGCCGACGCCGGGGGCATCCCGCCAGCGTGGCAGGAGTCGCAGGTCCACACGACCTGGGCGCCCCTGGGCAGGGTGGAGAACAGCGCGGTGAGCTCGTCGTCGCGGATCGCCGTGGCGTTCGTCCTGTCGAAGCCGAGCGCGCAGAGCACCTCGTCGAGCCGATCGAGCTCTCCGGCGTCTTCCGACGTGTCGAGCTGGTCGCCGTGGCCGCTGAAGTGGAAGAGGAGCTGATCCTGCGGCTCGGCGCCGCGCACGAGCCACTGGAGCCTCTCCAGAATGTCCGACTTGGTACCTGCCATCTGCACGGCGGAGACGATCTCCGTGTCGACGCTGAAACCACACCGGTCTCTGAGGAACTCGCCCATCAACGCGACGTCGTTCACCGGACCGGCGAGCGGATTGCCTGCGTAGTCATTGATGCCAACGAGCACGGCGCGCTTCTTCATTCGGTGCTCCATTCTATCGTGCCGCGTGAAACCAATGAGAGGCCGACAGCGTAATATCGCGCCCTACCTTGGCGCCTGTCCAGGGAAAAGCGCGAGCGTGGTCGAGCGGCACAGGCGCGCCGCGGTCCCTGGGAGCGCGGCGTCCCCGGGGCTGCGTGGGCGGCGCCGCCGGCCGCACGAGAACGCGCGGGTCTTCCGCCGCTCGCGTGGTAAAGTCGGCCTCCGCAACATGCCGTACCAGCGCCGTCTCTTCCTTTTTCTGAGCCCTTTGCTCGCCGCCGCCGCCGGGTGCGCGGCCGATCGGCCGTCTCAGCCCGAGGGGTGGGACAGCGCGGTGGCGCTGCGGCCGGCGCTCGATCGCGACGCCAGGCCGGATGTCGTCGAGGTCGATCTGACCGCGCGCGTCGAGGAGGTCGAGATCGTGCCCGGCAAGCGGACGCCCACCTGGACGTATGACGGCGGACTGCCAGGCCCGCTGATCCGCGCCAGGGTGGGTGATCGCGTGATCGTGAATTTCCGCAACGAGCTCCCGGCGCCCACGACGATTCACTGGCACGGCATACGCTTGCTGGCGGCGATGGACGGCGCGCCCGGGCACAGCCAGCCCGAGACGCCGCCGGGCGGCGGCTTCACCTACGACTTCGTCGTCCCCGACGCGGGGCTCTACTGGTACCACCCGCACGTCGACTCCGCCGTCCAGGCGGGCAATGGCCTCTACGGCCCGCTGCTCGTCGAGGACCCGAGCGAGCCTGCGGGGCTCGGCGACGCGCTCGTCCTCGTGCTCAGCGACATCAGCCTGCGCGACGACGGCACGCTCGAGGACCCGCAGGTGGGCGGCAACCTCGGCACGCTGTTCGGGCGCGAGGGCGACCTGCTCCTCGTGAACGGGCGGGTGAACCCGGTGATCGAGGCGCGCGCCGGGCTCAGGCAGCGGTGGCGCATCGTCAATGCGGCGAAGTCCCGTTATTACCAGCTCATGATCGCGGATCACCGGTTCACCCGGATCGGCGGCGACGGCGGGCTCCTCGAGCGCCCCGTCGTGACGGACAGGATCCTGCTCACCCCCGGCGAGCGCGCCGACGTCCTGATCGTGCCGCGCGGCGCGCCGGGCTCGACGCTCCCGGTGCGCTGGGTGCCTTACGACCGCGGCTATGGCGCCACGTTCGGGAGGCCCGAGGTCGAGGCGTTCCGCCTCCGCCTCGCGGACGAGCCCGCGGCCGAGGACGCGCCGCTCCCCGAGGTGGGGAGGGACATCCCGGCGCTCGACACGGCGGCGGCGACGCGCGTCGATCTGAAGCTCACGCAGCAGGAGAGCCCGGGCGGCGTGGAGATGGGCATCAACGGCGTGCCCTCCTGGAAGGCGGAGCCGCTCGTGGCAGCGGTGGGCGAGACCTCGGTGTGGACCGTGGAGAACACGATGGATTTCGACCACCCGTTCCACCTGCACGGCTTCTTCTTCCAGGTGCTCGGCGCGGACGGGAAGCCGGTGCGGCCGATGGAGTGGAAGGACACGGTGAACGTGCCTGTCGACGGGGCGGCGCGCTTCGCGGTCCGCTACGACAACCGGCCGGGAATGTGGATGTTCCATTGCCATATCCTCGACCACGCCGAGGCCGGCATGATGGGGATGCTGCACGTCATCCAGTGACGGCGCCGGGGCCGATCGGCGCCTCCGTCCGGGGCGACGTGGGCCTCCGGCGCCATCTGGTGGTAACCTGGCGCCATGCCTGATCTACCCATCTCTCTACGGCCGCTCGAGATCGCGGAGCTCGAGGCCGTCGTCGAGCTCGTGGCCTCCTCGTACGCGGAGCAGCGCGCGAGCGCCGTGGACGCGCGGACGGAGGACGAGCAGCGCAACGCGCGCTCCCAGATCGAGGCGTTCCTGCCGCAGGGGCTCGCGACCCCCGACCACCACATCTATTCGGTGCTGGAGGGCAGCGCCGTGGTCGGCCACCTCTGGATCGGCATGACCAGCGCGGACGGGTTTCGCAGCGCGTTCCTCTACGACATCCACCTGCGCGAGGACGCGCGCGGCCGGGGGATCGGGCGCCGGGTCATGGCCCTCGCCGAGGAGGTCGCCCTCGGCCTGGGCGCGCGGGACATCGAGCTGCACGTCTTCGCGCAGAACGCTCCGGCGCGGGGGCTCTACGAGTCGCTCGGCTACCGGCTCACGAGCCTCAGCATGAGAAAGCGCCTCGGCTGACGTCCGCGTGGCGCCGCCCGAGCGCGCGATTGGGGATATGCAGGACGAGACCAGCGCGCGCATCGATGGCATCGATCGAGGTGGCGGGCATACCGCTCCAGAGGGTGAGCGGCAGGCGGCTCCCCTCAGGCGACCCGCGCCGCGCCGGCGGCGCCGACCCCGGCGCGGACGATCTTGCCCCCCGTGAGGCGCAGGAGCCGGACGACGAGCAGCACCGAGTTCGTCACGAGCCCTGCCGTGAGCCCCCACCAGAGCCCTTGTGCGCCGAGGCTCAGCGCGAAGCCGAACAGGAGCGTGAGCGGGAAGCCGACCAGCCAGTGAGAGGCGATGTTGGCGAAGAACGGGAACCGCACGTCCCCCGCGCCGCGCAGCGCCCCGGCCGCGACCACCTGGACGCCGTCGAAGAGCTGGAACAGCGCGGCCACAGAGAGCAGCTGGACGCCGATGTTCAGCACCTCGGCGTCCGACGTGAACAGGCCGATGAGCCGGCGCGGGGCCAGGGCGAACAGGAGGGCGCCGCACGTCATGACGGACGTGCCGAGGGCGAGCCCGAGCAGCGCGGATCGCCGCGGAGGGGCGCCGGCGCCGATGGCGTGGCCGACGCGCACCGACGTTGCGCCCGCGACGCCGAGCGCGCCCATGAAGGTGAAGCTCGCGAGCCCGAGGGCGATCTGGTGCGCCGAGACGGTGGGGGCGCCGAGGCGCCCCACGATCATCCCGAGGACCGCGAAGGCGCCGCTGCCGACGAGCAGGTGCAGCCCGATGGGCACGCCGAGGCGGAAGACCGCCCCGGTCGCGACGCGCTCGCGCGGAGGCGCGGGCCGTCGCCCTCCGCGCGGCGCGGCGGCGCCGGCCCGCGCGGCGCGGAGGACGACGGCGGCGAGGACGAGGCTGCCGGCGCTCGTCGCGAGCCCGGCGCCCAGGGCGCCGAGGCGCGGCAGCCCGACCGGCGGGAGGCGCAGCCACGCGAGCATGTCGTCGCCGCGCACGAGCAGCCCGCAGAGCGCCGCGTTGACGACGTTGGCGGCGATGGAGGCGACCAGCGCGGGCCGCGTCTCGCCGTGGGCCTGGAGGAACGTCCGGTACGCGAGGTGCGCGAGGAACGGGAAGAACCCGGGAGCGTGGCCGAGCAGGTACGCGCGCACGCCCGGGATGAGCGCGGCCTCGACGCCGATCGGCTCGAGCAGCAGCGTCGCGGCGAACGAGAGCGCGACGCTCGGCAGCGAGAGGAGCGCGCAGGCGCGGAGCGTCGACCGCAGCGCCGCCCGCGCCTGCGCGGGCTGGCCGGCGCCGATCGCCTGGGACGCGAGCGGCTCGAGGGCGAACGCGACGCCCATCCCGAACGAGGTCGCCGCGAACATGATAGAGCGAGCGACGCCGATGGCCGCGAGATCCTGGACCGAGGCGCGGCCGATGATCGCCGTGTCGACAAGGCCCATGGACACGAGGCCGAGCTGAGCGAGGGTGATCGGCAGCGCGAGTCGGGCCAGCGTACGCAGCTCGGCGCCCGCGTCGGCGCCGGAGGGCGCGAGCGAAGTACGGCTCATGCGAGCTCCATGAGGGGCCGCCGATTATCCCCGTGGCCGCGCTGCGTCAACGCGGCCAGGGGAGCCGAGCGCGGCGGGTCACCCAGCGAGAGGCTCGGCCGGCGATCGCCCAGGAAGATCGCTGTCCTCGGAGCGCGCCGCGCGACATGTCACGGTGTCAGCGTGACAACCCCGCTCCCTTCACGACGAGGACGGGCCGCGGGGCGCCGCTTCAAGCGAGCCGCAGCGCGAGCATCCCGATCAGGTTGATGCCCGCGTGCGCCACGACGCACGGCCAGACGTTGTCCCGTCGCACCGCGAGCGCCCCGAGCGCCAGGCCGATGGCGAAGGTCTGCACGACGCCGAGCGTGGCTTGATAGAAGTGGCCGATCGCGAACAGGGCGGACGTCAGCACGACGGCGGCGGCGGCGGCGGCGGGGTCGTGGGGGTTTGGGGACAGGGCGGCGCGCAGGCGCGAGATGAAGAAGCCGCGGAAGACCAGCTCTTCGTACGTGCCGGTGAACAGCGCGAGCGGGAGGATGAGCGCCGGCGGAAGCTCGGAGAAGCCGCTGAGCGCGGCGGTCTTCTGAGCGGCGAGCTGCTCCGGGGAGACGCCCGCTGTCAGCCCATAGACGACCGTCCCCGCGCCGGCGAGCAGGTAGCTGGCGATCAACCCGAGCAGGCCCCAGCCGAGGACGGCGGCCGGCGCCTCGCGCCGGAAGCCGAGCGTGGTCCAGCGCTCCCGGAACACGGCGAGCATGACGGCGATGCTGCCGAGCAAGATGCCGCCGCCGGCGGTGACGCCCTGGGCGATGTCGCGCGGTGAGAGGCTCCGCGCGGCGGGGCGCGTCGCCTCGCCGAGCGCGAGGAGGGTCAGCAGGACGGCGGCGACGACGAGGGCTTGCAGCGCTGCCCTGGCGCGGCGCGTGTCGGGGCGGGCGGGGCCGGACATGGCGGGAGCCAGGCGAGCCCGTCGCGGGCTACGGCGCCGCTGAGCCGCGCTCCATGAAGAGCGCCTCCATGTTGTTGCCGTCCGGGTCGAGCACGAACGCCGCGTGGTAGCCGGGCGGATACCCTTCCGCGGTATCGCGCAGCCCAGGCGGGCCGTTGTCGGTGCCGCCCGACCTCAACGCCGCCGCATGAAAGGCATCGACCTCCGCGCGGCTGCGCGCCGCGAAAGCCGTATGGTTCCGCGTGCTGTGGGGGTGAAACCGATCGATCCAGAAGGCCGGATAGTCGACGCCGTAACCCATGGCATCGGCGCCGGTGTCTTCCGGCAGCTGCATGACCCGACGGTAACCGAGCGCGCCGAGCGCGGCGTCGTAGAGCGCTGCCGAACGGGCGACATCGGAGACGCCGATTCCGGTGTGGTGGATGATCATGAGGGTACGACTTCGTGCTTAGCGCCACGCGACGTACCTCGTCAATCCTCGGGCCGCCACGAACGGGGAGCGCACGGGGGCCGCGCGGCCGCTCACCCGCGCAGGATGCCGAGCGCCCGGGCCTGCTCACGCAGGGCAGCGATCACGGCGGCGGTCGGCGGCGCCGGCGGCGCGGGCCGGCGGCCGCGCACGAGCGCCATGGTGCGCGTGAGCGGCGCGAGATCGTGCACGGGCACGGCGACCAGCCTTCGCTCGGCGAGGTCGTCGGCGATGTACGTGGTCGGGAAGAAGCCGACGGCGGCGCCGCGCAGGACGAGATACCGCGCGGTCTCCATCGGCACATCCATCGACACCGCGGCGCGCTCCGCCAGCCGGGTGACCTCGGGGTGATGCGTGCGCCACCAGCGCAGGCGCAGGAACGGGCGCCCGAGGCGCGCGACATCGTCGCGATCGACGCGGCGGCGGCGGGCGAGCGGGTGATCCGGCGCGACGGCGAGCACGATCGGCTCGCGCAGGAGGAACAGGCGGGTCAGGTCGGCAGCGCCGGTGTCGAGGCACGGCCACACGACGACGCCGAGCTCGACGAGGCCGTCGAACAGCATAGCGAGCACCCCCTCGTGGTCGGCCGAGCGCACCAGCCACTCGAGCGACGGGTGCGCGGCGGCCACGGTCGCGAGCGCGGGGCCGACCAGCCCGGCGGCCACGGAGCCGAGCGAGGCGAGCGTGACGCGGCCGCGCTGTCCGGTGCGCGAGAGCCGCGCGGCCTCGAGGCCCTCGGCGAGCACCTCGGTGGCGCGGCGCGCGAACGGGACGAAGCCCTCGCCGAGCGGCGTGAGGGCGACGCGCCGGCCGCGGGTGAACAGCGCGCCGCCGACCTCGGCCTCGAGCGCGCCGATGCGCGCGCTCACCGCCGGCTGGCCGATGCCCAGCGTCCGCGCGGCGCGGGTGAAGCTGCCCTCGCGCACGACGCGCAGGAAGGCCGTCAGCTGGGCGACGTCCACGGAGGCGCTTTCATCGAGGATGTCGATGCGAACCATTGCTTCGATTGCATTGAAGCATGGTAGCGCGGCCGTTAGGTTCACCGCCATGGACACCGTACGAATGGCTCACGCCGGCGACGCCGCGGCGATCGCGGCGATCTACGCCCCGAGCGTCTCGGGGCCGATCTCGTTCGAGCTGGTGGCGCCGACCGTGGACGAGATGGCGGCGCGCATCGCGGGCGTGCTCGCCCACGCGCCGTGGCTGGTCCTCGAGCGCGACGGCGCGGTGGTCGGCTACGCCTATGGGGCGCGCCACCGCGAGCGAGCGGCATACCGGTGGTCGGTCGACACCAGCGTGTACATCGACGCCGCGCACCACCGCACCGGCGTCGGCCGCGCGCTCTACCGCGCGCTGCTGGAGCTCCTGCGCCTGCAGGGCTTCTACGTCGCCCACGCGGGCGTCACGCTGCCGAACCCGGCCAGCGTCGGCCTCCACGAGGCGCTCGGCTTCGAGCCGGTCGGCGTCTACCGCGACGTCGGCTGGAAGCAGGGCGCGTGGCGCGACGTCGGCTGGTGGCGGCTCGCCCTGCGCGCGCCCGACGGCGCGCCCGCGCCGCCGCGGACGCCGGCGGAGATGGCAGGGCACCCGGCGTGGACGGCGATCCTCGCGCCCGGAGCCGTGGAGTGAGGTCGTGCCGTTCGCGGCGCACAGGGCGGCCGCCTTGCGTATGCCTCAGAGATGATCCGCGAGAAACTGGAGCGTGCGGCCCAGCGCCGGCGGCGCCGCGATCCGATAGGCATGGCGGGAGCGGATAGCGCTCAGCGCGCTGGCCCTCGTCCGTTGTCGATCCAGCTGGAGAGCTCCTTCCGCGGCTCCGCTTCGAGCTCGAGCAGCTCCCTCAACCTCGACGCGAAGGACACGGGCGGCCGCCCGAGGACCGCCCCCAGGAGCGGATTGACGCTGGACGCCTCGCCTGCCTCCAGCGCCGGATACGTCGACGCCCAGAACCTCGCGACATCTCCGTTCGCGCTGTTCCGCCGCACGAACTCGTCCTGGCTCACCCGCGAGAAGCGTATCTCGCGGCCGAGGATGGACGAGATGAGCGCGGTCGTCTGCTCCAGCGTGTACGCCTTTGGCCCGACGAGGGCGATCGTCTCATTCTCGTATCCGCCGCCCGCGACGATCCTCGCCGTCGCCTCTCCGAGGTCGTCCCTCGCGGCCCAGGCGACCCCACCGTCGCCCGGCACGACGACCTCGTCGTGTCCGGCGCCGAAGAAGCCGAGAAAGACGGGGAAGCTCTCCATGTACACGCCTTCTCGGAGGATCGTGTAGGTGATCCCGCGCGATCTCAGGTACGCCTCCGTGTCGAGGTGCGCCCTCATCACGGCTGCCTTGCTCTCTCGCCCGAAGGCGAGAGAGGTGTAGTAGACATGCCTCACCCCCGCCGTCACCGCTGCGTCGATCGCGTTCTTGTGCGACGTGACGCGCAGGTCGTCGGAGAAGGACGGATGAGAGACGATCAGCAGCTTGTCTCCACCTCGAAACGCGTCTTCCAGGGATCTGGGGTCGGTATAGTCTCCCGACCTCACCAGCACTCCCGCCTTCTCGAGCTCTGCGCGAGCCAGGCGGTTGTGCAACGAGACGATGATCTCGGAGGGGGGGACCAGCGTGAGGATGTGCTTGAGGACGGACGAGCCGAGGTGCCCCGTGGCGCCGGTGAGGATGATCATGGCGGGAGTCTATGGTCGCGCCCGGGGGTGGGGCAGGGCGAGAGCTGCGCTTCTCTTGCCCGATCCTGCGATCCGGCGCGCTACGGCTTCCGGAGGCGCTCGGCGTAGTCGCCCGGCGCGGCGCCGAAGCGGCGCTTGAAGTCGCGGGTGAAGTGCGAGGCGCTCTCGTACCCGGCGCGCTGCGCCGCTTCGCTCGCGCGCAGGCCAGAGAGCAGGAGGGCGCGCGCGTGCTGGAGGCGCAGCTGCTTCAGGTAGCGCATCGGAGAGACGTGGGCGACGGCGCGGAATCGATGCGCGAAATGCGACGGGCTCATGGCGACGTGCCGCGCCACCTCCTCCACGGACAGCGGCCGCTCGACGTTCGCGCGCAGGAAGCGCATCGCCGCGTGGATCTTGTCCGCGTCGCGGTCGCGCCCCACAGCGCCTCGAACCATCGCGGCGGCCTCCGAGCGGAGCAGGCGAAAGACGAGCTCCTCGAACGCCAGGGGGGCGACGATCCGGCGCTCCACCGGGTCGCGGATCGCGCGGAGCAGCCGGACGACGGCGTCCTCGATCGGCGTGTCGAGGTCCGAGACGACGGCGGGAGCCGACTCGGCCCCAGGCTCGGCGCTCGCGTCGGCCAGCGCGAGCAGCATCCTGGCGATCGCGTCCGGCGGGATCTCGAGGCTCATGGCGAGGTACGGAGAGGCGCTGTCGACCTCCGTTATCGCTTCTTCGAACGCCGCGTCCCTCGCCACGACCGCATAGCGCGATGCATCGTACTCGAGCTCGACCTCGTCGAACCGCGCGGTCGTCCTGCCTTGACCGACCACGGTGAGCGCCGGACCGAGGGCATGAAGGATCCGACAGGTCGTCGGGCGCGACACACGGACGAACTTCAGGCCGTGAAACGCCGCGTCCGTGCATCCCTCGGCCTCCGCTTGGCTGGCGATGAGCGCCGCGCGTTCGCCGGCGGGCGCCGCGCGATGGAACCCTGCGGCCTGCGGGCCGCTGGGCCCGTGCCGGAGCCGAGCGTTGGATCTTCGCAGCATGCTGCCAGCGTACACCGCGCCGCGCAGCTCACCAGCGCGTCACCAGCGCGTCACCAGCGCGCTACGCCCGCCCCCTCGCCGCCGCCGTCGCATACGGCGGCTCGCGCCCGCCGCGCACCGCGGCGAGGTCGCCCCGCATCGTCCGCGCGTCGGGGTACCGCTCCTGCTTGAGGAAGGCGAGGGCGCGGTCCACCACGGCGCACAGGCCCGGCGGCGCCGTGGGGGCGTGCTGCGCCAGCGGCGGCGCCTTCTCGGTGGCGACGGCGATGAGCAGGCGCGCCTCGTCCAGGTTGCCGTGGATCGTGCGCCCCGCGAGCAGGCGGAACATCGTCGCGCCAAGGCCGAACAGGTCCGTCCGGCCGTCGATCTCGCGGATGAGGCCCAGCGCCTGCTCGGGCGCCATGTAATCGTCGGTGCCGATCGACACGCCGGTGCTCGTCTTCGTCATCTCGGGCACGCCGGCGACGTCCTCGAGCAGCGGATCGAGCACGCGCGCGAGGCCGAAATCGAGCACCCGCACGCGCCCGTCGTTGCCGATGTGCAGGTTCTCGGGCTTGAGATCGCGGTGAACGATGCCGTGCTCGTGCGCCACGATCAGCACGTCGAGGACCCGCTCGGCGAGCGCGATCACCTGGCCGACGGGGAGCGTCCCGTGCCGGACCATGCGGTCGAACACGGTCTCTCCCTCGAGCATCTCCATGGCCATGTAGACCACGCCGTCGTCGGTGGCCCCGGACTCCAGCACCTGGGGGAGCCCCTCGCAGAGCGGCGCCACGGCGGCCAGCGCGTTCCCGATCGGCCCCTCGCGCAGGAACCGCTTGCGCACCTCGTCGATGCTGGCGAGCTCGGCGTGCAGGACCTTGACCGCCGCCACGCAGCCGTCGGCGCGGCGGCCGAAGAAGACGCTCGCCATGCCGCCGACCCCAAGGACGCGCTCCACCGCCCACGGGCCGATCCGCGTGCCGACGCGCTGCTCTGCCAGCTCCTCTTCGGTCAACATGGAGCGATGGTAACACCGGCGCCGCCCCGCGGGGCCATGCGCTCCCTCCCGCCTGCCCATCGCCCCCTCGCCGGCGCGCTCGCGCTCGGCCCGGCGCTGCTCGCGCGCGCCCGCGCCGCGCCGGAGGCGCCGTGGCTCGCCGCGAGCCTCGTCGACGGCCCCGCCGTGGTGCTCGGGGCGCTGCAGCGCGCCGCGCGCGTGGTCGACCTCGCGGCCTGCGCGGCGCGCGGCGTGCCGGTCGTGCGGCGCGCCACGACCGGCACCGCCGCCTTCCTCGGCGGGCGCGGCGTCGTGTGGACCCTGGCGTTGCCGCACGTGGCCGCGCTCGCGCCCGACGCCACGGCCCGGACGCTCCTCAACCGCAACGTGCGCGGCTTCCTCAAGGGCTTCGCCCGCGCCGGCGCGCCCGCGCACTACGGCGGGCGCGAGTGGATCGCGCTGCAGCGCCGCCCCGCCGCGCTGCTCGGCGTCGAGGCCGCGCGGGACGGCGCGGTCCTCATCGAGGTCTTCGCCGGCCACGACGCGCCGCTCGCGGTCCCCGCGGAGCTCGCGGCGCCCGACGAGCGCGCCGTCGACCGCTGGCTGGGCAAGGCGCCGGCGGCGCTGGCCGAGGTCCTCCCGGCGCGGAGCTCGCTCGAGGCGCTCGCGCAGGCCGTGGTCGACGCGGTCGCGCTCGGCGCGGGGCTCCCGCGGGTCGACGGCGGCGAGGCGCCGGAGCTCGGCGAGGGGCCCTTCCAGCCCATCGCCGCGCCCGACGACCCGGCGCCGCCGGGCGCCGGCGCCGCCGTGGTCGCGCGCGTGCCCATCGGCTGGATCGAGGCCGCGGCGCTCGGCGAGGCGCCGGCGCGCGCATGGCTCGGCGGCGACGTCCTCACGGGGCGCTGGCTCCTGGAGGAGCTCGGCCGCGGCGAGGCCGCCGCGCCCCTGGACGCCGGGACCGCGCCGCTCGAGGGGGCGAGCCTCTCCGACCTGCGCGCGCTCGCGCAGCGCGCGCTCTCGGCGGGAGCAGCTGTTCGCGATGATCGAGGACCTGGGGGGCACGGAGGCAGCGCATGAAGAGGCGAGTCGAACGGGATCTCTTCGGGACGGCGGCCGCGCTCGGGCTCGCCATGGCGGCGGCCGGTTGCGGAGGCGGAGGCGGGACGCCGGGCGGGAGCGGCGGCGCTCACGGCGAGAACGGCGGCACCGGCGGCGCCGCGGGGACCGGCGGCGCCGCGGGGACCGGCGGCGCCGCGGGGACCGGAGCCGCCGGCGCCGGGAGCGGGGGAGCGCCGGGCGGAGATCCCTATCCGACGGAGAATGTCGGGCCGGTGACCCGCGGAGGAACGATGACGTTCCAGAACATCGGCGCGCCCGGCTACTGGGGTCGCCGCATCGAGGCGGAGCCGGGCGACCCGCGCTGCGACGTCGAATCGACGACGCTCAACTTCTCCTGGGGCGACGAGTTCTGCTGCCGTACGCGCCACGAGGTCACGAGCGCGTCGCTCTCGCCCTTCAACGAGCAGATGACCCTCATCTTGCGAGGGCCGCTCCGCGTAAAGCAGCTCGCCATCTATCAGCCCGGAGGCGCCGGCGATCGCTGGGTGCGTCGCTCATTCTGGGATCGCCGCGCGCCGCAGGCGCTCGCGGACCTCAAGCTCACCGGGCCGGACGGCGCGGGCGCGTTCACCGGCGATCTGGGCAATGCATGCCACTGGTATGCGATGCGCGACGCGCCTTTCCCCTGCGGGCCGGGCAGCGATCCGTACTGCCCCTCTGGCGGGCCCGACGTGAACTACCACGGCTGGGAGGGCTCGAAGCTCGTGGTGCTGCTCGCGTCGATGCCCTACGCGGACGACCCGGCGCTCGCGCAGCTCAGCTGCGCCGACGGCCCGAGCGACGGCTGGACCGACGCGCCGTGGGTCGGGTTCTCGGCATCGGAGCTGATGCGCGACGGCTGGGGCAAGTATCACCCTTGCCATTGCTATGCGAACACCGACCCCGGGGTGGGGGACGGCTGCGGGGAGATCAACGTCTTCGAGACGGTGTCGGAGGCCGAAGGGCTCGAGTACGGCAACCGGGATATCCTCAGCACCGGGCTCCGCTCGTACCAGGTCGGCCACCTGGGCGGGAACGTCTGCGGCAAGCAGCGCTGCGACGTCGCGTCGTTCCCCGACACCGCAGATCTGCTGGACGCGTGCGGACAGGCCGCGCTCGACGCCGGCGCCGTCCTCGACGCCGGCGACCCGGGCGGAGGCTGCCCGGTGTGGCGGCGTCCCCTCGACGACCGGTTCTTCTTCATCCTGCTCGACGAGGCGAAGCGCACCGTCCAGGTGGGCATCGTGCACCCCACGGCGATCCCGGCGAGCGCCGCGGAGATCTTCCCCGGCTTGCCGGAAGCGGTGAGTCAGGCATCGATGGATCGGCTCGCCGCGCTGCGCCTCCCCGAGCGCTGAGGCCCGCGCAGGCGCCCGGGCGCAGGCCGGCGGGGGATGTCGCCAATCCCCCGCCGATCCGCGCCGGCCCGGGGAAAGCACGGCGACGTCCGTCGGGGCGCTGCCGGCCTCAGGCCGGCGCCTGGCACGGCGCCAGGTGGCTCGCCAGGAGCCCGTGCATGGCGCCGCCGGCCGTGCCCCCGGCGAGGAGCCCGGCCAGCGCAGGGCGGGGGCGCGGGTCCGGCTCGGGGACGTACCGCCCTGCGTCGAGGCGATAGCGAGCGCGGGGACCCCGGGTGACGAGATCGGATATCGCGCCGAGGAATCGATCGATGTCCGCCCTGCTGGTGCCGACGCCGAAGCTCACGCGCACCGCGCCGGGCACCGCCGCGCCACCCGGCGCCTCCGGCGCGCGCGCCCCGGCGAGCGCGCTCATGAGCGGGTGCGCGCAGAACGAGCCGTCGCGGACGCCGATGCCGTGCTCGGCGCTCAGCGCGGCGGCGACCACGCCGGGGTGGAAGCCCCGCACCTGGAACGTCACGACGCCGATACGCGGGCTCGCGGGGCCCCACATCTCGAGCCGCTCGACCCCCGGCACGGCGCCGAGCCCGCGCGTGACGCGGTCGAGCAGGCCGGCCTCGTGCGCCGCCACGGCGGACATGCCGACCTCGGCGAGCGCGCGGCACGCCGCGGCCAGCGACACCGCGCCGACCACGTTGGGCGTGCCGGCCTCGTGGCGGGGCGCGCCGCTCGCCCATTCGACGCCGTCGAGCGTGACGCGCCGGACGGCGCCCCCGCCGGCGAGGTAGGGGCGCGCGGCGTCGAGCCAGTCCCCCCGACCCACGAGCACGCCGCCGCCGAAGGGGGCATAGAGCTTGTGCCCGGACAACGCGAGGTAGTCGGCCCCGATCGCCGCCATCTCGATCGCGCGATGGGGCGCGAGCTGGGCCGCGTCCACGGAGAGCCGCGCCCCGCGGCGGTGGGCGACCGCGGCGAGCTCCGAGAGCGGCCACAGCTCCCCCGTGACATTGCTGGCCCCCGTCACGGCGAGCAGCCGGTGGCGCGAGGGCGCGCCGCGCAGGGCGTCGTCGGCCCGCGCGATCGCCTCGTCCGCGCTCGCGGGCACCGGGAGGACCACGGAGCGACCGCGCCGCCAGGGCAGCTGGTTCGCGTGGTGCTCCGAGGCGAAGGTCACCACGGTCGTATCCTCGGGCAGCGCGGCGGCGAGCAGGTTGAGCGCGTCGGTCGTGTTCCTCGTGAACACCACCGTGTCGTCGGCGCGCGCTCCGACGAAGTCGCCCACCGCCTGGCGGGCGGCGGCGTAGAGCTCGGTCGTGACCGTGGACGCGAACCCCGCGCCGCGATGCACGCTGCTGTACCAGGGGAGCAGCGCCGCGACCGCATCGAGCACCGAGCGGAGGCACGGGGCGCTCGCCGCGTAATCGAGGTTCACGTAGCCCACCTGCTCGCCAGTGACGAGCGGCACGGAGAGGTCCGCGCCGACGACGGGCAAAGGGAGAGCGCCGGCGGCGAGCGGCGGCGGCGGCGCGGCCGCATCAGGACGCGAGTCCACGACGGGAGCGATCGACATATCACCTCACGAGTCCAGGGAGACTCCGGGCGACCAGAGTCCGCGCTTGCCAGCCGCTCATGCGGCCGGCCAGGTCTTCACCCGGGACACCCCACCGCGGTTCGGAGGGTTGTCGGCCAGCGAGCCGGGGCTACGCGCTGGCGCTCATGACCTGGCGAGACAGTACCCCGATGGCCGCCATGTGGCAAGGGCCTAGTTGACATCGCATCGGTCCGCGCGGTGTCGCGCAGGCCGCGGGCGCTCGCGGGCCGGCCGCGGGCGCCGGTACGGTGATTGCATTGTGATTTCCGGGAGACGGCGAGCTCCACATCGCTGCTCCTGAACAGACCCTCACGGCCGATGTCGCGCGTGAGGCAGAACGCCCCGGCGTGCCCCGCGCCCGGAGCGCTTCGCGAGAGAAGCCATGAAGAACACCACTCCCCTCGTCGGTCTCCTCCTCCTCTGCGCCTCCTGCAGCCCGAACGAAAACGTCGCTCCGATCGGCGCCGGCAGTGCCGATCGGAGCGACGCGGGCGCGGTGCCGGACGCCTCCGGGGGCGGCGCCGAGGACGATCTCTTCGCCCATCTGCCGAAGATCGCGCCGACGGCGACCGGACAGCGCGGGGCGGCGGCGACGGTCGATCTCCGCGGCACGCTGGCCGCCATCGAGGTCCTGAAGCGAGGCGGCAACGCCGTCGACGCCGCGGTCGCCGCGGCGGGCGTGCTGGGCGTGACCGACCCGTTCTCCTGCGGCATCGGCGGCGGCGGCTTCATGCTCATCTACCTCGCCGACGGGGACGAGGTGATCGCCCTCGATCACCGCGAGACGGCGCCGTCGCGGCTCGAGGCGCGGCTCTATTACGAAGGCGGCGCCCCGGTGGCCTTCAACGAGCTCGTCACCAGCGGCCTGTCGGTCGGCGTGCCCGGCACCGTGCGGGGCTGGAGCGACGCGCTCCGCCGCTATGGCACCCTCGGGCTCGGGGACGTGCTCCAGCGGGCCATCCAGGTCGCGGAAGCGGGGTTCGACGTCGACGAGACCTTCTTCGAGCAGACCGGGCGAAACCTCCCGCGCTTCCAGGCGATCACGAGCTCGAAGGCGCTCTTCCTCGGGCCCGACGCGAAGCCGTGGCCCGTCGGCACCGTCTTCAAGAACCCGGACCTCGCCGCCACCTACCGGCTCATCGCCGAGGGCGGAGAGAAGGCTTTCTATGAAGGACAGGTCGCCGCGGCCATCGTCGCCGCGGTGAAAGAGCCTCCGGTCGAGCCCGGGAGCGCGCTCGACGTCCGCGCCGGGGTGCTCGAGCTCTCCGACCTCCGGGACTACGAGGCCCGCGTCCGCCCGGCGCTCTCGACCACGTACCGGGAGTACACGATCTACGGCGTCGGACTCCCGAGCAGCGGCGGGGTCGCGGTCGCGGAGGCGCTCAACCTGCTCGAGGGCTACGACATGGCGACCCTCACGCCGGTCGAGGTGCTCCACCGCTACCTCGGCGCCTCGCGGCTCGCGTTCGCCGATCGCGGCGCCTTTCTCGGCGATCCCGAGTTCGTGGACGCCCCCGTGAAGGGGCTGCTCTCGAAGGACTACGCCGACGCGCGGCGCGCCCTCATCGACCTCGCGGCGGCGCCTTCCGCCGCGGCGGAGCCGGGCGACCCCTACGCGTTCCAGAGCGATCCGAGCCCCGCGCCGGGCCGCGCCCGGACGGCGAAGGGCGGGAGCGCTGGCCCGAAGGACGCGGACGACAACGAGACGACCCACATCACCGTCAGCGACGCCGCCGGCAACATCGTGTCCTACACCTGCACCATCGAGTACGAGGGCGGCAACGGAATCGTGGTCCCCGGCTATGGTTTCTTGCTGAACAACGAGCTCACCGACTTCACCATCCAGCCCGACCCGAGCTCGCCGCACCCCAACGTGGCCGAGCCGGGCAAGCGCCCGCGCAGCAGCATGAGCCCGACGATCGTCCTCAAGGACGGCAAGCCCGCGCTCGCGCTGGGCTCTCCGGGCGGGTCCACGATCATCACCACGGTGCTGCAGATCCTCGTCAATCACATCGACCTGGGCCTCCCCATCGACGAGGCGCTCTCGGCGCCGCGCCTCTCGCAGCGCAACTCCGGCGACGGATCGACCGACGCGGAGACGGCGTTCCTGAGCGCCCCGGAGGCGGAGGGGCTCGCGTCCCTGGGCCACGCCCTCTCCGACGCGGCCACGCTGGGCGGCGAGATCGGCGCGGCCACCGCCCTCCGCTTCCACGGCGACGGCACTGTGACCGCGGTCGCCGAGCCGGTCCGGCGTCACGGCGGGAGCGCGATGGTCGAGCGGCCGCGGTAGGCGCCGCGCGCCCGCGCCCGGTCAGCCCGGCGGGGAGACCGGGCCAGCGGCCACGCGGCGCGCGCCCGGGGTGGGTGAGCTCATCGCGCCGGCGGCCAGGCGCCGATCTGCGCGAGCGCGGTGAACCAGTCCTCGAGATGCCACGTCCGCGCGATCCGGCCGTTCCGCAGCGCGTGAAAATCGTGGCACGCGACGCTGATCTCCTTCCCGGTCGGCGCCACCCCCAAGAAGGTGCCGCGGTGGGTCCCCGTGAGGAGGGATCTCACCGCGGCCCGGCCCGGCTCCTGGAGGATGTCCAGCACCGCGAGGTGCACGTCGGGGAAGGCCTCGAAGAAGGCGCGCAGGATGGGCTTGATGCTCTCCGGGCCCAGCCCGTGACCGGGGGGCAGCGGGATATCCTCCCAGTCCTGGGTCACCGCCTCGTCGACGAGCTCAGGACGCCGCTCGCTGAAGGCTCGGTAGAACGTCAGCAATGCTGCGCGCTCGGCCTCGGCGGTCGACGCCGCGGCGCTGGCAGGAGCATTCGGATCGACGGCAACAACGTTCGCCATGCTGGCCCCTTCTTTCCCCGTGTGGGTCGGCGGATCACGTCCCCGACAGCAAGACCGTGCCGGTTGGCAATGCGCACGCCAACGGTCAGCCCGCCCGGCTGCCAGCGCGCTGCCCAGCGGCCCGCCCGATCGCGGCGCACGTCCGGCCGCCGTGAAAGGAGCGACTGGACGGGGCCATCGTCAGGACCGGCTGCTGATGCAGCAGCAGACAATCAGTAGGAATGTTGCTCCGGCAGCAGCCGGCCCTTAACACGATTTAACGAAATTCTCTTCCGCTCGGCACGGCCGTCGCCACGGCGCGGCATTACGGCCCGAGCAGCTGGCACGAGAGGTGGGCCACGAATCGGCGCGGGAAGAGAGAGGCCATACTGCTCCGCGGCACGTTCCTTGTTTGCTGTGAGCGAGCTGAGCGAAGGCGTCGGCGTCCTCGGTCGCCCGGGTGAGCGTCATCAGCTGGCCACCCCGCACGCATTGCTCGCCATAGCAGGTTTTCGACGCTGCGCTCTCCGGCGCGGTTTCAACACATCGGATTCGAGGGCGGAGCTCTATGAAGGCGCAGATCATCGATGTCGTCAGCTTCATGCCGGAGCGCAGGGTCGTGAACGAGCCGCCCGACGGGAGCTCGCAGGACGCCCTGGCGGACAACGCGTTCTTCAGCGGAGTTCACGAGCGGCGGTTCGCGTCGCCGGATTACCTGTCCGAGGACCTCGGCGTGCGCGCCGTCCAGCGGCTCCTGGAGAAGACCGGCGTCCGGCCGGAGACGATCGACCTCATCGTGTGCTCGTGCATCTTCTCGGACACGTTCTGGCCGGGCATCGGCCCTGCGATCCAGCACCGCGTGGGCGCGAAGCAGGCGACGATCCTCAACATCGACACGAGCTGCTCCTCGTTCCTGTCGGGGCTGAACGCGGCCCGCGCGTTCATCGAGTCCGGGCAATACAAGCGGATCGTCGTGGTGACGGTGACGAACTTCATCTCTCGCCTGCCCGAGTTCCAGAAGTCCCGCCGGTCGTCCGTGCTCGGCGACGGCGCGTCGGCGACGCTCGTCATGCCCGGCGAGGCGTCGATCCTGGCGCGGTACGAGCGCTCCCACGGCGAGTACTACGGCCTGTTCCGGTTCGAGCCAGACTTCGTGGACGGGCAGTTCAAGAACTACTGGGAGCGCGGCTGCGGCCCGATCACGGTCAACTTCTCCAAGGACATGGTCGACGCGATCCGCGCGAACGCGCTGCAGCTCGTGCCCGACGCGGTCGGGCGGTGCCTCGCGGAGGCGCGGCTGTCGCCGAGCGACGTCAACCTCCTGATCACGCACCAGCCGAACGACACCTTCCTCAAGGAGTGGCGCGCCCGGATCGGGATCCTCCCGCCGCGCACGCACGACACCCTGGCGCGCTACGGCAACCTGTTTCAGGGCTCGATCCCGGTCACGCTGGCGGACGCGCTCGAGACCGGCCGCGTTCGCCGCGGCGACATCATCGCGCTCGGGACGTTCTCGAACGGCGGCGATTTCGTGAGCTCCATGGTGCTGCGCTGGCATTGACGGCGAGAGGTCACCCCGTGTCCGAAGCTCTTGTGCTGGCTCGATGTTCATCGATGAGGGCTCATCCCAGGAAATTGCGTCAATTCATGGGTTTGTAGGCCGCGCGTGGCGCGACGCCGCCCGCCCGCGATCCCGCCCGCCCGTCGGCGCGGCGGGCCCGGGGGCGCGGCGTCCTCGCACGCACGGAAAGGACATGCAGTATGAAATTGGCCGATGCGCTGGTCCAGAAGCTCAGAGATTGGGGGGTTGAATACGTCTTTGGTGTGAGCGGCGCGAACATCGAGCACCTGCACGACGCCATTCACCGACACGGGCAAGGAAAGCTGATCTCCGTGCTGGCAAAGACGGAGACCGGCGCCGCGTTCATGGCGGACTGCAGGGCGAGGGTGCACAAGCGGCTGGCCGTCTGCTGCGCGACGTCCGGCGGCGGGATGCTCAACCTGGCGGTCGGGATCGCCGAGTCCTACGCCGAGGCGGTGCCGGTGCTCGCGATCGTGGGCCAGCCCCCGACCTCGCTCGAGGGCCGGGGGGCGTTCCAGGACTCGTCGGGCATCGGCAACTGCGTCGATGCGGTCCAGCTCTGGCGCGCGATCTCCAAGTACGTCGGGAAGATCAGGACCCCTCACGACTTCTGGCCGATGCTGCGCGACGCCGTCGTCGCGGCGACGTCGGGCCGGCAAGGGCCAGCCGTGCTCCTCGTGCCCCGGGATCTCTATGATCAAGAGGTCGGCGCGCCGCCGGCCGATTGGCCGGGAGACCTGGCGAGCTTCTGCCGATCGCGCGAGGTCGGGATCGGCGAGGTGATGCCGCTGCTCGAGTCCATCCGGAGCGCGCGCCGCCCGCTGCTCCTCATCGGCCAGGGGGCGCGACGCTCGGACGACGCCGGGGCCGTCGAGGCGTTCGCGCGCAAGGCCGGCATCCCCGTCGTGACCACGATGTCGGCGCGCGGAGATTTCCCGAACGACGACCGCCTCTACCTGGGGACGGTCGGCGCGGCGGGCCACCCGTCGGCGCACGCGTACCTGCGCGACGAGGCGGACCTCATCATCGCCGCGGGCGCGACGCTCGACGTCATGACGCGCTCCGCGGTCGAGCGGAGCTTCAAGGACAAGCGCTTCGCGGTGGTCGACGTCGATCCCGAGGCGATCCACCGCATCCTGCAGCCCGAGATCACCCTGTACGCGGATGTCGGCCGCGCCTTCCGCGCGCTCCTCGAGCTCCTCGAGAGGACTCCGATGTCGCCGTTCCCTCCGGTCCAGGGGTATTCGCGGAGCCTCTACGAGCCCCGCCTGGCGCCGGCGATCCCGGGCGACGCGCCGCGCGCCGGGAGGGCCGACGCCCTCCTGCAGAGCGAGGCCCTGGCCATCCTGGGGGCGCACCTGCCGACCAAGGGCCACGTCGTGCTCGACGCCGGCAATTGCGCCGCCGCGGCCATGCACTACCTCTCCGTCCCTCCGGGCTCCACGTCGACCATCGCGCTGGGGATGGGGGGAATGGGCTACGCCATCGCCGGCGCCATCGGCGCGCAGCTCGGGTCGGAGCCCGGGACGCGGACGACGGTCATCTGCGGCGACGGAGCGTTCCTGATGCTCGGCCTCGAGGTGCACACGGCCGTCGATCTCTCGCTGCCCGTCCTCTTCGTCGTCTTCAACAACGCCATGCACGGCATGTGCGTCACGCGCCAGCAGCTCCTCTTCGAGTCCAGGATCGAGGCCGTGCGCTACCCGAGCGTCGATTTCGCGACCCTCGCGCGCGGCCTCGCCCCCGAAGACCGGCTCTGGGTGGGCGCTGCTTCCACGCCCGAGGAGCTGCGCGAGCGCTTGCGCGAGTATCACGAGAAGGGCCGCCCTTTGCCCGGGGTGCTCGACTTGCGGCTGGAGCGCGAGGAGATCCCGCCCTTCGCGCCGTTCCTCGGGCCGGACGCGCCGACCATGCCGGCGTCTTCGTTCGGCGCCCTCTAGCGCGGCAGCTCCGGCGCGCAGCGCTATCGATCGTGCTCGGGGCCTTGAGTTCGGAAATTCATGCATTGTTTTAAACGATTTTGAGATTCGTCACTTTGTTTCAATATCCATTGTGATAACGCGATTGGTCATTATCATGGTGCGACCGTCGACGCTGGAGTCGGCGGCCTGAGGAGGCTTTCATGTACGCGCGTGGTTCCATGAAGTTCCTGTCGCTTGCTTGCGTCCTTGTCGCCGGTTGCGCCGTCGACGCCGGAGACCCTGAGCCCACCGCCGAGGCCCAGCAGGAGCTCCGGAGTTTCAGCGTCAATTTCACGAACGTCGTCGAGACGATCGGCCTGGAGCTCGTCCCGACCGACGAGGCCCGAGCCCTGGTCCCTGAGGAGTTCGTGCTCGCCGGCGAGGCGGACCCGGTCACCCCGCTCACCGTGAGGACGGCGTACGCCGACGGCATCTCGGTGAACGGCGGGACGGCCACGCCGGGCGCGGTCGTCCAGGTCGGCCTCGTCGTCGTCCCCCCGGACGGGACCGGCGACGTCAACAGCTATACGCTGTGGTATTACACCGATCACGCGCCCCTCGCGTTCAAGCTCATTCAGGCGGGCTTCCAAGCCCAGTACGTTCCGAACCTCGAGTACGATTACTCGCTGACCGACAGCGATATCTACGTGCGCGTGCCGTTCCCCGGCGGCCCCCGCTTCGTCGTCGAGGGCTCGATCGCGCCGTCCGGCGCGCCCCCGGCCCCGTTCGTCGCGAACTGGTGGGTGTCCACCTGGCACGGGCCCGTCAAGCAGAGCACGGCCATCTCGAGCCTCGTCTTCGGCGGCGCAGACGTCGCCCTCGAGACCAACGCAGGGAACGCGCTCGGGGGCCTGATCGGCGGCTCGACCGCGGAATTTACGGTGCTCGACAGCTTCAACCAGTTCCCGAGCGCCCAGACCACCGTGGCGCTGGCGCCGTTCTAGCTCGATCGCGATGTCGAACCCGAAGGAGAGCACGATGACTGCACATGACGATAGAGGGCCGTGGAGCCGATCCGGGCTCGTGAAGAACGGGATCTCCAGCAGGGAGATCCCCGGGCTGTACGTCTCCGAGGATCACTCCATCGACGAGTGCGTGAAGCACCTCGAGAGCATCACCAAGGAGACGTACTCGCACAACGAGATCTTCGGGCAGTACTGCCACCTCGGCGAGTACATCCATTGCCCGGTCGAGATGGCGTACGAGTACGCGGCGAACGTCTACAGCCTGGAGGAGTGGACGTTCAGCCTGCGGAACCTCCACCACCTCGGCGGCGGCCTCTACAAGGGGAAAGAGTTCCTCGCCAAGGACACGTCGATCTACGTCCGCGCCGAGGCCTACCCGGACAGCCGCGTCGTCGATTACCCCTGCGCGTGGGACCAGGGAGACGAGCTGTGGATGCGGTACTACTTCCGCTTCATCGACGCGAGGCCCACCATCCGCAAGCCGGGCACGATCGTGCTCTGGACCAACTGCAAGCACCCGTATTACGACCGGGCGACGGCGGAGCTCCCCGACTACATCAGCAAGCCGCGCGCGCGGACGGACCGCGCCTGGGTCGGCGACATCTGGCCGCACTTCGACGCCATCCACAAGATCGAGATGGCCAATTTGAAGGCCATCCTGGAGTACCGGTACTCCAAGCTGTAGCGCCGTCCAGAGAGGTGCATCCCCCGATTGACGAGGCCGGCCCCGTCGCCGCGCGCGCCTCTGCCGGCCTCGCAGCGGCTCGCCGGCGGCGGGCCGCCGGCGTCCCCACCGTGATAGGAGATCTGTGAACTTCATGCATGAAAGGCGCGGCGTCTGGGCCGCGCGGCTGGCCGCGGCGGCCAGCGTGCTGGTCTCGAGCTCGGCCTTCGCCACCGGCTCCGGCGTGCTGACCGGGACGGTCCTCGACGCATCGACGAAGAAGCCCGCGGCCGACGTCGTCGTGACCGTGACGTCCCCCGCGCTCCAGGGCGAGCAGGTGGTCGTCACCGATCCTTCGGGTCAGTTCCGGATCCCGAACCTGCCGCCGGGCGCCTACACGCTCCGGCTCGACAAGGAGACGTACCGGCCCTACAGCCGCGGCGGCATCGAGCTGCGCGTCGACAGCACGATCCGGGTGAACAGCGAGCTGCTCCCCGAGGCGCTGAAGGCCGAGGAGATCGTCGTCGTCGGCAGCGCGCCGACGGTGGACGTCGGGTCGAGCGCGACCGGCGTCAACGTCACCTCGGAGTTCGCGAGCCGAATCCCGCTCATCTCCACCGGCTCGAAGGGGGCGGCGACCCGCTCGTTCGAGGCGCTCGCCGACGTGGCGCCCGGCGCGAACGCCGACCAGTACGGCGTCTCGATCAGCGGGACGACCTCGCCCGAGAACCAGTACGTGATCGACGGCCTGTCGGTGAACAACCCGGCGTTCGGCGTCATCGGGACGCCGCTGTCCGCGGAGTTCATCAAGGAGGTCAAGGTGATCACCGGCGGCTACATGCCGGAGTACGGCCGCGCCACCGGCGGGTACCTCGACGCGGTGACGAGATCGGGCTCGAACGAATTCCACGGCGCGGTGTTCCTCAGCGTCACGCCCGGCATATTCGAGGCGGAGCGGGAGCAGGCAGAGAGCGAGGCGAGCACGATCAGGACCGACACCCGGCTGTCGTCGCTCCGGGACGTGGGCGTGCAGCTCGGCGGCCCGATCCTGAAGGACAGGCTCTGGTTCTTCGCCGGGCTCTCCCCTTCGGCGGCGAGCTACCGGCTCGAGCGCGAGCTGCGCTTCGACAGGACCGAGCCGCTGCCGGGCACGCGCCGGGTCTACTACGCCACCCAGCACAGCCTCCAGTACCTCGGCAAGCTCACCTTGCTGATCGATCCCGACAACACCGTCTCGCTGTCGGTTTACGGCTCGCCCACGATCTCGGGCGGCAGCGGCAACTTCGGCATCAACCCGAAGGACGGGACCGTGGAGCTCAACAACAGCTCGAGCAACAACGTCATCAACGGCAGCTTCGGCGCGCTCGCGCACGAGTACGTCTCGACCGCCACCGACGCCGCCCTGAAGTGGTCGTCGGCATTCCAGAACAAGACGTACCTGCTCGACGTCACGCTCGGCGTCCACCACGAGGACAACGCGGTCCGCGCCTCCGACGGCACGAGGATCGGGAGCGGCAAGGGGCTGTCCGACATCGCGCAGGTGCACTGGCAGCGGACCGATCCCGGGTTTCATTCCATCAACGATTTCGAGCCGTCCGCGGCGACGCGCGGCTGCGAGCCGGCGGGCGCGCCGAGCGCCGAGCATTGCCCCGTGGCGACCTACTACAGCGGCGGGCCGGGGGCGCTCAACGAGACGGTGCTCGATCGGTACCAGGGCAAGGCCGTGCTCACGTCCCTGATCACTGCCCTCGGGCACCACATCGTGAAGGCCGGCGTCGACCTCGAGCTGATGCGCTACGGGTCGTCCCGCGGCCACTCGGGCGGCAACATCTTCGCCGAGACCACCGATGGAAGGGCGTACACCGGCTTCCGCCGGCTCGGATTTCTGGCCAACCCCGACGACGCCGAGCCGCTCGTCAAGTTCGAGACGGTGTCGAAGTCGACCACGATCGGCGGCTTCGTGCAGGACAGCTGGAACATCCTCGACAAGGTCACGCTGAACGCGGGTGTCCGGTACGACGCGCAGCTGCTTTACGGGGGCGACGACAAGCTGGCGATCGCCCTGCCCAACCAGTGGTCGCCGCGGGTCGGCGTGATCTACGACTTCACGCACGCAGGTCGCTCCAAGCTGTACGCGAACTACGCGCGGTTCTACGAGAGCGTGCCGCTCAACATCATCGATCGCGCGTTCCCCGGCGAGCGGCAGGTCTTCTCCCTGCACAACGCGGCCCTGTGCGATCCCCGGGACGTCGCGCAGCAGCGCGACGCGTGCGATCGGAACGAGAACCTCATCACGACGAGCGCCCCCTACAGCCCGAACCAGAAGTGGCGCGTCATCGGCGGCGACGGCGGCATCGATCCGGATCTGGAGCCGCAGTCGACGGACGAGATCGTGCTCGGCGGCGAATACGAGGTGTACCCCAAGCTGCGCGTCGGGGTGCAGTACACGAAGCGTTACCAGAACCAAGTCATCGAGGACATCAGCCGCGACGAGGCGAGGACGTACCTCATCGGCAACCCCGGCTATGGCGTCGCGAAGGATTTCCCGAAGCCGGCCCGCGACTACGACGCGTTCACGGTTCACGCCGAGAAGACCTTCGCCGACTCGTGGCTCGCGCAGGCGAGCTACACGATCTCGACCCTGCGCGGCAACTGGGCCGGCCTCTTTCGCCCCGAGACCGGGCAGCTCGACCCGAACGTCAACTCGGACTTCGATCTGATGTCGCTCCTGCCGAACCGCACGGGGCCGCTCCCCGGGGATCGCAGGCACCAGATCAAGGTCTTCGGCGCCAAGGACTTCACGTTCCAGAACGGCGTGATCGTCAGCGTGGGCGGGGCGTACCGGTCCGCCTCCGGCGCGCCCACGAGCTATCTCGGCTCGCACCCGCTCTACGGCCCTGATCAGGTCTACATCCTCCCGCGCGGCAGCGGCGAGCGCCTCCCGTGGGTGCACACCGTCGACGCCCACGTCGGCGTCGGGGTGCAGCTCGCCCGGGAGAGCGCCCTGACCATCACCGTCGACTCGTTCAATATCTTCAATTTCCAGGCGGCGACGGCCCTGGACCAGCGCTACACGCAGGCCTCCGTCCTCCCGATCGAGAACGGCAAGAAGGGCGATCTCGGCCAGCTCAAGAACGTCGACGGGTCCGCGTTCGATCCGAACAACAGGAACCCGAATTTCGGAAAGCCGATCGCGTATCAGGCGCCACGCACCTTCAGGATCGGCGCCAAGGTGACCTTCTAGGGCGATCGCACTGCGAGACGGATGACCATGAAACGAACGCTCGGAACATCTCTCGGGATCCTCGCGATCGCCGCGCTGACCTTGTCCTGCGAGCAGCGGAGGGTCACCTGCACCGCGGCCCACGGGGGCTTCGCGGCGAAGTACACGCTGAAGCCCGGCTCGAAGCAGGGCGAGGGCGATTGCGATACGCTGAAGGGCGAGATCGTCGGAATCGAGAAATACAATCCTCGGCAGCCTGGCAATCCGAAGCGCCCTGATTTCACGAAGGCCCACGTCGCCGTCCGGGCGTCGGGGATCGCCTTCCCGGCCTTCGCGGCCCAGGGCGCGCAGGTGGAGCTCGGCGAGGCCGCGCTCGACTCCATCGGCGACTTTGCCGCCGTCGATCCGGACGAGGACGACGTCTGCGCGGTCCCTTCGTTGTCGGAGGCCAGGCTGAGCATCCCGGCGTACGAGGAGCCTCCGCCCGCGGACGCTCCGGAGGGGACGCCGCCCACGCAGCACCCTGCGGTCGAGATCGGCTATGCGTGGAGCAACCTCCGCATCTACGTGACGGCCGCGTATCCGGGCACGCAGATCATCGGCGATCTGACGTACACGGAGAACGGCTGCTCTGCGTCGTACAGCGTCGTGGGCCTGTACCCCGCGGTCGAGTGCGCGCCCGACGGCGTGCCGGATCCGAGCCTCTGCGATCCGCGCCCCGATCTCGCGAAGGGTCGCGCGTTCGGCTCCGGGATCAACCCCGACTTCGCGGACCGAGTGACCTGCGACGCCGAGACGGGCCTCTGCGTCCTCACGTCGCTGCCGGACGCGCTGCAATAACGGAAGGTCGCGGCGCCCCGCGGGCGCTCCAACGATGGATATAGCAGCGCACATGGCCTGCGGTGGGCGAGGGGCGGCGCCCCGCTGGCGTCGAGCCAGCGGGGCGTTCGCTCGGCCGGGGTGGCCCGGCGACCCCGCGGAGCTCATCGCTCCTGGTCGCCGGACCGTCAATCCTCCGCGCCGGCGCTCCTCACTTCACGCCGACGACGAACGAGTCCGACCCGATGAGCTTCTCCGCGCGGACGTCGCGGAAGCCTTGATCTCGCAGCCAGCTCGCGCAATCGGCGCTGGTGTAGTCGAAGCCCTCGCGCGTCTCGAGGAGGATGGTGAGGCTCATCATGAACCCGGCGACGTTCTCGCTGCGGTCGTCGTCGATCATCGCGTCGTAGACGACGAGCACCCCTCCTTCGGGGAGCGCGTCGTACGCCTTCTTGATGAAGCTCCGTTTGTCCGTGAGGCTCCACCCATGGAGGATGTGTCCCATGGTGATCACGTCCACCTGCGGGATCGGGTCCCGGAAGAGGTCGAACTCCTGGAAGCGCAGCCGGTCGGTGAGCTCGTGAGCGCGGACGTAGTCCTCGAAGACCGGCTGCACGGGCGCCAGATCGAGCCCGATGCCCTTCACGTGGGGGTGCTTCAGCGCGACCTGGACGGGCAATCCCCCCTGGGCGGTGCCGACGTCGGCGAAGGTCTTGTATTTCTCCCACGGGAACTTCGCCGCGATCGCCCGCGCCGACGGCAGGCTGAGCCCCGTCATCGCCTGCGTGAACTCACGATATTTCTCGGGCGACTTGGAGAGCCACGTGAAGATGTCCTCGCCCTCGGAGACCTCGTTCTTCGGCTCGCCGGTGCGCAGCGCGTCGGTGAGCGAGCCCCAGATCCGGTAGAGCCGCGCGTTCGACATCTCCAGCATCCCGCCGATGTACGACCGCTTCGCCCGATCGAGGAAGAGGTCCGTCTCCGGCGTGTTGGAGTAGCGCCCGTTCTCCCGCCGCAGGAGGCGGAGCGCCACCAGCGCGTCGAAGAAATCGCGCGCGGCGCGGGGGTGGATCCCGATCCGCTCGCGCAGCGTCTGCCAGTCCAGCGGTCCTTTCGCGAGCTCCGTGAAGACGCCGAGCTCGACGGCGCTGAGGAGCGTCTTCGACTCGGCGTAAGCCATTCCGAGCCGTACAATCGCGTTGTGATCGAACTCTTGTGCCATATGGATCACCTGGGTTTGTGCTTCGGGGGAACGCCTATGTATTGCACATAAGAGCCACAAAGGCTCTCGAAAAGTCGATTTGATTGCCGTCGTTTTCGCCTTGCGGCCGTGCGGATCTCGAGGCGCGAACGGTGCGTGGAGTGGTGTGCGCGTTGTCTGAATGGATTGGATGCGAATCGAATCCGCTCCGGAGGATGTATGAGGTTGACTAGGCTTTATCGGGTAGGCTGGATCGGCGTCGCCGCGCTCTCGTATGGTGTCAGCTGCCAGGGCGACGATCCCTCGAGCCAGGCGCCGGCCGCTCGCGAGCCGGCGTGCGCGAGCGTCGACGCCGAGTTCGAGGCCAGCTTCGACGCGCTGGCCAGGCTGGTCGCGGCCGAGACCTACCGCGAGGAGCAGTTCGCCAACGAGGAGGCGTTCGTCGCGAACATGCAGACGATCGTCGACGACCTGAACGCCCAGGCGCGGCAGTTCAACGAGGGGCAGAAGACCCACAAGCTGGAGCCGTGGGAGTGGAAGGTCGAGAGCGGCAACCCGGCCGAGCCCAGGTACTACTGGGTCTTCGGCTTCCGGCTCGGCAACGGGCCCCGCAAGATCTCGCTGAACACGCACTTCGACACCGTGTCTCCCGGCGACGCCGGCGTGTGGGAGCCGTTCCAGCTGACGAAGGCCAGGGGCGCGACAAAGCATGGGGGCGAGCAGGACCTATGGGTCGGCCGCGGCGCCATCGACGACAAGGGGCCGGCGCTGGCGACGTTCCTGGTGCTCAAGGACATCGCCCGCGCGTACGACGGCAGCCCCCTGCTCGACGACATCACCGTGGAGCTCATCTTCGACACCACCGAGGAGATCGGCCCCATGTCGATGCGGCGGTACCGCGAGGAGAACGCCGAGGAGAACGCCGACCTCGAGATCATCTTCGATACGTTCTGGTCCGTGCGCGCGGAGAAGGGCATCGAGCGCCCCGTCTTCTCCCTCCCGCGCGAGCCGCCTCCCGAGACGGGGGTGTGGATCGAGTCGCTGAACACCCCCTCCGGTCCCGTCAATCAGCTCCCGGACAGCGCCGAGGCGATCCTCCGCAGCGACTCGCCGGCGCAGCTCGAGGAGCTCGCCCAGCACGTCGAGGCGGATTACGCCGCCCACCCGTTCGACGATCCATCGTACCGGCGGGCCAAGCTCACCGTCGACACCTCGGGCCTCCCGGGCGAGCTCAAGCTGACGACCGAGGTCGCGGGCGCGCAGCACGCCTCGGTACCCCAGGAGAACCGCGCGAGCGGCGCGAACCCGCTCGTGTCCCTCGCCAACTTCCTCGGCGCGCTGTCGGAGGCGGAGGTCCTCGCCGACAACGACGTCGCGCGCATGTGCAGGTTCATCGAGTTCACCTGGGGCACGAAGACCTTCGGTGAGGCTCACCCCGAGCTGCTCGAGCGCCACGACGAGGTGTTCACCGAGGGCAACGGCACCACCTACGCGCTGACCAGGTTCTACACCGAGCCCGCGCCCGGAGCCGTCACGCTCAGCCTCGATGTCCGTTACGCCATCGGCCACCACAGCCAGCCGTGGGACGGAGAGAGCGAGGGCCTCCTGTGCGGCCAGAACAGCGAGTTTGCCGGCATCTTCGCGCAGATCGTCGACGAGTTCAACGCCGCCTCCGCCGGCGCCCCGATCTCCTTCGAGACCGCGACCAGGGTGGCGCCCGACGTCCGCCGGATCGACGGCCCGACCTTCAGCCGGATCAGCGGCGCGTTCGAGGAGGTGACGGGCAAGCCGGCCCCCGCGGTGGCCATGGGCGCCGGCACGGACGCCAAGGCGTACGTGAAGGCCATCGCCGCAGGCGCCCTGTTCGACACCACCTTCGGGGAGCCGGTCAATTACCACGGGATCAGAGAGGCCGTGCCGGTCCGCGACCTGGCCCTGAGCACCAAGATCCTCTGCAACGTCGTGGACCGGGAGATCAGGCACGCGAAGGAGCCGCAGCCGGAGCCGGTCGCTGGCACGTGCGAGGACTCCGGCGCGCGCCAGCGCTCCTCCTCGGTCGACGGCGACCACAGCGACCACTGAGCGCGCGCCGCGGGGCGCCCCGCCCTCGTTCACACAGGCGCCCGCGACGGGCGCCCCGCCCTCGCTCACTGAAATGACGCGGCGAAGGCGGCCACCGTGGTCTCCGGCTTGCCGAGCTCCTTCCAGGTCGCCTCCGCCTGGAACGGCTCGCGCGCGTTGTTGATCGCGTCGGAGATGTGCCAGACGTAGTTGAACAGCGGGGAGAACAGCCCGAGCACCTTCAAGATGCCGAGCGGCGCCGCGCCAACGGAGAGCTGCTCCTTCGTGTAATGCTTCGCGAACTGCTCGGCCGCCTCCTTCGCCGTGAGCGGCTCGGGTCCCTGCACCACGTACTCTCGCGATTCGTCGCCGGGGAGCGCCAGCGCGCGCGCGACCTGCTTGCCGTAATCGCGCGCCGCGATCCAGTAGGCCTTCTCGCGCGGGCTGCCGGCGAGGTTGATCCGCTTGCCCTGGCGGCTCCGGTAGGGGATCGACTCGATGAAATTCGACGGATAGAAGATCGTGCTCGGGATCCCGCTCTCCTTCAGGATCGTGAGCGCCTCGCGCTTCATGTCGAAGACCCACCAGCGGAACCCGTCGTACCGATGCAGGAGCGACGAGAGGTAGGCGATCCGCTTGATGCCCGCCGCCCGCGCCGCGGCGACGATGTTCTTCATGCCCTCCGACTCGACCCGCCACGTGCTCGCCGTTGCGGTGACCGGCACCGAGAGGCTCACATAGACGATGTCGTGCCCGCGGAACGCCGCGGTCAATCCGTTCACGTCGTTGACGTCGCCGGCGACCAGGTGGACGCTGGACGGCAGCCGGTGGCTCGCGCGGGTCGCGCTCGGGTCGCGGACGAGGGCGGTCACGGCGTAGCCGGCGGACACCAGCTCGTGAGTCACGGGGGCGCCGAGCATGCCGGTGCTCCCGAGCACGACGATGCGAGGGGAAGCGCTACTCATGGGGAGTTCTCCTGGGTTTCGGGGTACAGCGGTACCCATCGACGATGATCGCGGCGCCGGCCGCGCGCGGCGTCGGCCCCGCTCCGGCCCGTCGACGGGGCCGGGGAGCGCCGGACCTCCACGGGTTTGTAGCGGCCGTGCGCTGGCGGATCCATGCGACTTTGGCTCGATCACTTTCGAGATCGTCTACCGTGGTGCCGGCTTGATGGACGTTCTCGGGTCGTCTACCCTGGCCTCGATTGCATGGACCTCCTCAGCGAGATCGTCGGCGAGCTGCGCCTCGAGAGCGTGTCGTACTTCCGGCTGGAGCTCACCGCGCCCTGGGCGCTCCGCTTCCCGCCCGGCGGCCGGGGGATCCACATCATCACGCGCGGCAGCTGCTGGCTCGAGGTCGACGGCCCGCGGCCGCCGGTCGCCCTGACCAGCGGTGATCTCCTCGTGATGCCGAGCGGCCGAGGACACGTGCTCCGCGACGCGCGCAAGCCGCGCAAGGCCGTCCCGATCGAGGATCTCGTCCGGAGCGCGTCCCCCGGGCGCGCCGTCGAGCATGGCGGCGACGGGGTACCGACCACCATCGTCTGCGGGCAGTTCCGCTTCGGCACCCTCGGGCACCCCGCGCTCGAGGCGCTGCCGCCCGTCCTCCACCTCCGCGCGGACGAGGGGGTCGGCCCCTTCGTTCAGGCGCACACGCAGTGCATCGCCGCCGAGGTGAGCGCGCCGGCCGAGGGCGCGGGGATCGTGACGGCGCGCCTCTCCGACGTCCTGCTCGTGCAGGCGCTGCGCGCGTATCTGCGCGATGTGCCCGCCGACGAGCGCGGATGGCTGCGGGGCCTCGCCGATCCGCAGATCGGGCGCGCGCTCGCGCGGATGCACCGGAATCCGGAGCTCGACTGGTCGGTGCTGACGCTGGCGCAGGAGGCGGGCATGTCGCGGGCGGCGTTCTCCGCGCGTTTCACCGAGCAGATGGGGGCGTCGCCAGGCAAGTACCTCGCGGAGTGGCGCATGTACCGCGCGAAGGTCCGCTTGCGGTCCGGGGCGGCCCTCGTGGCGGAGGTCGCCGCGGAGGTGGGCTATAGCTCGGAGGCCGCGTTCTCTCATGCGTTCAAGAAGCTGGTCGGCACGTCGCCGTCGGCCTACCGCGACGGCCATCGCGAGGACGGCAGGCGCGCGGGGCAGGGCGACTCGCCCCGCCGGTCGACGTGAGGAGCCGACCGCGCCGCTCGCGCTCCTCCGCGTCGCCGCGCCGCGCCGGCGGCGTCGCGCGGCCGGCGCGATTGCTGCTGCAGCAACGCTCCACCAGCAGCGGTGTTGCCTCGGAAGCAGCGCGCCGCCAGGCGGAGGCGAGCGCGCGTGCCGTTCTGCGATGAGCCACGAGCGCGGGGACGCTGCGCCGCGGTCTCTGCCGTAGGCGCGGAACTTGGATAGGGGAGGCCCGGCGAGGGCTGCGGGGCGCGCGGGGCCGGCGGAGGCCGGGGCCAGCGGCGTGAACACGCCGGTCCTCGCGCGCAGAAGTCCGGTCGCGCCCACGAGCTCCCGCTCGGATTGGAAGAGCTGAACCCCCATGTCCACCCGCGATACCGAGAAGACGCCGCTCACTGGGTACCAGTTTCGGCTCCTCGCGTTCCTGAGCGTCGCCGCGTTCTTCGAGGGCTATGACCGCCTGGCGATCACGCAGATCCTCCCGAACCTCGGCGCGGAGATGGGGCTCTCCCCGAAGGGGGAGGGGCTCTTGATCGGGGTCATCAGCCTGGGCTCGATGCTCGCTTTTCTCCTCGTCCGCAAGGCGGACCACTGGGGCAGGAAGCGGCTGCTCACGATCACCATCGCGGGTTACACGCTGTTCTCCCTGCTCACGGGCCTCGCGCCGAACGTGATCGCGTTCGCCGGGTTCCAGCTCCTCGCGCGCATCTTCCTCGTCGCCGAGTATGCGGTCAGCGTCGTTTACGCGGCCGAGGAGTTCCCGAAGGACCGGCGCGGGCTCGCGATCGGCCTCATCGAGGCGTTCTCCAGCCTGGGGACGATCACGTGCGCCGGGCTCGTGCCGCTGTTCCTCTCGACCTCGCTCGGGTGGCGGACCATCTACTTCGTCGGGGCGATTCCGCTCGTGCTCATTGCGCTGGCCCGGCGCGACCTGCGCGAGACGGCGCGGTTCGAGCAGCTGGCCGCCGAGCGGAGGCGGGAGGAGACGCAGCCGTTCACGCGCATCCTCGGCTCGGCGTACCGCGGGCGGATGCTCAAGCTCGCGCTGATCTGGGCGCTGATGTTCGTGTGCATCCAGAACGCCGTCACGTTCTGGAAGACGTTCGCGACGCGGGAGCGCGGGCTCAGCGACGGGCAGGTGGGCACGAGCATCATGATCGCCGCGCTCGTCGCCATGCCCTTCGTCTTCACGTCAGGCAAGCTGATCGACGCCGTGGGCCGCCGCAAAGGCGCGGTGATCACCTTCACGCTGGCGGCGGCCGGCGTGTTCGGCGGGTACTCGCTCCACTCGCACGCCGGGCTCACGGCCTCGCTGGCCCTGTCGATCTTCGGCGGGAGCGCCGTGCTTCCCGTGCTGAACGCGTACACGACCGAGCTCTTCCCGACCCACCTCAGGAGTGACGCGCTCGCCTGGTCGAACAACCTGCTCGGCCGGCTCGCGTACATGCTCTCTCCGATCTTCCTCGGCGTCGCGGCGGAGCGGGTCGGCTGGGGGCCGGCCATGTCGGCGACGGTCGTCTTTCCGCTGATCGCGCTGGGGCTCATCCTGTGGCTCTTGCCGGAGACGCGGGGCAAGGAGCTCGAGGAGACGGCGCGCGTCTGACGGCGCTTTCGTCGAACCGACCCAAGAAGGAGCTGAATCCATGAGCACGCACGATCTCAAGGCGCTGTACCGGGAATACGTCGAGGTGGTCTGGCACGAGAGGAACGTCGCCGCGGCGGACCATTACTTCACGGACGACGTGCTCGACCACGCGGGGCCGCCGGGACAAGGGCCGGGGCTCTCGGGGCTCAAGCAGACGTTCGCGATGTTCCTCGAGGCCTTCCCCGATTTCCGCATCACGATCGAGGACCTGATCGCCGAGGGGGACAAGCTGGTCGCCCGCGTCTCCTTCACCGGCACCCACCGCGGCGCGTACCACGGTATCCCCGCGACGAACCGCCGGGTCGAGTCCGGGGGCACCCACATCGTTCGCTACGTCGGCAAGAAGATCGCCGAGCACTGGGCGCACAGCGACGACCTACGCACGCGGCAGCAGCTGGGCGTCATTCCGACGCCGGGGCATTAGAACGCCGATCGCGTTGAGGTTCGGCGAAATCAGTTCATGGGAGGAGGACCGCAAGAGCGCAAGGGACGCAAGGGGAAGAGAAGGATATAATTCCAACTCTGTCCCTTGCGCCCCTTGCGCCCTTGCGGTCTCTCCTCTTGCTGCATGCCGTGCTCTTCCGGCTTGCACCTCGGCGGAGCGAGCTGTCGCGGAGCGCGGAGGGCGCTCCTCGCGCCCTCCGGTCCGCGCCGCTACGCCGCGCTCACGCCTTCCAGGCGTCCTTGTGGTCCTGGGCGTACTGCGCCAGGCTGCGCGGAGCCCGGCCGATCAAGGTGGTCACGCCCGGGCTGACCTGCGACGCCGCGCCCTGACGCACGAACCCGAACAGCGCCGTGAGGTAATGGGCGTACCCCTCGGATAGGCCCGCTCGCGTCGCGCCCTGGATGAAAGACGCGTCGTCCGCGTTCACATACTGAATCGCCCGGCCCGACACCTTGGACAGGATCGCCGCCGCCTCGGCGTAGGTGAGCGCCTCGGGGCCGGTGAGCGTGAACGCCTGCTTGTCGAAGCGGTCCGATCGCAGCGCCGCGACCGCCGATGCCGCGATGTCCCGAGCGTCGATGAAGGCCGTCCGGGATTCCCCCGCCGGGATGGGCAGCACGCCCGCCTGCACGATCGGCGCGCGCCAGAAGGTGTGGAAGTTGTCCGAGAACCAGGTCGGGCGCAGGATCACGTAGGGCGCCCCCGACCGCTCGACGAAGAGCTCCACCTTCCGCAGCGGGATGCTGTCGTCGTACTCCACGCCGGACGCGGTCAGCAGCACGATCTTCCGCTGACCGCCGGAGAGCGCCGCCTTCAAGAAGGGGAGCAGCAGGTCGTCTTGCGCCAGCTCGCCGGAGGGCGACAGCAAAAACACGCGGTCGACCGCCTCCAGGGCCCCGGCGAAGGTGTTGGGATCGCGATAATCGAAGCGCACCGGCTCGACGCCGCGCACGTGCGCCACCTTGGCCGGGTCGCGCGACCCCGCGCGCACCTGCTCCCCCGCCGAAGTGAGCTGCTCGACCAGGAGCTTTCCGACCGTTCCAGTGCTGGCCAGGACCAGGATCTTCTTGCCGCTGCTGCCGTTGCTCGTGCCCATCTCGTTCTCCTCCCGGAGCGTGGGTGTGTTCGCTACGTCCGGATGCAGGGCAGTATCGGCATGGCTTCAGAGAGGATCCATGCGAATACGTCTCTCATCCATGCTAGATTGTCTCACCGCGCGATATCGTCGGTAAGCCACGTCCGCCGGCGTCCTTGAGGATTTGTACAGTGCGCTGTGCACGGGGGCTCCGGCGACGTGAGCGCGCCGGGGGGGAGGCCGGGGCTGCAGGGCCTCGCGAGCGCGTCGGGCGGCCGGAGCTGCGCGGCGAAGCGGGCGCGTCAGGAGGCCTTCACGGCCACGTGGAGGGGCTGGACCACCGCCGCGAACGCCGGGAGCGCCTCGCAGCGGGCCGCGTGCGCGGCCAGCGCCGGCCGCCTCGCCGCGTCGGTGACGGACGGGTGCGCCTCGCCGATGAACCGCAGCGCGCAGGCGACCGCGATGTCGGCGTGGCTGAAGGCGCCGAACCAGAAATCGCCGCCCCGGGCGGCGCGCTCGCGCTCCAGGAGATCGAGCGTCTCGCCGAGCTGCGCGGCGCAGCGGTCGACCCAGACCTGGCTGCGGCGGTCGCCCGCGCGCAGCACGTGCTCGTAGAGCAGGCTCACCGCCTTGTCGGCGAGCCCCGTGGCGAGCGCGCAGACCCGCAGCCCGGCGCGGCGCGCCTCGCCCAAGCGCGGCAGGAGCGCGCGATCGGGCCCCACCAGGTCGTCGAGGGCGTCGAGGATCGCCGCGCTCTCGACGAGCGACTCCCCGCTGTCCGTCACGAGCACGGGCACGCGCCGGAGCGGGTTGTACTTCGCGATGGACTCCGCGTCGGCCCACACCGACCACGGGCGGTGCTCGTACGCGAGCCCGTAATGCTGGAGCGCCACGGCGACGCGGCGCACGAACGGCGAGTCGTACTGGCCAATCAGGATCATGGTTCCTCCTCTCTCCAAGGACGCCGGCCGCGGCTACCAGACCGAGCACATCTTCGCCGGCCGCATCGGCGTGCCGGGCGCGCACTTGAAGGCCTCGGCGAACTGCGGCAGGTTCGCGAGCGGCCCGTTCACGCGGAACCGCGGCGGCGAGTGCGGGTTCACCTGCACCATCAGCCGGAGCGCCTCGTCGCGCATCTTGCCGCACCACGCCTGCCCGTGCGCCAGGAAGAACTGCTGATCTTCGGTGAACCCGCCCGCGACCGTCTGCTCCGCCGCGCCCTTGCGCATCGTGCGGTACGCCGCGAACGCGAGCTTCAGGCCCCCGAGGTCCGCGATGTTCTCGCCCAGCGTCAGCTTGCCGTTCAGCTTCACCCCCGGCAGCGCCTCGTAGCCCGAGTACTGCGCCTCGACGCACTCGGTCTTCGCCTTGAACGCCGCGGCGATCTCCTTCGACCACCAGTCCTCCAGGTTGCCCTTCTGGTCGAACTGCGAGCCCTCGTCGTCGAACCCGTGCGTGAGCTCGTGCCCGACGACCATGCCGATGCCGCCGAGGTTCACCGCGACGCCCGACTTCACGCTGTAAAACGGCGGCTGGAGGATGCCGGCGGGGAAGACCATGTGGTTGCGCTGCGGATCGTAATAGGCGTTCACCGAGGGCGGGCTCATCTGCCACTCGTCGCGATCGACCGGCTTGTCGATCTTCCCGAGATCCCACCGCGTGTGGAAGGCGCGCGCCGCCAGCGCGTTCTTCGCGTACGACTTGGGATCGACCTCGAAATCGTACGTCCGCCACTTGTCGGGATACCCGATGAGGTACGCCATCGCGCCGAGCTTGGCGAGCGCGCGCTGCCGCGTGCCCTCATCCATCCAGTCGAGCGCCCGCACCTCGCGGCCGAACGCCTCGCTGATCGCGCGCACCATCGCCTCGGCCGCGGGCTTGCTCTCGCCGGAGAAGCTCGTCTTGACGAACGGCTGCGCGAGCAGCTCGCCGAGCGCGTTGTCGGTCGCGTCGACGCAGCGCTTCCAGCGCGGCCGGACCTCCTTTTGCCCGGTGAACGCCGATTGCAGCGTGAAGGTCTCGTCGACGAACGCCTTGGACAGCGCGGGCGCGAGGGAGCGCACCACGTGCCACGCCAGGTAATTCTGCCACGCGGCGGGCTTCGCCGACTTGAGCAGCCGCGAGAGCCCCTCGAAGAACCGGACGGAGGTCACGTTCACCTCCTTGATGTCCGGGCGGCCGAGACCCTGGAAGTACGCATCCCAGGGGAAATCCGGCGCCGCCTTCGCGAGCGCCGCCCGATCCATCTTGTTGTACAGGCCCTTCGGGTCCCGCCGCTCGACCCGCGTCTTCGAGATCTTCGCGAGCTCGGTCTCGATCTGCACCACGTCGACCGCCGCCGCCTTCGCCGCGGCCTCCTGGGCCCCGGCGAGCCGCATCATCCGCGCGACGTGCTCCTCATAGGTCTTGCGGAGCGCCTTCGACTTGTCGTCCTCGTTCAGGTAGTAGTCGCGGTCCGGCAGGCCGAGCCCGTTCTGGTCGAGCTGGGCGATGACGCGCGTCGCGTCCTTCATGTCCTGCGCAGAGGCGATGTCGAACAGCGCCCAGATGCGGCGGCTGTGGAGCTCGGTGACGAGCGCCCCGACGCTCTTCGGGTCGCGCACCCGCCGCGCCTTGGCGAGGAGATCCGCGATCGGCTTCGCGCCGGCGGCCTCGATCGCGGCCTCGTCGACGCACGCGCCGTAGTAGGCCCCGATCTTCTTGCTCACCGGATCCCGGTCGCCGGCCTGCGCCGCCTCCTCGAGGATGCGCCGGAGCTCCGCCTCGTTGCGCTGCTCGATCTCGTTGAAGCTCCGCATCCACATGGCCTCGTCGCCCGGGATCTCCGTCTTCGCCAGCCATCCGCCGCAGGCGAACTGATAGAAGTCCTCGCAGGGGTTGGCCGAGCGGTCGAGCGCGGCCTCGTCGAGCCCGACGTTCTCGAGCTTCGTCTCGACGATCGGGAGGCCCTGCGGCACAGGCGGAGGGGCCGCCGCCTTCACGGCCGAGGGGGGCGGCGGCGGCGGGCCCGCGGCCGGGCCGCAGGCCGGCAGCGCAGAGAGGGCCAGGGTGATCGCGAGGGGGGCTGCGAGCGGTCGTTGCGTGCGCATGCGGCGCTCTACCACGAACCGCGCGCTGCGCGGACAGCGACCGCCGGCCGGGCGGAGCCCGCGACGCAGGCCAGCCATCGCCCCCTCGGCCCTCGGTCGCCGTCGCCCGAGGCGCGGGCGGCCTCACTCCCGGTCGAGCTTCCCCATCAGGCTCAGGGTGAAGTACGCCCCCATGTACTTGAGGTGCGGGCGCACCTCGAGGTGCACCCGGTACCAGCCCGCGCTCCCCTCCACCTCGGTCACCGTGGTCCGCGCCTTGCGGAGCGGCCTGCGCGAGCGCACGGCGGGCGACACGACATCCATGTCCGCGACATACTGGTTCAGCCAGCTGTTCAGCTCGCGCTCGAGATCGCCGCGCTCCTTCCACGTGCCGATCTGTTCCCGCTGCATCACCTTGAGGTAGTGGGCGAGCCGGCTGACGAGGAGCACGTAGGGCAGCTGCGTGCCGAGCCGGTAGTTGACCTCCGCGGCGCGCCCCTCGTCGCTCTGCCCGAAGAACTTCGGCTTCTGCACCGAGTTCGCGGAGAAGAAGCAGGCGTTGTCCGTGTCCTTGCGGAACGTGAGGCCGATGAAGCCCTCCTCGCTGAGCTCGAACTCGCGGCGCTCGGTCAGCATGATCTCGGTCGGGATCTTCGTCTGGATGGCGCCCAGCGCCTCGTACTCGTGGAGCGTGAGCCCCTCGACCGTGCCCCCGGACTGCGGGCCGATGATGTGCAGGCACCAGCGGTGGCGCGCGAAGCTCTCGGCGAGCCGGGTCGCCATCGCGTAGGTGGGGGCGCCCCACAGATACGCCGCGTGGTTGCCGACGACGTCCTCCTCGTAGGAGAACGCCCGGACCGGGACGGTGCTCGCCCCGTAGGGCAGGCGCAGGAGGAAGCGGGGGAGGAGCAGGCCCACGTAGCGGGCGTCCTCGGACTCGCGGAACGAGGTGTATTTCACGTACTGCGGCCCCTCGAAGAGCGCCTTGACGTCGCCGAGGTGCGGCACCTTCCGGTAGTCCGCGAGCCCGAAGAACTGCGGGCCCGCGACGGCCAGGAAGGGCGCGTGCGCCATCGTCGCGACCGCCGCGCACTTCTGGAGGAGCGCGATGTCCTGGGGCCCGGGGCCGAACTCGTAGTTCGAGACGACGGCGGCGAACGGCTTGCCGCCGAAGGAGCCGAACTCCGACGAATAGACGATCTTGTAAAGGCCGCTCCTCACGATCTCGGACGAGTCCTCGAAATCCGCGAGCAGGTCGTCCTTCGAGCAGTTGAGGACCTCGATCCGGATGTTCTCGCGGAAGTCGATGCGATCGACCGCGAACTTGAGGCCGCGCCACGCGGCCTCCAGCCGCTGGAACACCGGGTGGTGCAGGATCTCGTCGATCTGGCGCGAGAGCCGCTGGTCGATCTCGGCGATCCACAGGTCGATGAGGGCGTTGTCGAGCGCCGGGCCGGCGTCCGGCCGGCCGGCCACCCTGTCGAGCGCGGCCTTCACGCCGCGCTTCATGTCCTGGTAGGCCTCGTTGGCCTGGGGGATCCCCGTCTCCGCCAGGAGCTCCTCGAGCAGAGAGCCGCCGCTCTCCGTCGCCGGCTCTTCGTGCTGCCCCGCTTGCATGTCCACAAATTTACCACGGTCGGTCGCCGGCTGGAAGCGACGGACACGCCGGCGTCCGCGGCCGGCGCGGCGCGGTCCCGCGCAGCCTCGCCCCGTCTGCCCGCGCCGATCGCGCATTGACATGACGGCGCGGCGGCGCGCCTCGGACGCTCGCGCGCGGCCGTATGGAACCGTGCAGAACAGCGCAGAACAGCGCCGACGCTCCGTCAGCGCGCAAGTCAGGTGTCGAGTGGACATGAAATGTACATGGCGATCGAGAGACTACGGTGTTACAAATCATGCGTGGGTGCTCTCACGGAAGTCGCGGAAGCAGTGATCTTCGCTCGAAGGCGCCCTCCCAGATTGCCGGAATCGGCGCCGCCGCACGCGCGACGTCGCCCGTCCTGGCCGTGGCCGCGCGGCGCCGACATCGCGCGTCGCTAGCGTCCCGAACAGCCAAGAATCCAGGGAGCCAGCCACAGGAGCACGGAGGGACAGAGCGCCTCTGTCTCTCTCCGTGTTCGCTGTGCCTCTGTGATTCCGATGCTCTGTCTTTCAGCGGCGCCGCCGCGCGCCGCCGGTCGTGGATTTCGAGGAGAGGAGGGGGGATGGAACGCCTCGGGTTCGGCATCATCATCGGCGTGGGGCTCGCCAGCTTGACCAGGATCACCCGTCCGACCGTCAAGAGGGCCTTGCGGTTCGGGTTCGCCGCCGCCGACGCGCTCAAGAGCGCGCTCGGCGAGGGCAGGGAGCGGCTCGGCGACCTCGTCGCCGAGGTGAGGGAGGAGATGGCCCGGCAAGAGCAGCGCGCCGGCGTGGGCGGCGTGCGGGCGCCCGCGCGCGCCGAGATCGAGCCGCCCGCGGCCTGACGAGAGGGTGTTCCGGTGACCCGGCCCGGCCGGCCGGGAGGTGAGCCATGCCGAGCGATCGAGGGGTCGTCATCATCCACAGGGTTGTCGGGCGCGTGCGCTTTGGGGTCCCCGCGCTGCGCAGGGACCCGGCGAGGGCGGAAGAGATCGCGGAGGCGGCGCGCGCCTGCCCGAGCGTCATCGAAGCGCGGGCGAGCGCGTGGGCCGGGAGCCTCACGGTCGAGCACGAGCCCGACGTCCCGCTGGAGACCGTGCTCTCCGAGCTCGCGAGCATCCCGGAGCTCGCGGACTGCGGCTGTCACCCGCTCGACGCGCTCTCGCCCCCGCCGCCGCACTGCGCGGCGCCCGCCGAGCCGCCGAGCCCCGGCCGGACGGCGCGCCTCGTGGTCCAGGCCGCGGACCGGCTGAACGCGGCGTCGCAGGTCGTCCCGCCGCCGCAGGTCGACCTCAAGCTCCTGGTGCCGGCGGTCCTCGTCGGCTCCGGGGTGCTCCAGGTGCTGCTGCGGCGCTCCCCGAGCATGCCCCACTGGATCACGCTCATCAAGTACGGGGTCGACGCCTTCGTGGTGCTGAACCACGCCCGCATCCAGGGCTTCCTCGCGGGCTCGGGCGCGCCCGCCGGCGGCGAGGCGGGGTGACCATGGCAGCGCTCCTGTCGAGCGGGACCTGCGCGGTCTCGGTCGCCCACGCGATCCCCGGCAGGGTCCGCCTGCGGCTGCCGCGGATCGGGCGGGACGAGGCGTTCGGCCCGCTGCTCGAGGCGGGGCTCGCCGCCGTGCCGGGGGTCCTGTCCGTGCGCATCGCCGAGGGCGCGTCGAGCGCCGTCGTCGAGCACGACCCGCGGATCGCCGACGTCGGCGCCATTGTGCGCGCCGCGGCCGAGGCCTCCGCCGCGCCGGCCCCGCGGGGGGCGCTGCGCGCCGCGCGCGGCGCCAGGATGGCGCGCCGCGCGTCGGCGATGGCGAAACGCCCGCTCTACCTCTCGAGCGCCGGCGTGCTCTTCTCGCTCGGCTTCGTCTCGCCGCTCCTCGCGTACCCGTTCATCGCCGCGACGTGCGCGCCCATCTTCAAGCGGGCGTGGCACTCGGTGGCGCGGCAGCGCAAGCTCAACGTCGACTTGCTCGACAGCCTGGCGATCGCCTCGGCCGTCGCGACCGGCGACGCCATCAACGCGGCCGGCATCATCTGGCTGGTCACGCTCGGCGACCACATCCGCGATCTCACCCAGGCGCGCGCCCGGCGCGCGATCCGCGGCCTGCTCGGCTACCAGCAGGACCTCGCGTGGGTGGTGCGCGGCGACGCGAAGGTGCAGGTCCCGGTGGCCGAGCTCGCCGTGGGGGACGTCCTCGTCGTCTACACCGGCTCGGTGATCCCGGTCGACGGGATGGTCACGGACGGCGAGGGGCTCGTCGATCAGCAGACGCTGACCGGCGAGTCGATGCCGGTGCTCAAGGGCCCCGGCGACCGCTGCTTCGCGGCGACCGTCATCAAGGACGGCAAGCTGTACATCCGCGCCGAGCGCGTCGGCGGCGACACGACCGCCGCGAGCACGGCGCGGCTCATCGAGAACGCGCCCGCGCTGGAGACGCGCGCGCAGAACTACGCGGAGGTGGTGGCGGACCGGCTCGTCCCGCCGGCGCTCGCGTGCTCGGCGGTCGTGCTCGCGGCGACGCGGGACCTCGGCCGCGTGTCCGCCATCCTGACCATCGACTTCGGCACCGGCCCGCGCGTCTCGGCCCCGACCACGGTGCTCGCCTCGATGAACGCCGCGGCGCGGCGCGGCATCCTCATCAAGGGCGGCGCGTACATCGAGAAGCTCGCGCGGGTGTCGACCGTGGTGTTCGACAAGACCGGCACGCTGACCTCCGGCGTGCCCGAGGTGACCGACTTCCTCGTCCACGACGCCCTGCCCGAGCGCGAGGCGGCGACGCTCGCCGCCGCGGTCTCCGCGCGGCAGACGCACCCCGTCTCGCAGGCCGTGCTCCGCCTCGCCGAGGCGTGGCGGCTGTCGATCCCGGACCGGGAGGAGTCCCGCTACCTCGTCGGCCGGGGCGTGCAGGCCAGGGTCTTCGGCAAGGTCGTCCAGCTCGGCAGCCCGCGCTTCATCGAGGAGCTCGGCGTCTCGTGCCGCGCCGAGGCCGGCGCGAGGCAGGCGCTCGAGGCGACGGCGAAGTCGCTCCTCTTCCTCGCCGTCGACGGGCGGCACGTCGCCACGCTCGCCTACCGCGACGCGATCCGGGCCGAGAGCCGCGCGACCATCCGGAGCCTGCGCGAGCGCGGGATCGACGACATCGTCATGCTGACGGGCGACAGCCGCGAGGTGGCCCGGCAGGTCTCGCTCGAGCTCGGCATCACGCGGTACTTCGCGGAGATGCTGCCCGAGGACAAGGCGGAGATCACGCGGCGGCTGACGCAGGAGGGCCGCACGGTCGCGGTCGTGGGGGACGGCATCAACGACTCCCCGGCGCTCTCGTACGCCGACATCGGCATCAGCGTGTCCGCGGGCGCGGAGATCGCCCGGGAGACGGCGGGCGTGGTCCTCGTGGAGGACGACCTGTCGAAGCTCGTCGAGGCGATCGACATCTCGCGCGGCGCGATGCGCATCATCCACCAGAACTTCTCGATGATGCTCGCCGTGAACGCGGTCGCGTACGCGCTGTCGATCCCCGGCCTCCTCAACCCGGTCGCGGCGACGCTCATGAACAACGGCTCCGCGGTCCTCGCCTGCGTGAACGGCCTCCGTCCGCTCATGGCGGCGCCGCGCAGGGCGGCCCGCGCGGGCCGCCGGTGAGCCGGCTCGGCGCGCCCGGGCGGCGGCGGGCGCGTTCCGTCCGGCGCGGCGCCGCGGCCGGGTATGCGCGCTGCACGGCGGATGAAATGGCCGGGCTGGAGAGGGAAATGCGCGCTGGATCGAGGTCCTCCGCCGCGCGGCTGCGCGCGGCGCGCCGGGCTGTGCGCGGGCTGCCGGGCGCGGCGCTGGCGGCGGTGATCGGCTGTGCCGACTGTGCTCAGCCGCCCGCCACGCCGCACGTGACCGCGGCGAGCCCGGAGGAGGCGGGCCGCTACCTGATCCTCGTGGGCGGGTGCAACGACTGCCACACGCCGGGCTGGGATCGATCGAGCGGCAGGCTCCCGGCCTCGGAGTGGCTGACGGGCAACGGCGTCGGCTACCGCGGTCCGTGGGGGACGAGCTACGCGGCGAACCTCCGGCTCTCCGTCCAGGACCTCAGCGAGGACGCGTGGGTGAGAATGTTCCGCGCGGCCGTCGGGCGCCCGCCGATGCCCTGGCTCAACTACGCCACCATGCACGAGCGCGACCTCGTGGCGATGTACCGCTTCATCCGGAGCCTCGGCGCGAAGGGCGCCCGCGCGCCGCAGGCGGTGCCGCCGGGAGAGGAGCCGGAGACGCCGTACATCCTCATGGTCCCACAGCCGCCGGCGCGCAGGCCGTAGCGGTCCCCGGGCCGGCGCGCGTCAGGGGCCCGGGCCGCCGAGCGACGCCGGCGCCGTCCGGCTCGCGGCCGGCGGCTCGCAGGGCAGCTCCACCGTGAAGCGCGCGCCCTCGCCCTGGCGGCTGTCGACGCGCACCGCGCCGCCGAGCGCCTCCACGATGGTCTTCACGACGTGGAGCCCGAGCCCGAGCCCCCCGAAGTGGCGGCTCGACACCGCGCGCTCGAACCGCTCGAACACGTAGGGGAGGCGCGCGGCCGGGATCCCGATGCCCTGATCCTGCACCACGAGCTCCGCCGCGCCGCCCTTCCGCGCCACCGTGATCTCGATCGGCTTGCCCGCGCCGAACTTGAGGGCGTTGTCGAGCAGGTTCGACACCACCTGCTCCAGCCGGCTCCGGTCCCACGACCCCACGATCGACGGCTCGGCGCGCACGCTCAGGGGCGAGCCCGACTGCGCCACGCGCTCGCCGAGCCGCTCCACGACCTCGTCCACGACCTCCGCGAGGTCGACCGGCTCGACGTGCAGCTCCAGCCGGCCGGTGTGGAGCTGCGAGACGTCCAGGAGATCGTCGATCAGCCGGGTGAGCCGCTGCACCTGCCGATCCAGCCTGTGCAGGGCGCGCCCGACGCGATCGTCGGGCGCGTGGCCGTTGCGCCGGAGCAGCGCCTGGATGCCGAGGCGCAGGGAGGTGACGGGCGTGCGGAGCTCGTGCGACGCGACGCTGAGGAAGTCGTCGCGCACGCGGATCGCGTGCTGCGCCTCGCGGTAAAGGCGGGCGTTCTCCAGGGCGATCGCGATCTGGTCCGACAGGAGCTCCAGCACGTGGACGCGGTCGCGCGTGAAGGCCTGCGTGGTGAGGTCGTTCTCGAGGTAGACCACCCCGAGCCGCGCCTCGTTCCGCCGGATGGGCAGGACCAGGACCGACCTCGAGCCGCCGTCGGCGAAGCGGGGATCGCGGCCCTGCTCCGGCTCGCTGGCCGCGTCGTCGAGCACGAGGGTCTCCTGCGCCCGGTGCGCGTGCTCGACGACCCGCCGCGGGACCTCGCGCGACCGGCAGAGCGGCGCGCGCTCGATGGAGACCGGGGCGGCGACGGACCCGAGGGCCCGGACGAAGAGCTCCCCCTCTTCCTCGAGCACGAGCGCCCCGCGCTGCGCGCCGGCGGCCTCCAGGCAGACGCCGAGGAGCTTCTCGAGCAGCCGATCGAGCACGATCTCTCCGGAGAGCGTCTCGGCGGCCTTGAGCAGGCTGAGCGCGTCGAGGGCGACCGCCGGCAGCCGCTCCTCGGCGAGCTCGGGCTCCTCGCAGGGCCCGGAGAGCCCGAACTCGTCCGCGAGCGCGCGCGCCTTCTCGGAGGCGCCCCACCGGGCGAACCCCTGCCGCGCGGCGCGCAGGTACAGCGCCGCGATCCGCGCCCGCCCGAGCCCGTGGTAGAAGCGCCCGGCCAGCTCGTTGCCGAGGGCCGACAGCTGAAGGAACCCCGCGCGCGTCGCCGCGTCGACGGCCTCGTCGTACCGCGCGCCGGCGAGCTCGAGCTCGCGCTCGACGCGGGCGATCTCCGCGTCGACGAGGAGCCGCCGCGGGAGGAAGTTCTCCGCGCAGCCCGACTCCCACCGTTGCAGGACGCGCCGGAGGTCGGCCGCGCGCGCGAGCAGCGCGGCCCGCTCCGGCTCGTCGGCCTCATCGCACCGCTGCAGCAGGGTGAGCGCGGTGTACAGCGCGTGCTGGCACTCGGGGATGTAGCCGCTGATGAAGTGGATGCACGGGACCGCCGCGTCGGAGTGGGCGGTGGCCTGCGCCAGGTCCCGGTACGCGTAAGAGGCCTGGAGGCGCAGGATATGGTACACGCACCTCGCCGGCGGCTCCCTCTGCGCCGCCTCGAAGAAGGCCGTCTCGTCGAACTCGGCGTCGTCGGCCGCCCCTCGGCGCCTCGTCAGCCCCTTGAGGCACCGGATCGTCTGCCGGTAGGCGAGCTGGTAGAAGAGCGTCGACCTGTTGCCGGTCTGCCGGCTGAACGCGATCGCGTCGTTCAGATCGACCAGCACGCGATCGAGCTCCATCCCTGCGGCGAACGAGTGCTCCACGAGCCCGGTGCGCGCGTAGGAGGCGAAGCGGAGCTCGCCGGACGACAGGCCCAGCGCGACGATCTCGCGGAACGACCCCGCGCTCGAGGCGAGCGGGGCGACCCACGGGCGAACGAACTCGTTGACCATGTACCGGGCGATCGTCTCCTGGGCGCGATCCTCGAACCTCTGCGCGAGCTCCACGGCGAGCCGGCCGAAGCCCTGGGCGCACCAGAGCTCGCCCTCGGCCGCCAGGAGCATCGCGTGCCCTGCGTAGGGGAGGATCGACGCGCTCGCGTTGCCGTGCTCCAGCGCGAGGCGGACGCCGAGGGAGGTGAGGAGCAAGAGCTGCTTCCGGTCCGCGAACCAGGCGGGGGCGACCATCTCGGCGAGGAGCTTCATGTGGGCCCGCTCCTCCGGCTTGGTCGCGCGCGGGAGGTCGACGAGCGACTCGGGCGAGCGCGCCCCGAGGTGCGCGCGGATGGCCCGCCGCTGCGCCGCGATCTCCTCGTCGAGATCCGCCGCGGGCAGCTCGACCCCGAAGTGCGCGCGCAGCGCGTCGCGCCCCCAGCCGAGCGCCAGATCGTGCTCGCCGGTGATCGTCGCGCTCATGATCCGGAGCGCTTCCAGGTCGACCCGCTCGGGGATCGACGCCGCGTGGCGGAGCCCCTCCTCCACGAGCGCGCGGGCCCTGGCGTGCTGATCGGTCAGCGCGGCGCACTCCGCCGCGTCGCGGTGGAGGGAGAACCAGAGCGCGTAGCACGAGCGAGGGGCGCCCTCGGGCAGCAGGCGGAGGCCGCTGCGGAAGTACGCGAGCGCCGGGCCGTAGGCCGCGGCGCGTCGCGCCTTGAGGCCGGCGCGGTGGTTCAGCTCCGCGAGGCGGCCGCGCTGCTCCGGATCGAGCGGCGCCGGGCCGAGGTTCAGCTGGTCCACGGCGTCGAACAGCGCGCCCTCCGCGCCGCCGCCCGGGGAGGCCTCGAGGAGGAAGCGGCCGATCTCGAGGTGCAGCTGCCCCCGCCGCTCCGCCGGCGCGAGCTCGTAGGCGGCCTGCTGGACGCGATCATGGGCGAACCGGATCGCGAGCTCCGCGCCGCGCTCGCGCGCGCTGTCCGGCAGGAGGAGGCCCTCGCAGAGCGGCTTGCCGAGCGACGCGAGCGCCTCGTCGACGGACCGTCCCGACACCGCCGCGACGATCTCGAGGGCCGCGCGCTTGCCGATGCACGCCGCGATCTGCAGGAGCTCCTGCGCCTCCTCGGGCAGCTTGCGGACGGACTCCGCCATGAGCTGGACCACGTTGTCGGTGGCCCCGACCCGCTCGATCCGGCCGAGGTCCCACGTCCACGTCGAGCGGCCCGCGTCGAAGAGGAGCAGCCGCTTCTCCTGGAGCGATCGGAGGAGCTGGCGGATGAAGAACGGGTTGCCCGCGGTCTTGACGAGGATGAGCTCCGCGAGCGGCCGCGCCCGCTCCGGCTCGCAGCGGAGCGCGCCGGCGAGCAGCGCGACGATCGCCTCGGCGTCGAGGGGGCCGAGCGGCACGCGGGTGGTCGGGATCTCGGCTTGCCGGAGCTCCTCCAGCGCGCCCTGGAGCGGGTGCGTGAGGCCGACTTCCTTCGGCCGGTACGCCGCGATCAGCAGCACGTGGCGGCTGCCTGGATCCGCGGCCAGCGCGCGCAGGACGCGGAGCGACGCGGCGTCGGTCCACTGGAGATCGTCGAGGAAGATCGCGAGCGGCGGCCGCTGGGCGGCCACCGCGCGCACGAAGCCCTGGATCGCGAGCAGGAAGCGGCTCTCCGCGCGCCTCGGATCCGCCGCGGGCAGCTCGGGCGGAGCGGCGAGCAGGTCGGCGAGCTCCGGGCAGAGCTCGGCGAGCGCGCGGCAGGGCGCGCTCGCCGCTTCCCTGAGCGCTGCGCGGCTGTCCTCCGGCTCGGCGCGGAGCGCGGCCGCGAGGCCGCGGAGCGCCTCCGCCAGCGAGGCGTAGGGCACGTTGGCGGCGCGCAGATCGAACTTGCCCTCGATGAACCGCCCGCCCCGCTCGGCGACCGCGCTCCCGAGCGCCCTGACGAGGGCGGTCTTCCCGATGCCCGCATCTCCGGTCACCAGCGCGAGCTCCGTCCGGCCCTCCGCGGCGCGGGCGAGCGCGTCGCGCAGCGCGGCGAGCTCTCGCGCGCGCCCGAACAGGCGCTCGGGCAGCGGGAGCCGCCGCGCGAGGTCGAGGCGGCCGAGCTCGAACGGCGCGACGTCGCCCGCGGCGAGCCATCGCCGCCGCGCCTCGCGCAGGTCCTGGGCGAGGCTCTCGGCGCTCTGGTACCGCAGCTCCGGCATCTTGGCGAGGAGCCGCTGCACGATCTCGGAGAGCGCCGCTGGCACGTAGGGGCTCACCGCGTGCGCGGGCACGGGGCTCCTCGCCATGTGGGCGTGCACGAGCGCGAGCGGATCGAGCTCCTGGAACGGCGGCGCGCCGATGAGCATGGCGTAGAAGGTCGCCCCCAGCGCGTACAGGTCCGAGCGCGTGTCGACGAACCGGCCCGTGCGCCCGAGCTGCTCGGGGGACAGGAAGGGGAGCGCCTTCAGCTTCTCGAGCTCCACGGCGCCGGGCGCGCTCGTGAGCTCGGCCGCGTCGGCGAAATGGACGAGGGTGACCTGCCCATCCGCGCCGAGGACGACGCGGCTCGGGGCGATCGCGCGGTGGACGACGCCGCCCGCGTGGATGCGCGCGCAGACGTCGGCGAGCGCGACGGCGACGTGGAAGAACGCGTCGAGCGCGAGCGGCCCTCGGCCGATCCGCCGCTCCAGATCCTCGGGGCCCGCGTCCTCGAGGAGGAGCGCGGGCGCGCTCTCCGGGCCCTCCAGGGCGAGGGGCCGAGCGATCCCCGGCACGTCGAGCCGGCGCAGGAAGGCGTGCTCGCGCAGCAGCAAAGCCGCGGCGCCCGGGGCCGGAGGGGTCCCGCGGACGGTCTTCTGCACGACCGTCCTGCCGGCGAGCGTGAGCCTGCGGAGCCGAAAGCGGCCGCAGCGGTGAATCTCGGTCGTCTCCGCCCGAGTCACACGCGTCCCCCTCGCGCACTTCACGGGATCATAAAGCCGGGTGCGTGTGTGCGCTAGTCGAGAGGCCTCGGTCTCACGACGCCGCGGGAACACCGGTCCACGCTTCCACTTCGGCTTCAACCCTCTTCGGCCCTTCGGGCCGGGCGGGCAGCCACGCGGCCCTCTCGGCGCATCGACGCTCGATGACGCTCGATCGGCCGACCGCCGGGCTCAACGCTCATTCGAGCGGCGAGCGGTCGCTCGTCCAGCTGGGCTCTGCCGACGCGCAGCGCGCGAGGCGCCGGCGCACCCTGGGCGCCTTTGGGCACCTTGGCGCCCTTTGGATCGAACTCCGTGGAACGGGCGCTCGATGTATCCCGTCCGGTCCCTCGCGGCGCACGCTTGCTCGCGCGGCTCCGCGCAGCGCGCTGCTCCGCGCTTCCGGGCGAGCGCGCAGGCTGCTCGACCTCGATCATTCCAGCGAGCGAAGGTGATAGAATGAAGCTGCGCATGTCCGGGGTGGGCCGCTGCACCCGCGCCGGTGCGCGCAGCGGGGAGCTTCGATGAACGCACCTGTGGTCGCAGGGGACGTGATCGCCGAGAAGTACCGGGTGGACCGGGTCCTGGGCAGGGGCGGGAAAGGGGTGGTGGTCGACGCCAGCCACCTCGTCCAGCCCGAGCGGGTCGCGATCAAGCTCCTGATCGGCGACTCCAGCCCTGCGCTCGTGGAGCGGTTCCTCCGGGAGGCGCGCGCGGCGGTGCGGCTCAGGGGCGAGCACGTCGCGCGGGTGCTCGACGTCGGCCAGCTCGACTCGGGCGTCCCGTACCTGGTCATGGAGCACCTCGACGGCCGCGACCTCGCCGAGCTGCTCCGCGACCGCGGCCAGCTCGAGATCTCGGAGGCCATCGATTACGTGCTGCAGGCCTGCGTGGCGATGGCCGAGGCGCACGCCGCGGGCATCGTGCACGGCAACCTCGATCCGGCGAACCTGTTCCTCACGACGACCGCCGGCGGGGCGACGCTCCTCAAGGTGCTCGAGGTCGGCATCTCGTCGGAGCCGTCCTCCGCGGGCGACGGCGGCGCGGCGGCGCAGGAGGGGCTCGGCGTTTCCCTCTACGTGGCGCCGGAGCAGCTGCAGCCGTCGCGCCCTGTCGATGCGCGCGCCGACATCTGGTCGCTCGGCGCGATCCTCTACCGGCTCCTGACGGGGCAGCCGCCCTTCGCGGCGAGCTCGCCCGCCGATCTCGCGCTGCGCGTCGCGAGCGCCGAGCCGGCGCTCCCGAGCGCGCTCCGGCCCGACATTCCCCCCGCCGTCGAGCGCGTGCTCCTCGGCTGCCTCGCGAAGGAGCCGGCGCGGCGGCCCGCGAACGTGGCCGAGCTGGCGATCGCGCTCGCCCCTCACGCGCCGGTGGGCAGCCAGGATTACGCGCAGCGCGCCGCCCGCATCCTCGGCGCGACGCTGCCGCCGCGCCCACGCGCCTCGCTCCCGACGATCGGGCTCGGGCTCAACGCGAAGCAGCGCCCCGCGCCGCGCCTGCTGCAGGGCGCCGAGCCGGGCGCGCCGGCGCTCTCGCGGACCTTCCCGCAGGCGACGTCGCTCCTGGGGAGACCCACGACGCGCCTCGCGATCCTCGCGGCCCTCGCGTCGCTGCTCGCGATCCTCGGCGTGGCCGCGGCGCAGCTCAAATGAGCCTGCGCTGATCGCGCCGCCGCGACCCCGTCGAGGATCGCCGCCGGAGCTCGCGCGGGGCGGCAGCGAGGAGCCGGGCGGGCCGCCCCGTCGACGCCGGGCGCCCGCGCCTTCGCGCGCGCTGCACCTCGCGGCCGCGCCGAGAAAACGTGACGTCGGACTACACCGGCTGTCGTAGTATCCGTCGCATGCCGCATTCTCTCCCACAGTCCGGGGGCGGTTCCGCTCCGCCCCGGCGCATCGGCAAGGTCGCATTCCTCGGGTATGGCCGCTTCGGCGCGGCGCTCGGGTCGCTGCTGGGCGACGCGGGGATCGCGGTGCGCGCGCTCGACCCCGGCGCCGAGATCCACGGCGCCGCGCGGGCCGGCTCGCTCCCGGAACTCGTGGATGGCGCGGACCTGGTCCTCGTCGCCGTCCCGGTGCCGGCGATGCGCGAGGCGTTCGCCTCGCTGCGGCCGCACCTCGCGCCGGGGCAGGTCGTGGCCGACGTGGGCAGCGTGAAGGCCGTGCCGGCGCGCGCCATGGCCGAGGTGCTCGGCGAAGGCCAGCCCTGGGTGGCGACGCACCCCCTCTTCGGCCCGGCGAGCCTCGCCCGCGGCGAGCGCCCGCTGCGCGTTGTCGTCTGCCCGAACCCGGCCCACCCGGACGCGGTGCGCCAGGTCGCCGCGCTGTTCGAGCGGATCGGGTGTCAGGTGCTGGAGCAGGCCCCGGAGGAGCACGACCGGGTGATGGCCTTCACGCACGCGCTCGCGTTCTTCATCGCGAAGGGCATGCTCGACGCCGGCGTGCCGGCCGGCGCGCCGTACGCGCCGCCCTCGTTCCAGGGCATCGCGCACACGATCGAGACGGTGCGCGTCGACGCCGGGCACCTGTTCGCGGCGCTGCACCGCGAGAACCCCTTCGCGGGCGAGGCGCGCCGCCGGCTCATCAACGCGCTCCTCGCCGTCGATCGCAGCCTCGACATCCCGACCGAGGACGCCGCGCCCGAGGACCTCGCCGCGCTCTCGATCCCGGATCTCGGCTCGCTCTCTCCCGAGCTCCGCGAGACGCGGGAGCTCATCGACGAGCTGGATCTGGAGCTCGTCGAGCTGCTCGCGCGCCGCTCCGAGCTCGTCCAGCGCGCCGCCCGGGCCAAGGCCACGATCGGCGCCGCCGTCCGGGATCCCCTGCGCGAAGCGCGCCTCATGGAGTCGCGCCGCCGCCGCGCCGCCGAGCTCGGCCTGGACGCCGACGGGGTCGCCGAGGTGTTCGAGGTGATCCTCCGGCACTCGCGTTCCTTGCAGGAGCGGCGCTCTTCCACTTAGCCAGTCTGCGCATCGATTTCGCCTCTCGCGGTTCAGGCGTGTTTCGCGCGGGTTTCCTTCGTGGTCTCTCTCGATTCGCGATCTCCCTCACGACCTTTCGGGGCCTCTCGGGACCTCACGGGCGGAAACTCCGAACGGAGCGCTCCTTCCAGGTCGCCGCGAAATCCTCTTTCCACGCCGCCGCACTTCGGTGTAGGGTCGGTGTGCGGGGATCATGCAGCAGCATCGGGAGCCCCCTTATTGTCACTGCAGGCCAGCCCTGGGTCGCGGGTAAGAGCGCGCCTCGACTACGATACGGGCTCGTCAGTGCAGTTCAGGGAGGGCTGGAATGGATCAACGGAGCGGCCATGCGCAGGAGGCCGAGCGTTCCGCGGCCGATCGCGCCGGGAGCGCGGTCGGCGCGCGATCGACCGCCGCCGGGGGTGCCTCCCGGCGCGTGGGCGGCGGCGCCGGCAGCCGCCCGGTGGCGACGCAGCGCGGCTCCGTCCTCGGTCGCGCGGTCGCGCTGCGCCGCTCGGCCCACATCGTCTCCATGGGCCTCCTCGATCGGAACCCTGGAGCAGGCGCGGCGGGCGCCGCCCGAAAGCGGTGGACACAGAAGAGTTCCTGAGGATGCTGCGAGGCTGGCCGCGGCGCTGACGCCGGGCAGGAGGGCAAGGAGACGCGGGATGAGGGCAGAAGTAGGCAGGGTCAACATCCTCGTCGTTGACGACAGGCCTGAGCAGCTGCTCTCCCTGGAGGCTGTCCTCGCTCCGCTCGGCGAGAACGTCATCAAGGCGTCGTCCGGCAGGGAGGCGCTCCGCTGCCTCTTGCAGGAGGAGTTCGCGGTCGTCCTCCTCGACATCAACATGCCGGAGATAGACGGTTTCGAGACCGCGACGCTCATCCGCAAGCGGCGGAGCACGCTGCACACCCCGATCATCTTCCTGACGGCGCACAACGATCGCGTCTATGTCGAGCGCAGCTATTCGCTCGGGGCCGTCGATTACATCATGACCCCGTTCGCCCCCGAGGTCCTCCGCACCAAGGTGTCTGTCTTCGTCGATCTCTTCAAGAAGACACAGAAGATCAAGCTCCAGGCGGAGTCGCTGCGCGCCCACGCGGAGCAGCTCCAGCGGCTCAACCGCGCCGCGCTCACGATCAACTCGGCCCTGTCGCTCGACGCCATGGTCGCGGCGATCACGGAGGCGGCGCGCGACGTCGGCTGCGCCCATCACGCCATGACGCTCGTGAAGCTGGAGAGGCCCGGCGAGCGGGCGCGGACCGCGGTGTCGCTCTCGGAGCGGTACGCCACGTTCCAGCAGGAGGCGCCGCCCTCCATCGCCGGCAAGCTGTGCGCGTACGTGTGCGGCAGGAACCGGCCCCTCCGGATGACGCAGCTGGAGCTCTCGCAGCACCCGGAGTGGCTGGACGACGGCGGGCAGAGGCCGCCGCCGCGGGGGTACCTCGCCGCGCCGCTCACCGCGGCCGACGGCCAGAACATCGGGACCATCCAGCTCTCGGACCGGCGCGACGGCGAGTTCTCCGACGACGACGAGACGGTCCTCGTGCAGCTCGCCCAGCTCGCGTCCATCGCCATCCAGAACTGCGTGCACGCCGAGGCGCGCGAGGCGAACCGCCTGAAGGACGAGTTCCTCGCCACGCTCTCCCACGAGCTGCGCAGCCCGCTCAACGCGATCCTCGGCTGGACGCACCTCCTGCGCAGCGAGCCGTTCGACGAGCAGCGGGTGTCGCACGGCCTCGAGGTGATCGAGCGCAACGTGGCCGCGCAGACGAAGCTCATCGAGGATCTCCTCGACGTCTCCCGGGTCGCGACGGGCAAGCTGCGCATCAGCGCGGCGCCCATGGCGCTCGCGCCCGTCGTGGAGATCGCCATCGACGCGATCCGGCCGGCCGCCGAGGCGAAGGGGCTCACGATCGACGTCTCGCTCGACCCCCTCGTCGAGGTGAACGGCGACGCGGATCGGCTGCAGCAGGTCGTCTCGAACCTCACGTCCAACGCCCTCAAGTTCACGCGCCCCGGGGACCATATCCTCGTCTCGCTCCGGCGGGCCGGCGCCTACGCGGAGCTCACGGTGCGCGACTCGGGCGAGGGGATCGCGCCGGATTTCCTGCCCTTCGTCTTCGAGCGGTTCCGCCAGGCCGACAGCACGAGCCGCAGGACGCACGCGGGGCTCGGCATCGGGCTGTCGCTCGTGCGGCACATCGTCGAGGCCCACAGCGGCTCGGTCGTGGCCGAGAGCCCTGGGCTGCAGAAGGGGTCGACGTTCGTGGTCCGGCTCCCGCTCCTCGGGGTCGAGCGCAGCTCGCTGGCGGCGCCTGCGAAGGAGGGTCGCTCGCGCTCGTTCTCGCCGCCGGAGGCCGCCTCCGATCTCGGCGGGCTCCACGTCTTGCTCGTCGAGGACGACGCGGACGCCAGGGAGCTCCTCCAGGAGGTGCTCTCGCAGCACCGCGCCGAGGTGACGGCCGTGGCCTCGGCCAGCGAGGCGCTCGCCGCGTTCTGCGTGGCTCGCCCGCATGTGCTCGTAAGCGACATCGCCATGGCGGGCGAGGATGGCTACGAGCTCATCCGCACCATCCGTCAGCGCCCGCCGCACGCCGGCGGAGATTTGCCCGCGCTGGCGCTGACGGCGTATGCTCGCAAGGAGGATCAGAAGCGCGCGCTCGACGCCGGCTTCCACATGCACGCCACGAAGCCGATCGAGCCGGCGGCCCTGGTGGCCGCCGTGGCGAGCCTCGCGGCCAGAGCCCGCGCCGGCGAGCTCACCTGCCCCTGGGAGCGAGGCTCTAGCGACGAGATCAACCCGTGACGGGCGAGGGGAGCGGAGGGCGGCCGGGCGACTCCCGCACTGTCGTTCGGCCGGCCGGGGACGCGCCGTGCGGTGAGCGAGCGTCGCTGGTCAGGAGCGCCGTCGCGCCCCTTGCGCTCGCACACGACACCTGATTCGACGGCCGCGCCCGAGCGAGCTCGAGCGGGCGAGCGGGATCGATATCGAGTCTCGTCCGGTGAGCCCGCGCTCATGAGCCGGACAAGGGCCCTCGTCAGGCCGGTCCCGCAGACTCCCATCCGTGATTTCCCGGACCGCTCGACCTGAGCGGCCCCATCACGCGGCCATCCAGGAGGCGGGCAGAACGACACGACAGCTGCCGGGGCCGGCGCCTGGCGGCCTCAGTGTCCGCGGGCTCGTCCATCGACGGCGACCACGGACATGGAGCCCCGAGGCGTGACGAGCGGTAGGCCTGGGACTTGCAGTTCGCTCCGCGCAACATGTCCCCCTGGGCCACACGCGAGCCAGCCCCGACGCGGGGAGCCGGACGAAGCGCACCCGCACCGCGGCCGGGCAGCGGTCGCGCGCTGCGCGCCGGCGGTGCTCCTCGACGTCGAGCACGCGCACGCGAGCACGCATGGGCTCATGGGGCTTCACCTCTGGAGGTTTATCCGTTATAGCAGATGCCGCGTCAAGCGCAGTCGCTCTCGATACTTCACATGCGCTCGAGCGCGCATCGGCGAATGTGCTTGACCGGCGGGGGCTCGCGGTGGGCCGCGCACATGCAACGATGATGCAGTGAGACAAAAAGCTTGCGTAATCCAGTATGGTGGCCTATCATCCACAATAACGGAATCACCATGTAGCCGACACCGAACCATTGCAGGTGAGGGCGCTCGCGCGTCTTGCGAGCGCACATTCGCGCGATTTTCGGCGTGAATCGAGTCGCCTTGGCGGTGTGGAGCGGTGATCGGCGTGTGGCTGTGCCGCGCGATTCTTTGGGGGGGAACAACCCAAGGGAGAGAACGTACATGAAAGCTTCGATGAGCATCTTTGCGAGCGCGCTGCTGCTTGGCGCTACGATGATGATTGGCGCCGGATGCGGCGATGACGAGGACACCGGCAACAGCACGACGACCACCACCACGACGACCAGCGCGGCGACGACCGGCACCGGCGGCGCCGGCGGCGAGGGCGGCGAGGGTGGCGGCACCGGCGGCGAGGGCGGCGAGGGTGGCGGCACCGGCGGCGAGGGCGGCGAGGGTGGCGGCACCGGCGGCGCGGGTGGCGGCACCGGCGGCGAGGGCGGCGCTGGTGAGGGCGGCGCTGGCGGCGAAGGCGCCTGAGCCGAGCGCGTCCTTGATGCGTTTCCCGCTCCCGACCCGCAATGCGGAGGGAGCGGGAGCGATCCCATCGTAGCTCGAAGGGGATCACGGGAAGGCAGGGAGACGGAAGACGCTTTGCGTCCTCCCTCCTTCCCGTGATATCCGGAGCACCCTCATTTCAGGTCATGGGCCTTCCGGTGCCGGTTTATCCGGTCTGGAGGGTCTCTGCGTCTGGCGCACGCTGCGCTGGTGGCTGCGCAGCTCTGCCGCGCTGGTTGCTGCGCAGCTTTGCGTGCGCTGGCACGCGCCTTTCGCGCTGCCGCGCGCCGCTTTCGCATTGCCGCTCGCCCCCGCGCTCCCACGCATCTCGGACGGAGCCCCGGCGGGCAGCTTCCAGCTATGCATCATTTGCGGCCGCCTGAATCCAGCGTCATGGGTTCGTGCCGAGATCTCCATCGCGTCGAGCGCCGGCGATGCGTTGGCGCATCCCCGGTTTGGAGCGGCGCACCGGCGATGCGTTGGCGCATCCCCGGTTTGGAGCGGCGCACCGGCGCCGCGTTGTGGGGCTACCGTGCGTCGCTGCAGCGCCTCAGCTCGCTCCAGGGGCTCTCGGCGTCGCGGTTGGAGGCGCGGAGCTCCTCCGTGAGGCGAGCGACCTCTGCAGCGAGCGCCTCGTTGCATCGCCGGAGATCGCTCGCGGCGCTCTGCACCTCGCGGTGGCGCAGCGCGTTGTTCACGGCCACCGCCGCCTGCGACGCGAGCAACCCGCAGGGCTCGAGCTGCCCCGCGCGGAACGCCCCGGCGCCCGCGTCGCTCTCCGCGTAGAGCACCCCCGTGAGGCGGCCCTGGTGCGTCATCGCGAGGCACAGGATCGACCGCGGACCGGCCTCGAGCAGGTAGGGATCCTGCGCGAACCGCTCGTCCGCCGCCGCGCTCGCCACCACGACCGGCTGCTGCGTCTGCGCGACGTGCTGGATGACGCCCGCGGCGAGATCCGACGCGCACTCGAGCGGCATCGCAGCGTCGATCCGCACCCCCTCGGCGTCGGCGGCGAGCTCGGCCTCGACGCTCAGCGCGCCGTCGCGCGCGAGGAGCAGCACGGCGCGCCGCGCACCGGTGATGTCGCGCAGCACCCGGAGGAGCCGCTCGAAGAGCCGCTCGAGGACGAGCTCTCCGTGCAGGGCGCGCGAGGCGCGGAGGAGGGCGAGCGCATCGAGCGTAGGACGCTGCGTGCTCGCCGGCGGAGCGGCCTCCGGCGGCCGGCTCGCTTGCCCGAAGAGCGTCGTGCGCGCCACGAGGTGTGGGTACTTCCGGGACAGCTGTCGTACTTTGGCCGTCGCACCCCACCGCAGGTAGGCCTCGTGGGCGTCGGTCATGTAGACATGGGCGATGCGCTCCCTCCCGCTCGCCAGGTGGAACTTCGCGCAGAGCTCGCAGGCGAGCGCCTCGTCGCGGACGAACCCGTTCACCTTCGCCGCCTCGATCGCCTGATCGTAGAGCTTCATCGCCGCGAGCTCCTCGCCGGCCGCGCGCGCGGACTCCGCGCGGACGAGGAGGTGCTTGTGCCGGTAGTTGTCCGGGCACCGCTCTGCCCACGCCGCGAGCCGATCCCGGTAGCTCGGCACGGAGACGGGGGTCAGCTGCCGGCCGCGCGACACCGCGGGCGAGAGCAGCGTGAGGCAGGTGTAGAAGAACACCTCCGTCGCGAGGTGATCGTCGACGCGGCCCTGCATCTTCGCCTCGGCGAGCGATCCCATGCGCAGCGCCCCCTCGTAGTCCTCGACGAGGAAGCAGACCTGCTGGCGCAGCGCGTAATGGATGAGCGCGACGGCGCCGTAGGCCGGCGCCGAGATCTTCTCCTCGTACGCCGCGGTCGCCTCGTCGACGACCGGCTCTGGCGCGCGCGACGCGCCGACCGGCGCCGTCGTGCTCATCAGGTCGTCGAGCGCGCGGCGCACCCCCGTGAGCGCCGCCAGCGCGAGCTCATCGCGGCCGCGCTGCACCAGCGCGAGGGACTCGTCGACCTCGGCCCGCACCGCCGCGCACTCGTCGCCGAGCCCGAGGCGAACCAGGGCGGTATGCACGCACGTCTGCGCCACGTACGAGGGATCGCCCGCCCGGAGCCCGGCCTCGTGGGCTTCCTTGAAGAGGTCGAGGCTCGAGAGCAGGTGCTTGGTGAAGACGCTGATGTGCGCCCCGAGCACGAGGCGCAGCCGGCACGAGAGCTCGTCCTGTCCGGCCCTCTCGTTCATCTCGAGCGCGAGCTCGCCGACCTCGTAGGCCTCGTCGTAGCGGCGGAGCACCCGCGCGGCCATCCACGCATAGGCCATGTAGCCGTACGGGGAAGCGCCGCCGTGGCCGTGCTCCAGGGAGAGGTTGACCTGCTTGGCCGCGATGAAGGTGCAGAGCGGCGGGCAGATCCGCGCGGCGGGCATCGTCAGCGCCATGAGGAGCCGGAGCGCCGCGCGGACCCGGGCGTCCGACGTCTCGGGCTCGTCGAGCAGGTCGCTGAGCCTGCGCGTCCCGAGCGCGGCGCGCGCCGCCGCGAGCTCGGCGTCCGCGGCCGCCTTCCGCGCCGGCCCGTCCTCGGGGAGGGGGACGCCGAGCATCGCGAGCGCCGTCTTCCCGAGCGTGAGCGCCTCCTCCAGCCGGCCTTGCGCGGCGCACACGGCGATGCGCAGCTCATACGCCCGGGCGCGCTCCAGGTCCGAGCGCGCCTCCGCCGCGAGCACGTCGAGCAGCGACGCCGCGCGCTCGATCTGGCCGCCGAGGTACGCGCACTCGGCCGCCTCCGCGTGCAGCGAGAACGCGAGCTCGGGGTCCTCCTTGAAGCTCCCGTCCGGCAGCGCCGACAGCCCCGCCTCGAAGAAGCCGGCCGCCTCGGAGGGCGCGCCCTGCTCCTTCGCCTTGCGGCCCGCCGCCAGGCTCATCGCGGCGAGCTCCGCGCGCTCGTGCGGATCGACGAGCGGCGGCGCGAGGGCGCCGAGATCCCACGGAGCGGCGTCGGGGCGCGCGTCCCGGCGCCTCAGGTACGCCTCGACATCGACCTTCGTTACCTGCGCGCCCGGATAGCGCTCATCAGCCGATTTGCAGAGGAGCTTCATCGCCATCTCCGAGGCGATCGCGGAGGGGCGCCGGCAGCGGGGTCGGAGGTGCCGGCGTGGGTGTCCGCGCGGTGGCCCCTTCGCTCGCTGGGAGCTCCGTCGTGATCGTAGATGGATGGGGGGTCATGGAGGGGGCCATCGTCGCCCGCGACAGCGGGCTCCTCCAGCGGCGCGACGTCCGCCGGAGTCGTGCGGCAGCATTCTACCCCAAGTGGGCAGGGGTGCGCTACTGTGGCAGTTTGCCGGCGCCTCTGGGCTGCGCTCGCCACGCGCGCAGGAGCTCGGCCTCGCGCTCCGGCGAGAGCCCTGCCCGCGGCTTGGCTTGCCGCTCCGGCGGAAGAGTCTTCCACCACGACAAAGTGTCCTTGACCGTTTCCTGGACGGCGCGGAACGTGAGCCCTGCTTTGCGCGCGCGCTCGGTGCTGCGCAGGTGGAAGGCCTGCGTCTCGCCCTCTGCGGGGGCCCAGATCGGCAGGTCGACCGGCTCGCCGCCCGGCTTTTCGAGGAACTTCGCGCTCACCCAGGTGAAGCGCGCGTTCGCGCCGCCGCCGAGCGCGGCCTTGCACGTGTCGAGCAGCCCGCCCATCGTGAGCGGCTCGCCGGGCCCGGTCGCGTTGAAGATGCCAGTCGTCCGGGCCTCGACGACGGCGACGAGCCACGCGGCGAGATCGCGGACATCGATGATCTGGATCGGGTCGAGCGGCGTGCCTGGGGCGAGGACCTCTCCGCCCCGCTCGACGCGAACGGGCCAGTACGTGAACCGGTCGGTCGGGTCTTCGGGCCCCACGATGAACCCGGGGCGGACCCTCGTGACCCGGCCGGGCATCGCCGCCTCGGCGGCCTGCTCGCAGAGCGCCTTGAGAGGGCCGTAGTTCTCGAAGTCCTTGCCCATCGTCTCGACGGTGGGGTCCGCCATCGTCGCGACCGGGGCCGTCTCGTCGGCCCCCGGGGTCGTGTGGCTCGCGTAGGCGGAGAGGCTCGAGATGAACACGTATTGCTGCACGTTCGGGGCGAGCAGCTCCGCGGACGCCTTGACGATCCGCGGCACGTACCCCGAGTTGTCGATGACGGCGTCCCACGCGCGGCCGGCGAGGGCCTTGAGCCCATCGCCCTTGTTCGGATCCCGGTCGCCGTGCAGCTTCTCGATATCGGGGAAGAGGTGCGGCCGCGTCTTGCCGCGGTTGAAGAGGGTGACGGTATAGCCGCGCGCCTTCGCCGCCTCGACCACGGCGGGCCCGAGGAAGCCTGTTCCACCGAGGACGAGGAGCGTCTTCTTCCCGGAGCTCCCGGAGGACGCGGTCGGCTGCGGCGATGCCGGCGGGGCAGGCGCGGGCGCCTGGCCGCCGCCCGGAACGGGCCCGGCGCCGGCCGCCGCGGCCGGGCTAGGCCTCGGCGCGGAGGAGCAGCCGAACGCAGCCATCGAGCCCGCCGCAGCGGTGAGCGAGAGGAAGTGGCGGCGTGAAGAGGGCATGGAGCGGTTCTATCCGATCGCGCCCTCCCGTCCCAGATGAGTTCGCGCGCCCCGATACGCGCCCCGATAAAGGACGAGATTTTCGTACTTCCAAGAAGTTTGAAATGGAATGGTCATGGTCCACATCCTGCAGTGTCTCCAATCTGCCCGCGTCGAGGCGGGCGAGGAGAATGCGGTATGCGGTCTGTCTTGGGGGCGCTGGGCGCGCTCTGCGGCGTTATCTGCTGGGGAGCTGGGTGTGTCTCGGGGGCTGGGGGCGGCGCGGCGGAGGGAGAGCCGGGGCGCGACGGCGTGGATCCGATCGGGGCGAACGCGGAGCACAGATCGCCCGCGGGAATGTGCGGGACGGGGGCAGCGGATCCCGGCGGTGTGTGTCAGGGCGCCGCGGCCCCGCGCGGCGGCAGCGTGTCCGGCGCGGGTGGGCCGAGCGCGGCCGCTCGGGCCGAGCCGGGCTGCCGGCGGCGGCCGTTCAGCCGGCAGTTCCCCGCCACGGGCGCGACGTTGCGCGGCTTCGCCATCGACACGGCGGGCAACGCGCTGCTCGCCGGCGCCCTCGAGGGCGACGCGACCTTCGGCGACACCCGGCTCGAGAGCGCGGGCGCGGCGGACGTCTTCGTGGCGAAGCTCGACGCGTGCGGCAATCCGATCTGGGCCAAGCGGTTCGGCGACGCCGCGGCGCAGGGGGCCATCGACGTGGCCGCGGGCAAGGGGGGGCACGCGTTCGTGCTCGGCGAGTTCACCGGCGCGCTCGATCTCGGGGCGCACCACCTCACGGCGGCGTCGCCCTGGGGCGCCGATCTGTTCCTCGCGAAGCTCGGCTCGAACGGCGCGACCCGCTGGGCCGTGCAGATCAGCGCCGAGGAGGACTCCATCCTGAGCGGCACGGCGCTCGCGGCTGACGTCGACGACGGTGGCGCGCTCGTGCTCGGCAGGCTCGAGGGGGCGGCGAAGGTCGCCGGCGTGCGGATCGAGCGGCGGGCGATCGGCGCCTTCGTCGTCCGGCTCGACGCTTCGGGTCGCGTCGTGTGGGTCAGCCTGCCGCCGAGCGGCGCGGACAGCGAGGAGATCGGCATCAAGGTCGACGGCGACGGCAACGCGCTCATCGCGAGCCAGGACGGGCGCGGCACGGCGACGTTCGTGACCAAGCTCGATGACGACGGACAGCTCGAGTGGCACAAGCGGTTCCGCGGCTCGTCGGATCAGCTGGAGATGGCGTTCGATCTCGCCGTGGCTCCGGACGGCGCCGCGCTGCTCTCCGGCAGCGGCGTCTTCGGCGAGCCCGAGCTGCCGGGCGGCCCGCGGCCGTTCGTGGCCAAGCTCGACGACGACGGCGACGTGCTCTGGGTGAAGCGCTTCGACGCGCGGAGCCCCCGCCAGGTCACGGCGAGCGAGGAGAGCGTGGTGCTGGCCGGCGATGCGCTGTGCGAGGCGGAGGAGCCGGCGTCGTGCAGCGCGTGGGCGGCCGGGCTGAGCCCGAGCGGGGGGGAAGAGGCGTGGACCCAGCGCATCGGCGCCGACGTCCGCGTCGTCGGGCTGGAGCTGGACCCGTGGGAGAAGCCGGTGCTCGCCGGGGGGGTCCAGGGCACGATCGCGCTGGGGGGCGACGAGCTCTCCAGCGATCAGGGCGCGCTCTTCGTGGCCCGGCTCCGCGCGCCATGACCCCGTGCAGGCGCTGCTGCCTCCCGCAGGCGGCTGCTGCCTCCCGCAGGCAGCTGCTACCTCCCGCAGGCGCTGCTGCGGCGTCGTGCAGGCGCTGCGGCGGCGCGCAGGCGCTGCGCGGGGCGGGCCCGGCTCACAGGCCGAGCGCGCGGCGGACGGCGGCGGCGATCTCCTCGGGGGTGCCGCCGATGTCGACGCGGATCGCGTCCTCCGGCGGCTCCAGCGCGGCGAGCTGCGTCGCCAGGAGGCCGGGCGGCATGAAGTGCTCCGTCCGCGACGCGAGGCGCGCGGCGATCAGCGCGGGATCGCCGGTCAGGTGCACGAGGCGCATGCGCGCGGGGTCGACGAGCAGCTGCGCGCGGTAAGCCGCCTTGAGCGCCGAGCAGGCGATCACGGCGTCGCGCCCCGCGTCGAGGAGCTGGCGGATCCGCGCCGCGAGCGCGGCGAGCCACGGCGCGCGATCCCGGTCGTCGAGCGGCTTGCCGGAGCGCATCTTCTCGATGTTGGCGGCGGGGTGGAGGTCGTCGGCGTCGAGGAACTCCCACCCGAGGTCGCGCGCGAGGCGCACCCCGATCGTGGTCTTTCCGGCGCCGCTCACGCCCATCACGACCACGATCACGGGCGCCGCGCCCCTCTGGCGCCTCTCTCTCGGGCTCTCCGCATGGTGGGTCGCATCCTATCATGCGTGGCGCCGTGCCCTGCACGCCTGCTGCACGCCTGCCGGCGCTCGGACCACGGCAGGCCGGCACGCCCCCTGCTCCGCCGGGCGCATGCGTAGGCCTCCGATCTCCGCGGTCCTGTTGCCCTTTTCCCTGATGTCCGCCGGTTGCACCTCCGACGGCGCCGCGGCGGCGAAGCCCTCACCGCAGCCCTCGGCCTCCGGCTGCCGGGATCCGGACACGGCGGGCTGCGTCATCGCCTCGGAGAAGCCGCGGATCCTCGCGCCCGACGTGCCCCAGGCCGACGCCAAGGAGCTCGTCGCCGGCAACACGGCGTTCGCGCTCGAGCTCTACCGTCAGGTCGGCGCCGAGCCTGGCAACCTCTTCTGCTCGCCGTACAGCGTGTCGAGCGCGCTGGCGATGACGTACGCCGGCGCCCGCGGCGAAACGGCGGAGCAGATGGCGCGCGCGCTGCGCTTCACCCTGCCCGAGGAGCGGCTTCATCCGGCGTTCAACGCGCTCGACCTGGCGCTCGCGCGCCGCGGCGAGGGCGCCGAGGGGCAGGACGGCGCGGGGTTCCGGCTCAAGGTGGCCAACGCGCTCTGGGGACAGGTCGGCTCCTCGTTCGCGCCGTCGTTCCTCGACGTGCTCGCGGAGAGCTACGGGGCCGGGCTGCGCGTCGTAGACTTCGCCCAGGCGCCCGAGGAGGCGCGGGGGATCATCAACGGCTGGGTGGCAGAGCGCACCGAGGACCGGATCAAGGACATCCTGCCCGAGGGCGCCATCCAGCCCGCGACGCGGCTCGTGCTGACGAACGCCATCTACTTCAACGCAGCGTGGCAGTTCCCGTTCGAGGAGGAGGCGACCGCCCCCGGCGACTTCACGCTGGCGGACGGCTCCACCGTCTCGGTGCCGATGATGACCGGCAACGCGCAGGTCCGCTATGGCGACGGCGACGGCTACGAGGCGCTGGAGATGCCCTATGACGGCGGCGAGCTGTCGATGGTGCTCGTGCTCCCGTCGGAGCTCGGGGGCTTCGAGGCGGGGCTCGACCGGGAGCGGCTCGATGGAGTCCTCGCCTCGCTCGGGTCGCGGAGCGTCACGATGACGCTGCCGAGGTTCAAGTTCGCGTCGACCCTCGATCTCGTCCAGCCGCTCACGGAGCTGGGGATGCCCATCGCCTTCTCCGGCCTCGCGGATTTCTCGGGGATGAACGGGCAAGGCGGCCTCTTCATCAGCGACGTGCTCCACAAGGCGTTCGTCTCCGTGAACGAGGCGGGCACCGAGGCGGCGGCGGCGACGGGGGTGGTCATCGGCGAGACGTCGGCGCCCGAGCCCGCGACCATCCATTTCGACCGTCCGTTCCTCTTCTTCATCCGGGACCACGCGACCGGCGCGATCCTGTTCGTCGGCCGGGTGGCGAATCCGTCCGGTTGAGCCGCCGAGCCCGCCGCGGCCGCCGCTCCTCCGGTCGCGGCGATTGCCACGCTGAGCTCGTCGGGGCATTTCTCCTCTCCAACGACGGAGGGCCGCCGCCAAGGAACGCGCGCTGCGCCCGCCGTGCTGCGTCATCGAGGCGGCGTATCGCGCATATCCCGACGCGGCGCCCTCGATGCGGCGCGCGTGCGACGCGCGTGGCATTTTGTCGCGCAACGCCGCCGGGGGCGAAGCGGCGCACGGGCGCGTCGTCGCTCGTCAGTAGAGGCGGGGGATGAGCCGCGCGGAGGTCTGGCGCGCGTACTCGTCGTATTCGGGGAAGGTGTCGCGCAGCACGCGCTCCTCGTACCCCATGCGGATGACCTGCAAGACGAGCTCGACCGTGTAGAGCACGATCGCGGCGATCGACGGATAGAGCACGATCACGCCGGCGCCCTGGATCACCGCCGCGAGGTAGACCGGATGGCGCACGAGCCGGTACGGGCCGCCCGTGACGAGCCGGCGCGCCTCGGGCATGACGCTGAACGACTTGCCCAGCCAGCCGAGGCTGACCACGGCGAGCGAGAGCCCCGCGACGAGGAGCAGCGTCCCCGCGATCTGGCGGCCGGGCGTCGGCGCAACCTTGGGCAGCCACGCCAGGCTCGCCGGCAGCAGGCCGGCGGCGAGCGCGGTGATGCGAGGCACGACGCCGCTCAGCTTGCGCACCGGGCGGAGGCGAACCAGCGTGAGCGCCGCGACGAGCAAGAGATACGCCTCGGTGGCGAGGAGCGCGGCCAGCGTCGTCCCGTACGTGAGCCCCGCGGGCCCACGCCCGAGAAACAGGTGAACGTAGATATCCCGCCCGACGAACAGGGCGTTATAGAGCATCAGGACGGCGAGCGGCAGCCGCATCGCGAGGTCGTAGAGCACCGCGCCATTCATTGTATTCCCCCTTACGTTGGATGGTGAGAGGGGGCGCGGGCGCGGTCAAGCCGGCGCGGCCTGGTGCCGTATCGGAACCGTCATCGATTCACTGCGGGCGCAGCGCGCCTCGCGGCGGCGAGCCGGGGACGTATGCGTCGCGGGTGGAGGCGAGCTCGGCTCATCCATCGGTCGGGGCGACGTCGCACTCGCCCATCGCCTGGACGGCGACGCCGGCCATCGCGGCCAGACAGGCATTCGCGTAAGTCCTGTCGTCGCAGCCGCAGACGGGATTGAGCTCCTCCGTGCAGGACGCCGGTCGCTCCTCGCAGACGCCTGCCGCGTCCGCCCAGCCGCACCTGTCCTCGACCGCGTAGCTGCAATAGAGCCCCGTGGCGCAGACGGGCGCGGGGCCGTGGGTGAAGCCGCCGCAGCTCTCCCCCGCCTCGGCGATCGGCGCCTCATCGGAATCCCCGCAGCCCAGCGCCGCGAGCGCCAGCAGCAGACCCAGCCCGTGAAATCGTCTCATGAATCACCCTCTCAGGACCAAGGCAGCCCACGGCACGACGATCGAGGCGCGAGAGCCGATCTCTCGCCCCAGCGCGCCGAGCACGACATGGTCCGCTGGGGATCTGCGCCCTCGTCCCCCTGCTGGGACTGGCAATGCAGTAGAACGCGGGAAATGCCGTGTCAAGCGAGGCTCGGAAAGGCCGGCTTCGGCGAGAGGACCGGAGAGGCCCAGCGCGCGCCGCCGGGGCGGAGTGGGGTTGTCTGGGCGAGGCGGCAAGGGGGGCGCCGCGCGGGAGGGGGGCAGCTCAGCCGTACCGGAGCTTGAGGACGAACACGGTGCCCGAGAGGACGAACGTGATCGCGTTGGCGACGATGATCGGCACGTCCCCGGTGAGCAGGCCGTAAACGAGCCACAGGCCGACGCCGGTCACGAAGGCCGCGTACATGCCGACCGAGATCGAGCGGGTGTCCCGCGTGCGCAGCGTGCGGAGCACCTGCGGGAGAAAGGAGACCGTGGTGAGGGTCGCCGCGACGAGCCCGAGCGCGGTCACTACTTTTGGATTCATCGGGTGGTGTCTGTTCCTTCGGTTCGCCCCCGCTGCATAGAGTAGCTTTCCCCGGAGAGACAGGGAGAGACAGCGATTTTGTGGACGCGCCGCCATCGACCGGAGGTGGGGGCCGCCCCCCGGACCGCGGACATACGCGCTCTCCAGACGCTGCCGCGTTCGCCGCGTTGTCGGGCGCCGGGGCGCTCTGGCCGGCTGTCCGCCTGGCCGATCAGAGCGCCTGGACCATCCTCTCCACCGCCTCGCGGATCTCTCGCTCGTCCAGCGCCGCGAACCCGAGCCGCAGGAAGGGGCGTCTCTTGCCGTCGAACGCGAACCGCCGCCCCGCCGAGAACGCGACCTTCCGCGCGAGCGAGCGCTCGGCCCAGGCGTCCGCGTCGATCGCGGCGTCCACCTTGGCCCACAGGGCCATCCCGCCGGCCGGCACGCGGAAGTCGAGCGCGCCGCCCAGCCGGGCGCGCAGCGACGCGACGAGGAGATCGCGCCGCGCCCGGTAAATGCGCCGCGCGCGCTGCGCGTGGCGCTGCACCTCGCCGTCCTCGAGCAGCTCGGCGACGGCGCGCTCCACCGCGTGGTCGCCCTGCCGGTCGACGAAGGTGCGGTGCAGGGAGAGCCGCTCGATCAGGGGCTCGGGCGCGACCACGAAGCCGAGCCGGAGCCCGGGGGCGAGGATCTTCGACAGGGTGCCGATGTAGACGACGATGCCGGCCGTGTCCGCGCTGGCGAGCGGCAGCACCGGGCGGCCGTCGTAGTGGAACTCGTGATCGTAGTCGTCCTCGAGGATCGCGATCCGGCGGCTGCGGCAGAGCTCGAGGAGCGCGATCCGCCTGCCGGGCGCGAGCACCGCGGTCGTGGGGTACTGGTGGTGCGGGGTGACGTAGACGGCGCGGAGGCGCTCGCGATCGGCGAGCTCGGCGAGCGCGTCGACCGAGAGGCCCGCGGCGTCGACCGGCAGCGGGACGAGCCGCGCGCCGGCGAGGCGGAGCGCCTCCCACGCGGGGCGGTAGCCGTACGACTCGACGGCCACCGCGTCGCCCGGCGCGAGCAGCGCGCGCGCGACGAGGTCGAGCGCCATCTGGCTGCCGCGCGTGACGAGCACCGCCTCCGGGCCGGCGGCGAGGCCGCGCACCGCCGAGAGCATCGCGGCGAGGGCGGCGCGGAGGCGGGCGTGGCCGCGGGGATCGGCGTAGTCGAGCAGCCGCCTCGGCTCGGCCCGGAGCGCGCGGCGGTAGGCGCGCGCGAGCGCCGCGGTCGGGACGAGGCGCATGTCGGGGAGGCCGCCGCTCATCCGGAGCGCGCCCTCGGGGGCGAGGGGCAGGGGCCGGAGCGAGGTCGCGCCGAGGTCGAAGCCGAGCTTCGCCGGCACCTCGGCCCGGACCGCGGCGCGCCGGGCGAAGCGCCGGGGCGCGGGCGCCGGCAGCTCGGCCGAGACGAAGGTGCCGCGCGCGGCGCTGGCTTCGATCCACCCCTCGGCGGCGAGCTCGCGGTACGCGGCGAGGACGGTGTTGCGGTGGACCGACAGGGACCGCGCGAGCGCGCGGCTGCCCGGGAGCTCGTCGCCGGCGCGGAGCCGGCCGCGGCGGATGTCGTCGGCGAGGGCGCGCGCGATCTGCAGGAAGATCGGCTGCGACGCGGCGGGATCGACGGCGAGCGAGAGCTCCCAGGGCACGCCGACTGGTCTAGCAGAAATCCATGGACCGGATCTTTTGGACGTACCAGCCGCGCGGCACGCTCCGGCCATGCGCAGGAAGGACGTTCGCATGGATCGCGCGGAGGCCGAGGAGCTCCTCGGGCGCGCGGAGGTGGTGCACGTGGCCTCGACGACGGCGGAGGGCGAGCCGCTCTTGCGGGCGGTGCAGGGCGTCGTGGTCCGGGGGTCGATCGCGTTCCACGGCGCGCCCGCGGGCGAGGAGATCGAGGCCGTCGGCCGGGCGGCGGTGGTGTCGTGCGAGCAGATCGTCGCCTCGATCCCGAGCTGCTTCGCCGAGCCAGCGCGCGCCTGTCCGGCGACGACGCTCCACCGGCGCGCGCGGGCGCACGGGGTGATCGAGCGCGTCGACGATCCGGACCGCAAGGCCGAGGTGCTGGAGGCGCTGACGCGGAAGTACCAGCCCGAGGGCGGGGACGCGCCGCATGGCGCCCGGAGCCCGCTCGATCGCGAGGCGATCGACGGGATCCTCGTGCTCGCGATCCCGCTCGAGCGGCTCGACGGCAAGGCGGAGCTCGCGCAGAGCCGCGCGCCGGAGGAGCGGGCGCGCCTCCTCACGAAGCTCTGGGAGCGGGGCTCGCCGGGCGACCCGCAGGCGATCGAGCTCGTGCGCGGCGCGTGCCCGGACACGCCGGTGCCCGAGTTCCTGCGGGCGCCGGCGGGCTGCGCGCTCGCGTGCGCGCTCGGGCCGCGCGACGTGGGCGCGGCCGTCGATCTGCTCGAGGGGGCCTACTGGAGCCAGGGCGTGCCGCGCGAGGTGATCGCGCGGGCGCTGCTCGGCTCGTCGGCGTGGGTGGGCGCGCGCGACGCCGCGGGCCGGCTCGTGGCGACGGCGCGCGCGGTGAGCGACGGGAGCAAGCGCGCGTGGATGTTCGACGTGATGGTCGCCCCTCCGCTGCGAGGCCTCGGCGTGGGCGAGGCCGTGGTGCGCCTGCTGCTCGCGCACCCGGCGGTCCGCGGCGCGCGCCACGTCCACCTGGGCACGCAGGACGCGCACACGTTCTACGCGCGGTTCGGGTTCCGTAACCGCGCGGACCTGCCGCCGCTGCCGTTCACGTCGACGGAGATGGTCCTCGCCAGGGGGTGAGGCCGGGGCGGCGGCGAGGGCGCGATGGCCTGCGCGAGGCGGTGCACGGCCCTCTGCGCGCGCGAGGCGGGCAGCGCGGCGAACCCGAGCAGCAGCCCGTCGAGCCGCCCCTCGGCCGGGTCGGATCGATAAAAGCTCGACAGGGCGCCGGGCGCGAGGCCCAGCTGGCTCGCGCGCTCGACCACCTCGCCGTCCCGGGCGCCGGTCAGGCGCGCGGTCAGGTGCAGCCCGCCCGTCCCCTCCTCGACCTGGAGCTGCGGCGAGGAGAGCTCTTCGAGCGCGCGAGAGAGCGCGCCGTGCCGCTCTGCATAGAGCGCGCGCATGCGCCGCACGTGACGCGCGAAGTGCCCCTCGCCGAGGAAGTCGGCGGCGGCGCGCTGCACGGCGAGCAGCGGGGCCGGGTGCAGCAGGCTGGCCACGCGGGCGAGCGCGTCGCGCGCGCCGTCCGGAACGACGAGGAAGCCGAGGCGCAGCGCGGGGAACATCGATTTGCTGAAGGTCCCCGCGTAGATCACCCGGCCCTGGTCATCGAGGCTCTTGAGGGCGGGCAGCGGCGCCGAGGCGCGCTGGAACTCGCCGTCGTAGTCGTCCTCGATGATCCACGCGTCGGCGCCGCGCGCCCAGGCGAGGAGGGCGAGCCTGCGCGGCAGCGAGAGCGCCATGCCGAGCGGCATCTGGTGGCTCGGCGTCACGAACGCGAACCGGGCGCGCGGGGCGAGCGCGGCGCCGCGGGCGACGTCGAGGCCCTCGGCGTCCACCGGCACGGCCGCGAGCCGCAGCCCGGCGAGCTCCAGCGCGGCCCGCGCCAGGTGGTAGCCGGGCTCCTCGAACCACGCCCCGTCCCCCGGCCGCGCGAGCGCGCGGGCGAGCAGGCCGAGCGCGCCGTGGTAGCCCCCGGTGATCATCACCTGCTCCGCGCGCGCGACGACGCCGCGGGAGACCGCGAGGTGCGCGGCGATGGCCTCGCGCAGGGCGCGGTCGCCGCACGGGTCGGAGCCCGCGAGATCGCCGGCGCGGGCGCGCCGTGCGTGCCGGCCGAGCAGCCGCGACCAGGTCGCGACGGGGAACGCGTCGACCGCGGGGACGCCGATCTGGAAGGGCCGGAGCGCCGCGCGGGCGCGGGGCTCCTTGCGCGGCGGCTCCGGAGGGGCCGCCGGGGCGAAGGCGGCGGCGATGGGGAGCGGGGTCGTGACGAACGTGCCGGCCGCGCCGCGCGCCACGAGGAACCCTTCGACCGAGAGGCGCGCGTACGCGGCGTCCACGGTCCCCCGCGAGACGCCCGCCTCGAGCGCCATGGCGCGCGCCGAGGGGAGCCGCGCGCCCGACGCGAGCGCGCCGGAGAGGATCGCCTGGCGGATCCGGTCGTAGAGCTGCGCTTGCAGCGTACCGGCGCTCCGCTGCCGCCGGCGCACCGGGGAGAGCCGGGCTCCGCGGCGGGTCACGATGGCCCACTCGTTTTCGAGGTTCTTGGCACTGTCGCTGGGCCATCATGAACCTATCCTGCCGGGCCATGGCAACCAAAACTTCCCGGCTCGACTACGCGGGGTTCCGGCGCCTCGCCCCCGAGGCCGATCGCGCGCTGCTCGCGATCTCGGCCGCCACGAAGCAGAGCGCCCTCGGCGCGGAGCTCATCCAGCTGGTCAAGGTGCGCGCCTCGCTGGTGAACCGCTGCTCCTTCTGCCTCGCGATGCACCGGCGCGAGGCGCGGCGGCTCGGGATCTCGGGCGAGCGGCTCGAGGCGCTCGCCCGCTGGCGTGAGAGCCCTCGCTTCACGCCGCCGGAGCGGGCGGCGCTCGCGTGGACCGACGCGCTGACGCAGCTCGCGGACGGCGGCGTGCCCGACGAGGTGTACCGCGAGGTGTCGAGCGCGTTCTCCGACGCCGACCTCGCGGCGCTGACGTCGGTCGTGGCGACGATCAACGCCTGGAACCGCATCGCCGTGGCCTACCGGTTCCCGGCGGCGCCCGACGCGGAGGGCGGGGAATGAGCCAGCCGCACTCCAGCGCGGCGCGCTTCCGGGCGCTGCACGCGCCGGGACAGCTCCTCGTCCTGCTCAACGCGTGGGACGCCGTGAGCGCCCGCATGGCCGAGGCCGCCGGCGGCGCCGCGGTCGCGACGAGCAGCGCGGCGGTGGCCTGGGCGCACGGCGCGGCCGACGGCGAGCGCCTGCCGTTCGACCGGCTGCTCGCCTCGACCCGCGACATCCTCCGCGCCGTGCGCGTCCCGGTGAGCGTCGATCTCGAGCGAGGCTACGCCACGAGCGCCGAGGGGGTCGGCAACGCGGTGTGCCGCCTCGCGGAGGCTGGCGTCGCGGGCGTGAACCTCGAGGACGGGGCCGAGCCGCCCGAGGCGCTGGCTGCGAAGCTGCTCGCGGCGCGGGGGGCGCTCCAGCGCGCCGGGCTGGACCTGTTCCTGAACGCGCGCACCGACGTGCTCCTGCGCGGCGCGCCCTCGTCCGCCGCGGCCCTCGACGAGGTGGTGCGCCGCGCCAGGCGCTACGTCGACGCGGGCTGCGACGGCGTCTTCGTGCCGGGCCTCGCGGCGGCCGAGGGGCTCTCGCGCGTCGCCGCGGAGGTGCAGGCCCCGCTCAACGTGTGGGCCTCGCCGGCGCTGCCGCCCGTCGAGCAGCTCCGAGCCCTCGGCGTGCGCCGGGTGAGCGTCGGGCCGCGCCTCGCCCTGACGGCGCTCTCGGCCGCGAGGCAGGACGCGGAGCAGCTACTCGCCGGCCGGTGGGCGCCGCAGTCCCACGATGCGCCGCTGACGTACGCCGAGCTCAACGCGTGGTTCGCGTGAGCGCGTCACGCAGCGGCGCCTCGCCGCAATCCGGGCACGATCCCGAGATCACGGGACCCGAGGTCACGGGATCATCGACAACCCAGCGCGCCACAGTGGATTCGAACCACTGGCCTTCGGCTCCGGAGGCCGACGCTCTATCCAGCTGAGCTAGTGGCGCATGCTCGCGGGGTTCGCGAGGGCCCGGAACCTAGCCGGGGTCGGGCTTCAGCGCAACCCCTTCCAGCAACGTCGTGCATCGCCTGGCATCCCCGGGCATCCCCCTGGCATCTCCTGGCAGTGTCTTGCCGCTCGCCCTCCGATCGGGGGGAGCGCCAAAACTTGGCCACCTGCCCGTCTGTCCGGCATCCCCGGGGCATGGACGCCCGACAGCGAAGCTCTGCGATCCCGGCCCTCGCGCGCGGCTTCTCGCCGCCCGCCCTGGCGCTCGCCGCCCTCGCCCTGCCGGTCCTCTCGGCCTGCAGCGGCGGGGAGAACGCCACGCCCGAGGGCATCATCAGCCTCTCCGCGGGCGCGGCCCAGACGTCCGCCGAGAACGACCCCGCCACCCTCCCGCGCGTCGACGGGCCCCGCATCGGCGCCGTGCAGATGGTCGCGCCCATCTACGAGAAGGCGGACCGCCGCTCCGCCAAGCTCGGCTACCTGCGTGCGGGCGGGACGGCGCCCCGCGGGGAGAAGCCCGTGTCGTTCGACGACTGCCAGGGCGGCTACTACCGCGTGCTGCCCGCCGGGTACATGTGCGCGGACAGCGACGCCACGATCGACATGAAGCACCCGATCCTCCGGGCGCTCACGCGGCGGCCCGACCTGTCCAAGCCGATGCCGTACCCGTACGCCTTCGTCAGGGCCATCGCGCCGAACTACTACCGGATGCCGTCGATGAAGGAGCAGCTCCAGTACGAGATGAGCCTGGAGCGGCACCTCCGCAGTTACAAGAAGCTCAAGAAGAAGTGGGACGAGATCAAGGTCGGCGCCAACGACGTGCCGCTCGACGCGCAGGGCAACGCGACCGGCGACCCGCCCGCCGAGCCGCCCGAGCTCGGCGACAGCGAGCTCTACGGCGGCAACGGCAGCGACGAGATCCCCTGGTTCTTCAAGGGCGGGCGGCAGATCCCGAACATCTCGTCGTTCAAGGTCCCGGGCTACGCGATCATCACGAACCGGATCGCGCGCAAGGCGGGGCTCGCCCTCATCGACACCTTCATGGGCGACGGCGGGCGGCGCTTCGCGATGACCACCGACGCGCGGCTCGTGCCCACGTCGAAGCTCAAGCCCGCCCGCGGCTCCACGTTCCGCGGCGTCGACATGACCAAGGGGTGGGAGCTGCCCCTCGCGTTCGTGCACCGGCAGGACGCGAAGCGCTACGACATCTCGGGCGGCGAGATGGAAAAGGCGGGCGAGCTGCCCTGGCACACCGCCGTGCAGCTCACGGGGCGATCGAGGAAGGTGGGCGGCGCGCGCCTCGTCGAGGCGAAGGACGGGACGTGGGTGCGCGACTCCGACGTCGCCATCGCGGTGAAGCCCTCGGAGCTGCCGTCGTTCGCGCAGGGGGACGTGAAGTGGATCGACATCTCGATCCTCAGCCAGACGCTCATCCTCTACGAGGGCAAGCGGCCGGTCTACGCGACCGCGGCGGCGACGGGGCGCGACGGGCTCGGCGACCCCAAGAAGACCTTCTCGACCGTGCGCGGGACGTTCCGGATCCGCGACAAGCACGTCACGACGACGATGGACGCGCACGAGGTCGACAACAAGTTCGAGCTCCGCGACGTGCCGTGGGTGCAGTACTTCGAGGCGGGCTACGCGATCCACGCGGCGCCGTGGCACGACGACTACGGCAAGCCGCGCAGCCACGGGTGCATCAACCTGTCGCCGATCGACGCGCGAAGGGTGTTCCTCTGGACCGATCCGCCGGTGCCCGACGGGTGGCACGGGGTCAGCGCGGGGAAGGCCACGGGGGAGGGGACCATCGTCCACATCCACCCGTAGCCCGGGCGTCGCCCCCGTCAGTCCTCGTCGGCCTCGGCCTTGAAGCCGCTCTCCTTGATCACCTTCTCCTGCACCGCCGGCGGGCAGACCTCCAGGTGCTCGACGCTCATCGTGAACGTGCCCTTGCCCTGGGTCATGCTCTTCAGCTTCGACTCGTACTCGAGCACCTCGGCCAGCGGGACGAACGCGTTCACGATCGTCTGATCCTCGACCGAGTCCGTGCCGATGATCCTCCCGCGGCGGCTGTTGATGTCGCCGATGATGTCGCCCATCGTCGCGCTCGGCACCGTCACCGAGAGCCGCACGATCGGCTCGAGCAGCACCGGCGCGCACTGCGCGGCGGCGGCCTTGAACGCCTTGCTGCCCGCCATCTGGAAGGCCGCGTCCGACGAGTCGACGTCGTGGTACTTGCCGTCGAAGAGCCGCACCTTGACGTCGACCATCGGGTAGCCGGCCAGGACGCCCTTCGACATCGCCTTGACGATGCCCTTCTCGACCGAGGGGATGAACTGCCGCGGCACGGCGCCGCCCACGACCGCGTCCTCGAAGACGAAGCCGCCGCCGCGCGGCAGCGGCTCCATGTCGATGTAACAGACGCCGAACTGGCCATGACCGCCGGTCTGCTTCTTGTGCTTGCCCTCGACGTTCGTGGCCTTCCGCGAGATCGTCTCCTTGTAGGCGATGTGCGGCGGGCCGAGCCGGCAGTCGATCCCGACGCGCCGGCGGATGCGCTCCACCGTGATCTCCAGGTGCAGGGCGCCGAGGCCCGAGACGACGAGCTCGCGGGTCGACGGGTCCTGGTGCACGCTGAGCCCCGGGTCCTCCTCGGTCAGCCGGTAGAGTGCGTTGCCGACCTTGTCCTCGCCGCCCTTCGCGTCGAACCTCACGCCGCGCGAGAAGAGGGCCGGCGGCAGCTCCGGCGCGCTGAAGAGGAACGCGTGCTTCTCGTCGCAGAGCGTGTGCCCGCTCAGCGTGGCCTTCAGCTTGTGCAGCGCGACGATGTCGCCGGCGCGCGCCTCCTCCACCTGCTTGTGGTCCTTGCCGACCACGGCGTGGATCTTGCCGAGGCGCTCGGCGTTGCCCGTGCTCGCGTTGAGCAGCGTGGCGTCGGGCCGGAGCGCGCCGGAGAGCACGCGCGCGAACGAGGTGCGGCCGGCGTGCGGATCGATCGACGTCTTGAAGACGAACGCCGCCGCCGGCGCCTCCGCGGACGGCGGCCGCTCGGCGGCCTGCGGCGCGGCGCCGGGCTTGCCGCTCGGGACGACGCCGGCCCACGCCGGGTGCTCGGTCGGCGGGGGCACGAGCTCGACGATGCCGTCGAGCAGCGCGGCGGCGCCGCTCGGGCGGACCCCGGAGGCGAAGTAGACCGGGACCAGCGCCCCCCGGCGGACCGCGGCGCGGAGCCCCTGATCGAGCTCCTGCTGCGTGAGGTCGCCCTCGGTCAGGTACCGCTCGGTGAGCTCGTCGTCGCTGCCGGCGACGTCGTCGACGAGCTTCCCCCGGGCCTTCTCGACCGCCCCCGCGACGTCGGCCGGCACGGGAGCGCCGGCGGCCGCGGCGGGCGCCTCGGGCTTGTCGAGCCAGGCCTTCTTCGTCCGGATCGCCACGACCCCCCGGTACTGGAGCCCCTCGCCGACGCGCTCCTCCATGATCGCGAGCGGCGCCTTGAGGCGCGCGCGGACCTCGGCGATCACCTCGTCGGGTCGCGCGTTCTCGGCGTCGACCTTGGTGACGACGACCATGCACGGCAGCTTCGCCTCCCTCACCCACCCGAAGACACGCTCGGTGATCGGCTGCACGCCGTCCTTGCCGCTCACGACGAGGATGGCCGCGTCGACCGCGGCGAGCGCGAGCCGCGTCTCGGCGAGGAAGCTCCCCTCTCCGGGCGTGTCGACGAGGTTGATCTTCTTCCCGCCCCAGGAGAGGTGCGCGACGCTCGCCTCGAACGAGCAAACGTGCTCTTTTTCCTCGGCGGTATCGTCGAGGACACTCGACTTGTCGTCCACCTTGCCGAGCTTGGCCGTCGCCTTGCCGACGTACAGCATGGCCTCGGCGAGCGATGTCTTCCCAGCCCCCTTGTGTCCGATGATTGCAACGTTCCTGATGTCCCCTGCCTCAGTCGTTGTCATTCCTCGTTCGTATCAATCCCCGTGGAGATCGAGAAGGCCGGCACGCGATTTTTGGGGTGCTTTCCGCGGCGCAGCAGGACAGCGAAGACGGGCATCGAGTCGCTCACCCGAGCTCTGCCGCGACGCGCTGCGGCGTGCTCGATCGAACAGCGGTTGTCCGGCGCTGCCTGAGCGGATCGCGCGCCCGGGATCCCCTCGCGCGACATGAGCGCTCTCCGCCTCGCAATCCAGATGCTGCTCGGCATTGCGCTGCCGCTCGCGCTGCAGCGGTGGGATCGGCGGCGGCTTACGCCCGAGCAGCGCGCCGCTTGCTGGAACGGAGCGACCTGGGGCGCAGCGCTCTATGCGTTCGGGCCGCTGTCCATGCTCGGGTGGTGCTGGGTCACGCGCGGCGTTCAGCACGGGCGGCCGGACGCCCGCGGGGGGCGGGGCCTTCGCGCGGTGAAGGCGCTCGGGCTCGGCGCGGGGTCCGCCGCGGCGCTCGTCCTCGTCCTGGCCGGCATCGACACCCTGGTAGCGCTCGCGCTCGGGCTCCCGCCGTGAGCCGCGTGGACGGCCGGAGCGCAGGCCCGCGCGCCCCGCGCGGCGCAGCGCCGGACTGCATGGCACGGAGGGCGCATCGCTGGGCTGCATGGCTGGGAATGTCTGGATGGCGAAGGGCGATGGATCGGCTGCATTCGCGGCAGCGATGGATGGAGGCGGGCCGGCCGGCCGGCCAGCTGGCCGGCCAGCCGGCTGCGCACAGAACGGACATCCCCCTGTCGTCGTGGTCGGTAGACGACACGTCATGGACGCGTTGCTGCACTCTGGATCTGCTATTCAGAGGACAGGTTTTGACCCGGTTCGCGGAGCGCGCGGACCCCACCGAGGCAGTGCGTTGACGTCGCTGAAGGCCGGAGGAGAGGATCGCGCGGCCGCGCGAGAGTGGACCGACGCCGAGCGTGCGCCTCGGGCGGCCGAGGCTCCGGCGGGGGGCCAGGAGGTCGTCGCCGGCAGGTACGCGGTGGAGACCCGGCTCGGCCTCGGCGGGGTCGGCGCCGTCCACCTCGCGATCGATCGCGCGTCGGGCCAGCGCGTCGCGCTCAAGCGCGTGGATCCCAGGATCGCCGAGAACCGGCACGCCGCCGACCGGCTGCTCCGCGGCGCTCGCGCCGCGCGCGCTCTATCGGGCAGGTACGTCGCGCGGGTCCTCGACGTCGGGGTCGAGGGCGGCGTGCCGTTCGTCGTCAGCGAGTACCTGGAGGGCTCCGATCTCGCGAGCTACTTGCAGCGCCGCGGGCCGCTGCGGCCCAGGGAGGCGGTGAAGTACCTCCTCCAGATCTGCGAGGCGGTCGCCGAGGCGCACGGCGTCGGGCTCCTCCACCGCGACCTCAAGCCCGAGAACGTGTTCCTCAGCTTCGGCGACGGCGCGCCGAGCGTGAAGGTGCTCGACTTCGGCGTGTCGGCCGTGGCGTGCGGCGTCGAGAGCGAGGGCCCGAACGCCGCCTCCGGCGCCATGCGGACCTCGCTGCTCTACATGGCGCCGGAGCAGATGCGGTCGGCGGGCGGCATCGACGAGCGCGCCGACATCTGGTCGATCGGCGCGGTGGCCTACGCGCTCCTCTGCGGGGCGAGCCCGTTCGAGGCGCGGACCGAGCTCGAGATCTGCAACAAGGTCCTGAACGATCCGCCCGCGCCGTTCCCGCCGCGGTTCGAGCCGGCCGAGCTCGGGGGCCTCGTGCTGCGCTGCCTCGACAAGGACCCGGAGGCGCGCCCCTCGGACGTCGCGAAGCTCGCGTTCGCGCTCGCGCGCTTCGGGGGCGAGGGCGCGGAGGACGCGGCCGAGCGCGTGTGGGAGGCGCTCCGGGCGGAGGACGAGACGCTCCGCATGGCGACCCCGGCCCCCGCGCCCGTCGAGGACGAGTGGGAGGCCGACACGCTGGCCGATTTGCCGATGATGTCGCCCGACGATCTCATGGGCGACCTCGAGACGACGGCCAAGTGGGATGCGCCAGGAGGCGTCCGCCACGGCGAGATCACGCTGGTGTCGCACGCGGGCGCGTCCTGGGACGGCGGCGAGCAGCTGCGGCCGAGCCGCACGCCGCCCCCGGTCCTGACGGTGAGCCCGCCGCAGCTCCCCACCGACCTGCGGGGCAGGGCAGGGCAGCGTCCGGCAGGCGGAACGCCCGTTCCGCTCGACCGCGAGGTCGCGCATCGCGTCACCGTCGACCCGGCGCCGCGCGTCACGCCGGCCGAGGCGCGCGCGCCGGCCGAGACGGAGCGGCTCACGGTCGTGCGCGGCGGGCCGTCGCCGTGGCCGCGCCGGCTCGCGATCGCGCTCGCGGTGCTCGGGATGACCGCGGGGGTCGGCGGCGTGTGGCTCGTGCAGACGGGCGCGCTCGGCGGCGATGAGAGCGCGGCGCTGGCATCGAAGGGCGTGGCGAAGCGCGCGGCCCAGGAGGCGCGCTCCGCCGCCGCGGCGGCGAGGCGGCCGGGCGCGGCCGTGCCTGCCGCGGCCGTGGCGTCGGGTGAACCCGCGGCGCCGGGGCCGGATGCCGAGAGCGCTCCGGGCCCGGACGGCGGAGCGCTGCAAGCCGTGCCGCCGGGCGGGCTCCGGTACCAGCCGCAGCGGCCCGACGTGATCTACGACGAGGTCGAGCGCGAGCGGCGGCGGCGCGAGAAGATGGAGCGCGAGCAGCGGTGGCGCGAGGGGACCGAGCGCGCGCGGCAGGAGCGCGACGCGCTGTTGCGCGCGCGGCAGCCGTCGGAGGCGGCGACCGCGCCGCGGCCGGGGGAGACGGCGGCCGCGCCGCAGCCGCAGGGGCCGGCGACGGCCGCGCCGCAGCCGTCCGAGCAGGGTCACGGCGGGCCGCGGCCCCAGGAGACCGACGGCGGCTGACGTCCGCGGTACCGCGAGCCGCCCGCCTGGTATAAGGCGTCCCCGTGCCAGCGATGAGTCGAGAAGTACGCGCGCTCGCCGGCGCCGCGGGCGCCGCCCTCGCCGTGTCGGCGGCGGCCGTCTGCGGCGCTGCGCGGCCCGCGAGCGCCGCGCCCCGGATCGCGCAGGAGGCACCGCGGAGCGCGGCGGAGGCGCCGCGCGTCGCGCCGGGGGCGCTGCGCGTCCCGCCGGAGGCGCCGCGGATCTCGCCGGAGCGCCTTCCGTACGGCGCGACGGGGTGGGCCGAGTCGGGCTGGGGCGGCGTGCGCGGCGTGACGATCGGGCCGATCGAGAACCTCCGGCATCCGGGCCGCGGCTACGGGACCGCGGCGAGCGGGCGAGCGATGGATGAAGCGGTGGCGATGGGCGCGACCTGGGTCAGCCTGACGCCGTTCGGCCGCGTGTGGGACGGCAAGGGCACCGGCGTCGATCTCGTCTTCGAGGCGCCGTTCGAGGAGAACCGGCGCAACGTGCTCGCGGCGATCGCGCAGGCGCACGCGCGCGGGCTCAAGGTGCTGCTCGTCCCGCACCTCTGGGTCGAGAGCGGCGAGTGGCGGGCGATGATCGACCCGGGGGACGACGCGGGCTGGGCGCGCTGGGCCGAGTCGTACCGCCGGTTCCTGCTCACCTGGGCGGAGGTCGCGCGCGAGGGCGGCGCCGAGATGCTCAGCGTGGGCGTCGAGCTGCGGAGCTGGGTGACGACGGCGCGGGCGGCGAGCTTCCTGCCGATCATCGAGGCGGTGCGCCGCGCGTACCCGGGGCTGCTCACCTACTCGGCGAACTGGGACGACGTCGAGCACACGCTGATCTTCGACGCGCTGGACCTCATCGGCATCAACGCGTTCTATCCGCTCGCCGAGCGCGAGGGCGCGTCGTTCGAGGAGCTCCTGCGCGGCGGGCGCAAGGTCGCGGCCGGGGTGGACGCGGTGGCGCGCGCGTGGGGCAAGCCGGTCCTGCTCACCGAGATCGGCTACACCACGCGGCGCGATCCCGCCGTGCGCCCGTGGGAGTGGCCCGACCGCATGAAGGACGTGGTCGTCGATCAGCGCTCGCAGGCCGAGGCATACGCCGCCGTGATGGCGCCGTTCCTGGACGCGCGCACCTGCGCCGGCTTCTTCGTCTGGCGGCTCTACGCCGACCCGGACGACGTCTCGCAGGAGGCCGAGTGGGGGTTCTCGCCGAGGGGCAAGCTGGCGGAGCTCGTGCTGCGCGACGCCTTCTCCACCCGCTGGGCCGCGGACGGCCCCTGGCTCCCCGGCGAGGCGCTCGGCAGGCACCGCGCGCGCACCCCCGGCGTCTTCGGCTGGGAGCTCGATCCGGACGAGCCCTAGGGACTAGGACGGCAGGCGCAGGGTGAACGTCGAGCCCTCGCCGGCGGCGCTCGTCACCTCGATGCGCCCGCCGTGCGCCTCGGCGATGCGGCGCGCGGCCCACAGGCCGAGGCCGACGCCCGGGGCCACGCAGCGCGACGACGGCGCGCGCCAGTAGCGCTCGAACAGCCGCCGCTGGTCCTCGGCCGCGATGCCGACGCCCTGGTCGGCGACCGCGATCGTGACCTCGGCGCCCTCGCGCGCGACGGCGACCAGCACGGCGCCGCCCTCCGGCGAGTACTTGATGGCGTTCGCGACCAGGTTGTTGAGGACCTGCTCGATCCTGACCGGATCGCAGCGCAGCGGGACCGCCTCGTCGGGCAGCGACAGCCTGATCTCGTGCGCGGTCGCCGTCGGCCGGTAGAGCTCGACGACCTCGCGGGCGATCTCGCAGGCGTCCCGGATCTCGTGGCGCAGCTCGATCTCGCCGCCCTCGATCCGCGCGATGTCCATGAGGTCCGTGAGCATGTGATCGCAGCGCGCGGCCTCCTTCCCGATGCGGGCGAGCATCGGCCTGAGCCGCTCCTCGGGCGGCAGGGGCCGATCCGGCCGGAGGCGGTCGACGGTGAGCTTCAGCGCGGCGAGCGGGTTGCGCAGATCGTGCGCCACGCTCGCGAGGAGCCCGAGCTGCCTCCGGCGCTGCTCGGCCAGCGCCTCGGCCATCTCGTTGAACGCGACGGCGATCTCGCGCAGCTCGTCGAGCCCGCCCTGCGGCGCGCGAGCGTCGAGCGCGCCGGCCCCGTAGCGGTCGATCGCGGCGCGGATCGCGAGCAGCGGGCGATAGACTCGCCCGCTCATCTGCCACAGCGCGAGCAGGACCCCGGTGAGCAGCATCGCGGCGGCCCCGAGGCTCACGGTCTCCGAGAGCCGGTTCACCGCGTCGACGCGCCCCCGGGCGATCCGCGCCTCCTCGAGCTTCGCGGCGAGCAGCCGCTCGAGCGCGACGAAGGCGCGATCGACCTCCTCGGGGAGCCCGCGCTCCGCGGGGGCGGCTGGCGGCGCCGCCGCGTCCGCCAGCGCGCGCGCGGCGAGGTAGCGCTCGAGCGCCCGCTCGGTCGCCTTGACGACGTCCGCGTTGTCCGCGGTGACGGAGTTGTCGCGGAGGTCGTCGATCCACCGCTGCACCTCGCGCCCGGCGGCGTCGCGCGCGCGCGCGTGCTCGGGGAGCTGGGTCAGCGCGACCCGGGCGCTCTCGCGCTCGTACGAGAGGAGGTGGACCTCCAGCTCCATGATGGATCGCACCTCTCGGACCAGGTTGAACAGGCACGCGACCTCGCGGTCCATGTACGCGGTGCTGAGCGTGAGCCCGCTCGCCGTCAGCAGCGCGAGGGCGGCGAGCCATGCGGTGCTCGCGGCCGCGAGCGTCTTCAGCTTCATCGTGGTCCCCCCGATCCGGCCCTGGGCGCGCCGAGAACGGGCGCAGCGTAGCGCCTCGGGCGCCCCCAGACCGTCCGTTGGGCGCCGCGCTGCCCCCGAAGCCGCTCGTCGAGGCTGCGAGGCCAGGGCTCGCCAGGATCGATGCCGGCGACCGGCGAAACCGGCGCGCCCGCGCCCTCGCCGCCGGCGCTTCCCGGGTCAGCCGGGCGTCTTTTCCAAGCCGTCCGGGATCGTCAGCGCCGCCCTCGCGATGGCCATCTGCCGCTCCAGCTCCTCTGGCGACGCCGGCGTCTCCAGGATCAGCGCCGCGTCGCCCGGGACGTGGGCGGCGACCCGCTGGAACGCGTGCGCCGCGCTCTGGCTCAAGGCGTCGTGCCGGCTGCCCGAGTTCACCTCGCTCACGTGGAGCTGCTTCAGCCGCGTCCTGTGCGCCTTCACCAGGAAGTGCGCCTCCGTCATCGTGCGATCGACCTGGTGCGCGTGGCCGATATCGAAGCAGAACGACGCGTCCGGCAGCGCGTCGAAGAACGGCCGGAGCTCGTCCACCGTGCGGCCCGTCCGCTTTCGCTTGTCCATGTTCTCGAGCGCGAGCAGGCCGCCGAGCTGCCGGAAGGCGCCGAGGTCGTGGACGGTGTCGGGGTGGAGGACGACGAGCCAGCCCAGCGCGGCCACCTCCGCCATGGCGTCGGCGACGACGCGCTCCTCCGCCGCGTCGAAGCGGCTCGGGGCGTGGAACGACACGTAGCGATAGCGCGACAGGTCCAGGGAGCCGAGCAGCCGGAGCAGCGGCTTGAGCTCCGAGATGCGCAGCGCGGAGAGCTCCACCGCGGTCGCGGAGCTCCCTTCCAGCATCGAGAGCGCCCGCTCGACGTCGCTGAGCGCGAGCGCCCCTGTCGAGTAGCCCATGGGTCGCATCAGAACACCCCGTACGTCTGGATGAGCTTGCGGAGCTCCGGGTCCTCCTCGAAGAAGAGCCGGTCGAGCCCGCGCTGGAACTCGCGCCCGATGTCGCGCACCCGCTTGAACGTCGGGTCGTGGCCGAGCTGCTCGTCGAGCGGCAGCTGCTTCAGCCGGCCCCGCTCCTCCTCGTTCGAGAGGAGATCGAGGAACGCGTCGTAGCTGTCGAACAGCGTCCGCGCCGTCTCCGCCGAGATCGCGGGCCGGAGCAGCACCTCGGCGAGGCTCTCCAGCGGCGTCACCCGGATGCGCTCGCGGAGGAAGCGCACGAGCGCGGGCGTCGAGATCCGGTCGCCGTCGTCGGCCCACGTCGCCCGGTCCTTGCCGAACAGCTCGAAGCCGAAGCAGGTGATGAGCCCGCTCACGAAGATGAGCTTGCGCGACATCCGGAGCTTCGCGTTGCGGAGCGCCCAGCCCGAGCTGCGCTCCCGCTGCTTGTAGACGAAGTCGACGGCGACGGTGCGCCAGTACCGGACGATGTCGTTCAGCAGGAACATCGGGATGATCTCGCGCTTGCTGCCGTAGTGCAGCCCGCGGTCGTCCTCCACGTAGCGCGAGAGCACGAGCCTGAGCACGCGCTCATGGGCGTCCGGCTTGCCGATCGCGAGCGACTCCAGGAGCAGCAGGATGCGCTGGGTCGTGTTCTTGTTCGTGTCCTCCTGCCCGCCGATCTGGTGGAGGATCGGGTGGCTGAAGGCCACGTTGCCGAACACGCCCGTCGGGCCCGGCTCGTGGAACTTCGCCTCCTTCAGGAGCTTCGTGATGGCCTGGACCTGGCTGAAGTGCCCCTCGTCGGCCTGACCGTCGATGAGCAGCGTCCAGTCGAGATCGCTGCCGGTCGTGTACTCGCCCCGGGCGAGCGAGCCGAAGACCACCGCGCTCGTGTCGCACGGGATCTGCTCGCGGAGCAGCGCCGCGAGGCGCGTCCGGGTCTCCGCCGAGAGCCGCGCGGCCGCCTCGATGCTCGGCCACGACCGCCCCGCCTTCTCGCCGATCCGCTCGATGGCGCCCCGCGGCGCCCTGCCTTCCTCTCGTGTCATCGATCGCACCCTCGATCGCGCCCGCCGCGCCTCACGCTCCGCCGTCGCCCGGGAGGGAGAGCCCGAACCACCGATTCACGAGGTCATGGTGCTCCGCGAGCTGCTCGCGGTAGCGGGGCGCGCCTTCGATCGCGGCCCGCTCGAAATCGACCCAGTAGAGGGCGCCCGTCTTCTCGCCGATGAGCACGTTGCCGAGCTTGACGTCGAGCGGCGCGACGCCGCGCGCGTTCATCGCCCGGACGATCTCCTCGATGCGGCCGCGGTGGGCCTCGCCGCCGCCGCTCGCGAACGCCTCGATCTCGCGCCGATCGCGCTCCGGATCGAACAGCTGCCCGAGCGGCGCGAGGTCGATGTCGAGGATCTTCTGCCCGCGCTCGGCGACCTGATGTTGCAGCGTCTGGCCGCGCACGTAGTCGATGAACAGGGTGCGCGTGGTGAGGTGGAGATCGCGAATCCTCGGGACGCTGGGGAGATCGCGCAGGCGGAGGAGCGCGGCCGCTTCGTTATAGAAGAAGAGCCCGAGCAGGGAGGAGAGGTGCGCGCTCGCGGGCGCGTTCCGCGGCTGGCCGATAAAGCGCTTGCGAACGCAGACGTAGCCGCGGCGCAGGACGACGTGCAGCCGGTACCGCAGGCGCGGCATCTTCTCGCTCCTGCGGTTGAAGAAGGGGACGTCGGCCGGGTGGAGCGCGAAGGCGAAGCCGTCCTGATCGAGCTCGGCGAGCACCCTGTCCCCGGGGCCGAGCTCGGCGACCGACGGGATGTCGCTCGGGGTGACGGCGTCGGGCACCGGGAGCGGGTTCTCGTCGAGCCGGCGCGCGAGGAGCGCCTTGACGGTCTCGAGCCGCACGGCGAGCAGCCTCGCCGCGGCGCTCATGCCTGGCACGCGGCGCATGCCCTGGTCCAGGGCGCGCCGAAGTTCAGGGTTCATGCCCGTCTAGTAGCCGCTTCCGCTCGCCAAATCAAAAGTGCGGTGACGGCGAGGCGAGGTGGTAGGATGACCCAGCGACCCGGGGCGTCCTCTGGGCAAGGGCGAGCGCGAACGAGCGCGAACGAGCGCGAACGATCAGCGGCGAGCGCGACTCGGCGCGACCGCGCGTGACTCGGCGCGACTCGGCGTGACCCCGCGCCAAACGTCACGAACGCAGGCGCCCCGGCGAGGCGTGTTGGCAGCGTGGGTGACGGCGCGCGGTGCGGTTTGCGCTTCAACAGGAGACCCGATTCGGGTAGCAACCCTCCATGGGGACTTCGACGCTGCGGATCGTCCATGTCGTGAGCAGCCTGAACGGCGGCGGCATGGAGCATTTCGTGCTGCGCCTCGCCGAGGCGCAGCGGCGCCACGGCCACGACGCCTCCATCCTCGCGCTGCGCGGCGGGCCGCTCGCGGATCTGGCGCGGCAGCGCGCGCTGCCGGCCACCGTGCTCGGCGGGCGCCTGCCCGCGCGCGCGGCGCACGCGGCGCTGGCCTTCGCGCGCGCGCGTCCGCACGTCATTCACGCGCACAACCCCACTGCGCTCCACTACGCCACGGTCGGCAAGCTCCTCACGCGGGCGCGGCTCGTCTTCACCGATCACGCCCAGACGCGCGGGATCATCCGCGTTCCTTCGCGCTTCGAGTGGCGGGCGACGGACGCCGTCGTCGGATGTTCGCAGGACACGGCCGACAAGAGCGGCGCCGTGGGCGTCGCCGGCAACATCTCTGTCATTCACAACGGGATCGACATCACCCCGGCGCGGCGGACGCGCGAGGAGGTGCGCGCCGAGCTCGGCTTCGGCGCCGACCCGCCGCCCGCGCAATCGCCCGAGCCCGCGGGCCCGTCCGGCGGCGCGTTCGTCGGGATCATGCCGGCCGCGTTTCATCCGGTGAAGGCGCATGACGTGCTGCTCCGGGCGCTCGCGCGGCTGCGGGACCGCGGCGTCACCGTCCTCATCGTGGGCGACGGGGACGAGCGCGACCGCATCCACGGGCTCGCGAGGGAGCTCGGGATCCACGGCAAGGAGGCGCGCTTCCTCGGGTTCCGCAAGGACGTGCCCGATCTGCTCCTCGCCGCCGACTTCTTCGTGCTGCCCTCGCGCGACGAGGGGTTGCCGCTCGCGGTGCTCGAGGCCATGGCGCGCAGCCTGCCTGTCGTGGTGACGCCGGTCGGCGGCGTCCCCGAGGTGGTGCGGAGCGAAGAGCACGGCCTGCTCGTCCCGGTGGACGACCCCGACGCGCTCGCGGCCGCGATCGAGCGGCTCGCGCGCGATCCCGCGCTGCGGCGGCGGCTCGGCGAGGCGGGGCACGCGCGGGTCCGCGACGACTTCTCGTTCGAGAAGATGACGCGCAAGTACGAGCAGCTCTATCTCGGCCTCGGGTGACGGGCGAGCGCGCGATGAAGGTCCTCGTCTTCACCCACCATTACCCTTCCATGCGGCTGCCGACGATGGCGCCGTACAGCTATCACACGTACCGGGCGCTCGCGCGCCGCTGCGAGCTCAGGCTCGTGGCCCCGACGCCCTGGTGGACGCGCGTGCGCGGGGCGTCGCAGGAGCTCATCGGCGGCACGCGCGAGTCGCACACCGGCATCGACGCGCTGTTCCCCACCTACTGGTCGATCCCGGGGCAGCCGCGCCTGCACGCGCGGGCGATCCACGCGTCGCTCGGGCGGACGATGGCCGGGCTCCGGCGCGAGTTCCCCTACGACGTGATCCTGGCCGCCTGGGCCTATCCCGACACGGTCGCCGCGGACGTGTTCGCGCGGGAAGCGGGGGTGCCGCTCGTCACGACGGTGCTCGGCAGCGACATCAACGAGCAGCCGAGGGACGCCGTGCTGCGGGCGCAGATCGCGCCGGCGCTCCAGCGCTGCGCCCGGGTGGTGGCGGTGAGCGGGGCGCTCGGCGAGCGCCTCGTGGAGCTCGGGGTGCCGCGGGAGCGCGTCGTGGTGCAGCTCAACGCGGTGGACGGCGCGCGGTTCTCGATCCGGGACCGGGTCGAGCCGCGGCAGCGCCTCGGTCTGCCGGTGGACGCGAAGGTGGTGCTCTACGCGGGCTACCACGTGCCCGAGAAGGGCGTCGACGTCCTCGTGGAGGCGATGGCGCGCCTCGCCGAGGCGGGCCGCCGCGACGTGCACCTCATGATGGTCGGCGGCGGCGAGCTGCTCGAGCCGCTGCGCGCGCGGGTGCGCGCGCTCGGCCTCGCGGACCGGGCGCGGCTGTACGGCTGGGCGCTGCCCGCGGAGATCCCGGAGTACATGGCGGCGTGCGACGTGTTCTGCCTGCCGAGCCGCCGCGAGGGCTGCCCGAACGTCGTCCTGGAGGCGCTCGCCTCGGGCCGCCCCGTCGTCGCGACCCGGGTGGGCGGCGTGCCGGAGCTCGTGTGCGAGGGGCCGGGGGGCAACGGCCTGCTCGTCCCCGCGGGCGATCCGCAGGCGCTCGGGCACGCGCTGGTCCGAGCGCTGGACATGGCGTGGGATCCGGAGGCGCTGCGGGGCAGCGTGGGCGCGCTCTCGTGGGATGTCGTGGGGGATCGTTATTACGCGCTCCTCGAGGAGGTGCTCCGGGAGCGGCGCGGGGCGGGCTGAGGCTCTGTCGAGAGCTGCCCGGCCCCGTGGGAGGGGGCTCGTCGCGCGGGGGGCCCCGGAGGCCGGGTCTCCGGGCGCGTCAGCTCGCGCAGGGCGGCGGCTTCAGCCGGTAATCCCGGTAGTCCCCGGGGTTGCCCGTCTTGCCATCGAGCGCCGCGATCGCGATGTTGTACATCTCGCGCGCGGTCACGTAGTGGAGCACCCACTCCTTACCATCGTTGTACCGGGTCGTGAGCTCCCGGTGCAGCGTGTGGCTCCCCGCGCCGAGCAGCGACTCCGCCTGATCCTCGGGCGCCCCGTGCGTGTAGACCTTGACGAACACCCACTCGGGCCGCCCCTCGATGTGGATGTTCTGATCCACCCACGTCTTCACCCGGTCCGGCGTCGGCGGATCGACCGCCTGGAGCGCGCCGTACTCCATCCGCACCCGCACCCGGTTCCCCCGGCGCGTCAGCGCGAGCGCGAGCGGACCCTCGATCATCAGGATCCGGTCCTCCAGCACCTCGCCGACCTTGGCCCGGGCGCCGACGGCGTGGGCCCTCCGGCGCGCCAGGTTGCCGGTCGGCCAGTAGATCTGGTTCACGATGCTGTGCTGCGACTCGTCAGGGGCCGACGGGAACGTGTAGTCGGCATAGCAGCCGGTCTCGAACAGGAGCGGGAGCTCCGCGTCGACTCCGCAGTTCCGCGAGTCCCGCCCGGAGTTCGCCAGACACCAGTTGCCGTGGATGAACCCATATCGCATGCGCCCGTCCGCGTCGCGCGAGAAGTGCCCGTGCTTCCCGAGGATCTCCAGGTACCTGCGGATGTCCGCGCGCAGGTTCTCCTCCGTGTCGTTGTGGTGGTGCAGGTGCAGCTCCACCTCGCCGAAGCCGCGGCGCGTGAGATCCGCCAGCGCGTCGAGCCACCCGGGCGTGTACTGCTCCCCCGGGAAGAAGAAGCTGTGGCGCGGGTGCCGGCCGTCCGCGTCGCGGTAGGCGCCGGCCATCTCGGGATATCGCTCCGACCATGCCCTCACCCGCGCGTCGCCGACCTCCGGCGTCGCGTTCTCCCACCCCGGCTCCCAGTGGTCGCAGACCGCGAAGAGGAGGTGTCGCGGGCCGATCGGACGCGGACTGCGGGCGTTCTCGATTCTCTGGCGGGCGTAGCCGCCGAGCCAGTTGTGGAGGTTCTTGTTCTTGAGATACTGGAGCTTCGCCTGGAGTGTTCCGATCATGAGCTTTCTCGACCGCGGCGCGTTGGACCGGCGGCCGCCGCGGCGGACCGGAGTCTAACCTGGGCCCCCCGGGCGCTGCTACAGCCGCCTCGTTCGTCCACGCCGCGGCCGAGACGGCCTCTCCCGATGTGCGCGATCGGCCCCGCCCGCGCCCCGCGGCGCGCGAGCGCTTCGCACAGGATCTCGCGCCGCGCTCCAGGCGCCCGAGTCAAGATGAATCAGGGCGAAGAGCACTGAAACGACGAACGTGCGGCCGGAACGGAGTGGACGAGGCGCGCCGCGATCCATCGGCGGCGACCCCTGTGCAGCGGCCAGCGGCGGCCGCCGTCGCGCAGCCGCGCCTGTCGCGGTGCCCGGCCGCGAACCCGCGCCGGCCCCGAGCACCATCCGCCGCCGGGGCGGGGACGAGCGCTCCCGGCGCGCCCGCCCGCTCGTCCCATACGGCCTCGCCGCCGGGGTGCGCGCAGGCGACAGGAAGCCGAATCCTGACCCGGCAGAGCTCACGCGGCCGTCCAGGACATCCTTTGTCATGATCTTACCCTCACGGGCGCGCAATGTGCTTGCAATTTTGGCATCTGGCTGTCCGGGGCACCGATGACCGACGCTGTGGGAGACAATTCGCCCCACGTGTGGCGATTTTGTTGCCCCAAGCTCCACCGTGGAGCGCCGGCTGTTGTGTCCGCGGTGAGCGTACACACGGAAGTGTTGCTGGCATGATGCCTGCTCTCCGTGGTAGCTGACTGTAGGCATCACCGATATCGAAGGAGCCAGGCATGATTTCAACCCCGATGACGCCGACCGAAGAACTGGTCCCCCTCCCGCAGCGGAGGGCCTCCCTCGAGTCATCAGCTTCGATCGCTGAGGCGTGCGAGCTAGCCCGGCGGCTCGCTGACATGATCGAACGCCTCAGGTTCTGCACCCCGGAGGGCGACCAGGCCCAGACCCTCCGCATCGCCGAGGGGATGGCGCGGAGCGTGGCGGACGCGGTGACCGACGTCCTGCACAGCCGCCGCAGCCACGTGGCCTAGCCAGCGAACACACGCCCATCGCAACAAGGCCGAGACGGGGGGGCCCACTCCCGGCCTGGAGAACAGCATGAACCAGAAGCGCAAGGGATTGCGACCGGGGGATCCTTACCCGCTCGGCGCGACATGGGACGGCGTCGGAACGCAGTTCGCGCTGTTCTCGGAGAACGCCGAAGCGGTCGAGCTGTGCCTCGTCGACGACGAGGGGAATGAGCAGCGGCTGCCGATGCGCCACCGCACCTCGCTGGTGTGGCACATCTACGTGCCCGACGTGGGGCCAGGGCAGAAGTACGGCTATCGCGTGCACGGCCCGTGGGCGCCGGAGCGGGGGTTGCGCTTCAACCCCAGGGCGCGCCTGCTCGATCCCTACGCGAAGGCGCTCGCGTCGCGGGTCCGGTGGGACGCCAACGCGTTCGCCCACCGCAGCGGCGAGCCGGACGGCGATCTCGTGATGGTCGACGGCGAGGCGCTCGGCGCCCCGCTCGGCGTCGTCATCGACCCCTCGTTCGACTGGAGCGGAGATCGGCGCCCGTACGTCCCGTTCCACCGCAGCGTCATCTATGAGGCGCACGTCCGCGGCCTGACGATGCTGCACCCGGAGGTCCCGGAAGAGCTGCGCGGGACCTACCTGGGCATCGCCCACCCGGCCATCATCGGGTACCTGCGGTACCTCGGCATCACCGCCATCGAGCTCCTGCCGGTGCACGCCTTCGTGCACGAGAAGTTCCTGCTCGACAAGGGGCTCCGGAACTACTGGGGCTACCACTCGATAGGCTTCTTCGCTCCGGACGTCGACTACCGCGCGGGCGCCGAGGTGGCGTCCGAGGTCCGGCAGTTCAAGGAGATGGTGAAGGCGCTCCACGCCGCCGGCATCGAGGTCATCCTCGACGTCGTCTACAACCACACGGCCGAGGGCAACCACCTCGGCCCGACGCTGAGCCTGCGCGGCATCGACAACCCGACCTATTACCGGCTCGTCCCCGGCAACGAGCGCTACTATTTCGACTACACGGGCACGGGCAACACCCTCAACGTGCGCCACCCGCAGACGCTCCAGCTGATCATGGACTCGCTGCGGTACTGGGTCCTCGACATGCACGTGGACGGGTTCCGGTTCGACCTGGCGGCGGCGCTGGCGCGCGGCCTCCACGACGTCGAGCAGCTCTCGAGCTTCTTCACGATCATCCACCAGGACCCGGTGCTCAGCCAGGTGAAGCTCATCGCCGAGCCCTGGGACGTGGGCCCCGGCGGCTACCAGGTGGGCAATTTCCCGGTGCGCTGGGCGGAGTGGAACGGCCGCTACCGGGACACGCTGCGCGACTTCTGGCGCGGCGCCGGCGGCGTCGCCTCCGATCTCGGGTTCCGGATCACGGGGAGCAGCGACCTCTACGAGAACAGCGGGCGCAAGCCGTACACGAGCATCAATTTCGTCACGGCCCACGACGGCTTCACCCTGGCCGACCTCGTCTCGTACAACCACAAGCACAACGAGGCGAACGGGGAGGGCAACTGCGACGGCGCGGACGACAACCGCTCGTGGAACTGCGGCGCCGAGGGCCCGACCGACGATCCCGAGATCCTCCGGCTGCGCGCGCGCCAGATGCGGAACATCATGGCCTCGCTCCTCTTCTCGCAGGGCACGCCGATGATCCTCCACGGCGACGAGCGGGGGCGCACGCAGGAGGGGAACAACAACGGGTACTGCCAGGACGGCCCGCTCACCTGGCAGCCGTGGACCTGGGACGAGCCGTCGCGCGCGCTCCTGGAGTTCACGCGCAAGTGCCTCCGCATCCGGCACGAGCACCCCGCGCTCCGGCGCTCGACGTTCTTCAAGGGGCGCCCCATCCGCGGCGGCAAGGCGTACGATATCCAGTGGTATCGCCTGGACGGCGAGCTGATGACCGACGAGGACTGGTCGAACCCGTGCACGAAGTGCCTCGGGGTGTTCCTGTCCGGCGAGGGGCTGGACGACGTGGACGAGTCCGGCGACCGGCTGGTCGACGACGACTTCGTCCTGCTGCTCAACGCCTCGGAGTGCGACCTGCCGTTCCTGCTCCCCTTCGCCGACGATCCCAGGCCGTGGCAGCTCCTCGTCGACACGCAGGACGACGCGGCCACCGAGACGCGCAAGGGCGGGGAAGAGACGGCGCTGATCGCGCGCTCGCTCAAGCTCTTCCTCCGGAGCCGGCGCGGCGCCTGAGCGGCGCGCCGCGCGTCAGAATCCGTTGTAGGCGCCGAGGAACAGGGGGGGGCCGGCGAACGCCGCGTCGAGGAGCGCGGCCGCCTTGGCGCTGCCCACCACGAAGCCCTGGCTCAGGAGATCGCGCGCCGACGTGGCGCCGAAATAGATCTGCGTGAGCCGCTCGATGGATAGCGAGAGGCGGTCGCCCGCCGTGCTGCCGGGCGCCGTCTGGACGCCGCGGGCCGCGAAGGTGACGTCGAAGGCGCGCGGCGCGTCGGTGAACACGGGGTCCTCGACGTCGAGGCCGATGGCCCCGCGGACGCCGTGCTTCCGCGGCGACGGGTGCAGCGCGAGCGCGGCGGCGACGTCGACGATGCGCCCCATCGCGCCGGCCGCCGTCAGGCCGAGGACGTTGCGGCGGTGCGCCGTGTGCACGGGCGGGCACAGGCCGGGGTGCCGGGCCGCCGTCTCGTACACCATCGGCTCGTCGCGGATGCCCGGCTCGTCGAGCAGCGGCGCGCCGTAGCCGCGCGGCAGCACCAGCTCCACGACCTCGTACTGATCGCCGAGCGCGCCGAGGAAGCCGATGAGCCCGCGGTACGCGCCCGACGTCGGCGCGCGGAGCTCGCGGACGAGCAGCTGCTGGACGCCGTAAGAGCCGCCCTCCGGGACGTCGAAGAACAAGTAGCCGGCGATCGCCTTGGAGCCCGGATCGACGTAGACCGCGCCGCTCGGGGAGCGCTTGAACACGCGCACGTCCCACCAGTAGTCGCTCCGCGAGAGCTGCCCCGTGGTGTCGGCCCGCGCGAGGTCGTAGGCCTGCTTGATGAGCGGCTCGTCCCGCGGGCGGGAGAAGGCCCGCACGTGGCGGCGCAGCACCGAGTCCGGGAGCCGGTCGGGCGAGGTGCGCACGACGTCCCGGAGCTCGCACACGCCGAAGCCGAACCTGCGGTAGAACGAAAGCCGGAAGGGGTGGAGCAGCGCGAGCGCCTCGCCGCGGCGGCGCATGCGGCGGAGGCTCTCGCGGACGAGCCGATCCGCGATGCCCCGGCGGCGGAACTCCGGGAGCACCGCCACGGACGCGAGGCCCTGGAAGGGGACGTCCGCGCCCGCGAAGCTCATCGTCAGGTCGAGCGAGGAGACGTGCCCGACGAGCTGGCCGTCGGTCTCCGCGACGATCACGTTGTCGAGGGCGAGGTGCGCGTGCTCGGTGAAATACCGCAGCCACGCCTCCGGATCGCCCGCCTGGAACGCGCGGTAGGCGACCGAGGCGAGCGTGCCCTCCTCGCCCTTGCGGGCGCTGCGAAACACGAGCTCGTGGTTGGGACGGCTCGGGATGCGGGCGCGCGCCATGGCGGCTAGGCTAGCCCGCTTCGGGAGGCGCGCCCACAGGGCTCGGCGGCCCGGCGGCCATGGCCCGGTGCAGCGCGTCCGCCATCTCCTCGGCCGAGCCGAAGCGGCCGGTCGGCTCGCGGGACAGCGCCCGGACGAACCACGCGTCGAGGGCAGGCGTGACGTCGGCGGAGCGCTCGCTCGGGAGCGGGAAGATGCCGATACGGATGGCGCCCAGCAGCGCCTCGAGCCCCTTCTGCTCGAACGGCGGCGCGCCGGTGAGCGCCTGGTACGCCATGACGGCCACGGACCAGAGGTCCGAGCGGCCATCGACCCTCTTCGGGTTGAAGAACTGTTCCGGGCTCATGTAGACGAGGTTGCCGACGACCGCGCCCGTGGCCGTCAGCGTCGTCCCGTCGGGGTCGACATCCCCCCTGGCCACGCCGAAATCGAGCAGCTTGACGCAGATGCTCCCGCCGTCGTCGGCGAGGAAGACGTGCTCCGGCGTGATGTCCCGGTGAATGATCCCGAGCCTGTGCGCCGCGGTGAGCGCCCCGCAGAGCTGCGAGACCAGGGAGACCGTCTCCTGCAGGGACAGGCGCCCGGAGCGCGCGAGCCGGTCGGACAGCTCCTCACCGCGCAGCAGCTCCATGACGATGTACGGGAGGCCGCCGCCGGCGACGCCGTGCTCGTAGACCTCGGCCACGTGAGGGCTCTTGATCCTCGCCATGAGCGCGCCCTCGCGGTGGAACCGGGCGACCGCGATCGGATCGGTCGCGAGCGACGCAGAGATGAACTTGACGGCGACGTCCTTGCCGAGCCCGAGATGGTGCGCCGTCCAGATGCTGCCGATCCCCCCCATCCTGAGGAGGCTGACGAGCGTAAGGTGCGGCGCTACGTGGGACCCAGGCTCAAGCCGCATAGACAATCAGTATGCATGATGGTCCCTAGTCTGGCCACCTGACGGAGCCGCGGATCCGCGCGCGGCTCAATACAGCCCCTCGGGTGGCCGACCATCGGACATGAACTTCTTCGCCACGGCCGCGAGCCGGCGCGCGTGGAGCTCCCGCCGGACGGGGACCACGTAGGCGAGCAGCGCCGCGAGGTACGCGCCGTCGGGCTGCGGATCGGACGACTCGAGGCGCATGAGCGCCTCGAGCGTCTTCACGGCGTGCGCCGTGAAGATCGGCCTCACGGCGGCGTCGAGCGCGGCGAACGGCGCGAGCTCCGCGAAGGCGCGGAGGCGCCCGCCGGCGTCGAGCTCGCGCGCGATCGCGAGCGCCCCGCCGACGTCGCGCGCCTCCGCCGCCTGGAGCAGCGTGCCGCCGGGCGCGCGCGCCGTCAGCGCGGGCGGCGCGGCCGACGCGGGCGGCGCGGCCGACGCGGGCGGCGCGGCAGCGTCCGCGTTGCGGAGCTTGCCGACGAAGCCGGCGGCGAGCACGGCGAGCTGCGCGGCCTCGCGCGGGGAGGCCTCGCGCCCGAGCGCGGCCGCCGCCTCCGCGAAGGTGACGGCGTGGGTGACGTCGAGCACCCCGACCTCGGCGTCGAGGCGCTGCTCCCAGGCCGGATCGAAGCGCGCGAGGCGGACGGCCGCGGCGTGGCCGATCGCGACGAGCAGCGCGAGCGGGCCGGCGCCGCGCGCGAGCCAGCGCACGGTCGCCTCCACGGCCGGCCGCTCCCCGGCGAGCACCTCCGCCTCGAAGGCGGCGCGCTCCGCCGGGGCGAGCGGCGCGGCGCCGGCGGCGGCCGGGCCGGCGCCGCTCGAGCCCGCGGGCTCCTCGGCGCCGGGCAAAGGCAGCTCGGCGAGGCGCGCGAGCGCGGCGCGCGTGGCGGCGAAGGGGGGCAGGCTCGTGTCGGCGGTGGCCCAGGCGAGCTGCACCGTCGAGGCGGCGAGGACCTCGTCGGCCGCCGACGAGAACCGCTCGGCCAGCTCGAGCGCCTTCGCGAGGAAGATCGCGCCGTGCCCGTAGTCGTAGAGGTGCTGCGCGACGAAGGGCAGGAGCGCCCGGCGCGCGCCGGCGGCGCCGCGGACCTCGACCAGCTCGCGCATCCGCGCCTCGGCCTCGTCGCGCCGCTCCGCCGCGAGCGCCTCGCTCACCTTCGCCGGCTCGTCGAGCTCGAACTCGACGATGCGCGCGAGCGGCGAGCGCGCCGTCGCCCTGCCGGCGCCCTTGCCGCGCGGGCCGAGCCGGGCCGACGCCTCGCCGATCGCGTGGGCGGCGACCACGAACGCCTCCTCGGCGGGGACCCAGCCGCGCTCGACCCAGGCGCAGAGATCCGAGAGCAGCGCGAGGCCGTGATCGAAGCCGTACTCGGCGCGCTCGGCCCCGTCCTTGGCGAGCACCTCGAACGCGAGGTGGAGGCTGCCGAGGCCGGTCTCCATGCGGTGGAGCCCGAGCGCGCCCAGCCGGAGGCCGTCGCGCAGGGCGCGGGCCGGGTCGTCGCGGAGGATCGCCTCGCGCAGGCTGGCGACGAGGCGCCGCACCTCGGCCGCGGTGTCGACGGCCCGGTTGAGCAGCACGCGGCCGCCGTCGACGCGGGTGGCGTAGCGCCGCACCGGCTCGCCGCCGAACGTGCAGGCGCCCGAGGCGACGTCGAACTTCCAGTTGTGCCACGCGCACGTCAGCACGCCGCCGCGCAGCGCGCCCTCGGAGAGCGGGTAGCCCTGGTGAGGGCAACGATCGTCGAGCGCGTGGACCTCGCCGCCCCGGAGGACGCAGGCGAAGCGCCGCCCCGCGTCGTCCTTGCGGAGCACGGGCTCCTCCGCCGGAAATTCGGAGAGGGGGCCCAGATCGATCCAGTCCGACTTCATGGCTTCCCTGCGCTGCGGCGCGCGGCACGTCCGATCGCGGCGTGCGTCGCGGCAGCGACGCGCATGCTAGCCGAGAGCGGGGCGGGAAGGGACCGCGAACCCCGGGCGCGCCTCGCGGAGACGCGGCGGGGCCCGCGCCGGTCGATCACCCCTTCACGCACAGGACCTGCCGGAGCTCGGCGACGATCTCCACGAGATCGCGCTGGTCCTCCATGACGCGCTCGATCGGCTTGTACGCGGAGGGGATCTCGTCGAGGACGCCGCCGTCCTTGCGGCACTCGACGCCGGCCGTCTGCGCGGCCAGGTCCTTCGTGGTGAAGCGCCGCTTCGCCTCGCCGCGGCTCATCTTGCGGCCGGCGCCGTGCGACGCGCTCTCGAACGCCTCGGGGTTGCCGAGGCCGCGGACGATGTAGGAGCGCGTGCCCATCGAGCCGGGGATGATGCCGAGCTCGCCCTTGCCGGCGCGGATCGCGCCCTTGCGCGTCACGAGCACCTCCTCGCCGAAATGGATCTCTTCTGACACGTAATTGTGATGGCAATAGATGGCTTCCTGGATCTCGAGCTGCGGGAAGTGCCGCCGGAGGACGCCCTCGGCGAGGTGGAACATGGCCTCGCGGTTCGCGCGGGCGTAGCGCTGCGCCCAGAAGAGGTCGTGCCGATAGGCCTTCATCTCCGGGGTGCCGGCGAGGAACACCGCGAGCTCGCGGTCGGGCAGGTCGCGGTTGTGGGCGAGCTTCTTCGCCGTGGCGATGTGGATCTCGGCGAGCTCCTTGCCGATGTTGCGCGAGCCGGAGTGGAGCATCAGCCACACGCCGCCGTCCGTGTCGAGGCAGAGCTCGATGAAGTGGTTGCCGCCGCCGAGCGTGCCGAGCTGACAGCGCGCCCTCGTGAACAGCCCCTTCACCTTCGGGGTCAGGCTCGCGAACTCGTCCCAGAGCGGCAGGCCCGCGAACCCCTTGAGCGGCGTGTCGTGGGCGGCGAACCCGACGGGGATCGCCCGCTCGAGGTCGCTCCGGATCCGCTTGAGGTCGTCGGGCAGGTCGGCCGCGGTGAGGTTCGTGCGGAGCGCGCCCATGCCGCAGCCGATGTCGACGCCGACGGCGGCGGGCGCGACGGCGTCCCGCATCGCGATGACCGAGCCGACGGTCGCGCCCTTGCCGAAGTGGACGTCGGGCATCGCGGCGACGTGGTGGAACACCCAGGGCAGGGCGCTGATGTTGCGCAGCTGCTCCAGCGCGACCGGCTCGACCTCCTCCGGCCGGGTCCACAGCTTGATGTCCACGTTCTTGCCCTTGATCTGCGCCGGTCCCATCCGGGAAGCGTAGCGCGCGGCGCGCCGGGCGGCGAAGGGAGGGAGGGCGGGCAGGGGAGGCGCGCGCCGCCTCCCTCGCGGGTCACGGCAGGAGGTTCGAGGCGTCGAGATCGAGCTGGTGGATGCCGTACCGATCGGCGGCGACCACGACCTCGTCGCGCGCCCGATCGAGCAGCACCCGGGCGGACGACGCGCCGTGGAAGAACGCCTGCGCCACGGGGCTCCGCGGGTCGTCGTAGTCGACCATCAGCGTGCCGCCGTACACGTTGAAGAACGCGCGGCGCTCGGCGGCGTACGGCATGAGCGTCATCCACCTGTCGACGGGCGTCTCCGAGAGGACGTCGAACCCGGCCGACGACATCGTGTCGCTGGCCCTCAGGATCGCGAAGCTGCGGGGCTCGTCGCCGTAGCTCCATCGCCAGTACGTCGGCCAGCTCCGCTCGCCATACGTCAAGAGCGCCCTCTGGTGCTGATCGATGAGGACGGTGTCGCCGAGCGCCTTGCCGGTGAGCTCGTGGTACTTGTTGAGGTGCGCGCGCCCGCCGTACAGCGTCGATTTCGCGAGCGCCGGCTCGATGAAGCATGGGCCCCACACCCGGTCGCGGGTGAACACCTTCGTGCCGCGGATCGCGAGGGCCTCGCCGGGGATGTTGATCGCCGGGCCGAGGGCGGGCGCCCCAGGGTGGGACAGGTCGACGCGCCGGAGGAAATAGCGCGCGTGGGGGCGCGGGTCGTGGGGCACGGCGGCCGGCAGCTTGACGGAGACGTAGACGTCGCCCTCGTGCGACAGCGAGCTCACGGCGTCCTCGTCGGCCGGCAGCGCGACGGGCGGCGCCAGGGCCGGATGATCCGGGTCCGAGAGGTCGACCACGTGGACGCTCATCTGCCGGATCTGGCGGCCCACGTCGCCGGCGTAGCAATACGACTCGAGCAGCCCGTCGAGCGCGGCCTCGTCGAGGACCGGCGCGCAGGCGTCCCTGGCGCCGAGCCGCGTCGTGCACGCGGCGAACCCGCCCGCGCAGTACTCCGGCCCCCCGTCGATCGACTGGCAGGTGCGCTGCCCCGTGTAGTAGGTGCAGCCGTCGAGCCCGGTGCAGGCGTGGTCGCCGTGAGCGTACGCGACGTGCGAATCGCACTGATCGCCCGGCCCGAGATTGGACCAGACGTCGGTCTTGCGCGTGAACGTGAGCGACCTGTTCGTGACGTGGACCCGCGTTGGCTGGTCATGGTCGTCATCGTGAGCAGCGCCGTGGGTCGGGGGCAGGGCCGTCGTGACGAGCTGGCCCGCCGCCCGGGGCGTCCGCGGGTCCGAGAAATCGACGACGCTGATCGTTGTCTCGTAGTCCGGCCAGCTCACGTACCGGGAGGTCACGACGGCGAGCAGGTCGTCGCCGACCTTGTAGTACCTCGCGTCGGGCGGGACCGGGATGGTCGCGAGCGGCGTCGCCATGCCGGCGTCGTCGTCCGCGGAGATGACCTCCGCCAGGGCCATCGCGTCGGGCTCGCGCTGCCCGGCGTCCTGCTCGGGGTTGCGGATGCGCACGCGGTGATCGCCGTACGCGAAGATCGTGTCGTAGGACGGCGCGAGATCGAGCGCGCCGAGCCGCTCCGGGGCGTCGAGATCGCGCTGGTCGTAGAGGCTGAGCTGCGTCTCCGACACGTTCGCCGCGGTGCTCGGGTCGACGCGGAACGAGCGCCGCACGGGGGAGGCGTGCCTCATCACCCCGCGGCGGGTCAGGGTCGCGCCCGAGAACGTGAAGATCTGCACGCCGGACGCGTGCTTCGACACGCCGCTCGACGTGTTGTCACCGGTGAACGGCAGCAGCACGAGGCCCGTCTCGGTCTCGCCGGTCGGCGCCTCCACGCTCACCGCGTCGTCGAGCACGGTGAACGCGCGGCGATCCCAGCTGGCCTCCGACCAGCTCCAGCCGCCCTCGTCCCCGCTCACCTCGGCGCGCGCGAGCATCGGGCTCGGGTTCTCCAGGTCGGTGATGTCGTACAGGCTGGCCGCGAGCCTGCGCGTCCCGCCCTCGTCGTTCACGCCGATCCCGATGAGGCGGGTCGCGCCGAGCACCGGGCGGAAGAAGTCGTTCCAGCCGGAGACGATGAGCTCGCTCTTCTCCTCGATGTTTCCGTCGGGATCGATCGAGAACGCGTGGAAAGGGTCCGCGCGGAGGTAGGTGACGGCGAACGCCCGGTCGTCGAGGAAGACCGCGCCGAAGAGCGACTGTCCGTCGCCGAAGTCCGCCTTGTCGATCGGCGCGAGCTCGTCCGGATCCGATGCGTCCCACGTCTGCAGGTGGCTCGACCCGCCGCCCCGTTGCGGGCCGGAGAAGACGCGCAGCATGTCGTCGCGGAAGTCCATGTGAAACCGCGAGCGCACATAGCCGTCCACGGTGACGGTATCGCGGAGCGTCATCGAACCGTCGACGCTCGAGATGTCGACGAGCGACACCTGGCTGTTCTCGTCGTCCCAGCCCACGGGCCCCCGCGCCACGAGCAGGACGTCCCCCTCGCCATGGATGTCCGTCACGTACCCGCCGAGATCGAGCTGGCTTCGCTCCACGAGCCCGCCGTGCGTCACCTCGAAGCTCTTGACGACAGCCTCGTTGTGCCACTCGTACTGATCGTTCCCGAGATCCGTCCACCCCCAGTTGGTGCTGGCCACGTAAAGGGCGTCCAGGGTCGCGCCGTTCGTGTAACGGCTTGTCTGAATGGTTCCAGGTACATCGAATTGTGACAGGAGCTCGGGCGCGTTCCGGTTGGTGAGATCGATGAGCAGGACCGCCCCGCCCGCGCGGCGATCCATGATGAGGCTGCCCGGGGTGGCGCGGAGCCCGACCCAGTCGTTCAGCAGCACGATCGCGCGGTCGCCATCGACGTACATCTCGACGGGCGTCCCGGCGACCGGCATCTGGCCGACCATCGCCGGGCTCTCCGGATCGTGGATGTCGATGACCTGCAGGCCCCGGTAGCTGTTGAGGTTCAGGAGATGCCCGTCCCCGAGGACCCGGTAGATGTCGCCCTCCTCGAGCTCGGTCTGCTCTTCTTCCTCTTCTTCCTCTTCTTCCTCTTCTTCCTCTTCCTCTTCCCCGTAAAACATCGTGGGCAGATCGTCCGCCGACACGAACGACGTGCTCCCGCCGAGGCGCTCGACGGCTGCGGTCGTCTCCTCCGCGGCCGCTCCGGCCGTGCATCCCGGACCGATCGCGAGGAGGGCCGCCCCGAGCCACGATGTCAACGCTGTATTGCGTTGTGTCAACAAGTGCATCCCGCCACCCGGCTCCTTTCGTCTCAGACCCGATGAGGGCACGAAACCCATGTAGTTCGCCGCCTCCGCGCACTCGGCGCAAGCGATGAATCACCCGGGAACATCTAGGAGTCTCGCTGTCGCACGGCCGTCACAGGCGGCAGCGGGCTCGCCGCGCGCACGGCACGCGCGGCGGCGCGTACACGCGGCGCCGATGTGAGCATCGAGTCGAGGCGACAGGGGGCGAGCGCCCGAGTCCGGGGTGCGGCGGTCCCCGTTCGGCCTTGCGGGGCCCCGGGGTTCTTGGTACGCGTCGATATCGCTGCTTCCGGGGACCTTGTCCATGCCGTCTTCACGCGCTCTCTCCGCCGCAACCCTCTTGGCCGTGGCCGCCGTGTCCTCCGCGCTCGCGATCGGTTGCGATAGCCGCAAGCCCGCCGAGGAGGCCGCGGCGGGGAAGCCCGACGCCGCCGCGCCGGCCGCGGCGACCGGCGCCCCGGCGGTCCGGAAGGCCGCCGCGACCCAGGGCGACGACCGCTTCGCGGCCCAGATCGCGGCGAATCTGCCCCGGGTGCCCAACCCGGCGATCCAGGTCCCGGAGGGCGGCGGCGCGGGCGCCGAGCTCGACAATGACACCTTCCGCGATCGCACCGTCGCCTTCGTCCGCCAGGTGACCGCGGGCGGCGACAAGGTGACGTGCGATCTGTCCCTGTCGTCCAAACGGCCTTTCCGCGCCGTCGTGATCGGGTTCCAGGAAGGGAAGCAGATCGCCCGCGGGGAGGCGTCGGACGCGGGGCTCTGCGTCGCGCTGAAGGAGGCCGCGCGGCGGGCCGTGGCCGCGGCGGGGGGCGCGCGCGAGGCGCTCGCCGGCGCGCGGCTCGTCGTGGAGCTGCCGGATCATCACGAGTCGATGATCGAGAGCGTCGAGCGCAAGGGGAAGGGCCTCGAGCTCACCCAGGGGCTCGTGCCGGTCCGCGCCCTCGACAAGGCCCTCCTCGCGAAGCGCATCGAGGACGGCAAAGGCTATCTCTTGCGCGTCATCGATCCGGCGCACAAGGGGGTTCACAAGTACTACCACGCGCCCGCCGACCGGTTCGAGGACGAGCTCCACACGATCTACACCGCGTCCACGGCGCTGACCTTGCTGAAGCTGCACGCCTACAAGCCCGACCCGCGCCTGCTCCGCACGGCGACCGAGGCCGCCGGCTTCATGATGGGCATGCAGAGCCTCGAGACGGGCGATCGGACGGCCGGCGCGTTCTTCTACGCGTTCGATCTGGAGCGCAAGCGCCCCGAGCGCCGGCTGGTCGTCGGCACGGCGTCGAAGTCGATCTTCACGCTGATCGAGCTCTACAACATCACGAAGGAGAAGAAGTACCTGGAGTCCGCCGTCATGGCGGCCGACTGGCTGATCTCGATGCAGCGGCCCGACGGCAGCGTGCGCTCGGCCCTGGTCGGGCAAGAGGGCGGCGCGTGGAAGGTCCAGGGGAAGGAGTCGACGCTCTACACGGGACAGGTCCTCTCCGCGCTGTCGCGCACCTACCGGGCCACGAACAACAAGAAGTACCTCGACGCCGCGGCCCAGACCGCGGACCTCCTGCTCGCCAGGATCGCCAAGAAGGGCTGCTTCCTCGGCGACGAGTACAGGAAGCCCAACCCGATCTCGAGCTCGTGGGCGGTGCAGTCGCTGCTCGACTTCGTCAAGGCGAGCGGCGACCAGCGCGCCGAGCAGACCGTGTTCCGCTGCGCCGACGACCTCGTGAAGCGGCAGTGGCGCAGGCCCGAGGACGCCTACCGCTACGGCCGCTGGCAGCGGTCGCTCTCGAGCAGCGGGAGCGGGTGGCTCGCCGAGGTGATGTCGGAGGTTCATCACCACTGCCGAACGAAGGCCATGCCGGGCTGCGACCGGTACAAGGACGCGGTGGTCGCTGCGATCCGGCAGATTTTGCAATACACCTATGGGCCCGAGAACTCCTTCATGGTGAAGAACCCGAAGGCCGCCGCCGGCGGGGTGTTCTGGAGCGTGCGGGACCGCTACGTGCGCACCGACTCGGTGTGTCACGCGATGAACGCGTACCTCAACATGTTCGGCGAGCTCGGCGACGGGCCGCTGCTCACGCTCCCCGAGCGGCCCCTCGCCGAGCGGATGGCGCTCGCCGCGGAGGCGACGAGCGCGGGCGCGGCGGACGCCGGGGTCGGCGAGGATGACGGCGAGGAGGGCGACGAGGCCGCAGCGGGGCAGTCCGGGCCCAAGGGCGACGATCCCGAGGAATGAGCGCGCGCGCCGGCAGACCGGCGGCGCGCTGGACCGCGCGCCGCGACCCCGCGGCGCTTCACCGGGCTCAGCGCAGGAGACCCGGTGGGCGAGCCGCGGGGCGCTCCATGCCAGCGGTCGAAACCGGGCGAGCCCGGCGCGCGGTGGTGTATAGGGATCTTGCGAGATCGACCCGACCGGGGGCGCCGCAGGAGGTCCAGATCCGATGAGCAACAACGACGTGGACAGTGGGACCAACGCGCTCTCCGGCGCAAACGACGCTCTGCAGGCGGGACGCGCGGGCGCGGAAGGGGCGGCAGGGGCGGCGGGGACGATGAAGATGGCCTCCGCGTCCTCGACGGCGGGCTCGACGGGCGTCGCGTTCGCCGAGGCCCTGGCCGCGCTCCGCGCGGGCCTCGGCGGCGAGCCGGATCATCTCTTCCTGAGCTACACCGAGGGTCACGATCTCGGCGAGCTCGCGCGCGCCACGGCGGCGCTTCCGCCGTCGGTGCGGGTCCACGGGTCGAGCTCCTGCCTCTCGGTGATGACCGCCGCCGGGGTCCACGGCGCGCCTGGCGCCGGCCTGGCGCTGTTCGGCATCGCGGACGCGCGGGGCGCGTACGGCGCGGCCGCCGAGCCGATCGGGGAGTCGCCGCGCGCCGCCGCCGCGCGCGCGGCGCGCCGCGCGATGGAGGACGCCGACCGGGCGGGCAAGCCGCCGGCGCTGTTCTGGCTGACCGCGCCGCTCGGGGTGGAGGAGCAGGTCCTCTGCGGGATCGAGGACGCGGTCGGGGCCGACGTGCCGGTGTTCGGCGGCACTTCCGCGGCGAACTCGCTCGACGGGGCGCTGTCGCAGCTCGGGCGCGGGCAGGCGCACCGCGACGCGGTGCTGCTGTCGGCGTTGTACCCGTCGGGCGAGATCGCCTATGCGTTCGGCTCCGGCTACACGCCGACCGAGCACCGGGGGTGGGTCACGCGCTCGGAGGGGCGGCGGGTGCCCGAGATCGACGGGCAGCCGGCGGCGGAGGTCTACAACCGGTGGACCGGCGGCAGGTTCGCCGCGCAGCTCGGCGGCGGTTCGATCGCGGCGGAGAGCGCGCTCAGCCCGCTCGGCCGGCCTTCCGGCTGGGCCGGCAAGGCCCCTCGGTTCCTGCTCATCCACCCGAACGCGGTGGACCAGGACAACGCGCTGACGTTCGGCGTGCACATCAGCGAGGGCGACGAGCTCGTGCTCATGAAGGGGTCGAGAGAGGGCCTGCTCGATCGCATCACGGCCGTGGCGGGCGCCGCGCTGGAGGTCGCGCGGCCTTCGTTCCAGCCGCAAGGCGCGCTCGTGATCTTCTGCGCCGGGTGCATGCTGGCGGTGCGCGACGACATCGACCGCGTCGTCCAGGGGATGAGCGCAGCGCTGGGGCCGACGCCGTTCCTCGGCAGCTTCACGTTCGGGGAGCAGGGGTGCTTCGTCCGCGGCAAGAACCAGCACGCGAACCTGTCGATCGCCGTGGTCCTGTTCGGGCAATCGGCGTAACCGGCGTAACCGGCGTAACCGGCGTAACCGGCGTAACCGGCGTAGATGGATCCGTGGCGGACTGCGGCGATGGCGCCGATCCAGGAGTGATTCGATGTCTCAGGTGAAGATTTACGGGATCAAGGACCGGCTCAACCCGGTGAAGGAGAAGCTGTCGCGGGTGATCCACGCCTGCGTCATGGAGGCGCTGGGGATGCCGCAGGACAAGCGGGCGCACCGCTTCTTCCCGATGGAGCGCGAGGACATGCTGGCGCCGGGCGGGCGCACCGACGCTTATACGATCATCGAGATCTCGATGATGACCGGGCGCACCGTGGAGACGAAGAAGAAGCTCGTGCGGCTCCTGTTCGACAGGATCCGGGACGAGGTCGGCATCGATCACCAGGACATCGAGATCTGCATCTCGGAGTCGCCGCCCCACGACTGGGGGTTCCGCGGCATGCACGGGGACGAGGTCAAGCTGAACTACAAGGTCAACGTCTAGTCCCGGCTCGGGCGCTTTGCTGTGCCCTCGTGCGCGCCCTCGTTGTATAAGGTTTCTCCTTCCCTCAGGCTGCGGGCCGCGGCGGAGCCTGCCGCGGCCCGCGCCGTTCACTCCGCCGCGTAGTAGCAGACCTCGAGCTTCGGCCTGCGCGCGACGTCACCGTACTCGCTCGCACGGAAATCGGTCCTGCTGGTGGCGTCGACCAGGGCGACACCGTGGTTCGGCTGGACGCCGTCGACCCAGCCCTGGACGAGCGATGTCAGCCCGGCGGACGCGAACGCGTCGGTCTGCGCAAGCGTGATGAGCGAGGCCTCGACGGCCGGGCTGTAGCCGCTGAGGTTGCCGGCGTTGACGGTCGCCTCGTCCCAGGCGCCGCTCACGCGGTGCACGGTGACAGCGCTGTCGGCGGGCTTCCAGGCGTAAGACAGGGAGAGGGCCGCCGACGCCACGCGCGAGCCGGCGGGGATGAAGGAGAGATCGAAGGCGACCACCGCCGTCATCGGGCGCTCCGCGACCGCGCTGGTGAGGAGATAAGGATACCCGCCGTACGACCAGCTGGTCGTGGCGTCCTCGACGAGGGCGTCCCGCACGCCGCCGAAGGTGCCGCGCTGGACGCTGACGCACGCGAGGTCGCAGACGTCGCCGTCGCCGTCGCCGTCCGAGTCCGCCTGGTGGGGGTTGCGCGCCGCGGGGCAGTTATCGAGCGCGTCAGGGATGCCGTCGCCATCCATGTCCGGCGCGATGCGGAACCGCGCCACGCCGGGATCGTGGTCGCTGGCCTGGTCGGCGAACTCCGCGTTGACGTGGACCACATCGAAGCCGACGAGCTTCGGCCCCGCCAGGCCGGGGCTGACCAGCACGTGATCGAGCACCTGGCCATTGCCGTCGTACACGTAAGTGTAGCGCTCCTCGGGCGGGAGCGTCTCGATCAGCGTGGTCAGCCCCGCGCCCTTGAGGACCTCGAGGGGCGCGGAGAACTGGAAATCGTTCAGGTCGCCCAGGACCACCACGTTCGCGGACGGGTCGCGATCGAGGATCTGCCGCACGAAGCCGGCGACCACGGCCGCCTGCTGGAGCCGCTGCGCCTCGCTGGAAAGGGTCGGGGGCTGGAAACGCCCGCTCAGCGGCTCGTCGCCGCCCTTGGAGTTCCAGTGGTTGGCCACCGCGAACAGCGGCTGTCCGTTCCAGCGGAACTCGCCCGCGAGCGGCTTGCGGCTGCTCCTGAAGGCCGGGTTGGCCGGGTCGATGCGGCCGGGGCTGTAGCGCAGCGACACGCCGCCCGCGTCGCCGACGACCTCGTTGGGCGTCAGGGATCCGGCGCCCGGGCGGTCGACGAACTGGAGTCCGCGGTCGGTCCTGAACAGGAAGCCCACGCGGATGTTGCCGCCCGGCTCGCCGCCGTCCGCGCCGTCGACCGGGTCGATGCTCCGGAACGCGTACGTCGGCCCGCCCGGCACGGCCGCGACCGCGGCGACGAGCCGCGCGAACGTCTGCGAGGCGTCCACCACGCCGTTGTTGGTCGGGCCCGTGTTGTCCTGGATCTCCTCGAGCGCGACGAGGTCGGGGCTGTCGAGGTGGTCGACGAGGATCCGCGCGAGGCGATCGAACTTCTCCTGCGGATCACCCGGATCGAGGTTCTCGACGTTGAACGCGGCGACGTCGAGGTCATCGGCGCTCCGCGCTCCCAGCGACGAGGTCTCACGCGCCAGCGCCGAGGTCGCCGCGGGGAGCCCGTCGTCGACGGGCAGGAGCTTGTAGTTGGCGAAGTTGTAGTCGATCGTGCCCACGATGGGCCCGGCGAACGTCGCGCCGACGTCGAGCGCCGGCGGTGAGGCGCGCAGGGGGAGCTGAAGCAGGATCCGCTCCGGATTGGCGTCGCCGGGGCCGAGGACGATGGCGCCGCGCGCGCTGCGCGGGCCGGCCGCGGCGCCGGTCGCGTCGTCGCGGTCGCCGGGGATCAGCGCCATCTCCGCGGTGCCCGAGCTCGTGAACGTGCGGGTCGGGCCCACGACGACCGGGCTGTTCAGGCTCACCCGCATGCCCTCGAGGCTCTCCCAGAAATCGATGCCGTCGACCTCGGGGTCGAAGTCGCCCGAGGTCTCCACGCTGCCGCTCGCGTCGTCCTCGATGACCTGCGTCGGGGGCCTGCGCGCGCCGGGGGCGAAGCCGATCGAGACCGGGGCCGGCAACGCATGGCCGCGCGAGAGGACGGTGATCTGCGGGCGGCTGAGCTCGGTGACGGTCAGGTTGTTGTACCCGCTGCCGCGGGCGGGCGTGCACGGCTCGGCGCAGCCGCCGCGGAACTCGACCACCTCGCCGGAGAGCTCGACCAGATCGCCTAGGCTCACCGCCGGGGCGGCGCCGGTGAAGACGAACAGCCCCTCCGAGGTGGCCGGATTATCGTCCGGCGCCGTCGACTCGACGGTGAAGCCGTTGCCGCGGAGGCTCGCGACGAGGCCCGTCGTCCTCACGACGGCGCCGGCGAGCGGCGAGAGGTGCGCGCGCCCCTGGATGTCGTGGATCGCGATGAACGGCGCCCGGCGCCCCGTGGTGAACGCGATCGAGACGTCGGCGGGCAATGGGTCGAACGTGCCGTCTGGCCCCGCGTCCTGCTCCACCACGCCGCTCGCGCGGATGGTGATGGTGCACGCGGCGCCCGCGGGGAGCGCTTCGGCCGGCGTGAGCGTGAACGTGAGGGGGCCGCCGCTGACCGCGATGGGGCGGCCAGCGCCGGCGCAAGCGAGCTCGAAGGCGTCGCTCGCGACCACCGGCTCGCTGAACGTCACGCTCAGGGGCGCGGCCGGGTCCGCGTCGGTCGCGCCGCTCCTGGGCGCGGTCGCGGCGACGGCCGGCGGGGCGTCGGCGCCGCACACGGTCGCGGCGGCCAGGGTGTTGCGCGGGGTGGGCGCCCCGGTCGCGAGGTCGTCGGCGTTGCTGGACGTGTCCTGGCAGCCCGCGCCCCGCCGGATCGAGGCCGTCGCGTTGGTCGTCGCCGGCGCCGGCGCGGCGCCCTCGAAATAGCCGGCGCCGCCGTAGCCGACGAGGTCCTCGAGCAGCGCCTCCTGCGCCGCCGAGCACGGGGACGACCCGCCGTTGCAGCCGAGGCCCGCAGCCTGCCGGACCAGCGCGACCTTCCCTGCCGTGCCGCTCAGGTTGATGGGCGTCGCATCGACGACGTCGGGAGCCGGGAGCGGGGCGCCGGTGCCCGACCCCGCGGCTCCCTGAACGAGCAAGTACTGGCCGGGCTGCAAGGTGATCGCGGGCAGCTCCGTGAGCTGCGCGGTCGTGGCCCCGAAGGCGCCCGTGCCGGTGGCGCTTGCGTACTGGATGGACCACCCCGCGAGAGACACCGGGCTGCTCGACCGGTTGAACAGCTCGACGAAGTCGTGGGTGTAGGAGGCGCCGGCGTTGCCGCCGCCGCCGTACACCTGGCTGATGACCACGCGCCCGCCCGGGAGGGAGACGGCTTGTTCGGCGCGACCGAGCTCGCCGTCGGCCGGCGAGCCGCTGCAGCCGCAGGCGGTCGCGAGCGCGATGACCGCCGTCCACCGGAGGCGGCGGTGCCGGAGAGGAAAATCCCAACGACGCGAGACGCACGAGCCCGCGCGCGCGGACCAGGAGAGGTTTCGCACGATGACACCTACTGGCGTTGAAGGAGCGATTGCAGGAAACGGGCGCTGCACGCAGCAGCGCCCACGATGACACTAAGCCCCTTCGGACATTGCGCCTGCAACGTTCTGATGGAGCCTTGATGACCTGTTGGCCCGCAGCGCGACGCCGCGGCAGCGGCTCATGCCGTCCGCTCGTGCGCGTGCGGCCCGGGCGGCCGCTCGACGTCGCGCCCGAGCCACGCGCGCGCGAGCTCCCTCACCCGCGCGTTCGCCGGCACCTGCTCCATGTAGCGGAGCCGCGCGGCCGCGTCGGGGATCTTCCGGGCGCGCTCCTCGACCGCGCGCAGCGCCTGCTCGATCGCGGCCCGCGCGCGCGCCGCGTCCCCGCCGGCGAGGTGCGCCTCGCTGACCGCGAGGCGCAGCGGGATCTCGCTGTACCCCAGCGAGCCGCCGAGCGCCGCGAGGCAGCTCAGCCCCTCCTCCGAGGCCTGCCGGGCGGCCTCCGCGCGCCCCTCGCGGAGCAGCGCCTGGATGAGCGTCCGGTAGACCAGCGGCCGGTAAAACCGGTCGCGCTGCAGGACCGCGAGCGCCCTCTCCGCCTCCTGGCGCGCCTCCGGGAAGCGGCCCCGCGCCACGAGGACCCGCGCCAGCGCGCCGTGCGCCGGCCCCACGGTCGCCTCCATGGCGCCGATCTTGATGAGCTGGTTCGCCAGGTCCGTGATCTCGTCCAGCTGCTCCGGCGCGCAGCACTCCGAGAGGAGGATCAACAGCCACACACGGACGCTGGAGACCGTGAAGGCGTCGTTGATGCGCAGCGTGCGCTCCAGCGACTCCCGCAGCTTGCGCTCCGCCTCGGCGTGCTCGCCGAGCTCCGCCATCGAGAGCGCGGTCGAGCTCGCCGCGAACTCGCGCCAGCGCCAGGGGCTCACCTCGAAGAAGACCTCCTCCGCGCGCCGCGCGTCCTCGTACGCCTGCCAGGGATCGTCCCCGAGGAGCCGCAGGAACGTCGAGCGGCTGTAGTGCAGCTGCGCGTGCGCGAGCTTCTCGCTCTCGGGCACGCGGGTCGCGAGCTGCTCCAGGCGCGCCAGGAGGCTCCGCGACAGATCGCGCATGCCCCAGTGGCTCAGGGCCGTGATCGCCGTCGCCACGGGCATGCAGCACGCCGCCTCGGCCCCGGGCTCGGGCTCGCTGCTCATGATCGCGTTCACGAGGGGCTCCAGGTCGCCCGCCAGGCCGAGGTGGCCCGTCATCACCACCAGCCGGCCCACCGCCCGGTTCCAGGCGACGCTCCCGCGCGGCAAGCGCGACAGGGCCTCTTTGCCGATCTCCAGGCCCACGTGCCAGTCCTCGCGCAGGAAGCACACGTCGAGCTTCATCCCGAGGAGCCGGCCCAGGATGTCGCCGCGCGGCCCGCAGGCGATGCCGCGCTCGACGCGCGAGAGCATGCCGTCGTAATCGTTGCTCCGGTACGACTGCTCGGCCGCGCGCAGGTAATACAGCGCGGCGCGCTCGAGATCCCCGCCGAGGTGCGCGTGCTCGGCCAGCACCATGGGGTCCGCCTCCCCCGCCTGCTCCAGGTGCGCCCCGGCGAGCTGGTGGCCGAGCCGCCGATCCTCCGCCGCGAGGAGGCCGTACGCGGCGTCGCGCACGAGGACGTGGCGAAACCGGTACTCCGTGTCGCCGGGGAACCGGCTGCTCCACTGCATCTCCACCATCTCGGAGCGCACCAGGCTCTCCAGCCATCGATCCGCCCCGTCGCCGTCGGCCGCCGGGCGCTCTTGCCCGAGCATGGCGAGCACGCCGCCGCGCCAGAACGTCTGCCCGAACACGCTCGCGCTGCAGAGCACCTTGCGCGCCTCCGGCTCGAGGCACGACAGCCTGGCCTGGAGCATCGCCAGCACCGTGGCGGGCTGCCCCTCGGTCTTGCCCTCGACCACCGCGCGGATCAGCTCCTCCAGGAACAGCGCGTTGCCCGCGGCTTGCTCGACGATGCGCGCCACCAGGCTGGGCGGGACCTCGGCGCCGAGCACCGCGACCACCAGCCGCTCGGCCGCCTTTTTGGTCAGGCCGGCGAGCGGGACCCGGTGCACGACCCGCCCCTGCCACAGCTTCGGGAACGCGTCGTGCACCTCGCGGCGCGCGAAGGCCAGCACGAAGAAGGCGCGCTCGCGCAGCTCGAGCAGGGCGGCGTCCACGAGCTTGACCGTGGCCGCGTCGCCCCAGTGCAGATCCTCCAGCACGAGGAGGCATGGGCGCGCCGCGGCCTCGGCGCTCAGCAGATCCAGGAAGGCGCGGCGGATCTGCTCGCTCATGATCTTCGGATCGCTGCGCGCGGCGCTCAGCGAGGCGCTCGGCCGCTCCACCGCGATGCCGCACAGGGCCGCGATGAACTCGCTCACCCGCTCGGCGTCGGCCGGCGGGACGCGCTCGCCGACGCGCTGGCGGATCTTGGCCTCCTGCGCCGCGGGCGGATCCCCGACCTGCACGTCGCAGAGGCGGCGGAGCGCCTCGCCGAGCAGGGCGTAGGGCGAGCCGGCGCTCATCGGCGCGCCGCTCGCGAACAGCACCTCGAGGCCGGACGACCGGGCGCGGAGGCGCCGGAGCAGCTCGTGCCGCAGGCGCGATTTGCCCATGCCGGGCGCCCCGATCACGAGCGCTCCGGACGGCGACGCCTCCTCGATGCACCCGTCGATCGCGCCGAGCAGCATCGAGAGCTCCTGCTCGCGGCCGACGCAGGGCGTCGGGCGGCCGAGCAGCGGGCGCGACTCGTCGACGCTCGCGCGCTCGCCGGTCAAGGCCAGCTGCCCGCCCATCGTCGTGATCAGGAAGCGCGGCTCGAGCAGCCTCGAGCTCAGCTCGTCCAGCCAGATCCCCGGCTCGAGCGCCGCGCCCTCCGGGTCGGGCTCGGCGGTCACGGTCGGCTCCGCGCCGGCGCGCAAGAGCGCCACCGCCCGGTCGATCGCCTCTCCGGCGGGCACCCCGCCCTGGAGCAGCCCGCGGCCGGTGGTCAGCGCGATGCGGGCCTCGGGCCAGTGCTGCTGCACCTCGAGGGCGCAGCGGGCGGCGGTCGAGACCTGATCCACCGCGCTGCTCGCCGGCGACACGATCACGATCAGCGAGCCGTCCGCGAGCCACTCGGCGCGGCCGCCGAGGCGCGCGAGCCGGAAGCGCAGGGCGTCGCGCGTCGGGCGGGCCCAGGTCTGGGCCGTCGCGGGCGGCAGCGTCTCGCTGGGATGGCCGGAGGCCGGCACGGCGAGGACGACGCTGAGCAGCTGCATCGCCTCGCCGGTGAGCGCCCGGGGCGTCGGCGGCGCCGCGAGCACCGGCGCCGGCGCCTCGTCGCTCTCCTCCGGCAGCGTCAGGGCGGCGAGCTGCTCGCGGAGCGCCGCCGCGTCGCGGGGGCGCCGGCGCGGATCCTTGTCGAGCATCCGCGCGAGCAGCTCCGCCAGCGCGGGCGGCGTGTCGGGGCGCAGCGAGACGACCGGGGGGACGTCGTCGAACAGGATCTTCGCGAGCACGCCCACGAGATCCCGGCCGGCGAACAGGTGCTTGCCGGTCAGGCACTCGAAGAGGACGCACCCGAGGGCGAAGATGTCGACGGTCGGCCCGAGCTCGCGGTCGCCCCGCGCTTGCTCCGGCGCCATGTAGCCGGGGGTGCCGACGAAGCGCCCGGTCCCCGTGAGCGTCATGCCGGCCGCCGCCCAGCGCGCGATGCCGAAATCGAGCACCGTGACGCCGTCGACGCGCTCGTCGCGCAGGAACAGGTTGCTCGGCTTGATGTCGCGGTGGACCACGCCCCGGCCGTGGGCGACGGCGAGCGCGTCGGCGACCCGCGTGAGCAGCGTCACGCACTCGGAGATGCGCAGCGGCCCGCGGTCGAGGCGCTCGCCGAGGTCCTTCCCCGACAGCCACTCCATGGCGAGATAAGGCCGACCGTCCTGGGCCTTGCCGTGCGCCAGGTACGCGACGATGGCCGGGTGCTCGAGATCGGCCAGGAACCGCGCCTCCCGCAGGAAACGCTCGGTCTCCTCCGAGCGCGCGGCGTCGGCGTGCAGCAGCTTGAGGGCCACCGGCGCGCCCGTCGTCACGTCCCGGGCGCGAAATACCTCCCCCATGCCGCCCCGCCTGGCCAGCGTTTCGATGAGGAACCGACCCGCAACCAGAGAACCTTCGAGGAACGACACGGATCGAGCCCTCCACCACCACGGCCGCGCCGAGCGCGCGGAGTGACCGCCCGGTGCGCGTGCGAGGATACTCAACTGGAGAGCCCGGCGGATCGGTCTTTGCCTTGTTGCTGGGGCCGGCATTGCACTACAGCGAGCGGCGTGTCGGTGGACGTGTTTACGTTCAGGTGTGCACGTGGAGGCGTGCGCGCACACGCCCTAGGGCGTGCGCGCACGGGGTGAGTGCCGCGGCCGGACCGGCGCGCCGCGCGCGTCGGCGGGTGCTTCGCGGCACGAACGATGCTGATCGCGGGATCGATGCACACCCCGACGGAAGGGCGTTCCTTCATGTCACCCCATGATGCCGAGTTGCTGCGCGACAGCTTCGAGCTCGTCGTGCAGCGTGATCACGAGTTCCCTCGCCTCGTGTACCGGGCCCTGTTCGAGCGGTACCCGCAGGCGAGGCGGCTCTTCACCCGCAACAGCCCCGGGGCGCAGGGCACGATGTTCGAGCGGGCGCTCATGGCGGTGCTCGACCACCTGGAGGACGACGTCTGGCTCTGCGAGAAGCTCGCGCGGCTCGGCGCCCAGCACGCGGCCTACGGCGTGACCCCGGAGATGTACGAGGGGTTCGGCGAGGCGCTCGTCGCGGCGCTGTCCGAGGTGAGCGCCGCGGACTGGACCGAGGCGCATCGGGACGCGTGGACCCGCGCCTACCGCGCCATCGTCTCGCGGATGCGCGCGGGCGAGCGCGCGCCCGCCCAGGTCGCGGCGGGCGCGTGAGGCGGGCGCCGCCGCCCGCGCCGGCTCAGCCCTCGCTCGCCTCTTCGTCCGGCCCGGCGATGCCGTGGCGCTTCATGAGCCGGTAGAGGGCGAAGCGGTTCTTCAGCCCGAGGAGGCGCGCCGCGGTCGTCACGCTGCCCTGCGCCTCCGCGAGCGCGGCCTCGATCTCGACGCGCCCGAGCGAGCCGGAGTCGGACGGCTGGGGCGGGATCGACTTGCCTGGATCCGTCTTGGGGCCGGCCCGCGGATCGGTCTTGGGGTCGCCCGTGTCCGGGCGGAGCACCGCGCAGAGATCGGGCGTGAGGGCGAGGAAGTTGTCGTGGCTCGACCCGAGGGCGATCCACATGAGCCGCTCCAGCTCGCGCAGGTGGTGCGTGTAGGGGTGGCGGAGCAGCGCCTCGATGAGCGCCGGCGCGATCCGCGGCTCGGCGAGCCGCTCGCCACGGCGCTCGAAGAAGCGCTCGGTCAGCTCCGGGCTCTCCCGCGCGGCCGTGGCGAGCAGGTGCCGCAGGAGCAGCGGGATGTCCTCGCGGCGATCGGCCAGCCCGGGGACGCTCACGGTGATGAGGAACCGCGCGAGGAAGTCGTGCTTCAGCGACTCGAGGGGGCGGTTCGTCGCCGCGATGACGCGCAGATCCGAGCGGCGCACGCGCGACTCGCCGAGCCGCTGGTACTCGCCGTCGCGGTCGAGCACCCGCAGCAGGTGGGCCTGCAGGTGCGGCGGGAGCTCGCCGATCTCGTCGAGGAAGAGGGTGCCGCCGTCCGCCTCGCCGATGAGCCCGGGGCGCTCGGGGCTGCCGACGTTGGGGTAGCCCTTGGCTGTCCCGAACAGCTCGGCGTCGACGAGCCCCTCGGGGAAGGTCGCGGCGTTGCGCGCGACGAACACGCCCGCGCGGCGGCGGGAGAGCGCGTGGATGGCGCGCGCGGCGAGCTCTTTTCCGGCGCCGCTCTCGCCGCGCACGAGCACGTGGTTGCCGGACTGCGCCGCGAACGCGAGGGCGCCGCGCAGCGCCCACACGGCCGGGCTCTCCCCGACGATCCCGTGGGGGTCGGCGTCGCCGAACGAGAACCGCGGCGTCTCCTTGAGCGCCTGGATCACCTCGAGGCTCCACCGCCGCCGCACCACGAACAGCACGAGGGCGTTGTGCAGGGTGAGCGTGTCGCCGGCCCTCACGAGGCCCTGCGTCGCGGGCGCGCCGTTGATGAGCAGGGGGCAGCGCCCGATCGAGCGCACGGCGAGCAGCCCGTCCTCGGTGGGCGTGAGCTCGAGCTGGAGGCGCGAGATCCGCGGCCCCTCGAGCGGAGGCATCATGGCCCAGCCCACCGGCCGCTGACGGTGGAAGGCGAGGCGCGGCGCGCTGTCCTGGGACTGCGGCCCGCCGCGGCCGAGCACGCAGCGCGCGTCGACGAGCGCCGCCTCTCCGACGCGGTGCGGCTCCTCGCGCGACCAGGCGATGACCAGGTGGAAGAACTCCGGGGCCGGCTCCAGGTCGTTCCGGCCCCACAGGAGGCTTCGATCGGTCAGGGTCGTCGTGGACGTCACGGAGGAGATTCCGGAGCGTGATTTTAACACGGGAGGCCGACGCGGACATCGGTAACGTTCCGCAACGTTCCGCGACCGCGCCAGGCCGAGCCGTACTGCGCGGGCAGCCGCGGCCGTGGAGGCCGCGGCTGGCGGTGCCGCGCCGGGGGGGCCGGATCTGCCCTGGAGAGATTCGACGGGAGGCGGGCAGTAGAGCTCCCGTTTCCACGGCGCCGACGTGCGCTCCTGACGGCCGAAGGACGCGGCCCCAGAAGGCGATGAATCAGGCGGGCTTCGCCCGTTGATGGCCGCCAGGTCGCTCGCGCGCGAGGAAGCCGCGGATCGCCGCGTTGACGATCTCGGGCTCCTCGTGGACGATCCAGTGGGTCGCCTCGGGCACGCGCATCACCCTCAGATCGGGGACGTAGAGCTCGATCCCGGCGAGGTTGCTCGCCGGCAAGAGGTACGGATCGCGCTCGCCCCAGATCACGAGGACAGGCACGGAGACGGTGAGCGAGCGGAGCCCTCGGGTGAGGTTGCTCCCCCCGACGGGCTTGCCCGGCCCTGGAGGCCCGATCTGCGCCGCGCGGTAGAGGTTGAGCCCGCCCGCCATCGCGCCCGGCTGCGCGAACGCCTCCAGGTAGACACGGACGTCCGCTTCGCTGAAATATCCCTGCGACAGCCCTGGATCGAGGAAGATCTCCCTCAGAAAGCCGTAGTCGTGTTGGGAGAGGCGCTCCTCCGCGGACCGGCTCCGGAAGAGGTGCATGTACTGGCTCGCGGCCTGCTGCGCTGGGTCCTCGCGCAGCGCCCGGTCGAAGCACGCCGGGTGAGACATGTTGATGGCGACGAGCTTCTCGACGCGCTCCGGGTGGCGGAGCGCCACGGCCCAGGCCACGACCGCGCCCACGTCGTGGCCGACCAGCACGGCCTTCTCCTCGCCGAGGTGCTCGATCAGCGCCGCGATGTCCGCGGCGAGGAGGTCGATGCCGTAGGCGTCCACGGCCGACGGCTTCGACGACAGGTTGTAGCCGCGCTGGTCCAGGGCCACCGCGCGGTGGTGGCGGCCGAAATCGAAGAGCTGCCGTTTCCAGGCGTACCAGAGCTCGGGGAAGCCGTGGATGAACAGGATGAGCTTGCCCGCGCCCCTGGACGCGTAATGGAGGCGGACGCCGTTCACGTCGGCGTGAGCATGGGTGATGTCGTTCCTGGGCAGCATGGCGATGACCTCACCCGACTCCGAGCCGCGCCGGCTCTGCGAGCGACGGCGCGCGCGCGCGCCCGGCGCGCGGCGCCGCCGGCTCCTCGCGGCGAGCCCCGTTCCTCTCGTGGCGGAGCCTCGAGATCGCCTCGTAGACCGCGCGCCGGGCGCGGTTCAGCCCGCCGAGCGGCCGGTGCGCCGGCAGCGCGTGCCAGGGCGTGAACGAGAGGTTCTCCTCGAACTCCGCGTGTCCCGGGAGGTCGAGGCGCTGCGCCGGGATGATCATCGTCGCGACCTTGGTGAACGGCGACAGCGCCTCGCTCCAGCGGACCGTCGGATCCTCGATCGGCGTCTTCGTCGGGTGGGCCTGGAGCTGCACGAGGAAGTCGAACATCCAGTCTCCCTGATCGAGCTGCCGCGCCACCGCCTGCTTGAGCGCGTCGTCGCCCGGCTCGACCTCGACGCCGGGCGCGCCGCACGGCCGGGGGACCACGCAGAATTTCATCGCCCGCTCGCCGAGCCGGAACGGCGTCTGGCTGAAGTACCGGGCGTGCAGGGGGTTCTTCACCGGCTTGAGCACGACGGAGAGATAGTTCATGAGCTCGCGCAGCCGGAGGCGGGGCGGGCGGAGCGAGCAGAAATACGAGAGGGGCTTGCCCGCGCTCATAGCGGACATGAGCTCGAGGTAGTCCGCGACGCTCCGCGAGAAGAACACGTCCGTGTTCCCCATCAGGAAATCCTGCGTCGTCGCGTCCTTCTCGCCGTCGAGGATCTTCTCCCCCTCGACGCCGAGCAGCTTGATCGCCATGCAGCGGGAGTCGCGCTTCATGTCCGACTGGACGCGCGAGGACGTCGACGAGAACCGGACCCACGCCGGGTAGACGTGCGGCTCCCGGAAGACGCCGTGCCGGAGCTCGCGGGGCAAGCCCTCGTCGACGATGAAGTGGGCCCTCACGCAGCCGTGCGATTTCGGGTGCACCCCGCGGAGCGCGGGCGAGGCGCCCTTGGGGTACGCTTGCTCGTAATTGCGCCTCATGATCTCGGTGATCTGGCGGATGCTGTCTTCCTCGCCGGGCGGCGGGTACTCCTCGTGGAGCTTGAGCGTCGTGTTCATGACCAAGATCCTCGATGTCGTTGGGGGCCTCAGGAAAGCTTGGCGACGGCGCGCTCGCGCGCGTGGAGCGGCAGGGCGGCGGTCGCGACCTTCACGCCGGACGCGATCTCCTGGCGCTTCCGGTGCTGCACCTCGTTGCGCATCTGGATGAGCCGAGCGAACGTGGTGACCCAGAAGGGCGCTCCGAGCGAGAGCAACCCGCACGAGAAGGCGAGCCCGGCCAGCCAGAACAGCGAGTCCTGGAGGAGCTCCAGCGAGGTCGGCGGGGGCGCGAGGATATCGTGGCGGTACGCGCGGAACCGCTGGACGATCCAGCTCTGTTGCCAGCCGAAGCCGAGGTTCGCCTCGTCGAGGAGGGTCGCCGTCTTCTGCATCTCGATCCCGAGCTCCTCGAGCGTGGGGTCGGGGAGCTCGTCCGGCGCGCCGGACGGGCGCTCGCCCAGGCGCGCCGCGGTGGTCGTCACCGTGTCCGCGTGGGCGGCGACCTGCGCGCGCGCGGCGCCGCTCTGGTGGAGCCGCGCGAGCACCTGGAAGCCGTCGAAGTTGAAGAGGATGACCACCATCATCGAGACGAGGAGCGTCAGCCGCCGCACGCGCAGCTTGAACGTCTGCGACGCCGTGCCCTCGAGGGTGGGGAACCAGCGGCGCACGTACGTGGAGAACTGCTCCAGCGTCGCGTAGCGCTTCGGCGCGCTGGAGCCGCCCTGGCCGCAGCTCACCCAGCGGCTGGGCAAGAGGAGCTCGCGCCCGTCCCCGTCGGCCGGCGCCGAGGCGCCGGTGGCGATGCTGATCAGGTCCTCGACGTCGATGTACTCGACGAGGCCCGCGAGCCGCTCGGGGGCCGAGCCGTACGCGAGCTTCGCGCTGCGCGCGTGCAGGACCGGATCGGAGAGCACCTCGTGCACGAAGCGCATCTCGCAGGCCTCGTTCCTGGCGAGCGCGCCTCGCGCCGGGAGCCCGGTCGCCGGATCGACGACGTCAGGGTCCTTGTGGAACGCGCGGAAGCCGTGCATGAGCGACCGCAGCATGTGGATGAGGACGCAGGAACGGTAGCGCCCGACGTTGACGATCACCTGCACGACCGCGCTCACGAACAGGCTCGCAGTGAGCATGATCATGGCGAAGGCCAGCGCGGTTTCCAAGAGGGGGATCATGACTCTGCTCCTTCTTGTCCGGTTCGATCAAAGGGTCTTGAGATAGTCGATGAGGGCCTCGCGGTCCTCCGGCGTGAGGTCGGCGCCGTACGTGTGCCCCTCGTTGCCGTTGCCCGGGATCGGCTTGCCGTTGTCGTCGACGGTGCGGTAGAGGAAGAGCGCGCGCTCGCCCTCCATCGGCTCGGTCGACACCCACCCGACGTTCCGCTCGTCGAAGCGCCGGTCGCCGCGGTAAAACTGCTTCGGCCGGAACTCCCGCGCCTTCTCCGGAGCGAGCTTGCCGCGGGGCGCCGGCGGCTTGAGCAGGTCGGCCAGCGTGGGCACGGAGCCGTTGTGGAGGTAGGGGGCGCGCGCCCAGATCCCGTCGAGCGGGCCGGCGAGGTACTCGCCCGCCTCCCTGACCGGGCGGAACGCGTCCTTCTCCCAGAGCAGGCGCCGCTCGCCGTACGCGTTGAGCGCGTCCGCGGCCGGCTTCATGAACGCCTTGGAGCGCTCCGCGTCGGTCCCCGTGTCGACGCGCTCCATGTAGAGGCTGCCCTCGACCTCTTCGATCGTGCGCCTCTCCGGGTCGTAGAGCCCGTGGCACGAGGCGCAATGCTCGGTGAAGACCGCGAGGCCGCGCTCCACCCGCTCGGTCGCGGGCGCCGTGAAGGGGTATTTCGGCGCCGGGAGGTCGCGGTCGAGCCAGCGCCCGATCGCGTCGATGGTGGCCTTGTTGAGCGACATCGGGACGGCGCCGACGCCGATGGCCGAACCGCGATTGCGCGCCTTGGAGCTCATCGAGTTGCCGTCGACGTGGTGCCACTCGCGGATCTCGGCGCGCTGGTTCCACAGCGAGGGGAAGTCGATCTGGGCCGCGGTGCCGTCGTCGGGCGCCTTGAGGACCTCGAACTTGACCGCGTTGAAGGGGTCGATGCGCCCCGGGCCGTTGTCGGCGCGGAGGTCCATCCAGTCGAACGCCCCGGAGCTCCCCCGCTTCTTCAGCTCGACGAGGAGGATCCGGTAGAGCGCCTGCTCGCGGGCGGTGAGCGGGGCGGCCCCTTCCTCGGCGAGCGCGGCGTTGATCTCCAGGATGAGCCGATCGCCGGTCATGCGCTCGTCCTGGAAGGCGCGCGCGAAGAAGCGCTTGAATCCCTGCAGGTCGGCGGTGTGGTTCGGCATCCCGTCGACGTAGACCGGCTCGCCGCGCTCGTTCAGGTACTCGCCGCGGTGACAGCCCGAGCAGTTGATGGCGACGCGCTTCAGCGCGAAGCGGGTGCGCAAGAGCGGGATGTTCAGGGTGGAGTCGGCGAGGAAGAGCCCGCGGCCCACCGGTCGAGACGCGTAATAGGCGCCGTCGTCGGCGCCGAAGCCGAAGCGATCGTAGCCGCGCCCCTTGAACTCGTCGTCGAAGATCTTCGGCATGACGCGGAAGATCCAGTAGGGGACGCCGCCGCCGAACTCGGTGCCCGTGGCGCCGTAACGGAAGCGCCACACGACGTCCTCGGGGTCGATCTCCTCCACGCCGTGCGCGAGCTGCTCCTTCGGAATGGCTTCTTCCGAAGGGAGGCGGAGGTCGACCGCGACCGTCGCGTCGAGCTGCCCTGGCCGGAAGACGAGGACGGTGAGCAGCACGAGGAAGGTGACGAGCGGGATGCAGAAGGCGGCGCGGCTCGTGCTCAGCCAGCCCGCGGCGCCCGTGACGAGCTGCCGGATCCAGGCGCCGTATTTGCCGGCGCCGCGGGGCGCGACGTCGACCTCTCCCGGCTGCGGGGGGGAGCTGTCGATCAGCGTGCGGGACACCTGTTCGTATTGCCGGAGGGTCAGGGGGGACATGCTGCTCGGAATCATGCGATCGTCGTCGGTGGGCATCGCGGTGCTCTCCTTGGCAGCGCGGGGCGAGCGCGGCTTCGGTCCTGCGGGGACCGCGCCGGGCGGCACGCCTCGGCCAGCAGGGGGCGCGGCGCCACGGGCGCGCCACGCTGCGTCGTCTGCTTCGCCCCAAGCACGGCGTGGGCCACCGAACTGTCGTCGAAAATGTCGGGGTTTGCTGGGAAATCCGGGGGGTGCGAGCGCACGGAGCGCACGTGCACGCACGCACGGACCCGCACGGTGCTCTGTCCAGAGGGCCTCCGGATAGGGCGCGTCGCCGGCGCGAGTGTCAGCGGGCGCACTCTCCGCCTCGGTCCGGCGCGTCCCGAGCGCCGTCCTCCTCGGTCGTTCGTCGACTCCAGCCCTCTTCGGAGGCTCGTCGCCCCCCTCGCCGAGCGTCTCCCGCGGCTCCGGGGAGCGGCGCGGGTGGCGCGGCGCGCGGCGCGCGGCGCCCCGCCGTGCGTCCGGGCCAGCGTCCGGGCGCCGGTCCCCTGGGCGCACCACACCTTCGTCAACGACGCCGGGGCGCCGGCGAAGAGGAGAGTGAGCCCGCAGAACGGCGGAGACGCTCATGGTTCATCGATTCGTGTCAGGCCGTGGTTCTCTCCCCCCTCAATCGCGACATCGATGTTGCTCTCGCGGCGGCGGGCCGTGTGTCATCTCTCTGCGTCGGCGGCGGAGCGCCGCGCGCACCGTCGACAGGAGGAGAAAAGCCCATGTGCCCTGCGTGCCTCGCGTCCCTCGGAGTGGTCCTCGCCAAGGCGGCGTCGGCCGGCGCCGTGACCGCGTTCGTCGTCAAGAAGCTCCGGAACAGGAAGATCGCCGGCGTCACGGCCTCGACGGGAGGGCGCCGATGAGCTGCGCCAAGGTCGCTCCGCGGCAGGAACGGCTGGCAGCGCGCTCGCGCTGATGCGGGCTGAACTGAAGCGCGCTCGCCGGTCCTCCGCCGGGCGCGCGCTCAGCGCGCCGCGGCGGCGGCGGCCTGGCCGCCGGCCGCCCGGCGCGCCGCAAACCGGTTCTCCGGCCGGGGGAGCCCGTAATGGTCCCGCAGCGTCGTGCCCTCGTACTCGGCGCGGAACAGGCCGCGCCGGCGCAGGAGGGGCACCACGTGGTCGACGAACGCCTCCAGGCCGGAGGGGAGCAGCGGCGGCATCACGTTGAAGCCGTCCGCCGCTCCGTGCGTGAACCACTCCTCGATCGTGTCCGCGACCTGCTCCGGCGTGCCGGTGAACGTGCGGTGTCCGCGGCCGCCCCCGAGGCGCGAGAGCAGCTGCCGCACGGTGAGGCTTTCCCGCCGCGCGAGGTCGGTGACGAGCGCGAAGCGGCTCTGCATCCCCCGCACCGCCTTCACGTCGCCCACGGGGGGCAGCGGCCTGTCCAGGTCCGCTTCGGTCAGCTCGACGCCAATCAGGCCGGACAGCTGCTTCAGGCCGTAGGCGGGCACCTGGAGCTCCGCGAGCTCGTCCTCGCGCCGCCGGGCCTCCTCCTCGGTGCCGCCGAGGATCGGCACGATCCCCGGGAGGATCTTCACGAGGGCCGGGTTCCGTCCGAACGCGGCGACCCGCCGCTTGAGGTCCGCATAGAACGCTTGCCCCTCGGCCAGGGTCTGCTGCGCCGTGAACACCGCCTCGGCGTACTGGGCGGCGAACTCCCTGCCGTCCTCCGAGGAGCCTGCCTGTACGAGGAGCGGGTGGCCCTGCGGCGTGCGCGGCACGTTGAGCGGGCCGCGCACGCGGAAGAACCGGCCCTCGTGGTCGACGCGGTGGATCTTGTCGCCGTCTGCGAAGCGCCCTGTCGCCTTGTCGCCGATCAGGAAGTCGTCTTCCCAGCTGTCCCACAGCTTGAGGCACACGTCGACGAACTCGGCCGCGCGCTCGTACCGGTGCCGGTGCTCCGGCACCTCGTCGAGGCCGAAGTTCTGGGCCGCGTCGCTGCCCGCCGTGGTGACGATGTTCCACCCGGCCCGGCCCCCGCTGATGTGGTCTATCGTGGCGAAGCGGCGGGCCAGGTTGTAGGGCTCGTTGTACGTGGTCGAGGCCGTCGCCACGAGCCCGATCCGCTCGGTCACCGCGGCCAGCGCCGGCAGCAGCGCCGTCGGGTCGAGCCGACCCACGGGCCGGTACCGGATGTCGCCCTGCAGCGCCGGGCCGTCGCCGAAGAAGATCGAGTCGAACGTCCCGCGCTCGGCCACGCGGGCGAGGTGCTTGTAGTGCGCCACGTCCCACGTGCCGGTCGGGTGGCTCTCCGGGAACCGCCACGCCGACTCGTGGTGTCCTATCGTCATCAGGAACGCGTTGAGGTGCAGCTTGCCGGGGCGGTGGGGCACGGTCACGGGAGACTCCTTGTCAGGCTCGGGGAGCGCGGGCGTCGAGCGGGGGGCCGCGGCCGACGATGCCTGAGGCGCGGCGGGCGGCGACCGGCGACCGCGGGCAACCGCCGTGCCGCAGGTCCGCTCGCCGCGCGGCGGTGACCGCCGGCCCGCGCGCGCCCGCTGGCGGGCGGTGCCGCACTGAGGCGGTGCCGCACTGAGAGGAGCCCGGAGCGCTGCTGGTGCGCTGCTGCCTCAGCAGCAACCCGGGGCGGTCTGCTGCTCCGGCGCGAGCACGAGGTGCGTCATGGTCAAGAGGAGAAACCGCAACGGCGCAAGAGGCGCAAGGGGGACAGAGAGCGAATCATCTTCTCTCCTCCCCCTGCGCCGCTTGCGCCCTTGCGGTCCTCTTCCCACGATCCCCACGACTCGATAGAACGAGGCTCAGCCCGAGCGAGCGCGCCTCGCGCGCCTCGCGCGCGCCGCGCCGGCGATCTCGGCCTCCGGCTCGACGTCCGCGTCGTCGGGCGGCTCCACCCAGGGGTGGGTGAGGCGCTCGGGGCGCACCTGCGGCACGGACGGCCGCGGGCCCGCGGCCGCCTGGCGCGCCTCCTCGGCCGCGATCTCCAGCAGGCTCTCGCGGCTGATGCTCACCAGCTCGACGCGCAACGCCTCGGGCATCGAGCCGGGGCGCGGCGGCTGCTGCAGCTCGGCCTCGATCGCCGCCAGGGTCTCGTGGCCCACCGACGCCATGCCCACCCGGATCTCGGGCGCCGACGACAGCGCCCCGCCGAGCGCCCGCGCGACGGCGGCGTGGCCCTCGCGGCCGAGCGCCGCCTCGCCGATGCGGCGGAGCTCCGGCAACGACGCTGCGGGCGCGGGCGGACATGAGGCGCGCGGCGGGGGCGCGTCGCGGAGCACCACCGGGCGCGCCAGCGAGCGGGGCGGCCCGCCGTTGGCCAGGAGGACCAGGCCCGCGACGGCGCTGCGCCTGGCCGGCGGCGACGGCGGCGCGGCGCGCTTCGCGGGCGACGGCTCGCGGACGGCCGCGACCGCGCGGGTGGACGGCGGCGGCTCGCGGACCTCGACGACCGGGCGGCGCGCGGACGCAGGCGGCGCCTCCCCGCGCGGGCGCGACCGGGTGCGCCGGTGCCCCTTGTGGACCACCGGCCGCGACGCCGCCGCGGCCGCCTCGTCGATGGCGCGCAGGCCGTGCTCGAGCGCGGGCCACACGCCCTGGCGGTCCGCCCACGTGGGCATGACCACGCAGAGGATCACCTCGCCGGCCACGCCGAAGTACACGTCGATGGGCGCCGCGCCCCCGTACGGGACCAGGTCCTCGCGCGGCAGCTCCACATGACCGAGCCGGCCCTGGCTCCCGAGGCTCAGCGCCGCCTCCACGATCCGGCCGCGGCCCTCCTCGGACATGTCGCGCGGCGCTCGCCGGGTGACGAGCCTCCCCCGCCGGGTGATCACGAAGGCGAAGTCCGCGCCCGCAGCCACGTAAGTCCGGTCCGAGATCTCGTCGAGATTCGCCACATTCCCATCCTACACGATCCTGGGCGGCTGCGTCCGACAATCGTGTCTATCCGGGTCGATCATGTCCCACACAGGCGAGAATCGAGGACGCTGGTTGGAAGATTGCCAGTAGGGTGCAATCGCTGCTGCCCTCGGCTCTCTCGGCCCAGGAGTCACCAGCCGCAATCACACGACGCGCGCGTCCATGACATGAAGGGGACCATCTCTTCTCGATGGCTGTGCGGCGCGACGTCGGGTCGCGCTCGGAATCGAGGTCCTCTCCCATCACAGCGGGTGCTGGTCAAATTTGAACATGAAGGCGGGAAGGCGGGAAGGCGGGAAGAAAACATGAATGATCTTCCCGCCTTCCCGCCTTCATGTGGACTCTCCCTGGGCAAGGTTGCCCACTGCTTCACAGCGCTGTCCAAGGCATCGACTTCTGGGGTTGCATCGAGGGCACCACCTCCACGTACTACGGTCTCCGGTACCAGGAAGGCGTCGTGCGGCCGTGACCTGCGGATGGACTTTTTCGGTTGCAGCGAGCGACCCCCGAAGGCCGTGCGGCGCGGCCAGACAGCGCGATTCTCCCGCGCCAATCGGCGCGGCCGCGCTCTCGGCGGCCCGGGCGGCGCCGGCGAGCGCCCGACCCCTGCGGCTCTCGCCCGCGTCGGCTATGCTCCCGCCGTGCTCGCCATCGAAGCCGCCGCGCTCCGCAAGACCTACGCGGGCCTCTTCCGGCGGGAGGGCCACCAGGCCCTGGCCGGCCTCGATCTCGCCATCCCCCGCGGCGCCGCGTTCGGCCTCCTCGGCCCGAACGGCGCCGGCAAGACCACCTTCATCAAGACCTTGCTCGGCGTCGTCCGCCCCACCTCCGGCGTCGTCCGCGTCCTCGGCGGCGCCCCCGAGGACCGCGCCGTCCGCGCCCGCATCGGCTATCTCCCCGAGCGCCTCCACCTCCCGCACGCCTTCACGCCCGTCGCCTTCCTCGCCAGCGTCGCCCGGCTCAAGCGCCTCTCGATGACCGAGGCCGCGCTCCTCCGCGACCTCGCCCGCGTCGGCCTCCGCGACAGCGCAGAGCGCCGCATCGGCGGCTTCTCCAAGGGGATGAAGCAGCGCCTCGGCCTCGCCGCCGCCCTGCTCGGCGCGCCCGACCTGCTCGTCCTCGACGAGCCCACCGACGGCATCGACCCCCTCGGCCGCGCCGAGATCCGCCGCATCCTGACCGAGGAGCGCGCCCGCGGCGCCACCCTCTTCCTCAACTCGCACCTGCTCTCCGAGACCGAGCGCGTCTGCGACCGCATCGGCATCCTCGCCGGCGGCCGCCTCGTCCGCGAAGGCGCCCTCGAGGCCCTCTGCGGCAGCGCCACGCGCTTCCGCGTCCGCTTCGCGCCCGGCTGCGACCCGGCCGCGCTCGCCCCGCTCGGCTTCGTCGCCCGCGACGCCGAGGGCGCCTTCACCTGCGACGCCGGGGGCCCCGAGGACCTCAACGCCCTGCTCGACGGCGCCCGCGCCCGGGGCGCCCTGCTCATCGAGCTCGCCCGCGACATGCGCGACCTCGAGGACGTCCTCGCCGAGGCCCTCGGGGCGCAGGGCAGGCCGAGCTCCGGAGGACCGTCGTGAAGACCGTCCTGGCCGTCGCGCTCGACCTCGTCCGCGAGGCCGCCTCGCGCCGGTGGTTCCTCGCCCTCGGCGCCGGCATCACGCTCCTGCTCGGCGTCGCCGGCCTCACCCTGCGCATGGACGTCGTCGACGGCGCCCTCGCCGCCACGCGCCTCTTCGGCCAGGTCGTCCCCACCGACATCCGGTCGGTCGACGTCGCCCTCCGGCCCATCTTCCGGGCGGCGGCGTACGTCATCTTCTACGGCGGCCTCGGCTTCGGCGTCCTCGCGTGCGCCGACTTCGCCCCGAGCCTGCTCGCGCCCGGCCGCATCGAGCACCTCCTCGCGCTCCCCGTCCAGCGCTGGGAGCTGCTCGCCGGCACCTTCCTCGGCGTGCTCGCCCTCGCCCTGGCCGGCGCGCTCTACGGCGCGGGCGGCTTCACGCTCCTGCTCGCCGTGAAGACCGGCGTCTGGACGCTGCGCCCCGTCATCGCCGCCTTCCTCGCGAGCGTCACCTTCGCCGCCCTCTACGGCGCCATGCTCGCCGTCGCCGTGTTCGCGCGCAGCGCCGCGCTCTCCGCCGCCACGGGCGGCGCCCTCTTCGTCGCGGGCATCGTCGCCGGCTACCGCGAGCGCCTCTCGAGCTTCTTCGAGTCCGGCGCCCCCCGCGCGCTCTTCCGCGCCGTCACCGCGCTCCTGCCCCGCGTCTCCACGCTGGCCGACACCTCCGCCGAGCTCGCCGCCTCGGCGCCCGTCGAGGCGCTCGATCTCGCGAGCCAGCTCGCGGGGATCGCCGTCTTCGGCCTCGCCGCGGTCGCCTTCGGCATCTGGGGATTCGAACAGAAGGATTTTTGAGCTCCATGCGCCACCGAGCCTGGCTCCTCGCTGCGGTCCTCCTCCTCGGCCTCGCCGCGTGGCTCATGTCGCGCGGCGACGTCAAGGCGACGTCCCCGAAGAAGAAGGCGCGCGTGGAGTTCCCGCGCGGCCCGCGGGAACCCGAGCTCGAGCGCAGCCTGCGCCGCCGCACGCTGTCGCCGCCGGCGCTCGACCCGAGCGCGGCGCCGAGGCCCTCGCGCGACCCGCTGCTGACGGCGCTGCCCACGGACAGGGCCACGTCGGCCGTCGTCTTCGAGGCGAGCGCCATCAAGGAGTCGCCGGCCGGCAAGCTCTGGCTCGACTGCATGCTCGCGAACGTCGAGATGGATAGCTTCGAGGAAATCGAGGACGAGTTCGGGATCGACGTGTTCGAGGACATCGACCGGATCGCGGCGACGTCGGGGGCCCTCGTGGTGGTGTCGGGCGAGTTCCCGTCGGCGCGCTTCGATTCCCTGCGGGGGAGCCGCCGCGCGTACGGCGCGCGGGGGACGCTGTTCGAGGAGGAGGGGCGCGTGCCGGTGTTCGGCCGCTGGGGCGACGGCCTCCTGCTCCTCGGCAGGGACGCGGCGGCGATCGAGGCCGCGATCGACAGGCTGGAGGACAAGGTGGCGCCCGCGCCGCCGGTGATCCCCGAGTGGGCGAGCTATGGAGACGCGTACGGGGTGCTCTCGGCCGACGACGTGGCGGAGCTCCTCGAGGGGAGCGAGCCGGACATCGCCGAGCGGCTGCGCGGCGCGGTGGGCCAGGTGGAGCTGCACGTCGACGCGTCGGAGGACGTCGCGATCGTGGCCGACGTGACGGGGCCCGTGGCGGCCGACGTGGACGATCTCGGCAAGACGCTCGGGACCGCGCTCTCGCTGGCCCGGCTGAAGGCGCAGTCGGACGGGGAGGAGCAGCTCGTCGAGCTGCTCGACCTGGCGCGGGTGAGCCCGCGCAAAGGGCGCTTCTCGATGGATCTCGCGCTGCCGCTGCCGATGATCCAGAAGGCGATGGGCCGCTGCGTGGACCGCCGGAGGGACGGCGGGGCGCCGGGTGAGGAGGGGACGGGAGGGGAGGCGCGGTGATGTGATGGTGTCGCCAGGCGCCCCCTCGATCCGTCGACAATGGGGCCACGAGCGGCCGCGCGAGCTCGAGGCGAGCCGCGCGTAGGCGCGACAATGCGCGGATCCGGCGCGTCGTCAGCAATCGACGCGTCAGGCGCGAAACACCCGTGAGACGGGCTCGCCGATCAGCGCGGCGAGGATCCGCTCGCCGTCGGGCCATGGCCCGAAGCCGGCGTCGGTGTTGATGTGCCCGCACGGTCCAGCGTGGATGAGCTGGCTCCCCCAGGCGCGCGCGAAGGCCTCGGCTCGTTCCGGGGTGCAGTAGGGATCGTTCGCGCTCGCGACGACCGCCGAGGGGAACGGGAGCCTGACGCTGGGCAAGGGGTGGAACGTCGACGCGTCGCGCGGATGGCTCGGAGACTCGGTGTCGGCCGGCGCGACGAGCAGCGCGGCGCGCACGGGCCGCGCGCCCGACGCCCCCCAGTGGACCACCGTGCTCACACCGCAGCTGTGCGCGATCAGCACCGGAGGGGCGGCGCTGTCTGCGACCGCCCGGTCGAGCGCCTCCACCCACGCGCGCCGGTCCGGATGATCCCAGTCGGGCATCTCCACGCGACGCGCGAAAGGGAGCTTCTGCTCCCAGAGCGTCTGCCAGTGGCGAGGTCCCGAGCCGGAATAACCAGGAACCATGAGCAGCGGCGGCATCATGCGACTATCTTCCACCTGGCGCGCCCGGGCGTGAAGCGCTATGGACGTCGCTCTGGGTGCGCAGGGGCGCCCTCCCCGCCGGAAAGAAGCCTTTCACCCTGCAACGCGACGATCGCGGGTCACCTCGCACCGTCATGAGCACGTCGAGATCCTCGGGCCGAGGGAGCGGGCAGCGGCCGATTCGAGAGGAGACGTCCATGATCGATCCCGTTCGCGAGCTGAAGATCCGCGCCGAGCTGCTGCACAAGCGGCTCGCGTCGAACGACGCCCAGGCGCTCTCGCGCCTGCGCGCGCTGCCCGAGCTCGTGCGCGCCGACGAGGCCGCGCTCGCCGCGGCCGTCCCCGGCATCCGCCGCAAGCATTGCCTCGCCGTGGTCGCGCGCGAGTGCGGCTTCTTGAGCTGGGAGCGCGCGCGCCTCGCCCTCGCGGGAGAGCCCGGCGCGCCCGAGCTCGGGACCTTGCTTTACGGCCGGGATGGCGGCGTGCTGCACCACTGGTTCGCGACCTACGACGAGGCGCGCGCTCACCTCGAGGCGCTGCCGCAGGCGCCGCGCAGCTATCTCCTCACGTACAAGCGCCACTTCTTCGTCGCCGATCGCGCGTTCGTCGCGTCGCTCGGGCTCGATCCCGACGACCCGGACTGGCGGGCGATCGGATGGGATTGGGCCCGGCCCGCCGACCTCGCCGCGCGGAGCCGCCTCTACGCGAAGCGGCTCGCCGCGACGCGGGGGACGGCATGAGCGCCCCGGAGCTGCACCCCGACCTCGCCGCCGCGCTCGAGGCCGCGTTCCCCGGGCGCCCGGTGACCGACGTGACGGCGCTGTCCGGCGGGTTCTCCGGCGCCACGCTGCTCGCGTTCGCGGTCGACGGCGCGCCGTACGTCGCGAAGCGCTGCGCGCCCGATCCGAGCGATCCGGGGCGCTTCGCGCGCGAGACCGCGTGCATGCGCGCCGCCTCCGAGCGCGGCGTCGCCCCGCGCCTGCGCCACGCGGACGCGCGGGCGGGCGTCACGATCATGGACCGCATCGCGGGGACGCCGCTCCGCCCGACGCGCGACCCGGCGCTGCTCGGGCGGGTCGCGGCGGCGTTGCGGCGGCTCCACGACGGTCCGCCGTTTCCGCGCGGCCCGTCGCGCATGGACTTCCTGCGCTCCCTCGACGCGCAGTGCGCCGCGCTCGCGGGCGTGGGCCTCCCGGCGGAGCTCGTCCGCACCGCCGACGAGCTCGAGCGGGTGAGCGGGCCCCACGCGCACGCGGCCCCGTGTCACCGCGACGTCAACCCGAACAACGTGCTCGTCGCGGCCGACCGCGTGTACCTCGTCGACTGGTCCACCGCGGGCGCCGGCGATCCGTTCGTCGACCTCGCGCAGCTCGGCGTGTTCGCCTGTCCGCGGCCCGAGCAGCGCGAGGCCCTGCTCGAGGCGTACCTCGGGAGGCCCGCGAGCGACGACGACCGCGCGCGGGCGCGCGTGGCGCGCGCGATCGCCCTCGCCTACTACGCGGCGGGGTTCTTCGTCGCGGCGGCGCGCTTCGGCGGGCCGCCGCCCGCGGGCGAGGAGCCCCGCCCGTTCGCGGAGGTCCTCGCCGCGTTCGGCGCCGCGCCGGAGCGCACCCACCCGGGCACGGTCGCCGCCGCCCTCCTGCGCGAGATGTGCCGGGAAGCGCAGGACGTCTCGCGCGATCGGCCGTGACGTCCCGCTGAGGCACGGGCGCGGCCGCCCGACGGCGGTCGCGGTCGCCTCGACGCTGCGCCGAGCTGGAGCGGCGGCGCGTCGGCGCCAGCTCGACACGGCTCGGCAGCCGCGCGGCAGGACAGGAAGGCTCGAAGAGGAGATCGCGAGTCGCCCCTCTCCGAGGGGCACGCAGGATGCATTCCGAATGCGCGTCTCGGTTTCTCCCTCTCCGGGCCGTTGCTCGCTGCCGTGGGTCGGTTGGCCGCGATCCGCTCGGCCGACCCCGGAGCGATCGACTCTCGTCCATGGTCGAGCCCGCCGTTCGTCTGGATCCGCCGTGCTTGACGGCATAAACGGCAGATCTGCATACTCGCGCCATGAGCTACATCGACGGCTTCGTGACTCCGGTACCCACGGGCAAAAAGGAGGCTTATCGCGAGCTCTGCGCGCAAGCCGCGCAGGTCTTCCGGGAGTATGGCGCGACGCGCGTCGTCGAGTGCTGGGGCGACGACGTCCCCGATGGCAAGATCACCGACTTCAAGGGCGCGGTGAAGGCCGAGGCGGGCGAGACCATCGTGTTCTCCTGGATCGTGTGGCCCTCGAAGGAGGTGCGCGACGAGGCGAGCGCGAAGGTGATGGCCGACCCGCGCATGCAGACGACGGAAGCGCCGCCGTTCGACCCCAAGCGCATGATCTGGGGCGGGTTCGCGGTCCTCTTCGACTCGGGCGGCGAGGAGCGCAAGGCGGGCACCAGGGTCCAGAAGATCACGCCGCACCTCTGGTACGCGAAGGAGGCGGAGGAGGCGGCCCGGTTCTACGCGTCGATCTTCCCCGACTCCCGGGTGGACCGCGTGACCCCGCTGCCGAGCGACACGCCGGGCGGCCCCGCCGGCTCGGTCAAGGTCGTCGAGTTCACGCTGTGCGGTCAGCCCTTCATGGCCATCAGCGCCGGCCCGCTCGACCCGTTCAACCACTCCATCTCGTTCGTGGTGAGCTGTGACGACCAGGCCGAGGTGGATCGCACTTGGAGCGCGCTGCTCGAGGGCGGCTCCGCCGAGCAGTGCGGCTGGCTCAAGGACAAGTTCGGCGTGTGCTGGCAGATCGTGCCGACCGTCCTCGGCGACCTCATGGCCGACCCGGACCCCCAGAAGGCGCGCCGCGTCTCCGAGGCGATGCTCAAGATGGTGAAGCTGGACATCGCCGGCCTCAAGGCCGCACACGAAGCGCGCTGAGCGCCGGCGCAGCGCCTACCGCCAGCAGCTCGGTCTGACCGAGGCGAGCGGCTGCCCGAGCAAGGCGTGGTGGCGATCCCTCGCGCTGCGGGCACGTCCCGGCGATGGGGCGCACCTCCGTCGTCGGCAGCACACATGCGGCGCCCCTTCGGTCGCTACCGGTCCTCCGTCTTTGGTATAAGTCCAGGACAGAATCGGGGATCCGGATGACCTGTAGCGTAGATTACAACGATGTCGTTGCCGAGAACGAGCGCCTGAGGCAGCGCATCCGGGAGCTGGAGCGTGCCGAGGACGAGCGGGCTCGCCTCCAGGAGGCGCTGCGCCGGAGCGAGGAGCATGTGCGCCTCTTCGTCACCTACACACCGGCAGCGTTCGCCATGTTCGATCGTGACATGCGCTATGTCATGGCCAGTCACCGCTACCGGGCGGAGTTCGGCTTGGGCGACCAGGAGCTCGTCGGCCGGAGCCATTATGAGATCTTCCCCGACGTCCCCGAGCACTGGAAGGCGATCCACCAGCGCTGTCTCGCGGGGGCCTCGGAAGGGAATGATGAGGAGCCCTTCCCGCGGAGCGACGGGCACGTCGAATGGGGGATGTGGAAGATCTTCCCGTGGTACGCGCCGAACGGCGAGATCGGCGGGATCATGCTGTTCACGGAGGTGATCACCAAGCGAAAGCAGCTCGAGGATCAGCTCCGGATGCAGGCGAAGACGCTCCTGGAGCTGTCGGCGCCCATCGTGCCCATCAGCCAGGGCGTCCTCGTGCTGCCGCTCGTCGGCGCGCTGGACACGGTGCGGGCGCAGCAGATGATGGAGAACCTGCTGAGCAAGGTCGTCGAGCGGCAGGCGCGGGTGGCGATCATCGACGTCACGGGCGTGCCGCACATCGACACGGCCTCGGCGAACGCCCTCCTGCAGGTCGCGCGGGCGGTCCGGCTGCTCGGGGCGCAGGTCGTCCTGACGGGCATCCGACCCGAGGTGTCCCAGGCGATCGTCGGCCTCGACATCGACCTCTCCTGCATCGTGACCCGCCGCGACCTGCAGAGCGGCATCGCGTTCGCGACCACGACGAACCTGCCGTCCCCGCGATGACGCACCCGCTCGGGGACTGCTGCTGGAGCAGCACCCCCGCAGCACACGCCTGCTGCTCCAGCAGCACGGGGGCATCCGGTATAACGGATACGCGTCTTTCGGAGCGGACATAAGCCTGGTACGGCGCGTGCAGAACGGAAGCGACAGCGGAGCAACGCTCGTCGATCTGCTCTTCTGACCGGGTGCGCCGCGCGCGCTGCGACCCGCTGATCTTCCTTCGCCATCGGGAGGCGTCGGGCTCTTCAGGCCCTCTCTGTTTCCCCCGGGACGGCGCTCAGAAGAGGGCGGTCGCGCTCGCGACGCGGAGCGCTTCGATCGGCTTCCGCCCGGCCTGCCCTGCTGGGGCCAGCAAACGCATTGGTCCGCCCAATGCAATGCGTCAGTGCGAGCGTTCACGCGATGACAGCCATGAAAGACCCCGTGATCGCGCTCGATGCGATCCCATCCATCCTCGCCAGCATGATCGTGACGAACGCCCGTCCAGGCGCGCGGACCGTCGTGCGGCGCCGCGTCGCGACGAGCGCTGCCATCGGCGCGCCGGCGCAGGCGCGCTCCTCCCTCCGGCGCTCGCCGCAGGTAGCGCCCCGCCGGGTCGGCGCTGACGTCGAGCGATGGACGGCCACGCGCTGTCCGAGCGCCGCGCTCGCGGCGCTCTAGCTCGAAGGCCTCTCACGCTCTCAGCACAGGAGCGGTCGCCCCTCGGCGCGCCGCCTCATGCGCCTTGATCGCGGCTGCCCCGCGCCGGAAGCGAGCGCGCGGCACGGTCGCACCCTGGAGACATCGTCATGAGCATCTCATCCTCTCATCTCTCGCTGAAAGACGGCAAGAAGACCTCCCGCTCGCGGGCGGTGCGAGACAAGCTCGACTACCCGGTCATCGACACCGATCTGCACACGATCGAGTTCGCCCCGATCCTCGAGGATTACATCGCGAAGTACGGCGGCGCGAAGTACGTCGACGAGTTCCGCCAGGCGATCAACCGGGGCTTCGGCTACCTGAGCAACGAGTGGTACGAGCTCACGCCCGAGCAGCGCGCCGCGCAGCGCTCGGTCCGCCCGCCGTGGTGGGCCCTGCCGACGAAGAACACGCTCGACCTCGCCACGGTGTCGCTGCCCAGGCTCCTGCACGAGCGGCTCGGCGAGTCGGGCACGGACTACGCGGTCCTGTTCCCGAACGTCTCCACGTTCGCCACCCACGTCGGCAAGGAGGATCTGCGCCGGGTGCTCATCCGCGCGGTGAACGCGTATCACGCCGACGTGTACCGGCCGTACGCCGACCGCCTCACGCCGGTCGCCGCGATCCCGCTGCACACGCCGGAGGAGGGGGTCGAGGAGCTCGAGTTCGCGGTGCGCGAGCTCGGCCTCAAGGTCGCGCTCATCCCGGGCAACCTCCGCCGGCCGATCCGGGCGGTGGCCGAGAAGTACCCGTCCCGCCACCATCCGGACGTCGCGCGGCACGCGAACTGGCTCGACACGTTCGGCGTGGACAGCGAATACAACTACGACCCGTTCTGGGCCAAGGCGGTCGAGCTCAAGACCGTGCTGACCACCCACTCTGCCGGCATGGGGTGGACCAGCCGCAGCTCGTTCTCGAACTACATGTACAACCACATCGGCCACTTCGCCTCCGCCTCCGAGGCGCTCGCGAAGTCGCTGTTCTTCAGCGGCGTGACCCGGCGGTTCCCCGATCTCCGCGTCGGCTTCCTCGAGGGCGGGGCGGCGTGGGGCGCGACGCTCTTCGCCGATCTCGTCGGTCACTGGGAGAAGCGCAACGGCCGCGCCGTCCAGAACTACAACCCTGACCTGATCGACGCGAAGCTGCTGTACGCGCTGTACCAGCAGTACGGCGGGCAGGAGGTCGAGGCGCGGCTCGGCGACATCAACGCCGTCCTCGGGGGGGCGCTCGGCGTATCGAACAACTCGCGCCGCCAGCCGCAAGACCCGGCCGCGCTCGACGACTTCGGGGCGGCGGGCATCGAGCGGATCGAGGACATCCGCGATCGGTACGTGCCGAACTTCTACTTCGGCTCGGAGGCGGACGACCCGACGATCGCGTACGCGTTCAACACGAAGGTCAACCCGCTCGGCGTGCAGCTCAACGCCTTCTGGGCGTCGGACAGCGGGCACTGGGACGTGCCGGATCTGACCGAGGTCCTCGCCGACACCTGGAGCCTCGTCGAGCGCGGGGCGCTCACGGAGGCGAACTTCCGCGATCTCGTGTTCACCCACCCGTACAACTTCTTCGCCGGCAAGAACCCCGGCTTCTTCGCAGGGACCGCGGTCGAGCAGAAGCTGCCGAAGAGCAAGGCGGCCTGACGGAGATGCGCCGCGCGGGGCTGACGGAAGCAGCCCCGCGCGGCGGTGATGGCGAATCTAACGAACCTCTTTGGATCCATTCATGCGTCTGCTTGACCGTTCAAGAACATCTGTCTCCACGATCCTCGCGACGGCCATCGCCCTTTGCGCGACCCAGGCGAGCGCCCAGACCCCGCCCGGCAGGGCCCAGGGGGAGCGACCCGCGCCGGCGCCAGCGGGCGCGGCCCCGGCGCCTGCCGGCGCGGCCCCGGCGCCTGCCGGCGCGGCCCCGGCGCCTGCCGGCGCGGCCCCAGCGCCTGCCGGCGCGGCTCCAGCGCCTGCCGGGGCGGCTCCAGCCGCGACACCGGGCGCCGCGCCCGCCGCCGCCGCTGCGGCTCCTGCGGCGCCCGGCGCAGCCCCGGGCGTGCCAGCCCCGGTCCCGGCGCCCGCGGGGGACGCGGCCGCGGAGGCCTTCGTCGAGCCCGATCCCAACGCCGTCACGCGGGACGACCTGCAAGGGCTCGTCACCGACCTCGAGAACTTCAAGTTCCAGTGGCAGCGCGAGCGCGATCTCCACACCGCGATCTCCACGCGCTCCCTCACCATCGGCGGCGTCGTCCAGACGCGCATCGGGTGGTCGGAGCAGCCGGTGAGCTCGGCGACCTCGAACGATCGCAAGGTGACGTTCGACACGGGCGCCGCGCTCCTCTCGTTCAACGGCATCCTCTACAAGGACTACGAGGAAGGGCGCAACCTCACCTACTCCCTCCGCTTCGGCGCCTCGCCCCAGCAGGCGAGCAACAACAGCTTCCTCAACCTGCTGGACGCCCAGCTGTCGTACTCCGTGCTCCCCACCCTCGCCCCCGAGGACTGGGTCTTGCAAATCACCCTCGGACAGCAGCTCTTGCCGTTCGGGCTGGAGGTGCCGGCGAGCGAGGAGCTCAAGCCCGTCATCACCAACGCGCAGTTCACGACGCGGCTCGGGCTGAACCGGCGCGAGCTCGGCCTCATCGTCCGCGGCGACATCCTGCCGCAGGTGGACTACGGCTACAACTACCGGGCGCCAATCCTCGCCTACGCCGTGGGCCTCGTCAACGGGAGCGGCCCGAACACGCCCGACGACAACAGCGAGAAGGACATCATCGGCCGCCTCGCGTTCACCGTGCCGTCCGACTACAACTCCATTCTCCGGCAGATCACGCTGGGCGGCAGCGTGTACATCGGCTGGCAGAACACGTTCCTCAAGGACGAGAAGAAGACGCTGTCCGGGAAGGGCGCGAAGCGTCGGTACGGCGGCGATATCTACTACAACCATTACCCGATCGGCGTCACCTACGAGTTCATCTACGGCCAGGACGACGTCACGCTCGGGACGACGCTGGAGGACCCCCAGAAGACGAGGCTCTCGAGCCTGTCGCACGTGGCGACGTTCTTCTACAACTGGGGTGAGCAGTTCCTGAGGGGTTACCGGAACCAGGGTCGATACGACGACTGGTGGCCGAAGACCTACCAGCCGTTCATCCGCGTCGACCTCTTCGATCCGAGCACCGAGGTGCTCGAGAACCGGGTCGACGTCTACACGCTCGGCTTCAACGTCTTCTTCGCGGAGACGACGAAGTTCCAGCTCAACTTCAACCGACGGGACGACCGCACGAACAAAGAAGGGGCGCAGCACGAGCTGCTCGCCCAGCTGCAAGGCGGCTTCTAGAGCGATGCTCACCCGCTTCGGATACGGGCCCATCTCGACGTTTTCGGTGCTCGGCGTACGTGAGTACGCCTGCGCGCCGAAAACGCCGATCTGGACCCGTCTCCTGTGCGGGAGAGCATCGCTCTGACGGCGTGGCGCGAACCTGCACAGAGAGTCCGGAGAATAACATGAGACGAGCTCTTATCATTCTACAGATCTTCATCGCGGCGCTCTTGACCTTCTCGTCGCACGCGGCTCGGGCGGACGCGCCGCGCGTCATCCGCGTCGCGTTCGCCGGCGTGGGCATCGGCAACCGCCCCTTCGTGGGCGGCAGCAGCCTCAGCGTGGTGCACGCGCGCGGGCTCCTCGAGGAGGAGTTCAAGAAGGACAACATCAAGATCGAGTGGTCCTTCTTCAAGGGCGCCGGCCCCGCCGTCAACGAGGCGTACGCGAATAACCTCCTCGATTTCGCGCTCCAGGGAGACCTGCCGTCGAGCATCGGCAGGGCAGGGGGGCTCAAGACGAAGCTGCTCGCGGGCGTGTCGACGCGCCAGCACACGTACCTGGCCGTCCCCTCGGACTCGTCGATCTCGTCGCTCGCCGACCTCAAGGGGAAGAAGGTCGCCCTCTTCAAGGGCACGAACCTCCAGCTGGCCGTCAACAAGATCCTCGCGGGGAGCGGGCTGTCGGAGCGCGACCTCCGGATCCTCAACATGGACTCCGCGACCGCCAAGGCGGCCCTGGCCACGAGGGACATCGACGCCGCCTTCGGCGGGTACGACCTCCTCACGCTCCAGGACCAGGGGATCGCGAAGATCGTCTACACGACGAAGAACGACTCGCCGGCCTACCTGCGGCACGCTCACCTGATCGTCACCGAGGAGTTCGCGAACAAGTACCCGGACGTGACCAAGCGCGTCGTGAAGGTGGTCGTGCAGGCCGCCCACTGGATCGCGCAGAACGAGGCCAACCCGGCGCCGATCTACCAGCTCTGGTCCAAGTCGGGGACGCCCTACGCGAACTTCAAGGCGGACCAGACGGGCGACTCGCTCAAGGTGCGCGCGAGCCCGCTGTTCGATGAGTACCTGATCTCCCGCTACAAGGCGGCCGTCGCCGACGCGAAGCGGTTCGGCCTCATCAGGAATACGTTCGACGTCGATTCGTGGATCGACCTGCGGTTCCTGAACGCGGCGCTCAAGGAGCTGAACCTCGAGGGCTACTGGCCCGAGTTCGACGCGAACGGGAAGGTCAAGCACCCCGGAAGGCAATGAGAGGAGCGCGCGCGGCACGGCGCACCGCCACGATCGAAAGGCAACCAAGATGACGCAGCAGGGAATCCAAGAAAGCCAGACCCAGGCCGCCTACAAGCTCGCGGCGCCCGAGGTGGCGCTGCCCGCGGGCGGCGCCGCGCGGCTCCTGTCGGGGCGGGTGGGCAACGTCGCCGTCGGGCTCATCTTCCCGGCGGCGCTCCTCCTCGCGTGGAGCTTCGCCTCGCAGCGCGAGCTGATCCCGCCGCAGATCTTGCCGGCGCCGGGGCTCGTCCTCCAGACGCTGACCGAGCTCGCGAGCTCGGGAGATCTGCACACGAACATCGCCATCAGCCTCGGGCGCGTCTTCGGCGGCTTCGCCGTCGGCGGCGCGGCCGGCCTGCTGCTCGGCGTCGCCATGGGGCTGTCGCGGCGGATCGAGGACTACGTGCACCCGCTCTTCAAGGCGCTCGCGCAGGTCCCCGTGCTCGCGTGGCTGCCGCTGTTCATGATGGTGGTGGGCATCGGCGAGTCGCTGAAGCTGATCCTCATCGCGCAGGCGAGCCTCATCCCTGTCGCGCTCAACACGCTCCAGGGCATCAAGAACGTCCCTCGATCCTACATCGAGGTCGCCCGGGTCTTCCGGTTCAGCAACGTCCAGCTGCTCCGGAAGGTCGTGCTCCCCTCCGCGGTTCCGTCGATCGCGGTCGGCATCCGGTACGGCCTCACGCAAGCGTGGCTGTCGCTCGTGACGGTCGAGCTCCTGGCCTCCTCCGAGGGCGTCGGGTTCTTGATCGTCTGGGGCCGCCAGCTCTTCCAGCTCGACGTGGTGCTCGCGGCGATCCTCGTCGTGGGCGTCCTCGGGCTCGTCCTCGATAAGGGGCTCGAGAAGATCGAGGCCCGCCTCCTCCGCTGGCGGCGCGCCGCCCTGTGACACCCGCGAGGTCCGAACGATGAGCGCCATCACGCAAGCTCTGGTCCAGCCGCGGCTGCGGCGCGGCCTGGTCCTGCCCATCTTCGTCGTGTTCGCCTGGATCGTGGTCTGCCGCTACGAGCTCGCCAATACGCGCATCCTGGTCCCGCCGCTCGCGGTGTGGGAGGCCGCGAAGGCCCAGCACGAGAGCGGGGAGCTGTGGGCCCACCTCCGGGCCAGCCTGGGCCGGGATCTCCTCGGGTTCGCGCTCGGGACGCTGGCCGGCACGGCGGTCGGCGGCCTCCTCGCGCTCTCGCGCACCGCCGACAGGCTGTTCTCGCCGAGCTTCCACGCCGCGAAGCAGGTCGCGCTGTTCGCGTGGATCCCGCTCATGTCGGTGTGGCTCGGCGTGGGCGAGCAGGCGAAGGTCGCCTTCATCGCGCTCTCCGCCTTCTATCCGGTCGTCGTGAACACCTACGAGGGCGTGCGGAGCGTCGGTGTCGAGCACATCGAGGTGGCGCGCGTGCTCCGCTTCTCGCGCTGGCAGGTCGTCCGCAAGGTCGTCCTGCCGTCCGCCGCGCCGTCGCTCTTCGCGGGCGTCCATCAGGCGCTCATCTACGCGTGGCTCGGCACCCTCGGGGCCGAGTACCTGCTCGAGCCCGCGCCGGGCATCGGCAGCCTGATGGTCGACGGGCGCGAGCGCTTCGCGATGGACGTCGTGCTGGTCGGGCTCATCGTGTCCGGCCTCGTGGGCTTCGGCCTGAACCTCTTGGCCACGGCCGCGGAGGAGCGCCTGCTCCGCTGGCGCGTCCGCGGCGTGTGAACATCTTCGAGGAGGAATCCATGAGCTCGCCTGGAGTCATCAACATCCGCGATGTGAACAAGAAGTACGTGGTCAAGGACGAGTCCCTAGAGGTGCTCCAGGGGATCGGGTTGACCATCCACCCCGGCGAGTTCATCAGCGTCGTGGGCACGAGCGGTTGCGGCAAGTCCACGCTCCTCCGGCTGCTCGTCGGGCTGGACACCGAGTACGAGGGCGACATCCTCGTCGGCGGCGCGCGCGTCCAGGGGACGAGCCTCGACCGGGGCATCGTCTTCCAGGAGCACCGGCTCTTCCCCTGGCTCACCATCGAGCAGAACGTCGCGCTCGGGCTCGAGAACTCGGCGTGGACGCGGGCCGAGAAGGGCCGCGCGGTCGATGAGCACCTCGAGCTCGTGGGCCTGTCGGCGTTCAAGCGGGCCTACCCGCACCAGCTCTCCGGCGGGATGGCGCAGCGGGCGGCGATCGCGCGCGGGCTGGTCAACCGGCCGGGGATCCTGCTCCTCGACGAGCCGTTCAGCGCGCTCGACGCGCTGACCCGCACGAAGCTGCAGCAGGAGCTCCAGCGCATCTGGCAAAAGGAGCAGATCACCATGATCCTCGTCACGCACGACGTCGAGGAGGCCGTGTTCCTCGGCGATCGGGTCGTGGTGCTCGAGCCGAGGCCCGGGCGGATCAAGCGCATCGTCCCCGTCGGCGTGCCGCGACCCCGGTCGCGCACGGATCACGACATCAAGGCGCTCACCGACGAGGTGCGCGGCTACCTCCTCGAGGCGTAGCACGAACGGCCCCGGGTCCGTCCGGGGCCCCCGGTAAGGCTGCGCCGGAGAAAGATCTCTGGCGCATGCCAGGGTCGTCCGTTATAATGGACGGAACATCCGCTATCATGGTGAGTAAAGCCCGATGACGATGCCGTTGCTCACGCTTCCCAACCCGAGCTCGCTGGCTCTTTCCCTGCGCGCGAAGGCGCTGGTCTTCGAGGATCCCCGGTCGCAGGCGCTCCTCGACCGGATCCGTCAGATCGCGCCCAGCGACGCGACGTTGCTCGTGACCGGGGAGACCGGCACGGGCAAGGAGCTCGTGGCGCGTCACATCCACGCGCTCAGCCACCGGCGGGGCCGGCCTTTCGTGGCGGTCAACTGCGGTGCCTGGTCGGAGTCGCTGGTCGAGAGCGAGCTGTTCGGCCACGAGAAGGGCGCCTTCACCGGGGCGACGACCTCGAAGGCCGGGTGGTTCGAGGCCGCGGACGGCGGCACCCTGTTCCTCGACGAGATCGGCGATCTGTCGCTGCCGCTCCAGGTGAAGCTGCTCCGCGTGCTGCAGGAGCGCGAGGTGGTGCGGCTCGGCTCGCGCCAGCCGATCCCGATCGACGTGCGCCTCATCGCGGCGACGAACGTGAACCTGGAGGAGGCGGTGATCGCGCGGAAATTCCGCGAGGATCTCTTCTACCGGCTCAACGTGGCGACGCTCTCGCTCCCGCCGCTGCGCGAGCGGCCGGGCGACATCCTGCCGCTCGCCCGTTTTTTCCTCGAGCTGTACGCGCAGCGGCTCGGCTCGGCGCCGGCCGCGCTCTCGGCGGAGGCGACGGCGCGGCTCCTGGAGCACCCGTGGCCCGGGAACATCCGGGAGCTCGAGAACGCGATGCACCACGCGCTCCTGGTCTGCAGAGGGCATGAGGTCACGCCGGCGGATCTGCGCCTCACGGCGCTCCAGCCGAAGGCGGGGACGAGCCCTCCGCCGTCGGATCGGGCGGGCGCGGAGGCCGTGTCCCAGGTGCGACCGACGCCGCAGGCGACGTCGCTGGAGGGCGCGCTGCTCGCGCTGTTCGAGCAGAACCTGCCGAACCTGCACGAGCAGATCGAGGAGACGATCATCCGGACGGCGTACCGTTATTGCGATCGCAATCAGCTGCAGACGGCGAGGCTGCTCGGCATCAGCAGGAACATCGTGCGCGCCCGGCTGGCGCAGTTCGGCGAGCTGGTGCGCTACCGCGCGGTGCGCGGCGGGGCGGCGGGCGCGGCGTTCGGGCGGGGAGAGCCGAGCACGTCGTCGCGCGCTCCAGGGACGGGCTAGGGGCGCGTCGCTCGGCGGCGGGGCGCGTCGCTCGGCGGCGGGGCGCGTCGCTCGGCGGCGGGGCGCGTCGCTCGGCGGCGGGGCGCGTCCGCTCGGGAAAGCGGGTGCGGTCGCGCAGCTGCGTGGATCGGCGGAGGCGCCGCCGGCGCGGTTCAGGAGCGCGACGCGGGGGACTGCCGGGAGCGAGCCGGCGTGCGGGGGCGAGCCCTCGCGCTCTGGGTCCTCGTCCCGAGGGCCTCGCGCACGGTCGTCGCGGTGGCGGCCTGCGCGATCCACCGGTCGAGCTTCGCTGCGTCGGCGCAGGCCCGGATGCGGGCTTCGTCGTCCTGTGAGGGCGAGAGCCCGCGTGCCCGCAGCAGCGTGAGGAGCGCGTCTTGGCGGCCCTTGGCCTCGCCCTCGGCCCGGCCCTTGGCCTCGCCCTCGGCCCGGCCCTTCTTCCGCCCCTGCGCTTCGAGGAAGAGGCGCAGCTTCCTGGCGGCGGGGGTCTCCGGGATCTTGTCGGGGTTCATCGAGGCCTCCCTGAGGAGCTCCAGCATGCGTTCGCTGAGCACGGAGAGGATCGCACGCTGCTGGGCCCGTCGCAACGCGCGCGGCAGCCGCTCGGTCAGCTCGAACGCCCGCTCGACGACGGCGCGCGCCCCGGGTCCATGGCGGTGCTGCATGGCCCACGCCGCGAACAGCGCGAGCTCCGGGTGGTGCTCGTCGAGCAGCGCCTTGCTCTCATCGGCGCCGAGGTGGAGCACGACCGGCCTGAGCTGGAGCTCGGTCCCGAGGCGCGTGCGCACGCACGCGACGCGCTCGGCCCAGCGGGCGACCGCGCGGCGCGCGGTGATGACGATCACGTCGCCCATCGCGCCGGTCTGACTGAAGAGCAAGCTGGCCGCGAGGGGCCACCGCCTCCGCTTGGCCGGATCGACGCCGCGCTGCAGCTCGACCAGGACCCAGCGGCGCCGGCCGCCCTGAAGCACGAGATCGAGCCGCAGCTCTGCGGGCTTCACGAAGCGGAGCGTGGCGTCGGCCGGCTTGAGGCTCCGCGGGAGCTTCACGCCGGTGAGCTTGGAGACGAGCGCGCCGAGCAACCCCGGTTGCTCGCGCAATGCGACGATCAGGACCTCGTGCGGTGTGCTCGGCACGCGCCGTGACTACGCCGAGAGGGCGGTCGCCGGCCAAGTTCCGTTCGCCCACCGCGCTCACGCCATTGCGGCGCATCGCGGCCACGCAGAAACCCAAATGGGCGTGTTGCGCAGCGCGGAATCAACGAGCCGTCACCGCCGCGTTTGCTGCACCGCTGCGTGGCGCTCGATGGAAAGCGTCGCCGCGTGACGCGGCATTGCGAGGCATTTGGGGCCGGCGCCCGTCTTCGCAACCAGGGGCTTTACAGTCAGCGATCGGGCTCCAGGGTGACCTCATGAAACCCACGAACCAGCACGCAGGACCGAGCAAGCAGGCTGAGCAGCATGTCGGCAGCGAACAGCAGGAGCCGGGGGCGCCGACGCGGCAGCTCGACGACGAGACGACGCAGGGATCGAGCGACGTCGAGAAGATCGCTCGCCAGCAGGGCGCCTCGCAGCGGGGCTACACGGCGGACGGACCGCACGAAGACCGGCCGGCGCAGTTCGATCCGGCGCACCCGGGGGGGCGGCCCGAGGGCGATCCGCGCCGCTGACGCAGGGCAGGGGCTGCGGTCCCCGCGCGCGGCGCAGGGGCTGCGGTCCCCGCGCGCGGCGCGATGGGGCGCGCCCGGCGTGGCCGCCGCAGCGGCTGGACGCGGAGGGGCTACCGCGGCGGGGCCTCGCACGCCCGCCGCGTCACCTCGTGGCGGTAGTCGAACATCCGCTCCAGCTTGCGCCGGACGAAGCGGCCGCCGCCGAGCCGGCCGAGGGCCCCGAGCGGCAGCTCGTACTCCACGTGGTCGGTGAGATAGCAGCCGCCTGAGCCGTCGGGGTCCATGCGGTGGGTGTGGACCCAGCGCTTGAAGGGGCCGCTGCGCTGCGTGTCCTGGAACATCCTGCCCTGCTCGTACCGGGTGTGCTCCGCGACCCAGCGCACCGGGACGGGGCCGACGCGCGATTCCAGGACCACGCGCGCGCCGACGAGGATGCCGCCGGTCTTCTCCAGGACGCGCGCCTTCTCCCAGGGGGGCGTGAGCCGCTCCAGTGCGTCGGGCTCCTCGTGGAAGGCGAAGACCCGCTCGGGGGGCGCGGCGATGCGCGTGCGCTTCTCGAAGATGGGCATGGCGCGAGCATGGATCGCGGCCCGACGGCGCGCCCGCGCGCGCCGTCGCCGCCTCCGACCGCGCGCCGACCGAGCGCGTTCTCCCTCGGGATCGGCGCGCGGTCGGAGGCGCGACGCGACCCACGGGGGCCTGCGCGCCCGGATGCCGTCCGCGCTCGCGCCCGGGTGCCGCCCTCGAGCGCCACCCGCCCTCTGGAAGCGACGGCACGCGGGAGAGAGCGGAGATGTCGCCTCATTGTTTCGCGCAAGACACATTCGCACACGAGCATGCGCAGAACGTCCGAGCTTCAATCCATTCACAGAGGGAGTGCTTCACATGATCAAGAAGAGCGCCAGAATTGGCACCGCCTTGGCGCTTATCGCGCTGCCCGTCGCTGCGACGAGCGCTTGCTCCGGCGATGAGTCGCTGCAGCCCGCGAGCCGGCCGGAATCTCCGTCCGAAGAGGCCGCGTCGCACGGTGTGCAGCTCGGCCCGCGGCCGTACTACCTCGTCGAGGACATGGACGACGGGGAGCTGAAGGAGCAGCTGATGGCGTGCTCCGAGGGGCCCTTCGAGCGCACCGATTTCTCGATCGGCCACCGCGGCGCGTGCATGCAGTTCCCCGAGCACACGAGGGAGTCGTACGAGGCGGCCGCTCGCATGGGCGCCGGCATCGTGGAGTGCGACGTGACCTTCACCAAGGATCGCCAGCTGGTGTGCCGTCACGCGCAGTGCGATCTCCACACGACGACGAACATCCTCGCGATCCCGGAGCTCGCCGAGAAGTGCTCGGAGCCGTTCGTCCCGGCCGACGCGGAGGCCGGCACGCCTGCGTCGGCGAAGTGCTGCACGAGCGACATCACGCTCGCCGAGTTCAGGCAGCTCTGCGGCAAGATGGACTCGGCGAACCCGGACGCCGCCACGGTCGAGGAGTACATGGCGTCGACGCCGGATTTCCGCACGGACCTGTACGCCACCTGCGGCGCGCTGCTCACGCACGCCGAGAGCATCGAGCTCTTCTCGAGCCTGGGCGTCAAGTTCACGCCCGAGCTCAAGGCCCCGGAGGTGGAGATGCCGTACGAGGGCGACTACGAGCAACGGGACTACGCGCAGCAGATGATCGACGAGTACAAGGCGGCCGGCGTCGACCCGAAGAGCGTGTTCGCGCAGTCGTTCAGCCTCGACGACGTGCTCTACTGGCTCGAGGAAGAGCCGGAGTTCGGCGCGCAGGCCGTGTACCTCGACAGCCGCGTCGACACGCCCGAGGGCTACGAGGAGGCGGTCTCCGGGATGGAGAGCCTCGCGGCGCAGGGCGTGAAGATCGTCGCGCCGCCCCTGTTCGCGCTCGTGACGCTCGACGGCGACGGGGAGATCGTGCCCTCGGAGTACGCCGAGGCCGCCAAGGCCGCGGGCCTCGACATCATCACGTGGACGCTCGAGCGCTCGGGTCCTCTGGCGAGCGGCGGCGACTACTATTACCAGTCGGTCGCGGACGGCATCGACAACGACGGCGACACGATGGTGATGCTCGACGTGCTCGCGCGCGGCGTGGGCGTCCGCGGCGTCTTCTCCGACTGGCCAGCCACCGTGACGTACTACGCGAACTGCATGGGCCTCTGAGGCGCCGGAGGTGGCCGAGGTCGAGAGCGTTCCCTAGAGAAGCTGCACGGGGCGCGCGGCGCGCGGTTCCCCGGGGCCGGCGGCCGACCGGCCAGCGGATGGAGAGGACGGCAGCATGGCGTTCAGAGGGCTGGATCAGCTGGTCGAAGCGCGCATCCAGGGCGCGATCGCGCGCGGAGAGCTCGACCGGCTCCCGGGGCAGGGCAAGCCGCTCAAGGAGGACGACCTCAGCGGGCTGAGCCGCGACGAGCGGATGGAGGTCCTCCTCGCGCGGTGCGCGGGGAGCGCGCCCGAGGAGGTGCAGCTCCTGCGGGAGATCGCCGACCTGCGCGAGGCCATCGCGCGCGCCCCCGCAGGGCCGGCGCGGCAGAAGCTCGCGCAGACGCTGAAGGACCGGACGCTGCGCCTCACCCTGCTGTTCGAGGCGTCGGGCAAGCACGTCCTGGTCGGCCTGCTCGACGGCGCGGCGCGGGCCGGCGCGAAGCTCGCTGCAGGGGCCGGCCCCGAGCCGCGCCCCCCGCGCAACCGCGATCGGTGACGGACCGGCCGGCGTCGCTCGATCAGAACGTCCACGACCAGGTGAACGCGGCGGGCTCCGGCGTCGGCTCGGGCAGCGCACCTGTCGCATACGGCGCCTTGCTCGGCGCGATCGGGTGGATGGCCGCGATCGCGAAGCCCGTCACGTGGCCCAGGATCATGCCGGCGCCGACGTCCTGCCACGAGTGCGCGCCCGAGCCGATCCGCAGCGCCATCGTCACCACGGTGGCCGCCTCGGCGATGGCCAGCGCGCCGAGGCGCGGCGCGGCGTCGCCGGTCGTGCGCAGCGCGAGGTTGAGCCGCGCGCCCGCGATGGCGGCGACCGGGGTGGTGTGGCCCGACGGGAAGGCGTCGAAGTCGAGATCGGTGTCTCCGCATCGATCGGTCCGCCACGAGCGCGGCCGGCACCGGCCCGCCAGGCGCTTGATCACGCTCGAGAGGCCGGTCGACAGCGCCGCGGCCTCGACCTCGATCAGCGACGTCCTGAGCGCCCGCGAGAAGGGGCGGCGGACGCCGGCGCCCGCGAGGTAGCCGCCCTCGAGGGCGTACCCGCTGCCGAGGACGAGCATCGTGCCCACGGCGGCGCCGGTGATGTCGCTGACGAGGCCGATGGTCTCGTTGCGCTCCTCGCTGGAGGCGGCGCCCCACGTCGAGCGGCGCTGGGGGAGCAGGTACGCCCCGAGCGAGGCGGTGCAGACGGCGGCGACGGCCACCTCGCCGCCCGGCGTCCCGAACGCCCAGTCGGGCGCCGCCGGGCCTGCCTGCGCGGCGGCCGTCGGGCTCCACGCCAGCGCGCACGCGAAGGCGAGCGGCGCCGCGGCTTTCACGGCTTCTTCGCTGCGGGGGGAGCTGCCGGCTGCGCCGCGGGCTTGCCGGCCTGGGGCGCCGCGGGCTTGCCGGCCTGGGGCGCCGCGGGCTTGCCGGCCTGGGGCGCCGCGGGCTTGCCGGCCGCCGGCGGCGCGGCCGTCGCGCCCGGCGCCTTCTGGACGACGACCTCGCCGAGCTGCAGCGCCGAGAGCTGCTCTCCGACGGCGCCGGCGTCGCCCACCAGCACGACCCGGAGCTGCTCGGGCACGAGGTACTTCTGCGCGACCTGCTGCACGTCCGCGGGCGTGATCCGCTGGATCCGCGCGGGCCGCGTCGCGAACTCGTCGAGCGGCAGATCGTAGACCGCGAGGCTCGCGACCGTCGACGCGGTCGCGCCCGCCGTCTCGAAGCGGGCCGGCAGCTGGCGGATGAGGTTCGCCTTGGCGTCGGCGAGCTCCTCGATCGTGACCGGCTCCCTCCGCATCCGCTCGATCTCCGCGAAGATCTCCTTCACGGCGGGGCCGGTGTTCTCCCGCACGACGGCGCCGGCCGCCGAGAACGGGCCCGCCCCGTGGCGCATGTCGAAGCTGGAGCGCGCGCCGTAGGTGTAGGCGTGCTTCTCGCGCAGGTTCAGGTTGAGCCGGCTCGAGAACTGCCCGCCGAGGAGGGTGTTCATCACGAGGAGCGCGTCGTAGTCCTTGGTCGCGCGCGGCACGCCCGGCAGCGTCACCGTCACCGACGACTGCGTGAGCCCGGGCCGGTCGACGATCACGACGCGCGGCGCGCCCGCCGCGAGCGCCGGCGGCTCGGCCGGAAGCTCCGCCTTCGCCGGGACGGGCGGCGCGCCGGTCGGGCCCTTCCAGGCGCCGAAGACCCGCTCCACCTCCTTCACCGCGTCGGCCTTGGTGATGTTCCCGGCGATGGCGACGGTCGTCAGCTCCGGCCGGAACTGCGCGGCGTGGAACCGCGCGAGGGCGCCCGCCGTGATCTTCTTCAGCGCCGCCTCGGTGCCGATCAGCGGCGCGCTGTACGGGTGACCTTCGGGGTAGAGGACCAGGCCCTGGGCGATGGAGAGGAGCGACGCGGGCCGGTCGTTCAGCTCGGCGAGCTGGGTGATGCGGCGCGAGCGCTCGCGCTCGATCTCGGCCGGCGCGAACGCCGGGTTCATGTACGCGTCGCCGAGCAGCGTGAGCATCTCGCCGAAGCGCGGCGTCAAGCTCTGGCCCTGCACGCCGCCGCCGTCGAAGTTGACCCCGGACGAGAAGCTCGCGCCGAGCTTGCCGAGCGCGTCGCTGAACTGGAGCGCGGAGCGGGTCTTGGTGCCCTGCGTGAGCATCGCCCCCGCGAACGCGCCGACGCCCGGACCGGCCTGGTCGGCGCCCCGGACGGTGGTCACGTCCACCGCGACGATCGGCAGCTCGTGCCGCTCCACGACGAGGACGCGGATCCCGTTCGCGAGCTTCGCCTCCTCGATCCGGGGCGGCACGAAGACCACCTCCGGCCCGGGGGGCGGCGGCGAGCGGCGGAAGGCGTCCGCGGGCGCGGGGGGCTGCGCCGCGGCGGTGGGCGACGCGGGCGGCGCCTTGGCGGTCGCGGCGGGCGGCGCCGGCGGGTTCGAGGCGCAGGCGGCGAGCGCCGCGGCGGCGAGCGAGACGGAGAGGATTCGTTTCATGCGCATGGCTCAACCCCCCTTCGGCGCGGCCGTGCCGGCCGCGGGCTTGTCGACGGCGGGCTTGTCGCCCGCGGGCTTCTTGATGGCCGGCGCGGGCTCGGGCCGGTCGGCCGCCGGCGCTGCCGGCGCCGCGGGCGCCGCCGTCGCGGGCTTCGCGCCCGCCGGCGCGGCGACCGCGGGCGCCGCCGCCGCGGGCTTCGCGCCCGCCGGCGTCGCAGCCACCGGCGCAGCGGCCGCGGTGTGCTTCACGAGGCGCCCGGCCTTCGGGGCGCCCGGCTTCGGCGTGACGAGCGCGATCACGCGCCTGCCCTGGGGCAGGAGATCCGTGGCCGCCTTCTGCAGGTCGGCGGCCGCGACCTGCTCGTACCTGGCCACGTCCTTCGGGAAGTACCCCGGATCGCCGGTGAGCTGGTTGTAGTTGTTGATGGCGTTCGCGCGGTTGGTCACCTGCTCCATGCTGAAGATCAGGTCCGAGAGCAGCTTCGCCCGGGCCCGGTCGTGCTCGTCCTGCGTCGGCGGCGCCTTGCGCAGCTTCTCGAGCTCGGCGTCGATCAGCTTCAGCGCCTGCTCGGGCGACTTGCCCTTCTTCAGCGTGGCCGTGATCTGGAACGTGCTGGCGAGCTGGCTCGACTGCTGGGCCGCGAACACGTCCTGCGCGATCTGGAGATCGTAGACGAGCTTCTTGTACAGCCGGCTCGTCTTGCCCGAGGCGAGGACGTTGGCGACGAGGTCGAGCTCCGCGTCGCCGGGCGCGAACATCGGCGGCGTCACCCAGCTGATCGTCACGCGGGGCAGCTCCACGTCCGCCTCGATCTCGAGGCGCTTCTCGGTCGCGAGGTCGCCGGGGTCGGGCTTCGTCACGACGGGCGGCGGGGCGCCCTTCGCGATCGGGCCGAAGTACTTTTCGACGAGCTCCTTCGCCCGGGCGCGATCGATGTCGCCCGCCACGACGAGGGTCGCGTTGTTCGGCACGTAGAACGTCTTGAAGAAGGCCCGGACGTCCTCCATCCGCGCGGCGTCGAGGTCCTCGGGCGTGCCGATGGTCAGCAGGTGGTAGGGGTGGCTCTCCGGGAACATGGCCGCGCGGAGGAACTGCGGCACGAGGCCGTAGGGCGCGTTCTCGTAGTTCTGGCGGCGCTCGTTCTTCACGACGTTGCGCTGGCTCGCGAACGTCTCCTCGTTCGCGTGATCGAGCAGCCACCCCATCCGGTCGCTCTCCAGCCAGAGCGCGAGCCCGAGCTCGTTGGCCGGGACGGTCTCGAAGTAGTTCGTGCGGTCGGCGTTGGTCGTCCCGTTGCGATCGCTCGCGCCGGCCCGCTCCAGGTACTTGAAGAACATGTCCTCGCCGACATGCTTCGAGCCCTGGAACATGATGTGCTCGAAGAGGTGGGCGAAGCCGTTCTTCCCCTTCGGCTCGTCCTTGGAGCCGACGTGGTACCAGAGGTTGACGGCGACGACGGGCGTGCGGCGATCCTCGTGCAGGATCACCTCGAGCCCGTTCTCCAGCGTGTACTTCTCGACCGGGATCATGACGCTCACGCTCGTCGTGGCCGGCGTCGCCCCTGCCGGCGCCGGCGCGGCCGGCTTGGCCCCGGTCGCGGGCTGCGCGGCCGCGGGCTTCGCCGCCGTCGCGGGCTGCGCCGCAGCGGCCGGCTTTGTCGCGGGCTGCGCCGTCGCGGGCTGCGCGGCCGTCGCGGGCTGCGCCGCAGCGGCCGGGGGCGCCGCGGCGGGGGGCGCGGCGTAGGCGGGCAACGTCAGGCCGAGCGCGGCGACGAGCGCGCTGGACAGGGACGAGAGCGCCCGGAGGCGCCTCCGTTCGGACGGATGGTTGGCTCGCATGGGCGCGGTTCTAGCGCAGATCGCCCGAGGCCGAGCGCAAACTTCGCTCGTGGCGCGCGAGGAGCGCCGCCGCGCGGGTCATGCCCGGCGGCGCGCTCCGGTCACAAGAACGGCGTGACGAACAGCTGGTACGGCCCGAAATCCACCGGCGTGCGTCCGCTCACGGTGATGGAGCCGAGGCCCCCTCCCGAGCGCATCCCGAAGATCGAGGCGTTGGCCCCGTCCGGCGCGCCCGTGCACGCCCCGAGGGGGCTGGAGCACTGGACATTGATGGGATTGCAGGCATCGTCCGCGGTCTTCAGCGTCATCGGGAATTCCGTCAGGCCGCACGACGACACGAGGATGGGGACCCCCGGGCATACGGGGACATAGTACGGCTGCTCGGGGCTGCTCGGGCCGCACACGGCCGCGGGCGGGATCGGCGCCCCGGTGGTGTCGCCGCTGAAGAGCCCGCTGCCCGCGATGACCCCGGCGCCTTCGCCGAGGCACGTCGGGCGCTCGAACCGGAGGCGCACCAGGCCGGAGTCCCCGGGCCTCACGGCCTTGACCACCACCGTGTAGGCGCCGGCCGGGAGCTTCGCCGCGAAGTGCGCCCCCAGCATGGAGCGGCCGCAGCTCCGGGCCGCGCAGCCGACCGGGGCGCCGCCGCACCCGTCGCCTTCGAGCACCGCGAGCACCGTGTCGAGCTCGGAGTCCAGGGTCCCGAGGTAGACGACCTGCTCGGACGGCAGCGTGAACCGGAAGAACACCTCGCCGCCCTCGCCGCCGCACGAGAGGGCCACGTCCGACGTGTTCTCCGCGGTGATCTGCGCGGCGTAATCCATCGGCGCCGCGAGCTCCCCCGGCGTCTCGCAGCTGTCGGCGCCCGGGATCGGCGCGCAGCCGTCGTCGGGGACGCCGTTGCAGTTCTCGTCGACCTCGTTGCCGCACACCTCGGGGAGCGGCACGACGCACCCCGCGCCCGCGCAGCCGTTGTCGGGGACGCCGTCGCAGTCCTGGTCCACGAGGTCCCCGCAGATCTCCGGCTCGGGCACGCACGCCGTGTACGCCGGGACGTGGACGGGCACCTCGACCACGTTGTTCTCGATCGACTGCTCGGCGACCGCGCCGGTCGGGTTGACGGCGACGCGGAGGATGTAATCCCCCTCGGGCACGTCCGTCACGTCGACCCACTGACACGGCACGCCGACGTCGTAGATGTCGGCCCACCCCGCGCTCAGAAAGTTGCACCCATTGCCCCCCGAGGTCGGGAAGCCCGGCGTCGCCGGGGACTCGAGATCGAGCGGTTCCATGTCCGTCAGGCAGAACGCCTGCTTGTGGCCCCGCGCGATGACCTCGCCGTTCGCGTCGACCAGCCGGTAATCGGTGAACTCCCTGAAATGGAAGTGCCCGTGGCACTGCGCGTACTCGAAGAGCGGGTTGTCGAACTCGGAGCCCGGGTCGAGGTGGGCGGGGCCAGCGTTCTCGATGCGCCCCTCGAACTGGAGGAGGTGCCGCCTGCCGGGGCCGGCGATGCACCCTTCCACGATCTCGCAGGCGTCCGCGGGGAACGTCTGGTACGAGAACTGGACCGTGTCGACGATGCGCTCCTTGTTCGGGCGCAGGTCGGGCACCATGCAGACCCCGTCCGCGCACGCGTGGCCGCTCGGGCAGCACGCGCCGCCGCACATCGCGCCGTCGCAGGCGGGGTAGTCGACGGGGAGGACGATCGTGTTGTTGTCGAAGCTCGCCTCCGCGATCGTCCTGTTCGGGTTGACGGTGATCTCGAGCTCGTAGAGCCCGGCCGGCACGCCGGTCACGTCGACGGCGTTGCACGCGACGGTGCCGGGCTGATCGACGCGCTCTCCCGGGCCGAGGCCCTGCGCGCTGCAGCTGTACTGGCCGCCCGGCATCGCGACGCAGCGCGCGTCGAGCTCGGCCTCGGCGACCGCCGCCTCGCCCTGCTTGAGGCGCGCGCGGAAGAAGCGCGGGACGACGTAGCTGTCCTCGCAGAAATTCGGCTCGAACACGGCGCTCTCCGAGGGCGCGCCGAGGTCGAGCGGCACGTCGCCGGCGTTCCTGAGCGAGACGTTGAAGCGCAGGAGCGCCCGCCGCCCGCTCGCGCCGACGCAGCCGTGCATCAGCTCGCACGCGTCCTCGCCCACGGTGATCGCGGCGAACGTGACGGGCTCTCCGCGCTGCGCGGGCTCGAGCACGAGGTCCGCCGCCGCGCAGCCGCCGTCCACGCACGCGGCGCCGGGGCTGCAGCACGCCGCGTCGCCGCAGGCGCGCGCCTCGTCGCACGCCGGCGTGCAGCCCGAGGGCTTGCCGTCCGTGTCGATCTGACACCGCGAGCCCTCGGGGCACACGAGGTCGGAGCCGGGGCAACGGATGCCCTCGGGCGCGCCGCCGCCGTCGCCGTCGCCGCCGTCGCCGCCGTCGGTGCCACCGTCGCCGCCGTTGCCGCCGGCTCCGTCGCTGCCGCCGTCGCCCGAGCTGCCGCCCCCGCCCGTGGCCGAGGAAGGCTCGGTCGGCCCGTCGTCGCCGCACGCGGCGGCCGCGAGAAGCCATGATCCCATCAACAGCGCTCCGACAACTTTCTTCATGTGCACCCTGGTCAGGAGGAGCCGACGCGCAGCGCGCGCCGGGCGGCGCCTGCCGCTCGGGCAGGCCGCCAGGCAAGCTGCGTATCGTAGGGGTGCGCGGGGAGGAAATCAGTACGGTCGAACAGTACGGTCGAAGAGATGCGCAGGGTTCCGACCGGTCAGGGGCTCGGCAGCGGCCACGGGAGCGCCGCGGGGACGGCGCCGAAGTTGCTTATGAACACGAGCTGCGCGGCGCTCGCAGGGTCGGATGAGGCCCAATCTCCCAGGAGGACGGCGGTGTACCAGGACGTTTCCACGCCTGCCGAGACACTCCGGATGGCGTCGGCCGAGCCGGCCGGTCGAACGCCCACCCACTGCTGGCCGACGGCGCGCGGCGGCGTGAACTCGACGCCAGTGCTGGCGCTCGCCGACGCGTACGCGACGTCCGTGAGCACGGGTGTAAAGGTGTCGCCTCGGGTCCCGTCTTCATTGATCGACCAGTGGCCGAGATCCACCGAGGGCGCTGTCGCCGAGGCGTTGATCAACATGACGCGCGGGGTGGTGAGCGTCCCGGGCATGTCCGGCTGAACCTTCCACAGCTTGAGCTGCAGCGCCTTCTCGCCCGTCTCGCCGGTGGTGCCAAGCAAGCCTCCCAGGTAGATCGCGCCGGGCTCCAGCGGGCCCGTCCGCTGAGCGCCGACCACCACGGTGTCACCCGAGCCGCCGGCGCCGGGCGCGACGAGCGAGAGCGTCGACTCACCCGGCGGAAGATCGGTGTACGTCGGCGCCTGCGCATACCTCAGGTTGATGGCGATCCTCTCCGTGCCCGAGTACACCGCGAGGGGCGACGGCGTGGGCGGCGGCGATGCGTGGAAGAGATAGACGAGCGGATCCCGCTTGACGAACACGGCAGGCGAGTCGTCCCCCGCCGGGACGATGAGCAGCCCGTGTGCGCGCGCGTCGCCGACGACGCGGGTCGGCTGCCCGGTCTCGATGACGAAGTACGATCGCCCGCCGACGAGCGATGCCGCAGAGAGCGAGAACGGCGCCTGACCCGTCGGACCGAAGTTCCTCGGCGCGGTGACCGTGATCGACCGGGTCGACAGGGGCACGAGCACGCCTTCTGCAGCGCTGGCGGTGAACCAGCCGGGCGCCGCGGCGGCCGTGGCGCTTTGGTCGATGTAGAACGATTTCGGATTGAACAAGACGGAGTCGGCGTTCACGAAGCGCAGGGCGACCTCGCTGCATGAAGGCGTCGTGAACTTCTCTTCTGCGATGAGAAGCCGCGGCGTCGTCGTGCCAGTCGTGCCCAGGATTCCGACGGCCACGATCGTGTAGCGCGTCCCAGGGGCAACCGTCAGTGGATCGGCCGAAATCGTGAGCGCGTCGCCTATGCCACCGCCGGTTCCGTCATCACTCCGTGCCGAGAAGGTGATCGCGTCCGCCGTGACTTTGGCGTACCTCGTGACGGACGCGGCGATCCTGCTGGGCGACACTGCCTCTGTGTCGGGTACCGGCGCCCCGTTCGCATAGAGGCGGAGCGCGGGCGGGTCGCCGACCCCCACCGGTGTGTTCGTGCGGTTCGGCAAAAGGGCGTTGACGAGCCGGACCTTGGGTTCAGGGTCGGTGTCCGGCGGCAGGCCACACTCCTCCGGATCGCCGCCGCCCGTGCCGCCAGCGCCACCCGTGCCACCAGCGCCGCCCGTGCCGCCCGTGCCACCAGCGCCACCGGCGCCACCAGCGCCGCCGGCGCCGCCAGCGCCGCCCGTGCCACCAGCGCCGCCCGTGCCACCAGCGCCGCCCATGCCGCCAGCGCCGCCCGTGCCGCCAGCGCCGCCGGCGCCACCCGTGCCGTCCTTGCCGCCCATGCCGCCGCCGCCGTCAGAGCTACCGCCCGACGACGTGCTGGCGCTGGCGCTCGTGGTCTCACCTCCGCCTTGCCCCGACGGTGACGAGGTATCGTCGTCCCCGCATGCGCTCGTGAAGATCGAAAGCCCGGCCAGCGCACCCACCATGATCAGCCATCGTTGATGCATGTTCATCGTAACACATCTCCGTGTAGCGCGTCGCACGCGCCAGAACGATTCACTACCTCGGGAACTTCAGCTCGCAGGCGTCACGCGGAACCGCGATGACTCCCTTCGTCAGCTCGTCACGCATGTAGATGTAGGCCATCACGCCGGCGTTGAAGACCGCTCTCCGGAGCCATGCATCGACCTCCGGCGAGCTCGCGTCCGCGGTGCGGAGCTCATCCGTGAGAGGATTTCTGAGCGTGCACACGTCCCTCCACATGGGCACGCCGAACTCCGGCGCCACGGCGTTGCTCACGATGAGAGCCCAATCTCCGCTCGCAGCCGCGGCGTCGTACGCGGCTCCGAACCGATGAGCATCGGTGCGGATCTCATCGCAGGCGGCGCGCGCGACGCCGAGCATGTTCGCCTTCGAACGCTTGAAAGCCTCCTTCGCGCTCGCCAGATCGAGCGGGATCGGCACCGCGGTCACGATCCGGTTGTTCACGAAGACGTTGAAGAACGTCGTTTCCTCCTCCGGGGTACGGCCGAACGAGACGGTGGTGCCCCCGGTCGCCATCCACACGAGGTACTTCGCCGCCCCGTCGGGGCCGAGGTCGTTCTCCCCTGCGTCGGGCCCATGGAACGTGGCGAGGTTCTCGTTGGGCGCCCAGCGCGGGCCGAAGAGCCCGTCCACGAAGCTCGCCACCCTTGCCCCGGAGGTCGCGCGGAGCGCTCTGGACGCGCCGGTCTGGGCGTCTCCGTAAATCCCATGGCAATTCGAGCAGATACCGGCGTAGATATGCTCCCCCGGGTTGGCCCAGTAGATCGCGCTCCACGGCTGGCGCGGCCTCCCGGTGCCCGGATTGATCATCCACTGCTCCACCGTATCGGGTTCTGGCGCATCCCCTGGGAACGCGCAGCCTGAGGCGAAGAACCCCTGAGCATAAGCCTTCTTCGCCAGCGCCTCGTGCTCGCTCGTCACCTCCTCCGCGCGGATCCAGTCGTCGAGCTTCGTCTTCCAGTCGATGTTGCGTGGGACGTACGGATAGCGCTCGGTCGTGTCCTCGAGCACCCACCCGATATCGCGATGCTCCTCGCAGTCGTGAAGGGCGCGCGCCTCCGCGGCGTCCGCCGCGCGCAGTGCGAGCTCGATCGCCTCCGGATCCTCCGGCGCCTCCTGTCCGCCACGCTCGTAATCGCGCGGCACCGACGCCCACCAGCGCGCCACGAGGACCGGCAGGCGGCAGTCCACCGACGCCGTGTGCATCGGCATGTGGAGGTTGAAGAAGGAGCTTACCTCCTCGTTCTCCACGGGCAGGTCGAACTCGCGGAGAGTCCACGCTCCCGTGGGCAGGACGACCCGACGGTAGATCCCTCCGCCCGGTATGGAGTTCTGGATGGCGAGCTCATCGAAGGACGCGGGCACACCAGGAAAGTAGGGCAGCCCGTCCGATCCCACGGTATCCATGCGAAACCCGAAGATGCCCCCGCCAGGCGACATATCCAGGCCTCGCAGCGTCGCCTTGCTCGCCACCGCATAGCCGCGCGGGTTATGGCAATGGGCGCAGTTGCCCGCCATGTAGGCCTGCATGTTCAGCTCGTCGGCGTTGCGCGGCTGGCGGGGCAGCGCAGACTCCTCCAGCTTGGGGAAGTCGTCGGGCGTGAGGGTCGCCGACGTGCCGCGCACGACACCGTAAGCGAGGAGACGCTCGAGCTGATTGAGCTCGTCGGCGAGCACGTCCGGCGTGTAGACGCCGCCTTCCCCCTTGGGTCGCTTGTGGAGCTGGAAGGGCGTGATGCCGAGGACGAAGCTCTCGCTCTCCGAGCCCGTGTGGCACGCCACGCATCGCGTCGCGCCGGGCACGGCGTAGCTCTGCAGTGCGCCGGTGGCCTCGTCGGCTGTGTAAGGGCGGACGTAGTCGGGGAACGGCTTTCCGTTCAGGTAGAGCTCCCTGCTGTCCGGTGACGCCGGATCGAGCCCGGTCCCGAGGAGCTTCGCGCTCGTCTCCTCCGCGTTCCACACGTACGTACCGAAGATCGCGTCCTCGGCCTGCTCGCGCGTCACGATGATGCGCGTCTCCATCTTGCGGTATCGCGTGCCCCCGTCGGGCTCGACCACGGCCCTGAAGAACGTCTTGTAGAAGCGGGTGTTCGGCGGGATGCGGAGCCTCTTCGTCTCCGGGTCGTACGTGATGGCCTGCCCAGCCGGGACGTGCACGAAGCGCAGCTTCGCCGCGTCGTCCGACCACAGAGGATAGGTCGGCGCGTAAGCGAACGTCCCCCTGCGCGCGAGCACCTCGGCGTCCAGCGAGACGAAGTCGGTCTCCGGCAGCTTGACCGGGAGATCCTCGAACGATCGCATCGCGGCGAAGCGCTCGTCGAGCTCCTCGTCGCGGCCGGCGATCTCGGCGTCAGGGATGCAGTTCCCGAGCTCGGTCAGCGCGTCGCCGACCTCGCGCGGCGTCACGATGTCTCCGTCCGGATCGACCTCCATGTCGCCCTTCGGGAGGACGTACGTGCCGGCGGGGCACCCCTGCTCGATCCACGCCTGCAGCCGCCGGCCGAGCGCCTCTTGCCCGCCGATCATGTAGGGCATCTCCCCGCTGAGCATGACGTCGACGGGCGTCTTGCCGCTCTTGCCGCGCGCGTTGCACAGGTTCTCCGGGGTGCCCGTGTAGGAGAAATCTCCTTGCTCTGCTGGGGCCTTGTGGCAGTTGCCACATTGAATCTCGATCTCCCCCGAAAGGTTGGCGAAGGTATCGAGGGCGTCTTCGACCGTCGCCGAGTGGCGCTGAGGGATCTGCTCGTGCGATCGGGCCGGGGCGCATAGACGCGGCAGCGTGCCACCCCCGTCACCCCCGGTGCCGCCGGTGCCGCCGGTGCCGCCGCCGTCACCTCCGCTGGTAGCGCCGCCGCCGCTCGTGCCCTCCGGGGGCGAGATTTCACCGGTGTCGTCACCTCCGCAGCTGTACCCGGCCACGGACACGACCCCGAGCAACAGCACCATCGATCTCATCGTCACCCAACGCTGACCTTGACGCATCGCTGCCAACTCCCCGGGCTCGCAGCGGCGAACCCCTTACCGTCGCGGCGGCCGAAATGCCACCGGTGAGCTCCTGGAACAACCGCGAATGCCGCCTGTCACGGACCCGTGACGCCATCGCGGTCCCATCGACGTAGATGATAGCTCTGTCATTGATTTACGCGCCGTAAGCTCGCCTCTCCCGCCGGCCATTCATGGGGAGGATGCGTTCACCGGCCAGACCTCCTACGCTGGGCGGTGTTGCGGGGTGGGCTGCCGCTCGGGCTGTCGGTGCCGAAGCTGTATTGCGCCATAGGACGCCGTGTCGAGCTCGGAGTTCGGCAGCATTGTTCGTCGGAAAGGATTACGATTGCTGGGTCAAAGCCGCCGCCGAGACGGGGCGGACCGACAACCCGCTGAAGGTGCCCTACGACATCGCCGTGCGCGAGGCGGTCGCCGCCGCGGCGTTCGTGAAGAAGTACTGGGAGCCTGACGGCGATCGCCGGGCCTGAAGCGGGTAAAGAACCGGCTGCCCGCGTCGAGCAGCGAGGACCTGCTCTCCATCGTCCATGCCGTGCAGGAGGCGCAGATGCGGCTGCTCCTCATCATCGATCCCGCGGTGGCCGACCTCGGGGAGCGCGCCCGGTTCGTCGTCGATGAGCTTGAGTCGGCGCTCCAGTTCCTGCTCGACGACGACGTCGACGAGCCGGCCGACGCGCAGCTCGCATGCATCAAGGAGTTCCACTCGCAGAACGGCCAGCGCTCCAGCGCCCTCTCCCAGGCGCTCCGGGATTACGCGGCGCTCGCAGAGTCGCTCAAGGACCGCCTGGTCGACGCGGACGAGGAGTTCGACGTGGGCCTCATCGCCGAGGCGAGGAAACTCGCGGAGGATCTGCAACGGCGAGCGCTGGAAGCGTCCCCCGAAGCCGGCGGCTCGGCCGCCGCGACCACGATCCGCAACCAGCTCCTGCACCTCATGGTCGAGCGCGTCGGCGCCATCCGGAAGACCGCGGCCCATGTCTTCCGGCGCCACCCTGAGATCGCCCGCGAGGTGACGAGCGCCTACGAACGGCGCCGGCGCGCGGCGGCGCGGCGCGAGAAGGCCCGCAAGGCCGCCGAGGCCGGACAGGCCAACGGCAAGCCGGCGGCAGCGCCCGCGCCTGGGACCCCCGCGCCCCCGACCCCGTAGACATTGGCCGGCGCTCGGCCGTCGTAGTCCCGGCCGGCTCATCGCCCGCGCGGAAACTGCGGGCGGTGCGATCATTGGCCCCAAGAGGGTTCCCATGAAGACGGGAAGGCGGGAAGATCATTCAGGTTTTCTTCCCGCCTTTCCGCCTTCATGTTCAGATGACTGCGCTATCAGACGTCTGGCCGTCGGCGCGCCGGGGGCGGACCCGGGCGGCATCAGCGAGGGAGAAAGATCGGCTCAGTGCGCGCCGTTGGCCCGCGTAAACGGCATGGCCACGCCGTTGAGGATGCGCGTTGTCTCACATACGCGGCGCCAGGGCTCGTGGTACGAGAACACGGCGCCCGTTCCCGCCGGGTCCGGTACGGTGAGCTCGGTGCCGGGCGCGGGCAGGCCCGTGAGGACGCCGGCGGGGATGGGTGGTGAGGCGAGGAACAGCGAGACGCCGGACTGCGCGCCCGTCGGGCGCGGGTGGATGTGTGTGAAGGGCGTCGCCAGCTCGGTCGGGCTATGGCAGCCGTTGCAGGTGGCGAACGCGAAGTGATGGCGCTCCACCGGGAGGAGGGGGGTCGGCAGGGTGTGATGCCAGAACGGCCCCAGCGCCGGCGGGGGCGGGGGCGAGGTCGACTCGCCGCCGAGCATCGCGGGCGGGACCGGCGTCTGGGTGAAGTCCATCAGGTTCGTCGATCCGGTGAAGAACGCGTTGGCGTCGAGGTAGCCGTCGAGCACGCCCGACGCGTTGAGCGAGTCGTCCGGCGTCTGCTTGGTCGTGTCCGGCAGGAGCAGCGCGGCGTTCGGGCCGAAGCCGACCTGCTGAAGAGTGCTCTCACGGAGCTTCCAGTCGGGCCCGAAGACGATCTCGTTGGTGCGCACCTGGGCGATGGCGCTGCCTGCGTTGAGCGCGCCGGGCTCGGCCCCGGGCGAGGTGATGTCGGTGAGCAGCGACTCGAGCAGGGCGAGGTACGGAGGCGAGCCGATGGGGCCGAGCGCCGGATCGCTCAGCTTGTGAAAGCCGTTGGCCCAGTCGAAGGTCGTGGCCGGAGCACCGCCGCGTTGCGAGGGGAGGAGGTACTCGAAGATGACCGTGGCCGGGAGGGGACCGCCGCTCGGAAGGTCGAAGATGCCGAACACGAAGCGCACCTCGCCCGGGCTCGGGGGGCCGCCGTAGAGGGGCATGGGGTCTTGCAGATCCGCGCGGTTGAGGATCGCGAGCAGGCGGAAGGGCGCTTGCTGGAGATCGAGCGGGCACGCGCCCGGGCCGACGATGGGCGCGCCCGCCGGACAACCGCTGGCGACGAGCCAAGGATCGATGAGCACGGGCCGGATGCCGGGCCGCGCCGGTGCGGCGAAGCCGTTGACGACGAGCGGCACCTCCCATTGATGCAGCCACTCGGCCACGAACTGCTGCGGGGGCATCGTGCCCGCCATCTGGCTCATGAGCGCGCCGAAGGTCCACGCGCCCGGCGTACCGCCGAACGGGCAGAAGCCGGACCAGGTGGTGCGACAGGGGTCATCGACGACGGCGACGTCGCGGATGAGCAGCTCGCGGTCGAAGTCGACGGGCAAGGCGAGAGGCGGCCATAACACGGGGTTGAGGTAGTCGCAATCGGAGACGATAGCTTGTGCCGCCTCGCCGATCGGGCCCTCGTCGCCGGAGCCCGAGGTGCGGGAGTCGAGGGTGCATGCGCTGATCGCGAGGACGGCGAATGCGCATAGTATTGATGTTTTTCGCATGGGATGAAGCGGTCCTTTCTTGCGCAGGCCGCGGCCTGGTAACCGCCGGAGCGCACTGCGCGAAACGCCGCGCCCGGAGCGGCCCCGGACGCGACGCGAGGACATGGAATAATTGTATGCCCAGCTGCTTGGGCAACGGCGGGTTGGAGCTTTCGTGTCGGCCAGCCTCGCAAGGGCTGAACGCTTAGCGTGCGGCGCGGCGGAGGCTCTTCCACCTCCCTCCTGGAAACGTGACGCTGTATCAACAACTGTGGTACCAGGCGCCCTGCAAGATCATGGAAGCAAGCGAGCATGTTCCGGTATGGCGCTCAGGATCAGACAGTTCGGGCGGTGAGCGCTTGCGATGGGGACAGCTGCCCGCGTAAGCTCATGAATTTCTGGGGTTCTACGCGAGCGCCGCGATGGACGCACAAGAGCTCGCCATCGCCGGTCGGAACAAGAGCGAGGTGATGAGCGGCTGCAGGACGTCAAAGACGATCCGAGCAACGCTGCTCGCCGACCAGGGGTGCTACTGGGACACGGCCATCCCCACCAGGTGGCAAGGACGACGCGTTCAACTCATGAAATCCGGCGCACGGCGAGGCGCTCCGCGAGTACGACGCGACCGGCGAACTGTCAGGACAATAGGACGAGATGAATCAGGGGCAGTAGCAGCCGAGCGGGAAGTAGAACGGGTCGCTCGAATCCATGCACGAGATGAAGCCGTGGTCCATCAGCATGTTCTCGAACGCCTGGGCTTCGTGCCAGTCGTAGTAGCCCAAGGCCCAGTCTAGGAAACCTTGCTCATAGAGGTCGCGACTTCCGTTGCCCTCGTTGAGGTACAGGAAGAGCGCCAACGGGTACCCACCCCAGCGGCCATTGTTCGGGGTCGGCTCCACGCCGTTGACCTTGAGCAACTTGTTGTCGCCCGGAATGTGCGCCTCGAGGCCGGCGTACACGAGCGCGTCGACATTGTTCGCGGCGATCTTGCCCAGGCACTCGGAGACCGAGTCTACCTCCTCGCATTCGGGGTACATCCCGACATCGACGACCACCTCGACATTGGCGCAGAAGTTGGTGCAGCCAGTGCGGGCCTTGAACACATTGGTCGCGTGCGAAGCGTCGTCGGGGCGGTAGAGCTTGATGGGGCTCGACGGGTTCGACGGGGGGCTCCATGGAGGGATCGCCGTGCCCGCCATGAACTCGCCCCACGTGTCGAAGTTGGCGCAGCTGGGGCGTCACCGTCGCCGCAGAACGCGCCCAACACATAGCTCACAGGGAGCGGCGCCACCGGCGGCGGGTCGAAGATCGCATTGTTGGCGGTCTGGGAGTCATCCGTCAAGAGCACGACGGCGTCCCTCGCGATGCTATGGTCTACCTCGTAATAGCCCGAAGGGTTGTTCAGGGGCCGAGACATCGGGGCGATCGACTGGCCCGGGCTCCCGTTGCAATACGTCACGCCGCCATAAACCACCGGTTGGCCGCGCATGCACTTCTCGCCGTTGCTGTTCCCGGTACCGAGGTAGGTGAGGTCCCAGTCGAGCCCCGCCGCGAAGATCGCATCCGTGATCGCGTTGAACATCACGTCCGACCCGAAGAAGCCCTTAGCATCCGGACCGGTCAGCTCGTCCTGCGACTCGCCCAAGGCCAATCCCTCGTCCGTGCCGCTCACGGCGCATGCAGCGAGGCCGAGGACCGAAAGTACCGAAGAAAAACAACTTGCCCATCTTGTACATATTCATCTCCGTCGTTCAGAGTGACGATGCGCCTGAGCACCTTGATCGTCTCGTGCACCGGCGCGCATCGATCAAACCAGCAAGCCAACGAAGACCGCCTGACGGCCGAAGCGCTCGTCGGCGAACGGTGAAGTCGCTATCTCTCGCGGCGCACGGTGCTCAGCGGGTGATGAGAAGGGGGCGTGCCTGAGCGCGCCGCGCTGGCCATGTGCGTCGAACGGAGCGCGCCTGCCGCAATGGATCGCGCGGCGCGCTCCGTCCTTTGTCATCAGATATCAGCTCAGCACTTGCCGGCGCCGCAGGCGAGCGGGGTGTAGCCCGGAGCGAGCGGATCCTTGCACCGGATGAAGCCGTTTTGCCACAGCCTGTCCTCGAACAGCCGGCGCTCGCGGCGGAGGGCCCAGTCCAGGAAGTCCTCCTCGAAGGAGTCGATAGTCCCTGCGCCCTCGTTGAGGTAGAGGAAGCGAGCGTACTTGTACGCGGTGCCCGGGCTCGTGATGAGCGCGCGGATGTTGGCCTCGGTCGGGGCCACGCCGTCGATCACGAGGGCCTTGTTTTCGTAGGTGCCCGAGGCGATCTTCGCCCCGAGGCCCGCGTAGCCGATCACATTGGCGCTCGCGCCCGCGAGCTTGCCGATGCAAACGGTGGCCGAGTCGGTCTGCAGGCAGGGCGCGTTCGCCGTCGGAGGGCCCATCTTCTTCACGTTCATCTCCATCGTTCAGAGTGACGGTGCGCCAGTGCACCTCGATCATCTCGGTGCACCGGTATGCATCGATCAAGCCAGCAGGCCAACGAAGACCGCTGACAGCTGAAGCGCCTATCGCAGGTAGTGAAGTGGCTGTCTCTCGCGGCGCACGGCGTTCATCGGGTGATGAGAAGGGGGCGGGCATGAGCGCGCCGCGCTGGCCGTGCGTGTCGAACGGAGCGCGCCTGCCGCGATGGATCGCGCGGCGCGCTCCGTCCTTCGTCATCAGATATCAGCTCAGCACTTGCCGGGGCCGCAGGCGAGCGGGGCGTAGCCCGGAGCGAGCGGATCCTTGCACCGGATGAAGCCGTTTTGGAACAGCTTGTCCTCGAACTGCCGGGCCGTCGTCGAATTCCCCCCCGGGGCGCGGCCGAGGGCCCAGTCCCGGAAGTCCTCCTCGAAGGCGTCGAGAGTTCCGTTGCCCTCGTTGAGGTAGAGGAAGCGAGCGTACTTGTACGCGGTGCTCGGGCTCGTGATGAGCGCGCGGATGTTGGCCTCGGTCGGGGCCACGCCGTCGATCACGAGGGCCTTGTTTTCGTAGGTGCCCGAGGCGATCTTCGCCCCGAGGCCCGCGTAGCCGATCACATTGGCGCTCGCGCCCGCGAGCTTGCCGATGCAAACGGTGGCCGAGTCGGTCTGCAGGCAGGGCGCGTTCGCCGTCGGAGGGTTCGCCACGAGCGACGAGGTCCCCGCCGCGTCGGTCGAGAGCCGCGGCCCGGCCACCAGGTCCTCCACCACGATATTTACACCCCCGGTACGCACGCTCGGAAGAGCGGGGGCCGGGCAGAAGGCCGAGCAGTTGTTCTTCTCCTTGAAGACCTCGGTCGTGCCCGAAGCGTCGTCGCGGCGATAGCGCACGAGGTCGGCCGAGGGGTTCGTCGACCCCGAGGTGAACTCGGTCCACGTGTCGACCGTGCAGCCGGTCCCGTTCCTCTTACCGTTTACGTCGAGGCCGGTCCCGCAGAACGCATCTGCGACAGCCGTCGACGTCGCGCCGGTCGCGGACTGGTCCGCAGCCTTATCGGACCAGATAGCGATGGCGTCGAGCCCGATGCGGTTGGACTTCTCGCCGGTCTGACAAGTGCCGTCGAAGTCCCTGGACATCGGGGCGATCGCCTGGTCCTTGGTCCCGTTGCAGTACGTCACGCCGCCACAAGTCACGGGCCCGCTGCCTTCCAGGCACTTCTCGCCGTTGCCCGACCCGGTACCGAGGTAGGTGAGGTTGCCGCCGCCCCACGTGGCGATCGCGGCCGTGATCGCGTCCTTCAGCGTATCCGACCCGAAGAAGCCCCCGACGACGGTGCCGTTGCAGGTGACCAGTGCGTCCTGCGACTCGCCCAGGACCTCTTCTGCCTGGTCCGCGCTGCCCACGGCGCACGCCGCGAGGCCGAGGACCGAGAGCGCCGAAAGGACCAATTTGCCCATCTTCTTCATGTTCATCTCCATCGTTCAGAGTGACGGTGCGCCTGTGCACCTCGATCGTCTCGGTGCACCGGTGCACATCGTTCAATGCAGCAGTCCAAGGAAAACCGCCTGGCCGTCGAAGCGCTCGCTGTCAGGCGGTCAAGTCTCTATCTCTCGCGACGTGGGCCGTTCAGTGGGTGGTCACCGCGCGGATCTTGCCGAGGCGCTTCCCCAGCCGCTCGGTGAACCAGATGTCGAGGAGGCCGCACCCCTGGAGCGAGGGGAACAGGGTGATCCCGAACGGACGAGAGTTGGCGATCGGGAGATCGAACTCGGTGATGACGCCGCTCGTGGTGATGCGTCCGATCTTGTTCCCGAACTGCTCCGTGAACCAGAGATGGCCGTCCACCCCGAGGGTGATGGAGGTGGGCGCGCGGCCCGGCGCGGGGAGCGCAAACTCCGTCACGGTTCCGCTAGTGTCGATCTTCGCGATCGCGTTCGCCGTGGTGAACCAGATTTTGAGGTCGGGCCCGAGCGTCATCGAGTTCGGGCTCAAGGCCGAGGGCGACAGCGGGTACTCGGTCACGGTCCCGGACGTGCTGATCTTCGCGATCTTGCTCGTGAACGACTCCGCGACCCAGAGGTTTCCATCGACTCCAGCTGCGATCCCGTGAGGTTGGCTATTGGCGGTCGGCAGCGCGAACTCGGTGATCACCCCGTGCGGCGTGATGCGTCCGACCCGGTTGCCGAGGAGCTCGGTGAACCACAGGTTCCCGTCGAATCCCAGCGTGATTGCGAACGGGTTCGAGTTGGCCGTCGGGATGTCGTACTCGGTCACGATGCCGCTCGTCGTGATCGCCCCGATCCGGTTGCTCCCCTGCTCGGTGAACCAGATCCGGCCATCCGGACCGACGGTGATGCCGAGCGGGGCCGATCCGTCCGCAAGCGGGTACTCGGTCACGTTGCCGCTGGAATCTACGGCCGCGAGCTTGTGGACGGAGGTCTCGACGAACCAGAGGCGGTTATCAGGGCCAAAGGTGATGTTCCCCGGCGTGGCGTCCGAAGGAATGGCGTACTCGGTGATGTCACCCGCGGCCGCCGCCGGGCAATGCCCGGCGCTCGCGTGCTCCGCCTGCGCCATCAACGCGGCGCCGACCATCATCGACAAGGCAACAATCGACTTCTTCTTCATGTTGTTCTCTATCAGGGTTAGGGTTTGAGGTTGAGCGCGTCTCGCGAGATCTCCTGTCACGAATCTGTGGATGCCGCGGCGGCGCCGCGCGCCGGCGTCGCTCGTCGGGAGCGTCGCTACGCGCGCTCTCGACCGCTGCCTCTTCGCGCTCACGCTCGTCCGCGGCCCGTCACGATCCCGCTCGGCGCCCCGTTCGGAGCTGCGTCGGCAAACTGCGTGCACACACGGTGCGTCCCCCATTCCCTCCCCGGATACGGATTCCGTCCTATGTCGATTCGCACCTGTTTGCTCGTAAGACGAGCCCTATTGCCGCGGAGCGAATCACGTCCCGCGGTTCGGGCGGGTGTCGGCGCCAGGCGCGCGCGATGAGAACGCAACGCCGAGACCGCGCGCCGGCCGGACCCGCCAAACAGGTTGTACGAACGGCCATGGCTGCATGGAGCTGATGGCCGGACCCGCTGGGTCACCCCCACGATCGCGAACTGCCACCGCGGCGCTGCCAGCCGGCGGAGCGAGGACGAGCCGCGCTCCTGCCTTTGCTGGTCACCCCGCGTCAGAAAGCACTGGTGACGCGCTCGAACGCTCAAGCATCTGCGCGGTTCGGGCGCGTCGATGCAATCGAGACACTCACGTCATAGCTCGCTATGCGGGGAGACGGCAGCCTTTGCCCCCCGGCGGCTTCATGTGCGGGGGAATATAGTCGGCGCACAAACGAAATGCGCGAAGATTGTGTTACGTGTTACCGACGCGTTTCCGGTGATTATGGCGCAATCGTGTTGTCGTCGATCGGCGCAGCGCATGCGTTCGAAATCGATTCGTCTGGCAGCTCTGCGACGATCCTGTGCCGGATCGGTATAGCGTCCGCGCACGACATGCCGCTCCTGCGAGAGCAGGCGCCCCGCCTCCAGGGAGCTGCGTCCGCGAGCGGGGGCGCAGGAGCGCGACCGCCGGCTTGCCGCCCCTCGGCCCGCGCTGCCGGCGGCCGCCGGCGGCAATTTGTCCCCCGCCGTCCGGAGGGTCTATACTCCCGCCGACATGGCTCCTGTCGTCGTCATCACCGGTGCATCCAGCGGAATCGGTCGGGCGCTCGCGTTCTCCTGGGCGAAGCGCGGGGCGAGCGTGGTGCTCAGCGCGCGCGGGCGCGAGGCGCTCGATCGCGCCGTCGAGGAGGTGCGCGCGGCGGGCGGCGACGCCCTCGCCGTGGCCGGCGACGTGACCGCCGAGGAGGACCGCAAGGCGCTCTGCGAGCGGACGCTCGACACCTACGGCCGGCTCGACGTGCTGGTGAACAACGCCGGGCGCGGCTACTACGCGCCGTCGCTGGAGATCGACCCCGCCGAGCTCGAGGCGATCTACCGGCTCAACGTCGTCGCGCCCGTGCGCCTCGCGCAGCTCGCGATCGAGCCCCTCTCGGCCGCGCAGGGGACGATCGTCATGGTCTCCTCGATCGCGGGGCTCGTCGCCGCGCCGCGGATGGGCGCGTACGCCTCGTCGAAGTTCGCGCTGGAGGCGCTCTCGATGTCGCTCCGCGCGGAGCTCTCCTCGCGGGGCGTGCGCGTGCTCGTGGTGCGCCCGGGCCCGGTCGCGACCCCGTTCCACGCGAACGCCGTGGTCACCGACGACAACGTCGGCTACCGCCCGCCGGGCCACAAGCCGCAGAGCCCCGAGGAGGTCGCCGAGGGGATCGTGCGCGCCGTCGAGGCGCGCCAGGACGTCTGGGAGACGAGCCTCTTCGTGAAGACGGCGAGCCTCGCCGCCCGCGTGGCGCCCGGCCCGATGCGCTGGATCTCGAAGCGGATGGCGCGCCGCTCGGGGCTCTGAGCGCTCAGAGCGAGCGAAGGAAGGCGATGACGGCGTCGCGGTCCTCCCTGCGGAGCGCCACGAAGCGCTGCTTCGCGGCGTCCGCCTCGCCGCCGTGCCACAGGATCGCCTCGACGACGTCCCGCGCGCGGCCGTCGTGCAGGAGCTGGGTGTGGCCGTTCACCGCCTCGAGCAGCCCGATGCCCCAGAGCGGCGGCGTCCGCCACTCGCGCGGCCCCGCCAGGGCTTCGCTCGTCGACGTGTCCGCGAGCGCCTCGCCCATGTCGTGGAGGAGCAGATCGCTGTAGGGGTGGATGATCTGATCGCGCAGCTCGACGAACGGGTGATGGCTGCCCGTCTTCATCGAGGGGACGTGGCAGCTCGCGCACCCTGCCTGGCTGAACAGCACCTCGCCGCGCTGGACCGCCGGGTCCGCCGTGTCGCGGCGCGGCGGCACGCCGAGCGCGCGCATGTAGGCCGCCATCCGATCGAGATCCTCGTCGGAGAGCTCCGGCGCCCCGCTCGCGCTGGCCTGGCAGCCCGCCTGCTTCTCGCCGCACTCCTCGACCGGGAACAGGCTCGTCGTCACGCCCATGTCCGCGACCAGCGCGTCGGCGACCTGGTGGGGCACGCTCACCTTGCCCGCCTTCCAGCCGAAGCGCCCCAGCCGCAGCGCCCCCGAGATCGGATCCGGGATCAGGTTCGGACGGCCCGAGATGCCGTCCTGGTTGCAGTCCATCCCGTCCGCGCGCTCGAGCACCGCCTCCTCCGTGATCGCCTCGAGGAGGCCCATGCCCACGACCGGCCGGGCGACGCGGACCGAGTAGCGCGCGATCTGCCCCGCGGTGAGCCCGTCGAAGCGGAACGTGGGCCGGCGCAGGACATACGGCGTGCCGTCGGGGAGCTGCCCGGGCTCCTCCGCGTAGGCCACGGTGGCCGTGCCCTCGCCGGGGCGCCCGTCGGGCCCCTTGTCCTGCAGCTGCCGGCCGTACATCGGGTCTGTCGCGGGCTTGCCGTCGGCGCCCGCCCCGGCGCCGAACAGCTTCACGACGGCGGTCTCCATCGCCTCCCCGGGCTCGGGCGGGGCGCCGCGACCGTTGTGGATGTGACAGCCCGCGCACGTGGTCTGGTTCGAGAGCGGCCCCGCCTTGCCCGCGTGCTCGTCGAAGGCGGGATTGCCGCCCTCGGTGTGCTCGCCGGTGGCGAAGTCGGTGTGAAACAGGCGGCGCCCCTCGAGGAAGCGCTGGATCGAGCCCTCCTGGATGTTCAGCGCCATCTGCTCGTAATAGAGGTGCGGCTCCGCGTAGATGTACGGGATCGTCCCGTCACCGCCCGACAGCGCAGCCTCGTTCGGCTGGTCGAACGGCGTCAGCTCGCCGCTGCCGACGCGGTAGCGGAACGTGTCGCTGTAATAGCTGGTCCTCCCCTCGACGGTGGCCGGGTCGAGGAACACCCCGAACTCGAACTCGAGCAGATCGCCCTCGCGGATCTCCCTGCCTTCCCTGGCGTTGCGATCCACGACGAACTCCCAGTGGGTGCTCGTGACGCGGTCCATGCCGTTGTTCGAGTGGAACACGTTGCCGTCGCCCGTGTACCAGCAGCGGAAGTTGATCACCTGCGTGTCCGACGCCTTCGCGTTCGGGAGCCAGGTGAACTTGACCGTGCTGCCGCCCGCCGGGATCGCGTCCTCGACGATGAACTTGTAGCTGCGGTTCTCGAAATAGCGCGGCTGGAACGGGCTGAACTCTTCCTCTCGCTCGTGGCGGCCGCGGACGCGCCCCGCCGCCTCGAGCGTGATCGTCCCGTCCGCGGCCGTCGTGGTGATCGCCTTGCCGCCCGCGGCCGGGGGGAACAGGGGGGCGATCTGGCCGCTCACGCCGGAGCACTCGCCGGGGTCGACCTCGCCGCCGGGGCAGGTCGCGGCGGGCGGCGCACCCGAGGAGAAATAGGCGTAGATGGCCTCGATGTCGGCCGACGTGATCGCCTGTTCGCCGAAGCCCGGCATGCGGCCTTTGCCGGTGCGCACCTGCGCCGTGAACGCCTCCAGGGAGCCGTCGAAGGCGAACAGATCGGGAAACCCGCCGCTCGTCCCGCCGTGGGCGCTGTGGCACCCGCCGCAATTGAGCGCGAACGCCCGTGGCAGCGACGGCCCGCCGTCCGCCTCCACGCACGGCGCAGGAGGGGGATCGCCTCCGCCGCCCCCGCCGTCCGGCGGCGCGCCCCCGCCGCCCGGCGGGGGAGACGCCGGCGACGGGTCGCCCGAGCACCCGAGCCCTGCCGCGCAGGTCGCGAGCAGCCCGAGCGTGACGTGGAGACCCCGAGACAATAGCCGACGTGAGCGGCGTTCGATCATCGCGCTACCCTCCGACGTGAGCCCATCCAGAAAAACCGCGATTCCCCGCGCTACCGCAGGATCTCCTCGAGCAGCCGGTTCGGCTCGCCGCGGAGATCGTCGCCGAACGACGCGACGCCCAGGCCGTAATACTGGTTCATGACGGTGAACCACAGATCGCGGAGCTGGCGATCGTTGCCGAGCGCGTCGTAGGCGACGTGCGCGTCGTTCAGGAAGACGCCGTCGCCGCCCAGAAGGACGATGGGCAGATCGTACGCGTCGTGATCGTGCGTACGCATCTCGCTCATGTACATCATCACGCAGTGGTCGAGCACCGTCCCGTCGCCCTCGGGGATCGCGTCGAGCCGCTCTGCGAGCTGCGCCGTCTTCTGGCCGAGCCAGCAGTTGATCGCCGCGAAATCGAGGTTGCTCTCCTCGACGACCGCGTAGCGGCCGCCCTCGTTCGTGCTGCCCAGGTTGCCTGGGCCGTGCTGGCAGGAGTGATAATGGAGGCTGCTGCCCTCCCGGTACTCGAGGCCCACCTTCGCGCGGACGTCCGCCGGGATGCACCGGTACTCGAACTCGGAGCGCGCGTCGTCGAGCATGTGGGTGACGACGCGGGTCACGTCGCATTGAATGGCCATGACGATGAGATCGATCATGACGTTCGCGTGATCGTCGTGCTTGTACTCGCCGGCCTCCGTGCTGTCGTTCTCGTTGAGCCCCTCCTGCTGTCCGGGCGGCTCTGGGACGACGCCGGGCTCGCGGATCGGGCTGCAGCCGAGGCTCCCTTGCCCCGGCGTCATCGTCGACTGGACGCGGGTCACGTTCTTCTCGATCGCGCGCAGCGAGTCCAGGTATTGCTGGACGATCTTGCGATCGTCCGAGCCGACCCGGTTCATGAGCGAGTTCGCGTCCGCGAGCACGGCGTCGATGACGCTCTTCTCGGTCGCCGCGCGGCGCTCCGCCTCGATCCTGGCCTGCTCGTCGGTCTGCCCGGGCACGGGCGCCGCGGGCGCCGCGCCCGCGGCGACGAGCGCGTCGAACACCGCCTTCGGGTTGACCGAGCGCTTGAGCGGCTCGCGCGGGCCCTTCCAGGAGACGGCCTGGTTGTAGGCGTAGCTGCGCCCGTCGAAGAAGCCTGGCTTGACCCCGAGCCCCGTTTGCAGCGACGGGATGCGGGTCGCCTGCTCCGGGCCGGCCTTCTGGACGATGAGCTGATCGACCGAGACGCCGTTGCCCACCCACTCGCCGAGGTCCTGCCCCGCGGCTCTGCCCAGCTGATCGGCGTCGACGCAGGTCGACAGCGCGGCGGCGCAGCGCGAATGGGACGGCTCGATGAACGGGCTCTGCTCCTTGCTCCAGGTGTAGTTGCCGAGGCGGCTTATCATGAGCATCTTCGACTTCACCGGCGCGAAGTGCTCGAGCACCCTCGGCAGCTTGAAGTCGGCGCCCTTCAGCGTCTTGCCGAACGCGGGCGCTGTCTCCCACCAGTGGTGGGGCGCCCCGTTCGGGAAGGTGCAGAGCACGAAGCGCTTCGGCGTGCCGGGCTCCCCCGCGCGCGCCCGGCGCGGCGCGAGGCTCTCGAGAAACGGCAGCGCCAGGCAGACGCCCGCGCCGCGCAACAGGTTCCTGCGTGTCATCAAGCGTTTCATGTGCGCATCGCTCCTTCGTGACCGGTGTCGTTCGACAAGCGCGCCCGCGGCCTCACTGCGCCTCGCCCTTGCCTCCGCGGAGGCGGAAGGCGTCGCTGGTCACCACGTGCTTCACGAGATCCGCGAGCGTGCCGCTGTCCCAGCGCGCGGCGATCTCCCTGAACGTGGACATGTCCGCGCCGGTCGGGCGCCGGCGCAGGGCGTAGGTGAAGAGCTGCTCGGAGGGGCAGACCCCGAGCTGGGGGTCTGCCTGGAGCTTGGGCAGGAGGCCGGAGAAGTCCTGGAACTCCGTGTCCTCGAGCTTGCCCGTCGCGTCGATCGGATCGCCGTTCGGGTACTCGGTCCGGTAGGCGCCGATCGCGTCGAAGTTCTCGAGGCTCAGCCCGATCGGGTCGAGCACGTCGTGGCAGCTCGCGCAGTCGGGCGACTCGCGGTGCTTCTCGAGCTTCGCGCGGACGTTGTCGACCGCGCCCGAGCCGCTGCCCGGGGCGTCGAGCTCGGGGATGTCCACGTTGGCGGGCGGCGCCAGGGGCACGCAGAAGAGCTGCGCCAGGATCGTCTTCGCGCGGGACGTGGGCGAGGTGCGATCCGCGCGCGACGACAGCGTGAGGAAGGCGGGGAGCGTGAGGAAACCCCCGCGGACGCCCTCGGGATCGCGCGCGGTGAGCGGATCGAGCAGCGGATTCGCCGGGTGGGGCGCCGTGAGGAACTCGGACCACGGCCGCTCGCCGGTGGTGAATTCGGCGAAGTAGGCGTTGGCCTGATCGAGCATCGCGCCCTTCACCTCGTCGTTCCAGAGCGGGAACAGGGACGCGTCGACGTTGTGGCTGGGGAGCGTGCGCGTGCCGAGCCACTGGCCGAAGAAGTTCTGGAAGAAGGCGGCGCTCTTCGGGTCGTCCAGCATCCGGTCCACCTGCTGCCGGAGCTCGTCCTCGGTGGCCAGGCGATCGCCCTCCGCCGCGTCGAAGAGCTCCTCGTCCGGGAGCGAGCTCCAGAGCAGGTACGAGAGGCGCGAGGCGATCTCGTAGCCGTTGAGGGCGCCCGGCGATCGCTCCGAATCGGGCCCCGCCTCGATCCGCAGGAGGAAATGCGGCGATGTCAGCAGGCTCCGGACGACGTGCTGCACCGCCTGGACCGGGGACATCTCGAGGGTGCTCCGCGCGTCCGCGTACTGCGCCGCGTACCGCTCGACCTCCGCCGCCTCGAGCGGGCGCCGGAAGGCGCGCAGCCCGAAGCGCTCGATGATCTCGCGCGCGCACCCGTCGCCCGCGCCCTGCGCCGGGTCGCACACGAGGATCTTCGCGCGCTGCGCCTCGTTCGAGAACGCGTCCTCGGCGAGCTTCTTGGCGGCGTCGTAATACCCCTGGATCAGGACCTGGGACAGGTTCGAGAGCGCGCTGACGCTCGCGTCGAAGCCCTTCGCGCCGAAGGCCGGGAAGCCGTCCGCGGGCCTCAGGCGCGTTCCCAGGAGGTGGGCGACGGTGTTGTTGTACTCCGACGCCGTCATGTGGTGCAGAGGCATCCCGCCTGGCGCGGCGGAGGGGGCGTCTTGCTCCGGAGCGTCCTCGCTCCCGAGGATGCCAGTGCACGAGATGCTCAGGAGACACCCCCCGGCAGCGAGCCAGGGGCGCGCGAACACCCGGTCAAGTCTGAACGTCATCGTCGGCTCCCGCGTGTGAATCGGCAGATTCCCCCTCGTGGCCGGAGCGCGCTGCGTTCGTGATCAAATCGACAGCACAGGCGCGCTAGGATCAGGCCGTGCTCTGTGCGCAGAAGACTACGGTGATGGTGTTGCTCCTCGGGCTGTCCGGGTGCGGAGCGGACGTGGAGATCGCGGTGGGTCGCATGAACCCGGCGCCTCCGGCGAGCGGCGGCGGAGCGGACAGCGGCGGTGACGCGGGCAGCGGTGGGGTAGGGGGCAGCGGTGGTGTAGGGGGCAGCGGCGGTGAGGCGGGCAGCGGCGGTGAAGGGGGTCGTGGTACGACTCCGTGCGATGCGCTGCCGTCTCCCATACATCGGTACACATTCGATGGGACGGGAGCGATCGTCGCCGATACCGTCGGCGGCGCCGACGGCGAGATCCTCGGCGGCGCGAGCCTCGATGGCGGAGGGGTGCTCGCCCTCGACGGCGACGACGATTACGTCGATTTGCCCGCAGGGCTCCTCTCCGGATTGCGCGATGTCACCGTCATGGCCTGGGTCGCCCGCGACGGCGGAGGCGCCTACCTGCGCATCATCGACTTCGGCATCGGCAGCGGGGGCGAAGATCCGGTCGAGGGCGACGGGAGCGTGGGAGAGTCCTACCTGGTGATCACCCCTTCGACGGGCTTCGACGCGCGGGGGGTCGCCGCGCTCGCGAGCGACAGCGGCGCGGCGGGCGAGGTGGCGATCCCCACCACGCCGACGCTCGACGACGGCGAGATCCATCAGGTCGCCGTCGTCTTCGACGGCGCGGCCGCGTCCCTCGCCCTCTACCTGGATGGGGCGCTCCTCGGCAGCGCGCCGGTCGGCTTTCCGCTCTCGGCGATCCAGGACGTGAACAACTGGCTCGGGCGGTCCCAGTTCGATCAGGATCCGTACTTCGGAGGGCGCTACGACGAGCTGCGCATCTACGGCGAGGCGCTGGCCGGCTGCGCGATCGAGGCCGCGTGGACCGCCGGTCCGGATCGGCCGTGACGCTCAGAAGGCCAGCGCGAGGCCGAGGCGGGCGCTGAGACCTGCGGCCGGGGGGCGATAGACGGTCCCCTCGAGGTTCTCCACGACGAAGCGGGGGCGCTGCAGCGGGACGAGGGCGTGCAGCGCCCCCTCGACCTTCAGCGGAGCGGCGACGCGCCACTCGAGCAGCGCCCCGAGGCCGGCCGCGAAGATCGGCGCCGTGCGGGTGAAGGGCTCGTCGACGTCGCGCCCGCGGGCGAGGAGCCAGTGCTGGCGGCCGAGCGCGCAGACGTACACGCCGAGGGGACGGCCGAGGGCGCGCGCGCACGCGTCGACCTCGAGGAACCAGAGCCGGAAGTCGGCGCCCGCGGTCCGCCCGGCGATGCGGCCGGAGCTCGACGGCACCACGCCGGCCGCCGCGTCCGCGCGGAGCCAGCCGACGCGGAGCCCGCCGCCCGCGGCGACCCCGACGCCGATCGCCGGGACGAGCGCCTGCTCGACCTGCGCGCTCAGCCAGAGCGCCCCCTCCACGCGGCGCTCGTCCGGCGCAGGCGGCGGGCTCGCGGCGGGCGGCGGGCTCCGCGGCGCGCGGCCCCGCGCGGGTGGCGGCGGGCGCGGCGCGGCCGCTCCGTCGCCGCCGCTCGCCGGAGGTCGCGCGGGCTGCGCCGGCGGCGCGGCGGCATTCCGCGCCGCCGCGTCGGGGTCGATCGACATCGCGACGATCAGCGCCGCCGCCCGCGCCATGGCCGCGCAGTCGTCGCCGTGGATCGCGCGCTCGCCGGGCACCGGCGCGCGGATGCGCAGATCGAGCCGGAGGCGCGCGCCGCCCCGGCGGGCGACGGCGATCTCGACCGCGATCGGCTGGCGCTGCGCCGACGTTCCCAGCAGGCGGTCGATCTCGCTCCGGACCTGGTCGGCCGGCGGGCACCCGTCCGGCGCTTCCCAGCGCAGATCGATGGTGCGCGGCTCGGCGGGCGCCGCGCGCGCGCGGGCAGGCAGCAGCCCCGCCGCGACGATCAGGGCCTGCAGGGCCGACGGGGCCCAGGCCGCTCTTGAGACGTGCACCCGCGCACTCTACTCCTCCTGCCCGCACGCGGCGCGCACGCGCGTCGCGAGCGGCGAGCCCGGGCTCTGCGCCAGCAGCTTCGCCGCGATCGCCCTGCCGGCCGCCGCCCGGCCGGAGCGGCAGAGCGCGATCGCGCGCGAGGCCTCGCGCTCGGTCGAGAGCACGCCCCGCGGGTAGCGGCTCCCGTGCTCGTTCAGCTTCGAGAGCGCCTGCGCGAACTGGCCCGCCTGCAGCGCCTGCTGCGCGTCGCGCAGCAGCGCGACCTCCGCGTCGAGCCCCTCGGCGCCCGGCCTCGCGGCGGCGGCCGTCGGCGCCGGCGCGCGCGCCGCCGACCCGCGCGACACGACGGCCGCTGCGGGCGCGGCGCTGGCCGCGGGTGCGCTGGCCCCGGCGGGCTCGCTGGCCGGGGGAGGGGCGTTCACCCCGGTAGAGGCGCTGGCCTGCGCGGCGGCCCTGGTCTCGGCGGAGGCGCTCTCCTCGGCGGAGGCGCTGGCCTCGGCGGGCGGAGGCGCCTCGTCGCCCGGCGCGCCGGAGCGCGCTTCGGCGCGCGGCGCTCGGGGCGTCAGGCCCGCGGCCCTCGGCGCTTCCGCCGCGTGCGGCGCGGGCGCCCCGCCCGACGCCGGGAGGTAGAGCGCCGCGCCCGTCGCGAGGCCCACGATCAGCGTCGCGAGCCCGATCTTCAGCGGGGCGCCGAGCAGCGTGACGGCCGCCCCCTTCGCGACCGCCGCGCCCGCGCTCGCGGCCGCGCCCGCGGCGGAGCCGACCGTGTGCGCCGCCCCGGCGGCGCTCGCGGCGCTTCCGGCCCCGGCGCTCGCCGAGCCGACGGAGCCGGCCCCCGCGGCGCCCTTGGCGCTCGCGGTCACGGCCGTGGCCGCCGCCCCGGCGAGGCCGAGCCTCGCCCACACGGCCGCGCGCATCCGCCGCCGATCGTCGTCGGTCGGCTCGTCCTCGTCGCGGAGGGCGTTCAGGAGCGCCCGCTCCCCAGGCCCCAGCTCATCCATCGCGGCCTCCTCGGATCCTGGCGTGGTGGCGGCGCACCGCGTCGGAAAATGCCTGTCGGGCGGCCCTCAGCCGCGCATATACGGTGTTGATGTTCACGCCGATACCCTGAGCGATCTCCGTCGCCGGCATCTCTTCCAGCTCGGCGAGGAGGAGCACCACGCGCTTCTCCTCGTCGAGCGACGCAAGGAGGTCGTGCGCGACGCGCGCGGCCTCCGCCCTCGTCATGGCCTCGTAGGGGCTGAGGTCGCTCGGCCCTGCGAGCTGCTCCGGATCCACCGTCTCCCCCGTCCCGCGGTGGGCGGGGCTCTTGCGGCGCAGCGATCTCCGGTGCGTCTGCACGACGTTGACCACGATCCCGAAGACCCACGTCTTCAGCGACGAGCGGCCCCGGAACTCCGGGAGCCGCCGGTGCACGACCACGAACACCTCCTGGCACACGTCCTCGTGCGCGGAGGCGTCCACGCCGAGGCGGCGCACGGTCCGCCAGACGAAGGGGAAGATCTCCTCGTACACCTCGGCGAAGTCGGGCGGCGCGCCCTGGAGGCTGGCCGCGGCGACGGCGGAGACCGCGCCGGCCGGCGGCGGGGTCGACGGAGCGACCGCCGCGCGGGCGGTCACTGGCTGCACCTCTCCGCGTGGGGCAGGGAGACGTAGAGCTCGCCGAGCGCGGTGAGCTCCCCGCTCGCGCCGAGCAGGTCCACGTTGGGGATCGCGTCGGTCCGCCCGGAGAACCAGGCGTACCGGAAGACGTCGGGGTCCGATTCGAGGAGGGGCACCGCTTCTCGCATGTACGCCGCCTGGGCTTCGGGCGACCGATCCGCGCCGTCTCCGCACGAGAACTCGGTCAGCCAGATCGGGCGCCGGTAGCGTTTGAGCTCGCCGAGGTACCACTCGAGCGCCGGCCTGTCGCAAGCGTACCAGTGCGCCGCGATGAAATCGACGCGGCAGCCCTCGCACGCGGCGAAGAAGGCGTCGAGGTACGCGAACGGATCGGTCTCGTGGCAGCCGCCGCCGCAGAAGTTCACGGCCGGCGAGACGAGCTCCAGCCCCTTCTCGTCGGCGATCTCCTCGAGGTCTGGCCACAGCGCCGCGGCCTCGGCGGCGGAGAGGTTGGCCTGCGCGAAGAAGTTCGGCTCGTTGAACGCGAGCAGGTACTTCGCCCCGCTCGGGATCGCCGCCTTCACCTGGTCGGCGTCGAAGCGGCCGCCCCAGACCATCGGTACGAAGTCGACGCCCAGGTCGACGTAGGCGCCGCCCCGGAGCGCCTCGTCGGGGACGGTCGCCCAGTTGTACCACCAGCCGACGCTGGCCGAGAGGGCCGAGAGGTCGGCGACCGAGTGGTAGCCGTACCCGATGCCGCGCTTGCACGGGCGCCCCGCGGCAGCTCCGCCGTCGCCCGCGCCGCCGCCTGCGCCGGGGCTGCCGCCGTCGCCCGCGCTGCCGCCGTCGCCAGCGCCGCCGCCCGCGCTGGCGCTGTCCCCCGCACCGGCGCCGTGCCCTGCCGCGCTGCCGGTGCTGCCTGGGCCCACGAGGCCTGCGCCGCCATCGCCCGCGCCGGTCGCTGCTTGGACGTTTCCTGCGCCACCATCGCCGTTCGCGTCCTGGTGGAAAGATTCCCCCACGCAGGCGACGGACAGGAAGATCCCGAGCAGGGGGCTGATGCCGCACAGAAGGGTTTTGGGGTCTCGACGCATGGCTCGAGGGGGCTGGTGGCCGGAGCCGCAGCGTTCCGTGATGAAAAGTGGAGGGATGGGGATGTGGGGCTCATCGGGCGGCGATCCGTGGGCTGGCGTTTCTTGGCGTGCGGGGGGATCATCACGGCTGCGCACCGCGGCCGACAGCTCGCACCTCCGCGCGCTTGACGGCTGCGAGGAGCGCGCCGAGGAAAACCGGATGACACCCCCTCGCTGGCTTGCCGCGCTCGCGGCGCTCACCCTTCCTTTGGCGGTCTCGGCGACGGCCCTGACCCAGGACGGCGCTCCCCTCCCGCCGCCGCCTCCTCCTCCGGAACCGCTTCCGTCTGCCTCCGCGCAACCAGCGCCGCCGGCTGCGCCCACGCCGCCGCCTGCGCCCACGCCGCCGCCGTCGCCGTCCCCGCCGCCGGTCCCGCCCGCGCCGGCGCCGCCGCCTGCGCCTGCGCCCACGCCGATCCCGTCGCCATCGCCGCCGGTCCCGCCCGCGCCGGCGCCGCCGCCCGCAGCGCCGGCGCCGCCTCCGGTCGCGCCCGCGCTGCCGCCGCCGGCTGCGCCCGCGCCGCCGATTGCGCCCGCGCCGCCGTACTCGCCCGCGCCGCCGTATGGGCCGTCGCCGCCTCCGGTCGCGCCCGCGCCGCCGCCGCCCGTCGCGCCCGCGCCGCCGCCGCCCGTTGCGCCCGCGCCGCCGCCGCCCGTCGCGCCCGCGCCGCCGGTCGCTCCGCGTCCGCCCCGGAGCCAGCCGGCGCGTCCGAGCGCTGCGCCGCCCCCGGTGGCGGGCCCGGTGACCGTGGACGATCCGGAGCCTTCACCGGCCGAGCCGGAGGAGAACAAGCAGGACAAGGAACCCGAGGACAAGGAGCCCGAGGACGAGGACCGGGACGGCGTCCGGCTCCGGTACGGCAGCACGCTGGGCGGCGGGATCATCAAGGCGCCGACGGGCACCGGCGGCGTCTTCGCGTGGACCGGCCGGCTCGGCCTTCAGATCAATCACCTGTTCGGGATCTACTACCAGAACACCCCCATGCTGACGCTCACCCCCGAGAGCACCGACAACAGCGCGGGGTTCGAGGCGGGGTTCATCGATTACAACTCGCTCCTCGCGAGCTTCACCTTGTTTCATGTCCTCGATTTCGGCGCAGGGCCGTCCATGGACTACGTGGCCGTCGCGAGCTGCTCCGCGACGCTCGCGGGCCTCGAGTCGGGCGCCGGCTGCGCCAGCACCTCGGACTGGTACTTCGGCGCGCACGCGCGGGGCGCCCTCATCCTCGGCGGCGTGTCCGGCGACGGGCCGCGGCGCAGCGGGTTCGCCCTCGCCGCCGAGCTCCACCCGGTGTTCCTGCCCGAGGGCACGACCTTCAGCTTCACGCTCGGGCTCGGCGGAGAGTGGTATTGAGGAGAAGCCGTCCGGAGCCGGTTCTTGCCTGCCGGGCGCCGGCAGGGCTTCCCGCTACCCCTGCCGGGCGTCGGGAGGGCTTCCGGCCATCCCTGCCGGGCGTCGGGAGGGCTTCCGGCCATCCCTGCCGGGCGTCGGGAGGGCTTCCGGCCACCCCTGCCGGGCGCCGGCAGGGCTTCCCGCTACCCCTGCCGGGCGTCGGGAGGGCTTCCGGCCATCCCTGCCGGGCGTCGGGAGGGCTTCCGGCCATCCCTGCCGGCGCCCCACAGATGGCTCACGGATTGAGCCGAGCGACAGGCCATCCGCGCGTCCATCAGCGAAAAGGCCCCATCACGCGGCCGCTCGTGCTCGTGCTCGTGGAGGGCGAGCTCCGGTTCGCCTTCGACGAGATCGAGGCGCTCAAAGCGACCCTCGCCGTGGTCTCCCCGCTCGCAGGGGAGCCGCGAAGGCGACGACGGAGCGGTCCTCCCAGTCGCGCGGCACGTCAAAGGATGGTAGTGCCAAATTTGCCCGGAGAGAGTTCACATGAAGGCGGGAAGATTATTGATCTCTTCTTCCCGCCTTCCCGCCTTCCCGCCTTCATGTTCAATTTTGAGCACTACCCAAAGTATACTTCGGTGCTCTCGTAACGCGGCATCGTCGCGGTCTCCACGCTGGCGCCACGCCGCGGCGATGACGGCGCCTGCCTCACCGCAGCGCCGCGCGCAGCGCGCGGACGGCCTGGCTCTGCGTCGGCTGCTCGAGGAAACCCGCGAGCCACGCGGGGTCGAGCTCGGGAAGGAATACGCTCCGCACGCGGGGCTCATATCGCTCGCCCGAGAGCGCAAAGACGCGGAGGCCCTCCTCGCGATCCCACACCCAGACCTCGGGGACGCCGAGCCCTCGATAGATCTCGAGCTTGTCGAGACCTCCGCGCGTCCAGACGACCTCGATGGCCAGGTCCGGAACCTCCTTGTTCGTGGCGCCGACGATGTAGCACTCGTCGGGCTCGGCCCCGCGCTCCTTCGGCGCGTTGCGGAGCGTCCACGCGCCGTATCCGCTGAGCTCGATGCCGCGCTCGTCGCAATAGGCCTCGAGGAGCCGTGCGATGGTCGTTTTGACGCCCTCGTGACTGCGAGACGGGCTCATCAGCTCGATCGCTCCGTTCAGGTAGTACATGCGCACGCCGGCCCGGTCCCCCCGTACGGCGAGGAGGATCTCGTAATCCTTCCACGTCATGCCGTGGAGGATGACGTGCTGGTCGCTCTCCTCGTGACGGGGCCGCGGTCGCTCGGCCTCGGATACGGCGTTCGCTGGGACAGACTGCATGCGTAAGAAGATACTCGACGATGGAGCCGGCGGCGAGCCTCGCCATGCGCCCTGCGGCTCCTTCGAGGCGCGCACTACGCGCGGCCGGGCGCCAGCGCTTCCCTTCGAGCGCGTCGATGGAGGGCCGGCCGCTCTCCCGATCGTCACCTTGCGCCCCCGCCCCGTCGCCGCGGTGATATCCACGACCGCGCACCGCTCGGGTCCCGACGGCCGCCCGCCGGCCCTCGGCGAAACCTTTGCGGATCGCCCGTGTCCAAGGAGACGTGATGCGCTCGATCCCCCGCTCGATCTTCTCCGCCCTCGCCGCCGCGATGGGGCTCTCCCTCGCGGCCTGCGCCGCGGCTCCTCCGCCCGCGGCGCACGCGCCCGTCCCGCCGGGCGACGCCCGCGCGGCGACCCCGCCGCCGCCTCCGCTCCCCGAGCAGGAGGCCTTCGCCGTCCACGGCACGCTCAAGGACGAGTTCCTGCCGCTCCTCAAGCAGGCGCCGTTCGACCCGAAGGCCGCGCTGGTCCCCCCGGCGCCGGCCGGGGTGCCCGCCCCGCCGGCCGCCTGCGCGGCGTTCGCGCGGCGCGCCCCCGTCGCGCCCGCGAGGCCCTGCGGCGATGTCGGGGGCGCCCTCGACGCGCTCGACGCCGCGCTCGCCGAGGAGGACGCCGCGAAGCGGGACGCGCGGCTCGCGGGGGTCGAGGCGTGCGCGGGCCTCGAGACGGGGCTCGCGCGCGCGCTCCGGGCCGAGCTCGCGCCCGCCGGGTGCGGCGACGCCATCGCCGTGCCGTACCTCGAGGCGCCGCCCGCCACGCTCAAGGGCGACCTCTACCAGGTGCTGCTCGGCCTCACGCTCTCCGCCCGGCTCGCGCGCACCGCGACCGAGCCGCCCGCGCTGCGGCCGCCCTACGACGTCCAGCGCGTCGTCGCGTTCACCAAGGGGCCGCTCCTCGCGTGGGTGACGGACCAGGCCCGCGCGATCGAGGATCTCGGGCGGCTCGGGATCGAGCTGCCGTTCTACGCGAAGGGCATCGTCGCCGTGGAGTCCGGGCGGGCCGACATGCGGCTCGTCGAGGCGGTCAGGTCGGCGCCGCTGCCCGACGCCATGCGGAAGGACGCGGAGCTCAGCAACGTCTACTACGGCGAGCTCGACCAGCTGCTGGAGCCCTGGAAGAGCCGCGGCCGCGATGCCGCGCTGGTCGGCCTGCGCGAGCTCTCGTCGGTCGGCGTGATCCGCGACGCCCGCGTCGACGGCGCGCGCGCGATGCTCTCGCGCCTCTACGGCGGCCGCCGCGTCGACGCGCTCGACGCGCTGGAGCTGCCGCCGCTCCCGGCGGTCGCGCCCGCGTCGGGCGTCGAGCGGCTCGCGGCCCGGCTGCCGACGTACTACGCGGGCCGCCTGATCCCGGCCGAGATGGCGGCGCGGCCCGAGGTCCTGCGCGTCCTGGTCGGCCGCGGCGTCCCGCTGCAGCACCGCGCGGCGCTGCGCTCCGCCGAGCTCTCGCCCGAGGCGCGGCAGCTCTATGCAAGGGCGCGGATCGAGCTCGGCCGGCTGTACTGGCGCGCCGTGGACTTCGACCAGGCGACGGCGCTGCTCTTCGCGTGGCCCGAGGGCGCCGCGCGCCCGCCCGAGGCGACGATGCTGCTCGCGCTCGCCCTCGGCCTGCGCAACGGCCCGGAGGACGCGGCGCTCATGATGCGGCGCGCCCCGCTCACCGGGCTCGGCCTGGGCGACCTCGCGGCGCTCGACTGGGTGGCGCGCGCGAAGCCGGCCTCGCCGTACGCGGGCATCGCGGCGTACGACGCGGCGCTGATCAAGCAGATCGCGGCGCCGCAGGGCGCGGATCCGAGCTACTGGGCCGACGTGGCCGCGCGCTTCCGCGAGGCGCAGGCGCTCCTCGCGGGGCCGCTCGCGAAGGCGGCGGAGGAGCGGGCGCGGGCGGCGGAGGAGATCGGGCGGGCGGCGCGCTGAGGCGGGGGCGCCGCGGCGCGGGCTGCCCTCAGGGGGTGGCCTCGCCGGGCGGCTTGTACTCCGTGACCTGGCCGGTCGCGACGAAGCCGACCTGCGCGTAGACGCCCAGCCCGTCGGCCGATGCCTGGAGGATGGCCACCCGGAGCCCGGCCGCGCGCGCGTCGAAGAGCGGGCGCAGCGTCAGCGCGCGGCCGATCCCCCGCCGCCGGTGCGACGGGAGGGTCGAGATGTTGTACAGGCCGGCGACGCCGCCGCCCACGGCGAGCTCCGAGGTCGCCACGGGCATGCCGTCGAGGTAGCCGACGTAGAGCCACAGCGGCGCGTCGTCCGACAGGAGCGCCGGGGCGGCCATCTCGTAGAACCGCACCACGTGGGGATCGGGCGGGGTCCAGTTGGCCGCGAGGAGGCGCGCGAAGTCGCGCAGCTGCGCCGGGGTCCTGACGCGCGCGATCTCGAGGCCGCGCGGCGGGGCGGGATCGGCGGGGAGCGCGTGGAGATCGGCGGCCATGGCGACCTCCGACTCGGCGGCCTCGAGCCCCGCGGCGCGGAGGAGATCGCCGAGGTTCTCCGGCTCGTCGGCGGGGCCGACCCACCACGAGAAGGGGCGGCAGGCGCGGCGGAAGTGGTCGATGGCCTGCGCCACGCGGGCCTCTGCCGTCGCGGCGTCGAGGCGGGCGCGGAGGACGAAGTTGAAGGTGTCGCAGGGCAGCCCCGAGTCGACGAGCACGAGGCCGGCGTCGCGCGTGACGTGGGCGCCGGGGAGATGTGCCTGCGCCCAGCTCGAGTGGACGGCCAGGTTGTCGTCCGCGGCCGCCGCGAGCTGCTTCGCCGGGATGCCGGCAAGCGAGGTCATGGTCATGGGGGGCCTCTCTGACACGAAACGACGGGGGCGCGCCATGTCGTGCTGGGTCTCCGCGGCGCCATGGAGCGGAGCCGGTTCCCGACCCGGAAGCGCGCCGAGCACGGCCGCTCCTCGAAGGAGCTCATGACGGCCGCGCGCGTGTCTCGTCCGTGCACGGCATCCTCTTCGATGGGTGAGAGGCGCCCGTATCCAGGAGGCGTGTGCCCGCGGTGCCCACGTCCAGCCGGCCCGGCGAGTGCTGCGCTGGGTCAGAGGGAGCGCAATGAGCGGCACGAACGTGGTTCGCCTGGAACATGCGGAGCGCCGGCGCGGCGGCGATCCGCCGGTGTCGGAGGTCTCCGGCGTGGTGCTCGTCGACAACATCGCCTACGACAAGCAGGTGCTCGTCCATTACCGCGACGCCGCCGGAGAATGGCGGGTCGCCCCGGCCAGGTACGACTCCGCGCCGCCGTGGGGCTCCCCCGAGCGGTGGGTGTTCTCCGGGATCTTCTATCCTGCCGACTCCCCGGAGCCGGCGCGGTTCGCGATCCAGGTCGTCGCCGCCGGGCGCGAGTACTGGGACAACAACGGACATCACGATTACCTGCTGGATCCCGGTGGAATCGTGTTCGGCGATGCGCCGCTCTTCGGCGTCGATCGCCTCCAGCGTATCGTCGAGTTCGTGGGCTGGCGATACCACATGGACGTGATAGGGGTCGAGGAGGCCATGCCGATCGCCGGGCGGGGCCACGTCTTGCGGTACAAGGTCACGATCGGGCGAAGCGTGGGACCGGGCCGTTACGCCCATGCGCGCTGCGTGGGTATCGCCGTCCGCGGCTCGGACGTCAGCGTCCTGAGCGATACGGTGTGCGAGTCCATCCCTCCGGTCGAGCTGGTCAAACCTTGACAGGGCGCGCCTCGGGCCGGCGCGCGCCACGGCGCCGGCCGGCCCGCGAGGCGCGCCGAGCGCGCGAGCTCCCGGCGGCGGATTTCATGGGCCCCCGCCCGAACCGCCGGCGCCGCCTGTGCCGCCGGTGGCTCCCGCACCGCCGGTAGCTCCCGCGCCGCCGGTGCCCGCATCGCCGCCTGCGCCGCCGGCGCCAGGACCGCCGCCTGCGCCGCCACCTGCGCCGCCCGCGCCCATATCGCCGCCTGCGCCGCCTGCGCCGCCTGCACCCGTATCTCCGCCTGCACCCGTAGCGCCGCCCGCGCCCGTATCTGCGCCTGCGCCGCCGGCGCCATTGCCTCCAGGGTCGTTGCCGCCCGCGCCGTTCGTCGGAGGATCTAGGATCGGGCCCGGGTTCAGCACACCCCCGCCCATCGCGGCGAGGTCATAGATGCGGTACGTCGCGAAGTAGACCCCCACCGGCTTGAGCACGACGCCGGAGCCGACCACGACGCCTCCCGCCGGACCGATTCCAAGGTTCCAGCCGCCGAGGCTGACGATATCCCAGGTGATCTTCTGGAACACGGGATAGGCGGAGACGCGCGCGTACGCCGCCGTCGGGACGAAGTAGATCGAGCTCGCCTGAAGCGTGACGTTCTCGCTCACGCTGAATCCAACCGCCGCGGAGATGTCCGAGAGCGTTGGCGCGCAGCCGCCTGGTACGCCCAGCATAGCGCCGTTGGAGGGCGCGCCGTTTCCCGGCATGTTCCACGATGGCTGGCCGTTGGAGGGCGCGCCGTTTCCCGGCATGTTCCACGATGGCTGGCCGTTGGATGGCGCGCCGTTTCCCGGCATGTTCCACGAGGGCTGGCCGTTGGATGGCGCGCCGTTTCCCGGCATGTTCCACGAGGGCTGGCCGTTGAATGGCGCGCCGTTTCCCGGCATGTCCCACGAGGGCCGGCCGTTGAATGGCGCGCCGTCTCCCGGCATGTTCCACGAGGGCTGGCCGTCCGAGGGCATGCAGCCGCCCGGCATCCACCACGAGGGCGGGCAGTCTGCGGGGGAGCGGGTGCCCGGCGTGCCTGGCGCTCCAGGACCAAGCGGTGTGCCCGGCGCGGAGGGGGTGCCAGGCGCGCCCGGCGGGAACAGCGTGCCAGGCACGCCCGGCAGCTCGTTGAGGGGAGGGAATCCCGGGATGCCCAGCGCGCCCGGCGCGGGCTGGTTGCCCGCGGACGGGAAGGTGCCCGTGGCGGTCCCCTCGATGCTCACGGTGGGCTCGACGCTCGACGACACGGCGAGCTCGAGCGTCCGCGGTCCAAACCCCTCCGACACGCTGAGCAGGTGGGCGGCATCCTCCCAGTGATACGTCTCCGGGAGCACCGTCACATTCGCGATGATCAGGCCGTGACAGAGGGCCTGGCGCGCCTCGCCGGCGCCGGCGCGCTCCCCGCCGCCGTCCGCCGGCCCCGGCGCCTCGCGCGGGCCCACGCAGGTGAGGGATGGAACGAGCGTCACCGCCATCACGAGCGCAATCTTTACGTCGGGTGCAAACATCCTTGAACCTCGGGGTGCCGTCAGAATCGCGATGAGCGAGCTATCCAGGCGTGGAGAGCTCCAGAGAACGATCGCCTCCTCGGCGCTCCTGCGCCGCGCGAGGCCGCTCCTCCCGAGACCGGTGATCGCGGCGCAGACGCCCGCTCACCAAGCGCCGCGTGGGTCCGGATCCCTGGAGAGCGAACCGCTCGATGAGCACAGCAGGCCTATGCGACGCTCCGCCATGCAAGAAGCGGGGAATGCCGGGTCGAGCGCGCATGTGGGCGCCGCCCCGAGATCCAGCGCATGTGCGGAATTCGATGGACCGGCGCTTGCCGCCACCCCGCGCGCGTGACCGGCGCGCTCACGGGGGCCAGAGCCGCGCCGCCAGCGACCGATCCATGACCGCGCACGAGGTGCGAGCGAGGCGAGCATGAGAGAGCCTGCTGCTGTCGTGAAGGCCGCTATCGTGGCCTGTGCGATCCTCACCCCCATCGCCTGCGCGCAAAGCGTGGATCCGCAGCGCGAGGCGCCCGCCGCCGGGGTCGCCGAGGCCACGCTCGACGCGGCGGTGCAGCGGGCCAACGGAGGTGGATGGCTGATCACCCAGGCGCTCGACTTCAACGCTGACGGTATGGCCGACGTGCTCTGGAACGACCCCGAGCGGAGCCTCGTCGCCGTGTGGTTGATGGAGGGGAACCGGCTGCTCGCGCCCGGGCCGCTCATCCCGGGGCCGGTCGGCGACGGCTGGTTCGCCAAGACGAGCGACTTCAACGCCGACGGCATGGGGGACGTGCTCTTTCGCCACGAAGAACAGGGGGCGATGGCGGTATGGCTGATGGACGGAAGCCAGCTGCTCGCGCCGGGGCCGATCCTCCCGGGACCGGGGGGCAGCGGCTGGTTCGCCAGGGCGATCGACTACAACGCCGACAACATGGCGGACGTGCTCTGGAGCCACGCGGAACGGAGCGTGATGGCCGTGTGGCTGATGGAAGGCACCCGTTTGCTCACGCCGGGGCCGTTCATCCCCGGGCCTCTCGGCGACGGCTGGGACGTCGCCGCCGTGGGGGACTTCAACGCCGACGGCATGGCGGACGCCGTCTGGCGCCACGTCGAGCAGAACCTGATCGCGGTGTGGCTGATGGAAGGAACTCACCTGCTCGCGCCAGGGCCGCTGATCCCGGGGCCGATCGGCGATGGCTGGGTCATCGCCTGGGGCGCCGACTTCAACGGCGATGGCATGGCGGACGTGCTGTGGAACAACGCCGAGCAGAACCTGATGGCGGTGTGGTTGATGGAGGGAAGCCAGCTGCTCGCGCCGGGGCCGTTCGTCCCCGGGCCCATCGGCGACGGCTGGGTGGCGCGCACCGCGGCCGACGTCAACCTCGACGGCATGGCCGACGTGGTCTGGCAGCGGGGCGAGGCGAGCGAGATGGCGGTGTGGCTGATGGAGGGGAGCCAGCTGCTCGCGCCGGGGCCGGTGATCCCCGGGCCCTACGATGGCGGCTGATCGCGACGCATGCGCCGGTGACAGAAGGGGTGCGTATGCGAGGCCTCATGAGGGTGCTGGAGCGTCTGGCTGCCGCCTCTGGGCTCCTCGTCGCGCTGGGCTGCGCGCAGGACGCCGGCCAGCGAGACCGAGGGCCGCGCACCCTGGAGCCCGCGGGAGCGTCGATCGGCGCCGCGGCTCAGCGCGCGAACGGCAGCGCATGGAAGGCCGTGCAGGGGGCCGACTTCAACCTCGACGGCATGTCCGACGTGCTCTGGGGCGACGAAGAGCAGAACCTGATGGCGGTGTGGCTGATGGAGGGAACTCGGCTGCTCGCACCGGGCCCATCCATCCCGGGGCCGCTCGGCGAGGGCTGGTTCGCCGCCGCGGCCGCTGACTTCAACCACGACGGCATGGCGGACGTGCTGTGGAACAACCCCGAGCAGAACCTGGCGGCGGTGTGGCTGATGGAGGGAACTCGGCTGCTCGCGCCGGGCCCATTCATCCCGGGGCCGCTCGGCGACGGGTGGGTCGTGCCCTCGGCGGCCGACTTCAACCACGACGGCATGGCGGACGTGCTGTGGAACAACCCCGAGCAGAACCTGATGGCGGTGTGGCTGATGGAGGGAACTCGGCTGCTCGCGCCGGGCCCATTCATCCCGGGGCCGATCGGCGACGGCTGGGTCATCGTCCCGAACCTGACCGACCACGGCCGCGACGGCATGGCCGATGTGGTCTGGAACAACCCCGAACAGAACCTGATGGCGATCTGGTTGATGGATGGAAACCGCCTGCTCGCGCCCGGGCCGCTCATCCCCGGTCCGGCCGGCGACGGCTGGAAGGCGCTCGCGGTGGGCGACGCCAACTTCGACGGGATGGGGGATGTCGTCTGGGACCATCCGGAGCGGAACCTGACGGCGGTGTGGTTGATGGATGGAAGCCAGCTGCTCGCGCCGGGGCCGGTGATCCCGGGGCCGGCCGGCGATGGATGGATCGTCGTCGCCGCGAACGACTTCAACGGCGACGGCGAGGCGGACGTGCTCTGGACGAACGCGGAGCAGGGGCTCTCGGCCATCTGGCTGATGAACGGGGGCAGGCTGCTCGCGCCGGGGCCGGTGATCCCGGGACCGTATGACGGCGGTTGATCGCGGCGCCTGCGCCAGCAACAGGAGAGATACGTATGCGAGGCCTCATGGTGGTGCTGGAGCGCCTGGGTGCCGTCTCTGGGATCCTCGTCGCGCTGGGCTGCGCGCAGGATGCCGGCCCGCGAGCTCGAGGGCTGCGCACCTTGGACCCCCCGGGAGCGCCGATGGGCGCCGCGGTTCAGCGCGCGAACCGCAGCGCTTGGAAGGTCATCCAGGGAGCCGACTTCAACCTCGACGGCATGGCGGACGTGCTCTGGAACGATCCGGAACAGAACCTGATGGCGGTGTGGTTGATGGACGGAACTCGGCTGCTCGCCCCGGGCCCGGTGATCCCGGGGCCGCTCGGCGACGGCTGGATCGCGGCCTCGGCGGCCGACTTCAACCTCGACGGCATGGCGGACGTGCTCTGGAACGATCCGGAACAGAACCTGATGGCGGTGTGGTTGATGGACGGAACTCGGCTGCTCGCGCCAGGCCCGGTGATCCCGGGGCCGCTCGGCGGCGGCTGGGTCGCCGTCCAGAACCTGTTCGACCTCAACCGCGACAACATGGCCGATGTGGTCTGGAATAATCCGGAGCGGAACCTGATGGCGGTGTGGCTGATGGAGGGAACTCGGCTGCTCGCGCCCGGGCCGTTCATCCCGGGACCGGCCGGCGACGGCTGGAAGGCGGTCGCGATCGGGGACGCCAATTTCGACGGGATGGGCGATGTTGTCTGGAACAATCCGGAGCAGAACCTGATGGCCGTCTGGTTGATGGAGGGCAGCCAGCTTCTGGCGCCCGGGCCGGTGATCCCGGGGCCGCTCGGCGACGGCTGGATCGTCGTCACGGCGAACGACTTCAGCGGCGACGGCGAGGCGGACGTGCTCTGGACCAACGGTGAGCAGGGTCTCATGGCCATCTGGCTGATGGACGGGAGCCGGCTGCTCGCGCCGGGGCCGGTGATCCCGGGGCCGCTCGGCGAAGGCTGGGCCGTGCGCACCGCCGGCGACACCAACTTCGACAGCTTGGCGGACGCGATATGGCAGGCCGACGGGACGAACCTGATGGCCGTCTGGCTGATGGAGGGGAGCCGGCTGCTCGCGCCGGGGCCGGTGATCCCCGGGCCCCCCGACGGCGGGTGAACGGCGCATCGCCTGTCGCCGGGCCGGCCGGGGGGCGGGGCAATGCCGCCGCTTGTTCTGGACGACGCGACCGGGTGTCCTGAACAACGCGGTCTTTACGCCCTGACGGCGCGCCTTGAGGGGATCCTGATGCGGCGCGAGCTAGCTTGTCATCGCGCAGGGTCGATCGACCGTCAGCCAGGGAGCACCGTCATGAAGCCGCCGACCACCTCCGCCCCGTACAGGATGCGCACAGGAGATGACCCCTCGACCTCCGGGGAGCGCGCTCGGACCGACGTGGACCTCGCCGCCGTCCTCGGGCTCGCGTGGCTCGCCTGCCTGCTCACGACCCTCTCGGCGATCTCGCGCGGCGAGGCGTTCGGGGGCGCGACCACGGTGGCCGCGCTCATCGTGATCCTCGTTCCGTACCTGCTGCACGGCTGGCTGAGGTCGCTGAGCGCGTCGGGCGCCCGGCGGCGCCGTGAGCGCGCCCGGGCGCGAGGCGGCGGCCGGCGCGACGCGGGGGCGCGCCGCCTCATCGCTCCCCGCGCGCCCCGTCGCTCGCTCGAGCGCGCCGGGCAGAGGCCGAGACGCGCGGTCTCGCCGTCTCCTTGATACTTCCTTGACGTCGCGCCTCCCCGGTTTGACGTCCCCTTGACCCGCGGCGGACTACGCTCTGTCCCGCTCGGCCGGCGCGGGCGCCGCGGCGCACGGCAGCTGCCGATGAGGTCGCCATGGACATGGTCTACCTGGGATTGACGATCCTCTGTTTCTCGCTGTTTGCAGGGCTCATCCGGCTCTGTGAAAGGGTCTGAGCGCCATGACCGCGTTCACCTGGATCTCGGGCGTCCTCGCCCTCGGTCTCCTCCTTTACCTGATCTTCGCCCTCCTCAAGCCGGAGAGCCTGTCATGACCGCCAGCAACGCGCTGGAACCAGCGCTCTACCTGGCCGTCCTCCTCGGCCTCTCCGTCCCGCTCGGCGCCTATATGGCGCGGGTCTACCAGGGCGAGCGCGGAATGATGGCGACGGTCCTCGGGCCCGTCGAGCAGCTCATCTACCGCGCCGCGGGCGTGCGCGCCGACCAGGAGATGCGCTGGCAGGACTACGCCTTCGCGGTGCTCGCGTTCAATCTGGCCGGGCTCGTTGTCCTCTATGCCCTCCAGCGGCTGCAAGGCGTCCTGCCCCTGAACCCCGAGGGCATGGCCGCCGTCCCGCCCGATCTCGCCTTCAACACCGCCGCGAGCTTCGCCTCCAACACGAACTGGCAGGCGTACGGCGGCGAGTCGACGCTCAGCCACCTGACGCAGATGGCCGGGCTCGGGGTGCAGAACTTCGTGTCCGCCGCGACCGGAATGGCCGTCCTCGTCGCGCTGATCCGCGGGCTCACGCGGAAGACCGCGGACACCGTCGGGAGCTTCTGGGTCGATCTCGTCCGGAGCACCCTCTACGTCCTCTTGCCGCTCTCGCTCCTGCTCGCCCTCCTCCTCGTGTCCCAGGGCGTCGTGCAGGGCTTCGGCGGACACCAGAGCGCGTCGCTGCTCCAGGCCGTCAAGGACCAGAACGGCGACGCGGTCGTTCATCAGGTGATCCCGATGGGGCCCGCGGCCTCGCAGATCGCCATCAAGCAGCTCGGGACCAACGGCGGCGGGTTCTTCAACGCGAACTCGGCGCACCCGCTCGAGAACCCGACGGCCCTCTCGAACTTCCTCGAGATGCTCGCGATCCTGCTCATCCCCGCCGCGCTCTGCCACACGTTCGGCCGGATGGTCGGCGACAGGCGCCAGGGCTGGGCCGTGCTCGCCGCGATGACGGCCATCTTTGCGGTCCTCCTCGTCGTCTGCGTCGCCTCGGAGCAGGCGGGCAACCCCGCCCTCTCCCGCCTGGGCGTCGACCAGGCGGCGAGCGCGCTGCAGGCGGGCGGCAACATGGAAGGGAAGGAGGCGCGCTTCGGCATCACGAGCTCCGCCCTCTGGGCGACCGCCACCACGGCGGCCTCGAACGGCTCGGTCAACGCGATGCACGACTCCTTCACGCCCCTCGGCGGGCTCGTGCCCCTCTGGCTCATGCAGCTCGGCGAGGTGGTCTTCGGCGGGGTCGGCTCCGGCCTCTACGGCATGCTGATGTTCGTCGTCATCGCCGTCTTCGTGGCCGGCCTGATGGTGGGGCGCACGCCGGAGTACCTCGGCAAGAAGGTCGAGGCGTTCGAGATGAAGATGGCCTCGCTGGTCGTGCTCTTCCCGGCGATCACGGTCCTCCTCGGCACCGCCGTCGCCGTGATGACCGAGGCAGGGCAGAAGGGCGTGTTCAACCCGGGTCCGCACGGGTTCAGCGAGGTGCTCTACGCGTTCTCGTCCGGCGCGAACAACAACGGCAGCGCCTTCGGCGGCCTCGGCGCGAACAGCCCCTTCTACAACACCGCCATCGGCGTCGCGATGCTCATCGGCCGCTATGCGGTGATCGTCCCCGTGCTCGCGCTCGCGGGCTCGCTCGCGCGGAAGAAGCTCGTCCCGGCCGGCCCGGGCACGCTGCCCACGCACACGCCGCTCTTCGTCGCGCTCCTGACAGGCACCGTGCTGCTCGTCGGAGCGCTCACGTTCGTGCCCGCGCTCGCGCTCGGGCCGGTCGTCGAGCACCTGGAGATGACGCGATGACCTCGAACCTTCATTCCACCGCCGAGGTGATCGAAAGGCGCGGCGCGCCCGCTCCTCCCCCCGAGCTGGCGCCGCCGCCGAGGTCGCGCCACCCGTCCCGCGACGTCGAGGGGAAGAAGACCGCGGCCAGGCCGCTCCTCGACCCCACGATCCTCAAGCCGGCGATCTCCGCCGCGCTCCGCAAGCTCGACCCGCGCCACCAGGTACGCAACCCGGTGATGTTCGTGGTCCTCGCCGGGAGCGCGCTCACCACGGCCCTGTTCGTGCACGCCCTCCTCGGCGAGGGCGAGGAGCCGGCCGGGTTCATCCTCGCCATCTCGCTCTGGCTCTGGTTCACCGTGCTCTTCGCGAACTTCGCGGAGGCCGTGGCCGAGGGGCGCGGCAAGGCGCAGGCCGACACGCTCCGCAAGGCGCGGCGCGACGTCGAGGCCGTGAAGCTCGCCGCCCCCGAGCGCGACGCCGCGCGGACCACGGTCCCCGCGTCGAACCTCCGGAGAGGAGACCTCGTGCTCGTGGAGGCAGGCGCGATCATCCCCGGCGACGGCGACATCGTCGTCGGCGTCGCGTCGGTCGACGAGAGCGCCGTCACCGGCGAGAGCGCCCCCGTCGTGCGCGAGAGCGGCGGCGACCGGAGCGCCGTCACCGGCGGCACGCGCGTCCTGTCCGACTGGCTCATCGTCCGCATCTCCGCCAACCCCGGCGAGGCGTTCCTCGACCGGATGATCTCGATGGTGGAGGGGGCGAAGCGCAAGAAGACGCCGAACGAGATCGCGCTCGACATCCTGCTCGCTGCGCTCACCATCGTCTTCCTCCTCGCGACCGTGACGCTGCTGCCGTACTCGGCCTACGGCGTACGGGCAGCAGGGCAGGGGACCCCGATCACCATCACCGTGCTCACGGCGCTGCTCGTGTGCCTGATCCCGACCACGATCGGCGGGCTGCTCTCGGCCATCGGCATCGCCGGCATGGACCGGATGATCCAGGCGAACGTCATCGCGATGTCGGGCCGCGCCGTCGAGGCCGCCGGCGACGTGGACGTGCTGCTGCTCGACAAGACCGGCACCATCACGCTCGGCAACCGGCAGGCGACGGAGCTCATCCCGACGGACGGGGTCGCGGCGCAGGCGCTCGCCGACGCCGCGCAGCTCGCGTCGCTCGCCGACGAGACCCCCGAGGGGCGCAGCGTCGTCGTGCTCGCGAAGGAGGAGCACGGCCTGCGCGAGCGCGACCTCGGGGCCCTGGGCGCCCGCTTCGTCCCGTTCACCGCGCAGACCCGGATGAGCGGCGTCGACTGCGGCGCGCGCGAGATCCGGAAGGGCGCCGTCGAGGCGATCGAGGCCCACGTCAAGGAGAAGGGCGGCGCGGTCCCGGCCGCGGTGCGCGCGGTGACCGAGGCCATCGCCCGGAGAGGCGGCACGCCGCTCGTGGTCGCCGAGGGCGGCGCGGTGCTGGGCGTCATCCACCTCAAGGACATCGTGAAGGGCGGCATCCGGGAGCGCTTCGGCGACCTGCGGCGCATGGGGATCAAGACGGTGATGATCACCGGCGACAACCCCCTCACCGCGGCGGCCATCGCCGCCGAGGCCGGCGTCGACGACTTCCTCGCGCAGGCCACGCCCGAGGCCAAGCTGGCGCTGATCCGCGACTACCAGGCGGGCGGGCGGCTCGTCGCCATGACCGGCGACGGGACGAACGACGCCCCCGCGCTGGCGCAGGCGGACGTCGCGGTCGCCATGAACACGGGCACCCAGGCCGCGAAGGAGGCCGGGAACATGGTCGACCTCGACTCGAACCCCACCAAGCTCATCGAGATCGTCGAGATCGGCAAGCAGCTCCTGATGACGCGGGGCGCGCTCACGACTTTCAGCCTGGCGAACGACGTCGCCAAGTACTTCGCCATCATCCCGGCGGCCTTCGTCTCGACGTACCCCGCGCTCGGGCGGCTCAACGTGATGGGGCTCGCCACGCCGCGGAGCGCGGTGCTCTCCGCGGTGATCTTCAACGCGCTCATCATCGTCGCGCTGATCCCGCTCGCGCTCCGGGGCATCCGCTACCGGTCCGTCGGCGCGGAGCGGATGCTCCGCAGGAACCTGCTCGTCTACGGCCTGGGCGGGCTCGTCGTGCCGTTCGTGGGCATCAAGCTCATCGATCTCCTCCTCTCCGCCCTCGGCCTCGCCTGATCCTCCAAGGAATGAACGCTATGCTCGCGCACCTGCGACCCGCCCTCGTCCTCCTTGCCGTCCTCACCGCCGTCACGGGGTTCGCCTACCCGCTGCTCTCGACGGCGATCGCGCAGGCCGCGTTCCCCCAGGAGGCGAACGGCAGCCTCGTGCGGAAGGACGGCCGCGTGGTCGGATCGAGCCTGCTCGGTCAGCCGTTCGACGATCCACGTTATTTTTGGGGCCGCCCCTCGGCGACGAGCCCTGTCCCCTACGCGGGGCAGGCCTCCGCCGGGAGCAACCTCGGGCCCACGAACCCCGCCTTGGCCGAGGCGGTCAAGGCCAGGATCGACGCGCTCCGCGCCGCAGATCCGGAGAGCGCCGCGCCGGTGCCGGTCGACCTGGTGACCGCCTCCGGCAGCGGCCTCGATCCGCACATCAGCCCCGCGGCGGCGGCGTACCAGGCGCGGCGCGTGGCGCGCGCGCGCGGCCTCCCCGAGGACGAGGTGCGCCGGCTCGTCGCGCGGCACACCGAGGAGCGGTGGCTCGGGCTCCTCGGCGAGCCCCACGTGAACGTGCTCCTCCTGAACCTCGCCCTCGACGGCGCCGGCTGAGGAGAGCGCGAGCGATGGCGGACGCAGGGGACGACCGGCCGGATCCCGAGGCGCTGCTCGCCGCGGTCCGCGAAGAGGAGGAGCGCGAGCGGAAGGGCAAGCTCAAGATCTTCTTCGGCGCCGCGCCCGGGGTCGGCAAGACGTACGCGATGCTGAGGGCGGCGCGGTCGCTCCGCGAGGAAGAGATCGACATCGTCGTCGGCTGGGTCGAGACGCACGGGCGCGCGGAGACGGAGGCGCTCCTCGGTGAGCCTCCGCCGCTGCCGCGCCTGCCGGCGATCGAGGTCGAGCACCGCGGCAGGACGCTGCGCGACTTCGACCTCGAGGCCGCGCTGAAGCGCCGCCCGAAGCTCCTCGTCGTCGACGAGCTCGCGCACACGAACGCGCCGGGCCTCAGGCACCCGAAGCGCTGGCAGGACGTCCTGGACCTCTTGGACGCCGGGATCGACGTCTACACCACCGTCAACGTCCAGCACGTCGAGAGCCTGAACGACGTGGTGGCGCAGGTGACCGGCGTCGTGGTCCGGGAGACGGTGCCCGACTCGATGATCGAGCGCGCCGACGAGATCGAGCTCATCGACCTGCCCCCGGACGACCTCCTCGAACGCCTGCGCGAGGGCAAGGTCTACCTCTCGGAGCAGATCGAGCGGGCGGCGAGCAGCTTCTTCCGCAAGGGCAACCTCATCGCCTTGCGCGAGCTCGCCCTGCGGCGCACCGCCGAGCGCGTGGACGACCAGATGCGCGGCTACATGCGCGCCCACGGGATCCAGAAGACGTGGGCCGTCGCCGAGCGCATCGTCGTCTGCGTGGGGCCGAGCCCGATGTCGGCGCGGCTGATCCGGGCGACGCGGCGGATGGCCGGCAGCCTGAAGGCGGAGTGGCACGCGGTCTACGTGCAGACGCCGGCGCAGGCGCGGCTCTCCGAGGCCGATCGCGAGCGGGTCGACCGGAACCTCGCGCTCGCCGAGCGCCTCGGCGCCGTCACGGTACAGCTCCACGGCGCGGAGGTCGCCGCGGAAGTCCTGCGGTACGCGAGGCGCCACAACGTCTGCAAGATCGTCGTCGGCAAGCCGACCCACCCTCGATGGAAGGATTTCGTCTACGGCTCGCTGCTCGATGATCTCGTGCGCCAGAGCGGCGACATCGACGTGTACGTCATCCAGGGCGTGGCGGAGGCGGCGAAGCCGGAGCCCGGCCCGCCGGAGCGGCGCCGCATGATGCCGCTGCCCTACGTCTGGAGCGCGTGCGTGGTGGCGCTCTGCACGCTGGCCTCGTGGCTCATGCACCCGTTCTCCGACCTGGCGAACCTCATCATGGTGTACCTGCTCGGGGTCGCCTTCGTCGCGGGCCGCTTCGGCGCCGGGCCCTCGGCGCTCGCGTCGGTGCTGGGCGTCGCCGCCTTCGATTACTTCTTCGTGAAGCCGTACCTGACGTTCGCGGTGGGCGATCTCCGGTACTTCCTCACGTTCGCTATCATGCTGGGGGTGGGCCTCGTCATCGCCAGCCTCACCGCGCGCATCCGCCGCCAGGCCGCGAGCGCCAGCGAGCGCGAGCAGCGCACCGCGGCGCTCTACGCGATGAGCAAGGAGCTGACCGCCCTGCGCGGCGTCGACAAGCTCAGCCTCGCGGCCGCGCGCCACGTGCACGAGATCTTCGAGGCCGACGCGGCCGTCCTCCTGCCCGGCCCCGACGGGCGCCTCGCCGTCCGGGCGGGCACGGCCGACGATCTGGCCGCGAGCGAGCAGGAGCGTGCGGTCGCGGAGTGGGCGTACGCGCGCGGCAAGGCCGCGGGCGCCGGGACCGACACCCTCCCGAGCGCGGGCGCGATGCACCTGCCGCTCCAGGGCTCCTCCGGGCCGATCGGCGTCCTCAGCGTCCGCCCGCGCCGGCCGTCGTCGTTCCTCGACCTGAGCCGGCGCGAGCTGCTCGGCGCCTTCGCCACGCAGACGGCGCTCGCGCTGGAGCGCGCCCTGCTCGCGCGAGAGGCCCAGCGCTCGCAGCTCCGCGCGCAGGCGGAGGAGCTCCGCAACGCCCTGCTGAGCTCCGTCTCGCACGATCTGCGCACGCCGCTCGCCACGATCACCGGCGCCGCGGGCGCGCTGCTCGACGACGGCGCTCACGGAGCGGCGCTCGATCCGGCCGTCCGGCGCGATCTGACGCAGACGGTGCTGGAGGAGGCACAGCGGCTCGAGCGCCTCGTCCGCAACCTGCTCGACATGACGCGGCTGGAGTCCGGGGCGCTCGCGGTCAAGAAGGAGTGGCTGCCGCTCGAGGAGGTCGTCGGGGCCGCGCTGAACCGGGTCGAGGAGAACCTCGACGGACGGCAGATCTCGATCGATCTGGACCGGGCGACCGCGCTTGTCCCGATGGATGGAGTGCTGATCGAGCAGGTGCTCATCAACCTGCTCGAGAACGCGCTCAAGTACTCGCCCGCCGGCAGCCCGATCGCGATCCGGGGGCTCACCGAGGGGAGCGTGGCGGTGCTGGAGATCAAGGATCGCGGTCCGGGCATCGCGCCCGGCGAAGAGGAGGCCATCTTCGAGAAGTTCTACCGGGGGCGCGGTCAGGGCCGGCAGGGGCTCGGCCTCGGCCTCACGATCTGCCGCGGCATCGTGGCCGCGCACGGCGGGCGGATCACGGCGGAGAGCCGGCCTCACGGTGGCGCGATCTTTCGCGTGACGTTGCCCATCGAGGGCCGCCCGCCGGACCTCGCCGGCCCGGAGCTGCCGGCAGTGTCGGGGGCTTGATAGCCTGATCGGGCGAATGTCGGACGCGTCCCCCCTCGTGCTGCTGATCGAGGACGAGCCGCAGATGCGGCGGTTCCTCCGCGCGATGCTGGCGGCCCGCGGCTACCGGCTCGTCGAGGCGGAGACGGGCGGCGAGGGGATCGCCCAGGCGACGACGCGCAATCCGGATCTCGTGCTCCTCGATCTGGGGCTCCCGGACATGGATGGTCTGGAGGTGACGCGGCGGCTCCGGGAGTGGAGCGCCGTCCCGATCATCGTGCTGTCGGCGCGCGGGCAGGAGCAGGACAAGATAGACGCGCTGGACGGCGGCGCCGACGATTACCTGACCAAGCCGTTCAGCGCGGGAGAGCTCCTGGCGCGGCTGCGCGTGGCGCTGCGCCACGCCGCCCACGCGGCGCGCGGGGCGCAGGCCGAGAGCGCGAGCTTCCAGGTGCAGGACGTCGAGGTCGATCTCGCGCGCCGGGTCGTGCTGCGGGCGGGCGAGGAGATCCACCTGACGCCGATCGAGTACAAGCTGCTGACGACGCTGATCCGGCACGCGGGGAAGGTGCTGACGCACCGCCAGCTGCTCGGTGAGGTGTGGGGCCCGGCGTATGCGGGGCAGACACATTACCTGCGCGTCTACATGGCGCAGCTCCGGCACAAGCTGGAGCGCGATCCTGCGCGGCCGCAGATCCTCATCACGGAGCCCGGCGTGGGCTACCGGCTGAAGGCAGGTTGAGCCAACGCCGATCGCGGTGCGTCACGGGCGTCTGCGACAACAGGTCGCATTTCCAAGGGATGGCGGCCCTACTAGAGTGCTGGAGCTTTCCTCGGTGGAGGTGCTTCAGATGAAGAGGATGTTGCAGAGCTGCCTGATCGTTGCAGGCACGATGTTCGCCTCGACCGCTGCGCGCGCGCACATCTCCGTGTCGGGCCCCGCGTTCGCTGGCGCCACGCACGAGGCCACCTTCGGTGTCGGCCACGGCTGTGACGGCGCAGACACCTACCGGGTGAAGGTCCAGATCCCGGCCGGGGTGACGTCGGTGCGGCCGCTGGACAGCACGTTCGGCAAGGCTGTCCTGGAGAAGGACACCGAGGGCAACGTCACCGCCGTCGTCTGGACCAAGCCCGTTGCAGACGTGCTTCCGGCGGACACCAATTATTACAAACTGACCATGCGGTTCAAGGTCCCGGACGCGCCGTTCAAGACGCTGTTCTTCCCGACCCTCCAGACCTGCCGGACCCCGGATGGCACAGAGACCATCGCCGAATGGGTGGATACCTCCGGCGAGCACGGAAACCACGACGCGGACGCGGGCACCCCGGCCACGCATCCAGCGCCGTCGCTGACGGTCCTTCCGCCGCGTTCGCCCGGGTGGAACAAGTACACGGTGAACGAGCATGTGCACGACCTCTCTATCTTCAAGGACGCGCTCATCGTCTGGGCGGGGAAGGCGGCCTACAGCCCGAATCCGAACACCCAGAGCCTGATCATGACCGAGCCGGATACCGAGGTGCTGACGGCGATCCATCCCGGCACCGAGATCTGGGTCAAGTACTGAGCGGGGGAGTCCGACGATGCGAGCGTGGCTCCTCCTGATCGCCGCCTGCGCGCTCTGCGCCTGCACCGACGACACGCGCCCGCCCCCGCCCGACCCGGGAATCGACGCGGGCGACAGCGGCCAGCCCGACGCCGGCGGCCAACCTAACGCGGGCGGCCAGCCCGACGCCGGGCCGGACGCAGCGTCAACGGCGTCCCCGCTCGAGCGCCCGCCCGAGCTGCCGCGGCCACCCGCAGGCAGGTTGCCGGATGACCTGAAGCCGCCGGTGCGCTAGAGCGACAAACGGGCTGAAATCGCTCGAAAGAGCAGAAATTCGAACCGCCAAGGCGCCGAGGACGCCAAGATTTTGTTCTCTTCTTGGCGTTCTTGGCGTCCTCGGCGGTTCATTTCTCGGTCGAACAACGTGATCGTTGTTCTAGCGCCGCGCCGTCACTCCGCCGGCACGAATCGCAGGGACGCGAGGCGCACCAGCTCGCCCGCGCCGCCGGTCACCTTCAGATACACCTCGTGGGTGCCCTCGGTGGGCTTCACGTCGCACGTGACGGTCTCCCACTTGTCCCAGTCGCCCGTGTCGGGGATGTCGCAGGTGCCGATGGCCGAGCCGCCGGCCAGCGGATCGATCCAGACCTCCACGGCGCCGCCTTGGCCGGCGCTCGAGGCCTTCAGCTGGATCGCCTTCGCGTGGACGCCGCCGCTGCCCAGGTCGACGCTGCCGTACATGGCCCAGTCGCCGTTCTCCAGCCCGTCCAGCACCGGACCCGCCTTCTTGCTCGACGCGACGCCGGCGCCCGACTGCTGGTTCGCCTCCGCAGCCGGGATCCAGGTGAACCCGTCGCGGTACGTGAACAGATCGAAGTCAGCGCGCTTGTTGGTCGCGAACATGCCAGCCTGGTTGCCGATCCAGGTGTGGGCCATGGCGTAGAAGTTGTCGAGCGTGGAGATGTCGATCTCGTCGCCCACCTGCGTCCACTCGAGCCGATCGGCGCTGAACCAGCCCGTGGCCTTGTGGCCGGTGCGGACCAGCTTCAGCCAGATCGTATCGCCTTCGGGCGCCGGGGCCGACGCGCCCACCACGACGGGCTCATCGAGCTCGGTGTACGCGCCCCCCTCCTCGACCGGAGGCTTCACCGAGCGCGAGCGGAAGGAGAACCGGATCCGGTCCTTCTTGTCCTCCATGACCCGCGCCACGGAGACCTCCAGGATGGCCGGGAGCATGAAGCCCTCTCCGCTGGTCATCCACGTCGGCGCCGCGATCACCTGCTCGTCTTCCCAGTAGCCGTTGCCCACGTGGAGGCCGGCCGCGTCGCCGTTCGCCTTGGGCTTGAACTGCAGCTTCACCGTCATGCTGCTGGAGTGCAGCGCGTCCTTCTGCACCACCCGCGTGGTATTCCCGGCGCCCGGCTCGATCCGCAGCCAGCCAGCGCGGTCGGTCACCGAGTACTTGTCTTCCGACATTCCGTAAGTGGTCCAGGCCGGGTTGATCGTGTCCGACGAGAACTCGTCGTTCACGGGCACCAGGAAGGGCACGTCGCTCGTCGGCAGCTTCGGCGCCGGCAGATCGCGCACCTCGCTCGGGAACTTCGGGACCGGGATCGTCTCCCCATCCACCTGCTGCTCCTCCCAGGTGACCTGCAGGAGCAGCCCTTCGCGGCCGAGCCCCTGCCACTCGCCGTTCTTCCAGTCCTGGGTGCCCACCCCGGTGCAGTCGTAGGAGTGGGCGAGCGCCCACCAGGTGCCGTCCTCGAGCTCGATCGGAGCGGTGGCGTGCTGCAAGCCGGCGTACGGCTCCTTGCCGGTCAGCACATAGCCGAGCCAGTGCCAGTCCTCGGCGGTGCTGCCGACCAGCTTCTTCGACGCCCAGGCGTGCAGCTGGCCGCCGCAGGCCGTGTGCGTCGACACGAAGTAGTAGTACCAGTCGCCCCGCTTGGCCATCGTCGGCCCCTCGGTCCACTTGCTCCAGTCAGGGTTGGTGAAGTCCCCGCAGCCCCCGGTCTCCTGGTCCCAGTTGACGAAGCTCATATCGACGGTCGACTCCGGAATCAGCATCCCGGTCTCCGGATCGATCTCCGTGAGCAGGTTGATGCCGAAGTCGTTCGCGTGCTCGGCGTCCCATTTGCACAGGCCGTTCTTGATGACCATGAAGGTCTTGCCGCTCTCGGGATCGACGAACACCGAGTTGTCGGAGCCGGTATTGCGCTCGTACGCGATCTCGCTCCCCGGCGGCGTGTAGGGGAAGATATCGACCTTCTTGGGCTCCGACCAGGGGCCCTCGAGGCTCTTCGCCGAGGAGAAATGCTGCGTGGCGCCGATCGCGTAGTAGACCCGGTACACATCGCCGGCCTTGACGATGAAGCCGCCCCACGTGCCCTTGCCAGGGCCGGTCTGCTCGTCGAGCGCGGCCGCGGTCGAAGAGACCACCCGGGTCACGCGCTCCCAGCGCACGAGATCCGTCGAGCGCAGGATCTCGAACGCGGGCATCGTGTGGAAGCTCGACCCGACCACGTAGAACGTGTCGCCTTCCCGGTAGAGGTTCAAGTCCGGGTGATCGCCGGGCAGCACCGGGTTCTGGTACGTCGTCGGGCTGAACGCGGCGCCGAACTTGGCCGTCAGCGTCTCGCCCATGCCCATGGTGAACGTCGCCGGGTTGTCCAGCCCGGTGTCGGCGCCGCTCCAGCCCAGGAAGTTCTGTCCCGGAGCGGGCGTCGCGGTGACGGTGATCACGGTGCCCGGCGCGTGCAGGTAGGTCCCGGGCGGCGGGTCGGTCGTCCCGTCGCCCGTCGCCTCGATCGTGAGCGGATACGAGAGGGGCGCTACATGCTCGTCGATCCCGCAGGAGACGGGCAGGGCGCCGATGAGGAACACCGCCGTCATGGAGAAGATAGGTCTCTTCATTGTTGTCATGTCCTAGTTCTGCGCTGAGCCGGTTCGTGCTGGGGAACGCCTTGCGTCGCCCCGGCAGGATCAGGCCGCGGTCGGGTGTGAACGCTCACACTGTAGATGTTTGTAGATGTTAATGGGATTGCCGCCGGAGTGGAAGTCCGATCTCGGCGGCGCGCCGTGCGTCTCCATCACCGACGAGATGCCCGTCGGGCGGTCCGGCACACCCGGTCGCCACCGCGGTCCGGCGCCCGCTCTCTTGACGCGCCGCTCCGGGGGAGCTCCGCCAGCCTTGTTCTCCCCTCGGGATCGATGATATCCACGGTCCCACCGACAAGTATTGACACCGGAGTTGTGAGCGCTCACAATGGCCCACCCCACGCTGAGGACGCGCTTTCGTGGAACGCTGCCAGCGAGGGGCAAGGCCGCACCTGGGTATTCAAATGACCAACAAATCTGCTATCGCTCGAATCACACGATGCGCGGCCCTGGTCGCCTCTTTTGCTCTCTCGGCGTGCAGCGATGACGGCACGGGCTCGTCGGGGGACGACCCTCAAGCCGGAACGAGCGGGGCCTCCGTCTCAGGCAGCGGCGGTGGCGCCACGACCGGCGGCAGCACCACCACGGCCGGCGCCGGCGCCGGCAGCGCGTCCTCGGGTGGAGCGGGCGGCGAGGGAGGGACGGGCGGAAGCGGCGGCTCGCCGGGAGAGGGCGGCTCGGGCGGGTCGACGGACGGCAAGGTCCCCCCGCGGCCGAGCGCCGGCTGTAACAAGGCGAACCCGCAGACGGGCAGCGCGCAGAGCCCGCTCACCGTCTCGGGTCACCAGTACTACGTGAAGCTGCCGACCGGCTACGACGCCAGCAAGCCGTATCCGGCGATGATCATGTTCAACCCGACGAACAACCCGATCAACTGGGCAGAGCAGAACGCGGGCTTCGAGGCGACCGGCCCCAAGGAGGCCTGGATCCGCGTTTACCCGCATCCGGCCAACTCGAACTCGGGCTGGGGGGCGAACGACGTCTCCTTCTTCGAGCCGTTCTACGAACAGATCACGAACAACTTCTGCATCGACGAGGCCCGCGTGTTCGCGGCGGGCGAGAGCTCGGGCGGCGACTTCTCGAGCATCCTGGGCTGCGAGCACGCGGACAAGCTGCGCGCGGTGGGCCCGTGCGCTACCAAGAACGTACGGGACTATCCGCTCGACGCCGGCACACGACGGTGCACCGGACAGGTCACGTCGGTCGTCATCCACGGAGCGAACGACTCGGTGGTCGGGACGGAGAACGGCCCGAAGACGCGCGACTTCTATACCAAGCTGAACCACTGCGAAGCGAGCACGGTGCCCGTCGAAGGGTACACGGACGAGCGCTCGAACTGCGTCATGTACCAGGGTTGCGACGAGGACTATCCGGTCTACTGGTGCCAGCACAAAGACCCGAACTACAGCGGCACCAATCACGGCTGGCCCGCGTTCGCGCCCAAGTTCCTCTGGAGCCTGTTCTCGACGTATTGAGAGCCCTGCCTGGCCCGGTGCGCCCGGCGCACGATGTCTGCATCAACCAGCCGCGGGAGCGTGGCGGACGACCCGTGATCGTCCGCGCCCCGGCGATCCGCGGTCCGTTAGAGAGGTGATGTCTCGATGAGTCGATCTGCACTGGGCGTGAGCGTTCTTTTCTCCGTGGGCGTGGCGGTGGGGCTGTCCGCGTGCTCGTCGGAGTCGGATCCCGTCGATCCCGGCCCGTCTGGGTCTTCTAGCGCCGCCACGAGCGGCGGCTCCACCACGGGAGCGACGTCCTCGGGCGCGACGTCCTCGGGAGCGACGTCCTCGGGCGCGACGTCCTCGGGCGCGACGTCGGGCGGAGGGGACGGGGGGAGCGGGGGCGCGGGCACCTCCAGCGGCACGGGCGGCGAGTCGGCCGGCGGCGGCGGCTCGGGCGGCGCCACCCCCGGCGGGTCGGCGGGCTGCGGCAAGGAGGCGACGCGCCCCGATCCTCGCACGCAGCAGACGTTGATGGTCGGCGGCGTGACGCGCTACTTCCTGATGTACGTGCCGGAGAACTACGACCCGAGCAAGCCGCTGCCGCTGGTCTTCGGCATCCACGGCCTGAACATGAACAACGTGTGGGCGGCGCACGACGGCAGCGGGTTCCAGCTCATCCAGGAGACCGACGACCAGGCGCTGCTCATCTACCCGCAGGGGCTGCCGGCGAACGGGCGGTCCACGCCTCCGAGCACCCAATCGCAGTGGGGCGACGCGGACTCGAACTGGGGCGGTCAGCCGCCGAACGCCAATCGGGCGCGCCTCGACGCCGACCTCGCGTTCTTCGATGCCATGATCGAGCACGCCAAGTCGAACTACTGCGTCGATACGAAGCGCGTCTTCGCGGTCGGGTTCAGCCAGGGTGGCTTCATGACGAACACGCTCGGCTGCGAGCGCTCTTCCGTGTTCCGCGGTCTCGCTCCGGTCGCCGGGTGGGGCCCCAACGGCTCCCAGCCCAATTGCGGCGACGCGAGCGCCGCGCACGCGGTGATTCAAACGCAAGGCGACACCGACGGGACCGTGACCCCCGCGCTGGGACAATCCACCCGCGACTTCTGGCGCGCCCGGAACGGCTGCGAGGCGGAGTCGATGCCGTCGGCGACCTTCGGCAACGGGTGCGTCGAGTACCAGGGCTGCAACGAGGGCCTGCCGCTCGTGTACTGCACGCACCCCGGCGGCCACTCCGTGCCGTCCGGCGCGGGCGGGCGAGCCTGGCGCTTCTTCCAGTCGCTCGAGTGAGCCGGCGCGGCCGCCGGGGAGATCGCCCGGGCAGGCGCCGGCGCGTCGCGGCCGGTTGATCCCGGCGCGCTCCCGGGGTGCGATCGCTCCCCCGCGATGCGCCAGATCCTCCACATCGACATGGACGCGTTCTTCGCGTCGGTCGAGCAGCTCGACGACCCGTCGCTGCGGGGCCGCCCGGTCCTCGTCGGCGGCGCCTCGCGGCGCGGCGTCGTGGCGGCCGCGTCCTACGAGGCGCGCCCCTCCGGCGCCCGCTCGGCGATGCCGATGGTCGAGGCGCTCCGCCGCTGCCCGCAGGCGATCGTCGTGCCGCCGCGGCACGCCCGCTACGCCGAGGTGAGCGCGCAGGTCTTCGCGATCTTCCGCCGCTTCACCCCGCTCGTCGAGGGGCTGTCGCTCGACGAGGCCTTCCTCGACGTGACCGCGAGCCGCGCGCTCTTCGGCGACGGCGCGGCGATCGCGGCGCAGATCAAGCGCGCCATCCAGGGCGAGCTCGGGCTCACCGCCTCGGCCGGGGTCGCGCCGTGCAAGTTCGCCGCGAAGATCGCGAGCGATCTGCAGAAGCCCGACGGCCTCGTCGTGGTGCCCGAGGGCGTCGCCGCGTTCCTCGCGCCGCTGCCGCTCGAGCGCATGTGGGGCGTGGGCCCGCGCGCCGCCGAGCGCCTCCGCGCGGCGGGGCTCGCGACCATCGGCGACCTCGCGCGCTGCCCGGCGCCGCGCCTCTCCGAGCTCCTCGGCCCGGCGTGGGGCGAGCACGTGCGCCTGCTCGCGGCCGGCGTCGACGACCGCGCGGTGGTCCCGGGCCGCGTCGCGGAGTCGATCGGCGCGGAGGAGACGGTCGAGGAAGATCTCCGGGGCAGGGAGCCGATCGAGCAGTGGTTGCTCGAGCTGTCGGGCCGCGTGGCGCGGCGCCTGCTCAAGGCGGGCCTGTCGTGCCGCGCGGTGGCGGTGAAGCTCAAGTACTCGGATTTCACGCTGCGCACGCGGCAGACGAAGCTGCCCGAGCCGGTGGCGGACACGGACTCGATCTACGCCTCTGCGCGGGGGCTGCTCTCGCGGTTCGACCTGTCGCGGCCGGTGCGGCTCGTCGGCGTCGCCGCGGGCGATCTGACGGGCGAGACCGCCGGCGCGACCCTGAGCCTGTTCCCGGTCGCCTCCGAGCGCCGCCGGCGGCTCGAGGGCGTCGTGGCCGAGGTGGCCGAGCGCTTCGGCGGGAAAGGGCTCACGCGCGCGGCCCTCCTGGAGCGCGGGCCGCCGGGCCAGCGCGGGCCGGGCGCGGGCTCGGGCGGGCGCGGGGGCGCGCGGGAGAAGAAATAGGCCGCGGAGCTCGTGTAGAGTGGAACGATGGCAAGGATCGTCGACACCCGATGCCCGCGATGCGGCGCCCCGCTGCCGGTTCAGCCGGCCATGGACTTCGCCACCTGCCAGTACTGCGGCGCCCGGTCGCTGATCGATCGCGGCAGGAAGCCGACCACCGCGCCGGTCCCGCAGGGCATGCACGTCGTCCGGGTCGCGCCGCCGTCCTCCAACGTCGCGGTGTTCGCCGTGATGGGGGCGGTCGTCGCCATGGGCGTGGCCGGCGCGGTCGCCGCCCTCGTCACGCAGCCCGCGCCCAGGGCGTCCGGGGCATCCGGGGCGCGGCCCGTCCTTGGCATCGGGCCCAGCGTGCACTTCAAGGACCGGCCGATGCTCGCCGACGTCAACGGCGACGGGGCGCCGGATGTGATCGGCAAGAGCGGCATCCCGGCCGGGGAGGAGTGGATCGCCGCCTTCGACGGGCGCGACGGCAAGCAGCTGTGGAAGACGGGGGCCCTCGCCAAGGACGCGGCCGGCCACGAGGCGCGGCGCGCGGTCGTCTTCGATCGGGTGATCTCGATCGACGGCCTGGGCAAGGCGCAGGCGTACGACCTGCGCACCGGGGCCCCGTCGTGGTCGGCGTCGCTCGGCGAGAAGCCGAGGCGGGTGTGTCAGGGCGACGGCGTGATCGTCGTCGAGACGGTCGACGACGCGAAGCACGGCCTGGAGCCGGCGAGCGGAAGGCGGCGCGAGCTCGCGAAGGGCGCGGGGTGCAAGCCGGCCCCGAGCTCGAACGCCGACGAGGCGCCCGGCTATCGGCTCGTCGGCTGGTCCGACTTCGACGAGCTCGGGTTGCCCGAGCTGCACGCCATCGAGGGCATGTCGGCGCACCACGCGCTCGTCCCGAGCGGCCCCGGGCCGCGGTTCATGCTCGGCCGCCGCAGCAAGGGCAGCCAGGTCAGGATGGTGGCCGCGGTCGACAAGAAGAAGGTCCTCTGGAAGGACGTGGTGCCCGGCGTCGATCCGCTCACCACGAGGGCGATGGGGACCGAGGAGGCGGCCTACGAGGGCGGGCTCCTGGTCGTCCCTTACGACATGAACGATCACAGCCAGGGGACGCGCCTCGCCTGCTTCGACGGCGCCACCGGCAAGCGGCTGTGGGACGTGCAGGTCCACAAGAAGTCGCAGGTCTCGTCCGGGATCTCGGTGTCGGCGAACGACGTCTTCTTCGCCACGTGGACGGCCGTCTACGTGATCTCGCTGAAGACTGGGCAGCTCAGGTACGTGATCGGGACCGAGTTCTAGCTCGGCCGGCGCTCGCTCGAGGCGCGCTCACGGATCGGCGACCTTGAGGAGCTGCTTGCCCGTGTTGGCGCTGGTGAACAGGCGATTCAGCGTCGCGGGCGCCTTCTCGAGGCCCTCCTGCACGTCCACGCGATTCTTGATCTTGCCCGAGCTCACCCAGCCGGCGAGGTCGGAGATCGCCTCGTTCATCTGGCCGAGGAAGTCGGTGACGATGAACCCTTCCATCCGGCCGCGCCGCATCAGCAGGTTGATATAGTTCTTCGGCCCGGGCGGCTGCTCAGACTCGGTGTAATCGCCGATGGCGCCGCAGAGCACGACGCGCCCGCGCATCGCGAGCTCTGCGAGCGCCGCGTCCAGGATCGCGCCGCCCACGTTGTCGAAGTAGACGTCGATGCCGGAGGGGCAGAGCTCCCGGAGCCGGGCGGCGACGTCCTCGGAGCGGTAGTCGATGGCGGCGTCGAAGCCGAGCTCCCCCGTGATCCACGCGCACTTCTCGGGGCCGCCCGCGATCCCGATCGCGCGGCAGCCCGTCGCCTTCGCGATCTGACCCGCCATCATCCCGGTCGCGCCGGCGGCGCCCGAGACGACGACGGTCTCCCCCTCCTTGACGCGGCCGATGTGGAGCAGACCGAAGTAGGCGGTCAGCCCGGTGACGCCGAAGACGCTGAGCGCGAGCTCGGGCGGTATGCCGGGCGGCAGCTTCGAGGCCGGGAGCAGATCTCGCTTTCCGGCTGTCAAGAGCGCGTAGTCCTGCCAGCCGAGGAGGCCCTGGACGAGGTCGCCCGGCGCGAAGTCGGGGCTGTTCGAGCGCACGACCTTGCCGACGCCGCCGGCGCGGACGACGTCGCCGATCGGAACCGCCGGCATGTACGAGTCGCGAGCGAGCCATATCCGCTGCGTGGGATCGACCGACAGGTAAAGTGTACGGACAAGGATGTCCCCGTCCGCCTTCGGCTCCGGGACGGGCTCTTCACTGAACGTGAAATCGCTGTCTTTGAGCAGGCCGACAGGACGCGAGGCAAGGCGCCAGCACCGGTTCACATCGCTCCTCATGGCTGTCTTCTCCTTCCTGTGCCGAAGACGCTACCAGCGCATCACCAGCAGGGCAACGGGGGGTCCTCGAGGCGACCAGCCGTGGTCAACGCCGCGCCATGCGTCGTGCGCTGGCGCACGGATGCTCTCCTACGTTGGGGGCGCGACGGCGCTCGGGGTACGACGCGAGCGAGCGCGCGAATCGTCGGGGCTCGAACCGCTGGGCAAGCGAGCGGGTGCATGCTAGGGTCGCCACCGACGCCTGACACGCGTCCATGATGATCGCTCCTCGCTGAAGCCATCTCTCTGTCGTACGGCCGTTCGTGGCGAGCCGCCCGTTGCCCTCTTCGCGGCGATGGAGCTACGCCCGTGGTGCCGTGAGGGCGCTGTCCGTCAGCGCCTGCGGACGAACGCGCTCGTCCGCGCTGCAGGTTGGTTCCGAGAACGAGGAGGATCGAATGAGAAAAATTGTTTACGACGTCGCGGTGTCGCTCGACGGTTTCATCTCGCATGAGGACGGCTCGGTCGACGGTTTCCTGATGGAGGGAGAGCACGTCGCCGAATACGTCGAGCGCCTGAAGGGCTATGACACCGTCCTGATGGGGAAGAGGACGTACGAGTGGGGTTATCCCTTCGGGCTCGTCCCGGGCAAGCGGGCGTACCCGCACATGGAGCACCACATCTTCTCGCGGACGCTGCGCTTCGATGAGGGGGCCGAGGTCCAGGTCGTCGATCGCGACGAGGTCGCCGTCATCGAGGGGCTGAAGGCGTCTCCCGGCGCGGACATCTACCTTTGCGGGGGCGGCGCCTTCGCCGGCTTCCTCCTGGATCACGCGCTCATCGATCAGCTCGTCCTCAAGCTGAATCCCATCGTCCTCGGCCACGGGGTCCGCCTCTTCGGCGGCAGCACCAGGAAGGTCGCCCTGGCGCTGGTCAACTCGAAGCCGTACGCGAACAGCGCGCAGCTCCTGAGGTACGACGTGAAATACGGCCGCGCGGCATAGCGCGCTCCGCGCAGGCGCGCGACGTCGGACGCCCGAGCCATTCTTTCGTGCTGTCACAATCCGCGCAGGCGCGAGGAGCCACGCCTCCGCGCCGCGCGACGAACACCCGCCTCGCGCGGGGCGCCTCGGCGTCGTAAGCTCGCCCCCCTCCCGTCATGTCGTCCGTCCAGCGGAATCCCTGGCTCATCTGCGCCTACTACGGCGTGCATTCGTTGATGTTCCCTGCGGCCATCTTCCCGCTGTTCTGGACCAGGGACATCGGCATGAGCGTGGCCACGATGATGACCGTGCAGGCCTCGTTCAACCTGAGCATCGCGCTCTTCGAGTTCCCCTCCGGCTACATCGCCGACCGCCTCGGCCATCGACGCGCCCTCGTGCTCGGCTCCTCCAGCGTCCTGCTCGGCTGGTCCCTCTACGCGATCGCGCCCGCGCTCTGGTCGGTGATCCTCGCCGAGCTCGTGCTCGGCGTCGGGTTCTCGCTCATCTCGGGCGCCGACTCCGCGCTGCTCTACGACTCGCTCCGCGAGCAGGGCAAAGAGCACGAGTTCGCCCGCTGGTACGGCCGCATGCGCTCCATCGCCCAGGTCGCCTCGGGCAGCGCCGCCCTCGTCGCCGGCTTCCTCTACGCGCGCTGGTCTCGCCTGCCGTTCGTGATCGAGGTCGCGGCGTGGGTGCTCGCCCTCGGCATCGCCCTCCGGTTCGGCGAGACCCAGCGCGCCCACCCCAAGGTCGAAGATCACCTCGGCCGCATGCGCTCCATCGTCCGCGACGCGCTGCTCGAGCGCGCGGACCTCCGCGCGGTGCTGCTGCTCGGCGTCGCGCTCGCGCTCGCGTCGTATCTGCCCACCTGGCTCATGGCCCTGTACGCCACCGAGTCCGGCGCCGAGGTCACGTGGATAGGCCCCATGTGGTCCGTCGCCAGCTTCACCACCGCGCTCGGCGCGATGCTGAGCGAGCGCGCCGGCCGCCGCCTCGGCATGACGGGGACGCTGCTCGCGTGCGTCGCCCTGGTGGCGGCCGGGTACCTCGGCCTCGCGATCTCCCATCACGCGCTCGGGTTCGCGTTCTACTTCCTGCTCACGTTCGTGCGCGGCCTCCACATGCCGCTGCTCCACCACGAAGAGCAGCGGCTCGCGCCAGACGGCGATCGCGCGAGCTGCGTCTCGCTCCGCAGCTTCCTGTTCCGCCTCGCCTTCGTGCTGCTCGCGCCCGTCGTCGGGATGGGCGTCGATCGCTATGGTCACCGCCCCGTGCTGTGGGTCTCCGGCGCGCTCATGGCGGCGCTCACCATCGCGGCGTTCTGCCTGTTCCGCGCCCGCGCGGCGCGCCCGCAGCAGCCGTGAGCGGCGCGCCGCCCGCGCCGCCCCGCGCCCGGGCGCGGATCAAGCCGACTCGGCGTGCCTCGTGCGCATCCGGTGCCTCAGCTCCTGGACCGCGCTGACGACCGCCGCCGGCTCGAGCGGCGTCGCGCCTGCGGCCACGCGCGTCGACAGGAACTCCGCCGAATCGACCACGCTCCCGCTGAGCCGGAACGGGACGGGCGTCTTGGCCAGCATCATGAGCCCGGTCGCCACGCTGCGCACGGCGGACCCGAAGAAGCCCTGCCCCTCGCACGCGACGGACACGCCGCCCACCGCGCCGGGGACCTCATCGAAGACCTGCACGATGATCTTTCGTATATCCGGCGGCGGCAGCGGGGTGCCAGGCTCGATGACGGCGAGGTGGCCGATTCCCCACCCGAAGCGCGCGATACCGGCCTTCATCTCTCGATAGAACGTGTGGGCCTCGGTGACGCCGTTTCCTCGCCACACGGCGATATAGAGCCGGTCGACCCAACCCATGGCGCAGATTTCGTTGACCAGCCCGACCTCCAAGGTCATTTCCGCCAAGGTTAACCAGCCCGCTCGCCGGGGTGCAAGGCCCGGTCGTGCCCGCGTCGCGCAATGGTTGCGCCGCGATCGCCGGCCGGCGCTGGGCTGGTATGGTGGAATACTCAGAATGGACGGCGCGACGGCATGAGGCGCGGGCGCCGGAGTGCTACGGCGTCGGTCATGAAGAACGTCGCGCGCGAGGAAGAGGCGGACCGGTTCATCAAGCTCGTCGGCGCCGAGTCCTGGGAGGTCGTGCACGGGATCCTGGAGCGGCAGTTCGCCGTCCTCCATAACCGCGCCCAGGTGCTCATCGGCCTGTGCGGCATCGTCATCACCACGACCGGCTTCTCGGGGCGCCTCATCGCCGGCACCAGCCGCGCCGCGCAGGGGCTGATCATCGCTGGCGTGGCGACCGTGCTGCTCTCCGCGACCCTGATCGTCTGGGGGGTCCAGCACATCCGCTGGCTCACCCAGCAGCCCGGCCACGACATGCGCGGGTGGCTCCTCGTCTCGCTTGCCTACCGCGACCGCAAGACCGCCATCTACCGCGTCGCCATCGCGTTCCTGCTGGTGGGCCTCTCGTTCTATGTCATCGCCATCGCCATGATGCTACTCGACCCCACCGCGGCGCCCTCCTCGGGCGGGCGCTGAGCCCGCGCCGCGCGGGGCCCGTGAACGGCGCCGCTCTCGACTCGACGCGATCGCGCCACGGCGAAGCAGCCCTGATCGCTCGACCGCCGGCGCCGGCAGGCGCGCTGCGCTCCGGGCTCGACTCCGCAGGTGGTCTGATGTGGCTGCCGCCCCCGCAGCGGATCCAGCGTCGGCGATCGCGATCGCGTTGTGTTCTCGACGACGGATCTGGCCGTCCGTGCTGTTGAGAAAGCGCTCGGCACCAGATACGCTCGCCGGGTGTGGGGCTGGCTCGGAGGAGCTCGGGTGCGGTGATGGCCGCGAAGGCGAACGGCGGCTTCGCCACGCAGCCTCGTAGGATGAAGGCAAGGAGGGGCTTGAATGAGAACCGTTCATTCTTTGGCGGTCACCGGTTTGCTGGTCGGTGCGTTCGCCACGACGGGTTGCGGCGATGACGGCTCGGGCGGCGGCGGCGCCGGCGGGAGCCCCTCTGGCTCCAGCACGTCGTCGACGTTGACCGGCGGGAACGGCAGCCCGACGGGCACGGGGGGTTCCGGCGGCGGCGGTGGAGAGGGCGGCGGCGGGACCACCGACCCGAGCGAGAGCTGCCCTGGTTGCGCGCGGCTCTCGGTGCCGCTCACGAGCGCGGGGACGGCGACGCAGTTCTTCATCGGGTTCGACGAGGCGATCGACCTGACGGGCGCCGTCGTCACGTTCCGCGTGAAGGCTCACACCGGCACGAACGGCGGCTTGCAGCCGTTCGTGCAAAATGGGGCTGAGCTCTTCTGGGCGAACGTCGGCTATACATGGAATCCGGTCGCCGGCCTGGGAGAGTGGACGGACCTCACGATCGATGTCGACGCGCTGGCCCCGGCGTCTCCGTTCTTCAACCCCACTCAGGTCAAGTTGCTCGGGCTCCAGATCACCGCGGGCAACACGGGCCCCTGGGCCAACCCGACCGTCATCTACGTCGATTCCATCACGGTCACGAAGGGCGGGAGCACGAGCGCTGCGCGCGGCGCCTGGGGCACGCGCGACGAGTTCGGCGAGGGCGGCGCGGGCGGCGCGATCGGCGAGGGTGGTGCGAGCGGCGTCGGCGGCGCGAGGGGCACCAGCGGCGCGGGCGGCGAAGGCGGCGCGGGGGGCACCAGCGGCGCGGGCGGCGAAGGCGGCGCGGCCGGCACCGGCGGCGCGGGCGGCGAAGGCGGCGCGGCCGGGACCGGCGGCGAGGGCGGCGCGGCCGGGACCGGCGGCGAGGGCGGCGCGGCCGGGACCGGCGGCGAGGGCGGCACGGCCGGCACCGGCGGCGCGGGCGGCGAGGGCGGCACGGCCGGCACCGGCGGCGCGGGCGGCGAAGGCGGCACGGGCGCTGCGGGCGGCGCGGGCGGGGCCGGCGGCGCGGGCGGCGAAGGCGGCACGGGCGGCGAAGGCGGCTCCAGCGGAGAGGTGATTCACGTGGTCGGTCCGTTCGAGTTCACGACCAGCGTGGAGCCGATGGTGATCGGCAATTACATGCCCGTGGAAGGCTCGACGCTGCTCCACCTTGCCGACTGAGCCCGGGCCAGCCCCGCGGCGTCCGCTGCTCCTCACCACGGAAGCGCGCGAGGCGCGCTGAAGCATCGATCCTTCGGATCGGGTGAACCCTCCCTCGCGCCGTCGACCGGATCGCCTTCCAGCCGAATCCCATTCTCGCCGGGCGGCCTCGAGCGGGCGCCGCGCTCTGCGCCACGACGCGCTCGCTGGGGCGAAATGCGCCACGCGCGCGCCGCGCGGCGCGCCGCGGAGGCGCAGGGGCGCGCGGCGCCGCGCGCGGCTCCCGGCGGCACGGTGCGTGCTTTGACCCGGGAGGACCGAGGAACTGACGAACCACGATGACGGAACTACCGTGAGCCGCCCCCGCGCAGCGGGAGGCTTCGGTCTCCGCGAGGGTGATTGCCATGCACGATACCGCGTTGGATGCTGTCGAGAACGATCGTGAGGCGCGCCGCCGGGGCGATGCGCCGTTGCCCGCGGGCGTCCCTCCGCACGCCTCCGGCCTCGCGAAGGCCGCCGCCGGGGCCCTCGCGGGGGCCGCGGCGGGCGCGGCGGTGGGCGCGATCGCCGGCCCGCCCGGGGCCGTCGCCGGCTCGGTGATCGGCACGCTCGTCGGTACGGTCGCGGAGGTCGTCGTCTCGCGCGATCGAGAGCGCGAGGCGCAGCGGGACGCCGAGCTCGACGAGGAGCTCGGCGTGGTCGGCGGGGACATCGGCGCGGCGCCGCCCGGCCAGCCCGCCGCCCAGCGCGGCGCCCTCTCCGCGCCGGCCGCCGGGCTCGTCGGGGCCGTCGACGTCGGGGCCGGCCCGGCCGGCGGTCCGATGCAGAACGTCGAGCAGGCCTGAGCGCTCGTCGCCCTCGGCGCCGGCGACCGCGCGCCCCGCTGCGTCCGGTCCGTGCTCCTGCCTTGTGTTTCTGCGCCGGTGCTCCAGCGAACTCCCGCGCTGGGGGCGCGGCCGACGATCGAGGCTCGTTCGGCGCGCCGAGCGCTGCGGTTCGGAAATGTCCACATACGCCGTTGAGAAAATTCCGGCTTCGGGATAACGTCGCGCCCGCGCGGCGGGTTCGGAGCGAGCTCGGGTACGGCCAGAGCAGGTACGTAGAACAGCGATCTCAGCCGCGTGGCCCCTCATGGGTATAGATAGAGAGGATGCGATGAGATCAGTTCTTTCTTTGGCGATGTGTGGATTGCTGTTCGGCGCGTTCGTCATCACGGGCTGCGGCGACGATGGCGACGGCGGCAACGGCGGCGCCGGCGGGGGCACCTCGTCCAGCACGACCACGTCGGGGAGCTCGACGAGCGCGAGCTCGACCACGACGGGGTCCGGCGGTGAGGGCGGCGAGGGCGGCCAAGGCGGCGAGGGCGGCCAAGGCGGCGAGGGCGGCCAAGGCGGCGAGGGCGGCGAGGGCGGCCAAGGCGGCACGAACGAAGGCGGCGGGGGCGCCGCTCCGGACATCGGTCCTGGGCCGGAAGAGAGCTGCTCGGGTTGCGCTCGGCTGGCCGTGCCCCTCACCGAGGCGAGCACGGGGACGCTGTTCCAGTTCGACTTCCCGGGGCTCATCGACCTGACCGGCGCGACGGTCACGTACCGCGTGAAGGTTCACGCCGGCACCGGCGGTGGCGTGCAGACGTACGTGCAGAACGGGGGGGCCCAGGGCTGGGTCGGCGTCCCCTGGGGGTGGACGGACCTCAGCGCGCTGGGCGACTGGACGGAGCTCACCATCGACGTCGATGCCGCCGCCGCCGTTGAAGGTGCCGAGGCGTTCGACAAGACCCAGGTGCAGCGCATCGGCATCAAGGTCGATGCGGGCGCCATGGGGCCCTGGGCCAATCCGACCGTGGTCTATGTCGACTCCATCACCGTCACGAGGCCCGTCGGCACGGGCGGTGAGGGCGGCGCCGGTGGCGGCACGGGCGGCGCCGGCGGCACGAGCGGTGAAGGCGGCGCTGGTGGCGTCGGCGGCATGAGCGGCGAGGGCGGCGCTGGCGGCACGAGCGGCGACGGTGGCGCCGGCGGCGTCGGCGGCATGAGCGGCGAGGGCGGCGCTGGCGGCACGAGCGGCGACGGTGGCGCTGGCGGCATCGGCGGCATGAGCGGCGAGGGCGGCGCTGGCGGCACGACCGGCGACGGCGGCGCTGGCGGCATCGGCGGCACGAGCGGCGAGGGCGGCGCTGGCGGCACGACCGGCGACGGCGGCGCTGGCGGCGTCGGCGGCACGAGCGGCGAGGGCGGCGCCGGCGGCGCGAGCGGCGAGGTCGTTCACGTGATCGGTCCGTTCGAGTTCACGACCGATCTGCAGGGATTCCTGCTCGGCGACTACCTGCCCGTGACGGGCTCGCGGCTGGATCACCTCCCCGAGTGAGCCAGGGAGGGCCTGCGGCGCCCGCTCCCGCGCTCCTGCGCGGAGCGGGCGCCCGGCCCGCCTTCGATCGATCCTCGCGGGCGCGCGTTCCGGCGCGACCCGGCTCCACCGAGCTGCTCCGTTTCACGTAACTGATGTGACCGATGTGACCGACGTGGCTGCGCCCCAGCTGCCGGGTGCAGGCCGCGGCGTCGTCTCGCGAGCGAGAGGCGGCCTGCCCGCGGCGAGCGCTCTCAGATTTCGCACGTGCCGAGCGCGTCCCTGCAAATCCCATCGACGCAATCGCCAGCGCAGTCGGCGTCGGCGGCGCAGCTCTTCCGCGCGCACTGGCCCGCATCGAGATCGCACGTGGAGTCGACCGGGCAATCCTCGCCGGAGGCGCAGGCGCTCGGGACGCAGCGCTGGCCCGATGAGCCAGATGCGTGAATGCACGAGATCCCTTTCTTCTGGCCGCCCTCCGCGCCCCGGGCTCGACCGCCGTCGCGCGGGGCGACCGCGGCAGCTCGGCAAGGCTCATGCCGGCACACCGCTGCTGCGGAGAGCGCCGCGCCAGCGGAGGCCAGCCGCAGCCGTTCGCCGAAAGAGAGCGCGACGCGCTGGCACAGAGCGCCGAGATGTCGTCAACTACCGCCGCCTGGCCCGAGGGGCGCTGTCCGCCGCGACGCCAAGGTCCGTATGATCCGAACCGTCCACACGACCCGCTACGTGACCCCGCTCCGCGAGGGCGGGTCGCTGCCGGCCCTCGTCGAAGCCGACGACGATGGCCTCTACGTGCTGAAGTTCCGCGGCGCCGGCCAGGGACCGAAGGCGCTCATCGCCGAGCTCGTCGCGGGGGAGATCGGGCGCGCGCTCGGCCTGCCCGTGCCGGAGATCGTCTTCATGGAGCTCGATCCGGAGTTCGGGCGCGCCGAGCCGGACCCGGAGCTCTCGGACCTGCTCTCGGCGAGCGCCGGCCTGAACCTCGCGCTCGACTACCTGCCCGGGTCGCTCGCGTTCCAGCCGCTCGTCGGCCCCGAGCTCGACCCGGCGCTCGCGTCGGCCGTCGTCTGGTTCGACGCCTTCGTGAGCAACGTCGACCGGACCCCCAAGAACCCGAACCTGCTCCTGTGGCACCGCCGCCTCTGGCTCATCGACCACGGCGCCGCGCTCTACGTCCACCACGCCTGGACCGACACGACCGATCCGCTCGCCGACGCGCCCGATCGGTTCCCCCTCATCAAGAACCACGCGCTGCTCCCGTTCGCCCGCGACATCGCCGCCGCCGACGCCGCGCTCAGCGCGCGCCTCACCCCCGCGCGGATCGCGGAGATCGTCGCCGCGATCCCGGACGCGTGGCTCGTCGAGCCGGAGCCGCCGGTCCGGCTGGTCGGAGAGCGGCGCGCGTCGGCGTTCACCAGCCTCGCCGAGGACGACGCTCCGGCGCCCTCGGCCGCGCCGAGCGTGCCGAGCGTCGACGCGCGGCGCGCCAAGTACGCCGCGTACCTCACCCACCGCCTCGCGTCGCCGCGGGGCTTCGTCGAGGAGGCGCTCGGTGCCCGCACCCGACGGTAGCCCGCCCCGCGCGCGCGACGCCGCGGACGCCTTCGACTACGCCGTGCTGCGCGTCGTCCCGCGCGTGGAGCGCGGCGAGCGCGTCAACGTCGGGGTGGTCGTCTTCTGCCGCGCGCGGGGGTTCCTCGAGGCGCGGAGCGAGCCCGACGAGCGGCGCCTGCTCGCCCTCTGGCCCGCGCTCGACCTCGAGGCGGTCCGCGGCCACCTCGACTTCATCCGCCGCGTCTGCGCCGGCGATCCGGCGTGCGGGTACGTCGCCGGGCTCCCCCAGGTCGAGCGCTTCGGCTGGGTGGTGTCCCCGGCCAGCACCATCGTCCAGCCCTCGCGCGTCCACGCCGGCCTCGGCGCCGACCCGGCCGCGGCCCTCGACCGGCTGCTCGCGGCCCTGGTGCGGCCAGGACAGGGCTGACCCGCGCGCCGCGCCTTTCTTCGCGCGGCGCGCCTTTCTCCCCGCCGCGGCGGCGAGGAGCCGGGCGCCCTCGCGGGGTGCGATCAGGGCTCGTGCGCGTCGCGGCCCAGCGCCCGCTTCACCGCGGTGACGACGCCCAGCACCACCGCGCCGGCCACGATGCCGACGACCGCGTTGGCCAGCGACGGCACCACCGCGCCGAGCACGGGGCCGACGCCGCGGGTCATGTCCTCGATGTGGTGATGGAGCCACGGCACGCCGTGCGTCAAGATGCCGCCGCCGACCAGGAACATCGCCGCGGTGCCGGCGACGGAGAGGCCCTTCATCAACCAGGGCGCCGCCTTCAGGATGCCGCGGCCGAGCGACTGCTGGAACGCGTCGCCCTGGCGGCTCAGGTGGAGGCCCGCGTCGTCGAGCTTGACGATGCCGGCGACGAGGCCATAGACGCCGACCGTCATGATCAGGGCGATGCCGGCCAGCACGGCGACCTGCGTGCCGAACTTCGAGTCCGCCACGGTGCCCAGCGTGATCGCGATGATCTCGGCCGACAGGATGAAATCGGTGCGCACCGCGCCCTTGATCTTCTCCTTCTCGAACTCCACGAGGTCGATCTTCGGGTCGGAGAGCGCGTGCACGCGCTCGGCGTGGCGGGCCTCCTCCTCGTGCTCGGCGTGCAGCAGCTTGTGCGCGACCTTCTCGAACCCCTCGTAGCAGAGGAAGGCGCCGCCGAGCATCAGCAGGGGGGTGATGGCCACGGGCACGAGGGCGCTGATCGCGAGCGCCGCCGGCACTAGGATGGCCTTGTTGATCAGCGAGCCCTTGGCCACGGCCAGCACGACCGGCAGCTCGCGGTCGGCGGTGACGCCGGTCACCTGCTGGGCGTTCAGCGCCAGGTCGTCGCCCAGCACGCCGGCGGTCTTCTTGGCGGCCACCTTGGTCAGCACGGCCACGTCGTCCAGCACGGTGGCGATGTCGTCGATCAGGGCGAGCAGGCTGCTTCCGGCCATGGAGTGAGGTCCTCGTCGGGGGATGGGGTGAGCGGCGGCGCCGAGAGGCGGCCGTCGCGGCGGGCATGGTAGCGGCGCCGGCGGTCGCCGGTCGAAGAACTTAGCCGTTCGCGTCGACCGGCGAGCCTACCACGCGCGGCTTTCCCCGGGCGACGCTCCGCGCACGCGCCCTTCTCCGCCATGTCCACCCGCGCCGCGCGGTCCGTGAACGGCGCCGGCCGTCCACGAGGGCGCGAGGGCGCGCCTGGACGACGGATTGGACACTGTCCAACGCGTTGGAGGGTCAGCTGACGGAATGGACACGCCAGCTTACCCTGAGGGCATGTTCCTGGCTGGAGGAGCCGTCATGAAGATAGGCATTTTGCTTGGCAGCACGAGGGTCGGAAGGCAGTCGCACAAGGTCGCGCTGCACCTGGAGAAGGCGCTGAAGGAGCGGGGCGTCGCGGCCGATCTGATCGACCTGGCCGACGACCCGCTGCCGATCCTGGAGGGGCACGCCACCCGGAGCGCGCAGGTGGAGGCGCGGGTCCAGGCCCTGAGCGCGCGCCTCCGCGCCGCGGACGGGCTCGTGTTCGTGACGCCGGAGTACCACGGGAGCTTCTCGGGCGTGCTGAAGAACGCGCTCGACTACTTTTGGGAGGAGTTCAACCGGAAGCCGATCGGCGTGGCCGCGGTCTCCGCGGGGAAGCTCGGCGGCATCAACGCGTCGACCCAGCTGCAGCACGTCGTCCTGAGCCTCGGGGCCTTCGCGATGCCCACGAAGCTGCTCGTCTCGGAGGTCCACAACGCGTTCGACGAGGCGCTCGAGGTGAAGAGCGAGCCGATCGCGAAGTCGACCGCGCGGTTCCTGGACGAGTACCTCTGGTTCGCCAGCGCCATCGTCCAGGCGAAGCAGGTCGCGGCGGGGCGGGCGGCGTAGCGCGGCGGCGCGGCGCCGCGGCTGAAGAAGCGCCGCGCCGCCGCTCAGGCGCTCTCCTCGATGCCCGAGGGCGGCTCCAGCCCCGGCGGCTCTTCCAGGCTGATGCGCCCGAGGCGCCCGGCGCGGAAGTCGTGGACAAGGATGTCCGACGCCTTGTGCAGGTCCACCGCGCCGCCGCTCCGCAGGCAGCCGCGGCGGCGGCCGATCTCCTCGATCAGCGCGGAGGCCGTCTCCGGCAGCTCCTTCAGCTTGTAGCGGGCGACGAGGAGCTCGGGATACCGCCGCAGGAAGTACCCCGCCGCGAAGAGGGCGACGCTCTGGTAGTCGATGGCCGTGTCCGGGATCGCCCCGCCCACGGCCAGGCGGAACGAGGCCGCCTCGTCGTCGATCTTCGGCCACAGGATGCCCGGGTTGTCCGAGATGGCCATGCCGCTCTTCAAGGTGACGAGCTGCTGGCTCTTGGTGACCGCGGGCTCGTCGCCGACCTTGGCCACCTTGCGCTCCATGAGCGTGTTGATGAGCGTCGACTTGCCGACGTTGGGGATCCCCACGATCATCGCCCGCACCACCTTGCCCGGGCCGTTCTTGGGGGGCACGAGGCGCTTGCAGAGCTCCGGGATCCGGCGCCGCGCCTCGGACGATTGGGTCGCGGAGATCGCGATCGCGAGCACCTTGCCCCCCGGCGGCGCCTCACCGGGCGCCGGGTGCTCCGCCTCGAGGTGGCGCAGCCACGCCGTCGTGACGGCCGGGTCCGCCAGATCGCTCTTGTTCAGCACCTTGATGCACGGCTTCTGGCCGCGCAGCTCGGCCACGACGGGGTTCTCGCTGGCCCGCGGCATGCGGGCGTCGAGCACCTCGATGATGACGTCCTGCGACGGCATCGACTCGGCGATCAGGCGCCGAGCCTTGGTCATGTGGCCGGGATACCATTGAATCGCCATCCGCCGCGGAGCTCTCTATCACGCCCGGCGGCTCACGCGCACCCGTCCGGGCCGCAGGCCGCCCCCTCGGCGAGCATCGGGTCGGACGCGTCGGGCTCGCCGGCCGCCTCGTCCCACGTCCGCTGGAGCACGCCGAGGAGCGCCTCCGCCGGCTGCGCGCCGGAGACGCCGTACCGCCCGCCGAAGGCGAAGAAGGGGACGCCCGTGACGCCCATCGCCCGCGCCTCGGCCTCGTCGGCCCGCACCTCGGCCGCGAAGGCGTCGCCCGCGAGCGCCTCGCGGACCTCGGCCGGGTCGAGCCCCGCCTCGCCGGCGAGGCGCGCGAGCACCTCCGGCTCGCCGATCGCCTCGCCCTCGGTCATGTAGGCCCGGAGCAGCCGCTCCTTCACCGCGCCCTGGGCGCCGCGCTCGGCCGCGAGGTGCAGCACGCGGTGCGCGTCGAAGGTGTTGCCGGGCCGGACCTTCTCGAAGTGGAAGTCGAGCCCGTCCGCCGCGGCCACCTCGGTCATCTGCCGGATCATCGCCTCGGCCTTGGCGACCGACGCGCCGTACTTCCTCGCGAGCCGCTCGGCGTAGGAGACCTCCGCGCCGAGGACGCGCTTCGCCGCGGGGTCCAGCTCGAACGCGCGCCAGACGACCTCGACGGCATCCCGGTGCGGGAACCTGGCGAGCGCGGCCTCGAGCCGGCGCTTGCCGACGTAGCACCACGGGCACGCGATGTCGGACCAGACATCGACACGGAGCTTCTTCGTCATGGCGAGCAAGGTAGGTCGCCGCTGCGCCCCCGGCCAGGCGCGTTCGTCGCGGGCGGCAAGGGCGAGGGGCGCGAGGGAAGCGAGGGGAGGCCTCCGCCTGGTCGTCCGCTCGCCGCGGGCGCCGCCGGCCGCGGGGCGTCGCGCCTCACTGGAGCGCGATCGTCGATGCCACCTTGTCCTCGATCCCCGCCCAGGACACCGGCCGGTTCATCGTCGAGTAGGCCTGGAGGACCACCTCCCGGCCCCCGAGCACGACGATGTAGCTCACCATCTGCACCCCGTTCTTGAGCTCGTTCCTGACGCTCACCGCGGGTCGCCCGCCCAGATCGACGCGCTCCGCCGGGCCCTTCTTGACCGTGTTCGCCGGCCGGTGCTCGTCGAGCGTCTTGCGCTCCTGCTCGAGGAGCGCGTCGACCTGATCGGGCGGCACCTCGCCGTCCAGCGGGAAGACGGCGATCTGGAAGACGACCGGCGTCTGGGGCAGCCGTCCGTACGTGTGGAAGGGGATGCCGTTCAGGTCCTCCACGGCCGTGACCTTCGCGAGCGTCTCCGGCAGGTCGAGCGCGACGCCCGTGTCCGCGACCGCGACGCGCGTCAGCGCCGGCGGCGCGCCGAGCGCCCACGGGCGGCCGGCGACGAGCGCCACCGCCACGGACGCCGCCATCGCCGCGGCCGCGAGGGCGGCCGCCGCCGTGAGGAGGGGGCGCGGCCTCGGCTCCGCGTCCGCCGCGCGCGCGCGCTGCTCGACCGGCAGGAGGCCGCGGGGCAGCACCGTGACGACGAGCGCGAAGCCGACGACGCCGCCGCCGAGGTGCGCGAGCAGGTCGACGCCGGGCTGGAAGCTGTAGACGAGGTTCAGCCCCAGCGGCCACCACGCGCGGCTGCGCATCTGCGCGATCATCGCCGGGGGCAGGAGCCCGTGGGGCCGCAGCGCGACGCCGATGCCCGCCATCATGAGGCCCCAGATCGCGCCCGACGCGCCGACGCTCCACCGCTCCTCCAGCATCGCGCTCGCGACCGACCCGCCCAGCGCCGACGCCGCGTAGAGCAGGAGAAACCGCCGCGGGCCGAGGAGCGCCTCGAGCATCGGGCCGAACGACCAGAGCGCCAGCATGTTGACGAACAGGTGGATCGGGTCGGCGTGCAGGAAGGCCGACGCGAGGAGCCGGTAGAGCTCGCCGCGGCGCACCGCCTCGCCGCTGTTGGCGCCCATGCGCCAGAGCGCCGCCTCGTGGGTGCCCGAGCCGAAGAGGTAGCTCACGGCGAGGAGCGCGGCGCACGCGATCACGAGCGTCGTCGTGACGCTGCGGCTGCCCGTCAGCCTGTCGACGATCGCGCGCTCCTGCTGCGCCAGCGCCTGCCCCTCCTCGAGCGCCCGGGCGATCCCGTCGGGACCGAGCGGGCCCACCTCGGCGAGGCGCCCGTGGGCCTCCTCGAGGGCCGGCAGGGCGGGCCCCTTCACGCGCGCGAGCGCGCCCGCCGCGTCGAGGTGGTGGAAGCCCATCCGCACGGGCTGCACGAGCGGCGCCGCCTTGGCGAGCGCGGCCCGGCCGGCGGCGGCGCCGCCGCCCACCACGACGAAGTGCGCGGGCGGCCCGCCGGGGCGCACCGCCTTCACCAGGGGCTCGATCCGGGCGCGGATCTCGTCGGCCGAGGCGTCGTCGGCCGCCCTGACGAGCAGGAGCCGGAGGGGCGCCGCCCCGGCGACGAGCTCCGCCACGTCCGCGTCGCAGCGGAGGAGCACGAAGGCGTCCGGCCCGCGGAGCAGCGCCGCGAGCAGGCGGTCGCGCCGATCCACCGTCTCGTCCCCGAACGCGCGGTCCATGCTCGGCTGCTCCACCACGCTGTCTCCTCCTCCTGCGATCGATCGCGCGGAGAGCGTAGCGGAAAGGCGGCGCGCGCTGGGTCGCGAAGCGCGCCCGGCGCGCGGCTCCGCGCGCGCTGGGCCGCCGCGCCCGGGCTCACCGCAGGGAGGTCGACGCCGCCCGCGCCCCGCGCGCCGCCGCCTCGCGGCGGAGCGCCTCCGTGACGGCCGGCAGCTCCCTGAGCCAGTCGAGCTTCGGGCGGTTGCGCATGAGCCAGGCGAAGGCGTCCTTCATGGCGCTGAACACCTCGTAACGGAGCCGCGTGCGGCTCAGCAGGATGAACTCGATGGCCACGTTGCGCATCAGCGACGCCCGGAAGCCGTGGTCTTCGAACACCAGCGCGGCGCACATCCCGTGGGCCGCGAGCTCCCTCGAGAGCTCCGCCAGCGAGCTCCGGACCTCCGGCCCCGCCGGGATGGTGTGCTCCTCGAGGATGACCAGCGTCGCCTGGAGCTGGCCGCCGTGCTCGCGCAGGACGCGGCGGACCCCGCGCACCGCCGCTTCGGTGGTGCGCCCGCGCCAGATCTGGAAGAGGACGCCGTTCCAGGTGGCGATGCAGTGATCGTCGTCCAGCGCGTGGACGAGCGGCCGTTCCGTCCCGCCGCCGCCCCGGACGCGCGGCATCGCGGCGCTGCCGGGCGGCCGGACCTCGACAGGCGTCGGCGGCGGGACGGAGCTCGCGCTCCTCGGCCGCTGCGCGTCTGCCCGCGGCGCCTCCAGGCGCGGCGCTCCCGCGGCGCGGGGCTCGCCGGGCGCCGCCGCGGGGGCCTCGCCGCCTCCGCGGCGATCGCCCGTCGCCTCGCCTTCGGCGGCCTCCGCGGTCCGCTCGTCGCGGTCCCGGAGGCCGGGGAACGTGATCGTGCTGCCGTACGCGTCGACCGGCGCGGGCCTCTCCTCGGCGCCGACGTCGGCGGCGGACGCGGCCGGCGGCGACGACGACCCGCGGCGCCGCGCCTCCGCGGCGAGGGACGCCGCGGCCCCCGCCGGCGCCTCGAGCGCGGCGTCGAGGAGGCGCTCGAGGGCGGGCCACATGGAGGCGGCGCTCGTGAACCGGGCGAACGGGTCGCGCTCGACGCAGCGAGAGAACCATACGTCGAACCCGGCGGGGAGGGGCGGCAGCCCGAGCTCGGCCGCGCGCCGGCTCGCGGCGGGGATGGGCTCGATCAGGACCTCGCGCAGCAGCGCCGGGAGCTCTCGGCCCCGCCAGAAGAGCTGGCCCGCGAGCGCGAAGAACGCGACGAGCCCGTACGCCCAGACGTCGCTCTGGGGGAGCGCCGCGTAGCTCACGTGGGCCTGCTCGGGGGCCATCCAGAGCGGCGTGCCCAGGGCGCCCGTCGTCGAGGTGCGCGCGTCGGCGATGACCTTGGCGATGCCGAAGTCGAGGAGCTTGACCCGCGGCGCGGCGCCGCCCTCGGCCTCTTCGAGGAAGACGTTCTCGGGCTTGAGGTCGCGGTGGACGATGCCCGCGCCGTGCGCGGCCTCGAGCGCGCGCCCGAGCTGCTCGAGGACGCGGCGCGCCTCGGCGACCGGGAGCGGGCCGCTCTGCTCGACGCGCGCCGAGAGGGTCTCGCCGTGGAGCAGCTCCATCGCGAGGTAGGGCAGGCCCGACGCCGCGTCGACGCCGGCGATGAGCACCTCGACGATGTGCGGCGACCCGATGAGCCCAGGCGCCCGCGCCTCCCGCTCGAAGCGGCGGCGCTCCTCGGGGTCGGTGGCGCGCACCGGGTGCATGACCTTCACGGCGCGCTCGCGCGCGGTGCTGTGCTGGCGGCACAGGTACACGCTGCCCATGCCGCCCGAGCCGAGGGGGCGCACGACCTCGAAATCGCCGCCGATGAGGGTGCCAGCGTGCAGGCCGTAGGGTGAATCCATGGCGCGGGCCGAAGTGATGGCCTAGCGGACCGCTCCGGGTCTGTCACGCGAGGCCAGGCCGATTCAACCCCGTCGGCCGCTGGTCTCGCGCGAGCGACGGCGAGCGTGCCTGTGATCTTGCAGTGGTGTTGTTCGGATTCAATCGGGTCGCACGGGCGCGCGGCGCGCAGGTCCGCGCCCTGCTCGAACCGTGCTCCGCCATTGCCGTGCGCGGACGAGAGGGCGCGTGGATCGCGCGCGCCCGGCGGCGTCAGGCGATCTCGGCGACGACCGCGTGGTGGTCGGACGCGGCGCCGACGTCGATGACGTCGGCGAGCGCGAGCCGGCCGGAGAGCCGCGGTGAGAGCAGCACGTAGTCGGTCCGCGTCTCGACCTGCGCGCCGGCGCGGCCGCGCAGCGCGGTGGCCCAGCGCGGGGAGCGCGGCCGGAGGCGCAGCGCGTCGGTCCAGCCGAACGCCTCGAGGGTGTCCATCGTGTCGAATCGCGGCGGGCTCCCGTACTTCTCGATGCCCGCGGCCGCGAGGCGCGCGTCGAGGTCTGCGGGGTAGGGGTCGCGGCGCGAGATCGCGTTGAGGTCGCCGGCGAGCGCCCAGAGGCCCGCGGCGAACCGGGCGGGCGGCACGAGGGAGAGCAGCCAGCGCGCCTCGGCGAGTCGGCGGTCCTCGCTGCCGGCGTTGAGGTGGGTGCCGAGCACGAGCAGCGGCTCGCCGGCGAGCTCGAGCTCGAGCTCGAGCTCGACGAGGCAGTGGGCCAGCACCTCGGGCGCGTGCACGCGCGCCTTCACGAGCGGCGCCCGGCTGACGACGGCCACGTGGTTCCGCCGGCCGCTCGGCCGCGGGTTGGCGCTCCCGAGCACGGCGTGCCGCTCGCCCGGGGGCGCGCCGACCGCCTCGGCGACGGCCCGGAGCCGGGCGCCGTCCTCCCAGCCGACGCACTCCTGGAGGACGAGCAGGTCCGGGCGCGCGGCGGCGACGATCGTGAGGATCGCCTCGAAGCGATCCTCGCCGCCGGAGAGGATGTTGAAGGTCATGATCTTCACGGTGGGATCAGGCTAGCTCGTCCGAGCAGAGCAGCTCCAGCGCGCGCTGAATCCGGTGGACGCGGCGCCGGCGACAGCGCACGAATCCGGCACGGCCGGGCGCGGGGCCGGGCCTCGACGTGCAGGATTCATGGATAGGACGATGAGCATCGAGCAACGAGGCCTCCTGTGGGCAGCGCAGCGCGCCGCCCTCGCCATCATCGCCGGGGCGGCCGCCGCGGCGCGCGCGGGCCTTGCGGGCCGGGCTCCCTCCGCGGCCCTGGAGGGCGCCTGATGGCCGGCGAGATCCTCCCGATCCGCAGCGACTCGCCGCTCTACGTCGGCGCGCTCCGCCTGCGGTACGAGGTCTTCGTCGTCGAGCAGGCCGTGCCCGCGGACATCGAGGTCGACGAGCTCGACGAGGGCGCGCAGCATTTCGTGGTCCTGGACGGCGACGAGGTCGTCGCGACGATGCGGATCGTGCCGTACGGGGACGCCCTCAAGGTCGGCCGCGTCGCCGTCAGGAAGGATCTTCGCGGCACCGGCCTCGGGCGGCGGCTGCTCGAGGAGGCGATCCGCGTCGCCGCCGCGCAGGGCGCGCGCGCGCTGGTCTTGAACGCCCAGGTCGCCGCCGCGCCGTTCTATCGCAAGCTCGGCTTCGTCGAGGAGGGGCCGATCTTCGACGAGGCAGGCATTCCGCACACCCGGATGGTCAGGCGGATGACCTGAGCTCGCTGTGGAGTCGCGGCGGGCGCGCGCGGCGCGCCCGCCGGAGCCGCCGTGACTCGCGCCAGTCCGCGGCAGATCGCGCGATCCTTGACGTCGACGCCGACATGCTGGCAAGGCTTGTATCGCTGCGCGGCCGCGCGGGCGAGGGGCGGGGCGCTCCCGGGCGCCGCGCTCGAAAGGAACGGGTGACCCGATGACTGTGCAGCGGATCCTCCTCGCCGGCGCCACGGGCGCGGTCGGCTCCGAGCTCTTGCGCTTGCTCCGCGGCCGGGGTCACTTCGTGCGCACGCTCTCTCGCGCCGAGGGCAACGCCGCGGGGATCCGCGGCCTCGCCTCGGAGGTCGTCGTCGCCGACGCGGCGGAGCCCGGGGCCGTGACCGGCGCGCTCGATGGCGTCGATACGGTCGTGTCGTGTCTCGGCGCGAATGTCTCGATGACGCTGCGCGAGCGCAGGAGCTATTACGACGTCGACGTGGTGGCGAACACGCACCTGCTCGAGGCGGCGAAGCGGGCCGGGGTGAAGCGCTTCGTCTACCTCTCCGCGCACCCCGGCCCCGGCTATGCCCACACCCGCTATCTGGCCGCCCACCTCCAGATGGAGGAGCGCATTCGCGCCTCCGGCCTCTCGTTCTCGTTCGTGCGCCCGACCGGCATCTACTCCGCGCTGAACGACATGATCGCGATGGCCCGCGCCGGCGTCGGCACGGTGCCCGGCGACGGCCTCGCGAGGACCAACCCGGTGCACCCCGCGGACGTCGCCGAGGCGCTCGCCGAGGTGCTCGCCGGGGGGCCTGACGTGGTGCCCGTGGGCGGGCCCGACGTCATGACGCGCGACGAGGTGATGCGCCTGGCGTTCGACGCGGTCGGCAAGAAGGGGCTCATCGTGCACGTCCCCGCGGGGGTGCTCCGGTCCACGAGCGTGCTGCTCGAGGGCATCCATCCGCGGCTGTCGGATCTGCTGGAGTTCGCGGCGGCCGTCATGACGTCCGACTCGGTCGCGCCCGCGCGCGGCACACGGCCGCTGCGCGCCTGGTTCGAGGCGCTCGCAGGCGGGAGCTAGCCGAGAGATCGTCGACGCGCGCTCGGCCCGGCGCGCTCCTCGATCGTCACGAAGTTCAGCGCGTAGAGCTTCTGCAGCGCTCGGCAGCAATCTCGCTCGGCGGCTGCCCGCGCGGCGGGATCGGCCTCGGGTCCGAGCATCTCCGCGAGGATCTCCCGGGTGGGCTTTCCGCCGCCGGCGCGGGTGAGGAACGACTTGATCAACGGCCCGACGCGCGCCTTCTGGACGCGATCGGCCACCGCGATCCTCCCGAACAGGATCAGCGTCGGCGCGGGCACCGGATCGGGCGGCGCCTTGCCGTCGACGAGCGCCTGGATGAACGGCAAGACGTCGCACGAGAGCTCGTGCAGCTCGACGTGCCGGCCCGCGCGCACGGCGCCGTCGAGCAGCTCCTCCTCGGTGACGCTCGGCCTCGACGCGTTCCGCGACCTGAAATCGTCCGCGCTCGCGGCGCTCGCGGCGTCGGACCACAGCATGAACTCGGCGCGCTCGCAGCGCATCACGTCGGTGAGGTAGGGGATATTGAGCTCCCCTCGGTCGAGTTGCCGCTCGACGATCTCGGCGAACCAGAGGGCGTCGCGAAACGCGCGAATCAGGCTTTCGGACTTGATCGGGCGGTAGGTCGCGATGAGGCTCCGCTGCACCTTCGACAACGCCTTGCGGCGCCGGAGCAGCGCGAACGTGGCGGGGAAGTACGTCTCGACGAGGAAGAAGCGCTTGACGCTCAGCGAACCCGCGATCCAGCGCAGCCGGTCCTTGTCGAGGGACTGGAGCGCGGACAGCTGTCCGGGGCTCAGCGCGCTCTCCTCGGCGAAGCGCGCCGGGTCGTCGTAAAACTGCTCGAACGCCTCGGGATCGGTGAGCAGCCGCGCGAACGCCGTCTGAAACGCTGATTGGTCCGTATCCATCGCCCGCCCCTCTGTCACGTCATTCATGGCATGATCCATCGTCTACCCAGCGGCTGCGCGAGCCTCGCCTCACGCCCAGACGGCCCTCGCGTGCTCGACCTCTTCCAGGATCTCGTCGAATTTCTCCGGCGGATTCGCGTCGCGCTCGATGAGGATGCCGCGCACGGGCGCTCTCCGGCAGAGATAGTCGAGCAGGTCCCAGACCTCGGGGTGCCTGTCGACCGGGTGGCTGTGCGTGTCGATCCACATCCCCTCTTCGTAAGCTCCGCCGGCCAGGTGGACTTGCACGACGCGCTCGAGCGGGATGCGGTCGATGAACTCATACGGATCATAGTGGAGGTTCTGGGCGTTGATGTACAGGTTCGTGAGATCGAGCAAGATGCCGCAATCGGCGTCGTTCACGACCTTGCTGATGAAATCCGCCTCTGTCATGGTGCCCCCGGGGATCGCCAGGTAATAGGCGATGTTCTCGAGGAGCAACGGGACCCCGAGCATTTCCTGGAACTGCCGTGCCTTGGCCGCGCAGCGCGCCGCGGCGGGCTCGGAGAACGCGATCGGCGTGAGCTGGCCGAGCTCGATCTGGGAGACCTGCGTGAAGCAGAGGTGATCGCTGTACCAGGGGGCGCGGACCGCCTTCGCGAGGCGCGCGACGTCGCGGCAGTAATCCACGTCGAGCGGCGCGTCGGTGCCGATGGAGAGCTCGAGGCCATGGGGCGCTATGGGGAGACGCTGGCTCAGCTCGACGGCGCGCGCGACCCGCCCCTCTGTCCGGTCGATGTAGTGGTCCGCGCAGATCTCGATCCAGTCGATACGATCGCGGTGTTCTTTGAGCCCGCGCACGAACCAGGGCCGGTAGGCGAGCCCAACGCCGATGCGCGGCAGGTCGAATCTCGGCTTCACACTCATGAGCAGATCCTCGCGCGCAGGGAAAAGGAGGCGCCCAGGCAGCGCGGCGAGCGCTGCCTGGGCGCCGGCGGCAGGGGGCGCGCCTCCCTGCCGCTCATGTCACTCGTCGCTCACGCGGCCGTAGCAGCAACGACAACACAACGAGACCTCCCTCACCTCCAGCTCGGTGAGGTCGTCAGGTGTGATCATCTCGAGATCGAATCCGCTGGTGTCTGTGTTCATCTCATTCTCTCCTTCGTTCGACGCAGGTCGTCCTGCTCGGTCACGGACAGGTCGGCAGGCGCCTCGTGCGGACTGAGGCCCGCCGCTTCACCCCTACCGACGTTCGGTCCGCGCAGAAGCCCAATCAAGCGCCGTGCCGCTGGAGGAGCGGCGTGCCAGGCGTGCATGCAGAGCCGTGAGGATCGGCCCGGCGCCGTGGCTCACGCACGGCGATGGCGGCGGTGAAACGGCCGGGGAACGGCTTGGATCGGCGGAGCTCACCGCTGGACGTCGCGGGAGAGCCAGGGGCGGACGTGACGGGCCGCCGTGACCAGCTCGCCCGTTCGAGCCCCGCCGAGGAGGGCAACGTCTTGCTCGGGAATGCAAAGTCCCGCAGGTGAGGGCAGAGCCTTGCCGAGGGAGGCTCGCCGAGCGTGGTCGCAGCGGTGACCTCGGAGAGGTGCGTGCGGCAGCCGCCCCCGGGCCGCGCGAGCGCCGAGCGCGGCCGCTGCTGCCGGGAGCGCCACCGCGCCGCGGGAACGGAGCGCCGTACGCCATCGGCGCTCGGGGTCAGCCGCGCGTGACGGGCGAGCTCGGCAGATCCCTCCGCAGACCCGCAGGCGGCTAGTTCACGGCCCGTGGCGAGGGCGCTGCTCGGCTCGCCACGGCCGAGCGCCACGCATCCTGCCCACGCCCCGGGCCGCCAACGTCCATGACGCAGCCTCATCCAACGCCTACACTGGCGCGGTGGGCCGGTTCCGCGCGTACGCGGGGACGGGCGGTGCCCCATGAAAAAGCAGAGAATCGAGGAGCAGAGCTGGCTTTACGTCGACTACCGCGGCGTCATGCGGAGCTACGAGCTCGGCAAGGGCCTGATGCTCTACGTCTGTCGCGATCTCCAGATCGGAGAGTTCGCGCCCCACGTCATTGAGGACGGCGAGCGGCAGATCCGGCAATTCCAGCGGTGCATCTACATGGTGGACGCGCTCGAGTCGCCCAGGATGGACACCGATTTTCGCGACCAGATGACCGAGTGGCTGAAGAAGAACTGCCCGCGCGCCGAGGCCCACCTGCTGATCCGGTCCAGGCTCTTGCAGATGGCCGTCAACGTCGCAAACCTCCTGATCGGCGCGACGATGACGCACGCCTATTCCGATGTCGCGACCTGGGAGGGCGTGGGCCGGCGCACGGTACCGTGGTTCAGGCGCCGGCCGCTCGTGGTCCCCGACGACGTGGGCGGGCCCCGCGCGTCGTCCTGAGCTGCCCGCTCACCCCTTGTGCCGCACGCCCTTCGATCGGCGGTACTCCTCGAGCTCCTCGCGGCCTTCCTTCCCGTTCCGCTCGAGCGTCTTCAGCCAGTCGTCGCGGTGTTCCCGCATCGCCTCGGCCACGGCCTCGGCGACGACCAGGTTTCTGTACCACTTGGCGTCGGCCGGGACGATGCACCAGGGCGCATACCGCGAGGAGCAGCGCCGGAAGACGTCTTCGTAGGCCTCCGTGTACTCGTCCCAGACCTCCCGCTCCTTCCAGTCGTTCACGTTGAGCTTCCAGGCGGTCGAGGGGCTCTCCTCGCGCTCCAGGAGCCGCTTTTCCTGCTCCTTCTTGCTGATGTGCAAGAAGAACTTGATCACGATGGTCCCGTGCTCGGCGAGCAGCTCCTCGAAATCGTTGATGTGGTCGTAGCGCTCGCCCCACAGCGACTTGGGCGCCAGGTCGTGCACGCGCACGACGAGCACGTCCTCGTAATGAGAGCGGTTGAAGATGGCGAACTCCCCCGCGCGGGGCGCGTGCCGGTGAATCCGCCACAGGAAATCGTGCTCCCGCTCCTCCTTCGTCGGCACGCCGAACGAGCTCACGCTCACGCCGCGCGGGTTCAGCGCGCCGACGACGTTCTTGATCGCGCCGTCCTTGCCGGCCGCGTCGCGGCCCTGGAGCACGATGAGCACGCTGTGCGTCCGCGCGCCCCACATGAGCTCCTGGAGCTCGAGCAGCTCCTTGCCGAGCTCGTGGAGCCGCTCGGCCGCCTCCTGCTTCGTCGCGTCGCGGGGCGGGTCCGTCGAGACGTCCTCGAGGCGAAACTTCGAATCGGGCTTCGTGAGTCGCGTGATGGGCATGCCCGCGAGCCTACACGATCCGGCCCGGGCGCCTCCCCTGGAGCGACGCCGCGCGGCGGCCCCCTCACGCCGGGCGCAGCGCCGCGCTCGCCAGGCCGCGGCGCCGCGCCGCGAGCTCCTTGAGCAGGGCGATCCACGCCCCGGGGTCGCCGAGCGTCAGGTCGGGCTCGACCGCGGCGTCCGGCCGCTCGGCGGAGGCGATGTACACCCCCACGCCCCCGTTCGCCCGCGCGTAGGCGATCGCCGGCTCGTCGGTCGTGTCGTCGCCCGCGTAGACCACGAGCGTCCCCGGCGGCAGCCGCGCCAGCAGGAAGGCCAGGGCGCCGCCCTTGTCGTGCGCGGCGTCCCTGGCCTCGTGGATGCTGCGCCCCTTCATGACCACGAGCCCCTTCCGCCGCGCCGCGCCCGACCACGCCTCGATGGCGTCGAACGCCGCCGGCCGATCCTCCGCCGAGACGAGCCGCCAGTGGAGCGCGATCGAGCACCGCTTGCGCTGGACCCAGAACGCGGGGACGCGCCGCGCGATCTCCTCCGCGTCCCGCTCCAGCGCGTCGAGCGCCTCGGCCGGCGCCTCCGCCTCGTAGACGAGCGCCCCGCCCGGCGCCGCGATCTCGGCCCCGTGCTCGCCGACGCGCCACGCCGGTTCGAGCGCCGCCGTGCGCGCCGCGAGGTCGTGGATCGTCCTGCCCGACACCAGCGCCACCGTCGTCCCCGGCGCGCCGGAGAGCGCCTGGAGCGCCTCGATGGCGCCCCGCTCCGCGACCGCCCCGCCCGACACCGCGGCGATCTCGGAGATGGTCCCGTCGAAGTCCGTCGCGAGGAGCAACGACGGCGCTGCCGCCGCGCGCTCGATGAGCTGGCTCACGTCCATGCTGTTCCCGATTCTACCGCGGCCAGGCCCGATGAGGATCTTCGAACTGCAGAGGTCGGTAGAGCCTCCGCTCCAGAGCGGCAAATCGCCCCTCTGCGACGTTGCGCCACGCGGGTGAGGCGCCGGCGAGGGGCGGTTTCCTCTCGTTCTCTCCGCGGATCGAGCCTGGCTCGCTTCATGCTCATGCGTCGACGACGTCGACGACGTCGACGGCGTCGAGTGCGTCGACGCGGCGCCGAGCCCTGCCATGAACATCGTCGTGCTCACGTACATCGAGGCCCCGGACCAGAAGCCGGATGTTGTGGTCGAGCAGGTCGCCCGGGCGCTCAGGAACGGCGGACACGAGGTGTCGGTCATCGCCGAGCACGGCGACGTCGCGAGGCTCGTCTCCGCCCTCTCGCGCGCCCGCCCCGATCTCGTCTTCAACCTCATGGAGATGTTCGGCGACAACGTGCTCGGCGACGTCTCCGTGGTCGGCCTGCTCGACATGCTCGGCCTCCGCTACACGGGCGCCGGCCCCGCGGAGCTCTCGCTCGCGCAGGACAAAGGCCTCTCCAAGAAGATCCTCGCCTTCGAGGGCATCCTCTATCCAAAGTTCGCCGTCTTCTCCAAGGACGCGGATTTCGAGACCGGGGGCAACCTGCACATGCCCCTGTTCGTCAAGCCGCTCCGCATGGACGCGTCGATCGGCATCGACAGGAACGGCCTCGTCCACGACGCCCGATCCCTCATGAAGCGGGTCCTCGCCATCCACGAGGAGTGCGACGACTCGGCCCTCGCCGAGGAGTTCATCGAGGGGCGGGAGCTCTACGTGGGGATCCTCGGCAACGCGCAGCCCACGGCGCTCCCGCCGATCGAGATCGATTTCACCGGCTTCCCGGAGGGGCGGCCGCACATCCTCGATCAGAAGGCGAAGTTCGACGAGCAGAGCGCCGAGTACAAGGGCACGAAGGCCGTCGTCGCGGAGCTCTCCGACGAGCTCCGGGCGAGGCTCCAGAAGGTCTCGCTCGACGCCTACCGGGCGCTCCGCGTGAAGGACTACGGCCGGGTCGATCTCCGGCTCACCGAGGCCGGCGACATCTACGTGATCGAGGTCAACGCGAGCTGCTACCTCGAGGCCTCGGGGGAGTTCGTCATGGCCGCCGCCGCGGCCGGCATCGGGTACGACGCGCTCGTCCAGCGGATCGTCGACCTGGCGATGCAGCGCTACGCGAAGTAGCTGCCGGTGCGCACGTGGTTCATCGCGAGCGCCGTGACGAGCGCCGCGAAGGCGATCACCGCCGTCCGCTCGTTCACGGCGCGGTACGCGAGCCCGAGCTCGCCCGCGCGCCCGGCGAGGTGGCGCACGAGCGGCCGCGTCGCCTCGGGGAAATGGCCGGTCGAGCGGTAGACGCTGGCGACGAGCTCCCGCTCCATGTCCAGGATGAGCGCCGCGGCCGGCCGCTCCGCGCCCGCCTCGTCCGGCGCGTCGAGCTCGTCGAAGATCGCCCGCAGCGCGCCGTCGAAGCCCCGCGGCAGCTCGCCGTCGCCGGGGAGCGCCGCGCCGTAATACTCGTCGAGCGACGTGCCGAGCTCGGCGACGTCCTCGTCGAGCGCGTCGTCGGTCACGACCGGGTCGCGCTCGCGCAGCGCGGCCATGGCGCGATCGCAGTACTCCAGCTTGGCGAGCGCCTCGGGCCAGTCGGCGTACTCGACCCGCCACGCGCGCCCGGGCGTCATCCAGACGGCGAACGTCTCTGCCCAGTCCTCGTCCGGGTGCTTCTGCGCGTACCAGCCGGGCAGGTGGACGACATGCCGGCGGCTGAACGGGATCGGCCGGTAGCTCTCGTGGTAGGGCGCGTCGATCGGGCCGAAGCGCTCCACCCACTCCGGCTCGCCGTACAGTCGATACGCGTAATTGACGACGTGCCCCATCTCGTGGCGGAGGTAACGCAGGCAATCCGCCCGGGAGACGCCCTCGACATGCCCCGTGCGCGCGCCGTGGAGCGCCGTCAGGTCGGGCCTCGCCAGGTAGAACGGGATGCCGATCGAGATCGTGTTGAACGGGACTCCCCACTCCGTGGAGAGGTAGAATCGCGGGCGGACCCGGCGGAGCCCGGCGAGCTCGAGCTCCGCCGTGAACTCCGCGACGATCGCCTCGAGGCGCGTTCCCGCGATGGTGAGGCCGAGATCCCGGAGCGGCACCGGCCCGAGGGCGGGCTCGTGAAAGGCGGGCTCGTCGGGGGGAGCGGCGGCGGCCATGGCGCCAGCATACCGCCGCGCCGGCGCGGGCGCCCGCCGTCGCGGGCGGCCGATCGGGCGCGCGACGGCGCGGTCCTGCTGGCGCCGGAGCAGCGGATCACCACCGGTTGCTGCCGGGGCAGCAGCGCGCGCGCGGCCGGCCTCGCCGAGCGGCGCGCGGCGGCGCGGCACGGGCGTTGCTCGTTGCTGACGGTCTCCGACGATCGCGGGCACCGCGGACACGCGGTGACGGCCGCCGATCGCTGGCGCGGATCAACGGGCGTGATTCGAGCCGTCCACGAGGTCAAGCTGCGTTCCTTCATCGACAAGAACCGCTTTCTTCTGGTGTTCGCGGCGCTGTCCTCGGTCATGGGCATCAGCGTCGGCGTCGCCAAGGTGACCACGACGCTCTACGCGCTGGACCTCAGGGCGAACGAGGCGCTGCTCGGGCTCATCGCCGGATCGCAGAGCGTCGGGGTGCTGCTCATGAGCATCCCGATCGGGCTGCTCGTCGATCACCTCGGGCCCTCGCGGCTGTTCGTGCTGGGGAGCCTCGTTGCGGGGACTCTCTACATGGCCTTGCCGGCGATCCCGTCTCCGGTGTTCCTGCTGGTCTGCACGACGGCGATCAGCTTCTTCATGCCGATGCGCTTCGTCTCGCTGAGCACCGTGTTCATGCAGCAGCTCGAGACGGTGGGCGAGGGCAAGGCCGGCTGGTACCGCGCCACCCATATGGTCGGCATGTTCCTGCTGGGCCCCATGCTCGCGGCCGCGCTCACCAAGGCCCTGGGCTTTCAGGGCACCTACTGGCTCATCGGGGCGAGCTTCCTCGTCACGGTCTTCATGTCGCCGATCGTCTTCGGTCGTTATGCGGCGCGGTCCACCCCCCGGAGGGAGCTCCGCCTCTCCGGCGTCCGGTCCGATCTCGGCCTGCTCGCGCAGGACGTCGAGCTGCGCGGCGTGTGCATGATCGAGTTCGCGGCCCAGTCGGTCAACTCGTTCTTCATGTTCTTCATCATCCCGATCGGCGTCGCCGTCGCCGATCTGACGGCGGCCGAGGCCTCGGGGCTGCTCGCGTGGCAGGGCGTGACCTACATCTTCGCGCTGTTCTCGCTGGGCGGCCTGGTCGGCCGGGTGGGGCACGAGCGCATCTACCTCACGAGCCTCGTCCTCGTCCCGATCGCGCTCCTCTTGCTCGGCCTCTCGGGCGAGCTCGACCTGCTCCGCGCCGGCGGCCTGATCCTCGGCCTCGGGCTCGGCCTCTTGCAGATCGCGAACCTCACCCGCATCGCCCGCATCGGCGCGCGCGTGGGGCGGGGGAAGGTGGCCGGCTTGCACGCCCTCGTGGGCCCGTCGGGCGGCCTTTTCGGCAGCACCGTGGGCGGCCTCGTGGGCAAGAGCCTCGGGCTCCAGTCGATGTTCCTGCTCCTGTCCGTGCTCTTCGGGCTGCTCGTCGCGCTGGCGCGCAGGACGTCGAGCGCCGTAGCCGCGGTGCACCCCGCCCCGACCGAGCCGGCGGCCGCCGAGTAAGCGTGATCAGCGTCAGCCGAGAGGTACGGCGCGCGCCGTCGACGATGTCCCCGCAGGAGAGGGGCGATCCAGATCACGCGCCGGCCCACGGCGCACACAGAGGCCTTGCACCCATGCGCGAACTCGAACCGCCTGCTCCGTTCACCGTAACCCGCCGCGCGTTCGTGGCGGCGCTCTCTGCCGCGCTCTCGCTCGCGGCCTGCTCGAAGGCCGAGCCGGGCGGCGGCCAGGGCGACAGGGCCGCGGGCGATTACGAGGTGCTGGAGCTGCGCCATCAGGGGTTCGCCGGCGTGGTCTCGGTGCCCGAGCTGGCAGAGGACCTCGGGTACCTCGCCCCGCTCAAGCTCAGCTACGTCGGCAACACGATCAGCGGGCCGCAGGACATCCAGACGGTGGTCACCGGCGACACCGATTTCGGGCAGGCGTTCAACGGCGCGGTGATCAAGCTGATCGCCGCCGGGGCGCCGCTCCGGGCGGTGGTGGGCGGCTACGGGGTCGACGCGAAGCGCTGGAGCGGCTTCTACGTGACCGAGGACAGCGCCATCCGGTCGCCGCGCGACCTCCTGGGCAAGAAGGTCGCGATGAACACGCTGGGCGCGCACCACGAGTTCATGCTGAAGGAGTACCTGTCGCGCAGCGGGCTGACGGGCGCCGAGATCGCGCAGGTCACGCTGGTGGTGCTGCCGCCCGTGAGCGCGGAGCAGGCGCTCCGGCAGAAGCAGGTCGACGTCGCGGTCCTCGGCGACATCCTGCGCGACAAGGCGCTCGAGCGCGGCGGCATCCGGGCGCTGTTCTCGGATCACGAGCTGTTCGGCGAGTTCACCGCCGGCAGCTACGTGCTGAGGAAGCGCTTCCTCGAGGAGAGCCCGAACAGCGCCCGCAAGTTCGTGGAGGCCGTGGGGCGCGCCGTCGAGTGGGCGCGGAGCACCCCGCGCGAGGAGGTGGTGGCCCGCCTGCAGCGCATCATCGAGCGGCGGGGCCGCAACGAGGACGCGTCCGCGGTGAAGTACTGGACCAGCATGGGCGTCGCCGGCAAGGGAGGGCTCCTGTCGTCCAAGGAATACCAGGTCTGGATCGACTGGCTGGTGAAGGACGGCGAGCTGAAGCCGGGCCAGATCAAGGCCGAGGACCTGTATACGAACCAGCTCAACCCGTTCGCGACGACACCGGTCCAGTGACGGCGCCGCCCCGGCGCGCTCCTGCCGCTACCACTTGCGGTAGGGGAGGAATTTGCCGTGCATCACCACGCGCACGCGGTCGCCCTTGGCGTCGGGCACCTTGTCGACGCTCATCTCGAAGTCGATGGCGCTCATGATGCCGTCGCCCATCTTCTCGTGGATCAGCTCCTTCAGCGTCGTGCCGTACACCTGCACGATCTCGTGGAAGCGGTAGATCAGCGGGTCGGTCGGCGGGTTCGGGCCGAGGGAGCCCTTCGACGGCGGCACCTGGAGCAGGAGCACCTCCTCCTGGCTGAGGCCGAGCAGGTTGCCGGCCGCGGCCGCCTCGTCGGCGCTCATGCATTGCTGCCCGAGCAGCGCCGAGGTGGTCCACACCTCGCTGCGCCCCACCGCCTCGGCCAGCTGCCTCCAGGTCAGCTTGCGCTCCAGCTTCGCTGCGACGATCCGCTCCACCAGGTCCATGCGCGTCATGGCGCCACCGTAGGCGGGCGCAGGTTTCGTGGAGCGCTCGGGAGCGTGAACTTCCGGAGCGCCGCGCGTTCGGGGGCGGCTATCTCGCGCTCATCGCGGCGGCGATGCCCGCCTGCGAGGTGCTGTAGGGGATGATGCCGCTCAGGGCCACGCCGCGCTGCGCCAGGACGTGAGCCGACGTGAGCCATCGACGGTCGAATCCGGCGGCCATCACGCGGACCCCGAGGCACTTCACCGCCCCGCCACATCGGGTGAGGTGAGAGGTGAGACGTGAGAGGTGAGACATGAGACGTGATTGAAGCGCTCGCATGTACAAACGTTGTAGGCGAGGGATCGCGTCCGTCTCCGCTCGACGGATAAGGCCCCATTTGCTAGGCTGCTTCAATTGGCCGGTGAGCGCTGTGGAGCGCTCGCGAACGCGAGGGCGATGCGAGACCGGAGTGCGCACGTGACGCCGCAGGCGCCACGCCAGCGCACGAATCGCCATCTCCCGATTGTAAAGAGAGGTGACTTACCATGAGGATCACCACGAGCTTGTCGACTTTCTTCGCGGGCTGCCTGGCGGCGCTGCTTTATACGGGCAGCGCGGCCGCGACCGAAGGCCCGTTCGGCGACGACGTCGGCGTGGCGTCCAGCGCGAGCTGCGACGACCAGAGCGTGTTCCTGTTCCAGAGCATCGGACAGGATCAGTATCTGAGCTACCAGCGGGTGCTGATCGACGCGCCCATCAGCGAGGTCTGGCCCGTGCTCCGCGACATCGAGTGGTTCGTGGAGGCGGTCCTGCCCGACGTGGCGCCGACGTTCCTGTGGCTGAACGGCGGAGGCCCGGAGACGATCCCCTCGGCGTACCAGTTCACCTCGGGGGGCGTCACGCTCCACGAGGAGATCATCTACCGCTCCGAGGCGCACCACCAGATCCTCGTCCGCCTCCTGGACCCGGCGTTCGGCATGGAGCAGTACTACGCGCTCGGGGATCTCACCCAGTGCGGCAATCAGACGGTGCTGGAGTACACCCGGTATCTCGAGCTCGCGCCCGGCACGGACACCGAGTTCTTCAAGGCGCTGTTCACGCAGGAGTTCATCGACATCCCGGCGTATTTCGAAGACTAGCGCCGGCGTCGACAGCGGCCCTGGCGGAAGAGCCGCCGAGGCGCCCGGGGGGCGTCCTGAGACACGAGGCCTCTCTCTCGCGCTCTCGACGCCTCGTTCGGTTCGTCCCCGGCTCGCCGCCGCCCCGCGCCCGGGGGCGGCGGCGGCCGGTCACTTGAGGACCTCGACCGCCATCCCGTCGGTCAGCTCCGCGCTCGCGAGCTTCACGATCCGCTCGCTCCCGTCGAGCCCCGTCGACACGTGGATCGTCGCGCCCGTGTCGCGCTCGACCGTGATCGGCGCGAAGCGGATCTTGCCCCCGGGATCCACGACGGCCACGCGGAGCCCCTTGGCGTCGTTGTAGAGCGCCGTCGCCGGGATCTCGAGCACGCGGTGCGGCGTGGGCAGGGTCAGCGCGACCTCGGCGTACATGCCCGCGAGGAGCCGCCCGTCGGGGTTCGGCACCCGCACCTCCGTGTTCATCGTCCGCGTCGCCGCGTCGAGCGCGCCGGCCGTGCGCGCGATCGTGCCCTGGAACGGCTGCCCCGCGAACTCGCGCACCGTGACCTTCGCCGGCGCGTCGATCCGCACGCTGGGCGCCACGTCCTGCGGGACGCCCACGAAGACGCGCACCGGGTCGGTCGCCGCGATCCGGAAGAGCGGCGTCCCGTTGCCCGCCGTGACCAGCGCCCCGCGGTCGATCGTCCGCGAGGTGACCGTCCCCGCGAACGGCGCGGCGATCTTCGCGAACTTCTTGAGATCCAGGATGCGCTGGATGTTCGCCTGCTGCGCGGCGATCGCCGCCTGCGCCACGGTGACGCTCGCCTCGGCGACGTGCGCCTGGCCCTGCCGCTGCTCGAGCTCCTCCTGCGGCGCCACGCCCGCGGGGACGAGCTGCTGGTAGCGCTGCACGCTCGATCGCGACAGGTCGCGGTTCGCCTGGGCCTGCACGAGGCCGGCGTTCGCCTGCACGAGCTGCGCGCGGGCCTGCGCGAGCTCCTGATCGAGCTCGGGCGTGTCGATCTCGGCGAGGACCTGCCCCTCCTCGACCTTGTCGCCGATGTCGGCGCTCCACTTCCGCACGTAGCCGCTCACGCGCGGGTAGACGACCGTCTCCTCGAGCGGCTGGATGCTCCCCGGCAGGACGAGCGCCCGGTCGCTCGACACCGGCTGCGGCGAGACGACCACGACGCGCGGCGCGGCGCCCTCGGCGGCCCGCACGCCCTCCTCGAGCGCGGCGCGGGCGCTCCGGCGGGGTAGGTACGCCGCGGCGAACGCCGCCCCGAGCGCGACGGCGAGGCCCACGCCGAGGGCGAGGCCGCGCGTGCGCGTCATCGCGGCGGGCGGCGGCAGATCGAAGCCGAGATCGTCGGCGGGGGGGCCCAGGGGCGGCGTCTGGGCGGGGCGTTCGGGGGAGCTCATAGGTCCTCAGCGAGCGGGTCTCGGGCCGGAGCCTTGCTCCGGAGGAGGCTGTACATCACCGGCACGAAGAAGAGCGTGCTCAGCGTGGCGACGAGCAGGCCGCCGATGACGGCGCGGCCCAGGGGGGCGTTCTGCTCGCCGCCCTCGCCGAGGCCGAGCGACATCGGCAGCATGCCGAAGATCATCGCGAGCGCGGTCATGAGCACCGGCCGGAGGCGCGTCATGCCCGCGGCGAGCGCCGCGGTGGGGGCGTCGCGGCCCAGCTTGCGCTGGTCGTTCGCGAACGTCACGACGAGGATGCTGTTCGCCGTGGCGACGCCGACGCACATGATCGAGCCCATGAGCGCGGGCACGCTCAGCGTCGTGTGCGTCACGAAGAGCATCCACGCGATGCCGGCCACCGCGCCCGGGAGCGCCATCAGGATGATGAGCGGATCGAGCCACGACTGGAAGTTCACGACCATCAGCAGGTACACGAGCACGACCGCGAAGAGCAGCCCGTAGCCGAGGCCGGAGAACGACGAGTCCATGCTCTCCGCCTGCCCCTTGACGGTCACCTTCGTCCCGCGCGGCAGCTCGGGCCTGAGCTCGTCGATCACGCGCGAGACCGCGCCCGCGACCGAGCCGAGGTCGGTGCCGTCGACGTTCGCTTGCACGTCGAAGGTCCGCGCGACGTTGTAGTGGGTGATGTTCGCCGGCCCGGTCGAGCGCGACAGCGAGGCGACGTTCGACAGGAGCTGGGGCCGGCTGTCGCCGGTCGACAGCGGCGTCGCGTTCAGGTCGTCGATCGAGCCGATCGCGTACTGGGGCGTCTGCACGGCGACGAGGTACTGCACGCCGCGCTTGTCGAGCCAATAGGTCGGCGACGTCTGCCCGCTCGACGACAGCGAGACGAGGACGTCGCTCGCGACGTCGCGCTGGCTGAGCCCCATCTGGTCGGCCATGGTGCGGTCGACGTCGATGCGGAGCTGCGGCCGCGCCGGCACCTGCGCGAGGTGCACGTCCACCGCGCCGGGGATCCGCTCCATGCGGCCTTTGATCCGCCGTGCCACCGCGTAGGTCTCGTCCTCCTTGCCGATCGGGCCCACGACCTGGACGTTGATGGGCGCGGCGAGGCCGAAGTTCAGGACCTGCGTCGAGATGTCGGGGGCGAGGAAGAAGAACGTCGTGTCGGGGTACGCCGCGTTCAGCTTGTCGCGGAGCTTGCGCACGTAGCCGGCGGTCGGCTGGTGGTGCTCCGCGAGCGCGATGAAGATCTGCCCGTCGGCCGAGGAGATCTGCGCGCCCTCGCTCAGCGACAGGTTGATGCCGCTCGCCGGGATCCCGATGGTGTCGAGCATCGTGCGGATCTCGCCCGGCGGGATCACCTGGCGGATGGTCTCCTGGATCTGCGCGAAGTGGCGCTCGCTCTCCTCGAGGCGGGTGCCCGGCGCGCCGCGCACGTGGAGCTTGATGAGCCCGGCGTCGACGCTCGGGAAGAAGTCGCGGCCGAGGAGCGGGATCAGCGCGACCGAGGCGGCGACGAAGGCGAGGAACGCGCCCACGAACGCGGCGCGGTGCGCGAGCGCCCAGGCGAGCCAGCCCCCGTACGCCGCCCGCAGCCGGTCGAAGGCGCGGTTGAACGCGGCGAAGACGCGCCCGAACAGGCTCTTCGGCTTCGCCGTCCCCTCCGGGCCGTGGGCGTGCTCCGCGGCCTCGCGCTCGAGCAAGAGGCGCACGAGGGTCGGGACGAGCGTCCGCGACAGGAAGTACGACATGAGCATGGCGAAGACGACCGCCATGGCCATCGGCACGAAGAGCGACTTCGCGGCGCCGGTGATGAACGCCACCGGCACGAAGACGATGCAGATGCAGAGCGTCGAGACGAGCGCCGGGACGGCGATCTCCTGCGCGCCGTCGATGATCGCGCGGATGAACGGCTTCCGCTGCCCGAGGTTCCTGTGGATGTTCTCGATGGCCACGGTCGCGTCGTCGACGAGGATGCCGACCGCGAGCGCCATCCCGCCGAGCGTCATCACGTTGAGCGTGTGGCCGAGGGCGTGGAGCGCGATGATCGAGACGAGGATCGAGAGCGGGATGCTGATGACGACGATGAGCGTGCTGCGCCAGCTCCCGAGGAACAAGAGGATCATGAGCGCGGTGAGCCCCGCGGCGATGAGCGCCTCGTGCACGACCCCGTCGACCGCCGCGCGGACGAACACCGACTGATCGAAGAGCAGCGAGACCTTGAGCTCCTTCGGGAGCTTCTCCAGCGTGCTCGGCAGCATCGCGTGGATGCGCGACGTGACGTCGAGCGTGCTCGCGCTCCCGTTCTTGAGGATGCTGAGGAGCACGCTGCGCTTGCCCTCGACGTGCACCATGTTCGTCTGCGGCGCGTTCCCGTCGCGCACGCTCGCGACGTCGCGGAGGTAGACGGTCCTCCCGTTCACGGTCCTGAGCGGCAGCTTGCCGAGCTCCTCGAACGCCTCGGGGCTGCTGTTCATGATGACGGGGTACTCGTTCTCCCCCATCTTCGCCGTGCCGGAGGGCAGGATGACGTTCTGCAGGCCGAGGGCGGCGTTCACGTCGCGCGGCGACAGCCCCCACGCGAAGAGGCGCTGCGGGTCGATGTCGACCATGATCTGGCGCTGCTTGCCGCCGTAAGGCCAGGGGATCTGCGTGCCCCGGATCGTGGCGATGTCGGCGCGGATGAAGTTGACCGCGTAATCGAAGAGCTGCTGCTCGCTCAGCGACTCGCTCTCCAGCGCGGCCTGCAGGATGGGCACGCTGGAGGCGCTGTAACGGATGACGAGCGGCGGGCTGATGCCGGGCGGCATCATGCGGATGGCGGTCTGCGAGACCGCCGTCACCTGCGCGGTGGCGGCCTCGATGCTGGCGCCCGGCTGGAGGAAGATCTTGATGATCGAGATGCCGGTGAGCGACTGGCTCTCGATGTGCTCGATGTCGTTGACTGTGGTCGTCAGGAAGCGCTCGTAGTTGTTGACGATGCGCTTCTCCATCTCCTCGGGGGGGAGGCCGCCGTAGTTGAAGATGACGGACAGGACCGGGATGTCGATGTCGGGGAAGATGTCCGTCGGCATCCGGGTGATGGTGAACACGCCCAGGATGACGATGAGCATCGACATCACGATGAACGTGTACGTGCGTTGCAGCGCGATCCGGACGAGCCACATGGGCGGCGAATTCCCGTCCCCCTCCAGGGCGCCCCGGACGGGGCCGCTTGAGGGCAGGCTCCGCTTTTAGGGTGCCCCTGACGTTCGTCCAATCTATTATTTCGTATCAGACGATACCTTCAAGGTATGGACCTGCGCCACCTCCGGTACTTCACGGCCGTCGCCGAGGAGCGGCATTTCGGCCGCGCGGCGCAGCGGCTCGGCATCGCCCAGCCCCCGCTGAGCCGGCAGATCCAGGATCTCGAGTCCGAGCTCGGGTTCTCGCTCTTCGACAGGTCGCGGCGGCGCGTCGAGCTGACGCCCGCGGGGGCGGTCTTCCTGGCCCACGTGCGGCGGGTCTTCGACGCGCTCGATCTCGCGGTGCACGAGGCCAGGCGCGCGAGCGTCGGCGAGACCGGGCGCCTCGTGGTCGGGTACCTGTCGTCGCTCGCCTACAGCGGCATCACCGAGCTGGTCCGCGCCTTCCGCACCGACTTCCCGTCGGTGGAGCTCGCGCTGCGCGAGATGCCGCCGCAGGAGCAGATCGACGCGCTCAAGGACGGGCGCATCGACGTCGGCTTCGTGAGGGCGCCGCTCAACGACCCGCGGCTCGCCTCCGAGTGCGTCCGGCGCGAGCCGCTCCTCGTCGCCCTGCCGGCGGATCACCCGCTCGCCGGGCGCAGGCGCATCCCGCTCGAGCTCCTGTCGCGCGAGCCGTTCGTCGTGTTCCCGCGCCAGCGCGGATCGGCCTTCTTCGACCTCGTGGTGGGGCTGTGCCGCGAGGCGGGCTTCACGCCGCGCGTCGTGCAGGAGGCGCTGCACCTCGACATCCTGAGCCTCGTGGCGGCGGGCTTCGGCGTCTCTATCCTGCCGGAATCCATCAAGAACATCCGGCGCGGGGGGCTCGCGCTGCGGCCGATCGTGGGCGCGCCGGTCACGGACCTCCTGCTCGCGTGGCGGGCCGACGACGCCTCGCCCACGCTCGGGCAGTTCCTCTCGTTCGTGCGGCGGGTGGGCGTCAGCAAGAGCAAGCCGCGCGCGGCGCGCCGCGCTCCCGGCGAAGACGAGCGCGACCCGGGGGCCGCCGGCGCGGGGACGGGCGTGGAGGGGTAGAGGAGCGGCGGGGCCTCAATCGTACTGGGAGCAGCTCGAGACCTTTTGCTCGAACGAGTCGCACACTTCCAAGCACACGTCGACGGCGCGCCGGCAACAGCCGGCGTCGGTGCACTGCCCAGCGATCGCGGCGAACCCGCCGTTGCACCGGACCACCCAGCGAGGGCAATCCTCGACGGTGCTGCACCCGATGGGCTCCTCGTCGCACTCGTCGCCTCCGCACCCGCTGGTGCTGGTGACGAGCACGCCGACGTGCATCGCGACGGCCGCGAACGCCGTCGCGGCGGACAGACGTACCAGGGTCGACATGGCTTCCTCTTCCTCCCGGGCGCAGCGTCGTCCACCCGGCGCGACCAGGTCAACGGCAATGTGGACCCATGCAAGGCGACATCGGTCCAATCTCGCGCTGGCGACCCTTTCCGGGGAGCGCCGGCTTTTGCCGGGCCCTGCCGGCGGCGGCTCAGGCGCGGGGCGGCCGCGGCCCGATGAGCGGCTGTCGCCTGCGGCGCAGCGACGAGAGCGCGCTGCCGAGGGTCGGATAAAGCGTCATCCCCGCGAGGTCGATGCCGAGCTGGGTGAACTCCTGCGCGACCTGCGGCCGCATCCCCACGACGATGACCTCGGCGCCGAGCAGGACGGCGGCGCGGGCCGTCTTCGTCAGCGACGCCGCGACCTGCATGTCGGCGAAGGGCACGCCGGTGATATCCATCAGCAACACCTCGGCTTCCTGGCGGCTGAGCTCCGCGAGCACCACCTCGAGCACGTGGCTCGCGCGCTCCGGATCGATGGCCCCGACGAGCGGCACGAGCAGCACCCCCTCGTCGAGCGGGATGACCGGGCACCCGAGCCGGCGCACGGCGTCGGCGAGGGCGCGCTCGCGCTCGTAGGCGGCGCGCGACCGCTTCTCCTGCTCGATCAGCGACTCGATCAGCGAGGCGCGCTCGAACGCCGCGGTCAGCATCGCGACCCACATGTCCATGTCCCGGTGATCCAGCCCGAGCGGGCTGCTCACCGGAGCGCAGATGGCCAGGACGCCGCGGTCCTCGCCCTGGCTGCGGAGCGGGATGAGCCGGAGGACGTGGTCGCCGTCGTATTGAACGGCCGCAGGTAGCCAGTCGCCGCGCGGGAACTCCGCCGCCGCGACGCGCGTGCCCGCCGCCGGCGCGGCGGCCTCCATGCCGGGGCAGGAGCTCTCGACGATCCGCAGCGTGGGCCCCTCGTCTCCCGGCTCTTCCCACACGGCGAGGCAGCCCCAGCTCATCTGCACCGCGGAGAGCCAGCTCAGCTTGCTCCCGCCGTTGTCCGCGTGCTCCAAGAGCGTCTCCCGGACAACGAGGTTGATGTCGAGGAGGCTGTTCAGGTAATCGGCGCGGGCCGTCTCGATCGCCACCCGGCCCTGCATCATGTCGTGGCGCGCCCTCCGGATGTACGCCGTGACGCGCCGCTGGGCCGCGGCGTCCTCCGCGCCGCGGAGCATGGACTGGCCCGCTCGTTCCAGGCGGTCGATCATGGCGAGGAGCAGATCGATATGGGGCATCTGCTCCGCGGCCTCGCGCCACGCCCGCTCCAGCGCCGCCGGCGCGGGGCCGGGCTTTCCCTGGGCGGCCGCCTCGAGCCCGCGGACCACCTCCGTCACCCCGGGCCACGACTCGGTCGGCGGCGCGCTCCGGTCGGGCGCCGACGAGAAGGTCGCGAGGGCGACCAGCTCCCGGGCGAGCGCGTCGGCCTGGTCCGCGTCGCCGTCGGCCGGCGCGGCCGCCTCGCGCTCGGCCGGCGCGGGCGAGCAGCCGCAGGAGCGGCGCACGACGAGGAGCGTCGGCGCGATGTGCCCCGCGCTCGGGACCTCCCGTCCGGCGAGGCGATCGATGAGCAGCTGGGCGGCCGTCCTGCCGATCCAGTCGAACCGCTGGCGGACCGTCGTCAGGGGCGGCGAGGCGTACCGGGCCGCCTCGATGTCGTCGAATCCGACGATGGCGAGGTCCTCGGGGACGCGGAGGCCTGCCTCGGCGAGCGCGTCGATGATCCCGAGCGCCCCCTGGTCGGTGGCCATGAACATCGCGGTGCAGGACACGCCCGATTCCAAGAGGCGTTGCGCGGCGAACCGCCCGCCGGCCCGTTCGTTGTTCGGGAGCTCGACGACGAGGGCGGGGTCGAACGGAATCCCGCGCTCGTCGAGCGCGTCCCGGTAGGCCTTGAAGCGCTGCCGGATATCCTCGTGCGCCATGTGGCCCGCGAAGGCGATCCGCCTGTGCCCGTGATCGATGAGGTGGCGCACGGCCGCCAGGGCGCCGCCGTGGTTGTCGGGCAAGACGTACGGGCAGCGCCCGTCGGCCGAGCGCGCGCTGAGGGTCACGACCGGCCGGCCGTCGTCGAGGAAGAGCTCGATGTCCGCCGGCTCGATCAGGGCGATCCACCCGTCGATCTGGTCGCGCGCGAGCTTGAGCCTGTGAACGTCTCGCGGCGGCGATTTGACGGCGATCACGCGATATCCAGAGTGCCCTGCCGCCGACTGGATACCTCCGAGCACCTCGCAGAAATACGTCCCCCAGATGTCGTGGCACGTGAGGCCGATGGCTCTATCGAGCGACATGGTGGCAGAATCCTCGGTGGTCCAGAGCTCCGGCATCCCGCCGCGTCGCTGTCATCGACAGGACCGTGTAGCACGGAACGCGCGCGTCCTGACGCCCGGCGGCGCGCGCGGTGGGAGCGTGTCAGTTCGTCGGCTTACCGGTCAACTTCCCGGTCCTCCGATCGCGAAAGGTGCTGTGTGCCGTCGCGCCGGTATTCGAGAGGACTGCGAGCTCTCTTGCGCTGTGCCCGCGGCGCGCGCCGGCCGGGGCTCAGGCGCCGTGCGGCGATCGTTGCTCGGCGTCGCCCGTGAACGGGAATGCCTGCTGCTCGAGGGGCACCCGCCCCTTGCGCTTCGGCCGGCGCTGCGGCGCCTCGGGCTCGGCCGGCGCTGCTTCGATCGGCTCGGCGCAGCGCGGGCAGAGCGCCGGCGGAGCGTCGTCCGGCTCCGGCGCGGCGGGCGGGGGCGGCTCCGGCGCGGCGGCGGGCTGCGGGGGCGGGAGCGGCTCCGGCTCCTCCCGCTCGATCTCGGCGCGGCCGCGCGCGTGCTCGGCGGTGACCAGGGCCCGGAGGGCGCGGGCGGCGGCGCGGTGCTCGGCGGCGGCCCGGCGCAGGCGCGCCACGAGCTCGAGCGCCGCGCGCGTCGGCGCGTGGAAGCGGGCGCGCTCGCGGTGCGCGCAGCCGTCGTGCGCGCCGCCGCTGCTGCCGCAATCGACGCAGATCCGCTCGAGCGAGGGCGTCCCTCCCGCGGCGGAGAACGCCTCGTCCGCCGCGGTGTCGTCGGGCGGGATCGCGTCGACGGGTTCCTCGTCGAGCGGCAGGTCTTCGACGACGACGGCGACGGCGGCCTTGCGGGAGCGCATGCCTGTCGGCTAGCAGATGAATGAACGGATGTACAGTACTTGGCTCGCTGTCGAATCCGGGATCGGCTCGCCGTAGCTCGCGCTCCAGCGCTCACTCCTTCCGCAAGAGCCCGTACTGGGCGAGCTTCCGGTACAGCGTCGTCCTCGGGATCCCGAGGCTCCGCGACACCTCGCACACGTTCCAGCGGGCGAGATCGAGCGCGGCGCGGATCCGCTCCGCCTCGGCGCCGCGGTAGTCCGCGCGCGACCGGGCCCGCGGCGCGGGCGCCGCCGCCGGCAGCTGGATGTCGGCGGGGCCGATCTCCGGGCCCGGCGCGAGCACGCACGCGCGCGAGAGGACGTTCTCGAGCTGCCTCACGTTGCCGGGCCAGCCGTACGACATGAGCCGCCGGAGCGCGCCCCGCGACAGCCGGAAGGCCGGGCGGCCCTGGCGCGCCGAGAGCTTCTCGACGATCGCCTGCGCGATCGCCGGGATGTCGTCCGGGCGCTCGCGGAGCGGCGGCAGGCGGATCTCGATGACGCTGACCCGGTAGTAGAGATCCTCGCGAAAGCGCCCCTGCGCGACCTCCTCCCGCAGATCCCGGTTCGTCGCGCAGACGACCCGCACGTCGGCGACGGGGACGCTCCGGTCCGACCCCACCGGGCGGATCGAGCGCTCCTGGAGCGCGCGGAGCAGCTTCGCCTGCACGCCGACCGGCGTCTCCCCGAGCTCGTCGAGGAACAGCGTGCCGCCCCGCGCCGACTGGAACAGGCCGCCGTGGTCCCGGACGGCGCCGGTGAAGGCGCCCTTCACGTGGCCGAAGAGCTCCGACTCGAGCAGCGCCTCGGGCAGCGCGGCGCAGTTGACCGCCACGAACGGCCCGCCCCGCCGGGGCCCGCCCGCGTGGATGGCCCGCGCGACGAGCTCCTTGCCGGTGCCGCTCTCGCCCGTCACCGTCACCGTCACGTCGCTCTCCGCCACGCGCTCGCAGAGCGCGAGCACGGCGCGCATCGGGGCGCTCCTCCCCGCGATCTCCGGGAAGTCGCGGCGCGCGTCCGCGCGGGTCCGCTCGAGCTCGTGCGAGAGCCGCTCGATCTCGTCCGCCTGCGAGCGCATGAGCTCCGCGACCCGGCGCTGCTCCTCCTCGAGGGCCCGGGTGCGCTCCCTGAGCTCGGCCATCAGCCGGCCGTTGTGCAGCGCGACCGCGATCTGGTCCGCGAAGGCGCCGAGCAGATCCGCGTCGCCCTCCGCGAACTTGCCGCGCTGGAACCGGTTGTCGAGGTAGACGGCGCCGAGCACCGCGCCGTGCGCGCGGATCGGCACGCACACGATCGACCGGAGCCGCAGGGCGTGCACCGACGCGCTCCCGTGGAACCGCGCGTCGGCCAGCGCGTCGACCGTGAGCACCGCCTCGCCGCGCTCGACCACCCGCTTGGCGATCCCGTGGCTGAACTTGAGCTGGCTCTTGCCGACGCGCTCGCGATCGAGGTTCCGCGCGACCGCGACCTCGAGCCTGACCTTACCTTGCCCTCCGGGCGAATCCGACGAATCGCGCGGATCGCGTGAGGGCGACGTGAGGATCACGAACCCCCGCTCGGCGCCGGTCAGCTCGATGGCCGCGTCCATGGCGAGGCGGAGCACCTCCTCGGCGTCGAGCGTCGAGCTCAGGCGCCGGTTGATCTCGAGGAGCTTCATCACGAGCTCCATGCGGGCCGCCGGCCGCGCGGGACCGCCGCGGAGCGCGGCCCGCCGGGGGTGCCGCCAGAAGACCTCGGCGAGCTCCGCCGGGAGCGTGCTCCCGATGCGCTCCCAGCACTCGATCGCGGCCGTGCGGTGCCGCTCGGCCAGCGCCGTGGCCGACCTCTGGCGGAGCACCTCGGCGGACACCTCCTCGTGCTTCGCGTGGAGCTCGAGCTGCGCGACCTGCGCCACGAGGCCCGCGCCCCGCTGCACCTGCTCCAGGGCCGCGCCCGGGTCGCCGAGGGAGATCGCGAGCTCCGCGCCCGCCGTCGCGTGGCGCAGCGCGAGATCCGCCGCGTCGATCTCTCGGAGCAGCGCCGCGGCCTCGGCCAGCCGGGCGCCGGCCGCGGCGCTGTCGCGCGCCGCGAGCGCGACCTCGGCGGCGTGGAGGGTCGCCTCGCACGCCTCGCGCTTCGAGCCGCGCGCCGCGTGGCCCGCGCGGGCCTCGTCGAGCAGCCGCGCCGCCTCGCCGAGCGCGCCGCGCGCCGCCGCGATCTCCGCGGCGAGCCCGAGCGCCGCCGCGGCGATCTCCTCGGGGACCCTCGCGCCCTCGGGCGCGCGCAGGCGCGCGAGGCCGAGCTCGGCCCGGTCGAGCAGGCCGACGTCCGCGTGGATCTTGGCCAGGTTGAAGCGCAGGGTGGCCTCGGTCCGCTCCTTGGCGAAGGCGATCGCCGCCCGCAGCCCGCGCTCGTAGCAGCGCAGCGCCGCGCCCCAGTCGCCGAGCTGGTGCCGCGCCGTCCCCAGGTTCAGCGCGGCGGTCGCGAGCAGGTCGCCGAGGCCCTCCGCCTCGGCCAGGTCGAGCGCCTCCTGGAACCCGCGCGCCGCGAGGGCCGCGTCCCCGGCGCGGTAGGCGTGGAGCGCGTGGTAGCTGAGCGTGCGGGCGCGGGCGCGGGGCGAGTCCGACGCGGGCCGCAGCGCGACGGCGCGCGCGAGGCTCTGGAGGGCGCCCTGCTGGTCGCCGAGGTAGCCGAGCGCGAGGCCCAGCGTCTCGGCGAGCTCCGCCGCGGCCGAGGCGTCGGCGCGGCCCGCCGCGAGGTCGCCGCCGCCGTCGGCCGCCGCGAGGTCGCCGCCGCCGTCGGCCGCCGCGAGGTCGCCGCCGCCGTCGGCCGCCGCGAGCGCGCCCTGCGCCTCGCGCCGGGCCTCGTCGTAGCGGCCGAGGCGCAGCAGGCAGCGCGCCGAGAGGCTCGCGAGCCGCCCGCCCGCGGGCCCGGGCTCGAGCGCCCGCGCGCGCTCGAGCCGCCCGAGCGCCCGCTCGACCTTGCCGAGCTTCTCGTCGCAGCGCGCCGCCCGGTACGAGAGCTCGGCGACGACGTCGCGCGGCGGCCGCGCGCGCCTCGCCCGGGCGAGCAGCGACAGCGCGCGCCTCGGGTCGCCGGCCGCCTCGAGCGCGGACGCGGCGGCCACGAGCGTCCGCGGCGCCGGCTGCACCGCGCAGGCGGCATCCGCCGCGCGCACCCAGGCGCGCGGCGCCCACTCGAACATCGGCTCGGACGCGGCGAGCGCCCGCCGCGCGGCCTCGTGGTCGCCCGCGAAGACGAGCGCCCTCGCCCGGTCCGCGGCGCGCTGGCTGCGGAGCGCCGGGGCGAGCGCCGCCTCGTCCTCGCCGGCGAGGTGGGCCGCCATCGCCGCCGCGACCTCGCGCACGACGCCCGCGTCGAGCGCGGCCAGGAGCGCCCGCGCCTGCCCGGGCTGGCCGAGGCGGAACCCCTCGCCGTCGAGCCGCGCGAGCCCCGCCGCCTCGAGCGCGTCGAGCGCCGCGCGCCGCACGCCGAGCGCCGCGGCTGCCTCGGGCCCGAGCGGATCCGCCACGGCGAGCGCGGCGAGGGCGCGCGCCTCCTCGGGGGCGAGCGCGGCCACGCGCCGGCGAAAGAGCTCCGGCGTGGTCATCGTGGTCACGAAGCGATCGAGCTCCGCCTCGCTCAGCCTGCGCTGCCCGAGCGCGGCGCAGAGCTCCTTGAGCGCGCGCGGGCGGCCGCCGCTCGCGCGGAGGAGATCCGACACGCGCGCCGCCGTGGCCAGGGGCGCCGTCCACACCCGGACCGCCGCCTCGCCGAGCGGGCCGAGCGGGAGCTCGACGACCGCGCCGCCGCCCACGTCGAGCCGCTCGGCGGAGGCGATGAGCCAGAGGAGGGCGTCGGTCGGCGCGGCCGATCGCACGAGCGCCTCGAGCAGCGCCCGGTCGTGCGGCCGCAGCCGATCGGCGTCGTCGATGGCGAGCACGAGCGGCCGGTGCGGCGCGTCGCTCGCGAGCGGGCCGCGCGGGCTCTCGGGCGCGCGCGCGGCGTCGCCGGGGCGCCCGCGCCCGCCCGCGAGCTCGCCGCGGGCGGCGAGCAGCGCGTCGACGCCGGCCGGGAGCGCGGCGCGGCCGAGCGCGCGGAGCAGCAGCGCGCGGAGCGGATCCTCGCCGCGGGGCGCGCCCTCGAAGACCGGCGCGCTGAGCTGCGCGCGCCACTTGAGCTCGCGGAACAGCCGCGACTTGCCGGCGCCCTCCTCGCCCGTGATCACCACGGCGCGCGGCCCGCGCTCGCCGCGGAGCAGCGCCGCGAGCGCCGCGCCGAACGCCTCGACCTCACGTCCCCGGCCGACGATCTCGCCCGGCTCGCTCACGACGGCGGGCGCGCGCCGCGGCGCCCCGCCGGCGGAGAGGGCCTCCAGCACCTCGTCGACGCCGGAGGGCCGGCTGGCCGGGTCCTCCGCGGTGAGCCGCTCGGCGAGGCGGCGCAGGGCAGCGGGCGGCGCCCCGGCGAGGAGCGGGAACAGGGCCTCGAGCGTCCGCCCCACGGCGAAGAGATCCGAGCGCGCGCTCGGCGGGGCCCCCCGGAGGAGCTCGGGCGCGAAGAACCGCGCCGTGCCCGAGAGGTCTCCCGCCTCGGCGCGCATCCTCCGCGCCGCGCTGAGATCGATGAGCACGCCCGCGCCGTCGTCCCGCACGAGGACGTTCTCGGGCTTGAAGTCGCCGTGGACGATGCCCGCGCCGTGGAGCCACCCGAGCGCGTCGAGCGCGTCGAGCAGGACGGGCAGGGCCGCGGGAAGGGCGCGCCCCCGCGCGTGCTCGGCGAGCGTCCGGCCCCGGATGAGCTCCGTCGTGGCGTACGTGAGCGGCGCGCCCCCGCGCGTCGTCCGGGCGAAGTCGTACGCGCGCGGCAGGCGCGGGTGAGCGCACGCCGAGAGCAGCGAGAACTCCCGCCGGAACGCCTCGGCCGCGCCCGCGGAGTCGAAGCGCAGCGCCTTCAGCGCGACGTCGCGCTCGAAGAGCCGGTCGCGCGCCTCGACCACCGAGCCGAGCCCGCCGCGCCCGAGCGCGCGCACGACCTCGTAGCGGCCGTCGACCATCGCGCCTGGCGCAAGGCCACCCTGTACCATCGGTACATCATGGTACAGAATGGTACAGACAGGGAGCCGCGATGCCCGGGAACCGCCGCGGGGCGCGCTGGCACGGCGGTTGAACAGGACACCGTTCGACAGGATGGTGGCTTGATGCGCTGGCTCGCGGTTCTTCTCGTTGCGTGCGTCGCCGGGTGCGGGGTGAACCCGATCCCGGAGCCGCCCTCCGCGCCTGCGCTCGCGGGGGACGTCGTCGGCGCGATGTGCGACGAGTGCGACGGCGCGCTGATGGATGTCACCGGCGGGCCCGGGAGCGTGGAGGGCGCCGATCTCGTCTGGGCGGTGAACCTCGACCGGACCGGGGCGCCGGTGGTCGCGCCGGTCGAGGAGGACGGGAGCTTCGCGCTCCAGATCGACGCCATCCGCGGGCACGAGCTGCGCCTCCAGGCGCGGCGCGGCGCGGCCCGCTCCGCGCCGGCGGACCTCGTCGCGCGGAGCGGCGTCCTCGAGCCCGCGCCCCGGCCGCTGGCCGACTGCTTCCGGGTCGAGCCGGAGCTCGCCTTGCCCGAGACCGCCGTCGGCGCCGTGTCCACCCGGACCCTCCCGCTCGTGCACACCTGCGCCGCGCCGCTCGCGATCGACGCGATCGCCCTGCGCGCGCCGGCGCCCGGGTACCTCCTCGAGGGCGCGACGGCGCCGGTGGTCCTCGAGGCCGGGGAGGTGACCGACCTCCGCGTGGTGCTCCAGCCGGTCGAGGACGAGACGCGCGAGGAGGTGCTGCTGATCGAGGTGTCTTCACCGGAGGTCTCCCGGAGGGCGGTGACGCTCTTCGTCAGCGACGCTCCCTGAGCCGGCTTGAACGCTCCTCTCCTCCCGGGGCTCGAGGCGGGCCTCGAAGGGGAGGTGCATCTCCACGGATCAACCCTCTTGAAGAAAGATACGGAGACGAACATGCGAGTTTATGCCTTGTTGTTCCTTGCTGCCTCTTCGATCGTCGGACAGCTCGGGTGCGGCCCCTCGCCAGGCGGCGGCCCCTCGCCCGGCGGCGGCGGGAGCTGCCCTGATCCGGCGGATCCCGGCGTCCGCTATGTCTCTCATGATCCCGAGGAGTGCACGCTCATCGACTTCGCCTGCTCGCCGCCGGAGGAGTACTTCGGCGGCGAGTGCGGGTGCGGCTGCATCGGCCCGGAGCCGGCGTCCTGCCCTGATCCGGCGGATCCCGGCGTCCGTTATGTCTCTCACGATCCGGTGGAGTGCACGCTCATCGACTTCGCCTGCTCGCCGCCGGAGGAGTACTTCGGCGGCGAGTGCGGGTGCGGCTGCATCGACCCCGGGCCGCAGGCGTGCCCGGACCCGAGCGATCCGGGCGTCCGCTACGTGTCGGATGACATCGAGCAGTGCCACCTCATCGACTTCATCTGTGCGGAGGGACAGACGCTCTTTTACAACGACTGCGGGTGCGGCTGCATCAGCCCCGAGCCGGTCGTCTGTCCGGAGCCGGGCACCACGAACGTCGTCTATGTCTCTCACGATCCGGAAGAATGCACGCTCCTCGACGTCGCGTGCTCGCCGCCGGAGAGGCTCTTCACCAACGCGTGCGGGTGCGGCTGCATCGGCCCGGAGCTCCCTGTCGGCCACGCCCGCTGAGGCGTGAGAGCACACCCCGCCACGACGAGCTCCTCCGCCCGGTCTCGCGCCCTGCGTAGGGCTCCCCACAAACAATGAGCCTCGGCCGGCCGCCGGCCTTCGCCCCCGCGTCGCGCTGGAGCCTCGGTGATATCGACCGTCCTGGTATGGCCGTCCACGATGTTCTACATGCGCGCACGGGGGAGGACTGCGCCGGATCGAGCGGTCCCGGTCGCCGGCGCCGAAGTTACCCAGTCGTTTCGGCGAGGTCGGTGATACGCTCGCCCGCTGGACGCGGGGGAGGACACGACCGGGATGAGCACGAGGCCTGTCGACCAGCGCACACGGAACGTGATCGGGGTCGCGTCGGTCTTCATCGACAACTCCTTCAACGCCATGGTGTTCGCTGGCATGCACCGCGCGGCGCGGGAGCGCGGCTACGAGCTCCTCATGATCTACGGGCCTCCTCGGACGGTCCTGGCGCGCGGGCTGGGCCTCGAGCGGGTGGTCGGCTGGATCGCGATGTACACCATCGACGGCCTGGAGGAGCTGCTCTCCGACGGGAAGCCGGCCGTCATCTTCTGCGCGCCCCCGCTCGGCCCGCGGTACCCGATCGTCCGGGCGGAGAACCGCGAGTCGATTCACCGGCTCGTCGATCACCTCGTCGGCCTCGGCCATCGCCGGATCGCCTACATCGGCAAATCGATTTCGGACGACTTCGTCGAGCGCGGCAAGGCGTTCGATGAGGCGATGAGGGCGCGCGGGCTCCCGGCGGACCTCAACCTGCTCTCCGAGTTCGACGAGTGCACGATGTTCTACACCGAGCGCCGATTGCAGGAGTTTCTCGACCGCGACGGCAAATTCTGCTCCGCGATCGTGGCAGGGAACGACGAGATGGCGATGGGCGCCATCCACGCGATCCAGGCGCACGGCTACCGCGTGCCCGAGGACATCGCGGTGGTGGGGTTCGACGACATCAGCGTCGCCCAGCACTGCGATCCGCCGCTCACCACGATGCGGCAGGAGCCCGCCCTCCTCGGGAGGATCGCCGTCGAGCGGCTCGTCGACCTCATCCACGGCATCCCGCCGCCAGAGCCCGTGACCCGCGGCTCGGCCGAGCTGGTGGTGCGGCGCTCGTGCGGCAGCGCCGCGTGGGGCGCCGCGCCGCCCGCGCCGGAGCTCGACGCGGCGGGCGGCGACTGGCAGCGCGGGCTGTCCCGGCAGCTGAGCCGCCTGCTCCAGGGGTCGGCGCCGTCGCCGCGCCCCCTGGTCTGGCCCGAGGCCGAGGTGATCGCGCGCGGCCTCGGCGCGGCGCTCGCCGGGGCGGAGCTCCCGGACGTGGCGACGCTCGAGCGCGCGTTCGCCCCGGCGTTCGCGCACAGCGGCAGGATCGAGGTCCTCCTCGCGGCGGTCATGCTGGTCGAGGAGGCCGCCGCGCGGCAGCTCGCCGGCGCGCCGGATCCGGACGCGGCGCGGCGAGCGCAGGCCTTCCTCGGCCGCGTGCGCCTCGCGCAGCAGCGGGCCGTCGTGGCGTCGGAGCGGAGCAGCGTGCAGAGCCTCGAGCGGCTGCTCCGCGCCAACATGGAGATGAGCAGGCTCCTCGCCTCGAAGCTCGTGCGGGCCGACGAGCGCCTCGCGTGGCTGCGGCAGACCTCCGTGCGCGTCGGGTGCCTCGCGCTCTGGGCCGACGAGCCGGGCCCGGGCGGGCGAGAGGTCGTCATCGACGGCGTGCACACAAGCGATCCGGGCGTGGCCGCGCTCGTGGGGCGCCGGGTCCCGGCCGGCCTGTTTCCGCCGCCCGAGCTGCTCGACGCCGCGCAGTCCGACGAGGCGGGCGGCTATTGCGTGATGGCCCCGATCGCGACCGCGCAGCGCGACTGGGGCACGCTGGTGCTCGGCGGGCTGCACACGGAGGGCTTCGCGGACTACGTCCAGCCGCTGGCCATGTGGGTGTCGCTCCTCGTCGCGACGTTCGAGCGCGACGAGATCGAGACCGCGCTGCAGGGGGAGCGCGACATGCTGGCCGCCGCCTACGAGCGCGAGCGCGCGCTCGCGAGCACGGTGCGGGAGCTCGGCTGTCCCGTCATCCCCCTCTTGCCCGGGGTGCTGCTCATCTCGCTGATCGGCGCCATCGACGCGGCGAGGGCGCAGCAGATCCTCGAGGCCGTGCTCTCGGGCGTCGCGCGGGAGCGCGCGCGGTGGGTGCTGCTCGACCTGACCGGCGTGCCGCTCGTCGACGAGGCGACCGCGGCGGCCCTGGCGCAGACGGCGCAGGCCACACGGCTGCTCGGAGCCCGCGTGAGCCTCGTCGGCGTCGGGCCCACGATGGCGCAGCGCATGGTCAGCCTCGGCATCGAGCTGCGCGACATCGCCGTCTTCCAGTCGCTCGCCGCCGCGATCCGCCAGCTCACCCGGGCGGGGCGGTGACCGGGCGGACGGGGGCGGGCTGCCGGGCGTCGCCGGCGAAGATGCCGTGTCCTGCCGCGCGGCCCATGATATCTCTCAGCGGTGGTTCATCGGGGGGTGAGAGCGGGTGGAGATGGGGAATAGCGTGCGCGGCGATCATGCATTCACGGCCGAGGGCCTCGTCGGCGCGTCGTTCGAGCTGACCTTCGCGGGCGCGCTGTCGTTCCTGCGCCGGAAGTACTCGCGCGATCTGACGGGCGTGGACGTCGCGGTGACGGGGCTGCCGCTCGACACGGCGACGACGAACCGGCCCGGCGCGCGCTTCGGTCCGCGCGCCGTGCGGGAGGCGTCGGCCCTGCTCTCGTTCGAAGGCCGCCCTTACGGCGCCGCGGTCAGCCCGCTCGATCAGCTGGCGATCGTCGATTACGGCGACTGCCAGTGGGATTTCGGCAGGCCGCTCGAGGTGCCTTCCGCGATCGAGGCCCACATCGCGGGCATCCTCCGCGGCGGGGCCTCGCCGCTGTCGATCGGCGGCGACCACTTCGTCACGCTGCCCGCGCTGAGGGCGGTCGCCAAGCAGCACGGCACGCTCTCGCTGATCCACTTCGACGCCCACTCGGACACGTGGAGCGTCGGCGACGACGACGGGAGGATCGATCACGGCACGATGTTCCTCCACGCCGCGCGAGAGGGCATCGTCGATCCGGCCCGCTCGGTGCAGATCGGGATTCGCACCTTCAATCCGGACACGCACGGATTCCAGATCCTCGACGCGCCCTGGGTGCACCGGAACGGCGCCGCGGCCGTGGTCCAGCGCGTCCGGGAGCTGGTCGAGGGGCGCAAGGTCTATGTCACGTTCGACGTGGACTGCCTCGATCCCAGCTTCGCGCCGGGCACCGGCACGCCCGTCTGCGGTGGGCTCAGCACCGCGACCGCCATCGAGATCCTGCGCGGGCTCGCGGGCGTGGACATCGTCGGCGCGGATGTCGTCGAGGTCGCGCCCGCCTACGACGCCGCGGGGATCACCGCGCTGGCCGGGGCGACCATCGCCTACGAGCACCTCGTCCTCTACGCGAGCCGGCCGGGCGCCCCCGCGGCGCGCGCCCGCACCGACGCGTCACGCGCCCGGTAACGCCGTGGGGCCGCGCCCTCTCCGGGAGCCGCCGAGCTGCCAGGTTTGCAAGCGCCGATCTCAGGAGTGAAAGACAGCGAGCGCCGTCCGCGAGCAGGATCCCGCGAAATGCGCATGGACGGACTTGGCCCGCATCCTGCTAGTGTGGACAGAGCAGAGCGCCTGTGACGGCTTCCCCCCCCCGCCGTCGAGCAGGCGCTCTGTTTTTTTTGCCCTGCCGGACGATGGCAGTCGGTCGAGCAGGAAGGCGGGGAGGTGGGAGGAACGAGCGACGACCTCCCGCCCCCCGGCGCTCGCGGGGCGCTGTTTCCTGGCGCGTGCGATCGCGCCCGGGTCGCTCAGGTCGCGCCCAGGAACGCTCGGATCGCCGCGAGCGCTTCCGCGCGCGCGTCGGCGAGCACGGCGTGCCCGGCGTGGGGGAAATGCCTCGCCTGGACGAGCTCCCCGGGCAGCGCCGCCACGAGCTCGCGCGCGTCCGCGCTGGTCGCGAACGGGTCGAGATCGCCGGACAGCACGAGGGTAGGGCAGCGGACGCGCGCGAGATCCGCGCGCAGGTCGTAGGTCTGCATCTCGCCCGCGACGAAGTAGCCGCCGACGTCGAGGTGGATGACGGCGCCCTGGGGCGCCCCCTCCTCCTCCGGCGTCTGTCGGTAGAGCGGGAGGCACACGCGGATATAGTCGTGGAAATTGGGCATCGGGTCCGCGAAGAACCGCCGGGCGATGTCCGCCGCCCGCGCGCCCCCGAGCCGCTCGAACACCGGCAGCATGCGATCGAGGCGCAGCTTCGCGGTCGTGCTCGTCAGGATGAGCTTGCCGGGGTGATCGGGATACCGCGCCGCGTACGCCTGGGCCACCATGCCGCCGAACGAGTTTCCCAGCACCACGGGCCGCTGGATCTCCAGCGCGTCGCAGAACGCCCGCACGTCGTCCGCCCACGTCGCGAGGTTCCACCGCTCTGGCCCGCTGCGATCGCTGCGCCCGCAGCCGCGGTGGTCGAGGTAGACGACCTGCGCCATGTCGGCGAGCGCGGAGCCGAAGGGCCGAAAATCGGTGTGATCGACGCCGGGCCCGCCGTGCAGCAGGATCACCGTCGGGCGCTCGCGCATCGCGGGCCCGTCGGGGACGAGCTTCGCCCCTTCCACCTCGAAGAACAGCCGGACGTCGCCTGCCTGGACTCTCATCGTGATCCATTGAAATCACAGACGGGCGCTCAGTTCCAGCGCCGCGCGCCGCGCAGATCCGCGCCACGTGAGGCAGAGCGCCTCGTGTCGCGCCGGCGGGAGCGGCCCGCCGCCAGCGCGTCGTGGGGATGAGCTCGCCGCGCCGCTACCTGGACAAGGCCGGGAGCACGCGCGCGCCGAAGGCGTCGATGAAGGCCTGTTGATCCAGGGCCACATTGTGCACGTAGATGGTGTCGAAGCCGAGCTCCGCGTCCTCGCGCAGCCACGCGGCGTGCTGGGCGACGTCGGAGGAGACGCGCACCTGCGCGGCCACGTCCTCGGGTCGTACGAAGGAGGCCGCCGCGTCGAAATGCCGCCGGGTGGTAGCGGTATCCGGGGGCGCACACCGTCCCGAACGACAGCGACGTGGCCTGGATCGCCGCGCCGAGCCACGCCCACGCAAAGCCGCTCTCGCCCTGTCGTTCACTCCATGGGTGGAAGTGGTCCGAGCACATGGCCGCCGCGAACCCGGCCTGTTCGGCGTGGCGCACGTGCCGGAGCAGGGCCGAGGGGGCGAGCTGTTCGTGGGAGGCGTGATAGCCGATCGCGAGCTTCCGCATGGGTCCGCTGGGCTCCTCGTCGCGCGCCGGTGCTGGCGGTGATCCGCGGCGACCAGCAATCGGCGCGCCAGGGGGCCGGCGGCGACCCGGGGTCGCTCGTCCGCCGCGCGGTCGTCGCGCGGGTGTCGCGCGTCACTCGATCAGGAGATCGGCGGCGGCGAGCGCGACGGCCTGGGTCAGCCGCCGCATGTAGTCCCAGTTGAGCTGAGCTACCGTGTCGCAGCGCGCGTGGTAGCAGGGGTTGCCGTCGTCGCCGAAGAAGTTCTGCGACACGGCCACGGAGGGCGTGCCGTAGCGCCAGAACGCCGCGTGATCGCTGCGGTTCGTGCACGCGTCGACCCGGCTCAGGCCGAGCTCGCCGCGCGTCGCGGCCGCCTCGACCAGGGCGCCGAGCTCGGACGACGTGTTCTCGTTGCAGTGGATGACGTGATAACGCCCGTCGTCGTTGGAGTCGTATCCGGTCATCTCGAGATCCAGGACGCCGACCACCTGGTCGAGCTGCCCGTTCCGGTCGAGCATGCTCGCGTACGCCTTCGAGCCGAGGAGGCCGGTCTCTTCTTGATCGAAGGCGACGACGCGGAGGCCGATGCTCAGGCGCGCGTCCTTGAGCGCGCGGGCGATGGCGAGCGACGACACGACGCCGGAGCCGTCGTCGTCGGCGCCGGCGTTGCTGACCGAGTCGTAGTGGGCCGAGAGGATGAGGACGCGCGACGGATCGGCCCCGGGCTTGTCCGCCGTCACGTTGACGCCCTGGCTCCAGCCACTTCGATAGGGGTGCTCTTGCACGGTGAACCCCAGCGCCTCGTACTGCTGGCGCAGCCAGGCGCGGGCGAGGGATCGCCCGCTCTCGGAGCCGCGCTCGCGGAGGGTGACCGTCCGGCCGCCGAGGGTCACGGGCGCGGCGCCGGAGAGCTCTTTGAGGCGCGCCTCGAGGAACTCGGCTTCGATGCGGACGTCGGCGGGGTCGCCCTCGAGCGCCGCGCGCCTCCCGGCCGGAGCGGGGGCCCCCTGCCGGCCGCGCGCGCCCGACAGGACCACTTCGGTCTCCGCGATCGGCTCGGTGTGGTAGCGGTGCGAGCCGAGCCAGCCGTGGGGCTCCTGGCCAGCGGGGACGGCGACCACGGCGATGCCGCCGACGCGCGCGCGTTCACCCGGCAGGGGCGCGGCGGGCAGGGGCCCTTCGACGAGGTGCAGCGACGACTCGTGATCTTGCGTCAGCGGGGCGCTCTGCCAGGCGCCGGGGGCGGCGGCGCGGGTGACGACGACCTGGCCAGTCTCTGTCGCGAGCCGGTTCAGGAACGTGCTGACGGTGTCCTTCTCCACGTGCGAGACGTGGATCGTCTCCGCTGCCGGCGCGCCCGGATCTCCGGACGCGCACGACGCCGAGATCAGCGCAAAGACAGCACATCGAGCGGCGGCGGCGCTCGAGCGGTTGCGGCGTGTTGCCATGGCGTCTTCCCCTTTCGGGGCCACCCTACGGATCTCCTCCGAAAGTTCCAAGAACTATCTCGCGATGAGACCTTCATTTGAATCGGATCGAGTCAAATGCAGGGAGGGACACAGGAACGCTCCGCCGCAGCTGCGGAGTCACGGCCCAGCTCGTCAGTTCGCAGGGAGCTCGACGAGGCCGCTCGGCGGATTGGGACCGTCGCGCAGCGCGAGCTGACCGCGACGGCAGGTGTCGATGGCGGACGCCAGGATCCGCATCGCCTCCTGGGGCGCGTGGAAGCCGGACGAGTTCTCGGCCTCGGCGAAGTCGACGAAGAACTGGCACTTCCGCTGCGCCGCGCGCGCCTCCGCGAGCGCCTCGTCCGCCGCGCCCGCCTCCTTCGCGCGCCGGATGTCGCCGATCAGCTCGGTCACGGCGTCCATCGCGCGATCGCGCGTCTCGGCGTGGCGCCCCTGGATCGTCTCCACGCGCTGCCGGAGCTCGTCCTCGGGCCACTTGTGGCACGTCTGGCACGCCCGGTTGATGTTGAGGAGCGGGCTCTGGATGTGGTGATCGCTGACCTTCGCCGCCCCCACCCGCTGGTACGGCATGTGGCAGTCCGCGCAGGCGACGCCGGAGCGCGCGTGCACCCCCTGATTCCACATCTCGAACTCCGGGTGCTGCGCCTTCAGCACCTTCGCGCCCGACTCCGCGTGCGTCCAGTCCGCGTGGCCCGTCTCCTCGTAATAGGCGTAGATCTCGTCGACCTTGATGCCCTTCGCCCACGGATACACGAGGCGCTTCTCCGGACCCTTGAAGTAATACTCCACGTGGCACTGGCCGCAGACGTACGAGCGCATCTCCTGGCGCGTGGCCATCGTGTTGACGTCGTAGCCCTCCTCGCCCATCGACGCCTTGAGCGCGCGGATGCCCTCGAGGAACCCGGGCCGCGTCACCCGGAGCTGCATCGACTCCGGGTCGTGGCAGTCGATGCACGACACCGGGTGCGTCACGAGCTTGCGCGCCTCGGGGAACGGCATCTGGTTCATCGCCTCCCACCCGCGCATGAGGTCGCCGCCGCCGAGCTTCTTGTACGGCACGTACACGGACGCGTGGCAATGGATGCAGGTGCCCGGCTGCTTCGTCGCGATCTGCCGCTCGGTGTACACCTGATCCTCGAGCATGTAGGCGTGCCCGCGCTCCTCGCGGAAGTCCCGCGCGAAGGCGTATCCGGCCCACATCGTCTTCAGCCGCCCGTCCTCCTCGAGCTTCGACTGCGCGACCACGCTGCGCGGATCGGCCTCGGTCGGCGTGCGCGGCACGGCCTCGCTCCCGCCGTAGCGCGTCCGCTTCTGGTCGACCGTCCGCCGGTAGCCGTCGTACTGGATGGGGAAGTTCTTCCCCCAGACCGCGGGGTCTTCTATCGTGTCGTCAAGCTCGACGACGCGATAGAACGGGCTCTTCGCCTCCTGCTTGTGCTCGAAGATGTTCACGAGCAGCGCCGCGGTCCCCGCGCTCGCGGCCGCCGCCGCGACCGTGATGAGCGGCAGGTAGCGCTGGAACGCCGGCGTCTTCGCGCTCTCGGTCGTGGATCGTTCGTCCTTGGGCTCCGTCATCGTCTCCATCCCTCGAGCGGCGGGCGCGCCTCAGTGCAGGTGGCCCACCGATTCATGGCAGCGCACGCACGAGAGCCGGGGCGCGCCGCCGTGCTCGCTGTCGATCGCATGCACGACGTCGCCGTGACACCCGCGACAGGCCTCCTCCGTGATGCGCAGATTGCCGGGCTTGATCCGGATCGGGTCCGGGAAGCGGCCCGTGGTGAAGGCGAAGGAGTGCCAGAACCCGTTCGACGCCTTCGTGGCATATTTGCCCAGGAACGTGTGGGGCGCGTGACAGTCATTGCATCCTGCCACGGCGCGGTGGCTGGAGCGCTGCCACCCGTCGAACTGCTCGTTCATGATGTGGCAGTTGGCGCACGCCGAAGGATCGTTCTGCAGGTATGAGGCGCCCTTCGCGTAGAGGAACGTGTAGCCGCCGAGCCCGACCGCCGCGCCGAGCGCGACGCACAGCGCGAGCGGCAAGCCCCACGAGAGGATGCCGCGCGCGCGGCGCGCGCTCCCGCGGACGGCCGCGATCGGCGGTTCACCGCGCTGTTGCTCCTCGACCACGGGCCCCGGCGGATCGCTCATCGGTCGCGGCGCCGGTTTGCAAGGCAGGTGCCACCGCGCCGGCAGGGCGGTGTCGACAAGCCCGGTGGGGCAGCCCGGCGGCGCCGCGGGCGATGAACGGACTCGACATGACGGCTGACCGCTGCGCCGGGAGCGGCGCGGTGAGGCGGCACCGCAGGTGACGAACCTGCAAACCGTGCGCCGAGGCGCAGATTCCGCGTCGGCGCGGGACGGCTGTTCCCGCCGCGGCCCGGCTGCGCTAGTGACGGGGAAGGAGACGCCCCATGAACACCGCGCGCGCCCCGCAGCCCGCCGCCGCCCCGCGCGAGCCGCAGCCCGCCGCCGGGCTCCCTCCGGCGAACGGCCGAGTCCGGCTCCCGGACTTCACGCTCGGCGGCGCGCTCACGGCCGAGCAGCGAGGCTTCCTCGACACCCACGGTTTCATCCGCTTCCGGGGCTTCGCCGGCCGCGACGCGGTGCGCTCGCTCGTCGAGGAGGTGGAGGCCATCGATCGCCGGCTCGTCGGGGAGGGGAGGACGCACATCAACGGCGTCCCGCTCATCCTCGGCACGAGGAAGGACGGCTCGCGCTACATCCAGCGCATGGTGTTCGCGTCCCTCTTCGGCGAGCGCCTGCGCGCGTTCCTGCGCGATCCTCGCTTCGGCGCCATCCTCGATGTGGCCGGGCCCGGCTACCGGATCGGAGAGCGGGAGCGCGACGGGCTCGTGATCAACCATTATCGCCGCGAGGAGGGCTCGACGTACCAGCGCCTCGGCTGGCACACCGACAGCCTGCGCGACGTGTTCTATCTCGAGCGGCCGCGCCGCTACCTCAACGTCGGCTTCTATCTCGACGACTCCCCCCTCTCGAAGGGCGGCGTGCGGCTGATCCCCTCGTCGCACCGCCAGGGCCTCTTCGAGATGATCACCCGCAAGGCGTATTTCCTCGACCACAGGCCCGACCCGGACGAGTACGCGCTCGAGGCGGAGGCGGGAGACCTCACGATCCACGACGGCCGGATCTGGCACCGCGTCGCGCAGGCCACGGCCACGGGCGACGCGAGCCAGCGGCGCGTGATGTACCTGCCGCTCATGTGCGGCCCGCTCAAGGAGAAGCACGAGAACAGCCCCACGCCGCTGTATTTCCGGTTGAAGCGGCTCGCGGGGTACTGAGCGCCTCGATGTCGATCGCGATCGAGGAGGCGAAGAGCGCCGCGGATCTCGCCGACATCCTCGATCTGCCGCTGCGCCTCCACGCGGCGGATCCGGGCTACGTGCCGCCCTTCCGCCCGCTCGTCCTTCGGCGGCTCGACCCGCAGAACCCCTTCTTCCGCGAGGCGAGCCTCCGCCTGTTCCGGGCGCGGCGCGGGCGCGAGACGGTCGGGAGCATCTCGCTCCTCGTCGACGGGCGCCACGACCGCCACAGCGGCGAGCGCACGGCGTTCTTCGGCTTCTTTGAGTGCGAGCGCGATCCCGAGGCGGCGCGGGCGCTCTTCGGCGCGGTGAGCGAGCGCGCGCGGGCGCTCGGCGCGACGTCGCTGCGGGGCCCGCGCAACGTGACGCGGGTGGAGGACATCGGGCTGCTCATCGAAGGATACGGCTCCCGGCCGCCGATGCTCGCCGGCCATCACCCGCCGTATTACCGCGAGCTCGTCGAGGCCGAGGGGTTCTCGAAGCGCTACGACATGCTCGCCTACGACACCCCGCTCTTCGACGCCGCTGGGCGCAGCCGGGAGCTCCCCGGGGCGCTGCGCCGGAAGGCCGCGGCGGTGAGCATCCCTGGCCTCGAGGTGCGCCGCGCGGCGGTCCATCGCATCTCGCGCGACATGGAGATCGTCCACGCGGCCTTCACCGAGGCGTACCGCGGCGTGCCGGAGGTCGTCCCCATGTCGCGCGCCGAGTTCGTGAACCTGGGGCGCGCGTTCGCGCTGCTCTCGAACCCGCGCCTCTTGCAGATCGCGACCGTGCGCGGCGAGCCCGCGGCGTTCGCGGTGTGCCTCCCCGACCTGAACGAGGCGCTCGCGGCGGCGCGCGGGCGGCTCCTGCCGCTCGGGTGGGCGCGCGCCGCCTGGGCGCTCCGCCGCGTCCGCACGGCGAGCTTCAAGCTGATCGGCGTGGTGCCGGCGTTCCGGTCGACGGGCCTGTACGCGCTCCTCGTGCAGCACGTGGTGGACGGCCTGCGGGCGGCCGGGTACGACCGGCTCGAGGCCTCGTTGATCCACGAGGACAACGCGCCGATGCGGCACATCGTGGAGTCGGCCGGGTGCTCCGTCTACCGGCGCTACCGCGTCTACGAGGGCCCGCTCTGAGGGAAGAGGTGATATGACGACAGCTGCCCCGCAACGGAAGACGCCGTTCACGCCCTACCAGCGGCGGCTGTTCTGGTTCCTCAGCGTGGCCTCGTTCTTCGAGGGCTACGACTACCTGGCGCTCACGCAGATCTTGCCGAACATCGGCGCGGAGATGGGCCTCGCGGCCCGCCACGAGGGGCTGCTCGTCGGGTTCATCAACGCGGGGACGATGATCGCGTACCTGCTCGTGCGCAAGGCGGACGAGTGGGGCAGGCGGCGGGTGCTCACGATCACGATCCTGGGCTACACGCTCTTCTCCGTGCTCACGGGGTTTGCGCCGAACGTCTATGTCTTCGCCGTCTTCCAGCTCCTCGCGCGCATCTTCCTCCTCGGCGAGTGGGCGGTCAGCATGGTGTACGCGGCCGAGGAGTACCCGAGCGACCGGCGCGGGATGGTGATCGGCGTCATCCAGGCGTTCTCGAGCCTGGGCTCCATCGTCTGCGCCGGGGTGGTGCCGCTGCTCCTCTCGACCTCGTACGGCTGGCGCAGCGTGTATTTCGTGGGCGGGATCCCGCTCCTCGTCATGGCGGTGGCCCGGCGCGGGCTGCGCGAGACGGCGCGGTTCGAGCAGGCGGCCGCCGCGCGGGAGGCGGAGGGCGCGCAGCCGTTCATGCGCATCTGGCGCTCGCCGTACCGCGGGCGGATGCTGCAGCTCGCGCTCATCTGGGGGCTGACGTACGTTTGCACGCAGAACGCGGTGACGTTCTGGAAGACGTTCGCGCTCCGGGAGCGCGGGTTCACCGACGCCGAGGTGGGCGCCAGCATCACCTTCGCCGCGCTGGTGTCGATGCCGCTCATCTTCGTCTCGGGCAAGCTGCTCGACGTGATGGGCCGCCGCGCGGGCGCGGTGATCATCTATCTTCTGGCGGCGGTCGGCGTGCTCGGCGCCTACTCCCTGGGCTCGCGCGCCGGGCTCACGGTCGCGCTGGTCTTCGCCATCTTCGGCGCGAGCGGCGTGCTGCCCGTGCTCAACGCGTACAACGCCGAGCTCTTCCCGACGCACCTCCGGGGCGACGCGCTCGCCTGGTCCAACAACCTGCTCGGCCGGATCGGCTACATCCTCTCTCCGGTCGGCGTGGGCGTCGCCGCAGAGCGGATGGGCTGGGGACCTGCGGTGTCCGCGACGGCGATCTTCCCGGTGATCGCCCTGGCGCTGATCCTGCGGCTCCTGCCCGAGACGCGCGGCAAGGAGCTCGAGGAGACGGCGCGGGTGTAGCCGCGGTCGCGGGCGCCCCTCGAAGCGTCATGCGGTTCCCGCGCGCGCCGCCGTCCTGCGTTCACGGCGGCACGAGCACCGCCGCCCCGGAGAAGCGGCCGTTCCGCAGATCGTCGAGCGCGCCGTTGGCCGCCTCCAGCGGGTACACGTTCACCTCGGTCCGCAGGGGCACCCGCGGCGCCAGCGCGAGGAACTCCTCGCCATCCTTGCGCGTCAGGTTCGCCACCGAGCGCAGCACCCGCTCGCCCCACAGGATCGAATACGGGAAGGAGGGGATATCGCTCATGTGGATTCCCCCGCAGACGACGGTGCCGCCCTTGCGCACGGCGCGCAGCGCGGCCGGGACGAGCTCGCCGGCCGGGGCGAAGATCAGCGCCGCGTCGAGCTCCTCGGGCGGCGCGTCGGAGGAGGCGCCCGCCCATTCGGCGCCCATGGCCAGCGCGAACGCCCGCGCCGCGTCGTTGCCCGGCCGGACGAACCCGAAGATGCGCCGCCCCTCGAAGCGGGCCACCTGCGCCACGAGGTGGGCGGCGGCGCCGAACCCGTAGATCCCGATCCGCTCCGCGTCCCCGGCCATGCGCAGCGTGCGATACCCGATGAGCCCGGCGCAGAGCAGCGGCGCGGCCGAGAGATCCGGGAGGCCCGCCGGGACAGGGAAGCAGAAGCGCGCGTCCGCGACCGCGAGCTCCGCATAACCGCCGTCGATCTGGTACCCGGTGAAGCGCGCCTTATCGCAGAGGTTCTCCCGCCCTGCGCGGCAATGCGCGCACGCGCCGCAGGTCCACCCGAGCCAGGGCACGCCCACACGCGCGCCGCGCGCGAACCGCGGCGCTTCGCCGGGCGCGGGCACCTCCTCGAGGACCTCGCCGACGATCTGGTGCCCGGGCACGAGCGGCAGCCTGGGGTCGGGCAGCTCGCCGTCGACCACGTGCAGATCGGTGCGGCACACGGCGCACGCGCGCACGCGGAGCAGCACCTCGCCGGGCGCTGGCCGCGGGGCGGGCCGATCCTCCAGCACGAGCGGGCTCTTCGCGGCTTTCAGGACGAGGGCGCGCATGGCTTGCGCCGCAGCTTACGCCGCCGCCGCGGAGCGCGCGACGGCGCGTCCGGCGAGGCGCGCGGACGGCGCGTGTTTCCTCGATTTCCCGGCGACGTACGCGGCAGAGGGCCGATCGAGCTGGCGCAGCCGCGCGCCGCTCCGCGAGCGCGGCGGAACGCGGATGTCCCGTGAACGAGTGGGTCTCGCTGCTCGGTCCGCGGCACGTCGTCGTGGGATTCGGGATCTCGAACGAGACGAACTACATGTCGATCGACGAGGCGATCCCCACGTGGAACGAGCTCGAGAGCAACCACCCGACGCTTCGCGGGGCGTTCGACTGGAAGATTCATCTCGATGTGAGCTACGGGTGGCCGTTCGCCGACGGCATCGGCCCTCTCGTCCACGAGTGAGCCGGGCGTCGCGCCGCCCCGCCCGACCTGCGCCCCGCCCCCGGCCTGCGCTCCGCGCCACCCGGCTCGGGTCGCCGCTGGGCGCCGGCAACCTGGGTCGACGCTGCTGCGCCCGGGCGGCGCGCCGAGCTCACCCGCGCCGACCGCACCACGAGCGGCGCCGGGATTCCTCACAACGACATACATAGTCTCCCGCCATGCTGCCGCGACGGGGCTCGCAAGCCCCGCGGCCTCGTCGGCGTGCGCACGCCCGAATGAGCTATTGCGTACAATACGTATTTCATGGCAAACATGTGGTGTGCCGTAGTATCGAGGATCACGAGCTTGGTCGCTGTGGGGGAGGACCATCGACCCGTTAGCAGCCCAGGGCGTGCCTCGCTGGACCGGCGAACCGGAGGCAGCCGCGATGAGTCCCTTTCTTGATGTGTTGGCGCCAGATCTACGTGCGAATCCGCATCCCTATTATGCCGAGATGCGGCGAACGAGCCCGGTTTGCCAGGTCGATCCCGGCGGCATGTGGGCGGTGACCCAGTACGAGGACGTGCTCTTCGTGATGAAGAACCCGGGGCTCTTCTCCTCCGAGGGCTTCAAGGTGGCGTGGCAGCCTCCCTGGGTGGGCTACAACCCATTCGCCAACTCGATGCTCGCCATGGACCCGCCGGCGCACACGCGGCTGCGCGGCTTGATCCACCGCGCGTTCGGGGCTGCCACCGTGGCGCGGATCGAGCCGCGCCTCCGCGCGGTCGCGTCGGAGCTCACGAACCGGCTCGTGGAGGAGGCCGATTTCGTCGAGGCCTTCGCGCACCCGCTGCCGGCCTTTGCCATCGGCGAGATCCTCGGCCTCGATCACGCGCTCCACGCCAAGTTCAAGCGCTGGGCCGACGACATCGTGTCGATCACGCCCGAGCTACCGAGCCCCGACGACGCCCAGCGCGTGAAGACGACCCTCGCGGAGCTGACCGGGTACCTGATGGAGGTCATCGCGAAGCGGCGCCGCGCGCCGGTCGACGACACGGTGAGCGATCTCGTCCGCGCCGAGCTCGACGGGCAGCGGTTGACGGACGCCGAGATCGTCGAGTTCCTTGTCACGCTCCTGATCGGCGGGCTGGAGACCACGACGCATCTCCTCAGCAATTCGCTGCTGTTCCTCGCGGACCACCCGGACATGATGGAGCGGCTGCACGCCGAGCCCGGCCTGATCTCGCTCTTCGTCGAGGAGATGCTCCGCTACGATGGCCCGGTCCAGACGCTCCCACGGATCGCCACCGCGGACGTCGTGCTCTCCGGGGTGACCGTGCCGCGCGGCGCGCTGGTGCTCCCGATCATGGCCTCGGCCAACCGGGACGAGGCGCGGTTCAAGGATCCGGATCGGTTCGACCTGCACCGTGGGTCGCAGGGAGGTCTGCATTTCGGGCACGGCGTCCACTTCTGCATCGGCGCGGCGCTGGCCCGCATGGAGGCGCGGGTGGCGCTGGAGGCGGTGATCGCGCGCTTCGAGCGGGTCGAGCGCGTACCTGGCGAGGTCCGCTACAACCGCACGCTGACGGTCCGCGGCCCGATCGCGCTGCCGCTCCGGTTCATCCTCGCCCGGCGGACGGGCCAGCAGGTGAGCTAGATCGGCTGGCGGCGCGGGTAGGGCGATGACGGGCGACGGCGCTGCTGTGGAAGCAGCGTCGCTCGCGCCGCGGTCGTCGGGACACGGCGGTGGGAGCGGCGGGCCGGCCGAGCGGCGGTGGGGCGAGATGGGGGGCGTTGAAGTCGGCGATGTGGGCGCCTGATTCGGTTAGAGTGGGCTGGCGAGGTTGAGCCGGCGCCGACCCAGGTTGAGCCGGCGCCGACCCAGGTTGAACCGGCGCCGACCCAGGTTGAACCGGCGCCGACCCAGGTTGAACCGGCGCCGACCCAGGTTGAACCGGCGCCGACCCAGGTTGAACCGGCGCCGACCCAGGTTGAACCGGCGCCGACCCAGGTTGAACCGGCGCCGACCCAGGGTGAGCCGGCGCCGACCCAGGTTGGGGTGGTCGGCGCCGACCCAGGTTGGGGTGGTCGGCGCCGACCCAGGTTGAGCCGGCGCGCGCAGAGCTCAGGGCTCGGGGGCGCCCGCGCAAATCCAGTCGTTGATCGTCTTGAGCTCGGCCTCGGGCAGCGACGAGCCCGGGGGCATGCTGCTCTCGTCAGGGTCGCACAGGCCGACGTCCTTCAGCTTGTTCATCAGGTAGCTGCTGCTCGGCATGAACGGCACGACGAGCGCCTTTTCGCTGGAGCACGAGCCGGCGTCCTGATTGACCAGCGCGCCGACCGCCATGCTCTCGCGGAGGTCGAGCCGGCCGGCCGGCGAGGTGGGGTTGCCGTGACAGAACTGGTTGGCGCAGCTCTTCACCAGGATGGGCGCCACATCGGCGAAGGTCGCGGTGTCCGGGCCGCACGCCGGATCCAGCGGCGGTGCGCCGCCGGTGCCCGCGGTGGTGGAGCCGCCGCCAGCGCCGCCGTCGCCGCCGGTGCCCGTCGTGGTCGTGGTGGTCGTGCCGCCGCCAGCGCCGCCCTCGCCGCCGCCGGTGCCCGCGGTGGTCGTGGTGGTCGTGCCGCCGCCGTCGCCGCCGGTGCCCGTCGTGGTCGTGCCGCCGCCAGCGCCGCCGTCGCCGCCGGCGCCCGTCGTGGTCGCGGTGGTCGTGCCGCCGTCCTCGCCGCCCTCGCCGCCGCTGCCGCCGACGCCCGCGCCGCCGCCCGACCCAACGCTGCTGCTCACGGACGTGCTCGTGGTGACGTCCGGGCCTCCGGTGCCGTCGACCGAGACGAGCGTGGGCCTGCCGGTGCCGGTCCCGCAGAACCCCCACATGGTCGAGGCGCCCGGGTCCAGCCTCCCGTTGTACGACTCGTTGACGGCCCTCAGCTGCCCGTCCGACGGCGTGATGCGCGTGTTCCACGCGTGGTTCAACGTCGAGCCGTTGAGCCCGATGACCATCCCCCAGGAGGTCGCCGCGCTGCTGCCCGTGTTCTTGATCGTCACGCTCGCGCAGTACCCGCTCTTCCAGTCCGACGGCACGGTGATCTCCGCCGTCATCGTGCCATCCGGGCTCACGAGCGCGGAGCCCAACGCGCCGCTGTTCTCATCGCTCTGCGAACCAGCGCTACAGGCGAGCAGGCTGCATGCAAGCGAAGCGGAGATGTAGCCAAGTAAGCGATCCATACGCATTAAGTTCTCCATGTCAGATCGGCAAATTCACGGGGTTCTGCTCAAGATGAATAAGTGAATCAAAGAAGCCCGTGAGCTCTGCCGTTTTCTGGTTTGAGTTCGTGATTCCCTGTCAGCGATCTCTTGATCACGGATGTGCTCGCCGGTTTATCCCCGGTCGCGACGGCATTGTAGTCGTCCGCGTGCATCACGCACAAAGAATCTCTGCCTTTGATGGGGTTCAAACATCAATTGATATCGGAACGGTTCAGGCACGTTCCTTTGCAATTGCAAGCATCGCGCCGGATCGCCCGCCGCCGATACCCTCCCTGTGCCGAGCTCCGGTCAGGCACGCTCTTTTGCAATTGCAAGCATCGCGCCGGCGCGCTCTCTCCGCCGATACCCGCCCTGTGCCGGGCTCCCCAGAAGCCGCCCGCGCACCGCGATCGCTGGGCCGAACCGCGGATGCGGGAGCCGCCCGGCGCGACGGCGGACGCGGCGCGGACGGCCGGGCCGCGGTCGACCGCAGAGGCCGCCAGTCGCGGGCGCCTGCCCGAGGCGACCCGTGGTACAGCAAAAGAACAGCGCTCGTGCGATCGGAGTCGATCGGAGGGCGCGCCGGACAACCATGGACTGGATGACCCACGATCCACCAAGACTGCCAGGGCCGGAGGTCTTATGAAGTACGTAGGTCTCGTACATTGGGTGCCTGAAGCGCTGAGCTCGTCGAGCGACGAGGCGCTGCAGGACGCCTTCGTCGCCGCGGCCGCGCGGCGGCCGCGCGACGGGCTGCCGCATCACCCGCGGATCTGGCTGGTCGGGGCCGGCCGGCTCTCGGCCTTCGGGCGGCGATCGAGAGAGGTGGAGGAGCCATGCTGACGGGCAGCTGCTATTGCGGCCTCGTGCGCTTCGAGGTCGACGATGCGTTCGATTACGCCTTCTACTGTCATTGCTCGAGGTGCCGGCGGCGCACCGGCGCCGCCTGCTCCGCCGTCGGCGGGATCGCGATCGACAAGGTCAAAATCTCCGCGGGTCGCGAGCACCTCTTGAAGGTCGACGAGTCCGAGGAGGGGTATCGCGGCCTGTGCGATCGATGCTTCTCGCCGCTGTATGACACGGTCCGCGGGAACACGTTCGCTCACGTGCAGCTCGGCGCGCTCTCCGAGGCGCCGGAGCGACGGCCGGATCATCACATCTACGTCGGCTCGAAGGCGGCGTGGCATCCGATCACCGACGGCCTCCCCCAGTTCGAGGAGCTGCCGCCGTAGCGCGGCGGAGCGCGCGAGAGGCCGGCGCGACGCGCGCGGCCGCTCGCGGCGCCGCTACTCGCCGAACGCGAAGTACGTCGCCGAGACCCTCCACAAGCCGCCCTCCGCGATCGTCGAGATCTCCCACGCCACCGTGTGCTGCCCGGGCACCCGCAGCGCGTCCGCGTCCCACGTGAACGGCGGCGACTCGCTCCCTGGGCACCAGTTCGCCCGCGGCGCCCGAACGCTCTCGATCGCTCCGCACGGGTTCTCCAGGCAGTAATCGAACCCGCCGTCCTCCGGCCCGTGGTGCGCGATCGTGCAGAGCGCCGCGCAGTCGGTCCGCCACGGCCTGATGCGGGCAAGCTCGCTCCCGTCCACGAAGAGGGTGTGTATTCGCCGGCAGAACTCCTCGGCCGGTCCGATGCACCCCGACCCGGACTCGCCGCCGCCGTGGCCGGTGATCCGGTACTCCACGCGCGAGCTCACCGTCCCTTCCGGCACCTCCACGGCGAGCGGCCCCGGCCCGTCCGCGGTCGTCTGCGACCCGTTGAACAGCGGGACCACCGCCAGCACCTTCCTCGGCGCCGGCCCGGGCACCGCCTCGATCACTGCGCTCACGTTCCACCCGCCGTTCGAGCCGCTCACCTGACCGCTCCCGTCGGACCATGTCGGGATCACCACCCTCAGCCGGTGCTGGCCCGCGGGGAGCCCGTTCGCCACGTCCGTGATGTCCACGTCCAGGCGCAGCGGCCCCCCGAACGGCGTGATCGCGCGGACGAGCTCGATGCCCGGCGGATCCGCCGCAGGATCGACGGGATCATCCAGGGAGAGCTCGAAGTTCCGGTCGAACGCGTCGCAGTCCGCGGGCCAGCTCTGGCCCTCCGGGGGAGGATTGTCCTCCCACGTCTCGAAGGGATAACACGTGCTCTCCAGCTCCACGACGAGCCTCACGCTCGCGAACGGCCCGTCGCGCAGATCGATGTCCGCGTTCGCCTGCTGGAAGTTCGGCTGACTGGCGTCGCTCGTGATCCGGACCTCCTCGAACGCCGCGATCGTGTAGGCCGGCGCGGGAGAGGGCTCCTGCTCCTCGCCGCCCTGGCCGCCGGCCCCGCCGGCGCCGGGCTGCGCTTGCCCGGGCGCGCGCGCCGCGTCGTCGCTGCAGCCGGAGCCCCCCAGGACGACGGCGAAACCGAGCGCCCCGGCGAGGGCGCGTCGCATGCAACGTGAACCCGACATGAGATCCTCCGGGTCGTGCCTGATGGCGAGATCCCACGGTAGCCCGGGCGGGGCCCGCCGCGGTAGCCTTCTCCTCCTCATGGCACTCCACGTCGATCACGTCGTCCTGTGGGTCGAGGACCCGCTCCGCGCGCTCGAGTTTTATACCCGGGTGGTCGGCCTCACCAGCGTCCGCGCCGAGGAGTTCCGGGCGGGGCAGGCGCCGTTTCCGAGCGTCCGCCTCTCCGAGACGTCGATCCTCGACCTGATGCCCGTCTCCATCACCGAGTTCGTCCGGAAGGCCACCGGCGAGACGAGGCCGTCCGGCGCCGGCGGGCCCATCAACCACGTCTGCTTTGCGATGGATCGCGACGAGTTCGACGCCCTGGCCGCCCGGCTCAGCGCGGCGCGCGTGGCGATGCACACGGCGAACAACCCGTCGTTCGGCGCGCGCGGCGCCTCCGTGCACTGGTTCTACTTCCAGGATCCGGACGGAAACATGCTCGAAGCGCGTTATTACGCATAGCCGAGGACCGGGCGCGCGGCGTCACTCCGCGCGGAGGAGCGCCCCGATCTCGTCGAGCACGCGCGGCACCACAGGCAGGCTCGGATCGCTGTACGCCGCTCGCTGCGACGCGCTCGAGAGCGTCGCCTCCTTGAGCGTGTGGCTCATCCCCTCGATGAGGACGAGCCTTGCGTCCGGCCGCGCGCCGGCGAGCCGCTCGGCTTCCTGCACCCCCACCTGGATATCGGCCGTCCCGTGCAGCAGGAGGACCGGCGCCTTCACGGCCGCGAGCTCGACCGCGGGATCGTGCTTCATCCACGAGATGATGTACGGCTGCACGCTCGGGCGAAACAGGCCCAGGAACAGCTCCGTTTGCGGGACATCCTCCACGAGCTCGCCCGCCTCGAGCCGACCCAGGATCTCGTACGCCTTCGCGCGATCCTCGTCCGGCAGGCCGGCGAGCTGGTCGCGCAGCACCTCGCCGATGGGCCGGCCCGCGCCGGCGATCGAGACGTAGCCGTCGACCTCGATCGCCTGGGCGGCCAGCATGCCGAGCAGCGAGCCCTCGCTGTGGCCGACCACCGTGACCGTCGCGAACCGCCCGTCGTCGCGGAGCGCCTTCACCCACAGGACCGCGTCGTCGGCGCCCATCTCGAAGCGCAGCTCCTGCTCGCTGCGGGGCGCCGCGGAGGCGCTCCCGCCGATGCCGGCCTTGTCATAGCGGATCGACGCGATTCCCCGGTCCCGGAGGCCCTCCGCGAGGAGCCGGTACGTGTCCGCAGCGACGCCCGCGGCGGCCTGGTTGCCGTCCCGATCGGTCGGCCCGGAGCCGGGGAGGATCACCACCGCGGGGAACGGCCCGCACCCGGCCGGCACCTCGAGCGTGCCCGCCAGCGCGCCGTACGCGTTCTCGACGGTGAGATCGGCGCTGGTCGCCTCCGGACACGCCGGCGGGGTCGGCGTGTCCTGCCCCGGGGGCGGCTCCGTCTCGTCCGGGAGGGCGCCGTCTCCGCCGGCGGACGACTCGCCCACTGCGGCGCCGCAGCCCACGCCGAAGGGCGACCCCGCGAGCGCGACCGCACACGAGAGAGCGAACGCGGCGCGGCGCGCCGGGACCAGGTGATTCGAACGCAATGACATGACGAGCCTCCGAAGAAGCAGGGGAGATGCCAGCAGCAGGATGCCAGCAGCAGGAGAAAGCCGACGCCGCCCGGGCGCACCGGTGCGCCCTCGCGGCAGAGCGAGCGTCGTCGAGCGCGCGCCGCGTGAACCGGGCGGCGCGCCGCGGACCGGATGGAGTCAGCCGAGGTGCGCGAGCGCGACCTTCGAGACGATCTCCGAGACGAGCACGAGGGCGATGAGCCCTGCGATCAGCGGAGCGCCCCGCAGGCCGGAGGCGTTCTTGAAGCCCTGGGTCAGCAGCGTCAGGAACCACGCGAGGCACAGCGCGGCCAGGACGGCAAAGGCGGCCACCGCGGGCGTGAGCGCCGGCCCGCCCGCCGCTGGCGGCGCAGGGGCGAGCAGGCCGAGCACGACCGCCGCGAGCGCGAGCGGCGCGCGCGAGAGCCCGGTCACGCCGAGGAAATCGACGAACCGCACGCGGCACCGCAGGAGCCGCGCGTACGCCCAGAAGAGCAGGGCGGGCAGGGGCCACACGACGACCTGCTCGAGGAGCGCGGTCGTGGTCGGGACGACCTCCGGCGCCATGTGCAGGTCGAGGAAGCCGTCGAAGCGGACGCCGAGGCGCGTGATGGCGACGCTCAGCGCGGCGATCGCGAGCCCTGCCACGGCCGCGACCTCCCCGCCGAAGCGCTCGAACGGGTCCAGCGCCAGCCGCCATCCGGTCCGGGGGGGCCGCGGCGACATCGTCGCCAGGAGCCGCTCGCCTTCCGCGGGCTCGATCACGTGGTCGCGCACGAGCGCGCGCACCCTCTCGTCGGGCGTGATCCTCATCAGAGTCCCACCTTTCTCAGCGCCTCCTCCGCCTCCTTCGCGGAGAGGCGCCCGTGCTCGAGCGCATCCAGGATCTCGTGCCGGCGCTTCTGAACGCCCTGCTCCAGCGCTTCCAGCCGGCCGATGATCTCGTCGAGCCGGTTGCGCACCGTCGGGTAGCTGATCTGAAGGAGCTGCGACATCGCCTTCAGGCTCCCCGACGAGCGCACGAAGGCGGTCACGAAGGCGAGATCGTCCGGCGACAGCTGGAGCAGCGCCGGGATCTCGAACTGGCCGTCCAGGTTGGTTCCGCACGCCTGGCAGCCGAGCCGCGTCGCGCGCAGCTCGCCGTCACAGCTCGGGCATCGAACGACAAATTTTGCCACAGGACGAAGCTAATATGTCCCGTGGATCAACGACGTCAACATCTGGTTTAACAAAATTGATTCGTGAATCAATTTTGTTGTGAGACCCAGCCGAGCTCACGATGCGCTCGGCGCCGCCCGCGCGGGGCCCGAGCGGCGCCGTTCGCGACGGCTCAGCGCCGCGCGCGTCGCCGCGCGAACGCGAGCGCGACGGCGAGCCCGGCGAGGGCCAGCGTCGTGGGGGCCGCGGGCGAGCCGGCGGCGCGGAAGCTGCAGCCGCCCTCGTCGCCCTCCTCGTCGGCGCCCTCGTCCGCGCCGCCGGTCCCCGCGCCGGTGCCGGTGGTGCCGGCGCCGGAGGTCGCGGCCGAGGACGTCGATGTGACCGAGCCGCTCGTGGTCCCGCCGCCCGCGCCCCCGCTGCCGCTCGTCGCGCCGCCCGCGCCGCCGGTGTTGTCGCCGCCGCCGGTACCTCCGCCGCCCGCGCCCCCGGCGCCGCCTTCCCCGGAGGAGGGGAGCGCGGGACGCACGTCCTCGAGGGTGTCCCCCTCCACGGCGTCATCGAGGATGAGGATGGGGCTGTCCGTGAACTCGGACGGGTTGCGCAGCAGGCCGAGCTGCGTGAAGTGCGGGTTGCCGTCGGCGAGGGTCTGCGCCTGGCCGGCGGTGACGACCTGCTCGCCGTCGAACCACACGTCCACGGAGCCCTGGCTCGGGTTCGTCGACCACTTGATGTGCAGCGCGATGCGGTGCCACACGCCGGGCGTCACCGCGCCGTTCGCCTGCCAGTGCACCTTGTTCGCGGGCTTGCGGGTGGCGAAGCTGATGTTCTGTCCCACGACCTCGAAGGACATCATCTGATTGTAGCTCCCGTCGGACTCCCAGTATCCGATCTGCGTCGGCGGGTCCGCCGCGAGCGCCTCGGGGAGGTAGAAGCTCCAGGCGAAATACGTCTGGGCGCCCTCGGCCGTGCGCCCGGCGGCCGGCTTGTGGTTCAGCTCGACCCGCTTGATGCCGTTGGACCAGCGGGCGTCGTTGGTGAGCTGGATCTGCCCGGCCCGCGTCCCCTGCAGGACAGGCGACGTCACCACCGAGATGTGCTCGCCGTTGAGCGAGGTGTTCCACTGGGACAGGTCGCCCGTCTCGAAGTCTCCGGTCCAGACCGGCGCCGCCGAGGCGCCCGTCGCGACGGTCGCGACGAGCGCGGCGGCGGGCAAGGCGGAAAGCAGGAATCGCGGCCGCCGCCCGATCAGCGCTCGGCAGCGGAGAAAAAGGTTACGATGTGCGGTAAGGTGGGTTCTGGAAGTCATGGGCTGGATTCCATGCTGTTTCCAGCCCGCCGTCAACCGCGAAGCAGGCATCGAACACGGCCCGTGCGCGCCTCGCTTCAGCCCTCATGTCACGAGGGCCCGGCTCGCGCGCGCTGCGCCTCAGGCAGAGATTTCGATCCACAGCGCCTGCGTCTCTCGCGACGGCAGGTGGATCAGGCGCTCTCCGGTGTTGAGGGCGTCGCCGGGGCAGGTCCAGGGCTCGAGACACACGAAGTCCTTGCCTTGCAAGGTCCACACGACCCAGTGGGTGAACTCGGGCGAGCCGCGGACGGCGATGCGCGCGGCCCGAGGGCCCTCGATCGAGAGCGCGCTCTCGGTGGAGCCGTGGTCGAGCAGGTGGAGGTCGACCTCGGGCCGGGTCAGGTCGAAGCCGGAGAAGGGCACCTCCTGCTTCGTGGTGTTGTCGAACGCGCGCGTCGCCCGCGTCTCGATCGAGGCCCGGGGCTTGTCGGCCTGGGAGACGGCGAAGTAGGGGTGGAACCCGAACCCGAAGGGCATCGGCGGCGCGCCCTCGCCGGTCTCGTTGGTCACGCGGATGTCGATCCGGAGCGATCTGCCGCGCAGCGTGTAGGTGAGCTCGGCGCGGAAGTCCCAGGGGTACTGCGCGCGCGTCGCCTCGCTCGAGCGCAGGGCGAGCCGCGCGTGGGCGCCGTCGGGCGCGGCGGCGCCGCGATCGTCGAGCGACCAGGGCAGGGCGCGAGCGAAGCCGTGCTGCCGCATCTGGCCCTGCGCGCCCGAGGACGACCAGGCGTCGCCGGCGAGCTTGCCCGGGGAAGGGAAGAGCACGGGGTTGCCGCCGCGCACGTTGGCGCTGCGATCCTCGAAGGTGGCGCGATCGAGGTAGAGCAGCTCGCGCCCGCCGAGGGTCAGCTCGGTCAGGATCCCGCCGCGGGCCGGGGCGAGCACGGCGCGGCTCGAGGCGCCGCCGTCGACGAGCTCCACCGCGGGGATCGCACCTTCGATCTGCTTCACGCTGAACATGACGCCTCCGTTCTCTCCATCACCTGCGCAGCCACTCGAGCAACCCGACGAGCAGCGCGAGCGCCGCGATCGGCAGCGCGATCCACCCGAGGACCATCGCCCAGCCCCGGCGGAGCGAGCGGCCGCCGCGATCCTCGCACGCGAGGCAGATCGCCCAGACCCGCGCGCCGCCCTCGGTGAGCACGCAGCAGTCGCCGCACACGGGCGCACGGCAGCGCGCGCACGGCCCCGCCGCCTCGGCGCCGCAGCGCCCGCAGCGCGCGACGGGCCCGCCGCCGCCGTCGTGGAAGATCAGGCCGCCGGACATGGGCCGCTACCCGGCGGCGAGCGAGCGCTCGCCGAGCGACCGCGAGCACGGGCAGCGGATGGACTCGTCGACGGGCACGGGCGCCTCCTCCGCGGCGATTCTGCAAGCTTTGCGAGCCCGAGACAACAGAGCGCGCGGCGTTCTCCGCACGACGGCGCGTCGCCGGCGTAAGCCGACGCAGGCCGAGCGCGTCCGCCGTCGAGCCGCCTTCGGCTGCAGCCTTCCGGGAAGCTGGTAAGATCGCGCGGAGGAGGCCCATGCCGTACGCCAGCGAGACCTCGCTCGTCCCGATCGCGCCGCCCGGAGAGGACGAGCTCCCCCACGACGACGGTGAGCCCATGGAGAGCGATCGCCACCGCAAGCAGATGCTGCTGCTCATCGAGTCGCTGGATCTCTTCTGGAAGGATCGCGACGACGTCTACGTCAGCGGCAACATGGCCATCTACTTCAGCGAGCTCCAGACCATGAAGAACGACTTCCGCGGGCCGGACGTCTTCGTGGTGCTCGATACGGTGCGCCGCGACAGGAAGTCCTGGGTCGTGTGGCAGGAGAACGGCAGGACGCCGGACCTGGTGATCGAGCTCCTGTCGGAGAGCACGGAGTCGGTCGACCGCGGGGAGAAGATGCGCATCTACGCGAAGGTGCTGCGCGTGCCGGAGTACTTCCTGTTCGATCCGATGAAGAACCTGCTGGAAGGGTACGCGCTCGACGTCGGCTCGCGCGCCTACAGGCCCATGGACCCGAGCGCGGGCGGCGAGCTGGTCAGTCAGCAGCTCGGGTTGCGCCTCGGTGTGCGGGACGGCTCGTACCTGGGAAGCGAAGGGAAATGGCTCCGGTGGCTCGACGCCGAGGGGCGAGCGCTCCCCACGGCGGAGGAGCAGGCCCGCGCGGCGGAGGAGCAGGCCCGCGCGGCGGAGGAGCGAGCGCAGGCGCTTGCGGAGAAGCTCGCGGCTTACGAGAAGCGCTTCGGACCGCTCACCTGAAGCCCGCGGACGCGGGACGGCCGTCCCTAGCGCAGGCCGGGGAGCGGCAGGCCCGGCAGCGAGTTCCCGATCACCGTGACGAGCTGCTCCTGCGTGAGCGTCCCCGCCAGGCGGAACGGCACGTCCACGTTGAGCGTCTCCCCGCCGATCGCGACGGTGCCGTTCACCTGGTACGGGACCCCCCGACCCTGCGCCGCGAGCGCGGCGATGCTGGTGAGATCCTGCCATTTCACCGAGAGCGGCGCGTCGATCCGCGTCCACTGCTTCGACCGCAGCTTGAGCGGCGTGGGCACGGTGACCGTGCCGACGTCGATCTTGCCGTCGAGCAGCACGGTCGCCTTCAGCGAGCGCGTCGAGAGATCGACGCTGTTCGGGTTGTACGCCTGGATCTGGACCCGCAGATCGATGCCCTGGGCGGTGACGGCGGTCACCGCGGCGACCTCGGGCTTGAGCGTCGGCGGCTCGGGGCGCGAGCACGCGACCAGGGAGAGGGCGGCAGCGAGGAGCAGCGAGCGCACGGCGGAGATGTGGCGCGGATCTCGTTGGCGCTCAACGGAAATCGGGCCCGCGCGGCGGAGCACGGCGGAGCAGCCCCGCCGCGCGGGCCCGCGCTTCCGTCCGCGCGGAGACCCTCGCGATCTGCTATGCCCGGCGGATGGGCATTCTCCCGCTCGCCGAGCGCCTCGCCAAGAAGGCGCTGAACCGCTCCGGGGTGCAGAGCCGCTGGGTCGACACGTCGGTCTGCCGCCTGCACCTCTACGATGCGCCCGGCACCGGCTCGCTCCCGACCGTGGTCCTGCTCCACGGCATCGGCTCGTCGGCGCTCCCGTACGCGCCCGTGCTCCAGCGGCTGCGGCGGCACGCCCGCCGCGTCGTCGCCGCGGAGGCGCCGGGGCACGGGTGGAGCGCGGCGCCGGCGTCGGCGTTCACGCCGGAGTGCCTCACCACCGCCATGAACGAGCTGCTCGACCGCGAGCTCGACGCGCCGGCCATCGTCGTCGGCAACTCCCTCGGCGGCGCGGTCGCGGTGAGCTACGCGCTGAGCTCGCCGGACCGCGTGCGCGCGCTGGTGCTCGCGTCGCCGGCCGGCGCGTGCATGGAGCAGGCCGAGCTCGCGGCGCTGCTCGGCGCCTTCAAGCTGCGGTCGCGGGCCGACGCGCACGCGTTCTTCGCGCGGCTCTACCACCGCGTCCCGTGGTTCGCCCCGCTGGTGGCCGGCGACATCGTGCGGATGTTCGCGCGCGAGACCATCGTCTCCTTCACGAGCTCGGCCCGGTGCGAGCACGCGTTCACGCCCGAGCAGCTGCGGTCCCTGTCGATGCCGATCCTGCTCATCTGGGGCCGCTCGGACCGCCTCATGCCGGGCGGCAACCTCGAGTACTACCGGCGGCACCTCCCGCCGCACGCGGAGATCGAGGAGCCCGAAGGCGTCGGCCACTGCCCGCACGTCGACGATCCGCGCCGGTTCGCCGAGCGGATCGCCGCGTTCGCGCGGGAGGTGATCTCGAGGGACGCGGGCGCGCCGGCGGCGGCGGCCGCGTCACCGCCGCCGACCGCGTCAGGCGCCCCCGGGGAGCGCGCCGCGACGCTCGAGCAGGGCACGGGTCAGGCCGCGTCGTAGCGGGGTGAGCCGCCCGGACGGCGCGTCGCGCTCATTCCGGCGCCGCCGCTCGCTCCGACGCGGGCGGCGGCGGTGACGCGGGCGGCGGCGGTGACGCGGGCGGCGGCGGTGACGAGGCCGCCGCGGCCGGCCCGCGCTCGCCCTCCGAGAAGTCGAGGTCGATCCCCACGATCTTCATGAGCCGCAGCGCGTTCGCGCTCGTCACGACGCCGGCCTTCAGCTTGTAGTCGAAGGTCATCCGGTCATCGACCACGAGCTCCTCGAAGTGCATGTTGCGCACGCGGCCCGAGGTCTCCTGCTCCAGCACGGAGAGCCCCATGTCGTGGGACGACACCGCGCCGATGGCCCCCCGCTCGACCAGGTGCCTCACCACCGCCCTGGCCCCGATCTGGCGCTCCCGCGCGTTCGTGCCGTGGAGGATCTCGTCGAGCAGGAACAGCACCGGCTCGCCGCGGCCCACGCCGTCGACGACCCGCTTCAGGCGGGTCAGCTCGGCGTAGAAGTGCGAGACGCCCTGCTCGAGCGAGTCCTTGATCCGCATGCTCGTCCGGACGCGGACCGGCGACAGCGACAGCGACGACGCGCACACCGGCGCGCCCGCGAGGGCGAGCGCGGCGTTCACCCCGATGGCGCGCAGCAGCGTGCTCTTGCCCGACATGTTCGAGCCCGTCACGAGCAGCGCGGCGCCCGCGCCCTCCAGCGAGACGTCGTTCGTCACCCGGCGGTCGCGCGGCAAGAGCGGGTGGCCGAGCCCCGTCGCCGCGAAGCGCGGCTCCCCGACGCTCACCTCGGGGTAGGCGTAGTCGGGGTTCTCGTGCGCGAACGTCGCGAGGCTCGCGAGCGCCTCGACGTGCCCGAGCGTCCGCATCCACGCCTTCACGTGCCGGCCCGCGCGCAGCTTCCACCGCTCCAGGGAGAGCGCGCACCACACGTCCCAGAGCAGGAAGAGGTCGGCGATGAGGTGGATGAGCCCGCTGTGGCGCAGATCCGAGTAGCCCACCCGGGTCTCGAGCGCCGTCATCTCGCGCGAGGCGAGCGCGCCGGAGGGGCCGGCGAGCTCGGCCTTGAGCTCGTTCAGCAGCGCCGACGAGAACGCCTGCTGCTCGATGCGCGCGAGGAGCGGCCGGTACCGCGCGAACGGCGCCTCGCGCGACGAGGCGGCGGCGAGGATCGGCTCGATCGCGGGCCGCAGGAGGAGCAGCACGAGCAGCTGGGCCCCGAACGGCAGGAGCCAGGCGTGGCGGAGCAGCCCGAGCTGCTCCGCCGGGACGACCTGCGGCGCGGCGAGCAGCGCGAGCGTCAGCGGCACGAGCACCTTCGCCGCGGTCAGCAGCGCGCTCGCCGGCAGGCCGCCGGCGCGCGCCTCGGCGCCGAGCAGCGCCGGGGGCGCCTCGGCCCACGCGATGAGCGGCCCGGCCTCGCGGCCGCGCGCCCCCGCCTGCATGCCCACCACGGCGAGATCCTCCCGGAACGCGCCGAGGCCGGCGAGCTCGCGCACCGCCTCCTGCCGCGCCGCCACGGCGGGCGCCGGGGCGGGCTCGGTGAGCCAGGCCGCGAGCGTGGCCTCGCCCTCGCCCGTCTGGGCCACGTCGAGCAGCTGGAACAGCGACGCCTGCCCGAACACGTCGAGATCGCCCGCGTAGTCGTGGTCGGGCGCGGCGAAGCGCTCGCCCCGCTCGGGGAAGTCGGCGAAGTCGCCGGCGACGCGCCGCTTGCCGCGCACGTAGAGGCCGATGCGCTGCTCGAGCTCCGTCATCCGGGTGACGAGGCGCGCGTGCGCCACGAGCAGCCCGAGGAACACCGCGGTCACCGCGCCGGCGGCGTACGCGACCCACCGCGGCACATCGCCGAAGAGCGCGTACCCCCCGGCCACGGCCGCGGCCACGAACGAGACGCCGCGCAGGAGCGAGAACGTCCTCGACCGACGCTCGAGCGCGCCGGCCTCGGCGCGCAGGACGGCCAGGCGATCGTCGTAGGCGGACAGGACGCGCTGCGCGACGGCGTCGGGGGGCGGCTGCGCGGCGGCGTTGGGGGGCGGCTGCGCGGCGGCGTTGGGGGGCTGCTCCACGGGCCGCTGTTCATAGGCCAGCGCGGGCCGTGCATCCAGCGGCAGCGGAGGCCCTTCGCACGGAGGCCACGAAAGCTTTGAAGCGTCCTGGCTGGCTGCTCGTACAATGGCGCCATGGACCAGAACCTGCTGGAGCGCCTCAAGGCGTACACCGTCGTGGTCGCCGACACCGGCGACATCAACTCGATCGAGAAATTCCGCCCGCAAGACGCGACGACGAACCCGTCGCTCATCACCGCGGCCGCCCAGATGCCCGAGTACACCGACATCGTGAGCGGCGCGCTCGCGTGGGCCCAGAAGGAGGCGGGCCAGAGCAAGGAGCCGGGCGACGCCGTGAGCCTCGCGTTCGACCGGCTCGCCGTCGATTTCGGCTTGCGCATCCTGAAGATCATCCCCGGCCGCGTCTCGACCGAGGTCGACGCCCGCCTCTCCTACGACACCCAGGCGACCATCGAGAAGGGCCGGCGCATCATCCGCCTCTACGAGGAGGCCGGCGTCTCGCGCGAGCGCGTGCTCATCAAGATCGCCTCGACGTGGGAGGGCATCCGGGCGGCGGAGGTCCTCGAGAAGGAGGGCATCCACTGCAACCTCACGCTGCTCTTCGGGCTGCACCAGGCGATCGCGTGCGCCGAGGCGGGCGTGACGCTCATCTCGCCGTTCGTCGGCCGCATCCTCGACTGGTACCTGAAGGACACGGGCCGCGCGAGCTACGCGCCCGCCGAGGACCCGGGCGTCGTCTCGGTCACGAAGATCTACAACTACTACAAGAAGCACGGCTACAAGACCGAGGTGATGGGCGCGAGCTTCCGCAACATCGACGAGATCAAGGAGCTCGCCGGCTGCGATCTCCTGACGATCTCGCCGAAGCTGCTCGCCGAGCTCGCCGCCGCGCGCGGCGAGCTGCCGAGGAAGCTCGACCCGGACGCGGCGCGCGCCATGCACATCGAGAAGATCACGATGGATGAGGCGACGTTCCGCGCGATGCACGGCGCCGACCGGATGGCGAGCGACAAGCTCAGCGAGGGGATCGACGGCTTCGCGAAGGCGCTCGCCCAGCTCGAGGTCCTGCTCCGCGAGCGCCTGCAGAAGGTGGCGGCCTCCTAGCGCCGGCGGCGCGGGCGCGGCCCGCGGGGCAGAACGCCGGGGAAAAACGCCTCGGCGCCCCGCGCGCCGCGACGCCGGCCCGCGCGCCCGATGGCCGGAGGCGCAGGGCGAAGCCGGAGGGCCGGCTTGCGTGTGGGCCTTCCCGTCTTCTAGGATTCGTGGCGCTGGATGGCACGCGGATCGCATTCGACCAACTCGACCAACTCGACCAACTCGACCAACTCGACCAGCGCGACCAGCCGCGGTGTGGCGGGTCGAATGCGATCCTCCGGGGAGGCTCTCCGTGGAGCCGCCCCCTCCGTCACGGCAACGAGGAGGCGACGTTGAAGCTCACGTCACAGGAGTACTGGGAGAACCATTGGAAGCTCAACGCCGCCGCCGAGGACATGGGCGGCGGGTGCGAGCTCTACGACGACATCGCTCCCTTCCTGCCGCGCGGAGAGGGTTTGTCGTTCCTCGAGATCGGGTGTGCGCCGGGCCGCATCCTCGCCGACTTCAGCGGGCGCCTCGGCTACACCGCCCACGGCCTCGACTTCGCCTGCGACCCGGCCGTCGTCGAGCAGGAGCTCACGAAGCGCGGCGTCAAGGTCGGCAAGATCGAGAAGGGGGACTTCTTCTCCTGGAAGCCCGAGGAAAAATTCGATATTGTAGCTTCCTTCGGGTTCATCGAGCACTTCGACGACGCGGGATCGGTGGTGGATCGGCACTTCGAGCTGGTGAAGCCGGGAGGCACCGTGGTCGTGGCCATGCCGAACTTCGCCGGCGGGCAGAAGGCGCTCCACTGGCTGTTCGACCGCAAGAACCTGAACGGCCACAACACCCGCATCATGAACCTGCCGTTCCTCGAGGCCGCCGCCCGCCGCAACGGCGCCGAGATCGTCCAGGCCCGTTACACGGGCGGCCACTTCGATTTCTGGCTGGACGACGAGGCGCCGCTCTTGGCGCGGCGTGTCGTCTGGAAGCTCGTCGCGCCGCTCCGGGCGATCGCCAGCCGGGTGGTCCCTGGCGAGACGAACCCCTGGTTTTCCCCCTACCTGTTCGCCATCTACAGGGCGCCCACGCAGACGGGGGGTACGCCTGACGCTTGAGCCTTTCCCGATGAGCGATCCCAGCCCGAACGTCAACGCGCCGCCAGCTGTCCGGGACGCAGACGCCGACCGCCGCTTCCGCGAGTGCGCCCAGCGCCACGGCTGGGATCCGGACGACGTCTTCGTGGGGGGCTATGTCGCCTGGGAGTGGCGGCACAGCCGCCACGCCTACGACGACCTCTTCACGTCGGTCCGGGGCAAGAAGGTGCTCGAGTTCGGCTGCCACCTGGGCGGGACGTCGATCGTCCTCGCGTCGCTGGGCGCCGACGTGACGGCGATCGACGTCGACCCCACGTACGTCGAGCTGACCCAGCTGAACGTCGAGCGCCATGGGATGTCCGACAAGGTGCGCGTCCTTCACGTCCCCGACACGACCTCGCTTCCGTTCGCGGACGGGGAGTTCGAGCTCGTCTCCTGCAACAGCGTGCTCGAGTACATCCCGCCCGAGCGCCTGCCGGCCGTCCAGCGCGAGATCGACCGGGTGCTCGGGCCGTGGGGGTTCATCGTGATCCTGGGCACGAGCAACCGCCTCTGGCCGGTCGAGCTCCACAGCCGCCGCCCGCTGATGAACTACGTGCCTCGCCCGCTGCACCCCTTGTTTCCGGGCCCGTCGGTCTACAGCGTATTTCCCTGGCAGCTCCGGCGCGGGTTCGGCGATTATGCGGACATCTCGCAGCAGGATCGGGGCCGGCTGATCGTCGATTTGAAGGCCAAGATGGGCATGTCCGGGCCGCGGCTCCTCGCCTTCTCCGTGGCGAACCGGCTGCTCGGTCCGCTGGGGATGCACGTGGGCTTCGTTGCCCCGACGATCACGATGGTTCTTCAGAAGCGCGGTGAGGGAGGAGCAGGCGATGGCTGACGGCAGGACGCGGGTATACATTACCGTGGACGTGGAGTGCGCCGAAGAGCGCATCACGGGCGACAGCAAATCTCCCGCGATGGGCTACGACCTCCGCATCTGGGGCCGCTTCGTCAACCAGCGCGAGCCGCTCGGCATCGAGCTCATCATGCGCGAGCTCGAGGCGCACGGTCAGCGGGGGACGTTCTTCGTCGAGGCGATCGGCTCGTACAGCTTCGGGATGGACGGCCTCACGAACGTGTGCCAGGCGCTTCACAGCCGGGGCCACGACGTGCAGCTGCACGTGCACCCGGTGCAGCGGCGCGCGGACTGGCACACGCGGGGCGAGGCCCGCGTCTCGGACGACATCGCCGACTACCCGGTCGAGGAGCAGGCGCGGCTGCTCCTCGAGGGGCGCGACCTGCTCGTGCGCGCGGGCGTCCCGGCGAGCGAGCTGCTCGGCTACCGCGCCGGCAACTTCGGCGCGAACAACGACACCTGGCGGGCGATGAAGCTGGCGGGGCTCGTGCTGAGCAGCAACTACAACCCCTGCTACTTCAACAAGAACTGCAAGATGCAGTATCCCGGCGCGCGGCTCGGCCTCTTCGAGACGCCCGAGAAGGGGGTGTACGAGCTGCCGGTCACGAACTTCATCGAGCCGACGAAGCGCTTCAGGCACCTCCAGATCACGGCGGTGACGCTCGACGAGATCAAGCATTGCCTCCTCCGCTACCGCGCCCTCGGGGTCAAGGAGGTCACGCTGGTGACGCACTCGTTCGAGTTCTACTTCCTCGACTCGGCGGAGGCGCGCCGCGGCTACCCGAACCGGCTCAACGTGGAGCGGCTCCGCGGGCTCTGCCGCTTCCTCAAGGAGAACTCGAGGGATTTCGAGGTCGACACCGTGGGCGCCCTCGCGCGCCGGCTCGCGGACGCGTCGCCGGAGGCCGACGAGAGCGAGCCGCCGTCGCTGCAGTTCCCTCACTCCAATGCCATCCACCACGCGCGCCGCGTCGTCGAGCAGGCGTACAAGCGCGTCGCGCAGCGGCTCACGTTCGGCTAGCCCCGCCCGCGAGCGCCGAGGGGCGCCCCGGCGAAGCGCGCCCGGCCGGCGCCTCGGCGCCGCGCCCGCGTCGGCCGCCCTCCGGCGGCGCTCCGGTGCTAAGGAGCGCGCATGCGGCTCATCGGACAGATCCACGTTTCGCTCAAGGGCAGCATCATCCAGCGCGACCCCACGCTCTGGGAGAAGCTGAAGCGCGGCTTCGGCGCCAAGCTGGACCTCGACACCGATCGCATGCGCGTCGAGCTGGAGGCGACCGCCGTGGTCGATCAGGTGCGGCGGGCGCTCGTCCAGCTCGGGGTCGGCAACGCGCTCTCGCTGGTCATCGACGACACCGTCATCTTCCAGGACACCGACGGCAAGCCGGACGACCTCCCCGATCTCGTCCTCGCGCTGTCCGAGCATTCGTCCGTGTTCGGGCGCGGCTTCACCGAGCTCAAGTTCGCCGCCGAGCACGAGGAGGCGGGGCTGCACCTCGTGATCGAGGCGCGCGCCCGCACCGAGCACGCCGAGGACGAGCCGGCGGGGATCGTGTCCGTCGGCGGGCGCCTGCGCGATCTCGAGCCGCGCGCCGGCGAGGGCGCGGAGGACTACCGCCGCCGCGTCGAGCCCCTCGCGAAGGACCCGGCGCTGTTCGAGACGGCGCGGCTGCAGTTCGAGTCGTTCGTCGGGCGGCTCGAGGGCGCCCTCAAGGCGGCGATGCCGGAGGCGCGCGTGGAGCAGCGCCACGCCGAGGCGCGCGTCGTACACGCGCCCTCGGGCGACGGCGCGGCCGCCGGGCCGCAGCCGGCGAGCCCCACGCACCCGGGCTACGACCCGTTCATGGTCTATTACCCTCCGAGCCCGCTCAGCATGGTGCTGGACGTGATGCTCATCTCCTCGTTCATGCACATGCTCTCGCCTCCCCACGTGCTCTTCGTGAGCCCGGCGGGCATGCCGCTCGGCACCGCGCAGGAGGCCGCGGCGAATCCCGATCTCTTGAGCGACGCCGATCGCGGCGACGACGGCGCGGGCGACGAGGGCGCGGGCGACGAGGGTGACGGGCCGGACGACGGCGATCCGTGGGGCGATGACGGCGGCGGGCTCGACGACGGCGGCGGCGATCTCGGCGACTTCGGCGATTTCGGCGATTGAGCCGCTCGCGCCGGAGCCGCGGGCGCGGCCGCCGGCGTCACAGGCGCGCGCCACGCCCGCCGCGCGCTGGCGTTGGCGCGCCGCCGCGCCGCCACGCAGCCAGCGCGCCGCCCCAGCGGGCGAGCGCGCTCGTCCGGGCATGGACGGCGAATGACGATCATGGTACGGCCCAGTCCGGCCGTGACCGGCGCTGGCATGGAAGTCCACTCGCGCCGGCGCATCGAAGGTCGCGCGCGCCCAACCCTGGACTGGAGAGCGCGATGAAGAAGAGCGAGGCGGCGCTGGAGAAGCAGCCGCAGGCGGCGAGCGGGGGAGATCCGGAGATCGCCCGCGAGGTCCGCACCATCATTGCAGAGCGATGTGGGATGAGCGTCGATGCCGTGACTCCCGATCTGTCGCTCGAGAGCGGCCTCGGCGTGGATTCGCTGGCGCTCATCGAGGTCAACGTCGCATTGGAAGAGCGATTCCAGATCGTGGCGCCCGATTTCGCGGCGCCGGATCAGGCGCAGATCACCACGGTGGGCGACGTGATCGCCTTCGTCGAGGCGCAGCTCGCGGCGCGGGGCGGCCGGGGAGGGGCGTCGTGATCTCCCCGCGCACGCGCGCCGAGCGCGAGGCCGCCGGCCGGACGCCCGAGGAGCAGCGGGAGCACGAGCGGCGGGAGGTCGCCGCCCATTACCAGAACGACCCGGAGATCTTCTCCATGGTCCTCGACAGCCGCCTCGCCTATGCGACGGGCATCTTCCTCGATCCCGGGGAGAGCCTCGAGGCGGCGCAGGAGCGCAAGTACGACTGGGTCCGCCGCGAGCTCGATATCCACCCCGGCGAGCGCGTCCTCGACGTGGGGTGCGGCTGGGGCTCGAACCTCATCTATCTCGCCGAGCGCACCGGCGGGAGCTTCCGGGGCGTCACGCTGAGCGACAAGCAGCGGCAGGAGGCGCTCCGCCGCGCCGACCGGGCCGGCGTCGCCTCGCGGGTCCGCATCGACCTCGCCCATATCGAGGACGTCGACCTCGAGCCCGAGTCGCTCGACGCGGTGCTCTTCGTGGGCAGCATCGTGCACATGCACAACCGCGAGCGGATCCACCAGAAGATCGCCGCCGCGCTGCGCCCGGGCGGCAGGCTGCTCATCTCCGACTGCTATTTCCCGGCGCGCGCCCGCGGCGACCGGGAGAGCTCCGCCACGCAGTACATCTTCGTCCAGGCGCTCGGCTACTGCCGCCTGATCTCGCTCGCCGAGGAGCTCGGGATGATCGAGCAGGCCGGCCTCGATGTCCGGCGCGTCGAGGATCTCACGAGCTCGTACGTGCACACGGTCGCCCGGTGGATCGACAACGTGCGCGCGAACCGCGCCCGGATCGACGCGCGCGCGCCCGGCTTCTCGCGGCTGCTCCAGACGTACATGACCGTGGGCCGGCTCTCGTTCGCGCGCCGCACCGCGCTCGAGTACATGATCGTGGCGACGAAGGGCGGCGGCCGCGAGCGCCTCGGCGTCGCGCCCTCTCCCGAGCCGGGGCGCGCGCCGTGAGCGCCGTGAATGGTGGAGTCGCCGCGCGGACGGTCGCGGGCCTGCTCCGGGCGCGCGCCGAGGCCACGCCGGATCGGTTCGGCTTCTACCACAAGCAGCAAGGCGAGTTCGTCGGCTGGACGTGGGCGGAGTACTGGCGCCGCGCGCGCGCGGCGGCGTCGGGGCTGCTCGCGGCGGGCGTGCGCCCGGGCGACCGCGTGCTCATGCTCGTGACGGACGTCGAGGTGGCGGTGCCGTGCCTCTTCGGCGTCTGGGTGCTCGGCGCGGTGCCGATCCAGGTCGGGGTGCCGTACCGGCTCACCGACGTGGCGGCGTTCCTCGGCGAGCTCCGGCGGACGGCCGCCCGGGTCGGCGCCCGCGCGCTCGTGGTCTCGTCGGCGCTGCTCGGCTTCGCGCAGGGCGAGGGCGGCGCGGACGGCCTCACGCAGCTCGCCGCCGAGCCGCTGCTCGACGCGCCGCTCGACGCCTCGCTGCCCGATCCGGACCGCGCGCCCGGCCCCGCGCTCATCCAGCTCACGAGCGGCAGCACCGGGCACCCGCGCGGCGTGGTCATCCCGCACGAGCGGCTCATGCTGCACCTCGACGCGATGAGCCAGCGGCTCCCGGTGCGCGGCGAGGGCGCGGGGGGCGTGTCGTGGCTGCCGCTCCACCACGACATGGGGCTCGTCGGCGGGCTGCTCTTCCCGCTCTTCAACGACTTCCCCGTGCACATGCTCTCGCCGCTCGAGTTCCGGACGCGGCCGTTCTCGTGGCTCGCGGAGATGTCGCGCATCCAGGGCGCCATCTCGCTCGGGCCGCCGAGCGCCTACGCCATCTGCGTCGGGCTCGCCCGCCGCGCCGTCGAGGCGGGCCTCGATCTCGGCGCGTGGCGGTGCGCGATGGTCGGCGCCGAGCCGATCGCCCCCGCCTTGCTCCGCCGCTTCGCCGAGGCGTTCGCGCCGTGCGGCTTCCGCCTCGAGGCGTTCTTCCCGGTCTACGGGCTCGCCGAGGCGACGGTCGCCGTGACCTTCCCCGATCTGCTCGCCGAGCCGCGCGTGCTCACGGTGGATCGCGGCCTGCTCGAGCGCGAGGGCCGCGTCGAGGAGGCCGCGCCGGGGCCGCTGTCGCTGGAGCTCGTCGGCGTCGGCAGGCCGATCCCGCGCACGGAGATCCGCGTCGTGGACGCCGGGCGCAGCCCCGTCCCGGAGCGCACCGTGGGGGAGATCGAGGTGCGCTCGGAGACCGTGATGGAGGGGTATTTCGACGAGCCCGAGGCGACCGCCGAGGCGCTCGTCGACGGCTGGCTGCGCACGGGGGATCTCGGGTTCCTCGATCGCGGGACGCTGTTCGTCACCGGCAGGAAGAAGGAGGTGATCATCAAGGGCGGTCACACGATGATCCCCGCGGTGATCGAGGAGATCGCGTCCCGGGTCGACGGCATCCGGGCCGGGTGCGTGGTCGCGGTGGGGCTCTTCCTCGAGGAGCGGCAGACCGAGGCCGTCTACGTGGTCGCCGAGACGCGCGCCGAGGCCTCCGAGCACGCCGGCCTCACGGAGCGCGTGCGCGAGGCGCTGCGGGCGAACGGGGTCACGGTCGACCAGGTCGTCCTGCTCCCGCCGGGCGAGCTGCCCAAGACGACGAGCGGCAAGCTGCGGCGCCGCGAGGTCGCCGAGCGGCTGCGCGCTGGGGGGCCTCGCTGAAGGGCGCCGGCCCCCGTGGGGGCCTACCGTGGGAGTCGGGGTGCGCCCATAGCGCGCATCTGTGGGTTCAGGTCGAACTGCCGGTTTGCCGCTCAACCGTCCTCCAGAGGTCTTTTCCGTTCGCCTCAACGATGGACAAACTCGTCGCGATGCGGCCGATTTCGCGGGCGCTGCAGCGCTGCGCGCGATAGATCCCGGAGCCGCTCTCCGGAGCCCAACCGAACGGGACCGTCCATGTTGCGTCGCCCGACAGAACACGCCTCGACCTGTCCTGCCCCGCTTTCGCCCGAGGCGCGCGCGTGGGAGCTCGAGCAGCTCCGGGCGCTCGGCCTCGAGGACGACGACTGGAGCTCGGACGACCAGTGCCCTTTCTGTGCGGGGCGGCCCCTGTCCTCGGAGAAGGCGCCGAAGCGCGCGTGAGCGATGCGGGGAGACGCGCGCTCGGCGGGCGCGCGCTCCCCGCTCGCTGAGGGTCAGGGCAAAGCGATGCGCGCCGTCTCCTGGTGAGCCTCGTCCGCGCTGCAGCGCTCTTGGCCGCTTCCATTGTCATTGAACCATTGCACGGCGCGAACCAGCGAATGACCCCGGGGCGAGCGCCCGGGGCCGCGGATCACTCCGCGATCTTCGCCTTCACCCACTTGCCCGACTCGGTGAGGTCGTTGTCGGTCCAGTTGCCCATGGTGTTCGCCCTGGGCTTCAGCGCGGAGCACGCCTCGGCCTTGTCGCCCAGCGACCAGTTGGCCCAGCTGATGTTGTGCGCGTCGAGGAAGTTGAGCCAGGTCCCCGACTCGCCGAGATCGAGCGCGCCGTCGCCGCTGGCGTCACACGTCCCCCACTCGGTCACGAACAGCGCCAGGCCCTTGTCCATCGCGCGCTGGGCCTTCTCGCGCAGCGCGTTCTTGTGCGTCGCGGCGTAGAAGTGCAGCGTGTACGCCACGTTGGGGTCGTTGATGCGGTTGTCCGCGGCGATGTCCGCGTCCTGCGACCAGTTCGGCGAGCCGACGATGATGAGGTTGTTCGCGCCCTGGCCGCGGATCTCGCCGATCACCGCCTCGGCGTACGACTTCACGGTCTGCCAGTTGTGCGTGTTGAGCGGCTCGTTGAAGACCTCGAAGATCACGTTGGGCACGTTCTTATAGGTCTGCGCCACCTCGCGGAAGTAGCTCCTCGCCTGATCGAGGTGGTTGTTCGCGTTGTGATCGTGCCAGTCGAGGATCACGTAGATGCCCTTCCCGATCGCCGCGTCGGCGATGGCCTTCGCCTTGGCCTTCTGGCCGCCCGCGTCTTCGAGGTAGCCGCCTTCGTTCTCGATGCCCATCGCCGCGCGGACGACGGTCGCCTTCCAGTTGTCGGCGATCGAGTTGACGACGTTCCCGTTGTAGTAGTTGCTCCACTGGCTCCAGAACAGGCTCATGCCTTTGAGCTGGACCGGGGCCCCGTGCTCACCGACGATGTTGCCGTCCTTGACCCGGAGCACGCCGTGGCGCTCGACCGGCGTTCCGTCCGTTGGCACCATCCCGGTGCCCGTGCTCGTCGTCGACGACGAGGTCGTCCCGGGCCCCGTCGTGGTGGAGCTGACCGAGGTCGTCGAGCTGACCGAGGTCGTCGAGCTGACCGAGGTCGTCGAGCTGGCCGAGGTCGACGTGGTCCCCGTCGTCGTCCCCCCGCCGCCGCCGCCGGCGCCGCCGGCGCCGCCCACGCCATCATCCGTCGACGCGTCGCCGCAGCCGATCAGCACGGCTGCTTGCAGGGCGACCGCCGCGAGGCCGAATGACCACTTCGACCTGCCAAGCACACCGCGAAATGAAACGCTCTTCATCATGTCCTCCAAGGGAAGTAACCGTATGGCGCGGCATTAAAAGGGCAGCTCAGCGCCGATGGCAAGCCCTCTACGCGGTAAAAGTTAATAGAGAAAACTAAGCCTTGGCATGTAGGCCATGATACCATGCTGCCGGGCGAAGCGCTCGTGGGCGAGCGGCCGTCAGCCACCGGGGAGGTGTGAGGCGGGGCCATCACGGGCGTCGATGTGCCCGAGCCGTGGTGTGCAAGCAACTAAAAATTTCCGCAAGACGCATGCCAGTCCGCTGGACCCGCGAATCGGGCGGTGTCGCCGTGCGTCCGTGGCCTGCGCGAGCCGTCTTTCCCTCGCTTTTCCCTCGAGGATCTGCGCAGGCTACCGCGCTCTCGTCGGTGGTCCGGCGACCACCCTGGTCAACCGCCCATCCATGCGCATAGCGTCAATCGCGCTCGTGAAAGCGATGACGAACGCGCCCGGGATGTCAAGCCTCGAGCGCGCCTGTCGTGGCCCTCTGTATCGTCCTGGTCCACCCGCCGACCGGTGCCCACGTTGGCCACTGAGCACCTCGCCACGACGGCGAGCGCTCCGTCACCTCGGGTCACCTCGGGACAGGCACCGGCGGCGGCTCGTCGTCCGGCGTGACGCACGCCGACAGGTCGAACAGCATGAAGAGCAGCGCCTTCTCCTGCGCCGTCAGCTCATGGATCTCCCCGTCGCGGTCCTCGCACCCGCTCGGGAACGGCGCCCCGGCCACGTCGGTCGCCGCCACGTGGATGTCCGTGTACACGAACCGGCCGCATTGCTGCTCTTCCGGGGAGCCGATCGGCGTGTTGAACGTGAAGTACTTGACCCCCGCCCGCGCGTCGAAGGCCGGGTCGGCGTCGTTGTAGAGCCACCGCGTCGCGATCTCCTCGTTCACCGAGTCGACCCAGTGCTGCGGATCGTCGATCTCGATCTGCCCCGGCACGGTCGACGCCCCCACGCGGACGAGCCAGTCCCGGAGCGCCGCGCCCTTCGGGAACGTGGTGTCCACCATCACAGGGAGCCCGTCGTCCGGGTCGCTGCCCTCGTCCCAGTCCGCCGTCTCGGGGAACCGCTCCGGCCCGAGCCGCAGCCAGGTGTTGTGCCAGTGCGACGCGAACACGCGACCTCCCGCCGACGCGTAGTCGAACATCGCCCGCAGCGCCGCCTCGGGCTTGTCGGCCAGGAACGCCGACCCCTCGCACGACAGGATCACCATGTCGTATTGCTGCAGGTTGTCGAGCGACCCCCAGAACTCCCGCGCAGGGGAGAAGGCCGCCCCGCCGTTCAGCCCGTCGCGGTACCGGCTCGTCGCGCTGTCCCCCTCGATGGCCCGCCCGGCGAACAGGTTCACCCGCCCGTCGCCCGTCTCCGGCGTGAACTCCGACGCGTCGATACCCATCTTGTAGAGCAGGCACTCCAGCACGTCCGCGCCGCCGGTCGTCAGCGCGATCTTCGGGAGATGGCCCTCCGACGTGTTGCGCGGCAGCCGGACCTCCCCGTCGACGGTGGGGTTGTCGACGCACGCCTCGACCTTCGGCAGCGTGATCCGGCGCCGCCATTTGCCGAGCTGGACGACGAGCGGGATGTCCTCGCCGACCGGCACGTCCTCCAGCACGAACCGCCCCTCCGTGTCCGTCAGCGCGAGCGCGATGGGGTCCCCGGAGAGCGTCACGTTGCACGGCTCGCAGCTCGCCCCGTCGGCGATCGGATCAAGCTCCCTGTTCGGGACGTACACGATGACGTTGTAGAGCGGGAGCTCGCCCGCGGGCGCATACACGGTGCCGCTCACCGTGGTCTTGCCGCCGCCCGGACAGGCGATCTTCTGGCACTCGAGCCCCTCGCACCCGCCGCTCCCGACGATGGATACGCCGCTCCCGGCCGGGAACGGGTCGCCCCCGAGGCCGCTCCCCGCGCCCTGGTCCGCGCCGCCGCCGCCGCCGCCGCCCGCGCTGGCGCCGGAGGCGCTCGCCCCGCTCGGATCGCCGCAAGCGCACCCGGCCGTCACGGCCGGCGCCACGGCCGCCGCGGCCAGGAGCCATCCGGCGATGTCATGCAGCTTCACCATTCGAACCCTCCGGGCGCGGCGGGGCGAGGGCGCCCAGCTCCGCTCATTCCGAGGGTAATCGAGGCGAGGGGGAGCCGGGAAGGGATTACCCTGCAAGAAGGCGAGCGGCGACACGCCTCGCCGTCTCCCCTCGATCTCGCCCTCTCACGCTTACGTCGCCGCGAGAGCGCGGCGGCAGCGCCCCGCGCCTCCGGCGCCGCTCTCGGCCGGTGCGACCCGAGCGGACCGTGAGGAGACAGGCGACAGCGGACCCAGCCGCCTTCGCGCGGACCACAGCGCCGCGCGATCGCGCGGCGACCGCCCCTCGGCGGCAGCGCGACAGCGCGGCGGCCGGCGCTCGCCCAGCCGTGTTCCGACATGGCGAGAGGCAGCCCGGCAGAGTAGGATGCGGCGCCTTGCAATCGGTCATTCCTGCTCCGTCTCTTCCTCGCCCCCGCCTGCTCGAGATCACCTGGCCCATCTTCAGCGAGCACCTCTTGCACATGCTCGTCGGGGTGTTCGGCGTATGGCTGGTCAGCCGCCTGTCCGACGAGGCCGCCGCGGCGTACGGGCTCTCCAACCAGATCATGTTGACCTTCATGATCACCTTTCGCTTCGTCAGCGTCGGCGCGAGCGTGGTGGTCACTCAGTGCCTCGGCGCGCGCGACCGCGCCGCCGCGGAGCGGGTCGCGCGGGCGTCGCTCGCGGCCAGCATGTGGCTCGGCCTCGCCAGCTGCGCGGTCATCGCGGTCGGCGCGAGGCCCCTGCTCGAGCTGATGCGCCTGCCGCCGTCCCTGTTCCCGATCGCGCAGCCTTACCTGATGGCGGTCGGCGTGATGCTGGCCTTCGACGCGCTGAATTTCTCGATGGGCTCGGTGCTGCGCGCCCACACGTACGGCCGCGACACGCTGCGCCTCATCATCGTCATGTACGTCGTGCAGCTCTCGCTCAGCCTGCCCCTCATGTTCGGTGTCGGCGCGTGGCCGGGGCTCGGCATGAACGGGCTCGCGATCGCCGCGGTGATCGCGCGCGCGTGCTCCTTCTGGATGCACCGGCAGCTGTGGATCGCGCGCCTCGGCATCCGCCCGACCTTCGAGGACTTCTGGCGCATTCGCCGCGAGCAGCTCCGCGAGGTGCTGCACATCGGCCTGCCGGGGGCGGGCGAGAACGTGGTCTATCGCATCAGCTTCATGATGATCCTCGCCATGGTCGCCGACATGGGGCAGACGGCGCTCACCACGCATACGTACACGATGCAGATCGTGCACTTCCTGCTCCTGTTCGGCATGGCGATCGGCTTCGGGACCGAGATCGTGGTCGGGCACCACATCGGCGCGGGCGAGCTGCACGGCGCCGATCGCCAGGTGCGCGGCGGCCTGGCGGTCGGGTTCGGCGTGTGCGTCACCCTGGTGCTCGCCACCGCGCTGCTCGGCCCCCGCCTGCTCGGCCTGTTCACGAGCGATCCGGAGGTGATCGCCACCGGCTCCAAGCTGCTCTGGCTCACCCTCCTTGTCGAGCCGGGCCGCACGCTCAACCTGGTTGTGATCAACGGCCTGCGCGCCGCCGGCGACGCCCGCTTTCCGGTCGGGTTCGGCGTCTTCTCGATGTTCGCCGTGGCCGTCGGACTCTCGTGGCTGCTCGGCGTCCGCCTCGGCTGGGGGCTCGCCGGCGTCTGGGTGGCCTACGCCGCCGACGAGTGGGTCCGCGGGCTCGCCATGTCCGCGCGCTGGCACTTCCGTGGCTGGGTGCCCCACGCGCGGCGCACCCTCCGCCGCATGCGGCTCAACAGCCGCCCGGCGTGAGCGCCGGTCGATCCACGCCGCGCCCCCTCTCCGCCCACGCCGCGCCCGTCTCCGCGCCGAAGGTGGCATGTCCATTGCTGCACCTCGTCGCAAAGGAGATACACCATGGCTCAAGACGAGCGCACGATGAACGGGCGAGCGCCCCAGAGCCCCGCTGCGAGCCCGCCCGGCTACGGCGGCCTCTCGGAGGGGACCGTGGGCGACCCGAGCGCAGCGGGGCAGAAGGGAGCGCCGGCGGCGCCCGAGGGGCGCAAGGGCGCCCCGGACGCGCGGGAGCAGGCGGCCCGCGACCAGGACGTCGAGGAGGACGACGCCTCGGCGGGGCCCGTGGATACGCCGCGCGGGGGCGGGTCGAGCAACGAGGCGATCCCCGGCGTGTTCGACGGGAGCAAGCCGCTGAATCCGGAGTCGAGCGCCGAGCACAAGAGCAGCTGGCCCGACGAGGGCGCGACCGGCGAAGCTGGCGCGGGATAGCGGGCGTCGGCGATAAGGAAGGAAAACGCGACTAACCTGTCGTAAAGCCCACCTTCTCGGTCACCGCCATGCAGAGCGCGGCCACGCCGCGCCTCGGCACGGTGACGAGCTTGCCGCCAAACGCGTCTCGCCGATCGGTGTAGAGCTTCGAGACCTTGTGCGAGAGGATGGTCGAGCTCCAGACCGCGACAACGTCGGCCCAGCGGAGATCGGCGTCGGCCTTCGCCGCGTTGCGGTGGCCTTCGCCGTCCACGATGCGGATGTCGACCTCGCCCGCGAGCAGCCGGCGCAGGTCCTCGGCCGTGCCCGGCCCCCCGCCGACCACGAGCAGCCGCCGGAGCCCCCGCGTGCGGAACGCCTCGATCATCGCGAGCGCCGCCCGCTTGTTCGCAGAGCTGCCGCACATGTCGCAAACTGCGTCGGTCCCGATCTCCACCGCGCGGACCCCCGCCTTCGCGGGGAGCCTCATGCAGTCGGCGCAGCGGCGCTCGACCGGCTCCTGCGCCGGCGCGGGCTCCGGCGATCGGGCGAGCGCCTCCTGCGCGCGCTCCGCGATCTCCGCGGGGAGGAAGTCCGCCGGGTGACGGACTTCCGCCGCGGGCGCGTTCTCCGCGAGCCAGACGAGCATCTCTGTTTCAGAAATGTTTAGGGATTTTGCGAGGTTGCGCACACGGACGGGTCGCGCCATTGCGCCGCGACTGTGACATGGGCGAGGCGGCGGCGCCCTCTCCTATCGCAAGGGCGGGCGCAAGATCGCGCGCGGCCGCGCACGGCCCCGGGCGCGGCGCCGCTCAGTCGAGGGCGGCGGCGCGGCGCAGCCCGTGGCGCTGGAGGAGGCGGTGGAGGTACATCCGGTCGAGCCCCGCCTTGCGCGCGGCGCGGCTCACGTTGCCGTTCGACCACTCGAGCAGGGCGGCGAGGTAGTCCCGCTCGAACCTGTCGATGATGGCCTCCTTCGCCTCCTTGAAGGGCATCTCGATGTTCGCGGCGGGCAGGTCGTGCGCGCCGCCCGGCGGCGCGGCGCTCTGGGACCCGGAGCCCGGCGGCCCGGAGCCCGGGGGCGCGGAGCTGTGCTCCGACGGCGCCGCCGCCCCCATGGAGGCGCCCTCGCCGAGCACCACGCGGCGCTCGACGTAGTTCCTCAGCTCTCGCACGTTGCCGGGCCAGTCGTAGCGCTTCATGTCCTCGATGACGTCGGGCGGGAAGAGGTGCACCTTGTCGACGGCGCCGAGCTCGTTCAGAAAGCAGTGGACGAGGAGGCCGATGTCCTCTTTGCGCTCCCGGAGCGGCGGGACGCGCACGGTGAGCACCGAGAGGCGGTAATAGAGGTCCTCGCGGAACCGGCCGCTGTTCACCTCGCGCTCGAGGCGCCGGTTCGTGGCGGCGATCACCCGGATATCGACCTTGCGCACCCGGCTCTCGCCGAGCCTGCGCACCTCGCGCGAGGCGAGGGCGCGGAGCAGCTTGGGCTGCATCTCCAGCGGCAGCTCGCCGATCTCGTCGAGGAAGACGGTGCCGCCGTCGGCCTCCTCGAAGGCGCCCGCGCGGTCGCGCGAGGCGCCCGTGAAGGAGCCGCGCACGTGGCCGAACAGCTCGCTCTCGATGAGGCTCGGCGAGATGGCGCCGCAGTCGACGATGACGAGCGGCTTGTGGGCGCGGGCGCCGCGCTGGACGAGCTCGGTGGCGATGACCTCCTTGCCCGTGCCGTTCTCGCCCTCGATGAGCACGTCGGGCGCGCTCTTCGCCACGCGATCGAGGACGGGGAAGAGGCGCCGCATCGGGACCGACACGCCCTGGAGCGCGCCGAAGCTGACGGCGCGCGCGAGCTCGGTTTCGGCGACGGCGGCGGCGTCGCGGATGCGCACGACCGACTCGCCGAGCTCGATGCGACACTCGGGCAGCAGGGCGTCGGCGTCCCGCACGCGGACGCCGGCGATGGTCGTCCCGTTGAGCGAGCCGACGTCCGTCAGCCGGTACGTCGATTTCACGCGCTCGAGGATGCAGTGGAAGCGCGAGACGGCGCGATCGGCGAGGACGAGATCGTTGCTCTGGTGGGAGCCGATGCGGATGAAGTCGCCGTCGAGCACCATCGTCCGGCTCGCGGGCTTGCCCGCCTCGCGCTCGACGCAGAGCTCGAGGCGGGGCACCGCGAGCACCTCGGCCTTCATGCGGGGCTCGGTGGCGGCCGCGATGCTGGTCGGGCTCGGGTCGTCGGGCGTGGCGGGGGGACGCGACATGCGCGCCATCTTAACGCGGGAGCCTCTGGCCGTTCCAGGTGGCCTTGCGGGCGGCTCACGGCGCGGCGTCGCTGCCCGCGGGCTTGAGCCACACGACGGTCGCGCCCCACCCGCCGCGCGAGGCCGGCGCGTCGCGGAAGCCCTCGACCGCGGGGTGGCGCGCGAGGACGCCCCGCACGACGCGGCGCTGCACGCCCTTGCCGCGGCCGTGGATGACCCGCACCTCGCGGAAGCCGCGCCGCTGCGCCTCGTGGAGGTACTCCTCGACGACCGAGGCGACGTCGCGCGGGGCGAACGTGTGCAGGTCGATCGCGTCCTCGATCGGCATGACCACGACGTCGTCGGGGCCGGGCGGCTCGGGCTCGGGCGGCTCGGGCGGGCCGGCGACGCCGTCGAGGTCGGGGGACGCGGGCGCCCGGGGCGCGGGCGCGCGACCGAGCCAGGCGAGGAGTCGGCGGAGCACCCGCGCGGTGTAGCCGAGCCCGCGGCGGCCGCCACCGGGCGCCACCGGGCGGCGCGCGGGCGCGCCAGAGCGGCCCGGGCGTCCATAAATCACATTGCACATATGACACTCGTGGCTTATGTTGAGTGTGCCATGTCACTCCGCGGCGCCCTCCTGGGCTTCCTCTCGCTCGAGCCGACGAGCGGCTACACGCTGAAGCAGCGGTTCGACGGGTCGGTGCGCTCGTTCTGGTCCGTGACCCAGAGCCAGATTTACCGGGAGCTGCACGCGATGGAGCGCGAGGGGCTCGTCGAGGTCACGACGATGCCCGGGGACGGCAAGCCCGACCGGAAGGTGTACTCGCTCACGGAGCCCGGCCGAGCGGCGCTCAAGGCGTGGCTCGAGGAGCCGCTCGAGCCGCTGGTGCTGCGGCACCCGCTCTTGCTCAAGCTGGTGTTCGCGGCGCAGGTGCCGCCGAAGAAGCTCGACGACCTCCTGGCGAGGTACGCCCGGGAGCTCGAGGCGACGAAGGGCGATTACGAGGGGAGGCTGGGGGACCCGCGGATCTTCGCGCTCGCGCGATCCTCGCGCGAGCGCGACCTGTGGCGGCTGAGCATCGAGCACGGGCTCGCGTGGTGCGACACGGAGCTCCGGTGGATCGAGCGCGCCCGCGGCGAGCTCTCGGCAGAGGGAGGAGGACAGAGGAGATGGAACCGAAAGGCAAAGTCATCGTGGTGACGGGCGCTTCCTCGGGCATCGGGCTCGCGAGCGCGAGGGCGCTCGCCCGCGAGGGCGCGCGCGTGGTCCTGGCCGCGCGGTCGGCGGCCAGGCTGTCGGCGGAGGCCGACCGCATCGCGCGCGAGGGGGGGAGCGCCGTGGCCGTCGAGATGGATGTCACCTCCGACGCGTCGGTCGGGGCGGCGGTGGCGTCGATCCTGGAGCGGCTCGGCCGGATCGATGTCGTCATCAACAACGCCGGCAACGGCGGCAAGATGTCGCTCTGGGAGTCGACGGACGGGGCGTTCACGCGCGCGATGTTCGACGTGCACGTGTTCGGGATGGAGCGCGTCACGCGGGCGGTCCTGCCGGCGATGCTGGCGCAGGGCTCGGGCACGGTCGTGAACATCGCCTCGACGGTGGCGTGGGTGCCCATGCCGGCCGCGGCGGCGTACTCCGCGGCGAAGGCCGCGGTCGTCGCGTTCTCCGGGTCGCTGCGCGGCGAGCTCGAGGGGCGCGGCGTCCGGGTGACCGTGTTCGCGCCCCCGCACACGAGCACCGCCGCCGGCGACGACTGGCCGCTGGAAGGGCCGCAGATCTTCGCGCCCGAGTGGGTGGCCGAGCAGCTCGTCGAGACGCTCCGCCGGGACCGGCGCAGCTTCCTCGCGGGCGCGTCCAACCGCAGCCTGCTCGTGCTCCAGCGGATCGCGCCGGGCCTCGCGGCGCGCATCATGAAGGACATCGGGCTGCGCGCCGGGGCGAAGAGCGCCGCCATGCGCCGCGCGGCCGCCTAGGCCAGCGCAGGGCCGGTCACGCTCCTCGCGCGTGATCCGGCGGTCCGCTCACGGGCAAGCTTAGCCGGAACGTCGCGCCTTCGCCGGCGGGAGAGTTCACGGTCAACGTGGCCCCGTGGGAGGCGGCGATCCGGCTGACCAGGTAGAGCCCGAGGCCGATCCCCGGCGTCTTCCCGCCGGTGACGAAGCGGTCGAAGATCCGCGGGAGGAGCTCCGGCGGCACGCCGGAGCCGTGGTCGACCACATCGATGTGGGCGCGCTCCTTTCCCTCGCGCAGATCGCTGCTGAGCTTGATGAGGACCCACTTCCCCCGGGGCGAGTGCTTGATCGCGTTGCTGACGAGGTTGTCCAGCGCCTGCCGGATGCGCGCCTTGTCGGCCACGACGGCGAGCTCCGGCGGGCCCTCGACGCGGACCTCGACGCTCGGGGAGCCGAGCGCCCTGGCGGTGTCCTGCGCCAGCGCCACCAGATCCACGGGCGCCGGCGCGATCTCGAACAGCCCCTGCTCGAGGCGCCCGACGTCCAGCAGGTCGGAGACGAGCTGGCCGAGCCGATCGACCGCGTCGCTCGCCCGGTCGAGGTCGCGCAGGTCGTCTTCCCGGCGGGCGATCTCCGCGCGCCGGTGGAGCAGATCGATGCGGTTCATGAGCGGGCCGAGGTGGTTCCGCAGATCGTGCGCCACGACCGTGATCAGCTCCTCGGCGGCCTGGCGCCGGCCCTGCGCGACGGCGGCCGTGGTGACCTGCTCGACCAGCTCCGCCCGGTGCGTCAGGGCGCCGATCCAGTGCGACACCGCGCTCAGGAAGCGGAGATCTTCCTCGGTGAAGAACTCCGGCCGGGCGGACTGCGCGGAGACGACCCCTCGCCGCTCGCCCTCGACGACGAGCGGGACCGCGATGTGCGACCGGACCCCGAGATCGTGGACCACGCCCGGGAGCTCGCCGGGCGTCTGGTCCGCGTGCCCGGTGATGTAGGGATCGCCGGTCGTGAAGACCTGGACAATCGAGCCGCCGTTGGCCACCGCCTGGACATCGAGGCCGAGCGACTGCTGCAGCCGGCCCATCGGCGTGTTGCTCGTCCCGGCGGCGCACAGCGTCTTCCTGCTGGGATCGAAGAGGAAGATGTCGATCTTTTCGGCGTCGAGCGCGCTCCCGAGGAGCTCACTCGCCTGGTTCAGCGATTGCCGGAGGTCGGCCGCGGGGAGCTCGAGCAGTCGCCCGAGGGTCGCCATCAACCTACCCTCCTTCGAAGGGGGTTCCATTCCGGACATGCTCCTTGTTTTCTCCGTCGACCGCTCGAATGCGTGTCCCGAGGTGCGGCCGGAGCCCCCGGCGTCCTCAGCAGCTCGGCTGCAGCGGGTGCAGGCCTCTGCTAACCCTAGCGCATGGGACTGCGCGAGTACTGGCGCAAACGCGACTTCTCCATCACACCCGAGCCGCGGGGACAAGAGGCCACGGCCGCGCCCGCCGAGGGCGAGGAGCGGGCCTTCCTCATCCAGAAGCACGCCGCCTCGCACCTGCATTACGATTTCCGCCTCGAGCTCGAGGGCGTCCTCAAGAGCTGGTCGGTGCCGAAGGGGCCGAGCCTCGACCCCGAGGTCAAGCGGCTCGCCATGCACACCGAGGATCACCCGCTCGAGTACGGCGACTTCGAGGGCATCATCCCGCGAGGGCAGTACGGGGGTGGGACAGTGCTCCTGTGGGACCGGGGCACGTGGGTGCCGCTCGAGAACCCGCACAAGGGATATCACGCCGGAAAGCTGAAGTTCCTCCTGCGGGGCGAGAAGCTCCGCGGCGGCTTCACCCTCGTGAAGACCCGCGGGCGGGACGACGACGAGGGGAGGAGCTGGCTGCTCATCAAGGAGGACGACGCGGAGGCGCGCGCGACGAAGGAGTACAGCGTCGTGGACGCCCGGCCCGAGAGCGTGGCGAGCGGGCGGCAGCTCGAGGAGATCGCCGCGGCCAAGGATCGGGTGTGGCACTCGAACCGGGCCGAGAAGGAGACCAAGAACAAGAAGGCGGCGGGCGGCGGGCGGCGGGCGCGGGGCGACGGCGGCTGGGCGCGCGTCGCGGGGCGGGTGGAGGGCGCGCGCGAGGCGGCGATGCCGCAGAAGGTGCGGCCGCAGCTGCCCGAGCGGCTCGCGGCGAGCAAGGCGAAGGGCAAGCCGAGGGGGGCGCCGGAGGGCGAGGGGTGGCTGCACGAGATCCAGGTCGACGGCCGCCGGATCATGGCCTGGGTCGAGGACGGGCGCGTGCGGCTCGTGGACGAGAAGGGGAAGGAGCAGAAGGGCCGTTTCGAGCAGATCGCCGCGGCGATCGCGGGGCTCGGGTTGACGAACGCGCTGCTCGACGGCGAGGTGGCGGTGCTCCGGCGCGACGGCACCACGGCCCCGCCGCCGTCCAGCGCCAAGGCCGCGCCCCGGGAGGGCGAGGTCGTCTACTTCGTCTTCGATCTCCTGTACCTGGAGGGCCACGATCTCATGGCGTCGCCCCTCTCGGCGCGGAAGCGGGCGCTGGAGCGGCTGCTCCGCGACGCGAGCAAGGGCGGGGGCGCCCTGCGCTACGCCGATCACGTCGAGGGGTCGTGGGAGGAGGTCGTCCAGAAGGGGTGCCAGCTGTCGCTGAAGGGGATCGTGTCCAAGCGGGTCGACGCGCCCTACGTGCCCGGCCGCGGTCCGGGCTGGGTCCGCGTGTCGTGCAGCAGCGCGCCGGCCGGGGAGAAGGGGAAGAAGGGGAAGAAGGGGAAGGCGGCGGCGCCCAAGGCGAGCGAGCGCGCGACGCCGGGGGCGAGCGGGCGCGCGGCGCGGGGCGCGAACAAGCGCGCGGCGCCCGAGGCGAGCGGGCGCGCGACGCCGGGGGCGAGCGGGCGCGCGGCGCGGGGCACGAACAAGCGCGCGGCGCCCAGGAAGAGCGCCGGGGCGCGCTCGCGGGAGGCACGGGACGCGGAGGACGGCGACGGCGCCTCGGTCGCGGGGGTGCGCCTGTCGCACCCGGACCGGGTGCTGTACCCGTCGCAGGGGATCACGAAGCGCGAGCTCGCGCTTTACTACGAGTCGGTCGCCGGCCGGATGGTGCCGCAGGTGAAGGGCAGGCCGCTCACGCTGGTGCGCTGTCCGGAGGGCGCGGAGAGCGAGTGCGTCTTCATGAAGCACGCGAAGGTGTGGGGGCCGTCCGCGCTCCGGCGCGTGACGATCCAGGAGAAGACGAAGGCGGGCGAGTACCTCGTCGCGGACTCGGCCGAAGCCCTGGTGTCGCTCGCGCAGATGGGGATCCTGGAGATCCACACGTGGAACTCGACGACATCGCGGCTGGAGAAGCCGGATCGGGTGGTGTTCGACCTCGACCCGGATCCCTCGGTGGCCTGGGAGCGCGTCATCGCGGCCGCCCTCCTGCTCAGGGAGCGCCTCGCCGAGCTCGGCCTCGAGAGCTTCGTGAAGACGACGGGCGGGAAGGGGTTCCACATCGTGGTGCCGCTCACGCCTTCGAGCGGGTGGGACGAGTGCCTCGCCTTCACGAAGGCGCTGGCGGGGGACATCGCGCGGCGCGATCCGAAGGGGTACACGATCGCGGTGTCGAAGGCGCAGCGGAAGGGGAAGATCTTCATCGACTACCTGCGCAACACGAGGGGCGCGACGTCGGTGGCCGCGTACTCGACGCGCGCCCGGCCGGGGGCGCCGGTGTCGGCGCCGCTCTCCTGGGATGAGCTCGGCCCCGAGATGCGCTCGGACCGATTCACGCTCAGGAGCCTGCCCGAGCGCCTGGCGTCGTTGCGGGAGGACCCGTGGGCCGGCTACGGGGAGGTCCGACAGAAGATCACGGCCGCGATGCGGCGCGCGCTGCGGATGCCGGCGTAGGCAGGCGGGCGCTCCGCGCGGCGCGCCGCGCGCCTCGCGGCTCGACGAGCGGCGCCGCGCGGTGTCACGCTTGCCGCGCCGGCTCGTCCACACCACATCCCCAACCACCTGCATGGCTTCAGAACGCAAGACCCACCGCGCCCTCACCGTCGTCGGGCTGATCCTCTCCCTCGCCATGGCCGCCCTCGAATCGACGGTGGTGGCCACCGCGATGCCCACCGTGATCGGCGATCTCGGCGGCATCCAACAGTACGCCTGGGTCACCACCGCCTACCTGCTCACCTCGTCGGTGCTGGTGCCCATCTGCGGCAAGCTCTCGGACATCTACGGCCGCAAGCCGGTGATGCTGTTCGGCATCGCCGTGTTCCTGATCGGCTCGATCGCGAGCGGCGCGGCGCGGTCGATGCCGCAGCTCATCGCCTTCCGCGCGCTCCAGGGGGCCGGCGCCGGGGCGATGCAGCCGATGGCGATGACCATCTCGGGCGACATCTTCGATCTCAACGAGCGCGCGCGCATCCAGGGCGTCTTCGGGGCCGCCTGGGGGCTGTTCGGCATCATCGGCCCGATGGTGGGGGGGCTCATCGTGCACTACTTCTCGTGGCGCTGGGTCTTCTACATGAACATCCCGTTCGGCATCGCGTCCGTCGCGCTCGTGGCGAGCGCGTTCCACGAGCGCATCGACAAGCGGCCTCACGCGCTCGATTTCCTCGGCGCGGGGCTCCTGTCCGCCGGCGTGGTCGCGCTGCTCCTCGCCACGGGGAGGCTCGGCGGGGGGACGACGCTGTTCGCCTCGATCGCGGCGGTGGCGCTGTTCGCCGTGTTCTTCGCCGTCGAGCGCCGGGCCCCCGAGCCGATGATCCCGCTGCCGCTCTTCCGGCGGCCGGTGATGCTCACCTCCAACGTGGCCGGCGCGATCCTGGGCGGCGCGATGATGGGCACCATCACGTTCGTGCCGCTCTTCGTGCAGGGCGTGCTCCGCGGCACGCCGACGGAGGCCGGGAGCGCGATCGCGCCGATGCTGATCGGCTGGCCGGTCGCGAGCGCGATCGGCGGGCGGCTCATCCCGCGCGTCGGGTTCCGCCCGCTCATCTGGGCCGGCCTCGGCTTCACCGCGGCGGCGGGGCTCGCGCTCGCGATCGGCGGGGTGCACGACACGCCGCTGATGCTCCGCGCGACGACGCTGGTCTTCGGCGTGGGCATGGGGCTGTCCAACGTCGCGCTGCTCATCGCGGTGCAGAGCAGCGTCGCCTGGGATCAGCGCGGGATCGCCACGGCGAGCACGATGTTCTCCCGGCTGCTCGGCGGCGTGGTGGCGGTCGGCGTCATGGGCGGCGTGCTCACGGCTGAGCTCGCCAAGGACCCGACCATCCCTGCGGACGCGGCGAGCCGGCTGCTCACGGCAGAGGGGGCGCGGGGGCTCGATCCGTCGATCTTGCAGCACCTCGGGGAGGCGCTCACGTCGGGCCTCACGACGGTGTTCTGGATCATCGCGGGCATGGGCCTGGTCGGCTTCGTGGTGGCGCTGTGGTTCCCCCATGTGCCCCTCCAGGCGGCGGACGACAAGGCCGTCGCGCCGCCGAGCGAGGCCGGGATCGGGTGAGGCCCCGCGCGACGAGCTCCCCCTCACGGGGCCTTCCATGGTGAAAGGGGGAGCATGGGGAAGCGCAGGGTTTTGATCGTCGGCGGAGATCGATGAGCGGGTTCTGGAGGATTGCGGCGGCGGGGCTGTGGCTCGCGATCGGCGGGGCGGGGTGCGAGGACCAGCGCGTCGTGATCGGCGCGCTCTCGCCGGGGCAGGGCGGAGGCGGCGCGGGCGCGCCAGAGCGGCCGAGGTTCGAGGCGCCGACGGCGGTGACGGAGATCAACAGCAGCGCAAGGGAAGAGGACCCGACCCTCACGGACGATCTGCTCGAGATCTATTTCATGTCCGATCGCGGGGGGAGCCGGGACATCTGGACGTCGCGGCGGGCAGGGGTGGGATCGCCCTGGGACGCGCCGCACGCCGTGGAGAACATCAACCTGGCCGAGAGCATCGAGGATACCCCCTGCGTCTCCGGGGATGGGCTCCGCATCTGGTTCTACAGCAGCCGCGAGCCGGAGGGCATCTGGCTCGCCGAGCGCGCCAGCCGGGACGACCGGTGGGGAACGCCGGTGCACGTGGACGCCCTCGCCGTCGAGGGCGCCACGGTGATGGGCCCTCACGTCGATCCCCCAGGGCTCGTCGTCGTGACCGGCGTCACGCCCGCGGACGCGGAGACGTACCTCGCGATCGCGTCGCGCGAACGCCCGGAGGACGACTGGAGCGCGCTCGTCCCGATCGCCGGGCTGGACGGCCCGGGCGACGAGGGCGGCCCGTTCCTGTTCGACGACGGCAAGCAGATCCTGTTCCGATCGAGCCGCCAGGGAGGGGGAGACCTGTTCTGGGCACGACGGGCGAGCGCCGAAGCGGCGTTCGAGGAGGCAGCGCCGCTCGAGGAGCCGGTGAACCTCCCCGAGGAGCGCGACACCGATCCGCACCTCTCCCCGGACGGCTCCGTCCTGTTCTTCGCGTCGACACGGACCAACGTGGCCGATATCTACGAAGCCCACCGCGTCGCGCCGTGACCCCGCACGCTCAGGCCCCGCGCATCGCGGAGATGGCCCCGTAGCGGTCGCGGCGCACGCGGGCGGCGCTGGAGGAGCGGCGCGCACAGGCGACCCCTCCGCGGCACACGCGCGCGACCGCGTGGAGCCGCGGTGTTCTTCCTTGGTGCAATTTTGCTGCTGTAATGAAATGCTCTGAGCTGACCGCGAGAAATTCGAGCGACCGGTGATTGATTGCAGCCGATCCGATCCACGGGGAAACGAGGAGGGACAGGTTCCCGATGACGTTCGAGGACAGGAGAGGGAGCCAACCTCACCGTCGCTCCGCCGGGGAGCGCGGTGGGGCCGCGGGGGAGCACGCGAGGTCCGTGCGTTGACCGCCCACGGGCGGTCCGTCGATGAACGATTGGTCAGTCAGGGGTCTTCAGGAGTCTCAGATGCGCTTCATGCTTTGCCGATTTGGGGTACGACGGGGGTCTGCGCGCGCGTGGGGCCTGCTCAGCGTCGTCGCGTCGCTCCATTGCAGCTCGGAGTCGCCCGGCCCGGGGGCCGGCACCGGTGGTCAGGACAGCGGCACCACCGGCGCCACCACCTCCGCGACGACCGCGTCCGCCTCATCGACCAGCGGCGCGGGAGGTGACGCCGGCACGACGGCGGGCGTGGGCGGCGCCGGGGGAGCGGGCGGGGCCGGCGGCGCAGGGGCGACCGGCGGCGCAGGGGCGACCGGCGGCGCGGGGGGAGCCGGCGGCGGAGAGGTCGGCGACCGGTGCGCAGAAGCGACGCTCGACCCGGCGAGCCCGCCCGAGGCGCTGCGTCTGTCCGGAAACCTGGGGACCCACGACCCGGTGGTCATCAAGGCGGGCGACCGATATCACCTGTTCCAGACGGGGGACAGGCTCCCCATGAAGGTCTCCACGAACCTCGTCGACTGGCAGGATGCCGGTCGGGTGTTCGACGCGAAGCCCGCCTGGCTGAGCAACAAGGTGCCAGGCGTGGACCACCTCTGGGCGCCCGATATCTCTCGCTTCGGGGACACCTACCATCTGTATTACTCCGCCTCCACGTTCGGCAGCAACAAGTCGTGCATCGGGCACGCGACGAAGGTGTCGCTCGACACCCGAGAGCCCTGGGCGGACCGCGGCGCCGCCATCTGCTCGAACGACGGGACGCGGGACGACTGGAACGCGATCGACCCCAACGTCGCCATCGACGAGGAGGGGACGCCGTGGCTCGTGTTCGGGAGCTTCTGGAGCGGCATCAAGATGGTGAAGCTCACCCCGTCGGGAGAGCGGGCCGACGCGGAGCTCCACGCGCTCGCCTCGCGCCCCGACGCCAGCGGGGCGCTCGAGGCGCCGTTCATCGTCCGGCGCTGCGGATTCTATTACCTGTTCGTCTCGTTCGACGCGTGCTGCCGCGGCACGGACAGCACGTACAAGATCGCCGTCGGCCGCTCGACGAGCATCACCGGACCGTACGTGGACAAGGAGGGCAGGGAGATGAGGTCCGGAGGAGGCACCCTGCTCGTCCAAGGCGACGCACGGTGGCGGGGGCCCGGACACAACGCGGTCGTGTTCGACGGCGGCCGTGCCTACAACCTCTATCACGCCTACGACGCCCAGGCGAACGGCGCCCCCACGCTGCGGATCTCCGAGCTCGTATGGGACAGCGACGGCTGGCCGCGCTCCGGAGGGCCGTGACGTGCGAGCCGCGTTCGCCACGCGAGCACGGCGGTTTGCCTGGAGCAGCGGTGAGACTCCCAACGTCGGTGCTCTCCTCGCCACCAGCGCTGACATCCCATTTCCGTCTGGCGAGTGAGGGTGGGCAGTCGGGCCGTGTGCAACCCCCGCGCGCCGCTCGTCCCAAGCAGCTCCCGAGCGTCACCGCCGGGCTGCGGGCGTCCGGCGCTCTCGGTGCGCCTTGACCCGGTGTTCTGGCCTCGTGCATTGTCGTCAACGTGCGAAAGCCCGCGACCGATCTCCCCATGCCGCCGGAGGGAGCAGCTCCGCGGGCGGACGACCTGCTCGGGCTCGCTCGGGCCGCGGCGGCGCGCGACCCCGCGGCCATCCGCACGCTCATCACCGAGCTCGGCGGGGCCATGTTGAGGAGCGTGAGGAAGGTGCTCGGCCCTCATCACCCCGACGTCGAGGATGTAACCCAGGAAGCCGTGCTCGCGCTGCTCCAGGCGCTGCCCTCCTTCCGCGCCGAGTGCACCGTGCTCCATTTCGCGAGCCGTATCGCGGTGATGACCGCGCTCGGCGCGCGCCGGCGCCTCCGCGTGCGCGAGCGCTTCGACGAGCCGGACGCGCCGGTCGAGATCGCGCCCGACGAGAGCGGCGCGTCGCCGTTCGCCGAGACCGTCTCGAACAGGCGGCGCGAGATGGTGCTCGAGGTGCTCGACAGGATGCCGGAGTCGACCGCCGAGGCGCTCGCCCTTCACTTCGTGCTCGGCTACACGGTCGACGAGATCGCGGCGCTGGCCCGCGTGTCTCCGAACACGGTGTGGAGCCGCCTCCGGCTCGGCAAGGAGGCGCTGCGGCGCGCGCTCGCCAACAACGCGAAGCTCGCCGAGCTCTTCCGCGGGAGGGAATCATGAGCGCGGACTGCCGGAGCGAGCTCCTCACGCGGGTGCGCCGCGGCGTCGCGACCGAGCCCGACCGGCTCGCCTTCGACGCCCACCTCGGCTCCTGCGAGTCGTGCCGGATCACCTGGGAGCTCGCGCAGGATTTCGACGCCGTGGGCGCGGCGGAGCCCGGGGACGCGGAGCTCCTCGCGCGCATCGCGAACGCCGCGCTCGGCGGGGTCGCGATCGATCTGCGGCGCCAGGGGGCGGCGGTGTGGCCCGCGGGCGTGGGCGGCGAGGGCGCGGCGGTGTGGCGCGCGGGCGCGGGGGTGCGACCCGACAACGACGTCCGGCGCGGAGACGGCGATGCGCGGCCGGAGGGCGGCCTCGCGGGGCGGCGCGGGGCCGGGTTGCGGCGCAGCGTCTGGCTCTGCGCCGTGGCGGCCGTGCTCGCCTGCGGCGTGGCCGTCGCCGCCACGGTGCTCGTCGGTCCGCGCCCGGAGGCGGCGCCGCGGCCGAGCGTCCGCGCGATCGAGCCCGGGGTGCGCGCGGCGGTGTCCCGTCCGCGCGGGGCGGCGCTCCCCGAGGCGAATCCGCCTGCGGACGAGCGCGCGGCGGCCGTCGCGCCGCCGGCGGGGCCGAGCGGGGCGGCGCGCTCGACGCCGCCGGCGGCGCTGCCGGAGGTCGCGGCGCCTGGTCCGAGGCCGCGCGACGCGGCGCGGGGGCCGAGCGCGGCAGCGCCGTCCTCCGCGGCGGCGACCGCGGGGCAGCTCTTCCGGGAGGCCAACGACGCGCGGCGCGCCGGGAGCTCCCAGCGCGCCATCGAGCTCTATCGCTCGCTCCAGAAGAGCTTCGCGACGTCGCCGGAGGCCACGCTCTCGCTCGTGTCGCTGGGCAGCCTGCTCCTCAACACCGGCTCGCCCGGGGCGGCGCTCGCGCAGTTCGACCGGTACCTCGGCGTGGCCGGCGCGCGGCCGCTCTCGGTCGAGGCGCTGTACGGCCGCGGGCGCGCCTTGAGGGCGCTCGGCCGCTCGGCCGACGAGGCCCAGAACTGGCGGCGCCTGCTCCGGGAGCACCCGGGCTCGCCGTACGTCGAGCACGCGCGTCGCCGTCTCGCCGAGCTCGGAGGGTGACCACGCGGCGGGCGATCGCGCAGCGCGGGGCGTTCTGTCTCGCGGTCGCCGCGGCCGCGGCGCTCTCCTCGGCGAGCGCCCTGGCGCGCGACGGGATGGCGGGGGCGCCCGGGGCGCCGGTGTCTGGGGCGCCGGTGCCCGGGGCGCCGGTGTCTGGGGCGCCGGTGTCTGGGGCGCCGGTGTCCGGAGCGCTGGTGTCCGGAGTGCCGGTGTCCGGAGCGCCGGTCGTGGAGATCGCGCTCACGGGCGCTGCTGACCACCTCGGCGCGATCCGGACGGCGCTCGAATCCCAGGCGCTCTCCGCGTTCGCGGTCCGCTTCCGGATCGCGCCGCGGTTCGACGCGGCGGCGCTCTTCGCGACGCGCGCCTCGTCCGGCGTGACCCTCTCGTGCTGGATCGACGTGAGCGATCCGCGCCGCGCGGCGCTCTACTTCACGGATCCCGTGGCCGATCGCTTCCTGGTGCGCTCGATCGAGCTCTCGGGCCGCTTCGACGAGCTCGATCGCGAGTCCGTGGCGCAGGTCGTGGAGCTGTCGCTGCGGTCGCTGCGCGTGGATGCGCGCGCCTCGCTGGATCGGGAGCAGGCGCGCGCGCTCATCCTCCGCCAGACGGCGCCTCCCGAGGTCCCCGCCGAGACGCCGGCCCCCGCGGCGGCGCCCGCGGCGTCGCGGCGCGCCCTGGAGCTCGGGGTGTTCTACGGGGTGACGGCGCACTCCGCCGAGGTGGGGCTGACGCACGGCCCCGGGGTGCGCGTGGCGCTCGGCGGGGGCTGGGGCCGACACCGGGTCGCCCTCGACGCGCGCTTTCAGTACCAGTTCGAGCGGCGTTACGAGGAGCCGCGGATCGGCCTGGATCTCCGGACGATCGCGCTCCGGGCGGACGTCTGCTGGCTCTACCCGGTGGCCACGGGCGTGATGCCGATCGAGCTCGGGGTGCGCCTCGGTGCGGGCGTCGATCATGTGGACGCGGCGCCGAGGCCGGGCAGCGCGGGGGCGTCGGGGTACGTGCCTGCGGAGGCGAGCGCCTCGAACGCGCTCGTGCTGGTGGCCGGTCCGGTGGCGAAGCTGCCGCTGAGCCGGGATATCCGGGTGTTCACGGAGCTCTTCGTCGAGCTCGATCCCGCGCGCGTCCGCTACGACCTGTCGCTTGCTCAGGGGACCGAGACCGTCCTTGCGCGCTACCGGCTGCGGCCAGGCGTGCTCCTCGGCGTCGAGCTCTGACGGCCGCTCACGCCGACGGGCGAGCCGGGCGAGCTGACCGTGGTTGCGGTGGGGTTGGCGGGACCGGACCAGGCCGACCCGACCGTGGTTGGGGTTGGGCCGACCCGACCGTGGTTGAGGTCGTCGCTTCATTCACGGTGCAATTTTGCGTTCTGAAGCTGGATTGAGCTGAGCTGACCCGACCGTGGTTGAGGTCACCGAGGTTGGGCTGACCCGACCGTGGTTGAGATCCGCGTGGTTGAGATCCGCGGAGACCTGCGACGCCGCCAACATGCAATTTTGCACCCTGGTGAAACAGATTCGGTCCTCGCAGGACGTCCGGCCTACCCGTGATTGATCGCGCCCGCTTCCGCCCACGTGGAGAGCACTGCGGTGCCTGGCGGCGCTTCGCACGATTTCGACCATGCGACCCTGTTTCTCACCGCCCACCTCGTCCCGAGCCTCGCCCCTCGAGTGCCTCCCCGCTGCGCATCCGCGGTCGGGCGGCTACCCCCTGTCTTCCCGCCGCCCGCACCGAGGCGCACTTCCTCCATCCGTTGTTTTCCTGCAGGAGCTTGTCATGCGAACGCGCCCCCTCTTCTTGACCGTCGTGCTTCCTCTCCTCGTCGCCGGCCTCGCGTCCGGCGGCTGTGACCCAGCCGACGCCGACGACCCGCCCCCCGCGCATGCGCAGAGCGGCAGCGGCGCGGGCGACGCAGGCAGCGTCACGGGCGCCAGCGTCACGGGCGCCGGCGGCTCGGGCGCCGGCGGCAGCGCGAGCGCCGGCAGCGCAGGCGCTGGCGGCTCGGGCGCCGGCGCCGCCGCTGGAGGGCCCACGAGCGCCTCAGGCGGCTCTGAAGGCGGCGGCGGCGCCGCCGCGCTGCCGGACGTCTCGGTCTACATCGCCGGCGACTCGACCGTTCAGACGTACGTGAACAGCCCCATTCACCAGGCGGGCTGGGGCCAGATGCTCGGAGAGTTCTTCGACGCGCGGGTGCACATCGAGAACCGGGCCATCGGCGGCCGCACCGCGCGCCGGTTCATCGACGAGGAGCGTCTGGCCGACATCCTCGACGACATCCAGCGCGGCGATTACCTGCTGGTGCAGTTCGGCACCAACGACAGCAACAAGAACGCGACGTACGAGCACGACGGCGCCACGATTCCCTATTACCTCGACCCCGCGACGGACTTCAAATCGTACCTCGAGCAGTACATCACGGGCGCGCAAGCGCGCGACGCCATCCCGGTGCTCGTCACCCCGCCCCCGCGGAGATCGTGCACCGGGGACAGCCACGATTTCGGCAACGGCATGGCCGCGTATGCCAAGGCCATGCGGGAGCTCGGGGGCGACCTCGACGTGCCCGTCATCGATCTCAACGAGAAGACCCTCGCCCATCTGAACTCGATCGGGTGCGTGGCGGCGGGCGAGGACTTCTTCCTCGTCCGGGCCGATGGCTCGGTCGACGGCACCCACTTCAACGAGACCGGCGCCCGCACCATGGCGGGCTTCGTCGCCGACGGCACCGCGGACGCCGGCCTGCTGCTCGCGCAGTACCGCAAGTGAGCTCCCGGCCCGCAGCTCCGGCGCCCCCCGGCCCGCAGCTCCGGCGCCCTCCGGCCCGCAGCTCCGGCGCCCCCCGGCCCGCAGCTCCGGCGCCCCCGGCCCGCAGCTCCGGCGCCTCCGGTCCGCAGCTCCCACGCCCCGACGCTTCGCTCGGCCGGCGGCGCGCGCGGCGCCCTGACCGCTCGACGTCACGCCCTCGCGCGCTGGCGGGCAGGCCGCGCCGCGGCCTCGCGCCGGGCGACCTGCCCGCCGTGCGCGGTCGGCGTCACCTCACGTGGATGTCCGGCCTGGGGGGCGCCGCCATCCCGCCGCCGATATGGAAGCTCGGGTGAGGCGGCTGGTTGTAGGCGGTCTGCTCCGAGGTGATCTGCATGCGGTACTGCGGATCGTGCATCAACGTGTAGATCCGCCGCGTCGTCACGCTCGTCGTCGTGTACAGCCGCAGCGCGGCGTCGTTGGATTCGCGCCACACGATCTCTTCCCGCCAGTCGCCGAGCAGGTCGGCCGTGAGCGCCGGCGTCGACTTCGTGCCGTTGTTCGAGGCGCACTGGCTGCAGCTGAGCAGCGAGCCTCCGCCGTACTTGGTGATCGACGTATTGTTCTGCAGCTCGCGCAGCTCGTCCGCGTCCCACCAGATCAGGAAGTTCGCCGAGGCAGGCTGGCTCCCGACGTTCGACCCGCTCGTGGCGGACAGGAGGCCTCCCGTGGAGTTGGTCCACATCTCGGCGCCGGCGTTGCTCGCGAGCACGTCGCCCGCCACGCCGCGGCCGGTGTCGGCGCCCGTGACCGGCCCCTGCCGGAGCACCGCGCAGGTGTTCGCGTCGTGGATGTCGTAGGTCGGCTTGCTGCCGTCCTCGTGGGGCATGAACACCTCGAGCCCCGGACGCGAGAGGACGAAGTCGCTCACGTGCAGCGCGTCGCCGTGCCCGAAGTTCGTCGAGCACTTCCGGGTGCCGTTGCTGTCGATCGTGGAGGCGCCGTAAATCACCTCCTGCGCGCCGTCGGCGTCGACGTCGGCCACCGCCATCGAGTGGGCGCCTTGGCCCGTGTAGGCGGTGTTCGCGTTGCTGTCGGCCTTCCAGATCTGGGTGAGGCTCCCGTCGCGGAAGCTCCAGGCGGTGATCGTGGCGCGCGTGTAATAGCCGCGGGCCATCAGGATCGCCGGCCGGCCGCTCGCCTCCTGTCCTCTCCCGAGGTCGCTCACGAATCCGGCGCTCGCCAGGAACCGGTCGACCCGGTTGCCGTACGAGTCCCCCCAGGACGAGACCGTCCCGCGGGGCACGTCGAACGCCACGGTCGCGCGCTCTGCGCCGTCGGGCCCGCCGAACACGGTCAGGTACTCGGGGCCGCTGAGCACGTACCCCGCGCCGTTCCTGTGGTCCGCCGCGTCGTCGTCGGAGGCGGCGGGCCCTCGGCGCAGGTACGCGCCCGTCCCGTCGCGCGTGCCTGGAGCGGTCTTCACGGCGACCTCCGCTTTCCCGTCGCCGTCGAAGTCGTACACCACGAACTGCGTGTAGTGCGCGCCTGCTCGGATGTTCCTCCCGAGGTCGATGCGCCACAGCCGCCGCCCGTCGAGCTTGTAGGCGTCGAGGTACACGGGCCCGGTGCAGCCGGCCTGGGAGTTGTCCTTGGCGTTCGACGGATCCCACTTCAGGATGATCTCGTATTGTCCGTCGCCGTCCACGTCGCCGGTGCTCGCGTCGTTCGCGGAGTACGAATAGCTCTCGCCCGCGTTGTCGCATTTCGAGGGCGTCGCTCCGTTGGCGGGCTTTTCGAGCGGGATGCGGAGGTAGTTCTGGCCCCACGTGGCAGCGGCGGGCGAGGCTGCCTGAGCGGCGCCGCCGACGACGGCCCGGATGGAGTACGTCGACGAGGTGGTGCCGGCGGTGTCGAGGTAATTGGTGCTGTTGGTGACGTTCGCGATGCGCGTGCCGTTCCGGTAGACGTCGTACGAGATGGCGTTCGGGTTCGCCGGGTCGTATTCGTAACCGAACATCCTCCACCCGACGTAAACGCCGTTGGAAACCTTGACGGCGACCACGCCGCGATCGAGGTCCTCCATCTGATAGTGGCCGCTCGGCGCGGAGCCGCCGCTGCCGCCGGAGCCGCCGCTACCGCCTGCGCCACTGCTGGCGCTGCTGCTGGCGCCGGAGCCGCCGCTGCCGCCTGCGCCACTGCTGGCGCTGCTGCTGCTGGCGCTGCTGCTGCTGGCGCTGCTGCTGCCGGCGCTGCTTCCGGACCCGCCTGCCGTCACGCTCGCGAGCGCCGGGCGCTGCGTGGGACCGCTCGCCGTGGCGCAGAAGCCGAAGCTCGTCGATGCACCGGGGGCCAGGCTCGCGTTGTGGCTTTTCGGCGTCGCGACGAGCTGCGACCCGCTCTCGCGCGCGTCGGCGTTCCAGGAGTTCGCCAGGGTGGAGCCGTTCATGTCGATGGCGATCCGCCAGGTCGTCGTCGCCGCCGTTCCCGTGTTCTGGATCGCGACGTCGGCGCAGTACCCGTTCCCCCAGTCCGACGCGTACGTCAGCGTCGCGGTCAGCCCGTCGCCCGTCAGCGGCTGATCCAAGGCCTCTTGTTGCTCGAGCCCTCCTTCAGGCCCGTACGCGTCATCCATGACACACGCCCCGAGGAGCACGAGGGCAGTGGCCGTTGCTGCGGATAAGCAAGCTCGCATGGAAAAATCCTTTCATAACGCGCGGCGCACGAGGCGATCCGCGAAAGGTCCTCGCTCTCCGGGGCCGGCGGATCAATCGACCGGAGGCCCCCGGAGAGCGAGGATCAAGGAACGACCTCCATGTTGCTCCGGCAGCTCGGACTCAATCACCAGAGTCTCAAAAAAACGTGCGCTTTCGACAAATCGGAGTTTTCGCGGCGCACGAGAACGCCTCTGGCTCCCGCTGACGCCCGATGGCGGCGGGCCGCGAAATCTGACCTTGTCGGTGGTCTCTCGACATCCCCCGCGACCCTTGCGTGGGCCACCGAGCGAGCTCCTCCGTGAGATCCTTGTCGCTGCCGGCCGGGGCACGGATCCGGATCCGTGGCTCCTCCGAGGATCCCGCGCCTCGCATCGCAGCTCACGCGCCGCGGCGGCGTGCCGGGCTCGATTGTCCACAGAAAGTCCACAGCATGTGGACAGATGTGCAGTGGTCGTGGGGGCCGGCGCGGCTAGAGGCGCTCGGCGGTGCAGGCCTGCGCGCGCTGGCTCGGCGGGAGCTCGCCGTCGTCCAGGCACGCGTCGTAGCACGCGTCCGAGTCGTTCGGCACGAGGTTCACCGTCACGATCTTCGAGCGCGCGGGCCGCGCCGGGGGCCGAGCATCACAGCAGGGTGCCCTGGAGGACGATCTGCGCGACGTTGAAGTAGATGACGAGCCCCGAGACGTCGACGAGGGTCGCGACGAACGGCGCGGAGGCGCTGGCCGGGTCGAAGCCGAGCCGGCGGATCGCGAAGGGCAGCATCGAGCCCGCGAGCGTTCCCCAGGTGACGATGCCGACCAGGCTGATGGCGACGGTGGCGGCCACCTCGCGGTAGTGCTCCCCGTACGTGTGGAAGATGGCCTGCCACACGAGGATGCGGACCAGACCGATCGTGGCGAGGATGACGCCGAGCGACAGCCCGGCGGTGAGCTCGCGTCGGACGATGCGCCACCAGTCCTTGATCGTGACCTCGCCGAGCGCCATCGCGCGGATGATCAACGTCGTCGCCTGGGATCCGGAGTTGCCGCCGCTCGAGATGATGAGCGGGACGAAGAGCGCGAGCACGACCGCCCTCGCGATCTCCTCCTCGTAATGCCCCATGGCGCTCGCGGTGAGCATCTCGCCGAGGAAGAGCGCCGAGAGCCAGCCGCCGCGCTTCTTCACCATGGCCAGCATGCTGGTCTGCATGTAGGGCGTGTCGAGCGCCTCCATGCCGCCCAGCTTCTGGATGTCCTCGGTGGCCGCCTGCTGCACGACGTCGACGATGTCGTCGACCGTCACGATGCCCTTCATCCGGCCCTCGGCGTCGACGACCGGGAGCGCGTTGAGATCGTGGTGCGCGATGACGCGCGCGACCGCCTCCTCGTCCAGCGTGTCGGGCACCGAGATGACGTCCCGGCGCATGACCTCGGACACCAGCTTGTCACCCGGCGCGACGAAGAGGTCCCTGAAGGACACCACGCCCTGCAGCCGCTGCTCCTGGTCGAGCACGTACGCGTAATAGATCGTCTCGAGCTTCTCCTGGGCCTGCCGCTGCAGGTACCGGATGGCCTCGCCGACCTTCATGTCGGGCCGCAGGCGCGCGAACCGCGGGCTCATCAGGCCGCCGGCCGCGTCCTCGGCGTACGCCATGAGCGCCGTCACCTCACGCCGCGTCGGCTCGTCGAGCATCTCGAGGAACGAGTCGCGGTCTTGCGGCGGAACGAGCTGGATCACGTCCGCCGCGTCGTCGGGCGCGAGGAGCCGCATCCAGAGCTGCCGCTCACCGCTGTTCATCGCGAGCAGGATGGCCGCCTGCTCCTGCCCGGACAGGCTCAGGAAAAAGCTGTGGACCTCGCTCCGGTCGACGTGCTCGAAGCTCTCGACGCGCTCCGCGGGGGACAGGACCGCCCAGATCTCGCGGAGCTCGGCGGCGGTGAGACGGTCGTCAGGCATGGCTCGCCTCCACGACGAGGGGTTGCTGGGAAAGGGGGACGACGAGGAGGTCGAGGCGCAGGCGCCGGCCTCGACGCAACGCGAGGATACGGCGCCGAGCCCTCGTGCACGAGCCCATCTGCGCGCAAAAGGCCTCAGCGGCGCCCGCGATCCATCTCCTTGAGGGCGAGCTTCGCGATCGCCCGCAGGGTGTCGAACACGCCGCGGCCGCTCGCCGCCGCGGCCTCGAAATCGGGCGCTCCGCCCGGGTTGAGGAGCGCGCGGAGCTCCGCGACGTCGGAGATCCCGTCGAGATCCCGCTTGTTGTACTGGATCACGAGCGGCAGCCGCCCGGGCGAGCGGCCCTCCTCGGCGAGGTTGTCCCAGAGATCGGCCATTGACTCCAGGTTCGCGTCGAGCCGGGCGCGCTGCGAGTCCGCCACGAACACGACGCCATCCATTCCCTTCAGGATCAGCTTCCGGCTCGCTCGATAGAAGATCTGGCCCGGCACGGTGTAGAGCTGGAGGCGCGTCCGGAAGCCCGACAGGCCCCCGAGATCGAGCGGCAGAAAATCGAAGAACAGCGTGCGATCGCTCTCCGTCTTCAACGAGATGAGCCGCCCCTTGGCGCTCGGCACCGTCCGATCGTACACGTACTGAAGGTTCGTCGTCTTCCCGCAGAGCCCGGGCCCGTAATAGACGATCTTGCAGTAGATCTCCCGGGTCGCATAGTTGATGAACGACATCGGCGTGCTCCTCACAGAGTCGACGTTCGAGGGGAGGCAAGGCCGGTCCCCGCATTGGAAGCGAAGGCGATCGGCCGCGATCGCTCGGAAGCGAAGGCAGCGGCCGACCACCGCGCGCGAAGAGAAGGCGACCGCCCGCCCTCACGACGGAAGGAAGGCAGTTGGCCGTCGCCCTCGAAGGGAGGGCGACGGCCGCTCCCCCATCGAATCCCCGCGTCGAGCGCGGCGCGCGCTACGTCACGCGCCGCCGGCGCCGCGCCGCGCGCTACGTCACGCGCCGCCGGCCGCGAGCCCCTGTGTCGCCGTCGCGGCGGCGACCGGGGCGGCGCCGGCGGCGCTCAGCAGGACGCGTCGGCGATCGCGTGGAGCGCGGCCACGAACCCCTCGAGGGAGGCGTCGCGCGCGTCGCTGTGCTTCACCAGCCGCTCGTTCACCGCGATGAGCTCCGCGACGTCCTGGCTCGCGCCCGGGATCCGCCGGAGCTCGTGGACCGCGCGGCTCACCCGCGACGGCGGGTCGAGGCACGCGAGCGCCGACAGCGCCGCCGTCGCGCCTTCCTGGTGGCCCGCCGCGAGCGCCTCGCGCGCCATCCCGAGCAGGACCAGCGCGAAGGCGACCTGGATCGCCTCCAGGAAGCCGCGCGAGACCTCCTTGCCGCCCTGGCCGGCCTCGCTCCACGCGAGCGTCACGAGCTCGCCTATCTCCGAGAAGGCGCGCCGCGACATCAGCGCAGAGAGCGTCTCCAGACCGTGCTTGTCCCAGGCGGCCCGCGTCGTCAGCTGGCGCGCGAGCCAGGGGAGCACGGCATACGCGTCGCTCCCCGCCCGGATCGACCCGAGCGCGATGTCGAGCAGCGCGGCCCGCGCCACCCCGTGCGCCTCCAGCCAGACGAGCAGGTTCGCCCGCTCCGACCCCCGCGGCGTCCGCCGCGCCTTCTCGAGGATCGCGTCCCGGAGCACGGCAGGAAAACGGCGGATATGGGCGCTCCAGTCCTCGTCCGAGCCGCGCGCGCGCTCCATCGCCAGCGCGGCCAGCGCGCCGTCGTCGAGCGACAGCAACCCCGCCCGCCGCGCCGCGAGGATCTTCGCGACCGGCAGATCGCGCAGCGCCGGGCGCTCGGCGAGGCCGTCGAGCTCGTCGCCGTCGAGGAGCGGCTCACTGCGGACCTTCGGCGAGAGGACGAACTCCGAGGGCCACTGGACGGGCTCGCGCCGGCAGCGCGCGAGCACGCGCTCGTAGATCGCCGCCGGGACCTTGCCGCGCACGAGATCCGACAGCTCGATCCACTCCTCCTCAGCGAGCGTGAGCCGCGGCACGCCCAGCACCTCGTGCTGGAAGTGCGCCGGATCCCGGATCGCGAGCCGGGCGAGCTGCTGAATCACCGGCCCGCTGAAGCCGCTCTCGCACCGCGCCCTCCAGCGCAGGAGATCGGATGTCCCGAGCTCCTCGATGTGCTCGGACAAGAAGGCATGATCGTCCGGCTCGAGCACCGGCTGGCGGAGCACATGAAAGAAGGCGACGGGACGGGCACGGCCCCGATGCGCGCGCACCAGGGCGTCGATTTCCGCCTTTCGCATGGCGCGACCTCGTCATCCCCGGCCTGTGCGGCACGGGGACGTCTCTGCGTCTATCGTCGCCTGGCGCTTGCGCGGCCCGTCATGACTCGGCGGTCGGTGGAATGACGGATCCTGTTCCGGACCGGTGTGGCGAGGATAGCGCGAGCGCGACCTCTGTCAAGATGGCAGGCGCGGCAGGGCCCTTTTGCCGCGGCCGGAGAGAGCGGGTGACGCGCCCTGCGCCTCCCGGCGCGTTGGTCTGGTCAACTTGCCGCGCCTCACGCCGGCCCGGCGACGAACCGCAGCGGCAAGGCAACCGGGCCGCGCACGGTGAGGGTGCGGTTGTAGACGATCTCCCCGGGGCAGCGCTCGATCCGGGCGAAGCGCGCGATCAGCGCTTCCAGCGCCGCGCGGGCCTCCATGCGGGCCAGCGCCGCGCCGATGCAGAAGTGGATGCCGTTCCCGAACTGGAGCCCTCCGTGAGAGCCGCGGTGCAGGTCGAACCGATCCGGCTCGGGGTACTGCCGCTCGTCGCGGTTGGCCGATGCGACGAGCGCGAGCACGAGCGCCCCCGGCGGCAGCGTCGCCCCGGCGAGCTCCACCTCCCGGGTCGTCAGCCGGGGCACGGACTGGCTCGGACCGTCGTACCGGAGCACCTCTTCGAGGAAGAGCGGCACGAGGTCGGGCGCGTCGCGCAGGCGCCGCAGCATCTCCGGATGATCGGCGAGGAAGAGGAGCGCGTTGCCGAGCAGGTGGGTTGTCGTCTCGAGCCCCCCGAGCAGGAGCAAGACGAGGAAGTCGACGATCTCGGTGTCCGTCAGCGCCTGTCCGTCGGCCTCGGCGCGGATCAGGTCGCTCACGGTGTCGTCCGCCGGGGCGCGGCGGCGCGCCGCGACGACGTCGCACAGGTACCCCGTCAGCTCGGCGATCGTCGTCCGGACGCGCTCGGCGTGCGCGGGGGGCTCCGGGCCGGGCGTGACCGAGAGGATGTCGTCGGCCCAGCGCTTGAAGTGCCGGCGGAGCCCGTGGTCGAGCCCGAGCACCTCGCCGATGACGAAGGCCGGGAGCGGCATCGCGAGCGCCTCGACGACGTCGAGCTCTCCCGCGAGGCCGCTCGCGAGCTCCTCGGCGACGGCGCGGACGCGCGGCGCGAGGCGGGCCACGGTGCGCGCCCCGAACGCCCGGTGGATGAGCCCGCGGAGGCGCGTGTGCGCCGGCGGATCCAGGGCGAGCATCGAGTTGGCGAGCGGGTTGTACCCCACCCAGGGCGGCTGCCACGCGGCCTTGAAGCCGTGCGACGAGAAGAGCTCCGGGTTCCTGAGGACGAAGAGCACGTCCTCGTACCGGCTCACGGCCCACATTCCGCCGGGCTCGACCTGGCAGACCGGCGCCGCGCGGCGCAGCTCGGCGTACCAGGGATACGGGTCGGCGCGAAACGCGGGCGAGAGCACGTCCATCCGATGATGCATCGCGGTTGCCTCCCGGGCCCCTCGGCCGGGCAGCGCGCTCGAGGACCGAGGGCGGCGCGGGCGAGCGGACCACGGGGGCACCCGAGAGCACCCCGGAGGCCAGGCCGCGATCGCCGGATTTTGCGGCCGTCGCGCGGGACGGAGCGCCGCGCAGCCGGTCAAGATGACCTGGTGGTCGGTCATGTTGACCGAGCGAAGCCCGGGAGGGCTTCGCGCCTCCCGGGCTTCGTTCTCTCGTGCTGTCAGCGCTCCGCGCCGCGTCGCACGGTCACCTACTTGCAGAACACGAGCAGCTTCTTGACGCCATCGACGTCGAAGACCTTGACGGCGACGACATCGCTCACGTCGACATCGTTGTTGCTGAGGACGTCGCCGATCTTGATCCCGTTGGCGACATCGACGTCCTTCAGCACGTTCTGCAGGTTCAGGATCTGGAGGTTCAGGATGAGGTTGTTCAGCGTATCGTCCACGACGTCGATCTCCGCGTCGTTGAGGATGTCGTCGAGGTACACGATCTTGATGCTGTCGATGTCGATGACCTCATCGTTCAGATCCAGGACATCCGTGAGCTGGGCGGCGACGGCCACGAGCCCGGCGGCCACGTTGCCGTAGTCCGGAAGGTCGGACTTGGTCGGCGTCTGATAGCTCGCCAGCGCGGCGGTCGACATGCTGAGGGCAACGAGAGCAGCGGCGACGCCAGAGAGAACGCGAGACTTGATCGACTTCATGGTTGTTCTTGTCCTTTGAAGTGGTTCGTTTTGGTTGCTTTTGTTTCGTTTGCGGTACAGGTTGATCGCTGGTGGCCTTTTACGGTTTCAACCCATCGATCGTGCGCTCGGGCGGCTCGGGTCGCTCTTTCTTTCGTACTGTCAGCGCCCCGCGCCGCGTCGCGCGGTCACCTACTTGCAGAACACGAGCAGCTTCTTGACGCCATCGACGTCGAAGACCTTGACGGCGACGACATCGCTCACGTCGACATCGTTGTTGCTGAGGACGTCGCCGATCTTGATCCCGTTGGCGACATCGACGTCCTTCAGCACGTTCTGCAGGTTCAGGATCTGGAGGTTCAGGATGAGGTTGTTCAGCGTATCGTCCACGACGTCGATCTCCGCGTCGTTGAGGATGTCGTCGAGGTACACGATCTTGATGCTGTCGATGTCGATGACCTCATCGTTCAGATCCAGGACATCCGTGAGCTGGGCGGCGACGGCCACGAGCCCGGCGGCCACGTTGCTGTAGTCCGGAAGGTCGGACTTGGTCGGCGTCTGATAGCTCGCCAGCGCGGCGGTCGACATGCTGAGGGCAACGAGAGCAGCGGCGACGCCAGAGAGAACGCGAGACTTGATCGACTTCATGTTGGTTTATCCTCGTGGTGACAGGTTCTTGTTTTGGTTTGACCGTTCAACGCGCGCAAAACACCGGTTCGTCATGAGCCAGTCACGGGTGCCAGTCATGGGTGATCGATCGCGCGCTCGGGTGGCCCCGTCCGTCGGGTGCACGTCCGCTTGGATCGATCTCGACCTGTGGTCGCCAGCCGGCGCTCTCGCGCCGGTCTCGATGCAGCCATGTTGTACCGAGCGGGCTCCTTAAAGGAGCCCTCCCGCGCGGCGCGCTGCTGCGAACAGCCCTGCGCGCCGCGAAATCAAGGTTCGCTCATGCCGTCCCGGAGTTTGTGCGCTCCACTTGCAGAGCCGTTCGGCCCTCGCGCTGGAGCCTATTCACGGTTGATGCCAACCCCAGAATCGGTGTCAGGACAGCAGAACCATGAAAGAGTTCAGTGGCTCTGTCGCCCGGACGACAAAGGTGCCTCACTGGGGCTGTGACAATGAGACAAGACACAACAGGCTACGTGGAGCCGCGTGGGCTCTCTGGCGTAGTGCGCTTCTGTCGTTGTCTATTTCGAGCTCATATGATATCAATTTAGTTTTGCCCGCGCAAGGGATGGGACGATGCGTCGATGCTGCCCGGCCGCGGGGGTGGTCAGTTTCATACCGCCTCTGCCCGTCCCGTCATCCGCTGGCGAGCTCATCCAGGGTGATGACGCCCGCGCCGCGCCGAGCGAGCGTCGTGCGGCGCGAGCGGCTTTCGCCGAGAAATCGGGCGGTAGCCGCGCGAAGGGCGGACTGAGCGGTCGTCTCGACATCCGCCAGGAGCGGTAACCGGACCCTCCTCTGCGGTCGTGTCTCCGCGGGTGCCGCATGCTGGAGCCTGCAGGCGCATGCCCGGGCCCGCAGGTGCATGCCCGGGCCCGCAGGTGCATGCCCGGGCCTGCAGGTGCATGCCAGTGCCGGCAGGTGCATGCCAGTGCCTGCAGGTGCATGCCGTGGCCCGCAGGTGCATGCCGTGGCCCGCAGGTGCATGCCGCGGCCCGCAGGTGCATGCCGGGGCATGCAGACTCGACCGCGGAGCACCGACGGTCGCTGGTGCGGACCGATCCTGGCGCACCGCCGGCCCGGGGGCCGCGCGCTCGGTGCGCGCGGGCTACCCGCCCGTCCCGAGGTGAGAAGCAATAGAGGGTATCGCGGCGCCCGGCGGCGTCGCGACAGGGAAGCTACGTCGGTATCCTGCGATCGCATCGAATCCGTAATGCTGCTCTCTAAACGATCCACTGGACCTTCGAGAGCTGTTTGGCAGGAGACAAATCGGAGCCGGCGAATGGGCGGCAGATGGGGTAACGGGCAGATCGTGGGGCGGCCCTCGACCCGGCTCGCGCGGATGCCTCCTCTCGCGCTGGCCGCCTGACGTCGCTGGGCGCACCTCGAGAGGCGCCGTCCTCGTCGATCCAGCCGCTCGGGCGCGCCGCCCGGAGGCGATGCGCGCCCGTGGAGCGCCGCCCGAACGCGGTGTCCGCCGTCGCCTCGAAGCGCGGTCGAAAACGTGCTGTCCATTCGTCCACGCTCCTCCAGGGGCGTCCTGGATGTCGCGGGGAGCGCACATCGGCTTGCGTCATCCCGCAATCGATTGCGCTTCGATTGCCGCCGTGCCAACCCAAATGGCAGAGACGCGCCCAGCCGCTCGGCTGAAAAGGCAGCGAGATAGTCGATCTCGTCGGCGATGCAGCAGGAGGGGAAGAAAACAGGCAACGCTGGCGTGTAAATTGCGACTCCTCGCGACAGACGCCCACGTCGAATGCGCCCGGCGCCGCCGAGGCGACACCGTGGAACCATTCGTTCCTTACGAAAGCAAGGTTGGGAAGAGCCATGATCGATCAACGACGAGCGTTCAACCGCAGGCACTTCTTGCAAGGGATGACCCAGCTCGCCGCGGTCGCCGCCGCGGCGCCCGCGCTCGGCTCGGACCCGTGGAGAGGCGCCACCTGCACCAGGCTCACCCCGGGGCAGCCCGAGGACGTGAGCATGAGCTCCGAACGGCTCGAGGACGTGTTCGCACGGATTCAACGCCGGGTGAGCGAGGGCCTGTTCCCCGGCGCCACCGCGCTGGTCGCGCGGAACGGGGTCGTCGTGGGGCACCGGGCCTTCGGGAGCAAGGTCGCCGGCGCGGACGAGCCGGTGACGCTCGACACGATCTTCGACCTGCAATCGATGACCAAGGTGCTCTCGACGGCCGCCTCGGCGCTCGCGCTCGTGCAGGAGGGGGTGATCGAGCTGAGCGATCCGGTGGCCAGCTACCTGCCGGAGTTCGCCGCCAACGGAAAGGGGGGCATCTCCGTCTACGACATGCTCCGTTACTCGGCCGGCCTGCCGATGGACAACCAGTGCCTGGACGAGCCGGACGACGAGACCGCGTGGCGCATCATGGCCGAGACGCCGCTCGAGTACGCGACGGGCACGTCGGTGCTCTACAGCGATCTCACGTACCGCCTCCTCGGGCGCATGATCGAGGCCGCCGCGGGGGACGATCTGGACGCCGTCGCGCGCGCCCGGATCTGGGAGCCTCTCGGCATGAACGACACGATGTACAACCCGCCGCCGGGGCTGCTCGAGCGCATCGCGGCCACGGGGTACTCGCCCCTCCGGGGCTACGTCGTCCGCGGCGAGGTGCAGGACGAGCAGGACTTCGCGCTGGGCGGCGTCACCGGGTGTGACGGCGTCTTCTCCACGGCGATGGACATCGCGGTGTTCTGCCAGATGATCATGAACGGGGGCGCCTACGGCGGCGCCGAGGTCCTACGGCCCGACCTCGTGCGAAAGATGAAGAAGAACAACACGCCCCAGGTGACGGCGGCGGCGACCGACACCTCGCCCATCAACAACCTGCTCTTCACCCCGAAGGGCCTCGGCTGGGAGCTCTGGACGAGGCGCTTCTCGAACGGCGGCATGCGCCTGTCGCCGCGCGCGTACGGCAAGGCGGGCGGCGCCGGGACGTTCGTGTGGGTGGATCCGGATCTCGAGATCATCGGCGTCCTCTTGACCAACCACGGCCTGCCGCAGCCGTTCGACGACATCGGCTGGAGCCGGATGCTCGACGCCATCGGCTGCGCCGAGTTCTTCGACGGCATCATCAACGCGGTGCACGGCTGAGCGCCCCGCGGGCGCGCCGGGCGGGCGGTCAGTCCGGGTCGAGCGCGTAGACGGCCGTGGTCGTCTTGCGCCCGGTGAGGTTGCGCTCGCCCAGCGCGCGCAGGGGGAAGGCGTCGCCGGCGAGGGACCGGGTGGCCTCCGAGACCAGCACCTGGTTCGGCGCCGCGATCGCCTCGAGCCGCGAGGCGACGTTCACCACGTCGCCGATCACCGTGTACTCCATCCGCTTGTCGGAGCCGACGTTGCCCACGATCGCCTCTCCGGAGTTCACGCCGATGCCGAGGCGGACCTCGACGTCGTATCGCTCGCGCCACTCCTCGTTCGCCGTCTCGAGGAAGCGCATCATGTCCTCCGCGGCCGCGAGCGCGCGCCGCGCGTGATCCGCCTGCGCGAGCGGGGCGCCCCAGACGGCCATGATGCAGTCGCCGATGAACTTGTCGACCGTGCCCCCGTGCCGGAACACGATCTCGGTGAGCATCGAGAAGAGCTCGTTGAGGAGGGCGACCATGCGCTCGGCGTCGCGCGACTCGGCGAGCGGCGTGAAGCCGACAACGTCGGCGAAGAGCACCGACACCGCCGCCCGCTTGCCGCCGAGCGCGAGCGGGTGCTCGCCCCGCACGATCGCGTCGACGACGGCCTTGTCCATGAACCGGCCGAGATCGCCGCGGAGCTTCGCCTCCCGCGCGATCTCGGCCTCGCCCTGCTCGAGATCCGCGGCCATGCGGCCGAGCGAGGCGGCGAGCTCGCCGATCTCGTCGCGCCGCCCGCGGAGCCCGTCGCCGAGCGCGATCTCGCGCCAGCGCCGGGCGCCGATGAGCCGCGCCTGCGCGACGAGGTGGAGGACCGGGCGCGTCACGTGGCGGGCGGTGAAGACCGCGAGGACGAGCGCGAGGGCGAGCGCGCCCGCGGCGACCCCGAGGCCGCGGCGCCGCATCTCGTCGAGCGCGGCGAAGGCCACCGGCTCCGGGCGCCAGATCGCGACCGCCCAGCCGAGGTCGGGGAGCGTCTCGATGGCGCCGATCATCCGCTGGCCGCCCTCGTCGTGCGGGCCGAGCACGCTGATCTTGTCGGTCCACACCGCGCCCGGCGGGAGCTTGCCCCAGAGCGGCAGGGCCGAGACGTCGGCGCCCGGCGCCGCGCCCGGCACGCCGAACGCCGCGATCGCCCGGCGATCGTGGCCCGCGATGAGCAGGCGCACCTCGCGGCCGCCGAAGCGGCGCGCGGCGATCGCCGCGAGGTCGCGCCCGAGCGCGTCGAGCGCCACCTCCGCGACCACGTAGCCGGCAGGGCCGGCCGGGGAAGGCGGCGCCGCGCCGGCGGGCGCGTCGGCCGCGCCGGCGGGCGCATCGGCCGCGCCGGCGGGCGCGTCGGCCGCGCCGGCGGGCGCGTCGGCCGCGCCGGCGGGCGCGTCGGCCGCGCCGGCGGGCGCGTCGGCCGCGCCGGCGGGCGCCGCGCCGGCCGCGCCCGCCCCGCCGGAGGACCGCACGCGGGCCACGAGGAGGCCCCGCGCCGGACCGACCACGCCGAAGCCGACCCCGCGCTCGTCCGCGAGCCGGCGCAGCGCGGCCGGCGCCGCGGGGACGTCCGCGCCGGACGAGGCCTTGCGGATCACGGTGCCGATCCCCGCGTCGGGCACCTCGAGCCGCACCGCGTCGACAAGCGCGCGCGTCGCGACGAGGGCGCGCACCGACGCGACCGCATCCTCGTCGCGGATCGCGCCGCCCGCGGCGTGACCGAAGATGGCCGCCGCCGCGACGACGTCGCTCTCGACATCCCGGACGAGCTGGATCGAGACCGAGGCCACCTCGGAGAGGATCGCCGCCTGCAAGGCCTCCTCGGACGTCCGCACGGCGCGCCGGTTCACGTCGGCGAGGAGCGTGACGGCGACGGCCACGGGGACGAGCGCGATCCCCGCGAACAGCGCGATCGCCTTCGCCTTGAGCGAGAGCGCCCTCACGCGGCGCCCCCGGCGCGCGCCCGGGTGGTGGTCGACTTTGCCCAGAGAGTGTCCACATGAAGGCGGGAAGGCGGGAAGATCATTGATGTTTTCTTCCCGCCTTCCCGCCTTCATGTTCAAATCTGACCACGGCTCGGCCGCGGCTCGCCGCGCCGCACGCCCCGCGGCGCGCCCGGTTACTCAAGGGGGCCGTCCTTCCAGCCGGCCGCGCCCTCGTCCGTGCGCTTGCGGATCTGGAACTCCACCCGGCGGTTCCTGGCCCGGCCGTCGGGGGTGCGGTTGTCGGCGAGGGGCCGGCGCGCGCCGAAGCCGCGCGCCTCGAGGCGGCGGGCGTCGATGCCGTGCGCGGTCAGCCACGCGACCACGGCGAGCGCGCGGCGCTGCGAGAGCCGCAGGTTCCCCTGGTCGGTGCCCTGGTTGTCCGTGTGGCCGTCGACCGCGACCCGGGCGATCTCGGGGTGCTCCTCGAGGACCGCCGCGACCTCGGCGAGCAGCTCGAAGCTCTCCGGCTCGATCTCGGCCCTGCCGGTCGGGAACTGGACCTGCTGCAGGATGACGATCTGCGAGCCCTCGATGCGCACCGCGAACGGGCAGCCGTGCGTCGCGCGGTCCTCGCTCGGCTTTCCGCGCTCGTAGGGGCAGGCGTCCACCGCGTTGGGGATGCCGTCGCCGTCGGTGTCCGCAGGGCAGCCGTGCCTCGACGTCGGCCGGGCCCCCGCGCCCCCGGGCGCGCCGTCGGCCGCGGCGCTGCTCACCCCCGGCTCGTCCGGGCAGCGATCGTCGACGTCGTAGATCCCGTCGTCGTCCCGATCCGCCGGGCAACCGCGCCGGAACGCCTGCCGGGCCCCGGCCGCCGCGGCCGGCGGACGCGCCTCGCCGATGACCCGGGGGCACGCGTCCTCCGCGTCGGGGACCGAGTCCCCGTCGAGATCGGCGGCCGGAGCCGGCGCGCGCGCGGCGCCGCGGCCGCCGTCCGCGGCCGCAGGCGCGCCCGCGGGGGCCCGAGGCGCGGCCGAGGACGGCGCCGGCAGGGCGTCCGCGGCGACGCCGATCGCCGCGAAGAAGCGCGCCTTGGGCGTGCCGGGCAGCCGCCCGAAGCCGGGGCCGGCGCCGGCGTCCAGCGTGAGCGGGCCGAGCGACCAGCGCGCGGTGAGCAGGAGCTCCGCCCCCGCGCGGCCCGGCACCCGGAGCGCCGACGCCTCGCCGGCGGCCGCCCACACGGAGAGCTCCGACCCGAGCTGCAGCGGGCCCTTGCGGACGCCGGCGCCCGCGGCGAAGAACACCTCGCTCCCCGTCAGGCTGTCCGCCGAGGCCGGCTGGAACCGGCCCCCCGCCGCGGCCGACCAGCGGAAGCCCGGATGCTCCGCCCCCACGATCACCCGCGGCGCGTAGCGCGCGGCGCCCGCGCCGGCGAAGGCCGCGTCGCCGGTCGGCAGCCAGACCGAGAGCCCGAGCGCCGCCGCCGGCCAGAGCCCCTCCTGCGGCAGGAGCGCCACCCGGCCGCCCACCTGGAGATCGGCGAGCGCGGCGCCGCCGCCGGGCGCCGTGACGCGGACGTCCCCCAGCGCGCCGGACGCGCCGCCCTGATCCAGCACGAACGGCGCGTCGAGGTCGAGCTTGACCCGCCCGAAGAGCTCCACGCTCGCGAGCGCATGGAGGATCGCCTGCCGGTCCACCCACGCGACCGCGCCGGCGGGCGCCGTCCCGCGCAGGCTGAGCGGTTGATGAGAATAGGAAAACAGCAGTCCGACCGCCGGCCGGAGCTCGCCCGATACGCCGGCAGAAGGGACAGTGGTTAGCCCGTCGCCCGCGGGCGCGGGAGCGAGCCTGTCGAGCGCGGTGGCCTCCTGCGCCGCGGCCGGCATGGAAGCCGAGGCGGCCGCGACGAGCAGCGGGGAGGCCAGGAGGGGCGCGATGGCGCGCGCCGACCAAAACGCCATCGGTCTGCTCGTATCCCATTGCCTGGTCTCTTGCAACGCCGATCTCGATCCGGTAGCGTGCGCCGGGCGTGGCATCGTCAAGTGGCCAGTCCGTCGCTATCGCGGTGCTCCTCGGCTGTGCCAGCCACGTTGGTTACGTCGGCGCGTCGAGCGCCAAAGAGCCGACGCCGGGATATCCAGAGGCGGTCATCCAATGGGGCGTGCAGCGCGGAGAGACGTGCGACCACATCGCAGAGGTCCTCTACGGCTCGTCCAGGCATGTTGGGTTGATCCAGCGATATAACCGCGTCGCGTGCGGCCCGGGCACGGCGCTCGCGGAGGGCCTCACGCTGGTGCTCCCCGCCGAGGTGACGTCCATCCCCGACGCGAAGATCCGGTCGATGCACCCGGACGTGCGCGCGCGGGCGGCGGGCGGCGCGTGGGCGCCCGCGGCGCCGGGGATGCCCCTCGTCGCGAACTCGAGCGTCAACACGCTCGATGAGGGGCGGGCAGACATCGAGTTTGTGGATCGGACTCGGGTGCTGCTCGCGCCCAATACGCTCGTCGTCATCTACGGTACGGCGAGCCGAACGCGGGTATCGAAGACGCCGCCCGCGGCCGTGGAGCTCGCGGACGGCGAGGTGAAGGCCGCGCTCGCCGCGCTGCGCGGCCAGTCGGTCGAGGTCGCCACGGGCGGGGGCGGCCGGGTGAGCGCGTCGTCGCGGGACACCGTGGTGCAGCGGCGCGGGGAGCGGACGACGGTCGCGGTGTTCGACGGCAAGGCGGGGGTCAGCTCGGGCGGCGTCTCCGTCGTGGTCCCGAAGGACCATGGCACCCGCTTCTCGGACAGGGCGCCGCCCGCGCGCCCGCGGCCGCTGCCGCCGCCGCCCGAGTGGACGACCGCGGACGTCGCGCCGATCGCGCTCGCCCCGGCGGGGCTCGGCGTCCTGTCGGCGTCGTGGAAGCCGGCGCCCGGGGCGGCCGGCTACCGCGTCGAGGTCGCGCGCGACCCGGAGCTCAACGACCTCGTCGTCCGCGAGGAGGTGAAGCCGGACGTCGTGTCCTTCCGCGCGGAGAAGATGCCGGCCGGCGCCTATTTCCTCCGGGTAAGGGTCATCGATCGGGAAGAGTACCTGGGCGTCGGCGCGGTGCGCCGGTTCCACCTCGTCGCCGCGCGCGTCTCCGGGGGCGTCGCCCCGGCGGCGCGGGAGATCACCGCGAACCCGTACGGGATCGTCGAGCTCACGCCGTCGCCCGCGCTCGAGCTCTCGCTCGACGACGGGCCGTTCGGCCCCGTCCCCGAGCGCATCGACCTCCTCCAGCGCGCCCCGCGCGAGCTGCGGCTGCGCGAGCGGGGCAGCGCCGCGGCGGAGCGTCGGCCCGACGCGGTGACGTCGCTCCCGGTCCGGTACACGGCGGTGGGCGCGTCGATCCAGGCGGCGCGCGTGGCGACCGCGGGCGGGCAGGCGCTCGAGGCCCGGGTGGCGCTCGACGGGGTCGCGGGGGTCGACGTCGCGCGGCGGGTGGCGCCGCGGATCGTCGCCCACCTGCCGGGCGGGGCGCGCTCCGCCGCGCTGACCGGCGGCGCGCGGGGCGGCGCGCTGACCGCGCGGATCCCGCTGCCCCCGGAGGCGACGCGCCCCGGCGCGCCGCTGCGCGTCCGGCTCGACGTCGCGGACGGCCGCGGCGGCGTGCTCGGCACGAGCGACGTCGAGCTGCCGGCCGAGCCGGGGCCGGCGCGCGCTGCGGTCCCGGCGCCGCCGGCGGCGCCCGTGCTGGGCGCGTACCTCCCGCTCCTGCCGGTGACCGCGGCGGCGGACGCGCTCTGGCTCGGGCCCACGCCGCCCGCCGTGGTGGCCGTGGGCGCGGCCGCGGTGCGCGCCGGGGGCGGCTGGGTCGCGGCGGGGCAGGTGCGCGCGAGCGGCGCCGTCGGGCCGCTGGGGCTCGACGCCGCGCTGCGCTCGAACCCCGCCGGCGGCGGCGAGGGGGTGGGCAGCGCCGGCTGGCTCGGCGCGCGCTTCCGGGCCGTGCGCCTCGACCGCTCGGCGCTCGAGCTCGGCCCCACGCTCCGCCTGGGCGTGCCCCTGGCCGACGGGGGCCCGCCGGTCCGCATCGAGCCCGGGGTCGCGCTCGGCGGCGCGGCGGGCCGGCTCACGTGGGTGGTCGACGCGGGCCTCCGCATCCGCGCGGGGGGCGGCGGGGAGGGCGCTGCGGGCGGCGAGGGCGGCGCGGCGGGCGGCGAGGAGGGCGGCGGCGCGCCGATCGCGCCGCCGTCGCAGGGCTTCCTGCTGGCGGGCGCGGCGGCCGACGCTGCGCCGTGGCTCCGGCTGCACGGCGCGCTGGATCTGCACCTCGTCCACCGGGACGATGGGGCGAACGACGTGCTCGGCGGGCTGTCGGCGGGCGCGGAGGCGGGCGGCGCGCTGTTCGGGGCGCTGTCGGTGCGGGTGAGCCCGTGGCGCGAGGCGGGCGAGGGCCCGGTCACGGCGCAGATCGCGGTGGGCTTCCGCGAGGCGCCGCCGTGAGCGGCGGCGACGGCGCGCGCCGGCCGCCGGACGGGGACACGCGCCGGCCGCCGGACGGGGACGCGCGCCGGCCGCCGGACGCGGACCCCGGCCGCACCGTGCTGAAGGGCGCGCGCGCGCCGGGCACCCAGCTCGTGCCCGACCCGCACCAGCGCACCGGCCGCATGGCCGACGCGGAGACGCTCCCCTCGGACGTGCCGGAGGCCGGCCCGCCGCAGCGGGCCGGCGTCGGGCGGGTCCTCGGCGGCAAGTACAACCTCGTGCGGCTGCTCGGCGCCGGCGGGATGGGGGAGGTCTACGAGGCGGAGCACGTCCTGCTCGGCGTCCCGGTCGCGGTCAAGACGATGCACCCGCACATCGCGCTGCTCCCGGAGAGCCGGCGGCGGTTCTTCCGCGAGGCGCGCGCCGCCTCGCGCCTCGTGCACCGGAACGTGGTCAAGGTGCTCGACCTCGGGGGCGACGAGGACGACGAGGACGGGCAGATCTACCTCGTGATGGAGCTGCTCAAGGGGCAGTCGCTCGCCGCGCGGCTCCGGGCGTCGCGCGCGCTCCTGGACCTCGCGGAGGTGGCGGAGATCTTCGGGGACATCCTCGACGGCGTGGGCGCCGCGCACGCGTGCGGCATCGTGCACCGCGATCTCAAGCCGGAGAACGTGCTCTTGGCCGAGCTGGACGGGCAGCGCGTCGCCAAGGTCGTCGACTTCGGCCTGGCGCACCTCGACGACCCGCTCGACGCCGGCCCGACGCTCACCTCGAACGACATGGTCGCGGGCACGCCGGAGTACATGAGCCCCGAGCAGTGCCGCTCGCTCGCCGTGGGCCCGAGCACCGATCTCTACGCGTGCGGCTGTATTCTCACCGTGCTCTTGCAGGGGTCACCGCCGTTCACCGGTCTGCCGGCGATCGAGCTCATGGCGATGCACATGTTCTCGATCCCGCCGCCGCTGGCTCGACCGCCCGGGGCGCCGCCGGTCCCGCCGCTCCTGGAGCGGCTCCGGCTGGACCTGCTGGCGAAGCTGCCGGAGCGGCGGCCGGAGAGCGCCGCGGCGGCGCGGGCGCGGCTCGACGAGGCGATGTCGCGGGAGGCGGAGGCGCGCCGGCTGCCCGAGCGCAAGGCGGACGTGCCGCTCGGGGAGCGGGGCGAGCGCGCGCCGCCCTGGCCGCTCGGCGAGACGGCGGCGCTGGCGCCCGTGCCGGAGCGCGCCGTCGGGCTGATCCGGCTCGCGCCGGCGGGCCAGGGGCTCAGCGAGGCGTGCGAGATCGGGCTCGACGCGCAGCGGATCCACCTCACCGAGGTGGCCGGCGCCGCCGCGCTCGTCGAGTCGGGGCTCGGGGTGGCCGTGATCGACGCGGGCGCGGACGTGGAGGCGGCGTGCGCGCTGCTGGAGGCGCTCGGCCGCGCGGCGCCCGGCGTGCGGGCCGTCGTGTGCGCGGCGGGGCTCTCCTCGGACCGGATGAACGCGCTCGTCGCTGCGGGCGCCGCGGACGTGGTCCGCTACCCGGTCGCGCCGGACGTGCTGTCGCGCAAGATCGCGCGGGTGGTGCGCCGCGGGCGCTAGTGCGCCGATCATGCCGAAATTCGGCAAAGCATCGATTCATGGAGAAGAGGACCGCGAGGGCGCAAGGGGCGCGGGGAGGAGAAGAATAAAATTCCATCTCTGTCCCCTTGCGCCTCTTGCGCCTCTCGCGCCCTTGCGGTCTCTCCTCGTGCAGCATGGTCCCGCAAATGCCTATGCCGAGTAGTGACCGGGGCCCACGCTGAGCGCGGAAGCAGGGGAGAGCTGGATGCGTGCCGGGCTCAGCAAGCGGGCGCGCTGGCTGGGTGAATTTGTGAATGCTCACAGCAGCGCGTGCCTCGATCGCCGAGCGGCGGGCTGGTCGATCGACGTTGACATCCCGCATGTGAACGCTCACACTGCCGAGCGGTCATCATGCTTTTGCTTTGCTCCGGAAGGGCCGTCATGCGCATCCAGGAGACGGTCATGAAGTAGCGATCGGTCATGTCGCTCGCGGCTGGGATCGAGGTCCTGGCCAGTGGCGATCCTGGTTGCACCAACGATCCCAGCCGTGGTGGGACCTCGGTGCAGCGGGCAGCGGCGGGAACCCCGGGATCGACCCGGCGTATCCCGTCCAGCAGCAGGCCTCTCCAGGGGGCTGCACCATCAACGTCTGGTCGTGTCGTACGGCGACGCCAGCCGTCCATCTCACCACAGCTTTTCGAGCGCGCTCGCATGCCGAGCGCGGCCGGCGCGGCCCGCTGGTCGCAGGCGATTTCCGACGAGATTCGCACCAGATTCGCACGAGATTCGCGCGCCTGACGCTCGCGCCTGTCGAGCACTCGGCCCCATGTCGGCGTCGAGTTGCCATCATGACTCCGCATCTGAGCTTATCGCACCTTTATGAGGATCAGGCCCGCTCGCGATGCACAATCGGCTTGACGGGCCTGCCAGCCCGGAACAATAGATACCCTCATCGCGTTGCCTGGCGCACGCGAGATGAACTTATCCACTCTGCGCGGCAATGGCCAGCGCGGCGGCCCGCTCGGGAGCCTTGAGCACGCGGCGAGCGACCCCGACCCACGCAAGGGCAGCGCTGAGCAGTGAGAAGATTCCAGTTTTACTTACTTAACGGGACGAGGAGAACGGGATGAGATTCGGAACCAAGCAGAGCTTGCTTGCGGCGGCAGCGGGCGTCCTCGCCGTGTCGTGCGTCGTCGGCCCCGAGGGGGCGTACGACGCCGAGATCGAGGAGAACGGCTCGCTCGAGGGCGCCATCACGGTCGATACGAACGCGGTCTACACGATCGTCGGCGTCCAGAGCGGGAAATGCGTGCAGGTGGCTGGGGGCAGCACCGCTGATGCAGCGGCCATGCAGATCGCCAGCTGCAACGGCTCGACGCGGCAACAGTTCCGCATGGAATCGGCGGGCGGCGGCTACTATCGCATCCGCAACGTCAACAGCAACCGGTGCATGGACGTCACGGGCGCCTCCACCGGCGACGGCGCCGCCGTCCAGCAATACTCCTGCTGGACGGGGCAAAACCAGCAGTGGTCGTTCACGGACGTCGCCAGCGGCGTCGTGCGCATCACCGCGCGCCACAGCGGCAAGTCCCTGGACGTCTACGGCCGCGGCACCGCGGACGGCACCGCCGTGATCCAATGGGCGTCGAACGGCGGCACCAATCAGCAATTCCGGCTCACGCCCGTGGGCTCGGGGACCGGCAGCACCAGCAGCACCAGCGGCAGCGGCGGCAGCGGCGGCAGCGGCGGCAGCGGCGGCAGCGGCGGCAGCGGCGGCAGCGGCGGCAGCGGCGGCACCGGCGCAGGGGGCGGCACCGGCGGCGGGGGTGGCACCGGCGGCACGTGCACCGCGTCGCGACCGGCTGGTCGAAACGTGTCGGGGAGCGGCCCTCATCAGGTGATCGTCGAGACGAATGCAGACCCGGGCATCAACCAGGGCACCATCTTCCGTCCGGCGGATCTCAGCGGAGCCACCAAGTATCCGATCTTCGTCTGGGGGCAGGGCGGATGCTCGCGAGACGGGCTCGCGAATCAAGCGGCCATGGCCGAAATTGCCTCGCATGGCTACTTCGTGGTGGCGGACGGGACACCGGGAAACACGCAGCCCAACCGCGACCTCGGGAGCGGAGGCGAGGTGCTGCGCGGCTACGTCGACTGGGTGATCGCCCAGAATGAGAAGCCTTGCAGCGCCTACTACCAGAAGATCGAGACCACGAAGGTCGCCGCGAACGGCTTCTCCTGCGGCGGCTTGATGGCGGCGGGGACCGCTGCAGATCCCAGGATGACGACCTGGGGACACACGAGCAGCGGCTCCTTCTCGGCGAATCAGTCGTTCTACAACTCGATCCACACGCCCGTGTTGATCGTCACCGGCACGGCGGATAGCCTGGGCGCGAACCAGAACGGCGCGAGGGACTTCCAGAACATCGCCGCCCTGGGTGATATCCCGGTCATGATGTTCGCCAAGGTCGGCGCGGATCACGGGGGCGACCTGTGGGCCCGGAACGGCGGCGAGTTCACTCAGGTCAACCTGGCGTGGCTCAACTGGTGGCTCAAGGGCGACGAATCGGCCACCGGCAAGGGCATGCTCGTCGGCCCGAGCTGCCGCTTCTGCACCGACAGGACCTGGCAGATCTCTTCTGCCAATCTGCCCTAGAGTGGCTCGCTCTCGAACCGCCTTGCTCCGAGGAGCAAGGCGGTTCGACCGACCCTGGCGCGCGCAGAGCGAACCGATCCACCCTGCGCGCGTCTCTACGTTCATCCGCAGCGGCAGTGGCCGACGCGGCGGCCCGCTCGGGAGCCTTGAGCACGCGGCGAGCGACCCCGACCCACGCGAGGGCAGCGTCGAGCAGTGAGAAGATGGCAGTTTCACATCCTTGACAGGACGAGGAGGACAAGATGAGGTTCGGAACCAAGCAGGGCTTGATTGCGGCGGCGACGGGCGTCCTCGCCGTGTCGTGCGTCGTCGGCCCCGACGGGGCGTACGACGCCGAGATCGAGGAGCAAGGCTCGCTCGAGGGCGCCATCACGGTCGATACGAACGCGGTCTACACGATCGTCGGCGTCCAGAGCGGGAAATGCGTGCAGGTGGCTGGAGGCAGCACCGCTGATGGAGCGGCCATCCAGATCGCCAGCTGCAACGGCTCGACGCGGCAACAGTTCCGCATGGAGTCGGCGGGCGGCGGCTACTATCGCATCCGCAACGTCAACAGCAACCGGTGCATGGACGTCACGGGCGCCTCCACCGGCGACGGCGCCGCCGTCCAGCAATACTCCTGCTGGACGGGGCAAAACCAGCAGTGGTCGTTCACGGACGTCGCCAGCGGCGTCGTGCGCATCACCGCGCGCCACAGCGGCAAGTCCCTGGACGTCTACGGCCGCGGCACCGCGGACGGCACCGCCGTGATCCAATGGGCGTCGAACGGCGGCACCAATCAGCAATTCCGGCTCACGCCCGTGGGCTCGGGGACCGGCAGCACCAGCAGCACCAGCAGCACCAGCGGCAGCGGCGGCAGCGGCGGCAGCGGCGGCTCCGGCGGCAGCGGCGGCTCCGGCGGCGGCGGCGGCTCCGGTGGTGGCGGCAGCACCGGCGGCACGCGCAGCGCCGGCTGCGGCATTCCCACCTCCCTCGCCAGCGGTAACCGCACCATCAACGTCAACGGGACCACGCGCCAGTACGTGCTCGACATTCCGGCGAACTACGACCCGAACAAGGCGTATCGGCTGGTGTTCGGCTGGCACTGGCGCGGCGGATCGGCCAATGACGTCGTGAACAACGGGTACTATGGGCTCAAGGCGCTGGCGAACGGCAGCGCCATCTTCGTCTCTCCGAACGGCATCGACAACGGCTGGGCCAACACGAACGGGCGCGACATCGCCTTTGCCCGCGCCATGGTCGACCACCTCGAAGCCAACCTGTGCGTCGACAAGAGCCGCGTCTTCTCGACCGGGTGGAGCTTCGGGGGGATGATGTCGAACGCGCTCGGCTGTGACATGCCCGACGTCTTCCGAGCCATCGCGCCGATGTCCGGCGCCCTCTACAGCGGCTGCAACCAGTCCAACACCCAGCCCGTCGCCGTCTGGATGTCGCACGGCGTGTCCGACAGCGTCGTCCCCATCTCGGCCGGAAGGGCGGCGCTCGACGTCTTCGTGCGCAAGAACGGCTGCAGCACCGAGACGACCCCCGTGGGCCCCAGCTCGTGCGTGGCCTATCAAGGGTGCCGGGAGGGCTACCCGGTGCACCGCTGCGAGTTCGCCGGTGACCACCAGCAGCCGAGCTTCGCGAGCTCGGCCATCTGGAACTTCTTCTCGCAATTCTGACCTCGCGCCCCGCCGACTGGCAAGGTGGTCATCCGAGGTTGACCCGCGAACGGGAGCCAATGTGGGTCGGGGTACCCTCTACAGCGGTTCGTGACCGCCACTGGTACACCGAACGCTCGCAGAGCGGCGGTCACCCGCACAGGAGACGGGCCCAGATCGGCGTTTTCGGCGCGCAGGCGCACTCCAGTGCGCTGAGCACCGAAAACGCCGAGATGGGCCCGTATCCGAAGCGGGTGCCCGCCGCTCTAGGCGCTGCGCGCGTACTGGCCGGGCGTGGTGCCGACGATGCGCCGGAAGTGCCGGTTGAGCTGGCTCTGGTCGTACAGGCCGACCTTCGGGGCGATGTCGCGCGGCTTCACGCCGGCGGCGAGCATCTCCTTCGCGCGCATGATCCGCAGCCGCGTCAGGTACGCGTACGGAGACATGCCGACCTGCGCGCGAAACGCGCGGCTCAGGTGGTACTTGTCGAGGCCGGCGTGCGCGGCGAGGTCGTCGAGCGTCACCGGCTCGGCGAGCCGCTCTCGCAGGAGCTCGATCGCGCGGCGCACCGGTCGCGTGTGCTCACGCTGCGCGTCACCGAGCGCCGCGAGCGCGGCGATCGCCTCGGCGACCGCGGCCTCGATCTCGAGACGATCGGCGCCGGCGCGCACCGCGTGATGCAGGCGGTGGAACGCCGCGCCCCGCTCGTCATCGGCGGCGAGCTGGGTATGGACGCAGACCTTGCCGATCGCGCCCTCGACCATCTGGGCCGAGAGCGCGACGCACTGGCCCGTGCCCGGGCCGTCGCGCGAGACGTCGCGGTGCACGTCGCCGGGCTGCAGGATCTGCAGCGAGCCCGGGCCGCAGCTCCACACCTTCCCGCGGCTCCACCACTCCGAGCGCCCGGCCTCGATGCGACCGATCGCGTACGTTTCCTTCATGCCGGCGTAGAGCTCGTCGGTCGACCAGCGCGTGGCGCGCACGCCGGGCACGGGGACAGGAAGGAGGTCGGCACGGGTCGTCACGCCCCCATTCTACGACCGCCGCGCCCCCTCGGCTTGGGCATTCTTGGCCGCCGGCTTGGGCGCTCTTGGCCGCCGGCTTGGGCGCTCTTGGCCGCCGGCTTGGGCGTTCTTGGCGCCCTCTCGACCGGCCAAGAATCGCCAAGGCAGCGCCCGCGGCGGTCGCTATCCAGGGGACATGAACGACAAACCCGTCGCCCTCGTCACGGGGGCCAACAAAGGTATCGGCCACGCGATCGCGAAGGAGCTCGCGGCGCGCGGCTACACGGTGCTCGTCGGCGCGCGCGACCTCGCGCGCGGCGAGGCCGCGGCGAAGCAGATCGCGGGCGACGCGCGCGCGATCGCGATCGACGTCACGAACGCCGGCTCGATCGCGGCCGCCGCAGCGCGGATCCGCCGCGAGCTCGGCCGGCTCGACGTCCTCGTCAACAACGCTGGCATCGCCAAGGGCAGCGCGCAGAGCGGGGTCACGGTCGAGGAGATCTCCCGGAGCGGGAGGCCGAGCGTGGCCTCGCTCGCCGACGTGCGCGAGGTGTTCGAGACCAACGTGTTCGGCGTGATCGCCGTGACCCAGGCGATGCTGCCGCTCCTCCGAGAGGCGCCTGCCGGGCGGATCGTCAACGTGTCGAGCAGCCTCGGCTCGATGACCGTGATGAGCGATCCCGCCACGCCGTACCGCGGCGTCGGCGGCGTCGCGTACAGCCCGTCGAAGAGCGCGCTCAACGCGGTGACGATCGCGTTCGCGCACGAGCTCGCCGGCACCCCGATCAAGGTCAACGCGGTGTGCCCCGGCTACGTCGCGACCGATCTCAACAACCACAGCGGGACACGCACCGTCGCCGAAGGCGCGCGCCAGCCGGTGCGGCTCGCGCTGCTCGGCCCCGATGGACCGACTGGCACCTTCTCGGACGACGCAGGGCCGCTCCCCTGGTGAGGAGACGAGCGCGCGCCAGCGACGCTCCGGTCCACGTCACGCCAGACTTGGCCGGAGCGTCGCTCCGGGACGAGCCGTCACGTCCGTCGGACTACGCACCTGGATCTACCGCGGCCCAGAGGACGTCGCTCCGCGCGCGTCAGTCCTCCTGTAGCGACGCCAACCGTCCCCGGAGGTAATCCTTCACCGCCTCGTCGGTGGTGAGGCCGATGGCGATGAGGGACCTTCGCGAGCGGGCAGCTCCGCAAGACCTCGCCCGCCGGTGTGCAGCCCGAGCCCAGCGGCCTGCTCACCCGCGTCTTCGGCCCTCCCGCGCCGCACAGGTTGCTCCGGTCGGCCCCGCGGCGCCTCCTGGCCCCGCGCTTGTATCCGCCTCTCGCACAGTCCAGCGTCGGGTCGGTTCGACCCGAGAGAGACGGGGGGAGTTCATGGATCGATCGGCGAGCGCGCCCCTCTCGGGCCGCCTCTCGCTGCGCCCGCTCGCCGAGCGGCCGCGGTGCAGCATCGTCATTCCCTGTTACAACGAGGAGCGCTACATCGAGGACGTCCTCCGCTGCGCCCTGAAGCAGCGTTATCCTCCCGAGCTCCTCGAGATCTTCGTGGTCGACGGCGGCTCGAGCGACAGGACACGGGAGATCGTCGGCCGGGTCGCGGCGGAGGAGCCGCGGGTGACGCTCCTCCACAACCCCGCCCGGATCCAGGCCGCGGCGATGAACATCGGCATTGGCCGAGCGCGAGGCGACGTGATCGTCCGGATGGACGCGCACGCCGAGTACGCCGAAGACTACGTGGCCGCGTCGGTCGCCGCGCTCCGGAGGACCGGCGCCCTCAACGCGGGCGGCGCCGCGCGGGCGCGCCACCGGAACCGCTTTCAGCGGGCGCTCTGCGCGGCGCTCTCGAGCCCGCTCGGCGTCGGCGGCTCGGCCTACCGCGACCCCTCGCGCGAGGGCTTCGTCGAGTCGGTCTTCAACGGCGCCTTCCGGCGCGAGGCGTTCGAGATCGCCGGCCTTTACGACCCGGACGCGGTCACCAACGAGGACGCCGAGCTCAACCAGCGCATCATCGAGGCCGGCGGCGCCGTCTACCTGTCCCGGGAGATCGTCGCGTACTACTACCCGCGATCGTCCCTGCCGCCGCTCGCGCGGCAGTACTTCGCCTATGGCAAGGGGCGCGCCCGCACCCTGCTCCGCCGCCGGAGGCTCCTGTCGCTCCGGCCGATGCTGCCGTTCTTCCTGGTGACCGCCGCCGCGCTGCTCGCCCTCGCTTCCGCCCTCCTGCCGTCCGTCCGACCCGCGCTCGCGCTCGCGTCGCTCGCGTACGCCGCGCTCGTGATCGCGGAGTCGCTCCGGCTCTCGCGGCGCGCCTCGCCCAGCGATTTCCCCTTGCTCTGCGCCATCTTCCCCGCAATGCACGCGGCGCACGGGCTCGGGTTCTGGGCCGGCCTGCTCCGCGGCGCCCGCGAACGCGCTGGACGGCGCGCGGAGGGCCGCCTGCCGACGTCGTGACGCGCGAGGGCGCGCGGGGGCGCGCGGGGGCGCGCGGGGGCAGCCGCGCGCCGAGCGCGGCTGTCCCGGACTCCGCGGCTCGGGCCGCCGGGGGGCGCGTTGATCGGCCGGGCTCGCTTTGGTATGGTCGCGCGGTGAGCGCGCGCGGGACGTCGTTGACCTCGTTCTCCTCGGTCGCAGCCGAGCTCATCGAGCTGTCCCGCTGGTGCTACGAGCGCGGCTGGACGCCGGCCACGAGCGGCAACTTCTCCGCCCGGCTCGGCGAAGGCACCGTCGCGATCACCGCGTCCGGGCGGCCGAAGGGCGCGCTCGGCCCGTCGGACATCGTGGTCGTCAACGCCGAGGGCCGCCTGGTCGGGCCGTCCGCCAGCCGCCCGTCGGCCGAGACGGCGCTGCACTGCCAGCTCTACCGGCGCTCCGCCGCCATCGGCGCCGTCGCGCACACCCACTCGCGGGCCGCGACGGTGCTCTCGCGCCGGTGCGCGCAGGAGGGATACGTGACCCTCGCGGGCTACGAGGTGGCGAAGGCGCTCTCCGGCGTGACGACGCACGACCGCGCGGTGCTCCTCCCCGTCTTCGTCAACACGCAGGACATCCGGAAGCTGGCCGAGGACGTCGAGGCGTTCATGTCGGCGCACCCGCCGGTGCACGGCTACCTCATCGCCGGCCACGGGCTCTACACCTGGGGCGCGGACATCGCGGACACGATCCGCCACATCGAGGCGCTCGAGTTCATGCTCGACTGCGCGCTGCTGGAAGGGAGCATCTCATGAGCCTGCTGCGGGTGTACCGGGAGAGCGATCCGACGAAGGCCGAGGAATACACGACGCTCGAGGACATCGCCCGCGTCGCCGCCGCGTCGCAGATCCGCTTCGAGCGCTGGTCGGCCGAGCGCCCGCTGCCGCCGTCGGCGTCGCCGGAGCAGGTGCTCGAGGCGTACGCCGGCCCGGTGAAGCAGCTCTCCGAGGCGTGCGGGTTCGTCACGGCGGACGTGATCTCGGTCTCCCCGAGCACGCCGAACCACGCGGAGCTCCGGCGGAAGTTCCTCGACGAGCACATTCACACCGAGGACGAGGCGCGCTTCTTCGTCGAGGGGCGCGGGCTGTTCTGCATCCATCAGGGGGAGCGCGTGCTCTCGTTCCTGGTCGAGAAGGGCGACCTCATCAGCGTTCCGGCCGGGACGCGGCACTGGTTCGACATGGGGCCTGCGCCGTCGTTCACCTGCATCCGGTGGTTCTCCGATCCGAGGGGGTGGGTCGCCGAGCACACCGGGTCGGACATCGCGTCGCGCTTCCCGAGGCTCGCGGCGTGAGCACGGCGTCGATCCCCGCGCGCGCGGTGCTGGTCGACATCGAGGGGACCACGACGGACGTGCGCTTCGTCCACGAGACGCTGTTCTCGGTGGCGCGCCGGGACCTGGCCGCGTACGTGTCGGCGCACGCCGGGAGCCCGGAGGTCGAGGCGGCCCGGAGCGCGGTCGCGCGCGAGCGGGGCGCGCCCGCTGAGGCGGTGAGCGACGGCGAGCTCGCGGCGGCGCTGCGCGCGTGGATCGACGAGGATCGCAAGGAGACGTCGCTGAAGGCGCTGCAGGGGAAGATCTGGCGCGGCGCCTACGAGTCGGGCGGGCTCCGGAGCCACGTGTACGCGGACGTGGCGCCGGCGCTGCGGCGATGGCGGGAGCTCGGGGCGACGCTCGCGGTGTTCAGCTCCGGGTCGGTCGAGGCACAGAAGCTCCTGTTCCAGCACACGACATCGGGGGACCTGACAGGGCTCTTCACGGCGTTCTTCGATACGACGACCGGGCCGAAGCGGGAGGCGGGCGCTTACCAGCGGATCGCGGAGGCGCTCGGGGTGCAGCCGGGAGAGGTGCTGTTCCTGTCCGACGTGACGGCGGAGCTCGACGCGGCGGCAGCGGCGGGGATGCGCACGGTGCAGCTGCTCCGGCCGGGGACGGCGCGGGAGCCGGGGAGCCGGCACGCGGCGGCGGAGCGGTTCGACGAGATCGCGGTGGAGCCGGGGCAACGGTGACGGAGGCCCTGCCGGCTGCGGCGGAGCCAGCGGGGGAGGGCGTGGGGCGCGGGCGGGGGGCGGCGGGGCGGTCCCACAAACTCGCGCCTTTTGGTGGCTATGGCCATGGGGACGGGTGAGGCGATCGGGGGACGAATCGCTTCGCCGCGGGCCGGCGCTCGGGGTTTGTGGGGGCCTGCCCCGCCGCCCCCCGCCCGCGCCCCACGCCCTCCCCCGCTGGCTCGCTCCGTTGGGGGGATGGGGGCGGTCGAGGGGGCGAGGAGGCGAGGAGGCGAGATGAGCGACGACCTCGCTGTGGCAAGGATTGCCGCTCACCGTGACAAGGATTGCCGCTCACCGTGACAAAGATTGCCGCTTCCGGTGGCTCTCTCCCGCCGCACTGCTTGGCTGAAAAGATATCTCCGCCGGGAGACGCTCCGGCGATCGGCGCGCGTCCAGCCAGGAACGCAGGCCCGCGGATGCCGAGGCGCGGCCCGAGGCGTGGTCGCGGCGCTGGTGGGTGCGCTCGCGGCGGAGCTGGGAACGAGGCGGGCTCGGCGCGGGCACGGGAGTTGTTAGGCGCCCTCTGGGCCCCACGTCGATGCGTCCAGACCCCGCGCAGAAGCGCCTGCGTGCGCAGTCGATTTCGCGTCGTCAGCGAATCGCGCTGACCGGGGCGTGCGCGCTCCTTACGCAGATCGGCGCGGGCGGGTCCGCGCGCGGCGAGGACGAGCCGGGGGCGAGCGCCGTGGCTGGCGAGGAGGCTTCTCCGCACTCGATCGCGATCGCGAAGGACGAGCGCTGGGGAGCGTCGCTGTCGCTGGGCGTCGACGCGCTCGCCGCGGGGACGCGAGGCGATGGCGCGCGGGGCGGGCTGCGGCCGTATATCGACGGCGAGGGGTGGATCGGGTGGACGGCCGCGGAGCCGGACGCGAGGACGCCAGGCCTGGGCCTCTTTTCGCCTTCGATGCTCGACGCGCGCCGCGGCTTGATCGTCCGCGCGGGCGCGGCTGGCCTCGCCGCGGCGCGATCGACGGGCGGCGCTCGGGCGTTCGAGTGGCGCGCGGCGGAGAGCGCGACGCTCCAGCTTACGCCGGTCGTCCTGGAGCAGCGGTTTTCGTACCAGAGGCCTGTGGAGTTTACCGATCGCTTCTGGCGATCGCAGCGCGGCGTGATGTCGGTGGGCGGCCGGTTCGCGCTCCCGGGGATGTTCACGGTGCTGCCGGCGAAGCTGAACCTGATGAGCCTCGCCGTCGAGGCCGACGTGCTGCGCTACGAGGAGGGAACCACGCGGCGCGATCTCGGGGTCGAGATGGTCATCGTCGAGTTCTTCGACCGGAGCCCCGAGCGGCCGGTCCGTGCGGCGATCATCGATTTGAACGTGGCGCAGCAGGACGCGCCGTTCAAGCGGGGGGCGGAGGGGCGTACCAATCTGGCGGCGCTCACGATCGAGCTTGATGTGCTGTCGCTCGCGGGCATTTCGCTGTCGAGACGGCTGTCGCTCGGGGCGCGGGGCGGCCTCGGTATCGCTGTGCCGACGCATCTTTATGACGCCACGCTGCCGCCGGAGGCGCCGTCGTCGGAGGAGGACGAGAAGGGGAGCGTCCCGAGCGTCATGATGCCGACGCTCTTCGGGGATCTCGTCTATCGGTCGACGGCGCTGCCTTTCGTGCCGAGCTGGAGCTCTCTCGACCGAGTTGTCGCTGGGGAGCGTGGGCCTGGCGCGGCGATCGGCGCTGGAACATTCTCGCGGCTCGATCCGACAGGGAGCGCGGGCGACGTGGGGGGCCAGATCGCAGCGGAGGGGCGGGTAGCGATCACGCGTGAGATCTACGCAGGCGGCAGCGGCACGGTCGTGCTGGCGGAGCGGGTTGTGGTGAGCGATCTGGGCGTGCCTGAAGGGGCGCCTCGGGCGGGGGATATGATTTTGATGACGCGCGTCGCGGCGCAGTTGGAATGGGAGCTCACGAGGGGGGTCACGCAGCGCGCGTCTGCGTTCATTGAGCGGAGCGACCGCGATGATCCTGTGGGCCTCGGCGGCGCGCCGTCGGCGAGCTTGCGGCCGAGGTGGGGAGCGACCGTGTCGCTCGCTGCGACGGTGTTCTGAGATCCGCTGCTGCGTCCGTGCCCGCGCTCAGGCAACGTGGCTTCGCGCCGGGGCGGCCGCGCGCCTGCGCGCGCGTGCCCCGGGCCCCGGCACGGCGTGAGGCCCCCCTCGGCCGTTGAGCTTTCCGCCGACCTCGGCGATGGCGCGGAGCGCGGGCACCAGCTCGTGGCCGAGCGGGGTGAGCTCGTACTCGACCGAGGGCGGCGAGGTGGGCATGACGCGGCGGCTGACCACGCCCTTGGCCTCGAGCTCGCGCAGGCGCGCGCTCAGCACCCGCGCCGAGATCTGCGGGATGTCGACGCGCAGCTCGCCGAACCGGCGCGGCTGCCCGCTGAGCGACCAGATGACGTTCGGCGCCCAGGCGCCGCGCAAGAGCGCCATGCACAGCGTCAGCGGGCAGAGGGGCGGCGGGGGAACGTGATTTTTTCGAACCGGCAGCGCCATGGGTAACCCCGAAGATACCCCTTTTTCAGGATTCTGGCACCTGGCGAGTATCCAGGAGTAACTTCGCGCGCTAGCTTGCTGGTCTCGACGGCGCCGGCCCGAGCGATCGGGCTGGCGCGCCGCGGCCCTCGCCGAAGCGACGGGCTTCGCCGGGGCGCGCGGGGGCCTTCGCCGGCCCCCGCGTCCGCCCGCCCCTCGCCGCCCCGAACGCCCGGGGGCGCGTCGCCGGGGCGGGGCCGTTCGGGGTTCTCACCAACACGCTATCATTCGAAGGATGCCTCCATGAAATTGTATTTCTCTCCCGGTGGCTGCTCTCTGTCTCCGCACATCGTCGCCCGCGAGCTCGGCATCGAGCTGACGCTCGACAAGGTCGACCTCGCGGCCAAGAAGACGTCGTCGGGCCGCGACTTTTGGGCCATCAACCCGAAGGGGTACATCCCCGCGCTCGAGCTCGACGGCGGCGAGGTCTTGACCGAGGGACCGGCCATCGTCCAGTACCTGGCCGACCAGAAGCCCGAAGCGAAGCTCGTGCCGCCGCCGGGCACGATGGCTCGCTACCGCGTGCTAGAGACGCTCGGGTACATCAACTCTGAGCTGCACAAGACCTACGGATCGCTCTTTTCCCCGAAGACGTCGCCCGAGCAGCGGCAAGAGCGCGAAGAGTACCTGCGCAAGCGCTACGGCGTGATCGAGGCGGCGCTCGCGAAGGGGCCCTACCTGTTCGGCGAGCAGTTCACCGTGGCCGACGCCTACCTGTTCACGGTCACGAACTGGGCGAATTTCGTCAAGATCGACCTGTCGGCCTTCCCCAATCTGCTCGCGTACCAGCGGCGGGTGGCCGCGCGCCCCGCGGTGCAGGGGGCGATGCGGGCCGAGGGGCTTCAGGTCGACGGCGGCAAGTAAGGGGGCCCTGAAACCGCCGCGAGCGCCGAGCGCGCGAGGCCACACGCCGGGGCGGGGGACTCCGCCGTCCTGGGGTCGTCAGGCGCGCGCGGGGCGCGGGCCGCACAGCGGGCGCAGCGCGTCGCGCTCGGCCGTGGACAGCACCGTGACCGGGTACTTCGGTTCGCCGCTCGCGCGATCGAAGAACGGGTGCGGCCACGCGGCGCCGCGGAGCTTCCAGCCGAGCAGCTTTCCGATCATGCACACCATGAGGCGCACGCCCGGCCTCACCGACCCGGGCGGCGGCTCGCCGACCGCGAACTTGCCGTAGAGCCGGCCGCGCGGCGCGCCGAAGACCTCATCGCACGGCCGCGCGCTCGGCGCTCGCTGGAACAGCTCGGTGACGATGCCGACGAACGGCAGCCGCGGCTCCGCCGTGTTGCCCAGAGGCGCCTTGCAGCAGCTCGCGTACCAGCGGTAGATGGCCTTCGGCGTGAGGCGCACGGCAGCGATGAGCTCTCTGCCGCGGTCGAACGAGATCGTCGAGGGAGCGACCTGCACGATGTCCGAGCCGCCGCGCTCGTCGAGCAGATCTGCGCGGCCGAGGTGGTGGAGGAAGGCCTGGCAGTCGTCGCAGTAGCAGACGACGCGGTTCACCGCGTCCGGCGAGGCACCGCGCAGCCATCCGTGGACCTTACCGCAACGACACTGGAGCTCGACGTCTCGGATCATGGCGCCCCCGTACCACGTCCTGGCGCGCGCGGCGCGCTTCCCCCGCGCGCGCCGCGCGAGGCCTCCCTCGAGCCACGCCAGCGCTACTGCCGCTGGACGTGCGTGGCCTTGATGCGACCCTGGCGCATGTAGTCGACGGTCTGCGGATCGAAATCGAAGGCGACGATGGGGAGGTCCGGCAGCTCCGCGGCGTCTGCGGCCATCGCGCACCGATACGAGACGCTGAACACGCCGATCTGGCCCACGACGGGCGGGTCCGCGGCATCGTTCGTGGCTTTCAGCGCTTCGACGTCTTCAGCTTCGTCAAGATAGTTGAGCTGTTATACCAGCACGTTGTAACCGGCATCCGCGAGCACGGCCTGGGCAGCCTGAGTTCGTTTGACACCGTCGACCCAGGTCAGCTCCTCGGTGCGGAGCACGAGTGCCCCGCGCCCATCCCTGAAGGCCGCGGTCTCTGTGCGTCGTTCACGGCGGCTCAGCCGACAGGTGAGCACGATCGCGGGAGGAGAGGCATCTCCGTGACATGTCACGGCGGCAGCGTGCCAGATCCCGTGACATGTCACGGCGGCAGCGTGCCAGATCCCGTGACATGTCACGGCGGCAGCGTGCCAGATCCCGTGACATGTCACGGCGGCAGCGTGCCAGATCCCGTGACATGTCACGGAGACAGCGCTCCGTGGGCGCGGCGCCCTCGCCGGCCGCGTGGCGCGCCAAAGCGGAGTTTTTCCGCGGACCTGCGCTCCGCGCCGGCCCCTTCCGCGGTGACCTCCACTTCCGGTGCCACCGTCGGGCGCCGGACACGGCCGGCGCTCTGTGAGCGAGAATACGCGCTTGGCCTGCAACGTGCAATGTCGACGGGCACAGCAGCATCGCCGTGCGCCGGGGGATGAGCGCGCAATTGCTCACTGCTGCGTCACAGTCGTCCCACGACGCTGTATCTGCGGCTCGCCGTCGCCTTGATGACGGCCATGACCACTGGAGGAGATCCTCTCATGAAGCTCACGAAGACTCAGCTGAACGCCTACAATCAAGACGGGTTCGTGATCATCCCAAATGTGCTGTCCGACGCCGAGCTCGGGCGCATCCGGGCCGACACCCGCGTCGCGCTCGCCGAGGAGTCGCCGCGCCGCGTCCTCGAGCGGGACGGGCAGACCGTGCGCGGCGTTCACGGCCAGCACAAGACGTTCGAGAGCTTCGCCAGGCTGGTCCGCCACCCTCGTCTCGTCGAGCCGTGCCGCCAGCTCCTGGCGGATGAGGTGTTCGTCTATCAGTTCAAGATCAACCTCAAGGCGGCGTTCGCCGGCGAGCTCTGGCCCTGGCACCAGGACTTCATCTTCTGGCGTGAAGAGGACGGCTTGCCCGAGCCCCGGCTGGTCAACGTCGCTGTCATGGTCGACGACAACACGGAGTCGAACGGCCCGCTCATGTTCCTCGCCGGCTCGCACCGCGAGGGCGTCATCGAGGTGCGCCCGTCCGCGCGCCAAGGCGGGGCCTACGAGGGCGAACCGGTGTGGATCCACAACCTGACCGCGGACCTCAAGTACGTGTTGAGCCGCGAGCAGGTGCGCTACCTCGCGGCTCGCTACCCCGTACGGACCGCGGTGGGCTCCGCCGGCTCCGTGCTTCTGTTCCACCCGAACCTCGTACATGGGTCGAGCAACAACATCACGCCGATCGACCGGTGCCTCATCCTGGTCACGTACAACAGCGTCCTCAATCGAGCTCACCCGGTCGCGACGCCGCGGCCCGAGTTCCTCGCGAGCCGTGACTACACCCCGGTCATCGCCGGCCCCGAGAGCATCCTCACGGAGTGATCACCCCCCACGAGCGGATCGGCTGACCAGGAGACATTTCCGACCGGCGCTCGGGGCGCCGCGCTTTCGCAGGGAATTTGCACATGCACACCGAGACCTTCCATCACGTCGAGCAGCACTCGAACATCGTACAGCCCGAGCCCTGGGCCGCCTCTCCGGAGACCAGCCGGCGGCGCGCCGATGAGCTGATCCGGTGGGTGCGCGATTACGCCGAGCGGCGGATCAACTCCCGCCTGATCGACGAGCGGCGCTGCATCCCGCCGCACGTGATTCTAGACTTCGGCAACCGCGGCTTGCTCGGCATGCAGGTGCCCGAGCGCTATGGCGGGCTCGGCCTCCGCTGCGGCGACGCCCTCCGCGTCCTCGAGCAGCTCTCGGCGATCGATCTCACGCTCGCGATCGTCGTCCTGGACAGCATCCTCGGCGCGCACACCATCGGCCACCACGCGACCGAGGCCGTGCGCGGCGAGTTCCTCCCGCTCGTCGCGCGCGGCCGAGTCTTCGCCGCGGTGGCGATGACCGAGCCCAAGGCGGGCTCCAACCTCCGCGCCATCGAGACCAGGGCGGTCCCGGAAGGTAGGGGCGCGTGGCGCCTCCACGGCAGCAAGCTCTGGGTCGGCGCCGGCTCCGCCGCCAGCGTCATCCACGTCTATGCCCAGCTCCTCGACGAGCGGGGCCGCTCTCGTGGGCTGACGGGCTTCATCGTCCGCCAGGGCGCGGACGGGCTCCATATCGGGCCAGAGGCGCTCACCCTGGGGCTGCGCGGGTTCACCAAGAACACGGTGGTGCTCGACGGCGTCCGCGTGACCACGGCCGACATGCTCGGCGCGCCGGGCAGCGGAATGGAGGGAGCCCGGGACACGATGATGCTCATCCGCTTCTATCTGGGCGGGATGGCGGTCGGCGGGATGAAGCGCTGCGCGCAGCTCATGCTCCGCTACGCCGAGCGGCGGCAGGTCCTGACAGGCAACCTCCTCGACAACCCCGTGACGCTCGCCCGCATGAGCGAGCTCGCAGCCCGGATCACGTCGGTGGAGGCGCTGGCCACGCGGATCGCCGAGCTGCGCGACGCAGGCCGGAGCGTCCCCGCCGAGGCGTACATGGCCTGCAAGAACGCCGGCGCCGAGTCCCTAGGCTGGGCCGTCGATCAGCTGGTCCAGCTCCTCGGGGCGCGCGGCTACGAGGAGAGCAACCTCGTGCCGCAGATGTACCGCGACGCGCGCCCATGGCGCATCTTCGAGGGCCCCACCGAGGCCTTGAACATGGTGCTCGGCTCGAGCGCGCTGCACACGGACCGGAGCCTGTACCGCTTTCTCGCCGAGACGTGCGCGTCGCCGGCGATCGCCCGCCGCCTCGAGGAAGCAGCAGCACGGGTGCGGGCCCGCGCGGGGAATGCCGCGACGCCCTTCGACGACCGGTCGACCGCCCTCTACTGGGGCAGCGCGCTCCTCGGGGACGCCGCGACCGACGCGCTCCTCCTCGCCGCGGTCGAGAGCAGCCGCGGAGATGCGTCGGCCCTGCGCCCGGCCGCCGCGTGGCTCGGGGGACGCTTCGACGCGGCGCTCGCGGCGGCGTGCGATGGAGCCCGGGAGGAGGCCGCCCTCATGAGCCGCGACGCGCTCGCGCTCCGCATCTCCCGCTACGCCGCCGCGGTCGGCGACGTCGAGCAGGGGCTGCCGGGCGCCAGCGACGCGCTCGATCCCTACCTGAGCCGCAGGTTCGAGGAGGATCTTGCCTACTGGACGCCGCCTTCGCGCGCGCGTCGCGCGGAGGCACCACGGACCACCCTCGCCGCGCCCGCAGGGGATCTCTGGCCAGGCGGCGCGCGCCCGGCGCGCACCGGCGGGAACGGCGCTGCCCATCCCTGCGGCGCCCCCGACGACGCGGCCTGCGTCCACGACCTGTTCGCGCGAGCGGCGGCGAGAGCTCCGGGCGCGATCGCGGTCGTCTCCGGCGCCCGTTCCATCACCTACGCCGAGCTCGACGCCCGCAGCAACCAGCTCGCGCACCACCTGGCCGCGCTCGGCGTCGGCCGCGAGGCGCTCGTCGGCATCTGCGTGGAGCGCTCGATCGAGCAGATCGTCGCGATGTTGGCCGTGCTGAAGGCGGGAGGCGCGTACGTCCCCATCGACCCCGCCGAGCCGGAGCCTCGCCGCGCCTACATCCTCAAGGACGCGGGCGTGGTGACGGTCCTCACGTCGGAAGCGCTCGCCTGCCGGGTGGCGTCGCAAGCGGCGCACGTCGTGCGCCTCGACGCCGACCGCGCCGCCATCGAGGCTCGTCCCACCGCCGCGCCGGCCGCCGTCGCGGGCCTCGGCCAGGCCGCGTACGTCATCTACACGTCGGGATCCACCGGCCAACCGAAGGGCGTCGTCGTGGAGCATGCCGCGCTGTCGCGCTTCACGCGCTCGGCATGCGTCGAGTACGGCATCGGCCCGGGCGATCGGGTCCTCCAGTTCGCCGCGATCAGCTTCGACGCTGCCGTCGAGGAGATCTACACCAGCCTGATCTCCGGCGGCACGCTCGTGCTGCGCAGCGAGGCGATGATCGGCTCGGCGCCCGCGCTCGTCGCGGCTTGCGCGGAGCTCGGGTTGACCGTCCTCGACCTGCCGACCGGCTACTGGCACCAGCTCACGGCCGAGCTCACCGCGTCCGGCCTGAATCTGCCGCCCTGCGTCCGCCTCGTGATCATCGGCGGCGAGCGCGCGTCGCTCGCGCGGGTCCTCGCGTGGAAGGCGCATTGCGGGCCGTCCCCGCGCCTCGTGAACACCTACGGGCCCACCGAGGCCACGGTCGTCGCGATCGCCTGCGACCTCTCCGCCGTCGACGACCTCGGCGCCGAGGTCCCGATCGGGCGCCCGATGCCGCACGTCGAGGCGCACGTGCTCGGCCCGGCGGGCGAGCCCGTCCCCGGAGGGGTCGCAGGGGAGCTCTACCTCGGCGGGGCCGGCCTCGCGCGCGGCTATCACGGCCGGCCAGAGCTCACGGCGGAGCGCTTCATCACGAGCCCCTTCGATCCATCGGGGCACGCTCGCCTCTACAGGACAGGAGACCTCGTGCGCTGGCGCGCCGATGGACACCTCGAGTTCGTCGGACGCGCCGACCATCAGGTCAAGATCCGCGGCTTCCGCGTCGAGCCGGAGGAGATCGAGGCCATCCTGGCCGAGAGCCCGCTCGTGGGCGACGCCGCGGTGGTCGCCCCGGAGCACGCCGACGGCTCGCGCCGCCTCGTCGCCTTCGTCGTACCCCGGACGCCCTCGTCGAACCTGCCGCAGGAGCTGCGCGGCTTCCTCGCGTCGCGGCTGCCCGCCTACATGATCCCTTCGGCCTTCCACGCGATGGACTGCCTCCCTCGCACGGTGAGCCGCAAGCTCGATCGCCAGGCGTTGCTCTCGCGGGCGTCGCTGCCCGCGGAGCTCGCGCCCGCAGGGGACCCTGGCATCGATCCGGCGGATCTCCCGCGCACCGCCACCGAGCGCGCCCTGGCCGCCGTCTGGAAGGAGATCCTCGGCGCGGAGGTCGGCGTTCACGACAACTTCCTCGATCTCGGCGGCAACTCGCTGCTCGCGATCCAGACCGCCGCGCGGATCAGGAGCGCGCTCGGCGTCGAGCTCTCGGTGGACGCGCTCTTCAGCGCGCCGAGCATCGCCGAGCTCGCCGAGCACATCGACGCAAAGCACGCCCTCCGGGAGGGAGACGCCGGCAGCCAGCTCGCGGCGCGCCCGGCGGACGACGCCGCCGCTCTCACGGCGCCGCAGCACGAGCTCCCGCTCTCTCCCGGCCAGGAGCAGATCTGGTTCCTGCACCGCCTCTACGCCGGAGAGCCGCTCTACAACGAGCCTTGCGCGATCCGCATGCGCGGCCCCGTCGATGAAGGCGTCCTCGAGCGGTGCTTGGTCGAGCTCATCCGCCGTCACGAGATCCTGCGCACGGCGTTCGTCGAGAGGGAGGGGCGGCCGGTGCGGATCGTTCGCCCCCCTTCCTTTTCTTTGCGCGTAGTCGACCTGCGGGCGGTCCCTCCGGCGGACCGTGCGCCTGCGGCGCAGCGCCTCGCCGAAGAGCAAGCCCGGCTCTCCTTTGACCTCGGGGCACCTCCCCTCCTCAGAGCGACCTTCGTGCGCCTCGCCGACGACGAACAGGAGCTCCACCTCGTCCTTCACCATCTCATCGTCGATGGCATCTCCCTGTACCGCGTCCTGCTCGCGGAGCTCGAGGTGGCCTATGACGCCCTCTCCCGCGGCGCGACGGCGCCGCCGTGGCCCGAGCTCCCGGCCCAGTACGCGGACTTCGTCGCCTACCAGCGGGCCGAGGCCGAGCGGGCCGCGAAGGTCGAGCTCCCGTGGTGGATCGAGCGGCTCCGCGGTTTGCCCGAGCTCGAGCTCCCGCTCGACCGGCCCCGCCCGAGCGCCCCGCGCTGCAGCGGAGAGCGCGCGTGCATGGCGTTCTCGAGCGACCTCACCGAGGCCCTGAGGCGCCTCGGTCGCAGGGAGGGGGTCACGCTCTTCATGACCGTGACCGCCGCCATCTACGTGCTCCTCCATCGCTACACCGGCCAGCGCGATCTCGCGCTCGGTACGGTCATCGCGCAGCGCGGCCGGCCGGAGCTCGAGCGCGTGATGGGCTATTGCGACAACACCCTCGTCCTCCGCGCCGACCTCTCCGGCGATCCCACGGTCGGCGAGCTCCTGCGGCGGGTCCGCGGCCTCAGCCTCGAGGCCCTCCAGCATCAAGCGCTCCCGTTCGAGGCCCTCGTCGCGGCGCTCCATCCCCGGCGCCACGCCGGCCGGAATCCCCTCTTCCAGGTGGCGTTCATCTCCCAGCCGCCGCTCGCGGCAGGCCCGCTCGGGTGGACGCTCGACCGCCTCGGCGTCCATACAGGCACCGCGAAGTTCGACCTCATGATCGAGATCGACGAGCGCGCGGAGGGGATCCTCGGTCGGATCGAGTACCGCAGCGATCTGCTCGCGGCAGAGACCGTGCGGCGGATGGCCGGCCACCTGGAGGTGCTGCTCGCCGCGATGGCCGAGGACCCCGCGAGGCGGATATCCGCGCTGCCCGTGCTCACCCCTGGGGAGCTCCGGCAGCTCCTCGACGACTGGAACGCGACGGCGATCGAGCGCCCCTCCTGCTCCATCGTCGCGCCCTTCGAGGCGCAGGTGCGCCGGACCCCGGACGCCGCCGCCGTCGTCTTCGGAGCGGAGGAGCTCACCTATGACGCCTTGAACCGCCGCGCCAACCAGCTCGCGCGTCGCCTGCGCCGGCTCGGGGTCCGCCGCGATACCGGCGTCGCCCTGCTCCTGGACCGGACGCCGGAGCTGATCGTCGGCGTGCTCGGGATCCTCAAGGCCGGCGCGGCCTATGTCCCGCTCGATCTCAGCTATCCTGCGGAGCGACTGCGCTTCATGTGCGCCGACGCCGGCGTCCGCGTGCTCGTCACCCGCGCGGGGCTTCTCCACCTGTTGCCGGACCACGGCGCCGAGGCGCTGTGCATGGACGCCGCCCAGGACCTCCTCTCGGCCGAGCCCGATCACGACCTGGACGACGATGCCTCACCGGAGCAGCTTGCCTATGTCCTCTACACGTCGGGCTCCACGGGGACTCCCAAGGGCGTCGCGATGCCGCAGGGGCCCCTCGTCAACCTCCTCGCCTGGCAGCTCCGCCAGACCGCGCTCGGCTCGGGCGACCGCACCCTGCAGTTTGCGCCGATCAGCTTCGACGCTTCCTTCCTCGAGCTGTTCGCCACCTTCTGGACGGGCGGCACCCTGGTCCTCATCTCGGAGCCGGCGCGCCGCGATCCGCTCGCGCTGCTCGGGGTCATCGCCGATCACCGCGTCGCCCGCATGTTCCTCCCCTTCGTGGCCTTGCAGCAGATGGCGGTGGCCGTCGACCGCGGCGCCCCGGCCCCGGAGAGCCTGCGCGAGCTCTATGTCGCGGGCGAGCAGCTCAGGATCACGCCCGCGGTGCGCCGCTTCTTCGAGAAGCTCCCCCATTGCGTGCTGCAGAACCAGTATGGTCCCTCGGAGACGCACGTCGTGACCGCGCTCACGCTCTCTGGCCCGGTCAGCGCATGGCCGGAGTTGCCGTCGATCGGCCGACCGATCGACAACACTCAGATCTACCTCCTCGACCCTGCGGGCCACCCCGTCCCGATCGGCGTCCCCGGCGAGCTCTACGTCGGCGGCGCCGCCCTCGCGCGCGGCTACCTCGGCCGGCCAGAGCTCACGGCGGAGCGGTTCCTCGTCGACCCCTTCTCCGCCGCTCCCGACGCTCGCCTCTACCGCACCGGCGACCTTGCGCGGTATCTCCCCGACGGCAACATCGCGTTTCTCGGCCGCACGGACGCGCAGGTCAAGATCCGCGGCTTTCGTGTCGAGCTCGACGAGGTCGAGGCCGTCCTGGCCCGCCATCCTGGCGTGGAGGCTGCGGCCGTCGCCGCCAGGGACGACGCGACCGGCGGCAAGCGGCTGGTCGGTTACGTCGTCCCGCGGGACGGCTGCGATGTCGGCGATCTGCGCGAGTTCATGAGGGCCACCGTCCCTGATTACATGGTCCCTGCGGTGATCGTCCCTTTGAGCTCGCTTCCGCTGACGCCGAGCGGGAAGGCCGATCGGCGCGCGCTCCCGGAGCCCGAGGGGCTCACGGCCCCGACCGGCCGTGCATGGGTCGCTCCTCGCGATGAAATCGAGCTCCGCCTCGCGCGCATCTGGTCCGAGGTCCTCCGCGTCAATCCCGTCGGTGCGACCGACGATTTCTTCGACCTCGGGGGCCACTCGCTCCTTGCCACGCTGCTGACGGCGCGCATCGAGCAGGAGTTCGGGCAGGCCTTCCCGCTCGCCGCCCTGTTCGGAGGCTCGACGGTCGAGCGTGTCGCGAGCGCCCTGCGCGCGCCCGCGCGTGCACGCCCCTGGACGCCCCTCGTCCCCATCCAGCCGAAGGGCGGGCGCCCGCCCTTCTTCTGCGTCGCAGGCTCCGGCGGCAACGTCGTCTACTTCCACGCGCTCGCGCGGCACCTCGGCGCGGATCAGCCCTTCTACGGGCTCCAGTACCCCGGCATTGACGGGCAGTCGCCGCCGCTCGCCACCATCGAGGCGCTCGCCGCTCATCACCTTGCCGCGATCCGCGCGTTCAGGCCTCATGGCCCCTATGCTCTCGGTGGCCACTCCGTCGGCGGCGCCATCGCCTTCGAGATGGCCCGGCAGCTCGAGCGCGAAGGCGAGCAGGTCGCCTTGCTCGCGATCCTCGATGTCCCGGCGCCCGTCGCCGAGAGCGACTGGATCGGCTTCCGGTGGGACCACGCCCGCTGGCTCACGGCCATCCTCGCCCTCTTCGAGCCGATGTCCTCGGAGGCGCTGCGCTCGCTCGACGAGGAGTTCCGGGCGAGGAGCCCGGAGGCGCAGCTCGAGCTCCTGGCGCGTCGGCTCGGCGCTGCTGGCGTCCTGCCCACGGACGCGGGACCCGATCGCGCGCGCGGCATCGCGGAGGTCATGAAGGCGAGCGATCTCGCGTACGGCCGCTACGATCCAGCCCACGTGACGGTGGATCGCATCGTGCTCCTGCGAGCCTCCGAGCCGAGCCGCTTCGACCCTCTCGTGGACCTCGGCCTCTTCGCGCGCGCGGCGGACGACCCGGCCTGGGGCTGGGGCAAGCACGCCCGCGCCGGCGTCGATATCCGCTGGGTGCCCGGCGATCACATGACGATGTTCGCCGAGCCCCATGCGCGCGCCGTCGCCCAGGTGCTCGCGCAGAGCCTCGAGGCCGCGGCCTCGACGGCGGGCCGTCCGGCTTGAGGCTCCGACGCGCTGACTGAGCTCTCGACGCCGCCGCGCCGAGCCCGCCGATCGCACCGATGCGCGTGATCGTCCGTTGACCCCTGCCGCAGCGAATTCTACCGAGTTGGGCCGACGTCCCCCAGGTTCTGCCCACCGGAACCTTGAACCCTGATCCGCCGAGCAACCTGAACTCCATCGATCTCCTCCGCCAACCTGGGGGTAACCTCGGAACGCAGGGAGAGGAATGCTGGAGGGCGCGCCCGAGCACCCTGGCGCGCGCCTCATCGAACGACGAGCCCGCGCGTCCACGCGTCGTGGGAAGCGCTCGAGTCGCCCTGGATGGGCACCTGCGGCCCCAGGAAACGCGGCCCGCGGCCTGACCAGGTGTCGATGAGCGTCAGCGCCGTGGCGAGGAGCTCGCGCCGCGCGTCGCGGTCGGCGTTCGCATAGACGCGCCGGTCGGCGGCGTAGCCCACCGCGGGGAAGCCCGCCGCGCGCGCCAGGTACAGGGCGCGCGGCAGGTGAAAGCCCTGGGTGCACACGACCGCGTCGCGCACGCCGAAGACGCGCGCGGCGCGCTGCATCGTGTCCAGCGTGCGCAGGCCCGCGTGGTCCATGAACACGTCCTCGGAAGGCACGCCCCGGCTGACGAGCCACGCGCGCATGGCGTTGGGCTCGTCGTACCCGACACGCCCGTGGTCCCCGGAGACAAGAACCCGCCGCACCTTGCCGGCGCGGTACAGCTCGAGGGCCGCGGCGAGCCGATCCTCGAGGACCGCCGACGGCGTTCCGTCCGGCCACACGAGCGCGCCCGGGACGATGGCCACCTCACCCCGCGGAACGGCGTCGAGCTCGCGGTAGATGCGCGCCGACCGCAGGACCCAGAGGCGCGCGCCGGCCAGGGCAGCGCCCCCGACGAGCAGCAGCGACACCAGGGTCACGAGCGTGCGATAGGCGAGCCGTCGAGGGGTCGACGCGCCGAGGCGAGGCTGGGCCGGGCGAGGCTTCGGGAGCACGCCCGGCTCAACGCGCCGGACGGCGCGCGTATTCTGGCGCGCCGGAAGGACGGATGGGCTCGAGCTCGAGGTGTGTGGCGCCGTCGCGGCGTGGCCTCCGATGCCGAGCTGCGACGCGGCCGTCGGGGACCGAGAGGCCGTGCCCGGTGATGGGCCACCCCGCCACGATCGTGCTCGCCGCGCCGGTCTCGAACACTGTATGAGCACGAACCGAACATGATCCATCACTGCCTCTCTCGACATGCCGCCTGGCTGCTCGCTTCCCTCTCCGCCTGCGCGCTCCTCGCCGGCTGCGGCGACGACGACGCCGTGCCGCCGCGCGACGGTGATCCGGCCTGCGCCGGGTGGGGCGACGCTCCGCCCGGCGACGGCCTCTTCGAGCTTCCCCGCCCGACCGGGCCGCGCCCGGTCGGCACGCAGGTCCGCGCGCTGACCGACGGCGCGCGTGGCGAGGAGGCGACCGAGGATCCCGAGGACCGCCGGCAGCTCCTCGTGCAGCTCTGGTATCCGGCCGATCCCTGCGGCGCCGGCGAGCTCGCGCCGTACCTCGCGCCGGAGGAGGGCGACAGCCGCCGCGCGAGCACCGGCCTCCCGGTCGAGGACGGCTTCGAGGCGAGCTTCGTCACGCACGCGCGCACCGGCGTCCCCCTCGCCGACGAGGGCGCGCCCCACCCGGTGCTCCTCTTCTCGCACGGGTTCGGGATGCTCCGCGCCGACTACACGAGCCTCGTCGAGGACCTGGCGAGCCACGGCTTCGTGGTCGCCGCCATCAGCCACACCCACGACACCGAGCTGGCGCTGTTCCCCGACGGCCACGCGGTGCCCTTCAGCCCGGTCGTCGGGACGCCGCCGGGGATGGACGCGACGCCGGAGGAGATCGACGCCTTCTTCGAGGCGATGGACGAGCACGTCGCGGTCTGGGTCGACGACGCGCGCTTCGTGCTCGACGAGCTCACGGCCGCCGCGCAGCGCGACCCCGAGGGCCTGCTCACCGGGCGGCTCGACCTCGATCGGGTCGGCGTCCTCGGCCACTCCTTCGGCGGCGCGATGGCCGCCGAGGCGTGCGCCGTCGACGACCGCTTCGACGCCGGGCTCAACCTCGACGGCACCCTCGTCGGGCCGGAGAGCGGCGCCGGAGGCCGGAGCCTCGCGCAGCCGTTCCTGATCATGCTCGCGGAGGGCCACGTCGACGACGCGCGCGTCGACGAGACCTACGGCGCGCTGAAGGGCCAGGGCTACCTCGCGCGGGTCGAGGGCGCCGCGCACCTCACGTTCTCGGACCTGCCCGTCGTCATCGAGCACCTGCTCGGCGCAGGCGCCCTCCCCGAGCAGCTGGGCACGATCGCTCCGGCCCGCGCGGTCGAGATCACGAACGCGTACACGCGCGCCTTCGTCGAGGCGCACGTGCGCGGCGACGCGTCGCCGCTGCTCGACGGCCCCTCGCCCGAGTACCCCGAGGTGTCCTTCGAGAAGAAGCGCTGACGTCGCCGACGAGAGGCGCTGGCGCGACCATTCCGGCCTGAACGGCGGCGCGACGCGCGGGCGGGAGATCCGGCTTTCGCCCCCGTTGAGCCTATCCTCTCGCAAACGATCGATCCTCGCAAGACTGGTTCTTCGCACGGGCGAAATCGTGCGAATTCGACCGGATCCTGTCACTCGGCTCCGAGGGGGGCGCGACCGACGCGCCGTCGGGTAGTGGTCAACTTTGCCCAGAGAGAGTCCACATGAAGGCGGGAAGGCGGGGAGAGCATCAAGGTTTCCTTCCCGCCTTCCCGCCTTCATGCTCAAATTTGACCACTGCTAAGCAGCCTGCGGGCGCGCCGAAGGCGATATCGCGCTCGGGCGGCGAGAGATCGCCCAGGAAGGAGAGGTGAGCGCATGCGCGCCCCTCGCGGGCGAGGGGCGCGCGTGACCGTGGCGGCCCGCGCGCGCAGGTGCCACACTCGCGCGCGAGCGCCCGCGGCCGTCCACTCGCCTGTCGCTGCGCCCACGCCCCGTGTCGCAGAACGTCAGCCTGCAGCTGCTCCACCTCGCGCAGCGCGTCCGCGCGCGCGACGCGCACGTCGCGCGCGCGCCCGACCCCGCCCTGCAGGCCCTCAGCCCCGCGGCGCCGCTGCGGGCGCTCGTCTCGGAGCGCGCACGCGTCGGTGGGCTCGGCGCCGTCTTCGCGCTGGGCGACGGGCTCGACGCGCTGACCTTCTCGCCGACGCTCTACCTGCTCGAGAGCGCCGCGAGCGTGGCGCAGCTCGCGCATCGCTGGAGCGCGCTCGAGCGCGCGTGGGGCGTGCGCCACCAGACGCGGTTCGCGCTCGACGGCGCCGGCGCCCTGCAGCTCGCGGCGCAGCCGTACGCCGGCGCGCTCGCCCCCGCGAGCCAGACCGTGATGATCACCGGGGTGCTCGCCGCGTTGCTGCGCCGGATGGGCCACGGCGAGCTCGTCGTCGCGGCGCGCGTCGCGCGCGGACCGTGGCGCGATCTCGCCTGCGACGCCCGCTGGCTCGGGCCCGCGTCGCTCGCCGAGCCGCCGGTCGCGCTCCGCCTCGCGTGGTCGCGCCGGACCGCGCCGGCGCCGCCCGCGCGTCTGACGTTGCACCCACCGAGCGCCGCGGACGACCCGGTCGCCGCCACGCTCGCGGCGATCGCGCGCGAGCCGCACGCGCCGTGGACGCCGCAGGGCCTCGCCCACGCCACGCGGCAGTCGGTCCGCACGCTGCAGCGCCGGCTCGCGGCGCACGGCACCACCGCCTCGGCGCTCGCGCGCCGCGTGCGCACGCGCGACGCCACCGTCTCGATCGCCGGCTCGCTTCGGCCGCTCACCCAGATCGCGCACGCGTACGGGTTCAGCGACGCGGCCCACCTGGCGCGCGAGTTCCGCGCCGCGTCGGGCTTGCCGCCGAGCGCGTATCGCGCGGTCGCGCGCACGCGCTAGCGCGCGCCCACGGCGCGGTGCGCGCGCGGTAGCCGACGATTGGCGCCGACGATTGGCGCGCAGATTCAAGCCCGCCGCGCGCCCCGCTGCGAGGGTGAGCGCGCACCGGCGAGCGGCCATGCCCCCCCGGTGCGGAAAGGCACGCCCCCTCCGTATGAGCCCCGAACGCAACAAGCAGATGCTGCTCGAGCTGTACGACGCCGTGGTCGGCAGGCACTGGGACGCCGTCCGCGCCCTGTTGACCGCCGACTTCGTCGACCACAACCCCGACGCGCGCGCCGCGCCCGGGGCCAACGGCTGCGAGGCCTTCATCGCCTATTTCCGCGACGGCGAGACGCCGCTCCACGGCGCGCAGGTCGAGATCCAGCGCATGATCGCCGACGCCGAGTACGCCGTGGTGCACTACAAGCTCGTGAACCCGCGGCGGCCGCGCGGGGTCGCGGTGGTCGACATCTTCCGCGTCGCCGACGGGCGCTTCTGCGAGCACTGGGACGTGCTGCAGGACATCCCGGCCGACGCGCCGAACCCCCGCGCCATGTTCTGAGCGCGCCGCCTCGCGCCCACGGCGGCGCGCGCCTACTACCCCTCGCCGCGTCGACAGCCGGTCGCCCATCGGCGCACGACACCTCACGCCGTGCGCAGCGACCGGGCGCGTCGGTAAAAGACGCGCGATCGTGGGCACGGGGAGGTGTGGCGCGGCGAACGGATGTGGTACCTCGGAGGGCGGCGCGCAGAGGGTTTCCGGAGCACTTCAACCAAGGAGGACCAATGAGCACCGCCGCTCCTGACGCAGCGCTCCGCCCTTCGCTGGGCAAGCGCCTTCTCGCAAACACCTTCGTCCGCATCTTGCTCGCGGTGCTTGCCTCCATCGGCACGATGGCGCTGCTGCTGATGCTGTCCGAGATCGTGCCCAAACCCATGCGCGTGGTGTGGCCCACGCTGCTGGCCGCGGCCGGATGCATGGCGGGCTACCGCTTCTACGTGCGCAACGTGGAGAAGCGCGAGCCGCTCGAAGCTGCCGGGCCACGCATCCTGCCGGAGCTGGGAAAGGGCTTCGGCGTCGGCGCGGCGCTGGCGGTCGGTGTGGCCGGCCTGCTGCTGCTGTGTGGCGCCCTGCAGGTGCAGGGCCTGGGTGACTGGCGCGCCATCTTCAAGCCGCTGCCGGAGCAGATCATGGTCGCGACCTTCGAGGAGCTCGTGTTCCGCGCCATTCTGTTCCGCATCGTCGAGGAGCGGTGGGGGCTCCGCATCGCCGTGACATCGAACGTACTGCTGTTTGCGCTTGCCCACCTGCCGAACGACAACGTGAGCGTCCTCGCGGTGCTGGCCACGGCATCGGCCGGCGCCGGCCTGCTCGGCGTCTACCTGCTCACCCGCCGCGTATGGATCGCCATGGGCATGCACTTCGCCTGGAACTACCTGTTCGATGCGCTGATGTCGGTGCCCGTCTCCGGTCATGCGGCGCGCGGCTGGATTCAGGTGACGCCGGCCGGTCCGGAGTGGCTGAGCGGCGGTGCTTACGGCGTCGAGGGGTCGGTCGTCACGCTGATCGCGTGGACCGCTGCCGCCATCGCGCTGTTCCGTGTGGCGGGCCGGGGCCCAGCGAGCGTGCTCCCGCGCTAGCTCCGAAGGACGATCGCGGCGCGCCGCGGGAGATCAGAACGTCGAGAAATACGCCCACGGCTGGTTTCCGGCGCTGGCCTGCATGCAGTAGCCGCCGTTTCGCTTGGCCGGCAAGGTGACGTTGGCGCCGTTGCAGGTCACGAGCACGCCGTTGATGAGGAACGTCCGCCCCGCGGCGAAGTTGCCGCAGTTGAGCCCTTGCAGGTTCACGGTGGTCTCGTGGCAGGTGGCCGCGGTGCCGAGGTTGCCCGAGTGGTAGCTCTGCGTCGAGAACACGACGGGGCTCGAGCAGAGGCCGCCGCAAGGAGTGCTGCCGCCGGGATCGCCGCACTCGTTCGGCGTGCCGCCGCCGCCGCAGGTCTCGGGCGCCGTGCAGCTTCCGCACGAGCTCACGCTCCGCGGCGCGCCGCAGTTGTCGACGTCGCTCAAGCTGCCGCAGCCGGCGCCGAGACGCGCGCAAAACTGCGCGTCGCTCTCCGGCGTGCAGGTCCCGTCCGTCACCTCGAAGACGAGCTCGACCGTATCGAAGAGGCCATCCTGATCCGTGACCCGCACGACGGCCGTGCTCAGCCCGGCGGAGGGGGGCGTGCCGCTCAGCGCGCCGTCGCTCGCCACCGTGAGCCAGCTCGCGCCGCTCTGCTTGGAGTACGTCAGCGTATCGCCGAGGTCCGGATCGGTCGCCGTCCCCGCGAGCGTCTGCCCGGACAGCGCCACGTTGACCGTGGCGCCCCGCGTGATCGGATCGAGCGTGAAGCCGGGCGCGCGATTGCCGAGGTAGAGCGCCGAGACGCCGGGGAACTCGGTCTGCGCCTTGGCGAGCTCGAGCTCGAGCTGCGGCGTCCAGCGGAAGGCGAGCCGGGCCTCGTCCTCGAGATCCACCCCCGCGGCGCCCGCGCAGAAGTGGATGAACTCGCCGAGGTTGAGCGGGCGATTGCCGTACGTGCTGTTGATCGTGGGCAGGTGCTCGGCGAGGAGCTGGAAGAACCGGGACAGGAACCGGCTGCCCTTGTGGTCCGCGTCCGTGTTGCCGAAATCGCCAGTATAGAGCGGATAGTACCAGTCGCGGAACCAATAAACGCCGAATCCATCGGTGTGGGACACGTTGTCCGCGTAGATCTCCGGCGCGAGGTTCGGGGAGATCGTGGTCAGGTGCAGGAACACGTCGTAGCCGAAGATCTCGGCCCACTTGCTGTCACCCCAGGCATTGAAGGCGGGCGAGCCCGCGATGCCGTTGTTGTTGCTCTCGACGATGTGCCCCATCTCGTGGATCAGCGACTGCACGACCCAGCCGTAGTCGGGCACCGACCAATCGCTGCTCACGGTGAAGATGATGTTTCGATAGGAGGCGGCGCTGTCCGAGGCGTAGACGACTCCACCGACGTTGTAGGCCAGGGTGCCGGGAACCTCACCCGGAGCGTTGTCCTGGTTTCCGATCATGTGAAGGATCGGGTCGACCATGCTGCCGTAGGTGTCCTTCGCGTAGCCCCAGGCTTCGCTGACGATCGGGGTCACCCAGGTGGCGCCGGACGGGTTCGGGACGTACTGGTCGAAGTACGCGGCGAGGTTCGCGTCCGAGTAGGCCAACGTGACCGTGCGGTTCTGGCCGTCGTACCAGCCGTTCTCCACGAACGACGCGGGCGGCGTGTTCGCGGTGGTCGTCGCGCTCACGGGGCCGACCTTGATCGAGCTGCCCGCCGCGTTCTGCGCGCTCACGCGGAAATAGTAGGTCTGGTTCGGCGCCAGGCCCGTGGCGCGGAACTCGGTGCTGCCGGCGCCGGTAGTCCCGACCACGAGACCGGAGGTGAAGCTCGAGTTCGTGGCTCGCTCCACGCGGTACGACGCTTCGGGGTTGAGCTGCCCGGCGTTGTCCGTCCAGGTGACGCGGATCTGATTGCCCGACAGGGCCTGTGCGCTCACGCTGCCCGGCGCGGCGGGCGCGGCGAGCGAGGCGCTGCTCGTGCCGAAGAGCCGCCACTCCGCGAGCTGCGTGTCACCGGCGCCGTGGTTGTCCTGGATGTGCAGGCGGTATCGGCTGAACTCCAGCCGCTCGGGGTTGCAGGAATACGTGCGCGCGCTGTGGCGGTTCGTGAACGACTGGTTGGTCCGCGTGTCGAGCACGGTCCAGCTCGTGCCGTCGTTCGAACCTTCGAGCGTCCAGTCCTTCGGATCGCGGTTCGGAAAGTCGTTGGCGGACGTCAGGCTGTAGCTGGTGACCACGGCGCTCGGCGTCTCGAGCCGGATCCAGGTGCTGGCGTTCGGCTCGTAGTACTTCGAGAACGGATTGTTGTCCGTGACCTTCGTGACATCCTCGCCGGCGACCCCGTTCCCAGGGTGCTGCTCGACGGGCACGGACGAGGAGAGCGCGGTGATGTCCTGGTGCACGGCGACCCCCGCCGTCGTGGCGCGCGCGGAGACCTCGGACGGGAACCCGCGCAGCGCGCCGTTCACCGCCTGCACTTGATAGAGATAGCTCGTGCCTGGAGCCAGGTTCGTGTCGGTGTAGCTGGTGGAGCTCGTGAAGATCTCCGTGGTGCCGCTGCCGTCGTCGTTCACGCGCTGGACGTAGTAGCCGGACGCGTTCGCGGCGGGCGTCCAGGTCAGCGTGACGGCGTCGGAGTCCACGCTCGGCGCGGCGAGCACCGGAGCGCCGGGCATGGTGCCTGCGGCCAGCGAGCCGCCGACGCGCAGCTCGGCGAGCTGCAGCGCGTTGCCGCCGCCGAGGTTCTGGCTGACGTTCAAGCGATAGTAGAGGTACGCGTTCGAGTTCGAGAAGGTGAAGGACCGGGTCTGGTGCCGCGAGGTGAAGGACTCGTTCGTCCTCGTGTCGAGCACGCTCCAGCTCAGGCCGTCGCTCGAGCCCTCGAAGGTCCAGCTGCTCGGATCGCGGTCCGGGAAGTCGTTGGCCGAGGTGATGTCGTACGAGACGATGATCGACGGAGCCTGCATCCGGTACTGGATCCAGTCGGTGCGGTGGGGCATGAAGAGCTTGGTGTTGACGTCGCCGTCGTGCACCTTGTCGATGCCCTCGACCCCCGGGGGATTTCCCCGCATGTCGCTGACGTCGACCGTGGACGCCGGGGTCAGATCCGTGCCAGTGAGGGCCGCTTGTTGCGACGCGATCGCCTCGTCGGAGTCGGGCGAATCGAGAGATACGCAGGCAGGAAGGAAGAAGAGCGGGAGCCAGAGACGCGCGCGTGTACGGTGTAGCCGCATTGCCACTTGACCTCGTCAGGAATGAAGCGAAACGGATAGGGAAACGACGCAAACGAAGGAGCGTTGTTTCGGGGAGATGGAAAGCACACAATTCGAGGGCGTCAAGGTCGAATCTTTACGCTTGCGTCAGATGGCTGATGATTTCTTATGCAATCTGCTGCCTCCTGGAAGACGACATCAGACCGATCATCGAGTTACGCATTCCTGGCGGCGTGAGCTGGATCGACCTGCCGATGCTGCCCCGCACCACCTACGGCACCGTCTTCGCCCGGGGTAGCCGCCGCCGGCGCTGCGTGCGCGCTCGCCCCCTACTGCGGCGCGCCACGACGAGCGCGGCGCGAGCACGCCGGACGGGCGGCCGTACACGCTCCACGTGTCCTTCGCGCCCTGAGCGCCGGCGCCGCCGCCTCCCATCCCACGCCGGCCTGCGCTCCGGCGCGCTCCGATCCCCCCTGACGACTCCGCCCTGGAGGGCGGCGCCTCCAGGCTGAGGGGGCGCGCCCTCAGCGCGCCGGCGCGGGCGCGGACCGCCCGGGCCGCGGGGCGCGCGAAAGCGCGAAAATGCCGGCGCGTGCGCGGCCGAGCGCCGGGATCGGGGAGTGGCACGCTTCCTGTTTATAGGCGTTGCGTGACGCTCGGCGCGGTCCAAGCGGCGAGCAGGGCGACCCGGGCGACGGATGGACTCGACTCGTCGCACCCGCGGCGGACCGCCCACGCGTCAGATCACGTGTCGTTCAACTAAATACCTGAAAGAGAGCTCAATCATGAAGCGTGCAATGATCCTCCTCGCCTCGTCCCTCGTGTCCTCGTTCGCGCTCGTGGGCTGCGTCGCCGACGCGACCGACCTTGACGCGGAGCTGGCCGGCTCGGAGGAGGTCGAAGAGACCTCGCAGGCGCTGTGCGTCGATATCTCCGCCCTGCAGGTCGACCAGACCGCGGCCCAGTCGAACTCGAGCGACGTCGGCAGCTTCACCCTGCGCGAGTCGCCGGACAATACGTACTACAGCAGCAAGGGCAACTACGTCGTCGAGGTCACGAACGTGAAGAACGCGTTCGCGTCGACCCAGACGGCGATGGCGTACAGCGTCAACGCCCCCAAGTCGAAGAGCGTCTGCGAGCACACGACGACGACGGCGACGCTCTACGGCTTCGACGAGGTCGAGGGCTGCTGGGTGCAGATCGGCGCGACGAAGAGCAAGGCCGGCGTGTACTACCCGGGCGGCGGCTTCATCCAGCCGAGCTGCGACGACGTCGTGAGCTGGTCCATCCCGAAGACGGTCACCAAGGTCCGCATCAAGGGCAAGTCGGTGCTCCAGACGACGTTCGGCCCGGCCGGTCAGAAGATCGCGGAAGGCACGAGCTGGAGCCACTGATCCGGCGCGAAGGGCGGGAAGCTCGTTCTCCTCGAACGTCTGCATCGATTCCGGATCGGACACCGCAAGGACGTCGTAGAAGTGGACGTCGGTTCTGGCAGCGCGAAGGGATGCGGGAGCGTTTGGTGCTAGCCTCCCCGCATGGCCACCACCGTTCCGGCAGCCCGACCGACGCAGCCCGAGCGCGCCACCCTCGCGGACTGGCTCGCCGAGCCCGACGATCGAGGAGCAGAGCTGATCCACGGCCGGCTCGTCTACAAAGCGGTCCCGAGCCCGGAGCACGGCCGCGCGCAGCGCAAGCTGGGCGCCCTCCTGGACGCGTTCGACGGCCGGCCGGGCGAGGGCGGGCGGCCCGGCGGATGGTGGCTCTCGACCGAGGTCGACCTCGAGCTCGCCGGCGAGGGCGTGCGGCCCGACCTCGCCGGCTGGCGGCGCGATCGCGTCCCCGCGCTCCCCAAGGCACCCCCGGGCGGCGCGGTCACCGAGCGCCCCGACTGGGTCGCCGAGGTGCTCTCTTCCTCGACCGCCGCCCGCGACCTCGGCGACAAACGCAGCATCTATCACGCGGCCGGCGTCGGCCATTACTGGGTCCTCGATCCAGCCAACCGGCTCCTGATCGTCTATCGCTGGGCGCGCGAAGGCTACCTGTTCGCCCTGAGCGCCGGCGCGGGCGACCCGGTGCGCGCAGAGCCGTTCGAGGCGCTGGAGCTCCGGGTCGAGCTCCTGTTTGGCGACGAGGTCGAGCCAGAGGGCGCCGCACCCCGGCCGTGACAGCGGGCGCGATCAGGGCCTCTCGATCGGCGCCCGAACGCTCCGGCGAACTCCATCACAAGAGCCCGGCGCCGACCCAGAGCCCGGGCTCGTAGGCCACGAGCGCATCCACGTCGCTCGAGCCGAGCAAGAGGAAATTCACCGGAGAGACACCGACGAACAGGTGCGGCGTGATCGGGAGCTGGATCCCCCAGGCGAAGCGGCCGCCGAAGGCGCCGACGCTCTCGAAATACGGCGAGTCGAAGAAGATGCGGTGATAGCCCGGCGTGATCCCGACCGACATCTCCAGATGCGAGCCGACGCCCATGACGAGACGGAGCGGCACGCCGGCCGCAACCTGGTCGACGTCGGTGGTCGAGACGCTCCGGAGCTCGACGCCGATCTCGAAGCGGCGCGTCTCGCTCAGGCGCAGGCGCGCGAGCACGTCGAGATCCACGGACATGCCATCCTTGACCGCGAAGCGCGCCGGAACGAAGTAGCCGGAGATCCCGAGCGAGAGCGCCATCCGGCGCGCGTTGGCCTCGGCCTGGGGGCCTGTCCCGGGCTGCTCGGCCGCGGGCTCCGGAGACGCTTTCGGCGTGCGTCCGGGCGGCCGCGCGGCGGCCGCGGCCGAGGGCGGGGGAGACGCGGGGGACCCGCCCGCCGAGGGCGGCGGGGACGGGTAGGGCGGGGGAGGCCCGCCGGCCGGAGGCGGCGGGGACGGATACGGCGCGGGATACCCGCCTGGCGGGGGCGGCGGGTACGGATAGGGCGCGGGATATCCGCCCGCCGGAGGCGGCGGATACGGATACGGCGCGGGATATCCGCCGGCCGGAGGCGGCGGGTATGGATAAGGCGCGGGATACCCGCCTGGCGGGGGCGGCGGGTACGGATAGGGCGCGGGATACCCGCCTTGCGGAGGCGGCGGGTACGGGTAGGGCGCCGGAGCCGGCTGCGCCGCGGCCTCCCCCGAGGCCAGGCTCAGGGCGGCGAGCGCCATCAGCGCGGGGGCCGCGGCGGCGCCGCCGCGACCGCCGCGGGCACGGCGCGCGCGCAGGACGGCCGCCGCGAGGCCCAGCAGGAGCGCGAGCGAGACGAGCTGGGCGGTGCTCAGGCCCCCGTACACGCCGCGCCCCGCGTCGCCGCGGAGGAGCTCGACGAAGAACCGGCCGGCAGCGTAGAGCGCGAGCCAGGTCCCGAAGGCGCGGCCGTCCCGGTGCCCCCGGGCGAGCCAGAGGGCGGCGATCGCGCTCGCCAGCAGCCCGAGCGCCGCCTCGTAGAGCTGCGTCGGGTGCACGGGCAGGCTCGGCGCCCCGAGGGGCACCCAGCCGGCGGCGACGTGGTCCGCCGCCGCGGGGCTGCCCGCGGGAAACCGGACGCCCAGCGCGCCCGCCGTGACGCGGCCGTAGTCGCACCCCGCGAGGAAGCACCCGGTCCGCACGCTGGCGTACGTGATCCCGAGCCCGGGCACGAGCCGGTCGAGGAACGGCAGCACCGGCGCGCCGCGGCGGAGCAGGACCAGGCCGGCGACGGCGACGCCCGCGAGGAGGCCCCCGTACGCGGCCCGGCCGGCGTGGAGCACCGGACCCCACGCGCCGCGCGCGAGCGCCTCGGGCACGGCGCGCAGCGCCTCGAAGGCGTAGCCGCCGAGGAGCGCGGCGACGTAGCCCCAGAGGAGCGCGCGCCCCTCGACCCCGACGTCGCCCCGGTCCCGGCGCACCAGCCAGAAGAACGCCGCCGACCCGAGGAGCCCCGCGACGGCGACCATCACCGCGTAGGTCGGCGCGAGCCACGGCGGCAGGCCGTGGCGCTCCAGCCAGAGCATCAGCGCCCGGCTCACGCCCGCCTCCGGATGCGCAGCAGCATGTAGCCCGCGGGCACGATCAGCCAGAGCGCGCCGCCGAGGGGCACGGGCGCGCCCGGGCGGCCCCCGCCGAGGTCACGCCCGCCCGCGCTCAGCCGGCAGCTCGTGGCCGAGCCGCTGCCCGCCGTCGGATCGCCGTCCTTGCAGCTCTGGTTGCAGTCGCTGCAGTTCTGGTTGCAATCGCTGCAGTTCTGGTTGCAGTCGCTGCAGTTCTCGTTGCAGCCCGCGATGTCCTCGTTGCAGCCGGCGCAACCGCCGCCGCAGGTGCCGCAGTCGCCGTCGCCGGACGAGCCGCTCGGCGCGCCGATGGGGACGCCGGCCGGCGAGGTCGGCTCGCCGTACTGGAGGCAGCGGTCGAGCACGGCCATGCACCCCGCGTCCGCCGCGAAGGCGAGCGCGCCGTCGCGGTCGGCGATCGGCAGCGCGGCGCACGCGCCGCTGCCCGCGGCGAGGACGCACTCCTTCACCCCCTCGATGCTCATCAGCGCGAGCACGCAGAGCGCCTCGGCGTTCATCGCGCCGGCGTTGACCCACGCGCACTCGGCCTGCGCGTCGGCGAAGCGCGGATCCGTGCGCTCGTGCTCGCATCGACCGGCCTGGGCGCAGGTGCACACGTCCCGCACGCCGGCGGCGCACTCCGCGACCGACCCGGGGAGGTGGTACGGGTTGGCGCGCACGGACTGCGGCTCGCTCCGGGGGAGCTCGGGCAGCGCGACGCCGCCCTGGGGGCTCTCGAGCGCGGGCGCTTCCGACGGCGAGAGGGCGCTCAGCGCCACCAGCCACGCGGCGTTGACGTAGACCGCCCCCTCCTGGGCGACCACGCCCGCCGGCAGCCCGGTGACGCGGACGAGCTCGCGCGCGCCGGCGCGCCGCGCGAGGTCCGCCACGATCGCGCCGGCCCGGCCGCCGAGCGCCGCGTCCTCGAGCCCCGCGGTCTCCGGCGACGCCGGCTGGCCCGCGAGGACGGGCCGGGCCAGCGGCCGCTCCGACCCGCGCTCCGCAGCGAGGGAGCGGAGCACGAACCCCTCGGCGGACGGCTCGAGCGCGCCGAGGACGATCGCGTCCTTCCCGAGCTCCTCCCGCGCCGCGTCCGCGCTGCGGACCAGCGCCGGGGCGCTCGCGATCTCCGCATCGAGGATCGGCGTCTCCTCCCCCTGCTCGCGGTGCGCCTCCTCCAGCCGGGCCGCGACGTCGTGGAGCGCCTCCTCGGGCAAGGCCGCGAGGACCTCCGGCGCGGCGCTCAGCGCGTCGCGCAGCGGCAGGTCCTCGTAGGGCGGCGTCTCCGCGCTGCACGCGCCCAGCGCGGCGATCGCGAGCAGCACGGTGGCACGGCGGATCGCGCTCTCGATGACGACGTTCGTTGGCATGCCCCCCTCGCTCCCCGGGGCGCGCGGACCCGGACTGGACACGTCGCGCTCGGCTGGCGCGGGCGCATCGCCGGTGAGGACACCGCCGCGAGGAGACACGACGAGCGTGCCAGAAGGCGCGGCGCCGGCCAAGGCCCATGCAGGGGAGCGCCGGTGAGGGAGCTCGCGCAGATCGCGAGTGGCTCCTTCGACGCGGCTCCCTCGGCGTCCGACATCGGGCGGGCCTGGCAACCTGGTGGGATATCCGCGTCGCCGCGACGCGCAGGGGCGCTGACAAGCCGCTCGATACCACCCTCGGCCGCGGCCTCGCCGGCGCGTCGAATTTCGGTTCACACCGCGCGCCGGCGCGGGTCTGCCTCGGGGAACGCCGGCGGAGGGCCGGCCTCACCCGAGGAGCGGAGCCATGACTCGCATCCATTTGAGAGCACACCTGTGGACCAAGGCGGCGCGGACCCTGACGGCGCTGGGCGGCCTGCTGGCCGCGACGGCATCCCCGGCCAGCGCGCGCGCCGAGATCCTCGCTTACGACGAGCACGACGGGGAGGTGGGCGGCACCGTCGGCTGGGCGGACGATTGGCCCTTCGCGCGGGCGGGGGGCGAGCTCGTGCAGACCGCCGCCTACGTTCGCCGCCGGTTCGCGGCCCCGCTGTCGGCCGCGCACGCCACCCGGTGGATCGCCGTCACCGGCCGCATGGCCGCGCCCCCGATCGCTTATGCGTACCACGTGCCCATGGGCGTCAGCTCGTGGACGACCGCCCACCAGCACCCCGGCCTCCATTTCGACACGTCGAGCCCCGCGGGCCTGCTCGTCGACGGCGCCGGCCCGACCAGCGGCATCGCCGGGACCACGATGCAAACGTGGCTCGCGCGGTACGTGTTCGGCCCCGCCAACGCGAACGGCCGGTACAGCGCGACCGTGAGCATCTGGGCCGGATCCGGCGCCGGCCGCCGCATCGACCCCGGGGCGCCGCCGGCCGTCGTCCGCACGCTCGCCGACACCACGCTGGACAGCCTCTATGCCGGGCAGAGCGACGCTCAGGACCTCTTCTTCGTGGAGCGCGAGAGCGTCGCCACCACGGCCCGGGAGGCGCTCGCCGCGCCCGAGCGCGATCTCTACGTGGTCGCGCACCAGGACGACGATCTGCTCTTCATGAACCCCGACATCGCGGACTCGATCCAGGCGGGGAATTCCGTGGAGACGGTCTATGTCACCGCGGGCCTCGGCGGCAATTGCCTGGACGTGATGGGCGAGCGGGAGGCCGGGATGAAGGCCGCGTACGCGGCGATGGCGGGCCTCGCCAACAGCTGGAGCTGCGCCGAGGCCGCGGTGCTGGGCAAGGATCTCGTGCGCTGCGCGCTCGACGGGAGCGCCGGCCGCGTCGGGCTCGTGTTCCTGCGGCTCCCCTCGTCCCCGGACACGGCGCTCCTGAGCGACCTCTGGAACGGGGGCGCGCCGACCCTGACGCGCGTCGACCGCACCGGCGACGAGTGCGACTACAAATGCGCCTCCGACGACCCCGCCGACGACGCGTGCGACGACCCCGCCGGCGAGATCCCCTCCGACGAGCTCCCCGTCGACTACACCCGCGAGGAGCTCATCGACGTCCTCGCTCGCCTGATGTCCGATTTCCGCGCGAGCCGCGTCGGCACGCTGAACAGCGACCACGGCCACGCCGGCGACCACACCGATCATTATCACGCGTCGCTGTTCGCGTTCGCGGCGCAGCAGGCCTACGCCGCGGGGCACGCGCTCCAGACCTACCGGGGCTACGACATGTCCAACGAGCAGGCGAACGTCTCCGACGAGGAGTTCGACATCACCTGGGACGCGTTCCGGTGGTATGCGCAATGCGACCGATTCACCTGCACGGACATGAGCGCGTGCGGCACCGGGACCACCTGCGAACCGGACAACTCGAGCTATCGCGCCTGGGCGCGCCGCCGGTACGTGGCCTCGGCGATCGCGGGCGTCTCGGGCCGCCTCGGCGCGCTCGGGGCCAAATGCCTCGCGGCCGCGGGCGCGTCGAGCGGCGCGCCCGTGGTCCTCGCCGATTGCTCCATGGCCGCGGCGCAGCAATGGACCGTCGCGGAGGACCGCATCGGCGGCCCCGGCGGCCGCTGCCTCGGCGTCGCCGGCGGCAACGCGTCGAACGGCGCGCCCGTGGTGCTCGAGAGCTGCGCCGGCACGAGAGGCCAGGCGTGGACGATGCTGGACGGCGGGCAGATCCGCGGCCTGGAGGGGAGGTGCCTCGCGGTCGCCGGCGGCAACGCCGCGAACGGCACGCCGGTGCAGATGGTCGACTGCAATGGCGCGGAGGCGCAGCGGTTCGCGATCCAGCTCTCGGCGCCCACCCGCTGGTCGTACGGCAACGATTTCTCGGACGCGCAGATCGGCACGAGCGAGGCCTACACCCGCACGGTCCGGCTCGGCGACGTGAACGGCGACGGCAAGGCCGACGCGTGCGTGCGGCGCGCCGACGGCGTGTATTGCGCGCGCAGCAATGGCGCGGGCGGGTTCCTCCCCGCGCAGCGGTACACGACGGAGTTCTCCGACGCGAACGGCTGGCAGCCCGCGCGCTACGGCAACACGATCCAGCTCGCCGACATCGACGGCGACGGCAAGGCCGACATCTGCGGCCGCGGCGTCTGGGGCATCCTCTGCCAGCTCGCGAACGCCGCCGGCGACGCGTTCGTGGCCTCCGGCGGCGGCTGGTGGACGCACAGCTTCTCCGACGCGGAGGGGTTCGACGACGCGCCGAGCTATTACCGCTCGATCCACCTCGCCGACGTGGACGCCGACGGCTACGCCGACGTGTGCGGCCGCGGCGCCGACGGCCTGCGCTGCGCGATCAACACGACCGCCGGGAGCTTCGGGGCGGCGGCGCTCTGGCTCGCCGAGATGTCGGACGCGAACGGCTGGCTCCCCGAGCAGTACGGCGCCACGATCCAGCTCGGCGACATCGACGGCGACGGCGCGGCGGACGCCTGCGGCCGCGGGCCGTCGGGCGTGGTGTGCGCGGTGGCGAGCGCTTCCGGCGCCGGGTTCGTGCGGCCGCACGTCTGGTCGTACAGCCGCGGGGGCGCGCCGGATTACGGCGACGGGTCGGAGTTCGACGCGGCGCCGAGCCACTGGGGGAGCCTCGGCCTCGGCGACATCGACGGCGACGGCGACGCCGACCTCTGCGGCCGCGGCGCCTCCGGCGCGCTGTGCGCCCTGTCGAACCGCCTCGGCTTCGGCGCGGCGCGCCCCGCGTCGATCGGCGCCTTCGGCGATGCCCAGGGGTGGCTACCCGCGCGGTACGGCGCGACGGTGCAGCCCGGCGACGTCGACGGCGACGGCCGCGCCGACCTGTGCGGCCGCGCGTCGGACGGCCTCTGGTGCGCGCTCGCGCCGTGAAGCGGCGACGGCGGTCCGGCCGCGCGTTCCGGCTTCGCGTCGACCCTCTCTCCGCGGCGTGGGCCTGCGGCGCCGCCGCCGCGGGACGGCGGGATCGCCGGCTGCGGGTCGTCGGCGGACGGTGATACCCTCGGCCCCACGATGTCCCTCGACCGAGAGCACCTCGAGCGCGAGGTCCGCGAGCGCTGCGAGAGCGGCGCCGTCGCGCGGGCCGCCGAGCTCGCCATCCGCGGCTACGGGCCCGAGATCCTCGGCTTCCTGACCGCGCTCCTCCGCCGCGAGGAGGACCCCGACGACGTCTTCTCGCTGTGGTGCGAGCGCATCCTGCGCGGGCTGCCGACCTTCGCGTGGGAGTGCTCGCTCCGCACCTTCGCCTACACGATCGCGCGGAACGCGGCGAAGAACCACGCCCGCGACAGGCGCGCCCGCGAGCGGCGCGTGCGCCCCTCGCTCGGGACCACGGAGCTGAGCGCGATCGAGCAGCAGGTGCGCACCGAGACGCGGCCGTACCTGCGCACCGACGCGAAGGACAAGCTCATGGAGCTGCGCGAGGCGCTGCCGCCGGACGATCGGATGTTGCTCGTGCTGCGCCTCGACAAGGGGCTGGAGTGGAAGGACGTGGCGCGGGTGATGCTCGGCGAGGAGGCGGTGGACGAGGCCGCGCTGAAGCGGGAGGCGCAGCGGCTGCGCAAGCGCTTCCAGATCGTGAAGGATCAGCTCGTCGAGGCGGGCCGGCGCGCGGGGCTGCTCGGCGAGGGGTGACTCGCTCCGCCCGCGGGCGCTACCACGCGCCGAGCGCGCCGCCGTGGGCGCCCGCGGCGACGGGCTCGGCGCCGTCGTCGCCGAGGCAGCCGGCCGTCAGCGCCGGCGAGCCGGCGCTCAGCTGAAAGTCGCCCGCGAGCAGGTCCGCGAAGAACGGGTCAGCCTCGATGTTCCCGTCCTGACCGGGCACGATCACGTTGCCCAGGCGCTCGTTCCCGAAGAGCACGTTGCACCGCACGCGCCCGCGCTGCACGTGCTCCTGCTCGAGCGCGGCGCCGTTCGCGATGATCACGTTGTTGAGGACGTCGAGCTCCGCGGCGTCCGCGGCGATCGCGTGATCGCGGTTCTCGTAGAACACGTTCTGGGCGACCACCGCGTGATCCTGCAGGTGGCTCCCCACGAAGCCATGGCCGTTCCCGATGAACACGTTGTTGCGGACCACGGCGAGCGCGTGGAAGTAGAGCATCACGCCGACCTCGTTGCCCTCGATGATGTTCTGCGTGAGGAGCAGCGACGGACGCGCGCACTCTTCCCAGTTATCCCCGCTGTGGCCGTCCGCGTAGACGGCCGCGGAGTACCAGTTGCCCGAGCAATTCAGCACGTCGCGCGAGCAGTCCCCCGCCGATCCCACGTTCCGCAGCCTGAAGCCCCGGACGACGGCGTTCTGGGCGCCGGTGTAGTCGATGAGGTTCCCGCTCAGCCCCTGGCCGTCGAGCACCGTCGTCGTCGCGCCCGCGCCGACCAGCTTCACGCCCGAGCGCAGGCGGAGGTGCTCGTGGTATTCCCCGGGCTGGACGAAGACGGTATCGCCATACGCCGCGGCGTCGATGGCCGTCTGGATGCTCGGGTAGGCGTCCGGCACCACGAGCACGCGCTCCTCGCCCGGGATCGGGAGCGAGCACCCCGCCGTGCCCGTGCTCGCGTCCAGCACCTCGCCGCCCTCGTCGAGCGCCACCGCGGACGCGAGCGCCGCGTCGCCGGTGGCCAGCGTGATGAGCGGGCCCGTCGCGCTCTCGACGTCCAGCACCGCCGGGGCGTCCGAGGTCACGACCAGGCTGTCGACGGTCACGCGCTCGCCGCCGGGCACGCGGAGCCGCAGGGCGGAGGACGCGCCCTGGGCCGATCCATCGGTGCCGCCCGGCGCGTCGTCCGGCCTGCTCGCCCCGCCAGGCGGATCGGGGATCGAGGGCCCCTGGGGATCCCCTCCTGTCGAGATCTCTGTCCCACACGCCGCGATCCACACCGTGGCGCAGAGCACTCCGAAGCGAGAGATGGTGTTCATGGCGGTGAGCTCGGCAAACGCCATGCCGCTCCGCTGAAGAAGAGAGCGACGGGTTCGGCCGCGATCCAGGAGCGGCGTGTGTCACGCTGAGCCACGCGCCGGGCGACGCTGACAGCCGCCGCGGGCGCGCGGGAGCGGCTAACGCTTCGATCCGGTGGCGTCGAAGCGCGGGACCTCCGGGAGCTCCGGGGCGTCGAGCCCGGCGAACGGATCGCGCCAGGCGTCGAGCTGCCACAGGCGCGCGTGCCAGGCCGCGACGTGCGGGTAGTCCGAGAGCGGCAGCCCGGCGAGATCCGCGAACGGGAGCACCGACGCCATGCGAAAGTCCGCGTACGAGACCGCGCTCCCGACGAGCCAGTCCCTGCCGCTCAGGACCTTGTCGAGCAGCGTCGCCGCTTCGGCGAACCCCGAGAGCCCCTCCGCCACGAGGTCGTCGCGGATGGGGCCGAGCCCGTAGCGCTGCTTCGTCACGCGCTCGAAGTGGACCTTGTCGCACGCGGCGACGAAGTTGTGCGTGCCCCAGCTCAACCAGCGGATCATCTCCGGTTGTGCGGCGCCCGTGCGCCAGAAGTCCGAGCCCGTGAGCTGCGAGAGGCGGCACGCGATCGCGTCCGTCTCCCAGAGCGACTGGCTCCCCTCGACCAGGATGGGCACGCGCAGGTTAGGGTTCAGCGCGCGAAACTTCTCCTGCTGCGACGGGTCGAGAGGCGCCGCGTGGATGAATTCCACGGGAGCATCGAGGTGGCGCGCCACGGCGACGGCGACGCGTGGATTCAAGTTCCGGCTGAAGTACAGTTTCATGGATCGTCCTCTCCTGCGGGCTGGCTCTGCTCTTTCGAGCGGTTTCACCCCGTTCGTCGAGCGGTGGTGAAATTTGAACATGAAGGCGGGAAGGCGGGAAGAAAACCTTAATGATCTTCCCGCCTTCCCGCCTTCATGTGGACTCTCTCCGGGCAAAGTTGACCACTACCGTTCGTCGCTCTGCGGTGAACGCACGAGGCCTCGCACGTGCGTTGGGCGCTAGCCCGCCAGCGTGGCGGCGAAGCGCGCGGGGCGCCGCACGCCGCGGGCCTCCATCCACGCGTCCGCCGCGGCGACGAGCGCGCGCCCCTCGTCGCCGCCGAGCCAGACCCCCCGCGCGCGGCGCGCGGCGGCCGCCAGCAGGGCAGCGCCAAGCCGGTCGAGCGCGGCCTCGGCGCCGCGCATGCGCTCGGCGGCCTCGGCCGCGCGGCCGCGCTGCGCGGCGACGCTGGCCCGGATCATCGCGGCGACGGGGGGGCCCCAGAAGACGTCGCGCCGGTCGAGCGCGCGCGCGTCGGCGAGGGCGAGGGCCCGTAAGGCGACCGCCCGCGCGCCGCCGCGCGCGGCGACCGCGAGGGACGCGAGGGCGCGCAGGTAGTGGAGCTCGCCCCGCACCAGCGGGATCGCGACCATGCCGGAGCCGAGGAGCGGCGGCGTCGCCGCCAGGACGAAGCGCAGCGCCGCGGCCGCGTCGCCCTCGTAGAGCGCGATCCGCCCGCGGGCGAGGACCTCGCGGAAGTGCTGGAGGTGGTAGCCGGCGCGCGACCAGCGCTCCATCGCGGCGTCCACCGTGGCGCGGGCCGAGGCCGGCCGATCGGCGGCGAGGTCGAGCAGGTACGCGCCGTTGAGGCGGATCATCGTCTCGCGGTAGCGGTCGCCGCGCTCGCGCGCCTCGGCGAGGAGATCGGCCGTGGTCGCGGCGAGGTCGGGGATCTTGCCCTGGAGCCAGAGCACCGTCGCCAGGAGCGCGTGCGCGAAGCTCCCGCCGCTCCCGCTCTCGCCGCCGTGCGCCCCGAGCGCCGCGCTGCTCCGCCCGAGGAGCACCTCGGCGCGCTCGAGCTCGCCGCGGGCGAACGCGGCCACGCCCTCGGCCAGCAGGTGGAAGTTGCGCGCCTCCGGGCGCGGCGAGCGCGCGGCCACCCGCTCGAGGAGCGCCAGCAACGCGGCGGCGCGCCGGCCGCCGTCGCGCTGGCCGCGGAGCGCGGCGTGGATCGCCTCGAGGGTGAGCGCCCGCGCGAGGCGGTGCGGCTCGCCGGCGTCGAGCGCGAGGAGCAGGTGCCTCGCCGCGAACGGCGCGCTCTGGACGGGCGCCGTCACGGCCAGGCTCGCGGCCGCGTGGCACGCGTCCATGGCGAGCAGGTCGCGGCCCGGGATCTCGCGCTCCGCGCGCTCGCGGAAGGCGAGGCCGCGGGCCCAGAGCCGCGCGCGCAGGGCGGCCGCCTGCGCGAGCGCCTCGAGCGTCGACGCGGGCCTGGAGAGCCCGAGCTCGGCCAGGACGTCGTCGAGCACCGACAGCCCTTCGTCCACGTACCCGCCCGCGAGGAGCAGCTGCATCGCCCGCAGCCGGTGGGCGAGCGCCTCGCGCGGCGGCTCGCGCGACGCGAGATCGAGGTACGCCTCCGCCGCCTCGCGCGACCGGCCGCCGCTCGCCAGCGCGGCGGCGAGCGCGAGCCGGGCGCCGCGGGCGACCGCGGCGTCAGGCTCGCCGAGCTCGAGCGCCTCGCGCGCGAAGCGCGCCGCCCGATCGAAGGCGAGGGCCGCCTGCGCCTGCGCGGCCGCCTCGACGGCGCGAGCCGCGGCCTCCGCGTCGAGCCCGGCCCCGCGGAGGTGGTGCACGAGCAGGGACGGCTCGGCGCCGCCCTGGCCCTCCAGCGCCCGCGCGACGCGCAGGTGGTGCTCGCGGCGGCGCGCGCGCGGCAGCGCGGCGAGCACCGCCTCGCCGACGCGATCATGGTACGGTAGGAGCTCCTCGCGCTCGTGCGCCTCCCGCACGCGCACGACCTGCGCGGCGACGAGCCGCGAGAGCGCCTCGGGCTCGTCCAGCGCCTCGCCCTCCGCCTCGGCCGCGCGCGCCGCGGTCCGCCGCGCGATCGGCTGCCCCGCCACCGCGACCACCTCGAGCAGCCGCCGCGCCGGCGCGGGGAGCCGCTCGATGCGCCCCGCGAGCAGCGCGGGCAGGTCGGGCGCGGCGCCGCCGAAGTCGCCGCGCTCGGCCGCGAGACGCGAGAGCTCGGTGATGAAGAGCGGGCTGTGGTGGGCCTCCGCCGCGATCCGCGCCGCCGCGCCGCCGGGCGCGCCCGCGCCCGCGAGCAGCGCGCCCGCGAGCGCCGCGGCGTCGGCGGGGGGCAGCTCGCCGACGTCGATCTCGTGCACGCGCACGTCCGCCGCGAGGCCTTCGCGCAGCGCCGCGAGCAGCGCGCGGAGGACGGGGCTCGTTTCGTCCTCCTCCGCGCGGTACGAGGCGACGAAGAGCAGCGGCGGCGCCGCGGGAGGGCGCATCAGCTCGACGAGCAGCGCGACGCTGTCGAGGTCGCCCCACTGGAGATCGTCGACCGCGAGCACCAGCGCGCGCGCCCGGCCGAGGCGCGCGCACAGCTCGCGCAGCGCGGCGAAGGCCCGGCGCCTGCGCTCCGCGTCGTCCGGCGCCGCGCCCTCCCGCGGCGCGGCCGCCGCGATCGCCGGCACCTCCCGCAGCACCGGGAAGGCGCGCCCGAGCTCGACGACGTCGTCGGGCAGCCACGCGGCGAGGTCCTCCGGCGCCGCGCGGGCGAGGAGCCGGCCGAGCTCGTCGACGATGCCGTCGAGCGCCTTGTACGGCACCGACTCCTGCTGAAAGCAGCGCCCCGCGAGCGGGACCGCCCCGGGCTCGCCGCCCGCCGACTCCAGGAACCGCTGCAAGAGCGCGCTCTTTCCCATGCCCGACGATCCGCGGAGCAGCGCGACCACCGTGCGCCCCGCGCGCGCCTCGTCGAGGGCCGCGTGGAGCCGCCCGAGCTCGGCCGCGCGGCCCACGAAGGGGGCCGCCGGCGCCGGGCGCCGCGCGATCGGGGCGCCGGCGGCCTGGCCGAGGAGCCGCGCCGCTGCCTCGCGGGCCGTGGGTCGGGTCGCGGGATCGTGCGCCAGGAGCTCGCGGCAGAGGCGGTCGAGATCCTCGGGCGCGTCCCTCGCGGCGGGCCCCGGCGCGGGCGCCGTGGCGCCTTGCGCGGGCAGGCGGCCGGTGAGCGCCTGGTGGAGCATCACGCCGACGGCGTACATGTCGGCTGCCGGCCCGACCGCGAGCCCCGCGGCCTGCTCCGGCGCCATGTACCTCGGCGTCCCCGCCCGCACGGGCGCCGTGGGGGCGTTGAGATCGGCGACGAGCCCGAAGTCGAGGACCTTCACGGCGCCGGCCGCGTCGACCATCACGTTCGACGGCTTGATGTCGCGGTGGAGCTTGCCCGCGTCGTGCAGGAAGGCCAGCCCCTCGGCGATCTCCCGGAAGGCCGCGCGCAGGCGCGCCTCGTCCGGCCCTCCCTCGCGGCGCACGTGCGTGAGCACGTCCGTGCCCGAGACGAGCTCCATGGTGAAGAACCAGCGCGCGTCGTCCCGGTGCAGCTCGTAGAGCCGGACGAGGCGCGGGTGGACGATCCCGGCCAGCGCGCGAAACTCCTGCTTGAACAGGGCGATGGCCTGCCCGTCCGGGCGCCGCAGCACCTTGAGCGCGACGAGCGCGCCGCGCTTCCGGTCGAAGGCCTCGTACACGGTGCCGAACCCGCCGCTCCCGAGGCGACGGCGGAGCGCGAAGCGCGGCGGATCCTCGCCGGCGGCGAGGAAGGCGCCGCTCTCGTCGGCGTCGATCGGGGCGACGGGGACGACCTCGGGCACGCGGGCGATCTGGCGGAGGAACGCGAGGGACGGCGAGGAAGAGGTGGAGCCGTCACTGGAGAGGCTGTCGGCGTCGGCCGTGGCGCCGGCGGACGGCGCGGCTTCCGCCGTGACGCCGGAGGATGGCTGGGGATCGACCGTGACGCCGGGGGATGGCTCGGATCGGTGGTCTTCAGCGGACAAGCAGGGGCTCCTGGGGGAGGAGCATACCGTGGGCGCGCTTCACGATGCAGGCGCCGCCGGCGCGGGCAGGTCGTGGTCAACTTTGCCCGGAGAGAGTCCACATGAAGGCGGGAAGGCGCGAAGATCATTAAGGTTTTCGTCCCGCCTCCCCGCCTTCATGTTCGAATTCGACCACTGCTCGCGGGCGGGGGCGTGAGGAGGCGGCCTCACCGCCTCACGCCGGGCCCTTCACCAGGCCTGGTGCCAGACCTGATCGCGGTCGGCCACCACGCCGGCGCTCGAGCCATACAGGACGTTGACGTGGCCGTCGTTGTCGTCGCCGCCGCGCGAGATGTCCTCGCCGGGCGCGCCGATGGCCAGGTCGGCCTTGCCGTCGCCGTCGAAGTCGCCGGAGGCCAGCGCGTACCCGGAGCGGTCATCGTCCTCCAGGCTGCCCTCCACGCCCGGGCTGTCCTGCGTGTACGCCGGGTCGCCGAGGGTCGACAGGCCCGTGGCGGTGCCGCGGAAGAGGTGCGTCACCCCGGCGTCGTCGTGGCCGTCGATGTCCTCGTGCGGCGCGCCGACCGCCAGGTCGGCCTTGCCGTCGCCGTCGAAGTCCCCCGACGCCAGGGCCCAGCCGAAGTGATCGCCGTCCGCGACGCTGCTGCCCACGTTCGGGCTGTTCTGGCTCAGCAGCGGATCCCCCGCGGCGGCGAGACCCGATGCGGTGCCGCGGAAGACGTGCACCACGCCGCCGCCGCCGTGCCCGGCGAAATCCTCGTGCGGCACGCCGATCGCGAGGTCGGCCTTGCCGTCGCCGTCGAAATCGCCCGAGGCGAGCGCGTAGCCGAAGTGATCGCCGTCCTCCACGGCGTCGGCGACGTTCGGGCTGTCCTGGTGGAACATCGGATCGCCGACGGCCGACAGGCCCGCCGCCGTGCCGCGGAAGACGTGCACCGCGCCGGCGCCGCCGTGACCGGCGAGATCCTCGTAGGGCGCGCCGATCGCGAGATCGGCCTTGCCGTCGCCGTTGAAGTCGCCGGCCGCCAGCGACCAGCCGAAGCGATCCCCTTCCTCGACGCTGCCGGCCACGTTCGGGCTGTTCTCGTGGAACATCGGATCGCCGGCGGCCGACAGGCCCGCCGCCGTACCGCGGAAGACGTGCACCGCGCCGCCGTCGTCGTGACCGTCCACGTCCTCGTCGGGCGCGCCGATCGCCAGGTCGGCGTAGCCGTCGCCGTTGAAGTCGCCGGTGGCCAGGGACCAGCCGAAGTGATCGCCGCCCTCGACGCCGCCGGCCACGTTCGGGCTGTCCTGGTCCCAGCCCTGATTGCCGGCGCTCGTGAGCCCGGACGCAGAGCCGTAGAGGATGTAGACCGAGCCGCCGTCGTCGTCGCCGCCGATGTCCTCGCCGGGCGCGCCGATCGCGAGATCGTCGAAGCCGTCGCCGTTGAAGTCGCCGGCCGCCAGGGCATAGCCGAAGCGATCGTCATTCTCGGCGCTGCCCACCACGCCCGGCGAGTCCTGGTGCCACAGCTGGTCTCCGCCGCTCGTCAGCCCGAGGGTCGATCCGTAAATCACGTTGACGGCGCCCGCGTCGTCCGCGCCGTTGATGTCCTCGTAGGGCGCGCCCACGGCCAGGTCGGCGTAGCCGTCTCCATTGAAGTCCGCCGTGGCCAACGCCCGGCCGAAATGATCGTCCTTTTCGGCCTTGTCCTCGGTGTGGCCGTCGGTGATCCGCTGCGCCGACACCACCGCGCAGCGGTAGCTCGACGCCGAGCCCGGCGCGACGTCGGGCTGGGTGCCTCCCGGGCAAGGGTTGACGGGGTAGGGGTGGTGCGACGGCGCCTTGACGTTGGCGCAGTTGCCCACGCCGTAACGGTCGCAGTCCGAGGTCGTGTACGCCGTGACCTGCGCGGGGACGCCGCCCTCGCTATGGACGGCGCTCACATCCATGCTGTCGCCGTCGAACTGGACGAGCAGGAAGTAGCTGTACGTCGCGGAGCCGGTGCGAAACCACGGGATCTGGACGCCGTTCACGGCGATGTTCCCCCTGTGGCCGGCCTGGCTGTGGATGTGCCCCGAGAAGATGCCGAGGACGTTGTATTCGAAGCCGGTGATGGCGCCGATGAACTCCGCGTCCGTGGTCGACATGTCGTCGCCGAAATCGTGCATGTTGATGACGGCGCGCTGCCCTTCGCCCACCGCGTCGGCGAGCTCGTTCCGGAGGAAGTCGATCGACTTCGAGATGTGGAAGTCGGGCTCCTCGTAGGTGGGGTGATTGTGGAGCTGGATGAAGCGGATCCCGTTCTTCACGAACGAGTAGGCCACGCTGCCCGGATCGTACGCCTCGAGCTGGCCGCGGTGCTTCTTGATCCAGCGCTCCATCCACCGCCGCGACTCGTTGCCGCAGTAGTTGGATCCCTCGCCGGTCATCCGGTCGCACTCGGCGCACCCCTTGTCGCAATCGCAGGCGCCGACGAGCTCGCACAGGTCGCAGCCGGGGCTCGCCGCGCAATAGCCGCAGGCCTCGGCGATGTCCTGCGCCGATGCGCCGCAGCTGTCGTGCACGTTGCTCCCGTAGTCGTGGTTCCCCAGCCCCGGGAAGACGTCGACCAGGAGGTCGTCTTCATACTGATCCTCGTACGCGGCCCACTGGTCGGGGCGGGCGAACGAGGTGAGATCGCCGTTGACGACGACGGCGCTTGGCGCGCTGTAGCCTGGGGGCGTCGCGCCCTTGACGAGCGCGTTGATCGCCTTGACCTGATCCCGGTTGGTCTTGTTGCCCAGGGCCTTGATGTCCGCCGAGGAGAGATGGGCCTCCGCGGCGTCCTCGCCCACGAGGTCGTCCTCGCTCCACCAGTATTGCGGATCGGAGGCGATGACGACCGAGAACGGCGCCACGGCCTGGAGCGGCGCGGGGGCCTCGGCGAGGGGGGCGGGCGGCTCGACGTCGGCGGCCTCGCACGCGGCGAGGGCCATGGCGGTGCCCAGGGTCGTGATGGACAGGAGGATCGGCGCTGCGCGTCTCATACGGGTCTCCTTTCGGGTGTCGCTGAGGCAGACCCGGCCCGCGGAGGATGTGACGGACGCGATGCTATGAGAGGCGGCGCGGCCGCGCCCCGGGGTCCGGGCCGCGGGCCCCCGCGCCGGCGGGGGCGCGGGCAGGTCGAGCGGCGCGCGCGCTGGTGGAGCCATGATGGCGGCGGTTCGCCATCGCGGGCGCCCGGCGCCTGGCGCGCGGACGCGCCCGGCGCGGGGCCCTTCGGGTCAGCTCGCGCTGGGATCGGCGACGCGGCCGACGAACAGGATGCTGCCCGTCGCGTTGTCGCGGATGAGGAACAGGAAGGGATTCACGAGCGCGAGCGACGCCGGCACGGGCGCCGACTCGTCGCCGACGATGACCGCGGTCGCGGCCGCCGCCTCGGTGCCGGCCTCGTTCACGCCGACGAACGCCTTGTGGAGGACGTCCTGGATGTAGGGCTGTCCCTCGGCGTTGATGCCGGTGAAGTCCGCGACCCCGGACGTGAACGCGATCTCCATCCCCATCGCCTCCAGCGTCTTCTTGAGGCTCAGCTCGTACTCGAACTTGAACTTGGGCATCGTGGTCTCGACCAGGTGCTCGCTCATCGCGCCGACGATGCCGTCGACCTTCGCCGCGTCGAGCGACGCCTCGAACGCGTCGAGGGTGCCCTTGGCCGGCAGGACGAGCACCATCGACAGCTCGTCCCCGTCGTAGGGCATCGCGACCGCCTTGTAGCCCTCGCCCTCGGCGTACGGCATCTCCAGGCTGGCGTGCATCAGGGGCACCGTCACCTCGGTTCCATCGGCCTTCTCGAACGGCCCATCCGCCGTCGCGGTGGGCTCGAAGGGGGTGCGCCACGCCGCGTTGAAGTAGATGGCGTTCGTGAGGACCAGCACCGTCTCGAGGGTGATCGCGTCGATGGGCACCAGCTTTTCGATCTTGCCCTCGGTCTGGTCGCTGACCCAGCCGTTGATGAGATCGACCGCTTCCTGCTTGTGGCCCACGAAGTCCACGACGCGCATTCCGGCGCCGTAGTTCAGCGCGAGCGTGTCCAGGAAGGGCGCCTCGAACCCGTAGCCGATCTGCCCCCAGAGCGCGTTCACGACGTTGAGGCGGAAGCCTTCGCCATCGGCGCCCTGGGCGCCCTGACCGCGGCTCTCGAGCTCCTGGTCGATCCAGTTGAACGCCGGGTGGAGCTTGTCCTGCCCGAGGCCGAAGCGCAGCGTGTCGGCCATGGCCGTCTCGGTCTCGCCCTTCGCGCCGGCCCAGGTCATCGCGAGCGCCGTCGAGATGCTGTAGGGCGAGTAGAAGACGTTGCCGGGCTCCTGGCGGAGCTCCTGGTAGAGGTCGAGCGCGAACGCGGAGTTGCCAGAGACGAGCGCGGTCTTGTCCTCCGCAGGGACGTCCGGGGTCGAGATGCGCTGTTTGTCCGAGGCGACCACGCACCCGGCCGTATCGGCGTCGCGGCACCCCTCGCCCCCGGGTTCGGGGGTCGGGTTGGGCTCGGTGGACGCCTCGCAGCCGAGGATCGCGGCCAGAGACAGGGCGAAGAGCGGAGCGAAGGTTCGGAGGGTTCGCATGATGCCGCCCTGCCCAGCATCGGCCGTGCCGCGCCGGCCCGCGATCGCGGGCGCGTGGGTTTCCGGGGCGATGCGCGCGGGGCGACCGGGCCGCTGCGCTCCGGGCCTTCCGCTCCCTGACATCCGGAGAAGCGCTGGCCCGTTCTGGCACAGGATGCTTCGCCCGGGCCGCCGAGCGCTACCTCGTCGGACGTCGCGTCGGCGGGGTCGAGGCTCGCGCTCCCGCTACCGCGCCGGGGTGATGGTCACCTTCAGCATCTGGTTCGACGCGGGATACGCATACCCGTCGTCGACGGGGCGCACCTGGTCCGTGGGATCGTCGGCGCCCATCTGCGGCCCGGCCTGGCGCGGCGCCTGGTCGGGGCCCACGCCGGGCCACTGGTTGGCCTCGGTGCCCGCGTCCCAGATCGTGACCTGGTCGGAGACATCGCCGCTCACCGGCTCGCCGCTCGCGTCGAACAGCGCGATCCCCTGCGCGCTCGGCGCGAAGAACAGATCGTTCGATTGCCCGAGCATGGACGCGAAGCTCAGCCGCTCGCCGGGCCGCGCGGTCACCGTGAAGCTGAGCTTCGCGCCGGGCAGCAGCGGCCCCGGCATCGAGGCGCCCACGGGCGTGTTGTAGACCAGCACCGACGAGATCCCGCTCTCGCCCCCGACCTCGTCTTCCAGCGACGCCGCGAGCGCGGTCGGGTTCCCGTCCTCGGCCAGCATTTCGAGGCCCTTGCCCCGGTCCGCCTCGCCCGACATGAACAGGGGCGCTCCGGACCCGTGGACCACCGCGACGCCAGGCGCCACCGGCGAGGTCAGCCCCGCGCGGGGCATGGCTCCCTCGTGCAGCATCGTCGGGTTCCCGTCCTCGGCCTGCGCCTCCAGGCCGTTGTCGGGGTACGCCTGTCCGACGGTGAACAGCGGGTTGTCCATCGTGTGCACCACGAAGAGCCCCGGCGACAGCGGCACGGCGGCCGGCTCCCCGCCCTCGGGCATCAGCGTCCCCGCCTTTGACATGTTGGTGATCCGGATCGTGAACTCATTGCCTGGCTCCGGCGTCACCGTCACCTGGATGACCTCCTCGACCGGCGGGTAGGTATAGTCATCGTCGACCAGCCGCACCGTGTTGTCCGGGTCCGGAGCGCCCGTGTTGGGGCCGCTCTGCCGGGGCGCCTGGTTCGGCCCGGCGCCCGGCTCCTCGTTGGCCTCGGTGCCCGCGTCCCACAGGAGGACCTGGTCGGTCACGTCGCCGCTCACCGGGGCGCCTTTCTCGTCGTAGAGCGCGATCCCGGCGCCGTCGGGCGCATAGAACAGATCGTTGGATTGACCGAACATGGTCGTGAACGACAGCCTGTCGCCGGGCAGGGCGCCGACGCGGAATTCGAAGCTCTTTTCGGGGAAGAGCGGGCCGGGCATGCTCTCGCCGACGGGGGTGTCGAACACGCCGGCGACCCGGTAGTCCCGCGCGGGCGTCACGTTTTCGAGGGTGATCTCGAAGCTCGTGACCGCATCCCCGCCCGCGCCTCCCCCGCCCATGCCACCGGCGCCGGTGGTGTCGCCGCCATCGCCGTCGCCGCAAGCAGCGGCGAGGGTGAGGACGAGGGGCAGGGCCGACAGCGCGCGATTCCGAATCTTCATGAACATCCTCCAGAAGCGGTGATTGAGGTGACGCGACCTGGATCGCCCCCGCCGCGGCGAGCCGCGTGGCAGCGGGCGCTCCTCCAGCACGCCGCGGAGACCGGAGCGGCCGCGGGCGCCTGCATGGCGCCCGCCTCGGCCTGTGATGGCCCGGGCGCGTCGTTCGATGGTGCTACGCGATGGGGGGCGGGTCGGTTTCGCGATGTTCGCGCGTGCCTGGTCGATCGTGCTCGGGAGGAATTTTTCGGCGCGGCAGGTGGCCGCCGGCGCGCTCGCCTCGCAGCCCTTGGGGGACCAGGCGACGCGTTGGGTGGTGGCCGTCGCGAGGGCACCGGGTCGAGCACCACGTCGACCGGCTCCTGCCCGCCTTCGGAACGGAGCTCGCGGCCGTCGACGCGGCGGCTGGCCCTGGGGCGACGACCGCGGCGACGAGGACGAGCATCGCGCTCGGACCGAGCCCCGCGAGCTCCGAGCTCACCCGGAATCGGCGGCCGAGGAGCGAGCTCTCGCGCGCACCGTCACATGCATGCTTGCGCGGATTGACGCGCTCGCCCTGCCATTGAATCGTTGACACGCGATTCAGGGAGCTGCTATAGGCCTCGTATGGGACGAGCGTTTCTTGGGCGTGCGCTTCGTGTCTTAGCCTCGCGGCTGCCGTTGTTATCGCTTGCGACATCGACCATCGTCGTGGCCGCGCCGGGGTGCGGGTGGCCGTCTTCCAAGCCGAAGGCTGCGATGTCGCTGGGCTGTAGCGAGGATCAGCTCACGATTCAGCCGAACACGACGTACTCGGAGATCGTCTCCGGCTGCGGGAAGAGCGATGTGATGACGCTCGAAGGCGGCAGCTGGGCTTCTCTGAGGGACCGGGTGGCATTCGAGCTGTCCTGCCCTGCCAACCAAATCGACGTGAAGATCATCAGCTCGTCGTTGTATGGGGTGACGGGTTGCAACAAGAAGCTGGTGTATAAGTACGTTCCCAATGCCGGGATTGTGATTCAGTCGGTGCAGGACACAGGCGAGACAGGGCCTGCGGACCCGGCAGCGATGACCAAGTAAGCTCCGACGTCGCTCCCCACCTCGCCCGGACAGCATCTGGGTCTTGCAGCGCAGAGCCGATACTGCCCCAAGGGCCGTATCGCGAGACCCTGCCCGTGTGCAACTGCAACATGCCTGCACGGTGCCCATGACGTCGTGCCGCGCATATGCGTTGACCCATAAGGCCGAAGCCCACGATGCCGCCCGACGAACCGCTGGTACCCGACCGCGCTTCGCGCGGCGGCACACCGGCAACCAGCGCTCTGCTCCAGATTGGCGCGCATGACCAAGGAACTCGACCTCGTCCTCTTCGGTGCCACCGGCTTCACCGGTCGGCTGGTCGCGGAGTACCTCGTGGCGCGGCGCCCAGGCGTGCGCTGGGCCTTGGCGGGGAGGAGACGGCACCGGCTCGAGCACGTCCGGAGCGGGCTCGCCGCCCTCGATCCCGCCGCGGAGGCTCTCCCCATCCTCGTCGGCGACAGCCTCGATCGCGGCGCCATGGACGACATCGCCCGCCGGGCGCGGGTCGTGTGCAGCACGGCCGGGCCCTACGCGAAGTACGGCGATCAGCTGGTCGCCGCTTGCGTCGAGGCGGGCACGTCATACTGCGATATCACCGGCGAGACGCACTGGATCCGCCGGATGATCGAGGCCCACCACGCCCGCGCGGAGGCCACGGGGGCGCGCATCGTGCATTGCTGTGGGTTCGACTCGATTCCGTCGGATCTCGGCGTGCTCATGCTCCACGAGCACCTCGCCGCGCAGGGCGATCGGCTCGCCGAGGCGCACGGCCGCGTGATCCTGAAGACCCCGGGCGGCCTGAGCGGCGGCTCGGTCGCGACCCTGATGTCCATCTTCGAGAACATCGGCGATCCGGCCGTGTGGCGCGCGCTCATCGATCCGTACGCGCTCGATCCGGAGGGCAGCCCGCGCGGCCCGGATTGCCGCGACTTCAAGGCTCCCGGACGCGACGCAGGCAGCGGGGGCTGGACGGCTCCGTTCATCATGGCGGCCATCAACACGCGCGTCGTGCGGCGCTCGAACGCGCTCCTGGGACACGCCTACGGTCGCGACTTCCGGTACGACGAGGCCATCAGCACCGGCGAGGGCGTCGCAGGGCTCGCGAGGGCGGCGGGGATCAGCGCGGCGCTCGGGGGCGCGAGCGCGCTGGCCGTCTTCCCGCCGGGGCGAGCGCTGCTCGGGCGACTCCTCCCGGCGCCGGGCGAGGGGCCGAGTCGAGAGCAGCGCGAACGTGGGCGGTTTCGCCTCGAGATCCATGCGAGGAGCGCGGCCGGAAAGAAGCTCACCGGCGTGGTCGCCGGGAGCCACGACCCCGGGTACGGCGGAACGGCGATCATGCTCGGGGAGGCGGCGCTGTCGCTGGCCCAGGACGACCTGCCGGCGCACGGGGGCGTCCTCACGCCCGCGGTCGCCATGGGGACGAAGCTCATTGAGCGCCTGCGCGCGGCGGGCGAGACGTACCGAGCGGAATGAGCCCGCGCGTGCGAGCCCGAGCGGCGGCTACACGCTTGCCCCCTTTCGCTTGACCGCCATGATGGCAACATGTACCTGTCATTCTCGCCTCTTGCCCTGAGAGTCATCCATGGCAGACAAAAAGGACGAAGTCGCCTCTCAACAACAACAACCAAGAAAGCTGCACGAGCGGATACTGGAGGGGCTCCCCCGTCCGCAGACAAGCTCGCGCAGCCACAAGACCGTCGGCAAGCTCGTCCTCGCCGCGACGAGCGAGCCGCTCGCGGGGGTAGAGCTGGAGCTGTGGGATCGCGACGCCCTGAGGGGCGATTTCCTCGGCCGCGGCATCACCGATGCGCACGGCGCTTTCCAGATCTATTATAACCCGGTCGACGCCGGGCCGTTCGATCGCCCCGACCTCGACCTCCGCGTCATCGAGCGCTCCGAGCAGACGCGCCTCGTCGTGCAGACCTTCCACGGCGCCGACGACGTGCAAGAGCTGGTCTACGACTTCGGGACATGCCGCCTCGCGCGCGCGCCGCGGCCTGCTCCGCTCGATCGGGTCGCGCCCCCGCGGGATCGCTTCAGGTCGTCTCCCCTGGGCATGCCGAGCGCGCATCCGCTCTGCCTGCCGCCCCCTTTTTCGCTGGCGCTGCGCGCGCGTCTCTTCCTCGTCGACGTCGATCCGGGCTGGCTCGGCGCGGATATCCCTCCCTGCCTGGGAGTCCTCCCCGGCCTCGAGGGCAAGGCGCTATGGGGCGTGATGGATTACTCGTCGGCGTTCTCCTCCTCGGATCCCACGGGCGCGGTTTACCCCTACCGGGAGCTCGTCATCGGCTGCTTCGTGCGTGAGCACGCGCGGATGAGCGAGGTAGGGCTCTTTATCAACACCATCTATATCTCGAGCGACGTGATGATGGTCACCGGGCGCGAGATGTATGGGTTTCCGAAGAAGCTAGCGGAGATCGCCATCGGCAGCGACGGCACGGAGGTGCGTCGGCCCGGCCTCGCTCCAGGAGAGACGGCCGGGAACGTCCACCCGATCGAGCTCGTGCGTGGGACGTGGCATGCGGCTGCGAAACACGAGTCCTTCGTCGACCACGTGGCTCGCGCGGTGGCGGACAAGGCTGCCGCGCTGGGCGCGCGGGGAGCGGCGCTGGGGATGAGCAACGTCTTCGAGCTGCCCTTTTATACGCACCAGGTCATCCCGACCCCCGCGGGCGACCGTTCGTGCGTATCGCGGGTGTGGCGCACGCCTCTCCACGACGTGCGTGTCTCCCGGGCGGTGCTCCTCTCCGCGGCGCGGTTCGAGATCGGGCCCTCGACGGTCGACCCCATCTACCTTCTCGCGCCGGGTAACATGCCGGTCGTGGAGGCGGCCGCGGGCGTGGAGATGGACGTGAGCTTCGTACTGAACGAGGGAGAGATCGTCGCGCAGTACAGCCCCACCTCGGCGCCGACCGCGTCGCCTGCCGAAGTCCGGCCGTGACGGGGACATCGTCGCGGGTCGTCGTGGTAGGCGCGGGGCTGGCCGGGCTCACGGCGGCGATCCGGCTGGCGGAGGCGGGCGCCCCCGTCGTGCTGGTCGAGGCCGGCGATGTCGCCGGCGGGCGCCTGGCCACGCTGGACACCGTGGATGTCCGATGGCGCGGCACGGCGATGCAGTTCCCCGTCGAGCACGGGCTCCACGGCGTGTGGCGGCAGTATCGCAACCTGCGCCGCCTCCTCGCCGATCACGGCCTCGATCGGCGGCTGGTCGACGCTGGAACGCAGGAGCTCATCGTCGACTCGCCCAACGGCGTCGCGGCCGTCGACATCGGCGCGTCCGTGCGCGGCTCGCGCGTGCCGGCACCGCTTGCGCAGTTCCGCCCCTGGTTCTCCCCGCCATTCGCTTACGACACGCTCACGGCGGGTCCGGTCGCGTTCGCGCGCATGCTGGGGTGCCTTTCTCACGCTCTCGCGTTCGACCTCGCCTCGCCCGACGACGTCGCCGCGTACGATCACGCGAGCGTGGCGACGATGATCGCGGACTGGCCACTTTCGTTCCGGCAGCTCTTCGAGTCCTTCTCGCACTCGATTTACTTCGAGGAGACGCACGCGATCAGCCTCGCCGCGCTCTTCACCGGGATTCACCTTTATCTGGTGAACGACCGGCGCGATTCGCAATTCGATGTCTTCGCCGCCGACTCAGAGCAGTGCGTGATCTCGCCGCTCCTCGCTGCGATCCGCGGGCGAGGCGGCGAGGTGCTGCTCGGCGCGCGCGCGACGGGGTTGCGGATCGAGGGGCGGCGCGCGACCGGAGTGACCATCGACACGCGGCGAGGGGCCGAGACGCTCCCGGCCAGCGCGGTGGTGGTCGCGCTCGATCCCGCCGGGCAGGAGCGGCTCCTTGCGGGGACGCCGCTCGCTGCAGCCCCGGGGACCCCTCGGCCGGCCGGGCTCCCGAGCGTCGTGGTGCGGCTGTGGCTCGCGGGCGCTCCGCGGCCGGAGCGCGCGCCCTCCGGGCTGCTGGTCGATTCTGTGGCGAGGAACTTCTTCTGGCTGCATCGGCTCCAGGAGCCATTCCGCACCTGGCACGCTCGCACGGGAGGAGGCGTCCTCGAAGCGCACCTTTACGGAGACCTGGCTGTGGGCGCGCAGACGGTGGAGGACGCGGCCCTGGCGCAGCGAATCAAGGCGATGGTACGGCGGATCTGGCCCGAGATCCCGGGCGAGATCGTGCATGCCCATGTGCAGCGCAATCCGCCGACCCAGGTCGCGCTGCGCGTCGGCGAGATGGCGCGGCTCCCCGCGGTGATCACCGCGCTGCCGAACGTCGCGCGCTGCGGTGACGGCGTTGCGTGCGGATCGCCGGCGATGTTCCTCGAGCGCGCGTGCCTGACAGGTGTCCTCGCGGCCCGGGCGATCGTGCCGTCGCTCGGCCTCTCCCCGGAACGGGTCCCCGCTCCGCTCGATCCGCACCCGCCTGAGCGCACCGTGGCTGCTGTCCGCGCGGCTTGCCGTGTCATGCGCGGGCTCTTGCCGCTGAATCTCCGCTCGTATCAGCTCCCCTCCAGGCGCGCGGGTCGCGCGTGATGCGCCCCCCAGCGGAAGAGCGCGCAGCCTCTGGAGCTGAGGCGCCTCCGGGGGCGCGCGAAGCGACGGTGCGTGCATCGCTGCTCGATGCAGCCGGGCAGGGTGGCTCGCGCGGCTCCACGGTCGGGGGGACGGCAGCGTCGTGCTAAGATCCCTTCGTGCCGAAGGAGAAGGTCAGGCCGGGCGAGGTTCTCATCGCGCGCAACAAGCGCGCAGGCTTCGATTATGATCTCGGTGACCGGTTCGAGGCGGGGATCGTCCTCAAGGGGAGCGAGGTGAAGATGCTCCGCGACGGCAAGGCCGACTTGACCGACTCGTTCTGCACGGTCCTGCGGGGAGAGGCGTTCTTGCACGGCGTGAGCATCGCCGCGATGGCCGGCGCCGCCTTCGGCCACTTGCCGAAGGGCGCGCGCAAGCTCCTGCTCCACCGGCGCGAGATCGAGCGCATCGACCACTCGATCGCCCGTGAGGGGATGACCGCCATCGCTACCCGGCTCTACTTCAAGAGCGGCTTCGCCAAGGTCGAGATCGCGCTGGCGAGGGGGAAGAAGATCTACGACAAGCGCGAGGCCATCAAGACGCAAGACGCCGAGCGCGAGGCGCGCGCCGTGGTGGTGCACGGACAGCGACGGTACGGACGCGCGTGACGCTCCTTTGGCCCTGGCGCTCGTGCATAGTCTTTCCCGCCGCGGAACGCGTTTGCTTGTCCTATCCGCTCGCTGAAAGCGAAGCGATCGACGCGGCCGTTCGGGGTGGCGCGCGGATCGAAGAGACCCTCGAAGGCGCCCGGCGGCGCGCGCGGTGCTCCTGTTCGCCAGGCTTACGAGCGCTCTCACCGAACGGCGGGCGCCTCCGCTTGGGCACAGGCCGCGCGTCTTGCACGAGCTGGTCTATTTTGTCGTCACACAGGACGCGTCGTCCGTCGGAGTAGTCAACTCTATCTCTTGAGACGGATAGTACATCACGAAATTATAACACATCTCATCCACCGTCCGCTCCCCGAATTCCACGGCCCTGTTGCCCGGGTTGTCCCACGCGCAACGCGTCCTCACGGTGTCGCCGCCTCGAAGGATGGTATCGTTGTCGTACCAGATCTGGTTGTCGAAGTTCCACGGATCGGCGAGCCCCAGGTTGCTCGGCTCGCTGCCGTCCGTGGGCACCGTGTTGCTCGACAGGTGCTTGCCGAGATTGTGCATGTGCGGCATAACACTGATCACCGAAATCGCCCCCATATCCCGCGGGAACTGGTAATCGCAGCTCACGTCGAGCGAGCCGTGAGGCGGGATGTTGATGTCTTCTGTGCCGAACGAGAAGATGCCGGCGTCGTTGGGGCGGAGCTCCGTCGTCGTGCAGACGTTGAAGCCGGTGCTGTCTTGCTGCCCGTCGAGGCCCTTGATGTTGCTGTAGTGCACCTGGACTACGAAGTGTGCCGTGCCTTCCAGCGGGAAGCCCGCCTCTAGCGGCAGCTCCGTGGCCTCGCCGCCGGGCGCCCAGACGGACAAAAGAGCCCCCTGGATGTCGCCCCCCTCACAGGGCGTGGGCGTCGAGGGAGACGCCTCATCCGCCTTGAAGAGCAGGATATGGTGTACAATGGTGCTGTTGTCGATCTGGGGTGCGATCCCGACGAGGTGTCGTTTCTGGCCGATCTCTACATCGACCCCATAACACATATACTGGTCCTGGACGTCCTTCGGCATGACGTACGGCGCGGACGGCGCTAGCAGGACATCCGGTGTGCAGCTCAGGGTCGGAGGGTCGATGGTTCCGCCGCCGCCCGGGTCGACGCACGTGTCTTTACCGGCCGGCATGCCGGCGGCGATCCATTGATCGAAGATCGCGAGCTCCGCGGCGGTCAGGCGCTCGGTTGGGGGCGGAGGCATGGGGCGCGCGGTGTCGCGGGCGCGTGCGGCGACGAGCTCGTAGACCTTCTTGTTGGGATCGCTCACCGCGGGCGCGACCAGATCGCTCCGATCGACCAGCGGGAACGGCGCGCCGAACTTCGGGGACGCCCCGTGACAGGTCTGGCACTTCGTGGAGAGGATCTTGTCGACGTCGCACGGCAGCGCTTCCGCGTTGCCGTTCTCCGGACCGGAGCCGGATGAGCCGCTGCTGCCCTTCTCGGCGTCGCTGCACGCGACGACCACGAGAGCGGATAGGAAGGACAGCGCCGAGAACAAATAACGACTACGATTCATGCGAGCTCCTCGGGAAAAAGTGCGACCTGAATGGGCGTTCGAGGGTATCGAGCGCTGAACTGCAGCTTTTTGAAAGGGCGGTCGAAGACCGAGATTCCGAAAGACGCCGTCGAATTGGGTGGAAGAAGAACGCGCGCCGCGAGCTCCCGAGAACAGCGGGAGACTTGGCGCGTGAGAGCACCGGCGACCCAGGTCTACGGACGGGCCGGCGACCTGGCGTCGGTGCTCCTTCGGTGAGTGCCCGCCCGCTCTGAGATCGTTCAACGGTGCGCTCACGCGGAGGGTATCGAGGCGCTCGCGCGCCAGGAGGCGCCCGTCCAACCGGGTGATGAGGACGCCGCCCCCCGGATCGCGTGTTCTCTACCGCGAGCGCGCCGCCACGTATCGCGCAGCCGGAATCGAGCTGCTCTCCACGTGGCGAGCTCCCGCTGGCGGTCACGAGAAGGCCGCGCTGCCGCCGGAGATCAGCTGCTCGGCACTACGAGCCATGAGCGACGCGCGAGCGGAAATGAAGTCGGCGTAAAGTCTGTCGCCGTCGCGGAATCCCCAAAGGGATCAAAGCGCGATCAAGGAAATCGTCCTTCGTCGTCGAAGGGATCGGGCCCCCTTGTGCTTCCCCTCCTCGCGCACCCGGCCCTCCCGGCGAGCGCCCATGCCGCCCTGGCCGCTCCGCTGCGCTCGCGCGCGATGCCGACGGAAACACCATCGAGGTCGTCCACCACGGCCGACAAGATCACGTTCCGACCTGGGCGAGGTCGCCGCCATCATGCGCCCACTCACCACCCTTGCGCACATGATGGTGGATCCGGCGACTCCCGAGCGAGGCGCTTCCACCATTCCTGATTCCAGTTTCGCCTTCCCGGTGGTATCGTAGCCGACATGCCCCGGTCTCGGTGGCCAGGAGCGTTGTCGCATCAGCGCGTCAACGAGCTTGGACACGGCGACGGCACGGAGGGTACCGCTCGTGTGGCAAGCATCGGCTTCCGCTGGACAATCTGACGCCAATCCCCCGATCAGCGCGCGTGCCGCTCTGGCGCGCGCCGGCCGCTCCGGCGACGCCGGCCCCGCCTCTTCCGCAGCCGGGCGGGGCGACGTCGCGCAGGACCCCCGGCGCAACCAGGTCGTCGCCGGGCGGTACAAGCTCCTGCGGCTGATCGGACGCGGCGCCATGGGCGAGGTGTGGCTCGCGCACGACAGGGCCCTGCGCATCGACGTCGCGCTCAAGCTCCTCACCGTCCAGCGCGAGAGCCAGGCTGGCACCGCGCTGGAGCGCTTCCGGTTCGAGGCCCAGGTCGCGGCGCAGCTGGCGCAGAAGACCGACCACGTCGTCGCCGTGCGCGACGTCGGGAGCGATCCCGAGGCGGGTCCGTACCTCGTCATGGGCTACGTTCGAGGCCAGTCGCTGAGGCAGCTCATGCAGGAGCGGGGCCCGATGTCCCCGGCGGAGCTCGCCCCGCTCCTCGGCCAGATCGGAGAGGCCCTCTCGGTCGCGCACGGCCTCGGCATCGTGCACCGCGACGTCAAGCCGACGAACGTGCTGCTCGAGGAGGAGCGGAGCGGCGAGGTGCGCGCCAAGGTCGCGGACTTCGGCATCGCGAAGTGGATCCGGAAGGACCTGCCAGCCGATTTCCCCCGTCGGACCGCCGACGGCGTGGTGCTGGGCACGCCGGCGTACCTGAGCCCGGAGCACGCATGCGACGGGGACACGAGCGCGCACTCGGACATGTGGGCGCTCGCGGTCGTCTCGTACGAGGCGCTCACGGGCGAGCTGCCCTTCCCGGGCCAGACCATGAGCGACGTGCTCGCCTCGATCCTGGCCAGCGCGCCGCCGCCGCGGTCGTCGCTGTGCCCGGCGGCGCCGCCGGCGCTCTCGGGCTGGTTCGCGCGCGCCTTCGCCCTGGATCCGACGGAGCGGTTCCCCTCGATCGAGGCCATGGTCGCCGCCTACGAGGCCGCGGTCGGCGCGTCGGCGGCGCCGGCGCGCGCCGAGCCCGCGCGCCGGGGCAAGCTGGGCCTCGCGGCCGGCCTCGTCGTGGCGCTCGGCGTCGTGCTGTCGACCGGCGCGCTGTGGGCGCAGGTCCAGGTCCCCGGCGCGCTGCGGGCGGCGAGCGTCGACGCGCGCGCCGGGGCCATCGTCCGCGCCGCGCAGGCGCGCATCGCCGCCCAGGCGAGCCCGCGCACGGCCGCGCGATCGGGGGACGCCGCGACCGCGGGGGGCGCCGCCTCGGCGACCGAGGAGGCCTCCGCGGCCACGGCCGCGCCGCGCCCCGCCGCCGCGCAGGCCGCGCGCCCGGCCGACCCCCGCCCGGCGCCGCGGAGCTCGCGCGCTCCCCGCGGCGACCGCGCGACGAGCGCGCGGAGCGCGCCCACCGAACGCGATCTGCTCAGGACGCGCCACTGAGCGGTGGGTCGTTGCCTGGGCGGGCCGAGGAGCAGGTGCGTGAGGGAGCGGTCGCGGGCGGCAATCTCGGGCGCAGATACTACGGCGAGAAGCGCATCGTCTCGGCAATGAACCCGTCGCTGCCCCGGTTCGCCTTGTCGCGCGTCTCGTCTTCCACATCCGCGATGCCGCCCCGGCCCGCTGGGCCGATCTCGAACGTGACGCGATCCAGGGTGAGCTGCTCGTCGTCGGCATAAGCGATGCCGATCGACGGCCCGCCGGCGCCCCCGCCGCCGTAGCCGCCCTTGCCGCCCCAGCCGCCGTAGCCTCCTCGGCAGGCGTACTCGCCTCCCATGGCCGGCGCCCGCCCTGGCGGTCCTCCTTGCACGCCCTGCCCGCCGTACTGGCCTTCGCCCCCTCGGCCGCCGGCACCGCCCCTGCCCGTGATGACTCGGGTCTCCCGCAGGGTCAGCTTGCTGCCCGGATGGGCGAAGATCGCGATGCTCGCGCCACCCGCGCCGCCGCCCGCGCCGCCCGCGCCGCCGCAGCCACCGCCGCCGCCCGAGCCGCCCGATGCTCCTCCCAACGCCGCGTTGCCGCAGGCGCTCCGGCCGCCGGGCGCGCCGCCGCCCCCGCCGCCCCCCTGGCCGGGCGCTCCCGTGCCGCCTTGGCTGCCAGCTACGCCTTCCCACCCGGCCTGGGTGAGGCGCCCACCCCGGCCGGCTGTGCCGGGGGCGCCCCGCGCGCCGTCTTCCCCATCGCGGCCGAGCTCGCACCGGCCGCCGTCCTTCGCGCCCGCGCCGCCCAGGCCCGCGTCCTGCGGATTCGTCGTCGACATCGGCTTTCCGTCCTCTCCATCGCCCCCGCGGTCAGGGGTCCCGTCGCCCCCTTTACCGCCCGTCGACACCAGGTCGCCGCACACGGTCGTCACGGCGGGCGCGCCGGTCACGGTGGCTGCCGAGCAAGCGTCGTTGCCGATCGCGCCGATCTCCCCGTGCGCTGCCGATCCCGGCAGGGCAAGGTCCGCCCCATTTGCGCCGTCTGCGCCTTTCTGGGCGCTGTCTGCCTGGATCACGCTCCGAAGCACCTCCGCGACCGCACCCGGATCGAGTCTCATCGCGACTGTGGAGAGGCCCGTCTCGGATGGGAACGAATCGATCACGTGCACGTCTACGATCGTGGATACGCCATCGGTGGCCACCTCGCCACCACCCTCCGCGCCTACGACGGTGAGCGGGGCGACCTCGGAAGATGCTGTCTGGATCGTTGCAACCAGTTGGGGGCTCGACGTTTCGGTGGTGTGCCTCCATCCAGCCCAGCAACTGAAGCCACCCCACAAGTCGACGCCGGTGGGTAATATGGCGGCATCGAGGAAAGGCTCGCTGCAAGCGAACACCCGCCCCCGTGCACGAGACGCGAGCGAGATCGCGCGGGCGAGCGTCTTCACCGGTTTGCGCATCGTGCCGGGATTGCCGTCGTCTCCCTGCGTCGTGCTCGCGAAGACCCCGCAGCCGTCTTGCACGCGCAGCGCGGCGAGGCCATCGAGACACACCTCCTCCGAGGGCTCGGCGTCGCAGATGCCCCCGTCCGCGCACGGTGGAGTCGACGGCTCCGTTCCGCAACCAAGGGCGGCCAGAGAGGACAGCAGAAGAACCCATGCAGCGGCTGCGATCTTCATGTTCCTCTCTTCCTAGTCATTCCCGCGCGAACCACATCATTGGGGTGGCAGCACCAGCTCGGGGAAATCCCAGAGGTAGGCAACCATGCCGCTCTTCCCTCTGGCTGGCTCCTCGTCCGGATCGGGTCCGAATCCACCAGATCCAGGGACTCCAAAGCTCCAGGTTGCGCTCTCCGTGAAGTGAATGCTGCTGTCTGCGCGTGCGATGGCGACGGAAATTCCCCCGAGCCCTCCGCCGCCATGGCCGCCGTCGCCACCGTGGCCGCCGGCCCCCCCTGCGCATGCGACATATGCTGGAGAGGCATAAGGGATGAACCCAGCGGGACCCCCCAAGTTACCGCGGCCACCCTCTCGCCCCCGCCCTCCGTTGCCGCCGCGACCCCCATCGCCGGTGATGATGTCGGTCTTGTCCACCATGACGTGAGCATGCAGGGCGATGATCCCGAAGCTACCGCCTCCGTAGCCGCCACCTCGGCCGCCATGCCCCCCGCAGCCGCCGCCCCCGCCCGAGCCGCCGGAGGGCCCGCCTTGCGGATCTGCGGGGCGGCACTCCCCGTTCGAGCCTACGCCGCCCCCGCCGCCGCCTCCCTGGCCGATTCCCCCGGTTCTGCCGTCCTGTCCTGAAAGACCTTCCCAGCCGCGCGCGCTGATGCTTCCGAAATTGAGCCGCTCCTCCGGCCCCTGCCCACCTCCGACCCCGTTCGTGCCGGGCTCCCCATCGTCGCCCTTCTCGCCGGGGGTGCACCCCATCGCCCCGCCTTTTCCCCGTTCGCCGTTGTCGATCGAGCCAGGCCCCGGCGCCGGCGCGCCTGGCTCACCATCGCCGCCCGCAGCGACCTCGCCCTCGCCACCCGCGCCACCGATGGACGTCGTGCCGTCCTCGCACACGGTCACCGCCGGCGGCGCGCCCTCGGTCCAGTCCGCCAAGCACCCCGGCGTGCCTGGATGGCCAGGCGCCCCGTCCGGCGCCCGCCACGGCTGGTCCCGGGGGGCGCCATCATCCCCATCCGCCCCATCGGCCCCGTTCCCCGCCAGGATCTCGCTCGACACCACCTCCGCCGCCGCGCCCTCGCCCACGATCATCCCGACGGACGACCCGCTCGGCCGGACCGCATCCGCCGCCACGAGCCGCACCCCGAACACCGGCGACGTCCTGCTCTCCTGGCGCGCCTCCACCGTGAGCGGCACCCGCCCCGGCTCGGGCGCGATCCCGGTGAAGCTCTCCCCGCCGCCCCAGGTCCACGCCTCCGCGCCGCAGTCCCGCCCGCCCCAGATCGCGACCCCCGACGGCAGCACGACCGCCTCCTCGAAGTCCTCCGCGCACGCGTACACCCGCCGCGTCCCCCCGGGCTCCGCCGCCTTCTCCACCGCGCGCCGCAGCGTCCTCACGGGCGCCTCCCTCGTCCCGTCGCTCGCGTCGTCCCCGTGCCGCGCGACGAACACCCCGCACCCGTCCTTGGCCGGGCTCGTCGCGGGATCGCCGTCGCACGGCGACGCCGGCAGCGACGGCGGCGCCTCGCCGGGGAGCGGATGGCACGTGAAGCTCCTCGCGCAGTCCTCGGCATAGGAACAGCCGGCGCCCGCCGAGGCGCTTCCGCAGCCGAGCACGATCAGCGCGACCGAACGCAGCCTCGTTCGACCTCGCCCCCCGCGCATCCCCATCGTCTCTCCTCGCCTCACCACGCGCCTTGAAGCACGAGCCCGGCCCGCGTTCCCGTCGCGCTCGGCGCCACCTGCACGCCTCCTCCGCGGACCGGCGTCTCGTCGAAGAGCCACCCCTCCGCGAGGAACGACGCCGCCGTCGCGATCCCGAACACCGCCCCCGTCGCTAGCGCCACGTTGCCGAGCGTCGCGAACAGGTCCCGCTCGGCCAGATCCCTGCGGATCTCCGCGCAGGCCGAGGGCGCGTCCGGCCACCAGCACGTCGACGACGTCCAGCCTTGCCGGCGCAACACGACGTCGCGCTCGGCGAGGTTGTCGTCGACCACATCGGCCCGCAGCAGGAACACCGTGCCGGCAGCCACCGCGGCCGTCGCCAGCGCCGCGCCCCCGATCCGCAGCTCCGTCAACGGCACTGCAGGCCGCGCCGCCGGAGGCGGCGATGGAGCCAACATCCGCGCCGCTCTGGCGCTGGCCGCCTCCGGCGCCCGTGCACCGCGCTCCGGCGCGCGAGGCAGCTTCAGCGCCAGCGAGATGTCCTTGCCTGCCTGCCCCTCGAACGCGCTCACCGCCTCGGCGTGTCCATCGAGCCGGGCCCGCACGGTGTGGTGCCCCGGCTCCAGGAACAGCTCGTAGGTCGGCGCCGGGCGCCCCAGCGCTTTGCCGTCGACGAACACCTCGGCGTCGGGCGGATTGACACCCAGGTAGACGGTCACCACGCGGCGCTCCGCCTGGAGCAGGCCGGCTTCCGCCCGTTCCCGGAGCGCGCGGCGGAGCCCGTCGCGGTGCCTCAGGCTCTGCGCCAGGTGGTCCGCCGCGTCGCGGTACTTGCCCAGCGCGAGCTCGCACAGGCCGAGCTCCGCGGCGATCTCGGCGCGTTCCGCGTCGGTCGTCCACGCCGCCTCAGCCGCCGCGAGCGCCGCCTCGTACGCCGCCTCGGCCTCGACCCACCGTCCGGCGTCGCGCGCCTGCCGGGCGAGGCGCAGCGGGTTCGCCGTCGTCGATGCCTCGTGCGTGCCCGAGATCGCCTGGGGCTCACGCGCACGCGCCACGCCCTCCTGCGCCGCGACGACGCCAAAGAAAACGCACGTCACGAAGGCGCAGCGCGCGGGCCACACCGCTCGGTGGATACTCCTTCGCGTGTGCCCATGTCAACGAGCTGGGCTCCGGAAGCGCTGGGTCTTCTCGTTGTTGCTCGTCGTCGATGGCGTTCGAGACGGCCAGAGTCGTCACCGGATCAACGAGTGAAAGAGAACCGGAGCACCGATGACGTAATGCCGTGATTTCACCGCGGGACCCGAGGTCGGAGGCCGGAGTGGGGCAGGGGACCACGGCGGAGCTGGGCAACGGCTCAGCTCCGCCGGCAGCCTGGATCTGCAAGGAGGACATCTCGCCGGGCCTGTGTCCCGCCTCGTCGCCATCGTGTTTCGTGGCGCCGCCTGTCCCACGCCCTTTCGCGGGCTCGGTCGATTTTTGGACCGTCGGGCCGGGCTCGGATCGTCTGGTGGGTCGTGGACCGAGCAACGCCGACCTGCCTTCTACCCGCACGCGTGAGATCGCTCGCCAGCTACGTCGGGGTGCCCGCGCGGGATCTCGACGACGTCATGCAGGACGCGATGGTGCGGCTATGGGAGAAGCGAGAGCAGGCGCGCTCGGCCGCGAATCCGGGCGCCTTTCGCGACAGCGTCGTCCTGAACGCGGCCCGCGATCACCGGCGTGCGGCGCGCCGGCGCGAGGAGGTGCTCGCGGGCCTCGACGAGGCGGCGCTCTGCGATGAGCGAAAGAGCCCGGAGGAGCACGCCATCGCGCGCCAGGAGGCGGCGCTGGTGCGGCAGCTGATCGACCAGATCGGCGAGCGGCGCCGCGCGGTCTTCATCGCGTGCGAGCTCCTGGAGCGGCCGATCGCCGACGTCGCTCGAGAGCTGGAGATCCCGCTGGAGACCGCGCGAAGCCGCCTGCGCCGGGCCTGGGTGGAGTTCGAGGACGCCGCCGCCCGCTGGGAGGCGAGGCAGCGGGGCCGCGGCGCCCGGCGGCTGCGTGCCGTGCTGTTCGCGCCCTGGCTCCTGGAGCGGCGCTCCTTTCGGCGAGGTGGTTCCGCGCGCTGGGTGGCGCCGGGCTTCGCCATCGCGTGCGCGGCGGCGCTCGGCACGCTGGTCGCGGGCCCGAGGGAGCCTGTCGAGCCGCTCCGCACGTCCCTGGCCGCCGCGGTCTCCCGGAGCACGCTCGTGCCGGCGACCGCGCAGGACGGGCGGGATCCCGCCGAGCCGGCGCGCGTGGGCCAGGCGCTGGACGGCGCGGAGACGGCGCCTCCGGCGCTGGCTGCGGCGGTGGCGGCCAGTGCCGCCCTCGCCAGGCCGGCAGGCCACGCGGTGCCGACAGGCCGGCCCGCGGCGCGGCGCCCGGCGATCGGCGCACGCGAGCGAGATCTGGTCGCCCGCGCACGGACGGCCGTGGAGGCCGGTGATGTCGCGTCGCTCGTCGAGGCGCGACGCATGCTGGAGGAGCACGGGCGGAGGTTCCCGCGGGGCCGCATGGCGCGCGAGCGCGAAGCGCTGCTGGAGCAGATCCGATGAGGAGCGCGCAGCGGGCCATCGCCGAGCGCGAGGCGGCGCTCGTGCCGAAGGCGGCGCTCGACGTACCGTGGTGCGTGGTCGCCGCGCTGGGGGATTGAGCGCCCCCTGAGCGGGCGTCGCTCGGCGCGCGGCGCCTGCTCAGGCCTGCTCAGGAGCGGTCGTGTCTGCGCGCGGACGAGGGGTCGCGCGGAGCATTCACGTTTGACTCGGAGGCGAGCCATGGATCTCCAGGTGCTGCCCGCGCGGGGTGCAGCCGTTCATCGTGTCGGACCAGGCATGTTGGGTGAGGCGTCGGCCGCTGTGGCGCGACACGCCCGGACGGCTCGCCCGAGAGTGCGCGGCGTCGCGGCGCGGGCGGCGGGACGGTCGGGATCTCCGCAGAACGAGGTGAAGCGCGTTGCTGCCCGCGACCGGGCGGACGCGTTTCACGATCTCTTTCGTGCCGAGACGGCTCGGCGCGTTCATCGGTGGCTCGGGAAGCTCCGCGTGCCCGAGCGCGATCGTGGCGATCTGAGCCAGGATGTCCTTCTGGCGGCTGTCCTGAGCTTTGGCAGCTACGACCCTTCGCGTGGCGAGATCGCGCGGTGGCTGAACGGCATTGCGGTGAACGTCGCTTCGCATTACCACGCGAAGGCTTCTCGGCGGAACGAGATCCTCACGGATCCCGCAGCGCTGTGCGAGGCTTTCGGCAGCGCGACGGCGATCGAGCGTCTGCTCGCGGCGGAGCGGCGGGGCCTGCTGAGATCACTCGTCCTGGAGTTGCCGTTCGAGCTGCGCTCGGTGCTCGTCCAGCACGACCTCTACGAGATCTCCATGAGAGACATCGCCGAGACGCGGGGAATACCCGTCAGCACGGTGTACAAATGGCGCAGCAGGGCGCTCCACGGCGCGCGGGAAGCGCTCGCGAAGCGCATCGCCGCGGAGGAGGAGCGCTGCGCGAGGCCCGGTCGCGCAACCGGAACCGGTTGCCGGCAGGCAGCTGAGCAGCCCTCGCGTAACCGGAACCGGTTACGGGCAGGCAGCTGAGCAGCCCTCGGGTAACCGGAACCGGTTACGGGCAGGCAGCTGAGCAGCCCTCCGTAACCGGAACCGGTTGCCGGCAGGCAGCTCGGCAGCCCTCGCGGAACCGGAACCGGTTGCCGGCAGGCAGCTGGGCAACCCCCATAACCGCAAGCGGTTACGGGCAGGCAGCTGGGCAACCCCGCGGAACCGGACCCGGTTAGGGGAGGCAGCTCGGCAGCCATCCGGAACCGGACCCGGTTGCGGGCAGGCAGCTCGGCAGCCCTCGGGGAACCGGACCCGGTTGCCGGCAGGCAGCTCGGCAGCCCTCGCCCGAACGGGTCTGCCCGATCCATCACCCTCGGCCCCCAGGCCCCGCACGGCGCCGGCCCCGCAAGATGCCAGGGGCGCGCGCGGCGGCAGGGCGGCCCCTCCCGTCGGCCCGTGCAGGCACACCACCTATGCTGAAACATTACGACACAAGCCGTGGCGCAACATTACGACACTGAGGAGCACGCGTTCGGAATTGACAGCAAGATGAGGGTGACTATCCCTGACCGAAACGTCCGGCGCGCGCCGGGCGGTCACATCGCGTCCAGCACGGGGGTGGGGGAGCATGGCGTATTTATTCTTCCGCCTCTCCGCGGCGCACATCGACGAGAGGTAATTCCCTCATGGCCAGACCGTTCTCGAACAAGAAAAAGCCTGCTCCCAAGAAGCCCGCGGCCCCGACCCAGGCGGCGACGGCGTTCAACAAGACCCTCCCCGAGATCGAGGCGCTGAGCGCGGATCGGCTCATCGCCGTCAACCTCGACATTCCGCGCGTGGTCTCCCAGGTGCTGGGCGTGCTGCCTGGTCTCCTCGCGCTTCGCCCCGACGTCGCCGAGCAGCTGCAGAAGCACGATGTCGCGCTGCTCGACCGGCTCGAGACGTACGCGCTCGCCGCCTGGTACGCGCACCTCGTATGGCTGTCCAGCGGAGGCACCGAGAGCGCGCTGAAGCCGCTCCTCGAAGAGGCGGTCCCGCTCCGCGAGAACCTCTTGAGCGACGCCGAGGCGCTCGCCCGCCGCGGCCTGCTCGACGCGGAGACGGTCGCGGAGATCCGCGCGGGGCAAGGCCACATCGACACGGCCAACGACCTCGTCGCGCTCTCGGCGCTGTTCAGCGGGAGCTGGTCGGAGATCGCCGGCAAGACGGCGGCGACCGAGGCGGAGGTCAACGCGCCGGCGAGCTCGGGCCGCAGCTCCTGGCCGCGCTCGGCGTGAGGGAGCACGGCAAGGGGCCCGGGCCGACCGAGGCCGCTGACACGAGAGCGCGTGCGTTCGCGCTGCTCGTGCACGCCTACGATCAGACCCGCCGCGCGATCGCCTACCTCCGCTGGAACGAGGGGGACGCCGACACGATCGCGCCGTCGCTGTACAAGGGCCGCGGTGGTCGCGCGGCGTCGTCGAGCGACGACGCCGGGGCGCCGCAGGACGCCGCCCCGGCCGGCCCGACGGCGCCGGCATCGGCTGCGCCTCCGGTGGTGCCGCCGGCCACGGCGGCGCCGGCGACGCCGACGGCGTCCGGCGCGGCGCCGCCCGGCGCGGCGGTGTCCGGCGCAGCGTCCAACGGCGCGCCGCCGGTCGCCTGATCCCCCCGCCCGGAGGCCCGCCGCAGACGGTGTCCCTGCGCACCGCGCGGCGGGATCCGTTATCCTGGCCACGCGCTCTCCGACCGGATCGAGGCCGGCGAGATCGAGTGGCTGGATCCGAGCGCCGGCCCTCTCGCGGGTCAGCGTTTCCTGTTCGAGCAGCTCCGCCGCAGCAAGAGCCCGCACGTCGTCCATTTCCTCGGGCACGGCACCGTCGCCCCGGATGGCCGGCCGATGCTCCGGCTCGCCGACGACGACGGCGAGGAGGCCTGGATTTCCGCCGGAGCGCTGGCGCAGGAGCTCTCGGCGAGCTTCGGCGAGGACCTGCGGCTGGTGGTGCTGGAGGCGTGCGAGGGCGCCGCGCCCGGGGCCTTTGGCAGCGCGGCGGAGATCCTGGCGCGGGCGGGAGCGAATGCGGTCGTGGCGCACCTGCCACCACCGATTGCCTCGATCCCGACATGCGCCGCATCCACCTCGACGAGAACGACGACGACGCTCGCAGGGGCTAGGACGCCTGCGAGCGCTCCTATGGCCGGACACCCTTCTACCCCGACACCAGCACGCCGTGACCCGCGACGCATCGCTGCGGCAGGCGCTTGCCCTCGTAGCGCTGGCTGCCTGACGGGCGGGATGACGGGCATTGGGCCGAAGCGATCCGTCGGAGTGCACCCGTAGTACCGCGGAAGCGGGGCAGGACCACCCCGCTCCTGCCCGCTCGTAGCGAGCCCGTGTCCCGAAGCGCCGGATGCGGGGATTCCGCGCGTCCGGATCGATCTGTGGGGGGCCGGGGAGTCGTCGACCCCGGCCTACCCGACTAGGCCGGCGCGGCGCCGGGCTCGCCCGCCTCCGGCGGGTTCAACGGGAGCTCCACCACGAACGTCGCGCCCGCGCCCGGATGGCTCTCCACCCGGATGGATCCGCCGTGCGACATCACGATCGAGCGCACGATGTACAGCCCGAGGCCGAGGCCGCCGAAGTTCCGCACCGACACCGCGCGCTCGAAGCGCTCGAAGATCCTGCCCTGATCGGCCTCGGCGATCCCGATGCCCTGATCCCGGACGACCACCAGCGCGCGATCGGCCTTCCGCCGCACGCCGACGAGGATAGGCCTCTCTGCACCGTACTTCATCGCGTTCGACAGGAGGTTGATGACGACCTGCTCCACGCGAGACGGATCCCAGTGGCCGACCACGGGCTCGTCCAGATCGAGCTGGATCGGGCAGCGGGCGTCCGCGAGCTGCGGGCGCATCCGGTCGACGACCTCGCGCGCCAGCGCCGTAAGATCGACCGGCGCCCGCGCGAGCGTCAGCCGCCCGGCGTTCAGCCGCGTGACGTCGAGCAGCTCGTCGACCAAGCGCCCGAGCCGCAACGTCTGGCGGCCGAGCGTCTGGAACATCCTCTCGAACCGCTCCGGGGGGACGTCCGCGAGCGAGCGGCGGCGCAGGGCGCGCTCGACCGCCTGGACCTGCATCTGCAGCGAGGTCAGCGGCGTCTTGAGCTCGTGAGACGCGACGACGAGGAACTCGTCCCGCCGCTGGATCGCCTCCTGGGCCTCGGCATACAGACGGGCGTTGTCGAGCACGAGCGCCGCGCGGCGCCCCAGCTCCTCGGCCAGCTGCAGGTCGGCGGGACCATAACGGCGCTCGGGCGCGGTCGCCAGCAGGGTCATGACGCCGAAGTACCGGTCGCGCGCGAGCAGCGGAACCCGCAGGAAGGAACGGACGCCGAGCCGATCCCAGGTTGGCCTGACCCGGGGGTCGAGCGAATGCACCTGCTGCAACAGCGGCGTGGCGCGGCCATCTTCCCCCTCGGATCCGGCCGGCGACGCCTCTGCCAGAGCGCGCAGCGCGTCCTTCAGCGCTCCCAGCTGCTCGCCGGGCACCCCTGCGATGGCTGTCGGGCCCGGCGTCCTGTCCTCCAAGAGCACCTCGACGACGCACTGATCCGAGAGCTCGGGCACCGGGAGCTGCGCCACGCTCTCGAAGGTCGCGCCGTAGCCCAGCGTCATCAGCCTGCGGCTCGCCTCGGCCAGGAAGCGCTCGGCCTGCTCGGCCCGCTTGCGCTCGGTGATGTCGGTGGAGATGCCGCAGACCGCACGAGGCTCAGCGCCCTGGCCCAGAGGGAACTTGACGGAGAGCGCGGTGCGCAGTCCGCTGGCGAGCGGCACCGTCTCCTCCCACTCCATCGGCGCGCCCGCCTCGAGCACCTGCCGGTCGTGCTCGCGGAGCGCCGCGGCGACGGGCGGAGGAAAGAGATCGGCGTCGGTCTTCCCGAGGATCTGCTCGCTCGGCACGCCCAGGAGGGCCGCCACCGGCCGGTTGGCGAGCAGGTAGCGACCCTCGTCATCCTTCACGTAGACGCCCGCCGCCGAGTTGTCGACGATCGCCTGGAGCATCTCCTGGTTGGCCTTGAGCGCCTGTTCCGCCCGCCGCCGCTCGGCGTTCTCCTGCTCCAGCTCGGCATAGAGCATCGCGTTCTCCAGCGAGATCGCCGACTGCGAGGCGAGCAGCTCGATGACGCTGAGCCGCCCGGGGGTGAAGGCGCCGGTGATGAGGTTGTTCTCCAGGTAAAGCAGGCCGATGAGCCGGGCCTGGCGCACGATCGGGAGACACAGCACCGATCTCGGGCGCTTGCGCCGGAAATACTCATCCTCCATGAAGGGGTGCCGGGCGGCGGCGTCGTCGAGCAGCACGCGCTCGTGGCTCCGGCGAACATAGTTGAGGACGGACCGCGGCAGCGCGGCCGAAGGCGCCTCGCCCGCGCCGAGCAGCCGCACCGCGCCCCCTGGCGTCTCGATCGCCGCTGTCCACAGCCGCTCATCCTGGCCGAGGAGGACACAGCCCTCCTCGGCGCCCGCGTGCTCGACCACGACGCGAAGCAGCGTCTCGAGCAGGCGCGGGAGCTTGAGCTCGCCGGAGATGCCCTGCGAGGCCTTGACCACCGACAGGACGTCGAACTGCTCGGCCCGCACGGCGAACGTGACGGTGGGGGCGATCGGCTTGCGCTCGACGAGGTAGGGGTAGCGCTGATCGAGCTGCTCCACCTTGGCGTGGGCGCCCCACGTGAAGTAGGCGGCGCGGGCCCTTCGCAGGTGGGCGCCTTCGGACGTGGAGAGGCCGCGCGCGCGGTAGAGCCCCGCGGCGAGCTCGGAGGCGATGGCCTCGTGCTGGACGAAGCCGCCCTCCCGCGCCGACGAGATGGCCTGCTCGTAGAGCCCGATGGCCTCCAGGTCCTGCCCGCGGAGCCGGGCGATCTCGGCGCGGACCAGGGCGTGCTTGTGAAGGAAGTTGTCGGGGCCGCTCCTGGCCCACTCGCCGAGCTGCCGCTCGCACTCGAGGAGCTCCTCGGGGAGCGCCCGCAGCGGGGATGGCTGCGCCTCGTGCGCCTCGTGCGCTTCGTCGCAAAGGGCCGCGAGCGCGAGCGCGCGAACATAGAAACTCTCGGCGATGAGCGCGTGCGGCCCGACCCTGGGCGGGTGCTCGGCGATCGCGCGGGTCGCCGCCGCGAGCGCCTCTCGGGGAGAGCCGAGCACGAAGAGCGCCTGCGCCTTCAAGCTGTAATAGAAGTCGCGAGCGGCCTCCAGCTCCCCACCCTCCTCCAGCCGCGCCTCGAAGGCCGGCGGATCCAGCTCGGACCCGTCCGGCATCGCGAAGCGGACCGGCCTGCCGCGCAGCGTCTGGATCATGGCGTGGCCGCCGAGGAGGGCGTTGTGCGGGAACGCGTAACCGACCCTGCGCACGAAATCGAGGCGCGCTTTGACCTCGTGGAGCACGTCCTCCAGCGGCTCGCCCGAGAGCAGCGGGAACAGCGCGGCCCAGATGCAGTTGAGGCACGCGTTGTTCAGATTACCGGACTCGACCGCGGCGCTGAAGCCGTCGCGCGTGTACGGATACGTCTCTCGGTAGTGGCGTGTCCAGTAGACGACATAGTGTAAGAGGATGACCACCACCGATTTCGTGGTGAGGAGGCCGCTCCGGTCCGCCAGGTCGTGGCCGACCCTGCCGAACAGGAGAGCCTCCTGATATCGCCCGAACCTCGAGCTGATCACCATCGCGAAGGCGGCGTACGCGACAGCGGAGTGCTCGGCGTTGCCGTGGCGCAGGCTGAGCTTGACCATGCGCATGACGACGATGTTGTACAGGTTCGGGTCCACGAAGAACGCAGGGAGGGACACGCTCTGCAGCACGCCCATCGTGGTCTTGATCTCCGGGTGCGTCATGGGGGGCAGGTGGATCAGGGTATCGATGGCCCGATCGCCCAGGGCCTGCCAGACGCTCTCGGTCTCCTCCTCAATCTGTGCGTCGGTGGGGTGGAGCGGCAGATCGACGTCGCACGCGCGGAGGCACGAGAGCCCGATCTCCACCGCGCGGGCGTATTGCCCGCGGGTGACGTTCAGCGCGACGACGAGCTCGACGACGGCGGCCGTCTCGCGCCGGGTCCTCGCGCGCTCCATGAGCTCTCCCAGGCGCCGCTCGGCGTCCTCGAAGCTGCCGGTGATGTACGCGATGTGCGCGCGCTCGAAGGCCAGGTCGTAGGTCAGCTCGTGACGCGTCTCCCAAGAGGCCGGCGCGAGCAGCGAGAGGCCCGCGGCGAAGAGCCCGGCGGCGGACTGGAAGGCCGCGGCGGCCTTGGCCTTCCTGCCGGCGCGGAGGTTCAGCTCGGCGACCTCCTCCCGCTCCGCCTGGGAACGCAGACGCGCGGCGCCGCGGTTGAGGTGGCCGACGACGTCGAAGAGCGCGTCGTCGCGCTCCTCCGCGCGTCGTGCCCTGAGGAGCAGCCGCCCGATCCCGAGGTGCGTCTCGGCGAGCTGTCCCGCCGGGATGAGCGCGTAAGCGGCTTGCTGCACCCGGTCATGGAGGAATCGATAGGCGCCGTCTCGGCGGAGGAGCAGCCCCTCCCGCACGACCTCCTCGAGCGCGTCGCCGAGCTCCGCCGCCGGACGGCCCGCGACCACCGCGAGCGTGTCGAGCTCCAGGCTGCTGCCGAGGCACGCGGCGAGCGCGAGCACCTCCCGCGCCGGGTCCGAGAGCCGCTTCAGCTTGCCCGCCATCAGGTCGACGACATTGTCGGTGAACCCCTTGTCGCGGATCGCGGCGATGTCCCACCGCCATCTGCCCTCCTCCGCGTCGAAGGTGATGAGCCCCTCCTGGTGCAGCGCGATCAGGAACTGGAGCACGAAGAACGGGTTGCCGCCGGTCTTCTCGTAGACCAGCCGCGAGAGCGGCTCGACCTGCTCTGCCGGCGCGTGGACCGTCTCGGCGACGAGCGCCCCGACATGGGCGGCCGAGAGCGGGTAGAGGACGAGCTCGGACACGGCGGCGCCGCGCCTCCGCGCCTCGGCCAGCGTGAGCCGCAGCGGGTGCGCGGGGCCGACCTCGTTGTCGCGGTAGGCGCCGATCAGCAGGAGGTGCTCGGACCCGGCGTAGGTGGCGAGCTGCTCGAGCAGCTGGAGGCTTCCCGCGTCGGCCCACTGCAGATCGTCGAGGAAGAGCGCCACGGGGTGCTCTTTCTGGGCGCACGCGGAGACGAAGCGCTGGAGCGTCGCGTGCAGCCGGCTCTGGGCCTCGGTGGGCGGCAGCTCGGGCACGGGCGGCTGGGGGCCAAGGAGCAGTTCCAGCTCGGGGAGCACGTCGGCGAGCAGCCTGCCGTTGGGCCCCAGGGCCTCCCGCAGGTGCTGTCTCCAGCGCTCGACCTGCTCCTCGCTCGCGCCGAGGAGCTCCTGCACCAGCGCCCGGAACGCCTGATGGAAGGCGCGGTAGGGGACGTCCCTCGCGGTTTGATCGAACTTGCCGGAGAGGAAGAACCCCCGCTCCCTCACGATCGGCCGGTGCAGCTCGGCGGCGAGCGACGACTTCCCGATGCCCGCGTACCCCGACACGAGCACGAGCTCCGGCCGGCCCTGCGCCACCACCCGCTCGAACACGGCGAGCAGCGCCTCCACCTCGCGCTCGCGCCCGTACAGCCGCTGGGGCACCTGGAACCGGTCGGAGAGATCGCGCTCACCGAGCGCGAAGGGCGGAATGGCGCCGCTCGTCCGCCACCGGGCGAAGCACTCGTCCAGGTCGTGCCGCAGGCCGGCCGCGCTCTGGTAGCGCTCCTCGGCGGCCTTGGAGAGCAGCTTGAGCACGACCTCCGACAGGAGCGGGGGAATCGACGGGACGAGCGCGCGCGGCGGGACCGGCTTCTGGGCGATGTGGCAATAGACCCACTCGACGGGATCGCTGGCCCGGAACGGCAGGGTGCCCGTCAGGAGCTCGTAGAAGACGACGCCCAGGGAGTAGAGATCGGTCCGCTCGTCGACCCAGCGGTTCATCCGGCCCGTCTGCTCCGGGGCCATGTAGGCCAGGGTCCCCTCGATGAGCCCGGCGTGCTCGATGTGCTGGAGCTCGCGGGGTATCCGGGACGCAATCCCCAGGTCGGTGATCTTCACCTCGCCGGTGGTGGGGTTGAGGAGCAGGTTCTGGGGTTTGATGTCCTTGTGGACGACGTCGTGCCGATGCAGCCCGGCGAGCGCCTTCGCCAGGCGGACGGCGAGGGGGAAGAAGCGCTCGAGCGGCATCGGCCCTTCCAGGAGCCGATCGAGCGATACGCCGCCGAAATCCTCCAGGACCAGCGCCGGCTGACCGCCGAGCATCTCGAGCGCGTAGGGCTTGACGATGGCGGTTGTGTCGATCGTCCGGGCGACCTCGTGCTCGTGACGCAGCCGCCCGAGGGCGCGAGGGCTCGCGTGATCGCGACGGAGGACCTTGAGCACCACGGGACGGCGGTCGCCCCGGCGTAGACCCCGATAAAGAAGGGTGTCCGAGCCCTCGCAGAGGACCGCGATGATGGCGTAACGGGACGACGCACCGTGATTGGAGAAGACGGGAATGGTGTTCACAGGAGCTGTACGACGGGTAACGCGCGACGGATGCTGCCATGCGCGGCGCGCATCGCCATCGATTTGAGCGGGCGAGGCGCCGGACATCATCCGTCCTCCTCCGCGAGCCAGCGCGCGCCGCGCCCCACGCCGGCGCCACCCTGCCGATGACATCGTGAAAGGACTTGCCGAAGAAGATGCCGACCAGGTGGGCTCGCGAGCCCGGTGAGACAGGGGGGCGGTCGCTCAGCGCAGCGCGCAGGCGAGCCCATCAGGCGGGCTCGCCTGCCTGGTGAGGCGGGGATGCGCTCAGCTCATCTCCAGGAACAGCCGGTCTGGATCCTCCAGATACCCGATGATCTCATAAGCGAACGCGGCCCCCGCGTGACCATCGATGATCCGGTGATCGCTGGATGGGCATCTCGCGCAGCTCGAGGCGCAGGAGGGAGACCTTCTCACGGTCGACATCAACGGCGTGATCCTCCGCGGATACTTCGTGCGCGTCGAGCGTCAGCGGCTCACCTGGAGCACGGCGAGCCGCTCCCCATCTCGGCGCGATCAGGGGCCCGCAACGGAGGGCGGGGGCGAGCTGCGGGCATGCTCGAGGAAGGCCCGCGTGGCAGGGCCAAAGGTCGCATAGATGCCGCCGAAATCGCAGCGCATACGATCCGAGCCCAGCCCGCCCGAGACGACGCCGTAGACAGCCAGCTCGCCGCCTGCGCGTCGTACGAGGGGGCTGCCCGAGTCGCCGTTGCAGGGCTGGACGTCGCCCGCGACGTGCCCCACCCAGGCCTCGTAGCCATCGAGCAGCAACGTCTCATCGTAGCGCCGGCGGAGGTAGTCGTTCCACGCCTCGTCGTCGCTGTCCTCCCGGCGGGGCGCGTCCTCGAGCAAGCGCGAGACATCGTGGGTCTCCGTGTAATGAATGAAGCCCTCGAAGCTGCCGAAGATATGCGAGAACACCTTCCCCCGCCGCGCGCGGAGCGTCACCGTGCCCGCCTTGCGCGTGCCCGCTGTGCCAGCGCTATCCTGGATGCCGTACCCGATGGCGCCGAAGCGCGTCTCCAGATCGTCGTCCGAGAGGTCGCCGAGCGAGAGCGGGGCGATGTCCTCGATCGCCTCGTCGAGGTGCACCACGCCGACGTCACGACCGTTGCCGATGAATCCGCCCTGGTCGCCGGGGGCCATTCGGAAGTCTGCGATCTCGATCCTCCGCTCCGGGGCGTTGCCATCGGGGCCTACGGCGAAATACAAGGTGTCGCCCGGATCGAGGAGCCTGCGCGCGACGACGATACAATGCTTGGCGGTGACAACCGTCTCCTTGCCGATCAGCGTACCTCCGCAGAACGGCACATAGCGCCTCTGTATCACGCCCGCTGCATCGGTGGCTGCTTGCTCGATGCCGAGGCTACCGATGGCGTCGAGCCCGTGGCTCTTCGCGTCGGCGCCCCCGATGATGTAGGCATCGCCGGCGCTGAGGGGATGCGTCGCTTCGCCTGCGTCCATATCGCTGCTGCAGGCGGGAGTCACCAAGCACGCGCAGAGACTGGTGAGCACCCAGCCGCTGGAGACGATGTAAGTGTGCGAACTCATGGAAATGCTTTCCCTAGTGGTGTCAGGGTTCTCTCTGCGACATTGCTCTTTGAGCGACTTGACGGATGAGCCCGCAAATCGGGCGCCATGATGGCACACTTCGAATCCGCGAGCGCCCATTTCAGCGGGCCCGCGGCCAAAGCCGGAGGTGAGCGCCAGCGCGAAGCGCGGCGCCTGCGCTTGCCTTGACCTGTCTCGTGTTCTGCACCACATGGTTCCTTGGAAGGGGGTCTTGTATGTATCAGGAAAGCCTCACGATTGGAGCGAGCTCAGTAACGATCAATTCACTCTTCGCTGACGCCGCAGCGGCGCGCTTCGCCGCAGGCGCCATCGTCAGTGAGCATCTGCCCGCCATCTCGACGCCGAGCGAACCTCGGGACAGCGACATGGCCGACTGCTGTTGGATCATCGTCGCGACGTCGGGCTGCTCGACCTAGGCGCCTCCGGCGGCGCCCGGTCGGGCCCCATCCTCGCGGGACGGCGGGGCGAGTGTGCGGCCCGCGCGCATCTGCGCGCGGGCCGCACGCGCGTCGTGCACGACGCCGAGGTACCTGCACGGAACGAGGCGATCCATGCTGAATGTCGACGACGCTCCACGGTACTTGTTCGAACAGGGCCTGATCTCCGAGGAGGCAATCCTTCATCGCGGCTTGACGATCACGAGCGTCGCGCGGCGCAACAGGAGCCTGCGCGTCGAGCTCGGGGACGGCTCCGGCTACCTCATCAAGCAGCCCGAGCACTCGATCTACGGCGGCGGCGGGCTGCTCTCGAGCGAGGCTGCATTCTATGCGTTCTGCTGGAACGAGCCTGCTGTCGAGGCGCTCTGCGCGTCTTTGCCGCGCGTCGCTCACGTCGATCCTGAAAGGGGGCTGTTCGCGCTCTCGTTGGTCGAGGGCGCGCTCCCGCTCTGGCGCTGTGCGTCGTCGCCCGGCGGCGCCGCGCAGCTGGTCGACGCGTCGAGGCTTTTCGGGCGTGCGCTCGCGCTCGTTCATGGCACCTTCATGGATGCGCGCCTGCGCGCCGATCCCCGGCTCTCCTTCCTCCGCGACGGCGCGCCGTTCATCTTCGACCTGCACCGGCCTTCTCCGGAGCTGCTGTCGAACATCAGCCCGGCGAGCTACGAGGTGCTGCACATCATCCAATCCGATGCGCTCCTCATGGAGCGCATGGACGAGCTCCGTGGTCTGCTTCGCTCGGAGACGGTCATTCACAACGACGTCAAGCTGGATAACCTCCTCATCGTCACGGAGCCGAGCCGCGGCGACGTGTGCAGGATCTGCGTGGTCGACTGGGAGCACGTCCAGCTCGGCGACCCGGCCTGGGATCTGGCCGGCGCGCTGAAGGATTTCGTGGCCCTCTGGATCTTATCGATGCCCAGCCACGCGCCGCCGGGGCAGATGATCGAGGGAGCGGCGCTCCCGATGAGCGCGATCCAGCCAGCCATCCGAGCGTTCTTTGAGGCTTATAGAGACGCGCGAGGGCTCCCGCTCGGGGAGACGCGCGAGGTCGTACGCCGCGCTGTCCGCTTCTCGGCCGCGCGCTTGATTCAGACGGTGTACGAGATGGCGAACGGGCTCCGGGCGCTCCATGCCCACCCGGTGATGATACTTCAGATCGCCGCCAATCTATTCGCGGATCCCGGGCGGGGGCAGTCCCAGCTCTATGGGCTCTCTGAGACGACGGGAGGAGCGTGATGCGCGAGGTTTGCCACGAGGATCTGGTGCGGATAGCCGGCGCGGTGGAGATTCACTCGCCTACGTCGTACTCGTTTTTCGGCGACACGCGTGATCTCTCCACGGGGCTGATGCCAGCTGTCCCGCTCTGGAGCGAGCCGCGAGGCGACGACGCGCGCTCGCGGACCGAGGCGGCGCTGGAGAGCGAGCTCTATTTCCGGCTCTATGTGCGCCCGCGGGCGAGCCGGACGCCGTCGGGCGACCCGCTCCCGCTGCGGGATCACGTGGCAGCCCTCTCGGCCGCGAACTGTGGACAAACGACCTGGGAGCCGGGGTGGAAGGTCGTCGCGATCGGCGATGACGGTCGCGTCGGTGTGATGAAGGATCGGGTGACCTTCTGGGTGTCGCCGCTCGAGCTCTGCCCGGCACCTTCGCTGGGTGAGTATTGCCGGGTCCGGATCGGCAAGGAGATACGCCAGCTCGTTCCCGGATACTACCTCGCGCTCGGGGGCGGGGAGCCCGGCGGTGATCCACGGCCAAGGCGCCCTGCCGTCCGCATCTACTGGAACCTCACGGCGCCGGGGGCGATCCACTACATGAAGCTCGCGACCGAGCGGCTGAACGCCGCGGGCCTCCCCTTCCGGACGAAGGTGATCGCCGATCCGCGCCTCTACAGGCGCGCCGACGCCGGCGTGCTCTACCTGGAATGGGAGAGCTTGCCGCTGGCGCATCCCATGATCTTCGAGATCCACGCCGCCCTGCGCGGAGCCCTGCATGACGAGATCCCGATGTTCACGAAGCGCCTGGCGAGGGGCCTGGCGGCGGCCGAGGATCCCGGCGACGGGTTGAGCTTCGGTCAATCGAGGTGCCGGATCGCGGCGCGCGGGCTGCTCTCCATGTGCGCCCATGGACGCGCGGACGCCGACCATCGTCTCGTGGCGCTGCTCTCCGCGTTCCACCAGGCAGGCCTGGATGCGGCGCGCCCGTACCTCGGAAACGCTGCGTGGGGCAGGAATGGATCATGAGAGGACACAGGTGAGGTGACCATGCATTCGAGCCGCGCGTGTCGGAGCCTCTTCGAGGCGACCGCGATCGGGATCGGCCGGGATCTGTGCGACGGCGCGTTCTGGGACGCGGAGCGGAGGCAATGCAACTGGATGGGACGCACGGACGAGAACCCCACGCGGCAGCCGTTCTCGCTTTCGTCCGCGGCCATCGGCCCGGAGCTGTACGCCGGCAGCGCCGGCGTCGCGCTCTTCCTGACGGAGCTCTACGGATGGACGCGTGAGCCGGAGCTCCGCGCGACGGCGGAAGGGGCGCTCCGTAGATCCGTCCAGCACCTCCGGTCGCGGCCGACGCCCGCGTCACCGCTCTCGCTCTTCGCCGGCCATCTGGGCGTGGCCTATGCGCTCGCGCGCCTGTCAGATCTCGCGCCCGACGCCGAGATCATCGCCGAGCTGCCCCGGCTGGTCGGCGAGGCGATCGACGCGATCGAGGCGCCCCACGGGCTCGATCTCATCACGGGCACGGCGGGGACGATCTTGGCGCTGCTCTCGCTGTCCCGACGAGAGGGGTTCGAGAGGTGCCTCGACGGCGCGTCTTTGTGTGGAGAAGAGCTGTGCGACGCCGCTCGATGGGACGGGGAGAGCTGCAGTTGGGACGCCGCCAGAGCGAGCGGCCCGTCGTTCACGTGGGGACCGATGACCGGCCTCTCGCATGGGGCGTCGGGGATCGCGCTGGCACTGCTCGAACTGTACGCGAGGACAGGCGGGCGCAGGCTCCTGGACGTCGCGCGCGGCGCGTTCGCCTTCGAGGATGGTCTCTTCATGGAGGAGGTCGGCAACTGGATCGACGTGCGGCACGCGTACTCGCGGCGCCTCGGCGTGCCGAGCGGCGCCTGCCAGACGACATGGTGTCACGGCGCGCCTGGAATCGGGCTCGCGCGGGCCCGCGCCATGACGCTGGACCCCGAGCGCGCCGACCAGCACGCCCTGGCGGCCCGCGCGGCAGCGCGCACCACGCGCGCCGCGATGCGTCAGAAAATGGAGGTCTCGGGCCACGACGCGACGCTCTGCCACGGCATCGCGGGGCTCTCTGGAGTCCTCTTGTCCGTCGGGGCACAGCTCGGCGACGCGTCGCTCTGCGTGCTGTCGGCAGAGTGCATGGAGCAGCTGGCCGGCCAGTATGCCGCCGCCGCCGACTGGCCTTCCGGCATTCACGCCGGTGGCCCTCACCCAGGCCTCATGATCGGCGCCGCGGGGCTCGGACTCCACCTGCTACGGCAAGCGAAGCCGGGGGCATCCGCTATGCTGACGATCATCCCGTGACGCGCCGCGATCGACCGCCCAACAGAAGGAGCGGCCCACTTGACGCGAGCCAGCGCCCGCCGCCGCGATCCGCGCCGTCCTGCCACAGCGGCCGAGCCCAGGCCCGGAAGCCGGGCCCTGCGCTCAGCTCATCTCGAGGAAGAGCCGATCCGGATCCTCCAGATACCCGATGATCTCGTAGGCGAACGCCGCCCCCACGTGACCGTCGATGATCCGGTGATCGAACGACAGCGACAGCAGCATCACCTCGCCGATCACGATCTGCCCGTCGCGCACCACCGGCTTCTGCTTCATCTGGTGGATCCCGAGGATCGCCACCTCGGGGAAGTTCAGGATCGGCGTCGCGAACAGCCCCCCTTGCTGGCCGAGCGACGTGATCGTGAACGTCGAGCCGCCGAGATCCTCCGGCTTCACCCGCCCTGCCTTCGTGTCCTCGCCGAGCCGCGCGATCTCCTGCGCGATCTCCAGCACGCTCCGGCGATCCGCGTCGCGCACGACCGGCACGATGAGCCCCGCCTCGGTCGCGGACGCGATGCCGATATGGTAGCTCTTCCGGACGACGATCTCCTGCGCGGCCTCGTCGAAGGTGCTGTTCAGCGTCGGGTGCTTCTTGAGCGCGGCGACGACGGCCTTCACGAAGAAGGGCAGGAACGTGAGCTTGACGCCCGCCTTCTCGGCCAGCGGGCGCAGGCGCGCGCGGCGCTCCTTCAGCGCGGAGACGTCGCACTCCTCGACGAAGGTGAAGTGCGCCGCCGTGTGCTTCGACCGCGACATCGCCTCGAAGATCCGCTTGCGCACGCCGCGCAGCGGGACGCGCTCGTCGCCCGGCGCCGCCGGCTGCCCGCGGCCGCGCTCCCCCTCGGGCCGGGCCGCCACGCGCACCGGCGCCTCGTCCAGCAGCTCGGCCTCCACGGCCGCCGCGCCCGCCGCCCGCTCCGGTGCGCCCGCCGGCCGCTTCGGCGCCACCTCGGACAGCGCCGGGGCCGTCACGGGCGCCACCTCGGCCGCCTCGGGCGCCTCCAGCGCCCGCACGTCGTCCTTCGTCACGCGGCCCCCGGGGCCGGTCGGCGGCACGCGCCGCAGGTCGACCCCGAGGTCGCGCGCCAGCTTGCGCGTCGCCGGCGTCGCCAGCGGCTTCTCGTTGAAGTAGGCCGCCGCGCCGGCGCCCGCGCTGCCGTTCGCCCACGCGGGCCGCGCCGGCACCATCAGGTTCATCCCCGGGAGGTCCTCCCGGATGTCGCCGACCGCCGTCGCCGCAGGCTCGGCAGGGCCGGTCTTCGCGGCGGATTGACGCATCCCCGCCCCGGACGAGGGCGACGGCGCCGCAGGCCGGCCGTGCGCCCCCGCGCCCGCGCCTGACGGCGCCGGCGCCGGCGACGCGGCGGCCGGCCGGTCGTCGAGATCGAACACCACGAGCACCGAGTGGACCGGGACCACCCCGCCCACCTTGCCCCGCGTCTCCACGATCCGGCCCGAGCGCGGCGACGTGATCGTCACCGTCGCCTTGTCGGTCATCACCTCGACCATCGGCTGGTCCTCGACGACCACGTCGCCCGGCGACACCAGCCAGCTGACGATCTCCCCCTCCGTGACGCCCTCGCCGATGTCCGGAAGCCTGAACTCGTACTTGCCCATGCGTCAGTACCTCGCCGTCTCCAGGATCGCCGGAAGGATACGATGCGAGAGCGGGAGGTACTCGTTCTCGAGGGTGTAGGGGAAGGGGGTGTCGAAGCCCGTGACCCGGAGCGGCGGCGCCTCCAGGTGGAGGAACGCCTTCTCGTTGACCAGCGCGACGATCTCGGCCCCGAAGCCGCAGGTCTTCGGCGCCTCGTGCACCACGATGAACCGGCCCGTCCGCTTCACCGACTCGACCACCGTGTCGATGTCGAGCGGCCACAGCGTGCGGAGGTCGATCACCTCGCACTCGATGCCCTGCGCGGCCGCCTGATTCGCCGCGTCGAGCGCCTCGTAGAGCATCGCGCCCCAGACCACGAGCGTCACGTGCCAGCCCGGCCGGACCACGCTCGCCTGGCCGAGCGGGACCGTGTAGTCGCCCTCGGGGACGTCCCCCTTCGCCGCGCGGTAGATGCGCTTCGGCTCGAAGAACAGCACCGGATCGGGATCCCGGATCGACGAGAGCAGGAGCCCCTTCGCGTCGGCCGGGTTCGACGGGCACACGACCTTCAGGCCCGCCACGTGGATGAACTGCGCCTCGGGCGACTGCGAGTGGTAGTGCCCGCCGCGGATGCCGCCGCCCACCGGCGTGCGGATGACGAGCTTCGACGGGTACTCGCCGCCCGAGCGGTAGCGGTACTTCGCCAGCTCGGACACGATCTGGTCGTACGCGGGATAGATGAAATCGGCGAACTGGATCTCCGGGATCGGCACGAGCCCGTAGAGCGCCATGCCGATCGCCGTCCCCACGATGCCGCCCTCCGAGAGCGGCGTGTCGATCACCCGGTCGTCCCCGAACTCGTCGAACAGGCCCTGGGTAACGCGGAACACCCCCCCGACCTTGCCGACATCCTCGCCGAGCACGACGACCCGCGCGTCCCGCCGCATCTCGTGGCGTAGCGCGTCGTTGATCGCCTGGACCATGTTCATCTGAGGCATGCTCTTCGTCTCCGTCTCTCGGCCAGAAGGTGGGAATGCAACCTCACAGGCGCCCCCGCTCCCCTGGGGACCCTATCGATCGCGGGCGGCGGCGCCACCCCGGCCATCGGCGCCGCCCGGCGAGCCGCCCCGCCGACCGCGCCGTCGTCCACGCCGCGCCCGCACGCGCTAGTGGCCGCCGTGGCCCTTGGGCCTCGGGCCCGCCTTGAGCTGCTCCCGCTGCTCGACCAGGTGCCACGGCGGCTCCGCATAGACGTCCTCGAACATCGAGTCGAGCGACGGCGGCGCCACCTTCTCCGAGACCGCGATGCAAGCCTTGATCTCCGCGTCGACCGCCGCCTCGATCTCGCGATCCTGCGCCTCGGTCCAGCCGTGGGCGCGCTCCATGTGCCGCCGCAGCCGCGCGATCGGATCGAGCCGGCGCCACGGGTCGAGCCACGCGTCGGGGCGGTACGCCTTGGGGTCGTCGCTCGTCGAGTGGCCCGACAGGCGGTACGTCATCGCCTCGATGAGCGTCGCGCCCTCGCCGCGCGCGGCGCGCGCGATCGCGTCGCGCGTCACCTTCACGACGGCGAACAGATCGTTGCCGTCGACCCGCACCCCGGGGACGCCGTACGCGACGCCCTTGCACGCGAACGTGTTGCTCGACGTCTGGCGCTCGGTCGGCACGCTGATCGCCCAGCCGTTGTTGCGGCAGAAGAAGACGACCGGCACCTTGAACACGCCCGCGAAGTTGAGGCCGCTGTGGAAGTCCGACGAGCTGGTCGCGCCGTCGCCGAAGTAGACGAGCGCGGCGAGCTCGTCGCGCTTCAGCTTCGCGGCCCACGCGAAGCCCACGGCCTGCGTGAGCTGCGTGCCGATGGGCGAGCTCACCGAGCCGAAGTGCCCCTCGCGGTAGGTGTAGTGGTCCGGCATCTGCCGCCCCTTCACCGTGTCGTTCGCGTTGCCGAACATGTTGTCGATGTACCGCTGGAGCGGCAGCCCCCGCCAGAGCGCGGCGCTGAACTCGCGGTAGCACGGGAACACCCAGTCCTGAGGCCGCGTCGCGTAGGCGCTGCCGAGGATCGCCGCCTCCTCGCCGAGCGAGCCGACGTGGAACCCGATGCGCCCCTGCCGCTGCAGCGCCACGAGGCGCTCGTCGAGGTGGCGCACGCGCACCATGAACTTGTAGAGGGCGCTCACCTCCGACGGGTCGAGCTTCGGATCGTGCGCGGGATCGAGCGAGCCGTCGTCGCGCAGGACCTTGATCACGTCGTCGGCACACGTGTCGAGCGGGTGCCGGGCGACGGCAGCCTGCGGCTCCAGGCTTGCCCCTGAGACGGTCGGCGGGCGGTCGGTGGAGTACGTCGCGGTGCTCATCGGCTCGCGTGGACACTAATCAAAGGCGCTGCCCGAGACCAGTGCCGAGACGCGGCGTTCGCTCATTCGCTTTACGCGCGACGTTGACTCGTCGCAGCGAGCGCGCCTCCGGATTGACTCGCCGCGGCGATCATGGGCCCGCGCGCGGCCTCGCCGCACGTCGCACACCGCACGCCGCGGTGTCGATGTCCCGGTTAGACGTTCCCGGGCTCGGCCGCCTGCGCGAGCGCCTCGTCCACCGCGGCCGCGTCGAGCTTGAACCCGCGCGCGAGCTGCTCGAGCACGCCGCGCTCGTGCAAGCTCACGCCGCCGGAGGCCTGCGCCATGAACGCCGCCACGCGGAGCACCTCGCGCTGGTGCTCGGTCCGCCCGATCGTGCGGGAGACCATGGCGACGCGCTTCTCCATCCCGTCCTCGGCCAGCATCTCGCCGAGGTCGGCGAGCAGCGCCTCGAGCTGCTTTTCGTGGACGAGGTTCTGGCATGCGTCCACGACGATGGCCTGGAAGCGCTTGCGCTCCGCCTCGTCGAAGTGGCCGTCGGCGTTCGCGACGAGGAACGCGGCCTCGATGATCGTCTCGAAGAGCGCCACGGCGGCCGGATCGAAGCCGGTGGGCATCGTGATGTCCTCGATCGGGGGTCGCGCGCTGTAGGCCCTCGCCGCCTGGGCGATGATGGAAGCCACGCGCGCGCGGGGCGTCTCCGCGCCGAGGCGTGACGCGCCGGGAGCGATGCCGCCCGGAGCGATGCCGCGGGGGCGCCTGTCGATGGGAGCGGACATCGTGGTCTTTGACCCTCCTGCCGCCTTCAACGCTCGGACAATCCCCGGGGAGCGTCAAGGCGCTTGCGCCGGCCGCCGCAGCGCGCGGCGAATCCGTTCGGTTTCTCGTCCGACCCGGCCCGCGGGACTAGCGGCGGACCAGGGACGCTGCAGGGACGAGCCGCGCGGCGGGCGCGGCCGCCGGAGCGCCGAGCTGGCGGGGCTCGTCGTCGTCGGGCGCGAGCTCCGCCTCGATCCGGGCGGCCTCGCGGCGCGCCACGGCGAGCCGCTCCTCGAGGAGCGCCTCGATGTGCGCGCCCGCGGGGGCCTCGCCCGCCGGGGCGCCGTCCTGCGGCGCCGGAGGGCGGCGGTCGACGAGGCTGCGGACGAAGACCTCCGCGGCCTTGTAGCTCGATCGCACGAGCGGCGCGCTGGCGGCGTAGAGGAAGCCCATCTCGAGCGCCGCCCGCTCGAACGCGGCGAACGTGTCCGGCTCGACGAAGCGCTGCACGGGCGCGTGCTTCGAGGACGGGCGGAGGTACTGGCCGATGGTCACGATGTCGACCCCCGCCTCGCGCAGGTCGCGCAGCGCCTCCAGCACCTCGTCGTCGGTCTCGCCGATGCCGACCATGATCGAGCTCTTCGTGAGCCGACGCGGCGCCGGCGCGCCGCGCCCCTCCGCGTCCGCGGCGAGGCGCCGCTGCCGGTCCTTCGCGCGCCGCAGCACGGCGAGCGACTGGTCGTAGCTCGACCGGACGTCGCGGATGACGCGGGTGATGCGGCGGACGACCTCGACGTTGTGGGCGAAGACGTCGGGCCCGGCGTCGACGACGGTGTCGACGGCGCTCATGTGGCCCTGGAAGTCGCCGACCAGGGTCTCGATGAGCAGGTCGGGGCGGAGCGCGTGCAGGCGGCTCACCGTGCGGGCGACGTGGTCGGCGCCGCCGTCGAGCAGGTCGTCGCGGTTGACCATCGTCATCACGACGTACTGGAGCGAGAGCCGGGCGATGGCGCGGGCCACGTGCTCCGGCTCGCGCACGTCGACCGCGCCGCGCGGGTCGCCGGTCGTGACCGCGCAGAAGCGGCAGCCGCGCGTGCACACGTCGCCGAGGAGCATCACCGTCGCGGTCCCCTCGCGCCAGCACTCGCCGACGTTCGGGCAGCGCGCCTCCTCGCAGACCGTGTGGAGATCGAGCTTGCGGAACGTCTCCTTGAGGTGGTGGTAGGTGTCGCCTCCAGGAGCGCGGACCTTGAGCCATTCAGGCTTGGGCGAGAACTGCGCCATCAGGGGTGTCCTTAGCCCATGCGGCGCGTGCGCGCGAGGGGGAGGCGGCCGGCGTCAGCCGCCCGGCGGCACGGAGCGGCTGATCTCGCGCGTCGTCAGCTTGCCGCGCTCGGTGAAGATGGCGGTGATGAGCTCCGCGGGGGTGACGTCGAAGGCCGGGTGGCGGACCGGCACCCCGGGCGGGACGACGCGGCGGCCGCCGACGACGGCGACCTCGTCGCGGGTCCGCTCCTCGATCGGGATCGACGCGCCGGTGTCGGTCGCGAGGTCGATCGTGCTCCACGGGGCGGCCACGTAGAACGGGACGCCGTGGTGGCGCGAGAGGCAGGCGAGGCCGTAGGTGCCGATCTTGTTGGCGACGTCGCCGTTCCGCGCGATGCGGTCGGCCCCGACGACCACGGCGCCGATCTCGCCCTTCTGCATGAACCACGCGGCCATCGAGTCGGAGATCACCTCGACGGGGATGCCGTCGCGCTGGAGCTCCCAGGCCGTGAGGCGCGCGCCCTGGAGGTACGGGCGGGTCTCGCACGCGAGCACGCGGATGTTCTTGCCCTCGGCAACGGCGGCGCGGATGACCCCGAGCGCCGTGCCGTAGCCGCCGGTCGCGAGCGCGCCGGCGTTGCAGTGGGTGAGGACCGTGCCCGACTCGGGCAGGCGCGCGGCGCCGGCGCGGGCCATCTGGTGGCAGGCGGCGACGTCCTCGCGGTGGATCTCGCGCGCGAGCGCGGCGAGCTCCCGCGCGCGCTCCTCGCCGCGGCGCCCCGCGTGCTCCAGGGCCAGGGCGAGGGCGCGCCGCACCGCCCACCCGAGGTTCACGGCGGTGGGCCGGGCGGAGGCGAGCTGCTCCCCCGCCGCGCGCATGGCGGCGACGTAGCCGGAGGCGATCTCGTTCCGGGCGGCGCGCGCGGCGAGGGCCATCCCGTACGCGGCGGCGATGCCGATCGCCGGGGCGCCGCGGACCACCATCGTCCGGATGGCCTCGGCGACGCCCGCGGCGTCGGTCGCGGTGACGTAGCGCTCGCGCTCGGGCAGGTCGCGCTGCTCGAGGAGGAACACGCGGTCGTCGCCCTGCGCGAGCTCGACGGCCGAGTAGTCCGCGCCGGAGATGGCCTCGGCCGGCGCCCACGGCGGCGCGAGCCGCGCGCCGTCGCCTGCCTGCTGCGACCTCTGTTCTGCTTCGAAGCTCGTGCTCATTCAGCGCCTCCCGTTCGAGCGTGACGGTTCCCCCTGCGATCCTGCGTCCGTCCCCGAGCCCTCGGCGTTCACGGCGAGCCGGCCGCGGATCTCCTCGGCGACGGTCGCGAAGTCCTCGGCCGCGTCGGCCTTGCGGCCCGCGAGGTAGGCGCGGAGCGCGTCGGCGGCGAGCAGCGCGAGGCTCGCGTTGATCCCGCGCGCGGTGAGCGCGGCGATCACGTCGCCGTTCTTGAGCAGCGTCTCGAGATCGTCGAAGACCGCGGCGACCTCGGGCCCGGGATCGATGCCGCCGCCGGCACCGGGGCGCGCTTTCTCGTCGTCCTCGTCGTCGTCGCGGCTCACGCGTCGCGCCTCATTTCTTGGTGGTCGTCGCCTTGGGGATCGCGCTGAAGGGGAAGTGCGGCGGCTCCACGCCGGGCACGCACTGGTACTTCGAGAAGTCGGTGACGCCCTCCTCGCGGAGCAGGACCTCGTCGATCCACGCCTTGCCGGGGCGGGCCGACGGCTCGCGCGCGAGCAGCGCCACGGTCGCGTCGGCGATGATGTCCGCCTTGCGCCAGAGCTCCGGGCCGCCGAGGCCGAAGTTCATGGTCGCGTAGCTCTCGATCGCGGTCGCGGGCCAGAGAGCGTGGGCGGTGACGTTGTGCTCGGCGTACTCGCCGGCGATCGCGTTGGCGATCATCGTCATGCCGAACTTCGAGACCGCATAGGCGCCGTGGTGGGCGCAGGCCTCGGGCTCGACGGGGGGCGACATCATGATGATGTGGCCGTATTTCTGCGCGATCATGTGGGGGAGGACGGCCTGCGAGAGGGCGAACGACGCGCGCACGTTGATGCCCATGATGAGGTCGAACTTCTTCATGGGCGTGTCCACGACGTCGGCCCACCAGAGCGCGCCCGCGTTGTTGACGAGCGCGTCGACGCGCCCGAAGCGCTCGACGGCCGCGGCGACGGCGGCCTTGCAGGCCTCGTCGTCGCGCACGTCGAGCTTGACGGGCAGCGCGCGGCGGCCGAGCTGCTCGACCTCGCGGGCGACGTCGAGGATCGTGCCCGGCAGGCGCGGGTTCTCGGCGACCTCCGTCTTCGCGGCGACGACGATGTCCGCGCCCTCCCGCGCGCAGGCGAGGGCGACGGCCCGACCGATGCCGCGGGAAGCTCCGGTGATGAAGACAACGCGGTCCTTGAGGCGCATGGAGGGCGGTCATAGCACAGGACCCGGCGAGGGTGCGGGCCCGCGGCGCGATCTCGTGATCGCGTGATCGCGCGCGGCCGTCCGCCATGCGACGCCACACGCCGCGCGCGACGCGAGGCGCGCGGCACGAGGCGCGAGGACGGGCTCTGCCGTGGACGGGAGCGGGCGAGGGCTCCGAGCGGCGCGGGGCGACGCGGCGACGATCGGACGGGAGCCTCGGATGTCAGGGGGCTTTCAACGTATGGCGCGCAGCTCGCCGTATGGCGCGCAGCTCGCCCCGGACGAGCGCGCCGGGCGGTCGAGGCGGGCAGCGCGATGAGGGCTGTGGCGGCCGAGCGACGCTGCGGCGCCCGGCTCGGCGCAGCGCGCGGATGGGCGATGGGGCCGCGCGCGGGCCGGGAAAGGCCGCTCCCGTCGAGCGTCGGCCGCTGGAGCGGCCCTGTCCAGCAGGTCAGTCGTGGTCTCGCTGACACGGTGTTGCCGGCATCGACGGATCGCTGGGCTCGGTCTCCTCTCGGAGCACGAACACCTACCCTTCGGCTCAAGGGAGATGGGGTGTCCTGCTGGCGCCCTGTCGCGCACCGGCCTCGAGTGAAGAAATCCTGTCTCATGGAGCCTTGTGAAGGTCGATTCCACGCGTCGTGGAAAGGTTCAGTGATTCGGCGGTAAATCATGCGGTTGGGGGTGTTTCGTATCTGGACATGCCAGCGGTCAGGTGACACCGTGTTGTCAGCGAACTGAAGGGAGGCGCTGCGCTGCGCGGGATCGCGCTGGGCGCTACTCCGCCCCCTGAACAACGCTGTACTGGGGTGGCCCGCCGGGGCGCCGTGTGCCCCGGCGTACCTGCCGGCGCGAGCCGCGGGGCCGGGGCGGGCCGAACTCAGACGGGCTTAATCACAAGGAGCATGCATATGAGCGCTTTGCACCGGACGCTGGTCCTCGCCTTCATCGCTGGCTGTTCTGCCGTCGGTTGTCTCGCATCGACCGAGGTCGATCACGAGCCGTCTGGCGAGGCGTCCGAGCCGGTCGAGGGGGCGGTCTGCGATACCGCTCCGGAGGGCTCGGACATCTCGCTCTCCTGTCCGGCCGGCGAGGTCATCACGGCGGTCGAGTTCGCGAGCTACGGCACGCCGCGGGGGGTCTGCGGCAGCTACCGCGCGACCTCGTGCAACGCGCCGACGTCGAAGGCGGTGGTGGAGCGCGCGTGCCTCGGGCAGTCGAGCTGCACCGTGCGGGCGAGCAACGCGACCTTCGGCGATCCGTGCAGGAGGACCACGAAGCGGATGTACGTTCAGGTCGCGTGCGCCCCCGCGGCGCCGGACGGCGGCTCGACGGGCACGGGCACGGGCGGCTCGACGGGGGAGGGCGGCTCGACGGGGGAGGGCGGCTCGACGGGCGTGGGCGGCTCGACGGGCGTGGGCGGCTCGACGGGCGAAGGCGGCTCGACGGGTACAGGCGGCGAGACGTGCGGCGGCGCGGGGCCCAGCACCACGCCGCTCGATGCCGAGGAGCAGGCGTTCCTGTCCATCATCAACCAGTACCGCGCGCAGAACGGCCTCGGGGCGCTCTCGGCGTGCACCGCGCTGAGCCGCGCCGCCCAGGGGCACAGCGAGGACATGCGCGATCACAACTACTTCGATCACGCGAGCCAGGATGGCCGGACGCCGTGGGATCGCGCGGCCAACGCCTGTTATGCGTCCGCCGGCAGGACCGCCATGGCCGAGAACATCGCCGCGGGCAACTCGGCGGCGCAGGCGACGTTCACCCAGTGGAAGAACTCGGACGGCCACAACAAGAACATGCTCGGGTCGTCCTACAAGGTCATCGGCATCGGGCGGGCGACCGGAGGCGGGACGTACGGGTCCTACTGGACCACGATGTTCGGCGGCGCGTCGGACGCGAGCTGCAATTAGCGCCGAGCACCCGTGATGCCGCGCACGTGCGCGGCCGCCGACGGCGCGGAGCAGCCTGTCACGCATGAGGCGTTCTGCCACGGCGGCGCGGCGCGATCTGGGCGGAAGAGGCCCAGGTCCGCGCCGCGCGCCGCGGCCGGTACGCCGCGAACGAGGGGCGGCCTGGCGATTGCTTCACCCCGGGGGCGGCGGAACGGACCTCCGCGCAGGCGAAGAATCGCGAACGACCGCAGGACTCGGCCGTCCAGGGGCGTGGCTCGCGCAGCTCGGCGAGCGCGCGCCCTCAGCGGCTCCGGTCGGCGTGGGGAGCAGGTACCCCGCGTGGATCGGAAGGCAGCTCCCAGGAAGGCGGGAAGTCGGAAGCAGATCCAGGACTTCCCGTCTTCCTGGGGACGGGCGGTGTCCTCGGGCGATCGGGCTGCGCGGGTCCTCCGTCTGGAAGAGCCCATGGCGGAACACATCATCTATCTCCTCGGTCCGTATCGGATTCCCGGCTTCCAGGGGGAGCGCAACGTCCGTGTCTATCTGCCCAGCGAGGGGGCGCACGCCGCGCCGTCGCCGGTGCTATTTCTGTTCGATGGGCAGAACGTCTTTCACGACGATCCGTCCTACAGCGGCGGCTGGCACCTGCACGAGGCGGTGCGCGATCTCTCGGATCGAGGCCAGGTGGCGCCGGTCCTCGTGGGGATCGATCACGGCGGGAGCGAGCGGCTGACCGAGCTATCGCCGTTCCCGGGCGACGGCAGCGAGGGGAGGCTCGACGACTTCCTCGGCTGGATCGCGTCCGAGATCGTGCCGGCCGTGCGGGAGCGCTTCCCGGTGCGGCGCGACGCGGCCGGCACGGCGATCGGCGGCTCGTCGATGGGGGGCCTCGCGGCGCTCTATGCGCATTTCCGCCGCCCCGACGTGCTCGGGGCCGCGCTCTGCATGTCGCCGTCGCTCTGGTTCGCGGAGCGGAAGATCTTCGACGTCATCGCGTCGCAGCCCGTCCCTCCGGGCTCGCGGCTGTACGTCGACGCCGGCGCGCAGGAGGACGGCGGCTCGGTGTTGCGCGACGCCGCGCGGCTGGTGGAGCACCTGCGCGAGCGGGGCTACGGCGAGCCGAACCTGCTCTTCTGCCCGGACGAGGACGGGACGCACTCCGAGGACGCGTGGCGCCGGCGCGCGCCGGGGGCGCTGCAGTTCCTGTTCGCCGAGGCCGCCGCGGAGCGGCCGGAGGGCGGCGCCGAGGGGGCGGAGGGGTCGCAGCAGGCGGCTTGAGCCAGGCGCAGGAGCGCCCGCGGAACAGAGAGAGGACCAGGGCTCGTCGGCGTGATACTTTGTACGCACGGCAGGCTCATGCTCACCAGCGTCTTCATCCACAATTACAACTGCTTCGTGAACTTCGCGATGGAGCTTCCACGAAGGCTCCTGGTCGTCGGTAGCAACGGGTCGGGGAAGACGAGCCTATGGGAGGCGCTCGCCGGTCTTCAGGACCTCATCGTCCGTAGCACCGAGGCAGCGAGCGCGTTCCCCACGCGCTCGCTCACTCGCTGGCTGAACGGTGACCCCGTGCAGCGGTTCGCCATCGACATGGATCTCGATGCAGAGACGTATCACTACGAAATCGAGATCGTTCACGATATCGCACGGCAGCAGGCGTCAATCCGGCGCGAAGAGCTGACCTCCAGTGGAAAGACACTCTACGAGGCGCTCGACGGCGACGTGCGTCTCTATGGGGACAGCCCGATGGGAGCGCCGCGCACGAGCTTTCCATTCGGCCGCAAGCGCTCCTTCTTGCCGGACATGGAGCCACGTCACGACAATAAGCGTACTATCGCCTTCCGCGAGGCGCTCGCGAAGGTATGGCTACTCGCGCCTTCCCCGCGGCGCCTCGATCCGACGACGGCGGGTGAGGCTCCATGGCTCGATCGTGACGGGAGGAACTTCTCGTCATGGTTCCGAGGTGTCCTCGTCGAGCGACCCGGGCTAGGCAACGCGCTGCTCGAGGCGCTGAGCCCCACGTTGCCGGGTTTGCGGAGCGTCGCGTTCGAGCGCATCAGCAGCGAAGTGCGCGAGCTGATGCTGACATTTCGGACTGGAGGAGCGGACTACAAGTTGTCGGCGGGTGAGCTTTCGGACGGTCAGCGGACGCTGGTCGTGCTCTATGGCTTTCTCCTCGGCGCAATCGAGCATGCCACGCTCGCGTTCCTCGATGAGCCGGAGACCGGCCTCGCGCCCCACGAGATGCAGCCTTGGCTTGCCGCGATGTCGGCCGCGCTCGACAGGCACGATGGTCAGGCTGTCGTGACCTCGCACCATCCCGCGGTCATCGATTATATGGCTGCGGCTCGGACGGTCCGATTCTCGCGACCTGCCGGAGGACCGGTGCGCATCGATGAGGTAACGCTGGAGACGGCTGGCGGAGCTCGGATCTCCGAGTGGCTCTCACGTCCATGGGCTTACGAGGACGAGCATGAAGAAGCGTCGTAGACTCTACGTGCTCTGCGAGGATGCGTTGCAGCAGCGGTTCGTCGAGCGCCTCGCCGACCGGTGGGGGATCGGACCGAGGCAGCGCAAGATCGACGCTTCGCCCAAGGCGCGCGGATCCGCAGCGCAGTATGTGATCGAGCGCTACACGGACGCAGTGAGGCAGTGGCGAGCCGAGAGCCATGACCCGAACGTGGGACTGCTCGTCGTGGTCGACGGCGACGAGCACGGCGTCGCGCGACGCCGGCAACAGCTCGCACAGAAGCTCAAGGACTCCAAGTTGGAGCCCATCGCCCCTTCGGATCCGGTCGCCATCGTCGTCCCCACCTGGCACATCGAGGCGTGGATCGCGTGGCTATGCGGTCATCGTCCGGTGGACGAGCAAACACGCTACAAGGAGGACGACGAGGCGGGGTGTGTCGTCGGTCGCAAGATCGAGCGGGGCGAGTACTCACCGCAGCGCGCGGTGGATGCCTGGACACCTCCCGCCGCCGATGAAGAGACGCATGTCCCTTCCCTGACGGAGGCTCGCCGCGAGGTCCGCCGGCTCGGCGTCTGATTCAGGGCGCGGGCGCGGCATGGCTGGCCAGCGGCCAGCGACTCTCCAGCGCCGCAGCACGCGGTGCCCCCCCGGCCCCCCTACCGCCGCCCCTTGCTCCGCTTGCGCGTCCCCTGGACGATGCGCGACGGGTCGCGCGGCGGCGGGGCGGTCGCCGAGAGCGCCGCGGCGAGCCGATCGGTCTCCGCGTCCGAAAACGACCCCTTCCGGAGCGCCGCGATCGCCTGCGCCACGACATCGCGCGACTCGGGGCGCTCCGCCTGCGCCTTCTCCTCCAGCCAGCGCACCACCTCGGGGAAGCGCCCCGCCAGGGTCGCGATCTGCGCGGGCATCCCCTGCCGCAGGAGGCGCAGCCCCTGCAGCCGCTCGTCGGCCCGCGGCGAGCGATCCGAGATCGCGAACGCCTCCTCGAGCCGCGCGACCACCTCCGCGCCCGCCGAGAGCCCCGTGAGCAGCGTGCGCTCCGCGAGCGCCTCGAGCGCCACGTACGCCTGCAAGTAGCCGTCGGTCCAGGACGAGAGCTCGCCGACCACCGCGTCGCCGCGCGCCGCGATGACGGCGCGGAGCGCCGCCACGACCCCGTCGCGCACGACGCGCCGCGGATCCTCGGCCAGCTGCCCGAGCTCGCCCAGCGGATCGAGCCCGCCCCGGCCGCCCCGCGCGCGCGGCGGCCGCCCCGACCTGGCCGCGACCTCCGCCTGCGCGCCCTGCGCCGCGATCGCCGCGAGCGCCTGCGCCGCCACGATGAGCGCGTACTCCTCGGCGCTCGAGCAGAGCGCCCGCACGAGGCGCTCGGCCGGCGCGCCGCGGTCCGCGATCGCCGCGCCGACCGCGCGCGCGAGATCCAGGTTCACGCGCGGCAAGGGGGCGTTCGGGCCGAGGTCGGGCCCGGGCGCGCGCCCCCCGCCGCGCCGGGCAGGGAGCCCGGAGCTGCGATCGAGCAGCGCGAGCAGCTCGGCCGGGTCGCCGAGCTGCACGGCGCGCTCGATCGCGGCGTCGATCTTCGGGTTGCGCAGCGCGCCCGGGGGCGTCGCGCCCCGGCGCTGATCCGACGTATCGGCCATTCAGAACCCCAGGGAGAGGCCGACCTCCGGAGAGAGGACGGCGGTCACGGCAGGAAAGGTGAGGCTCGCGCGGAGCGCGAGGTTCAGCGATACGGCCTCGAGCGGCGCATAGGCGACGCCCGCGCCGAGCGACGCGAACCCCTGGCCCGCTTGCCGGGTCGCGGCGAGCGTCTGCTGGCGCTCCTCGACCCTCCCGCTGCGGCCGGGCCTCGTGCACGGGCTCGTGATGTCGTCAGGATCGGCCCCGCACGCGGCCGCGTCCTCGAGGACCTCCACGTCGACCTCGGCGTCGACCTGCGCGACCCCGGCCGCGGCGAGCACGAACGGGCGGGCGCCGAGCTGCTCGAACGGCCGCGCCATGAGGAAGTACTGCGCCCGCGCCTCGAGGTGGAGCGGCAGGAACGAGGCGCCGCCGCCCGTCGTGCCGCCGGCCGCGAAGCCGACGCGGCCGCCGACCGTGAGGTTGTCGAGGACCAGCCGATCGTAGGCGAGCGCCACCCGCGACGTCGCGAGCGCGAAGCCGAGGTTCACGTCGTTCGCGACGTCCGGTGTCGGCGCGCCGTCGTACCGGGTCCCGTCGCCGCGCAGGCAGACGAAGTTGCCGCGCTCCTGCGACGCGAGGGAGCACACCTCCCTGCCGGACAGCAGCGCGACGTCGGGGGAGAAGGTGAGCCCGACCCAGTTCCGCGAGACGCTGGGCGCGACCTCCGCGGGGGGCCTCTCGACGCACGCGCCGCGGACGCAGGCGAGCCCCCGGCTGCACTGCCGGTCGTCGATGCACTGCCGCGGCCGCTCCCGCTCCGGCGCCGCGCACATCGCCGGCGGCGCGTGGCCCGGCCAGCGGGGCGGCGCCGACGCGATGCGCGCCTCGATCTCCGTGGTGAGCGGCGCGTCGCGCGCGCCCGCGCTCGCGAGGATCGCGCCGTCCTCGTCGACGGCCGCGACGTGATAGCGGAGCGTCCCCTCCGCGGAGGTCGCGGCGCACGGCACGTTGATCCCGAACCCCTGGCCGCGCAGCTTCTTCATGACGAGCGGGCGGTACTCGCGCTCGCCGGGCGCCTGGTACCAGAGCGTCACCTGCTTCACGCTGGGCAGCAGCTCGGCCGGGACCTCGACATAGATCGGGACGGGCGTGCGGATGCGCTGCTCGGGCGGCGGCGCGATCGTGAGCTGCGGCCCGGCCGCCGCGGGCGCAGCGACGCCGGTCGCGGCCCGCGCCTGCTCGAACGCGAACGAGACCTCCGGCGTCGCGAGATCCGGGCTCGGCTTCGCCGACGGATCGATGCGCAGGGCGTCCGCGAACGCGTCGCGCGCGTCCCCCAGCTCCTTTCTGCCCTGGGCGAGCACGGAGCCGAGCGCGACGAACAGCCTGGCCTTCATCGCGGGCGAGCACTCCGACGCGCCGCAGGCGTCGATCGCGGCCCGCAGCTTGCGCTCCGCCTGATCGAACCGGGTCTCGAAGTAGTCGACCCCCATCGCCTCGTTCAGGGCCGCCTCCGCCTGCGCATCCCGGGGAGCGGCCTGCGCGGCCGCCGCGCCCGCGACGAGCCACCCGGAGAGCCCCCCCGCCGCGATCGCGACCAGCGCGCGCGGCGCGCGGGGAGCGGAGCCGTTGCGTAGGGGCATCGGCCCGCAACGTAGCCCACCGGTGTGGCCGCGAGCGCTACAAAAACTCCGCGGCAGGTGTACCGCCCAGCCGGCCTCCGCCGCACGGAGGGCGCAGCACGGACAAATAATCCACAGGTTGTTCCCAGCTTGTGGAATACCCAGACGAGGTCCCTCGACATCTTCTGGGAAGCTGCCCGGGTCCTGCGTCGCTCGCGGGGCGGCAGCTCCTCCAAGCGCCGGCGCCGGCCAACGCCAGCCCGGGCATGGACGCGCCGCCCACACCGATGCCACCGATTTTTTCTGCGATCTCGGGCACTCCGCGGCCCGACGCGCCGCAGAACTTCCGGGCGCTAAACTCCCTCCTCCGAGCCCGATCTGCAACCCAAAAATCACGCATCTGAGCCGTGTTTGAAAGCCCAACCGCTTGTCCACAGCTTGGCCACCCGATGGCCCCAGACAGGGGTCGGATTTCGTCCCCGTTGCGGGCACCGAGGGGGATGGCCGGGTCCGGATGTCGGCTCTTCCTTGACAGCCGCGTGACGACCTGTGGAGGCGGACCCGGCGGCCGCTGGGGCCTCGCCGGGGGGCTCGGCCCCCTGGCGGCCGTCCGGGCGCGGGCGCCGCGCCGGGCGCGGAGGCGGCGAGCGCAGGGCCGCGCGGCGCCGCGCGTGGCGTGCTAGCTGGTGCGCATGCGCGTTCCGGAAATCCCCGAAGAGGGCGCGCCGGCCCTCCGCGCCGGCGATCCGCCGCCGCCGGCGCCCGTCCCGGCGCGACCGCTGATCCGGAGGAGCGCGCGCGTCCCGCGTTGGCGCGCGCGCCTCGCCGACCACGACGCGGCCTCGCTCGCCGAGCTCCTCCGCAAGGCCGGCGGCACGGCGTCCGCGGCGCGCGCGGTCGCCGGCAAGGTGGTGCGCCACGCGTTCGGCGCGGAGCCGGGCGCCGAGCGGCCCGCGCCGGCGTGGGACGCGGCCGCGCTCGCCGCCCTGGGCGTCGGAGCGTGGGCGCACGAGGCGCTGCTCGCGCTCGAGCCCGGCCTGTCGCTCGAGATCGCCGAGCGGGCGCCGTCCGAGGACGACACGCTCCGGCTGGTCCTGCGCGCGCGCGACGGCGCGCTCATCGAGTCGGTGCTCATCCCCGGGCCGGCCCGCACCACGCTGTGCGTCTCGAGCCAGGTCGGCTGCGCCCGGGCCTGCGCGTTCTGCGAGACGGGGCGGCTCGGGCTCGCGCGCCAGCTCACCGCCGGCGAGATCGTCGATCAGGTCCGGATCGCGCAGGCGCTCGCGCTCGCCGAAGGACGAGCGCGCCGCGGCGCGCCGCTCCGGAACCTCGTCTTCATGGGCATGGGCGAGCCGTTCGACAACCTCGGCGAGGTGCTCAAGGCCATCCGCCTGCTCACCGACCCGCGCGCGTTCCGGTTCGCGCCGTCGCACGTGACCGTGAGCACCGTCGGGGTCGCGGACAAGATCGAGGCGTTCTTCCGCGAGGCGCGGGCGGAGCTCGCCGTCAGCCTCAACGCCCCGGACGACGCGCGCCGGCAGGCGATCATGCCGGTCAACGCGCGCTTCTCGATGGCGGCGCTGAAGGAGGCGCTCGCGCGATCGCTGCCGCCGGGCCGGCGCGTGCTGTTCGAGTACGTGCTCTTCGATCGGTACAACGACGCCCCGGACGACGCGGACCTCCTCGCCGCGTACGTCGCCGGGCTCCGCTGCCGCGTGAACGTCATCCCCTGCAACCCCGGCCCGGATCCGGCGCTGAGCCCGCCGTCCGCGGAGCGGCTCGACGCGTTCGTGGCGCGGCTGTCCGGCCACGGCGTGACGACGCTGGTGCGGCGGCCGCGAGGGCGCGACGTGGGCGGCGCCTGCGGCCAGCTCGCGGGGATGGCCCGCGTCAGGCAGCCAGCGCCAGCTTGAGGGCGGCGCTCCGGACGAACGGCGCGCCCACCCGCAGCGCCCCGTTGCCCGCCGCGAACGTGCGGGCGACCTTCCCGGAGTGCTGGTTCATCCGGACGACCACAGCGCGCTTGGCCATCGCGTCGGCCGCCTCGACCGTGTCGAGCAAGGAGAGCAGGTCGCTCCAGACCCGGTCGCGCCAGCCCTTGAGCATGAAGAGCACGACGCTCGACACGGTGCGCTGCACGTCCTTGGTAAAGGTCGCGATCCGGGCGAGCGGGCAGCCATAACGATCGCTCAGGATCGCGAAGATTTCCGGCATCGCTGCCGCGAGAATTTCATTCACAAGATCGTGGTCGTGCCGGTAGCGGTGGAGAAGGCGGGCGTCCTGCGCTGCGCCGTGCTGGACGATGTTCCGGTAGAGCCCGAGGGCCAGGTCGTAGTTGATGTGCGCATTGATGCCGAGCAGCGCGTGCACCGCCGCCGCCGTCCCGTCGGTGCGGCTGCACTGGAAGGCGACGTCCCACGCCTCCACGCCCGTCGAGCGCCCGTCCAGCGACGCCGCGAGCGCCGTCAGGTAGTACTCGCAGAAGATCCCGGCGAGGCGAGAGATCCACGCGGGCTCGAGGAACCGCTGATCGGTGCCGTCGACGACCGCCTCCTTCACGCGGCGCGTGATCACGGCGTAGACGTCGGGGAACACCGCCCGGGGGTCGTTCCTCTCGCGCAGCCGCGCCGCGACCGTCTCCAGCGCCACCAGCGCTTCCGCCACGTTCGCCGGCTTCATCGTCACCCCCTGCAGGATGGCGTGACGCGCGGCGGAGTCCGCGGGACGGCACGCGGCAGAGGACCGCGTCTGCTTGCTCACCATCGCGAGGGGCCGGTCGGAAGTAAGGGTCTTCATGGCTGCGCTGAGCGAGCGAATTCAAGGATCGTGCCCGTATGTCCGGTTCGCAGTCGTACACCGTGTTGAGGTGTGGTGAGCCGCCGCGCCGGGCGGAGCTCGAGCGCGCGCCAGCGCCGCAGGCGCGCTCGTCCACCGCGCCCGCGCTCGCGTGATTTCCCGCGAATCCAGCGGAGTTCGTCGACCCGAAACCCCGGGCGAGCGCGCGAGGCCGTCGGTGGTCGTCAGCGGCTAACCGGAGCGGACCTGCGCGCGGTGGTCACAGGAGCGCCATCTGCCCGACACGGTGAGAGCGCTGACCGGGGCGCCAAAGTGCCCCATGGGGCAGATTGTTACGCGCGGACGGATTCCCTTCACTCAAAATGCGGGACGCCCTGACGCTCCGCGTGTTGTGGCGACTTGACGCCACCCTGTGCGACGCGTCGAGCTGACGTTTCGCGTTGACGCGCCGGGCCGACGTTTCGCCCGCGGAACGCGGGCGTTGCGCCGTATCCTGGCGGGCGGGATCGCGCGCCTGCCCGCATCCATCGACATCGACCGGCGCGCGGAAGGGCGAGCTCCGCTCCTCCGCGCTGCCCCTGCCGAGCACCATGAGCTTCCTCAAAATCGTCTGCTCCGAGCCGAAGAACGACCTCGCCTCCTTCCTCCAGTCGCTGCCGATCGAGCCCGCGGAGCCGGTCGTCGCGCTCGTGCTGAGCACCGCGGATCTCGCCTATCCGCACGTCGCCGCGCGGACGTTCGTCGCGTCGGCGAAGGAGGTGGGCGCGTCGCACCTGCTCTGGGTGGCGCCCTACGTTCCCCCCTCGAGCCCGCTGGGGCAGCAGATCCGCGACGCTGAGGCGTTCGTGCGCGCCTCCGGCCACCGGGTGACGGCCGTGTGGCACGGGCCGCTGCTCAGCGCGCTCAACCTCTGGCGCGAGGACATCCGGCTCCGTCGCACGCTGCCGCTGCCGCTCGGAGGCGCCGCGCTGCCCTGGGTGGCGCCGGCCGACGTGGCCCGCATGGCGATCCGCGCGCTGGAGCAGCCCGGCGTGGAGGCGCCGGTCGTCCGCGGCCCCGCCGCGTGCACCGGCGCCGAGGTGGCGGCCGCGCTCTCCCGCGCCGTCCGGGCCGCCCTCGCCAGCGAGCGCTTCGCGTGGCGCAGGTTCGAGGAGATCGATCGCGACAACAACCGCGCGCTCAGCGAGGACGAGCTCCTGCCCTACCTCACCGGGCTCGGGATCCCGGCCGACGAGGCGAGGGCGCTGCTCGTGGCGGCGGACACGACCGGGGACGGGACGCTCGATTTCGAGGAGTTCACCGCCGGGTTGCGGGGGCGGCTCGACAACCTGGTCCAGCAGTTGCTCCGCGAGGACACCTTCGAGATCCGGTACGTCGACACGCCGGCGGACAAGGCCGTCGCCGCGCTGGTGCGGGCGGGCCTGCGGCGGGCGGCGGCCGAGGCGCTGGTCGAGGGCTGGGCGAGCGTGGCCGCCGAAGGGATCCCCGAGGGGCCGGCCGAGGCCTGGCTCGAGCTCCCGCCCGCGAGCGTCGACGCGTGGGCGGAGCGCCACGCGCTCGACTACGTCAACGTCCACCTGCTCCCCGGGCAGGGGCTCCTCTCGCAGCGCGAGGCGACGGTCGAGGACGGCGCCGCGATGGGCGCGCTGGCCGGCAAGCAGGCCGCCGTCTCGTCGATCGTGGACGGCGGCGGCCGGATCCTCACGCTCTTCCGCGCGCTCGACGGGAGCGGCGTCTCGGCGCGGTGGCTCGACGCGCCCGCCGAGAGCCTCCGGTGGGTGACGTGCGGGGACCGCGACAAGCGCCGCGCGCTGCTCGTGGCGGGCGGGCAGCTCGCGGGGGTGCACGTCGAGGGCGAGTGGCAGGGCCTCCCCTCGGCGATGCGGCAGCTCATGACGCGCGCCCCGCTGCCCGGCTGGCAGCTCGCGACGTTCCGGGAGCTCGGCGAGCTGAAGCTCGAGCAGTCCGCGGCGCTGTGCGAGCCGAACGAGGTCGTGTGCAACTGCGCGGGGGTCAAGCGGGGGCAGATCACGGGGCTCATCGAGGGCGGGTGCGCGACGGTGGCCGAGCTGTCGGAGCGGACGCGGGCGGGCCAGATCTGCGGCGGCTGCGTCCCGGCGATCGAGGAGATGTTCGGCGGGTCGAGCCTGGTGCAGGCCGAGGTGAAGGGCGCGCGGGAGCTCGCCGCCGGGATCTTCCAGATCGCGCTGTCGCCGGTCGGCGGCGCGCCGGCGGCGTCCGTGCCCGGGCAGCACGTGCTCGTGCAGGGCTACCTCGATCGGCGCTGGGTGGCGCGCGCGTACACGCTCTCGGCGCCGGCGCGCGCGGGCGGCGACTACGAGATCACGGTGAAGCGCGAGGAGCTCGGGGTCTTCTCCCGGTGGCTGTGCGAGCGCGCCGCGGCCTCGCTGCTGCGCGCCTCGTCGCCGCGGGGCAGCTTCGTCCTCCCGGCGCCGCCGGTGGAGCGGGTGGTGTTCCTCGCGGGCGGGATCGGCGTCACGCCGGCGATGGCGATGCTGCGGGCGCTCGACGGGAGGGCGGACCGCCCCGAGGCGCGGGCCTTCCTCCTGGACTGGTCGGCGTCGCGCGCCGCCGACTTCCTCTATTTCGAGGAGGAGCTGCGCGCGATCGCCGGCCGCACGCCCGGCGTCGCGCTCCGCCTCCGCGCGACGCAGGCGGAGGGGCGGCTCTCCGGGGAGGACGTTGTCGAGCTGTACCCGTACCGGCCGGGCTCGCGGGCGCTCGTGTGCGGGCCCGAGGGCTTCATGCGCGACGCGCACGAGCACCTGCGCGCGGCGGGCTGGCCGGCGGACGCCATCCAGCGGGAGCTGTTCACCTCGAACGTCGACGCCGCGGGCACGATCCGGCAGGCGCCGCTCCGGCGGGCCGGCGCCGTTCGTGCGGCCGGCGGGGTCTGCCCGGTCGAGCACGGGTCGTTTCAGCTGACCCCGACGGCGCCCGCGGCGGCGCTGACCGAGGCCGAGGCGTTCCTGCGCCAGTGCTACGCGGAGCTCGGCGTGCCGTCGGCCGTGGACGAGCGCTGGCAGGAGGTGCGGGCGAGCCTGGAGAAGCACGGGACCTACGCGCACCTGCCCGACGAGCTCGCCTACGGGGCGCGGCTGGCGTGGCGGAACAGCTCGCGGTGCATCGGGCGCTTCTTCTGGTCGACGCTCCACGTGCGCGACCTGCGGCACCTGAAGACGGAGGAGGAGCTCTTCCAGGCGCTCGTCGAGCACCTCGATCTGGCGACGAACGGGGGCGACATCCGGGCGACGATGTCGGTGTTCCGGCCGGGGGAGCCGCGGATCCGCATCTGGAACGGGCAGCTCGTCCGCTATGCGGGCTACCGGCTCCCGGACGGGGGCATCCTGGGCGATCCGGCGAACGTGGAGCTGACGGACCAGGCGCTCTCGCTGGGGTGGCCGGGCGGGGAGCGGACGCGGTTCGATCTGCTGCCGCTGATCATCCAGATCGGCGACGCGCGGCCGCGGTGGTTCGAGCTGCCGCGGGAGCGGGTGCTCGAGGTGCCGATCGAGCACCCGCGGCACGCGTGGTTCGCCGAGCTCGGGCTGAAGTGGCACGCGCTGCCGGCGGTCTGCAACATGGCCCTCGATCTCGGCGGGATCCACTACACGGCGGCGCCGTTCAACGGCTTCTACATGGGCACCGAGATCGGCGCGCGCAACCTGAGCGACGTGACGCGGTACAACCAGCTGCCGCTGATCGCGGATCGCCTCGGGCTGGACCGGTCGCGCAGCGACACGCTGTGGCAGGACGCCGCGCTGGTCGAGCTGAACATCGCGGTGCTGCACTCGTTCCGGCAGGCGAAGGTGCGGATGCTCGACCACCACACGCTCTCGGAGTACTTCAAGAAGTTCGAGCAGCAGGAGCGGCAATGCGAGCGCCCGGTCTACGCGGACTGGTCGTGGATCGTGCCGCCGATGTCGGCGTCGACCATGGCGGTGTTCCACACCAACATGGAGAACAAGATCCTGAAGCCGAACTACCTTTATCAGGACGATCCGTGGAAGGAGCGGAAGGGGTAGCTCGGGGCGGGAGCGGGCGTGTTTCGCGGGGTTGGCGGGGTTTCCCGAGCGGGCCGGCGGCGGTCTGGTAACCTCCGCGCGCGATGATGGACGACGAGGAGCTCGCGGCGCAGCGCATCGGCACGCGGATCGGCACCTGGAGGGTGGAGCGCGTGCTCGGGGGCGGCGGGATGGCGAGCGTCTTCCTCGGGCGGCGCGCGGACGGCCAGGTCGCGGCGGTGAAGGTCCTGCACCCGTCGTTGAGCCAGATCGAGGAGCTGCGGAAGCGCTTCCTGCGCGAGGGCCCGATCGGCAGCGCCCTGGCCGCGGTCGGCCCGCTCTGCGAGGGGCTGCCGCTCGTGCTGGAGTCGGGCATCGCGGACGACGGGGCGGCCTACCTGGCGATGGAGGTGCTCGAGGGCGAGACGGTCTTCGACCGCATGGCCCGGGCGGGGAGCCTGCCGGTGGGCCAGGTGATGGCGCTGGCGGAGCGGGTCCTCGATGTGCTCGTCGTGGCGCACGCGCACGGCGTGGTGCACCGGGACATCAAGCCCGAGAATCTGCACATCGGGAACGACGGGCGGGTGAAAGTGCTCGATTTCGGGATCGCGCGCGTGCTCGATCCGCTGCCGTTCGGGATGGGGGAGCTGCCGGAGAAGACGGCAACGAGGACGGGGGTGGCGCTCGGCACGAGCGAGTACATGGCGCCCGAGCAGGCGACGGGGATGGTGCGCGAGATCGACGGCCGTACCGACGTCTTCGGCCTGGGCGCCACGATGTTCCGGCTGCTCTCCGGCCGCGCGATCCACGGCGACGTCGCCGACGCGCGCCTGCTCATCGCCGCGGCGACGGAGCGGGCGCCGTCGCTCGCGCTGTGTGCGCCGGGCGTGCCCTCCGAGGTGTGCGACGTCGTGGATCGCGCCCTCGCGTTCCACAAGGTCGAGCGTTATCCCGACGCGGCGACGATGCGCGCCGACGTCCGGGCGGTGCGGGCGGGCCGCCTGCCGCCGTACGTGGTCGCCGTGGAGGAGGGCCGGATCCCGGCGGGGGCCCCGCTCCCTCGCCGCTGAGGGCGCCCGCCGCGCGGCGGGCGCCCTGTCCGGCTGCGGCGCGCGTCAGCGGCGGCCGCAGCGGAGGTGGCCGTTGTCGTTCGTGATGTCTCCGCGGCACCGCCGGAAGTCGACCATGCGCGTCCTGTGGTAGTGCCCCCTCCGGTCCCTGCACATCGCGTTCAGCGAGCCTCGATTCACCCGGACGTCCCTGCACGTCTTGAGATAGGAGCCCTCCGGCGGTCGTCGTTGCGCTTGCGCCAGTTCGCTGCTGGACAGCACGGCAGACAACGAGAGCGCGCCGAGGACCAGCGCGACGAGTGAACTCTTCATGATTCCCCCCCTTGGTGCACCGCATTGCAGAGCGATGCTCGGGGGATCTCATGGGGCGGGCGCTTGGAGGCCGCAATCCTGCTGGAACCGCGAGCGATGGAGACATGAATGTGAAGAATTGAACCACAGAGGCGCAGAGGGCACAGAGGAGAGAGGAGAAAGGGGAGGGGAAAGAGCAGAGGGGGAGAGGAAGGCCAGACATTCGTTCCTTTGTTTCTCTGTCCTCTGTGCCCTCTGTGGTCTGTGGTTCGATTCTCGTAAGTCGTCTGGCACGCACGCCGCCGACATCGCTCTCGACGCCCCGCAGCGCCCTTATCCGCTCCCCTGCGCTCCACCCGCCACCAAGCTCGCCGCCTTCACGAAATCCGCCTGGAAATGCGCCCGCGCCGCCGCGCGGGCCGCCTCGTCGGGCATGCGGAGCAGCGCCGCCGGGTGGTACGTCGCCATCCACGCCTCGGCCCACGGCGTCTTGAAGACCTGCCCGCGGCTCTGCGTGACGCTGAATCGACCGCCGAGGAACGAGCGCGCCGCCGTCGCGCCGAGACACACGATCACGCGCGGCCGCACCGCCTCGACCTCCGCCTGAAGCCAGGCGCGACAGGCCTGGATCTCCGGGCCCACCGGCTTCGCGTGCAGACGGCGCTCGCCTCGCGGCTCCCACTTGAAGTGCTTCACCGCGTTCGTCACGTAGATGCCGCCCCGCGACAGGCCCGCTCCGGAGAGCGCTTCGTCGAGCACGCGACCCGCAGGGCCGACGAACGGCCGCCCACAGAGGTCCTCCTCGTCGCCCGGCTGCTCCCCCACCAGCATCAGCGCCGCGCCCGCCGGACCCTCGCCGAACACCGTCTGCGTCGCCCGCTCGCACAGCGCGCACGCCCGGCAGGACGCCGCCGCCTCGCGCAGCACCGGGAGCTCGCGCGCGCCGGGCACGTACGCCGCCGCCGCGCCCGCCGCCCCGCTGCGGCCCGCCTGCATCGCGTCGACGCGCGACGCCGCGTCCCGCACGAGCTCGCCCATCACCGACGTCTCGGGCAGCGTGCTCCAGTGCTTCGCCGGCATCTCCGCGCGCATCGCCCGGAGGTTCACCCGCGCCGGGTTGTAGATCGCCCGGTAATACGTGCGAAACAGCTCCTCGAGCTCGTCCTCGCGCGGCGCCGCGTCGCGCGGCAGCCCCGGGCCGTAGCGGAGCTCCGCGCCGTCCCAGTGCGCCGACTCGTCCGGCGTCAGGATCGACCACGCCATCGACGGGAAGCGCCGCTCGAAGAACGGCGCGGCGAGGCGCACGATCCGGTGATCCGGGCGGTACCACGCCACGTAGCGCTCGCCGCCGCCCGCGTCCTCGACCCGCCGGAAGCGAACGAACGCGTGCATCTTGTGGACGTCGCGCCGCACCGCCTGCTCCAGGGCGCGCAGCCTCGCCACGTCGGGATCGGCGGCGACGTCGAGCAGGTAGGGCTCGCCGTGGGTCAGGCGGAACAGCGCGCGGTAGAGCAGCGCGAACCGCCCGGGATCGCGATGGCAGGCCGCGGCGCTCGCGAGGCTCATGAACGCGGCCGGGACGCGCGGCGCCGGGGAGGACGGCGCGCCCGGCGTCGGGGAGGACGGCGCGCCCGCGGCCGGCGCGGGGAGCGCGGGGCGCGCCGCGTCGAAGAGGACGCCCTGGCCCTCCACCACGTCCTCCCAGAAGACGTCCTCCGGCGCCGCATGGCGGGCGAGCAGCGCGCGGGCGGCGTCGCGGAAGGCCTCGAACGTCGGCGGGATGGGCGCGCGGATCACAGCTCCCCGGAGCGCGCCACCTCGCGCGCCTCGAACAGCCCGAGCTGCGCCGGCGGGCGCACCCGCGCCGCGAGCCCGGCGCGGTCGAGATCCCGCGCGGCGCTGCGGTGCTCGTCGGCGGTGACCAGGAACGGCGCCGCGCGGCCGACAGGGACGCGGAGCCGGGCGAGGTCGGCCATCCGCACGGCCCGGTGGCAGCGCATCGCGAGCACGCGCTTCACCGTCCGCACCCCGAGCCCGGGCACGCGGAGGAGCGCCTCCCGGGGCGCGGTGTTCACGTCGACCGGGAAGAACTCGCGGTGCGCGATCGCCCAGGCGAGCTTCGGATCCATCGTCAGATCCAGGTTCGGCGAGGCCGCGCTCAGGAGCTCGCCCGCGGAGAAGCCGTAGAACCGGATCAGCCAGTCCGCCTCGTACAGCCGGTGCTCGCGCGCGAGCGGCGGGGACTCGGCCGGGAGCCGGGCGTCCGCATGCGGGATCGGGCTGAACGCCGAGTAGTAGACGCGCCGGAGCCCGTGCGCCGTGTACAGCCGCGAGGCGGTGGCGAGGATCTCCTGGTCGCTCGTCGGCGTCGCGCCCACGATCATCTGCGTGCTGTGCCCCGCGGGCGCGAACGCGGGCCTGCGCGGGCTCGGGTCGCCGCGCGCCTCGGCGATCTTCGCGTGGATCTCCGCCATGGCGGCCTCGATGGCCGGCATCGTCTTCTCGGGCGCGAGCGCCGCGAGATCCCGCTGCGTCGGCAGCTCGACGTTGACGCTGAGGCGATCGGCGTACCGCCCCGCCACGTCGAGGAGCTCGGGAGAGACGCCCGGCGCCGCCTTCAGGTGGATGTAGCCGCCGAACCGGTGCTCCTCGCGCAGCGACCGGGCGACGGCCACGAGCTGCTCCATCGTATAATCGGGGCTCTTGAGGACTCCCGAGCTCAGGAACAGCCCTTCGATGTAGTTCCGCCGGTAGAAATCGAGTGTGAGCGCGACCACCTCTCTGGGCGAAAAGCTCGCGCGCTCGACGTCGCTGGACAGGCGGTTCACGCAATACTGGCAATCGTAGATGCAGATGTTCGTCAGCAGGATCTTGAGCAGCGACACGCAGCGGCCGTCCGGCGTGTAGCTGTGGCAGATGCCCATGCCCTCCGTGCTGCCGATCCCCTGCGGCAGGGCGGGGCGGCTGGAGCCGCTGCTGGCGCACGAGGCATCGTATTTGGCGGCGTCCGCGAGGATCGCGAGCTTTCGCTTGAGCTCCATGAACCGAACCAACCTTGGGTGCTCTGTTCACCTTGGCAAGGCCCGCAGGGCAGCGCCGCGGACCGGAGACGGCGAGGCGCGCGGGCAAGCTGCGCCTGATCGTCGCGCCCGTCGCGCGCGGACCACCTCTTCGCCGGATGAGGCGTGATGCGCGGTGATGGGTTGATGGGCCTGCTCGTCTCTCGCCTGCTCGCCGGGCACAGGCAGCCTCGGCGGTAGCAGCAACGTCGGTCCCGGCGGCGGCGGCCTCGGCGGCGGAAGGGCAGCGTCCGCGAGATCGTGCCCTGAGCTGCGCCCCGTCGCGCGGGTGGCGCTCGTGACGCCGCTCGCCTGAGCATCTGGCCGATGGTTCGGGTAGGCTCGGCGCCCTCGTCCTCATGGTCCGTTCTCGACTGATGATCCTCGCCGCCGCGGTCCTCTGGTCCACCGGAGGAGCCGCCATCAAGCTGATCTCCCTCGACGGGTGGCAGATCATCGCGGGCCGCGCGCTCATCGCGGCGCTGACCTTGGGCCTGGTCATGCCGGGGGCGCGCCGCTGGCCGTCGCGGCGCGCGCTCGGCGCCGCGGCGCTCTACGCCGTCACGATGGTGCTGTTCGTCTTGGCAACCAAGCTGACGACGGCGGCGAACGCGATCTTCCTGCAGTCCACCTCGCCCGTGTACGTCCTCCTGCTCAGCCCCCGGCTGCTCGGGGAGCGACCCTCTCGCAGCGAGAAGCTCGCCGTCCCCGTGTTCCTCCTGGGCCTCGGGCTCTTCTTCGTGGACCAGCTCTCGGCGGGACAGCTCCTCGGCAACGCCCTGGCGCTCCTCTCCGGGCTCGCGTGCGGGTTGTGCCTCATGAGCTTCCGTGCGCTCCCGGACGACCACGCCGCGGTGCTCGTCTCGGGCAACCTCCTCGCGTGCCTCTGCGCGCTCCCGATGGCGCTGGCGGGCGCCGCCCGCCCGGGGCTGGTCGACCTCGGGCTCCTGATGTTCCTGGGCGCGGTCCAGATCGGCCTGTCGTACGCCCTGTTCTCCCGCGGCGTGCGTCACACGCCGGCCGTCGAGGCCTCGCTGCTGGCGCTGGTGGAGCCGGTGCTCAACCCCATCTGGGCGCTCCTCTTCGTCGGGGAGCGCCCCGGGCTCTGGGCGACCGTGGGCGGCGCCGTCATCCTCGGCGCCACCGTGTGGCGGACCCTGCAGGTGGCCCGCGCCGCGCCCCCGAGGCCGCCGCTGCCGAGCCAGAATCCTGCGCGACGCCAGGATGGCGCAAAATGGTAATCCGACGCGCCTTTACCATGCGCGCGGCTTCGACGATCTTCATGCGATGAACCTACGTCTTCTTTCAGCTTTGACTCTCGCGATCGCGCTCCCTGCATCCGGGTGCTCGGACGCCGGCTCCGATCCCGGCGACGCCGGCGCCGGCGCCGGTCACGGGGGCGCCGGCGGCGACGACGAGGGCGGTCCCGGGGAGATCGCCGGCGGCGGCGGGGGGACCGGGCTCCCGAGCGCGGTGAGCGTGATCATCACGGCCGACAACGCGTATGGCTTCGGCTACGGGACCGGCGAAAAGCTCCTGAACTACTTCGGAGGCATCGAGAACAACCTCGCCGCGGAGATCTTCTCCTGTCCCATCGGCAACGGGCCCGAGTCGTACACCGTGCCGTCGGAGTCCGCGAACGCCGGGCACTACCTCTACATCATCACGTACGCCGACAAGCTCACGACACAGGGCGTGATCGGCCAGTTCTTCCGCGAGGGCGCCGAGCCCGTCTTCACCGGCAACGGCGGGTGGGAGGTCTGCGCGACGGGCGAGGACTACGACCTCGGCTCGCACGGGCCGACGCTGGAGACCATCAACCAGCAACTCGCGCGCTGCAACGGCGGCGACCTCGACCCGCAGACGAGCAGCGCCGGCTGGGTGACGACCGAGGCGTCCGCGCGCGGCCACGTCGTGTTCGGCGAAGCGAACGACACCGCCCGCGAGATCCCGGAGCCCGGGAACGAGTTTCCCGTCGTCTGCGGCATCGACGAGGAGGCTCGGTGGATGTGGTACGAGTGGGAGCCGGACCGCAGCGCCGGCAGCCCGTTCCTGTGGCCCAGCGGCAGCGCCGGCAACGCCACCAAGGACTTCTTGATCTTCCGTCTCGGCGCCGAGCTGATCCCCGAGGTGCCGCGCTAGCGGCGCTCGGGCGCCGCGCCGCGGCCGCGGAGGGCGGCCGCGACGCCCGTCACTTCGCCTCGACCTTCACGTTGGCGTTCGCCTTGAAGCTCGCCTTCGCGCCCGCGCCCCCGTTTCCATCGTCCACGGGCGTGGTCGCCTTCAGATCGAACGACGGCGGCGTGTTGGGGTCGCACTCCGGCGGCGGGCCGAAGCCGTCGGCGTTGAACTTCCACGCGACCGACCCCGAGGCCGACGGATCCTTCCGGATCGCCTTGATCTCCACCTCGTGCTCCCCCGCGCGCGCCGGCGTGCAGTACGAGAGCAGGTAGAAGCGCTTCATGTGCGCCTCGATCTTCGCCGCGATCTTGTCGAACGACTCCTTGACCTTGGCCTGGTCCGCCGCGAGCTCGGTCCCGTCGCGCCCGATCTCGTCGAGCCGCGCCTTCTCGATCTCGGCGCCGACGCCGACGACGAAGATCTGGTAGTTCTCGTAGTCTTCCTTGTCGAGCTCCTTGAGCATGTCCTCGCGGCTCACGCGGTTCGCGCGATCCGTGCCGTCCGAGAAGACGACGAGCGTGCCGAACTTGAGCGGCCGCCGGTCCCGGTCGAGCTGCTTCTTGAGCTCCCGGATGCCCTCGACCACGCCGCCGTGGAGGTTGGTCGACGTGTCCTTGGGCTTGTAGCTCCGGAGCCCCTCGAGGCCGCCCTGGACCGAGCCCTGCGCCTCGGTGAACGGGACGACGGAGTGGATCTTTGCCTCGCCGTCGAACGCGTAGACGCCGACCTTCTGGCTCTTGCCGACCCGATCGCTGAACGACTGCGCGGCGTCGACGAGGGCGTCGGCCTGGCCGGACTCGGTGATGCTGCCGCTCATGTCGACGAGCAGCATCGTGTACATGACCGCCGCGACCTCGGGGTTCTGGATGGTCTGCTTGCTCTCGAACGTCGAGACGAGGTCGCCGTCCTCGTAGATCTCGAAGTCGCTGGCCGTGAGGCCGCCCACCGGCTCGTCCTCGCCGGCGTCGACGCTGAAGAACACCCAGACGTTGTTCGGCTTCTTCTGGGCGGAGTTGATCCGGGTTACCCGCAGCCCGCCGCCGCAGGCCACGCTCGAGAGCGCGAACAGGGCGGCGAGCAGGATCCGGAACGCTGGAGAACAAAGGAGGATTTTCACGCGCGCGATTAGCGCGCATCGGACGCCGCGCTGTCAATTCGCTGCCGTAGCCGACCGACGGGCGGCCGGCGCGACGGCCGGGCGCGGCCGCGCCGCGGGCAGGGCGGCGCCCTCCCTCCTCGGAGACCCAGCCCGGCGGCCGCCGCGCGGGGCCGCCGGGAGGCTTCCCGGAAGCGCTCGCGCCGGTTTACACCGGGAAGGAGTCCGCCGTACATAGCCGGCGCGCCGTCGAAGCGCGCGCGCCGCCGCCGGACCGTCAGCGTCAGCGAGTTGCTCCTCCCCGGCGGATTTCCGTTACCCTGTCGCCGACATGGCACGCATCCTGATCGTCGAGGACTCGCCGGCAATGCGAGCGTACGTACGCTCGACGCTCGAGGACTGCGTGCTCGGGCTCGCGGGCGACGTCGACATCGTCGAGGCGATGAACGGCTTCGACGCGCTCCGGCTCCTGCCGCGCGGCGCGTTCGACCTCGTCATCACCGACATCAACATGCCCGACATCAACGGGCTCGAGCTCATCCGCTTCGTGCGGCAGAGCGACCGCTACCGCCGCGTCGGCATCCTCATCATCTCGACGCAGGCGGCCGAGCGCGACATCCAGCGCGGGCTCCGCCTCGGCGCCGATCGCTTCCTCCCGAAGCCGTTCACGCCCGAGGCGCTGCGCGACGCGGTGGTCGCCTGCCTCGACGGGCGGCCCCAGCTCGCCGAGCCCGATGGCTCGCCGCCGGCCGATCGCGAGGGCGGCGCCGAGGACGGCGGAGCCCCGCCGGCCGCCCGCGCCCCGGAGCCGGTGACCCGCACGAAGCAGCCCGGCTCCGGCGAGGAAGGCGGCGGCTGATGGTCGACAGCGGCGATCGAGCGCGAGAAGAGTTCTTCTCGGAAGCGCAGGAGATCGTCGAGGGGCTCGGGCGCGACCTCCTCGCGCTCGACGAGGCGGTGCGGACCAACAAAGTCGACCCCGACGTCATCAACGACGTCTTCCGCGCCGTGCACACCCTGAAGGGGCTCGCCGGGCTCTTCGGCGCGACCCGGATGGCCACGCTGTCGCACGAGCTCGAGGAGCTGCTCGACAACCTGCGCCTCGGCCGCATCGAGATCAGCGCGTCCGTCCTCGATCTCCTGTTCCGCAGCGTCGAGCTCTACGGGCGCATCCTCCAGAACGAGAAGGACGGGCGCGACGCGCCCATGCCCGAGGTCGACGACCTCCTGCGCCAGCTCCACCAGGACGCCGGCCCGAGCGCGGCCGGCCTCCCGGACGACAACTACGACCTCGATCCGGGGCTGCTCTCCGTGCTCACCGAGTACGAGGAGCACCGGCTGCGCACGAACATCGCGAGCGGGATGACCCTGTTCCGGCTCCGCGTGCAGTTCCACCTCGCCACGATCGACCAGGCCCTCGACGACCTGAAGATCACCGCGAAGCCGTACGGCGAGATCATCACCTACCTGCCGACCGGCGCGGGCGCGGACCAGGACTCGATCGAGCTCGACATCCTGATGGCGTCGCGCGCGCCGCTCGAGGAGCTCCAGCGCGCCCTGCACCAGGCCGGCGCCGCGGTCGAGGAGATCCCGCGGCGCAACAACAACGGGCACGGCCGCGTCGCCCCGCCGGGCATGCCGTCGATGTCCGCGGCGCTGCGCGGCGGCGCGCCGACGGGCGTGTCGCGGGCCGTCGACCTGACCGGCTCGATGCAGGCGAGCCCGCCGTCGAGCGCGCGCGGCGGGCGCAAGGGGGAGCTCAGCTCCATCCGCTCCGTCGCCCAGACGGTGCGGGTCGACATCCACAAGCTCGACCGGCTGATGAACATCGTCGGCGAGCTCGCCCTCGTCCGATCGGCGCTCGGCCGCCTCGTCGAGCGGCTCCGCGCGGCGCCGACCGAGCGCGAGCTCTCCCTCGACCTCCACCGGCTCCAGCGCACGTTCGACCGGCACCTCGCCGCCATGCAGGCGGGCATCCTCGAGGTCCGGATGGTCCCGCTCGGGCAGGTGTTCGACAAGCTCGCCCGCGTCGTGCGCCAGATCAGCCGCGACGCCGACAAGCTCGTGAACCTCGTCATCACGGGCGCCGAGACCGAGGTCGACAAGCTCATCGTCGAGGAGCTCAGCGACCCGCTCATGCACATGATGCGCAACGCCATCGACCACGGCATCGAGTCGAAGAGCATGCGCGAGGCGGTGGGCAAGCCGGCGGTCGGCACGATCGCGCTGAACGCCTTCCAGAAGGGCAACCACGTCGTCATCGAGATCGAGGACGACGGCAAGGGCATCGACGTCGACAAGCTGCTCGACGCCGCCCTGCGCCGCGGGGTGATGACCCCGGAGGACGCGCGCACCACGAGCTACCGCGAGGTCCTGAACCTCATCTTCCAGCCGGGCATCTCGACCAAGACCGACGTGAGCGAGATCTCGGGGCGCGGCGTCGGGATGGACGTCGTGAAGACGAACATCAGCAAGCTCGGCGGCGTCATCGACGTGCACAGCGAGCCCGGCATCGGCACCAAGATGACGGTGACGCTGCCGATCACGCTGGCGATCATCAGCGCGCTCATCGTCCGGGTCGCCGACCGGCTCTTCGCGATCCCGCTCACGAACGTGCAGGAGGCGGTCGCGCTCGACGAGAGCACGGTGCGCCAGATCGACGGCCGCGAGATGATCACGCTGCGCAACAGCACGCTCCAGCTCTGCTACCTCGCGCGGCTCTTCGGCCTGAACGAGGAGGAGGAGCTCAGCGCGCGCATCGCCGGCCTGCTCGGCGGGGCGCGCGGCGGCTCGGCGGCGCGGGCCGCCGTGTCCGGCGGGCGCCGCGGCGACGGCCGCGCGACGCTCGGGCTGCAGGGGGGCAGCAAGCGCAAGTACATCGTGGTCGCGTCGGTCGGCGCGCGCCGGCTCGGGCTCGTCGTGAGCACGCTCATCGGCCAGCAGGACGTCGTCATCAAGGCGCTCGGCCCGTCGCTCTCGTCGGTGCGCGGCTTCTCCGGCGCCACCGAGCTCGGCGACCAGCGCATTGCGCTCGTCCTCGACGCCCCGGCGCTCATCGAGGAGATCCTCCACGGCGGCGACAGGCAGCGCAACGATCCGCGGAGCACCCATGGCTAACCTCTCCCGAAGGCCCGCCCGGATACCCGTCTCGAAGAGGAACCCGCGCGCGCAGGCGAGCGGTCCGCGGACCGAGTACCTCGCGTTCACGCTCGCGGGCGACACCTACGCCGCGCCCGTCTCGCTCGTGCGCGAGATCCTGAAGCCGCCCCCGCTCACGCCGGTGCCGCGCGCGCCGGACTCGACGATGGGCATCGTCAGCGTGCGCGGGCAGCTCGTGACCGTCATCGATCTGCGGCGGCGGATGCGGCTGCACGAGGGCGCGCCGCAGCGGCGGGCGCGCATCCTGCTCGTCGACGCGGCGAACGGCGAGACGCTCGGCCTCTTCGTCGACGAGGTCCAGCAGGTCTACCGGCTCGCCGACGCCGAGATCGAGCACGCCGCGACGGCGCTCGGGGGCGACGTCGCGGGCTACATCGCCGGCATCGCCCGGCCCATGCACGGGGCGAGCGCGTCGGACGGCACCCAGGGCGAGGCGCAGCCGCGCGTCATCATCCTGCTCGACCTGCAGGCCATACTCGCGTCCTAACGGACGAATCGTCCGCGCCCGGGCGGCTCGTAGAGCCCGGGCGCTCGGAGGCTCAGATGCCGTTGACTGGAGAGCGCAGCCGTCCCGACCCGCACAAGAGCCTCGTCGGCTTTGTGGTCGGCGACGTGCAGTACGCGATCGACATCACGCGGGTGCGCGAGATCGTGAATCCGCTCGAGGTGACCACGCTGCCGCACACGCCCCCGGAGGTCGCCGGCGTCGCGAACCACCGCGGCGAGGTGGTGCCGGTGATCGAGCTCCGCGTGCGGTTCGGGCTGCCTCCGGTCGAGCCGAGCCGCAGCACCAAGTGGATCCTTGTCGACGTGGGGACGCACACGGTGGGGCTCGTCGTCGACGCCGTGACCGAGGTCTTCGGGACGAGCGGCGACTACCGGCCGACGCCGCCGGTGGGCGGCAGCAGCGACCTGCGCGGCATCGTCGGGGTGACGACCCACGACGAGCGGATGATCTTCGTGCTCGACGTCGGGCGCTTCGTCGAGCTCGCGCTCGCGCTCGCCGCGTCGGGCGCGCTCCTGGAGGCGCCGTGAGCCGCGCGTTCGACGATCTCGGCCCGTACGGGGGCCCGCGCGTGAGCGACGCGGGCCCGTGGCCGACCGAGCCCGAGTCCATCTCGCCCAGCGTGCGCAGCACGCCGATGCCGATCGCGGCGATCGCCACGGCGCTCGCCGCGGACGACGCCGAGGAGCGCCGCCAGGCGGCCGCGCGGCTCGGCCGGGCCGACGTCGCGGAGGCGCTGCCGCTCCTCATGCGCGCGCTCGGGGATCCCGACTGGCGCGTCCGCAAGGAGGCGACCTACGCCTGCCACCGGCTGATCCAGGCCTCGTCGCCGCCGGCCGCCGAGGGCGAGCGGCCCGCTGCGCCGCCGGCCGGCGCCGAGGGCGAGCGGCCGTCCGCCGCGCAGGTCCTCGTCGGCGCGCTCCTCGACGCGCTGCGGACCAGCGACGACGTGGGCCTCAGGAACGCGGCCATCGAGGTGCTCGGCTACTGCGGCCGCGACGCCACGCCGGCGCTCGTCGGCGCGCTCGCCGAGCTCAAGGGCGACGAGCGCAAGCTCGTGCTCGACGCGCTCGGCCGCACGCGCGACCCGGCGGCGCTCGACGCGCTCTACGCGGCGCTCGCCGAGAAGGACGACAACCTGCGCCAGAGCGCGATCGAGGCGATCGCCGGGATGGGGCTCATCGCGCGCGAGCGGGTGACGGACATCCTGTACGAGCGGCTCGGCGATCGGGATCGCTTCGTGCGGCTCACCGCGCTGAACGGGCTGAACGGCCTCGAGGCCCCGGTGCCGTGGCGGGTGCTGTCGCAGCTCATCGACGACCCGATCCTCCGCCCGGCGGCGCTGGTCGCCGCGGCGCTCGCGGAGAGCCCGGAGGCGCCGCGGGCGCTCGTCGCGGCGCTCGCGACGGCGCGCGGCGGCGCGTTCGCGCAGCTCGTCCGGGCGCTCGCGCGGCTCGTCGAGGGGCCGCTCGCGTCGCACGCGGTCGACGCGCTGCGGGCCGCCCCGCAGGAGGTGGGCGCCCGCCTCGTGCAGGCCGCCGCCGCCTCGCCGGGCGCGGGCGCCGCGGAGCCCCCGTCGTGGCGCGGCCTCGGCGCCGATCCGGTGAGCGGGCGCGCGCAGGCGCTCGTGCTCGCGGCGATGGCGCGCGCGCCGGGCGCGGCCGACGCCGCGGTGCAGGCGATGATCGAGCCGGCGCTCGTCGAGACGGCGCAGCGCGCGCTCGGGCTGCTCGGCGGGGAGGCGCTGCCCGCGGTGCTCGCCTACCTCGAGCGGCACATCGATCCCGATCCGGATCTCTGGGAGGGCCTCGACGACGCGACGGCCGCGCTCATCGACGGCGCCGTGGCGATCGCGGAGCAGCGCGGGCGCGAGGGCGCGCCGGCGCAGCCGCCGCAGCCGCCGCAGCCGGCCGCCGACCCGACGCTCGACGAGCTGCTCGGCGCGGTGCGGAGGTCGGTCAAGAGCCCGTCGACGCTCGTGGCGACCAGCGCGCTCTACGGCCTCGCGAAGATCGGGACCGCGGACGATTTCCCGCTCGTCGTCTCGCAGACGCGCGCGATCTCGCTGCCGGTCGCGCGCGCGGCGGAGAGCGCGCTCGCGGGGCTCTCGGAGCGGTACCCCGAGTCGGCGCGCGCGCTCGCGCGCCGGCTGATGCAGGCGGGGGAGACCCACCTCGCGGCGGCGATCGTGATCGAGGCGCTCGGCACGGCGGATCAGGAGGAGATCGCGTTCCTCACGGGCGTCGCGTCGGTCGGGGACGTGCGCGCGCGGCGCGCGGCCGTGACCGCGGTCGCGGCGGCGGCGGGCGTCTCGGCGCTCGAGGTGCTGAGCCTCTCGCTGGCGGACGAGGAGCGGGAGGTCCGGCTCGCGGCGGCGCGCGCGCTCGGCCGGCTGTACGCGTCGCTCTCGGATCGCGCGGGCGACGAGCGGGCGCGCGCCCGCGAGCTGCTCTCGCTGGTGCGGGCGTCGGGGGAGCCGGAGCTCGTCGCGGCGGCGGCGCAGGGGGGCGCGCCGTTCCGCTCGGATCCCCCGTGGGGCGAGGCCGGGGACCGGCTGAGCGCGCCCGTCTCGATCGATGGCGGCGAGGGCCCGGTGTCCACCTCGGGGATGTCCGGCGGGCCGCCGTCGGGGAAGGTGCTGTGAACCGGCGGCGGGACGACGAGATCCGCCTCTTGCCTGACGAGTTCCAGAGGCTGCGGGACCTGTTCAACAAGCACTGCGGGCTCCAGTTCGGGCCCGAGGCGCGCACGTCCATGGAGCGGCGGCTCCGCGAGCGGGTGGTGGTGCTCGGGCTCTCGTCGTTCGCGCAGTACCACGAGTACCTGCGCTCCCACAGCCGCGGGCGCGCCGAGCTCGACGAGGCGCTCGAGCTCATCACGGTCAACGAGACGTATTTCTTCCGCGAGGACTACCAGCTGCGCGCGCTCATGACCGAGATCGTGCCGATGATCGTCAAGGCCGGGGGCGCCAAGGGCCGGCTGTCCATCTGGAGCGCGGGCTGCTCGACGGGCGAGGAGGTCTACTCGATCGCGATCGCGGCGCGGGAGTCGGGCGCCGCGGATCGCCGCGAGGTGCGCGTCTTCGGCAGCGACATCTCGCGCCGGTGCGTGGTCGCCGCGCGCAAGGGGGTCTACGGCGCCTCGTCGTTCCGCGTGACGCCGCCCGAGCTGAAGCGGCGCTACTTCACGGAGCGGCCGGACGGGTTCCACGTGGTGGACGAGCTGCGCGCGCTGTGCCAGTTCGGCCACCTCAACCTGCTCGACTCGTCGCGCGCGGCGGTGGTCGGGCGGGTGGACGTCATCTTCTGCCGCAACGTGCTCATCTACCTGGACGAGGAGTCGCGGCGCCGGGTGATCGACATCTTCTACGAGCGCCTCTCGCCGGGCGGGTTCCTCTTGCTCGGCCACTCCGAGTCGCTCCTGAACGTCACGACCGCCTTCGAGATCGTGCACCTGCGGGAGGATCTCGTGTACCGCAAGCCGGCGGCGACGATGCGCCTCGGGCTCGCGGAGCTCTTTCCGGAGCGGGGGGGCGGCGAGCGGGGCGGCGGCGAGTGGGGGGGTGGTGAGTGGGGGGGTGGTGAGCGCGGGGGCGGCGAGTGGGGGGGCGGTGAGCCGGGCGGGCGGTGAGTGGGAGAACGGTGAGCGTGGCGGATGAGACGCCGACGAAGTCGAGGCTGCACGGGCGACGGGTGGTCCCATGGCGCTCCTGGTGGGGTAGAATGAACCTCCGGCGGAAGGTTTTGCGCTCATGACATTCGCTCCCCTGCGCGTGCTCGTCGTCGACGACTCCGCGTACAACCGGCGCAACATCGCCGAGATCTTGAGCGGAAGCGACGAGATCGAGGTCGTGGGCAAGGCCGGAGACGGCGACGACGCGCTCCGTCAGGCGGCCCAGCTGAGGCCGGACGCGATCACGCTGGACCTCGAGATGCCGCGCATGGATGGCTTCACCTTCCTCCGCATCCTGATGGCGAGGCAGCCCACGCCGGTCATCATCGTCTCGAGTTACAGCCACAAGGAGAACGTCTTCAAGGCGCTCGAGCTCGGCGCCGTGGACTTCGTGGCGAAGCCGGACCGGCAGTTCACGGCGGACGCGCAGATCCGCAAGGAGATCATCCAGAAGGTCCTGCTCGTGCGCTACCTCCGGCCCCGGTCGCCGATGCCGGCGGCCTCGCCTCCGGCGCGGGCGTCGCAGCCTGCGCTGCAGCGCCCGGTGCAGGAGTCGTCGCGGCTCGGGGTCTCGCTGCGCCACCTCGTCGCGGTCGGCTCGTCGACCGGCGGGCCCACGGCGCTCCTGGAGATCTTCAACCGCATCCCGGATCGCTTCCCCGGCGCGATCTTCATCGCGCAGCACATGCCGGACAAGTTCACCCGCACGTTCGCGGAGCGGCTCGATCGGAAGGGCGGGCTCCGGGTGGTCGAGGCGCAGAACGGCGATCAGGTGGTGGCCCGCAAGGCTTACGTGTGTCCAGGACGGATGTGCATGGAGATTGCGGTGACGCCGGGCAGCGGGGTCGGGTTGAGCGGCGACATCCGGATCCGGGTGGGGGCGCCGGCGCCTGGCGATCGGTACGTGCCGAGCGCGGACCGGCTGTTCCGGAGCGTGGCGCAGGTGGGCGGCAGCCGCGCGGTGGGCATCATCCTGACGGGGATGGGGGACGACGGGGTGAACGGCGCGCGGGCGATCCGCGCGGCCGGGGGCACGGTGGTGGCCGAGAGCGAGGACTCGGCGGTGGTCTACGGCATGCCCGGGGCCGCGGTGCGCGCGGGGGTCGTGAACGAGAGCCTGCCCTTCACGGCGATCGGCGACTTCATCGCGCTGCTCTCCTAGCGCTGCTGCGGGAAGTCAGCCGGATCCGCAGAAGAACCGCCATCGCGGTTCGCATCCTCTGTGCCTCTGTAGTTTGAAATCTCTCTCTTCATCACACCTCCGCCGGTGCGATGTGCGCCAGCTCCCTGTGTCGTGGACGGTTCGCGGCCGTTCCGCCTGACTGCCAAAGTTGACCCCTCGGGCGCATCGTGAGACAGGTCGGGCGCTGACATGCGGATCCGACGCGCCGCACGCAGGCTTGTCTGTCTTGGCTGGATGGCCGCCCTCTCGGGCGTCGCTCTCGACGGCCTCGCCGCGCCCCCGGAGGCCGCGGCGGCCGAGCCGGCCAAGGTCGAGGCGAAGCGGGATGCGGCGGCCGGCGGCAAGGCGGATCGGCCGGAGGCGAAGAAGGCCGGCGCGGCGGAGGCCACGCCGGAGAAGCCCGCGCCGGCCAGGCCCGCCGCCGCGTCGAGCGGCAAGGGCGGCGCGAAGCGCGTGGCCGCCAAGGCGCCGGCCAAGCCGGCGGCGCGATCGAAGGCGCCGAAGAAGGGCGCGACAAAGATCACGCGCAAGCCGGGGGAGCCCGGCGCGCCGGACGAGGCCGCTCGCCGGGTCATCGCGGGCACCGCGGCGCCGGCGGGGGCGAGCGTCGCCGAGTCGCCCGAGCTCCGCACGATGCGCGAGATCGACCAGGCGCTGTTCCCCGGCGCGACCCCGAGCGCCGGGCCCGTGTGGCCGGTCGACGGCACGCTCCTGCTCGGCGCGGGCGAGCCGCGCCTCGAGGCGTCCGGCCTGCCGCCCTCGGGGCTGTCCGTGGCGCCGCCGCAGGCCGAGGAGACCCGCGACATCTCCTGGCTGCGGCAGCTCGAGCTGCCGGAGATCCCGGTCCGCTGGGACGGCCGGGTCGTGCGCTACCTCGAGTACTACAAGGACGACCCGCGCGGCCGCTCCGCCGTGGTCTCCTGGATCAAGAAGAGCGGCCGCTACGGCGCCGCCATCCGCCGCGTCCTCCGCGAGCAGGGGCTCCCGGAGGACCTGCTCTGGCTCTCGCTCGTCGAGAGCGGCTTCGACCCGACCATCCACTCGCCGGCCGGCGCGGCCGGCCTCTGGCAGTTCATGCCCGAGGGCGCGCGCATCTACGGCCTCACCGTCGATCGATGGGTCGACGAGCGCCTGGATCCGGAGCGCTCCACCCTCGCCGCGGCGCGGTACCTCTCGGATCTGCGGCGGCGCTTCGGCGGCTGGGAGCTCGCGTTCGCGGCCTACAACATGGGGTACGGGGGGCTGCTCGCGTCGATCCGGAAGTACAACACGAACGACTTCTGGGAGCTGTCGCGGCTCGAGGCGGGGATGCCGCTCGAGACGGCGCTCTACGTGCCGAAGATCCTCGCGATCGCGATCGTGGCGCGGAACCTGAAGGTGTTCGGCTGCGACGAGGTCGAGCTCGATCCGGCGGTGACGTTCGACAAGATCTCGCTCGGGTCCGGGGTGTCGCTGCAGTCGGTGGCGTCCGCGGTCGGGGCGGGGGCGCCGGAGATCGAGGCGCTGAACCCGCAGCTCGTGGCGAAGCGCACGCCGCCGTTGCCGGTGGACGCGAAGGAGCAGGCGCGCTGGGAGGTCCGGGTGCCCGCGGGGGCGGGGGCGCGCGCGGCCAAGGCGATGCCGAAGCTCCTGGAGCGCGAGCCGAAGCTCGAGCGCTACCTGGTCCGCTGGGGCGAGTCGCTCGACGACATCGCGACGTTCCGCGGGACGACGCGGTGGACGCTGCAGACGCTGAACGGCCTGCGGGCCGGCGAGCCGGTGCGCCCGGGGACGCTCCTGTTCGTCCCGGCGGCGGAGGGCGTGGGCGTGGCGGCGGCGGAGCACCTGCTCGCGAACGGCGCGCCGCTGTCGTCGGACGCGAAGCCGGTCGTGGTGGTCCCGGCGCAGCGCTTCTCGTACGAGGGGCGCCGGCGCGTCTTCTACCGCGTGGTCGCGGGCGACGCGATCCGGGATCTCGCGGCGGTGCTGTCGGTGACGCCCGACGAGATCTGCCGCTGGAACACGCTCTCGCCCGGGGCGTCGCTGCACGAGGGGATGACGCTCCAGCTGTACGTCCCGAGGTCGCAGCGCTATGACGGGGTGTTCCTGCTCGACGAGGCGGACGCGCGCATCCTCCCGGTCGGCTCGGAGGAGTTCTTCGCGCACTTCGAGGGGCTGAAGGGGCGCAAGCGCATCGAGATCGCGGTGCGGGAGGGCGACACGTTCAGCAAGCTCGCGACCCGCTACGGCCTCAGCGTCGGCAGCCTGGAGCGGATCAACCAGCGCTCGAGGCGGAGCCCGCTGATGCCCGGGGATCGGCTCGTGGTGTACGTGCCGACCTCGCTGCCGGACGATCCGCCGCCGGTCGAGCCGCGCGAGCCGCGCGAGGACGAGGTCCGCGTGGCGTCGGCCCAGGCGGCAGGCGCGGTGGACGACGGCGACAAGGCCGCGGCCGCCGAGCCGGTGAAGCCGGCGGCGCCCGCCGCGGCCACGGCCGCCGGGGAGGAGGGCCGCAAGGCGGCCGCCGCCAAGGACGGGAGCAGCGCCAAGGACGGGAGCAGCGCGCCGGCAGGCGCTGCGGCGGGCGCGGGCGAGACGAAGCTGGCGCGGGCCGAGAAGGCCGAGGCGGGCGAGACGAAGCCGGCGCGGGCCGAGAAGGCCGAGGCGGGCGAGACGAAGCCGGCGAAGAGCGAGGGGGCGGCGGCGGGCGCGGGCGAGACGAAGCCGGCGCGGGCCGAGAAGGCCGAGGCGGGCGAGACGAAGCCGGCGAAGCGCGAGGGGGCGGCGGCGGGCGCGGGCGATCAGGCCGGAGCGGCGCCGGAGGAGAAGAAGACCGCCGAGGGCGAAAAGAAGCCGGCGCCGGGCGGCGCGGACGAGAAGAAGCCGGCAGGGCGCGCCAAGGGAGCGCAGGACCGGGAGAAGCCCGCGGCCGGCGCCGGCACCGCGCTCTGAGGCGCGCCGCCCGGCGGCCCGGGTGAGCTCGTCCCGGGCACGACGGCCAGCGCCGCGGTCAGGCCCCGCCGGTGGGCCTCCTCAGGTCTCGTCGCGCCCGTGGACGCTGGCCGGCGGGCTCGTCGCTTCCACCGCCGTGAACGGTTCGATGATCTTGTAAGAATGCGATGCGCCTTTAGGGACCGTCCAGGAGTCGCCCGGCTCCAGGCGCACCATCTGCCCCTCGAGGTGCAGCTCGGCTCGCCCCTCGATGACGAACCCCACGGTCTCGTAATCGCGCACGGTCGGCGGTTTGGCGTCGCCCGGCGGCTCGCGCTCCCAGAGTCGCATCGAGACCTGGATTCCGGAGGCCAGGTATTTTTGGCCCATCTGGCCTCTCGGGGAGCGGCCGGAGGAGACCTTCATGATGGTTGTATCGCCCATGTGCGCCTCGCTTTCCTCGCGTCGTTCGCCGGGTTTTGCAGCGAGCGTGGGCGCGATCGTGGGTCCGAGCCTGACACGCGCGAATCGGGCTTCTCCCGCTTTCCTGGTCGGTCGTTCGTCGTCCGTCCCGCGCTGCAGAGAACGTATCGCGGCGGGGAGAACTGCTGTAAGATGCCCCGCTCAGGAGGCGCGTCCCGTGGACCTGGGAATCGGATGTTACGTCGCGCGGGAGCAGGCGCGTGAGGGAACGGACGGCGCGAGCGCTGGGCGGGGGCGCCGGAGGGACGCCGCGGCTCGCCTCGCCCCGCTGGCCGCGTCCGTCCGGGCGTGCTCCGTGACGGCGGGGCGCGCCGCGCTGCTGGAAAGTCGCTGATGTCATCGCCGAAGAGCTCGACGCTGCTCGCCTCCGGCGTGCTGATCGACAAGAAGTACCGGCTCGTGCGCCAGATCGGCGAGGGGGCCATGGGCGTCGTCTGGTCGGCGGTCAACGTGGCGACCTCCCGCGAGGTGGCGCTGAAGCTGATCCACCGCCCCGAGGCCGAGTTCCGGCTGCGGCTGCAGCGCGAGGCGCGCAACAGCGGGGCGCTGCGGCACCGGAACGTCATCGACATCTACGACATGGGCGAGACCGAGGCCGGGGAGCCGTTCCTCGTGATGCAGCTGCTCACGGGGGAGACCGTGGCCGAGCTGCTCGCGCGGCGCCGCCGGCTCGATCCGCCGGTGGCGGCGTCGATCGGGCGCGACGTGGCGCGCGGCCTCGCGGCGGCGCACGCGATGCACATCATCCACCGCGACCTGAAGCCGGCGAACATCTTCCTGCACCGCGAGCCGGACATGGACGAGCCGGTGGTGAAGGTGCTCGATTTCGGCGTCGCGAAGAACCTCTCGGTCAACGACGGCCTGCACACGGTGCAGGGCGGCGCGGTGGGGTCGCCGCTCTACATGAGCCCGGAGCAGGTGCGGGCGGAGCCGAACGTCGATCACCGCGCCGACATCTGGGCGCTCGGCGTCGTGCTGTTCGAGATGCTGACCGGCATGCGGCCGTTCCAGGGGGACGCGCAGGCGGTGTTCATGGGGATCCTGACCGGCGAGATCCCCACCGTGTCCAAGTACCTGCGGCGGGTGGACCAGGGGCTCGTCGATCTGATCGCGCGCTGCATGCGGCGGGACCGCGCGGACCGGATCGCCTCCGCGGCGGAGGTCGCGGCGCAGCTCGATCGGTACGCGGCGCGGGGCGCCGGCGCCGGCATGGACGCGGCGCTGCGGCAGACGTCGCCGGAGGAGCAGGGGCTGCTTCCGGGCGAGGCCACGGACGGCGGCTGGCAGGGGGCGGAGGCCGGCGCGGCGCAACCCGGGTCGGTGGCGCAACCCGGGTCGGTGGCGCAACCCGGGTCGGTGGCGCAACCTCGGCTGGCGACGCAACCCGGATCGGTGGCGCAACCTCGGTCGGTGGCGCAACCCCGGCTGGCGACGCAGCCCGGGCTGGGGGGCGCCGACGCGGGCGCGGGAGCGCTGCCGCTGGCGCTGCTCGGCGGCGGGCCGCGGGCTCCGATCCCGGTGCAGGAGCCGCCGGGGGCGGGCGCGCCACCGTCGCTGGGCCCTGGGCAGGCGGCCGCCGGGCAGGCGGCAAGCGCGAGCCCGGATGCGGGACAGGCGGGGGTCGCGTCGCCTCGGCGCGCCGGGAGCTCGGGCCAGCACATCGCCGCGGCGTCGGCGGGGCGCGCGCTGTGGGAAGAGGACGTGGCAACCCTGCCGCTCGGGCGGGGGGGCGCGGAGGCGGCCGGCGCCGGCAGGCAGCGCGCGGGCTCGGGGCAGCACCCGGCGGCGGGACATCCCGCGGCTGCGCTGCTGACGCCGCTCCCCACGGCGGTGGCGTCGGCGGCGTCAGGGCCGTCTCACGCGAGCGCTGCGCTGCCCGCGCCGGCGCACCCCGTGCCGGGGGCGATCCCGGAGCGCGGTCCCTGGGGGATGACCGTGCGCATGGCCTCGCCGCCGACGCCGGAGGGGACGGCGGGGCCGGGGGGCTTCGGCGCTGCCGGCGCGCAGGCCTTCGGCAGCGCCAGCGCGTCGTCGAGCCGGATCCCGGAGTCGGCGGTGAAGCTCACGTCGGAGCCGGGCGCGAGCGCCTCCGACTCCAGGCCGGGCGCGACCACCGGCACAGGCGTGCCGCAGCAGGGGGCGAGCTCGTCGACGACCCCGCTCGTCTCGAACCACCCGTCGGTCCATCAGACCGGGGCGCACCCGGCCCAGGGCGCCCAGGAGCCAGCGCTGCAGGGCGACGGGCAAAAGCGCAAGCGGACGGCCGCGACGTTGGCGATCGCGGCTGCCGCGCTGTCGCTGATCCTCGTGGGGATGCTGATCGCGCTGCGGTCGCAGGAGCCGGCGCCCGCCGCGCCGGCGCCGTCCGAGAGCGCGGTGCTGCCCGAGATCACCGCGGGACGGGACGAGGGGACGCCGCCCGAGGGCGGCGGCGTTCGTACGCGGGACGACCGGCTCCCGGAGCAGCCCGCGGGGCTGCCGGCGGGCTCCGCGACGGCATCGCCGCCCGAGCCGACGGCGGCGCCGAGCGCCGGTCCGGCGAGCAGCGCTGGGCCGGCGAGCAGCGCCGGGCCGGCGGCGAGCGGTAAGGCCGGGACGGCGGCAGGCACCGGCGCCGGGACGGCGGCGGGCACCGGGACGGCGGCGGGCGCGGGCAGCGCTGGCAGCGCGACGAGGGTCGGCGCCGGAGCGACGGGCACCGGCGCGGGCGCCGCGGCGGGGGCCACCGCGCCGGCGACGCCGAGCAGCGCGAAGCCGCGCACCGGGGGGAGCTCGCCTCCGACCGGGACGGCGCAGACCGCCAAACCGCCCTCGAATCCGTGCGCTGGTCTCAAGTTCATGGAGAAGCAAAAGTGCGAGGCGAGGTTCAAGAAGTAGGCGTTCTGTTCCCCGGTCTCGCGCCGCGTCTCCCGCGCTGACGCCGCGGCCGCGCCGGCGCGCCCCCGTTCTTGGATGCCGCGGCCGCGCCGGCGCGCCCCCGTTCTTGACCGTGCGCTATCTCACCTGCGACAATTCCCCGAAGAGCGCCTGCGACCTGCCCCCGCGTCGTCCCTAACGCGAGCCCATCCATGCCATCTCCCTCGCCTCCTGGCGGCCCGCCCCCAGGTACGCTCGTTCGCGGCAAGTACCGGCTGCTCCGTCAGATCGGCGAGGGGGCCATGGGGGTCGTCTGGGCCGCGCACAACGAGGCCACCTCGCGCGAGGTCGCGCTCAAGCTGCTCGTGCGGCCCGACCCGGAGCTCCGCGTCCGGCTCCTCCGGGAGGCGCGGGCTTGCGGCGCGGTGAGCCACCGGAACATCGTCGATATCTACGATGCGGACGAGACCGAGGACGGCGATCCATTCCTCGTCATGCCCCTGCTCTCGGGCGAGACGCTCTCGTCCTTGCTCAAGCGCAAGCGAAAGCTGGAGGTCCCCGAGGCCGCGCGCATCGCGCGCGACATCGCGCGCGGCCTCGCCGCGGCGCACGAGCGCGGCATCATCCACAGGGACCTGAAGCCGTCCAACATCTTCCTTCACACCGACCCTGGCGAGAGCAACTACGTCGTCAAGATACTCGACTTCGGCGTGAGCAAGTTCCCCACGGGGGCTGATCAGATCCGCACCGCGACAGGCATCCTCATCGGCTCGCCCGCCTACATGAGCCCGGAGCAGGTGCGCGCGCAGGGCGAGCTCGATACGCGCGCGGACCTCTGGGCGCTCGGGGTGGTGATGTTCGAGATGCTCACCAGCCGGCGGCCGATCCAGGGCAGGGCGCACGAGCTCCTGAGGAACGTGCTCCAGGGCGAGATCCCCACGGTCTCCCAGATCGTCTGGCAGATCGACCCCGGGCTCGACGCCCTCGTGGCGCAGTGTCTCCAGCGCGATCGCGAGCGGCGGCCGCGCTCGGCGGCGGAGGTGGCGGCGGCGCTCGAGCCGTTCGTCACGCCGCCTCCGCGGCCGCGCAGCGCCTCGTCGCCGGGCTCGTCGCCGGATCTGCGGTACGACGTGCTGCAGCAGCCGGGGCGAGGGCCGTGGGGCGGGGCGGCGCCCGGGCCGATGCCGGCGACCACGACGCCGCTTCCGGCGTCGGTGGCGTCTCTGCAGGTCCCGCACGGGCACGGCGGCGCGCCGACGCCGGCGACGTCGGCGCGAGGGGCGGGCGCGTCGCCGACGCCGCTGCCGCGAGGGGCGGGCGCGTCGCCGACGCCGCTGCCGCGAGGGGCGGGCGCCTCGCCGGCACCTCCGGCGAACGGGAGCCCGGCGGCGCCGGCGCCTCGGCCGCCGATGTCGAGCTATTCCCTGCTGGGAGAGCACGGGACCATCAAGCTCTCACCGGCGGCGGCGGACGTTCATCGGCAGGCGCTCGTCGCCGCGCAGGCGCGTCCTGCCGGTACCATCGCGCCGCAGCCCGCGCCGGCGCCGGCGCCGGGGGGCGGCACCGTGCCGCTCGAGACGCTCCGCATGCCGGAGCGATCGCCGCCCGCGATTGCTCGCCCGGCGGCCGTGTGGATCGCCCTGGCGGTGCTCGCGGCGATGGTCCTCGTGGGGATCGGCATGGCCGCGGGGTACCTGCTGTTGCGCGCCGGGGCGGAGACCCCCGAAGGTCGCGGTGGCGCGCGCGTTACCTCGTGGTGACGCCCTTTCGTTCCGTGGTACGTCACGATACCTTGCGCGCTCCGGTGCTGCGCCCCGAACAACCCTGTTGAGCTCGATGTCCAAGTCCTTCACGCACATCGCTGCCGGCCTGGTGATCGCCGAGAAGTACAAGCTGGTGAGGAGGCTCGGCGAGGGCTCCATGGGGGTGGTGTGGGCTGCGCTCAACCTGTCCACGTCGCGCGAGGTGGCGCTGAAGCTGATCCACCGGCCGGATCCCGAGCTCCGGCGGCGGCTCCAGCGCGAGGGGCGGAACGGCGGGGCGCTGCGGCACGGCAACGTCATCGACATGTACGACATGGGCGAGACGGAGTTCGGCGAGCCGTTCCTCGTGATGCAGCTGCTCACGGGAGAGACGCTCGCGGAGCTGCTCCAGCGCAGGCGCCGGCTCGACGCGGACGTGGCCGCGGCGATCGGGCGCGACGTGGCGCGGGGCCTCGCCGCGGTGCACGCGGCGCACATCGTCCACCGCGATCTGAAGCCGGCGAACATCTTCCTGCACCGCGAGCCGGATACGGACGAGCCGGTGGTGAAGGTGCTCGATTTCGGCGTCGCGAAGAACCTCGCCACGAACGACGGCATCCGCACGGCGACCGGCGGCGCGGTGGGGTCGCCGCTCTACATGAGCCCGGAGCAGGTGAAGGCCGATCCGACCGTCGATCACCGCGCCGACATCTGGGCGCTCGGCGTGGTGCTGTTCGAGATGCTGACCGGCACGCGGCCATTCCAGGGGGACGCGAGGGCGGTCTTCACCGGGATCTTGACCGGGGAAATCCCCAAAATTTCCAGGTACTTGCGGCGAGTGGATCCGGGGCTCGTGGAGCTCGTCGCGCGGTGCATGGCGCGCCACCGGGACGAGCGGATCGGGTCGGCGGCGGAGCTGGCGGAGCTCCTCGACGGGTACACGGCCGCGGGCGCGAGGTCGGGCGGGAGGGCGGGCGCCGCGGGCGCCGCCGTGGTGAGCGGGGGCGGAGGCGGCGTTGCGGCGCCGGAAATACCGGCGCAGCGGGCCAGCGTGGCGCCGGTATCGCCGCCGGTGCTCGGGGCGAGCGTGGCGCCCGCGGGGGGGCCGGCGGGGCTGGGGGCGAGCGCGGTGCCGGCGGGAGTGCCCGCGGCGCTGGGGTCGAGCGTGGTGCCGGCGGGGTTGCCCGCGGCGCTGGGGGCGAGCGTGGTGCCGGCGGGGTTGCCCGCAGCGCTGGGGGCGAGCGTGGTGCCGGCGGGGCTGGGGGCGAGCGCGGCGCCGGCGGGGCTGGGGTCGAGCGTGGTGCCGGCGGGGTTGCCCGCGGCGCTGGGGGCGAGCGCGGCGCCGGCGCGGTTGCCGCCGCTGCCAGGCGCGAGCGGTGCGGCCGAGCCGGTGTGGAACGCCGAGCTGACCCAGAAGCTCGATCCGGAGGTCATGGTGGGCGCGGACGCGGGAGCGGCCGCCTCGCCGACGTGGGGTCAGGACGAGCCGGGGAGAGCGGGGAGATCGACGCCCGCGCCGGGTCCGGAGGCGGGCCGGGCGGCAGCGCAGCCGTCGCCGTGGGCAGCGCGCGCGACGCCGCCGCCGATGCCGCCGCCGGAGCCGAAGCGGCGCCCGGGGAGGATCCAGGTCCCCGGCGCGATCCTGGCGCTGGTGGCTGCCTTTGGCGCTGGCCTCGTGGGCGCGGTGCTCTTCTTCGCCCTGCGCGGGCCCACGGGTGACAGCGAGGCGTCCGGCGGGCCGGACGCGTCGATGGAGGCCGGCGGCGAGCGCGAGAGCATCGAGAGCAGCGTCGCCCGACCGGCCGAGACGCTGGCTGCGCCGGCGGCGTCCGCGCCCCAGGCTCCGGCGGCGGAGCCGAGCGAGGTCAACACGGATGCTGGCGCGGCGAGCAACGCGGAGGGCGCGGAAGCGGACGCATCGTCGCCACCGGCGCCGAGCGCGCCGACCGCAGCGGCGACGGCGGCGGCCGGCGCGGCAGCGGCGCCTGCGGCGGCAGCGCCGGTCAAGGCGGCGCCAGCGGTGGCAGCGCCGGCCAAGGCGGCGCCAGCGGCGGCGTCGCCTGAGTTGCGGCTCGCCGCTGCCGCGCAACCCGGGGGCAAGGCTCCCGTGAAAACGCCCGCGCCGGCGGCTACGGCGCAGCAGCAGCCCGCCGCCAAGCGGCCCAAGGTCGATCCGTGCGCGGGGAAGACCGGGTTCATGCGGACCAACTGCCTGCGGGAGAACGAGCGGAAGCGGGATCCTTACGCCCCCTGAGCGGCCTCGACGGCCAGGGCCCGGGTTCCGCGATTCCGGTCGCGCGGGAGCGATGGTAAGCCCGCGCTGGGTTTGGGGCGCGACCCGGGGGGCATATGTCGGAACCGATCGAGGCGTACAGGCTTCTTCCGGGCATGCTGCTCGCGCGGAAGTACCGCCTCGGCCGCAAGATCGGGCAGGGCGCGATGGGCGTCGTGTGGGCCGCGAGGAACGAGGCCACCGGGCGCGAGGTGGCGCTCAAGGTGATCGCGCGGCCCGATCCGTCGCTGCGCAAGCGGCTGCTCCGCGAGGCGCAGTCCTGCGGCGCGCTGCAGCACCCGAACATCGTCGACGTGATCGACGTGGCGCGCACCGAGAGCGGCGAGCCGTGCCTCATCATGGAGCTGCTCGTGGGCGACAGCGTGGCCGCGCTGCTCGAGGCGCGGCGCCGCCTGGAGGCGCCGCTGGCCGCGCGGATCGCGCGCGACGTGGCGGGCGCGCTCGGGGCGGCGCACGCCGTGCAGATCGTGCACCGCGATCTCAAGCCGGCGAACGTGTTCCTGCACCGGCCGAGCGAGGCTGGGGATTTCGTGGTCAAGGTGCTCGACTTCGGGGTGGCGAAGAGCCTCGCGGCCGCGAGCGGCGCGACGTCGACGCTCGACGTGGTGGGCTCGCCGCTCTACATGAGCCCGGAGCAGCTGCGCGCGGACGAGGACCTCGACGCGCGGGCGGATCTCTGGTCGCTCGGGGTGATGCTGTTCGAGATGCTCACCGGCGTGCGGCCGTTCCAGGGCGAGGGGCCGCAGCTCCTGTCGCAGATCCTGTCGGGGGAGATCCCGAAGGTGTCTCGCTATCTGCGGCGCGTGGACGAGCGGCTCGTGAGGATCGTCGACCGGTGCCTGCGCAGGGAGCGGCAGGAGCGGTTCGGGACGGCGGAGGAGGTGGCGCGGGAGCTGGCGGCGTTCGTCCTGCCGGCCGCCGGGGGGATGGGGGAGCTCCGGGAGGGCGCGGGGGAGGCGGAGCGCGGGGGGCTGCGCATCACGGGGGAGCGCACCGTGCCGCCGCTGGGGAGCGCGGTGGAGCAGGAGACGGTGGTGGCGCCGGCGCGAGGGCAGGGGAGCGCGGCCTCCGCGGAAGAGCTCGCGACGACGGCGCCGCTGGCGGGGCCGGGGGCGCGGTCGGTGGTGCAGGTCGCGCCGGGGCAGCAGCGCGCGCACGCGCCGCAGGGCGCGTCGGCGGCCGGGCAGGTGTTGCAAGGAGCAGCCGCGCCGGGCACGAGCGCCGCCGCCTCGGCCGCCGGAGCCGGACCCGTGGTCACGCTTCGCGGGACGCTCGTGATGCAAGGGGAGGCCGCCGAGGCGCAGTATCAGGCGGCGATGGCCAGGATGCGCGCGGTGCAGGCGCAGCAGGCCAGCGCGCGCGTGGCGGACGCGCAACCCGCCGCGCAGGTGGGAGCCGCCGGCAAGGCGAGGCGAAGGGGAGGGAAGGCCCCGGCGATCGTGGCCGTGACGCTGGTGGTTGGCGTGATCGCGGGCGCGGTCGCGACAACGTGGCTCCTCGGCCCGGGAAAGCCGACCCCGCCGGCAGGCGCCGACGGAGGGAGCGAGCCAGCCGTGGGCGCGGCGGAGGCGATGCCGCGCGAGAGGGCTCCGGCTGCGGCAGCGGCGACGCCTGCTGCCGCGGGGCCGGGGCAGCCAGCGGCGATGGGGAGAGCCGCGGAGGGCGCGGACGCAGGGATCGAGGGGGCGGCGGCGATCGAGCAGGAGCGACACGAGGGCAGGGCGGCCCAGGAGGCCAGCGCAGCCCAGACGGCGCCGCCGTCGCGAGCGGCGCCGCAGCAAGGGGAGGTTCCACCCGCTTCGCCCGGACCCGAAGGGACAGCGGACCAGGTGAGGCCGTCGGCGCCGACGGGGACGGCAGGTACTGCGACGGGAGCGGGGAAGCCGTCGCCTGGGCGAGCGTCCGTCCCTGGAAAGTCGGTGGCGGCCTCGGACTCCGTGTACGACAGCGAGCCGTCGCCGTATCCGCCGCCAGCCCGCGCTGCATCGCCGGCTGGCGCCGCGGCCACCGCGGAGAAGAAACCGCCGCCCCGGCCGTTCTGAGCAGCCTGGCCCGTCGACTCGGCGTCCGTCGCGCCACGGCGCCGCGCTCGAGCTCGCCTCGACGCGCGACCCGCGCGCCGCGCCCTCTCGCTGCGTCCGTCGCGCTCGGCCTGCGCGTCCGGCGTGCGATCGGTTACGCTGCTCCCACCGCAGGAGGCGCCCCGGCGCATGCAGCTCGAATCAGGCTCGATCATCGCCGGCAAATACCGCCTGGAGCGCGCCCTCTCGGCGGGCGGCATGGGCTCGGTGTGGGTGGCGCAGCACGTCCAGCTCGGCACGCACGTCGCCGTCAAGTTCATGGGCACGGCCTACGCCGGGTCGCCGGCGTTCCGCGCGCGCTTCGAGCGCGAGGCGCGCGCGGCGGCGCACCTCCGGAGCCCCCACGTCGTGCAGGTGCACGACTTCGGGTTCGAGCAGGGGGTGCCGTACCTCGTGATGGAGCTCCTGCGCGGCGAGGACCTCAGCGCGCGCCTCACGCGGGTGCGCCGGCTCTCACTGCCGGAGACGCAGCGCCTCCTGGTGCACGCCGGCAAGGCGCTGCGGAGCGTCCACGACGCCGGGCTGGTGCACCGCGACCTGAAGCCGGCGAACCTGTTCCTCGCGCGCGTCGACGGCGAGGACGAGGACATGCTCAAGCTGATCGACTTCGGGATCGCGAAGGAGACGGCGACGAAGCTCGTGTCGGAGGCGTCGACGACCGGCGAGGTGATGGGGTCGCCGCACTACATGAGCCCGGAGCAGCTCCGTGCGGAGCGCGACATCGACGCGCGGAGCGATCTCTGGGCGCTGGGGGTGATCCTGTTCCGGATGGTGACCGGGTACCTGCCGTTCCCGGGCGAGGTGCTGGCGCAGGTGATGACGCGGATCCTCGTGGAGCCGATCCCGACGCCGCGGCAGCTCGCGCCGGATCTGCCGCCGGCGCTCGACGCGTTCTTCACGCGGGCGCTGGCGCGCGACCGGAACCAGCGGTTCCAGAGCGTGCGCGAGATGGTGGAGGAGTTCGGGCGGGCGACGGGGATGCCGGTGTTCTCGTCGTCGGGGGTGGGAGGATCGAGCCCGTTCGGGTGGACGGCGGTGGGAGGGCCGGGGGTGACGGGAGCGGCGGGGGCGCCGTGGGCGGGAGCGGGGGGGAGCGGCGCGGGCGGGGGGCCGGGGGCGGGCGCCGGCGGGAGGAGGGGAGCGGGGTATGGCGCTGCGGTTGGGGCGCCGGGGGTGGGGGCGAGCGGTGAGGCGGGGGGCCATGGCGCGGCCGCGGGGCATGAGCTGCAGGCGCAGCCGGGGACGCTGACCGATGCGATCCGTGTGGCGGCGTCGCAGCGGTCGCGATCGCGGGGCGCGCGGGTGGCCTGGGTGCTGGCGGGCAGCGTGGGGCTCGCAGTGGTGGGATTGGGGCTGGGGGTTGCGCTGCGGCGTGCCCTGGAGGAGCCGGCGGCTCCGGTGGAGGCGACGGGGGCGTCCCCGGAGGTCGCGGCGAGCGCGCCTGGAGCTGCGGCGGCTGCGGTGGCGACAGGGGAGGCGTCTGCGGTGGCGACAGGGGAGGCGCCTGCGGCGGCGACAGGCGAGGAGCCGGCGCTGCTGCCCGGGCCGGCGCTGAGCGCGCAGGGGCTGGAGAGCGATGCAGGAACGAGCGCACCGCCCGAGGAAGGAAAGCCTGCTCCGGCAGCCTCGCCGGGGACGAGCGCCGCGCCGGCGCCCTCGGTGCAGGCGAGAACACCCAAGGACAAGCGTCCGGGGGGGACGCAACCCTCCGGCCCGGGTGGGTCGAAGCCGGCAGGAGCAGCGGCGCCTCAGAAGGCGGTACCTGGACAGCGAGACTGGGGACTCTGAGACAACGCCCGGTGCTGCGCGCGGTCCAGGCGCTTGTCAAGGGGCAACTGTTACAAATCGACGTGCGACATCGAAAAATCGATGTGAGACGCCGTTGAACCGATGCTGGGCATCGAAAGATCGATGCCGTGCCACGCGGGGGCGAAGGCGGACATCGAGCGACCGATGTCCGCCTTCGCCTGAGCGAAGGCGGACATCAACGGGGCGAGGTGCGGCTTCCGCCGATGGCAGCGGAGGTCGGAGCGGCGGAAGCGGCCGTAGCAGCGAGGCGGTATGGAGCTCGCGGTGCATGCGGCAGTGTGAACCGCCGGTGGAGCCACCGACGGTGCGCCGCACGCAACCTGGGCGCTAGTTGAACTCCAGCGTGGTGTCCGCGATCCCAGAAGCGCCGCTGCCGTTGGCGGCGCTCTCTTGGCCGCCGGTGCCCGGGGCGCCGAGCGTGATCTCGGTGATGCCGACGGTGGACGGCGGAGCGCCGCGGAACGCGATGCCGAGGGAATGGCCGCCCTGACCGCCGCCGCCCTTGCCGCCGGTACCACCATTGCCGCCCTTGCCGCCCTCGCAGGCTGGGAATAGTCCCGCGGCCCCCATCGGCGGAATCCGTCCGCCTGGACCGCCAGCGCCTCCTTCGCCACCCGGCTGTCCGGGACCGCCCTTGCCGCCGTCGCCGCCGTCGCCGACCGTGAGGATCACGTCATCGAAGGAGAGCGCGGCATCCAGGCTGATGAGCGCGATGCTGGAGCCGCCCGGCAAGCCGCCTCGGCCGCCTCGGCCACCGCAGCCGCCGGCCCCGCCGGAGCCGCCGCTCGCGCCGCCGCGTCGATTTCCGGTCGGGCAATAGCGATCCGCCGTCGGCTCCGCCACACCACGGGCACCCCCCCCACCGCCTCCGCCTTGTCCGGGCACCCCAGGGCGGCCGTCGCCGCCAGCGGCACCGGCATAGCCGGCAGCGGAAATGGAACCGGTGCCTATCGCGCCCGCGCCGGGAGGGCTCTCAGCGCGGCTGCTGCCTGGTCTTCCGATTGTGCAGGTGTTGAGCCCATCATGGCCGTGGCCGCGATTTTCCATGTCGCCGCTGGCAGTGAAGAGCGGGGTTCCGTTGTCGCCGGTGGTTCCGATCAAGAGCAAGCCGTCGCCACCACTTCCGCCCGACGAATCATCACCGAGGTCGTCAGGTGTGCCGCACTCGTTGATCACAGCGCTTCCGCCGGCCACGGGCGCATTGTACGGGCCGGCACACGCGTAATTGCCTTGTTGCCCCGGCAGCCCCGGCGGGGCATTGCCTTCGTGAGGCGCGCCGTCCGCCCCCGCTCCCGCGTGTCTGGCCTCGAGCACGCATCGCACGAGCTCCGCGCTCGTGCTGTGCGCGAGGGCCGCGATCGACGATAGCCCTGCTCCGTTCTGGTCTTGCTGCGCGGTCGACTGCGCCACGACGTGCAGATCCTCGATGTGCACGGTTCCCGTCAGCCCGCGCATCGTCAGCGGGATCACCCCTTTTTGTGCCGTCAGGATCGTCTTCTTCGTATCGCCGACCCACTTCCAGCCGTCGTTGCAGTCGACCCCGCCGTAGAGCGCCACGCCGCCGGGCACCTCGACCGTTGCGATGAAGTCCTCGCCGTCGCCGGCGCACGCGTACACGCGCCGGGTTCCATTCTTCTTTGCGAGATCGACGGCCTCCTGAAGCGAGCCGAGCGGTTTCGCCTTGGTTCCTGCCTCATTGGATGTGCCACCGCGCGCCGACACGAAGACGCCGCAGGTGTCGTCCACGCCATCGGGGTTTTCACGGGGCACGCATTTCTCCTCGTCCGGCTCGGGCGGATCATGCGCGTCGGGCGGATCCGGCGACTCCGGCGACTCCGGGCCTGTCGCAGCGCCTCCGCATTGATGCAGCTCGACGCAGTCTGGTCCGAGGCAGCTCGATGAATGGATCGATGCTGCGATCGCCATCACGACCAGCGTCGGAGCCCCGCGTGCGGCCAGCCGTATCGCCCTCTTGGTTCGTCGGTTCATGGCTTCCTCGACTCAGAACACGCCGCCAGCGACGACCCCCGCGCCGCCGGGCGTCACGCTCGGCGAGAGGTGCATCTGCTTCTCCGGCTCGCTCGGCGCTCCAGCCAGCCAGGTGTAGCCGAGCGCTCCGAGCGCGCTCGCTCCCCCGAGGATGAAGCTCCACGCCGCGAGGTTGCTGAAAAGGTACTTGTCGTCGACCATCGAGCTCAATTTCCGGCATTGAATCGCCTGATCTGTACCGGCGGGACTGGAGCAGTTCACCGGACCGTCATTCATGGCCTTGACCTTCATCCACTGCTGTGTCGCGTCGCTCGCATGGCCATTGGCGACGAGCGTGAACGCGACGCCCGCGAGCACCAGAGCTCCAGCTGCCCCGCCGCCGATCAGCGCGATCGTCCTCGCATCGCTCTCCGCTGCTGGAGGCGCGCGATCCGGGAGCGACGCCGTTGCTGCCGCGGTGGAGGCATCCGAGAGCTCGATGGTGACGCGCTCTCTCTTTCCCTCCGTCAACTGGAACATTCTCGTTACCGGGGTGTAGCCCGGCGCGGTCGCGACCAGCTTGTATTCACCGGGATCGCGTTCCACGGGCGTCGCCACGGCGATGCGCTCTCCGTTCAGCGTCAGCTCCACCGCGCTCGGCGCTGCGCCCGCGACAGCGACCTCCAGGGCCGGGATGCGCGGCGCCAGGGCGGCCAGCCCGGCCTTCGCGTCGGCCTGGGCCTGATGGAACGCCCGCGAAGCGCTGGTGTCGAGCGGCTCGTCGGCGACGCGTCGATAGAGCGCGCGGGCCTCGGTCAGGCGGCCGAGCCGCTCGCAGGAGCGCGCCGCGAGGAGCAGGAACGGCGGGGCGTGGACCTGCGCCTCGGCGTCGCGGAAGGCCGCGAGCGCCTCTTCGTAGCGGCCGGCATTGAAGAGCTCCCAACCCTTGTCGGCGAGGGCTCGAGCCGCGGCCTTGGCCTGCTCGTCCGGCCGGGCAGGCTGGGACACAGCGGTGGCCGGCACGGCGGAGAGCGTGAGCGCGAGGAGCAGACCCAGGCGGAGATGTCGGCGGATGGTCATGGCTGCGAGGCGTGGGTAGGCGTGGGCGGTCTAGTTGAACTCCAGCGTGGTCTCCGCGACCCCAGAAGCGCCGCTGCCGTTGACGGCGCTCTCTTGGCCGCCGGTGCCCGGGGCGCCGAGCGTGATCTCGGTGATTCCGTCGGTGGGCGGCGGGGCGCCGCGGAACGCGATGCCGAGGGAATGGCCGCCCTGACCGCCGCCACCCTTGCCGCCGGTACCACCAGTGCCGCCCTTGCCGCCCTCGCAGGCTGGGTATAGTCCCGCTGCCCCAATCGGCGGAATCCGTCCGCCTGGACCGCCAGCGCCTCCTTCGCCACCCGGCTGTCCGGGACCGCCCTTGCCGCCGTCGCCGCCGTCGCCGACCGTGAGGATCACGTCATCGAAGGAGAGCGCGGCGTCCAGGCTGATGAGCGCGATGCTGGAGCCGCCCGGCAAGCCGCCTCGGCCGCCTCGGCCACCGCAGCCGCCGGCCCCGCCGGAGCCGCCGCTCGCGCCGCCGCGTCGATTTCCGGTCGGGCAATAGCGATCCGCCGTCGGCTCCGCCACACCACGGGCACCCCCCCCACCGCCTCCGCCTTGTCCGGGCACCCCAGGGCGGCCGTCGCCGCCAGCGGCACCGGCATAGCCGGCAGCGGAAATGGAACCGGTGCCTATCGCGCCCGCGCCGGGAGGGCTCTCAGCGCGGCTGCTGCCTGGTCTTCCAATGGTGCAGGTGTTGAGCCCATCATGGCCGTTGCCGCGATTTTCCATGTCGCCGCTGGCAGTGAGGAGCGGGGTTCCGTCGTCGCCGGTGGTTCCGGTCAAGAGCAAGCCGTCGCCACCACGTCCGCCCGACGAATCATCGCCGAGGTCGTCAGGTGTGCCGCACTCGTTGATCACAGCGCTTCCGCCGGCCACGGGCTTATCGTACGCGCCGGAACACGCGTAATTGCCTTGTACCCCCGGCAGCCCCGGCGGGGCATCGCCTTCGTGAGGCGCTCCGTCCGCCCCCGCTGCGGCCGGGCCGGCCTCGAGCACGCACCGCACGAGCTCCACGCTCGTGCTGTGCGCAATCGCTGCGATCGACGATACTCCTGCACCCTTGTCGTCTTGCTGCGTGGTGGGCTGCGCGACGACGTGCAGATCCTCGATGTGCACGGTTCCCGGCAGACCGTGCATTGTAAGAGGAACTACTCCTTCGGTCGCTGTCAGATTCGTCTTCTTCGTCTCATCGTCGACCCACTTCCAGCCGTCGCTGCAGTCGAGCCCGCCGTAGATCGCCACGCCGCCCGGCACCACGACCGCTTCGTTGAATTCCTCGCCGGCGCATGCGTACACGCGCCCGGTTCCATTCTCCTTTGCGAGATCGATGGCCTGCTGGAGCGAGCCGAGCGGTTTCTCCTTGGTCCCCGCCACATTGGATGCTTCACCCCGTGTCGATACGAAGACGCCGCAAATGTCGTTCACCCCATCGGATTTCTCACGAGGTACGCACTTCTCCGGCTCGGGAGGCTCCGGAGGATCCGGAGGATCCGGAGGATCCGTAGTAGGATCCGGTTTCTGCCCGCCCGTGCCAGCATGCCAGCAGTTTTCGTGTCGGTCCTCGCAGTTGGGAGATGGGGTCTCATAGACACAGCTCGCCGCGTGCACCGCCGTTACCAGCGACGCCATGACCAGCGCCGAAGCGCTGTGAGCGGTGAGCCGCATCGCCCTCTTTGCGTGTCGGTTCATGCGTCCCTCGATTCAGAAAACACCGCCAGCGACGATTCCCCCGGCACCAGGTGCCACGAGCGGAACGACGCGGACGTGCCGCTTCTCGGGGGGGGTCGATGGGCTGGCGAGCCAGTAGCCGAGCGTCCCGACGGCGACCGCGCCTCCGCCGACGAAGCTCCACAGCGCCAGGTTGCTGAACAGATCTCTGCCGTCGACCAGCGTGCTCAGCCTGTTGCACTGCTGCATCTGCTCGTCGTTCGTGGTGGCGTTGCAGTTCACGGGGTCGCCGATCTTCGTGTGCTGTTCTCTCACGCTGCTCGCCTTGGCGTTCGCGACGACTGTGAAAACGACCCCCGCGATCACCCCCGCCGCGGCGACCGAGGCGCCAGCCACGATCGGCGCCGAGCTCTGCTCCTTCACGTCGGGCGGGGGCGGAGCTGGTTCCGGTGTCGGCGGCGCGCTCACCACCAGCTTCTCGAGCTCGAAGGCGCGCTGGATCTCGCTCCCTCGGGCGACGTCCACCGCGCTGCTCTTCGGCGAATAGCCGTCGTGCTGTACGGCGATCGTGTGCGACCCCGGCTCCAGGAACACCGGGTCGACGAGCGGCGTCGTGCCCACGGGGGAGCCGTCCACCAGCACCTTCGCGCCCGGCACGTTGGCGCTCACGACCACTGCGCCCACCTCCGCGCGCGCCTGCGCGTAGGCTGCCGCCGCGGCCTCGCGCTCCTCCGGGGTCGCGGTCGTGTCCTCCGCGAGCTCGCGCACGTAGATCGCGAGGTGCTCGGCGGCGTCCCGGTACCGCTGCAGCATCAGCTCGCACGTGCCGATGCCTCCGACGATGGTGTAGTGCTTTTGCAGCGCCCAGGCCGCGACGAACGAGGCGTAGGCGTCGGCCCACCGGTTCTGCTCGGACGCGGCGACGCCCTCGATGTAGAGCTTGCGCGCCTTGTCGCTCATGGCGTCGCTGGGCGCGCGCTGGATCCTGGGGCGGCGGGCGGCCTTCGGCGCGGGGGCGCTCGTCGGCGGAGCGCTGCTCTTCGGCTGCGCGTCGGCCGGCGATGTGGATGCGAGCAGGCCTGGCAGGCAGAGCAGCGGGACGACCTGGGAGGGGCGCATGGGGACCATCTTACCCGGGGTCGGAGTGCTCGTAGCGGATTTTGGCGGGCTCGACGAGGTTGCGGGGCGTCGGGATGCTGTGGTGGGACGAAGGATCGAGCGGCTCGTCGGGTATCGAGCGGCTCGTCGGGCGTCGTCACCTGGGCAGGCCGGTCGTGTTGCTGCGGGGCTGGCGCTGATGTCGCGGCTGGCGAGGCGGCCTGGACGGTCGATCCGTCTAGGGGCGGGCCTCCGTGGGCCGGCGGAGAAGGAGCTGGTCGGCCAAGAGCGTGAGCCCGAGGAGAAGCGCCGCGCCGAGATGTCGGCAGGTGCTCACGGCAGGTGCCACATCACGGGGATGCCGATGAGGTGGTAAAATCTTTCATCTTCTCCGCGAGACCGTTGCCCCTGGCAGCGCCGACTTCGATGGCGACAACACCCTCACCCTCCTCCGGTGGCGGGTGGCCAAGGTAGGCGATGCCGAGGGAATGGCCATCGCTGCCCTCGCCACCAGGCCCGCCGTCGCCGCCGTCGCCTCCTCGGCCGCCGTCACAACCGGTGCTCAGCGCGGTCGGACCTGTGCCGCCTCGGCCCAGAGCGCCACCTGCGCCGCCGACCTGGCCCTCGCCGCCGGGGCCACCCCGGCCGCCAGCCTTGGCTTTCAGGAGCACATCCTCGAAGGTGAGGGTTGCATTGATGCTGAGGAGGGCGATGCTGGAGCCGCCTGGTCCGCCGCCCTTGCCGCCCTCGCCGCCACAGCCGCCGGCTCCACCGGAGCCGCCGCTGGCGCCGCCCAGCCCCGGTGAGCCGGCGGGGCAGGCGCTCCCGCCCCTTGCGCCCGCGCCGCCTCCGCCGCCCTGGCCTGGAGTTCCGGGCTTGCCTGTTCCTCCAGTAAGTCCGGTGAAACCGGTGCTGTCGATGGCACCGGTGCCCTTCGCGTCGTCGCCTGCGTCGCCGGCCTTACCTGCCTGACCATCCTTGCCGTTGCCGCACGCGCCGCCCGAGCTGCGAGTGCCGCCATTGGGATTCGCATCCTCTCCAGGAGAACCGGCGGCTCCAGGGCCTGCTAGCGTTGACGTACCGATGCCGCCCAGCCCGCCGATCGAGTTGTCGCTGGAATCGTTCGGCATCCCGCAGTCGTTCTCGGGAGGTTCGTCCGTAGTCACGGTACCCGCAGTGCACGCCTCACTCCCTGAGCTGCCGTCTCCCCCTTTCGTGGCGCGCTGGCGGTGGAGCGCTCCCGGTGCCCCCGGCGCCGCTTCACCCGCATCGAACGTGCACCGCTCGAGCGCGATATTGCCGCCATCAGCAATCACAGCGATCGAGGACTTCCCGTATCTATCTTTATTGTCCGGGTTGTCGGGGTCTTCGAGATCGACGGTGATCGGCGGCGCTACGACATGGAAATCCTCGATCCGTACGCTCTTGCCCGCGGCGTTCATCGTGAGAGGAGCCGTCCCAGGCGGCGCCATGGGCGGCGTCGTCAGGAGCGTTTCCCCTGTGCTCGTCCATTGCCAGTTTGCCCCCTCGGTCTTGCAGTCGAGCCTGCCGAAGATCGATACCTTCGTCCGCACCGTGACGGCTTCCTCGAAGGTGCCGACACACACGTAGACGTGAGGTTTGTCAGCGCCCTCCACGCGAGCGATGGCTTCTCCGATCGACCTGAGCGGCGCCTCCTTCGTGCCAGCAGCGCCATCATCGCCGTCCTCGGACACGAACACCCCGCAACCGTCGTCGACGCCGGCTCCGGCGAGCTGCGGGTCACACTCGGGGGTCGGAATGACTCCCCCACCGTCGCCGCCGCCACCAGCGTCACCGTTCCCGCCACTACCCAGGGGGCAGCCGACGAGCTTGCCGACGCAGGGGTCACCCGTCGAGCACCCAGTCACCTGGATCCCGATGGCCATCGAACCCAGAAGAAGCGTCGCGGCGAAGCGACAACCACCCACCCAGCTGACTCCCCGGTACACGGCGCCTCCGCTCAGAATCGACCGCTCAAGGAAAGACCCGTCACGCCCGACCCCACGAGCGGCACGACCTGCACGCGGCGGTCCGGCGCGGAAGGTCGAGCGACGAGCGCGTAGATCACCGTTCCCACCCCGGCCGCGCCGACGATGAAGCTGCCGATGGCCACGTTGGTGAACGCGTACTGGAGGTCGACCGCATCGCTCAGCTCCGCGCAGACCGCCGGCGACTCGGTGCTGGGGCAGCGGCCCATGAGCTCGCTGTCTGCGCGGACGCTGTCGCGCAGATCCTCCGCGTCGCTTTGCTTGCCGAGCGCGAGGACCGTGAACGCGGTGCCCGCGATCACGCCGACCCCGGCCGCGACTCCGCCTCCGATCAACAGGGGCTTTCGCAGATCGTCTCGTGATGCGGATGACTCGCCGTGCGTCCGCGCGGCTTCGGCCGGAGGCGCCGTCAGGTCGAGGACGACGTATCCTTTCGCCCGCTCGTCCAGCCGGATCGTCCGTGAAACCGGAGGGCGGCCCGGCTGGACACCGACCAGCGTATGGTCGCCAGGGTCACGCTCCACGGGGGTCGCCGGAGCAATGCGCTCTCCGTCGAGCGTCAGCTGCACCGCGCCTTGCGCCGTGCCAGCGAGGGTGACCTCCAGGGTGGGGATGCGCGGGGCGAGGGCAGCGAGCTCGGCCTTCGCGTCGGCCTGCGCCTGCTGAAAGGCGCGCGGAGCGCTGGCGGAGAGCGGCTCGTCCAGGACGCGCTGGTAGAGCGAGCGCGCCTCGAGCAATCGACCGAGGCGCTCGCAGGCGCGCGCCGCCATGACCAGGAACGGCGGGGCGTGGACCTTGGCCTCGGCGTCGCGGAAGGCCGTGAGCGCGTCTTCGTAGCGGCCGGCGTTGAAGAGCTCCCAGCCCTTGTCGGCGAGCGCCTTGGCCGCGAGCTTTGCCTCGGTGGTCGGCGGAGACGGCTGGGCGACGGCGGTGGGCGAGGCGACCAGGAGCGTGAGCCCGAGGAGAAGCGCCGGGCCGAGATGTCGGCAGGTGCTCACGGCAGGGGGCGCATCACGGGGATGCCGATGCGTTGGTAAAATCTTTCATCTTCTCCGCGAGGCCGTTGCCCCTGGCAGCGCCGACTTCGATGGCGACAACACCCTCACCCTCCTCCGGTGGCGGGTGGCCAAGGTAGGCGATGCCGAGGGAATGGCCATCGCTGCCCTTGCCGCCAGGGCCGCCAGGGCCGCCGTCGCCACCTCGTCCGCCGTCACAGCCGGTGCTCAGCGCGGTCGGACCTGTGCCGCCTCGGCCCAGAGCGCCACCTGCGCCGCCGACCTGGCCCTCGCCGCCGGGGCCACCCCGGCCGCCAGCCTTGGCTTTCAGGAGCACATCCTCGAAGGTGAGGGTTGCATTGATGCTGAGGAGGGCGATGCTGGAGCCGCCGGGGCCGCCGCCCTTGCCGCCCTCGCCGCCACAGCCGCCGGCTCCGCCGGAGCCGCCGCTGGCGCCACCCAGCCCCGGTGAGCCGGCGGGGCAGGCGCTCCCGCCCCTGGCGCCCGCGCCGCCTCCGCCGCCCTGGCCTGGAGTTCCGGGCTTGCCTGTTCCTCCAGTGAGCCCGGTGAAACCGGTGCTGTCGATGGCACCGGTGCCCTTCGCGTCGTCGCCTGCGTCGCCGGCCTTACCTGCCTGACCATCCTTGCCGTTGCCGCACGCGCCGCCCGAGCTGCGAGTGCCGCCATTGGGATTCGCATCCTCTCCAGGAGAACCGGGGGCGCCAAGGCCTGCTTGCGTTGAAGTGCCGATGCCGCCCAGTCCACCGATCGAGTTGTCGCTGGAATCGTTCGGCATCCCGCAGTCGTTCTCGGGAGGTTCGTCCGTAGTCACGGTACCCGCAGTGCACGCCTCACTCCCTGAGCTGCCGTCTCCCCCTTTCGTGGCGCGCTGGCGGTGGAGCGCTCCCGGTGCCCCCGGCGCCGCTTCACCCGCATCGAACGTGCACCGCTCGAGCGCGATATTGCCGCCATCAGCAATCACAGCGATCGAGGACTTCCCGTATCTATCTTTATTGTCCGGGTTGTCGGGGTCTTCGAGATCGACGGTGATCGGCGGCGCTACGACATGGAAATCCTCGATCCGTACGCTCTTGCCCGCTGCGCTCATCGTGAGAGGAGCCGTCCCCGGCGGCGCCGTGGGCGGTGTCGTCAGGATCGTCTCCGCTGTGCTCGTCCATCGCCAGTTTGCTCCCTCAGTCTTGCAGTCGAGCCTGCCGAAGATCGATACCTTCGTCTGCACCGAGACGGCTTCCTCGAAGGTGCCGACACACACGTAGACGTGAGGTTTGTCAGCGCCCTCCACGCGAGCGATGGCTTCTCCGATCGACCTGAGCGGCGCCTCCTTCGTGCCAACAGCGCCATCATCGCCGTCCTCGGACACGAACACCCCGCAACCGTCGTCGACGCCGGCTCCGGCGAGCTGCGGGTCACACTCGGGGGTCGGAATGACTCCTCCTCCTCCTCCGTTCCCGCCGCTCCCGCCATTGCCGCCCGTTGCGCCCTGGCCGGAAGCCCTATCATGCTTCTTATCGGCATCGTCAGGTTGTACCAAGCACCCGCTCACATGGAGCCCTGCGGTCATCGCCGTCAGGAGAAGCGTCGCGGCGAAGCGACAACCAAGACGATGATGGCCCATCCTGCTGACTCCCCGGTTCACGATGCCTCCGCTCAAAATCGACCGGTCAAGGAAAGGCCTGCCGAGCCCGCGCCCACGCGTGGAACGATCTGCATGCGGCTGGCCGGTGGAGCAGGCCGATCCACGAGCGCGTAGATCACCGTCCCCGCGCCGGCTGCCCCGACGATGAAGCTGTAGATAGCCGCATTGATGAATGCGTACTGGACGTCGACCGTATCGCTCAGCTCCGCGCACAGCGTCGGGTGCTTCGTGCTTGCGCAATACCCATTGAGATCCGGGTCGTTATCGACCTGTCCCCGCAGATCCTCGGCGGCGTCCCCTTTCCCCAGCGCGAGCACCGTAAACACCGTCCCCGCGATCACCCCCACCCCCGCCACCGCCCCTCCCGCGATGAGCAGCGTCTTGTTCGGCGGAGGCTCGCCGCCCTTCCCCAACCCCCCGTGCCACGCCGTCGCCGGCCTCTCTCCCGTCGCCCCCGCCGCCGGCTCGCTCGCCCGCGCGCTCTTCAGCTCGACGCTCCGCTCGATCTCCTCGCCCGCCTTGAGCTCCACCGCGACGCTCGCCGGCTCGTACCCCTGCCGCCGCACCGAGATCGTGTGCGCCCCCGGCTCCAGGAACACCGGGTCCTCGAGCGGCACGGTCCCGACGACCTCCTGCCCCACGCGCACCTCGGCGTCCTCCACGTTGACGCGCAGCTTGACCGCGCCCACCTTCGCCCGCGCCTGCGCGTACGTCTTGAGCGCGGCGGCGCGCTCTTCCGGCGTCGCCGTCGTGTCCTTCTCGATCTCGCGCACGTAGATGGCGAGGTGCTTGGCGGCGTCCGGATAGCGCTGCAGCATCAGCTCGCAGGTGCCTATCCCGCCGGCGATCGTGTAGTGCTTCTGCAGCGCCCACGCCGCCACGAACGACGCATAGGCGTCGGCCCACCGCCCCTTCTCCGAGGCGGTCACGCCCTCCATGTAGAGCTTCCTGGCCTTGTCGCTCATCGCCTCGCTGGGCGCGCGCGGCGCCTGGATCGCCGTCTGGCCCGCAGCGCCCTGCTGCCCCGCGCCCCTAGGCGAGGCGCCGCCCCGCGGCTGCGCCTCGCTCGGCGAGGCGGCCGTCAGCAGGCCGACGAAGCACATCCACGGAACACTCTGCGCGAGACGCATGATCAAAACTTTACCTTCGGTTGAATCGCGCCCACCGGCTTCTGGTCCTCCGGCTCGCGCCCTGTCTCTTTCCCGCGTTGCTGCTGCGCCGCGGGCGGCTTCGAGCCCGCCCTGCCGCCGCCGGTCTTCCGCTGCTGGCTCGCTGTCGTCGCAGACGCTGGCGGCTTCGCCTGCGCATCCTCCCCGGCGCTCGCCGCCCCCTCCGGCGCCGACGCCGCCCCCGTCGCCTGCGGCCCCGCCGTGGCCTGCGGCGCTGCCGCCTCCGCCCCCTCCTTCACGCTCGTCCCCGGCGCCCCGCCCACCGTCGTCGGCGCCGCCGAGGGCAGCTCCGGCGGCGGCGCCGGCTGCGCTCCCGGGCCCCTCGACACAACCGCCCACGCGACCGCCCCCGCCGCGGCGGCGCACCCGAGCCCTGCCACCGCCCAGAGCGCCTTCCGGGACCTCTGAGGCTGCTCGACGACGATCGGTATCTCCCCGCCCTCGTCCTCCCCCGCGGCGCTGCGCGCCGAGACGGGCGGCATCGCCGGCGCCTGCTGCACGCCCCTGCCCGCAGCCATCGGCAACGGCGGCGCCCCCGCCCCGAGGCGAGCCACGTCCGCCGGACCCCTCGAGATCGGCGGCACCCCGCCTGCAGCTGGCCCCCCCGCGGCCCCGATCACCGCATTCCCCGCCGCCGCCTCCACGAGCCCCGCCTCGCGCAGCAGCTTCTCCGCGTCGATGACCAGCGTCCCCTTCGGCCCCATCGCCGACGACGCCACCCCCGCGCTCGCCCCCTCGACCGCGTGCGCCTCGACCCGCCGCTGCGCCGGCGGCGCCGACGGCACCCGCCCCCGCTCCGACACCGGCCCCGCGGGCGCCGGCGCCGCCCCCCCGGCGGTCTGCGCCAGGTGCGCCGCGCCCCCCGCCTGCTGCGCCGCGTACCGCTCGCGCCACCCGCCGAACTGCGGCTTGTCCCCCGTCTCGCCCTGCGGCCGCGCCCCGAACAGCTTGCGCGCGATCTCCCCCTCGTCCTCAGAGACGTCCTCGATCCGCAACAGCGCCCCGTGGCGATCCTCCATCGTCACGTCGCGCTCCCGCACGAACCGCACCGACACCCCGCCCGGGATGTCCGCCTCACGCCCGCTCGTGATCGACGTCCACTTGATGTTCGACCGGTACAGCACCGTCGCGATCCTCGCCGCCGCGTGCGCGATGGCCCCGAACGGCTCATCGTGCTTGTGCACGATCACGACCCGCTTCGGCAGCGAGCCCTCGTCCGCCACCCAGTCCCACGTCGCGCTGCTCCGCCGCAGGTACGGCAGATCCCCGAACTCCTCGACGTACCGCTCCAGCACGTGCGCCACCCGCTCCGGCGCGTCGCGCACCGCGCCCACATACTCGCGGTAAAACATGCCCGCCGACGAGTTGACCTCCGTCGCGTTCATCACGTGCCGGTAAAACGTCGCCGACGCCTCCAGGAGCGACGTGTACCCGAGGTCCCGATCCACCGCGACGATCCCGTGCGCGAACGGCGGATTCCCCCGACCGGCGTGATCCATCGCCCCGCCGATCCGGAACCCGAAGATGAGCCCCATCGCCCCGTGCCCAGGCTCGTGCTGCGTGTCGTCGCGCGACAGGTTGCCGATCGCGAACGCATGCGTCGCCCCCGTCGCGGGCTCGATGTACTTCATCAGCCGCGCCAGATGGCTGAAATGCGTCGTCGTCAGCGCCCCCTGCGGCACCTCCGGGCAGTACATGAAATCGATCTGATGCCCAGGGATGTTCCCGTGCAGCACGTGATACCACGCCGCCTCCGCAGGCGCGCGGTACCGCGGGATCACATACCCCGAGGCGCCCTCGCTACCGTACATTGGGCCTGACCTGCTGCTGCGGCATCTGCGGGGCCGGGAGCTGCGCGGTCCGCGACAGCGCCGGATTCGGCCCGATGTCCGCCTTCATCCGCTGGAGCAGCTGCGGATCATACGCGTTCTTCGGGAGGATCCGCTCCACGAAGTGCGAGAACAAATGGTGCGTGCTGTGCCCGTAGCTCGCCGACCCGACCAGCACCCGAATGTCGATGTGGTTCTTGTACCGCTCGAGGCTGTCGATGAGCGGCTTGTAATACCCGCGCGCCTCCTTCTCCACCTCGGCCGGCGTCCCGGACAGAACATCGGACTTGTTGATGAACAGCACCACCGCCTTGCACGACGCCAGCGTCTTCGGGCTGAAGAAGAACTGCAACGACTGCGGCTGAAACTCCCGGAGCTGCTCCTGGATCCGCGACGGCTCGAGCTTCTGCCCGTCCTTGCCCGCCAGATCCACCACCATCAGGAGCCCATGGATCTCCTCCATGATGAGCTCCTGCTGCGCGTCCACGATGTGCTCGCCGCCCCAGTCGCCGATCTCGAACACGTGCTCCGTCAAGACCTCTTTCGTGAGCACGTGGCTGACCGTCCGCTCGTACCGCTCGATCTTCGTCCCCTGCAGCGTGCCGAGATCCACGAGCGGATTCGCCCACTTGAGCGTGAGCGACGTCTTGCCGGTCCACTTGATGCCCAGGGTCAGGATCTTGTAGCGCTTCTGCGTGATCTTCGGCCGGCTATCGAGCTCGCTCTTGTACCAGTCGATCTCCTTCTGCTGGGCGTCGAGCCAGTCGACCTTCTGCCGGTCCTCGCCCCGCGCGATCTCGAGCGCCTGCTGGAGCTGCGCGTACTGCCCCCGCATCTGCTCCAGCTGGTTCTTCGCCTGCCGGAGCGCCTCGATGTGCTGGTTCGCGTCCTTCAGCTGCCGCTTCAGCGGCGCCACCTGCATCAGCAAGAACACGACGCCCGCGCCGCACGCCACCGCAACCAACCCAAGCACAATCGGTAGAACAACCTGCATGGCCCTCAAACCTCGCGCCCCGACGGGCGGCTATCCCAAGCTGTCCTGTCCCGTGAGGCCGGAAAAACGGCCAGCGCGGGCCGGCCTGAGTCCTGAGCTCTCATCAGACCACGGCTCGCCGCAGCCGACAAGTCCGAGGTAGTCCCCGGCACCAGCCGTGCCTTCACCGTTCGCCAGCGTTCGCCAGCGCCCGCCATGCCCCCACACACCTCGCGCCCCGCGCCCATGCCGCTCCCCACGACGCCCCGCTACCGGCCTGTCCCGCTCACCGCGCGCCGCCGCCCTTCCGGGTCACCCGCGGCAGCGCCGTCCTCGTCTCCGGCGCGAGATCCAGCGCGTCCCGCTCCCCGGCCGCGAGCCGCAGCGCGCCCGCATACGCGATCATCGCGCCGTTGTCCGTGCAGCTCGCGAACGGCGGGACGAACAGCGCGAGCCCCCGCCGCTCGCACGCCGCCGCCATCCTCGCCCGGAGCCCCCGGTTCGCCGCGACGCCCCCCGCGAGCACCACCCGCTCGACCCCCTCGACCCGCGCCGCCCGCACGGTCTTCTGCACGAGCGCGTCGACCACCGCGCCCTGGAACGCCGCGCACAGGTCGTGGAGCGCCTGCCCCTCGGGCCGCCCCCGCTTCGCCACGTGGCGCGCCACCGCGCTCTTGATGCCCGAGAAGCTGAACTCCAGCGACTCCTTCCGCGCCATCACCGCCGGCACCGCCTCCGACGCGGCCGCCGCATCCCCCGTCGCCGCGAGCCGGTCGACCACCGGGCCGCCCGGATACCCGAGGCCGAGCAGCTTCGCCACCTTGTCGAACGCCTCGCCCGCCGCGTCGTCGCGCGTCGCGCCGAGCTCGCGGATCGCGCCGAGCGAGGGCCCGTCCACCCGGTAGATCGCCGTGTGCCCGCCCGAGGCGAGCAGCGCGACGTACGGGAACGACGGCCGCTCCTCCGGCGGCGGCGCGCCGCCCCGCCGCAGGAACACCGCGAGCAGGTGCCCGACGAGGTGATCGACGCCGACGAGCGGCTTGCCCGCCGCCCACGCGAGCCCCTTCGCCGCCTGCAGGCCGACGAGCAGCGCCCCCGCGAGCCCAGGCCGCGACGTCACCGCGACGCCGTCGAGGTCCGCCGCCGCGACGCCGGCGCGCGAGAGCGCCTCGCGCACCACCGGGACCACCGCGCGCGCGTGATCGCGCGCCGCGACCTCGGGCACGACCCCGCCGTACGGCGCGTGCAGCGCCACCTGGCTGCGCACGACGTCCGAGAGGACGTCGCCGCCCTCGGTCACCACCGCCGCCGCCGTCTCGTCGCACGATGTCTCGATCCCTAGAACCCGCATGTCCCCGTCCGCCGCGTCAGCCTGAAATTGCCGAACACCTGCCGCTCTCCCTCCGCCTGCGCCGCGCCCGGCGCAAGCGGCTCCCGGCCCGGCCGGAGCAGGCGGACCTCGACGGACGCGTCGGTGCGCAGCGACAGGATCGCGAGCAGCGGCTCCGCCGCAGGATCCGACGCGCTCACCGCGTAGATCGCGTTGCGCTCGCGGCCCTCCCCGAACTCCAGCCGCGACAGCGGATCGTGGGCGAGCGCGCCGAACGGCCGCAGCGGCGCGCCGTCGAGGAGGCGCCGCTCCGGCGCGGCCCCGTCGGGCGCCTCGTAGGTCCACAGCGCGCCCGGCGGCTCCGGCCCGTCGAGCGCGTCCGCGTCGAGCGACAGCCGCATCTGCACCCGCGGGCTCAGGCCCGCGCGGAACGCGCCGCCCAGCGTGATCGCGCCGCAGTAGGCCTCGCCGTCCGCCGTCGAGAACCGGCTCACGTCGTCGCAGCCGGCCGCGCCGCCCGCCGCGGCCGCGCCGGCCAGGACGAGCGGCGCGAGCCGCAGCGGGGCGCGCCGCGGCCCGGGCGCTGCAGCGGCGCTCACGGCGCGCCGCTCCGCATCAGATCGGCCGCGGCCTGGCGCACGCGCGGCTCGGGGTCGCGCGCCGCCAGGTGCTTCAGCACCGGCGCCGCCGCCGCGCGGTCCGCCGAGGCGAGGGCGCGCGCCGCCGCCTCGCGCACGAGGGCGTACGCGTCGGAGCGGGCCGCAGCGCCGAGCGTCTCCGCCACCTGGCCCGGCCGCCCGCCGGCCGCGCCGCCGCCGCCCGGCGCGCCCAGCCGGCCCAGGGCCTCCGCCGCGCGGACGCGGAGCGGCCAGCTCGGCGAGGTCCGCAGGAGCTCCGAGACCGCCGCGATGGTCGGCCCGTGCCGGACCGCGCCGAGCGCCGCGAGCGCCGCCCGCCGCACGCTCTCCTCCGGATCGCCGAGCGCGTCGACCACCGCGGCCTGCGCCTCGGGCTCGGGCCGCGTGGCGAGCAGCTCCACCGCGCGCGTGCGCACCTCGATCGCCGGGTGCCGCACGAGCGCCACGAACCCGCCCACGACCGCGGCCGCGACCCCCTCCACGGCCGCCTCGACCTGCCGCCGGAGCTCCGGGGCGAGCTCGGCGCGCCCGTCCGTGAACGGCGCGAGCCCGAGCGCCGCCCCGCCGCCCGCGGCGCCGCGATCGCCGGCCGCGCCCGCGCCGCGCGGGCCGCCCGCGCCGCGCGACAGGATCGCGTCCGCGACGACCAGCGCCCGCTCCGGCGACGTCGCGACCGCGGCGACCGCCGCCTTCTGGAGCGCCGGGCCGAGCGCCACGAGCGCGGCCGCGCGGTCCTCCGGGCCCGGCGGATCCGGGTCGAGCCCGGCGAGCACGTCCTTCACCGTCAGCGCTCCGTCCGGCACGGGCAGCGGCTCTCGTGCGCGCGGGTAGGCCCGCCGCGTGAGCGCGACCGCCGCCGACACCGCGGCCGCGCGCAGCCCCTCGTCCGACGAGAACGCGCCGGCCGCGATCGCCTGCGCGGCGCCCCCCGAGGCGGGCGCCTCGACCTCGCCGGCGCCCTTCGCCGAGGCGCCGTCGCCGAGCCGCGCGAGCGTGAGCAGCGCCGCGCGGCGGAGCTCCGGCTCGCTCGAGTCCGCGAGCGACATGAACAGCGCGGGCCCCTCGCCGCCGCCGCCGATCTCGCCCAGCGCGCGGACCGCGGCCGCGCGCGGCACGGAGCCGGCCTCGGGCGCCCGCGCGACCGCGGACAGCGCCGCCGCGTGCCTCCGGTCGTGCGTCAGCCCGAGGCCGACCGCCGCGATCGCCCGCACCTCCGGCGCCGGCGACGACAGGAGCCGCGCGAGCAGCGCCTCGGCCTTCGCCGCGGGCCGGCCGCCGCCCGCCGCGAGCCGCGCCACGCCCCAGGTCGCCGCGACCGCGACCGCGTCGTTCGGCAGCACGGTCGCCGCCGCGTCCCGCGGGGCGAGCATCTGCTCGTAGCGCTCCAGCATCGACGGGTCGCGCAGCGCGCCGCACGCGATCATCGCGCGGGCGCGCAGGCCCTTGTCCGCCTGCCCGATCGCGAAGTTGTAGAGCGCCGGCCCGGCGCTCTTGTTCTCGACGTAGGCCAGCACCTCGATCGCGACCTTCTGCTGCGACTCCTTCTCGTCGGCGAGCGCGTCGAGCAGCGGCTTCACCGCGCGCGCGCCGATCTTCGCGAGCTCCGCGCGCGCGGCCGCGCTCGCCGCGCCGCCCTCGGCGCGGACCTTCTGCATCAGCGGGAAGGTCATCGCCCCGTACAGCTCGACGAGCAGCCGCCGGTAGAGCGGCTTCTGCGGGTTGCCGACCGCGACCGGCAAGAGCTCGCGCTCGAGCACCTCGAGCGAGCTCCGGCCGAGGTTCACCTGCATCGACATCCGCGCGGCGCGCGCGACGAGCTCCTCGTCGTTCGACGCCCGCACGACGCGCCGGAAGAGCCGGTCGGCCTCGTCGGCCTGCCCCGCGGTGAGCAGGAGCTCGGCGAGGTCGAAGTAGACGGGGAACAGCCGGTCGTTCTTCGCGAGCGCCTGCCGGTACTCGGCGATGGCGCGCGGGAAGTCCTGCCGCCTCCGGTACATGTCGCCGAGCTTCTGGTGGCCGCTCGCGTCCTCGGGCGACAGCTCGACGGCGCGCGCGGCGTACCGGATCGCGTCGTCGTCGCGGTAGAGCTCCGCGGCGTACTGCGCCATGCGCTGGTAGAACTCGCGGGCCCGCTTCGGGTTCACCTCGACGAGCTTGCCCAGCACGTCGATGGCGCCGAGGAGGTTCTGCTGGAGCACGAGCACGCGCTCCAGCGCGAGGAGCGAGTCCTCGTCGCCCGGCGCGGCCTGGACGAGCTTGCGGAGCGTGGCCTCGGCGTCGGGCAGCCGGTGCAGCTTGCGCTGCACCTCGGCGAGCAGCCGCCCCGCCTCCAGGTCGGGCGGGGTCGCGTTGAAGCGCGCGCCGAGCGGACCGACGCGGCCCTGCAGCTCGTGGGTGAGCGACCAGAGGCTGACGATGTGGGTGCGCGCCTCGCGCGCGAGCAGCTTGTCGCCGCCCGCGCCGGCGAGCAGCTGCTCCCACAGCTCGCGCGCCTCGGCGTAGCGCGGCCCGGCGTTGCCGAGCGAGCTCGCGGTGCGCTCCAGCGCGATCGCCAGCGCCTTCTTGTAGCGGGCGTTCGCGGGCTCGAGCTGCGCGGCCTCCCGGAGCGCGGCGAGCGCCTCGGTCACCATGTCGTGGTCGAGGTACACCTCGCCGAGGGTGGCCGCGGCGCGCGCCCGGCTCGGCACGACCAGCTTGATGCGCGCCCAGGTCTCCAGCGCCTTCTTCTTGTCGCCCGCCTGGAAGTACCGGTCGCCGAGGTCGACGAGGTGGCTCGGATCCCCGCCCGCGGCCCCGGCGAGCCGCTGGAGCACCTTGAGGGCCCGGTCCTTCTCCTCGACGCGCTCGTAGAAGTCGGCGACGGCCGCGAGCGTCTCGGGCTCGTCCGCGACGCGCCCCTCGAGCTGGGTGAGCAGCGCGAGCGCCTTGGGCCGATCGCCCCGCTGGATGAGCGTCTCGCACAGCTCGAACACGAAGTCGGCGTTGTTCGGGGCCGCCTTGATCAAGAGCTCGTACTCGCGGATGGCGGTGTCGAGCTCGCCGGCGGTCTGGAGCAGGTGCACGAGCCGGAGCCGCGTGTCGATGTGCTTGCCGTCGAGCGCGAGCGCCCTCCGGTAGATCGCGATCGCCTTGTCGACGTCGCCGGTCTCCTCGTACAGCGCGCCGAGGGTCGCGAGCCGCTGGAAGTCCTGCCCCCGCTCGGCCTCGAGGATCGCGATGAGCTCGGCGAGCTTGCCCTCGGCGCGGAAGGCGTCGGTCATGATGAGCAGGATCTCGGCCCGCACGCCCGCGGCGTTGCCGGCGATGGAGAGCGCCCGCTTCAGCACGGCGAGCGCCTCGTCCATCTTCTTCTGCCGCGCGAGCGCCTGCCCGAGGTCGCGCAGCGCCGGCGCGAGCGCCCGGTTGTCGCCGGCGGCGGCCTTCACGAGCTCGCGGAACTCGGTCTCGGCGCGCGCGTGGTGCCCGCGCGCGGAGAGCTCGCGCCCGAGCTCGGCCTTCACGAAGAGCGAGCCCTGCGCGTTCTTCACGAGCGCGTCGTGGTGCGCCTTGGCCGCGTCGAAGTCCGAGAGGTCGAGGCAGAGCGCGAGCAGCGTGCGCCGGGTCTGCTCGACGTCCGCGGCGACCTTGAGCAGCGGCAGCGCCTTCTCGTAGTGCGCCCGCGCGCGGGCCTTGTCGCCGCGGTCCGCCTCGAGCTGGGCGAGCGCCATCATCGCCGCCGGGTCCGCCGGCCGGTCCGCGATGGCGGCCTCGTACGTCTTGATGGCGTCGTCGTAGCGCCCGTCCTGCTTGTAGATGCCGGCGAGCACGACCTTGGAGGCCCAGGCATCGGCGCCGGGCTGCGCGGCGCGGCGCTCGAACTCCTCGACGAGCTTCTTCAGGTTCCCGTCGCGCTCGCGGTAGAGCTGGGCGAGGCGCTGGAGCGGGAAAGGCGCGCTCGGCTGGCTCATGACGATGGCCGTGTAGCGAGCGATGAGCGCGTCGTTCGACGGCCCGCTCCGCTTCGCGTCGGCGCCCTCGGCCGGCTCGGGCTTGGCCTGCGGCGCTTGTTCGGGCTGCGGCCGCGGTCCCGGCTGCGGCCGCGGTCCCGGCTGCGGCCGCGCGGCGGGGCCCGGCTTGCCGCCGCCGGGCTTCGGGGCCTTCGGTTTGCGCTTGCCGCGGCCGGAGGGATCGAAATCCGCGGCCTCGGCGTGCGGGATCGCGAGCGTCGCGGCTGCGGGGACCAGGACCGCGAGGCAGCCGGCCAGAACGAGGGATCGCACGGGGGTAGGGTAGATCGGCGGTGCGCGGCGGGCCACGCGGAGCGGCGGCGGCGCGTCCAGGGAGGGGCGCGATCGCGGCGCCGGGCGCGCCGGGCGGGTGAGCTCGGCGGGCACGTCTGCCGTTTCCGGGGGAATGCTTGACGGGCGAGGTGGGGCCGAGGACAGTCCCTGTGCGCGCCGCGAGCCCCCTCTCCGCCACGGAAAGGCGGCGGCCCCATTGAAGGAAGCCATGCCCTTCGTCCCCGCGCTCGGCCAGTCCGATTTCCGCGACCTCCGCGGGGCGGGCGCCGGCTATGTCGACAAGACCTCGTTCATCGGACAGCTCCTCGCCGATCCCGCGCAGGTCGTTCTCTTCCCGCGGCCGCGTCGCTTCGGAAAGACCCTAAACCTCTCTACCCTCGCGTATTTTCTCGAGAAAAGGGACGAGGACCTCTCCCCGCTGTTCCAGGACCTCGCCGTCTGGAGCGACCCGGCGGCCCGCGCGCATTTCCAGCAGCACCCTGTGCTGTTCCTCACGTTCAAGGACATCAAGACCCTCTCTTACGAGACCACGCTGGAAGGGCTTCGCAGCGAGCTCGAGGGCCTCTATGCGAAGCACCGTTATCTCCTCGACGAAGGCGCGCTTGAGCCGTACGAGCGTCGGCGGTTCGAGCGCATCCTGTACCGCGAGGCGACGGAGGAGGACTGCCGTTGCTCGCTCAGGGACCTCTCGGAGCTTCTCGCGCGCCATCACGACCGCAAGGTGGCCATCCTCATCGACGAGTACGACGCGCCCATCCAGTCCGGCTACCTGAACGACGTTCTCAATGAGGTGACGCACTTCTTCCGGAACTTCTTATCTGCCGCCCTCAAGGACAACCCTTGTCTCTTCAAGGGGGTGCTCACCGGGGTGCTGTGCGTTGTCCGGGGCAACCTCTTCTCCGGCCTGAACAACATCATCGTGTCGTCGATCCTGCACGACCGCCGCTACGCGACCTTCTTCGGCTTCACCGGGGCCGATATCGCCAGCGTCATCGATCAGGCGCCCACCATCGTCTCCGCAGCGAACACCGGCCTGCTCCCGGAGCACGCGCCGCCGCGCCTCGACGAGGTCCGGGCCTGGTACAACGGATATCTCTTCGGCGGCGAGGTCATCTACAATCCCTGGTCGATCCTCAACTGCGTGGCCAGCGGCGCCCTCCGGCCCTACTGGGTCAACACCGCCTCGACCGACCTCCTCCAGGATCTCATCGCCCGGCGCGGGCTCGGCCTCTCGAGCGAGACCGAGGCGCTCCTGCGCGGCGAGCCTGTCGAGGCACACATCGACGAGAACATCGTCCTGCGCGACCTGGACCAGCAGCCCGAGGCGCTGTGGAGCTTCCTCCTCTTCTCCGGCTACCTCACGCCCAGGGCGGTGCGCGAGGAGCTCGGGGACGTCATCGCCGAGCTCGCGATTCCCAACATCGAGGTCCGCGTCGCCTATCGCGATCTCTTCGACTCCTGGCTCCGCCGCGGGCTGCCGGAGCGGAGGCACGCCGAGGGGCTGCTCCGCGCGCTGCTCGCGGGCGACGCGCCGTCGCTGGAGGCGCTGCTCGAGCGGCTGCTCGTCACCGTGATGTCCTACCAGGACCCCGCCGGCCGGGAGCCCGAGAAGCTCTATCACGGCTTCATCCTCGGCCTGCTCGTGCAGCTCGAGGGCGATTACGACGTCCGCTCCAACCGCGAGTCCGGCCTCGGCCGCGCCGACGTCCTCGTGCGGCCGCGGACGCCGGGGCGCCCAGGGGTCGTGCTGGAGCTCAAGGTGCCGCAGCGCGGCGAGACGCCGGAGCAGGCGCTCCTCGCCGCCGCGCGGCAGGTCCGCGATCGCCGCTACGCGGCAGAGCTCATCGCCGCCGGCGCCGCGCCCGTGCACGCGCTGGTCGCGGTCTTCGACGGAAAGCGCGCCTGGGTCAGGCCCGTCGCCGAAGTCCTCTCCGGCGCCGAGGACGGACCCTCGCGGGACTGACCGCTCCGGACACGTGTCGTGGTGCGGAGCACAACGTCCTGCCCACCTTACGCACCGCTCCGCGGCAAACCGTAACCTAGATCTCGTAACGGTTGCCTTCCTCACAGCACAAATTGCTCCCTGGAAGCGGCGCGGTTCTGGATATCCTCGGCCACTGCGATGGGCTCTTCCGACGCACTGCACTGGCGAGCGCCGCGGCTCCCGGGGCCGCCGCAGGGGTACCGCTGATGCGCGCAGGGGACCTCGTCGGCAACCGCTTCGAGATCGAGGGGCACGCCACCGCCGGCGGCATGGCGCAGATCTTCCGCGCCCGCGACCGGCTCACCGGCGAGCCGGTCGCGGTGAAGATCCTCCAGCGCCGGGGCCCCCAGGAGACGCACCGCTTCCTCCGCGAGGCGCAGGCGCTCGCCGCGCTCCGTCACCCCGGGATCGTCGCGTACGTCGCGCACGGCGCGACCGAGGGCGGCGACCTCTTCCTCGCCATGCAGTGGCTCTCCGGCGAGACCCTCGCCGAGCGCTTCCTCCGCGAGCCGCTCACCGTGCCCGAGAGCCTCGCGCTCGGCGCGCGCGTCGCCGCCACGCTCGGCGCCCTCCACCGCCTCGGCGTCGTCCACCGCGACCTCAAGCCGAGCAACCTCCTGCTCGTCGGCGGCTCCGTCGACGAGGTCACCCTGCTCGACTTCGGCGTCGCGCGCGTCGCGGAGGCCGGCCAGGAGCTCACCATGCCCGGCGTGATGCTCGGCACCCCCGGCTACATGGCGCCCGAGCAGGCGCGCGGCGAGCTCACCATCGACGCCCGCGCCGACGTCTTCGCCCTCGGCTGCGTCCTCTACCGCTGCCTCACCGGCCGGCCCCCGTTCGTCGGCAACGACGGCCTCTCCGTGCTCGTGAAGGTCCTCCTCGAGGATCCGCCCCGGCTCCGGGAGCTCCGCGGCGAGGTGCCCGCCGCGCTCGACGATCTCGTCATGCGCATGCTCGCCAAGGCCCCGCGCGACCGCCCCCGCGACGGCGCGGCCGTGGCCGCCGAGCTCGCGTCGCTCGGCGAGCTCGCGCCCGGCTCGCGGCGCGTCCCGTTGCCGATCGGCGGCCCCGCCCCCGAGCTCACCACCGGCGAGCGCCGGATGATCTGCCTCCTCCTCGCCCGCGACGGCGCGCTCGACAGCGACGCGACCCGGTCCGAGGGCGAGGACGCGCTCCGGGTGCGCGCGCTCAGCGCCCTGGCCGAGCGGCACCAGGGCCGCCTCGAGATCATCGAGTCGCGCTCGCCGGTCGTCGTGCTCTCCGGCGCCGTCGCGCCGACCGATCTCGCCGCCCGGGGCGCGCGGTGCGCGCTCGCGATGCAGGTGCTGCTCGGCGGCGCGCCCGTCGCGCTGGTCTCGGGGCGCACCGAGCTCACCGCCCGCTCCCCGATCGGCAACCTCATCGATCAGGCCGCGGCGCTCCTCGCCGGCGACGCGGCGCGGCCCGGCGTCGTCCGCATCGACGAGGTCACGGCCGGCCTGCTCGGCGCGCGGTTCGACGTCGGAGCCGACCCCACCGGCCACCTCCTGCGCGGCGAGCGCGACGACCTCGAGGTGGTGCCGCGCCTGCTCGGCAAGCCGACGCCGTGCGTGGGCCGCGACCGCGAGCTGTCCCTCCTCGAGGCGACCTTCGTCCAGTGCATCGAGGAGCAGACCCCGTCCGCGGTGCTGGTCACCGCCCCCGCGGGCATGGGCAAATCGCGCCTGCGCACCGAGCTGCTCCGGCGCCTCCGGGCGCGCGGCGAGCCGATGGAGATCTGGATCGCGCGCGGCGATCCGATGAGCGCCGGCGCCTCCTTCGGCCTCCTCTCGCAGGCGCTCCGGCGCGCGCTCGGCGTCGCCGACGGCACGCCGGCCGCGGCGGTGCAGCGCAAGATCCGCGAGCGCGTCGGCCGCCACGGCGAGGACGGCGCCCGCCTCGCGCCGTTCCTCGGCGAGCTCGTGGGGGCGCCCTTCCCGGACGACGAGAGCGAGGCGCTCCGGGTGGCGCGCCGGAGCTCCGTGCTCATGGGCGATCAGCTGCACCTCGCCTGGGAGGAGTTCCTGCGCGCCGAGTGCGCGGCGCAGCCGGTGCTGCTCGTGCTCGAGGACCTGCACTGGGGCGACCTGCCGACGGTGGCCATGATCAACAGCGCCCTCCGCAACCTGCGCGACGCGCCGTTCATGGTGCTGGCGCTCGGCCGGCCCGAGGTGCGCGAGATGTTCCCGAAGCTGTGGGCCGGCCGCGGCGTGCAGGAGATCGAGCTCACGGGGCTCTCGCGCCGCGCCAGCGAGCGGCTCGTGCGCCAGTCGCTCGGCAACGCGGCCGCCGACGAGGTCGTCGCCACGCTCGTCGAGCGCGCCGACGGCAACGCGTTCTTCCTGGAAGAGCAGATCCGCGCCGCCGCCGACGGGCGGGGCGCCGCGCTGCCGGAGACGGTGCTGGCGATGGTGCAGGCGCGGCTCGAGGCGCTCGATCCCGAGGCGCGGCGCGTCCTCCGGGCGGCGAGCGTCTTCGGCCAGAGCTTCCGGCCCGCGGGCGTGGCCGCGCTGCTTGGCGGCGCCGACGCCGAGGTGGGGGACCGGCTCGCCGAGCTCGTCGAGCGCGAGGTGATCGTCCCGCGGCGGCAGCCTGGCCGGCGCGGCGATGGCCTCCTCTCCGCGCTGTCCTCCTCCCCGCGCCCGGGGCCCATCGACGAGCCCGAGCGCGACGCGCCCACGGCGTGCGAGGCCGCGGCGCTCGAGCTCGGCGCGCCGGGCGAGGCCGAGCCCGAGTACAGCTTCCGTCACGGCCTCGTGCGGGAGGCGGCGTACGGCGCGCTGACGGACTACGACCGGCAGCTCGGGCACCGGCTCGCGGGCGAGTGGCTGGAAGGGGAGGGGAAGGGCGACGCGGCGGAGCTCGCGGAGCACTTCGAGCGCGGCGCCGAGCCGGGGCGGGCGGCGGCGTGGTACCGGCGCGCGGCGGAGCAGTCCCTGCGCGGCAACGATCTCCTCGCCGCGATCCGGCACGCCGAGCGCGGCCTCGCGTGCGGCGCCGCCGGGGCGGAGGCGGGCGGGCTGCTCCTCGTCGAGGCGGAGGCCCGCGTGTGGCGCGGCGATTTCGCCGCGGCCGAGCAGCGCGCGCTCGAGGCGACCGCGCTCTTCGAGCCGGGCTCGCCGTCCTGGTACTCCGCCGCGACCGAGGTGGTCATGGCCGCCGGCAAGCAGGGGGCGCTCGACCGCGTCGAGTCCTGGGTGGCGACGGCGCGGGGCGCGTCGCCCGGCGAGGGCGCGCTCACCCGGCGGGACATCTGCCTCGTCGAGGGCGCCCTCTGGCTCGTCTTCGGCGGCCGCTACGCCGCCGCGGACGGGATCATCGCCGCGCTCGAGCGCGGCGGGGACGAGGGCCGGGCGCTCGACGTCGAGGTGCGCGCCAGGCTTCACGAGGCGCGCGCCATCCGCGCGATGACCTTCGGCGATCCCGGCGCTTGCCTGGAGGGCATCGAGGCGGCGCTCGCGGTGTTCGAGCGGAGCGGCGATCGCCGCAACGCGTGCTCGCTGCGGGTGAACCTGGGCGCCGTCACCATGGAGCTCGGCGATTACGAGGGGGCCGAGGCCGCGCTGCGCGCCGCGCTGCGCGCCGCGGAGCAGATGGAGCTCACGGACCTGGCCGCGTTCGCCCGCAGCAACCTGGGCAACGTGATGATCGCCCGCGGCGACCTCGACGAGGCGCGGCGGGTCGAGGCGGAGGCGATCGCGACGTTCCAGCGGCTGGGCGATCCGAGGGCCGAGGGGGTCGCGCGCGCCTACCTGGCGAAGGCGGCGCTGCTCGGCGGCGACCTCGCCGTCGCGGAGGCCGAGGCCCGCGCGGCCGCCGAGCTCCTGCAGAGCGCGCCGCCGCTGCGCGCCGCGGCGTGGGCGCTCTCCGCGCGCGTGCTGCTCCGGAAGGGCCGCGCCGACGAGGCGCTCTCGCTGTCCGGCGAGGCGCTCGCCCTCCTCGAGTCGCTCGGCGCGGTCGAGGAGGGCGAGTCGCTGATCCGGCTCGTCCGGGCGGAGGCCCTCTTCGCGAGCGGCCGGCAGGACGAAGGGATCGCCGCGGTCGCGCGGGCGCGCCAGAGCGTGCTCGCCCGCGCGGGGCAGATCTCGAATCCTCGCTACCGGGATCGGTTCCTCTCGTCGCTCGACAACGTCGAGACGCTCGCGCTGGCGGCGCGGTGGCTCGGCGACAGCGACGCTCGGCAATGATGCGACATGGGTGCGATGGATAACGGTGCGATCCAGCGAACGTAGGATTCTCTGCCAGCATCTCTCCCGATGTCCTCGCGCCGCCCACGAGCGCGCCTGATCGGCTGCTCACACGCTGTTTTTGCCATATCGACGCAGGTGCGGAATCTTGAGGTCCCTCCCGAAAACGGGTTGAGGAAACTCCTGATATATGTTTGAATGGGTATTGAGGGGGCTATGCGAAATCGTATCGTACTCGCGATCTCGTTCCTGGGCCTGATGACTGCCTGTTTGCCGGCCTGCATGAGTGAGGGCGACCCCTTCGAGGAGGACAGCGAGACGGCGGCGCAAGAGGTGTTCACGCGGAACGCATTCACGAAGAACGCGCTCAAGGCCAGCGCGCTCACGACCGACAGGGTCGCGACGGGGGAGCTCACTGGCAATCCGCTGACCACCGACGCGATCGCCGGCAGCGGCGATGTCCTGAACGCGCTCCGGGATCCGCTGGCCCGAGAGTTCCTGAAGTACGCGGTGGGCTGCGCGCTCCCGGCGGGGCAGTCGGTGGAGGTCTCCCTGGACGGCGAGACTCACGTCTTCGAGGGGGATGTCGGTCTTTCACCCGAGTGGGGCAGGGCGCACGGGCACTGCAACGCGCGATGCCAAGGGTGGGTGTCCTCCTGCATGCTGGCCAGGGTCAACCACCTCGGGGAGAGCCTCCCCATCTCGATGCGCGGCCAGAACAAGGCCCTTGAGTCGGACTCTGCCGAGCGGGGGGCCTTCCCTCACCGGGAGGGGGCGTACTTCGGCGATCTCTTCGCGCCGGAGCAGCTGCGGTTCGCGTGCAAGTCGCCGGGATCGACGCTCATCAGCCGCGTGTGCGGCGGGACGGGCGCGGACGCGGAGGGCTGCGTCGTCGAGGTCCTCGGCGAGTGCGACGAGCATTGCGGTGCGCCGGCGTCGGACGGCAGCTTCCGGAACTGCTCCGGCGGCGGCCATACGATTCCGACGACGGTGACGATCTTCCGGCAGTAGCGGGGGAGGTGGCGAACGGGGGCGCCTTGTCGGGGCCGAACAAGGCGGCGAAGAGGATCTTGGTCGGATCGGGCCAGATGAGCGGGATCTTGGGTATCCGCCGGCTCTCGCGCGTGATCGAGATCGGCGTCGTTGCCTGGCGGAAGAGGGCCTGCCCTTCCGCGGCGAAGCCCGCTGGCGCGTCCGCCATCTCGAACGGCAGGCTCGCTAGCTCCTGCGCCGTCAGCTCGATCCGTAAGTGAGTGTGCTCGCCGGCCCCTGCGCCCGCGAGCTCGGCGGCGAGGCCTCGGACCGAGCCGAAGAGGCGAGTCAACGCCCGCGTCGCGGCCGATGCGCCGTCGCATCTCTCATATCGAGCATCCAGTGCAGGAACTCGCGGCGCTCGGCGTTCACGTGCAGCGTCTCCGGCGTCCGATTCGCGCACCCGGCGATATACTGCGTCAGGGGTGAGAGGAGCTGGTTATGGGCGGCCCGGGCCGAAGGATCTCGAGGGTCACGGTACGCGTGGGGGTCATCGCCACCTCCGGTCAGCGGTACTGAGACGTGCGTGTGGCTAGCTTGAACCCGCCTTCTGGTTCGGGCTCGACGCGGCGGAGCGCGCCGAGGACGCCTTCCGAGCCCCTGTCCTGGATCGAGGCGACCGTGCGGGCGTGGTGAAGGGGGCGGCGTCTGTCGCCGCAGGAGAACTGATCGAGCTCCGCGAGCGCTCAGGGGCAGGGGCAGCCATCCGGGCGAGGCGTGGCGGCGCAGATGTGGGTGCAGGCGGATGTTTGCGCGTCGAGGGAGCTTTGGACGGTCGTGAGCGAGGTCTGGCAGGTGGTGAGGGAGCTCTGGACGGTCGCGAGGGAGGTCTGGCAGGTGGTGAGGGAGTTCTTTACGGTCGCGAGGGAGGCTTGGCAGGCGTCGCGCTCGGTAGTGCGTGTGGTGAGGGAGGCTTGGCAGGCGTCGCGCTCGGTAGTGCGTGTGGTGAGGGAGGCTTGGCAGGCGTCGCGCTCGGTAGTGCGTGTGGTGAGGGAGGCTTGGCAGGCGTCGCGTTCGGTAGTGCGTGTGGTGAGGGAGGCTTGGTAGGCGTCGCGCTCGGTAGTGCGTGTGGTGAGGTTGGTTCGGCAATCGTCGCGCTCAGTGATGCTGGTGTTGAGATCCGTTCTGCACTGAGGAAGCAGTGCTTGATAGTTTCGCAGATCGGTGCGAGGTTTGCGAAGGGCCCTTGCCAAGTCGTCCGCGTTGGTGCCTTCCAAGTAAGTGATGGCGAGATCGATAGCCTTAACTGCCTCTAGCTGCTGTTGATTCTGAAGTCCTTCGGCTACCTTGCTCAGCCTCATCCTCGCATCTGCGTCGTTGCTGAGGCACCTGCCTACGAGTTCTTGGATTTGTTGCGTCTCCTGCAATGCGGATTCGATAGCGCTGCTGGTCTGCATCGCCGCTTTCTTTGCGTCATTCTGTGCTATCCTGGCTGCAATGCGTGCTTCTCTTGCGTCAGTCGTCGTATACACTGCTACCGCGATGAGTATGAACATGGTGCCGATCGCAAGCACCAGGAGGCGTACGTAGAAGCGAATCTCCTCGGTCCGTTTCGCCACGGAGCGCCCCAAGAATTGGATCTCCTCGCGAGATAGCTCCCACAAGGTTCCATGAGCCGTCTCCTCCTGGATCTCCGCCAGCGTGAGCAGCTTACTATCATTCTCGCCGCTCTCCTTCCACCTCTTCATGGTGACCGCGAACGGGCGCTTGGCCTCTGCTTTCTGCTTGTCAGTCCATGAGAGGTCAAAGCGCTTTTCCAGGATCCGGTTCCTTGCGACTAGGCGGGGCGGCATCCCTCCGCTACGCACGAGACCGGCGAGCTGGAGATCTGTCGCGTAGCCTTGATTTACCTTGCTGGGGTCGAGCTCCCCCTCTCTGAGTATCGCGCCATAGACTTCGAGTCGCTGGAGCTCAAGCGCCGGACCGCCTGCCTGAAGCTGTTTGACGGCAAAGTCGAGGACAGGCTCTCTCGATAGCTCAACCGTTAGGAAGGCCTCCTTGGCAAGTTGCGAAATGAGCTCCTCCAGTGCTTCCATCGGCGAAAGCTCTCTTGTCAACGCCGTGTTGATGAGGCTTGCTGTCATGTACGGATGGCCGCTGGTCCATCTGTATACCTCTTCGAGGAGCTTGCGACTGACCTCCGCGCCCGTTACATCTGCTCCGAAGGCGAACACGAGCTGATCGAGCGTAAAGTCATCGAGTAGGATCGGTTTGGATGCGTTGAACGGCGTAAGCTCGGGGCTCTTCATGAGCGCTTGGGGACTGGCGTAGCCGAGGAGACAGATGCCGGCCGTCGACCGGCCCGAGCGAGCTCGATCGGCATCGAACGCCTTGAACATCGCGAGGAAGCCCTCCCGGATCGTCTCGGGAAGCTGGAGCAGCGAGTTCGTCTCGTCGAGCGCCAGCGCGACAGGCGCATCGAGTTCGCGAACCCTGCGCAAGAGCTGCTGCCAACCCGCTGGATCCAGGCACTCCTCGCCTGGCGCCGCCTCCAGCTTGAGCTCTTGCCGTATGCGCACGGCCAGCTCGTCGTAGAACCGCGCGCGACCTGCCGCTTCGGAGTGCCCTTTGGCCGCCTCTACGGCAGGGGTGATGTCCACGTAAGCGGTCCGGAAACCATCCGCCGCGAGCGATCGCAAGGCGCGCAGGGCGAGGCTCGTCTTCCCCGTGCGGCTCGAGGCGATGACATGACAGAGTTCGCCGGAGCGCAGCGCCTCAAAGAGCTCGGCATCCGCGGGGCGCTCGATGTAGACGTCGTCCGGACCGAGGGCGCCGCCCGCGCGTAACTCTTTCATGTTCATAATCGATGATACTCCTTCAAGAAAGCCTCAAAGAGCCCATATCGGATCCCTGAGCGACCCCCTTCGAATACTCCACGCTGCTCAAGCTCGTCCGCGAAATAGCCCTGAGGGGCGACGCCATACTCCAGGAGACGCCGGGTGCCGGCGCGCTCCTCCCGCGAGACCCCGTCGAGCCATCTCTTGAACCTGGCGTACATCTCGCGAAACGGTCCCCCGGGGTGAAGCGGCTTCTTGCAGAGATCTTCGATCGAGAGGCCAGGCGTGCGATGGCGCAGGGCCAACCGAAGGAAGTAGATGTGGCCGCCAATAGCCCGATGCAGGCGCTCGGCGTGCTGGCCCGGCAGGTGTACGCCGAGGCGAGAAGCGAACCTCTCTATCTCGACGGCATCCAGATCCGGCACCGTCACGGTTGCCTCGGAGACGTTGCGATAATATTCGATCCTCGGCTTTGAGGTGAGTATCGCTTGGCGAAGGAGCCTGAAGCTGCTCTTGTACGCGCTCGCCGTAGACCATTCTCGCATGGCATGCCGGACCTGGCTACGCTCGTGCCGCCCTGGCTCCTCGAACGCTTCGACATGCCTCCACACGAGTATCGTGGGACGGTCGAGGAGCGTTTCCAGGAACACCGAGAGGTCGCCGGTGCGGGTGATGTTGCGCGGGAGGACATGTCCGGTATCGGTCGCGAGCTGACGCGCAGCGTCGCCCGGCCCGTGTATGCTCCGGGCATCCAACCATAGCGTCCGTGTCCCCTCCTGCTGCCCAAGTAGATGCTCTACGAGCCATCGCTTGCCGGCGAGATCAGGTGCGAGCACGGTCCACAGTCGCCGTTTCGACGCGAGGCTCTCGCCCAGCGTTCTTTCAGCCGCTGGGCGCGGGAAGTAGTCACTCGGCGAGTACGATCTCGGTTCCGCCATGGTAACATTGTACCTCGCTTCAACGCTCGCGCCTACTGCGCGGTGAGCCGTCCAGATGCCGAGCGCACACAACGCCGCGCCGAGCCGCCTGGCAACCTCCGGCGCCCTGGCGGAGCTCATCCGAGGTGGGGGGCGGTCGCCCGAAGCGGCGCGGTGGCCGCCTCCACGAGCCCGATAGGTACAGGCATTCGAGCGCGCTCTTTATTTCGTGCGGGCGCTCTGGTATTCGATCAAGAATGACGGATTTCAAGGTTCGTCTGGAGGCGAGCGATGTCCCCTGGGAGCAGCTCTCGGCCGACCAGAAGAGGGCCGCCGAGCGCGCGGTCGGGCTGCTCAAGAGCTTCGCGGATCAACCGAGCGCACCGTCGAGGCCGGACATTTTCACCCTTGCGAGATCCGGCGGGTCGAGCGCGGGACCGTGGTTCTTACCGTGGGTCGACGGCGTCCGAGCTAACCCGGTCGTTCTCCTCGACGGAGGACGCGGCTCCGGCAAATCCACCGTGCTCCTCACCCTCGTTCACGCGTGGAGCGAGGCGTGGCGCGAGAAATTGTACGGCGATTTCCCTCCACGCAGCAGGGGGGAGCTGTCGAGGGTGCACTTCCATCGCGCCAATGGTCCAATCCCGGGCGATCCGCGCTTCTTGCCGCTCGACATGATCGATCTCCAGCCTATTCCTCAGGGCACGAGCCTGCTCCTGCGCGTGGCGGGCGCGTTCGTGCGCATGGTGGAGTACATCGAAGATCGCGCTAGAAAACAGGATTTCGGCGCCGAGCCACCGCGGTCGCGCGACCAGTGGAACCAGTTCGTACAGGTGGTGGCTTCCGGCTGGGAACCGAACGTGAGCGCACGGAAGGCGACCCTCGATCCGGAGGCATACGCGGTCGAGCTGGGCATGGCAGAGCAACGCGGACGCGACGTCCAGACCAGCTTCCGCGCGTTCATCGATGCGCTGTTACAGGATTTCATGGCCAGACGCGGGGACGGGCTCGTGCCCTTGTTCATCGTGCCCATCGACGACAGCGACATGAACGTGCCGAGGTCGATCGAACTGATCACGCTCCTCCGGACGATCTGGCATCCGCGCGTGGCCTTTGTCTTGACGGGATTCACGGAGATGTTCCTGCTCGCCCTGCGCGCGCACTTCCTCGGAGAAGCGCGCCGCCCGCTCTGGCACCTGCAGACCACGAAGCTCGACCTCGAGGCGCTCAGCGAACCTGAGAAACCAATCCAGTACGCCGAGGAGCTCTACAACCGCGTGATCCCGCCGCGTCACCGCTGCAAGCTCGACCCCCTGCCGCGTGATGCCCGGCTGCAACACGCTCCTCCCAGCAGCGCCGATGCACGGAACGAGCTGAGCATCGCGGACCTGCTCGGTAGCTTTGCTGTCGCGCAGGAGCCCGCGCGGGCGACAGCCACGGGGCTCCCTGAATTGTCCGGGAGAGCCTCGTTGGGCACCTATTTCATGCAGCACCGCGTGGTCCAACTTGCGCTGCCCGATCGCCTGCGCGCCCTTGAGGACGTCCGGCTCCGGCTGGCCGAGTTCCAGGGACAGAAGAGCGCCGCGGAGGTCGCGCATTATCTCCTCGGCGTTGCCATCAATCATTCGCCAATGCTTCCAAACGAAGAAGAGGAGCTCCTCAGGCTCGTCAAGATCGACCGGAACGAGGACGACCGGAGCGGGGAACCACCACGTCTGCTGGTGTACGCAGGGCAGATCGAGATCCTCTGGACGCACCGACTCATCCATCAGGTGAGCTTCATCCCCGGCGTTTCCCTCGAGCTGCTGCTCCCGCTAGAGCTTCCCCGGATGAGCGTCAATGCCGGAAAAACAAGGTTCGACCTGCCCGAGAGCGTCACAGCAGCGCTTCTCCTGATACTGGACCTGATCGCGGATGGCGGCGGCTCGCTCGTGGGTCCGTCGCCCTTGGCCATGAATCCCCCGCAGCTCGTCATTGCAAGGGTCGAGTCGCTCTCGTCCTCGTCACATCCGCCGCAATCCTGGCCAATGCCTGCATGGGAATCGCCGCTCGATTTCGCGCTTGCAGCCAACGCGTGGGCTTCGACGTGGAAGGACAAGGTCGCGGACGACTTCTCCGGCGAGGCCGTCATCGACGCGTTCCTAGGCGTGGTGTTCCGGGTGGCCGTTTCCGATAGGAAGGATGGGGAGGAGGCGAAAGACTGGTCAGCGATGCTCGGGAAGCTGGCTGGATCGAGCGGTCAATCGCGCCGTGACAAGGTCCAGCGTGACTGGGCGCGGGAGTCACTGGGCTCGCTGTTGTATCCCGAAGCCGGTCTCCCGTCCAAGGTTGGTGACGACCTCAGGGGCTGGTTGCTGGCGGCGAACTACACAGACGAGCGGGGTAAGCCTGAGGTGCTCTGGGATCCGCGTCGATTCGAGCGGATCCGCGTGGAATCCAAGTCGCGTCAGCTGGCCGATCTCCATCCGGGCAAGAGCGCCGTCGAGGTCCGCGTCATGGCGCGCGCGCTATGCTCCGATCTCGATCGTCTGGCGGGCGGCGGCCAGTCGTACGACCAGCGCCTGAAAAGCCTCCGCGTCGTGCAGCCGGCGGGCAGTTTCCTGGGAACCTCGTCGGACGATCGCCTCGCGAAGTACGTGGATGACCGCGACGATCTCCTGGCGCGCATTCAGCCGGAAGAGGCGCTCGTGATTGAGAAGACGCTGGAGCCCTATGGTGATCAGGTCGGCGTGTCGGACATCGCGCTCATCGCCCTTTGGGAGGCGCTGCGTGACCTCCACAAACTGCCCCAGACCGATCGCGTGCTGGATCTCGAGCAAGGCATCATCGTACAGGACCTCTTAAAGAGGCGAGGTAACGTCGTGGCGAGCGTCCGAACGAGCGCCGCCGACATCGATGTTCGCCTCTTGCTGTGGACGCTGCACCTCGACGTCGTCCCGCCAGGCGGGCGCCGATTGCCGCCAGCGCTCGAGCTGATTTACCGGATCGCGACCGACGTCGAAAAGGATGAGACCGATCTGGCTGCGCAGGCATGCTCCGAAAGCACGGAGAGGTGGCCCGGGCTCGAGCTGCGATCGTCCCGCGATCAGGCGAAGCGATTCTGGCCGGCGGTCAGGTGGGAAGCGGCGCTTGATCGAGAGTTTCTCTTCCGGGCCTGGAATCACCTGGCCGTGGGCGCAGCCAAGGAGCTCCAGTCCCCTAGCTGTGACGCGGGCGCCGTGCTCGAGTCGCTCGCCTTCCAGTACGTCATGACGGTGTTCGAGATTGGTCGATCTCGGAAGGCGTACGCGGTCAGCTGGTCGTTCGAGCGACCCGATCTCCATGCGTGGATCAGGGTGATACAGTCCTACTTCCAGGTAGCCGCGGACGGGCGGCGCTGGGGCGCATTTTGCTCGTTCCGGTCTCGACTTGCGCTGCTCGCCGCGCCCGAAGCCGGCCTGCCTGCAGACGCGGCCGAGCGCATCCTCTCAGCGCTGAACGAGCGGCTGCCAGAGAGCGATGTCATCCAGGCGGCGCGGCTCTCGCTCCTAGTCCTGGACGCTGACAACGATGGCATCGACGACGCGGACAGACTCCTCAACCTGCGCAACAAGCTGCTGGTGTTTGAGGAGATCGACAATCGGCATCCCAACCACCCCTTCGTGCAGAGGTTCGGCCGTCGTGCACCTCCCCAGCCCGCATGAGCTCCTCGTCGCGGAGACCGAGGCTTTTCCCTTCGTCTCCATGGAGGCCTACCGCGGCCGCACGCTGGCGCTGACACGCGCGCACGCCGCCGACGAGGATGCCTCCACCGCGGCGCTCGGCCACGCGCTCGAGGATCGCCTCCGCCTGCACGCCAATGGCCTCTCGCTCGACGCCCTCCGCCAGATCCGGCTGCGCGCCTGGTTCTTCCGCGATCCCCCGGGCGGGAAGGTCCAGGGCAACGACACGGTCCCTCTCCACCAGCACCTCGAGCGCCTCGCCTCCACCTACCTCGATTTCCGCGGCCGCCGCGCGATCCTGAGCCAGCGCTGCGCGGACCCGATCGACCCCGGCGCCTCCAGCATCGACGCGCTCCACCTCCGCGCCATGCGCTACCGCTGGCTCACGCTGCGCCTGCCGCCCGATCTCCTCGTGAGCGCGCTCGCGAGCAAGCACGGCGTCCAGCCGGAATCCTCGCTCGTCGACCTCACCACCCCGCACCTCGCGCGCGTGCTCGAGAGGGACGTCGCCGACACGCACCTGCACATCGGCCAAGGCACCAGCTTCGGCGATGTGTGGCGCTCCCTCATGGCCCAGCTCGCCTCGGGCTACGACGTCGACGCGGTGAAGCTCGACGCTGGCGAAGGCGTCCCCGATTACGCCGCGTGGGGCGATCCGAAGCAGCGGGGCGATCGCTACCACCGCGCGCTCCTCCTCGCGGCGCTCGTGCGCCTCTGGCTCGCGCGCTTCCTCTCGAGGCCCTCGGTGCCCTATGCGCAGTTCCTGGGAGCGCTCTCGAATCAGGCCGCAGCGTCGCTCGTCTGGCCTGAGGCCCCCTCGATCATGCTCGCGGCCCACCGCGCGCTCCGGAACATCGAGGCGACCCCGTCTCGCCCGCTGCTGCGCAAGCTCTATGTCGGCCTCGCCTGCGCGCAGATCGACGTGAGGCGCCAGACGCCGGGCCCGGTGACGTCCACTCTCCACAAGTCGGCGGCCGAGATCTTGAAGCGCGATCCCGCCTGCGCCTGGCTCCACGACGGCGATCCCGAGATGGCCCTCACCCGGCGCGGGCTCGCCTACCTCGCCGCGTGCAAGCAGGCCACAGACCCCGACTTCGCCCTAGCGTTCTGGCAGTACCAGCGCCTGCGCTGCATGACGTACAACTTCGTCACCCAGGACCCGGGCGTCGGTGGGCTCGACTGGTTCCAGCGCTTCAGCCGTCGTCTCGGGCCGCTCCGGCGACCGCTCGACGGGACCCTGGTCACGAGCGCCCACACGCTCCAGGGCAGCGATGTGCAGCTCAAGTCGCTCGAGGTGCGCGAGACGCCGCGCGACGACTGGTCGGTGACCTGGCGCAGCGTCAGGGGAATGGCCCGCCAGCTCCGTGAGCTCCCCAGGCGCCCACAGGCCGGCGTGGTGCTGCATTTCATCAAGCGGCGCGACCCCGCGCGCGACGAGCCGGACGGCGCCAGGTGGGCGTTCGGCGCGTGGTCGCTGGACCAGTGGAAGGCGGCCCGCTCGACCGAGCTCATGCTCGAGCAGCTCCCCGAGACGCTGGTCCTCCTCCGCGGGCTCGACGTGGCCTCCGCGGAGCTCTCAATGCCGCTGTGGCCCACGCTGAGGCCGCTGCGCCACCTGCGCGACGCCTCGCAGCGCGCTGCCGTGAAGCTCTCGCACCGCCGGCCCACCTGGAACGTGCCTCCGCTCCGCGTCACCTACCACGCCGGCGAGGACTTCCGCCGCCTGGCCGAGGGCATCCGCCGCGTCCACGAGCTCGTCTGCTTCCGCGTGCTCGAGGCCGGCGACCGCGTGGGACATGGGCTCGCGCTGGGGATCGATCCCGAGCGGTGGGCCGAGCGCGCCCGCTGCATCGAGCAGCCCCAGGCCGAGCGGCTCGACGATCTCCTGTGGGAGCTCGACCTCTACGGCCGCGGCTGGCTCGCCCCATCGGCAGCGCGGGTCGAGCGCGTGCGGTCCGAGGCCGCGCGCGTGGCTGAGAGGATCCACGGCGAGCCTGTCCCGATCGACGCGCTGCTCGTGGCGCGCAAGCGGAGGCACGACCCGGTGCGGCTCGCCGCCCTCGGCTACCCGTCCGCGATCACGCCCGCCGCCCGCGCGGACACGGCCGACGTGCTGATGATCGATGGGCTCCGGCGCCCGGAGGTCTTCCGGCGGGGACTCGTTCCCATCGAGGTCGCTGTCGACGCAGGAGAGGTCGAGTTCCTCCGCGCCGCCAGCCACTTCGTGCGACGCGAGCTGACGCGGCTCGAGATCACCGTCGAGACCAACCCGTCGAGCAACCTGCTCATCGGGCGTTACGAGTCGATCGACGAGCACCCGATCTTCCGCATGTTCCCGCGCCCCGGCCACGAGCGCCCCGGGGAGGTGCCCGTCCTTGTTTCGCTCAACGTCGACGATCCGGTCGCCTTCGCGAGCCGGACGGCCGACGAATACGCGCACGTCTACTTCGCACTGCTGCGCGGCCGCGTCCCGGCGAGCGAGGCCCTCGATTGGCTCGATCGCGTTCGGAAAAACGGCTACGATTCCAGGTTTACCGTCGAGGCGAGCCGCGCGGAGGCGGTCCTCTCGGTCGTGGCGATGCAGGCGTAAGCGATCGAGACGGTCGCGGCGAAGCGGGGCGCGTGCAGCCCGCCTCCTCTTCACTCCATGGGACCCGGCCTCACGGCGTCCGTCCGGAAGGCGCGTTCTTGCGATTTTCCGGCGGCAGCAGCCGAGCCGGCCGTCGCTCCGCGCTCACGAGAGCGCCGCTCAATCCCGCCGCGTCCCGCCCTTGTTGCGGGCGGCTCCCCGCGGCTAGAGTCGCGCCGCCATGAACCGACGGCCGCCCGCCCTGCTCGCCTGCCTGCTCCTCGCCGCCTGCGCCTCGCCGGAGCCCCGGCCGAAGGAGCCCCTCGGCCAGATCCCCGAGGCGACGACCACGGCGAAGCCCGAGTGGCTCCCCTTCCGCATCCGCGCCGGCAAGAGCGTCGCCGCCGACCCGCGCGAGAAGCACCTCGCCGACCTCCGGCAGCTCACCTTCGCCGGCGAGAACGCCGAGGCCTACTGGTCGCCCGACGGCAGGAAGCTCATCTTCCAGTCGACCCGCGACGGCAACGCGTGCGACCAGCAGTACGTGATCGACCTGGAGAGCGGCGAGGTCCGCCGGGTCTCGAACGGCCAGGGCAAGACGACCTGCGGCTACTTCCTCTTCCCCGCGCCCCCGGCTCCGGCGCAGCCGCGCGTCCTCTTCGCCTCCACCCACGCCGCCGGCGAGGCGTGCCCGCCGAAGCCGGATCACTCGCAGGGCTATGTGTGGCCGCTCGACGAGTTCGACATCTACACCGCGAACCCCGACGGCTCGGATCTCCGCCCCCTCATCCAGGGCAAAGGCTACGACGCCGAGGCCACCGTCGCGTTCGACGGCTCGCGCCTCGTGTTCACGAGCACGCGCGACGGGGACATCGAGCTCTACACCGCGAAGCTCGACGGCTCCGACGTCCGGCGCATCACGAGCACGCCCGGCTACGACGGCGGCGCCTTCTTCTCGCCCGACTCGACCAAGCTCGTCTGGCGCGCGAGCCGCCCGACCGGCGCGGCGCTCGACGACTACCGCGCGCTGCTCGCCAAGGGGCTCGTCCGCCCGAGCGCCCTCGAGATCTTCGTCGCGGGCGCCGACGGGCAGAACCCGCGCGCGGTGACGAGGAACGGCCGCGCCAACTTCGCGCCCTACTTCCTGCCGGACTCGCGGCGGCTCGTCTTCGCCTCGGATTTCAGCACCCCGCAGGGCGCCCGGGGCATGCCGAACTTCGACCTCTACCTCGTCGACTCGGAGGGGCCTCCGGGGCCCGACGGCGTGCCGCCCGTCGAGCGCGTCACGTTCTACGAGGGCTTCGACAGCTTCCCGATGTTCTCGCCGACCGGCGAGCACGTCGTCTTCGCCTCGAACCGGTACGGCGCGAAGCCCGGCGAGACCAACCTGTTCGTGGCCCGCTGGGTCGAATGACCGCGCCGCCGCGGCGCCGCGCGCCCCTCGCCCTGGCGTCGGCGTGCGCCCTCGCGGGCTGCTCCAGCGCCCCGGCGCAGCCGTCGCGCCCGGCGGCGGCCGTGCTCCCGCCGGCCGACATCGCGGGCGCCGCGTACGCCTCGCCGGCGCGCTGGAGCTACCACCCGGCGCCGCCCGAGGCCGCGGTCGCGTGGGCGCCGTCCACCGGCGGCGGCTGCGTCGTCGTGGCCCAGGGCGGCCAGCGCTGGACGGTGACGCCCGAGTCTCGGGCGGCCGCGGCGGCCGCGGCGGCCCGACCGGACGCCGCCGCGCCGCCGGGCGCCGCCGCGCAGCCCGTCCGGTGCGCGGGGCAGGGCAGGGCGAGCGCCGCGCCCGCGCCCGAGGAGCTCACCGCCATCGTGCGGCGCTCGCCGGCCTCCTGGATGTTCGTCGGCGCGAGCGGGTCGATCTACGAGGCCTCCTCGCCGCTCGGGCCGTTCACGCGGACGCTGTCGCCGCCGGATCCGCTCGTGCAGCTCGCGGGCGCCGGCGGCTCGCTGCTCGGGGTGACCCGGGCCGGGGGCGTGCTCCGCTGGCGCGAGGAGCTCGGGTGGAAGCCGACCCTGCTCGACGGCGCCGCGGCGCAGGCCGGGTCCCCGCCGCGCGCCTTCGGCGTCGCCATGACCGAGGGCGGCCGCGCGCTCGCGCTCGCCCTGCCCGAGGCCCTGTTCGCGAGCGAGGACGGCGGCGCCACCTGGGCGCGCGCGCCGCTCCCGGCCATGGGCCTGTCGCGCGTCGGCGTCCTCGGCGGCGAGCTCCTCGCCGAGGGCCTCCTCGCGTCGGCGACCTGGGATCCGCGGCGCGCGCCCGCGTTCTCGCGCGGCGCGGCGACGCTCCCGCGCGCCGACGTCGAGCTCGCCATCGCGGCCCCGCGCGCGCCGTCCGCCGCCGCGGTGTGGCTCGGGCGGGCGGCGATCGCCGGCGATCGCTACGTCGAGGCGGTGCGCCCGGACGACGCCGGCGCGCCGTGGCGCCTCGCGAGCGGCCCCATCGACGGGCCGCTCAAGGAAGCGCCCCTGCCGGGCACGGGCGAGTGCGGGAGCATCAAGCTCGGCGCGAACGGCCGGCGGGTGGTCGCGGTGTGCGCCGAGCCGGACGGCGACCGCATCGTGGCGCGGGTGCTCCGCAGCGAGGACGGCGGCGGTGCGTGGTCGCCGGCCGCCACGCTGGAGACGGCGGACATCGACCAGGTCGGCGTCGCGGTGGCGCCCGAGGGCGCGGCGCTCGTGACCGGCGTCTGCAGGCCGAGCGACGGCGCGGACGGCTGCAAGCCGACCGCGCCGCTGCTCCTCACCCGCGACGGCGCCCGCGACGCGCGCGACGCGGTGACCCTCGCGGCGGCCCCCACGCTCAGCGCCCCCGCCGCGCTGCCGGCGTTCTCGGCGGACGGGCGCTCCGCCTACTTCCTCGGCTACCGCGGCAAGGACGAGCGCCTCGCGCTGTTCGTCTCGCACGACGGCGGCGAGACCTTCGCGCCGCGGTCGCTCGACGCGACCGGCGGCGCGCCGCCGGCGGCGCGGGGAGACGGCGCCGAGGACGAGGACGAGGACGCCGAGGGCGGCCCGGGCGAGGGCGCGTCGCCCGAGGGGCTCGAGATCGTCGAGGAGAGCGCGCTCCGCCCCGCGGACGACGGCGCCGTGGGCCTGCTGCTCTCGGATCGCGGCGCGCTCACGTACCTCACCGCGGACGAGGACGGCCGGGTGCTCACGGCGGCGGCCGCGCCGGCGGAGAGCGCGGCGCTCGCCGGCTTCGGGCGGCGCGTGGTCGCGCTGTCGGCGCGGGCGTCGCGCGGGCGCGCGCGTACCGACGGAGGCGGCGAGGACGTCGCGGCGTTCTGGGAGTCGCTCGACGGCGGCGTGACCTGGGTCGAGCTCCCGGAGATGCCGGCGCTCTCGCGCGAGCTCGCCCAGGCGCCGGTCGCCGTCGCGTGCGGCGCGAGCGGCTGCCTCTTCGGCGACGTGGCGACCCGCGTCGGCTGGGGCGGCCAGGCCGAGGCCGCGCCGCCGCGCGCGCCGGAGCCTCCGCCGCGCGCCCAGCCCGCCGTGCGCACGCCCATCGTCTGCGAGACGCTGCCGTCCTCGAAGTGGACGCGCATCGACCACGTCGACGCGAGCGGCCTCGGCCTACCCGACGCCGACGAGCTCCTGCGCGGCCGGTCGGTCTGGTCGTTGCTCACGCGCGCGCCGAGCGGCGCCATCGACGTCGTCTCCGCGACGCTCCCCGAGTCCGGCGCCGGCGAGGCGCGCGTCGTCACGCGATCGCTCTTGCCGGCGGTGCCGGCGGGGCTCGGGGGAGCGCGGGTGGCGACCAACCTCACCGCGCAGATGGAGGGCTACGCCGCGGCGCGCGTGCGGATCCCCGGCGGCGCGGCGAAGCCGGGCGCGCCGATGCGCAACGTCGAGGTCGCATGGGAGAACTGGCTGGACGGCACCTCGGGCCGCGGCGTCATCCCCGACGCCGGCCCGTTCGAGCTCGGCGACGTGAAGCCCGCTCCGGACGCCGCGCGCAACGCGCCTCCGGGCGCGCGCCCTCAGCCCGGCCAGCGCCGCGCGCCCGCGCCGCCCCCCGAGGATTTCTACGACCCCGCGCTCCTGTCGGTCTCGCTGCGCGGGATCTTTCTTCGCCCGCACTCCGGCAGCGCGCACTCGGAGCTCACGTTCTTCTACGAGCCGTCCGGCAAGCTCCAGCGCTTCGATTTCCCGTCCTGGCCCGCGTCGGGCCTCCACGGCAGCCTCGACGTGCGGGCCGACGCGGTCCTCGCGGACGGCCTGCCCGTCGGCGTGGGGATGGTCCGGCAGGCGTCGAACGGCCCGGTGACCGCGATGCTGCTCGCGCACCGCCCGGCTCCGGCGCCCTCCGCCAGCGCGCCCGCCCCGCCCGGCCCGGGCCCCGCGTGGGCGATCGAGGCCGTGACCGTCGCGCCTCCCGCGGGCCGCGATCGGCTCGTGCACACCGACTGGACCTACGCGGGCACGTCGATCGGCGTGACGACCCTGGTCGCCGATCCAGGGCACGCGATCGCCTGGGCCCTCTTCCAGCCTTTTCGCAAGGACGGAACGCTCGGCCCTGCGCGGCCGCTGCCGACGCCGTTCGATCTCGGCGACGCGCCGCGCCCGTGCTCTGCCGCCGAGCGCGCCGCGACCGCGCGCCATGAAGTGCCGCTCTTTTTGGGCAGCGAGGCCCTGTTCCCTGGCACGCGCCACCCCGTCGTCGTCACCGACGCCGCTGGCCCGTCGGGCGCGCCCGAGGTGATGGTGCTCCTGACCGCCTCCACGGTGCTCCACGGCACGCCGTCCGCGCCGTGCGTCGCCGGCTGGGACGCCCGGGCGATCGGGCGGGCTCCTCTTTCCGCGATCCTCCCCGGCGATCTCGCGCAGTCGTGGCTGTTCCGGGCGGCGGCGGGCTCGTCGGGCGCGACCGGCACGGCCATCGAGCTCCGCCGGATGGCCTGCCGCTTCGAGCCGGGCGCGAAGGTCCCGGAGGCGGTATGGAGCGAGCCGGCGCTCGACGGCTCGCCGCGCCCCGAGCGCTGAGCGCTGAGCGGCGGCCGAAAGCCGAGAAAAAGAACGGCTGAAACGCAGCAGAGGGTGCGATGAAACGCTCCTGGATCCCGGCTCGCGGTAACCTTCTAGCGGTTCGCGTCTGCGCTTCGGCGCTTGCGTTCGTGGTCTGTGCGGCGATAGCCTGGCCTGCCTGAAAGGGAGGCGGCATGATCCGGAAGCGACGGCGGTTGGAGCTCAGGAAGACGCTGTTCCTGCTTCCGAACCTGATCACGCTCTCATCGATATTCTGCGGCTTCGACTCGATCCGGCGCTCGGCGACCGCGCAGTCGGAGGATGATTTCTACCGCGCCGCGCTGCTCATCGTCTTCGCGATGTTCTTCGACACGCTCGACGGGCGCGTCGCGCGGATGACGAAGACCCAGAGCGCCTTCGGCCTGCAGATCGACTCGCTGGCCGATATCGTCTCGTTCGGCGTGGCGCCGTCGATGCTCGTGTACCAGTGGACGCTGCACCGCTTCGATCTCGCGGGGCTGCTCGTGTCGTTCATCTTCACGGCGTGCGGCGCGGTCCGGCTGGCGCGCTTCAACGTCCTCTCCATGGGCGAGGCGGGCAAGCCCACGAAGCCCTCGAAGTACATCGTCGGCCTGCCGATCCCGGGCGCCGCGGGGATCCTGGTCTCGATCGTGGTGGCGAACCACGCGGCCGCCGGCGACATCGGCGGCGAGCGCTACGCGCCGGCGATCCTCGTGACCACGACGATCCTGTCGCTGCTGATGGTCTCGACGATCCGGTTCCGCTCTTTCAAGGATCTCCGGCTCAACGTCCGCACGGTGCTCTTCGTCGCGTTCGCCGTCGGCTCGAGCGCGGTGATCTCGACGCAGCTGCAGCCTGCGTTCGTGCTCGTGTGGCTGCTCGGCTTCTACGTGCTGCTCGGGATCTTCGAGTCGCTCTGGCACCTGCCGGCGCGCCTCCGCGGCCTGTCGCGGGACTCGGCGCCGCCGCCCCGGGTGCCCCCTCCGGCCTGACGCGGGTCCCGGCCGCTGGCCGACCCCGGGCCGCCGGCATCGCGGCCCAACCGCTCGGGCCTGTTTTTGAGTAGACTGCCCGCGATGAAGAACCGCGTGTTCTTTCCGCAGGCCGCGCTCGACGACTGGATCGCGAGCGACCGCGTCGATCTGAACAACGACGAGCTTCTGATCAAGACCGAGGGCCGCCGCTACAAGATCATCGAGGCGATCCGCGTGCTCCGCGAGGTGACGGGGGCGGCGGACGTCCACGAGGTCCTCGGCCGGGTCAAGACGCGCGCGTTCCTGCGGGAGCTCGGGGCGGAGATCCTCGAGGGGTCGATGATCATCGGCGACAACGCCTACGACGTGATCCCGGGGTTCATCGGCGCGCCGGTGGGTACGTTCGCCGAGCACCGCAAGGCCGCGCCCGCGTCGACCGCCACGAACAGCAGCCTGACCAGCGACGAGGAGCTCCTCGCCGCGTTCCTGACGAGCAAGATGTAGCGCCGCCGCGCGGCGGTCACCGGCCGGGCGCGCGGCGGTCCCCGGCGGGGCCCGGGGCGCCCCCGGCGCGGCGCCCCGGCCGGGTGCGACGGCGCCGCAGCCGCCGGCGACCCGTCGGGCGCGACGGCGCCCCCGGCGCAGCGGTCGCCCCGGGGCGCCCACCCTCCGACCGGGTCCTCGCGCTGTCGGGCCGGCTCCGACGACGGTACGCGCCCGCCTCCGAGCGCGGCGGGCCATCCCCGGTAAGGCAGGCTATAACGGGGGCCATGCCCGAGGTCATCTCCGGGATCAGCTTTGCGCTCGCGCTCCTGTTCTACGGCGCCGCCAGCGCGCTCTTCTTCCTCGACGTCGCCCGCAGCCGCGCGCGGCTCCCCTCCTCGGGGGAGCTCCCGGGCCTCCTCGGCGGCGGGGCGCACGCCCACGACCCCGCCGCTCGGCCGAGCGCCACCGCCGCCGCGCGCGCGTCGCGGCACGCGCCCCTGCTGCTCGGCCTGGGCGCCCTCGGGCACGCGACCTATGTCACGCTCGCCAGCTTCGTCGCGCGCGTCTGCCCGGTCCACTCGGTCCACTTCATGCTCTCGGTCGCGTCCCTCCTCGCGATCGCCGTGTACCTCGTCGCCCGCCGTCGCTTCCGCATCGACGCGCTCGGGCTCCTCATCGGCCCGCTCGGGCTCGCCTTCCTGCTCGGCACCTTCTTCCTCGGCAAGCCGCACTCCGAGCAGAAGCTCAGCCCGCTGTTCATCGCGGCCCACGTCATGGCGAACCTGCTCGGGATCGCCCTCTTCCTCCTCGCCGGCGCCGCCGCCGCGCTCTACCTCGTCCAGGAGAAGCGCCTCAAGCGGAAGCGGCACGTCGAGCGCATGGGCGGGCTCCCGCCGCTCGACACCCTCGATCACGCCGTCCACCGGTTCCTGATCGCCGGCTTCCCCTTGCTGACGCTCGGCATCGTCACGGGGACGTACTGGGCGCACCAGCTCGAGATGGGCAGCACCGAGGAGGTGATGCGCGCCATCTTCGGCTACGCCACCTGGCTCCTCATCGCGCTCGTGCTGCTCCTGCGCGCCGCCGCCGGCTGGCGCGGCCGCCGCGCGGCGTACGGCACCATCGCGGGGCTCGCCTGCGCCGCGGCCGTGCTCGTGATCTACCTCGTCCGCCCCGCCGCGGGGCTCGGAGGCTAGCGCCCGTGATCTTCGTCGGGCTCTCCCACAAGACCGCGCCCATCGAGGTGCGCGAGCGGCTCGCGATCGGCCGCGACCGGCTCCCCGAGGTGCTCGGCCGCCTCACCGCGCACCCCGCCATCGGGGAGGCGCTGGTGCTCTCCACCTGCAACCGCGTCGAGGTCTACGCCTCGCCGCGGCAGCAGGCGCCCGGGCTGTCCCGCCCCGGCGGCGCCGCGCCGCCGTCCGACGAGGAGCTCGCGGCCGACAACGAGGCGCTGCGCGCCGCCGTCGGGGTCCTCGTCGGCCTCGGCGGCGACGGCGTCCGCGGCCACCTCGCCGGCCGCGTCGGCGGCGATGCCGTCCTCCACCTCTTCCGCGTCGCCGCGTCGCTCGACTCGATGGTCGTCGGCGAGCCGCAGATCCTCGGGCAGATGAAGGAGGCGATCGAGATCGCCCGCGGGGCGAAGACCCTCGGCGCGCGGCTCGGCCGCGCGGCCCACCGCGCGATCAAGGTCGGCAAGCGCGTGCGCACCGAGACGGCGATCGGCGCGGGCCAGGTCTCGGTCTCCAGCGTCGCCATCGATCTCGCCCGCCAGATCTTCGCGGATCTCGCCGGGCACACGGCGCTGCTCATCGGCGCCGGCGAGATGGCCGAGGCCGCCTCGAAGCTCCTCGTCCGCGCCGGCGCCCGCCTCGTCGTGGTCAACCGGAGCCTGGATCGCGCCGCCGCCCTCGCGCGCGAGGTCGGCGGCGAGCCCCGCCCCTGGGCCGAGCTCGAGCGCGCCGTCATCGACGCCGACATCGTGATCTCGTCGACCTCGAGCCCGAGCTACGTGGTCACGCTCGACCTCGTCCGCCGGGCCCGCAAGGCCAGGAAGGGCCGGAGCCTGTTCCTCATCGACATCGCGGTCCCGCGCGACATCGACCCCGCCGTCAACAAGCTCGACAGCGTCTACCTCTACGACGTCGACGATCTCTCGCAGATCGTGGCGCAGTCGGTCGAGGGGCGCGCCGCCGAGGCGGCGCGGGCCGAGGCGATCGTCGCGGACGAGGCGCACGCCTTCGAGACGTGGACGCTCGAGCGCGCCCTCACGCCCACGATCGTGGGGCTCAGGGCCCGCACGCGCTCCATCCTCGCGGCCGAGGTCGAGCGCAGCCTCGCCGGCAAGCTCCGGCACCTCGGCCCGGCCGAGCGCCAGGCGCTCGCGCTGATGGTCGACGCCGCCACGAACAAGCTGCTCCACGTGCCCACCACCCGCCTCCGCGCCATGGCCACCGATCCCCGCGTCGCCGACCACGTCGACTCGCTCCGCGAGCTCTTCGACATCGACGGCGCGTCGGCCGACAGCGCCGCCGCCCCGCTCGCCGAGGGGGAGCTGCGCGTCGCCGCGGAGGGCCCTCCCACGCCGCGGTCCGCCCGCGGGGCAGCGCCGCCGCCCTCCGGCGCGCGGGGCGCCTCGCCGCGGCAGGTCGACCCGCGCCCTCAGGTCGCGGACGACGACGGCCGCTACGCCCGGCAGCCCAGCGCGCGCCCCCAGCCCGCCGAGGCCGGCGTCCTGGCCGTCGCGAATCCGGCCGCGGCCGTGCGCGCAGCTGGGTTAAAGGGAGCGTGACCCCATGGAGCTCACCCTCGCCACGCGCCGCTCGGCGCTCGCCCTCGCCCAGTCCCGCGCCTTCGCCCGTTCCCTCGAGGCGGCGGTGCCCGATCTCTCCCTCCGCGAGCTCGAGGTGGTGACCTCGGGCGACAAGACGCAGGATCGCTCGCTCCAGGACATCGGCGGCAAGGGGCTGTTCATCAAGGAGCTCGAGGAGGCGCTGCTCGACCGGCGCGCCGATTTCGCGGTCCACTCGATCAAGGACGTCCCCGCCGAGCTCGCCCCGGCGCTGTGCCTCGCCTGCATCCCCGCGCGGGAGGATCCGCGCGACGTCATCGTCACCCGGAGCGGCGCCCCGCTCGCGGAGCTGCCGGCGGGCGCGCGGGTCGGCACCTCGAGCCTCCGCCGGGCGGTCGCGCTGCGCGAGGCGCGCCCGGATCTCGCGATCGAGCCGGTCCGCGGCAACGTCGACACGCGCCTCCGCAAGGTGTTCGACGGGTCGTTCGACGCCGTGGTGCTGGCGCTCGCCGGCCTGAAGCGGCTCGGCCTCGCCGATCGCGCCACCGAGGTCCTGTCGCCCGAGGTGTCGCTGCCGGCGATCGGCCAGGGGGCGCTCGGCATCGAGTGCCGCGCCGAGGACGCCGGCGTGCGCGGCGTCCTCTCGGCGCTCGCGGACCGCGAGACCACCGTCTGCGTCACGGCGGAGCGGGCCGTGATGGCGGCCGTGGAGGGCAGCTGCCGGACGCCGGTGGCCGCCTACGCGGTGCGGGACGGCGGCGCGCTCTGGCTGCGGGCGCTCCTCGCCGAGCCCGACGGCTCCCGGCTGCGGAGGGCCGAGCGGCGCGTCCCGTGGCCCGGAGACGAGCGCGAGGCCGCGCGCCTGGGGGAGGACCTCGGGATGGAGCTCAAGAAAGGCTGAGGCGCACGGGCCGACGCCGGAGCTCCGACGCTTCCCGCGCCGGCGCGCCCGTGCGACATCGCGCCCGCCGGCGATCTCCCGCCGGCGATCTCCCGCCGGCCAGCGCTCATGCCGGGCTACGTCGCCCTCGTCCTCCACGCCCACCTGCCGTACGTGCGCCACCCCGAGCACGCGCGCTCGCTGGAGGAGCGCTGGCTCTTCGAGGCGCTCTGGGAGTGCTACCTCCCGTTGCTCGGGGTCCTCGATCGCCTCGCCGCCGATCGCGTCGTCGCCCCGCTGACCCTCTCCGTCTCGCCGCCGCTCCTCGCGATGCTGCGCGACGAGCTGCTCCTCCGCCGGTTCGAGGATCACCTCCGCCGGATCACGGCGCTCGCCGCCCGGGTCGAGGCCCGCTTCGCCGGCAGCGGCTTCGCGGCGGCCGCCGCGTTCTACCGTGCGCGGCTCGCCGGCGCGGCGAGCGCCTGGGCGGCGCTGGGCGGCGACGTCCCCGGCGCCCTCCTGCGCCACGCCGCCGCGGGCCGCGTCGAGCTCCTCACCACCGCCGCGACGCACGCGTACCTGCCCGGCCTGCTCCCCACGCCGGCGTCGATCCGGGCGCAGATCCGGCTCGGCCGCCGCGCCTTCGCGGCCCTCACGGGCGCGCCCGAGCCGCGCGGCTTCTGGCTGCCCGAGTGCGCTTATGCGCCCGGCATCGACGCCGATCTCGCCGCGGCCGGCGTCCGCTTCACCGTGCTCGACGCCCACGCCCTCGCGCTCGCCGCGCCAGCGCCGTCCGCCGGCGCGTCGGTCCCCGTGCGCTCGCCGGCCGGCGTCGCGTGCTTTGGGCGCGATCGCGACAGCGCGCGCGAGGTCTGGTCGCGCGACGCCGGCTACCCGGGCCACCCGGTCTACCGCGAGTTCTACCGCGACGTCGGGCTCGACCTGCCCGAGCGTGAGCTCGACGGGGAGATCGGCCCCGGCGGCGCCCGGCTCATGACCGGCCTCAAGCTCCACCGCGTGACCGGGCCCGGCCCTGACAAGGCGCCGTACGACCCGGCCCGCGCGTCCGCGCAGGCGCGCGCCGACGCCGCGGCGTTCGTGGCGCGCCGCGAGGCCGCGCTCGCGTCGATCCACGGCGCCCCGTGGGCCGGCGCGCCGGGCCGTGGCGCCCCGGCCCCGCCCATCCTGGTGGCCCCCTATGACGCCGAGCTCTTCGGCCACTTCTGGCTCGAGGGGCCCGAGTTCCTCGAGCACGCCCTGCGCGGCCTCGCCGCCTCGGATCGCGCCGTCCCCATCGCGCTCGGCGCCTACCTCGAGCGCCACCCGCCCGCGGAGGTCGTCGCGCCCGCCGCCTCCACGTGGGGCGAAGGCGGCTTCGGCGCGTACTGGACGGGCCCGAGCGCGGCGCGCCTGTGGCGGCACGCCCATCACGCCGAGCGCGCGGTGCTGGGGGCGCTCTCGCGCCGCCGCGGCGCGGGCGGCCTGCCCGGCCGCGCGCTGGACCAGGCGATCCGCGAGCTCCTCCTCCTCCAGTCGAGCGACTGGGCGTTCATGATGTCCGCCGGCGACATGGTCCCCTACGCGGAGGCGCGCACCCGGGCCCACGCGGCGCGCGCCCGCCGGCTCGCGGGACTCGCCCAGGAGCCCTCGGCCGCTCCCGCCGACGTCGCCTGGCTCGACGCGCTCTGCGCGCTCGATCCGTTCCTCGCCGAGCTCTCGGGCCCTGCGCTCCAGGACGCCTTCGACCCGTGGCGATGAGCGGTGTCTCCACGGCGCTGCCCCGTCCCCGGACATCTCCGGAGATCAGGAGCTGAACCGCTTTCAATATCCCGAATACACGCACACTAGAATGCGCCTTTATTGAAATATTCTATGGCGGAATTTGCCGCGACCGCTGGCGGCCTGCCCCGAGGCGCAGCACCCTTGCACCGCGGATGCCACGGCGGCCGCGGCGCGCGGCGCTGAGGAGGGCGCATTCGCGCGGCGGCTCACCGCTCCGGCGCCCCCTTTCCGGACGATGACCGGCGATTCACCGCTCCGTTTCATTGCCGAGCGCCGGCCGGCGCAACCCCGAGCGCGGCGCGCAGCACGTTTTCCTCGGCCATGGCGGCATAAAGTGCGAGGAGGACGGAGACATTGGCCGGAACACCCCCTTGATGACCGGCCGGTCAGCACCCTACTGTGGTGCCCGCCAGCTTTGCTCCTGGACCGCACCGGCAGGCGCTGGCAAAGAACCGGGCGGACTCCCCATGACACATCCTCCTTGCGGACCCGAGCGCCGTATCGCTCGACGGGTTTTCGGCGCTCGTAGCGCCGCCTCGAATCACTCTCGCGCCGCCGTCGTCGCGGCGCTCGTCGCCGCGCTCGCGGCGACCACGCTGACCGCCTGCAAGCGCCCGGAAGCGGAGGCGAAGCCCGCGCCCGCGCGCGACACCGCCGCGCCTCGCGAGAAGCCCGCCGTGCGCTTCGGGAAGGTGACCGCGCGCCCGCTCCCGCAGACGCTCGACATCAGCGGCACGCTCGTCGCCGACGAGACCAGCGAGGTGGCGACGCAGGTCGCCGGCTCGGTCGTGAGCGTCGAGGTCGACGTCGGCTCCCGGGTCAAGAAGGGCGACGCGCTCGTCGTGCTCGACGCGCGCAACCTGGCGCTCCAGTCGCAGGCGGCCTCCGCCGCCGTGGCGCAGGCCCGGGCCAAGCTCGCGCTGCAGCAGGGCGCGTCGCCGAAGGACATCGATCCCGACCAGGTGCCGGAGGTCCGGGCCGCGAAGCAGAGCATGGAGCTCGCGAAGGCCGAGGCCGACCGCGTGAAGCAGCTCTTCGATCAGGGCGCCGTCGCCCAGTCGACGTGGGACGCGGCGCGCACGCAGGCGCAGAACGCGACCGCGCAGTACGAGGCCGCGGTCAACGGCATCCGCGCGACCGTCGCCGCGCTCTCGTCGGCGCAGGCGCAGGCGGGGCTCGCCTCGAAGTCGGTGGCCGACACGACGGTGCGGGCGCCGTTCGACGGCGCCGTCGCCGAGAAGCGGATCAGCGTCGGCGAGTTCGCGAGCCCGGGCCGCGTGGTGGCGGTCGTGGTCCGCGACAACCCGCTGCGGCTCCGCATCGACGTGCCCGAGGCGGACATCGCGAGCATCGAGGTCGGCAAGCCGGTCCGCATCTCGGTCGCCGCCTTCCCCGATCGCACGTTCCCGGGCGTCGTGAAGCGCATCGGCGCGAGCCTCAAGGCCTCCTCGCGCACGCTGCCCGTCGAGGCCGAGTTCGACAACAGCGAGGGGAAGCTCCGGCCCGGCCTCTTCGCGCAGGGTCAGCTGGCGCTGACCGGCGAGTCAAAAACGGCGCTCCTCGTGCCCGAGGCGGCGGTCGGCACCTCCGGGACGAGCGCGCGCGTGTTCGTGAGGTCCGGTGATCGCGTGACGGAGCGGCTGGTCAAGACCGGCCGCAAGGTCGACGGCCTCGTCGAGGTGATCGGCCCGGTCGCCGATGGGGAAGAGGTCGCGATCGACAAGGTGAGCGAGCTGGCGGACGGCATCGAGATCGCGGCGGCGCAGTGAGCCGAGCGCGCTGCGCGTCTCATTACTGAAGAAAGGTAGCGACCATGCAATGGCTCGCGGCAATCTGCATCCGTAGGCCGGTGTTCGCGTCGGTGATCGTCCTGCTCCTGACGGTGCTCGGGGCGTTCTCGTACTTCGGCCTCGGCGTGGACCGGTTCCCCAAGGTCGAGTTCCCGTTCATCGTCGTGACGACGGTCCTCCCCGGCGCGGCGCCCGAGGAGGTGGAGACGGAGATCTCCGACAAGATCGAGTCGGCGGTCAACACGATCAGCGGCATCGACGAGCTGCGCTCCGCGTCGGTCGAGGGGCTCAGCCAGGTCATGATCTCCTTCCAGCTCGAGAAGGACGTCGACGTGGCCGCGCAGGAGGTGCGCGACAAGGTCGAGGGCATCCTCGCGGAGCTCCCCGAGGGCATCGATCCGCCGATCGTGGGCAAGCTGGATCCGGACGCGGCCCCGATCCTCACGCTCGCCGTCTCGTCGCCGAAGGCGAGCGTCCGCGAGGTGACCGAGTTCGCCGACAAGACGCTGCGGCGCGAGCTGGAGTCGCTCGCCGGCGTCGGCCAGGTGCTGGTCATCGGCGGCCGCAGCCGCCAGATCAACATCTGGATCGATCCGGAGAAGCTCGAGAAGTACGCGCTGACGGGCGGCGTGGTGGCCCAGGCGCTGGCGAGCCAGAACGTCGAGATCCCCGCCGGCCGCATCGAGCAAGGGGGCAGGGCGCTCACCCTGCGGACGCGCGGCCGCGTGCAGTCGGTCGAGCAGATGGCGGACATCGTGCTCGCCAACCGCGACGGCTACTCCGTCCGGCTCGGCGACGTCGCCGAGGTCCAGGACGGCATGGCGGAGCCGGAGTCCGCCGGCTTCCGCGGGCTCGACCCCGCCGTGCTCCTCAGCATCCGCAAGCAGAGCGGGACGAACACCGTCGAGGTCATCGACGGCCTGAAGGCGCGGATCAGCGACGTCGAGAAGCGCCTCCCCCCGGGCTACCAGATCGTCATCGCCCGCGATCAGTCGGAGTTCATCAAGAACTCGGTCAACGCCGTCAAGGAGCACCTCGTGCTCGGCGCGCTGCTCGCCGCGATCATCGTCGCGCTCTTCCTCGCGAACGCGCGCAGCACGGTCATCTCCGCGATCGCGATCCCGACGAGCATCATCTCCACGTTCGCCCTGATGAGGGTGGCGGGCTTCACGCTCAACGGGATCACGCTCCTCGCCCTGACGCTGGCGGTCGGCATCGTGATCGACGACGCGATCGTCGTCCTCGAGAACTGCTACCGCTGGATCGAGGAGAAGGGCGCGAGCCCGTGGGAGGCGGCGCTCCAGGGCACGCGGGAGATCGGCCCCGCGGTGCTCGCGACGACGCTCTCGCTGGTCGCGGTGTTCCTCCCGGTCGCGTTCATGAGCGGCATCGTCGGCCGCTTCCTGAACTCGTTCGGCCTCACCATGGCGTTCTCGATCCTGGTCTCGCTGATCGTGAGCTTCACGCTGACGCCGATGCTGTCGGCGCGGTGGCTGAAGAAGCCGGACAAGGGCGGCTCCCACAGCTCCAAGGAGTCGCGCTTCTACGGGCCGATCGAGCGCGGCTACATGTCGCTCCTCCGCTGGTCGATGGCGCACCGCTGGGTGATCGTGCTCGCCTCGGTCCTGGCCCTGTTCTCGATCCCGGTCCTCGGGGGCCTCGCGAAGTTCAACTTCCTCCCGGTCGAGGACGAGTCGCAGTTCCAGGTCTCCCTGCGCGCGCCCGAGGGCGTGAGCCTCGACGGGACGCGCGTCATCGCCACGCGGATCGCCTCGGAGATCGAGAAGCTCCCCGGCGTGAGCTACACGCTGACGACGATCGGCGACGATCCGCAGAAGACGCCGAACCTCGCCAACATCTACGTGAAGCTCAAGCCCGTGAGCGAGCGCGGGCTGTCGCAGCAGGACCTCATCGACCGGGCCCGGCGCGAGCTCCAGCCGAGGTTCGACGCGGAGAAGCTCCGGGCGAGCATCGGCGTCGTGCCCGCGTTCTCCGGCGGCCAGAGCGCGCAGATCGCGTACCAGGTGCAGGGCCCCGACCTCCAGAAGATCGGCGTGTACTCCGACGCGCTGCTCCAGAAGCTCAAGGCGATGCCGGGCGTCGTGGATCCGGACACGTCGCTGCTCGTCGGCAAGCCGGAGATCCGGGTGGAGATCGACCGCAAGAAGGCCGCCGATCTCGGCGTCCAGGTCGGCGACGTGGCCAGCACCCTGCGCCTCCTGGTCGGCGGGTACAAGGTGTCGACCTACAACGAGGGCGGGGAGCAGTACGAGGTGCGCGCGCGCGCGCTGCCGAGCTTCCGCTCCGACAAGGAGGGCCTCGCGAAGATCACGGTGCCGTCGACCAAGCTCGGCGCGGTCACGCTCGACAACGTGGTCACGTTCAACGAGGGGACGGGCCCGTCGCGCATCGAGCGGTACAACCGCCAGCGGCAGGTCATGTTGATGGCCAACCTCGAGGCGGGCTACTCGCAGCAGACGGTCGTCCAGGAGCTCGACAAGGCGGTGGCGCAGCTGAACCTGGCGCCCGGCTACTCCGCCGGCCCCGTCGGCGCGTCGAAGGAGCTCGCCAAGATGATGAAGAGCTTCCTCGTCGCGCTGCTCCTGTCGTTCGTCTTCATGTACCTCGTGCTCGCGGCGCAGTTCGAGTCGTGGCTGCACCCGATCACGATCCTCCTGTCGCTGCCGCTGACGGTGCCGTTCGCGTTCATCTCGGTCATCATCTTCCGGCAATCGCTCAACATCTTCTCGCTGCTCGGCATCGTCGTGCTGTTCGGCGTCGTGAAGAAGAACTCGATCCTCCAGATCGATCACACCATCAAGCTGCGCGAGCACGGCTTGCCGCGCGCGCAGGCGATCCTGGAGGCGAACCGCGACCGGCTCCGGCCCATCCTGATGACCACGCTCGCGTTCGTGGCCGGCATGATCCCGCTCGTCGCCTCGAGCGGCGCGGGCTCGGGGACCAACCGCGCGACCGGGTTCGTGATCATCGGCGGGCAGACGATGGCGCTGCTCCTGACGCTGCTCGCGACCCCGGTCGCCTACTCGCTCTTCGACGACGTCTCGTCGTGGCTGAAGCGGGTCCTGCCGTTCATGCGGGGCAACGACGATCCGGGAGCGCCTCGCGGGGAGGGCGAGGGCGGCGTCGCTCCGGCGGGCGACGGGGTCGTCGCAGCGGGCCACCACGGCGCCGCGGCGCGCACCGTGATCGCGCACGAGGGCGGCCGGCCGGTGGGGGCGCACCTCGACTAGCCGCGCTGCCTGGCGGCGCTCGGGGGCCGCGGCGCGCCGCGCCCGGCCCCCTGCGCTGCCGCGACGCGGCGCCGGTCGAGCGCGCCGCGCTCGCCGCGACGCGCCGGTCACTGCGTGTCGCCGTGCACCTTGCGCAGGATCACATCCAGGAGACCGTCGAACGCGTCGCGCATCGCCCAGGCCTGCGCGGCGTTGTCGTCGAGGCCGGCGGCCTTGCGGCGGCCCTCGGCGAGCGCCTGCCTCGGGCCCCGGCACGAGGGGCCGAGCCGGCGCTCCATGTCGAGCGAGGCGCCCTCGTAGATGTGATAGCAGGACGCGAAATCCCCCTGGTTGTAGAGGGGCGAGCCGACCTCGATGGCGCCGTCCATCGTCCGCGCCAAGACGAGGAGATCCCCCTCGGTGCAGCCGCGGAGGATCGCGAGCGCGTGGTGGGGCACCGAGCGCTTGACCGCCGGCAGCGCCTGCTCCTCGTCGGCCGTCTCGGCCGCGAAGGTCGAGAGCGGCACCGGGTCGGGGCGCACGAGCAGCCGCTTGAGGTAGTCGGCGGGCACGCCGAAGTTGAGGTTCTGCCCCTGCGTCGCCACCGCGGCGGCGACGCCGATCACCTCGCCGCGCTCGTTGAACAGCGGCCCGCCCGAGGAGCCCGGCGCGATCGGCGCGGAGATCTGCAGCAGCGTCAGCGCGGGATCTACCACGCGGACCGCGCTCACGAGGCCGTTCGACACGGTGTCGGCGAGGCCGAGCGGATGCCCGATCGCGACCACGGGATCGCCCGGGCGCACCGCGCGGCTGTCGCCCAGGGGCAGCAGCGGGAGCTTCCGCGGCGCGTGGATCCGGACGATCGCGAGATCCCGGTCCTCGTCGAACGCGAGCACCTCGAGCACGGGGTGCTCGCTCTGGTCCCAGAGGACGACCTTGAGATCCGGCATCCCGGCGATGACGTGGAAGTTCGTCGCGATCCAGCCGTCCTCGCGGACGAGGAAGCCCGCCCCCAGCGAGCCGTCGCCGCGGATCGTGACGACCGCCGGCGTGGCGCGCGCCGCGATCTGGGCCGGCGTCATCGCGGCGGGCGGGGGCGCCGAGCTCGCCGGGTGGCCTGCGGAGCCGGCGCAGCCGAGCGCCGCGAGCGCCGCCGCGGCGAGCAGCCCGGAGAGGCGCGGCCGGAGGGGCCGCCGCGGCGGCCGGGAACGCGAGGGAAGGGCGGCGCTCGGGCGCCGGTCGTCGTCGTGGAGCTCGCCTTTCAGGCTGCGATGGTTCATGTCGCTCCCCGGGGCCGCCCCGTGAGCGGCCTCTCTCCACAAGCGTAACGAAGACCCGACGGGCCGTCTCGCGTGCACGAAGAAATTCCGGGCGCGGCCGCCTATGCTGTCGCGGTGAGCCAACACCACGACGCGCGCGATCCGATCTTCGCCCTCAGCGACGAGTTCGTCGAAACCTTCGCCGCACAATGTCCTGCCCACGCCACCCTGGCGGGCATCCCGTGCGACGACGGCGCCTGGAACGACTGGAGCCCGAGCGGCGCCGCGTCCTGGGCCTCCACCGTCGCGTCCTTCCAGGAGAGGCTCCGGGCGCTGCCGCCCCCTGGGCGCGGGCCGGAGGCGCGGTGGGGCCGCCTCGCACGCCGTGTGATGGCCGATCACCTGGACGAGCGGCTCGACGATTTCCGTCACGGCGAGCACCTGCGCGACCTCAACAACATCGAGTCGGCGTTCCAGCACCTCCGGGTGGTCTTCGACCTCATGGACGTGCGCAGCGCGGCCGGCTGGGACGCCATCGCGTCGCGCCTGGAGGGGCTCCCGCGGGCCTTCGACAGCTACCGGGCGTCGCTGGAGGAGGGGCGCCGAACAGGCCAGGTCGTCGCGCGCCGCCAGGTGCGCGCCGTCATCGAGCAGGCGCGCTACCAGGTCGGCGAGGCGTCGTTCTTCCTCACGCTGCCCGCCGCCTACGAGGCGTCCGGCTGCGCCACGGACGCCGGCCGCGCGCGCCTCGCCGCCGGCGTCGGGCGGGCGCGCGCCGCGTTCGGCGCGTTCGCCGATTTCCTGGAGCAGACGTACCTGCCGAGCGCGCGCGCCGCGGACGCCGTGGGCGAGGAGCGTTACCTGCGCATGGCGCGCCGCTTCCTCGGCGCGACCATCGATCCGATCGAGACCTACGCCTGGGGGTGGTCCGAGGTGCACGACATCGAGGCCCGGATGGCGCGCCTCGCGGGCGAGATCCTCCCCGGCGCGTCGCTGCCCGACGTGATCGAGGTGCTCATGACCGATCCCGCCCGGTGCGCGCGCGGCGCCGACGAGTTCCTCCGCCTCATGTCCGAGCGCCAGCGGAAGGCGCTCGCCGAGCTCGACGGCGTGCATTTCGACATCCCCGATCCCATCCGCCACATCGAGGTGAAGCTGGCGCCGCCGGGCGGCGCGCTCGGCGCGTACTACATGCCCCCGAGCGACGGCTTCAAGCGGCCCGGCACCGTCTGGTACGCCGCCGGCGACAAGCAGCAGTTCCCGCTCTACGAGGAGATCACCACGGCGTACCACGAGGGATTTCCCGGCCATCACCTGCAGTGCGCGCTCCAGGTGCACCTCGAGGACCGGCTGAGCCGGCTCCACCGCTTCCTGGTGACGTGCTCCGGCTTCGCCGAGGGGTGGGCGCTCTACGCCGAGCAGCTGATGTACGAGCTCGGCTACTTCGAGCGCCCCGACTACGTGCTCGGAATGCTCGCGGGCAAGCTCACGCGCGCCTACCGCGTCGTCCTCGACATCGGCATGCACCTCGACCTGCCGATCCCCCAGCACGCCCCGCTCCACGCCGGGGAGCCATGGAGTTACGAGACCGCGGTCGAGTACCTCCACCGCCGCGCCTTCCTCACGCTGGATCACGCGCACAGCGAGGCGACGCGCTACCTCGGCTGGCCGGGGCAGGCGATCTCGTACAAGGTCGGCGAGCGGGTCGTCCTGGAGCTGCGCGAGGAGCTGCGGCGCCGGCAGGGCGAGGCCTTCGATCTGAAGGCGTTTCACGCCAAGGTGATCGGCTCCGGCTCGGTCGGGCTCGACCACCTGCGCGAGATCGTCCTCGAGGGCGCGGGCGCGGAGGGCGGCGCGCTGCGCTGAGTCGCGCTCGCCTCGATTGGCTCGACGCGCGGCCGCGCGCGTGCCAATCGAGGCGGGTGAGCTCTCCCCCGGCGAGCGAGACCCCCGAGGCGCGGCCGAGCGGCTCGGACCTGTGCACCGCGTGCGGCCTGTGCTGCACGGGGCTGCTCTTCGACGTCGCGCCGCTCGAGGAGCACGAGCTCCCGCTCGCCGAGAAGCTGCGCCTGCCGCTCGCGTGCAACCAGTACCACGACGCCTTCAGGCTGCCGTGCCCGTGCCACCGCGACCGGAAGTGCACCGTCTACGAGACGCGCTTCTCCGTGTGCAGCAGCTACGAGTGCGGCCTGCTCCGGCGCTGCAAGGCGGGCGAGGTGCCGCTCGGCGAGGCGCTCTCCCGCGTCGAGCGCGTGCTCCGCTTGACGGACGCCGTGCGCCGGCGCGTGCCCCCGCTGGAGCCGCCGCGCCCGCTCTGGGACGAGGCCCGCGAGCACCTCCGCCGGCGCGACGCCGAGGACGCGTCGCCGGCGTGGCGCGGCGAGCGGGAGTCGCTCGTCGCCGCGCTCGCCGAGCTCAGGGCCGCCTGCAGGGAAGGGCTCGATCCGTAGCGCCGCCGGCGCTGGAGACGCCGCCATTCCAGCGGAGCGCGGGGTCGGGCTCCCCGGGGCTCGCGCTGGATCGATCCGCGGATCTGCAGAGTCGCTCCGGGGAGATCTCGCCTCGCCGCGCGCTCGCGAGGCGCGCCGAGGCCCGCGATCGGGATCGCGGCGACTCCCGCGCTGCGCCCTGGTCGAGCGCGGTTCGTCCTCGACTTCGCGCGTCGCGGCCTCGACCCAACGAGCTCGTCCGGCCTCCCGGTGGCCAACGCCGCGCCGTATATACGGTCGATGGAACCGAAGATCCGCCGACTGACCAACAAGTATTCCGCGATCACCGCGGTGACGAGCTTCGTCACACAGCCCATTCCTGGCGCAGATGAGCTGATCGTGGTTCCCATCCATTACTGGTTTTCCGCGTCGCTGACGCGGACGCGGGGCGTGCCGCTCCTCAGGGCTCCGTGGCTTCAGGTGAGCAAGATCATCTGGGGCGGAGCCGCTGTGCGGCTCTTCGCCAACTTCACGCTCGGCCTCGTCCCGGTCGCCGGTCTCTTCTCCAACGCGATCACCGCCGTCGCGCTGACCGAGCTCCTGGGCCGTTACCTCGACGGTGCGCTGAGCAGCCCGGCGGCGGCTCCCCCGATCTCCCTGAGGACGATCCGAGACGTGGTGGCGAGCTCGCGCCGAGCGAGGAGATCTCGGCCGTCATGGCCCGCGATCCGTCGGGCCTTCCAGCGATCTGTCCCCCGACCGACCCCGGCTTGAGCCGCCAGCGCCCCCGGCGCGGGCCGCCGCGGCCTCTGCGTCTGCGCGCGGGGCGGTCTCTCCTGGCGATCGCCGCCCAGATCGAATAGATCCCCGGCCATGCTCTCCGAGACCCGCGAGAAAGTCCTGGACATCAAACGGCGCTTTGAGGCGCTAAGGGGGCATCTTTGACGTCCCTAAGCTCGAACGGATGCTCCAGGACCTGACCCAGACGACGCTGTCGTCCGGGTTCTGGAACGATCAGGAAAAAGCCCAAGCCGTCCTCCGCAAGCGCGCCCAGGTCGAGGCGAAGCTCGAGATGGCGCAGAAGCTCGGCCGCGAGATCGAGGATCTCGCGGAGTACCTCGAGCTCGGCGCCGCCGAGGGCGACGAGGGCGTCATCGCCGACGCCGACGCGCAGGCCGACGCCATCGCCGCGCGCCTGCGCAAGGCCGAGCTCGATCGCATGCTGTCCGGCCCCGCCGACCGCGGCAACGCCATCGTCAGCATCCACCCGGGCGCCGGCGGCACCGACGCGAAGGACTGGGCGTCCATGCTCCTCCGCATGTACCTGCGCTTCTGCGAGCGCCGGGGCTACAAGACGGAGATCATCGACTACCAGGACGGCGACGAGGCCGGCATCGACGCCGTGACCTTCACGGTGACCGGCGACGCCGCCTACGGGTACCTGCGCTCCGAGGCAGGGGTCCATCGCCTGGTGCGGATGAGCCCGTTCAACGCGGATCACACGCGCCAGACCGCGTTCGCCGCCGTCGAGATCACCCCGGACAGCGACGACGAGATCAACATCCAGGTCAACGAGAAGGACATCGAGATCACGACGATGCGCGCCGGCGGCAAGGGCGGGCAGAACGTGAACAAGGTGGAGACCGCCGTTCGCCTGCGCCACCTCCCGACCGGCCTCAACATCGTGTGCCGCGCCGAGCGCAGCCAGCACCAGAACCGCGCGATGGCGATGAAGGTCCTCAAGGCGAAGCTGTACGAGATGGAGCTCCAGAAGCGGGAGGCCGAGGTCCAGGCCTACAACGCCGCGAAGAGCGCCATCAACTTCGGCAGCCAGATCAGGAACTACGTCCTCGCGCCCTACCGGCTCGTCAAGGACGTGCGCACCTCCACCGAGGCCACCGACGTGGACGCCGTCCTCGACGGCGATCTCGAGGGCTTCATCGAGGCCTATCTGCTCGCCGCGGCCGGCGGCTCGCTCAGGAAGGGCGGCTCGGTCGCGGAGGACGACGCTCCGTGAGCCAGCAAAAAGACCGACCGAACGACAAGAAGAGCGAGCGGCTAGCGAAGGAGGCCGCCGAGGCCGCGCGCGCCGAGGAGACGCTGATCGCCACCCGCAAGGCGAAGGCGGGCCGCCTCCGCGCCCGCGGCGAGAACCCGTTCGCCAACGACGTCACGACGGGCGAGCCGCTCACCGAGCTCGCCGCCGTCCGCGCCCGCTTCGACGGGGCGCGGGCCGCGGCCGAGCCCCGGCCGGAGGGCGCGGCGCCGGATCGGCCCGCCGCGCCGACGGTGGATCGCTACGACCCGGCGCGCGTCGAGCCGACCCCGTTCCGCGTCGCGGGCCGGGTCCTCTTCGTGCGCTCGTTCGGCGGCGTCACCTTCATGCGGCTGCGCGACCGCACCGGCGAGCTCCAGCTCTACTGCGAGCAGGGGAGCCTGGCCGATTTCGAGCGGCTGGAGGACATCGATCTCGGCGATTTCGTCGAGGCCCACGGCGTCGCGATGGCCACGCAGAAGGGGGAGCTCTCGATCCGCGCGGAGCGCCTCCGGCTGCTCACGAAGGCCTACCGCCCGCTGCCGACCAAGACGAGCTTCAAGGACGTCGAGTCGCGCTACCGCATGCGGTACGTCGACCTCGTGGCCAACCCGCACGTGGCGGGGGTCTTCCGCGCCCGCAGCGCGATCGTCGCCGCGCTGCGCGAGTTCCTCGACGCGCGGGGCTTCCTCGAGGTCGAGACCCCGACGATGCACACGCTCGTCGGCGGCGCGGCCGCGAAGCCGTTCAAGACCCACCACAACGCGCTCGATCTCGAGCTCTTCATGCGCATCGCGCCCGAGCTCTTCCTGAAGCGGCTCGTGGTCGGCGGCTTCGAGCGCGTCTACGAGATCGCGCGCTGCTACCGGAACGAGGGGCTGTCGACGCGGCACAACCCCGAGTTCACGATGCTCGAGTACTACCAGGCGTACGCGACGTACGAGACCCTGATGGACGCGACCGAGGCGATGCTCCGCCACGTCGACGCCCGCCTCGCCGAGCGCCTCCCGGCCGAGCACGCGGCCTGGGCCTCGCAGCGCGCGTTCTCGCTCGAGCGCTTCGCGCGCGTGCCCATGGCCGAGGGGCTCGCCCGCGCCCTGGCCAAGGCGGGGCTCCCCGCCGACGTCCCGCAGCGCGTCGCCGCGGACGACGCGCCGATCAAGGAGTGGGCGAAGGCCGCCAAGGCGAGCGGGCGCGAGATCGACTGGACGAACTTCCGCGCGGGCGCGAAGAAGTGCGAGTCGCCCGGCGAGCTCGTCTTCTGCGCCTACGAGTACGTGGTCGAGCCGTTCCTCACGAAGGACTACCGCACCGAGGCGGGCGACAAGAGCGTCCCCGTCTTCATCATCGACTATCCCTTCGAGGTCTCCCCGCTCGCGCGCAAGAAGGACAGCGATCCCTCGCTGGTCGACCGCTTCGAGCTCTTCATCGAGGGCCGCGAGCTCTGCAACGCCTTCAGCGAGCTCAACGACCCCGAGGACCAGGACGCGCGGTTCCGCGCGCAGGTCGCCAAGAAGTCGCGGGGCGAGGAGGAGACGATGGATTACGACGCCGACTACGTCCGCGCCCTGGAGCACGGCCTCCCGCCGACGGCGGGCTTCGGCATGGGGATCGATCGCCTGACGATGCTCCTCACCGGCGCGACATCCATCCGCGACGTCATCCTGTTCCCCCTCCTCCGCCCCGAGACCGACGCGTGATCGAGCTCTCCCGACCCCTGCAGGCCGCGCTGCTCGCCGCCGTCGCGCTGGGTGTCCTCCTGCTCGCCTGGCGCGGCTACACCCGCTTCGACAAGAAGGGCGAGCTGGAGCCGCGGCGCCCCGTCGTCGCGCGCGTCGGGCTCGTGCTCGCGCTCGCGGGCGGCGGCCTGCTCGCGCTCGCGCTCCTGACGGCCGGCGGGGGAGCGAAGGCCCTCGGGCTCGTCGGCGTGGTCGTCGCCAGCAACCCCGAGATGATCGGCGGCGCCCTCGGCGCGCTGGCCGGGGCGGGCGTCGGCTTGCTGCTCGTGACCGCGACGGGCCTCGGCTGGCGGGTGTTCGGCGCGCGAGGGCCCAAGGTCCGCGCGTTCGTCAGGGCGCTTGGCGTGATCTGCCTCGTGGCTGCGCTCGCGGTGGCCGTCGTGTGGCTCGCCGTCCTGCCGCTCCATCCGACCCTGAAGTGGCTCCTCGCGGGCGTCCTGATCGCCGCGGGCGTGGGCTACGCGATCGCCGGGACCCGCCCCGTCCGCAAGGGGCTCTACCGCGCGCTCGGCTGGTGGTGGGGCGCGCTCGTGGGCGTGACGTTCGCCGTCACCGCGGCGCTCACGGCCAGGATGCCCGTCGGGCGGTTCGCGTCGCACAACACCACCGATCAGATCATCCGCTTCGCCGCGCTCGTCTCCAGCACGGTCTTCCTGTTCTTCGTGCTGTCGGCGCTCCTGCCGCTCGCCCTCGACGCCCTCGAGCGCCGGAGCTTCGTGCCCCACGTGGGCGCGCGCCACGTGCGCGCCTCGAAGAGCGGCTTTCTCACGGTCATCTCGGTCCTGTCGATGGCCGGGGTCGCCGTCAGCTCGTGCTCGCTGTGCTCGGTGACGAGCATCATGGGCGGCTTCGGCGCCGACCTGAAGCGCAAGATCCTCGGCAACAACGCGCACATGGTCGTCGACGCCACCCGCCCCGGCGGCTTCGGCGACTGGGACGACAAGCTCACCAAGGTGCGCGTCGCGCTCGCGCCTTACGGGGGCGCCGCGACGCCGGTCGCGGCCGGCGAGGCGATGGGCTCCAGCGCCTCGAACACCGCCGGCGCCATCGTCCGCGGCATCGATCCGGACACGATCGGGCAGGTCATCGATCTCAAGAAGAACATCGAGGTCGGCAGCTTCGACTACCTGCGCGATCCCGAGAAGCTGACGAGCCTGCCGCCGGAGGAGATCATCGGCCGGGGCCCGGGCGGGGAGCCGTACTTCAAGGGGCCGGACTTCCGCCAGCCGTCGGACGTCGACCCGTCGGTGCGCGACTACCTGAAGCGGCAGACGCGCGTGTACCCGGGCGTCGTCATCGGCCGCGAGCTCGCGAAGTCGCTCCACGTGCTCGTCGGGGACGAGGTGACGCTCCTCTCGCCGGTGGGCGAGCTCGGCCCCACCGGCGTGATGCCGCGCTCCCGCAGGTTCCGCGTCGCGGCGATCTTCTACAGCGGCATGTACGAGTACGACGTCTCGCACGCGTACGTCTTGCTGGACGAGGCGCAGAAGTTCTTCGGCCTGGAGGACAGGATCACCCACATCGACATCCGGATCCCGGATCCCGAGCGGGTGCAGGACGTCCGCCCGGCCGTCGAGGCGGCGGTCGCCGCGAGCGCCGCGCTCGACGAGGCGCCGGAGGGCGGCAAGCCGCCCCCGCAGCTCCGCGTCCGCGACTGGGTCGAGAGCAACAAGAGCCTCTTCAGCGCGCTCAAGCTGGAGAAGATCGCGACGTTCATCATCCTGTCGATCGCCATCGCGGTCGCGAGCTTCTGCATCGTCTGCACGCTGCTCCTCATGGTGACGGAGAAGGGCAAGGAGATCGCCGTCCTGAAGGCGCTCGGGGCCTCGGACAGCGCGGTGATGCGCGTGTTCATGCTCGAGGGCGTCATCATCGGCGCCATCGGCACCGTCTACGGTGTCGGCACCGCGCTGGCGGTCTGCACGGGCCTGTCCTGGTTCGGCGTCCGGCTCGATCCGGACGTCTATTACATCGACCGGCTGCCCGTGAACGTGAACGGCTCCGACTATGCGATAGTCGCCGTGGCGGCGCTGCTCATCTGCACGATCGCCACCCTCTACCCGGCCCGCGCCGCCTCGAAGCTCTCTCCGGTCGACGGGCTCCGTTACGAGTAAACCCCTCCATGTCCACTCCGCTCGTCGTCGTCGAAGATCTCCGCAAGACGTTCGTTCACATGGGGCGCGAGCTCCACGTGCTCTGCGGCATCGATATCGTGATCAACCAGGGCGAGGTCGTGGCGTTCGTGGGCCCCTCCGGGGCCGGCAAGAGCACGTTCCTCCACTGCATCGGCACCCTGGACCTCCCGACGAGCGGCCGCATCCGCCTCGGCAGCGACGAGCTCACCGGCATGCCGAGCTCGCGGCTCGCGGCGATCCGGAACCGGATGATCGGCTTCGTCTTCCAGTTCCACCACCTGCTCCCCGAGTTCAACGCGGTCGAGAACGTGATGATGCCGGGCCTCATCCAGGGGAAGACCCGCCGCGAGATGGAGCCGCTCGCGCGCGCGCTGCTCGCCGAGGTCGGGCTCGCCGCGCGCGCGACGCACCGGCCGGGCGAGCTGTCGGGCGGCGAGCAGCAGCGGGTGGCCCTGGCGCGCGCGCTCGTCCTGTCGCCGAAGCTGCTCCTCGCCGACGAGCCGACCGGCAACCTCGACACCGCGACGAGCGACTCGATCCACCAGCTGTTCTTCGAGATGAACCGCAAGCACGGCACCACGGTCGTCGTGGTGACGCACAACCTCAGCTTCGCCGAGTCGATGCCGCGCGTGGTGACGATGCGCGACGGGGCCATCGAGAGCGACCGCATCGGCAGCGAGCGCGCCGCGGCCGCCGGGTACCGCGGCGGCTCAGCCGGATAGCCGCTCGCTCAGGAGCTCGGCCGCGCGCAGCGACATGGCCATGATGGTCATCTGCGGGTTCACGCCGAGCGACGAGGGGATCGCGCTCCCGTCGCACACGTAGAGCCCGGCGACGTCGTGCGCCTGGTGGTCCGGCCCGAGGCACGACGACCGCGGATCGACGCCGATGCGGCACGTCCCGAGCGGGTGGAACGCGGCCACGTCGATGTCGCCGGCCTTGATCTGCCGCCCCTTGAGCCGCGCGAGGTCCTCCGGGCCGTTCACCTCGTCGCAGCCGGCGACGAGCGGCAGCACGCGCCGCGCCCCCGCGGCCAGGAACACCTCGCAGAGCAGCTCGATCCCGCGCTGCATCCTCGCGACGTCCTCCGGGTTCATCGTGTAGAGCACGAGCGGCGTGCCGCCGAGCCCGGGCCGCACCTCGCCGCGGCTCGTGTCCTTGATCATGAAGCCGAACGTCGCGAGGTGCGGGTACCGCTCCATGAGCTCGGTGTAGCGCCGCCCCGTCCACGGCACGGCCAGCGCGGCGACGTCGAACGGGAGCGAGCCGCCCTCGAACATCAGCCCTTCGTCGGCGAAGTGGTCGATCTGGTAGCCCTGCGGGATGCCTCGCCACTGGTCGACCCGCTCGTCGAAGAGCGCCATCACCTTCGACGCCGGGTGGATCGACAGGTTCTTCCCCAGCATGCCGCTCGAGAGGCACGCCCCGCTCCGGCGCAGCAAGAGCGGCGTCATCAGCGCGCCGCCGGCCACCACGACGGCCTCCGCCTTGACCACGAGCCGCGGCCGCCGCCGCCTCGCGCCGCCGGCCGCGCGGCCGCCTCCGCCGGCCCTCGTGTCGCCGCCGAGCACGGCCGTCGCCCCGCGCGCGCGGCCCGCCACGACGTCGATCGTCCTCACGCGCGCCGCCGTGATGAGCTGCGCGCCCCGCTTCAGCGCCTCGGGCACGTAGCTCACGTCGGTCGAGCGCTTGGCCCCGGTCGGGCAGCCGAAGCAGCAGATCCCCTGTCCGTCGCAGTCCGGCGCGTTGCGCTGGAGCGGCCCGTGCTGCAGGCCGAGCCGCTCCGCGCCGCGCTGGATGATCGGCCCGATCGCCCCGAGGTGCAGCGGATCGGCCGGGGCGACCTGGAGCATCCGCTCGACGCGCTCGTAGTAGGGCGCGAGCCCCTCGGACGAGAGCTCCGCGGGCAGCCCCATGCCGTCCCGCCACGACGCGAAGGTGCTCTCCGGCGCCCGGTAGCAGGTCCCGGAGTTGATCACGGTGCTCCCTCCGACGGCGCGCCCTGCGAACACCGGGATCCCCACGTTGCCGATCGCCATGTCGAGCCCGTGGTCGCGGTACATCTCCCGGTACGCGCGCGCCGGCCGGCCGGTGAAGCTCGAGCGGCGGTGGTAGTCGCCCTCCTCGAGCATCAGGACCGCGTGCCCCCGCGACGCGAGCTCGTAGGCGGCGGCCGCGCCGCCGGCCCCGGTGCCGATCACGAGCACCTCGCACTCGAGCTCCAGGTCCTCCTCGACCTCGCGCCCGTTCGTCACCTGCGACAGCCAGCGGGGGCTCTCGTCCCGCACCGTGGGCAGCTCGTAGCGGCAGCCCACGTGCTCGAACATCTCGGGCCGGTCGTAGTGGAGGAACCGGAGCGGCGTGAGCACGGCGCGGAGCAGCGAGCGCAGCGCCAGCGCCCGGCTCTGCTCGAAGCCGCGGAGCACCTCCATCCGCTCCTCGAGCGGCAGCGCCGACAGCGGCCTGAGCCGCGTCGCCACCGGCGCGAGCTCGATCGCCCACAGCGCCGCGCGCAGCCCCTGCGCCAGGTGCGGCGGGATCGTCGACAGAAAGGCCGCGAGGCGGGCGGCGGTCGCCGCGCCGGCGCCCTCGAGGAAGCGGCCGGGCGGCATCGCCGCCTCGGCGAGCGCGGCCGCGATGCGCAGCTCCCGCTCCGAGAGCGCCGGCTCCGCGCCAGGCCGTCCCCCTGTCGCGGGCGCGCTCTCCGCGCCGCCCTCCGCCCGCTGCGCCGCCCCGGGCCAGCGCTCCTTCCGCTCCAGCCGCTCCAGCGCGGGCCAGCGCCTGAAATCGAAGTCCAATCCCAGGGTCATGGTCGTCCGAGCCCCTCGTGATAACTTCTGTTAATTCTGTAGCAACAGAATCGTCGAAATGCAAGGCGGCCCGGTCCGCTCGGTCTGCGCGTTCCGGTCGGAGCGCGCGGCGGCGTCGCTCACGGCATGGGCAGGACGCAGATCGGCGCGCGGGGCTCCAGCGCGAGGTGGTGCCAGGCGTCCTCGGCGATCGCCAGGCCGCGCTCTCCCTCGTCGCGGAAGTGCGCGGCGACCGCGCGGAAGTAGGGGGCGTCGGGGCGCTCGAGCGCGACGATGCCCTTCGGGTCCGACGGGCTCGGCGCGAACGGGCGGCCAGCCTTGGCCCGGCGGGTGTCGCTCACGAGGGAGATCTCGTCCATGCGGGCGGTGAAGTGCGGCCCGCCGTCGAACGGATCGACCCTGTGGGCGTAGCGGAAGCCGATGCGGCGCAGGAGCTTCTCCACGCCCCGGGTCTGCGACCCGACCTTCCCGATCACGCGCTGGGCGTCCTCGGGCAGCAGCGAGGCGTAGATGGTCCCCTCGGGGAAGAGCCCCTTGATGAACTCCTTGTTCTTCTTGGAGAGGAGGTCTGCCTCGGCATAGCTCATGTCGGTGAACTTGCGCCCCAGCGCCTCCCAGAGGTGGCTTGTCCCATCCGGCTCGAGCGGGGGCATCAGCTCCGCGAGGATCTCCTCCTGGAACAGGTCGGGCCGCGCGGCCATGTAGAGGAAGCGAACATACGAGATCATCGTGCCGAGCCGCTCGGGCCCCTGCCGGTAGTCCGGCATGAGCACGAGTCCGCCGATCTCCGTCGGTCCATTGTACGAGTAGCCGATGCGCAGCACCGTATGATGGAAGTGCTTGTCGATCGTGGCCGAGTACTTCTCCTCATCGAGCACGTCGAAATAGATGTACGGGACGCCGCGCCGGCCGAGCTGCGCGATGATCATCGAGGTGCCGACGATCATGCCCTTGTCGCCCTTCGTCAGGTCGACGAGCACGAAGACGTATTGGCGCAGGCGGGGGTCCTGGATGGCCCCGCTGAAGCTCCGGTGGCTCTCGGCGACGATCTCGTGGATTGCGTCACGGTTGTTCGGCAGGTTGACCGAGTTCAGGTGGCGCGCGACATAGAGGAGCTGCTCCTCGTCGCCGGTCACGGCTGCGCGTATTTCAAACGAGATCATCGGGAGAAGCCTACGCGTGGCGCTCGCGCTTGGCCATTGCTACGGATGCCGCGCGCGGGGCGTACAACAGAGCTCGCCGCGCGCCGCCCGTCCCCGCCGGCGCGCGGACGGCGCGAGCCGGCCCCGCGCGCCGGCGCGCGTCAGCCGAGCTGAGCGCGGAGCGCTTCGTCCATGGCGTCGAGCGGCGGCTCGCGCCCGGTGTACAACCGGAACTGCTCCGCCGCCTGGTGAAGGAGCATCCTCCCGCCGTGAACGGCGGTGGCCCCGCGCCGCCGCGCCGCCTCCACGAGCTCCGTGATCATCGGCTTGTACACGATATCCATCACCAGGAGACCCTCCCGCAACGCCTCCTCCGGGACGGGGCTCCGCGGGTCGACCTCGGCCATGCCGCGCGAGGTCGCGTTGACGAGGACGTCGTGGTCGGGCGTGAGCGCCCCCCCGTCGAGGGGCACGGCCGTCCCGCCGACCGCCGCCGCGAGCTGCCGCGCCTTCTCGAGATCCCGGTTCGCGATCGTGACGCGGGCGCCGCGCTCCGCGAGCCCGAACGCGACCGCGCGCGCCGCGCCCCCCGCGCCGAGGAGCAGCACCCGCGCGCCCCCGAGCTGCGTCGCCTCCTCCAGCGCCCGCGCCGCGCCGATCCAGTCGGTGTTGTACCCCCGGAGTCGCCCGCCGTCGTTGACGATCGTGTTCACCGCGCCGATGCGCGCGGCGATGGGGTCGATCTCGTCCAGCAACGGAATTACCGCCTGCTTGTAGGGCATCGACACACCGAGGCCGCGGATCCCGAGCGCCCGCATCCCGCGCGTCGCTCCCTCAACATCGGTCACCGCAAAAGGGATATAGGTAAAATCGAGCCCCAGCGCGCGGTAGCCGGCGAGGTGCATGGCGGCGCCTGTCGATACCGGATGAAGCGACATTGATCCGCAGAGTGTGAGGCGGCCCAGAGCTTGGGAGAATGATGCAGTCGACGAAGTACAGCCGTGCATGCAGCGAAGCTGGCCTGTCTCCAGCGCGGATGCTAGCCCCGCCAGCGATGAGCGAGCAGAGCTCCCCCGGGCCGGCGGCGGAGGCGGCGACAGCGTGCCTCGAGCCCGCCAAGGCCGGCCTGTTCATGCCCCGATCCGATCGCGCGTTCGCGCGGCGCGCCTACCAGACCGTCGCGCCGCTCGGTCGCAGCCTCCTCAAGGTCCTCGCGGTCCTCGCGGTCCTCACGCTGGGCCGCTCGACGCTCGCGGACCAGTATCACGTGCCCACCGGCTCGATGTGGCCGACGATCGCCCCCGGCGATCGCATCCTTGTCGACAAGGTCGCCTACGGGCTCCGCGTCCCGCTCACGGACGGCTACGTGTTCGAGCGCAGCTGGCCGAGCGCCGGCGACGTGGTGCTCTTCGCGGATCCGCGCGGCGGCTCGACCCTCCTCGTCAAGCGCGTGATCGCGCTCCCCGGGCAGACGGTGATGCTCCGGCGAGGCGTGCTGTACGTCGACGGCGCGGCGCAGGCGACCGAGGAGCTCGGGGACGGCACGCGGGTCGAGCACCTCGGCCCGGTCACGCACGCGGCGGGCGAGCCCGATCTCGAGGCGTTCGGGCCGGTCGTCGTGCCGCCGGGCCACCTCTTCGTGATGGGCGACAACCGCGCCGCGTCGCTCGACAGCCGGGCGATGGGCGCGGTGCCGCGGGAGCTCGTCCGCGGCCGCGTGCTCCGCGTCGTCTATCACCACGACGCCGAGGGCTTCGATCTGTCCCGCGCCCTGCGGAGCGTCGACTGAGCGCCCGGGTCACGCGTCGCCTCGCGCCATCATCGCCCTGAGCTCGTCGCCGCTCAGGGTCTCGACCTCATAGAGCCTCGCGGCGATGCGCTCGAGCGTCGCGCGGCGCCCGTGGATCATCGCGCGCGCCCGCGCCTCCGCGTCCGAGAGGATCCGCGCGACCTCCGCGTCGATCTCGCGCGCGGTCGCGTCGCTGCACTCCCGCCCCGCCCCGGACGGGGGCGCGCCCCGCGGCTCGCCGAGGAACGACAGCGGCCGGCGCGGCTCCAGCGCCGAGAGCCCGACCCCCTGGCCCATGCCGAGCTCGCGCACCATGCGGCGCGCCAGCTCCGTCGCGTTGAGCAGGTCGTCCTGCGCGCCGGTCGACAGGTCCCCGACGGCCTCCGCCTCGGCGGCGCGCCCGCCGAGCAGCACGACCAGCCGGTCGAGGATTTCCTGCCGGCTCCACAGGTAACGGTCCTCCCGCGGCAGCTGCATCGTGTACCCGAGCGCCCCTGGCCCGCGCGGCACGATGGACACCTTGCGCACCGGGTCCTGCGTCGGCAGCAGCGTCGCCGTCAGCGCGTGCCCCACCTCGTGGTAGGCGACCACGAGCTTCTCGCGCGCGCCGAGCCGCCGGCCCCGCCGCTCGAGCCCCGCGAGCCCGCGCTCGATCGCGGCCTCCAGGTCGATCTGCCCCACCGCGGTGGCCCTGCGCCGCGCCGCGAGCAGCGCCGCCTCGTTGACGATGTTCGCGAGGTCGGCCCCGACGAGCCCCGCGGTCTGCGCGGCCACGGCGTCGAGATCCACGTCCGCGTCGAGCGTCACCTTCCTCCCGTGCACCGCGAGGATCTCGCGCCGCTCGGCGAGATCGGGCCGATCGACGTGCACCCGGCGATCGAACCGCCCCGCCCGGAGGAGCGCCGGATCGAGGATCTCGGGGCGGTTCGTCGCGGCGATCACGACGATGGCCGCGCGCGCGTCGAACCCGTCCATCTCGGTCAGGAGCTGGTTGAGCGTCTGCTCGCGCTCGTCGTGGCCGCCGACCGAGCCGCCGATGCCGCGCGCCTTGCCGACCGCGTCGAGCTCGTCGATGAACACGAGGCAGGCCCCCTTCTCGCGCGCCTGGGAGAAGAGATCGCGCACGCGCGCGGCGCCGACGCCGACGAACATCTCCACGAACTCCGACCCGCACGCGCTGAAGAAGGGGACGCTCGCCTCTCCCGCGATCGCCCGGGCCAGCAGCGTCTTGCCCGTGCCGGGCGGCCCCACGAGGAGCACCCCCCTGGGCATCCGTCCGCCGAGCTTCTCGTAGCGCTCGGGCGCCTTGAGGAAGTCGATGATCTCGCCGAGCTCGGCCTTCGCCTCGGCGCTGCCCGCGACGTCGCGGAACGTCGCCGTCGACCCGCGCTCCTCGTAGAGCCGCGCCTTGTTCTTGCCGAAGGCGGTCGCGGCGCCCGAGATGTTCCCCGCCGCCGCCGACCGGCGCGACGCGAGGTGGACCATCGCGGCCAGCGCGGTGAGGGGCAGCGCCAGCCAGAGGTACGGCAGCAGCCCTCGCTCGTCCGCGGCGCGCGTGTACGGGATTCCGCGCCGGTCGAGGGCGGCGAGCAGATCCTTCTCGGTCTGCTCGATGCGCCCCGTGCGGTAGCTCCGCGGTGTGCTCACGCTGAGGCCGGGCGCCGCTCGCCCGATGTACACGCCGTCCCGGATCTCGACCTCGGCGAGCTCTCCGCTCTCCGCGAGCGAGCGGAACCGCGCGTACGGGATGCGGCTGTCGGACGCCACCACCACCTGAAGGAGCAGCGCCGAGCCGAGCACCAGGACGAGAACAATCCAGAGCGACCGCATGGCTCGCCTCCGCGCGGACAGGCGACGTCACCGGCAAGCCCGGCCAGTCGCCACGGTGCGCCCTGCACGGAGTCTGCCAAGGCGGGTCGTGCACCCTCGAGGCAAGGCGGACCGCTCGACCGATGAAGTTGCGTTACAGGCGTAACAGCGCCGAGCGCGCCCGGCGCGGCGTGGACGCACGGCGCGAACCGATCAACCCTGATCGCATGGGGAGAGCTCTTTTCTTGATCACGGGTCCGCTGACGATGTCTTTGCTCGGGTGCGGCGGGGCTGCGCCACCTCCGGCCGAGCAGCCCGAGCCCGCGCGGCTGGAGGAGCCCGCGAAGGCCGCCGAGCCCGCGCCGGAGGCCGCCCCGGGCGTCGAGGCGCAGGAGGCGGAGCCCGCTCCGGCGCCGCCGTCCGCCGCGCCGGCGGCGCCGCGGCGCGACGACTCGGTGCCCGACGACTACGCGCTCATGCACGGCGACTGCGTCGAGCTCGGCAAGCAGCTCACGGTGCTCACGCGCTCGGAGCAGGTCGCGGCGCTGAGCGCCAAGCTGACGCCGGAGCAGCGGGGCGAGACCGAGAAGCGGATCGACGCCGTCGCGGCCACCCTCGGGGAGCAGTACGCGCAGTCGTGCGAGCAGAACGTCGGCAAGCACGTGGATCCGAGGTCGCTCAAGTGCGCGTTCGACGCGCGGAGCGTCAGGGTGTTCGAGGCCTGCCTCAACGCGCCGCCGCCGGCCAAGTGACGCCGCCGCGTCGCGTGCGCCGGATGACGGCGCGCGCGATGCGGATATAATGCGGCCCCGCATGGACGCTTCGCTCCTCGACGACCCCTGGATCGCCGCTCAGGTCGACGCCGCCGTGGCGCCTTACGTGGGTCGCCTGCCGGCGCACGAGGTCGCGTGGATGCGCGAGCAGCTCGCGGAGGTCTTGCTGCACGACGAGGAGGCGATCCGCCTCCTCCGGCGCGCGCACCCGCGCGAGGTCGACGAGAGCGGCGAGCGGGCGTTCGGGGTGCTCGGCGCAGCGGGGCGCGCCAAGGCGGGCTAGCGGTGCGCACTCCGGAAGACCGGCTGCTCGCCGAGGGGCTCGCTCTGCTCCAGCTGGTCGCGAAGCGCGTCGCGCGCCGCCTGGGCCGCCGCATCCCGGTCGAGGACCTCGTCGCGCTCGGGCACCCGGCGCTGCTCGAGGTGGTGCGGACGTACGATCCAGGCCGATCCTCGTTCGAGGCGTACGCGAAGCGGAAGATCCGCTGGGCGATCTTCGACGGCATCCGGCGGGAGACGCGCTGGCGATCCGCGGCGGCGCGGGCCAGCGCGCTGGCTGCGTCGGCGCGGTTCGCGGAGGGGCGGGGGGCGGAGGACGACGCCGACGCGCCGGCCACGCAGGAGGACTACGCCGCGCGGCTCGGCGGCCTGCTCGCCGGGCACGCGGCCGCGATGGCGCTCGGCCTGCTCTCGAACCAGGGCGACGTCGCTGCGGTCGCCGACGCCGCCGACAGCCCCGAGGAGCGCGCCTCTGCCGCCGAGCTCGCGCAGGCCGTGCGGCACGCCGTGCGCGAGCTCCCCGAGCGCGAGCGCGCCCTGGTCGAGCGCCACTACTTCGACGACGAGCGCTTCGATCAGATCGCGCAGGATCTCGGGATCAGCAAGAGCTGGGCGAGCCGCCTGCACAGCCAGGCGATCGCGCGGCTGGGCGAGCTGCTCCGCGCGATGCGCTGACGCGCGTGCGCGCCGCTCTCCCACGGGCGCGCCGGCGCGTCGTTCCCCCCTCGACGGATGGCGGTTATCGCTGCCGGCTCTGGACCGAGCGGAGGTACGGGGCGCGCTCCTCGTCGGTGACCGGCTCGTTGCTGATCACGCGGTGATCGCGCGGCATGAAGTGAACGAGGCGGACCATCATGTGGTCCTTCACGACGGTCAGCTTCCCCTTGCGGCGGAGCTCCGCGGCCTCCTGGAAGGTCTGCACCTTGGGATCGTAGGCGATCATGTGCAGGTCCCTTCCGAACGGCTCGGGCAGGTCTTCGACCTCGACGATCTTGTAGATGCGGATCCCTCCGCTCTTCTCGGTGGCCGCGACCACGGCGCCGACGACCAGATCCTTGCCGGTCGGATCGGAGGTTTCGGGCACGGGGGGCGCGCGGTCACAGGCCGGCGCGAGGGCCAGGATGCCGGCGCACACGGCGGCGGCGAGCGCGATCGACCTCATGGGCGCTGAATAACATCGATGCGACCTGGCGCAAGCGGCTACCGCGCTCGGCGCGGGGGAGCGCGGCGCGCCGCGACGTCGTCCGCCGCCGGGGGGCGGCGCTGTGGTAGACGCGCCTTCGAGACAGTGGCCGGGAGCGATCCCTCGGAGGAATGCGATCATGCGACTCGAGGACACGAAGTTTGTCGTCACAGGCGCCGCCCAGGGGCTGGGTCGCCACTATGCGCTGCGGCTCGCGGAGTCCGGGGGCCAGGTCGCCGCGGGCGACGTGAACGAGGAGGGGCTCGCGTCGCTGGTCGAGGCGAGCCAGGGTCTCCCCGGGAAGATCCACGCGCGGCCCTTCAACGTGGCGGTGGAGGCGGAGGTCGAGGCGTTCGTCCGGTTCGCGCACGGGGCCATGGGCGGCCTGAACGGCCTCGTGAACAACGCCGGCATCCTGCGGGACGGCCTCCTGGTCAAGAAGGACCGCCAGACCGGCGCGGTCGTCAAGCTGAGCGCGGCGCAGTGGCAGGCCGTCATCGACGTCAACCTGACGGGCGCCACGCTGATGGTCCGCGAGGTCGTCGCGAAGATGGTCGAGACCGAGCAGAAGGGCGTCATCGTCAACATCAGCTCCATCGCGCGCCACGGCAACCGCGGCCAGTCGAACTACACCGCCGCGAAGAGCGCGCTCGCGGCGAACACGAAGACCTGGGCGCTCGAGTTCGCGCCGTTCGGCATCCGCGTGGGCGCGGTCGCGCCCGGCATGATCGAGACGCCGATGACGCAGGGCATGCACCAGAAGGCGCGCGACGCCCTGGTCGCCATGATCCCGGTCGGCCGCATCGGCGTGCCCGAGGACATCTGGCAGGCCGTGCGCTTCGTGATCGAGTGCGAGTACTTCAACGGCCGCTGCATCGACGTCGACGGCGGTCTCACGATGTGACCCCGGAGCGGCGGCCCCGGCATCCCGCCGCGCCCCCGCGCGCCCTCACCGCGTCCTCACTCACCGCGCCTCTTCGCTTCGCGCCTCGCCTCCTGGACACCCAGGGCGCTGCCCGGCGGCGTCCGTCGTCGGCCTGCCCCGTCCGGCGGCCCCACGTCTCGCTCCGCCGGCGCCGCCGTCCGGCGCCGGGGGCGCCCGAACCCCGGAAGGCCGAGCCCCCAGCCGGCTCGGCGATCCGCCCACGAAACATTCGCGCTTGACGCGTCGATATTGAAAGCTATGTTCAATATCAACCTACCCGTTAAACGTAGCCGGGGGTTCTGCATGTACGTGTGCCTCTGCATGGGCGTCTGTGATCGAGAGATTCGCGAAGCGGTGAACGAGGGGGCCTGCTCCGTGGCCGAGGTGATGGAGTGCACGGGGGCCGGTACGCGGTGCGGCTCCTGCCAGCCGACGATCGCCAAGCTCGTCGGTGCGGGCGAGCCCGTCGCCGCCCCGCGCCGCCTGACGATGGCGCCGGTCTCCAGCGCAGCCTGATTCTCTGGATCGACGCTGCGCTCCGGTCTCTCTGGCGGAGGATCGGCGACCTTTCCTTAGAAATTTCTTGCGCACTTCCGTGGACCTTGCGCATTTGACCTGGGCGCTGGCGCTCCCGCCGGCGCCTCCTCGCCGTGGCAGGCGGGGCGAGCACGACAGGCACGAGCGCGAGAGGGTCCGATGAAGGGTGCGAAAGATGTCGTCGACGCGTTGAACGAGGTGCTCGCGGCGGAGCTCGTCGCGATCAACCAGTACTTCCTGCACGCGAAGATGTGCGCGCACTGGGGCTTCGTCACGCTCGCCGCGCGCGGCCGCGCCGAGTCGATCGACGAGATGAAGCACGCCGACGCGATCATCGATCGCATCCTCTTCCTGGAAGGGCTGCCCAACCTGCAGCGCCTGGACACCCTTCACATCGGGCAGACCGTGCCGGAGCAGCTCAAGAGCGATCTCGAGCTCGAGTACAACGCGGTCAAGCGGCTCAACACGGCGATCGCCCTCTGCCGCGACAAGGGGGATCGCACCTCCGAGGAGCTCCTGGCCAAGATCCTCGAGTCCGAGGAGGAGCACATCGACTGGCTCGAGACGCAAATCGGCCTAATCGAGAAGCTTGGCGAGACCGCCTACCTGTCCCAGCAGATCCGCGAGTAGGGTAGGGTGGGGCTCGGCCCCCCGCACCGACGGCGCACCCCGCGCGCGTTCTGGCGGCGGAGGCCGCGCTTGACGTACGATACTCTGGACGCATGTCCAAGGCGCCGCGGACGACCGCGCTCGTGCGGTTACGCGCCGGCTCGGTGCGTCGGTCGTGATCGTCGCGCCGCGCCCGTCCCTCGAGGAGGATGAGCGCGGCGGGGGAAATCCATGTCGAAGATTCTTGTCGTCGATGACCAGCGGAACATGCGGACCACGCTCGCGATGATGCTGCGTGGCGCCGGGTACGAGGTCGATGAAGCGGGCGACGGCAGCCAGGGCGCCGACCTGGGCGCCAAGGGTGCGTACGACGTCGTGCTCACCGACCTGCGGATGGGCGGCTTCGACGGCATCGGCGTCCTGCGCGCGGTGAAGGAGTCGAACGCGAACACCGAGGTCATCGTGATGACCGCGTACGGCACCATCGAGAGCGCGGTCGAGGCGATGCGGCTCGGCGCGTTCGACTACATCCAGAAGCCGTTCTCGGAGCAGGAGCTCCTCGTGAAGGTGGAGCGCGCGATCCAGAACCGGAAGCTCACCGGGGAGGTGCAGCTGCTCGCCAGCGAGTTCAAGGAGCGCTACCGGTTCGAGAACATCGTGGGCCGCTCGCAGGCGGTCCGCGAGGTGCTGGGCCGGATCGTGAAGGTCGCGCCGACCGACGCGACGGTGCTCATCACCGGCGAGAGCGGCACCGGCAAGGAGCTGGTCGCCAAGGCCATCCACGCCAACAGCAAGCGCGCCGATCGCCCCTTCGTGCCGGTGAACTGCGCCGCCATCAGCGAGACGCTCCTCGAGAGCGAGCTGTTCGGCCACGCGCGCGGCTCGTTCACGGGCGCGATCTCGGCGAGGAAGGGCCTGTTCGAGGAGGCCGACGGGGGCACGTTCTTCTTCGACGAGATCGCCGAGACCCCGCTCACCTTCCAGGCGAAGCTGCTCCGCGCGATCCAGGAGAACGAGATCCGCCGCGTGGGCGAGAACAAGCCCATCCACGTCGACGTGCGCATCATCGCCGCGACGAACCAGGAGCTCCTGACCGCGGTGGCGGAGAAGCGGTTCCGCCAGGATCTCTACTACCGCCTGAACGTCGCGCGCTTCGTGCTCCCGCCGCTGCGCTCGCGGCGCGAGGACATCCCGATCCTCTGGGAGTTCTTCCTGGAGAAGTACAACCGGAAGATGACCTGTCGGGCGCGCGCCGCGGACGGCGTCATCGAGGCGCTGACGCAGTACGACTTCCCCGGCAACATCCGCGAGCTCGAGAACATGGTGGAGCAGGCGGTGGCCCTCTCGGGCGGCGGCGTCATCAGCGTCGACGACGTGCTGCCCGCCGCGGTGCAGCCGAAGCGGGCGCCCGAGGGCGGCAGCCGGCTGCTCGCCGACGTTGTCGACTGCGCCGAGCGCCAGGCGATCGAGGCCGCGCTGCGGGAGTGCGACGGCAGCCGGGAGCGCGCCGCCGAGGTGCTCGGGATCAGCGCGACCACCCTCTGGCGCAAGATGACCCGCCTGACGATCACGTACCCGCCGGGCTGAGCTGCCCCTCCGCAGCCGTTCTGCCGTTCCCGACGACCAGGCTCGGCAGCACGTTCCCTCAGGGTACAGCGGAACTCCGTGGACCCGACTGAGCAGGCCAGTGCTCACCTGGCTGAGCAACGTTCTGCCCACCGGGCTCAGCCAGCGTGTGCCTGTCCGCGGTTCGACCGGCACGTACGACCAGGCTGAGCAACAGACCTGACTCGCCAGCAAATCAGGGCAGCTAGCCCACGTTGGCTTGCATCTTTGCAATGGCGCAGGGTCGGGATTTGCCTTAGTGCAATGAGGCAGCCGATGTAGACTGTGCGCATCTGTTTCACTTCGGCGTCGGCAACCGCAACTCGGTGATTCGGCAGCTTGGCCCGGCAATTGCTAACCCCTGAACCGATAGGCGTAGTCATGGTTGGCGGCGCTCGCCGCAGGAGGACGCTTAATGGCCCGCATGCTGATCGTGGACGGTGAGAATTCCCAGCGTCGCGCTCTTTCAGCTGGGCTAAGCGTCGAGGGGTTCGAGGTCGTCTTCGCCGCCTCGTTCCAGGATGCGCTGCGCATCCTCGGCGCCTCCCCGGTCGACGTGGCGATGATCGACCTGATGATGCCGGACCTGAACGGGCTTGAGCTCGCCCGTCACATCCGGCATGCCTTCCCGAGGGTGCGGGTCGTCCTCTCCAGCCCGTATCACCTCTCCGCGCGCCAGGTCGAGCGCGCCGACTGCGGCGCCGTGGCGTTCGTCCCGAAGCCTTACAAGGTGGGCGAGATCTGTCGCTTCCTGCGCGCCAAGACGAACGTGCTCACGCCCGCGCCGTGCTAGTAGCGCGGCGTGCGCTGCGAGCTGCTCGACTACGAACTCCCTGAAGCGCTCATCGCGTCGCGGCCCCCCGAGGAGCGCGACGGCGCCAGGCTCCTCCTGGTCGACCGCGGCCGCGAGGCCGGCGAGGTCGAGCACGCCGCGATCCGCGATCTCGACCGGTACATCGAGCGCGGCGCGCTCGTCGTCATCAACGACACGAAGGTCGTACCCGCCCGGCTGTTCGGCAAGAAGCGCGGCTCCGGAGGGCAGGTCGAGCTCTTCCTGCTGCACCGGCTGGACGAGGCGCCCGACGGCGGGGAGGGGACCGCCGGCCAGCCGTGCGACGGCGCGGCGCGCCCCGAGCGCTGGCGAGCGATGGGGCGCGCGTCCAAGCCGATCCGGCCGGGCGCGTTGCTCGATCTCGAGCGCGACGGGGCGTTGGTCGCGGAGGTGCTGGAGCGCGCGGACGACGGCGTGCTCACGGTGCGGCTCTCGTCGCCGGCAGGGCTGTCCGTCGCGGCCGCGATCGACGCGTACGGCCACGTCCCGCTCCCGCCCTACCTCGGCCGCGGCGACGACGCGTCCGATCGCGAGCGGTACCAGACCATCTTCGCCCGCGTCCCGGGCGCGGTCGCCGCGCCCACCGCGGGCCTCCACCTCTCGCCCGGGCTCGTCGAGCGGCTCCGCGCGAACGGGGTCGAGATCGCGAGCATCACGCTGCACGTCGGCCTCGGTACGTTCCAGCCGGTCACGGTCGACGACCTCGACCAGCACCCGATGCACGTCGAGGTCTACTCGGTCCCCGAGGCGACCGCCGGCGCGGTCGCGGCCGCGCGCGAGCGCGGCGCGCCGGTGGTCGCGATCGGCACCACCGTGGTGCGCGCGCTGGAGAGCGCGGCCGACCCGGCGCGCGAGGGCCTCGTGCGGGCGCAGTCCGGGGAGACGCGCCTCCTGATCCAGCCCGGCTACCGGTTCCGCGTCGTCGACGGCCTGCTGACGAACTTCCACCTGCCGCGCTCGACGCTGCTCGCGCTGGTGTTCGCCTTCGCCGGCCGCGAGCGCGCGCTCCTCGCGTACCGCGCGGCGATCGAGGCCCGCTACCGCTTCTACTCTTATGGAGACGCCATGCTGATCCGCGGCGCGAGCGCGCCATGAGCCGGACGCCCGGCTTCGCCTTCTCCGAGCTCGCGCGGGACGGTCACGCCCGCACGGGCGTGCTCTCCACGCCGCACGGCGACGTGCCGACCCCGACGTTCATGCCGGTCGGCACCCAGGGCAGCGTGAAGACGTTGACCCCCGCCGAGGTGGCCGCGACCGGCGCGAGGATCGTCCTCGGCAACACGTACCACCTGTGGCTCCGCCCCGGGCCCGAGCTCGTCGCGCAGCTCGGCGGGCTGCACGCGTTCACGCGCTGGCCGCACGCGATGCTCACGGACTCCGGCGGTTTCCAGGCCTTCTCGCTCGCCGAGCGGCGCACCCTCGTGGAGGACGGCTTCGTGTTCCGCTCGCACCTCGACGGCGCCCGCAAGGCGCTCACGCCCGAGGTCGCGATGGAAGTGCAGGGGCTGCTCGGGGCCGACATCGCGATGCAGCTCGACGTGTGCCCGCCCGGCGGCGCGCCGCTCGCGGAGGTCGAGGAGGCGTGCCGCCTGACGACGCGCTGGGGGAAGCGCTGCCTCGCCGCCAAGCGCCCCACCCAGGCGCTCTTCGGCATCGTTCAGGGCGGCACCTCGGTCGCCCTGCGCACGGCGCACGCGGACGAGCTCGCGGCCCTGCCGTTCGATGGGCTCGCCCTGGGCGGCTTCTCCGTGGGCGAGCCGATCGCGCTGATGCACGAGGCCGTCGCGCAGATCGCGCCGCGCCTCGATCCGTCGCGCCCCCGCTATCTCATGGGCGTGGGGACGCCGCTCGATCTCGTTCACGCGATCGGCGCCGGGGTCGACATGTTCGATTGCGTGCTCCCCACCCGGAACGCCCGCAACGGGCAGGCGCTCACGCAGCACGGCAAGATCGTCATCAAGCAGGCGCGCTACAAGGACGACCGATCGCCGCTCGACCCGACCTGCGCCTGCCCGACCTGCGCCGGGGGGTACAGCCGCGCGTACCTCCGGCACCTCTACATGGCGGGCGAGATCCTGGTGCTGCGCCTGCTGACCGAGCACAACCTGCACCTGTATGGCCGCCTGATGCGCGAGGCGCGCGCGGCCATCGCCGAGGGGCGGTACGCGGCGTTCGCCCGCGCGTGGCTCGGCGCGCGCGATGCCACCGAGTAACCGGGCAACCGAGCAACCCGGTGGCCGAGCGACCGCGGGATCGAAAGCCGCCTACATCGTCTCCATGGTCTCTGAACGCGCTCCTGGCGCGGCCGCGGGGGATCGCGCGGAGGGCGCAACGTCCGCGCTGCCCGGGAGGGTTCCGAGCTACCATGGGCGGATGGTGAGCCCTCGCCTCCGGCGTGGCGTCGCGCGCCCGCAGCCGCGCGCGCGGGGCCACGCCTCGGCCGCGCTCGACCAGCCTGTAGGCCCGAGGCGCCGGCGCACGAGCCCCAGCCGGCCGCACCCGCCGAACGGCCGCCGTCGCGCGCGGACCGCGTGCTTGCCCGCGCATTCCTCGTCCATTAGCCTTCGAACTCGGCCCGCGGAATGACGCAAGACGCCAACAAGAAGCCGCTCGGACGCATCCTCCTCCAGCAAAGGGCGGTCACCCAGCCCCAGCTCGAACAAGCGCTCCTCGAGGCGCGCGCGAAGGGGGTCCCCCTCGCCACGAACCTGATCGAGAGCGGCACCGTCTCCGAGGTCGCTGCGCTGAAGGCCCTCTCCGAGCAGAGCGGCGTTCCCGGCATCGACCTCAACCAGGTCTGCATCAAGCTCAGCGACCTCTCGATCCTGCCGCGCGAGATCGCCGCCAAGCACAAGCTCCTGCCCGTGCTCGTCCGCGAGGATCGCATCCTCGTGGCCATGGCCGCGCCCGCCGACAAGAAGGTGATCGACGAGCTCGAGTTCGTGACGGGCAAGCGCGTCTTCCCGTACATCGCGCTCGCAGGCCCCCTCGTGCGGACCATCGCGGCCGCTTACGACATGAAGGAGCAGGGCGAGCCGTTCTTCGTCGGCGCCAAGTGCCCGCCCGAGGTGCTGAAGCGGGCCGGGCTCGGCGCCACGTCGGCGTCGTCCGCGCCGGAGGCGCCGCCCGCGCCCGCGCCCGCTCCTGCGCAGCCGCCGCCGCCGCCGCGCCGGCCTGCGTCCGCCGTGCCGCCGTCGACGGTCGCCCAGGCCCCTGCCGCTCCTGCGCCCGCGCCTGCGCCCAGCGCCGCCCCGCCGGCGAAGCCCGCGCCGGAGCGCCCGCGCGACGACGCGGAGATCTCGTTCGCCGATCTGACCGACGAACCGAGCCCGCCCGCTGCCCCGTCGCCGGCCCGCATCTCCTCGGCGGGGCCCCCGCTCGTCGTCGACGATGCCATGCGGAGGGCGGCGGCCGCCGACGAGCTGACGGACACCGATTTCGGCACCGCCGATCGCGATCTGTCCGTGGTCGAGTCGCTCCCGGGCGCAGGCAAGGCACCGCAGGGCGATCAGACCACGATCCTCGTGGTCGACGACGAGCCGGAGATCCGGAAGCTGCTCCGCCGCATCTTCGAGGAGCGCGGGTACCGCGTCGAGGAGGCCGACCGCGGGCTCCTCGCGCTGCGCATGGTCAAGGAGAATCCGCCCGACGTGATGATCCTCGACGCCATGCTGCCCGAGGTGCACGGCTTCGACATCGCCCGCCGCATGAAGGGCACCCAGCGCTACGGCCACATCCCGATCATCATGATCTCGGCCGTGTACCGCGGGTGGCGGTTCGCGGAGGACCTCAAGTCGAGCTACGGCGTGGAGGCGTACATCGAGAAGCCCTTCCGCGTGGCCGACGTCGTCGCCGCCGTGGAGAACGCGCTCCAGGCGCGCTCGATCCGCGGCGATCAGGACCGGATTTCGGCCGAGGCAGAGCGCCTCCTCGCCGCGGGGATCGCGGCGTACCGCGCGGGCGATTTCGACAAGGCCGTGCGGCACCTGCGCGAGGGCACGGCCATCGATCCGCTCGCGTACCGGCTGCACTTCCACCTCGGCCTGCTCTACGGCAAGCAGGGACAGCTCTACGACGCCATCCAGGAGCTGGAGACGGCGCTGCACATCAACGGCAAGCACTTCCCGGCCCTGAAGAACCTCGCGGTGCTCTACCAGAAGGCCGGGTTCCGCAACAAAGCCATCGAGACGTGGGAGCGCGCGCTGGGCGTCGCGCCCGATGACCCGACGCGGCAATCCATCAAGGAGCACCTGCTCGGATTGCTCTGACCGTCTAGCCCATGTCGCCCACGGCCAAGCTGTCGTAGACTGCGCCGATTCCACCGGCAGGCGCGTCCCTGGATGAAATTCATCTGCGATAACTGCAAGGCCAAGTACCAGATCGGCGACGAGAAGGTCGCCGGCAAGATGGTGCGGATGCAGTGCCGGCGATGCGGGCACCTCATTCAGGTGAGCGCGAGCGTCACCGAGAGCTCCGTGGCGCGGGCTCTCCCGGTCGAGCCGCCGCGCGCGACCGACGACGCGCAGCTCGCCCCCCCGAGCGACGAGGCTCCGGCCGTCGGGCTCGGCGCGACGGTGGCCGACGCCGGTGCCGCGAGCGCGCCGAGGCCGCCGCCCGCGTCGTCGCGGGGCCAGGGCGCTGCGCCGGTGCCGCCCCGGCCGGCGTCGCAGGCCCTCCCGCGCCCTGGTGGCGCGCCTCGGCCTCCGGCGGCGCCGCGCGCCGCGCCCGGGCCGGTGTCGGGCCCGCTCCCTGCGCCCGGGGCGCCGACGCCCGGGACGCCCGCGCCCGCCGTGCCGCGAGCCGCCCAGCCCGCGCCCGCCGCGCCGCGGGCCGCCCAGCCCGCACCCGCCGCGCCGCGGGCCGCCCAGCCCGCACCCGCCGCGCCGCGGGCCGCCCAGCCCGCGCCTGCCGGTCCGGCCGCGCCCGCCGCGCGGGCGGAGCCTGCGCCGGCCGCAGCGGCCGCCAGCGCGTTCACGCGATCGATGTCCAACGACCGGCCGCTCGGGAAGGCGCCGGCCGTGCGCGCCACGGCGAGCGAGGACTGGTACGTCGGGGTCGGCGGGGTCCCGCTCGGCCCGGTGCGGCTCGCCGTCATCCGCGAGAAGGCGCTCGCCGGCGCGGTGGACGGCGACTCCCTCGTCTGGCGCGAGGGCTTCGACGAGTGGCTGCCCCTCAAGAACTTCCCGGAGCTGCTCGAGATCGTCACGCAGGCCCAGACGACCCGCGTGTCCGCGCCCGCACGCCGCACCAGCAGCACGGGCTTCGCCGCCGTTCAGCCGCAGGTCCCTCCCTCGGCGAAGGCGCCCTCGTCGTCGAGGGTCCCCCCGCTCGCTGCGGCCGCGCCCGCGCGTGCGGCGGCGCTCGAGCCGGAGGCCCCCGGCCTGAGCGAGAGGTCCCCCGCGGTCGCCGGCGCGGTCGCCGCCTTCACCGCGGCGGGGACGCCGGCCGCGAGCGCGCCGGCGACGTCCGCCGCGAGCGCGCCGGCCGCGTGGCCCGACGTCTCGGGCGGCGCCGCGCGGGCCCACGCCGCGGGCCCCGCGCCGGTCGAGGTGCTGGCCGACCCGTTCGCGGCCGGGCCGGCGGCCGCCGCCGCGCCGAGGTCCGACCTGGCGCCGCCCGCCTCCGCCGACGTCGCTCGCGCCGCGGGCGGCCTGGCCCTGGGCGGTTCGCCGTCCGCGACGGTGGCGGCGGGCGGCGTGGCCGTGGGCGGCTCGCCGCGCCCGACGGCGGCGCCGGCCGGCGCGCTTTCCTCCGCGGAGCCCGCGCCCCTCGTGGCCACGCCCGCCAGCCTGGTGGAGACGGTCGCGCCGCGGCGGCGCTCGGGCATGAGCCCGCTCGCCTACGCCTTCATCGCCATGGCGGCGGCGTTCGGCGGCGTCTCCGCCTACGTCCTGCTGTCGCCCAAGCCGCAGACCACCGTGCAGGTCGTGACCGCGCCGCCGAGCAACCCAGTCGATCTCCCCACGGCCGCCCCGCCGCCGCCGCCCAGCGTCGAGCCGGAGGCGCCGCCCCCCGCCGAGGTGCCCTCTGCCAGGCCGGAGCCCGCCTCGCCCGGCAAGCCGGGCGCCGTGGCGAGCCAGCGGCCTGCGCCGGAGAAGCCGGTCGCCTCCGCGACCGGGGCGCAGCTCGACCGGTCCGGGTTCGGCGCCGGGGTTCCCGGCCCGACGTCGGGGCCGGGCAGCCAGGGCGCCGGCTCCAGCCTGACCCCGCTCTCCCAGGGCGAGATCTCCGGCGTCGTCGAGGCGAACCGGCCGAGCGTCCGGCGCCACTGCTGGCAGCCCGCCCTCGACGCGCGCGACCGCAACGCGTCCACCACCGCCCGCGTCTCGGCCTCCGTGGTCATCGGCGCCTCGGGCGCCGTCCAGTCCGTCTCGGCCGGCGGCTCGGAGAAGGACTACCCCGGCCTGGCGAGCTGCATCGCCTCGCGGATCAAGTCCTGGCGGTTTCCGCCCTCCTCGGGCTCCACGCCCGTGACCATCCCGTTCGTCTTCGCGGCCCAGTGAGCGCACGCGGGGAGGGGAGGCCGCTCCGCCAGGGCGCAGCGCTTTACGCATGCCCGGGCAGGCGGTAATCGACGCGATCATGGCAGAGCGCAAAGTCCGAATCCTCGTGGCCAAGCCCGGCCTGGACGGCCACGACCGCGGCGCGAAGGTGGTCGCCCGGGCACTCCGCGACGCCGGCTTCGAGGTGGTCTACACGGGCCTGCACCAGACCCCCGACATGATCGCGTCCGCCGCCGTGCAGGAGGACGTCGACGCCGTGGGGCTGTCGATCATGTCCGGAGCGCACAACACCCTCTTCCCCGCCGTCATCGAGGCCCTCCGCAAGCACGGCGCCGAGGACATCGTGGTGTTCGGCGGGGGCATCATCCCGGACGAGGACATCGCGCGCCTCCAGGACGCCGGGGTGAAGGGCGTCTTCACCCCCGGGACCACCCTGAAGAGCATCGTGGAGTGGGTCCAGACCCACGTGACCCCCCACAGCTGACCGCCCCGGCGGCGCGGCTCCCCACTCTCCCCCACCGCGCGGGTCCCCACTCTCCCCCACCGCGCGCCCCCACGCTCCCCCACCGAACGCCTCCCCACCGGCACCGGCACCCGGCTCGCTGAGCCCGTCCGCCGCCGTCCATGGTCCCGCCCGCCGGCCCGCGAGATCGGGCGTCCAGGGCGGCGATCCGCCTCGCTTCCTTTCCGCCTTGCCAGCGTCCGTCAGAAGCGGTCGCGCTCACCTTCGAGCGGCCCCCCCACTTCCTCCCACGGTCCAGGATCTGCCGCCCGATCGCGAGAAAACCCGCTGTTTTGTGAAAGAGCACCTTGTGGATAAGTGTCCTACATAGGTGCCGGTTGAGGTCCAGAAATCTCCCAAACTGTTGACACTCGGCACCTCCCTCCGTAGCGTGGCGGAGCTTCGTGGGAAGAAGTGGCAGAGAATGTCACGACGCGGTGAGCGCTCGTTGGGGCAACGCGTCGCCAAGCCCTCGGCAGGACAGGCGAGCCGGAGCTGGGGTCGATGAGCACGATGTTTCGCGGTCACTTCGAGCACGCGATCGACGCGAAGGGGCGCACGAGCCTCCCTTCGCGCTTTCGGGACGTGCTCGCGGCCGCGAACGACCTGCGCATGGTCATCACCCCCGCCCTCTTCGACCCCTGCCTGCACGCGTACCCGATGAAGGCCTGGGAGGAGCTGGAGGCTAAAATTGCAGCGCTGCCGCAATTCGATTCCAACGTGGTCGCGTTCCGGCGCCGCTACCTGTCCGCGGCCGTCGAGTGCGACCTCGACAAGCAGGGCCGGATCCTCATCCCGCCGTCGCTCCGCGAGCACGCGAGCCTCACGAAGGACGTCCTCTGGGCGGGGATGGGACAGACGATCGAGCTCTGGGCGAAGGAGCGGTGGAAGGCCGCCCAGCAGATGAGCGAGGTCGAGCTTCAGAGCTTCAAGACAGCAATCGCGGAGCAGTTCCGCCTATGAACGTCGTCAATGTAGTCCCCATGCACCTGCCCCCTCCGCCACCGCGGCCGCGCGGCGAGCAGCACGTCTCCGTCCTCGGCCGCGAGGTGCTCGCCGCCCTCGCGCCCGTCAGCCAGGGCGTCTACGTCGACGCGACGCTCGGCGCCGGCGGCCACACCGAGGCGATCCTCGAGACGCCCGGCACCCGCGTCATCGGGATCGATCGCGACGAGCGCGCCCTCGCCATCGCGCGCGCCCGGCTCGCCCGGATGGGAGACCGGGTGACCTACGTTCACGGCGAGTTCTCCGAGATCGAGCGGCACCTCGCCGCCCTCGGCGTCCCGCAGGTGGACGGGCTCCTGGCCGACATCGGCGTGAGCTCCATGCAGCTCGACGACCCGGCCCGCGGCATGAGCTTCCGCGCCGAGGGGCCGCTCGACATGCGGATGGACCGGAGCCGCGGCGAGACGGCGCTCGAGCTCATCGATCGGCTCAGCGACGAGGAGCTCGCCGACCTCATCTACCGCTACGGCGAGGAGCGCCGCAGCCGGCGGGTCGCCCGCTGTATCAAGCAGGCGGCCGAGAGCGGCGAGCTCGCGACGACGCTCGACCTCAGGCGCGCCGTGGTGCGCGCGGTCGGGCCGGCGCGCATCGGCGGCGTCGACCCGGCGACGCGCACGTTCCAGGCGCTGCGCATCGCCGTGAACGGAGAGCTCGACGAGCTCGAGGCGCTGCTCGAGGCGGCGCCCAGGATCGTCGCGCCCGCCGGCGTGCTCGCGGTGATCTCGTTCCACTCGCTCGAGGACCGCATCGTCAAGCGCGCGCTGCGCGAGCCCGAGGTCTGGCAGCCGCTCACCAAGAAGCCGGTGACCGCGGGCGACGAGGAGATCGAAGGCAACCCGCGGGCCCGCAGCGCGAAGCTCCGCGCCGCGCGGCGCGTCTCCGGCCCGGAGGCGCTCGCGTGACGCAGCAGCGCCCGTTCCTCGTGCTCTGGACGCTGGCGGTGGCCGCGACCGTGGCCGCGTTCGTCGTGCACCTCGCCCTGCGCGGGCGCACGGTCGACCTCGGCTACCGGCTCGGCCGGGCGCGCGCCGAGCAGGCGCGGCTGCGCGAGGTCAAGCGGGTGCTGTCGCTCGAGGCGGCCAGCTACGAGACGCCGCAGCGCGTGGAGATGGTCGCCCGCTCGCTGCTCGGCATGACGCCCCCGCCGGCCGAGCGGGTCATCCCGGTGCGGGGCTACACCGCGCCGCCGGAGCGCGATCCGGCGAGCGGCGAGGCCGGCAGCGCGCCGCCGAGCGGGGGTCAGCCGGAATGAAGAACCTCGATCCGCGGCGCGCGCGATGGATCCGCATCCGCATGGGGCTGCTCTGCGGCCTGATGGCGCTCGGCCTGGGCGGCGTCGTGTCCGGCGCCTACCGGATCGAGGTCGAGGACGGCGACGCCTGGTACGACCTCGCCGAGCGGCAGCGCCAGCGGCGGCTCCACATCACGCCGAAGCGCGGCACCATCTACGACCGGAACGGCGCGCCGCTCGCGGAGAGCGTGGAGGTGCCCAGCGTCTCCGTGGACGCGGTCGAGATGCTCCGCGGCGTCGACGAGCAGTACATCCCGATGCGGATCCAGCAGTACGCCGAGCGCATCGCGCAGGCGCTCTCGCTGCCGGTCGAGGACGTCGTGGAGAAGCTCAGCCGGCGGCGCCGCTTCGCCTGGCTCAAGCGCCGCATCTCCGAGCAGGAGGTCGAGAACGTCCGCGCGCTCGGCGACCGGACGCAGCGCTACCCGGTGCGCGGGCTCGTGATCGAGGGCGAGGGGCGCCGCTTCTACCCGAACCGCGAGCTCGCCGGCCCGCTGCTCGGCTTCGTCGCCACCGACGGCGAGGGCAAGGAGGGGCTCGAGCTCAGCATGGAGCACGAGCTCCGCGGCAACGCGGCGGAGGTGCGCGGGCTCCGCGATCGATCGGGCCGGCTCATCTTCTCGGAGGGGATCGAGGACGAGCAGGCGCTCGCCGGGCACAACGTCCACCTCACGATCGACAAGGGCATCCAGTTCACCGCCGAGCGCGAGCTCGAGGCGGCGATGAAGACCTACGAGGCGATCGGCGGGGCGATCGTGGTCGTCGACCCCGAGAACGGCGAGATCCTCGCGATGGCGAGCGCCCCGGGGTTCAACCCGAACGACTACTCGCAGAGCGATCCGGGATCCCGGCGCAACCGCTGCGTGGTCGATCGCTTCGAGCCCGGCTCCACGATGAAGGTGTTCGCCATCGCGAGCGCGCTCGCGGCGAAGAGCGTCTCCCCGAGCGCGACCATCTACTGCGAGGAGGGGAACATGGCGATCGACAACGTCGTGATCCACGACACGCACGTGCACAAGTGGCTGACGCTGCCGCAGATCCTCGGCCAGTCGTCGAACATCGGCACGGCGAAGATCGCGCTCGGGCTCGGCGAGCAGCGGCTCTACGAGGGCCTCCGCAGGTTCGGCTTCGGCGACCTCACCGGCGTGCCGCTGCCGGGCGAGTCCGTGGGCGTGCTGCGGCCGCGCGGCCGCCCCTGGGTCCAGGTCGAGACGGCGTCGGCCTCGTTCGGGCAGGGGATCAGCGTGACGACGCTCCAGCTCGCCATGGCCATGGCGTCGGTCGCCAACCGCGGGCGGCTGCTCGAGCCCATCCTGATCAAGCGGATCACCGACGGCACCGGCGTCACGCTGTCCGAGACGTCGCCGCGCGTGCGCCGCGACGCGGTGCCCGCGTCGATCGCGCGGATGATGTCGGAGATGCTCGTCGCCGTGACGGAGGGCGACGGGACCGGCGTGGAGGCGAGCATCCCGGGCTTCCGCGTCGCGGGGAAGACGGGCACGGCGCAGAAGATCGATCCGGCGACGGGCAGGTACACCGACACCCACTACGTGGCGTCGTTCGTCGGGTTCGTCCCGGCCGAGCGGCCGCGGCTCGCCATCGCCGTGGTGCTCGATGAGCCGCTGGGCGGCACGTACGGCGGCGGCTCGGTCGCGGCGCCCGTCTTCCGGCGCGTCGGCGAGATGGCGCTGCGCTACCTGGGCGTTACCCCGCGCGGGAGCGTGCCGATGAAGCTGTCGGAGGTCGCCGAGCAGTCGGGCGAGGACATCGCGGCGAACACCTACCAGGTCCTGAACGAGGCGCGCGCCGCGGCGGCGCCGATCGCGACGGGGGTGGTCACGCCGTCCGCGCCGCTCAAGACGGGGGAGCTGCGCGTGCCCGATCTCACGGGCCTGCCGCAGCGCGAGGCGGTGAGGAGCGCCGCGGCGCTCGGGCTCGATCCGAGCGTCGAGGGCACGGGGAAGCTCACGCGCCAGGAGCCCCCGGCCGGGACCGTGCTGCCCAAGGGATCGCCGCTGAAGCTGATCTTCGAGCCCCCCACATGACGGCGCGCGACCACAAGGAGACCGGTGTGGCCGAGGTCGAGCTCGCGCTCCGCCTCGGCGACGTGCTGCGCGAGATCCCGGGCGCCGCGCTGTCCCCCGCGGACGCCGCGGAGCTGCTCGTGACCGGCGTGCACCTCGACTCGCGCAAGGTGGAGCCGGGGGACATCTTCGTCGCGCGCGCGGGCGCGCGGGCGCACGGCGAGCGCTTCATCCCCGAGGCCGTCGCGCGCGGCGCGCGGGCGGTCATCCTCGCGCGCGGGAGCGCCGCCGACACGCTCGGCGCCGCCCGCGTCGAGGTGCCCGACGTGCCGCTCGCGCTCGCCCTGGCCGCCGCGGCGGTCTACCGGCACCCGACCTTCACGCTCGACGTCGTCGGCATCTCCGGCACGAACGGCAAGACGACGACGGCCCACCTCGTGCAGGCCTGCATCGATCGGTGCGGCGGCCGGGCCGGGATCGTGGGGACGCTCGGCTACCGCTTCGGCGATCTCGACGTCCACGCCTCGCACACGAGCCCGGAGGCGGACGAGCTCGCGCGCGTCGCCGCGGCGATGGTCGGCCGCGGCGCGACGCACCTCGTGATGGAGGTCTCGTCGATCGCGCTCGCCGCGAAGCGCGTCGACGCGGTCCGCTTCCGGACCGCCGTCTTCACGAACCTCACCCAGGATCACCTCGATTACCACGGCACGATGGAGGCGTACGCGGAGGCGAAGGCGCGCCTGTTCGTGGATCTCGGCCCCGGCGCCGCGGCGATCAACGTCGACGATCCCTTCGGGCGAGAGCTCGTCCAGCGGATCGCCCCGGGCGGGCTCTCGCGCCCGGTCGCGTCGACGCTCGCGCGCTACTCGACCGAGGTGGGCGCCGGCCCGGACGCGGCGGAGATCGCGCCCGTCGAGCTCGTCCACGAGGCGCGCGGCATCTTCCTCCGCGCCCGCACGCCCGCCGGCGAGGTCACCATCCGGTCGCACCTGCTCGGCGCGCACAACGCGTCGAACCTGCTGGCCGCCCTCGCCGTGGCGTACCTGCTCGGGTTCGACGTCGGCGACGCCGCGGCGGCGCTCTCGTCGCCGATCCAGGTCGCCGGCCGCCTGGAGCGCTGCGACACCCCGGGCGTCGACGACGTGATCGTGCTCGTCGACTACGCCCACACGCCGGACGCGCTCGCCCGCGTGCTCGCGAGCGTCCGCGCCCTCGGCGGCGGGCGCGTCCACTGCGTGTTCGGGTGCGGCGGCGACCGCGATCCGCTGAAGCGGCCGCGGATGGGCGAGGCGGTCGGCCTCGGCGCCGACGTCGCCATCGTGACCAACGACAACCCGCGGAGCGAGGATCCGCGCGCGATCGCCGACGCCATCCTGCCGGGCCTCGCCGCCGGCCGCGCGCGCGTCGTCGTGGAGCTCGATCGCGCGCGCGCCATCGAGCGCGCGGTGCGAGACGCCGAGCCCGGGGACCTGGTCCTCATTGCGGGCAAGGGCCACGAGCCGTACCAGATCATCGGCGGCGTCACGCTGCCGTTCGACGATCGCGACGAGGCGCGCCGCGCGCTCGCCGCCCGCCGCGCCCGGGCCGGGGCCGAGCGGCAGCCGCGCGGAGGTGCGGGATGATCTACGAGCTCTTCTACCCGCTCAAGTTCCACTACAGCTGGCTGAGCTGGCTCAACGTCCTCCGCTACATCCCGTTCCGCACGATCATGGCGACGATCACCGCCATGGTGCTGACGTTCCTGCTCGCGCCGTGGTTCATCCGCGAGCTGCGGCGCAAGCAGATCGGGCAGGTGGTCCGCGCCGAGGGGCCGGAGACGCACAAGATCAAGGCGGGCACGCCGACGATGGGCGGCGCGCTCATCCTGCTGTCGCTGCTGCTCCCCACCGTGCTGTGGGCCGACCTCCGGAACCCGTTCGTCCTCGCGACGACGGCGGTGACCGCGGGCTACGGCGTCATCGGCTACCTGGACGACTTCCTCAAGATCAAGCGGCGGAACAGCGGCGGCCTGCCGGGCCGCTACAAGCTCATCGGCCAGGTGCTCATCGGCGGCGCGGCCGTGGCCTACACGTTCCTGCTCGCGTCCAAGCTCCCGCCGGACTGGGCGGAGATCAGGACGCGCCTCGCGATCCCGTTCCTCGCGTTCTCGAAGTACCACATCGAGCTGCCGCTCTACGCCTACGTCCCGTTCGCCGTCTTCGTCGTGGTCGCGACGTCGAACGCCGTGAACCTCACCGACGGCCTCGACGGTCTCGCGATCGGCCCGGTGATCATCAACGCGGGGACGTACCTCATCCTCGCGTACATCGTCGGCGCCTCCATCGCGAACTTCTCGCTCGCGGCCTACCTCGACATCCCGGCGATCGCGTCGGCCGGCGAGCTGTCGGTGTACTGCGGCTCGGTCATCGGCGCGGGCATCGGCTTCCTCTGGTACAACACGTACCCCGCGCAGGTCTTCATGGGAGACGTCGGGTCGCTCGCCCTCGGGGGCGGGCTCGGGATGCTCGCCGTCTTCACCAAGAACGAGCTCCTCTCGATCGTCCTCGGGGGGATCTTCTTCATCGAGACGGTCAGCGTGATCACGCAGGTCCTCTCGTTCAAGCTCACCGGCAAGCGCGTCTTCTTGATGGCGCCGATCCACCACCACTACGAGAAGAAGGGGTGGGCGGAGCCCAAGATCATCGTGCGCTTCTGGATCATCTCCATCCTCCTGGCGCTGGTCTCCCTGGCGTCGATGAAGCTGCGGTGAGGGCATGATGGACGTCCGCGGGCGAACAGTGATCGTCGTCGGGCTCGGGCGGAGCGGCGTCGCGGCCGCGCGCCTCCTCCTCACGCGCGGCGCGCGCGTGATCGCGAACGACGGGGCGCAGCGCGAGCGGCTCTCCGCCGCGGCCGCGTCCCTCGAGGCGGAGGGCGCCGTCCTCGCGCCGGGCGGGCACGATCCGGCGCTGTTCGACGGCGCCGACCTCGTGGTCGTCTCGCCGGGCGTGCCGTCGTTCCCCGCGCTCGACGCCGTCGAGCGCTCCGGGCGCGAGGTCATCGGCGAGCTCGAGCTCGCGTCGCGCTTCGTGTCGGCGCCGATCGTGCTCGTCGGCGGGACCAACGGCAAGAGCACGACGACGGCGCTCACGGGCGCGATGCTCGAGAGCGCCGGCCTCCGCACCTTCGTCGGCGGCAACTTCGGGACCCCGCTCGCCGAGGCCGTCGGGGAGGCGTGGGACGCCCTCGTCCTCGAGATCTCGAGCTTCCAGGCGGAGCGCGTCCCGACCCTGCACGCCCGCGCGCACGCCCTGCTGAACATCACGGACGATCACCTCGATCGCTACCCGAGCTTCGCGGCGTACGCGGACGCGAAGGGCAACCCGTTCGAGCGGATGACGCCGGAGGACGTCGCGGTCGTGCCCTTCGGCGACGAGCTCGTCGCCCGCCAGGCGGCGCGCGGGCGCGCCCGCGCGGTGACGTTCAGCGCGCGCGACGCCCGCGCCGACGTGAGCGCCTCGGGCGGCGCGATCGTCGATCGCGTCGCCGGCGCGAGCTACCCGCTGGAGCGCGTCCGCCTCACGGGCGCGCACAACCTCGCGAACGCCTGCGCCTCCGTCGCGCTGGCGGCCGCGCTCGGCGCCCCTCCGTCGGCGATCGCCGACGCGCTCGCGCGCTTCGAGGGGCTCCCGCACCGGACCGTGCTCGTCGCCGACGTCGACGGGGTCCGCTACTACGACGACTCGAAGGGGACCAATGTCGGGGCCTCGGTCGCGGCGCTCTCCGGCCTGCGCGAGGCGAAGGCGGTGCTGATCGCGGGCGGGCGCGACAAGCTCGGCGATTACGCGCCGCTCGTGGCCGCGCTGCGCGAGCGGGGGCGCGCCCTCGTCGTCCTCGGCGAGGCCGCCGACCGCATCGCCGCCGCGGCGGAGGGCGCCCTGCCGATCGCGCGGGCGGGCTCGATGGACGAGGCGGTCCGCGCCGCGCGCTCGCTCGCCCGGCCGGGCGACGCGGTGCTGCTCAGCCCCGCGTGCTCCAGCTTCGACATGTTCCGCGACTACAAGGACCGCGGCGACGCCTTCGTCCGCGCGGTCCGCGCGCTGGAGCGAGCCGCCGGGGAGGTGGCGTCGTGATGTGGAGCGGCAAGCTCGGCGCGGGCGAAGGCGCGCCCAAGAACCGGCACATCGGTCCCTCGGAGCAGGACAAGGCGGCGCCCGGCGCGGCCCTCGCGGCCGCCGAGGCCTTCTGGAAGGGGTCGAGCCCCTCGGGGCCGGTCGACGCCCTGCTCGCGGCCGTCGTCACCGCGCTCATCGGGTTCGGCGTGGTGATGGTCTACAGCGCGAGCGCCGTCGAGGCGACCGTGCGCTACAAGGACGCGCAGTTCTTCCTCAAGCGCCAGGCCGTCTACGCGGTCCTCGCGATCGCCACGATGTGGATCACGAGCCGCATCGATTACCGCCGGATCAAGGTCCTCACGTACCCGGTGCTCATCGCCGTGACCGCGATGCTCGTCGCCTGCGTGGCGGGGCTCGGCCACAAGGCGGGCAACGCGTACCGGTGGCTCGCGCTCGGCCCGATCAACGTGCAGCCGGCCGAGGTGGCGAAGCTCGGGATCGTCGTCTGGCTCGCCTACTCGCTCTCCAAGAAGGCCGACCGCATCAAGTCGTTCTCCGTCGGCTTCCTCCCGCACCTCATCGTGGTCGGGCTCCTGATGCTCCTTTGCCTCAAGCAGCCCGACTTCGGCAGCGCGGTCGTGCTGCTCTTCCTGACCTTCACGCTGCTGTTCGTCGCGGGCGCGCGCGTCCCGTACATCGCCGCGTTCTCCATGCTGATGGCGCTCGCCGCCGCCGCGCTCGTGCGCTTCAGCGGCTACCGCTACGCGCGCTACCTCGCGTGGATCGACATGGACAACAACCGCGCCGACCTGGCGTACCAGCCGTTCCAGTCGGTCATGAGCTTCGGCTCCGGCGGGGTCTTCGGCCTCGGGCTCGGGCGGGGGCTGCAGGTGCTCTACCTGCCGGAGGCGCACACCGATTTCGTGTCCGCGATCGTGGGCGAGGAGCTCGGCTTCGTCGGCATCGTCGGCCTCTGCGCGGCGTACCTCGTCATCGTCTCGCGGGGCGTGAAGATCGCCCTCGAGGCCGACGACGATTACGGCAGCTTCATGGCGTTCGGCATCGCGACGCTCTTCGGCGTGCAGGCGATGACGAACCTCGCCGTCGCGATGGCGATCCTCCCGACGAAGGGGCTCACGCTGCCGTTCCTCAGCTACGGCGGCTCGTCGCTGCTCGTGAACGCCGCGGCCGCGGGCATCCTGCTCAGCATCAGCCGCGCGCGGACCCCGGTGGCCACCGCTCGGGGCGGCGCGGCGGGCGCTTCGCCCGTCCCGAACGCGCCGAGCGCGTCCGCCGTGATCGCCACCTCGGCCGAAGGGGGCGGCGCGTGGTGACCGTCCTGATCGCCGGAGGCGGCACCGGCGGCCACGTCTTCCCGATGGTCGCCGTCGGCGACGCGGTCCGCGCCGCGGCGCGCGACGCGCGCGTCGTCTACGTCGGCACCGCGCGCGGCATCGAGGTGCGCGTCATGCGCGAGCGCGGCGACACCCTCGAGCTGCTCCACGTCCTGCCGCTCCGCGGGGGCGGGCTCTCCGGCTTCGTGCGCGGCGCCGCCCGCGCGGGCCGCGTCCTCCCGGAGGCGAGGCGCCTCGTCGAGCGGCTCGACGCCCGCGTCGTCCTCTCGCTCGGCGGGTACGCCGGCGGCCCGGTCTCCCTCGCGGCGCGCTCGCTCGGCGTGCCGGTCGCGATCCTGGAGCCGAACAGCGTCCTCGGGCTCTCGAACCGGCTCCTCTCGCCCATCGTCGATCGCGCGTACGTCGCCTTCCCGGAGGCGGCGCGCGCGCTGCGCCCGAGCACCGTGCGCCTCTTCGGCGTCCCGCTCCGGCGCGCCTTCGCCCGCGCGCCGTACGCGCCGCGCGAGGGCAAGCTCCGCCTGCTCGTGCTCGGCGGCAGCCAGGGCGCGCTCGCCCTGAACGACGTCGTCCCGCGCGCGATCGCGCAGGGCCGCGAGCGCGGCGTCGATCTCGAGGTCGTGCACCAGACGGGCAGGGACCGCGAGGCCGCGGTCCGGTCGCTCTACGCCGAGCTCGGCCTCGTGGAGCGCGCCCGCGTCGTCCCGTTCATCGACGACGTGGCCGAGGCGCTCGCCGCGGCCGACGTCGTGATCGCCCGCGCCGGCGCCTCGACGCTGGCCGAGCTCTGCGCCGTCGGGCGCCCGTCGATCCTGATCCCGTACCCGTTCGCGGCCGACGATCACCAGCTGAAGAACGCGCAGTCCCTCGAGCGGGCCTCCGCCGCGGTGGCGATCGCCCAGGCCGACGCCACCGAGGCGCGCCTCGCCGGCGAGATCGCCCGGCTCGCGGCCGCGCCCGCGCTCCGCGCCCGCATGGCGGACGCCGCGGCGGCCTTCGCCACGCCGGACGCCGCGGCGCGCGTCGCCGCCGATCTGCTCGAGCTCGCGCGAGCTCCGCGCCACCGCGCGCTGCGCCTCCCGGCCCTCTTCGGCCGCGCGGCGCGCGGCGGGGAGGCGCAGCGCCGCGCCGTGATGGAAGAGGCCGCGCCGCTCGGTGCTGCCCTCGGTCGGGAGGAGGCAGGCTGATGTTCCGCGGTCGGGTTCGCCACGTTCACTTCGTCGGCATCGGGGGCGTCGGGATGAGCGGCCTCGCCGAGATCCTGCGCTCGCTCGAGTTCGAGGTCTCCGGCTCGGACCTCAAGGAGAGCTCGACCACGCGGCGGCTCACGTCGCTCGGCGTCCGGATCGACATCGGCCACCGCGCCGAGAACGTCCGCGGCGTCGACGTCGTCGTGTACTCGAGCGCCATCCGGCCCGAAAACCCCGAGCTCACCGAGGCGCGCGCGCTCGGGATCCCGGCGATCGGCCGCGCGGAGATGCTCGCCGAGCTGATGCGCGTGAAGTACGGCGTCGCCATCGCGGGCTCGCACGGCAAGACCACCACGACCTCCCTCGTCGCCACCGTCCTGCGCGCCGCCGGCCTCGATCCCACCGTCGTCGTCGGCGGCAAGATGGCGGCGCTCGGCACGAACGCGCGGCTCGGCGCCGGCGACCTGCTCGTCGCCGAGGCCGACGAGAGCGACGGCTCGTTCCTGCGGCTCACCCCGACGATCGCGGTCGTCACCAACATCGACCCCGAGCACCTCGATCACTACGGCACGCACGAGCGCATCAAGGACGCCTTCGTCGAGTTCGCCGCGCGCGTCCCGTTCTACGGGCTGGCCGTGCTCTGCCTCGACCACCCGCACGTCCAGGATCTGCTCCCGCGCATCCCGCGCCGCCACGTCACGTACGGCGTCTCGCCGCAGTCGGACTACTCGGCGCGCGGCATCCAGTTCCGCGGCCTGGAGACGAGCTTCAACGCGTACCGCCGGGGCGAGCCGCTCGGCGGGTTCACGGTGAAGATGCCCGGCGCGCACAACGTCCTGAACTGCCTCGCCACGATCGCGGTCGCGGACGAGCTCGAGGTGCCGCTCGACGTCACCAAGCAGGCGCTCGCCACGTTCGGCGGCGTCGCGCGCCGCTTCACCGTCGTCGGGTCGATCGGCGGCGTCACGCTGATCGACGACTACGGCCACCACCCGGCCGAGATCCGCGCCACCGTCGACGCGGCACGGCGCGCGTTCCCCGGCGAGGACCACCGCGTCGTCGTGGCCTTCCAGCCGCACCGGCACACCCGCACGCGCGACCTCTTCGACGAGTTCACGCGCGCCTTCAACCAGGCCGACGTGCTGCTCGTCACGGACATCTACCCCGCGGGCGAGGCGCCGATCCCCGGCGTCACCGCCGAGCGCCTCGTCCAGTCGATCCGGGAGCACGGCCACCACGACGCGCGCTACGTCGCGGACAAGGCCGACCTCGCGGAGGCGCTCGAGCAGATCGTCCGGCCGGGCGACGTGGTCATCGCGCTCGGCGCCGGCGACGTGAACGCCTGCGTGCGGGAGCTCAAGGCGCGCCTCGAGGCGAGGGCGCCGCAGGAGGGCAGCCCATGACCGAGCGCCCGAGCGCCCCGCCGCCGAACCGCCGTCGCGCGTCGACGGCGCCCCCCGCGCCGCCTGGCCGGGCGGGGCCCGCGCGCGGATCGAAGCCGGAGCCCGTGGCCGCCGCGCCGGCGCCGAAGAACGAGCGCGTGCGGCCGGCGACCCCGTCGTCGCACGAGTCGCCGGCCCCGCCCGCGACGAGCGTCTCCGTGCGCCCGCCGCGCCCGCCGCCTTCGAGCGGCTCGCCCGCGGGAGCGCGCCCGGCGCGGCCGATCTCGCGCCACCTCCGCGCGCTCCAGCTGCTCGCGGGCGCCGCCGTCGTGCTCATCACCTCGACCGCGGTCGCGTGGGGCGCGCGCCGCTACATCGTGTCGAGCCCGCGCTTCGCCGTGCGCACGGTGCTCGTCGACGGCGCGCAGCGCCGCTCCGCCGAGCAGGTCGCGAGCTCCGGCGGCATCGAGGTCGGCAAGAACATCTTCACGCTCGACCTCGAGCTCGCCGGCGCCGCGATCTCCACCGATCCCTGGATCGAGAAGGCGACGGTCACCCGCACGCTCCCCTCGACGGTCCACGTCAGCGTCGTCGAGCGGGAGGCGCAGGCCCTCGTCGCGATCGGCGGCGATCTCTACCTCGCGACGCGCGACGGCGAGCTCTTCAAGGAGCTCGCCGAGGACGACCCGTTCGATCTCCCGATCGTCACGGGGATCACGGGCGAGCAGGTGGCGCGCGACCGCGCCGGCGTCGTCATCGCGGTCCGGCGCATGCTCGACGTCGTCGAGGACATGGAGCGCGCCGGCGTCGCCCGCCGTTATCCGATCCAGGAGCTCCACGTCGAGCGGGACGGGTCGGTCGTCATCACCATCGGCAAGGAGGGGATCGCGCTCCACCTCGGGCAGCCGCCCTACCGCGACAAGGTCGGCCAGGCGGCGCGGGTGCTCACCGAGCTCGCCCAGCGGAAGGCGAGCGCGTCGGTGATCTTCCTGGACAACGACGCGCACCCCGAGCGCGTCGTGGTGAGGATGAGATGACCGCCGTCGCGCCCGCTCTACGCGCCGGCGATCGCCGAGCAAAACTTGGCCGGCTCTCTCGGCTCGTGGCAGCGTCGTGCCCGCCTGACACGCGCATGGGGCTCGTCCCCGCATGAGGTGGTGCACGCAATGAAGAGCCGGATGGAGACTACTGAGATCGTCGTCGGCCTCGACATCGGGACGACCAAGGTCTCGGCGGTCGTTGGCGAGATCGACGCTGATGGGATCACCATCCTCGGGGTGGGCAACGTCCCGTGCCGCGGCCTGAGGAAGGGCGTGGTGAGCAACATCGACTGGACGGTGCGCTCGATCGCCGAGGCGATCGAGGCCGCTCAGACGATGGCGGGCGTCGAGATCCGCACCGTCTACGCCGGCGTCGCGGGCAGCCACATCCGCTGCCAGCAGTCCGACGGCGTCGCCGCGGTCTCGGGCGGCGAGGTCACCCGGCTCGACGTCGAGCGCGTCCTCGAGGGCGCGCGGGCGATCCCGGTCGACGCCGATCGCCAGATCCTGCACGTCCTGCCGCGCGAGTTCACGGTCGACAACCAGGACGGCATCCGCGACCCGGTCGGCATGAGCGGCGTCCGGCTCGGGGTGAAGGTGAACCTCATCACCGCCGCGACCTCGTGCGTCCAGAACGTCGTCCGCTGCGCCGAGCGCTGCGGCCTCACCGTGGCCGACGTCGTGCTGGAGCCGCTCGCCAGCGCCGAGGCGGTGCTCTCCGAGGACGAGAAGGAGATCGGCGTCGCCATCATCGACATCGGCGGCGGCACGACCGACCTGCTCCTCTACGTGGACGGCGGCATCGCGCACGCCAGCGTGATCCCGGCGGGCGGAAACAACGTGACCGCGGACATCGCGGCCGGGCTGCGCACGCCGATGGGCGAGGCCGAGCGCCTGAAGCGCAACGCCGGCTGCGCCCTCGGCCGCATGGTCGGCGACGAGGAGGAGATCGAGGTCCCCGGCGTGGGCGGGCACCTGCCGCGCAAGGCGGCGCGCCGCGTCCTGTCGGACATCATCGAGCCGCGCGTCGAGGAGATCTTCGCGGTCATCCGCAAGCGGATCGAGGACACCGGCATGCTGGAGCAGCTCTCGGCCGGCGCGGTGGTCACCGGCGGGGGCGTCCTGATGGAGGGGATGACCGAGTTCGCCGAGGAGATCCTCGGTATGCCGGTGCGCCTCGGCGTGCCGGTCGGCGTGCGAGGCATCACGCAGCTCGTGGCTGGCCCGCAGTACGCGACCGGGGTTGGCCTCGTTCAGTACGGCGCCAACGCTCTCGCGCAGGCGCGCGCGCTCACGCCGGTGACGCACGAGGCCGCTCACGCCGGCCGCGCGGAGGGCCGCCGCGAGAAGCTCCGAGAGCGCGAGCCGCGCCGGGAAGTCATCGAAGAAATGCAGATTGAAAAGAGGTCGAGCGGGAGGTTCTGGAACTGGCTGCGAGCAGCATTCTAGGCATGACGTAGCAAGAGAAAGTTGTTAGACAATTGGGTTTGAGAGGGCCAGAGAACGCGCTGGCGAGCCCTCTTGAACGCAAAGTCAAGAGGGTCTGAAAAGCGGTGTTCGAAGGGGAAGAGGCGCCCCTCTGAACGCCGTCCGGAGCGAGGACGTCCTCGCGCACTTAGGGTTCCGTGCCGCTCGACCTCCGCGAGGGTCGGCGCCGGGCCGAGCGGCTAGCTGTACATCCCCGGGAGGAGTTCATGAGTTTCTCCATCGAGTTTGCCGACGAGCACACCGGGTACGACGCCCGGATCAAGGTCATCGGTTGTGGCGGTTCTGGCGGCAATGCAGTCAACACGATGATCAACTTCGGCCTCGAGGGCGTGGAGTTCATCGTCGTCAACACCGACGCCCAGGCGCTCGGAGCGAGCCTCGCGCCGACCAAGCTCCACATCGGGGCGAGCGTCACGCGCGGTCTCGGCGCGGGCGCCGATCCCGAGAAGGGCCGCAAGGCGGCGCTCGAGGACGTGACCCGGGTGAAGGAGTGCATCCAGGGCGCGGACATGGTGTTCGTCACCGCGGGGATGGGCGGCGGCACCGGCACCGGCGCCGCGCCGGTCATCGCGCAGCTCGCGCGCGAGGAGGGGTGCCTGACCGTCGGCGTCGTGACGAAGCCGTTCTTCTTCGAGGGCAAGCAGCGCTCGCGCCGCGCCGAGCTCGGCCTCGCCATGCTCGCCGAGCACGTCGACACGCTGATCACGATCCCGAACCAGAAGCTCCTCACGCTCGGCGACGAGGACCTCTCGTTCGTCGAGGCGTTCCGCAAGGCGGACGAGGTCCTCTACCAGGCGATCAAGGGCATCAGCGATCTCATCACGCAGAACGGGATCGTGAACGTCGACTTCGCGGACGTGAAGACGGTGATGTCGAACATGGGCCGCGCGCTCATGGGCACCGGCTGCGCGAAGGGGCAGGGCCGCGCTCGCCTCGCCGCCGAGATGGCCGTCAGCTCGCCGCTGCTCGACGACATCTCCGTCGAGGGCGCGACGGGCGTGCTCATCAACATCGTCGGCGGCCCCGACATGCGGATGCGCGAGATCGAGGAGGCCGCGACGCTCGTGCAGGAGCAGGCGCACGAGGACGCGAACATCATCTTCGGCGCGACGATCGACGAGAACATGGGCGAGATGATCAAGGTCACGGTCATCGCCACCGGCTTCGATCACCTCGTCGCCGAGGTGCCCCAGCAGCTCGCGAGCGCCGCGCAGCCCCGCGCGACCGCGCACTCCATCGGCGCGTCGCTCTCCGCCGCGGCCGGGCCGATGTCGGCCCGCTCTGCCCCGAGCGTTCCTCCCATGACGCAGCGCCAGCCGCACCGTCACGAGGAGGTCGCGTACCCGGCCACCCGTCGTCCGGCGCCGCAGGTGCAGTCGGCGGGCGGCGGCCCGCGCGACCGCGCGAGCTTCGTCCCGCCGCTCGACTCCGACTGGGACACGCCCGCGTTCCAGCGCCGCGGCCAGTAGCTGCGCCGCGGCCCGCGCGGCCAGTAGCAGCCCCGCGGCCCGCACGGAAGATCTCGCGACGCCCGGGTCACCTTGGGCGTTCACGCTGTATTACGCGTTGACAGGCGCGGGCGACGACTTATGGTCTGCCGGCGCCTATGCCCCCTGTCGGGCAGGATCGACGCGGCGGTCCACCATTCATGAGTGAAAAGCGCGACTTCTACGAAGTTCTTGGCCTCGCGCGAGACGCGACGCCTGACGACATTCGCAAGGCCTATCGTCAGGCTGCGTTGAAGTACCACCCGGACCGGAACCCCGGCGATGCGTCGGCGGAGGCTCGCTTCAAAGAGGCCACCGAGGCGTACCAGGTCCTCTCCGACGAGGAGAAGCGCAGGCGGTACGACCAGTTCGGCCACGCCGGCCTCGAGGGGATGGGGGGCGCGGCCGACAGCGACATCTTCTCGCACTTCCAGGACATCTTCTCCGAGTTCTTCGGCGGCTTCGGCGGCGGGCAGCGGCGGCGGCGCGGGCCGGCGCGCGGCCAGGACATCCGGGTTCAGCAGCGGCTCTCGCTGCGCGACGCCCTGCTCGGCTGCAAGCGCGAGGTCGTCCTGCGGACGCCGGTCGCGTGCGACGAGTGCTCCGGCTCGGGCGCGAAGCCGGGGACCAAGCGCAAGCCGTGCGGCACGTGCGGCGGCGCCGGTCAGGTCTCGACCTCGCGCGGCTTCGTGATGTTCACCCAGACCTGCCCCGAGTGCTCGGGCGAGGGGTCGGTCATCAAGACGCCGTGCGCCGTCTGCAAGGGGTTTGGGGCGGTCGAGAAGACGCGGAAGGTCGTGGTCAACTTCCCGGCCGGCATCGACGGCGGCCAGCGGCTGCGGGTGCCGGGACAGGGCATGCCGGGCGCCCAGGGCGCGCCGCCGGGCGATCTCTACGTCGACGTCGATCTCGCCGCGGACGAGCGCTTCGAGCGCGACGGCCTCGACCTCATCACGCGCGTGCCCATCTCCTTCGTCGCCGCGGCGCTCGGCAGCACGGTCAAGATCGACCTGCCGGACGACACGGCGGTCGACGTCGAGGTCCCGGCGGGCGTCCAGCCCGGCGAGGTGATCTCGGTCAAGGGCAAGGGCGCGCCGCGGATCGACGGCCGCGGCCGCGGCTCGCTCCAGGTGATCGTCCAGGTCGAGGTGCCGCGGAACCTCTCGCCCGCGGCGCAGGAGCTGCTCCGCAGGTTCCAGGACGAGGTGGCGAAGCACCAGCCGGCGGCGAAGGCGGCGACCGCGTAAGCGCCCGTCGCGAGGGCGCGCCGCGCCCTCAGCGCGTCGTGCCGATCCAGGCGCCCGCGCACGCGAGGCTGAACGCGATGGGGGCGAGCGCGGTCGCGAACACGACCGCGACGGGCGCCGCGAGGCCGAGCAGCACCAGCGTGCCGACGATGGCGAGCGCCGCGGAGGCGGCCGGCTCGAGGAGGCTGCCGGTCGACGAGGCCCGGGCGACCAGGTAGCCGGCGAACGGGAACGCCGCGATCGCCCCGGCGACCAGGAGCAGGAGCGGCGCCGCCGCGGCGGTCGACGCGTCGCCGCGATCCACCGCCGCGAAGTCGACGCCGAAGCGGTGGCCGAGCGCGACCGCGAGGGCGAGGGTGGTCGTCATCACCCCGACCGTCACGAGCGCGCCGAAGGCGATCCAGGTGAGCATCACCGGCCGCTCCGTGCGCCTCAGCGCCTCGCGCACCGTGCCGAGCGACGGCGGCGCGATGTGGGGCAGGAAGCGGCGCTCCTTGCGCTGCGAGCTGTGGGGCGACGCGCTCCGGCGGAGCAGATCGCGCGCGGCCAGGAAGACCACGACGCCGAGGCCGAGCAGCACCGGGGCCGCGAGGAAGAGCGCGACCGGGCGGCACGCGAAGACGATGTAGTCGTAGGCGCCGTTGAGCAGCATCGCCACGAGCCACGCGGCGTTGAAGCGGCGCCCGCCCAGCGGCCGCTTGCGCTCGCGGCCCAGCGCGTAGCCCCACAGCGAGGCGAAGGAGAGGTGCGCCGGCACGGCGAGCAGCGCCCGCGCGATGTCGATCGACGAAAGCGGCCGGCCCCACAGGTACACGGCGTTGTGGGCCGACACGAACCCGAGCGCCGCGGCGGCCGCGTAGACGAGCCCGTCGAACGGCTCGTCCACCGTGCGCAGCCTAGCGATCGGCGCGACCGCCGCGACCTTGAGCCCCTGCTCCAGCGGCGCCGCGACGGCGAACAGGTAGACGAGCGTCACCGCGTCGAGCGCGCCGGCGTTCTTGTCGAGGCCTTGCCAGCGCTGGAGGAAGCTCTCGAGCAGCAGCGCCGGCACGAACGCGATCGCGCCGAGCACCGCGGTCGCCACCACGAACCGGCGCCTGCCGTAGAGGCGCTGCGACGCGAGGAGGAGCGCGGTGAGCCCCCCGACCGGCGCGGCGACGGTGGCGAGCCAGAGGAGCACGGAGGCGGCGTTCATGGCGCGAGCGGCAGGGCGGTGGGGCCGGCGGCGCGGCGGCTAGAAGTGGAGCCCGGCGACCGCGGTCAAGGCGAGCGCCGAGCCCACGCTGGAGCCCTCGGCCGCGAGCAGATCGGCCTTGGCCTGCTGCGGCGTGGCGGCGGCCTCGCCCTTGATCCGGTCGATCTGCGCCGTGGAGAGCCCGGGCCTGGTCAGCGCCAGGAGCTCCCAGCTCGCGTTCGCGCCGATCGAGAAGACCGGCGAGAGATAGAGGTCGAGCCCGCCGGAGATCCTCCCGTAGACGCCGCGGATCGCGATGGCGTCGGCCGCGCCGCTCACCGCGCTCTTGAAGCTCCCGAGCCCGGCGTAGCCGAAGCCCAGATCGACGTGCGGGTCGAGCCGGCCGAGCGGGAGGTGCAGGCCGACCTCGCCGCCGAGGCTGAAGAGCTGCCAGTCGTCGAAGAACCCGACCCGCCCGCGCGCGCCCAGCGTGAAGTAGAGGAGCCGGACGCCCGCCCCGGCGCCGAGGACGCCGCCGTTCGCCGAGCTGGAGATGAACCCGGCCGTGAGCTCCTCCTCGTCGATGTTGAACGTCTGGAGGCCGACGTTCTCGTAGCCCCCCTCGACGTTCAGCCAGATGAGCTCGAGCCCGCGGCCCGAGTCCTCCTTCTTCGCGTCGTCGAGGCGCCTCTCCGTGTCGTCGGGCGACACGGGCTCCGGCTCGGGCGTCGTCATCGGAGGTGGCGGCGCGAGGCCGCCGGCCTGCATCGAAGGATCGTACGGGTTCGTCGGCGCGGCCGCGGCCGCGCCGTCGCCCGGCGACGCCCCCAGGGCCGGCTGGCCCGGCTGCGCCGCGGCGGTGGACGCCGCGGCGGCTGACGCGAGAACGGTGAGCAGGCAAAGCGCGCGGCGAGCGATCATTCGTCCTCTTCGTGAAGGTTGCCGCCGAGCCCATCCGTCCGTCCCCTCGACTCCAGGGCCTCGTCGTCGTTCGTCGAGGAGACGGGTGGGCCAGGCACCCGGTAGCTGCCGTCGAGCCAGCGGCCGAGATCCACCAGCTTGCACTGGGGCGAGCAGAACGGAAAGACCGGGTTCTCGGGCCTGGGCCCCGCCGACTTGCGGCAAATCGGGCAACTCGCGCCTGCCGAAGCTCCCATGCGGCGTAACGTAGCAGCCTCCATCGCGGGCATGTAGCCCGCCAGCCTGCTCTGCCTTCCCGCGCGCGTGACCGAGCTCGCTGGCGCGGCGCCCGCTCAGCGCGCCGGGACGGCGAGGTACCGGGTCGCGCCGTTGCGCCGCACCCGGAGCAGCAGATCCTGGCGCCCGGCCGCGAGCAGGCGCGCCGTCAGATCGGCGCCGCCGCGCACCGGCGCGCCGTTCAGGTCGAGGACCACGTCGCCCACCTCGAGGTGGCCGGCCGCCGGGCTCTGCGGCGAGATCGACTCGACGAGCGCGCCCTCGAGCGCGTCGCTCGCCAGCACGCCGAACGGCGGCTCCTCGGCGTCCCTCGGGGCGCGGCCGTCCGGCGCGCGCCGGCCCGGCGGCGGATCGCGCAGGGCCGATCGCTCGAGCTTCACCGTGGCGCGCCGGTCCGCGCCGCCGCGCTTGTAGGTGATCTTCACCTCGTCCCCGGGCTTGGATCGCCGGAGCTCGCGCGCGAGCTCGCGCGCGTGATCGACGCGGCGTCCCTCGACCGACGTGATCACGTCGCCGGGCTTGAAGCCCAGGCGCGACCCGGGGCTCTCCGGCTCGACCTCGGTGATCAGCGCGCCCATCCGGCCGGGGAGCCGGAGCGCGCGCGCGAGCTGCGACGTCACCTCCTGGAAGCTGATCCCGAGGCGCCCGCGGTCCACGCGGCCGGTCTCCCGCAGCTCGGGGAGGATCTCCAGCACCTCGTCGATCGGCAGGGCGAAGCTGATGCCGCGGCCGCCCTCGTGGATCGCCGTCGCGATGCCGATCACCTGTCCCGCCGCGTTGAAGAGCGGCCCGCCGCTGTTGCCCGGGTTGATGGCGGCGTCGGTCTGGAGGTACCCGTCGAGGCTCCCCGCGCCCATCGGCCTCGACGTCGCGCTGATGATGCCGCGGGTCATCGTCGGCCCGAGCCCGAACGGGTTGCCGATCACGAGGACGTCGTCCCCTGGCCGGATCGGAGCGCTCGATCCGAGGGACGCGGCGCGCAGCGACCCCGCCCCGCGCAGCTTCAGCAGCGCCACGTCGAGCGCGGGGTCGCGCCCGACCACGGTCGCCTCGAAGGCCCGCTCGTCCGAGAGCTGCACCTCGATGGCGAACGCGTCGCCGACCACGTGCTCGCTCGTCAGCACGAGCCCCTCCGCGGCGATCACGAACCCCGAGCCGATCGCCCGCTCCACCCGCGGCGCGCTGCGGCCGAAGGGGGATGTCGGGGTCGCGCGCCCGTCCGGCAGCGAGGTCGCGCGCAGGGTGGCGACGGTCACCACCACGGGCCGCACCTGCTCGATCAGCGTGGGCAGGGGCAGCGCCGGCAGGGGCCACGCGCCGCCGGCCGCCGGCGGCAGCTCCTCGCGCGGGATCGAGCACGGCGCGCCCGCCGCCTCGCGGGGCGCCGCCGGGCGGGAGAGCGCGGCCGCCCGGTCGTCGCAGGCAGCGAGCGGCGCGGCGCCGAGGAGCCCGACACACGCCCATGCGGCAGCGCGGAGCCGTTCCACGCGCCGGACGTAGGGCTTCGAGGGGAGACCGCAAGCAGCGCCGGGACCGCGCTGGAGAGCGCGCCCCGCGCGCAGGCGGGCGACGCGCCGCCATGGCCTGCACGAGGTCGCGCGACGCGCTCAGCCGGGGGGCGCGCCCCGCGCGGCCTCCGTGCGCACCACCTGGACGACGACCTCGACAAGGCGGCCGCCGGGCTGGGCGAACGACGCCTTGCCGCGACCGCCCTCGAAGCGCCACGCCAGATCGGCCGGCGCGCCCGTCTCGCCGTCCTCGGCGCCGGCGCGGATCACGGCGCTGATCTCGAGCGTCTGTTTCCCGGCCGTCACCGCGCCGCGCGCCACGGCGAACGTCCCTCGGCCGAGCAGCGCGATCGTCCGCTTCGCCAGGTTGCCGAGGTGCCGCGCGGGCGGCTCCTCCCCCTCCGGACGCCACGACGCGATGTGCCCGGCCTCGTCGATGTCGATCACGAAGCGCGCCTTCCCGGCGCTCCCCAGCGGCAGCGTCGCCCAGATCGGGTCCGCCTGGCACGCCGGCGGGATCGCCCTCGTGAACGCGCGCCCGAGGCTGCGCACCGCGCTCGGGCCGGCCGCCCCGAAGTCGCCCTCTCCGCCCTCGCCGGCGCCCGTCCGCGCCGCGGCGGGGCGCGCTGCGTCGCCGGCGGTCTCGTCCGCCGCCGGCGCCCGGCGCCCGTCCGCGGCCCGCGGCGCCGCCCTGGGCCGCGGCGCCGCCCTGGGCCGAGGCGCCGCCTGGACGCGCGGCGCCGTTGCGGGCGGCGCCGTCGCGGGCGGCGTCGTCGCGGGCGGCGCCGGCGCGCCGCCGGTCTCGTCATGGCGCGCCGCGGGCGCCTCGGGCCGGACGGCGTCGGCCGGAGCGGGCGCCGCCGGGGCGCGCTCCGGTCCGGCACGCGCGTCGGCCGGGGGCGTGGCACCGCCGCTGCCCGGCAGCGCCGCGGTTGTGCCGGTCCAGAGATCGATGGGCTCGCGCTCCGTCGTGGGCGCGGCGGGAGCGCTCGCGGGCGCCTCCGGGGTCAGCCGCGCGGACCCCCACGCGCCGAGGTGCACGAGCGTCGAGACGAGGAGCGCCGGCAGCATCGCTCGTTGATCGCGCATCCGCTCGCACTCCGCGCCCGGGCCCGGTCGAAGGGGCCGCGGCGCCCAGCACCTCGCTGAAGCCCGTTGCCCGTGGCCCGTGGTTCTGCCAGACAGCACCGCGTCTGCAACGTTCCCGAGCGCGCCTTGAAGCTCCTCGCCCTCTCGACCTCGACCCCGCGCGGCAGCGTCGCGCTCTTCGATGCAGCGAACCTGGACGGTTCCGCCGAGGCGGCCGCGCCTCCGGGCGGCGCCGCCCCCGCCGCCGATCGCGCGGCGGCGCTGGGCGCGGGCGCGCGCCTGCTCGCCGCGACGGCGTACGCCGACCTCCACGGCCACGCGGAGCGCATCTTCGGCGCCATCGACGAGGTGCTCGCCGCGGCGGGCGTGCCGCCCGCGGCGGTCGAGGCGCTCGGCTGCGACGTGGGGCCCGGCTCGTTCACCGGGGTGCGCGTGGCGGTCGCGGCGGCCAAGGGCGTCGCGCTCGCGCTCGACGCCCCGATCGCCGGCGTCACGTCGCTCGAGGCGATGGCCGCCGCCGCCTTCGCCGGAGGCGCGGCGGCCCCTGGCGATCTGCTCGTCCCGCTGATCGACGCCAAGAAGGGGGAGGTCTTCCTCGCCGCCTTCGACCGGCCCGCCGCGCCGCCGGAGGTGCCGCCGCGGCACCTGCCGCGCGACGCGGCGTTCGACGCGGTGGCCGCGCTCGCCGCGGGCCGCCGGATCGTCGTCGTCGGCGCGGTCGCCGAAGAGATCGAGGCGCTCCGGCCCCTCGCCGTCCGCGGCGAGGCGCTGGATTTCCCCGACGCCGCGTGGATCGCGCGCCTCGCGGTGGGCCGGCTCCGGGCCGCCGCGCTGGGCGGCGAGCGCGGGAGCGCGGCTCGCGGGCACGACCCGGAGCTCCTCGAGCCGCTCTATGTGCGCGCGCCGGACGCGAAGCCAGCCGAGCTGGGATACACTCCGCCCCGATGACCAGCTCGTCTGAAGGGGACGGCGTCGCACCCGACGCGGAGCGCGACGCCTCGAGCTCCAGCGACGCGGAGCCCGCGCCGCTGCCCGCTGCGGCGCCTGCGCGTCCTCGCTCCACCCCCGCCGCGGCGCCCGACGCGCCCGACGAGCTCTCCGCCCGCGCGGAGCCGGTCGATTCGGCGCCCGATCCCGAGCGGCTCCGCGCCCGGTTCGGCCGCCCCTTCGAGGCGGGCGACGTCATCTTCCGCGAGGGCGAGCCCGGGACCGAGGCCTATCTCCTGGAGGAGGGGAGGATCCGGCTCATCAAGAAGGTCCGCGGCGCCGAGCGCAGCCTGATGGTCCTGAAGCCCGGCGATCTGTTCGGCGAGTCCGCGCTCCTCGGCGGTGCGGCGCGCTGGTCGACCGCGATCGCGCTGTCCCGCGGCGTCGCGCTCGCGCTCGATCAGGGCACGCTGCAGAACCTCGTCGAGCGCAACCCGGCCGTCGCCCTGCGCATCATCAAGCAGCTCGTGGGTCGGCTCCGCGACGCGGAGGACCAGATCGAGATCATGATGCTCAACGACACGCAGTCGAAGGTGGTGAACGCGCTCCTCAAGCTCGCGCAGCAGTCGCGCGCCGCGAGCGGCGCCTCGTCGAACGGCGCCTCGTTCGCGATCTCGCCGATGGAGCTGTCGACCCGCGTCGGCCTCGACGTCGACACCGTGAAGCGCGCGGTGCAGCAGCTCCGCGAGGGCCAGTACCTGCGCGTCGCCGACGAGCGCCTCGAGATCCCCGACATCGAGGCGCTGCGGAGGTTGTTCGGCCTGCTCGGCCTCAAGGACGAGATCCGCGGCGAACAGTGAGGTCCAGGAATCCCCCGCTCCGGCATCCTAGGCTGACCTGACATCTGCTGAAAGCGGAATCGCGATCGCGAGGACGCGCCGCGTCTACAAGGCAGATTCGCGGGTTGACGTGACCAGCGGCCTGGTTTACTCAGGGGTCCCCGCAGGGCAGCTCACCTCTCGCCCTGACGTGCTGCCGCGCTGCGGCGTTGCTCAGCAGCGGAATCAAGATCGCACATGACATCGCAGCGACACATGACATCAGCGACGCGCGCGGGGTGCATCCGCGGCGCGGCTGTCGTCCTGTCGCTCCGGTCGCTGCTCGCGGTCGCGCCGGTTGCGCCGCTCGCGGCGTGCGGCGGCGCGCAGCCCGCGGCGCAGGCGGACGAGACGCGCTCGCTCGCCGAGTACGATCTCGCGCGCGATGCGTTCCAGCACGGCCGCCTGCGCGAGGCGCTCGCGCACGTCGAGAAGGCGCTCGCGCTCGACGAGGACAACGCGGACGCGGCCTATCTGGGCGCGCTGATCCTGCTCGGCTTCTGCGCCGGCGACGCCCACTCGAGCGACTGCCGGTTCGACAGCGCCGAGAAGATGGCCCGGCGCGCCCTCGAGGCGAACCCCGAGATGCGGGACGCGAAGAACGCGCTGGGGGTCATCCTCGTGCACCAGCGGCGCTACGACGAGGCGATCGCGGTGCTCAAGCCGCTCGCCGGGGACATCCTCTACGCCTCGCCGGAGAAGTCGTGGGGCAACCTGGGCTGGGCGTACCTGCTCAAGGGCGACAACGACGCGGCGATCGACGCGCTACGCCGCGCCGTCGCGGCGCAGCCCCTCTTCTGCGTGGGGCAGTACCGGCTCGGCCTCGCCTACGAGAAGCGGGGCGAGCTCGATCTGGCGCGCGAGGCGTTCACCAGGGCGGTCGAGACCGACCAGCCGGAGTGCCGGCGGCTGCAGGACGCGTTCGACGCGCGCGCCCGCGTCGCCGAGAAGAGGGGGCTTGTCGACGACGCGCGCGCCGATCTCGAGCGGTGCCGCGAGATCGACGCGTCGACGCCGGTGGGGCAGCGCTGCGCTGCACAGTTACAGACGTTGCAATAGGTCCTCGGCGCGCCTCGCTCCGAGAAGGAGCTCGGGGAGCGTTAAGGGGTTGAGCAACGGTTCTCGGGGTGAGTAGAGTGACGACCGAATGACGATGGGTGGAATGGGATGGAGTCGATCGGACGCTACCTGAGACGCACGCGTGAGGCCCGAGCCATGAGCGTGGAGGAGGTCGCCCGCGCCACGCGCATCCCCGTGATCTCCATCGAGCGGATCGAGGCAGATCACTTCGATGACCTGCCCGGCGAGGTGTTCGTCCGCGGGTTCCTGAAGGCGTATGCCCGCGCCGTCTCGCTCCCGATGGAGGAGGTGCTGGCCCGATACACGGCGAGCCGCCGGATCGCGCTGGTGACGCCGCTGCCTATCGCGGCGCCCGCGCGCCGCACCCAGAGCCGGCGGTTCGGGGTCGCGATCGCGTTCGTGCTGCTGCTCATCCTGTTCACGCTGGCGCTCAGCATCGTGCTCCGGCCCCGCGGCCACGACATGCCGCCGGAGCTGTCCGAGGGCACCGTCGCGGCGGCTCGTACCTCGCTCTCGGCCTGAGGGCCAAATTTTCGCCGCGCGCTCGCCGCGGCTCGCGGTTCAACCTGCCGTTCCCTGCCATCTCCTGCCATGCCCCGATCCGTTCGCCCGCGGACGGAGCGGCTCCGCACCGAGGCGCTCCTGGTCCGGCGTGTCCCCTTCGGTGAAGCCGATCTCCTGGTCGGGCTCTTCACCGAGCAGGCCGGGCTCTTCTCTGCCACCGCGCGCGGCGCGCGCCGCTCGGCCAAGCGCTTCCCGGCGCTCGAGCCGATGCACCTCTTGCGTGTGACCCTGGAGGTCCGCCCCGGCGCCGAGCTGGCCCAGCTCACCGAGGCCGCGATCGAGCGCCCCCGCCTGCGGCTCGCGGGGGATCTCGGGCGCCTCGAGGTCGCGGGGCGGGCGCTGCGCTGGGTGCGCGAGATCGCGCCCGCGCACACCGCCGAGCCGGCGGCGTGGCGCGAGCTGAACCAGCTCCTCGATCGGCTCGACGAGGAGTCCGCGGCGCCGCCTCAGGCGCTGCTGGCGGAGACCGGCTTGCGCTTGCTGACCGCCTTCGGCTGGGGTCTCGAGCTCACGCAGTGCGTCCGGTGCGGGCGCGCTTGCGACGCGACGCAGTCGGCCCACGCGGATCCGGCGCGCGGCGGCCTCGTGTGCCGCACGTGCGGCGGCGGCCCGCTCTTGCTGCGCCCCGAGCCGCGGGAGCGCCTGCTCGCCGCGATGCTCGGCGGGACGCCGATCCCGGAGGAGGACGTCCCGATCGCGCTCGACCTGGTCGAGGGCGCGCTCACCGCGCACGCGAGCGGCAGCTAGGTCGTCAGCGCTTCACGCGACCGCTCTCCAGAAGCGGCTCACCGCGCGCGGCGCGTCCGGCGGCCCCTCGATCTCCACGTACGGCCTGCCGGGCGCGGTGCGCGGGAACGAGAAGCTGCCGGTGTTCGCGTACCCGTCGCCGAGCGCTTCCTTGTGCGTGTGGCCGAAGACCACCAGCTTCGCGCCGGTCGTCGTCGCCACGCGGCCGGCGCTCTCGGCCAGCCGCTCGGCGACCGTGCCGGCGTAGCGGTTGTGGCCGCTCGCCCAGCTCGCGCCCATCAGCAGCGCGCCGAGGCTCAGCGCCGCGGCGCCGGTCTCCCGCGCGCCAACGCCGAGCGCCGCGAGCCCCGCGCCCATCGACAGCGTCGCGATCACGCGATCGAAGTACAGCCGCGTGAAGGTGCTCGCCGCGCTCTCGAGCGTCGGCGTGGCCGCGAGCCCGAGGAGCCCGTCGGCCGTCGCGCGCGGCACCCCGAGCTCGTGCGCGAAGCGCTCGACGACCTCGGCCCCCACCTCCGCTTCGCCCCGCGCGCGGTACAGCGGCCCGCTCTTCAGCATCGCGCCGATCGCCGCGTGGAAGTAGCGGTAGATGACGTACGGCGCGCGGGGGCCGTACCAGGTGAACGCCGACAGGAACAGCCGGAGCGGCGTCTGGTCGTTCGCCTGCAGATAGCGGTGCGCGCCGGTCGGCGCGATGAACTCCTCGACGAAGTGGACGCCGAGGCTGCGCTCGCCGACCACGAGCGGGTGGGCAGGGGCGTTGTCCGGGTCGTACAGGTGCCCGTGCTCGATGTGGATCGCCCCCTCGCGGAAGAACCAGGGCGTCGTCCGGATCCGCGATCGGGCCTCGCCGGTCAGCTCGAGCGCCTCGGCCAGCGCCTGCGGGAAGTCGGGCGCTCCGACCTCGGCGTCGTGGTTGCCCCCCGCGAGCCAGAGCTCGCCGTCCCGATCGAGGTGCTCGGCGAGCGCCGCCCGCGCGGTCGGGTGCGCGAAGAGCGCCTCGCGCAGCGCGCGCGGCCGCGGCATCCAGGGCGACTCGGACGAGAGATCGAACAGATCGCCCGCGACCACGATGCGGGCTCCCGGGTGGGCCGCCACGAACCGGGCGAGATCGGCGGTGACGTCGCCCGGCGTCTGGCGCACGAGGTGGAGATCGGCGAGGACGACCGTGCGGCGCTGCGTCATAACCCTCTCTATTCACCACGTCCGTCCGGACGCTGCAACTCGCCGCCCGTCGCAATCTCGCCGGGACGGAGGTCGCGGCGCGCGAGCTCAGCGCTCGACATCGGCATCGCGGACACGTCCCTCCTGGGCTCGACGCCCGCGCCGACGCGTCCCATGCAAGCATGTATGGAAGGATCGGAGCGGACGCGACCTTCGGCCCAGCGGGTGAGCGGCGGGTTGCTCGCGGAGATCACCCGCGCGTTGAGGGGCAAGGACATCGAGGCGCTCTCCCGGATCTACGCCGACGACGCGGTGATCGAGGAGGTGAGCGGCCGGCATCCCCCGGCCCATCCCAACGTCACCACCGGGAGGCCGGCGATCCTGGAGCGGCTCCAGGAGGACCTCTTCCGGGATCCGGTCTCGGGCTGGGCGCGGCAGCTGGACGCGGCGGAGATCCTGGACGGCATCGAGACCGACGACGGGCTGGCGTTCACGGAGGTGCGGGTCTACGCCGCGGGCGACCGGGTCGTCGCGCAGCACCTCGCCCGCAAGAGGAACGGCCTCATCGGCCACGACCGCGTCGTCGTCGCCTGGGACGCGGAGTGATCCGCTGCGATGCGCCGGCGGCGCCGCCGCGCGCCGCCGACGCCGGCGCTGCCCGCGCGGAGGCGATGTAGAGTGGCGCCGTGACCACCGCCGTCCTCCTCAGCTGCCATGGGACCGTCGAGCGGCTCGACGATCTGCCGGCGTTCCTCGCCAACATCCGCCGCGGCCGGCCCGCCCCGCCGGAGCTGATCGACGAGGTGCGGCGCCGCTTCGAGAGGATCGGCGGCTCGCCGCTCATGCGCATCACGCAGGCGCAGGCGGACGCGCTCGCCGCGCGGATCGGCCTCCCGGTCGCGATCGCGGGGCGCCTCTTTCATCCGTACCCCGGCGAGGTGCTCGCGTCGCTCCACGCGAGCGGCGTGCGCCGCGTCGTCTCGCTGCCGCTCGCGCCGCAGTCCGTCGACGTCTACCACGCCGTGGTCCGCGACGCGGCCGCGAAGCAAGGCGGCATGGAGGTCCGGTGCGTGCCCGCGTGGGGGCTCGAGCCGGCGCTGATCGACGCCTTCGTCGAGGTGATCGACGAGGCGCTCGCGCGCTTCCCCGAGGAGCGCCGGGCCAGCGTGGCGGTGATCCTCTCGGCCCACAGCCTGCCGCAGCGGATCATCGACGCGGGCGATCCGTACGAGCGCCAGTTCCGCGCGATGGCCGCCGAGGTGGAGCGCCGCGTCGCGCCCGGGGGCAACCCGGTGCTCGTCGCGTTCCAGAGCCAGGGCATGACCGGCGACGCCTGGCTCGGCCCGGATCTCCGGTCGACGTTCGAGGCGCTCGCCGCGCGCGGCGCGCGCGAGGCGCTGGTCGCGCCGATCGGCTTCGTCGCGGATCACGTCGAGACCCTCTACGACCTCGACGTCGAGGCGCACGTCATCGCCCGGGAGGCGGGCCTCGCCCGGCTCGAGCGGGCGCCGGCCGTGAACACGCGGCCGCGCTTCATCGACGCCCTCGAGGCGCTCGTCCGCCGCGAGCTCGGGCCCGCCGCTCCGTAGGCGGGCCGCCGCCGGCTCAGCCGCCTGCGCGCCGGCCTTTGCGCGGGAGCCGCGCGACGGCCGCGTTGAGCAGCCCCGGCGCGTACCGCGCGAGCGACACCCCGAGCTTCGCGTGGCCGGTGACGATCGCCTCGGCGCGGCGCGCGGCGATGGCGTCCATGATCTGCCGCGCCGCCGTGGGCGTCGGCATGATGAGCCAGCGCGGCACCGGCTCCCGGGCGCCGTCGACGAGCTTGCCCGCGTTGTCGATCCGGCGGATCTCGCTGTCCACGAACCCCGGGGCGACGTGCGTGACCGCGACGCCGTCGGCGTGGAGCTCGGCGCGCAGCGTCTCGGCGAGCGCGCGCACCGCGAACTTGCTCATGGTGTACGCGCCCATCGTGGGGAACGCGAGGTAGCCGCTCGCGCTGCCCATCAGCGCGACGCCGCCGCGCGCCCGCTTGAGCTCCGGCAGCGCGGCCTTCACGGTGCGCAGCGCGCCGAAGACGTTCGTCTCGAGCTGCCGGCGGAAGTCGTCGAGCGAGAGGTCCTCGACGCGGCCCATCACGCCGAACCCCGCGTTCGCGATGGCGACGTCGAGCCGCCCGAACGCCTCGATCGCCTGCGCGACGGCGCGCTCCACGTCGCCGTCGCGCGTGACGTCGCACGCGGCCGCGATCGCCTCGCCGCCGGACGCCCGGAGCTCGCCGGCGAGCGCCTCGAGCCGCTCGGTCCGCCGCGCCGTGAGGACGACGCGGCCGCCGCGCCGGGCGACCTCCCGGGCGAGCGCCTCGCCGATGCCCGACGACGCGCCCGTGATCAGAACGACCTGCCCTGCAAGCCTGCTCGCCATGGCCCCTCGCATACCACGATCGCGCGGCGGCCGACCCTGGCGCGCCCTCGGCCGCTCGCTCATGCTCGGCCTTCCTCCTCTCGGCTAGGATGGGCTTGCCCGGCCCGACCGGGCGCCGCATTCCCAGCGGGAACCTTCGATTGATTCCGCACGGCTCCGCACGGCTCACGTGCGGCTACGTACGACTGCGAACGATGGCGCACGGTTGCGCACGGGGTCTCATGCGAAGCCACTCGATCCGCCGCTCTCTCGCCGCCCTCCTCGTCGCCGCCGCCTGCGCGGCCCAGGCGCCCGCGTCCGCGGAGCCGCCCCCTTCGCTCGCGCGCGCCGAGGCGCTCGTCGCGCAGGGGGATTACGCCGGCGCCGAGAAGGTCCTCGGCGCGCTCCAGGGCGGCAAGGAGCGCGCCGCCGCGCTGCTCACGAAGGCGCGGATCGAGCTCGCGACGGGCCGCTACGACGACGCGGCGAAGACGGCGAAGGCGGCCGCCGCGCTCGGCAGGGAGGCGAAGATCGCGGCCGCGCCGCTCAGGGCCGAGGCGCTCGCGCGCCGCGGGAAGCTGGCCGAGGCGATCGCGGCGGCGCGCGAGGTCGAGCGGGAGGACGAGGCCCGCCGCGCGCGGCTCGTGCTCGGCGAGCTCCTCATCCAGTCGGGCAAGCGGGGCGAGGCGCGCGCGCCGCTGATGACGATCATCGACGACTACAACGACGACAAGATCACCGCGAACGACGTGGAGGGCCTGTCGCTGGTCGGGCGCGCGGCGCACCTGCTCCGGAGCGCGCGCGACGCGAACGACGCGTTCAACGCGGCCGAGAAGGTCGGCGGCAAGCAGCGGGTCGAGACGTTGCTCTGGCGGGCCGAGCTGTTCCTCGACAAGTACGATCCCGGCCACGCCGGCCAGGTGGTGAAGGAGGCGCTCAAGCTCGCCCCGAAGGACCCGATGGTCCACGTCGCGATGGCGCGCGTGAAGCTCGACAGCGCGCTCGACTTCGGCGGCGCCGACAGCGAGATCGCGCAGGCGCTCTCGGTGAACCCGAACCTCGCCGAGGCCTACTTCGTGCGCGCCGGGCTCGCGCTCCGCGACATGGACATCGACGCCGCGGACGCCGCGGCGGGCCGCGGCCTCCAGGTGAACCCGGGCGATCTGGAGCTGCTCTCGATCAAGGCGGCGGGCCGGTTCCTCGCCGACGACGCGGCCGGCTTCGAGGCGCTCAAGGCGAAGGTGCTCGGCCTGAACCCGGAGTTCTCGCGGTTCTTCCAGATCGTCGGCGAGTTCGCGGAGTGGGAGCACCGCTACGACGACATCGTCAAGATGATGGGGGAGGCGACGCAGGTCGATCCGAGCGACGCGAAGGCGCACGCCACGCTGGGGCTGAACCTGATCCGCGCCGGCGACGAGAAGAGCGGCCTCCAGGCGCTCCAGAAGGCGTGGGACAAGGATCGCTTCAACGTCCGGGTCTTCAACACGCTGAACCTCTACGAGAAGGACATCGCCACCCAGTACGTGACCGTCGAGGGGCAGACGTTCCGCGTCCGCTACCACAAGGAGGAGCGGGCGATCCTCGAGCGGTACGTGCCGCGCATGCTCGAGGAGGCCTGGGGCTCGATGGTGAAGCGTTACGGCTTCACGCCGAAGGTGCCGGTCTCGATCGAGCTCTACGCGTCGACGGAGAACTTCAGCGTGAGGACGAGCGGCCTGCCCAACGTGGGCATCCAGGGCGTCTGCTTCGGCCAGACGCTCGCCGCGCTGAGCCCGGCGGCGGCGGAGTTCAACTGGGGCAACGTGCTGTGGCACGAGCTCGGGCACGTCTTCGCGATCCAGCTCTCGAAGAACCACGTCCCGCGCTGGTTCACCGAGGGGCTCAGCGAGTACGAGACGATCGTGCGGCGGCCGGAGTGGCACCGCGAGGAAGATCCGGCGCTGTTCGCGGCGCTGAAGGGCGGGAGGATCCCGGCGGTCGCGGGGTTCAACCGGGCCTTCACGCACGTCGACGACATCTCGGACGTGACGATGGCGTACTTCGCGGCGAGCCAGATCGTGGTCTTCATGGTCGAGGAGTTCGGCTTCTCGAAGGTCGTGTCGATGTTGCCGCGGTGGGCGGCGGGCAAGCGCACGCCGGAGGTCGTGAAGGAGTCGCTCGGCGTCGGCACCGAGGAGCTGGATCGGCGCTTCCGCGCGTGGCTGAAGCCGCGGCTCGAGCGCTACGAGAAGCAGTACGTCCCCGATCTCCAGGCGCCGCCGCTCGACGAGGCGCGCAAGGCGGCGGCGCGCGCTCCGAAGGACGCGCGGCGGCTTGTCGAACTCGCGCTCGCGCTGGACAAGGACGGGCAGCACCAGGAGTCCGAGGCGGTGCTCGCCGAGGCGCTGCGGGTGGACCCGAAGCAGCCCGACGCGAACTACCTCAAGGTGCGCGCGGCGTTCGGCGAGAAGAAGCTCGACGAGGCGGCGAGGCTCTTGGGCAAGATGGTGGCCGACGGCCACGACGGTTACGTCGTGCGGATGAAGCTGGCGGATCTGGCCGAGCTGAAGAAGGACGCGGCGAGGATGAAGGCGAACCTCGAGGCGGCGTCGCGGCTGGATCCCACGCAAGCGGAGCCGCTGCAGGGGCTCTACGACCTCGCGCGCCGGCAGAAGGACGTGGCGGGCGAGCTCGCGGCGCTGCGGCGGCTCTCGCTGCTCGACCAGCACGATCGCCGGGTCTGGCGGCGGCTCTTGCGGCTGCTCGTGGAGCGCGGCGCGTGGGAGGAGGCGCGCAAGGTCGGCGAGAGCGCGATCTACGTCGACGTGGCGAACCCGGAGATCCACCGACTGTACGCGCGGGCGCTGGCGCGCACGGGGCGGCACGTGTCGGCGATCTACGAGCTGAACAGCGCGCTCATCGCCGGCGCGAGGCCCGGGGACGCGGCGGAGATTTACGGGGAGCTCGCCAAGGCGTACGCGAAGATGAAGCAGGACGACTACGCGAAGCAGGCGCTGGAGTACCAGAAGGCGATGCGGGGGGCGTCGCCGCCGGCGCCGCGGGCGATGCCGGATTGAGGGGAGATGCCGAGGGGTGGAGGGGAGGGCGGAGATCCGGGCTGCACGCGCCGGAGGGGGTCTCCGCGCGGCAGGGCGCGGGTGGGCGCTCGGCCATCCGCCGAGGCGGGGGCGTGGGAGCTTGCGCTGAGAACACCACCCGGCATGTCTCCCTTCGGGCCTTGCCACCTGAGACGTTTCGTCGCGCGCCACACAAGGCGCGCCTGAGAGGCGGAGCCCGCTGGGACCCTATGGCACCTCGGTCGGTGCTCGCCGCGCCCACCCGCGCCCTGCCGCGCGGAGACCCCCTCCGGCGCTCGCGTGGTACCAGGTCAAGCTGGCCATGCGCCGGGGCGACACGCAACACAACGCTCCCCCTAGCCTCGCGCTCGACGAGCACGGCTGCCCTCGGCGGACCGGAAACGGTTCCTGAGAGGCCGCTGGGAGCCCCTGATGAACCGGAAACGCTCTGGGGGAGGTAGCTGGGGAGCCCCCGGGGAACCGGAAACGGTCTGGAGAGATAGCTGGGGAGCCTCCGAGGAACCGGAAACGGTCTGGAGAGATAGCTGGGGAGCCTCCGAGGAACCGGAAACGGTGTGGGAAGTTAGCTGGGGAGCCCTCGGGGAACCGGAAACGGTTCCTGAGAGGCAGCTGGGGAGCCCTGGAGGAACCGGAAACGGTTCCTGAGAGGCAGCTGGGGAGCCCTGGAGGAACCGGAAACGGTTCCTGAGAGGCAGCTGGGGAGCCCTCGGGGAACCGGAAACGGTCTGGAAGAGGCAGCTGGGAGCCCTCGGGGAACCGGAAACGGTCTGGGGGAGGCAGCTGGGAACCCCGGGGAACCGGAAACGGTCCTGTACGAGCGGAGCCCTGGTAACACTTCTGACCGGGAGCCGCGGTGACACTTCCTTAGAGCTACGGGCCGCTGCTCCGGGAGGACTGGAAACAGAGGCCGGATCCTCGTCGACGCGACACGCTCACCGCGCTCTCTCGGACCGCCAGGATCTATACACGAACCGCTTCCCGCGGTCTCGGTACACGCGAGCCTCTCCTCACGTTCCGGCGTGAGTGCGCGCAGGTCACCGTGCCTTGGCGAGCTGCAGCTCCTTGTTCTTCAAGGTGACCTGCGCGAGCAGAACCGGCCCGTAGTACAGCTCCCAGACGTCGTCGGCGATCGGAAGCAGCCCCACGGGCTCGTTGGCGATCAGCTTGGAGACGAAGGTGTTCGCGCCACCGAACTGCAGCCGTCCCATGTCCCCCACGCGTCGCACGGCCATCGTGTCCGGATACTCCGGCGAGGAGGGCTTGCTCGGCATCGTCCGCCGCGACGGCGTGTAGCGCGAAGCCGGCGTCCTCTGGCCGAGCGCCTCGTGGGGCCGCTGGTCATTGTACTCGTGCCGGAAGCGGTCGAAGACGCGCTGCTGCGCCGCGAGCGTGGCTCCGGGCGGCGATGTCGCCTCCGCCTTCAGCGTCTTGTGCATGCGCTCGTGACGGCCGTTCTGCTGCGGCTTGCCGGGCTCGATGCGCTCGGGAGCCACGCCGAGCTTGATCCAGCTGACCGACAGCGCCGAGAGCCCTCCGATGCCCAGCGTGGCGAACGGCGGGCCGTTGTCCAAGCGGATACGGTTCGGCAGCCCGAACTCGCGGAACGCGCGCTCGAAGTGCGGCCGCACCGAGGCCTCGTCCGGCTTCGCTACGCCCTCGCACTTGAGCAAGTACCGCGACGCCTGGTCCGTCAACGTCAGCGGGTGGCACCGGGTCTTGTCGCCAAGCGCAAAGTGCCCCTTGAAATCGACGCACCATGTGTCATTAGGCTGCTCCGCTGGAGCCAGCGTCGACGGCATCGCTGACGTCGGCATCACCACGCGGCGCCGCCGGGGCCGGATCAGCCCGTGTTTCTTGAGCAGCTCGCCGATGGTGCTCGTCGCCGGCAGCCCCTCAAGGCCCATGCTCTCCAGCCGGGCGCGCAGCTTCTTCGGACCCCAGGTGGGTCGCACCTTCCGCAGCTCGACCAGCGCGTCGACGATCGCCGCTGGCGTCGCATGCGGGAACGTGTGCGCCACGGGCCGCCGCTCCTCCAGACCACGAGGTCCGGATTGCTCGTAGCGCTCCACCCACTTGTACCCCGTCTTCCGGCTGATACCGAACCGTCGGCACAGCTCCGCGAACGTCTCGTCCGACTCGTTGACCTGCGCGATGAACTGAAGCCTCTCGTCCACTGAACATGTCTCTTTCCAGGGCACCAGCGATCCTCCGTCGCCGACCCTCTACGACATGTGTCACCCAGGCTCCCGGTCCGTCCGGGTGCTACCCAGGCTCCCGGTCTGAACCGTTACCCAGGTCACCGGTCCGTACCTCCTACGGCGCAGCAGTCATGAGCCCGAGATTCCGGCTTGCGCGGAGCGCGGGGCCTCGCCGCTAGCCACCGGCTCGGCGGCTGCTTGCTCCTGCTGCTTCCGCACCGCGCGCGCAAGGAGGGGCGCCTTGCGCGCGAGGCCCTCCAGGCTGAGCTCTCCCTCGCAGTACATCCGGTACCACTCCTGCCGGAACGAGACGACGCTCTCGCCGTCGCCGAGCTTGAGCCGCTTTAGCATCGTCTGGGCGCGATCGCGGACCTCCGGCGGGCAGCGGTCCGTCAGCACCATCTGGCAGGACGGCAGGATGATCTCGAACCAGCCGTCGCCGACCTCGAATGGATCCAGCACCTGATCGGAGCGGAGCGCGCTCTTGCTGCTGTTGATCCATGCCGCGGCGTACCGAAAGTTGGTCCACTCGTAGGCGAGGCTCGGATCTTCATCTCGCGAGACGAAGTGGTCGACCGTCCCTGGCGTCGAGAGCCACATCGCCGTGTAGCCGCACAGATCCTTGAAGGCGGCCCGGAGGTCGCGCGCCGCGCGGCGCCAGTACCCCGGCGTGCTCCTGGCATCGCCCCTGGCGAGCCACCGCTGGCCGGGCTGTCGGATGCTGACGTCGAAGTCCGCGGGTTCAGGCGTGCGCTCGAAGGGGATCATGCGCCCGCCCGCTCCCGGCGCACGGTCCAGCGCGGCCAGAAGCGATCCTGATCCGGCAGGAGGCGCACGAGCTCCCGATGGATCTCCTCCTCGCTCCTGAGCCCTTCCGGCAGCGTGCCGGTCTCGCCGCGCATCAGCGCCTCGGCGGCTTCGATGGCGCGCTCCGCCTCGATCGAGCGCGCCTGCTCCAGACCGAACACTGGGGAGGTGAGCCACCCGATCGCATCGCCGCCCTTCGCCCAGGGGAGCTCGCGCACGGCCACGTCGGCGCCGTCGAGCTTGAACACGAACAGCTTGTCCCTGGCCGGCTTGAAGTGCGGCTCCATCGACGCGAGCACGAGGGGCGAGTGCGTCGTCAGGAGCACCTGCGGGCGCATCGAGGGAGAGAGCCCGCTCAGGGCTCCGAGGAGCGCGGGGACGATGTGGCGTTGCCACTTCGGGTGCAGGTGCGTCTCGGGTTCCTCCATCAGCACGACGAGGCGCTCGGAGGGCTCCCAGCCGATGAGGCGTGACGCCTGCACGTGCTCCGACCAGGACCACGCGATGAGGTAGGAGAGCGCGAGGATCCGCTTCATCCCGGCCGACGCGTGGACGATGGGGATCGTGCCGTAGGGCAGCGCGATGGTCGGGAACTTGCGCACGTCGTCGAGGTAGAGCCGCACCGGCTTGCCGGGCCTCATCGTCTCCTCGGGGTGGGAGAGCTGCTGCAGTACGCGGCAAAGGAGCTGGAACGGGTGGGCCTCGTCGCCGTCCGCCGCCTCGAGTTGCCACGTCACCCAGTCCTGGACGAGCCCGTTGCAGACGGGCCTGCCCTCGTGATCGAGCCCGTCCCAGAGTTGCCTTTCCTCGAAGAGATAGGGCTGAGGATCCAGCGAAGGCGCGGACAGCGGCCGGTATGGAGCGCTGCCCATCGATGCGCTATTCCGATACGGATCCCAGACGGAGCACGCGCCGTTCGTGCGGATGTAGAGCACCGGGACCAGGCCGCGTACCCACGAAGGCATGGCGACGCCGGCCGGGGTATTGGTCAGGCCGCGGCTCATGTCGCGACCAAACCGATCGCGCCACTGCTGAGAAACGCGATCGTACTTGCTCTCGAACTGACCAGGTCTGGTGCCCGGCTCAGCTTCACCCGCGATCCGTGCGCTCTCTTCCTTGCCCGGCCGCGGCAGCACCGGCCGATCCGTCCACGTTCCGGTGAGCGCCCACCATGCGACCTCGAGCACGAAGCTCTTGCCGAGCCCGTTGTCGCCGGTGAGCACGTTGAGCCGCTCGCCGAGCTCCAGGTCGAGCCGGTCGGCCGGCCCCACGCCTTCCAGGTGCAGCGATCGCAGCATCGTGGTTCCGCGTACCACACCCGCCGCGGTCCCGGCCATGCGTCGCGCCGCCGCTACGCCTGTCCCTAACGACGCCCGTAGCGCCGAGGGGAGGGTCTGCGCGGCGGCCGCGGGTGGGCGCGGCGAGCACCGACCGAGGTGCCATAAGGTCCCAGCGGGCTCCGCCTCTCAGGCGCGCCTTGTGTGGCGCGCGACGAAACGTCCCAGGTGGCAAGGCCCGAAGGGAGACATGCCGGGCGGTGTTCTCAGCGCAAGCTCCCTCGTCCCCGCCTCGGCGGATGGCCGAGCGCCCACCCGCGGCCGCCGCGCAGACCCTCCCCTCGGCGCGGCCTCCCGGCAGGGCCCCCTCTCCGTCGCCGTCGCCGTCGCCGTCGCCGTCGCCGTCGCCGTCGCCGTCGCCGCCTACTCGTCCTCCGCCTCCCCCTTGTCCCCGCGCAACCCGAGCGCCTTGCACTTCTTGTAGAGGTGGCTCCGCTCCAGCCCGAGCCCCCGCGCCGTCGCCGCCATCTGCCCTCCGTAGTGGCCGAGCGCCTCCTCCAGGATGGTCCGCTCCGCCTCCTCCGCGAGCACCCGGAACGGCACCCCCGGCCGGAAGATCCCGCCCTTCATCGCGGCCTGCTGCCCGCCCAGGCAGACCTTCACGTCGCCCTCGTCGATCGTCTCGTCCGGCGTCAGGATCACCAGCCGCTCGATGATGTTGCGCAGCTCCCGCACGTTCCCCGGGAAGCTGTAGGCGACGAGCATCCGCATCCCGCCCTCCGTGAACGCCATCCCGGGCCGATCGTTCGCCTGCGTCGCGAGCGCCAGGAAATGCCGCGCCAGCAGCGGCACGTCCTCGCGCCGCGCCCGGAGCGGCGGCAGCGACAGCGGCAGCACGTTCAGCCGATCGTAAAGGTCCGGCCGGAACTGCCCCTCGCGGCACGCGGCCTCGATGTCGCGGTTCGTCGCCGCCACCACGCGCACGTCGACCTTGATCGTCTCCTGCCCGCCCACGCGCTCGATCTCCCGCTCCTGCAGCACCCGGAGCAGCTTCGCCTGCATCGCGAGCGGCATGTCCCCGACCTCGTCGAGGAACAGCGTCCCGCCGCTCGCGCGCTCGAACTTCCCCCGCCGCTGCTTCGTCGCGCCCGTGAACGCCCCCGCCTCGTGCCCGAACATCTCGCTCTCGATGAGCTCGCTCGGGACCGCAGCGCAGTTCATCTTCTCCAGAGGCCCGCGCGCCCGCTTCGACGCCGCGTGGATCGCGCGCGCGACGAGCTCCTTGCCGGTGCCGCGCTCGCCCGTCACGAACACCGTCGCGGTCGCCCTCGCCGCCCGCGCGATCTGCTCGCGCAGCTCCAGCATCGCCCGGCTCCCGCCGATGAGCTCGCCCACCTGGCCGGTCTGCGTCCGGAGCGCCTTCGCCTCGGCCTCGGCGCGGACCAGGCGCAGGGTGTTCTCGAGCACCAAGAGCAGACGATCGGTCGACAGCGGCTTCTCCAGGAAGTCGATCGCGCCGAGCCGCGTCGCGCGGACGGCGGCGTCGACCGTCGCGTGGCCGCTCATCATCACGACCGGGATCTCCGACCCCGCGGCGCGGATCCGCTGGAGCAGCTCGACGCCGTCGCCGTCCGGCAGCGAGACGTCGAAGAGCGCGATGTCATAGCTCCGCTTCGCCAGCTTCTCCTCGGCCACGCCGACGCCGCCAGCGACGTCGACCGTGTAGCCCTCGAGCGACAGGGCCTTCTGCAATGTCGTCAAGATCGCTCGCTCGTCATCGAGCACCAGCACATGTCCGCGCGGCATGCTTGCCACCGTAGCGCGGAACCGCCGCGGCCGACGCCCGACGGCGCACGCCGCCATGCGCCGCCGCGCGCCGCCACGCAGCAGCGTGCGTCGAGCGCGCGTCGGCAGCGACAAGAACCCGTGGCGAACGGCCCGACGCGCGGGCGCCGCTGCGCCGCAGGCGCCGCCCCCGCGCGCCGGAAGCGCGCAGCGCCGCGCCCCTCTCGCCGCGGTCCGTGACGCCGCGACCCCCGCCGCGACTCCATCGCGCGCGACATGGAGAAAGGGGCTCCGGCGCCCGTGCGCTATGGTAGCTTGGCGCAGGATGTCTGCCGACGGTCCGGCGACGGCGGAAGGAGATCTGGAGCGGACGCCGTTCGCTCACCTCTTCGTCTATGCCGTCGACCACCGGCTGACCGGCTCGCTCATCCTGGTGGAGCCCACCGGCGCCGAGCACACCCTGCGGATCGTCCGCGGATCCCCGATCAAGATCCGCCCGAGCGACGGCTACGCCCGGCTCGGCGAGATCCTGCTCGAGGAGGGGGTGATCTCCGCGGACATCCTGTCGGACGCGCTCGCGACCAGGGGCCTCCTCGGCGACGTGCTGCTGCTGACGGGGCTCCTCGACGCCCCGACCATCGACTGGCTCGCGCAGATCCAGTTCGTGCGGCGGATGGTGCGCCTCTTCGACCTGCCTCCGGAGACGAAGTACCGCTACTTCGACGGCCTCGACGTGCTCGCCGACTGGGGGGGCGACCCCGCGAAGGTCGATCCGCTCGGGCTCCTCTGGGCCGGGCTGCGCGACCACGGCGAGCGCTCGACGCGGCTCCATCGGACCCTGGAGCGGATCGAGTCGGTGCCCCTCCGCCTGCACCCCGCCCTCGAGCCCGGTCGCTTCGGCTTCAGCGAGGGCGAGCTCGCCGTGCTCGACGTGGTCCAGTGCTCCGCGCCCTCGCTCCCCGCGCTCATCCGGTCCGGCGTCGCGCCGGAGTCGACGGTGCGCAAGCTCATCTACGCCCTGGCGATCACCCGGTACCTCGATTTCGGGAAGGGCATCCCGGTGGGCGCGGAGCCCTCGTCGAGCGTGCCTCCGGCCAGCGCGGCGAGCCTGTCGCTCGGGCGCATGCAGCTCCGCCCCACCGTGCATCGCGTCGGCGCCGCCGCGCCGGATCCGGCCGGCGACGGCGAACGCGCGCCGGTGCTCGGTCGAGGCCGCCGCCGCGATCGCATGTCCTCGGAGCCGTCGCCGGTGTCCACCGTCGCGGGGACGTCCCCGCTGAGCGGAGGCTCGCTCTCCGCCGCGGTGGCAGCCGAGCTCGCCAGCGCCGCCGGGATCGCCAGCGCCGCCGGCATGGACAGCGGCCGGCCGCCGCGCGAGCCCTCCGGCCCTGGCAGGGACCGCGAGGGGTGGGGCTCCTCGGCTCCGCCCGGCGAGGGCGGCCCCGGCGGCTCGCCGGCGACCGAGGACCCCTGACGACGACGGGCCGCGGCGGCGCTCCACGCCCGACGACGTCACGCCGCGCTGGAAGGCGCGCGACGAGGCCGCGCCGCGCTGGAAGACGCGCTCGCGTTTCTTTATAGGCGCCGAGCGATGCCGAGCCCCGCGCAACGCCCGCTGCCCGATCAGGTCCACCTCCCCTCCGGCACCGTGGTGCGCCTGTCGGACGCCGCCGCGCGCGCCGAGGCCGCGACCCTCTTCGGCGCCCCCGGGGGCCGCGGCGGCGACGAGCGCTCCTCCGTCGGCAGGTGCGCGCGCGACGTCCAGGTCCTCGCGGGCCCGTCCGTCCTGACCGACGCGCGCGGCGCGCCGCTGGATCCGCTCGGCCTCCCGCTCGCCGACGCCCATGTCCTGCGCGCGCTCCTCGCGTCGGCCGGCGTCGTCCCCGAGGAGCCGGGCGCGTACACCTGCGAGAACTGCGGCGCCCCGTTCGAGGTCGCCCCGTCGCGCCTGCTCGAGATCGGGCCGTTCACCGACGGCGAGCTCGACGATCCCGAGCTCGATCGCCCGTTCGATTTCGGCGCGCTGCACCCGATCCCGGCGCTGCGCGTGGGGCGCGCCGTCTGCCGCGGCGTGCGGTTCGCCGAGCGGACCGTGGAGGAGGCGATGCCGCTGCTCCGCCTGCCCGGCGAGGGCGCGCTCCGGATCACGCCGTCGCTGGTCGTGGCCATGGGGATCGCGGCGCTCGGCCGCGAGCGGCGCGCGAAGGTGATCGCCGACGCGCTCGCCGCGGCGCCGGACGAGGCGTGGGCGGCGATCGTCGACCTCTACCACGAGGCGCGCTACCCCGCGCGGCTCGTCGCGGTCCACCGCTGCCAGGGCTGCGGCGCCCGCAACGATCTCGACGTGCCCCTCGAGCGCGAGCTCGCGCGCGCGCCGCTCCGCGCCCCCGAAGCGGGCGCGGACGATCCCGAGGAGCCCGGCGCGCCGGCGGGGAGGCCGGGCGCCTTCCCGGATCTCGACGCCTTCGAGGCGCGCGTCCGCGCGGCGGCCGAGCGCATTTACGCGGCCCGCGGCGTGCGGAACATCGACCTCTTCATCGACGCGGGGGTGCCCGCCTGCGACGACGGCGGCGAGCCGCTGCTCGGCTGCTACACGCCCGGGACGCCCGCGGACGAGCTCGGGATCGCCCGCCCTCCGGAGATCCGGATCTTCTACCGGACGTTTCGGTCGGAAGCTCGCGCGGACCCCGGGTTCGACGTGGACGCGGAGATCGCCGAGACGATCGACCACGAGGTGACCCACCACCTGCACCACCTGGCCGGCAGCGATCCGCTCGACGACGAGGAGCACGCGCAGATCGAGCGCGAGGAGCTGCGCCGGATCGGCCACGCCGAGGCCGCGCGGCGGGCGCGGCGCGGCGCGCTCTCGGATCTCGCCGGCTTCGCGCGCGCGACGTGGCCGGCCTGGGTGATCGCCGCGGTCGGAACGGCCCTCGCGTGGTGCGAGGGCGGACGCTGACGCTTCGATGCCGCGCGCGCCGCGCCCCGCGCTCGCCGCTTTCTTCGAAGCGGGGGATGAGCTGTTTATACTGCGGGGACAGCAACAAGATGTGCCGGGGACTACCGGCTCCTCGAGCGCCGCTGTGCTCCTGCCGAGGATCGTGAAGACGAAGAGCTCGCCGGCCGCCAGGGCCGGATCCACCAAAGCGCCCCGTCCTGCCAAGCGGAACGGCGATGCGCAGAACCGCCGGGGAAGCCCGGATGCGGTCGAGAAGCGCCGGGCGGCGCGCCGGTTCAACGAGCTGTTGCTGGGCGGCGGCGGCCGCGCCGGCGACGGCCGCACCGAGCGCCGGCGCCGGCGCCTGCTCGCCGAGCTGGCCGAGGGCGTCGCGCGTCGCGGCAAGCGCGCGCTCAAGCCGATCGACGTCCTGTCGCGGGTCGAGGAGCTCCTCGAGCTCGGCGAGCCGCTCGCCTCGATCCGCAAGGCGTACCCGCCGCCGCCCCCGGTCGAGGTGACGGCCGAGCTCGTCGAGGGCCTGCGGCACCTCCACCGCGCCTACGGCTTCTCCGCGGACGTGTACCGGTTCGTCGGGCTCGACGCGCACGCCTTGCGGAAGGCGGGGGTGCTGGGGGGCAGCGAGCGCGGAGAGCGAGGCGCGTCCGCCGAGGCCGCGCGCCGCGGCGCGGCTTGACCTTGCCCGCCCGCGCGGGGATAACCCGCTCCGATGCGCGCGAGAACGGTGAAGCTCTCCCTCGCCGCGGCCGCCGTGGCGTCCGTGTGCGCGGCGTCGACCGGCCTGTCGCTCCGCGCCGAGGCGCAGACGCCGGCCGGCGGCGCGGCGGACGCGGTGGTGGCGCGCGTCGGCGACCGGGTGATCACGGCGCCGGAGGTCGAGCGCAGGCTCGCGCAGATCCCGCCGTTCCAGCTCCAGAGCTTCGGGCGCACGCCGGAGGAGATCCGGAAGAACTTCGTGAGCCAGGTCCTCGTGCGCGAGCAGCTGCTCGCCCAGGGGGCCGCCGCGCAGAAGCTCACCGAGCGCGCCGACGTGCAGGATCGCGTCCGCAGCGTCCTGCGCGCCGCGCTGCTGCAGCGGCTCCAGGCGGAGGCGGCGGCGAGCTCCCCGGTGACGGACGAGGAGGTCCGCGCCTACTACGAGGCCCACCGCGACAAGTTCAGCTCCCCGGCGATGGTCGCGCTCTGGCGCATCCTGGTCGCGACGCGCGAGGAGGCCGAGGCGATCCTGGCGGAGCTCAAGAAAGACCCGTCGCCCCAGCGGTTCAAGGACATCGCGCGCGAGAGGTCGCTCGACAAGGCGACCAGCATGCGCGGCGGCGATCTCGGCTTCGTGGCGCCTGACGGCGCCACGTCCGAGCCGGGGCTGAAGGTCGCCCCGGGGCTCCTTCAGGCCGCCGCCCGGGTGAAGGACGCGGAGCTCGTGCCCGAGCCGGTGCCGGAGGGCGATCGCTTCGCCGTGCTGTGGCGGCGCCAGAGCCGGAGGCCCGTGAGCCGCTCGCTGGAGCAGGAGGCGCCGTCCATCCGCCAGATCCTCGCGCACGGCAAGGCCGAGGCGCAGGTGAAGCAGCTCCTCGAGCGCCTGCGGGCGCAGGACGTGTCGGGCCATGCGCCCGAGCTCGTCGACCTCATCGACGTCACCTCGACGGGCGATCTGCAGCCGCTGAAGCGCCCGGGCACCCTCGCGAGCAGCCGCCGCCCGGGCGCGCCCCCGCCATCGCCCGTGCCGCGCAACGACATGCGCTGACGCACGGCGACCGGGCGCGGAGCGCGGCGACCGGCGCGGAGCGCGGCGCCTACGCCTTCGGATCGCCGCGATCGATCGGGGGCGAGCGTCAGCTGAGGGCGACGGCGAGCGCGATGGCGGCGAGGCCGGAGGCGATGGTGAGCGCGAGCGCGGCGAGGCTGCCGGCGCGTCGGGCGCGCTCGGCCGCGCCGGGGTGGAGCGCGTAGACCCCGAGGAGCAGCGCCGTGGCGGCCCTGCCCGGCACCCGGAGCGAGGCCGAGAGGAGCTGCTCGGCGCCCTTGACGCCGCCGGTGACGAGCATGACGAGCGCGCCGAGCGGGCCGGCCATGAGGTCCCAGCCGCACGCGTAGAGCCCGAAGCGGATCGCGCGCCGTCGCTCGGGCCGCGCTCCCTGGCGGCGCGCGCCGAGATCGAGCGCGGCGCCGTGCAAGGCGTGCGCGAGGACCATCCACACGGTGAGCCCCGGGACGCCGAGCGCGAGCCACTGGAGGGCGCTCTCGCGCGCGGCCGGGTTCCGGGCGAGCTCCAGCGTCAGGCCCGGCAGCGCCAGCGCGGCGACGGGCAGGAGCGCGACGATCATCGAGAGGATCGCGAGCGTCTCCGCCAGCAGGGCGAACCGCATGGCCGCCGAGATCGCGCCGTCGGGGATCGCCGCGAAGAACGTCTCGGCCCCGAGCGTGGTCGCCTTCGAGGTGGCCCAGAGCCGCGACCAGACCCCGTCGATCGTGCGCTCCCAGGGGATGATCGCGACGACCCCGGAGCCCTCGTCGGTCGCCGCGGCGCACCCGGCGCAATCGGGCTGGCCGCAGCACGCGCAGAGCACCGCCGCGGGGACGTCGAACACCTCGTCGTCCCGCGAGAGCTCACGGCGTACGCTGGCAGATTTCTTGGCCATTGCGCACCTTCGAGGAGCGGACGGAGGCCACTCCCACCAAGGTTACGTCGCACGAGCTGGCCTGTCGACCCGAGACGCCCCCGGGCGCGTTCGTCGTCGTCCTTCCCACCGCGCTTCCCGCCGCGCTTCCCTCCCGCGTTTCCCGTCCGCGTGCCGGGCGCGCCTCCGCATGCGCGCCCGCAGCGCGATGCTCACCGGCCTCACCGGCACCCTCGCGGCGCGGGATCGGCGCTGCGCTCGGAGCGGAGAGCGTCACGATGCCGGAGATCGGCCATCGTTTCCTGTCCTGCGCCACGCGCCACGCGCGGCGGGCTCAGTGCAGCACCTCGTCGCCCCGCCGCCGCTGTCCCGTGGGGAGGTCGTCGATCCTTCCCCCGAAGAACGCTGCGGTCGCCAGCGCGAGGAGCGCGATCGCCCCGGTCGCGTAGAGCCCGTACCCCCACGCGAAGCGGACTGGACGGAGCAGCGTGCTGGCCGGCGTGAACAGCAGGCGCATCGCGACGGTGGTGAGGGCGACCGCGGCGAGGAACGCGACGGCCACGCGGGCGCCGCGCATCTTGTGGATCGAGCGCCGCGTCAGCACGAGCGGGATCATCACGAAGAACGCGACCGCGGGGGCCCAGATCCACCCGAGCCTGCGCGCGAGCCCGAAGCCGCTGAGGTCGCGGAGCTCCGGGGCCGTCTCGTGGACCCACGGCGCGAAGAACGCCGCGAGGCCGAGGACCGCGAGCGCGAGCAGGGCCCCCCTGCCGCGCCCGGCGTAGGTCCACGGGAGCGGCTCCATGTGCGGCGGGAGCGGCGCGTCGGGGTCCTCATGGAGCGCCTCGTACGAGGGGGGGAGCTTCGAGAGCGCCTCCAGCCGGAGGCCGCAGGCGGGGCAGGTGGGCGCCTCGCTCGCCTCGAACATCTCCCGGCAGAAGGGGCAGGCGTAAAGCCCGGTCATCGCGGCGGGAGGTATAGCGCACAGCGGCCGAGCGCGCGGCGAGCGGCGGACGGCGCGGCGAGCGGCGGACGGCGCGCGGGGGCGAGGTCCGCATTCGGGGTTCCACCGAGGCGGGGCTTAGCTCATAGTTGCGCCCCATGGGCAAGCGTGATCGGCTCTCGGGCGATGAGATCGCCGGGTTCGTCGCGGCTCACCCGGGCTGGGTGCAGGCGGGCGAGCGGCTCGAGCGGAGCTACTCGTTCCCGGATTACGGGGCCAGCGTGGGCTTCGTGATGCGGGTCGCCCTCCTGGCCGAGCGGCGCGACCATCACCCCGACATCGAGCTGTCGTGGGGCAAGGTGCGGGTCGCGTGGTCTACGCATGACGCTGGCGGTCTGACGGCGCTCGACCTGGAGCTGGCCGAGCTGACCGACCGCCTGAGCACGGGCTGACCCCGCGCGTGGGCAAGGTGCTGGCGATGCTCCCGAGCGAGCTGCTGCGACGTCTGGATCTGGGGCTGGAGGGCGAGCTGCCGCACCTCGAGGAGGCGCTGACGCACCCGAGCTTCTCGAACGAGCAGCGGGGCGGCCGGCGCGTGGACAACCAGCGCCTCGAGTTCCTGGGGGACGCCGTGCTCGGGCTCTGCGTGACGGAGCTCCTGATGGAGCGGTTCCCGGGGGCGCGCGAGGGGGAGCTCTCGATGATGCGCTCGGCGCTTGTCAACACCGACGCGCTCGCGGCGTGGGCGCGTGGCATCGAGCTCGGCGCGGCGCTCCGGGTCGGGCGCGGCGCGGAGGTCGCCGGGGAGCGCGACCAGACGAACGTGCTCGCCGACGCGGCCGAGGCGCTCGTCGCGGCCCTCTACCTCGACCGCGGCTTCGAGAGCGCGCGCGCGCTGAGCCGGAAGATCGTCGCGATCCCGCTCGCCCAGCTCGCGAGCGGCAGCATGCTCGGGCGCGACGCGAAGAGCGAGCTGCAGGAGCGCGTGCAGGCGCGCGGCGCGGCGTCGCCGCGCTACCGGCTGATGGGCACGGAGGGGCCGGACCACGACCGCGCGTTCCTCGTCGCCGTGGAGGTCGATGGCCAGGTCATCGGCACCGGCCGGGGCCGGTCGAAGAAGCTCGCGGAGCAGGCGGCCGCGCGCGCCGCGCTGGTGGCGTGCGCCGCGCCGGAGCCCAGGGCCGCATCCGATGAACGAGCGCCCGCCGAGGCCGCGGGCGGCGCGCCCGAGGGCGCGGGGGCCCCGCCAGCCGGCGGGAGCTCCTCCGAGCAATCCGTGAACGACCGAGGACCCAGCCGATGATCCGTCACCTGTTTCTTGCCTTCACCTTCGCGCTCTGCTCGCTCTTCGTCGCGCTGCCGGCCTGGGCCGGGAGCTACCTGGACAGGGCGAGCCTGCTCCTCGAGGAGGCGCGCAGGGAAGGCGACATGCTGCTGCCGCGCACCCATGACAAGGAGCTCATCATGGTGGTGCACGCGCTCGCCGAGGCGCGCGCCCGGGTGGCGAGCAAGATGGAGTGCCCTGCCTCCGTCTCCAAGGCGCACCCCCACCTCCTGCTCGTGCTCGAGAACAGCGAGCGCGCCGCCGACGCGGCCGCGCAGGGCAACTTCAAGAAGTTCATGGAGCACCTGACCGTGGCGCGGAACGAGGATCGCGCGTTCCGGGCGCTCCTCGCCGAGCTCGGCTACGCGCTGCCCGATCTGAGCTCGAAGCGCTGAGGGGCTGCGGCCGCGCCGGGCGTCCCGGCGCGGCGCGGCGCGCTTCAGAACACGGCGCCGAGATCGAGCGCCAGGGTCCACTGCGACCCGAGCCCGGCGAACTTGTTCTCGCCGTTGATCTCGTGCTTCGAGCCCTGGTTCGCGTCCTCGGGGCTGACGACGTCGGTGACGAAGTGCGCGCCGAGCTTGACCATCTGGAACCGCAGCTGCGCGCCGAAGTGGAGCCGGTGGCGCGTCATGCGCACGGCGTCGAACACGACGGTGTTGTTGAAGTCGGCCTGGGAGCCGCCGTCGCACACCGGCTGGCCGTCGTGCGGGAGCGTCTCGCCGTTCGAGCCCGTCACGGGGTTCGCGGGCGAGTTCAGCCCGCGGAAGTTGCAGTAGCTCACGGCGTCGGTGTTCGGGGTGAGATCGATCAGCCCCGAGTCGCCGAAGATGTGGATCCACTGGTAGCCGGCGTACGGGGTGATGACCACGGTGCCGCCGATCGGCAGAGGCTTCGAGATCTGCGCGTCGAAGCCGGCGACCGTCAGCTGGAACTCCTCGGTCCCGGTGACCGTCCGGACGCTGCCGCCGACGGCGAACTCCGGGAAGATCGCGGGGATCCCTCGGCGGAACCCCTCGAACAGCGCCCAGCGCACGTCGGCGCCGCCGCTCACGAGGCTGGTGTTGGCGAGGAACCCGACGGCGCCGGTCAGCTCGAACCCGAACGGAAAACCCTTGCGCACCTTGAGGGAATAGTGCTGCAGGAACGAGTCCGGGCTCCGGTTCTCGATCGAGGACTGCCCGCTCGCCGGATCCGGCGGCCCCTGCGTGCCGCGCTTCCAGTAGTCCGCCTCGCTGTCAATCTTCGTGTAGTCGGCCTCGATGCCGATCTCGAACCCGCCGTAGCCCGTGGTCCGCGCCGAGTGCATCGCCGAGGGCGCCACCGCGAAGCCGTACTGCGCGATGAGCTTCGCGAACGCCGCGTCGTCGGTCAGGCAGCGCTCGTAGCCCGACGCGGGGTTGTAATAGACGCCGCCGTCCGGCCCTCGGACGCTGCAGGGCGCGGCGGCACCGGCGCTCGAAGCCCGGTCGCGCACGAGCCGCGCGAGCGCCGGGTCCATGGAGTCTGCAGCCGCCAGCGAGGACGACGCCACCCCCGCGAGGGCAATAGCCGATGCGATCCAGCACGATGCGCGCATTCCGTGTCTCCGAGGCGGGAGGCTACGTGTCCGCTCGTACAGCCGTCAAGCGGACAGAGGCGCCTCGGCCGCTTCCGATCGCGTTTTGCGCGCGGCGCGTGGGCCGGCACCCGGCGAGGCGGCGGCGGTGGTGAGGGTGAGGGTGAGCCGAGCCTAGCCGCGCGCGATCCCTCCGCTCGGGGCTTGCGGCGCGCGGGCGCGTCGCGGAAAGAGAGGGCGTGCTGAAAGATGGTCGCCCCCGGCTCCGCGCGGCGCCGCTCGATCCGCCGTTCCGGATCGTGCTGGTGGAGCCCGAGATCCCGCAGAACACAGGCAACATCGCGCGGCTCGCGGCTGCGACGCAGAGCCCCTTGCACCTGCTCGGGAGGCTGGGGTTCCGCATCGACGAGCGGAGCGTCCGCCGCGCGGGGCTCGACTACTGGCACCTGGTCACGCTCGAGCAGCACCTTGACATCGCCCACTTTCGCCACCGGCACCCGAACGCGCGGCTGCGCCTGTTCAGCGCCGTGGCGCAGCGGAGCTACCTCGACGCGGACTTCCGGCCGGGCGACGCCCTCGTCTTCGGCAAGGAGAGCGTGGGCCTCGATCCCGATCTCCTCGCCCGCATGCCCGACGACGTGTTCGGCATTCCCACGCTGGGCCCCGTGCGTTCCCTCAACCTGGCCAACGCGGTGTCCATCGTCCTCTACGAGGCGCTCCGCCAGGTGGGCGCGCTCGCGGGCGCCGCGCCGGGGTGACGCCGCGGGGCGCAGCGAGCGCGCGGCTTCACCCCCGCGCGGCGGCGCGCGCGGTGGACGCCGGCGGGGCGTCGTTCTAAGGGACGGGGCCGATGATCGCGCACCGGCAGCACGCACGGCACGGCGGCGGAGGGGCGGCCGCGCGCCTCGTTCGGGCCGGCGTGGCCGTCGCGCTCTCGGTCGCGGCGCTCGCCTCGGCCGGGTGCAGCAGGCGGCCCCCGAACGGCACGCCCGACGGCGCCGTCCGGGAGCTCGTCGCCCGCCTGCGGCAGCTCCACGGCGACCCGGCGGACGCCAAGGCCGCCTTCGAGCTCCTGTCCCGGCGCGCTCGGGACAACCTGGCCGCGCGCGCGCAGCGCTACAGCGCGGCGACGGGCAAGGCGATCGCGCCCGAGGCGATGATCACGCCGTCCCGCTTCCTCCTGCGCTTCGAGCCCCAGCGGTACGTCGCCCAGATCGCCGGCGCCCACGCCCTGGTGGACGTCGCCGGCCTGCTCCCGGGCGAGCGCGCCCAGATCCCTTGCGTCTACGAGGACGCAGGGTGGCGCGTCGATCTCGCGCTGCCCGCGCTCCCGCCCGTCCAGAAGCGGCCGGGCAGCGATCTCTGAGCGCGCTCGCTCCGACAGGGCCGGCGCGGGCCGCGGCGCGCTGCCCGGCCCCCGGGCGCGGGATTTCCGGCCCACAAAAGCCCGGAGGCCGGCAGTGCCGGCCTCCATCGGCAGCGGCCACATGGCCGCTAGCCATGAGGGTTCGCCTCAGTTGGCGAGAAAGATCGCCTCGATCTCGGTCTTCACCTGCTCTTCCGTCTGACCCCGGGCGATCGCGATCTCCTTGACGATCAGCGTCCGGGCGGTGTCGAGCATGCGGCGCTCACCGAACGAGAGTTGCTTGTCCGTCTTCAGGCGGTAGAGGTCGCGGAGCACCTCCGCGACGTCGTAAATCGACCCGGTCTTGATCTTGTCCATGAAACCGCGGTAGCGGCGGTTCCAGGTCTGATTGTCGAACGCGATCGTGCGCTCGCGGAGAATGTCGAAGATTTCCCGGATTTCCTGTTCAGAGATGACCTGGCGAAGGCCGACCGCGCTCGCGTTGCTGACAGGGACCATGATTTTGCGATCCGTGTCCAAGATGCGGAGAACGTAGAATCGCTGGCGATTCCCAGCGATGTCCTTCTCCTCGATGTTGACAACCTCGGCAACGCCTTGGGCCGGGTAGACGGCTTTGTCGCCCACCTTGAACTGGATCTCCGAACGAGCCTGCATATCGTCTCCTTTGCCTTCCACCCCGCCGTCTCTTTATTTTTTCGTCTGCCTCCCGAAATCCTCTTCGGGAAGCGGCCGTTGAACATGCGGTTGAACCTGGACCCGCAGAACCGACAGACACCGTCGCGCATTCCTAGAAAAGAGCCGTGAGCCGCTCTCGAGACCGCTGTGCGAGAAGCAGACGCGCGAGCACCACCGCCATGACCTTCGAGAGGTCGGTGCTCCGGCGTGCACAGTGGAATCTTGAGCAGCGGCGGTAGAAGCGGACGGTTCCGGGCGGAAGGGATTGAAGTTGGGGGAACGGCCCTCTCGAACAAGGGCCAGTTTGCGCCAGGCGCGCGCACTCTAGTGAGCCGGCCTAAATACGTCAACGAAAATCCCCGAAGATGCCCCATCGTGGCGTGATCATTCTGGTTTTTCTCTCGGGATCCGGCGGGGTCACAGTGTGCACCGATGGGGGCATCCGCGTGGATGCACGCTGGCTCACGCCCCCTAGTCTAGGGCAGAGCGGGCGTCTCCGGGAGAGGTGGCGGACCTGACCGGGGTGGGATGGGTCGAAAAATCTGGCAGCCACAACGGTACCTACCGCTGTGACCGTCCGTACCTTGAACGCACCGGGGGGCTCAGGCGGCGCAGAGCCGCTCGGCCAGTCCCCAACGGACGCCGCGATCCGAGGCGACGAGATCCACGGGCGCTCCGGCGAGCCGCGAGGCCCACGCCAGGATCTCCTCGATGAGCACGCTGCCCGCCACGATGACGTCGGCGCGCGCCGGATCCAGCGCGGGCAGCTGCCTGCGCTCGGCGAGCGGCAGGGCGGCGAGCCGGGAGGTGGTGGCCACGATCTCCGCCCCGGAGAGTCGCGCGCCGTGCACGCGGGCGCCGTCGTACGGCGCGACGCCGCGGACGAGCGCGGCGAGGGTCGTCACCGTCCCCGCGACGCCGACCAGGGTGGGCGCCGCGAGCGGGGGCACGGACGGGACCGTCGCCAGCGCGGCCCGGGCGTCCGCGCGGACCGCCTCGAGCTCCTCCGCGGCCGGCGGATCCGCGCGGATGTGGCGCTCGGTCAGCCGGACGCTCCCGACGTCGAGGCTCACCGCCCGCTCCACCGCGCCACCGATGCCGCCGACGATGATCTCCGTACTGCCTCCGCCCACGTCGAACACGACCCTGGGGCCCTCGGCCGGCAGGTCGAGCCCCGTCAGCGCGCCGGCGTACGTGAGCTCCGCCTCCTCCGGCCCGGAGATCACGCGGGGCGCCACGCCGATGAGCTCGCGGGCGCGGGCGATGAACTCCTCGCCGCCGGCGGCGTCGCGCATCGCGCTGGTCCCGACGGCGTCCACGCGCTCCACCCCCAGGGACCTGAGCTCCTCGCCGTAACGGGCGAGGCAGGCGAGCGTCCGCGCGACGGCCTCGGGCGCGAGCGCGCGCGCCGCGTCGACCCCCTGGCCGAGCCGGGTGATGGTCGCGCGCTCGACGAGCGCCACGAGCTCACCCCCGCGGCGCTCGGCGATGAGAAGGAGGACCGAGTTGGTCCCGATGTCGATGGCCGCGACGCTCATGCCGGAGACCTCACTGGGTGAGCGTCTTCAGGTCGAGCATCTCCTCGACGTTCGGCAGCACCACGAGCTCGCAGCGCCGGTTGGCCTGCTTGTTCTCCGGGGTGTCGTTCGGCTTCACCGGGTCGGTGTCCCCGTAGCCGGAGGCGCTCCACTTCTCGGGCTTGAGGCCGCCGCCGCCCTTGTCCTGGGGCTGGAGCAGGAACGCCAGCACCTCGCGGGCGCGCATGACGCTGAGCCCCCAGTTGTCCTTGAAGCGACCGCCGGCGAGCGGGGCGTTGTCCGTGTGCCCGGCGACCTGGAAGGAGCGCGACGACAGCCCGGCGTCGTTGCGGATGACCTCGGCCACCTTGAGCAGGATGTCCTGGCCCTCCTTCTTGAGCGTCTCCCGGCCGGAGTCGAAGAGGACGTCGCCGGGCAGCTGGATGACCATCCGGTTGTTGCGGACGGTCACGTTGAGCCCGAGCTTCGTGAGGGCCTGGAGCTTCTCCCGCAGGACCTCGAAGCGCTTCTTGATGTCCTCGAGCTGCTGGGCGCGGCGGCGGAAGTCCTCGAGCGCCCGGGCCTGCTGCTCGAGGTTCGCGTTCAGGTTGGAGATGTCGACGCCCGCGGCCTTGAGCTGGGACTTGAGCTGCTCGATCCGGGCCGCCGCCTCGTCGAGCTCGCTCTTGGCTTTCTTGTTCTGCGCCTGCTCGGCGCTCAGCTGGGTCTTCAGGCCCTCGATCTCGCGGACCTTCGCCTGCATCTCCTCCTCCGAGTAGCCGCACCCGAGCGGCCCAGAGCCGGCGAGGAGCGTTGCACCCAGGAGCAACCACGACGTCGAGCGACGAACCAACATACCTTTCCTCCTAGAGCCGCGCGGCGCTCGGCCATGAGGGGCGCCGCGCCGGCGGCGCGACCGTAGCGAGGCGAATGGCGCCGCACAAGGCTCTCTAGAGCCTGCGCAACGCTGGTGCTCCATGCGACCATGAGCTCTCCGGCGCCGTTCGCCGCGCCGCGCGGGCGCGCGATCGCCAGGGAGGAGCACGGAGGGCCAAGACAGACATTCGAGCGATTGTCAACGAAAATCCGTTGTCCAGTGCGGTCTGGTTGTTTTCGCCACGGCCTGATCCGGCGTTTACCCTCGCAACGCTTGCGGACCAGTTTGCCTGGAACACATGGGATACATCGGTTTAGGGCCTGCAAGATTTTCCTTGACCATCACCATGCGTGGCAATATACGTCGTGCAACATCTGTTGCCTCGGTCAGGAGTTCGTAGCGGCGAGGACGTTGGGCGATGTCCGCCGCGCCGGGGCAAATGCAGGAGGATTTCCAATGGCTGCTAAGAAGACCGCGAAGAAGCCTGCGAAGAAGGTGACGAAGTCGGCCAAGAAGCCGGCCGCCGCGAAGGCCGGGAAGGTCGCGAAGAAGCCGGCGCGGAAGGCAGCGAAGAAGGCCGCCCCGAAGCGCGCCGCCGCCAAGAAGACCCCGAAGCGCGCGGCCGCCAAGAAGCCCGCCGCCAAGAAGGCCGCTCCGAAGCGCAAGGCGAAGGCGGCCGGCAAGCGCGCCGCCGCGCCGAAGAAGGCGGCCGCGCCCCGGGGTGGACGCGCCGCCGCGAAGCGCGCTCCGGCCAAGGGCGGGAGCGCCCGCGGCGCGCGCAAGAGCACGCCGGCCCCGGCCCCCGCGAGCACCGGGCCGTCCGACGAGTCGGAATAAGGCGCAGAAGGCGCGCCTCGCGTTTCTCTACAGCTCGAGGCGCCGCGAGCGGGCCTGCCGGCCGCGACGAGACAATCCGACGACTAAGACGTCCGGGGGGTGAGGACGCCGCAGCGACGGCGCGCTGAGCCAGGCCGGGCGCGCGGGTGGACGAGGTCCCCGCGACGGCGCCGCCGCCCAGGGCCGCGGCGACCGGCATCGGCGCGACGCGCGGCTCGCTGCCGCGCCACGCGGCGCGGCGCTGGAGCGGCGCGCGTGCATCCCGGCCGGCGCGGCGGGCGGAGAGGCCTGCCGGCGCCGCAGGCGGCGGACGGGCACCCGGGGGTGGAGCGGCGGCGCGGCGCGCCGGGGGCGCTCGCCGAGAGCGCGCGGTGGCGCGGCGTCGAGGGCGCTCGCCGGGCGGTCGTCAGGCGCGCGCCCGAACGATCAGGCGCGCTCGCCCAGGTAGAGCCGGAGGGCGCGCGCGGCGCCCTTGCGGTCGAACGGGACGCCGACGAGGTCCTCGCGCTTCGAGATCTGCTCGAAGAGCTTCACCAGGAACTCGGAGAACGCCTCGCACTCGCGGATGGCGGCGTCGAGCCGCTGGGGATCGAGCAGATCGCTCTCCTCGAGCGCCGTCATCGCCGAGACGAACGCGTCGACGCGGGGGTAGTCGCCCACCCGGAGCAGCGGGTAGCCCATCGCCCGGAAGTACGAGAGGAACTCGCGGACGAACGCGAAGCTCGCGATGCCCGTCCACCGATCGGGCGCCGGTCCGGTGGTGCGCGCCTTGCTCGCGAACGCGCGGGCGATCTGGGCGAACATCCACACGTCGCGCCGGAGGCGATCGCTCGTCGCCCGCCGCGCCGCCTGGTCGTCGAAGACGCGGCCCTCCTCGAGCTTCGCGCCGAGCGACCTGCCGAGGAACAGGATCGCGTTCTGCAGCGCGGGGCGGAGGCCGTGCGCGACGGCGCGGAGGCGGACGCGGTACTCGGACTCGCTCACCAGCGCGTCGGCGGGCGGGAGATCGTGCTCGAAGGCGCGGCGCATCTCGAGCCGCAGGTTCGCCGCGAGCCCGGTCAGGGCGGCCTTCGTGGAGAGCAGGCGGTGCCCCTCGGCGGCGAGCTCGTCGTGACGCGCGACGACGTCGCTCGCCGGCACGCGCAGGAGATCGCGCTCGAAGCTGTCCGCGAGCAGCGCGCCCGCGCGGCGCCGGAGGTAGTTCGAGAGCGCGCGGGCGTCGCTGCGCAGGACCGCGAGCACGAGGTACCCGCGCCCGGCGACGCGGTGATCCGAGTGATCGAGCGCGATCGCGTCGAGCAGCCGCAGGTACCGGAGCATCCGGAACAGCGCGAGGAACGTGAGCGCCACGAGGCGGTGCGCCTGCTCGCCGGGCACGCGGTGGATCAGCTCGAGCACCTGCGTGGACGCGATGCGATCGAACTCCGGGCGAAACTCGAGCGCGTGGAGCGGGTTGAAGAACGTGCTCTGCGCGATCTCGCGCATCGCCGTGGCGAGGTGGGCGTAGAAGAGCCTGAAGTTGACCCGCGGCAGCCGGAGCAGCCCGCCCGCGACCTCGATGAGGTTCGTGAAGCCGTGCCGCAGCACGAAGAGGCTGGACTCGGGCGACTCCTGCGCCATCGTCGCGTGCAGGAGCCGCGTGCGCGCGGTGTCCTCCGGCAGCACCGTCTCGAGGTAGCGCTGGAAGACGAAGGCGCGATCGCGGTCGCCGAGCATGGCGCGCGTCAGCTGGACGACGCGCGCCATGCCGTCGCGCGCGTGCTGGAGGTGCTCGCGGAAGTCGTGGCTGACGATGGTCTGGCGCCGGCCGGCGCCGGGGTGGTTGCGCGGGTTCGCGAAGCAGGCGACGCCCTTGAGCAGGATCTCGAGCTCGAAGAGCGTCTCGTCCTTCTTGTCGGCCGCGAGGCGCGCGAACCACGCCTCGCGGGCCTGCTGCTGCTCGCGCCTCAGGCCGCGCGTGTCGCGGAGCAGCTCGGCGTAGGCATTGCGGCCGGGGTAGCCCGAGCCGCGCAGGATCCCCGAAGCGTCGCTCGACACTGACGTGCTCCTCCCCGGCGGCGCGTGGCTAGTAGTTGCGCCGCTTGAAATCGAAGGGGTAGGTCAGCACGGTCTCCTTGCCGCTCGGCGAGCGCGCCCAGGTGATCGACTTCGCGAGCTCCGCCATGCACGACTCGATCTGCGGCGCGGTCACGTCGCTCTTGTCGCGCACGATGCTCGCCTCCTCGAAGGTGCCGTCGGGCTTCAGCTTGAGCTGCCACGTGATCCTGCCCTGCGCGCCCGGGTGCTTGCGGGCGTAGAGATCGAAGCAGCAGCGGAAGCCGTCGCGCCTCGCCTTGATCGCGTCGACGAGCGGCTGCAAGCGGTCGCTCGAGCCCGCGTCGGCGGAGGTCATCGCGTTGTTCATCACGACCCCGCCGTCGGGCGGATCGTTCGTGATCTCGGAGGCGATCACCTTGCAGTCCTCGACCGTCTCGGGCGCCTTCTTGCGCGCCGCGGGTCTGTCCGGCTGCGCCGGCGCGGCGGCCGCGCCCGGGTCGGCGGCGCCCGGGGCTGCGGCGCCCGGGTCGGCGGCGGCGGGCGGCTGCGACTCGGGCGGAGGCGATGCGCCGAGCGGCGCGCTGTCCGGGGGCGTGGGCGGCGCGGTGCCGCTCGAGCAGGCCGCGAACAGGGTCGCGGCGAGGAGGACTCCGGTGAACACGGCGCTGGCAGTGGCGCAGGGACGCATGGCGCGCATACTAATCGCTCCGGATGAGCGGAAGCGAGGCGCCTTGTGTTTTTCGCCCCCGCGCGCCGCGCTCCGAGCTCTCTTTGGCGGCTGCTTCCGGCTGCTTACGGCTGCCGCCTTGAAGATTCCGCTGTCATTCATCGCGGGCGCCGCCCTCGCGGTCCTCGCGCCGGCCGGCTGCGATCCCATCGCCGAGCCAGAGCTGTGCGGGGAGATCCCCCAGGGAGGGTGCCCGGTCGGCCGAGGAGGCAGCTGCGACGACGCCGCGTGCAGCGCCCTCCACGACTGCCTGGACGGCGCCTGGACCGAGGTCGCGCGGTGCGATCGGCCCGGCGGGCCCGCGGTGGACGCGGGCGCAGGGGGCGGAGACGCGGGCGCGGGCGGAGGAGAGGACGGCCGGTGCGAGGCCGTGACGCTCGACCACGGCGGCGAGGCGCAGGGCTGCGCGCCCGCGCTGCAGCTGCCGGACTGCCCGGCGGAGGCCGCCGAGACCTGCGCGGACGCCGCGTGCCGGACCGGCTGCATCGATTTCTTCCTCTGCGCCGAGGAGGGGTGGAGAGCGGTCGCCTACTGCGACGACCAGGGGCGCGTCGCCGTGATCCCGTGAACGATGCCGCCGTCGGCGCCCGCCTCGGTCGCCGGCGCGGCGCAGGCGCGAGGGCGGTCAGCCGGCCTTGAGGAAGGGGCTCCACTCGTCGAACGAGTGCGGCAAGCCGATCAGGATCTGCATGGTCGCCGACCAGCGCGGCGGCACCGGCTGGCGGATGAGCCGCATGCTGGCCTCGTCCGGCGTGCGCCAGCCCTTGCGGAGGTTGCACGTGCGGCAGGCGGTCACGAGGTTCTCCCAGGAGTCCTCGCCGCCGCGCGACCGAGGGAGCACGTGGTCGATGTTGAGATCGCGGATGGGCGGGCGGCGCGCGCAGTACTGGCACTGGTGCGCGTCGCGCAGCATCACGTTCTTTCGCGTGAGCCGGATCGTCGGGCGCCGCATGCGCTCGTAGCGGCGGAGGTGCAGGACGCGCGGCACGCGGAGCGAGCCGCCGACCACGGGGAGGCCGTCGTCCTTGTCCCGCACCGGCAGCCGCCGCCAGGCCGAGAAATCGTGGAGCTCGCCGAGCTCGTCGATGGCGAGGGCGGCGCCGCCGAAGAGCAACAGGAAAGCGCGGCGCGCCGTCGTGATCTGCACAGGCTGGAAGAAGCGGTTCACCACGAGGACGGGAAGATCGAGCGGCTCGGTCCTGCGCTCGCGGTGAAACCCCGAAGACGCGTCGCCGAGATCGAGCTCCTCGTGAGGAGAGCCCCCCGGGACTGTAGCTACCCCGTCCGGCACGCTGAGGAGTGTAGCAACGAAAGCCCCCTTGAACATCCGGTGCTGCAGCGCGGAAATTCTGCTGGAACGCCGCCGTCGCGGAGGGACGCGCCCCGCGCCCTCGCCTGGAGACCGCGCCCGGTCCGCTGAGGCGCGGGGGGCCGCCATCGGGGCAGGGCCCGCGGGAGGCCAGGGGGCCGGCGCCCGAGCATCGCCGGCCGGGGGCGTCGCCCCGCGCCGCGGACCGCTTTCGGTCGGGCGCCGGTTTCGGTAAGACGCCTCCATGCCGAGGGACGGTCGCCCCCTGGGTCGAGCCGCCGGGGTGGGGAAGCAGGTCGGATGACGGAGCAGCGCGAAGGAGCGGAGCCAGAGCGGACGACCGGCGCGGAGCCCCCCGCCGGCTCGCCGTGGGACGATCCGATCGAGCGCGCGCCGCTCGTGTTCCTCGATCTCGAGATGACGGGCCTGCGCCCCGAGAGCGACCGCGTGATCGAGGTCTGCGCCGAGCGGGTGCGGGGGGACACGTGCGAGGACGCGATCACGTCGCTCGTGAGGCCCGAGCCGGGCGTGTTCGGCAACGCGCACGTGCACGGCATCGATCCGCAGGAGCTCGCGGGCGCGCCCACGTTCGCCGAGCTCTGCGATCGCATCGCTCAGGTGACGGAGGGCGCGGTGCTCGTCGCCCACGCGGCCGCGTGGGACGTCGCGTTCCTGGAGGCGGAGCTCGCGCGGGCGGGGAAGGCGAAGCGCGTGCCGTACTACCTCGACACGCTCGTCCTCTCCCGCCGGGCCTTCGCCCTGCCGAGCCACAGCCTCGCCTCCCTCTGTCGGGAGCTCGGCGTGCACCGCGAGCGCGCCCACCGGGCCGAGGATGACGTGCACGCCCTGCGCGGCGTGTTCCGCAAGGTGCTGGAGGTCCTCGCCCCGCGCACGCCGCGCGACCTGTGGCACGTCCGGATCGGCGAGCGCCACGCGCGCCCGGAGCTGGTCGCCGCGGCGGTGCGCGCGGCCGAGCATGGCGCCACGGTGCGGGTGCGGTACCGGCCGGCGCGCCGCGGGCCGGAGGAGCTCGTCGTACGGGTGACGGGGGTGCGAACGGACCTCGACCCACCCCGGGTTCTCGGCTATCTGCTCCCGTCGCGCAGCCGCCGCGAGCTACGGGCCGATCGCATCCTGGCGATCGAGCCGATTTCGTCGGGAGAAATCGGCCCGGACGGCGCGCCGCAAAGGGCCTGAGATCCACGTGCGAATCCATTCGAATCGAAACGCGCCGACGAGGAGCTCCCTCGCTGCTCGCCTCGGCGGCCTGCTGACCGCGACCCTCCTCGCGTCGTGCTCGACGATGGTCGGCCCGGAGTCCGCCCGCCCGCCGGCGGCGGAGAAGTGGCTCGCCCGCGCTCGACAGGAGTTCCAGTCCGCCGACGTCGACAATGCGCGCGATGCGGTCGCGAAGGCGCTGACGATCGTCCCTACGGACACCGAGGCCCGCCTGCTCGCGGGGCGCATCGCGCTGGCCCGGCTCGACTACGCCGAGGCGCTGCGCCTCCTCAAGGGCGTGGCCGGCTCCGAGGCCGCCGGGATCCGCGGGCGCGCGCTCTGGTACAAGGGCGACCTCGACGCCGCCGCCGACGAGCTCGAGGCGATGCTCGACGATCCGGAGGTGGTCGACGACTGGGCGAAGTCGATCGCCAAGCTGGCGCGGCGCGGGGCGGGGCGCGCGCCGTTCACGCTCTCGGGCGGGCTCCTGGCGGCGATCGAGATGCCCCACGTCAACCCCGCGGCGCCCTTCTTCGTCGTCGAGCTCGAGATCGACGGCGAGTCGGCGCTCGCGATGGTGTCGACCGGCACCGGCGAGGTGGTCCTCGACAGCAGCACGCGCAAGGAGCCGAGCTGGGTCTCGCTCCGCTTCGGCCGGCGGCTCGAGGTCAACGACGTCCCGGCCCTCACGCAGGACCTCTCGGGCATCTCGAAGCAGATCGGCGCGCCGGTCAAGGCGCTCCTCGGCGTGAACCTGATCCGGCACCTCAACGCGACCATCGACTACGCCGGCCGGCAGTTCGTCGTGCGCAGCTTCTCCCCGCCGGCGCCGCCCGACGCGACGCGCGTCGACGTGGCCTTCATCAAGGGCGGCGGCATGGTGCTGCGGAGCAGCCTCGGGCCCGACAAGACGGTGCAGGGGCCGATGCTCATCGACACGTCGATGACGTTCCCGATCGCGCTCGACAAGGAGGGCTGGAAGAAGGCGGGCTTCGAGGCCGACGGCCTGAAGCGGGTCGAGCAGGATCCGGAGCAGAAGCTGAAGCAGGGCGTCGTGCCGATGCTGCGGCTCGGCGCGCTGGAGATCCCGAAGGTCCCCGGCGTGTACGGGGCGCCGCTCCAGGCCGTCGAGAAGCAGCTCCAGCTCGATCTGGACGGCGTGATCGGCGCGGGGCTGCTCGCCTACTTCCGCGTCACCTTCGCCGACGGCGGCCGGCTCATGTGGATCGAGGACGACACCGCCGTGAACAAGGTGCTCCAGGGCGGCGAGCCGGCGCCCGCGAACGAGGGGCAGGTCCCCGCCGCCCCCGCGGACGGGGCCGGCCCCGCGGGCGGGATCGGCTCGCCCGTGCCCCAGGCGCCCGCGCCTCAGGCGCCGCCGGCGCCGCCCGCGGCCGCGCCGAAGTCGACCCCGCCCGCGGGCGCTCCCAAGCGGACGCCGGACCGGTGAGCGCGATGGCCAAGGAACTGCTGGCGGTCTACGCGGGGAGCTTCGATCCGATCACGTTCGGTCACCTCGACCTGATCCAGCGGGCGTCGAAGCTGTTCGATCAAGTGATCATCGCGGTCGGCCGGCATCCGACGAAGCACCCGCTCTTCACCTACTCGGAGCGGCTGGAGCTCCTGCGCCAGACCACGAGCGAGGTGTCGAACGCGCGGATCGACTCGTTCGAGGGGCTGCTCATCCAGTACTGCCAGCGGGTCGGCGCGCGGGTGATCGTCCGCGGGCTGCGCGCGGCGACCGACTTCGAGTACGAGCTGCAGATCGCTCACGCGAACGCGGACATGCTCCCCGGCGTCGACACCGTGTTCCTGCCGACGCGCACGCATTACGGCTTCGTCTCGGCGTCGCTCGTGCGCGAGATCGCGAGCCACGGCGGCGACGTCAGCCACTACGCCCCCGCCGTCGTCTGCGACGCGCTCCGGGCGAAGTTCGGCGCCGCGAAGCCCTGAGCGCCGGCGCGCTCAGTAGGTGCCGAACGGGGTCGGCATCAGCAGCAGCACGAAGAGGAGCAGCGTCACCACCGCGATCGCCTTGCGCCCCGGCGACAGCTCGCCGGGCTCCGTGGGCGGGTGCTCCCGCCCGCCGATCCGCAGCATCAGGTAGACGAGGCCGAACCACGTGAGCCACGGTATCCCGTTCGTGACGCCGGCGCTGAGCGCGTCGTAGAGCCCGTCCGCGATGAAGTGCTGCGTGAAGTAGACGACGTTGCCGACGAAGAGCGCGAGCATCAGGAAGTGCGCGGCGCGGCCGTAGCGGTCCTGCCGCTTGCCGAACAGCGCGTAGGCGACGTGCCCGCCGTCGAGCTGGCCGACCGGGAAGAGGTTGAGCACCGTGATGAGCAGCCCGGCCCACCCCGCCATCGCCGTGGGGCCGAGGAAGACGTCGTGGTTCTCCGGGATCGGACCGACAGCGAGCCGCCTCAGCAGGAGATAGAGCAGGCTCCGCCCTTCCTGCAGCGCGGGTCCCGACGTGGCGTGCACCTCCGAGTGCATCAGGCCCACGAAGAGGACCGGGAGCGCGACCACGAGGCCGGCCAGCGGCCCGGAGGCGCCGATGTCGAGCAACGCGTTCCGCGACTTGATCCTGCCCTTCATCGAGATCACCGCGCCCATCGTGCCGAGCGGGCCGATGAGCGGGAGCGGGATGAAGTAGGGGAGCGACGCCTCGACCCCGTGCGCGCGCGCCGCGAAGTAGTGCCCGAACTCGTGCGCCAGCAGGATCGACAGGAACGGCACCGCGAACGGCCAACCCTGCAACAGCGCCTTCACGAGGGAGAGCGCGCTGTCGTCCTCGGGCGTGACCTGAGCCCAGAACGTGCCGGCGGCGAACACCGAGACGACCGTCAGGCAGAAGAGCGCGAGGTTCTTCTTCCAGCGAAGCGGGGGCGGACGCGAGGCGGCGGCGCTCGGCCGTGGGAAGCTCGCCGCCGAGGGCGAGAGCTCGGCGTCCAGGTCGAGCGCGCTCGGGGAGGAGGTTCGACGATCGTCGGTCATGCGCCGCTAAGCGTGGCCGTCTCCGCGTCGCCGCTCAAGCGGTCCGCGCGATCCCGCGTCCGGGCGGGCAGCTCGCCGCGCGCCGCGCGCCCTCCGGCGGAGCCAGCCGGGCCGGCGGGAGCGGCCGCGCCGGCCCGGGCCCTCGCAGGCGAGCGCGCCGCGGCCGCGGATCGGTGCGGCGGCGAACCTCCCGCTGCGCCCGCGCGCCGCGCCGGGTCGGCCCGCGCGCTCTTCTGCGCCGCCGCTGCGCGCGTTTGCCCTTCGACAGGCGCGACTGCGCTACGATCGATCCATGCCTCCTGCTCGCGTCGCCGCCGAAGCGCTCGTGGGCAAGCTCCTCTGCAACAAGTACCGCGTCGTGCAGCTGCTCGGCAGCGGCGGGGTCGGGCACGTCTACCTCGCCGATCGCACCGGCAGGCCCCAGCAGGCCGCGCCGTCGCGCGTCGCGCTCAAGGTCCTCCGGGCAGAGCTCCGCGACGACCCGCTGCTCGTCGCGCGGTTCGAGCGAGAGGCGGACGCCGCGTCGCGCGTCCGTCACCCCAACGTCCTCCGCGTCGAGGCGCTCGAGCGCGCCGGCGACGCGCCGTGCTTCGCGATGGATCTGCTCGTCGGCCTCGACCTCGCCGACACGCTGAGCTTCACGCGCTCCCTCGTCCCCGCGCGCGCGGTCCGGATCGCCGCCGACCTCGCCGCGGGCCTCGAGGCCGCGCACCGGGCCGGGGTGATCCACCGCGACGTGAAGCCGGAGAACGTGTTCCTCGTGCACGCCGCCGACGGGCGCGAGATCGTCAAGCTGCTCGACTTCGGGCTCTCGTTCATCGCGGGCCAGGGCGAAGGCGCGCTCTTCCCCCGGGTCGTGGGGACGCCCGAGTACATGGCGCCCGAGCAGGCGCAGGGCGCTCCCGCGGCGCCCGCCGTCGACGTCTACTCCCTCGGCATCGTGCTCTACGAGATGCTCGCGGGCCGCGTGCCGTTCCAGGGGACGTACCCGGCGATCGCGGAGAAGCACGCGCGCGAGCCGCCGCCGCCGCCGCACCGGTTGCACCCGGGGCTCCTCATGTCGCGCGAGCTCGACGCGGTCGTGCGCAAGGCGCTCGTGAAGGATCCGCGCGGCCGCTTCGCCTCGATGGCGGAGCTGCGGCAGGCGCTGCTCGCGACGCCGGAGGCCAGCGCCGGGGCGCCGCTCGCCGCCCAGCCGGACGCGGCCCCGCCGCCGGCCCCCGGGCTCGGGCACTGGGGCACCAAGCCGTGACGCCGGCTCGCTCCGGAGGCTTCTGTCGGCCCCCCTGCGCCTCGGCTTTGCTCTCACGGCGAAGCCCTGCTAGACGGCCGTTAGCATCTCTTGTTCCGGGCGACAGCCGGATCCGCTCGCCAGGCCGAAGCAGGCCGAGGCGAGCGAGCCGGCACGGTTCGGGGGTCCGCGGGCGCGGGCCTCATCGCGCGGGTCGGTTCTCCAGGGAGTACCCAGAATCGCGCGCCAGTCGTCCTCCACTCCCTCCAGGCGCTGCCTGGTGCTTTCTCGGTTGCTGATTATGGGTCGCGCGACCCCATCTCCTGATAACGGCACAGCGGCACATCAAGACGCCGATCTTCCGACGTACGAGGTCCGAAGCGCCCCCGGGCTGCGCGTAGGGCCCGATGGCGAGCTCGTGCCGACGGACACGGGCGCCCTCGACGGCGATCCGTTCCGCGTCGAGCTCGTCGACGAAGACATCCCCACCCCGCGCCGCTTCCAGGTCGTCTTCGACGAGGCGCGGATCGATCCGGACGTCCAGAAAGTCGTTCGACGCCTCGTTCGCCACGGATACCAGGCCTACCTGGTAGGCGGCTGTGTGCGGGACTTGCTGCTCGATCGCCGCCCGAAAGATTTCGACGTCGCCACCAGCGCCCGGCCGGAGGAGGTCCGCGAGCTGTTCCGCAACTCGCGCATCATCGGCCGGCGGTTTCGCCTGGTGCACGTCCTCTTTCAGGGCGGGAAGGTGATCGAGGTGGCGACCTTCCGCCGCAACCCGAAGGAGGACTCCGAGGACGGGAGCGAGCTGCTCATCCGGAGCGACAACGCGTTCGGCGTCGCGCACGAGGACGCCCTGCGCCGCGACTTCCGGATCAACGCGCTCTTCTACGACGTGGAGGCGCGGCAGATCCTCGACTGGGTCGGCGGCATGGAGGACGTGCGCCGCCAGGTGGTCCACACGATCGGCGACCCCGAGACGCGCTTCCGCGAGGATCCGATCCGCATCCTGCGCGCGCTCAAGTTCGCCGGTCGGCTGGGCTTCGCGATCACCCCGGACGTCTACGACGCGGTCGTCTACTGCCGCGACGCGCTCGCGCTCGCGGCCCGCCCGCGCCTGTCGGAGGAGATCCTGCGCCTCCTGCGCGGCGGCCAGGCGCGTCGGACCATCTACCTCGCGTGGGAGACGGGGGTGCTCGACGTCCTCCTGCCCGAGGTCTCGGCGCTGCTCTACGACGATCGCGGCGACGACGGCCCGGGCCAGCGCCTCTGGCGCGTGCTCGACTACGTCGACCGGCGCACCGCCGCGGACCGGCCGCTCGACGACACGGTCCTCTGGACGCTCCTGCTCCTCGAGCCGATGAAGGAGGCCTGCGACGGGGTCCGCGATCGCGCCGCGGCGGTCGCCGACTTCCTCGAGCCGCTCATCGACCGGCTGGCCATCTCACGCCGGTACGCCGACGGGATGCGCCGCATCGTCGCCGTCCTGCCGAGGCTGGCCGGCGGCCGCGCCGGCCGCTTCGCGCGGACCGACATCTTCCAGCCCGCCCTCGACGTGCTCGCCGCCGAGCTGACCGCCCGCGGGGAATCCACCGAGGCGATCGACCGGCTCCGCTCCGCCCCGCAGCCGCGGCGCCACCACGCCGATGCGGCGCAGCACCGGCGCTGATCGGGGCGCCGGTGCCGACCGCGACGGCCGGCGGCAGGGGCGCGAACGGACCGGCCGCCGTGGAACATCGCCGGGGTTTCTGGTTTCATAACAGCCTCCTGATGTCCGCTCCGGTCGCGCGCCCGCGCCCTGCTGCTGTGCCCGCTGTCTCCGCCTCCCGGCGCCGGCTCGGCGGCTGGGCGCGCGGCCTGCTCGTGTTCGCGCTCGCCTGTGCCGTGTCGCCGCTCGCGGACGCGCAGGTGTCGCTCCTCCACGAGTTCATCGCGCCGGACCCCGCGGAGGACGTCTCGCTCGCCACGACCACGCTCGACGGAGGGCTCCCGGCCGCGATCCAGACGCCGAGCGGCCTGGCCACGGCACCCGATCCGCAGCGCCCGCCGTCGAACCAGCAGCAGGTCTACAGCACCGTCGGCTCCGACGCCGGCCCCGAGGCCTCCTACGAGCCGGATCGCGACACACGCCGGCCGAACATCGAGCGCTACGACGACCCGTTCTCCCCGGCGACCGCGCCGTTCAAGCGGCTGCAGGCCTACGACGCCGTCAGGGCGGACTACTCGCTCGTCGTCCGCGATCGGAGCCTGAAGGCGGTCGAGGTCGGCGGCGAGGTCGCGGCGGGGGACGAGGCGTTCTACGGGGACATCGCGGTCGACCTCGTGCCGAACGAGCCGGTCCGGATCCCGACGGTCGGGCCGGACACGCGGCTCGTGCGGGTGCACGTGAACCCCGACACGCCCGTGGTCGTGCTGCGCGACGGCGCCGACAACTGGTTCGTCCGCGGCACGAAGAGCGCGCGCGTCCGGCTCATCGTGCAGCTCGCGATCGCCCGCGCGACCTTCGGCAGCGATTTCGCCGAGGTCGACTGGGGCAAGCTCGCGCCGTTCCGCCCGCCGCAGGAGCCCTCCCACGAGGCGGCGTTCAAGCAGGTCGCCCAGGCGATCGGCATCTCGACGGCGATGCGGCCGCGCGAGGTCGTGCAGAAGATGGTCGAGTACTTCCGGTCGTTCGCCCCGTCGGACGACCCGCCCAAGGGGCACGGGGACATCTACCTCGATCTCGCGCTGTCGCGAAAAGGCGTCTGCCGCCATCGCGCCTTCGCGTTCCTCGTCACGGCCCTGCACATCGGGATCCCCGCGCGGATGGTCGTCAACGAGGCGCACGCCTGGGTCGAGGTCTTCGACGGCTCGCTCTGGCATCGCATCGACCTCGGGGGCGCCGCCCTCAACATGGACCAGGAGGTCGATCCGAGCCGCCCGCCGTACGTGCCGCCGCCGGACCCCTACAGCTGGCCGGAGCAGCGCGACTCGGGCCAGGACCTCGCCGATCGGACGCGCGCCGAGCAGACGCAGCAGGGGCCGCCCGGGCCGGGCGGCGCCGGCTCCGCCAGCGCCGGCGCGCCGCCGCCTCCGCCCCCGCCGGCGCCCACCCCCACGAGCGACGCGGCCGAGCGCGCCGCGGCGCGCACCGACGTGGCCGTGACCGCGCTCGACAGGGAAATCCGCCGCGGGTTTCCGCTCCACCTGCAGGGCCAGGTGAGCAGCGACGGGGCGCCGTGCGGTCACGTGCGCGTCGACGTCATCCTGACGGGGAACGCGGCGCCGCAGGGCCTGACGATCGGCTCGCTGTCGACCGATGAGCGCGGCCGTTACGACGGGGCCGTGATCATCCCCGGCGATGTCGCGCTCGGCGACTACGAGCTCGCGGTCGCGACGCCGGGCGACGCCCGCTGCAAGGCCGGCCGCACCGAGGCGGCCGCGCCGTGAGCGACGCGCCGGGACGCGCCCTGGAGCCCCCGCGCGTGGCGGTCGGCGCCGTCGTGATCGAGCGCCGCCCGGGCGCGTCCGATACGCCGCGCGTGCTCCTCATCCGGCGCGCCCGCCCGCCGCTCGAGGGCTCCTGGTCGCTCCCCGGCGGACGCGTGGAGCCGGGAGAGCGGCTCGCGGACGCCCTCGCCCGCGAGATCCGCGAGGAGACGGGCCTCGAGATCCGCGTCGGCCCCCTCGTGGAGGTCGTGGAGATCGTGGCGACTCCGTACCATTACGTGATCCTCGATTACCTGTGCGAGTCGACCGGCGGCGTCCTCTCTCCCGGAGACGACGCCTCCGACGCGGCCTTCGTGCCGATCCCCGAGCTGCCCGCCCATGGCCTCACCGACGTCGCGCTCCGCGTGATCCACCGGGCCCTGGCCATGGCGACCGCGGGCTGAGGCCGCGCGATCCAGGGAGAGCCCGACTTGGCGCAGCCCGCGCCGAGGCGGGATGTCGCCCGAGGAGCGACTCTCCACGTTGTGCTCCGGCGTTCGGCAATGGCAGCGTTATTTTACCGTCCCATCGCTCACGACATGCACGTCGACGGCGTTAGGTTTCACGTGGGTGCCGGGATGAGCGCTGGTCCAGCGATCGTGAAGGGCATGGTGGTTGTCGTGGCGGCGACCCTGCTGTCTGCCCCTCAGTGCTTCGCGCGGCCCGGAAACGACGGCGCTGGGCTCTTCGCGCTGCCCGCGCCCCGCGCATTGCGCGCCGTCGCGCCGCCCGGCGCGCAGGGCGGCGCGGCCGAGGACCCGGGCGGGCTCGCGGCGCGCATCGCGCGGGCGCTCTCAAGGACCGTCCAGCGGGCGGTGCGCTCGGGCGTCGCCCCGATGTTCCTCGGTCTGCACGGGTTCGGTGTGACCGTGTCCGGTGAAATGTGATGAGCGCGGCTACCCGCGATAGCGCGATGGCCGGCTGAGCGAGCGCGCGGCGCGCGAGCGCTGACGACGCGATCGTGAAATCGAATTCGCACGCGATTGCCGTGGCGTCTGCATTGCGGCGCTTCTGGAGACATCGTAAACCGAGAAGTCGATGAGCTCGACGCGAAGAGCGCGGAAGGAGGAGCAGAAGGAGGAGCGGCGGAGGATCATCATCGACGCAGCCTGGCAGCTGTTCCAGGAGACGCCGTATCTCGAGGTGACCATGGCGCAGGTCGCCGAGCGCACCCGGCTCGCCAAGGGGACCCTCTACCTCTATTTCACCACCAAAGAGGAGCTCTTCCTCGCCGTGGTCGATCAAGAGCTCGCGAAGTGGTTCCATGAGGTGGATATCCGCCTGACGCATCTCGGCGCCTCCCAGGGCGAGGAGGCCGCGGCGCGCCCCCGGGCGCCGCGCGCCCGACGCGGCGCGCCCGCGGCGCCCGGCGCGGGCGCCGCGGGCAGCATCGCCTCGATCCTGTCGGCGACCCTCGTGGCGCGCGACGCGATGACGCGCTTGCTCTCCATCCTTCACAGCGTCCTCGAGCAGAACGTCAGCTACGAGGCCGCCCTCCGCTTCAAGCTCTCCCTCGTCGCCAACATCGAGCGCACCGGGACGCTGCTCGAGCGGTGTCTGCCGTCGCTCGCGCCAGGGCAGGGCGGCCCGATCCTGATCCGCATGTATGCCCTGCTCATCGGCATGCGCCAGGTCTGCGACCCCAGCGACGTGATCCGCGATATCCGCAGCCGGCCCGATATGGGCCTTTTCCGGATCAACTTCGGCGAGGAGATCCGGGCCTCGTTTGCCATCCTCCTGAGCGGAGCGATCGCGCCGCCGCTCGCGCCCGAGCGGCTCGGCGCCCCGCCCCTCCACGGGATCACCTCGGCCGAGCGGCGGCGCCCGGAGGGGTGAGGGGCGCGCTCACCACGGATCCCGCGCCGACATCGGCGGCAGGTGATCGGCGAACGGCTGGTTGAGGATGCGGGCGATGACGGACTTCCACGTGGTCGCGTCGTTCTCGAAGTCCTCGTGCCGCCGCGCCTCCGAGCCGTGGGGAGGGGGCCTCGTGTTGGGCCCCTTGATCCACTCCGCCCGCGGAAACACGGTGGGCCGATCATCCCGGTTCTCCGTGAGGAGCGCGAGGACGTCGGCGTTCTCCGGGTCGAGGAGCCCCGCCTCCATGCCGAGCAGCGAGACGCCGCTCGTGCCGGGCACCCGCGGGCGCCGCTCGAGCGCGTTCGAGACCAGGTAGAGCAGCGACCTGCCGTAGACCTCGCAGTGGTCCTGGAGCTCCGCCTCGTCCGTGAGCGTGAACAGCGCGAACCTCCGGACCATGCCGCTCTTGATCGGCGGCATATACGTGTCGCGGAACGCGTCGAGGGCGCTCGCCGGAGCGAGCAGGGACAGCGACTCGATAGGGAGCCCGAGCCCGAGCTGACCCCGCATCGGGCCGCCCTCGATCCGCTTGCCCTTCTCCGCGGTGACCAGCTGCACGAGCGGCGCGAGCAGGAACGTGCCGCTGGAGTGGGCGACCAGGTGGAGCTCGATCCTCGGGTCCTGGTCCATCAGCGACGCGAGGCGGCTGATCATCTCGCGGACGCCGCCGTGATCGGCGTCCATGGTCGCGTCGCCCGCGGCGAGCTTCATGCGATCCCACTCGGCCTTGCCGCCCATGCGCCGGACGAGCGGCTCCAGGGCGTCGTCGCGGCGATCGATCATGAACCCGAACGCCCTGGGATCATAGCCGTCGTGGCGGCGGCCCTCGGTGGCGCGGTGGAGGATCTCGAGGAGGCGCGGGTAGTGGTCGGTCTCCCAGAGCAGCTCGATGGGGTAGATCTCGTGGCCGAGCAGCTTCGGCCGGAGGCGCGACATCCGGTTGATCGCGTCGATCTGCCGGCGCAGCCCGCCGCCCGCGATGAGCACGAGCCGGCGGCGCCTCCAGCTCTCGGTCGCGCTCATGAAGTCTTCTTCCATGATGATGCGGACGTCCTCCGAGGACGTGCCGTAGGCCCCGCGCTGCTGCAGCTGACCGTGCATGTCGACGCTGATGAGATGCGGCCGCAGGCTCGCGAATGTCCGGCTCGTGGAGGCGAGCGGGCGTAGCGAGCGCGGCTGGTTCAGGCGGATGGGGACGCCGAGCCGCCCGACCCACGCGTCGAAGCCGTACTGGAGCCAGTCGTCGTAGCAGAGCCGCCCGAAGCCGCTCTTGCCCCAGCCGAGCCCCCAGGAGTTCTGGAGCCAAAAGCCCTCCGCGTCATACCCCACGATCGCGAAGGCGTGGCCGCCCCAGGGGGCGATGAACGGGTTCGTCTTGTCGACCGGCGGGATGATGCCGTTCTTCTGGGTCCCGTAATACCAGCCATTGAAGGGGATGAGCGCCGAGGCCGCGATGATCCCGACCTCCGCGAGGGCGTTGTGCATCGCCGGGAGGTCCTTGTGGTTTACGCGTTGATACAGGCCGAGCGGCCGGAGCATCGCGTCCGTGGCGCGCTCCGGCGTGAGCGTGCCGTGGAGATCGTTCGGGTCCCACGGCCATTGGTCATAAGAGCAAATACCGTGTTTGTGCCAGCCCTTCATGGCGCCCCTCAGGCTGGAGCCCCTCGCGTCGTCCTCGCCCGGGTACTCGTCGTAGCGGCGCGCCATCGTGTACACCATGTTCTGGCTCACGAGGCCGTACTCCGGGGAGACCTTGCGCTTGCGCAGCAGGAAGTGGGCAACGGTGGCGACGGTGAAGCCGGTGCAGCCGTTGTTCCTGCCCTGGTCGAGCACGGGCACGCCGTGGTCCATGAAGCGCTCCGGGGGCATGACCGGAGGCACCTCGATCATCGTGGGCCGATAAAGGGTGTCGCGGAAATCGAGGACGTCAGCGCGGGCGTCGGTCGTGATGTCCCCGTGACGCTCGGCGAAACGCTCGGAGTCGATCATGGTTTCCGATCTCGTGAAGTCGCCGAGTCTCGCACGGGCGGCGCTCCCGGCAAAGTCGGCTGCGCTCGCCCCTCGGACGAGCCTGCTCGTGCTAGCGTCGCCCGTGCGGCGCCGCCGCGCCGTCGAGAGGTGGGATGAACGAGGACAGCCGCGCAGAGCGAGGGGGCGAGGGCGACGGCGTCGGCGTCGTCGACGTCGACGTCGACGTCGACGACGTTAGGGCGCGGCTCGAGGCCGAGGTGCTGCGGCGACTCGCGTCGTTCCGAGGCCGGGTCGGGGACGAGCTCGGCGCGCTGTTCGATGAGCTCGCCGCGCGCCTCCGGCTCTTCGAAGGAGAGCCGGGCGAGGGCTACTTCTCCCACCCGGCCGCGCTGCCGGTGCTCGAGCTGCCGCTCTGGGTCGCGACGCGGCCGGGCGGCCCGGCGCCCGCCGCGGACGCCGGATCGCGGGCGATCCCGCCGCTCGCGGTCGAGCTCGCCGAGGCCGCGGCGGTCGGGTACCTGCACGTCCGCATCGAAGACGACCTGCTGGACGAGGGGGTCGGCGAGCCCGGGGCGGCGGTGCTCCTGTCCGGAGCGCTGTTCGCCCGCCACCAGGCGCTGCTCGCCCGCCTGCTGCCCGGCGGGAGCCCGTTCTGGGATCTCTTCGAGGAGGTGTGGCTCGGGTACGGCGAGGCGATGCTCCTCGAGCGGCGGCTGCACCGGGGCGCAGGCCCGCGCGACGCCGCCACGTTCCGGCGGGTGCTCGCCCGCTCGCGACCGCTGGTGCTCCCGGCGGCCGCGGCCCTGTTCGCGCTGTCGCAGGCCGAGCGCCTCGCGGTGCTCGAGGAGTTCGTCGCGGCGCTCGCCGCGGCGCACCAGCTGTTCGTGGACCTGCTCCACGCCGAGAAGGATCGCGCGCTCGGGAACGCGACGTACGTGCTCGCCCGGCTCGGCGCGCAGGTCGAGGCGAGGGACGCGGGGCGGCCTCGGCCGGACGGCGCCGTCCCCGCCGGGGGCGAGCCGCGCCACGATCCGGCGGGGCGCGGCGCGGCGACCCTGCGCGCGCAGCTGTTCGCGCGCGGCGGCTTCGACGCCATCCTGGAGGAGGCGCGTTGTGAGCTCGCTCGCGCCGAGGTCGCCGCCGGGGCGCTCGGGCTGCCGGAGGCCGCGCGCTTCTGCAGGGAGCGCGCGCGGTACATGACCGAGATCCAGCGGCGCGTATTCCGCGCGTTCTTCGGCGCGCTGGCGGGCGAGCCCGCCGCGAGCGGCGGCGCGCCGCGGTGAGCCGGCGCCCGGGCGCGCGCGGCGCGCCTGCTGGTACTTGCTAGCCGTTTGCAGGTCTCCTAGCCTCCCGAGCGAGAAAGCGAGGAGTCGTGACGTCGAAGAAAACAGAGGCAGAGCTCATTGGTCGTGCCGTTGTGGATTCGAGCTTCCGCCAGCAGCTCCTTGCCGATCCCGACCGCACCATCGACGCGGAGGGGTACGAGGTCGGGCCGGAGACGCTCCAGCGCATCCGCGACGCCGCGACCTCGACGCCCGAAGCGGTCGATGCGGCCATCGCGGCCGCGGCGCGTGAGGGCGGGGTCGGTATGTGACGTTGTCTCCTGCGTCAGGGGCGACCGCCGTCTGGCCCTGGCTCGACGCGGACGACAAGGTGGCGTGCGAGCGCTCCTGGTCCGCGCTGCTGTCCGCGGGGGCGCTCCAGTGCGGTGACGCGGCCTGGGGCGCGCCCGCGATCGAGCGCGGCGTGGGCGCGCCGCCGGGGCGCAGCATCCCGTGGGCCAGCTGGGCGCTCCGGCTGTGCGGCCGCGTGTCGGCGCCCACCGCGGCGGCCGACGCCGCCGTGGCGGTCGCCGCCGTGGCCGCCGGCGGCGTCGAGGGCGCTCCGGACGCGCTCGCGCGGGGCGCGCTCGCGGCGCGCTTGCTCGCGCGTCACGCGGGCGAGGCGCGCGCGGGCCGCTGGCTCGTGGACCTGGGCGGGCTCGCGGAGGCCTCGTGGCCCCGCAACCCGGTCGTTGCGGGCGTCGCCGGCGCGGCGCCGGACGCCGCGGCGGGGCGCGCCGGCGCCGCCGGCTCGCGCGAGGTCGTCGCCCTCTGGACGGCGCCCGCGCTCGTCGCCGGCGACGATCTCGCGCCCGCGCGCCGCTTCGGAGAGGCCGTGGCCGAGCCGCTCTGGCTCCTCGACGGGCTCGCGCGCCTCTGGCTCGATCCGGCCGCGCCGGACCTCGCGGCGCCGACGCTCACGCCGCTCTTCGCGCTCTGGCTCGGCGGCGCGGATCTCGCTCCTCCGCTGCTCCGCGCGCTCGCGGGCGAGCGCGCGTCCCCCGTGCGCCGCCGCGAGATCCACGGCCTGCTCGCGGCGCGCCCGTACCGGGCCGCGCTCGCCGCGCGCGCGGGGGGCGCGCTCGCGTCGGCCCGCGCGGCGGCGGCCGGCGCGCCCCGCGCGCGCTCGACCGAGCGCGGCCTCGCCGAGGCGCAGCTCGAGTTCGTCGACGCGCTCGCCGAGCGCCTCCGCTTCTTCGAGGGGCTGATGGCATTCCGCGATCTGCTCGGCGCCGGCGCGGCGCCCGCGCCGCTGCGGCCGCAGGGCGACCGCGCGCCGCGCGAGGACGCGGGCGCGGATCTGGAGGCGGCGGTCGCGTTCCTCGCGGAGGCGGCGCCGTGGTCGGAGTCCTGGGAGGTGCAGCGCTTCGGCGTGCTCGGGTCGCGCGAGCAGCCGGTCGGCCACTGGTTCGTGCGGGCGACGATCCTGAAGGCGCTGCTCGAGATCGGCGACGCCGGGCGCGACGTCCGCGCCGACGCCGCGGCGCTGCTCGACGAGATCCCGGCCGGAGAGCTCCGCTACTTCGGCGCGTTCCGCGATCTCCCGCCGGACGCCGACGACCTCGCGATCATGCTCCATCTGGTCGCCGAGACGGGCGCCGCCCGGGATCGCGCCGAGACGTGGATCGAGGTCATGCTGGCCAACGTGGGCGACGATGGCGCCGTGCCGACCTGGTTTTACCGCGGGCCGTCGGGGCCGACCACGCCCGGCGCGGCGTGGGCTGGCGACGACTGCACGGCGGTCCGGCTGAACCTGCTCGCGGGCCTGCTCTCGTTCGACGCGGCGCGGTTCGCGCGGCTCATCGACGACAACGCGCGGCGCGTGCTCGGCGCCGCCGCGGAGGGCGGCATCGAGGGCGCGTGCTTCTACGACGCCGCGTACACGGACCTCGCGTTCCTCCGCTTCGCGCGCCTCTACCGGGAGCGGGCGGGGGAGGCGCCGCGGGCCGCCGACGTCGCCGCGGTCGAGGCCGCGATCCTGTCGCGGATGCTCGGAGCGCAGCGGCTCGACGGCGGCTTCGGGACGCCGCTCGGCACGGCCGCGTGCCTCGAGGGCGCGGCGATGGCGGCGTCGCCGGATCCGCTGCTCCTGGAGCGGGGGCTGCGGTACCTCGGCGAGCGCCAGCTCGTGGACGGGTCCTGGCCGGCCGAGCCGCTCTACCGGGCGCCGATGAAGCGCGGACGCGAGGGGCACCACCAGGGCCGGGCGCTGACGACCGCGCTCTGCGCCCGCGGGCTCGCCGCGGCGTGGTCCCGGCTCGATCGCGGAGGGGAGCGGCGCGCATGAACATCGAGAAGTCGCCGGAGATCGTGCGGATCCTCCAGGCGCAGGAGATGCGCGGCGAGCAGATCGTGAACCACGTCCGGTTCGTGTTCGCGCTGCTGTCCGCCTACACGTTCGCGCACGTGTGGACGGTCAACACGCCGGCCGCGAACCAGATCTTCGCGATCCAGATCGGCGGGTACCTCGCGTTCTCTCTCTTGCTCTACGCGTTCTTCCGCCTGCGTCCCAACGCCTACGCGGGCTGGCTCAAGTACGTGAGCATCTTCGTCGACCTCGCGCTCCTGACGCTCACGGCGCTGGCGACGGCGAGGAACCACTCGGGGATGATCGAGTACTTCTCGAGCTACCTCGCGACCGTTTACGTGCTCTGGAACCTGATGTCGGGCTTCCGCTACAGCCTCGCGGCGTGCCTGTACTCGGCGGGGCTGTCGGTCCTCTTCAACTCGATCGTGCTCGCGATCACGGTCTACACCGGCGCGATCCCGATCAGCCCGGTGTCCGTCTACGGGCAGAACGCCATCAACATCGCGGACCAGTGCCAGCAGGTCCTGTTCATCGCGCTCCCGGGCGTCGTCGCCGGCATCATCGCGCGGATGTCGCGCAACCTGGTCCTCCGCGCCGAGCTCGAGTCTCTGGCCCGCCTCCGCCTCGAGCGCGAGAAGCAGGAGCTCGGCCGGTATCTCTCGAAGGACCTCGTCGATTTCGTCCTCTCCGACCCGGGGCGGCTCAAGCTCGGCGGCACGCGCCGGCACGTCTCGGTGATGTTCACCGACATCCGCAACTTCACGCCGCTCACCGAGTCGGTCGAGCCGGAGGCCGTGGTCTCGTTCCTGAACGAGTACTTCACGGAGATGGTCGAGATCGTGTTCCGCTACGGGGGCACCCTCGACAAGTACATCGGCGACGGCCTGATGGCGGTGTTCGGCGCGCCGCTCTCGGTCGAGGACGCGCCGAAGCGCGCCGTCATCGCGGCGATCGAGATGGTGCAGGCCCTCGAGCGCATGAACCAGCGGCAGCTCCTCGGCTGCGGCGAGATCAAGATGGGCGTCGGGATCGCGACCGGCACCGTCATCTCCGGCAACATCGGGTCGCTCCAGCGAATGGAGTACACCTGCATCGGAGATACCGTGAACACGGCCTCGCGCCTCGAGCAGTTCAACAAGGAGCTCGGCTCCAAGATCATCATCTGCCAGGCGACGTACGCGAACCTCGACGACTGCGTCCCGGCGACGCCGACCGGCGCCCTGAGCATCCGGGGCAAGAGCCGCCAGGTCCACCCTTACATCGTGGACCACCAGGAGCTCTCGCCGGCGCGCCTGGAGGAGCTCCGGCGAGAGCTCCTCTCGCGGCCCCGCCGCATGGAATCGATGCCGCCGCGGCCCGACGCCGCGCGGGCGCCCGCCGCCTTGCAGAGCACGGGGCGCGGCGGCGCGCGGTAGCGGCGCGGCGTCAGCAGGGCGTCGCGCGAAAGCGCCGCGACGTCAGGAGGGCGTCGCTCGGAAGCGACGCACCCGGGCCGAGCCGGGGCCGCCGTCCTGCGTCGAGAGGCCGAGCGCGGTGCGCGCCGGCGCGTGCAGGCGCTGGAGGACGCGATCGAGCAGGCGGAGCGCGCCGTCGCTCATCTTCACGCCGCGCGGCGAGCGGTAGCCGAACGCGACGCCGTCCACGACCTTGTAGGCGTTCTCGGTGGGCGAGGCGGGGCGCATCTCGACGACGAGCGCGCCGTCGCGCGTCTTCATGATGACGACGATCTCGCCGGGGCGCGCGGAGGCCTCCACGAAGGTCCACCCGCCGGAGGTCGCCTCCTTGATCCCGAGCTCGAGCACGCGCTGCAGATCCTGCCCCGCGGGCGCGAGCGTCGTCGCGCCCTCGACCCGGATCTCGCCGCCCGGCGGGACCACGCCGCTGCCGAGCGGCATCGCCGGCCGCCGCATCTCGCGCGGCCCGGGGAAGGACCACATGTCCGGCGTGATCTCCCCGCCCTCGCGGTACGCCATCTCGATGAGGCGGCTGCGCTCGCGCGACAGCGCGTCCTCGGACCAGCCGAGGCACGAGCGCATCATCAGCGTGAACGGGTCGAAGCGGAGCTCGAACGACGCCGGCGCGCGCGTCATGAGGTCGTCCGGGAGGACGAGGCTGTGGAAGATGCGGACCTTGCACGGCAGCTCGCGCGCGCGCTCGAGCGTGCGGCGGAACGTGATGGGGCCGTCGCCCGGGAGGCCGAGGAGGATGTCCACCTCGATGTCCGTGAAGGTCGAGAGCTCCTCGATCACCTTCGCGAACTTCGACTCCCGGAAGGGGCGCTGCGTGCCGTCGCCGGTGTCCTTGTTGAGCGGCGGCAGCCGCGCGTCGAGCGACACGCGCGCGACGCCGCGGAGGAACTCGAGGTGCTCGTCGTGCACGTGCTCGGGATCGATCGACGCCGAGAGCGTCGCCTGCTTGAAGAAGCCGACCTGCTTCTCCGCGGCCACGAGGTTCCGGAACGCCTCCGCGTTCAGGTTGAGCGGCGCGTCCACGACCTGCGCGCCCGGGGCGCCGGCGGCGCGGAGCGCGCTCAGCTCCTCGACGAGGTAGGCCTCCGAGAAGACGCCGGCGGAGGCGTCGCCCGTCGAGATGCCGCAGGTCGGGCAGCTCATGACGCCGCCGCGACAGATCTCGATCGGCACGATGCGATCGGTCGGGAGCAGCTTCATCCGGATCGCGGACGGGAGCTCGTCGGGCGCCACGTGAGGCGCTTCGCCCGTCGAGACCCAGCCGCCGGCGGTGAAGACGTGCAGCCCGGGCACGGTGCGCAGCGCCTCGGGGGAGCGATCGCTCAGGCGGACGATGTTCCGGAACGTGAGCTCGTTGCCGTGCACGAGGGCGTCGATGCAGGCGGCGGCGTCGCGCCACGGCGCGAGCGCGAACATCGCGGGGCGCGCGAGGGGACCGCAGAGGACGATCGTGCGCCCCGGCCGGTTGCGCTGGAGGTGGCGCGCGACGTCGATGAACGTGGGAAAGGACCAGACGTGCGCGGCGAGGCCGACGATGTCGGCATCCACGGTCTCGACCTCGGCGACCCACGCGTCGAGATCCCTCGTCTGCGCTTCGACCACATGGATCGGCACACCGGCGAGCTCCGGATCGGCGAGCAAAGAGGCTTCGACACGACGGATTCCATGGCTGAACGGCGCTCCCCCACCGTCCGGCATGGTTGGCTCCATCGCGAGTAGCGCGACGCGGCGTTCGCCAGGCATCCATGGGAGTCTACCAGGGTGTCTCCCCCGTCGGGGAGTCCGTTCGCGCTCTCTGTTTGCTCCCAACTCCCGGTCCGCTCTGCCCGACGTCCGGGGTACGCCCTGGCTTTACGTCCGGGGCCCGTCCGGAGTTGCATCCCGAGCGCGGCCGGGCTTTCATAGTGCCCGGGGCGAAAGAGGGGGAAGGACTACGCCGGATCGCCGGAGTGCGGCGATCCGTCTGTCGGGCTGCGCGCATTGTCATCGTGGACGCGGCGCGCTGCGGCGAACGCTCCGGAGCGCGTAAATCCGTTCGCCTGGGCCGCTCGTCACGCCGTGCCGTCCTCGAGGGGCCTGTGCCGCGCCGGCGACCGGCCTGCTGGGGCGCGCGCCGCGCGCTCGTCCGGCGCGGGACGGGAGGGCGCGCCGCCTGCAGAGCGGCCCCCCTTCCGAGGAAAGCCGAGGGGAGCCATGCGTGGCAAGCACGTGATCCTGGTTGCAGAGGACGACATCGACACGGCGGCGATGCTGGAGGAGCTCCTGACGCTGGAGGGGTACGAGGTCGAGCTGACCGCGACCGCGCGCGCGGCGCTCGACGCGCTCGCGGAGCGGCGCTTCCACGCGGTCCTCCTCGATCTGACGATGCCGGGCATGACGACGGACCGGTTCGTCTCCGAGATCGCGGGGCTCGGCCCGCCCTCTCCCCTGATGATCTTCTCGGCCCGCCGGCCCCACGAGATGAAGGCGATCGCCGAGCGGCTGCACGCGGCCGCGCTCATCCCGAAGCCGGTGGACATCGACGTGTTGCTGAGCACCCTCTCGAAGGTGGTGCTCGGCGCCGCGGGCGAGGCAGGTTGACGCTGCCCGCCCGATCCGCGCCGCACGCGCTGGAGCGCAGCCGCTCGGGTGGCGCCGCGCGGCTGCGCTCCAGCGCGCCGGTGGTACCCTCGCCGGCTCATGACCTGGCGGAGCACGACCGAGCCGCGCGATGCTCACCCTGGCTGGCCGCAGATCTGGCAGAGAGCGTCTTCGCCGGAGCGTCGCTGTGCTGTAACATCGGGCTCGACCGCCGACGATCGAGCACGATGCGCACGCCCGAACCCCTCCTGCCAGACCCGTCCGGCGTGAGGGCCGTCGACTCCGCGCGGGTCCACGGTTCCACGGTGGCGCGCGGCGCTCGAGCGGGCTCCGTTCCGAGGCGCCCCCGCGGCGCTCCTTGCCGCAGAGAGACCTTCATGCGCGCCCTTTCTCGCAGAACAGGCCTGATCAAGCGGACCCCGAGCAGGGATTCAGGGCTTTCCCTGTTTCGCCGTGACGTCCGGCTTTCGCATAGTGGTTGATGCACCGTGCCTGCCACTCCCTTGAAGAGGATCCTCGTTGTCGATGATGATCCGGATATTCGAGAGACCCTCGCCGAGCTCCTGCAAGAGGAGGGCTACGCCGTCACGTCGGCGGCGCACGGCGGCGAGGCGCTCAGCGCGCTTCGAACGGAGCCTAAGCCCGGCCTCATCCTGCTCGACCTCATGATGCCGATCATGGATGGCTGGCAGTTCAGGGCGGAGCAGAAGAAGGACCCGGAGCTCGCCTCGATCCCGGTCGTGATCATCTCGGCGACGGGCCGCGACGAGTTCGTGTCGTCGCTCGGCGCGGCGCAGTTCCTCAAGAAGCCGATCAACCTCGAGCAGCTGCTCGCCGCGGTCGAACAGCACTGCCGGTGACGGCGCCGTGCCCCTGTTCGTCTACGGCACGCTGATGCGCGGCGAGCGCTCGCACCGGCTGCTCGGGCGCGCGCCTTTCCTCGGGGTCGCCCGCACCGCCCGGTCGTTCGAGCTCGCCGACCTCGGCGCCTACCCGGCGCTCGTGCGCGGGGGCTCGGCCGCGGTCGTCGGGGAGCTCTACGAGCCGGATCGGGAGACCCTCGCGTCGCTCGACGTCTACGAGGGCTGCCCCGACCTCTTCCGGCGCGAGATGATCGAGCTCGACGGCGGCGCGCGCTGCGAGGCGTACCTGATGCCGGCCGGCCAGGTGCTGGGGTATCCCCGCATCGCCTCGGGGGACTGGCGGACGCGCGGGCGGTGAGCGCGTCAGTCGGAGCCGGCGCGGCGCGCTGGCCGTAGCCCCGCCTGCGGGGGCTCGTCCTCCTCGGGCCCGGTCCTGTCCTCGACGACGAGCAGCAGGGCCGGGAGCTCGCCCTCGTCGGCCTGGAGCCGGAAGGCGGAGAACGACAGCGTCCTGCGTCCGGCGTGCGCGAGCACGGCCTCGACGCGGAAGTCGACGAGCGCGGCGCTGCGGCGGAGCACGTCCCGGAGCCGCTGCTCCAGCTGCGGGGTGTTCCACACGGCGTCGATGGCCGAGAGGGGACGCCCCTCGATGTCCCCGAGCGAGACCATGAACAGCTCGCAGTAGCGCCGCGTCGCCGCGCGGATCCGGAGCTCGCCGTCGAGCAGGAGGAACGGGTGGCGCAGCACCTCGAAGACGGCCGAGATGCGGTCGCGCGCGCCCGCGAGCTCGCGCCCGGCGCGCCTCGTCGGTTCGCTCTCCAGCCACCAGATCACCGCGCCGTCGACCTCGTTCCCGGTGATCCGGAACGGGCGCGCCCTCACGAGATGGACGCGGCCCTCGCGGTCCTCGACCTGCCGCTCGACGCCGCTCCTCGTGTCGAGCACCTCGGCGACGATCGGCGCGATGTCGGCCGCGCTCCTCGGCCTCACCTCGAGGATCGATCGGCCCACGTCGCTCGCGGCGAGGCCGAGCAGCTCGTCGGCCACGCCGGCGACGCGGCGGATCCGGAGGTCCGCGTCGAGCATCAGCACCGGGATGCTCATGCTGCCGAGGAGGTTGCGCAGCTCGTCGTTGGCGAGCCCGAGCGCGACGTTGCTGCTGTGGAGCTCCTCGTTGATGGCCGTCAGCTCCTGGTTCGCGGACCGGAGCTCTTCGTGAGCGGACTCGAGCGCGTCCTTCATCCTGTGCAGCTCGTCGTTGCTCGCGAGGAGCTCCTCGTTCGCGCACAGGAGCTCCTCGTTCGTCGCCTCGAGCTCGTCGATGATCGACTGGAGGTGCTCCCTCGTGGTCACGAGCTCCCTGCGGAGCTGCGCGACCTCGAGGTCCTTCTGGGGGGCGCTCTGGGCCGGGTCGTCGCCTGTACGGTCCAGCCTGGCGCCGCCCGACTCGGCGAAGACGACGAGGAAGCAGCGCCCCCGCGGGAGCCGCACCTTGAGCGGCCACACCTCGACGTCGACGTAGCGGAGCTTGTCTCCCTGCCGGACCTTGATCTGCTCCTTCCGGGCCATCGCCTCCGAGTTCATCGACGCGTCGATGGCGGCCCGGAGGCCGAGCAGGAGCCCCTCGCGGGCCATCTTGAAGAGGTGCAGGCTGGCGTCGCCGGGCGCCGGCTCGAGGTAGGGCCCTGTCTTGCCCCGGAACTGGACGATCTGCATCTCCTCGTCGACCACCACGCCGGCGGGGGCGTAGCGGGCCATCACGATGGCGTCGGCCTCCTTGCGCAGCGCGTCCATGAGGAGCCCCTCTGGGCTCCGCGGCTCCCCCTTGTCCGGCGCGGGCGCAGGCGGGGCGGGGAGGGAGGGCGCGGCGAGATCGCGCGCGCTGGCCGCCTCCGACGCGGCGCGCTTGCAGAAGATCCTGTGGGTCCTGTCCACCACCCCGAACAGGTCGGACATCGCGCTGATGCTCTCGGAGGAGCCGAGGAGCAAGAAGCTCGTGAGCTTGAGGGCCTGGTGGAAGGTGTGCAGCAGCCGGCGCTGCAGGCTCGGCTCCATGTAGATCATCAGGTTGCGGCAGCTGACGAGATCGAGCTTCGCGAGGGGCGGATCGGCCGCGGCGTTGTGGCGCGAGAAGATGCACAGATCGCGGACCGACTTGTTGACCTGGAAGCCGCCGTGCACCCGGACGAAGAAGCGGCGCAGCCGGTCGGGCGAGACGTCGAACGAGATGCCATCGACGTAGATCCCGGCCCGCGCCTGCTGGATGGCGGCCTCGCTCAGGTCGGTGCCGAAGATCTGGATGGCGTGATCGTTCGCGTCGTCCTCGAGGAACTCGAGCAGCGAGATCGCGAGAGAGTAGACCTCCTCGCCCGTCGAGCAGCCCGGCACCCAGATGCGAACCGGGGAGTCCTGCGGCCTGTTGTGCATGAGCACCGGGAACACGTGGGTCTTCAGCGCGGCGAATGCGCCCGGATCGCGGAAGAACGTGGTCACCTTGATGAGGAGGTCCTGATAGAGGTGCTCGATCTCGTCCGGGTGCGCTCTCAGGTGATCGAGGTACTCCTGCAGGGACGCGAGCCGGTGGAGCGTCATTCGGCGCTGGATACGGCGCCTCAGCGTGCTCTTCTTGTAGTGGCTGAAGTCGACGCCCACCGCGGCGTGGAGCAGCCTGAAGAGCTTGCCGAGCTCCGGGTCGACCCCCAGGGGCGTGCCCTGCGGGAGCCACAGGGCGGGCGCGTGACCGGGGCGGCCCATCCTCGCGAGCTCCGCGGCGATCGCCTCGACGCCGCGGATGAAATCGACGCCTCCGGCCGCGATGGCGTTGCGCGGGAGCGCCGGCCGCTCGGCGGTGCGCGGGTCCTCCGCGAAGGTGACCCCGCCCTCCGCCTTCACGTCCTTCAGCCCGAGGGCGCCGTCGCTCCCGGTGCCGGAAAGCACGACGCCCGCCGCGCTCGACCCCAGCTCGCGCGCGAGCGAGCGTAGGAAGGCATCGGCAGGGCCCGGACCGGACTCGCCGCGCGGCGCGAGCTCGACGCGCACGCCGTCCAGCGTCGCTCGCGTGTCCGGGGGCAGGACCTGGACGTGACCTGGCATGAGCCTCGCCCCGGCGCGAAGCTCGCTCGTGGGGAGCGGGCTGCTCTGCGCCGCGAGCTCGAAGACCGGGATCTCCCCTGGCTCGGCGCTGTAGATCAGCACGAGGGAGAGGCTCGTGTCCCTGCTCGGCAGCCGCCGGAGCAGCTCCGCGATCGCGCCGCGCCCGCCGGCCGACGCGACGACGCAGACGACCGGAAACCGCTGCTCGTTCCCGAGGTGCGGCTCCGCGGCGGCGGCCTGCTCGCCGGCGTCCTCGGACGAGTCCGGCGCGCGCCGCTGCGCAGCCGTCCTGCCGGCGTGGGGCGCGGCGTCGCTGTGGCCCGGTGCCCTGAATTGCGTCCGGCGTGACTTCTTCGGTTCCGGCATGGTTGCTTGAACGGTTAAGCGCTCTCTCGGGCGCCTCGCAGCCGCGGGGCACAGGCGACGCTAACGTTGCGGCGATCGGTCGGTCGACGTGCCTGTCCTTGCCTTCGCGGAGCGCCCGACGCGGTGTCTTACCGCCACCTCACCTCGATCAGCGCGCCCCTTCCAGGCGCTTCAGGAGTTGCTCGAGCTGCTCGAGGACGCGCGCCGACCGATCGGACGCCATGCGGGCGGAGTCGTTGAGCCTCATCAGCGTCATCTCATCCATCTTCCCGCCGGGCTGGAGCCTGCTCATGGCTTCCAGCGCGGCCTCGTGGCGCGCTCGGGCCACCTGCGCTGCCGCCATCGCGCGGCGCAGGCGCGCGCGTGGGGGCTCCGCGCCCTCGACCGTGGGCGACCTCCTCTCCGGCGGCTCGCGCCGCGCCTTATCCTCGGCCTGCGCCTCGCGCTCGGCGGGCGTCAGGGCCTCGTGCGCCTCGTGCGGCGCTGGCGCCGTGGCCTCCCACGGCGCGGGAGCCTCCTGATCCGTCGCCTCGCGCGCGCGATCCCCGCGCTGGTCGTCGGCCTCGACCTGGGTGGTGACGCCGATCTCCCGGTCCGCGCCGGGCTCTCGGGCGTCCTCCCACGCGCGCTCATCGACGACCTGCTTCGTCGCGTCGTTGACGAGGAACACCTGATCCGCGTCGTGGAACCGCTCGGCCCGCAAGGCCTGCAACGAGGTGCGCGCCGACTCGAGCGAGCGGATGTGCTTCATGAGCGCGAGCCGCCTGCCCCGGAAGCGAACGTAGATGCTGTAGGTGGTCTGGAGCGCCATCTGCATCGCCTCGTGGACCTGGCTCCGTCATGCGGTGTTCATCGCTCTTCCTGGCAGCTGCTTCGAGGGATCGGCGCTCCTCGGCGCCGGCGCGAGCCGGCGAGATCCGAGCGTCGCCTTGTTCGCGCCGGTCCGTCGCCGTGAGCCCTCCGCGCGGGCTCTGGGCGCGCGCCCCGCTCTCCGCCTCACGCCTCGGGCACCGTCGTCAGCAGCACCAGCCGCCCGGCGCTCCGCTCGGCCGTCCTGCAGGCGGTGCGCACGAGGGGCCACGCTGACTTCACGAGCTCCGCCATCGGCGATCTGTCCTGGGAGAGGGCTTTGCACAGGGACTCCTCGGCGTCTTCGCCGAAGGAGAGCACGCGTATCGCGATGGCGAGCGCGAGGTCCCTGGTCAGCTGGACGCGCAGGTCGACGTCCGGGGTGAACACGTGGAGCGCGTGCTCGGCGAGGGCAGCATCGAGCCTGTCTGCGATCGACCTCTCCGTGTCAGCGCGCCACTCCAGCGAACGGCACGTCTGCCGGAGCAGCTCCTGGATCAACCGTCTCTCGCAGCCCGATCGTGTGCTCATACAGCCCCCCTCGACAGCCCCGTTCCCTCGGAGAGCGCCTGTTGTTGTCCAGCGCGCGCGATGGTCGCCACGGCGCGGTCGAACGATCAGGCAGCTCCCCAGGCTGCGCTCTTCCGGGTCGCCTGAGCGGTTCCCCTCCGGCGCCCCGATTCACCCCCTCACTGTCCCGAGGCCGAAGTCCCCGTTGACTGTTAGCTCTAGCTCAGCTGCAGCCCGACCGACCGCTAGGGCAATGAGGAATCACGAGTCAGGGATTCCCTGTACAATTTGCCCGGTGCGGACCGGGGATCCATGGGCTCCGCTCAGGTGACGCCCTACAAAGCGCGCCGCGACGCGGAGGTCGCGCGTCGTGACGCGGCGGTCGGGCGGCGCGCCGCCGGAAGTCAGCGCGGAGTCGACATCGGCGGCGCGCGTCCTATCCGCCCCGGACGGCCTAGTGCCAAACGGTGACCGCCTCAGGTCGCCTTGGCCTTGGCGCGCCGGCGCTCGCCGGGGGCCGACGCAGGGGCCGCGCCAGCCGTCTGACGGACGCTGCGCGGCGGCGCTTCCGCGCCAGCGGTCTGCCGCGCGCTGCGCGGCGGCGCTTCCGTGACCGGCAGGTCAGCGAAGGCGCGCGCCTCCGGGGTGAGCAGGCCGTGCAGGAAGAGCTGGAGCACCTGACCACACCAGGCGGCGATGTCTGGCCGGGACGGCGCGTCGATGAGCTTGCGGACCAGGCGATCGAAGGCGCCGGAGATGAGCTCCGCGAGGACGCTGGGATCGAGATCGCGCCGGTAGAGGCCGATGTCGATCGCGTACCGGACGCGGGTCTCCACGAGGCGCGCGACGCGCTGGGCGAACTCGTCGATCAGGTAGGCGTAAGGGGCTCCGCCGCCGCCCGCGAGCATCATCTTGAGCAGCGCCCGGTTCTGCCAGCAGAACTCGAGCACCTCGACGTCGTGGGCGAGCAGCCGCTTGAAGTACGCGTCGACCGACGCCCGATCGACGCCCTCGACGGCGATGGGCGGCAGCTCCACGCACCCCGCGAGCCGCGCGATGAAGGTCTCGACGATCTGCTTGAAGCAGTCGTCCTTGCTCTGGAAGTGCAGGTAGAAAGCGCCCTTCGAGACGCCTGCCCGCTCGGTGATGTCCTCGACCCTCGCCGCGGCGAGGCCGCGCTCGGTGAACGCCGCCTCGGCGGCGCGGAGCAACTCGATCCTGGCGCGGCGATCGGCGAGGCGGGGCATTCTGACCGGTGGGTCAACTAGAGGGACTCGGGCACTATGGGAAGGACGCCCGGGGCCGTCAAGCCGGCTCGGCCGTGCGCCGTCGCGACGCGCCCGAACGCAGCGCGTCGCGACGGCGCGCGGGTGGCACGCGCGATGCTGCTCGGGGAAACCATGGCGACCGTGGCGAGACGAAATGCAGCAGGGCGCGACGCCGGCCCCGGCGAGGCGACGGCGGCGGCCTTGGTCCCCAGCCGTCCTTCCTTGCCGCGCCTGCGCGAGGCCGCGGCGGGCTGCCGGGCTTGCCCGCTGTGGGAGCGGGGGACGCAGACGGTGTTCGGCGAGGGCGCGGCGCGCTCGGACGTGCTCCTCGTCGGCGAGCAGCCGGGCGACAAGGAGGATCTTGCCGGCAAGCCGTTCGTGGGCCCGGCGGGGCAGCTGCTCGATCGGGCGCTCGAGGCGGCGGGGATCGACCGGCGGCGGACGTACGTGACCAACGTGGTCAAGCACTTCAAGTGGGAGCCGCGCGGCAAGCGCCGCATCCACAAGAAGCCCGACGCGCGCGAGATCCGCGCGTGCCTCCCGTGGCTCGCCGCGGAGATCGAGGCGGTGCAGCCGGAGATCGTGGTGTGCCTCGGCGCGACGGCGGCGCAGGCGCTGCTCGGCAGCTCGTTCCGGGTCACGCGCGATCGCGGCCGGCTCGTCGCCTCGCCGCTCGCGCCGCGCACGCTCGCGACCGTGCATCCTGCGTCGATCCTGCGCATGCCCGACGAGGCTTCCAGGCAAGCCGAGCTCTCCCGCTTCATCGACGATCTCACCGCGGCGGCGCGCGCGCTCGGCTGAGGCGGCGCGCCGCGCCTCCTCGCGATGAGCGCTCGCGATGGAGTAGGATTCGCCCCGATGACGACAAGCCCACAACCGGCCGAGGGCGCCGAGCGCCCCGCGGCGTCCGCGCCGGCCGACCGCGCCCACGGCTCGACCCCGAAGAAGATGTGGCCGCTGATGCTCGCGGCGCTCGGGGTCGTCTACGGCGACATCGGGACGAGCCCCCTCTACGCGATGAAGGAGTGCTTCAGCCCGAGGAGCCCGCACCACGTCGCTCCGACGCCGGACAACGTGCTCGGCGTGCTCTCGCTGATGTTCTGGTCGCTGATGATGGTGGTGACCGTCAAGTACCTGACGTTCATCACGCGGGCCGACAACGAGGGGGCGGGCGGCATCCTCGCGCTCCTCGCGCTCGTCCCGAGCAGCGACCGCAAGGGCGACGGCCGCGGCCTGCTCGTGCTCCTCGTGCTCTTCGGCGCCTCGCTCCTCTACGGCGACGGCGTGATCACGCCGGCGATCTCGGTGCTCTCGGCGGTCGAGGGCCTCGAGGTCGCGACGTCGACGCTGAAGCCCGCCGTCGTGCCGATCACCTGCGCCGTGCTGCTGGCCGTGTTCCTCGTGCAGAAGCGCGGCACGGCCGGCGTCGGGACGATCTTCGGGCCGGTGACGCTCGTGTGGTTCGTGGCGCTCGCGCTGCTCGGGGCGAAGGAGATCCTCCACAGCCCCGGCGTGCTCCGGGCCGTCTCACCGACCTACGCGGTGAGCTTCTTCGCCGAGAACAACGTGCACGGCTTCCTGATCCTCGGCGCCGTCGTCCTCTGCATCACGGGCGGCGAGGCGCTGTACGCCGACATGGGTCACTTCGGCCGCAGGCCCATCAAGTACACCTGGTACACGATCGTCTGGCCGGGGCTGCTCATCAACTACTTCGGCCAGGGCGCCAAGCTCCTCGAGGACCCCGCCGCCGCGGCGAGCCCGTTCTACGCGCTGGTCCCGCCGTGGGCGCTCTACCCCACGGTAACGATCGCGACCGCGGCGGCGGTCGTGGCGTCGCAGGCGCTCATCTCCGGGGCGTTCTCGCTGACGCAGCAGGCCGTGCAGCTCGGGTACTTCCCGCGCGTCACGGTGGTCCACACCTCGAAGGACGAGGCGGGGCAGATCTACATCCCCGAGGTGAACAGCGGGCTCTTGATCTCGTGCATCGTGCTGGTGCTCACCTTCAAGAGCTCGAGCGCGCTCGCGGCCGCGTACGGCATCGCCGTGACGGGCACGATGGGGATCACCACGGTGGTCTACTACGTGGTCACGCGGAAGACGTGGGGCTGGCCGGTCTGGAAGTCGCTCCCGCTTGCCGGGCTCTTCCTCGTGATCGATCTCGCGTTCTTCACGGCGAACAGCGCCAAGTTCTTCCACGGCGGCTGGGTTCCCATCGTGATGGGGGCGGCGACCTTCACCGTGATGACGACCTGGAAGACGGGGCGCAAGCACCTCGCCGCGGCGATCAAATCGGCCATCTTGCCGCTCGACATGTTCCTCGAGGACGTGAAGCGCACGAAGCCGCACCGGGTGCGCGGGACGGCGGTCTTCATGGCGTCGAGCCCCGAGGGCACGCCGCCGATCCTGCTGCACCACGTGAAGCACAACCAGGTGCTGCACGAGCAGGTGGTGCTCCTCTCGATCCAGGTGCTGAACGTGCCGGAGGTGCCGGCGGAGCGGCGCACGACGGTGATCCCGCGGGGCGAGGGCATCTACCAGGTGACGGCGTGTTACGGCTTCATGCAGACGCCGAACGCCCCGTCGGTGCTGGAAGGGTGCAAGCGGCACGGGCTCCACATCGATCTCGGGCGGACGAGCTACTACCTCGGCCGGGAGACGCTGCTGACGACGGGGCGGTCGAAGATGTCCCGGTGGCGGAAGGGGCTGTTCGCGTTCATCTCGCGCAATGCGCGGCCGGCGACGGCGTACTTCGGCCTGCCGCCGAACCGCGTGGTCGAGCTCGGCATGCAGGTCGATTTTTAGGGCGCGGCGGCGCGAGTGTCAGGGCCCCGTGTACCGGGCGCGGGGCCGCAGCATGTACCCGGCCTCCCGCTGCTCGAAAGCGTGGGCGATCCACCCCGCGGCGCGGCCCACCGCGAAGAGCGCCGCCGCCGAGCCGGACGGCAGGCCGAGCGCGGCCGTGATCGCGACGAGGCCCATGTCGAGCGACGGCGGGTCGTGGCCGGCGTCGCGGAGCGCGTCGACGAGCGCGAGCACCGTGCGCAGCGCCGTGCTCTGGGGCGCGAGCGCCCGGGCCGTGTCGAGCAGCGCCTGAGCGCGGGGGTCGCCCTCCGGGTAGAGCCTGTGCCCGAAGCCGGGGATGGGCTCCCCGCGGCGCAGCCGCTCGTGGACCGCGGCGGCGGCGCGCTCGGGCCGGGCTGCCTCGGCGACCAGGGCCTCGACGCGGTCGGTGGCGCCGCCGTGCCTCGGGCCGGAGAGCGCCGCGAGCCCGGCGCTGACGCAGGCGTAGAGATCGGCCCCGGTGGACGCCGCCACCCGGACCGCGAACGTCGAGGCGTTCAGCTCGTGATCGGCCGAGATCGAGAGCGCCCGGTTCACGGCGCGCTCGGCCTTCTTCGAGGGGCTCGCGCCGAGGGCGACGAGCAGGCGCCGCGCCGCCCCCTCGGCCTCGAGGGCCGCGGTCGCCCTGGCCGGGTCCCGCCCGAGGCCGACGAGCGCCGCGAGGGAGCGCACGAGCGCCCGCGCCCGCGCGCGCTCCGCGTCGCTCGTGGGGATGCGCCCGTCGCCCGAGGGCGCGCCCACGTGACGGACCGGGTCGTGCGCGCCGAGCGCGGGCACCACGAGCGCGAGCGCGGCGAGCGGCGGCGTGCCCTCCGGGAGGAGCGCCGCGAGCTTCGCCGGGCGGACGCTCAGCCGGCCGGGTCGCGCCGCCGGCGCGCCTCCCGCCGGCAGCTCGCCGGTCCACAGGAGCTCCGCGACCGCCTCGAACGGCGCGTCCTCGAGCGCCAGCGCGACCGCCTCCTTGCCCCGGTAGACGGGCCCGCGCGGGCCGATCGCGGTGAGCGCCGACTCGAGCACCGGCTCGCCCCACCGGAGCGCCTCGGCCGCGACCGGCCCGTGGCCGGCGCGCGCGTCGTGCCGCGCCTTGAGCCGCTCGATGTCCGCCCGGAGGTAGAGCCGCGCGCGCCCTCGCCCGCCGGGCACGCCCCGGAGCACGCCGCGGCTCGCGTACGCGTAGAGCGTCTCCCGCTTCACGCCGAGCAGCTCCGCCGCTTCGGCGCCGGTCACGTACGCCGAGGGCCGCTGCTCCGAGTCAGGTAGATCAACCATGAAGGGCCATCAACGTCAGGTCCGAACCCTGTCCGCCGATCCAGGAGGCGCGGCCCGCGGATCGCCGGACGCATGTGTCCCTCCTAGCATCGGATTCCCCGGTCCTCGCCGGGATTCTTCGCTCAGGCGCCGCCCGCGCGGCGCCGTTTTGCCCACGCCCGCGCCCCGGCGGCGTCCTCGACGCGCTTCGATAGCGTGCATGGTTGATTGTACAATCAAGGTTGATCAACCTCATGCGATGCCCAACATGTCCTTGGCGGAGGTGATCGGATGAAGGACGTGGCGGCGCCGCTCGCGAGCGGCTTGGAGGGTGTGGTGGTGGCGGAGACGCGGCTCTCGGAGGTGGACGGCGAGCGGGGGAGGCTCACGCTCGCCGGCCACGACGTCGAGGCGCTCGCCGGCGGCGGCGGGGTGACGTTCGAGGACGCGTGCGGGCTGCTCTGGGGCGGCGCGCTGCCCTCGGCGACGGAGCGGGAGGCGCTCCGGGGCGCGATCGCCGAGGGGCGGACGCGGGCCTTCGCGCTGCTCGGCCGGCTCGGGGACGCGCTCCACGCGGGCGACGGCATGGACGCGCTCCGCGCCGCGGTCGCGCACCTCCGCGGCGACGCCCCGCCCGCGGCGATCACCGGGGCGGTCGCGACGTTCGCGGCGGCCTGGTCGCGGCGGCGCGCGGGCGAGGAGCCGGTCGCGCCCGATCCGGCGCTCCGGCTCTCGGCCGACTACCTGCGCATGGCGCGCGGCGCGGCGGCGAGCGAGGCCGAAGCGCGCGAGCTCGACACGTACCTCGTGACGGTCTCGGACCACGGCATGAACGCGTCCACCTTCACCGCGCGCGTGGTCACCTCGACGGGGTCGGACGCGGTCTCGGCGGTGGTCGCGGCGATCGGCGCGCTGAAGGGGCCGCTCCACGGCGGCGCGCCGGGGCCGGTGCTCGACATGCTCGACGCCATCGGGGCAGCGGCGGGCGAGGGCGGCGCGCCGTCGCCAGGCAGCGCCGAGCGCTGGATCCAGGCGGAGCTCGCGGCGGGGCGGCGGATCATGGGCATGGGGCACCGGATCTACCGGGTGAGGGATCCGCGGGCGGCGGTGCTCGAGCGGGCGATCGAGCGGCTCGGGCGGACGGCGGGCGGGGCGCAGGGCGCCCGGCTCGCGCTGGCGCGCGCGGTCGAGCGGGCGGCGGAGGCGGCGCTCCGCGCGCGGCACCCGGAGCGACCGCTGCGCGCGAACGTCGAGTTCTACACGGCGGTGCTGCTCGACGCGCTCGGGCTGCCGCGCGCGCTCTTCGCGCCGACCTTCGCGGTGGGCAGGGTCGCCGGCTGGTACGCGCACATCGAGGAGCAGCGGCGCGTCGGGCGGCTCATCCGGCCGAGCTCGCGTTACGTTGGGGACGTTCCACGGGCGGCCGCTGTCCCCGGAGCGGCAGCCCCGCCGCACTGACCCGGAGCGGCAGGAGCCCCGCCCGCGCTGGCGACAGAGCGCCGCGACGGTCCTGACCCCGCCCTAGGTCGACAGGGGGCGGGGAGGACTTATTGAAGAACTCAGGGCGGGCATTCCCCTCATCCCCGCTGTCCTGTCATCCCCGCCGCCCGAAGATCACCGACACAAGCCATTCCGCTGTCCCGGAACGGCGAAAGGGGAACGCACCGAGCGCAGGTAGGACGTTGTTCGTCCTGCAAAGTTGGCAGCTTCGCGAGAGTACTGTTACCATGTTCAGTATGTCGCCCGTCGCTCTTGCCGCTCCTCTCGCCCGGGACCTGCTGCGCCACACCCTCCCCGAGTTCGAAGCGCGCGCCAAGACGCTACCGCTCAGTATACAGGAAATTAATGACGCGCTCCCGGAAGGGGGTCTGCCGCGCGGGGGGGTGGTGGAGCTCGCCGCGCCGCGGGGGCTCGGGCGGTCCACCTCCATCGCCCTCTCCGCGTGCGCGTCGGCGCAGGCGGAGGCGCGGCTGCGCGGGACGAGCGCGACGGCGGGGGCGTGGTGCGCGTGGATCGACCCGAGCGGCTCGCTGTTCGCGCCGGCGGTCGCGCGCGCGGGGGTCGACCTGAGCCGGCTGCTCGTGGCGCGGCCCCCCGTGGAGATGCTCGCCAAGGTCGCGGTCCGGATGGCGATGAGCCGGGCGTTCGCGGTGCTCGTGATCGACGTGGCCGGGGTCCCGGGGGCCTTCGGTCAGGGGGCGGGGAAGGGGGAGCGGGGCGCGCCCGCGGCGGGGCGCCGCGAGGAGGACCTCGCGCGGTGGGTCAATGTGGTGCGCAAGCTCGCCCTGGCCACCGAGGGGAGCGACGGGACGATCCTGCTCCTCACCGATCGCCAGGCGGCGCGGCCGATGCCGTTGCCGGTCGCGATGCGGCTGGAGCTCGAGCAGGTCGCCGAGGGGCGGCTGATGGTGCGCGTCGCCAAGGATCGGCGCGGGCGCGTGACGTCGCCGACGCCGGTGGTGCTCGGCGAGCGGGCGCGGGAGAAGGCGGAGCGGGCGGCGGGAAGCGAGCCGCGGCCCGCGCTGTCGCGGGCGTGAGGAGGAGAGGCGATGGCGGCGAGGCGCATTGTGGCGATCGTGCTCCCGCAGCTCGCGTGCGAGCTGGTGAAGCAGCGTGGGCCGGTCTCACCGAGCGGGAAGGCGCCGCTCGCGGTGATCATCGGCGGCGAGGAGGAGCGCCGGGCCGCGCTCGCCGCGCGGTCCGAGCGCGAGCCGGCGGCGCCGGTGGCCGTGATCGACGTCGTCGACGACGAGGCGCGGCGGTACGGGGTCAGGCCGGGGCAGAAGGTCGTCGAGGCGGCGGCGCTGGTCGCGCACCTCGCGATCCACCGGGTGACGTTCGCCGAGATCGACGCGGCGCTCGGGCGGGTCGCCGAGGTGGCGCTCGGGCTCGGGGCGACGGCGGCGATCCAGCTCGGCGAGCAGGGCGCCCCGACGCGCGCCGGCGCGCGCGCGGGGGCGTCGCGGGCGAGCCGCCCCGGCGAGCGCGCCGCGACCACGGCGCGGAGCCCCTGGGGCGACGGCCCGTACGACACGGTGTGGCTCGACATCACCGGGGCGTCGCACCTCGTCGGCGGCGAGGAGGCGCTGCTCGGCGATCTCGGCGAGCGCGTGGCGGCGCTCGGCCACCGGGCGCGGCTCGCGATCGCCGACGGGCCGCGGCTCGCGCAGGCGCTGGCGCGCTTCGGCGCGCACGCGGACGGCGCGCCAGGGGCAGACGCCCCGATCGCGCCGCCGGGCAAGGGAGCGCAGGCGATCGGGCCCCTGCCGGTGCAGGCGCTCCCGGTCGAGCGCGAGGTGGCGAGCTTCCTCGTCCGGCTCGGCGTGCTCCGCGTCGAGGACCTCGCGCGCCTGCCGCGGGCGCAGGTGGCGGCGCGGCTGGGCCCGCGGACGGTCGAGGTGATGGAGCTCCTCGCCGGGCGCGATCCCGTGCCGCTCCTGCCGTACGAGGTGCCCCGGCTGATCGAGGAGGAGGTGCTCTTCGACGAGCCGGTCGAGAGCGCCGAGTCGCTCCTGTTCGTGCTGCGCGGCATGACGTCGCGCATCTCGTCCCGGCTCGCCGCGCGCGGCGAGGCGTGCGGGCGGCTCAACGTCGCGATCGCCTACGATCGCTCGATCGCGCGGCTCCGCCTCGGCGATCGCGACGACGAGGTCGCCGACGCGCTCCTGGAGGACGAGGAGCGCGGCCCCTCGCTGCGCTTCCACGTCGACATGCCGGTGCCCCTCTCGGACGCGGGCGATCTGCTCCGCCCGCTCAAGGCGAAGCTCGAGCGGATCGAGCTCGCGGCGCCCGCGGTGGGGGTCCACCTCATCGCCTCCCGCATCGCGCGCGCCCGCCGGGTGCAGCTCGATCTGTCGCGCGACCGCTCGGTCGATCCCGACAGCCTGCCGGCGCTCCTGGCCGAGCTCTCGGCGGAGATCGGCGCGGAGCGGGTGGGCGTCCTGGAGGTCGCCGACGCGCACCGCCCCGAGGCGCGGTCGCGGCTCGTGCCGGTCTCGGACGAGGCGGCCGCGGGGCGCACGTCCGCCGCGGCCCGCGCGCGCGCCGCGGCGGAGCAGGGGGCCGCGGGGGAGCGTGCGGAGGGGGCCGACGCGCCGGCGCCGGAGCCCGCGCGGCTCCTCCCGCAGCCGATCCCGCTCGGCCGCGTCGGGCGCGGGGCGATCGTGGCGGTCGACCGGCACCTCTACGCGATCGAGCGGCTCTCCTTCGTGATGCGGCTCGACGCGGTGGAGTGGTGGACGCCCACGCCCGCCTCGCGCGATTACGCGCGCGCCTGGCTGGCCTCGGGCGCTCCGTCCGGCAGGGCCGCCCCGGCGCGCCTCGGCGAGCTGCGCCCTCCCCGCGACGGCGCGAGCGCGAGCTCCTGCGGCGAGGCGTGGATCTACGTCGACCGCGCGACGGGCGAGGCCTTCCTGCAGGGGTGGTGCGAGTGAGCGCCGGCGCCTCGGTGCCGTTCGCGGAGCTCTGCGGCCGCTCCTGCTTCTCGTTCCTCGAGGGCGCCTCGCACCCCGAGGAGCTCGTGCACCGCGCCAAGGAGCTCGGCCTCGAGGGGCTCGCGCTCTGCGATCGCGACGGGATCTACGGCAGCGTCCGCGCGCACACGGCGGCGAAGAAGGTCGAGCAGCGGGTGATCGTCGGGGCCGAGCTGACGATCGGCGCGACGCGCGCGGCCGTCGAGCGCGCCGCGCCGCGCGCCGAGCGCGCGCCGGAGGTCCAGCCCTCGGTGGTCCTCCTGGTCGAGGACAGCGAGGGGTACGCGAACCTCTGCCGGCTGCTCACGCTCGCGCACGCCGATTGCGAGAAGGGGACGGCGAGCATCTCGGCGGAGGCGATCGCGGCGGCGCCGCGGGGCCTGTCCGCGATCGTGCCGCTCGATCCGCTCGTGCCCGCGGCCGCCTCCGGCGCGCTCATCGGCGCGCTGCGCGACGCGTTCGGCGAGCGCGCGCTCGTCGCGACCTGGAAGCACCTCGACCGCCGCGACGGCGAGCGGGTCGCGGCGGCCCTCGCGGCGGAGCGGCGCTACGGCCCCTGCGTCGTCGCGACCGCGCGCCCGCTCTACCACCACCCGTCGCGCAAGCCGCTCGCCGACGTGCTCACGTGCATCCGGACCAAGACCACGCTCGATCAGGCCGGGACGCGCATCGCGCCCAACGCGGAGGCGTACGTGCGGTCCGGCGCGCAGATGGCGGCGCTGTTCCGCGATCATCCGGCCTGGGTCGCGCGCACGGTGGAGGTCGCCTCCCGCTGCCGCTTCTCGCTGGCCGAGCTCCGCTACAGCTTCCCGAGCGACGCCCTCTGCATGCCGGGGGAGACGTCGGATCAGGCGCTGCGGCGCCTGACCGAGGAGGGCTGCCGCGACCGTTACCCGGAGGGGACGCCGCCGCAGGTGCGCGCGCAGATCGAGAAGGAGCTCGCGCTGATCGCGAAGCTCGGCGTGGCGCCCTACTTCCTCAGCGTGCAGCAGGTCGTGAAGATCGCCCGCGCGCGGCAGATCCTCTGCCAGGGCCGCGGCAGCGCGGCGAACAGCGCGGTGTGCTTCGTGCTCGGCGTGACGGCGGTGGACCCGGCCCGATCCAACCTGCTCTTCGAGCGCTTCCTGTCGGAGGAGCGCAACGAGCCGCCGGACATCGACGTCGATTTCGAGCACGAGCGCCGGGAGGAGGTGATCCAGGCGATCTACGAGATGTACGGCCGCGACCGGGCGGCGATGGTCTCGGAGGTGATCGCCTACCGCGGGAAGAGCGCGCTCCGCGAGGTGGGCAAGGCGTTCGGCTTCTCGGCGGATCAGGTCGACAGGCTGAGCGGCCTCGTGCTCCACCACGAGGCGGACATCACGGAGCAGCGGGTGAGCGAGGCGGGCCTCGATCCGGACGACGTGCGCGTCCGGCAGGCCGTCCTGATGGCGAGCGCGCTGGAGGGCTTCCCGCGCCACCTCTCGATCCACGTCGGCGGCTTCGTGCTCTCGTCGGAGCCGCTGCACAAGGTGGCCCCGGTGGAGCCAGCGCGGATGGAGGGCCGTACGGTGATCCCGTGGGACAAGGACGACCTCGACGATCTCGGCTTCTTCAAGATCGACGTCCTGGCCCTCGGCATGCTGACGGCGATCCGCAAGGCGCTCGCGTTGATCCACACAGATCGGTACGCCGAGCTCGGGGGCCGGCCGGCCGACGCGGCTCGTGACGCCGCGGACGCGGATCGCTCGGTCGACGCGGCTCGTGACGCCGCGTCCGCGGACCCCTCGGTCGACGTGGCTCGTGACGCCGCGTCCGCGGGCCCCTCGGTCCACGCGCGCCGAGGCGCCGCGTTCGATCCGATCGCGGCGCTCGCGCAGATCCCGCCGGAGGACCCGGCCGTCTACGAGGCGATCGGCCGGGCCGACACGGTGGGGGTGTTCCAGATCGAGAGCCGCGCCCAGATGGCGATGCTCCCGCGGCTGAAGCCGAGCAAGTTCTACGACCTGGTGATCGAGGTGGCGATCGTGCGTCCCGGGCCCATCCAGGGCGGGATGGTGCACCCCTACCTGCGCCGGCGGACGGGGCAGGAGCCGCCGGTGTCCCCGCACCCGTGCCTGGACCCCATCCTGGAGCGCACGCTCGGCGTGCCGCTCTTCCAGGAGCAGGTGATGCAGATCGCGATGGTCGGCGCGGGCTACACGCCGGGCGAGGCCGATCAGCTGCGCCGCGACATGGCGGCGTGGAAGAAGCACGGGCGCCTGGAGCGGCACCGCGGGCGGCTCATCCAGGGCTTCGCCGAGCGGGGGATCTCGGCGAAGTTCGGGGAGATGCTCTACCAGCAGATCCAGGGCTTCGGCGAGTACGGCTTCCCGGAGTCGCACGCGGCGAGCTTCGCGCTGCTCGTGTACGCGTCGGCCTGGCTCAAGGTCCACCATCCGGCGGCGTTCACCTGCGCGCTGCTCAACGCGCAGCCCATGGGGTTCTACAGCCCGTCGGCGCTTGTGCAGGACGCGCAGCGGCACGGCGTCGAGGTGCGCCCGGTGTGCGTGGTGCAGAGCGCGTGGGACGCGACCCTCGAGCCCGGCGAGGCGCCCTCGGCGGGCCCGGCGCTGCGGCTCGGCATGCGCCTCGTGAAGGGGCTCGGGGAGGCGGCGGTGGCGGCGATCGTGGCGGCGCGCGAGGAGGCGCCGTTCACGGGTCTCCCGGATCTCGTGAGGCGCACGGAGCTGAAGAAGAACGAGGTGGAAGCGCTCGCCGAAGCGGGCGCGCTCGCCGCGATGGTCCCCGCCCGGAGAGAGGCGCTCTGGCGGGCGCGCGCGCCCCGCGTGGAGGGGTTGTTCGACGGCGTGCCGATCGAGGACGACAGCGACGTCGGGCTGCCCCCGCTCAGGCCGCTGGAGCAGCTCGCGCTGGATTACGGGCGCGTGGGCCTGTCGCTGCACGATCACCCGATGCGGCACCTGCGGCCGGCGCTCAAGCGGCGGCGCGGGGCCGGGCGCGTGCGGACCGCCGAGGAGATCAAGGCGGCGCGCAACGGGGAGAGCGTGCGGGTCGCCGGGATGGTGGTCGGCCGCCAGCGGCCCGCGACGGCGAGCGGCGTGACGTTCGTAACGCTCGAAGACGAGACCGGCGTGGTCAACGTCATCGTCCAGAAGCAGGTCTTCGAGGAGCACTACCAGGTGGCGCGGCACGCCGCGCTGTTGCTCGTCGCCGGGCGGGTCGAGCGTCAGGGCGAGGTGATCCACGTGCTCGCGCGCGAGCTGGAGCGGCTGGAGCTGCCGAACGACGAGGAGATCACGCTGAAATCGCGCGACTATCACTGAGGGCGCCCGGCGGCGCGGCGACGACCTCGAGGAGCAGCGCGCGCCTCAGGGCGCGGCGACGACCTCGTCGACCAGCGAGAGCAGCGTCGCCGCGTCGAACGGCTTCAGCAGCAGCCGGGCGTTGACTTGCTGCAGGAACGACTTGCTGCGCTCCGTGAAGGCGCCGCCGGTCAGGAACACGACCCGGCGCTGCTGCTCGGGCGCGTGCTCGGCGAGCGACGCGTAGAAGTCCATCCCCGTCATGTCGGGCATCATGAGATCGCACAGGATGGCGTCGTAGCGCTCCCCGGCGCGGATCCGGGTGAGCGCGTCGCGCGCGCTCGCGGTCGCGGTCGTCTCGTGCCGCGGCTCGAGCGTCCCCGCGATGGCGCGCGTGAGCAACGGCTCGTCGTCGATGATGAGGACCCGCTGTCGCGGCGCCGCCTGCGGCGCGGCCCCGGCGAGCCCGCCGCCATCGCGCCGCCCGCTCGACGCGCCGGAGCCGGCGTCCGCCGCGGCCCGCGCCTCGGCGGACGTGGCTGCGGGGAGGACGACGCGGAACGTGCTCCCCTGGCCGGGGCGGCTCTCCACCTCGATCCGACCCCCCAGCGCCGCGACGATGGCGTGGCAGATCGCGAGCCCGAGGCCGAGCCCTTCGCCCTCTTCCTTGCTCGTATAGAACGGCTCGAAGATCCGCTCGAGCGACTCGGGCGCGATCCCGGCGCCGGTGTCGCGCACCTCGGCGACGACCCACCCCGCGGCGTCGCAGCGCGTCGAGAGCTCGATCACGTTCTGCGCGGCGAGCCCCTCCGGGATGGCCTGCGCGGCGTTCACGATGAGGTTCAGGAAGACCTGCGCGAGCCGCGGCTCGTTCGCCTCGACGGGGGGCACCTCCTGGAAGCTCCGGACGACGCGGGCGCGGTGCCGGATCTCGTTCATCGCCATGTGGACGCAGGAGTCGAGCACCCGCCTGGGGTCGACCGGCCCGCGGCGATCCTCTTCGGCGCGCGAGAAGCTGTGGAGATCGCGCACGATGAGCCGCACCCGCTCTGCGCCCTCGCGGGCGTCCTCAAGGAGGCTCAGCACCTCGGAGAGCTCGCTCGACGGCCCGCGGCCGTCGCCGTGGGAGCGAGCCCACGGGCCGCTGCGCGGCGCGCCGCTCCGCCGCTCCATCGCGCCGATGCGCCGGAGGGCCGCGTCGACGTTCGTGATGACGAAGGCGAGGGGGTTGTTGATCTCGTGGGCGACCCCGGCGGCGAGCGTGCCGACGCTCGCCATGCGACCGGCGAGGACGAGGCGGGCCTGCGTCTGCGCGAGCGCCTGGCGCGAGGCGGCGTCGCGCGCGGCGCGCTCGCGGGCGACGGCGAGCCGCGCTCGGGCGCCCGCGTCGTCATCGCCCACGAGCAGGAAATCGCTCGCGCCCGCCGCGAGGAGCCCGTCGAGATCCGCGTCGCGCTCGGCGATCGCGAGGAGGAACACCGCGTCGCCGCCGGGCTGCGCCCGCGCGCGGCCGCAGAACGCCGCGGCGCCGGCCGGGTCGCTGGCGTCGACGGCGAGCACCAGCGGCGGCTCGCGCAGGCACCGCGAGAGCGCGCGCTCGGGATCGGAGACGACGCAGACGTCCGGCACATGGCGTCGGATCAGCGCCTCGAATCGCTCGCTCGCCGCGGCGCGCCCGCGGAGGAGCAGGAAGGCGCCCGACTCAGCGCTGCCCATCGACGTCCTCTCCGTGTCCTTCGCAGGCCCTTTACCGCATCTCCATCCCGGCGTGCACGCAGGACGTTCCGTCCCCCCGGTATCTGCCGTTCCGCTGGCCGCTTTCGCGCCGTCCGCCCGGCGATCCGCTGGCCCGCTGCCGCCCCTGCGGTCGGCTCGCCCGTCGCGCGGCGCCCCTCGCCGGTCGGGCGGCGCCCTCGCCCGTCGCGCGGCGCCCCTCGCCCCTCGCCCGTCGCGCGGCGCTAGCGAGCGCTCGCCGCCGCGTCGTCGTCTGGATCCCCGTCGTCGGCCACCCTCGACGCGCCGTCCGTGAGCGGCGGGTACAGGCTCTCGACGAGCTCCGCGGAGAGCCGGTCCGCGAGGCGCGCGTCCATCTGCGCCATCGCCTCACGCAGCCGATCGATCTCCGCCGAGAGCGCTTCCTTGAGCGGCCGCCGCTGCGCCTCCTCCATCGCGGCGAGCTCCGCCAGCGCCTCCTCGAGGCGGGCGCGGGCCGCCTCGTCCGCGCTGCCCGCGTCGGATCCCCGGAGCAGGTGCTCCGCGACGCGCACGCGACCGCGGTAGCGTACCCGCGTCCGCTCGAGGAAGTCGCGGTACGGCTTCACGGCCCCGCTGAGGGCCTGGACCGCGGCCCCGAGCGCGCGCGCCTCGCCGCGCAGCGCCTCGCGATCGGCATCGGCGAGCGCCGGGTTGTGCTCGACGTGGGCCTCCAGCGTGGCCAGCACCTCGCGGGCCCACCGCAGGTGCCGGAGCCCCGAGGCGCCGCGCGAGAGGAGCCGCCCGCCCGCGTGAGGCCCCGCGCTCACGCCACCGCCGCCGCCGGCGCCGCCTCGCGCTCCGGCCGCTTCGCCGTCTCGTTGATCCGCACGCTGACGAGCTTCGAGACGCCGGGCTCCTGCATCGTGACGCCATACAGCACGTCGACCGACTGCATCGTGCGCTTGATGTGCGTGATGAGGATGAACTGCGAGTGGCTCGTCATGCTGCGGATCGCCTCGTTGTAGCGGGCCACGTTCGCCTCATCGAGCGGCGCGTCGACCTCGTCGAGGATGCAGAAGGGCGACGGCTTGAACTGGAAGATCGCGAAGATGAGCGACACCGCGGTGAGCGCCTTCTCGCCGCCGCTCATGAGCTCGATGTTCCCGAGCTTCTTGCCCGGCGGCTGCGCCAGGATCTCGATGCCCGTCTCCAGCATGTCGTCGGGGTTCGTCAGCCTGAGCTCCGCCTGGCCGCCGCGGAACATCTTGGGGAACAGCGCCTTGAAGCGCGCGTTGATGCCGTCGTACGTCGTCTTGAAGAGCCGCTTCGACTCGCGGTTCATCTGGGCGATCGCCTTCTCGAGGTCGTCGAGCGCCTTCTCGAGGTCGGCCTTCTGGCTCGAGTAGTACGTGTACCGCTCCTCGGCCTCGGCGTGCTCGCGCACGGCGTCGAGGTTGACGGGGCCCATGCGGTCGAGCAGCTCCGTCAGCTCCTGGATGCGCGCGCGGTGCGAGGCGTCGACCGGCGGCCGCTTGTGGTAGTCGCCGACGACGCGGGCGAGCTCCAGCCCGCGGAAGCGCTCGCGCACCCCCTCGATGAGGTGGTTGTGCTCGACGCGCAGCCGCTCCAGCGCGAGCTCGTGCTTGCGGAGCTGCTCCGACACGTCGGCGAGCTCCTGGCGCAGCCCGCGCAGGTCGGCCTCGCGCCCCGCGTGCGCCTGCCGCGCCTCGTCCAGCGCGCGCCGCGCCTCGGTCAGCGTGGCCTGCGCGGCGTGCGCCTTGGCGACGGCGTGGACCAGCGCCTCGCGCGCGATCACGATCGTCGCCGCGGCCTTGCCCGCGCCGATCGCGCTCTCCGTCCGCTCCTGGTCGAGCCGAGCGATCCGGCCCTGCAGCTCGCTGCACGACCGCGTGAGCCGCTCGATCGTGCCCCGCGCCGCCGTCGCGCGCTCGCGCACGCGCGCGAGCTTCACCTTGCGCTCGGTCACGACCGACTGCTGCCCGAGCACCCGCTCGCGCCACTCGGCCGCCACCTGCTCGGCGTGCTCGAGGCCGGCCGCGGCCGCCTCGCGCGCCGCGCGCCCGGCCGCGAGCTTGTCGCGCGCCGCCTGCTGCTCGCTCCCGCCGGCGTCGAGGTTGTCGGCGAGGTCCTCGAGCTCGGAGCGCACCACGCCCTCGCGCTTCTGCGCCGCGGCGAGCTGCTCCTCCGCGCGGCGGAGGTCCTTCTCGGCCGTCACCAGCGCGAGCTCCCCCTCGTGCGCCTCGCTCCGCGCGCGCTCGAGCGCCGTCCCCACCTCGGAGATCCGCAGGCGGAGCTTCTGCTGCGCGTCGAGCAGCGCCGTCACCTCCTCCGACTTTGTCGCGACGAACTCGTGCAGCGCGCGCATCTCCCGCTTCTGCTCGATCATCCCCGCCGCGACCGCGTCGCCCGAGCCGCCGCTCACCACCCCGTCCTCGCGGATCACGGTGCCGTCGAGCGTGACGAGCGTGCACCCCGCGCCCTCGGCCGCGAGCCGCGCCGCGACCTCGGCGCTCGCGACGACCACCGCGTCCCCCACGAGCGCGCGCGCCAGCGCCTCGTCCTCTGGCGCGAAGACGAGCCGATCTGCGAGCGGCCCGAGCACCCCCTCGCCGCGCGGCGGCCGCCGCGCGGCGCCGGCCACGAACGGAGGACGCGCCGCGATCACGCTGGCCCGCCCGCGGTTGTTCTTCGACAGGTCCGCGAGCAGCGCGATCCCGCGCTCGACGTCGCTCACGACCGCGCACTGCAGCCTGTCGCCGAGCAGCCCCGCGAACGCCGCGGTCAGCTCGGCCGGCGCCTCGATCCGGTCGGCCACGAGCCCGAGCAGCGCCGGGTCCTTCGTCTTGAGGAGGTTCTTCACCCCCGCGCCGACGCCCTCCAGCCGGGCGTGCAGCTCCTCGAGCGCGCGGAGCCGGTTGCGCCGCTGCCCGAGCTCGTTCTTCGCGTGCTCCACGGTGCGGTCGCTCGACACCGCCTGCTCCCGCAGCGCCTTCATCTCGGCGTCGAGCCGCGTTCGTTCCTCCGCGGAGAGCCGCTTCCCCTCGGCGAGCTCCGCCACGTTCCGCGTCAGCGACGAGCGCCGCCGCTCGAGCTCCTCCGACTCGTACATCAGCCGCCCGAGCTCGTCCTCGAGCTTCGCCCGCCGCTGGCTCATCTCCGCCATGCGCCGGTCGAACCCGGCGAGCGACGCCTCGGCGGCCGCGACCGCCGCGGTGGCCTCGGCGGCGCGCCGGCGGAGCGCGGCGACCTCGTGCTCGGCGGTGCGCTCGCCGTGCCGCAGCTCCTCGAGCCGCTCGTGCTGCTCGAGCGCGAGCTCGCTCTCGCGCGCCTCCTCTTCCTCGACGCCGGCGAGCTGCGCCTCGAGCTGCTCCTTTTCGGCCTTGAGCTCCGCGACCGTCTTCTCGAGATCGCCCTGCTCCTTCGCCGCGGTGACGAGCCGCTCTTCCAGGTGCCGCAGGCGGTCGCGCGCCCGCGCGATCTCCGCCTCGTGGGTGCGCACCTGGTTGTCGGCCGCGAACGCCTCGTTCTGCGCGCGCTCGGCCCGCTCCTCGCAGGCGAGGGCCTCGAGCCGGGTGACCTCGATCTCGGCCTCGCGCGCGGCGAGCGCGGTCCGGGACGCCTGCTCGCGCTCGGCGTGCTCGGCCCTGCCGATCGACTCGCGCTGCGTGAGCACCGTGATCTCGAGGAGCTTGTGCGACGCCTCGTGGAGCACGAGGTCCTCCAGCTCCTTGCGGTAGTTCACGTACCGCTCGGCCTTCGCGGCCTGGCGCTTCAGGGACGCGAGGTTCCGCTGGATCTCGGAGACGATGTCCCCCACGCGGAGCAGGTTCTGCCGCGTCTGGTCCATCTTCTGCTCGGCCTGCTTCTTCCTGGCCTTGTACTTCGTGATGCCGGCGGCCTCCTCGATGAGCATCCGCCGGTCCTCCGGGCGCGCGGAGACGATGAGCCCGATCTTGCCCTGCTCGACGATGGAGTAGGCCTTCGTGCCGACGCCGGTGCCGAGGAAGAGATCGGTCACGTCCTTGAGCCGGACCTGGGTCTTGTTGATGAGGTACTCGCTCGTCCCGTCGCGGAAGAGCCGGCGCGTCACCGCGATCTCGGCGTAGTCCCGGTACTCGAGCGGCAGCTGCGACGCGGCCGTCGGCTCGCTGTTGTCGAAGGTGAGCGTCACCTCGGCCATCCCGTGCTGGGCGCGGGTCTCGGAGCCGTTGAAGATGACGTCGGACATCGACTTGCCGCGCAGGTGCTTCGCGCTCTGCTCGCCGATGGCCCACCGGATCGCGTCGACGATGTTCGACTTGCCACAGCCGTTCGGACCGACGATGCCCACCACGTCCGTGTCGAAATGGACCACCGTCCGATCGACGAACGATTTGAACCCGCTGATCTCGAGCTTCCGAATGCGCATGGCGTCCCCGGGACCGGACGGGCGGGCTTAAACGTATCGTCACAGCACGCCACGTACCGTCACATCTGGCTTCTACCCCGGGGTCTACGTGGGCTGGCACCGCGCGGCAAGGCCGGATCCCGCCTCCTCACGCGCCCATTGAGGACCGAGTCTTGCTCAGGGCGGTCGAGGATGTCGATGACGCGGACCGACGTAGATGACGCGGCGGATGTGATCACCATTACAGTTTGGCCGCGCGGGAGCGTGGAGCAGATCGACGCTCCGAAATGCGACGGACCGACGTCAGAATCGCAACGCGTGCCTTTGGCAGCCGCCTTGACAGGTGGCTAACGTAGCCATATCCCTCGCGTTGTTCCGAGGAGTAGAAACGCCATGCCCACGTACGAGTACGCTTGCACATCCTGCGCGCATGAATGGGAGGCCGAGCAGTCGATCAAGGAGGCGCCGCTCTCGGAGTGCCCGTCGTGTCACAACGCGACGGCCCGGCGGCAGATCTCGCGCGGCACGGGCTTCATTCTCAAGGGCGGTGGCTGGTACTCCGACCTGTACGCCTCGGGCTCGAACAAGCCGCCCGCGAAGTCGGAGAGCGGCTCGGGTAGCTCCTCAGGGTCCTCGGGGACGAGCTCCGACTCCGGATCGAGCAGCTCCTCGTCGACGACCAGCAGCAAGAGCGACTCCAGCGCGTCGTCCGCCTCCGCAGCGGCCTGACGCGACCCCGGCGATCCAAGGCGACGTGTGGCCAGCCGTGCGAGGTGCGGCGTCGCAGCCCTGCGCCCGGAGCGCTGCGAGTCCACCTGCGCCGGGGGCGGTGCTAGGGTGGCCGGGATGGATGAGAGAAAGCGACTTGAGGAGCTCCGCCGGCAGCTCACGGAGCTGGATCAAGAAATCCTACGAAGCATCGAGCGCCGGGCGCGCATCGCGCACGAGCTGGCCAAACTGAGGACGGGCACGGCCCGGTTCGCCCCCACGGCAGACGCCGCCCATATCCAGGCGCTCGAGCGCGCCGTGACGCCGCCGTTCCCGCAGCGCGCGGTGCGGCCGATCTTCGTCGCCATCGACGCGGCCTCGCGCGCGTTCGAGCTCGCGCCCCGGGTCGCGTACCTGGGCGCCGAGGGCGACTTCGGTTGGACCGCGGCGCACGATCACTTCGGGGTCGGCGGCGAGTTCGTCCGCGCGGACGGCCCCGCCGCCGCCATCGAGGAGGTCGCGCGCTCGCGCGCGGACTTCGCCGTGGTCCCCTACGAGTCGCTCAAGGAAGGGCCGATCTTCCCGACGATCCAGGCGATCGGCGGCGCCGACCTCAAGGTGGTCGGCGAGCGCCAGCTGGTGCAGGCGCTCGACCTCGTGAACCGGACCGGCAACCTCGCCGACGTCGAGCGGGTATACGCCTCGCCGCAGGACCACGTGGCCTGCGTGCACTACCTCGAGCTCCAGCACCCGCGCGCGCTGGTGCTCGACGTGCGCTGCCCGCAGGCCGCGTGGGAGCTCGCGGCCGAGAACGAGGGCAGCGCCGCCATCGTGCCCCGCGGCTTCAGCGGCGCGCCGGAGCTCCGGGTCGCCCGCGAGAACGTCGGCGACGAGGGCGAGCTCCGGATCCGCTACGCGGTGCTGTCGCGGCTCCCCGCGCCGCGCTCGGGCCACGACGCCACGGCCATCCTCTTCAGCGTCCACGATCGGCCCGGCGCGCTCCACGACATCCTCCAGCACTTCAAGGAGCGCAGCTGCAACCTCCGGCGGGTCCACTCCCGCCCCGTCCCCGGCGAGGGCTGGGACTACGTCTTCTACGTCGAGGTCAGCGGACACACGACCGATCGCGCGCTCGTCGCGGCGCTCGAGGGGGTGAAGCGCGAGACCAAGATGCTGAAGATCATCGGCTCCTTCCCCCTGGAGCGCCCCGACCCGCCGCACGAGCGATCTTGATGACGAACACGATGGAGCAGACGCTGCTGCAATCCCGGGGCGCCGCCGCCCTGCGCCGCGCGGCGCTCGCGCTCGCGATCGCGGCGCCCGCCGCCCCGGCGCTCGCCGGCTGCGGGGGCGCGGACGACAGCCTCGCGCTGGTCGGCGGCGAGAAGATCGACGCGACCGCGATCGACCGCGATCCCCTGGCGGTCCTGCCGAGCGGCGTGGTGATGCTCGGCTACCTCGACGCGGCGGCGATGTTCACCTCCGGCCTGGGCGGCGAGGTCAACCAGCTCATCACGAACCTGCTCCCGCTGGGCCCAGAGTCGAACTTCGTCCCGTCGCGCGACATCGTGAAGATCTACGGCGGGCTCTACGCGATGCAGGGCGCGGACTTCTGCGCCGTGATGCAGGGCAACTTCGACGTCGACGCGATCCGCCGCTCCGCCGACGCGAGGTCGGTCACCGTCATCGGCGCGCCGCTCGTGAAGACGCGCTACGCGGACAACGATCTCTTCACGGCCGGCAACGTGGGCTTCGTCGTGCTCACGCCGCACACGATCCTCACCGGCAACGAGACCGGCATGCGGCGGGCCCTCGACCGGCTCCGCTTCAGCGCGCTGAAGCGGTCCGTGCCCTCGTGGATGGTCGAGCTGCTCGGCACGAAGAACGCGTCGTTCGCCCTGGCCGGCGATCTCTCGAGCCAGCCCGCGGTCGCGTCGGCGGCGGGGCAGCTCCCGTTCCTCGCGGGCCTCCAGTACGTGCGCGTCATCGGCAACTTCCAGCCGCCCGGCGTCAACTTCGCCGGCGCGCTCACGTACACGGACCCGCAGAGCGCGGCGAACGGCGCCGTCGCGCTCCGCAACCTCGAGCAGATCGCCAGGATCGCGAGCCTGCTCTCGTCGTGGGGCTTCGGCTACGGCTCGATCCCCCCGATGCAGGTGGCGCAGCGCGAGAGCGACGTCGGGTTCACGCTGCCCCTCGGCGAGGGGATCGTGCGGATGCTCCTCCGCACGGCCGCCGAGACGGCGAGGGCCGCGGCGCTCGTGCGCTGACTCATCCCTTGCGGGACGGCGGCGCCGCGCGCGCGGGGTCGTCCGGCCACGCGTGCTTCGGGTAGCGGCGGCGGAGCTCCTTGGCGATCGCCGGGTAGTGGCGCGCCCAGAACCCCGAGAGGTCCGTCGTGACCTGCACGGGGCGCTGGTTCGGCGCGCACAGGTGCAGCACGACGGGCACCCGTCCGCCGGCGACGCGCGGCCCCTCGGCCATGCCGAAGAAATCCTGCAGCCGGGACGCGAGCGACGGCGGCGCGTCGGCCGCGTACTCGAGGCGCGCCCGGCGGCCGCCGGGCAGGACGATCGACTCGGGGGCGAGCTCGGCGAGCGCTCGCGCCTGCGCGGGGCGCAGCGAGGCGTGCACGGCGGCCGCGAGGTCCGCGTCGCGGAGCTCGGCGAAGCTCCTGCGGCCCTCGCAGAGCGCCTCGAGCGCGGCGAGCACCGCGTCCTCGCCCACGTCGGGCAGCCCGGCGTCCGGGCAGTGCGCGCGCACGAACGCGACCCGGAGAAGCCAGCCCTCGAGCGCGTCGCCCTTCACGAACGCGCGCCACCCCTTCGCCTTCGCCTGCGCGGCGAGCTCCCGCGCCGCCGCCTCGGCGAGCGGCCCGCCCGCGCTCGCGGCCGGCCGCGACTCGTCGAGCACGAGGCCGTCGTACGAGAGCCGGCGCACGACCTCGACGCGCTCCGCGGCGGCGTTCCAGGTCGCCTCGGTCGTGTCCCGGATCGCGTCGGTGAAGAGGTCGAGCAGCCAGTCGGCCTCGATCGCGCTCGCCGACCGGACGACGGTGCGCGCCGAGCGCCCCTCGCTGCGCTCCTCGATGTCGACCGCGACGACGAGGTCGACCTCGTCGATCACGCTGGCCTCGGAGAGCGCGGCCGTCCCGCCGGCGGCCAGCACGACCTCGCGCCCGCTCCGCCCCGACGCGTTGGCCGGGCGGCGGAGGCGCCCCACCCGGTCCGGGTAGCCGGAGAGGATCGCGATGCGCTGCGCGATCTCGCGCGCCTCCGCGGTCTCCGGCGGCGCCGCGCTCCGGTGGTCCGCGAGCCGCGCGAGCTGTTTGCGCGTCCGCTCCACCGCGAGCGCGCGCGCCGGGTCGACGCCGAGCCAGCGCAGGCGGTCCGCCGCGAACCGCGCGCGGTCCGCCTCGTCGAAGGTCTGGAGCGCGGCGAGCAGATCGGAGCTGTGCCGCGCGTGCGCGCCCCGCGGGCCTTGCGGCGCGCCGAGGTCGCGCTCGGCGGCGAGCGCCGCGAGGGTGCACCCGTCCTCGGCGACGCCGCGCCGCTCGGCCTCGACGATCATCCGCGCCTGCCGCGGGTGCGCCGGGAAGCGCAGCATCCGCCGGCCGATCGGCGTCACGCGCCGCGTCTCGTCGAGCGCGCCGAGCCGCACGAGCAGCGCCTCGGCCGCGGCGAGCCCGGCGGCGGGCGGCGCCTCCAGCCAGCCGAACCCCTCGAGATCCGTGACGCCCGCGGCGCAGAGCTCGAGCACGGTCTCCGCGAGCTCGAGCCTCCGGATCTCGGGCGCCTCGTGCTCCGGCCGCGCGGCGAACTCTCCGCGCGTGTAGAGGCGGAGGCAGCGGCCCGGCCGCGTCCGTCCGGCGCGCCCCGCGCGCTGCGCCGCGGAGGCGCGGGCGATCGGCGCGACGCGGAGCGTGGGCAGCCCCGACCAGGGCGCGTGCGCGGCCACGCGCGCGAGGCCGCTGTCGACGACCGCGACGACGCCGTCGATCGTCACGGAGGTCTCGGCCACGTTGGTCGAGAGGATGACCTTGCGCCGGTCCGCGGGGCGCACCGCGCGGTCCTGCTCCGCCGGCGACAGCGACCCGTGCAGCGGCAGGAGCAAGAGGTCGGCGCTCTTCGCGAGGGGCGCGCACGCCTCCATCGAGCGCCGGATCTCCGCGGAGCCCGGCAGGAACACCAGCACGTCGCCGTCGAGCCCCTCGTCGAGGAGCTGCCGCACGGACGAGGCGACCAGGCTCTCGAGCGTCCTGTCGCCCCAGTGCGCCGGAGCGCGGCGGTCGCCCGCGGCGCGGGTCGACGCGCTCACGCGGGCAGGCTCCAGGTGCTCGATCGCGACGTCGAACATCCGCCCCTCGGCGCGCAGCGTCGCGCAGAGCGGGGCCTCGGCGGCCGGCGCGGCCTCGGCCGCGGAGGTGGGCTGCGCCTCGCGCGCGCCGAGGAACGCCGCGATCGGCCCGGCGTCGAGGGTCGCGGACATCACGACGAGGCGGAGATCGGGCCGCGCGCCGCGCTGCAGCCGGCGGAGCAGCGCGAGCGCGACGTCGCCCGCGAGGTGCCGCTCGTGGAACTCGTCGAGCACCACGGCGCTGACGCCCCGGAGCTCGCGATCGACCAGGAGCCGCCGCGTCAGCACGCCCTCGGTCACGAAGCGGATCCGCGTGGCCGGGCCGGCGGCCTCTTCGAAGCGCATGGTGTAGCCGACGGTCTCGCCCACGCGCTCGCCGAGCTCTTCGGCGACGCGGCGCGCGGAGAGGCGCGCGGCCAGCCGCCGCGGCTCGAGCACCAGGATCTCGCCGCGCTCGGCGAAGCTGGCGTCGAGCAGCGCTCGCGGCACGCGCGTCGTCTTGCCCGCGCCGGGCGGCGCCTCGAGCACCACGCTCGGGTGCGCGCGCAGGGCGGCGCAGAGATCGGGGAGGATCGGATCGATCGGCAGCGGCTGCATGGCTCCGGCGGTTCCCCCGCGAACGGCGCGGGGCCCCGGAGCCTAGCAACCCTTCGAGCGCGCGGACCTGTGATACTCGTCGAATCATCGTGAGCGCCTCGACCGATCCGACCTGCCTCACCGCGACCGCGCTGTCCTCGCTCCTGGCCGCGCGCGAGGTCAGCTCCGAGGAGGTCACGCGGGCGCACCTCGCGCGCATCGGGGCGCTCGATCCGCGCCTCCGCGCCTTCACCCAGGTGCTCCACGACGAGGCGCTCGCGGCCGCGCGCGGGCTCGACGACGAGCGCCGTCGCGGGGAGATCCGCGGCCCGCTCCACGGGCTGCCGATCACCGTGAAGGAGTCGCTCGACATGGCCGGCATGGCCTCGACGCTCGGCGTCGCGTCCCGCAGGGACCACCGGGCGGCCGGCGACGCTGGCGTCACCGCGCTGCTCCGCCGGGCCGGGGCCGTGATCCTCGGGCGCACGAACGTCTCGCAGCTGCTCCTGTACAGCGAGGCGCGCAACCCGCTCTTCGGGCAGACGGCGAACCCGTGGAGCCTCGATCACAGCCCGGGCGGCTCGTCCGGCGGCGAGGCCGCGGCCATCGCGGCGGGGATGTCGCCGCTCGGCATCGGCACGGATATCGGGGGCAGCATCCGCGTCCCCGCGCATTGCTGCGGGATCGCCGGCATGAAGCCCACGCTCGATCGCTGGACCAACCTGGGGAGCAACACGGCGCTGCTCGGGCAGGAAGCGATCCGCTCGCAGGTCGGCCCGATGGCGAGGAGCGCGCGCGACCTCGCGCTCGTCATGTCCGAGCTCGACCCCGCGACCATGGCGGCGCTGGACGTGCGCGTGCCGCCGTTCCCGTTCACCGAGCCGGCGAGCGTCGAGGTGGCGCGGCTGCGCGTCGGGTTCTACTGCGACGACGGGCTCGTCCCTTCCTCGACCGCCGTCGCCCGCGCCGTCGTGAAGGCGGCCTCGGCGCTGCGCGCGCGCGGCGCCACGGTCGTGCCGTTCACGCCGCCCGGCATCCCCGACGCGGTCTACGGGTACTTCGCCGCGCTCTCGGCGGACGGCGGCGCGACGGCGATGTCGCTCCTCCAGGGCGACGCGGCCGACGTCGACGTCTCGCTCCGCTCGCTCCGCGCGATGGCGTCGCTCCCGCCGTTCGCGCGCCGCGCCGCCGCGCGCGTCGCCGGGATCGCGGGCGAACGGCGTCTACAGCGCCTCCTCGAGGTCACCGGGCCGAAGTCCGTCGCCGAGCTCTGGCGCGTCACGCACGCGCTGCGCGAGGCGAGGGCCGCGATCGCCTCGGCGATGCGCGCGGAGTCGCTCGACCTGCTGCTCTGCCCGCCCTACGCCACGCCGGCGCTGCCGCACACCGCGTCGCGCGACTTCGTCCTCGCGGGCAGCGCCGCCATGCTCTGGAACCTCGCGCAGTTCCCGGCCGGCGTCGTCCCGGTGACCCGCGTGCGCGCCGGTGAGGCGCGCCGCGAGCGGCCGCGCGATCGGCTGGAGAAGCGGGCCGCCGAGGTCGACGCGAAGAGCGAGGGGCTGCCCGTCGGCGTGCAGGTGGTCGGCCTGCCCTTCAACGATCACGCGGTGCTGGCCGCGATGATCGCCATCGAGGACGAGCTCGCCGGCGAGCCAGATCGGCCCGTCACGCCCGTCTTACCGCCCCCGCTCGCCGGATGACGCGGTGAGCCCCGGGCGCCGGGTGGCGTGAGCGACACCGCGACGCGATGGCGGGGCCACGCCGCCGTTGCCCGGCGCGTCCACAGTCGACGAGAACTGAAGCCCTACAAAGCCGAAAGGTCCGCCGGAGAACCTTCTCCGCCGGACCAGTCGGGGCGAGTGGATTCGAACCACCGACCCCTTGACCCCCAGTCAAGTGCGCTAACCAGGCTGCGCTACGCCCCGAGCCACTCCGCCGCCTCGTTTCGGTGCGGAGCGAGGCGCACCGTAGTCGAAGCCTTGGGAATTGCAAGGACATCGCATCGCGGATCGAAGACTCGCTCCGGATGGGGCGTCCGGCGCTGTCCGGAGCCGGGCGCGCGCCGCGGGCGGCCCAGCGAGAACGCACCGCTTTTGGCGCGAACGCGCGGGCGCGCGGTCGTTCAGCGCGAACGCGGTCGTTCAGCGCGAGCGCGCGGGCGCGCGCTCTGGGCGGCGCGGCGGGACGGCGCGGAGCGCGGCCGCGAGTCGCTCCGCGGTGCCTTCCGCGACGAAAATCCCTTCGTCGTCCCTGGCCCACGCGACCACGTCGCCCGCGTCGCACGCGATGACGGGCACGCCGAGCGCGCGCGCCTCGCGGATCACCGTGGGGGCGGCCTCGTGCGATGACGGGTGCAGCAGCACGTCGGCCGCGCCGATCCACGCGAGCGCCTCGCTCCGCGGGAGCGTGCCCGTGAAGCGCACCGCCGCGCCATCTGCGCCGCGCGAGTTCGCCGCGGCGCGCGAGGCGCTCGCGCGCGCGAGGCGCTCGAGCGCGGCGCGCTCCGGGCCGTCGCCGACGATGACGAGCCGGACCCCGGCGCCCGCCGCGCGCGCCGCCTCGATCGCGAGCTCGACCCGCTTCGTCGGGATCAGCCGGCACGCAACGACGGCGAGTCGATCGCCCGGGCGCTGGACGAGCTCGCTCCGGAGCGCCGCCGCGCGCTCGGCGACGGGCGGCAGATCGATCGCGGGCGGCGCGACGCGCGAGGCGGAGGCGAGCGCGCGCGCCTGCTCCGGGGCGAGCGCGGCCGCGAGGGCGTCGCGCAGCGCGCGCGCGGCGAAGACGAAGCGCGCGTCGCGGCGCAGGAGCGCGCCCAGCACCGCCGCGCGCGCGGCGCGCGGCGCGCCGAGCAGGAGCCGCACGTCGGCGCCGTGCGCGTGCACCTCGAGCGGCGCGCGCGGCAGGGCGAGCAGGAGCGGCCACGCGCACGGGACGATCCAGTGCGCCACCGCGCGGTCGACCTGCCCGAGCCGGCGCAGCCGCTGGAGCGCGGCGGCCGCGAACGGACCCGCGGAGAGCAGCCGGAGCGGCGCCTCGCGCGCGCGCGCCACGGCGCCCGGCCACGCGAACAGCGCGCCCCCGCCTGCCCGATGGACGACGAGATCGCCGTCCGGTGAGGGTGGGTCGAGGACCGAGCCCCCGGCCGCGATCACGTGGACCTCGGCGCCGCCGCGCGCGAGCGCCTGCGCCGACGAGCGCACGAAATGGCCCGAAGGATCCTCGTCGCTGATCGGATAGGACGTCGTGAGCACGACGGCGCGCATCGAGACCTCTGGAGCGGGGGCGCCGCGGGCGCCTCCGCGGCGCCGGCGCGCGTCGCGCCGCCGAGGCGGCTCTGGGACGACGACAAAAAATGACAAGACGCAGAGCACGCCGCGGAGGCTTGGCTCAAGCGTCCGCGCGCGTCTTCTGCGTCTTGGCGGGTGCCGTTGCGCGAGGGACGGTCGCGCTAGGCGACCATGTCCATCTTCGACCGCTTCCGGCGGCGGCGAGCGGCCTCGGAGGCCTTCTTCCGCCGCTTCACGGACGGCTTCATGTAGTGCCGGCGCCGCTTCAGCTCGCGGAGGATCCCCTCGGCGGCCATCTTCCTCTTCAGGTGTTTGATGGCGCGCTCGATGCCCTTGTCGCCCACGGCGACCTCGAGCGGTTTGCACTGAATGGCGTCGGTCGGCATGTCTTGCAGCGTCCTCTTTTGCTGGAAAAAAACTTGCCCCGTTGGCGGGCGAAAATGCAAGCCGGCGGGGGCCGGCGGCGCGGGGCGCGCACTATGACAGAGGCTATCCGGCCTCGCAAGAGCCAACCCCGGACGCACCGCGCGCGACGCCGCGGCGCGTCGTCTAGGCTCGACTGGCCTGGACGCGGCAGATCTGCCTGATACGCCCCGGATTTGCCAGGCTCATCTGCCGTGATTGTTAGGACTTGCAACTGAGAAACTTTCTAAGTATCACTCTCGCCGTGGCCGCCTCGCGAACACCTGCCGCCAAGGGGCCTGCGCCCCGCGACGCCCAGGGGCGCGGGGTCGCCTTCGATCGCGAGGGGATCGAGGAGGATGCGCGGGTCGCGTCGATGCTGGCCTGCGTGCGGTCCTCGGGGCTCAAGCTGACGCCGCAGCGCCTGGCGATCGTGCGCGAGCTCGCGGCCGATCCGACGCACCCGACCGCGCAGGAGCTGTTCGAGCGGCTCCGGCCGGCGCTGCCGACGATGAGCTTCGCCACCGTCTACAACACGCTGGACGCGCTGGCGTCGGCGGGGCTGTGCGTGGCGCTGTCGCTGTCGCCCGGCGCCTCGCGCTTCGATCCGAACATGGCGGCGCACCATCACGCGGTCTGCGATCGCTGCGGGCTCGTCCGCGACGTGCCGTGCGAGCCCTCGGGCGAGCGCTCGGACGAGGGCTCGCCCGCGCCGCTCGCGGCCGCGCCCGGCTTCGAGGTCCGCGCCGTGGAGCGGATCTACCGGGGGCTCTGCGCGGCCTGCGCGAAGGCCGGTCAGGAAGACGAGGGCGCGCAGGCAGCCGGGCGCGACGCCGGGCGCAGCGAGGAACACAGTCGACTCCGCCCCGCAGGGGCTCGAGGGGCGCGGCGCCCCGAACGTGGCTAGCGGAGCCCCCGCGCCGCCGAGCTGACCTGCGCGGCACCAGGGATCCATCGTCCCAGCCGTTCAACCAAGGAGAGCGAACACCATGACCACCAAGCAGCTTACGGGCACGAAGACGCACCAGAACCTGAAGGACGCGTTCGCCGGGGAGTCGCAGGCCAACCGCCGCTACCTGTACTTCGCAAAGGTCGCCGACGTCGAAGGTCGCCCCGACGTCGCGGGTCTCTTCAAGGACACGGCGGACGGCGAGACGGGCCACGCGCACGGCCACCTCGACTACCTCCGGCAGGCCGGCGACCCGGCGACGGGCCTGCCGATCGGCAGCACGGAGAAGAACCTGAAGGCCGCCGTCGCCGGCGAGACCCACGAGTACGAGACGATGTATCCGGGCTTCGCGAAGGAGGCCCGCGAGGAGGGCTTCGACGACATTGCCGAGTGGTTCGAGACGCTCGCCAAGGCCGAGAAGTCGCACGCCGGGCGCTTCCAGAAGGCGCTGCAGTCGCTCGACTTCTGATCTCGACCGATGCGTGAGCGCGAGCGCCCCGGATCGCGCCGAGCCGCCGGCGGCTCGACCCGGGGCGCGCGCGCCGTCGCTGCCAGCGCGGCCCGCCCGGCGCCGCGCCGCGCAGCCAGCCGCCCCTTCGCCCCGTACTCCCAAAGGATGTTGAGAGGAACCGACCCGTGAGCGTCATTCGGCGTGCACCAGACCGTCCGCCGGCGACATCGCCGAACGACGAGCGATATCTCGATCCCCGCGACCTCGAGGCCGAGCTGCGGCGGACGTTCCAGATCTGTCACGAGTGCCGCATGTGCGTCGGGTACTGCGGCTCGTTCCCCGAGCTCTTCGCCCGCGTCGACAGGGACATCGAGGCCGGCGTCGCCGAGGGCGCCGAGGCCCTCACCTACGACGACTTCAAGGCCATCGGCGACGAGTGCTGGCAGTGCAAGCTCTGTTACATCAAGTGCCCGTACACCGCCGACGAGCACGCCTACGAGCTCCTGGACTACCCGCGCGTGCTCGCGCGCGAGCGCGCGATGCGCGCCCAGCGGGAGGGCATCCCGCTGGTGGACAGGATCCTCGGCGAGCCGCAGCTGATCGGCGCGCTCGGCTCTGGCCCCGCCGCGCCGCTCGCGAACCTCGTGCAGGCGAGCCGCCTGCTGCGCAAGGTGCAGGAGAAGGTGACGGGGATCTCGTCGGAGTTCCCGCTCCCGGAGATGGCGCGCAAGCCGTTCTCGTCGTGGTTCGCGGAGCACGGCGCCGCGGCGGACGCCGGCAAGCAAGGCTCCGTCGTGCTCTTCGCGACCTGCTACGGCGAGTACAACACGCCCGGGGTCCCCGAGGCCGCGGTGCGCGTGCTCGAGCACAACGGCTACGCGGTACACGTGCCCGGCTGCGCCTCCCCGGACGAGCCGCAGGACGCCCCGACGGACGCGCTGACGTGCTGCGGGATGCCGAACCTCGACGGCGGCGATCTCGAGGCGTTCACCGCGAAGGTGAAGCAGAACGTCGCGCTGCTGCTCCCGCACGTCCGCAGGGGCAGGAAGATCGTCGTGGTCGGCCCGACGTGCGGCTACACGATGAAGAAGGAGTGGCCCGAGTACCTGCAGACGGCGGAGGCGCGCGAGGTCGCGGCCGCGACGGTCGACATGATGGAGTTCCTCGTCCAGCTCGGGCGCGAGAAGAAGCTCAACCGCGAGTTCAAGCGGGGGCTCGGCACGATCGCGTACCACGCCGCGTGCCACCTGCGCGCCCAGAAGATCGGCTTCCCCGGCGCCAGGGTGCTCGGCGTCGTGCCCGACACCGAGGTGCGCGTCGTCGAGCAGTGCTCGGCCGTGGACGGCACCTGGGGGATGAAGGCGGCGCACTACGAGACCGGCCGCAAGTACGCGTCGAAGCTCGTGCGCGGCGTCGCGGGCGCGGACGTCATCGTCAGCGACTGCACGCTCGCCGGCCTCAGGATGGTCAAGGAGAACGGCGCGAAGGTGCTGCACCCGGTGGAGGCGCTCGCCCACGCGTACGGGCTCGGGCCGACGTCGTACATCGAGCCGAAGTCGTGAGGGAGACGTAAGCGAGACGTAAGCGAGACGTGAGCGAGACGTCGAAGAGAGGAGCCGTCATGCGTCCCATCGATCGCAACGAGGTGCTCGGGATCGGCGAATACGAGGCGATCCGGGAGCGATTCCGCAACCGCATCATCGAGGAGAAGCGGCCCCGCCGCGTGCGGATCGGAGACCACCTGACCGCCGTGTTCGAGAACCGCGACTCGGTGCTGTTCCAGATCCAGGAGATGCTCCGCACCGAGCGCATCACGAGCGAGAGCGGCATCCTCCACGAGATCGAGACGTACAACGATCTCATCCCGGGGGAGGGGCAGCTCAGCCTGACGCTCTTCGTCGAGATCCCCGACCGGGCGCTGCGCGACCAGATGCTCGTCGATCTGGTCGGGCTCGAGGACACCGTGTCGGTCGAGGTCGACGGCGTCGCCGCGAAGGCGCGCGGCAAGCGCGACGCGTCGGTCCTGGAGGACCGCACGACGGCGGTGCACTACCTCAAGGTGGATCTCCCGGCCGAGGCGCAGGCCGCGATCAAGGCCAAGAAGGCGGCGGTCTCGATCGTGGTCGCGCACCCGCGGTACTCCGTGAAGGCGCCGCTCGGGAGGGCGACCCTGGAGAAGCTCGCCGAGGACCTCTCCTAGCCGCGATGGTCTCCCTCGATCGCCCGATCAAGTTCGAGGACGTCGACGCCGCGAACATCGTCTTCTTCGCGCGCTTCCTCAACTACGCGCACGAGGCGATGGAGCGGTTCTTCGCGCCGCTCGAGGGAGGCTACGCACGGCTCATCCTCGAGCGGCGGATCGGGCTGCCGGCGGTGCGGGTCGAGGCCGACTACGCGGCGCCGGCGCGTTACGGCGAGACGCTCCGGATCGAGACCTCGGTCGTCCATCTCGGCAGGCGGAGCGCCACGTTCCGGTACCGCATGGTCCGCGCTCACGACGGCGTGCTGTCGGCCGAGCTCCGGCACACGGTGGTGACCACCGATCTCGTGCAGCTGGTCTCGGTCCCGATGCCGGACGACGTCCGGGCCTTGTTCAGGGCCCACCTCGAGAGCGAGCAGGCGCCCGCCGGCGCCGGTCAACGGGCGTGAGCGCGCGGCCGGCGCGCCCGCGCGCGCGGGCGCGCAACGTGGAGGCGACGCCGCGGACCCAGCTCAAGCGACGCGTCGAGCTGACGCTCCTCCGCGACAGGGCCCACTACGACGCGCTCGTGATGGGCGCGGTCGCGAACGCGCGCGTCTCGGTGTGGATCGCGACGGCCAACGTGAAGGAGCTGCGCGTCGAGGCGCCCATCGGGTCGAGGGCGCGGGCGCGCGGCCGGTACATGTCGTTCCTCGACCTGCTCGACGCGCTCGCCGCCCGCGGGGTCGAGCTGCGCCTGCTGCACGCCGGCGTCCCGTCGCGCGCCTTCCGCGCCGAGCTCCGCCGCCGGCCCCGGCCGCCGATCGAGATGCGGCGCTGCCCGCGGGTCCACCTGAAGATGATCGCCGTCGACGGCGCGCTCCTGTACCTCGGCTCCGCGAACCTCACCGGCGCCGGGCTCGGGGCGAAGGGCGAGGGGCGGCGCAACTTCGAGGCGGGCGTGCTCACGGACGACGACCTCCTGCTCGACGAGATGCAGGCGACGTTCGAGGCCATCTGGACGGGCGCCGAGTGCAAAGGCTGCCGGCTCCGGCCGCTTTGCCCTGCGCCGCTCGACGAGCTCGAAAAATCCCGTTGCGCTAGCGGCCGCGATGACCGATGAGCAGCGCATGAACATCGCGGCGCTGGACCCTGCCGATCTGGATCGTGTCGCTGTCGCTGCGCTCGCGCACATCGACAGCGGGATGTTGCTCGGGCTCGGCTCCGGGCGCACGTCCGAGGCGTTCATCCGGCGCCTCGGGGAGCGCGTCCGCGGCGGCCTCCAGATCCAGGGCGTCGCCACGTCGGAGCGCTCGGCGGCGCTCGCCCGCCGCGAGAACATCCCGATCCTGCCGTTCGAGGAGGTCGAGCGCCTCGACGTCGCCGTCGACGGCGCCGACGAGGTGGCGCCCGATCTCGGCCTCATCAAGGGCCTCGGCGGCGCGCTCCTCCGCGAGCGCGTGGTGGCCTACGAGGCCGCGCGCTTCATCATCCTCGTGACCCCCGAGAAGCTCGTCGAGAAGCTCGGCTCACGCGTCCCCGTCCCGATCGAGGTGGTGCCGTTCGCGAGCGCGTCGGCCGCGCGGCACCTGGCGGCGCTCGGGGGCAAACCGGCGATCCGCAAGAACGCGGACGGGTATCCCTTCCAGACCGACAACCACAACTGGATCCTCGACACGGCGTTCGGCCCGATCGACGCCCCGGCGGCGCTCGACGCGCGCATCCGCAAGATCCCCGGGGTCATGGACACGGGCCTGTTCCTCGACATGGCGACGCTCGTGCTGGTGGCCGAGGCGGGCGCGGTCCGCGAGCTCCGCCGGCAGCGCTAGCTCGTCGGCAGCGCCGGGCAGCCCTGCAACATCGCCCGCGCACCGCGGGCGCGGGCTCGTGATGGACGCGGCGCTAGAGCACCGATCACGCTGATCAAGCGAATGATCAACCGGCAAGACGCCAAGAAAGGATTCTCTTCTTGGCGTCTTGCCGGTTCGAAAATCTGCGCTTTTCAGGCAGATTCAACCCGTTTGTCGCTCTAGCGCGCGTTCCGTTCCAGCCTGCGGGCCAGGTCGTCCAGCGCGAGGTTGCCCGGGGCGCCGAGCGACACGCGCGCGCGGAGGCTCGCCGCCGCGTCGCCGGCGGGGAGCGCCGCGATCTCGGCCGCGACCTTCCGGTAGGCCTCGCGGAACGGGACGCCCTGCACGGCGAGCTCGACGGCGCGATCGGTCGCGAAGCACTCGGGCGTGATCGCCCGGGCCATGCGCTCGCGATCGAACGCGAGCCCCTCGACGAGCCGCGGCAAGAGGCGTGAGGTCGCGAGCGCCTCGTCGAGGCCGCGCATCGTGGGGCCCTTCGTGAGCTGCAGATCGCGGTGGTAGCCGGACGGGAGCGCCACGAGCGACTGCACCTCGGCGAGCGCCCCCTGCACGACGGAGCACGCCGCGCGCATGAGCTCGACCACGTCGGGGTTGCGCTTCTGCGGCATGATCGAGGAGCCGGTGGTGAACGCCTCCGGGAGCCGGATGAACGCGAGCTCGCTCATCGCGAACAGGCTGAGATCCCACGCGAGCCGGCGGCTCACGGCGACGACCTGCCACGCGGCCGCGAGGATCTGCGCCTCGATGATGCCCCGCGACGTCTGGGAGGCCAGCGGGTTCAGGGCCACGCCGGCGAACCCGAGCTCGCGCGCGACGCCGACGCGATCGAGCGACAGGTTCACGCCGAAGCCGGCGGCGCCGCCGAGCGGGCACCGGTCGACGAGCGTCCGCGTCGCGCGGACGACGTCGACCGCGTCGGCGAGCCCCTCGACGAACGAGGCGGCCCAGTAACCGACGGACGACGGCACCGCCCGCTGCAGGTGCGTGTAGCCGGGCATCGGCGTGTCCGCCTCGCGCCGGGCGAGATCGAGCAGCGCGCGGGCGCCGGCCGTCGCGTGCTCGGCGAGCTCGTCCAGGGCGTCGCGCTCGTAGAGGCGCATCGCGACGAGCACCTGGTCGTTGCGGCTCCGGCCGGTGTGCACCTTCTTGCCCGCGTCGCCGATGCGGGCCACCAGCGCCGCCTCGATCGCGCTGTGGCCGTCCTCGTCGTCCTCGGTGAGCCGCAGCTCGCCGGCCTCGTTCTGCGCCGTCAGCGCCTCGAGCTCGCGGACGAGCGCGTCGCGCTCCGCCTCGCTGAGCACGCCGATCCGCGCGAGCCCGCGGACGTGCGCGATCGTGGCCCGCAGGTCGTAGGCGAGCAGGCGCTGGTCGAGCTGCCAGTCGTCGCGCGAGGTGTACCGCAGCATTTGGGCGTCGGTCGCGCCCCCTTTGTCCCAGAGTCGTACGCTCATTCAGCTCCCTAGGCTCTCGTCCACGAGAGCACGGATCTCCGCAAGCTTCTTCGCCTTGCCCTCATCCAACGATCGCGGCTTCGCCACGCCGGCCGCGGGCGCGAGCTCTCGCTCGAGCTCGCGCAGCTCGTCCTCCGCCGTCCGCGCCGGCCGGCGCTTGCCGAGGCCGAGCGCGCAGGCCAGCCAGCTCCTCGACTCGCCGATCGCGTAGTCGTCCGCGGCGATCCGATCCGGGGCGGCGCGCAGCATGCGGACGAGCCCGATGTTGGAGCTCGCCCAGACCGCCGACTCATCGAAGTGGGCGCGCGGCGTCACGTCGAGGTGCCGCGCGGCGGCCCGGTCGGGCACCTCGTGCATCCGACAGTAGACGGCGAGCGCGAGCGCGAGCTCGTCGACCGGCATCTTCGTCGCCGAGTGCACCTGCACGCCGCCGCAGCCCTTCGCGTACAGGTACGAGCCGTTCGTCACGAGGACGCCGAAGCCGAGCAGCACGGCGGCGAGATCCACGGCAGGATCGCGGTCCGGCGGCACGAGCGCCTCGAAGGCGCCGGCCTCGCTCAGGAACATGAACGACACGGCGCGCACGAACGCCGTGGTGAGCACCGTCGGGTTGCGGAGCTCGCCCGCGGAGAGGGCGACCCGGTAGCCGCCGTCGTCGCGCCGGGCGACCCGCTCGAGCTTCGTGTCGAGCGCCATCCCGCCGCACGCGCCGCTCGAGCAACTCACGGTGCTGGCCTGCCCCTCCGGCGTGACCACCGCGAGCTCCACCGGCAGATCCTGGAGCCCCGCGTGCTCTTGCACCCGCAGCATCAGGGCGGCCACCGTCTTCGGCGAGCCGTCGTAGGGGTCGGGGAAGAACTCGGCCGTCGGCTGCACCAGCCCGCGCACCGGCTCGGCGCCGTGCTGGAGGAGCGTGGAGGATGTGCGAAGGATCCAGCGGATTTGCGATTCGTCCGGGAGGTCCATACGGCTACTTTATGCCACGGCCGGGCGCCGGTCGCGCGGTCGCTGCAACAGGGGCGGGGGCCGGCGCCCGCGGCCGGCGCCGGTGCGAAGCTCCAGACGCGATTTTTGTCGATTTTTTGTCCATGCCACTTCCTTTTCGACGGCGGTCAGCGACCGCGTAAAGTTGTGCTCCCATGACGGAAGAGGCGAAGGACATCTCCGAGAGGAAAGCGGACCACATCGAGCTCTGCGCGACGGGGGATGTCGGGTTTCGAGCCAAGACCACGCTCCTCGAGCAGGTCGAGCTGATCCACGACGCGCTGCCAGAGCTCTCCCTCGACGCGATCGACACCTCGGTGCTGCTGCTCGGCAAGCGGCTCCGCGCGCCGCTCCTCATCGCGGCCATGACCGGCGGGACCGAGCGCGCGCAGGCGATCAACCGGGAGCTGTCGCAGATCGCCGAGGAGCGCGGGTACGGCTTCGGCCTCGGGAGCCAGCGGGCGATGCTCAACGGCGACGCCTCCGCCTCGTACGAGGTCCGCGAGCGCGCCCCGACGACCCTCGTCCTCGGGAACATCGGCGCCGTGCAGGCGCGGTCGCTGTCGACCGAGGCGGTCGCCGAGCTCGTGGCGCAGGTCGGCGCCGACGCGCTCTGCATCCACATGAACCCCGCGATGGAGCTGGTCCAGCCGGGCGGCGATCGCGACTTCGCCGGCGCCCTGGAGGCGATGAGCCGGCTGGCGAACGGCCTCAGCGTGCCGGTCGTCGCCAAGGAGACCGGCTGCGGGATCGGCCCGGGGACCGCCTACCGGTTGATTCGGGCCGGCGTCCGGAACATCGACGTCTCCGGCGCCGGGGGCACGTCGTGGGTCGCGGTCGAGACGGAGCGCGCCAGCGGCGCCGCTCGCTCCCTCGGGCAGGCCCTGCGCGAGTGGGGCGTCCCGACGGCCGCCTCGGTGCTCATCGCCCGCACCATCCGTCCCCGCTTCAAGACGGTCATCGCGACCGGGGGCATCACCAGCGGTCTTGACATCGCGCGGGCGGTCGCGCTCGGCGCGCATGCGGCTGGGATCGCGCGTCCGGTGCTCCAGGCCTTCGTCTCGGGGGGACGGGAGGCCGCGGTGCGGTACCTGGAGAACATCGAGGCGGAGCTCCGGGCGGTCATGCTGCTCGTCGGGGCGCGCGACATCGCGTCGCTCCGGAAGACGCCTGTGCTGCTCGGCCGGGAGCTGCGCCAGTGGACCAAGTTGCTGAAGCAGATGGAGAAGGCGTAGTCGTGGAGGCGGGGGTGGGCGGGCAGGGCGGGCGGGGGTCCGGTCTCCGAGGTAGGGCGAGCGCGCCCGAGCCGACGTCATCGATGGCGGCCGCAGCGGCCGCCCCCTGGGAGACGGGGGCGGATCCGGGCGTCGCCGGCGGCCCGCGCTCGACGCTTCCGTCCGGTCAGCCCCGCATGATACGGTCCGAAGCTCTGGAGAACCCCGGGATAAAATGACGGAGAAAAAAGGGCGTCCGAGCGATCGTCCCCCCGAGGACCTGAAGAAGGAGCGTGATGCCTTCATTCAGCAGTTCTTCCGCAAGGGGGCGCAGCTGACCGAGGAGCTCCTCCGCGAGAACGAGCGCCTTCGTGACAAGATCACCGAGCTCGAATCGGAGAACGGCAAGCTGCGCGCGCACCTCGCGAGCGACTCGGCCATCCGCGACCTGCTCCGCAAGATCGAGGAGCTCGAGCAGGAGAAGCGCGATCTCGTGACGCAGTCGGTGCGGATGGTGGCGGCGTCAGACCGCTTCAACAGCCGCTACTCGGAGGCGGAGGGCGAGCTCGCGAACCTGGCGAACCTGTACGTCGCGCTCTCGCAGCTGCACGCAGCGCGCAACGTGCGCCATGTCCTCCGCAACCTGAAGGAGCTCCTGGCGCAGTTCCTCGGGGCGGGCGCCTTCTCCGTGTACCTGGCGTCCCCCGATGGTAAGGAGCTCGTCGCGATCGCGAGCGAAGGCGTCGCCGTCGAGGAGATCGCGCGCATGCCGGTGACCGAAGGCGTCGTCGGCCAAGCATTCTCGAAGGGGGAAATCTTCTTCGACGAGACCAAGGACGTCTCCAAGGGGAGCATCGAGGATCCGGCGGCAGTGATCCCGCTCGACTTCAACGGGCGCACCGTGGGTGTCATCGCGATCTTCAGCACGCTCCCGCAAAAGACGGAGTTCGTGAACGTGGACACCGAGCTCTTCAAGCTCCTCGGGGCCCAGGCCGCCCCCGCCCTCATCAACGCGCGGCTCTTCACCGACGCCGGCCGGAAGGTGCCCGGCGTCCAGGCATTCCTGGACCTGGAGGACTGATCATGGCCGAGTACTCGTGTCTGATCGTTGAAGACTCGCCCATGATGCGGCAGCTCTTGGTCTTCGCGCTTGCGCGCGTGAAGAACCTCCGCGTCACCGAGGCGGATGATGGCGTCGACGGTCTCCGCAAGCTCGCCTCGACCAAGTACGACGTGATCATCACCGACATCAACATGCCCATCATGGACGGGCTCAAGCTCGTGAAGCGCGTGCGCACCGATCCGGTCCACAAGGACACCCCGATCATCATCATCACCACCGAGGGGTCGCAGGAGGATCGCCAGCGCGCGCTGCAGCTCGGCGCGAACGCGTACATCACGAAGCCCATCCAGGCGCCGCAGGTCATCGCCAAGGTCAAGGAGCTCCTCAAGATCGACTGAGGCGCGGGGGGCGGCGCCGCGCGCCGGTGCCGCGACGCGCGCTCGCGGACGCGCGGCTGCCGCGGCGCTCGCGCGTGGCCGCCGAGGCGCGGCTGCCCGGCGCCCGTCGCGGCCGCGCCGGCTGACCCGCTGCGCGCCCCTCGCCGGGCCTACGGCTTCGGGCCGAACTTCAGGAGCACGCGGTTGCGGCCGGTGCGCTTCGCCTCGTAGAGCGCCTCGTCGGCCGCCGCGATGAGCTGGAGCCCGGTCTGCACCGGGACCACGGGGTGCGCCGCCACGCCGACGCTGATCGTCGTCGGCACGCGGACGCCCTCGTGCTCGAAGACCGACCCCTCGATGAGCAGGCGCAGCCGCTCGCCGAGGATGCCCGCGTTCTCGAGCGCCACGCCGCGGCACAGGATGCCGAACTCCTCGCCGCCGTAGCGCGCGAACACGTCCTCGGTCCGCACCGTGTTGCTCGCGATCTTGGCGATCCGCGCAAGGACGTAGTCGCCGGCGAGGTGCCCGAACGTGTCGTTGATCCGCTTGAAGTGATCGACGTCGAACATGAGCAGCGACAGGTGCGCGCTGTGCCGCCGGGCATAGGAGACCTCGGTCTCGAGCCGATCCAGGAAGTACTTCTTGTTGAACGCCTTCGTGAGCGCGTCGCGCAGCGCGGCGTCGTACATCTGCTGCTGAAACGACTCGTCCAGGTGGTCGTGGTAGGTGAACTTGAGGATCGTCGTCGAGCCCAGGCGGATCTTGTCGCCGTCGTGCAGGGCGACGCGCGTCACCTGCTCGCCGTTCACCAGCGTCCCGTTGGAGCTGTTGAGATCCTCGATCAGCACCTGGCTGTCCATCTGGAGCAGGCGGGCGTGGCGCCGCGAGATGCCGTCGTCGTTCAGCCGGATCGTCGCCCCGGAGGCCCTGCCGATCACGATCTCGGCGCCCTCGACCCGGTACATCTCGCCGACGTTCGAGCCGGCGAGCACGATGAGGTAGGCGCGATCCTTCGGCGAGCGCGCCGGGAGCTCCTTCTGGAGTTCCCCAACGTTGGCCACCCGCGTGGCCTCGAAATCATCGTCGGGGGAGTAGCTGCCCATGCTCCCCGAGGATGATCCTAAATCCTTGATATAGGTTCAAGCGGCAGGGCATGGCGCGCGCGCTGTTCCTCGCCTGGTACGATGGGTGACGAGCGCCGCGCGTGCCTCGCGCGGTGTCGCGTGGCTCCGGGGCGCTCGGGGCGCGCCCGTCGCTCCTGCGCCCCGGCGCGCTCAGGCCGCCCTACCGAGCGGCACCACGACCTGCTCGACCCAGAGCTCGCCCGCCCGGAGCTCGATGAACGTCGCGTCGGCGTGCCCCGCCCCGTAGGAGACAGGCCCGCTGCGCACAAGCTCGCTGGCAGGGCGCCCACCGACGCGCACCCGGTCGACCTCGCCCCGCATCGAGCACGGCGCCTCGCCCACCGAGCCGACGTTGATGATGCGCACGCCCCCCACCATCCGGTCGAACGGGACGTGGGAGCCACCACAGATCACGACATCCGCCGGATCGTCGCCGAGGAGCGAGAGCACCTCCTCGTCCGTCATGTCGTGCGAGATCGGCTCCATCGGGTCCGCAGGGGAGCCGTGGACCAGGACGAGCTCGCCGCCGTCCTCGAGCGGCAGCCGGTACGTCGGGGCGAGACGCGCCAGCCGGGCCAGGATCAGCTCGCCGAGCTCGGTGCGCGTCTGGGCCAGGCGATCGAGCCGCGCCCGCTCGTGCTCGCTCCGTGGCCTGACCTTCTCGATGTCCAGCGTCGCCAGGGCGCGATCCGATACGCCCTGTACGCAAACCGCCTTGGCCTGCGTCAGCCGGCGCCACGTCTCGAGCGGCTTCGGGCCGGGAAAGCAGAGATCTCCGGCGACCAGGAGCTGGGTGTAGCCTCGGCGCTCCGCGGTGGCCAGGACCGCCGCGAGCGCGTCGGCGTGGCCGTGGATATCCGAGACGCAGAGCAATCGCACCCGGCGAGCATAGGATCGGAGGGCGACGTCGCCAAGGCGCGAGGTGAAGGCTCCGGGCGATAAACTGGCGGTCGGGCGCTGCGGAACCGGCGTTCGCGACGCCAGGGTCTTGCTAGCCTCCCGCCATGCAACAGGTCTCGAGGCTCCTGGAGATCGCGAACGCGATCGACGAGCAACGCGTGAAGGAACGCGCTGCGCGGCTGTCGCCCCGCTTGCCGCCGGGGACGATGGCCTTCGCCATCGCGGCGCTCCTCACGGCCGCCTATCCCGCGATCGGCGCGACCATCGAGGCAAATCCGGACATCGCGGAGCGGCTCGCGGCGGAGGGGCACCAGACGGCCCGCGATCGCGCCACGTACCTGTCGCGGATCCGCGGCCGCGTCGGCGACGTCTCCGACGCCGATCGCGTGCGGCGGGAGCTCCGGCGCGTGGCGCGCGAGGAGCGGATCCGCATCGCGCTGCGCGAGCTGCTCCCGCCGTCGGCGGGGGGCGCGGACATCGACGTCACGGCGCGCGAGCTCACCGCGCTCGCCGAGGCCACGATCGAGGTCGCGCTCGCCGAGGCGGTCTCGGCCGTGACCGCGCGGTTCGGCGAGCCGCGCACCGCGACCGGCGCGCGGTCGAAGTTCGTCGTCCTCGGCATGGGGAAGCTCGGCGGCGAGGAGCTCAACGCGGGCTCCGACGTGGACCTGATCTACCTCTACGACACCGACGAAGGGCAGGTGGGCCCCTCCGGCGACCGCGCCGTGTCGGTCACCCTGCACGACTTCTGGACCCGCGTCGCGCGCCGGCTCACGGCGACGCTCGAGGAGGTCACGGAGGACGGGTTCGTGTGGCGCGTGGATCTCCGGCTCCGCCCCGAGGGGCGGAGCGGCCCGCTCGTCAACTCGCTGGCCGCCGCCGAGCGTTACTACGAGTCGTTCGGCCGGCTCTGGGAGCGCGCCGCGCTGCTCCGCGCCCGCGAGATCGCCGGCGATCTCGACTTCGGCGCCGAGGCGCTCGGCGTGCTCGGCCCGTTCGTGTGGCGGCGCCGGGTCGATCCGCAGCTCGCCGTCGACATGATCGAGCTCGTCGAGCGCGCCCGCGCGGAGCTCTCGCACGACGCGTCGCGCGACCTGAAGCTCGGCCCCGGCGGGATCCGCGAGGCGGAGTTCTTCGTGCAAGCCCTGCAGCTCATCTGGGGAGGGCGCGAGCCGCGGGCGCGCGCGCAGGGCATGCTCGACGGCCTGCGGCGCCTGCGCGCGCTCGGGTACGTGACCGACCGGGAAGGGCGGGAGCTCGTGGAGGGGTACCTCGCGCTCCGGCGCGCGGAGCACGCCGTCCAGTCCGCGACCGGCGTGCAGACGCACCTGCTCCCCGACAGCGAGGCGGAGATGGAGCGCCTCGCCCGGACGCTGCGCTTCGAGGACGCCGCGGCGTTCCTCGCCGACACCGAGCAGCGCCGGAGCCGGATCAAGGCCCGGCTCCTGTCGCTCCTGCCGAAGGGGAGCACGAGGCCGTCGCGGTGGATCGAGGCGATGGCCGCGCTCGACCGCGGCGATCGCGACGCCTTCGCCGACGCGCTCGCGAAGCACGCGGTGCTCGTCCTCGGCGGCGCCGGGGGAGAGCCGGAGGCCGCCGAGCTCGCCGCGCCGGCCGCCGGCGCGCCCCCGGAGCCGGGCGCGAGCGCCTCGCTGACCGCGCGGTTCCGCGACGTCGCCGACGACCTCTACGAGCTCTCGCGCCACCCCGACGGCCTGCTCGGCGCGCGCAGCCGCGAGGCGTCGTCGTCGCTCGCGGAGACGCTGCTCGCCGCGGTCATCGACGCCGCCGATCCGGAGCAGGCCGCGCGCTTCCTCCGGCTGTGCTTCTCCCGCATCAGGCACTCCGCCGTCTACGCGCGCATGCTCGGCGACGACCCGCGCGCGCTCCGCCGGCTGGTCGAGGCGCTCGGGTCGAGCGCGTTCATCGGCGACGCGATGGTCAGGTACCCCGAGCTCGTCGACGTCGTGCTGCTCGCGCGCGGCGCGCCGAGCGCCGGCGTGATCAGGCACACGATCGAGGAGAGCCTCAGCGAGGCCGCGCCGGACGAAGATCCGGAGGAGGCGCTCATCGCCGCGCTCCGGCGCGCGAAGGCGCGCGTCACCATCGAGGTCGGCCTCGCCGATCTGAGCGGCGAGGTCGGCACGCGCGAGGCGACGCTCGCGCTCTCGGACCTGGCCGACGCGTCGCTCGAGGCCGCGACGCGCTTCGCGCTGGGGACGCCGCCCGGGGAGCCGGTGCGGGGGCTCGCCGTGATCGCGATGGGCAAGCTCGGCGGGCGCGAGATCGGCTACGGCTCGGATCTCGACGTCTTCTTCCTGTTCGATCCGACGTGCGCGCCGTCCGGCGATCAGGGGCCCGGCTCGGACCCCGGCACCTACTACGCGCGGCGCGCGCGGCAGATCATCCGGCTCATCTCGATGTCGCACGCGGCGGGCCCGGGGTACGAGCTCGACACGCGGCTGCGCCCGTCGGGCAGCCAGGGGCTGCTCGTCACGTCCCTCGACGCGTTCGCGCGCTACCACGGCATCCGCCGCGCGGACGGGGCGGCCCAGGCGCCCGCGGAGCCGGAATCGTCGCCCGGGGCGCGGCACATGCGCGCGGCGATCTGGGAGCGGCTCGCGCTGATCCGGGCGCGCGCGTCGGCCGGCGATCCGGCGCTCGGGGCGGAGGCGATCGCGATCGCGCACGAGGCCGCGTACCTCCAGGCGGACGACTTCGATCGGATGGCCGAGGAGATCCACCGGCTCCGGATGCGCATGGAGCGCGAGCTGTCGCACGAGCGCCGTGGCCGCCGCGACTTCAAGCTCGGGCGAGGCGGCCTCGCGGACATCGAGTTCGCGGTGCAGCTCCTGCAGATCCGCCACGGCGCCGATCCGCGCGTCCGGACCTCCGAGACGCTCGCCGCGATCGACGCGCTCGCCTCGGCCGGATACCTCGCGGCCGCGCACGCCGAGATCTTCCGGGACGGCCACGCGTTCCTGCGCAAGCTGGAGCAGCGGATCCGCATCGTGCACGCGGACGCCTCGCAGCTGCTCCAGGAGAACGCGCCCGGGGTCCCGCTCCTCGCGCGGCGGACGGGCATCCGGGGCCGCACCGGGGGCGAGGCCGCGAAGGAGCTGCTCGCGCGCTACGGCGCCATCACCGAGCGCGTCCGCCGCGTGTACGAGGCCATCGTCGCGCGCGGCGCGGCGGCGAGCGCGGCGAGCGCGGCGAGCGGCGGCGAGGCGAGCGGCGGCGAGGCGAGCGGCGACGAGGCGAGCGGCGACGAGGCGCGCTGACGCGCTGACGGTTGCCGTTGACCCTCGACGGGCGCGGTGGAATGCCAGGCGGCCCGATGAACACCCAGAGCGAGCAGAACGCAGGCGCGGCGGCCGGGCGCCGCCTCATCACCCAGGTGTCCTCCCTCGACAGCCTCATCGGCGCGCACCCCGACGCGCTCCGGCAGATCTACAGGGCGGGGAAGCCGGCGGATCCGGCCGAGCTCGGCGATGCGCCGCGAGGCCGCCTGCTCTCCCTGCAGCCGACCGCCGGGGTTCACCTGGCCGTGCGCCCGCTGATCAGGGCGCTCGCGTCGGACTGGATGCCCTGGAAAGGGAACGAGTTCGACCACGGGGGCAACTCCGGCACGAACCGGGTCCGCGGCAGCAAGGTGTGCCGCTTCAAGGCGCAGCTCGTGCCCTCGGAGCTCGACGGCGAGCCGACGCTCGCGCTGACCTACGGCGAGAAGGCGTTCGGCAATCCCTGGCCCGTGAGCGCGCTCAAGGACGAGCTGCGGACCCCGTCGCCCGGGCTCGCGATCGGGCCGGTGCTGCTGCAGTGGCACGAGCGGTGGCACGTCGTGCTCTGGTTCGGGCTGACGCGGGTCGATCTGCAATAACCGGCGCTCCGGTCGATCGGACCGAGAGGGCCGCCCGCGCGCGGCCTCTGCGCGGCGGCGCCGTCGCTCGCGGCGCGGTCGCGCGCAGCCGCTTTGGCGGCGCGTCCCCTCCCAAAGACCCACGCGTCGATCCTCCGCGGCATCCGGTCGCCCACCATGTCGCAGGCGCGGAGATCCGCTGTTCGATCTGTCCCACGCCGCGATGTGCGCGTCCTGCGCGGAGTCGGTAGTCAGGGGTATCAGGGCTTACCTTAATCTACTATCGCTTCATTCCTGCTCTTCGCTGGACATACTTCCCGATTTCTACGCTCTGGCCTACGATAGAGACTGGGCGGTAGCAGGGTACCTTTGCTCGCACCGCCCGGGAGGCTCGAAATGTTGACTTGGTCGGGCAGGGCGGGAGTCTTGATGGCTGCGATCGCTGTAGCGCCGGGCGTTGTCTCCGGCTGCTCCTGCGGCGATACGGGAGGCACGGCGCCCCCGGCGTCCGGCGGCGCGGGGCCTGGCGGCGCGGGCGGGGACGGCGGCGGGATCGGCACGGGCTTCGGCGGCTTCCCGGCGAATGTCGGCGGGGGCGGCCTGGGACTGGGAGGGAACGGCTCGTGCGAGGGCCTCGAGTGCCAGCAGGTCCAATGCGAGAACGGGGCGAAGACCACGGTGAGCGGCACCGTCTACGACCCTTCGGGCAAACTGCCCCTCTATAACGTGATTGTCTACGTTCCCAACGAGCCGCTCGACCCCCTCACCGACGGCGCGACCTGCGATCAATGCAGCGCGACGCTCTCGGGCTCGCCCATCGTGACGGCGCTGACCGATACGAAAGGGAGCTTCGTCCTGGAGGACGTGCCGGTCGGCGAGGACATCCCGCTCGTAGTCCAGGTGGGCAAGTGGCGGCGCGAGATCACGCTCCCAGCGGTCGAGAAATGCAAGGACACCGCGACCGAGGCGGGGACCATCCGGCTGCCGCGCAACAAGGCGGAGGGGCACATCCCCAAGATCGCCCTCACGACGGGCGGCGCCGATCCGCTCGAGTGCCTGCTGCACAAGCTCGGGATCGACGAGAGCGAGTTCACGCCGGAGACCGGGACGGGGCGGGTCCACCTGTTCGCCGGCCGCGGCGACGCGGGGCACCCCGTGACGACGCGGTTTGCGGACAGCCTCAATCAAGGCGTGGAGTTCACGTCGGCCACGAGCCTCTGGGGGACCGTCGACACCCTGCGCCAGTACGATATGGTGATCCTCGCCTGCGAGGGCGATCCCTACGCCGCGGACAAGCCGGAGACGGCGCGCCAGGCCTTGTTCGATTACACCTCGCTCGGCGGGCGCGTGTTCGCCTCCCACTGGCACAACTACTGGCTGAAGCGGGGGCCGGCTCCGTTCCCGGACACGGCGGTCTGGGACAACTTCAACGAGGACCCGGTGAGCCCCCTCACGGCGCTCGTGGACACCACGCTCCCGAAGGGGCAGGCCCTGGCGGACTGGCTCGTCAACGTCGGGGCCTCGACCGTGCCCGGCGAGATCGTGATCAACGGGGCGCAGCACACGGTGAACGACGTGGGCGACGGCATCTCGACCCGGTGGATCTATTACAACGAGCCCGAGCCGGCGGGGGTCCAGTACTTCACGTTCAACACGCCCATCGGCGTCGACGAAGATCAACAGTGCGGACGCCTGGTGTTCACAGACATCCATGTCTCTGCGGGAGACGTCACGGGCCCGCCCTTCCCGGAGGGGTGTTCCACGGACGAGCTGACCCCGCAGGAGAAGGCGCTGCTCTTCATGCTGTTCGACCTGTCGTCCTGCATCGTGCCCGACGACGAGGTGCCGCAGGTCCCCGTCCCCCACTGACGCGCTCCGGCCGACCCCGCCCGCTATCGCTCGCCGCGCTGCCCCGGAGCCCTCTGCCGGGGCCGAGCGCCGGACATCGGCGTTCTCCTGACGAGCGTCGTATCCCTCCCGAGCTGCCCGCAAACGATGCTCGTCCGCGCGCGGGGGTCGGTCGAGCGTCGCCGCGCGCCGCGCGCGCCGCCGAGCGTCGGCGTGTCCTCGGGGCTCGCCGCAGCGCCCCTCCGGAGCCTCCTGCTGCGCTCCGCCGCTGACGCGCGACGCCCGCGCGCCTCGTCGCGTCGGTCTTCGCATTGCGCGCGAGCGGTCAGCGGCCCACGCTGCGAGTCACTCCGCCGCTCCGCTCCCCGCGCCGCGCCGCGCAGCGACATCGATTGAGCAGAGAAAGACGGCAAGGAGAACGACAGCAGAGACAAGAGGCTGTCGCGGTGGGAAGCACCACGCATCTACGGAATGTCATCCATGCATGGTCCGGGGATCCTGCTAGGATGAATCTCGGTCGCAGTGCGGCGCCACATCCGAGCCTGGGTCGCTGGTTTTCGGCTCGTCCGAAGGAGCATTCCTACGATGGTCCAGCATCGCCCTACGCCAGCGGCTGCAGGTCGGACCATCGAGCGCAGGCCTCGCGAGGGCGGCCGCGCGCCGCGATCGATCGGGGCAGCGCACGGCATCGGGCGCACGGAGGCGCTTCCGCCGCAGAGCGAGATGGGGGGTATGTGCGGAGCGATGGAGGACGATGAAGTTCAGGTCTGTCCTGCGTCCGTGCCGCCGTCCTCGCGCCGGTACCTCATCGGCCGGCGCGGGGATGTGGGCTGTCCGCTCTGCGCGAGGCGCGCGCGGGGCGAGGCGACCCTCCCGGGCCTCGGCGGGACGTCGTACCACTTCCTGACCGCCACCTGGGTCGTCCTCATGGTCGGCGATCCGGCGTCGTCGCAGTCCTGATCGGCACCGCGGGATGGGGCAGCCCTGCTCCGCCGGGATGGGCAGAGCTGCTCCGCCGGGATGGGGCAGCCCTGCTCCGCCGGGATGGGGCAGCCCTGCTCCGCCGGGATGCGGCAGCCTGGGCGGGCACCGCTCCGAGAGCGACAGCGCTGCGCGGGATTCGCTCGGATTGGCATCCTGCCGGTCGGCAGGACTCGGCCAGGGCCGCTGGATGGGCAGCCCCGGGCAGGCATCGCTGTGGATGGGAACAACGCGGGCGGGCGCGAGCGGCGCGCCCGGCGTCGAGGCTCAGCTGGTCTGGGTCCGCCTTGCGGCGGTCGCGCGCTTCTGGCCGGCCCGCTGCGCGCGCGGCTGCGCCGCCCTCGTGCGCCGCGCGCCACCGCGCCCGGCGGACGGCGTCTGCCTCGCCCCGCCGCCACGCTGCGGCGCCGCCCGCTTGGCGCCTGCCGCCTTGCGCGCCGTCTTCTGCCCGCCGGCCGCCGCCGGCCCGGTCGCGCCCCGGCCGCGCCCCGCCGTACCGCCGGCGGCGGCCCGCTTCCGCGTCGTGGCCGCCTTCTTCGCGGCGGCGCTCCGCGGCCGGCTCGTCTGGCCGGCGGCCGTCTTCCTCGCCGCGCTGCCCGCCCGCTGCTTCGGCCCGGCCTTCGCCCCCGCCGAGGTGCTCCGCGCCGTGCCCGGCCGCGCGGCGGCGCCTGCTCCCGCCTTGCGCGACCCCTTCCTGGCCTGGGTCGCGCGCCGGGTCGGGCTCGCGGCCTTCCTCGCGCCGCCGGCCGCGGCCCTGGTCCGCCTGCCCGACGCCGTCCGACCGGCCTCGCCCTGGGACGTCGCAGGCGAAGGCTGCTCGCGCTCGCCGCTCCCGACCCGCTTTCTCTGCTTGGACGTATCCTTTGCTGTCTCGCCTCTCGGCATAGAGCCCTCCCCCGAGCTCTCTCGACATGAGCTCGCTCGTGGCCTCATGGTGCCACAGCCTTTCCTCTTTCCCGGTCGGAAAGTCGGCGGGAAGGACCGGAATCGAAATCAGGATCTGCTGTAGCCCACCCCGGCGGAGGCGCCTATTGCGCGTCAGGCCGGCGGCAGATCGGCGCCGCAAACCCGCTCGGAAGCGCTCAGAAATCCCAGTCGAAGCCGACGCGGGCGCCGCCCTTGAGGTTCCACTGGGCGGGGCGCCGGTGGGTCTCGAGCACGTGCTCGACCGCGATGCCGAGGCCGGCCCACGGCATGACGCCCCGCAGCCGCAGGGAGGAGACGCCGACCAGCGCGCCGGCGCGCAGCCCCGGGCTCACGCGGAGGTCGTCCTGGGTGAAGTACGCGAGCGACGCGAGCTCGCCTTCGTAGTGCCAGGTGCGGGCGTGGTACCGCAGCACCATCGGCAGCGCGGCGACGAAGCTGATGGGGAAGCGGGTCTTCGTCTCGGTCTGCTCGAACTGCGCCGTGCCGCCGAACTCGCCGCCGGCCAGGAACGTCCAGCGCTCGTCGATCCCGCGGCCGAGCAGCAGCCGCGCCGAGCCGCCGGCGCCGGGGAGGACCCTGCCGCTGGCGCCCTCGAGCACCGCGATGCCGCCCCCCTCCACGTTGAGCGTGGTCCGGTAAGCGTCGGTCTCGCGCCCCCGGAAGGCCGGCGAGGGGCGGAGCCAGAACGGACACTCGGCCGGCGCATCGCCGGCGCCGATCGCGCGGCGCATCGCCTCGGCGAGGAGCGCGCGCACCCGCGTGGCGAACAGGAGATCCGCGACCTCGTCGAGGTCTTCTCCGCGACGCCGGAACGCCTCCTCGACGGGACCGCCGAGCTCGACGATCCGGCGGTCGAGCGCCGCGAGCGCGGCGGCGCGCGTCTCCGCCGTCGCCGAGCACACGCTCATCAGCGCCGGCGACATGATCTCGTCGATCTCGTACCGGTCGATCGTCCAGCCGAGCGACTGCTGCACCTCGACCATCTTCTCGAGATCGGCGAGCAGGCCGACCACCGCGAGATCGCGCGGCGCGGCCTCGGCGACGGGCGCTGCCGCGAGGGACGTCACGAGCAGCGCGGCGATCACGTGCGCCGCGAGCCGCGCGGCGACGACGCCCGCAGCGACCGCCGTACCCCACGCCAGCGCGGACACCCTTCCCAACGCGCCCCGCACGATCGCCCCGCGCATCGCCGCGTCAGAAGCAGGTGCCGCCGCCGCAGCTCCTGCCCACGCAGAGCAGCAGCCGGAACGTCTCAGGGCTGTTCATGCACTCGAACCCGCAGACCGCGGAATCGTTCCCCGCGTCGAGGCAGCCGAAGAAGCACGCCACGTCCTCGGCGCACGCGGCGCTGGCGAGGCACTGGTTGAGCTGCGCGCAGCAGCCCTCGGCCACGCAGCCCCCGCACTCGGACCCGTCCGACGGGCACGCGGGCCCGCCGCAGAGGCCGTTCTGGCAGTTGTCGTTGCAGCACTCGCTCGAGTCCGCGCAGGGCCGCCCGTCGGGCCTGCACTCGGTCACGCACCCGAGGGCCGGGTCGCAGGCGCCGCTGCAGCAGCTCTCCGCCGAGCCGCAGCTCGCCCCGTTCGGCAGGCAGCCGACGCAGGCGCCCTCGAAGCAGCTCCCGCTGCAGCACGAGGCGTCGGCCGCGCACCCGCCGCCCTCCGGCGTGCACGGCGTCCGGCAGACGCCGTCCTCGCACGCGCCGCTGCAGCACGCCGCGTCGGACGCGCAGCGGCTGCCGTCTTCGGCGCATTCGCCGCAGGTCAGCCCGCAGAGCCCGGTCACCTCGCGGACGCAGATCTCGTCCCAGCTGGCGTCGCAGCAGAACGAGTCGAACCGGCAGATCTCCGCCACGCAGCCGCCGCACTCCGCCGCGAGCGGCGCGCCGATCGCGCAGGGCCCGTGCGAGCAGGACACGCCCCCGCAGATGCCCTCGTCACAGACGCCAGAGCAGCACGCGTCCGCCGAGCCGCACATCTCCCCGTCCGGGCTGCAGCCGCCGCAGACGCCCGCGTTGCAGCGCCCGGAACAGCAGTCCGCGCCCGTGTTGCAGCCGAAGCCATCGGGCGAGCACGCGAGGCCGCAGGCGCCGCCGCGGCAGACGCCGCTGCAGCACGCGTCGCCGCCCTCGCAGAGCGCGCCGTTCGGGATGCACGGCGCGCGGCAAGCGCCCTCCTCGCAGCGAAGCGAGCAGCACTGCCCCGCGAAGCTGCACGCGCTCCCGCTCGGGAAGCAGCCCTGCCCGCACGCTCCGCCCGTGCAGACACCGGTACAGCACTGCGCCGCGCTCTGGCACGGCGCCCCGTCGACCGAGCAGCCCTGGCCGCAGAGCCCCTCGGTGCACACCCCGGTGCAGCAGTCGCCCGGGGCGGCGCACGGCGCGCCGTCCTGTGCGCAGCCGCCGCCGCCGCAGATCCCGCGCGCGCACGCGGCGCTGCAGCAGTCCGCCGCGCCCTCGCAGGGGAGCCCGTCCTCCCGGCACACCGGCGCGTCCGGCCGTGCGTCGGGGGCGCCCCCTGCGTCCGCGAGCTCGGGCAGGCCGACGAGCTGCTCGCGGGAGCCGCAGCCGAGGGCCAGCGCCATGAGGACCACAAAGAGAAGGACCGGCGCTCGGGAAGGCACGGTCCCGAGGCTATCACGGGTGCAGTTCACGACGGGCGGGCGTGACGGTGGGGAAAGCGGCGGGGAACCGTGCGGGGAGGCGCGGGGAGGGCGCAGGGAGGGCGCGGTGGGGGGCCGGAGCGGCGGGGGCGCGAACGCCGGGGCAGGGGGCCGTCGGGGATGGGACGACGACGGCGCGGGAGACCTCGGCGGCCCGCCGAACGTTCGGACCCGGGGCCGCTTCCGATGCTACACTCGCCAGCGTGTCGTTGAAGATCGACCAGGATCACGGGCGCTTCCGTCAGATCGTTCGCGGCCGCATCCGCGAGAACCTGCGCAAGTACATCTCGCAGGGCGAGCTCATCGGGCGAAAGGGAAAGGACCTCGTCTCGATTCCGATTCCTCAGATCGACATCCCGCGCTTCCGCTTCGGCGACAAGCAGCGCGGCGGCGTGGGGCAGGGCGACGGCAACCCCGGCGATCCCGTGGGGGGCTCGGACGACAAGCAGCCCGGGCAGGGGCAGGCGGGCAGCGGCGAGGGCGACCACATCCTCGAGGTCGACGTCACGCTCGAGGAGCTCGCCGGCATCCTCGGCGAGGAGCTCGAGCTGCCCGACATCCAGGACAAGGGCAAGAGCAAGATCTCGAACGCCCACGACCGCTACTCGGGCATCCGCCGGGTCGGCCCGGAGTCGCTGCGCCACTTCAAGCGGACGTACCGCGAGGCGCTCAAGCGGATGATCTCGAGCGGGACGTTCCGCCCGACGGCGCCGGTCGTCGTCCCCATCCCGGACGACAAGCGGTACCGCTCGTGGAAGACGATCACAGAGCCCGTCGCGAACGCGGTCATCATCTACATGATGGACGTCTCCGGCTCGATGGGCGACGAGCAGAAGGAGATCGTGCGCATCGAGTCGTTCTGGCTCGATGCGTGGCTCACGCGCCAGTACAAGGGCCTGGAGTCGCGCTTCATCATCCACGACGCCATCGCCCGCGAGGTCGACCGGGACACGTTCTTCCACACGCGCGAGTCCGGCGGCACGATGATCTCGAGCGCCTACAAGCTCTGCTCTCAGATCATCGACAACGACTACCCGCCGGACGAGTGGAACATCTATCCGTTCCACTTCTCCGACGGCGACAACTGGTCGATGGACGACACCCTCTCCTGCGTGGACGTGCTCAAGACCCAGATCCTGCCGAGGGTCAACATGTTCGCCTACGGGCAGGTCGAGAGCCCGTACGGCTCGGGCCAGTTCATCAAGGATCTGAAGGAGCACTTCTCGCAGGACGACCGCGTCGTGGTGAGCGAGATCAGGGACAAGGACGCCATCGTGGGCAGCATCAAGGACTTCCTGGGGAAGGGGAAATAGGGCGGCATGAGCAAGTTCGCGCTGAACACCGCGCTCCCCCGGTACCTGCGCACCGAGAAGGAGCGCATCGAGAAGATCGCCAGGGACTACGGGCTCGACTTCTTCCCTGTCGTCTTCGAGATGCTGACGTACGACCAGATGAACGAGATCGCCGCGTACGGCGGCTTTCCGAGCCGCTACCCGCACTGGCGGTTCGGCATGGAGTACGAGCAGCTCTCGAAGAGCTACGAGTACGGCCTCTCGAAGATCTACGAGATGGTCATCAACAACAACCCCTCGTACGCCTACCTGCTCGAGGGCAACTCGCTCACCGACCAGAAGCTCGTGATGGCGCACGTGTTCGGGCACGTCGACTTCTTCAAGAACAACTTCTGCTTCCGGTCCACCGACCTCGACCAGCGCGGCCCGATCCTCGACCCCGTGCGCAGGAGCGACTCCTACGACCCGGACCGCAAGTGGATCGACAAGATGGCGAACCACGGCGCCCGCGTGTCGCGCCACATCGAGCGTCACGGCATCAACAAGGTCGAGGCGTTCGTCGACCACTGCCTCTCGCTCGAGAACCTCATCGACCCGTGGGCCCCGTTCACCGGCCGCCCGGCGCCCAAGGAGGAAGAGGATCCCTCGGAGGAGCCGATGGACACGTACAAGCTCCGGGCCAAGGAGTACATGGACTCCTTCATCAACCCGGAGGAGATCCTCGCGGCGCAGAAGAAGAAGCGGCAGGAGCAGAAGAAGCCGGAGCGCAAGGTGCCGGAGCGCCCGGAGCGCGACGTGCTCAAGTTCCTGCTCGACCACGCGCCGCTCGATCGGTGGGAGCGCGACGTGCTCGAGATCATCCGCGAGGAGGCGTACTACTTCGTGCCGCAGCGCCAGACGAAGATCATGAACGAGGGCTGGGCCTCGTACTGGCACTCGAAGATGATGACCGAGAAGGTCCTCGATGCGTCGGAGATCATCGACTACGCCGAGAACAACGCCGGCGTCATGGCGACGGCGCCGGGGCGGTTCAACCCCTACAAGGTCGGCGTGGAGCTCTATCGCTACATCGAGGATCGGTGGAACAAGGGGCGCTTCGGCCGCGAGTGGGAGGAGTGCACCGACCTCGACGCGAAGCGCACCTGGGACATGCGGCTCGGCCTCGGCCGCGAGAAGATCTTCCAGGTGCGCGCGCTCTACAACGACGTGACCTTCATCGACGAGTTCCTGACGCCGGAGTTCGTGATCGACCAGAAGATGTACACGTTCGGCTTCTCCGGCCGGAACGACCGGTTCGAGATCGAGAGCCGCGAGTTCAAGGAGGTGAAGGAGAAGCTCCTCTTCCAGCTCACGAACTTCGGCGATCCCTACATCCGCGTCGTCGACGCCAACTACGGCAACCGCGGGGAGCTCCTGCTCGAGCACGTGCACGGCGGCTTCGACCTGCGCGCCGACTACGCGCGCGAGACGCTCGTGGCGCTCGTCCGCTGCTGGAAGCGGCCGGTCGGCGTGGCGACGAAGATGGATAACAAGCCTGTGCTGCTCCGCTACGACGGCAAGGAGCACGCGATGACCCCGTACAAGCTGTGAGCTCCTGCGGCTCGATCCGCGGGCTCGCCGTCCTCGTCGCGCTCGCCGGCTGCGCGGGCGCGCCGGCCGACGCGCCCGCGCGATCGGCCCCGCACGCCCCGCCGGCGATGCCGCCCGCGCCCGCCGCGCCTCCCGCGGCGAGCGGGGCGGCGGCGGCGGCGAACGGCGCGGCCGCGGGCGCGGCGGAGCCTCAGGCGACCGGCTCGGGCGTTCCGCTCGACGCGCCGTCCACCAGCGAGGGCGCGCCGGCGAGCCCTCCTCCGCGCGTCGCGCGCGGCACCGGCACGCCGGCGGACAGGAAGCTCGAGGAGGGCGACGCCGCCTACGCGAGCGGCGATTTCGCCGCCGCGGAGAGGGCCTATCGCGCGGCCGCGCTGCTCGACAGGCGAGACCCCGCGCCGATCGTGGGGACCCAGCGCGCGGCGATCGCCAGGGCGGGGGTGTCCTCCGAGTACAACGGGGCGCCGGGCGACAAGACGCTCCTCGCCGCGATTCCCGAGCTCAAGCGCGCGGTGAAGCTCGATCCGGAGCACGCGCCGGCGCACCTCGAGCTCGGCCGCGCCCTCCTCGTCCTCGGCCGCGCCGACGCGGCGCTCGGCGAGCTCGCGCGGGCCGCGGAGCTCGCCCCGAGCGACCCCGAGGCCCGCTCCGCGCTCGGCGTCGCTCACCTCGCGCTCGGCCACCTGCAGGACGCCGTCCGCGAGCTCGCGCGATCCGCCGAGCTCGCCCCCGGCGACGCCGAGCGGCAGGCGAACCTCGGGACGGCGCTGCTCGCGGCGGGGAAGACGGCCGACGCGATCCGCGCTTACGAGCGCGCCGCGAGGCTCTCGCCGGCCGACGCGCGGCTGCAAAACGATCTCGGGACGGCGCTGCTCGCCGCGAACGATCCGGCGCGCGCCGTGCCGTACCTCGAGGCGGCCGTGGCCCGCGACCCGGCGCGCGCCACGTACCGATCGAACCTCGGGTATGCGTACCACCTCCGCGGCGACCTGCCCAAGGCGACCGCGCTCTACCGCGAGGCGCTGCGGCTCGACGACAAGCTCGGCAGCGCGTGGATCAACCTGGGCAACGCGCTCGCGCAGTCGGGCCAGCTGAAGGAAGCGCGCGCGGCGTACGAGAAGGCGCGCGCGGTGGACCCCGCGGATCCGCGGGTGAAGGCCGTGATGGACGAGCTCGACGCGATCGAGCGGCGCGGCGCCGCGCCGCGGTGACAGCCGCGAATCCGGCGCTGCCGCCCGGGCGCGTGTCAAGCGCAATCGTCGCCCGGCGCGACGCCCCGCCCGACGCCCCGCCCGACCTCGGCCTCAAGCGCTCGGCGACGTAGGCGGAGAGAGCGAGTTGGCGGGCCAAGCGAGCTCACGGCTCGCGCGGGCCCACGGCCGCGCGCGCGCGGGCGCCGGGCCCGGAGCGCGCGCCCGAGGCGTACGTCGCTGTGAAATCACCCGCCGGAGAGGGCCACTCGCCCCCGCGCGCCGCGCCCGCCTGCACTGGGTAGGTCGCCCCACCGAGCTCCGCACAGTTCCGTAGCGACTCGCGACCACACGCCATGAGTGATCTCCGCAGTGGCGGGCGCGGCATGAAAGTGTTGACAGGACCGACGCGCTTTCGATTACCTCCCTTGAAGGTGTTCTCGAGGGCTTCGATGGTCGCAGGCGCCGCCTGCCAGGGTCCGCAAGCGACGCGCGGCGCGGCGAATTCTCCGTCGTCGCTGCACGGCGCGCGCGCGCCGATCTGTGGACAATTCGGCCGGCGAGCGCCCGCGCCGCGGGCCGGCCACCGGGCGTCGCGCCCGAGCAACAGCGCACGTCGCGGTCCGGACCTCAGCGGGCGCACGGGAAGAATACCTTTCTCTACCTGCACGGAATATCAGCAGCGAATAAATGTGATCTGTACCACATTATCGTTTCGATCCTGTGGCAATCCGGGCACCTCCAAGGCAGTCCTCGTCAGCGCTGTGCTCGTCCGAGTCCACCATGGCGACCTCGAGCGGGAGCGCGACGCACTCGACGCGGCACCCAGACTCCAGGTACTCTGCGTCCTGCCTCCTCTCGCAAACCAACCCCGAGGCCTTGATGTCCGTTTCGAAGCCGACCGATGTAGCCCCGACGCTGCGACCACCGCCGGTCATGGCGCCGAGCGGCATGATCATCTCAGCCAACTTCTCGGTCACTGGCTTCAGCAAGCGCTGGAGCCACTGCCATCAGATGGCGAACTTCCTCGCGCGGTACGCGAGCGCAAACGAGGACGACCCGGAGCGCTACGCGACGCTGCTCTCGACCTTCTTCAACGAGCTGCTTGAAGCCATTTATCGCAATCACGCTCCGTCGGGCGACATCATCATCACCTTCCAGAGGAACAACGGTCGCATCAGCGTGACGGCCGAGGTGCCCGCCAGCAGCGAGAACGTGGCGTTCTACAAGCACGCCGTCCAGCTGCTCAACCAGCCAGATCCGATGGCCTGGTACCGAGAGCAGCTCGAGCACGACGTGCCCGACAACGATGTTACGACTCTAGGTCTGCTAGAGCTCGCTGTAGTCTACGGTTCGACGCTAAGCCTTACTGAACCCAAGAACGGGACCTCGCTGACATTGAACATCGAGCTGCCGTTTACTGAGGTAGATGAAAATGAGTGCTTCAATCTACCCTGAGAACGCCGTCCCGCCCTCGTCCTCATCGGGGAGCCTTCCGTCATGGCGCTCGTCGGTGACCTTCAACATGCGGGTCGACCAGGACGATCAGGAGGTGGCCCTCGCCGGCATGCTCCGGCCGTTCGTGGGCGACCAGATGCGGGCGATCCGAGGGACGCTGGAGACCGCCGCGAAGAACGCGACGGGCGAGCTCACCCTCGACTTCAAGCGCCTCAAGTACATGAACAACGTCGCCTTCCTCGAGATCAACCGGTTCGTCCGGTGGGCCGTGGAAGAGCGGCCCAACCTAAAGATCCGCCTCATCATCTCGAGCGTCATCCCCTGGGCGATGCGGAAGTTCCAGGTGATGGAGGAGCTCTATCCGAACGTCTCGGTGGAGGTCTACGACAAGGCGCTCTATCCGATCCAGAGCGTGATCGAGGACGAGGATTTCGTCAGGGTCCTCAGGACCCAGGAGAAGATCGTCTATAACCACGAGCGCAAGCTCCTCCACCGGCACGGCCTCCGGCCGGGCATGAAGGTCGCCGACATCGGCTGCGGGCTCGGGGACTTCGCGGTGCGGCTCAACGCGGAGTACAAGCCGGAGTACGTCACGGCCGTCGACCACTCCAGGGCGTTCTTGAAGCACGCCCAGGCGCACGCGAGGAGCCTCGGGATCGAGAACATCGAGTATCAGTACGGCGACGCCGCCGCGCTCCTCATCCCCGACGACTCCTTCGATTTCGTGTCCTGCCGGCTCGCCATCCAGGTCTTCCACATGCCGGACCAGCTGATGAAGGAGCTCTGCCGGATCTGCAAGCCCGGCGGCCGCGTCTACATCACGAACGAGATGCTCGCGTGCGTGACCGGCTATCCGGATCAGGACCTCATCCGCATGGGGTACCGGCGGTACCTCGAGCTGAGCCGGATGGTCGGGATGGACTTCGACATCGGCGTGAGGACCCGCGAGCTGCTCTCGAACGCGGGGCTCGAGGACATCCGCAGCGATCTCATCGACATCAACAACATGAACACCGACCCGAACAACTTCGCGAAGGTCGTGGAGAGCTGGATCAAGTTCTGCGGCGACGTCGCGGCTTCGGCGAACGCCGATCCGGTGATCTTCGAGGAGATTGGCATCGGGCTCAGGGCCCACGTCTCTGCCATCCTCAGCGACAAGGGGTACGCGAACTGGCCGATACTCGCCGGCTCCGGGCGCAAGCCAGAACGGCTGATGCGATAGCGTGAGTGAACTGGAGAGGCCGATGAGGCGCCGCGAGCCGACCTATGGAAGCTAAGGAGCGCAAGAAGTTTTCGATCGTTCAGTGGATCGTCGAGAGGTCCTCCGGGCGCTTCCGTACGAAGTTCATGCTCGTGGCGTCGTTCGGCGTCCTCATCGCTCTTGCGTCGAGCGCGGGCACGGCCCTCTACAACGTCACGCGGCTGGAGCAGGAGGCCAGCGCCGAGGTCTACGGCGGGCTGGCTCGGGCGAACGACGAGTACCTCGAGAACTACATCGAGACGACGGCGCTCCGCCTCGACCTCCTGTTCGAGCAGACGTTCTCCGAGCTCCGGATGACGGCGTCGATACTCCAGACGCTGATCGACAACCCGGACGCCGCGGAGGCCATAGGCACTCTCCCCGACAAATCGTCCTTCTTCAAGGACGATTTCGAGGTCGATCCGAACGGGAAGTGGACCCAGAACAAGCCGGGCGAGCAGTCCGTCATGAGCGTGTGGCACTACATGCTCGAGAAGGACGGCTCGATCAAGCCGGAGATCCTGAAGGACGTCAAGAAGAACGCGATCTTCGACCTGTTCGCCCCGGCCATCGTCAAGAACGGGAGCGAGAAGCTCCAGGTCTACTACGTGGGGCCGAAGGAAAAGCCCATCATGCGTCTGACGCCCTGGCTCGAGATGGCGCAGACGTTCGACAGGCTCTACCCGGGGCACACGGACAAGAACTTCTGGGACTCCTTCTTCCCGGGCATCTACGAGGGATGGCAGCGCTGGCTCAAGGACCCGAGCAGCAAGCCCGTCCCGAAGACCGACGTCACCGGCTATCCGCCCTACATCGACGCGGCGACCGGCGGCAACATCGTCACGTTCTTCAATCCCCTCTGGACGAAGGACCGGACGGACTGCGCCGGGGCGGTCGCGATCGACATCACGCTGGATCAGGCGGTGGCCCTCATCCGGCACGTGCACATCAAGTCCTCGGGCTTCGCGTTCATGTCGATGTCCGACACGAACGTCCTCGCGATCAACAGCGAGGGGGAGAAGGTCCTCGGGATCGGGACGCGGGACGGGCAGAACGAGGGCGTGAAGGAGGTCAAGCGCCTCCTCAGCCAGAGCCAGTTCCCCGAGGTCGCCAAGATCGCGATGCCGTCGAGCGAGAAGCCGGTGTTCCACCGGGTCTCGATCCAGCGGGCGCCGGGCGAGCCGGCCATGCCCTACGTCATCGTCCTGCGGCGCCTGCCCGGGATGAACTTCTACCGCGGCGAGAAGCCCATCGGGATGGAGTACTGGGTGCTCGGGTTCGTGGTGCCCGAGTCCGAGCTCTTCTCCACGGTGCACACGGCCCAGCGCGCCATCCAGTCGACGGCGGGGAACATCCTGGGCCAGCAGATCATCGTCGTCGTGCTGAGCCTGTTCGCCGTGCTCGTGGGCATCGCCTGGGTCGCGCGGAGGATCACGGCCAACCTCGTCGATCTCTCCGAGGCGGCGCACCGGCTGATGAACAAGGACTACTCGATGAGGGTCAACATCGACAGCCAGGACGAGATCGGGCGGCTCGGGATGACCTTCAACGCGATGGCGTCCGACATCGAGCGGTACACGGCGAACCTGGAGGAGCTCGTCAGCGAGCGGACGATGGCCCTCGAGAAGGCGAACGAGGAGATCAGCGAGCTGAACGCGAAGCTCGCGCAGGAGAACATCCGCCTCGGCGCCGAGCTGAACGTCGCGCGCCAGCTCCAGCTGATGGTGCTCCCTGCGCCGAGCGAGCTCCAGGAGATCCCGGGCCTCGACATCGCCGGCTACATGGCCCCGGCCGACGAGGTCGGCGGCGACTACTACGACGTGCTCCGGAGCGACGGGCTCGTGAAGATCGGCATCGGCGACGTCACCGGCCACGGGCTGGAGAGCGGCGTGCTCATGCTGATGGTGCAGACGGCCGTCCGGACGCTGCTCGCGAGCAACGAGCGGGATCCGAAGAAGTTCCTGAGCATCGTCAACAAGGTCATCTACCAGAACATCCAGCGCATCCGCTCGGACAAGAACCTGTCGTTGACGCTGCTCGACTACAGCGACGGCAAGCTCCAGCTCACCGGCCAGCACGAGGACCTGATCATCGTCCGGAAGGGCGGCACCCTCGAACGCGTCGAGACCATGGGGCTCGGCTTGCCGATCGGCATCGATCTGGACATCAGCGACTTCATCGGCAGCATCGAGGTGAAGCTCGAGACCGGGGACGTCGTGACGCTGTTCAGCGACGGCATCACCGAGGCGGAGGACTCTTCAGAAGAGCAATACGGCATCGACCGGCTGTGTCAGGTGATCTCGCGCAATCACGAAAGGACCTCGAGGGAGATCAAGGACGCTATCATCGAGGACGTCTTGGCGCACGTAGGCTACAACAAAATCCATGATGACATTACGGTACTTGTCATTAAGAGGGTATGAGCAAGGGGGAGACTGGGCATTACCATGAGCGAAATCATCGGCGTCTACTCTTTAGACGATTCGTTCAGCGAGCACATGTCGCTGACGTTGTACCCCGACTCGTTCGCGGTGAGATGGAGCCTGTGTAACCTGACGGCGAATTTCATGGCCGAGTACTTCGGGGAGCTCTTCCCGGAGATCGACGGCGAGGACAGGCTCATCAGCCGAGACGAGGTCTCAGGCGCCATCGGTTACGTTCTGAACGAGCTGGTTGAGAACGCCGTCAAGTTCAATCAGCACGGTGATATCACCGTGACCGTCGGCATCGGGCGTGAGGACCTGGTGTGCCTCGTCAGCAACCAGATCACGAACGCGGCCGTCCCGTCGCTTCGGGAGAAGCTCCTCGAGCTCACGCAGGAGGACCCGGGGGAGCTCCTGCGGCGGCAGGCGGAGGCGAACGCCGAAGACGCAGAGAACGCCGGGTCGGGGCTCGGCTATCTCATCATCATGAATGATTACGGTGTCAGTCTTGGGTGGAAGCTCGATCCGATCTCGGTGAACAGCTTCAGCATCAAGACGATGGCCAGGATTCCTATTTTGAACGAAAGGTCGAGAATGGAAATCAAAGGTGGCAACTACCGGGTTTGGTACGATCCCTCTGAGGTTGTGGTGTACCTGGAGGGCATCCTTCGTCTTGGCGGCACGACCGAGTACGCCCCGATCGAGGAGCTGCTCGACAAGGTCCTGGCCACGAACCCTCCCACCATCACGCTCGACGTCAGGGCGCTGAACTTCCTGAACAGCTCGGGGATCAACGTCCTCTACAAGTTCGCCATCGCCACCCGGAAGAAGGGAGAGCTCCAGCTCATCGTCCGCGGCTCGAAGTCCATCCCGTGGCAGGGGAAGTCGCTGCCCAACCTCAAGAAGTTCAACCAGAACTTCGAGATGATACTCTGTGATTGAGATCGGATGGGATCTTCCGTCCAACCCGAATCGCGTCCAGGTCGAGCCATGACTGCACCTAAGGACATCAGCTCGATGCACTCCAGAGGCTTCATACAGAAGCAGAGCAATCTGGATGCCATCAGGGCGATCGTGAAGGAGCGGCAAGCGTGGAACACTCTCCTGCGCGACGAGGGGAATTTCACAGACTTCATGGAGCGCTGCAGCGCACTCTTGGAGTACGTCGATAAGCTGAAGCTCGACTTCGACGATCTCTCCCTGGTGCACGAGGCGATCCTGGAGCACGCGACCAGCATCGAGAACGAGCTAGAAGGGTACAACCGGGCCATCGACGACGACCTCGCGGTGGCGCGGCAGGTCCAGCGCGCCCTGCTGCCGGAGGCGAGCGGGCCCATCGCCTCGGCGTTCGACATGGCCATCTTCCACAAGCAGCTAGCGCAGGTGGGAGGGGACTATTACGACTTCTTCTATCTCCCCGGCGAGCGCCACGCGATCGGTGTTTACGATATCTCGGGTCACGGAGTATCGTCGGCGCTCATCATGGCGTTTCTGAAGGCTCAGTTCGCCCACGCCACCAAGCGCCTCGACAGCCCCGGGGCGATCGTGGATTGGGTGAACCGGAGCGCTTACTCGTTCCTCCGGGAGGTTCGCCGGTACGCGACGGTGAACTTCGTCATGTTTACGGACCGATTCCTCCGCTACGTCTCGGGCGGAGGGTACGGGCTCCTGGTCCGTCGGGGTACGCCTCGCTCGTTCAACCGGGTGAGCAACTTCATCGGTCTGCGCATCAAGCCGTTTCACGAGTTCGAGCTGCCGTTCGAGGAGGACGACGTCCTCGCCTTGTACACAGACGGGATGTTCGAGGCGCAGGACGCGAGCGGGGAGATATATTCCGTGCAACGTCTCAACGAAATCGTCGTCAAGCACAGCGAGGAGCCGGTGCAGGTCATCCTCGACCGGTGCATCGAGGACTACACGCGGTTCCGAGTGGCGGACGCCGACGACATCACACTGATCATCCTGCGAAGGTGCGCCTGATGAAGCCCGAGAAGAATCATTCGCAGACGTCGGTCGGTGCATCGATATATATATCTCCGATCGATCACATCACGGGCGACGTGGCCGGCCTGCTTGCGAACTTTCTGGATGCGCTCCTGGTGAGGTTCTATCCCAGACGGATCTGCCAGAAGGTCAACGTGGTCGTCACCGAGCTGGTCACCAACGTGATCCAGCACGGGACCGAGCGTGACAGCGAGGTACGACTCGATCTGAGCATCGATCCCGACCGGCTACTCATCAAGGTATCCAACCGCGTTACGCCGGAAGAGTACCGTACCGTCAAGGCGGTATTCGACGAGATCTTCGCCGCGGAGGACCCGAGGGAGCTCTTCGCCAGGACGGTGCGCGAGCGGCGCAACGACCGGCGGAGGGGCGGCCTCGGCCTCATTCGGCTGACCGCTGAGAACAAATTCCATCTCTCGACGCAGTACGTCGATGGAATTCTCGTCGTCCAGGCTACTTTCCCTTGAAAAGGCTCCGTATGTTTTCCACGAAAGGTCGCGTATGAAGGCTCTCAGCTATGGAGAAATCACGGATGGCGGGCTGAGCGTCTTTCAGTCGGTCGCCCGGCTCGATGACGACAACCGCCTCGTCTTGACCTTCGAGGGCGCTATCCGGATCGACAACCCGTACCGGTACCTGTCCAGCTACCTCGACGAGCTGGCGCGAGTCCTGCCGCAGCATCCGATCACGTCCACGGTGATGGACTTCGTGAAGATGCGGTTCTGCAACTCGAACGGCTTCTACGTCATCATGGACATCGTGGACGCCGTGTACAACCTGGTGCCCGGGCGGGTGACGGTGCGGCGGATCCTCGACGACGACTGGCAGCACGAGACCCTGCCGATCCTGCTCAACCTGAACGAGGAGCACGTGGCCGCGCGGACGACGTTCGAGGATGTCAAAGAGCCGTAAGCGTGGGGTGGGGGCTCGATAAGGCGACCGGCGATGGACGCACCTGCGAACGAAGCGGACGTAGCGAGGTTCTTCGCTGTCTGTCCCGATCCGCTCTGCGTTCTGCGGATCGACGGATCGTTCCTCCGCGTGAGCGGCGCCTGGGAGCGCACGCTGGGCCTCGGGGCCGAGGAGCTGGTCGGCCGGAACCTGCTCGATCTCGTGCACCAGGACGACCTCGCCGCGACGCGGGAGCAGCTGGCGCGGCTCCGGGAGGGGCCGGTCACGCTCGGGATGGAGAACCGGTGCAGGAGCAGGAGCGGCCTCTACGTGTGGCTGTCCTGGTCGATGCTGTCGGTGCCCGGCGAGGGGCTCGTCTACGCCTGGGCGCGCAACGTGGGCAAGCAGAAGCGCGTCGAGCGGGCGCTGATGCAGCGGATCGAGACCAAGATGCTGGTCGCGTCGATCTCGGCCCATTTCATCAACGTGAAGCTCGCGGACATCGACCGCGGCTTTCAGCTGGCGCTCGCGGAGCTCGGCAAGGCGCTGCGCGCCGATCGGACGAGCCTGTTCTTGCTCTCGGAGGACGGGCGGCGGTTCCTGAACACGCACGAGTGGTGCGCCGAAGGGGTCCCGTCGCTGCTCGCGGAGCGGGCTGTCGTCTCCAAGGACGTGTATCCGTGGCTCGTCGACAGGCTGTGCCGCCTCGAGGTGTGCGACGTGCCGCGCGTGGCCGACCTGCCGGATGAGGCAGCGAGCGAGCGGCGAGCGTTCACGGAGCTGGGGATCGCCTCGTTCGTGCGGATGCCCGCGGCGTACGCGGGCCGGCTCGTGGGGGTCGTGGGGATCGACGCGGTGCGCTCGATCCGGGCGTGGGACAAGAGCGTGCGGGCGCTGCTCCAGGTCGTCGGGGAGATGTTCGCGATCACGCTGGAGCGCATGCGCGCCGAGGAGTCGCTGCGCGCGGTGGTCGAGCAGCAGGAGTCGCTGCGCGCGGTGATCGAGCGGCAGGAGTCCGCGATCGAGACGCTGTCGACGCCGATCATCCAGGTCTGGAACAGCGTGCTCGTGCTGCCGCTCGTGGGGAGCATCGATCGGCACCGGGCCACCGAGATCACGGAGAAGCTGCTGCGCACGATCGTCGAGACGAAGTCGCGGTATGCGATCGTCGAGGTGACGGGGGTCGAAGAGGTCGACTCCACGACGGCGCAGCACCTCATCAGCATGCTGCAGACGATCGAGCTGCTCGGCGCGCAGGGCGTGGTGGCCGGCGTGCAGCCCCAGGTGGCGCAGACGGCGTCGTCGCTCGGCATCGATCTCTCGTCGGTCCAGGTGCACCGCGACCTCCAGGAGGCGCTGCGGTGGTGCATCCGGGAGATCCGGGCGGAAGGGCGGCGAGGGAAGCGGGGGCGGCAGGGGCGCAGCGGCCGGTAGCGGGTCGCAGGGCGCAGGGCGCAGGGTGATCCGAGCTGCCCGGCCCCCGGAGAGGGAGCTCGTGGCGCGGCGCCGGGAGGACCGAACTCGCCTGGGACAATGCACCCCGGCGGCGTGCGCTGCACGCCGGGGACGCATCGTCACCAGGCTCAGACACCGGTCCTCCCGGCGCCGCGCCACGAGCTCCCTCCCCGGGGGCCCGCGGTCCGGGCGCAGATGCGTCCGCTCGGTACGCGCGTGGCGTGTGAGGCCGCGCGCTTGACGCAACCTTCGGGAGCGAATATTTCGTACACGAAGCATCGTGACCGCGACCCTGCCCCCGCCAGAGAGGCCGGAGATCGACGCCATCGTGGAGATGATCATCTATCTCTACACGGAGTCGCGCCGGCTCACGAAGGGCATGGCGAGCGGGTTCGGCCTCACCGGACCACAGCTCACCATCCTCAAGCTGCTCGAGTCGTTTCAAGATCTGTCGCTGTCCACGCTGTCAGAGCGGATCCGGGCGCAGAACAGCACCGTGACGGGGATCGTCGACCGCATGGAGAGGGAAGGGCTCGTCCGGCGCGAGCGCTCGAAGGCCGACCGGCGGGTCGTGCACATCCGGCTCAGCGAGAAAGGGGCGCGGCTCGCCCGCGAGATCCAGGTCGAGCCGATGGAGATCTTCCGGAGCGCGCTCCTCGGCCTGAGCTCGACCGATCTGCGCGACTTGCTCCGGATCCTGACGAAGCTGCAGAGACAGGTGGTCGCCCGGGTCGCGCAGAGCGGACCGAAGAAGGGCGACGGCGGCGACAGGACGTGAAAGGGAGGCAGGGGGCATGAGAGAGAAGCCGACGTTCACCGGGGAACCGCGGAAGCCGAACGAGCGAGATCCCGATGTCTGCGTGGTGACCTGCGCGCTGTCCGGGGTGCTCGCGAACCGCAAGCAGTGCCCCGCGATCCCGTACACGCCGGTCGAGATCGCCGAGGAGGCGAAGCGGGCCTACGACGCGGGGGCGGCGGCGGTGCACATCCACGCGCGCAACGACGACGGGTCGCCGACGTTCGCCCCGGCCGTGTTCGCGAAGATCAAGGAAGAGGTGCGGCGGCGCTGCCCGGTGATCCTGAACTTCTCGACGGGCACGATCCTCGAGGACGTCAGCGAGCAGTGCGCGGCCATCCGCGAGAGCCGGCCGGAGATCGCGGCCCTCAACATGGGCACCATGAACTACTCGAAGTACTCGCGCGCGCGGAAGAGCTTCGACTTCGACATGGTGTTTCCCAACACGTACGCGAAGATCGGCAAGCTCCTCACCGCCATGAACGAGGCCGGGACGAAGCCCGAGCTCGAGTGCTTCGACACCGGGCACACCCACGGCGTGTGGCCGCTCGTCGACATGGGCCTGCTCAAGCCGCCGCTGCAGTTCTCGTTCATCGTCAACGTGCTGGGCGGCATCCCGGCGCACGTGGAGTCGCTCCAGCTCCAGACCAAGATCATGCCGCCCGGCTCGGAGTGGGAGGTGATCGGCATCAGCCACGGGCAGTGGCGGATGCTGGCGGCGGCGCTCGTGCTCGGCGGCAACGTGCGGTGCGGGCTCGAGGACCACTTCTACCTGCCGAGCGGCGAGATGGCGCGCAGCAACGGCGAGCTGTGCGAGGTGGCCGTGCGCATGGTGCGCGACGTCGGGCGCAGGCCGGCCACGGTCGAGGAAGCCCGGCAGATCCTGGGGCTGCGCGGCGACGGCGCGGGCGGTCCGGCGGAGGGGGCGGCCTCGTGACGGGCGGCGCGACCGCGGTCGTCCAGGCCGCCTCCGCGGGGGGCGTCCTCCGGCTCACGCTGAACAACCCGGGGCGCAAGAACGCGATCGGGCCGGCGATGGTGAACGAGCTGCACCACGCCCTCGAGGCCGGCATGGCCGACGAGGCGGTGCGCTGCGTGGTCCTGACCGGCGCGGGCGACGCGTTCTGCGCCGGCGGCGACTTCGCGCAGCTCACCGGCGCCGAGGGGGCGCCGGCGCCCGCGCCGAAGGGCGACTACGCGGACCTGCTGCTCGCCATGGCGAACTCGAGCAAGCCGATCGTGGCGCGGGTGAACGGGCACGCGCTGGGCGGCGGGCTCGGGCTCGTCGCGGCGTCGCACTTCGCGATCGCCGCCCGCGGCGCGAAGCTCGGGACGCCGGAGATCAATGTGGGCCTGTTCCCGATGATGATCATGGCGGTGCTCCAGCGGCACGTGAGCCGCCGCAGGCTGCTGGAGATGATGCTGCTCGGGCAGCGCCTCGACGCCGACGAGGCCGCGCAGTGCGGGCTCCTGAACCGGGTGGTCGAGCCGGGCGCGCTCGACGCCGCGGTCGACGAGGTGACCCGGGCGATCGCGGCGAAGAGCCCGATCGCGGTGCGGCTCGGCCTGGAGGCGTTCGCGGCGCAGGACGATCTCGACCTGGAGTCGGCGCTGCCGTTGCTGCGCGAGCGGCTCGCGGGCTGCCTCGCGACCGACGACGCGCGCGAGGGGCTCATGGCCTTCCTGGAGAAGCGGCAGCCCCGCTGGTCGGGCAGGTAGGCGCCGGGGGGGCGCGTGGGTGCGTTGCGGGGGACGGGAGGGCGCCGCAGGCCGCGGCGCTCGCTGGCTCTCGGTTGAGGCGGCCCTGCTCGCCGCGCGGCGCGCGACGGCGAGCGGGGCGCGCAGGATGAGGTGGCCCGTGAACATGCGAGAGCTCGTGAAGGACCTCGAGGCCCGCCGGGAGCAGGTGCGGCGGATGGGCGGCGAGGAGCGGGTGGCGAAGCAGCACGCCCGCGGGAAGATGACGGCGCGGGAGCGGCTCGCGGCGTTCTTCGACGACGGCGTGTGCTTCGAGGTCGGGATGCACGGCACGCAGATGGGGCTCGCGGCCGGGCCGGACGGGAAGGACCGGCCGCCGGCCGACGCGGTGGTGTGCGCGTTCGGCAAGGTCGACGGGCGGATGGTGTGCGCGGCGGCGTACGACTTCACCGTGAAGGGCGGCAGCATCGGGCAGACGGGCGAGGAGAAGGTGACCCGGCTGCGGCAGATGGCGCTCCGCGGGCGCTGGCCGATGGTGTGGTTCATCGACTCGGGCGGGGCGCGCATCGATCCCGGCTCGATGCACCCGGACAGCATCTCGCTGTTCGCCGGCTCGGGGCACCTGTTCCGCGAGCAGGTGCACATGAGCGGCGTGGTGCCGCAGGTCGCCGCCATGGTGGGGCCGGGCGCCGCGGGCACCGCGTACATCCCGGGGCTCGCGGACTTCGTGCCGATGGTCAAGGACGTCGGCTCGATGGCGCTCGGCGGCCCGCCGCTCGTGCGCGCGATGACGGGCGAGGACATCTCCGAGCAGGAGCTCGGCGGCAGCAAGGTGCACGCGATGAAGAGCGGCGTCGGCGACGCGGAGTACGCGAGCGACGCCGAGTGCATCGCCGCGGTGAAGCGGTACCTCTCGTTCTTCCCGTCGAGCTGCGACGAGGAGCCGCCGCGCTTGCCGGTGACGGATCCCGTCGAGCGGCGGGAGGAGTCGCTGCTCGACCTCCTGCCGGAGAGCCCGCGGCGCGCGTACGACATGCTGAAGCTGATCGACGCGATCGTGGATCACGGCGAGCGGTTCGACCTGAAGCCGCGGTGGGCGCGCTCGATCATCACGTGCCTCGCGCGCATCGGCGGCCAGCCGGTCGGGATCGTTGCGAACCAGCCGACCCAGATGGGCGGCATCCTCGACGTGGACGCCTCCGACAAGGCCGCGCGCTTCATGCAGATCTGCGACGCGTTCAACGTGCCGCTCGTGTTCCTGCAGGACGTGCCGGGCTTCATGATCGGCTCGAAGGTCGAGCACGAGGGGATCATCCGCCACGGGGCGAAGATGCTGCACGTCATGGCCGCGGCCACCGTGCCGAAGATCACGGTGGTCGTGCGCAAGGCGTACGGCGCCGGCTATTACGTGATGTGCGGGCGCGCGTACGAGCCGGACCTCATCGTCGGCTGGCCGACCGCGGAGATCAGCGTGATGGGGCCGGAGGGGATGCTCGGGATCGCGGCGAAGAAGCTGTTCGGGGACGCGCCGCCGCTGCCCGAGGTGAAGCAGGGGATGATCGAGGCGCTCCAGAAGAACATCGACGTGATGAAGGTCGCCGGGTGGGGGCTCATCGACGACGTGATCGATCCCCGGGACACGCGCCGGGCGATCGCGTGGGGGCTCGAGCTCGCGCGGAAGAAGCGGGTGGAGCGGCCGGAGAAGAAGCGGGGGATCATCCCCGTGTAGCGCGGGGATCGGCCGCGCCCGGCGCGGCGAGCCGCCTCAAGGTCGCTCGCCGTCCTCCTGCTCCGGCGCCTCGCCCTCCTCGGGCTTCGGCGTCGGCACGGCCCGGGGCGCGGTCGCGTAGAACGGCTCCGGCGCGCTCTTCACGCGGAGGAGCGTCGAGCTCTTGGCGCGGACGACGGCGGTGTACGCGTCCAGGCCGAGCGCTGTGCCCGGCTCGTTCGCGTGCAGCGTGGCCCTGACCTGGTAGAGACCCTCGCGGGCGAAGGTGTTGTCGGGGCAGACCTCACGCAGGAGGAGCGAGAGGTCGACCGACGCGCCGGGCTTCAGCGTCCTGAACATGTCGCGCGGGATCGCCCCCGTCGACGCGGACGCCTCGCACACCGTCGTGCCGTTCGGTCCGACGACGAGGAACGCGAGCATCCGCGACCGGATGGCCACGGTCATGGGGCGCCTGCCGGCGTTCTTCGCGCTGACCCGGACGACGATCGAGCGAGGGCTCGCCGCGTCGGACCAGGGCTCGCTCGTGAGCTCCAGGCGAGGCGCGTTCGCGTCCACGATCGGCTCGCCCGGCGCGCCCGCAGCGACTTGAATCGGCTTGTCGGCCGGGGGCTGCGGCGGCGTCTTGTCGGCCGACGGCTGCGGCGTCTTGTCGGCCGACGGCTGCGGCGTCGTGTCGGCCGATGGCTGCGGCGTCTTGTCGGCCGACGGCTGCGGCGTCGTGTCGGCCGACGGCTGCGGCGTCGTGTCGGCCGACGGCTGCGGCGCCTTGTCGGCCGACGGCTGCGGCGTCGTGTCGGCCGACGGCTGCGGCGCCTTGTCGGCCGACGGCTGCGCCTCATGGTCTGCCGCCGAGGGGGGCTCGGCGTCGCCCGCGCCGTCCGCGGCGGCCTCCTTGCGGGGCAGGCCGTAGCTCAGCACGACGGTGGGCGCCGCCAGCCCGGGCGCCGGGGCGAACGCCGGCGGATCGTCGGTCGACTCCGCGGCGAACGGCGGCGAGGGCGCCTTTCTCGACCACTTGGGCGGCGGGCCCCAGCCGTACCACGCCCTCACCACCGCGCCGCCGGCGAGCGCGGCTTCGTCCTTGCCGAAGCAGAGCAGGCGCGGATCGAAATGCTCCACGTACGACTGCCCGGGCGCGAGCAGGAGCGCGCGCCGCTCGGGAAACCCGCTCGGCTTGAGCCCCACGGGGGCGGCGCAGCGGGTCGTCTTCTTCGTGCGCTTGTTCAGCGTGTCGATCTCGAAGCGCAGCAGGCGCACGTCCGCCGGGATGCGCATCGGGCGCTCCCCTTCGTTGTCGATCCGCAGCGTCCACGGCCCCTTGGGGGACGGCGCGACGAGCCAGACGCGCGCCGGCGCCGGCGGAGGGGGCGGGGGCTCGGTCGCCTTCTTCTTCGCGCCCGCCCTCGGCGCGGCCGCGCTCGTCTTCGACGCCGCGGCCTTGGCCCCGCCAGGCGGGGCGGCGGCGTCGGCCTTCGGGCCGTCGGCCGGCGCGGCGGAGCTCGGCTTCTCCCCCTGCTGCGCGGGGCCCGGCTTCTCCTCCGCGAGCGCAGGGCTCGACGCGAGCCCCAAGACGGCCACGGCGGCCGACGCGGCCGAGGCGGCCGACGGGAACAGACAGGCGATCCGGACGAGACGTGTGCGCATGGAGGATCCGTTCGGGAGCGAACGCTTCCGCTTTCTTTCCGGGGGCGTCAACCTTAGCGTAGCCGGCGAGCCCGGCCTCCCTCGGGGGCGCCCGGGCGCTCTCCCATCGCTCGAAGCGTGGTCATGCGCGGTCTGTACGCCATCGTCGACACCGATTCGCTCGAGCGCCGCGGGCTCGATCCGGCGGCGTTCGCCGAGGCCGTCCTCGACGCTCGCCCCGGGGCCCTCCAGCTGCGCGACAAGCGCGGCGGGGCCGCGCGCACGCTCTCGCTCCTCCGCGCGATCCAGCCGCTCGCGGCGCGCGCAGGCGTGCCGTTGTACGCGAACGACCGGGCCGATCTCGCGGTGCTCGCGCGCTGCGACGGCGTGCACGTCGGCCAGGACGATCTCCCGGTGCCCGCGGTGCACCGGCTCGCGCAGCGCGCCGGCGTCCGGCTGCGCGTCGGGCTCTCCACCCACACGCCCGCGCAGATCGAGGCCGCGCTGCGCGAATCGAGCGAGCACCTCGATTACATCGCGATCGGGCCGATCTTCTCGACGTCGAGCAAGGAGCGCCCCGACGCCGTGGTCGGCCTCGAGGGGCTCGCGTCGCTGCGCGCCATCGTCGAGCGGGCGCGGCCGGGGCTGCCGGTCGTGGCGATCGGCGGCATCTCGCTGGAGCGGGCGCGCGACGTGGGCCCGCTCTGCTCCGCCGCGTCGATCATCGCCGCGCTGCTGCCGACGCCGGGCGCGCCGACGTCGCGCGCCCTCGAGGAGGTGAGCGCGCGGGCGCGGGCGCTCAAGGATGCCCTCGCGGCCGCGGCGCCGCGCGGCGCGGGCGCGCGATGAGCCTCACGCTGCTCGCGGCGGCCGCCGCGGCGGTGGCCGCCACCGTGGGCTACATGGCGGCGCGCCGCGAGCGGGAGGCGCTGTGGGAGGACCGCGACGAGGACGAGCGCGCCGCGCCCGCGGCGTCCCCCGACGGCGCGCCGTGGGACGAGCTGCCGTTCGCCCTCGGCGACGTGGTCCTGGCCGGGAGCGAGGAGCGCTGGCTGTCGGGCGCGATCGTGGCGCGCGAGCGGGGCGAGATCGTCGCCGCGGTGTTCCTCGCGCCGGAGGGCGCGACCCAGCGGGCGGTGGTGGCCTTCCCCGCGCCGCGGCGCGAGATCCTGTGGCTCGCGCCCGCGGCGGCAGACTCGCCCGACGAGCCGCCGGCGACGCTCGAGATCGCGGGCATGACCCTGCGGCGGCGCGCGCGGCTGCCGGCGGCGCTGGAGCGCCTCGGGCAGGGCGCGCCCTCGCTGGGCGAGGCGGGGATCATCGCCCTGTACGAGGGCGGCGGGCACGACGCGGCCGTGGTGCTCGCGAGCGAGGGGCGCATCCACGCCTGGGTCGGGCGGCGCGTCGAGGAGGGCGGGTACGAGCGGCTCGGCGGCGGCGGCGAGGGCTGACGCGGCCTGCGTTGCCTTGCCGAGCGATCGCGGCGGCCGTCAGCCGATGACGCCGCGCAGCTCCGCGATCAGCGAGGCCATCGCCAGGCTCGGCGAGGCGTTGCGCTCGAGCTGCGCCACGGCGCGCGAGACCGCCGCGTAGCGCCTGGCCGAGACGACGGCGCGGCGCGGATCGGCCGCGACGGCGGCGCGGGCCTCGCGGGCGAGCGCCGCGTTGAGCGCGCGGAGGTCGTCCTTGAGGGCGCCCTTGTCGCGATCCAGCGACTCCGCGAACGCGACGGCGGGCCCGAGGTCCCGGGCGGCCGCGGCCGTGAGGATGCTCCTTACGAACGCGTCGCGCGAGGCGGTCTGCTCCTCGTCCGCGAGCTCGAGCGCCGTGGAGGCGCTACCCGCGGCGAGCTCCACGGCGAGGTCGTGCCGCTCCTCGGGCACGCCGTGATCGCGGAGGATGCCGCGGACGATCGGCTCGGAGAGCGGGGCGAAGCGCACGGGCAAGGTGCGCGAGCGGATCGTGTTGAGCAGGCGATCGCCGCGCGAGGTCAGCAGGATGAAGTGGGTGCCCGGCCGCGGCTCCTCGAGCGTCTTGAGGAACGCGTTCGCGGCGCCGACGCTGAGGTCCTCGGCGTCGCGCACGATGAACACCCGCGCGCGCCCCTCGTGCGGCGGGTAGGACGCGTGGGCGAGCACGATGGAGCGGACCTGGTCGACCGAGATCTCGGTCAGCTCGTCGCGGCTCCGGCCGATGACGGCGGCGGGGTAGAAGTTCTTCGCGACGATCTGCACGTCGGGGTGGAGCGGCGCCGCGGGGCGGCCCTCGGAGCGCGCGGCCGCGCGCCGGCACGCGTCGCAGCGGCCGCAGCCGAGCGGGTCGCCCCCGGTGCAGACGAGCGCCTGCGAGAGCGCGACGGCGGCGAGCTCCTTGCCGACGCCGGGCGGGCCCTCGAAGCGGTAGGCGTGGTGCACGCGGCCCGTCTCGAGCGCGCGCGCGAGGGTGCCGACCGCGGTGTCCTGGCCGAGGATATGGGAGAACGGCACGGACCGCTCTCTACCACGGCCGGGGCGCGGCCTGATCCCGCTCGATCGCGAGAGGCCGCTCGTCGTCCGCCCGCCCGCCCGCGCCGCGACCGCGTCGTCCGCGTCGTCCGCATTGCGCGCGGCGGTGATAGGTTGCCGCGCATGCGCGTCCTCGTGCTCGGCGGCACCCGGTTCATGGGCCATTTCCTCGTCTACCGCCTGCTCGCGGCGGGCCACCAGGTCACCCTCCTGAACCGCGGCGCGACGCCCGATCGGTTCGGCGACCGCGTCGCGCGGGTCCGCTGCGACCGCGCGGCCGACGACCTGGCGCAGGCGCTCGGGGGCCGCGAGTTCGACGCCGCGGTGGACTTCACCGCGTACACGGCCGCGGACGGCCGCGCGGCGGCCCGGGCGCTCGGCGGCGGGCGCGTCGGGCATTACGTGATGATCAGCACCGGCTCGGTGTACCTCGTGCGCGAGGGGTGCCCGCGGCCGTCGCGCGAGCGCGACTACGACGGCCCGCTGCTTCCGGAGCCCGAGGGCGAGGAGGATAGCGCGGCGTGGGCCTACGGCATGAACAAGCGCGGCTGCGAGGAGGAGCTCGCGGCCGCCTTCCGGGACGACGGCTTTCCCGCGACCGTGCTGCGCATCCCGATGGTGAACGGGGAGCGCGACCCGCACCGCCGCCTCGAGCGCTACGTCGCGCGCGTGCTCGACGGTGGCCCGCTGCTCGTCCCGGACGGCGGCGGGCATACCGTGCGGCACGTGTACAGCGGCGACGTCGTGCGGGCGATCGTGGCGCTGCTGCTCGTGCCGTCGACGTTCGGGCAGGCGTACAACCTCTGCATGGACGAGACGCCGACGCTCTCGGAGCTGCTCGCGCTGATCGCCGAGCTGCTCGGCGCGCCGGCGCGCCTCGCGCCGGTCGCCTCGGCCGCGCTCCGGGCGCGCGGCATCGACCCGGTCGCGATGTCGCCGTTCAGCGATCGCTGGATGTCGACGCTGGATCCATCGAGGGCGAAGGCGGAGCTCGGCTTCCAGCACACGCCGCTGCGGCGGTGGCTGGAGACGGTGGTCACGTCGTTGCTCGCGAACCCGCCGTCCGATCCGCCGCCGGGCTACGAGCGGCGCGCCGACGAGGTGTCGCTCGCGGCCGGGGCGGGGGCGGGGAACGCCGGCCGCGCGTGAGGTACGCTGGAGCCGCGGGGAGGCGAGCGGGCCGGGCGGCCTCGCGCCGGCCGCGCGCCTCGCCGTGAAACGTCCGAAGGAGGGAGATCTCGCGATGCAGGATGCAGCACCCAGGCGGGTCTTGGCGGCCGTCGACGCTTTCCTGAGCACGCCGCTCGACGCGGCGCTGTCGCGGCATCGCGAGGTCGATCCGGCGGCGGGCGCGCTCGCGTTGTTCCACGAGGTCGCCGCGACGGTCCCCGCGTACCGGCGCTTCCTCGACGAGCACGGCGTCGACCCGGCGGCGGTCCGGACCCCCGCGGATTTCGCGGCGCTCCCGGTGATCACGAAGCAGAATTACGTGCTCCGGCACCCGATCGCGGACCTGTGCCGGGGCGGGCGCGTCGAGTCGTGCGACATGGTCGCGGTCTCGTCGGGCTCGACGGGCAAGCCGACGTTCTGGCCGCGGTCGGTCGCGGACGAGCTCCCGGTGGCCCGGCGCTTCGAGCAGGTGTTTCACGACAGCTTCCGGGCCGACGCGCGCCGCACGCTCGCCGTCGTGTGCTTCGCGCTCGGCTCGTGGGTCGGCGGGATGTACACGACCGCGTGCTGCCGTCACCTCGCGGCGAAGGGATATCCGATCACGGTCGTCACGCCGGGCAACAACAAGGACGAGATCTTCCGCGTCGTCCTGGATCTGGGGCCGGCGTTCGATCAGGTCGTCCTGCTCGGGTATCCGCCGTTCCTGAAGGACGTGATCGACACGGGCCGGGCGCGGGGGGTCGACTGGGCGCCGCTCCGGATCAAGCTCGTGATGGCCGGCGAGGTGTTCAGCGAGGAGTGGCGGAGCCTTGTCGGCGAGCGCGTCGGGTCGACGTCGCCCTGCTACGACTCGGCGTCGCTGTACGGGACGGCGGACGCCGGCGTGCTGGGCAACGAGACGCCGCTCAGCGTCGCGATCCGCCGGTTCCTCGCGGGGAGGCCGGACGCCGCGCGCGCCCTCTTCGGGCAGGACCGGCTCCCCACGCTCGTGCAGTACGACCCGGCGGTGAGGTTCTTCGAGCAGCGCGAGGGGATGCTGCTCTTCTCGGGCGAGAACGGGGTTCCGCTGGTCCGTTATGCGATCCTCGACAGCGGGGGTGTCTATGCGCACGCGGACATGATGTCGGCGCTCGCCGGCTTCGGCTTCGATCCGGGGCGGGAGCTCGACGGCGAGCGCGGCGCCCGGGAGCTGCCGTTCGTCTACGTGTTCGGGCGCTCGGATTTCACGGTGTCCTACTTCGGGGCGAACATCTATCCGGAGAACGTGGTCGTGGGCATCGAGCAGCCCGGCGTGAAGGAGTGGGTGACCGGCAAGTTCGTGCTGGAGGTCCGCGAGGGCGCGGACAGGGAGGCGTACCTGTCGGTGGTGGTCGAGCTCGCGCCGGGGGAGGGGGAGAGCGAGGCGCGGCGCGAGGCCGCGGCGCGGTCGATCGAGGAGCACCTGGTGCGGCTGAACAGCGAGTTCAGGAACTACGTGCCGGCGGGGAAGCGCGCGCCGCGGGTGACGCTGAGGGCGGCGGGGGATCCGGAGTACTTCCCGCTGGGGGTGAAGCACCGGTATACGAGGAAGCCGGGCGGGTGAGGGCGGACGAGGCCCAGGATCAGCCGTTTCGACGGGCGGGGCCCGCGCAGCGAAAGCCGATGAGCGGATTTCCGCGACTGTGGTGGTACTCGACCCGGCTCGCCGAGCGCAACCACGTAGCCTTGCCAGGAATCGAACCGCCCCGCGCCACTCGGGCACCAGCGTCTGGACGGCGAGCCGTTCTCTCCTGATGCCCAGCCATTCGCGCTTCTTTGTTATGCCTGCGGTACTCGTCCCATGTCCACTCCCAAATCTTTTCGTGCATGTCGTAAATGTTCCACCGATTGGCCTTCTTCTGCCCAACCGGAGACATCGGATCTTGACCGGTGAACTCTCCGAGGCGGTGCGCCTCGTTGCCGGTGAAATGTTGCATCGTTGTTCCAGCGCGGCACGCGTATTCCCACTCCGCTTCGTCCGGCAGTCGGAAGCCGTTTGTGTCATGTAACCAAGTTAGGGTGTCCGGAGATGTGATATAACAAGGCTCTCTTCCTGCTAATCTGGAAAGCGAATTGCAAAACTCGATAGCGTTATCCCATGAGATCATGGTGGCCGGTACGTCCGCCCCGTGCTTATGTGTCCACGCGGGGGCGCCGCCCATTACCGATGCGTACTGACGTACCGTGACGGCCGTGGCTGCCAGGATAAAGGGCGCGACTTTCACTCGGCGCTGAGGTCGCTGGTCGTCATGAGATTTCGTGCCCTCGTCCGGGCTGCCCATGAGGAGTACGCCACCGGGAATGTCTACCCACGGCAGAAGCGCCTCGAAGAAGTCGCTCCGGTACGCGACCCACTGTGGCCTAGGCCGGCCGAGGTCCTCGACGATCCCACAGCGGAACGTCCCGCACTCCTTGAACGGTTCATCGTCCGCACCAAACATCGTACGCTTTGGCCATGTGAGACTCCAGCTTCCGCCCAGGACTGCCTGCTCGCCGCCTCTTACGACGTTCGTGAGTTTGCACTCCGCGAGCGCCACCGAACCCCGGACGCGCGGCGCCCGTGGTTCTAGGATGGCTTGCTCGATGGCTTCCCGAAGTGGACCGCCCTTTTCCAGGTCTCGCCACACCTCCAGCGCGATCCCGCCATCCACGCTCTGCGCGTCTTCTTGCGCCTTCTGCAGGCCGCCGCCCCCACTCCCCGCCGCGCCCCTGAGCGCCTCGCAGAACGCCGCCACATCCGGATACCGCTCCGACGCCTCGAACTCGATCGCCCTCTCGAGCACCTTCCGCACCGCATCGCTGCACGGCAGCCGCTCGATCACCCGCCCCGGATACCGCATCATGATCGGCGGCAGCTCCCCCCCGTGCAGGCAGAACACCGCCGTCATGCCGAGCCCGTACACGTCCGCGCGCGCGTCCGCGTCCTGCGGGCGGTGCATCAGCTCCGGCGCCGCGTAGAGGAACGTCCCCAGCGCCCCGCTCCTCGTGCCCCCCGTCGTGTCGCGCGCCCAGACAAGATCGAAATCCGTGATTCGCGGCAGCCCCTCTCCGTCGAGCAGGATGTTCGCCGGCTTCACGTCCCGGTGCACAAGCCCCCGCCCATGCGCGAACGAGATCGCCTCTCCAGCGCGGAGGAGCATCGGGATCACCCGCTCGGCCGGCAGCCGCTTCCCGACGACCGCGCTCTGCACGTCCTCGCCGTGCACGAGCTCCATCACGAAGTAGTGCCAGCCGCCGTCCTCGCCCTTCGGCTCCAGGATGCGCACCACGCCGGGGTGGTCGAGCTCCGCCATCGCGCGCGCCCCCCGGAAGAACCGCTCCCGCCGCCCCTCGTCGCCCGCGAGGTTCGGGTGCAGCACCTTGATCGCCACCGGCTGGTCGCCCCGCCCCGCGTCGAGCGCGCGCCACACCGTCGCGAACCCCCCGCGGCCGATCCGCTCGAGCAGCAGGTACCGCCCCTCGCTGAGCTCCTCGCCCACGTGGAGCTGGCCGCCTTCCCGGCGCTTGCGCCGGAGATCGACGATCTCCTTGTCCACCTCCACCGTGCTCGCGCCGGCCGCCTTGAGCCTCACCCGCCGCTTCTGCGCCGCGGCGATCTGCTTGTCGATCGCGCGGATCGCCTCCTCGGCCTCGCGCAGCGTCGCGGCGAGCGCGCTCGTCGGCGCGGCCCGCGCGGGCGCCGCCTCCGGCCGCGCGCTCGCGGCGGCCTCCTCCACGGCCGCGCGGACGCCCCGGACCACGTCCCTCCAGGCCTCGTCCGGGTTGGCCCAGCTCGTCACCGCCCCGCCGTCCCGCGGCAGCGCCTCCAGGTCCGCCAGCGCGGTGCCCTCCCGGTCGCACGCGCGCACCAGGATCGGCACCACGCGCGCCTCGCCCCGGCGGTGCCGCTCCAGCGCGGCGCCGAGCTCCCGCTCGTAGCAGCTGTCCGAGGCGAGGAACGCCTCGCTCACCAGCAGCAGCACCACCTCGGCGGCGGAGAGCTCCGCCGCGATCGACGCGTCACGCGCCGCGCCGGCGCCGATCCGGCCGCGGTGCCACGTGCTCACCAGGCCCTGCCGCTTGAGGGCGGCGAGGTGCCTTTCGAGCGCTTCGAGGTGCGGCCGATCCGCGGGAGCGTAGGAGATGAAGACGTTGACCGCCATGCGCTGAGGAGCGTCGCCGCGGCGGCGAGCACGCTGCGTCCCGGCCGTCCGCTCCGCGCCGACCAGGCTACCAGAGGCGGCGCTGGGGCTCGACCACGGGCATCGTGCGGCGCGGCTTTCACCTTCCGTCCTCGCGTGAGGCCGGTTGGCGCGTCATGCCGGCCGTGGCATGCTCGTACGGTGCGGTGGAACCAGGAGAAGAGCCGGCGTTTCCAGGATCTTCGCGCCGCCGAGTCGCAGAGGGTCCTGACCGACGCCGAGCGCGCGGAGCTCTCTCGCCTGATCGAGGATCTCGACGCCGATGAGGCGGATGAGCTACGCCCGGCGATGGACCACGCCGCGGCACGTGCCGACGCGCTCGCCGCGGAAAGGGCGCAGCTCCTCGCCAAGGCCGACGCGCTCGCGCGCATCGTGGCCGAGCAGGAGCAGCTCCTTTCGGAGGCCACCGCCTATCTCCGCACGCTGCGTGAGCGCAGCTCCGCCTTGGCTGAGGATTATCGCCGCCTCACGGGGCGCGATCTGGCCTCTGCCCGCTGAGGGCGCGGTTCCGTGGCCGAAGAGCTGCGCGCGTCCGTGCGGGAGCTATTCGATGCTCGCTGCGCTTATTGCGGCGTCCACGAGGACGCGGTCGGCGCGACGCTGACGATCGATCACCATCGCCCGCGCACCCGCGGTGGCACCGGCGATGCGGAGAACCTCGTCTACGCATGCGCTCGCTGCAACGAGCACAAGGGGGCCTACTGGCACGAGCACGACCTCCCCCACGTCCGCCTGCTCCACCCCGGCCGGGACGACCTGACGCACCACCTGCGCGAGACCGATGACGGCAGCGTCGCTGGCCTGACCCGCGAAGGTGAGTTCTTCGTCCAGCGCCTACGGCTGAACCGCCCGCAGCTCGTCGCGTACCGGCGTATGCGCCGGTCGGAGGTCGAGCTCAACGCGGAGCTAGCTGCAACCCGCCGGCATGTCGAGGCGCTGGAGCGGAAGGTCCTCGACCTGCGCTCGGCGCTCGAGTCCGCTGCGGACGAGATCGAGCGCCGCCTGAAGGGCTCGTAGGCACGGCGGCTCACGTCCGCAGCAGAGCGACACGGACGCCGACTTTTCCTGGTAAAGGGCGCAACGACCATGCTCGGTCCCTCCCCCCCGCTCCTCGTCCTCGGCTGCGGCTTCACCGGCGCGGTGGTCGCCGGCCTGCGGCGCGCCTCCGGTGGCCGCGTCGTCGCGACCACGCGCTCGTCCGAGCGCGCCGCAGAGCTCGCCCAGGCCGGCATCGAGGTGAGCGTCCTGCCGGCGCTCACCGCCGCGGCCGTCGATCGGCTCGTCGGGGACGGCGCGGACGTGCTCGTCGCCTTCCCGCCCGACGGCGCGACCGACGCCGCGATCGCGCCGTCGCTCCGCCGCGCGCGCGCGATCGCGTACGTCTCGTCGACCGCCGTCTACGGCGACGCCACCGGGCGCATCGACGAGGCGACGCCCACGTCGGCCGACGGCCCCCGCGCCGCCGCGCGCCTCGCGGCCGAGGCCGTGTACCTCGAGCGCGGCGCCGTGGCGCTGCGCGCCGCCGGCATCTACGGCCCGGGCCGCGGCCTGCACCAGCGGCTCTTGCGCGGCGACTTCCGCATGACCGGCGAGGGCGATCGGCAGGGCACGAACGTTGTCTCGCGCATCCACGTCGAGGACCTCGCGCGCCTCGCGCTCGCGGCGCTGGAGCGCGCTGCCCCCGGCGACGTCTTCGTGGTCGCGGACGACGCGCCCGTGCCGCAGATCGAGGTCGTCCGCTGGCTCTGCGCGCGGCTCGGCCTCTCGCTGCCGGCCGGCGCGCCGCGGGAGGATCTCCACGAGACGCTCCGCCACGATCGCGCGGTGGACAACGCGAAGATCAAGCGCGCCCTCGGCATGACGCTGCTCTACCCGAGCTACCGCGAGGGGTTCGAGGCGTGCCTGGCCGTCGAGGCCGCGGCGCCGGCCCTCGCCGCGGCCGCGGGCGCCCCGCGGCATCGCGGGTGATCGAGGTCGCGAGCTAATCGAGGTCGCGAGCTACAGGACGTCCGAGCCCCGCCTCGTGACGACGATATCGTCGCTGTCGCCCGCCGCGCCGCCGGCCGCGCGCGGACCGTCGACCCTGCCGTTCTCGCCGACGCTGGACAGCGTGTAGCCATCGCCGCCCGGGCTCCTCGCGTACACGAGCGGGCCTGTCCCACAAGGATCCTGCGGGAGCGCCCGCAGCGCCTCCGGATAGCCGCCGTCCGCATACGCCCGCTCTGCCTGGACGGCCGCGCGGGCCAGCAGGTACGACGCCCGCAAGGCGCAATCCCGCCTCGCGGTCCTCTGGAGATGCTCGGCGTCCAACATGGCACCGAGCCCCGTGACATCGGCGGCGAGCGAATCGGCGGCCACCTCCTGAAAGCGCGTGACCTGGGAAGCATCACGCTGCGCGCCGAGCGCCATCTGCTCCGCGGCGCGCAGCTGCGCGTCGAGCGGCGGGAGGGCGTGACCGAACACGGCGGCCATCGGGAGCACCGCGGTGAGCGCGCGCGCGCCGGTGGACGGCGCGAGAGGGCGGAGCTCCTCCTCGGGCAGGGGTCCACCGTCGCTCAGGCGCATCGCCATCTGGCGGAGGCGCAGGCGCTCTCTCCGGAGCACGTCGGCGAGCCGCGGCAGGTGGCGCCCGCGCTCCTCGAGCGCCCGGTCGAGCTCGGCGAGCTCCGCCGCGGGGAGCCGGGGCGCGCCGGCGACGAGGGCCGCGGCGCGGCGGTAGGCGCGCTCCGCGTCGTGAATGCCGATCAGACCGGCGATGGCCGAGCCCGCGGACAGGTCCGCGCCGACCTTGGCGACGGTGAGATAACGGTCCAGGGCGCCGCGCGTATCCCCCTTGGCCTCGAGCCAGCGCCCCTGGACCAGGACAGCGCGGTTTGCGTGCCAGACCGGATGGATGGGACCGTAATCGATCCACGCGCTGTCGTCCGGCAGCTCGTAACGAGAGCAACGCGCCGTCTGCCGGAAGGCGTCGATCTCCGGGCGGCGCCGCTCGATCTCGGCGGCGAGCTCGGGGGAGAGCGGCGTGCCGGCCCCCGCCTCGAGCGCCCGCTTGATCCACTCTGGATGGACGTCCAGCTGGATCGACGCCGTCCTCGCGTAGCTCGCCCCGCAGTCCTCCTGCGCGGCGCCCTCGCCGGCGGGCCGCGAGCGCTCGCGGATCCGCGCGCGCTCCGCGTCCCATTCGGCCTGGGTGGCATCCCGGTAATCCCGGAGCCGGGACTGACCCCACGCCGACGCGCCGGCCCGGAACAGCGCGAGAAGCGCGGCCGTCGCCGCGAGCCCGATCCCCACACGTCTCACCCTCCCGAGGAGGCGCCCCTTGCTGTCTGTCATCGCACCGGAAAAGCCCGGGCGCGACGAATCATTCCGTGCCTTTTTGTCAACTGGATTGCACGGAGAGGCTCCCGACTCGGGGCGGACAGAGACGGCCTCTCGGACGGCCAGGCCCGGGGATCCGTGACGCGAAAAACAGGGATCGACGCGCGCGAGGTGCACGATTACGCTCGAAGCCGCTGAAGGAGCGTGCATGAAGCTTACGTGTTGGACATGGCTTGTGCTGGCGGCCGTCGCCGCGGGCGTGGGATGCGGGGATGACGAGGGCGGGACCGGCGGCGCCGGGCCGGGAGGCTCGGGCGGGGCGAACGCCGGAGGGGGAGGCTCGGGCGGGGCGAACGCCGGAGGCGGAGGCTCGGGCGGGGCGGGCACCGGCGGGGGGGACGGCGGGGCCGGCGGAGAGGCCCCGCCGATGCCGCCGTGCGCGCCGCCCGACCCCACGCTCGCCGACCGCGACGCGGACGAGCTGTATGCGGCCGACGAGGTCTTGCGCTTCGACTTCCTCCTTCCGGAAGAGCGCTGGGCCGAGCTCAAGGCGAACGCCCGCGACGAGGAGTACGTGGAGGCCGAGGCTTGCTACATGGGCAAGCGCCTGGGCGTCGTCGGCCTGCGCTTCAAGGGTGGTTATGGCACCCTGCAGATGTGCTTCGACGAGGAGGGAAACCTCACCTGCCCGAAGCTCAGCATGAAGGTGAAGTTCGACGAGTACGTCGACGGCCAGCGCTTCTACGCGCAGGAGCGGCTGAACTTCCACTCGATGATCTGGGATCCGACGAAGCTCCACGAGCGCATCGCCTATGGCCTGTACCGCGAGATGGGCGTCGCGGCCCCGAGGAGCGGTTGGGCCACGCTCTATGTGAACGGCGAGCCCCAGGGGCTCTTCTCGATGGTCGAGGAGGTAGACGGCCGCTTCCTGGAGAGCCATTTCCCCGGAGGGCCGGACGGCGACCTCTACAAGGAAGCGTGGCCGGTCACGGACGACGCCAGCTACTACGCGGAGCGCATCGAGACGAACGAGGATGAGGCCACGCACGAGCGCTTCGTGGCGTTCGCCGCCGCGCTCGCGTCCGCCGAGGGCGACGAGCGCCTCGCCGCGCTGTCGCAGTGGGCGGACATCGAGCAGCTGCAACGCTACATGGCCGTCGACGAGGCGATCGTGAACTGGGACGGGGTCACGACCTTCTACGTCGACGCCGCCGGCGGCGCCAACAACCACAACTTCTACATCTACGACGATCCCGCCTCGGGCAAATTCCACCTGATCCCGTGGGATATGGACCAGACCCTCGGCGCCAGCACCTACTTTGGTCAGGTGCCCCGCTGGACCGAGGCGCCGGCGACCTGCCCCGCCGTGATGCCGGTGTTCATGGGCGCCGAGCGGGTGCGCGTGCCGGGGTGCGACGCGCTGTTCGGCGCCTTGAGCCAGGACCTCGCGGGCTACCAGGCCGCGCTCCAGGCGCTGCTCGACGGGCCGTTCGGCGAAGGGAAGCTCGAAGCGCAGGTCGACGCGTATGCGGCGCAGATCCGCGCCGCCGTCGAGGAGGATCCGCTCGGGCCCGGCCTCGCCTCGTGGGAGCCGGCGGTCGCGCGCCTCAAGAGCGAGGTGCCGATCCTGCGCGAGCGCCTGCGCCGCTTCGCCAGCAACACGCCGCTCGTGCCGTTCTCGTTCACCGCGGCGGGGATCAACGATTTCGAGGCGGCGGACGCGGTCGAGCTGTACGTCGGCACGCTGCTCGCCACCAACAACGCGTCCGGCGCGGTGCAGGGCCTCACGCAGGACGCGCCGCTCGACGGGGCGCAGAGCCTGCTCCTGAGCTTCGACTTCCGCGACGAGGCGTACGCCTGGGGCCAGTACGTGTATTTCACGGTGCCCCTCGCCGAGGGCTCGGTCGACGTGACGTCGCTCGAGGGCGTCCGCTTCCGGGCGCGCGCCGACACGGCGCGCGGGCTGCGCGTCGACGTCGAGAGCCCCGCGCAGACCAACGGGCTCAGCGGGGTCCGCCACGGCTGGGACGTGCGGATCGGCGTCGAGCCGCAGCTCATCGAGCTCAAGTTCGCCGACATCGCGCTCCCCGGCTGGGCAATCGACCAGGGGCTCGACCCCGGCGACGACGTGAACGACGTGCTCGCGTCGATCATCGGCCTCGCGTTCAGCCCGGAGATGAACGGCGTCGGCGCGAACGGCTTCCTCGGCCGCGGCAAGGCCGACTCGGGCGCCGTCGTGATCGACGACGTCGAGCTCTTCGGCGCGACGTCCGGCGATCCGTGATCGGCTGACGCGAGGGCCCGAGGCGAGCGCCCCGGGCCCGCGGAGATGTCGTTTCGAGGGCCCTCTCGCCGCCCGGTCCCCCGGGCGCGAGCGGCAGATCCCCGGAGCGCGAGGCGGGCTCGGTCCGCGCTATCCGCCGCGCCGGCGCCACCACCGCGGGGCCATGCTCGCGAACACGTCGTCTCTTCGGATCAAGAGGTGAAAGAGCGCCGCCGCGAGGTGCTGGAGGAAGGCGCCGAAGAGCAGCAGGGCGAGGTAGGTGTGAGCGCGGCGCAACGCCGCGTGAAGCGCGGGGCTCTGCGGCGCGATCGAGGGCAGTTGGACCCCGCCGAGCAGCGTCACCGGATAGCCGCCCGCCGAGAGCATCGCCCAGCCGACGATCGGAATCGTGAACATCAGGACATAGAGCACGATCTGCGATGCGCCCGCCGCGCGCCGTTGCCAGGCCGGCATGTCCTCCGGCAGCGGCGGCGCGCGGCGCGCGAGGCGCACCCCCAGGCGGACCGCCGCGAGCGCGAGGAGCACGACGCCCACCGACCGGTGCGCCGGCAGCAGGAAGGTCCGGGCGCCGCTCACCGTCGAGGCCATGCCGACCCCGATGAACAGCATGGCGACGATCGCGACGGCCATGGTCCAGTGCAGAGCGCGCGCCAGAGGGTGAAACGTTTGCGGACGGCTCATCGACGCGCGCCCTCCTCGGCGGGGCCGCGGGAGAGCGCGCTCGGCGCCGGCCCCTCGCCGGCGCGGCGCGTGAGCGAGACCGCGTAGGCCGAAGAGCGCGCGCTCAGCAGCGGATCGTCCGACGGCTCGATCCCGGCGGGCAGGATCAGCGGATCGAAGGTGATGTCGCGACACGGCCCTGCCTCCTCCGTCGCGGCGCGCTCCACCACGAGCGTGCCGACCTCGATCTGCTCGCGATCGCTGGGCCACTCGCGCGTGGCGTCGCCCGTGGGATCGCCCGGGGCCGCGACCGTCACCCGCATCCGCCAGCGCAGCGGGCCCCGCGCGAGGCGCGCGACGACCTCCTCGAAGAGGAAGCTCGGCGGCCTCGAGGCGAGCGTCCCCTTGTCGAGCGCCTCCAGCGGGGCCTCGGGCACCATCGACCAGCGGACGTCGCGCGCCGGGCCGGCGCCGCCGGTGAAGCGGAACGCGTTCACGCTGTGGTAGGTGCCGTTCGCGAAGCTCGACGGCAGATCGCCGTCGCGCAGCCGGGCCATGAAGGCGCGCGTCTCCGGGTGCGCGGCGAGGAAGCCCTCGACGCGCGCGGCGTCCGGCTTCCCCGTGGCCGCGACGGGCGAGGTGGCGCGCTGAAAATCGAGGAACGCCGCTGGCGTCGCGACGGGGAAGACGGGGATGTGGTTCATGGCGGTGCGCCATCGCTCGCCGTTCGGCAGCGAGAAGCTGAGGGCCATGCTGCGGAGCGCGACGCGCCCGTCCGGCGCGTACGGCATGCCGCCGCCCGTCGAGAAGCGCCCGACCACGGGGACCTCGCCGCGCGCGACCACGCTCGCCCTGGAGAGCTGGGCGCCCGCGCCGCTCGCCTCGAACCGCCCGGTGAAGCAGACGCCCTTCGCGTGCGCGCGGCGAAAGCCCGGGTGCAGGCCGTCATGCCCCTCGAGCGCGTCGACGAGCTTCGCCGGGGTCAGCCGCGACGGATCCAGGACCCCCGCAACGAAGGCGAACGTCGCGGCCAGAGTGGCCACGATCGCGAAGATCAGCGCGGCACGGGCGATCTCGCCGGCCTTCGCGCGCAAGAGGCCCAGGAGGCCCCCGTCGGAACGCAGAAATCCGAACATCACGAGCTCCTCCGCCATCGCGGCGGCGTGGGTGGATGCAGCCGTGACGCCGCCCGGGGGGCGGTATTCCGCGGGCTACAAAGAAGATCCCCCCACGGAATAACCTCGGTTCGAGCGGCGTCTTGCGGCCGTGGAGGCCTTGGAGCCGAGGAGCGGGCAGGTGCGGCGATGAGCGATCTGAACGACGAGGAGCTGCGCGCCCTCTTGCCGGGCATGCGGAGGTTCGCGGCCTCGCTGACGCGCGACGCGAGCGCCGCCGACGATCTGGTGCAGAGCTGCCTCGAGAAGACCCTCTCGCGCTGGCAGACGAAGCGCCCGGAGGGGAGCCTGAAGGCCTGGCTGTACGCGATCATGGTCCGCCAGTTCCTCGACGGCCGGAGGCGCGCGGGGCGCGTCCGGCGCTTGCTGGAGGCGTTCGGCGTCCGCGCCGAGGGCGAGCACCCCGGCGAGGAGGCCGTCCTCGCGCGGTCCTCGCTCGGCGCGTTCGACAAGCTCTCGGTCGATCATCGCGCGGTCCTCTTGCTGGTGACGGTCGAGGGCTTCTCCTACCAGGAGGCGGCGCAGGCCCTCGACGTGCCGATCGGCACGGTGATGTCGCGCCTCTCCCGCGCGCGCGAGGCCTACCGCGCCCTGACCGAGGCCGAGCCCGCCCCCGCCCGGATCCGGAGGGTCAAATGAGCCTCGATCCCCCGACCGAGGACGAGCTCCAGGCCTTCGTGGACGGCCGGCTCGATCCCCAACGGGCGCGCGCCGTCGAGGCGTACCTCGCCTCGCACCCTGACGAGCGCGCGCGCGTCGCCGCCTACCGGCGGAACGCCGAGGAGCTGCGCGCCCTGCTCGCCGGGGCCTCGCTGCTGCCGCCGAACCCACGCCTCGATCCGCGCGCGATCCGGCGCGATCTGCGCCAGCGCTCCCAGCGGCGCGCGATGCTCGGCGCCTCGCTCGCGGTCGCGCTCGGGATCGGCGCGCTCGGCGGCTGGACGGCGCGCTCGATGAGCCTGCCGGGGGCGCCTGCGCCGATGGACGACGCGGTCGAGGCCTACCGCACCTTCGCCACGGATCGCGTGCGGCCGGTGGAGATGGCGGCGGGGGACGGGGGCGATCTCCAGGCCTGGCTCTCCGGCCGGCTGGGGCGCCCGGTGGCGCTGCCGGATCTGGCGCCGTACGGGTTCGACCTCCTCGGAGGCCGGCTGCTCTCCACGGCCAACGGCCCCGCGGTCCTGCTCATGTACGAGGACCGAGACGGGCAGCGCGTGAGCTTCTACATCCGCCCGAGCTCGCGCCCGGGCGAGCTCACGGGCACGCGCCGCGACGGCGGGCTCGCGACGAGATACTGGTTTCGCAACGGCTACGGGTTCGCCGTGGTCGGTCGCGCGGACGACCCGCGCATCGCGGAGGTCCAGGAGGCCGCGCGCCTCTCGATGTGACGCGGCGGCCCCGCCCGGGCGACGACGATGTTGCTGTTCTTCATGCGCCGAGAGGTCGCCTGCGCGCCGCGGCCGCACTGGCACGCTCGCGGGAGAGCGATGCTTTTCATGGATGCACGAATCGACCCGGGCCTCGACAGCGCGCCTGCCGCGCTGAGCGAACCTTTCGCGTGAACGTGCACGAGCTCCGACAGGCCAAGCCGCTCATCCAGCGCCCTCGATGTTCCGCTCATCGAACGCCGCCGTTCCATAACGCCGCCTGGCGTGGCCCGGGTATCGCCGCATACTCCGGACGTGACCCATGCGGAGATGACATGAACAAAGAAGAGCTTGGGAATCAACTGGGTATCGCGATCTGCGCCGGGATCGCGTTGAGTCTCTCCACGGCTTGCACCATCGCGGATGCGCCGGAGGATCCGGTCGAGTCGCTCGATTCGCAGTCGTCCGAGATCATCGGCGGCGAGATCGCCGAGGCGAGCCCCTGGGCCGTCCAGGTCTTCGACGTGCGCGGGGACACGGGCGATTTTTATCAGTGCACGGGCACGCTCGTCGCGCCGCGCTGGGTGCTCACCGCGCAGCATTGCATGGCGGATGAAGGCGAGACGTCGGCGGTGCGCATCGGCAGCAACACGTACCGCGAGGGCCGGCGCATCGAGGTCGACGCCATCGAGGTGCCCTCGGCGGAGGTCGACATCGCGCTGCTCCACTTGACCGAGGACGCCGGCAGCGCGGTCGTAGAGCTCGCCCCCGCGGGGCCGGCCGTGGACGGGACGGACGCGACGGTCTATGGCTGGGGGAGCGAGGGCACGCCGCTGGTGATGGCGCCGTCGCTCAAGAAGGCGATCATCCACATCGACGGCCGGCGCTCCGACGACGAGCTCCTGGCGACGGGCGTGACGGGCTCGGGATGGAGCGGCGACTCCGGCGGCCCATGGTTCGTCGACGGGCGTCAGGTCGCCGTGTTCTCGGCCTCGAGCGGCCAGGACGGCACGAACCTGCATGCGTCGCTCGCCGGCGTCGACGTCGCGCGCCACCGCTCGTGGATCGACGCGACGATCGCCAGCGGCCCCACCGACCACCCCGAGGACGAGGTCGTGCTCTACGATCTCTCGGACTTCTCCGGCGTCTCGCAGAGCTTCGGGATCGGCCGCCACAACCTCCCGGACATGGCGATCATCGGCAACGACCGCGCGAGCGCGATCAAGGTCCCCGCCGGGCTCCGGGTCACGGTGTTCTTCCACCACAACTTCGAGGGCGAGGCGCGCGTCTTCACCTCGGACACGGATCTCGTGGCCGCGGGCTTCAGCGACGTCATCTCGAGCTTCGTCGTCTCGCGCGCCTCGGACCCGCAAAAGGACGTGGTCGCCCTCTACGAGCACGCCGATTTCTCGGGCGACTCGCTCCTCTACGGCGTCGGCAGCAGGTATCTCATCGGCGGCGCCTGGGACAAGAGGATCAGCTCCGTCCGCGTCCCCGACGGCTTCAAGCTGACGCTCTACGACCTGTTCTTCATTTATTCGCCCGCGTCGCGCGTCATCACGGCGGACGCCAACCTCGACAGCTACGACTTCGACGACCAGACCTCGAGCTTCACCGTCGAGCGCCCGTAGGAGTGAGGGGGCGCGGGCGGCTCGCTCGCCCGCGCCCCCTCGCGACGCTTCAACGCATCTCGCCGCCGCCGGACGCGCGGCGCTGCCCGCGGGCCGGCCGGCGGCGCGCCCCGCGGCGGAACGCGAGGCCGGCGGCGAGGAGCAGGGCCGCGACGCCGCCCGCGGAGGGCGTGTCGGCGCCGAGGCGGCACCCGCAGCCCGACGACTCGCCGCCCCCGGAAGCGCCGCCGCCCGCGCCGGCAGGCGGCGCCCCGCCAGAGCCCGACGCGGACGCCCCGCCCGAGCCGGACGCGGCGTCGCCCGCGCCGGACGACGCGACGGTATCGAGCCCCGCGCCGATCGACGTGGTGGCGGTGGTGGGCGGCGGCGCCTCGACGCACGCGCCCGCCTCGCACCGCTCGCCCGCGGGGCACGCGACCCCGTCGCAGACATCGACGCACGCGCCCTCGCGGCAATACGTGCCTTCGTCGCACGAGACGTCGGCGCACGCGGCCTCCACGCACCGGCCGCTCTCCATGTCGCAGCGCTCGTTCGTCGGGCACCCCCGGCAGTTGCACTGGAGCACGCACACGCCGCCTTCGCACACCTGGCCGGAGTTGCACACGACGTCCTGGCACGGATCGATGCAGCGCCCGGCGCGGCACACCTGGTCGTGCGGGCACACCACGCCGTCGCAGGGCGCGCTGCACTCGCCCTCGTGGCACACCTCGCCCACCTCGCACATCACGTCGACGCAGGCCTGCTCGACGCACAGCCCCCCTCGGCACACGAACCCCTGCTCGCACGGGAACTCCGCGGACCCGCAGCGATCCACGCAGCGGCCGCGGTTGCACACCTGGCTCTCCGGACAGGGCGCCTCCTCGTCGATGACGTCGTCGCAGTCGTTGTCGACGCCGTCGCACTGCTCGGCCTGGCTGCCAGGCAGCACGAAGGGAGTGCAGATCACCGCCCCCTGCGCGTCGCAGTCGGAGATCCCGAGGCGGCACGCGCCGACGTTCTCGTCCACCTCGCACGGCTGGCCGGCCTCGGGGCACGTGATGCCCGAGAAGCGGAACAGGAAGTCCTCGTAGTCGAGATCGTTGCCGTTGACGCCCGCGGCGCCGGCCGCGTTCCGGAAGTCGAGATCCTCGAAGCCCAGGTAAAACGTGTTGAGCAGCTCGTTCGAACGATAGATGAGGTCCGAGTACCACGGGCCCGGCGTCTCGCACCGCGTACACGCCACGTTGAACCGGTGCTCGGTGTAATGGTATTGCGTGGCGTTGCTGGTGCCGGTGCCGTTCGGGTTCGGGATCAGCACGAAGCCGATCAGCCCGCCGGCGTACGCGGGGCTCTCCCGGATCGACACCGCCGTCAGCTCGCGCATCGCGGCAGACGGCAGGGACGTCGAGAAGGGAAAGAGGATCTGGATATCGCTCTCCGGCGCCGCCGTGTTGAGGTTGGCCCTGGTGTCCACGGGGACGTACTTCGGCGGGTCGTCGCTCGCGCGGCTGTCGTCGACGTTGTACCAGCCGACGGCGAAGTTGGCGCCGCCCCCCTTGGCGATGTACTTGCCGCTGAACTCGCAGAGCGGCGAGAACACCTGCGGCTCCACCGCCGCGTCGGCCACGACGTCGATCATCTCGTCGATGTTGTCGTTGTTGTCCGACCCGTTGAGCAGGTCGCTCAACCGTTCGGTGACCGCGGGGATCGTGGTGCCGTTCGGCTGCACGATGTCGGCGCGCGCCGTCCCGCTCGCGCCGAGCGCCGCCGAGAGGGCCACACACCACGCAAGGGCAGACGGTTTGCTGAAGCTGAAGATCGACCAGCGCATCGGGCCTCCTCTCCTGGCAGGACGCGTGAGTCCGAAACGAAAAGTGGACGCCAACTTCGCCGCGTTGTCCAGACGTCGCGCGCTCGCCAGATCCGCGACCTATGTGCACGGTCAGCCCACGTGAGGACACCGTGTGATCTGCGCGGAGAGGACTCCCGCGCTCGGCCGCTCACTCCTCGCGCTTGCGCACGATCGCCGCGAGCTCACGGATGAGCTCGGTCACGCCCTCGCCCGTCGCGGCGCTGACGAGGTGGAGCTTCACCTTCGCCTTCGCGAACCGCGCCTTGAGCTTCGGGTAGGCCTCGCGCACCTCGGTCAGGTCGGCCTTGGTCAGGGCGACGACCTCCGGGCGCTGCGCGATCTCCGGGCTGAACTTCTTGAGCTCCTTGCGGAGCGCCCGGTAGTCGGCGAGCGGCTCGCGGCCCTCGCCGGGATCGAGCGTCACGAGGTGGAGGAGCGCCCGCGTGCGCTCCACGTGCTTCAGGAACCGGGTGCCGAGCCCGACCCCCTCGCTCGCGCCCGGGATCAGCCCCGGGATGTCCGCGATGACGAAGCTCGACCCGCCCGAACGCACGCCGCCGCCGATCTCGACCATGCCGAGCGTCGGGGTCAGCGTCGTGAACGGGTAGTCGCCGATCTTCGGACGGGCGGCCGAGACGGCGGCGACGAAGGTGCTCTTGCCGGCGTTGGGGAAGCCGAGCAGGCCGACGTCGGCGAGCACCTTCAGCTCCAGGCGGAGCTCGCGGGCCTCGCCCGGCTCCCCCGGCTCGGCGCGCCGGGGGGCCCGGTCGTGCGGCGACTTGAAGTGCAGGTTGCCGCGGCCCCCCTTGCCCCCGCGGGCGACCACGACCCGCTGGCCGTGCTCGGTCACGTCGGCGATCTGCTCGCCGGTCTCCGCGTCGAAGATCTGCGTCCCCACCGGGAGCTTCTCGACCCGGTCGGCGCCGGCGCGCCCGTGGCAGTCGCTCCCCATCCCGTGCTCGCCCCGCTCGGCCTCGAGGGTGCGCGCGTAGGTGAAGTCGAGTAGCGTGGACAGGCCTTCGTCGCCCACGAAGACGACGTCCCCGCCGCGGCCGCCGTCGCCGCCCGCGGGGCCGCCGAACGGGATGTACTTCTCGCGCCGGAATGCGATCGCTCCGTTGCCGCCATCCCCCGCGATGACCTTCAGACGGCACTGATCGACGAACCGCATGGTGGCGGCTCATAGCATAAAACTCAGGAAAGACCCCACAGCGGAAGGCCACCCCGTGCATCGGGCCGCCCGCCGGACCGCTCGACCAGGAGATCCCAGGTGCGCGCTCGAATCCTGATCGTGGACGACAACACCAGCCTCGCCGGAAACCTTCGCGACGTCCTCGAGGGCGCGCGCGAGCTCGACGTGGAGGTGGCCCTCGCCCCGAACGGCAAGCAGGGGCTCGCGATGGCCCGCCGCGACGGCTTCGACGTGGCGGTGGTCGACGTCAAGCTCCCGGACGCGAGCGGCCTCGAGCTCATCGCCCCGCTCCGCGACGCCGCCCCCCACGGCGAGATCGTCCTCGTCACCGGCTTCGCGACCGTGGACACCGCCATGGCCGCGCTCCGCGCCGGCGCCTTCGCCTTCATCCTCAAGTCGTTCCGGCCCGAGGAGCTCATCTCCACGGTGGCCCAGGCGATCGAGAAGATCTCGCTGAAGCGGGAGCGGGAGGAGCTCGAGCGGCGGTACCGGGCGATCGTCGACGCGGCGGACGTGCTCATCCTGGGCCTGAACGCCGACGGCAGCGTGGCCCTCTTCAACCCGCGCCTGTCCGCGCTGACCGGGGTGGGCGGCGACGCCGCGCTCGGCATGCCGTTCTGCGAGACGCTGGTCGACGAGTCCGAGCAGCGCCGGTTCAACCAGTCGTTCCAGAGCGTCGTCGAGGGCGACGCCGCCGCCGCCGAGGTCGAGGTCGGCGTCCGGGACGCGGTGGGCGCGATCCGCCGGGTGCGCTGGCACCTCTCCGGCGTCCGCAGCGGCGGGCGCGGCGGCCGGACCGACCTCGTCTACGGCATCGGCATCGACGTGACCGAGCGGCGCGCGCTCGAGCGGCGCGCCGCCGACGCCGAGGCGCTGAACGCCATGGCCCCGCTCGCCCTCGGGCTCGCGCACGAGATCCGGAACCCCCTGAACGCCGCGGTCCTGGAGCTCCACCTGCTCAGCCGCGGCATCGACCGCCTCTCCGACGAGGCGATCCGCGAGCCCATGAAGCGGCGGGTGGGCATCGTCGAGGCCGAGATCGGCCGGCTGGGCCGGCTCCTCGGCGAGTTCCTCGAGCTCGCCCGTCCGCGCGCCCCGCACCGCGAGCCCGTCGATCTGGCCCGCGTCGTGCGCGACGTCCTCGACCTGGAGGAGGAGGCGCTCGCGAGCCACCGCGTCGAGGTCGTCCGCGATCTGGCCGACGACTGCTTCGCGCTCGGCGACGTGGAGAAGCTCAAGCAGGTGGTCCTGAACCTCGTCGTCAACGCGCTGGACGTCATGCCCGACGGCGGGGTCTTGCGGGCGTGCGCGTCGGGCGACGCGCACGAGGTGTGGCTGTCGATCGGGGACACGGGGCCCGGGATCGATCCGACGATCCTCGCCGAGATCTTCGATCCGTTCTTCACCACGAAGGCGGCGGGCACCGGCCTCGGGCTGGCGATCGTCCGGAAGATCGTGGACCAGCACGCCGGCCGGGTGGAGGTGAGCACGCGCGCGGCCGAGGGGACGACGGTCCGCGTGCGGCTCCCCCGCTTCATCCCCGAGCCGGTGCCGGTGTCTCGCCCCACGACGAGCTCACTGCCGCCCCGCGGGGCTGGGATCTGACGCGCCTCACCGAGCGGCGTTCACCCGCACAGGAGACGGGCCCAGATCGGCGTTTTCGGCGCGCAGGCGTACACCAGTACGCCGAGCACCGAAAACGCCGAGGTGGGCCCGTATCCGAAGCGGGTGAGCGCCGCTCAGCCCACGATGCGCATCGGGGGCTTCAGGGGCAGAGGCGGCTTGGAGCCGGGGGCCGAGGGGATCGCGGACGGGGCCGGCTTGGGGACCGCGTCGCCCTCGAGGGCGGCGAGCGCCACGAACAGCCGGTCCATGCCGTAGTCGAGGGCCACCTCGCGCTGGAAGACGTGAGCCACCTTGATGAGGCGCAGCGACGTCTGCTTGCCGAGGTCGATCTCGCGCTCGAGGAACGCCTCGAACGAGCCGTAGCCCTTCGCCTGATACAGCTCCTGCTGCTGGATCTCGGCGAGCACCACCCCGATGTCGAAGAACCCCTTGTCGAGCCGCTTGCGGAGCGTGCGGATCTTCTGGGTCTGGTTGTGGAGCTCGGCGATCTTCGCCTTGATCTCCTCCGCGCCGGTGGGCACGCGGATGGTCGCCCGGGCGCTGCCGGGGGGCGCCGGCTCGGCGGCCCGTGCCCGCGCCTCGGCGGCGTGCTTCGCCGCGTGCCGGGCAGCCCAGGGCGCAGCGCCGCGGAGGCCGAGCTTACGCTTCGAGGCGCTCGACGAAGATTTCGAGTCTTCCTTGATTACCGGATTCACGGGTTTCGCAAGCTGAGCTTCAGCGCCCCCCTTGGCGCTCGAAGAGGCCTTCTTCTTCGTGCCCGTCGCCTTCTCGGAGCTGCCCTGCTTTGTGATCTTCGGCATGTCGCTGCGTCCCCCGCTGGGTACGAGATCGTCGCGGCCCTTCGCCACAAGCGCGCGCCGCCCGCGCGGGGGAAAGACCCGCGCGGCTGTCAAGCCGAATTGGCTCGCCAGGTCGTCGCCTTACCAAAAAATCGACCTCCCCGTCCACTATGTTTCGGGGGAGGCTCCTCGCTTTCCCGTTGGTCAGCATGACCCAAGATCGGCTCGAGAGCCAAAACCCATGAGCATCGCACGCTTGGGCCTCTCTCGGACAGCGGCGACCGCCGCGGGCGCGCTGTTTTGGCCACGTTGGCCTACAGCACGATCCCGGCGGGCTCGACGCTCCGGTCGAGCAAGGCCCCCCGCGCCGGCCTCGTGGCGGCGTCGTTCCTTCCACGGCTTCCACGGCGCGCGCCCGCGCGATCTCCAAGCGCGGGGGTCGGTCGTGGTAGATCGCGGTGCATGACCTCTCCGCCCGCCGGTCGCGGCTCCGATGACGTCTCCCAGGCCGCTGATGCGCCGCGTCGTCCGAGCGACGTGCCACGGGGCGCGGCGAGCAGTCGGATTGCCGTGGTGGTGAACGGCAACGCCAAGAGCGTGACGGCGGAGGTGATCGAGACGCTCGATCAGATCCTTGACACGGGGGATCTGTTCGTGTCGCGGCGGGTCGAGGAGAGCGAGGGCATCGCGCGGATCCTCGTCGACCGGGGTTACGGCACGATCCTCACGGGCGGGGGCGACGGGACGTTCACCGTGGTGGTGACGGCGGTGGTGAACGAGGCGAAGCGGCGCGGGCTGCCGCTGCCGCGGTTCGGGCTGCTCCGGCTGGGGACGGGCAACTCGCTGGCGTGGGTGCTCGGCGCGTCCGGGGGCGCGGGCGCGAAGCCCGGGCTGGCGGTGGACCTCCAGCGGCTGCGCGCCGAGGCCGGGAGCCGCAACCTGCGGCTCGTCGAGGCCGAGGACATCCTGTCGCCGTTCTGCGGCTTCGGGATCGACGCGGTGATGCTGCGCGACTACAACGCGGTGAAGTCGGCGCTCGCGCGCGGCCCGCTGAAGCGGCTCGCGCCGGGGCCGGTGGCGTACGCCGTCGCCGCGACGACGCGGACGATCCCGAGCTACCTCGTGCGGCGCACGCCGCACTGCCGCATCATCAACGAGGGCAACGACGCGATCCGCGTCGGCGAGAAGGGGACGATCCTCGGGGCGCCGATCAAGAAGGGCGGCGTCATCTACGAGGGTCCGGCGAAGATCGCGGCGCTGTCGACGATCCCCTATTACGGCTTCGGCTTCCGGATGTTCCCGTACGCGGACGATCGCCAGGACCGGATGCAGCTGCGCGTGTCGATGATCTCGCCGTTCACCTTCGTGCGGAACTTCTCGAGCATCTGGAACGGAGAGTTCGATGACCTGGAGACGGTGTTCGACTACTTCGTGGACGAGGTCACGATCGAGATGGATCCGGCGACGAGCTTCCAGATCGGCGGCGACGTCCGCGGGGATCGCTCGCGCGTCCGCGTGCGGCTGACCGAGCCGATCCGGATCGTCGATTTCTACGCGCCGCCGCGGGGGTAGCGCCGGGGAGCGCCGCCCGCCTGGGGCTCCAGCCGCCCCGGGAGCCGCCGCCGGGTCCCGCCCCAGGTGCCGGTCCCCGCATGCGCGGCACAGATCGACGCGCGACCAATCTGGCACAATTCCCTGTTGCGCTCGGCACACGCTGGCAAACGCGTGGAGACAGGGGCGCTCTTCGCTCCCTTGATGCATGCAAAATCAATGGTTTAACCGGGCGGAGAGGGGCTGGCGCATGGCTTGCTGGAGAGCTGTGCCATGAACACGACCTTTTCACGGACTCGCTTGGGTTTCATGGGAACGCTCTCCTTCTCCCTGCTCCTCGCGGCGGTGCCGTTCGGCGCCGGGTGCGTCGGAGAGGTGATCTCCGCGGAGGGCGAGGGGAGCGACGACAGCGCGCTCGAGGGCGCGGAGGAGGCGACCGAGGACGGGAATGGAAACGGCGGGGGCGGCGGGAACACGCCCGGAGGCGAGGAGGCCGAGGCGGCGTGCACGATCGGCGAGTCCCGGAATTGCACCAACCACGGGATGGGCGGCTACGAGCTGTGCGAGGACGTGGAGGGGGTGCCGACCTGGACCGGGTGTCAGTCGAGCAGCGTCAGCACGCCGCTCGTGCTCTCGTTCGATCAGCGTCCGGTCGAGTACCTGACCGCGATGAGCGGCGCGTTCGATCTGAGCGGGCTCGGGGCCACGATCGCCACCGACTGGCCCACCGCGGCGACGCCGTGGCTCGCGCTCGATCGGGACGGCAATGGGGCGATCGACGGCGGCGAGGAGCTGTTCGGCTCGGCGACGGTGCTCGCGAGCGGGGCCCGCGCGGACAACGGGTTCACCGCGCTCCGCGAGCTCGACTCCGACGGAGACGGCCGCATCACGGCGCGGGACGAGGCGTGGTCGCGGCTCGTGCTGTGGAGCGACCGCGACGCGAACCGCGCCTCGAGCGCCGGAGAGCTCGAGCCGCTCGCGTCGCGCGGGCTCGTCGCGATCGAGCTCTCGTACGGGCGCGACCGGCGCTGCGACGGGCGCGGCAACTGCGAGATCGAGCGCGCCGCGTTCACGTTCTCGGACGGCGCCGCGGCCCGGACGGGCGCGGTCATCGACGTGCACCTGCGCTGGCAGTGACGCCACCGCCGGCGGGCGACCCGGCGCGCCCGCCGCCTCGACGCGGCCACCGGCGCGCCGCGCGTAGCCCGAAGAGGAGGTCGCGTCGACCCCTCGACGCGCGCATGCCTGCACGGCACACGGGAAGACGGGCTCCCGCGAAGGAGCGGTGGGAGCGCGCTCCGGCGGGAGCGAGACGGCGTCTCGACAGCATCAGGGAGCCGGGAAGCGGCGCGTATGGGGGCTTCCCACGAAAGGCGGTTGCACCGAAGATGGCGCCGCGCGGGTGACATGTCACGCCGCGTCATCGACGGGCGAATCCCCCTTTTCCCTGGAGCGACAGAATGAGACTACGATGGACGACCTGCCTCCTCATGCTGGGGCTGACGGCCAGCGCCGCGGCGTGCGGGGACGATGACGGCACCCCGGGCCCGAACACAGGAACGGGCGGCGAGGGCGGCGCGGGTGCGATGGGGGGCGGAGGCCGGGGCGGCTCGGGCGGCGTCGGTGGTGCCGGAGGTCTCGGGGGCTCCGGCGGCGATGGCGGACTGAGCGGCTCGGGCGGCGGTGGCGGCGCGGGCGGGATCGGCGGCTCCGGCGGCGCGGGCGGGATCGGCGGCTCCGGCGGCGCGGGCGGCGACGCTGGCGCGGGCGGGATCGGCGGCTCGGGGGGCGGTACCGGTGGCTCCGGCGGAGGCATCGGGGGCACAGGCGGCACCGGCGGCGGCATCGGGGGCGCGGGCGGCACCGGCGGCGGCATCGGGGGCACAGGCGGCACCGACGGCACCGGCGGCATCGGTGGCTCCGGCGGCGGCATCGGGGGCACAGGCGGCACCGACGGCACCGGCGGCATCGGTGGCTCCGGCGGCGGCATCGGGGGCGCGGGCGGCACCGGCGGCGGCATCGGCGGCACCGGCGGCGGCATCGGCGGCACAGGCGGCACCGACGGCACAGGCGGCGGCATCGGCGGCTCCGGCGGCGACGCTGGCGCGGGCGGCTCCGGCGGAAGTGTCAACCTGCCCGACGGCGCCGCCTGCACCGACGACGCGATGTGCGCAGGGAACTTCTGCAACCGCGAGGATCTCGACGGATGGCCCGCCGGGTACTGCATCAGCTCGTGCGAGCACACCGGCGGCACCTGCGCCGGCCACGGCGTCTGCATCGAAACCGGCAGCAACGGGCACCTCTGCTATGCAGCCTGCGCAACCTCGAGCGACTGCCGTCCCGGCTATGCCTGCGTCCCCGCCGCCGACGGGGCGCTGAGCTGCCGGCCGGCGTGCACCGAGGACGCGCAGTGCCCGACGCGCGGCAGGTGCAACGGGGCCACCGGCCTGTGCAGGATCTACGAGGCGATCTGCGACGATCGCGCGGACAACGACTTCGACGCGACCTTCGATTGCGATGACGACGATTGCGAGGGACCCTGCGCCGCGATCGCGGCGACCTGCGCGGTCGCGCCGCCCCTGCCGCCGGAGGTCTCGGGCGACACCTCGCTCGGCACGAACGCGTTCGGGGCCGGCTGCACGGGCGCCGGCCGCGAGGACGTGTACCTGTTCGCCCCGCCCGAGGAACAGTCCGGCACGCTCTCGGTCGCGCTCGAGTCGGACACCGACCACGGGCTCTACGTCCGCGGCGCGTGCGAGGACCGAACCACCGAGCTCGCGTGCGCCCAGCTCGCCGTCGGCGGGGGCGCCGCGCCGATCGAGGTCGTCCTGAGCGCCGGCGAGCCGGTGACCGTCGTCGTCGACGCGCATGCGCCGGGCAAGGAGGGCCCGTACACGCTGCGCTCTACGTTCGCCCCGGCGATCTGCGGCGACGGCGCCGTCACGCGGCCCGAGCAGTGCGACGACCCCGACGCCTTCGGCGCCTGCGCTGACGACTGCTCCTCGGTCTGCGAGGGCGCGCGGGAGGCCGTCCTCGGGGTGAACACCGGCGACACGCGGACCGGCACGATCGCCCTCCGGGGCAGCTGCTCCATGCCCGACACGCGCGAGGACGTGTACCGGTTCACGCCCCCGGCGGACGGCAAGCTCACGCTCGAGCTGTCGTCCGCCACCGATCTGACCCTGTCCGTGAGGTCGAGCTGCCCGTGGGCGAGCGCCGAGCTCGCGTGCGAGGACGCCGCGCAGGCAGGCGCCGGCGACGCGCCCGCGATCGAGACCCTCGCGCTCGAGGTGACCGGCGGCGCCCCGCTGTTCATCGTCGTCGACGGCTTCTGGTCCCAGGCCGACGCCGGGCCGTACACGCTCGACGTGTCGTTCGCGCCCTGAGCGCCGGCGCCGCCGCCGACCACCATCCCACACCGGCCCGCGCTGCGGCGCGCTCCGATCCCCCTGACGACTCCCCCCTGGAGGGCGGCGCCTCCAGGATGAGGGGGCGCGCCCTCAGCGCGCCGGCGCGGGCGCGGACCGCCGGGGCCGCGGAGCGCGCGAAGGCGCGAAAATGCCGGCGCGCGCGCGGCCGAGCGCCGGAATCGGGGAGTGGCACGTTTCCTGTTTAAAGGCGTTGCGTGACGCTCGGCGCGGTCCAGGCGGCGAGCAGGGCGACCCGGGCGACGGATGGACTCGACTCCGTCGCACCCGCGGCGGACCGCCCGCGCGTCAGATCACGTGTCGTTCAACTAAATACCCGAAAGAGAGCTCAATCATGAAGCGTGCAATGATCCTCCTCGCCTCGTCCCTCGTGTCCTCGTTCGCGCTCGTGGGCTGCGTCGCCGACGCGACGGACCTCGACGCGGAGCTGGCCGGATTGGAGGAGGTCGAAGAGACCTCGCAGGCGCTGTGCGTCGACATCTCCGCCCTGCAGGTCGACCAGACCGCGGCCCAGTCGAACTCGAGCGACGTCGGCAGCTTCACCCTCCGCGAGTCGCCGGACAACACGTACTACAGCAGCAAGGGCAACTACGTCGTCGAGGTCACGAACGTGAAGAACGCGTTCGCGTCGACCCAGACGGCGATGGCGTACAGCGTCAACGCCCCCAAGTCGAAGAGCGTCTGCGAGCACACGACGACGACGGCGACGCTCTACGGCTTCGACGAGGTCGAGGGCTGCTGGGTGCAGATCGGCGCGACGAAGAGCAAGACCGGCGTGTACTACCCGGGCGGCGGCTTCATCCAGCCGAGCTGCGATGACGTCGTGAGCTGGTCTATCCCGAAGACGGTCACCAAGGTCCGCATCAAGGGCAAGTCGGTGCTCCAGACGACGTTCGGCCCGGCCGGTCAGAAGATCGCGGAAGGCACGAGCTGGAGCCACTGATCCGGCGCGGAGGGTGGGGGAGGGCGCGGCCTCCTGCGCGCTCCCCCGCTCGTCGACGTCTGTCGCCAGGCTAAGCGAGCGCCGTACCTGGCTCAGGGGTTTCCTCTCCTGCGCTGCGCGAGATCTCCGAGAAACGTCGCGCCATTTGTCGATGGATCGCCATCATGCTCGGGGCCGAGATCGGCGCGTGCGCGGACGTGCTGGTCGCGTCGATCGGCCGGGAGCGGGCGGCGCTGCGCACGGGGCTGTTCCAGCTGCTGCTCAACGTGATCACGGTGCTGCTCGGGATCCCGCTGATCGGGCTGCTCAGCCGGCTCGTGGAGGCCACCTCCGGCGACGTCGGCCGGCAGATCGCCAACGCGCATATCCTCTTCAACACGGCCGGAGCGCTGCTCTTCCTCCCGTTCACGCCGTGGATCGCCCGGCTCCTCGAGCGGCTCGTCCCCGATCGGCCGCGGCAGAAGGAGCCGGGCGGCCCGGCTGCCCTCAGGCTCCGCAACACGTAGCGCGTAGCGCGCGGATGCTGGTCGGACCAGGGTGCCCGGTCCCGTGCCGGACAGAGCGCCCTTCGTCCGGAGCGGGCCGCGCTGGAAGGCCTTTGCGCGCTCCATGTCGCTCGATGTGTGGCGATGAGCGTGATTGGCATGCTCCCGACGAACGGTCGCGACCCCGGGCGGACGACCCACGCCGCGTTTTGCGGGAGTTCTAGGAATGTGGTCTTCGATTACAGCTGCGATGAGTGCATGGGCCGTGGCGTTCGCTACCCCGGTCGGACGGCGCATGTTGCGTTTTGCGAGAGTTCTAGGGATGCGCTCTTCGATGGCAGTTGTGATGAGTGCCCGGGTCGTGGGGTGCCGTCCGTGTAGATGTTGATTATTTTGAGAGATTGTTTCTTTCTCCCGGGCTTGCTCGGTGAGAAATGATGCGGTACCGTCAATCTACGCCGATTCGAGGAAATCCTGTTCGAATCGACAGGAGAGCCGCGTTGAATCGGGGCGTATTCTGGGGGGGCCGGCTTCGCCGAGCCGCTCTCCGGAGAGCGCCGCGCGTCGCGAGGTCGATGGCAGGAGGCGAGGCCTACCGTGGGTTCGCACGCGCTCTTCGCCGGACGTCAGGGGCGCGCAGCGGTCTTCAGACACCGCATGATCAGAGGGGAGCGAGCGCATCTGCCGCTCTCGCCAGGGAGCTATTGCCCCGCGCTCATCTCGGAGAATTCACGTTTCACAGGGCACGAAACCAAGGAGTTCGCCTCATGAAGAAGTTCACGATCCTCGCCTCGCTCGCCGTCATGTCGATCTCGGGCAGCGCCATGGCGATCGCGCCTGGGCCGCACGCCATCGCCATCGAAGGGTCGCCGTCCGGCACAGGGACGTTCATGTTCGTGGCCCCCGACGGCGCCAACGCCGTGCTGGCCCCGAACGGGACATGCGCGTACAACCTGCTCTGGGCGCCCCCAGCGTCTTTGCCGGGCTTTGGCACGCGCCTCTGCCAGGTTCTGGAGGCGACGACGTTTACCTTCCCGAACTGCATGAGCAGCGTCACGACGCCGGGAAACATCACGAGGAATATCAACAGCGTCATGTACGCCGGCGATGGCTTCACCCCCATCTGTAACGGATTCCGCGGCGCCATCGCGGGTTTCCCCGCCTCCCCCTTCTCAAACCTCACCATGATCCTCGGCGAGTCGGCGACGGGGCCCTCCGCGGTCGGCATCGTTCACAGCTTTAACTTCTCGTTTTTTGGTGCCCTCTCCATCGTGTTTACGTGACGCAGAGCGCGCCCCGCCGCGCCGACGTCCGATGAGGGGGCTTCCGGGGCCGGGCGGAACCGGCCCCGGAGGCCTCCTCGATGCACCGGTGATCGCTGCTCGTGTCCGCCGTTGCCTCGCCCCGAGGGCGAGCGGGAGCCGCGGTGGAGCGCCCCGCTCCGCCTCGGCTGTGACATCGCTGCGAGCGCCGCAGCCCCCCACACCATGACTCGATGGAGACATCCTCATGCAACCCCGCGTCTTGCGTCACGACACTCCCCGGCGATGGCCGCTCTGGTGCGCGCTCTCGTTGCTGGCCCTCGTCGCCGTCCTGTTCTTCCGGCCGAAGCACGACTCGCCCCACACCGCGCAGCGCGACCCGGCAGCCGCACAGAAACGATCGGGCTACGTCAACCGAGCGCAGTGGAAGCGCCCCGCCGCGCACCCTGCCGAGCAGGCCTCCGAGCTTTCGTCGATCTCCGGGACGGTCTACGACATGAGCGGCGCCCCGCTCGCCGGGGCTGCCGTCGCCGCGACCACGTACGAGGTCGCCGGCAACTTCCCGACCACGGCGGCCTCGGTCCAGAGCGACGAAGACGGGCGCTTCGAGCTCCGTGTCCCGAACGGCTCGTACAACCTCGTTGGCAACAAAGACGGATACGGCCCGTCGCTGGCCATCGCGCACAGCGGTGATGACGTCGCCCTCATGCTCCCGAAGAGCGGGATCGTCGAGGGGCATGTCTACAACGAGCGCAAGGAGCCGATCACGCGGTTCACCGTCGATGTCGTCACGATGGCGCCCGACAGCACGGCGGCGCCTGCGCCCCTCTTGTCGAAGCGCTTCGAGGGGCCGGACGGCGCCTTCCGCCTCGACCAGATGCCTGCCTGGCCGGTGCTCCTCAGGATCACCGCGTCCGACTACGCGCCCGCGTTCTCCGAGCTCGTCTATGCCAGGGCCGGCGAGAACCATAAAGTCGATCTGACGCTCTCGGGCGGGTGCACGCTGACGGGGACGGTTCATGACGAGAAAGGCGCGCCGCTCGCAGGGGTGTTCCTCGACGCGGAGTCGCGCGACGCCGCGGGCGCGGCGAGCCAGGGGTCGATGGATGCCGCGAGCCAGGCGCAGAGCGAGCTCGACGGCCGCTTCCGGCTGGAGCACGTCCCTCCCGGCGAGATCCTGGTCCGCGGGTACAGCGGCGGCTATGCGACGACGACGGCGGGCGTCCAGGTCTCCGGGTGCGACGATCTGGCGCCGATCGAGCTCACGATGTCCACGGGCGGCAGCATCGTCGGCGTGGTGCGCGGGAGCGACGGCAAGCCGCTCGCCGGCGCGAGGCTCGTGGCCTCTCACCGGAGCATCGGCTTCGTGAACACGGTGACCGACGCCGAGGGGCGATATCGCTTCGAGCAGCTCCCGCCGGTCGTGGTGCGCCTGGAGCTGCTCGACAAGGCGCAGCGCACGGTGGCGCACGTGGGCGTGAAGGAAGGGCAAGACGTCGAGCAGAACCTCGCGCTCTTCGCGAAGGGCTCGGGCGAGATCCGCGGGCGCATCACGTCCGGCGGGAAGCCGGTCCGGGGGGTTCAGGTCCAGGTCGCCTGCAACCAGGGCGAGGGCGGGCTTGACGTCCGCTATCCGACGACGGGCCCCGACGGAACCTACCGGGCGACGGCTCTGCCGGACGGCGCCTACATGGTCATCCTCACCTCGGCGGGCCGAGCCACGTCGGCCCACGTGCGCGACGGCGGCGTCGCGGAAGCGAACATGGACATCGCCGAGCAGCCCAAACTTCCCGAGCCCGAAGACGCCGCGGTGGTTCCGGCCAGCGCCACCAAGGAGTGAGCGGCTCGCCGGCCGGCGCCCCCACGCCTGCGCGCGCCGCGCCCTGCGTCCGGAGCTCCGCGGCGCGACCGCCGGGCTCCGGCAGCGCCCTCCCTTCAGTCGTAATACTCGTTGCCCAGGTGGGTGATGAGGTCTTCCCCCATGAGCCAGCGCATCGTGTTCTTGAGCTTCATCGACTGGATGAAGAGGTCGTGCTCCGGGTACAGGGCCGGCGCGGTCATCGGGCTCTTCCAGTAGAAGCTCAGCCACTCCTGCGTGCCGCTCAGCCCGGCGCGCTGCGCGAGATCCAGGAGCAGCGCGAGGTCGAGCACGATCGGCGCGGCGAGGATCGAGTCGCGGCAGAGGAAGTTGATCTTCATCTGCATCGGGTAGCCGAGCCAGCCGACGAGATCGATGTTGTCCCAGCCCTCCTTGGCGTCGCCCCGAGGGGGGTAGTACTCGATCCGCACCTTGTGAAAGAGCTTGCCGTAGAGCTCGCCATGGACATCGGGCTTCAGGATGTGCTCCAGCACCCCGAGCTTCGAGACCTCCTTCGACCGGAACGACTCCGGGTCGTCGAGCACCTCGCCGTCGCGGTTGCCGAGGATGTTCGTGGAGAACCACCCCGCGACGCCGAGCATCCGCGCCTTGAGCCCCGGGGCGATCACGGTCTTCATGAGCGTCTGGCCGGTCTTGAAGTCCTTGCCGGCGATCGGCACCTCCTGCTTGCGCGCGAGCTCCCACGCGGCGGGGAAGTCGACGGTGAGGTTCGGGGCGCCGTTCGCGAACGGGATGCGCTCCTTCAGGCAGGCCCAGGCGTAGATCTGGGAGCTCGAGATGGCCGGGTGGTCCTCGGCGAGCCCCGACTCGAAGCGCGCCATCGACTGGTGGACCTCCGCGGGCGCGATGTGCACCTCGGTCGAGCCGCACCAGACGGCCACGGCGCGCGCGGCGCCGCTGTCGCGCAAGGAGGCGCGGAGATCTTCCCGGACCTGCTCCACCATCTCGGCCTTGCTCGCGCCCTTCTTCACGTGGGTGCCGTGGAGCCGCCGCACGTACTCCGGGTAGAACACCGCGGGCATCGGCCGGATCCGCTCGAGCTCGTCGCGGACGGCGTCGAGGTGGCGGCGCTCGAGCACGTCCGCGTGCCGCGCCGACTCGTAGGCGTTGTCGGGGAAGATGTCCCACGCGCCGAACGCCAGCTGATCGAGCGCCGCGAGCGGCAGGAAATCCTTGATCCTCGGCGCGCGGTGGTCGGTGCGCCGGCCGAGCCGGATCGTGCCCAGCTGCGTGAGCGACCCGATCGGCGGGGCGAGCCCGCGCCGCGCGAGCAGGGTGCCCGCGATGGTCGTCGTGGCGACGGCGCCCAGCCCCGGCAGCAGGACCGCGAGCTTGCCCTCTGCCTTCTTGATCTCTTTCGGCTGCTTCACGTGACGTGTTCCCCCCGGTCGTGGTCGCGGGCGCTCCTCGGGCAGGGGCGGGGCGTCCGCCGGTGCCGTGCGCGCGGCGCGCCGGCGCCTGCCGGGGCCGCGCGGCGCTGCGACCGCCGGGAGCATGAAGCCCGGCAGCCGCGATCACCACGGCCCGGCGCGCGCGCGAGGGCGTTTCCGGCGCGCTCCCTTCACCGATCTCCGGTGCGCCCTGCGAGCCAGCGCCTCGGACGGCGGCGGGCGGGCGGGCGGAGGCGGCTGGAGACGGCGCGCGCAGGGGCTCCGGCGCGGTCAGGCCGGACGCTCGCCCGTGCTCGTCAGCCGTCGTCGTCGCCGTCGAGCAGGCCGTGCACCGAGAACGCGACGGCCTCGAAGGGCTCGGCGTGGACGCGCTCCTCTCCCTGGGCGTCCAGGACCAGGAGATAACCGTCCTCCGTCCAGCGATACACGATGAGCGTCTCGGCGATCGGATCGATGAGCCAGTAATGAGGTACGCCCGAGCGCTTGTAAGTGCGCATCTTCTTCACGACGTCGTTGCGCTCGTTGGAGGGCGAGAGGATCTCGCAGACCCAGTCCGGTCGCACCAGGACGGGACTCTCCCTGGGGAGCTCGGGCAGCCGCTCCCTGCGCCAGCCGGCGATATCCGGGCGGTAGATCTCGCTGTTTTCGAGCTGGACCTCGGTCTCGGTCAGGAAGCGCCACCCGCCGGGCCACGGCCCGCCGGGGCGACGATCGTACGGGCCGCCGAGCCGGATGGTGAGGCGCGCCTGGGAGCTGCCGTGGCGCGGGCTCGGCATGGCCTTGCGCACGAGGTCGCCGCCGATGATCTCGTGGAACCGCTCCGGCTCCGGGATGGCGAGGAGGTCGGCGACCGTGGCGGGCGCCTTCTTCAGCGCAACGGGCGGCATGGCCGGAGGATAGGCCCTCCGGCTGCGGGCAGCCACCCGAGGCCGGCGAGGGCGCCTCCAGCGCGCGGCGCTCAGGGCGCGGCCGGCGGGTAGCCGGCGGCGGGCGTCATCGCCTCGATCCAGGCGCGGACCGCGGCGACGGCGTCCTCGTCGACGCGGCGGGTCGCGAGCGGCGGCATCTGCTCGGGCGGCGCGCCGGGCGCGTCGCGCCGGGCCATGGCGCGCAGCAGGGTGCTGCGATCCGGATCGCGGGGCCTCAGCCGGTAATAGCGCGCTCCCGGCGGCGCGCCGGGCGGGCGCAGCTTCGCTGGCTGGTTGATCGCCGTCTGGTAGGCGCGCGTGCCGCGCACGTCGCCGACCCGGCCGGCAGCGTCGATGTCGAGGCGCAGCTCGAAGTGCGTCGCGACGCCGAGCGGATGGTGGCACGAGACGCCGCAGTTCGCGTGGAGCAGGCCGAGGGCGCGCCGCTCCGCCTCGGTCCCGGGCACCTCGAGCGCGGCCGCGCTGGGCAGCGGGCCGCCGGCGCTCGTCGAGAGCAGGCCGCGCTGGACCAGCTCGGGATACGTCAGGCCGCCCGCGCCGCGCGCGGCGAGCTGGACGGCCTCGAAGCCGAGCGGGTTGTCGGTCTTGCCCGCATGGCAGCGGATGCAGTCGACCTGCGCCGGGATCGCATAGCCGTCCGCGCCGGGCACGTGGGGGACACCGGCCTTGACCTGCAGCGCGCTTTCGCCGTCCTCGGACCAGACGTAGGTGGCGCGCGTCCAGCGATCCTCCGCGGTCTTCCAGAGGAGCCTCGTCTCGAGCCGGCGGCCCCCGGCGGACGCGGGCGTCCGGAACTCCTTCCACAGCTTGGCGCCGACGGGGAAGATCCAGTCGTTCATCCTGGAGACATCGATGGTCGAGCCCGGAGGGAGGTAGATCCATCGCGTCTTCTCGGCGCCGTCGCTCCACAGCTCGAAAGCCGGCTTGAACTCGCGGACGCTCGCCGCGAGCGAGCGCGCGCCGAAGTCGCTGTACAGGCCGGTACAGCGGAGATCGTGAGGGTCCGTGTCGCCGTCCTTGCAAGGCGGCTCCCGGGGCGCCGCGGGCGCGCTCTCGCCGGAGCGCTCGCCCGCTCCGGCGTCGCGCGCGGCCGCTCCGGCGTGCGGGCCGACCGGGACGGGCGGGGCCGAGGCAGGGAGGCGATCGGCCTGGGGCGTCTCCTGTGCGCCGCAGCCGCCGCAGCTCGCCAGCAGCAGCGATGCGAGCACGGCTTGCCAGAGGTGGCCGCTCATGATGAAGGTGGAGGCGGAGGTGTCCGCTTGCCCGAGAGACCGATCCACCGGCGCGCGGGGCGCGCTGCCTGGCTGACGAGAGCGTGCCATCGGACCGCCTGGTGCCTCCTGCTCGCGGGCAGTGTAGCCGCCTGCGACCGGCGCGTGCAGGTCGCGGGGCCGCCCGAAGAGCCGCGCGAGGGCGTCGCCGCCGGTCCGGCCGCGGCAGGGAACGCGTCCCCGCCGGCGGCCCAGGCGGGCGCTGCGGCCCCTGGGCCGGCGCCCGCCGCGGCGGACGGCGCGGCCGCCGCGCAAGCCGCGCCCGCGGCGCCGCCGGCGAACGCGGCGGAGCTCGCCCGCCCGGCGAAGTGCGGCGGCGTCCCGCCGCTGAAGCTCACGCTCGTCGCGAGCGGGCTCGAACAGCCGACGTACGTCGCCGCGCCGCCCGGCGATCCGGCGCGCCTCGTGGTGCTCGAGAAGGCGGGGACCCTCCGGCTCGTCAAGGACGGCGCGGTCCAGCCGGCGCCCTTCCTCGACGTGCGATCGCGCGTGTTCTTTCCGACGCCGAACGCGGAGGGCGGCCTGCTCGGGCTCGCCTTCCACCCGGAGTACGCGAAGAACGGGCGCTTCTGGCTCCACTATTCGTCCGCCCCGCGCGGCAACGTGGTGATCGAGGAGTGGAAGCGCGCCGCGCAGGGCGCCGACACCGCCCATCCCGAGCCGGTCCGGTCGCTCGTCGACGTGAAGCACGGCGCCTGGAACCACGTCGGCGGCATGCTCGCCTTCGGCAAGGACGGTTACCTGTACGCCGCGATCGGCGACTCCGCGCGATCGCCGAGCCCGGCGGCCGATCTCACCTCGAAGCTCGGCAAGATCCTCCGCATCGACGTCGATCAGCCGACCAAGGCGCCGGCGGGCAACATGACCAGCGGCGATCCGATGATCTGGGATTACGGGCTCCGCAACCCGTGGCGGTTCAGCTTCGACCGGCTCACGGGGGATCTGTACATCGGCGACGTGGGCCAGAAGAGCTGGGAGGAGATCCTGGTGGAGCGCCCTGGCCAGGGCAGGAACGATTACGGCTGGGAGGCGATGGAGGGCGCCCATTGCTATCCTCCGGGCGCGACGTGCAAGCCGCGCGGGCTCCCGCCCGCGGTGGAGCACCCCCGCAGCGAGGCGGGCTCGATCATCGGCGGGTATGTCTATCGCGGGGCGAAGATCCCGTGTCTGCGCGGCCGGTACCTGTATGGGGATTACGTGACAGGCCGCTTCTTCTCCTTCGTGTGGGACGGCAAGGCCGCGACCGATCGCGTCGAGCTCACCTCCGCGCTGAGCCCGAACGGGCTCCCGGCGTCGTTCGGAGAGGACGCCGCCGGGGAGATCTATGTGGTGATGTTCAACACGGGGCGCATCTACCGGATCGACCCGGGGTGAGGCGCTGAGCCCGGCGCGCGCCCGCGCCGTGGGCGAGGCGCTTCACCCGGCCCGGGCGAGCTCGTCGCGCGCCTCGGCCGTGATCTCGAGCGAGCGCACGCGCGCGGCATGATCGAAGATCGACGAGCTCACCATGAGCTCGTCGGCGCGGGTCCGGGCGATGAACGCGGCCAGCCCGTGGCGCACGGCCTCGGGCGAGCCCACGACCGTGCAGGACAGCGCCTGATCGAGGCCGGCGCGCTCCGTCGGGCTCAGCTCGCGCTCGAAGCCGTCGACCGGCGGCGGCAGGGGCCCCGGCCGGCCGCGGCGCAGGTTGACGAACGCCTGCTGGAGCGAGGTCGAGAGCCGGCGAGCCTCCTCGTCGGTGTCGGCGGCGAACACGTTGATCCCCAGCATGACGTGGGGCTGCGCGAGCTGCGCCGAGGGGCGGAACTCCCGGCGGTACAGCGCGATCGCCTGCGCCATGTGGCCCGGCGCGAAGTGCGAGGCGAAGGCGTACGGGAGCCCCAGCGCCGCGGCGAGCTGCGCGCCGAACAGGCTGGAGCCGAGGATCCAGATCGGCACGTCCAGGCCGGCGCCGGGCACGGCCTGCACCAGCTGGCCAGGCTCCGCCGGGCGGAAGTAGCCCATCAGCTCCAGCACGTCCTGGGGGAAGCTGTCGACGTCGCCGGCGAGGTTGCGCCTCAGCGCGCGGGCGGTGACCGGGTCGGTGCCCGGAGCCCGCCCGAGGCCCAGGTCGATGCGCCCCGGAAAGAGCGACGCCAGCGTGCCGAACTGCTCGGCGATGATCAGCGGCGCGTGGTTCGGCAACATGATCCCGCCCGCGCCGACGCGGATCGCCCGGGTGCCGCCGGCCACGTGCGCGATCACGACCGCGGTCGCGGCGCTGGCCACGCCGCCCATGTTGTGGTGCTCGGCCAGCCAGAAGCGACGGTAGCCGAGCCGCTCGGCGTGGCGGGCGAGGTCGAGCGTGTTGCGGAAGGCCTGGGAGGCGTCTCCGCCCTGGACGATGGGTGACAGGTCGAGAACGGAAAAGGGAGTCATGTCGGGCACCTCGCTCGACTGTTGCACGCCGAGGACGGTTGCGGGAGCGCCCGGAGGCCGGCGCTGCTCGAGGCGCGGCGGCGCCCTCGCACCGGCGCTCCGGCGGTCCTGTCCGCCCGGCGCCCCCGCCCGAGGCGTCCGGGCCGCCTGGAACGGCCATGACGCAGCCGCGGCCGCTGTACTACGCTCGGGTCGTGCGCCGTACCGTCTCGCCGCTGCGCCGGCTCCCGCAGGTCCTGCTCGTCGTCGCCGCCTCGGCCGCCGCGCTCGCGCCGCCCGGGGACGCCGCCGCGTTCCTCTGGCCCAACGTGCCGGAGCAGATCGCGCGCGCGCTCACGTCGGGCGACGTCTCGGAGCGGCGCCTCGCCGCGACCCGCGTCGGCGAGCTCGCCCCGGAGACGGCGATCGCGCTCATCCAGAAGGGCATGAGCGACCCGGACGTCGAGGTGCGGCTGCACCTCGCCGGGGCGGCCGTGCGCTTCCGGATGCCGCGCGCTGGAGACCTCGTGATCGAGTGGCTCGGCGAGGGCGACGCGCGCCTGCGGCTCGCGGCCTGCGACGTGATCCGCGCCGCGCCCACCGACCGCTCCGTCGTCGCCCTCGGCCGGGTGCTCGGCGATCCCGACCCGCACGTCCGCCTCGCCGCCGCCGCCGCCATGGGCGCGGCGGGCCTCCCGGACGCCGTCTCGCCGCTGCTCGGCCACCTCGACGACACCGCGCCGGAGGTGCGCGCGGAGGTCGCGCGCGCGCTCGGCCGGATCGGCGACGCGCGCGCCGTCGTGCCGCTCATCGGCAAGGTGCAGGACTCGGTCCCGGAGGTCCGCCGGGCCACGGCGCGGGCGCTCGGAGAGCTCGGGGACGCGCGCGCGGTCAGCGCGCTCATCCTCGCGCTCCAGGACGCATCCCAGGACGTCCGCGTCGAGGCGGTGACCGCCCTCGGCCGGCTGCGCTCGGACGAGGCGACGTCCGCGATCGCCGATCTCGTCGCGGCGTCGCCGCTGCCCACAGGCGCGTTCCTCGGAGCGCGCCCGACCGACAGCGGCACCTCGAGCAACGACGTGCGCGAGGCGGCGCTCCGGGCGCTCGGCCGCATCGGCACCGACGCGGCGGTGAAGGTGCTGCTCGCGGCGCTCGCGAAGGACGACCCCGCGGCGCCGCGGTCCGCGGTCCGCGACGCGCTGGTCACCGCCGGGAGGCCGTCGGCGGCGGCTGCGCCCGCTGCGGCTGCGGCGCCCGCTGCGTCGGCGGCGCCCGCTCCTGCGCCCTCGCCCGGCGGCGGCGCGGGGAGCGCCGGCGCCGCGAACGCTCGCAAGGGCACCGCCGTCCCCGCGCTCGTCGGCGCGCTCGGGGCCGCGCCGTCGCCCAACACCGCGGCGGGCGCCGCCCTCGTGCTCGGCGAGCTCAAGGCCAGGGAAGGGCTGCCCGCCATCGTCCGGGCGATGCAGCGCGGCGTCGTCCCGCTCCGGCACGGGCTCCGCGCCCTCGGCGCGCTCGGCGACCCCGCGGCGCTGCCCAGCGTGCTCGAGCTGCTCGGCGACGCCGATCCCTCGGTCCGCCGCGAGGCGATCCGCGCCGCGACCGCGCTGCTCGATCCCGCGCGGCCCGACGGGCGCGCGGTCGACCCCGCGCGCGCCCTGCTGGTCGACCCGGCCACCCCGCCCGACGAGAAGCTCGCCCTCGTCCAGCTCCTCGGCCGCACCGGCTCGCCGCGCGCCCAGGAGGTGCTGCTGCCCCTCGCGAAGGCCCGCTCCGCGCCGCTCCGCCTCGCCGTGATCGAGGCGCTCGGCGCGGCGCGCGCCGCCGGCGAGCTCGGCGCCGCCGTGGACGCCGCGCTGCTCGAGGCGCTCGACGACGAGTCGGCCGACGTGCGCCTCCGCGCGGCGATCGCGCTCTCGCGCGTCGCCGGCCCGGGGAGCGCGCGCGCGCTGCTCCAGCGCCTCACCGTCGCCGCCGAGCAGGACCGCGGCGCGCTCGGCATCGCCCTCTCGGGCGCGCTGTCGCGCGTCCCGGACGACGGCAAGGACGCGAAGGACGCGAACGACGCGAAGGACGGCGGCAGCGCGGGCCTCGCCCGCGACGTCGCGGCCGCCATCGCGAGCGCGCCGGACGCCGCGCGCGACGCGCTCCTGGAGGGGCTCGGCCGCATGCCCGGGCAGGCCGCGGGCGCCGCGCTCGCGCGGATGGCCTCGGCGGCGCCGATCGACGACCGCCGCAAGATCGCCGAGGCGCTCGCCGGGCACCCGGAGGCCGCCGCCGCGCTCCGCAAGCTCGCGGGCGATCCGGATCCGGGCGTCCGCGCCAACGCGGTCTGGTCGCTCGGCGCCGTGGGCGACCGGGACGCGCTGCCGCTGCTCCAGCCGCTCCTCAAGGACCCCGACGCCGCCGTGGCGGGCAACGCGGCGGGCGCGATCGGGCGCGCCGCGGGCCGCGCCGGCCAGCCCGCGCGCGCGGCCGCGGCGCTCTGCGGCGCGCTCGCCGACGCGCGCCCCTACGTCCGCGCCAACGCCCTCGCCGGCCTCACCGTCGCCCGGGCGCGCTGCGACGGCGCCGCGGCCCGCGACCTGCTCGCGCGCGACCCCGCCGAGGCCGTCCGCCTCGCCGCCGCCGACCACCTCGCGCAGGGCGGCGCCGACGCCGATCGCCGCGCGCTCGCCCGCTGCGCCGGCGAGGACCGGAACGCCTCGGTCGCGGGGCGCTGCGCCAGCGCCGCCTCGCCCGGCGCGCCGCCCGCCGGCGCCGAGGACGTCGCGGTCTTCGTCGTCCCGTTCGACGCGGGCCGGGGCGGCTCGTCCCGCGACGCGCCGGTCCCGCGCGCCCCCTTCGCGCTCGTGCGCGCCGACGGCCTCCTGCGCCTCGGGGTCGCCGATCGCCGCGGGGAGGTCTTCGAGCGCGGCGCTCCCCGAGGGCCGCTCCGCCTCGCCGTCCCGGCGCCGCTCGTGAAGTGAGCCCGCGCCCGCCGCGCTGAGCCGTTCGCCATGCGCAGCCGACCCGACGTCGAGCTCCGGATGTCCAGGACCGTCCACCCGGGCGACGTCGTCCTCGTCGAGCTCGTGCTGCGCAGCCGCGCGAGGACGCCCGTCGACTCCATCGCGCTCCACCTGGAGGGCATGCAGATCGCCCGCGTCGAGGAGCGCGTCCTCGTGCCGCCCCACTTCCTCTCGCTCGTCGCCCGCCTCGCGGGCGAGACGACGCTCCCCGAGGGCGAGCAGCGCTACCGCGCGAGCTTCCCGCTCCCGGCCGACGCGCCCTGCTCGTACCTCGGCACCCGCGCCGAGATCCGCTACGGCATCACGCTCTCCATCGCGATCCCGTGGTGGCTCGACGTCCAGGAGTCGTACGAGGTGCTCGTCACGCCGCGCCCGGTCACGCGCCCGCCCCGATCGCCGGTCGCGGGCACCACCGCGCGCGGCGACAGCCCCTTCATCGAGGTCTCGCTCGACGATCAGGTCTTCGCGCCGGGCGACGAGATCTCGGGGGCGGTGGCGCTCGGCAACGTGCAGGGCCGCGGCGTGCGCGGGATGGAGATCTCGCTGGTCGGCGTCGAGCGCCTCCTCAGCGGCGGCCCCGCCGCGTCGAACCGCGCGACCGAGGCGCACCGCTTCACCGCCTTCCGCCGCGCGGACAGCCGCGACGAGGGGCGGGAGCTGCCCTTCCGGTTCCGGATCCCCCGCTCCGTCGCGCCCTCGTTCGACGCCGGGTGGGTCGCCCTGGTCTGGGGGCTCGAGGTGCGCGTCGAGCTCGCGCGAGCGGACGGCGTCGTCCACACGACGCCGCTCGTGCTCGGCGTCTTCGACCGGCCGCCCGGCCTCGGCGCGATCCGCCGGCAGATCGGCTCGGGGCGGTGGCGCGCGGTCTGGGGCGCGGTCGGCGCGCGCCACGGCCTGTCGCTCGATCCGCTGGAGCTGCGCCTCTCGGGCGCGCTCTCCGGCTGCGCGGCGTCGGTGTGGATCGACGCGGGCTCGTCGTCGAGCGGCGCGCTCGTGGGCGAGCTGCGCTGGCCGTCGTGGGGGCTCGATCTGGAGGTCGGCGTGAAGCGCTTCCTGCTCGCGCTCGCCTCCGAGGACGACGAGGGCTTCGGCCGCCGCTACCGCGTGCGCGGGCGCGACCCCGGCCAGGTCCGCGCGGTCGTCGCGGGGCCGCTGCGCAGGGCGCTGCTCGCCTTCGACGACGTCCGGCTCGACGACGAGCACGTGTCGGTCCGGTCCCGCACGCCGGGCCACGACCAGCCGTGGCTCGGCGCGTTCCTGGATCACCTCGCCGCGCTGGCGGCCGAGATCACCGCGGCGTCCGCGCGCATCCCGCCGCCCACGCCGATGGCCGGCATGCGCCCGGCGTGGGAGCGGTTCGCGGCCGAGGTCCACGGCCGCTTCGAGGTCGGCCGCATGCGCATCCGCGACGCGCAGCTCGACGGCGCCACGTTCCACATCGACACGTGCTTCGAGCGAGGCCCCCACCCCGAGCGCTCCGAGGTCACGCTGGTGCTCGATCCGCCGCTCGACGCGGCGCTCGACCCCGACGATCCCGAGCAGCTGCGCGCGGCCTCGCCCGGCGCGCGCGAGGCGGTGAAGCGCCTGCGGGCCCGCACGCACGCGCTGCGGATCGCGCCGCACGCCATCGTGATCACGGTGCCGGCGCCGCTCGAGGACCCCGCGACCCTGCGCGATCTGCTCGGCGCGCAGCTGCACCTGTCGGCGCTCCTGCGCGGCCGGCGCGTCGCGCGCCCGTACCGCTGAGGCGCCGCGGGCGGGCAGCGCGGAACCGCGGAAAGAGCGGGAAGGAGCGGGAAGAAACGGAAGTGGTCAGGGACCGGGGCGCGTGAACGCGAGGCGGCAGCGCGAACGGCGAACGGCGAGGTCCGGGAATCCCATTACGGCGGGCGGCGTGCCGATTCCACACAAAGCGCCGGCTGATCCGGGCTAGAGTCTCCGCCCATGCTCGACAAGCTCTCTCGCCAAGAACGCCTCCAGCTGATGCGGTTCATCTGCTCGTTCGCCTGGGCCGACCTCCAGGTGCGCGAGCAGGAGCGCGCGTTCGTGCGCAAGATGATCCTGCGGCTCCAGCTCGACGAGGAGGAGGCCAAGCAGGTGCGCAGCTGGCTCGAGGTGCCCCCCGCGGCCGACGACCTGGATCCGATGAAGATCCCCCGCGCGCACCGGCAGCTCTTCCTGGCGGCCGCGCGCGAGATGATCTCGTCCGACGGCGAGATCGGCGAGGAGGAGCGCGAGAGCCTGAGCCTGCTAGAGCAGCTCACGCGCTGACCGGGGCGCGGCGCCTCGATCGATGGATGATGGGTCGGTGATGAGCGGAACGATGAGCACGACGGAGCAAGGAGGAGCCGGCGAGGGCCGGACGAGGACGGAGATGGGAGCGAGCTCGACCGAGAAGCCGTGGGTCGGCGTGATCATGGGGGGCAAGAGCGACTACGAGCACCTCGCCGTGACGAGCGAGCTGCTCACGCAGCTCGGCATCCCGCACGAGGTGCGCGTCGTCTCGGCGCACCGCACGCCGGACCGGATGTTCGAGTACGCGAGCACGGCCGCGGACCGCGGGCTCGAGGTGATCATCGCCGCCGCGGGCGGCGCCGCCCACCTGCCCGGGATGGTCGCCGCGAAGACCGTGCTCCCGGTCATCGGCGTGCCCATCCCCGCCACGGCGCTGAACGGCATGGACGCGCTGCTCTCGATCGTCCAGATGCCCAAGGGCGTCCCGGTCGCCACGATGGCGATCGGCAAGCCCGGCGCCGCCAACGCCGCCCTGTTCGCGGCGGCGATCCTGTCGGGCAAGCACCCCGAGCTCCGCGAGCGCCTCGCCGCGTTCCGCAGCGCCCAGGAGGCGTCGGTGCTCCGCGACTCGGTCATCGTCTAGCCTCGTCCAGCCTCACCCTGCCTCCCTCAGGTTCTCACAGGTCCCAGAAATGCCCATCGCTCCCGGCTCTACGCTCGGTATCCTCGGCGGCGGTCAGCTCGGCCGCATGACGGCGCTCGCCGCCCGCACGCTCGGATACAAGGTCCACGCCCTCGACCCGGATCCGGACTGCCCGGCCCGGTCGGTGCTCGATCGCTGCATCGTCGCCTCGTTCGACGACGCCGCGCAGGCGGCCGAGCTCGCGTCGCAGTGCGACGTGGTGACGCTCGAGATCGAGAAGGTCGCCACGGCCGGGCTCTCGGCCGCCGCGCGGCTCGCGCCGGTGCGCCCGTCCGCCGAGGTGCTCGGCATGGTGCAGGACCGCGGCGTCCAGAAGAGCTGGCTGTCGAGCAACGGCTTCCCGGTGGGCCCCTTCCGCGAGGTCGCGACCAGCGCGGAGCTCCTCGCGGCGACGCGCGCCATGGGCGGGGCGTGCTTCGTGAAGTCGTGCGTCGGCGGGTACGACGGCAGGGGGCAGCTGCGGCTCTCGGGGGGCGGGTCCCCGGGCGGCGGCGACGACCTCGAGCGCGAGGCGGCGGCGCTCTTCGGATCGCTGGGCGGCCAGCGCTGCGTGGTCGAGCAGGCGCTCGACCTCGAGGCCGAGCTCTCGGTGCTCGTCGCGCGGAGCCCGAGCGGCAAGCTGGCGGTCTACCCCCCGGCCCTGAACCACCACCGCGACCAGATCCTCGACTGGTCGCTGCTGCCCGGCCCCCTCTCGGCCTCGGTGACGGGGCAGGCGGTGCAGATCGCGCTCGATCTCGCGGTCGGCCTGCGGGTGGAGGGCCTGCTCGTGGTCGAGCTCTTCCTCCTCAAGGACGGCCGCCTCCTCATCAACGAGCTCGCCCCGCGGCCGCACAACAGCTACCACGCCTCCGAGGTCGCCTGCGCGACCAGCCAGTTCGAGCAGGCGGTCCGCGCCGTCTGCGATCTGCCGCTCGGCTCGGTCGAGATCGTCCGCCCCGCCGCGATCGTCAACCTGCTCGGCGACGCGTGGCTCGACGGCGCGCAGCCGCCCTTCGAGGCCGCGCTGGAGATCCCGGGCGTCCGGCTCCACCTCTACGGCAAGCGGATCGCCCGCCCCGGCCGCAAGATGGGCCACCTCTCGGCCACGGGCCGCACGCCGGAGGAGGCGCTCGTCGCCGCGAAGCTCGCGATGGCCCGCCTCTCGGCGCACGCCGGCCTGCCGCTCCCCGGCCGGTAACGGCCCTTCGCGCCGCGAAGGCCTCACCAGGTCATCACACCCCACCTCCGCGCCGCCTCACGGCCGGTCGGCTCCGTCGCGCCGATCTCGTCGCGTCGATTCATGAGCCGCCGGCGAGCCGGGGCGCGACTGCTCGCCCAGGACAACCAGTGCGGGTGGGGCGGCGACGACCGCCCGCGGAGAGGCGAGACGATGGGTAAATCCTCATTCGTGGTGTTGGCGTGCGCGGCGGCTGCGCTCGGCAGCGCGTCGTGCGGGGGGACGTACGCGGGCGACGACGCCACGCCGGGCGAAAGCCCGCAGTTCTCCGTCGACGCCCAGGGCGGCGTCTTCACCGCGGAGGACGGCTTCACGATCGATGTGCCGCCGGGCGCGGTCAGCGCGGCGACGGGGCTCACCATCGAGCGCGTCGAGGCCACGCGCGACGGCGCCGTGGGGCCCATGTATGTCCTCGGCCCTGAGGGGCAGACGTTCGCCAAGCCGATCACGCTCACGCTGCCGATCACCGTCGAGCTCGAGGCGGAGCTCGGGGAGAACACCTTCCTCGACGCCTACGGCTTCACCGCGCCCACCGGCTCCGACGACTTCGCCCCGATGGAGCGTCACGACCCCTCTCCCGCCGGCGTCATCACGGAGACCTCGCATTTCTCCAGCTTCTTTGCCGGGATGATCCCGCCGACGGCGATGGCGACCCAGCACTACTTCCCGAAGGCGATCGCCGCCGACGACGCGTACCTCTATTTCGCGAGCGGCGGCACCGAGGACACCGCGCCTGAAGACTCGAACGACGGCTTCATCTATCGCGTCAAGAAGGGCACCACCGAGGCGGAGGCGATGACGCCCCCCGATCCCGACCCCACGGCGCTGTGGGTCAACGACACCGACGTGTACTGGGCGAGCGGCGGCGACAACGATCCGGTCATCCCGTCGGCGATCAAGCGCGTCAACAAATCCACCCTGGAGATGGAGACGCTGGTCGAGGTCGGTTATCTGCTGAGCCTCACCGGCGACGAAACGTCGATCTATTTCGGCGACGGCGATGGACACAACATCTACAAGATGGCGCTCGACGGCGGCGAGCCCGTCGTCCTCGCGGAAGGCGCCGGCAAGCCCGAGCACCTCGCGCAGGACGCAGACCACATCTACTGGACCGGCGGCAAAGCCACCAACAAGGTCTACAAGGTGGCGAAGTCGGGCGGGGAGGTGACGGTCATCGCCGAGAACGAGGCGGAGCCGGCCGGGATCGCGGTGGACGCGGAGTTCGTCTACTGGGCCAACACCGGCGACGGCGGCGTGTTCAAGGCGCCGATCGCCGGTGGGGCCAAGACGCTGATCCACCAGGGGGGCTCGATGGCGGGGCTGGCCCTCCGGGGCTCGACGCTGTTCTCGACGGACACGAGCCGGAACCGCAGCGTCAACGCGCACGATCTCGAGAGCGGCACGACCGTCGTGCTCGCGCTCGGCCAGCACTTCGCCTGGCGCATCGTCGCCCCGGAAGGTCAGGACGTGTTCTGGGCGAGCGGCGGCGATTACCGCTTCGAAGGCCAGGTCGTCGCCTACCGCGCGCCTTGATCGCCCGCGTCCCGGCGGCGAGCGCGAGCGCGCGACAGCAGGGGCGAACGCGACCGACGATGCCAGTTCGTCCCCGCCGCGCTCCGCCGCCGGACGGCGTCGGAGGCCGCATTCAAAGCTCTCCTGAGGCCGCTCGCCAGCGCGCGGCGCGGCGCGGCCGAGGGCCGGGCGCGTTGACGGCGTGAGACGTCCTCGCGTATCTGTTCATGTTCGATGCAGATCACCCTCGCGAGCGCCAGGCTGCGAACCGCGCTGTTCGCCTCGATGGCGGCCGTCGCGGGCGCCGGGCTCGCCGTCGAGGTGCTCAAGCCGATCCTCGGTCTGAAGAGCCGCAGCGGCGTCGTCCCGCTGCTCTCGCTGAGCTACGAGCAGAATGTGCCCACGTGGTACACATCGTGTCTGCTGTTCGCGTGCTCTCTCACCCTCGCGGCGATCGCCGCCGGCGCCCGCCGCGGGGGCCGGTTCGTGAAGCACTGGTGGGGGCTCGCCGCGGCGTTCCTGTACATCTCGCTCGACGAGGTCGTGGAGATCCACGAAGCCGCGAGCTCCTGGCTCGATCTGGGCGGCGTCCTGTACTTCAGCTGGGTGATCCCGGCGGTCGTCGTGGTGGCGGCGTTCGCGCTCGCGTACCTCAAGTTCCTCGCGCACCTCCCGCGCGGCACCCGGAACCGGTTCTTGCTCTCGGGCAGCATCTATGTCGCCGGCGCCCTCGCCCTGGAGCTGCCGCTCGGGTACTGGACCGAGCAGGCCGGGAGCGACAACCTCGTCTACGCGCTCATCGACTTCATGGAGGAGTCGATGGAGATGCTGGGCCTGAATCTCTTCCTCCTGTCGCTCGTCGACCATCTCGCCGTGCAGGGGTGGACGATCGGCTTCTCGCCAGCAGCTCCGGAGCCGGGGTCCGCCCCGGTCGAGCGTGCTGTATGAGCGCCCGGGCCGAGCCTGCGTCTCCCGCGCCCCCCGCCGCGGGCAGGGCGGCCTATATCGTCGGCCCGGGGTACGACTGGGCTTTCTTCCTGCTCCCGCCGCTCGTCGCGCTGGCCGCCGGCGCCTTGATCGCGGGGACGCCGTTCACCGACGCGCGGTTCCGGCTGTACGGGGAGAAGGTCACGTGGGCGGGGCTCTTCATCGGGACGCTCATTCACGGCCACCTCGCCGCGGTGCTCCTCCGGAGCCACGGCAACGCGGAGATCTTCCGGCGGCACCGGCTCCGCTTCCTCGCGGCGCCGGTCGCCCTGTTCGCCGCGATGATGCTGTCCATGTGGGCCGTCGTTTGCGTGACCGTCCTCGTCGTGTTCTGGGACGTCTACCATTCGGCGCTCCAGACGTTCGGCCTCGGGCGCATCTACGACGCCCGCGCGGGGAACGCGCCGGCGCTCGGCCGCCGGCTGGATCTCTGGCTCAACCTGCTCCTCTACGTCGGCCCCATCCTGGCGGGCGCGACGATGCTCCTCCACTTCCAGAGCTTCGACGCCTTCGAGGACGTGGGCGCCGCGCTCTTCGCCTCCGTCCCGGGGCTGATGGAGTCGCACCACCGCGTCATCCGCTGGTGCGTCATCGCCGCAGGGACCTTGTTCCTGGTCTATTACGCGCTCGCTTACCGCTCGCTGTACCGGCGGGGGTATCGGGTGTCGTTCCCCAAGGTGTGGCTGTTCGCGACCACGGGGCTCTGCTCCATCTACACATGGGGGTTCAACCCCTGGGGACAGGCGTTCTTCATCATGAACCTGTTCCACGCCGTGCAGTACCTCGCGCTCGTCTGGTGGTCGGAGGGCGGCCGCCTCCGCCGGCGGCTGCGCCTCGACGCGCGCCGCGCCGGCAAGCCGATCGCGGTGGCCGTCTTCCTCGCGGGCGTCCTCGCCTACGGCGTGTGGGCCGAGCTCGCGCCGGCGGAGGACCGCGCGCTCTGGTCGCTCACGCAGACCGTCGCGCTGATGCACTTCTGGTACGACGGCTTCATCTGGTCCGTGACCCGCAAGCAGGTGTGAGGCGGGATGCGGACCATGAGCACCTCGGGACAGGTCGGCGGCCGCGCGGCGCCGCGCGGCGCCGCCGGCGCGCGCCCGTGGCGCGGGCGGACGGCCACGCGGGCGCGGCCGCTCTGGTACGATGCGGCCGGCTCACCCGGCCGCCGTTCGATGGACTCCGCAGTCGAAGCGCTCGATCCGGGCTTTGCCAAAGAGGGATGTATGAGAATCCAGGGTTGTCTCCGCTCCGTGCTCCTCTCGCTCGCGGTGGTCTCCACGTCGCTCGTCGCGCCCGCCTGCAGCAAGTCGCCGCAGATCACGGCGGAGAGCATCGAGGACAACTGGGCGCTGACGGAGCAGCACGAGCCCGGCTCCGTCGTCATGACCGTGGCCCAGGACGGGCAGGTGACGGTGCTCGTGAAGGACAGCGGCGGCAAGCCCATCGAGGAGGGCGTGTCGGGCAACCTCACGGTCAAGGTGCCTGGCAAGGACGGCGCCGCGGTGAAGGCCGAGCTCGTGCCGGAACCCAAGTCGGGCGGCGTCCTGCGCGCCAAGATCCCGCCGCTCGAGGACGATCTCACCGAGGTGAGCTACGAGTTCAAGGTCAAGGGCGAGCCGTTCACGGGGGTGCTGCACGTGCCGCGCGGCGGGACCCGGGAGCTCCAGGAGAGCGCCAAGGAGAACCAGGCGACCAAGGTCGATGGGATGAAGGGCCCGAACGGCGGGGTGCTCCAGCCGGTCGGGGACGACATCGTGGAGATCGTCGCCGACAAGGAGACGGGCGACCTGCGCGTCTACGTGCTCGATCTCAACCTCAAGCCGGTCCCGATCGGCGAGCGCGAGATCAAGCTGGCCATCCACACGGCGTCGGGCCCCGACGTCATCGTGCTCGCGCCCGGGCCCGATCGGCTTTACTTCACCGGCAAGCTGAAGGCGAAGGTCAACCCGACCAAGATCACGGTGGTGGTGAAGGAGGGCGGGCACACGGATGTGGTCCTCTGCGGCTACCGTCCGGGCTCGGTGATCGTGGTCGGCCCGAGCGCGCCGGTGATCGGCATCCTGGTCGCCACCGCGTGGGCCGTGAAGGTCAACGTGAAGCCCACGGTCGTGGTGCACGACGACGATGACGACGACGGCCGCCGGGTCATCGTCATCCACAAGGGCAAGCACAAGGGAAAGGGCAAGGGCAAGTGGCGCTGGAAGTGAGGAGGGCCCGCGCCGCGGCCTCGCGCGGCGCCCCGGCGAGGTGACGCGGCGAGGTGACGCGGCGTCCCGGCGCGGTAAGGTAGCGGCGCCGCGCCCGCCTCACCCGACGGAAAGCCCTCCTCCATGACCGAAGCGCCCGAGCTCCCCGACCTCTCCCCCGACGACGCTCACCCCCGGGCGGTCGCTGCCCTCGCCGACCCGTTCTTCTGGTCGCTGACCGACGAGACCGCCCCGTTCGGCAACGAGACGGCGCACGAGACGCTCACCGCGTTCCGCGACTTCCGCGACGAGCACCCGAAGGGGAGCCCCATCGAGCTGCTCGACGCGCTCCTCGCCCGCTGGGAGGTGGAGAGCGCCCACTGGAACGCCGTGGACGCGGCCGAGGTCCAGGCGCTCGGCGAGGAGGACGAGTACAGCCTGCTCACGCGCGACGAGGCGATCCTCGCCCTCGCCTTCAGCCAGATCGTGACCGAGGGCAGGCTCGATCCCGAGGTGCGCCGCCGCGCGCTCCTGGCGCTGGCCCGGCAGGCGCTGCCCGCCCTGCTCAGCGCCTTCGAGGGGCGCGCCCTGGAGCGCGCGCTCAGGATCGACCGGATGCGGGCGGTCCTCTCGGAGCGCTGGGCGTAGCGCGGCGTCGCTCGGGTCGCCTCGAGGGCCTACCGCCGTTGGAGAGTGGCGTATGCCGTCAGGCCAAAAGAAGCGAATCGTCGAATCGGCGCCCGGCTGCCTCCGGATCCTCGTACGCGTCCCACCCGCACGCGGGCGCTTCGATGATTGAACCTCGATAGGCCTGTTCGTCCTGGGAACAGCGTCCCCCCCGGTCGATCCAACACACTGTAGGGTGGCTCGCAGAGAGCGTCAGTGGCTGCGTTTACCGACCAATAGGTCAGGGAGACCCTGAATTTTGCGCCGCTGCGGAACGGCGGAACGGCGGAACGGCGGAACGGCGGAACGGCGGAACGCGACGGATGGCCTTCTCGCCCAGCGGAGCTTCCGGGGGGCAATGGCGGTCCCGGTATCGCTCGCAGCGGAAGATCCCGACCGCGAGCCACGCGCAGCTATCGTCCGCCGCCGCGACACCGCAGGACGTGACGCCCTGCGCTTGGCGCTCGGGCGGCTCGAAGACCGACGATCCCTTAGGTTACCGGTGTTCTCGAGCGCGCGCCATCGAGGCACGCGGCTGCTGCGCACATGGATCATCGAGCTCATCGGCGCATGGATGATCAGGTCCCCCTCTTCCCCGGCGCAAACCCGCGGCAGGGACGGCAACGCTCGTCGCCCCCGTCGGCCGATCCGCTGGAGCCGGCGCTACGCGCGTGATACCCTCCACGTTCCGGCGATCGATGTCGCGGGACCGTTGACGATTGGGTAGGGCATAGCGCCCCCGAAGAAGAAGGAGTGCGGGATGGAGCTCAGGACATGGTGCGCGGCGCTCTGCGCAGGGATGATGGGTCTTGTGGCGTGCGGCGGCGACTCGGGCACCAACGAGGACAGCGGTTCGCCGGGCGCGAGCAACGGAGGGAGCCAGGGGCAAGGGGGGGACATCTTCGGGTCGGGGAGTGGCCCCATCGGGCAAGGAGGGGGCTCCTTCGGCAACGGGGTCAGCGGAGCGACCGGCGGGACGGGGGGCAGCGGCGCGAACAGCGCGGGGTGCGAGCACGTCGATGTCGTGTTCGCGCTCGACAACTCCTCGAGCATGAACGAGGAAAAGGAGTCGATGCGCGAGGTCGTGTTCCCGGCCTTCGCGCAGGCGCTGCTCGATATCAGCGGCATCCAAGACTTCCGCGCGGCCGTGATCGACGCCTGCCCGCTCCCTGCAAATTTCCACACGCGCGGCGCCGCGGGCGAATGTTCGTTCCAGAGCGGACAAGCGTGGATGGATAGCTCGAGCAACGACCTGACGGGCGAGTTCCAGTGCGCCGCAGATCTTTATGTGGACGATGTCGAGTGCAGCGGCAACAACGACGACGAACAGCCCGCGTCCGCCGTCGCCGCCGCGCTGGAGCCGCCGTTCTCCCAGGCGGAGAACGCGGGGTTCAGCCGCGACAACGCGCTCCTCGTGGTGGTGGTGATCACCGATGAGGACGAGCAGCCCGTCCCCCGCCAGACGCCGCAAGCGATCCACGATCGGCTCGTCGCCGTGAAGGGCGACGCGAAGAACGTCGTGTTCCTCGGCATCGGCGGGAAGACCGATTGCGAGGGGGCCTATGGGGACGCGGATGAGGCCGACAACCTGCAGCGGATCGTGGACACGTTCGCCACCGACGGCCGCGGCTTCTTCTGGGATCTCTGCCAGGGGCGCCTCGAGGACGGCCTCACGAACGCTCTCACGGCGATCGAAGAGGCGTGCGAGGAGTTCGTGCCCGTCGTGAATTGACGCGAGCCGGGCGCCAGGGGGTGCGATGAGCGCACCTGGCCGCGGAGCGGCGGAGCGCCCGGCCCTGTCCTGAGCACGCTTTTCGGCGGTACGATCGCCGCCATGGACACCGCTTCCTTCCTCGCCGAGGTCGAGCCGCTCGCCCATCACGACCGCGTCCGCCGCGCCGTCGCGCTCGGCCGCGCGGCCGCGGGCGGCGACGCGGGCGCCGCCGCCCTCCTCGGCGCGCTCTCGGGCAGCGCCCAGGCCTACGAGCGCCTCCTCGCGCTCATGGCCGTGTACGGCTCGGGCGACGGCGCGCGCGTCCTCGCGGCCGTGTCGGACCCGTCCCGCCTCGTCCGGCGGCGCGCGGGCCGCATGGTGGCCCGCTTCTGCGACGACGCGCAGGCGCTCGCGGCGCTCGACGCCGTCGTCGAGCGCCGCACCCTCCGGCGCACGGTCGCCCAGCTCGCGCGGCGGAAGCGCCAGGCGGTCGTGGACGCCTTCCTCGGCGCGCGCCTGCAGCAGCAGGGGCGCGATCCGACGATCGTGGATCTGCTCCCGTTCGGCTCCGAGCCGCTCGTGTCGGCGCACCGGCGCGCCATCGACGAGGCGGGCGGCCCGCTCTGCCTCGCGCGGCTGGCCGACCGGCACCCTGTCGGCGCGGCGCGCTGGTTCGGCGAGGCGATCGCGCGCTCCGGGTCGCTCGACGTGCGCCAGCGCTACCGCCTCGCGCCGCTCCTCGTCCGGCTCGCCCAGCGCGCCCCCGACGCGGCGCTCCCGCTGATCCAGGCCCTCTTCGACCGCGGCGAGGATCCCTCGTCTCTCGCCGACGAGCTCCGCCTGCTCGCCCGGTCGCGCCCGGCCGCCACGTTCGACCTCCTCAAGGCGCGCCACGAGAGCGGCCGCCCGGCCCGGCCGCCGGGCGCCTTCGGGGTCGTGCGCTTCGACGAGGGCGCGCCCGCCCTCGGCGCCGAGCGCCTCGATTTCCTCATCCGCAACGCCTGGGGCGCGCTGAGCGACGGGAAGCGGGGCGTGCGGTGGTTCCTGCGGCTGCGCACGGATGACCAGAAGGCGGTCCTCCGCGCCTTCCTCCTCGGCGGGCGAGGGGGCTTCGGCGCCTTTCTGTTCCGCTACGTGAAGGCCGAGTCCGCCGAGGAGCAGGCGGTCCGCGAGCGGGCCTTCGAGCGCTGGTCGTGCGCCGCGCAGGCCGAAGGCGGCTCGATCGCGCCCGAGGTGCTCGACGCCCTGCCCGGCGATCTGCGCGAGCGCGAGGCGCGGCGGCACCTCTTCGACTGCCCCGCGCTCGTCGCCAAGCCGGACCGGCGGATGAGCTACGCGCGCCTCCTGCCGTTCGCCGAGGCCAAGGCGGTGCTCGCGCCGTTCCTCGGGCACCCCGAGGGCGACGAGCGGGCCAAGGCGCAGGCGCTGCTGATCGCGAGCGTCCTGCACGACCGGGGCGCGCTCGCCGAGGCGCTCGCGAACGTGCGCGCCCGCAAGTTCGAGCAGGACCCGGTGCGGCGCGCGATGATCGGCGCCCTCGCCGCGCTGCCGCTCGCCCGCTTCGGGCCGGAGCACCTCGACGCGGTCTCCGTCGTGGCGCAGGACGCGCTCGACGCCGCGGACCTGTCCCAGGCCACGGCCTCGGCCGTCGAGCGGCTCGTGGTCAAGCTGTTCCGCGTCGACGGCGCGTGGGGCGCCCGCTGGCTCGCGCGGATCCTCGCCGTGCGCGGCTCGGTCTCGACGGCCGGGCTCGGGGATGGGCTCACGCGGGCGGAGGCCGAGCGGCTCACCCCTGCGCTCGCGCAGCTCGCGGGCGCGTGGAGCACCGCCGAGCGGGCCGGGGCGGTGCTCTCCCTCGCGCACAGCCTCGGCGTCCGCCTCAAGGTGGTCGCGCCGCTGCTCGACGCGCTCGAGCGGCTGTCCCGCGAGCTCCCGTTCGTCGGCGTCGCGGCCGGCGCGCTCGGGCTCCTCCGCATCCACGATCGGCCGCGGTTCGCGCGGCTCGTGCCGGCGCTCCTGCGCGAGGACGCGAGCTTCGCCCTGATCGGCGACGTCGCCCGGCACGTGAGCCGGAGGCGCCAGGATCTGCTCGATCCGCTGCTGGACGGCCGGCCCATGACCGGCAGGTACGCGACGGGGCGGACGCGCTGGGTGATCGACTTCGGCGCGGGCCACGCCCGCTGGACGGCGCGGCAGCAGGCGCGGTACGCGGCCGGCCTGCGCGCGCTGCTCGCGGACGAGACGTGCGACGTCCCCACGCTGCGGTTCGCCGTCTCCACGCTGGCCCGGCTGGCGTACGTCGACGCGTCGGTGATCGTCCCGTTCGCCGCGGACCCGCGGCAGCCGCTCCGCGAGATGGCCGTCCGGGCGCTGCCGTGGCTCGACGCCGGCCAGGGCGTGCCGGTCCTGATCGAGTGCCTGGGCGACGACCGCGCGCGCTGGGCCATCTACGCGCTCCGGAAGGCCTTCTCCGAGATGTCCCGCGACCGGGTGCTCGCCGAGCTCCGGGCCGTGCCGACGGCGAAGGTGACGGTGGCCAAGGAGGTCGTGCGCCTGCTCGGCGAGCTGGGCGGCGACGACGCCTACCGGGAGCTGCTCCGGCTGGACGGCCCGAAGACCCACCGCGACGTGCGGATCGCGCTGCTGCGGGCGCTCTGGGATCACCTCGACCGGCCGGAGACGTGGGACGTCTTCGGCCGCGCCGTCCGGGATCCCGACTGGATCGTGGCCTCGAAGCTCGCGGACATTCCGCTCGGCCGGCTCTCGAGCGAGGCGGAGCAGCGCGTGGTGGAGCTGCTCGCCGCGATCCTCGGGCGGGCGGAGCCGGAGGCGCGGCTCGATCTGCTCCGGCGCGCCGCGTCCTTGCCGCTCCGGGACGAGAAGCGCGCGCTCTTCCAGCGGCTGCTCGGGCACCTGGACGCGCCCGCGCCCGAGGAGGCGGCGGTGGCGCTGGCCGCCGTGCTCGCCCGGATGCAGCCGGGGGAGGTCGCGGCCGTGGTGGCGCGGCTGAAGGAGGTCTCGCCGAGGCGCCGGCACCTCGTGGCGTTGCTGCCGGTGCTCTCGGCGCGGCTCGGCGCTTATGCCGCGCGGCACCACGTGGCGGTGGGCGAGGGGCTGCTCGCGGCGCTGAAGGCGGACGACCTGGCCGTGCCGCAGTACCTCGGGCTGGCGGCCCGGCTGCTCGGGTGGCGGGAGCTCGGGCAGGCGCTCGTCGAGCTCGGCCGGCGGGACCTGCTGCACCACGACGCGATGGTCGCGGCGATGGCCGCGGTGCACGGCTGCGTGCACCCGTCGCCCCTCGAGGAGGCGCTGCGGGGGAGCGGCGATCCGCGGCTGCGGCGGATCGCGCTGGAGGCGCTGGTGCAGGCGGCGTCGCCGAAGAACGGGTGGACGGCGGAGCGGCGGGCGTTGCTGGAGCGGTACCGGAAGGACCGGTCGCCGGCGGTGGCGGGGCCGGCGTCGTTCGTCGCGCCGCCGTGATCGATCTGCGGATCGTCCCCGGGTCGCCGGGCGGCGCCGGACGGGCGTGAGCCCTGCGGCTCGCATCCCGAAGTCGCAAGGACTCTCGTCTGTAAGGAGCGCAATCGCTCCTCGGCATCAAGCCGTGTCGCCCGGCCGAGGCCTTCCCGGCGCCCATCGAGCTCGCGGCGTGACGCATTGGCGGAGTCCGAATCTCCGCTCGGCCTCGGCATGATTTCGACAATGCGGAGCGGTGGTCATGGTGGTATTGTGCCGGGGCACGCAGTCCATGCGTTCGGGCAAGCCGATCGTTGGTAGGTTTTTTTGTTGTTTGGGGAAAGGGAATGTGGATACATGAAGAAGCTCGCGAAATTCGCAGTCCTCCCTGCGTTGGGTCTCCTGTCGAGCCCGGGTGACGTGTCGGCTGGGGCGACCACGAGCGCCGGGGCGTGCTTCGTGTCCTCGGAAACGACCGTGTTTCGAGCGAACAACGGCCTGACAAACCTCTTGAGCGGCGCGCAGGCCGTCACTTGCCCGATCCCCGTAGATCATCAGCTCGGAGGAACGGTGACCTTCCGGATCCGCATGTTTGATCACAACTCCGACTCCGCGGACGACGCGAACGTGATGTGTATCGGAAGCGTGTACGATCAGGACGGCAATGGTGTCGGCGATACTCCAATCATAACGTCAGGGACCGGAACCTTCACCGGCTTCGTGACGAAGACCGCCTCGATCACCGTCTCGCCGCAGAGCGCTTCGCACACGTACGCCGTGACTTGCTTGCTTCCAGGGGGTGGATGGTCTGGTATCAGCACGGTGCGCGTCTTCTGAGTCGAGCCAGCCGAGTCGAGCCACGTAGGCCATGAGCTCTGGACGTCCACGCGGGGGACCGGTGATCGAACGACGACCGCACTGGCTGCTCATCCTGCTGGCTGGCATCGCAGCGTCGGCGGGCGCATACGTCTGGGGGCGCGCTTCGGCGCCCCCGGCGAGCGAGCGCGAGGGCGCCTTGCGCGCGGAGGACGGCCAGCGAATCGCGGCCCTGGAACGCGAGGTCCGCAGGCTGCGCGCCGCGACGTCGAAGGCAGCCGTCCCTTCGCAGCAGGACTCGGCTGGCGAGAATGCGGTCGAGCCCTTCGGCTCCGTCCGGCCTCGCGACCGCGATGAGCAGGACGGCGACAGCTTCGACAGCACGGGCGCGCACGAGCAGCTCGATCCCGAGGAAGAAGAGCGTTCGTTGCGCGAGGCGCGGATCAAATTCTGGGACGGGTTGAGCGATCGCGTCAACACCGAGCCGGCCGACCCAGCATGGCGTCGTGAGACAGCGCCGGCGATCGCACGGTTGATCCCCGAGCAGCTGGGGCCACAGGTCAGCGTCGACGAGGTTGTCTGTTCTTCCAGCATCTGTCGCGCGAAGCTGACCCACCCCGAATGGCCACGCATCCCCGGCGACAAGCTCGTCCAGCTCAGCTTGCGCCGCGGATCGCTGGGGACGATGGAGCTCCAGATGGATACTCGGCAGGAGGGCGCCACCGTTCTGTTCTTCTTGCGTAGAGAACGAGCGCCCGCGGACCACGAGCTGTGAAGTTCGCTCGGTGCCGCACAGGGTGAGCGCACCCTGGCCCGGGGGATTGGGCGACGATATCTTGCGTTCCCGGCGCGGCCCGAGCGCGATCCCGATGCTCACCCTGGCACAACCGGGCCCATTCCATGCCGGGGGGCCCGCATGCACCCGAGCGATGACCAGCTGCCCCTGTGCTCGTGGGCCTGGGAACAGGCGCTTGCTGGGGTGTGAAATCGCTGGATTGGCCGGTTGGCGTGACGATCGCGGGACGCCTCCCTCGCGGATGCGGCGCAACGGTACGCGCCGTGCAAAGCGCCCCCTGCAAGGAGGCGACCGTTGACTCTCAAGAGCATGACCTTCACCGCAATCTGCGGCTTCCTTGCGTTGGCTGGCTGCGACGGCACGCTGGTCGATGCCGGCGGCACCGGCGGCACCGGCGGCACCGGCGGGGCCAGCAGCTCGAGCGGCACCGGCGGCACCGGCGGGGCCAGCAGCTCGAGCGGCGCCGGCGGCACTGGCGGGGCCAGCAGCTCGAGCGGCGCCGGCGGCATCGGCGGGGCCAGCAGCTCGAGCGGCGCCGGCGGCATCGGCGGGGCCAGCAGCTCGAGCGGCGTCGGCGGCACCGGCGGGGCCAGCAGCTCGAGCGGTACCGGCGGGGACACCGCCGGTTGCCCGGAGGACCTGCCGCCTGATCCACTGGAGGCGTGCAGCACGTCAGAGAAATGCGTCTACGACGGCCTGTACAACGGGTGCGCCAACAAGGTGCGCGTGGAGGCGAGCTGCGTCGAAGGTGAATGGCACGTCCTGTGGCCCGTGACGTGCGAGCCCTTGCCTGCAAGCCTGAAGTGCGATCCATTCGGCACGTGGCTGGTGGAGCCAGGCGAGTTCGTCGGCGATGGCGTGGAGACGCTGTCCTTGTACGGTGGACCGTTCAAAGTGAGCGTCTCCGTCGGGGAGAATGGGCTCGTCTACCTCCTGAACCACAAGGGATGGACGCTCTCTGCAGACGGCTGCTTGCTGGACGTCTTCACCGCTTTCCCGCTGCAATGCATCATGGACGAGGGGGAAGTATTCTGCGACGCTTTCAGGCGGGACACGATCATCGACTTCTCCAAGATGCCTCCCGAGGCATCGATCCGCGTCACCGTCGAGGGCGAGGCCTCGGGCGAGGCGACCGCCACAGCCACCGTGACGAAGGAAATGTGACAAGCCGCGCCAGCGTGCGCCTCGATTCAGGAGCTCGGCCGCTGCCGAGCCCCTGGAGCACGCAGGCGTCAAGGTCCACAGGGCGGCGCGGCGCCGCCGCCCGTCACTGGCAGGGCGGGTCGCCGAGCGCCGCGGCGCAGAGCGTCGGATCCTCGAACGCGCGGCTCACGTAGAGCAGCCGGCAGGCGACCGTGGCGCCCTCGGCGCTCGCGACGGCGTAGCCGGAGTCGTGGCCCGCCCCCGACACGTCGCCGCAGTCGAGCTCGCACGCGCCCCGGTCCTCGAAGATCTCATCGAACGCCTCCTTGCACGCCGCCTCGAGCAGCGTGCAGTACGACGCGCAGTTGCCCGTCGTCGTGGAGTCGCCGTCGAGCCCGCAATGGCCGTCGCCGCCCGGCCCCGCGTGCCCGCAGTGGGTGTCCGGGGCCAGCAGCGCGCTGTAGGCGTGGTACTGGCGGCAGCCCACCGTGTTCTCGCTCCGGTCCTCCGTCCCGCCCGGCGGGAGCGCCCCGCAGACGGCGAGGCACTGCTCGACGGAGTCGTAGACGGCCAGGTCGTCCTCGCAGGACGTCATGACCACCCGGCAGAAGTCCTCGCAGCTCGGCTCGGTCCCCTCCGGCTCGATGCACGGCTCCACCGGCATCAGGCTCGCGTGGTCGCAGTGCTCGTCGGGGTCCACCGTCGCGGAGCTCACGTGCACGAGCCGGCATTGCAGCGTGTCGCCCTCGTGGTTCTCGATGGCGTCGAACCCCTCGACGTCCCGGAGCCCCGCGCACTTGGCGACGCACTCCTCCTGCGTGGGGAGCTCGGGCGTGCACGCCGCCGCCTGCAGCGCGCAGTAGCTCTCGCAGTCGGTCCCGCACTCCCCGTCGCCGCCAGGGCCCGCCGCCGGACAGTGCACCGCCGGCTCGTCGGTGAGCCCCGCCAGCTCCGCCTGGCGCGCGCGGCAGGCGAGCGTGTTGTCCACCGGCTCCAGCGGATCGCCCGCCGGGAGCGCCGCGCACACGCCGTGGCAGGTGTCCAGCGTGGAGTACACCTGGTTCTCGCCCGTGCAGTTCGCCATCACGTCGGCGCAGTACGACGCGCACGCCTCGCTCACGGGAGAAGGCTCCGGCTCCTCCTCCGGCGGAACATAGGTGCGGTCCTCGATGCCGGCGATGGCGTGGCAGCCGAGCCAGCCGAAGAGCGCCGGCGGGGCGAGCAGGACGAGCGGCAAGAGCCCGGTCGTGAGGGGGCGCCTCATTGGAACGTCCCTCCGACGCGCAGCCCGATGTTGCGCGCGCCCACGATCGGCCCCACCTCGACCCGCGACGATGGCCGCGGCGCCACGAAGTACAGCACCGCGCCGCCGGCGAGCGCGGCCGCCCCGAGCCCGAACGCGATGTTCGAGCCGGTGGCGGCGCTGCTGGCCTCCTCGGTCAGCGTCACGCCGCGCGGATCCTCGCACGTGCTGCCGCCCTTGCAGTAGCCCTCGGCGTCGCCGTTCTTCGAGATGGCCTTCACGCCGAAGAACGTCCCCACGCCGAGCCCCACGACGCCCGCGCCGCCCACGACCAGGCCGATCAGGCGCATCGTGTCGCCCCGCGACCCCGCCGGCGCTGGCGCCTGCGCCGGAGCAGGCGCCGGCGCCGGCGCGCCGACCGCGGGCGCGGCGACCTCCGCCTCGCTCGGCGCCGGCTTGACCAGGTCGGGCGGCGGCCCCTCGAGCTGCTTGAGCGCCGGCACGTCGACGTTCGCCGACGCCTTGTTGCTCCCGAGCTTCACCGTCGTCTTCCAGGTCTCATGACCCGGCGCGCTCGCCTCGATCGCGATCTCGCCCGGATCCACCGGGATCGCGATGCCGAAGATCGCCGGCTCGACCGGCTTTCCGGCGGAGCGCACCGCGAACCCCTGGAGGGCGAGGTTCTCCGGGGCGACGCCGATGCTCAGCTTGGACAGGCCCGGCTCCAGCCGGGCGGCCCTCGCCTGCGCCTTGCGGGAGCGCTCGGCCTGGCCCGCGGCCCTCGACTCCGACGCGGCCTGGCGGAACGTGGCCCAGGCGCTCGCCGTGCGGCCGGTGTTCTCGTAGCACTCGGCCAGGTAGAGCAGCGTGCCGATCCCCGGGTCGATGCGGTGGCTCTGCTCCAGCCTCGGGCACGCCTCCTCGCTGCGCCCCTGCTTCATCAGATCGAGCGCCGCGTCGAAGAGCGCCTCCGCCGTCGCCTTCTCGGCGGCGCTCGGCTCCGCCCGCGCGGGGAGCGCCCCGGAGATCAACGCCGCGCACAGACCCAGCGCGACGGGGTGTGCGGTGCTTCGCTGATGCCGTCTCATTCGTCCTGTACTCTCCTCCAAGCTGGCCGCGACGGCGTCCAAGGGCCGTCGCCCGGTTGACGCGGGCGCCGCGCTCAGCGCCGCCCGCCGAAGTCGCTGATCGTGGTGTTCCGGCGCGGCTCCTGCTGCGCGCCCGCGCCGGGCTGCGGGCGCTCGGCGGGGCGTGCCGCCGCGCTCGCCGGCGGCGCGGCCGGCCGGGAGGCGGGAGGCGGGCTGGAGGCCGCCGCCGGCGCGGCGGCGCTGCCGGCGGCCGCGGGCAGCTCGGGCGCGGCGGCGCTGCCGACGGCTGCGGGCGGCTCCGGCGCGGCGGCGCTGCCGGTGGCCACGGGCGGCTCCGGCGCGGCGGTCGCGCCGGGCGGGGCGGCGCTCGCGGCGCCTGGCGCGGCTCCGGGCGCGGGATCCTGCGCGGCGGCGCCGGGCAGCTGCGTGGCCGCCGGCGCGGGGGGCTGTTCGCCGCCGGCGGTGCTCCCGGGGCGCACGAAGAGGAAGAGCAGGGCGCCGAACGAGAACGCGGCCAGCGCGGCGCCGACCGCGAGGGCGACGCCGACGAGCGCCCCCTTGCGCCCCGCGCGCGGCACCTGGCCCGTGTTGCTCCACGAGCTCACCGCGGGCCCCGTGTCCGCCGACGCCGCGGGCGACGGCGCGCCGTGCGGCACGGACAGGCGCGCTCCGGCGACCTGCCCGCCGGTCGCCGCGCCGGGCGGAGGGAGCGAGATGCCGGGCTGGCTGAACGCTGACGGCCGACCGCCCGGGAGGCCGAGCACGCGGCGCGCCCGCTCGACGTGCACGTGGCTCCCGGCCGGGCCGAACGCGAGGAGCGCCGCCGCCAGATCGCCGACGTTCCTCCACCGCTGCTCGGGGTCCTTGGCGAGGCAGTGCATCACCACCGCGTCGAGCTCGCGCGGCACGTCCGCGCGCAGCTGCGCCATCGTGGGGGGCGTCTCGTGGAGCAGCGACGCGAAGAGCTGCGGCACCGAGTCGCCGTTGTAGGGCGTCCGGCCGATCAGCATCTCGTACACGATGACGCCGAGCGCCCAGATGTCGGTGCGCGCGTCCACGTCCTTGGCGCAGCGCACTTGCTCCGGGGACATGTAGAGCGGCGAGCCGAGGAGCGCCGCCGTCTTGGTCAGCGCGAGCTCGTCGCGCGAGCCGCCGAGCATCGATTTGGAGATCCCGAAATCGAGCACCTTGATGATCCGCCCGCCGTCGGGCCGGCGCGCGAGGAACAGGTTGGCCGGCTTGAGATCGCGGTGGACGATCCCCGCGGCGTGCGCCTCGGCCATCGCCTCGATGGCCTCGAGGACGTACCCGACGGCCTCCACCACGGGCAGCGAACCTCGCGCGCGGATCTCCTCCGCGAGGTTGTTCCCCTCGAGGAACTCCATGACCATGTAGGGCATTCCGCCCTGCATCGAGCCGACGTCGAGGACGCGCGCCACGTGCTCGCTCTTGATCCTGGCCAGCGCGCGCGCCTCGCGCCGGAACCGCTCCGCCGGGTCGCCGCCCTCGGTCCCGGGCGAGTGCAGGAACTTCATCGCGACCCGCTGATCGAGCTCCAGGTGCCACGCGGCGACGATCGTGCCCATCGCGCCTGCGCCAACGATCTGCTCCACGCGGTATTTGCCCGCCAGCACATCGCCTATCGCAACGGGAGCCGCCACCATGGCCCGTAGGCTAGCCGAGATCCGAGGGGATCACCTACTCCGGAGCGCCGTGCCCTGCGCGCAGGACACAAAGCTCCGGCGAGCCGCGCCGCCCCGGCGGAACTGTCGGAGCTGTGCGCCCGGACACGCGCGCCCGGGCATGCCGCGGGCGGCTCGACGCTCGGCGCCCGCCCGGCGAGGCGATCACGGGCGCGTCAGCGCGACGCCCTCGACGCAGCGCCAGCGCTCGGTCGGCCCATCCACGGCCCACAGCTCGAGCCGCTCGGCCCACGCTCGGTCGCCTCCGAGCGAGCGCACCCGCGGATCCGCGGCGAGCGACCGGCGGCGGTCTTCCGGCAGGTCGCCGTAGACGAGGCTCACGTGCGGGCGAAAGGGGCTCTCGCCGGCGCCGAGCGCGGCCTGCGCGGCGCGGCGCAGCGCCGCGAGCGGCTCGGTGAGCGCCACGTCGAGGAACACGCACTGGTGGCGGGAGGCGCCGACGGCGGGGCCGCGCGCCTCGAGCTCCACGGGGTGGAGGGCGCCCTCGAGCTCGCCGAGCTGCGCGGCCAGCGCGGCGCCGTCGCCGCGCAGCCCGGAGACCAGGGTGAGGTGCGGCGCGAACGCGGGCCCGCCGGTCTCCCGGGCGAGCGCCGCGATGAGCTCCCGGAGCCGCGCGGCCGGCGCGCCGCCGGGGACGAGCCACAGGGCGAACGCCTTGTCCTCTGCCATCGCCGGCTCCCTCGCGCCGCCGGGCCCCGGAGGCAAGCGCCGGCGCGCTCGGGGCAGGCGCCCGCGTCACGCGCGCGCCGCGAGGCGCCGCTCGATGTGGCCGATCGCCGTCGCCACGCCGTCCTCGCCGCGGATCTTGCGGCCGAGCTCCTCGGCGCGCCGCCGCATGCCGGCGTCGGTCGCGGCGGCGTAGATCGCGGCCGCGAGCGCCTCGGCGGTGAGGCGCGGCCGCGGGATGGCGCGCGGGCCGACGCCGAGCTCCTCGACGCGCCGACCCCAGTAGAGCTGGTCGCCGAGGTGCGGGACGACCACCGCGGGCCGCCCGGCGCGCAGGCACGAGGCCACGGTGCCGGCGCCCCCGTGGATCACGGCCGCGGCGACGCGCGGGTACAGCCAGTCGTGCGGCACGGCGTCGATCCGCAGGATCGAGTCCGGGAGCGCGGCGTCGCCGAGCCCGGCCCAGCCCGAGAGCAGGACCGCGCGCCGGCCGCTCCGCACGACCGCGTCGACGAGGAGCCGGGTGGTCGCGGCGGGATCGTGGGACGTCATGCTGCCGAAGCCGACGGCGACGGGCGGCTCGCCCGCCGCGAGGAACCGCTCGAGCGCCTCGGGCGGCCGGTATGCGCCGCCCTCGTCGAGGAACCAGTAGCCCGTCGTGTGGAAGCCGGGCGGCCAGTCCGGGGCGCGCGGGACCACGTGGGCGCTGTAGCCGTGGACGACCAGCGTGCGGCGCAGCGTGGCCAGGTACGCGCGCCGGCCCTGCGGCGGCAGGCCGAGCCGCGCCCGCACGCGGTTCGTCACGCCGGCGTACCAGCGCCACACCGTCGGCTCGATCAGGAGCTTGCCCACGAGGAGGTTGAGCGCGCTGTCGCCGCGCGGCACCGGGGCGACCATCGCGGTCGGGCCGTTGCGCGTGGCCAGGATCGAGGGCTGGAGCGGCATGCTGACCTGCACCGCGCCGGAGGCCTCGGCGATCGACGCCGCGTACGTGTCCGAGGTGAAGCTGCTCAGGATGAGCTCGGCGCCCTCGCAGGCGCGCAGCGCGTCCTCGGACATCTCCGCGCCGTAGCGATCGATGATCTGCTGCAGGATCCGCGGCTGGGCCAGGGGATCGGTGCCGCGCGCCACCCACGCCTTGCCGAGGTCGCTCTCCATGATGTCGACGGTGTCGACGCTCGCCGGGATCGCCGTGAGCCCGTGCGCCTCGATCCAGCCCTGGAAGCTCTTGCCGGCGAGGACGCGGACGTCGTGGCCGCGGGCGGCGAGCGCCTTGCCGAGCGCGATCGCGGGCTGGACGTCGCCCCGGGTCCCGACGGCGAGCACGGTGGTCTTCATGCGGGGCCGCTCGCCTCAGAGCGCCTTCCAGGACGCCTCGCCGGACGGCAGCCGCGGCGGCTCGACCGACAGGATGTAGTCGACGCGGCGGTTGCGCGGCTCGTCCACCTGGTCCGCGGTCTTCACGAGCGGCGCCGACTCGCCGAGCCCCTCGAACGCGACCGGGAGCTTCAGGCCGCGGCCCTTGAACCAGGCGGCGATCGCGCGCGCGCGCCGCCGCGACAGGGCGAGGTTGTGCTCCGCGCTGCCGACGGTATCGGTGTGGCCGACGATGAACAGGGTGATCTTGCCGAGCTCGCTGGTCTTCGCGACGACCTCCGAGATCTTCTGGAGGCTCGCCTCCAGCTTGGGCACCTCGGGCGCCCGGATGACATCGGAGTTGGTCTCGAACTGCACCTCTTCGTGGGGGATGCTCACGTTCCACGGGAGGATCGCGACCCCCGCCCAGTAGCCCTGGGTGTCGTGGCCGTACACCTCGATGCGCGCGACGGTCTCGTCGCTCGAGGGCGTCCAGGTCACGGTGAGCGGCGTGCCGGCCGCGGCCCCGCCGAACGGCTTCTCCTCCTCGGCGAGGACGGCGCCCGACTGGCCGACGACCTTGATGCGCACCTTGGCGGCGGCGCGCGACAGCTTGACCTCGATCTGGCGGCCCTTGAGGTCCACCTTCGACCGGTCGATCGTCACCTCCAGCGCGGGCGGCCTCGGGGCCTTTTCGCCCTGCGCGGGCGCGGGTGCTGGGCCGTCGCCTCGGGCGGCGGCGGGGGCGAGCAGCGAGGCGGCGAGGAGCAGGGCCGGGAGATGGCGCATGGGGACCTCATCTCGGAGGGTGAGGGAAGTGAGGAAGACGGGCCGAGTATACCACCGGGACGCCGGGCCCGCGCCGGCGGGCGTCCGGCGCGCCGCGCGATTTTGCCCGCTTCCCCCCGCGCGCTTCTCTGCGCCGCGGCAGCGCGCTTCTCTGCGCCGCGGCAGCGCGCTTCTCTGCGCCGCGGCGGCGCGCTTCTCTGCGCCGCGCCGGCGCGGCGGTGGCGGTCGCCGGCGCGATCCCGTAGTGTCCGCGGGCGTCGAGCGGCGCCCCTGCGTGGCTCTCCGGCGCACCAGCGCACATGGCAGTCACCATTTTCGATCTCTTCAAGATCGGCATCGGGCCGAGCAGCTCGCACACGGTCGGCCCGATGCGCGCCGCGCGGATGTTCGCGGTGGATCTCGACGCGTCGGGCCTGCTCGACCGCACCGCGTCGGTCCGGGTGGAGCTGTTCGGCTCGCTCGGCGCCACGGGCCGCGGCCACGGCAGCGACAAGGCCGTCATCCTCGGGCTCATGGGCGAGACGCCGGATGGCGTGGACGTCGAGCGCGCGGGCGAGGTCGTCGAGGGCGTGCGCCGGAGCGGCCGGCTGTCGCTGCTCGCCCGGCACGAGATCGGCTTCGAGGTGAAGGGGCATCTGGCCTTCTTGCACCGGAGCTTGCCTTTCCATCCGAACGGCATGCGCTTCACCGCGCTGGACCAGGGCGGCGCCCCGCTGCGCGTGCGCGTGTATTACTCGGTGGGCGGCGGCTTCGTTGTGAACGAGGCCGCGGCGAAGGGGGAGAATCCGATCGAGGAGGACGCGACGCCGCTCCCGTATCCGTTCCACAGCGCCGCGGAGCTGCTCGCGGCGTGCGCGGCCGGGGGCCTGTCGATCAGCCAGGTCATGCTGGAGAACGAGAAGGTCTTCCGTCCGGAGGCGGAGATCCGGGCGGGCCTCCTGCGGATCTGGGAGGTGATGCAGGAGTGCGTGCGGCGCGGCTTCCGGACAGAGGGCGTGTTGCCGGGCGGCCTCAAGGTGGCGCGCCGCGCGCCGGCGCTGTACCGCAAGCTCATCGAGAGCCCCGAGGCGGGCCTCCGAGATCCGCTGACGGCGATGGACTGGGTGAGCCTCTACGCGCTCGCCGTGAGCGAGGAGAACGCCGCCGGAGGCCGCGTCGTGACGGCGCCGACCAACGGCGCGGCGGGGATCATCCCGGCGGTCCTGCACTATTACCGGCGCTTCGTGCCGACGTCGACGGACGAGGGGGTGATCCGGTTCTTGCTGACGGCGGGCGCCATCGGCCTTCTTTACAAGGAGAACGCGTCGATCAGCGGCGCGGAGGTGGGGTGTCAGGGCGAGGTGGGCTCCGCGTGCTCGATGGCCGCGGGCGCGCTGGCCGAGGGGCTGGGCGGCACGCCGGCGCAGGTGGAGAACGCGGCCGAGATCGCGATGGAGCACAACCTCGGGCTGACGTGCGATCCGGTGGGCGGGCTCGTCCAGGTGCCGTGCATCGAGCGCAACGCGATGGCCGCGATCAAGGCGATCAGCGCCGCGCGCATGGCGCTGCACGGCGACGGGGCGCATTTCGTGAGCCTCGACAAGGTGATCAAGACGATGCGCGACACGGGCGCGGACATGGAGTCGAAGTACAAGGAGACGGCGCGCGGCGGCCTCGCGGTGAACGTGGTCGAGGTGCCGCTCGAGGTCGGGGTCCACCTGCCGGAGTGCTAGCCCCGCGCCGCTGGACGCTCCTTCTTTTGAAGGACTCCGAGTATTCTCTCACCTCAAAGCCTGTCTCCGCTCCCCGAGACCGGTGACCTGACGGTGTGGGCAGATAGAGACATCGTTCATCGGTGACTCGCCGCACGTCCGCGAGAGCTCGATCGTGCGTCTCGATACCTTCGCGTAGAAGGCAAAGGATTCTTTCGTCGCACCGTCGAGGGTCAAGTGGGGAATCGGCTTGGGCCTGCTCCTGGCCCCTGGCGCGGGCGAAGAGGACGATTGCCAGCTGCGGCCGGAGGGATCGAGGCCCTCGAAAAGGACGCAGAGAGCTCGTTCGGCGGCAAGCCGTCGAAGCAGCGCGGAGGCCGCACGCCCGGCGCGTTCCGCCAGAGTCAAGAATTTTCAAGGCCCGAAAAAGTCCACCTGAGCGGTGCGCGCACCGCGCGGACGCCACGAAATAAGACAGAATCGACTTGAGACGATCGGCAAAGTGGGGAATAACCACAGTGGCACTCGCGGGTCGGGCCCTCGTCCGCCACCCCGTCGCCCGACCCCGGCGGTGTCCTGCTTCACGGTCCCTTCACGAGGAGCGCTCAACATGCGTCTACGCACCGCACGTCCCACGATCTCTTTGGCCTTGTTCGCAGCGCTGCCTTTGGCGCTCGCCGCCTGCGGCACCGGAGACGGAGGATCGGATCCTGCCGGTTCAGGAGGAAGCTCTTCAGTCGGCACAGGGAGCGTCGGCAGCAGCGGCACCGGAGGGGCGTCGACGGGCACTGGCGGAGCGTCCTCTTCGGGTGGTGCCCCGACCGGGACGGGCGGCGGCGTAACGACGGGCGAGGCCAGCAGCGGTGGTGGAGGCCCGGTCGGAACGGGCGGAGCGCCGGGAACCGGTGGTACCGATGGCAGCGGCGGCGGCGACGCCGTGAGCGCCGAGTGGGGCCAGGTGGAAGACCCTGGAGCCGGGTGCGCCGTCGGACCGATGCCGAGCGTCGGCTCGCTCACGGCGAACGCGAAGCTGCCGGACCCCTTCAAGAAGATGGACGGCACCCGCATCGCCGACAAGAGCGGGTGGGCCTGCCGGCGCGAAGAGATCCTCCAGCAAGCCTACAAGTTCATCTACGGCGACAAGCCCGTCCCGGCAGAGGGAGCCGTGTCCGGTACCGTGAGCGACAGCAGGATCACGGTCCAGGTCAACGATGGCGGCGGCAGCGGCTCGTTCAACCTCACCGTGAACATGAACGGTGCGACGGCGCCCGCCCCGGCCATCATCGGCTATGGCGGCCTGAGCGGCATGCCAGTCCCGAGAGGCGTCGCGACGATCACCTTCACCGCGGTGGAGTCGACCGGCGGCAGCGGCGCGAAGAACGGGCCGTTCTACAGCGTGTACGGCTCGGACCATCCCGCGGGGTACCTCACGGCGCAGGCCTGGCAGATCAGCCGCGTCCTCGACGTCTTGGAGCAGAACCCCGGCGTCATCGATCCGCGCCGGGTGGGTGTGACGGGCTGCTCACGCTGGGGCAAGGGGGCCTTCGTCGCCGGCGCGCTCGACAACCGCATCGCCTTGACCATCCCGGTGGAGTCGGGTCTCGGGGGCACGGTCGGCCTGCGCCTCGTCGAGGTGCTCGACAGCTACAGCGGCTCCGAGTGGCCCTATCATGGCATCAGCTACGTCCGCTGGCTCTCGGAGGTGGCGCTCGGCCAGTTCACCACGGGCAACAACGCCGGGGCCGACAACACGAACAAGCTCCCCGTCGACATGCACGAGATGATGGGCCTCATCGCGCCACGCGGCCTCTACATCGTGGACAACCCGAGCACCATGTACAACGGGCTCGATCGGAACTCGGCGTGGGTCACCGCCAACGTCGGCAAGATGATCTTCGAGGCGCTCGGCGTCGGAGACCATATGGCCTACACGGGCGCGGGTGGGAGCCACTGCAGCTGGCGCTCGCAGTACACTGCGTCCCTCAACGCGATGATCGACAAGTTCCTGCTGGGCAAGGACGCCACGGCGACGGGCGCTTTCGCCACGGACCTGCCCAACAAGCCCAACCACCTGGACCACATCGACTGGACACCGCCGACGCTCACCGGCGAGCTTTGATCGAGCGCAGAGGAGGTAGCCCATGAATCATAGCTCGTTTCAAGCTCTCGGGGTCGCCCTGGCCCTGACGCTGGGTGCTTGCGGCCCTGGCGAAGGTGGTGACGCCGCGGGAGGCACCGGAGGTGGTGGAGCCTCGGGCAGCGCGGGCTCGGGCGGCCAGAGCCCCGCGGGAGGCACCGGCGGCGCGCCGCAAGCGACCGGCGGCGCCTCATCGGGCGGCGGCAGCGCGACGTCGACCGGCGGGGCGGGGCCGAGCGGCGGCACCTCCAGCGGCGGTGGATCCGGAGCGGCCACCGGCGGAGCGTCGGGGTCGGGCGGCGCTCCGGGGGGCGAATGCACGCGCGAGCTCCTGGATGGCCTCCTGGACGACTACTTCGCCGCCCTCGCCGCCGGGGATCCTTCCAGCCTACCCTTGGCAGAAGGCGTGAAGTTCACCGAAAACGCCGTGCAGGCCGAGATCGGCACGACGGACTTCTGGAAGAACGCTGGCGAGGTGAAGCATTCGCAGCGCGCCCTGGACACCGAGGCGTGCAGCGTCGGCGCTCAGGCGGTGATCCCGGAAGGCGGGAGGGATCTCCCCGTCGCCCTCCGCATCAAGGTGGAAGGCTCGGAGATGACGGAGATCGAGACGATCGTCGTCCGCGCGGGCGACTACACGGCGTCCTTCGCGGTCGCGTCGGATCCCGCCGCGATCATCGCCATCGCGGACGACATCGGATGGCACGACGAGGTCCCGGAGGCCGAGCGGGCCACGCGGGAAGAGCTGACGAGCTGGATCGACAAGTACTTCCGCGCGTTCCCCGCCGGCGTCTGCGACGTCACGGCAGCCTGCAAGCGCCTGGAGAACGGCGGCGGCAACTTCTCTTGCCGCGCCGGAGCGTCCTGCAGCGCCGGCGATCCTGGGTCCGGCGGCACGTTCATCCCGCGCGTCATCCTGGCCGACGAGGTGCGCGGCATCGCCATCGGTCTCACCGTGTTCGACTTCATGACGGACGGGCATCTGGACATGCATATGATCAAGATGTCCGGCGGTGAGGTGCACGCCGTGCACGCCATCCTGCGCGACACGAACGGCGTGTCCGGCTGGGAGTGATGGCGACCTCCCTCGCCGCTCGCGTCGAACCGCCGCGGGAGCCCCGCGGCGCACGCTCCGCAACAGGTCACCGTCGCGGCCCGCGGTGGCAGGCCGCCTTGTCGTTTCTCCTCGGGGTCGTGGTCGCTGTCTCAGCGTGCGCCAGCTCGATCCGCGTCGGGGGGGCGGGGACCGGACGCGAGGCGCCGCGCAGCTCACCGCTCGCCTCGAACGCCGGCGGGTCGGCCGAAGACGCCGGCGCTCCGGCACAAGAGCCCCCTCCGCAGCCGCCGAGCACCGAACGTCAGCCCGCGGAGAGCCCAGCCGCGCCGGCCGCCGGCGTCCAGCAGGCGGCCGCGCCGCGCTGTGATGCGCTCGCGCGCTGTGGTGAACATGGCCTCTGTCCCGCGGGGAGCCAATGCTTCGATCTCAAGCGCTGCGGGGGCACGGTGTGCACCACGGTGGAAGCGGCTTGCGCCATCGAATGCGGACGTCCGGGGTGCATGCTGCTCAAGAGCCTGCCCCCTCAGATAGATTGCTCTCCCTGAGGGACGATCGCCTGGCGGGCGCTTGGCCCGCCGGGCGCTTTGACGGGATCGTCGCGCGCCGTCGTAGCTGCTAGAACACCGATGCGTTTGGTTTCGTGCTAATCCGGGCGCTTCGATGGAAGGCTCGGCGGCCTCGGGGCAGCGCTGCGCGCTCGGAGGGCGCGCCGGCACAGACCCCAGGCTCACGGCCTTCTGCAATGCTGTAATGTTCTGCGGCCGGGAATGGTTTGATGCAACTTTTGCCGGCGTGGAAGAACTCGAAGCGTGGCTTGCGCCGAAGTTCTGTCGTCGATTAGCATCGACGCGGCAAGCGCGCGCCATCGTCGGCGACGCCAGCGCAAGAGGTGCTCGACATGCGTCGATTTCTGAACCGCGCCCTCGTGGTCGCGTCGATGTCTCTGGGTCTGCTCGCGGCCATGCCAGCGCGCGCGGCGTCCGTGGTGAAGGTGGACCGGACGACGTGGGGCGCGAGCGGCGTACCGGACTACGTCAACATGAACATCTATGTCCCGGACCGGCTGGCGGACAATCCACCCATCGTGGTGGCCTGCCACTCTTGCAGCACGCCGGTGAGCGGCTTCTTCAACAGCATCTCGGGGATCCGCGCCGGGGCCGACAGGAACGGCTTCATCATCGTCCTTCCGGAGGCCACTGGCCGGAACTGTTGGGACGTGGGCTCGACGAAGTCCCTGACCCACGACGGCGGCGGCGACACGCAGGCCGTCGCTCAGATGGTGAAATACACGCTCGAGAAGTACGGCGGCGACCCGAAGCGCGTCTACGTGATGGGCGGCTCCTCCGGGGCGATGATGACCCAGGCCATGCTGGCCGTGTACCCGGACATCTTCAGGGCCGGCGCGGCGAGGGCGGGGGTGCCGGCTGGGTGCTGGGCCGACGGCTTCGACCCGAGCAACCAGTGGAGCGGCAACTGCGCGGGGGGCAGGACGAGCAAGACGGCGGAGCAATGGGGAGACCAGGTCCGCGCGATGTTTCCTGGCTACACGGGACACCGCCCGCGTCTTCAGATCTTCCACGGCACGGCGGACGCCACGATCAACTACAAGAACCAGGGCGAGGCGATCAAGGAGTGGACCAATGTCCTGGGGTTGAGCGAGGCCCCGAGCTCGACCGACAGCACGACCTCGAACGGGACGACCTATGCGCGCCAGTTCTGGAAGGACGAGTGTGGCTACACGGTGTTCGAGGCGTGGTCAGGGAAAGACGGCGCGCACTCCATGCCGTACGAGGCCGACGCCATTCTCGCGTTCTTCGGCCTCGACGAGGCCGGCGGCGCCGATCCAGAGCCCGCCTGTCCGGGGCCAGACGGTGGCGGTGGCATGGGCGGCGCAGGCGGCGCAGGCGGCGCGGGCGGCGCGGGCGGCGCGGTAGGCTCCGGGGGCGGCACCGGACCGGCCGCGGGGAGCACCACCACCGGCGGGGGCGCAACCGCCGGCTCTGGCGGGCAGCCCGCCGGCAGCGGTACGGGCGGCGGCGGCACGGGCGGTAGCACCCCGACCGGCGCTGCGGGCAGCGACGACCCCGGCGCGGGCCCGGATTCCGCATCCGAATCGGGCGGATGCGCCTGTGTCGTCGGCGATTCGAAGCCGATGAGCTCGACCGCAGCCGCCGTCGCCATGGGCCTCGCGCTGTTGACGCTCCGTCGCCGGCAGCGAGACGCCGGGCGCTGACAAGGTACCTTCGCGCAGGAAGCGCGCCTCTCAATGAGCAACGCACGGGTCGGCGTGCGATGCGCGCGCTCCGTGAGCCGCGGCGCGCGGCGCGCGCGTGACATGTCACGCCTCGAACCGTGACATGTCACGCCTCGGGCCGTGACATGTCACGCCTCGGGCCGTGACATGTCACCGCGGCTCGCCCCGCGGGAGAGGGCGCCCTCGACCGGCGCGGGCCGCGGCGCGCCCGGTTCGGCCGGAGCTGCGCCGCCGGCGCGCTCCCTCGGAGGGCGCGCCAGACGGCATGTGCCTTGCTGATCCGCGCGCTGGCTCGCAACGCACAAGCGCGCGGATGGCCGCGCCATCACCCGGGGAACGGAGCATCATGATGTCTGCGCCGATACCGATGACCACCATGAACCTCCTCGCGAGGTCCATTTCTGCTGAGCAGCGGCTCGACGAGGCGGTCCTCTGCGCCAACGTGCCGAGCCCGCTGTCCGCGGTCGCATTTCATCAGGATGTCGAGTGCATCCAGCGGTTCTTCGCCGCGGGGTTCCCCGTTCACCTGGCGGTCCATCGCGTGGACAGCGCCGAGCCGGCGCGCCGGGACTACACCGCGCTCCACACCCACGATGTCCCGGAGATCAACCTGATCCTCCCCGACCCCACAGGCCTGGAGTACCGCATCGAGCTCGGCCCCAGCGCCCACCTCGTCACGGGCAGCACGAGCATCTGGATCCCGCCGGGCGTCCCGCACGCCGCCAACGTGGTCCAGGGCTCTGGCTACCTCGTCACCGTGCGCCTCGATCGCGGGGTCGCGACATGAGCTGCGGTCTTCCTCGGAACCTCGACGCCGACGTCGACGCCGACGCCGATGCCGACGCGACGTTGCCCTCCATCACGATCCCCCCCGCCGCGCAGGCCTACCGGAGAGGGAGCCTCTGGCAGAAGGGGCGCGGCGAGCGCCTCATCGAGCTCGCCGGCGTGAGGCGGGGCGAGCTCGTGCTCGACCTCGGCTGCGGCACCGGCGGCCTCACGCAACAGCTCGCCGAGCTCGTCGGCCCCGGCGGGCGCGTCGTCGGGATCGATCCGGACGAGGCGCGGATCGCGCTCGCCCAGGACACCGCGGTCGCGCCCAACCTCGAGTTCCGGGTGGGCACGGCCGAGACCCTCGGCGAGATCGCCCGAAACCGCCCCGTCGATCTCGTCTTCTCGAACTTCGTGTTCCACTGGATCCGCGACAAGCGGGCGGTCCTCCGCCGGCTGCGCGGCCTGCTCCACCCCGCGGGGCGCATCGTCGTCCAGTGCGTCTCGTCGCTCCCCGCGCTCGTCGGGGAGCTCTCGCGGCTCGCGGACCCGTCGGGGGAGAGGATCCTCCGGGACTTCGCCTTCGAGGACGCCGCGGCGCTCGCGCACCACGTCGAGGGCGCCGGCCTTCAGCTGCTCCGCCTGGAGGAGCAGCAGGGGACACACGTGTATCCGACGCTGGACGCGCTGCTCACCTGGTGGCGGGCGACGACGCACGACCGCTTCGACCTGCGGGCGATCGAGCCGGCGGCGCTCGCGCGGTTCGCCGAGCAGCATGGCGAAGGCGGCGCGTTCCTGGTGCACGAGACCTTCTGCTGGTTCGAGGCGCGGATCCCCCCGGCGCACGCGTGGGGACGCCGCGGCTGACCCGGCGCCCCCTCCGCGGCGGCTGCCTCACCCGCGGCTGTTCATCGACCCTCCGCCGCGCGGCGCGTTCAGCGCGTCACGCCTTGCGCCCCCACAGCTCCTCCGTGGCGAGCCGCGCGCCCTGCGCGAGGGACTCGAACTTCGCCCACATCACCGTCGGGTGGACGCGCTGAATGTGATCGGCCTGGGCGAACCCGCAGTCCGACCCGGCGATGACGCTCTCGCGGCCCACGATGTTGGCGAACCGCACGATGCGATCGGCGACCACCTGCGGGTGCTCCACCGTCGTGATGTGATGGGTGATCACGCCGGGAATGAGGATCTTCTCCGGCGACAGCTTCACCTTCTGCCACACGCGCCACTCGTGCTCGTGCCGCGGGTTCGCCGCCTCGATCGAGTACGCGCCCGCGCGGACGCGGAGGATGAGGTCCACGATGTCCTCCAGCGGCGCGTCGGACATGTGCGGCAGGTGCCAGCTGCCGAAGCACACGTGATAGCGGACGCGATCCTCCGGAATGTCGCGGAGCGCGTGGTTGAGCGCCTCCACGCGCAGCTCGGCCCACTTGCGGTACGCCTGCGGGCTCTGCTGCACGAGGTGATCATACATGTTCGCGAGCACCGCGTCGTCCACCTGGACGACCAGGCCCGCCTTGGAGATGGCCAGGTACTCCTCGCGCAGCGCCTCGGCGAGGGCGAAGATGTAGTCGCGCTCGCTCCCGTAGAACTCGTTCAGGCCGTTGAACACGGCGCTCCCTGGCGCGACGACCGTGAGGAACCCCTCCGCGACGCTCACGCCGGCGAGCGCGGCCCTCAGGTTGTCGACGTCCCTTTGCACGTCGCCCGGACGGTAGCGGAGGGCGCTCGTACAGACGTGCTGCATGAGGGTGCCGGGGTTGTCCTTGAACTCGAGATCGACGACTTCCTTGAAGCGGACCTTGTCACGGCCGAGCCAGTCGCGCGGGCTCTTGCCGCCAGGCCGGAGCTCGAAGCCCGACACGCGCTCGAGGACGTAGTTCGCCCAGCTCGACTTGCCGTACTCGCCATCGTTCACGATGTCGATCCCGGCCGCCGCCTGCCGGCTGACCACATCGGCGACCGACTGGCGCAGCAGCCTGGCGTAGGCCGCCGGGTCCTTCGGCGGGCCGATGCGCTGGCTCGCCATGTCGAGCATCGCGGCCGGTCGGGCGATGCTGCCGACGTGGGTGGTGAGAATCCGGTCTTCGCTGCGTCTCATGACCCCTCTTGGCTCCAACGATTGCGGTCGTCCACGACCTCGAACGAGCCCTCGCTCGCCCTCCGATGCGCGATGAGGGCGCCCCCGGCACGCCCCGGCGCGATCGCTCGGCGACGCCGGCTCCCACCCAGGGTCGGGCTCGCTCACGTGGCAATCGAGGTTGTCTCCGCTGGAAACCCGAGGCGCCTGGGGCGAACGAACCGGATTTCCTCCTCCCCGACCCCTAACACGCGCCCCGCTCACGGCGCAACGGTCAAAGGTGCTCGTCCAAACCTCGACGGACAGCGCGTTTCCGGCTCCTGCCCTGAGTCCATCTCTCGCGCTTCGTCTGGGGTGAACTCAAGCGAATTTTTCAATGGGCGAGGAGCCCTCGTGTCCCCTGTTATGATGGGCTCGCACAGATACAGCAGGGCATCTGCGTGCGCCGACAGGACGCGCCTCGACAGCGTGCGTGCGCCGCGGAGCGCGGCGAGCCGGCTCGGCGCAGGCGCCGCGACGGATCAGATCGGCTCGACGGGAGCCAACCGATGCTTCCGGGGCGCGCGCCCCCTCGCCGGCGGGCGCGGCGCCGGGCGATGGACGCGCCAGGCCAGGTCGAGTAGGACGTGCAACCCCGTTCGCGTCGCGTCGAGCAGCAGGCCAGATGAACAAGAACGAGATCGAGATCGGATCGCTCATCGATTCGGCGAAGTTCATCGGCCTGCCGCTCGCGATAACCGTGCTCACCGTCATCATCATGCTGGTCGACGGCTTCGACCTGCAGGCGATGGCGTTCGTGGCGCCCGAGGTCCTGAAGGAGTGGGGGATCGCGCGTGCGGCGCTGACGCCGGCCCTGACCGGCAGCATGGTGGGCATGGCCGTCGGCTCGGTGGCGCTCGGCTGGGCCGGCGATCGCGTCGGGCGCAGGCGCTCGTACATCGCCTGCATGGCGTTCCTGGCCCTCGGGTCGTTCTTCTGCGCCCACGCCGGCTCGCTCGCCAGCCTCACGATCTGGCGCGTGGTGACGGGGATCGGGCTCGGCGGGGTGACGCCGCTCGCGGCCGCCATCATCTCCGAATGGACCCCGAAGCACGCCCGCAGCATCGCCGTGGCGTGCGCCATGGTGGCCGTGCCCCTCGGGGGCATGCTCGGGGCGGGGGTCGCTCAGCGGGTCATCCCGATGTACGGCTGGCGCGGTGTGTTCTGGATCGGCGCGGCGCTGCCGCTCGTGCTCTTCGTGGCGGCGATGTTCCTGCTGCCCGAGTCGCCGAAGTACCTCGCGCAGCGCCCCCACCTGCACGGCCGCCTCGCGAAGCTGCTGAACCGCCTGTTCCGCGAGCGCCGCTTCACCGGCGACGAGCGCTTCGTGGTGGCCGAGCCGCCGCCGCCGCCCAGGAGCTGGCTCGCCGCGCTGCTCGGCCCCACGTACCGCTCCACCACGCTGCTGCTCTGGGCCGCGTTTGCGTTGAACACGCTCGCGCTGTTCTCCTGCGTGAACCTGCTGCCCACGGTGCTGTCCTTCACGGGCATGAGCACCGCGGAGTCGCTCCAGGGCTCCAAGCTCTTCAATTTCGGCGGGTTCTTCGGCGCGGTGGGCGGCGCCGTGATGATCGGCCGGTGGGGCTCGCGCCGCGTGGGCGCGGCGCTCTCGACGGTCGGCGCCGTCGCCACGTTCCTCATCGGCACGATCATCCTCGATAACGGGGGCGTCCTCGACGGCCGGTCGCTCGCGCTGCTCACGCTCGCGGGCATGGCGATGAATGGCATGCAGAGCTTCCTCTACACCGTGGGCGCGCACTCCTATCCCACGTATATCCGCGCGTCCGGCGTGGGCTGCGCGCAGACGGTGTCTCGCGCCGGCGGGCTCCTCGGCACGGTGGCCGGCGGCTCGTTCTTCGCGCTCGAGCCGCAGCCGCCCGTGAGCTATTTCTTCTACGCCGTGGCCGTCGCCGTCGCGCTGGTGGTCGTGAGCTTCGCCTCGCTGCGCACCCACATCCCGGGACGGAAGGGGAGCGCTTCGCCGCAGGCCCAAGGGGGGTGAGTGAGCAGGGCGCGGGGCCGCGACGCGGGGCGACCTCCGCGCGCCTCGCGGCACCGAGAGCGGAGCCCAAGTGGCCCGTTGTGCTCCCCATGGAATCTCCTATGCTCTGACCATGCATTGGAAACAGCGATTGCTTGTCCTTGGGCTCGTGAGCTCTCTCGGCTGTGCCACCGGCGACTCGGCGCCGCGCGCCGGCGCCGGCCCCGGCACCGGCGGCGGCGGCGGCGCGGGGGGCCGAGACGTCTCGGACGGCGCCGGAGGCTCGGGCGGCACGGGAGGCCGGGACGATCTCGGGGGCTTTGGCGTCGGTGGGGTCATCGTCACCGACTGGGATTACAAACCTATCCCGCTCGATGGCCGCCCGGCCTGCGAGGAGCGCCCGGTGTTCTGCGAAGATTCAGGCATCTCCGCCGAGGCGGCAGCGAAGCGCGTGGTGGAGATCGGGAACGAGTGCCTCGTCCCCAATTTCCCGTGCGGCGGCGCGATCGGGGTCCTGTTCGACGCGGTGGGCTGCGCCATCGGGACCGATGCGTTCGATCTCGACGAGAAATCGCTGTCCTGCGTCTACAAGGCCCTCACGGAGGAGCGATGGGCTTGCGCCGCGGGCTTGCGCGTGACCGGTGGCGGCTGGAATTGCGAATGACCGGCGCTCGCCTCGACGCGCTGCCCCGGGCGCATGGCCGATCGTCGCAGCGATCCCGGCGCCCGCGCCGCTCGTGACCGCCCCCCTCGCGCTGCGCCGGCATCTAACCGGCGAGGGCCACGCGCGCTGTCCGGCGCGGTCTTCGAAGGGGGCCTATGTCCGTCCGTATCACCGATGTCGTCGCCCGCGATATCCGCTTTCCGACCTCGCGCTCTCTCGCCGGATCGGACGCCATGAACCCCGAGCCGGACTACTCGGCGGCCTACGTCGTGCTCGAGACCGATAGCCCGGAGCGGCTGGAAGGCCACGGCCTGACCTTCACGATCGGCCGCGGCAACGAGCTCTGCGTGGCGGCGATCGGCGCGCTCCGGCCGTTCGTCGTGGGCAGGCGCCTCGACGAGGTGACGGCCGACATGGGCGCATTCTGGGACGAGATCACCGGCGACAGCCAGCTCCGCTGGATCGGCCCCGAGAAGGGGGTCATCCACCTGGCGACGGCGGCGATCGTCAACGCCGCCTGGGATCTGCGGGCGAAGGCGGCGGGCAAGCCGCTCTGGAAGCTGCTCGTGGACATGACCCCCGAGGAGCTCGTCCGCTGCGTGAGCTTCCGCTACATCACGGATGCGCTCGGCCCCGACGAGGCGCTCGAGATCCTCCGCCGGAGCGCGCCGACCCGCAGCGCGCGGGAGCGAGAGATGCGAGAGCGCGGCTTCCCCGCCTACACGACGTCCGCGGGGTGGCTCGGCTACTCCGACGCCAAGCTGCGCCGCCTGTGCCGCGAGGGGCTCGCGCGCGGCTTTTCCCATTTCAAGATGAAGGTCGGCGCGAACCTCGACGACGACATCCGCCGGGCGCAGATCCTCCGTGAGGAGATCGGGGCGCACCGCAGGCTCATGATGGATGCCAACCAGGTGTGGGACGTGGACCAGGCGATCGCCAGCATGCAGCGCCTCGCCGCGTTCGATCCGTGGTGGATCGAGGAGCCCACGAGCCCCGACGACATCCTCGGCCACGCCGCCATCGCCAGGGCGATCGCGCCGATCGGCGTGGCGACGGGAGAGCACGCGCACAACCGGGTCATGTTCAAGCAGCTGTTCCAGACCGGCGCCATCCGGTTCTGCCAGGTGGATGGCGCCCGGCTGGGCGGCGTCAACGAGGTGCTCGCCGTGCTGCTCATGGCGGCCAAGTTCGGCGTCCCGGTCTGCCCTCACGCCGGCGGGGTCGGCCTGCCGGAGATCATGCAACACCTCTCGCTCTTCGATTACATCTGCGTGAGCGCGTCGCTGGAGGATCGCGTCCTGGAGCACGTCGACCACCTCCACGAGCACTTCGTCGATCCGGTCGTGATCGAGGCTGGCCGTTACATGCCGCCCAGCGCGGCGGGATGCAGCGTCACCCTGCGGCCCGAGTCGCTCGAGAGGTTCGAGTTCCCGTTCGGAGAAGCGTGGGTGAGGCAACGGCAGGCGTCCGTGATGCCCTGAACGGGCCGCCCGTCCTGACGGGCGGCGCGGCCTCGCGGTGATCCCCGTCACGGGCGGCCGGGCCCCGCCGTGGGGCTTGCATCGTCCTCCGTCCAGATCGACCATGCGGCCCGAGCAGGGGCGCGCGGCGGGCTCCGCGCGCGCGAGCACGCGGCATGCAGGATCCGCACCGCGTCGTCGCCTGTCCCGCGCGGCCGGACCACCTCTGGGCCCAGCACCACAACGGCGTCTTCCGCAGCACGAACGGCGGCGCCCTGTGGCGCGATGTCCCGAGCGCGACCCCCTCGACGTTCGGCTTCGCCGTCGCCGTCCACCCGCGCGACCCCGACACCGCGTGGCTCGTCCCCGCGCAGAAGGACGAGACGCGCGTGCCCGTCGGCGCGAGCGTCGTCGTGTCCCGCACCCGCGACGGCGGCGAGACCTGGGACGTGCTCCGCGACGGGCTCCCGCAGCGCCACGCGTACGACCTCACGTTCCGGCACGCCCTCGACATCGACGACAGCGGCGATCGCCTCGCCTTCGGATCCACCACAGGCTCGCTCTGGATCACCGAGGATCAGGGCGACTCGTGGCACGCCATCTCCACCCATCTCCCGCCGATCTACTGCGTCCGGTTCATGGCCTGACGCGCGTCGATGACCGCGCATCGCCGCGATGCGATGCGCTAAGCCCAGGCGCCCCTCCGGCGCAGCTGGCCAGATCCGTGGCGAGCGCCGGTGTCGGAGATTTGTTTACGTTTCTTTGGTAAAGAGCATTTCCCTCCTTGCCGCGGAGCTCCACTCGTGTGCATCTTGCCCGGTGGCGCGCCGGCAGAGGTCGTCACTTCCGACGTCCCTGCCGTCGTGTCGAGAGCTTTCTTTTGCAGTGGCGGCGCTGTGTCCGGGGGGCAGCCTCGTGCTCGCGCGGCCTGCAGTGGAGATCGAGAGTCATGACCGACAAGAAGCAAGGAGCACCTTCGTCCCGCTCGGACCGTACGCGCCGCCAGGTGCTGAAGCAGGCGGTGGGCCTCGGCGCGGGGCTGGCCGCCGCGAGCTTGCTCGGCGGAGAGGCGTCCGCCGCGCCGCGCCCGCGCATCCGCTCCGGGACCTTCACGACCAGCGACGGCGTCGCGCTCAACTACCTGGAGGCGGGCCGAGGCGAGCCGCTGCTCCTCTTGCCGGGGTGGTCCCAGTCGGCGGCGCTGTACCGGACGCAGATCCTCGCCTTTGCGGAGCACTACCACGTCATCGTGCTCGACTGGCGCGGCCACGGCGAGTCGGAGAAGGTCGACCACGGCTATCGCATGGCGCGCTTCAGCGCGGATCTCCACGAGTTCCTCCGCGGGATGAGGCTCAAGCGCGTCACCGCGCTCGGGCACTCGATGGGGTGCGGCGTGCTCTACAGCTACTGGGACAACTACGGTGGGCAGTACCTGGATCGGCTGATCCTTGTCGACGTCGGCCCGGCGATGACGGCCTGGCCCGACTGGTCCGAGGAGGAGAAGGTCGAGGCAGGGTCCCTGTTCACGCCGCAGTCGCTCTACGACACGGCCGCCGCGCTGCGCGGCCCCGACGGGATCGCCACGACCCAGGGCCTCGTCGCGAGCCTCTTCAGCCCCGACTTTCCGGCGGATCGGCTGGCCGCCATCGTCGAGGAGAACCTGAAGCTCCCGCGCGAGTACGCGGCCAAGCTGCTCGTGGACCAGGCCGCGCAGGACTGGCGGGACGTGATCCCGCGGATCGACGTGCCCACCCTCGTGGTCGGGGGCGAGATCAGCATCTTCAGCCCCATCTCCCAGCAGTGGGTCGCCGACCAGATCCCCGGCGCGGAGCTCATCATCTTCAGCGCCGAGGAGGGGGGCAGCCACTTCATGTGGGTCGAGAACCCCGAGAAGTTCAACGAGGATGTGCTCGATTTCCTCGGCTGCTGAGCAGCGCCGCCCGCTCAGGGGTTGAGGCGCGCAAGCGCGGAGATCATCCGTTCGGCGATGTCGGCGGGCCCGGGGAAGATGCGGGTCACGGCGCGCTGGTGTGCGAGCCCGTGCAGGCCGAGCCACAGCGCGATCGCGTCGGCGGCGGGGTCGGCGCTGGCGGAGCAGCCGGCGGCGACGCAGCCGCCGAGGGCGTCGACGAGGAGCTTCAGGGCTCCCTCGCCGAGCGTGGTCAGGTCCCGCTCCGTCAGGGAGCTGTCGCCCAGCGTGGGCATCCAGAGGCCACCGAACATGGTGCGATAGCGCTCTGGGTGCGTCCGGGAGAACTCCAGATAGGCGTTGCAAATGGCGTACAGCCGCTCTCGTGGATCGTCGCCGGCCTCTTCCGCGGCGCGGCGCAGCTGGCTCTCGAGCTCGGCGAAGGCCTGCTGCACGACGGCCAGCATGATGGCCGGCTGATCGGGGAAGTGGGGGTAGATCGAGGGCGCGGCGATCCCGACCCGGCGGGCCACCGATCGCAGCGTGATGGCGCGTTCGTCGCCGGCCTCGTCCAGCAGCGCGACCGCCGCGGCCACGATGTCGTCGCGCAGGCGGGCGCCCTCGCCGCGGCGGTTGCGGTCGCGGGCCGGTTTCGGTGCGGCCGACGCCGCCGTTCCGCTGTCTCTCATGGTGTTACCTTACACCTAAAAACTTATCGATGTTAGCCCCTGCAGGCTGAAGGTAACGTAAGAATAGTTACATCCGCGGAGGGCCGGCGGACCTTCTCGACGGCGGCGACGAGCGGCCGTGACCCTGCGCCCTGGCTCCGGTCCGTGGGCTCGTCGTCTTGCGGCCGAGAAGGTGGACCTCAGCCCCAGCGAGGGGGCGCGGGCCAGCCGCTTCGCGCCACGCCCCGACGCCCTCCACGCGCCGGCACGATTTTCTCGCCGAGTTAAGTTGACAACCGTTAGGTGACGATAATAATCTTACACGTGTAAGTCGATGCCGATGGCGTCGCGTTGTCTTTCAACGGCTCGCCGTTCTCGGCTCGCCCCCATGACCCGGAGGTTCCCATCATGTCCGCCGCCACCCCGACCCTGTTCGCCGCCACCACCACCGCCGCCGTCCCCGCGCTTCCCGTGGGCGAGGTCGACAACCGCGCGATCTACATCAGCTTCGGGCTTGCCTACGCGCTCGGCCACGGCGCCGCCGCGCTCTCCAAGGGAGCCAGCCCCCTGCTCGCCTTGCCCGGCTGGCTACCCATGGCGCTCCTGGGAACGGGGCTCGCGGTCGGCACCGTCTACGCCACCCTCGCCGCCGCGCGCGCCCAGCGCGGCGCGAGTGGGGCCGACGCCCTGTCCGGCAAGCTGCTCGGCGCTTCGTGGGTCAGCGCCTTCACCGCGCTGTTCCTCGCCATCACCGGCCTCGCGTACACCCTCGACATGCCGGACCTGCAGACCATCCTCTGGCCCACCGGCTCCGGCTTCGTCGTCGGCCTGATCTACCTCGGCGAAGGCGCCGTCCGCCGCAACCTGCTGCACTACGGGCTCGGCACCTGGCTCGCCCTGACCTCCACCGCGGCGCTCTTCCTCGGCGCTCCCGGCCTCTTCTGGGTCCTCTCCATCGCCGGCGGCGGCGGCTACGCCGTCGCCTCGGTCCTCGAGGGCCGTCGCCTGACCGCGCTCGCGAAGCAAGCGCGGCGCTGACCCCCGGCTGTTCCTTGGGAGGAACAGGTGTCTCCTCCGGAGAGGCAGGGGGCTCGCCAGCCTCGTGCTCATCTCCGTGGCTCAGGCGAGCGATTGGCCTCGTTTTCGGAGCAAACGCGGGAGCTCGCCGACGGTCGCCCGGCCCGCCCGCCGCGGCATGACGATTGCTGGTTCCTTCGCCGACCGCTTCGTTTCTCGCCGACAACGCCGCTTCGACCGCCGAGCCACGCACGTCGCGCGTGGTTCGGCGCGCAGGGGGCGGCGCGTCGGCGTCCAGACGAACAGCAACCCGAAGGAGCCTGTCCATGAAGCACCTGTTGTTTGCCGCGTTCTTGCTGCCGCTCGCGCACGTCGGCGATGCCGACCCCGCCACGCCCGGATCGAGCGAAGGCGCGGTGGTCGAGGCCGCCGCCGAGAGCGACGCCGCAGCGAAGCCGCCCGTGCCCTTCTGCCTGCCTGGTGAGAAGGTCGTATGCACCCTGGGGCCTCCGCCTGTTTGCCATTGCGAGTAGCCGTCGCGAAGGGCCGTCGATCGCGGCCTGCGCCGGCCCCTCGCGCGAGCGCGTAGCTCGACGGGAGCCGCGGGCGACTCCGACGCAAGGGGCGCTCAAGGTGAGCTCCTGTCGACGTCAAAGACATCTCTGTTTCACATGCCCGGTCTACATCGAGGAGAATCGAATGTTTACTCGCGTCATCCAACGAACCATGTCCGTCCTTCTCGCGTCGCTGCTGGTGAGCTTCACCCTGATCGGCTGTCAGGTCGAGGTCGTCGACGAGCCGTCCCCCGACGGCGACGTGGGCGAGGCGAGCCAGGCCATGCTCAACTGCAAGGGGCGGTGCGCCAGGTTCTTCATGCTCTGCGTCCAGTCCGGCGATGACTACGAGCTGTGCGCCGGCGAGCGGGACGCCTGCATGGCGGACTGCGACGAACAGACCTGCGAGCCCGGGGAGCCCGGTTGCTGCCAGGGACAGCCGACCTGCTGGTAGGCGGCGCCCGCGGAAGAGCGGCTGAACAAAACGTCGTGGACGCCGTGCTGCGCGGCGCAGCGTGCCCGGAGACCTCGCTCTCCAGCGACCTGGCCGTGACGCGCGCGCACCTCGGCGAGCATGGTGCAGCCGGTCCGAGATATCCGACCCAGGTTCGGGTAGTCGGGTAGGCGCCATCCCGCAGAGATTCTGGTTCCTCGCCCACCGTTCATGTACCCTCGCCTACGTAGGGCAACCAGAAGTAGGCGCCAGACATGCACATCGCTCCAGGATCCGTCATCGGAGGGAAGTACCGGATCGAGCGCCCGCTCTCGCAAGGCGGCATGGGGTCGGTCTGGGTGGCGCGCCACGTCACGCTCGGCTCTCCCGTCGCGGTCAAGCTCATGGCCCCCGAGCTGGCTGCCGTGCCGTCGTTCGTGGCTCGCTTCGAGCGCGAAGCCCGCATCGCGGCCAACCTCCAGAGCCCGCACGTCGTCCATGTCCAGGATCATGGCATCGACGGCGGCCATCCCTACCTCGTCATGGAGCTGCTTCATGGTGAGGACCTGGAAGCGCGTCTCAAGCGCGTGCGCCGGCTGTCGGTGTCCAGCGCGACGCGCATCCTGATGCAGGCGGGCAGGGCCCTGCGCCGCGCGCACGAAGCCGGCCTCGTCCACCGCGACCTGAAGCCCGGCAACCTCTTCCTCGCCCGCGTCGACGACGAGGAGGTCGTCAAGATCCTCGACTTCGGCATCGCCAAGGACATCTCCGGCCGACCCATGACGGAGGTGACGCGCACGGGCGAGGTGCTCGGCTCGCCCTACTACATGAGCCCGGAGCAGGTGCGGGGCGAACGAGACATCGATCACCGAAGCGACCTGTGGTCCCTCGCGGTCATCCTGTTCCGCGCCATCACGGGCGAGCTCCCCTTCCCGGGCGACGAGCTCGGCTCGGTCTTTGCGAAGATCCTCGTGGATCCTCCGCCACGTCCGACGCGGGTCGCGCCCGACCTACCGCGCGCGATCGATTCGTTTTTCGCCCGCGCGCTCGAGCGCGATCGAACGCAGCGATTCCAGTCCGTCAACGAGATGCTGGACGATCTCGCGCGGATCACGGGCGTGCCGAGGCCGGCTGCGTCGCTGCCGGAGATGGAGCCGCCGGCGGCCGGAGAGCGATCGGCCGGGGTCTCCGTGCTTGGCCTGGCGACCACGGCGCCAGCGCCCCCGGAGGACGCGCCCGCGCCGGGCCAGGATGATCGCCCGGAGGAAGCGACGTCAGGTCTGGTGCGCGGCTCGGACCACGCGACGGTCGACCTCCGTCCCAAGCCGAGGGCCGAGCCGACCGAGGCGCCTCTCGCGCCCGAGAATCGCGCGTCCGGCGTGCCCGCTTTGCAGGTCACGGATTCCTCCGCGGTGACGGACTCCGGCCCGAGGATCTCCCCCGAGGAGTCGATACAGCTCCCGGTGACCTCCACGCGGGCCTGGTTCCTGGGCGTCGCGGCCGCTGCGGTGCTGGGAGGATGCGGGCTCGTGTGGGCCGCCTCGAGGGGCGACGTGGAGGCGCCGAGCCCGCGCATGTCGATGGAGGCGCTGCCCGCGCAGCCGCGTGAGACGACGGAGCCGCCGCCCGCGCAGCAGCGTGAGTCGACGGAGCCGCCGGCGCTGGAGGAACGCCGCCCGCCTTCAGCGGCGATGATCGCGCAGCCGAGCGCTCCCCCGGACGGGAACATCGGTCAAGGACGCCAGCCGACCGTGCAACCGCAGGATGGCCGTAGGGCACCGCAGCCCCGGCCGGTCGCGCCGGACGGGCTCTACGACGAGGACAAGGCGACCGCTCCCGGCCCTGCGCTTCGCGCTCCGAGCACACCGGAAGCAGAACCCGTGTACGCGGAGCCGGTCGTGCCCGCGCCTGAGGGGAGGGCGGCGCCGGCGAGGCCCTTCCACGACCTGTTCGCGCGTCGGGTCCTGGTCGAGGCCGCGGCGAAGGCAAAGAGCTGCGCGCGCGCCACGGGCCCCACGGGAAGCGGCGTCGTGCAGGTGACGTTCGCGCCGAATGGACACGTCGGCCATGCGATCGTCGTCGGTCAGCCGTTCGCGGCCACCGACGTCGCTTCCTGTGTCGCCTCGATATTCCGCGGCGCGACGATCCCGCCGTTCGCCGGAGGCCCGGTCACCCGGTCGCAGTCGTTCGCGATTCCGTAGCGTCGTCGCGCGAGGACCTCTATCGACTTCGAGCGACGGTGGGCTCGTAGGACGTGACCGCCGGTTCAACGGTCACATGCGAGCACGATCCGGTGCGTTGACCCCGTTGATCGGCGGTCTGGCTGCGCCCTGGGACATCCGGCGGCGTTCGCCTCAGCCACGGTTGGGCAGGCGACCGAGCTCGTGTAGCCTCCTCCAGGAGAGGAGAGCGCGACCATGCTCGAAACGTTCGATCCCTCGTCCACGGCTGCGTCAACGTCGGTTCGCAAGCCTGCCGCGCGTGCCCGCGGCTATCCGGTGGTAGGGCTGCTCCCGGGGCTGGTGCACGACGCGCCCAGCCTCTTCCTCCAGCTCGCGCGGCAGCACCCGGGCGCGCTCATCGAGCTCGATCTCGGCGTCCTCCACGCCTACCTGGCGACGCACCCCGATCAGGCGCAGTACGTCCTCAACGACAACTGGCGCAACTTCACCAAGGAAGGCGGGATGTGGAAGCCCCTCAGGAGGCTCCTTGGCAACGGCCTCGTCTCGGCCAGCGGCGACGAATGGCTCCGGAACCGCCGGCGCATGCAGCCGCTATTCGCGCCGCGGCAGCTCGCGGGCCTGGTCGACCTCATGGTCGATGTCGTCGAGAGCGATCTGCCGCGGCTCGAGCAGCTGGCGCGCACGGGCGCCGTCATCGACATGGACAGGGAGATGATGCGGCTCACCCAGCGCATCATCTTCGCGACCATGTTCGGCGCCAGCATCACCCCCCGGGAGGCCGATAGCCTCGGCGACGCGCTCCTCACCGCGTTCCAGGCGCTGAACGCGAGGATGTTCCTCTACTTCGTGCCCGACCGCTTGCTCCCGGGCGACCGCGCCTTCAGGGGCGCGCTCGCCAAAATCGACGAGGGCATCCTGCGCCTCGTCAAGGAACGCCGCCGGAGCGGGGAAGAGCGGGACGACCTCCTCTCGCTCCTCCTGCACGCGCGGGACGAGTCCGGCTCCGGCATGGATGACCGACAGCTCCGGGACGAGCTCGTCACCATGTTCATCGCCGGCAACGAGACCACGGCGATCACGATGACCTGGCTCTTCTACCTGCTCGACGGGCACCCCGAGGTCGAGCGCAAGCTCCGCGCGGAGATCGAGCAGGTGCTCGGCGACCGGCGGCCCACGGCCGCCGACCTGGCGAAGATGGACTACGCAAAAATGGTGATCCAGGAGGCGATGCGCCTCTATCCGCCCTCCTGGCTCCTCCCGCGCGTGGCGAAGGAGGACGACGAGATCTGCGGCTATCCCGTGCGCGCCGGCGCGACCGTCATCGTCAGCCAGTACGTCATGCACCACGACCCCGCCTTCTGGGAGGACCCCGAGAGGTTCGACCCCGAGCGCTTCACGCCCGAGCGCTCGGCCTCCCGCCCGCGCTACTCGTTCATGCCGTTCGGCGGCGGACCGCGGCAGTGCATCGGCAACCTGTTCGCGATCATGGAGGCGCAGATCCTCCTCGCCGTCCTGCTGCGGCGGCTCCGCACGCGCCTCGTGCCCGGTCGCCCGGTGTCGCCTCAGGCCGTCACCACCCTCCGGCCGCGCCATGCCCTCACGATGACGCTCCACCCCGCCTGATCGGATCGCCCGCCGAGCGCGCGGTCCGCTGGAGCGCGGCCGCCCGCTCGGGCGCGCGAGCCCGGCGTGAGCTCGGATGTACCTCGGCGCGCCCGGGTCTCGTAAGATGGTGAGCTCATGCCGCGACCGCCGGCACGACTCCGCCCCCACCCCCGGCGCCGCACGAGCGCACGGGCGAACACGACAGGCGCGGCGCCGAGGAGATCCACGTGAGCGCTCGAATCCCCCTTCCGCCTTTCCCGAAAGGCTGGTTCCAGGTCGCCTCTGCGGAGGAGCTGTCCACCGGCGGCCCCCTCCCGCTCCGCTGCTTCGGGCAGGACCTGGTGCTGTTCCGGACGCAGGACGGCGAGGCCCGCGTCCTCGACGCCCACTGCCCGCACATGGGCGCCCACCTCGGGGTGGGGGGCCGCGTCGAGCAGCGCGGGATCCGGTGCCCGTTCCATGGATGGGTGATCTCCGGCGAGGGCGCGTGCGTGCACATCCCGTACGCGGACACGATCCCCCCGAAGGCGAGGGTCCGCTGCTGGGAGGTGCGGGAGCTCGACGGCGCCATCCTGGTCCACCACGCGCCCTCGGGCGAGCCCCCGGCGTTCGAGATCCCGCCGCTCCCCGAGGCGCGCTCGGCGGAGTGGTCCCCGGGCACGAGCAAGCGCTGGAGGATCCGGACGCACGTCCAGGAGACGCTCGAGAACATCGTGGACCCGGCCCACTTCGTCGTGGTGCACAGCATGCCGGCGCAGCCCCGGACCGAGATCGAGATCGACGGTCACATCATCCGATCCCGATCGTCGGTGAAGCAGAAGGGCCCGAACGGGCAGGTGGTCGACGGCACGATCACCTGGGAAGGCCACGGCATGGGGTACGGGACGATCCGCTTCACCGGCATCGTCGAGCTCCTCTTCGTGAACGCGGTCACCCCGATCGACGAGGACCTCGTCGACGTGCGCGTCGCCTTCTGGCTGCGCAACGACGGCGCGCAGCGCCTCGGTCACGCCCTCGCCGCCGAGGTGTGCCGGCAGATCGAAGAGGACATCCCGATCTGGGAGAACAAGATCTATCGCCCCCAGCCCGTCCTGTGCGCCGGCGAGAAGACCATCATGACGTTCCGCAAGTGGAGCAGCCAGTTCCTCTGAACGGCGGCGTCGGCGGCGTCGGCGGCGTCGGCGTTGGATTCCGCCCCGAGCTCGCCGCGGATCTGCTCGCCGCGCCCTCGGCCGTGGACTTCGTCGAGGTCGTGGCCGAGGCCTGCTTCGCGAGCCCGGCCGCGCGGCGCGAGGCCGCGGCCATCGCGCGCATCTGGCCGGTGGTGCCCCACGGGGTGAAGCTATCGCTCGGCAGCGCCGAGGGCGTCGACCTCGATCGCGCCCGCCGCCTCGGGGCGCTCTGCCGCGAGCTCGCGGCCCCGGTCGTGAGCGAGCACGTCGCCTTCGTGCGCGGCGGCGGGCGCGAGATCGGGCACCTCACCGCCCTGCCGTACACGCTTGAGGCGGCCCGCGTCGTCGCGCGGAACGTCGCCGCCGCCCGGCGGGCGCTCCCGGACATCCCGCTCCTGCTCGAGAACGCCGCGCGCACGCTGCGCTTCCCCGACGACGCCCTCGACGAGGGGAGCTTCTACGCCGAGGTCGTCGCCCGCACCGGCTGCGACCTCCTCCTCGACGTCGGCAACGTCTACGCGAACGCCGTCAACGCCGGCGTCGATCCCGGGGCGCTCGCCCGGTCGTACCCGCTCGAGCGCGTGGCGATGATCCACGTCGCCGGCGGCGCCCGCGAGCACGGCTTCTACTTCGACACGCACGCCCACCCCGTCCCCGAGCCGGTCTTCGCCCTCCTCGCCGCGGTCCTCGCGGCCACCGGGCCGGTCCCGATCCTCCTCGAGCGCGACGGCGACTTCCCGCCCTTCGCCGCCCTCGCCGCCGAGCTCGCGACCGCCCGCGCGCTCGCCCGGTCCGCGCCGCCGCGCCGCTCGCCGCCCCCGCCGCGCCCCGCGTCGCCGCCCGCGTCCGCCGCCGATCCGCCCCCCGGCGCCGCGGCGCTCGCCGCGGTCCAGGCGCGCGTCGCCGAGCTCTTCACCGCCCCGCGCGCGCCGTCGCCGGCCGACGTCCGGCCGTTCGCGGCCGACGAGGTCGCGCGATCGCGCGCGATCCTCCAGCGCAAGCGGGTCGACGACGCGCTCCCGCTCTTGCCGCGGCTCGCGTCGCACCGCGAGGCGGCCGCGCGCCTCGGGGCCCGGTGCGTCGAGGCGTCGCCGCGAGCCCACCGCCTCGCCGCGGTCGCCGACGCGCTCCGGATCGCCGCCGCGGCGGCGGCCGACGAGCGCCTCGCGGCCGAGGCGCTCGTCGACGGCCTGCTCCTCCGCGCCCGCTTCGTCGGGCCGGCGGCCGACGGGAGCGTGCGGCCCAGGCTCCTGCCGTTCATTCGGCGGGAACGGCTGCCCGGAGGTCGGGTAATCTGGGCGATCAAGGGGATGGGCTCGAGCGCCGATGTCCGGATCGTCGAGCCGCGAAGATAGCCTATGAAAGACGGATCGAACGCCGCGGGGAGCGCGGTCTCCCGCTTGCCGGCGCCGGTGCAGGCGCGGCTCGTCGAGCTCAAGGACAGCCTGGAGCGGGCGCTCGGCGACCGGCTCGCGTGCCTGCTCGTCTACGGCAGCGCGGCGCGGGGCGGCTACCGCGACGGCCAGAGCGACGTGGACCTGATGGTGGTGCTCGAGGAGGCGTCCCGCGAGAGCCTCGACGCGATCGCCAACGCGCTCCGGCTCGCGCGCTACGCGGCCCGGATCGAGGCGATGATCCTCACGGCGGCCGAGATCCCGCAGGCCGCGGACGTGTTCCCGCTGCTCTACGACGACATCCGCCGGTGCCACGTGCTCCTCTCCGGCCGCGACCCGTTCTCGGCGCTGGTGATCGACGGCAAGAACCGCCGCCTGCGCGTCGAGCAGGAGCTCCGCGAGGCGCAGATCCGGCTCCGGCGCGCGGTGGTGGACGGGATGGGCTCGGACGACGCCCTGCGCGGCGCGGTGCTCCGCAAGGTGAAGCAGATCCGCGGCCCGCTGCACGCCCTGCTCGGCCTGCGCGGCATCGACGGCGACGACGATCTCGGCACGGTGCTCGCCGGCGCGGGCAAGCTGCTCGGCGTGGACGTCGCCCCACTGCAGCGGGCCCACGAGGCGCCGGGCGCGGCCTACGAGGCGCTGGCGGCGCTGCTCGCCCGCGCGGTCGACGACGTCGATCGGCTCGAGCACGGGGAGGCGGCGCGATGATCCACGAGATCTTCGACTTCTTCCCGTTCAACATCGCGTCGGGGCCGGAGTTCTTGCTGTTCTACTTCGTGCTGTCGTCGTCTGGCCTCTTCTTCGCCGCGCTGGCGCGGAAGGCGCTCGGCGCGTCGCTCGATCGCCCGGCGCAGCCGGGCGGCGCGCCGGCGGCCGCGGCCGCGGCGGGCACGCCGTACCGCTTCCATGCGCCGCCGCCCGAGCGGCAGCGGCTCTCGATGGGCTGGGTCCCGCAGCCGGACGAGTACTGGGCGATCGCGTACCTCCGGGAGGAGAACAAGGGCGTCGCGGCCACGCTGATCGCGGTCGCGATGGCCGCGGGGTGGCTCGTCCCCGGCGGCGACGGGAAGGGGGAGTCGTTCCAGGTGGCGGGCGGCGCCCCGCCGCGGGACCGGGTGCTCTCGGCGTTCTTCGGCGTGCTCACGTCGCTCCGCCCGGGCGGCGACCCGAGCGCGGCGCTCTCGGTGGAGCAGGTGCGCGCGGCCGCCGAGCGGGTCGCGGCCGACGTCGAGCCGGAGCTCCGCGAGGAGCTCGCCGCCGCCGGGATGATCCGGCCGCGGGGGACGGTGGCGATCCTCTCGGCGGTGGTCTGGGCGGTGGGCCTCGTCCTGCTCGGCGTGGGGCTGATCCGCGTCCTGCGTGCGGAGGAGCTCCACCGGCCGCACACGTTCCTGGTGGTGGAGATGATCGCGCTCGTGTTCGCCACGTGGCTCGTGGCGAGGAGCACGAGCGCGTACAGCGCCCTGAAGTCGGCCTACCTCGACTGGATCGAGGACTCGACCGTCTCGCTGCGCGCCGACGTCGCGGGCGGCCGCCGCCGGGAGGCGGTGGACATCGGCTTGACGGTGGCCGCGACCGGCACGGCGGCGCTCGCGATGTCGCCGCTCTTCGGGCCGATGATCTTCGCGATCACGCCGCCGCGCGTGGTCTCGACCGAGGGCGGCTCCGGCGGCTCGGGGTGCAGCTCGTCGAGCTGCGGCGGCGGCGGCGGCTGCGGTGGCGGCGGCGGTTGCGGCGGTGGCGGTGGCTGCGGCGGGTGATGCCTGCTTCGAGGTGCTCGACGCCCTCGGCCTGTGCCGGCTGACCCGGCGCGCCGGCGATCTCGACGGCGCGGTGCCGCTGCGCGTGGCCAAGGCGTGCGTGCCGCTGCTCGAGGGCAACGCGTTCGGTCATCAGATCACGCTGGCGCGGCCGATCGAGGTGCAGCGGCGCCTCGGGTCGCTCCGCGCCGAGCCGGTGGGCGAGCACCGCGAGGCGCTGCTCCGCGCCCACCGCGCCGCGCTGCCCCGGCTCGTGTCGCAGGGCTTCCTGGCGCCGGACGGGGCGTGGCACCGGGCGCTGCGCGGCGGCCTCGCCTGGACGTGCCGGACGGGGCTGGGGCGGCCGCGGCTGCGGCTGTGGACCGGGCTCCTGGTGCGCCCGGACCCTGGCGTGTGGCTGCGGGTCGCGGGCGCGGCGAACCGCCGCAACGTGCTGATCGAGGTGAGCGAGGCGTACCTCGCGGACGAGCGCGCGTTCGTCCCGCTGGTGGTCGAGCTGCGCGTCCGCGACGAGGCGCCGCGGCGCCTGCGGCTCGAGGGCGAGATCGGCTGCCTCGCGCCGGTGCGCCCTGGCGTGCGGATCGAGGCCTGCGCGCTGGCGGACGCGCCCGAGGTGGGGCGGGCGCACGCGGAGTTCTACGACGCGAGGTACTTCGCGGTGAAGAAGGGCGAGGTGACCCGCAAGTACCGGCGCCTCGTGGGAGGCGAGGCCGGCGCGCGGAAGGGGCGTGCGGGCGAAGGGGGCGCGGGCGAGGGGAGCGCGCGAGCGGGAGACGCGGGCGAGGGGAGCGACGCGGGCGAGGGGAGCGCGCGAGCGGGAGACGCGGGCGAGGGGAGCGCGCGAGAGGGCGATGCGGGCGAGGGGAGCGACGCGGGCGAGGGGAGCGCGGGGCCGGCGTGCGTGCGGCTGGTCGTCGCCGGGCCGGCGGCGCCCGAGATCGCCGAGGTGACCGAGGTCACGACCGCGGCCGGGCCGGATCCGGTCCCGTGGCGCGGCGGGGCGCGGCGCCTCGCGTCGCTCGTGGTGAGGAACGCCGTGCCGTTCCGCGCGACGTTCGACGGGCACACGCTCGCCGTCGCGCCGGAGGCGACGCGCCTGGCCGAGGGCGCGGCCGCGGTGGAGCGCACCTTCGCCCGGGCCTTCGGCGAGGATTTCATCGCCGCGAACCGCGGGGCGCTCTGGTACCTGACGAAGTACTTCACGCCCCACCCGCCGGGCGAGCCGCACTTCTTCGTCAAGCCGTGGGCCTTCACCCGGACGCCGCCGGGCTGGTCGAGCCTGCTCGACGGCATCCACGGCGAGGGCTACGACGTGATGCGCGGCGTGGTCGCGACCGACGTCTTCTTCGCGACCCCCGCGGTGTTCCACGTGCGCCGGCTCGGGGCGCCGATCGAGGTGCCCGAGGGCGCGCCGCTGCTTCGGGTCCTGCCGATCCCGCGCGACCTGCTCCGGGCCGGCTTCCGGGAGGCTCGCTTCCTCGATGCGTGAGCGGCGTGGACGGCGCGGCTTTTGTCGTTGTATGTGCTGGATAACAGACATGATTTCGCCCTTCGAGCGCCCCCGCGGAGCGCGCCCGTGAGCGAGCGGTGGATCTGGCCCGGCGCGGAGCGCGGTCCGGCGAGGCTCCTCGACGAGCTCGCGGCGCGCGGCTTCTCGGTCCTCCGCGGCGACGCCTCGCTGGCCCCCGAGGAGGCCGCGCGGGCGCCGTGGAGCTTCGCCGAGCGGCTCCTCGGGGCGAGGCCGCGCCTGGTCGAGCGGCAGCCGATCAAGGCCGTGCCGGGGGGGAGGTCGTTCGCCGCGAGCTCCGCGGCGGCGCCGCTCCACACCGACAGCCAGAGCTTCGCGGGCGCGCCGCCGGCCGTGCAGATCATGGCCTGCGTCCGGCCCGCGGAGCGCGGCGGCGAGAGCCTCCTGCTCGACGGCTGGGCGCTGCTCGCGGCCGTCGAGCGCGCCGACCCCGAGCTCTTCCGCGCGCTCTTCACGGCCTACCGGCGCATCCCGTTCGTCTTCGGCGACGTCTTCGGCCCCACGGTGTCGCTCCGCGACGGCGCCCTCGCGCTGACGCACGCGCCGGTCGTGCCGCCGGGGGACGCGATCGCCGCGCGGCTCGCGCGGTTCGTCGAGGCGTCGCGGCGCGAGGTGATCGAGCTCGCGCTCGGCCCGGCGGATCTCCTGGTGGTCGACAACCGGCGCATGCTCCACGGCCGCCGGGCGTTCGAGGGCGGCGCGCGCGAGTTCGTGCGGCTGCTCGTCTGGATGGATGCGCCGCTCCCGTCGCCGCCCGCGTACCGCGCGCTGGCCGCCCAGGTCGCCGAGGCGGCCTCGCGCCGCGTCTCCGGCGCGCCGGAGGCCACGCGGCGGCGGCTCGGCCTGGGCGCGCCGGCCCCGCCCGAGGCGAGGCGCCGCCTCGGGGTGGTCCTGGAGATGCTGCGCGGCGTCCCGCCCGGGGTGCTCGCCGCGCGCGAGCGGATCCCCGAGCCGGAGCTCTACCGCCTCCGCGACGCGGCGCTCGCGGCGGCCGAGGCGGCGCTCGCGGGCGATGTGGAGGGCGCGGACGACGGCGCGCTGGCCGAGGCGATCGCGCGGATGGGCCGGGGGTGAGGGGGTGAGCGGCGCGCGCGCCGCGCAGATGACGTCGTGCTATCGGCCGGCGGGGCGGTCGCTTCGGACGGCGCGACGTCCGGCGCGCTCGGCGCCGAGGCCGAGGCGGGCGGCGTGGTTGCCCAGGGCCGCCGGAGGGCCGAGACAGATGCCATCCGTCAGCGTGCGCGGCCCGCTCTCGTCACTGCGCGACGCAGTTCTCCTTCATCACTTCCCAAACTGCATCCCCGGTGGCGATGCTGCCGGGAGAGGTGGGGTGGATGCCGTCCTGCGTATATTCGTTGTGTCCGTTCCAGACCGGACGAAGGTCCAACCAGTAACACTTCGGCGACGTGAGCCCGTCGCACAACGCCTTCATCTTCGGCCGGAGCGTGTCGAGGCAGGATTTGAGCGATGCGTACTGGTTCCCGATGGGGTCTGGATAGAAGAAATAGACCACCTTTTCGACGTTGTCCTCGGTCATGGTTTCGAACAACGACTCCGCCGCCGCGAGGGCTCCGTCGCCGTCCCCGCGCAACAAGCAGTCGTTCCCGCCGCCATCCATCAGCACGTACTTGATCATGCCGTTCTCCGCGGCTTTGCGGTACTGGCTGGGAATCTGATCGTTGGCCAACGTCGTGCCGCTGACGGAGTTGTCGATATAGCGCTCGTTCTCGGCGAGGGAGCCGTTGGCCTTGGCCTGCTTCTCGATCTGTTGCGTGATGCCGTGAGTCAAGGCGATGAACGATTCGCCGATGACCGCGACCTGATTTCCCTTGGTTTGGCCCTTGACGCACTCGCCCGAGCTCCCGCCTGTGCCGCTCGTTTCCCCGCCGCTGGCCGAGCTGCTGGCCTGCGCGGTGCTTGCGTCACCGCTGCCCGAGGTGCCCTCGGCCGCTGAGCCTCCGGTACCCCCAGGGCCCGTGCCGCCCGTGCCGGCCGTGGTGGTGGCGCCCGCGCCGCTGGTGGTAGCCCCGTCAGAGGTGCCTCCGCTGGTCGAGGACGTATCACCGTCATCCGCCTCGCCACAGGCCCAAATGCCGGTGCTCAGGAGACCGAGGACGATCAAATTCGTAGAGACGCAGCGACGTATTGACCGCATATTTTTATTCTCCATCAACAGCTGAGCTTGCCGCGCAGGGGACAGCGATGTCCTCCCCAGAGCGCTACAAGCATCCATCTGGCCCGTAGGGTGAGGGAGGCTCAACGGCGCTCGTCGTAGACAGCTCGACCCGGGGGCTACGAATTCCAGCGCGATTGTTCCGAGATCGCCGTCCGTCCTCGCATCGCCCGATGCAAGTGACCGCCAGGACTTCGTACCCGAGCCAGCTGGATCGAGGTATAGGCATACTCACCTATGCGTCGATGCGAGACGTCACGCCCACGTTGGTGGACTGAACAATTCGGGTGAGAGTCGAATTCGGTGTTCACCATACAAACTGCGGGATCGGCGGGACCTAACCATGGTGATTTCGCCCTTCGAGCGCCCGCGCGCGGCGCGCCCATGAGCGCGCGATGGATCTGGCCCGGCGCGGAGCGCGGTCCGGCGAGGCTCCTCGGCGAGCTCGCGGCGCGCGGCTTCTCGGTCCTCCGCGGCGACGCCTCGCTGGTACCCGAGGAGGCTGCGCGGGCGCGCCGCCGGGCGTTCGAGGGCGGTGCGCGCGAGCTCGTGCGGCTGCTCGTCTGGATGGCGGCTCCGCTCCCGTCGCCGCCCGCGTACCGCGCGCTGGCCGCCCAGGTCGCCGAGGCGGCCTCGCGCCGCCTCGCCGGCGCGCCGGCTCCGCCCGAGGCGAGGCGCCGCCTCGGGGCGATCCTGGAGATGGTGCGCGGCGTCCCGCCGAGGGTGCTCGCCGCGCGCGAGCGCATCCCCGAGCCGTAGCTCTACCGGCTCCGCGAGGCGGCGCTCGACGCCGCCGAGGCGGCGCTCGCGGAGGGCGCGGACGACGGAGCGCTGGGCGAGGCGATCGCGCGGATGGGCCCGGGGTGAGCGGTGCGTTCGCCGGGCAGCAGGCTCGTGGCGTGCGAGGAAGAGCCCGCTTCGCGTGCGAAGCCTGCGTGGCGGGCGCTGTGCTTGCCTGCTCTCCGACGTGGTCGCCGCTTCGCTAGCCCCGGCCGGGGGCGGTGTGTACCATCGCACCGTCATGAGGATCGCGTCGTTCTGGGCGAAGGGCTACCGCAGCCTCCGGGATGTTCACGTCGACAATCTCGGCGCGTTCAACGTCTTCTATGGCCCGAACGGGAGCGGCAAATCGAACCTCCTGGAGGTCCCGAGAACGCTCTTCAGGCTGGCCGCTGTGATCGCGGAGACTGGGGCGCTGTCGAGCGCTGAAGACGCGATGAGGGCGATGCAGGCTGGCGTCATCAACCGGCGAGATGTCTGCGCTCGCGACACATCAAGGTCGACAGTATTGGGAGCTCGACTTGTGGCGTCGGAAGGCGAAGCTCTTCCACCGGTTGGGTTGCTTCCCGCGTCGGAGCTCATCGTGGAGGTGACATTGGATTGGACTCTCGAGCGCCAGCCGAGCCTCTCGTTTTCGACTTTCCAGTCAGGGGACGAAGACCTGCGGACGCGTTGGTCGTCGCCTCAAGCCTCGTCCGAGCCTGAACGAGAACGCCTTCAGCGACGCAACCAGCTGCGGGCGCTCATCATCAGTCTCTCTACTCACGCGTATGCGCTCGTCAGCGCGGACCGTCAGCCGCGTTACGAAGAGCTTGCCGTTCCGCCCGAGGAGGAAGACGTCATCGCCTGGCACCTCCGCGCCGGCCGCCTGAAGAGCGCCCTGCTTGCGGCCCAGCTCAGCCCGAGCCACGAGGTCCGCCGCAAGCTCGGTGCCTTTCGCGCGCTGCTCGCAGGTGAGCCGCTCTATCGTCCCCCCTTCGCTCCCGTTCAGGACCCGCGCACCGGCGAAATCGATCTGCGCGAGCTCCTCCCGGAGCCCAACCCGGAGGGCCGCGACGTCTCCATCGATCTCGCCGGTCTCGGCGTCGCGCAGGTCTACGCGATCTTGGCGCAAGCCATGCTCCTCGGCGCCCGCGCCGTCGGCATCGAGGAGCCGGAGGCCCACCTCCATGCGCCCACGAGCGGCCGCGCCCTGCGCCAGCTGCTCGTCCGGCTCGTCGAGGAGCGTCACATCGATCAGCTCTTCATCGCGACCCACTCCAACCTGTTCGACCTCGATTCTACTGGGTATTACGACGTCTCGCTCGAGGACGGCTGCACGGTCGTCGAGCGCGCGGACCTCTCGCGCATCGATCGCGAGCACCTCTATGAGCCAGGCCCCGCGAAGCACGCGCTGGAGCACCTCCTCCGGTATGCGCCGGAAGACGAGGTCGTCTTCCGGCGCTCCGATGGTGCGGGCGTCACGGCCAAGGAGATGCTGAGGCTCCTCCAGGAGGACGACGCGGTCGCCCTGCATTTCCTGCAGGATGTTCACGGCGCCGCCGTGCGCATGGTCAAGGTCCAGGCGAAGAAGCATCAGGCAGGCTGATGGCGCGCTTTCTGGTCTTCGCGGCGTGGACCCAGGACGACGCCGCGCTGTGGAACAGCCGCTGGATGGCCGAGCAGACGATCCGCCTCGCCGCGGGGGCCGAGGCCGTCGCCGTGCAGGGCGGTGATGCCGTCCGCGAGATGCTGGAGTCCGCGCTGGAGGACAGCGCGCTCGACGGCGTGGCGCTCTTCGGCCACGGGCTGCCCCACGCGGTCATGGGCTCGGACGCGCGTGAGGCCATGGACGCTGGGAATGCGGCGTGCGTCGGCCTCCGGTGGGCCCACGCCATGGCGTGCAACACCGGCGTTGCGCTCGTGCCTTCCTGCGCTGCACATCCGGGGTTGTTCGTCGGTTACGACGTGCGGCTCATCGTCGAGTGGACGGTCGAGGACCTCCCCGAAGCGCTCCGGGAGCTGCTCGCCCAGCTCGTGACGGCCACCACGCTCGGTCTGCTCGCCGGCGTCCGCGCACGGATCGACCTCCAGCGCCGCGCCGCGGCCGCGGCGGACGAGCTTACGGCGTGGGTCATCGAGAATGCAGAAGACGGGTACTTGGGCGTACTCGTCCTCGCTCAGCAGCTCGTCGATCGCATGGTCGTCAGCCGCTGAGCGTGTCGCGCCCAGTCCGCAGGCGCGCTGCCCGACATGATACCGTCGCTTAGCGTGAGCCCCGGGCGGGGCGCACGGCGCGCGCCCCGCCGCGCGCGCCCACGCTGCTTCCGGTTTGTTGCGCCGCGGGCCTTCCGATATGCTCGCGCGGTACGGCCTCACGTCCTCCCGGTGCCGTTTCGCTGTACGAGATCGCCCTCGGCGGCGACGCGGGCCGGTCGGCGGCGGAACCATTCAAGGAGCAGCGAAATGACGAGCTGGTTTCTGGATCCTGACGCTTTGCGTGGTCGCATCGCGGTCGTCGCCGGGGCGACGCGGGGGGCCGGCCGCGGGATCGCGGCCGCCCTGGGAGAGGCCGGCGCCACGGTGATCTGTACCGGCCGCAGCAGCCGCAACCGCTCCCTGCAATCCGACTACGACCGCCCGGAGACGATCGAGGAGACCGCCGAGCTCGTCACCTCGCTGGGCGGCCACGGCATCCCCATGGTCGTCGACCACCTCGACGCCCCCCAGGTCGAGCGTCTGGCGGACCAGATCCGGGCCGCGCACGGGCACATCGACATCTTGGTCAACGACATCTGGGGCGCGGAGCGGCTCAAAGGCGGACCCTCCGAATGGAACACGCCCATCTGGCGGCACAACCTCGAGAAGGGGCTCCGGATTCTCCGACTCGCCATCGATACGCACCTGACCACCTCCCACCACCTCCTCCCGCTCCTGATCGCTCGCCCGGGAGGCCTCCTGGTCGAGGTGACCGACGGCACCGCCGACTACAACGCGTCGCGGTACCGCATCTCGGTGTTCTATGACCTGGCCAAGGCGGCGGTGAATCGTCTGGCGTTCTCCCAAGGCCACGAGCTCGCGCCGCACGGGGCCACGGCCGTGGCGATCAGCCCCGGGTGGCTCCGCTCCGAGATGATGCTCGAGAACTACAAGGTCACCGAGGACAACTGGCGCTCCGCGCCCTCTCCGCCTGGGTTTGCGGTCTCGGAGTCGCCTCGCTACGTGGGGCGCGCGGTCGTGGCGCTCGCGACCGACCCCGTGCGCGAGCGATGGAACCAGCGGTCGGTGACGTCAGCGCAGCTGGCGGCCGAGTACGGCTTCACGGACCTCGACGGCTCACGCCCCGATGTGTGGCGATACAGTCAGGCCGTCGAGGACGGCGGCCAGGACGTCAATCCCGGCGACTACCGGTAGCGTCGCCGTGGCGCGCCTCGGCCACGGGGCGCCCTGCCGGCCGCGGAATGCTCGCTCGCCAAATGGTGACGGGCCTCCAGCGCGTCCACGAAACGCTCCACGCGCTCCAGCGAGGCGCGGAGCGCGGCCTCCTCACTCGCCGCCCTGGGTCGGGAGGCCGTCGCCGTCGTCTTCAAAAGACCTCGACGTTTCGTAGCAATCGTTCACGCAACGGTTCAAACGCCGGTACACCAAGGAGAGCCGGGAACCCCGCACACTCAAGGATAGACGTTCGCAGGTATCCCAGCAGGTCGATGGGCTCGGGCAGCGCCGAGACCGGGCGTCGCGTTCCAGTCCAGGAGAAGTTCTGCCAAGGCGCGAGCCAGCCGCCGCCGACCTCGATGCCATAAGGCACCCCGCCGCTGATGTTGTCCTTGTGGTAGCCGTCCGGAGCGAGGGCCAGCAGGTACGGACCGTCCAGCGGCGGCGAGCCCGGATCCTCGATCAGGTCGGTGACCTCTTGCACGGCAGACTCGACCCACGCAGCACTACATGGATCCACGTGGATGCCATCACAGTAGCCGTCCGGCCCGGTGACACCGTGAGCCTGCCAGAATTCGACGTGCGAGTACCCCTCGAGGTCCACGACGGAGATCCCCCCAACCTGCTGCCAAAACGCGACGAGGATTGGCGGAACGGCTCCACCGACCGTTGCCTCGAGGCGCCGCAGTCTCGAGTCGAGACCAGGTTCGGGTGGGATGACTGCCGGGACCGGCGGGTAACCCAGATCGCGAAGATTCGCCGTGAGAGCTGCCACGGCCTTCTCCAAACCGGCGAGCGCGTGCACCGCGTCGCGCGCTGCTGCTTGGGCGTCGGCAAGGGCCGCGTCGCGCCAGGAGCGCTGCGCCCTCAAGATGGTGATCGCGTCGATCATCGCGGCCCCTCCGAGCCTGCCCGACTTCCGTCGATGGGTCGACCGAGGTCGCCGGACCAGGTCTGTCTCAATCGTCGCCTTTGGTGACGTCCCCGCGCGGAAAATCTCAAGGATCGGCTCTGCGCCGCAACGCTGAGGTGATCGCGGGGCGGGGGACCAGGCGGAGGGTGGCTGCTCGCCCCCTCTGGCGGCGCCAGCGCCCAGCGGCTCCGCGCCTGGCGGGCGAACCAGCAGCGCCGCCACGCCGCAAAAAACGACACCGGACGGTTTCGGAACTTGACAGTATCGAAACCGAGCGGTATCGATATGTGCAGAGGGTGAGGTGACCGCATGACCCAGGACGAGGACGAGCCCGCCGAGGTCGAGCCCGCGAGGCCGGGGCGCAAGCGAGACCGCTCGCGCGACGCCACGATCCTCGAGGCCGCGCTCGAGGTCCTCGCGGAGGTGGGCGCAGCAGGCTTGACGATGGACCTGGTGGCCGCGCGGGCCGGCGCCGGGAAGGCGACCATCTACCGTCGCTGGACCTCGAAGGTGGAGCTCGTCATCGACGCCGTCGCGCACATGAAGCGCAATCAGGTCGACATCGAGCATCTGCCCGACACGGGCACGCTCCGCGGAGACCTCCTCGGCCTGTTCAAGCCGCCGTCGATCGAAGAAGGCGAGCGCAAGCTCAAGATCATGACCGGGCTCGCCTCGCTGCTCTCGCAGGAACAGGCCCTCGCCGAGGCAGCGAACAGCGCGGTCGTGGAGCCGTGGGCCGAAGCGCATCTCGCGCTGATGCAGCGGGCCGTGGCGCGCGGCGAGATCTCGGCGTCCGCCGACATCGCCACCCTGTCCCAGGTCATCCCGTCGATGGCCGCGTACCGCACCCTGGTCCAGCGCAAGCCGATCGACCTCGCCTTCCTCGTGTCGATGGTCGACGGCGTCATCGTGCCAGCCCTCCGGAATCAGCCCTCCGGCGTGGGACAAGGCTCGACAGGCCGTCGGCCTGATCCCACCACCTCACCGGCCGACGAATCCGCGCCGGCGCCCCGACGGGCCTCGCGCGCGCGGACACGCTCGAAACCCTGAACCTGCCTAGGAGAACGTCATGACCGTCAGCGTTACCAACCACCTCAACTTCCGCGGCGATGCCCGAGCGGCGCTGGAGTTCTACCAGTCCGTGTTCGGCGGCGACCTCACCATCGTGACCTATAAGGACGCCCACAACGTCCAGGCTCCGTCGGAGGCCGATCAGGTGATGTGGGGCCAAGTCGCCGCCAAGAACGGCTTTCGCGTGATGGCTTACGACGTGCCCTCCCGGACGCCATGGGAGCAAGGCAAGAACGCGTTCTTCGTCTCGGTCCGCGGCGACTCGGCCGCCGAGATCTCCGCGCTCTGGGAGCAGCTCTCCGCTGGCGCGACCATCGTGCAGCCCCTGGCGCCGTCGGGGTGGACCCCCCTGTACGGCATGCTCAAGGATCGCTTCGGCGTCACGTGGGTCCTGGATGTCGCGACGGAGTACAAGGCGTCCTGAGCGCGCGGAAGAGCGCGCGCGCAAGGAGACAACGATGACCCCGTCGTTTGGATCGACGTCGACCACGGACGAAGTGCTCGAGGGCCGCGATCTCAGCGGCAAACGCGTCTTGGTCACCGGCGTCTCCGCCGGCCTCGGCGTCGAGACGGCGCGCGCGCTGGTCGCCCACGGGGCCCACGTCGTGGGCGCAGCGCGCAACCTCGAGAAAGCGGAAGCGGCGACCCGCGGGGTGCGAGCGGCGAACGCCGGCTCCGGACGGCTCGAGCTCGTGGAGCTGGACCTCGCCTCGCTGGCCAGCGTGCGCCGCTGCGCGGACGATCTGCTGAGGCAGGGGGAGCCGTTCGACCTCGTCATCGCCAACGCCGGCGTGATGGCGTGCCCGTTCGGCCTGACCGAGGATGGGTTCGAGCTGCAATTCGGCACGAACCACCTCGGGCATTTCGTGCTCGTCAACCGGATCGCGTCCTTGCTGCGGGCGGGCTCGAGGGTGGTGTCCCTCTCGTCCGCGGGGCATCGCTACGCGGACGTCGACCTCGACGATCCTCATTTCGAGCGCACGCGTTACGAGCCGTTCGTCGCCTACGGGCGATCCAAGACCGCGAACATCCTCTTCGCGGTGGAGCTCGATCGACGCCTCCGCGGGCGCGGGACGCGCGCCACCGCCGTGCATCCGGGCGTCATCGCGACCGAGCTCGGGCGTCACCTCCCTGGCGACTCCCTCTCGACCCTGGTCGAGCGAATCAACGCGGACCTCGCTGCTCGAGGCAAACCGCCGTTCGCCCCGAAGACGATCCCGCAAGGCGCGGCGACCTCGGTCTGGGCTGGCATGGTGGCCGAGGTGGACGAGGTCGGAGGCCGCTACTGCGAGAACTGCCATGTCACCACGAGGGTGACCCTCGACCCGATCGATCCCATCAGCGAAGGGGTCCGTCCGTATGCGCTCGATGCCGAGCGAGCAGCGGCGCTCTGGGCGAAGAGCGAAGCATTCGTCCGCGAGCGCTTCTGAGCCGACGGCCAAAGGCCATGGGTCTCCACCTGCGGCAAGATCTTGCCGGCAATTCCGGCAAGCCCCGGCAAGATCTTGCCAGTCTCCTTCGCCGATCGTCGTCGCCTTGACCTTCGCGCACGTCCGGAGGCCTGATGTCGATAGCCAGTCCTCGCCACGTTTACGCGCGGATCGAGCGCGCTCGCCCAGGTCCCGCCCTCCTCGCCGGGCGCGCGGCACGATCATTGAAATGAGAGGGGCGGAAGGGGACGGACAGCGCCAAGCGCGCTTCCGACAACAACAACCCCTTGGAGGAGGTACATCATGGGCTTTTATGGACCGGTCACGACGCATGGTCTCGAGGCGACGGCCGAGTTTCGCGCCACCGGGTTTGGCGGGGTCGTCGGCGTGCTTGGCATCAAGGTGAGCGGCGAGGCGCAGAACTTCACGTCCGGGTTCGTGCTGGTGCGGGACGAGAAGTTCGTCGGCGGCCTGAGGTACAATCTCATGGGCTGGACGGGCCCGCTGGGGAAGGGGGATTCGCCCTTCCATCACGAGCAGGGCTTCGATCTCGGCGCGATGCCGCCCGAGGAGATCGTCATCGCGTCGGCCAGCGAGACGATCCGGGTGCCCGTCAAGCTGCCGTCGGCGTCGGCGTCGGCGGCGGCGCCCACGCCCACGAACACCGGGCTGCCCGCGCCGCTCATGGGCGTCGGCTCGTCGACGAAGCTCGATTACGACGAGGCGTACGGCGCGGCGCTGCGCGATCTGGTCGCCAAGTGGAAGCCCGAGCTCCTCGCGAGCCGCGAGATCGCCCTGTACCGGCAAGAGGTGACGTTCCTGGGCCTCGTGCTCGGGGCGCCGACGTTCCGGCTGACGGTCACCCTGATCGCGCCCGACAAGGCCGCGAGCTGACCGGCGCCGCGCGGTCGCGCGGGAGCGAGCGCGCCGCGCCGGCTGCGCCGCTCCCCGCCCGACGCGCGGCCTGCGCGGACCCCTCAGCGCTGGTCGGCGCGGGCCTGATCCTGAATGGCGTTGAACACGGCGGCCATCTCATCGGCGCCGTGGCCAAGCTGCAATGCCCGCTTGAAATACGACAGGATGAGCTCCGGGATGCGCCGGTCGACGTTGTTCTCCCGGCTGAGACGCGCGATGTGCTCGAGGGCGCCGGTGTGGATGTCCAGCGTGCAGTCGGTCCCCTTGAAATCGCCGGTGGACAGCATCTTGTTGCACATGTCGGCGGTGATCGAGATGAGCGGCATGATCGCCTGGTACTTGGCGAAGTAGGCGTCGAGGGGGAACTTCTCCGACGCGCAGATCGCCGCCCCGTGCAGGAACGACAGCGTGGCGCCGTAAAAGCTCTCCAGGAGAGCGCAGTCGAGCGCTGCCGCGGCCCCGATCGGCTCGCCGACGTGGGAGGTTGCCCCGCCGATGACGCGCAGCGTCGGCTCGTGGCGGTCGTAGAGCCCCTTGGGACCCGAGTAGAACACCGGCGTCTGTTCGCCCCCGATGTAGCTGGGGTAAGCCATGATGCACCCGTCCAGGTAGCCGATCCCGAGCTCCGACGTCCATGCCGCCCCGCTGCGGGCGTCGCTGGGCGTGCCGCTGGTCAGCTGTACCAGCGTCCGACCCTTCGCGGCCTCGGCCACGACGGGCGCGCGGAGGACCTGGTCGCTCGCTTCGTAGTTGGACAGCGAGATGATCGTCAGGTCGCTCTCGCTGCATGCCTGTTCGGGCGTCGCCGCCACCTTCGCCTGGCCCTGAAACGGCGCTGCCTTGCCGTGGGTCCGGTTCCATACGGTCACCCGATGACCGGCGTTGATGTAGGCGCGCGCCAGCGCGGCGCCCATTTGACCCAAGCCGATGATGGACACGGTCTCTTTGTGCGACATAATCTGCTTCTTCTCTCCTGTGATCGCCTGAGGGTCTCCGAGCGCTCGCTCCTCACCCTCTCTTCTCTGGCGCGACCGATTCGAGCTGACCGCCGTCGAGGACGCGGGCGATGCATGCGCACCTGCCATGAGGACGAGCGCTTCGTGCGAGTCCTGCGGCTGCCGAGGGACGCCGGATTCAGAGCCTACCGAGGGCGGAGGAAAAGTAAAACGATTCGAGGGGGTCGAGGGCGGATCGCCATGCCCGCTTGAGGTGGCGGAAGCAGGTGTTTCCCGCGTCACGCCCCTTCTACCGGCCGGACGGGGCCTTGCGCGTTGGTGCTTCGCGCCCGCCGGGGTACGCTCCCGAGGCATGGCGTCACGTCTTCTCTTTGAAGCGGCCTCGGTGTGTGGGCTCGCCCTCGGCTGCGCGGCGTGCAAGCCGGCGGCGGAGCCGCTGCCGGCCCATGTGCGCGTCTCCATCGACGGCGCGGTCATCAGCCCGGCCAAGGCGGATGGGCGCCAGTGGGACGGCATGGGCACGGTCCCGGTGGGGGCGCTGACCGCCATCGGCGACCTGCTCCGCGCGGCGCACCCCGCCGCGGCGGCCGCCAGCGCGGCGGGGTACGCCGCGGAGGCGGCGGGGGCGGGCACCGAGCCGCCGGAGCCGTTCGGCTCGGCGGAGCTGTTCGCGGGCGGCCGGTCGCTCGGCCGGCTCACGCTCGATCGCCCGGGGCAGCGCGACACCTGCACGCCCGGGTGGAAAGGCCCGCCGACCTGGCGCCGCGTGCCGCTCGCGCCGGACGTCCACGTGAGCGGTGAGCTCATCGACCGCGACCTCGTGAGCGACGACTTCATCGGGAGGTTCGCCATCCACCGCGATCACCTCGTCGAGGCGCTCCGGGCGCGCACGGTGTATCCGGTGCCCGTCGGCAACCAGGCCGCCGGACAGGTGCTGTTCGTCTGGATCGAGGTCTGGCCGGAGTAGACCGGCGTGGACCCGAGCGCCTGCGCGGCGCAGCACCGGTGAAGCAAACCTGCTCGGCCGGTTCTGCGGTGCGCCCTCCCGGTGTATCCTGCCGGTTGCCGCCCGTGGGACTCCGGGGCGATTTCCGAGCCCAGTCTGGTTACTGTCGTAGGTAGATCGCCCCACCATTCCCCGGGCGGCTTTCGTATGCCGCCCGCGCCCCCCGCACGCTTCCATACCGAGCGCGTCGAGCGCGAGGACCTCGTCATGTTCATCAACGCCTGCTTCGCGTGCAGCGGGCAGGCCGAGTTCTACGGCTCCTCCGGCGGCCAGGTCGTCTCCGTCGACTTCCTCCACGAGTACATCCTCGGCAACTACCGCCGCCTCTACGCGCGCACGCTCGCGGCCGGCATCAACCACTTCAACCAGGCGCGCATCGCCGTGAACCTCCTCGCGACCGGCGCCGAGACGCCCCCCGCCGATCGGCGCGAGGAGGGGCTGCTCATCGCGGCCGCGCTCCGCGAGCTCCCGCCGCAGCGCGCGCTCCGGGCGCTCCGCGAGCTCCGGGAGCGGCGCGTGAACAACCGCCGCGCGCGCGCCGTCATCCGCGACTACCTCGCCGCCCGGCCCGACCCGGCCTTCGACGCCGTGAAGTACCGCGCCCACGTCCGCGCGCTCGCCGTGCACGCCCACCTCCGGCTCCCGGGCGAGATCGGGCCGTTCCTGTTCGAGCCCGGGCGGCGCGCGCCGTTCGAGGCGCCGCTCCTCGAGCGCGCGCGGCAGGCCCGCTACGCGAAGGAGGCGATCTTCGACCTGCCGCTGACCGTCGCCGAGGGCCTCGCCGCCGCCCGCGGCGTCTCGCGCGACGAGCTCCTGCGCCGCGCCGCGCCGCGCATGACCGAGGGCGAGCGCCTGCGGCTGCAGCGCGCCGCCGGGCGCGAGGACGTCGACCTCGCCGTCGACCTCGGCCGCGCCCCGCTCACGCGCGTCGCCCTCTACGCGCTCTCCCTGCCCGAGGCGGCGCGGCGCGACCGCCGCGACGAGCTCCACGCCGCGCTCGAGCGCGCCGCCGCCCGCGCGCTCCGCCGGAGCCCCGCCGCGCTCGGGCGCGTCGCCGCCGTGCTCGACCGGAGCTACTCGGCGTCCGGATCGAGCGAGAAGCGCCGCCGCCCGCTCGCCGTCGCGCTCGGCGTGAGCTACCTGCTCCGCGCCGCCGCGAGCGAGTACCGCGCGTTCTGGACCGCGCCCACGCCGGACGAGATCCTCGTCGGCGCGCGCGGCCAGACCGATCTCGCGACGCCGCTGCTCGACGCGCTCGCGTGGCGGCCGGACGTCGTGATCGTGGTCTCGGACGGCTTCGAGAACGACCCGGCCGGCGCCGCCGCCGAGGTCGCGCGGTGCTTCCGGGCGCGGCTCGATCCGGGGCAGCGCACGTCGATCGTCCACATCAACCCGGTGTTCGACAGCGAGCGCTACGCGCCGCGCGCGCTCGGCCCGTCGATCCCGACGGTCGGCCTGCGCGACGCCGAGGATCTGCCGACGGTCCTCGGCTTCGCCCGGTTCGCCGAGGGGACGGCGCCGCTCGCGGAGCTCGAGCGTTACCTCGCGCGGCGCGCGGATGCCCTGCTCGCGCGGCACGCCAGGGCGCCCGGCGCGTCGGTGCCGGCGGAAGAGTCGCCCGTCGCGGCGGCGCCGTCAGAGGAGGCGCCCGCGGCGGCGCTGGAGGCGACCTGATGGCGAAGGGGCCGGCCCTGCTCCAGTCGCTCTCGCTCCGGGGCCTCACGGCCACGCACGCCCAGGTCTTCGCGGGCGTGCGCCTGGTCCCGCTCCTCCGGTCCGCGCCGCGCGACGACCTGCGCATCGCCCGCCGCCGGTACGACGACCCCATGGCGCTCGTCGATGTGGGCGACGGCTCGTACTATTGCTCGAGCTACGTGCCGCACGCGCTCGTGGTCGGGTGGACCGAGGACGGCTCGCCGGTCGCGTCCTACGGCGCGGCGCTCGCGGGGCCGGCCGACCGCAACCCGCTCGCCAAGATCTGCCGCGGCGTCAACGTGCTCCACCGCATGGTGCGGCGCGAGGCGCGCGGCGAGGACCCGGCCGAGCGGAACCGCCTGCGCCTCCTGCCGCAGCACCTCGCGATGGAGGGCTTCCTCGCCTTGCACTTCAACGCCCCCGAGATCGCCTGGTCCGAGTACTCGCGGCGGGCGATCTCCCGCGGCCTCGATCCGCGCATCGAGGTGTCGCTCTCCGGTCGGGCGATCCCGAGCCTCGAGGACGCGCTGCGCGTCTTCGAGATCCACGAGGGCCAGAGCGGCCTGCTGCTCTTCGTCGGCGAGCTGCTCGCGTCGGTGTTCGTGGTGTCGCACCCCGACGACTACCGCGCGCTGCACCGCACGCTGATCGAGGACTTCTACGAGCAGACGCTGCTCTACGCGGCCCGCCACAACGGCGACAGCCAGGCGTTCGCGCATCCGATCGACGAGGCGCAGATCGGCTCGCTCGACGACCTGCGGGCCGCGCTCGGCCGGGCGCGGGCCGAGGCCGGCGCGCTGCACGTGGACACGGCCGCGGGCCTCCTCGGCCGGCCGATCGCGGCGCAGCGCGTGTACCGGGCGGGGCCGTTCTCGCTGCAGCGGTTCATGACCGAGCTCGATCCGGCGCTCGACAACCACATCGGCGAGGCGATCGTGCGCGACGACGGCTCCTTGGAGTACGCGAAGACCTACCGGCTCTCGGCCGGGCAGGTGCGGCGCGCGCGGCTCCTGGAGCAGCTCGCCGCGCACGGGTGGAACCTGGACGCCACCGCGGCGGCGCTCCGGATCGCGCGCGACCAGCTGCTCCGGCGGATCGACGGGGAGGGGTTCGGGTATCTGATCGCGGAGCACGTGCTCAAGGCGGCGCTGAAGCGGACGCGCTGAGCGACCGCGTACTGCCCCGGGGGCTCCGGCGCGCGCCCCTCCCGGCGGTCAGAAGCTGGCGCAGAAGCTCGCGTAATCCAGCGCGACCTGGTCGGCGTAATCGAGCGCGATCGCGCGCACGTTGGCGCGGAAGCCCGCGTGATCCCCATCGGTGAGCGCGTCGATCTGCACGTCGACCGAGCCGGGGAACACCGCCGTGTCCCAGTCGTCGTCGGCGCGCGCGTGCTGCGTCGCCAGGATCTCGCCCCACTGCTGGGCGAGGTTGGTGAAGCGGGTCATCGTCGAGAGGCTCGCGGTGTCGAAGGTGTCCTTGTAGGGCGAGCGCTCGCGCACGCTGTAGCTCTGGCCGTCGGAGAGCGTCATCCAGCCGAGCAGGTCATCGACCCGGTAGCCGAGCGCCTTGTACGCGAGCACGGTCCGGGTTGCCTGGTTGCCGCCGCTCGCCGCGTTGGTCTGGGAGACGGCGGCGGCGGCGATGCCGGCGAACGCGCTCGGCGCGCCCTGGGCCTTGATGTCGAGGAGGCGGTCGTCGTCCTGTCCCGCGGTCGGCCCCTCGATCAGCACGTAATACCGCGTCACGCCGAGCGAGCCGATCCCGCTGTGCAGCCGCTGGGCCACGCTCTTCACCGCGAAGTAGGCGGCCGGCAGCCCGCTGCCGCCGCCGCTCAGGGTGGCGCGATAGGCCGCCATGTGGCCCCGGACGTCGGCGTCCACGGCCGCGGACACCGGGGCGAGGTCCGGGTTGCTCCCCGTGTCGAGCGCGCGCGCGCCGCCGATCTCGATCGTGAAATCGTCGAGCATCTCGGCCCGGCTGTTCGACGCCTCGACGTCGTCGAGGAAGTCGTCGAGCAGGCCATAGGTGTTGCTCTCCGTGAACTTCCGCGTGGTCTCCTGGTTGTTCCCGGCGTAGCTCGCGATCGCGTCGAGGTACGCCTCGGTGAACGCGTCGAGGAGCGAGCTCTGGTCGGCGAGGCTGTAGCCACCGTTCTCGCGGGCGACCAGCGCGAGGCTGGTGGCGAGCCGCCAGACGTCGAGCTGGTAGTCGCCGATGACGGCCTCGTCGAAATCGTTGATGGCGTATACGACGTCGCCCTGGTCGTCATCGAACGCGCCCATGTTGTTGACGTGCATGTCGCCGCCGAGCCACGTCCGGGTGGAGCTCGCGCCGCCGTACGTGAGGAGCTGGGTCGAGCTGCCGAGATCCTTCCAGTAGAGGTGGTTGGAGCCGCGGAAGAACGTGAACGGAGAGGCCTTCATCTCCGCGTACTTCTCGGCCCGAGCGCTCGAGGGCAGGCCCGCGTTGGCGCTCGTGATCTCGGCGACGATGTAGCTCGTGCGGCTCGAGGCCGCCGAGCCGGGCGCGGCGGCGAGGGCGACCGCGGAGAAGGCGGCGGCGGCGCAAGAGCGGCGCGCGACGAGCGCGCGAATCGACGGTCTGGACATGGGCTTGCTCCTGGGGGCGATCGCGGCGTCGTACGTCGAGCGCCGCGCGCTCAGCAAGCGCCCGGGCTGGGTGACACGGACTCGAGGCGCCGTCGTCGTGGTGTCGAAACGGGTACGGCGCTCCCCGGCGAGCGGGGGAGGGCCACGCGCTCATGCCCACGCTTCGCACGGATGGAGCCTGGAGCCACCGCGGCGGCGCTCCGGAACAGGCGCGACCAGGTGCCAAGGCGGATCGACGGGGAGGGGTTCGGCCCGGCGCGAACAGCGGCCGGTGAGGCGGCCGGCCGACCTGACCGAGGTTGAGGCCGACCTGACCGAGGTTGAGGCCGACGCGACCGAGGTTGAGGCCGACCCAGGTTGAGGCCGACGCGACCGAGGTTGGGCGGGGCCGCCTCGGCCTCTGTGCCAAGCGAGTGGGCGAGGACGGCGATCTGTGCCGTTTCAGCGTTCCGCTGTGCCAGGGGAGGGGGGTCCGGGACTGGCACAAACGCAATGCATTGCGACACACCGGGGTCCGGACCCCTCGAGAACGTTCTGCGGAGCGCGCGAGAGGGCGATTTTGTGCCAAAAATCGCTCTGAAACGCACTTTTTTGTGCCATTTGCCCCCCGAGAACGCGGTTTTTTGTGCCAAGAGGGGGGTCCAGACCCCTCCAGAACGCAATGCAGAACGTTCGCAGGGGTCCCGGACCCCTCCGGGTCGGCAACGTCGCGCGTGCGCGGGCGGGCTGGAACGCTGCTCGGCGAAACGCGGAGCGTGCCCGGGGCGAAGAGGAGCGCGGACCAGGTAATCTCCCTCGCATGCAGAGGCCCGGGGCGCCCGGCGTGTGGATGGAGATCGCGCTCGACAGCAGCGGAGCCGAGGTGCGGGCTGCTGCTCGCGGCAGCCGGGGGAGCAGACGGCGCCTCACGCGCTCGGTCCGGAGCTGGGCGCAGCGCGAGGCCGCGAAGGTCGCCGCCGACGGCCTCGACGACCCGAGGCTCGACTGGCTGGTCCTCACCCTCACGGACATCGCGAAGCCCCTTCCCCGACGCCCCTGTAGCTGCGCCCCCGGCCAGTCGACGTCGGCGAGCAGGTCTATCTCGTCGGTTGTCCTTACGCCGAGGCGACCTGTAGGCAGAACGTCTATGCCGGCAAGGTCACCGCGCGGAGCGGACATCGCTTCCGCTACGACATCGACACTCCGGTCGATCTCCGCGGCTTCAGCGGCGCGCCGGTCGTCGACCAAGCCGGGCACGTGGTCGGTGTGATGACGGTCTCGTTCCAGCCCAGGATGCGGGGAGAGCTGCACCTGGAAGCCGGCGGCGAGGACGCCGCCGCGATCTACCGGAGCGTAGAACGGCAGCGCTGAAGAGCGCGCCATCCATGGCGACGCCCACGGAACGGCCGCCCGCGCGCTCATCCCGCTGCATCCTACCTCCGCAAGGGGCGCCGATGCATGGTAATCGTACGAGCCTCATCGGAATGCCAACACCGTATCCGGTGCGCATTCCGGTTGCGCGCTCGAATTTGCCGCGCTTGTAGTCGACCATCCGACTCGCGTCCTGCGGTAGGCTGCACGCCCATGCCGAAGTCGACACCCCGAATCGCGAGGACCACGAGAACCGCGAAGAAACCCGCGCTCGGTCCGAGCGCTCACGCGACATGCAGCGTGCCGTGGCACGCCCCGACCGCGCCATGAGCCCCGCCCAGAACAGGTATTGCGAGCGCCTGGGCATCGCCGTTCCCCGGGTCGAGGACGTCGCAGCGCAGGGCACGGCGAAGCTCTTCCATCTCATGATCGTCGCCCTCCTCGAGCGCGGCGGACCCATGACCCTCGACGAGATCGCGGAGCGCCTCGAAGCCGCCGGCGTGGTCGCAGAGACTGGCGATCTCACCCATTCGCTCCGAAAAGCATGGCACGGCATGGCGCCGGTCTACCGCGACGCAACCGGTCATTTCGGCCTCGACCTCGACGCCTTCGCGCTCCGCATCTTCGTGCGCGCCGCCGGCCTCCTCGCGACACGCGCGGCGTCGGCGCCCCCCGCGCCGACACCTCCCGCGCCCGGCGACGACGTCCCGCTGTCCGCCGAGGAGCTCGACGCGGCCTTCCGCGATCGCTACATGACGAGCCTCTCATGGGTCCGGCAGGCCGCGGCCGTGCTCGACGCACGGCAGGAGCCCATGACGGCCCAAGAAATCGAGGCCTTCCTCGCGGCGCTCACGAATCATCGAACGCCGCTCGGCGAGCGCAACGGGCCAGACAACAGCGACCTCTTCGTCCTCGGCGCGGACGGGCGGCTCACGCTGGCCCCGCGCGCGCCCGGCCTCGCCGCGATGCGGCGGGCGATCCGCAAGCTGTCGCAGCCAGAGCTCGTCCGGCGGGCGGAGCGCGCGGCGTGCACGGCGCGCATCGCGGCCCGGCGGATAGAGCTCGACGCGGAGGCTCGCCGCGACGCCGAGATGGCGCGCAGGGCCCGCCGCGCCGTCGTTCGCGTGGTGCCTTTTCCGGAAGAGCCGCAGGCCGCGGCGGTGCTCGACGTCGGCCAGCGGTCGATCCGGATCTTCCTCGGTCGCGACATGGCCGAGCTCGCCGGCGCGCTCGAGCGGTTCGACGTGATCGCGGGCCTCCACATCCGCGACACGCTGCACGCGCTGGGGCTTGACGCCGACCGCCGCCGCGTCGTGGACCTCAGGCCGCCGAAGAAGTCGAGACGGCTGAACCGCGCCGGCCGCATCCTGGAGATCACGCCGGAGCTCCTCATCGCCGGCACCACCGGTATCAGCCGTCCTCTCGGCGACCCCGAGAAGGTGGCGAGCTACCTGGCCGAAGGAGACCACGCGAAGCTCGCGCGCCGGCTCGAGAGCGATGTGAAGGCGCTCCACGCATTCTACCAGTACGGTGTCCTCCACGGCTTCGTCCGGCTCCGCTGGGGATTCATCGACGAGGCGCTGAGCACGGATTGGGCGTTGCCCGGCGATGTGAGCCTCTACCAGCAGCTGAAGAGCGTCAGCGAGACGCGCGCGGCCGTCGACCTGGTGATCGGGGCGGCGCCTGGCTGGGCCGATCCTTGGGCGCGAGCGCGGCGCGTCCGCGTGCTCGATATCTCCTTCACTGGCGTCCTCGTCTCGGAAGGGGAAGGGCGAGCGACGTTCGCGATCGCACAGGACCAGATCCAGGCCGTTCGCCTCGTTCCTGAGCACACGGAGCCGAGCTCACGGCGGTCGGACGGAGCAGAAGGAGAAGGGCCTGCGAACGCGGACCAGCCAGCTCAGCTGAACTGAAAGCTCTCCACGGTCTCTCGGAACACCGCGCGCATGTCTGCGAGCGCCCGATCTCGCCGGGGGTTCCCCCTCGCGACGCAGCCGAACAGGGAGACATGCGCCACGCGATCGCCAGCCTCCGCGCGGAAGACGCCGTTCGCGGAGAAACCATCGATCGCCGGACCGCTGAAATCGAACGCGAACCCCGCGGCGTCCCCTGATACCACGGGAACATCCGCCGTTCGGCGGCGAACCTCGCCCTCCTGGGACCCAGGGAGCGCCTCCAGCCTGCTCACGATGCCGTCGCGTTCGGCGGCGACCTGCGCCTCATCGCCGTGGGACAGGGTGACCGAGAGCGTCGCCGCACAGGTGTTGCCGCCGAGCTGCGCGAAATCCTTGGCGGTCCGGAGGCCAGACTCCTCGGTTTCCTCCGAGCGGAGGAACCAGGTCGCCGGGTACGCGAGCGAGAACCCCTCGTGATCGACGCGCTTCGGGTGGGAGAAATCCACGAAGTCGTCGAACGAGTCGGGCATGCTCCCCTTGGGATCGCTCCACCCGAACGAGGTCACGGTGATCGGGTTCTTGCCGCCGTCGATCGACAAGCACGCCACGCCCGTCAGCATCACGCGCGGGTTGAGATCGTGGTGCTTCTGGTACTCGGCCCCCGGGATGGGCGTGACGAGCGGGTACGCCCGGTCGATCCCGCACGGATAGCGGACCTCGCGCGCGGCGCCGCCCAGCGCCTCCTTCGCAGCGTCCCAGCGGCGGACCAGGAGGAGGTTCATCGCCATCGACGTCTGCATCTCGGGTCGCTGGGCGAGCGTCGCCATGTCGACATTCCCGCTCATGGCGGCACCTCGGATCCGCTCGACCCGGCCCGGCGTGGGATCGGGCACGTCCGGAGCAGCCCGCGGATCGGAGCGGAACCAGGCCGTGCACTCGCCGAGCGGGGTCTTGAAATCTGCGGAGAGGGCCCAGGATCCGTCGTCCATCTGGCCATGGAGGCGAATCGCCATGGCCGTCCAGGTCCCGTCCTCGCGCTCGAGGAAATAGGTCACATACTGGCCAGCTCTCCACGGCGGATGAACGGGCTGATGTTTCGAGCCGAGGCGCTTCTTGAGCCAGTCCAGCATCGTTCACCTCCGATACGAGCGCGTCAGGCATCTCGGCGCGCAGCCACATCACCGCGTCACTCTACCGCGAGGGACCATTGAAAGGAACAGGGGGCGTCGCCAGCCCGCCAGGCCGGCAAGGTCGCCGCCGACGGCTCGGCAACACGAGGTTCGACGGGGCGACTCTGTCCCTCAAGGACACCGCCGCCGTGCGCTCCTCCCCCTCTGGGCCCCTCCTCCGCACCTCGCGGCGAGAAATCATCAATGGATACGGCATCCTCGAAATGCCGCCGACCCCTCGCGTTGACCCCCCTCACCCCCCTGGCACCCTGCCGTCGATATGACCGCTGCCGCCCCCAGCACCCTCGAGCTCTTGCTCGCGGACGCCATCGAGCTCCGCCCCACCCTCGCGGCGGGCCTGCCCGAGCTCGCGGCGGGCATCGCGCCGAAGCCCGAAAAGACCGCGCGGGCCGTGGACGCGCTCTCGCTCGAGAGGCCCGACGCGGAGCCCAATGATCTCGAGCTCCAGCGCTGGTCGGTGATCGCGCCCGACGGCGCCCCGGGCGACCAGGCGCTCGAGGCGATTGCGCCGCTCCTCCGGCTGCGCGAGGCGGAGCAAGGGGCCAAGGTCGAGCCCTACCGCGTCCGGCCCGGCATGGGCGTGGCCGAGTCGCTCCGGTGGAAGCACGCGGTGCTGCGCGACGAGCGCGTCGCCGAGGAGGAGAGGCCGCGGTACCTGCTCCTCCTCGGCGATCTCGACCAGATCTCCGCCGAGCTCCAGCACGTCCTCGCGAACGGCAGTTTCGTCGGCCGCCTCCACGTCGCGGGCGCAGACGGCAGGCCGGATCTCGCCGGCTATGCCGCCTACGCGGAGAAGGTCGTGCGCTGGGCCGAAACCCCGACAGACCACGACCAGCCCGACGCCCTGTTCTACGTCGCGGAGGACGGCACCGCCGCGACAGAGCTCGGCCGCAGCCTGCTCGTCGATCCCTGCATCGCAATGGCCCAGAAGCCGGGCCGGCGGCGCCCCCTGGCCGCGAACGTTGTCGAGATCCCGAGCGCCGAGCTCGCGGACGACCTCCTCCGCGCGGGGAGCACCGCGAGGCCCTCCGTGCTCCTGTCCGTGAGCCACGGGCTCGGCCGGCCCAGCGCCGGGTGGTCCTCCGTCGAGCAGCAGCGCGCGCTCCAGGGCGCGCTGCTCGTGGGCGCATGCGGAGGCCGCGACGCGCTGCTCACGGCCGAGATGCTCCAGCGCGCCCCCTTCCTCCCGGGCGGCCTCTGGTTCTGTCTGGCCTGCTTCGGGGCCGGGACGCCCGAGCAGAGCGCGTTCTACCCCTGGCTCTCCCTCCTCGCGCGCGAGGGCGCCTATGGCGGCCAGGCCCGGCGCGTGCTGGCGAGCCTGCCCCGCGACGGCGAGCGCCCGTTCCTCGCCGCGCTGCCGCAGGCCGCGCTCCGCAACCCCGACGGGCCGCTCGCGGTGATCGGGCACCTGGACCTCGCCTGGACCTACAGCTTCGTCGACCCGGCCCGGGCGGCGCAGAGCCGCGCCTCCCGGATCTTCAGCAGCCTCCAGTCGACCGCCCGCGGCAGCCGCGCCGGCGTGGCCCTCGACGCGCTGATGCGCTCGTACCGCGAGGTCAACGACGAGCTGATCGCCGGCTACCAGGCCGAAGAGGACGCGCGCGCGTGGAACCGGCCCGCCCCGGTCGAGCCCATCCACCGCAGCCGCGCATTCATGCTCCGCAACGACCTGCGCGGCTACGTGCTGCTCGGCGATCCGGCGGCGCGGCTGCCCCTGCGCGGCTGCCCCTGAAGGGGAGCGAGCCGCCCAACCTTCCTTAGGCATTCAGGTCCGAGCCCCGCTTCACAGCTGGAGAGCGACCCGGACACCCTCGTTGCGGAGCGGACGAACAAGCTCCCAGCGTGAATGGATAAAGCGCCCGGGACGGTGCCTGTGCTCACGACATCTCACCGGCGGACGCCGTAGACAACCGCGCGCCGTACAGGCATCGTCGTCGCTCCCGACACGGTGCGTCTGCAGCGTCGCACCGGCCGCCACGGAGGTGCGCATGCGCGCAGACTTGGACGCTTTTCCTGAGCCGCTCGCGGTGCTCGACGCGACCCTGCGGCTGCGAGAGGTCAACGCGGCTTGGCGCGACGCCTTCGGGGCGGCGCCGGTCCTCGCGCCGCAGGCGGAGGAGGCGGCGCGCGCGGTGCTCGGAGGGGCGCAGCGCCGGATGGAGATCGACGCGGGGGCGGGGGACGGATCGGGCCCGCAGCGCTGGACCTTCCTGCGCTGCGCGCGGGCCGAGGGAGAGCCGCTCGTCTTCGTGCACGCGCGCGCGCAGGGCGCGGCGGCGCCGCGCCGCCGCGAGGAGGAGCTCGCCGAGGAGGTGGAGCTCCTGCGCAGCTTCATCGACCTCGCGCCCAGCCTCATGTTCATCAAGGACCGGCGCAGCCGCTACGTCATGGCGAACAGCGCGCTCGCGGACTGCTACGGCATGACCCCGGAGCAGGTCGTCCACGCGTCCCAGCACGAGCTCACCTCGAGCGCCGAGGAGGCGGCAGGGTTCGCCAGCGTCGACCGGCAGGTCATCGACACACGGCAGCCGGCGGTCATCGAGGAGAAGGAGACGCGGCCGAACGGCGAGGTGCACTGGTACGAGACCGTCAAGAAGCCGATCGTCCGCAGGAGCGGCGAGGTGCAGGTCGCCTGCTTCAGCGTGGATGTCACCGAGCGCCAGCGCGCCCAGGAGGCGCTCCAGCGCTCGGCGCGCGAGCTGCAGACAATGGCCGCGGCGGCCCGGCGCGAGGCGGACGAGAAATCGGCGCTCGCCGCCGAGCTCGACCGGAGGCTCGCCGTCATCCAGGCGCAGCACCGGCAAATCCTGGCGCTCTCCGCGCCGATCCTGGAGGTCGCCGACGGCATCGTCGGCGTGCCGCTCATCGGCGCCATGGATGAAGAGCGGACGGCCATGCTCACCGAGCGCCTGCTCGACGCCATCGCGACGCGGCACGTGCGCAGCGTCGTGATCGATCTCTCGGCGCTCGAGGCGATGGACACGCGCACCGCCGACCGCCTCGTCGGAATCGTCCGCGCGATAGCCCTGCTCGGCGCGCGCGCCGCGATCACGGGGATCCAGCCCGCGGTCGCGCAGACGATGACCTCGCTGGGCATCGATCTCTCGAGCATGGTCACGATGCGCACCCCGAAGGACGCGATCCGCCTCTTCTCGACCAGGAGCTGAGCCCGCGAGGCCGGCGCGGCGCGTCCCATCGGCTTTGGGAGCTCCTTCTGGCGAGCCCGCGGGGACCATCCAGTCGCGCAGATTGGTTCGGGCTCCTACATTCGGGCGGAATCGCCCCGATCGTACGCTCAGGGTTGACAGCTGAGCCCGCTAGCCCGTAGCCTCGATCAGATACCGAGACTTGGGTGCTCGATGCTCGCGGCGTCCCTCGGGTCATGACCCATCTGGGCACGCCGCAGGCGCGAAGACGCAAGCGCTCGGATCGAGGGGGCCTGTGCCCCTCATCGGACCATCTCGAACATACCCGCTCCGCGAAAGCCGAGAGTGGAGGTGCAACATGAAAAAGTCGTTGGTAAGGCTGGCGATCGTTGGTCTGCTGACTGGCGCGTGCTTCCTCGACGTGGAGCAACGCGGCGCCGGGATCGCGCACGCGAACGAGCCTGCGGCGTCCGAGCGCAGGGGCGGCGGTTTTCAGGGCCGCTTCGGCTGGGACGCCTCCGGCATCATCGTCGGGCAGGGCAATTTCGTGGCGAATGGGACCATTACATTCCACCGCAATGGGACGCTCACCGCCACGGAATCGGGGAATCTCGAGGGGGCGTACTTCTCCGATACCTTTACCGGTACATGGACGCTGGACCAGGACGGCACGGGCACCTTCACCACGGTCGACTCGTCCGGCGGCGTCAGCGTCTTCGACTGGGTGCTGACGGCGCAGGGGCAGCGGGGGACAGCGATCGCCAGGGACGCGGGGGACGTCACGCTGCTCAGGATGGAGCGACAGTAACCCTCTCGCTGCCTGCTCTGGCGTTCGCCCGCGCGGCGCTCTGAACAGGCCGCCTGGCCCGCCTACCGCCCGGATTCCCCATCGGCCGGCGCCGGCGGATTCCGCTCGAGCGCCTCGATGCGCCCGAGGAACGCGCGCCCCCGCACCGGATCGGTCATGTACACGAACGCCGCGAGCCCCCTGAGCTGCGCGAGCGTCTCCCCCTTCCCGGGCCTCCCCAGCTCCCGGTTGCGGATCGCCGCGCGCAGCGCGCGCACCCGCTCGCGCGGGACCCGCGCCGCGGGGGCCGCCTCGCCCGCGCCGTTGACGACGAGGCCCGTCACCTTCTGGCGGCTGCCCTTGCGCATCACCACGGTCTTGCCCGGGTGCAGCCGGAAGCCCTCCGCGCTCAAGATCTCCCGGACGCCCCGGAGCAGCGCGCCCACCGGCGCGCGCGGCCGCGCGGCGCCGGCGACCCCGGACGGCTCGGGCGCGCGGAAGGAGAAGGTGAGATCGTCCGCATACCGCGTGTAGCGGAACCCCAGCTTGCGCGCGAGCCCGGACACACGCCGATCGAGCCGCAGGCAGATCGCGTTCGTGATCGCAGGAGAGGTGGGCGCGCCCTGCGGGAGCACGCGCGGGCCGGTCGCCACGTAGAGCGTCTGCCCACGGAACTGCACGACCTCGCGCGGCGCCTCCGTCGCGAGCAGCGCGACGAGCGTCGCCGGACCCTCGGCGACCCCCGCCTTGCGGAGCAGGCCGCGCACGCGACGCCACGTGATCGTCGGGAAGAAGTCCTTGATATCGATCTTGACGATCGTGTCGGCGCCGGCGTGCGCGGCCGCGTTCGTGACGATGGAGCGGCTCGCGAGGAAGCCGTGCGCCGCGGCGTGGACCGGGAGCTTCTCGAACAGATTGCGGAGCGCCCAGCGCTGCGCGCGCTTGAGCTCCCGCTTCGGGGACGAGATGGCGCGCGCGCTGCCGTCGCGCTTCGGGATCAGCCAGCGCCGGTAATGCGTGCCGGCGTCGACCTCGCGGTGGTACGCGAGCCAGCGGAGCCGCGGGATCGTCAGCCCGAGCGCGCTCGCGAGCTCGCCCGCGGAGGGCAGGTCGGGGAGGCCGCGCGAGCGCGCGCGCTCGGCGAGGCCCGGGACGTCGAAGGCGTCCGGCCCCTCGCGATCGCGGAAGTGCACGCCGGCGCCGAGGTGGTTGATGTGCGTGGCGAGGTACGCCTCCCAGGCGAGGCGGCGCAGCGCGCGGCGCTCCCGGGCCTCGACCTTCTTGCGCTCCTTCCACTGGGCGCGCTCCCGGTCCGACATCGCCTTGGGATCGCCGGTCGCGACGGCGCCGCGCGCGGCGAGCTCCGCGCTCACCCACGCGTCGATCCCGCCCGCCTCGGCGATCGCCTTCCAGCGGGCGACGCGCTCCTCGTGGGCGAGGCGGCGCTCCTCGGCGCTGCCGCGCGCCGCCGCGAACGGGGCGGGCGGCGTCGCGAGGGGGAGAACGACGGGGGCTCGGGCGGGGACGGTCGCGTCGATCTTCGCGGTCATGTCTCGGTGAAAGCGCGGCTGTACAGCACGATGGAAGCGGCCGGCGGCCGGCGGTCGAGCTCGGCGCCCTTCGCCGATCGCGGGTTCATGTCGCCAAGAGAGGCCCCGAGCGCATCACCTTCTACCCATGGGGCACGGTAGCCTCACCGGTTCTCCGGCTAGACCAGCGCTACGGCGCCGGGAGAAACGGCGGTTGCGAGGTTGTCTCAGCTCTCCCGGCGCCGTAGCGCTGGTCTAGCCGAAGAGAACCAAGAACAGGCTACCTTGCGGAGAGTGACTGGCGGTTCCTCCAGAGCGGCGCGACGCCGCTCCTGCGCTCGAGGCGCGGAGGCTGGTGCGTTCAGAACCTCTCCTGGCAACACGACACAATCTGACGTTGGCTGACGTTTGCTGAGACCTCCTTCCCCTCGTCACGCCGTCGACGCCTCGGCGTCGACGAACCCCGACGACGTCAACGCATCCAGGCGCTTGAAATACGCGTCGCGCGCTTCGCCGTCCGTGTCAAACCAAATGCGCTGATGGCGAGGGTCCTCCTTGCCGCGCGCGCCCCACGACAGGTGCACGACGCGGTCGTCCAGCGAGACACGGTAGACCACCTCCGCGCCCGAGGCCTCGCGGCGCACGTAGGTGCGCGTCTCGGCGCGGATGAGCGCCCGCCCCTCGGCCGTCTTTCGCTGGGCGTCCCGCGCGGCGCGCTCGCGGGCGTAGGCGACGCGCAGCGCGATCATGTGCTCGCACGGCCCCTCCCGGAGGCCGCTCCGGCGGAACGTGGGGCAGCTGCACCACGCGTCCGAGACGCGGCCCTCGAGATCCACCGTGAACCGGGGAGAGAAGCCGCGGTGCGCCTCCCGGTCCGCGACCTCGCCGTGGATCTCCGTGCCCTCGCCGGCGACCTCGTGCACCTTGGTCGGCCGCACCGCGCCCGGGGCGGCGAGCAGGCGGTGGGCGGCGGCCTCGCGGGGCGAGCTGTAGCGGATCTCGCGCTCGTCGACCGGCTCGGCGAAGAGCTCGCGCGGGCGGTAGACGCGGCGCGCGACGTCGTAGAGCACGCGGCCGCGCAGGCACTCGAGCTGGAGCGCCGCGCGGGCGTCCTCGGCGCTCGCGCCGGCCGCGAGCGCCGCGAGCGGGAGCGGCCCGCGCTCGCGGAGCAGGGCGAGCTGCCTGCCGGCGAGCGCGTCGAGCGCGCCGCCGCCGCGCTCCCCGTCGCGGGGCATCAGGGCGTCGAACGAGGCGGCGCTGGCCCAGCTCGCGTCGGTCCAGCCCGTGAGCGCGACGGTCAGCGTCGCGCGGCCGAGATCGAGCACCCAGAAGACCGGCAGCCCGGGGCCCCGGAGCTCGGCGCGGGCGCTCCGCACGTACGGCAGGAGGCGCGAGAGCGCGAGCAGCCGCTGCCGGCCGAAGGTCCGGACCACGCGCGGCGGGCCCTCGTACGGCGGGCCGTGGCCCTCGAGGAGGATCTCCCACGGCTCGAGGATGAGGCGCGGCGGCTTGCCGGGGACGAGCTCGAAGCGCAGGCCGCGGGGCGGCTTCTTCGCCTTGCGCGTGCGGAGCACGAAGAGGGCGTTGTAGAGGTCGATCGGGGCGAGCTCGCACGAGACCGCGGGGAGCGTCGCCGCCGACTGCACCTGGAGGAAGCCGCGCAGCCACGTGGCCGGGACCTCGAGCGAGCGCTCGATCGGCGCCGGCGGCGCGGCCGGCGCGGCGCCGCCCGGGGCGCGGGACGCGCCGGCGTCGAGCTCCACCTTCGTGTAGACGCGCAGGCGATCGATCTGCTCGACGATGCGCGGCGAGAGATCGACGAACGCGGTGCCGTGGGCCGCCTCGCGGCCCTCGAAGAGATCGCTCGCGAAGGCGAGCCGGGCGTAGGCGCTCTCGTCGCGCGAGAAGACCTCGATCGCGACCTCGTCCGGGTGCACCGTGAGCACCGGATCGAGCGCGCCGGCGGGCTTGCGCGCGCCGGGGGAGCCGTCGCCCTGGCCCGCCGCGCCGCCGCCGAGGGCGCCCTCCAGGTACGCCTTCTGCGCCTCCCAGATCGCCGCGGTCGCCTTCTTGCCCTGCTTCATCAGGTAGGCGAGGTACGCGGTGCGATCGCGGCCCTTGTACCGGAGGTCGCTCTCCAGGAGCGTCGCCAGCGTGACCATCGCGTCGCGGAAGAGCGCCGCGTCGCGGACGGTGCCGCGCACGCCGACCGGGCCGCGGGCGCTGTCGAGGGAGAGGCGCACGCTCGACTGGAGCGGGGCGGCGGCGAGCTCGCTCGGCGCGGCGTACCGGAGGTGGATCGGACGGGCGAGGGCTGCGGTCATGCGTTGACTCCGTCGGGGGGCCCGGGCTCGGCGGGCGCGCGCGTGGTCGAAGCCCGCCGCGCGCGCTCGTTCGCGGCGCTGCGCTGCGCGCGGCGGTACGCCCGGTACGCGGCCTTGCGGACGGCGGCGTCGGGCGCCGCCGCCTTGTCGAACGCGAGCGCGGCCAGCGCCTCGAGCGCGCGCTCGCCGCCGGCGCGGCCGAGCGCCGCGATCGCGTCGAGGCGGGCCGCGGCGTCGCCGCCCTCGCCCCTGGCGAGCGCGACCAGCGGGGCGAGCGCGGCGGCGTCTCCGCGCGCGAGCATCGCCGGCAGCGCGAGGCGCCGGCCCGGCTCGCTCGCGGCGAGCGCCGAGAGCGCCGCGGGCGGGGCGGCGCGCGCCGTCGGGCCGAAGGCGACCGGATCGAACGGCCGCGCCGCCGCCGCGCGCGCGGCCGCGCCGTCCGGCGCGAGCGCGGCGAGCGCCGCCGCCGCGGAGGCGCGGACGCCGGCGTCCATGTCCACGAGGGCCGCCGCGAGGGCGTCCGCGGCGCCCGCGGGAGGCGCGCCGCCCGCGGCGGTCGCGAGCGCGGCGAGCGCGCGCGCGGCCTCGCGGCGGACCTCGCCGGGGGCGGCGCCGTCCGCGAGGAGCGCCGAGAGCGCGGGCGCCATCGCGGTCGCGCCGGCGCGCGCGCCGGCCCAGAGCAGCTCGCGCCACGCCGCGGCCTCGGCGTCGCGCGCGTCGCCGTGCGCGGCCGACCAGCGCTCCGCGGTGCGCCGCGCCGCGGCGGCGACGGCCGCGGCGAGGGCCTCTCGACCGCCGTCCACGGCGCCGGCGGCGATGAGCCGCGCGGCCTCCTGCCGCGCCGGGGCGCGGTCGTCCTCGAGCATGGCGCGGAGCGCGGCCGCCGGCAGCGACCCGCGGCGGAGCAGGCCCATGGCGAGGCGCCGCCGGAGCTCCTCGTCCTTGAGCGCCGCGAGCCGGGGCAGGAGCTCGGCCGGGTCGGCCTCCGCGGCGAGGTAGCTCGCCGCCGGGCTCGCGATGTCGTCGTGCTCGCTCGCGACCGCGAGGAGCTCGACGCGCGTCCGCTCGCCCGGGAAGAGCTTCTCCAGCGCCTTGCGCGCGGCCTTGCGGACCTCGGCGCTCCGCGCGTCGAGCGCGCGCGCGAGGGTGGGCTCGGCCGCGCGGTCGCCGAGCTCGCCGAGCTCGTTCACCGCGACGAGGCGGAGCCGGTCGGGCGTGTCGCCGGCCCGCGCGAGCTCCTCCAGGAGCACGCGGGCGCGCTCGCCGCCGATCCAGCGCACGCCCCGCGCCGCCGACTCGCGCAGGTCGACGGCGTCGGCGTGGAGCGCCTGCTCGACGCGCTCAGAGGCGCGCCGGCGGAGCTCGGCGCCCTCGAGCTTCGGGGCGATGCGGCCGAGCGCCTCGGTGGCGGCGGCCTGCATGGTCAGTTCGACCGGCGACTCCTTGGTGCCGCCGGCGGCCACCGCCTCGAGCTCGTCCAGCGCGCGGGCGTCGCCGAGCGTGCCGAGCGCGAGCAGCGCCCGCTCCCGCTCGCCGGGCTCGCCCGCGCGCACGACGAGCATGAGCGGCAGCAGCGCCGGCGCGAGGCCCCGCGCGGCCACCCCCTCGGCGGCCGGCAGCACGAGCTCGCGCGCGCCGGCGCGCAGCACCGCCTCGAGCGGGCCGGTGGGCGCGCCCTTGTCCTTCACGCGCTTCGCGTACGACGTGACCGCCGCGACGCGCGTGGGGAGGTCGCGGTCCGAGAAGAGCGGGACGAGGAGGTCGTTCTGCGCGGGGTCGTCGCCGAGATCGAGCTCGCGCGCCGCGGCGAGGCGGAGCGCCGGGTCCTTCGCGCGCGCGGCGGCGGCGAGGAACGCGACCGCGCGCGCCGCGTCGCGCTTGTCGCGCTCGCGCCCGCGGTCGACGATCTCGAGGCACGCCTTGAACGCGGCGCCCCGGACCTCGGAGGCCTCGTCCTCGAAGCGCGCCGCGAGGGCGGGGATCGCCTCCGGGTTGCGGGCGCTCCCGAGCGCGCGCGCCAGCGCGGCGCGGTCCGCCGGCGCGGCGGCCTCGTCCATGCGCGCCGCGAGGGCGCGCACCGCGGCGCCGCTCGCGAGCGCGACGAGCGCCTCGCGCGCGCGGGCGAGCGTCGTGCTCGCCGGCGGCGCCGCGCCCTCGCGCAGGAACGCCGCGAGCACGTCGACCGCGCGGTCGTCGCGGCGGCGGGCGAGGAGCTCCGCCGCGCGCAGGCGGAGATCGTCGTGGTCGCTCTCCATCGCGCGGCACAGGGCCGGCACGATGCGCGGATCGCTCGACGACGCGAGCCGCTCGAGCACGCCGAGGCGCAGGTCGGCGTGCTCGCTGCCGAGCGCGGCGAGCAGCGGCTCGAGGCTGCCCTTCGGGCAGAGCCGCTCGAGGAGCTCGAAGGCGTAGCGGCGCACGTCGGGGAGCGGCGAGCTCAGCGCGCGCGCGATCTCGGGCCGGGCGCCGTCGCCGCGCGCCGCGATCTCGTCGAGCGCGGTCCGCGCCACGTCGGCCGACGCCGACGCGAGCCCGAGCGCGAGCGGCTCGCCGGCCCCCTCCGGGAAGAGCGCCTTGAGCCCGGCGAACGCCGCCTTGCGGACGAGGTGGTGCGGGTCGTCGAGCGCCCGGACGAGCGGCGGGATCGCCGCCGTGCGGCTGACGTAGCCCTTCTGGCAGACGTCGACGATGCGATCGATGGCGTCGCGGCGGGTGCGGTGCGCCTCGTCGTCGCCCGGCGAGACCTGCCGGAGCAGCCCCATGTACGCGCCGAACGCGAGCCAGCGGAGCCGGCGCTGCTCGCCCTCCGGGACCGCGTCGCCGGCCGGCCGGTCGCCCTGCTTCTGCCCGGGCTGCGCGAGCTGCGCGAACAGGCGGCGCAGCCACCCCTTCGCGGGCCGCGTGTCGGTCTCCTCCGCGGCGCGCGGGGTCGTGTCCGCCGCGATGGGCGCGCCCGCCGGGCGCAGCGCGGCCACGCGCTTCGCCTCGCGGAAGTACTCGACCGGCTTGCGGCGGATGCGGAGCACCTGCGCGGCCGCGTACCGCTGCTCCGGGTTGTCGCTGGCGAGCGCCTCGGCGAGCCCGACGAGGATGCGGCCGCGCGCGACCTCGGGCGGCCAGTCCTTCATGCCGGCGGGCTTCTCGCCCTCGGCGGCGCCGTCGCGATCCCGGTCCGGCTGCGCCGCGGGGTCGGGGCGCGGGGGCATCAGCACCTCGATGAGGTGGGCGAGGTACGCCTCCAGATCGGTGCGCAGCTCCAGCGCGCGCGCCGCGGCGAAGCGCACGTCGGAGCGCTGCGACGAGAGCGCGCTCGTCAGGAGATCCGGCGGATCGCCGCGGCGGAAGGCCCGGAGGTCGCGCGCGAGCACGATCGCGAAGACGAGCTCCTGGACCTCGCGCGAGCTGTCCTCGAGGCCCTGCAGCATCCCGCCGTAGCCCTCGGGCCCGAGCGCCGCGAACGACATGATCGTCGCGACGCGGATGGGCGGGTGCTCGTGGCGCAGCGTGCCCGTGAGCACCGGCAGCGCCCGCACGTCGCCGAGCCGCGCCAGCCCGTCGGCGGCCCACGAGCGCACCGCGACGTCGGCGTGGCCCATGGCGTCGAGCAGGTAGCCCTCCTCGCCGCGGCGGGCGGCCATGGCGAGCCCGCGCGCCGCCTGCTCGCGCACGTCGGGGTAGTCGTCCTTGAGCAGCTCGGTGGCGAAGTACTTGACGAGCCGCGGCGCGCCGAGCGTCGCCAGCGTGGTCGCGGCGCGGGCGCGGAGCGGGCCGAGGATCTGGATCGGGAGCTCCTTGAACAGCGATTTGTCGGCGAGGAGCGCCCGCATGGGGCTTATCAGCTGCTCGTCGCGCCGCGCGGCGCAGAGCTCGGCCGCGCGCACCCGGAGGTCGAGGTGGCTCGACTGGAGGCCGATGTGGAGCGGCCCCGCCTCGCCGGGCAGGAGCTTGTCGAGCGCCTCGATCGCGGCGGTGCGCGGCCCCGCGTGGTCGTCCTCGAGCAGCCGGACGAGGGCGCTGCGGACGGCGTCGCTCACCGGCGCGCGCGCGGCCCCGCGGGCGCCGCTCTCGCGGACCGACGGGTGGATCGACGCCATCGCGGCGAGGTGCGGCTCCGCGGCGTCCTTGCCGCGCAGCTTGACGACCGCCTCGTACGCGGCCTGGGCCACCGCGTCGTCGCGGTCGCCGATCGCCGCCTTGAGCCGCTCGGCGGCCCACGGCTGCTCGCCGTGCGCCTTGAGCTCCTCGACGGCGCGCAGGCGCAGGTCGGGGAAGCGCGCGCGCTGGGCGCGGTCGAGCGCCGTCTGCGGATCCGCGGCGTGCCACGACCAGAGCGTCCGGAACGCCTCGCGGCGGACCTTGGGCGACTCGTCCTCGATCGCGTCGGCGAGCAGCGCCTCGGCCTCCGGGGGCCTCGGCCCCTTGCCCTCGCCGGCGATCGCCACCAGCCGGTCGAGCCCGCGGACGCGGATGTCCTCCTGCGACGAGCGGAGCGACGCCTCGGCCACGGCGAGCGGGGCCGACGGCTCGAGCCGCGCGTACGCGTCGAGCGCCGCGGCGCGCACCGCGCCGTCCGCGTCGTCGAGCATCCAGACGAGCCGCTTCTCGGCGCGCGTGTCCCGGAGCTCGGCGAGCGCGGTCGCCGCTTGCCGGCGCAGCGACGGGTCCTGCTCGCGCGTGAGCTGCAGCAGCGCGCCGAGGGCGCGCGTGTCGCCGAGCTGCGCGAGCCCGCGCGCGCCGCGCACCGCCGTGTCCGGCGTGCGGCACGCCATCGCGGTGAGCAGCGGCTCGAGGTCGGGCTCCGCGGGCCCTTCGCCCGGGCTCCCCACGCCGGGGATCCGGGCGCGCGCGGCCTTCAGGTCCGCGTCGTCGGGCGCCTTCGGCTTGGCCTTCGGGTCCGGCGCGGGCGGCTCGCCCTCGCCGTCGCGGGCGCGCCGCAGCACCTCGGCCGCGCGCCGGGCGATGTCGAGCGCGGCGCGGCCGAGGTCCTCGTCGCGCGCCTCGAGCGCGTGGGCGAGCGCCCGCCGCTCGATCACCTTCGCCGCGAACGCGATGCGGCGCACCTCGGCGTCCTCGTCGTCGAGCGCGCGCGCCGCGATCGGCGCGAACGCCGGGGCCGAGAGCCAGCCCTGGAGGGCGGCCCGGATGAGCGCCTCGACCCGGAGGTCGGCCGGGCCGCGCTCGAACGCGGCGCGGAGCGGCTCCGGGCCGCCCGGGTGGAGCTTCTCCAGCTGGTCGAGCGCCGTGAGCCGGACCGACGCGTCGCGGGCGGCGAGCTTGTCGGCGATGAGCCCCGGGATGAGCGGCGAGCTGCCGTGGAGCTTGCCGAGCTCGACGAGCGCCCGGCGCTGGACGTCCGCGGCGCGCGCCTCGAGCCCCGCGCGGAGCGGGGTGAGCGGCGCGTCGCGGTCGATCGCGCGGAGCGCCTCCAGCGCGGCCAGGCGGACGGCCGCGTGCTCGTCGTCGAGCGCCTCGCGGAGCTTCGCGCGCGCGCCGCGGCGCCCGCGCGCCCCGAGCTCGCGGGCGGCGAGCGCGCGCACCTCGGCGTCGCGGTCGGACCGGAGCGCGCGCGCCGCGGCCTCGAGCGCCTCGGGCTCGTCGAGCGCCGCGAGCGTCTTGACGGCGGCCTCGCGGGCCGGCCGCGCCCCGGAGAGCGCCTGGGCGAGGGCGTCGAAGCCGTGCGCGAGCTCCGCGGCGCCGTCGGCGAGCGCGCCCGCCGCGTCGATCGGGAAGCGCCACACCGTGCGCCGGTCTCCCGCGGCGAAGACGGCGCCGAGCCCGTCCTTCGCGTCCGCCGTACCGCGGCCGGACGCGCGCGACCCCTTGCGCGCGGCGGCGCCCTCGGCGGGCGCGAGCGCGAGCGCGTGGAGCGGCAGCGCGCTCGTCTCCAGCGTGCGCGGCTTGCGCCGGTCCTCGAGGCGGTGGACGCGGATCGCGCCGTCCGCGCCCGCGGACACCAGGCGATCGCCGGCCTCCTTGCCGTCGTCCTGCGGCGGCGGGGTGGGCAGGCACAGCAGCGCGCGGACCCCGCCCGCGTGCCCGGTCCCGTCCGCGCCGCGCACCTCGCACTCGACGTCGCCGACGAGGTACCAGAGCCGCACGGTGCCGTCGTCGCCGCCCGACGCGAGCCGCCCGTCGCGCGGCGTGAACGCGAGCGCCGCGACCGGCCCGTCGTGGCCGGGCATGTCGCGGCGGGCGCCGGTCGACAGGGTGATCACGCGGACGACGCCGTCGTCGCCCGCGGCCGCGACGAGCTCGCCGGCGGGGTCGAAGGCGACGGCGCGGAGCGGCGCCGCCGAGAGCGCGAACGCCGCGACCTCGGCCGCGGCCCCGGGCTGCGGGGCAGCGGACCCGTCGCCCCCGCCGAGGCGGAAGACGCGCAGCGCGCCGTCGGCGCCGACGGTCGCGAGGCGCGCGCCGCCCGGCGCCGCCGCGACCGCGGTGACGCCGCCCGGGTGCGCCTCTAGCGCCTGCGCCTCGGCCGCGCCGCCCGCGACGAGGCGCAGCGCGCCGTCGGAGCACGCCATGGCGAGCAGGTCGCCCGCGAACGCGAGGCCGAGCACGTGCGCCGGCACGTCGATCGAGCGCACCGGCTTGTTCGCCGCGTGATCGAACAGCGTCACCTGGCTCGCGCCGGCGGACGATCGCGCGGGCGACGTCCCGCCCGGCGCCGGCGCGCGCACCCCGCCGACGGCGAGGAGCCGCGGGCCGGCGGCGAGCGCGCGGACCTTCTCGTAGTGGCCGATCGTGTGGCTCATGCGCGCTCCTGTCCGGCGCTCGGCGCGGCGAGCCCCTCGATCTCGAGCCCCGGGTGCGCGCGCCGGAGCCGCATCAGCGCCGCCAGGCAGGCCTGCCACTCGCCCTTCGCGATCGACCCGGTGAACTCGGCGATGACCGGGGCGACGAGCGCCGCGAACGCCGCGTCCTCGACCGCGAGATCGCGCACGACCTCGATCACGTGCCGCTTGGCCTCGCTCGCGGAGAGGCGCCGCCGCGGGCCCGCGTCGTCACCCGGCTCCGGCGAGCGCCCCGCGGGGATGCCGGAGAGCACGTACCGCAGGAAGGCCCGGAGCGCCTCGACGTCCGCGAACCGGCCCGCGTCCTCTGGCGCTTCCGCCGCCGGGCGCGGCCCCTCTTCCTTTTCCTTCCCGCGCGCGTCCCCGGGCGCGGGGCGCGGCTGCCAGCCCGGCGGCAGATCGCGCGGCCGGTGCTTCTCCCAGAGCACCCGCACCGCGAAGAGGCGCACCTCGCGGTCGGCGCTCTGCATCAGCCAGCCGAGGCGCTCCGGGCCGCCGAGGCGCGCGTAGTGCTTCAGGATGAGCGACAGGCCGAGCTCGCGCGCGCTCTTCTTCAGGCTCTCCGTGAGCGCGAAGACCTGCGCCGGATCGAGCTCGTCGAGCGTGAGCGTCAGCGCCGGATCGGCCGACGGATCGCCGGCCTTGCGGAGCGCGTCGAAGGCGATGTTGCGCACCTCCTTCGCGTCGCTGTGGGCGAGCTCGTAGACGCGGGTCTGGTAGCCCCACGCCCGCAGCTCCGCGCGGGTGATCAGCGCGGCGAAGCGCCGGACGTCGTCCCGCTTGTCGGAGAGCGCGGGCCAGATCCGCTCGGCGGTGAAGGCCGAGCGCTTCAGCGCCGGCTTCAGATCGAGCTCCTTGGCCTCGCCCTGCTCGGGCCCGAGCGTCGGGTGGTGGCACCGCAGGTAGGTCTGCGCGAACGCGCGCATCGGCTCGGGCTCCTTCTCGCCGAGCGCGAGCGCGAACAGCCGCGCGGTGCCCGCCTCGCGGTCGCCGCGGCCGCCCGCGTCCTGCCCCGCGTCGAAGTCCTGCGGCTTCATGTGCGCGAGGAGGTACCGGCGCGCGAAGCCGTTCAGCGTGGGGTCGGCGCGCCGCGCGAGCGCGAGCAGCCAGGGCAGGGTGAGCTGCCGCGCGGTCACGATCTTCGGGTTGCCGAGCACCGAGAGCGCGACCGCGCGCGTCTCGGCGCTGAAGACGAGCCCCTTCAGGCGCTCCACGCCCTCGGCGGTCAGGTCGGGCAGGGCGTCGGCCTTCTCCAGCCAGGCCGCGACGGCGCGCCCGATGCGCTTGCGCGTGAGCGCGCCGAGCAGCCACGGCGTCCCGATCGCCGCGACCGGGTGCTTGCCGAGCGCGTCGAGCGCGATCTCCGTCGCGCGATCGTCGTCCTCGTGGCGCGGGTCGTCGAGCACGCGGATCCAGAAGGCCGGCCCGAGCTCCCCTGGCCGGTACTTCGCCTTGAGGTAGGCGGCGGCCCACCGCTTCTGCGCGCCCTCGCCGTAGATCATGTCGACGAGGAACGGCTCGGGCAGCTCGGCGCGGTCGAAGCTCTCGCCGAGCGCCTTGCCGGCCCAGGCCTCGGTCTCGCCGTGCTCGAGCAGCCGCCCGAGGAACGCGAAGCCGAGCGCGCGCGGGCTCCTGCCCTGGAGCGCCGACGCCGCGAACGCGCGCGTCTCCTTGTGCTCGGAGGCGAGCAGCGCGGCGAGCCGCTCCGGGTCGAGATCCGCCGCGTGCGCGCGGGCGTACTCGATCGCGAACGCGCGCGCCTTGGGGCTCGGCGAGCCGAGCAGCGCGAGCGCGGCGTCGTGCAGCCCGAGGCTCCGCAGCTTGCTCTGGTGGAGCTCCGGCGAGCCGAGCAGCGTCTCGATGAGGAAGTCGTGCGCGCTCGCGAGCGGCCGGGTCGCGAGGCGCGCGAGCCACGCGGGCGTGGCGGCGCTCCGCAGCGCGTCGGCGAAATCCTTCTTGAGCCCCTGGATCGCGAACCGCGCCGGGGGATCGGCCTGGCAGGTCGAGAGCAGGAGCATCAGCGGATCGGGCGATCGCCTCCACGCCTCGCCGAAGGCGCGGTGCTTCACCATGTCGCTCGGCGGGACGCCGCCGTGGAACGAGCGCCCGTCGTACTTGCCCGCGCCGTGCGCCCAGATGTGGTTCGCGACCCAGAGGTCGCGGAAGGCCGTGTCAGGCGTGTAGTGGCGGAGGACCTCGACCGCGAACTGCGGGTAGAGCTCGGGCGTGCTCCGGCCGAGCTCGCGCAGGAAGCGCCACGCGCGGCGGCGCATGTAGATCAGGGTGCCGCGGGAGACCTCGCGCCGCCCGCCGCGCGAGAGCTCGGCGTCGAAGCGGTAGGCGAGGGCGCCGAAGAGCTCCGCGTCGAGGCGCGCCTCGGCCAGCTTGTAGATGCGCTTGAGCCCGCCCCACGCGCCGAAGACGAGCGGCGCGCTCTTCGCGACGTCGCAGAGCGCGCTGCGCCCGGCGTCGGTGCCCTCCTCGTAGATGCGGACGAGCAGATCGGCGAGCTCGAGCCGCGGCGGCGGCGCGGCGTCGACCTGCGCGAGGAAGCGCCGCCACGCGTCGGTCGCCTGCTCGCGCCGCTGCTCGGGGGTGCTCCTGCCCTGCGCGACCGAGAGCAGCTGCAGGAACGCCGCGAAGGTGAGCGCGCCCTCGCGGGGCGGCGCCTCCGGCGCGGGATCCGGCTGCTCGAGGTAGGCCTCGAGGATCTCGGCCAGGGCGGGCGAGCCGCTCGCGGCGAGCTGCTTGACGTTCGCGATGTCGATCGGGTTCGGTGAGCTCGCCAAGGCGCCTCCCGCGGCGGGATGGCCTGAGAGAATCGCGAGCCCTGGGGATCAGGTCAAGCGGAGTCGACTCACGCGGCGCGCATCCGGGCGATGCGCCGCGCGACGTGCGGGTCGCTGCCCGCGTCGAGGCCCGCGAGGTACTCCACGAGCTTTCGCCCGCGCTGGGCGAGGTGCGCCTCGAGGTAGGGCGAGAGCGCCTTCCAGCGGAGCGCCCAGCCTACCTCGGCGCTCATCGAGCCGTGGTGCGGCCGGTCGACGAGCAGCGCGCCGAGCCGGAGGCCGAGCTCCGGGTCGCCGAGCTCCTCGAGCTGGCGCCCGAGGACGGCGAGCGCGCCGGCGGCCGGCGAGGTCGCGGGCGGCGCCTTCCAGGTGTCGCGCACGGCGCGCGCGAAGGCGGCGGCGTCGAGCTCCGAGAGCAGCTCGATCGCGCGGACGAGCGGCAGCCGATCGGCCGCGCTCGGCGCGACGACGCGGGCCATGAGCGCGTCCACGGCGGCCGACAGCGCCGCGTCGGTCGCGGGGTCGACCCCGCCGAGCGGCTCGAGCGCGCGGCGGGCGCGGCGGACGGCGCGCCCGAGGGCCCAGCTGCGCCGGCCGCGCGCGGCCGCGAGCGCGGAGAGCGCGTGGACGGCGGCCCTCCGCTGCGCCTCGGTGGCCTCGCCGGGCCGCACGCGCGGCGGCAGATCGAGCTTCGCCGGCGGCGGGGCGGCCTTGTCGCCGCTCGGCGCCGGGGCGCTGCCGGCGGGCGCGCCGCCCGCGGGTGCGGCGACCTCCTGGTAGCCCTCGCGGAGCTTCTCCGCGATCTTCTTGTCGCACTCGCGCGCCGCGGCCTCCGCGGTGGGAAACGCCTTCTCCTTGCGCTGCCCGGCGGTGCCCAGCCGGCCGTAGACGACGACGAACGTCGTGTCGTCCACGTCGGCCATCCAGAACTTGGCGCTCGTCCCCTGCACGAACTCGAACCGGCGCATGGAGGCGAGGATACCATGAAACTGTAGCGGCACACCTGGACCGTGATTGAACTTCGGCAATTGATCTCCGTTCATCCTTGCGCATGATGAGGACTCATGGCCCGCACAGCCCCGATTCCGAACATTCCTGCCATCCCCGGCATGAACCCGGGTGTCTTCATCATGGGAGGCGGAGGCGACGGCGGCGGCGGCTCCGGCCGCGGCGGAGGCGGCGGCGCGGGTCGGCAGCGGGCCGGCGGGAGGAATGGCGGCGCCAGCGCGAACGGCGGCGGCCGTGACGCGCGCTCCTGCGGACCTGGCAGCGGCGGCGGCTGCATGAATCCGGCGCACGGCAGGGGAATTGGCACACATGCCGGCGATCCGGTCGATCCGACGACGGGACGTGTCTACACGCTCCCCCAAGTCGACATGGCGCTCCTCGGACCGCTCGCGCTCGGGATCGAGAGGGCCTACTCCTCGTTCGATGCAGACGATCGTGGCCTCGGGTACGGCTGGAGTCACTCCCTTGATTGGGAGATTGAGCTTCGGCGCCAAACTTTCGTTCTCCGGAGGCCGCACGGCGCGCACGAGCGCCACGCGCTGCCCGCCATCGGCGAGACGAGCACGCTTCTCGATGGGACCAGCCTCCGCCGCGACTCGAGGGGGATTGTGCTGGCGGTCGAGCATCTCGTCTACCTGTTTGCTCCCACACCGGAGACGGCGAGCCGCTATCGTCTCGTGGCCATCACCGACCATGCCCGCAATCGCATCGAGCTCCGGTACGACGCAGGACGGCTGGCGCGGATCATCGACAGCGCTGGACGCGTCGTCACTGTGCAACGCTTCCCGGACGGGCACATCTCGCGCTTCGAGATGCGCACCTCTCGCGGCCGTACAGTCTGGTACCGACGTTACGAGTACGATGGCAAGGGTGACCTCGTCGCCGCGTTAGACGCCGAGGGGCGCCGGATCGAGATGCGCTACGAGGAGCACCGGCTGGTCGAGCAGCGATACCCATCCGGACTGACGGCTCACTTCGTTTACGATCAGCAGGGGCGCTGTGTCGAGACCTGGTGCGACTACGGCGGCGCGCCCGATCCTGCGCTCGCCGCGGACGTCCCGGAGCTCCTGGCCAACGGAGTGACACCCGCGAAGGGCATGCTGCACTGTCGGCTCGAATACGGGCCAGATTTCGTTATGGTGCACGACTCCCGTGCGGGGCGTCGATTTGATCTGAGTGAGGACGGGCGTCTCGAGCGCGTCGCAGGTAAATGGGTGGAAACATTGAAGCGCGACGCCGCAGGCCGCATTCTCTTGTACGAGGATCCGGTCGGATCTCCGACGCGGTTTGAGCGCGATGCAGATGGAAGGGTGATCGCGCTGAGTGAGCCCGACGGCGCCCGCTTCGAGTACCGCTACGACAGCAAGGGAATCCTGTCCGCTACGGTAGACGCCCTCGCCCTCGCGGTCGAGTACGATCGCGACGAAGCGGGCAACCTGCTGGCCGCGCGAGACGCAGTGGGGATGCTCCTTAGCTGCACCTACAACGCTCGCGGCTTGCGTACGTCGGCTGAAACGCCGGACGGCGCAGTGACTCGCTTCACTTATGATACCGAGGCAAACCTGGTCGAGGTGATCGAGCCGAACGGGCGCGCACGCCGAATCGAGTACGACGATGTCGGACGCATTGTGAGGCTCTTCGATGAAGAGGGATACCAGACACGTTATCATTATGACGCTTGCGGGGAGCTGTGTACGGTTCAGCTCGCGAACGGCGCGGCCGCCTGGTTTGATCGCGATGCGGATGGCCGACTCGCGCGATACAGGAGCCCGGACGGCGCGGCGTACGAATTTGCGTGGGCGGGTTACGATCTCGTTCACGAGCTGCGCTTCCCGACCGGTGAGGTGGTGCGCTTTCGCTATGACCGTGAGGGACAGCTCGTCGAGGTCGTCGGCGCGGATGGCGAGGTGGCCCGCTATGAGCGTGACATCGCCGGGCGGGTGGTCCGCGAGCGCCGGTTCGACGGGCGGACCTACGAGTATGTTCTTGATGCGACGGGCCAGCTAGCCTCTTATCGGAATGGCGCAGGGGAGCGGACGAGCTTTGAGCGCGACCCGTCCGGGCGCGTCTCGCGCCGCACTTACGCGGACGAGTCCTTCGACGCATTCGAGTACGATCCAAACGGGCGCTTGGCGCGGATGGATACAGAGGCGACTGTCTGCGAATTCGTCTACGACGCTCGGGGTGGACTGGTACGCGAGACGCAGGCGCACGACCGTATCAGAATCGTCGTCGAGTCGACGTATGACGCGGCTGGGCGTCGCTCCAGCTTGCGCACTTCCGCCGGTCCCGCGGTGCGGCTCGAGCGTGATGCGATGGGTCTTGTGCGTCGAGTCGTGCTGGACGATGGTGCAATGGTGGCTCGCGCCTTCGACGGCCTCGGCCGCGAGATCCTGCGCGAACTGCCCGATGGTGGCCAGCTGCACTGCCGCTACGATGGGCTGGGCGCCTTGCTCGAGCGTCACGTCGTCTCCAATCGGGCTTCGTCAGTCTCCGGACCGGCATGGACCGGCCCGCTTGCGCCTGGGCTCCTCTTCACCGAGGGCTTCGTGCCCTCTCTCTCGGGTAGCATCCATGAGCACGTGGACTCCAGCGGGTTGCGTACGCTGTACGAACTCGATCCCATGGGACGCGTGGTCGGCCTCGCGTCGAGCGACGGCCATCGGGAAGAGTATGCGTTCGCGCCTGGCGGGCGTCTCCATGAACGCGGACCGAATGCGCGGTTGCGCACATACGCAGAAGGTGGCAAGATACTATCCTGCGGAGATTCGAATTACCTTTACGACGACGAGGCGCGGCGATCCGAGCGCCGCGAGGGTAATCGAACACGGGAGCGCTACACGTACGGAGCCCGGGGCCTGCTGTGCGCCATCGAGCTGGAAGACGGCGCCCATGTGGAGAACCTCTACGATGCCTCCTCGCGGCGTCTCCGCAAGACGGTCCGGCGTCCGGACGGGAGCGTGCGCGAGACCATCTTCATCTGGAGCGAGGATGAGCTGATCGGCGAGTACACCGACGAGCACCGCGACGGCTCGCGTCGCCGTGTCGTGGAGCGGTGGTACGTCCTCGACGATAGCCGCGGCGAGCCGCTGCTGCATATAGAGATGGAGGGTGGGGATCCTGCGACGCGGAGGGTGGTCCATTACGCGCTCGGGCCCGGGGACTTTCCGACGCTTCTCGTCGGCAACGACGGCGCGGTCCTCGCGCGTCTGCGACCCGCGCTGTGGGGTCGCGTCGCTCGCCATGAGCGGGCCGCCGCGTGGACCCCGCTCCGCTTTCTAGGCCAGTACGAAGACGAGGAAACCGGGTTGTTTTACAACCGGCATCGCTTCTACGATCCAGATGTCGGGCTCTATGTGAGCGCCGACCCGGTCGGCCTGGCGGGCGGTCTGCATGCTTTCGAGTACGCTCGTGGGGAACCCGCGCGGAACGTTGATCCGCTCGGCCTTACGCCGATGCGCTCCGTGATCCAGGGCGCAGGGATCACGCGGCAAGGGCTGAGCCAAACGGGTCGGACGTCCCCGCCTCGGATCCACCCCATCGTGGAGCAGGCAATGCCGTCCAGCGTCGTTGTGAACGGCGAGACCGTGTACCCCGCGGGGGCGAGGCCGCCAGAGACCTGCGCCGAGCCGGTGGCGCTCAGTAATTACATCCGGGAATGGGAGCGGCGGAACAACGGAGGCCGCCCGCTCGATCCCGACAACCCACGTGACGCTGCGCAGATCCGTCGCTGCCTTCGCAACATCCGGAGCATGCGAGCTACCGACGACGGCAACAGCGACGAGCTTCGCGCTCCGTGTCCGAACTGCAGCCAGCTCATCCAGAACCTCCAGGCGCGCTGGGGTGGGCCGCGCTCGCGGGCAGTCCAGCGTGGCGCGAGTCGCCCGAACGGAGGGGACCGCGTGCGATTTACTCCTCCAGATCCACGCTGGGCTGCGGAGATGGGGCTCTGAGGGCGCCTGCTGCACCTGGCAAACGCCTGAGTTGTGTGCGATCGATACGCCATGTACGAGCTGCTCTCTCCGCGGGCCATCCAGATGTTTTCACGTCTAGGCTTCCGCAGCGATCCTGCATGGACGGTGGCCCCCGAGACGCTGCGGGGCATGCTCGAGCGGCACGGATTGCCGGTCTATGACGTCGCGCTCGAGGCGGAAGCGCTCGTTGGCGGCTACGGCCTGCCCGACGGTGCGTGGAGACTGGGCGTCTATGCAGGGCTCGCGCGCTTCGACGGCTCCGTTCGCTGGACACGCAAGGGGCTTCCGCACGCAGAAGGTCGCCCCCTGCTGCCTGTGAGTGCCCCGGCGCCAGCGCGAGGCTGGACGACGTGCATCGACGAGCAAGGAGCCCTCTACCTCGCCATGGAGGAGGTGCCGACGGCCCCTGCTTACGATCGACTGGCGCAGTTTCTGGAGATCCTCGCCCTCGAGCTGGACGCGGCGGCCGAGGGCGACGCGAAGCGCCATTTCGTGGCCTCCGAGGTGCGCATGCCGGGGCTCGCGCAGCGGCTTGGCCTCGACGCCGCGGAGGCGGCGAGCGGAGCCTTCATCCGGACGTGGAGCGGCGAGGGGGCTCACCTCTTCGAGCGCGACACCCCCGGCTACCACCCGGGCACACGCTTGGCCACGCGGAGCGCACCTCTCGCGGCGGACGCGTTCCTGGCGCTCTCCGCCGCAGGCGCCGAGGTCCGCTGGAGCGGGCCGGCCCCGACGCGCGCGCCTGCCGGGGCGCTGCTCGCGACGTCGCGGTCACGCCTCGGTCACGGCAACGTGCGTGAGGTCTCGGTGTGGGGTCCGCCGACGGCCCCTTGCATCGCGGCGCGGAGGGTGGGCGAGCCGTGGCCATGGGAGCAGGACAGACGGGGGAGCCCCGCCGTGGCCTCCGCGTCGCAATCGCCTGCGCCGAAGCGCGGCGGCAAAGGAAAGCGCCGTTGATGAGCGCGCTGTCCCTACGACGAGCACGGCCGCCTCGTGGCGGACAGGAAGCAAGGGCGGGTCGACCCGTGCGAGCGATGTGGCAGCATGTTCCGGTCGCTCGGCATCACCGACTCGGTCGTGGGCGCCAAGGGCAGGCGCGGAGAGTTCGGCGTTTACAGCAAGGGCGGCGGCAAGAAGAGGCGGCGATGACCGGGGTACGCGACGGCAGCGCCGAGTCCCTCGGCGCCGCGTTACTGGACGCCGCCGAGGCATCGCTCGGTGCCCCGCTGCCTGCGCTTGCAGCCCTCCTGGGCGCCCTCGCCTGGCCGGTCCGGTGGTCCGCAGGCCAGGCGCGGGCGCGGCGGGCGCTCGCAGCGTGGTTGGTCGATGAGGACACGCGACGCTGCGTGCTCCACGGCCCGGCGGGCGTGGGCAAGACGCTGCTCTGCGCCGCGCTCGCGGCCGACGCACGCCTGGACGCGGTCACGCCGGTGTTCGTGCCCGCGGGCCGCGCCCAGGGCCTCGCGCTTTGCCACCCGGTGCTCGCGCTGCTCGACGCCATGATGCGCGGAGCGGAGGGCCCGCCTGCGCCCGCCGACACGGCGCGGCTACGCCGGTCCGTCGCGCGGCGGATCTCGAGCGGGCGCGATGAGGACGAGCCGTCCTGGCTCCTCCTGCTCGACGGGCTCGATCAGGTGGTCCTCACGCCGGGGGAGCCCGATTTGGGCGTGATGGAGGACGTGGGCGAGCGGACCCGCGTGCTGGTCTCGGTGACCGGCGGACTCGACGACGCCCGCGCGTGGTGCGCGCGGCTCGGGGGGAGCGAGGAGGAGACCGCGTTCGTGGAGGTCGGGGCGTGGACGCTCGCGGAGGCGGAGGAACTCGGTGTGGCGCCGGAAGCCCGTTGGGCGGCGGCAGACGAGGCAGGGCCGGGTGGGCGCGTCGCGGCGGTGCGACGGGCGCTGCGGCGCAGGTGCGACGGCGCGCACGCCGACGTGGCGCTCGCGGCGCTCGCACGGCTGCTCGCGCCCGCCGAGGCCGAGGCGCTCGGCCTGATCGCCGGTGAAGATGCTGTCCGGGCGCTTGACGCAGCACGGGAGGACCTCGCCGGCACGGTGAGGTGGATCCCAGGCGAGCGCCGCGCGGCCTTCTCGCAGGAGGCTCTGAGGGCCGCGTGGGAGCGACAGACAGCCGCAGAGGGCGTGCTGGTCCAAGCGCGCATCCTCGATCTGTCCCGCGCGGCGCTCGGGGCTGCAGGCGCAGCCCCGGCTTACCTGCGCGCGCACGCGGCCGCTCACCTGACGCTGGCCGGCGCCGGCGAAGAGGACCTGCGGCGCATCGCCCATCCCGCGTGGGCGATCGTGACGTCGGCGGCGCGCGCGCCGGAGGTGCTCGCGGACCTGCGTCGCGCGCGGCTTTCGCTGGAGCGCAGCGTGGAGCAGGCTGCGGCCGCAGGAGGATCGCCGCACCGCGTGGCGACGGCGCTCGGGGCTATCGCGCGGTGCGCGATGGCCACCGCGGTGGCGGAGGAGCGCGTCGCGGAGGCGCGCTGGGCGCCGGCTCCGCTGCTCGCCGACGAGGGGGAGCGTGCCGGCTTCGACGCGGCCCGCGCGGCGGCGCTCTGCTGCCTCTCACAGCGTGCCTCGGGCGAGGTGGGCGATGGGCTTGCGGCGGCGGCGCTCGACCTCGCAGAGCGCGTGGTGTCTACGGCGCCGCTCCTGAGCCCGGTGGCTGCGGCGCATGAGCTGGCTCCGGCCGCCCGGGAGGCTGCCGCTCGCGGGCGACCGGAGCTCGCGCGCGCCGCGCTGGAGGTGCTCCGTCGGCATGAGGGCGCCGCCGAGCGCGAGGACGCCGAGCTGCTGCGCCGCGATCAGCTGATCTTGCTCGGCTCCGCGCTGCCGGCGCCGGAGGTACCGGCGTGGGTCGAAGGCGTCGTGGCGCGAGCCCGGCGCGGAGGCTCGCCGGCGAGCGCGCTCGCGCGGCTGGTCGGCGACGAGGGGCTCGCGCCGGAAATCGCGCTGGCGCTGCGCCACGGCCTGGAAGCCGCTTCGCTGGAGGAACGGTGTGCGCTCCTGGCGCGGCTGATCCCGTGGCTGCCTGCGCCGGAGCGCGACGCCGCCATCGCCGAGGCGCTCGATGGCTGGAGGCGCTCGATGGCGGACGCGGACGGGGTGTCGCCGTTCGACCCCGCGTCGCAGGATGTCCTCTCCTCATGGCTGCCAGAACCGGCGGCGCTGGCGATGCTGGAGGACGTGCCGATCTGGCCGGTGGGGGCGCTCGCGGCGAGGTTCGCTGCGCTGGGCCACACCGATCGAGCTCGGGCGCTGGTCATGCGGTGGATGGGGTCGCCTGCGTACCACGCGCCGGCGCTGCTGCGGGTGGCCGCGGCTGCGCCTCCTGAGGCGCGCGCTTCGCTGCGAGCGGAGCTACTCTCGCTCGTCGGCGAGCTGTCGGGCTCGCAACGGGCGACGTTGGTCCGGGAGCAGCCTGTTGCGTCGGCGGCCGTGCTCGGCGCCGAGGTGACGCTCGCGGCCGCGGAGGCCGGCGCCGACGAGTTCGGGGCCTACGGCGCGCTCGCAGCGCTCGCCGCGGTGGCGCCGCAGCTCCCGGAGCCGTTACGCCTCCGGGCAGCACGGCGGGCCGCGGAGCTCTACCGGGACGATCCGGACAGCGATGCGCTCGCGCACGTGGTGAGCCTCGCCCCGTGGCTGGTACCCGCGGAGGCGGCGCGGCTGGTCGCGAACACTCTGGGCGATGTCGCGCCGCGAAACACCGTGGTCAGCGTTCTATGCGGCTGGGGGGGCATCGCGCAGCTCGCGCCGCTGCTTGCGCGCGCGGGCGGCGACGAGGCGTTGCTCGCGGCCGCCGGCGAGGTGCAGGCCGCCCTCGGGTGAGGCGGCGTGCGGCGGTCCCGCGTGCGCCTCAGGAGAGCGACGGCGGAGCCGGCCGGCGCATCCGTACGAACGGCGCCACCACCAGCGACAGGAAACGCAGATCGAGCTGGCGCTCCCCTGCACGAACTCGAACCGGCGCATGGAGGCGAACCTATCACGCCCTCTCGCGCTCGTGGGCCGCCGCGCCCGGAGGCGCCGGCGCGACGTCGAACTCGATGTCTCCGTCGGCCAGCGTGAAGGTGGCATAGGCGAAGTCCCCGCCGGGGAGGTGCCATAGCGCCGTCCCGCCGCGCGCCACCGGCCTGCCGTCCACGATCATCCACCCCGCGACGGGCGTCGACCAGCGCGCTCGCACCATGTCCCCCGGATGGTCGGGGTCACTCACGTAGCGGTCGGTGGTGCTGAAGTCCGTGACCGCGCCGCGCTCGTCGACGAACACGCGCGCCGCGACGGTCCTCCCGTGATCGGTGAGCGCCACGTCGAAGGCGCCGTCGTCGACCGCCGTCCACGTCGCCTCGGGGCCGAGCACCATCGACGGCGCGAACAGGATGGCGTCGTTCAGGTAGGTGACGAGCTCGCCGGTGTCGATCTTGGCGCTGGCCTCGTCGACCACGCTGATGGTGTCGAGCATGCGCCCGAGCATCCGGCCCTCGCCGCGCACGTAGGTGTCGCGCACGAGCAGCGGCATGAGGCCGTAGCGCAGCCGCATGTGGAAGATGCGCGCGATCCCGAGCCGCGTATCGTACTGCCACGCCTCGCACGCCTTCCACGGCTGGTCCGGCCGCGTGCGGAACACGCCGGTCCACCGCGCGCGGAACGACCACACGCGCGGCCGGCCGACGACCCGCATGAAGCGCAGGTAGCGCTGCGCCGTCGCGGGGAGCGTGGCGAGCTCGGCCTCGGTGACGCGCGCGCGCGGCCCCGGATCGCCCGCGAGGCCGGCTTCTGCGACCTCGCGGAGGAACTTCGCGCGCATGCTGCGCGAAGGCGCAAGGCCTGCGGTCGATGGGCTGCTGGACGTACGTTCGTTTTCCACGGAGGGCCTCCTCGGGGGGCGTCCGAGCAGGACCCGTGCCGCTCGCGAGCCCGCGCGGTCGCCCCGCAGGGGGGTCGCCCGGGCGCCTCAGGACGGCGGCGGAGAGGCCGGCCGGCGCACCAGCACGAACGGCGCGACCACCAGCGACAGGAACCGCAGATCGAGCTGGAGCGGCCATCGCGCGAGATCTTCGGCCGTGGGCTTGGTCAGCTTGCCGGCCGCGATCCAGGCCTGGACCCTGGCGGCGTCGTTCGCGGCGATGGCCTCGCCGACGTCCAGGAGGTCGAGGTCGGCCGCGACGAGGATGACCCCGTCGCGGGCCGCGTGGGCGCGGAGATCGGTCCAGAAGACCTCCCCGAGCGTCTTGGCGAGCTGTTCGCGCATGCAGGGCAGCATAGGGCCCCGGCGGCGGCCGCCAAGCCGGCAAGGCGCCGCGCAGCGCCGGCGGCCGCGACCGGGCTCGTCTCGAGGGCTACCAGCCCATGTTGTGGTGAATCCAGCAGTCGATCTGCTCCCAGCCGATCGGCGTGCCGCGGTGACCGTTGAGGATGTGGCCCGTGTCGGGGACGATCGCCTTCGTGACGCGCGCGGCGCTCGTGTAGAGCGCCGCGTCGGAGTTCACATACGACGCCGGCTGCAGCTCGTCCGTCTCCCCGAACTGGATGAGCACCGGGCTCGTCACGTCGTGGATGCCGGAGAGCGAGGGGTCCTCGGAGACGGCGAGGAGGCTCAGGAACTGCCCGCGCGTGTACGTGTCGGCGATGTTGGCGTTGTCGAAGGCGATCAGCGCGGGGTCCGCGTTCGCCGCGTCGTAGAAGATGTCGGCGCGGATCTCCGGCGGGATCGCGATATAGGGCGTCTGCAGCAGCGCGGAGATCGCCTCCGGGGAGACGGGGATCGGGTGCGGCGTGAACGTGAGGCCGGTGTTCACGAGGACGTCCGCGTCATTGTAGGTGCTCTGAACGTACGTGCTGATGATGGCGCCGTTCGAGTGGCCGACGAGCGCGATGCGATTGAAGGGCGTCTTGAAGACCCCGCCGCGGGTGCGCATCTCGGTGAGGACCTGATGCACGCTCTCGGCCGTCTCGGCCAGGTCGAGGAAGTCGCCGTCCGGCCGGCTGCTCTCCCCGGCCCCGAGCATGTCGAGCGCCAGGACGGCGTATCCCTCCTTGGCCATGTGCCGGGCATAGGAATAGTCGCGTCCACCGATCGACGGGATGTCCCAGTACTCGTGCGTGTAGGTGAGCCCGTGGACGAGCACCTGAAGCGGGCGATACTTGTAGTGGTCGCGATAGTAGAGGTAGCCAACGACCTCGTACGTGTTGCCGTCGGAGAGGGTCACCGGGAACACCAGACGCTCGACCTTGGTGTGCCGGCTCGACGACGACGCCTCGGCCTGGCTCGCGGGGGCAGAGGTGGCCGCGAGCGCCGCCGAGAAGAGAACCGTGCTAAGTGTGCGGGAATACAAATTCATCGATCGACCCTCATGGTTGCGGAAGGTGATGGGAGGTGAGGCAACGTCTCTCGCGGTGCGATGTCCCGTGGTCTCTCAGCTCCAACTCCACCTCGCAAGGCTCGCAAACACCGGACCATAAAACGTCTGATCCACCAAGATAGCTCACGAACACTGCGCGCGCCGCCCTCAAACACATTTCTTAATGAGTTTCGCCTCGGGGGCGATGTCCGTGTGAACCGCTGGACCCGGCCGTGCCGTGGCGCGGCGCAGACGCCGCGCGCTTCGCTGCGTGGATCGCTGCGTGGATCGTTGCGTGATCGCTGCGTCGATCGTTGCGCTGTGCCGCAATGATTTGCGTCCGCGGCTGGCGCGGATGAACGATTCCCTGCAGATGTCGGAGCCCACGTCCCCGTTGCGCTTGCTGTGCTGGCGATAATTTTACTGCTATGCTTCAAGGTTCTTCGTCATCCGTCATGGCCAGCCGCCGCCGTGACCGCGTGAGTCCGGGGTGATGCGCTGATATGCGATTTTCACGGCCGTACTGCACTCCGTCGCCTGGCCCATCGGTGACCCGGCGCGAACGGGCGGTTCCGGGGATCGTCGACCTCGACGCGGGCGCGCTCCGCCCGGCGCGCGCCGCGCGGCGCGCAGCTGCGCTCCCGCGTCGGCGTGGCACGGTCGATGCCGCTCAGAAGCTCGCTTCGACGCCGAGGCTCGGGATGACGATGGGCCCGAGCTCCTCCGGCGCGCAGCCGCGCAGGAGCGAGCACTCGTATTGCAACGTCTCTTTGCCGGCCGTCGCGTTGAGCGCCTCGACCGTGAGCGAGATGGTTCGCCCCTCCCCGAGCACCCACCGCTTCTCGAGCCGCAGGTCCAGCCGGAAGAACGCCGGCAGCCGCTCTGGCAGGTTCAGCCCGCGCACGTACCGAGCGATCTGCGCGCGCAGCCGCTCGCGCCGGCGGATGTCTTCCTCGGTGTCGGGGCGATCCTCACCGTCGTCGGGTCGCTGCCCGTTCAGGGCGTCGTTCCCCCAGAGATCGTAATCGAGCGTCAGCGGAAGGCCGCTGTAGAACACCGCCCGGCCCCCGAGCTTCCAGCCGCGGCCCAGATCGACCGCGGCGGCCGCGTTGAGCACGTGCCGGCGGTCGAAGGCCGAGTCGAACGTCTCGCGGCCGACGTGGCGGACCGAGCGCGAGAGCGTGTAGGACACGAACCCTCCGACCCGCTTCGACAGGCTGCGATGCGCGTGGATCTCCAGGCCATGGGTGCTGCCGGTGCCGCGCAGCTCCGCCCGCTGCGCGAGGCCGATGTCGGTGCCGGGCAGCCGGTTGCCGAGGGCGTCGCTGAGGTCGAAGAACCCGCTCCGGAACGCGGTGATCGTCGCCTTGATCCCCTCGGGCAGCCGGAGCTCGACGCCGGCGCTCGCGAGCAGCCCGGTCTGCACGCCGCCGCGCAGGCCGCCGATCTGCAGCCCCGGCACGGCGCCGAGGAAGCTGGGCGGCTGGTGGGTCACGCCGAAGGCGCTCAGCAGGGCGACGCTCCGCGTCGCCTGCAGCCGCGTGGCGAGGCGCGGATCCACCGTCGCCGCGGTCTCGCCGCCCGACGCGAAGAGGTCGCCGCGCACGCCCGGCACGATCTCGAGCGCGGGCGCGGGGCGCACGACGACGTCGGCCCAGAGCCCGGCGGCGAGGTCCTCCCGGCTCGTGAACAGGCGCGCGAGCGCCCGGTCGTTCCGGCTCGGGAAATCCCCGTCGCGCTCGCGGATGTCGATGTCGAACCGCTCGAGCTGCGCGTCGGCGCCGGCGCGCACGGTGAGGTGCTCCGAGGCGGGCGCGGACAGCTCCACGCGCGCGCCGAGGAGGCGCGTGCTCCCGGCCCGCTCGCCGTCCTGGTTCGAGCTCTGCTCGTAGCCGAGCGTGACGGCGTGCCGCAGGCGGCCGCCCCGGCGGAAGAACCGGTCGTAGCGCAGGTCGAGCCGGTGGAAGCCGCCGGCGAGCACCACGTCGGTCTCCCCGTCGTCCTCGATCTCGGCGAGGTAGTCGTGCGACCCGAAGGCGAAGAGCCCGACCCGGTCGTACGGTGAGAAGTCGTAGGTGGCGCGCGCCTGGTAGTCCCAGTACCCGAGCTCCACGCCGGGCGAGAAGAGCGAGAGGAGCGCGCCCGGGTAGGCGTAGCGGCCGCCGACGAGCGCGGTGCCGCGGCCGTCGGCCCAGGGCGCCTCGACGAGGACGCCGGCGTCGAACAGCCGGACGTTGGCCTCGCCGTGGAACAGGCGCGACGGCTCCCTCGTCTCGCCGGCGATGACGCCGCCCGTGTAGCGCCCGAAGCGCGCCGGGAAGCCGCCGGGGTAGAGATCGACCCGCTCGACGAGCGCCGGGTGGATCACGCTGGGGCCGAGCGCGACGTGGTAGAGCAGCGGGACGCGCACGCCGTCGACGAAGTAGCCGACGTTGCCGGGCGGCGCGCCGCGCACGAAGAAGTACGGCACGCCGGAGGCGATGGGCGTCACCCCGGGCATCGCCTCGACCGCGCGGAACGGGTCGCCGAACGCGCCCGGCATCTGGCGCACCTCCTCCCGGGTCATCGAGGTCGTCATCGGCGCCGCGCGCTCGCCCACGACCACGACGTCGATGGCCTGCGGCGGCGGAGGCGGCGGGGGCGGCGCCGGCGCGGGGCTCGCCAGGGGCGATAGCGACCCCGCGGCGGCCGGCGGAGGCTCGGCCGCCGCGGCGGGCGCGGCGGGCGCGGCGGGGCGAGGGTCGCGGAACGTCACGCGGAACAGGATGCGCGCGCCGATGGGCTGCCCGTCGCGGCGCGCGGGCTCGAACCGCCACGACGGCGCCGCGCGCAGGGCCGCGCTCGCGAACGGCTCCGCGCCCTCCTCCGCCTCGACCGCGCCCACCGTCCCGTCGGCGCGCACCGTGATGCGGAGCACCACCGTCGCGTCGCCGGCGCCGCCGGGCGGGTAGGGCGGGTCCGTGGGGCCGATCGGCGATGGCAGGGTGACCTGCGCGGTCTGCGCCGCGGCGGCGCGGGGCTGCCCCGCCGCGGGCTCTGCCGTCGACTCGCCTTCCATCAGCGTCAGGAGCGCGCCGGCCGCCGCGGACGCGGCGATGACCCGGCGCCGGCCGCGCAACGGGCGGCGACCCGCCGAGCGGGAGGCGCGCGGCGCTGCGGCGGCCGCGGCGCCGGTGGGGCTCCGGCGTCGCAGCTCCCTGTCCTCCGGCTCCTCCATCGGCGTTCCAGAAACCATGGAGAGTCGTGCGGGCATGCTCAAGCGAAACGTGCCGCCTCCGTCGCGCGCTCCTCGCGATCGTCGAGCTCGCCGCGCTGGACGCTGGCGCCCTCGCTGCCGTAGAACGCTGGGAGCGTCGACGTGGGCTCGAACAGGAAGCGACAACGGAAGTCCTGGGGCTCGCGGGCGCTGGTCGCGCTCGTCGTCGCCGGGCTCAGCGCGGCGGGGGTCAAGTGCGGCCTGGAGCGCGCGCTCGAGGAGCTCGGCCTGGGCCGCGGCGAGGACCAGCCCTCCAAGCCGTCTCCGTCGTCCGGCCGCTCCAGCAGCCCCTCGCCGCCGAAGGGCGCCCCGACGAAGGGCGCGCCCTCGCCGCGGCCGCCGGCGCAGAGCGTCCACCTCGAGCTCGGCGTGCCGGTCCGCACCGGGGCGCAGGCCGCCCGGGCCGAGGCGTCCGACGATCACCTGATGATCAAGCCCCAGTACGCGCTCTCCTACAACCGCTCCAGGAACGTGGCGAACTGGGTCAGCTGGCGGCTCGACGCGGCGTCGTTCGGCGACGCGCCCCGCCACCGGGGCAAGTTCCTCGCCGACGCGGCGCTGCCGGACGGCTGGTACCGCGTGCAGCACGACGACTACACCGGCTCCGGCTTCGATCGCGGCCACATGGTCCGCTCCGAGGAGCGGACGCGGACCCCCGACGACAACAAGGCGACGTTCCTCCTCACGAACATCCTGCCGCAGCGGCACGACCTCAACGCCGGCCCGTGGCTCCGGCTCGAGGAGGCGTGCCAGGAGCTCGCGCAGAAGCAGCGGCGGGTGCTGTTCCTGATCGCCGGCGGCCTCTTCGACGGGCGCGCGCGCCCGGCCACCATCGGCAAGGGCGTCGCCGTGCCGGACGCGTTCTTCAAGGTCGCCGTGGTGCTCGAGCCGGGGCAGGGGCCGGACGACATCGGGCCCGCGACGCGCGTCATCGCGGCGGTGATGCCGAACGAGGCGGGGATCCTGGAGCAGGGCTGGGGGCAGTACCGCACGACGGTGGACGAGATCGAGCGGCGCGCGGGCTACGATTTCCTGACCGCCCTGCCCGAGGCGGTGCAGCGCGCGCTCGAGGCGCGCACCGACGACGGGCCCGTAGGCGGCCGCTGAGCGGCGCGCTCAGGTCTCGACGACCCTGGTCTTGAGCCCGAGCCACGCGCCCGACGGGTGGCGGCCGACGACGTAGGCGTCGATGTCCACGCGCCCCACGCGGTAGACGCGGAGATCGGCGAGGTGGCGCTCCAGGAGCTCCGCGAGCTCCTGGTACCGCCCGGCGTCGGCCCGCGCCGCGTCGCCGGCCTCGGCGGGCGGATCGAGGACGGGCGCGAGGAAGTCGTCGAGGGTCGTGACCTCGACCGGCGTCTCGGCGGCGAGGCCCTCGGCCGCGCGCAGCGCGGCCGGCGACGACGCGTCCCCGCGCGACCGGAACGGCTCCAGCGGGTGATCGGACTCGCTGGGGAACAGCAGGTTGTGCGCGGCCTCCCCCAGGGAGGCGAGGAGCTCTTCGGGCGACGCGGAATCGGCCTGCATGCGGATCTCCGGAGGGCGGCGCGGCGAGGGCGGCTCGCCGCGGGGGCTATTCTACCGTGAAGCCGAAGGCGTACGGCGCCTGCATCGGCACGCCGTCCACGCCGAGCGCGCTCCTCACGTCGGAGACCACCACCTCGTAGGCGCCCGGCGCGAGCGGCTCGGCCGGCGTGAAGACCAGGCGGCCCGGCGCGGCCTCGACCACCGCGCCCGCGACCGGCTCGCCGTCGCGCGCCACCTGCACCGACCCCTCGTAGCCGCCCGCGCCCTGCGGATCGATGTCGCGCGAGAAGCCGACCTCGATCGCGGGCGCCGCCGCGACGACGTCGCCGTCGGCGGGCGCCGTGCCGGACACGAGCGGATCCCGCCAGAAGCGGACCCCCTTGTCGATGTCGGGGAGCGCGCCGTCGTCCCACGCCGTGGAGGTGTTGTCGACCACCTGGGAGCCGCCGCCGAGCGGGATCGACACCGCGCGGTTCGTGACCCCGGTGATGCGCCCCCACCACTCCACGCGATCCCAGGTGCCGCGCGCGTACTTGTACTGGAGCTCGGTCCCCTCGGGGATCTCGACCGTGGTCTCCCAGATCCCGCCGCCCACGCGCGTCATCGGCACGAGGCCCGGGTTCCACGGGCCGAGCGCGCCGATGCTGCCGGGCACGTAGACCGTGTCCAGGGCGGGCGTCTCCGGCGGGGCCCAGACGCGGAACGTGACGGCCACCCGGCGGGGCGTCGCCGCCTGCACGATCTCGTTCGACGCCGGCGACTCGGCGCCGTCCGCGTGCACGGCGCGGACGATGTAGAAGTAGGTCTGGTCGGCGGTCAGCCCCGCGTCCGTGAACGTCGTGAGCGCGCCGTCCACCTCGGCGTGCGGGGTGTCGCCGTAGAGCCCGCCGGGGAGGTGCCGGTAGACGCGGTACGCCACCGCCCCGGGCACGGCCCCCCAGGCCAGGTCGATCGAGGCGGCGCTCGCGCCCGTGACGCGCAGGTCTTCGGGCGCCGGGGGCGCCTCGTCCCGCGGGATCACCGTCACGGTCACGGGCGCGGCGTCGCCCACGGCCACGCTGACCGGCCCGCGCCCGGAGAGCCGGATCTCGAAGGCGACCGTCGCCGTCGCGTCGGCGTTGATCCGGAGGAAGCGCGCGTCGGCCGGCGCGCCGCCCACGATGAGGCCGACCGTCTCGCCGCCGACGAGGTTGCCCAGGTTGGTCACCTCGGCGGTCACCGCGACGACGTCGCCCTCCACGGCCACCGCCGGCAGCGCCACGTCCTCGACCGCGTAGCGCGGCTCCCGGTAGTCCTCGAGGCTCGCCGTGTCCTCGGCGGTCGCCGGGCGGAGGCGGACCGCCTGGCCGCCGCCGGCCTCCATCGCCGCGACGAGCGTGTCGCCGGGCCTGACCAGGAACCGGCTCCGGGCGACCAGGTTCGGGCGCGCGTCGTAGTCGGCCTCGGCGTCGTCCGTGTACGTCTCGGCGACGAACGCCCCCTCACCGAGGAAGTCGAGCGGGATCCGGAGCGCGCGCGGGGTGCTGTCCGTGCCGCTCCCGAGGTACCAGTCCCCCCCGCTCCGGCGCGCGACGGTCGTGTGCTCGCCGATCGCGGCGTTCAGCACGCGGGTCTCGTCCCAGGTCACCGGGACCTGCTCGATGAAGGCGAGCTCGGGCTGCCCCTCGTAGTGCTCGGGGACGTCGGTCACCATCTGGAGCCCGCTGAGCAGGATGACGTAGAGGGCGAGCTGGTGCGCGCGCGTCGTGTGCACCCGGGCGGGCGGGTTCCCGGCGAAGGGGCTCTCGGGGATCTTCTCCGGCGCCCAGAGGACGTCGAAGATGCCAGGGTTGTAGTCGACCGGGCCCCCGAGCATGCGGGTGAAGGGCACGGTCAGCGTGTGCGAGGCGGGGTTGCCGTCGCTCCAGGCCTCGTACTCCATGCCGCGCACCCCCTCGCGCGTCATGAAGTTGGGATACGTGCGCTCCTCCCCGGTCGGCTTGATGGGCTCGTGCGCGTCGACCATGATCTTGTGGTCCGCGGCCCGCCTCGCCACCTCGGCGTAATGGTTCACCATCCGCTGGCTGTAGTGGTGATGGCCCGGGATGCTCCCGACGTATCCTGTCTTGACGGCGTGGATGCCGAGCGACTCGTAGAGCCCGAACGCGTCGTCCAGCTGGGCCTCGAAGCCGTCGACGTTGGCGCCGGTCTCCATGTGCGCGACGAAGCCGACCCCGCGCGCCGCCCCGTACGCGACGACCTCCTCGAGGTCGAAGCGGTCGTTCGACGCGGTGTAATCCATGTCGGTCCAGCTGCCGTCCCAGCCCCGGTTCCACCCCTCGGCGAGGACGTACGGGATGCCGTGATCGCCCGCGAAATCCATGTAGCGCTGCGTGTTCTCGGTCGTGGCGCCGACGTGCTCGCCCGGCTCCCAGGTCGACAGGCCCTTGTGGATCTCCCACCAGACGCCCATGTACTTGCCTGGCCGCAGCCACGACAGGTCGCCGTCGCAGATCGCGCACGGATCGTTGAGGTTGAGGATCAGGTGCGACTCCAGGAGGCGCCCGGCGCCGGTGCCGATGGTCAGGGTGCGCCACGGCGTCTCGAAGGGCAGCGTGATCCGCGCCTTGACGGCGGAGCTCTCCGCGCCGCTCTGCGCCGGCACGAGCGCGCTCCGGAACGCGTGGGGCGCGCCCGGGAGCGCCTCCAGGGTCATGGCGGCGTAGTCGTCGAGATCGGCCTCGTGCAAGGCCACGTAGAGGTCCTCCGCCAGCTGGACCGTCAAGGGCGTATTGGCGTTCTCGACGGCGCTGAGCGCGCCGCGGTTGTACAGCGACTCGTCGCCCTCGAAGTCCGCGCGCGTCCACCAGGCGGTGCCGTCCGAGGCGAAGCGAAACTCGGTGTCCTCGGAGGTGACGGCGAGCTCGCCGAGGCCCTCCTGCGCGGGGATGACGTACCGGAGGCCCAGCCCGTCGTCGAAGACGCGGAACACGATGTCGAGGCGCGTCGCCGGCGCGCTCGACGCCAGGTGGACCGTGAGCTCGTTGTAATGCTCACGAACCTCGGAGGCGGCGCCCCACACCGGATTCCATGTCGAGTCCACGGTCCGCCGATCGGCGCCGGTGACGCGCGCGCCGCGGCCGAGCGGCCCGAGATCGCCGAGGGCGAGGCCGAGCGCGGAGTCGGCGAGGATGGCCCTGCCCGCGCGCTCGACCGAATAGACGGGGACCCCGCCCTGAACGTCGAACGTCACGACGATCTCGCCGCCGGGAGACGTCACCCGATGCTCGTCGCCCGGCTCCCCGCCGCCCTCGCCTCCGAGACCGCCGCTGCCACCGAGGCCGCCGCTGCCACCGAGACCGCCGCTGCCACCGAGGCCGCCGCTGCCACCCGCACCGCCGGCGCCGCCGAGGCCACCGCTGCCACCAAGGCCGCCTTCGCCGCCCGAGCCGCCGCTGCCGCCGAGGCCACCGCTGCCACCGAGGCCGCCTTCGCCGCCCCGGCCGCCGCTGCCCGCCTGGCCGCCGCCAATGCCACCCTCGCCGCCAAGGCCGCCGTTGCCTCCCTGGCCGCCGCCAAAGCCACCATCGCCGCCGAGACCGCCTCCACCGGCGCTCTGCCCGCCCCCGGTGCCGCTGGCTTGATTGTTCTCGTCATCACCACAGCCGGCCGCCAGGGGGACGAGCGACGCAACCAGGCCGAGCCAGGCGACCCGAGTGCGAATCCTTTTCGCGATCGTTGCGCATTCGATGGTCATGGGCGTGCGTCCGGCATGGCCCACCTCCCCGGCGGCGTCAATCGCGAGCCGTCCCCTGGGTCGATGGTAACCTATTGAAATTGATAGATTTTTCTCGGCAAGGGACCGGGCGGTGGCCACGAGCGCCGGTTGCGCTTGACATCTCAGGAAGATTTCGAAGCCGCTTCGTCCCTCGCCGTCGCCGCGGTGACGCAACGCTCCTCGTCCGCGCGCTGCCGCACGGGAGAATCCGCTTGCTCCCGGGGCTTCGGCGATGGTACCGGGACGCGCCCGCCCTGGGGATCCGATCCACCCTTCCGCTTTCCGCCCTCGCGTTGCATGCTCAGCGCAACCCGAGCAAGGAACAAGGATTCAAGGTGCCATGTCCAAGATGAAGCTCAAGCCCGGCGTGATCACTGGTTCCGCTCTTCAGGAGCTGTTCGAGTACATGAAGAGCGTCGAGTGCGCGCTGCCGGCCGTGAACGTGATCGGCTCGCACAGCACGGTCGCCGCGCTCCAGGCGGCACGGGAGGCCAAGAGCCCCGTCATCATCCAGTTCTCGAACGGCGGCGCCCACTTCTTCGCCGGCAAGTTCCTGGACAACAAGGGCGAGAAGGCCGCCATCGCGGGCGCGATCGCGGGCGCCCACTACGTGCGGAACCTGGCCGAGGCCTACGGCGTGCCGGTCGTCCTGCACACGGACCACGCCGCGAAGAAGCTCCTCCCGTGGGTCGACGGCATGCTCGAGCACGGCAAGAAGTTCTTCGAGAAGAACGGAGAGCCCCTGTTCTCCTCGCACATGCTCGACCTGTCCGAGGAGCCGCTCCACGAGAACCTCGAGATCTGCCAGAAGTACCTGCGGCAGATGGCCGCCATCAAGATGACCCTCGAGATCGAGCTCGGCGTCACGGGCGGCGAGGAGGACGGCGTCGACAACAGCGGCATCGACAACGCCAAGCTGTACACCCAGCCGGCCGAGGTCCTCGCGGCCTACGACGCGCTGAAGCCGATCGGCAACTTCACGGTCGCCGCGTCGTTCGGCAACACGCACGGCGTCTACAAGCCGGGCAACGTGCAGCTCCGGCCGCCCATCCTGAAGAACTCCCAGGACGCGATCCAGAAGGAGCGCAAGACGGGCGCGAAGCCGGTCGACTTCGTGTTCCACGGCGGCTCCGGCTCGTCGCCCGAGGAGATCCGCGAGGCGGTGTCCTACGGTGTCATCAAGATGAACATCGACACGGACACGCAGTGGGCCTTCACGCAGCCCATCAAGAAGTACATGGATGACAAGGGTGCTTACCTGAAGTCGCAGCTCGGCAACCCCGAGGGCGAGGACAAGCCCAACAAGAAGTACATCGACCCGCGCGGCTGGCTCCACCTCGGCGAGAAGGGCCTGGCCGCGCGCCTCGTCGAGGCGTTCAAGGACCTGAACTCGTTCGACAAGTTCGAGTTCTGATCCGCGGCAGCGAGGGGCCCCGCCCGCCCGGGCGGGGCCTGCGCCGCCCGGGCCCCCGGCGGATCGACGGGCGACGAGCCCCGGCGAGGCGGGACTGCAACCAAGTCTTTTGTCGCGCGCCGGGGTCGGCGCGACCTCGGCGTGCGCGTCGCGGGAGAGCGCTTGTTCCGGCGGCGCTGTCGGTCGTCTGCGGGCTCAGGAGGGCGACGGGTGCGCCTCGCGCAGCGAGCGGACGGCTCCGGCGGCCGCGGTGCGGCGGCGGGGCAGCCGGGAGAGCGGCAGGCCGAAGAGGCCGAGTGCGGTGAGCTCGATCCCGAGCGCGGGGAGGAAGGACGACCCCGCGAGCTCGCTGGTGATGACCTGCACGAGGACGAGCGGGGCCGCGATCGAGACGAGCGCTGTCCGGTACGCGATGCCGTGCAGCAGCGCGAGCAGCACGCCGACGATCCCGGCGGTCAGGCACCCGTCGGCGCCGGGGAGGAGCGCCAGCGCGCCCGGGGTGCGCAGGGCGGCGCGGATCCACAGGAGGGCGCCGCCCCCGAGGAGGAGGAGCGCGATCGGCAGATTGCCAGAGGAGCGGGTCGTGGTCGTCTGGGTCTGGAAAGCCATGATCCCCGGCCGAGAGCACGCCATGTGCCCACGACGGCTCCCCGGCGAGGACGGCTGCCCGCGCGCGGGGAGATGCACGGATTGCGCGTCGGCGCATGCCGTGCGCGTCAGGCCGCCGGAGGGCCGGGCGGGTCGCCGGGGTCGCCCGCGTCGGCGCGCTCGCCGCTGCGCGCGGGATCGACGGGCGAGGGGCCGCTGCGCGCGGGATCGACGGGTGAGGGGCCGCTGCGCGCGGGATCGACGGGCGAGAGGCGGATGCCCAGGTTGAGGAGCTTCACGCAGTCCTGATCGCACGCGGGCTGCCCGCCGGGTAACCGCGAGCACCGCGCGACTTCGACGAGCTCCCCCGAGCGCCCGTCGGCGATCATCCGACACCGCACCGGGGTGCCGGTCCGCGGGCAGACGAGGGTGACGTCCGAGGCGCGGTAATGGCGCCGGGCGAGCAGGCGTCTCGTCGCGACGACCACCGCCCCAACGCCGCCTGCTGCCGCCAGCAGCTCGATCAGCCAGTCTGCTGCCATCGTGACCCCCTCCGAACGCTGCGTGTACGACGCAGCAATCGGCACGCCATCGGGAGCGCCGGCGTGAGCACCCCGGCGCGGCGAGCAGCGCTCGTCGCCGATGCACGCCGTGCGCCCTCCAGCGCAGGGCGTGCGCCGCGGCGCGAGGACCGAGCCGCTCGGCCCGCCGGCTGCGCACCCGCGGGTCGGAGGAGCGGGGCGGAGGGGCGCGGGATCCGCGGCAGGAGGCGCGATCGGATACGGTCCGGACGGCTCGTCGCGCCCGTGCCGCGGCGCGCCCTCGCGCGGATCGTCGATTGCACAACCCCTTTTCATCGGCCGAGGGCCGCGGGAGGAGGTCACGATGACCCGTCGTCTGGATGCACCGGAGAAGCTGGCGTGGCTCGAGATCGAGGGGGGCGGCGTGGAGCCGCAACAGGTGCGCTGCCCGCGGCGAGAGGAGGCGATCGACGTGCGGGCGTGCCTGGCGTGCGAGCGCTACGCGACGCTCGCGATCCATCCGAGCGGGAAGAAGATCTATGTCGTGTGCGAGCCGCTCGACGACGCGCCGGACGAACGCGCGTAGCGGCGCGAGGGGCGCCGGCGCTGGAGGCGGGCGGGCGGTGCAGCGCACCTTGAACGCCCGGCGAGGACGTGCGAAAGCCTGTCGAGCCACGAAGGCGTCCGGAGAGCGTCGCGATGACCCCTCGCCCCAAGCCCACCCGCTCGGCCTGCTTCCAGCCGGACAACTACGTCGATCTGGCGCTGTTCACGAACCGGGAGGAGCTCCTCAGCGACCTGGTGGAGAGGCTGAAGAGCGTCCTGGAGCCGGGTGGACCGGGGCAGGCGAGGATCCTGGTTCGCGGGCATCGCGGGGTCGGAAAGTCGATCCTGACCCGCAAGGCGCTCGACACGGTCATCTCGTCGCCCGGCGCGCTCCGGGTCATCGTGGACGGCGCCCAGACAGGCCACGGCCCTGACGCCGTGCTCAAGCGCATCGCAGCCGACCTCGGCCGTGAAGCCACGGAGAACGCGAACGACCCGGCGCTGCAGAAGGGCGCGGAGCTGCTCCAGCGCTTCGCTGCGCTCACCAAGGTCAGCGTCAAGGAGGTTCGCCAGTGGTCGCGCAACATCCAGCTCGGCGCTGCGGTGAAGTCGAAGCTCGTCGAGAGCGTGCAGGTCGAGTTCGGCATCAGCGGCGCCGCCGGCCGGGTCCGGACCGTCGAGGAGTCGTACGAGCGCGCGATCGACGCCGATTTCCTCAGGGACAAGGTGCAGGACTTCCTCAGCGACTGCCGCGCCGCCGGGGAGCACGTGGTCCTCTTCGTCGACAACCTCGATCAGGTCGGCTACGCCGAGATCGAGGAGGACGTGCGTCGGGTCACCGACCTGGCGAAGGCCATCCTCGGCTTCCGGGACTGCGTGGTCGTCGCGAACCTCCGGACCGAGTTCGTGTCTGCGGATCTGCGCAAGCTGTACTCGAACGAGGTCGTCGTGAAAGGTCTGGAGCCCGAGGAGCTCCTCCGGATCGCGAAGACGCGGATGGGCACGGCGGGCCCGGACAAGCGCCTAGCCCTCAAGGAAGCCGGGTTCGAGAAGCTGGCAGCGAAGCTCGCCTCGTGGACCATGAATGCCTGGGGGTATCTCTCTTGGCTCGCGGATCTCGACTACGAGAGGATCGACTTCCCGCCCGATGACGGGGATCGCCTGCGCGAGGCGCTGCTCCGGATCGCGGAGAATCGGTTCGCTGGACTGCGCGGCGAGGAGATCCGCCGGGTCGCGGCGGCGTTCAAGCACGCGCCGCACCAGTTCCTCACCGGCGTCGAGCTCGACACGCACGGCGTGACGCAGGAGCTCCGCCAGCGCGCGCTCCGTTATGGCGCTCTGGTTCCCGACTGGCTGCTCAGCCCTGACCGATACATGCTGTCGCCCGGGCTCCACTTCCTCTGCGAGCAGGCCGCCGGTCAGGCTCCCTGATCCTGAGGAGGCCGCGTGCGTCTGTTCGTCGGCGATCATTTCCTGCGCCTTGCCGTCCAGAGCGGTGATCTGCCGCGGCCGTGGGTGATGCCGTCGGGGCTCCCGCGCGCGCACCGCGACCGGCTCGCGGTGTTGCTTGCGCAGGCGCTCCGCGCGCTCGAGCCGGATTTGAGGCTGGTGCAGCTCCGCTGGGCGGAGCGGCATGCCCTGCTCTCGGGCCGGATCAACCTGCCGAACTCGGTGCTCGTCTGGTGGCGCGTCGACACTGTGCCGGTGGTGGACCCGCAGGCGGTTGTCATCGAGGGAAGCAAGATGACGCCGGGGCTCGCGCTGTACGACTTCGATCAGGAGGTCAGCTTGCCAGCGGAGGCGTGGCTCGGGCCCCTGAAGATGGGGGTGCTCCATCGCATCCTGGATCGGTTGCTCGACGAGCGGCCGGTGGCGGCGTACGAGGAGATCGCCGATGCGGTCCGGGAGATTTCGGCGAGTCTGATCAGCCCGGTCGACCTCGTCGATGCGGCAGAGGCCATGGTCGACGTTGATGCGCAGGGCGAGGGGGTCGACGCGGCGAAGGCGGAAGCGGTCGGGCGCGTCGTTGCAGGACGATTCGCGAGCGGCTCGGCAGAGATAGCGGTGCGTTCCGTGATCGCCGTCGGCCGGGGCGAACCCCTCGGAGAGGACGCGCGCGAGGCGCTGCGCAGGGCGGGGCTCGCGGATACGGGAGGGACGCAGCCGATCCTCGACCTGCTGCGCGACGAGGAGACCCTCCGGCGGGCGGTCCTGCAGCTGGCCGCATTGCGACGATTCGAGGGATCGATCGCGGAGCTGGCGCCCGGCCTGTTTCCTGAGGCGCGGGGGCTCGCTGTGCAGATGGATGCGGACACCATGCCGACCCAGGTGCTGAGCCCCATCGAGGAGCACCCGACGGGCCTGCCCGAGCCTCAAGCGGTGGTCGTTCGGCAGGCGAAGGAGCTCATCGAGGGCGGCGATCCGGATGCGGGAGCTCGAGTCCTGCTCCGATCTCTCCAGCAGCGCGAGGACAGCGCCTGGACGAGCGACGACCTGCTCATTGCGGGTCTACTCATGAGTAACCTGGCGGCGGCGCACGCAGTTCGGTCCGCGGAGAGGACAGACGCAGCGGCGCTCGAGCGGACCGCGGCGCTCTACGATGCCGCGAGCGAATGGCTGGAGCGCTCCGGCGCAGCTACCAAGGCGGCCGTCATGGCGCTCGCCGGCGCGGGAGCCGCCCGCATGACGCTCCACCGGTGGAGCGACGCCGCGGCGCTGTTCGAGCGCGGGCGCAAGGTGGCGGCCGGTGCCGATGATCGGGAGGGCCTCGCCTTCTGTCTGAATGGTCTGGCCCAGGTGAAGCTGCGGATGGCGCGCGCACGGGAGGCGATCGAGGATGCGGAAGAGTCCGTGCGGATCTTCCACCGGCTCGGCACGCGGAGACTCGAAGCCTCCGGGCTGAAAACTATCGGAGACGCCAGGGTGCAGCTCGGTGAGCTCGATCAGGCACGCGAGGCCTATGAGCAGGCGCTTGCCGTTGTCGACGACGCCGGGCTCCCGCTCGGGAAGGTTGCCACGCTTCTTTCCCGCGGGCGCCTATGGCAGCTCGAAGGCAACGTAAAGAATGCTCGCCGGGATTTCGAAGATGCCCTGTCACTGTCTCGGAATCATAGACTTCAGCCGAACGAAGCAGCGGCGCATGAGGCACTTGGAGAACTTTCACTGCGACGGAGCGAGCCGCTCCGGGCTCGCGAAGCCTACGAAGAGGCCGCCCCTATCTATCACGCTCTCGGAGACCGGGCCGGGGAGGCGAGAGCGATCGAGGGACTCGGCGACGCGTGCGCGTCGATGAATGACCTTGCACGTGCGCGAGACGCTTACCAGGCGGCGCTGGAGATTGCACGTGAGCTGGGAAGTCCCCGACGGGAAGCGGCCCTGCTCGTCAAGAGCGCCGGCGTACGCCATCGAGGCGGTGATCGCGAGGGCGCGTCGCGAGACTACCAGGAGGCTGTGCACCTTTACGAGCAACTGGGGGATCGAGCTTCCTGGGCGCTTACGCTTATGGGTCTCGGCCGTCTCAAGGTCGAGGTTCGCGATTGGCCAGATGTCATCGCTTGTTTTGAGCTGGCTGTTGCCGGTTACCGGGCGGCCGATGATCGCGAAGGCTTGGGCGACTCACTCTATTGCCTGGGTATGGCGTTGAAGATCGCGAAGCGGATGGATGAAGCAAGGCAGGTGCTCCTCGAAGCCTTCGAGGTGGCGCGCGCCGCCGGCAACGAGAAGCGTGCAGCTGCAGTGAAGGAGCACCTCGATCACCTGAACGAGGCCGCGACACGATCAGGTGTCGCGCCGAGCTGACCAGGCAGCGACACGGCGGTCTCCGGAGCTCGATGAGCCGCCCGTGAAGCGCCAGGTGAGCTCGATCGCCCGGCAAGGCGCTCTGCGCGAAGACGCTCCGCGTGCGCGCCGCTTACTGTACCTCCACGAGGGCGGGTTTCAACCCGTTCGGTGTCCTAGGCTAGGAGAGCCCCTCGACACCTCCCGCCCTCGAGGCAGGCCCGGTGCGGCGCGGGCGCCGCAGATCGCGCATCTTCTCCAGCTCGAAGAACCCCGCGAACGCGATCCCGAGCAGCGGATAGGGGAACAGGATCGCCATGGTCAGCAGCACGCCGAGGTGGAAGAGCCACGCGGCGCCGCAGAAGACGACCGCGATGCGCCGGCTGAACAGGGCGAGCGGCGCGCCGAGCTCCATCGCCAGGCTCGCGAGCGCGAGCGGCGGGAACAGGAACCGGTAGCGGACCAGCGCGCCGCCGAGCGGAGAGTGCGTGTCGCCGAGCGCGATCTTGCGCACGTTGTCGTAAGCGACGTAGTTGCGGAGGATATCGCTGAACGCCCAGTCGAGGCCGCTGTTCCGGAGCTTGGTCACCCCCGCGATGAAGTACGAAGCCACCGTGATCGCGCAGAACAGCCGGATCGGCCAGCCATAACGGCCGTCCGGCGCCGGCGGGGCGGCGCCCGCGCGCCGCGCGGCCCGCGCGTCGAGCGAGAGGGCGTCGGCCGACGCCCCGAGGCTCAGCGCGATGACGTGGAGCACGAGCAGGTTCTCGGTGTGGAACACCATGCCCCAGGAGTTCCGGTAGGTCAGGACCCAGAGCAGCAGCGCGCCGAAGAGCGGGCCGGCGACGCGGAACCGGTAGCCGGCCACGAAGGCCGCGCCGGCCGCGATCGCCGCGCCGATGAGGCCCCGCACCGCCCAGAGGGGGAGCGGCGCGGACAGCGCCGAGACCACGCCGATCGGCCTGAAGCTCTCCGGCGGCAGGTGGCCCACCCGCTGGAGGTGCACCGCGCGGACGCAGAGGTACACGAGGGCGAAGGCGCCGACGAGGAGCCGCAGGAGCGCGAGCCGCTCGGCGGGCGCCTCGGCGAAGAAGCCGCGGTCGAGCCGGTCGAGGAGCCGCCTCATCGCGCGCCCACCTTGCAGGTCGCGTGGAGCTTCGAGTCGACCGGGGTCTCGTGCCCGTCGAAGAACGCCACGGCGTCGAAGGTGTCGGTCCGGATCTCGACCTTGACGACGTCGGCGTACCGAGCGTCCTCCGCGACGCGCGCCGCGACGCCGCGGCACAGGGCGCGCGCCGCGCGGGCGCCCTGGCGGATGCTCTGCGCCAGCGTGGCCTTGGCCTGCAGCACCTCCTCGCTGCCCACGAGGCGCGGCGGGATCGGACGCCGCTCGCCCCGGGAGTCCACGCCGACGGCGCGCTCCACCGTGGTGCGCGCGTCGTGGCGACCCCACGAGAACATCGGGTAGGTCGACAGCGGGAAGCTGTCGACCGGAGGCCGCCGGAACAGCGGGGCGAGCATGAGGAGCACGAGCCCCGCGGTCACGCCGTACGCGTAGCCCTTGCGCTCGACCAGCCGCGGGCCGCCGCCCACGGCCGCGCTCGCCGCGGGGGCACCGGGCACGGCCGCGCTCGCGTCATGACCGCCCGCGCCCGCGCGTCCGGCTCCCTCGCCGCCGGCGCCCGCGCTCACAGCGGCCCCGCCGCCGGCGCGCTCCGCCCCGGCACGAGCCCCAGCATCCGGCCCCCGTGGCCGAGCGCGGCCCAGGCGTGCTGCACGTAGTCGATGCGGATCCGGGGAGACGCCATGCTCTCGCTGAAGCCCCCCTCGACGATCACGTCGCGGCTGCAGGCGAAGCACGTCGCCGGCGACCACTGCTGCCGCACCAGGAACCCGAGCACCCGCTCCATGAGCGCCCGCTCCCGCGCGAGATCCTCGCCCCGCGCCTCCTTCACCGCCATCGCCCCGGCCAGCGCCTCGCCGAACCCGGCCGTCGACGTGTTGTGCGGCGGCAGCACGTTGCCGAACCCGTACCCGCCCACGAGATCGGGCGCCACGTCGCTGTCCTCGTCGAGCACGAGCCGCGACTTGAACGCCACGTAGTCGAGGCAGAACCGCTCGTAGTCGTCCCGGCGGTGGTGGCCGAGCGCCGCGCGCGCCGCGAGGCAGTGCCAGTTCTCTTCCATGTACACGAAATCGCTGGCGAAATGGTCCCAGTAGCGGTTCGCGTAGTAGTCCATGGCCCGGTCGACGGCGGCGCGCACCTCGGCCGCGGGCGGGAGCCCGGGCCGCGGATCGCGGGCGGCGAGCGCCTCGAGCAGCGTGAGCGCGAGGACCGACTGGCCGCCCTCGTAGAGCTGCGTCGGGCCCAGGAGCGGCGCGACGCGCGCGAGGTCGAGCTGCGGCGCGAAGCCGCCGTCGTCCCGTTGCGTCGCGAGCACCATGCGGGCGAGCCGCCCGATGAGCGCGTCGTGCGCATCGCCGACGACGTCGCGGCACGACAGGAACGCGACGAGGCTGAGCGCCGTGGGGTTGAGGCTCGCGACCATTCCGGGGCTGTCCGCGGGGTAGAAGAGCGCGCCGACGGCGCCGCCCTCGCCGCCCTTGCGCTCCAGCTTCGCGAGCAGCCCGAGCGAGCGCTGCACCACCTTCCTGAGCTCCGGCCGTGCCGGCGCGCCGCCGTCGCCGCCCCCGAGCTCGCACAGGGCGAGGGTGGTGCCGGCCTGGCGCGCGATCGAGAACCCGTCGAACGAGGCGCGCCCGGTGAACGGGTCGACGATGTAGCGGAACATCCCGTCCTTCCGCTGCGCGCCGAGGATGTAGCGCTGGGCCGCGGCCGCCGCCCGCTGGGCGGTCGCCTCGGTGAGCGGGACCGACGGCTCGCCGATCCGGGACAGGAGGTGGAGCGCGCCCTCGGCGTCGACCGCGTAGCTCAGCGTCTCGATCCGCGCGAGGCCGCGGCGCAGCGCGGCGTCGTCGGGACCGCGGCCACCGGGCGGCTCGGGCTCGCCGAGGGCGCGGCGCAGGACGGCGAGGTCCACGCCGAAGCGGAAGTCGGGGACGCCGGCGAGCGGCGCGTTCGTGTTGAAGGCGTCGGTCGCGATGAGCTGCCACGGCATGAGGCACCGCTCCGCGAGGCAGAGGCCGTCGAGCCCGGGGCGGAGCGCGAGGCCGACGAGGCCCGGCCCCGGCGACGCGAGCGGCTGCACGGCCGAGACTACGTCGATCTTGAGGGGGCCGCGCAGCGCCTCGGCGAGCGCGCCGCGCAGCGCCGCGGCGAGGTCGTCGCCGGGCGCGGGCTGGAGGCAGCGGGTGGCGGCGGCGGCGCGCTGGGGGTCCTCCGCGCGGGCGAGGTGGGTGACGACGAGGGTGGGCCGGCCGGGCTCCGGGGGCGCGGCGCACGCGGCGGGCGCCGTGGTCATGAGCGACGGCGCCTTGGCCGGCGGTGCGGGGAGCGCGTCGAAGGACGCGAGCGCCTCGCGCAGCGCCGCCCCGGTGCGCGACGGCGCGCCGCCCGGCACGGGCAGGACGTCGGCCTTGGCGACCCGGTGGCGGAAGAGCAGCGCGATCGCGGCGAGGAGCGCCAGCGCGGCGAGCGCGGCGAGCGCGGGCGTGGGCCGGCGCTCCGGGCGGAGCAGGCGGAGGCCGCCGGTCGAGGCGACGCCCCAGCAGGCGAACGGCAGCGTGAGGAGCGCGACGACCGCCCAGACCGCGAGCAGCGCCGCGGCGATGCCGGTGCCGAGGCCGCGGTTCAGCGAGGCGACGTAGACGGCCGAGGAGAGGAGCCCGTAGCTCAGGAAGGCGAGGTAGCCGAGCGAGGCGAAGGACGTCGCGCGGAAGGCGCGCGGCACGAGGGGGTGGGGGAGGAGCGAGAGCGCGGCGGTCGCGGCGTGGAGCAGCGCGAGCGCGGCGGTGGCCACGGCGAAGAGCGTCCACGGCCGGAAGGGGAGGGAGAGCGCGGCCCAGGCGAAGACGGGGGCGTGGAGGGCGCTGAGGAGCCCGACGGCCCAGCGGCGGGGTGGGGAGGGCGCAGGGGCGGGCGCGGGGGCGGCTGGGGAGGGCGCGGGGGCGGCGCCGCGGGCGGCGGGCGCGGGGGCGGCCGGGGGAGAGTCCGCGATGGGGGCGGCCGGGGGGGCGCCGTCGTGGAGCGGATCCGAGGGCGCGGAGGGGTCGGTGTCGGGCGCCTGCATGGTGCGGCGAACGCTTATCACGACGCCCGGCGCGCACGATCGCCGCCGTGGCTCGACGGCGGCGCGAGGCGGGTCGCCGGGTCAGCCGAACGCCTCGGCGACGACGCGGGCGACGTCGGCGTGCGCGGCGTTCCGCGCGTCGGCGCTCGCCGACGGCGCGTCGACGAAGCACGCGATCACGATCGGCGCGCGCGACGGGCGCCACGCGACCGCGACGTCGTTCGCGATGCCGTTGCCCGTCCCGGTCTTGTCGCCGATGACCCAGTCCTTCGGCAGGCCCGCCCGGAGGCGGGCGAGGCCGGTGGTCGCCCGGACCATCCAGGAGGCGAGGCGCTCGCGCGACACCCGCTGGAGCGCGCGATTGCCGACCAGGATGGCTCGAAGCGTATCGGTCATGGCGTCGGGGGTCGTCGTGTCGCGGAGATCGCCGGGCACGTTCTCGTTGAGGGCGGGCTCGTTGCGGTCGAGGCGCGTCACCTCGTCGCCGAGGCCGCGGACGTAGGCGGTCAGCCCGGCGGGGCCGCCGATCTGCGCGAGGAGCAGGTTGGCGGCCGTGTTGTCGCTGATCTCGACGATGGCGGCGCAGAGCTCCTCGACGGTCAGGCCGCCCTCCGCGAGCCGGGCGCGCGTCACCGGTGCGTGCTCGAGCAGATCGGACGCACGATAGGTGACGCGGTGATCCAGCCTGAGCTGGCCCTGGTCGGCGCGCGCGAGGACGCACGCCGCGAGGAGCGCCTTGAAGGTGGAGCACATCGCGAAGCGCTCGGCGGCGCGGTGACCGACGCGCGCCCCGGTCGCCGTGTCGAGGGCGGCCACGCCGACGCGGCCGCCGAGCTGCGCCTCGATGCGCGCGAGGGCCGGCGCGGCTTGCGCGCGCGGCCCGGGCGAGGCCGCTGGCGAAGCGGCGGCCTGCGCGCCCGCCGCCGCTGGGGATGGCGCCGCCGGGGCCGCGCTCGAGGCTCCGGCGCCGGCCGGTTGCGGCTGCTGCGCTCCGGCGCAGCCGAGGAGGAGGACGGAGGCGGCTCCACCGAGGAAGCCGCGGCGTGAGGATCGAGGGTGGTCTTGCATGCGGGCTGCCGTACGCCCGAGGAGAGAAGCTCATTCCCGAGAGGAGAGGAAAAGGCCGGGATCCCGGGCACTCGTCAAGGTCGACCCGCGGCCGCCTCGGCGGGCTCTCCCAACCATGCGCGCGCCAGCGCCAGGGTGCGGGTGTTCTCCGGAACGTTCTCGAGGAAGCTCTTCCTGTAACTGGGGTCAGCGATCTTGTGGCCGATCGCGAGCAGGTGCGCTCGGGCCGTGGCAATGGCGGCGCGCGCGGCTGCTCGATCCCCCATGGCGTGGAGGGCCTCCGCGTGGGCGAGGCGCACGAACGCGCCGCGGAACATTCCGCATGCACCGCCCATGTCCTCGACGCGAGCGAGCGCTACTTCCGCAGCAGCGAGGGCTTCGGCGGCGCGACCTTGAGAGCGCCGGAGGGCCGAGAGCGTCCCCAGCGCGCCGGGATGGTCCATCGGAGACGCCTCCGCCAGGAGCTCCAGCGCCGCCACGAGCTCGCGCTCGGCGCCCTCGAGGTCTCCGGCGCGGCGGCTCACCTCCGCGAGCGCCCAGCGGCCTCGGCCCTCGTCGAGGGGGACGCGGTGCTCGCACCCGAAATCGCGGAGCTCCACGGCTGGCTGGCGGGCCTCGTCGTGCGCGCCGCGGTCGGCGCGCAGCCACGCCAGGCTGAAGCGACGAAACGCGCTGAATACGGCGAGGCCTGTGTCGACGAACGGCGCCAGCCCCGAGAGGACCTGCTCGGCGGCGAGCGGCGCGCCGAGGTGCCATAGGCACATTCCTTTCGCCAGGTGGGCGACGCCGATGTCGGACTCGTGATTGACCGATTGAGCGCGAGCGAGATCCATGGCGCGATCCGCGTCGTCGACGCCCTCGCCACGGTTCTCCGGTTACGCATGCGTATGTCCAGCAGATAGTCGACGAGTGGAGCGTTCTGCCGATCGACGTTCAACGGGCGCTGATCCACGCCTTCTCCTCGAAAGTCGAGGCAACGAAGGATAAGCAGATAAGGACCACATGGCGCGATCCCTCGCAGATATCAGTGGCGTATGGTGCGCAGGAGCTGCCAGCGCTCCGCCCAGCGCCGATCGCCGCTGCGCTCCCGGTCCCCTCGACCGTCGCCTCTCTGTCCCCGAATGTCGCAGCGCTCCCTGCTCCATCGATGTCCGCGCGTGACTATCTCGCGCTCGTCGGAAAGTGCCCCCAATCCGGTCCGGGGTCGGTAAATCTAGCCCGGCGTGTTGCTGATCCGGTTCTGCATGGAGGCCGGGTGGTATTGTTTTCAATTAGAGTCATCCTGATAGGGTTGCCACATGTCTTGTTTAGCAAGGAAGGGTTTTGCGATGCAAAAGACTATTACAAGAAAAAAACGATCGTTTTTACCATTGCCGCACTCGCGGTCGGCATATACGGGTGTGTTGCTGAGCCACTCGGCGAAGGCGCGTGGAATGATGAAGAGAATGTTGACGCAGCGGAACAGGCAGTCGTCTCGTGCACCGGCACCGGCTGCAACGGGAAGGACCCTGTTGCGATGGGCTGCTACGCCGACGCAGTAACACCTACGAATTCTTCGCTCGCACGCAAATATATCCGCGATTCGGCAACCGGAGCAACGCTCGGGTACGTCGAGATGCGTTATTCGATGGCATGTAGCGCGCAATGGGGACGCGTGTGCAACTACGGTATCGTAACCTATGCCAAAGCCGCATTGTGTAGCAAGGACGATGCCATTGCCTACTCGGCGCCTGTTTACAAGACCGACACTTTGGTAAACACAACTATGCGCGCAACGCCCAACAGCGGATATCGTGTGGATGGTGCCATTGAACCATGCTTGGGGGACGGCTGTGACTACACAGTCCCCCACGATGGCGGATGGAACTGGGTAGTCTGGTGATCGGCGTTCTGGTCGAGGACTGAGCCGGGCGGCCGCTGTTCAGTACCGCGGGGTGTGCGTCAACCAAGTGGTGGACGAACAGCACCCACACAGGGATCTGCCGCGCCGCGCACGATGCCGCTTGACAGCGGCGGCGGCACCATTCCTCCCGGTATGCGCTTCGACCTCTACGACCGGAGCGGCGGAGAGGGGCCGCGCCGAGTTCGCGCCCGCGCTTTTCATCGCCGGCAGCACTCCTGCGCTCGGCCAGATGGGCGACGGCGCTACGCTCGCCCTCGAGCTGCTCGTTGCCAGCGTTATTCCTGCGCTCGGCCGCGTGTAGAGCCACAGCCGAGCTGACAGACCTCCGCCTCGACATTTGTGGCGGCCCCGAGCGTGCCGAGGTGGATGACGGCGGCCGCAAGTTCGCGCGCGGCGACCTCGACGTCGGCTAGGCGCAGAGCGGCCCCCGGCCCGAAGCCCGCGCCGCGGCGAGGGACCGCGCCGATCGGCTCCGGGGCCATGTGCTCGACGGCGGCCGCGCCGAGTTCCTCCTTGTCGAGCTGCTGGATGGGCGCCACCCGAGGGGGGTAACCCGGCGAAGCACGGACGTAAACCCGGCGGGTGATCACCCTGCTGTAAGGACGAGCCCTTGCACCGAACGTCGTCCTTCCCCAGCGAAAAATTGCCTTCCGAAGCGATCGTTCCGAGCCTCCAGAAAATTTGATCTACCCGTGATTGAGCCGAGGTGTCTCGGTTCACCTAGACGGCGTACCTCGACGCGGGGGACAGGAGAGAATCGATGCATCGAGCTGCCGTTGTTCCGTGTTTCGCGATCTTATGGTCGGTCCTCGGCTTGACCGTCGGTTGTGGGAGTGACGCTGCTCCGGGGCAAGATGGCACGCCCGGCGAGGCGGGTGGCGCGCCTGCCGCGGGCAGCGGCGGGGACGCATCCGCGGGCAGCGGCGGGGACGCATCCGCGGGCAGCGGCGGGGACGCATCCGGCGGGATCACGTCGGGCGGAGGGGACGGCGGCGGCGGATCGGGCGCGGGAGGCGCCACGGGAGCCGGGGGCATCGCGGAGGGAGACTGCGCGGCGCCTCCGGCGTTCGATCCCGATCTCCTCGCGCGCTGCTCCGGAGACAAGGCCCTGACCTGCTCGTTCGGTGGGCCTACAGGCGACTACGATGTCACCCTGCTCGTGGGCGGCAAGACGGTGGTCACGGCGGAGTCGCGGCGCTTCATCTGGGAAGGCTCACCTGCGGACGCTCCGCAGTGCGTGAGGTTCACCGTCAACGTGCGGAAGCCGGAGGGACAGCCCATCCAGGACGTCGACCCCGGGATCGATGGGTTGAACTTGTGGATTGGTGGGGAGGCGCCCGACCTGCGAGGTGTCAGCGTGGCGCCCGCGGACCCATCTACCGTCGTCGTTTATCTCGCGGGCGACTCGACAGTATGCGACCAGGCTCCTCAGCTGGACCAGGAGCCGCATGCTCGCTTCACGGGCTGGGGACAGCGGCTGCCCGCGTTCTTCGGTCCGGGGATCTCCGTCACGAACTACGCGGACTCCGGCGAGGGCACGGCGGCGTTCCGGACCGACGGCGGCGCCCTGTGGAATCGCATCTCGAGAGGCCTGAAGGCCGGCGACTACGTGTTCGTCCAGCTCGGCCACAACGACAAGACGACGTCCGCGGCGACGTACCGCTCGCGCATCGAGGGGATCGTCGACGCGACGAAGAGCGCGCGCGCCAACCCGGTGCTGGTGTCACCCATGGTGAGGAACAACGGAGAGCCGCTCGAGCGACAGCACATCTATAACGATCTGAATGTCCGGCAGGTGTTGCTTCAGATCGCCAGCGACAAGGGGATCCCCTTCATCGACCTGATGGCCGCCAGCGCCGCGTGGGTGGACAGCATCGGGCGAGCACAGGCCAGAGCCTTCTACGTGGACGGCGACGCCACGCACTCGAACGAAGACGGGGCGAGGGTGTTCGCTGAGCTCGTCGTCGAAGGCATCCGGGCGAAAGTTCCGGAGCTCGCCGTGCGGCTGCGCGCGCTCGACGGTGAGCCTTGACCGCTCCTGGAACAGTCCGGCGGGCTCCCGTCGCGCCCGGGCGCGACGAACAAGCTGGGCATCCCGGATTGTTGATCTGGGACGTTGTATCGGTCTCCTCAGCGGTGTAGTGTGAGCGCCGCTCAGAGCCCATCCCGACAGGATTGCCGAGCCGATAGCTCAGCTCGACCTGGAATTCGGAGGCAGTTCGGCGCGCGGAGGCCCAGCAGAGCCAGGTCGAGCGCGGCGAGCGCCTGGACGTCCGGAGGACACGAGAGCTGGGCCATCGGCGACCAGACCTGTGAGACGGGCTCTCGTATCGAACCGTGAGCGACGGACGATGGTCGTCGCTGACCGTCACCGAGAGGTTCTGGACCATGATGCAGAAGTGCGCGCGCCATGCGCCGGGCGCAATCGCGGCCGTTCCTTCGACCATGCTGGCTGCTGGCCCTGTCGGCTGCGGGGGATCCGACGACGATCCCCACGGGGGTCGGGGGAGCGCCCATGAGGGCGGCGGCAATGAAGGCGGCCGCGGCGGCGAGGGGGGATCGGCAACGCAGGGGGCAGCGGCAACGACGGCGGCGGCGGCGAGGGCGGCGGCGGCAACGCGCCGACGCCCATCGACCAGCTGGCGCTGACGCCGCCCATGGGGTTCAACAACTGGAACGCCTTCGGCTGCGCCGTCAACGAGGAGCTCATCAAGGAGACGGCGGACTTCTTCGTGGAGTCCGGGCTGAAGGATCTCGGCTACACGTACGTCAACATCGACGATTGCTGGGCGCTCAGGGAGCGCGGCGCGGACGGCAAGCTGGTGCGCGATCCCGAGAAGTTCCCGAACGGGATCAAGGGCCTCGCCGACTACGTGCACAGCAAGGGCCTGAAGCTCGGGATCTACGGCGACGCCGGCACCAAGACGTGCGCGGGGTATCCGGGCAGCCTCGGCCACGAGCAGATCGACGCGCAGACCTGGGCCGCGTGGGGCGTCGACTACCTGAAATACGACAACTGCTACAACGAGTCCGACGGCTCGCAGGAGGACTACATCCGGCGCTACACCGCCATGCGCGACGCGCTCGACCAGGCCGGCGGCAACATCGTGTACTCGATCTGCGAGTGGGGCCAGTCGAGGCCCTGGGAGTGGGCCGTCGGCGTGGGGAACCTCTGGCGGACCACCGGAGACATCAGCGACAACTGGTCCAGCCTGCGATCCATCATCGACGCCAACGTCCGGCTCGCGCAGTATGCCGCGCCCGGGCACTGGAACGACCCGGACATGCTGGAGAGCGGGAATGGCGGGATGTCGCTGACCGAGTACCGCACGCACATGGGGATGTGGGCGATGATGGCTGCGCCGCTGATCATCGGCACCGACCTGCGCACGGCCACCGCGGAGACGCTCTCGATCCTGAGCAACAAGGAGATCATCGCCATCGACCAGGACCCGCTGGGCAAGCAGGCCGCCGGTCAGCCCCGCGCCGGCCCCGGAGACGCAGGCGCCCGCGCTGAGCGTCGGGGCCACGCTGGGCACCCTGATCTCCGGGCACCCCGAGGGAGCGACGCTGACCACCGAGGTGAAAATCCAGGGTATCAGCGATGCCGCGGCGGTGACGGTCGATGTCACGGCGCCGGAGGGCTGGGGTGTGGTCGCGGAGAACGCGAGCTCGAGCGCGCTCCTGAGCAGCGACGCGTCGCTGGGGACGGCGTGGACCATCCACGTGCCCGAGGGCACCCCGGCCGGCCGTTACACGATCCTCGTGACGACGACCTACGCCGGGGGCGACGGCGGCTAGATCTCCCTCTCGAGCGAGATCGTCAGCGTGGTCGTGGCGGCGCCGCGCGACGGCGCGACACACCTGAGCAAGCTCTTTCCGTTCAGCTCCGAGAACGCGATCGGCCCGGTGGAGCTCGACGCGAGCAACGGGAACGAGGCGCCCGGAGGCGGCAACCTGATCACCCTCGGAGGAGAGGTCTACACGAGGGGGCTCGGCACCCACGCCGCGAGCGAGATCGTCTATTATCTCGGCGGGCGCTGCTCGACCCTCACCACCGATGTGGGGATCGACGACGAGGTCAGAAGGCGGGTCGGCCTCGTTCACCGTCGATGCCGATGACGCCGTGGTGGCGGAGAGCGGTCCCATGACGGGCGCCGACGAGGCGAAGACGCTCACGGCGGACGTGACCGGCGCGACGTGGCTGCGGCTCGTGGCGGCGCCGGGCGACGCCAGCGCCAGCGATTACGCGGACTGGGCGTCTAGCGTCGTCGTGTGCGGCGGGAGCAGCGAGCCGACGACGCCGGAGCAGACCATCTTCTCGTTCGAGTCAGGGACCGAGGGCTGGGGCATCGCGAACGCCGACACCGGAGGCACCGTCAGCCGCTACCGCGGTCGACGCCTCGCCCTCTTCCGCGGCGTCGGCGTCCATCGCCGGATCGATCGCGCACGCGCCGGCCAGGGTGGCGGCGACGACGATGAGCAGGAGTGAAGTGAAGAAGTTCGCATAAGACATCCTCCAGGGATCGCGGCGCACGTGGCGAGCCCACGGCTCGCTGGTCGCCGGTCGCCCTCTGGTCCGGGCGGTTCACCTGCCGTCGCGACCGGGAGCGAGGGAACGATCTGTCCTCACCTGGTTGCGCGACCGGCGCCGACTCAATCATCGGAAACGACGAAGAGGACGCTTTTCCTGACCGACTGGAAGATTCGGAGCTCACCGGAACGGCGACGTCCTCCCGCCGGTCGCGTGCGCCGCTGACGCGAGGCCAGCGCTCTTCGCCACAGCGCCCACGTGGCCACGATCCTCCGTGCGCGGCGCTCCCTCGCCGTCGAGCGCGCTGCGGTGCCAGGTCGAAGCATCGCTCTGCCGTCTTCTCATGCATGCAGGGAGGGAGCCGACGCAGCGGTGCCGGCGACGAGGAGCGCGGGCGCGAGCTCGGCGCGGCCCCTCTCCGCCGCTCCGGTCGTAGCGGTCGAAGCGCATGCCGGAAAGAACGGTGCCGGCGCTCGCGTAGCCGTCGACGGTGTATCAATCCATTTTTTCAGTAAGTCTGGATTGGTGCGCCTCGCGGTCAACCGCCTCGAAAAAAAGCACCTGCTCGTGATTGGTTCGAAGGGGGAGCCGACACAGGGGCGTCATGGGCAAGACAGCACCCCCCGAAGCCGCACGGACCTGCCTGAAGATTCCAGCTCTCATCGCGTCGCTCGCCGTGCTCACCGTGGCCGTATCGTGCTCCCCGAGCGATCCGAGCCCTTTCGTGGACGCCACGGCAGCGGGGAGCGGCGGCCAGGGGGGGAGCGGAGGCAGCGCGACCGCGGGCCCGGGGGGCGGATCGTCGAGCAGCAGCGGCGGCACGGGGGACGTGGGCGGGAGCGGGGGCTCACCGAGCGAGCCACGCCCCACGGTGACCGCCGCTCCGGGCACGGAGCTCGTCAGGATCGACACGGACGCGCTCCACCAATCGTTCGAGGGCTGGGGGACCAGCTTGTGCTGGTGGGCAAATCACGTGGGCGGGTGGGACGAAGCCAAGCGCAACGCGGTCGTCGAAGCGGTCGTCGATCCGGTGAGCGGCCTCGGCTACAACATCTTCCGCTACAACATCGGTGGAGGGGAGAACCCGTCCCACGAGCACATGAAGGAGCATCGCGAGATGCCGGGGTTCCAAGGCGCCGGCGGGACCTTCACGTGGGAGAACGACGAGCGCCAGCGCGCCATCCTCCTGCGCATCGCGGAGCGCGGAACGGACCTGATCTTCGAGGCGTTCTCCAACTCTCCCCCGTACTGGATGACGAGCAGCGGGTGCGCCTCGGGCAGCAGGAGCGGCGGAGACAACCTCAAGGCCGACCACTACGACGACTTCGCCCACTACCTCACCGAGGTCGTGCGTCATTACAGGGACGAGCACGCGATCACCTTTCGCACGCTGGAGCCGCTGAACGAGCCTTACGCCAACTGGTGGAAATCGGATGGCTCCCAGGAAGGTTGCCACTTCGACCGGGCGAGCCAGGAGAAGATCATCCGAGAGGTGGCCGCGCAGCTCGCCAGCAAGGGCCTCGACGAGACGGTGGTCAGCGCGTCGGACGAGAACAGCATGGATGATGCCGTCCGGAACATCGGCGCGTTCGGCTCGGATACGCTCGCCGCTTTCCAGCAGCTCAACGTCCACTCTTACGCGGGCAGCCGGCGCAAGGAGCTCCGACAGCTGGCGACCGAGCTCGGCAAGCGGCTGTGGCAATCGGAATCCGGACCACTCGGGCAGAGCCTGAGCGACGACACCGACGCGGCGCTGTTCATGGCGGAGCGCATCATCCGGGATCTGCGTGAGCTGCAGCCGGAGGCCTGGGTGGATTGGCAGTCGGGCGATCCGTCGCGCAGCTGGGCGAGCTTCACGCTGAACGACCGCGAGCAGTCCTACGCGCCCATCAAGCGCTTTTACATGCATGCCGGCTTCAGCCGTTACATCCGGCCCGGCGCGACCTTCGTCGAGGTCGACAGCGAGGACATGGTGGCCGCGGTCAGCGCCGACGGGCGCGCTCTCACGCTCGTGGTGCGCAACGGCGATCGCGGCGCGAGCCGCGGCTACACGCTCGATCTCACGCGGCTCCCCACGGTCGGCCTCGCGGCGGAAGCGCACCGCACCTCGCGCACGGAGGACCTCGCGCGGCTCCCCGACATCGCGATCGAAGACTATCGCTTGGTGGTCACCGTCCCGGCCTTTTCCATCACCACCTTCGTTATTCCGATGCCTTGATTTCGCCCTGGTGCGCCATTCATGATGGCAGCGGCGGGGCGGGTGGCATCCCGCTCGCGAGCGGGGGCACGACTTCTGCGAGGTCTGCTCGAGGAGGCGAGCAGCAGCGAGCATCGATTCCTCGGTCTCGACCGACCAGCCGACGATCTTGCGGCTGTAGACGTCCACGATCAGGTACAAGAAGTAGAACGCTCCGCGCACCGCGCTCTTCAGGTAGCACCACACCTGATTGGGCCTCTTGGCGACGAGCTCGCGAGGACAATGGGCGCGTGCCGGTCGAGCCGGATTGCGGTGTGCCAACAGCCCCTGCTCGCGCAGAATGCGGTAGAAGCTCGACTCCGGCACTCGGCGGTGACGCGGCGCGGTGCGCCGGACTGCAACATGTCTGATCATCCTGCGTCTCTTCGCGGCGTGCGTTTGACCAGAAATCTGCCATGGAGTGCTAATCGACTGGAGATCGACTGGAGGGTGAGCCGTTTCGGAGGCGAGCCGCTACTGTCAGATGCCCTCTGCGACGGCCGACCTGCTGGTCGCCTGGCCATCCTTGCGGAGCTGCCGTCGCGAGGCGTCGAAGCTGCGCCATTCTCTCTCGAGGCGCCCGCGCCATCGCAGGGGCGCGCTCGCGGAGCGGATGCGTTCACACGAGGAGATGAACACGATGAGATTTATCTTACGGACTTGCGCAGGGATTGTCCTTTGCGCGCTCGCAGCCGCCTCATGCACCGGGGTGCTCGGCGGCTCGGGTGACGCCGAGGGGCGGCCTGGCGGCTCCGCGGCTCCTGACCCGAGCTTCGACGAGACCCCGGCGGACCCCACCTCCGCGGGCGTCAAGGTGCTCCGCCGGCTCAGCGGGCGCGAGTACCTCAACACCGTCCGTGACCTGCTCGGGGACACCACGCTGCACCTCAACGATGTGCCCGTGGAGAACGACGACCCGGTCCTCGCCTACCATCTGCCCGGCCCGATCGACAAGCTGAACGCCGAGCTGTTCCGCGACGCAGCCGAGAAGCTCGCCGCGAACGCGGCGCCACGCCTGAGCGCGCTCGTGCCGTGTGACGCGCAGAGCGCCGGCGAGGAGCAGTGTGCCCGGAAGTTCGTCACGGAGTTCGGGCTGAAGGCGTACCGGCGCCCCGTCTCCGCCGACGAGGCGGACGCGCTGATGCGCCTCTACCAGACCGGGCGAACGGATATCGAGCTCGATTTCAACGGAGCGATCGTCCTCCTCATCGAGGCGATGCTGCAGTCGCGAGGATTCCTCTACCACTGGGAGAACGGGCCGGCGCCGGCGATCGTCGAGGGGGCGACCGTGAAGCTCGACGGCTATGCGGTCGCCAGCCGTCTCTCGTACTTCCTGTGGGGGACGATGCCTGACCAGGCGCTGCTCGATGCCGCGGCCACGGATCGGCTGGCGAGCGCCGAGGACGTGGCCCGAGAGGCGCGCCGGATGCTGGGCGACGCGAGGGCGCGCGACGCCGTGGCGGATTTCTTCGATGACTGGCTCGACATCTCGTCGTCCGCGCGCAAGCCGAAGGACCCCGACCTCTACCCCGAGTTCGGCGATCCGCTGAAGCGCGCGATGGTAGAGGAGGTGAGGCGCTTTGTCGCCGGGGTCGTCTTCGATGGGAGCGGGCGCCTCGAGGAGGTGCTGACCGGGACGAGCTCGTTCGCGAACGGGCCGCTCGCTGCGGTCTATGGAGTGGGCGGGCCGACGGGCGACGAGATGCAGCCCGTGTCGCTCGATCCCACCCAGCGCTCGGGCGTCCTGACATCGCCTGCGTTCCTGACCGTGACGGGCGCGGCCGGCGGCTCACACCCGGTCCGGCGCGGGAAGGCCATCCTTTACCAGCTCCTGTGTCAGACGCTCCCGCCGCCGCCGAACGACATCCCGGAGCCGAAGAGGCCGGATGAGGGAGGTACCACGCGAGAGCGCTTCGCGGAGCACTCTCAGCTGGCGTGCGCGAAGGGCTGCCACGCGTTCCTGGATCCGCTCGGATTCCCGTTCGAGAGCTACGACGGCATCGGACGCTTCCGGACCACGGACAACGGAGAGCCGGTCGACGCGACGAGCACCGTCGAGCTGGACGGTCAGGTCCACGCCGTGGCCGACGCGCGCGGGCTCAGCCAGGTGCTCGCCTCGAGCGAGACGGTCCACAGCTGCTTCTCCAAGCAATGGCTGCGCTATGCGCTCGGTCGGGGCGAGACGGGGGACGACAAGGCCTCGTTCGAGTCGGTGGTGGATGCCTTCGAGGGCGCCGATCAGGACATCCGCGAGCTGATGGTGGCGCTGGTGAGCTCACGTACGTTCCGCTTCCGGGCGATCATGGAAGGAGAGGTGCTGCAATGAACCAGGCGCGATTCTCACGGCGAGCACTGCTCCAGGCGCTGGGCGTGGGGGCGGCCATGCTGCCGCTGCTGCACGCCGAGCGCGCGGCCATGGCGGCGCCGAGCGCGTTCCCGAAGCGCCTGATCGCCGTGACCTGGACCAACGGCATCTTCCAGAAGAACTGGCTGCCGGGCAACGACGACCTGAACGCGGCGCGCCTCCCGACCATCCTGGAGCCGCTCGAGAGCTGGAAGTCCAAGGTGCTGATCCCCCAAGGGGTCGACCTGAAGGTGATGCTGGACGCGAACCGGACGTACGACGGGCACTTCAGCTATGGCGCGCTCCTCACCGGTGTGAGCCCCGCCCCCGGGGTCAGCGACGGCGTCGCGCCGTCGATCGATCAGATCATCGGAGACGATCTCAGGAGCAAGGGGGTGAGTTCGCCGCAGCTCAACCTCGGCTGCCGCCCCTATGGCTTCTCGACGAGCTGGGCGGGGCGGAATCAGAAGAACAACGCCGAGACGGATCCCTACCGCCTCTTCAACAAGCTCTTCGGAGGGGCGAGCCTGCCGGCAGCCCAGATCGACAAGCTGCGCAAGCGCCGGCAGAGCGTCCTCGATCTGGTGGGGACCGACCTCGAGCGCTTCGGCCAGCGCCTCGGGACGGAGGACCGGCTGAAGGTGCAGGCGCACCTGGACTCGATCCGCGCGATGGAGCTGGACCTCGCGGCGGCGGCCTCGCAGCGCGTGTGCATGCCGCCCGCGATGGGCGAGGGGGAAATCAACTACAATAACATCAACGACTATCCGAAGCACGTCGACCTGATGATGAAGCTGGCCGCGGCAGTCGTGAAGTGCGACCTGGCCCGGACGGTCACCCTCGATCTCATCGACGACGGCGGGGGCAACAGCCTCACGTTCCCGTGGCTCGGCATCGGCAGCCCCGACTACCACGCCATCGCCCACGAGGGCGAGAACAACGCGGCCCAGAAGACAGCGATCGATCGGTGGTTCTACGAGCAGGTCGCCACGCTCGTGGCGCAGCTCGCCGACTCCTCCGAGGGGGACGGGAGCGCGCTCGACAACAGCGTCGTCGTCGTCGCCAACGACATGAACGAGGGGAACTTCCACGCCGTCAACAACATCCCGTTCCTGCTCGTCGGAAGCTGCGGGGGGTTCTTCAAGACCGGGCGGAAGGTCAAGCTGGGGGGCATGCCGCACAACAAGCTGCTCGCCACGCTCTGCCACGCGATGGACGTCCCGGTGAGCAGCGTCGGCGCGGGCTACAGCGGAGACTGCGACGCGTTCTTGAAGGCTTGACCGGCAAGCGAACCTCCGGGGCGATTCGCTCGGGTCGCACACCGGTGCTCCCGAGAGCGGAGCGCCCGCGCAGCGCACCGACATGAGCGAGCGCTGCGACACCCTCGCCGTCCACACGGGTGTCGATGCGGTCATCACGACCGCGTCAGCTCACCTCTTGCACTCGAGATATCCATCCTTGTTCGTGATATCGCGGGTGCACTCGAAGGGGTTCAAGGGGGTCTTGACATCACCCCATGACAAAAGTACCAGGGCTGGTCCGCTCGCTTGGCTCTCCGAGAGCCGGAGGTCTACCATGCATCGTATTCACGCTGTGAGTCTTACCTTGGCCCTCGTTGCATTCCACGTGGGCTGCAATTCAGCCTCCTCGGACTCGAGCTCCGGTGGAGGCGACGGAAGCGGTGGCGCGACCAGCACCGGTACGACCGGCACCGGCGGGGCTGGCGGCGACGGCGGGGGCGTCACGAGCAGCTCGTCGAGCGACGACGGCGGGAGCCTCACGAGCAGCTCGTCGAGCGGCGGCGGGCAAGGCGGCTCGGGCGGCTCGGGCGGCGGCGAGACGCCCCTGACGGGCTGCGCGTCCGGCAGGTACATCCTCTGCGAGGATTTCGAGGACACCGACGTGGGCGGCGTTCCGCAGGGCTGGACCAAGCATGGTGAGCCGGTCGCGGTCGCTGACGATCAGGCCGCGCACGGCACGCACGCGCTGAAGATGGGCCCCGTCGCGAACGGGGAGCGGCGCATCTATCACGATGCTTCTCAGCTCGGGAGCGGGCACTGGGGCCGGATCCGCTACCGGGTGCAGCAGCCGGTGCCTGACGCGTTCGTCCATTCGACGCTCGTCGCGCTGTACGGCAGCGGCCCCACGACGGGCCCCCAGGAGGTCCGCGTCGTGGACACGGTGAAGGAAGACAAGGACGGCTGGAACAATGACGGCAACGGGTCGCACATCCAGTACCTCTACAACGTGCAGCCCGCGGGGGCGGAGTTCGGCAAGGGGAGCACGTACGATTGGTCCTATGGTGACCAGTGGCACTGCGTCGAGTGGCACATCGACGGTCCAACGCAGCGCTACGACTTCTACCTGGACGGCGAGCTCCTCGACCAGATCAGCATCGCGAACGGGCCGGGCAACTACTCGGGCTCGGAGATCCCGGACGCGTTCAGCGAGGTCCGGATCGGGTGGAACAACTACCAGAGCGCGCCGCCGGGGTTCACGGCGTGGATCGACGACGTCGCGCTGGACGATGAGCGGATCGGCTGCGAGGAGTGAACGGCCGCGCCGAGCGACGTGCTGGTGCGCGTACGCTTCGGAGAGCCGCAAGCGGCCATGTCCATGGCGATGGCTGGGCGGTTACGTTGGGGCCTGCGTTGGGACTATGGCTTCCGAGGGAACACGATCCCGGATCACGCTCCCTTGCAACCTCGCGGAAAGCGACGGATCGCAACGGTTCGCCCTCGCGGAATCGTCCCGCCAGGGACGGTCCGAAGCCGCGCCCTTGAAGACCCGCGACCGCCAGCACCGGCACAGGCGCACGCCCATGGCCCCGTACAGCTCCCCCGGATTCCCCGCGCTTGCCGCGTAGCTGCCGGACACAGCAGCCAACCTTCCGGAATCACTCAGGAATATTTCTGCGTCTCCGAATTGTTTCCCCCTTGCAGCACACCTCGCCGAATACGCTGGCCGCGCGCAGCAGCCGCCGCGCCTCGGGGTCGAGCCGCGACAGGCGTGCTTCCACCATGGCGAGCACGGTCTCGGGCAGCGCCTCACCACGGCCCTCGGCCACCGCCCGGATGAGCTCTTCCAGGTAGAACGCATGCCCGCCGGCGAGCGCCACGATGCGCTCCAGCATCTCCCGGCCGATGCTCGCGCCGAGCGCCTGCCGCACCAGCCGCTCGCACGCCTTGCGCGGCAGCTCCTTCAACCGGATCTCCTGCGTCTGGCGCTCCGCCCACAGCCGGGGAAAGGCCTCATGCACCTCGGGCCGGGCCAGCGCGAGCACCATCCAGGGCATGGCGCGCAGATCGCGCAGCGCTGCGTCGAGGAAGCTCACCGTGGGCTGGTCGCCCCAGCGGAGATCCTCGAGCACGAGCAGCGGCGGCGAGCGCCGGAAGCCGGCGGGCGCGACCGGGCGAGCGTGCCGCGCCGGAACGGCCGGGCTCATCGCGCCTGCGCTCCCCGATGCTCTGCCGCGATGCGCGGCGGGCGCCGGTCATCGGATGCGGCATGGATGCGCAGCGCGCAAAGGCGAGGCCCGGCGCCCTCCGCCTGCTCGCAGCGCTGCTCCTCGCAGCGCCCCTCCTCTGGACGAGCTGCGGCCGGCCGTCCGCTCGGGTGCCCGCGGCGCGCCGCGTAGAGCCGCGCGTGCGGGCCGTCCTGGAGGCGCACGTCGCCGCCGCGCGCGCGGGCTCGGTCCCGCTGCTGCTCGTCGCCGACGCTGCGACGAGCGCGCCCGCGAAGGGCCCGCCGCCAGCGAAGGGCCCGTCCGGCGCGACGCCGCCGCCGGAGGCCGTCGTGTCCTCGGGCGTGCCGTTCCCGCCGGGCGCGCTGCGCGACGTCCGCCTCCTCCGCCTGCGCGACGGCCGCGGCGCCCAGGTCCCGCTGCGCGCGAAGCCGCTCGCGGTCTGGCCGCTGGACGGCTCGATCCGCAGCGCGCTCGTCGCGTTCCGGGCCGCGCTCGCGCCGGGCGAGCGCGCGATCTACACGCTGGAGCACGGCGCTCCCCCGCGCCCCGCGCAGAGCCCTCCGCCCGGCGAGCCCCCGGCGGGCGCGCCCCGGCGCCGCGCCAAGGCGACCTCCCCCGGGCAGCGGGCGGACGCGCCGGGCATCGAGGGCGCCGTGCTCGACGAATCGCTCCTGCCGGACCCGGACGGCCCGATCGCCGCGGTGCTGCCGCCCTCGTGGTACGCGGCGAGCCAGGTGTGCGGGCCGCAGCTCCCCGCCATCGACGACCGCCGTTTCCCCGGGTTCGAGAGCGGCATCGAGGGCGCGCTCGCCCGCATGACGCCCGCCTACGACGCGTACGGGGTCAGCTGCGCGGGCGCGCACCGCACCTACTACGACGGCCCGCATGCGCTCTACCAGCGCTTCCTCCGGAACGGCGACGCCGCCCGCTACCGGCGCGCGCGCGCCGAGGCCGTCTGGTACCGGCAGCACGAGCTCCGGTTCTCGCCCGACCGGCGGCTCGCGGTCCACGTCTGCGAGAAGGAGGACTGGACCCCCGCGGCGCCCCTCTCCTGGCAGGTCCTCCGGCGCATGCTCGGCCAGGGGATGCTCGACGACTACCTGCTCACCGGCGACCCGGCGGCGAAGGAAGCGGTCCTCGCGATGGGCGAGGCGCTCCGGCTGAACCTGCCCGCGCTCACGGGCGGCAAGGAGGACGTGCTGCGCGCGACCGAGCGCAACATGGCCTGGGCGATGATGACGCTGTCGAGCTACTACGCGCTCGACCCGCGGCCGGAGCTCCTCGCGGCGCTGCGCGGCCTCGCGGATCGCACGGTGGCGTGGCAGCGGCAGGGCGCGTCGGGCGCCTTCGAGCACGACCTCAACCGCGCGGACCCGTCCGAGTGTGAGCGCGGCCCGCGCGGCGGCTCGCCGTTCATGACCGCGCTGCTCGTCGACGCGCTCATGGATTACCGCGCGCTCACCGGCGACCCGCGGGTCCGCGACGTGGTGGCGCGCGCGGCGGGCTGGCTCGCGGAGCGCGCGATCACCTCGGACCGGCGCGCGCTCCGGTACCTCTGGGGCTGCGAGACCGACGCGTACGACGACAGCGGGACCGCCGACCTCAACCTGCTGATCGTGCCCGTGTTCGGCGCCGCCTACGCGCTGACCGGCGAACCGCGGTGGATCGACGTGGGAGACGCGCTGGCCGACGTCGGCGTGAAGGAGATGTGGGTGAAGCAGCCCAAGCACTGGAACCAGGCGATGCGCGCGTTCGGGCGCTACCTCGGGTACCGGGCGGCGCTCGCCGGCCCGGTGGCGGAAGGGCGGCTGTCCGCCGGGCGCTGAGCGGTGCGCGCTAGCCCGCCGGGCGGAGCCGGAAGGCGCCGCACTCCGGGTGCTCGATGCGCCCGGCGAAGAGCGAGCCGTCCAGCGCGAGATCGCCTTTCATGCTGACGGTGACGTAGTTGGGAGGGCGCTCGAGCCAGGCGCCGGGCGAGAACGTCGCCGTGCGCGTCTCGGGGTCGTAACGGCCGCGCATGAGGTACTTCCCGGACGCGCCGGACGCGGCATGACGGAAGTCGAAGACGGCCTTGATCCGGTCGCCCTGGACCTGAAGGATCCGGAACGTCATTTCGGTCGTGCCCTGCGGACAGTCGTAATCGCCGATCCAGGTGCGCGTCCGCGCGAACGGGTTGTCGCCGCGGGCCTCGTCCGGCACCCAGTCGTCCGCGGCCACCGCGGCTCCCGCCGCCGGGGGCGGATCGTGGATGACGATGTAGACCGTCTCGGCGGGGGGCGGCGGCTCCGGGGCGCGCGGCTCGGCCAGGGTGGGCGCGGGGCCGCAGGCGGCGAGCAGGAGGGCCGCGCAGGGGGCGCGGCGCAGGGCAGAGCGCCGTTCGGGGACAAGGGCGTTCGCGGTACCCATGGGCGGGAGGGTACCACAGGGGCGCGCGGCCGGAGCCAGCGCCGGCGCGCCAGGCGGGCGGCGGCGCGCCGCGCGATCAGCCGGGGAAGGAGCGGTACAGCGAGCTCATGTTCCGCGCGTACGTGTCGGCGTGCGCGGTGTAATAGCGCAGCCGCGAGAGCTCGAAGGCGGCGCCCGCGGCGTCTCCCGCGTCGAAGCGCGCCAGCGCCGGCTGGTAGTGCTTGCCCATGAGCCGCCAGTAGTCGGCGGCGCCGTCGAGCGCCTCGGCGTGGGCGCGAAAGCGCATGTCCACCTGCTTCCACAGGTCGGGATTGCGCTGCACCCGCTCGGCGACGCGGATCACGTAATACTGCCCGGGCCACTGGCCGAATCCGGTGATGTTGCCCAGGTTGTAGTTCCACACCTTCTGCCCGCGTCCGTTCTCGATGGCCACGTGCGCCCACGCGCAGGCGAGGCGCGCGCGGCTCGGGTTCTCCTGGAAGACGAGCTCGTGGCTGTGCTCCAGCACCGCCGAGAGCTCCGCCTCGGAGAGCGGCGTGGCTTGCTTGGGCACCTCGCGTGGGGGCAGGGCCTCGCCGCTCCGCGCCTCGGCGGCGCTCCAGGTGAGGGGACCGACGATGCCGTCCGCCCCGAGGCCGTGCCGCTTCTGCCACTGGCGCGTGAGCCGCTCGGTCACGCCGCCGAAGATCCCGTCCTGATCGACCCCGATGATCCGCTGCCAGGCGACGACGTCGTCGCCCCGCGAGCCGAGGCGCAGGATCTGGCGGACGACGGGGCTCGGCCCCGGCTGCCCGCTCGTCGAGGCGTGCTCGGCCTGCTCGAGCGCGTCGGCGCCGACGGGCGGATCGGCCGGTCTCGTCGGGTCGGCCCCGGGGCCCTCCAGCCAGGGGCGGATGTGCTGGCGGAGCACCCTCGGCAGGACCTCGCGCTGCTGGAGGATGTGCGCCTCGGCGTCGATGGCCTTGCTGGCGTACGAGTAGATCCAGAGCTGCCCATCGTTGCGCACCGCGGGCGCGTCGACGGGGCCCGCGGCGTCGAGGGGCCACTCCGTGGCCTGGCGGAGCACCGTCGCGGTGGAGAGGAAGGGCGCCTCGGGCGACCTGAGCTGCTCGACGTAGCTCTGCTGGGTGTGCGTGGCCACGACGAGCAGCTCGCCCCGACGGGCGCGCGCGAACGCGTCGCGCCACACGTCGATCTGCCACGCGACCGGCGGCTTGCTCGCGTGGGTGCCGTCGACGAGCACCAGGGCGGCGACGGCGCCGTTCGCCTGCGCCTTCTCGAGCAAGCGGGATCGCACGCCGCTGCAGCCGAGAGAGTACCCGGCGAGGACGATGCGGCCGAGGGTGGGGCGGTGCAGCCGGTCGCGCACGGCGGCGGTCACCGCGTCGAGGCTCTCGGCGGGCTTGCCGGTGGCATAGGCGACCACGCACGGCGCGGGGCCGAGGGCGTCGCGCAGCGCGGCGTCCATGTGAGGGCCGACGAGGTAGCAGAGGACGAGATCGCGGGGCTCACCTGAGCCCATCTGGACGATGCGCATGGTGGATTCCTTTCCTCGATGAGGGCCGGCTCAGGCGCGAGCTCGGGGCCTTGCAGGTACGGCCACCACCCCCCGATGGATTCACCATCAGATCACGACCACGGGCGTCGGGCGTCAAGGCTGTAGCTGGCGAAGGAGTCGTGCTGGTGTCCTGAACGGCCTGGGTTCGGGGGCCGTGGATGGGTGGAATCGGCAGGCCAGGGGAGAGGTGCGGCGCCATGCCAGCGAGAGGCGCGGGCGAGGTGGGTGCGTCGAAGAGGCCGCGGATCTGCGCCTCGCCACCGCGCAAGAGACGGACCGCACGGAAGTGTGATTGGCCGCACGTGAGTGTGCCTCGACCTCGCGCGCCCTCCTGGCAGGCGCGGACCCGCGTGAGGCGCTTGACGATCGGCGTTTCGCGTCTATCTTGAGCCCCGCTGCTGCGGTGTGCGCCTCCCTCGTGCGCGCGCCGGGTCCAAACCGGGGGAGAGTGAGCCGCGGCCCCTTCGCGCGATCGCGTCGGCCGCGTGCGTCTTCGTGAATTGGACAGCAGCATGGTTGGCAAATTGCATCTCGATGCGGTGGTGCGTCGCGTGGATGGCGCGACGGCCCGCATCGACAATCTGTTCGGGATCCCGATCACCCTCGTGGCGCGGGAAGATGTCGTCGTCGAGGCCGACGGCATCGAGGAGCTCCTCCGTTTCGCCTCGCTGGAAGGCACGCTGCGCGATCTGCGCGCGTGGGAGAAGGCCGGCAGGATCGCCCCGTTCTGGGGCGGCGCGGCCGGCGAGATCCGGTCCATCGTGCTCACGCCCGATTTTCATAAGGGCGCGGGCATCCCCGTGGGCACGGTCGTCGACGCGCGCGGGTTCGTGGTGCCGCAGGCGGTCGGCAACGATGTCTGTTGCGGCATGCGCCTGCTCGCGACGGACGTCGATCGGGACGAGCTCGCGCCGCACGTCGGCGCCCTGAAGAAGCGGCTCCGCGCCATCTTCTTCCAGGGACAGCGCGATATCCCCATGTCGCCGCGCCAGCGCGCGGCGATGCTCCGCGACGGCCTCGCCGGGCTGCACGAGACGGCGGCGGACAACGCCCGCACCGGCCTGTGGAACCATTACGATCCGCGCGCGCAACGCGAGGATCTCGAGCGCGTGCACTTCCACGGCGCGCTGCCCGCGCGCGGGACGTTCGCGTTCGACGCGTACATCCAGGCGTCGGGCCGCGCCGACGGGCGCGACGTCCAGATTGGCACGGTCGGCGGAGGCAACCACTTCGTCGAGATCCAGGCCGTGGACGAGCTCGTCGACGGCGGGACGGCGCGCGCGTTCGGGCTGACGAAGAACGCCGTCACGATCATGGCCCACGCGGGCTCCGTCGGGCTCGGGCACGCGGTCGGCGGCTACTTCAACGAGCGCGCCCGCGCGCTGTACCCGGCGGGGGTGCCCCACCCGGCGCACGGCTTCTATGTGCTGCCGGCGGTGGGGCCCCACGCCCGCGAGGCCTCGGTCTACCTGGATGCGATGCGGAACGCCGCCAACTTCGCGTTCGCGAACCGCCTCTTCCTGGGCCTCATGGTGGTGCGCGCGCTGCAGGAGGTCCTCGGCCGTCGGGTCGCGAGCTCGCTCGTGTACGATGCGCCGCACAACCTCATCTGGGAGCCCGACGGCGCCGAGCCGCGCTACTTGCACCGCAAGGGCGCGACGCCGGCCGGGGGACCGGAGGGGCAGGGCGGGGTGTTCGCGTACACCGGTCACCCGGTGATCATCCCCGGCTCGATGGGCGACGCGAGCTGGGTGCTCGCCGGCGAAGGCCACGCGGAGCTGCTCGCGAGCGCGTGCCACGGCGCGGGCCGCAGCCTCACGCGCGGCCGCTCCGCGCACGCCGACGAGGACCTCTACCGGCGCGCCGTCGAGAAGCTGCATGTCGTGACGCCCCTCGATCCGGATGCGCCGAGCGTCCGGCGGCGGCGCGACATCCTCGCGAAGTACCACCAGCGGATGAAGGAGGAGGCGCCGTATGCCTACAAGCCGATCACGCCGGTCGTCCGTTCCGTCGAGGATGCCGGGATCGCGCGGCGCGTGGCGCGACTCTGGCCGCTCGTCACGGTCAAGGGATAGGGCGCGCTCCGTACGATAAGCGAAACGACCACGCCGCAGGCAGGCCATGAAGCCGCGCACGTTCCGGGTTGGCGCCCCCGGAGCAGCGCTGTAGCCTGCCGCAGGAGGCTCGCTCATGGCCAAGGTGACCGCGCTGGGCATGGACACGATCACCGAGAAGTCCGGCCACCAGATGACCGGCATGGCCGTCAGCGTGTGCCTGACGCCGGCAGCGCCGAGCCCCTTGCCGATCCCCTATCCCACGATGGGCACGGTCGCCGAGGGGATCATCGATCCCTGCATGCGCACGAAGATCGAGGGGGCGAAGATCCTCACGGTGGGCGGCTGCATGAAGGCCTGTCACGGGAACGAGCCGGGCACGCTGAAAGAGGTCGTCAGCCTCAACACGAGCGGGCCGTGCTTCCCCTGGCTCGGGGCGCCCAACGTCTTCATCGAGCTCGGCATGGCCGGCATCACCGGCAGCATGGGGCAGATGAACAAGAGCATCACCGTCGGCGCGGGCGCCAGCGCGAGCGGCGCGGGCGGGGGCGGCGGAGGCGGCGGCGGCGGCAGCGGCGGCGCCGGCGGCCCGGGCGGCGGCGGCCCGCAGGGCGGGGGCAACGGCGGCGGGGGCGGCGGCGGATCGAGCAGCGGCGCCTCGCCGCCGAAGCCGCCCGCGCCGCCTCAGGCCGAGGGGCAGGCCGCCGCAGCGCACCCGATCGACGTGGTCACCGGGACCATGTACACGAACCCCAAGCTCGATGTCCTGCTCCCGGGCCCGTTCTCCGTCGGCCTCGTGCGCCGGTACGCGACCTCGGCGGTGCGCTCCCGCTGCGGGATGGGCTGGGGCTGGTCGCACAACCTGCACTGGTACGCGCGCAGGCAAGGCGACGGGCTCGTGCTCGTGGACCCCGATTTCCGCGAGGTGCACATCCCCGAGCCCGACAGCGATCAGGTGCTCGTGCTGCCTTACGGCGTCAAGGTGGGCCGCGTCGGCGGCGACCTCGTGGTGGACCTCGACGACGGCGCCGTGCGCGTGCTCCGCTACGATCCGGCGGAGCTGCGCTATTGCCTCGCGGAGCTGCGCGACGACGCGGGCAACGTGGTCGAGCTCGAGTGGCGCGAGGGCACGCTCGTGCGCCTCGTCGACTGCGCCGGCCGCGTCCTCACGGTCGAGCGGGACGGGAACCTCGTCGTACATCGGCTCTCGGTGACGGACGACGAGGGGAAGGTCCACCAGAGGACGCTCGTGGTCCTCGAGCTCGACGCCCGCGGCGATCTCGTGCGCGCCGTCGACGTGGGCGGCGTCGAGACGCTCTTCGCGTACGACGAGGATCACTACCTCGTCCGGGAGTCGTCGCCGGACGGCATCGATTACCACTTCGTCTACGCGGACGTCTCCGGCGAGCGCCGCTGTGTCGAGAGCTGGGGCGAGCTCCGGGGCGGCGACGTGCTGCGCGAGATCGGGTGCTCGCCGCCCGCCGGAGCGCCCAGGCCCAAAGGCATCTTCCATACGCGCCTGTCGTGGGGCCCCGAGCCGTTTCAGACGCACGTGATCGACGGCCTGGGTCAACGGCACCTCTACGTGGGCAACGCCTTCGGGCTCGTCACGGCCTACCAGGATCCGCGGGGGTACGTCACCCACTACAGCTACGACGGCTCCGGCCGGCTCCTCGCGATCCGGGACGCCGAGGGGCGCGTCGCACGCCGGCGCGTCGACATGTCGGGCAGGCACACCGAGGTCTCGGTGGGCGGCGATCTCCTGCGCGCCGTGCGCTTCGACGACGGCGCGGGGGCGGTGACCCTGACCGAGCCCGGAGGCGCGACGCGGCAGGTGCGCTACCAGGGATCGAGGGTGACCGAGGAGGTCGACGAGCTCGGCCGCTCCACCGTCTACGGCTACGACCCGCGGGGCCTGCTCGCGCAGGTGATCCACGCCGACGGCACGGAGGACGCTTACGCGTATGACGCGCACGGCAACGTCCGCGAGGTGAGCGCCGGCGGCGGGGTGGCGCGCTTCCGGTACGAGTTCGACCTGCTCGGCCGGCCCGTCCGCGCGGAGACCCCGAAGGGCATCCCGCTCGAGCTCGATTACGACTCTCGCGATTACGTGATCGCCATCCGGGAGCCCGGGGGCAAGGTCACGTACTTCGACTACGGCCCCACGGGGCACCTCATCGCCGAGCGGGCGCCGAACGGGCATGAGATCCGGTACCGCATGGTCGGCGACGTCACGGTGGAGTCGGTGCACAGCGACGGGCGCCGCTACCGCGCCGGCTACGACGCGCTGCTGCGCCTCGCCTGGATCGAGAACCCGGCGGGCGAGCGGCACCTCTTCGAGTACGACCCGTCCGGCAACATCCGCGCGGAGACGTCGTTCTCGGGCGTCCGCACGGAGTACGAGCACAGCGGGGTCGCCGAGATCGCCTCGGTGATGAAGGCGGACGGCTCCTGGGTGCGGCTGTCGAGCGACGCGATGGGCCGGCTGCGCGTGCGCGAGCACTCGACGGGCGAGCGCGAGGAGTACGGCTACGACGAGCGCGGCGGGCTGCTCTGCGCGAGGAGCGCCGCGTCGGAGGTCGTCTTCGTGCGCGATGCCGCGGGCCGGGTCCTGCGCGAGGAGCAGCGCCTCGGCGGCTTCCAGTTCGCGGTGTCCTACCGCTACGACGACGCCGGCCGCGTCGTGGAGCGGAGCTACTCCTCGGGCTGGCGCGTGACGACCGAGCGCCGCCCGGGCGACGGCGCGCCCACGGCATGGGAGGTCGCCGTGGACGAGGCGCGCGCCGCCCGGCTGACGCTCGCCTACGATGAGCGCGGGGTCGAGTCGGAGCGCGCGTTCGGAGAGGACGGGCCGCGCGTGATCACGCGGAGCGACCTGTACGGTCTGCCCATCCATCGGGCCGTGGTGTCGTCGACCGGCGGCGAGATCGCGGCGCGCTCGTATGCGTGGTCCAAGGCGGGGCCGATCGAGGTGGTGGACGACAGCCGCGCGGGGCAGCGGCGCTACGTGCTCGACGAGATGGGCCGCCCGCTGTCGGTGCAGGGGCTCGGCGCGAACGAGCAGCTCTCGTATTCCCCGCAGGGCACCCCGGTGCCCCGGGGCGAGGCGTGGTCGCTCGGCCCCGGGGGGCGCCCCGTGCGCACGGCCGGCGAGCACCTCGCCTGGGACGCCCTCGGCCGGCTGGCGCGCCGCACCTCGGCGGAGCGCGGAAAGAGCTTCGAGTACCGCTACGACGCGCTGAACCGCCTCGCGGCCGCGGTGCGCGACGACGGCCTCGTGATCCAGTTCCTCTACGACGCGCTCGGCCGCCGCGTCGCGATGACGATGGGCGGCGAGAGCGTCTGGTTCGGGTGGGACGGCGACTCCGCGGTCGAGGAGGTGGCGAGCGGGGGAGGGCGCGTGCGGCGCGTCTTCGCCGACGACGGCTGCACGCCGCTCCTCGAGGCGCGGCAAGGGGGCGACTTCCGCGCGGTCGTGACCGACGCCGCCGGCACGCCGTGGCTCTTCCTGTCCGCGGCCGGCGCCTTCGACGAGGTGGACTTCGGCGCGCTGGGCGATGTGACCCGCCGCTCCGGCGATCCAGGGACGCTGCGCTTCGCCGGGCAGCGCTGGGACGCCCCGACAGGCCTCTTCTACAACCGCCACCGCTACTACGATCCAGCGCTCGGCCTGTACATCACGCCCGATCCCGCGGGGCTCGCCGGGGCGTTCCACGAGCTCGGGTTCGTTCCGAACGTCACGCTGTACATCGACCCTTCGGGGCTCACGACGATCATCGTCGGCCAGCGCGGCGACAAGGCGATCGAGAGCCACAAGGCCAATCTGCAGAAGATGTATCCGGGGGCCACGGTGCTTTACCACGACGAGCTGAAGAACGCCCCGCTGGCGAACGAGAACCACGTGATCGTGTCGACGCACGGGTACCCGGGCGGGGTCGAGTGGGGAGAGAAGAAAAAATTCCTGGGGCTCATCCCTTACGGCAACCGGCCCACGATCAACGGGCAGCAGCTCGGGGACGCGCTGAAGGGCGCGGGCTTCAAGGGGGGGCCGGGCTCGCGCGTCGATCTGTCGACGTGCAACGGCGCGACGCCGCCGGATCCGAAGTGGGGTATCGGCAACGACAGCACGGCGCAGGGCGTCGCGAACGTCACGAAATCGAGCGTCTGGGGCGCCAAGTCGAACGACCCCGCCGCCACGTACCGCGGCGATGTCGAGGATATCTCGGGCAAGAAATGGTATCAGTTCTGGAAGAAGCCGAACAACTGGGGGCCTGGGATGATGGCGCCCGTCGGACAGAACCCGGTGAACGGGGCGATGAACCCGAGGCGAGATGTGTACGTCCGGAAGGGCGCCTACGTCGAGACCCGGTGAGGAGCTGAGCCATGCCGGCGCCCCGTCTCCCTCACGTCCCCGCGCGTCTGCCCTGGCCCGACACGACCGGGCCTGACCCTTCCCAGGCGGCGCTCGACGCGCTGTGGTCGAAGACGCGCGCGGTGCGCGTTTACCCCGGCGAGCTCGGTGAGCACGGGCCGCTCGCCCGAGCGCCCGCCGTGGAGCTCCGCGGCCCCGACATCGCCGAGCTCGCGCGTCTGCTCGCGTTCGAGGCGCCGCCGGAGCGCTTCCGGGTGCCGAGCCTCGGGCAGTGCGCGCTCGAGCTCCGGGGCCGCCTGTTCCGCGTCGGTCTGCTCGGGCTCGACGCGGAAGGGGCGCTCCGCGTCCTCGGCTGGGGCTCGGACGTCACGCTGCGCGAACCGGCGGCGGTCTTCGCGTGGATCGCGGAAAAGGGCGGGCCTTCTCTCGCGGAAGCGCGCCAGCAGGGGGCGCGCTAGCGCTCGGGGCAACGGCGTAAGGCTGAACGCCTCCCGAGCTCAGCTGGCGGGCCGCCCTGCTGGGTAGTTGTCGATTTTGCCCAGAGAGAGCCCACATGAAGGCGGGGAGGCGGGAAGATCATCAAGGTTTCTTCCCGCCTTCCCGCCTTCATGTTCAAATTTGACCACGACTCCCTGCTGAGCGGCTCCTCGTCCTCAGTATTCGTAAGCGTCGATCTCTGGTCCACCTCTTCATCTGGCTTCGTAAAGAAGTGTTTCTACGATTTCTTCGGGAGAAGAATCGTTGTTCAACCAGATGTCTTCGATCGTGTCGGCGCCCTCGAGCCCGATTCCCTTCTTGTCCAATGCCGTGGCCGCTTTGATGTGATCAATCTGAAGGACCCTGAATGAGTCGGAGATCGGGGCTCTCGCCACTCTCTCCATGATGATCAAATCTGCCGGAATCTGAGCTCGTTCAAGGGCGATGAGCCCAACGGACAATACGGCCGCAGCGGCGGCTGCAATGAAGAAATTCCGCTTTCCGAAGTGGCTCTTCATGCTCTTCCAGTTGATGGCCACATGGGAAAAAGCAAAGAGCACAAACGTTAGCCCCATCACCTCGTGCAACACCTCTGTGAAGCCGTCGGCTAAGTGGAAGAACATCAACACGCCGGAAAATCCGACAGAGATAAAGATGAATGCAAGAAAAGGGGTTACAAAAGTCCTGTTCAGCTTCATGCTCAATCCTGTGTTGAGGTCCTCGGACGCGCTGACGATCGCCGGAGCTCCCTCGAGGGCGCTGGGCGAGGTGGGCGGCGGCCCCGACTCCGCGTCATCGCAGCCGGCGAACGCGAGAACCGAGATGGCGGCCGCGATCATCGCGGCCGGTTTGGTACCAGCAGCGCCATTTACGGAGATCCTCCGCAGATGGTGTGCGGCCGCTGGACGCTGCTCGCCCACAGACGATTATTGAGTGCTTTATACACGTAATTCCGAAGGGGGCGCGCGTCAAGAAAAATGTGCATGATGCACGCTTCTGCCTGGTGACCGCCCACCCATCGCCGTGGCCGTGGCCAGTCGCGGTGCTCGCCGGGGTCGACCTCCGCTCTCTCCCGCCAGCTCGGCCCTCACCCCCCGCCGATCAGCGCCCGCAGCGCGTCCGCTTCCCGCTTCGCCCGCGCCGCGATCGGCACGAGCCCTACGAGGCACGGCGCCGGCACCTCCCGCGCGAGGATCACGCCGTTCTGGCTCCGGAACACGCGCACGCCGCGCGCCCGGAGCCGCGCTGGGCTGATCTCGAGCATCACGTCGACGTTCGCGCGCTTGCCCACCGCGCTGCCCGGCGCGTCGGTGCAGTGCACGTGCGTGCGCGCCGCCGGCCGGATCCCCTCGCGGGCGATGCTCCGGACCGCGCCCACGCTGGTGCCGTGCCAGATCGACGCGTCGCCGTGCACCTCCTCCCAGGACGCCTCCAGGCCGGCGAGCGTCACCGGCATCCCCTCGCGCGAGTGCCCCTGCGAGGCGCGCACCCGGTCGCCCCGGATCTCGAGGCGGTTCTTCGTGTTGGTCTCCACAACGGCGTCGAGCAGCGAGCGCGGTATCCCCAGCGCCCGCAGCACGTCGTCCACGGCCACCCAGCCTGCCTCGTCCATGGCGACGCCCATCGAGGGCGCCCCGTGGCGGAGCAGCCAGGAGAGCTTCTTGCTCATGTCGGTCAAGCGATCGCGGCCCATCGTCAAGCTCCATCCTTTCGAACGTCGGACGAGGAGAAGCATAAACACCCCGCTATCGCGCGGAAGAAGTATTTCTGGATACGCTATCGCGTTTCGCGATAGCGTCCCGGCATGCTCAACCTCGACTGGCTCGGCGCCTTCGTGGTCTTCTCCGAGCACCTCAACTTCACCCGCGCGGCGCGGGCGCTGCACGTCTCGCAGCCGGCGCTCCACGCCCAGATCGGCAAGCTCGGCGAGGCGCTCGGCGTCACGCTCTACCAGCGGCGCGGGCAGCGGCTGGAGCTCACGGCCGACGGCAAGCGCGTCGCCGCCTTCGGGCGCGAGGTGGGCGAGCGGACGCGCTCGTTCCTCGACGTCCTTCGCCACGGCGAGAGCCGGGAGCCGGTCGTGCTCTGCGCCGGCGAGGGCTCGTACCTGTACCTGCTCGGCGAGGGGATCCGCGCCTTCACCGCGCGCGCCGTCGCCCCGCTCCGCCTGCTCACGCGCGACCGCGAGGCCACGCTCGACGCCGTCGTGGCGGGCGAGGCGCACCTCGGCGTCGCGCCGCTCGAGGGCGCGCCGGACGGGCTCGCCGCCGACCGCTTCACCGAGGTCGAGCAGGTGCTCGTCGTCCCCGAGGCGCACCCGCTCGCCCGGAAGCGCCGCGTCCACCTGCGCGATCTCGAGGGGGCGCGGCTCGTGGTCCCCGCCCCAGGGCGGCCGCACCGGGCCGCCCTGGCGCAGGCGCTGCTCTCGGCCGGCGTCCGCTGGGAGCCGGCGGTCGAGGCGAACGGCTGGGAGCTGATGCTCCACTTCGTCCGGCTCGGCGTCGGCATCGCCGTGGTCAACGCCTGCTGCCGCCTGCCGCGCGGCCTCGTGGCGCGCCCGCTGCCCGAGCTGCCGCGCAAGGTCTTCTACGTCGTCTACCGGCGCGGCGTCGATCTCCAGGGCGGGCCCGCGGCGCTCCGGGACGCGCTGCTCGCGCACGGCGCCGCGTGGCAGCGCAAGCACGCGCGCGGCGCGCCGGCCGCGCCCGACGTCACGCCGAGCGCGCCGGCACGCCGGCGCTGAGCTCCCTCACCCGATCTCCGGGCTCAGGCCGCCTTCTTGGACTTCGACTTGCCCTGCTTCGCCTGCTTGCCGCCCATGTCGTCCGGGCGGCTCACCAGCTTCGAGAAGTAGCTCGGCTCGCCGTTCGCCTTGGCCTCCTGGTACACGAAGGCGAGGTTCGACTCCTCGAACTTGGCGAAGAAGTCGTCCCACGAGATCTCCTCCAGCGTGTCCTCCCCGCTGAACCCCGGGAAATCGATCCGGAGGACGCCGGGCTCCCCGTTCTTCTCGGTCCGCGTGACCGTCGCCGGGCGGCCGCCGCGCGCCTCGACCCACGCGCGGATCTCGTCGTGGTCGACCGTCATGTGGGACGAGTGGTCGTCCTCGGCGCCCTTTCCGCGGGGCTGCTTTCCGCGAGGCCGCTGCTCGGCGCCGCCGCGCTCGCCCTCGCCCTCGTCGAGGTCGATCTGGGCCTCCACCTCGATCTCCTGCGCGCCCTCGCCCGCCTGCCCGCCGCCCTTTCCGCGCGCCTGCTTGGCGTGCGACCGCTGCTCGGCGCCGCCGGGCTCCTTGTCGAGATCCATCTGGACCTCGATCTCGACGTCCAGCTCGCCGCCGCCGCTCCCGCCCTTCGCGCCGCTCGACTTCGCCTTGCTGCCGCCCTTCGCGGCGCCGGACGTGGATTTGCCCTTCTGGACCATGTCCTCCGGACGGCTCACCAGCTTGGAGAAGTTGCTCGTCTGCCCGTCCGCCGTCTTCTCCTGGTACACGAAGGCGAGGTTCGACTCCTCGAACTTGGCGAAGAAGTCGTCCCACGAGATCTCCTCGAGCGAGCCCTCCCCGCTGTAGCCGGGGAAATCGATGCGGAGGATGCCGGGCTCACCCTTCTTCTCGGTGCTCTTCACCGTCGCCGGGCGGCCTCCGCGCGATTCGGCCCACTGGCGGATCTCGTCGTGATCGATGGTCATCTTCGATGAATTGGCCGACATGGTCTCTCTCCTGTGCTCGTACGTCGATTTGGCTCGAGAACGGCAACCTGCGTGCCAGAGGACCATGAGAAGATCCGCGCGGGTGATGGACGGGCTCAGCCGTGGGCGGCCTGGAGCGGCGCGTACGCGCGGCGCGGTACGAGCCCGTCACGCCGTCGCGCGCCGCCGTCGCCCGTGTCGCGCGTGCGAGCCCGGCGTTATCGTGACGAGACCGAGCCGAAAAGGAAGGGAGCTCTGCCGTGGCCGAGCGCGGGCGCGACGAGGCAATCTGCCTCGACTGCGGCGAAATGCTGCCGATCCGATGGGATGATCATGAAAAGAAGGGTGGTTCCGTCCGCTATGTGGGGTCGGGCGCAGATGTCGAGTGTACGCGGGTGCGGCGCTTGACCAGCTCGCCGGCAAGGTTTTAGCTGCTCGGTGGGAGGCTGCGCGATGCGCGGAGTTCTATGAAAATGCACTCAGGCGAACGACAGGAGACGCCCTCAGCGAGGGTCGCGCGCCCGCTGCGCCGCGGGCGCCGGGGATGGGCTGCGGGGGCCGCGCGCGCCGCGCTCGCGTCGAGCGCCGCGGTGCTCGCGCTCGGGTGCGTGCTGGAGATCGACGCCCCCGGCGCGACGGGCAGCGGCGGCGCCGGCGGCAGCGGAACGGCGAGCGTCGGGGCCGGCGGCGAGGGCGGCGGAACGGCGAGCGGCGGGGCCGGCGGCGAGGGCGGCGCGGCGAGCGCCTCGGCGTCCGGCGGCAGCTGCCCGGGAGAGACAGACTGCTCCGGCGTATGCGTCGACACGGGCTCCGACCCGGCGAATTGCGGCGCGTGCGGCGACGCCTGCGCAGCAGGGGAGTCGTGCTGCGAGGGCGCGTGCGCCGATCTGAGCAGCGATGGGCTGCACTGCGGCGCTTGCGGCCATGGCTGTCAGGGTGGGCTGTGCAGCGACGCCGCGTGCCAGCCGGTCGTGCTCGCGGCGGCGGCCGGCGCTCCCCTCGCCGTCGCGGTGGACGCGACCCACGTCTACTGGACGCACCGGGATACGGACGAGATCATGAGCGCGCCCATCGACGGCGGCGAGGCGGTCACGATCGCAGAGAGCTGCCCGTCGTTCGGGATCGAGGTGAGCGCGACGGACGCGACCTGGACCTGCGCCGAGCTCGGCACCGTCTACAGGGCGCCGCTCGAAGGCGGCGAGCCCGTGCCGCTCGCGACCGGGCTGAACTTCCCGATGGGCCTCGCGCTGGACTCGACGAGCATCTATGTGGGCGACGACAGCGCGGTGAAGCGGATCCCGATCGGGGGAGGGGAGGCGGTGCAGCTCGCCGTGGGCAGCGGCTCCCGCCGCCTCGAGATCGACGACACCCACGTCTACTGGACCAACGCGGACGCGAGCACCATCCGGAAGGTGCCGATCGGGGGGGGCGAGGACGTGATCCTCGCGACCGGATACTTCGAGTCGCACGAGGTCGCGCTCGACGCGACCACCGTGTACTGGACGACCCCGGGCGAGGGGCCGAGCGTGGGCTCGGTGAACAAGGTGCCCAAGGCGGGGGGCGCGCCGGTGGCGCTCGCCAAGGGCCAGGCGTCCCCGTTCTTCATCGCGGTGGACGGGACCCACGTGTACTGGGTCAACGTGGCCGACGGCGAGATCAAGAGGGTGCCTGTCGACGGCGGCGAGGCGGTCGTGGTGATCTCCGGCGTATCGCCGAACGACCTGGCGGTCGACGGCACCAGCATCTACTGGACCGATGAGAGCGGCTTCGTGATGAAGCTGGCCAAGTAGGCGTCCGGCGCGCCGAAGGGACGAGGGAGGCCCACGCCGCAGCGCGCCAGCGCGTCTACCCGCTGCGCGAGCGCCGGGCGGGTGCTACCTAGCATCGAGCGGCGCAGGCCGCGCTGCCGAGGCCGAGCACGTGACCGCCGCGTACCATCTGCTCCTCCGAGCCGCTGTGCTCGCCGTGACCACGGCGACCACGACGCCGGCGGCCGCGCGCGAGCCTCGACCTCCTGCGGCTGCTTCCGCCACGGGCGCGCCGCGGTCCGCGCCGCCGTCGGCGCGCTCGCGTCGGCCCGCGCCGGCCCGGCCTGCCGCGCGCGCCCCGCAGCCCGCGCGCGCCCCGCAGCGCGCGCATGCCCCGCCGGCCGCGCCGGAGGCGCCGGAGGCTCCCCCGGTCGCGCCCGAGCCCGAGCCCGCGGCCTGGCGCGCCCTCGTGGTCGGCGGCGGCCCGCGGCCGCCCATGAACCAGGTGGCCATCGAAGGCCACGTCCGGTACTTCCAGTCGCTGCTCCCGGCCACGGTGGAGCGCCGCGTCCTCTTCGCCGACGGGAGCCGGGGCACGCGGAGCGTGCAGTTCCTCGACGGCCTCCGCATGCGCTACCGCGCGCCCAGGCTGCCGCGCATCGACGGCGCGACGACCCGCCGCGGGTTCGACGCGATCTGGCGCAAGTTCGTCCGCGCGCGCCCGGCCGACCCGCTGCTCCTGTACTTCGCCGGCCACGGGAGCCCGGATCCGCGGCGCGATCTCGACAACAACGTGTTCGACCTCTGGGGCGGCGGGGGGCTGTCCGTGCGCGACCTCGCCGCCCGCATGGAGGAGCTGCCCGACGACACGCCCGTCGTCCTCGTCATGGCCCAGTGCTTCTCCGGCGCCTTCGCGAACCTCCTCTTCGAGGGCGGCCGGCCCGACGGCGAGCTCGTCGAGCGCGACGTCGTGGGGTTCTTCGCGGCGACCCGGGACCGCCCCGCGTCGGGCTGCACGCCCGAGATCAACGAGGCGGATTACACCGACTTCAGCAGCTACTTCTTCGCCGCCCTCTCGGGCGTCGATCGCCTCGGCAACCGCGTCGTCGGCGCCGATTTCGACCAGAACCGGTTCGTGGGGATGAACGAGGCGTTCGCGTACGCCCTCCTCCACCAGGCGACCGGCGACGTGCCGGTCGCGACGTCCGATGTGTTCCTCCGCCGCTTCGTGAACAAGCCCGATCACGAGACCATGGCGACGCCCTATGCCAGGGTCCTCTCGTGGTCGAGCCCGGCCGAGCGGGCCGCCCTCGAGGGCCTGTCGGACGCGCTCGGCCTCCGCGGCGAGCACCGGCTGCGGGCGGCGTACGATCGCGAGTTCGGGCCGGGCGCGGGCCGGAGCGACGTGGAGGACGTGACGTCGGCGCACCGGCTGCGGTTCATCCGGCTCGCCAAGAGCGTGGTGCTGGCGAGGGCGCTGCGGCAGAGCGGCGATCGCGCCCTGATCGAGCGCTTCGAGCGGCTGCGCGCCGCCGAGGCGCGCAACCCGCTCGCCGAGGCCAAGGCGGCGAGCCAGGCGCGACAGGACACGAGGCGGCGCGCCGCCCGGTGACCCGGCGGCGGCCTCGCCGGCCTCCCCAGGGCTCCGCCACGGCGCTCGGCGCGAGGCGCCGCGCGCGTCAGGGCGCGGACTTCTCCTCCACCTGCATCGCGAAGAGATCCGTCACGCCGGGGTCGATTCCCATCTGCGTGAGCAGGGTGGTCACCTGGCCGCGGTGATGGGTCTGATGATTGAAGAAATGGCCCACGGTCCACCAGAGCGGCTGGGTCAACACCGTGCCGCCCCGCGTGAACGTCAGGTCGCCCGAGAGCGCCTGCTCATCGATGGCGTGCACCCAGGCGAGGATGTCCGCGTCCGTCCTGGCGCGCTCGCGGGAGAGATCGTCGAAGTCCGCGTAGAGCTCCTGCGACAGCGAGGTGATCTCGATGGCCTTGCCGCTCGCGTCGCGCACGGCGAACCGCTCCTCGTCGCGGGTGAAGCGCACCATCCACCTGCGATCGGCGAGCAGGATGTGGTTCAACGTGCCGTGGATCGACCTGAAGAAGGCGCCGCGATCGCGCTTGCGCTCCGCGTCGTCGAGCTTGCCGACAAGCGCATAGAGCTTGTCGTTCATCCACAGGTTGTAGCGAGCCAATGCGCGATACTGATCTACCCAGCTCATGAGTCAACCCTCGTCCGTCCAGGTGCAGGCACGCACCCTATCACGCCCCGCCGCGACCGCGAACCCCGGCCAGCGCCGCCGCGGACATTGGCGTCGCCGCGCGCGGCGTCGACCGGCCGGCCCGCGCCACCCTCGCGGGCGGCGCGCCTCGGACGCATCACCGCCGTCGCGCGCTGCGACCGAGATCGCGCTTGCTCGGTCCGCTATCGCGGACTATTGTCCTCGATAACAGACACGTGGTGATCGGCGAGATCTCCCGGTTCGGAGCCGCCTTTCGCCCATTTTCACCTCCTCTCCCAAGGAGCCACGATGGTCAGCCTTGCGCTCGATTCAGCTGTCCTGGCCGAGACGTACGATCGCGTCAGCGATCGGCAGTTCAACCACGGAAAGCTGCTCATCGAAGATCTCCAGATTTCCCCGGGCGAGCGCGTCCTCGACGTCGGGTGCGGGACCGGTCGGCTCGGGGCGCATGTCGCCGAGCTGGTCGGCCCGTCCGGCGAGGTGGCCGGCGTCGATCCGCTGCCGCTCCGCGTCGAGCTGGCGAACAAGAAGCGCCGGCCGAACTTCCGCGCCAGCGTCGGTCAGGCCGAGGATCTCTCGCAGTTCGCCGCCGGGAGCTTCGATGTCGTGTTCCTGAACAGCGTGCTCCACTGGCTGCCCGAGAAGCTCGGCCCGCTGCGCGAGGCGCGCCGCGTGCTCAAGCGGGGAGGGCGCATCGGCATCAGCTCTGCGGCCAAGGAGCGCCCGCACGAGGTCGAAGTGGCGCTCGAGAGCGCGCTGTCGTCGCTCGGCCTGGCCGGCACCGCGGAGACGCTCGGCAATACCACCTACAAGGTGACCTCCGACGACCTGAGGGACACCCTCCTGCGCGCCGGCTTCGAGGATCCGAAGCTCCAGATCCGCACCTTCACGGATCACTTCGCGGCCACGGACGATGTGATCGAGTTCTACCTGGCCAGCTCGTTCGGCAATCTCCTGTCCAGCCTCCCTTCGGCGGACGCCGCGCGGGTCAAGGCGGCGCTCGAGGCCGAGCTCGAGCGCCGCCGCGCGCCGGAGGGGATCCGGCTGCGACGTCACCTGATCTTCGCCGTCGCGCGCGCGGGCGGCTGAGCGGCAGCCGACGATCTCCGCACGTCGCCGCGCCCGTGCTCGGGCACACCTGAGCGCGCGGCCGTGGTAGGTTCGCGGCCTCCGTGCTGCCGGCCACCAAGGTAAAGCGACCCGCGGCCGAACCAGCGCCCGATCCGGAGGACGCGCCCCGCGCGGACCACGACGCCGCGGGGCGCGCGTGGTCGTGGCTCGCGCCGTGCGCCGTCTTCGGGGCGGTCGCGTCGATGTCGCGCTCGTTCGTGTCCAACCAGAACACGTACCTCGTGCACGCGGCGCGGAGCTCCGGCGCCTACCCGGAGCTCGCGGCCGACTGGTTCGCGCACACGGCGGATCCCACGCCGTTCTTCACGGGGCTCGTGGCCCCGCTGCTCGCGCTCGCCGGCCCCGGCGTCCTGCCGGCGCTGAACGCGATCCTCACCGCCGCGTGCCTCGCGGCGATCGTCCTCGCGGCCGAGGCGCTCGTGCCCGACGGCGCGCCGCGCGCCCCGCGGTGGGTCGTCGCCTGCGCGCTCGCGGTCGCGTGGCTCGCCAGCCCTCGCGCTCAATACGGCTTCGCGGGGGTCGCCGACCAGCAGGTGCTCCGCAACTTCCTCCAGCCGGCGAATTTCGGCGCGCTGCTCCTCGTCGGCCTCGCCCTGCTGCTCCGCGGGCGCCCGCGCGCCGGCGCGGCGATCGCCGCGCTGGCGGCGGTCATGCACCCCACGTACATCCCTTCCGTGCTGCTCCTCGTCGGCGCGGCGCTCGCGCTCGACCGCGGCGCCCCGTGGCGGCGCAAGGCGGTCGCGGCCGCGCTCGCCGGGGCCGTGCTCGCGCCCCCGCTCCTCTGGACGGCGACGCGCTTCGCCCCCTCCGACCCCGCGACGTTCCGCGCCGCGCAGAGGATCCTCGCCGACGAGCGCATCCCGCACCACACGAGCCCGCAGCTCTGGTTCGATCTCGGGGCCGTCCTGTGCGCGCTGATCGTCGCGGCGGCCCTCCTGATCGCGCGGCGGTCCGGCAAGGCGCTGCTCGGCGCGTACGCGGGCGTCTGCGTGCTCGGCACGCTCGCGGCCGCCGCCTTTCCGCAGCTGTACACGCTGCGGCTCGCCTTCCCGTGGCGGATCTCCACCTGGCTCGTGCCGCTCTCCACCGCCGTGCTGTTCACGGCGCTCCTCGGCCGCCTGATGCGCCGCCCAGCGCGGCGCGTCCTGCCGGGCATCGCCGCGGGCGTGTGGGTGATCGCGACGGCCGTCGCCGTGCGCCAGGGGCTGCACCGCCTGCGGCCCCGCGAGGAGCCGGGCGTCGCGCTCGCCCGCGAAGCGCGGCGCCGGGGGGCGGCGACGGACGTGATCGTCAGCCCCCCGTCCTGGGAGCACCTGCGCCTCAACGCGCCCGCGGCGATCTTCGCGGACTGGAAGTCGCACCCGTACGCGGACCGCGAGGTGCTCGAGTGGGACCGCCGCCTCCGGCTCCTCTCCGAGCTCTACGCGGGGGCGGGCGCCCTCTCGTGCGGCGCGCTCGCGCCGATCCTCGCGAGCGCGCCCGCGGCGCGCTGGGTGATCGTGCCGCGGGGCGCCTCGCTCCCGTGCCCGGGCGTCGAGCTCGCCGTCGAGGCCGCGGACGGCAGCCTCTATCGCGTGCTCGCCGCGCCGCCTCCGGGCTAGCGCGCGGCGGTTGCGCGGCCGCTCGCCTCTGCGAGGATACGGCGCCGAGAGGGGCCGGGAGCCCGGCGGAGCGCCTTCGGGCGGCGCTCTCCGAGGAGAGCCCGCCTCCCGGAGGCCAGGTGAGCGAACGACTCGACGTTGAGGTGCTGAACCGCCGCGAGGCGCTCGAGGCGCTGCGGGAGCCGTGGAGCGCGCTGTGGGAACGATGCCCGGCGGCGACGGTGTTCCAGCGGCCGGAGTGGCTGATCCCGTGGTGCCGCGAGCTCGGGCCCGAGGAGGTGCTGGCCCTGGCGTTCCGGTCGGAGCAGGGGCTGGTCGGCCTCGCGCCCCTCGCGATCCACCACTACCGCGGCGAGCGCCTCGTCGCGCTGCTCGGCGCCGGGCTCACCGACTACAACGACGTCCTGGCCGCGCCCGGGTACGAGCGCGCGGTCGCGGAGGCGGTGCTCGCGTACCTCGACGAGCGCGCGGACGCCTGGGACGTCGCGGATCTCCACGACCTGCGCGGGTCGTCGCCCCTGTTCGCGGCCGAGGCGCCCGCTGGCTGGTCGGACGAGATCGAGAAGCACGAGGCGTGTCCGAGGGTGACGATCCCGGAGGGCGCCGGGCCGGACGAGCTGTTCTCGCCGGGGATGCGCGCGCGCGTCAGCCGCGCGCGGAAGCGGCTCGCGAAGGCCGGCGCGCTGCGCGTCGACGTGGCCGACGCGTCGAGCGTGGACGAGCTGCTCGACGCGCTGTTCGCGAACCACCGGGCGCGCTGGGTCTCGCGCGGGGAGGGCGGGGTGCTGGACGAGGCGCTCCGGCCGTTCCACCGCGCGGTCGCGCGGGGGCTGTGCGCGCGGGGCGCGCTGCGGCTGTTCGGCCTGCGGCTCGACGGGCGGGTGATCGCGTCGCTCTACGGGCTGGCCGAGCGGGGCGGCATGGCGTCGTACATCACCGGCTTCGATCCGGAGTTCGCGTGGTACAGCCCTGGGCTCGTGATGCTCGCCAGCGCGATCGAGCACGCGGCGGCCGAGGGCGCGCGGACCGTGGACTTCCTCCGCGGCCGCGAGCCGTACAAGTACGAGTGGGGCGCCGTCGACCGCTGGACGTACCGCCGGCGGCTGCGGCACCGGCGCGCGCGCGAGGCCGGGCAGGAGGCCGGGCAGGGCGCGCTCGAGGGCGCGGTGGCGGCCGTGATGGCCGGCGAGGCGTCGCCGGAGGTCGGCCTGGTGCGGCTGCTCGGCGCGGCCGGGGACCTCGCGGACGCCGCGCGCGCGATCGAGGCCGCGCGGCCCGCGGCAGGGGAGGCGGCCGCGCGGCTCGAGGCGCTGCGCCGCTGCCTGGACGAGCGGCGCGCCGCGTGCGCGACGGTGGCGGAGATGCTGGGCGCGCACCGCGACGCGGGCGTCGCCGGGCCGGACGCGCCGGCGCGCGCCGCGCGGCTGTTCGACGAGCTCTGCGCGCGCTCGGAGGAGGCGAGCGTCGCGGCGTACTCGCTCGGCGATCCGGCGCTCCTCGAGCGGGCGACGGGGGAGGTGGTCGAGCTCCTCGAGCGGTGGGGCGCGATCGGGGAGGACCGCGCGATCCTGCAGATCGGCTGCGGGATCGGCCGCTTCGAGGCGGCGCTCGCGCCGCGGGTGCGCGAGGCGTGGGGGCTCGACGTCGCGCCGCGGATGATCGAGGCCGCGCGCCGCCGCTGCGCGGGGCTGCCGAACGTCGCGCTCGCGGTCTCGTCGGGCGTCGATCTCGGCGACGTGCCGTCTTCCCGCTTCGATCTCGTGTACGCGGTCGACTCGTTCCCGTACCTCGTGGCGGCGGGCGAGGCGGTCGTGGATCGGCACGTCGCGGAGGCGCGCCGGGTGCTGCGGCCGGGCGGGGAGCTCGCGATCCTGAGCTACTCGTACCGGGGCGACCTCGCGCGCGATGCGGCCGACGTGGCGCGGCTCGCGGCCCGCCACGGGTTCGACGTCCTGGTGAGCGGCGAGCGGGCGTTCTCGCTGTGGGACGGGCGGGCGTACCGGCTGCGGAGGATCGAGGACCGGTGAGGCACCGCCTTCCCAGAGGCAGCCCGCCGCCCGCGAACCGGCGTCGGAACCCTGCCCGACCGGCGGCGTCGCGAGGAAGAAGCGCCGCCGCGCGCCGTATGCATCGGCAGAAGGTACTTGACATGAAGACCACGACCTACCGCGCGTTCGCCCTCGTCCTCCTCTCCTGCCTCACCCTGCCTGCCTGCGCCGCCGTGGAGCTCAACCCGGGTGCGGAGAAGGTCATCGTCACCAAGCAGCCGGCCCCCGAAGGATGCCGGTTCCTCGGCACGCTCGTCGGAGAGCAGGGCGGCTCCATCTCCGGGAAGTTCACCAGCAACGCCAACCTGCAGAAGGGGGCGGTGAACGACATGAAGAACCAGGCCCACGATCTGGGCGGCAACTACGTGGTCCTCGAGAACACGAACGCCGGCACCACCATCTCCGGCGATCGGGACAGCATGTCCGGCGAGCAGACCGACGTCACCCACATGGGCAACGCGTACAGCTGCCCGCCCCAGCTCGTCGGCCTGTAACCTCCCCCGCGCCAGCGAGCCGGCCGCGGCGATGGCCCGCGGTCCGAGGCCCCCGCCGGAAGCGCCGGCGGGGGCCTCGCGCCGTCCGGCAGCAACGCGGCGCGCCTGGGCTCATCCAACGTCGACGAAGCGCAGGTGGAGCGCCGCCTCGGCGGCAGCGCCGGGCGAGCGCGCGGCCTGCCCCGGCGCCGAGGCGGCTCGGCGGACGGGCGCGGCCGCGCTTCGCGCCGCACGAAGGAAAGCCGGCCACAGGAGAGGGGGAGATGGAGCTGTCGTTGTCCAAGCGCACGGCCGCGGAATTTCTCGGGACGTTCTGGCTCGTGCTCGGCGGCTGCGGGAGCGCCGTGCTGTCGGCCGCGGTTCCCGGGCTCGGGATCGGCTTCGCGGGCGTGGCGCTCGCGTTCGGGCTCGCCATGCTCACGATGGCGTACGCGGTCGGCCACATCTCGGGCGCTCACTTCAACCCCGCCGTCACGCTCGGGATGATGGTCGGCGGGCGCTTCCCGGCGCGAGACATCCTGCCGTACATCCTCGCCCAGGTCGCCGGCGCCATCGTCGCCGCAGGGATCATCTACGTCATCGCCAGCGGCTCCGCCGGGTTCTCCGTGAGCGACGGCTTCGCCTCGAACGGCTACGGCGCGCACTCGCCCGGCGGCTACTCGCTCGTCGCGAGCCTCGTGGCCGAGATCGTGCTCACCTTCGGCTTCGTGGTGGTGGTCCTCGGCGCCACCGATCTCCGCGCCCCGATCGGGTTCGCGCCCATCGCCATCGGCTTCGCGCTCACGCTCGTTCACCTGATCGGGATCCCGGTCACGAACGTCTCGGTGAACCCGGCGCGCTCGACCGGCCCTGCCCTCTTCGTCGGCGGGTGGGCGCTGTCGCAGCTCTGGCTCTTCTGGCTCGCCCCGCTCGCCGGCGGCGCGCTCGCCGGGGCGCTCTACCCGATGCTCGTCGGCGCGAGGCCGGCCCGCGCCGCCGTCACGCCGCGCTCGACGGTCTGAGCCGGGTGCTCCGGGCCGAACCGGTCCCACCCGAGCTTGGCCGTGAGCACGAGCCCGAGCGCGACAACGAACCACCGCACCTTGCTCGGCGCGATGCGCCGGGCGACCACGGCGCCGACGAGCGAGCCGACCACCGCCGCCGCCATCATGATCGGCGTGGCGACCGGATCGACCGCGCCCGCGAACAGGAACGCGAGCGCGGCCACCCCGTTGATCAGGCTCGCGAGCACGGTCTTGATCGCGTTCAGCCGGTGGATGTCCACGTTGCCGCCGAACGACGAGAGCAGCGCCAGCATCATGATGCCGATGCCCGCGCCGAAGTAGCCGCCGTACACGCTCACCAGGAACTGGAGCAGGAACACGAGCCACGGCCGCGAGGGCAGGGCGAACTCCTCCGCCGCGCCGCCCTTCGCAGACGGCTTCGCCGGGCGCAGGTTCTGCCAGAGCAGGAGCAGCGTCGCGACGAGCACGAGCCCGGGCACCGCCGCGTCGAACACGCGCTGCGGCGTCACGAGCAGGAGCGCCGAGCCCGCGACGCCGCCGAGCAGCGACGGCAGGAAGAGGACGCCGAGGACCCGGTAGTCCCGGGCGAGCTCGCGTCGATACGCCCACGCCGACGCGAGCGACGCGGGCGTGAGCGCCACGGCGTTCGTCGCGTTCGCGGGCAGCGGCGCGAGCCCCGCCGCGATCGCCGCGGGGAACGACACGAGCGTGCCGCCCCCGGCGACCGCGTTGATGACGCCGGCCACGGCGGCGCCGCCGGCGAGGAGTGCGGCTCGCGTCAGATCCACGCCGCGACATGGCCCGAGCCCGGCCGCGCTGTCAACCGCGGCCCGGAGCCCCTAGCATGGCGCTGCCGCCGATCCCGTCGGCCGCTCCTCCCTGGAAAGCCGAGCGCCATGCCGCGATCCCCCACGTTCTTTCCCGCCGCGTTGCTCTCCGCGCTGTCGCAGGCCGCGATGCCCGCGAGCGCCGCCGCCGGCGAGGCGCAGCCGGATCGCGCGCTCGTCTGGGCGGCCGACGACGGCACGCGCGTCCGGCGCGAGGACGTCGGCCTGCCGCTCTCGCGCGGCGAAGGCAACGCGCTCTTCCGGCCCGGCGGGCCGATCCGGCTCGGCGCGCTCCGCGCGGAGGTCGTCGCCTTCCAGGTGATCGTCGAGGCGGGCGCCGAGCCCCTGCGCGGCGTCACGGTCGAGCTCTCCGGGCTCGCCCCCGCGGCCGCCGCGGGCGCGCCGGCCAGGGACCCGGCCGCGGCGCAGCCGCCGGCCCCGGGCGGCGCGCCCGCGGACGCGATCTCGATCGCCCGCTTCGTCGAGCACTACGTCGAGATCCGGCAGCGCTCGCGCAACGACCAGCGACCCCTGGAGTCGCTCGGGTGGAGCCCGGCGGCGCGCCCGCCGGACGACCGGCACCTCGGGTTCCTCCCCGACGCGCTGATCCCGGTCGAGCTCGCGCCGCCCTGGGCGCCGTATCCGCTCGAGGTCGGCGCCCGCGAGACCAGGGCGGTGTGGGTCGACCTCCACGTCCCGGAGGGCGCCGCCCCCGGCCTCCACGAGGGCAAGGTGGTGGTCCGCTCGGCCTCGCACGGCGAGCTCGCGTCCCTCGATCTGAGGCTCGACGTCGCGCCGGCGACGCTGCCGTACGGCCCGGTCGACTTCATCGCCTTCTACGAGATCGACCGCGTCGCCGAGCGGATCGGCGACGGACCCGCCGTCGAGCAGCAGCTCTGGCAGCTGCTCCACGAGCACCACGTCGACGGCTTCGCGTCGGTCCGGAGCCCCGCCGAGGTCGAGCGGCTGCGGCCGGCCATCGACGGCTCGCTCTACACGAAGGAGCGCGGCTACCGCGGGCCGGGCCAGGGCGTCCCGCCCGCCGCGGTGGCGCTCGGCGCCTACGGCGGCTTCGGCGACCCGAAGGAGGAGACGCTCCGCCGCGTCGAGGCCGTCGCCGACAGCCTCCCGCCGGCGGTGGACGACGTGATGCTCTACGCGATCGACGAGCAGTGCGAGAGCCCCCGCGGGCCCGGGTGGCGCCGGCTCGTCCGCGGCTCGCGCCTGTCGTCGCGCATCCTCGTGGGGCACTCGTGCGGCGAGGTGCACCCGCTGCAGCAGGACGTCGACCTCGTGCTCACGCCGGCCAACCGCTTCGACTCCGTGTGGGCGCGGGCCGCGCGCGAGGCCGGCAAGCGGCTCTGGGTGTACAACGGCGCGCTGCCGCGGACCGGCACCTTCATGATCGACGCGCCGCTCACCGGCCTCATGGCCGACGGCTGGATCGCGGCGACCCACGAGGTGGGCCGCTGGTTCCTCTGGGAGACGGCGTTCTGGCACGACGGCAACCGCGGCGGGAAGGGGCCCGTCGACCCGTTCACGGTCGCCGAGAACTTCCACAACCGCGACGGCGACGCCTGCCTCGGCGACGGCATGCTGCTCTACCCCGGGACGCAGCGCGGGCCGTTCGCCGCCCGCTCCGTCGGCTTCGCCGGCGTGCTCCCCTCGATGCGCCTGAAGAGCCTGCGCCGCGGCATCCAGGACGCCGGCTACATCGCCCTGGCCAGGTCGGCGTCGCCCGGCGCCGCGGACGCGATCGTGAAGGACGTGATCCCGGCCGCGCTCGACGAGACGCTCGACGCCTCGCCGACCGCGTGGAGCAGCGAGGGCGCCGCGTTCTTCGAGGGCAGGGCCGCGCTGCGCGCCCTGATCCCGGCGGGCGCCTCGCTCGACGCCGCCGGCGTCCGCCGCGCGCTCTCCGAGGCGGCGGCCGCGCGGCGCGCGCTCGTCCCGCTCGCGCGGCCGAAGGGCGCGGGCGACGCGCCGCCGGCGGAGGGCCCGGGGCAGGCCGCGCCGGGGCCGCTGCGCCGCTGGGGCGCGACGGGGCTGCTCCTCGCCGTCCTCGGCCTCGGCGCCGCGGCGCTCGCGCTGGCCGTCGCGCTCCACCGGCGGCGGCGGCGGTCCGGGCGCCGGGCCGACCGGCGCTGATCGGCGGGCCGCGCGCCGGCCCGCGGCGCCGCCCGGCCCGCGGCGCGGCCGCCTCCGCGCCGCCTGCTACGCTCGCGCCCCCCCATGCAGAGCCCAGACACCGGCCGGCGCCCCGGCCGAGCGCACCTCCGGCGGCTCCTCCGCCTCGCCCGCCCCGAGCTCGGCAAGCTCGCGCTCGGCACCCTCTTCCTCGGCGTGGGCAGCGGCATCGGCCTCCTGCTCCCCCAGGCGATCCGGAAGATCATCGACGACGCGCTCGGCCCGGGCAGCGGCGTCGAGGCGATCGACGACGCCGCGCTCTGGCTCGCGCTCCTCATCGTGGTGCAGGCCGCCGCCGTCGCGCTGCGGTACGTCCTCTTCTCGACCGCCGGCGAGCGCGTCGTGGCCCGGCTCCGGGCGCAGCTCTTCGAGCACCTCCTCCGGCAGGAGGTGGCGTTCTTCGATGACCACAGGACCGGCGAGCTGACGAACCGCCTCGCCTCCGACACCACGGTCCTCCAGAGCGCCGTCAGCGTGAACGTGTCGATGGCGCTGCGCTACGCCGCGTCCGTGATCGGCGGCGTCGCGTTCCTCCTCTACACGTCTCCGCGGCTCACCCTCCTGATGCTCGCCGTGGTCCCCGTCGTGGCGCTCGGCTCGGTGGCCTACGGCCGCCGCGTCCGCCGGCTCTCCCGCAGCGTGCAGGACGCGCTCGCGCGCGCCAGCGAGGTCGCCGAGGAGGCGCTCTCGGGCATCCGCACCGTCCGGGCCTTCGCCGCCGAGCAGCACGAGGCGGCGCGCTATTCCGGCCGGGTCGCCGAGTCGTTCGACCTCGCCAGCAAGCGCATCCGCGCCTCGGCGAGCTTCATGGGCATGGTCACGTTCGCCGGCTACAGCGCCGCCGCGCTCGTCCTCTGGTACGGCGGCCATCTCGTCGTCGAGGGCCGCATGACGCTCGGCGGGCTCACCTCGTTCCTCGTCTACACGATCGTCGTCGCCTTCGCCCTCGGCGGCCTCAGCGACCTCTGGGCCGACTTCATGAAGGCCACCGGCGCCGCCGAGCGCATCTTCGACCTCCTCGACCGCGAGCCGGCCATGGCGGACGCGGGCGGCGCCCAGCCGAGCGCCGTCGAGGGGCGCCTCGAGCTCCAGCGCGTGCGGTTCAGCTACCCGACCCGCAAGGACGTGCCCGTGCTCAAGGGCATCGACATCGCCGTTCGCCCCGGAGAGGTCATCGCCCTGGTCGGGCCGTCCGGGGCGGGCAAATCCACGATCGCCTCGCTGCTCCTGCGGCTCTACGACCCCGACGAGGGCCGCATTCTCCTCGACGGGCGCGATCTGCGCGAGCTCTCGCCGACCTGGCTCCGCCGGCAGGTCGGGATCGTCGCGCAGGAGCCGCTCCTCTTCGCCGCGAGCGTGGCCGACAACATCCGTTATGGGCGGGAGGACGCCTCGGACGCGGAGGTCGAGGCGGCGGCGCGCGCGGCGAACGCGCACGCGTTCATCCAGCGGTTCCCCTCGGGGTATCGCACGCTCGTCGGCGAGCGCGGGGTGCAGCTGTCCGGCGGCCAGAAGCAGCGCGTGGCGATCGCGCGCGCGATGCTCAAGGACCCTCGGCTGCTCGTGCTCGACGAGGCGACGAGCGCGCTCGACGCGGAGAGCGAGCACCTCGTGAAGGGGGCGCTCGACGCGCTGATGAAGGGGCGCACGACGTTGATCATCGCTCACCGCCTCTCGACGGTGATGGGCGCCGACCGCGTGCTGGTGATGGATGGGGGTACGATCGTGCAGAGCGGGGCGCACGCGGCGCTCATCGCCGAGGACGGCCTCTATCGCCGGCTGGTCGAGCGGCAGTTCGTGAGCGCGCAGCTCACGACGACTGCTGTATGATGAGCTGCTGCGTCGCCTTGCGCTCGCCCACGATGGAGACGGCCGTCTCCGAGGCGAGCGCCGTCGCGCCCTGCGACGTGCGGCGCAGCGTGCCGAGCAGCGCATACCAGCCGTGCTGCCCGTTCGTGAGGGCGCGCGCGCTGATCGCGTCCGTCCGGACGAGCGTCTTGCGCGCCACCCGGAGCACGCTGCGCTGGATACCCTCGATCAGGTCGAGCGTGGCGCCGAGCCGCTCCTGCGTCTCGACGCGCACGTCGTCGAGCAAGCCGAACCCCGCGCGCACGACCTCATCGGCCACGCCGAGGCTGCCGTCCACCCACGTATAGATCAGCCCCTCTCGCGGATTGCTGAGCTGCGCGTGCTCTGAAACGTTGCTGCCGGCCGCGATCTGGCCGGAGATGCTCTCGTCCATCTCGAACCCCCTTTCCTCATGGTGGTTGGCAGGCGACTCGCCTGCTGCGAACCCACTATCGACAACCGAGGTCTCGAATGGGTTATCACAGCGAAACAAAGGTGTGAACCCTTTCTTTCTCATCGCCTCCCTTTCGGATGCGGGCGCGCAGAGGTCGCCTGAAGAGGCTGTCGTGAGCGTTCTGCTGAATCCGTGATAATTCAATGAAAACACGTGAACAACGGCCAGCGTGTCGGTGACGTAAGCTAGCGGCCGCAGGAAGATCCTTAGTCCTTGGCAGGCGCGCCCTGGCTAGCTAGCGTCTCGCGGTGCCCACGCGGCCCACGAATACCGGGCGATTCATGAGGAGAACCACCTTGTCAACGCTTCTTGCCGCCTCCTGCGCCTCCGGCGCGCCGCACGTCGAGGCGCCCCCGGCGGCGCCCGCTCCTGAGCTCCTGGCCTTCGAAATCCAGGAAGGCCGGATTCGTAATCACTTCTTCCGTCATGGTCATATCGCCGCTCATGTCCTGACGACATCCGGCGTGTCGCCGCGGCTCATCGTCGCTTTTCCGGCGGGCGACATGGGAATCGCCGTGTGGTTCGACGCGCTCCCGGCGCCGGCCGAGCTCTCGGTGGAGGGGGGCCTCTCCGGCGTCGAGCGGCCCGGCGGCATGCGCGGCGTCTCGGCGCTGCTCGCGAGCGAGGCCCCGGCGCTGCGCGTCCATCGGCTGATCCTCGGCAGCATCCGCACGGTGCGCGACGTGGGCCGCGACGCGCCGCTCCCGGCCTGGCTGCGCGGCGACGTCGAGGCGGGCGGCGCGTCGATCGCCGCGCGGCGCACCACGCAGGACGGCGAGCACCACCTCGAGCTGCTCGTCGAGCCGGAGGGCGGCACGACGGCCGCGCTGGGGCCGGACGGCCGGATCGAGCTCACCGCGGGCCCGAGCGGCCTGCGGGTCCGGGTGACGGCGCTCTCGGACGAGCCGCCGCTCACGCCGGTGCCGCTCGACGAGCTCGTCACCGAGCGCGCCGCCGACGACCCGCGCCACCGGCAGGCGCTCGCCTTCCTCGCGTACCGGGAGAAGCTCCTGGCCGGGTCGTGGCGCTTCCTCACGTACTTTGGCCGGGACACGCTGCTCGCGGTGAGGATGCTCCTGCCGGTGCTGGAGCCGGCCGCGATCGAGGCCGGCATCGGCTCGGTCCTCGATCGGCTGAGCCCGTCCGGGGAGGTCGCGCACGAGGAGGCGATCGGCGAGTACGCGGCGCTCCTGCACCTCGCCGCCGGCCGCGCCGAGGCGCTGCGCGAGCCCGTCTACGATTACAAGATGGTCGACGACGACTTCCTCCTCGCGCCGCTCTGCGCCGAGTACCTCCTCGGCAGCGCGCCGGGCCGGGAGCGCGCGGCGGCGTTCCTCTCGCGCCGGACGCCGGCGGGCGACACGTATGCGCAGGCGCTCGCGCGGAACGTGTCGCTCGTGCTCCGCCTCGCCGCCCCGTTCGCCGAGACGGGGGATCCGAGGGCGCTCGTCTCGCTCAAGGAGGGAGAGTCCGTCGGCGAGTGGCGCGACAGCGCGGAGGGCCTCGCGTTCGGCCGCATCCCGTACGACGTGAACGCCGCCCTCGTCCCGGCCGCGCTCCGCGCGTCGGCGCGGCTGCTCGCGAGCCCGCTGCTCGGCGCCGACGCGGAGGGCGCCGGCCGGGCGGAGCGGCTCGCGCGCGCGTGGCGGGACGCCGGCGTGTTCTTCCGGGTGGAGGTGCCGGAGGCGGAGGCGCGGCGGCGCGTCGCCGCCTATGCGGCGTCGCTGGGCATCGACGCGGCGCCGGCGCTCGCATCGCTCTCGGGGCCGCTCTCGTTTCCGGCGATCGCGCTCGACCGGGAGGGCAGGCCGCTTCCCATCATGCACTCCGACGACAGCTTCGTCCTCCTGTTCACCGACCCGCCGCCCGGCGCCCTCGAGGAGATCGCCGGCCGCCTGCTCCGCCCCTTCCCGGCGGGCCTGCGAACGCCGGTCGGCGTCCTCGTCGCGAACCCCGCGCTCGCGCCGGATCCGGCGCTCTGGGCGCTGTTCACGAGAGGCCACTACCACGGAACGGTCACCTGGTCGTGGCAGCAGGCGATGCTGGCCGCGGGCCTCGACCGGCAGCTCGCGCGCGGCGACCTGCCGGCCCCCGCGCGCGGCGCGCTGGAGCGCGCGCGGCGCGCGCTGTGGGAGGTGATCCAGGCCTCGCGGGAGGCGAGCACCCAGGAGCTCTGGAGCTGGGCCGTCGAGGGCGGCCGTTACCGGCGGGTCCCGTTCGGCGCCGAGCGGGCGCACCACGACGAGTCGAACGCCGTGCAGCTCTGGAGCACGGTGTACCTCGCGGTGCGCCCGTGATCGGCGCGAGGCGTGATTGGGGAGGGGGAGAGCTCGCCCGGAACGCTCGCGCCTACGCGAACAGCCCCGAGATCGCCGTCGTGTGGAGGTCGGAGTCCCCGATGACGAAGTTCGGGAGGCCGAACGCGCCCGCGCACGCCATCCAGTAGTCGTTGGTCGACCGGAGGCCGCGGCCGCCGTTGTCCCACACGCGCCCGCCGAGGAGCTTGGTGCCCGCGCCGCCGAAGAGCAGCCAGGCCACCTTGTCCCAGTTGTGATGTCGGGTCCCGACCTCGGTGATGTAAGGGACGAGGGTGTTGTCGAGCAGCGATCCGCCGTTCACGTCCTTTGCGGCCGCGAGCTCCTGCAGGAACCCCACCATCTTGTTGGCATAGAACTCCTCCACGCGCGTGAGGAACTCGAGCGTATCCTTCGTGTCGGGATCGTGGCTCGTCGTGTGGTGGACCTTGAAGATCTTCGAGTCCGGCGGCCACAGGTCGCCGAAGCTCACGTGGTTGGTCCCCGGGGCCCACTGGAAGGTCACCACGCGCGTCAGGTCGCACCGGAAGGCCGCCTTGACCACGGCGAAGTGCAGGGCGCCGATGCGCGCGTGCTTCTCGTCGTCGCGCTCTCTCACGACGTGCGACGAGTTGTAAGGGTCGATGTACTCGCTGACGCTGACGATCTCCGGCGGCTGCTCCATGCCGCAGAACGCGGGGTTGGTCGGGTCGGCGTCGAACTCCTTCTCCACCTCGCGGATCGCCTCCAGGTGCGAGTCCAGGAGCTCGCGCTGCGCGCTCGGCGCGAGCTCGTGGAGCCGGCCGATGTCCCGCGTCGCGAAGTCGAGCACGCTCTTCTTCTGCCGGCGCGCCCTGGCGAGCGCCTCGAGGTTGTCGTTCGTCGTCCCGCCGGGCATCAGCGAGCCGAACACCCGCTGGTAAGCGTCGAACGGCTGGTAGTACGGCGTCATCGGGGCCCGCGGGCCGGAGTACGACATGTGGCGCGTCGACACCTCCGGCGTGTCCGCGCGCTTGTCGCACGAGAGCTGGAGCGACGCGATCGCCGTCCCCTGCAGATCGGCCGACTGCTTCTGGATCAGCTGATCGACGCTCGCCGCCTCGGACATCGGGTCGTCCCCGCCGTTGCCGGGGTAGAGCTGCTTGGTCCGCGTGCCGGTCGCCATCAGGACGGTCCCGCGCTCGTGGCCGCCGCCGACCGACCCCTCATACGGCAGCTTCAGGTCGCGGAACACCACCATCTTGTCCTTCACCGGCTCGAACGGCTTCAGGATGCGGGACAGCGTGAAGCTCGTCCCGTTGCCTTGCGGCCACCAGTTCTCGTAGACGGTGCCCACGGGCCGCTGGACGATGAGGAACCGCTTCGGGCTCGGCGCGCCCTCCGCGGTCCGCTCGAGGCCGCGGAGGATCGCGAACATCCCCGCGGCGGCGCCGACGCCCTGGAGGAAGCGGCGGCGGGACGAGACATAGGGCAGGTGGCGGTTCATGGTCACTCCTCCTCCGTGCGCTCGGCGAGCGCGCGCGACGTCGCGACGGCCTTCACGAGGGCCGGCAGGGTGCGCTCGCCCACCGGCAGCGCGTTGATCACGCCCTCGACCTGGCAGTCGTCCGGCCTGAGCTCTTCATCGTCGGTGCTGTAGGTGACGAGGTGCCGCGTCAGGCACGCGGCGAACTCCTCCCTTTGCGCCATCACACCGATGAACTCGACCGCGTTCGGGTAGCTCTCGTACAGCCCGAGGAGCCCGTTCATCTCGATGACCGAGTCGATGGGCTCTCCATCGAGCGTGTCTCGATAGCGGCCCAGCGGATCGTAGTTCTCGAGCGTCAGGCCGAACGGGTCGATCCCCCGGTGGCACACGCCGCAGGTGCTGTTCATCGCGCGCGCCTCGGCGCGCTCGCGCTCGGTCATGTCGGCCTTGAGCAGGTCGGCCACCGCCTGCGCGAGCTCCTCCGGCGGCGACGCGAGCTTCGGCAGGCAGAGCAGCGCGCCGCGGACGAACAGCCCCCGCGCGACCACGCTCGTGTTGTCCGTGCGCGAGAGCGTCGCGAGGACGCTCGCCTGCGTGAGCAGGCCGGCGCGCTGGCCTTCGGGCAGGGTGACCCGCGAGAACTCCTCCGCCGCGCCCGTGTGCTCCACGCCGTACACCTTGGCGAGCGGCTCGTTGACGAACGTCTCGCGCGACGTGAGCAGCTCGGTGACGTCCGCGCCGCGCTCCCAGAGGGTCTCGTCCACGAACAGCTCGGTCTCGTGGAACATGGCCGCCTGGAGCCCGGGACCGTATTCGGGGAACATCCCAGGATCCTTGATCGTGCCGAACAGGTTGCTGAGCCCCCACGCCGCGAGCAGCGTCGTGCTCAGGCTGCGCCGTGTCTCCGGCAGCGCGAGCAGCCGCTCGGTCTGCCGGGCGATCTCCTTCGGGTCGCGGAGGGCCCCGGAGTCGGCGGCGGCCATCAGCTCCGCGTCCGGCTGGCTGTCCGTGAGGAAGAACGAGAGCTCGCTGGCGAGCTCGTGCGGCGTCAGCCGCACGACGCCGTCGCTGTCCTTCTCGCCGAGCTCCGTCCGGTAGGAGAAGGAGGGCGCCGCGAGGATGGCCTCGACGGCGAGCACCACGCCGCGCTCGTAGCTCTCTTCCTTCCCGAGCGCGAACACCTCCATCAGGTCCGCGAGCTCGGCCTCGCCGATCGGCCTCCGGAACGCCTGCGCCGCGAACCGAGCCAGGAAGTCGCGCGCGCACGCGTCATCCCCGTTCTGCGCGCAGCCCGTCACCTCCTGGAAGCGCCCCTTGAGGGTCTCCGCGGCGTAAGCGGCGCTGTCGAGCCGCCCGCGCACCAGCGACGTGCCGGCGACCAGCCCCTTCTTCATGAACGGCTTGGTCTTGTCGTCGGGCGCCAGATCGGCCCGCACGGCGTCGTCCCCGAGCACGGTGCGCACGGAGTTCGTGAACTGAAGATCGGTGAGCAGCACGACGCGGCGCCCGAGCCGCGGCGCGCACTGCGCCTCCGCGTCCGGGTGCCCGTCGTTGGGTCGCCCGCTGCTGCCACCCGGTTCTTGTTCGCCGGAGTTGTCCCCGAGGGTGCCCGTGCACGCCGCCGCCACGAGGGCCGAGGCGCACGCGGCGAGCCACGCCGAGCGGCGCCACGCGGCGCTCCGAGGCGAGCGCTCCCGGGCGGCCTGCCCCTCCCCCGAAGCGGGGGGCGCCGCGCGCTTTATCCGATCCCAAATCCGAGGTCGATGCATGAACAAACCTCCCAATCTATCCCGCGGCGCGAGCGCCTGTTCACTCGCCCATCGTTTGAGACCTGCCTACGGCACGGGGCGAGGTGGGCTTAACCGGTACAGAAGGCAAGCCCCTCTCGACTGGACGCCATCCCGAACCCCCCATGCTCCACACCCTAGGATGCGAAGCCGCACAACGACAACCGTGTCGTCGCCGCAGCGAAGCGCCACCTCGCCGTCGGGCGAGGATCCTCCGGGGGGCGAGCGCGCGGTGCTGCCGAGCGCCCTGCTCACTTCCGAATATGTTTAGTTTCGACCACACACGCTCATGAGTCAAACCAATTTGTCGCGATCAGGGCGTTTGACTAGGACGCCAAGTTTACGACAATACAGCAGTTTTCCGGCGTCCGCGGCGCGTGGAGGCGCCCAGCGCGACGCGTTAGGCTGTGCTCCTCCTGGAGCAGCACCGATTCGCGCGCCGGGGCCTCTGCGACCGCGCAAGCTACGATGTCGGTGGACCGGCGCTGTCCGGCGGCGCGGCGCGCGGGGATCGCCTCGCAGGGAGGCGATCGCGCGCCGTCGCCTCACGGCAAGAGGTCGCCGATCGCCGCGTACCAGACGTCGGCCATGCGCCCGTAGCCGCGCTGGTTGGGGTGTACGCCGTCCGGGAGATCCGACAGCGGATACCCGGAGTGCTGGTCCACCAGCACCACGTGCTTCCCTGCGGACGCCCGGGCCTCGACGATATCCTCCACTGCATCGTTGTAGGCGACCGCCTTGGGATCGGCGGAGCGGATCGGGATGATCTTCGCCACGACCACGAGCGTGTCGGGAGCCGCGGTGAAGATCTTGTCCAGGACCGCTCCCAGGCGCTGCGGCGCGTTGGCGAGGTCATCGTTCTGGTTCACGTCGTTGGTCCCCACCATGAGCAGCACGATGTGCGGGCCGCTCGAGAACGCGGGCGTCGGCACGAGCCCACCGATCTGGTTGATCTTCCAGCCGCTGTGCCCCTCGTGGTTCCGCGGAAACGCAGCGCCGTCGACCATCGTCGGCCCGTTGATGAGCGAGCCGACGAACGTGATGTTCTTGCCCGCGGCGCGCGCCTTCTTGAACAGCTCGATCCGATAGCCGCCGCCGCCTTGCACCCCCCCGACCCCGTCCGTGATGGAGTCGCCGAGCGGCAGGATCTTGCAAGGCTCTCCGTTCGTCGGGCACGGCGTGAACCCGGCCGCGCCGCCCGCGCCGCCCGCGCCGCCCGCGCCGCCTTCGCCCCCCGCGCCGCCTCCGCCCTGGGCGCCTGTGCTGGCATCGCCGCCGCCGTCCGAGCCCCCGGCGCCGCCCGCGTTGTCTCCGCCGCCGCCGCTCGCGCTGGTCGCGCCGCCGCCCGTCGTGCTCGCGCTGGTCGTGCTGCCGCTCGTCGTATCCCCGCTGCTCACGCTAGAGGCAGCGCCCCCGCCGGTCCCGGAGCCGGTCGACGTCGTGTCGCCCGGCTCATCGGAGCACCCGCCGAGCAGCGCCACGAGGGCGACGGCCGCCGCCCTGGCGGCCCACGTCGAACGGCGCGGCCCGCGACGCTCCGCGTCGCTCCGTTCGTGCGATCCACCCCGCGAATCCTGCATTCCAACCAGAATCATCGCATTCCTCCAAGCCACGCACGCTGAATGGCAGAGCCGGAGTTCCCCCGACGCGCTCGCGGTTTCCAGGTGATGTCTCGCGCGCAGCTCGAGTTCACGCGGTCTCCGAGGAGCGTCGACCCGCGGCCCCGTGCCGCCCAGCGCCTCGCGCACGGCGCCGCCGCGCGGCGACCGCGCCCAGCGCGATCAACGCGGCGAGCGCCCCCGCGGGGGAGTTGGACCCCGAGCTGACCCGGAACGCGCACCCGGCCTCGTCGTGGCTGTCGCCGTCAGCGGGGGCGGCGCCAGCGCCGCCCGCGCCGCTGCCCGCCGTCGCTCCGGTGCTGGTGGTCGCTGCGCTGCTGACGCTCCCACCCTCGCCCGAGCCGCCGCTGCCCGTGGCTCCCCCTTCACCCGTGCTCGGGGCGCCGCCGCCGCCCCCGCCGCCCCCGCCGCCCCCGACGCCGGTCGGCTCCGGATCCGGGGCGTCGAGCGGCGTGAATTTCCACCAGTTGAAATTGAACAGAGGACCGTTCCCGCCGGTGAACTTCAGGTACAGATCGTGGATCCCTGTCGCGCCGTCGACCGCGCACGACGTGGTCACCCAGGTCTGGGCGCCGCCGGTACCCTGGACCATGCAGGTCCCCACCAGCGTGCCGGTCGGGCTGTCGAGGCGCAGCTCGATGCTGCCGCCGCCCGTCGCCGAGGCCACCCTCGCGTCGAACGACACCGCGCCGGTGCCGAAATCGACGCCCTTCACCTTGATGAAGTCCCCGTTGTCGATCGAGGTGACGTTCACGCCGCCCTCGCTGCATCGCTCGGTCTCGACACCGGATTCCCAGGCGATGGTCTCAGCCTCCGTCATGACATACGGATTCAGGTTGCCGACGCCAGGCGGGCCCTCCTTCGTCATCCTGATCGTCGGGATTGTACCGTCGGGGTTGAACGTGAACTTCTCGACGGCCGCCGAGCGGTGAAAGCCTCCGCCGCCCGGCAAGGCGCCGTTGTGATAGAAGAAGTAGGAGTTCCCCTTGAAATCGATGACGCCCGCGTGATTGGTGAAGCTGCTGCCCTCCGTGGGCATGATGACCCCGCGGTACGTCCACGGGCCGGTGGGGCTGCTGCTCGTGGAGTAGGCGATGTATTCAGGGATGGGGCCAGCCGCATACACGAGGTAGTACAGCCCGTCGCGCTTGTAGAGCCAGGGACCTTCTTCGTACTTGGTCGTATGACGACCATCATTTTCCCCGGTGCGCTGCCCGAAGCTCGCCGCCGTCATGGGCACGTGCACGACGCCTCCCTGGTAGGAGATCATGTCTTCGTTCAGCTTGACGTAGCACGAGCTCGGGTTCCCCCAGTACAGATAGGCCTGGCCGTCGTCGTCGATGAGCACCGTCGGATCGATGTCGCCGCAGTCGGCCGCGACGAGCGGCTTCCCCAGGGCGTCCTTGAACGGACCGGTAGGGCTGTCCGACACGGCCACGCCGATGGTCATCCTGTTGAGCGAGCGGCTCGTCACAGGCACGTAGTAGTAGAACTTCCCGTTCCTGTGGATGACCTGGCCAGCCCACGCGTCCCCCTTCGCCCAGCTGAAATCGCTGAACTTCAGCGGCGAACCGTGGTCCGTCCAGTTCACCATGTCCTTGGAAGAGTACACCCTCCATTCGTTCATCCCGAACCAGTCCGTGGCGCTGTCTTCGTCATGGCCGGTGTAGAGGTACACCGTGTCACCGTGGACCATGGGCGCAGGATCGGGGGTATAGATGGTCTGAACGATGGGGTTGTCCGCCAGGGAGACGGACGGGAATGCAGCCACGCCGCAAAGTATCGATGCCGCCGTGAGGACCTTACGTTGGATGAGCGTCGTATTCGTTGCCATTCTCGGATCCTTGCTGGTCTCCTGAAGCTTCGTCAGGTATCGTCGATGTCGTAGGCGGCTCGGCTGGAGCATCTCCGGACGGCGTGGCGGCAGCCCATCAAGAGCTCGCCAGCGCTCGCGTCCGACACCACCGCGCGAACGGAGTCGGTGCCGAGATCGATCGGATGACGAGGACCCCGGGCGCGGACGACCCATCCCTGGGGAAGCAGAAGGATACTTCTCCTGGCCAATGTGAACGCTAACATGGCCGGAGTCAACACAGATCGACCGGGCCGCGGGTGATGCTCCGACCCGGGGAAGGCCGAGGCTGGCGGGGCTCCTCCGGCCCGCGGCGTGGAGAGGGGCGGGCGCGGGTCGCCGCGGGACATCAGGCGAGGCCCGCGCTCGTGTGACCTGTCGCCCTCGATCGGTGTCGTTCGCGGCCTCAGCTGCGGAGAAATCCAGGCGTACTGTCGAGTGCGGCAGCATGGCAGGCATGGCAGCATGGATGAAGCCAGCGCCCGCTCTTCTTGACGCGGCGCTCCGGAGGAGCCCTGTCAGCCTTCTCGCTTCAGTTACGAGGAAGATGCAGGGTGGTCGATCTGGATTGACATCGCTTCTGTTAGCGTTAACATGACAACCCATTCGTATCTCTTGCTTCGCTCCGGAGGGGTGGTCATACGCGCCGAGAGCTTCGTCAGCCGATCGATCTCGGCGCCGGTTCAGCACGCTCGGTCGTCACGGGCGCGAGCCACGTTGAGCTCGCGGACGTCGCGGTCGCGGGTCAGCAGCGCTGGGCGCGGGGGCTCCACGGCGACCCGCGCGCGCGTCGGTTCGCGAGCATCTGCTCGACGCCCCGCACATCCACCGATCTGACCCGCGTCGACGACCTCAGGGGGATCACGACCTGAGAGACCCGTCGAGCCGGTCATGAGGCGGCTCGCGGCGCTGCGCCGGGCCGCTCACGACCATGGCATGGCCATTCGAACGAGACGCGATGTCGACGAGACGACGTTTGGCATTCCCACGTTCAATACCGGCGCGCTCGCCGGACTGGTGCAAAATGAGAATTTTTCCACTCGTGGTCCCTGCATTCATGCTCCTCGTCGCCTGTGGCTCCGACGCCGACCCGCCTTCGGGCGACCAGGCTAGCTCCAGCTCCAGCTCCAGCTCGACCGGCGTCGGGGGGGCAGGCGGAGGCGCCGCGACGAGCGCCAGCACGACCGCCTCGACCAGCGCGAGCTCCGTCGGCAGCGGCGGAGCCGGCGGCGACGGCGGCGCTGGCGGCGGCGGGGGAGCCGGCGGCAGCGGCGGCGAAGACCTGCTCGCGGCGGCCGCCAGCATCGACGGCTTCCGCTGGGAGATCCCGTGCGACCAGGACCCCGGCAACCGCGACGAGTGCGCGACGTCCACGCGGGTCGACGAGAAGAGGACGTTCGGCGGCTCGCCCGACACGGTCTACCAGGTGACCGTCCGGCTCCGGGGCGTGGTCGAGCCGGAGACGTATCGTGGCGGCACGCCCGACGGCATGCACTTCCGCGTGGGCGGCACGCCCGACAACGCGACGTACAACAGGTACAGCTTCTCGGTGTCCGACCCGCCCGAGGTCTACTACCTCAACGACAACCCCACCGTGGGGCACGACGTGTTCATCATCGACCACACGAAGACCATCCCGATCCGCGGCGGAGCCACCGTGTCCTTCCTGGGCGACGATCCGAATCGTACGATGATCGCCAACTATAAGCATCTGGTCGTGGACGGCGTGCCGCCGGCGCCCGAGCCGTTCATCGGCCAGTTCATCCAGCTCGACGTGCAATCCGTCGAGCTGGCGCAGCCGTGACCTCGCGCCGCGGCGCACCGCGCGCCGCGGCGCTCTCTTCCGGCCGCCTTGAGGAGTGACGTTATCCTTGAGGAGCGACGTTATATCGATGCATTCCTGCATCGAAGCAGCCGATTCTACGCTACAAACTTACCCGCTTAAGCACAGGAGAACCTTATGAGAATGCGATTCGAACGATGGCCCCTGCTGACCGCCCTCGCGCTCGTCGCGTGCGGTCCCGTCGATCAGCTCGACCTCGACGAAGAGGGCTTCGACTTCGGCGACGCAGCCGAGAGCGTCACCATCGACGCAGCGGCGACCTACACGATCGTCGGCGTGCAGAGCGGAAAATGCGTCGAGGTGGCCGGGGGCAGCACCGCTGACGGCGCGGGCTTGCAGATCGCCACCTGCAACGGGTCTGCGCGGCAACAGTTCCGCATGGAATCGGCGAGCGGCGGCTACTATCGCATCCGCAACGTGGGCAGCGACCGCTGCATGGACGTCGCGAGCGCCTCGACCACCGACGGCGCCCGCGTCCAGCAATACTCCTGCTGGACCGGGGAGAACCAGCAGTGGTCGTTTGCGGACGTCACCGGCGGCGCCGTGCGCCTCACGGCGCGCCACAGCGGCAAGTCCCTGGACGTCTACGGCCGCGGCACCGCGGACGGCACCGCCGTGATCCAGTGGGCGTCGAACGGCGGGACGAACCAGCAATTCCGACTCACGCCCGTGAGCTCGGGCGGAACGGGGACCGGCACCGGTGGAGGCAAGTTCGTCGGCAACATCACGACCGGCGGGCAGGTGCGATCGGATCTGGCCCGATACTGGAACCAGCTCTCCCCGGAGAACGAGGGCAAGTGGGGCTCCGTCGAGGGCCAGCGCAACGTCATGAACTGGTCCGGCATGGATCGGGTCCGGGATTACGCGCGCCTGAACAACATTCCTTACAAGGGCCACACCCTGATCTGGGGCGCCCAGCAGCCGGGCTGGCTCGCCGGTCTGTCGCAGAGCGAGCAGCGCGCGGAGGTGGAGGAGTGGATCCGGGCGTTCTGCCAGCGCTACCCGGACGTCGCCATCATCGACGTCGTGAACGAGCCGCCCCCGCACACCACGCCGGTGTACATGAACGCCCTCGGCGGCGCGGGAGCGAGCGGGTACGACTGGATCGTGCAAGCGTTCAAGTGGGCGCGGCAGTACTGCCCGAACGCCAAGCTGCTGCTCAACGACTACAACAACATCGAGTACAGCGGCGACAACCAGAACACGATCAACATCGTCAATCGGATCCGGGCGGCAGGGGCGCCCATCGACGGCATCGGAGCGCAGGCCCACGCCGCGTTCTCGATGCCGACCAGCACCGTGAAGACCTTCCTCGACCGGCTCGCCGCCACCGGTCTGCCGGTCTACATCACCGAGTACGACATCAACCTGGCGAACGACGCGCAGCAGCTCAGCGTGATGCAGAGCCAGTTCCCCATGTTCTACGACCATCCCAGCGTGAAGGGCATCACGCTGTGGGGCTACGTCAGCGGCCAGACGTGGCTCTCCAACTCGGGGCTCATGAGCAGCGGCGGCCAGATGCGGCCCGCCATGTCCTGGCTGATGGGCTACCTGGGGCGCTGACCGCGCCGACGCGCGCGCCCCCCGCGCGCGTCCCCGACAGCCGCGCGCCCGGAGAGCGCCGCGCAGGCTCGTCCTCACGGCGCAGGTTCGACGGAGCCTGCCCGTGAGCCCGAGCCCGCGCGGCCGATCCCGGGCGCCCTGTGTGTCTTGTTTGCAGCTTCATACCCTGGTGAGTACAGGAGACGATGATGAGAATCGGACTTCGACTATCTTTGCTGTCCACGATGTTCGCCGCCGCGACCGCGTGCGGTCCCGCCGAGCAGCTCGACGAAGAGGGCTTCGATTTCGGCGACCTGGCGGAGAGCGTCACCATCGACACCGCGGCGACCTACACGATCGTCGGCGTGCAGAGCGGAAAGTGCGTCGAGGTGGCCGGAGGCAGCACCGCTGACGGCGCCGGCGTGCAGATCGCGACCTGCAACGGCTCGGCGCGGCAACAGTTCCGCATGGAATCGGCGGGCGGCGGCTACTATCGCATCCGCAACGTGGGCAGCGACCGCTGCGTGGACGTCGCGGGAGCCGCTACCAGCGACGGCGCCCGCGTCCAGCAATACTCCTGCTGGACCGGGGAGAACCAGCAGTGGTCGTTCACCGACGTCACCGGCGGCGCCGTGCGCCTCACGGCGCGCCACAGCGGCAAGTCCCTGGACGTCTACGGCCGCGGCACCGCGGACGGCACCGCCGTGATCCAGTGGGCGTCGAACGGCGGGACCAACCAGCAATTCCGGGTCACGCCCGTGACCTCGGGCGGAGGGACGGGGGGCTCTGACGGCGGGGGCTGCGGCTTGCCCACCTCCTTCCGCTGGCAGTCGAGCGGCATCCTGGTGAGCCCGAAATCGGACGCGACTCACAGTATCGTGTCCATCAAAGACCCGACGGTCGTCTTCCACAACGATCGCTACAACATCTATGCCACCACGGCGAACACCGCCGGCAACTGGCAGATGACGCACCTGAGCTTCACCGATTGGCCCCAGGCCGCGTCCGCGCCGCACTATTATATGGATCGCACGCCCGGGTTCAGCGGCTACCGGTGCGCGCCGCAGATCTTCTTCTTCAGGCCGCAGAACAAGTGGTACCTCATCTATCAATCGCAGCCGCCGCAGTTCTCCACGACCGACGACCCGAGCCGCCCGGAGACGTGGAGCAGGCCCCAGAACTTCTTCGCGTCCACGCCGGCTGGCATGCCCAGCCTGCCCATCGACTACTGGGTGATCTGCGACAGCGCCAACTGCTACCTCTTCTTCACCGGCGACGACGGTAAGATGTACCGCAGCCAGACGGCCCTGCGCAATTTCCCGAGCGGGTTCGGTCCTGTCTCGGTCGCCCTTCAGGACTCGAATCGCAACAACCTGTTCGAGGGGAGCTCCACGTACAAGATCAAGGGCATGGACAAGTACTTGACGCTCATCGAGGCCATCGGCCCGACGGGCGCCAGGTTCTATCGCTCGTTCACCGCCGATCGCCTCGACGGCGCGTGGACCCCGCTCGCGCACACCTGGAACGCGCCGTTCGCAGGCCAGAACAACGTCACCTACGCGTCGGGCGTGGCCGACTGGAGCGATGACGTCAGCCATGGCGAGCTGCTCCGCGACGGCAACGACGAGACCGCGACGATCGACACCTGCAATCTCCAGTTCCTGTATCAAGGCCGCGATCCGAGGTCGGGCGGCGAATACTCGCAGCTCCCGTATCGCCTCGGGTTGCTGCGGGCAGCGCGCTAGAGCGCCGATCGCTCGAGAAATGAGCCGCCAAGGACGCCAAGAACGCCAAGAAGAGAACAAGAGCTTGGCGTCCTTGGCGGCTTGGCGGCTCGGCTTTCTGCTCTTTCGAGCGGCCTCAACGCCAGCGAAGCCGGCGACCGCGTGAGAGGCGATCGACGCCTGTAAGTGGTCAAATTTGAACATGAAGGCGGGAAGGCGGGAAGAAAAACTTGATGATCTTCCCGCCTTCCCGCCTTCATGTGGACTCTCTCTGGGGGAAGTTGACCACTATCCGGCGCCTCGAACCCCCGGCTCAGAACTGCGTGAAGAAGTCCCAGACCTCGCGAGCCGTGTACCAGTGGTAAGCGACGACGAGCCGGTAAGGACGGTCCTTGTCGTAGCCGGCGGGGAGCCACAGGATGTACTTGCGGTCCTTGCCACCGCTCCGGCTCGTGACGGTGCTCTTGTCCTTGACGTGCGGATCTCCTGCTCCCTCAGGCGAGGATCGAATCGACGAGCCCGCCCTCGAGGCTCTCGTCGCCGAAATCGTCGAGCGGGCCGCCCTGGCCGTTCTTGCAGCCGACCGCCGCGCCGATCGTGTTGAGCAGCTTGTTGTTGGTGATCTTGACGTCGACGAACTGGCCGGTCTTCAGGTAGCCCGCGGCGCCGCCGGCGAGGATGTACGGGACCCTCCGGTACCCGTGGAACTTGTCGGCATTGTCGTTGAGCCACACCGCCACGCCGCGGTCGAGGAGCGTCCCCGAGCCGAGCTCGTAGGACGAGAGCCGGTCGAGCAGGTGCTTGAACATCCGCGCGTGGATCCGGTCGATCTGGTGGTGCAGCTCCTGCGCGCCCTCGATCGGCGGACCGGAGGTGCCGTCGCTGTCGATGCGGTGGGAGATCTTGTGGTAGCTCTTCTGCCGGACGCCATGGATCGTGTACTCGGTCCCGTCGTTGCCGTCGCCCACCTGGAGCGTCGCCGCGCGCGTCACGCCGCACGCCATCGCGAGCGCGATGATATCCATCTGCATGCGCGTGACGGTCTCCACGTTCTCGGATCTGCCGACGTTCGGCGAGATCGCCTCCATCTCGGCGACCGCCTCCGCCGGGAGATTGCACGCGAGCGCGACCTCGAGATCGCGGATGCTGTCGAAATGGAGCGCTAGCCGCTCGCGATCGCTCTTGCTGAGGTCCTTCCGGCTCATGAGCGCCCGCATCTCCCCGCGCACCAGGTCGTTGACGCTGGCGCGGCGCTCGGTCAGCGCCTGCTGGGCCTCGGCGCCCACGTCGGCGAGCCCGAAGAGCTTCTTGTACGCGTTGAACGGGTTGCGCTCGGCGGCGCGGAGCTGCTTCGGCCCGCGGTACGAGAGCACCTCGTTGATGTAGCCGCCCATCCTGCCGGCGTAGAGCGTCAGCGGCTCGACGCCCGCCGGGTTGAGCTCGGTCGCGATGCGGTTGTCGATCGACTCGCCCATCGCGAGCGACTCGTTGCCCGATGGCTGATCCGACACGCGCGCGGCCGTCAGGCACTGGTTGCCGCCGCCGGAGTGGCCGCACCCGTTGGCCTTGAACGCGAAATCCACGCCGCGCACCATGATGAGCTGGCTCGCGTAGTCCTTGAGCTCGCTGACCGCCCGGTCGCTGTCCCGCTCCAGGGACGCCTTCGACAGCGGGCCCGTCTCGCTGGGCCAGAACATCTCGGGCTCGTCGCCGGCCGCCTGCGCCACGCCGTTCGCCTGGCGCATGAAGATCGCGAAGGGCGGCGCGTCGCCCGTGCCGGCCGCCGCGCGCCGGGGCGCGAACGTCTCCAGGAACGGGAGCGCGACCGTTACGCCAAACAGGCCTCGAAGCACACGTCGTCGGCTGATCATTGCGCCTCCGCGGGAACACGGGTGAGGAAGGTGTCGGACGAGACGACCTGAAGGATGAGCTCTTTGGTGGAGGCGCCGCCGCGCGACGCCTCGCCGAGTTCCTTGATGGACTGCCGGTCCTTCGCGCCCGTGCTGCGGCCCTGCGCGAACTCGATCCAGCGCCGCGCGTAGCACGCGTGGGCCTCGTCGCTCTCGGCGAGGATCCGGCTGAACTCGATCGCGTCCGCATAGCTCTTCAGCTCGCCGCCGAACCGGTAGGCGTCCGCGGCGTCGACCGGCACGCCGTTGTCGGTCGTGCGGTACTTGCCGATCGCGTCGTAATGCTCGAAGGCGAACCCGGCCGGGTTGATCCATGTCCCGTGGCACGCCTCGCCGCACGTCCCCTTGCCCGTGTGCGCCTCGACGCGCTCGCGGTTGGTCGCGTGCTCGCCCGGCGGCAGCCCCGTCGCGTTGTCCGGCGGCGGCGGCAGCGCGGCGCAGAGGACCCTGAGGTTCACGAAGACGCCGCGGTGGATCGAGTCCGGCTGCCGCGCCGTCGCCTTCGACGCGAGGAAGCCGAGGCGCGTGAGCAGCCCCGAGCGCTCCGCCTCGGCGAGCTCCACCTGCTCGAATTTGTCCGAGAACTCGCCCTCGACGCCGTAGACCGCGGCGAGGTGGTCGTTCACGAACGCGGTGCGCGAGGTGAGCAGGTCGGTGAGCCCACCCTCCTTGTCGAAGACGATGTGCTCCACGAACAGCTCCGCCTCGCGCTGCATGTCGTCCCCGATCTCGGGGACGAACTCCGGGTAGAGCGCCCGGTCCTTGTTGAGATCGTGGTACTGCTCGTAATCGTAGAGCTGCCGGTGGAACGCGCCGACGACCTCGCGGGCGCGCGGGTCGTCGAGCATGCGCTCGGCGTAGGCGCGGACGGCCTCGGGGGTCGAGAGCTCGCCCGCCTTCGCCGCCGCGAGGAGGTCGTCGGAGGGCATCGTGTTCCAGAAGAGGTACGCGAGCTTCGTCGCGATCTCGTGGCCGCTCAGCGGGATGAGCCCGCCCTTCGCGGGCCCGGCGCCGACCTCGACCCGGTAGACGAAATGGGGTGACTGCAGAAACGCCTCGAGCGCCGCGCGCGCGCCGGCGGCGAACGGATCGTCGCCCTCGAAGAGCTCCTCGCCGCGGTGGAACAGCGCGAGGTACGCGTCCCGCTCGCCGGCCGTGAGCGGCCGCCGGAACGCCCGCTCGCCGAACCGCTCGACGAACGCAAGCGCCCGCGCCTCCGGCTCGTCCGGCAGGTCCGCGGGCGCGATCCGATCGAGCTTGCCCTTGTCTTCGGCCACCATCGCCGCGAGCTCCTCGGCGGCGCGCTGGTAATCGCTCCAGAGCCCCGGGGTCACGAGGAGCGCGGCCTCGTTGTTGTCGAACACGCCGCCGAGCGGATCGGTCGTGAACGACGCCGAGAGACCGGGCCTGTCGTCGAGGCGCAGGAGATCGCGCACCGTGTTCTCCCACTGCGCGTGGCTCAGCCGCGGGAACATGCTGCGCTCGGCGACCTGCGCCGCCGCCGCGCCGCCCGGCGAGGCACCGTCGCCCTGAGCCGGGTCGCCCAGGGAGCCGGTGCACCCCGCGAGGAGGAGCGCCGCAGCGCAGAGCCCCGCGCCGAGCGCCCGCCTCCAGCGCGGTCGGCCGGTGATCGAAAAAGACGGTGAGGTCATCATTGTCTCCTCAACAGGCTCTGACGAGTGAGCAGCTCTTTCAGCGTGGCTGACAGCGCAACCACCAGAGACCAGAAACGGTGTGTTCTCCTCCGTCATCGAGCGCGGCTTCGGTTTGACCCGCGACGTCTGGCCGGCGGCCGATCGACGACGAGCAATTCGAGCCCGACCGGAGCTCGCCACATCGCTCGTGCGCGAAATCGCGAGGGATCGCGCGATCCCGGGAGGCGCGCGACCGCGGGCGACCTGCGGTGCGCCGATCCGCCGCTCGCGGCGCGCACCGCAGGACGTACGGAGTCGGGGCGGGATCGAGCGGACGACGAGGGCCTCGGGCGCACGACACCCACCCAAGGCGAAGCAAAAGGATACCGCTTTGGTCGATTGTGAGCGTTCACATTGGGAGTGTCAACGCCAATCGACCGACGCCCCCGCTGCCTGCGAGTGGCGGCTGGTCGGATTTTTGGTGGGATCTCGACTTGCAAGTCCGTTACACTACGGACACGGACGCGCTTTCGGAGCAGCGCGCAGAGGGGCGAGGATGAGCCGCGACAGGAGCGAGGGCACGTCGGGAGCGAGCGGACGCGCCCACGCGCACGGGAGATCCGGAGGAGACCGCGGCTCGGGCGCAGAGGGCTCGGCGGGCGCGTATCGCGAGCTCGACGGGAGCCCCGCGCGGGGTGGGGTGTCCGCGCACATCGGTGGCGACATCGACCCCAAGGCAGAGAGCGCGGCGCTGCGCGCGCGCGTCGAAGAGCTGGAGAGCGAGCTGGCCGCGCTGCGCGGTGAGCTCGCGCGCGAGAGAGGGCTGGTCAGCGCGTCAGCGGGGTACCTCGACGCGCCGTTCGCGCGGGGCGCCACGCGGGTGCCGGCGCTGGTCCACTGGCGCCTGGATGGCACCGTGACGCGCTGGAGCGACGGCGCCGAGGGCCTCTTCGGTTGGAGCGAGGGCGAGGCCGTGGGCCGCCGCCTCTCCGACCTCGTGGCCGCGGATCCGGTGTCGCCCCAGGCGGTGCAGGCGTTCAAGCACGACGCTGGCGAGAGCTTCTTCGCCACGACCACGAGCGCGGGCACGACGAGAGAGGGAGACGCGATCACCTGCCGGTGGACCTACGCCGTGCTGCGCGACGAGCGAGGCGACGTCCGGGAGATCGCGGCCATCGTGGATGAAGGCGACGATCCGCGGCGGAGAGAGCACCTGGTGCACGAGCGCTATCAGCTCCTCCTGCAGCTCGTGGACAACTCGCCGAACGTCATGTTCATCAAGGACGCGGAGGGGCGGTACGTGTTCGTCAACCGCCATTATGCGCGCGCGCTCGGGCGGCACGCCATCGAGTTCCTCGGCAAGGACGAGCATGAGTTCGGCGCCACGCCGCCCAACGTCGCCGACGCGATCGTGGCGAAGGAACGCGAGGTCTTCGCGAGCGGCCGGCCGTTGCGGTACGAAGAGGTGCTGGACTACGGCAGCCAGAATTTCTATTTCTCCACGGTCAAATTCCCGGTTCACGACGCGCGCGGCGAGCTGGTCGGCGTCGGCGGCGTCGTGAGAGAGGACACCGACCTGAGGCGCTCGGAGGCCGAGCGCGCCGCGCTGCAGGAGCAGGTCATCGCCGCGCAGCGGGAGACGCTCCGGGAGCTCTCGACGCCGCTCATCCCGCTCGCCGACGGCGTCCTGGCCATGCCGCTCGTCGGAACGCTCGACCGCGCGCGGGTGGGGCAGGTGATGGAGACGCTGCTCGCCGGGATCAGCAGCCAGCGCGCCCACACCGCGCTCCTCGACATCACCGGCGTGCGCGCCGTCGACGCGCTCGTCGCCGACGCGCTGACGCGGACCGCGCGCGCCGCCCGGATGCTCGGCACGCGCGTGGTGCTCACGGGCATCCGCCCGGAGGTGGCGAGGGCCCTGATCGAGCTCGGCGCGGACCTCTCCGGCATCGTCACGCTGAGCAGCTTGCAGAGCGGCATCGCCCACGCGCTCCGGCCCACGGAGCGCCCGCGCGCCGCCCGTTGAGCGACCGAGCCGGCGCCGCCGGTGCTGGCGGCCGCGCTCGGGCCCGCGGTCACGCGCGGGCGAGGGGAGCGCCCGCTCCGGGCTGCGCCGCGCTCAGACCTGGATGCCTTGAAGCGGTGAGTTGACCCGCCCGGCGTCGATGCCGATCTCGGTCGCCTTCGAGCCCATGATCTGGGCGACCGTCAGGAGCGCCTTGCTCAGGTTGTCGCCGGGGAAGTTGTGGTGCTCGTCGCCGCGCAGCCGCCCGCCGGCCTTGCCCGCGAAGAGCACCGGCCATTCCGTCCGCGAGTGCGTCTTTCCCCAGGCGGTGTCGGACGTGACGAAGACGAGCGAGCTGTCGAGCAAGTTCGAGCTGCCGTGCGGCGTATTCTTGAGCTTGGTCAAGAACTCGTTGAGGCAGCGCATCGTGTAGATCACGCCCTTGTCGACGCGGGGCTGGCTGGATTGATCCCCGGGATCGCCGTGACAGATGGTGTCGTGGAAGTCGTCGTTCATGTCCTGCGCGAGGTGCCGGTAGTAGACGTGCGCGGCGGGCAGCGAGAACATGAAGGAGAGCACGCGGGTCCTCTCGCAGGCGAGCGCGAGCGCCGAGAGCTCGACCATGGCGGTGTTCACCGCCGGGGGCGCCTCGCTCTGTACATCCTTGCCGACGGCGGGGGCCGTCGGGCTGCTGCACTCCGCTGGCGTGCCGTCGCCGGGGGCCGTCGTCTCGAGGCGTCGCTCGATGGCGCGGATCGAGTCGAGGTGCTGCTCCACGCGTTGCCTGTCGGCCGCGCCGAGCCGCTGCTGCAGGCTCGCGCCGTCTTCCAGGACGGAGTCGAGCACGCTCTTCCGGACCCGCGCGAGCTTCGCGGCCTGCTCCGCTTGCGGATCGCTGGGCGCGGGCGATGTGCCCATGAACAACCGATTGAACACGGCCTTCGGGTCGAATTCCGGGTTGTTGCGCGAGTTCGGCCCCCGGTGCGAGACCGTGTGCAGCGAGTCCTGGGGGCCTCCCGGCGTCGCCGGCGTCAATCCCACCTCGAGAGAGCGGTACGGCGCCCCCGCCGAGATGACATCCGCGACGATCTGGTCGATGGAGGCGGCCCGCACGGCGTTGCCGCCGAGCGGCGCGCCGGTCGTCGCCCCCGCCGACCCGGTGGGGTGCTCGAGGCCGGACACGACGAGCTTGTTCTCGAGGCCGCTGATCACGGTGAGGTGCGACTTGTGGTCGGCGAGCGGCTGGAGCTCGGGGCTGAGCTCCCAGGCCGAGCCGGAGCCCGTGCGCGCCGGCTTCCAGCGGCCGGGCAGCGTGCCGTTCCCGAAGAACCAGGTGACGTAGAGCGGCGAGACCGGGGCGTTCGGCGCGGCGTACGCCGTGCCGCTCTGGTTCAGCATGATCTCCAGCAGGGGGAGCGGGATGGTGACGGCGGCGCCCGTCGCCAGCATGCCCCGGAGTACCGTTCGTCGGTTCAAAGCTTTAAGCGTCATGGGGAACACCGTGCGATGAGGGGTGACGTGTTCGCGAGCGCGGGCGGCGCGCCCGCTCCGGGCTGCGCCGCGCTCAGACCTGGATGCCTTGGAGCGGTGAGTTGACCCGCCCGGCGTCGATGCCGATCTCGGTCGCCTTCGAGCCCATGATCTGGGCGACCGTCAGGAGCGCCTTGCTCAGGTTGTCGCCGGGGAAGTTGTGGTGCTCGTCGCCGCGCAGCCGCCCGCCGGCCTTGCCCGCGAAGAGCACCGGCCATTCCGTCCGCGAGTGCGTCTTTCCCCAGGCGGTGTCGGACGTGACGAAGACGAGCGAGCTGTCGAGCAAGTTCGAGCTGCCGTGCGGCGTGTTCTTGAGCTTCGTCAAGAACTCGTTGAGGCAACGCATCGTGTAAATCACGCCCTTGTCGACGCGAGGCTGGCTCGATTGATCCCCGGGATCGCCGTGGCAGATGGTGTCGTGGAAGTCGTCGTTCATGTCCGGCGCGAGGTGCCGGTAGTAGATGTGCGCGGCGGGCAGCGAGTACATGAACGAGAGCACGCGGGTCCTCTCGCAGGCGAGCGCGAGCGCCGAGAGCTCGACCATGGCGGTGTTGACCGCCGGGGGGGCTTCGCTCTGCATGTCCTTGCCGGCGGTGGGGGCCACCGGGGTACTGCATGCACTCGGCGAATCCTCGCCGGAGGCCGTCGCCTCGAGGCGCCGCTCGATGGCGCGGATCGACTCGAGGTGCTGCTCCACGCGGTGCCTGTCGGTCGCCCCGAGCCGCTGCTGCAGGCTCGCGCCGTCTTCCAGGACGGAGTCGAGCACGCTCTTCCGGACCCTCGCGAGCTTCGCGGCCTGCTCCGCTTGCGGGTCGCTGGGCGCGGGCGATGTGCCCATGAACAGCCGGTTGAACACGGCCTTCGGGTCGAACTCCGGGTTGTTGCGCGAGTTCGGCCCCCTGTGCGAGACCGTGTGCAGCGAGTCCTGAGGGCCGTTCGGCGTCGCCGGCGTCACGCCCACCTCGAGAGAGCGGTACGGCGCCCCCGCCGAGATGACGTCCGCGACGACCTGGTCGATGGATGCGGCCCGCACGGCGTTCCCGCTGATCGGCGCGCCGGTCGTGGCCCCCGCCGACCCCGAGGGGTGCTCGACGCCGGACACGACGAGCTTGTTCTCGAGGCCGCTGATCACCGTGAGGTGCGACTTGTGGTCGGCGAGCGGCTGGAGCTCGGGGCTGAGCTCCCAGGCCGAGCCGGAGCCCGTGCGCGCCGGCTTCCAGCGGCCGGGCAGCGTGCCGTTCCCGAAGAACCAGGTGACGTAGAGCGGCGAGACCGGGGCGTTCGGCGCAGCGTACGCCGTGCCGCTCTGGTTCAGCATGATCTCCAGCAGGGGGAGCGGGATGGTGACGGCGGCGCCCGTCGCCAGCATGCCCCGGAGTACCGTTCGTCGGTTCAAAGCTTTAAGCGTCATGGGGAATACCGTGCGACTAGCGTTGGGGGGCGACGGACGAAAAGGCCTTGCTCGTCACGACGTCGAGGACCAGCTCGCGCAGCTGGAACCCCGACGCTTCGAACGAAGCGCTCAGCTCGTTGACGACGCTGCCGTCGACGTCTCGCTCCTCGTGCCCCGCCGCATACGAGTAGAATTTGCGGACGAGGCATTGCGCGACCTTCTCGTTCGAGCCGATGGCCTCGCCGAGCTCGCGCGCGTCGGCGACCGGCTGCTTGTCGAACGACCCGCTCGGGTCGATCGGCAGGCCGTGGTCGGTCGTGCGGTAGCGGCCGATCGCGTCGAAGTTCTCGAGCGGCAGGGCCAAGGGGTCCATGAACGCATGGCAACCGGCGCAGGTGGGGTCGGTCCGGTGGCGCTCGAGCCGCTGACGCTTGGTGAGGGGCATATCCGCGGTCGGCTCGTCGAGCACGATGTCGACGTCGCCGGGGGGCAACGGGATGGTCTTGCACAGAAGGGCCTCGCTCATGAACCTGCCGCGCAGGGTGGGGGAGCCCTCTTTCTGGTTCGCGAACTGCGAGAGGAAGCCTGCCTTGCCGAGGATCCCGAGGCGCGGGCCGTCCGCGGGCAACGAGCGGACCTCGAAGCGGTTCGAGCTGAGGCCGGTCGTGTCGAGGCCGTAGAGCTCGGCGAGCTCCGAGTTGACGACGACCTTCGTGGTCGAGAACAGGTCGAGCGCGCTCGCCTGATCGTCGAACGCGAGGGCCTCCCAGGTGCCTCGCATGTCGCGGACCATCGCCTCTTGCAGCGCGGGGCCGTACTCCGGAAATAGCTCCGTGTCCTTGGCCTGCGTGCCGATGCGCTCGAGCCGCATGTACTCCTCGGCGAACGCGCCGACGGCCTCGCGTCCAGCGGGCGCGTCGAGCAGCCGCGTCGCCGCCTCACGGACCCCCTCCACCGTCTCGAGGGCGCCGCTCTTGGCCTGGTCGAGCAGCTCCTTGTCCGGCAGGCTGTTCCACACAAGGAACGCGAGCCGGGACGCCATCTCGTAGCCCGTCAGGCGGAGCGACCCGCTGGCGCTCGGCGCTCCGAGCTCCGGGCGATACAGGAAGTTCGGCGACGTGAAGAGGGCCACCGTCGCCCAGCGGGCACCCTCGATGGCGCTGCCGAGCTCGGTCGCGGCCGTCGCGGCGACCCCCGCGAGCCGGTCGACCTCCACGGCCTCGAGCGGGCGGCGCCACGCTCGGCGCCCCAGCGTCTCGATGAAGCCGCGCACGCAAGCGTCGTCCTGCGCGCCGCTGGGCGCGCAACCGATGAATCGTTCCCGCCTCGCGGAATCCGCGAACACCGTGTTCACGGCGTCCTCGATGGCCGTGTGGTACTGCTCGACGCCGCGTTCCGAGGTCACGACGGTCGCGGCGCCGATGACTGCAAAGTTACCGTTCCAGCTGTCGGAGTCGAGCTTATTGACGTCGACCTCGACCTCGAACACGTCGCGCACCGCGTTGCGGAACTGCGTTCGCGTCAAACGGCGCAGCATCCCGGCAGCGGGCTGGAACGGCGGAGGAGCCGAGCCCGTCGACGGTCCGTCGCTTCCAACGGAGGGCGGCCCATCGCCGTCATCCGAGTCACCCAGCGTGCCCGTGCACGCGGCCGCGAATGCGAGCGTGCACACAGCGGCGATCTCTCTTGAAGTACGGCGCTCGTGCCACCACGGCTTCTTCATCTTGCTCTCCGATAACGTAAGGGAGTGACGACGCACGGGTGCCCGCGGCGGGCAATCCTGCCTCAGGGCTGCTGGTCGCACCTCGAACCGCACATCGCCCGGCGTGACCTGGGCACAACGTTGATCACCGTCAGCGATCGCTTGCGCGACGACCGTGCGAGCGGTGTCGGCGCGCGGATCGATCCCGATCCCGAGGACGCAGGGCCCGGTACGCACGGCCGCCTCCTCCGGGGCAAAGCGAAAGAATACCCCTGGGGAGAATGTGAACGTTCACATAGCCGATGTCAAAACAAATGTGACGGAGCGTCCGCGCCCGGACCCGGTGGAGGACCGGGCCGGCGGGCCTACGCCGGAGGCCCGTACGCGCTCAGCGATTCCGGGGGGCCGCGGCCGTGCTCTTGCGCACGACCAGCTTGGTCTCGACCACGACGTGCGCATAGGAGCGGTGGCCGCTCTCGATCTGACCGAGCAGGAGGTGGAGGCACCTTCGCCCGAGCGCGGAAAAATCCTGGTTTACGGTGGTGAGAGGCGGCGTGAAGTAGGCCGCCTCCGGGATGTCGTCGAAGCCGACGATGCTGATGTCCTTCGGCACGTCGCGCCCGGCCTCGTGGAGAAAGCGGAGCAGGCCGAGCGCCATCTGGTCGTTGGCCACGAACACGCCGGTGATGCCCGGCGTGCGCACCAGCTGCGGGCCGAGCTCGTACCCCGAGCGGGCGCTCCAGTCGCCGCGCAGGAGAGGGGGCCGCTCGACGCCGGCGGCGACGAGCGTCGAACGCCAGCCGTCGATGCGCTGGTCGGCCTCGAGCCAGTCGGGCGGACCGGCGACGTGCCACACCGTCTTGTGGCCCAGGTCGAGGAGGTGGCGGGTCGCGGCCGCCGCGCCGCCGTGCTGGTCGACGGCGACCACCGGGATCGAGTCGTCCGGCCCACCCTCGACGGCGACCACCGGCACGTCGGAGGTGATGTGGCGGAGCGCGTCCACCGCCGACCGCTGCGGGGCGATGACCACGACGCCGTCGGCGCCCTGGTCGCACAGCCGCTTCACCGCGTCGACCACCGACGCGCGGCTGAGGGACTTGACACTGGCGATGCTGACGCCGTACCCGGCGTCGTGCGCCGCCTCCTCGAGCCCGAGGAGCGTCGACGCGGGGCCGTAGAGCGTCGTGTCGAAGCTGACCACGCCCAGCGTCCGCGAGCGCCCGGTGACGAGCGCCTGCGCCACGGAGCTCGGGCGGTAGTCGAGCTGGCGGATCGCTTCGAGCACGCGCTCGCGTGTCTCGCGGTGCACGTGGGGGCTGTCGTGCAGGACGCGCGAGACGGTCTGGTGCGAGACGCCGGCGAGCTTGGCCACATCGACCATGACCGCGGCGCGGCGCCCGCCTCGCTTGACGCGCCGCTCTGGAGGGGAGTTCTCAGCCATCGGGGCTGGAGCTTAGTCGTGAACGGACAGATTGGAATCCACATCGAACATGACCAGGGCTCGGCGCCCGTCCGCTTGACGCGCCGCTTCAGGAGCGATGCGCCAGCCGCCGCCGGGTCCCAGGCCCAGCCGTCGCGGGCAGGATCAGCATTGACTTCGGCCATGTGAACGTTCACAATGGCGCCTCATCCTTCGGCTTTGCCCCGAAGCGGGCCGCTGCGCGCGCCGGAACCGCCGCTGCCGGGCCCGTTCGGCACGGACGCCGTCCGCCAGCCGTCGTGGGCGCAGCCCAGCCGAGCGCGGGAGGGGCGGGCGAGGCGTGGGACCAGGAGCCACGATGACCATGAGGAGACTCGCTCGTTCTTCGTTGATGCTCGCAGCTGCCCTCTCGGCGCCGAGCTGCGCCGGACCCCTCGACACCCCGGGGTCCTCGACGGGAGGAGGCCAGGGTGGCTCCTCCGAGGGCACGACCGTCAGCACCGGCGGCGCCTCGACGACCAGCGCCGCCGTCTCCACGACCGGCGGCACCGGCGGCGGAGCGACGACGGGCGGGGTCGACGCCACCGGCGGCGGCGGCGGCGGCGCCGGCGGCGCTCCCCCCGGCGTGGCGAACGGGTACGCCCGGAACCCGATCGTGAGCCACATCTTCACGGCGGATCCGTCGGCGCACGTGTTCGAAGGGCGCGTGTACATCTACGCGTCCCACGACCCGGACGACCAGTCGGGCTACTCGATGGTCGACTACCACGTCTTCTCGTCGGACGACCTCGTGAACTGGCAGGATCACGGGGTCGCGCTGGCCGCGGCGGACACGTGGGCCAGGTACCTGTACGCTCCGGACGCCTGCTACAGCGAGGCTAACGGAAAATACTACCTGTACTTCCCGGATTCGGGGAGCGGGATCGGGGTCGCGGTCTCCGACACGCCGGGAGGCCCGTTCAAGGAAGCGCTGGGCAAGCCGCTCATCTCGAAAAGCACGCCGGGCGTCGGGGACGTGGACTGGCTCTTCGACCCCACGTGCTTCATCGACGATGACGGCCAGGCGTACCTCTATTTCGGCGGAGGTCCGACCGGCACGGGCGACAACGCTCGCGTCATCCGGCTCGGCCGGGACATGATCAGCCTCGCGGACGCGTCGGCGACGACCATCAAGGCGCCGGCCTTCTTCGAGGCGTCGTTCATGCACAAGCGCGACGGGAAATACTACTTCTCGTACTCGACCGACTTCACGGGCCACGCGGCGTACATCGATTACATGATGAGCGACAACCCGATGACCGGGTTCACCTACGCAGGGACCGTCCTGCCGAGCCCGGCCGACAACAACGGCGACAACAACCACCACTCGATCGTCGAGTACCAGGGCAACTGGTACATCTTCTTCCACAACCGCGTGCTCGCGAAGCGCGACGGCTTCTCGAACTACCAGCGCAGCATCACGGTCGACAACCTGATGTACGACGCGCAGGGCAAGATCGTCCAGGTCTCCGCCACGAAGGGCAGGGTGGCTCAGCTGAAGAGCGTCAACGCGCGCGCCCGCATGGAGGCGGAGACCATGGCCGCCCAGCGCGGCATCGAGGTCGACGTCGTGCAAGAGGGCGGCGCGCGCGCCGGGGTCGCCGTGGGCTGGATCAACGACAAGGACTGGATCGGGTACTCGCAGCTCGACTTCGGCGGCGGCGTGGAGACGTTCCGTGCGCGCGTGTCCTCGGGCTCGACCGCTGGCGGCTCGATCGAGGTGCTGCTGGGCGGCTGCGAGGGGTTCACCGACGCGCCGGGCGAGCGCATCGGCGTGTGCGCGGTCGGCCCCACGGGAGGCTGGCAGGCGTGGACGGATGTCGAGTGCGCGGCTCCGGTTCCGCCGGGAGTCCACGATATCTGTCTACGCTTCACCGGTAACGGTTCTGATCCTCTGCTCAACCTGGATTATTTTCAGTTCAAGTGATCGCGGCGCCGCGCTCGACGCGCCGGCCAGACGAGCTCGCCCGCCCGGGAGCCGAGCCGCAGCAGCGGCACGGCGATTGTTGTTGACATCGAAGATGTTAACGTTCACATTGAAACATCATCACTTCGGATTGGCCATGAGCAGGTCGTCATGAGCACTGGGACCTTCGTCATCGGGATCGATTTCGGCACCGACTCCGTCCGTTCGGTCGTCGTGGACGCGCGCGACGGCGCGCTCGCGGGGGCGGCGGTCGCGCCCTACCCGCGCTGGGCGCAAGGTCGTTATTGCGACCCGCGCGAGCACCGGTTCCGCCAGCATCCGCTCGACTACCTCTCTGCGATGGAGTCGTCGATCCGAGCGGCCCTGGCGCAGGCGGGCGGCGACGTGGCCGCCCGCGTGCGCGGGATCTCGGTCGACACCACCGGCTCGACGCCGGTCCTGGCCGACGCGAAGGGCAGGCCGCTCTCGCTGCTCCCTGGCTTCGAGGAGGATCCGGACGCGATGTTCATCCTCTGGAAGGACCACACCGCCGTGGCCGAGGCGGCGCGGATCAACGAGCTCGCCCGCTCCTGGGGCGGCCCGGATTACACGAAGTTCTCGGGGGGCGTGTACTCCTCCGAGTGGTTCTGGGCCAAGGCGCTCCACGTCATCGAGAACAACCCGGCGGTGGCGCGCGCGGCGGTCACCATCCTCGAGCACTGCGACTGGATCCCAGCGGTCCTCACCGGCACCGAGGATCTCGGGCGGATCCGGCGGAGCCGCTGCGCCGCGGGCCACAAGGCCATGTGGCACCCGGAGTTCGACGGGTATCCGTCGAGCGATTTCCTGGCGAGGCTGAGCCCACGCTTGCCCGCGCTCAGGGAGACCCTCGGCTCGCGCACCTTCACCGCGGACGCGCCCTTCGGGACGATCTCGCCCGCGTGGGCCGCGACGCTCGGCATCCCGGCGGACGTCGTCGTGGGCGTCGGCGCCTTCGACGCGCACATGGGCGCGGTGGGCGGCGACATCCAGCCTCACCACCTGCTCAAGGTGATGGGCACGAGCACGTGCGACATGCTCGTCGCCCCGAAGACGGACGCGCCCGAGGTCCTGGTCGCCGGGATCTGCGGCCAGGTGGACGGCTCGATCCTCCCCGGCGCGATCGGCTACGAGGCGGGGCAGTCCGCCTTCGGCGACGTCTTCGCGTGGTTCAAGCAGCTGCTCAGCTGGCCGCTCCTCGCGATCCAGCCGGACGCCCCGGAGGCCGGCGATCCGCGCCGGGCGGCGCTCGCCGACGCGATCATGGACCGGATCATCCCCGCGCTGGACAAGGCCGCCGCGGAGATCCCGCCGTCGCGGAGCTCCGTCGTCGCGCTCGACTGGTTCAACGGGCGGAGGACGCCGGACGCGGACCAGCGGCTCCAGGGCGCGATCGCCCGCCTGGATCTGGGCACCGACGCGCCGCGGATCTACCGCGCGCTGGTCGAGGCGATCGCCTTCGGCTCGCGCGCCATCGTCGAGCGCTTCCGCGCGCAGGGGATCCGCATCGACGGCATCATCGGTATCGGAGGGGTCGCGCGCAAGAGCCCCTTGACCATGCAGGTCCTCGCGGACGTGCTCGACATGACCGTCGAGGTCCGCGCCGGCGAGCAGCCGGTCGCCCTGGGAGCGGCGATGTTCGCCGCGACCGCGGCGGGCCTGCACGCCACGATCGAGGACGCGCAGCGCGCGATGTCCTCCGGGACCGAGGCCCGTTATCGACCGGATCCCGCGCGCGCCAGGCTCTATGACGCGCTGTACAGGGATTATGTCGAGCTCGGATCGTTCGTGGAAGAGGAGCTGACGCAATGAGCGGTGTCGCGATGCAGGATCTTCGGGAGAGCTTCGAGGTTTGGTTCTTGACCGGCAGCCAGGACCTCTACGGCGAGGACACGCTGAAGCAGGTCGCCGAGCACGCGCGGGAGATCGCCGGGTTTCTCGACGCCTCGGGCAAGCTCCCGGTCAAGGTCGTCTGGAAGCCGACGCTGAAGAGCCCCGAGGCGATCCTCGCCGTCTGTCGCGAGGCGAACGCGACGCCGCGGTGCGCCGGCGTGATCACGTGGATGCACACGTTCTCGCCCGCGAAGATGTGGATCGCGGGGCTCACGCGGCTCGAGAAGCCGATCGCTCACCTGCACACGCAGCACGGGCGCGAGCTCCCCTGGGGGAGCATCGACATGGACTTCATGAACCTGCACCAGTCCGCCCACGGAGATCGCGAGTTCGGGTACATCGGCGCGCGTCTGCGCATCGAGCGGAAGGTCGTGGTCGGGCACTGGCAGGACGACGACGTGCTCGCCAAGCTCGACGTCTGGGCGCGCGCGGCCTGCGCGATGCTGGACGCGCGGCGGCTCAAGATCGCGCGCTTCGGCGGCATGAACATGCGCGAGGTGGCCGTCACCGGCGGGGACCGCGTCGAGGCGCAGGTCAAGCTGGGGTGGTCGGTGAACGGCTACGGCGTGGGCGACCTCGTCGGGCGGATCGCGGACGTGGACGAGGCCGAGGTCGAGCGCCTGGTGGCGGAGTACGACGAGGCGTACTCGGTCGCTCCCGCCCTGAGGAAGGGCGGCGCGCGCCGCAACGATCTGCGCTACGCGGCGAGGCAGGAGGCGGCGCTGCGCTCCTTCCTGAAGGAGGGCGGCTTCGGCGGGTTCACGACGACCTTCGAGGACCTGCACGGGCTCAAGCAGCTCCCCGGCCTCGCGGTGCAGCGGCTCATGGCCGACGGCTACGGCTTCGGCGCCGAGGGCGACTGGAAGTCGTGCGGCCTCGTCCGCGCGCTGAAGGTCATGGCGACCGGGCTGCGCGGCGGCGTCTCGTTCATGGAGGACTACACCTATCACCTCGTCGACGGGAAGGAGCGGGTCCTCGGCGCCCACATGCTCGAGATCTGCCCGACGATCGCCGCGGGGAGGCCGTCGCTGGAGATCCACCCGCTCTCCATCGGCGGCAAAGCGGACCCGTGCCGGCTGGTCTTCGACTCCGGGATCGGGCCCGCCGTGAACGTGTCCATGATCGATCTGGGCGGCCGCATGCGGATGGTCGCGAACGAGCTCGAGGCGGTGCCGCCCGAGGAGGAGATGCCGAACCTGCCCGTGGCGCGCGCGGTGTGGATCCCGAAGCCGGACTTCAAGCGCGCGTGCGAGGCCTGGATCCTCGCGGGTGGCGCTCATCATTGCGCGCACAGCCGCGCCGTGACGATGGAGCACCTGGAGGACTTCGCGTCGATCGCCGGCGTGGAGCTGATCCGCATCGGGGTCGGGACCGAGATCCACGCGCTGAGGAACGAGCTGCGCTGGAACGACCTCGCCTACCGGCTGTCGCGCTGAGGGATGTGACGTGAGCGCGACCTACCGAGAGCTGCGAGAGCGCGCCTGGGCGGCGAACCTGGAGATCCCGCGCCGAGGGCTCGCGATCTACACGTTCGGCAACGTCTCGGCGTTCGACCGCGACCGGGGCGTCCTGGCCATCAAGCCGAGCGGCGTGCCGTACGACCGGCTGTCGATCGACGACATGGTGGTCGTCGATCTCGAGGGGAAGGTGGTCGAGGGCCAACTCCGACCTTCCTCGGATACCCGGACGCACATCGTCCTCTACGCGAACTTCCGCGGGGTGGGCGGCATCGTCCACACCCACTCGACCTACGCGACCGGCTGGGCGCAGACGGGCATGCCGATCCCGATCTACGGGACGACCCACGCCGATCACCTGGCCGAGGACGTGCCGTGCACCGCGGTGATGCGGCCGGACGCCGTGCAGGGCGACTACGAGACCGAGACCGGCAGGCAGATCCTCGAGTGCTTCGCGGAGCGGAACCCGCTCCACACGCCGATGGTGCTGGTGGCGGGACACGCCCCCTTCGCGTGGGGAGAGGACGCCGACAAGGCGGTGTACAACGCGGCGGTGCTCGAGGAGATCGCGCGGATGGCGTTCATCACGCGCGCCATCCACCCGGGCGCCCCGCGCCTCCCGGACGCGCTCGTGCGCAAGCACTTCGAGCGGAAGCACGGCAAGGGCGCGTATTACGGCCAGAAGTAAGGCCGGACACCGCGAGGGCGACGAAGAGCGAGCGTCCCGCGGACGAGATGTGCATAGGATGGAGCGGAAAGGAGCTGCGCCATGAAGAGGAGCCGTGTTGTCGCCGTCGCGGTGATGGTCCTGACTGGACTATCGGTGATCCTGGGTGGGTTGGGTTGTCAGTCGGAGAAGAAGAAGATCACGCTGGGGTTCTCGCAGATCGGCGCCGAGAGCGAGTGGCGGACGGCGAACACGAAGTCGATCGAGGAGGCCGCCAAGGCCGCGGGGATCGAGCTCAAGTTCTCCGACGCGCAGCAGAAGCAGGAGAACCAGATCAAGGCCATCCGGTCGTTCATCGCCCAGAAGGTGGACGTCATCGCGTTCTCGCCCGTGGTCGAGACCGGCTGGGAGCCCGTCCTGCGCGAGGCCAAGGCGGCCAAGATCCCGGTCATCTTGACCGATCGCGCCGTGGACACGAAGGACGACAGCCTCTGGGTCACCTTCATGGGGTCGGACTTCGTCGAGGAGGGCCGCCGCGCGGCGAAGTGGCTGGTCGAGAAGACGAAGGACCAGCAGGGCACCGTCAACATCGTCGAGCTGCAGGGCACGGTCGGCTCCGCCCCCGCCATCGATCGCAAGAAGGGGTTCGAGGAGATCATCAAGGACAAGCCGAACTTCAAGATCCTCCGCTCGCAGACGGGGGACTTCACCCGCGCCAAGGGCAAGGAGGTCATGGAGGCGTTCCTCAAGGCGGAGGGGAAGAACATCAACGTCCTCTACGCGCACAACGACGACATGGCGATCGGCGCGATCCAGGCCATCGAGGAGGCCGGCCTGAAGCCCGGCAAGGACATCCTGATCATCTCGATCGACGCGGTGAAGGGCGCGTTCGAGGCGATGATGGCCGGCAAGCTCAACGTGACGGTCGAGTGCAGCCCCCTGCTCGGGCCGCAGCTCATGAGCGCGGTGAACGACCTCGTGGCCGGCAAGACGTTGCCCAAGCGCATCGTGACCGAGGAGGGCGTCTTCCCGATGGAGACCGCCGCCGCGGAGTTCCCGAAGCGCAAGTACTGAGCGCGACGGAGAGCTCGGCGCGGAGACCGGACGGAGGAGTGCGATGATGAGCGACGCCCTGCCCATGCTCGAGATGAAGGCGATCTCCAAGCGGTTCTCCGGAGTGCAGGCGCTCCAGTCGGTCGACTTCCGCCTGCTGCCGGGAGAGGTGCACTCCCTCATGGGGCAGAACGGCGCCGGCAAGTCGACCCTGGTCAAGGTCCTCACCGGCGTCCACACCGCGGACAGCGGGCACATCCTCCTCGAAGGCCGGGAGATCAGGCCGACGAGCCCGCTCGAGGCGCAGAAGCTCGGCATCAGCGCGGTGTTCCAGGAGGTGAACCTCTGCACCAACCTGTCGGTCGCCGAGAACATCTGCCTCGGCCGGGAGGGCTCGAGCCCTTACGCCCTCCGGTGGGGGGAGATGCACCGGAGGGCCGCCGCCGCGCTCGAGGATCTGAACGTTCACATCGACGTCACCGCGCCGCTCTCCGACTTCTCGCTCGCCGTCCAGCAGATCGTCGCGATCGCCCGCTCGCTGACCGCCCGGGCCAAGATCCTCATCCTCGACGAGCCGACGTCGAGCCTGGCCGAGGACGAGGTCCGGGTGCTGTTCTCGATCATCCGGCGCCTCAAGGCGCAGGGGATGGCGATCCTGTTCATCTCGCACTTCCTCGATCAGCTGTTCGAGATCTCCGACCGGGTCACGGTGCTGAGGAACGGGCAGCTGGTCGGCGAGTACCCGATCGCCGAGCTGTCGCGGATGCAGCTCATCACGCGGATGGTGGGGCGCGAGGTCCAAGACGAAGGTCCTAGCCGGTCCGCGCGCCCCCGGGCGGAGCGGCCGGCGGGCGGAGACGCGCCGCTCTTGCGGACGCGCGGGCTGGGCAAGAAGGGCTCGGTCCAGGACATCGACATCGAGGTGAGGGCGGGGGAGGAGCTCGCCCTCGCGGGCCTCCTGGGCGCCGGGAAGACGGAGACGGCGCGGCTCCTGTTCGGGGTCGACCAGGCGGATCAGGGCACCATCGAGATCGACGGCGCCGAGGCGCACATCCGCTCGCCGCTCGACGCGATCGCGCACGGGATCGCGTTCTGCCCCGAGGACCGGAAGGCCGAGGGCATCATCGGCGACCTCTCGGTGCGCGAGAACATCGTCCTCGCCCTCCAGGCGAAGCGCGGCATGTTCCGCAACCTGTCCCGGGCTCGACAGGACAGCATCGCCCGCGGCTACATCGAGCGGCTCGGCATCGCGGCGGCCGACGCGGAGGTGCCCATCTGCAAGCTGAGCGGCGGGAACCAGCAGAAGGCGCTCCTCGCCCGATGGCTGGCGACCGATCCGCGCATGCTCATCCTCGACGAGCCGACCCGCGGCATCGACGTGGCGGCCAAGGGGGAGATCATGGGCCGGGTCATGGAGCTCTGCGATCGGGGCATGGCGGTGGTGCTCGTCTCCTCGGAGATGGCCGAGGCGCTGCGCTACGCGGACCGGGTCGTCGTCCTGCGGGACCGGCGCCAGGTGGCGGAGCTCGACGCGGGCCAGACCGACGAGCAGGGGGTGTACCAGATCATCGCGGGAGGGCACGCGTGAGCGCGGCGGCGGCTTCCCTGCGCCGGCTCGCCGGGAGGAGCATCTCCTTCCCGCTGGCGATGCTCGGCCTGCTCCTCCTGTTCAACCTCATCAACAACCCGCAGTTCTTCGCGGTCACGGTCAAGGATGGCCACCTGTACGGCAGCGTCATCGACATCCTGAACCGCGCGTCGCCGCTCATGATCATCGCCATGGGGCTCACCCTGGTGATCGCCACCCACGGGATCGACATCTCCGTCGGCGCGGTCGTCGCCATCTCGGGCGCGGTCGCGGCCGCGCTGATCGGCGGCGAGCTCTCGATGAGCGGCGGGGCCGGCATGGCGGACGTGACCCAGGTCCCGCTGCCGCTCGTGCTCGCCGGCGCGCTGGGCGCGGCGGTGGCCTGCGGCATGTGGAACGGCGCGCTGGTGTCGATGGTCGGCATGCAGCCGATCATCGCGACCCTGATCCTGCTCGTCACGGGCCGGGGCATCGCCCAGCTCATCACGGGCGGCCAGATCATCACGATCTACTACAGCCCTTACCACGCCATCGGGAACGGCTTCTTGCTGGGCATCCCGGCGTCGCTGTTCATCGTGGCGGGCGTGGGCGCCGTCCTCGGGCTCCTGGCCCGCAAGACCGCGCTCGGCATGTTCGTCGAGGCGATCGGCATGAGCCCGGTCGCCTCGCGGCTCGCCGGGATCCGGGCGCGCTCGATCACCTTCGCCTGTTATGCGGTGTGCGGCCTGTGCGCCGGCATCGCGGGGCTGATCGTGAGCTCGAACGTCAAGAGCGCCGACGGCAACAACGCGGGCCTGCTCTTCGAGCTCGACGCCATCCTGGCGGTGGTCCTGGGCGGGACGTCGCTCGCCGGGGGCAAGTTCACGCTGGCGGGGAGCGTCGTCGGCGCCCTCATCATCCAGACGCTCACGACCACGATCTACGCCGTCGGCGTCCCGCCCGAGGTCAACCTCGTGGTGAAGGCGCTCGTCGTCTTCGTGGTCAGCATCCTGCAATCGCAGAAGGTCAGGGGCCTCCTTGGGAGGCAGCGGGCCGGGAGAGTGGCCGTTCCATGATGGACACCGCAGCCGTGACGGGCAACACCGCAACCGTGACCAGGCCGTCGCTCCGGTTGAGCCCGAGGCACCTGCCCCTCGCCGTCACCATCGGCCTGTTCGTGCTCATGTTCGGCGCCGGATCTTGCCTGTTCGACGGGTTCTTCTCGCTGCAGGTGTTCCTCAACTTCTTCATCGACAACGCGTTCCTGGCGATCGCGGCCGTCGGGATGACGTTCGTCATCCTCTCTGGCGGGATCGACCTCTCGGTCGGCTCGGTCATCGCGCTGACCACGATGGTCTCGGCGTCGCTCGTCGAGAAGCACGGCGTCAGCCCGGCGGCGGTCATCCCGCTCGTCCTGGCCATGGGCGCGGGCATCGGCCTCGCGATGGGGGTGATCATCCACTACTTCGAGGTCCAGCCCTTCATCGTCACGCTGGCGGGCATGTTCCTGACCCGCGGGCTCTGTTACCTCATCAGCATCGACTCGATCACCATCCACGACGGCTTCTACGTCGCCGCCTCGTCGCACCGCATCCCGTTCCTGTTCGACACGTCGATCACCTGGAACGTGATCATCGCGCTCGTGCTGTTCGCCGCGGCGATCTACCTCGCGCACTACACGCGCTTCGGTCGCACCGTCTACGCGATCGGCGGCAACGAGCAATCCGCCATGCTCATGGGCCTCCCGGTGGGGAGGACCAAGGTGCTCATCTACACCTTGAGCGGGTTCTGCTCGGCGCTGGCGGGCGTCGCCTTCACGTTCTACATGGTGTCCGGCTACGCGCTGCACGCCGGCGGGATGGAGATGGACGCCATCGCCGCCGTCGTCATCGGCGGCACCCTGCTGACCGGCGGCTTCGGCACGGTCGTCGGGACCCTGTTCGGCGTGCTCATCTACGGCACCATCCAGACCCTCATCATGTTCGAGGGCACGCTCAGCTCCTGGTGGACCAAGATCGTCGTCGGGCTCCTCCTGCTGTTCTCCTGCCTGCTGCAGCGGCTCTTCGAGCGGCGCCTGGCCGGCGGGACGCCGAAGAGGCCATGAGAGCGATACCGGCGAGATGCGGTATCGCTCCCATGGCCGGACCTGCGCCGGAGCCAGCTACGACTTGAACGGGTAAAGCCTCGGACGGCTCACGGATTCGAGGTGACCCCGGCGAAGAGCTGGGCAATCGACGGCGGCACCCCGTCCGGCGCAGTCGCCTCGCTCCCCAGCTCGACGTCCGGCCGGACGCCGACGCCGTGGATCGCCTCCCCGCCCGGCAGGACCATCATCGCCGCCGGCGCGAGCACCGGCGCGCGCTCCGCCGGATCGACCGCGACCTTCAACGCCGTCCCCTTGCCGTACGTCCGCTCCCCCGCGACGATCGCCCGCCCGTGCCACTGCAGGCTGCCGGCGAAGAGCTCCGCCGCGGACGCCGTCGCGGCATCCACCAGGATCCACAGCGGCGCGCGGCACGGGTTCCGGTGGCTCGACCGGTGCACGATCTCGTCGCCGTCCGCGTCGATCGCCCGCGCGAGGACGCTCCCCGGCTCCAGGAAGTCGCCCGCGAGCTCGAGGGACGCCGTGAGCTCCCCCCCGGGGTTGCCGCGCAGGTCGAGCGCGAGCGTCTCCAGCCCCGCCGCCTCGAGCGCGCCGAGCGCCGTGTGGACCCGGGCCGGCACGTCCAGCGAGAACCGGTGGATGCGCAGGTAGCCGACCCCCGGCGCGATCCAGGCGCTATCGACGACGGGCGACGCGCTCCCGCAGGGATGCAGCGACGCGACAAGCGCATCGAGGTCTGCCACGTGCGCAACGCCGGCCGGACGGGCGTCGCGCGCGCTCCCGGCGCTCTCCGCGCTGCCCGCGTTGTAGCCGACGCGTGAGTTGTTCAGGCTCGGGAGCAGCTGGGCGCCGACGGGGCAGTTGAAGTTGTTGCCCATCCTCGGCGACAGGTGCGTCGTCACCGGAAGGCCGTTGATGATGACCTTGATATAGCCGAACGTGTGCCGCCCTTGCCCCATGAACGTCGGGTGCAGCGTGCCCAGCTGGTCGCCCAGCGTGATCGGGCTGAACGACGCCAGGTTCAGGGCGGGCGCCATCGAGAACCACACGTTGGGCGAGAACGGGAACATCGTCGCGTTCGGGTGGAAGTTGAAGAAGGGGTACGGGCCGAGCATCGGCGACAGGCACACGTCCGGAAGACCGGCGCTCATGCCGACGGCCTTGTTGTTCGGGGGGAGCATCGCGTGGCCTCCTAGCCCAAGAGGATCTGCTTGCCGTTCACCGTGACCGTCTCCTCGGTCAGGATCGTGGCGTTCTTCGCCTTCGTGAACGAGGTCTTCTCCACCACCGTGTGCGACTCGCTGGCCTGGACGCTCAGGAGCGCGCTCACCCGCTGGTAGACCGACGTGAACTTCTGGACCACGGCGTCGGCCACCATCCGGATCTTGCCGGCCTGCACCTCGAGCTCCGGCCCCCGGATCTCGACGCCCTTGTCGCCGCACAGCGAGAGCGCGCCCTCCCGCGCGTGCACCGCCACGTCGCCCTGGAGCGACAGGACCGACCGCCCCCGCCCGTGGAGCACGCCGATCGCGTAATACGCGTCGTCCCGCCCGATGACGAGCAGCGTGTCGTCCAGCGCGGGCTCGTAGGGCAGCGCGAGCGCCATCTGGACCGCGACCGGCTGGCCGCCCGGCAGCTCCACCGCGATCGCGCCCGCCTCCGCCGAGGTGACCCGCGCCGGGCCCAGGTACTCCCGCGGGAGCGCCGCGGCCGGGCCCGCCTCGCCCTCCGCCGCGGCGCCGGCCCGCGCCAGGCCGATCCTGGGCAGCTCGGCGCCCCGGCCGCGCGCGGCGTGCTCCTCGCCCCCCGGCGCGTCCACCCGCACGGCCGCCGCGCGATCGCTCTCCTTCATGGCTCCCATCGACATGGCTCCTCCTCTACGAGCGCCGCTCAGGCGGCATCCAGGCCTCGGCCTCCAGCCGGTCCACGTCCGTGCGCCTCGCCGTGGCGAGGTTCGCGTCGAGATAACGCGCCTTCTCGTCGCGGATATGGTGCAGGTTCGCCCACGTCAGATCCGCGCCGGTGAAGTCGGCGCCGGTGACGTCCGCGTGCGAGAAGTCCGCGTAGTTCGCCCTGACGCCCACGAACAGCGCCCCGGCCGCGCGGGCCTCGGTCAGCAGCGACTCCCGGAGATCGGACCCCGCGAGGTTCGCCCCCGCGAGATCGGCCTTCACGAAGATCGCGTTGCGGAGCATCGCCTGCGTCAATACGGCCCCGGCGAGGGTGCCCTCGCCGAAGAAGGCGGCCTTCGCCATGGCGCCCGACAGGGTGGCGTGCCGCAGGTTCGCCTCCTTGAAGTTCGCGTTGGCCAGGATGGCGCCCTCCAGGCGGGTGCGCTCCAGGTTGCACGCGGTGAAATCGCAGTTCGACAGGTCGCACCCCGACAGGTCCATCCCCGAGAGGTTGCCGAGCGCGAAGAAGCACCGCGAGATGGTCAGTCCGGCGAGCGACGTGCGGGTCAGGTCCACGCCGGAGAAGTCCACGCAATCGAAGATCGCCTTCTCGAAGCGGATGCCCTCCACGCGGGCGAGCCGCAGCGTGGTCTGCGAGACGAGCGCGCGGGTCAGGTCCGCGCCCGAGAGGTCCGCCCGCTCCAGGACGCAGCGCACGAGCCGCGACCCGGACAGGTTCGCGCCGGAGAGGTCGGCCTCGGTGAAGACGACCATCTCGAGGTCCTTGCCCGAGAGATCCGCGCCCGGCAGCCGCGCCCCGTACAGCATGCACGACCTCAGCGTCGCGCCCCGGAAATCCGCGCCGGTGAGGTCGCAGTTCGCGAGCGTCGTCTGGTCGAGCGTCGCGCCCCGGAAGCTCGCGCCGCGGAGGTTCGTGCCCTGGAGCGACGACAGCGTGAGGTTCGCGTTCTCGAAGCTCACCCCGGCGAAGTCCATCTCCTCCAGCGCCGCGCCCGCGAGGTCCGCGCCGGAGAGATCGATTCGGCCGAGGCGCGCGCCGTCGAACACGGCCTTCGTGAGCTTCTTCGGGAGCACGGCCTCCCGGAGATCGGCCTTCAGGAACACCACCGTGTCGAGCTCGGCGCCCGAGAGATCGGCCCGCCGGAGGCTCGCCTCGGCGAACGTCGAGCCCTCGATCCGCGCCTGCACCAGCGAGGCGCCCGAGAGGTCCGCCCGCGCGAACGAGGCGTGCGCGAGCGTCGCGCCGTCGAGCGAGGCGTCCGTGAGGTCGGCGAGATCGAGCCGCGCGTTCGACAGGGTCGCCCCCGAGAGCTCCGCCCCCGCGAGCCGCGACTCGGCCAGGTTGGCCCCCTGGATCCGCGCGCCGCTCAGGTTGGCGCCGGCCAGCTGGCCGCGGACCAGGTGGGCCCCCGCGAGGTTCGCGCCGGAGAGGTTCGCGCCCGAGAGATCGCTCTGGGCCACGGCGGCCCCCTCGAGATCGGCGCCCGACAGGTCCGCGCCGCGGAGCCCGCACCAGGCGATCTGCGCCCCGCGGAGGTCGGCGCCCGACAGGTCCGCGCCGTCCAGCTGCAGCCGGCCGAGCTTCGCGCCGCGCAGCCGCGCCTTGCGGAGGTCGGCGCCCCGCAGGTCCATCTCCCCGAGCGCCCGGCCCTCGAGCGCCTCGCCCGCCTGGACCCGCGCCTTCAGCTCGTCCGGGGTCATCGATCCCGCTCCAGCGTCGAGCGCTTCAGGTTCGCCCCCCGGAAATCGCAGCCGGAGCCGGCGGTCTCGTAGAACTTGGCATCGTAGAGGTTCGCATCGACGAACTTCGCCTCCGGGACGAGCGCCTTGTGCAGGTCCGCGTCGAACAGGTTGGCGCGCGTGAAATCGGCCCGCGTGAGGTTCGCCCGGAAGAACCGGGCGCCGCGCGCGTTGGCGCCGAAGAAGCTCGCCCCGTCGGCCACGGCGTCGGTGAAGTGGGCGCTCGTCAGCACGGCGAGCCTGAGATCCGCGCCGGTGAGGTTCGCGCCCATCCACACGCTGCCCTCGCCGCGCGCGCCCGTGAACACGGCCTTTCGCAGATCGGAGCCGGAGAAGCTCGCGCCGGCGAGGGTCGCGCCCGCGAACGTGGCCGAGGCCGCGCTCGCCTTCGACACGAAGCACCGCGCGAGCGACGCCTGGGACAGGTCCGCGCGCTCGAGCACGGTGCCCTCCAGGTACGCCGCGGTCCACCTCGCCTCCCGCGCGGTGGCCCCGGTCATGTCCGCCCGCGAGAAGACGATCTGCGCTCCCTGGCTCTCCGAGAGATCGGCGCCCATGAGCCGCGCGCCGTCGAACGAGGCGCCCTCCAGCGTGGCGCCGCGGAAGACGGCGCGCTCGCCCCACGCGCTCTGGAGCGTCGCGTGGCTCAGGTCCGCGCCCGTGAAGTCGGCGTCGCGCACGTCGGCGTCGAACAACACCGCCTGCTTCAGCGTCGCGCGGGCGAGCTTCGCGCCGCGGAGGTTCGCGCCCGTGAGGATGGCGCCGGTGAGGTTCGCGCCGGTCAGATCGACGCCGCTCAGGTCCTGCTCGCTCAGGTCCTGGCCGGAGAGGTCGCTCCCCGGCCCGGGCTGCCCCGGCGGCCGCGGCGGGGCCGCGGACAGGCCCATCGCCGCGAGCTTCGAGTCGCTCGCGAGCTTGTCCCACGCCGCGAGCGCCGGGACCTGCGCCCCGCGCGCGGCCGCCAGCGACTTCGCCTCCTCCACCGCCCGCGCGACCCGCCGGAAGGCGGTCCGGAGCTGCGCGTCGGTCACCGCGGGCCGCGCGTCCGCGCTCGGCGGCGGGAGGGCCTGCGACGACCGCGGCAGGTTGCGTAGCGCGTCGGCGATCACGCCGCCGAGGGCCTTCCCCCCCGGCACGGCGATGCCCGCGAGCCCCGCCATGGCCCGGCGGATCTTGTCCTGCTGCGGCTTGGCGGCGTCGCCGAGCCGCGCCTTGAGCAGCGCCGACAGCGGGTCGAGCCCGGACGCGTCCGGCGGCGCCGCCTCGTCGCCCTTCCGCGCCAGCGCCTGGAGGGCCTTCCACTCCTCCTTGAGCTCCGGCGCGATCTGCTGCTCGATCTCGAGCGGATCGGCCTCGAACCGCTCGAGGATCTCCCGGTAGTGCTCCGGCGGCGGCGACGGCCCGTCGAGCGGCTCGGAGGCGACGAGCGTGGTGGTGAGCGAGAGATCGTCGTCGGTCACCTCGGTGAGGCCTCGCCAGGTGAGGTACAGGGCCTCCTTGTCCAGGTCGGCGAGCAGCGTGTCGAGGTGCACCGGCACCTCGCGGAACCCGCGCTCCGCGTCCTTGACGAAGACGCGGATCCTGAGCCCCGGGAGCCGCGACCGGAACACCTCCGCGTCCGGGTGGAGGTTCTGGAACAGGAGCTCCTCGTCCCCGCGCAGGTAAGGGAGCCACTGATCGGGCCGAGCGGCGTTGAAGAACGTCCAGTCGAAGTCCTCGGCGTAGTACGGCGCCCGCTTCTCGCGGTACGACTTGCCGTACTGCTTGCCGACCTTGGCGCGCCGGTCGGGCCGATGGGGCGACAGCGGCCCGAAGCCCGCGGGGGCCGGCCGGTCCGAGCGCGACAGCAGGAGATCGTCCGCGTTCTCGACGTTGGGGAGCTCGCGTGTCCCGTGGCCTTTGCCCACCGGGTTCAGCGGGTGTTCGGGCCCGCCGAAGCTGTACCGATCGCCGAGGGGCATCCGGTCGAAGGGGACCGGATCGCTCATGGCCGGCCCGAGGAGGCCATCCATCCACACCCGATCGCCGACCACGCGCAGGATCTTGGACCACGATCCGACGCCGAACCGCACCGGACACTCGGTCATGCGCGCCTTGCCCGGCGTGTGGCAGGTGCCGAGCAAGAGCACGTCCGCGTGCGGCTTGAAGTCGGCGAGATCGCTCGGATACAGGCACTCGCCGGTCATGTCGTGGTCGTCGTCGCGGAACACGTCGCCGAGCAGCGTCCCCTGCGCGAGCGCCGGGTGGCCTTCGGGCAGGGAGAGCGGCGCTCCGGGCCGCAGCGTGAACTTCGCTCGGACGATCAGGGTCATCTCCGGCTGGGGTGGCCGGCGCGAGGTGACCTTGCTGCCGAAGAGGAACGGGGTGAGGTTCTTGTTCGCCATCCGTGGGTTCGCCGCGCTCCTGCGTCACACGAGGAGGTGGACCGCCGCGATGTTCGTGCGGACGGGCGCGGCCTTGCTCCGGTCCAGGGAGATCTTCTCGCGCGAGGGCCCCATCGAGAGCGAGGGGCCGACGCTGGCCTCGAGGGTCGCGGTCACGCTGACGGACGCCTCCAGGCCGACCGTCGCGTCGACCGTCGCCCCGACCGAGAGGGTCGCCTCCCCGCCGAGCGTCGCCTCGATCATCGCCCCGAGGACGACCTCGTTCACCACGCCGAGGTTGATCGTGGTCTCGATCCCGTCGACGACGGTCTTGCTGTTGCCCTGCGTGTAGGAGTCGGCGTCTCCGTACATCTCATCCTCGGTGTCGGCGCGGGTCTCCGAGATGATCTTGTCGGCGGTGGTCTTGTTCTTGATGGTCCCGGCCTTGGTGGTGTCCGAGATGGTCTCTTCGACCGTGGTGGTGGACGAGATCGACCCGGCCTTCATCGTATCTTTCGACGGCCCCTCGACGGTCGTCTCGTCGGTCATCGTCGTGACGTGCGTCTTCGACACCATCGCCTCCGCCCAGGTCTCCTCGTGGATCGAGGGCACCGGCAGCTTCGCCGAGCCGGTATAGGACGAGATGCTCTTCGCCCACGTCCTGGAGACGATCGTGGGGTTCTCGGTCATCACCGACGGGTAGTCCTCGATCGGCGTCGGCGTGTCCGGGTCGCCGGTGCGGCTCACCAGCTTGCCGCCGTAATGGTACTCGTACGAGTCGCCGTGGTAGGTCGAGTGCACCTCGCCCTTGACGGTCGTCTCGCGGATCCGCCGCTGGCCGCGGGGGCCCTTCACGATCTCGATATCGCTCCGCCCCTGGAAGGTGATGCCGCCCTGCTTGATGCGCCCTTCCTCCACCTCCGAGCTGGCCTTGAACTCCCTTCGACCGAGGACCGTCATCGAGTAGGTGCCCCCGATGATCTCGATCTTGTCGCCCCGGGTGGTCGTGATCCGGTTGCCGTCGGTCTCGTCCCGCCACGTGTAATCGTCTTCGGGCGTCGCGCCGATGCGCAGGTACGACGACATCCCCTCGCTGAAGTCGGGGACGTGGAGGATCGCGTATTTGCCATCGCCGGCCATGGGAGCTCCGTATCCGGTGGGCGCGTCGAGCGGGGTGCTCGCCGCCCTCAGAAGAAGAGATTGAACGCCGAGAGGACCTTGTGCGTGAGCGCGATCTCGGTCTTGCTGGCGTGGAGCTCCACGCCGGCCGTCCCCACCTCGAGCTTGGGGCCGACGGAGAAGTCGACGCTCGCGGTCATGCTGAGCTCCACCTTGGCGCCGACGGTCACGTCGAGGGAGCCCCCGGCCGTGAACGTCACCTCGCCGCCGAGCGTCGTCTCGATCATCGCCCCGAGGACGACCTCGTTCACGACGCCGAGGTTGATCGTCGTCTCGATCCCGTCGACCACGGTCTTGCTGTTGCCCTGCGTGTAGGAGTCGGCGTCTCCGTACATCTCGTCCTTCGTGTCGGCGCGCGTCTCCGAGATGATTTTGTCCGCGGTGGTCTTGTTCCGGATCGTCTTCGCCGTGGTCGTGTCCTCCATGGTCCCGTCGACCGTGGTGGAGGACGTGATCGACTCGGCCTTCATCGTGGACACCGACGCTTCCTTGACGGTCGTCTCGTCGGTCATCGACTTGGCGTTCGTCTTCGAGACCATCACCTCCGCCCAGGTCTCGTTCGTGATCGTGGGGACCGGCAGCTTCTCCGAGCCGGTGTAGGACGAGATGCTCTTCGCCCACGTCTCATCGATGATCGTCGGGTTCTCCGTGGGGATCGACTGGGGGGAGGGCGGGTTCGTGTCGTCGATGTAGTCGTCGGTGACCTGCAGCGTGGGGAACGTGTCGGTGCCCGTCTGGCTCTGCTTGATCTTGCCGTAATAATAGTCGTAGACGTCGCCGTGGTAGGTGGTGCGCACCTCGCCCTTGACGGTCGTCTCGACCACCTTCCACGTGCCGCCGTAGTTCTGCACCCACTCGATGGTGGTGCCGCCGCCGAAGGTCTCGCTGACCTCGGTGAGGTGCCCTCCCGAGATGTCCCAGCCGGCCTGGTGCTCGCCGCGGCCGAGGATGAGCAGGCGGTAATTGCCCCCGATCACCTCGACCTTGTCGCCCTTGGTCGTCGAGATCCGGTTGCCGTCCGAGTGATCGCGCCAGCCGCCCTTCGTGTGCAGCTTCGCCGTCTCGGCCTGGCGCTCGCCCTCGGGCACGAAGTCGGGCGAGCCGTCGCGCTTGCGCGTGTCGTCGGTGAAGGTCTGAATCCGCTCCGCGAGGTCGTCGCCCGCGCTCTCGCCGAGGGGCGCGGCGGCCCCGAGGCGCAGGTACGACGGCTGCCCGCCGTTCAGGTCGGGGACTTCGAGTAGCGCGAACTTGCCTCCGGGCACTGGAGCCTCCGTGTCGAGCGTGATGGACGACGCATGGCGTCGCCCCGTGGCGGGCTCCCTATCCTAGGTCACGGTGCGCCAGCCGTCCATGCAGAACCGCCCGGAGCGTTCCCGCCTCGAGCCCCGCGCGGTCGATCGGCATGTGCGCATGCGCGCATGCGCCGGCGCGCGGCTCAGGAGGCCTCGGCGGGGCGCTCTGCGGCAGACTCGGCTGCTTGGTGCACCACGGCCCACACGAACTCGGGGATGAGCGCGAGCGAGTGCGGGTCCTGCGTGACGCCGATCAGGCCGCTGATGAACTCCATGGGGTGCGGCCGGCGGCCCCCGTCGACGAAGCGAAGCTGGGCGCTCGTCAGGCCGGGCGGTATCTCGGAGAGCCCGGGCCCTTGCGGGTTGCCGAGCCCCCCGAGCGCGTCGCTGCGGGACTCCGCCGTCAGCCACCGCTCGTGCCAGCTCTCGATATAGGGGTTCGGGGCGAAGTAGTCGTTGGGCCAGGCGCGCAGGTAAGGAAACAGCACGTGGATCCACCCCGTGAGCTCGTCCGCCGGGTTCTCGTAGCGGAAGAACGCGCGCCAGAACGACCTGTCGGCGCGCCCCTCCGACGAGGCGGCGATCTGGTCGAGCACGGGCAGGAGGGCGCGCGTCCAGCGCTCCTGTCCGACGGCGCCGAGCATCGCCACGCGCTGGCGCACCCAGCGCCAGTCGTCGGAGGTGCCGAGCAGGTACACGCGCGGGATGCCGCGCTGCGGGTACACGAGATCGCCCGGGAACGGCGGCTCCCAGTCGAAGTGCGGCGCGAGCGGGGTCGCCACCGTGAGCTCCGAAGACACCCGCTCGACAGGACCCGTGGTGGAGAAGTTGGCTGTCACGAGATCCCGCAGCGTCCCGACCCGCGCTGAAACCTGCCTGGAGAAATCCGGAAACAACGCGGGCCACGGGTTCACCTGGCCGAGGTTGAAGTCGGGCCGCTCGACGACGAGCGCGAAATCGCGGTCTTCCGCGAGGAAGCGGCGCCGCTGCTCGTCGCTCGCGGCGAGGTGGAGCGTGAAGCCGCGCGCCAGGCAGAACCAGACAACGTCGGGCGAGATCACGAGGGGATAGCGCTGGGTGAAGGCGGTATAGGCCGCCTGGACGAGCGGGTGCAGGTCGGTGCGCCCGACGAGCGGCAGCCGGTGCCGGTAGGACGCCTCGATCGGCGCGACCAGCAGGCTTTGCACGGCGGCCTCGCTGTCGAACCCCGGTAAGGGCGCCGTCGCTGGCTCGACCTCCGCGACGGCGATCGTCGTAACGTTCATGACCCCTCGTCCTCCTGGCCCGGCGCGACGCCGTCGTGATCTGGCGCGTTTCTTTCGTACACGAGCGTGCCGCGCGCGACAACCTGCCGGCTCGCGCGGCCCACGCCGGCCTCGCGGCATGAAACCGCCGCCTTCGCGGGATGAAACGGAGCGGTCACGGAGGCTCGCTGCGCGACGGCGACTCGCCTCGCGATCAGGACGAGCGCACCGGCCAGGGCGCGCCTCGGACGTGGGGACGTGGGCCGCCTCGGGCCGGCGCGGCGCTGCCGGCGCCGCCGGCGCCCGCCCAGGTGAGTGGCGCGCGGCGCGTGGCGACGGCGCGCGGGCGATGCCGTGGGCATGTGATTTTTTGCGGATGGCGGATGGTTGTGGGCGTACTGTGGGCGTGGTGTGCGCGTAAGATCGCGCGTAAATCGCGCGCGGATTGCCGGGCGTTGGTGGGCCTCGTCGCAGCGGTGTTGCACGTCCGTGGCGAATGGTGCACGACTAGACGCTCGCGCAGCCGCTTCGATCGGCTTGAAGGAGGAGCGCAGCAGATGAGTTCACGCCAGGCGGGTTCGTACGTGGCGGGGGCACCGCCCAACGCGAAGGCGGCGCTGCGGATCGACTTTCTGAAGAAGGTCTATGGGCTCTTCACGGCGAGCCTTGTCGTGTCGTCCCTGGGCGCCATGTGCGCGCTCTACATCGGGGCGCCGGACGCGGAGGAGGCGGCCGCGGGGGGCCCGATGCCGCCGCTGGTGGAGCTCTTCGCGAGCCACCCGATCCTCTCGATGCTCATCGTGTTCGCCGTGATGTTCGGCGCCCGCGCGGTGCGCCGCGTCCCCGGCGTCAACGTCCTCGCGCTCTTCGGGATGGCGGCGATCCTCGGGGTCACCACGGCGCCTGCGCTCTACATGGCCCAGGTGGCCGCGGGCCTCGGCGGCACCCTGTCGTCGGCCCCGGTGCGGGACACGTTCATCCTGACGGTCCTCACGTTCGGCAGCCTCACGCTCGGTGTCCTCCTCTCGAAGGAGGACCTGTCGTTCCTGGCCAGCGGGCTCGTGATGGGCGCCATGGTCGTCCTCGGCGCCATGCTCCTCAACGCCCTGCTCGGGAGCACGCTCCTCGGGCTCGCGATCGCCAGCGTGTCGGTGCTCGTGTTCGGGGGATACGTCCTCTACAACACGTCGCGCCTGCTCCACTCGGACGAGCAGGATCCCGTGGGCGGCGCGCTCGACCTCTACCTCAACTTCATCAACCTCTTCTCGTCCATTCTGCAGATCCTCTCGGGCCGCCACTTCTGACGGCCGCCCTCGCATCGCGCGCGCCGGCGCGCGATGCGATCTACGCTCCGCCGTTGCGTTGCGTTGCGCCGCTCCGCGGCCGCGTGCGCGCCCAGGGCGGATGCCCGGGGGGGCGCGGCTTGACGTTCCCTGGGCGCCGGGTAAGAACGCGCGGACCATGCGTCGCCCGCTCTTCGCCGCCGCGCTCGCCCTCCTCCTGTCGTCGCCGCTCGCCGGCGCTGCTTGCAGCAAGCCCGTCGAGGAGACGAAGGCGGTGGCGGCCGCCGAGCTCGCCGCGCCGGCGGGCGTGAAGCGCATCGACATCGCCGTCAACGACAGCGGCTTCTCCCCGTCGACGATCGAGCTCAAGAAGGGAGAGCCGGTGGTGCTGCGCTTCACGCGGACGACGAAGAGCGAGTGTCTGAAGGCGATCGCGATTCCCGATCTCAAGGTCGAGAAGGACCTGCCGCTCAACACGCCGGTCGAGGTGGCCATCACCCCGGAGAAGGAAGGGAAGATGGTGCTTCAGTGCTGGATGGCGATGGTCAAGGCGACCATCAACGTGGTCGGCTCGTGACGCGGCCGCGCCCTCGTCGGGGCGCGGCGCCGCGCGGACCGGTCAGAGGATGAGCCAGAGCTCGGCGTCGTAGCGCCGCGCGCCGCCGGCGTCCCGCGCCGCGCGGCGCGTCCCCGAGGCGGGTGCCTCGGCGCGGCCCGGCTCGGCGGGGGAGCCGGCGGCGCGCGCCGCCGGCGCGGCGGCGCGCGCCATGTCGACGCGCGCCGCCGGCGCGGCGGCGTGCGCCAGGTCGGCGCCCGCGGCGGCGCAGCGGGCCACGGCGAAGCGCAGCATCTCGCGCACGTCGCTCGCGGCGAGCATGCCGTTCGTCCGGTGGCGCGCGAACGCGGCCGCGCGCTCGACGCACGCGGCGCAGGGCGCCGACTCCGACCTGAACCTGAAGAGCAGCGTCCCTTCGGGCCACCCGAGCGCCGTCGCCTCGATGCTCACCACGACGAACGCGCCGTCACGGACCACCTGCGTGCCGCCCACCCCGGCGCCGCCCTCGCCGGCGCCGGGAGCCCCGCCCCTCAGCAGGAACCAGTAACGATCCATGAGGCGCTCGACGCCGCGCGGCTCACCGTGAGCGATGATGTCTGTCATCCATGACCTCCGACGTCAGAATTTGAGGCCCGCGCCTCGGAGCGGCGACGCCGGGGAGGGTCAGGAAATGTCCGGAGAGACGGACAATGTCCGGGCGGCCTCGGCTGCGGCGGCGCGCGCCTCGCCCTGCGCTCACCGCGCCTCGCCCCGCGCTCACCGCGCGGCGGCACCCTCAGGGACGGCGCGCCGCGCTCATGGGCGGCTGCCGCGCCCGCGGTGGCTCAAAAAGTGAGGCGGACCACGTCTGAAGCGGAAACTTTCGCTTCCTTTTGGGCTTGCCGTGAGTAAGCTCTGCGCCCCCCAACGCACCCGGCGGGCGACCGCCCCGGTTCTTCGCTCCGAACCGGCTCGTGACCGAGGCGTGCCGAGGGGATCGCGCCCGCGGCGTGCCGCGCGCGCGGAGGCAGTCCGAGCCACCCCAGACGGAGCGAAGAGGCAACCGCATCATGAATCAGCATCCCGGCATCATCGGCAAGAAGATCGGCATGACGCAGATCTTCAGCGAGACGGGCGAGGTCCTGCGCTGCACGGTCGTGCAGGCGGGCTGCGTCGTCGTCGGCAAGCGCACGCTCGAGAAGGACGGCTACAGCGCGCTCGTCCTCGGCCTCGGCGAGCGGGCGGAGAAGCACACGACGAAGCCGCTCGCGGGCGCGTTCAAGAAGGCGGGGCAGACGCCGAAGCGCGTCGTGCGCGAGCTGCGCTGCTCCCCCGAGCACGCGGCGAAGTTCGAGCTCGGGCAGGCGCTCAAGGTCGACGAGATCTTCGAGGTCGGCCAGCGCGTGGACGCGCAGGGCCGCTCGCGCGGCCGCGGCTTCAGCGGCGTCATCCGTCGGTGGAGCTTCGCCGGCGCGGTGAACTCGCACGGCACCCACGAGTACTTTCGCCACGGCGGCTCGATCGGTACGAACATGACCCCCGGCCGCACGCTGCCCGGCCTGAAGATGCCCGGCCACTATGGCGACGAGACGGTGAGCGCGCTCAACCTGAAGATCGCGAAGCTCCTCCCCGAGGACAACCTCATCCTCATCGAGGGCCCGGTCCCCGGCCCGAAGAACCAGGTGGTCACGATCCGTGGCGCCGTGAAGAAGCGCGGCGGCAAGGGGCTCCCCGTGCCGGCGCAGCAGCCGACCAAGAAGAAGGGCGGCTGATCGGCTGATCCACGCGCCGCTGGTGGAGAACGCGCGCCTCTGAGGAAGCGCGCGCGCCCCGCCGGCGGCGCCCTCCGGTCGCACCGTGCCGCAGAAGCCCAAGAACCCGTACAAGCGCCCGGACGCCTTCACGAAGGCGGCGAAGGCGCAGGGCTACCCTGCGCGCAGCGTCTTCAAGCTCGAGGAGATCGATCGCCGGGTGCGGCTGCTCCGCCCTGGCCAGCGCGTGCTCGACCTGGGCGCGGCGCCCGGCTCGTGGTCGATGTACGCGGCGCAGCGGATCGGCGCGGCGGGGAAGCTCCTCGCGGTGGATCTGTCGCCGATCACGGCGGCGTTCGGCCCGCAGGCGACGGTGGTGCAGGGGGACGCGCTGTCGCTGACGAACGAGGCGCTCGCGCAGTTCGCGCCGTACGACGTGGTGCTTTCGGACATGGCGCCCGCGACGAGCGGCAGCAAGATCGCCGACCAGGCGCGGAGCTACGAGCTGTTCATGCGCGCCGTGGCCGTGGCCGAGGCGCTGCTCGCGCCGGGCGGCGCGTTCGTCGGGAAGATCTTCATGAGCGAGGATTTCGTGAAGGCCCGCGACGCGCTGCGGAACCTGTGCGAGGAGGTCCGGAGCATCCGGCCCGAGGGCACGCGGGCGAACAGCGTGGAGATCTTCCTGGTGGGGCTGCGAAGGAAGGCAGCGGGGAAGGCGGGGTAGGGGCGGCGACAGGTCAACAGGCCGCGCCCGGCCAGCTCTCCCGCATCTCCCGCATCAGCGTCTCGACGAGCTCCCGCGCGGGCATCGGGCGCACGAGCGGCGCCCCCTGGCCCGCCCACAGCAGCATCAGGTCCGCGCGCCCCTGCTTGGCGGCCGCCGCGCGGAGGTCGAGCGTCCTCCGGTGCTGCTCCGGGAAGGGCGGCGTTCGCCGGCCCTCGAGCGCCTCGGTGAAGCGGTTCCGGATCGCGCGCCCCGGCCGCCCCGTGAACGCGCGCGTGACGACCGTGCGCAGCGCGGCGTCCGAGCGGAGCGCGGCGCGGTAGGCGGGCGAGATCCCCGCCTCGGGACAGCCGAGGAACGCGGTCCCGAGCTGCGCCCCCGCGGCGCCGAGGGCGCGCGCCGCCGCGATGCCGCGCCCGTTCATGATGCCGCCCGCGGCGAGCACCGGGACGCGGACGTGCGCCGCCACCTGCGGCACGAGCGCCATCGTGCCGACCAGGCCGTCCTCGAACGAGCCGTGGAAGGTGCCGCGATGCGCCCCCGCCTCGGCCCCCTGCGCCGAGATCGCGTCGACCCCCGCCTCCTCGAGCAGCACGGCCTCATCGACCGTGGTCGCCGTCCCGATGACGACGATGGACGCCGCGCGGAGCGCGCGCAGGTGCTCCGGCGCGAGCAGGCCGAAGGTGAAGCTGAACACCGCCGGGCGGCACCGGAGCACCGCGTCGAGCTGCGCCTCGAAGCGCCCCTGGATCTGTGGCGGCGCCGTCTCGCTCGGCAGCCCGAGCTCCGCGCGGAGCGCGTCGAGCACCGGCGCCGTCTCGGCGACGACCTCGGGCGAAGACGGCTTCGGGGCCTGGGGCGCGAACAGGTTCACCGCGAAGGGCGCGGTGGTCCGCGCCCGGATATCGGCGCAGATCGCCTCGATCGCCTGCGGCGTCATGTACGCCGCGCCGACGGAGCCGAGCGCGCCGGCGCGCGACACTTCGGCGACGAGCTCGGGGGTCGTGATCCCGCCCGCCATCGGCGCCTGCACGATCGGATGACGTATGCCGAGGAGGCTCGCAAGTTTGCTCATGACTACGCTCCCGTGGGTTGACTGGCACAGGGGTAGCGCCTTCCATGTATCGCTTGCAGTGATTTGATTTGATGCGAGCCATCGTTCATGGTGATGCCAGAGGCGATGCCATGAACTCGTCCGATCTGCGCGTCTTCGAGGCGGTCGCCCGCACGGGCGGCATCGGCAAGGCTGCGCTCGAGCTGCGCACCGTGCAGTCCAACGTGACGGCGCGGGTGCGTCACCTCGAGGAGGAGCTCGGCGTCCGGCTCTTCGAGCGGCACCGGCGCGGCGTGATGCTGACGGGCGCGGGGAAGCAGCTCCTGCCGTATGCGCTGCAGGTCGGGCGGCTGCTCACCGAGGCGGAGGAGATCGTCCGGCGCGGCGACGAGCCCGTGGGGACGCTCGCGCTCGGCTCGCTGGAGACGACGGCGGCGCTGCGCCTCGCGCCCGTCCTCTCCGCGTACCACCGCGCGCATCCGCGGGTCGACATCGCGCTGCGCACGGGCACGACGGCCAGCCTGACCGCGGACGTGCTGGGGCGCCGGCTGGAAGGGGCGCTCGTCGTCGGCCCCGTACGCCACGAGGAGCTCGTCGAGGAGAAGCTGATCGAGGAGGAGCTCGTCGTCGTGGCGCCCGCCGCGTGGCCCACGTGGGTGCCGCGCGAAGGGGGGGCGAGGATCGTCGTGTTCCGGGCGGGGTGCTCGTACCGCCAGCGGCTCGAGGCGCTCCTCGCGGGAAAGGGGCTCGTGGCGACGCGCCTGCTCGAGTTCGGGACGCTGGACGGAATCCTCGGTTGCGTGGCGGCCGGTATCGGGATCACGATGCTCCCGCGCGCGGTGGTCGCGCGCAGCGCGCTCGGCGCCGATCTCTCGATTCACCCCCTTCCGGCGAACAAGGGGCGTACGGCGACCGTGTTCATCCGCCGGCGCGACGCGCTCGTGTCCGCGGCGCTCGGCGCGTTCCTCGCGCTCGCACGCGCGATCCACGCGCCGGCGCGGCGCTCGGCGGAGCTCGAAAGAGACATGGGGTGACCGCCACGACGAAAGGGAGAGAAGGAGAGAAGAAGATGCGAGAAGCGCTCTTCAGCGCCCTTCTTCCCCTTGTTCTTCCCCCGGCGTCCTCGGCGCCTCGTCGGCTCAGCCCGCTCGGACCGCCCGAAGGCCCCCTCAGAACGCGTTGTGCCCCGTGATCGCGTTCCCGAGGATCAGGCAATGCACCTCGTCGGTGCCCTCGTACGTGTACACGCTCTCCAGGTTGAGCATGTGCCGGACCACCGGATAATCGAGCAGGATCCCGTTCGCGCCGAGCACGCTCCGCGCGGTCCGCGCGATCTTGAGCGCCCAGCCCACGTTGTTCCGCTTGCACAGCGACACCTGCACCGGGCTGATCCCGCCCGCGTCCTTCAGCCGCGCGAAGTGCAGCGCCATGATCTGCCCCTTCGCGATCTCCGTCGCCATCTCCACGAGCTCCGCCTGGATGAGCTGCCGCGACGCGATCGGCTGGCCGAACTGGACGCGCTCGCGCGCGTACGACACGGCCGTCTCGTAGCAGGCGCGCGCGGCGCCGAGCGCCCCCCACGCGATCCCGAAGCGCGCCTGCGTCAGGCAGCCGAGCGGGCCCCTCAGGCCGACCACGCCCGGCAGCACGTTCTCCTCCGGGACGCGCACCTCGTTCAGGACGATCTCCCCGGTCGGGCTCGCGCGCAGGCTCATCTTGCCGTGGATGAGCGGCGTCTCCAGCCCCTTCATCCCCCGCTCCACCACGAAGCCGCGGATCGACTCGGGGCCTCCGTCATCCACCTTGGCCCACACCACGCAGAGGTCCGCGATCGGCGCGCTCGTGATCCACATCTTCGTGCCCGTGAGCACATACGAGCTCCCGTCCTTCCGGGCGCGCGTCTTCATCGAGCTCGGGTCCGAGCCGCTGTCGGGCTCCGTCAGGCCGAAGCAGCCGATCAGCTCGGCCGAGGCCATCCTCGGCAGCCAGCGCTGCTTCTGCTCCTCGGAGCCGTATTTCCAGATCGGATACATCGCCAGCGAGCCCTGGACGCTGACGAAGCTGCGCAGGCCGCTGTCGCCGTACTCCAGCTCCTGCAGCGCGAGCCCGTAAGCGACCGAGTTCATGCCGGCGCAGCCATAGCCGGTCAGCGAGCCCCCGAGCAGGCCGAGCGCGGCGATCTCGGGGATCAGGTCGGTCGCGAACTCCTCCCGCGCGAACAGGTCCGCGGCGCGCGGGAGGTACCGCTCGCGCACGAAGCGGCGGACGGAGTCGCGGACCATGCGCTCCTCGTCGGAGAGCAGCGGATCGATCGCCATGAGCTGATCGAGCGAGACGGGCTCCTGCGTGGCCATGACGCCAGCGTGTAGCGTGCCTTCGGACGGCGCGGAAGACGGAAGGGCAGAGCGCCGGCGCGCGCCGCCGGATCAGGGGCGGATGGAGACGAGCGTGCCCTTCCGCAGCGAGAGCGCGCCGTGCCAGTCGGCCGGCACCTCGGGGGTCGTCCACTCGAACAGCCAGGCGGCGTCGAGCGGCGAGAGGTTCACGCAGCCGTGGCTGCGCGCGGTGCCGAAATCGTCGTGCCAGTAGGCGGCGTGGAACGCGAAGCCCCCGGTGAAGTACTGGACGAACGGCACGTCGCGGAAATCGAAGGGATCCTCTTCCTCCTCGTCGCCATCCATCGTGACGGTGACGTGCTTCGTGTGGATGCGGAACAGCCCCTGGATGGTCGAGCGCGTCGTCTCGGGGTCGCCGAGGCCGTCCGCTCCGGTCGAGACCAGGGTCACGTAGACCGGGCGAGCGCCCTCGTAGGCGACCAGGCTCTGCTGGTTGATCGAGACGTCGATCCACTTGCGCCCGCGCACCGCCCACGCCGGGGTCCTCGGGAGCGGATCGACGCGCACGATGTCGTCGGCGCGGACGAGCGAGCCGTCCCGCGCCTCGAGGTAGTCGACGCCGGCGACGCGCCGGGAGGCGCCGGACAGCGGGATCGCCTCGCGGAAGCGGAGCGGGGCGCGGGCGAGGCCGCCGCGCTCGCCCGGGACGAGGCGCGCGGCGTGGCGGCGCCGGGCGAAGGCGACGGGCAGGGCGACGCCCTCGGGGAGCAGGAGCCCGGAGAAGGCGCTCGGCCGGATGACGCGGGTGCGGTCGAGCGGCAGGACGGTGAGGTCGGTGGTCAGGCCGAAGCGGCGCCCGTCGTGATCGAAGGTCGAGAGCAGCGCGAAGCCGGAGCGCGTGCGGGCGCGGCCGAGGACGAGCGCGTCGGGCGAACGGCGGTCGCCGGCGAGGCCGGGCGCGGGACGGCCGTAGAGCAGGACGGAAGGGGTCGCGTCGGGGGGCGGCGGGGCGACGAAGTCCGGCGCGCGCGCGGCGACCGCGGCGCGGAGCAGGTGCCCGCCGAGGTCGGGCTCGGCGCTGCGCTGCTCGTCCTCGCTCGGCAGGCGCGCGTACAGCGGCGGGGTGGGGGAGCGCGACATCACGTACGTGTAGGGCAGCCCGCCGAGGAGGGCCGCAGCGTCGAGCGCCTCCGGCGCGGCGGGCGCGGTATCGACCGCATGCACGGCATTCGGAGCGGCGTCGCCCGGCTGCATGGCATTCGGGGCGGCCTCGCCCGGCTGCATGGCGGCCAGCGCGACCTCGCCCGGCTGCATGGCATTCGGAGCGGCCTCGCCCGGCTGCACGGCGGTCGGCGCGCTCTCGCCGGCGCTCGGCGCGGCCGGCGCGGCCTCGCCGCGGACGGTCGGCAACGCGGGCAAAGCGAACCGGCGGACCGGGCGGCGCGACGAGGCCTCGACCGCGAGATCGTGGATGTTCAGCGTCGCGCTTGCGCCGATGCAGACATAGCCGCTCGGCTCGATGCGGTACCAGCCCCCGCCGCACGACTCCCTGCCGGACGGCTCCGGCCGGCGCGCGACGATGGCGCCGGCGCGCAGGTATCCGATACGCCGGCTTGTCCAGCGCGGCTCGGCGAAAATCCAGGTCTCCCGGGCGATGCTCGCGAGCTCGTGGACCTCCTCGGCCGCCGTCGGCGAGGTGACCGGAGGCGGATCCAGCTCGGGCAGCCTGTCGGATCCGTCATCCACGAGCTCCGGCGGCAGCGCCGGCAAGGCGAGCGGGTCGCCGCTCGGCGCCGCCGCCTCAGCGCCCGGCACCGCCGTGACGCCCGCGCCGGCCGGCGCCGGGTCCTCCGCGGCGGCCGGGGGCGCCGGGGCAGCGACCGAGGGGGCCGCTCCGGCGAGCGGCGCGGTGACCGCGGATGCGGGCGCAGGCGCGGGCGCAGGCGACGCCGTCGGCTCGGAGGCAGGGCGCGGGCAGCTCACGCTGAGCGTCGAGAACGCCATCGCTGGCAGCAGGAGAAAGCCTCGCACGCGCATGGAGCGCGCGTATCAAGAGGCGCGGGGGAGGGCCAAGTTCGAGGGATTCAGGAGTGCGCGGGCTCGGGAGCGGGCGCCTCGCTGGCCGAGGCGCTCGTCTGGAACTCGCCTCCGCCGGCGGCCCGGCCGCCGGCGGAGGCGAGGGGCCGCCGGCGGAGGCGAGGGGCCGCCGGCGGAGGCGAGGGGCCGCCGGCGGAGGCGCGGGGACCGGCGCGGCGGGCCCGCGCCCGGCGGACGTCAGCTCACAGGTCGCGCGCGCACATCGCGGTGACGTAGTAGCGGCGATCGTCGTTCCGGTAGGAGACCTGATAATCCGTCGTTTGCTTGAACCCGGCGGCCAGGAAGCTGCCGCCGTGCATGAAGCGCGTGGCAGAATTGTTGTCGAGCCGCGAGCAGTCGTTGCAGGGCACCAGCAGCTGATAGATATCCGAGCCGTCGCGGGTGGCCTTGTACGCGTTGCCGGCCAGGTCCATGTGGCCCCAGCGCCCGGTGCCGTTCGGGAATTTGCCGACCTCGGTGAGGTCCCTCTCGCTGCACGGGTAGAGCGAGGGATACGACGTCTTGCAGGCGCCCGCGACGCTTCCGTCGCCCTGGCAGCACCACGAGGCGTCGTCGATCTCGATGTCCTCGACGCTCGTGCCGCCCCAGGGATAGATGCGCTGCTCGTTGCCGCCTGCAGACACGTAGTTGATCTCCGCCTGCGTCGGCAGCCGTCCGCCGTCCCACGCGCAGAACGCGAACAGCTCGTACCACGTCGCGCAGACGATCGGCTTCTTCTCCTCGGCTCCTGGGGTGTTGCTCCACGACGGCCAGTCCCACTGCTCGCAGATGAGCGCCGTCCGGAGCGCGTCCGTGCTGGCCGTGAGCTTCGAGTTCCACGTCGGATCCCAGCCGCTGTTCGGGATCTTCGGGTGGGCGCCCGCGCCGGCGGGCGGCGGGTTGGCCTGCGTCGGGCCGCCGGTCCGCTCGATGTACTGCCGGAAGCGCCCGACCGTGACCATGTACTTGTCGAGGTAGAAGTCGCTGACCGTCGCGGGGTAGCTCGGGTGGTTGAGCCGGTTGAACGTCCCACCCGGGACCGGCAGGGTCGAGCAGCAGTTGTCGCTGCCCGCGAGGCCGCAGTTCGCGCCGGCGCCCGGCGTGTTGCTGCTGCAGCTGATCGGCAGGCCGGGCACGCCGCCCCCGCCTCCGCCGCCGGCACCGCCCGCGCCGCCGGCACCCCCGGCACCGCCCGCGCCGCCGGCACCCCCGGCGCCGCCCGCGCCGCCGGCACCCCCGGCGCCGCCCGCGCCGCCGGCACCCCCGGCGCCGCCGGAGCCCGAGCTGGAAGCGGAGGTGCTGGAAGCGGAGGTGCTGGAAGCGGAGGTGCTGGAAGCGGACGTGCTGGAGGCCGTGGTGCTCGATCCGGAGCCCGTCGCGCTGTCATAACAGACCGTGAGCTTCGGACGCCGCTCATCCCCGACGGCGTTCGTGTTCTCGCTGGTCCGGATATCGGTGGTATTCGCGGTCTGCTCGAAGAGAACGCCGTTGTTCGCGACGGTGCCGTTCACCCAGCTCTGCACGAGGTCCGTGATGCTGACCGTCTGGTAGCCGTAGGCGAATCCCCCGCTCGTCGTGATGGTCCCGAGGACCCCAGGATCCCATGCCTCCGCGTGCGTGCTCCACTTCGCGGTGGTCTCCTCCCAGGGCAGCGTGACCCGGTGTACGCGGACCACCTCGGCGGTCGCACCGCCGAGGTTCACGGCGAGGTTCGCCGAGATGATGCTGGCGTCAGAGGGAATGGACGAGAGGTCGAACGCCATCAGCCCGAACATCCGCGTCGGGGTCGCCGCGGAGGTCATGCCAACATTCATGTTGGGACCATTGTCCGCATAGCTGCGAGACGACTCATGGATGGTCACATCCTTGACCGTGCCCGTCGTCCCGGCGCGCTGGAGCGTCACGCAGGTCGTCACCGCCTGCTGCGCTTCGTCGACGAGCTCGTCGCCCGCGCCCGGCCCGCCGACGCACCCGGCGGCCGCCGCGCCGGACGCCGCGGCGAGGTAGGCCAGGAGAAGATGCCGATTCCCGCTCACGAACGTGCGATTCCTCATGATGCTCTCCGATCCGCATCGCCGGGCGAGCCCGCCAGCGAGGCCAATAGTGACGCCGTCGCGCTGGAGCGCCAGAGAGCGCCCCCGCCAAACTCATTCTCTGCCTGCGCGCCGTGAGTGATCACCTATGTCAGGCCAACGGTCGGATCGTTCTGGGTTCGATCAGCGCGCGAGGAAAACGATACCGTTGTACGTCTTTAAAAGGAATACGTCAATCGCGAATCGAGATTTGTGATGAGAAACCTTGTGAGAGCACGAGTCGTGTTGAGACAAAAAGAGACATTATTGCGCCAATCGCCAGCGCTTGTCGAGCCCCCGCCTGCTCATTTTTGTGATGCCGCTCACGGGCGCGTCCTCGGGCTACCCGGGCTGCCAGGACTTGCCGGGGCGCGCGGCGCACTGGTGGAATTTTACCGGCAAGGTGCGTGTGCGCGGGGGTGAGGAGGCAGGCCTGATTGCCTCTGCCTACCCGCGTGCCAGTCTGACCACTTACCTGTTCAGGCCGCTAAATCACGCGCTGCTGCCCTGCCCAGGCGCGGAGTCGGGGCCGGCGGCCCTGGAAAGGCCCTCTTCGACCTCGGTGACGATCATCGCCGCGAGGAGATCGAGCAGCGCGAGGCCCTCGTCCTCCGAGGCCGCGCGCGGAGCGCCGGTGTAGGCGGCGTCCATACCCAGGTCGCTGAACCGCTTCACCCCTGCCTTGATGCCCTCCGACAGGCTCACCTCGAGATCGGGCAGGCCCAGGGCGATGTCCCTCCGGACGAGCGCGGGGGCCGCGGCGAGGACGAGCGAGGTCTCGTAGCGGCCGGCGTGACAGGCGCCGCTCCGGAACTCGGCGGAGAGCGTCCGCGCCCAGCGGCGCGCGAGGGGGCAGGCCACCGAGCCGCGGCCCGGGGGCAAGTCGCTCACGGAGGCGCGCACGGCGCGGTCGTGCTCCGGCTCAAGGTGGTTGTTGATGAAGCAGACGTGGGCCAGGCCGGCCGACAGGTAGGCCTCCGCGACCGCGCGCAGGAAGGCGGTGAGCGCGGGCGCCGGGATCGAGATCGCGCCCGCGAAGCCCGCCGCGAAATCGGTGACGCCGTAGCCGACGGGCGGCGCGAGGAGCGCGGCGACGCCCCGCTCCCAGAGCCGCAGGCCGGCACGCTCGGCCGCGGCCTCGCCGATGAGCGTGTCCGTCCCGAGCGGCAGGTGCGGGCCGTGCGGCTCCACCGACCCGACCGGCACGAGCGCGACGCACGGCGCGCCGCCCGACAGGAGCGCGGCGAGCTCGGCCGTCGTGAGCTCGGCGAGGCGCGGCGCGGGCTGCACGCCTACAGGCCCGCCGGGTTCTCGCCGGCGGCCTCGCGCTGCCGGAGCGCCTTGCGATCGACCTTGCCGCGGTCGTTCCTGGGGACGTCGTCGACGAAGACGACCCACCGCGGGTACTTGTGCTTGCTCAGCCGGTCCTTCACGAACGCCTTGAGCTCCGCGGCGAGCTCGGCCCGCCCCCGCTCGGTGGCGACGCGGCCGCGCGCGTCGTCGCGGACCACGATGAACGCCTTCGGCTTCACGAGGCCCGCCTCCTCGGCGCCGATCACGGCGGCGAGGCTGACGGCGGGGTGCTCGGTCAGGCACTCCTCCACCTCGGTCGGCGCGACCCAGACGCCGCCCACCTTGAGCAGCTCGTCGGCGCGGCCGCTGAACCAGAGGTAGCCCTCGGCGTCCATGCGGAAGAGATCCCCGGTGCGGCACCAGTGGCCGTGGAAGGTGCTCCAGCTCTTGTCGCGATCCTGGAAGTAGCCGAGCGCGACCGAGTCGCCCTTCACCCACATGACGCCGGTCTCGCCCGGCGGGAGCTCCGGCGCGCCCGGGCCGATCGCGTCCGAGGCGAGGATCTTGATCGTGTACCCCTCCACGGCGCGGCCGAGCGACCCGGGGCGCACGTCGCCGGGGCGGTTCGTGCAGTAGATGTGGAACATCTCCGCGGAGCCGATGCCGTCGTAGACGTCGGCCTGGAACCGCGCGCGGAAGCGCTCGAGGAGCGCGGGCGGCAGCGCCTCGCCCGCGGAGAGGTGGAAGCGGACGCTGGACAGGTCGAGGCGCGGCTCGCCGCGCGCGGCGCGGGCGTCGTCGTCGTCGAGCAGCTTGCCCATCATCGTCGGGACGTTCGTGACCACGGTGGGGCGGTAGCGCTCGATGTACCGGGCGAGCGACTCGGGCGTCGGGCGCTCGACGAAGAGGCCGGCGGTCGCGCCGACCGCGAACGGGAACAGCAGGTTGGTGCCCGTGGCGTAGCCGAAGAAGAGGCGCGGCACCGAGACGGTGACGTCGTCGCTGCGGTAGCCCACGGTCGCCTTGGCGTAGCGCTCGGTGTTGAAGGCGAAATCGCGGTGCGTGTGGATCGCCGCCTTGCTCCTGCCGGTCGAGCCGGACGTGAACAGCCAGATGGCGACGTCGTCGCGCCGCGTGGGGCGGGGGACGACCGGCGCGCTCCGCGGCACGAGGGCGGCGCGCCCCTGCGCGAGGGCGTCGCGGAGCGAGATGCCCCGCAGCTGACCGAGGGCCGGCGAGACGGCGAGGTCGGCCTCGAGGTCGCCGCCGGTCGGGACCTCCGGCACGAGGACGAGCGTCCGGAGGTCCGCCGCCGCGAGCGCGCCCTGGATCGCCTCGGCGACGCGCGGGATCGTGACGACCGCCGCGGCCCGCGTGTACTCGACGAGGTACGCGAGGTCGGCGGCCGGCGCCTCGGGGTTGCCCATCGCCACGACGGCGCCGTGGTGGAGCGCCGCGAAGAAGGCCCAGACGAACGCGGGCGAGTCGTGCAGGACGATGAGCACCCGCTGCTCGCGCGCCACGTCCTCGACCGCGAGGTGCCCGCGGAGCCGGCGGACCTGCTCGGCGACGTCGGCGTAGGTGTGCCGCTGATCGCCGAAGAGCAGCGCGACCTTGTCGCCGAGCCCCTCGCGCAGCCGGTCGAACAGGTAGTAGTCGGCGAGGTTGAACTCTTCGGGAAATGTCGGTGCGCTCATGGTCACGCCTCCTCTCGCCTCCACCGCGGCGCCGTGAGCCGCCGCTTCCCCCCGTCCGTCGTCGCGACGCCGGGCTCGTCGAGCCCCTCGCGATCCCAGAGCTGGCACGTGACGGGCCGGTGCCGCTGATCGAGCGCCTCGCAGTAGTTGGAGTAGATGCAGCGGCGCACCTCGCCGCCGCGGCCGAGGCGCAGCTTCAGGAACCAGTCGGGGTCGGCCAGCGTCTGCCGGGCGGCGCCGATGAGGTCGGCGTCGCCGGCCGCGAGGATCGCCTCGGCCTGCGCGAAGGTGCAGATCCCGCCCGCGACGACGACCGGCGTGTCGAAGCCGGCCTCGCGCACGGCCCGCCGGACCCGCGCCTGCTTCGGCACCTGCCGCCCGAACGGGCCGGCCGCGTCCGAGAGCGCCGTCGGCATGCACTCGTACCCGCTCGGGCCGGTGTAGGGATACGCGGCCTCGCCCACCTTGGGCTGCTTCGCGTCCTCGAACTTGCCGCCGGTCGAGAGCGAGAGGAAGTCCATGCCGGCGCGCGCGAAGGCGATCGCGAAGAACGCCGCGTCGTCGACCCGGTTGCCGCCGGCGATGACGTCGTCGCAGAGGAAGCGGCAGCCCACCGCGAAGCGGGAGGACACGGCGGCGCGCACGGCCGCGTAGACCTCGAGCGGGAGGCGCGCGCGGCGCTCGCGGTCGCCGCCGTAGCCGTCCGTCCGGGTGTTCAGCGCGGAGAGGAACGAGGCCATCGTGTAGGCGTGGGCGTAGTGGAGCTCCACCCCGTCGAAGCCCGCCTCGCGCGCCCGCGCCGCGGCCGCGGCGAAGAGGCCGGGCAGCGCGCGCGGCAGGTCGCGGATGTGGGGGAGCGCGACGTCGGTCACGCGCTCCCGCTCGCCGAAGCGCAGCGCCTCGAGCTCGCGCGGCGCGAGCACGGCCTCGAGCCGCGCGTCGTCGAGCGCGAGCAGCCGCTCGCGCACCTCGGGCTCCGGGGCGCCCTCGAGCCCCGGCTCGACGAGCGCCTCGGCGAGGGCGCGCCGGTGCGCGCCGGTGATCTCCAGGAACTGCCGCAGGAACCTCTCCCTGGTCGGGCGCCTGCGAATGCGGAGGAAGTCGATGAGCTGGAGGAGCACGCGCGTGCGGCCCGCGCTCCGGGCGCGCACCGTCCGGACGAGCTCCGCGAGCCCCGGGATGAACCGATCGTGGCCGGCGCGGAGCAGCGGCCCGCTCGGCACGTCGCGGATGCCGGTCGCCTCGACCACGAGGGCGCCGGGCTGGCCGTCGGCGAAGCGGCCGTACCAGTCGAGCACGTCCCGCGTGACGAGCCCGTCCTCCGTCGCCCGCCAGGGGACCATCGCCGGCACCCACGAGCGCTCCGCGAGCTCGAGGCCCGAGGCGAGCCGGAGCGGCGAGAAGAGGCGCGCGCGCGCCGCCTCGTCCGCGGTCGGGGGCTCGTCGCGGGGCAGGGCGTGGCGGATCCGCTCCGGCGGCTTCCACATCGCTACCGCGCCTCGCCGCGGGCGGGCTCGCCCGCCGCGAGCTCCGCGGCGGCGCGATCGAGGATCCCCTTCGCGATGATGAGCTTCTGGATCTCGGTCGTCCCCTCGTAGATGCGCAGCGGCCGGATCTCGCGGTACAGCCGCTCGACCTCGGTCCCCTCGACGACCCCGAGGCCCCCGTGGAGCTGGACCGCGCGATCGATGATCCGCTGCGCCGCCTCGGTGGCGAACATCTTCGCCATGGCCGCCTCGGTCGAGACGCGGGCCGTCGCGCCGCCGGTGTCGCGCTTGTGGGCGGCGCGGGCCACGAGCAGGCGCGCCGCGTCGAGCTCGGTCGCCATCTCGGCGAGGTAGGCGCGCACCATCTGCTGCTCGGACAGCGGCGCGCCGAACTGCCGGCGGCGCGTGACGTGCGCGATCGCCTCGCGGAGCGCGCGCGCCGCCATGCCGTTCGCCGCCGCGCCGACCGAGATGCGGAAGGCGTCGAGCGTCCGCATCGCGAGCTTGTAGCCGCCGCCCACCTCGCCGAGGCGCGCGCCGTCCGGCACGCGGCAGCCGTCGAAGCGGAGCCGGCCGATCGGGTGCGGGACCGACATGGGGAGCGGCTCCGCGGCGACGCCGGGCGCGCCGCTGTCGACGAGGAACGCCGTGATCCCGGCGCGGCCCTCGCCCGTGCGCGCGAAGACGACCAGGTGGTGCGCGAGCGGGACGTTCGAGATCAGCACCTTCTCGCCGTCGAGGACCCACCCGTCGCCCTCGCGCCGGGCCTCGGTCCGGAGCGAGGCGACGTCGCTGCCCGCCTCGGGCTCGGTCAGGGCGAAGGCGCCGATGCGGCGCCCCGAGAGCACGTCGGGCAGGATCGCGCGGCGCTGCGCGTCGCTGCCGGCCAGCACGATCGGGTATGAGCCGAGCCCCTGCACCGCGAAGATCGCGTCGGCGAGCGGAGAGACCTGGCCGAGCGCCTCGCGGATGAGCACGAGCGATCGCACGTCGACGGCCGCGGGGTCCGCGGCGGGGCCGCCGCCCGCGGGCGCGCCGCCGAGCGCCTCGGGGACGAGGTGCGCGTAGAGCCCGAGCGGCTCGCCCATGCAGCGCGCCACGGCGGCGGGGCCCTGCGCGCCCGCGAGCGGGGCGAGCGCCTCGGGGGTGAGCCGCGCGGCGAGGGCCGCGTGGCGCTCCTCGAAGAAGACCGGGAGATCGGCCGAGGAGAGCGCGAGCCTCGTCATGTGCGGGGCGCCGACGGGCCGGTGGCCCGGGGGGTGGGGGCCGCGTCGTCCTCGGCGGGCGCCGCCGCGGCGTCGCCCAGGGCGGCGCCCTCGAAGCGCGGCGGGCGCTTCGCCTTGTTCGCCTCGTACGCCTCGCGGAAATCGGGGTGCGCCATGCAGAGCGCCTGCGCCTGCGCCTCGGCCTCGATCGCGGCGGCGAGGGCCATCGTGCGCTCGCTCTCCAGCATCTGCTTGGTGATCGCGTGCGCGAACGCCGGCCCGCGCGCGAGGCGCTCGGCCCACTCGCGCGAGAGCGGGAGCGCGTCGCCGTCGGGGACGACGCGGTTCACGAGGCCGATGCGGAGCGCCTCGTCGGCGCCGATGAGATCGCCGAAGAAGAGCAGCTCGGCGGCGCGCCCGTGGCCGACGATGCGCGGCAGGAGGTAGGAGGCGCCCATGTCGGCGCCGGACAGGCCGACCTTGGGGAAGATGAACCCGAAGCGGGCGCTCGCCGCGGCGACGCGCAGGTCGCAGGCGGCGGCGATCACCGCGCCCGCGCCGACGGCGGCGCCGTTCACCGCCGCGATGACCGGGCGCCGGAGCTCGCAGATGCTCTGGATGAGCGCGCCGGTGACGCGGGTGAACTCGAGCAGCCCCCGCGCGTCGCGCGCGAACAGCTCGGCGATGATCCCCTCGACGTCGCCGCCCGAGCAGAAGCCGCGCCCCTCGCCGGTGAGCACGACCGCGCGCGCGGCCGACCGCTCGAGCGAGCGGAGCGTGGCCGTGAGCTCGCCGTAGATCTCGAAGGTGAGGGCGTTCAGCCGGTCGGGGCGGCTCAGCGTGATCTCCGCGACGCCGTGGGCGATCTCGAGCTGGAAGGAGCGGGGGGTGAGGGTCATCGGGGCCTCTCGGGTTCGGGTGCGCTGCGCTGGGACGAGGTCTCGCGGTCAGGGCTTGGTCCGCGTGCGCCGCGGCGGGCTGCGGGCGCTGCGCTCTGGGTGCGCGCGGGCGCTGCCGGGGCGCGACGGGACGGGCAGGTCCGGCTCGCGGAGCGTGGTGCGCAGCTTGTCGAGCAGCCGCGTCAAGGTCGAGAGCTCGGCCGGGCTCAGCCCGGAGAACACCTTCGCGACGCGCGCGGCGTGGCGCCGCTCGGCGTCGCGGAACGCGCGCTGCCCCTTGGGGGTGAGGTGCACCCGCCAGGCGCGGCGGTCGCTCGGGTCGGCCCGCCGCTCGACCATGCCGTCGCGCGCCGCGCGGTCGACGAGCCCGGTGAGGTTGCCCGCCGTGACCAGCATGCTGCGGGAGAGCGACGCGAGCGTCTGCCCGTCGCTGCGCACGAGGTTCGCGAGGAGGTCGAAGCGCGGGAGGGTCATCTCGTGCTCCAGGTCCTCGCGGATGGCCGCGAGCGCGCGCTTGTGGACCGCGAGGATGCGCACCCAGGCGCGCACGGCGGCCTGATCGCCGCGCGCGCTCTCGGGCGGGGGCGCCGCGGCGAGCGGGCGCCTCGCCGGCGCCCCGCGCCTCACGGGCCGCCCTCGTCGCCGACGGGCGCGGCGCCCGCCGTGGCGCCCCCGCCCGAGAGCGCGCGCGGCTCGACGAGCGCCGCGACGGCCTCGATCTCCACGAGCGCCCGCGGCTCGACGAGCCCCGCGACGCCGACGAGGGCCATCGCCGGGAAGTGCTTGCCGAACCGCGCTCGCCACGCGGCGCCGATCGCGGCGCGCGAGCGCCGGTACGCCTCCAGGTCGGTCACGTAGACGGTCATCCGCGCGACGTCGCCCGGCGCGCCGCCGGCGGCCGCGACGACGGCGAGCACGTTGTCGAGCGCGAGCGCGAACTGCTCGGCCAGGTCGTCGCTCGGGATCTGCCCGGACGCGGCGTCCCACCCGATCTGCCCCGCGACGTGCAGCGTCGGGCCGCGCGTCACGACGCCGTTCGCGTACCCGCGCGGCGCGGGCCACCCGGCCGGCTGCACGATCTCGAGGCCGCCCTTCACCGCATCACCTGCCCGCCGTCGACCGGGATCGCCTGGCCGTGGATGCTGCGCGCCTCGTCGCTGCAGAGCATCGCCACGACGAGCGCGACCTCCTCGGGCTCGACCATCCGGCCCTGGGGCGACATCGCTTCGAGCGCCCGCCGCGCCGCGTCCTCGCCCCGCCCCGTCTTCTCGGCGATGCGGGCGATCGCCTCGTCCGCCATCCTCGTGTTCGCCCACCCGGGGCAGACGCAGTTGATGGTGACCGGGGTCCGGGCGATCTCCAGCGCGATGGCGCGGGTCATCCCGACCATGGCGTGCTTCGACGCGCAGTACGCGGTCGAGTAGGCGCAGCCGGCGAGCCCCGCGGTGGAGGCGACGTTGACGACGCGCCCGAACCCGCGCGCGATCATCTTCGGGATCAGGGCGCGGCACAGCGCGAAGGCGCCGGTCACGTTGACCGCGAGCATGCGGTCCCAGAGCGCGTCGGTGGTCCTGTCGAACGGCGCGCTCTCGGCCGCGCCCGCGTTGTTGACGAGCACGTCGACGCGACCGACCTCGGCCTCGAGCCCGGCGAGCGCGGCGAGCGCGCCCTCGCGATCGCCCACGTCGAGCCGGACGGCGACGCCGCCGACGGCCGCGGCCGTCTCGTCGATCTCGGCCTGCGTGCGGCCCGCGACGGCGACGCGCGCGCCGTCCCGCGCGAGCCGCTCGGCGATCGCGCGGCCGATGCCGCGACCCCCACCCGTGACGAGCGCGATCCTACCTTCCAGGGACATGTGGAGCACCTAAATCATATATATATGAAGCACAGGCCGAAGTCACCCTCGCCGCGGCGCGCCGCCTGCGCTTCGGGCGTGCCGTTTCGGGCGCATCGTCGCGCCGGCCGCCGGCCGCACGATGGCGCGGCTTGCCCGGATCGCCCGGCTTGTCCGGCGCGGCGGCCGCGACATGGCCGTGCGGAGCGCCTGAAACGCGGACGGCGCGGGCGTGTCGTGCGCTCCGCGACGATCGCGTCCGAGACGCAGGCGAGCGCGTCCGTGGCGCAGGCGAGCGCGTCCGCGACGAAGCGAGCCGATCAGCGCGTCGCGCTCTGCCTGTCCGGCTGCGCCGCGCGCGTTCCGGCCGTCGATCTCGACGAGCCCGTGCGCCACTATCTCCGGATGCGTGCCTCCTCCGCCGCGGCGACGATCGCGGCATCGTCGCTCGTCGCAGCGCTCGGCTGCGGCGACGCGCGCCCGAGCGTCTCGTCGATCTGGGTCTCGCCGGCGCACCTCGTCGAGCTCCGCGGGGCGCGGTTCTTCGACGCGCCGTGGCCGAGCGATCTGCGCCGCGAGGGCGGCGCGGTGCGGCTCGACGGCTACCCCAACCCGCGGCGGCTCAGGCTCCTCGACGAGTACGTCGGCGAGATGGACTCGGTCCTCGACGGGTTCTCGCCGGCGGCGGCGGGGTACCTGCGCTTCGCCGGGCCGATCGACGTCTCCTCGCTCCCCGAGACGCCCGCGTTCGCCATGAGCCCCGTCGGGTCGGTGCAGCTCATCGACGTCGATCCGGGCTCGCCCGCGCGCGGAGAGCGGCGCCCGATCTCGGTCCATTTCCGGCGCGAGGCCGGGGTCTACTGGCCGGAGAACACCCTCGCCTTCATGCCCGTGATGGGCTTCCCGCTGCGGCCGCGGACCCGGTACGCGCTCGTCGTGACGGACGCGCTGCGCGGCGAGGGCGGCGGCCGCGTCGAGGCGAGCCCCGAGCTGCGGCAGGCGCTCGGGATCGACCCGGCCGGCGCCGACGTCGAGGCCGCGCGGGCGGCCCTCGCGCCGGCGGTCGACGAGATCGAGGCGGCCGGCGTCGAGCGCGCGCGGATCGCCCACCTCGCGGTCTTCACCACCGCCGACCCGACCGCGGAGCTCTTCGCGCTGCGCGATCACCTGCTCGCGAGCGTCCCGCCGCCGGAGGCGCGGCCCGCGCTGTGGCGGCTCGTGAAGCGCGCGCCGTCGTGGGACGAGTACGCCGGCGTGTACGGGCCGTCCCCGAGCTACCAGATCGGCCGGGCCCCGTACGCGACCCACGCCGACGGCGGCGGCTTCGCGAGCAAGGCCGGCGAGCCGGTGATCGCCGGCTATTTCGACCTGCGCTTCTCGATCACGGTCCCCGCCGCGGGCCGCTGCCCGATGCCGGAGGCCGGCTACCCCGTCGTGCTCTACGCCCACGGAACGGGCGGCGACTACCGCTCCTACGTCCGCAGCCACACCGGCGTCGCGCTCGCCGAGCGGTGCCTCGCGGTCATGGGCGTCGACCAGATCTTCCACGGCGCGCGCCCGGAGGCGCCCCAGGACGCGGCGCAGGCCGGGCCGCTGTTCTACAACGTGCAGAACGTGTACGCGGCGCGCACGAACGCGCGCCAGTCGGCGCTCGACGAGGTGCAGCGGGCGCGCCTCTTCACCGAGTCGCGCATGACCGTGCCCGCCGGCGTGTCCAGCACGGGGGAGGAGATCCGGTTCGACCCGTCGAAGATCCTGTTCTTCGGGCACTCCCAGGGCGGGCTGAACGGCCCGCTCTACCTCGCGGCCGACGACTCGGCGCGGGGCGGGGTGCTCTCCGGGGCGTCGGCGGTCATGTCGATCACCCTGCTCGAGAAGACGAACCCGCCGCCGAGCATCGCGGCGCTCGTCAAGGCGGTCTTCCTCGGGCTCATGGGCGACGAGGAGGGGGAGGTGAACGAGTTCCACCCCGCGATCTCGCTCGCGCAGTCGATCGTCGACGTGGTCGATCCGATCCACTACGCTGCGCGGCTGTTCGTCGCGCCCCGCGACGGCTTCGCGCCGAAGAGCATCTACATGACGGAAGGCATCAACCCGGACGGCAGCGGCGACACGTACGCGCCGCCGCGCGGCATCGAGATGCACGCGCTGGCGATGGGCTTGCCGCTGCAGTCGCCCGCGCAGCGTTGGATCCGCGAGTACGGCTTCGGCGGCCCCGCGCCGGTCGAGGTGCCGCCCGAGGGGCTCGCGGGGAACCTCGCCGGCGGCCGCGCCTCGGGGGTGCTCGCGCAGTGGCCGGTCCCCGAGGGGAGCGACGGTCACTTCGTGGTCTTCGACGTGCCCGCGGCGGCCGCCCAGGCGCACGGCTTCCTCCAGAGCCTCGCGGACGCGCCGCGTGGGCGGGTGCCGGCGCCGTGAGCGCGGCCTCGGATCTCGCGTCGCGCGTCGCCGCGCTGCTCGCGCACCCCGGCGTGGAGGCGCGGCCCCAGGCGGCCGCGGGCGCGTGGCCGCTCGATCTGGCCGAGCCGCCGGACGTCGCGGCGCTCTACGCGGTGGCGGACGGCCTCGCGCTCCCGGACGGCACGCAGATCCTGCCGCGCGGCGAGCTCGCGCGGGCGACGGCGTGGCTCACGGAGGAGCGCTCGCTCGACTGGGAGCGCGACCTCCTGGTCGTCGGGGAGCGGGAGGATCTCGTGATCGTGCTCGACCTCGACGCGGCGGGCGCGCGCGCCGGGGGCGGCGTGCTGGAGGTGCCGACCGACGGGCTCGCCTCGTTCCAGCGCGTCGCCCGCTCGCTCGTGGGCTACCTGGAGCGGCGCGTCGGCGTCGCGGGGGCCGAGGCCGCGTCGCCCGAGGTGCGGGCGCGCGAGGCCGCGGCGCGCCGCGACCTGCCGGCGCTCGCCGAGGCGCTCGCGGAGGCGATGTACCCGGGCGCGGAGCGGCAGGTCGCGCACGCGGCGCTCACGCTGGGCGTGCTCCTGTCGGAGTGCGGGGACGAGGCGGCGCTCGACGCCTTCGCGCGCTCGGTCGAGGCGCGGGTCGCGGCGGCGGCGCGCGGCGCGGCGGCGCCGGAGCGGCTCGCGGCGTGGCGCGCGTGCGAGATCGCGGCGCGGGAGGCCGGGGCGGAGGCGATCGCCGCGGCGTGCGCGGCGCGGGGGAGGGGCGGGGCGTAGCGAAGGAGCTGGCCCGTCGCCGCTCAGCGGGCCGCGCTCACCGTTTGCCGCGCTCCCGGAGCATCGCTCGCCACGCGCGCACCACGGCCGTCTGGTCTCCCTGGCGCACCATGAACTCCGTCAGCGCCGTGATGTCGAGCCCCGGCAAGAACCGGCTCCGCTCCGCCTCGGCGTAGCCCTCCGGGCCGAGGAGGTGGAGCGAGAGCTTCCCCTTCTTCAGGAACCAGACCTCGGGCACGCCGAGCCCCGCATAAACGGAGAGCTTGTCGATCGTCCCGCTCTTCTCGATGACCTCGATCGCGAGCTCCGGGATGTCCCCATCCTCCACCGTCCCGAGCACGTAGCACTCGTCCGGCTCCACCCCCCGCTTCACGAGCCGCTCGCGGACGGTCATGCTGCCGTACCCGCTGAGCGGCAGCTCCGCCTCCTCCGCGTAGGCCTCGACGAGGCGGGCCAGGATCTTCTTCCGCCCTTCGTGCGGTCCTCCCGGGCTCATCAGCTCCAGCACTCCCTCGCAGTACGTCACCCGCACGCCTGCGCGGTCGCCGAGGGCCGCGAGGAGGCCCTCGTACTCCTCCCACGAGACGTCATGGACGACGAAGAGCTGGTCTTCCGAGCCGCTTGCCGCGACCGCTTCGGCGCGTTCAGCAGGGGGGGCGAGGAGGGGTGCAGCGGCGGCCATGACAGCGTGCTCCTACCGGGAGTATCCCCGCGGCGCCGCCCGCTTGCAACCGCCGACCCCGAGCGCGCCCCCTCAGAACACCCGCCCGAGCCCGTCGAGCGCCGCCACCCGGTAGGCCTCGGCCATGGTGGGGTAGTTGAACGTCGTGTTCACGAAATACCGGATCGTGTTGTTCGGCGCCGGCTGCGACATGATCGCCTGCCCGATGTGGATGATCTCCGCGGCGTTCTCGCCGAAGCAGTGGATCCCGAGCAGCGCGAGCGTCTCGCGGTGGAAGATCAGCTTCAGCATCCCGACCTGCTGGCCCGTGATCTGCGCGCGGGCGAGCGTCTTGAACGTCGACTTCCCCACCTCGTAGGGCACCTTCGCCGCCGTGAGCTCGCGCTCGCTCTTGCCGAGCGACGAGATCTCCGGCGTCGTGTAGATGCCCGTGGGGATGTCCCGGACCAGCTTCTCGTCGGCGTCGCCGCAGATGTGGCTGGCCGCGAACCGGCCCTGGTCGTAGCTCGCGCTCGCGAGCGCCGGGAAGCCGACGACGTCGCCGACCGCGTAGATGTGCGGCTGGCTCGTCTGGAAGGTCTCGTTGACCTCGAGCTGACCGCGCTTGTTCGGCGTGATCCCGAGGTTCTCCAGGCCGAGATCGGCCGTGTTGCCCGTCCTCCCGTTCGCCCACAGGAAGACGTCGCTCCGGAGCTTCTTCCCGCTCTTCAGGGAGAGCACGACGCCCTCCTTGGTGGCCTCGACCTTCTCGTGCTCCTCGCCGTTGAGGACGCGGATCCCCTTGTCGCAGAAGTGGTACCCGAGCGCGTCGGTGATCTCGTCGTCGAGGAACTCCAGGAGATGGGCGCGCGTGTTCACGAGGTTCACGGCGATCTGCATGTTGCGCAGCATCGACGCGTACTCGCAGCCGATGACGCCCGCCCCGAAGATCGTGATGCTGCGGGGGGTCTGATCCATGCGCAGCAGCGTGTCGCTGTCGAAGATGCGCGGGTGGCTGAAGTCGATGTCGTCCGGCCGGTACGGGCGCGAGCCGGTCGCGACGACGAAGGTGTCTGCCGTGAAGCGCCGGCGCTGGCCCCCGTCGCCCTCGACCTCGACCGTGTGCGGATCGACGAAGCGGGCTTGCCCCGGGATGAGCTGGACGCGGTTCCGATCGTAGAAGCTCTCGCGCAGGTCGACCTGCTCGTCGATCACGTGGTTCGCCGTCGCGAGGAGCTCGGCGAACGGGTACTCCGGGACCACATCCATCCGCTTGTAGATGGGGCTCTGGTTGACCAGGTTCATGTGGTAGATCGCGCGGCGCAGCGCCTTGCTCGGGATCGTCCCCCAGTGGGTGCAGCCCCCGCCCACCCGCGTGTAGCGCTCGATCGCCGCGACCGATTTGCCGTGCTTCGCGGCCGTCATGGCGGCGCCTTCGCCGCCCGGCCCCGTTCCGATGATGATGAGATCGAAGTGCGGGGTGGTCGCCATCGCGTTCCTCCGAGGCGCGCCGCGCGCCCCGGGAGAGGCTACTCGAACTGGAGCGGCTCGTCGTCGTCCCCGACGCCGAGCATCTCGAGGATCTGGCGCACCTCCATCGCGGCCTCGACCTCCGGGCCCGCGTCCAGGAAGCCCTGGAGGTGCTTGCGAGCGAGCGCACGGTTGCCGCGCGCCGCGTAGGCGAGCCCCATCGCGTGCATCGCCTCGCCGTCCTTCGGGAACCGGCGGAGCGCCTCCTTCGCCTGCGCGATCGCCCCGTCGGTGTCGCCGAGGCGCCGGAGCGCGTGCGACAGGGCCACCCGCGCCCCGAGGAAGCTCGGCGCGAGCCGCACGGCGGCGCGGTAGGCGTCGCGCGCCGGCTCGAGCTGGCCGAGCTCGTAGAGCGCGTGCCCGAGCAGGTTGTACGCGTACGGGTTCGACGGCGAGGCCTTGATCACGTCGCGCAGCGCGACGAGCGCCTCCTGGACCTGCTCCTCCTGAAGGAGCTCGGCCGCCTCCTCGACCGCCTCCCAGTGGGCGGCGTCCACCGATTCATCCACCACAGCCCTGAGCACCATGGCCCGCAGTCTAGCCAGAATTGCCGCCCGGTCCCCGCCCCTTCGTGGTACCGGCCGGGCCGTGAGGCGCGCGCCTTGGATCAGGCTGCTCCTGTGGCACGCGAGCGCCGCCATCCCGGTCCTCGGCGCGGCCGCGGCGTTCTACGGGCCCGCGCTCGAGACGACGGGCGGCGCCTGGCCGGCGCCGCTCGACGACGTCTACATCCACTTCGGCTTCGCCCGCGCCGCGGCCCTGGGCCACCCGTTCTCGTGGATCCCTGGCAACGGCTACTCCTCGGGCGGGACCAGCCTGACGTACCCCCTCGCCCTCGCGCCCGGGTACCTGCTCGGCTTCCGCGGCGCCTGGCTCGGCCTCTTCGCCGCGCTCCTCGCCTGCGCCGCGCTGCTCGACCTGTGCCGCTCGCTCCGGCGGCTCCTCGAGCCGCGCGGCGGCCCCGGCGCCGCCTCGTCCCGCTGGGTCGGCTGGGTCGGCTGGATCGCGCCGCTCTTCGTCGTCGCCGTGCCGCTGCTCGACTGGAGCTGGTTCTCCGGCATGGAGGTCGCGCTGCTCGGCGCCGTGCTGGGCCGGGCGCTCGTCGCGGTGCGGCGCGCGGAGCTCGCCCCGCCGGCGCGGCGCCCGGCCGAGCAGCTCCGGGCGGGGCTCCTCGCCGCGCTGCTCGTCGCGACGCGGCCCGAGGCGATCACCCTGGCGGCGCCGCTCGCCGTCGCCGTCGCCCACGCCGCGGGCTCGCTCGGCGCGGCCGCGTCGCTCGCGCGCGCGTCGCTGCCCACCGCGCTGCTCCTCGGCGCGCACGCGGCCGCGAACCGCGCCTTCACGGGCGAGTGGGGCGCCGCCGGGGCCGTGCGCAAGCTCCTCCTCTCGAACCCGTACCCCACGCCGCTCGAGAAGGCCGTGGAGGTGATCAAGAACCTCGCCGCGCTGCGGGTGCAGGCGCTGGAGAGCGCCCTCGGCGGCCCGTGGCTCTCCCTCGTCCTGCCGTTGCTCGGCGCGGTCGCGGCGCTCGATCGCCGCTCGCGGCGCGTCGCCGTGCCGCTCTTGCTCGGCGCTTACGGCTCGCTGCTGCTCGTCGCGCTCAACGCGACGGCGCGGTACCAGAACCTCCGCTACGCCGCCCCGTCGCTCGCGATGCTGCTCCTCGCCGCGGCGCTCGGGGCCGAGGCGCTCGCGCGGCGGGGCCGGCTCGCGGCGGGCGTCGCGGCGGCGCTCGCGGTCGCGGCGCTCGCCGCGCCGTCCGCGGGCTTCGCGCGGCAGATCGATCACTTCGCCCGCGCCTCGGCGAACATCGCCGGCCAGCACGTCGAGGTCGCGCGGCGCATCGCCGCGCGCGCGCGTGGGCCCCGAGCGCCGCGGCGGGTGCTCCTCGGCGACGCGGGCGCGATCCCGTACCTGTCGGGCATCCCCGCCATCGACGGGCTCGGCCTCGGCGGGTACCGGGGGATGCCGTTCGCGCGGGCCTCGGTGCACGGCGTGCCCGCCGTGGTCGAGCTCATCGAGCGGCTCGACCCGGCCGAGCGGCCGGACGTCTTCGCCCTGTACCCGTCCTGGTGGGGCGGCCTCGCGGACGTCTTCGGCCGGCGCGTCGACGCGGTGAAGATCGACGACAACGTCATCTGCGCCGCGGACGAGAAGGTGATCTACGAGGCGGACTGGTCGGCGCTCGCCCCGCCGGGGGAGCGCCGCGCCGGGGTCATCGACGAGGTGGACATCGCCGATCTCGTCGACGAGCGGGCCCACGGCTACGCCTTCCCGTCGCCGCGCGGCGGCTGGGTCATCGGCGCGGTGCTGCCGGGCGGCGGCGACGGCGCGGGCGGCGACAGCGCGCCGCGGTTCGACGCTGGCAGGCTCATCCCCGAGGGGCGCGAGCAGTCGTTCACGATCGACGCCGCCGCCGCGATCGCCCGGGGGCCTGCCGTGCTCGCGCTGCGCACCGACGGGGGCGGTCCGATCGCGCTCGGCGTCGCGGCCCTGCGCGACGCGGGCGGCGAGGCGCGCGTCGAGGTGCCCGAGCGCCCCGCGGGCCGCTGGTCCGAGATCCGCGTGCCGCTGCGCGACGTCATGCCGGGCGATCGGATCCGGATCCGCTCGCTCCTCGGGACCTTCCGCAGCTTCCACGTCTGGCTGCTGCGGCCGTGATCGGCCGGGACGCAGCGCGTCGGGAGGGCGCTGGGGCGTCGCGCGACGGATCCGTGGTAAGAGCCACCGTGTGGTGAGGTGGTTCCGAGCGTCGGCCTTCGCGGCGACCGCTGGCAGGGAGGTGGCCTCGTTCGCGCGGCAGGCGGTCCTCCTGCCGTACGACACCCTCGCGCCGGTGATCCCTGCCGGGACGCGCGACGGCGACGACGTCGTGATCATCCTGCACGGCCTCTTCGCGTCGGCCGGCGTCCTCCGGCCGTTGCGGACGGCGATCGAGCGCCACGCGTCCGCGTCGCGGGCGAGAGGCCTGCCGGTCCCGGCGCGGGCCGAGCCTCCGTCGGGGGCGGTACACACCGCGACGATGTCGTACGCACCGGGGCCTGGCGTCGAGGAGCTGTCGGCGCGCCTCGCGACCCTCGTCGCGGCGCTGCCGGGCGGGGTGCGCTTGCACCTCGTCGGCCACAGCATGGGCGGCATCGTGTGCCGCTTCTTCGCGCAGGAGGTCGGCGACCCGCGGATCGTGCAGACCATCTCGATGGCGAGCCCGTTCGGCGGCATCCCGCGCGCCGCGCTGCTCGGCTTCGGGGGCGCCCGCGATCTCGACGCCTCGAGCCCGCTCCTCCGGCGTGTCCTCCTCGGGACGGCGCGCTCGAGCATCCCGCACCTGTCGATCGTCGCGGGGGCCGACACGCTGGTCCGCTCGCCCATCGCGCACGCGCTGCCGGGCTTCGAGGTGCGCGTGATGGAGGCGCGCGGGCACAACACGCTCCTCTTCGACCCCGAGGTGGCCGCGCTCGTGGCGCGGCGGATCGTCGAGCGGCGGGGCGGCGCGCCCTGACCTATCGCCGCTCGGCGCTTCGTGGTAGCTCGCTCGCGTGCGCTCGCCGATCGCCTGCCTCGTCGCCCTCGGGGCGTTGCTCGCCCCGCTCGCCTGGTCCTCGCCCTCGCGCGCGGACGCCTCCGCGTGGACCTTCGTCGGCGCCGGCGCGGTCGGCTGGAAGCAGGGGGACAGCGATCTCGTCCTCGACGGCGCGCTCTCGCTCGACGTCGGCGTCGGGACCACGCCGGACGCGCCGGTCATCGTGGGCGGCCTCGTGCGCGCGACGCCCCTCCTCGACAGCGGCATCGATCTCGCGTTGCTCGCGCGGGTCGCGACGCGCGGCTTCCAGGCCGGCCAGCTCGGCCTCGCCCTCGACGTGGGCGGCTACCAGCGCTTCTGGGGGGCGGGCTCCACCGGCGTGGCCGGCGCGCTCACGCTGGGAGCGCCGCTCGGGATCAGCCTGTCGCTCCAGGGGAGCTACGGGACCGACGACGCGATGGCGTTCGGCGCCATCGCGGGCATCGATCTGCTGCGGCTCACCGTGTACCGACAGGCGCTGCTGCCGGTGTGGCCGAACCCGTTCCCCGCGCAGGAGCGGGGCCGGGACGTCGCTTCGCGGTGAGGGGCGCGCGAGGCCTCTCCTTAATATACGACGGCGTCTCATCGAGCCGAGGAGCCGGGAAGCGAGGGTCCTTCGGTTGTCGCGGATGCATAGTCGCAGCTTATCGACGGGGCGCTCCGCCGCGGCGAGCGCGTGCTGCTGGAGGGGGCGCAGGGGACGCTGCTCGACGTCGATTACGGCACGTTCCCGTTCGTCACGTCGTCGTCGGGGGGCCGAGTGGAGCGAGCCGACCGACGGCGCCCGATCCATGATGGAGCTGCCGGCGGCGGCGCGGCAGTACGTGGAGCTGGTCGAGCAGGAGACGGGCGTGCCGGTCGGCGCGGACCGCGAGGCGACCATCGTGCGGCGCAACGCGTTCGCCTGAGCGGGCGGGACCGCGGCTCGCCGGAACGAGCGCGCTGACCCGCCGCGTCGTCCGACGGAACGGCTGCCCGGACGTGCATGGTTGCCACGTCTGGGGTTTCAACACCCCAGACGTGGCATTTCGTCACCACACGCCAAACACCACTTCGTGCCAGACGGCGATAGTGGTGCCGATCGCTATAGGAGCTCCTCGGAGGCTCGCCCTGCGTGCCATGCGGATGAGCTGCTCTGTGAAAGCGCCGTCGCGACCGCGGCAGATCATCCGTAAGCACCATGCTTCGACGCGCAGCATGCAGAGCACGGAGAACACCATCCACAGAAGAGTGGCACACACCGCGATCCGGCCCGTCCACCTCCACGGATTATTGTGATGAAACACGGTTCCAGTCGCCGCGTAGAGCACGCGGCGAACTGGCAAGGGCGAGCTCGAACCGCCCACGGCAGCGACGCCCAGAAGCACGCCTGGGATAACGAGCGTAGCTACGCTGAGCGAGGCCACTTTGGCGACCGCGAGATTCCGCAGCATCGTGACCGCGACGCCGCGCGATCGCCGCCACTGCTCGACCGCTTCGACCGTGAATGTAAGCGCCGTAGCCACGATGAACCCCGTGCAGTTGAAAAAGAAGGGCAACATGCCGATCACGCTCTCCGCTACGGGCAGTAGTGGCGGCACCTCGCGAGCGTCTCGTCCGCCCACTCCTGGCAGTTGGTATCGGGGCCGATAAGTCCGTATTGGGGGCGATCGGGCGACAGTATGGCAGTAGCCAGACAGGATTCAAGGCAAGTGTTGTCGGACTCGATCTCCTCGCACCGTTGGTCAACGAAGTGATCCTTGGAGGGCGCACCAGTGCCATACATTCTATCACCCGCCGACGCGTGACCTCCGCAAATCATATCGCCTCCCTGCAAGACGCAAATGTACTGGTGATAGAATGGGTTGCTATCCCATGAGTCCGGTCCGCTCTTCAGGTTTTCAGCGTCGTCCGTGTTCCCGAAGAAATCGAGCGGCTTTCGACAAGTGAACGTGGTTAGCCCGCTGGGGTCACGCTTGTTTATCGGATCGCTGCCCGCGTACTCGTAGAGATTGGAGCTCCCTCCTCGGAAGAGGATGGGATCGCTGCTCACCCACCTCCCAACCTCCGCGTCGTAATCTCGCGCCACGAAGCGCACCAGCTTCGTGTCCGTGTCGTACAGCCCGCCGGCGAAGCCGAACGGCTGGAACCCTGGGTTCGTGTCCTGGAGCACGCGGCCAAACTCATCGTAATCCATGCGCTGCGCTATCGCCCCGGTCGCGGTGTTCACGACCAGCCGCGGGCTCCCATGGTGGTCCGTCAGGACCCGGTAGGTCGCCCCTCCCTTCAGGATGAGATCTGGAACATTGCGCTTCCGGCCGTAGACGAAGTGCGCCACCACCGCGCCCGTGGCGTCGATCTCCGCCGCGGGCCGCAGATCATCGCGATAGAGGAATCCTTGCACCAGCACGCCGTTCTTCTCCTTCCAGATCCGGTGGTTCCTCCCATCCACCAGGTATTCGATCACGTCGCCGGTGCTCAGCGCCACATGGCGGAGGTTTCCGCGCGCGTCGTACGTGAAGGTGCTCGTCTGTCCCGTGACCGTGTCGGTCACGCTCGCGAGGTCGCCCGCCGGGCTCATCGCGTAGGTCTTGGCCCCATAGCTCAGGAGCCGATCCCGGTCGTCATACGTGCCTACCTCCGTCCCGCCCGACGAGGTTCGCGCCGAGCGGTTTCCGTTCTCATCGTAGTCGTAGTGTGCCGTGAGCACGCTGTCACGATACACGTCAGTAAGCCTGCCGACGAGGTCGTAAACATACTCGTAAGCGTGCGTTTGCCCTTGTATCGTCTCCGTCAGGTTCTCGATGCGTCCTAGGGCATCGGGCGTATACGTCACCTGGTATATCGTCGAGCCGCTCACCTGTGCGGCGTACGTCGCCACGGCGCCATAGCCGTCCGGGGTCACCGTGTCGCTCACGACGCCGATGCTGCTGCCCGTGTACAGCCCGTTCTGCAGATGCCTGAACAGTGAGAGGCCGCCGGCCTGATTGAGGAGGCCGTCGTTGTCGTACCCGAAGCTGACCGCCGCGCCGCCGTTGATGCTCTCGCTGTCGACGCGGAAGTCATTGTTGTAAGTCCACTGCACCGTGCCCGAGCCGGCACCGAATCCATCGCCTGTCCACGTCCGGTTCGTCAGCAGCGCTCCGTCGTAGCCGTAGGCGAGCGATACCCCCGAGGGGCCGCTCAGATTCACGAGCTTCCCCGTCGTCGGGCTGTAGCCGAAGGCCACCGTACCCATCCCCAGCGGCAAGACCATCTGGCTGACACGGCCTGTCGATGGCTCCCGGACATACGTCATTGCAGGCTCCCCGGCGCGGGTCGAGCTCGTGAGCAGCTGGTCGAGATCGTAGGACCAGGACGCCTCACCGGACACGGCGCCGAGCGCCGGCGCCACGTACGCCTCCAGCAGGTCGGCTGGATTGTAGCTCAACGTGTGCGCCGGACGCCCCGGAGGCGTCACCGTATGCACGCGCCCACCAGGGTAGTAGGTGGTCCCGACCACCTGGCTGTCCGTCCTCGTCATCTGCGTGATGCGGCCGACCGCGTCGTGAAGGAGCGAGACGCCGTTGAGCAGCGGATCGATCGCCGTCGTGAGCCAGCCGTTGTCTTCAAAGGTATACGCCCAGGTCCTGGAGCCTTGAGACTGGGTGTGCAACCGACCGTCTGGATGGTACGTGAAGTCGGTCGGCAGGATTCCGGGCGCCTGGTAGCGTTGAATTCGTCCTGTGGTCGTCAGTACAGTGGATGACTGGCGCCCCGCCGGCGAGGTGGATAGGGTCGTCCTCGTCGCCCGGTTGAACACGCGCGAGGACGCGCGCCCGTTGCTCGATATGACATCGGTCAACGAGGTCACGCTCAGCGCGTTGGTCGGATCCGAGAGGACCACCGATCGCGACCGGGTAACCTGCTTTGTTCGTCCCAGGGGGCTGGTCGTAACCTCCTTGCTGACGATCGGCGACTGCATGCCGAAGCGCGGGTCCCCCTGCACCTCGACGGAGGTCACGGTTCCGTCCGGCGCCGTGATCGTCCTGGCTCCGCTCGTGCTGATCTGCTCCACCGTCGAGAGCCCGTCCGATCCGGTGCGGATGCGTTGCTTGCTTCCGTCCGGGAGCGTCGCGATCTCATATCCCCGGGTCAACCCCATCGCGGTCGTGATCGTCACGCGGTGACCCGAGGCCATCTCGGTCCGGGTGAGCTGCTTGTAGCCACCCGCCGGATCCTCGTCCCTGATGAGGCGTCCTGCCGCGTCGAACTCGAACTCGTGCAGCCGCCCGAGCGGGTCCTCCAGGGATCGGAGGAGGCCGCTGTCCGGGTAATACAGGAGCGTTGTCGTCTCGTTTGCCGGATTCGTGACCGTCCAGAGGTTGCCCTCGGCGTCGAGCGTGAGTGAGGTGCTCTGCCCCGTCGGCCCCAGGATGGCCGTCGGCTCGCCGCTCGCGTTGCGCTGGATGGTCGTGACCTGCTGATCGACATCGGTGATGGTCACCAGCCTTCCCACGGAGTCGTAACCGAACGTGTAGCGCACGGTGCCGAGGAGCGCGTCGCGGGTAGTGAGGTGTCTCCCCTGCTCGTCGAAGGTGTACACCTCGGTCCCGTCATCGCTCGCGATGGCGATGGCGGCGGCGATGTCGGCCCCCTTGATGCCCACGAGCGCCATGTCGACGCGGCCGATGTAGTAGGAGCTGTCCTCGCCATCGATGAACATCAGGCTGTCATCTGGAGTAATTGCCAGATCCATCATTCGCAGTAGCCAAACCGCGGTCGGGGGACCGCCAAGGCCGCAGGCGTAGCAATCCCAAGGGCGAGGAGCTCGGTTGCCGGCGACCGTAGTGAGTACCCCAGCGGGCGAGATGCGCCGGATGAGGTTGGCTGCCTGCGGCGGGCGGGACACCGCGGCGAAGTACACGCTGCCGTCCTGTCCGACCGCCAGCGAGCCGGGAACACCGATCGAAGCCGAGATCGCGGGCACCCCGTCCTCCGATGTGGTCGTCTCGACGGTGCCCGTGATTTTGTCAATAATCCCACTGCGATCGATCCGCCGGATCCGGGCACCAACTCCCGAATATTCGGATAGATCCGAGATGTATATCGATCCGTCCGGCCCAAGCGCCATGTCCCGAATCCCAAAGAGTCGGGCCTGGACAGCGGGGCCGCCGTCGCCGGTGCTGACCAAAGTCACGGTGTTATATGAGCCTGCAACCGTCGTGATGATCCCGTCAGGCGCCACCTTGCGGATAGCTTGGTCGAAAGCCAGGTACAGGTTACCATCGCTGGAAACGTCGAGGCCACTCGCGGTGCCCACGGAGTTCAGAGAGCCGGAAGTGGCAAGCGCACCGTCGGGCGGTCGAGTACCCGATAGACCATTGCCTGCGACAGTGGTGATGATTCCATCGGGCGAGATCTTGCGGACGCGGCGGTTGCCCGTGTCGATGAAATAGATGGCGCCGTCGGGGCCGATCGTGAGCCGCCGAGGATCGTCCAACAAAGCCTGTGTCGCAGGCTGGTTATCTCCATTGAATCCGGCCTGCGCGTAGACGCCGGCGATCGTGGTAACGAAGCCGGCTGGCGAAATCTTGCGGATGCGATCGTTACCCGACTCGGAGTAGTAGATGCTTCCATCCGGACCGACGGCGATTCCGGAAGAGAAAGCAATAGGCACCCTCTCGGCGCGGGCTCCCTCGGCGGTGGCGCTGCTCGCAGGAGGAGGTGGCTTGCCGGCGACGCGCCGGAGCATGGAGACCATGTTCCGGCCGGTGCGACGCGAGCCGTCGCCGCGGTAGAGCGTGGACGTGCTGGGATCGAAGACGTGATGATGGCTCAAGCTTAGGCCGCCGAGCGCAGGCGTGCCGTTGGTCCACCCGCCGAGCGTGCTCTCCCAGCGTCTGCCGAGGGAGATCTCCTCCCGCGCGCGGTTTCCCGTGATGAGCACGTCAGAGGGAACCCCGAAGGACCGGAGACCGCCGCCGCCGCCCGAGCCGCCGCCCGAGCCGCCGCCCGACATCATTCCCTGTTCGGAAGGCACATAGTAATAGGCGTCGTATACGTAGTCGATGTCCACGGTGACCGGCTGCGCTCCGCGGACCAAGCGCCCGAACGCGTCTCGACCGTTCCACTCGAACGTGTACTGCTGGTCGGGCGAGCAGGGGCAGTCGACGCTGAAATCGAACGTCCTGCCCGCCACCGTCACCTTGAACTCGATCCGCTCGAGGGTGGAGGGTACGGACGATGTCGTGAGGGGGATCGAGAGGCGATAGAGCTCTCGATTGCGTCCGGCGGTTCTATCGCTCTTGTAGCGGAGATCGAACGGCGTTCCGACGATGGGCAAGCGCTCTCCGAGCGTCTGGGTCTCGCATTCGATGATGGAGCCACACTCGCGGTTGGGGTCGTCCGGGTCCGAGCCGCCGCCGCCGCCGGAGCCGCCGGAGCCGCCGCTGCCGCCGGAGCCGCCGCTGCCGCCGGAACCGCCGCTGCCGCCGGAGCCGCCGCTGCCGCTGCCGCTGCCGCCGCCAGGACCGCTCGGCGGCGGCCCGGCGCCGGGGCCCGGGCCGAACGGCCAATTGCAGTCCCACGGCGTGAAGTGCGTGACCTGGGACCGCCAGAGGCTCGTCCCCACCGCATAGTGCGCGCCGAGCTGCCCGAGCTCCGTAGCGCTGATCCCGAGCGCGTCGAGCTCGCTCGCGTCGTCGGCCGCGCCGTCGCCGTCGATATCGACCGACGCTACCCCGCCGCTCACGGCGAGGATCTCGATGACGCGGCCGTCCTTCGCCGGCACCCATGCCCCTTTCTCGGCGTCATAATAGCCGAGCGGCACGTGCATCCCGACCGGGAAGTCGAGGAAGTTCTCGACGTAGAACGGAATGGGCTGGTTGAACTCGACCTTCGTCGCCCCGGCAGCGACCGCCTCGTCGAGCCCGAGCTCCACCGCGTACGTGTATCCGCTCGTCGGCGGCAGCGTCCCCGGCATCGCCTCGGGGCCGTTCGGCCCGACCGTGTACTCGGTCGCGCGCACGTGCACCTCGGCCGGCAGCGCCACGGTCATCGTCGCTCCCGGCGGACCGCTCAGGTCCGGCACGGTCATCGTCCCCGTCGTGCCCGAGGGGAAGAGCAGCGTCGCCTGGCGCGTGCCGCTCTCATCCGTCTGGACGCTCCCGCGCGCCACCTGCGCTCCGGCCGCGCTGCCCAGCGCGACGGGCGTCACCACCGGATCGCTTTCGATCAGCACCACGTCGGGCGCCTCGGACCAGCGCTGCCACTGGGTGCCCACCTGCCGCTGCACCGGCAGATAGCCGGCCTTCTCGTACTTCATCGTGAGCGGCTGGCCTCCCCGCACGACCAGCTCGAAGGCGCCGTCCGCACGCGTGAGGACCTGCCCGTAGCTCTCCGCGTCCCCCGCATCGTGGTGCAGCACGCTCACCTTCGCGCCCGAGATGGGGACGCCCGCCCGCGTCGCGACCTTGCCCTTGACGACCGCCACCGAGGCCGGGGCGATCGTCGCGGTCACGCCCGTCTGCGGCGCGTTCGGCCCCTGGTAGATGCAGCCCACGGCGTCGATGAGCCGCGTGGTCACGGTCGGGTCCAGCGCCGGACAGGCCACGTGCGTCACCGCGCCGGTCGCCGGGTCGCACAGGTCGATCGTGCTCGGATCGCCGTCGTCGGTCGCGATGGGCGTATGCAGAATACCCAGCACCGGGTCGCAGGTATCGGTCGTGCACGCGTCGCCGTCGTCGAGCGTGCCGGTGCAGCTCGACGACTCCGTGTAACAGACCTCCAGGCTCGGCCGCTCGGCGATCTGCGGCTCCTCGCTGCTGCGGAACTCGGTCGTGAGGACCGGCGCCTCCTCCAGCAGGATGCCGTGGTTCGGGACAGACTCCGCGAGCCATGCCGCGGTGAGCGCGGTCAAGTCCGCCGATCGCGTCCCCGCGCCGGGGAGCGATTGGAAGGACGACGCGATCGCCGGGTCGAAGGCGCTGCCATTCCCAAGGCTCGCCCAGGTCGCCGTCGACTCGGACCACGCCGACGTGACCCGGTGAATGTTGATGGTGCTGGTGCTGACGTCATCCCGGTAGATCTGGCGCAGGCGCAGGGTCGCGGAGACGACCGTGGCTCCAGCGGGCACCGGCGAGAGGTCGAACTTGAGGACGACGTGCCGTAGGCCGAACTCGCTTAGGGTGCCCGTCCGGAGGGACACCGTGTTGTCATTCCAGGTCGGGAAGTTCTCCCAGATCGTCGCGTCCTCGACCGCGCCGGGTGTCCCGCGCTGGATGGTGACGCAGGTCGGGTCGCCCTCCAGGGCGAGCTTCGCCTTGCCGTGCAGCTCCTCGTCCGGAGCGTTCGAGCTGCAGGAGGCGCCGGTCGCGATAGCGCTGAAGAGGGTGCCCCCCATCAGCAGGAAGTATTTCCGCCAAGGCGCGCGTGAGGGTCTGAAGCGTCCCAGCGCGCGCAGGAATGATGGATCGTGATGTTTCACCGAAGAGCTCCTTATGAAAGAAAGCGCTGCAGAGCGTCCCGCAGCAACGTGGACGCATTCAACCGCAGAGCCCCAACGAGGCGTCGTCTCCGCCTGTGCCTCGTCACCGTTGTTCGCGCGCGCCCCTGGTGTGCGCGCAGTAGGTCGACTGTGTTGGGAAGAACACCTTACATAGCGCTCGGGGTGCTCCGCATTCAAGAAAAATATGAGCTCCGCGATTCGTCACCCGAAGCGAACCCAAATGTTTCGATGCCGCGTCCACGGGCGCCATCGGATGCGCCTGCGCCGTGAGCTCATGCATTTTGTGATCCTCGAGGAGCTCACCCCGCTGGCAAAGCGCATCACACCGCTGCTCGCCGACACATCGCAGCTTTTCGACGGGGCGCTCCGCCGCGGCGAGCGCGCGCTCTCGGAAGGGGCGCAGGGGACGCCGCTCGACATCGATCCCGGCACATTCCCGTTCGTCAGGTCATTGTCGGCCACCGCGGGGCGGCGCGCCCTGACCTATCGCCGCTCGGCGCTTCGTGGTAGCTCGCTCGCGTGCGCTCGCCGATCGCCTGTCTCCTCGCCCTCGGGGCGTTGCTCGCCCCGCTCGCCTGGTCCTCGCCCTCGCGCGCGGACGCCTCCGCGTGGACCTTCGTCGGCGCCGGCGCGGTCGGCTGGAAGCAGGGGGACCGCGATCTCGTCCTCGACGGCGCGCTCTCGCTCGACGTCGGCGTCGGGACCACGCCGGACGCGCCGGTCATCGTGGGCGGCCTCGTGCGCGCGACGCCCCTCCTCGACAGCGGCATCGATCTCGCGTTGCTCGCCCGGGTCGCGACGCGCGGCTTCCAGGCCGGCCAGCTCGGCCTCGCCCTCGACGTGGGCGGCTACCAGCGCTTCTGGGGGGCGGGCTCCACCGGCGTGGCCGGCGCGCTGACGCTGGGGGCGCCGCTCGGGATCAGCCTGTCGCTCCAGGGGAGCTACGGGACCGACGACGCCGTGTCGTTCGGCGCCATCGCGGGCATCGATCTGCTGCGGCTCACCGTGTACCGACAGGCGCTCCTGCCGGTGTGGCCGAACCCGTTCCCCGCGCAGGACCGCGGGCGGGACGTCGCCTCGCGCTGAGGGGCGCGCGAGGGCCTCTCCTTAAAATACGACGGCAAGCTATCGAGCCGGGAAGCGAGCCGTCGAGGACCGGGCGCGCGGGCACGGCAGAAGCCGGTTGACCGGCGAAGCGGCGCGTGCCTAGCGTGCGCCCAGGGGTGGCCATGGGAGTGATCGCTGCGCTCGCCGTTCTCCTCCCGGCGTTCATTCTCGTTTCCCTCCGCGTGATCGGTCGTCGCACGTGGAGGGGTGTCGCCGCGTGGCGTGGCCTGCGGAGGGCGTTCTCTCGTCCGTTCGACAGGGTCGCGGAGGGCCAGCTCCGCAAGGCATGGCTCGGCGCCGCGCTGAAGGCGCCGCCATGCGCCGCCTTCGTCGCGGCCCTCGTGCTGCCTTCCATCAGGTGCCGGGCCGAGCGGGAGGCGTTCTTCTACCAACACCGGAACAACCCCAGGTGCCTCTATCACGAGCAGTGCTTGTCCATGAACTGTCCACCTCCTCGTGGGGTCTTCTGCCACTGGCACGAAGAAGAGTATAACGGAGTCTGTGTGTGTCAGCGATACGGCTTGCAGCGGTCGGACCCGGTGGATGCGGGTCCGCCCTGAGCCGGTCCTCATCACACTTTAGAACCTACCAGTGCGCAACTTGGGACTCGAGGACCAGAAGAGACAAAAATGTACCGTCAGAGCTGCGCCATCCTCGCCGCTAGTGCACTGGTGTTGGTCGGGTGTAACGCCGATCGGGAATGGTTCTGGTATAAAAATCGTGACAATCCCAGATGCTACTACCACGAGGAGTGTTTCTCGATGAGCTGTCCACCGCCCAATGGAGTCTTATGCGTCTGGCACGAAAAAATACGGGAAGGGGTCTGCGTGTGTCAACAGAACGGGCTGGGATTAAAACCGTCGGATCTGGTGGACGCAGGTCGGCCCTGAGCCTGGGTTTCTCTAATCTCAGTCCTGCCAGCGTGCGACATGGTTCCACAGTGCGTCGGTGGCCAGACCAGATGGGAATGTACAATCCGGGCGACCGCGTGTCACATGACCTATGTTAACCATGTGTGCGCCGCCGATATGCAATCCGCGATCGCTGAAGCGAACAGGGATGCAATATTCCAATTGAAACTGCAGGACCAGAACATCGTCGGTACGACGTGCAAGAACACCGGTGACACGAGGGCACCCTTGATCTTCAAGCCGCCCAGGTACAGACCCCAGGGGGTCACGTCCTGCGAGCTGACTACGGCGGACGATAGCTGCATCGGGTGCGCCAAGGTCTTTTGCTGCGATCAATACCGAGCCTGTTCCGAGGATACGAACTGCTCCTGCCTCGTCGGCTGCCTCTACCAGGGGAACTCGGTCGAGACCTGCACGAGCCCCGCGCACTGCGGCGCCGCCTCGTTCACTTCGATCGCGACGGCGGACTGCCTCAACTTGGCGTGCGGCGACTGCTCGGGCGCCGCTGGCCTCGGCGAATCCTTCTGCCCCGAGGCGCCGCCCGACCCCTCGTGTACGGGCTCTTCCTTGGGCGGCGAGACGTGCTCGAGGGACAGCGAGTGCATCTCCTGTTTCTGCGACCCGGTCACCCGGACCTGCGATTGACCGCCGCTCAGCGGGGGCAAGCGATCCCGGGCGGGCCGGTCCGATGTGGGGACACCCGCCCCGCCGCGCAGGGGCGCCGTCGCCCCTCCGGAAGCCCTGTTGCGCGGTCCGGAAGGCCACCCGCCGCGTTCCGGAGGGCATGTCGGCCGTTCTCGAAGGCATGTCGGACCTGCCGGAGGCCTTGTCGGGCGAGCCGAAAGGCCACCCCTCGCGCCCCGGAGGGCATGTCGGCCGCTCCGGAGGCATGTCGGTCCGGCCGACATGCCCTCGGGACCGCCAAATCCGGCTCAGATCCCGGCCGTCCAGCCCTCCAGGCCGCCGGCGACGCCCTCGGGCCCGACCGACATGCCTTCAGCTCCGCGCCCCTGGGCCTTCAGGACCGCCCCGCATGCCCTCCGCGCCGGCCGACATGCCCTCGGTCAAGCGCCGGGCATGTTCTCGGCGAGCGTCGCGTTCGTGCCGAGCCGCGCCGCCGCCTTGCCGAGCCAGAGCACCACGTGGTCTCGTTCCGTCCGGGAGGTGGATGTGAGCTCAGACATCGAGATCGACGGCGAGGGCCCGAGCCGGCAAGTCCTCGCCGAGGTGCCGGGCCGCGCGCTCAGGTTCCTGTCGGCGGCGGGCAAGAACCGGCAAATCCGCGCGCTCCTCCGGGAGCGCGGCTACACCGACGAGGATCACAGGGAGGGCTGGGAACTGCTCCACCGCGCCTCCGGCTTCGGCACCGGCGAGCCCGACGAGGTCGAGGACGCCGAGGTCGGCAAGGCGGTCGCCGAGCTGGACGCGTGGGACGAGCCGTACTTCCGGTTCATCCGCGCGGCGCTCGAGCGGCGCCACCCGGCGCAGGAGAAGTTCGTGTTCGACAACCTCACCGCGCAGGCGGGCGCGGCCGCGGTCGTGTCCGTGAAGACGCTGCTCGATCGGCTCGACGCCCTCGAGAAGAGCCCGAAGCGCAAGGCGACCCGCAAGGAGGACCACGCCGCGCTGGAGACGATCGCGAAGCGCGGGATCACCAAGGAAGAGCGCAGCCGCCTGCGGCAGCTCGTCGACATCGCGTCGGGCGGCGGGGCGGCGGCCGAGGAGGGAGAGGGCGCAGAGGACGGCGGCGCCGAGCGGGCGGTCGTCGACAGCCAGGAGCACCTCGAGGCGCTCCGCGCGCTCCACGCCTGGTACCGCGAATGGTCCGAGACGGCGCGCGCCTTCATCAAGCGGCGCGACTTCCTGGTCCGACTGGGGCTGGCGCACCGCAAGACGAAGGCGAAGGTCAAGCCGAGCCCCGCCGCGCCGCCCGCGCCGGACGTGCTCTGAGCACGGCGGAGGGGACCATCGGCGCACCGCCGGGGCCGTCTCGATGTGCGCGCGGGCGCGCCCGCTGCGGTTCGCACAGCGCACGCCGATCCGCGACGAAGAGGCGCGGAGGTTCAGGAGATCCCTGATACGTCGATCGGGAGGGGCGTCCATGGATGCGCCCCCACGAGCGTCCGTAGAATGCTCCGCGTCGAGGGGGGCAACATGCAGCTGTGGACGCGTCGAGCGCTCGCGTTGGTGTTGACAGGGAGCATCCTTGCCGCGCTGGTTCCGGCATGCACCATCCACCTCCGACCGGCGGACCGAGACGAGATAGAAGACGCGCCCGCGGAGAACGAGCCGGCGGAGCGCCCTGACGAGGAGAGTGAGCCCGGAGGCGGCTCGGCGCCCGATGAGGTCGGCGACGAGCCGCTGTCCCCGGAGGAGCAGGCGTACGAGGAGCTGCTGAAGGTCGATCCCCAGGAGCTCGCCCTCAAGACCATGGCGACATCGTACGCGGCGGTGATGGTCGCGAGCCTCGTCGAAGCCCAAGTCATTGATCCAGCGGCGCTCGATCCAGCGGCGATCGAGTCGCTGATCGAGCAATACGCACCAGCCGGATGGGATGCGGCGCACGCCTGGAGGGAAACCCCGGAGGCCGTTACGCTGGCTGCGAACGATGGGGTCTATCCAGACTTCGCGTGCTTCAACGAGCCATATGCGTGCCCTCAGACGACCGAGTGTCCCTACAACGGCGAACAGGCGTTCTGCATGGTGACACATTGTGGTGACGCTCAGTGTCCGTGGTGCCCATGGATACTGGGGAACCTGATCTTCAAGTCCTGGTGCGCTTACGGCTGCCTCAAGCACGGCAGCCTCGTCGCAGGAGCGTACATCCTAGTTTCACGCTGGGGCCATCGTAAGCCTCATTGTACCTATTGGTGAGCGACGAGCAATGAAAGTTACTTTTGAGGATGGGAGCACCCTCACGTTCACGAGTGGCGATGGCAGGGAGGACATCGAAGATGAGACCGATGTCATCAATGTCACGTACTGGCTATCGGCGTTTGCTGCGCCGCGCATTTACCAGACGTTCAGCCGCGTGCCTCCTCGCGAACACATCCTGCGCCTGCTAGACGTTTATCTCTCCTACGTGAAGAAGGGCGCTCACTACGCGGCGCCGCAGTTCCGACCCGTGCACTACGAACGGCGCCTGCCGCTCGCGACGCGCCTGCGCGAGCTCTTCGAGCAGTGGACGCAGCCTGAGTTGCCCCAGGAGATCGTGGACATCTCTCGGGCGCTCATCGAGCACGAGGGCATCAAGGCGCCCGCGTGCGGGTGGGACGCCTATGAGGACCCGGAGGCAGGCGGGATCAAATTGGAGGACTCGCTTCTCTGGCCCGAGGGGGTACCCGCCATCCTCAAAGGCCAATGGCCGCCGAAGCAATCCAAGCGTTGATCTCAAGCCAGGAGCGCCCCATGCCGACGATGTGCTCGATGAATATCTCCGGCGCCGCCGCGCTGTCCGCCGCCCTCTCCGCGCTCGCGGCAGGCTGCGCGACCCGTGAAGGCAGCGCGCCGGAGCCCGCCGAGTCGCGCAGCGCGAGCGGTGCCGGAGAGGTGACGGGCAGCCAAGGCGGGAAGGCTGCCGGCGAAGGAGGCGAGGAGGCGCCGGCGCGCGCCGATCCCGCGCAGCCAGAGGCCATGATGGACCGCACGAGGAACCACGCCATGGCGACGGCCGGGTTCGCCAACACGATGGCGGCCTTCGCGGCCCCGCGGGTCATCGCCAAGGCCAAGAGCCTCCCGAGCCGCGAGGAGATGCTCCGGTGTATCGATGCCTATCTCGAGGTGGTCGCCGAGACGAAGCGAGCCCCCCAGGGGGAGGGCAATCAAGCCACGCTCGACGCGGAACCCTACGCCCTCAAGCTCCGCGCCCTCTTTGCGGCCTGGACACCCTCGACCACCGTGCCACCCGAAATCCAAAGAAACGCGCGTGACGTGCTCGCAGCGCTCGGCGTTCCGGAGCCGCCCGAGGGGTGGGACCGATGCGAGGGACGCGCCGCGCCGAGCTCGCCGTAGCCGGCGGCAGAGAAGCTCGCTCGACGTCCGAGCACGCCGCGCCTTCGCCGCCCGCCGACCTCACTCCGCTGCCCCCCCACCCGCCCCCTGGTCGACCCACGCCCGCGCGAGCTCCAGCGTCCGCGCGTTCTCCTCCACATCGCGGAGGAACCTCTCGCGCATCCCGGGATCCGCGATCCGCATCGCCACCTCAAGCAGCCGCTCGCGCGCCTCGGCGATCGCCGCGCGCGCCCCGGCGTGATCCCCCGCCGCGAAGAGCGCCTCGGCGTACACGAGGCGGGTGAGCGCTTCCCCCTCCTCGACCCTCTCCACCGCGGCGAGCTGCGCCACGGCCTCGCGGCTCTCCGCGAGCGCCTCGGCCGACCTGCCGCGCGCGAGCAGCACGGACGCCAGCGTCGCCCGGGCCGCGACCTGGGCCTGCTGCGCCGTCTCCAGCAGCGCCGCCGCGCGGCGGGCCTCGACCTCCGCCTCGTCGAGCCGGCCCGCGTCTCGCAGGATCCCCGCGAGGTAGGTCCGAGACCAGCCCTCCCCGCGCCGGCTGCCCTGCGCCGCGCACAGCGCCGCGGCCCTCGCCTGCACCACGCGCGCCTCCTCGAGGGCGCCGGTGCGCCAGAGGACACGACCCAGATCGTGCAGCGTGAAGCCGAGCACGTAGTCGAGCCCCATCCGCTCGGCCTCCGCGACCGCGGCGCGCAGCCGCGCCATCGCCTCCGCATAGGCGCCGAGCAGCGACTCCCGGAACCCGAGGTTGCAGCGCTCGATGCACGCCCGCCGCAGATCGCCGACCTGCTCGTAGCAACGGAGGGCCTGCGCGGCCATCGCGCAGCTCTCGTCGAGGTGCCCGGCGAAGAGCTCGCGCATCCCGCGCTGCCGGTAGATCGGCCCGCTCACGCTCGGGTCGTCGCGGAAGCGCTCGGCGACCGCCTCGATGCGCCGATGGAGCGCCTCGGCCCGGTCGTGGAGGCCCGCGAGCAAGAGGTCCAGCGCGATCGACGCCGCCGCCGTCACCGCCGGAGCGGACGCCTGCCCCTCGGGCCACGCGTCGGCGAGCGCCGCGTCGAGCTGGAGGAGATCCTCGGGCTGCCCGAGGTGCCTCGCCGCGCGCCCGGCCTCGGACAGCGCGGCGTACCAGGCCGCGGTGCCCTTCGGCAGCACCCGCAGCGCGATCTGCGCGCAGCGACCGAACTCGGCGAGATCCCCGCGCCACCTCCGCGCCTCGGCCCGCAGCAAGAGCAGCTCCCCCTGAGCCTCGCCGCTCGCCCCGAGCGAGAGCGCGCGCTCGGCCCACTGGACCACCGCGCCGAAGTCGTTCGCGGCGAACGCCTGCGCCGCCGCTCTCTGGTAGAGCTCCGCGGCGCGCGCGCGCTCGCCGCCGCGATCGAGGTGCTCGGCGATGACCGCCGCCGACGGCTCGGCGGCGCGCTCGAGCCACGCCCCCGCCAGCCGGTGCCCGAGCGCGCGATCCTCCTCGGTCAGCATCCCGTAGGCCGCCTCGCGCACGAGCGCGTGCCGGAACGCGATCTCCCGCTCGCCCTGGAACCTCGACGCCGACCGGGTGACGATCCACTCCAGCCGCTCCAGGCGGGCGAGGTGACCGTCGATCTCCGCGCCGCCCGCGCCGCCCGCGCCGCCCGCGCCGCCCGCGCCGCCCAGCAGCGCGTCGAGCGCGCCTCGCCAGAAGACGTCCCCGAACACGCTCCCGGCGCGCAGCAGCCGGCGCGCCACGTCGTCCAGCCCTTCGAGCCTGGACCGCACCATCGCCAGCACCGTCTCCGGGGCGTCGCGCACGTCGCCTTCGGCGGTCGCGCGGATCAGCTCCTCCAGGTAGAACGCGTTGCCTTCGGCCTGCGCCACGATGCGCTCCAGCGTCGCGTCGCTCACCCGATCGCCGAGCACCTGCCGCACGAGCCGCGCGCTCGCCTTGGAGGTCAGCGGCTCGAGGCGGATCTCCTGGAGCCCCCGCTCGGCCCACAGCCCGGGGAACAGCTCGTGCACGTCCGGGCGCGCCAGCGCGAGCAGCATCCATGGCTTGTCGCGGACGCGGCGCAGCGCCTCGTCGATGTACTGGACCGTCGGCGTGTCGCTCCAGTGCAGGTCCTCGAGCACGAGGAGCAAGGGGCGCTCGTCGCACGACGCTGCGAGGAAATCCACCCAGGCCCGCTGCATCTGGTCGCCGAGGAGCCGGACGTCGCCGCGCGCGGCGCGCAGCTGGAGGCTCTCCTCGTCGGGGAACGGCGTGCTCAGGAGCTCTCCGAGGAACTCCGACACGCGCTGCGCGTCGGCCTCGCCGAAATACCTGCCGATGTGGGCGCGGAGCTTGTCCCGGCGCGCCTCGATCGGCTCCCCGTCCTGGATGCCGCCGCACGCCTGCCGCAGCGCCTGACCGAGCAGGCCGAGCGCGGCGCCCGTGCGCAGCGGGTCTCCTCGGCCGACCCACAACGCGAACGAGGGCTCGCGCTGGCGGGCGCGGAGCAGCATCTCGTAGGCGATGCGCGACTTGCCCATGCCCGCCGGCCCGGTCACGAGCACCGCGCGCGCCCTCGACTCCTCGATGCACTGGGCGCGGAGCGCCTCGAGCGCCGCGATCACCCAGTCGCGCCCGACGCACGCGGTCGGCCGGCCGAGCAGCGTCCGCGCGCCCTTCGCGAGCGCCTGCTCGCCGTGGAGCCACAGGCCCGCGTCGGTCTCGACCACGTCGAAGCGGGCGTCGAGCAGCCCCGCGGTCACCTCGTCGATCGCGATCGGCCGCGCCTGCCCGGCGGCGTGCGCGGCGGCGGGCGCGGGCTGCGCCAGCGTCCGCGCCACCCGGTCCATGAGGTTGCCGGCGGGCAGCCTCCCCGAGAGCTCGGCGGTGCCCGTCGCCAGGGCGATCGGCCGGTCGCCGGCGTGCTTGCGCAGCGAGAGCGCGCAGCGGGCCGCGCGCACCGCCTGATCCGTGGCCAGGCCCGTCCCCGTGAACGTGACGAGGATCGAGCTGTCCAAAAGGAGGTCGAGCTGACACCCGAGCCCGGCGACCTCGCGGGTCACCTCGTCCGAGGCCGAGGCGATCTCGGTCTCCGCGTCCGGCCTCCCCGCGCCGCTGGCCGCGCCCGGCCCGGGGGCCATCAGCAGCACGCACTGCACCCGCCGCTCCCTGTGGGTCAGCGACAGCGGCGACGAGGGCGCCGAGCTCGCCGACGCCGCCGCCAGGGAGACCGTCGCGCCCAGGCCGACCGCCTCGAGCGCCGCGGCCACCGCCGCGCCGTCGCGCGGGCGCTCCGCCGGGTTCTTGGCGAGCATCCGGGCGCAGAGCGCGTCGAGGTGCGGCGGGACCCCCGCGCGCAGCTCGCTCGCCCGCGGGACGTCCTCCAGCACGATCTTCAGCAGCGTCGCCATGAAGCTGTCGCCCCGGAACGCCTGCACGCCGGTGAGGCACTCGAACAGCACGCAGCCGAGCGCGAACACGTCGGCGCGCGCGTCGATCGCCGTCCTGCTCCGGGCCTGCTCGGGAGCGATGTAAGCGGGGGTCCCCACGATCATCCCCGACTGGGTCATCCGCGTCGCCTCGGAGAACCGGGCGATCCCGAAGTCGAGCAGCTTCACCCGCGCGACGTCGCGATCCACGAGGAACAGGTTGGAGGGTTTGAGATCGCGATGAACGATCCTCCGCGCGTGCACGACCGCGAGCGCCTCGGCGGCGCGCGTCACGAGCGTGACCACCTCGTCCACGCTGAGATCGCGGCGCGAGAGCCTCGCGCCGAGGTCCTCTCCCTCGAGCCACTCCATGGCGAGGTAGGGCGCGCCCTCCGCCGTCCACCCGTGCGCCACATAGCGACAGATGCCCGGGTGATCGAGCTCGGCGAGCAGCGCGGCCTCGCGCATCAGGCGCTCGGCGTTCCGCGGGTCGAGCTGGTAGAGCACCTTGACGGCGACGGTCCCGCCGGACGCTCGATCGCGCGCCTGGTAAACCTCCCCCATTCCACCGGCGCCTCCGAGCTTTTCAAGCTCGAATCGCCCGGCGATCACCTCTCCCCCGCGCATGGCGGCAAAGTATCGCCCGGTTCGAGGCGTGTTTGTACCGGGGAGCACTCGACCGGCGCGGCCTCCAGGCGGCGACGAGGTCGCCGGGGGGCAACCTGCCGCGGCGGCCCCGTACCCTTCGCCCCCGCGCGCCCTTCGCCCCCGCCCGGGGCGTCAGCCCGAGAAGCCCGCGAGCGCCTCCACGAGCCGATCGAGGTCCGCGCGGCTATGCCGCTCGGTCACCGCGACGAGGAGCTCGTCGCGCCGCCGGGCGTCGATGCGGCCGAGATCGAGCCCCGGGATGACGCCCTGCTCGGCCAGCGCCCGCGTGAGCTTCCCGGCGTCGCCGCCGCGGACCTTCACGACGAACTCGTGGAACGTCGGCGCCGAGAGCGGCAGCGCGTACCCGTCGAGCCGCGCGATCTCCCGCTTGAGGTGCTCCGCCTTCGCGAGGCACTGCCGCGCCGCCTCGACGAAGCCGCGCTTGCCGAGCATGCACATCCGCATCGTGACCGCCGTCGCGCACAGGCCGCTGTTCGTGCAGATGTTGCTCGTCGCCCGCTCCCTCCGGATGTGCTGCTCGCGCGTGGCGAGCGTCAGCACGTACCCCCGGGTCCCGTGCTTGTCGACCGTCTCGCCGACCAGCCTGCCCGGCACCTGCTGGAGGTACTTGCGGTCGTTCCTGCACGCGAACAGCCCGACGTTCGGCCCGCCGTACTGCGGCGGCAGCCCGAGCGGCTGGCCCTCCGCCACCGCGATGTCGGCGCCGAGCGCGCCCGGCGACTCGAGCAGCGCGAGCGCGTACGGATCGAGCGTGACCGTGATCAGCAGCGCGCCCTTCTGGTGGCACGCCTCGGCCACCCTCCGGATGTCGCCCACGACGCCGAAGAAATTCGGATAGCCGACCACCACGCACGCGGTCGTCTCGTCGATCGCCCGCGTCAGCGCCTCGACGTCCGCCGTGCCGTCGCGGCCGACGTCGACGCGGGCGAGCGACGCCTTGCCGCTGCCGATGCCGTGCACGTACGTCTCGACCGTGCCCACGTAGTCGGGGTGCACGCCCTCGGACAGCACCGTGCGCTCGCGCCCCGTGAGCCTGCGGGCCATCAGCACGGCCTCGGCGAGCGCGCTCGCGCCGTCGTACATCGACGCGTTGGCGACCGGCAGCCCGAGGATCTCGCTCACGATCGTCTGGAACTCGAAGATCACCTGGAGCGTGCCCTGGGAGACCTCGGGCTGGTACGGCGTGTAGGCGGTGTAGAACTCGCTGCGGAGCAGCAGCTGATCGGCGGCCGGCGGGAAGTGGTGCTCGTAGGCGCCGGCGCCCAGGAACGAGAGCATGCGCCCGGCGCGGTTCCTCTGCGCGAGCTCCTCGAGGTGCCGCATGAGCGAGGCCTCGTCGAGGGGCGGATCCATCGAGAGCGGGCGCGTGAGGCGCGCCTCCTTCGGGATCGCGCTGTAGAGCTCCTCGAGCGACGACAGGCCGACGGCCTGCAGCATCTCGCTGATTTCCTCGGGCGTGTGGGGCAGGTAACGCATGGTGTTGTGCAGCGGGCAGGGTGATGCGGAGGGCGCGGCGCTCAGTGCGCCGCGGTCTTCAAGAGCTCGGCGTAGGCGGCGGGGTCCAGGAGCGCGCCGAGCTCGCCCTGGTCCGAGGGCGCGACCTCGATCATCCACGCCTTGCCGTAGCAGTCGTCGTTGACGAGCTCGGGGCGGCTCTCGAGCTCGCCGTTCACGCGCACGACCTTGCCGCTGAGCGGCGCGAACAGATCGCTCAGCGTCTTCACGCTCTCGATGGTGCCGAACGCCTTGCCCGCCGTGATCGTGTCGCCCGGCTTCACGTCGAGGTTGACCAGCGTGATGTCGCCGAGCTGATCGACCGCGAAGGCGGTGATCCCGACGACGACGTGGTCGTTCTCCTGCTTGGCCCACTCGTGGTCCTTCGTGTACCGCCGGTCCGTTCGGACATCATCGCTCGCCATGGACTTCTTCTCCCTTTGCCAACCTGGATCTCTGCTCGTCTCGCGGCCGCTCGGGCGGGCCGCGCGCGCCGCGCGTCAGGCCCGCTTGTAGAACGGGGTCTTGACCACGACGGCCTCGACCGTGCGCCCGCGGCAGTCGACCTGGAACGCGGTCCCCACCTTGGCCATCGACACCGGCAGGTAGCCGAGCCCGATGTTCTTGCCGACGGTCGGCCCGGGGCTGCCGCTCGTGCACACGCCGACCTTCTCGCCGCCTTCGTCGAGCAGCGGGTAGCCGTGGCGCGCGATGCCGCGCCCCACCATCTCGAAGCCGATGAGCTTGCGCGCGGGCCCCTCGTCCTTGACGCGCTGGAGCGCGGCGCGCCCGACGAAATCGCCCTTGTCGAGCTTCACCACCCAGCCGAGGCCCGCCTCGATGGGGTTCGTGGTGTCGTCGATGTCGTTGCCGTAGAGCGACAGGCGCGCCTCCAGGCGGAGCGTGTCGCGCGCGCCGAGGCCCGTCGCCTCGAGGCCGAGCGGGCCGCCGAGCTCGACCAGCGCGCGCCAGAGCCGCTGCGCGTCGGACGGGGAGCAGAAGATCTCGATGCCGTCCTCGCCGGTGTAGCCGGTGCGGGCCACGGTGCAGCGGACATTGGCGAGCGTCGCGTCGCGGAAGTGGAACGACGGCAGCTCGCGCAGCGCCGGGCCGTCGCCGCCCGCGAGCGCGACGATGTCGAGCGCCTTCGGCCCCTGGAGCGCCATCATCGCGGTGCGGTCCGAGGCGTCCTCGAAGCTGCAGTGGCCCTGCGCCGCGCTCCGGAAGTGGGCCGCGATCTTGTCGCGGTTCGACGCGTTGCAGACGATGAGCCACTGCCGCGCGTCGATCCGGTAAACGATGAGATCGTCGAGGATCGTGCCGCCCTCGTTGCACGCGCACGTGTAGAGCGCGTGTCCGTCCTCCAGCTTCTTGACGTCGTTCGTGACGAGGTGGTCGACCACCCGTCCGGCGTGCTCGCCGCTCAGGATCATCTCGCCCATGTGCGAGACGTCGAAGAGCCCGGCGGCGGTGCGCACCGCCCGGTGCTCCTCGGTCACGCCTTTGTACTGGACCGGCATTTCCCAGCCGGCGAACGGGACCATGCGGCCGCCGAGCTTGATGTGCTCGTCGTAGAGCGGGGTCCTTCGGAGCGGAGCGGTGGGGAGCGGCTTGGTCGACACGGGCGCGATCTACTTCGAAAGGTCGGGGATGTCGACTGGCGTGGCGGCCTCCGCGACGCGCCACGTCGAGGCCGCCGGCGGCGCGCGCTCACTCGAGGCGCGTGGGATCGAGCACCTTGCCGTCCGGCGTGAGCCCGCTGCGACGCCAGCGCTCCTCGACGGAAAGCCCCCGCTCCGGGGGCGGCCGCGTCTCGTCGCGGACGACGAGCTCCGAGACGTGCGCGCGCGAGACGACCTCGACGCGGAGCATCCGCTGCGGCGCGCTCTTCACGGTCGCGCGCGAGAAGATCGTCTTCGCCGGCCCGGTCTCGACGTTGCCGGCGAGCACGCGCGTGCGCACGTAATTGGCCACCCGCTCGGCCGGGATTTCCCCGACCGCGAAGACCGCGTCGGGGAAGCGCGCGCGCACCTTCATGCGCCGCGGGATGGGGAGGCCGAACGCCTGCTCGGTGCCCTCGGCGAGCTCGCCCGGCAGCGCCTGGTCGACGGGCGGCCTCGGCGCGGAGGCCTCGCTCGCCGCCGGCGGCGGCGCCGGCGCCGGCGCGTCGCTGCGGCAGGCGGGCGCGGCGGACGCGCACGCGACGGCCGCGGCGAGCGCCGCGGCGCGCGACAGGCCGCCGCGCTTCATTCGAGGATGGTCGCCCACGAGTCGATCTTAACGACCTTGCGCGGCGGCTGCAGCGTCCTCGTGGTCGTGCGCGTCTCGCCCCCCTGGGCGTCCTCCTGGCCCGCGGCGCCGGTGTGGAACACGAGCTGGTACTCGGGCGGGGTCGACTGCCGGATGATCGTCTGCGTGCCGAAGTACGCGTCGGTGTACTCCTCCGTCTCCGTGCACGTCGGCTTCTGCGTCACGGCGACGCCGAAGACGACCGTGCCCGGCGCCTGATCCTCGAAGGGAGGCTGGAGCGGATCCTCGACGAGGCAGCCGCTCCCCCTCGGGTACGCGGCCGGGGTCGCCGCCTGGCCGACCAGGTAGTCGACGCCCCAGATCGAGCCGAACCCGTCCGCGCACGCGAAGGTCCCGGGCGCCACGGGCGTGAACGTCGCGAAGTACGCGCAGCCGTTGAAGAGGGAGATGGGCCCGGTCACGCGCTTGCCGTTCGTGAGGGGCACGACCCAGTTCTCGGAGATGCGAACGCTCGTCTCGTGCGGCCGCTCGGTGATCGACCAGACCCGCGTCGCGACGCCCGGCGTGAACGACTCCTGATCGCCGGTGGAGAACAGGACGACCGTGTTGCCGAGCGGATCGGTGCTCACGATCGGCGTCGTCTGGATCGGCTGGCTGCTCGCCGCGCTGTCGCCCGTGGGGAACGAGTACGCGTCCCAGGCGAGGGACACGCTCCACTCGTCCGGGTCCGTGCTCGACAGGTTGACGCGCCAGAGCGTCCCGTCGGCGTCCCCGACGTAGATGCGCTCGGCGACCTCGCCGACGCCCGCCGGGAACGGCACGGGGACGCCGGTGATCGGCGAGTCGAAGTCGACCTCCGTGGTCCGCGTCGAGAGCCCGGCCGGCGCCTCGGAGAGGAGGCCGCGGAACGTGCGGAGCACCTCGCCGGTCTCGAGCCGGACGATCGTGAGCGAGCGCGCCGGCCCGACGGGGCCGCCGCTGCCCGCGGTGCCCCAGCACCGCACCGAGCTGCGGACCGACAGGCTGCCCGTCGGATCGAAGAGCGGGTTCGTCGTGCCCTTCCGGGGGCACGCGGGCTGGCTCGCGTCGAGCGGGGCGGAGCCGCCGGGCAGGATGGCGACCGCGATCTCGCGGATCTGGCCGCGGTCCTCCATCTCGACCATGCCGATCGCCGGCGTCGGGGTCGACGCGCCGAACAGCGGGTTGCCGTCCTTGTCGGTGGAGAGCTGCCAGAGGAACCGCGGGGCCGTTGGGTTCGTCACGTCGAGCGCGTAGTAGAAGCCGCCGCCCGCGCCGCCGCCGGCGAGCAGCACCGTGCTCCACGGCGCGCTCGCCGCGCTGATCTGCGCCGACGTGCGCTCGAAGACGACGTTCTTCACGACGGGCGCGCCGTCGAGCAGGATCGATTGCTGGTTGAACGTATCGAGGAGGCGCGGGAGGACGTAGGGCGGCAGGAAGGACCAGAGCTCGTTGTTCTGGACCCGGTCCACCTTGAGCGTGTCGGTCGCGGTCGCGGCCGTCACCTGGAAGGCGTGGAGCTGCCCGTCGGTCGTGGCGGTGTAGAGCACGAGCGGCCGGTTCGCCTGGGCGGGCTGCTCCGCGAAGAGCCGGTAGGACTCGTCGGGGATGTAGTCGCGCGGCGGCCCCACGACGACCGGCGTGGAGTGGTAGATGCTGCCGAGCTCGTTGCCGTCGCGGGACGGGACGTTCGCGGGCATCGGCTCGCCGGTCTCCCACTCGATGATGCGCTCGGCGCAGACCTCGGCGGTGGCCGCCTGCAGCCCGCCCGAGCACTGCGAGGGGACGGTGCCCAGGCTCGGATTGAGGCCGAGCGCGCGCGGCGCGCTGGAGAGGGCGTCCGCGAACGCCTGCGCCGGCGCAGGCGCGCCGCTGCCGGTCACCGTGCCCGTGTAGTCGCTGAGGTCGTCCACGGCGGCGGCCGCGGGGCGGATGGTCCGCTGCGACCAGATGCGCTGCTGGGCGACGTCGAGATCGCCGATCACGGTGAGGAACCTCCGCGGCCGCGCCAGATCGTTGGAGCTCACGTTGGCCGAGAAGTCGTCGCCCTTGCCGGGGTCGACGTCCTCCAGCTGCGTCGTCATCACGCCGTTCACGGACTCGCAGACGTAGCGCTTGCGCTCGAGGTTGCCGCTCCAGAGCGAGCCGTCCGCCGGCGGGCTGAACGACGAGCCGAACTGGTAGGCGACCCCCGCGGCGTCGCTGCCGTTGCTCACGGTCGAGGTCGCCATCGCGAAGACGGGGAGGGTGCGGCTCGTCGAGTTCGCGGAGATGCGCGCGAAGATCTGCGACATGACCGCGGACAGCTCGTTGGCGTCGTCGGGGAAGTAGCCGCGGTCGGTCCCGCCCTCGATGGCGATGCGCGAGAGCGTGCAGCACGCCTTGACCGCGCCGGTGGCGTTGTCGCAGCGCCCGGCGGGCAGGAAATCGGTGCTGGAGATCCTCGCGCAGTCGAAGGTCGGATCGCTGAGCTCCTGCCGCGCCTGGGTGGTGAGGCCGAACCCGACGGCATAGGTCCGCACGCGCCGGTTCGGGTTCACGTGGGTGTTGAGCGAGTGCGCGATGACGTGCGGCTCCTCGTACGGACAGCCCGTGCCTTCGGGGCCGGGGCCCGGGCCCTGCGCGCACGTCGGGCGCAGATCGAGGTTCGGCTCGCCGTCGGAGACGAGCACGATCGACGTCTTGCGGCAGCCGCCGCTGATGTACGGATCGTCGCGCGGCCCGAGCGGCTGGCCCTCCCAGAGGGAGGCATCGTTGAGGATGTAGTCGCGCGCGTCGGACAGCATCCCGGCGAGCGGCGTCGCGCCGTACGGCCGCGTCGCGAGGAGCGCCTTCTGGATCTTCAGGTTTTTTGCGCGCACGGCGTCGATGTCCGCGTCGTGGGTCGGGAAGGGGATGAGCGGCCCCTCCCAGAGCGGCGCCGCCGGGTTCTTGGCGCCGACCTCCATGTCCGCGACGGCGCAGTCGGGCGGGTTGCCCCGCGCCGGGTAGCCCGCGCCGCTCTGGAACTCGAGGAAGTAGCTCCACATCCCGCGCATGCCGCTCTGGGCGTTGGGCACGCCGCCGACGAGCCCGGTGCGCGCGTCGGGGAGCGTGTCGAACGTCATCAGCGAGAACCGGATCCGGTCCTGGTAGACGTCGAGCAGGCCGTTGGGAGCGTCGTAGGGGAACGTGCAAGGGATGGCCGCATCGTCGTACCTGTGCCCGACCACGTCGTTGTGGGTCGGCCCGGGGGTCGGCGTGCAGCCGTTGGAGAGCAGGCGATGGAACGCGAGGTAGTAGTTCGCGTCGTACGGCGGCTCCCCGTCGATGGTGAACTCGTCGATGAACTCGGACTGCGTGCGGGGCTGCGCGTAGCAGGAGAAGTCCGGGATCGGGCCGGTGAGCGACTCGACGAGCTTCGTCCAGCGGCTCTTCTGGGCCTCGGAGGCCGGGGGCGTGAGCGGGTTGCAGTCCGGCTCCCCGCCCGCCACCGTCTTCTCCATCGAGCCCGACGTGTCGACCAGCAGGAGGACGTTCGGCAGCGGCGGCTCGACATCCATGGCCTGCGCGCGCGCGCGGGCGGCGACGAGGCCGACCGTGGCCGCGGAGCCCATCGTGACAAGGACCTTCGTCAGGTTTCGCATCGTGCGCTCCGGTTCGTCACTTCGAGCAGAGGATATCGGCAACGACGGACAGGGATTCCTGGCTGCCCGCCTCTTCCATGACCGCGCCGTTCGGCCAGGCGATGAGCCGCGCGTTCATGGTGACCGTGCAGTAATCGGCGCTCACGGCGTTCGGGCCGCCCTGGTCGCTGCCGGCGCGATTGCCTATCGCGGGCTTGATCTTGTCGGTGATCTCCACCTTGGCGATCCACGCGACGTCGGCGCGGCCGAGGCTCCCCGGCACCTCGGGCGTGGGCAGCTCCACGAGATCCTCCGCCGCGTCGAACGTGTGCGGGTAGAACGACCAGCACGGCTCGGTGCTGATCGAGCAGTTTGTCGATTCCGTCGGGGCGATGGCGTCCAGGCCGCCGTTCTGCTCGATCTCGGCGAGCGCGAGCTGCATCGCGTACTCGGCGAGGTAATGCGTCTGCGTCATCCGGCGCTCGTGGCCGGTGGCGATGGTCGACAGCGTGGCGACGTTGGCCGCGAACAGGCCGATGGCCATGAGCATCGTGATGACCAGCACGACGATGAACACGGCGGCGCCCCGCTCGTGGGCGCGCCGGCGGGATCGGGCGATGCTTGCGTTCACCATTTGACGTAGGCCTGGTTCGGGAGCGCGACGTCGGCGTAGAGCGTGCGCATCCGGGCGTAGGTGGTGCCGCCGAGGATGTCGGGGATCAGGAACCTGAGCCTGCGGCCGTCGGAGCGCTCGGGGAAGCCGACGTCGCGGTCGGGCGCCCGGGTGCGGGTCGAGAGCCGGATCTGGACCGACCGCACGCGCTGCGGGGCGGCGGTGCTCAACTGATCGAGCGGGGAGGCGACGTTGTACACGGCCGGGTTGTCGGTCGACATGATCGGAAGCCGCTGGATGAACGGGTCGGTCACGCTCAGATCGGCGCTCTCCTCCGCGACGGAGATCCCGAACTTGAGATCGACGGCGTACTCCGCGACGAGCTCGAGCGTCTCCGGGATCTCGTTGTTCTGATCGTCGAGCTCGACCCGCACGAGCTCGGTGCGGCCGTCGTCGCCGGTCTGCGCCCCCGCGATCGGCGCGACGAGGGGGGCGTAGGGCGTGTCTTTGCCGACGAGGCTCCGGATGTTGTAGCGGACGCGGTTGACGACGTTCACCCATCCGCCGTCGCCGGTGGCGCCGCCGGGGGTCACGCCGCACCGGCCGAGCCCCGAGAGGATCGGCAGGCCGGGAGACGGCTTGAGGGTGATGGCGATGAGGTTGGGCGGATTGCCCTGCACGTTGGTGCTATGGATGACCCCGTAGAGAAACTGGGTCTGGCCTCGGACCATGACGCGCAGGATGCGGTTCGGCGCGAAGATCTGGGATAGCCCCTGTCCGCTGCCGTTCGCGCGCTGGAGCGTGCGCTGCACGGCGGCGCTGTTCGGGTTGAGCTGGACGACCAGGGCGCCGCCCGCGTCGCTGATGCTCCTGAACTCGAAGAGCTCGTTGCTGCTCAAGCTCCCGCCGATGATGATGGAGTCCGGATACAGGTCGTTGGCGGCGCTCTGGGCGAGCTCCGCCCCGCCCTCGACGTACGATCCTTGCCGCCGGATCGCGATGCCCGCGAGGAGAGTCAGGCCGAGCGGCTCGGGCTGGACCTGGCAGACCTCCGGATCGACGCGGATGTTGGGCGTCGAGAGGTACGCGGCGCGCTGCAGGTCCGCGGCGAGCCGGTTCAGCCCGACGGTCGCGGCGAGGTGCGAGGCGGACGCCCTCGCCTCGTTCTGGAAGAAGCGCGTCGCGTTCTTCGAGAGAAGGAACGCCGCCAGCGACACGACGAGGCCGGCGGCCATCGCCACGAGCAGCTCCACGAGCGTGAAGCCCCGCTGTCCTGCGGCGCGCGCCCGCGCGGGGGAAGTGCGGCGATCCGTCGTCATCGTCGGTCCTCGCTCGTGTTCCGGAGGACGCCGGTCGTCACGTAGACCGCGCCGAAGCGCTCCGGATGCTGATCGACGTCGACCGGGTCGATCGTGCAGTCGATCGGGTTCCCGTTGCGCTCCCAGATGACGCGGATCTCGGCGCGGATGAGGCTCTCCCAGAGCCGCGTCCCCGTCGCGGGGTGGGTGAACTGGCGGAAGCGGACGTGCGTGCAGAACGCGGGCTCCGACCCGTCGCCCAGGTGGATGTCGGTCCCGAACACGTCGGCGCTCGGCGCCCCGAGCGCGTCGACCCGCGTGGGCGTCACCTTCGCCGGGAACGGGCTGGCGGTCGTGAGCCTGAGCCACTGGGTGTCGCCGTCGAGGTCGGGGACCCGCCGGGGCTCGTTCCACTGGAGCGCGTCCACCCGCAGCCGCTCCGCCCAGGTCATGGCGATGTTGTTGGCGATCGCGATGTTGCGCGCGTTCGTGTTGCTGATGAGCGTGGCCTTCTGCAGCGCGAGCACCCCGGTGGCGCCGATGGCGAGCACGCCGAGCGCCGCCATGACCTCGATGAGCGTGTAGCCGGAGCGCCCCGCTCGCCTCACCCGCGCCGCGCTCACAGGCCGAGCCTCGCGACGCCGTTCGGCGGGACGAAGACCGAGCGCAAGAGGCCGGTCCTCGTGTTGGTCACGTTCACCCGGATCGCGCCGAGCAGCGGCACGAAGTCCCCGGAGGCCGCATAGCGCACGTACGTCCGGCCCCTCGGCGTGAAGCAGATGTCGGCGTGCGCGCGCACGGCGCCATCGGGGGCGGTCGGATCGCGGAGCTCCACGGCCGCCAGCTCGACGCCCGCCGTTTGCAGCGTCGTGACGGGGTCGGTCAGGGCGGGGTTCGTCCAGTCGGCGATGCTGCGGCAGCTCGTCGCGATGAGCGAGCCGGCGGCGATGTTCTGGACCCGCGCCTGCCGCACCTCGAACAGCCCCGTCGCGGCCGTCCACCGCACGAGCACCGCCGCCCCGCGGCCGATCGCCTGGTAGCGCGCGAGCCGGTAAAGGCCGCTGATCTCCATCGCGGTGCGGTTCACGCGGCGATCGCGCATGCCGTTCACGAAGCTCGGCGACGCGGCGGCCGCCAGGATGCCGATGAGGACGATCACCGCGAGCAGCTCCGGCAGGGTGAAGCCGCGCCCGTTGCGGCGGCGCCGCGCGCGCTCTCGCGGTGACGACGCCCGCGGTCGATCGGGATCTCGAAGAGGAGGTCGCGAACAGGGGAAGGGACGCACCAGAGGGCCGGCAAAGGCAAGCCGCATGCCCTCGGCGATGCGCGCTAAACCATGGATTTGCATGATGAATCTCTCAAAGCGGTCCGGGACGGGCGCTAACGATTGCGGCGCTATGAAAAAAGGTGCAAGGCGAACGGGCCATGCGATTCCCGCCGGAAAGGTGTTCATCGAGAGTCCCGTCTGCCCACGGCGCGCCTGTCGCGTGCGGCGAAAGGCCCCGGCGCTTCCGCGCCGGGAGCTGTGCGCTGCTCGCGGGCGCGCTCGCGGCCGCGCTGTCCGCGGGCTGCAGCAAGAAGGAGGAGCCCATGGGCGCGCCGCCGCCGCCGCCGCCGGCCGCGAAGCCGGCCGCGTGCGCGGACGGCGGCGGGACGATCAGCGACGCGGCGAGCGCGCCGTTCTTCCCGCGCATGACGGGCGGGTTCTGCCTCGACCCGAACGGCGCCGAGAAGACGTTCGGCGAATCGGCGCCCCTGCCGCTCGACAGCATCTGCGACATGTTCGACGGGGAGTGCGAGATCTACAAGGGATTCGGGGTGCGGCGGGTGGTCGAGGCGCGCTACGTGAGCGGCGCCGGCGGCTCGGCGACGGTCGACGTGCACCTCTCGAAGTTCGGGTCCACCGAGGGCGCCTACGGGATGTTCACGAAGCGCACCGTGGGCGACGGCGACCCCGCCGACGAGGCGACGCCGCGCCAGATCGACGGCGGCGGCGCGGCCGCGATGGGGGTCGGGAACGCGTACCTCTGGCGCGGGCAGTACCTCGCCGAGATCACGTACAACGACGAGGCGCTGGCCGAGGCGGCGCTCAAGTCGTCGAGCGAGAAGGTCCTGCCGGGGCTCGTGAAGGAGATGGGCTCGAAGCTGCCCGGCGAGCCGTCGCTGCCGCCGGCGGCGGCGGCGCTCCCCAAGGACAACATGATCCCGCTCGGGGTCCGCTACGAGACCAAGGACGTGCTCGGGGTCGACGGCGCGGGGCCCGGCGCGTTCGGCTACTACAAGGAGGTCGACAAGCGCTACCGGGTGGCCGCGATCGTGCGCGCCGACGTCGATCAGGCCAAGGACGTGCTGTCGACGCTGGCGAAGCTGCCGGGCGCCGTCCGGGAGAAGGGCATCGGCGACGGCTCGGTGCGCCTCATGCACAAGGAGGGCGAGAGCCCCGCCACCGAGTGGATCTTCGCCCGCGCCGACAAGACCGTCTACGGGGTCGGCGACGAGGCCCGCGTGCTCCGCAGCGGCATGACGGCCGACGAGCACGCGAAGCTGACGCTGACCAAGGAAGAGAAGTCGGCGAGGCTGAAGAAGATCGTCTCCGCGCCGGCGCGCTGAGCGCGCGAGCGAGCGGGTCGCTCACGGCGCTGCGGCGCGCGGGCCGGCAGCGCTGCGGCGCGCGGGCCGGCGGCGCTGCGGCGCCGTTCGGGCCTGCGGCGCCGCGGGCCGGAGGCGCCGCGCGCTCACTGCGTGCGGAGGATGACGTGGAAGCCGAACGGCGTCTCGACGAGGTCGCTCACCTCGCCGACCTTGATCTTCTCGAGGCCCGTCTGAAACTCCGGGACCATCGCGCCCTTCGGGAACTTGCCGAGGTCGCCGCCGCGCCGGTCCGCGCCCGGCTCGTCCGAGTACTCCTTCACGATGTCCGCGAACTTGCTCGGGTCGGCCTTGGCCTTCGTCATGGCCTCGGTCGCGCGGGCCTTCGCCTCCTCCTTCGTGCGCGTGATCGTCGCGGGCGCGCGCCGGCTCCCCTGGTACATGACGAGCAGGTGCTTCGCGCCGAACATCTCCCGGGGCGGCTGCGCCGACTGCGCCGGACGGGGCGTCGGGGCGGGCGCGGGAGGCGCGGCGGCGGCCGTGTGCGCGTGCTCGTCCGGCTCCGGGGCGACAGGGGCGGCGAGGCGAGCGAGCGGCGTCTTGTTGAACATGCCGAAGAAGCCGAGGAGCCCGATCAGCACGAGCGCGCTGAGCACCGCGTGCGGCGTCCACCAGTACGCATCTTCTGGATCGGCGCCGTCGTCGTCCGCGTCGTCGTCGTCGTCGTGCGCGTGGCCGCGTCCGCGGACCGCGGTGGCCTTCGCCTCTTCCTCCTCCCCGTCGTCGTTGCCTTCGTCGGTCGACTCGTCCTCGTCGAGGTCCTCGTCGTCCTTGGCCCTGTCCTTCTCGGTCGTCTTGCTCATATCGCTTCCCTGATCCGGGCCTCGGCCTTAGCACGCGGCCGCGCCGGCCGTCAGCCGATCTCCGCCCACGCGCTCGTGAGCACGGGATCGGGGCGCTCTTTGACCGAGGTCACCAGCGCGACCTTGCCGCCCTCGAGCATGTAGCCCCGCGTGATGAGGGTGTCGCCGGGCCAGACCGGCTTGCGGAACTGCGCGCCGTAGGCCCGCAGCCGGCTCGCGTCGCCGCCCGCGGCCTTCTGGATGATCGCGCGCGCCGCGAAGCCGTACGTGCAGAGGCCGTGCAGGATGGGGCCCTGCGCGAAGCCCGCCTTCGCCGCGACCTCCGGGTCGGCGTGGAGCGGGTTCTCGTCGCCCGAGAGCCGGTACAGGAGCGCCTGCTCGGGCGTGGTCGCCTGCTCGACGACCCAGTCGGGCTCGCGGTCCTTCGGCGCCGAGGCCGCAGGCTCGCTCTGCGGCGGGCGCGGCCCGCCGAAGCCGCCGACGCCGCGCACGATGATCGACCACACCGTGTCGAAGAGCGGCTCGTCGTCGAGGGTCGTCTTCGTCTCGACGATCACCTGCGCGAACTTCTTGAGGTCGTAGATGCCGGACACGGTGGCGGTGGTGAACAGCGTCCCGCTCGTCGGGAGCGGCCGGTGCACGCGGAGCGTCTGGCCGCCGTGGACGATGAGCGGCAGCTCGGCCCCGGCCGCCTCGAGCGCCGCGAACACGGCGTCCTGCGAGGGGATGACGCCGAACGTGGGGTAGACCTTCATGCCGCCCGGCACGCCCTCGTAGAGGTACTCGAGCTCCTCGCGACGGGCGCCGATGCCGAGCGCGTAGGTGGCCAGGGTCTTCCAGTTGAAGGTGAAGGCGCTGGGCTTGGTCGTGTGGCCGACCGTCGAGAGATTCAGCGGCATCGGGGGGCTCCTCGCAGGATGGAAACGGTCGAGGAGGCGTACAGACCTGGCGATGTCGCGTCAACTGGCGCACGCCGCGCGGGCGCCGCTGGCGCGCGCGCCGGGGCCACCCCGCGCGCGGGATCAGAGCGCGACGCGATAGGCGATGAGCACGCCGATGTTGAACATGTCGACGCGCTCGGAGAGCGACGCGCGATCGCCGGTCGGCGAGATCTTGCGCTGCTCCGGGAGGAACCAGCTCGAGTAACGAAGATGGCTCCCGACGCTCCAGTTCTCGGCGAACGCCCAGTCTCCTCCGATCGCGAGCCCCGCGGCGACCCCTTCGGTGCCGATCGTCGCTGCCCTGGGACCGACGTACGCCGTGTCCGAGTACGGGTTGCGATCGGCCTCGACCGACCAGGAGTCGTTGACGACGACGCCGCCGACGGTCGCGCCGACCCACCACTCCGTCATGGGCGTGCGGAGGGCGTAGTAGCGGAACACCCCGTCGAGCATGAAGTAGCGGCGCGAGTGATCGCGCTCGAGGCTGCTGGCCCCGTACGCGGCGTCGGTGCTCAGCGACGCCGCCCAGAAGATGCCCGCGCCGAAGCCGATGTCGCCCCAGCGGTAGAGGTTGTGGATGCCAAAGGAGACGCTCGTCTCGCCCTGCTCGCACGCCTCTGGGGCCAGGACGGGGCAGACGTCGGCGCCGGGGAGCGTCATCACGCCGCCGCTCATCTCGACCATGGTGTAGGGGCGATCGCGCTCGCGCGCGGCGGCGGCGCGGCGGGCCGCCCTGCTCTCGTCGGCGCGGCCGGGGGCCGCGAAGAGGAGCAGGGCGAGCGCGGCTGCGCCCGCTGCGCCCGCGGCGCGGCGCTTCGAGCGGGCGCTGTGTCGGCGCGGCGGCGCTGCTCGGTCACCCTCCCCAGCGCGGACGTTGGTGGGCGCGCGCGACGTCGGGTACCAGCCGCCTCGATTCACCTTCGTCGAATTATAGCCACGGACCGGTCGACGAGGGGAGCGGCGAGGAGCCCTCTGTGGGCAGCGGGGGCGGCGACGGCGGCAGGACCGGCGCGTCGCTGGCCGGCGGCGGGGCGGCGCCGGCCTTCGCGGGCGCGCCTGCGCCTCCCGACGCAGGCGGCGGGGCGGCGCCGGTCTTCGCGGGCGCGCCCGCGCCTCCCGACGCAGGCGGCGGGGCCGGCGCGCCGCGGGGACCCGCCGCCGGCGGCTGGCCGGGGGTCGAACCGCGATCGCCGTCCGGCGCCGGACGGCGCGGGGGCGGCCGGCGATCCGGGCCGGCGTTCCGGAGCCCGCTGCTCTGCGGGGAGACCTGCGGCGGCGGCTCTTCGGGGGCGTCGCTCGGCGGGGCCGAGAGCTCGGCGACGAGGTGCTGGGCCGTGGTGAGCTCCGGGTGCAGCTCGATCGCGAGCTTCGCCAGGCGGATGGCGCCGGGCCTGTCGCCGGCGTACTTCCGCCCGAGGGCGTCGGCGACGACGCGCTCGGCGGACTCGCGCCGGAGCGCGACAAGCCGCGCGTCCCTGGGCCACCGCGCGAGGGCCTGCGCGATGATGTCCTTCACGTTCTCGCCGGGCGGCGTGTCCCACGCGTGCCTGCCCATGCAGTCGCGCGCGCGGTCGATGTGCCCTTCCAGGGAGTCTTGGGCGGTCTTCCCCCCGAAGGCGCCGAGGTGCCGCCCGCCGAGGAACGCGACGAGCCCCACCGCGCCGGCGCACGCGAGGAGCGCGGTGGCGCGGGCGATCACCGCGCGGCGGGGGAGCTGCGGCGGCGCGGACGCGACGCCCTGCATGGTCGACGGTGCGGGCGCGGAGTCGCGCGCGGGGTCGATGCCGAGGCCGACCGCCGTCCGCGCGGGCTCGTCCGGCGCGCCGCTGAAGTCCGCGCTGCTGAAGGAGGAGCGCTCGACGCCGCTCGCTCGGGGCGACGAGGCGCGCTCCGCGTCGCTCGCCGAGGAGCGCTCGACGCCGCTCGCTCTGGGCGACGAGGCGCGCTCGCCGCCGCTCGCGGAGTACCGCTCGACGCCGCTCGCGGAGTACCGCTCGACGCCGCTCGCGGAGTACCGCTCGCCGCCGCTCGCGGAGTACCGCTCGACGCCGCTCGCTCGGGGCGACGAGGAGCGCTCCTCGTCGCTCGTCGAGGCGGGATCTTCCTCGTGGCGGGGCGACGCGGGGCCGCCGTAGAGCGCCGACTCGCTCGACGGGAGGAGCGGATCGAGGTCGCTGACGCGGGCGCTCTCCAGCGTGGGCGCGGCGATGCCTCCGATCTTGGCGGCGAGCGCGGGGGAGAGGTCGAGCGACTTGGTGCGCGACTTCGACGCCAGCTTCATGACCGCGCTGGCGCGCAGGAGCCCGGGCTGGGCGGCGATCTCGTCGGGGTCGAGGCCGCTCGCGCGCACGGCGAGGGCGAGATCGCGGCCGAGGGCGCGCGCGTCCGGGGCGCGGTCCGAGGGCTTCTTGGCGAGGTTCTGCATCACGACCTGCGCGATCGGCGCGGGCACGTAGCTCGAGCGCGCGATGCTGCGCAGGTCCGCCGGCGGGGCGTGGGTGTGCTGGACGAGCAGCGCGACGGGCGAGTCGCCCTCGAACGGCGCGCGGCCGGCGAGGCACTGGTAGAGCATCGTGGCGATCGAGTAGACGTCCGCGGGCGGGCCGACCCGCTGCCCCTCGGCGCCTTCGGGGGAGATGTACTTGGCCGTGCCGAAGATGAGCCCGGCCTGGGTGGTCATCGCCTTATCGGCCCAGTCGAGGCGGGCGATGCCGAAGTCGAGCACCTTCACGTAGTCCGGGTCCTCGCCGCGGCGGACGAGCATGATGTTCTCGGGCTTGAGATCGCGGTGGACGATGCCCTGCGCGTGCGCCTCGCCGACCGCGTCGCACACCTGGAGGATGACGTGGAGCGCCCTCGGGAGCGGGAGCGCCTCGCTCTCGCCCGCCGTGCCGGCGGCGGCGAGCGCCGAGAGCAGCGAGATTCCGTCGAGGTGCTCCATGACGAGGTAGAGCTCGCCGCCGATCCTGGCGTCGGCCGTGGCGGGGATGCTCCCGGTCATGAGCACCTGGACGACGTTCGGGTGGACGAGCCGGCTCGCGATCTTGGCCTCGCGGTGGAAGCGGCTCACGAGCTCGGCGTTGCTGCTGAGCTCGCGGTGGAGGACCTTCACCGCCACGTCGCGCTCGATCCCTGCCTGGAAGGCGCGGTAGACGCGGCCCATCGAGCCGATGCCGATGAGGTGGCGGACCTGGATCTGCCCGCCGAGGGTGAGGCCCACGTACGGATCGCGCTCGGCGGCGCCCAACGAGGCGCTCTTGCGCGAGCTCGCGAGCGGGGTGCCGTCGCGCGGGCAATACAGCACGCCCGCGTCGTAGCGCTCACCGCACGAGGGGCAGCTCTTCGCGGGGGACGGCTTCATCGACCGCGCTGATCCTAGCACCGCTCCCGCCACAAATTCTCGGAGGGAGCGGCGTTTCGGCGCGTCGCGCCGCCGGGGGACGCTCGGGCGTGGACCGACCGGCGCCTTGCGACTACGGTCGCGGCGTGAGCGGTTCCAAGGCGGGCGCAGCGAGGGCGCGCGGCGGCAAAGGGCGTGGCAACGCGGGCGCCGCACCTGCGCCCGCCGCCGGCCGGGGCGCCGCCGCTACCGCGCGCGCCGCCTCGCCCGCCTCGCCCGCCCGGGAGGCCGCCTCGGCCCGGGAGGCCGCCTCGGCCCGGGAGGCCGCGTCCCGGGCCGAGGCGGCGGCGGACGCGGGGCCGCGGGAGGGCGAGTACGTCGTCACGCTTCCCACGTTCGAGGGGCCGCTCGACCTGCTGCTGCACCTCATCCAGCAGCACGAGCTCGACATCCTCGACATTCCCGTGAGCTTCGTCACGGAAAAGTACCTCGAGTACCTGAAGCTCATGCGCTCGCTGTCGATCGATCTTGCGAGCGAGTACCTCGTGATGGCGGCGACGCTGGCGCACATCAAGTCGAAGATGCTGCTGCCGAGCGTCCCTGCGGGGCAGGACGACGACGGGATGCCGGGCGAGGAGGAGGATCCGCGGGCCGAGCTCGTCCGGCGGCTCCTGGAGTACCAGAAGTACAAGATGGCCGCGGCCGATCTGGCCGAGCGCGGCACGCTGGGGCGGGACGTGTTCACGCGCGGCATGAGCGAGAGCGAGGTGCCCAAGGGCCCTGCTCCGTTCGCGTCGATGCAGATCTTCGGCCTGCTGGACGCCTTCGAGCGGGTGCTGAAGCGGACGAACGTCCAGATTGATCACGAGGTCGTCTTCGATCGCATCAGCATCACGGATCGCATCGTGGAGCTCACGGAGAAGCTCTCGGCGCGGCGGTCGATGCGCTTCGAGGATCTGCTGCTCGACAGCGTCTCGAAGGGGGGCGTCATTCCCCGCTTCGAGGTGGTCATCACGTTCCTGGCCGTGCTCGAGATGTGCAAGCTGAGGCTGATCCGGGTCCACCAGACGGACCCGCTGGCGCCGATCCACATCCAGCTCTCGGTGCCGGACGGCACGCCTCCGGCGGATTTCGAGGTCGACGAGGGGGCGCCGTCGGCGGAGCGGGTCGAGGCGGCCGGGGGCGACGAGGCGGGCGCGCCGCCTGCTGCCGGCGAGGGTGATGGAGCGGAGGTCGCGAGCGTGGGGGGCGGCGAGCTCGCGGAGCCGGAGCTCGTGGAGGCGGCGGAGCCGGAGCTCGTGGAGGCGGCGGAGCCGGAGCTCATCGAGGCGGCGGAGCCGGAGCTCATCGAGGCGGCGGAGCCGGAGCTCGTGGAGGCGGCGGAGCCGGAGCTCGTGGAGGCGGCGGAGCTGGGGCTCGTGGAGGCGGCGGAGCCGGAGCTCGTGGGGGCGGTGGAGCTGGGGCTCGTGGAGGCGGCGGAGCTGGTCGAGCCCGTGGAGGACAGGAATGTCGAGGCGGAGGTGCCTGAGCCGGCGGCGGCTGCGGAGGCGCCTGAGCCGGCGGAGGCGCTTGAGCCGGCGGAGGCGCCTGAGCCGGCGGAGGCGCCTGAGCCGGCGGAGGCGCTTGAGCCGGCGGAGGCGCCTGAGCTTGCGGCGGTTGCGGAGGCGCCTGAGCTTGCGGAGGCTGCGGAAGCGCCGAGCGAAGAGTCGGCGTGGCCGGGTATGGCCGCGCCCTTGGAGCACAGGAGCGTCGAAGTGGAGGCGCCCGAGCTTGCGGAGACTTCGGAGGCGCCCGAGCTTGCGGAGACTTCGGAGGCGCCCGAGCTTGCGGAGACTTCGGAGGCGCCCGAGCTTGCGGACGCTTCGGAGGCGCCCGAGCTTGCGGACGCTTCGGAGGCGCCCGAGCTTGCGGACGCTTCGGAGGCGCCCGAGCTTGTGGAGACGTCGGAGGCGCCCGAGTTTGCGGAGGCGCCCGAGCTTACGGAGGCGCCGAGCGAAGAGCCGGCGTGGCCGGAGGTTGCCGAGCCCGTGGAGGCCATGAGCGTCGAAACAGAGGCGCCTGAGCCTGCGGAGACACCGAGCGGAGAGCCGGCGTGGCCGGAGGTTGCCGAGCCCGTGGAGGCCATGAGCGTCGAGGCGGAGGCGCCTGAGCCTGCGGAGGCTACGGAGGCGCCGAGCGAAGCGGCGATGTGGCCGGAGCTGACCGAGCCATCGAGCGGCGAACCTGCAGGGCCGGACCGGGCCGAGCCGGCGGAGGAGACGAGCCGCGCGCACGAGCTCGTGGGGGGCGAGCCAGCGGCCGAACCAGACGCCGGTCCCGCCTTGGAGCAGACGGAGCGCGATGCGGCCGCGGATCCGAGCGACTTGCCGGCCTCGGAGGAGGCCGCGACACCGCCGGAAGAGGCTGCGCCGGCGGAAGAGGTGGATGAGGTAGACGCAGGGAGTGGCCGTGACGGTGGCTGATGCCGCGGCGAAGCGGCGGCGCGTGGCGAAGACGACAGGACAGGGCGCGCCGGCGCAGCTGAGGGCGGCGGCGCACGCGTGGCTCGGCGGAGCGAAGCGGTCACGAGGAGCGAAGAAGGAGCCGCGGGCGCCGAGGACGCCGGGGCAGGGCGCGCCGGCGAAGGCGAACGCGCAGGGCACGCCGGCGCGTCTGCGGGCGGCGGCGTACGCATGGCTCGGCGGAGCGAAGCGGCCGAGGGCGGCGAAGAAGGAGCCGCGGGCGCCGAGGACGCCAGGGCAGGGCGCGCCGGCGAAGGCGAACGCGCAGGGCACGCCGGCGCGTCTGCGGGCGGCGGCGTACGCGTGGCTCGGCGGAGCGAAGCGGCCGAGGGGGGCGAAGAAGGAGCCGCGTGCGCCGAAGACGTCGGCGGAGGGCGCGCCGAGGACGCCGGGGCAGGGCGCGCCGGCGCGGGCGAGCGGGCGGGGCACGCCGGCGCGTCTGCGGGCGGCGGCGTACGCGTGGCTCGGCGGAGCGAAGCGATCGCGCGGCGCGAAGAAAGAGCCGCGCGCCCCCAGGGCGACGCGGCAGGATCCGCTCGCTCGCTTCCGCGCAGGCGCCTGGTCCCAGCTCGGCGATCCTGCGCGTCGCGCCGATGCTCCCGTCCGGAGCGCGACCTCGGGGCCCGCGCAGGTGCCCGGGCTCTCTGCGGTCGCGCGCAAGCATCTGAAGGGCGTGCTGGAGGCGCTCATCTTCGTGGCGGAGCGACCGGTGCCGGCCCGCGAGCTCGCGCGTTCGGCGAACGCAGAGCACCGCGTCGTGCGCGAGCTCTTGGCCGAGCTCGTCGCGGAGTACGACGGGCGGGGGTTCCGTCTGGACGAGGTCGCCGGAGGGTACGTCTTCCGGACGAGCCCCGCATTCGCGCCGTTCGTTCGCGAGGTGACCGATCAGAAGCCGGTCAAGATGTCTCGCGCCCAGACCGAGACGCTCGCGATCGTGGCCTACCGGCAGCCGATCACGCGGCCGGAGATCGACGAGATCCGCGGCGTCGATTCCGGCGCGGCGCTCAAGTCGCTCCTGGAGCGAGACCTCGTGAGGATCCTGGGCAAGAAGGACGAGCCCGGGCGCCCGATGCTGTACGGCACGACGGCGCAGTTCCTCGAGTTCTTCGGCCTGAAGGCGCTCGGCGAGCTGCCGACCCTGCGCGAGTTCACCGAGCTGACCGAGGAGTCGCGACGCGCCTACGAGCGCGAGCTCGGCGAAGAGCCGCCGGAGACGGCGGTGGCGACCGCGGGACAGGAGAGCTTCGCCGGCGCGGAGGGATCAATCCGGACGACGGTCGCCACTGCGGCCGAGGATCTACCGGAAGACGTCGGCGTGTCGCCTACTGCGCCGCGGGAGGGAGATGTTGCGATGGAAGCCATGGAAGATCACGTGCGTGAGGGGAGCTCGGTCGTTGGGGAGGATGCTGGGGCTGTCGAGAAGGCCGCCGTCCGGCGCGACAACCCTGCCGAGGAGGATGCGTTGCGCGACGAAGAGGACGAAGAAGACGAAGACGAAGAGGACGAAGACGAGGACGAAGAGGGCGAGGACGAGGAAGACGGCGAAGGGGGAGACGAGGACGAAGAGGGCGAGGACGAGGAAGACGAGGACGACGAGGACGAAGAGGACGAGGACGAGGACGAGGACGAAGAGGGCGAGGACGACGACGAGGACGACGAGGAAGAGGAAGACGAGGACGAAGAGGACGAGGATGAAGAGGACGAGGACGAAGAGGACGAGGACGACGACGAGGACGAGGACGAGGACGACGACGAGGACGACTGATTCGTCATCTCCTCCTGATCCTCAGGCCCATCGGCCCGTCGCTCACGACGGTGGGGCGTCCATCGGATCCGGATAGGTGTCGGCCAGCTTCATCGCTGCGCTCCTCAGCTCGGGGTGGGCGAGGAGCTTGCGGAAGAGCCGCCAGAGCTCGGGGTCGGAGAGCAGCTGGAGCGGCGAGGCGGCCGCCTGCTTCTTCTTCTTGCGAGGGATCGCCTCCGGACCTTTGCGCCGCAGCTCCTCCATCATGCCGACGAAGCGCTTGGTCGGGAACAGGTCGCCGTGCTCCCAGGCGAGCACCGTCTCCTGCTCGATGCCCAGCGCTCCGGCGAGCTCGCGGGCCGTGCACCCAAGCTCCTGCCGGAGCTTCTTGATGTCCTCGGGGGCCATGCGAGGCGAGGGTAGCGGCCTCGAAAAAAAAAGCGACGTCGAGCAACCGGCGGCGAGCTCCTGCCGAACTCCGCGTCATGACCCAGCACCCGCCGACTCGCCCCTCGTGCACCCCCCGCGCTCGCCGCGCCCTGCCGCTCGCGCTCGCGCCGCTCGCGGCCTCCGCCCTGTCCTGCGCGCCGGAGCTCGCGGCTCCCCCTCGCTCCCCGCCTGACGAAGAGGACGCCGAGCTCGCCGACCCCGCGGACGCGGGCCCCGAGCTCCACATCGAGCCCGAAGCGCCCCTGCATGCCGCGCCGCCGGTGCTGCGGCTGCGGGTGCGCCTCCCGGGCGCCTCGCTCGAGGGCGTCGATCCTGCCCGTGCGCTGGTCGTCCGCGGCAAGGTCGGCGCGGCGCACCTCCGCCAGATCGAGCAGGGCGAGCTGTCGAAGGCGCTCTCGGCGCGCGTCGTCCCGTCGATCGCCTGGCTGGACGGCACGCCCTCGGGGGATCTCACGCTGACCGTGGCGCCGCTCGTCCCGCTCGCGCCCGGCGAGACCTACGCCGTCGCGAGCGGCAGCCCCGTCTTCTCGCACCACCTCCAGGTCGCCGCGGAGGGCTCGCCCCCCGTGCTCCCGCGGATCTGGCCGCCGCCCGACGCCGGGGCGAGCCTCGGCCTCGGCGTCTGGTGCGGCGATGCGCCGCTCCCGGAGACGATCGCCGCGGCGACCCTCGAGCCGAGCGGGCCGGCGGGCAAGCTGCGCCGCGGCGCCGTCGAGGGCATCGGCGCCCGCTGCCTGCGCTTCGAGGGGGAGTCGCCCCCAGCGCCGGGCGAGGGGGACGAGCTGCGCCTCGTGGGCCCGCCCGTCGCGTTCGACGGCGAGCCGGCGGCCGTGAGCCTCGATCCGCGTCCGTTTGCGCTGGAGTCGGAGCCCCTCTCCGCCGTCGCCGCGGCGTGCGCGCCGGACGAAGTGCCTCTCGGGCCGGGGTGCGCCCAGGTCGCCGACGATCGGATCCGCGTCCGGTCGGCGGACGCGCCGCTGCTCTGGGCGATCGCGGGCGAGGGGCTGGACGAGGTCCTCGCCCTGCGACCGGGCGAGCCGTTCGTCCTCGGGCCCTTGCCGCCCCTCACCGCCGTGGAGCTCGCCATTGCCACCGTCGACAACGCCGGCCGCATGGAGCGGCGGACGTTCTCGGCCATGACGCGCGAGCCCATGCCCCACGTGATCATCAACGAGGTACTGGCAAATCCTGTCGGGCCGGAGCCGGGGCAGGAATGGGTCGAGCTCTACAATGATGGCGATGTCCCAGCTGACCTTACAGGGTATGTGTTGGCCGATGTGGGCGGAGAGACCGAATTGCCTTCCATTTCGCTGGCGCCCGGCGCGTACGCGCTGGTCGTCAACGAGGGATTTATCTCCGATGATGAGCTCGATCCCCCGGCTCCTCCGGAGGCGCTCCTGCTCCGGGTGCCAAAACTTGGCAACCATGGGCTGTCGAACTCGGGAGAACCGCTCAAATTGATGGATGGAGGAGGTGCAGTCTTGTCCAGGTCGCCCGCCATGCCCGAGCCGAAAGCAGGGATGAGCCTGGCCCGCGTAGGGCCGCGCGCTCCCGACGGCTCGGCTGGCTCCTTCGTGACCAGCTGGCCGACGCCCGGGCGCGTGAACATAATGAACCAGGACATCCCCTGAAGGATGGGGAGTTTGCCTCCGTACAGGGCGATCTCTCCGAGGGGCAGAGAAAATTCGAGCAAAGCGGGTGACGGACCCGTCTGTGAGAGCTAGGTTTCAATCGAGTAGACAGACGGGTGGGGGGGGCCGCCACCTGAGGAGACGCTGCCGCGCTGTGAACGCGAGCTGTGCGGCAGGTGCCTTTCGCGTGGAGTTCGGCGATGGCTGGTGTTCGTGAGAAGCTGTTGACCGCATCCGACCTCGCAGCCCTGTGCGAGGTCGACTTGAAGACAATCCATAATTGGGTGGATCGAGGGAGGATTGCCCATTTCCGTACGCCAGGGAGACACTTGCGCTTCAAGGCGGCGGATGTGGCCGAGTTCCTCCGTGCATGGGGCTATTCGGTGCCCCGGGAGCTCGCCAAGGCGACCTCCAAGTCGATGATGGCCATCGGCAGCAAGGACACGATGGCCCACGTGGCGCGAGCCCTCGGGGAAGGCGTGCCCATCCGGCACGCGAGCCACCCGTATGACGCGCTGATCTACGCGGGGGCGGACCCCGCGGACGTGTACATCATCGACGTTCGGGCCGTGTCCGGCGACGTGGACGTCACCTCCCTCTTCGAGGCGCTCCACCGAGCGAACTCGCAGGGGACGTTCGTCGCGCTGTCGGACGAGCCGATCAGCCTGCCCTCGTTCGTGGGGAGGATCGGCCGCAACGACGCGCAGCAGCTAAGGGCATTCCTGATGCCTGAAGCGGCCGCGCAGCCGGGAGCGCCCCTCCAGGCGAGCGCCGGCGCAGCCTCGGAAGAGCCGCCGCGGAGCCTGGCCGCAGGCGGATCCTCGCGCTGAGCGAGGGCCCCGGCCGTCCTACGCCCAGCTCAACGGCTGGGCGAGGACGGCCGCGGGCGACGGAGGAGAGCCCGCCACCGAGCGCAGCACTGCAGCACGACCCGCTGAGGACAGAACCCCCCTCCGCAGCGCAACCTGGGGCCGGTTGAAGGGTCGCTCGCAACCCAGCTGCCGAGTCCGCTTCTGCGCTTTCCTGGATGAGCTGAAGAAGAAGAGGTCGAGGAGCGCGGGCCGCGCCGCGGACACGCTCTGGCGACGGCGGCCGAGCTCGCTCAGCTGCCGGCGATGGTCATGGCGGAGACCCGGAACGTCGGAGATGACGTCGCCGTCCGGAGATCGAGGTCGTTCCCGACCGCGTCGATCCGCTGCAAGAGCTCGTCGAGGTTCAGCGAGATGGTCACCTCGCTGACCGGGTGGGTCAGCTCACCGTTCTCGATCCAGAAGCCGGCGGCGCCGCGGGAGAAATCGCCGGTCACGGCGTTGAAGCCGAAGCCCATCATCTCGGTGACGTACAGCCCGCGCGGCGTGGAGCGGACGATCTCTTCCGCCGGCGTGGAGGTGGGCTGCAGGATGAAGTTCGAGGTCGACGGGCCCACGCCGCCGCCGGCGCCGCGCGAGGCGCTGCCGGTCGAGGGGCGCTTGAGCTTCCGGCCGCTGTAGCTGTCGCAGAGGTAGGTCTTCAGGATGCCCTGCTCGACCACGACGTTGCGCCTGGACGGGAGGCCCTCGCCGTCGAACGGGCGCGAGCCGGGCGCGCGCGGGAGCAAGGGGTCGTCGACGACGGTGATGAGATCGCTGGCGACGCGCGTCCCCTCGCGGCCGATGAGGTAGCTCGACTTGCGCCAGATCGAGCTGCCCATGAGGCAGGAGCCGAGCAGACCGAGCATCGAGCGGGCGACGTCCGGGTCGAAGACGACGGGCGCCTCGCAGGTCGGCACCTTGCGGGCGCCGAGCTTGCGCAGCGTCCGGCGGGCCGCCTCGCGGCCCACGGCCTCCGGGGCGTCCAGGTCCGCGAGGTGGCGCCGGGCGGTGAAGTAGAAGCCGCGGCGCTTCTTGTCGTCGCTGTCGTCGGCGACCGGGGAGACCACGAGCTGGGCGTACGAGCCGGCGACGCCGCCGCGGAACCCGCCGGACAGGACGAGGGCGTAGGCGCCCGCGCTGCGCGAGAACGTCGCGCCCTCGCTGTTCGTGATGCGGGGGTCGGCGTCGCGCGCGGCCTGCTCGCCGCGGCGCGCGAGGTCGATGGCCTGCGCGGCCGTGACCTCGCCGCCCGAGGGATCGTAGAGATCGAGCGCGGGGAAGTTCCCCTTGGCGATGAGCTCCGGATCGGCGGGGCCGGCGAACTCGTCCTCTTGAGAGATGTCGGCGAGCTCCAGCGCGTCCGCGACGAACCGATCGAGGCCGCGGGGCGTGAGGTCGGAGGTCGAGGTCAGCGCGACGCGCTGCTTCTTGATGATCCGCATGCCGAGGCCCTTGTGGACGGCCTCCTCGACGAGCTCGGGCTCGCCGAGCCGCACCTTGGTGGTGAGCTCGGAGCCGGAGCGGGCGATCGCCTCCGCGACGTCGGCGCCGCCTTTCCTGGCGCGGGTCACCACCTGCTCGGCCAGCTCCATCAGTTCTTCGATCTGACGATCCATGCGGGCTCGTTCGGACATGAGGCGACAGGGTGGAGGAGCGCGGTGGCTCCGTCAACGCGGTGACGCGGCGGGCCGGCCGCCGCGACGGTCCGTCGACGCGGTGACGCGGCGGCCGCGCGGCCGCGGCGGTCCGCCGACATGGTGACGCGGCGGCCGCGCTCGCGGGTGCGCCTCAGCCCGGCCGGTTCGAGCGGTCACCCTTGCCGAGGCCGAGCCGGCGCTGCGGGCGCGTCGAGGCGGGCCGGGGCGGCTCCACCGCTGGAGCCGGCGCGCTCGGGACGGCGCGGGGGCGCGGGCCGGCGGGGGGCTCACCCTTCTGTCCGCCGCCCGGCGGCTCGCGCCGGAGGAGGGCGCTCACGGTGACCGCGAAGCCGGCGGCGAGCATGGTGTGCATCCAGAGGAGCGCGTAGCCGAGCGGACCGCCGGTGATCGGATGGACGCCGAAGTCGCCCTCGACCTGCCGGTAGGTGCCGTCGAGCGCGAGGCGCCGGGACAAGGCGAGGACGGCGATCAGGGCGATCGCGAGCGGCGCGCCGGCGAAGACGGCCAGCGCGCGGATCGAGCGCTGCGCGGTCGGACGGCCGCCGGCGCTCGCGGCGAAGCGCTGCGCGGCGACGAACCCGGCGGGCACCGAGGCGGCGTCGAGGAGGAGCAGCACGAGGTCGACGGCGGACGGGACCCGGCGGGTGTCGACGAGGTACGCGAAGCTCCAGTCGGGCGCGAACACGAGGAAGTAGGCGCAGACCGGGGCGAAGACGAGGACGGCGAACAGGGAGACGAGGGCGAGCGGCCGATCGGGCGGGCCGGACGCGAGCCGTGGCTCCGCCGCGCGCAGCGCGCCTGGGCGGTGAGGGGCTGCTGCGCTGAACCATGCGAGCAGCGCGCCGAGAGCAAAGCCGACGAGGGGAGCGACGAAGGCGGGCACGCGGCGCGGAACGTAGTCCTGTCGCCCCCTCCTGTGCAAAGAGCCTGGAGAGTTTGCGTGGAGCGGCACAAGGAAGGGAGGGGAGCGCGCCGGGATGGCGCGCCCGAGGACGGCGCGCCGAGCGAGAGGAGCGCGCGCCGAGCCGCCGGACGCGCACGGCCGGGCGCTCCACGGGACCGGGGGGAACGGGCGGCCGGGGCGGAACGTTTGCTCTGGCGGCGCCGCCGCGCTAAGCGGCTGCGCACATGGAGCCGCGCCTCGTCCGGGACATGCTTGAGCGCGTTCGCACCGGCGAGCTCGCCGTCGAGGAGGCGCTCGAGGCGCTCCGAGGCCTGCCTTTCCGGGATCTGGGCGTCGCGACGGTCGATCACCACCGCGCCCTCCGGCAGGGCGTGCCCGAGGTGATCTTCGGCGAAGGGAAGACCCCCGAGCAGATCGCCCTGATCGCCCAGGAGATCTCGGGGGCCGGGCAGAACGTGCTCGTGACCCGGGTCGACGCCGCGAAGGGCGCGGCGGTGGCGTCGCTCTTGCCCGCGTTTCGCTACGTCCCCCTGGCGCGGACCGGCACCGTCGAGGTCGCGCCGACGCCGAAGCGCGCCGCCGGTCCGGTCGCGGTCGTGACCGCGGGCACGAGCGACGTCCCGGTCGCCGAGGAGGCCATCGAGACGCTGCGCGCCGTGGGGCTCGAGGCGAAGCGGCTGTACGACGTGGGGGTCGCGGGGCTGCATCGCTTCCTCCATCGCGTCGAGGAGCTGCGCAAGGCGTCCGCCGTGATCGTGGTCGCGGGCATGGAGGGCGCGCTGCCGAGCGTGGTCGGCGGGCTCGTGGCGGCCCCGGTCGTCGCGGTCCCGACGGCGGTCGGCTACGGCGCGGCCCTGGGCGGCTTCACCGCGCTCTTCTGCATGCTCACGTCGTGCGCCTCCGGCGTCGCCGTGGTCAACATCGACAGCGGCTTCGGCGCGGCGATGGTGGTGCACCGCATGTTGCCGAAGGAGTGAGCGCTCGACGAGCGCGACCGCGGGAGCGCCGCGAGGCACAGACGCCGGGCGAACGGAGCAGGCGAGACATGGGACACGGGCACGATCACGACCATGCGCATGGGCACGGTCACGACCACGCGCACGGGCACGACCATGCGCATGCGCACGACCACGCGCACGGGCACGATCACGACCACGCGCACGATCACGACCATGAGCACGGTCACGATCACGGTCATGCGCACGGTCACGATCACGACCACGCGCACGACCACGGCCACGATCACGCGCAAGGGCACGACCACCCGCGCGCGCCGCTCCTCGAAGAAGGCGCGGGCGCCGGCAAGATCCTGTTCTTCGATGCCTTCAGCGGGATCGCCGGCGACATGACCATCGCCGCGCTGCTCGATCTCGGGGTGCCGCTCCTCGTCATCGAGCGCGCGGTCGCGGCGCTGCCCATCGAGGGGTTCCACCTGCACCGCGGGCACGCCCACCGCAGCGGCATCGTGGCGACCTCGTTCGACGTGCACGTCGAGGCGCCGCAGCCGGAGCGCACCTACGGATCGATCGACGCCATGCTCGCCGCGGCGCCGCTCGATCCGCCCGTCGCCGCGCTGGCGCGCCGGATCTTCCGGCGCCTCGGGGAGGCAGAGGCCGCCGTGCACCGGATCCGCCTGGAAGACGTGCACTTCCACGAGGTCGGCGCCGTCGACGCGATCGTCGACATCGTGGGCACCGCCGCGGCCATCGTGCACATCGGGGCGGAGGTCGTCGGATCGCCGCTGCCCATGGGGCGCGGGTTCGTCAAGGCGCGGCACGGGATCCTCCCGCTGCCGCCGCCCGCCGCGGTCGCGTGCCTCCGCGGCGTCCCGACCTACGGTGTCGACCTCGACGCCGAGCTGGTCACGCCCACCGGCGCGGCCATCATCTCCGCGCTGGCGACCCGGTTCGAGCGCTGGCCGACGTTCGCGCCCGACCGGATCGGCTTTGGCGCCGGCCAGCGAGAGCTCCCGGACCGCCCCAACCTGCTGCGGGTCGTCCTGGGGACGCGCTCGGGCGGGGAGGAGAGCCTCGGCAGCGCGTCGCACGTGATCGTCGAGGCCAACGTCGACGACCTCACCGGCGAGGTGGCGGGGCACGCGATCGAGGCGCTGTTCGCGGCAGGCGCGCTCGACGCGTGGGCGGCGCCGATCACGATGAAGAAAGGGCGGCCCGCGCTGACGATCGCGGCGCTCGCCGCCGCCCCCCAGGCCGACGCGGTGGCGACGGCGCTGCTCCGCGAGACGACCAGCATCGGGCTCCGGAAGATCCCGGTCGCCCGCACGGAGCGGCCGCGGCGCATCACCACCGTGAAGACCGCGTACGGCGCCATCCGGGTGAAGATCAGCGAGGGGCCGTTCGGGCCGCCGCAGATCAAGCCGGAGTTCGACGACTGCGCCGCGGCGGCGAGGACCCACGGCGTCCCGGTGCGCGAGGTCGTCTCGGCGGCGCTCGCGGCCGCCAAGGGGTGACGCGACGGCCGCCGGTCGCTGACGCCGGCGGCGACGCCACGCCACGCCTCGGCGCGCGCGCGCGCCGGGCCGACGGCCGCGCTCACCGGAGAGGGCGGACGCGCGCGCTCAGTCGGGGCGCTCGATCGGCAGCGCCTCGGCCTCCCACGCGAGGAAGCCCCCCTCGAGGAACGCGACGGGGACGCCCTCCTCCGCGAGCTTCGCGGCCACGTCCTTCGACTTGTCGCCGGAGCGGCAGTAGAGCACCGGCGCGCCGGTCAGCATGTGGAGCTCGGCGAGCCGGCCCTCGATCTCCTCCAGCGGGATGTGCACCGCGCCGGGGATGTGGGCGCGCCCGTAGGCGGGGCCCTCGCGCGTGTCGACGGCGACCACCTGGCCCTCGCGGATCAGCTGCGCCAGCTCGGCCGCCCGGATGGCGCCCTCGGCGCGCGGGAGGAACGGATCGAGGAGCTCGCGGAGCTGCTTGCGGTTGAGGACGCCCTGCTCCGCGGCCGCCGGGCGGCCCCGGTGAAAGACCATGAACGTCGGGACGGCCTGGATGCGCAGCATCGTGGCGATGCGCTTCGACTTGTCGATGTCGATCTTGACCACCTTGGCCTTGCCCTCGAGCTCGCGCGCGATGGCGTCGACCTCCGGCGCGACCGTTTTGCACGGCCCGCACCAGGTGGCGGTGAAATCGATGAGCACGGGCAACTCGCTGCGGAGCACCTCGCGCTCGAACTCCTGCTCGCTGATCTCGGGAACGGCCATGGCGGGCGAATTCATAGCGGGCCTTCCCATCGAGATCGAGTGGCGCGAGGCCCCCGCCGCCGAGATCGCGCGGATGAGGCCGATTTCGCGAAATCCCGGCGCGACCTCGGCGCGCGGCCGGCGCCGGGCGGCGGGCGCAGCGGAGACGGCCGCGGGCGCGTCGCCCCGCCGCGCGCGTCGCCCCGCCGCGCGCGCCCTCAGCGCGGCGTCCGCGAGCGCACGGTGCGCGCGTCGACGGCGTCGCGCAGCGCGTCGGCGATGAGGTACGAGCCGCCGACCGTCGCCAGGAGCAGCAGGCCGGGGAGCACGAGCAGCCGGATCTCGCTCGGGTGCCGCGCCGCCTGGCCCAGCGTCTCCCCCCACGACGCCACGCGCGTGGGCGCGCCCATCCCGAGGAACGAGATCGCCGCCTCGAGCAGGACCACGGACGCCACGCCGAGCACCGAGCTCACGATCGTGGGGCCGAGCGCGTTCGGGAGGATGTGGCGGTAGAAGACGCGCAGCCGGGTGCTGCCGAGCGCGCGCGCGGCCATCACGTACTCCTCGCTCGAGGCGCGCAGCACCTCGGCGCGCACGAGGCGCGCGATCTCCGCCCAGCGGACGAAGGCGACCGCGAGCACCAGCGACAGCGCCGAGGGCTCGCGCTCGATGGCGCGCACGATCGCCACGACGAGGATCGCCGGGAAGGTGTCGACCGTCTCGACGAGGCGGACGAGGCCGTCGTTCCAGAAGCCGCGCAGCGTGCCGGCGAGCCCGCCGAGCACCACGCCGAGGAACATGCCCACGAGCACCGCGCTGAGCGACAGGCCGAGCGCGGTGCGCGCGCCGTAGATCAGCCGCGCGGCGAGATCGCGGCTCTCGAAGTCCGTGCCGAGCGGGTGATCGAGCGAGGGCGACGCGTTCGGGCCGGCGTCGGTGCGCTGCTCCGGGCCGTAACGGATGGGCGGCCAGATCGCGACGCCCACCTCGAAGCGCACCCGGAGCTCGGCCTCGGTGAGCGACTCGAGCTCCGCGGCGTCGGTGACCGCGGGCAGGATCTCGGCGCCGTCCGGCCCGAGCCGGGCGATGGGCGCAGGGGCGGCGAGCAGCTCGGCGAAGATGGCGAGCAGCGCGAGCACGCCGAGCAGGACGGTGCCCGCGGCCACGCGCTTGCTGCCGACCATCCGGCGGAGGAACGCCGCCGCGTGCGTCACGCGCCGCTCCTCCGCGAGAGCACGGCCGGGCCGAGCCGCGGGTCGACGAGCACGTACGCGAGATCGGTGACGATCACGCCGAGCGCGGCGATGCCCGCGGCGCCGATGGAGATGGCCATGAGCCAGCTCACGTCGCGCGCCTGCACGGCGAGGAGGGTGAGCTCACCGAGGCCGTGGAGCTCGAAGACGCGCTCCACGACGAAGGCGCCGCCGAGCGCCATCGGCGGCTCGAGCATCGCGAGCGTCACGACCGGGAGCACGGCGTTGCGCAGCCCGTGGACGGCGATGGCGCGCGCGGCGCCGGCGCCGCGCGCCCGCGCGGCCCGGATGAAGTCCTGCGTGAGCACGGCGACGAGCGCCGCGCGCTGCTGACGCGTCGGCGCGGCGATGAGCGAGAGCGCGATGAGGCACGTCGGCAGGAGCAGCGAGCGCGCCCCGCCCGTGAGGAGCGCGGCGGCCACGGCCACGACGGCGGTCGGGAGGACCGCGAGCGTGAGCACGGCGGCCGCGATGGCGGAGTCGCTCCGCCGCCCGCGCGAGGCCGCGCTCAGCGCGCCGAGCGGGACGGCAACGGCGTAGGCCAGGGCGATCGCGCCGAAGACGAGCGTGAGCGTGACCGGCGCGCGCCGCTCGAGCTCGTCGAGCACCGGCTCGCCGGTCGCCGCGACGCCGAGGCGGTGGGTGACCGCGCCGAGCGCCCACTTGCCGTACCGCGTCTCCAGCACCGTCGCCGCGAGCCGCGCCGGGCCGGAGAAGACCTCGAAGTCGCTGCGGTAGACGTTCCAGAACGACTTCCACCGCGTGACGCACGCGCGCGCCTCGGCGAGGTCCTCGCCCGGCGCGATCCGGTCGTCGATCTCGGTGATGTGGGCGGCGACGTCGACGAGGGCGCGCGCCTGCTCGAGCGCCGCCGCGTCGCGCGGCGGCTGGAGCGCGGCGATCACCGGCTGCAGGGCGAACGTGTCGAGCTCGAGCAGCTCGGCGGCGCGCGACTCGGAGCCGTAGCGGACCAGGCGGCGCACCGCGCTCCGGACCGACGCGCTCCGGAACTCGATGCCGCGGTCGTCCCAGAAGCGCGTCCAGAAGGCGACCGCGTGCGCCGGGTCCGCGGCCTCGTCGGCGCGCGGCAGGCCCATCCGCGCCGCGACCGGCGCGAGCGCGAGGGCGACGCGGGTGCGCGGCTCGGGCGCGAGCGCGTCGAGCGGCAGGATGTGCGGCAGCGCGGCGCCGCCGAGCCGCCGCAGCTCGTCGGCCGCGGCGGCCGCGCCGTCGCCGCCGGCCGCGACCGCCCGCACGGCCGCGAGGGCGCGCAGGCGCACGTCGCGCGGCTCCAGGTTGATGAAGCGCGGGAGGTCGAGGAAGCGCTCCCGGCGCAGCCGCGCGAGCTCCGCGCTGGAGAGCGAGCTGGCGAGGAGCGGATCGTCCGTGGGATCCGGGACGAACGAGAGCACGAAGAACGTCAGCAGCGAGACGCCGACGAGGGTGGGCAGCGTCCAGAGGAGCCGTCGGAGCGCGTGGCGGAGCATCTCTCTCGCGCGGGGTCAGCGCAGGATGGCGTCGAGCAGGTCGATGCGCATCCCGAACTTGTAGGGGGAGGCCTTGACCACCTCCGTCTTCTGGCCGGAGATCGTCTCGTCGTTGCCCTCCAGGTAGCCGCCGGCGTTGATGCCGATGACCTTGCCCTGGCCGTTGAAGATGGGGCTCCCGTTCATGCCGCTCGTGCTGCGGGCGTCGTGCTGGATCAGCCAGGCGTCGGCCGCGGCCGCGGGCCGGCCGTTCGCGCCGGTGATCCGGCCGATGTTGGCGGCCAGGAACGTGGCGACCGGGTTCGCGGCGTCGGTGAGGCGCTCGGGGAAGCCGATCAGGTACACGTCGTCGCCCGCGCCGGCCGCGGCGAGCTCCTCCCGGGTGGCGAGCTCCAGGACGGCGGCGGCGCGCCCCGCGATCGACACGACGCCGATGTCCGGGGTGAGCTGGTCCGCGCTGTCGCGGTACTGGGGGTGTGTCCGCATGCTGGTCACGGCGAAGCTTATCTGGCCCCGGCCCTCGTTCTCGAGCGCCACGATCGTGCCGCCGCGGCGCTTGGCCGCCGTGATGCAGTGCGCGTTCGTCGCGAGGACCGAGGGCCGCACCGCGAACGCCGTGCAGAACCCCTCGCGCCCCGAGGCGAGCATGAAGATCCCCTTTCTGGAGCGGTCGTGGAGGTTGCGCCCGAAGTTGGCGTTCGAGGGGTGCAGCGTGCCGAGGCGCCGCTCGATCTCCTTGCGCCGCGGGTCCTCGGGCGGGAGGCGCGCGAGCTCGGCGCGCAGCTGGCTGATCTCGTCGTGGGAGGAGCGGTTGTAGAGGATGAGGCCGACGAGGCTCGCGAGCGCGACCACGAGGAGCGAGGCGAGGATGTAGGTCGTGCGACGCTGGCCTGCGGTCGCGGCGTGCACCTCCTTGTGGAGCATGGCGTTGAGCTCGACGGTGCCGCGGGGCTTCGCGCGCCCCGTGGCGGCCGAGACGGCCGAGGAGATCATCATGGCGATCGTCCGCTCGCCGACCCGCCGGGCGCCGGCGGGCGGCGCGGCGGCGACGTGCCCGGGGTGGGCCGCGGCGGGCGCGGCGTAGCCCGCGGCTTGCGCCGGGAGAGCGGCGGCGGGCGCGGGGTGGCCGGCGGCCGGCGCCGGGTACGCGGCCGGCGCGGGATAGCCGGCCGCCGGCGCCGGGTACGCGGCGCCAGCCGGGTACGCCGCGGGCGCAGGGTAGCCCGTGGGCGCGGGGTAGGCCGCGGCGGGCGCGGGGGGAGGCGGCGCCGCGTGCGCCTGCGGCGGACCCGGAGGCCGACGCTCGACGACCTCGATCCGCACCCGCGGGCCCTTCGCGCCGAACGTGACCTCGTCGCCCGAGGCGATCGCGTGCCGCTTGATCCGCTGCCCGCCCGCGTAGGTTCCGTTGCGGCTGTCGAGGTCGTACAGCACCCAGCCCGCCGCCTCGAGGCGCGCCTCGGCGTGGTGGCTGCTCGCGTCGCGATCGTGGTTCGGGTCGAACACGACGTCGTTGTCCGGCGCGCGGCCGAAGCGCACCACGCGCTTGTCATGGAGCTCCACGGACCCGGCGTTGCGCCCGAACGTGTGCACGACGCGCAGCATCACGGCGCGGGGACCCCCTTCAGCAGATCGATGCGCATCCCGATCCGGAACGGCGAGCTCTGCGTCACCGTCGTCTTGCGCCCGTCGATCGTCACGTCGTCCTCGTCGTCGATGTGCGCGGCATGGATGCCGATCACGTGCCCGTACTGGTTGAAGATGGGGCTCCCGCTGTTGCCCCCGCGCGTGACCGCGTCGTGCTGGATGACGACGGCGCGGTCCGGCGTCGTCGCCTCGTCGTCGATGCCGGTCACCCGCCCGATGCGGCCCTCGAGGAACGTCGCCGAGGGGCTCAGCGGATCCATCAGCCGGCCGGGGAAGCCGAGGACGTAGGCGTCGTCGCCCGGCCCGATCGCCCGCAGCTCGGCGTCGTTCGCGAGCTTCACCGTGTGCGACGCCCTGCCGTCGATGCGCAGCAGGGCGACGTCCGGCGAGCCGGCCCCCGCCTGCCCGGGCTTGTACGCCGGGTGGGCCGACATCGCGACGATGCGGAGCCGCGTCTTCCCCATCGAGTCGTTCTGCGTGACGATCGGGGTGCCGCCGCGCGCGCGGCAGTCGCGGACGCAATGCGCGTTCGTGGCGAGCAGATCGGGCGCGACGGCGAAGGCCGAGCAGCAACCGCCGATGCGGTTGTCCACCTTGTAGCCCATCACGTAGAGGGCGAGCCGGTTCTGCTCGAAGATGGCGCGGCCCGAGAGCACCTGCTCCGGGATCTCGCCCGTCGGCCGCGCGGCGGGCGCGACGCCGAGGCCGACCTCGCGCGCCAGCGCGTCGGCCGCCAGGCGCGACCGGTACGCGACCACGCCCGCCACCGCCACAGCGACGAGCGCCGCGACGACGCCGAGCCCGAGCAGCAGGTTGTGGCGCGCCACCCGCCGCCGCGCCTCGTCCGCCTTGGCCCGCACGAGCGCGACCGCCTTGTCCTCGCGCTGCATCGCCTGCACGACGGCGTCCCTGACGATGCGCTGCGCGGTCTCGACGTCGACGCGGCCGTCCGCGTCCGGTCCCCGCGGGGGCGGCCCTTCCTGCGGGGCGGCCGGAGCCTGCCGGCCACGCTTGTCGTTGCTGCGCAGCATCGCGGTGGGTGGCGCGCGCACGTGCGCGGCGCTCAGCCTAACGGAGCAGGTAGTAGCCGGCGATGGTAACGCACGCGACGGCGCTCACGATCATCAAGATCACGAGCCACTGCGGCGCGCCGTCGGTCGGGATCATGATCGGCTCGTCGCCCTGGACGGGGGCGCGGGCCTTGCGCTCCTCCAGCGCGTCGTCCGCCGGCAGGGGCGAGATGACGGGGTCGTAGTCGTCGCCGTCCTCGTCCAGGTCGCTGTCCGCGGCGCTCAGCCACGACTTCGGCGAGGGGGGGCGCTGCGAGATCTTCTTCTCGTCGAGCTCCTTCACCTTGCGCGCCGGCTCGGACGCGGCGGCGTTCTGCGCGAGGAGGTGCTCGGGCAGCGAGTACTTCTGGTAACGGAGCTCCTCGATGTCCACGAGGTCCGGCTCGGCGAGCCCGTCGCCGTCGAACTTCGCGACCACCACCGTGATGTTGTCGTGGCCGCCCGCCTGGTTGGCCCGATCCGTCAGCACCTTGCAGGCCTCGATCGGATCGTCGACGGTCCGCAGCACCTCGCGGATCTCCTCGTTCCGCACCATGCCCGAGAGCCCGTCGGAGCAGAGCATCAGCGTGTCGCCCCGCTTGAGCTCCACGTAGGTGAGGTCGACCTGCACCGAGTCCGCCGTGCCGAGCGCCTGGAGGATGATGTTGTTGTGCTCGAAGGTCTCGGCCTCCTCCTCGGTGAGCTGGCCGGCCTCGATGAGCTGGTTCACGAGCGACTGATCGCGCGTCACCTGCACGAGCCGATCGCCGCGCAGGACGTACGCGCGGCTGTCGCCGACCTGACCGAGGAACAGGTGATCGTCCATGAGCGCGGCGATGGTCGACGTCGTCCCCATCCCGCGCCGGGTGCGATCGAGCTTCGCCTCGCTGAAGATCCTGAGGCCCGCGGCCTCGATCGCCTGCACGAGCCGCGCCGCGAGCTCGTCGTGGTCCTGCGGGGGACCGCCGGCGCTCATCCGCTGGTAGATGATGTCGACCGCGAGCTGGCTCGCGACCTCGCCGGCCGCGGCGCCGCCCATGCCGTCGCACACGCCGAGCAGCGCGCCGCGCTCGCCGACCACCTGGTAGCGGTCCATCTCCATCAGGCCGCGGCTCGCCTTGGTGAGATCCGCGACGATGAAGTTGTCCTCGTTGTGCTCGCGGACCTGCCCCACGTCGGTCCGGCCGAACAGCCGCAGCACGACCTCGGGTCGACGCGGATCGGCCGGCGCCGCGGCCCCGCCGTCCGTGTCGTCGGGGCGCTGCGCGCCCTCGGCCGGCTCGTCGCCAGCGGCGGGGCGCAGGGTCGAGCCGTCGCCGATGGTCTCCGCGGCGGGGGTCTCGCCGAGCGCGCCGTCGTGCGACGCGGCGACCGCCGGGGCCCCGAGGGAGGCGTGCGCGTGAACGCCGGCCGGCGGCGCGTCGGGGGTCGCCGCGTCCGCGAGGTCGTCCGACCGCGTCGGGCTTCCATCCGCGTCCTCCTCGCGCAGCCCGCCCGCGGTGAGCCGCACCCGCGGCGGCGGAGGGAGCTTCCTCCCGACCTTGTCGGGGCCTGGGGCGCCGGGCGCCTTCACGGATTTCACGGCGATGCCAGCCTTCTGTTCGCGCGCGGCGTTCGCGGCCGGGCGCATCTTGGGCGGCGGGGGCGGCTTCCAGTTCACGGGCTTGCCTGCTTCCAGAGACCCCGCCTTGCCGGCCTCGAGCGACGCGGCGCCGTGCGGGGAATCACCAAGGGCCTTGCCCGCGTTGCCGCTGGAGTCGGTCCCCACCGACGCCGCGCTCGAGAGCCCGTCGACTTCCAGCGCCTCGGTCGGCGTTTCGCGGACGGTCGGGTCGCTCATCGGGGGAGATCCACGCGGAACAGGTGCTGCCCGATGCGCACGAAGTCGCGATCGTGGAGGCTGACGTCCTCGCGGATGGCGACGTACGTCCCGTTCGACGACTCCAGGTCGGTGAGCGTGAACTCCCCCGTGGCCGGGTTCCTCCGGATGGCGGCGTGGCGTCGCGAGAGGAACGGGTCGGCCGTGAACACGATGTCTCCCGTTTCCCGTCCGATCACCGTCTCGTCCCGGTAGAGGTGGTACACGTCCCGCGTCACGCCCTCCACCGTCCGCTGGCAGAGTCGCGCCCGCCGGTGGATGGCGGGCGAGCCAAACAGCAACGTTCCATGCTGGATCGCATGGCCGAGGCCTCGCTCCCCGTCGCTCACGGTCTGAAACTGTAACACCTCAAGCCCCAGGAGGAGCAAGTCGGCATCTCGAAGGGCGTGCGTCTTCCGGATGCGCAGGTAGATGCGGTTGACGCTGCCCAGGTCACGGAGAACCCAGGACCCGTTCTGGGGAATGATCCGCGCGTGCCGCGGCGAGACGTACAGGTCGTCCTCGAGGACGATATCCCCCTCGGTGCGGCCGATGTCGATCTGCGGGCCGGTGAGGGGAAAGCTCTTCCCCTCGGTCCCGTCTTCGACGATCACGATGAGCTTGCCATCGGGCGCCCGGGCCGGCCGCGTGTCGGCCGGGACCCACGCCGGCGGGCGGACCGAATAAGACGCCCGCAGCGGAGCGAGCGGCACCTGGGAGGGCGGCGGCGCGCTGCCCGCCTCGGTCGAGATCGGCCCGACGGCGTCGCCCTGCGGGGGCCGCGGCGGATCGTGCGGGGGCCGCGGCGGGTCGCGCCCGACCTCCGGGGCGAGCGAGGGCGCGAGCTGCGGGCGGTCGGCGGTGGGCCTGGACGGGCGCTCGGAGACGGGCCGCTCGCCCTCGAGCGGCGCCCCGCAGTACTTGCAGAACCGCGTGCCCGCGAGGCACTGGCCGTGGCAGCGCGCGCACTCGACCGGCCGGGCCGGCGCCTTCTGCGACGACGCGATGTCGAGCACCGGCGAGCCGACGATCTTGTCGGGGGTGCTGCCGCTGGCCGGGGGAGGGGGCGGCTGGGCGACCGGCGGCAGCGGAGGCGGCGCCGGCCTGGCCGGCGGCGAGGCGCCGGGGCCCTGCCGCAGCGCGTCCGCGGCGCCGGGGCGCTCGTCGCGCGACGCGGGCGGCGGCGCGGCCTCGGGCGCAGGCGCGTGCCGGGGCGCGGCCTCCTGGACCCCCCGCGCCGTCGTCTTGGTCTCGTCGGGCGGCGGGTGCGCCACGTACGGCGCGGCGGGGGACAGCGCGCCGTCCGGGTCGCTGCCCCTCGCTCGCCTGGGCGCGACGCTCGCCGGCTGCAGCGCCGCCGCCGGCGCGGCGCCGTCCTTCCGGTGGAGCGGCGCGCCGCACGTCACGCAGTAACGATAGCCCGGCGGGTTGTCCCCGCCGCAGCTCGCGCACGAGAGCCCCAGCAGCGCCTCGGTGATCGAGGGCGTCGCCTGCGCCACGGACGGCGCCTCCGCGTCGCTCCGGTCCGCGGGCCGCGGCCCTTGCAGCGCCGGCGCCATCTGGATGGCGCTGTCCAGCGCGCCCACGGCCGGCGTCGGGGCGCCCTCGCGCGCGGGTGCGGAGGCGGACCGCGCGGCGATCTCCGCGCGGCCGTGCGCCGCCGGCATGGAAGGCTCCGTCCTCGCCGAGCCGATCGGGCTGAACGAGAACACCGGCGCCTCCGGGCGAAGGCGCCCCGGCGCGCCGCGGGCCCCCGGCGCCCGGGCGGCCCCGCGGGCGTCGTTCGCGGGCGGCGCGTCCGCCTGCGCGGGCGAAGGCAGCGCCGGGAGCGACACCTGGGGTAGGCCGCTCGGCGGCGTCGGCGGGGCGACGCGCGCCTCGCGCGCCTTGAGCCGTCGGCCGCAATCCTGACAGAACGTCAGATCGGCAGCGTTGTCGCGACCGCACACATCGCAGATCACGCTGCCGAGGGGACCGCGGAGCGACGGTCGAGTCAAGTGGACGGTGCGTTCTCTCGAGCGGGCAGGGGGAGCCGCTCAGCGCCGACCGAGCTCGGTCCGCACCTCGAGCAGGAGCTCGAAGCCCACGAACTGCGCGATGCCGGTGCCCCGCTCGTAGTTGGCCGTGTCCTTCCAGCCCGCGATCAGCACCGGCCGGTAGACGCAGCTGACGCCGAGCACCGCGCGGCGCGACACCTCCAGCTCGACGCCGACGCCGCCGAAGATGAGCGCGCCGCCCGTCTCGACGCCCCACTCGTTGCCGTAGACGACGCCGCCGATGCCGGCGGAAAAGTACGGGGCCGCTCGGTAGCCGATGTCCGGCATGTACCTCATCTCGGCGCGCAGCTGCTGGAAGATCCCGAGCCGGTAGAGGTTGCTCGAGTCCATCTTCGTGAACTGGTACGCGCCGCCGAAGTACCAGGGGCCCGGCGATCGGTAGCCGCCGCGGATCGCGAGCCCGCCGCCGCTGCCCAGGATGCACGAGTACAGCGGCCCCGATCTCGGGCAGACGGCGCCGGGGTCGAGGCTGATCTCCGCCACGAGGGCGACGCCGTACTGCGCGTACTCGACGTGCAGCGGCGGCGGCCGCGCGGCGAACTCGACGCGCGGCTTGACGGGAGGAGGCGGTGGCCGCGCGGCGGCGCCGCTCGCCTGCGCGTCGCGCGCGGCGCGTTCGGGCGCGGCGAGCGCGCCGTCGCTCCCGTCGCTCTCGTCGCGCGCGGCCTCGCCTGTCCGAGCGTCGGCGCGAGTGTCGGGCGCGGCGGCGGGGAGGTCGCCCTCGGCCTTGCCCTCCGGCGGCGCGGCAGGCGCTGTCAAGGACAGCAACGCGCTCGCCGCGAGGGTCGCGGCCGGGAGCGCGCCGGGCGGAGGTCGTAAACGCACGAGTTGCTTGAGATACGCGAGAGATCTGCCGCCGGCAACGCCCGTCCGCGCGCGGGCGGCGGGGCCCGGGGGCGGCTGTCAGTCCCCCGCCGCGCCGCCAGGAAAAGAGCGGACGGGAGGGGGAGGCGAGCGGTCTCGTGAAGCTCGACTCCATACGCCGCTTGACGGCAGCTGCGAGGGTCGCCTAAACGAAGCCACCTTCATGGAGATTCACCTCGACAAGCGTGCCGTAAAGCAGATCCGCCTCTCTGCGGCGGATGCCGTTGAGGAAGGCGACACCGAGGCGCTGCGCGAGGACGTCCTCGAAGCGTTCTCGGAAGAGCAGGTCGAAGAGATCGAGCGTCGTCTGGACAGCGGTGACTTTTTTGAGTTCTTGACCGACGTGCTCGACGAGTGGGGGGGCGACGACGTAGACGAGCTCTTCGAGCTCCTCGAGACGCAGCTCGGCGACATCGGCATCGACCTGAAGTACGAGCCGCGTGAGGACGACGACGACCTCGACGAGGCGGAGGACGACGACCTCGGCGACGATGACGACGACGAGGGCGACGACGACGCCGAGCTCGAGCCCGAGGACGACGAGGACGACTGACCGCGGGGCGGGCCGCCGAAAGGGCGGTCCATCGCCACGGCCGGCCGCCGACACGGCGATGCGCCGTGCGGCGTCCCGCGTCAGCGGTCCTTTTCGCCGTCTTTTCCGCCGTCGAGCTCGCGCACGATGTAGTCCGCGCACGGGCGCTGCGGCGCCGGGAGCGACGGGCAGATCGCGTGCGCGCATCGCGCGTAGCGCGACTCCGGGAGCTCCCGGGTGATGAGCGCCGCGGTCGCGCACGCCTCCTGGGTCCGGCCGTCCTCGCGCCACAGCTTCGCCTCGGCCCAGAGCGCGTCGTCGCGCAGGATGGACGCGGGGTGGTTCGTGTAGAGCTTGCGCAGCTCGCGGCGCGCGGCCGCGCGATCGCCGAGCGCGTCGCGGTAGAGCCGCGCGATCTCCAGCTGCGCGTCGTCGAACCGCGCGCGATCGTAGCTGCCGGTCGCGGCGGACTCGCGCGGCGCGAGCAGCTCCCTCAGGTAGCCGATGGCTTCCTCGGGGCGCCCGAGCGCGGCGGCGAGCTCCGCCGCGCGGAACAGCGCGTCGTCGGTCAGGCTGCCGGCCGGGTACGGGTGCGCGCGCGCGGCGGCGACGAGCGTACGCAGCGCGCCCTCGCGATCGCCGCTCTGCTCGAGGAGCAGGCCCGTGTGGTAGGCGACGTCCTGATCGAGCTCCGTCCCGCGGAACGCCGGGCCGTGCTGCCGCAGCCACGCGAGCGCGCTGCCCGCGCCGGCGCGCTCCTCCTCGCGCCGGAGGAGCCGCTTCAGCGCGTTGCGCGCGAGCCCGTGCGACGGGTTCCGCCGCGTCGCCGCGAGGAGCATCGCGTAGCCCGCGTCGGCGTCGCCGTGCTCGATCTCGAGGTCGGCGAGCTCGAACTCCGCGCGCACCGAGCGCGGCCCGCGCGGCGAGTCGGCGAGCAGCCGCTCGTACGACGCGCGCGCCTCGGCCCAGGCCTCGGCGCGCTCGAACGAGCGCGCTTGCAGGAGGCGCGCCTCGTCGCGGTCCTTCACGCGCAGCGCGCGCGACGCGGCGCCGTCGAACGAGCGGGCCGCCTCGTGGTAGCGCCCCGCGTGGTAGGCGCGCTCGCCGGCGGCCATCGCGGCGACGTAGGCGTCGCCGCGCGCGGGCGCGCACGCGGGGCCGAGCAGCGCGGCGATCGCGAGGGCGAGCGCCGAGGCGGCGGCGCGGCGGCTCATGTGCGCGCGCCCTCGTGGCCGCGATCGCGCGGCGTCGAGAGCACCTCGTCGAGCGCCTCGGCGAGGGCGCGGGCCGCGGGCGCGACCTGCTCCGGCGCGACGTCGAGGTGGGTCACGGCGCGGACGGCGCTCTTGCCGGTCGCCCCGATCAGCACGCCGCGCCGCCGCGCGGCGTCGACGAGCCGCTCGGCCGGGATCCCGGGCGTGTCGACGTAGAGGATGTTCGTCTCGGGCTCCTCGATCGTCGCGGGCGGCGCGGTCGCGCCCGGCCGGGCGGCGCGGCGCGCGGCGTCGCGCATCGCCCGCGCGATGGCGCGCGCGGCCTCGTGGTCCTCGGCGATGCGGCCCTGGTGGTGCGCGAGCGCGTACAGGGCGGCGGCGGCGAGCACGCCCGCCTGCCGCATGCCGCCGCCGAGCATCTTCCGGAAGCGCAGCGCGGCGCGGATCGCGTCGGCGCCGCCGCACAGCGCGGAGCCGACCGGGGCGCCGAGCCCCTTCGAGAAGCAGACGCTCACCGTGTCGAACGGCGCCGCGAGCTCGGCGACCGTCCGGCCCGAGGCGACCGCCGCGTTCCAGAGGCGCGCGCCGTCGAGGTGGAGCGCGAGGCCGTGCGCGCGCGCGACCTTCGCGATGGCGAGGACGTCGTCCTGCGGGAAGACGCGCCCGCCGGCCCGGTTGTGGGTGTTCTCGATCGCGACGACGCGCGTGCGCGGCTGGGTGTACTGCGGCGGCTTGATCGCGTCCTCGACGTCCGCCGCCGTGAACAGGCCGCCGCGCCCGGCGAAGGCGAACTGCACGCCGCTCCACGCGGCCCCGGCGCCGCTCTCGTAGAACGCGCAGTGCGCGCCCTCGCCCGCGATCACCTCGTCGCCGCGCTGCGTGTGGCAGAGCAGCGCGATCTGGTTGCCCATCGTCCCGCTGGGCACGAACAGCGCGGCCTCCTTGCCGGTGAGCTCCGCGGCGCGCTCCTCGAGCCTGCGCACGGTGGGGTCCTCCCGGTACACGTCGTCGCCGACCTCGGCCGCCGCCATCGCCGCGCGCATGGCCGCGGTCGGTCGGGTCACCGTGTCGGAGCGGAGATCGATCATCGCTTGCCTCCTGAAAACCTCGGCTGTCGGCCCGGCCGACATGCTAGCACCGCGCCCCCTCGCCCCTACGCGGGGCCCTCCGCCGCGAGCCGCGGGAACCGCTCGGCCATCCGCCACGCGATGCGCGTCGCCATCGCCATGATCGGCACCTGCGAGTTCACGCCGATGCTCGTGGGGAGGATGGAGCCGTCGGCCACGAAGAGCCCCGGCAGCTCGAAGCACTCGCCGCTCTGATCGACGATCCCGCGCCGCGGATCGTTCGCGACGCGCGCGCTCCCGAGCGGGTGGAACGCCATGCACTCGATGCGGCGCGCGTCGACGGGGGCGCGCTCGGCCGCGAGCGCGGCGTCCATCGACGTGATCGGCGGGGCGCCGATCATCGCGGTGTAGACCTCGCGCGCGCCGGCGGCGATCGCCATCTCGCTGAGGAGGGTGATCGAGCGGCGCAGCCGCGCGAGATCCCGCGGCGCCATCGCGTACGAGACGAGCGGCTCGCGGCCGAAGCCGGGGCGGACGCGGCCGCCGCCCTCGTCGTGGATCATGGCGCCGAAGACCGCGCAGCGCGGCAGCGCGCGGACCCGCCGCCGCAGCGCGGGCCCGACGCCCGGGAGCCCGGCCGCGAGCACGTTCACCGCCGAGTAGACGCCGACGAGCTTGATCCCCTCGGCGTCGAAGTGGTCGGAGTAGACGCTCTGGAGCGCGCCGTCCCAGCCGTTCAGCGCGTCGTCGAACCGCGCGACCACGCGCACCGCGGGGTGCAGCGTCACGTCGTTGCCGAGCGCGCCGCTCGCCTTGAAGGCGCCCGCCGTGCGGAGGAGCAGCGGCGTGTGCAGCGTGCCGCACGCGGCGACCACCACCTTCGCGCGCACGCGGAAGCGGCGCGGCGGGGCGCCGGGCTCTCCGCCGAGCAGCGTCCCCTCGACGCCGGCGGCGCGCCCGCGCCGCACGGCGATCCGCTCGACGAGCGCGTCGGCGACGACGCGCGCGCCGCGCGCCGTCGCCGACGGCAGGTAGGCGACGTCGACCGAGCGCTTCGCCCCGGCGGGGCAGGTGAAGTTGCACCGGCCGTTCCCCTCGCACGCGTCGCCGGTGTTGCGGCGGAGCGGGCGCATCGGGATGCCGAGCCGCCGCGCCCCCTCGACGAACCGCGCCGTCGACGCGGAGCGCATCGCCTCCGGGACCTCGCGGACGTGGAGCCGCTCCTCGACGCTCTCGTACGCCGCCTCGAGCGCCCGCTCCGAGAGCTCGTCGAGGCCGAGGTCGCGCACCCACCGCGCGTGGACGCTGCCCGGGATGCGGAAGCAGACCCCGCCGGTCACCACCGATGAGCCGCCGACCGCGCGCCCGAGCGTGAGGGAGATGATCGGCGTCTCGCCCACGCCGAACGCCGTGACCATGCCGCCCTCGCGGAACAATCGCCGCAGCGACTCGCTGGGCTTCCAGCGCTGGTAGTCGTCGGGGCGGTAGTAGGGGCCCTCCTCGAGCACGATCACGCGGCGCCCCGCCTCGGCGAGCAGCGCCGCCACCACCGCGCCGCCGGCGCCCGAGCCGACCACGGCGACGTCGCACGCCTCGTCGAACCCCGCCGGCAGATCGCGCCCGCGGACGATCGGCTCGCCCGACGCGATGGCGCCGCTCACGCGTCGCCCCGGGCGGCGGGCGTCGCGCGCGGAGGCTCGCCCGCGTCGGCGCGGGGCGCGGCCGGAGCGCCCGCGGCCGGGCGGAGCGCGGGCAGGCGGCGCCGCGCCGCGGTGCTCTCGCGATCGAGGCCCGTCAGCGCGAGCTCCGCGCCCTCCTCGAAGGCGGGGATGCACATCGGCACCTTGAAGGCGACGAGCAGCATCGCGAGGAGCCCGGAGCGGCTCGACTCCAGCGCCTCGAGGTAGGCGAGCCGCCGGCCCAGCGGGAGCCGGCTCATCCGGCCAAAGGCGCCGATCACGAAGGGCGGCAGGAGCTCGAGGCAGGCGGCCAGCAGCGCGAAGCCGCGCCGGGTCTCGGGGCTGGCCTGCCCGAGCGAGAGATCCAGCGCCGCGACCGCGCGCTCGCACACCTCGGCGCCCGGCGGGGCGAGCTCGCCGCGCTCGTCCTCGTCGCAGAGCATCGCCTCCGCGGCGGACCACGCGACGCGGCGCGCCCAGGGCGAGAGCCCGCGCCCGGGGCGGTCCAGCCGATCGAGCCCACGCGCGGCGCGCTCGCGCGCCGCATCTCCCGCGTTCTCCTGCATGGCCGCGAGAGCCTAAGCCCGGATCGACCCGGCGCCGAGGCCCAAGGCGGCGCGCGCCGCGGCCGGGTGATCCCGGGCGCTGGCCGCGGCCACGCGGAGGGGTCGCGTTCGAGGGTCGGCCGCCGCCCGCGGCGCTGCTCGTCGAGGCCGGCCGAGCGCGGCGAGGCGCCCGGCGCTCTCTCCTCGGCCCGGCGCTTCCTCCTCGACGCCGACGCGACGCACCGCGCGGTGGCGAGCCGCGGGCCGCGCTCGATCGGCGCGCCGCCGCCCCGCGTTCGCGCGTCGTTGCAGAACGACATCCTGGCGGTCCGCGGGGATGCGCGCCGCGCGCGTCGAGGCTCGGTTCCCGCCGGGCTTGCGCGCGCCACCGCCGCGCGCGCGGGCTGCCGGCGCGGATCCGGTTCTGGTATTCAGCGGAGCGGCCGGGGGAACACGGAGGAACGATGGCGGAGCGATCGCTGCAGCACCGGGATCCCGATAGCAAGGACGACGAGACGCTGAGGAGAGAAGCGCGCGTGCACCTCGCGAGCGAGCCTGCGCTGCAGCTCGTGGCGGAGCTGATCGCGCGGCTGCGCGAGCTCGATCTGCCGTGGTGGACGCCGGTCAAGCTGCGCGAGCGGTTCGGCGCGGTCGAGCGGATGAGCTGGTTCCGCGAGCGGAGCGACGTTCGCCAGCAGATCACGACCTCGCTCACGGGCCTCTCGCCGCGGGCCGCCCGCCGCAAGACGCCGGACTTCCAGGGCGCGCTCATCGACTCCGTCATCGACGAGGGCGACATCACCCCGCGCGCGTTCGAGGCCGCGTTCGATCCGCGCGATCTCGCCGTGTACGGCCCGGCCGGGGGCTACTGGCAGTTCTTCCGCGAGTCGATGCCGTGGGATCAGGACACGCCGCAGCACCAGGAGATCGTCGCCTGGCTGCTCAAGGCGCTGCTCGCGGACCGGAGCCCGTTCGAGGGCATCGGCAGGACGCCGATCCTCACGCCGTGGGACGTGCGCACGGCGATCGACGGCCGGCTGTGGCAGACCCGGATCCCGCTCGAGGTCCGCGTCGCCATCGACAACGCGCGGCTCAAGCAGGAGCGCGAGCGCCCGGGCGTGCCGTTCCACGCCGACGGCGAGCTCGCGATCGCCGGGCCGGACGTGATCGCCGCGAACATCCCGCCGCGCGAGATCCTCCCCGTGGTGCAGCTCGCGCAGAAGGCGATGCGCTTCGACGCGGCGCGCGCCGCCACGCCGAAGGCGGACGCGCCGAAGGCGGCGCCGGCCGAGGTGTCGTCGGTCCGCAGCGGCGCGCCCGCGCCGTCCGCCGCGCCGCCCGGCGGCGCGCCCGCGCCGGCCGTGCCGGCCGCCGGCGCTCCCGCGTCGGCCCCGGCGGCGTCCGCGCCGGTCTCGCCCGGCGGCGCGCCCGCGTCGAAGCCGGCGGCGCCCGCGCCGGTGTCGCCGGCCGGCGCGCCCGGTTCGGCGCCCGCGGCGTCCGCCCCCGCGTCGTCCGGCAACGCGCCCGCCTCTTCGCCGGCGGCGCCAGCCTCGGTGTCGTCCGGCGGCGCGCCGGATCCCGGCAAGCCCGCCGCGGCCGCCGCTCCGGGCGGGGCCTCCTCCGGGGCGGCGAGCTCGCCGCCGGCAGGGCTCCCGCCCTCGGTGAGCAGCCCGCCGGCCGGCGCTCCTGCGGGCTCGAGGCCGGCCGGAGGCATCACGCCGCCGAGCGCGATCGTGACGAAGCCGCCGTCGACCGGCGGCGCCGCGGCGGCGTCCGTCTCGTCGCAGGTGGCCGAGCCGCCGCGCAGCAGGCTCCCGAGCGACCCCGGCGTCTCGTCGGCGCGCGCGTCGACGCCTCCCGCGCCGCCCGCGCCGCGCGCGTCGACGCCGCCCGCGCCGCGCGCGTCGACGCCTCCCGCGCCGCCCGCGCCGCGCGCGTCGACGCCGCCCGCGCCGAGCGTCTCGCCGGCCGGGGTCGAGTCGCTCGACGATCTCGAAGCGGAGGACGCCGACGAAGGCGACGGCGCGCCAGCCGACAGCGAGCGCACAAATCCGTGGGCGGTCTCGAGCGACGAGAAGGCCAAGGCCGAGGTGGACGACCTGGACGACCTCGGCGAGGTGGAGCCGGCGAGGTAGGGCCGCCCGAGGGCGCGAGGTCGCACGGGCCGCGCGCCGCACGGCATCGTCGCAGCGCGGCGCCTCACCGCAGCGCGGCGCCTCACCGCCGCGCGGCGCCTCACCGCCGCGCGGCGCCTCACCGCAGCGCGGCGCCTCACCGCAGCGCGGCGCCTCACCGCCGCGCGGCGCCCCACCGCAGCGCGGCGCCTCACCGCAGCGCGCCGCTCCGTATCGCCCAGCACAGATCGCCGCGCCGCGCGCGGCCTCCTTCATCTTTCTTCACGAGCGCGCCTGCACATCCTTCACACGCCCTGCGCAGCTTCGTCGTGGCTCGGGGCCGCGCGTTTGCGGCTCCAGCCTCGCAGCCCGGGGCCGCGCGAGCGCGGCTCCGGCCGACTGCGACCGGGGCCGCGCGCGCGTCCGGACGAGCCGGGCGCCGCGCGGACATGCCCCGTGCACGTATCGACAGCGGAGACGCTCACGGAGGGTGCTCATCATGTTGGGATTCATCGTTGGAACGGCCTGCCTGATCGGCCTGATCATGACCCTGAAGCGCGCCGGCCGGTACGATTGCGGCGGGCACTGGGGCGCGGGGCCGCGCCCCTTCGGCCGGCGCGGCTTCGGCGGCTTCGGCTTCCGCCGTCGCTTCTTCCTGTCGTTCCTCTTCGACCGGCTCGGCACCACGCCGCCGCAGGAGAAGGCCATCGTCGCGGCCGTCGACGAGCTCCGCGCCGCCGCGGACGCGCACCGGAGCGAGATCCGCAGCACGCGCGCGGACGTCGCGGCCGCCATGCGGAGCCCGAGCTTCGACGAGACGCGCCTCGGCGAGCTCTTCGCGCGGCACGACACCGCCATCGAGTCGCTGCGCAAGGCCGCGGTCGGCGCGCTCGGCAAGGTCCACGCCGTGCTCGAGGACCGCCAGCGCGAGCAGCTCGCGGACCTCATCGAGATCGGGCCGGCCGCGTTCCGCGATCTGTGGTCCGGCAGGTCCGGTCGGCGCGGCCACCGCGCCGACCCCTACAGGACGCACGGCGAGTGGGCGTGAAGGAGGCAACGAAGACCATGATGCGACGCCAGATCACGATCACGCTGCTCGTCCTCGGCACCGTCTTCGGTTACGCCTCCGGCTTCTCGGCGCTGCGCTGCCGGGCCGAGGCCCGCCGCGACGCCTTCCAGCGCCACGTCGCGTCCCTCTGCGTGGACGCCGCGCGGGAGGCCGAGCGCTCCTCGTGGCGGAGCGCCGCGCCCGCGCGCCCCGCGGCGCCGGAGACCGACACCGCCCCCGGCCGCTGAGCTATACACGACAGAGGCGGCCGCCGCGCGCTGCCGCCCCTTCCCTTCGGGTCCCTCCATGGCGCTGCGGCTCCTGCTCATCGACGACGACTCCAGGCTCCACGCCCTGCTCGCGAGCTACCTCGAGCAGAACGGCTTCACGGTCACGGTCGCGTGCGACGGCGCGCGAGGCCTCGCGGCGCTCGCCGCGGGCACCTTCGACGCCGTCCTGCTCGACGTGATGATGCCCGGCATGGACGGCATCGAGGTCGTGCGCCGCATCCGGCAGAAGAGCTCGATGCCGATCCTCATGCTCACCGCCCGCGGCGACGAGGCCGATCGCGTGGTCGGCCTCGAGATCGGCGCCGACGACTACATCGCCAAGCCGTTCAGCCCGCGCGAGCTGCTCGCGCGCCTCCGCGCCGTGCTCCGGCGCGCCACGCCCGACGCCGCCGGCGAGCGGATCGTGGCCGGGGACATCGCCATCGACGTGCCCGGCCGCGTGGTCACCGTCGCGGGCAAGCCCGCGGAGCTCACCGGCATCGAGTTCGACATCCTCGTCGCCCTCGCGCGGCGCGCCGGCCGCGTCGTCGCCCGCGAGGCGCTCCTCGAGGAGGCCGGCCGCGGCGACGTCAACGTCGGCGGGCGGACCGTCGACGTGCACATCTCGCACCTGCGGCAGAAGCTCGCCGACGACCCGAGGTCGCCGAAGCTCATCAAGACCGTGCGCGGGGTCGGCTACGTGCTCGCCAAGGACCGCGCGTGATGCGCTGCCGCTCGTGGCTGTTCGAGAACGGGCGGAAGGTCTCGATCAACCGCTTCCTCAGCGCCCGGCTGCACCGCCGGATCTTCATGTGGTTCGGCGCGACCATCCTGATCACCGCGTTCGCGGCGATCGCGACGGTCGGCGCCATCGACCGCGTCGGCAACTCCGGCTGGCGGCACGAGCACGCCCGCGCCCAGTCCTTCGTGGGCCTCCAGTTCCAGCGGGTCTGGGGCGATCCCGTGGCCCGCGACGCCCTCGCCCGCGTGATCGCGGAGGAGTTCGACACCGACCTGGACCTCCTCGACGCGAAGGGGCGGCGGCTCGCGCGGTACGGCCAGCCCTGCCGGGTGCAGCCCCTGGTCGCGCCGGTCCCCGGCGACGGCGGCTCGCTCGGCACCGTGCTCCTCTGCCCCGGGCGCGGCCGGTCCGGCGCGTCCCTCCGCCTCGCCCTGCCGCTGTTCGCCGTGGCCGCCGTCCTGTGGGCGGCCTCGGGCCTCATCTCGCGCCGCCTCGCGCGCCCGCTCGTCGACCTGGCCCACGTCGTCCACGAGATCGGCGCCGGCAAGCTGTCGAGCCGGGTCCGGCTCGACCGCCACGGCCACGGCGAGGTCGGCGTGGTCGCCGAGGCGGTCAACGACATGGCCGCGCGCATCGAGCGCCAGATCGCCGACCAGCGAGAGCTCCTCGCCGCCGTGTCGCACGAGCTCCGCACGCCGCTCGCCCGGATCCGCCTGCTGACCGAGATGGCCCGCGGGGACGGCGGGGCCGGCGCGCCCGTGCTCGACGACCTCGATCGCGAGGTCATGGAGATCGACGCGCTCGTCGGCGACCTCCTGGCGAGCTCGCGCATCGACTTCGCCGCGCTCACCCTGACGCGCCTCGACCCGGCCGAGGCCGCGATCCGCGCGCTGGAGCGCGCCGGGCTCGACCCGACGCTGCTGGAGGTCGCCGAGGGGACGCCGGCGTTCGAGGCGGACGCGACGCTGCTGGCGCGCGCGCTCGCCAACCTGCTCGAGAACGCGCGCGCGCACGCGGGCGGGGCCGAGCGGCTGCGCGTCCGCCCCGGCGGTCCGAGCCGCGTCGTCTTCGAGGTCGAGGATCGCGGGCCCGGGTTCGCGGACGGGGAGGAGACGCGCATCTTCGAGCCGTTCTTCCGGCGCGAGCGGGCGCAGGGCGGGGAGAGCGGCGCCGAGCGCGGCTCGCTCGGCCTGGGCCTCGCGCTGTGCAAGCGCATCGCCGAGGCGCACGGGGGTCGCGCGTTCGCCGAGCGCCGCGGGGGCGGCGGGGCGCGCGTGGGCATCGAGCTCGCCCTGCGCCCGCCGGCGAGCGCCGCGCGCCTCCGCGATCGCCCTCGCCGCGTCTAGCATTCGCTCCTGGAAGGATGGCCACCGCGCGGCGTGGGGCCGGCCGCGGAGCGGACGCCGGGGGGGGGCGGCGCCCCGAGGCGACCACCCCGGCGCGAGCGGACCGGGCGGGCGCGTTCCCGCTTGACCGCGCGACGGCGCCGGTGCGAGGCTCCGTGAGCTCGCGACCATGCGTATCCTCCTCTGTGAAGATCAGGACGCGATCCGGCGCATGATCGAGGCGCTGGTCGGCGCGAGCGGCCATGAGGTCATCGGCGTCGGCACCGGCCCCGAGGCGGTGGAGCGCGCCCTGACCGAGCCCTTCGATGTTCTCCTGCTCGATCTGATGCTCCCCGGCAGCATGGACGGCTTCGAGGTCTGCGCGCGCCTCCGCGCGGACCCGGCGACGGCCAGCCTGCCGATCGTCGTGATCAGCGCCCTCGACGACCGCGAGGCGCGCGGTCGCGCCGAGGCGCTCGGCGCGACCGCCTACTACGCGAAGCCGTTCCGGCCCCTCGAGCTCCTGGAGCTCATCGGCGGGCTCAAGGCCGCGCGGCGGGCCTGACCGCCGCCGCGGCTCCCCGGCCGGCGCAAGAGCGCGCTGGAACGCGGCGCGGGTTTTGGCTACACCCCGCCGTCATGCACACTCGGTGGCGCGGGGTTATGGCTTCGATGCTCGCGGCGGTCGCCCTCTCGGGGCTCGCGGGCTGCGACGGGGACAAGAGCAAGGCGCAGTCCGCCGCCGACGCGGGCGCGCTCGACGCCGGCCCGGCGCTCCCGGTCGTCGGCGGCAAGCTCGGCGCGGAGCTCGCGGCGGCGGCGGCGTCGGGCGGCCCCGAGAGCCGGCCGGCGCCGGGCGGCGCGAAGGACGGCCCGCCGGAGAACGGCGTGTTCTCGGCGCAGGCGGCGGCCGCCGCGCTCCCGAAGGACGTGCCCTACAAGATCGAGGTCATCGACGCCGGCAGCGAGCCGCGCGCCCAGCTCGCCGCGAAGGTCGATCCGAAATCCGAGCAGAAGGTCGCCATGACGCTCGGGCTGCGCATGGGCGGGCCGCAGGGGTTGCCGAACCTCGAGCTCGGCCTGAGCATCAAGGCCGACAAGCCGGCCGACAAGCCCAAGGAGGGCGCGCCCGCGCCCGCGGCGCCGACGACGGTGACCGCGAAGATCACGTCGGCGACGCTCGCGTCCATGTCCATCGGCGGCCCGCCGAAGGAGCTCGCCGACGCGCTGGCGAAGCTGAAGGGGAGCGCCCTGCGGTACGATATCTCGCCGGCGAACGCGGTCAGCAACCAAAAGCCCGAGCTCGCCAAGGACGCCGACCCCGGGCTCCAGCCGCTGCTCGCCGCCCTCGGGGAGGCCATCGCGCTCCTCACGCCGCCGCTGCCGGACAGGCCCGTCGGCGCGGGGGCCTACTGGATGGTCACCGACCGCGCCGTGGTGTCGGGCGCGCAGCTGCCGGTGCTGCGCTACCGCGTCTTCAAGATCGAGAAGGTGGAGGGGGATGTCGTCTCGCTCAGCGTGGACACACGCCAGTACGCGGAGGGCGCCGACCTCAAGCTGCCGGGCCCGAACGGCGACGTCACGCTGACCATCGACCGGCTCGACTCCGCCGGCAAGGGCACGCTCACCTGGTCGCCGTCGAGCTACGCGCCGGGCACGGCCGACGCCTCGCAGCGGCTCCAGGCGCTGCTCGTGCCCCCCGGCGCCAGCGGCCAGCAGGCCGCCCAGCGCAGCGTCGCCCAGGTCGAGCTCACGGCGAAGATCGCGCCGCCCGCAGCGCAGTAGCCGCCCGCCGCGCGGGCGCGCGCCGCCGCGCCGCGCGGGCGCGCGCCGCCGCGCCGGGCCTGGAGAGCTTGGCGACCGCGCCGCGCCCCGGAGCGGCGCAGGGGGCGTTGGCTAATCCCGTGCATGAACGCCCATGCGGGGAGGCGTGGCGGCTGTCCGACCCGGCTGGCAAAGGCGGGCGAGTAGACTGCGCCACGACGGGCGGCATGAGCTACGGGGGCGGGCGGAACATGCACGGGTGCAGCCTCGAGACCTACCTCGAGGAGCCGGGGCTCACCGAGGGACAGCGGCGGCGGCTGCGGCTGTTCCAGACGGTGGAGGACGCCGTGAGCGATCGCGTGGAGCAGCTGTGCACGTGCAGCGAGCTCGAGGTGACCGACGCGGCGATCCTGGTCGTGTCCCCGGCGGCGCGCCGGCTGCTCTTCCGCAGCGCCGCGGCCGGCGGCGCGGACCCGCCGGCCGCGAGCGTCATCCTCGGCCACCGGGCGCGGCTCCACGCGTTCCTGCACGCCGTCCTGCCGCCCACGGACGAGGCGCCGTTCGACCCCTACGCCGACCTGCTCGCGCCCTCCCCGCCCCAGTGCGTCCGCGTGCTCATCCTCGACGAGGACTCGCTCACGGTGCTGAACTACGGCGCGTTCGTGGTGGTGAGCCTCGACCGCGGCGAGATGCCGACGGCGTAGCGACCGGCCCCCGCGGGCCGATCAGAAGCGCACGGTGAGGCGGAGCGGGCCGACGGCGGCGCGCGGCGAGGCCTGCTTCCGCGGGGCGCCGGTGGGGCCGCGGTCGAGGACCAGCACGAGCACGCCGGCGCCCGCCGCGAGGAGGCCGGCGCCCGCGACGATGTCGCCGGCGAGCGCCTGGGCCCGCGCGGCGTCGGCCGCGTCCCCGTCCCGCGTCGGCGCGTCCGACGCGCTCGCGACGCCGAGCAGGCCGATCGCCACGCCGGCCGCGACCGTGGTCAAGCCGCCGGCGAGCAGCACGATCGGCACGACGCGGACCGTCGCTGCGTCGGGCGCGGCGCCGTGCGCCGCGCGGGGCGCCGCGCCGCCCGGCAGCGCCTCCGCCGAAGGCGCCCGCGGCCCGGCGGAGGCGCCCGGGGTGGACGCGCCCGGCGCGGGGGCGTCGCGCTCCAGGGTCAGCATGACGACGACGCGGCTCCCCGGCGCCGCGGCGACGCTCCGCCGCGCCTCCCGGTAGCCCGGCGCGCTCACGGTGACCACGTGGTTCCCCGGGTTGACCGGCCGAGGGCGATCGAGCGCCGCCGCGGGCACCTCGACGCCGTCGATCTTCACCACCACGCCCGCGACGCCGTCCGGCGAGAGCCTCAGATCGAGCCCGGCGACGTGGCGCTCGAGCTCCTGCACCGCCTGCCGCGCGAGCTTCTCGTACTCCTTCGTCGCCGGCGCGGACGGCTCGACGAGGAACGCGCGGAAGCTCTCCAGCGCCTCGACGAGCTGGCCGGTCTGCTGCTGCGCCACCCCGAGGCTGTAGAGCGTGATCGGCGCGCGCTTGATCGCGAGCGAGCGCTCGTACCGCTCCCGCGCCTCCTCCCAGCGGCCCTGCTTGGCGAACTCGGAGCCCTCGATGAAGATCTCGCGCGCGACCGCGACGTCGGCCGCGCTCTGCGCCGCGGCGGGCGCGGGCGCCGCGAGGAGCCCCGCCGCGGCGATGAAGAGCGCGAGGGGGCCGGCGAGGGCCCGCGTCCGCCGCGGCGTCACGGCCTGAACCGCTCCCCGTCGGCGAGCAGCGAGAACCCGTCGAACCCGGACCACAGGATGAGCTCGGTCCCCGTCCAGACCCCCACGCCGTAGCTGTGCTGCCTGTTCGCCACCGCCACGCTCGCGCCCCACCCTGCCGCGGGATCGTACAGCTTCCCGTCCTTCTTGGGCATCGAATCGCTCCGCCCGCCCGCGATGAGCGCGCGCGTGCCGGTCCACGCGGTCCAGCCCGTGCGCCGCTCGCTGCGGCTGCGCCGCGAGGGGGCGTCCTTGTCGTCGACCGCGGCCCACGCGCCGGCCGCCGGGTCGTAGATCGCGCCGTCGCCGAGGTCGCGATCGCCCTTGTCCACGCCGCCCCAGACGAGCAGCCGGCTTCCGATCCAGACCGCGAACGCGTCGGCCCGCGGGCTCGGCGCGCCCGCGCTGGGCAGCGCCCGCCACGCGTCCGTCGTGGGGTTGTAGGCGTACCCGTCGCCCGTGGTCGAGTCGCCGGCGCGCCCGCCGAACAGGTAGAGCTCCGCGCCCGACCACGCCCACGCGACGCCGTCCCGCGCCGGAGCCGCGCCCACGCTGGAGACGGGCGACCATGCGTCGGCGACCGGATCGTAGAGCGCGCCGCCGCCCACCGGCGCGCCGCCCGCGGCGCCGCCCCAGATCAGGAGGCGCGTGCCGGTCCACACGGCGATCGGCGACCGCCGCGCCGTGGGGGCGTTCGTGGTGCTCATCGCGCGCCAGGTCCGCGCCGCCGGGTCGTAGGCGGCGCCGGTGGCCAGGCCCGCCGTGCTCCCGAACGCGCCGCCGCCCCACACGAGCACCCGGGAGCCCGTCCACGCCGCGCCGGCGAGCACGCGGGCCGAGGGGGCGCCCTCGATGCCCAGCGGCGACCACGCGTCGCGCGCCGGATCGTAGAGCCCCCCGTCGTTCACGTCCCTGTTCGCCGTGCGGCCGCCCCACACGAAGAGCGCGTCCCCGATCCAGGCCGCCGCGGCCATCTGCCGCGGCATGGGCGCGCCCGCCGCCGCCATGACGACCCGCGGGGGCGTGCACTCGCCGTCGCGGCACTCGCGGCCGCTCAGGCAGGCGTTGCCGCACGCGCCGCAGTGCTCGACCGAGCTCAGGCTGACGCACGCCCCGTCGCACGCCACGAGGCCGGAGCCGCAGGGCGGGATGCAGGCCCCGCCGGAGCAGATCTCGTCGCCGCTGCAGTCGGCGCTGGTGCAGCACTGGCGGCACGCGACGAGGCTGCAGCACTGCTCTCCGGCGGCGCAGCCCGTGCGCCGGCACGCCGTGCCGCCGGCTTCGCACACGTCGGTGGTGCAGCCGTCGCCGTCCGAGCAGTCCGCGTCCGAGCAGCAGGCGCGGCAGTCTGCGCCGCAGTCGTGCGGCGTGAACCCGCCGCACGCGCACACGCCGGCGACGCACGCGGCGCCCGGCTTGCAGGCGTTGCCGCACGCGCCGCAGTGCTGCGTGCTCCGGGCGAGATCGGACTCGCAGCCCGGCGCGCTCGGGTCGCAGTCGGCGAAGTCCGCGTCGCAGGCCAGCGCGCCGGCCTCGCAGTGCTGGTGAGGCCCCGCGACCACGCCGCACGCGCCGCAGTGGCGCGGGCTGGTCTGCGTGTCGACGCATGAGAGGCCGCACGCGGTGAGGCCCGGGGCGCAGGTGACCACGCACGCCGTGCCGTCGCAGCGCGGCGTGTCCGCCGGGCACTGCACGCCGCAGGCGCCGCAGGTCGCCGGGTCGGTGACGATCGACTCGCAGCCGGGCAGGCCGTCGCAGTCGAGGAGCCCGTTGGTGCAGGCGCAGCCGCCGATCAGGTCGCAGGCCATGCCGTCCGAGCAGGCGTCGCCGCACGCCCTGCAGCTCTCGGTCGTGCCGAGCGAGGCCTCGCAGCCGTCGTCGGGCGCCATGTTGCAGTCGGCGTACCCCGCCTGGCACCCGCACACGCCCGCCTGGCACTCCATGTTCGGCCCGCAGGTGACGCCGCAGGCGCCGCAGTGCGCGGGGTTCGACGAGCCGTCGGTCTCGCACCCCGTGTCGGAGAGGCCGTCGCAGTCGAGGAGCGGCGGCGCGCAGGCGCACTCCCCCTCGTCGCAGATCGCGCCCGAGGGGCAGCGGAGGGAGCAGCCGCCGCAGCGCTCGGGATCGCTCGTGAGATCGACCTCGCAGCCGTTCGTGACGATGTTCCCGTCGCAGTTGTCGAAGCCGAAGACGCACTCGGACGAGCAGTGGCCGCCCACGCAGAGCGTGTTCGGGCACGCCGCGCCGCAGGCGCCGCAGTTCGACGGATCGTTCAGCACGCTCGTGCACTCGCCGTCGCAGCACGACTCGCCGGCGCCGCAGGCGTTGCCGCAGGCGCCGCAGTGCCCTGGGTCCTGGCTCAGGTCGACGCACGCCCCGCCGCAGCACGCGTCCGCCGGGCAGTCCGGCGCGCAGCCGCCGGTCGACGTGCTGCCCGGCGCGCCGGCGCCGCCCTCGGAGGGCTTGTCGGAGAGGGCGCTGTCCGCGAGCAGCGAGCAGGCGCCGGTGAGCACGGCGAGGGCGAGCAGCAGCGGCCATCGCGCGCCGAGCGTGGGCTCGCGATGTCGCGCTCCGCGAGCGGGCCTCACGTTCATCGGCATCGCGGCTTCAGAAGTTCGGCCGAGCCGGGACCGGCAGGGCGGCGGAAGGGGTCTTCGAGGTCGTCCGCGGGGCGGCGCTCCGCCGGGCGCCCGCGTTCCGAGGCGACGCCGAGGGGCCGGCGCCGCCGTCCGTCGGCTCGCGGCGCGGCTCGCCGGCGGCCGCCGGCGCTCCGGCCGAGCGCGCCGGCGCGGGGTGGGCCAGGTTCCCGGCGTCTTGCCCGGCCGTCGTCGGCGCGGCGGCGGCGGCGGGCGAGGGCAGATCGCGCGGCGCGGCGGACGTCGCGGCCGGGGGCGGATCGGCGCCGCCGTCGCGCGCGGTCACGCCGCGCAGGGTGAACAGCGCGAGGCCGATGGCGACGACGGCCGCGACCGCCGCCAGCGCGACGATGGCGGAGCGCCGCCGGCCCGAGGGCGGCAGCGCGATCTCCTCGCGCTCCTCGCGCGCGATCGTCTCCACGTCCGGGCCGCTGCGCGGCGGGCGCGCGGCCGGCCGCTCCGAGAGGCGCCGCTGGCCGCCGTCGCTCAGCCAGTGCACGGCGAGCGACGTCCCGGTCACGTCCTCCTCGACCCCGTTCTCGGTGGCCCACCGCGCGAGCGCCACGCCCATGTCGCGCATCGTCCGCCACCGCCCGGCGCGCTCCTTGGCGAGCCCGCGCTCGATGATGCTCCACAGCGCCGCGTCGCCGACGCCGAGGTCGGTGATCGGCACCGGATCCTTCACGAGGATGGCGGCCACGAGGTCGTGGTAGTTGCCGCCGAGGAACGGCCGCTGCCCCGTGAGCGTCTCGTAGAGCACCACCGAGAACGCCCAGACGTCGGTCTGCCCGTCGACGTCGGTGATGCCGCGGGCCTGCTCGGGCGACATGTAGTCGGGGCTGCCGAGCACCGTGCCCGCCTTGGTCACGTCGCCGCCCGCGGTCTCGCTCCACACCTTGGCGATGCCGAAGTCGACGATCTTGGGGATGACGTCGCCGCGATCGTTCTTCACGAGGAAGATGTTCTCGGGCTTGAGGTCGCGGTGGACGATCCTGCGGTCGTGCGCCGCGGCGAGGGCGCTCGCGATCGGCAGCAGGATGCGGAGCGCGGCCGCGGGCGAGAAGCGCTTCCGGCGCTCGATCGCCTCGACCAGCTGCTCGCCGCGGAGGACCTCCATCACGATGTACGGATCGCGGTGATCGGACTCCCCGAAGTCGAGCACCCGGACGATCGAGGGGTGATCGATCCGTGCCGCGGCGCGCGCCTCCTGCTGGAGGCGCAGCGTCGCCTCGGTCGACGTGACCTCGCGCCGGATGAACTTGAGCGCGACGTCGATGTTCAGCACGTCGTTGTGGGCCAGCCACACCATCCCCATGCCGCCTTCGCCGAGGACGTAGCGCAGCCGGTACTTGCCGCCGATCACGTCGCCCTCGCGGTAGATGCGCCGCGTCGACCGCGCCGGGCCGGGCGACGGCGCGCCGACCTGCCGGAGCGACGACAGGAGCGAAGGATCGAGCGACTCCGGATCGAGCAGCTCCGGGTCGCCCGCGTCGGGGGCGCTGCCGCGCGGGAAGGCCGCGGACGACGACGAGGGGCGGCTCACGCCATCAGCCCGCAGCGTCGATCCCGTCGAGGGTGCGGGCGCGGAGGTTGAGCGCGGCGACATGGAGCGAGGGTATTCTAACTTTGCCGGTCTCCTACAGCCATGGTCTCGCGCGGCCGTTGCGCGCGCGGCGAGCGCGCGCTCGCCGCAGGGCGCTCGATCAACGCGCGCGGCGCGCGCGCTCGCCGTGGGCGCCGCGGGCGTACACCTCGTGCGATGTGCGCCGACTGGCGACAGGGCGGTGCCCGGTCTTGTGCTCCACGAGGATTTTTACCCGCGGGCCGATGCGCACCGTGAGCGGGCCGACGTGCTCGTGCACGTCCCCATCGCACACGTAGCGGACCACACCGGAGCGCGCCTCGAGCACCGCGCGCTGCGCGATCTTCTCGAAGGTGTGCGCCTCTCCCATCGGCTGCGCCCGCCAGATGTCGCGCAGCTTCCGCACGAAGCCGAGGGCGGAGGTGTGGATGCCCAGCATGTGGAAGCTCTCGGGGCGCTCGTCGTAGCGATGGAACGGGCGGAACCCGAGGCCGATCTGGTCGACGGTGCCGGCGGCGACGGCGAGGTAGTCGCGGTCCGGGAAGGCCGAGCCGTCGTCGAAGTGGACGCGGCCCTCCCAGCGCGCGGCGACCTGGGTGTCGGTCTTGAGGAGCACGGCGGCGCTCGCGCGGGCGAGGACCTTCGCGGCCCAGATCGCGTTCCGCTCCTCGCTGCGGTTGTACTCGGCGATGAACCCGTGGACGCAGCCGGTGCCGAAGATGAAGCCGTAGTGGGCGCCGATGTGCATCACGTGGCGCTCGACCCAGCGCAGCGGGTGCCGGCCGCGGTCGGTGTAGCGGGCGATGAGCCCGGCGAGCAGGCCGTCGGGGCGCCCGCGGGGCACGCCGACGGCGTTGGCCACGGTGTTCATCGTCCCGCCGCGCAGGAACGCGATCGGCGGCAGCGGCTCGTCCTCGTAGACGTCGAGGAAGCCGGTGATGGTGACGTGGTTCGTGCCGTCGCCCCCGGAGATGCCGAGCACGTCGATGGAGAGCTTCCTGAAGTCCTCCGCGATCCGGGCGAGGTCCTCGCGGGTGCGCGCGGTGCGGACGACGCCGTGGTCGCCGAGCGCGCGCGCGAGCCGGACGGCCGCGCGGGGATCGCTCAGGTTCTGGCGCGAGCGGGGGTTGATGATGACGCCGATGCCGCCCATCTAGCGCCGCCCTTGCGGCGTCTTCCACCGCGGCTTGAGGTGGACCCGCATGACGTCCGCCATCAGGCCGAGGTGGGCGCAGTGGTCGGGCTTGTCGTCGCCGGTGTACCCGCGGAGGTGGAAGTCGCCGCGGTCGAAGCGTCGGATCATGTCGAGGCCGAGCACGTCGCGGCGCGAGGAGCCGCGCGGCTTGCCCCGCAGCTGCTGCACGATGAAGCTCGCCGTCTCCGCGGTCGACGCGTAGCCGGGCGGCAGGATGGAGGAGTGGCTCATGAACATGAACGCCTCGCCCGCCGCGGCGCGCCGCGCGAACGCGATGAACGGCTCGATCTGCGCGACCTTGAGCTTGCGCTGGTGCTCGTCGGCGTACCCGGCGTGCAGCGAGTCGAGCAGCACGAGCGCGTCGACCCGCTTGCCGGCGGGCTGGCGCAGGATCTGCTCGATGGCGCCGTAGCCCGCGCTCCAGGCCGAGAGGCCGAGCTTCCGGATGTAGACCTTCTTCTTGCCGGTCTTCTTCGCCACCGCGCGCTCGATGCTGTCGAGCAGGTTCTCGAAGACGTAGGGCGCCGAGAACGCGCTCGAGTACGCGCCCGAGCCGATGCCGAGGTCGATGCCGACGAGGACGGCGCCGTCGGCCGTCTTCACGAACTCCTTCCGGAGCGCCTCGTGGCCGTGGAAGTGGATGATGACGTCGAAGCCGCCGCGCTTCGTGACCCCGCCCTTGTGGGGCATGATCATCTGCCCGATCGAGGGCGCGCGGGACCACCGGTCGTAGACGCCCCAGCCCGGATCGGGCGTCATGCAGGGGTTGATGTCGCCGCGGCGCTTCTTCGAGGGGGTGGCGCGGCTGCTGGTCGCTCCCGGCCGGTCGCGCCGCGCCGGGCTGCGATCGGCGCGCGGGCCGGATTCCGGGGCTGCGCCGCCCCCGCCGGAGGGCGGGGCGCCGGCGCCGTCCTGGGGCGCGCCGTCCTGGGGCGCGCCGTCGTCCTGTGCGGCGCCGTCTTCCTGGGCCGCACCGGCCGGCGGGGCGGCCTGCGCGGCCGGCGGAGGCTCCGGGGGCGCGCCGGCGTTCGCGGCGGCCGGGTCCTGCGCCGCTGCAGGGGGCGCGGCGAGCCACCAGGTGGCGGCGAGCAGCGAGAGAAGCGCCCATCGCCCGGGGGGCCGGCGGGCCTGCAGAGGAGTTTTCATGTCGGGTGGGCCTCCATTCCATGGAACCGCGTGTGGATCGAGCGATCGGTGCAGCGGCGCCGCCGCGGTGCCGTCCGCCGCGACGGCGCGCGGTGTCCGGCGGCGGCGCGGGCGGCGGGCGGGGCGCCCTGCTCGGGCGAGCGTCACCCCGGCGGCGGCTTCCCCTGGGGGAAGGCCGCGCCGGCGTCGGCGGCGGCGAGGATGCGCTCCTCGGCCTGCGAGGCGAGCTTCTCGACCGCCGCGGCGGCGTCGGCGGGCGGCAGCGAGCGGAGGAACTGGATGAACTCCGGCTCGAGGCCGGGTTTCACGCCGCTCAGGACGAGCACGATCGGGATGGCGGGCTTCTCGACCTCGGCGAGCTCGGTGGCGCGGGCGCGCCAGCGGCTCGCCCCGAGGGCGAGGCGGAAGGCCCACTGCCCGCCGAGGCCGATGAGGAGGCCGGCCATGACGCCCGCGACGAAGAGGTCGGCGTCCTTCGGCGCGAGGAGCGCGGCGGAGAGCCCGCCGATGGCCGCGCCGATGACGATGCCGGGCTCGCCGCTGTTGTGCGCGGCGGCGGTCTTCAGGATCTCCGCGGCCTGCATGCCGGGGCGCCCGCTGCGGACGGCGTCGCGCAGCGGCAGCAGCGTCGCGAGGCGGCGCATCGAGGCGGCGCGCACGCCGAGGTAGCTGATGAGCAGGGCGCAGACGGTCAGCCCGACGCCGACGCTCACCGCCACGCGCCGGGAGAAGACGCCCTGGGGGAGCGGCTCGCGGACCATCGCGGTGAGCGCGCGCTCCCGGTCGCGCTCGGCGTTCGCCTTGTAGGCGGCCTCGGCGTCCTTCGTGGCCTGCGCGACCTTGTCGGCGGGGATGTCGGCGAGGAGCGAGAGCAGCTGCTTCGCCGCCTCGAACTGCTCGGCCTCGGCGGTGCCCGGCGGCGTGATCGCGGCCGCCTTGACGATGGCGTCCCAGGCGGGGATCGCGCTCACGCGCGCCCCGAGGAGCGCCTCGGTCGCCTCGCGGCAGCCGGCGAGGGTCTTGACCTGCTTGTAGAGCGGCTGGGCGGACGCCCAGGCGCCCTGCTTGTCCGGCTCCTTGGGCTTCGGCAGCGGCGTGTTGCGCGGCGCGCGCGTCTTCGTGACCGGCGGCGGCGCCGGGGGCTCCTCGCCCGGGGCGGGCATGCGCGCGGATTTCGCGGCCTTCTTGAACAGGTCGATCTCGACGATGAGCTTCTCGCCGGCGAGGGCGCACGCGCGCGCGGGGGCGATGCGGGCCTCGGACTCCTCGGCCTGCCGCCGCGCGGCCGGGTCGGGGACGAGCCTGCCCTCCACGGTCACGAGGCGGAGGACCGCCACGGCGATGCACAGGACGAGGATGGCCGAGGCGATGAAGGTGGCGCGGACCTCCTCGCGCCGGGTGTACTCGTTCACGCTCGCTCCCTCGGAAGTCCCGGAGATGGGCAGGTCGGCGCGACGGCCGTGCGCGCCGGGGCGGCCGCGCGGCCGTCCGGACGCGCGGCGCCACGATCGGCGTGTCGGCCGTCCGGACGCGCGGCGCCACGATCGGCGTCGCGGCCGTTACGGCAGGGGGACACCGAGGGAGCGCGAGCCCGTCGCATGCAGTTCACCGTTAAACCAGATGCCGGACCGATACCACAGCGTCGCTCGCAATGGAGTCCGCTGCTTCCCTCGCGCCGGCGTCGGCGCGGTTCCGCGCGGTCGCGCACGGTTCGGCGCGGTGGTCTGCGCCCCCGAGCGCCCTGGAACTTGCTCCGCCCCGGGGCGCTTCGTGTAAGGGTGCGGAGAAGGCGTGGAGGCTGCCGTCACATCCCACAAGTCCGTCGAGACCGCTGCCCCGGCGCGCGCCGCGCTGTCCGAGCAGGGCGCGGAGGCCGCGAGGCGCGGCGCCCCCGCAGTGACGTCCGGCGTGGCGGCGGCGTCCGGCGTGGCGGTGACGTCCGGCGTGGCGGTGACGTCCGGCGCGGCGGCGGCGTCCGGCGCGGCGGCGGCGTCCGGCGCGGCGGCGGAGCGAGCGGCGAGCCGGGGTCTGTGGATCTCGTCGACCTACTTCGCCGAGGGCTTGCCCTACGCGATCGCGCACAAGGTGGCGGGGGAGTTCTTCACGGCGGCGGGGGCGAGCCTCCAGATCATCGGCCTCGTGTCGCTCTACGGGCTCCCGTGGAACCTCAAGTTCCTCTGGAGCCCGCTGGTCGACCTCCACGGCAGCGCGCGGCGCTGGCTCGTGGGGGCCGAGATCGCGCTCGCGGTGATCCTCCTCGGCCTCGCCGCGACGGCGGAGAGCGGCGCGCTCGGGCTCGTCGCGGCGCTGTTCGGGCTGGTCGCCGTCGCGGCGGCGACGCACGACATCGCGGTCGACGGCTTCTATCTGCAGGCGCTCGACAAGGACGCGCAGGCGGCGTTCTCGGGGCTGCGGGTCGGGGCGTACCGGCTGGCGCTGCTCGCGGGCGCGCTCCTTGTCGCGTTCGCGGGCTGGGCGTCCTTCGGCGCGTCGTTCGCCGTGGCGGCGGCCGCGCTCGCGCTGCTCGCGGGCGCGCATGCGGCGGGGCTGCCGCGCCCGGCGGCGGCGCCCGCGCCCGGCGCCACGGCATCCGGAGCGGCGCCAGGCGCGGCGTCGGCGCCCGGCGTCACGGCATCCGGGGCGGCGGCGCCGGGAGCCGCCGGGCTGCGGCGGTACGTCGAGCCGTTCCGTGTGTTCCTGCGCCAGCCCCGGATCGCGTCGAGCCTCGCGTTCATCCTCTGCTACCGGGCGGGGGACGCGCTCATGTTCGCCATGTCGTCGCCGCTGCTGAAGGACCTCGGCCTCGACACGGCGGCGCGCGGCAACGTGGCCGGCGTCGGCACGATCGCCTCGATCGCCGGCTCGACCCTCGGCGGTGTGCTCATCAAGCGGTGGGGGCTCGCGCGCACGATCTTCCCCATCGCGCTCCTGCAGAGCCTGGCGATCCTGCTCTACGTGGCGCTCGCGTGGCTGCGGCCGACGCTCCCGTGGATCGTCGCGCTCGTCACGCTCGAGCAGCTCGCCGCCGGGATCGGCACGGCGGTGCTCGTGGTGTTCCTGATGCGGCGCTGCGTGGACGGGTACAAGTCGTCGCACTTCGCGATCGGGTCGGCGCTGATGTCGGTCTCGGCGACGTTCGCCGGCAGCGTGAGCGGCTACCTCGCCGCCAGCGTGGGGTTCACGGTGTTCTTCGTGATCGCCTTCGCCGCGTCGATCCCGGGGGTCGTCCTGTCGCGCTGGGTGCCGCGGGAGTAGCTGCTGGTCTCGACCGCCCAGACGGGGGTGCCGCACGTCGTCGGCCGCGCATCGAGCACCGGTCGTTCGGGAGGGAAGCCCACCTGCTCAGCGCCGCCGGCCGCGGAGGCCCGCGCTCACTCCGCGTCGGGGCCGAGCAACCAGGCCAGCAGGGCCTCGGTGTCCAGCTCGAACACGGCGGCAGCCGCCTGGGAATCGCCGAGCGTGCTCGCCCTGTTGGCCACGGCGGCCTGCTCCGCGGCGTTCAGCTCGCGGCGCAGCCGGCGCGCGAGCACGCCCCGCAGCATCTCCTCGATACCCTGTCTGCGGCCCTTCTCGACGCCCTGCTCCATGCCCTTCTCGATACCCTGCTCGAACACCTCCCGCAGGGTTTCGCTCGCCAGGATCGACTGCTGATCCAGCTCCTGTACTCGCATCCCGATCTCCTTGTGCCAAGTGTGCCCCCCAGGGGGCCAGCTCCGCCAGCACCTGCATCACGGCATACAGCTCCGCGCGCTGCTCGTCGCGAGGCTCGCGGCGGCGGATCTCCTGGACCACCTGCCGGATGGAGCCCTCCGTTGCGTCCACGGCCAGAGGCGTGAAGACGAGCCAGAACACGCCCGGTCGCGCCATCAGCTCGGCCACCTTGCGTTGGTAGACAGCCTCGATGCGGAAGCTCTGTCCGCAGAAGCGCTCGCTCTCGGGCCAGTTCGTGCGGAACTGCCCCTCCAGCGGCCACGGAGCCGCGCGCCCGCTGAGGAGGACGGCCACGCTCTCCACCGGGGGAATGGCGCCGTCGCCCCGGCCCGGGTCGACCGCGGCCCGGAGCGAGAGCACGAGCAGGACCGCGTACTCGAACATGCGCAGAGCGAGGTCATTGCCCGGCGCGACGATGAACTCCAGCTGCACCAGGCGTCGCTCACCGCCGCCGCGGAGCTCGAGGACCCGGTCGATCCTGCGCTCCAGCGCGGTCAACTGCGTCTCGACCCACGAGACCGAGTCGACCGCGAATGCGAGCGTCAGACCCCGAGCGAGCTCGTCGCCGCAGCGCAGCGCGATGTGCCGCAAGGCGATGTCGTACTGACCCATTCCACCGATCTCCACGTGGGCGCACGCAGCGAGAGAGGCCGCTGCGCCCGGCTGCCCCAGCGCTCCACCTCGACCCTCGACCGGCCCTGTGCCGCCCGAGGTGCTCTCGTTGTGGATTCCGGGCAGGAGGCGCGGATGATTTGGAAATGAGACGAGAGGCCACGAGCGAGGCCGCCGCGCCCTGCGTGACCATCAGGACACGCCACCCGGCCACCAGGACACGCCACCCGGCCACCAGGACACGCCACCCGGCCATCAGGACACGCCACCCCGCCATCAGGACACGCTACCCGGCCATCAGGACATCCCACCGCCACCTCTCCCCTCCGGCACCCTCCCACGCGCGTCCAGATCGTGCGTCGACTCTGGACACCCCTTCGAGCGAGCTCATCTTTGCCGCTCCGCGCCGCGCCCGCAGGGCCGCGAACCGCAGGAGGAGGGGTCGAGGAATCGTCATGGCAAAGAAGGGGAAGGATTACGATCGCTGGGTCAAGGCCGCCGCCGAGCAGGCGCGGACCGACAACCCGCTGAGCCTGCCGTACGACGTCGCCGTGCGCGAGGCGGTCGCCGCCGCGGCGTTCGTGAAGAAGTATTGGGAGCCCGACGGCGAGCGCCCGGGCCTCAAGCGCGTCAAGAGCCGACTGCCCGCTTCGAGCAGCGAGGAACTGCTCTCCATCGTCCACGCCGTGCAGGAGGCGCAGACGCGGCTGCTCCTCATCATCGACCCCGCAGTGACCGACCTCGGAGAGCGCGCCCGGTTCTTGGTCGATGAGCTCGAGTCGGCGCTCGAGTTCCTGCTCGACGATGACGTCGACGAGCCCGCCGACGCGCAGCTCGCGCGCCTCAAGGAGTTCCACGCGCAGGATGGCCAGCGCTCCAGCGCCCTCTCCCAGGCGCTCCGCGATTACGCGGGGCTCGCGGAGTCGCTCGAGGACCGCCTGGTCGAGGCCGACGAGGAGTTCGACGTCCGCCTCATCGCCGAGGCCCGGAAGCTCGCGGAAGACCTGCAACGGCGAACGCTGGAGGCGATCCCCGAACGCGCCACCTCGGCCGCCGCGACCACGATCCGCAATCAGCTCCTGCACCTCATGCTCGAGCGCGTCGGCGCCATCCGGAAGACGGCGGCGCACGTCTTCCGTCGCCATCCGGAGATCGTCCGCGAGGTCACGAGCGCCTACGAGCGGCGCCGCCGCGCTGCATCGCGGCGGGAGAAGGCCCGCAAGGCCGCGGGGAGCAAGCCGATCGACCACCGGCCCGGGGCCGTACCTCCGCCCGCAGCGCCCGCGAGCCCGGCCGGCGCTCCGCCTTCGTGAGCCCGGCTGTCCCGCGCCCGCGCCGCGCTTTCCTTCCGCTTCCGCCGTGCGTCCGTTTTCCGTGACAACTTGACAACGGCACCCTCGCCGGCCGCATCTCGCCCTCGGTGCTCCCGGCCGCTTGCGTCCCGCCTGGGACCGGCGCAACCCTCGGGCCCATGCAGACCCGCGCGCGTCACCCGCCGCTCCCGCGCTCCACGGGGCCGATCCTGGCCGCCGTGGCCGCCGCCTTCTCTGTCTCCGGGCCGAAGGCCGCCCCGGCCGCGCCGCCCGAGGCCGCCGCTCCGAAGCCCGCGCCGGGAGCGCCGACCGCCGCCTCCCCCTCGCCCAAGCTCGACGTCCCCTTCACCAAGTACGCCCTCGAGAACGGCCTCACCGTGATCCTGCACGAGGATCACGCGCTGCCGATGGTCGCCCTGAACCTCATGGTCAAGGTCGGCTCGCGGTTCGAGGAGCCAGGGCGCACCGGCTTCGCGCACCTGTTCGAGCACCTCATGTTCATGGGCACGCGCCGCGTCCCCACGAAGCAGTTCGACGCGTGGATGGAAGCCGAAGGCGGCTGGAACAACGCGTGGACCAGCGAGGACCGCACCGACTACCACGAGGTCGCGCCGGCCCACGCGCTGCCGCTCCTGCTCTGGCTCGAGGCCGACCGTTTCGCGTCGCTCGCCGACAGCATGGACATCGCGAAGCTCAACACGCAGCGCGACGTCGTGAGGAACGAGCGCCGCCAGACCAGCGAGAACGAGCCCTACGGCAAGGTCGAGCTCCTCCTGCCCTCGCTGATGTACCCGAAAGGGCACCCCTACCATCACCCGGTGATCGGCTCGCACGAGGACCTCCAGGCCGCGACGGTCGACGACGTGACCGCGTTCTTCCGGCGGTGGTACGTGCCGAACAACGTCTCCCTGGTCGTGGCGGGCGACTTCGATCCGCAGAAGGCGCGCGACACCATCGCGCGGTACTTCGGCGGCATCCCGGGGCGGCCGGTCCCCGCGGTGACCGCGCCGCCGCCGGTGAAGCTGAGCGGCGTCGTGCGCCAGACGATCGAGGACAACGTGAACCTCCCCAAGGTGGTCATGGCCTGGCACAGCCCCGCGCGCTTCGCGCCGGGCGACGCCGAGCTCGATCTGCTCGCCACGGCGCTCGAGCAGGGCAAGGCGAGCCGCCTGTACAAGGCCCTCGTCTACGACAAGGCGCTCGCCCAGGAGGTGAGCGCCCTGCAGAGCTCCGGCGATCTCGGCTCGACGTTCACCGTCGAGGCGATCGCGCGGCCGGGCGTGCCGCTCGAGAAGCTCGAGGCCGCCATCGACGCCGAGCTCGCCCGCGTGCGCGACGAGAGCCTGAGCCGCGAGGAGCTCGACCGGGCCAAGAACCAGTACGAGACCGCCTTCGTGACGGCGCTCGAGTCGGTCGCCGGCCGGGCCTCGATGCTCAACCGGTACGAGACGTGGACGGGCCAGCCCGGGTTCGTGGAGCAGGATCTGAAGCGCTACCGCGACGCGACCGCGGCGTCGCTGCAGGCCGTCGCGAAGAGCACGCTGGACCCGAACGCGCGGGTGATCCTGCGGGTCGTGCCGAAGGGCAGCGACGAGGCGAAGAAGGGCAGCGACGAGACGAAGAAGGCGGTGACGAAATGAGAGCGAGGAACGCAGGCGCCCTGATCGCGCTGGTCGCCGCGGCCGTCGGCTGCGAGCCGAAGGCGCCGGCGCAGTCCCCGGCACGGGCGGAGGCGCCGCAGAAGGCGCCCCCGGCCGCGGCCGCCCAGCCCGCGGACCCGCTCGGGCCCAAGCCGGAGCTGCCCAAGCCGCAGCCGTTCACGCCGCCCGCGCCCGTGGTGCTCGACGGGCCGAACGGCATCAAGGTGTGGCTCCTCGAGCGCCACACGCTGCCGATCGTGGCGGTGTCCGTCGCCGTCGCGTCGGGGTCGGCGGACGATCCGAAGGGCGCCGCGGGCCTCGCCCACATCACGGCCGACATGCTCGACGAGGGCGCGGGGCAGCGCAGCGCGGTGGAGCTGTCCAGCGCGATCAACGATCTCGGCGCGACGGTCTCGGTCGGGGCGCGCGCCGACGGCAGCGTCGCGACGCTCTCCGTGCTGAAGAAGAACTTCGACAAGGCGTTCTCGCTCCTCGCCGACGTCGTCGCGCGCCCGCGCTTCGAGGCGAAGGAGTGGAAGCGCGTCAGCGAGCTCTGGCAGAACGACCTCCGCAAGCGCGGCGACGACCCGACGCGGGTCTCGGCGCTGGTCTCGACCGCCGCGCTCTACGGGCCGGGCACGCCGTACGGGCACCCCGTCGAGGGCCTGCTCGCGGACGCCAAGTCGATCGGGCTCCCGGCCGTCAAGGCGTTCTACAAGGCGGCGTGGCGCCCCGATCGCGCGGTGATCTCCGTGGTCGGCGACATCACCCGGGACGAGGTGATGCAGGCGATCGCGCGCGACCTCGGGGCCTGGTCCGGCAAGGGCGCGCCGGCGGGCGCCGCGCCGGCCGACAAGGGCGCGCCGGCCGCGCACGCCGCGGCCCCGGCCTGGAAGCCGCCGCGCCTCGTGCTCGTCGACCGCCCGGGGGCGCCGCAGTCGGTGATCGCGGTCGTGCGGGAGGGGGTCGCCGCGAGCGATCCGCGGCGGCCGCTGCTGCAGCTGGTCAACACCGCGCTCGGCGGCTCGTTCACGTCGCGCCTGAACCAGAACCTGCGCGAGGATCACGGCTGGTCTTACGGGGCCGCGTCGGCGTTCAGCGAGACGAAGCGGCCGGGCGCCTTCGTCGCGCGGGCGTCCGTGGTCGCCGAGGCGACCGGACCCGCCCTGAAGGAGATGCTCGCCGAGCTTGCCAAGATGGCGGACTCCGGGCTGACCCGGGACGAGCTGGCGAAGGTGCAGGCGCAGGACCGGGCGGACCTCGTCTCCGCCTACGAGACGGTGAACCGCACCGCGCTGCGCCTCGGCACGCTGGCGAGGCTCTCGTTGCCGGAGACGTTCGACGGCGCCGCGAGCCAGGCGCGGCAGCAGGCGACGCTCGCCGGCCTCGCGGAGCTGGCGAGGGCGGTGGATCCGAAGGGGGCGACCCTCGTGATCGTGGGCCCGCGGCAGGAGATCTTGCCGCAGCTCCAGGCGATCGGCCTCGGCGAGCCGGAGGCGTGGGACGTCGAGGGGCATCCGATCCAGCCGAAGAAGACGCCCTGACCGGCCCGCGTCCCTGCTGCCCGTGCTCCTCCCGCCGCGCGGTGAGTCGTCTCTCGTCCCCGTCTTCCGTCTTCCGTCTCCCGTCTCCCGTCTCCCGTCTTCCGTCTTCCGTCTCCCGTCTCCCGTCTCCCGTCTTCCGTCTTCCGTCTTCCGTGCGCGTCCATCGTGCGCGTGCGCGTGCGCGATTCCCCGGAGTCAGCGCGCACGCGCACGCGCACGGGGACGAGAGACGGAGACGAGAGACGGGGACGAGAGATGGGGACGAGAGACGGGGACGAGAGACGGAGACGAGAGACGGGGACGAGAGACGAGACGAGACGAGACGAGATGACGAACCACGGAAGACGCCTGCACTGAACCCGAACGAAGGCCGCTCCAGGCGCGAGGTCGGCCCCCGCGCCCTCAGGGCGAGGTCGGCTCGAAATCGATCGGGTTCGTCGGCGCGCCCTCATGCAGGACGCCGTCGCCGAACCAGTACACGTAGCGAGGCTCCTGAACGCCGTCGAGGTACGCCTCCAGCCGGACGATGGCGCCCTCGGTCGTGGTGAACGTCATCGCGTCGATGTCCGAGCCGGTCTCGGCGTGGAGGTACGCGATGCCGTCGTCGGCGAGGCGCGTCGCGTCCGACTTCTCGAGGTCGGTGCCCACGATGTCGAACAGCTCGGACGACGTGTCCACCGAGGCGTAGAGGTCGAAGCTGCAGACGACCTTGGAGCTGTTCGTGTCGCAGGTCGTCCAGAGCCGCCACGTCCCGCCGGCCGCGTACTCGACGAAGATGCCGACCCCCTCGCCCGGCTCGCTGCTCAGGGCGGCGTCCGTGTCGATGGCGACGAGCATCGGCTCGTCCGCGGGCGGCGGAGGCTCGTTGTGGTCGTCGTCGTCCTCCCAGCCGTCCCCATCGTCGTGCTGGTGGCCCCCGTGGTGGCCGTCCTCGTCGACGATGATGCAGCCGGACGAAGCGAGGGGCGCGGCGACGAGAAGGAACGACCACAGTCCCAGTGAACGAAGCTTCACGAAGTCAGCGGAAAACGTCATCGCATCTGCTCCTGCCCGTGGACGTCGCAAGACGTGGACCAATCGCTATCTCGACCGCGGACGGGCCGGCGGCGTCGGCGCCGCCCTCCCCGGAGCCGGGCCCGACGGGATGTGGATCCTGGGGCGCGGGGCCGGCGCGCTCGGGAGGGCGCGCGGCCTCGCGACCGGCGCGCTCAGCTGCGGTGCCGGCGCCGGCGCCGACCGCTGCGGGACGGCGCGCGGGGCGGACGGCGAGGCGTCGACGCGGGGCGCGGGCGGCGCGGTGACGACGCGCGGTGAGGGGGCAACGCGCGGCGAGGGGGCGATGCGTGGCGTGGTGTCGACGCGCGGCGCCGGGAGCGCCCGCGGCGGCGGGGCCGGCGCAGCCGACGGGGGCGCGACGGTCGCCCTCGAGGCGCGGTGCGGCGCGTCCGCGCCAGAGAAGCCCCGCCCCGGAAGGCCGGGCCTAGCGACGGAGGCCGGCGCGTCGTCGTGCGACCTCGGCGTGCGCAGCGACGGCGCCGCCCGCCGAGCGCCCGCCGGCGCCGGGGGCGCCGAGATGCGACGCGACGACGGGGGCGCGAGCCGCGCGCTCGGTGTCGTGCTCTTGCGCGCATACGCGAGGGCGCGGGGATCCGCCTTGCCGCGGACCTTCGGCGCTGCCGACGAGGGGACGCGGGCCTCGGCGAGCGAGGGTGATGCGGGGCGGTAGCTGCCAGGACGGATGCCGTGGGACGGGCTGGAGTGCCCCGCCCCCCGCCTGCCGTCCGGGCGGACGTCGTCGCGCCCGGTCCGGCTCACGGTCGGCCGCGCCGGCCTGTAGGGGTGCGAATGCGCGGCGATGCGCCGGACGACCTCGCGATCCCGGATGACGTGCCGGTGGACGTGGTGGTGGAACACGTAGGTCGTCGGGCAGAAGACGTACGCCGCCGGGGGCACCGTCCACAGCGACACCGCGACGCCGCTGCTCCAGGTATAGGTGGGCGGCATCGGGGCCCAGCCGATGTAGCCGTCGTCGCCGACGCGCCAGACCACCCACGCCGGGGCGTAGGCGCGCCCCGGGATCCAGGCCCAGCCGTGGACGGGGAGCCAGACCCAGCGGCCGTAGTGGAAGGGGATGTGACCCCACTCGTAATCGCTGACCCACAGCCACTCGCCGTCGTCGGTCAGCTCCCAGCGGCCCGCGGTCTGGTAGGGCGCGAAGCCCGGGCCGACCACGACCGCGGAAGGCACCCAGACCCGGCCGTAGCTCGCGTCGTCGATCCAGGTGCCGTACGGGGCGAGCGGCTCCTGGAACTCGACCAGGGCGCTCGGGTCGGTGTCCTCGTAGTCGTCCACCGCGATCTCGGCGCTCACGCCGACCTCGGCCTGGACCGGCCGGGTCTCGGCGGGCCGTGAAGCCGCGGTCTCACCGGCGGCGGAAGGCTCGTCGGTCGTGTAGCCCTGCGGCAGGCCCTGGGCGGCGGCGCTCGATGGCGCGGCGACGAGCGCGGCGAGCAGCGGCAGCGCGCCCGCGAGCCGGCGGAACCGGGCCCTGGTGATGCCCGACGCCGCAGGCGCAGGGCGCTGAGGGGGAGCGGACGGGGGGAGAGGCATCGGGTGCATGATGGGTCCTTCTCGAGGGGGATGCCAGGAAGAGGTCGGGCTGGCCTCGGGCGTCCTCGGGTCTCTTCAGACGTCCTCGCGCGCCGGATCAGTCACCGCGCGTTCACCGCGCTTTGCAAGCTCCGTTCCGGAGCTCGCCCGGAGCTCGGGGCGCCGCTCCGCCGGGCCACGCGTCGCGTCGCGGCGCGCGCCGTCGACCGTCGAGCCCGCGTCGCCCGCGTCGCGGCGCGCGCCGTCGCGCATCGCGGCGCGCGCCGTCGCGCATCGCGGCCCTTGCCTCAATCGAGGTCGCTGTCGTCGAGCGCCGGCGCCTCCTCGTCCGACGGCGGCGGCGCTCGCGAGGGCAGCGGCGGCGGCGCTCGCGAGGGCAGCTGCGGCGGCTTCGGCAGGAGCGACAGCCGCGCGTGCGCGTCGGCCAGCTTGCGATCGGCCTCCCGCAGGCGCCGGTTCAGCACCCGGATCACGGCGTCGGCGATCTCGGCCGTCTCCCGCACCGCCTCGTGGAAGTCCTCGGCGGAGACCCGGAGCAGCTCCGCGTCCTCGGTGACCACGGCGGTCGAGCCCCGCGGCTCGCTGTCGAACAGCGACATCTCGCCGAAGACGTCGTTCGCGCCGAGCCGCGCGACCTCGCGGCCGTCCAGGGTGAGGCTCACCTCGCCCGAGATGATCGAGTAGAGCGCGCCGCCCGGCTCGCCCTGGCGGAAGATGACGTCGCCCCGGGCCAGCGAGACCACGAGCGAGCCGCGCGCCAGCGCCACGAGATCGTCGCCGGCCACGCGCGAGAACAGCGGGACACGCTGGAGGAACAGGACCTTCTCGATGGTGGTGTACATCTCGTCCTCGGGCTCGATGCCGGTGCCGCCGGTGACCGCCCAGTATCGTGCGTAACGGGCCACCGCGGGATCCTCATCGGCCCGCAGCTCGGCGAGGCGCTCGGTGGCGCCGGGCGGCGCCGTGACCGCGATCGCGATGGCGGCGGCCTCGCGGACGAGCGGGTCGGGGTCCCAGGTCGCGGCGAGCGCGTCCGCGGCCGCGCCGGAGATGGCGCGCCGCGCGACGGCGTCGAGCGCGAGCGCGGCGCTGTAGGGCTCGCCGCGCGTGAGCTCGCCGCGGATCCAGGCGACGGCGCTGGCCTCGGGCGGCATGGGCTTCCGGGGGAACTCGGCCGAGAGCGCGAGCAGGCGCTCGACGAGGGAGACGAGGCGCTCGCGCAGCGGTCGGTCGAGGAGCGACTCCAGCACCTCGAACGCGTTGGCCCGCAGCGCCGGATCGGGGCCGAAGACGTGGGTGCGCACCAGGGCGACGACCTCGCGCGGGTAGGCGAGCTCGCACAGCCGGAGCACCCGGATGATCCCCTTCCGCAGCCGCCGGAGCAGGTGCTGATCGAGCAGCGGGCCCGCGACGCGGGGGCGCGCCGCGATGTACGACTCGCGCGTGCGGACGTGCTCGACCGTCTCGTCGTCGATGCAGGCGCGGATGCGCCGGAGGGGGGCCGGCGGCGCGCGCAGCGCGAGGCGCAGGCGCGAGGCCGACGCGAGCACCTTCTGGCGGAGGGCCTCGTTCGGGTGGTCGATCTGGGCGAGCAGCGCGTCGAGGGCGCCGTGGCTGGAGAGCCGCGCGAGCACGCGCGGGATCGCGAGCCGCGCGGCGCGCGGGGTGCCGTCGTCGTCGAGGCGCGCCGCGAGCTCGGGGATGGCGGCGTCGCCGAGCGCCTCGATGGCCCGGGCCGCGGCCGACGCGAGGGCGCGCTCGGCGAGGGCGTCCGCGAGCAAGTGGAGCAGGCGCGGATCGGCGACGCTCGACGAGGAGCGCACGGCCTCGCGGCGCACCGCGGGGTCGGGGTCGCCGATGAGCCGCGCGAGCGCGCGCTGGAGCGACGCGTGGCCGACCATGCCGAGGATGCGGGCGGCGGCGACGCGGTCGCGCGGGGAGGGGCTCTCGAGCAGCGCGCGCAGCCGCGGCGCGCCCTCGAGCATGCCGTCGAGGCCGCAGTAGCGCAGGAGCGCGGCGATCGCGGCGGCCCGGAGCTCGTCGTCGCCGGGCGCGCCGGCGGGGGCGCCGCGGGGCGCGTCGCTCTCCCGCGCGAGCGCGAGCAGCTCGTCGTGGGCGTCCTCCCGCAAGAGCGCCGCGAGGGCGTCGACCGCGGCGACGCGGACCGCGGTGTTCCGGTCGCGGATCGCCGCGCGCGCGATCTCGGCGCCCTCTTCGTGCTCGAGCTCCGCCGCGAGGCGCACCGCGAGCGCGCGCACCCTGGCCGAGCCGTGGCGCGCGAGCGCGGGCACGGCCTCGCGCACGAGGGCGGGGTCGAGCTGGCGCAGCTGATCGACGGCGAAGAGCACCTGCGTCATGGCGCGGCTGTAGAGCGCCTCCGTCAGGATCGCGCGCGTCTGCGGGCCGTAGACGACGCTGTCCGGCTCGATCTGGCGGCGCATCAAGGTCCGGCGCATGGCGTCGAAGTAGCCGCGCCGCACGAGCGGGATGAGGGCGATGGTGGCGACGCAGAGCGGGAGGCAGTAGAGGCCGATGCGCGCGGCCTCCTCGACGAGCGCGGGGCCGGTGGCGGCGGTGGGCGCGAGGGCGAGCAGGAGCAGCGCGCCGAGGCCGTAGCCGAGGGGCTTGGCGATCGCGGAGACGAGCGTCCGCACCCGCTCCCGGAGCGCCGGCGGGAACGGGAAGAAGAGCAGCTGCATCGTCGCGTCGTAGATCGTGAACTGGAGCGCGTTGTCGCTCAGCTTCATGATGGAGGCGAAGGCGAGCGAGGGGATCGCGACCAGCGCGGCGGTGCTGGCGGTGAACGCGGCCGGCATGGCGAGCAGCCCGCCGAGCACGCCGTGGCGGCGGAGGACCGTCGGCGTCGCGCCGAGCTGCACGAGCAGGCCGATCACGCCGACGGCGCCGTAGAGGTGCGCCATGAAGCGGGCGAGATCGTCGCGGTCGGGGTAGGCGGTGAGGGCGATCGCCTTGAACTGGTAGTCGCCGACCGTGAGCACGGTGAAGAGGAGGAGCGTCAGGAGCGCGATGGTGAGGGCGTAGCGCGATCGCCACACTTCCATGCGGGGGAGGCGGGCCTGGATGCGCTCCTCGTCGCCGGACGGGGGCCGCTCCAGCGGGTGCCGCCGCGCGAGCGCCGTGGTGAGCGAGGCCATGGCGAGCAGGGCGGCGATGAGCACGAACAGCAGGTTCTCGGTGCCGATCCACGTCACGACGAGGCCGGTCCCGAAGCCGCAGGCGACGGTGCCGACGACGCGGCCGCTGCCGATCAGGCCGAAGAGGCGCTTGGCGCTGCGCGCGTCGTGCAGGTCCTGGGCGACGGCCCAGACGAGGACGGCGGTGAAGTTCGCGATGATCTCGGACCAGATGTAGAAGACGAGGATCGCGCCGCGCACCTCCTGGCCGATGAGCACGCGCAGGAGCGCGAACGTGATCGCGCCGAACAGGGCGAAGGCGACGCACAGGCGGGCGCGCGGCAGGCGGCGGGCGACGCGGTCGTAGGCGAGCGCCGCGACCGCGGAGGCGGCGCCGTACACGATCCACATCGGCGCGATCCAGGTGACGGGGAACCTGGTGAGGAAGAGCGCGTCGCGCGCCGAGCGGCCGACCACGAAGATGAGGGCGGCGAGGAAGAGCAGGCAGAAGAGCAGCGCGCTCCGGTGCAGCTCGACACGGGTGAGGGTGACGCCGAGGACGGCGGTGTCGGTGCTCGGCGGCAGCCGGCTGGGCCGGCTCGACGTCGGGCGCACGGACGGGGCGGACCCGGGCGCAGGCGCGCCGTCCGGGCGCGCGCTCGGCTGCCCGGAGCGCTGCGGCTCCGGAGCGGCCGCGCGCCCCTTCGCGCTCGGCTCCGCGGGAGCTGCGTCGGTCGGGTCCACCCGGCCCAGGCTAGCCGAGCTCTCTCGAAGAGCGCGTGTTTCGGGCCACGCGGCGCGTCCAGCGTCGCGGCGCGGCGCGCCGGCCCGCTCGCCCCCGCGCGCCGCTCGCCCCCGCGCGCCGCGGCGCCGCTGCCAACTTGTCAGGAACGGACCGCGAGGGTGGCCACCTCGTCATTTCGCGCGTCGCCGACGTGGGTATCGAGGCGCCCTTCGGCGGGGGCGGTCGAAGGGTCCTCGGTGCTTCCGGGCGCGGCGGACGCGGGGTTCGGACGGGGCTCCGACTGGGGCAGAGGCGCCGTTTCCCTGCTGCGCGGAGGGCTGTGCGACGCATTTGCGGCGTGGTACGAGCTGTGCTGAAAGGACCCGCCCATGGACACGACAAGGACTCTCGTGCGGCTCCGGCCGCGAGGGCGGCGGCACCTCGCCCGGATGTGCGCGGCGGCGCTCGCGGCGGCGGCGCTCGCCGGAGGCGCGCGCCGGGCCGATGCGACGGTGACCATCAGCACCGACGTGGATCGCACCGGGGACAGGCGCCAGGACGCGCAGAACCCGCTCTGGATCAGCCGCGAGGACTGCCTGACGGACAACGATCTGCGCTTCACGGTCACGCTGAGCGACTTCTCGACCAGCCAGACGCTCGAGGTCTGGGTCAGCGAGTCGCAGGACTGCACTTTGTACTCGAACCGCGACACGGGCACGCGGTGCCGGCGGGTCAAGACCGTGTCCCCCCTGGACGACACGATGGAGATCGAGCTGTCGTCCAAGGAGATCGCGGCGGCTCTCGGCGCCGAGGAGTGCGAGGGCACGCGGTCCAGCACCGGCGCGGTGTCGGTCACCATGTACTTCATGCGGCTCGAGTCCCTGGACCAGGACGGGCCGGATCACGCGAAGTGGGAGAGCACCAAGCTGGATCTCCAGGGCCCGAAGCCGCCGACGCAGGTCGAGGCGCACCCCGGCGATGGTCGTCTCCTCGTCGACTTCAAGCAGAACGAGGACGAGGACGTGGAGGGGTACTATCTCTACTGCGATGGAGGGGGGCAGTCCTCGCCCGGCGCGGGCGGGGCGGGGGCCGGCGGAGGCGACGACGGCGCGGGGGCGGCCGGCGGCGGGAGCGGGGGTGGAGCGACGGGAGGCGGCAGCTCCGGATGCCAGTCGTCGCGCCTGGTCCCCGGGGAGGTCCCGGAGACCGCGTTGCGGTGCGGCAAGGTCGGGAAGGCCAACCGTGGCGAGGCGGCGAAGTTCGAGGACGGCGCGGCGATCGCCAACGGTACGTCGTACGTCGTCGGCGTCGCGGCCTATGACCTCGTGGGCAATGCCGGCCCGCTGTCGGAGCTGTCCTGCGCGACGCCGGTCGAGGTCGACGGGTTCTTCGAGAAGTACCGGGAAGCCGGCGGCCAGGCCGGGGGCGGGTTCTGCAGCGTCGGGGGGCCGGTCGGGGCCGGCCGGTGGGTGTCGGCGCCGCTCGGCGTGGTCGTGGCTGGCGCGGCGCTCGGTCTGTGGCGCAGGGGCCGCCGCCTTCGCGCGCGTTCCATCAAGCAGGAGAGCCAATGAACCGTCATCTCCGTCATCTTGCCGCGGCGTGCCTCGCCGGCAGCGCGGCGCTCCTCGTCGTCTCCGCGGCCGGCGCGCAGACGAGCCGGAGCGACTGGCGGCAGCACGATCGGGCGAGGATCCTGCGCGAGGAGCGCTATGCCTCGCCGCAGAGCTTCGCGTTCGAGCTCCGCTTCGCCCCGTACTCTCCGGAGGTCGACGAGGAGTTCTCCGGCGCGGGCCCCTACGAGGGGACCTTCGGCGACGGCGCGCAGTTCTATTTCGGCATGGAGCTCGACTGGCTGCCGCTCCGGATCCCGTACGTCGGCGCGATCGGCCCGGGGCTCGGCTGGGGGTACACGTCGACGTCGGCGAAGGCGTTCGAGGCGGGCAGCGACACGAGGGCCGAGGCGGAGGAGACCTCGCTCATCATCATGCCGATGCACGTGTCCGCCGTCCTTCGCGGCGATGAGCTGATGCGCAGGACGGGCGTTCCGATCGTGCCCTACGCGAAGGCGGGGCTCGGCATGGGCCTCTGGTTCACGTCGTCCGGTCCTGGCACGGCGGACGTCGATGGGGTCCGGGGCGAGGGCATCACCTGGGGCACGCACCTCGCGCTCGGCGCGATGCTCGCGCTCAACTGGATGGACCGCCGCGCGTCGTCGCAGCTCGACGAGACGACGGGCATCAACCACACCTACTTTTTCGGCGAGTGGATGTACGCGAACCTCGACGGGCTCGGCTCGAGCCCGCAGATGCACGTCGGCACCTCGACGTGGGTCCTGGGTCTGGCCCTCGACATGTGAGACGCCGCGCCCGGCGCTTCCGCGGGGGAGCGCGGCGCCGGGCGCTCGCGTGAAGGGAGCGCGGCGGCAGGCGTTCGTGTGAGGGAGCGCGGCGCCGGGGGGCTCGCGTGAAGGGATCGCATGCCGCCGAGCGCCCGTGGGCGGGCGCGCGGCGGTGGGGGCTCGCTCAGGGCGCGCCGTCGTCGAGCGGCGCGGCGCCGTCGTCCTCCTCGATCACCGTCGTTCCCCGGGGCCGGGTCGTCGCCGGGCGGCGCGGGGGGCTGTCGCTCTCGAGGGCCTTGACGGTCTCCGGAGAAGGAGGCCCGAAGATGGGCATCGCGAGCTCGCGCGCGGTTCCCTCGCGCTCGTAGGCGATCTTGAGCTCGCTCGCGCTGGCCAGGGCGCGATAGGCCGCGAACAGGTCGTCCGGGCGCTCGAGCGTCGTGCCGTTCACCTGGGTCACGACGTCGCCGGGCTTGAGCTCGATGGAGCTCCAGTCCGCGGGCAGCGCGAGGATCTTCCAGCCGATGAACGCGCCGGCCCGGATGACCTCCTCGACCGGGACGCGCCGCAGGATCCAGGGCGGGCCTTGCAGCAGCACCCGGTCGACGTCGGCGCGGGCGAGCTGCCCGGCGGGCGCCGCCTGCTTGGCCGGGGCTGCGCTCGCCCCCTGCTTGGCCGGGGCCGCGGCCGGAGCGGCCGCCTGCTGCCCGCCGCACCCCGCGAGGACGGACAAGGAGAGACATGCGCCGAGCATGAGCCTTCCGCGCGTCGACATCGGCGGGACTATGCGCGGGAGACCCGAGGGGGCCAAGTAAGCTGCAGGCGCGACGGGGACGATGAAAGCGGGCGGCGGAGCGGGCGAGCGCTTTGGCAGGGGGCTCGTCGGGGGCGCGGCAGGGGACGGGATCGTCGGAGAGGGTCGGGGAGGCGGGATTTGAACCCGCGACAACGAGCACCCAAAGCTCGTGCACTACCGGACTGTGCGACTCCCCGGGCGGAGCGTCCGCGAGCGGGACCATAGACGAGGTGTCTTGCCGGGGCAAGCCAGCTCGCTCGGGCGCCCGGGCCTGCGGGGGCGCGGGGTGCGCGGTTTTCGTACGGTTTTTCGGTGCGGCACCGCGAGAAAGGCGCTGAGATGAGGGGCTGCATGGGCGAGACGCTGCCGTCGCTGTCGGTCCATCACCTGGCCGTGGTCGTGCGCGATCTGGAGCGGGCGGAGGCGTTCTATGCGGGCGTCCTCGGGCTGCCGGTGGTGCGGCGCTGGACGGACGAGGCCGGAGCGCCGCGGTCGGTGTGGCTCGGGCTCGGGGGCGGCGCCTTCCTGGCCGTGGAGCGGGCGGCGGCCGCCGGGCCGACGCGCTCGGACGAGGCGCCGGGCTGGCACTGCGTCGCGCTGGGGATCGCCCCGTCCGAGCGCGAGGCGTGGCGCCGCCGGCTGGCCGCGGCGGGCGTGGCCGTCGAGCGGGAGAGCGCCTACACGATGTACGCCCGCGATCCCGAGGGGAACCTGGTGGCGCTCAGCCATTACCCGGAGCCGCGGGCGCCGCGGCTGGACGCGGGCTGATCGCGTGCCGGCGGCGTGCCGGCGCGGAACGCGGGCGGGGGCGGACGCGCAGGGAGGAGACGCGGCGTGGGGTCGGCCGGGGAGCCGAGCGGGGAGCCGAGGGGTCCACGGGCTCGCGCGGCGTGGGCGGCGAGGCGCGGGCGGCGCGCCGCGAAGGCAGTGCGCGTCGAGCGCGGGGATGAGAAGATGGAAGGTCGGGCGGCGAGCCAGCCTGCTGGAAGCTGCTCGAGGGCAAGCGCGTCGAAGGGGAACGAACGAGCCGGAGGTTTCAAGATGCCGCGTTCAACGTCCGATTCCGTGTCGCCTGATGGTCCTGTGTCGCTCGTGCTCCCCTTCGGGGCGATGGGGCTCGTGGGCGGCTGGCTCACCGCAGACAGCTTCCATCTCCCGGACCGCTCGGTCCATTACCTGCTCGCGGGCGTGACGCCGGTCGTCGCGGGGCTCCTGGGCCACTACATGACGAGCCGGATCGGGGGCGTGGGGAGCGCCGGCGCGGCGGCGCCGGGCGCGGTCGCGGGATGGGCGGACCGGCCGGGGGGGGCGAGCGGACCGGGGCGGTGGACCCGGCGGGGGCCGATCGTGGCGAGCCTGCTCTCGCTGTGGGCCATCGTGGTGGCCGGCGTCGTCAACGGCATGACCGTCGGGCTCGTGCTGGGGCCGGTGGGGATGCTCGTCGGCGCGCCGTTCGGGGCCGTGTTCTCGCTGCCGTTCGTTCCGGCGCTCGCGGTGGTGCTGCTCGCGGCGAACCGCGTCGGGAGGGCGCGCGCAGGCTCGGTCGTGGCGCAGGCGGATCGGCGCGCCGTGTGGTCGGCGACGGCGGCGGTGATCGCGGCGGCGGCGCTGACGGCGCCGGCGCTGTTCGGGAGGCCGGCGGTGCCCGAGGTGGGGCCCGCGGTGGCGGCGGTCGGGCTCGCCGTGGTGGGGGCGCTGTTCGTGGTCGACGCCGTGGCCCTGGCGAAGGTGCTGACGCTGCCGCTGCCGCGGAGGCTGATCGGGGCGGAGGAGGCGGGAGAGGGCGGGGCGGGGACCACGGGGATCATGGGGACGGGGGAGAGGGTCGACTTCGGCTTCGGGGACGAGGTGCGGGTCGAGGTGGTGCAGCCGACCCACGCCTACCGCGGGGCGCCGCAGATCGCCCGGGTGGTGCGGGGGAGCCGGGAGCGCGCGGTGGGGGCGCTGCGGGCAGGGCTGGCGCGGGGTGGGATCGCGCTGGCGATCGGGGTGGCGCTCTGGGGAGGGCCGTGGACGACGTGAGCGAGGGGCGGGGAGGGCGGGGCGGGGAGGGGAGGGGATGAAGGCGGACGAGCGGCGGAACGGACGGAGAGGAAGCGGAAGGGCGGGCTGAACGAAGAGGCGGCCAGGGATCGGGCTTGATGCACGCGACGAGGTGTGCCAGGGTCCCGCCCCCGTAGCGGCTGATGCCCCTGCCCCCGTAGCTCAGTGGATAGAGCAGCGGTTTCCTAAACCGAAGGTCGCAAGTTCAATTCTTGCCGGGGGTGCTGAAGGATTTCGCGGGGTTAGGTGGCCTCGTCCGAGCCGCCGCCCTCGTCCCGGACGGCCGTTATCTCGCTGTTCCCCGATAAGGGGATCGGACGGTTTCTCCGGATGGCCCTGCCCACGAGCGCTGTGCCCAGGAGCACCCTCGGGTCGGACGTCCCTCCGCTCTGCGCCGCCGCCGCATCTGCTACGCTGCTGGCCATGAGCCTCCCGGCCGAAGAACTCCTCGACCAGGCGATGAAGCTCCCCGAGAGCGAACGGCGCGTCCTTGCCCTGCGGCTCCTGGAAAGCGTGGGTGACGAGTCGCCGGAAGAGGTCGAGCGCGCGTGGGTCGAGGAGGCCCGGAGGCGCCTCGACGACGTCCGGGCAGGGCGCTCTCAGCCCGTCCCCTGGGAGGAGGCTCGGCGCCGCATTTTCGCGCGGCTCAGATGACGCGCCGTCCCGTCGTCCTCGCGAGCGAAGCAGAGAGCGAGGCTCGTGACGCGTTCCTCTGGTACGAGGCGCGCGATCCGCGCGTCGCCGATCGCTTCGAGGCTCAGGTGCTCGCAGCCCTCGACCGCATCGCCGAAGCCCCTGAGCAAGGCCCCGAGGTCGAGCTGGGTGTCCGGCGCCTGATTCTCCATCAATTCCCCTACGGGCTGCTCTACTCCGTCGAGCCCGATCGCATCCTCGTACTTGCGGTCATGCACCTCCGCCGCCGGCCCAGGTACTGGCGAGGCCGCGGCCCCTGAGCTGAGCGTTTGGTCCGCGTGCACGCAAAGCAACCGGAGGGCTTCCGACGGGCTCCGGGTTGAATTTCAATTCAGCCGGAGGGCTCTCGACAGGCTCCGGGTTGAATTTCAATTCAGCCGGAGGGCTCTCGACAGGCTCCGGGTTGAATTTCAATTCAGCCGGAGGGCTCTCGACAGGCTCCGGGTTGAATTTCAATTCAGCCGGAGGGCTCTCGACAGGCTCCGGGTTGAATTTCAACTCAAGCCGCCGGTAGCGCGCGACCTCACCATCTGAGCCAGCGCACTGTCAGCCAGCACCACGGCGAGATCGACATCCCTTGAGAACCGCGGTTCCGCCCGTGCGGACACAAGGCCTCCCACGAGCGCGAGTCACCTGTTGAGCCTCTCCAAGTCTGTGACCACGCGGTCGAGGGCGTCTTAAGTGTGCTCACGGGGCGCGTCGCGGCCAGGGAACGGGCCGCCCCTCTGCATCGCCAAACTCGGCGCCGGGACGCTCCCGCAGCCAGTCGGCAAGGCGCTCGTCGATGTCCTCCTCGCTCGCCTCGGGCAGCCGGCGCCGGAGATTCTGCCGCATCAGTGCCACGCCTGCGTCGTGCAGCTCGAAGGCCAAGCGCAGGTTCTCCGCCAATCGCGTCGGGTCTACGGCAGCCACTTGCCAAGCCTACCCCGTCCCCGGGGCGCAGGCGAGCGGGCGGCGTAGGCCGTGCTGCACGCTGCGTCCCCATGGGCCGTGGAGTAGAAGTTGTGGAAGGCTGGAAGGAAGAGTTCACGGACAACGTGTACCGGTCCCACAGCGAGAGCTCGGACCGTAACGGGGCCCCAGGGCGACGGGCGCGCCGCGCCGGGTTCAGCGCGGCTGCTCCGACCGTCCCCTGCGCACCGGCCTCCGCCGGGCGATGCTCTCGGCGATGCCAAGCGTGCCGCGCGCGTCGTTCTTCCTCGCGCCTCCTCGCGGCCTGCGCCTCGACGCCGCGCCTGCCGGCGCGGGTGCCAACGCCGGTCCCAGCACCCGGCGCCGCCAGCCTGTGGTCGCGCACTTCGTACGGTGGCCTTCCCGTCCCGGAGATGTAGCTTCGCATCGCGCGGGCGGCACGCGATCCCGGCGCAGTGGGCGGAGGATGCGCCCTTCTCTGGGGTGCTATTGAGACGACGCCGCTCACCGTTCCGCTGCGCCTCGCGTGGTCCGACGGCGCGCAGGATGACGTCGTTCTGTGCGACGTCGCCGCCTACGAAGCCCGGCTCAAAGATCCACGGATACCTCCAATCGTGGTCCTCCACCGGAGCGATGGCGCGTTCTATGCGAGCCATCCGTCAGGTCCGGATCGTCACCGGATCCAGGACGAACCAGACGGGAAGTTGTTCGCCGATCCGCGGATCCTCTGAAATGTTTTGATGATCCCAGCGCTTGGCGCAGGGGAAGACCCCGCATCTCTGATTCCGGTGTTGAGCTGGGTCAGCCGGAGGTTCCTGTTCGTCGTCTGGGAGCTCCCCCCTGACGCTCAACCCACAACCGCGGTCGGGGCGCGCTCGCCGACAGCGGTTCGCGAAGAGCGATGCCTTGACGCGGATACACCAACGCGGCGTAGCTGGTCCCACTGTGCAGGTCGTCGAACCGGTTGACCGCCGAATCCAGTTCGTCGTAGCCTGCTACCCATCATGGGCTGGCGTGGATTCGTTCGAAGCACCGTGGCGACCGCGCGTCGCATTGAGAGGGCCGAAGCCGCTGCCAGGCGCCGTGCGGAGCGCGACGCGCTCCGCCGTCGTCGCGAACTGATGGCCCAGATGGCGGCAGCCGAGCGGATGCAAGAGCAACAACGGGCGGCCTATGAAGTTGCGCTCTTTGAGAACTACCTCCAGGTCATCGTCTCCGTCCACAAAGAGTGCTGGAATCCTTGGGATTGGCGACAGATCGCTGCGGCAGCGCCGCCGCCGCCGCCAGTGTTCACCGGGCGCCACGAAGCGGCTGCACAGCATGCCCTCCAGACCTACGAGCCATCGCTCACAGAGAAGCTGTTCAAGCAGGAGGTCAAGCGGAGACAAGCGCTGACCGAGGACGTCGAACGGGCGCGCCAGGGAGACCAGGCCGAGCATCACATGGCATTACAGCAGCACCAGCAGGCCATGGCCCAGTGGCAGTGGTACAAACGCGTGGCCCACGGCGTCCTCTCGCACGAACTCGAAGCCTACAGGGCAGTGCTGGATTACATTGCTCCTTTCGACGAGCTGGGCGAGCTCGGGATCATCGTATCGCTTGACGAGGTTCTTCCGGGTGGAATCGCCGTCGCCTGTGCCGTGCGCGACCAGGAGATCGTTCCCACCGAGGAGCGGCGGCTGACCGCGGCAGGCAAGCTGTCCGTGAAGACCATACCTGCTGGGCGCTACTGGGAGATCTATCAGGATCACGTATGTAGCTGTGCATTGCGCGTGGCCCGTGAAATCTTCGCGCTGCTACCAGTTGAACGGGTCGTCGTGAATGTCTCGACGGAACTCCTCGACGTTAGCACCGGGCACAAGGGGCCGATGACGATCCTCGGCGTCAACTTCGTCCGCCCCACGTTCGAGCGGCTGAACTTGGACAGGCTCGACCCATCCAATGCCATGACGAACTTCGTGCATCGGATGTCGTTCAAGAAGACGAAAGGGTTCTCGGCCATCGTCCCGTTCACCCTTGCCGAGTGGGCCTGACGAGGCGCTGCCCTATCGTCTTCGTCGCGAGCCGCCGCGACGGGCAGCCGGTATGCCGCACAAGTTGGCCATACGATCGGCTTCGAAGCGCCGCTCGTCACGGGCGCCTAAAAGATGAGCAGTGCCGAGGGTCGGGACGCTCGCGCTGGCTGTTGAACGGCGGCATGCGCAGCTCCTACGAAAGCCGCTCGTGCCGACGGATCCGGAGAAGAACTCACCTACTTGAAGACCCGTACGTCGTAGCCGAGCGCTCGGAGAGCCTTGTTGGTACGGTCATTGCGAGGGGGATAGTCGTTAGGTCTGGCCCAACCGAGAACCTCGCCGAGAGAGCTCTTGCCAAGGCGCGGAAGCCTCCACCGTTTATCTTTCGTCGCCATCCACAGTCGATCCACGGCGTCGGCGGGATCGCTAGCGTAGATGACGAACTGGAGGAGATCGACGACACTCTTGCCGGCGTCAGAGCGCCTGGTCCAGATCCACTTCGCAAAGCGCTCGACCCGTTCACCCTCAGTTTCATGGTGACCGGCTGGGAGTCCGTAGATTGAGTTCTCGACATGACGAGCATTGTCGCGGAAAGCGTATACGTTGGTCATGGCCTCCACGAACGTCTCCTCCGTCATGCTCTCGAGCGTGGCCCTCGTGAGTAGTTCTTGCATGCGAGGCGCACGCTCGCGGATGAAGTATGCCTCATCATTGGCTCCCTTCGAGGGAGGCTCGCTGAGGCTGGCCCACCAGTCAGCCGCGGTGGCGAGCGCCCGCTCCGGGGACGTCTTGTGGCGTTCGTAGAGCTGCCCGACCTTCGCGCCGCTGTCGCCCTCGTCGAATGATTTCACTACGATGTGGTAGTAGTAGCCGTGCAGGAACTGGTCGAAGTGGACCGTGGGGTTTGTCGTCGCGGGCACCCAGACGGGCCGCTTCTGCATGGCATCGAAGTCGCGGCACAGCGTCCGCATGAGCTGAAGCGTCTCACGCCACTCATCCACGAACTCCTGACGTGCTTTCGACGGGCGCTCGCCGGGCCGGAACACGACCGTCTGCCCTGCGTATGGCTTCTCCTTGCCCAGCAAATCGTCGTACTTCCGCTTGAGGCTGTCGATGTGCGGCCGGATGGGGCGGCGTTCCTTCTCAATGTCATTGAGCTTCGCGTACAGCTCGTTAGTCAACCGGAGCGAGATCCGGTCCAGCTCCTCGAACAGGTTGTCGAGCTGCTCGGCGACCCCGCAGTCATCCAACTCATCCTCTGTAAGAAAGAGGCCGGCCTCGATGTTCTTCTCCCACCCGTTACGCGTGAGATTGGCCGAGCCGATGTACGCTCCGTACCCGTGCCACCAGATGACCTTGGGGTGATAGGCGCCGTTCACCAGGAAGCACTCGACCTTCGGAGAAGCCTTCTTGAGGAACCAGTCTAGGAGCTGGATCGCGACGGCGCCGGTCTCATCCATCCGTCCATAGAATTTCAGGCGAACCTCGGGATGCCGGCGAAGGTGATCGATCAGCGGATCGTACAACTCGGCGTACGCGACCGCGGCTCGGATAGACTTCGAGACCGGGTACGACTGGGTGAGCACGTTCACGAGAAACGTGCCGTTGAGCTTGCCCAGAATGGTCTGCATGGCGATGCAATGATCATCGAATGCGCCCACGGCGGCAAGGCCGGCTGTAGATGAGCCGGGTGTCAGAGACCGGCCTCATGGACCTTGGGGCGTGGTCACCGGCACATCGCGCCCCGCAGCCAGGCCCGCCGTCCGGCGCGTCCTCCAGGCTCACCTCGCCCCACGCCCTCAAAACCCGCCCTCCAGCCCGAGGCTCGGCACCGTGACCGGCCCGAACTCCGTCGGCTCGCACGGCCCGAACCCATCGCACATCCGCGGCATGTTCTCCTTCGACATCGTCGCGTTGAGCACGTCGAGCACCACCGCCAGCCAGCCCGACTTCCCGATCGACCAGCGCTTCTCCAGGCGGACATCGAGGCGGAAGAACGGCGGCAGCCGCTCCCACCGGGGCTCCGCGCCGGCGGCCGACCCGAGCCCCCCGGGGACGCCGCTGCCCGGCGGGAGCGTCACGCCGCCAACCCGCTGGGGAAGCCCGGAATAGAACACGAAGCGCCCGCCAGCCCTGTAGCCGCGGCCGAAATCGTAGGTCAGCGCTGCGTTCGCCACGTGGGTCCGATCGACCGAGGTCACCTGCCGGCTGCGGCCGATGCTCCGCGTCGAGCGGGACAGCGTGTACGACGCGAATCCTCCGATGCGCTTCGTGAGCCGCCGATGCGCGGACAGCTCCACGCCGGTCGCGGCGCCGAGCGCGCGGAGCGTGAAGGCTTCGTCGATCGACTGGAAGCCGGCGGCGCCGAGCGCGTCGGTCATGTCGAAGAACGCGTTGTGGAACACCGAGACCGTCGCGTCGATGTCCGCCGGCAGCGCGAACTCGAGGCCGGCGCTCGACTGGAAGCTCCGCTGGAGCCCGTCGTCGAGGCGCGGGCGGATGCCAGGGATCGGAACGACGAAGCTCGGCAGCTGGGACGCGAGGCCGTGCGCCTGCACGAACGTGACGCCGCGCCCCAGAGAGAGCCGCGCCGAGAGCCGCGGATCCACGCCGAGCGCGACGGCGCCGTCCGAATGGTAGAGATCGAGCCGGAGCCCCGGGGTGATGCGCAGGCGCGGGGTGATCGCAATGTCGGCTTCGATGTAACCACCCGTCGTGAAGTCGACGCGGCTCAACAGGAGATCGCCGACCGAGACATCGTCATCGTCGTCACCGTCCGGCGCGACGTCGCCCGGGGAGTCGCCGACGTCGGTCCCGAGGTCGAGCACGTTGTCGTCGACCACGGCGTCGATGCCGGCCCGGATCACGGTCTCGTCGCGCAGCCGGTGAGCGAGCGTGAGGCGCGCGCCGAGGCTCCGCGTCAGCGCCTTCTGGCCGCCCTCGATCCCCGTCTCGTCGTGGCCGAGCGTCAGCGCGCCGCGCAGCGTGCTGCCCTGGCCATAGGCATGGTCGTACCGGAGATCGATCCGGTGGAATGTCGTGTCGAAGAGCGTCGTCGTCTCGCCGCCGGATTCGTCTCCGAGGTAGTCGTGGGCGCCGAACGCGAAGACGCTCACCCGACCTTCCGGGGCGACCTGGTACGACAGCCGGGCCTGGTAATCCCAGTAGTCGAGCGCCACCTCGGGCGCGGCCAGCGAGAGGAGCAGCGCCGTGTAGGAATAGCGGCCGCCCACGAGCGCGACCCCGCGTCCGTCGGCGAAAGGACCCTCGACGAGCCCGCCCACGTCGACGAGCCGGAGCATGCCCTCACCGTGCCAGTACGGCAGTGGCGGCGTCGTCTCGCCAGCGACGATCCCGCCCGCGTACCGGCCGTGACGCGCGGGGTAGCCGCCCGGGTAAAGGTCGACGCGATCGACGATGCCGGGATGGACCACGGAGGGCCCGAGCCCGAGGTGATAGAGATAGGGGACACGGACGCCATCGAGGAAATAACCGACGTTGCCCGGCGGCGACCCGCGGACGTAGAAGAACGGTAGCCCCGTGACGAGCGGGGTCACCCCGGGGAGCATCTCGATCGCGCGGAAGGGGTCGCCGAACGCGCCGGGGACGATCCTGACCTCGCCGCGGCTCAAGCTGGAGACGCCCGGCGCCTGCTGCTCGCCGTGCACGGTGACCTCGAGCGATCGCGGCGCGCCGGGCGGCGGCGCGGGCGCCCGGGCCGGGCCGCCGCCCGGCGCGGGCGGCGGCGCCGCGGCAGGCGCGGAGGCGTCGGGCGGCGCGGGCGGCGCGGCCTCGGTGAAGCGGACCTCGACGCGGATCTTCGCGGCGACCGGCGCGCCGTTCCTGGTGGCCGGCGCGAAGCGGAACGACGTCGCGGTGGCCACGGCGGCCGAGGCGAACGGCTCCTGCCCCTCCTCGGCGACCGCGGCGCGGACCGTCCCGTCCGCGTTGACGGTGAGGACGAGGCGGACCAGCGCGTCGCCGTGCGCTCCAGCAGGGTAGTCGGCGCCGAGCGGCGTGAGCGGTGTTGGCGGCACCAACGCGTCCTTCGGCGCATCGCGCGGCGGCTCTGTCGACAGGGCATCGCGCGGCGCCTCGGCCGGCGGCGCATCGCGCCCGGCCGGCGGCGCCTCGGCGGAAGGCTCGGCCGGCGGCTTCGCATGCGGCAGCGGCGCGTCGGGCGCGGCAGCGGCCAGGCCCGGCGCGAGCGCGCTCGCGAGCAGCGCCGCGGCCGTCGTGGATCTCCGGAGAAAGCTCATCGCCGCGCCATGAAGATGGAAAAGGGCAGCCGCCGCCATCAGCCACGATCTACGCCGAACGACACGCTCACTTCCCCCTCGCCGGCTCGAGCATCCCCTGACGCCCCCATGCCCTCACGAGGAGATGACGCATCACGTCCACCTTTCCCGAGACAAGGAAGCACCGAGCGCCGCGCGAGGCGGCCTGTCGCCGCGTCACCGCCTCCGCGCCCGCTCGTACGCCTTGAGCCACCGCTTCGCCGTCACATCGAGGCTCTCCCTCAGCCAGTCGTCGAGCTTGCCGAGGTCGAGCCCCGCGAACGCCTCCGCGTGCTGCCGCGCGAGGATGCTCACCTGCGCCTCCAGCACCGCGCGGAGATCGCGCTTCGACAGGTCCTCGATGTCCACCGAGGCCCGGCCCAGGCGATCCCGGAGCAGGTACACGCTCCTGCCGACCTGCACCTCCTGGTAGAACGGCACCTCGAGGCCGCGCCATATCGACGCCTTCACCCGCTCGATCCGGCCCTCGTCCTCGTGCAGGAAGTTGTTCCAGCTCGTCGCCGCGTGCGTCGTCTCCTTGAGCTCGAGGAGGCGCAGCCCCCGCTCTCCGCCCCGCTCGCGGCCGAGGATCAGGTACCGCTCGAGCCCCCCCGAGCCGCCCGCGTCGCGGTCCCGGTGCGCGAGCGCGAGCACCTCGACGTCCGAGAGCTGCCCGGACCGCCCGAGCGCCTCGAGCAGCCGGTCGCCCGTCCCCGCCTCCGCGCGCGACAGCTTCAGCGAGGGCTCGTCGAACCGGAACGCCTCGCCCTCGGTCCACTTCGCGAGCTGGCGCGCGTCCCTGGCCGCGACGTCGGGGTACAGCGCCTCGGGGAGCTCGCGCAGGGGCTCGTTGCCCTGGAGCATGTCCTCGTAAAGCTCCATGAGCTCAGCGAGCGCCTTCCCGTCGTCGAGCAGCAGCCGGAGCACCGTGAAGTACCGCAGCGCGTCCAGCGCGGCGAGCCCGGGGCCCGCGTCGTCGAGATCGTTGAACACGTAGCGCGGGCCCACCGTGAACGTGATGAGCCCGAAATTGTCGGGGTGCGCGTCGCCGAAGCACAGGCACCGGCCGCCGGGCACCCGCGCCCGCGGGACGTCGAGCAGATCCACGTGCCACGCCTGCGGGAAGCTCCGCATGAACCGCATCGGCGAGCGCAGCGCGGCCTGCCACTTGTCCTCGAACTCGGCCGGCTCGACGTGCGGATTCACCGCCCGGAAGAACGACCGGGTGAGCTCCTTGACGGGCGGCAGATCGCTGTCTCGAATGGGGCGCATCGCGTCTCCTGCGGCCGGACGCGGGGCGCGCCCGGGGGGACGGCCCTCCGCCGCCCCGCGAGCGCGCCGCCGCCCGCGCGGCGCTCTCGTAGCACGCGCGCGGGCGGACCGTGAGGAGGAGATCGAGGAGACGGACCGGGCGCGAGGCCGCGCCTTACGGGGTCGCGACGGTGGCGGAGACGTCGCAGGTGAACGAGGCCGTCGCGTCGTACGAAGCGACGAGCACCGTGTAGACGCCGCTCTCCGGGCAGACGAACTGCGTCTGCGGGCAGTAGCCGCACGCGTCGTCCACCGAGGACAGGGCCTCCTCGCCGGTGCACCCCGAGGCGCCGTCGCACACCCGGAGCATCGGATCGTTCGCGCAGGTGCCGCCAGGGCAGCCGCAGCCCACGGTGATCACCGTGTTCGGGTCGCACGCCACGGCCTCGTAGCCGGGCGCGATCGACCAGCCGCAGTCGCGCCACTCGCCGCCCAAGGGGTTGGAGCAGGCCGAGAGCGGATCCCCGGGCACCGTCGAGCCGTCCTCCGGGATGGTCACGGGGATCTCGATCGTGTTGTTGCCGTAATCGCTCTCCGGCAGCGTGCGATCGGCGTTGATCGTGATGCGGAGGAAATAGTCCCCCGGGCTCACGCCGGTGATGTCGACCCACTGGCAGTCGAGGCCGGAGCTGTAAACGTCGCTCCAGCCGCGCTGGATGCCCTGGAAGCCGCAGTGGAAGCGCGACGTCGACGGCGCCCCCGGGATGCCCACCGGCGAGCTGTCGAGCAGGCAGAACGCCTGCTTGTGGCCGGTCGCGACGACCGCGCCGGTGCCGTCGAGGAGCTCGTACCGGGCGTATCCCTCGAAATGGTAGTGGCCGTGGCACGCGGAGTACTCGAAGCCGTCGACGGCCGTCGGATCGCCGAGGATCATGTCCGCCTCGCCGACGTTCGGCGTCTCGGTCGAGAAGCGCATCAGGCGGCGGTCGCCCGCCCCGCCCACGCAGCCCTCCACGATCGCGCAGCTGTCCGCCGGGAAGCTCTCGTGGCCGATGCTCAGGCTGAACTGCGCCGCGTCCGCGGAGACGGTGAGGTCGGGCAGCGGGCACGCCTCGCCCTCCCCGAGCTGCGTGCAGGTGCCGACGAAGCCCGCCAGGCAGCACGTCCCGCCCGGCCCGCACTCGCTGTCGTCGGTGCACAGCGTCGACGTGGAGGGCGCCTCCTCGACCTCGATCACGATGTCGAAGGAGCCCCGGTCGAGCACCACGTCGTCCCCACCGACCCGGAAGCGCAGCGGGACCAGCGTGTTCTGGTCGGCGTACACGTTGAACCACTGGGGGTTCGGCGAGAGGAACTGCGCCTCTACCGGCTCGATGGTGTTGTCCAGGTTCAGGCGCTCGAGCCGCCAGCCCTCCTGAAGGAACGTGTAATAGCTGCCCGCCGGGACGTCCGCGCTCAGGCGGAATCGGTTCGGGTCGTCCTCGGTGTTGAAGAAGATCGTGTCCTGCGGGCCCTGGACCATCACGATCCCGTCGCGCAGACGGTACACGTTGCCCGACGCCGCCGCGCCGATCAGGTTCAGCTCGATCTGCCCCGTGTCCTCCTCGTCCGTTCCTCCCCCTCCTGCGGAGCACCCGGCGAGAGCGATCATCCCAAAGAGCGCGAATTTCGAAAGCTTCATGTGAGCCGCGGACCTCCTCATCTCTCCACCACGAGACGCTTGATGCCCTCACCGCACCAGGTCCTTCACGCGAAGGCCGAGGTGCGCCGAATTTGTCAGGACATCACAGGTTCCCGACGCTGTCCATCGACCGACGTCATCGGCGGGTACGAAGCGCGGCTCACCGGTTCTCCCCGGGCCGCCCACGAAAGCAGCTTTGCGGCGGAGACCGGCGGCCGGTGTCCACACACACCGGCGGCACGAAGCGCGTACTGTTTGTGGTGTCTACTTGACAGTCGAAGTGTCGCGATCCAGGATGCTCGTCGTGATGACGTACAAGCTCGACGAGCTCGCGGGCGAGGCGGGCGTGGCGCCGCGCACGGTGCGGTATTACGTGCAGCGCGGCTTGCTGCCGGCGCCCGAGTTCCGCGGGAAGGACACCTCCTACGGGCGCGAGCACCTCGTCCGGCTCCGCGCCATCAAGGTCCTCCAGCAGGCGCACCTGCCGCTCGAGGAGATCCAGGCGCGCCTCGCGGGCGCCGGCCTCGACGAGATCGAGCGCATCGCCGCGGGGGCGCCGCCCCCCGCGCAGGCGGGCGCCTGCGCCGGCCCGGCGGAGGCGGCCGCGGCGTCGACCCCCGCCGCCGGAGCGCCGCGCGGCGCGCGCTGGGAGCGGGTCGAGATCGCCGACGGCGTCGAGCTCCACGTGCGGGGCGACGCGCCGGAGCGCTCGCGGCGCATCGCCCTCGATATCGAGTCTCGTTACGCAACCCTTGCCCCGAAAGGCTCGCGATGATCCCCTCCATCGATCCCTCGCTCCCGGCGGCGACGCCGAGCTCGTGTCTACGCTCCTCCGAGGGGCACCCGGTCCCGCTGCTCGGCGTCGCCCTCTCCGGGGAGGTCTTCGGCGGCGCGGCGCGGCTCGTGGTGCGGCAGCGCTACCGGAACGAGGAGCGCCGGCCGATCGAGGCGATCTACACCTTCCCGCTGCCGAGCGAGGCGAGCATCGCGGGCTTCGCCATGGAGTGCGCCGGCCGGCGGCTCGAGGGGGAGGTCAAGGAGCGGGAAGAGGCGTTCCAGGCCTACGACGAGGCCGTCGCCGCCGGCCACGGCGCGGCGCTGCTCGACGAGGAGCGGCGCAACGTGTTCACGGCCAGCGTGGGCAACCTCCTGCCCGGGGAGGAGACGGTCGTCGAGGTCGCGTTCGTGCAGCGGCTCCACGCCGACGAGGGGGCGCTGCGGCTCATGATCCCGACCCTCGTCGCGCCCCGCTACATCCCCGGCAAGGCCGGGGGCGAGCGGACCGGGCACGGCGCCCACGAGCCGACGGACCAGGTGCCCGACGCCGACCGCATCTCCCCGGAGATCGCGCGGGTCGACTACGGCATCACCGTGGACATCGTCTTCGATCTCGGGCGCGACGTCGCGATCGAGAGCCCCTCGCACGCGCTCGCCTTGCGCCGCGAGGAAGGGGGTCGACAGCGGGTGTCGCTCCGGGGCGACAAGGCCGCGCTCGATCGGGACATCGTGCTGATCGCCGCGGGCGCGCCGGGCGTTCAGGCGGGCCTCGTCTGCGACCGGGCCGCCGGCAAGGAGGGGACCTTCGCGCTTACCATTGTGCCGGACCTGTTCGACGCGCAGCGGTCGTCCGCCCGGCGCGACGTCGTGTTCGTGGTGGACGTGTCGGGCTCGATGCAGGGCGAGTCGATCGACCAGGCCAAGCGCGCGCTCCGCCTGTGCCTCCGCCACCTCGCCGAGGGGGACCGGTTCGGGGTGATCGCCTTCTCCAACACGTTCCGGGCCATGGAGCCGTCGCTCGCCCCGTTCACGCAGCGGACCCTCGAGGCCGCGGACGCGTTCGTCGAGGGCCTCGTCGCGTCCGGCGGCACCGAGATGCTGCAGCCCTTGCTCGCGGCCGCGGGCATGCTCGGCGACAAGGAGCGGGACCGCGTGGTCGTGCTGCTGACCGACGGCCAGGTGGGCAACGAGGCCGAGATCGTCGACCGGGTCGCCGAGCAGGGCGAGGGGGTGCGGGTCTACACGTTCGGGATCGGGACGAACGTGAGCGAGCTGCTCGTGAACGATCTCGCGCGCCGGACGCAGGGGGCCGCGGAGCTCATCCACCCGGGCGAGCGCATCGACGAGAAGGTGACGGCGCAGTTCGCGCGGGCGACGGCGATGCGGGTGACCGGGCTCGAGGCGCGCTTCGAGGGCATCGACGTGGGCGAGCTCTCGCCGGCCGAGCTCCCGGCGCTGGTCGACGGCGAGCCGTGGGTGCTCTACGGCCGCTACGAGCGGCCGGGGGTGGGGCGCGTGGAGCTGCGCGGGAGCCTGCGCGGAGAGCGGTTCCACCTCGCGGTGCCGGTCGAGCTCGAGGCGGAGGCGTCGCGGCCGGGGCTCGAGGCGCTGTGGGCGGGCGCGCGCGTGCGGGAGTTCGAGGCGTCGGAGCGCGCGCTGTCGGGCAAGCGCGCGGAGGCGATGCGGAAGCGCATCGTGGACCTCGCGGTCCGGCACCGGGTCGCCTCGAAGCACGCGTCGTTCGTGGTGATCGAGCGGCGCACGGGCGACCGGCGGGCCCACGGGCAGCCCGAGGCGAGGCCGGTGCCGGTGAGCGCTCCGGCGGGGTGGGGGATGAGCCGCCGCGGCCCGGCGGCGCCGGCCGCCGCGTTCGCCGCGATGGGCGGTCCGATGATCGGCGGTCCCTCCATGAAGGCCAATGCCTTGAAGGCCAATGCCTTCGTGAAGGCCAGGGCCTCGGCGCCCGCGCCCATGGCCATGTCGGCGCCGGCGCCCAGGGCTGCGGAGAGCAGCCCGGCGCCGGCCGCCCGCGGCCTGCTGTCGCGCGCGAAGCAGCTCTTCCAGCCGAGCGCCGCGGCCGGCCCGCCGCGCGCCGCGGCCCCGGCCGGCGCGGTGGTGCGGGGCGGACCCGCGGGCCAGCAGCACGGCTCCGGGCCGGGAGCGCCCCCCGCGCCGGCGCCGGGCGCTGCGCCCGGAGGGACCGAGTCTGCGGGCGCCGGCCTCGGGCGCATGTTCGAGGAGCAGCTCGCGTCCGGGCTCTGGGAGCGCGGGGAGCCGACCGACCTCGGCCGGCTCACCAGCACGGCGCGGTGCCTCGCGGCGTGCCACGAGCAGGGCGTCGACTCGGCCCACCCGATCTACGGCGCGCAGGTAGCCAAGGCGATCGAGGCGCTCTGCGCGCTGGCCGGATCGCTCCTCCAGCGCGGCGGCGCCGACGGCGAGGTCGCCGCGGCGCTCGCGGCCGCGTACCTCGCCGCGAGCGGGCGGCGGCTGCGGGCCCGGGTCCACGACGCGGTGGCGACCGCCGCGCCGGAGGCGGTGCGCGCGGTGCTGGGCGAGCTCGGCGACGCCGGGGCGCTCAGGAGGAGGGTCGAGGCGCTGCGCGGCGCGTGACGGGCTGGCTGCGGCCGGACGGCCCGCGGCAGCCCTCGCGTCGCTCTCACGGATACGTGTCGTCCCCGCCCTTCGTGCCGGTCGCCGGGCGGGCCTCGCCAGCCGGGCGGGTCGCACCGTCCGGGCGAGCCGCGCCCGCCGGGGCCGCGCCCGCCGGGGCCGCGCCAGCCGGGGCCGCGCCAGCCGGGGCCGCGCCAGCCGGGGCCGCGCCCGCCGGGCGAGCCTCGCCGGGCGGCCTCTCCGCGATCTGCGCCGTCCCCTCCACCACGATCTCCAGGCGCGGCTCCGCCGGTTGCGCGGGCGCGCCGCCGGCCGCGTCGGCAGGCGGCAGGTCGGCGAAGCTCGCCAGGCTCAAGCGCGCGACGGGCAGGCCAGCCTCCTTGGGCTGCGCCAGGAACAGCAGCACGGCGCGCGCCTGGGCGACCGTCACGTCCCAGCCGTTGCGCCACGCCACGCCCGGCGCCACGCCCGGCGCGCCGCCCGCCGTGTGGCCCACGACCTGGTAGTCGAGGCCCTTGAGCGGCTCATGGCTCCGGATGATCGCGGCGATATCCCGCAGGATCTTCTCGCCCGCCGGGGAGAGCGCGTCGCGGTTCCCCTTGAACAGCACCCGGGTCGGGATCGAGATCGCCACGCGGCCGTCGCGCGGCGCGACCGTGACCTCCCCGGCGGCGACCGGGAGGAACGCCCTCAGGACGCCGCTCTCGCGATCGGACGGCGGGCGAGCCCCGGCCGCCTCGCCGCGCTGCGCCCCCGCGCCCGGCCCGGTGCCGAGATCGATGCCCTCCGCGGAGAGCGGATCTTCTCGCGGCGGCGCCGCGGCGCCCCCGCGCGCGACGTCCTGCTCCAGCAGGCGGACGCGCTGCTGGCTGGTCTGCAGCTCGCGCTGGAGGCGCTCGGACCGCTCGAGCTGGGCCTGCATCTCGAACTCGGTGTAGCCGCACCCGACGAGGAGCGCGGGCGCGAGCAGCGCGACGAGGCGGCGTCCGACGCGCGCGACCCGGACGGGCATGGAAGGGGAGACCCCGGCGCTCCCCTTCACGCTCACCTCTGCGACACCCAAAGCAGGCAATTGCACTTGGCAGGCTCCTTCTTGCCGGATCATCCGGATCCATCCTCAACTCGCGCCGGTGCGCTGAGCGGCGGGAGCCTATCCGAGCGGTCCTGGTCCTACAAGGCAGCAGCCTCTCGTGAGGTGCGCGCGGCGAGGGCGGGGCGCGCGCTCCAGCCCGTCCCGCTGCGTGGCGGGACCCGTGACACGGCCGCAGGCACCCGGCGCGCGCCGGGGCGCGCCGCTCCCCCGTCGACGTCGCGCCCGCCGGGCGTGCGGGGGTGGAGGCGATCCTGGGCGGCGGCGACCGTCCGGACGATCATGAGCGCGTCGCCGCCGGCTCAAGTCGAGCTGGTCTGAAGCGCAGGTGAGCCCGCCTGCGACGGGGCTTCAGGACCGGCGCCGTTCGACAGAGAGATATAACGCATGTTCCTGTGGTGTTCCATCTCGGCGGAAATGAGCCGCACCAGCTCCGTCGAGAGCACGATCGCCTCGCGAGAGCCGTAGCCCTGCTTCCCCAGCTCCCGAACGAGCGATTTCGCAAGGATCCTCATGGCCGTGTTGCCGTCTCCCGAGGTCCTCGACGTTGAGGTCGAGAAGAAGAGCGCGGTCGCTTGCGCCGGGGCGTGCTGTCGCTGGTCGTTCGCGGGCTGGATGTGCAGCGGCCGCACGGCCTCCGGGGGCGCGTCGATCCTGGTGAACTGTCGATCGATCGTGTGAGTTCCGCCGCCTTCGGCCGACGCGGACGTCGTCGTCCTCGTCGTACCGTTCGAGTCCCATGATATCACTAGTCTGTCGCTCACGATGAGTCTCCGTCCTTTCGAGCGCTCGCCTCGTCTCCGTCCATCGTTCCCACACCTGTGGAGAGCCGAGTGGCGGTACGCCACGCTGGCTCGAGATGCGACGATAGCAGGCTGAGGTGAAATAGCAGTCAGTCATCTGCCCTACGCGCTGGATCTCCACGACTCGGCCGCCCAGGCTGCTCCGCCATGCCGGCGCGTTTCAGCGGTGTTTCACGTTGCCACGGAACCCTGAGCCGAACAGCGCGCAGGCTGAGGACGCCTTCCAGCGCACGCGTGAGCGTCGGCGTCTATCCGGATCATGGTGAGAGTTAAGAGTCGATAATAAGGAACGCTTATCCAAGGCTGTCTGTTAAGCGCGCGTCTGCGTCTCGGCTGTACGAAGCTGCGGCCGCGCCTGGCCGCCAGAGAAGAGTTGCCCCAGGCAGACGCATGTGTCCGAGCCCATCGATGGGCGGGGGTAGACGGTCCGTCGCCGCCCACGCTGCTGCGCTCGGAGCGCGCAGGAGGACCATCGCCGTTACGTACGGACGGCTGGATGTTGCCGTCGTTCCGGTTGGTTTCCGTTTGCGAGAGTTTGCATTCTCTTCGTTGACTAGAATTCTCTCCTCGTGTATTTCATCGCAGAACGACGAGCAGCGTCGGAGCGCGTCAAGAGCGCGACACGGTCCAGGCTGTATCGGAGCGATGTTTCGACGATGATGAGCGCGATGTAGTTCGTTCTATGGGCCGCCGGCGAGGTGCGCCTAGCTGGCGGATTGCCCACGATCGGCGCGGAGCGCTCGTCACGGGGCACCGCGCGCGCTCGCGCCGGCGAGGGCTTCCGACGGCCTCACGCTGAGTAGCCCATCACGAATCGGGCGGATCGACGCACGGAGCGCTGGCGCGGGGCTGCCCGGCGCCCAGGCTCGTGCCTGCCGGAGGACATCACATGAAGACCATCACCAATGAGATCGTGATCGACGCGTCTCCTTCTGCCGTCTACAGCGCCTGCGTAGATATCGAACGGTGGCCGCAGATCTTCCCCACCGTCCTATCGACCAGCCGCGAAGAGGTCGGTGAGGGCGAGATCGTCATGACGATGAGCGTGGCGAACGATTTCGGGGCCAACACGGTACGATCGCGCAGGCGCTACACCCCGAGCCGCAAGCACATCGACTTTGATATGCTGACCCTGCCGCCCCAGATCGGATCGATGACCGGGACCTGGGTCGTCGAGCCCAGCGGCCGCGGGAGCCGCCTCCTGATCACTCACACGTTCGACGTCCCGCCGCAGCTCGAGGGCGACGCGCGCGAAGAGGCGATGAGTCGGGTGGGCGCCACGATCTTCAGTACGACCGAGCACGTGCTATCTTGTCTCGCAGCGTCGCTCGAGCGGCGTTGAACGGGTGTCGTTTCCGATGGAGGGGGGAATCCATGAGTGTTCAGGCGGCGAGAGGTGGTGCTGAGGAGCGCGGGCGCGCCGGTGGTGCGAACACCATACCGATGAAGACGCTGGAGATGTGCGAGTATTTCTTCCCGCGTCTGCTGTACTTCGGCCTCGACTGGGGCGATCTGGTTCGCGCGCTGAAGGGCGTGCGGAAGGCCACGCTCCACGAAGACTGGGATGACTGGCACGACCAGTTCGCGAGGCTCGCCCGCCTCTACGAAGAGGCGGGCTCCGACGCGGAAGCCAGCGGAAAGCGGGCGACGGCGCGCCTCTGGTTCACGAAGGCGTCGGCTTGCTATCACTTCGCGGAGTTCATGTATTTCGACAACCCGGTCGTGAAGATCGAGACGAGGAAGGACGTGACTCGCACCTTCGAGCGGGCGCGCCCGTACATGCCCTGCTCGATCGAGCCGATGGAGATCCCGCACGCGGGGCGGTCGCTCCCGGGGTACTTCTACCGCTCAGGCGGCGGCGAGCGCCCGTGCGTAATCCTCGTCAACGGCCTCGACTCCGCGAAGGAGGTGGAGCTCCACGCGTTTGCGATGGAGTTCGTGAGCCGGGGCCTCTCCGCGCTCGTCTTCGACGGCCCAGGTCAAGGGCTCCTCGCCGGGACGGTCCCGATGGTGCTCGACTTCGAGCGCGTCATCGGCGACGTGCTCTCCGCCCTTCATCGGCAGGAGGCGGTCGACGGAGGCCGCATCGGCATCTTCGGGGTCAGCTACGGCGGCTACCTGGCGGCCCGTTCGGCGGCCTTCCACCCTCGCGATATCAAGGCGTGCATCAACCTGTCGGGCACCTACGACGTGGACAACTTCCCGAAGATGACCATCAATGTCCGCAAGGACCTCATGTTCGTCTTCGGCGTGAAGAGCGAAGATGAGATGAACCACATCGCGCAGTCCCGGGTGAATCTCCGGGACGTCCCGCGCCTCACGGCTCCTCTCTTGACGATCCACGGCAAGGAGGACGGCGTCTTCCCGTACGCATCGTGCCTGCGGCTGATGAGCTGGGCGAGGGGCGAGAAGGCGCTCATCAGCTACGACGGCGAGCGGCACGCGGCGATCAACTGCTTCTCGGACGCCATCCCGCGCCTCGCGGACTGGATGGCGGAGAAGCTCGCCTGATGGTGAGCGCGCGGCGGTCGTAGGGGGCTTAACACGCACGGGAGACGACGCAAGATGAACGCGACGACAGCCATCGAGGGCCAGCGCCTGATCGACCTCAGCGTGCCGGTGGATCCCGGGTACTGGGAGCCCGAGCCGGTCAGACTCGAGGTGGTCGATCACCGCCGCGGAGGAGATCTGCTCGGAAAATCCCTGGTGTACGTCGAGGGCACGACCCGGCTCTCCCGCGCGCTCGCGTGGGTCAAGCACAAGGTCGGGCTCGGCGTCGACCATCGCGATTTTCCCGGAGGCAAGGGGCTCTCGCTGATGCGATATACCCTGACCACGCACACCGGGACGCACATGGATGCCCCGTACCACTATGGGGATCTGAACAACCAGGGAGCGCGCGCCAGGACGATCTGCGAGGTTCCCCTGGAGTGGTGCTTCTGCGACGGCGTCGTCCTGAAGCTGCGGCCGCTCTCCGGCACGGAGGGCCCCGTCAGCAAGCAGGAGGTCATCGCGGCGCTCGACGCGATCGGTTACCGGCTGAAGCCCCTCGACATCGTCCTGCTCGACACGGGGGGAGACACACACATCGGAGAGAGCCGGTATTTCACGCGGTTCCGCGGCGTTACCAGGGAGGCGACGGAGTGGATCGTGCAGCAAGGGGTCCGGGTCATCGGGGTCGACAGCTTCGGGTTCGACGCCCCGTTCGCGAGGATGCTGAGGTCGTACATGAAGAGCAAGGACCCGGGCGATCTCTGGCCAGCGCACCTCTACGGGCGAGAGCGAGAGTATTGCCAGCTCGAGCGCCTCACGAACCTCGACAAGATCGGCAGGCCGCATGGCTTCAAGGTAGCTTGCTTTCCAGTGAAGCTCGCGCGGGCTGACGCGGCGTGGTGCCGCGTCGTCGCGATCACCTGAGCCCGACCGCGGGGATAGTCCTTTATCACGCCCGGCCGCCCCGGGCGGAGAGGTTGGTCCATGCATTTCATGCGACATGAGATAGAGGTGAGCGCCGGCGTCGATCAAGCGTATGCGCTGTGCCTCCGTGTGGAGCGATGGCCTGGGATCTTCCCGCCGTGCAAGGCGGCGAAGGTCATCGAGCAGAACGATCGCTCTCAGCTCATCGAGATCTCGGCCCTCGTGAACGGGCACCTCATGAGCTGGCGATCGAGGAGGGAGCTCGACCCCGAGGCGCGGGTCATCACGAGCGAGGTGGTCCGGCCTCCGCCGCTGCTCGACCGCATGGAGGTGGCGTGGAGGTTCTTCCAGACGAGGACCGGGACGCTCGTCGTCCTCGAGCACCGCTTCTCGGTCAAGGAGGACGTGCGCGGCCTGGTGGCCGGGGTCTCGACGCCCGCGGAGGCGCGCGCCTTCATGGAGCGCTCGACCGACGAGAACAGCAAGCGAGAGCTGCTCGCGATCAAGCTGGCCCTCGAGGCGAGCGCGCACGCAGGCCGGCGCGGCGAGCTCTCTGGCGAGTTCGAGGAAGAGATGACGATCGCGGGTCCGGCCGAGTCCGTGTACGGCCTCCTCGAGCGCGTGCGCGAGTGGCCGGCGCTCCTCCCCCACTGCCGCGCGGTGGAGGTCCGGTACGACGACGGCCAGGACCAGGAGTTCGTGATGACCGTCGACGTGCGCGGCCGCGACGAGCACCTCCGCTCCATCCGGCGCTGCACCCCGACCTCGAGGATCACGTACTTCCAGCCCGAGCCGCCGCCCGTGCTGAGGCGGCACTCCGGCGAGTGGCTGGTCGAGCCGTCGCCGGGCGGCGGCGTCCGGGTCGTGTCGCGCCACGGCGTGGAGCTCCGGCCCGAGGGGGTGAAGCAGGTCTGGGGTGACATCACGGCGCGCGAGGCGCTCGAGAGGGTCACCCGCGCGATCAACGAGAACAGCCGCAGCACCATGCTGGCGATCAAGGCGCGCGTCGAGTCGCGCAAGTGAAGGAGGCTGACGATGGACAAGTCGATGAACAAGGTTGCCCTCATCACGGGCGCGAGCAGGGGCATCGGGAAGGCGATCGCGCTGAGGCTCGCGAAGGACGGTTACACGACCGCGCTGCTCGCGAGGTCCAAGGAGCAGCTCCAGGGCACCGCGGCCGAGGTGCGCCGCGCGGGGGGCAACGCCGTCGTCGGGCTCTGCGACGTGACGTCCCCGTCGTCGGTCGTCGAGGCGGTCCGCGACGTGGTCGGTCAGACCGGCGGCGTGGGCGTGCTCGTGAACAACGCAGGTCGCGGCGGGGGCGGCGTGACGGCCTCGATGACCGACGAGCTGTGGCGGGAGATCCTCGAGACGAACCTGAGCAGCGTGTTCCACGTCACCAAGGCGATCCTGAACCACAACACGGAGGGAGCCCTGCGGACGATCATCAACATGGCATCGACTGGAGGCAAGCAGGGCGTCGTGCACGCCGCGGCGTACAGCGCGTCGAAGCACGGGATCATCGGGTTCACCAAGTCGCTCGCTCTCGAGCTCGCGCCGAAGGGGATCACCGTGAACGCCGTTTGCCCCGGTTTCGTCGAGACCGAGCTTGCTGAGAAGGCGAGAGCGGTGTACGCTCAGATCTGGGGCGTCTCCACCGCAGACGCCAAGCGGCGTATCGAGCAGCGTATACCCATCGGGCGGTATATCGTGCCCGATGAGGTCGCCGAGATGGTCGCCTACCTGGCCTCCGCGCCGGCGCGCGGGGTCACCGGGCAGGCGCTCAACGTCTGCGGGGGGCTCGGCAACTACTGAGCGCAAGAGCCAGAGTCACCCGGCCTCCGACGGCGGCGCGCGTCGAGGCGGACCGGGCGTCGAGGCGACGCTGCCAGGATCCGGTGCCGAGCCGTCGGGCTCCGGGGTTCACGACGAGTGCGCCACAAGGGGGAATGTACACGTGAAGACGTTCAACGCAAAGACGAGACGTCGAGTCGTCGTCACCGGCCTTGGGATCATCGCGCCCAACGGCACCGGCTGGGAGCAGTTCTGGAAGAACACCATGTCGGGGAGGTCCGGCATCTGCACGCTGGACCGGTTCCCCACGGAGCCGTTCAAGTCCAAGGTCGCAGGCGAGATCCGCGACTTCGAGCCGCGGGCGCACGGCCTCACCGAGGACCAGGTGCGGCGCCTCGACCGGTACGCGCAGCTCGCGGTCGCGGCGTCGAAGATGGCCGTGAAGGACGCGCGGCTCCCGGCGAGCACGCTGGCCAGCGACACGTCCGGCGTCTGCATCGGCAACGCGATCGCCGGCATCCTGGCCGTGGAGGAGGAGTTCCTCGTGCTCACCGAGCGCGGGAGGGAGCGCCTCGATCCGACCTGGGCGATGCGCACCCTCTACCAGGCGTCGACGTTCAACGTCGCGTCGGCGGAGGTGGCGGCGCTCCACGGGTCCCGCGGCCCATGCTTCACCCTCAGCACGGGCTGCACCGGCGGCCTCGACGCGATCGGCGCGGCGCTCGACCTCATCCGCAACGGCGACGCCGACGTCATGCTCTGCGGCGCGTCCGAGGCGCCGATCACGCCGATCGCCATCGCGGCCTTCGACGTGGTCGGGGCGCTCTCGACCAAGCGCAACGACGCGCCGGAGACCGCTTCGAGGCCGTTCGACGCCCAGCGCGACGGCTTCGTCCTGAGCGAGGGCGCAGCGGTCCTCGTCCTGGAGGAGCGCGAGCACGCGCTGAGGCGCGGGGCGCCCATCTACGCCGAGCTCCGGGGCTTTGGGTCGTGCAACAACGCGTACCACATGACCGATCTGCTGCCGGACGGCATCGATCTCGCGCGCGCGATCGAGCTCGCGCTGGCCGACGCCGAGATGCGGCCAGACGAGATCGACTACATCTGCGCTCACGGCAGCTCGACCCGGCAGAACGACATCAACGAGACCTCGGCGATCAAGCGGGCGCTGGGCAAGCACGCCTACAAGGTCGCGGTCAGCTCGATCAAATCGATGGTCGGCCACCCGCTCGCGGCGGCCAACTCGCTCGAGAGCGTCGCGGCCGTGCTCGCGATTCACAAGGGCCAGATACCGCCGACCATCAACCACGACAGGCCGGATCCGGCCTGCGACCTGAACTATGTGGCCAACAAAGGGATCGAAAGAAAGGTGAACGTGGTTCTGAAGGACGCAAGCGGCTTCTCCGGCCTCCACGGTGCGCTCTTGTTCACGAGCCCTGACTACGCCGGAGGTGCGAAGTGAGCCGCCGCGTCGTGATCACGGGGATCGGCCTCGTCGCCCCCAACGGGATCGGCAAGGACGCCGTCTGGGAGAACATCCTGGCGAAACTGCCGGCCATCGGGAGCATAACGAAGTTCGAGCCAGACGGCTTCCCCGTCGGGGTGGGGGGCGAGGTGAGCGGCTTCGATCCGCTCGACTTCATGCCGTCGCGGCTGGCAAGGAAGCTCGACGCGTTCACCCAGTACGCCATCGCCGCGTCGGACATGGCGATGAAGGACGCGGAGCTCCAGCTGGACAAGGTCGACAAGGACAGGTTCGGCGTGTTCGTCGGCAACTGCTTCGGCGGCTGGCACTTCGCGGAGCGGGAGATCCGCTCCCTCCACACGCAAGGCCTGCGCGCCGTGAGCCCCTTCCAGGCGACGGCCTGGTTCCCCGCCGCGCCGCAGGGGCAGATCTCGATCCTGTTCGGGCTCAAGGGGCACAGCAAGACGATCGTGTGCGACCGCGCCAGCGGCCTCGCGAGCGTCGGGTACGGGGCGCGCGCGGTCGCGGAGGGGCGCGCCGAGGTGGTCCTCGCCGGCGGCGCGGAGGCGCCGCTCACGCCGCTCATGTACCTGGCCTGCCTCACCGACGGCGTGATGATCCGCGAGCCGGACCGGGTGCCGAGCGCGTCGTACCGCCCGTTCGACGCGGGGCGACGGGGGATCGTCCCAGGCGAGGGGGCGGCGTTCCTGCTCCTCGAGGACAGAGAGCACGCGATCCGGCGGAACGCGCGCATCTACGCGGAGATCTCCGGCTTCGGCATGGCCACGGACGCGTGCCACCCGGCGCCGCTGCCGGCGGAGGAGCTGGGGCTGTCGGCGGCGATGCGCAAGGCGCTCGACGACGGCGACGTCGCCGCGAGCGCCGTCTCCTTCGTCATGGCCGACGGAATGGCGACGCGGGACGGCGATCACCAGGAGGCCGCCGCGATCCACGAGGTGTTCGGCGCCCGCGGCCGCCAGGTGCCGGTGACCGCGCCGAAGTCCATGACCGGCCACCTGTACGGCGCGAGCGGGGCGATGGACGTGGCGATCGCGGCGATGGCGCTCCAGCGCCGTGTCGTGCCCCCGACCAGCAACCTGGACGTGTGGGACGCGCAGTGCGACCTGGCGATCGCCACGGAGCCGATGAAAAACCGGATGATCGAGCACGTCCTCGTCAACGGCCGCGGGTCCGGCGGCATCAACGCCGCGCTGGTCATCAGCGGCGACGGGCCCGGTCAGGAGCCGTCCCGGTAAAGAGCACGCAAGGGATTTCGGCCTTTAAGGAGGAAAGAGAAGCCATGAGCGATAGAGAGAACATGGTGCGACAGATCCTCTCGGACCACCTCGGGAAGAGCGCGGACGAGCTCCACCGCGGCACGTCGCTCCAGGGGGATCTGGACATCGACTCCACGGAGATGGTGGAGCTCATCTGCGCGATCGAGAGGTCGTTCAAGATCACCTTCCCGGAGGGCGCCGAGCGGGAGGTGAAGACGGTCGGGGACGTCTGCGACCTCATCGACCGCGCGGCGGCGAGCCCGGTGAGCTAGCCGCTTCATCGACGTAGGAACTCGGCGGGGTGTCCGCCGGCTCGGGGCAACATGCGTGAACGCCGCAGGCGGGCGCGGAGGACGCGCGCGCCCGCGGCGCTCCGCGGCGCGCCCCGAGAGGGCTCGAAGGAGGATCGTATGATCGTCGGTTTTGGGATCGATCTCTGCAATATAGGCCGCATCGCGAGGGCCATCGATCGACATCAAGGAGGCTTCGAGAAGCGGCTCTTCACGGAGCAAGAGCGCGATTATTGCCGCGGGCGCGCCTCTCCGGCGCAGCATTTCGCGGCCCGGTTCGCCGCCAAGGAGGCGCTGTTCAAGGCGCTCGGCGGGCCGTCCGGCCTGTCCTGGCATGAGCTCGAGGTGGTCAGCGACGAGCACGGCTCCCCTCGGATCCGCCTGTCGGGCGCGGCGCGCGAGGCCGCGCGGCGGCGCGGCGCGAGGCAGTTTCACGTCAGCTTGACCCACGAGAAGGACACGGCGGCCGCCCTGGTGATCGCCGAGGGCGACGAGCAGCGGGCTCACGCCGAGCCGTGACGTGCAGCCGGGCGGAGCGGCGCCGCCCGGCCCGCGGCCGGCCCCTCGCGCGCCGACGCACCAGCCGAGCGGGAGCCTGACCGGACGGCGCCGGCCGCGCCGCCGGACGTCTCCCCGCGCGTGGCGTGCCGGAGCAGGCGCGCCGCGCTGAGGCGTCCGGCACGTCACTGCCGGCACGTCATGGCCGGCACGTCATGGCCAGCACGTCATGGCCAGCACGTCATGGCCAGCACGTCATGGATAGAGCGATAGGCACGCTGCCGATGAGCCGGCCCTCACCCCCGGCGGCGCGGACAGACAGCTCTCGCTGAGATCTGTTCAAAACAGCGCCATCGTCATGCGTTGTTTACAATCACGAAGATTCTTGACCTTAGAGAAATACGGAGACAAACCTCTTGTTACCGAGGAGCCTCAGCCGGCGGCTGCGCGACGCCCGTGCTCATCCGCCGGCCTGCGCTCTGGACATGGCGCTCGGGCGACATGCGTTCGAAGCGAGCGCCCCTTGTAGACCACACGGGGGTAGGGGATTTCCTGTGCTGATGAGGCATTCCTGGTGGCTCGGATGGGCCGCGATGACGATGGCTGTCCTTGGCTGTGCCGGCGCCGAAGCGCCTCCTCCGGAGGAGGAGAGCGTAGCGCAGAGCGAAGAGGCGTTGAGTGACGATTTTCATGTTCCCGCGTCGGGTAGGACCGTATTCGCGGACGTCGTGGCCATAGATCAAGTGTTCGTCTATGACCGCTTCGGCTCGTTCAACCCCTCGGGCATGGTATACGCCCTCCGCCGGGACGTCGTGGCCGCCGATCCGTCGAGGCCGATCGGGCCGGGCAACGCCACGCTGCGGCCGGGCAAGCGCCCGAGGCCGCTTGTCCTGCGGGTCAACGCCGGCGACAAACTCTCCATCTCGTTCACCAACTGGCTCACACCGGCGACGGGCCCTCTTACGAGCTTGACTCCCGCGACCCGGAGCGCCTCGATCCACGTGGTCGGGCTCCAGATCAGGAACATCGACGCGCTCGGCGGCAACGTCGGGCAGAACGAGAGCTCGCTGTGCGAGCCGGGCGAGACGCGCACCTACGAGCTCTTCGCCGGCCGCGAGGGCGCGTTCCTCATGTACAGCGCGGGCTCCATGGCCGGCGCGGACGGCGGCGGGCCGGCGCGGCTGATCGCCCATACGCTGTACGGCGCCGTCCACGTCGAGCCGCCGGGCGCGGTCGCCTACCGCTCGCAGGTGACGGCCGAGGAGCTCGAGGCCGCGTCCATCAAGCCGGCGAACCCGAACGGCACGCCGCGCGTCAACTACGATGCGGTCGACAGGTCCGGCGTCCCGATCCTCAAGATCATCAACGACGCCGGTGAGATCGTTCACGGCGATCTCAACGCCATCATCGCGGGCTTCGACGAGACCGAGGCCGGGACGCCGATCTCCGACGACGGTCACGCCTTCCGCGAGTTCACGGTGATGTTTCACGACATCCTGGGCATCGTTCAGGCGTTTCCGGAGCTCGCGGACCGGCGGTACGCGGGCGCCCGCAGCGGCTTTGGCATCAACTATGGCTCCGCCGGCCTGGGCGCCGCCGTCATCGCCAACCGGAGGCGGATCGGCCCGACCAAGGACTGCGCGGAGTGCAAGTTCGAGGAGTTCTTCCTGAGCTCGTGGGCGAACGGAGATCCGGGGCTGATCATCGAGAAGGACGAGGCCGGTAGCGCCGTGCGGGCCCTCTATCCAGACGACCCCTCGAACGTGTCCCACAGCTACCTCGGAGATGCGGTCCGCATCCGGAACCTCCACGCCGGCCCGAGCGAGACGCACGTCTTCCACGCCCACGGCCACCAGTGGCTCCGGTCGCCCAGCAACGACAACAGCGCCTACATCGACTCGCAGACCCTCGGGCCGAAGGCGGCCTTCACCTACCACATCGCCTACGGCGGGAGCGGCAACCGCAACCTCGCCGCGGGAGACGCCATCTACCACTGCCACCTGTATCCCCACTTCGTGGCGGGCATGTGGGGGCTCTGGCGCACGCACGACGTCTTCGAGGCGGGCACGCCGGACCGCGCGCTCCCGGACGGCGAGATCGCGGCCGGGACGCCCCAGCCCGCGGTCGTGCCCCTCCCCGGCACCGCGCTGGCGCCGATGCCGACCTACGCGCCGACGTCGGTCACCCTGCCCGACGGCCGGACCGAGGTCGTCCCGGCCACGCCGGGCTATCCGTTCTTCATCGCCGCGAAGCCCGGGCACCGGCCCTCGCAGCCGCCGCTCGACATGGAGCACGACGGCGGGCTGCCGCGCCACATCATCACGAGCGCCCCGCCGGAGGGCGTGGAGCGCGGCGCCGGCGGCCTCTTCGACGTGCAGCTCCACGCGGCCGAAGTGAAGCTGCTGCCGCAGCAGGGCACCCCGGCGGAGATCGCGGCCAGCCGCTTCCACGCGGGCGAGCTCCCGGGCGCCGTGCGCGCGACGACGCGCTACGGCTTCCCCGCCAAGGGCTATCCGTCCTTCACCTCGGCCGGCAAGCCGGCGCTCTTCCTCGTGAACGGCCAGCCGCCCGCCCCGGGCGCCCCCTTCGCGGACCCGTGCCCGAAGGGCGCGCCGGTGCGCACCTACCGCGCGGCCTACGTCGAGATCGACGCCGCGGTGAGCCGAGCCGGCTGGCACGACCCGCGGCTGCGGACGACCGTCCTCGAGGGGGACGTCGCGGCCACGCTCGACGGCACGCGGGCGCCGGAGCCGATGTTCCTCCGCGCGAGGTCCGGCGAGTGCGTCGACTTCCACGCGACGAACCTCATCCCGGAGGTGCTCCCGGAGGACGCCTTCCAGGCGCGCACGCCGACGGACATGGTCGGCCAGCACATCCACCTCGTGAAGTTCGACATCACCTCGTCGGACGGCGGGGCGAACGGGTTCAACTACGAGGACGGGACGCTCTCGCCGCACGAGGTGATGGCGCGCATCGAGGCGGCCAACCGGCTCGGCGGCGCCCGCGCCGCCGACGGCTCGCTCGACGAGTCGGGCGCCCGCGTGCGGCTCGAGGCGACGAGGCACCCGCGCCTGACCGACGCGCCGCTCGGGGCGCAGACCACGATCCAGCGCTGGTGGGCCGATCCGCTCGTGAACCGGGCCGGCCAGGACCGCGCGCTCAGCACGGCCTTCACCCACGATCATTTCTCGGCCTCGTCGCACCAGCAACACGGGCTCTACGGGGGCCTCGTCATCGAGCCGGCCGGATCGAGCTGGCGCGATCCGGAGACCGGAGAGCTCTTCGGCGGGCGCGCCGACGGCGGGCCGACGAGCTACCGCGCCGACATCCTGTTCCCGGCCGGCGACAAGAGGACGCCGTTCCGCGAGTTCAACCTGAGCATCTCCGATTACGCCACCATCTACGACGAGTGCGGCAACCCGGTGAACCCGCCGAACCAGGCGCAGGCGGCGCTGCCCCTGGCGGTCACCCACGCGGGCGTCGCCGTCGACGCGGTCTCGTGGCGCGACTCGGGGGTGGGGCTCATCAACTACCGGGTCGAGCCGATGCCGCTGCGGCTCGCCCAGCGCAACTGCGCGACAGGCGAGGTCGTCCCGAAGAGCGGCCCCGCCGGCGACATGCACAACGTCTTCAGCTCGAGCGTGCACGGCGACCCCGCGACGCCGGTGCTCCGCGTATACGAGGGAGATCGCGCGGTGATCCGCTTGACCCAGGGCGCGCAGGGGGAGCAGCACGTGTTCTCCGTGCACGGGAAGAAGTGGCTTCAGGAGGCCTTCGACCCGGACAGCGGCTACTCGAGCGGGCAGGTCATCGGCGTCTCGGAGCAGATGGACCTCGCGCTCGAGCCGGCGCCCGTCTTCGAGAAGAACGAGTCCGGCGGCGCCGACTACCTGTACAGCAGCGCGGCGACCGACGATCTCTTCGCGGGCGCGTGGGGCATCCTGCGCGTCCACGGCGCGCCGACCGATCTCCTGCCGATCTCGGGCGTGTCGCTGCCGAAGATCGAGAAGGACCCCAAGGTGTGCCCGAAGGGCGCGCCGAACCGGAAGTATGTCGTCCACGCGATCTCGGCGAGGGACCTGCCCGGCGATCGCCTCACCTACAACGCGGCGCACGGGCTCTACGACCCCGACGCCATCGTGTTCGTCGAGAAGCGCGACCTGGGCGCGGTCCGGTCGGGCAAGGCGGCGGTCGAGCCGCTCATCCTGCGCGCGGCGGCCGGGGAGTGCGTCGAGGTCACGCTCGTCAACGATCTGCCCGAGGATCCGCCGAAGACGCCGCACTGGAACTACAACGCTCCCATCGTCGACGGGTTCAACGTCAACCAGGTGAGGACCTCGAACCGCGTCTCGCTGTATCCGCAGCTCATGGCCTACGACGTCGTGGCGACCGACGGCGCGCACGTCGGCCAGAACCCCGACCGGACGGTCGCGCCTGGAAAGGAACGGAAGTACACGTGGTACGCCGGCGACGTCTCGTTGACGTCCGCGGGCGAGGTCCGCTGGCAGCCCATCGAGCTCGGCGCCGTGAACCTGAAGGACATGGCGGACGTGGTGAACCACCCGATGCACGGCGCGGTCGGCGCGCTGATCGTCGAGCCGGAGGGCGCCGAGTGGACCACGAGCCGGGGCACGCGCGCGCTCGCCCAGGTGAAGTACCGGGACGAGACCGGCGCCGAGCAGTGGTTCCGCGAGGTCGTGCTCCTGCTCCACGACGAGGTGGCCCTGCACTCGGACGATCCGGCGTTCCAGTGCGCCGCGTCCCTGGGCTGCGGCACGGCCCTCGCGAACGTCGTGAGCGGCGTCGACCCGGACACCACCGGTCACAAGGCGTTCAACTACCGCGCCGAGCCGCTCTGGTCGCGGCTCGGGGTGAAGCCGGAGACGCGGTTCAGCGCCATCGAGAACCTCGATCTCAGCGACATCTTCAGCTCGGCGGCCCACGGCGACCCGGAGACGCCGATCTTCACGATGGGAGTCCATGAGCGCCTGCGCGTCCGCGTGCTGCAGCCCTCGGGGCATCGGCGCCAGCACACCCTCGGCCTCTGGGGCATGGAGTGGGCGCAGAACGCGTGGGCGGAGGGCTCGGGATCCCGGTACATGGGCCGGAACAGCAAGGCCTACGCCATCAGCGCGCAGGGCGGTGTCGGCCCCATGACCGCGTGGAACATCAACCCCTACTTCAGGGCGGGCGGCAAGTACGCCGTCCCCGGGGATCGCCTCTACCTCGATCAGGCGAACGCCACGCTCGTCGACGGGCTCTGGGGGATCCTGCGGCTCACGCCGTGAGAGGAAGGACGAGCCACCGATGAAACGGACCTGGACGGGCACGCACGGACTCTGGCTCTCGCTGGCGTGGCTCAGCGCCTCTCCGGCGCTCGGCTGCGGCCGCGTCGAGGCGCTCCTCGCCTCGCGGAGCGAGGGCGCCGGACCGCCGGCGGAGGCAGCGGCGCCGCCCGCGCCGGCGGAGCCCGCGAGAGGGCCGGCGCAGGCGGCGGCTCCCCTCCAGTCGAGCCGGATCGAGCGCGACGGGCTGTCCATCGCGTTCGCCCTGCGCTCGCTGGAGCAGGGCGAGGGCGCTCTCCGCGGCGCGGCGCCGGCCCCGGAGGCGGCCGGCGCCGCGGCCGGCTCCGAGGTCCTGGCCGAGTTCACCATCACCGACGCGGCCACGGGCGCGCCGGTGACCGGCCTCTCGCCGCTCGGGTGGATGTCGCGCCGCGCCGGGGCGTCCGGCGCCGCGGCCCCGGCCGGCGCCGCCAGCGGCGCGGTCGACGCGGCGCCGGACGAGGAGGACTGCCAGGGGAAGATCAAGAGCTTCATGGCAGGGCTCCTGTCGGTGCGCCCGGAGGTGGACATGAACGCCTACCTCCTCTGGACGCTCAACGAGGACAGCACCCTCTCGGCCATCAACCCGCAGATCGCCCTCGGCAGGACGAAGCTCCGGAGCGTCGTCAGCCTCGCGGGGCCCGGCGTCTCGTTCGCGATGCACCCCGACCGGGAGAGCCTCTACGTCACGCTGCGGGGCGGGCGCGGCCTCGCCGTCGTGGATACGCGGCGGGGGCTCGTCCGGTCGAACGTGCCCGTCGGCGAGGACCCGTCGCGCGTCGCGGTCGCCCCCGACGGGCGCACGGTCTGGGTGGGCAACGACGGCGACGGGACCGTGAGCGTGATCGACGCGCGCTCGACGGACGTGCTGAAGACGCTCCAGGTGGGCCCGGGCCACCACGAGATCGCCTTCACGGGCGGCGGCCGCACCGCCTGGGTCTCGAGCCAGCGAGGGGATTCGGTGGTCGTGGTGGACGGCGCCACGCTCGATCCGCTCGGTGAGATCGCGGTGGGCGAGGGGGTCGTCTCCATCGCGGCGAGCGACGCCTCGGGCGTGGTCTACGCCGCGAACGCCGCGCGCGGCGAGGTGGTCGTCCTCGACGCCGCGCGGCGCGACGTCGCCGGGCGCATCGCCCTGAAGCCGGGGCTCGGCGCGCTCGAGTTCGAGCCGCGCGGGCGGTTCGCGTTCGCGCTGAACCCCGCCGCGAACGAGGTCGCCGTGCTCGACGGCGCGACCGGCGCGGTGGCGCACGCCCTCACGGGGTTCGCGGCGCCGGACGCGGTGGCCTTCACCGACGCCTTTGCCTACATCCGCAACCGGGGCGCGCCGAGGGTCTCGCTCGTCGATCGGGCGGCCCTCGGCGGCCCGAAGGCCCCGCCGCTCATCGACATCGCGGTCGGCCAGGACGCGCCGTCCGCCGCCGGCGCGCGCCCTGGCCCGAGCGCGCTCGCCACGCCCATCGCCCCGATGCCCGAGGGCAACGGCGCCGTGGTCGCGAGCCCGGCCGACAGGATGCTCTACGTGTACGCGGAGGGCATGATGGCCCCGATCGGCACGTTGCCGAGCTATGGCCGCGAGCCGCGGTCGATCCTCGTCGAGGACCGATCGCTCAAGGAGGTGCGGCCCGGCGTGTACGCGACCCCGGTGCGCCTCGGCGCGGAGGGGCTCTACGACGTCGAGCTCCTCCTCGACCGCCCGCGGGCCGCGGTGTGCCTCGAGGCCGCCGTGGCGCCCGCGCGCTGCGCCCCGGGCGACGGCCCCGGCTGCGGGGGCGACCCCGCGCCGGCCGTCGCGCTCGCGCCGCTGTTCGAGCCGGATCTGCGGCTCGAGGCGGGCGAGCCCGCGACGCTCCGCTTCCGCGCGACCGCGGCGGGAGCGGCCCCTGCACTGGATGCCAAGGAGGTGGAGGTCATGATCATCAGGTTCCCGGCTGGGTATCGCTGGAGCGGCGCGCCGCGGGCGGAGGGCGACGGCATCTTCTCCGTCGCGTTCACGCCGCCCGTGTCGGGCCAGTACCGCTTCCTCGCCGCCGCGCCAGGGCGCGGCGCGCCGTACGGCGCGCTCCCGTTCGTCCCGCTGCGGGTGTCCCCGCGCGGTGCGGGCGCGGCCGCGAGAGGTGCGCGGTGAGGCCCGGGGCGGCGCTCGCCGCGGCGGCCCTCGCGCTCCTCTTCGCCTCGGTCGCGCGCTTCGCGCCCGCGGAGGGCAACGCGCCGCCGCGGGTCGAGCGGATGAAGGTCGGGGGCGTCTCTCGGGAGGACGACGCCGCCGCGGCGAAGTACTTCACCAACACCGAGCTCGTCGATCAGCACGGCCGCGCGCACCGCTTCTACGACGGGCTCCTGCGGGGCCGGAAGGTGCTCATCAACTTCGCCTTCACCTCGTGCAAGGGCGCCTGCCCCACGATGACGGCGAACCTCGCGCGCGTGCAGGCGCTGCTCCGGGCGCGCGGCGAGCGGGTGACGATGCTGACGATCACGGTCGACCCCGAGAACGACACGCCGGCCGCGCTGAAGCAGTACGCCGCGAAGTTCAAGGCGGGCGAGGGCTGGTACTTCCTGACCGGCACGCCCGCGAACGTGGCCGCGGTGCTGCAGCGCCTGGGCGGCCAGGTGCGGAGGCCGGAGGACCACATGATGACGCTGCTCGTCGGCGACACGTCGACCGGCGTGTGGCTGAAGACGCTCGCCACCGAGCCGCCCGAGACCCTCGCGCACGTCGCGCAGCACCTCAACGACCCGCAGTGAGGCCGCCATGAGCGCTCTCCCCCTGCCTGTGTGGAAGTCCTCGCGCTGGGGCCGGCGGCGCGGCGCGCGGGCGGCGGCTGGACCGCGGGGGCGCCTGCGCCTGCTGCTGGCTGCAGCGCCCGCGATCGCGCTCGGCGTTGTCGCGCTGCGGGCGGTGGGCGGGGGCGATCGCGCGCCCGCGGCGCGCGCGGGGGCCGGCGAGGCGCAGTGCGCCGAGCTCACGCCGCCCGCCCGGCGCGGCAAGCGCATCTACCAGCGCGGCGTGACCGCGGACGGCCGCGCGATCGAGGGGGCGATCGTCGGCGGCGCCGCGGCGCTCTCCGGCCGCGACGCCGCCTGCGCCGGCTGTCACGGCGCGAGCGGGCAGGGGACGTACGAGGGGGGCATCGAGGCGCCGCCGCTCGCGGCCGACCGGCGCCTCGCGTCCCGCGGCGCGCGGGGCCCGAGCGGCGGGCAGGGGGAGGCGGCGATCGATGCCGCGGCGCTCGCGGCGGCGGTCCGGGAGGGGCGCGGCCGCGCGGGCCAGCGGCTGAGCCCGGTGATGCCGCAGTACCGCCTGTCGGCGGCGGATCTGTCGGATCTCGCCGCGTATCTCGGCTGCGTCGGGCGCGATCTGGATCCGGGCGTCACGGCGGATGCGGTGGTGCTGGGCGCCGCGTTGCCGCTGACCGGGCCGGCGGCGCCGGCGGGGGAGGCCGTGCGCGACGTGCTGTCGGCGGCGTTCGCGGAGGTGAACGCGCAGGGCGGCATCTACCAGCGGCGGCTCGAGCTGCGCGTGGAGGACAGCGGCGGGCCGGCGGGCGAGGCCGGGGCGACGGAGCGCCTCCTGGAGGGGGGCGTGCTGGCGCTGGTGGGGAGCGTCCTCGGCGAGGGGGCAGCGGTGCGAGCGCGCCTTTCGGAGGAGCGGGCGCCGCTCGTGGGGCCCGTGGCGGGGGCGCTCGGATCTCCGGGCGGCGCGGGAGCACCCGCGTTGGCGGGCGGAGCCCCCGGCCTCGCGCGGGATGCCGCCGGCGCGGCGGCGGCCGGGGGCGAGGACGTGGTGTTCCGGGTGTGGCCGGGGCCGGACGTGCTGGCCCGCGTGGCGATCAAGCACTTCGCCGGCGCTCCGGCGAACGCGGGGGCGCCTGCCCTGATCGTGCACGCGCGGGATCGCGAGGGCGAGGCCTGGGCGTCGGGCGCGCGCGCGGAGGCCGCCGGCCGGGGCCTCCCCGCGCTGCCTGCGCTGTCGTTCGAGCCGGGCCGCCTCTCGCCGGGCGATGTCGCCGGCGCGGCGCAGGCGCACGGGGCGCGGGCGATCCTCTTCTGGGGCCCCGGCAAGGACCTCGCGGGCGTGCGGGCGGCGCTGGACGACGCGGGCTCGGCGGCGCCGATCTACGCCCCGCTGGGATCGGTCGTCGGCCTCGGCGAGCCGCTCTCTGGCCGCCTGTCGGACCGCGTGCTGTTCGTGCACGCCGGCCTCTCGGGTGAGCGAGAGCGGGCGTCGGGCGCGGCGCTGCGCGCCTCTCTGCGCCGGGCCGGCGTGGCGCCGGGCCCGCTCGGGGCGCAGGCGACCGCCTACGTCGCGGCGCAGATCGCGATCGAGGCGCTGAAGCGCGCCGGCGCCCACGTGACGCGGGAGGGGCTCATCGCGGCGCTCGAGCGGCTGCGCGGCTTCGACGCCGGCCCGGCCCCGCCCGTGACGTTCGCCCGGAATCGCCGGACCGGCGTCCTGGGAGCGAGCCTCGTGCGGATCGACCCGGCTTCGGGCGGCCTCGTGCGCGCGTCGGCGTGGATCGAGGTGGTGCCTTAGCGTTGCGGCGGGGAGTCGGGCGGGTCCTTCTCTTTCGAGGAGCGGCCGGCCGATCACCGGCCGCTCTCGGCGAAGACGTCAATGGAGCGGCTGGAGGGCCCCGTCGAAGACGGCATCTCCGACGTTCCTGCCCAGGCGCATCCCGTTCATCGCATCGAACCTCCAGTGGACGCCCAGGTAGATGCGGCTGATCGCGACCTCCTGAGTCGCCTCGCGGAAGCCGGAATAGCAGCGCCGGAGCCTGGGGCGGACGTCGCCCCGGGCGTCCGTCGTTCTTCCGTTGTACTCGTCGGATACGACGCAGAAGGGTACATGATGCGTGCCATAATAACGGGCCAGCACCTGGAACGTGGCAGCCCCGAGGCTCGCGTGTCCGGAGACGTACGACGGGAACGCCGGGGTCTCGTGCAGCGGGCCCCCGTTGCTGCCGGGGGATGCGAGGGGCGTCCAATGCTTGTCCTGGACCGTGAGCGGGTTTCCATCGATGTTGGCCAGACGGATACCGATGATCGGCCGCCAGAAGTTGTAGTGGTATTTCGTGTCCCATGTGGCGATGGCGGCGTCGGCCAGGGCGAAGTTCACCAGCGCGAAGTAACGGGCGTTCTCTATCTCCGAGTTGTGCTCCTGCACCGCGACGACCCGCGCGATCTGGCCGAAGAGCCGCGGCACCACCCCGATGCGCGGGGCCTCGTCGTACGACCAGAAGATCCCGATGACGGTCTGCTCCGGAGTCCGCAGGGTCGGGGTGCTCTCGCCGTCGCCGCCCAGCGCGAAGAGCTCGTAGAAGCTCAACGTATACGAGAGGCTCCGCAGCGACGGCGGGGGCGGAGCCCGGAACTGGTCGCCGCTCTCGATGGCGAACGGCGTCACCTCCCCCCATCTGGGGGTCAGGTATCCCTGATCGGGGTGGAGAGGATCGACGCGATGGTCGCCGGGCGCATAGCGTGGGGTGTAAGGCATCGGGGCGTCTGCCCCGTCGTGCGCCCGCGCCGCGAGGATGTCTTCGGCGACATCGTTGCCAAGCACGATGCCGTCCCCCTTGGCGTCGCCCGCCGGGATCTCCGCCAGGTACGCGTCGAGCGCGGCGTCGAGCGCGGCGGTCTGACGCGGGTAGAGCGCCGTCAGCGTACGGTGGGCCGCCGTCGCCACCGCCGCATCGACGGATGCGTCCGGCGCGCGGGTATGGACGATGTACGGCTCGTACCGCGGCACAATCGAGTTCACGGCGTCGTAGATCGCCGCGTGGACGATCGCGAGCGCGCGTGAGGCGCGCGTGGGCCCTTCCTGCTCCGGCGGCCTCCTGGAGGGGTCGCTGTAGTCTCTGGCGACCGCGTCCAGAGCGACGGCGTTCCAGTCGAGGACCGCGTCTCTGTCCGGCGGATCTCCCGGACACTCCGGCTCGTACGCGGACGCTCGGCCTCCGAGCAGACAGGCGGCTGTGACAGCGATGGCGATGGGCGCCCATCTCGCGGGTGAACGATGCATTCAAGGCTCCTTTGCACGGATCCTCAGAGACCACCATCGCGGACGACGCCGCTGCGCTGGTCGGCGGGATGGCGGCCACTCGAGGATCGAGAGGCACGGGCAACCCATCAGGGCGAGATCGAGAGCCGTATCTACCCGATTGACGCCCGTCGCGGCACGCAGGAGAGCGCGGCTTCAGGGGGCATGCGCCATCGGCCGCCGGCCGCTCCTCGGCGGGGGATGTGTCTCTGCGTGGCGCCGGATCTCGAGTACGTGTGCCGTCTGCCGGACGTCGCTCTTCGTCCTCGTCGCTCGCCAGGATGGTATGCGTTTTATTCAATTCCAGGCTATCAGTCGGAGCTGCCGCGCGCAACCGGCGCACAGGCTGGTTCACGACCTTCTTTGAGCAGATATGTGATGGGCGCACGACGAGCCACTCTCGAACAGCGGCAGCGCGCGCGAGCGATGGTCGGCATGCGCGCTCGTTATGCCATCATCGTACATAGCGTCTTCGCCTCGCGGCCCGGTGCGCGCGCACGTCGATGGATGCGGTGTAGTGAAATGTTCCGCTGTTGCTGTTGTGCTGGAGCGCGCCGAGGCCGACCCGCGCGACGCCTCCGAGCGCCGCCAGGCTCAGCGCGGGCGCAGCACCGCGCCGACCGCGTGCCGGAAGAGCCCGGGCGCGAGCGCGAGCGCGGACAGGAGCCCGTCGCGGAGGCGCGGGCGCCGCGCGATGAAGAGCACCGCGCGCGTCGCCACCGCGTAGCGCAGGAAGGCCTGCCGGAACACGCGGGCATAGGCCGCGAGCGGGGCCGCGCCGCCGCCGCGCAGGGCCGCGTCGAGCGCGGTCGACAGCGCGGCCGCGCCGACGAGCGCGAGCGAGATCCCCTCGCCGGTGATGGCGTCGATGTAGCCCGCCGCGTCGCCGACCAGCACGAAGCGGTCGTCGTGGAGCCGCGACGACGCGCGCTCGAGCGGGCCGCTGCCCCGCGCCGTCGAGTCGACCGGCGCGTCCGCGAGCCGCTCGGCCAGCGCCGGGAAGCGGCGCACGAGGCGCTCGGTCGACGCGCGCCCCTCGAGGCGATCGCCGTCCCACAGGAACGCGACGCCGACGCGCTGCGGGCCCGCGGGCGTCACGTACGCCTCGACCCCGTCGCCGAGGTGCACCTCGACGAACGACGACCACGGCGCGCACCGGAAATGCTGGCGCAGGCCGAGCCGCCGCGGCCCCGCGGGCGGCGCGTCCCAGCCGAGCGCGCGGCGCACGCGCGAGCCGAGCCCGTCCGCGCCGACCACGTACCGCGCCTCGACGGCGCGCCGCCGCGTGACCAGCCGCGCGCCGGCGGGCGTCCGCTCGACCGCGACCAGCGGCTCGCCCGCCGCGAGCCGCGCGCCGGCCGCGCGCGCCCGCGCCGAGAGCGCCGCCGACAGCGCGGTGCGGCGCACGCCGAGCCCCCCGGGCGCCGGCAGCGGCGCCTCGACGCGCAGCCCGTCCGGCCGCAGGTACCGGATGCCCTCGATCGGCGCCCGCTCGGCCGGATCGAGCTCGGACAGGACGCCGAGCGCCTCGAGCGCGCGGCAGCCCTCGGGCATCACGCCCTCGCCGCACGCCTTGTCGATCGGCCACGCGGCCTGATCCAGGACGATCACGTCGTGCCCCCGCTGCGCGCAGCCGATCGCGACGGCGAGGCCCGCCGGCCCCCCGCCGACCACGGCGATGTCGGCGATGTCGGACCGCGCGCTCACGGCGCCGGGGGGCGCTCCGGCGCGGGGCGGCGGCCCGGCACGAGCCGCGGCAGGCCGCCCATCTCCGCCGCGTACGACGGCCCGAGCGCCGCCTCCTCGGCGCGGATGCGCACCGAGAGCACGAGCGCGTTGAGGGCGCTGAAGACGAGCGCTGTCAGCCACGCGCCGTGGATCATCGGGATCGCGACCATCTCGACGATCACGGCGGCGTAGTTCGGGTGGCGCAGGTAGCGGTACGGGCCGCCGGAGACCGGCGCCGCGCCGGGCACGACGATGATCCGGACGTTCCACTGCTCGCCCAGCGTGGCGATGACCCAGTACCGCATCGCCTGCGCGAGCAGCGCGGCCGCGAGCGCCGCGAACCCGACGAGCCCGGGGAATGGCCGGTCGAACGCGTCGACCTCGAGCGCGCACGCCGCGAGGAAGGCGGTGTGCATCAGCGCCATCACCCGGAAGTGCGCCTGCCCGACCTCGACGCCGCCCTTCGCGAAGGCGCGCCGCGCGTTGCGGCGCGAGATGACGAGCTCGGCGAGCCGCTCGACGGCCACGGCGCCGAGGAAGGCGAGGTAGAGCTGCGCCGAGGTCACCATCGCAGCAGCGCGATCTCCGAGCAGAAGCCGGGGCCGAAGGCCATCATCACGCCGTAGTCGCCGGGCCGGACGTCCGCCTCTTCGAGGACGTCGCGCAGCACGAACAGCACCGAGGCGGAGGAGACGTTGCCGATCTCGCGCAGCGAGCGCCACGAGCGGGCGAGCGCGTCCTCGGGCAGCTCGAGCGTCTCGGTGATCGCCTCGAGCACCTTCGGCCCGCCGGTGTGGACGATCCAGTGGCGGACGTCGCCCCGCGACAGGCGGTGCCGCGCGAGGAACGCGTCGACGTCGTGCCGCACGTGCTCGCGCACGAGCGCCGGGACGCCGGCGGAGAGGACGACCCGGAAGCCGGTGTCCACGACGTCCCACCCCATGATGTGCTCGGTCTCCGGATAGAAGACGGCCTGCGCGTCGAGCACCGCCGCGCCGCCGGGCCGGCCGCTCTTTCGTGCCGCCTGCGCGCCGCGCGCCACGACGGCGGCGGCGCCGTCGGCGAAGAGCTGCGCGGCGATGACGTTCGCCGCCGAGGTGTCGTCGCGCTGCAGCGTGAGCGAGCAGAGCTCGACCGACAGGAGCAGCGACGTCTGCCCCGGGAAGGCGCGCAGCGTGTCGGTGACGCGCCCGACGCCGGCCACGCCGGCCACGCACCCGAGGCCGAAGACGGGCGTGCGCCTGATGTCGCGCCGGAAGCCGAGCCGGTTGACGAGCCGCGCGTCCAGGCTGGGCGCCGAGATGCCCGTGACCGAGACGAACATGATGTGATCGACGTCCTCGGGCCGGAGGCCCGCCCGATCGAGCGCGGCGCGACAGGCGCGCTCGCCGAGCTCCATCGCGCACGCGCTCCACCGGCCGTTCTGCGCGGCGAACGTCGAGGGCGCGTAGTAGGCGTCGATCGGCAGCGCGAGGTGCCGCCCCCGCACCTCGATCGACCGCCGGACCCGCTCGACGAGCGCGAGCGCGTCGCCCTTGCCCGCCCAGAGCCGGCGCAGCCCCGCGCACGTCTCGTCCTGCGTTGCGTAGTGCGGCGGCAGCGCCGTCCCGACCGCGGCGATCGTGGGCGCGAACGGCATCTCCAGGCGTTCGGAGCTCATGGCGGGCGGCAGTCTCGCACCGAGGCAGGCGACCGACCACGTCGATTTCGCCGTCAGGAGCCGCCTGAAGCTCACCGAACCTTGGGCGATGAAGGCTTGCGCGCTTCACGGTTGATCCATGCCGGCCGCTGCGCCAGAGGTCTCCCGGGAAATGGCGGGCCGCCGGCGCTCGCCGCACCAGAGACATGGCTCAAGGTTACCTCTTCCTCATCATCGCCCTCCTCTTCAACGCGACCGCGAACATCCTCATGAAGCTCGCCTCGCGGCGCGTCCCGCCGATGGAGGGCCTGTCGCTCGTCGACAAGGCGCTCGCGCTCGCGACGAACTACCACCTCGTGCTCGGGCTCGTGCTCTTCGCGTCGAACATCCTGTTCTACGTCCTGGCGCTGAAGCGCATCAACCTGTCGGTCGCCTATCCGATCATGTCCTCGGGCGGCTTCCTGATCATCTCGGTCTTCTCCGTCTACTACCTGCGCGAGACCCTCACGGCGGTGCAGATCGGCGGCATCGTCCTCATCGCGGCGGGCATCGCGATGGTCGCGTACAACCTCAGCTAATCCGCCGCGCCGGCCGTGATAACGTGCGGGTCGCACGCCCTCACCTCGGAGGAAGCATCCATGCCCGACCGATCGATCCCGAGCGCCCTCCTCGCCGTGCTCCTCGCCACCGCCGGCTGCGGCAGCGCCGCGGCGGAGGACAGCCCGCCGCCGGCGCCCGAGGCGACCTGCGACACCGGGGCGCCGATGATCCGCACCGAGCTCTTCTTCGGGATGGATCGGTTCGACGAGCCCGACGTCACGCAGGAGGAATGGCAGCAGTTCGTCGATACGGTCGTGACCCCGCGCTTCCGGGACGGGCTCACGCAGTTCGACGTCGACGGCCAGTACCTCGCGACGACGGAGGAGCTGATCCGCGAGGACAGCCGGCTGATCATGCTCCTCCACGACGGCAGCCAGGCCGCCTCGGACAGCATCGAGGCCATCCGCGAGGAGTACAAGGCGCGCTTCGATCAGGAGTCCGTGCTGCGGATCGACGAGCCCGTCTGCGTCGATTTTTGACGGCCGGGGCGTCGTGGCCTCGCCTCGCCGACGCGAGCGCGCGCGTCCGCCGGCGAAGACTCTTGACCTCCGGGGATCGCGCGACAAAGTGCGTTGTCCGCTGACCAGCCGTCGATCGCCCATCGAGCGGTCATCGAGGAGGGGCGCCGCCGCCGCGGCGCGCCCGCTCTTCGCTCGTCGAGCGACGGCGCACGAACACCCCGGGCGCTCGGCGCGAGCGCCCCCTCGCGGGCCCCGACGGGGCGACGCCCGCAGTGAGGCCGATATGCGATCTCTCTCGCTCTCCGTGCCGAACGCCTTGCTCCTCGCCGGCGCGCTCGCCGCCGCCTCGTGCGGTCGCGCGAGCGACCCGGTGGGCGCGGGCGCCGATCGGGATCCGTCGCTCCCGGCGCAGGGCGCCGCGGCGGTGCGGACGGCCCCGGCGCCGGGGGTCGTGGTGCCGGACGAGGAGCTCGTCGATCAGGACGGCGCGCCGGTCCGCCTCCGCGATCTCGCGAAGGATCGCGTGCTCGTGGTGAACTTCGTCTTCACCACCTGCACGACGATCTGCTCGCCGATGACGGCCATCTTCGGCCGGCTTCAGGCCGAGCTCGGCGACGCGCTGGAGCGCGACGTGCGGCTCGTCTCCATCTCGCTCGACCCCGCCACGGACACCCCGGAGCGGCTGAAGGGATACGCGGAGAAATTCGGCCGGCGGCCCGGCTGGGTGTTCCTGACCGGCAAGCGCGAGCGCGTGAGCCGGGTGCTCGACGCGCTCGGCGGGCGCGCGCCCGTCAAGGAGCAGCACACCCCGATCACGCTCATCGGCCGCGCGTCCGAGGGGCGCTGGACGCGGGTCGACGGCATCGCGACGCCCGCGCGCCTCGCCGAGGAGACGCGGGCCTACCTGTGGCGAGGCCTGGCGGCGCCGGGCCCGGGCGGGCGCCGGCTCGATGATCCCTGGCGGAATTTCTGATGCGATGGTAGAGGGGCGAGCCCACTCAGCTCAAGCCCGCGTTCGCGGGGCGCGCCACGCTGCTCGACGCGCTCGAGACGCACGCCGCGGCGCCGTCCCACGACCGGCGTGGCTGAGCTGAGCCCCTCACCACCCCACGGAGCGGCATGTCGCGACCGAAGCCCCTGGTCTCCCACATCTACACCGCGGACCCGCGCGCCCACGTCTTCGAGGGCCGCGTGTACATCTACCCGTCGCACGACGTCGACAGCGGCATCCCCGAGAACGACAACGGGGATCACTTCGACATGCGGGACTACCACGTCCTCTCCATGGCGAGCATCCCCGGCGAGGTGACGGACCACGGGGTGGCGCTCGACCTCAAGGACATTCCCTGGGCGGGGCGACAGCTGTGGTCCGGCGACGCGGCGCACAAGGACGGCACCTACTATCTGTACTTCCCGATCAAGGACCGGGACGGCATCTTCCGCATCGGGGTGGCCACCAGCAAGCGGCCGGAGGGGCCGTTCAAGCCGGAGGCTGAGCCGATGCGGGGCAGCTACAGCATCGACTGCTCCACCTTCCAGGACGACGACGGCGCGCACTACATGTACTTCGGCGGCCTCTGGGGCGGGCAGCTGCAACGCTGGCAGAGCGGGAAGTACGACCCCACCGTGCCGCCCGAGCCCACGGAGGCGAAGCCCGCCATCGGCCCGCGCGTGGCGCGCCTCGGCGACGACATGCTCCAGTTCGGCGAGACGCCGCGCGAGATCCGCATCCTGGACGCGAGGGGCGAGCCCCTCCTGCAAACGGACCACGCGCGCCGCTTCTTCGAGGCGGCGTGGATGCACAAGCACGACGGCAAATACTATCTGTCGTACTCCACCGGCGACACGCACCTCCTCGTGTACGCCACGGGCGACAACCCGTACGGCCCCTTCACCTACCAGGGCGTCGTGCTCACCCCCGTGCTGGGGTGGACGACGCACCACTCCATCGTGAACTTCGGCGGCAAGTGGTGGCTCTTCTATCACGACTGCGAGCTCTCCGGCGGCAAGACCCCCCTGCGCAGCGTGAAGGTCGTGGAGCTCACCCACCGGCCGGACGGCTCGATCGTGACGATCGACGGCCGCGCGTAACTACCCCCCATCGGGGGCCTTCTGCCCCGACGCCCGCGGCCGCTTGCCGGGCCCCGGGCCGCGCCGCTCGGCCTCTCCGCGCCGCCGCTCCTCCTCGTCGGCCCGCGCCTCGTTCAGCGCGAAGAGCCGGTCGATCACCCGATCTTCGAAGGCGCCCGCCGCGCTCCGCTCGCCGGGCGTGACCGGCGCGGCGTACGGCGGCACCTCGATGTCGTCGAACCCGTACGCGGCGAGCACGGCGCGGTCCATCTCCTCGTGGAGCCGGCGGAGCTCGACGACGCCAGGCCGCGCGCACGCAGGGTCCTTGAGGAGGTTGTACATCGCGGTCAGGCCCTCTCCCAGCTCGACCATCAGCCGGGCGCGCGCCGTGTAAAGGCGCTCGCCGGCGGTGTCGAGGGGCCCGCCCGCCGCGAGGTGCTCCGGGCGAGGGAAGGGGAACGTCTCCACGCAGTCCGACGGCGCGTACCGCAGGCCCTCTCCCATCGTCGAGGAGAGCAGGCGCGCCCACGACTCGTGCGCTCGCGACTGGAGGACCGCGAAGCGCGCGTAATCGTCGATGGCGAACACGCACAGCTGGTCCGAGAACGTCCGCCCCGCGGGCTGGAACGCGAAGCACAGGTGCTTCGTCACCCGCGCCGCGACGAGGCACCGCGCGAGCGGCGCGACCCTGCGCCGGAGCTCCGGCCGGGGGTTGGCGAACTGCCACCATCGCGCCCGGTGGCCCGCGTCGATCCCGGTGAGCTTCAGGCGATCCCGCGCCGGCTTGACCCGGCTCCGCACGATCGACAGGAGCGCCGGCCACCGCGCCGCGTCATCGAGCCCGCGCTCGCCGAAGTCGATGACGTGGCGGTGCGGGCTGTGCGAAGGCGACGAGTTGACCTCCTCGCCGCCGAGGAAAGGGCGGAGCACCTCGCCGGCCGCCGGGTCGCCCGCAGACAGCGCCCGCGCCTCGCCGTCGGTGAGGACGAAGCCGTCGCCGCGGAGGAAGCAGCCGATGAAGCAGAGATCCCGGCTGGCCTGAAGCGGCCTCGGGTCGGGCCGCTCGGGCATCGCGCGAAGGTGGGAGTTGATGTGGCGGACAGGGACGCCGTCGAGCCGGGGCGGCGGGACCCCGTCGGCCGGCGACATGCCCACGGCGAGGTGGACGACGGCGACGTGGACGGCCGCGTCCCCGGGCCACGGGACGCTGCGCACCGCGTGGTAGATGACCGCCCGCCCCGCCTCGACGAGCGGCTGCAGGCCGGATCGCCGGGTGTCGCCCTGGGCTATCGTGTTCGTGGCGATGAGCCCCACCGTGCCGCGGCCCCCGAGCAGCGCGGCCGCGCGGCGGAAGAAATGGGCGGCGAGGTCGGTGTTCTTCGTGGCGCCGTGCAGCTGCTCGAGCCACGCGGCGTACACGTCCCCGTGATCCGTCGAGATCCGCTTTCCCCCGAGGAACGGCGGGTTCCCGACGAACGCGTCGAGCCGCGCCGGGCCCGGCGCGCGCTCGCCGCCCGGCCCGCCCGGGCGCGCCTCCAGGACGCGCGGCCCGCCCGGGCGCGCGTCCTGGAACACCTCCGGGAACTCCAGCGCCCAGTGGAACGCCGGCAGCGGCGGCGCCCGGCCCGGCGCGCCCTCCCGGAGCGCCCGCTGCATGGTCAGGAGCTCCTCCGGGGGCGGCCCCCCGCCGCGCAGCCACGCGATCGCGAGCCGCGCCCGCCGGTCGCGCTCCCTCAGCCGGTCCCGGTCCTTCTCGTGCGCGAAGAACGCCCCCACCACGAGGTCGCCGAGGAGCCGCGCCCGGCCGATCGCCTCGTCCGCCTCCCGCGCGAGCCGCGCCCGCCCGCGCGCGGCGCCGCCATCCACGCCCGGCGGCGGCGCGGCGAGCGCTCGCCGCAGCGCGAGCGCCCGCTCCAGCGCGGCGTCGATCGCGTCGCAGAGCGGCGGCTCCGGCGCGGCGGGCTTCCAGTGGAAGCCGCGCAGCTGGGCGAGATCGAGCCCGACCAGCGAGTCGCCGTGGCGGAGGGCGTGATCGACGAACGTGAACGGCTCGTCCCGCGCGCGCGCCACGAGCCAGAGCGACAGCCGCGCCAGGCTCACGGCGAAGGGGTTCTTGTCCGCGCCGTACAGGCAGCGCCGCGCCACGAGCCGCCGCGCCTCGCCCACGGCGTCCTCTCGCCCGCGGGCGAGCCGCTCCGCCGCGGCCGCGTCGCCGGCCGCCGCCTCGCGGGCCCAGGCGGCCACCACCTGGTCGGCCAGGTACCGGCACGCCTCCAGGAGAAAGGCGCCCGATCCCATCGCCGGGTCGCAGATCGCGAGCTCGAGGAGCCGCGCCGACGGCGGCTCCTCGCCCAGCTGCCGGAGCAGGGGCTCGAGCGTCCGGGCGACGATGGGCGCGGACAGGCTCCTCGGGGTGTAATGGGAGCTCGTCCGCCGCCGCTCGGCGCCGGGCTGGAGGAAGAGCCGCCCCGCCGCGAGCACCTCGGTGTCCCTGGCGCGCAGCGGTCCCAGCGCCCCGAGGACCTCGGCCTCGGTCCCGGCGGCGACGAGCGCCTCGCCGAGCCGCTTCGCCTCGCGCCGCGAGAGCCCCGCCCGCTCGGCGAGCCACGCCGCCCGCCGCGCCCTCGGCTGCGCGAGCGCCTCGGCCGCGCTCACCCAGACCCGCTCGGGCCGGAGGCACACCGTCGGCCCGGCGGCGCGCTCGACCCGGTAGCCCATGAGCGCCTCGTAGAGGCCGCCGAGCTGCTCGACGTCGAGCGACCGGTACGACAGCGGCCGCCCGTCGAGCACGAGGAGCCGCTCGAGCACCGCGTGCACCGCGGCGTCGTCCAGAGGCGGCGCGCCGGGCCCCGCCCGCTCCAGGAACGGGTAGCGCTCGGGGTCGAAGAGCTGCCCGCGCCGCGCCGGCAGGGTCAGCTCGGGGCGGCCGAGCCCGTGAAAGACGGCGCGGAACAGCGCGACGAGCCGCGCCCACGCGCCGGAGCGCCGCCGCATCGCGGCCGGGCGCGCGGCGTGCTCCGCCGCGAGCTCCCGGAACAGCGCGTGCACGCCGAGGTGCGCCGCGTAGCGCGGGTCGTCGACCGGCAGCAGCCCGCGCGCCTCGGCGTGGAGCAGGAACGCGAGCCGGAGGAGCGCGGTGAGCAGCCCGCCGTAGAGGTGCTCCGGGCCGCGGGCGAGCGCGCCCTCGAGCGCGTCCGGCCCGTCGCGCTCGGCCGCCTCCTCGAAGCCGCGGAGCAGGACGCCGAGCGCACCGAAGGCGCGATCCGCGAGCGCGCCCGCGACGTCTGCCTGCTGCGCCCTGCTGTCCCCGTGGACGGGCCGATCCATGCCGAGCGCCCGGAGTGTACGCGAGCGCGCGGCGATCCGCTGCAGGTTCTGCCTCACCCGCTTCTCGAGCGGCCGGACCATCGGCCGAGCTCGAACGGAGCTGCTTCCGTCTTCCTCGCGCGCGCTCCCCGGGCGCTTGACGGCCGTCGGCAGAACCCAATAGGGCATTCATCAAGCTCGCCCCTGGCTCCGTGATGGGGAGAATTCGAACACACAGGATCTGCGCCATCGAGGTGCAGAGTCAGAGGACGCAGAGAGTCTTCGTCCTCTCCCCCGTGTCCGCCGCCCCGGCGACGCGGGGAGCGGTCGACCAGGTGGACGATGATCTGCCCTCAGCTCGACGCCCGGATGCTCCCGCGGATCGCTCCTGCAGGCGGGCTGCGCGCTCGGGCGCACATCCCTCGCCTCCCTGCCACCTCTCTCCCTACTGCCTCCCTTCCCCCTGTCTTCGACCTCCATGAGCTCCCTATTGCGGAGCTCGTGCGCCGGTTCCGCGCACACGCGCCGTCGCCGCGGAGACGGCGTATCCGATCGCGCTTGCGCGCTCCAGCTGCGGGTCGACCAGCTCCTGTGCCTGCCCGCTTGAAGGCCACGGGAAGCGAGGTCTCGGACCTCATGGAGGCTCCGGCGCGTCGGCAAATCAGCGCGACCGACAGCGACCAGATGCGTACATGTTGAAAATTCTGGGTGGAGCTTCTACAAACCCTCGTGGTAAGGTGTTGCTGCCCAGGGGGGGAACGCCCTGTGCGCAGGTGCTTTACGCAGGCGGAGGAGGGGGAGTCTCCTTACCCTGCGTGAGGGCACGGCCGCTGCCGCTGAATCCGCTCGAGGGGGTGCAACGGTGCCTCGGAAGAAGATCCTGCTGGTCGACGATTCTCAGACCATCCTGCGCATCGAACAGATGGCGCTGCGCGAGCACTACGACCTCATCACGGCGAACGACGGCGGCCAGGGCGTCGCCGTGGCCATGGAGCAGCGGCCCGATCTCATTCTCCTCGACGTCGTCATGCCGCGCGTGAACGGGTTCGACGCATGCAGGCAGCTGCGCGCGGACGAGGCGACGCGCAGCACGCCGATCCTGCTCGTCACGAGCCGGAGCGATGTCGCGCACATGGAAGAGGGATTCCGGTGCGGCTGCTCCGATTTCGTGACCAAGCCCATCGACACGATGGAGCTCCTGGAAAAGGTCAGGAACTGCCTTGGCGACTGACTCAGCGGCCAGGGCATCCGAGGACGCGCACCGCGCGCCTTCCGGCGACGCCGATCGAGCCGGGCCTACCCACGACGATGTCGGCGGAGAGGACAGGACGAGGCCGCCTGACTCCACGACACAGTCTCTATCCATCGGGCCGCCCAGCTGGCGCTCGCTGCCGACAAAGTCGCACCACGTCATGCCGGGCCAGCTGTTCGTCTCGCCCGAGCCGGCCTCGGTGACCACCATCGTTGGGTCATGCGTGGCGATCTGCCTCTGGGACCCGACCACCGGCGTCGGCGGGATGAACCATTACGTGCTTCCGGGGTGCCCGAGCCCGGCGATGGCGTCGGTCCGCTTCGCCGATATCGCATGCCAGCGTCTGCTCGAGCAGCTCATGGATCTCGGGGCCTCCAGCCGGGCGCTGCAAGCGCGCGTCGTCGGGGGCGCCTGCCTCATCTCCGCGTTCCGGGAGCGCGGCACCCACCTCGGCGCCCAGAACGTCGATGCCGGCCTCGGGTTCCTGCGCGCGGCGGGGATCCGGATCGTCCAGCTGGATACAGGCGGCAACCGGGGGCGCAAGATCGTCTTCCGGACCCACGACGGCGCCATCTCCATCCAGGCCCTGTGAGCCGCATGGCCCCTGTGAGCAGCATGGATAGGGAGCGCGACGAGCTGCTCCACACGTTCATGGCGGAGGCGCACGAGATCCTCGACGAGATCGAGCGCGCGCTGCTGCAGCTCGAGACCGGACCCGACGTCCACGACGTGCTCCAGCGCGTTTTCCGCGCCACCCATACGCTCAAGGGGAGCGCCGGCTCGGTGGGCCTCGGCGGCCTGAGCGATCTCGGGCACGCCGCGGAGGACATCATCGAGGCGCTCTGCCGCGGCGATCTCCCCCTCACCACGCCTGTCGTCTCGCTGCTGCTCGAGACGGTGGACGCCGCCCGACGGCTCGTCGCCGAGATCGAGAGGGGACAGGTCGAGCGCAGCGCCTCGCACGAAGAGGTCATCGCGCGCCTCCAGGAGGCGCGGCGCAGAGGGCCAGAGGCGCTGCAGGGCGCGTGGGCGACGGGCGCGCGCCGCGCGACCGAGGACGACGCGGAGGGAGCGACCACCCTCAAGAGCATCCGCGTCGCCGTCGAGAAGCTGGATCGCATGGCGGATCTCATCGGAGAGCTCACCCTCGGTCGGAACAGGCTCGCGCGGACGCTCCGCGCGGTGCGCGGGGAGGCCGGCGCCGCGCTGCGCGACCAGATGGAGGAGCAAGATCGGCTTTGCAGGGAGCTGGAGGAGGCGGTGCGCGCGGCGCGCATGGTGCCGGTCGGCCCCTGGTTCCGGCACTACGAGCGCACGGTGCGCGATCTCGCCCACGCGCAGGGCAGGCTGGCGCGCCTCGTCGTCCTGCACGGCGACGTCGAGGTGGATACGGCCGTGGTCGAGCGGTTCCGCGACGCCCTCACGCACCTCCTGCGCAACGCCATCTGTCACGGCATCGAGGCGCCCGAGGCGCGGCGCGCCGCGGGCAAGGACCCTTGCGGCACGATCACCCTGCACGCCGCGCACGAGCGGGGCGGCATCGCGCTCCGGATCTCCGACGACGGCGCCGGCATGAGCCGCGAGCGCATCGCCGCTCGGGTCCGGGCGCTGGGGAGGCACCCCGCGCCCGACGCGCTCCCCGATCACGAGCTCTTCAGCCTCGTGTTCGAGCCCGGGTTCTCGACGGCGGCGGAGTCGTCCCACCTGGCGGGGCGCGGCATGGGCATGGATGTCGTGCGGCGCAGCGTGGAGTCGATCCAGGGCACGATCCGGATCGAGAGCCGCGAAGGGCACGGCACGTCGCTGCTGGTCCAGCTCCCGCTCACGCTGGCCACCATCGAGGGGCTCTCGGTGGGGATCGGCGACGAGCGGTACGTGGTCCCGCTCCGCGCGGTGCTCGCCTGCTGCGATCTGCCGCGCGGCTCGCTCGCGCACGGCGGCGCGCAGGGGCTCATGCTCCGGAGCGGACGCGCGCTGCCGTGCGTCCGCCTCCGGGCGCTCTTCGGGCTCGGCGGAGCTCCCCCGCCGGAGGAGCGCGTCGTCATCGTCGCGCACGGCGGCTCCGAGGCCGGCCTCGTGGTCGACGCCCTCGACGGCGAGGGGCGCACGGTGGTCAAGCCGCTCGGCCAGCTCTTTCGCCGCGTTCCGGGCATCTCCGGCTCGACCATCCTCGGCGACGGCAGCGTGGCGATGATCCTCGACGTCGACGCGCTGCTCGGCGGCGTCCTCCGGGACGTGGGCCAGGCCGACGCCCTCGACGAGCGCAGGGCAGCGCCATCGGCCGCCGGAGGCGCCCCAGCATGATCGGGCGCCCCGGCGCGCAGGGCGCCCGTTTCCCCTCTCTCTCCCTGGAGGCGTCATGATGTCCGACGCATCGAGCCCCGTGTCGCAATATATCTCCTTCATCATCGCGGGGGACGAGTACGCGCTGAACATCGTCCGGGCGCGGGAGATCGTCGAGCACAGCCGCACATCGCGGGTCCCGATGATGCCGGCGTGCGTCGTCGGCGTCATGAACCTCCGGGGCCGCGTCGTGCCGGTCATCGATCTCGCGGTCCAGCTCGGGCTGCCGCCGACGAGGGTGAGCCGGTGGACCTGCGTGCTCATCGTCGAGGCCGAGCTCGACGGCGAGAACACCCGCCTCGGCCTGCTCATCGACGGCGTGGGCGACGTGCTCACGCTCTCCGAGGACGAGATCGAGCCCGCGCCGGCCTTCGGCGCGCAGGCGCGCGCGGATCAGCTGCTCGGGCTGGCGAAGGTGGGCCAGAAGCTCGTGCTGCTGCTCGACATCGACCGCATCCTCTCGCCGGCGGAGCTCTTGGCTTCGACGGCGCTCGGCGCCGCGGCCCCCGGGGCCCCGCCGGCGCTCCCAGGCAGCCACGGGGCGCCGGCCGGCGAAGGGGACAGGCCATGATCTCGATCGCCGAGCCGAGCCCGCGCACGCTCAGCGACGAGGAGTTCGCGCTGTTCCAGAAGCTCGTCAAGCGCCTCTCGGGCATCGCGCTGGGCCCGCAGAAGAAGCCGCTCCTGCTCTGCCGCCTCGGGCCCCGGCTCCGCGCGCTCGGGCTCCGCAGCTTCGGCGAGTACTACCGCCGCGTGACCGCGGCGGGCGACGAGGGAGAGCTCGTGCACATGCTCGACTGCATCTGCACGAACGAGACCCATTTCTTCCGGGAACGCGAGCAGTTCGAGCTGCTCGAGCGCGAGATCCTCCCGGCGTGGCACGAGGGCGCGGGCCACGGAGCGCCCCCCGCGCGCGGCCGCCCGCTGCGCGCCTGGAGCGCGGCCTGCTCGACGGGAGAAGAGCCCTACTCGATAGCGATGGCGCTGCTCGACAGCCTGCCCTCCCCGGATCGCCGCGACGTGGCGGGACGGACGCCGCCGCCGCCGCGGGCAGGCGCCGCGTCGACGGGCGCTCCGGGGATCTCCATCCTCGCGACGGACCTGTCCTCCCGCGCGCTCGACCAGGCGCAACGCGCGGTGTGGCCGATCGAGCGGGCCTCGGAGATCCCGGAGGAGCGCCTGCGCACCTACATGCTCCGCGGGACGGGCGCGAGCGCGGGCCTGATGAAGGCCCGACCGGAGCTGCGCGGGCTCGTCACCTTCCGGCGCTTCAACCTGCTCGACGCGGCGCCCAAGCGGTTCGGTCTGTTCGACCTGATCTTCTGCCGGAACGTCCTCATCTACTTCGACGCCGCGACGAAGGCGTCGATCGTGGCGAGGCTCATCGCCAGCCTCGCGCCGTCAGGATACCTGTTCCTCGGACACGCCGAGGGCCTCCACGGGGCGGACCACCGCGTGCGATGCGTCGCGCCATCCGTTTATCGGCTCCAGCCCCCGGCGGGGCTCGAACGGAGCCGCAACACACATAGCCCGGAGCATGCATCATGCTTGCGCACATCGGAGTAGGCCGGAAGCTCTACCTCGGCTTCGCCGCCATGGTCGTCATCGTCCTCGGACTGGCGGGCATTGCCTACAAGAGGTTCGCGGAGCTCGACGAGGCCCGCTCATGGGACCAGCACACGTATGAGGTGATGCTCGCGGTGAGCGATATCACGGAGTCGCTGCTCGAAACCGAGACAGGGGCGCGCGGCTTCGCCATCACCGGGATGGAGTCCTTCCTGGAGCCGTACCGCAGCGGGCGCGACCGGTTCGACAAGGGCCTGATCCGCGCCCGGGAGCTCACCAGGGACAACCCGCGCCAGCAGATGCGCCTCGACAAGGTCGACAAGGACCACGACGAGTGGCTCTCCTCCGTGCTGGAGCCGACCATCCAGCACCGCCGCAGCGCGGACGAGGGGAAGGTGCCGCCGGATCGCGCCGCCGAGGACGTCAGGCAGGGGCGCGGGAAGGGCCTCATGGACCAGATGCGGGCGACGCTCAAGGAGATCGACGACGAGGAGGTCGCGCTCCTCGCCCAGCGGCAGGCGGCGACGAACGCGCTCGTCGCGACGATGTACGTGACGCTGCAGATAGGAGGTCTGCTCGCGCTCGTCGTCGCCGTCGTGCTCGCCATCATCTTCAGCCGGATGGTCCTGCTGCCGCTCAACCAGGCGGTGTCGCTCCACCAGCGCATCGCCGGGGGCGACTTCACGGGCGACGTCACGGTGAAGAGCTCCGACGAGTTCGGCCAGATGCTCGGCGCCGTGAAGGCCATGTCGGAGCGCCTGGCGGGCCTCATCGGCGAGGTCCGGGGCGGCGCGGTCTCGGTCTCCTCGGTCTCGGTGCAGCTCTCGGCGACAGCGCAGAGCCTGTCGCAGGGCACCAGCGAGCAGGCGGCGTCCGTGGAGGAGACGATGACCAGCCTGCAGCAGCTGAGCGGCACGATCGCGAAGAACGCCGCCAACTGCAAGCAGGTCGAGGAGACGGCGCACCGGAGGACGAGGGACGCGGAGCAGAGCGGCCAGGCGGTCCGGGAGACGGTCGAGGCGATGAAGGCGATCACCCAGCGGATCGTGATCATCGAGGAGATCGCGTATCAGACGAACCTGCTCGCCCTGAACGCCGCGATCGAGGCGGCGCGCGCGGGCGAGCACGGCAAGGGCTTCGCCGTGGTCGCCACGGAGGTGCGGCGGCTCGCCGAGCGGAGCCGCGACGCGGCGAAGGAGATCGGCTCGTTCGCCGCGTCGAGCATCATGGTCGCGGAGCGCTCGGGGCAGCTCATCGCGGAGCTCGTCCCGTCGATCCGGGAGACCGCGGAGCTGGTGCAGGGCGTCGCCGTGGCCTCGAAGGAGCAGTCGAACGGCGTGGCCCAGATCAGCGGGGCGGTGGAGCTGATAGAGCAGGCCACGCAGCGCAACGCGGCGATCGCCGAGGAGCTCGCCAGCACGGCAGCCGAGCTCTCGGCGCAGGCAGAGCAGCTCCAGAACGTGATGGCGTCGTTCCGCCTCTCGCAGGAGAGCGACGGCGACCCGGGCCACAAGCCGTCGGCGCCGGGGCGTCTATCGGACCGCCACGGCGGTAAGGGGCTGTGGAGGCCGCCGCAGAAGGGCCGCCCGGGCGGCGGCGCATCGAGCAACGGGCGCGCGCTGCACGCCACGGGCGATCACGACTTCGTTTCGTTCTAGCTCCCCCCGACCGGAGCCCGGCCAGGGATGGCCGAGCTCCGGCGCCGCTTCGCGGCGGCTCGCGCGGCCTGGCTGACCTGGCTGACCTGGCTGACCTGGCCGACCTGCCTGAGCTGCATGACCTGGCTGACTCGCGGCATGGATACGTCGCTACCTCCGCATGGGCCACGCTGCGCGACGCGTGCTACAATGAGGCCCAATGTCGCGCGGCTCCGACCCGACGCCGAGGATGGCCGACCTGGTGGTGAAGCCCGCCACGGTGAAGCGATGCGCGCGATGGGCCGCGGTGGCGACGGTCGCGGCCGCGCTCGCGGCGGTGCTCGGGCGCGCGGGGACGAGCCAGGACGTGGCTCCGACGGGAGCGCTCGACATCTCGCGGGAGCCGTTGCCCTCGCGGGCGCCGCGCTTCGTCCAGCAGCTGGACGTCAGCGTCTTCCAGCGCGGCAACCTCCATGCGCACTCCGCCCGTTCCGACGGTGACAGCCCGGCGCAGCTCGTGTTCGCCTGGTATCGCGACCACGGCTACCAGTTCCTCGCGCTGACGGATCACAACAACTACCTCGACGTGACGCGCCCTCCTGCCTCGCAGGTGCAGGATTTCCTGGTCATCCCCGGCGAGGAGGTGACGATGGCCGCCGCCGGGCAGCCGGTGCACGTCAACGCGCTCTGCACGAAGCGGCGGATCGGCGGCGGGACCTTCCGCACCGCGCGGGCCGCGCTCGCCTGGGCGACGTCGGAGATCCTGGCGCAGGGGGGCGTGGCGCTCGTGAATCACCCGAACTTCCACTGGGCCGTCGAGGCCGAAGACATCGCGGGGGCCGAGGGCGCCCAGCTCGTCGAGATCTTCAGCGGTCATCCGCACGTGCGGAGCGACGGCGACGCCACCCACACCTCCGCGGAAGAGAAGTGGGAGCAGGCGCTGTCGTCTGGCCAGCCGATCGCCGCGGTCGCGGTCGACGACATGCACTCGCTCACCGGCGCGGACAAGCACGTGCCTCAGGTGGGACCTGGCACCGGGTGGGTCGAGGTGTTCGCCGAGGAGACGTCACAGGCGGCGATCTGCGCTGCCCTGGGCGCGGGTCGGCTCTACGCCTCGTCGGGGCCCAGGCTCACGCGCCTCGTCGTCGCGTCGGACACGTTCACGCTCTGGGTCGAGCCCCCCGACGTCATGGTCGAGTTCCTCGATCGGTGGGGCGTGCTGCTCGAGGCCACGCCGGCGACGGCCGAGGCCGAGATGTCAGGCGCGGCCTACCGCGCGAGCTATCGGCTCCGCGGCCCCGAACAGTACGTGCGCGCGCGCCTGACGGCGCCGGACGGGTCGCGCGCCTGGACGCAGGCTTACTGGGTCGCGCGCTGACGTCGGCGCGCGGCGGACCGGGGGCGCGCCGAACAGCGCAGCGCGGCGCGCGCGACGGCCGGGCGACCGGGCGGCACCGTGGAGAGCAGGGAGAGCGCGCGGGGCCCCACGAGGCGACGCCGCTTGATGAACCCGGCGCCGTTTCCTACGCTCGCGACGGCGTGCCTCGGACATCACTACACGCCGCTCAGCGCTGGATTCTGCGGCTCGCCCGGGTTCCCGCGGGGCGCAGGCGATCGCGCGACGAGCTCGCGCGGTGCGTGTCGGCGGGCGTCGCGGTCGGGCTCGGCGCGGTGGCGGCCGATACCGCCGTGCGCCACGACATCACCAGCGTCGCGCTGGCTGGGCACCTCAGGGCCGCCGTGGGCCTCTACGTCGCCGTCGGCGCGGGCCTGGGGCTGGCCGCCTGGGCGCTCGTCACCCTCGTGCGCCTGCTCGCGACGCCGCTCGAGCGGCGGGCGCCGCGGGCCGCCGAGGTCGCGCGGGCGGCGGCCTACGGGTCGATCGCGGTCGCGGCGCTCTCGAGCACCGTCTTCTGGGTGTTCTCCGGGCGCCTCGCGCACGCCGGCGCGCTGGGCACCCTCGGCCCCTACCTCGCGCTGACCGCCGTCGGCCTGGCCGCGTCCACGGTCGCGCTCGTCCACGGCCGCGCCCTGCGCGCGGCGGACGCCGAGCGCGCGGGCGGGTCCGCGGTGGCGGCGGCGACGGCGGCCGCGCTCGCGATCCTCGGGGGCGCGCTCGTGATCGTGGACCTCACCGTGCTCGTGGCCATCTACAGGCGCGTGCACACGGCCCTCGAGCTTTGCGGGGCGGCGCTGCTCGGGTGCGCCTGCTTCGCCGGGCTGACGCTCGCCGCGCGGCGCGCGCGGGCGCGGGCCACGATCCGGGCGGTCGCCGTGGCCGCCGCGGTGTGGGTGCTCTTCCTCGCGTCGTCGCCCAGGCTGCGAGGCTGGCATCAGGAGGTGCTGGCGCACACGGGCCGAGACCCCGTCTACGTCGGGAGGATGCTGCGCCGCATCGAGCTGGCGCAGGCCATCCTGCGCGGCGAGGACGTCGCCGGGATGCGCGCCAGCCGTGTGGAGGCGCTGCGCGAGCGGTACGACGTCGACCAGCCGACGCGCGACCCCCGCTGGGACGCGGGCTGGAGCGATCGGCCGGGCGCGGGCGCGGCCGGCTCGGGGGGACGCGCGCTCGCGGCCGACTTCAACGTCCTCGTCTACTACGTGGACAGCCTCCGCAGCGACGTCGCTTACGACGAGGAGGTGATGCCGAACGCCGCCGCGCTGTCGCGCCAGGCGGTCCGATTCGAGCGCGCGTACTCGACGGGCTCCGACACGCTGCGCGCGCTGCCCGGGCTGCTCGGCGGCAGCTACGACGGCCTGGCGCGCAGCCCGGGCAGCCTGCTGGACCTGGCCAAGCGCCTGGAGATCCCGACCACCCTGTTCATCCCCGCCTCGGCGGCCGACTTCATCTCCCTGCTCCTGCCGACGTTCGCGTTCGATGAGACGTATCGCCTGCCCGACCACGCCCGCGGGGGGGTCTGGGGCTACGGCGCCGACCAGCCGACGGCGGGGTCTATGGTGGACCAGACCCTGTCCTGGCTCGCCCAGCGCGGCTCGCAGCGGTTCTTCGCGTGGCTCTTCAACTTCGATGTCCACAACTGGCACGAGCTCGATGGCACGTACGTCGAGGGCGCCGCCGAGCGCTACCACGTGCCCGCCGAGGGTCGCTGGAACTGGCGCTACCGGGTGGTGGCGCGGAGCCTGGACGAGCACCTCGGGCGGCTGCTCCGCGGCCTGGAGGAGCTCGATCTCGCCGACCGCACCCTCGTGCTCTTCGTGTCGGACCACGGCGAGGCGCTCGGTTACCGCGGGTTCTGGCCGCACTCGACCTTCCTGTGGGAGTCGCTCTTGCGGGTGCCGCTGGTCCTGCGCGTCCCCGGCATCCCACCCATGGTCGTCGAGGAGCGCGTCTCGCTCATCGACGTGGCGCCGACCATCGCCCAGCTGCTCCTCCCCGATCCGCCCATGAACGGATACCACGGCGAGGATCTGCTCGGTTTCCTCGATCCCGAGCCTCCCCCGCGCCGGCTGCCGTTGCTCGCGACGGCGGTCTCGGACCAGCAGGTCGCGCGCGTGGGCATCCTCGATGGGCGCTACAAGCTCGTCTTGCCGTTCGAGTGGGGCGCGCCCGAGCTGTACGATCTCGCCGCCCCGGATCCGGACGAGGTGGACGTCTCCGCGGCTCACCCCCGCGAGGCGCTGCGGCTGATGGGCGCGCTCCTGCGATCCCCCGTGTTCCTGGCCGCGGAGGCCGAGCTGGAGCGGGCGAGGAGGTGAGCGCCGCCGCGCGGCGCTGCGCGGATCAACGCTCTATGTTGAGCTCGTAATGCCCGTATTCCATGTATCCGTCGATCACGATGACGACGGTCTGCCCTGCTTCGAGCGACACCTTGAGCTCCGACACGGGCTCGAACCAGTCCTCGCTCGCCACGTCGTCGTTGCAGGCGAGCTCCTCGCCCCCGCAGCTCCCGTCGAAGACGGCGAGGACCGTGTCGAACTCCGAGCCGAAGGTGTCGATCGTGTAGGTCCCCGCCTCGGGCGCGGTGAACGAATAGGCCACGTCGGGCGCGTCCGAGCCGCCGCAGCTCGCCTCCGCGACGTCGTGGCCTCCCTCGGTCGTCCCCGCCGCGCTCAGGGGGACGGAGGGCTCCAGCGCGGCGGGCGCCGCGCACGTGCCGGGGCCGTCGAACTCGCTCACGGTGAGCGTGTAGTCGCCGCCCTCGCCGCTCGCCTCGACGCTGATCAGGACCGTCTGGCCGGCGTCGAGCCGCACGATGGCGCTCGAGCTCCGCCCGGCGCTCTCACAGGCGATCTCGTCGCCCCCGCACCTGCCGTCGCGCACGGACAGGACCGTCTCGACCGTGGAGCCGGCGGTGTCGATGTCGTAATACCCCTCCGCCGGCGCGGTGAAGGCGTACGTCGCCTCGCCGCCGGCGCCGGCGCCGCACGCGGGCGTCAGGATATCGGCATAGCCCTCGTTGTTGCCCGTGACCGTCTGAGGGACCGAGTCGCCGAGATCGAAGAGCGGGCAGGGCGGCGCCTCCTGCTGGGTGACGCTCAGCGTGTACTCGCCGCTCGCCTCGTAGCTGTCCACGGACACGACCACCGACTGACCGGCGTTGAGGAGCACGCTCAGCCGCGAGTGGGTGAGGGCCCCCGTGGGATCGGCGTTGTCGTTGCACTTGAGCGAGGGGCCGGCGCACGAGCCGTCCCGCACGTCGAGGAGCGTGTCGAACGTCGAGCCCTCCGTATCGAAGGTATAGAGAGCGTACGCCGGGGCGGTGAACAGGTAGGTCGCCTCGGGGCCCCCGAAGTAGCCGCATCCGGGCGCGAGGATATCGCTGAAGTCGGCGGTCGTGCCCGTGACCGTCTGCGGCGCCGTCGAGCCGAGATCGATGATGGGACACGCGAGCTCGGTGATCTCGAGCGCGTAGTCGCCCGCCTCTCCATAGCTGTCGAGCAGGATGACCGCGGTGTCGCCGGACGCGAGCGGGACCGCGGCCCGCGCGGGCTGCGACGTGCCGTCGAGGCACGTGACGACCTCGCCCGCGCACCCGTCGCGGCGCACCTCCAGGAGGGCGGGGAAGCTCGAGCCCGTCGCGTCGAACATGTACACGCCGTCGTGCGGCGCGGTGAAGCCGAACGTCGCCTCGCCGCCGCTCGGGGCCGAGAAGCACGGCGCGAGCACGTTGGGGAGCTCCTCGTTGTTCCCGGTCACCGTCTGCGGGACCGTCGAGCCGAGATCCACCCCCGGGCACGCCGGGGCCTCGAACACGTCCAGCGTGAACTCGCGCATGGCGGTGACCGGGCTCGCCACGGCGACGAGCACCGTCTTCCCAGCCTCGAGCTCCGCGACCGCGACCGACGCGCCGAAGCCGAACTGGCATTGGAGCGAATCGCCGGTGCAGGTGCCGCCGTCGAGGACCTCGACGAGCAGCTCGGACACGGCGGCGCGCGCGCTGAAGACGTACAGGCCCGTCTCGGGGGCCGTGAAGGTGTAGGTGGCGTCCAGGCTCGAGGTGTAGTCGCAGGTGGCGAGCACCGAGTCCTCGAGCCCCACCGTCGAGCCCACCACCGTCTGCGGGACGATCGGATCGAGCGCGGTCGGCGTGCACTGGACCGGCCCCGGCTCGCCCACGCGCAGCGTGAAGTCGCCCTCCGCGCCGCTCACCACCACGAGGATGGGCTCGCCCTCGGCGAGATCGACGGCGATCTGCGACTGGACGCTCCCCGCGTCGTCGTTGCAGGCCAGCTCGACGCACGTGTCCGCCCGCAGCGCCCCGAGCGCGGTGTCGTGCGAGGCCTCGAAGGTGTCGAACAGGTAGGTCCCCGCGCGCGGCGCGGTGAACAGGAACGTCTGATCGGCCGCGCCCGACCCCGCGCAGCTCAGCGAGCGGCTGTCGTCGGCGCCGAGCGTGGTGCCGCTCACCCGCTGGGGGACCGCGGAGCCGATGTCCTGGGACGGCTCGGCGCTGCACCCGCAGGCGCCGCCCTCGCACGGCCGGCCGGGGTCGCAGGCGCGATCGCACTGGCCGCAATGCAGCGGATCCGCGGTGAGGTCGACGCAGGCGCCGGCGCAGTCGGTGAGGCCCTCCAGGCAGGTCCGCCGGCACAGGGCGTCGACGCACGCCCGGCCCGGCTCGCAGGCCGAGCCGCATTGGCCGCAATGGCTCGGGTCGGTGCGCGTGTCGACGCATTCTCCGTCGCAGCGCTGCATGGCGCGGTCGCCGCCGCACGCCGGCCCGCTGCCGCCCACGCCCGCGGAGCCGCTGCCTGAGCCCCCGCCGCCGTCGCCCCGGGCCTCGCACGCGCCGGCCACGCACGCCTCATCGACCGAGCACGCCACGCCGCACGCGCCGCAGTTCGAGCGGTCGGACCGCAGCGCCACGCAGACCCCGTCGCAAGCAGAATACGGAGCATCGCAGAGGGCCGCCGGCGGGCTCACGTCGCCGGCGCACGCGGAGGTCGCCGCGAGCAGCGCGGCTGGCAGCCAGAGCACGGCCGGCGAGAGCGCGTACCCGAAGCGAAATCCGTCTCTGGTCATCGGCATCCCTCTGCGGCATGCGCTGCCCTGGCGCATGGGCGGGCGGGAAATGCAAGGATGAAGAAAAGATTCTGAGTTCTCTCTTCCTCTGTGTCCTCTGTGCCTCTGTGGTTCATTCTCTCGGGGTTTCAACCCGTTCGGTGTCCTGGCCGATCGTGCCCCACCTCGGGAAGGCAGGTCAAGGCGCTCCGGCGCGCCCGAGCCCGCCGGAGAAGGCGCTTTCCTGCTCTCTTCGCCGTCGCGCGCGCGACGGCGAGCCGGCTCATCGGTTCTTCGGGCGGCCGCTCGTGCGAGAGGGACAACCGCGCCGCCCCTTGCTAGAACGCCGCGGATGATGCGGCCTGCGCGCCCTGAAGTCCTCGCCCCGGCCGGCGATCGCGCCGCCCTCGAAGCCGCCGTGCGCGGCGGGGCCGATGCCGTCTACTTCGGCCTCCGGGGGGGCGCCGCGGGCGGCGGCGCGGCCTCGCCCTTCAACGCCCGCGCCCGCGCCGCGAACTTCGACGCGGCGGAGCTCGCGGAGACGATGCGCTTCCTCCACGCCCACGGCGTGAAGGGCTACGTCACCCTGAACACGCTCGTGTTCGACGACGAGCTCCCGGCGGTCCGCAGCGCGATCGAGGCGTGCGCCGCGGCCGGCGTCGACGCGGTCATCGTGCAGGACCTCGGGGTGATGCGCCTCGTGCGCGCGCTCGCGCCCGGCCTCCCGATCCACGCCTCCACGCAGATGACCTGCACCGACGCGGCCGGCGTCGAGCTCGCGCGATCGCTCGGCGCCGCGCGGGTCATCCTGGCGCGGGAGCTCTCGCTCGACGACATCGCCGCCATCCGCCGGGCGACCGACGTCGAGCTCGAGGTCTTCGTGCACGGGGCGCTCTGCATCGCCTACTCGGGGCAGTGCTTGACGAGCGAGGCCATCGGCGGCCGCAGCGCCAACCGCGGCGCCTGCGCCCAGGCCTGCCGCCTGCCGTACCGCCTCGTCGTCGACGGCGCGCTCCGCGACCTCGGCGACGCGGCCTACCTGCTCTCGCCGGAGGATCTCGACGCCACCGACGTCATCCCGGACCTCGTCGCGCTCGGCGTCGCCTCGGTGAAGATCGAGGGGCGCCTCAAGGGCCCCGAGTACGTGGGCGCCACCGCGCGGCTGTACCGCGCCGCCATCGACGCCGCGCTCGGCGACGGGCCCGGCCCCGGCGCGCTCGACCGGGAGGCGGCGCTCCAGGCGTTCTCGCGCGGCTCGGGGCCCGGCTTCCTGCGCGGCGTCGACCACCAGCGCCTCGTCGACGGCCGCACCTGCGATCACCGCGGCATCGAGGTCGGCGAGGCGCGCGGCGCCTCGCGCCGGCGCGGCCACGAGGTCGTGGTCGTGCGCGCCGCCCGGCCGCTCGCGCGCGGCGAGGGGATCCTCGTGGAGGGCGGCTTCGCCGGCGAAGGCGAGATCGGCGGCCGCATCTGGGGCCTGTGGGCCGACGGCCGCGAGGTCGAGCGCGCGCCGGCGGGCGGCGACGTCGAGGTGTGGCTCGGCCCGGACCGGCGCCTGCCCGACGACGTGCTGCGCGGCGCGCGGACGCTGCGCGGGCGCCGGGTCTTCCGCACGAGCGACCCTGCCGGCGCGCGCGCGGTCCGCGAGGCGCTCGAGCGCGCCCCGCGCCGCGTGGCGCTCGACGTCCGCCTGGAGGGCCGCCTCGGCGAGCGCCCGCGGCTCTCGGCGGCGGCCGAGGGCGGCGCGTCGGCCGCCGTCGAGGTCGACGCCCCGCTCGGCCGCGCCGATCGGTCGCCGCTCGACGAGGCCACGCTGCGCCGGCAGCTCGATCGGCTGGGCGACACGCCGTTCGTCCTGCGCGGCGTCGCGCTGTCGCTCGACGGGCCGGCGCTCGTGCCGCCGTCGGCGCTGAACCGCGCCCGCCGGGCGCTCGTCGCGGCGCTCCTCGAGGCGTCGCACCGCCCGCACGCGTGCGCTCCGCCGCCGGACGACGGGCTGCTCGCCGGCGCCGTCCCCCCGGCGATCGAGCCGCCGCCGCCCGGCCTGTTCGTGCTGTGCCGCAACGCGCGCCAGGCGCGCGCGGCGCTCGACGCCGGCGCGAGCGGCGTCTACCTCGATTTCCTGGAGATGGTCGGCCTCGGCGCCGCGGCGCGCGAGCTCATCGCGGCGGGGGCCTGGGTGGCGGTCGCGCCGCCGCGGATCCGCAAGCCGGGCGAGGAGAAGATCGACCGGTACCTCCTCTCGCTCGGGCCGGCGGCGATCCTGGTCCGCAGCCTCGGCGCGCTGCTCGACGCCCCGGCGGGCGCGCCGCGGATCGGCGATTTCTCGCTGAACGTCACGAACAAGCTGGCCGCGCGCGAGGTCCTCTCGCGCGGGCTCGCGGCGTTCACGCCGTCGTTCGACCTCGACGCCGCGCAGCTCGTCGCGCTGCTCGACTCGCCGTTCGCGCCGTTCGCCGAGGTGGTGGTGCACCACCCGATGCCGCTGTTTCACATGGAGCACTGCGTGATCGCGGCCGCGCTCTCGGAGGGGAAGGATCATCGCACCTGCGGGAGGCCGTGCGAGGAGCACGCGCTGTCGCTGCGGGATCGGGCGGGGATGGATCACCCCCTCGAGGCGGACGTGGGGTGTCGGAACACGGTGTTTCACGCGGCGCCCCAGAGCGCGGCGCACCTCGTGCCGAAGCTCGCGAAGGGCGGCGTACGGCGGTTCCGGATCGAGCTCGTGCGCGAGGACGCGGAGGGGGCGCGGCGGGTGGTGGAGGCGTACCGGCGGCTGCTCGCCGGGGAGGTGGCGCCCGCGGAGGTCGCGCGCGGGCTGCGGGTCGAGGGGAGCTATGGAGTCGTGCGGGGGTCGCTGCGGGTGCTGCAGGCGTGAGCGGCGGCGGGGGTGACTTGAATGGCGCCCCCCCGGAACGCGCGCGGGCAGCGGACGCTTGATGCCCTCGAGTGTCGGCGGAGCCGACGTTGCCAGCGCCAGCGTGAGCGAGGTCGCAGCCCTGATCGAAGGTCGGGCCGGAGCCGGGCCGGGGGCGCGGAGGGGAGCGGGCGCTCCGGCACCTTCAACGCGAGGTCATTCCCAGTTCTTGCGCTTGGGATTCTCCCAAGGCGCCTTGCACAACACGCAATTATCGCCGAAGAAATAGTCTCGCGCGCCCATGTCGTTGTAGATCCAGTAGCGCATCCACGCGACGATCGCGGGCCGCTCTTCGCCGCCGCCGTCCCTCTCGATGTATTGATGAGGCGCGCCCGTCAGCGTTGCCAGGAATGTCGGCACTTCGGACATGTCGTAGGTGGCCTGCTGGAGGGGCATGCCGACAGTATCCTGGGTGCCAGTCGTCTGCAGCATCGTGCCGTGGAGGTCGGCCGAGGCCCTGTGGCCGTGGATCGAGACGACAGTGGCCACCGCCTCGTGACCGCCGAGTTGCACGGCCGAGGTGCCGCCGACCGAGAAGCCCATCGAGACCGCGTGATCGACGTAGAGCTTGCCCTGGTATTTGCCTGGCGCGTCGTTCTGCTCCAGGATCCAGTTGAGACCATCCTCCATCTTCTTGCGATTGCCCTCGTCGCCGGGGCCGCCATTGAGGACGGGGGACCCGACGACCACGAAACCGTGAGAAGCAAAGTTCGTCAGCATGGTCGTGTGCACCGCCACCTGCTGGCCGATGCCGGGCCCGAAAATGATCGGAGCATGCAAGAAGCCGTCCGTACCCAGGGGTTCGGGCCTAAACACCGTATAGGCTCCGTTCGGCCCCACGTTCCGCTCCACGACTGTATCGAAGGGGCCCTCGTCCGAGTAATCGGCGATCGGCGGCAGGGTGGGACCGCCCATCCCTCCTGCGCCGCCGCCTCCTGCCTCGCCGCTCATCCCTCCTGCGCCGCCGCCCATCCCTCCTGCGCCGCCGCCCATCCCTCCTGCGCCGCCGCTCATCCCTCCTGCGCCGCCGCCACTCCCCGAGCCGTTTCCGCTCCCCGCGCCGCTCCCGGTGGTAACGCCGAGATCGCCGCCCACGCCGGTCGAACCGGCGCTGCCTTGCTCTGAGCCGCCTTGACCGCTCGCCTGGTCGCCGCACGCCGCGATGGGCATACAAACTGCTATCGCTATCGATGACATCAGCGACAGCGACGCAAGGCGCACACCCGTGAAAGCACTGATGGACTTCATATGGATACATTACCCTCCATATCCGGCCGTGTCACGTATCGAAAAATTACGGTAGGGGTCCATAAACCCTTCACCACCCCTACCGGGCAGCTCGCGCCGGTCCCGCCGAGCCCGCAGTATCCTCGCCACCTTGCATACCGCGGTCAGCTCGGCTGTTATCGTGCGCAGTACTTGATGGACAGGAGGCCCTCGGCGATCCGGTTCTTTGATGACTCGTTCTTCTGACTCCGGAACTCCGCGCCAGCTTCGAGACTGCTGCCGCAGGAGCGGCGCGCACGAACATGATCCGTGATCTCTTCATCGCCGTCACGCGTACGCCGTCATTCCGGGCAGCCGCCGAGTAGGTTGACCCCGTGGGCGAATGGCCTCATTCGCTCTCGGGGCTGGCGATCGAGCCTAGGTGGTTGCCAGACGTTCCGCACGTGGAGCGCGCCCTGATGTCATCCAAGCCGAACCCAGCTTTTGTGAACGTTCACATGGCGGGCGTCAATCGAAAACTGACGCGCGACGACGGCCGGCGCGCGCGAGGTCCGCGTCGAGCGGGGAACGGAGCTGGTGAGGGAGCTCCGGCCTCGGGCCCTGCACGGAGAAGGCGCCGTGCCACGGGCCCGCGGGCTGCGGGTGCGGTCAGCGGGTCGAGGGCAGCTATGGAGTCGTGCGGGGGTCGCTGCGGGTGCTGCAGGCGTGAGCGGGGGAGGGGAGCGAGGTCGCGGGCCTCGTCACGCCTGCTCGGGCACGCCTCCCCGGACGGGAGGCAGCGGCAGCGTGACGCCCTCGGACAGGTTGCCCTTGCCGGGGACGTGGTTGATCTCGAGCCGGATGCCGTCCGGATCCTCGAACAGGATCGAGTAGTAGCCGGACGCCCACGCGCCCTCCTCGGGCGCGTGCACGAGCGTGCCGCCGAGCGCGGCCAGCGTGCCCTCGAAGAACCGGTGGAACGCGTCGATGTCCTCGCGGCTGCGGGCGCGGAAGCACAGGTGGTGCAGGCCGGGCTTGTACTGGTGAAAGCGGGCGCCCGCGTGCTCCGGGTTCACGGGGCGGATCAACAGGCCGGTCTTTCCGCCGATGTAATAGAGCATGGGCCTCTCGGTCTCGTTGCCCGGGTCGTCGTACTGACACTGCATCTCGAAGTGCTCGCACAGCGCGCGGTAGAACGCGCGGCTGCGCGGGAAGTCGGTGACCGAGAGCTGGATATGGGCGATTCCGGCGAGGTTCATGGCGATCACGGTAGCCCAGAACCGACCGCCGGGGGCATCCCGCCGCGCGCGCCGCGGCGAAGGCATGGCTGCCTTCGGCCGCGCGCGCGACGGCGCGCCCGGGGTGAGACGCGCTGGCCGCTCCGCGCGCTCGCTCCTACAAGCGCTCGATGAGGAAGCTCCGGGTCTTGTTGTCGAAGGTGTGGGTGGCGAGGTTCGTCACGTCCGTCGTGAAGACGCGCGACTCGGCCGAGTATCGCCAGAGCCCGTCGTAGAGCGTCACCTTGAAGCCGGAGGGGACGCGGACGGAGCTGACCCTCTGGTCCCATGGGGTGCTTAAAAAGTGGGAGGAGCCGATGCCGTACATGACCGAGGCGCCCGACAGCCCGGCGTTCTCGTACAAGGTGACCACGTCCAGCTGCGGGTCCGAGGCGTTCGCGACGACGATGCTCGAGATGGTGTTGTCGAAGCCCGCGGCCGCCAGATTCGTGTCCGAGGTGAAGACGCGCGCCTCGCCCCCGCGGTCGGGGTGCATGAAGACCGTGACCCGGAGCCCGGCGGGGACCTTGATGGCGCTCGCGCGGTTGTCTCCGATGATCGTCGCGTCCGTGAGGTCGTGGCGGCCGAGCCCGAAGCCCTGTGAGATGCCGGAGAAGTTCGAGAGATCGTGGAGCACCACCTGGCCGCTGGGGTGGACGGTGGGGCCGCCGGCGATGGTCGCGTCGATCCACGCGCGGTGGCGCGCGACGTCGACGCCGAGCTGCCTCGCGTGCAGGTTCGTGCCGTCCTGCCCGTTCACGGCCGAAAACACGGCGACCTGACGCCCGTCGACGAACCACGGGCCGCCGGAGTCGCCGTTCCAGCCCGAGCCCGTCACGCCGGTCGCCAGGAGCTCCTCGTCGGAGTACCAGCTGTCGATGTGGAGGGTCGCCTTCTTGAGCGACGGCGCCATCACCAGCGGCGTGCCCTCGCTCCCCCAGCCGTAGGCCGTCGCGTCCGTGCCGGTCGCGACCGACGTCGCCTCGGCCAGCTGGACGAACGGTCCAGCGGCGGCCTCGGTCAGGTGGAGCAGCACGATGTCGGCCCTGGCCGAGGGCACCTCGACGGCGTCGACCGCGATGCGCTGGCCCTGGAGGTACGTGTTGCTGCCGACGCGCACCGCCGACGTCTCGCCCTCGTCCGCGATGCAGTGCTGCGCGGTGAGCACCCAGCGCGGCGCGACGAGGGTGCCGGTGCACTGGAAGAAGTCGCCCGTGCTCCCGCGCACGTCGAAGACCTGGACGGCCCAGGGGCTCGCCTCGGCGACCTCGCCGCCGACGATCTCGGACGACTGCGACTCGAGCGCCTCGAGCGGCTCGTCCGACGCGCCTTCAAACGAGCAGCCCGTGGAGAGGGCGAGCGCGGCGCCTGCGCACGCCGCGAGACCAAGCTGATGACCAAGTTCTCTCTTCTTCATTCTACCTCTACATCATGATTATTATGATGATGTTCAGACGATCGTTCGCGCCGAGGGAGTCCGCCTCCGCCGGGCGGCTGCCAGCGCCAACGAGGTCAAGCCAGCGTTCGTCAGCGATTCGTCAGCGAGCAGAGCGACAGGGCCTGTGATGACGGCACGCCCGGCTCGGCGACGACGCGCCGGGCCCAGTACGGTGGAGGGACCACCGGAGCGGGAGGCCCGGCGGCAGGCGTACGAAATCCGCCCGCGACCGCTCGAGAATCACGTCCAGAGTATGCCTCGCTACCCGGAGCGACGCCAGGCGGCGATCTGGAACGGCCGCGTTCGAGGCGTGGAACGAGGCGGCATCACGCTATTCGCGTCGAGCTGCATCTTTATGCTGGGCCGCCCCGAAATGGGTCACGACGGCGCGGCATCGACCTCGATGGGTCGGCTGGCCAGGAGGTCGTCCAGCAAGGCGCGCAGCGCCAGCGATTGGCGGGCGGCCCGGGTATACAGGGCGGTCGCTTGAATCACCGGCATCTCGACGTCGGGGAGCAGGCGTACCAGCGACCCACGCTCCAGGTCACGCGACGCGAGGAACTCGGGGACGAGGGCGATGCCCAGCCCGGCCCTCGCCGCGTCCCGCGTGACGATCATGTTGCTGGTGCTCATGCGCCAGGGGACGCGCACGGTCTCCCCGCCGATCTTCCACTGGATGATGTCGGGCCGCGGGACGACGACGGCGTGCCGGGCGAGGTCGGCGGGCCTCCGGGGCATGTCGTGCTGCTCCAGCCAGCTCGGCGAGGCGACGATGACCATCGAGATGTCGGCCAGCTTGTGGCTGATCAGCGCGCTGTCCTGGATCGCCCCCATGCGGATGGCCAGGTCGTAGCCGTCGTTGACCAGGTTGACGCGCCCATCATCGAGGCGCAGGTCGACGCGGACCGCCGGATAACGCCTCATGAACGCGAACACGCGGGGCGCGATCGCCGCCTGGCCATAGGCGACGGACGCCGTGACGCGCAGCAGCCCGGAGGGGGCCGCGTGGCGGCGCTTGACCTCGGCGGTCGCCAGCTGCGCGTCTCGAACGATGGGCTGGACCCTGTCGAAGAACCGCCTGCCCGTATCCGTCAGGCTGAGCGCGCGCGTGGAGCGGATCAGCAGCGGCGCGCCGAGCCGCTTCTCGAGCAGCGCGAGGTTGCGGCTGATGGTCGCCTTGGGCAGGCCGAGCGCCCGGCCGGCTGCGCTGAGCGAGCCTTCCTCGACGATGCGCACGAACATCGACAGACCTGACAGATCATCGGGCTCCCTCAATGTTCCACTCCTCGAACGCGGCCATTCCCGGGCGCCGCCTGGCGCCGCCGCGGGCATCTTCGCACACCCTGGACGTGATCCTAAGCGTGGCGGCGGCGGCGGTGGGGCCCGCACATGTTGGGGCTCGAGGCGAAGGGGGCTGCTGCGCAAAGGACCGCGGGAGCGCGGCGAGCTCGCCTCGCGTGGCCAGCCTGGGTTGGGCTCGGCGCCCGCCGCGGCGACGGGGCGGCTGCCGGCGGCCGCGAGAGCGCGACGGCGCGCGCGGGGTGAGGCGCGCTGCCGCGCACCGCGCGCTCGCTCTACAGGCGCTCGATGATGAAGCTGCGGGTCTTGTCGTCGAAGCCGTGGGGAGCCAGGTTCGCGTCTGCCGTGAAGACGCGTGACTCCGGCGAAGTCCAGAAGTACCCGTCGTAGAGCGTCAGCTTGAAGCCGGGGGGGACGCGGACGGAGCTGACCCGAAAGTCCCATGGGCCGTTGAAGAAGAAGTTGCCGCCGACGCTGTACACGAACGATTGGCCCGAGAAGTTGGCGTTCTCGTAGAAGGTCACCACGTCCAGCTGCGGGTCCGAGGCGTGCGCGACGACGATGCTCGAGATGATCTCGTCCGCGCTCACGGACACGCCGTTCGTGCCCGCGGCGAGGTTCGTGTCCGAGGTGAAGACGTACGCCCCCTCCTCGAAGTTGGCGTTGAAGAAGACCGTGGCCCGGAGCCCGGCGGGGACCCTGATCGAGCTCGCGCGGTCATTGCCGATGATCGTCAGGTCCTCGACGTCGTAGCGCCCGATCCCGAAGCCCTGCGAGACGCCGGAGAAGTCCGAGTGCTCGTAGAGCACCACCTCGTCGCCGATGATGGCGGACGAGCGCGGCTCGAGCGGCTCGAGCAGCTCGAGCGGCTCGTCCGACGCGTCGGCGACCGCGCAGGCCGAGGAGAGGCCGAGCGCGGCGCCCGCGCAGACCACGATACCGAGTTGATTGCCAAATTCCCTTGTCTTCATCCTGCCTCCACATCATTATCCTGTTCAGGCCGTCGACCGCGCCGAGGGCGCCCGCCTCCGCCAGGCGGCCGCCAGCGCCATCGAGGGCAATCCAGCGCTCGTCTGCGCGCAGATGGACGGGGTCCGTGGTGACGGCATGCCCGGCTCGGCGACGGCGTCTCCGAGCAGACCCATGGGCGCACCGGGCGAATACGGTGGAGCGGCCGCCGCAGCGAGAGGCCCGGAGGCGGGCGCTCGAAATCCGCCCGCGACCGCTCAAGAATCACGTCCGGAGCATGCCGCGTTACACGGAGCGACGCCAGGCGGGGATTTGGAACGGCCGCGTTCAAGGCGTGGAACAACGCAGCATCGCGCGGTTCGCGTCGAGCTGCATCTCGATGATGCGCGCGCCGACTGGAACAACGCCGTCCACGCCTGGTCATCGGCACGAGCTGGATATCGGCGCTTCCGGAGAGATTCGCTGGATATCGGCGCTTCCGGAGAGATTGATGGCGATCGCGATAGCCCGGAGAGGGAGTGATTGCGGATCGTGTGCCAGCGGCGCGGTGTGCCCTGCATGGGGGAGGCGCCGTGTCACGCGCCCGCGGGCGGCGGCGGACGGTCAGCGCGCTCGTCGCCGGCGCCCGCGAGCGATGCCCGCGTTGCGCACGTTCGTGACGCGCCTTCGCGCTTGACGGTGGATCGTGGAGTCGGCGACCTTTGCGTAACCTACGCTACAGGAGCCTTCATGCGCCATCGGTTCCCCATCATCGCCACGTTGACCGCCGTTTCGCTGCTGCTCAGCGCGAGCGCCCGCGCCGCCGACGGAGAGGACGAAGTCACGCTCAAGAACGGCGGCACGATCCGGGGCACCGTCGTCGCGTCCGAGCCCGGGGAGAGCGTGAAGATCATCGAGCTGGGCGAGAAGGAGGTGCGCGTCATCCCGTGGTCCCAGGTCTCGGACGTGGAGCGCGGGAAGTTCGCGGAGAAGAGCGCGGCGCAGCCCGGCGCTGCGGGGCCGGGCTACGGCGCCGCGCCGCCGCCGCAGCCGGTCCCGGCCCCTGAGCCGACGCTCGGCGCGCCCGGCGTCGTGCGGCTGCACGTCGACAGCCCGACGCCCGTGCGGGTGGTCGAGGAGGCCTCCACGACCTACGGCGCCTACGGCGGCTACGGCTTTGCCGTCCAGCAGATCCGGCCCGTCTGCGTCTCGCCGTGCGACAAGGTGATCGACGGCAGCGACGGGCGCCGGTTCTCGCTCTCGCCGGAGGACATGCCGCCGCCGGCGCCGTTCACGCTCGCGCAGATGACGGGCGACGTCACGCTCCACGTCGACCCCGGCAGCTACGGGCGCCGCACCGCCGGGTTCTGGCTCACCCTCCTGGGCACCACCGCCGCGGTCACGGGAGGCACCCTCATGCTCGTGAGCTCCCTGAGCTCATCGGTCGACGACTCGGGCTCGGCGGAGCCGAAGGACAGCGGGATCTCGACCCCGGGCCTCGTCACGGTCATCGGCGGCGGCGTGGCGCTCGTCGGCGGCATCGTGCTCATGGCGACGTCGGGCACGTCGGTCTCGCTCGAGCAGCGCGACGCGAGGCCGGCGGGCAAGGCGGCGCGGGCCAAGCCGCGCTACTGGCTGGGCGAGTTCTGATGCGCCCGCGCCGGCTCCGCGCGCTCGTCGCGCTCGCGCTCGGCGCGGGCTGCAGCCACGCCGCGACGCCCGCCAGCGCCCCGCGCAGCCCCGAGCAGCCCGCGGCGTCGGCGCCGCGACGGACGTTCAAGCTCGACGACGGCGCCATCGAGGACGTCGTGCGCGCGGTGAGCGCCGCGCGGCAGCTCGCGCCGCGGAGGCCGGTCGTCGTCGAGCGGCTCGACCGCGCGCGCTTCGTGGAGCGCCTGCTCGGCGGCCGCGACGCGGAGCCCTCGCCGGGCGGCGCGCTCAGCTCCGAGGCCGCGTTCCTGCTCGGCTTCGACTTCCTCCCGCAGCCTGGAGAGCGCGGCGGGCTCTCCACCGTCGACGAGGTGCTGGAGGAGCAGGTCGTCGGCTTCTACAGCCGCGCGACCGACAAGGTCTTCATCCCCGACGTGCCCCTCGCGTCCGAGGACGAGCTGCTCGAGCAGCGAGCGGTGCTCGCGCACGAGGTGCAGCACGCCCTCCAGGCGCAGCGCTTCTCCCGCCCGCCCGAGGCGGCGAGCGCGGACGAGGCCATCGCGCAGCTCGCGCTCATCGAGGGCGACGCGATGGTGGCGATGGGCGCGTGGCTCGGCGCCGAGGCCGGCGCGCCGGTCGGGCGCACGCTGCGGCGGATCGTGGAGGTGACGAAGCGCGTCCCGCTCGCGAGCGTCACGCGCGGCGAGGCGAGCAGCAAGCTCGACAGGGCGCTCGACGTGACGCGCAAGCGCCTCGAGTTCCCCTACCGCGACGGGATGCTGCTGGTCACCGACGTGTATCGCGCCGGCGGGTTCCCGCTCGTCGACAAGATGTACGCGCGCTTCCCGCGCAGCACCGAGCAGGTGCTGCACCCCGAGAAATACCTCGCGGGCGAGCCCCCGCGGCCCTTCGCCGATCCGAGGCCGCCTCCGGGGTACGCGCTGTCCACCGCCGACACGCTCGGCGAGCTCGGCACGCGCGTCCTCCTCGAGCGCTGCGCCGGCGCGGACGTCGCCGAGCGCGCGGCCGCCGGCTGGGCGGGCGACCGCTTCGGCGTGTTCGTCGGGCCGGATCGGCGCCTCGCGACGGCGTGGATCAGCGCGTGGGACACCGAGAAGGACGCGGAGGAGCTCGAGGCCGCGCTCGGCCAGAGCGCGGCCTGCTGGCGGGAGAACGCGCTCGGCCTCGAGCGCGGCGACTACACGATCGGCGCCAACATCGCCGTCCACCGCCGGGGCAAGCTCGTCGCGTTCGTGCGCGGGTTCCCCGCGCGCGCCGAGGCCGCGCTCGCGTCGCACCTCTTCACGCTCGCCGGACCGGAGCCGGTCCCCACGCCGCTCGCCGATCTCCCGATCCCGCCGCGCGTCCGCCTCCCCGAGCCGGAGCCGGGCCGCCTCGACGGCGACGTGTACCGCAACGAGTGGCTCGATGTCGTCGGCCGGGTGCCGCCGGGGATGCTCGGCCGGCTGGGCGGCGATGTCGAGTTCGTGATCGAGCGGCCCGGCACGCTGGCGCACGGCGGAATGTCGGTGTCCACGCGCATCACCAGCGATGTCGAGAACGAGAAGACCTTCGGCGAGGTGCAGGCGTCGTTCGCCCGCGAGGTCGCCGCGCACTCCATGCGCGTCGAGGCGCTCGGCGGCGGCCCGGTGGCGACGGCGCTCGGCGCGGGCATCGAGCGGAGATGGCGGGTCAGCGGTACGTGGGTGGAGCTCCGGCTCGTGCTCGTCCCCATCTGCGCCGGCACGGGGTCGATCGTGTTCGTCCAGGCCTACGGCGACCCCTACGCGCGCGGCGTGCTCGACGGATGGATGGAGAGCTTTCGCTGGACCCACGGGCGCAATCTCACCGCGTGCGACTTCCTCGATCCGAAATGAGGCTCTGCCAGCCGGGGGCAGGTCACGCTGGTGGGAATCGACGTGATCGACGAGATCGATGTGATAGATGCGATCGATGCGATCGATGCGATCGATGTCTCCGCAACGATTGAATTTCCCCAGACTGTGCGCCATGCACGCCAGGGCTGCCCTCAAAACTATGTACGTCGAGGAAGATTGTGATCCATCTCAGCATGGATCTGGGGTAAAATCCCCCGGGAGGCGATGAGCGAGCAGCAGGAGACCGTGGCGCTCGAGGCGGAGCTGGACGCGTTGCGGAAGGAAGTGCAGCGCTTGCGCGCTCGCAACGCCGAGCTGGAGGCGGATCGCAGCCTCCCGGGGCGCTTGCTCGACGCGCTGCCCAGCCTCGTTTACGTCCTCGATCTCGAGGAGCGGCGGTACGTCTACGTGAACCGGGAGCTCGCCGAGCTCGCCGGAGAGGGCATCGGCGCCGCGGCGGGCCCGCTCCGCGGCGACGGCCTTTCCTCGATGTTCCATCCGGACGATATCGGCCGTATCGAGGAGTACCGGGCTCGCGTCGCCGCCTCGGAGAGCGGGGAGCCGGCGACCGTGGAGTACCGCGCGCGCGGCCGCGACGGGGCCTTTCGCTGGTTCTTCGAGCGAGGCGTCGCGCTCGGCCGCGGTCCGGAGGGCCCGGGGCGCCGGATGCTGGGGTCGGCGCACGACATCACCGCGCGCAAGCACACCGAGCAGATGCTCGAGCGGAGCGAGAGCCTGCTCCACGCGTTCCTCGAATACACACCGTCGATGATGGTCGCGGTGGACGTCGAGGGCCGGCTCCTCCTCTTGAACCACGAGATTGAGGCCTATTACGGGATGAGCCGCGAGGAGCTGCTCGGGAAGGTCGTCTACGACCTCCTCCCGCCGGCGGCGTCCGCCTCGATACGGAAGGCCAATGACGAGGTCGCGGTTTCGGGGCAGCCGGGCGCCTCCGAGCACGTGCTCGTCTATCCCGACGGTCCGCGCAACTACCTGTCGACAAAGTTCCCCATCCGCGACGCCGAGGGGAAGCTCTACGCGGTCGGGACGGTGTCGGTGGACATCAGCCGGACCAAGCAGGCCGAGGCCGAGCGCGCGGAGATGCAGCGGCGGCTCATCGAGATGCAGCAGGCGACGATCCAGGAGCTCATCACGCCGCTCTTGCCCCTGGCGCGCGGCGTCGTCGCGATGCCGATCGTCGGGACCGTCGACCCCGCGCGCGCCCAGCAGATCCTGATGACGCTGCTCGAAGGGATCGCCGCCCGGAAGGCCCGGATCGCGATCCTCGACATCACCGGCGTGAAGGACGTCGACGCGCACGTGGCGCAGTCCCTCGTCGGCGCGGCGCGGGCCGCGGGGCTGCTCGGCACCCGGGTCGTGCTCACCGGGATCAAGCCGCAGGTCGCGCAGACGCTCACGATGACGGGCGCGGATCTGAGCGGCATCGTGACCAAAGGCACCCTGGAGAGCGGGATCGCCTACGCGCTCCGCGCCCGTCGCCGCTCTTGAACGAGCGCGCTCCCACCGTGAGGCCGGGTGGTCGCGCGTGCGCGCAAAGCCTCCACGGCGTCGGCGGAGCGCGCGAGCACCGCCGAAGAGCGGTTCTCCAGCGCCCTTAACCGTGTACGATGTGGAGGACATGCGTCCGCGCCCGTACCGGAGCGCGGGGCGCTGTCGGGACAACGTGCGATGTAGCCCAGGAGGTTGTCGATGAAGCCTGGAGTGATGCCGTTACGGGGCGCGTTCGTGGCGACCGTGGCCGTCAGCCTGATCGGAGGCGCGGCGCTGGCCCGCGGCGTGCCAACGCTGGCGCTGGCTGGTTATGATCCGATCCCTGGCCCCTCGCCGTGGGGCCCTGACGACGAGGCGGGCGCCTCCAACACGCAGACGGACGACAAGGTCCTCGAAGGCAAGCGCCTGATCAAGGAGGGCAAGGTCTATCGCCTGGGGCACGTCTACGAGCCGGGCATGGCGACGTTCCCCGGCAACCAGGGGCTCTCCCTGGACGCCGGGCCGATGTCGCTGATAGCGCAGCAGGTCACGAACTCCGAGGTGATGCACGGGGAGTTCGGCCAGATGGGGACGCAGTTCGACGCGCTCGGGCACTTCGGCTACATCCCGCCCGGGAGCTCGGACCCCGACGACGCGCTGTTCTACAACCAGTTCACGGGCGCCGAGGTCATGACCGAAGACGGGCTCGCGCACCTCGGCGTCGAGAACGTGAAACCCCTCGTCACGCGCGGCGTGCTCCTCGACGTCAAGCGCCACGCGAACGGCGGGGAGACGCTCGCGTGGGGCCAGGAGATCACGCTCTCCATGGTGATGAGGACGCTGCGCGCGCAGAAGATGGACGCGCGCGACATCGGCGTCGGCGACGTCGTGCTGATCTTCACGGGCTGGGAGGAGAACTGGGAGCTCGGCACCGAGGGGTTTTACACGCAGCCGGGCGTGGGGATGGCCCAGCCGGGGATCGGGCTCGAGGTCGCGAAGTGGCTCTCCTCGAAGGGGATCGCCTGCGTCGGGTCGGACAACTTCGGCATCGAGGTCACCCCGCCGAAGCCTCCGGTCGCGCCGGGGGTGGTCTTCCCGGTGCACCATCACCTGCTGGTGAAGAGCGGAATCTTCATGCAGGAGGCGATGGTGCTCTCGGAGCTGGCCGCGGATCTGGCCGCAGAGCTCGAGGACCGGCCGCACGGCCACAAGAGCCCGTACGAGTTCTTCTACGTCTACAGCCCGCTGCCCCTCCGGGGCGCGTCCGGCTCGCCCGGGATTCCGCTCGCGATCCGGTGAGCGTATCGGCGCGCTCGATCCGGGCTCGGCCTGCTCAAGCCCGGTGCATCCGGAGGCCCTGCTGTCCCGCCCCGAGCCCGTCCTTCAGCCTCATCGACGGGATCTCGTAGTCGCCGTGATTCTGCGGCCGATAAGCGATCGGCCGATCGGTGAACAGCCCCGCGAGGCGCCGGTCGAGGTCGGCCGCGATCGTCCGGAAGCGCGCCTCGTCCACCCGCTCGGCGCGGTAGACGACGAACGGATCCAGCACCGAGAAGCCGGGGTAGAAGAGGATCCCGTGCTGGATGGGGAACAAGAGGTCGTCGATCGGCCCGTTGATGCCGCGCTCCGCGTAGTGGTCGGCCCAGCCGCCGGCGGTGAGCACGAGCATGGCGCGCTTGCCGGCGAACACGCCCTCGCCGTAGCGGTCGCCCCAGCGCCGGTCCGAGTGCTCGCCGACGCCGTAGGCGAAGCCGTGCGCGAACACGCGCTCGACCCAGCCCTTCAGGATCGCCGGCATGGAGAACCACCAGAGCGGGAACTGGAGGATGACGGCGTCCGCCCAGAGGAGGCGCCGCTGCTCCTCGACAACGTCCGGTGTCTGCGTCCCCTCGGCGAAGGCGCGGTGGGAGGCGTCGATGAGGCGCAGGCGGGCGCCTTCAACCTCGGCCGGGAAATCGGCGCGGTCGAGCGCCGCCTTCCAGCGCTGGGCATAGAGGTCGGAGACGAGCACCTCGTGCCCGGCGGCGGTGAGCGTGGCGACCATCCGGTCGCGGAGCGCGCCGTTGAGCGAGCGCGGCTCGGGATGCGCGTAGACGATGAGGATGTTCATGGCATGTCCTTTCCGAGGGCGTGTTCGTCGGCTCGCGCGGCGGAGCCCCGGGCCTCCACGGCGCGGCCGGGTCGACGCCTCGAACACTACGCCTCTCCCCGGCATCGTTGAAAACGCGGTTCTTCTGTGCTGCTATCACCCGGGTGGATAGCAGCCGCCTCGACCTGAACCTGCTCGTCGCGCTCGACGTGCTGCTCGCCGAGCGCAACGTGACGAGGGCCGCCAGGCGGCTCAACCTCAGCCAGCCGGCGCTGTCCGCGCAGCTCCAGCGGCTGCGCGAGATCGTCGGCGACCCGCTGCTGCTCCCCGCGCAGCGCGGCATGACGCCCACGCGGCGCGCGCTGGAGCTGCAAGCCCCGCTGCACGAGGCGCTGGAGGGCGTGCGCGCCGTGCTCGCCGCGGGGGCCGGCTTCGATCCGGAGACCGCCGAGATGACCGTCGCGGTCGCCGCGTCCGATTATGTGCAATACGCGCTGCTGATGCCGCTCGCGTTTCAGCTCCGGCGCGAGGCGCCGGGCGTGCGGCTCGCGTGGCGGGCCCTCGACGGCGCCCAGCTCGCGGACCAGGCGGAGCGCGGCGAGGTGGACCTCGCCTTCATGACGCCCGACACCGCGCCCGAGCGCCTGCGGAGCAGGAAGGTGCTCGACGAGCGCTATGTCGTCATCGTCCGCCGCAAGCACCCGCTCGTGTCGCGCGCCATCAGCCTCGACCAGCTCTGCGCGCTCGACCACGTGGTGGTGAGCCCGCGCGGCGGCGGCTTCGCGGGCGCGACCGACGCCGCGCTCGCCGCGCACGGGCGCGAGCGGCGCGTGGTCCTGTCCGTGCCCTCGTTCCTCGTGGTGCCGGAGATCGTGGCGCGCTCGGACATGGCGGCGCTCGTCCCCGAGCGCGTGGCGCGCGACCGCGCCGGCCGGCTCCAGATCCTCACGCCCCCCGTCCCGGTGTCGGGCTTTGCCATCGCCATGGTGTGGCACGACAGGACAGCCAGGCACCCGGCGCTCACCTGGTTCCGGGACCGGGTGCGAGCGTTCGCGGCGGGCGTTTGAGGCGAGCGGCGCCAATCCGGTCCTTCCGACCGGGATGTTGAGGAGGCCACGACGTGCTAAGCGCTCGGAGATGGCTTCGGGAATGGCGTTATCGTGCTGCACACCGCTCGCCTTGATGATCGCCTGCGCGGCCGAATCCTCGCGCGCGCCCGTCGACGCGGGCACCGACGCGCCGCCCGCGGGCACCGTCACCGCGCCCCCACCGCTCCCGCGTGAGGCCGCCCTCGACGCGCGCTTCGTGAAGATCACGCTGCACCGCGAGTTCACCTGCGAGGGGGCGAGCTTTGCGGACTTCAATCGCGACGGGGTGACGGACGTCATCGCGGGCCCGGATTGGTACGAGGGTCCGGGGTATGGAACGAGCCATCCCGTGTGGCCGAGGAAAGCCTTCGATCCGCACGGCTACTCGGATTGCTTTTTCGAGTTCCCCTACGACTTCGACCACGACGGGTTCACCGACGTCCTCGTCGTCGGCTTTCCGGGGATGCCCGCGGCTTGGTACCAGAACCCGGGCGACGGCGACGCGCTCTGGGCTCGTCACGACACGCTGCCGTGGCCGATCGACAACGAGGCGCCCCTGTTCGCCGACATCACCGGCGACGGCGTGCCCGAGCTCGTGCACATGTCGGGGGGCGCGCTCGGGATGTCGTCGCCCGGCGTGGACCCGACCGCGCCGTGGGTCTTCCGGGCGCTCACCGAGGATCGGGGGTACCGCGCGTTCACGCACGGCCTCGGCGCAGGCGACGTCAACGGCGACGGCGCGAGCGACTTGATCGAGGCGAGCGGCTACTTCACGCAGAGCCCAGGGTCGCCCGACGGCTTGCCGTTCACGCGCGTCGAGCAGCCGTTCGGCGCCGGGGGAGCGCAGATGCTTGTGGTCGACGTGGACGGCAACGGCGACGCGGACATCGCGACCACGCTGGCCGCTCACGGCTACGGGCTCTCCTGGTTCGAGCAGGTTCCAAACGTGGCCGGCGCCGCGTTCGTGGAGCACGTCGTCGTTCCGGGGACCACGCCCGACGCCGCGTCGAGCGTGTTCATGCACGAGCCGCACGCGCTCGCTCACGCCGACATCGACGGTGACCGGCTCCAGGATCTCGTGAGCGGCGAGCGCTTCTGGGGTCATGTGCCTGCCGGCATGCCGGACTTCGACGCGCCGGCCCGGCTCTACTGGTTCGAGCAGGCGCGAGCGGCGGAACGCATCGACTTCCAGCCCGTTCTCATCGACGACGACTCGGGGGTAGGCACCCAGCTCACGGTCGCGGACGGTAACGGAGACGGTCGGCCGGACATCGTCATCTCGAACAAGAAGGGCGCTTTCGTCTTCCTGCAACGCTAGGACACCGATCGCGTCGATAGACCCTCAAGCCTTCCTCCGGCGGCGCGGGGCCTTTCCCGCCGGCGCCGCCGCCCCGGCGCCGGGACCGCAGCGCCGCAGCTCCTCCCAGAGCGCCTGCGCGACGACGCCGTGCGGGCGGTCGCGGCGGCGGATCACGAACAGCTCCATGGTGTCGGCCTCGAACTCGGGGACCTGCAGCGCCACGAGCTCGCCCGTCGCCAGCGCGCCGGCGGCCACGTGCTCGGGCAGCCCGCCCCAGCCCATGCCCGCGAGGATGATCTCCTTCTTCGCGGCGACGTCGCTGACCGTCCAGCGCAGGCCGCCCCCCAGCACGTTCAGGGACGGCGAGGCGCTCCCCCTGGCGCTGTCGCGCAGGATGATCTGCGCGTGCGCCCGCAGCAGCGCGGGCGGGATCGGCGCGCCGCAGGTCGCCAGGGGGTGATCGAAGCGCGTCACCGGGATCACCCGCACGTCGCAGAAGCGCGCGATCTCCACCGCGGACGCGTCGATCCCGAGCCTCGTGGCGACGGCGAGATCGGCGCGGTCCTCGCGCAGCGCGTCCGCGGTGCCCGCCAGCCGCTCGGTGCCGAGCTCGATGCGCACCAGGGGATGACGCGCCTGCGCTCGCCGGAAGATGTCCATGATGGGGCCGAGCGGCGTCACCGCGTCGACGGCGAGCCGCACGATCGGCTCCGCCTTGCCCGAGAGGCGCATGCCGAAGCTGCGCAGCGCCTCGGTGCCCTCGATGACGGCCGCGGCGCGCTCGTGGAACAGGCGGCCGGCGTCGGTGAGCGTGGCGCGGTACTCCCGGCGGTCGAACAGCTCGACCCCAAGCTCGCGCTCGAGGTTGCGCACCAGCTTGCTCACGGCCGGCTGGGACTTGTGCAGCCGCGTGGAGGCGGCGCTGAACGTGCCCTCGTCCGCGACGGCGAGGAAGGCGACGAGCTGATCGTAGGTCATGGCGGCCCGGCAGGATCAAAACCTGGAGTTATGGAGTCCATAGAAACATACCACTTTCTTGGTTCGAGGGGCGGTCCTAGGTTGTCGACGCGAAAGGAGCGACACTCCATGTCCACCAGAATCGATCGCGTCATCATCACCGGCGCCAGCAGCGGTATCGGCCTCGACCTCGCAAGGCGCTTCCTGGCCGAGGGGTCGAGCGTCGTCGTGAACGGGCGCGACCCGGAGAAGCTCGAGCGGGCGTCGCGGAGCCTCGACGGGGGCGCGCGCGTCGTGGCCGTGCCGGGCGACGTGAGCGATCGGGCCACGGCGCGGGCCGTCGCCGCCGCTGCGCGCGAGCGCTTCGGCGGCGTCGACGTGCTGATCAACAACGCCGGGATCTTCGGCGTGAAGCCGTTCCTCGAGAGCACGGAGGACGACCTGGAGCGGTTCTTCGCCACCAACGTGAAGGGGACGTTCCTGATGACGCAGGCGGCGGTGCCGCTGATGATCGAGGGCGGCGGGGGCTCGATCATCAATGTCGGCACGGTGCTCGTCCAGCAGGCCATGGCGCGGATGCCGGCCTCGGCCGCCATGGCCAGCAAAGGCGGCGTCCACGCGCTCACCGTCTCGCTGGCCGCCGAGCTCGCCGGCCACAACATCCGCGTGAACACGCTGGCGCCCGGCGTCATCCGCACGCCGCTCATCGGCGAGGGTGCGGATTCGCTGGCCTCGATCCACCCGCTGCAGCGCGTCGGCGAGGTGCGGGACACGACGGAAGCGGCGCTGTTCCTGGCCAGGGCCGGCTTCGTGACAGGCACGACGCTCGACGTCGATGGAGGCTACTCCCATGGGCGCTGACGGCCGACAGCACGTGCTCCTGGTGGGGCTCCAGATCGCGGACGAGGTGTCCTACGCCCGCTACCGCGCCGGCATGATGCCGATCCTGTCGTCCTACGGCGGCGCCTTCGGCCACGATTTCGTCGTGGCGCGGGTGCTGAAGGGGGAAGCGGGCATCAACCGCGTCTTCACCCTCCTGTTCCCCGACCGCGCGGCGCGGGAGCGGTTCTTCGCCGACGCGCAGTACCTCGCCGTGCGCGCCGAGCTCTTCGAGCCGGCGGTCGCGGCGACCTTCATCCTCGGCGAGTTCGAGGCGACGGCGGCGTGAGCCGCGCGTCGCGAGGCGAGGGCGCTGAGCGTCGCGCCGCCGGCGCCGGGCGCCCGATCATCCGGATCGCGCGGCCGACGCAGCGGCGCGAGCGCCAGCGCAGCCTGACACGCTCGCCGGATCGCGGCTGGCCTCAAGGCGTGTAGACGATGTCGCCGTCATCGAAAAAGCCGCCGGGAATCGAGACGCCGACCGAGCCGTAGTAGTTCACGTCGACGGCGTCGACGCCCGCGCCTGGGCTGCCCAGGTCAGAGAAGGCGAAGCGGTTCGCCGCAGCGAACGTGCCGCCCGAGGTCCAGCACGTGCCATGGCCATCGAAGCTCCAGCTCCCGCCGCTCACGGTATGGGGACGGAAGCGCAGGTAGCGGCAGGTGACGGGGTCTTCGCCGGGATTGTGGATGACGATCGTGAAATGCCCTCTGAGCGAGCCGTCGACCTGCTGGCTCACCGAGCCCATGAAGCTGGCATGGCCGCGCACGCCCCATCCGGAGAGCGTCGGCAGCGGCCCGGCCGCCGCAGGGGACGTGAACGCTGTAACGGCCAGGCCGGCGGCCATCGTGAGCGTCAGGACGAGGGAGCGGGTCTTGTGGGTCGTGTTCGTGGGCAGCATCGTCTCTCCTTGATCGTTGCAGCAAGTCTCGCGGGCGGCTTCCTTCGTGCGGAGACCAGGCGGACACTGCATGAGGCGTACCAGGGCCCACGAGGGGAGCGGGTCGAGCGGCGAGGCTGGTTCAGTTGAGATCCTGGGAGGGGCGCGGCGCGCGAGACGCGGGCTGGAGGGACGCGCCTCCATGTCTGGTGGTGGTTCGCGGCACCACCGAGGGCGCGCGCCCTTGCCGCGCGGGCCCGGGACTCGGGTGCTCGACGCCGCGGGGTGCTGGGTGACCCCGGGGTTCATCGATCTGCACACCCATTACGACGCCGAGGTCGAGCTCGCCCCTTCCCGCCTTCATATGAGCTCTCTCCGGGCAAATTGGAGCGCTACCAGAGCTCGCGCGGCGGGGCCGCTCAGGAGCCGGGAGGACGCAGCTCCGCGTCAATCCGCGTCAAGCAGCGCGGCGAGCTCGGTGATACGACGGTCGATCTCCTCCTCCGGCGTCGCCAGCACCCATCCCTCGAAGTCGTCGAACGATCCCTTGAACCGCGTGATGAGCTCCCCGAGGGCCTTCCCCTCCAGCCCAGGCACGAGCCGCATCACCCGCTTCCCGCTGAACTTCGCGTCGATCTGCGCCCGCCGCGCCTCGGCCGCGCGCTCGCGCTCGATCTGCCCGCCGAGATCGGCCTCCGGGAACGCGGCGAGGATCATGGGCAGGTACGACCGCCGGTCCCCGAGGGTGGGCCGCTTGTCGATCCCCCGGGCGCTCAGGTAGTCGATGAACCGCGCCACGGTCGACCGCACGCCGGCGCGCTCCCGCAGCGGGCTCTCGCCATCGTCGAGGTAGGGCGCCACCGAGAAATAAGGGCTCGCGATCACCCAGTCGAACACCGCCGGCAGCGACGCGAACCCCGCCTGCCACGCCCCGTGATCGAGCCCGAGGAAGCCGCAGATCCGCTCGAAATCCCGCGTCACCTCCAGGTCTGCCCGGTAATTGCCCCCCTCGCGCCGGTACACGTAGGCGAGCCCGCGCTCCCCGTACTTCAGGTCGAAGCGCCGGCAGATCCGCCCGATGAAGTTCCCCACGTCGTTGAAGCACATGAAGCTGTACGCGATGTCGAGGTAGCGCTCCGGCACCGGGAAGAAATCGGTCTGCAGCCCGCGGCACACCGTCGAGAACACGTGCCCCACGGCCTTGGTCTGCGTGACCCCGAGGTCGCGCGCGATCTCGGCGCGCACCTCGCCCCAGTCCGGCCGCGACGCGACGATCACATCCATGTCCCCGAAGTCCGGCTTGTCGCCGTAGTAGCGCGGGATGCGGTACTGCCCCGGCAGCTTGCCGTCGAGGTAGCGCCGCACCTCGGCCTCGATCGCCAGGTACTCGCCTCGGGGCATCCTCGGTAGGTTGAACAGCTTGCCGCCCATCGCAGAGCTCCGGCCTCGCAGTCTACACCGATCCCCGATCGGGTCGTCCGCCCGCCGCCGCCGGGCTCGGGCGCCCTCCTGTTTCTCCGTCCCATCCCTGCCTCCCGGTGCCTCCGGGGGTGTCCACGGAAGCGGGGCAGCCCCCCTCGGCGCGCAGGATGTGTAGGATGCGCCCCTTGGACCAGCCGACGCCCCCCCGCCCGGATCTGCTCGACGTGCTCGAGGCGCGGTTCGGGTTCCGCGATCTCCGCCCAGGCCAGCGCGCGGTCATGGATGCCCTGCTCTCGGGCCACAGCGCGCTCGCGGTCTTCCCGACGGGCGGCGGCAAATCGCTCTGCTACCAGCTGCCCGCGCTGCTCCTCGACGGGGTCACGATCGTCATCTCTCCGCTGATCGCGCTGATGAAGGATCAGATCGATTTCCTCACGGCGCGCGGCATCGCCGCGGTCCGGCTCGACTCGTCGCTGTCGGCCGACGACGCGGCGGAGGCGCACAGGGACCTGCGCTCGGGCAAGACGAAGCTGCTCTATGTCGCCCCCGAGCGGTTCGTGAGCGAGCGCTTCATGGCGCTGCTGAAAGAGCTGAAGATCGCCCTGTTCGCGGTGGACGAGGCCCACTGCATCTCGGAATGGGGGCACAACTTCCGCCCCGATTACTTGAGGCTCGCGGACACCGCCCGGGCGCTCGGCGTGCCGCGCGTGCTCGCGCTGACGGCCACCGCGACGCCCGGGGTCGTGCGCGACGTCTGCGCCACGTTCGGCATCCGCGAGGAGCACGCGGTCGTCACCGGCTTCTACCGGCCGAACCTCGAGATCCGCGCGACGGCGGTGAGCGCGCCCGCGCGCGACCGGATCCTGATCGAGCGCCTGAGATCCCGGCCGCCCGGCTCCACCATCGTCTACGTCACGCTCCAGAAGACCGCCGAGCACGTGGCCGAGCAGCTCGCTTCGGCGGGGCTTCTGGCGCGCGCCTACCACGCCGGGATGGACGCGGCGGAGCGCGCGCGCGTGCAGGACGACTGGATGCAGAGCGACCGCGGCGTCGTGGTCGCCACCATCGCGTTCGGGATGGGGATCGACAAGGCCGACGTGCGTTATGTCGACCATTACAATCTCCCGAAGAGCCTCGAGAGCTACAGCCAGGAGATCGGCCGCGCGGGCAGGGATCAGGCGCCCTCGGCGGTCGAGCTCTTCGTGTGCGGCGACGATCTGCCGGTCCTCGAGAACTTCGCTTACGGCGATACGCCGACCGCGGAGGCGCTCCACGGGGTGGTCGGCGCCGTGCTCGACGCGCCCCAGGTGGAGATCGGCCTGCACGCGCTGTCGGCGCGCCACGACGTCCGGCCGCTCGTGCTCCGCACCGCGCTGACCTACCTCGAGCTGATGGGCGCGGTCCGGCAGCTCACGCCGTTCTACGCCGGCTACGAGGTGCGGCTCCACCGCAAGCTCGAGGAGGTCGTCGCGACGGTGAAGGGCGAGCCGGCGCGGTTCCTCGAGGCGCTCTTCGGTCATGCGAAGAAGGGGCGAGTCCTGTACGCGATCGATCCGGCGGCCGCCGCCGCGGCGCTGGACCAGCCGCGCGAGCGGGTGGTGCGCGCGCTCGAGTACCTCGAGCGGCAGGGGCTCGCGGAGCTCAAGGCGTCGGACCTGCGGCACCGCTTCGTGCGCGTCGCGCCGCCGGACGACGCGCCCGCCCTCGTCGGCGAGCTCCTCGCGCGGTTCGCGCGGCGCGAGGACGCGGAGATCGCGCGCGTGCGGCAGGTGATCGAGCTGTTCACCGCGGAGCGCTGTCACGCCGCCGCGCTCGCCGAGTACTTCGGCGAGCGCCTCGACGCCGCGTGCGGGCGTTGCACCTTCTGCCGCACCCGGGTCGCCCTGAGGCTGCCGGAGCCGCCGCGCGCGCCGCCGATGCCGGCGGGGCTCGACGTCGCCGCGTTCACGGCGCTGCGCGCGGCGCACGGGGCCGCCCTGGGTCACCCTCGCCAGGCGGCGCGCTTCCTCTGCGGCCTCTCGAGCCCGGCGACCACGCAGGCCAAGCTCGCGCGCCATCCGCTCTTCGGCGTCCTCGTCGCTCGCCGGTTCTCCGAGGTGCTCGACTGGTGCGCCGGGCTCCCCATCGTCGCCGGCGCTGCCCGCGGCGTCGCGCCTGCTTGATCCGCTGCACATCCGCGCGCGGAAGCGACGTGTGGTGATGGGCTTTGCCGCCGGGGCCCAGCCGCCGTCGGACGCCCGGCCTGTGCTGCCAAGGGCTGCGGACGTGGCTTCTGGAGGTGCGCAGCGCCCGGGGCGGGCCGCTTGCTTGCGGGCGTGTCAGGAGGCGGAGCTGGCGGAGGCGCGGAGCGGCTCGGCGGGGAGCTCGCGCTCCCTGGCGGCGGGGACGAGCTTGGGGGCGGTCTTGAGGTGGGTGGCGTACAGGGTGAGGCCCGTGAAGGTGATGCCGCCGAGCATGTTGCCGACGACGGTCGGGATCTCGTTCCACACGATGTAATCCATGATCGAGAATTTGCCGCCCATGAGCATGGCCGACGGGAACAGGAACATGTTCACCACGGAGTGCTCGAACGTCATCGCGAAGAACAGCATGATGGGCATCCACATCGCCGTCACCTTGCCGCCGACGGTGTTGGAGATCATCGCGCCGACCACGCCGGTCGAGACCATCCAGTTGCAGAGCACGCCGCGCACGAAGAGCGTCAGCATGCCGGCGGCGCCGTACTCCTTGTAGCCGAGCGTGCGCGCCTCGCCGATGCCGGAGATGGCCTTGCCGACGGCGCTCGGCTCCGTGGAGAAGCCGAAGGTGAAGACGATCGCCATCATCACGGCGACGGTGAAGGCGCCGGCGAAGTTGCCCGCGAAGACCAGGCCCCAGTTGCGCAGGACGCCGCCCAGGGTGACGCCCTTGCGGCGATCGATCAGCGCGAGCGGCGCCAGCACGAACACGCCCGTGAGCAGATCGAAGCCCAGCAGGTACAGCATGCAGAAGCCGACCGGGAACAGCATCGCGCCGATGATCGGGTAGCCCGTCTGCTGGGTGACCATCACCGCGAAGACGGCGGCGAGCGCGAGCAGCGCGCCGGCCATGTAGGCTCGGATCAACGTGTCCCGGGTCGACATGAAGACCTTGGATTCGCCCGCGTCGACCATCTTGGTGACAAATTCTGTCGGCGCCAAATAGGACATAAGCTTGGCTTTCCTCCGTGAAGACGTGACTGGCGCGAGGGCTCGAGCTTGGCGCGCCCGCCCCTGGCCGGCCGCGCCGCGCTGGCCGGCGCGGCCTGGGCGGCAGCGCGAGCGGATCCCCCGGCGTGTGCCGGAGCGATCGAGCTTCCTCGACGTGCCACGGAATGTAGACGTGGCTGCGTTTCGGCGATGTTTCCGTTGATGATCGATATGGGATTTATCGAGAGGCGAGGCTTGGGGCCGGCGCAGGGTGGCGTATCGGCCGCTGGGCGTGACGATGACGTGGGCGGTGAGCGGGACGTGCAGCTCCGCCGAGTGGACTCGTTACAGGGGTGGCATGCGAGGCATACGTTCTCGAACCAGGTCGGCTCGCCCTTCGAGACCGGCGTGATGTGATCAGCGGCCCACCTTCGCGCCCGGCGCTTGACAGCCCAGATAGAGCCATGGTTCATGAAACTGTGGCGCGAACCGCTCCAGTTCCGAACATCCCAGCGATTCCTGGCATGAATCCGGGGACCTTTATCCTCGGCGATGGCGGCGCGGGTGGGGGCGGTGGCGGAGGCTCGGGGGACGGGCAGGGCGGGAGTGGCGGCAACGACGGCAACAGCGCCGGTACGCCATGATCGACGAAGCGAGGATCGAGCGCGAAGGTGGGAGCATCCAGCGTGCGTTCTTCCTCCTGTCGCTCGACTGCGTACGGCCGCACTACGAGAAGATGGGCCTGCGCGTGACGAGCAAGGAGCAATTCCAGGCGGCGCTGCGGTCATGCACGGCGGACCGTGACTGGTCCGTCAACACGCGCGAGGCCCCGTACCGGGTCACCGTCGCCGCGCTCGGGTGCCTGCGCGCGTGCGATCCGGAGTTCGCGGGCGCGCTGCTCGGCTGGGTGACGTCGGTGGTCGATCGTGCCGGCTACTGGCTGACGTGGATGTCCGTCGTGCGCCTACAGCCGCGCGCAGAGGGTCTGTTAGGGCTCGCCGAGGGCGCGCGGGAGGCGCTGTGGCGCGCGTTCGACGAGGCCGAGCGCGCGGGCGAGGGAGTGCCGTCCCTCGACCCGGCCGAGCTGTCCGAGTTCGACCATCGGCTCCTCCAGGAGAGGGGGTACCTGGAGGACGAGATCGACCCCATAGATACGGTGCAGGAGCTCGTGCAGGCGCACACGTTCGCGAGGTGCTGGCGCGAGGCCGTCGCACCGCTCTTGTCAGAGGACGAACGTCGAGCCCTCGTCGCAGTAACCACCGGGTTCTTGCGTGGCCAGGGGCGTGACGAAGAGGGCGACGTCCGGGATTCGGGGGCGTGGGAGAGCACGTGATGAAAACGACATCGTCAACGCGGGCGGCGTGGTAGCGGCGGCCGAGCTCGAAGGCGGCGGCGAGCCGGGGCGGCCTCGTTCAGCTCGACCTCAGTCAGGTCGTGAGCGATGACCGGGAGCGCCACCGGCCATCTGACGGCTTGGGCAATATGATCGAGGGGATCGATCCCGGCGGAGAGTTTGATGGAGGGACGGTTCATTGGTGAAGGCCAGTCCAGGGCGTTCGAAGCGCTGCGATCCTGGCACGAAGCAGGGCGCACGTCGGCGTGCGTCGTCCATGGTCCCTCCGGCGCAGGGAAGGGTACGGTCATCGAACGCTTCTTCCGTTCGATCGCGGATCCTGGCACCCTGAAGCTTCTCGTTCACGCCGGACGTGCTGTTGGTGCGGCCTTCGAAGAAGAGGTGCTCGCGCGGCTCTCGGCCGGCCCATGGCCCGAAGGTACGGGGTTTGACGAGGTTCACTTCGGTGTCCGCACCAGCCTCGTCAACCGCATCATGAACTGGGACGGCGAGGACGGTCAGCCGCAGCTCTTGATTGGCTTGATCGCGCCTGACGCCTGTGTGGACTGGCCGGACGACCCTCGCCGCTCGGTGCTGGACGAGCCAGGCCCCGCCGCGCGTGTGCTCGTGGCGGTCTCCGGTTCGCGCGACGTCGCCGAGCGATGGGCAGAGCGGCTTGGTCTCCGCGCCGCGCACGTGACGTACGTCGCGGTCGACGGATTCCGCTTGGAGGAGCTGGATCCATCTCTCCGTGACCACCTCACCTGGGCGGCGGTCGACGGTCCAGGTCCACGCGCTTATGTGGACGCGATCGCGAGATCGCTCCACGATCGCGGCGCGGCGCCGATGGAAGCGCTCATGGCGACCCTCGCGTGCGCCTTCGCGCCGCTCGACGTGACCGAGCTGGCGCCGCTCCTCGGCGCGCAGGTCGCCGAGGTGACCGGCTCTCTCGACGCGCATCGCGAGGCCGTCGAGCCGGTCCTCCAATGGCGTGAAGAGGGGCGCCGGATTCGCTTTCGTCATGAAGCCCTGCGCGCCGCCTGGGCCGCCGCGCGCGCGGAGCACGTCGCGCTCGCTGAGCAGCGATTCGCCGAGGCTGCCCGATCGCTCGTTCGCACCTGGGAGAGCGGCGACACAGCCGAGCGGGGCGCGGTCACCTACCTCCGCCGGTACGCCGGCGACCATCTCGTCTCCTCCGGGGCACCGCGCGCCGATCTCCTATCGCTCTGCGCACCCCGGTGGGCATGGCCGCGCTCGCGCGAGGATCTCGCTGCGCGTCGGGCGGAGCTGGGACGCGTGCGACGCTCGATGGCGGCGCCGCTTGGCGCCTCCGACGCCGTGGCAATCCCGTCCGACGCGCTGTCGAGCTTCGTGCGGGTCGCGCTCGCGCAGGGCGCGCTCGCAACGCTCCACCGCGCGTGGCCTCCTGAAGCCGACCGGGCCGACGAGGAGGCGTGGGACGACACGGAGCGGGCGCTCGCCGTCTCGCTCTTCGCTCTCGCGGCGCTCGCCTCTCCATCGCTGCGCGCCAGCATCGAGGCGCCCGCGCTCGACGTCGTGAGGCGGACGGGCGCGGCATGGCGCGGTGATGGCTGGGAGGATGCGCTCGCATTGCTCGCCGCGGCGCGCGCTGTGCCGGGCGACGAGGCGTCGATGTTCGCGCGGTGGGCGGTCGCGGCCACGTGGCGCGCGGACGGAGGGCCCGACGGCTACTTGAGCGCGTGGCTTACGGCCGCCGACTTCCTGCCGCGCTCCGAGGCAGAAGCGCTCGTCCAGCAAGCCGTCGAGCGCGCGCTGTCGAGCGCGAAGCCGGGGCAGGCGCTCGCCCGGCTCGCCACGGCGGATCGGATCGGGCAGAACCAAGCGCTTGCCATCCTCCGCGCGGCGGTGTCTCTTCCACCGACGTCCCGAGCGAACGCCCTGGCGCCCCTCTTGCCCGTGCTGCCCGATGAGGAGCGGGCCGGCGCTGTCTCGATGTCCTTCGATGCGTTCTTTGCCGACCACGACGAGGGCGCCGAGAGGCACGACACCGACGCATGCACCGCGGCGCTGCTTCCCTTCCTCGGGATGGTCGAGCTCTCGCGGCTTCTGGACGAGGCCCTCCCGTCCCCTTTCGCGCTGGCCGTGCGGTTCGCCGAGCTCGGCGCTCCGGAGCGCGCGCTCGGCATCATCCAAGAGCGTTGTGGCCGCGGGATCTTCGCCGCTCGTCCCTTGCTCTGCGCCGCAGCGATCGAGGGAGGCAGGCCCCTCGCGCAGGCGGCGCGCGACGCGGTGGCCTCGCTGGATCCTCCGTGGGCAGCCGCGGGGCTCGTGTGTGATCACGCTGCCGAGGCGATCCAGGTGCTCGGGCTCGAGACGGCGGTGGAGATCGCCGAGGGAGGCGGCGGAGGTGGCTCGGAGGCCGCGCGCATCATGGCCCTCGTGGCGCTCTGTCTCGCCGCCCCCGAGCGGTCGCGCCCCGGGCTGACCGCGCGCGCCATCGCTGCTTACCACGACGACCGAGGAACTGAGGGGCTGGAGGGCGTGGTGCGCTGCGCTCCCTGGATGTCGCTCACGACAGCGGCAAGGCTGTTCTTCATGAGCCTCGGGGACGCCGCGGAGGACGTCACGCTCGTCTCGACGCTGAGCCGCTGGGGCGGCGTGGAGCAGCTCGCACCGCTCATCGCGCGCGTCGGCGGAGATGACTCGCTCTCGGCTGTCGCCAGCGTCCTCCCCGAGGCGCTCCTGTGGAAATCGCGGAGGAAGACCGATTGAAAAAGGCGCCCTTTGGACGGGCTCCCCGAGGCTGACCGTGCAGTGAAGGCGGCTCCTTCGATGCGCAGGGGCGCAGCGCGCCGGCGGCGGGGCGCAGCGCCCCGCGAGGGCCTACTCGTGGACGGCGGCGTAGCGGCCGCTGGGCGTGACGATGACGTGGGCCGTGAGCGGGACTTCGAGCTCCGAGGCGAGGTGGCGCAGCTCCAGGGTCATCGCTTCGTCCTCGCGGGTCGGCGTGGGGTCGCCGCTCGGGTGGTTGCGGGCGAGGACGAAGCTGTGGGCGGCCATGTCCAGCGCCGTGCGCAGGACGGTGGAGCGGCCGACGTGGAGGGCGTCGTCGGAACCGCGGGCGAGCAGGCGCGTCTCGCGGACGCGGCCGTGGGCGTCGAGCGCGGCGATCCAGAGCTCCTCGTGGACCAGGGAGGCGAGCCTCGGGCCGAAGTACCGCGCCACGCGGGCGGCGTGGGTGCGGCGGCCGAGCTCGAAGGCGGCGGCGAGCCGGGTGGCGTCGAAGAGGGCGATCTGGGTGCGCTCGGCCAGCGCCGCGGGAGAGAGGCGGCCGAGGGAGGGGAGAGCGGCCGTGCCGAGGAGGCGCGGGCCGACGCCGGGCAGGCCGAGCACCATCTTGAGGAGGGGGTAGCCAGCTCTAAGCGGGCGGGTGCCAGCCCACCTCGGCCCAGCGCCGACGTGCGGCGACGATCGTCGGGCGGTTCATTCGGAGCGCGATGACCGTTGCTCTACCGAACGGCGTCACGCCCTCTACCCTGGTTGCGTCGACGCTCCACGTGAAGTGATCGCTCCAGCGATGGAGGCGGGGATTGAAGAGCGGCACGACTTCTCCCGTCAGCGGGTCGACCGACTCCGTGGCGCCTGCCTTGAACTCGTTGCATGGGCGGCATGCGAGGCATACGTTCTCGAACGAGGTCGGCCCGCCCTTCGAGATCGGCGTGATGTGATCGTAAGTCAGGGGAATTCCGCTATTGGCCTCGCTTGTCAGGCAGTATTGACAGCGGCGCCGGTCGGCCTCCTCGATACGAGAACGGAGCAGCTCGGAGACGTAGGTTGACACCGCAGTCCGTCTTCCTTCTCGTGGAGGGCGCGCGCTACGGAGAAGCGACGGCGTGCCCGCGCCATCGCAGGAGCGCCGCAGCGTGCGCTTTGCGGAGCATGAACAGGTCGCTCTCGTGGCGAAGGCGCTCGAGCTCGATGCGCTCGGCCGGCGTGAGGAGCCCCTGGGTGTTCCGTTCGAGCAGCTCGTCGTAGCGCGCGAGCTCTGCTTCGGACCTGTGGCTCTTTGCGATCTGCCAGAGCGCCTGGTCGTCCATCTTGTCCAGGCAGGCGAGGTCGACCTGGAACTCCGGGGGCGCGTCGTCCCAGGCGGGAGGGCTGCCGAGGCTCAGCGCCCGCAGCATCACGGCTTCGAGCGGCTGTCGGGTCGCGAGCGCAGTCCCCTTCAGTCGCTGGTAGAGCGCTTCGGGGAGAGCGAGGGTGACGGTGGCGGTCGACATCGCGCTGGGGTGGACGCGGGAGGCGAGCCCGCTTCGCCGTCGAGCCTAGCACGAGGAGCCCCCCGGCTCCTCCCCGGCCAGCCGCGATGACGAGAGCGAACGCGCGGCGGGGCTGCCGGCTGGGGCGGTGCGCGGGAGGCTTTCGGCTGGATGCGCAGGGGCGGGGGGCGCCCCACCGCAGCGGCGCCGCGCGCCGGCGACGGGGCGGGGTGCTGCGCCTCGCGAGGGCCTACTCGTGGACGGCGGCGTAGCGGCCGCTGGGCGTGACGATGACGTGGGCGGTGAGCGGGACTTCCAGCTCCGAGCCGAGGTGGCGCAGCTCCAGGGTCATCGCTTCGTCCTCGGGGGTCGGCGTGGGGTCGCCGCTGGGGTGGTTGTGGGCGAGGACGAAGCTGACGGCGGCCATGTCCAGCGCCGTGCGCAGGACGGTGGAGCGGCCGACGTGGAGGGCGTCGTCGGAACCGCGGGCGAGCAGACGCGTCTCGCGGGCGCGGCCGTGGGTGTCGAGCGCGGCGATCCAGAGCTCCTCGTGGACCAGGGAGGCGAGCCGCGGGCCGAAGTAGCGCGCCACGCGGGCGGCGTCGTTGAGGAGCGCGCCCCGGCGCGCGCGGGCGGCGTGGTATCGGCGGCCGAGCTCGAAGGCGGCGGCGAGCCGGGTCGCGTCGAAGAGGGCGATCTGGGTGCGCTCGGCCAGCGCCGCGGGCGAGAGGCGGCCGAGCGAGGGGAGAGCGGCCGTGCCGAGGAGGCGCGGCCCGACGCCGGGCAGGCCGAGCACCATCTCGAGGAGGGCGGCCTCGGTCGCTGTTGGCAGCTCGGCCGCCGTCTCGGCGGGGGCGTCGACGGGGGCGCGGCTCATCGGGCTCATCGGGGCCACCTCCGAGAGCGGGTGAGGGCGCGGGCGAAGAGGCGGCGCGCGAGGCGGAGGCGGGTGGCGACCGTGGGGCGCGGGAGCGAGAGGGAGGCGGCGATCTCGAGCGAGGAAAGGCCGGTGGCGGCGAGCGACAGGATCTCGCGCAGCTCGGGGCGGAGACGGTGGAAGGCGCGGAGGAGGCCGCGGGCGACGAGGCGGGCCTCGGGAGAGGGGGCGGCGAAGGCGGAGAGTTGGGCGGGGGGTCGACGGAGGGGAGCTCGTGGCTGACCTTGAACCGACGACAGAGGGATGACGCGAGGCGTTGAAGACGGAGACACTCATGGAGAAGCGAACCATCGAGCATCTCGAGGCGGCACTCGACGCCATCAGCAAGGACCTGGCGCCCCGCGTAGAGGAGCTCGCTCAGAAGAGCACAAGCGGCGTCCTCACGCCTGAAGAGCACAGAGAGTATGCCGAGGTCGTCCGTTTGAACGACATGCTCAGCCTCCTCAAGCTTCAGTCAGCCTGGTACCCCGAGGCTCACGCGAAGGCCCGCTCGGTGATGTCGACGGAGCCGGCCGTGCCATCGTAACCGCCTCCCCATCGCCATGGTAGTCGACTGCGGCGAGCGCCGCATCTGGGCCCTGGGGCGCCTGAAGGGCGCGCGGCGGGCGGGCAGCCGGAGGCGCCGCGCCGAAGGGACCGCTTCACGCCCCAGCCTGCGGGCCGCCGCCTCGCGATGGCGGCGCTGTCCGCCGGAACCCGAACGAGCGATCCCGCAACGGCTCCGCCGACGGGCCGCTCGTGGCGACTGCGATGCGCTATGGGCTATCTTCGCCCGCACGCTCAGTGCACCACGACCGCCGCGCCGAAGCACGCCGTCGCGACCAGCAGGGCCACGATCGGCGGCGGCGGAAACGCGCGGACGGCGATGTCCAGCAGCGCCAGCGACACCGCCGCGTTCAGCGCCACGACAGCAGGGAGCGCGGCGAGGGCGGGCGCGGCGAGCACGCCGACGGCGCCGTGCAGCGCGAGCACCAGGCCCATGGCCACGCTGAACCCCCTGAAGAGGCCGAGCAGGTCGCGCGACAGCCCCATCACAGCCCCATCATGGACATCCGGTGCGCCCGCATCGCGTCCAGGACCGCGGTCTCCGCGGCGGGCGTCGCGGGGCGACCGAGCAGCAGCGCGGTGATCGCGAGGTGCCCGATCCCGGTGACGACCCACGCCCACGCGCCCACCTGAAACAGCACCTGTGCACGGCTACTCATGACAGCCCTCGTTTCTTTGCCGCCCGTCCCTGGCGGGTGCGCTCCACATGCTGCCGTTTGGATCTGGAGCACGGCCCTGGAGATTTCAATACGGCACCGGAGGGTCTCCGGTGCGATCGTCGCCGTGACCGACAGCTCAGCCGAATCCTCCGCGGGCGTCGTCTGGCATCAGCTCGAACCGCGCGATCCGGACACCGCCGCCATGAACGATTCAGCCCTCTTCGACTGGTCTTTCACCGAGAAAGTCGATCTGGGCCAGCTCCGCCACCAACGCTTCGCGTTCGGCGCCGGCGAATCGAGCAGCGGGCTGATCTCGGACGTCGAGGGACGCCTCGGAGTCCATACCCCCTGGCTCTTCTTCTTCTCCGTCCCGTCCCTCGACGTCGCAGTCGGCCGTGTGCGCAGGCACGGCGGAATCGTCATCGGGCCCATCGCGCTTGATGCGCTCGCGCGCCCACAAGCACCGCGACGAGGCACACCGAAGGCGACAGGGACCCGCTTGGGGGCCGCAAGGGATGGCCTGGCCGGTCGCAGCGAGCCGCGCCGCACGGGGCTCACGCCAGCAAAGACATAGCGGCCAGACTCCGCTGCGGGTCGGCAGCAGAGGCCGCTGAAGCCGAGCCGAAGGAGCCAGGCTCCGTTCTGCGTGACGTGCAGGCCGGGCATCGCCCGCAGCGGCCCAAGGACCGGGGACGTCGCGAGCGATGGACCCTCGCCCAGGACCCGCATCGAGGCGGGTCCCGCTCGTGACCCGGCCGAACTTGCGGTAAGCTCCCTGCATCATGAGCGACGTCGAGGATGTCCTGGTCGTAGCGCTGCGTCTGTCGGCGGAGGACCGAGCGGCCGTGGCGGCCGCGCTGATCCAGAGCCTCGACGAGCCCGAGCAGACGACCGAGGAGGTCGAGGCTGCGTGGGCCGAGGAGATCCAGCAACGTCTCGCCGACGTCGATGCCGGGGTCGTCACGCCGGTCCCCTGGCCGGAAGCCCGGCGCCGCATCCTGGCGGCTGCAAACGGCCGTCGTGAAGATCGTTGAGGTTCTGCCAGCCGCACTCGCGGAAGCCGAGGAGGCTGCGGCGTGGTACGCGGAGCGGGATCCACGCGTCGCGGTACGGTTCGCCGAAGGGATCGAGGCAGCATTGACCCGAATTGCGGAGGCGCCGGACCGCTGTCCTACTGTTACGGGACGCGTCGGGTGCGCTTGACACGGTTTCCCTATCTCGTCGTGTACCGAGACGAGCCAACGCGCATTCTCGTCGTGGCCATCGCACACGCAAAGCAGAGACCGGGCTACTGGAGAAAGCGATGATGTGAGCGCCGCATGCGGTCCCACCGAGCTCTGAGGGTTGGACGTCCAGTGACGAGCCAACCCTGACTCTGCACCCGCGGTTGTAGCGGCGGGCCGCTGCCCCCTGGGCCTGTGGACGCGCCGGCCACTACGCCGCGGTTCGCTGAACGAGCTCCAATCCAGCTATTCAGGAAACCGCAGCGTCTCCATAGCGACGCCATCCTCGCCGCTGATCATCTTGCCCTGCTCGTCCCAGCCGACGCCGCCCTTGCCCGGCGGCCCCAGCGTGAAGGTGACACCCAGGGCCGTAAGCCGGTCCTCGTCGAGGCAGGCGATGCCGATCGAATCGCCCCCGCGCCCCGGGCCGCCGTAGCCGCAGGGAAGCACTGTAAGGGGGCAGGCAGGTCGACCGTTCCCCCGGAATGCATACGAGCTTGGGTCGAGGAGCTGGTCGTCTCGTGATCGCCGTCGCCGCGCTGCTGGCCGCGTGCGGCGACGCACACCGTCCGGGTGGGCCCCCGCGGGGCGCGGAGCAGCCGCCCGAAGCCGCCGTGACGCCGACTGCGGCATCGACGGCGACCGTCGCCGGCGGGCCGACGGGGGCGCCCCTGCCGCCCGGCCCGGCGACCTGCGCTGCCGCGTCGGACTGCGTGATCGTGGCCGCGGCCGACCGCTGCTGCTCTTGCGGCACGATCTCGTCGAGGGCGGTCGCGAGTGCGTCCAACCTGATGGTCTACGACGGCAGCGGAGCCTTCTTCCGTGAGCTCAACGCCCGTAGCCCCCCCGCGTGCCGGAACCTCCAGTGCGCCCCGTGCCCGCCACCGCCGCAGCTCGCGTGCGTGGCCGGCACGTGCCAGGCCGCGCCGCAGCCAGGCCCCTGATGGGAATAGGTGACCGGCGCCGCGCGGACGGTCACGATGCCCTTGGCTGGGCGGCTACGCCTCGTCCGCCTCGCTGGGGCTCGCCGCCGTCGCCGCCCGGGTCGCCGTCGGACGTCTCGATCTCGCTGTCGCGCACGGTCACCCTTGGCGTGCAGCGCGACGATGCCGACGCTCGGGGAGTTGTTCTCGCCCGCTTGCCGCGTCGGCCACCGCAGCCGCCGGACCCGGGGTGCGGACGAGATCGGCCGCGTCGCGCTCGGCGGCGAGCTGGATGCGGCTCGACCAGATGACGCGCCGGGCGAGCTTGCCGGGGAAAATCATGGTGTTGTCGCCCAGCGACTCGGCCTCTCGCAGGAGCTCGGCCTCGCGGGCGGCGCTCAGCGTGTACGCTGCTGCGCCCGTCGAGGAGCGAGGCGCGCCCCGTGTCTCGCGCGACGCGCGCACAGGAGGAGGTGTTTCCGGAGGATGCGGTCCAGTCCGACGCGCCTGCTCGCTAACGTGGCGTCGCACCTGACGGGCGTCACGCATCAGGTTTCTCGCCTGGCGGGTTCCGCGCCCGGCGGGTACGTTCGGCGCGCCTGGAGGCCAAAGGTCCCGCAGGTGAACTGGGGCATTGCGCTTGTAAAGACCGGGATACGGTCTCTCAGGCGCAGGTTCCGGCGCATCGCGCCGGGTCGAGCCGGCGCCTGTAGGACATGTCCGTCGGGGCCGCGCGCACCGGCCGGCCCGCCTCGGGCATCGCTCGTGACGCCGGGGAGCTCTGACGCTAGACTGAGATCGCCGGTAACGGAGTAGGAGGAAGCATCGTGCGAGCCGCCAAGATCCCCATCGTCATCCCTGCAGACCGTCGGGTAGAGCTGCAGGTGCCCGCAGACCTCCCAGAAGGCCCGGCGGAGGTGATCGTCCTCATCTCCTCTCCGCAAAAGGCTGCGCCACGCGACAAGCGGGCAGCGCTTGGCATGGATCGAGGTACGGTCCAGATCGCCGATGACTTCGACGCGCCGCTGCCGGAGGACCTACAGCGAGCGTTCGATGGTGAGACATGAGGTTGCTGCTCGACACACACTGCTGGCTCTGGCTCGTCGCCGACCCCGAGAGGATCAGGCGCGACGTCGTGGAGATGCTCGTCGCAGAAGGTGCTGACGTCTACATCTCGGCTGCGACAGCATGGGAAATCGTCATCAAGCACGCGCTCGGAAAGCTCTCCCTTCCCATCCCGCCTGCCGAATACATTCCTTCTCGCATGGCCGCCCTCGGTCACCTTTCCCTGCCCATCGAGCAACGGCACACCCTCCAGGTCGCCGGACTTCCCCCGCATCACAAGGATCCATTTGACCGGATCTTGGTCGCGCAGGCCCAGGTCGAGGACATACAGCTCGTCACCGCCGATCGGCTCATGGCGCCCTACGATGTCCGTGTGATCTGGGCAGATGCATGATCGTGCTGGGATCAAGGTATGCGTCGATCGATATATGGTGTCATTCCATCGAGACTCCGCCCGGCAGGGGCACTGCACCCGACGGCCTCCGGGCGAGACGACCGTGGTCGCGACGACGTCGGCCCGGATCCGCGAGGAGATGGAGCTCCTCGGCATCGGCGCGTTGGCACGCGCGCCTCGATGCTCATCCTCGGCACATTCACGTTGGGCGCCTGCGGGTCCGAGGTCCTCGTCCTGGATCCCGGCGGCGGCTCCACGTCGAGCGCCCAGGCCGGCTCAGGCGGCGGCTCGACGTCGGCTGGCGCGGGCGGCGGCTCGACGTCGGCCGGCGCGGGCGGCGGCTCGACGTCGGCTGGCGCGGGCGGCGGCTCGACGTCGGCTGGCGCGGGCGGCGGCTCGACGTCGGCTGGCGCGGGCGGCGGCTCGACGTCGGCCGGCTCGGGCGGCGGCTCGACGTCGGCTGGCGCGGGCGGCGGCTCGACCTCGACGAACGCGAGCAGCGGAAGCGGCGGGGCGGGAGGTGGGGTCAGCGCCGGCGGCGGCGGTCCGGGCAACATCAGCGATGTGTTCGATCCTGCGGAGGTCTACCTGCTGGGGACGGTCCAGCCGGGCTCCAGCGGTCGTGACGCCATGGCCCACTGGAGCGACCCGAACACGGCCGCCGTCGGGTTCATTGGCGCCTACGATGAGTTCAGCGCGCGCCTCCAGGACAGCGGCAAGCTGCTCTACGTGCTCGCAGGATCGGTTCGCGAGTTCGTGTGCGACGCATGTCCCTACGTGGGCACGTACCTCAACGGCTCGGACGCGAACGACCTCGTCCTGCCGACGGCACCATGCGTCCCCAACGATTGGATCGAGGACATCAAGGTGGGGCCCGGGGGATCGTGGATTCACAGCTGCTCCGGCGACGCGAACAGGCACTGGTACGACTCGAACGGCGTCATGGTGTACGGCGACGAGGAGGACATGCTCGTCCACCTCGGCTACTCGAACCTCGCGCTCACTCAGCACCGCGTCGTCGATCTCGCCAACGCGAGCTCGGTGCCGATCGTCGGCCTGCCGAACGCTCCGCTGCTCGCCGTGCGCGCGCTCGCGCCGGACTCGTTCCGCGTCGCGCTCGCCACGGGCCAGGAGAGCGGGGCAGTCGAGCTCTGGCAGATCGACGCGACCGGGACGGCGACGCTCATCGGCTCGTATCCACCGGTGCCCGCGGGGTACACGGTGCAGCCTTTCTCTCCCCACCGGCATCACGCGCTGGAGGCGACGGGCGCGCTGCTGCAGCTCGGAGAAGGGCCGATGGTGTTTCAGGACGTGATCATCCGACGCGAGATCGGAGGCTCGAGTGTGGTGGTCTACGACGAGGCGAGTGGTCCGCTCGTACAGATCCACATCTCGGGTCTCGTGACGGGGCCGTGACGATCCGCCGAGCGCCCCAGCGTTCTGTGATCTTTCCTCATCATCCTTGGGCTGCTCGCCGCGACGCCCTCGGCGTCCATGCGCCAAGCTGCAGCCTGGCGCCGGTGCGGCGGGCCATCGACCTGGAGGCCGCATCGCCGTGCGTGGCGGACCACGAGAGGCGCCCCGGGCTGGGCGACGAGTTCATCGCTGAGAACCAAGTGAGGTGACGCGTCATGTCGCTCGTGGAGTTGCTCTCGGATATTTAGTCTTTGCCGCGTGCTGACAAGCTCAAGCTGATCCAGTTCCTCGCACAGGAGCTGGCGGAGGCGGAGGAGCCGCCTGCGCTCCGGGCGGGCCGGTCCTACTCCGTGTGGTCGCCCGACCGAGCGTTTGCGGCGGCCGAGACGCTCCTCCAGACCTTGTCTCGTCAAGGGCGGTCGCGAGTGCGTCCGACCTGATGGTCTACGACGGCAGCGGCGCCTTCTTCCGTGAGCTCAACGCCCGTCTCCCCCCCGCGTGCCGGCACGTCCAGTGCGCCCCGTGCCCGCCACCGCCGCAGCTCGCGTGCGTGGCCGGCACGTGCCAGGCCGCGCCGCAGCCAGGCCCCTGATGGGAATAGGTGACCGGCGCCGCGCGGACGGTCACCCTGGCGTGCAGCGCGACGATGCCGACGCTCGGGGAGCCGTTCTCGCCCCGCTTGCCGCCTCGGCCACCGCAGCCGCCGGCCCCGCCCGAGGCTCCCCCGCGTGGCGCCCGGCCGGGCCGGCGCGCTGGCTGGGAGCCTCGACCCCTCGCGACGCGCGAGGCGCCCCCCTCCTTGACGCGCCCGCCGCGGCCTGGGGCGATCACCCCTCGTCTTCGTCCTCGTCCGGCGCGTCGCCGTCCGTCGCGCCCCCTTCCGACGCGTCGCCTTCCGGCGCGCCGTTCTCCGCGGCGGCCTCGCCTTCCTCCTCTTCCTCTCCGGTGGACGCGGCGCCGCGGGAGACGGGGAAGGGCGCGTAATCCTTTATCCTGTCGGTGCCGGCATACCAGTACTCCGCGGCGGCGCGCAGCCGCCGCTCGGCGTGCATGACGAGCGTGTACGCGGCGTCGCGGAGCTTGCGCGCGCGCTGCGCCTCGGGAGAGAACGTCTTGTCGGCGAGCATGCGCGCGAGCTCGGGCGAGAGCGCGCGGAGGCGGGCCGCCGCGTCGGCCTCGCCGCGAGGCGCCTTGCGAAGGGCCTCCGCGTGCTCGGAGCAGAGCAAGAGCAGGTCGGAGACGTCCTGGACCAGATCCGCGTCGCCGCTGCCCGCGCGGATCGCCATGAGCCGCTTTTGCCCCTCGGGGCTGTTCTTGAAGCGGAGATCGAAGAAGCGGAGGAGCGTTTGCCGGTGCAGGGCGGCCTCGGCGGCCGGCCCCTTGAACATCGCGACGGCCTGCTCCTGGCGCTGCTGCACGGCTTGCCAGCGCGATTGCGTGACGCGCAGGAGCTCGATCCTGTCGCGGAGCGCGCGGATCTCCTCGCGTGTCAGCGCGGGCTCGTCCTCGGGGAAGGGGGTGCGGACGAGATCGGCCGCGTCGCGCTCGGCGGCGAGCTGGATGCGGCTCGACCAGATGACGCGCCGGGCGAGCTTGCCGGGGAAAATCATGGTGTTGTCGCCCAGCGACTCGGCCTCTCGTAGGAGCTCGGCCTCGCGGGCGGCGCTCAGCGTGTACGCTGCTGCGCCCGTCGAGGCGCGAGGCGCGCCCCGCGTCTCGCGCGACGCGCGCTTCGTTGCGGCCTTGTCGGTCCTGGGCGACGTGGTGGTGGATGCCTTTGCCATGGTAAAAATACGCCTCCTTGTCGGGGCAGCGCCCCCCGGAATGAGGGGCTGGAAGATCGGCGAGGGTATCGGCGAACGAGGCATTGGCCAGCGGAGAGCACGAGTCGGTCGCGCCGCGGAGAAGGCGCTCGGGCCGAGGCTGGGAGAGGCGGTGTGCCACGCATCGAATCGAGGGGGGCGGCGTGCCCGGCGCCGCGGGCAGCGGGCCGCGGAGGTGGTGCACGAAAGAAAAAGAGTTGCGCAGCAACCACAAAAGGCGCGCGAGACGACGCCGGGGCTGCGCAGGAGACCCATCGGGCCTGCGCAGGAGCTCGACGAGGATGACGAAGGACCCCAACGGGGGCGCGCAGGAGGGTCGCGAGGGCCGCGCAGGATTGAGGCCATTGTAGTGCAGGACACTGTACGAGCGGAGCCCTGGTAACACTTCTGACCGGGAGCCGCGGTGACACTTCCTTAGAGCTACGGGCCGCTGCTCCGGGAGGACTGGAAACAGAGGCCGGATCCTCGTCGACGCGACACGCTCACCGCGCTCTCTCGGACCGCCAGGATCTATACACGAACCGCTTCCCGCGGTCTCGGTACACGCGAGCCTCTCCTCACGTTCCGGCGTGAGTGCGCGCAGGTCACCGTGCCTTGGCGAGCTGCAGCTCCTTGTTCTTCAAGGTGACCTGCGCGAGCAGAACCGGCCCGTAGTACAGCTCCCAGACGTCGTCGGCGATCGGAAGCAGCCCCACGGGCTCGTTGGCGATCAGCTTGGAGACGAAGGTGTTCGCGCCACCGAACTGCAGCCGTCCCATGTCCCCCACGCGTCGCACGGCCATCGTGTCCGGATACTCCGGCGAGGAGGGCTTGCTCGGCATCGTCCGCCGCGACGGCGTGTAGCGCGAAGCCGGCGTCCTCTGGCCGAGCGCCTCGTGGGGCCGCTGGTCATTGTACTCGTGCCGGAAGCGGTCGAAGACGCGCTGCTGCGCCGCGAGCGTGGCTCCGGGCGGCGATGTCGCCTCCGCCTTCAGCGTCTTGTGCATGCGCTCGTGACGGCCGTTCTGCTGCGGCTTGCCGGGCTCGATGCGCTCGGGAGCCACGCCGAGCTTGATCCAGCTCACCGACAGCGCCGAGAGCCCTCCGATGCCCAGCGTGGCGAACGGCGGGCCGTTGTCCGAGCGGATACGGTTCGGCAGCCCGAACTCGCGGAACGCGCGCTCGAAGTGCGGCCGCACCGAGGCCTCGTCCGGCTTCGCTACGCCCTCGCACTTGAGCAAGTACCGCGACGCCTGGTCCGTCAACGTCAGCGGGTGGCACCGGGTCTTGTCGCCAAGCGCAAAGTGCCCCTTGAAATCGACGCACCATGTGTCATTAGGCTGCTCCGCTGGAGCCAGCGTCGACGGCATCGCTGACGTCGGCATCACCACGCGGCGCCGCCGGGGCCGGATCAGCCCGTGTTTCTTGAGCAGCTCGCCGATGGTGCTCGTCGCCGGCAGCCCCTCAAGGCCCATGCTCTCCAGCCGGGCGCGCAGCTTCTTCGGACCCCAGGTGGGTCGCACCTTCCGCAGCTCGACCAGCGCGTCGACGATCGCCGCTGGCGTCGCATGCGGGAACGTGTGCGCCACGGGCCGCCGCTCCTCCAGACCACGAGGTCCGGATTGCTCGTAGCGCTCCACCCACTTGTACCCCGTCTTCCGGCTGATGCCGAACCGTCGGCACAGCTCCGCGAACGTCTCGTCCGACTCGTTGACCTGCGCGATGAACTGAAGCCTCTCGTCCACTGAACATGTCTCTTTCCAGGGCACCAGCGATCCTCCGTCGCCGACCCTCTACGACATGTGTCACCCAGGCTCCCGGTCCGTCCGGGTGCTACCCAGGCTCCCGGTCTGAACCGTTACCCAGGTCACCGGTCCGTACCGCGTGCCGCGGTAGCGCTATATCGTCCGATAGGCGAGCGAGACGGCGGGCGGGGCGCCTTCGGGCAGGGGGCGACGCGCGCGAGCCGGGGCGATTCGGGGCCGCAGGCACACCTCACCGTCACCGGTGGCGAGTTCACACAGGTAGGGCGCAGCTGTCAGGCCGTATCGGAGGCCGCGCACCGAAAATTTCGCGGAAAGTCCGCTGGTCCCAAGCTTGCCAGGCTCGCGAGCGACGCTTGCCAGGGTGGGAACCGAGGTCGACATGGAAGGGACCCTTCAGGAAGGGCGGCGCGCGCCCGAGTTCTTGGCGTGGGCGCCGCTGGCGGCCGTCGCGCTGTTCACGCTCAATAACTTCTGGCTCAAGGGGCGGGCGCCGGTCGTGCTCGCCGGCAAGCTCAGCGATCTTGCCGCCTGCTTCTTCTTGCCGCTGTTCGTGGCGGCGCTGCTCGCTCGCGTCACGCGCTGGTCGCGAGCGCGGCGGGTGGCGCTCGGGGCCGTCACGACGGCGCTGGTATTCACGCTGGTGAAGACGAACGCAGCGGCGTCGGCCGTGCTCGACGGCTTTTGCGCCGCGCTCGGCTCGCTCGTGGCGCTGCGGTCACCAGCCAATCGCGTGGATCCGACCGACCTGCTCGCGTTGCCGATGGCGCTGCTCGCGTGCTGGTGGTCGAACAATCAGGGGAGAAAACGATGAAGAGGTGGGTAGCTCAGAAGCTCGAGCTGGTGGCGCTGATCGCGACGGGCGCCTCGCTGGTGGCGCACGGCGGGGACATTCCGACGTGCGTTCTGAACGACGCCGAGAGCATCACCGTCAACGTGACCGGCGATTGTGGTCCTGCTGGCGTCGTCACCATCGAGCTGGGGGATGCGTCGTGCTCGGTCAGCGTGAGCGGGGACCAGACGGGCTTGCCTCGCTCGGGGCACAGCAGCAATGGCTTGAGCTCGGGGTTCACCCTGCGGGCCGAGGAGGCAGACGGCATCGAGCGCGAATGCAGTGCGAAAAAGCAGGCGGACGCCGAGGACACGTACAAACTGAGCTGCTTTGTCAGCCGCAAAGGTGGCAGTCCGTACTCGACCCTGGCGTGCGAAGCCGAGCTTTCGCCCGTCAGCGACGGGTGCGACTTGCGCCAATGCGCCCCGCTCGCGTGCCCGGACGGCCAGGAGCCGCGCTCGGCGGCAGGTGCTTGCTGCCCGGTGTGCGTCGATCCGCCGTTGCAACCCCAGCCGCCGCCGGTGCCGATCGATCCGTGCGCCGACGTCGAGTGCCCCAGCGCCTGTCCGGAAGGGCAGGAGCTGGCCTTCACCGGTATCGGGTGCTGCGCGCAGTGCACCACGCAGTCTGCAGCTTGCTTCGAGCAGCGTGACGCCTTCGAGCCCGAGCTAGCCGCGACGCTCGCGCTGACGCGCGCCTGCGAGACCCCGCGCTGCGCCTTCCCCGCGCGCCCGGCGCCCGGGCCTTCGCCGCCACCGGCCGTGTTTCGCCTGCCTGGGTCGCGTAGGCACCGAGCTGCGCGACGAGGTGCTCGAAGACGAGGCGGACGCGGCGCACGGCGCGCAGATCCTCGTGCATGACGACCCAGACGTCCAGGTGGAAGGCGAGCGTGGGCAGCACGCGCACGAGCGGCACCGGCCGCCGGCTGAGCGGGAGCTGGCACACCCCGATGCCGAGGCCGGCGCGTACCGCGGCGAGCTTCGCGATGTCGCTGTCGCTGCGGAACGCATAATCGCGCGGCGTGGTGACGAGCCCGGCGGCGGCGAGCCCGTCGATGATGGCGCGCGAGCGGTCGGCGCCGATGAGGGCGTGGTCCGGCACGAGCCCCGCGAGCGACGTCGGGGCAGCGCGCGCGGCGAGGTACGCCTTGGTGGCGAAGAGGCCGAGCTCGACGCGCCCGGCGCAGCGCCTCACCAGGCCGGCCTGCGTCGGCTCCGCCATGCGCACGGCGACGTCGGCGTCGCGGCGCAGGAGATCCTCGGTGCGATTCGTGGCGACGAGCTCGATCTGAAGGCGCGGATGAGCAACGCGGAGCGCGGCGAGCATCGGGGGAAGCACCTCGGCGCCAACGACCTCGCTGCACGTGACGCGCACGGTGCCGCGGTCGCCATCGGCGGGGCTCGACACGGCGCGCACGAGGGCGCGCGCGCTCGCGGCGATGGACTCGGCGTAGGGCAGCGTGGCCAGCGCGAGCTCGGTCGGCACCAGGCCGTTCGGCGCGCGGGTGAAGAGCACGACGCCGAGCTGCGCCTCGAGCTGCTCGATCTGGCGGCGCACGGTGGGCTGCGCGACGCCGAGGGCACGCGCGGCGGCGGAGAGGCTGCCGGTGCGCATGACGGCGAGGAAGGCACCGTAGAGGTCCCACGAGGGCTCGGCTGGGCTCATCAAAAGATGATGAGCGGATGGACACATTTGTACAATGTTCATGAGCGCCCGCGGCGACCATGCTCTCCACGTCGCCGGCGCCCGCGCCGGTACCCACGACGAGGAGGACGACCATGACCACCGCCGCGACGCTCCCTGCGCTCGACCTTGCTCCCTCGACCCGCCGCCCCGCGCCGCAGCCCACCTGCGAGGTCTCGGCGGGCGGGGCCAAGGGCATGCCGCGCGCGCTCCTGCGCCTCGAGGGCGCGCTCGTGCTCGGAGCAGCGCTGCTCGCCTACGAGCACCTGGGCGGGAGCTGGGGATGGTTCGCGGCGCTGTTCCTCCTGCCCGACCTGTCGCTGCTCGGCTACCTCGCGGGCCCGCGCGTGGGCGCGGCGGTCTACAACGCGGGGCACAGCCATCTGGCCCCGGCGCTGCTCGCGGTCGCGTCGGTCGCCCTTGGTGCGCCGGCGCTGCTGCTCGGCGCGGCGATCTGGGTCGGGCACATCGGCTTCGATCGGATGCTGGGCTATGGGCTCAAGTACGGGACGGCGTTCGGCGACACGCACCTCGGCCGCGTGGGCTCGAAGCGCTCTTTGAGTCGAGCCACGTGAATGCCATCGGCGACGATCTCGGCGTGAGCGAGCGCCACCTCCGCCGCGTGTTTCGCGACGCGGTCGGGGTCGGCCCGAAAGCGTTCGCCGAGCTCGCAGGAAGGTCGACGGACTGCACAGGAGGGCCGGCGAGCTGCCGCTCCGCCTATCCCCAGCTCCGCGATCACCTCACCGCCGTGCGCGCCCAGCACGCTGAGACGCGGTGACGCGCGGACCCGCCGCGGGCGACCCCACGCGGGGCCTATCAGGGGTTCCGGCGCGTGCCCGAACGCCGATCGCTGGTGCTCACCGAGATGACGACACGGCGGCGTGGCCGCGACGCCGCCTGAGCCTCCCCTTGCTGCGGCGGCCCTTGCATCGCCTGGTGCTGTTGAGGCCTGTGCGGCGCTTCGTGCTGCTGCGGCCTGTGCGGCGCCTCGTGCTGCTGCGGCCTGTGCGGCGCCTCGTGCTGCTGCGGCCTGCGCGGCGCCTCGTGCTGCTGCGGCCTGCGCGGCGCCTCGTGCTGCTGCGGCCTGCGCGGCGCCTCGTGCTGCTGCGGCCTGCGCGGCGCCTCGTGCTGCTGCGGCCTGTGCGGCGCCTCGTGCTGCGCAGGCCGTTGCGCCGTCGCATGCTGGGCCGGCCGATGGTCTGGCCGATGCCGCTGTGGTCGCTGCCTCGCCTCGTACTGCACCGGCGGTTGTCCTGATGGGTGCTGCGGTGGTCTTTGGGCAGGCGCGTTGCCCGCGTGCTGCGGCCTCTTGTCAGGCCCGGCGTTTTGCGGCCTTCGCCCTGGTCCGTGCTGCCGCGGCCTTGGCCCGCCCCCATTCCCGGCATGCGCAGCCGGCCTCTCCGCCTGCCGCGGTCGGTCCCGCGGATCGGTCGTTCGCCCCTCGGTCGTGGGCGCCTCGGGGGCGGGCGCGGGCGATGGGGTGGTCTTCGGCGCTCCCCGCATGCTGAGGCCCTGACGCTCGCGGCGCTTGCGCTCGTCGTAGTTCGCGTCGCCGATGAGGTCGAGCACGGCGCGGGTATCCACCCTTCGCTCGGAGACCCGATGGCGGCCGGTCAATCGGGTCTCAGGGGTAAGCGCGCCGCTGGCGTAGAGCTCCCACATCTCCTCACCATACGCGGCTCGCCGTTGCTCGGGCACGAAGCGCGTGAGGAAGCGATGGAGGTTGTCGACGTCACGGAGCAGGAGCTGCTTGGCGTTCTGGTTCTTCGCGGCGTCCACCGACTGGGGGAAGTCGATGATCACTGGCCCGTCGGCGCTCATGAGCACGTTGAAGTCCGACAGATCGCCGTGCACGACGCCGGCGCACAACATCCGCGTGACCTCGCCGATCAGGCGATGGTAGACCCACGTGGCCTGATCTCGGTCGAGGCTCGTCTCGGCGAGGCGAGGCGCGGGGCTGCCGTCGGCGTCGGTGACCAACTCCATCAGGAGCACGCCGTCGATCGCGTGGTACGGCGTCGGCACGCGGACGCCTGCGTCGCGCAGGCGGTAGATCATGTCGACCTCGGTCGAGCGCCAGGCGGCTTCGTCCTGAGCCCGGCCGTGGCGCGAGCGTTTGTCCATCGCGCGCTGGTCGCGGCTGTTGCGCACCTTGCGGCCCTCGGTGTACGCCGCGCGGTTCTTGAAGCTGCGGTTCTGCGCTTCTTTGTAGACCTTCGCGACGCGCAGCTCGCCGCCCGACCGGACGAGGAAGACCACCGCTTCCTTTCCGCTCATCAGCGGCCGCACAACCTCGTCGATGAGCCCTTCGTCGACCAGCGACGTGAGGTTGCTCGGAATTTGCATGTTCTCGTGTGTCTTCGTTTCGTGGGAGGAAAAATCTCCGGCCTCCTCTTGCCGCAAAAGATGGTGCGCTGCAACCGTAGCCCACGCTTCGGCGGCTGCGCGTCGCCCGCCTGAAGGTCCCGGCGAAGGACACGCTGGAGCGCAATCTCGCCGCCCGTGGCACGCGCGAACGTCCCCCTGCCCGTCGTGACCGGCTTCTCGCCCCCCTCGCCGCCTCCGCCGCCGCGCTGGCCCGGCGTGCCCCAGCCGCCGTCGCCGCCCCGGTCCGTTTCCCAGCCGGCTTCGCCGATGCGCCCGATAACCTGGCCGGGGGCGCCGACGGTGCCTCGCGCGCCGTAGCTCCCGTAGCTTCCTTCCGTGCAGCCCACGTCGGCCCCGTCCCCGCGTCCTCGCCGTCCGTAGTTGCTGGGGTTCGGCGTCGGGGTGGGCTCGCCGTCGCGACCGTCCTCCGTGCCGCCGGGCAGGTAGCGCCCGACCGTCAGCCGGACTCCCCCGCGCCCCGGCGGACCAGGGCCCGCAGGTGCGGCGAGAGGGCACGGCCCGAGAAGAAGAGGTCCCGGAACCAGCGCTGCGCCGGGTCGTCGTCGTGGCGCTGCGACCACAGGGCCACGACCTGCGCGGCGGGCAGCTCGAAGGGGGGCGCGAAGACCCGCAGTCCGAAGAGCTCGCGGGCGCGCTGGGCGACGCTGCTCGCGATCGTGCAGATGAGATCGGAGCTGCGAACGGCGAGGGGCGCGGCCATGAAATGAGGCACGCGCAGGGCCACGCGCCTGGTCTCGCCGAGGCGGGCCAGGGCGCGGTCGACGGCGCCGTCGCGGCGGCCCTCGACGCTGACGAGGACGTGGCCGAGGGAGACGTAGGTCTCGAGGTCGAGGCGGCGCGCGATCGCCGGGTGGCCTTTGCGGACCACGACGGCGAAGGGCTCCTCGTAGAACGGCGCGCGGCGGAGGCCAGCGGCGGGCACGGGCTGGGAGGCGCCGATCAGGGCCAGATCGACGTCGCCGAGGACCAGCGCGGGGACGGTATCGGGGGAGAAGCGCTCGATCTCCAGGCGTACGAAGGGGGCGTGTTTGCCCAGGTGGTCGAGCACATCCGGGAGGGTCGTGAGCTCGAAGTGGTCGACGGTGGCGATATGGAAGGTGCACGCCGAGGTGCGCGGATCGAAGGGCTCGGGGGAAGCGAGGGCGCGGCGGAGATGCTCGAAGGCGGCGGGCAGGGCCGCCCGGAGCTGGAGGGCGCGCGGCGTGGGGGCGAGGCCGCGGCCGAGGGGGGTGAGCAGGGGATCGCCGAAGAGCTCGCGCAGGCGCGCCAGGGAGTGGCTCATCGCCGACTGGCTGACGTGGGCGCGACGCGCCGCAGCGCTGACGCTGCCCTCGATGAGCAGCGCCTCGAGGGCGGGAAGGAGGTTCAGGTTGATGCTGCGGACATCGATCTCGCTCATGCCTGGTATGAGATACATCCAATTTTCATCATGGGTCCAGCGACGCATGCTGGGCGGCCTATGAACGTGAGCGACGTCGAGGTTCTGGTGACGGGGGGTACGGGGTTCATCGGGCGCTGGCTGCTGGCCGAGCTGACCCGGACGAAGGTCGTGGCGGCGCCGGTACGCCGCGCGCGGCAGCGGGCCGCAGCGCTCGCCGCGTTCGTCGACGCGCACGGCGGCGATTCGCGGCGGCTCCTGGTGGTCGAGGGCGATGTGGAAGAGGCGTCGCTCGGCCTTTCGGACCGCTTCGAGCAGGTGCGCGATGTCTATCACCTGGCGGCGCGCTTCGCCTTCGGGCTCGGCGCGCAGGAGGCGCGGCGCTGCAATGTCGAGGGCTCGCTGCACGCGGCCGGGTGGGCGCTCTCGCGGCCCCGCCTGCGGCGCTTCGTCTATCTCGGCGGCTACCGCATGGTGCACGCGAGCACCCGGCCGGGCGCGGAGAGCGCGCTGACCGAGCGCGCACGGGGCCGGCTCTACCGCCGGCTCGGCGCCTACGAGGCGTCGAAGCACGAGTCGAATCTCGCCGTGCGCCGCTTCGCGGCCGAGCGCGGGCTGCGCTGGACGGCCGTGCATCCGAGCAGCGTCATCGGCGACTCGCGCACCGGCGAGACAACGCAGCTCACCGGACTCGGCGAGACCATCGAGCGGCTCTGGCAGGGCCGCTTGCCGGCCCTCGTCGGCAGCGAGCGCACCTTCCTGCCGCTGGTGACCGTCGACTACCTGGCGCGCTTCCTGGCGAGCGTGCCCGAGCGCCCCGAGACCGCGGAACAGGACCTCTGCGTCCTCGATCAGGCGACGCCGCGGCTGCCCGCGCTGGTCCGCGGCATCGCCGCCCACCTGGAGCGCCGCCCCCCGAGGTGGGTGCTGCCCGTCGGCCTGGTACGCCTGCTGCCGGAGGCGCTCACCGGCGTGCCGCGAGAGAGCCTGTCGTTCCTCGCCGAGGATGCCTATGACACCCGCGCGGCCGACGCCCACGCCCGCGCGATCGGGCTGGCGATGCCGCCGATCTGGACGAGCGTCGAGCGCTGGTGCGACTACCTCGCGGCGACGCGCTTCGGCGCCGCACCCGGGAGATAGAGTCGCGCAGCAACCGCAAAGGGCGCGCGAGACGACGCCGCGGCCGGGGCTCGTCCAGGAGGGCCGGCGGGCCGCACAGGAGGCCGACGCACGACGCCGAGCGCCGAACCACAGGCCTGATCGCGCTGAGCTGCTCTCACCAGGTGATCAACGGGGAACGATGCACCCAGGTGTCGTCGCGCACCTGGTCCAAGACGAAGCCCGCGACATCTCCTCGCGATATGGTTCCGCCGTGGAAGCTCGAGAGATCCGTGAGCGCGCGGATCGTGTTGCGGCCTTGCTTGTCGTTGAGGACGGAGGGGCGAACGAGAACCCAGTCGAGCCCGCTGTCTCTGACGATAGCCTCCTGCCGGTCCTTGTCGGCGTACACCTTGCGCAAGAGGAGCGGGAAAATCAGGTTGTCGAAGAGAAAGCCGCCGTGCCCAGCGCTGTCTCCGGCGCCGATCCCTGTGATGCAGACCAGGCGTGAGACTTGCTCGCTCTTCATGGCGCTCACGAGCGCGCGCGTCGCGGACGACAGGAGGGTCACCTCGCGGAAGGGGCTGGCGGGCGTGCCGAGCGCGCTGACCACGGCGTCCCGGCCTTTGAGCGCTTGGCGAAGGACCCTCTCGTCGCGGGCGTCTCCGACGATGAGCTTCGCCCCCTTGAGGTCGCTCGCCCTCTCGGCAGAACGCACGAGCACGGTGACATCGTACCCTCGCGCCACGGCCTGGCTGACGATCAGGCGGCCGGTGGCGCCGGTCGCGCCAAGGACCAGTATCTTCGGTTGGGCAGTCCGGGTGTCGTCGGTCACGGAGTCTTGCATGGTAGCTACCTCGGAGAGCGGGACGCCTCCTGAGAGGCGGTCCCGTCGTTCATGTCCCTCGTGGTGATCAGAGCCGGCCCTCCGCGAGCAGCTCGCGGGTGCGCTTCAGCGTCGACAGCAAGGCGCTCTTGTAGCCCTTGTCGCCGTTCATCCACGCCTGCTCGGCCTGCTCCTCGGGGCCGTTCGGCGCTTTGCCGCGCAGGCCGAGGTAGCAGTAGAAGCGGAGCTGGAGCGCGCCGTCGGCGTCCTCGAACAGCTCGTTGATGATCGCGCCCTCGCGGGGACCGGTGGCCTGGAAGAAGGTGACCTTGCTCTGCGGCTCGAACGTGATGATCTCGCGCAGGTCTTCGCCCGCGATCGTGGCCTCACGCACGATGTGAGAAGCGCTCTCCTCGACGACGTCGCAACGGGTGCAGAGGCCGGGCGGGAGGAACAGGCGGGCGTCGCGGGCCTTGAGGACCAGGCCCTCCCATGCCTGCGCGCGGGTCAGCGCGGTCTCGCCTTCGGGGTTCACGGGGACGGTGGCGGTCGAATAGATCATGAGGATGTTCCTTGTCGTGCGTGTCGAGGTTCGCTCGGCCGTCAGCCCGAGGTCGCGATCTCGGCGGCGAAGTCGCGGTAGGAGCGCAGGGGGCGCCCCAGGAGCGTGGTGAGACGCGCCACGTCGCCGGCCTCGGGGAGCATGCCCTCGCTGAGGAAGCGCTCGCTCATCAGGCGCATGTCGAAGGCCATCCAGCTCGGCATGAACCGCCGGAGGCTCTGCTCGAACCCGGCGGTGTCATCGCCAGGATAGGCGATCGGGCGCCCCAGGACCTCCGTCCAGATGGCCGCGACATCCGCGCCGGTCAGCGTGTCGGGCCCGACGAGGTTGATCCGGTCGAGGGGAAGCGGGGCGGCGGCCCGCTCGCGGCGGATCAGCTCGATGGCCGCGATCTCGCCGATGTCGCGCGCGTCGATCATGGCGAGCCCCTTGCCGCCGATCGGCATCGGGTAGACACCGACTCCGGTCACCACGTCCTTGATCGTGAGATCGTTGTTCATGAAGTACGCGGGGCGCAGGATGGTGGCGCGGAGGCCCATCTGCTCGATCATGCGCTCGACGGCGAACTTGCCCGCGAAGTGCGGCACGTTCACGTAGCGGTCGCTGTGGATCACCGATAGGTAGACGATCCGCTCGACGCCGGCCTCGCGGGCGAGGTTGAGCGCGATCAGGGCCTGGGTGAATTCGTCAGGCACCACGGCGTTGAGCAGGAAGAGCGTGGAGACGCCCGAGAAGGCGCTCCGCAGCGCGTCGACGTCGAGCAGGTCGCCCTGCGCGACCGCGACGCCCGCCGGGAAGTTGGCCTTGGCGGGATCGCGGACGAGCGCGCGCACGCCGGCGCCGCGCTTCGCGAGCTGTTCGACGACGTGGCGGCCGACTGTGCCGGTCGCGCCGGTAACGAGGATGGTCATGGGGATCGCTCCGGTTTGGGTCGAAAGACACCCTGCAAATTAGTGGTTCACAGCCATGCCGATAGACGTTACCTTGGGACAGACCGTCTCGCTGGTGGAACGCATGGATTTGCTCGCTCTCGCTGATTTCAGCCTCGTCGCCCGGCACGGGGGCTTCGGACGAGCCGCGCGCGCCGCGGGGCGCCCGAAAGCGACCCTGTCCCGCCGGGTCGCGGAGCTGGAGGCCGCCCTCGACCTGCGGCTCTTCGAGCGCGGGGGGCGCACACTGAAGCTCACCGAGGAAGGACGGGCGCTCTTCGAGCGAACGGGGGCGTTGCTCACCGAGCTCGACGAGACCGCGGCGGCGATCGCCTCGGGTGGGGGCCGGCCGCGAGGCAAGCTGCGAATCAGCGCGCCTCTGCTCTTCTCGCAGATCGCGATGGGCAAGATCGCGGCCGGGTTCGCGCTGAAATATCCGGAGGTCCGGCTCGAGGTCACGACGGAAGATCGGACCGTCGACATGGTCGAGGAAGGTTATGACCTGGTGATCCGGGTCAATCCGGATCCGGATGAGAGCCTCGTCGGACGGATCTTGATGCGCGATCGGCTGGTCGTCGTCGCGAGCCCGGGCCTCGCTCGACCGGCGGACAACCTCGCTGTTCCGGCGGTCGTGCGGGGGGCAGGCGACCGGACCGCGGCCTGGGACGTCATGGCGCCAGCGGGAAGATCACGCATCGTGGTCGATCCAGTCCTGCGCCTGTCGTCGCTCATCATGGTCCGCGATGCTGTCCGAGCGGGCGTCGGCGCCGGACGCCTCCCAATTTCACTCGTAAGTCACGATCTGGCCGCTGGGACTCTTGTGCATTGGGGCGATGTGGACGGCCCAGACATCGTCCTGTGGACGCTCTACCCGTCACGGCGGCTGCTGAGCGCTCGTGTCTCCGCCTTCCTCGACCATTTGAAGGAGGCCTTTCCCATGGGAAAGCCTGACGAGCTGGCGGCCTTTATCGGCGCATGAGGCGGCCAATCCCGCCGCGGGCGAGGCGTCGTGTGCGGCGGGCGGCCGGGACCTCGTAGGCGAACGAGCCGCGCTCCTCGAGGCGGTAGGCGGAGACGTCACGGTCGATCCTGCGGCCGCCGGCGCTCGTGAGCATGCGCCTGGGAAAGACGCGCACGCGGGCCTGCGCGGCGCCGGGGAGGAGCTCGAAGCGGCCGGCGCTGAAGCCGTGGAGGCGGGTCACGGCGCGGCCGCCGGGGCCGTCGTGCTCCTCGAGACCGAAGAGGGAGGCGCCCTGCAGGGCGTGGCGCGCGTGGCCGCCGCCGTGGGCGGTGGAGGTGGCGGTGCCCTCGTGCATGTGGCCGAAGAAGTGGGCGGCGAAGCGAAGCGAACGCTCATCCAGACGGCGCTCGAGGTCGCCTGCGAGACCGCGGCGGGTGGTGGAGGCGTACCGACGGCTGCTCGCCGGGGAGGTGGCGCCGGCGGAGGTCGCGTGCGGGCTGCGGGGTGAGGGGAGCTACCGCGTGGTGCGGGGGTCGCTGCGCCGCCCTCGCGCGCGACAGGAGCCAACCATACTTTGCGCCCCCGCCTTCGTGAACGCCTCCACCCGCTCCCCGCTGATAGGAAAACGTAAAAAACGGGCTCCGTCGGGCCTCCCGCTGCTCGTGCCCCAGCATGACGACCCTGGTCCCGAACCGCGCTGAAGCGGCGCGCCTCGGAGCGAAATGTTAACGTTAACAAATCGAATGTCAATTCGGAACGGGCGCCCTCGCGCCCCCATGGCAGACGGGTCTCCTCCGAGAGCGTCGCGTTAATTTTCGGCGCGACGCGTCAAGATGGCGGGCATCGGGCTGCGGTCATGCAGGCGCTGCAGCGGCGCCGTCACCGGCGCGCGGCGGCGCGGTCGTACGCTGGCGATGCGGTCGCGACGCGTCGCGTCGCGCGCCAGCCGCCGATGCGCTGATGGGCTTCCAGTTCGTCGGCCGGTCCGGCGACGATCGCGGCAAGGCGCCCGCCCCTCCTGCCGCGGCGCTGCGGAGGAGCCCGCCAGCCCCGTGATCCAGCGGGATCGAGATACTTACAAACCTGTCGATTGGAATTGACAGCCGTAATGTTAACGTTCACATTGCCGTCCACGGGTGTCCTTGTTGCCGCGCATTGCTCGGGTCGCCACGCGTACCGAGGCCTTCGTCGTCTGATCGATTTTTTTCGCACCAACTCTGTTCGCTCGGTCGTCGCGGCAGCGGTCGCTGAACGATGGGGATGGGCATCGGGCCGAGGGGGCTCCACCAGAGAACACGGCATGCCGCGCTTGTTCGGCGGCTGTCGTGAAATATCGATTGCTGTTCACCGGAGATGATTCCCTCAAAGATGCGGCGGTGCTGGCCACGTGGCCGGGTCACAACGCCTCGCGGTGTCTGTCTCGTTCGGCGCGATGACGGGGCACCTGATCCATCGGTTTTCTCTGCCCCCGCTCCTGGTGACGCTCGCGGGCATGTCCTTCGCCCGCGGCGCGGCGTTCCTCGTCAGCATGCGGCCCATCGGCATCGATCACATGGTCAATTTACCAACCTCGAAGAGCGGTCTGGGCAGTGCTTGAGCGCGATGGTGCGACGGTCGACAAGCGAATAGAGAGGGGGCTTCGTCGCTGTTTGGCGCGGCGTAGTCTCGTCTCGAATATCCTAGATACAACGCATTCGAGATCTGAAGGGAACTGTCATGAGTAAGAGAATCCTGCAGACCCGGCGCTCGCTCTCGGGCGCCGCCGCGTTGACTGTTTCGCTTCTGCTTGGAGCTCTCGCTCCAGGGGCGGCGTCCGCCGCGGACCCCGTCGAGAAGCTGCAGGAGTTCGCGCTGGACGAGGTGAGCGTGACCGACGCGTACTACCAGAACATCTCTTCGAAAGAGATCGCGTACATCATGAGCCTCGACCCCAACCGGCTTCTGGCGGGCTTCAAGGCGGTGTCGCAAGGAAAGGACCCTGGGAATGCGACGGGTCTCAATCTCTACGGCGGGTGGGAGGGCGGCTGGAGCCTTCTGCGCGGGCACACGATAGGCCACTATCTGTCCGCCATGGCGCGAGCGTACAAACAGCTCAGTGGCTCCGACGCGGGGCAGAGCGCCGCCATCGCGCAGAAGATCGACTACACGATCGGCCAGTTGAAATCATTCCAAGACGCGAGTCCAAAAGGGTACCTGTTCGCGTCGCCGGAGACGCATTTCGACGTCATCGAGGGGAAGGCCAGCGGCTCCAGCTGGGCGCCGTGGTACACGATGCACAAGATCATCGCGGGCCTCATCGACGTCTACGAGTTCGAGGGAAATGCAACGGCCCTCGAGATCGCGAGCAGGTTGGGGGACTGGGCCTACAATCGCAGCTCAACCTGGAATGCGGACCTTCGAAGGAAGGTCCTGGGCGTTGAGTACGGCGGCATGAACGACTGCCTGTACGATCTGTACAGGCTGACGAACAAGGCCAACCACCTGGCGGCAGCCCACGTTTTCGACGAGGACACGCTCTTCACTCCGATTTCTCAAGGCAACAACGTCCTGCCAGGCAAGCACGCCAATACGCAAATCCCCAAGTTCATCGGCGCTCTGAACCGCTACCGGACGCTGGGCCAAACGGAGAACTTCTACTACACCGCGGCAGAAAAATTCTGGACCATCGTGTTGAGGGATCACACGTATGTCACCGGTGGGAATAGCCAGCTCGAGCATTTTCACGAACCCAGGCAGCTGGACGCGCAAAGGGACAACGTGAACAACGAGACGTGCAACTCGTACAACATGCTGAAGCTGGCGAGGGGGCTCTTCAAAGCCACGGGGGACGTCAAGTATGCCGACTACTACGAGCAGACCCATATCAACGAGATCATGTCTGCCGTCAATCCGACGAACGGAATGACGACCTACTTCAAGCCGATGGGGACAGGGTACTTCAAGCTGTTCGGCAAACCGGAGGACACGTTCTGGTGTTGCAACGGAACCGGCATGGAGAACTATACCAAGCTCAATGATAGCTTGTACTTCCATGACGACACGGATCTGTACGTCAACATGTTCCTCAGCTCGACGTTGAATTGGTCCGCGCGGGGGCTGTCGTTGAAACAGACCTCCAATTTCCCTGTTTCCGACAAGGCGGTTTTCGAGATCGCCGCTGCCCCGGACGATGCGGTCACGATCAACTTCAGAAAGCCCTCCTGGGTTGCTCGGTGTCAGCCCGTGACGATCACGGTCAACGGTCAGGCATGCGACGCAACGGAGGCGAACGGCTATCTTGCGGTAAGTCGCGCCTGGAAGCCCGGAGACAAGGTGGAGCTCACGCTGCCGATGGAGGTGAAGGTGTCGAGACTCCCCGACAACCCCAATGCGGTGGCGTTCGTCTACGGACCGGTCGTCTTGAGCGCCGGTCTCGGGACGGAGAGGATGCTGTCGGAGCCCCAGTGGGCATCCGCGAAGGCTACTATCCCCGCTGGTGTCGTCATCAAAGACACCATCGGCATCAACAACGGTATCACGATCAACGAGTGGATCGCCGACATCGAGAACAACCTGGTTCAAACCCCGGGTACGGTGGAGTTCACGCTGCGGAACACGGACTCCAATAACACGTTGAAGTTCACTCCGCACTATCAGCGATACGAAGATAGGTACGGCATCTACTTCCGCCTCACTGGGACGGCGGGTGAAAACATCCCAGACGACGGCGAGTGCTCGCCCCCTCCTGGAACTGGCAAACTGTGCGATAGCGTCTCGCCTTCGGAAAGCGTCGGAGCGACAAGCAGCGGAGCGACAGGCAGCGGAGCGACAAGCAGCGGAGCGACTGGCGGCGGAGCGACTGGCGGCGGAGCGACGAGCAACGGATCCACTGGCGGCGCGTCCGAGGGCGGCTCCGGTGGTTCGGGGGGCGCGGATGATGGCACCACGGACCAGGGCAGTTCGGGTTGCTCCTGCACGCTCCGTCGTGCTTCGTCGGAACGCTGGCCATTCGCCGCGCTGTTCGGCCTTGGCCTGATCGCGTGGCGCCGGGGGAGACGTCGTGAGGCGCCGCAGGGGTCGCGGACCTTCGGTGCGCGATAAGCCCCCACATCTGCCTGCGCCCGAGTGATCTTTCGCCACTCCGGAGCCCGACATCATCTCGCCCTCCTGGTCCCCGCTGTTGCCGCCCTTGCCCGGCGGCAACAGCGTGAAGGGCGTCATGCGCGGCGGGCGGTCGGGACCTCGTAGGCGAACGAGCCGCGCTCATCGAGGTGGTAGGCGGAGACGTCACGGTCGATCCGCCGCCCGCCTGCGCTCGTGAACATGCGCCGGGGGAAGACGCGCACGCGGGCCTGCGCGGCGCCGGGGAGGAGCTCGAAGCGGCCGGCGCTGAAGCCGTGGAGGCGGGTCACGGCGCGGCCGCCGGGGCCGTCGTGCTCCTCGAGACCGAAGAGGGAGGCGCCCTGCAGGGCGTGGCGCGCGTGGCCGCCGCCGTGGGCGGTGGAGGTGGCGGTGCCCTCGTGCATGTGGCCGAAGAAGTGGGCGGCGAAGCGACCGGCCGGGTCGACCTCCTGGCGGAACTCCTGGCGCGCCTGCGGGTGGAGCCACTCGGGCGGGTGGTGGGTGAGCAGCAGGTTGATGTGGTGGCGCTGCAACCACTCGGGGGCGTACTCGTCGCAAACGGCGTGGAGCTGGCGCGGGTCCACGGCGAGGCGCTCCTGGTAGTCGCCGCCGGTGAGCTGCAGGAAGGCCGAGTTGAGGCCGATGACGCCGAGCTCGAGGCCGTGGAGCGACAGCGAGTACGCGCTGTCGCCCGGCAGGAGGCCGAGCCTCCGGCGGTCGCGGACGTGCCACCGGCAGGAATCGACCCAGTCGGTGTAGGGCCTGAAGATCTGCGCGAGGCGCTCGCGGTAGCCGAGGGAGTCCTGCGCGTCGAACACCTGGTCGCGCAGGCGCGAATTGGCGTGCCACTGCGAGAGGGCGAGCACGTACGGGTCGAGGTCCCTGGGGCGGTTCAGGTCGTGGTTGCCGGGCACGGTGATCAGCCGCGGCTGCGAGCCGAGCTGGTCGAAGCGCCGCCACAGCCTGTCGAGGGTAGCGTCGAGCTTCTGGAACTCGTCGCGCGTGCCGCACTGGGTCAGGTCCCCGGTGAACAGCACGAGGTCCCACGGGCCGCACACGTCGTGCAGGCGCGCGAGGTCGTCGAACAGCGCGGTCATGACGTTCGGCCACAGCCAGCTCGTGCCGCCCATGCCCTGGTGGAGGTCGGTGAGGTGCAGCCAGCCGAGCGAGGCGGGCCTCGCGGGCGTGGACGGCGCCGGCCGCGGGGCGCTCGCGTCCTCCTCGGGAGGGCGGGTCGAGCGCGACAGCTTGGCCGAGGCGTCGGGACCCCGAGGGGCCAGGGCGACGGTCGTCGCGTCGCGTCGGGCGGTCGGCCGCGCGGGCTCCGGCGCGGGGGGCGCGGGCGGCGCGGGCGGGGCTTCTTCGAGCTCGCCCGCGTCCGAGTCCGCGGCTTCTCCGGCGAGCTGGGCCCCTTGCCAGAGCAGCACGTCGGCGCCGTGGGGCGAGATCGTGTGCTCCGCGAGGAGCTTGCGGACGCGTGCGCTGTACTCGAGGTACCCGGTCGGCCTGCCGAGCGCGATGGGCGGGCCGCCGTCGATCGCGGCGAGCCCCCGCGCCATCGTCGTGGTCGCCGGCGGGAAGCGCATGGGATCGCGGGTGTGCAAGATCATCGACGGGAACAGCCAGCCGCCGCCCGGCAGGCTGCGCCCGCGGCGGAGCTCGGCCAGGTGCTCGGCGAGCCAGGCGTCGTCGGCTCGCCATAAAGAAGGCACCGCCGCGTTGACGCCGTCGAGCGCGGCGGCCAGCAGGTTCGCGTTGTTGCCGATCAGGCCGGTGGCGAAGCGGTTGTTCACGTCGCGGCCGTCGACGTGGTCGGCGTTGAAGAGCTGGAGCAGCCGCCGGAGGCCGGCCTCGTCGAGCTTGCCGAGGGAGCCCTCGATCAGCGTGCGCGCTCGCGCGAGCGCGTCCTCCCGCCGGGCGATGCGCTCCGGGTGCAGCCGGGCCCGCGCCTGGAGCAACACCTGTTGGCGATCGAGCATGGGCGGCGACTATATCCTGGCGCGGCTCCCGTCGGCGCGCCTCGCGCGGACGGGCGTGGCCCTGGCCGGGCGAGGCCATCCGAGCGATCATGCCCTCGTGGAAGCCCTGCTCCTCTCCGCGCTGGGGGTCGCGCTGACGCTCGGCCTCGGCGGGGCCGGGCTGCGATGGGCGCTGCGGCGCGCCGAGCGACAGCGGCTGCGCCGGGCGTGCGTCGACGCGATCGCGAAGCTGCGGCCAGCCCGCTTCACCGCCGCGAGGGGCCGAGCGGTGCCCGTCGGCGAGCCGCTCGTCGCGCCCTTCAGCGGGCGCCCGTGCGTCGCCTTCCGGGTCGTGCGCTGGCGGCAGGAGCGCAAGGGCGGCGTCGGCCGCAACAACCTGGGCTTCGTCTGGGTCGTGGACGACGACGCCGAGTGGGCCCCCGACTTCGCCCTCGACGACGGCACGGGCCAGGCGCTCGTCCGACCGAGCGGCCACGTGCGCTTCGACCTCGCGGACGCCGAACCGCCCCCGGACGCCGCCGGCCACGTCCACGCCTTTCGCGAGCGCTACGGGCACGAGCGCGCGTCGTTCTTCGCCGGCTTTCACGGCGCGGTTCGCTACCGGGAGACGGTCATCGAGGTGGGGCAGCCCGTGCTCGTCGCGGGCGCCGCCGCCGTCTCGAGCCCGCTCGACGCGAACGATGCGCGGGACGGCCATCGCGCGCCGCCGCGACCGATCGAGCTTCGGCCCGACGACGACCCGCTCTACATCGGCGACGGCCGACGACCGGACGCGTGAGCCCCGATGTCCACCGCGATGGACGACCTCGTGTAGGGGAGCGCCCGCGTCGCGCGCGCAAGTCGACGGAATCCCGGTTCGCCTCCATCTCGGCCGCCGCCCCCGAGCGCGCCTCGGAGCATCACCGGCCAGGGATCCGGAGCGAGAGTGCAACGCAAAGGCGCAAAGACGCAAAGACGCAAAAAAAAGATTTGTAGTTTTGCGCCTTTGCGCCTTTGCGCCTTTGCGTTTATTTCTCTATCGCTCGTGAGGCAGAACCCTGGCGGGAGTTCTGATCCGGGGAGCGAATTAGGGCACCACCCCTGCAGGTCGCTGCCGCCTGGTCTGGACTACCGCCCGGCCGACCTGCATGTCGCCGCCGTCTGGTCAGGACCACCCTCCGGCCGACCTGCATGTCGCAGCCGCCTGGTCAGGACCACCCCCCGGCCGACCTGCATGTCGCCGCCGTCTGGTCAGGACCACGCCCCGGCCGACCTGCATGTCGCCGCCGCCCGGTCAGGACCACCCCCCGGCCGACCTCCAGGTCGCTGCGGTCCGGCCGCGACCCCATTCCCCTTCCATCCCCTCATCTCGGCTCCGCCGGACTCCCCGCGCCGGCGGCGGGCGCGTCGAGCGGCACGGTCGTCGTGCAGGTCCCCGCCGCGACCTCCACCGTGCGCCCGGCGAGCTTCACCCTGGCCGCGTCCCGGCCCCCCGCGCGGCTCAGCCGCACGAGCTCCCGGCCCGTCTTCGCGTCGTAGAAGAGCTCCTCGGTCTCGAGCCGCCCGGGGTCGCACGCGTCGGCCCCCGCTTCGTCCGCGCTCTTCCAGGCGCGGAGCTCCGCCTCGACCGTCACGTGCACCACGTCGGGCGCGAACCGCACCTCGAGCCGCTCCTCGGGGATACACGCCATCCGGTTCATCGCCGTGAGGTCCGTCGTCCGCAACACCATGCCCGCATGGAAAACGAGCAGCGCGCCGTCCGGCCGCGACAGGACGTGATCCTCGATCTCGCCCTGGGTGCTGTTCAGGTAGCGCGTCAGCAGCCACGGCGAAGGGCCCGTGCAGCGATCCGCGCCGTGGCGATCGCAGAGCGAGCGCTGCGCCTCGGCCTCCGTCGCGGGCTCCTTCGGCTCCACCTTCGGGTCGTTGTCCCGGTAGAGCTGCTCGTAGGCGTCGAGCCAGCCCCGCGCGACGACGAGCCTCGGCGCGAGGAAGTCGCCTCTGGACGGGGCTTCGCGGCGCTCGACGAGCACGCCGCACGGCATGCCGGGGCCCGCCTTGGCCCTGGCCGCGGCCGTGGGCGACAGGAAGAACGACCGGGCGAAGGCGGCGCGGGCCAGCTCGGCCTCGCCGCGCAGCTCGTCGAGCAGACCGAGGTTGTACCAGATCTGGGCGGCGAGCTTGTCGTCGGGCCCGAGCTGCTCGGCGCGCTGCAGGTCGGCGGCGGCCGCGTCGAGGTCCGCGCCGAGGCGCATCCGGGCGTGGCCGCGCTCGGCGAGGGCGCGCGGCTCGTGCGGCATCGCGGCGAGCGCGCGGTCGAAGGCGGCGATCGCCTCGGCGTACCGGCCCTCGCGCGCGGCGGCGCGGCCCCGGCCGAGGGCGCCGAGGTACGCCGCGCGATCCACCGGCGCCGCGTCGACGCGAGGTGACCCGGGCAGCGCGGCGGCCGAGCCGCTGGGCGTGGGGGCGAGCGCCGCGGCGCCGCCCGAGGCGATCGGGGCGACGGCCGCGTCGCTCGACGCGGCGGCCGGAGCCGCGGCGCCGGCGAGCGCCTCGGGCGCCGGCTGGAGCGCGGCCGAGGGATCCGGCGCGCAGTCGCGGCACCCGGGCGCGGCGAGGACCAGAAGGAGCGGCAAGGAACGACACACACGCATCGGTCGCCCAGGATAACCGAAGACCGCGCGCCAGGGCCGGACCGCAGACCGGAGGAGTTGGGGGATCCTTGCTCGTCGCTGCCGGCGCGTGCGTGCGCCGAGGGCACGCCGCGCCCCGCCTCGGGACCGCGGACCGCAAGCCCTGCGAGCACGGAGCCTGCTCGGGCACCTCTTCGGCGGCCGACTGGCGGGGATTGCGCGAGCCGCCTCTGGTTCGGGATAGTTACTCGGATTCTACGCAGATGGCATCACCGAGCGAGCGAGAGTCGGTCGCGCGGACGTTGCAATCGTACCCTGCACCGTCAATGGAGCCACCTCCACCGATCCTCGCAATTCCCCACAGCCCGACGTGAGGGCATATCTCCTCCGCGTAGGCGGAGGCGGTCGCGAAATCCACGTGCTCGAAGCCCTCGATGCACTGCTCTCCGCCTCTCACCACCGCAAAGGTGGTCCCGCCGATGTCGAAGAGCTCGTAGTTGGGCTTGCAGAGCGTGTAGTCCAGCTCGCGGGTATCGTTCGCATGCTGCTGGCAGCTGTTCCACGGGCCATCTATCGAACCCCCGTCCGCGATACGAAAGACTCCTGAATAGGGGAGCTCGTCGCAGCGGCCGACGAACGTCCAGAAGGCATCCGCCGCGGTCAACGGTGCGTATCCTACCGGGCAACCATCTCCTTCGTAGACTTCGTACTCCACCGCCTGAGCTTGCGCGGGTGCGCCCAGCGAGATTGCTCCGGCGACGAGGCCGCAAGTCAGGGCGCGCATGAGCGTCATATGATAGGTGTGTTTCATTTGTCCGCCAATGGGTTGTGATGGTTTATGTGTCCAAACCGAGCGCGTGGTCGGCGCAGGGGTTCATCGGTGCCTCTCGGCCACGGCGCAAGATGCGCTGCGGGCTCCGCAGTGGAGCGCCCGTCCCGTGCTCCGTCGGCCGGTGCGGAGGTATCATTTGCACAGGTGGAAACTCTGTCAACGTCGAAACGAGCATTCCGTTTTCATGGATATCTCTGGTTGAGATGGAAATGGCAATCGGATGACCAGAGTGTGCGGCGACATGGTGGGCGTCGCCAGCCAGCGGGCTGGAACGGCGGCGTTCGAGGAGTGAAACAGTGCTATCGCTGCTGCGGGGAGTCGAGCCGGGGAGCGAACCGCCGATCGCCCAGCGCTGGAGGACGCGCCGCGGATGCAGCTCGACCGCGAGCGGCTGAAGACCGTGTCCGCTGGAGCGACGCGCAAGAGCAGCGTCGAGGAGCATTTCGTCTCCATCCTCGACTCGTATTCTTCCGTGGTCGATCGCCACGGAATCGCCGAGGAGGATCCCTGGGAGGATGATGACGATTGGAACGGCCGATGCGCGGGCCGGAAGGGCGCACCCGCCGCCGCTCACCTCACGGCTGGACGCCGGTCCGAGGTGGCGATCGGCTCAGGGGAGGCGCGCGCGCGACGCGACCCAGCGCGCGATCTGGTCGCCGAGGATCGGCAGGGTGACCGCGCCCGCGCCGAGCAGCGCGTCGTGGAACCCCTTGATGTCGAACCGGGGCCCGAGCTTCTGCTCGGCGTCCTTGCGCAGCCGCAGGATCTCCAGCTGCCCGACCTTGTACGCGAGCGCCTGCCCGGGCCAGGTGATGTAGCGATCGACCTCGTTCACGACGACGCCCTCGCCGAGGATCGTGTTCTCCATCATGTACGTCACGGCCTGCGCGCGGCTCCAGCCCTTCGCGTGGATGCCCGTGTCGAGCACGAGCCGGCACGCGCGCCAGGCGTCGGCGCTCAGCATCCCGAGCCGATCGAGGTCGCTGGAGTAGAGCCCCATCTCGTTCGCCAGCCGCTCGCTGTAGAGCCCCCAGCCCTCCGTGAACGCCATGACGTTCGCGTGCTTGCGAAACGCGGGCACCTCGCCGAGCTCCTGCGCCAGCGCGACCTGGACGTGGTGGCCAGGGATCGCCTCGTGGAACGCGACGACCTCGGACTCGAAGCGGCGGCGCGTCTCGGGGGCATACGTGTTGACGAAGTACGTCCCGGGGCGGCTCCCGTCCTGCGCGGGCTCGCGGTAGAAGGCGGGCGGGGAGTGCTTCTCCTCGAACGCCTCCATGCGCTTCACGACGAGCGGGGTCCGGGGCAGGGCGCCGATCCACGCAGGGAGCGCGGCCCTGGCCCGCGCGACCGCCGCCGCCGCCGCCGCCTCGACCTCGTCGCGCGTGGCGTAGGCGAGCGCCTTGTCCTCGCGGAGGCGGCGCTGGATCTCCGCGAAATCCGCGGTGCCGAGCGCCTTCGCGCCGAGCGCCTTCATCTCGTCCCGGATGCGCGCGACCTGCTCGAGGCCCATCGCGTGGACCTCGTCGGCCGAGAGCGCGAGCGAGGTGCTCGCCTGGATGAGGCGCGCGTAGCACGCCTCGCCGCCGGGCACGTGGGACAGGCCCGCGCGCGCCTGGTCCCTGGCGCGCGGCAGGATCTCGCGGGCGAGCGCCTCCCGGTAGCGCGAGAAGGCCGGACGGGCGCCGCCCTCGACGGCCTGCTCCACCGCCGCCGCGAACGATTTCTGCTCCGCTTCCGGCCAGTCGGGGTGCGCGGCGTCGCGGGGGCTCATGAGCGCCCACTCGCCGGAGGGCTTCGCGAGCAGCTCGTCGAGCTGGGCGATCACGCGCTCCACCGTGGCGCGCGGGGCCACCTTGCCCTGTTCGAGCGCTCGCTGGAGCCGGTCGGTGCGAGCGTCCACGTACGCGCCGATCTTGCTCCAGCGCGCGACGAGGGCGCGGCCCTCCTCCACCGTGCGCACCGTCTGGACCCGCGCGAGCTGGAAGAGCTCGACCTGCGGCCCCCCGAGCTGGTCGGCCGTCCACGCCGAGAGGTCACACGCGCGCCACGCGAGGTCGCTCTCGATCTCATGGACAAGCATCCCGTGCGTGACGCGATCGGGGAGCGCGAGGGACGCCGCGTCGATCGCGCGCGCCCGCCCGAGCAGCGCCTCGAGGCGCGCGATCTCGCGCGCGCGGCCGGCCTCGGTGACGTCGGGGAGGCGGTCGTCGTGGCTGCGGAAGCCGAGGAACGTCGCGTCAACGGGCTCGGCCGCGAGCCGGCCGTCCCAGTACTCGCCGGCGAGCGCCGCGAGCCGCGCCGCCGCGGCGGAGCCTTGCGTCTCGGTGCGCCCCGGCGCCGCCGGCGACCGGGGATCGGTGCAGGCGAGCGGGGTCAGGGCGAAGAGCGCCAGCGACAGCAGCACGGTCCGTGATGAATGGAACAAGGAGCCCTCCAGCGTGGATGCGATGATGCCTCTTCCCGTCAAGGCGCGCGCACGATCGCCTGGTGGATGCCAGTTGCCTCGGTGCTCCGTCGCTCGATCGTACATCGACGGCGTCGATTTCATGCGCCCGAGCGCTCCCGCGCAAGCCGGGGCGAATTTTGCAGGAAGTGGCGCTCAGTCCACATAGCTCTCGGCCTTCGACGCCATCACCAGGACGAGCGGCGAAGAGCCGAGGAGGTTGCGCTCGATGGTGTCGCAGATGCGCGTGAGCGGCAGGTCGTTCGGCTCGTGGCCGAACGGGTCGTCGAGCTCCCCGCCGAGCGCCTCGATCATCAGGACGGGGTAGGCCACCATCATCGTCACCAGGGGCGTCATGAACCCGATCGCGTTGATGAGGGCGAGGGGCAGCGTGGCCAGGTAGAGCGCCACGCCACGCCGGAGGAGCAGCACGTAGCCGAGCGGCGTCGGCGTCTTGAGGATGCGCTCGCAGCCCCCGAGGCAGTTGACGAGGACGTTCAGCTCCTCCTCGGCGCACACCGCCATGTTGCGCTCGAGGCTCCCGGCCCGCGCGAAGGCCGCGAGGCGCTCGGAGACCTGCTGCGCGGCGTAGAGCGGCGGGTGGGGGTGCGCCGCCATGGCCTCGACCTGCCCCGCGGCGTACCAGCAGGGGGCCTATGCCGCAACGCCGCCAGCCCCAAGGGGGTAAGCCCGCCCGTCGCACGACCGGACCCGGGCGCCTGGCGCGGGCGCGCCGGACGCGGGAGACTCGCCAGTCCGACCGGGCAGGGCAGACCGCGGTGGCTCTGCGCGCCCGCGTCGCCTGGAGCCGTCGATTGAAGCCCCTCTCCCCCGTCGTCCTGTTCTGGGTGGCCTCCCTCCTGGCCTGGCTCCTCGTCGTCGTCGCGGCGCGGCGCCGCCGCGGCCGGCTCTACGCCCGGTTCGTCGGCGTGCTGCTCGGCATCCACACGCTGATCGCGTGCGCGCTCTTCCGCCACGTCGGCCCGCTCGCGCCGGCGTTCGCGTACCTCCACGGCGCGGTCTACCTGCACTTCCTCCTGCTCTCGCGCCCGCGGATGCGCCCGCTCGCCTACCGGGCGCTCGTGAGCATCCCGGCGTCCTACTTCGTGGCGGCGACCTTCCTGTCGTTCCCTTGGGCCATCGCGGGCGCCCTCGGCGCGACGCCGTACGGCCTCTGGGCGCCGTTCGCCCTCGCCGGCGTCGGCATCCTCCAGTCGCTCACCGCCCGCCGCGAGGAGGTCGAGCTCGTTGTCGACCGCGCGCGCGTCGACGGGCTGAAGCGCCACCCGCTCCCGCGCGAGGGCGCACCCCCCGCGCGCCGCCCGCTCCGCATCGTCCAGATCACCGACCCTCACCTCGGCCCGTTCATGTCCGTCGCGCGGCTCCGCGGCATCTGCGAGCGCGCGGTCGCGCGCGATCCGGATCTCGTCGTGCTCACCGGCGACTACCTGACCATGGAGTCGCAGGACACCGCGGAGCACCTCGCCGAGGCGCTGTCCCCGCTCCGCGCCCTGGAGGGCCGCGTGTTCGCGTGCCACGGCAACCACGATCACGAGTCGCCCCGCCTCGTCGCGACCGCGCTCGCCCGGGCCGGGGTGCGCCTGCTCGTCGACGAGGCGGCGCTCGTCGAGACGGCCGCGGGGCCGGTCCAGGTGCTCGGGATGGACTTCCACTACCGCGATCGCGCGGAGCGCATGGCCGAGGTCTGCGCCCGGCACCCGCGCGCGCCCGGGGCGCTCCGGCTCGTCCTGCTCCACGATCCGGGTGCGTTCCGCCTCCTCGGCGAGGGCGAGGGGGATCTCGTGCTCTCCGGCCACACCCACGGCGGGCAGCTCGGATTGGTCAGCCTCGGCGGCTCCTGGACCGCCCTCCGGCTCTTCGTGAACATGCCCGATCACGGCCTGTGGGCCCGCGGCCCGGACCGGCTCTACGTGCACCGCGGGACAGGGCACTACGGCTTCCCCCTCCGGCTCGGCGTCCCCGCCGAGGAGAGCGTGCTCAAGGTGCACCTCGCCGGCGACGGCGCGTGACAGGCGAGCTCCCGCCCGGGGGGCCGACGCCGGCCGCCCCGCGCCCCGAGGGGCGCGTTCCAGAGTGGATGGATGCTTCGCGGAGGAGGCCCGACGCGCCAGGGCGGCGCGGCGATCGACTCCGCGCCTCGCGCGGCGACGGCTGAGCGCGCAGGCGGGCGCGCGCGGGTAGGTAGGCGGCCGGGCGTCAGGCCTTTTCGAGGAACTTGCGCACCTGGGACTCGATGGCGCTGCCGGGGACGATGAACGGCTTGTCCGTGATGTCGACCGAGAAGCTCTGCGCGGCGATGGCATAGGAGCCCTTCACCGTCCCCGCCGGCGTGGGCACCGAGAACGTGCCGTTGCCCTCGTTGCCGCTGAACTGACCACCGGCCTTCTCGATCGCTGCCTTGGCCTTCGCGACGATGTCTTGAGCGGAGCCGGGGAAGGGGACTGAGAAGCTGTGCTTTGCCATGTCGTCTCCTCGTTTGGGGTGCTCGGTCGCGATCCGGACGCGACGAGGCTCGGCAGAGCCTAGTGCGCCCGCGCCGGAGGTACCAGCGCGAATCGACCGGCGCCGCAGCACCCGGGGGATGGAGCGCGCGCGGCCCCGGCCTCCGGCGCGCTCGCGATCTCCGGCGTGCTTTCCGTGGGGCTCCGGCGTGGCTCCGGCGCAGCGCCGCCGTGTCGCGCCGCGGGGAGCCGGGCGGGGATCCGCAGGACGGAGCGGCCCGCCGATTCGACGCGCAGGCGAGGATTGCGCTTGACAAGATGGACATAATTGCCGCTTTTTAAGCGCGGATTGCCCCCATCCGTGAACCGAGGACTTATGAACCACTCCCATCTCAAGCCGTGGATCCTCCGCCGAGCGGGGCGGGTGTCCGCGCTCGTGCTCGGCGCGCTCGCGGCGAGCGCTGGATGCGCGACCTCGCAGGGCCCCTCCGCGGAGGCTCCTTCCGCCGGCGCCGCCCCGGGCGCCGACACGGGCGCCGCGGCGAGCGCCGGGCCCGCGCAGACCAACCTGCTCAAGGCCTCCGATTTCAACGACGACAAGAGCCTGCCCTGGACCACCTCGTTCACCGCGCCGGGCGCGGGCAGCGCCGAGGTGAAGAACGGCGCCTATTGCGTGACGGTGACGAACAAGGGGTCGAACAACTGGGACGCCCAGTTCCGCCACCGGGAGATGGTGATCCAGAAGGGGCACAGCTACACGATCCAGTACAAGGCGTGGGCGTCCGCGCCCACGAAGGCGCGCCCGAAGGTCGGCATGTCGGGGCCGCCGTACGACGAGTACTGGTTCGAGACCGTCGAGCTCGGGACCGAGCCCAAGACCTTCTCCGGCAAGTTCTCGATGGCGAAGGCCGACGACGCGACGGCGGAGCTCGCCTTCCACATCGGCGGCGCGATGGCGTCGGCCAAGGAGCCGTTCGAGGTCTGCATCGACGACATCCGCCTCGACGACCCGGAGTTCAGGGCCGCCGCGCCCGCGGGCGACGCGGCGGCGGCGGCGCCGAAGGTCGCCGTGAACCAGGTCGGGTATCTGCCGGGCGCGATCAAGATCGCGAGCGTGAGCGACGCCGCGACCGCGCCGCTCGCGTGGGAGCTGCTCGACGGCTCGGGCAAGCCGGTCGCGCGCGGCCAGACCAAGGTCTTCGGGAAGGACGGCGCCTCCGGCGATCACGTCCACCTCGTCGATTTCACCGCCCACAAGGCGCCGGGCCAGGGCTACGTGCTCAAGGTCGGCGAGGAGAAGAGCTACCCGTTCGACATCGGCGCCGACATCTACCAGAAGCTCAAGTACGACGCGCTCGCGTATTTCTATCACAACCGGAGCGGCATCGAGATCAAGATGCCTTATGCCGGCAAGCCCGAGCTGGCGCGCCCGGCCGGGCACCTCCAGGACAAGAGCACGCGCTGCCTCAAGGGCAGCGGCTGCGACTACGCGCTCGACGCGTCCCGCGGCTGGTACGACGCCGGCGATCACGGCAAGTACGTGGTCAACGGCGGCATCTCGGTGTGGACGCTGCTCAACTGGCACGAGCGGACGAAGCACCTCGGCAGCTCGAGCGCCGATTTCGGCGACGGCAAGCTGAGCATCCCCGAGGGCAAGAACAACGTGCCCGACATCCTCGACGAGGCGCGCTGGGAGATCGAGTTCCTGCTGGGGATGCAGGTGCCGGAAGGCAAGCCGCTCGCCGGCATGGTGCACCACAAGATGCACGACGACGCGTGGACGGGCCTCGGCCTCGCGCCGCACGAGGACAAGATGACGCGCTCGCTGCACAAGCCGAGCACGGCGGCGACGCTCAACGTCGCTGCCGTCGGGGCGCAGTGCGCGCGCGTCTGGAAGACGGTGGACGCGGCGTTCTCCGCGCGGTGCCTCAAGGCCGCCGAGCGCGCGTGGGCGGCGGCGAAGCAGAACCCGGCCCTGTACGCGCCGCCCGGCGGCGACAAGGGCGGCGGGCCGTACGACGACACCGACGTCAAGGACGACTTCTACTGGGCCGCGGCCGAGCTCTTCGTCACCACCGGGAAGCCGGAGTACAAGCAGTACCTCCAGGCCTCGCCGCTGAACGCGCGGTTCCCGACGGAGGTCGACGGGGTGGCCTCGTCGATGAACTGGAAGGTCACGGACGCGCTCGGCCAGATCTCGATGGCGATCGTGCCCGGCCACGTCGACGCGGCGTGGCAGCAGCAGATCCGCGGCCGCATCGCGAAGGCCGCCGACCAGTACCTCGCGATCGCCGAGAAGGAGGGCTACCGGACGCTCGTCCAGCGGACGCCCGCCGGCAAGTACGAGTGGGGCTCGAACTCCTTCGTGCTCAACAACATGCTCGTGGTCGCGCTCGCCCACGACTTCACCAAGCAGCCGAAGTACCTCGACGGGGTGGTGCTCGGCATGGACTACCTCCTCGGGCGCAACGCGCTCGGGCAGTCGTATGTGACCGGCTACGGCGACAAGCCGCTCGAGAACCCGCACCACCGGTTCTGGGCCCACCAGGCGAACAGCAAGTACCCGAAGGCGCCGCCCGGCGCCGTATCCGGCGGCCCGAACTCCTCGCTGCAGGACCCCCACGTCCAGAGCGCCGGCCTCAAGGGGTGCGTCGCGCAGCGGTGCTTCGTCGACCACATCGAGGCCTGGAGCGTCAACGAGATCACGATCAACTGGAACGCGCCGTTCGCGTGGGTGACCGGCTTCCTAGACGAGAAGGCGAAGAAGTAGGGTCGCCGAGCCGAGGGCGGGCGCTCCGGAGCGCGCGTGCGCTCCGGGGCGCGGCCCCGCCGGCCCAGCCCACAGGCTGGAGAGATCGCGCCATCGACCCCACGACGCCCGCCGCCGTGGCCGGCTCGCTGGCCAGCACCCTGAGCCGCCGACCTCAAGGAGGCGCGGAGGAGCTCGCCCCCCGCGGGCCGACCGCGGCACGTGGTGGGGCCGCGCTACCCTTTCCGCATGAGCGCACCGCCGCTCCCTCGCCTGCGCGCCGTGGACCTGAACCTGCTCACCGTGCTCGACGTCATGCTCGCCGAGCGCAACGTGACACGGGCAGCCGAGCGCCTCGGCATGACCCAGCCAGCCGTGAGCAGCGCTCTGGCCCGGATGCGGCTGCTGTTCGACGACGATCTCTTCGTACGTTGCGGCAAGGAGATGGCTCCGACGCCGCGCGCCCTCTCGCTCGCCGGCCCGATCCGGAGGGCACTCGACCTGATCCAGGCCTCGCTGGCTCAGCCTGACGCCTTCGACTACACGGCGAGCCACACCTTCAAGCTGGGGATCGGCGACCTCGGAGAGGCCGTTCTCTTGCCCCGGTTTCTGCGGTGGCTCGAGCAGCTCGGCGCTCGCGTCCGGATCGAGATCTGCCGCGAGCCCGGGGCCCTGCTGCAGAATGAAATGCGGCTCGGCAAGGTCGAGCTCGTCCTGGATCACGTCGTCATCCCGGGCGAGGGGTTCCGGCGAGAGCGCGTGCTCGACGTCGAGCTCGTCCCGCTGGTGCGCCAGGATCACCCGACCGTGGGGCCATCCTTGACCGTCGACGAGTACATGGCGCTCGAGCACGTCATCCTCGAGCCGCGCGAGGGCCAGACCGACCTGGCGGAGCACACCCAGGCCGCCGTGGGGCGATCGCGGCGCGTGCAGGTGCAGGTCCCCCATTATCTATCGATGCCGTTCATCGTCTCGCAGTCGAACCTCGTCTGCACGCTGCCGCTCCCCCTGGCCCGGCTGTTCGAGCAGCACTTCCCCGTCCGGGTCGTAAGCTGTCCGCTGCCCATCCAGCCGATCCCGCTGTTCATGATGTGGCACGTATGTCAGGAGGCCGACCCGGCCCATCAGTGGCTCCGGCGATCCCTCGCCGATCTCTGCAGCCGCGTCTGACCCGTCCTCGGCAGCCGCGTCTGACCCGTCCTCGGTGGGCGGGCTGGTTCAAGAAGAGGTGCGACCCCGGATTCCGCGGAATATTCGCGCCGGTGAACTGACTCATACCGTTTCTTGATTGGGCTTTGCGTGGGTCCCCGCCCATGAAATCCGCGCGCTCAGGGCCGCACGAGCAAGCGGCGGCCGAGCGAAGAGCGACCCGAGCTCGCGGCCAGGTGCCGCGGACCTGGGGGGCCATCCACACGGAGAGAACACATCATGTTCGGATTGTCATCTGTCCGCCGAAAGCGAGGTCGAGGCGGGACGCTTCATGTCCTGGGCAGCGAGCGCGCGGCGGCCATCGAGCCCGGAGAGACGCTGCTCAGCGCAGCCGCGCGCGCAAATATCCCCTTCCCCCGGCTGTGCAACGTGGGCGAGTGCGGTACTTGCAAGTGCCGGCTCACCAAGGGGCGTGTCCGCCTCAAAAAGGACATCTCTGGCCACGTCACGCCCGAGGAGCTCTCTGCCGGCTTCATCCTCGCCTGCCAGAGCCTGGCCGAGTCGGAGGACGTGGCGGTCGAGGTCCCGGGCGTGGGCCGCGAGCGCTCGACGAGCCGTGCGCCGGTGCAGCCGGTGCAGACTGACGCGAGCATCACGCGCGCGACGCCGCTCGCGCCCGGCATCCTCGCGATCGAGGTCGGGCTCGCCGCGGAGATCCGCTACGTGGCCGGGCAGTATGCGCAGCTCACGTCGCCCGGCGTTCCTGGGCTTGGCGAGCCGCGCTGCTACTCGTTCGCCGAGGCGCCGGCTCGAGCCTCGCCGCGAAGGGCGCTCTTTCATATCCGCCACGTCCCGGGCGGCGCCTTCACCGATTGGCTCTTCGCCGCCGATCGGACGGGCTCGCGCCTCTGCTTCTCGGGGCCCCACGGCGGCTTCCGCTACCACGAGGCCGAGCGGCCGCTCCTCTGCGTGGCAGGAGGTACCGGCCTCTCGCCGATAAGCGCGATCCTCGAGCAAGGGATCTCGGACGGGCTGGCTCGCGACGTGACGCTGGTCGTCGGCGCGCGCACCCAAGAGGACCTCTACGGGCTCGACACCATCGCCTCGATCGAGGAGCGATGGCGAGGGCGGTTCGCCTTCGTTCCCGTGCTCTCGCGAGAGCCCGCAGGCTCGAGCTGGACAGGGCGGGAGGGGCACGTCACGGACTACCTCCGTGAGGTCGCCGCGGCCCACGCCGATCGCGCGGCCTACCTGTGCGGTCCGCCCGGGATGATCGACGCCGCGCTCCACGTGCTGCGCGGCGTGATCCCGCCGGACCACTTGCATTACGACAGGTTCCTGGATCGCGGCTCGATCGCCCTCGCCACCCGGGCGGGCGGAAGAGCCCGGACACCGCGCGCGGAAGGAGGGTCATCATGCTCGGAAGTGCTCTGATCGCCGTCGCTCTCATCGCGATCTTCGCCGCGTTGGAGACCGCGTTCGGCCTGTACCGTCGCCCCGGCGTGCTCACCATGCGGGAGCTCGGCGCGAGCCTCGTGGGGCTCGGCAGCTTCCTGCTGGTGCGTGGCGCATCCTTCGCAGCCTTGATCTGGGCGTTCAAGGCTCTCTGGCCGCGCTCCGAGGGGGCGCTCGCGGGCGTGAGCTTCTGGCTCGCCTTCCCGATCTACGTGCTCGTCGAGGAGTACGCGGTATACTGGTTCCACCGCAAGAGCCATGAATGGCCGTGGCTGTGGCGTGTCCACAAACCGCACCACGCCCCGCGCAACATGAACATCGGCGTCGGGTACCGGCAAAACTGGTTGTGGCATGTGCTGGTGCCGGGCGCGTGGTTGGCCCCGGCCGTCGTCTGGCTCGGCCAGCCTGGCGCCTACGCGGCTGGATTGGCCTTCAGGACGCTGATGGTCTTGATGGAGCACTCCGATCTCCGCTGGGATCTGCCGCTCCAGCGCAACCGCTTCACGCGCCCCTTCATGTGGGTGATCGAGCGCGTCGTCTCGCTGCCCGACACCCACCATGTCCACCACGGCGTCGGCCGCTACGGCAATGCCATGAAGAACTATGGCGTCGCCCTCATCTGCTTCGATGTGATCCATGGCACGCTCATGATCCCGCATGCCCGGCAGGAGGGCTTCGGGCTGCCCGACGACGCGCCGGTCGAGCCCTGGGCTGAGCAGCTTTTCTGGCCGTTCGTGCGCTCGACGAGCTCGACGAAGAAGGTGGAGAAGGTGGCGGCCCGCCGCCCGTCGATCGAGCCAGCGCCGACGGCGGCCGCGCTCGCCGCGGCAGAGGCGGTCATTTACACCGCCGATGGCCGCGCCGTCGTGGTGCGCTGAGCCGCCCCCGGGCTGGATGGGGCGCCCGCGCGATCCCGGCATGACGTCCGGAAGATCGGCGCCCCCATCATCCAGGTTCCGCCCCGTCACGACGTCGGGTCGGGCAGCCCGAGGCGTTCAAGAAGTTCGTCCGCGAGCACCATCGCCCGAGCTTCCTCGAATACTCGGAGTACGAGGGGGTCACGGTGAAGGAGATCAAGCGGGCGCTCCAGGTCGAAAAGGGGTTCTCGGCGATGCTCGACGCCATGCAGTGAGAGACCGGAGGGAGCCGAGATGACCGCACCGACGACGGCGCCGCGGACCTACAACCAGACCCACGCGCCCCGGAGCTACGCCGCCGGTCGGCGCCGCGTCAGCATCTACGCCTCCTGGACGTACCCGGGGGAGGCGAACCTGGACGTCAACGTGCTGGACGACCGGTACAACACCATGTTCGAGTTCCGCCGGGTGTTCTATCCGGAGTTCGAATGGGCGGCGAGCCCACGTTCGTACCAGCAGGGCATCGCGGGGGTACTGGAGCTGATCCTCCGGACCTGGGCGCCGTTCCAGCAGTTCGCCGAGGAGGTCACGGGACAGCCGGTCCCCCTGTTCCAGGGGATCGATCAAGCCGGCTACCCGCTCCCGCTCGACGAGCGGGTGCTCGCGGACGCGGACACGCTGCTCGTGTTCGGCACCGAGATCCTGCGCGCCCAGATGGAGCCGTCCCCGGAGGAGATCGAGGCGGTCCGACGCTTCCTGGCGCGCGAGGGGACCTGCCTGGTCGTCGGCCCGCACCACGACATCGGACGATCCGACGACCCAGAGGAGCGCGAGAAGGAGTTCCACCACCACGGCGACGTCGCGACGCCGCGCCGGCAACGCTTCGGCGGCTACGCCCGGGCCCTCTTGAAGGGGCTCGGGGTGCCCGTCGAGAACCGCTGGGGGCTCCGGTCCGCGGTCGTCCCGGGGACCCGCGACGTCACGCCGCTGTGCGTCCTGAGGGATCTGGACACGCGCGGCTTCCTCGAGGGGGTCACGGTGTTCAACTACCATCCTCACCTGCCCCATTATGCGGTGACCATCGACGACCCGAGGTCAGTTCATGTCCTGGCCACGCGGCCCATCGACATGACGAGGCCGCCGCACCCCTTCACGGAGGCGGGCAACCGGGAGTTCAACGCGGTCGTCTGGGTGCCTCCGGACGGCGACCGCGCCGGCGACGTGCTGGTGGCAGACTCCACCCTCTTCAGCTCGCTGTACGGCGTCACGGACAGCCTGAAGCAGTTCTGGCGAAACATCGTGAGGGGAGGCGGCGCGCAATGACGCTCGAGCTCGACGACATCCAGAGCGGCATCCTCCGTCCCCGGCCGACCCCCTACGCGGCGACCTACCTCCTCGTCCGCATCGACGACCCGATCGACGGGCGGAGGCTGATGCAGCGCGCGAGCGAGCTGGTGGCGTCGGCCGCGAGCGCGACGAGCCCGGACAGGGATGCGTGGGTGAACGTGGGCCTCACCTTCCAGGGCCTCAGGGCGCTGGGGGTGCCGCAGGCTTCGCTCGACAGCTTCCCGCCGGAGTTTCAGCAAGGGATGGCCGCGCGCGCCGCCGTGCTGGGCGACACCGGCGAGAGCGCCCCTGCCCACTGGGAGGCGCCGCTCGGCACGCCGGACGTCCATGTGGTGTTCGCCGCCATCGCGCCGGACGCCGAGGGCCTCGCGGCGCGGATCGATCGCGCGCTGAAGGCGATCGGCGCGCTGCCGGGGCTCGCGGCGGTCTGGCGCGAGGACTGCCACGTGCTCGCCAGCGGGCAGGAGCCCTTCGGGTTCATGGATGGTGTCAGCCAGCCCGCGATCGAGGGGAGCGGCATCCCAGGCACGAACCCCGACGAGCCCCCCTTGAAGCCGGGTGAGTTCGTCCTCGGCTATCCCGACGAGCTGGGCGGCCTGCCGCCGATGCCCACGCCCGAGGTGCTGGGCAGGAACGGCACCTACGCGGTCCTGCGCAAGGTGCGCCAGCGCGTCGCGGCGTTCCGCCAGTTCCTGAAGGAGAGCTCGGCGAATCCCGAGGAGGAGGAGTGGCTCGCCGCCAAGATGATGGGGCGCTGGCGGAGCGGCGCGCCGCTGGCGCTCAGCCCGGAGAAGGACGATCCCGCCCTGGGCGCCGACCCGACGCGCAACAACGCCTTCCTCTACCGTGACGATTCGAAGGGGTACAAGACCCCTCCGGGCTCGCACATCCGGCGCGCGAACCCGCGCGACGCGCTGGGGGGCGGAGACACGGTGCGGATCCACCGCGTGCTCCGGCGCCGCACGACCTACGGCCCGCCGCTGCCGGAGGGCGCCCTGGAGGACGACGGCGCCGACCGGGGCCAGGTGCTCCTGTTCATCGGCGCGCACCTGCGCCGGCAGTTCGAGTTCGTGCAGTCGGTCTGGCTCAACGACAGCGAGTTCATCGGAGCCGGCGCGGACCGAGATCCCATCGCCAGCACCGGCGAGGGGGGCGGCGGCTTCACCATCCCGCGCTGGCCGGTCCGCCGCCGCGTCCAGGGCCTGTCCCGGTTCGTGGTCACGCGCGGCGGAGAGTACTGCTTCATGCCCGGGCTGCGCGCCCTGCGCTGGCTCGCCGCGCTCGGCACGTGACCAGGCCCACGCGGCGACCCCCACCGGGACCGCGGTCGAGCGGAGGATCACGTTCGCGGACGGGGCCCGCGAACCCACCGCCAAAGAGCGCCCACAGCCGAGGGCGCCCGCGCCCGTCGAGGGTCCGCCTCCACGCCGAACGCGGCAATGGTGAGCACCGACATGATCGCACCGAAGACATCGAGCCTCATGAAGACCGCGATCCCGACGTGCAATCCGACCGTGGCTGCTACCCAGAGCCGCCGGGTCCGACGTGGCCAGATGAAGAACGGGTACCCGATCTCCACGAGCAGCACCATCCACCCCGCGGCCATGGCGACCCACGCGTGGTGAGCGAGCCACGAAAAATCGAACCGCCGGTACTCGGGCAGCATGAGCGAGCGCCATATCGCGTCGCCGTCCCACCACGCTGAGCCCACCGCCTTTTCCAGACCACTCGAAAGGTAGACGAGACAAAGGTGCAGCTGTACCACCCGCAGCGCGAGACGCGCAGTCGCGCTCGGCTCGGGCGGCGCTCGTCCGAAGACACGATCGAGCGACAGCGCAGCGCCAGAAGGCATGAAGATGAGGTAGAACAGGAAGATGTTCGCGAACTGATCTGCTCCGTAGTTCGTCCGCTCCGCGGTCACCATCAACGTGAAATGCACGAGCCAGGCGCACGCCGCGGAGGACCTCGTCCTCCAGCCGAGCAGGAGGCCAGCCAGCGACAGCGCGTAGAGGACACCCACCCCAGCGATCACCGAGCTCTCACCGACCCCGATGCGCGAAAATGCATTCACGAGGTGGCCGATCCGGGGGAAGCCGATCGCGCCAGACCCGTCGAGGAGCTGTCCCTGAACGATGCCCGAACGCGAGTACAGCTCGGAGGCGATGGGCGCGATCAGCGCCGCCTGCGTCAAGAGGACCGACGCGAGCCCTATCCGGAGCGCCGCCAGGGGCCGCGCCGACGCGGGGGCGAACGCGAACCGCCCCATCGAGCCCCACAGGCGCGCAGCTGCCTCTCTAGCGTTCGGCAGGCGCAGGGTATGGGTCCGCTGCCTCATGGCGTCGCCTCCTTGCTGACCTCGCCGGCGGCGAGCTGGGCCTTCAGGGTGAACTTGGCCCGATATTCGACATACCACTGCGGCTGCTTGCCCGCGCGAACCTCCGCCATCGAGGGCAGGTCGTAGCTCTCGAGCCGGATGACGACGCTGTCCGCCTCTGGGTGCTTGGCGAACACCTTCGCTACCCAGGACGCGACCAGGGAGCGCCTCACGGCCGGGTCCTGCTCATCCCAGTACATATCGATGATATTTTTGACGCGGAGGTCCGCTTCCCGGCTCGCTCCTGTCTCCAGCACATCGGTCGTCAGCGTTCCCGCGCGATCCCTGACCTCGAAGGTGGCCCAGGGCAAGGGCCCGACGCTCGGAGCAAAGAAGGAATACGCGCTGCTGGCCCCGGAGAGCGCGCCATAATAACCCACCGCGCGCTCCACCCATCCTCCGGGCGGCAAGCGCACATGCAGCACGCCCAGCACGAGCACGAGCCCGAGGTGGGTCGCGGCAGCGGGAAGCACGAGGAGCGCGTGCTTTCCTATCTTTCCTGTCTCGTCCATGGAGCTTACCCCGGCGGAGCCGTATTGCGCGGGGCGTGCCACCCGCTTTCGCCACCCACGTTTCCAATGCGTCGCCGCCGGGCCGCAGAGCGGGCCGCGGTCGGAGGGCGACGCTCGACGCGCGATGTCTCAGCGCAATCGCCCGCGATGATCGACTCCGCGCTCGGCAGAGCGGACCCGGCGTTCGGTGATGGCCGCGCCCGGCTCCGTGTCCATCCTGTGTCTAGCGCCGAAACGGCCGGTAATATCCGGCGGCGGGCCGGTAATATCCGGCGGCGGGCCGGTAATATCCGGCGGCGGGCCGGTAATATCCGGCGGCGGGCCGGTAATATCCGACAGCCGGCCGGTAAAATCTGGCATCCGGCCGTAAGGCGTGCCGCTCGTTGTCAAGCGATGGTGGCGCTGCTGTCTCCTCGACGAGGTTCAGGTTGTCGATGGGCACCGTGGTCGCCGCAGAAGCCAGCGCAGAGAGCCCGCACACTCCTGCGCTGACGGCGACGAGGCCAAGAAGTTTCACATGGTTCATCTGTCGGCTCCTTCCCTCTTCGGTCGCGCCGTGGGCGTGACGCTCCGCCCGTACGCACGACGTTGCGCCCATGGCGATGCAGGAGACGGGCCGAGTTCGACCGGCGCGGCAGGTGGCAGGCCGCTGATCGCTGCGCACAAATCATTCCTGACAATATCTGGGTTAATCAGGTGAAGGTGTGCAATGCGTCAGCGGTGCGCGGCGACACTGCGGCACCAGCGGCAATACAGCCATTCGTGGCGGTC